>NZ_CP124860.1:0-5693291 GCF_056824325.1 Flavobacterium sp. B330r
AAGCTGAACGCCTCCCATTGAATATCCTATCAGATAAATATCTTCAAATCCTTTTTTCAAAGCAAACTGAACCACTTCGTCCAAATCATCAACTGCACCGTGATGATACAGCTTTGGAAGACGATTCATTTCTCCGCCACAAGTACGATTATTCCAAGCAAAAACCGAAAAACCTTTCTGCTTAAAATAGGCCGCACAGCTGTTATTATAGGTTCTGCGCGAATCGCCTTCTAAACCGTGGCATAAAATAACGGCCTTTTTTGAGCCATTTAAAATATAATCGATATTGATAAAATCTCCGTCATTCAATTCATGCTTTTCTCTTGTATATTCGGGCACTTCAAATTTCTTAATCAGTGCAGCATAAATGGTAGAAACATGCCTGTTGCGATGCATAATAGAAGGGGAATTATATTCTGATTGTTCAATTAGTGGCATAACAAAGAATTTTGTGGTACTTAATACAAAGCTAAGAAATCATTCTATATGTAAATTAATTCGTTCTTTCTATTTTATCTTTTTTGATAATTCTCAAAAAAACACATCCAAAAAAATTGAAAAAAAGTTATTTCTAAATCTATAACACAAAACTGTAAAAACTATTGCCTATTTTTAAAGTATAAGATTTTCCAGCGAATGTTTGTTATTTCAAAATGCCACAAATTAATTTAAAAATAAACTGCTGTTAATTTTTAAAAACAGTTTAATCTTGTAGCACATTAGAAGGAAAACAAATTGTTAAATGTTCTAGAACACTGCGCTTGTCGCGTCATCTCTAGCTTGAATGTTTACTTTATTTGTATATTTGTTAAATCGATTTCTAAAAACAAAATCCCTCTAATGTTTGAACTCTTACCGGTAGATCCAAAAACAATATTTCTACTTTACTTTTGGGGCAATCTGTTTACCTGCATTCTTATTTTTAGTTTTTCATTTTCATATGCCACTAGCGATAAGAAAAACTTAAAATGGTTTGGCTTGGGCAAATTAATACTTACACTTGCTTGGGTAATGGCGCTTTTGCGAAATATTATTCCTGATTTGCGTCTATTAACATTGCCAATTCTATGATTCTTGGCGCTTGTTGCTTTGAGACGATGGCTATGCTTTCACTTATTAAAACGCATGCAAAAAAGCATTATCGTTTTCAAATAGCCATTACGGCAGCATCCATAGTATTCTTTAATATTTCCACGATTTTTGACGCATCGATGAATACTCGTGTCATAATTGGTGGTATTTGCATATTTTTCATCTATTTATTGCCAACCATTACTTATTTTACAGAAAAGGAAAAAAGCTTTTTTAAGACTTTTTATGTTTTGTGTTACATGGCATTTGAAATTCTAATTGTAATACGAATTGTTCATAGATATTTATCTCCTCAAGATCTTATTATTTCCAATGACACCTTCGATAGCTTATACAGCATTTGCCTATTTTTTATTGACTTTAATTGGCATTGTAGGCTTTTTACTTTTGGTAAAAGAAAAGCAGGATCATAAAATTAAAAAGCTTTTAAACGATAAGAATCAGTTCTTTTCTATTATTTCTCACGATTTAAGGGGGCCTTTAGGGTCTTCTGTTTTCTTTCTGAAATTTTATTGGAGAATATCGAACAATACAGTCGAGAAGAAATTAAAGAAATTTCAGAGCTCCTGCACGACTCGAATAAGAACATTTATAAACTACTTGAGAACCTTTTAGATTGGTCTAGAGTACAAACTGGAATGATTGCCTTTAATCCTAAAAATGTGCTTTTAAATGCCTTGATTGAGGAGAATATAGAACTAAGCCGAAATGTGGCTTTAAATAAAAACATCAACATCGCGTTTGAATCGGCTTACCTTGTTGAAGCAGAAGTTGATAAAAACATGATTAGTACCATCTTGCGAAATTTACTAAGCAATGCAATTAAATTTACAGACAAGAACGGTGACATTAAAGTCAAACTAGTGCAAACAAATCAAAAAGTAGAAATTTCTATTACAGATAACGGAATCGGAGTTCCGGACTACATCAAAGAAAATTATTCAAAATTAACGGAAAGGTTCTACAAAAAGGAACGGAAAACGAACTCGGCAGCGGACTCGGATTATTGCTTTGTAAAGAGTTTGTAAGCATTCATCAAGGAACAATTTGGGTAGAAAGCGAACAAGGGAAAGGAAGTACATTTCAGTTTACACTTCCGATAAAGGTGGTTTAAATTCTAATACTCAAATTCCAAATTCCAAATTCCAATCCTAACCGAATAAAATGAAAAAACCAAATCCCAGTTTGAATTGGAATTTGGATTTTTTATTATTGGTATTTTATAAATGTTTAGTCTAAAACAAAACTTACGCTAACATTTGCTGTAATTTCGATTTCGCCAATTGCAAGAGTTTCGTTTGAAGCTCCCATTGAGTCTGCTTCTTTCATTCTCATAGCCGCAGCATACATTGGCTGTGGACGATAGATTTGAGAGTTGTCTGAAATTGTAAAAGCTTTACCCACTTTTTGTCCTAAAACAGACACATATTCTTCCGCTTTTGTTTTAGCATCTTTCATCGCTAATTTTCTAGCTTCAGACTCGTATTGTGCTAATTTAGAGGTTTCAAAAGAAACTTTGTCGATTCTATTAATTCCTTGCTGAACCAAACCTTCCATTAACTCATCGTATTTAGCTAAATCTTTCACTACGATTTCTACTGTTTGTGTAGCATTATAAGAAGTTTTCTTTTTCTCATAATCGTACTGCGGATTAAGAGCTACTTGTTTTGTTTTGAAATCTGCTGTTGGGATATTCATTTTTTTAATGAATTTTAAAACAGCATCCATCTTTTCGTCATTTTGTTTTTTAACGTCTTTAGCATTATTCCCTTTTGTTTCAACCGAAGCTGAAATACAAACCTGATCAGGTGCTACTTTTACTTTTCCTTCTCCATTAACATTAATTAGTGGTACTTGTTTGATTTCTTGGCCGTAAGACATAGTCATAAACATGATTGTTAAAAATAATACTAGTTTTTTCATTTTTGTTAAATTTTAATATTTAAAAAAGACATTTCAAAAGTTATGCCAGCATTACAATTTTCCCAATTTTGCCATTCCAAAAAGTATCAAAATCGGAATCGCAAGAAGAATAACCATTAGGGTATGGTCTGTAAGAAGTGATGGCATTTTGATCAAAGTAATCAAATATCCTCCTATAGCACCTCCAAAGTGTGCTGTGTGGCCAATATTGTCATTTTTGGCTTTCATTCCGTAAATAGAGTATAATAAATACACAATTCCGAAAATATAAGCCGGCATCGGAATCACAAAAAATATTCCGAGCATCATGTCGGGCTGCAATAGTATTGCGGAATATAAAACTCCCGTGACAGCGCCAGAAGCACCAACGGCACGATAGCTATAATCATTCTTATGAAATAGCATGGTTAGAAGACTTCCAAAAATTAAACTCCCAAAATAAACCAATATAAAAGAGAAATTACCAAGCCAGTTTAAAACTACAGGAGCAAAGAAATACAAAGTCAGCATATTAAAAATCAAATGCATCATGTCTACATGCAAAAAACCAGAAGACAGCATTCTAATTTGTTCTCCTGAACGAATGCTTCCGACATGAAATTCGTATTTTCTAAAAAAATAAAGATCGTTAAAACCTTTGTAACTAATAACAACGTTCGCAATGATAATCGCTATTAAAATAATATTCATAAGTAATAAGTATTGTGAATTATGATTTGTAAATATAATCATTCTTAAAGATAAGTTAGCAAGAATGCAAAATAGCAGTCGATAATCATTTTTAATTTATCTTTGCCAAAAAAATTACATGCAGTTTCTTGTCTATATTTTAGCCTACCCATTACTTTGGCTTATCTCTATACTTCCTTTTCCTATATTTTACCTATTTTCAGATTTTGTCTGTTTTTTGGTTTATAGAGTTATTGGATATCGTAAAAAAGTGGTTCGCGAAAATCTTGCGCTTACTTTACCTCATTTGAGCGATGCCGAGAGAAAAGTTATAGAAAAGAAATTCTACAAGCATATGTGCGATATGTTTTTGGAAATGATTAAAACCATGAGCATGTCTCCTGAAGAAATGGAAAGAAGATTTCATGTCACTAAT
Organism: Flavobacterium sp. B330r; assembly: GCF_056824325.1. NCBI lineage: Bacteria > Pseudomonadati > Bacteroidota > Flavobacteriia > Flavobacteriales > Flavobacteriaceae > Flavobacterium > Flavobacterium sp. B330r. Next base: position 4,121 of record NZ_CP124860.1, read on the forward strand.
ATTGATCTGGTTCGTGATTATGCTAAAAGAGGAAAAAGCGTGATTCTTGTGGCTTCGCATTATGCAAGTTATGAATGGCTTTTAACAATTAATCCCAAACTTGGATTTCAAGGAGTTGCTGTTTATAAGAAACTGGCTAATCCATATTTTGATAAATTGGTTCGAAAAATCCGTTCTAAATACAATACCGAGATGATCGAAACCCGAAAAGCAATTCCAACAATGGCAAAGAACCAACGTGAAGGTGTTTTAAGTCTGTATGGTTTAGCAAGCGACCAATCGCCAAAAATGGAAAGGATTTTTCATTCGATGAAATTTATGGGAGTTGAAGTTCCTGTGCACACAGGCGCCGAAACATTAGCAAAAAAATATGATTTGGCAGTTCTATTTGTAGAAGTTAAAAAAGTTAGAAGAGGGTATTATGAAGCTACATTTATTCCTCTTGCAGATAATCCGAAAGATTTTGAAAACTTTAAAATTACAGAGATGTATTTAAAAGAAGTCGAAAAACAGATTCTAGAAGCGCCAGAATTTTATTTGTGGACGCACAAAAGATGGAAACACCGTATTGAATAATCCAAAATAGAAAAAGCCTCTTTCGAAAGTTTCAAAAGAGGCTTTTTTATGTAATAAACCTAAAATCTTAGATTCCAGCAATTACTTTAATTTCATCAATAATTCGAAGTGCTAATTTATCTGCAGCATCTTGAGAAGGCGCTTCAGTATAAATACGAATAATTGGCTCTGTGTTTGATTTTCTTAAATGAACCCATTCTGTAGCAAAATCAATTTTTACACCGTCAATTGTCGAGATATCTTCGTTTTTATATTTTTCTGTCATTTGAGATAAAATCGCATCAACATCTATTTGCGGTGTCAATTCGATTTTATTTTTACTCATGTAGTATTCTGGATAAGAAGCTCTCAAAGCAGAAACTGGCATTTTTTTGTTTGCTAAATGCGTTAAAAACAAAGCAACTCCTACCAGACTATCACGTCCGTAGTGCAATTCAGGATAGATGATTCCACCGTTACCTTCACCACCAATTATTGCGTTATTTTTCTTCATTAATTCAACTACATTCACCTCTCCTACTGCACTTGCTTCGTAGCTTCCGCCGTGTGCTTTAGTAACATCTCTTAAAGCGCGAGAAGATGACATATTAGAAACGGTATTTCCTGGAGTTTTGCTCAAAACATAATCTGCACAAGCCACTAATGTATATTCTTCTCCAAACATTTCTCCGTCTTCGCTAATAAAAGCCAAACGATCAACATCTGGATCTACTACGATACCAAAATCAGCTTTTTCTTTTACAACAAGCTCAGAAATATCAGTTAAATGTTCTTTTAATGGTTCTGGGTTATGAGGAAAATGTCCGTTTGGTTCGCAGTATAATTCTACCACTTCAACGCCCATTAATTTTAGCAATTTCGGAATGATGATTCCTCCAGATGAATTTACACCATCTACAACCACTTTAAATTTAGCCTCTTTAACCACTTCAATATCAACCAATGGCAAGTTTAAAACTTCATCGATATGAATATCCATATACGCATCATTAGAAATAACTTCACCTAAACTATCCACATCAGAAAAGTCGAAAGCTTCAGCTTCAGCAATTTCAAGAATTTTTGCACCGTCAGCGCCACTTAAAAATTCTCCTTTTGCATTTAATAATTTCAAAGCATTCCATTGTTTTGGATTGTGAGATGCTGTTAAAATAATTCCTCCGTCAGCCTTTTCTAAAGGAACCGCCACTTCAACAGTTGGCGTTGTAGAAAGTCCAAGATCGATAACATCGATTCCTAAACCAATTAAAGTATTCACTACTAAATTATGAATCATTGGTCCAGAAATTCTTGCGTCGCGGCCAATTACAACTGTCAATTTATCTTTAGCAATATTATTTTTTAAGAAAGTTCCGTACGCCGAGGCAAATTTCACTGCATCAACAGGAGTTAGATTGTCTCCCACTTTTCCTCCGATCGTTCCACGGATTCCAGAAATAGATTTTATTAGAGTCATTTTTGTGAGTTAGGGTTATTTTTTTACAAATATAAAAAAGTTACCGAGTTACTAAGGCGCTAAGTCTCTAAGAATTTAAATTTAATCTATAAGAAACTACTTATTTCTCGTTATTTTTATAACAAAATGATTTAAAAAAGTTTTTATACATTTACTAAAATAACTCAGAATCTTAGTCTCTAAGGTTCTTGGCAACTTTCAAAAAAATGAATTTCTTAGCCCACATATACCTTTCTGGAGAAAATGATCTGATTAAAATAGGGAATTTTATGGCTGACGGAATTCGCGGAAAACAATTTGAACATTTTCCTGAAGATGTGCAAAAAGGAATTTTACTGCACCGATTCATAGATACCTATACCGATTCTCACGATATTTTTAGAACCAGCACCAAACGTCTTCATGACAGATACCATCATTATGCCGGCGTAATTGTCGATATTGTTTATGATCATTTTTTGGCCAAAAACTGGACAAAATATTCGGATGAGGAATTGGAACTTTTTGTAAAACGATTTTATCATTCTTTGCATGATAATTACGAGATTTTAACCGAAAAAACACAAGGTTTAATGCCATACATGATCGAAAGAAACTGGTTGGTAAGTTATCGTACAACAGAAGGAATTCAGCATATTTTGACGCAAATGGACAGAAGGTCGAAAAACATTTCTCAAATGCAATTTGCTGTTGAAGAACTTATTGCGTTTTATGATGAATTTGAAGAAGAATTTACCCTTTTCTTTGAAGAAATGAGAGTAAAAGCCAAAGAAAAACTCCTTTCTCTCTAGCCCAATTTAATTTTATTGCACATGAAAAAAATTACACTTTTAATCGCCCTTTTATATTTAAATAGCAGCAACGCACAAGAAGCTCTTCCAAAACCAACAGGATTGGTTGTTACAAAAGCAATGGTCGTTTCTGCTCGTGAAGAAGCTTCAAAAATTGGTGCCGACATTATGAAAAAAGGAGGAAATGCTTTTGATGCGATGGTCGGGACAGAATTGGCTCTTGCAGTTGCTTTTCCGTTTGCAGGAAATATAGGCGGTGGCGGATTTATGGTTTACAGAAAAGCAAATGGTGAAGTGGGTTCGTTGGATTATCGAGAAAAAGCACCACTTGCTGCCACAAAAGATATGTTTTTGGATAGTGAAGGAAATGTTATAAAAGGAAAAAGCACACAAACAGCTCTTGCTATTGGTGTTCCTGGAACTATTGCAGGCGTTTTTGCCGTACATAAAAAATATGGAACAATGCCTATTTCTAAAATTCTAGAGCCTGTTATCGCTTTAGCAGAAAGAGGTGTTGTAGTAACCAAAAAGCAAGAGAAAAGTATAAAAGATTATCATGAAAGCATTGTAAAAATTAACGGCGAAAATTCACTTGTATCAGGCAATTTCAAAGAAAATGACACGATCAAATACTTAGCTTTAGCCAAAACTTTAAAAAGAATTCAGAAAAAAGGAAGAAATGAATTCTACAAAGGCGAAACTGCAAAAATCTTAGTCAATTATCTTCAGAAAAAAGGCGGTATTATCACGATGCAAGATTTAGCCAAATATGAGGCAAAATGGAGAAAGCCGCTTCAGTTTACTTATAAAGATTTGAAAATCATCTCAATGTCTCCTCCAAGCAGTGGCGGAATTTGTCTGGCGCAAATCTTAAAAATGCTTGAGCCTTACGATTTAGCAAAAATGGGACATAATTCTCCCGACGCTATTCAGGTTATTGTTGAAGCCGAAAGAAGAGCCTATGCAGACAGAAGTTACTTTTTAGGCGATCCTGATTTTGTAAAAATTCCGATGAAAGAATTGTTAGACGCAAACTATCTGCGCGAAAGAATGGCAAGTTTTAATCCTGAAAAAGCAACTTTGTCTACCGAAATTAAAGAAGGAAAAGTAAATTATGCCGAAAGCACAGAAACTACACATTACTCTATTGTAGACCAATTCGGAAACGCAATTGCAGCTACAACCACTTTAAATGATGGTTATGGTTCTAAATATTACTGTGACGAATTAGGTTTCTTTTTGAATAATGAAATGGATGATTTTAGTGCCAAACCTGGATCTCCAAATATGTTTGGTTTGGTTGGAAATGAAGCCAACAGCATTGCACCGCAAAAACGCATGTTAAGCTCTATGACCCCAACAATTGTAGAAAAAGACGGAAAACTTTTTATGGTTGTGGGAACTCCAGGTGGTTCTACCATTATTACTTCTGTTTTGCAAACGATTTTAAATGTTTACGAATACAAATTAAGCATGCAGGAAGCGGTAAATGCTCCACGTTTTCATCATCAATGGCTACCCGATTTAATCACTTTCGAACCTAATACTTTTGAAACGAAAACTATAGAAAAACTAAAAGCTAAGAGTTACATTATCAACGAAAAGCCAACTCCAATTATCGGAAAAGTAGATGCCATTTTGGTCTTACCTGACAATAGATTAGAAGGAGGAGCAGATTTTAGAGGAGACGACACAGCGGTTGGTTTTTAAAGTGATTCTTGATTTTATTTTTTTTAAACAAGATTAAAATCTAATTTTGTAAGATCGATAATTTTTAAAACATAATGATAAAAAAATATTTCAGACGACTTGAAAGTATAATTGCTTTGGCTCAATCTTTAATGACACCAAAACAATTTCTTTTTTTATCCAGTGTATTAACAGGAATCTCGTGCGCGTTTGCGGTAATTGTTCTTAAAACATTTGCACACAGCGTTTTTTCTTTTGCAACTTACATCAACGGGATTCTAAAATTGAGTTTCATCAATAGTATTTTGCCTATTATTGGTATTACACTAACGGTTTTTGTTGTAAATAAAGTTCTTAACGGAAGTATTCAGAAAGGAACTTCACAAATACTTTATGCGGTTGCCAAAAAAGCCAGTATTATTCCGAAAAAGCAGATGTATGCCCAGATTGTTACTAGTTCGTTAACGGTTGGTTTAGGAGGTTCTGCTGGTTTAGAGAGTCCGATTGTGATAACAGGAGCCGCTTTTGGCTCTAATTTTGCCCAAAACTATAAGTTACAATACAAAGACAGGACATTGTTAATTGGCTGTGGCGTTGCGGCCGGAATTGCTGCCGCATTTAACGCACCAATAGCCGGAGTTCTTTTTGCGATCGAAGTTTTATTGGTAGATGTTAGTATTTCTGCCTTTACGCCAATTATGATTTCTGCTGCGACAGGCGCATTGGTTTCTGCGATTGTTCTGGACGAAAGCATTTTATTAAGCTTCAAAAAACAAGAAACATTCGATTATCATAATATTCCATTCTATGTTCTCTTAGGCGTTCTTACGGGATTGGTCGCTATTTATTACTCTAGAAATTTCCAGAAAGTAGAGCATTATTTTGCCAAACAGCAAATTAATCCATACAAAAAAGCTTTGATTGGTTCATCGTTATTAGCGTTACTAATTTTTATTTTTCCAACACTATTTGGTGAAGGTTACGAAAGTATTAAAACATTATCTGATGCAGATCCGGGACTTTTATTAGATAATACTTTGTTTGCAGATTTCAGAAACAATCAATGGGTTTTACTTTTATTTGTTGGGGCAACAGCAATGGTTAAAGTTTTTGCTTCGGGACTAACTCTTGGAAGCGGTGGAAATGGAGGAAACTTTGCTCCTTCTCTTTTTCTAGGATCATATTTAGGCTATTTCTTTTCTAAATTGGTTACGATGATTGGCTTATCTAAACTTCCTATCAGTAATTTTACAATGGTCGGAATGGCCGGAATTTTGAGCGGTTTATTTCATGCTCCGCTTACGGCTATTTTCTTAATCGCAGAAATTACAGGAGGTTACGGATTAATGATTCCGCTTATGATTGTCTCTTCAATCAGTTTTGCTATTTCTAAGCGTTACGAAAAATATTCGCTTGACGTAAAAGGATTAGCTAAAAAAGGACATGCTTTTACAAGTAATAAAGATTCTAATATTCTATCCACTTTAGAAATTGACACGATCATTCAGTGCGATTACCTAACCGTTCATCCAGACGAAAACCTAAGTAAATTAGTAGACCTGATTTCACACTCTAATCAAGTTGTTTTTGCGGTTGTAAACAATGATAAAGATCTGGTTGGAGTGGTTCATTTTAATGATATTCGCGAAATTATATTTAACTCTTATCGTGTAAAATATACTTTCATTAGAGATGTAATGAAAGCACCTTCTGCCACAATTTCTACACTCGACAGCATGGAAATTGTAATGCGCAAATTTGAAACCTCAAAATCTGCTTTTCTTCCTGTTTTAAGAGATGGAAAATATCACGGATTCATTTCAAAATCGATAGCACTTGAAGCATATAGAACAAAACTTCGTTCTATGACAATTGAATAGCCTTAACATCGGATACGTTAAAAATTTTTATTCACCCAATATTAAAATGTTTTCCAGCAAAAAATAAAACTATAAGAAACTACTTTTATTTTGTTACTAATTGTAACATAAAGTTTTGCTATCGAGCACTAAAAGAACAAATCAAAGTGGTAACTTTGCGTTTTGCTCAAAATTATGTTAGATAAAGACAATACTATTGAAGTTCTTGGTGCAAGAGTTCACAATCTAAAAAATATCGATATATCTATTCCGCGTGAAAAACTGGTTGTAATTACAGGTTTATCAGGTTCGGGAAAATCTTCTTTGGCTTTTGATACGATTTATGCCGAAGGACAGCGTCGTTACGTTGAAACTTTTTCTGCCTACGCGAGGCAATTTCTTGGCGGATTAGAGCGTCCAGACGTTGATAAAATCGACGGACTTTCGCCTGTAATCGCGATTGAACAAAAAACAACTAGTAAAAGTCCGCGTTCTACAGTTGGGACTATCACTGAAATTTACGATTTCTTAAGGCTGTTATATGCGCGTGGCGCAGATGCCTACAGTTATAACACTGGCGAAAAAATGGTTTCGTATTCTGATGAGCAGATTAAAGATCTGATTATTCAGGATTATAATGGAAAACGCATCAATATTCTTGCTCCGGTTATTAAAGCTAGAAAAGGTCATTATGCGGAATTATTCCAACAAATAACCAAACAAGGATTCTTGAAAGTTCGTGTAAACGGAGAAGTTCAAGATCTTGTTGCGGGAATGAAATTGGATCGTTACAAAACACACGATATTGAGATTGTTGTAGACAGAATGGTGATTGAAGATAATCCAGATACACAAAAAAGATTATCTGAAAGCATCAATACAGCGATGCATCACGGTGAAGATGTCTTGATGATTTTAGATCAAGATTCTAATGAAGTGCGTTATTTCAGTAGAAATTTAATGTGTCCTTCAACAGGAATATCGTATCAGAATCCAGAACCAAATTTATTTTCGTTCAACTCTCCAAAAGGAGCTTGTCCACATTGCAACGGATTGGGAACGGTACACGAAATCAATGTTAAGAAGATTATTCCAAATCCGAAATTATCGATAAAAGCTGGTGGTTTTGCTCCGCTTGGCGAATACAAATCGTCTTGGATTTTCAAACAATTGGAAACCATTGGAGAAAAATTCGGATTTAAAATTACCGATGCAATTGAGAAAATTCCTGAAGAAGCAATGCAAATGATTTTGTATGGCGGAAAAGATAAATTTTCGATCAATTCAAAAGATCTTGGCGTAACGAGAGAATATAAAATTGACTTTGAAGGAATTTCTAATTTCATCAAAAATCAATATGACGAAAGCGCTACAACCAGCATAAAACGTTGGGCAAAAGATTTTATGGACGAAATTAACTGTCCTGTTTGCGACGGTTCACGTCTTAAAAAAGAAGCTTTATTTTTTAGGGTAAACGAAAAAAATATCACCGAATTATGTGATATGGATATTTCAGATTTAACAGCTTGGTTTCAAGATTTAAATAGCCATTTGACAGATAAACAGCTTTTAATTGCATCTGAAGTGGTAAAAGAAATTAAAGACCGTTTGAACTTTTTAATGAATGTTGGTTTGAATTATTTGGCTTTAAGCCGAAGTTCAAAATCGCTTTCGGGCGGGGAAGCGCAGCGTATTCGTCTGGCAACACAAATTGGTTCTCAGTTGGTTGGAGTTCTTTATATTTTGGATGAACCAAGTATTGGTTTGCACCAAAGAGATAACGAAAAGTTGATTCATTCTTTGGAACAATTACGCGATATCGGAAACTCGGTTATTGTGGTTGAACATGACAAGGACATGATCGAAACAGCAGATTATGTAATTGATATTGGACCAAAAGCAGGTAAATATGGAGGAGAAATCATCAGTATTGGAACTCCAAAAGAAACTTTAGCTTCGGATACTATAACCGCTCAATATTTGAATGGTAAAATGAAATTTGAGATTCCGAAGAAAAGAAGAAAAGGCAATGGCAAATTCTTGAAACTAACCGGTGCAACAGGAAACAATCTTAAAAACGTTTCGATAGAAATTCCGTTAGGGCAATTAACCTGCGTTACAGGAGTTTCAGGAAGCGGTAAATCGACTTTAATTAATGAGACGCTGTATCCAATTTTAAATGCGTATTATTTTAATGGAGTAAAGAAACCACAGCCTTACAAAAAGATTGAAGGTCTGGAACATATTGATAAAGTAATTGATATTGACCAAAGTCCGATTGGAAGAACACCACGTTCGAATCCGGCGACTTATACAGAGGTTTTCACTGAAATCAGAAATTTGTTTACAATGACTTCTGAAAGTATGATTCGTGGTTATAAAGCGGGACGTTTTAGTTTTAACGTAAAAGGTGGACGTTGCGAAACCTGCGAAGGTTCTGGTGTAAGAACAATCGAAATGAACTTTTTACCAGACGTTTACGTAGAATGCGAAACGTGTCAGGGAAAACGTTTCAACAGAGAAACTTTAGAAATTAGATACAAAGGAAAATCTATTTCTGATGTTTTGGATATGACGGTTGATGAAGCTGTTCCATTTTTTGAAAATATTCCGAAGATTTATAGAAAAATCAAGACAATTCAAGATGTTGGTTTAGGTTATATTACACTTGGGCAACAAAGTACAACGCTTTCGGGTGGTGAAGCGCAACGTATTAAATTAGCGGGAGAATTATCTAAAAAAGATACTGGAAATACATTTTATATTCTAGACGAACCAACAACAGGATTACACTTTGAAGACATTCGCGTTTTGATGGAAGTAATCAATAAACTGGTTGATAAAGGAAATACTATTCTGGTGATCGAACATAATATGGACGTAATCAAACTTGCCGATTATATTATCGATATTGGTCCAGAAGGTGGAAAAGGTGGCGGACAATTGGTTGCCAAAGGAACCCCAGAAGAAGTGGCTCAGAATAAAAAGAGTTATACGGCTAAGTTTTTGAAAAAAGAACTAACTTAGTATCATTATTATAAATATTATTTTTATGAACAGTTTAAGTTTGAAAGTAGATTTAGATTTTAAAGAATTGATGAAAGTTGTAAAACAATTATCACCTGCTGAAAAATTAAAACTCAATGAGGTGATTTGGAAAGATGATAATATTGAAATCCCTGAAGAACATCAAAAAATAGTTTTAAGCAGAATTAAAAAAAGCAAAGCGTCTCCTGAACGAATGCTTGACTGGGATGATGTTTCCGATTTACCAATTCAATAATTTTTGAAATGTACAATATTAAAATAGATCAGGATGCTTTAAATGATCTAACACAAATAGTTAAATGGTATAATAACCAGTTAGAAAATTTGGGGCTTCGTTTTCATAAGCAAGTTAAAACTCAAATTAACTCATTAAAAACTCAACCACATATTTGTGCTATTCGTTATAAAAATATTCGTTGCATGATAGTCAAAAAATTTCCGTTTATAATTCATTATTCAATTAACGAACAATTAAATTTAGTGGAGATTTTCTCAATCTTTCATACTAGCAGAACCCCTGAAATTTGGAACTCAAGAACTAAAAAGTAGCAGATATATTATCTAAACAATCCAAAAACTATAATCATCTGATAGTGAACCAAAACCTTAGGCATATTCATTATCCAAGCATTACTTTTGGATTATAATTACTCTTTTTTATAACAATTCTAGAAAAAAGCGTTAATTTAGTGTCCGCTTTTTCTGAAAAACTCAAGCTTTTTAAAGAAAATATGTTTCAATTAAGCCAAATGGTTTATATGAGACCAACTGCCCTAGCCCTGATGGGAGCGGCATCTCCCGATTTAGAAAAACAAGGCTTTTTAGCCGTAGTTTTTGTTTATCGGGAATATAGCTGACAGCGGGAAACGGCTCCTTCTTCCGACTATGATCAGGATGACAATTACAGGGACAAAAACATAAATAAAATAATAAATTAAAATACCTAAAATGAGATTAGAAGATTTTGATAATGATGAAGATAAAGTAATTCAGGATCGTTTGAAACAAAGAACGTGGAATGAAATTAAAACCAATGACAGCTGGGCAATTTTTAAGATTATGTCTGAGTTTGTAAATGGTTACGAAGCAATGGGACGTATTGGTCCTTGTGTTTCTATTTTTGGATCGGCGAGAACAAAACCAGAGGATAAGTACTATCAATTGGCTGAAAAAATTGCTTATAAAATCAGTAAAGCAGGTTACGGTGTGATTACAGGAGGTGGTCCCGGAATTATGGAAGCTGGAAATAAAGGCGCGCATTTGGGCGGAGGAATTTCGGTTGGTTTAAATATCGAACTTCCGTTTGAGCAGCATTTTAATCCTTATATTGATCATGACAAAAACCTGAATTTCGACTATTTCTTTGTGAGAAAAGTAATGTTCGTAAAATATTCGCAAGGTTTTGTGGTGATGCCAGGTGGTTTTGGAACTTTAGACGAAATGTTTGAAGCTATCACTTTGATTCAAACTAAGAAAATTGGAAAATTTCCGATTATTTTGGTTGGAGTTGAGTTCTGGTCTGGCTTAATCGAATGGGTTAAAACTGTTTTGGTTGAAAAAATGCATACTGTAAGCCCAGAAGATTTGAATTTATTTAAAATTGTAGACACTGAAGATGAAGTTGTGGAAGCATTGGATAAATTCTACAAAAAATACGATTTAAGTCCGAATTTCTAAATTTAATTTTCATGTGTGAGATCACATTTCGCTGTGAACATCATACTATTTATCGTTAAATTACGTAAAGTATCGTAAAAATTGAAAGCTGTTTTTTTAAACAGCTTTTTTTATACTATTTTTACAAAAATCCGAAACCGCAATATGTCCGTAATTTAAGTATGTCTGATAATTTTTAAGCCACTATTTGAAAGCACTTTATAAAATTATTTGCCTCGTTTTAGCTTTATCATTTTCGATAAAACTAACTGCACAACATCAATCTAAGATGGAAGTGGCGGTAAATCTCGAACTTAAAACACTAAACATAAAACAAGATCTTACGTATCATAATACTACAAATGATACTTTGGCTTTGATTGTTTTGAACGATTGGAATAACGCTTTTGCGGATAAAAACACGCCTCTTGCAAAACGTTTTTCTGATGAATTTTACAGAGGTTTTCATTTGGCAAAGGCTGCCGACAGAGGAAAAACGACAATTATAAACCTAACAGAAACTAATTTTTCGGCTCTGGAATGGGAAAGAAGCAATCAGGATCCTGACTATATTACGGTTAAGCTGAATCGCAAACTGCTTCCTAACGAAAAAATCGTTTTACATCTTAATTATATTGTAAAAATACCAAACGATAAATTCACACATTTTGGTTTTGATCAAAATGGCGGTATGGCTCTTAAAAACTGGTTTATAAGTCCTGCCCGTTTTGAAAATGGCCTTTTTGTAAAGTATAACAATTTCAATCTGGATGATATTGCCAATGCGGTGAGCGATTATGAAGTTGAAATTAAAATCCCGAATCCATACTCTATTACTACCGATTTAAATTCGGTTTCTAAAGATACCAGCAATCAGGGCTACAATATTTATTCTTTCTCTGGCAGAAACAGAACCGATTTTAGTCTTTATATCGAAAAACAAAATAGCTTTAGAACATATGATAATGGTTCTCTACTGGTTGAAACCAATTTAAAAAATAAAAAAATAGACGAAATCCAGAAAGCTATTATCATTAATCGTGTGGTTTCTTATGCTGAAAAGTTTATTGGCAAATATCCGCATGAAAAAATAACCGTTTCTCAGATCGATTACGACAGAAATCCTTTTTATGGTTTAAATCAGCTGCCTTCTTTTATCAGTCCGTTTCAGGATGATTTTATATTTGAAATTCAGTTTTTAAAGACTTTTCTAAACAATTATCTCAAAAACAGTCTTCGCTTAGATCCTAGAAAAGACAATTGGATTTATGACGGAATCCAGATTTATGCCATGATGAAGTACATGGAAGAACATCATAAGGAGGAAAAAATGCTAGGAAGACTTTCAAACATGAAGCTCTTTAAAAGCTACAATATCACGAATCTGACTTTTAACGAGCAGTATAGCTATTACTATATGCTAATGGCCCGTAAAAACTTGGATCAGCCACTTGGCGATCCAAAAAACACCTTAATAAAATTTAACGAGCAAATTGCCAGTAAATATCGTGCTGGTTTGAGCTTGAGTTATTTAGATGATTATCTGAATCATGATATTGTTCCTAAAAGCGTCAGAGAATTTTACAATCTCAACCAATTCGGACAATCGAATCGTTATGATTTTGAGAAAATCTTAACCCAAAAAAGCCCAAAAAATATTGATTGGTTCTTTAAAACCATTATCGATTCTCGAGATATTATCGATTATAAATTTTCAAACGTTTCGAGAACTGCAGATAGTATTACATTTTCGGTTAAAAATAAAACTGGCATCTACGCTCCTATTCCGATTTACGGAATTAAAAAGAAAGAAGTCGTTTTTAAAGAATGGATTGAGCCTACTAAAAAAGACTCTGTTTATGAGTTTAGCCGTAAAAATGCAGAAAAAATTGTCATTAATTATGATAATGAAGTTCCGGAATACAACCAAAGAAACAATTGGAAATCTCTAAAACATGTTGCGCTCAACCGTCCTGTTAAATTTAATTTTGCTAAAGATTTAGAAGACCCAGACTATAATCAGATTTTATACATTCCGACCTTAAACTACAATTATTATGATGGTATAACGCCAGGAATTCGTTTTCATAATAAAACCATTTTAGACAAACCTTTTAATTTTGACATTAATCCGGCGTATTCTATAAAAGCAGGAACAGTTTCAGGTTCGTCTGCTTTTTCATGGAATCAATATTATAGAAACAGCACCTTATATAATGTTCGATATTCTATAAGTCAGAATTATTATCATTACGCCCCAGATGCAACTTATTTAAGGTTAAATCCGATGGTGCAGTTTCGTATTCGAGAAAAAGATTTTAGAGATAATAGAAAACAGCTGTTTTTAGCTCGTCAGGTTATTGTAAATCGTGAAGCAAGCACGTATATTACAGATAACTCAAAACCAAACTATTCGATCTTTAATGCCCGCTATTCTAATACGAAAACAGAATTAATTGATCATTTTAATTTTATGACTGATTTGCAATTTTCTAGCGGTTTTGGAAAAGCTTCTGGAGAAGTTGAATACAGAAGACTATTTGAAAATAACAAAAAGCTAAATTTAAGACTATACGTTGGAACTTTCTTGTACAACACAACAAATTCAGATTATTTTAGTTTTGGCTTAGACCGTCCGACAGATTATTTATTTGATTATAATTTATTCGGAAGATCAGAAAGCACAGGTTTTTTTAGCCAGCAGTATGTTATCGCTGAAGGAGGTTTCAAATCGCAACTAGAACCTTCATACGCTAATCAATGGATGGCAACTTTGAATGCCAGTTACGCCATATGGAACTGGGTTGAGATTTATGGTGACATTGGTTTCTTAAAAAACAAGCACAAAAGTGAGTTCTTTGCTTACGATTCTGGAGTCCGTTTAAACTTGGTTCCTGACTACTTTGAACTCTATTTTCCTGTTTATTCGAATAATGGGTGGGAAATATCACAGCCTAAATACAATGAAAAAATACGATTTATAATCACTTTTTCGCCAAGAACGTTAGTTACTCTTTTTACCCGAAAATGGTTTTAATCAAATAAATTTTAAACAAAAACTTGCGAAATTATCAATAAAATTAAATTTCATATAAAAATAACATAAATAAAATACGTAGTTTTTAGATTTGAATACAAATAATTAAATTATATTTAGTTCAAAGAATTATGATTATTGATTGTTTTTAAGTAATTTCGCGACATAAACAACATGACGCTACAAGATTATGATAAAAGAAAAAAGCAATACTACACTGACATTTGAAGACTTCAAAACTGAGGTATTGAATGACTATAGAATTGCGGTAACAAGCCGTGAATGTAGTCTTTTAGGTCGAAAAGAAGTATTAACAGGAAAGGCTAAATTTGGAATTTTCGGTGACGGAAAAGAAGTTCCGCAGCTGGCAATGGCAAAAGCTTTTAAAAACGGAGATTTTCGTTCTGGATACTATCGCGACCAAACTTTTATGATGGCTATTGGTGAATTGAATGCCAGACAGTTTTTTGCCGGTTTATACGGGCATACTGATTTAGCTTTTGATCCTATGTCTGCCGGAAGACAAATGGGCGGACACTTTGTAACGCACAGTTTAAACGAAGACGGTTCTTGGAAAGACTTAACCAAACAAAAAAATTCAAGTTCAGATATATCTCCAACAGCAGGACAAATGCCAAGATTACTTGGTTTGGCACAAGCTTCAAAAATTTACAGAGAGGTTGGTGGAATAACAATTAAAGAGAAATTTTCTGTTAACGGAAACGAAGTAGCTTGGGGAACTATTGGTAACGCAAGTACCTCTGAAGGTTTGTTTTTTGAAACTATAAACGCTGCTGGAGTGCTACAAGTTCCGATGGTAATGAGTGTTTGGGATGATGAATACGGAATCTCTGTTCATGCAAAACATCAGACTACAAAAGAAAATATTTCAGAAATATTAAAAGGATATCAGCGCGATGAAGATTCTAAAGGCTATGAAATCTTTAGAGTGAAAGGCTGGGATTATGCCGAACTGGTTTCTACTTATGAAAGAGCCGGAGCAATTGCGCGTGAAGAACATATTCCAGTTTTAATTCACGTTAACGAATTAACACAGCCACAAGGTCACTCTACTTCTGGCTCTCACGAACGTTACAAAAATGCAGAGAGACTGGCTTGGGAAAGAGACTTTGACTGTATTCGTCAAATGCGTTTATGGATGATTGCAATTAATATTGCATCTCCAGAAGAATTGGCAGAAATTGATTTCGAATTGAAGAAAGAAGTTTTAGAGGCTAAAAAAGAAGCTTGGAATAACTTTATCAATCCAATTATTGACGATCAAAAGAACCTTCTTACTTTATTAGAACAAATTGCTGATGCAAGCATTAACCATAAAGATAGAATCAAGAAATTAATTTCTGAATTAAGTGCGATTAAAGCGCCTTTAAAGAAAGAATTATTGGTTTATGCTAGAAAGATTCTTCGTTTTATCGAAGTTCCAAACAGCAAAGTTCTTTTATCAAATTGGATTACAGATTTTATAGCAGAAACTCAGGAAAAATTTAGCAGTAATTTACATTCTGAATCATCTAAAAATGTATTTTCAGTACAGGAAGTTCTTCCTAAATATGCTGAAAATGCAAAAGCAGATTTAGACGGAAGAATGATTCTTCGTGATAACTTTGATGCTTTATTTGCCAAATATCCCGAAACTTTAATTTTTGGTGAAGATGTTGGAAACATCGGAGACGTAAACCAAGGTTTAGAAGGGATGCAGGAAAAATACGGAGAACTTCGTGTTGCCGATGTCGGAATTCGTGAAGCGACTATAATTGGTCAGGGAATCGGAATGGCATTGAGAGGCTTGCGCCCGATTGCTGAAATTCAGTATTTAGATTATTTATTGTACGCTATTCAGATCATGAGTGATGATTTAGCTACATTACAATACAGAACCGTTGGAAAACAAAAAGCACCATTAATCATTAGAACTCGCGGACACCGTTTGGAAGGAATCTGGCATTCTGGTTCTCCAATGGGAATGATCATTAATGCTATTCGCGGAATCCATGTTTTGGTTCCAAGAGACATGACACAAGCAGCTGGTTTCTACAACACTTTGTTAGAATGTGATGAACCTGCTTTGGTTATTGAATGTTTGAACGGATATCGTTTAAAAGAAAAAACGCCACTAAATTTTGGTGAATTCAAAACGCCAATTGGAGTTGTAGAAACGCTAAGAGAAGGTTCTGATATTACTTTAGTTTCTTACGGATCAACTTTAAGATTGGTTATGCAAGCGGCTAATGAATTGGCAGAAAAAGGAATTGATTGTGAAGTTATTGATGTTCAATCTTTACTTCCGTTCGATATTAACAAAGACATCGTAAAAAGTGTTGCTAAAACAAACCGTCTTTTAGTAATTGATGAAGACGTTCCTGGAGGAGCTTCAGCATTCATTTTACAGCAGATTTTAGAAGAACAAGATGCTTACAAACATTTGGATAGCAAACCACAAACTTTAGCTGCAAAAGCGCATAGACCAGCATACGGAACTGACGGCGATTACTTCTCTAAACCTTCTGCAGAAGATATTTACGAGAAAATTTACGATATGATGCACGAAGTAAATCCTTCTAAATTTCCTGCTTTATACCAGTAATTTAGATTGTTTTAGATATTAAAAAAGCTCCAAAAAATTTGGAGCTTTTTTTGTTTTATTTGTCATCCTGAGGAACGAAGGATCACACTAGAAACTCTGTTTAGAATGTCTCCAATCTTTGCCGATTTACGAGTGTGATCCTTCGTTCCTCAGGATGACAAGTTTGTGGATATAAATATTAATTAAATATCTCTCAACATTGCTCGAGCTCTTTCCAAATCCTCAGCCGTATCAATTCCAATTCCAACATGCGTCGTTTCAACCATTTTGATGCGTTTTCCGAATTCCAAATACCTTAACTGCTCCAACTTCTCGGAAGCTTCTAAAGATTTCATTGGAAGGCTGTAAAAGTCTAACAAAGCCTGTTTTCTAAAAGCATAAATTCCGATGTGCTGAAAGTATCTTACACCAACGTTTTTCTCTCTCGGATACGGAATTACAGATCTTGAAAAATACAATGCAAACTGCGACTGGTCTACCACCACTTTTACATTATTCGGATTATTGATTTCTTCTTCATCTGTGATTTCGCGCATTAATGAAGCTAAATCAATCTTTTTATCTGAATCGTTTTTAAAAACCGATAAAACCTGCTCTAACGGCCCAGCTTCTGTAAAAGGCTCATCACCTTGTACATTCACTACAATATCAACATCTAGATTTGCAACGGCTTCTGCAATTCGATCACTTCCAGATTCATGTTCTTTAATGCTCATAATGGCTTTTCCTCCATTAGAAACAATTTCATCAAAAATCAGATCAGAATCGGTTACTACAAAAACATCATCAAACAATTTTGTAGAAACTGCTGCTTCATAGGTTCTTAGAATTATTGTTTTGCCTCCCAAATCTTGCATTAATTTGGCAGGAAAACGAGTTGAAGCATATCTGGCTGGAATTACCGCTATTATTTTCATTCTTATATTTTACTGAGTTAAAAAAACTCAAAATTTAGTGATTTAATTTTCACCGGTTTTAAGTGTTTGCAAATATGCAAAAATTACTTTTAATTTTCTGTCTACTAGCAAACCATACAATCGATTATTATTAACAACCTTCTTGTTTTATGTATTTAGAAAAAAATTAAGCCAAAACTGTAACACGAAGATAAGTTGCAGGAATTAAGGTAGAATTTTTGTCATTACTTCGGTTTTGGCTATTCACTAATCCTTCAAGTTTAGCATACAAATCTGAAGTTTTTCCATTTTGCTCGGCAGCTTCAAAAGCATTCATGGTTGGACCATAGTAATTTTTTAATCGATTTAGCCACTCCGAAGGTGGAAATGCTGCTTTAAATGTAAAGGTATCTCTCTCAAAAGAAATATTTTCTTTAGAAATACCCGCATTTGTGAATCTTTCGATAACATTATCCTCAATACCCCACAGCATTGGACTTACAAAACCCTCAGGAGGCGGTGGTGTAAATTCAGAACTAATTTTCAAGATTTGTGCAATTAACGTTGGATCGCCCGGTATCCAATTACCCATAATAATTTTACCTCCAGGTCGTGTGACACGAACCATTTCTTTAGCAACATCAAAAGGTTTTGGAGCAAACATTGCTCCAAAAACACTCATCGTCACATCGTAAGATTGGTTTTTCAATTCATTTAAATCGGTTGCGTCTCCTTCTTTAAATACAATATTATCTAATCCTTCTTTTCTTGCTCGAAGATTGCCAGCTTCAACTAAATTTCTTGCTATATCAACACCTAAAACATTGGCTCCTAATTTTGCCGAAGGTATTGCGGTAGTACCATCACCACAGCCGAGATCTAAAACGTCACTATTTTCTTTTATTCCAATTTTGGCAACCAATTCCGCACCGCTTTCTCTCATAGATTCTGCAACGCGTGTAAAATCGCCTTTTTCCCATAATGCTTTGTTTGGATTCATCTTAATTTTATCAGTGATTATAGTGCTGATGCCGCACTTTAACTTAAATTGTAAACATCTTTTATCGTTTTTTAAATTTATCACCAGTTAATCACAAAAGGCATTTAAAAAACTACTCAAAAAGAAAACACAAACCAAACAATCAACTGACAAACAATTACTTACACAAAAATAAACAAATTTAGATGAAACATTTTATTGTCTCACCAATTTATTTTTTAAACAAATTGTGCTTATTATAAACTTTTATACCAATATCACATAAATAAAAACGATTGGAAAACTTTGAAGAGTTCTTTCGTTATTTCCATATTAAACCAAATACACTATTCACAAAGAGCTTTCTAAAATATTTTTATAACATATTCCTCAAAGCATTGTATTTTAATATCTTATAAATATTTTTACTTTTATAAGAAAAACTATGAAAAGAAACTTTACTTCTCTCCTGCTCTATTTCTTTTTAATCTTTACTTCCAATACTTTTTCTCAGAACAAAACGGATGTTTTAAATGCATTTTCAAATCGCATTTTTGCTGGAAAAGATTATCAGTCCTTACAAGATTTAAAATGGAAATTTAAAACGGAAGGGAAAATCTTTTCTTCTCCAATTGCACAAAACGGAACTGTTTATATTGGCAGCGAAGACGGTTATTTTTATGCTGTCGATGAAAAATCTGGAAACCTGAAATGGAAATTTAAAACCAGCGGAGCCGTTCACAGTTCTGCAAGCCTTTATAATGATACTGTTTATTTTGGAAGTTTTGACGGCCATTATTATGCTTTAAATACCAAAACAGGAAAAGAAATTTGGCGCTTTAAAACCAAAGGCGAACATTGGTATAGCGAAATCGGAATGTGGGGTATGAAACCTAGCGATTTACTCATGGCTGATTTGTGGGATTTTTATCTTTCGACTCCTGTTATTTATTTAGACAATAATTCTGCATTGGCGATTTTTGGAAGTAGTAACGGGAATCTTTATGCCGTTGATGCTAAAACGGGAAGTCCAAAATGGAATTTTCAAACTAAAGCGGCTATACATAGCACTCCTATTTTAGAAAAAAACACGGTTTATTTTGGCGGATGGGATGGTATTTTTTATGCTTTGGATTGTAAAACAGGAAAAGAAAAATGGAAGTTCTCGACTGAAACAAAAACAGGTTTTACAGGAATTCAAGCTTCTGCAGCTATTTCTGATGGTATTGTTTATTTTGGTGCAAGAGATCCGTATCTATTTGCACTTGATGCCGAAACAGGAAAAGTAATCTGGAAATACAATGCCGAAAACTCTTGGATTTTGAGTTCGGCTGTTATTAAAGATAATACCGTTTATGTGGGAACATCAGATACTTACGCTTTATTGGCATTGGATGCAAAAACTGGAGAAGAAAAGTATCGCTTTAAAGGCAATGGCTACGTTTATTCTTCGCCCGCAATTGCTGGCAATACGATTTATTTTGGAGATTTTTCGGGTAATTTCTTTGACTTAAACCTAATTTCTGATGAAAAAGAATCGCATATAATTCCAACCGAAAATAGAACTAAATATGCTGCAAGTATTCTTAACAACAATCTTTTAGATTTTGGTTTCGCTGCCAAACAAGCCGATTTATCTAGTTATGCCGAAAACAAAAAGGTGATGGATGAATTTTATAAATTAGGTTCAATTGTTTCTTCTCCTTTCATTAACAATGATGTTATTTTCTACGGAAGTGCAGATGGATATCTTTATGCCTATAATTTGAAAAAAGAAAAATAATCTCTTTGCGAATCTCCCCGTAAATCTTTGTGCATCTTTGCGGTATAACCTATTTCACAGAGACTCACAAAGGTTTCGCAGAGATACACAAAGCATATCACATCAGTTTAACTGAAGTCATACTCAGAGAACCTGCTAGTAATTTATCATTAAAGAGACTTAACTCATCTGTTTTATCTTTTAAACCTAAAGTGTATAACAACGGAAGATAATGTTCTGGGGTTGGAACTGCCAATTGCACGGCTTTATTCATTTTTTCGAAATCTATTAAAGGCTGGAAATTTCCATCGAGCAAATAATTATTTACAGTTTCACGAGCTTCAATTGCCCAATCGCAACCGTAATTGTCTTTGTCAAAATTTCTAAAATCGACCATTCTAAGATTGTGCACAATATTGCCACTTCCGATAATTAAAACGCCCTTGTAACGTAATGATTGTAGTTTTTGAGCCAATTCAAAATGATATTGTCCAGATTGGGTATAATCGATGCTTAGCTGAATTACAGGAACATCTGCATTGGGATATAAATGTTTGATAACACTCCAAGCTCCATGATCCAATCCCCAATGTTCGTCTAATTCGACCAGTACGGGATCTAAAATCTTTTGTGTTTCTACGGCTAATTCTGGACTTCCTTTTGCGGGATATTGCACATCGAAAAGCGCTTGCGGAAAACCGCCAAAATCATGAATGGTTCTCGGCATTTCCATCGCTGTAACCTTTGTTCCTTTGGTAAACCAATGCGCCGAAACACATAAAATAGCGTTGGGTTGCGGCAATGTTTTTGCCAGATCACGAAATCCAGTCACAAACTGATTTTCTTCAATAGCATTCATCGGACTGCCATGTCCTAAAAAGAGAACTGGCATTTTATCGGTATTCGAAAACGCCGATGAAATCGAATGTAAATCGTTTAGTGTTGTCATTTTTATTTTTTTACTGCCACAGATTAAAAGGATTAAAAAGATTTTTTTGGATGCGTTTAAATTTCTCTCGCAGATTTCGCAGATTTAATTGATTGCGCTTTGAGAAACTTAATCAAAAAATCTGCGAAATCTGTAAAATCTGCGTGAGACAAAAAATAAGCGTTTATACTTCTTTGCAAAAAAATCTGTGAGAATATTTTTAATCTGTGGCTAAAAAAACTATTCCTCGAAACTCTCGTCTTTAAATCCTATCAAATATAGCTTATTTTTGGCACGTGTCATCGCCGTATAAAGCCATCTAATATAATCAGTATCAATTCCGTTTGGAAGAAATGGCTGTTCGATAAAAACAGTGTTCCACTGTCCACCTTGCGATTTATGACAAGTTATCGCGTAAGAGAATTTAACCTGTAATCCGTTGAAATATTCGTTTTCTTTTACCTTTTGAAATCTTTTATATTTGGTTGATTCGTCTTCATAATCTTTCATCACTTCTTCATACAAACGATTCGATTCTTCATAGGTTAAAGAAGGTGATTCGCTTGTTAGAGTATCTAGAATTAAAACCGTCTCAAAGGGCTTCTGCTCTGGATAATCAACCATTCTTATTTTTACTTTTGCAAACTTAAATCCATACAGTTCTTTGATTCCGAAAAGTTCTAAAACTTCAATAATATCTCCGTTGGCAATAAATCCAGCTTCGTCTGTTTCTTTCAGCCAGAAATAATTGTTTTTTACCACCATCAAAAAATCTCCAACCGAAAGTTCGCTTTCTTTAAATAAAATTCGGCTTCTAATTTGCTCATTGTATTGATTGGCACGTTTATTAGAACGAACAATAAAAGCAGTATCCTCAATGCTATAATTGCTGTATGCAGTATTAATCGCATCTTGAATATCGTAACCGTCTGTTAGTCGAACAATGTCTTTAAACTTCTTTACATTGAATTTAAATTCGGTTATAAAACTTTCTTTCAACAATTCACGTAATTCTGTTGCGTTGAATAAAATCCCTGAACTTTCTTCCTGACGCATTACTTCGTCCAATTCGATATGTTCAATTTCTTTGTCATAATGAATGCCCAAAGTCTGAATATCTAACGCCGGACTAATATCTAAATTTACTGGAGGCAACTGTGCAGTATCTCCCAAAAGAATCATTTTACAATTACTTCCAGAATACACATAATTAATCAAATCGTCTAGAAGCGAGCCGCTATCTAATGTACTGTCTGAGATCATCGAGGCCTCATCGACGATAAAAATGGTGTTTTTATGTTTGTTGACTTGCTTGGTAAAAGCCACTCCTCCTCCAGAAGATTTCTTCGGGAAATATATTTTTTTATGAATCGTAAAGGCTGGATTATTCGAATAATTGGCGATTACTTTTGCCGCACGTCCTGTTGGTGCTAACAAAACATATTTTTTATTGATCTCGCTAAGATTATTAACGATAGTAGAAATAACGGTAGTTTTTCCCGTTCCCGCATATCCTTTCAAAACGAAAATCGTGTCGTTTTGGGGTTCGGTTAGAAAGATTGCAATTTTCTGAAAAAAAATATCCTGTTTGTATGTTGGAGCAAAAGGAAATCGCTTTTGTAAAGTACCGTAAAACTGTGCAGAATTCATAGAGTAATATTGAAATACAAAGGTCGCTTTTTTTAATGGCAATGACAAAAATCAATTTCAATGACAAAAATCAATTTCAATGGCAATAGCAATAGCAATAGCAGTAGCAATAGCAATGTCAATGTCAATGTCAATAGCAATTTCAATATAAATGATGCTAAATATTCAAAAAACAGTTAAACCGCGCTCAAAAACACATAACCCATTAACTTTCAAATAAATAAACTTTTTCTTAACCTTGTTTTAAACTCAGATTCAAATTGTTTTTTGAAATTGCAATTATAATTGTTCCTTTTTAATTTGTAAGTTTGTGGTCGCTTAAATTCTTTCTTGATTTAAAACAGGTAACGAATTGTAAATCAACTATGTCATTACAAAATACTAACATTACTTCAAAAAATTACAGAAAACTTTCTATTCAGGTTTCACTGACTGGATTTTCATATTGCTGTTTTGATACTTTAAATAATATCATCACTTCTTTTAAGGAAATAAAGTTTGATACTAACAGTAAGACATCTCGAATTGAAGATCTGTTCAATGATGCTTTCAAAAGCAATCCTGAATTAAAAAATACTTACGATGAAGTAATGGTTATTCATAACAATAACCTTTCGACTTTTGTTCCGACTGCTTTGTTTGATGAGAATTATTTAGGAAGTTATCTGCAATACACTACAAAAGTGTTTGATACCGACTTTTTTACTTTTGATCAAATTCCGAATTATCAGATGAACTCGGTTTATATTCCGTTTGTGAATATCAACAATTTCTTAATCGATAATGTGGGGTCTTTTGATTATAAACACGCTAACAGTATTTTGGTCGAAAAACTTTTGGATAACTCAAGAAATAACGACGATAAGAAAATGATCGTCAATTTTAATCCTGAGAATTTTGAAATTATTGTAGTCCAGAATCAAAAGCTTTTGCTGTTTAATTCATTCGAATATAATACACCAGAAGATTTTATCTACTATATTTTATTTACAGCAGAACAAATGAGCATGAATCCGGAAAGTTTCAAATTAGAATTATTAGGAACTATTTCAGAAAATGATCCATTTTATGCCATAGCGTACAAATACGTGCGCCATATTTCTTTTATGGATGTTTCAAAACTGAAGGAAAGAAACAGCTTTACAACCGCTCAAAATCAAAAACATTATATCTTATTTCAATCATGAGAATCATTTCAGGAAAATACAAAGGACGCCGAATTTTTCCGCCAAAAAATCTACCTGTAAGACCAACGACTGATATGAGTAAAGAAGCATTGTTTAATGTTTTGAATAATCATTTTAGTTTTGACAGTTTAAAGGTTTTAGATCTTTTTTCGGGAACTGGCAATATAAGTTATGAATTCGCTTCGCGCGGAAGTGCTCCCATTACTTCTGTTGATGGCGATTTTGGATGCGTAAAATTTATCAAACAAGTTTCATCAGAATATGATTTTGATATTGCTGCAACCAAAAGTGATGTTTTTAAATTCTTAGAAAATTCTAAAACTACTTACGATATAATTTTCGCAGATCCACCTTACGGATTGGATCAAGCCACTTTTGAGAAAATTGTTCTAACCGTTTTTGAAAGAGATTTATTGGAAGACGACGGAATGATGATTATCGAACATTCAAAATACACCAAACTGGATCATATGAGTAATTTTTCTTTTCAGAAAAGTTATGGCGGTTCGTTTTTTAGTTTCTTCGAACTAAATTCTACTGATGATGATGAAGAATTACCACATGATGCTTCTAAAAAAGAATCTGAAGAAGATGAAGGATAGATAAATACCAATATTAAAATAGTAAAATCCCAAATTCCAATCTCGGCACTTCTGAGAAAATTGGAATTTGGGATTTTTAAAATTTGGGATTTTACCTAATTCTATTTTCACTTTCGTTTACACTTTTCTGCTTATATTCAGAATCTTTTATTTTTCCGAAAGAATAACGAACTGCAATAGAAATTTCGTTGGCATCGACTAAATATTTAAATTTTGAATGGACATTATTCACCGTAAAAGTATCGGTGTAACTTGTCGCTTTAAAAATATCATTGTAATTCAAGGTACAACTCCAGTTTTTACCAAATGTTTTTGCCAAAGACATATCGACCACAAAATTAGCTTTGCGCTCAAAAATCCCATCATTTTGTTTGGTTGTTCCCCAGAAAGAAAAAACGAAACTAAAATCTTTTGGTAATTTGAATGTATTGTTTGAGTAATAATACAAATAAGGCTTTGAAGGATGCAAAAGTGCCGTATCGTCTTCAACCTTACTTTTTACAAAAATTAGAGAGTTGGTTGTTGTCCAGAATTTATAGGTAAACGGAAGTGTAAAATCTATCGTAAAACCCCTTTCTCTCTTAAAATTAATGTCGGTAATCATTAATACATTGGTTTCCTCATTAAAAACAAAACTCGGATTAGTTACGTCTTTGGTCTGATAATAACTCAGTTTTAAAGTTTTGTCGCGATACTGAAATGAGCTTGAAAGTTCATCTACAAATGCTGGTCCTAAATTTATACTGCTCCCATATAAAAAATACGGATTTATATAGGTGGCAATTTGACTTAAAGATGAATAATTAGGCCTCACAATACTTTTTGAATAATTTACATTGATGCTTTTTGTGCTGTCAATAGGAATTGTAAGATCGGCTTTAGGAAACAGATTGGTGTAATTTTTATCTATAGAAGGCAAAACTTGCGCTTTAAACTTGGAGTACACATTGGTATTTTCTGTTCTTAATCCGAATGAAAAATCGATCTTTTTCAGCTTTCCCGAAAACTGAACATAGGCGGCGAGGTTTTCTTCTTTAAAATCATAATCTGAAACTTCGCTTTTACCCTCTTCAAAATCAAAAATGTCAGCATTTGATTTTGATTTCGCTTTTAAATACAATCCGCCGTATTCCAGAGTCACTTCATTTTTGAACTTTTTCTCCAAATCGATCCTTCCAGAAAAAACATCCACATTAAATTTCTGATCCCGGTTTTGCGACAATTTAAAATCTGTTTCATTAAAATTATTTTTCACCAAACTCAACAAATGCTGATTGTAGTTGGAACCCTGAAAACCAATAAAAAGCTTAGTGTCAATAGCTTTTATTTTTTTCGAATAATTGATGAATGAATTCAAGAAATTCTTAGCGCTCGAATTTTCGCTAAAAGTGAAGACATTATTTACCTGACTCTGATTTTGATTAAAAGTGAAAGTATTGATATCAAAAGTATCATTTCGCATTTTGCCATTTATATTAACCGACAAATAATCATCTTCATTTATTTTATAAAACACACCTCCTCCAAAAACATATTCCTTTACACGCGAATTTGCTGTCACATCATAATTGGAGACTATAGAAGCCTTCGGGATTTCATATTCCAAACTATGATTTTCCCACGGATTTCGTAGATTGTAATTAAAATTGGCTTTCCATTCTAATTTATCTTTTTTAAAGCTAGAATTAAACCCCAAATAATTATTGTAATTTCTTTTAAAAGAAGCCACTTCAGAAATTTCGGTTTTAAAACTATCTTTTTTACTTACTTTTCTAGTAATCAAAATTACAGCACGGCCTTCGGCTTCGTATTTAGAAGACGGATTTTTAATAATTTCTACTGTTTTAATATCGGCAACAGATAAAGCGTTTAAATCGGTTATGGTTCCTTTTTGACCATCTATATAAATTAACGGATTTCCTTTTCCGACAATCGAAATACTTTCACGATCACTACCTATTTGAACCGATGGCAGTTTTGAAAGCAAATCAATCGGATTTGGAATTGTACTGTAAACCGAATTGGCAACGTCAATCTTTACATTTCCGTTTGCATTGGTAAACATTTTTTTCTCCTTACTGATAACCACTTCATTTAATTCATTTGAAATCGAATCTTTTGGTGTTTCATTCTGAGCGTTTGCCATAAATGAAAGACAAAAAAGTAAAATAGTAATAAGCAGTTTTAATGGCAGGTAATTCATTCTTGAATAGGGTTTAGATTAGATATTTTTCGTTAATTAAGAATCCATTTTATAAGATCCTCCCTTTCTATCAAATTCCAAGAATGAGGTTTTTTATTTCCTTTCGCATCAAATCCTCTGTTTGAAGTCTTTATAAATTCAACTTTTTGTGCTCCTAAATTCAATAATGAATCATATGTTTTTTCTAAATGAAAGGCATTCAATTCTTCATAAGTTCTTTTTTTGTTCTTCCAATACCATTCTAAATCTGGTTCGCAGTACAATCGAATTTTAATATCTTTTAAGTATTCTATATTTACTTTTGAATCACTTGAAACCAAATAAGGAGACATTTTTTTATAGGTTTCAATATTAGTTTTTGGATTTCCGAGATCATCGTTGAAGAGTTGTATTAAATAATTTCCTTCTTCAACAGCTTCTTCACTAACATTCTTTTTCACATCCTCTTGTGCGCCATCATAAAGTCTTTCTAAATCTAAAGGAGAATCGACCACAACTAAACCTTTGGGCTGTATGGCATTTTTGGTTTGAATAAGATAATTAGAAAGCAAAAGCGCCAGATTGCCACCGCTCGAAAAACCACCAATAAAAATATTCTCTTTTGCTATTTTATTGCGATCAAAAATTGAATTTAGTGCTAACGAATATTCTTTTTTTTCTGATTCTGACAAATACAATTTCACGTTATAATTCAGCAACAAGGTAGTTATACCTTCCTGTTTTAAGTTTTTAAGAAATTGGGCTTCGTTTTTAGTGTTTTCGATATTGCATGGAAAGCAAGGAAATAAAATTAAAACAGCCTTTTGTTTTGGAGCAATATTCAATTCATAATGCTTTTCTTTAATCAGTCCGTTTGCGTGACCATTCATAAAAAAAAGGAAAGCAATTAAAGCTCCTTCAAATCTTTTCGTTTGTATCATTTTATAAAATTTGGTTTTGTGTCGCTGCAAAAATGCTTTGAAAACCCAGTTCTGAAAGTTAATCGTAGGTTAATGCAAGGTTAATCTCCTATTTGTTGGCTAAAAACTGTATTTTTGAAGCGTCATTTCAACCAATATGAAGCAAAGAATCAATTTATTAATCGGATTTTCTGTTGTAGCGCTATTTGTGCTTATGACAGTACAATGCTATTTAGTAAAGACGGCTTATGAATATAAAGTAGCGCAGTTTCATACACAGATTAAAAACGAAATTGCTCAAATTACCAATAATTATAGCGATATCGATTCGGCTTTGGTTTCTAGAAAAGAAGTGCTTTACAAAAGCCTTTCAGAAAAATACATGAAAGGAAAAAAAAGTAAATTGGACATTAAAAATGGCGTTTTGAATGCGCAATCTCAAAACATCATAACTCAAAAAATCAAACGAAAATTTGAGAAAGATTTACCCGATTTTAAGATCGATTTTGCCGTTGTTCTAAACAAATTTATTCTTTACAAAAACGAACAGGAAGCGGATACTATTTTCTCTGAAAAACCTTTTATCCAGAATAAATTGTACGGAAATCTGGCTTCTTTAAATCATGCCTTTTTAGTAAGAAGTTATGTTGGAACAACAAACGGTACTTTTGAAAATGAGGAATATAAATTATTGACAGAAGATTCGATGTACGTTTCTGTAACGGATTGGGAAATGATTATTCTAAGAAGAATGACGTTTATTCTGATTCTTTCCTTATTCTCGATTGCCATTTTAATCAGTCTGTTTGTAATTGCGATTAGATCTCTAATTAAACAGAAAAAAGTAAGCGACGTTAAAACCGATTTCATCAATAATATTACGCACGAACTGAAAACTCCATTGGCTACTTTGGGGATTTCGACAAAGATTTTAGCGCAGAAAAATATTCGTGACAATGATGAAAATTTCAATTCGATTGTAAATACCATTTCGCGCCAGAATAACCGTCTCCAGAATCTGATTGATCAGGTTATGGCAAATTCTTTGGCTGAAAATGAAATTGAACTGCAAAAAGAAAAAATAGAAGCCGAAGATTTTCTTCTTTCTATTACAAATGATTTTAAAATTACTTTTCCAAAAATCAATCTTAAAACCGATTTCCAGACTGAGAAAACTATTTTGGTTTTGGATAAATTTCATTTGACAACTGCTTTCTTAAATGTTCTCGAAAATGCTGTAAAATATGGATCAAATACCATTACAGTAAAAACAAAAATTGTCGAAAAACAATTTTCAATCAGTTTTGAAGATGACGGAATTGGAATTGCCAAAAACAAGCAAGCGTTTCTTTTTGATAAGTTTTACCGAGTAGAACAAGGAAATCTGCACAACACAAAAGGTTTAGGTTTAGGATTGTATTATGTTGACCAAATCGTAAAAGCACATCAGGGTTCTGTAAACGTTATTAGCGATTTAGGAAAAGGAACTCAGTTTACTATTTTATTAAAAGTTTAATCCCTTTATTTTGAAAAGATTACTATTAGCCGAAGACGATTTTGACTTTGCGGCGATTTTAAAACAATATCTAGAATTGCATCAATTTGAAGTAATCTGGGCCGAAAACGGCGAAATAGCTTTAGACTATTTTAAAAACCAGACTTTTGATATTTGTGTTTTTGATGTAATGATGCCCAAAATGGACGGATTTTCATTGGCTGAAAAAATAATTACCATTAATCCCGAAATTCCATTTATTTTTCTCACCGCAAGAAAGCTAAAAGAAGATAAAATAATTGGTCTAAAACTTGGCGCAGATGATTATATCGTAAAGCCGTTTGAAGTTGACGAACTGGTGCTGCGTTTGCAGAATATTCTAAAAAGAATCGAACAAAAGAGAAGTCTTGACGGAAATAACATAATCGAAATTGGTTCGTATATTTTTGATAACGAACGTCTGACACTTAACAATAAAAATCATGTGCAGCAGCTTACAGAAATGGAAGCTTCTCTTATCGAATACTTGTATTTAAACCACAATCAGTTATTAAAAAGAGATCAGATTTTAATGTCGGTCTGGAAAAAAGACGATTATTTCTCTGGACGAAGCATGGATGTTTTTATCAGCAGACTTAGAAAATATTTTAATTCAGATCCGAAAATCAAGATTGAAAGCGTCCGAAATATCGGACTGGAGTTTAAAATAGAAAAATAACATCCTGTAAATCATATAATTTTATATAAGCAATTGTATAACAGCAATTAACTTATCGAAATTTAACTTTGTTAGAGAACTTTTAAATCTAACAATCATGAACCTAAAAAGATTTTTCGGTGGGTTGCTTACAATCCTCGGAATTGTAGGACTTATTTATACGGCCGTTATTTTTGCCGGCACATCTGGAGAAACCAGAGATATAAAATCGCTTATTATTTACGGAATATTAGGAATTGTCTTTTTCATGTCGGGCATTAGTCTGGTGCGAACAACGAAGGACGAATCGTAATTTTAAGTGACAAAGTAACAAAGTGCCAAAGATGCAAAGTTCTGATTACTTTGTTACTTTGTCACTCTGTTACTTTGTAACTCAAATCTAACTCTGTAAAATCTCTTTCTGTTTTCGAGATTATTATCGTTGCAACTGTATTTCCTATTAAATTGGTGATTGCTCTGGCTTCGCTCATAAATTTATCTACTCCCAATAAAAAGGCTAAACCTTCAACGGGAATTTTATGCAAAGCAGTTAATGTCGATGCTA
Organism: Flavobacterium sp. B330r; assembly: GCF_056824325.1. Classification (NCBI taxonomy): domain Bacteria; kingdom Pseudomonadati; phylum Bacteroidota; class Flavobacteriia; order Flavobacteriales; family Flavobacteriaceae; genus Flavobacterium; species Flavobacterium sp. B330r. The sequence continues at coordinate 34,701 of NZ_CP124860.1, forward strand.
AAACAATAAATCCGCTTCCGGTTACACCTGCTGCACCTTTAGAAGTAATCATTAAAATTCCGATAACGGTCAGGATTTCGAAAAAACTCAAATGAACATCATACAATTGTGCAATAAAAAGTACCGACATCGAAAGGTAAATTGAAGTTCCGTCCAAATTAAAAGAATAGCCTGTCGGAATTACCAAACCTACAACCGATTTACTGCAACCCATTCGTTCCAGTTTCACCATAATACTTGGCAAAGCGGCTTCAGATGACGAAGTTCCTAAAACCAATAAAAGTTCTTCTTTGATATATTTTAAAATCGAAAAAATATTTATTTTATAATATCTCAAGATGCTTCCAAGAACCAAAAAGACAAATAATGCCATAGTCAAATACACGCAAAGCATCAGCTTTCCTAAAGGAATCAAAGTGGCAAGGCCAAATTTACCTATTGTATAGGCCATTCCGCCAAAGGCACCAATTGGAGCTAGATACATTACATACTTTAATCCGAAGAAAACCACTTTTGAGAATCGTTCCAAAACCAAAATAGCCTGCTCTCTTTTCTGATAAAAATTCAATGCAATTCCGCAGATAATAGCGGCAAGTAAAACCTGTAAAGTAAAATTGGATAAGAAAAACTGCAACCACGAGAAATGTTCGGAAGCTCCGTTTGTATACTGACTTGCATCGCCAAACGTCAAACTCGATTTATCAATTTTTCCAGGTTTAAACAAATAAGCAACCGCGACACCAATTGCCAATGCAACAGTCGAAACCACTTCAAAATAAGTTAAAGCTTTTACGCCAATTCTTCCCACTTTTTTTAGATTTCCCATTCCCGAAATCCCTAAAACTATGGTCAAGAAAATAATCGGGCCAATAAAAAGAGAAATTAGCTGAATAAACTTTTTACCCAGAAATTCCATTTTCACACCATTTGATGGAGAAAAATGTCCGAGTAAAATACCCGAAATAATAGCAATTAAAACCCAAAAAGTAAGATTGGTTACAATGGTTCTAAAAAGGCTTCTTTTGGATTGTGAAGAAGAATTTGGAGTGGCAGTATTCATGAAAACAAGTTAGATAGTTTCACAAATATATAAAAAATGCAGACCTGTAAGCCGGATTCTGTTCTTGTCTCATTTTGCAATGATACAATACCTTATCATTTATCTAGATCCAGCATTACTGCTGGACTCAATCTACCTACCCTTCGGCAACGAACGAGAAGCTCTTAAATGCCGATATACTTGGTATTTCACCGCATAGAGTTTACCTGGTTTCACTACAGCATTACCTGTACATACTTTCTGCTGCACTTGTCCTAATCCCTTTCGGAACCGACGGGCGTTACCCGCTATGCTTCTCTATGGTGTCCGGACTTTCCTCCCTCCCGATAAATCGGGACGACGATAAGGCGGTCTGCGGTGCAAAAGTAGGGATTTAAGCACTAACAATAACGATTTTAAATTTCAGATTTTATGAATTTTATCATAACATTTTAATTTTAAAATAGTTATCTTTAAAAATCTATAATTTAAATTCAGTTTATCATGAAAAGAATGTATCATTACGCAACTGTTTCAAAGGCTTTAGATCAATTGAATGAAAAAGGATTTACGTGCGATTTTAATCGAAATGCAGACGCGATTAAAAAGAATCCTGAGAAATTTGAAATTGTTCATGTGTATCGATACGAGGGTGAGTCAGACCCAGCGGATGAGGCAGTTGTATACGGAATTAAATCGACTTCGGGTAAAAAAGGAGTTTATGTTGCTGGCTTTTCGGCAGATTCAGATCAGGAAACAGCAAAATTTTTATTTGATTTAAGTATTAGAGGAAGGTAGTTTTCAAAAGAAAATATCTTCCAAATCAAGTAAAAATAAACTGAAAACAAAAAACATTCAATAATCTATGTCATTCTTAGAAGCTAAATTCCTTTTAATTTCTAAGAATGACATAAAATAAGAATATTTGATCCTTTACAACTAAAAAAAATCATGCTATTGGTATTTTCAATTTCCAACCTGGTTTAATCAAATCAGGATTTGAAATAATATCTTTATTCGCTTCAAAAATGTCGTTCCATGTTATACCGTAGGCTGCAGCAATTTTAGATAACGAATCTCCTCCTTTTACAATATATTCTTTTGTTGTACCTTCTATAACAGCAATATTCATTACAACATCTGCCGATCTGTATTCAGGATCAATTTTTTCGTACGCATTCCAAAGTTTTTCTTTATCAGAAGCCGATTTAGCTGTACCATCAATATAAAGCACATTATCCTGTTCTCGTACCTGTAAATTAGCAATTCCAATTTCGGATGCTAAATTTATCATTTCTCTGTATTTATCTTTCAAACTCATAACATCCTTATTTAATAGTTAATTTATTGTCTACCTTTTTAGGATGCAATTCCTGAATACTTTGCATTAAAGGCTGCAATCTATCTTTTGCAATTTCTCCCGAAAGCGTAATAACGCCACCAACAACAGTTGCACTCACACCATCGTACGCATCGACTACTTTACTTACAGCTTTATCCAAATCGGTATCTGAATTAATAATAACAGTCGCCGCAGCAGGTTCTTGATTAGCTCTGGCAAGTTCGCAGGTATTGACAACAGATTTTACACCTTTGGTTGCTCTTACGCTTTTTTCAATATTTTTCTTGAACATTTCATCGTCACAAATACCTGTAATTGTAGCCACACCTTCATGTACGGCAACTTGAATATCAGGATCATTTATTTTTTCATTAACTGCTTTTTCAATATCAGCATCATTAGATTTACAGGAAACCAAAGCAACAGTAAGGCACATTCCTAATAAAATGGATCTCATTTTCATAATACTCTCTTTTAGTAATTTACATTTTTTAAAATTAGAGAGATTAATTATCAAATGATTATAAGATATTGTGATGAGATTTATATGTTTTCAAGTAGGATATTAACCTGAGGTTCTTTAGTGACATAATGAGAATAAATTTTTCGATTAAATCACAACAAAAAAAGCCCACCATTGAGATGGACTTTTGCAACACACCATAAGTAAAATTATGCTGTTGGTATTTTTAACTTCCAACCTGGCTGTATGATATCTGGGTTCTTAATAATGTCTTTATTGGCTTCATAAATAGTCTGCCATGAAACACCATGCGCTTTTCCTATTTTTGATAAAGAATCTCCACCTACAACAGTATATTCTGTAGAAGCTCCTTCAGAAACTTCAATATTCATTACTACATCTGCCGATCTAAAATCAGGATCTATTTTTCCGTAAGCAGCCCAAAGTTTTTCTTTATCATCTGCAGATTTTGCCGTTCCATCAACATACAGCACATTATCTTGTTCTCTTACTTGCAAATCAGCCACTCCTAAATTAGAAGCTAGATCTGTTAACTCTTTGTATTTATCTTTTAAACTCATAACATCAATTATTTAATAGTTAATTTGTTTTCTACTTTTTTAGGCTTCAATTCCTGAACACTTTTTATCAAATTTTGCAATTGACTTCTTTTGATATCACCAGTAAGTGTAACCACGCCATCTTTAACTGTTGCCGTTACACCGCTGTACGTTTTTACTACCTCATTTACCGAAGTGGTTAAAACTGCATCAGGATTAATTTCTACAGGAGCCGCAACTACAGGTTCTGGAGCTGGAATCTCGCAATTGTTCACGACCGATTTAACACCTTTTATTCCTTTCACAATGCTTTCTGCATTTTGCTTGAAAGCATCATCTTTACAAGTACCCGAAATAGTCGCAACACCTTTCTCTACAGTCACTGAAACTCCAGGTAATTCGCTTAATTTTGCAGTAATTTCCTTTTGAATATCTGCATCTTTAGGTCCACAAGCCACTAATAAAAAAGCAAAACTCATTCCTAATAACATCGATTTAATTTTCATAATGATATCTTTTTTAAAATTAATTAATCTTCTAAGTTAACGAATAAATCAATCACATATTACAAAATAATCTTACATTTTTAAATATTATTGATTTCTTAAAATTAGCTAATAAAAAAAGTTTTGAATCTTACAATTCAAAACTTCTATGATTTCATAAAACACAACTAGCTTTTTATCAAACAATTACAAGCAATTAAGATAAATCTCTTAATACATACTTTGCCCAAACTTTATAACCAAAACTTCAATTAGGCGAATAATTAAGCTTAGCCAAAACCCGATCTTCAATATTCCCCACAACATCACCATATTTTTCAGTGTACATCTTTTTGATATCAATCCATTCCTTATCTTTTCTAAAATCTTCCCAAGCTTTTTTCATTATGGCTTCATTTGGCCATTCTAGAAAATATACAAACTCTGTTTTCTTCTCTGATTTTGATTCGTAAATCGAAATAATCTTAAAGTTGTATTTCTTCATAATTCGCATGGCATGATCCCGAAAACGCTCATGAAATTCTTTTTTATTGCTTTCAAAAATCTCATAGATCCGCAATTGAAAAACGGGACTCGTTTGAGGTGCTCTTTGTGCTTTTACGGCAAATGCTGTAAGTAAAAACAATAGTAGAAAGTACTTTCTCATGATCTATTCACATTACATTTATTATTTTCAAAGCCAACCATCTTTTACTTCGTTAACTCTATAAATTCTTGATTTAACCACAAATTTTGAAGTTCTGGATATTGCTTTGCGTCATTTTTTAATCCTGGTTCTAATTCAAAAGTAGTTTTCAGATATCTTAAACATTCTTGAATTTTATCTTGCCTATTCTTCATGATAGCTATTTGATAATAATTCCATGAAAACTCATGAATTTTATTTATTTCCTCAAACTGAGTAATAGCTTCGTCAAAATCGCCTAATCCTTTTAAATACAAACCTCTACAGTAATCAAGTTGATATCTTGCCTGCTCATCAAAGTCTTTTCTGAAATTCATAAACTCAGATAAAGCTCTTTCTTTAGAAAGTTTATGAAAAGTACTAAGTAAAAGATCAATTACGACATGCTCTTTGTGGTATATTGAAAACAATTTCTTTAAATCAATCAATGCCTTTTCCATTTCATTATTTTTCGAATAAAATTGGATTACAAAAATTAAAGCATTCGGATTAGTTTCATCATTTTTAAGAATAGTTTTTACTGTCTCAATAAATTCAGATTCATTAGATTCGCTCATCATTTCGAATAACAAATCCATTTTATTTTCTAAAATCTGAAGATTATCTGGCTCTATTTCTAATGCTCTGTTATAAAAATATATTGCTTTTTCGTTATCATTTTTTCTTGCATACAAAGTCCCTTTATTAGCATAAGCTAAAGTAGCCTTTTCATCAAGCTCAAGGGCTTTATCAAAAAGTTCCAAAGCATTATCGAAGTCACCTCTATCCATTTGATAAGCACCAAAACCTATATATTTATCCACTTGATCAGAATCTGTACTTTCTCTCACATGATCAGGATTAGGAATGATTTTAATTTCAGAAATAGCTCCCGAATCAAGGGCTTTCTGAAAATCAGTTTCTTGTGGCTTTAATTCATTTATATTGCCATAAACCCCATTATTGCTCTCTTTTTCTTTTTCTAGAAATATATTAACCTTATCTAAAACATATTTGATTTGTTCATTGCTCAAACCTAATTTTTCTAATTCATATATTGCTGCATCAGGATTTAATCCATTCCCTTCAAGTTCAGCTAGTGCTAAAGCACAAACTTCATGTTGAAACTGAGATGAATTAAATTTAGACTCTTCAATTCCAGAATTCTTTTTCCATAAAAAATCAAATATTCCCATATGCTATACTATAATATATTATATTAATTAACACGAAAATAGCACTTTTTTAAATATAAAATAATGTAGTTAAAAATCATTATTATTGTATTAAAATTTTTCTTTTATGAAATTGAAATATCGATTACTTTTTACAATTTTATTGATTGCTAATTATGCTTTTTCTTGTGATTGTAAGCCAATTGACCGAGAGAGCATGGTAGAAATAGGATTAAAATATGAAATTGTGTTTTACGGAGAAGTTATAAAAGTAGATTCAATAAAGGAAATTTATACTTTTAGAATCATAGAACTCTTTAAAGGGAAATACAATTCTCAGTTCATTACTCAAAAATACTCTGGTAACTGTTCTAATATTCCATCTGTAAAACAACTTTGGATTGTTTATGCCAATTTTAATGACGACAGCACTATCGAAGTGAGTGGTTGCTCTCCAAGTACTGGATTTAGACCTTATGGAAGTAACTCCATGCCCCCTCCTCCAGAAATCAAAATCTCTCAAAAGATAGATGATCAAATAAAATCACTGTCTTTTTATGTTTGGGATCTGAAATTTGAAAATCGAAATTTGCAAGATTGGATTTATCAATTAGAAAAGTTGCGGGCCTATAAAAATGCTCAAAAAGAAATTTCTGATAAAGAAAAAACAGAAACAAAATTGGAAACTTACAGTCAATATATTATCATTTCTTTGATTGTCAACATCGTATTATTTCTGAGTTTACTCTTTGTTATTTTGAAGAAAAAGAATTTCGCCAAATAACTAAAATCGGTTTTAAACAACGAAACAAAAGTCATATATTTGCTATCGAATAAAAAAGAATATGGAACAATTTGTAGTATCGGCACGTAAATATCGCCCGCAGACCTTTAAGGATGTTGTGGGGCAAAAAGCCATTACCAACACTTTGTTGAATGCTATAGAAACCAATCACTTAGCTTCTGCTCTTTTATTTACAGGACCACGTGGAGTTGGTAAAACTACCTGCGCCCGTATCTTGGCTCGAAAAATAAATCAGCCTGGATATGACGATCCTACTGAAGATTTTGCATTTAACGTTTTTGAGCTAGATGCTGCTTCAAACAACTCGGTTGATGATATTCGTAGCCTTATCGATCAGGTTCGAATCCCGCCACAAACTGGACAATACAAAGTATATATCATTGACGAGGTCCACATGTTGTCTTCGGCAGCTTTTAATGCTTTTCTTAAAACATTAGAGGAACCGCCAAAACACGCTATTTTCATTTTAGCAACAACAGAAAAACACAAAATCCTTCCAACGATTTTATCTCGTTGTCAGATTTTCGATTTTAAAAGAATTACAGTAAAAGATGCTAAAGAACATTTGGCAGATGTTGCTGAAAGTCAAGGAATCGTTTTTGAAGATGATGCACTGCATATTATTGCTCAAAAAGCAGATGGTGCAATGCGTGATGCTTTGTCTATTTTTGACCGTGTAGTTTCATATTGCGGAACAAATTTAACACGTCAGGCTGTAACTGAAAACCTAAACGTTTTAGATTACGAAACTTATATTTCGATTACCGATTTACTTTTAGAAAATGAAATTCCGAAGCTTTTATTGGCTTACAACGACATTCTAGCTAAAGGTTTTGACGGGCATCATTTTATTGCTGGTTTGGCTTCGCATTTTAGAGATTTATTGGTAAGTAAAACGCCTTCGACTATTGCTTTATTAGAAGTCGGAGAACAAGCGCAGCAAATGTATGCCATTCAATCGCAGAAATGTTCTCAGGAATTTTTATTAAAAGGAATTGACATTGCAAATGATTGCGATTTAAAATATAAATTAAGTCAGAATCAACGACTTTTAGTTGAATTATGCTTGATGCAATTGGCCTCTATCAACTTTGATGGAGAAAAAAAAAAGCTGAGCAATTCATAATTCCACCCGTTTACTTTAAAAACGGAGGTTATTCTATAGTTGAAGTTTCAAGTGTAAAACCCCAAACTCCAAGTTCGGAAGAAAAAAATAATGTCAATGCTACTTCAAATAGCAATGATAATCCTGTTGCTGTAAATATTACAAATACAGCACAAATTCCTGTTGAAACTCCAAAAGTTCAAACTCCAGAAGTTCCAAAAGCAGATACAAGCGGCGCTCCTAAAGTTTCTGCTTTTTCTCTTGCCAGTATCCGTAAGAAAAAAGAATTGGAAGCTAGCACAAAATCGTATGTTAAACCATCTTCTGTTTTACCAACTGAAGAGTTTAACGAAACCGATATGCGTCTTCATTGGAACAAATATGCGGAACGCTTAGGTCAAAAAGGACTTAAAATCATGGAATCGATTCTATTGATTAGTGATCCTGTTTTGAACGGTACAACAATTTCTTATGAATTGCCAAACGAAGGTTCAAAACTAGAATTTGAAAGTCAAATGAACGCTTTATTAGGGCATTTAAAAGGCCATTTACACAATCACGATATTACTATTGAAGTAATTGTAAATGAACAGGCTGAAATGAAACGAACTTACAACAACCAGGATCGTTATAATCGTTTCTTAGAAATCAATCCAAACATCGAGCTTTTGCGTTCAACATTTGGATTAGATTTGAAGGATTAATTTTTTTGTTGGCCACGAATTTCTCGAATTTTCACGAATTTTTTTTCTTTCTTAAAACTGTTTAATAATTTATTGAATTTGCTTTGCCCATTCGCTATCGCTCGAGTCGCAGCAAATAAAAAACTATCTATTTTTTAGTCCGAAATTGTAGACTTTATCTAGCCATTTTTTTTTTTGTTCTTCCTTAGAACCTTTTATAATTCCGATGTAGCTTACTTTAACTGGTTTTACACCGCAGAATTCTAAAGTTGATTTTTTTAATTGATTAACACTTGGTCTTCCAAAAAAGAAACGATAATACCAGCTTGGCTGATCTAGGGTCGTAATGATGTGAGCTGTTTTGCCTTTTAATAATTTATCCCACCAAACTGAATTTTCGCGGTATTGAAAAGCCATTCCAGGCAAAAACAAACGATCGATAAATCCTTTCGTTATCGCTGGAAGCCCGCCCCACCAAACGGGATGAATCCAAACTAGATGATCTGCTCTTTTTATTTTCTCCCAAGATTCCAATAAATCCGGTTCTAAATCGGTTCGTTTTTGATAACCGAATTTCAGATTTGGATTGAAGTTTAAATTGGCAATTGTGATGGCTTCTACTTGCGCACCAGAAGCAATTGCACCTTTTTGATACGATTCGGCTATTCCGAAATTGAAGCTTTCGGCATTTGGGTGTCCGTTTATTATTAGTATTTTTTTCATCTGAAAATGTTTTATCAAAAATACTACTAGTATACTTTATTTTACTGGACAAATGTCCTATTCTTTTTTTTCACGCAGATTTTGCAGATAAAGGAGATTTTGAAGACTGTCAAGATTTGCGCAGATTTTAATATCAGAATAAATAGAAATAAAAAAAATCTGCTTAGATCATTTTAAATCTGCGTGAAACAAAATTCAAAGTTTATAAAACAGCTTTTCTAATTCTGCTTAAATGTCTTGGTGTAATTCCTAAATAAGAAGCTAAATATTGCAACGGAATTAATTGAATATACTTTTGATGATTCTGGCGAAGTTCTTCGTAACGCTGTGCTCCAGATAATTTCTGAAAAGAAATCATTCTTTTATGCAGGTTTACAAATTCTAATTCGGTTAATTTTCTGCCCGTTTCTTGCCAATTGAATCCTGATTGATAGAGTTTTTCTAAAGCTTTTCGGTCTAGAATTTGCAATTCTGTATCGGTTAAAGCCTGAATATTTTCCTCTGCTTTTTCTTCGGTAATAAAACTGGCGAAAGAAGCCATAAACTCATTTTCGAAAGCAAAACAATTGGTAATTTCGTCTCCTTTATGATTGACAAAAAAGGAACGCAGAATTCCTTTTTCAATAAAAACTATTTCATTGCAAACCTGATTTTCAGTCAATAAAAGTTCCCCTTTTTTCAATGTGCGAAATGTAATTAAATCGTCTAAAAGACTTAATTCGTCAGCAGAGAAATCTTGAATGGACTGAAAAACAGATTTCATAAATTATTCATTTGAAGCAAAAATATTCTCGATTCTTTTGTCTGGAATAAGCCATAACATTGCAACTGTAAAGTAAGCGGCTCCAGAAATCCACTGATTGTAAAATGCAGTAACAATTCCGATTACGTATAAAACTAAGGATATTTTTCCTTTATAATCTTTTTTAAGTACTCTTCTTAAAGCAGAATTTTTTCCTTCGCTGCACATAATGGTATATTGCAAAATAATGTAGGAGATTGCAGAAAGAAGCAGCACAACGCCATACATTGTCATTGCAGCCTTTTCAAAATTATGTTCTCCCATCCAAGCGGTAGAAACTGGGATTAAAGAAAGCCAAAACAAAAAGTGCAGATTGCTCCATAAGATTTTTCCGTTTACCCTTAATAATCCATGAAGCAAATAGTGGTGATTATTCCAATATATCCCAACATAAATAAAGCTCAAAATATAACTTAAAAACTTCGGTATAAGCGGTTTTAAATCTGCAAATTGATGTCCTTCTGGCGCTTTAATTTCCAAAATCATAATCGTAATAATGATTGCCAAAACGCCATCACTAAAAGCTTCTAGTCTGCCTTTATTCATTAAAAAAATAGTATTAAATTTTACCGTAGTACATTGCTTTTACGATACCATCAGAAAGTCCGATTTTAGGCACATAAATCTGGCGTGCACCACTCCATTTCATCGCGTTCAGATAGATACGAGTGGCATGGATAATTACGTCGGCACGGTCAGAATTCAGACCTAATTCGGCGATTCTCTGTTCGTAAGTCAACGAATTTAAAAATGCATACTGCGAGTTAACATAAATGTACGAAAGCGGTTTTTCCTGCTGTTTTCCAGACATTTTAAACAATTTATTGATGTTTCCTCCAGAACCTATCAGTGTTACCTCATCGTAATCGGCTGTATTGGTTTTAATCCATTTTTCGATCTCATCCCAAACTGAATCATGAACCATATTATTCAGTAAACGAACAGTTCCCGCTTTGAAAGATCTTGAAGTAATCATTTTTCCGTCAGAGAATAAGGTAAACTCGGTACTTCCACCTCCAACATCCACAAAAAGATAGGTTTCGTCCGATTTAATTAAATGATGCAAATCTGTAGAAGCAATAATTGCGGCTTCTTTTTTACCGTCGATTATCTCGATTTTAATGTCGGCTTTTTTCTTAATTAAAGCCACCACTTCTTTGGCATTATAGGCTTCGCGCATTGCAGAAGTTGCAAATGCCATATAACGCTCTACTTTATGTACTTTCATCAAAAGGTTGAATGCTTTCATGGCATCAATCATTCGATCTATATTTTCTGGTGAAATTTCTCCAACTGTAAAGGCATCTTGTCCTAAACGAATTGGTACACGAACAAGGGAACTTTTGTTAAACTGCGGTTCTTTGCCTTCTTGTTCCACAACGTTAGCGATCAAAAGCCTCATGGCATTCGAACCGATATCTATCGCTGCAAACTTCCTAATATTAATCATGCTCACTTTATGATTTGAAAATTGGTATTTATTATTAATTTACTTTTTGAGGAACCTCTTCTAATATGGCTACTTTATTCTGATAATATTTATAGGTTTCAAATTGTGCTCTAAATGGGGCATGATGATTTTTCGGCTTATATTTATTATCTAATTTGTATGAATGATATCTTACTTTTACGTTTCCTTTCCACGCAATATTAAAGTTATCAATCAATTCTTTCTTAATTTCTAGGTCATAAATTGGACAAGTTACCTCTACTCTTCCGTCAAGGTTTCTAGTCATAAAATCGGCAGACGAAATGTATACTTCGGTTAAACCTGCGTTTCCGAAAATGTAAACTCTCGAATGCTCCAAGTAATTGTCTACAATGCTTATTGCTTCTATGTTTTCACTCATTCCTGGAATTCCTGGAATTAAAGAGCAAATCCCTCTTACTTGAAGCTGGATTTTTACTCCTGCATTACTTGCTTCGTACAATTTATCGATCATTTTAAAATCGGATAAACTATTCATTTTTAATTTGATGTGTGTTTTTCTACCCGCAAGAGCATGTAGAATTTCACGATCAATCAGTTTTATAAATTTAGTCCTTGTATAATGAGGAGAAACAATTAAATGCTTGTATCTATGAACTCTATAATTGATATCGAAAAACTCAAATATTTTTGAGGTGTCTTTTAATATTCCTTGATGGCAAGTTAAAAGCGTTACGTCGGTATAGATTTTGGCTGTAGATTCGTTGAAGTTTCCAGTTGAAATGAATCCGTAACGGCGGTTTTTACCTTCTTCTAATCTTTCGATTACACAAATTTTACTGTGAACTTTTAATCCTTTAATACCAAAAATAAGTTCAATGCCTTCTGTCTGCATTTGTTCTGCATAAGAGATATTCGAAGCTTCATCAAAACGTGCCTGAAGTTCGATTTGCACTACTACTCTTTTGCCATTTTTAGCCGCATTTATTAGAGAACTAATTACTTGCGAATTTTTAGCTAAACGATATAAGGTTATTTTGATGCTTGTAACTTTTGGGTCTAAAGCAGCTTCACGCAAAAATTTGGTCAAATAAGAAAACGACTGATAGGGTGCATGAACTAAATAGTCTTTTTTACTGATTTTTTCTAAAATACTACCTTCTAAACTTAAACCAGGAACTGGCATAGGTTCATTTGGTTTGTATAATAAATCGTATCTGCCAAGGTTTGGAAAACTCATATAATCGCGACGATTATGGTATCTTCCTCCTGGAATTATACTATCTGTTTCTACAATTTTCATTTTATCTAAGAAAAACTGGAGCGTATCTTCTTCAATTAAATTATCGTAAATAAAACGAACAGGCTCTCCAATACGACGGTCTTTTACAGAAGAAGCAATTTTTTCGAGCATACTTTTACTCAAATCACTATCTATATCTAATTGTGCATCGCGGGTAATTTTGATCATGTGGGCAGAAACACTCTTATAATCAAATATATTAAAGATGTTTTTCAGTTTGAAACGAATAACATCATCAATTAAAATAACATATTGTTTTTCGTCCTCAGAAGGAAGCACAACAAACCTATTGATGGTTTTTGGAATTTCTATTAAAGCATAGCGGACCTCATCATTAGCCAATTCTAAACGAACAGCCAGATAGCCTAAAGTGTCTTTAAGAATAGGGAAAACGGCTAGATCATTTAAAATGATGGTTACTAACTCTGGGCTTAATTTTTGGTTATAAAAATCTTTTAAGAAACACTCTTGTTTTGGTGTAATCTGTGTTTCATTTATAATAAAAATATTCTCAGACTCAAGCTCCGCTTCAATATTGCCGAGAATACGTAAACTTTCAGATTGTTGCTGAATTACGATTTCGGTAATATCTTTAATCAATTGATGAGCAGAAATACCACCTAAATATTTTTCGCCAGAAATACCCGAGAGGCTTAATCGCCGAATGGCCGCGTATCGAACTCTAAAAAATTCGTCTAAATTGTTTGAAAAAATTCCAACAAAACGCAGTCTGTCTAAAAGTGGCACCGTATTATCTGCAGCTTCTTGAAGTACTCTTGCATTAAACGCTAACCAGCTTTTTTCTCTATCGATATATTTCTGTTCGTACACTGTAATTATTTTAAATCTTTGGGGAAAATAGTTTTATGTGTTTTGCCCTTATGGATTGTATCCCAACTGTCGGCATCAAATTGCAATGATACGAAGCCCGAAGTTGGAACATTCTCTATAAAAACATCCCCAAATTTATTAACAAAATTTGTAATAGCCTCGTTATGTCCGAAAAGAATAACGCTTTCAAAACTATTATCACACGATTTAATAACTTTTTCGAGTTGTTTTTCATCAAAAGTGTATAAATCATCTCTAAAAATAATACTTTCTAAAGGATAAGATATGTTTTGCGCAAAAATTAAAGCAGTTTCTGAGGCTCTCGCAGCTGTACTGCTCCACATTATATATGTTTTAGGTAGATACTCTGAAATATTTAATGAAACATCATGCGCGTCCAAAATTCCCCTTTTCATTAACGGACGATCAAAATCTTTTAATGGTGCTTCCCAGCTAGATTTGGCATGACGAATTAAAATAAGATTTTTCATAAACAGCAGAATTTAAAAACCTGAATTGCAGGCTATTTTTAATTAAGTTCTAATTTACAAAAGAAATTTTAAACCTTCTCCTTTTTTTATTTCTGTTAACATTATAACGAAATTTTAACAAGAATAAACAATTCGCAATCTGTTAACAATTACAAAATTATAGAAAACCAAAAATCACATTTTATGTACTTCATCTATAAAATTAGTATTTAGTCGATAATGTGACAGTTCGTAATATTTTAACTAAATATTTGATTATTAGCTATTTATACTATTGCAAATAAACCATTTTCAACTAATAAATCAAAAAAATGTACGAAAAAATTTCAATTTTTAGAGTTAAAAAAAAGCGTTTTTGAGTCAATTTTTGACAAAAAAACAACACTTCAACGAGTTTTTAGGTTAGTTATAGATAAAAAAATAATATTAGAAAAACTCTAATATAACTTTGATTCTGTTAAAATTTCATAAATACTTTAAAACTAAATCTTAAGTTATGAAAACAAAATCTACTCTTGAAAAAGCAGTAAAATTTGTAAGCAATTGTAAGTTTATTTTTTTCTCGAAGAAAAATATCTTTAGCAAAAACATTTTTAATCTGCTTTGCTTATTAATTACTTCAGTTGCATTTTCGCAAGCTGGTTCGTGTAATTCTGAAATAACTATTGACGGAGAGAATTATCAAAAGTACAATGGTTTTGAAGTTTCGTTTTTACTGCAAGTTAAAAATACTGGAAGTAATACGGATACTTATCAATTATCTGCTGAGAACTTTTCAAATTTTCCAGAAAACCCTGATGGCAGTACTACAAAAAGCAATGTTTTAATGAACAATAGACTGGAGAGCAAAAATTATGCTCCCCTGAATAAAACACTTACACTTTCTCCAGGAGAAACGGCTGAGTTTTATGTAAAACTAAGCTTGGCTGATATTTCTACACTCGATCAATGGAACGGCACTTCGGTCACAGTAACTTCTACCACTTGCCCGGACAGCAAAAGCCAAACTATTGTTCATACCTATATTCCCCCAAAAAAGACAAAAGGTATTGGATTTACTTTGCCAGTATTAGATCTGAAAAATAAAACAACTCCCAAAACATTAAGTGCTTTTTACTACTCTATGTAGGTGCAAATCGTTTTCAGTTAGTTAAAATATTATATCAATATTAAACATTTTAATATGAAAAACTTTACTTTCGAAAAAAGAATAAAAATCCTTCTAAGTTTTCTATTAAGCATTTTGTTTCTTAATGTTTATGCTGGAGAAGGAAGCAAACAAACAACTCCTGACATTAATCATAGGGCTTCACTTGCGATAAACAATAGCACTTATGGAAGTTTTGGTAGATATGGTTCGACAGATGCACAGCGATTGTATATTCGAATTCAAAACCCAAATAGCGAAAAAGTATATTTAGGTTTTAGCAGAGCTAGAAGATCAAGTCCAACTGGCACTGAAATTAATTCTAGATTTAGAATCATAAGACCTGATGGAAGTGTAGCATATGCAAACTACACTTTGGATGGTACCTCATCGAACATATCAGGTACTGAGGCCCAAAAACTTGTAAGAGCTCAAAATGGTCCAAATGGTATCGACGGAGTTATTTCTGCTGGATATACTCCTATAGTTTTTAACCCAAATGGCATGCCTGCTGGTGATTACTATATCGAATTTGAGAGCTCAACTGATGGTAGCAGTACTGAAATTTACTATAACTATTACGATATTACAGTTGCCAATAGTTCAAACAAATCAATTCCTGGACGTATTTACTCAAAACGCTGGGCTTTTGCTATGGATGATGTTGATACTGACTTTAATGGCGCTTTTTATGTTTTTGCTCCAGATAACGGTTCTACAACTGGGGCCGTTACTCAAAACGGTTTTGTAAATAAAATCAATTTTAATGGTGCTGGTTTCAGACCTTGGTATTTCAATGTGGCTTTTAATAATACAGGCCCAGGAAATTCAGGAAATGCAGCTAATGATCAAAAAAGTATTTATAATGCACCGAATGCTACGCAAATGAGTCCAAAATATGAGGTCTTCCTAAATGATCCTGATATTAATATATGGAAAAATGGAACTTATAACGGTAACATACAAATTAACGGAATTACCAATTGCGGTATTGGCGAAAGCAATATAAACATTAGTGTTTTTAAAAGCGGAACTATCGAAATACTTCTTGACTTTAACGGTGGAGATGGAATTTATACTCCAGGCACAAAAGATGTATTAACTACCCAAACAGTTACAGCATCGGGAGCTCCTCCTTATGCCGTAAGTGTTCCTTGGAATGGAAAAGATGGTTTAGGAAACACTATCGCACAAGGCACCTCAATACCAATAGTCGTTACTTTTGGACAAGCTGCTTTCCATTTCCCGATATATGATGTAGAAGAAAATCAATATGGTTTCTCCTGTACAACGGTTAGACCTGCGGCTCCATCTGGATATGTTTTAAAATTCTACTGGGACGACAGCAATATTACTTATACTGGAGGTACTTTTGACGCCAAAGTAAATCTTACTGGCTGTACACCAAATGGTACTCCTCCAAGCAATTGCCATAGATGGAATGGGTTTAATGACAATAATAATAGCTCGCCTCAATATGGAAATTTAAATACCATCAATACTTGGTGGTATGCCAATCGAGACTTTGTAACTTCTAATATCGTTTTGCCACCATTCTACACTGTTGCACTAGGAACAACAAGCAATGTTACTTGTTTTGGCGGTAATGATGGTAAAATTCAGATTAATGTAACAAACGGAACGGGTCCGTTTAAGTATTACATTAACGGAGAAACAACCGTAAATACTTTACAAAGTTTACCTGCTGGAACTTACAATATCAAAGTTGTTGATGCAAATGGATGTTCTGCAAATATAAATGGCGTTGTAATTACACAACCTGCCGCTGCAGTAACCGTTGCCAAAACGTCTCAAACTGATGTATTGTGTTTTGGAGCTTCAACTGGAGCTATTAATATAACAGCCTCTGGAGGTGTAGCGCCTTATACTTATGACTGGGCAGATCTTACAGGAACAACTGATCCTGAAGACAGAACTGGACTTATTGCCGGAACATATACCGTAACCGTAAAAGATTCTAAAGGATGTACTTCTGCGCCTCTTACCGTTACAATCACACAATCAGGTTCAGCAGTAGCTGTGGCTAAAACTTCCCAAACTGATGTATTGTGCTTTGGCTCTTCAACAGGGGCAATCAACATAACAGCATCTGGAGGTGTAGCACCTTATACTTACGACTGGGCTGATCTTGCAGGAACCACTGATCCTGAAGACAGAACAGCATTGCCTGCAGGAACTTATACTGTAACCGTGAAAGATGCAAACGGATGTTCTGCCGCGCCTCTTGCCGTTACTATAACACAGCCTGCTTCAGCAGTAACCGTTGCCAAAACATCTCAAACTGATGTATTATGTTTTGGAGCTTCAACTGGAGCTATTAATATAACAGCCTCTGGAGGTGTCGGACCTTATACTTATGACTGGGCAGATCTTACAGGAACAACCGATCCTGAAGACAGAACTGGACTTATTGCCGGAACATACACAGTAACCGTAAAAGACGCAAACGGATGTTCTGCAGCGCCTCTTGCCGTTACAATTACACAGCCTGCTTCAGCAGTAGCTGTGGCTAAAACTTCACAAACCGACGTATTATGCTTTGGATCATCAACTGGAGCTATTAACATAACAGCTTCTGGAGGTGTAGCGCCTTATACTTACGATTGGGCTGATCTTGCGGGAACTAATGATACTGAAGATAGAACAGCATTGCCTGCAGGAACTTACACCCTAACCGTGAAAGACGCAAACGGATGTTCTGCAGCGCCTCTTGCCGTTACAATTACACAGCCTGCTTCAGCAGTAGCCGTGGCTAAAACTTCTCAGACTGATGTATTATGCTTTGGTGCTTCAACAGGAGCTATTAACATAACAGCTTCTGGAGGGGTTGCTCCTTATACGTACGACTGGGCTGATATTGCGGGAACCAATAATCCTGAAGACAGAACAGCATTGCCTGCAGGGACTTACACCGTAACTGTGAAAGATGCAAACGGATGTTCGGCAGCTCCTCTTGCCGTAACCATTACACAGCCTTCTTCAGCAGTAGCGGTAGCTAAAACGTCTCAGACTGATGTATTGTGCTTTGGCTCTTCAACTGGAGCTATTAACATAACAGCTTCTGGAGGTGTTGCGCCTTATACGTACGATTGGTCTGATCTTGCAGGAATCACTGATCCTGAAGACAGAACTGGACTTATTGCAGGAACTTACACTGTAACTGTGAAAGATGCAAACGGATGTTCTGCCGCACCTCTTGCCGTTACAATTACACAGCCTGCTTCAGCTGTAGCTGTGGCTAAAACTTCCCAGACTGATGTATTGTGCTTTGGCTCTTCAACAGGAGCAATCAACATAACAGCTTCTGGAGGTGTAGCGCCTTATACCTACGACTGGGCCGATCTTGCGGGAACCACTGATCCTGAAGACAGAACTGGACTTATTGCAGGAACTTACACCGTAACCATGAAAGATGCAAACGGATGTTCTGCAGCGCCTCTTGCCGTTACAATTACACAGCCTGCTTCAGCAGTAGCTGTGGCTAAAACTTCACAAACCGACGTATTGTGCTTTGGCGCTTCAACAGGAGCAATAAATATAACAGCTTCTGGAGGTGTAGCGCCTTATACTTACGACTGGGCTGATCTTGCGGGAACTAATGATACTGAAGACAGAACAGCATTGCCTGCAGGAACTTATACTGTAACCGTGAAAGATGCAAACGGATGTTCTGCCGCGCCTCTTGCCGTTACTATAACACAGCCTGCTTCAGCAGTAACCGTTGCCAAAACATCTCAAACTGATGTATTATGTTTTGGAGCTTCAACTGGAGCTATTAATATAACAGCTTCTGGAGGTGTAGCGCCTTATACTTACGATTGGGCCGATCTTGCGGGAACCACTGATCCTGAAGACAGAACCGGACTTATTGCAGGAACTTACACCGTAACCGTTAAAGACGCAAACGGATGTTCTGCAGCGCCTCTTGCCGTTACAATTACACAGCCTGCTTCAGCAGTAGCTGTGGCTAAAACTTCACAAACCGACGTATTATGCTTTGGATCATCAACTGGAGCTATTAACATAACAGCTTCTGGAGGTGTAGCGCCTTATACTTACGATTGGGCTGATCTTGCGGGAACTAATGATACTGAAGACAGAACAGCATTGCCTGCAGGAACTTACACCCTAACCGTGAAAGACGCAAACGGATGTTCTGCAGCGCCTCTTGCCGTTACAATTACACAGCCTGCTTCAGCAGTAGCCGTGGCTAAAACTTCTCAAACTTATGTATTGTGTTTTGGCTCTTCAACAGGGGTAATCAACATAACAGCTTCTGAAGGTGTAGCGCCTTATACTTACGATTGGGCCGATCTTGCAGGAACCACTGATCCTGAAGACAGAACCGGACTTATTGCAGGAACTTATACTGTAACCGTGAAAGATGCAAACGGATGTTCTACTGCACCTCTTTCTGTAACCATAACACAGCCAGGTGCTGCTTTATCATGCTCTGTTGTACAAAATAAACCAGTGACTTCAAATGGTTTAAGCAATGGTGAGGCAACTGTAACTCCAATTGGGGGTACTCCTACTTACACTTACTTATGGGATAATGGAGAAAATACACCTAAAGCAGTAGCTTTAAATGCAGGAACACATAGCGTAAAAGTTACGGATGCAAATGGCTGCTTTACAGAATGTACTGTTTTAATTACAGAACCTAATGTACTTTCATGTAGTATTTCGCAAGATAGCGCTGTAAAATGTTATGGAGGAAATACTGGTAAAGCGACGGTAACAGCTGTGGGCGGTAACGGAGAGTATACTTACCTTTGGGATAATGATGAAACAACTGCACAAGCAGTTGCTTTAACAGCAGGTTTACATTCTGTAAAAGTTACTGACAAATTAGGATATACTACAACATGCGAAATAACAATTGGTCAGCCTCAAGCTGCTTTAAGCGCAACAACAACGCAAGTTAATGTAGCTTGTGGAGGTGGAACAACAGGTTCTGCAACTGTTATACCATCTGGCGGAACAAGTCCTTACACTTACTCTTGGGATACTAATCCTGTTCAGACAGATGCTACAGCTACAGGACTAAAAGCTGGAACTTATAATGTTACGGTTAAAGATGCTAACTTATGTACTATCGTAAAAACTGTAATTATTATCGATGGAGATTCTGTTATACCAGTTATAGATCCACTACCTGAAGTTTCTACTATCAATTGTCCAGCAGAACCTGTTTTTGCACAAGCAACAGCAACTGACGACAGTGGAACGATCTCTTCATTGACTTATGAAGATACTACTACAGAAGGAAATTGTGCTGGAACTTATACCAAAACAAGAACATGGACTGCGAAAGATGCTTGTGGAAATGTTTCTCTTCCTGTAAGTCAAACCATAATTGTGCAAGACAATTCTGCTCCAACTTGGACAACTCAAGCCGCATCTTTAGACAAAACTATAGAATGCAGTGACGAACAGGCTTTAGCAAATGCTCAATCTTTATTCCCAATAGCTAATGATACTTGTGACAGTGATGTTTCTAATATCACTAAAGTAAGCGGACAGTTTGTAGCTTCTGAAGGATGCGGAAACGCAGGAACGTATACTAACACTTGGACTGTAAAAGACGATTGCGGAAATACTTCTGAAACTTTTACTCAGATAATTACAATTCAGGATACAACTGCGCCAACATGGACTACTCAAGCTGGCACTTTAAACGCAACTTTAGAGTGCAGTGACACAGAAGGACTTACGGCTGCTCAGGCTCAATTCCCAATTGCTTCTGACTTATGCGATACTGATGTTTCTAACATTACTAAAGTAAGCGGACAGTTTGTAGCATCTGAAAACTGTGGAAACGCCGGAACTTATACCAACACTTGGACTGTAAAAGATGACTGCGGAAATACTTCTGAAACTTTCACTCAGATAATTACAATTCAGGATACAACTGCTCCAACATGGACTACTCAAGCTAGCACTTTAAACGCAACTTTAGAGTGCAGTGACACAGAAGGACTTGCTGCTGCTCAGGCTCAATTCCCAATTGCTTCTGACTTATGCGATACTGATGTTTCTAATATCACTAAAGTAAGCGGACAGTTTACAGCTTCTGAAGGATGCGGAAATGCAGGAACTTACACCAACACTTGGACTGTAAAAGACGATTGCGGAAATACTTCTGAAACTTTCACTCAAATAATTACAATTCAGGATACAACTGCGCCAACATGGACTACTCAAGCTGGCACTTTAAACGCAACTTTAGAGTGTAGCGATACAGAAGGACTTGCTGCTGCTCAGGCTCAATTCCCAATTGCTTCTGACTTATGCGATACTGATGTTTCTAATATCACTAAAGTAAGCGGACAGTTTGTAGCATCTGAAAACTGTGGAAATGCAGGAACTTACACCAACACTTGGACAGTAAAAGACGATTGCGGAAATACTTCTGAAACTTTCACTCAGACAATTACAATTCAGGATACTACAAAACCTGCTTTTGTTGGCGAATTGCCTTCAGATATTACAGTTTCTTGTGATGCAGTTCCAGAGCCATTTAATATGGAAGCTTCTGATAATTGCAATGGAGACTTGCCAATTGTTTTCAGCGAAACAAAAAGCGATATTAAAAACGAATGCGGTACTGAATATACCTTAACTCGTAACTGGTCAACAAGTGATTGTGGAGGAAATTCAATTTCTTATACTCAAATTATTACAGTAAGAGATACAACACCTCCAACAGGTACTGCACCAGCAGATGTTGCTAATCTGCAAAATGCGGCAGACATTCCAGCAGGAAGCCCAGAAGACATAAAAGATGCGGCTGATAACTGTAGTGGAACGATAAATATTACTGTAAACGACACTAACAATGGAGGAACTGGATGTAATGGAGAATCTTACATTTTAACTAGAACTTATACGCTAACAGATTGTGCAGGAAATAAAACTGAATTGGTACAAACTTTTACAGTTGAAAATAAAGTTTCTGTGAGCGGTATAGCTACCAATGTAAGCTGTAAAGGAGAAAGCAACGGTTCGATAGCAGTTACTAGCAGTCCTGGAGCTACGGTAGTGATTACAAATCAAAATAATGAGGTCGTTGGAAATACTAATTTACCAGCTGGAACATATACACTTACTGCAACCTCTGTAGTAAATGGTGAGAACCAAACTTGTACAGCAACTGCAACAGTTGTGATTACAGAGCCAGATTATAGAGTTAAAATGTCTGGACAAATCATAAATGTAGATACGAATGCTCCAATTGCAAATGTACCTGTGACATTGATTCCGCAAGGAACAACTACTGGTCCAATACAAATGCGTATTACTGGTGCTGATGGAATGTACAGTTTTACAGGAATGCCTGCCGGAAGCTATTTGGTACAAGTTCAAGATGCTAATTTAAATAGTGCACATCAACTATATCCTGTTGATTCAAGCTTGTTCTTTACTACTCTTGAAGAATGTGCTTTCCAAGTTCATAACTTTGAATACGGAAAATCGAACCTTCCAGTTCTTGGAGATTATGTTTGGTATGATCTTAACAATAACGGAATTCAAGATGAATGGTACGATGCCAATAATGATGGAGTGGTGACCAAAAACATTCCAGATTCAAATGGTTCTATTGACTATAGCCAATGGGAATGGATTGACCTTAACGGAGACGGAAGCTATACTGGCCCACAAAACAATGGCGAATTAAATGCCGCAGGTTTTGGAAATGCGTTAAGTGCCAATGTAATAATCGATGGTCCAAACGGATATCATGAAGAAGTTATAGTAGGTATCGAAGGATTCTGGAGAGATCGTCCAGAGACAGCAAATCCTTATGGAGACTATACAATCAAATTGGTTAGAGATGCCAACTTTGATGCCGTGGCTGCTGCTTTAGGAGCAACTGGTTTAGTAAAAGTTCTTCCATCAATATCTGGAAAAAACATAACTGCTAAAACAAGCAAATTGCAATTGCATACCGTTTGTACAACAACAACAGACAGTGGTTATATCGTAACGGTAACTCCAGAAGATTTGGTTCATTTAGATGCCGACTTTGGTGTAAGCTGTAAAGATTACAAAGATATTGTTGCCAACGATGATAATGCTGGTCCAATTGCAGGTGTAAACCATACTACAACTAATGTATTAAATGTATTGCCAAATGATACTTTAGAAGGAAATGCCATAACTGCATCTGATGTTATTATTACAACTGTAACACCAAACGAGTTTTTACAGTTAAATCCTGATGGTTCTGTTGATGTACTACCAAATGCTCCTGTAGGAACATTAACAATGGTATATCAAATTTGCGAAGCTGATCAAACAGACAACTGCGACACTGCAACAGTTACAGTTACAATTGAAGCTCCAGTAATGACCGTTACAGCAACTTCAATATGTGTTAATGATGTTCCATATATTGATTATGTAGTAACAGCAGTAAACTTCACTCCTGTAAATGGTGTAACCATTGCTTGGGCAGACGGCAACAACAATGTCGTAACAACAATGAACAATTTACCATTAAGCGGTCGTGTATTGTGGCCAGGAGCGGTTGTAGACGAGCAAGGAAAAGGAATCGATTGGCCAGGCTGGATTTTTGAAAACAACAGATGGATTGAAGGAGCAGATGGATTTGAAAAATTACGTCCAACTACCAATGTAACTTTCACTGTTAATCCAAGTGAGACTATTACAATTAGTTATCCACCTGCAGATCCTTATTGTACTGCAAGACCAACATTTGCAATAGTGGCTAATGATGATACTCCTGCACCAATAACAGCAAGTGCAACGCAAACTACTGTAGGCAACGTTTTAACTAACGATACATTAAATGGTAGCCCAGTAAATATAAATGATGTAACACTAACCACAACTATTTCGGATCCAAAAGGTTCAATATCTATTAATCCTGATGGAACTATAAGTGTTGCACCAAACACACCAGGCGGTACATACACTTTGACTTATCAAATCTGCGAAAAAGCCGATTTTGGAAATTGTGATACCGCAATTGTAACAGTAGTAGTTCTTGATCCGCCAGCACCACCTACTCCAGTAGTAGCGAATGATGACAACTTCAATAATATTGGATGTAATTCTTTTGGATTAGTAGGCAATGTATTGAGTAATGATGTAAAAGGAATAACTCGCGCATCACTTGAATTAGTAAACTTTACACTTCTTACAGAAGGTAACAATACTAAAACAGATCCAAACATTACTATTGACAATTCTGGAAACGTAAATGTATCCAGTCTAACACCTGCCGGCACTTATACTTATAGCTATAGAATCTGCGATAAATTAAGTTCTGAAAATTGTGACACTGCAACGATTACTATTATAGTAGTTCCAAATGGTGTTACTGAAACCAGATCGACAGCATGTAACGATGATTCAACATTGGTTAACTTAAGTAGCCTACTTCCTGAAGGAAGCCCTACAACAGGAGTTTGGCAAGATAGAAACAATACCAATGCGTTACAAGGAGGCATTCTTAATCCGTTTGGTTTAGCATTAGGCAATTACGTTTTTGAATATGTAATAGCAGATCAAAACTGTCCAAGAAGCATAGTTTTAAACATGGAAATCAATGATGATTGTAAAGTCTTAGCTTGTGGTGATGTGTTAGTGCATAACGCTTTCTCTCCTAATGGTGATAACATGAACGATTTCTTCAAAATTGACAATATTGATGAACTAACTTGTTATCCAGGCAATACTGTTGAAATATATAATCGCTGGGGAATTCTAGTTTTTGAAACTTCAAATTATAACAATACAACAAATGCTTTTGATGGAACTTCACGAGGAAGAACAACTGTTAAGCAATCTGACGGACTACCAACTGGAACCTATTTTTACATTATTACGTATAAATCTCTAGATGGAAACAACAATGTTCAAGATCATAAACTAGACGGGTATTTATATTTATCTAGATAGCAATTAGAATACGCTGCAAATAAATATTTGCAGCGTATTAAAAAATCTATATTTTTTTGATTAATTCTAAAACACAATTAATTAAAAAACAATGATTTAAATAGTCAATAGTAATTATTAAATTAATAAAATCTACTATGAGAACAAAATTATTTTTCTTCGTCATTCTGTTAGTTACATGTTCAGGGTATGCACAACAAGATGCGCAGTACACACAGTATATGTACAATACAATAACCATAAATCCTGCCTATGCAGGTTCCCGTGGAGTATTTAGCGTATTTGGCCTTTACCGCACCCAATGGGTTGGTCTTGATGGAGCGCCAGAGACAAGCAGCTTCTCAATCAATACGCCAATAAACAATAGCAGATTAGGCATTGGAGCTTCATTGGTCAATGATAAAATTGGCCCTACAAATGAAAACAACATCTCAGTCGATCTGTCTTATACCATTCAGACCTCTGCAGATTTTAAGCTTTCGTTTGGTATTAAAGGAACGGCAAATATCTTCAATTTAGATGTAAACAAATTAAATCCTGCAGATCAGGGCGACCCTCAGTTTCAGGATTTAAATAGTAAGTTTTCTCCAAATGTCGGAGCTGGAGTCTACTGGCATTCTGACAAAGCATACATTGGTCTGTCTGTTCCAAACTTTATTGAAACAAACCGTTACGACGATAATGATGTTGCAATTTATAAAGACAGAATCAATTACTACTTAATTGGAGGTTACGTATTCGATCTTGACAAATATCAGTATATAAAATTTAAACCGGCTATTTTGACCAAAATGGTTCAAGGGGCGCCATTGCAGGTAGATGTCTCTGCGAATTTTATGTTCTATGATAAATTTATGATAGGTGCGGCCTACAGATGGAGCGCTTCTTTAAGCGCTATGGTTGGGTTTCAGATCACAGACGGACTTTATTTGGGCTATGGCTACGATCGGGAAACCACCAAATTGAACAATTACAATTCAGGCTCGCACGAGATCTTCCTGCGCTATGAATTCTTCTCAAACAAAGGCAAAATGACAACCCCTCGTTTCTTCTAAAAATAAGGCATCATGAAAAACTATACACTACTTTTCGCTGCAATCATAGGCGCTTTTTCATTCGGCAGCCATGCCCAGCAGGCAAAAATAAATGCTGCAGACAAAAAATATGACAGCTACGCCTATGTCGATGCAATAAAGACTTATGAAAAAGTTGCGGCCAAAGGCTACAAATCTGAAGACATGTTTAAAAAACTGGGAAATGCCTATTATTTCAATTCAGATTTCCAGAACGCGGCAAAATGGTACGGCGAATTATTTGCCATGAATCCAAATCCCGAGCCGGAATACTTTTTTAGATACGCACAATCTTTAAAATCAGCTGGAGATATCGCCAAAGCCAATAGGCTTTTGGAAGAATTCAATGCCGTATCAAAAAATGACAGCAGAGGAAAGCTCTACAGAGAAGACATGAACTATCTCGACCAGATTAAAGCAAATTCTGGGAGGTACCAGATAGAAGACGCTGGCATCAACAGCCAATACTCCGATTACGGGTCGTTTGTGTACAACAGCAAAATCTACTTTGCATCTGCACGGGATACGGGAAATTTTGTACAGCGCAAACACAAATGGACAGGAGAATATTTCACCAATATTTATAATGCTGATCTGGATCCCGCAACTGGGACCACATCAAAAGTAAATAAGTTTAAATCGGCTATTAATACCAAATTTCACGAAGCTTCTCCTGTTTTCACCAAAGACGGAAAAACAGTCTATTTTACCAGAAACAACTATATTGACGGCAAGAAAGGCAAGGACGAAAGCAGGGTCACTTTAATCAAGCTTTATAAAGCAGAACTGGGAAAAGACGGCAAATGGACTAATATTGCGGAACTTCCATTCAACAGCAATAATTACAGCACAGGCCATCCGGCTTTGAGCCCAGACGAAAAAACGCTGTATTTTGCTTCCGATATGCCGGGATCTTTTGGAGAGTCTGATCTGTATAAAGTAACTATAAATTCAAATGGCGGGTTTGGGCCTCCGCAAAATCTCGGAAACGCGATTAATACGGAAGGAAAAGAAACGTATCCTTACTTAACTTCTGAAAACGAGATTTATTTTGCGTCTGACGGGCATCCGGGTCTCGGAGGATTGGATGTTTTTGTGGCCAATATTGACAATAGCGGAAAAGTAAGCAACATTCAGAATGTCGGGGCAGATGTCAATTCTCCAAAAGATGACTTTGCGTATATTATTGATCCTGAAACGAGAAGAGGGTTTTTCACTTCCAATAAAGATGGAGGACAGGGTTCTGATGATATCTACAGGTTCTTAGAAACCAGAAGGCTAAAATGCATCCAACAGCTATACGGAATAATATCGGATGCCGAAACAGGACTTGCGCTTCCGGGAGCAAAAGTCACTCTGTATGACGATCAGATGAACCTTAAAAACTCTGCCGCTGCAGACGGTTCCGGAATGTACACTTTTGATGTTGAATGCGGAAAAACCTATTTCGTAAGAGCAGAAAAACCTGAATTCGCTACAAAAGAAGTAACCATAACCATAGATAAAACAAGCGGCAAGACCAATCTTCCGATTGCACTTGAAAAATCAACCTGCAAGGTTACTGTGGGCGATGATTTGGGAAAATGCTTCGGAATCAAAATGATTTATTTTGATTTGGATAAATCTAACATTAGAACCGAAGCGGCGCTTGATCTGGAAAAAATACTCGTTGTCTTAAACGATAATCCAAGCATGAAGCTGGATATCCGCTCGCACACAGACAGCAGAGCTTCGCACCAGTACAACGAAGCGTTATCTGACCGTCGAGCAAAATCGACCATCCAGTGGCTCATTAAAAACGGAATAGCGCCTAACCGACTAACAGGAAAAGGCTATGGCGAAACAGAACTGGTTAATAAATGCGCAGACGGTGTTCCATGCACTGAAGCAGAACATCAGGCAAACAGACGAAGCGAATTTATTATTACGGCTTTATAACCTAAAAAAACAGATAAACAAAAAAAGCTACCATAAAGGCAGCTTTTTTTAATTTAAAAAGTCGTTGCAATTCTATGAATCACAACGACTTCTAAAAAACCAACCTGTTCAATATATTTTTAAAGCTTCACAAATATGTTAGTGTAGTATTTTTTTCCTGTAGCTGCATCTGTGGTTACAGATAACCCAAAATGAGTATAATCGCCAACTATATTTTCTTTGTGCCCTGGACTATCAAGCCAAGCCCTTACAGCGGCCTCTGGAGTTTTATAATTGTAGGCAACATTCTCTCCTACTCTTTTAGCTCCCAATACATTAGTCATATTAGTAGACCTAGCAACAAAATCGTTATGATCTACAACATTATTCTGAATCATATATTTATTATGCTCTTCACATTTATAAGATATATGATTAATTCTTTCCAGAGAATTTAAACCAATACTCAAACGGTATTCGTTTATTAATCTCATCGTCTCTATTTCGGTATCGTTGTATGTGTAATTTGCAACAAGTGTTTCTGTTGGAGTAGTAGTTTCCAAGCCAGCTTCAGCGGAGTCAGCAGAACATGCGTTCATTGCGACAAGAATCGCAATGAACAACATGGTGCGCATAATCTTTTTCATAATCATCAGCATTTTAGCGGTTTAAAGTAAATGTTGGGGCAAATCCTTTAAATTTATCTTTGAATAAATATCGTTCGTATTATTGTATACCAAACGTATTCAATTTACCGTTAAAGTGCAAAATTAATCGATGAAATGCATTTATTTTTTTATTTATTATATAAAATTCTTACGTAAAACTACTTTTAAGAAGATAACCTTTCAATCTTCCAAGAAAAATCTGACTGGCTCGTGTAGCGAATTCTATCATGAAGCCTGTTGGGTCTTCCCTGCCAAAATTCAACTTGTAATGGAGTCACAATATAACCACCCCAATTTTCGGGTCTGGGAATTGCTTTTCCTTCAAATTCAGTTTCTAGTTTTTTTAAGTTTTCTTCTAAAAAAGTTCTGGACGGAATCACTTCACTTTGCTTCGAAACAATCGCTCCAAGCTTACTTCCATCAGGACGAGAATCAAAATAATTATCTGAAATAATCTCAGATGTTTTCTGAGCTATTCCTTTAATGATTACCTGACGTTCTGCTTCCTGCCAAAAAAAAGACAGACAAACATTTGGGTTTGCTTCTATTGCTTTTCCTTTTTCGGAATTGTAATTGGTATAAAAGATAAACCCTTCTTCCGAAAATTTCTTCAATAAAACCACGCGAGCCTTTGGAAAGCCGTCCAATCCAATTGTCGAAACCGTCATGGCATTCACCTCTCCGCTTCCGCCAAAATCTTCCACCTCATGAAACCATCGGTTAAAAAGATTAATTGGATCTTCGGGAATAGTACTTTCTAATAATTCGCTTTTCTCGTAAGATTTTCTATAATTACTTAAATCGTTCATGACTTATGATATTAGATTGTTGATTTTAGATTTTAGATTATTGTTTCAGGTTTCAGGTTTCAGGTTGACAGAATCTGAATATTTGACTGTCACACTGAGCGAAGTCGAAATGCTTTTATAAACAGAACTTGATTTGCAAACGTGGGCTTCGACTTCGCTCAGCCTGACAAACGTGAAATGTTAAACCTGAAACAACCACATACAAACTTAGTCCCTTAGAACCTCAGCATCTCAGAACCTTAGAACCTTTTTTAGTTAAAACTCAAAACTACGTCCATCATCTCCCAAAAGCACATTTGGGAAAACCGTTTCGGCTTCTTCTTTAAAACGCTCAATTCCGTCGTAACGTGTTGAATAATGACCTAAAATTAATTGTTTTACATTGGCTTTCAATGCAATATTGGCTGCTTCTTTTGCAGTAGAATGCAAGGTTTTTTCTGCCAGTCTTGCTTCAGATTCCAGAAACGTAGACTCATGATATAAAATATCCGTATTCTCTATAATCGGAATGATCTCTTCGTTGTAAACCGTATCAGAACAGAAGGCATAACTTTTTGTTGGTGGCGGATCAAAAGTCAATTTTTTATTTTCGACTACAGTTCCATCATCAAGTGTGATATCACTTCCATTTTTGATTTTCTGATAATAAGCCACATGAATATCATAACGCTGAACCCCTTCAATATCTAGTTTTCTTTCATCTGGTTTTTCTTGAAACAGAAAGCCATTGGTATAAACACGATGCTTTAACGGAATCGTTTTTACAATAACCTTTTTATCTTCAAAAATAACTTCACTTTCTTTTGATTCTAATTCGTGAAAAAACAAAGAATAAGTTGTCCAAGATTCCGTCAATTTTAACTGAAGAAGAATTAATTCTTTAATTCCTTTTGGGCCATAAACATGTAAATCGGTTGTTCTTCCCAAAAGAGAAAAAGTAGAAATCGTCCCAATTAATCCGTACAAGTGATCGCCGTGAAGATGGGAAATAAAAATGTGATTTATTTTTGAGAATTTAATCTTATTCTTTCGAAGCTGAACTTGAGTTCCCTCTCCACAATCAATTAAAAACAATCGGTTTTTAATTTCTAGAACCTGCGAAGTCGGATTAGTAAGTGTTCTCGGAGTTGCGGCATAACAGCCAAGTATGGTTAACTTCATTTTAGATTGTTGATTTTAGATTTTAGATTGTTTTTTAGACTTCAACATTCAAAATCTAAAATCTGAACTCTAAAATCTACAATTAAAACCCTAGGTCTCTTTCGATTTCTTCCATTTCGATAATATCATGCGCTTCCAAAAGTGAAGGAACCACAGCCAACTTATCTGAAATAGCATTAAAATCAAGATCGGTTGCAACTATAACAAAAGATTTTTTTGCTTTTTTATGAAGCTTAGAAAGTGGTAAAAAAGCTTTCAAATCTTTTTCTGTAATTGCTACATCAGCTGATAAATCGATTATAATATTTTGTTTTTCAAAGGTTTTAAACTGTTGCGTCACTTTTTCCAAGAAAGCGTTTACGTCTCCTTGAGTATCTTTAATCGTAACCGTATGTCCTTTTTGATCTACTTTCATTTTTATAATTTGTGGGGCTTGTATTTTATGATGCTAATTTAGTAAGTTTTTTTGTTGTTTCAAGTTTCAGGTTTAAAGTTTCAGGTTTCAGGTTTAAAGTTTCAGGTTTAAAGTTTGAGGTTTCAAGTTTCACGTTTGTCAGGCTGAGCGAAGTCGAAGCCCACATTCGCAAAGCATATTTCGTTAAAAAAAACACTTCATTCAATGCAACACTCATTTCAAAACTGAAAACCGAGACCGAGACTGAATACTAAAACTGAACACTAATCACTAATCACTAATCACTAATCACTAAAAAAACCTACTGTATCTTAGAAGCCAGCAAATAAATAACCGCCATTCTAATCGCAACACCATTCTCCACCTGATTCAAGATCACCGAATGATCAGAATCTGCCACTTCAGAAGTAATTTCTACTCCTCTATTGATTGGCCCTGGGTGCATAATTACTATTTCTTTTCCTAGCGAATCCAAAAGCGGTTTGTCAACCCCATATTGCTGTGCGTACTCGCGTGTCGATGGGAAGAAATTCACATCCATACGTTCGTTTTGTACACGAAGCATATTCGCAACATCGCACCATTCTAGCGCTTTACGCAAATTCGGTTCAACGGTAACACCAAGCGATTCGATATATCTCGGAATCAACGTTTTTGGTCCACAAACTTTTACTTCTGCGCCTTGCATCTGCAAAGCATATATATTGGATAAGGCTACTCTCGAATGCAGAATATCGCCTACAATAACTACTTTTTTTCCAGCAACATCACCCAATTTTTCTCTGATCGAATAACTGTCTAATAAAGCCTGAGTTGGGTGTTCGTGCGCTCCGTCTCCGGCGTTTACGATACTGGCTTTGACATTTTTAGATAAAAAATAAGCCGCTCCGGGATTGGAGTGGCGCATTACAACCATATCAACTTTCATCGAAAGGATATTATTAACAGTATCAATCAAGGTCTCTCCTTTTTTAACCGATGACTGAGCTGCAGAAAAACTGATTACATCAGCAGATAAACGTTTCTGTGCTAATTCAAAAGAGAGTTTAGTTCTGGTACTATTTTCAAAGAAAATATTGGCAATGGTAATATCTCGTAATGAAGGAACTTTCTTAATCGGTCTATTAATGACTTCTTTAAAATGATCTGCCGTTTCAAAAATCAGGTTAATATCATTCTCGTTGATATATTTAATTCCTAATAAATGATTTACGCTTAATTCTTTCATCTTTCTGTTTAATTGTTTATTTGTTTAATCGTTTAATCGCTTTCTTTCCGATTAAACAGTTAACCGATTTAACGGTTCAACTTTTTTAAATTCTCTAATTGTTTAATCATTGGCTTTTCCGATTAAACAATTAACCGGTTAACCGATTAAACTAATTTGTCACTAGGTGAACAACATCTTCACCATCATTTTCTTTCCAGCTTACAATTACTTTTTCACCATTAATAGCATCTACCTGACGACCTCTATAATCGGGCTGAATTGGTAAATGACGACTGAAACGTCTGTCTATTAAAACCAATAATTCAATTTCTGAAGGTCTTCCAAAAGATTGAATGGCAGTTAACGCCGAACGAATGCTTCTTCCTGTAAACAAAACGTCATCGATAAAAATGACTTTTTTGTCTTCGACTATAAAATTGATTTGGGTCTTATTGGCTTCAAGCGGTTTATCAGTACGACGGAAATCATCTCTAAAAAAAGTGATGTCCAGATATCCTAAAGAAATTTCAGGAACCTTGTATTCGTTTTCTAATATTTGTTTTAAACGTTCAGCTAAAAAAACGCCTCTTGGCTGAATTCCCACTAAAATAGTTTCAGAGAAATCAAGATGTTTTTCGATTAACTGACAAGCCAAACGATGGAGTATGATAGTAACTTCTTTCGAATTAAGTAATACTTTTTGACTCATAAGTGATTGTAATGTTTGGTTGCACAAATATACGGAATCTGATTTTATTTGTTGGGGTGTTGAATAGAGAAATGTTTTTTGAAATAAATGAAACTTTTTTTCAAAGTCCACATAAATAAAAAACTTACTTTTACTATTAAATTTTTTAATTAAAAATATTAATTAATGAATCCAGATTTTAATAAAACCACAGTTGATACTTTAGCAAAAAGAGCTGGTTATAAATGTTCTAATCCAGATTGCAGAGTAAACACAATCGGTCCAAATTCAGACCCTGAAAAATCAATAAAAATTGGTGAAGCTGCTCATATTTTTGGAGCAAGAACTGGTTCTAAAAGATTTAACAGCAAAATGACTGATTATGCAAGGTCAGAAATTACTAATTCGATTTGGTTATGTAGAAATTGTCATAAACTTATTGATTCTGATGAATTGAGATATTCGGCTAATATTTTATTTGTATGGAGAGAAAAACATGAGGAATTTATTTCTTCCTCATTAGGAAATAATACTGACCAAATTCTACTAAAAGAACAAATTTTTATCCTTAAAGATTTTGACGAATACCCTCCTCTGGTAAAAAGAATTATTATTGATAAACCTTTGGGTTGGGAATACAGATTAACAGCTGAACTTATGAGGTTTTTAAACAAACCTCTTTTTAGAAAACTTGACGATTTAAAAGAAGGATTATATTTAAGGCAATTTGAAAGTATAAAATCAGATCAAGCATCCGAATGGATTGGGGAAAAAATTACAGAATTAAGAAAAATGTCAGCACCAGCTGTTGGCTTGTTAGATCGACTCACAAAAAGTTGGGGAAAACCAGGAGAGCCAGGCGATTTAGATGAAATTCATCATGTCACTAAGTTAATTAAAGACTACTTAGAATATATTGTCAATTTTGAAGAAAGAATCAGATTCGTACATGTTCCTTCAAAATACGAGGGAGCAGTTCATTTACTTCAAGACTTAATTGGTTCACAAATTGCAAAATTATCAAGAATTCCTGTTGACCTCGATGAAATTGTTTCATTTGCTGAAAATCTTCCAAATAAAAATGTGAAACAGCACAAAATTACAAAAGTAATTAGTTTCGAAGTACCAGAATACTGGGAAAAAGAATTTAGCAGAGAACTTTCTAAAATATATGGGTATTAGCAAATATCTTAAAGTTATAGTCCAGTGATACTTAAAAATTTTCTAAAAAAACCTAAAAACATATTTCTTGTAGATGGTTTTGGAGCTTTGCTTACAACTATTCTACTCTTTTTTGTTCTTAGAAATTTCAATGATTTTTTCGGTTTATCTAAAGATATATTCGAATACCTTTCAATTATTTCATGCACATTTTTCGTTTATTCAATCAGTTGTTATTCTTTAGTCAAGCAAAATTGGAAATCGTTTTTAAAAATAATTTATACAGCTAATATTCTTTATTGCATCCTAACATTTGGAATTTTAATCCACAATTATGAAAGCATTTCTATTTTTGGAATTATTTACTTTCTAGCGGAAATAGCAGTAATTATTTGGCTTGTCACTTTAGAAATAAAAATTATAAAATCCAAATCCTAAAACATTTCCAAAAAATTCTATAACACATTTTGCCTATTCCTGAAGTAATTTTAAGTATCAATTTAAAATATCAGAATCATGCAAAATAAAATACTAAGATTGTTAATGGTATTCGTAATACTGTTTTCATTTACAAGCTGTGAAGTTATTGGAGACATTTTTAAAGCCGGAATGGGATTCGGGATTTTTATCGTAATTTTTATCATTGCGATTATTATCTGGATTTTCGCTAAAATGTTCGGCAGTAAATAAGTGATAAATAACAAATTAAAAAATCCCAAATTCCAAATTAAACTTGGAGTTTGGGATTTTTTTTATGGGTGTAGAACTTCGTCAAAGTTTTAAACTTTGACAAAGTTGTAAAAATCAAAGATTGGAATTTGGAATTTTCAAATTGGAATTTAAAAATTAAAGATTGTACATCTTTTTTCTTTGTTCTTGAATTTTTTCATCATCAAGATATTCGTCAAATGTCATGTAACGATCGATAACTCCGTTTGGTGTCAATTCTACGATTCTGTTACCAACAGTTTGCGCGAACTCGTGGTCATGCGTTGTGAAGATTACAGAACCTTTAAAGTTTTTCAACGAGTTGTTGAAAGCTGTAATAGACTCCAAATCTAAGTGGTTTGTTGGCTCATCAAGCATTAAAACGTTTGCACGCTCCATCATCATTCTAGAAAGCATACAACGTACTTTTTCTCCTCCAGATAAAACTCTAGACGTTTTTAAAGCTTCTTCTCCAGAGAAAATCATTTTCCCTAAGAAACCTCTAATAAATACCTCATCACGCTCTTCTTCTGTTTTAGCGTACTGACGTAACCAGTCAACTAAACTTAAGTCGTTTTCGAAATATTTGTGGTTTTCAGCTGGCAAATAGGCTTGGTTGGTTGTAATTCCCCAATCGAAGTTTCCAGAATCTGCTTTTTGCTCGTTGTTTAAGATTTCGTAGAAAGCTGTTGTAGCACGTGAATCTTTAGAGAAAAGAACGATTTTATCGCCTTTCGCCATATTCAGGTTAATATCTTTAAACAAAACTTCTCCATCTACAGAAGCAGACAAGTTTTCCACATTCAAAATCTGATCTCCAGCTTCACGATCCTGATCGAAAATAATCGCAGGATAACGACGGCTAGATGGTTTGATTTCAGAAATATTTAATTTCGAAATCATTTTTTTACGAGAAGTTGCTTGTTTAGATTTCGCCACGTTTGCACTAAAACGACGAATAAATTCTTCCAACTCTTGTTTCTTCTCTTCTGCTTTTTTGTTCTGCTGTGCGCGTTGTTTTGCTGCTAATTGGCTAGACTCGTACCAGAACGTATAGTTTCCTGAGTAGTGATTGATTTTTCCGAAATCAATATCAGAGATATGTGTACAAACCGCATCCAAAAAGTGACGGTCGTGAGATACCACAATTACAGTGTTTTCGTAGTTTGCCAAGAAGTTTTCTAACCAAGCGATTGTCTCGAAATCCAAATCGTTGGTAGGCTCATCCATAATCAGTACATCAGGATTTCCAAAAAGCGCTTGTGCCAAAAGCACACGTACTTTCATTTTTCCTTCCATATCAGACATTAAAGTATAATGATCTGCTTCTGTGATTCCTAAGTTAGATAACATCGCTGCAGCATCAGAATCGGCATTCCATCCGTTCATTTCTTCAAACTGAACTTGTAACTCCCCTATTCGGTCAGCATTTTTATCATTATAATCTAAATAAAGTTCATCCATTTCTTTTTTAACAGCGTACAGAACTTTATTTCCCATTAAAACGGTTTCCAAAACAGTATGCTCATCGAACAAGTTATGGTTTTGCGTTAAAACCGACATACGTTTTCCTGGCTCCAAATGAATATGTCCCGAAGTTGGGTCCATATCACCTGAGATAATTTTAAGAAATGTAGATTTTCCAGCACCGTTGGCTCCAATAACGCCGTAAATATTTCCGTGAGTGAATGTGGTATTTACTTCGTCAAACAAAATTCGTTTGCCAAATTGAACTGATAAATTATTGACTGTTAACATGAATGTCTTTTTAATTAATTTCGTGCAAAAGTAGTGAAAAAGGTTCTAAGTTGCAAAGATACTAAGGTGCTAAGGTTTTTATGCTGGTGATGAGAGGTTCTCGCAGAGTCGCTAAGGCGCAGAGTTTTGTTTAATGCTGTTTAATCGTCACGCAATCTTGTCAGAAATGACAAAATGAGGTTACTTTGCCATAAAACTTTGCGACTTCGCTCCCGATAGCTATCGGGATTGCGAGATTAATTAAAACTTATAACTTACTTTCTTTAGCAAGCGCCACTTCTAAACTCTCAAAATTTGGAAGCACTTTAGCAATCATTCCTTCTTTGTTTATGATAAAATGTGTTGGGAATGAATTCAATTGCAACGATTCATTCATATATTCCTTCATGTCTGGAATAACGGAATATGAAAGTGGTTTTCTAGCTAAAAATGTTTTTAATTGTTCTGTTGAATCTTCGGCTAAACTCATAAAAACAATATCGTTTCGATCTTTGTATTCTGAAACTAATTTATTTACCTGAGGAAATTCTCTAATGCAAGGCGTACAGTGAATGTACCAGCATTTGATCACAATGATTTTTCCTTTCATGGATTCGTTGGTCACCAGATTTCCTTTTAAATCTTTAAATGAAAATTGCGGAAAAGCGGTTCCTTCCATTTTATAATTTTTATAAGCATCAAAACCAATTTGATTAATGGTGGCTTTTATGCTTGTATCTGTTTTTGGCTGAATTTTGAATAGCTTATAAACATACATATTCGCTTCTGATTTCAATCGAACTGGAATGAAATTTCCGTTTGCTAGCTGATCTAAAAAAGCTTCTTTTGAGATTTCTTTTGAAGAGGAATCAAGTGCAGTGAAATCTCTCGAAAGCATAATTCCTTTATTATAAACCGACCATTGCTCGTAAGTTTTCTGAATTTGTAAAGGATCAGCTTCTGGATTTCCGAATTTATTTTGAGCTGTACTTATTGTAAAAATAAAGAGTAGTGCAATTAAGCTAATGAATTTCTGCATGGATTCTGAAACAATTGTATTTGGTCTCAAAAATAGTGAAAGTTTTTTAACCGCAAAGGCGCGAAGGTATGCGCAAAGTTAGCAAAGGGTTTCTCGCAGATTTAGTAGATTTATTATAAATTACTTTAAATGAAAGCTTAATAACTCTACAAGTTCAATATCTAAAGCATTTGCAATCCTTATAAGAGTTTTTATACCTGTATTTATTTTAGCCCTTTCAATTCTACCAATCTGGTTTCTGGGAATACCACAATCATCAGCTAAATCCTGTTGAGATAAACCTTTTTTTTCACGCAGTTGTCTAATGTGAATTCCAAGATTTTTAATAAAAGTTTCTTCTGAAATATCCATATTTCAAAAGTCCTAACAATTATTTTTTATTACGACACAAATTTGTGTCATATTTTAATATATTTACTAAAAATATAAGATTATGATTACAGATAACTTTTCAACCGAAGTTGAAACAAGATTAAATGATTTTTTTGCTGATAAAATTGATTGTAAAGAAATGGCAAAAATAATTAGAGAAGTAAATAATGCACTTTCATTATGTGTTATGAGAGATTGTGAAACCATCAAATTTGGAGTAAAGAATATTGATGATAGTTTTTATTGGCTTAACAAACTCGCAGAAGTTTTAGATCCTTATTTGGATGCATAAAATAGTAGAAATATTTAAGGATAAAAAAACCTGGCAGTAAAACTACCAGGTTCATAATGCACATCTTGAGGCAAAAACCAAATAACAAATTACCTAAAGTGGCATTTTTTAGAAATAAAATAGATTAAAACATAAATAACCAAACTCAATTTTAACCGTCCCGTTTTTTATTTCTAAATTTTTAATTCTTTTTTAGTTTAAAAAGTTCATTACTTTCAATGACTTTTTGTGTCCAGATTTATCTGTTACGATCACGACAAAAATTTGTCTACTAGCAAAACTTGGACTATGAAGCAATACTTCTTTGTTGTTTTGAATATTTCTAGAACTTGTAACAGTTTGTCCTATGGTATTGAATACATCAACCTGAGCAATGTCTTCTGTTTCATTAGATACCGATAAGGTATTGTTTCTAAAATAGGCAACAGTCGTATTACTTTCTGCTGAAATATCTTCAAGAACTAATGTTTTTGCTGTGGCTTGCGATGCAAAATATGCTGCGTACGCTTTAGACAATTCAGATGAATTACCACAAGATGAAGCATCCCAGTTTACAGACCAAGTCATTAAACCTCTTAAAGAAGGATAAGGTCCGCCTGGCTGCATAGTGTATGTTCTTCCTGAGAAATTGGTTCCGTTTCTTAAATAATCCAGAGCGTTAATTCCTTCTGTTGGAGTTAAATAACCGCTACCTGCTGCACTCGGACAAGCTGGTAATGCAATAAGAACTTTTGAGGCTGGTAGTCCATCAAAACGCATTCCTGTTGAAGCAATGTTATACCCTTTTATGATCATATCAGTCAAAGCTGTAACCATGTTGGATTTCTTAGCCGTACCATAATATTGACCATCTAATCCGTTTTCTCCTCCTGTGTTATACAATTGTACCGCTAGCAAATCTAACTCGTTGCGTAAGTTTTGAATAATTGGTAAGAACGAACCAAAAGTATCTGTGTAAGTAGTATATCCTCCTTGTACATATTGTGTTTCGGGAGCTGCAGTCAATAAAAATCCAGGCCCATAGTATGCTTTTAATTCTTTGAAAGCATCTACTACGTTTTTCAATCTTGGATAAGCCGAAATACCCGCATAAGAAATATCTCTTAAACCTCCTGCACTAAAATTCATCGATCCGCCTTCAAAATCAATATCAACTCCATCAAATTGATACTCGTCGATAATTGCTTTTAGACCATTAACAAAAATATTTTTCTGAGTTACATTATCTAAAACAACATGACCATTTTGACCTCCAATAGAAACAATAACAGGAACTCCGCTATCTCTTAAGGCTTTTATATCGTTTTTCAGCAATTGCTTATTGAAAACACCATTGGTCAAATATCTCGCATCGTTTGTTGTTAATATTGGTGTATAACCATCGCGATTAACGGTTTCTACGAAAGAATAATCCACTACGTTAAATTTACTTCCGACCATTTGAGAGAAATATAAAAATGGAGCAGCAGTATTTTCCCAAGAATGCGCGTATCCTAAAATAATTTTAGATGGAAGCGGTATAAATCTATTACCGCTTATAGTAGCAATTTTAATAGTATTGTTTAATGTCGTTACAGCAGCTTTATTATCGGTTGCTTTAATTACAATTGGATAATCTTGATATGCAGTTGGCGTAAAATTATACGTGTACGTATTATTTGTACCAGCTGTCATGTTAAACGTGCCTCCATTTATGGTAATTGTAACACCAGAAACTGATCCGTCACTATCGACAGCTGTAACTGAAATTGGCACAACTTGGAAAGAGCTTTGGTATACCGTAGTATTTGATGGTGAATTCCAAGTGATTACAGGCAATGAATTTGGACAGTTTGCACCCGAACAATTTAATGTAAAAGTATATGTTTTTGAATCTGTTGTTCCGTTTGAAGCCGTAGCTGTAACAGTTAATGTATGAGAAACTCCAAACTGATTTGCTACTGGTGTCCAAACCGCTGTATAAGTTCCTGAAGAATTTGTAGCGCTTATGCTTTGTCCGTCTAAACTAAATACAACAGATGAAATTGTAGTGGCATCTGTAGCGCTTAATCCAACACTGGCAACAAAGTTAATTGCCGAACCTAAATTTATAGCAATCGCCGAAGCTGTTGGTGCTGTAATAGCAACCACTGGCTTAGTTACAACCGTTGTTTGTGTATTGAAATTATAAACTGTTGGCGCTGTTGGAACAGCAAAGTTTGCTAGATTATTTGGATAATAAGCTACTTCTCCATTTTGCCATGAATTTAATTTCAAACTTAAAATTTGTGTATAACCCGCTACAACTGAATCATCAAAAGCGTAATT
The DNA here is from genome assembly GCF_056824325.1 of Flavobacterium sp. B330r. NCBI lineage: Bacteria > Pseudomonadati > Bacteroidota > Flavobacteriia > Flavobacteriales > Flavobacteriaceae > Flavobacterium > Flavobacterium sp. B330r. The sequence goes on from NZ_CP124860.1 coordinate 75,277, forward strand.
TCCTGATGCATCTGTTGTTGCCAGAACGCTTTTCCAGTTGTGCGTGTTATCTGTCCATGGTAAAACAATTTCTACTTTTGCATTTGCCACAGGCGTTGAACCGTTTTTCACCGTTCCGCTGATTAAGTTTGTAGCTGCAGCTAATGCTACTCTAGCCGTTGAACTTGTATTGAAGTTGTACGTTGTTGGACTTGCAGGAACTGCAAAGTTGGCTAGATTATTTGGATAATAATTAACTTCTCCGTTTGACCAAGTATTTAGTTTTAAACTTGTAATGGCTGTATAACCGTCTATAACAGAATTATCAAAACTGTATTTTCCTTGTGCATCTGTTGTTGCCAGAACACTTTTCCACGGATGTGCATTATCTGTCCAAGGTAAAACCAATTCTACTTTGGCTCCTGAAACTGGAGTTGTTCCGTTTTTAACTGTTCCGCTAATTTTACTTGAAGTCGTTACAACATCCTGAGCAAAGTTTAATGTTTTATTGGCATTCAAATTAGAATAAACTGTCGACGCCGGTGTAAATGTCTGTCCTGTTAAAGCTGCAGTTACAGTATAATTTCCGCCAGAAGCTAAAGTTAATGAATATGCCCCAGTTGAATTAGTTGTTGCCGTAACATTTCCTGCTGTAGAAGCTGCTGTAATCGTTACGCCAGAAACTGCTGTACTTCCGTTAAGAACTGTTCCGCTTACAGTGTATGTTACAACTGCTGCGCCTTGAGTGAAATTCAACGTCTTGTTGGCATCAATTGCATTGTAAACTGTTGAAGCTGGAGTATAAGAAAATCCAGATTTTGAAGCTGTAACCGTGAAGTTTAAACCTGCTGTTAAACCTGCAACGCTGTAAGCGCCACTTGCATTTGAAACTGCTGTTAAAGTTGTGCTTCCTGAAACTGCTGAAACGGTTACACCAGAAACGGGACCACTTCCGTCTACAATTGTTCCGCTTACGGTATAGGTTGGCTGTGTTCCGTTAATTACAACTGCCGTCTGATTTACCGTTACATTATTTAACGATACTGGAACAAAGGTATAACTCGCTTTTAATGCTGTAAGCGAATAGTTTTGTCCTGAAGTTAAATTATTGAATGCAAAGTTTCCTGTTTGAGAAACTACTGTCTGGATAACGACATTAGATGCATTACGCAATTCGACAGTAACATTGGTAACCAAAGTCGATCCGTTTTTTACAGAACCAGAAATACTTACTGTTCCTGGAACAACACTGCCGAAAGAAGCATCCACTTGGTTTAATAATGAATTAGGAATTGCACCTCTGGTATCTTGAGATAATTCCCAAATCATACCTCCTGCTAAGTTTTTCGATTTTATATACTGCACTTTTAAGTCCATTGACTGTTTATCTTCATAAGAAATAAACTCTTTTCTAGTAGCATTATATAAATAAGGAACTTTTGTAGTATTATCAAAATAACGTACCCATCCTGCCGAAGCCGCAGATGGCGTTACCATCATCGTATTTGGATCTAAATAAGCATGCGAATTGGTAACTGGATTTCCAACTAAATCACAGATTTCGATACTTCCAGATTTTTCACAAGCTCCTGAACCATCCCATGTTCCGGTTGGGTTTTGCGGATTTGTACATCCGGGAACGATATATCTTGGTGCTGAAACAAATAATCCATTTGTCGAATTTGCAGCAACGTTATCGAATTTTTTTCCGTAGAAAGGCAATCCCATGATTAATTTATTCGCAGGAAAACCAATTACGTTTAGATATTGATTGGTTAATTCGTCTAATGATTCTGATTGCGTTGCGCCATACAACGGATCATTAGTGTTCCCACTTGCATATAAAGGAGCATTATAGCAGGTTTTATCATACCAGTTTCCTCCAAAATCATATCCGAAATAGGTAATATAATCACAGTAAGTCGAAATATCTTCGCTCATGCCATACTGCGCTCTGTTGTTTGGCCCTAAATACTGTTTAGCAACGTTTCTAACATTGTTTCCAGCAGCAATGGTAACCAATTTATTTGGCATTGCCTGACGCATTGCTTTCAATAAAAGCACTAAATTTTTATTATCGTCTGGACTGTATTTTTGCGGAGGAACAGGCGCACCATTTACTATTTCTGTACCGTCAGTTCCACCCGAAAGAGGATATTCCCAATCGATATCAAAACCGTCAATAAACGGATATGTAGTAATAAAGTTTGCCATATCTGCTGCTAAAGCTGCCCTTGCTACAGGACTTGCAGCAATTGGAGAAAGATCTTGTCCTTTTGTCCAGCCTCCAACAGAAATTAAAATTTTTAAATGCGGATACTTTTCTTTTAATTTCATTAAATCATAAAAGTTTCCTTTTACTGGAGCATCCCACGGAATGCCACCTTCCATATGCTCATAATCAGCATAAGTATCTAAACATTTTAATTTGGTATTCTCTGGATGGGCAGGATCATAAGTTGTGCCATAAAAAGAATAATTTAAATGCGTTATTTTACTTCCATCAATTTTAGGAACATTAAAATCCCTAGCATAGATAGACCATTGCGCATAATACCCCACTACTTTTTTTCCGTGAGCTGGTTGAGCCAACGCTAGTAAGGGAAACAATAACAAAAAGAGCAATCTGTAATAATGTTTCATAGTTAATAAATATTAGTTAATAGAAAATAAATAATTGGGCCACAGAAGCTTTTAAAATCTTCTGGGTTTCGCTCAACTGCAGATTGGAACCCCGCGGTCGATTGGAAATAAACTCAAATTACATTCTATAGATAAATATTACTATTACTGATTCATTCATAATCATTAGTAAATAGCAGTGATTGATATTTATTTATAATTCTAAAAATTAATCTTAAATACAAATGATAAATTTGGGACTAATCATCAATCTATACTCTCGTTTTTTGTCATGTTTTGTGGTATTCTTATTCTTCTATTTGGTTTTAAAGGTTAATACTAGTCTCATGGCTTATATTTTTATTATTGAATTAAGTTAAGTGCTGCTTACTTCTGAAATTTTGGCTATAACTATCTCTACCGTGGAACTCCGGCAGAGATAATTAAAAGCCTGATTAATGTAACTCTAAAACACTAACTCAACCAAAATTTATATTAGTTTCTTTAAACTCTCATAAACTGACAATTCTACGTCAGCATGATCTTTTGTATTGCATTGCTCTATTAGACTTTTTAAATCTGCTGGTTTTAAAGTCGATTTATTATCTAATACAAGCAATAATTCTTGTGATGCATCACTTAATTTTTTTGACAAAGGCAAAATTGGTTGCACTAATGGCGCATTGGCACTTAGCGCTGTTAAGTCTTTATTTACAGTAATCCATTTATTAAAAAATGCTGTTACTTTTGCTTTATTATCAGCCGATTTATTTGCTAAATATTGATTTACTGCAGCATCAAACGCAAGTGCATCTTTTGCATCTGGTCCGCATGCATCTGCAAACAAGGTAAACGGAGAATACATCTGGTACTCTGTTCCTCCTTTGTTACGAGTATATCCTTTTAAAGGCTCGCTAACTTTAGAAAATTCTTCAAGCGACTGAATGTTTTGATTGTTGGCAATATTTCTTAAAATAACATCTTTGTTGCGAATGTGCGTAATGCCTAACTCTTCTAATCTGAAAGAGATCTGTTCTAAACGTTTGCGCATATTTTCTACATCCACTACATCTTCTGCAGACCACAATCTTTCAGCAATAGCAGCTGTTCTTGGCCAAACTCTAGAATCTATCGTGGTTGGTGTAGCCAATTCTGTCCACATTGTAGCTTCTCCACCCAAGATTCTTGCTTTTTCATCGCTAGTTAAATTAGCTCCTTTTGGCATCGGATCATTTAAATAATGACTTGCTATTGGGTACATTAGATCGATATAATAGCCATTTGAAAGAACGGTTTTGTATCCTTTTTTAACAGCATCTACTAAAGATTGTCCTGCTGGCATTCCTTCATTTGGACCTCTCCAAGAATGTACAATAGCTTCTTTAGATAAATCTTTTGTCAAGATTTCTTCCCAACCCATCAATTGTTTTCCGTGCTTTTTTAACATCGGTGCCAATTGCATGGTAAAATAAGTTTGTAATTCGTGGTTGGTTTTTAAGTTATGTTTCTTTTTGAATTCTTGAATCTTCGGATTTGCATCCCAATCTTTTCCTTCGTTTTCATCTCCTCCAATATGGAAATAAGCGCCTGGAAATAATGGACAAACCTCATCAAAAACTTCACTTAATAATTGATATGTTTTAGGATTTGAAGGATCTAATGTTGGCGAAAAAATACCCGCATTTCTTTCAATTCCATAGGTAGCAATTGCTGTACCTTGAATATTTTTTTCGGATGTTCCTCCTGTCAGCGTGATTACTTTACTGCCAATTTCTGGATAAGCCGTTAAAATTGCAGATCCGTGACCTGGAACATCTATTTCTGGAACAATTAAAATACCGCGCTCATCGGCATATTTTACGATATTTTTAATTTCCTCTTGTGTATAATACATTCCATCCGAAGCTAATTGAGTAAACTTTGGATGTTTTTTCATTTCAATTCTCCAACCTTGATCATCAACCAAATGCCAGTGAAAAACATTCATTTTCATCGCTGCCAATGCATCAATATTTCTTTTAATTACGTCAATTGGCTGAAAATGTCTTGAAACATCTATCATTAAACCTCTCCAAGTAAATCTTGGGAAATCTGAAATTTTGGAAACTGGAAAATAAAAAGATTTTGAATTGTTTTGAAGCATCTGCAACAATGTCTCTAAACCATGTAAAGCTCCTAAATCGCTTGATGCGTTTATCGTTATTTTATTAGAAGTAATATCTAAATGATAACTTTCGTCTTCGTACAAACCAATTTTACCGCTTTTAGTGCAATTGATCTGCAATTCTGCATTTGGAACTTCATTTAGTTTTTCAATAAAACCTTGTTCGAAAAATATACCTGTTCTACCATCTAAGCGGCGCAAAAAACGAGTTACTCCTCCAAATATTCTAGCGTTTGGATTTCCTGTAATGTTTACTTTAAAATTTTTAGTTAAATTAAAATTACCTTCATTAATAACAACATTCTGAGGCCAAGGCATAAGATTTAGCTGCTCCTTCTGGACTTGAGCACCTGCTGTTAAACCTGCAAATAATAGTACAAATAGATATTTCATTTTTCTTTTTTTTGGTTGGATAGCTTTTTATAAGTATCCTAAATTTATAAAAAAAACAAAACTCAGAATGATTTCAGCTTTTACCTCACTTTGCTATGAGATCAATCTGAATTTTGCTATTTGATTCATTCTAAAATGAATCGGAAAAAATTTTTAGTAATCAAAACGTTTAAAAGCTTCGATCGCTTCATATTCAGCCAAACCTAATTCATCATATAAGATGGCTGTGTTTTTATTTCGATCTTCTGCCCTAACCCAAAATTCACGAGAGTCATTACCTTGAAACATCACCCTGTCTTTTTGAGACTGATGGTGTAAAATAGCATGGCGTTTCAACAAAACCTCTGATGGGCTTAATGGAACTGCCATATCAATTTCGTGAATATCCCATTCGTGCCAAGCTCCTCTATACAGCCATAACCAACAGTCATCCATGTACGGTTCTGGTTTAAGTTCTTTTAAAGCGGCAAAAATGGCATTTAAACAAACCTCATGTGTTCCGTGCGGATCGGCAAGATCTCCAGCAGCAAAAACTTGATGTGGTTTTATTTTTGAAATAATATTTTTTACAATAGCAATATCTTCTGGCCCTAACGGATTCTTTTTAACTTGCCCCGTTTCATAAAAAGGAAGATCTAAAAAGTGTGTATTTTCATCTTTCAGTCCAATATATCTTGTTGCTCCGTAAGATTCTCTTCTTCTAATCAATCCTTTTAATTTTCTTACTTCTAAAGAATCGATCTGATTTTCAGATTTATTATTTAGAAATTCGATTACTGATTTGAAATTGATATCTGATTTTTCATTTCCGATAAAATCACTGGCAACTTCTGCAAATTTTAAAGCTTCATCATCTGAAACCGCAATATTTCCAGAGGTCTGGTACACTACGTGAACATCGTGTCCTTGTTTGATTAACTTCGAAAATGTTCCTCCCATAGAAATTACATCATCGTCTGGGTGCGGACTAAAAAGAATAATTCTCTTTTTTGCCGGATTTGCCCTTTCTGGACGAAATGAATCATCTGTGTTTGGTTTTCCTCCTGGCCATCCGGTAATCGTGTGCTGCAAAATATTGAACATATTAATATTCATATCATAAGCAGAACCTTCTTGAGCCAAAAGATCAGACATTCCGTTATTGTTATAATCACGGTCTGTCAATTTCAGAATAGATTGTTTTGTTTTTTGACACAACCAAACAATCGCTTTACTTTTTAATTCAGGAGTCCAAAGACATTCTCCAACTAACCAAGGCGTTTTGAAACGGGTTAACTCTGAAGCTGCCGACTGATCTAAAACAAAAGTTGCGTTTGGATGATTCTGTAAAAATGTTGCTGGAATTTCTGAACTGATATCGCCTTGAACTGTTCTTTTTATAATATCTGCTTTATTTTGCCCCCAAGCCATCAAAACAATACGTTTTGACCTCATGATGGTTGAAACCCCCATTGTTATGGCACGTTTCGGCACATTATCGATACCATTAAAAGCAGATGAAGCATCGACTCTAGTGATGTGATCTAAGGTAATAATTCTTGTTCCTGAATTGATATGCGAACCTGGCTCGTTAAATCCAACGTGTCCTGTTCTACCAATTCCAAGCAATTGAAAATCAAGTCCACCTGCATTTTTAATATTCATTTCATAATCGATACAATATTGATTGATTTCCTCAATTGCTACTGTACCGTCAGGAATATTAATATTTTCAGATTTGATATCAATGTGATTAAAAAGATGCTCATGCATGAAATAATGATAGCTCTGATTGTTCTCCTTAGTCATTGGATAATATTCGTCCAAATTAAAGGTGATTACATTGCTAAAACTAAGTCCTTCTTCTCTGTGCATTCTCACTAGTTCCTCATAAACTTTGATAGGAGAAGAACCTGTTGCCAGACCTAAAACACAAGATTTATTTTTCTCCTGCTTAGACCTAATTAGCTGCGCAATTTCCTGGGCTACAATTACAGAAGCATCAATCGAGCCTTTAAAGATTTCAATATGAATTTTCTCAAATCGAGTTTCTTCAAATTTTCCCGCGCTTTTGTAACTAATATCAGGTTTTATTTCTAAAGCACTTTTCATTTCTTTTCTTTTTTGTAGTAATTACCATTTTGGTTTTAAGAATGGTATAGATCGCTTTCGCCATCTATACCATACTACTAACCAAACTTAATATTCCATTTTTTTTTAGAAGTTAGGTGCATCAACATCCCACCAAAGTCTTGTAGCTCCGTTATCAGGACCACCAAGGGCAGTTACTCCAGATGCAACACCTGCAGGGTTACTTGCTTCTTCAGACTGAGCAAAAGGAAGTCTTCTAACTCCTAATTCAGTGCTAATTACGCCACCGCTTTTATTGTTTTTAATTCTGAATAGTTTAGGGTAACCTGTTCTTCTAAACTCAGACCATGCTTCTTGTCCATCAGGATATGTAGCAATCCATTTTTGAGTTATAATTTTCTCCAGATTTTCTTCATTAGTAGCTCCCCATGCAACAGTAATTTTAGAAACTGCTGGAGTATTATTTTCTGGGAATAATGGATCTACATAATCAAGAGGTTTTTTCGTATTATCAGAAGCGTAAGACGAAGCTCCTTCTGCACCATTCTGCTCGAAAGATGCTCTAATACCAGCTTCATAAAACTCTTGAGCTGTTCCGCCCATGTTCCAACCTCTTAAAGCACCTTCTGCTCTAAGGAAATAAACCTCTGCAGTAGACATCCAAGTAACTTCTCCAGTTTTTGTTCTAGGTCCTGTTTGCGAGAATTTAGCATATGTAGTTCCAGAAGGATACGTTACACCATTTCTGATAGATGCATACTGACCAGGAGTAATTTCTGCTGTATTCCAATATTTAGAAATACGTGGATCTTGATAACCTCCTAAGATAGACTGCATATCAGCTCCCATGAATAAACCAACCCAAGAGTGGCTCATTACGTCAATTACGTTAAGATCTACAGGAGATTTAACTTTCATTACATCAGCATTAACTTTAAGAACACCAATTGAATTATTAACTGCTTTTTCAGCTTCAGTTTTAGCTAATGCAGGATCTACTTTAACAATTCTCATTGCCATTCTCAAACGAAGTGAGTTTGCATACTTAACCCATTGTGCATAATCTCCGTCGTAAGAAGATAAATCTGTTCCTTTAAAAGTAGAAGATTCACCAGCATCGATTCTTTTAGTTAATTCAGTAACTGCAAAATCTAAATCTTTAAACATTTGAAGATAAATATCCTTTTGAGAATCGTAAAGAGCAGAACCTTCAGCACCATATTTAGAATATACAGCAGGTCCGTACATATCTGTAATACGTTGCATTTGCACTACTTTTACAATCAATGACCAAGCATAAAACTGATCGTATTTACCTTTAGCTCTTTGTTCAACTTTGTAAAGATTTGCAATAATATCTACATAAGCTCTTTCCCAAGCATAACCATTCCATCCAGGATTTAATGCATAATCGTAATTATTAGTATCTCCAAAAGGAACTGGTGTAATCATATATCCAGACCATCCATCAGCTTGTAAACTTTGCTGAATTTGATATTGCCAAGTAATATCTGATATGTATATTCTACTAAAAGCAGGTTTAAACAAACTTTTAATATTGTTATAATCCTGTTCTAACTGCTCTGTAGTAGCACCTTCAGGATTTTTATTGATCTCCTCAAAATTGTCTGTACAACCAAAAGCCGCAAGCAATGAGAAGCATATCGCTGTTTTTTTGAATTTATTTAATGTCATGATTGTAAGATTAGAATGTTAAGTTTAAATTAAGACCGATATTTCTTGTTGAAGGTAAACCAAACACATCAACACCTTGTAAGCCTTCACCTGTACTTAAAGCTACATTTGGATCAAATGGTGCATCTTTGTAAAGAAAGAATAAGTTTCTAGCAATCAAAGAGATAGTTGCAGATTGAACATATGGTAATTTATCTTTTTTGAAAGTATAACCAATAGATACCTCTCTAACATTTACATTTGTTGCGCTGTAAACATATTCTCCAGAAGCACCGTTTCTACCTGCTGTTCCATTGTAGTAGTCAAATGCATCCATTGTAGTTACAGGAGTTCCGTCGCTCGCTCTTACACCGTTAATTTTAACACCTCCAGCATTTCTAGCATCACCTGTAGCTTTAGATACTCCATTGTAATCGTTGATTGCTTGAGTTAAACTAAGAACTTCTCCACCAAAACGTCCATCAATTAAGATGTTTGCAGTAAATGATCCGAATTTAAAAGTGTTAGACCATCCTAACATGAAATCAGGATTAGCATTACCAACTTCTTCCCAATCTGTTCTTTGAATAGTATTGTCGTCATTAACTAAGATTCTTCCTTGATCATCTCTTTTCAAGTTTTTACCTTCAATTACACCAAATGGTCTTCCTTCAATTAATGAATATCTGTAGCTGTTAGATCCTGGATCAGTAAGAATGATTCTACCTCCTGTTCCTTCTTCAGCAGGAATATCATTTACTCTACTCTTATTTTGTGAATAGTTAATTCTAGTATCCCAGTTGAATTTTTCTCCTCTAACGATATCTGCATAAAGTACAAGCTCGAAACCTTTGTTAGAAATACTACCAGCGTTGATAGCATAATTAGTATAACCAAAAGGGTTTGTAGCTGGAGCAGGAACTTGAATAAATTGGTTTTTAGTTTTAGAATCATAGAAAGAAAATTCGAAACCTAATCTGTTATCAAACATTCTCCATTCTGTACCTAATTCAACCTCAGATTTTAATTCAGGTTTTAATGTTTGACCTGGCATTGGTCCAACTGGTGGATTTACAATACTTCCTGCAACGATAGTAGATGTAGGACTCGTAATACTACCAGCAATATCATTACCAACTTGTGCATAAGTAGCACGAACTTTTCCAAAGTTGAAAACTTCTGGTAATGTAAACATATCGCTAAGAATACCAGTAACCCCCACAGATGGATAGAAGAAACTAGAATCGTTAGTGTTTACTAAAGTAGACGACCAGTCATTTCTAGCTGCAAGATCTAAGAATAAATAATCTTTGTATCCAAAAGTTGTAGCAGCAAATACAGACTGAACTTCTCTTTCTGCTCCTGTTTGAACGTTACCGTTATTATTTACAAAGTTTCCTAAAGTAAAGATGTTAGCATAATTCAAACCTCCACCGATTCCTGAATCTACAGTTAAACCAGTAACTTTGGTATTATTGATACTTGCTCCGAATGTACCATTGAATGAAAAGTTTTCACCCATTTTTGTATTAAATAAACCTAATAAATCAGCATAATTTTGAGTACCGATTGTATTTGCATTGATGTATCTTCCTGTAGCGTGTACTAAAGAAGTTGCAGAACTAGCATACATTTCTTTTTGGAAATTGCTCTCACTTCTGTTATAGCTATATCTTGAAGCTAAATGAAACCACTCAGCAACTTTATAATCTAAAGCAATTGCTCCGTTAAAGAAATTGTTTGTATCAACAGATTTTTGTCTGTTAATCTGCCAGTATGGATTTTCATTACTTTCGTTTACCGCTGCAAAACCAGGATAATTTTGAACATTCATGTTTCTAACAGGATCAAAAACTTCATACGTTTTCAAATCATTTAAGCTAAAAGCTCTTGGATGAGAATAAACACCACTAATTGGGTTGAAGTATAAACCATTTGTTGGTCTATTGTTAATTGTTTGCGCAACATAATTTCCTGTTACAGCAACACTCAATCTATCATTTAAGAATTTGCTTGTTTGACGAATTCCAAAGTTATTTTTCTTCAAATGATTTCCAGGTATAATCCCAGAAGCATCTGTATTAGCATACGTTAAGCTTGTAGAATTTCCTTCAGTTGCTTTAGAAAAAGACATAGAAGTAATTTGTGTAACTCCTGTTTCGAAGAAATCTTTAATATCACCTTCTACTTTTTTCTTATCTCCCCAAGATCTTGGATCTCCATCTGCAGATGTGTAATCTGATTGGAATTCTGGCAAATAAGCTGCACTATCAAATGTTGTAACAGAATTGATATTGAATGATTCAACTCCAGCTTTTCCTTTTTTAGAATTAAGTAAGATTACACCATTAGCACCTTGACTACCGTATAATACAGAAGCCGCAGCACCTTTAAGTACAGTCATTCCTTCATAATCATCAGGATTGATCAATGAAACGATATCACCACCGTCACGGTTACCTCCTGCTAAATCACCAAAAGTACCATTTGGCTGTCCTGTACCTTGATTGTACAAAGGAATACCATCAATTACATATAAAGGCTGATTGTTTACAAAAGATGAATTACCACGAATTACAACTTTTGTAGAACCTCCTGCTCCAGATGAACTTTTTGTTACTGCAACACCGGCAATTTTACCAGCAACAGTATTAATAAGGTTTGGATCTTTTACACGGGTTAACTCTTCTCCTTTAAGCTCTTGAGCTGCATAAGTCAAAGATTTTCTTGTTTTCTTTATCCCTAAAGAAGTTACAACAACCTCATTTAATGAATTTGAAGCTCCTTGAACCATCTTCACATTCACTGTAGAAGCATCTCCTACAACAACAGTCTGAGTTTCTAGTCCTACATAAGTGAAAACTAAACTTTGACCTTTTTGAACTTCAATAGTGTACAATCCGTCAAAATCGGTAGTAGTTCCTTTTTGACCTCCTTGTACAGCAACAGAAGCTCCAGGTAATGGCATACCATCAGAATCTGTAATCACACCCTTGACATTTTTTACTTGTGCAAGCGAAACTTGCGCCGTAAAAACAATCATAAAGATTAAGAAAATTTTTTTCATGTTTATTTTATTTTGTTAGTTATGATGTAAAATTATTCTTAAGGCATTGTTAAAAAAAATAAATTAAACCAACAGCAATAAAATTTAAACGAACGACATAAAACATTCAATAATACGCTTTACGAAAACGTTCTAATAGAAAAAATAAGCACAAATATCCTTTTTTTGCAAAATTTTATTCAAAAAAATTGGCTCTTTGCAGTTAATTGTTTAAAGTTGCACAATATTTCAATATTGTTAAGAAAAACCAAAAAAAACGCAAATAACTTAAAACCAGTTGAAAGAAATACGAAAAGTTAAATTTGATATTAAACTGCAAAATCATATCTGGTTTTGGGGAGTATATTTTACTTTAAACTTTTTAAGATGGGGAGCTTATTTTAATGATTATCCTTATGCATTCAAATCTAATGTAATCGAATTCTCACTAGTTATTCCGTTAGTGTATTTAAATTTATTTGTTTTAGTTCCCAAGTATGTACTAAAACAAAAATACATCCTGTATACTTTTTTGCTTCTCGTAAGTTTGTTTGTAATGTATCTGCTCAAAACGGCCTTGACATATTATATTATATCAGAAAATATCTGGCCAGAAGCAAATCGCGAATACCATCCTTTTGAGATCAATCACATTGTTGCTGTTTGTATAGGAGAATTGTATGTTCTAGCAATGGCCTCCTCTGTGTATCTTACTTTAACTTGGTTAAGAGAGCGAGAAAGAAATAGATCGTTAAGAGAAAACCAATTTAAAATAAAATTAAAGTATCTCGAAAATCAGATTCAGCCTCATTTTTTCTTTAATACATTAAATAATCTGTACGCTTTATCTTTAGAATCATCAAAGAAAGTTCCAGATGTAATCATCAAACTTTCTAATTTGATGGAGTATGTTTTGTATGATGTAAAAGGAACCAAATTTGTTCCGCTTATAAAAGAAATCGATTATATTCAGAACTATATCGAAATCGAAAAACTTCGTTTTGAAAATGTTGAAGTGACCATAAATCTAGAATCTAATATAGAAGATGTTGTTGTACCGCCTTTAATCTTTATTTCTTTGGTCGAAAATGCTTTTAAACACGGCGGACTAAACAACAGAAATTTAAAAATAAAAATCAATTGCAAAGTTATAGACAACAAAATACTCGATTTTGAAATCTTAAATAATTTTGTAATTTCACAAAATCATAATCCAAAAAAAGGAATTGGTCTGGTTAATACCAAAAAGAGACTAAAGCTGATTTACAGAAACAATTTTAGTCTAAAACAGCAAACCAAACTAAATTTCTATATAATCCGATTGCAAATACCAACTCAGAATGAAGATTAAATGCGTGTTAATTGATGATGAGCCTTTAGCTATCAAAGTCTTGCAAAATTATTTTACCAATTTTACAGATTTTGAAGTTGTTGCGACATTCAATAATTCTCTAGAGGCGCTCGATTTTATAAACAGTACTCCTGTTGATGCCGTCTTTTTAGATATTAACATGCCCATGATGACGGGTTTCGAACTTATTAGTCTTATCGAAAACAAAACCAAAGTTATCATTACCACCGCATTTAGAGAATTTGCTGCCGAAAGTTATGATTTGGATGTATTAGACTATTTGGTAAAACCAATTCCGTTGCCAAGGTTCATCAAATGCATCAACAAAATTACTACCGAATACAATCTCAAAAACAATATCAAGATCGAAACGGCAAAAGGAGATTCTCATATTTTTATCAAAGTAGATAAAAAAATGATGAAAATTAATATTGAAGAAATTCTATTTGTCGAAGGAATGAAAGAATATATAAAAGTGGTCACTCCCGATAAAACCTACATTACACATAAATCTCTTACATCCTTATCTGAAGAATTGCCCGCAGATCGCTTCCTTAGAATACACAAATCTTATGTAATTGCACTAAATAAAGTGAAATCTATAGAAGGAAACCGCGTTCAAATACAATCTTACAACATTCCGATAGGCAGAAACTACAGTAAAGAAGTTAAAAACAAGATATTGGAATAAAATATAATTACGAATTACATTTTCTAAGTAGGTTAAAATTAACACTTTGTTGAAAAAACATAGCCGTTGGTTTAAATTTAACATTATTTATACCTTTTTATTTTTTTTTGATAATCCTAACAAATATATTTACGGTCTTCAAAAAACAATAAAATAAAAAATTAACCTTATTATTATGAGTTCAGAAAATGTGCAAACCAAATGGGGGCAATTTATCTCTTTGATAATCGTCTTCTTCTTTTGGGGTTTTGTTGGTTCAGCCAATGATATCCTAATTCCAGTATTCAAAAAAGTATTTACGTTATCGCAAGTACAATCTCAATTAGTAGCATGGGCTTTCTACGCTGCATATTTTGTTGGATCAATTATATTCTTTATCGTTTCTTTAAAAGTAGACGTTTTACAAAAATACGGCTACAAAAAAACACTATCTGCAGGATTAATTTTATCAGCAGTAGGTTCATTCCTATTCATTCCAGCAGCTACAATTCAAAGTTTTCCTTTCTTCTTAACAGCCTTATTCACAGTAGGTTTAGGATTCTCTATCCAACAGATTGTTGCAAATCCGTTAGCTATTAAAATGGGAAGTCCTGAAACTGGAGCACACCGTTTAACTCTTGCGGGAGGAATCAACTCTTTCGGAACAACGATCGGAGCTATTTTATTAGGTATCGCTTTATTCGGAATGGGAGACAACAAAAAAACGGCTCTTTCATTAGAAGATATTAAATTGCCTTTCATCATTTTAGGTCTTGCTTTTATTGCGGTTGCAGTATTTATGAATTTCTCAAAAATCGAAGACCCAGTAAAAGAGGAAGAAGCAGTAATTAAAGACAAACACAGCAAATTCAACATTCTTGACTATCCACAATTGTACTTGGGTATGTTAGGAATTTTTATTTATGTAGGAACTGAGGTAACTATCATCAGTAATCTACCTGCTCTATTACACACTCACGAATTCGGAAACATCTTAGAAGACGCTGTAGCACCGTTTATTGCGCTTTACTGGGGAAGTTTAATGATTGGTCGTTGGAATGGTGGAGTAAACGTATTTAACACTTCAAACCTAGTAAATACGGCACTTAAATTTATCGTTCCTGCTGCGGCATTTGGAGTAATCATTGGAGCAAACATCTTTGCAGCTCACGATGTTTCTTCATTCTACATCTACCCTTTCTGGATTTTACTATTTATTGCAGTAAGTTTTATTGGTGGTAAAAACGCTGGAAAAACATTAATGCTTTTCGGAATTTCAGGATTAACTATGATGGCATTAGGATTAGCATGGCCAGATCCAGAAATTGCTAAATTCTTCTTCATCTCTGGTGGATTATTCTTATCGATCATGTGGCCTTCAATCTTCGATTTAGCGATTGCAGGATTAGGGAAAAACACAGGAAAAGCGTCTTCTTTCTTAATCATGATGATTCTTGGTGGTGGAGTAATTCCATTGGTACAAGGAAGTATCTGTGACTTAGATGCAACAAATCCAAACGGAATTTTCGGTATCACATACACACACTTCTCTTACATTATACCGCTACTTGGTTTTGCATATTTAGGATTCTACGGTTTCTACTGTCCTAAAATTTTAAAAAGACAAGGTATTAGCTACATAGAAAGTGCTGGTGGAGGACACTAAAAAGTAAAAAACTCCAATATATAAAAATCCAAATTCCAATTTTAAAACTGGAATTTGGATTTTTTTTATTTAAAGAAGAAAAAAACTTAGAAGCTTAGCATCTCAGAATCTTAGCAACTTTATTTGGCATTAATAATATTACTCAAGTTCTTCTTAAAAAGAGCCTTATTTTGAACCGTTAAAGGATAAACCACATCTTTGTCCGCATGAACAATTACTTTATCTATATCGGCATTTAAAAGCGCTTGCGGGTCTTTTATCTTCAAGGTGCAGGCTCCATCAAAAAAGCCGTCGTCTTCTATAGTTTTTCGAGCTTCTATTTTTGTTCCATCACTTAGGATTGCCGAAATCGTCATTTCGCTATTTAATGTTTTCGAATAAAATCCATCCATTACCAATAAAAGCCGGTAAGAATTTTTTAATTCTGGACCTTTAAATTCGTGTCTCGTAATATTATATCGAAGACCTTTGGCGAGAGTTTGAAATTTAACTGAGCAATCTAGCTCATAAGTAGCAACATCGCCCGCTTCATTTACCGAAGTAATAACTTTAGCGGCTTGAGCGTTTATAGAAAAACTCGCTACAAAAAAAGACAACATAAATAAGATAACTTTCATATTTAACTATTTAAGATTCAATATAAAAGTAAAAAAAATCGTCTCTTCTCGTTAGAAAAAAAGACGATTTTAATTTTGTAAGTATCTAAGGATTATTTATTTCCTTTTTCAAAGTCAGCTACAAACTGAGCTAAACCGATATCTGTCAGTGGGTGTTTCAATAAACCGTAAATTGCAGAAAGAGGTCCAGTCATAACGTCTGCACCAATTTTAGCACAGTTTACAATATGCATAGTGTGACGTACAGAAGCTGCTAAAATTTGAGTTTCGTAACCGTAATTATCGTAAACCTCTCTAATTTCTTGAATCAAATTCAATCCATCAGTAGAAATATCATCTAAACGCCCAACGAAAGGAGAAACAAAAGTTGCTCCAGCTTTTGCAGCCAAAAGTGCTTGTCCTACAGAGAAAACAAGAGTTACGTTAGTTTTAATTCCTTTATCAGAAAAGTATTTTGCTGCCATAACACCTTCCTTAGTCATAGGAAGTTTTACAACAATCTGCTCATGTAATTCAGCTAACTCCTCACCTTCTTTAACCATACCTTCAAAGTCAAGAGCGTTAACTTCTGCACTTACATCACCATCAACAAGATTGCAAATGTCAACATAATGCTTAAGGATATTGTTTTTTCCAGTGATTCCTTCTTTTGCCATTAATGACGGATTAGTTGTTACACCATCCAAAACACCTAAAGCTTGTGCTTCTTTAATTTGAGCTAAATTAGCTGTGTCTATAAAAAATTTCATAATTTGTTTAATTAAAAATGGTTTGTTTGTATTTATAAATTTCTTTTCAAATAAATTCTTTTAAAGAAATCTAGCTGCAAAATTACAAAATCAATACCAATAAAGATTTTAAAATTAAAACCATTTTAAAATTATATGTTAAAAATAAGTGTGTTTTTTACATTTTTCTATAACTTATAATGATTCATAAGCATTTTCTCATACATTTTATCTGGAAGCGCACGTTTTAAAACAATTGAAAACTTCTGCATAAAAGCGCCCACTTTATAATGTACGTTTGGTTTTTTAGTTTGAATAATTTTATAAACTGCTTCTGCCATTTCATTTGGATTACTTCCTGCATCAACATGATCATTCATTGTGGCTAGAACATCGCCATAAACCTTTTCGTAAGCAGAATCTTTAATAACAGGCGCATGATAACGTCCGGCAGCAATATTGGTTGCAAAATCTCCAGGCGCAACATTCGTGATTTCGACACCAAAAGCTTTTACTTCCATCCTTAAAGCTTCAGTAATCAATTCCAAAGCTCCTTTCGATGCAGAATAAACACTTCTATACGGAAGTCCCATATAACCAGCAATCGAAGTAATATTAATAATAAGACCAGAATTTTGCTTACGCATTTGTGGCAACGCCGCTTTCATAACTTCAATTGGACCAAAAAAGTTAGTCTCAAAATTATTTCGAATTTCTTCTGTCGGAATTTCTTCTAAAGGTCCTGTAATTCCAACTCCAGCGTTATTAATTACAATATCCAATCTTCCAGAAGTTTCGATAATTTTATTTACCGCTGTTTTAATAGAATCAGAATTTCGAACATCTAAAGCAACTAACGGAAAAACTGAATTTAAAACTTTCTCAGGATTTCTGCTTGTTCCGTATACAACAAAACCTTTTTGATGTAAAAATTCACCAATAGATTTTCCAATTCCTGATGATCCTCCGGTAATTAAAACGACTTTGCTCATTTTTTAGTTATAAATTATGGGTTTATGAGTTATAAGTTTTTGGAATTGGGTTTATTTTGAACCACATAAAGCAGTCAATTTTGAACTTCTAACCAATAACATTTAACTTCAGATAGGGTCAAAAATAAAAAAATCCTCCTAAAAGGAAGATTACAAAACTATTAAATTCTAAAAAAAATGGCAAGCGACCTAC
Source organism: Flavobacterium sp. B330r (assembly GCF_056824325.1). Lineage (NCBI taxonomy): Bacteria > Pseudomonadati > Bacteroidota > Flavobacteriia > Flavobacteriales > Flavobacteriaceae > Flavobacterium > Flavobacterium sp. B330r. The sequence continues at coordinate 93,442 of NZ_CP124860.1, forward strand.
ATCGCACCGCTCAACCACGTACCCTTGCTATGTTCCCATCCTGGGGGAGTCTGCAGGAGCTGGTCGTGTAGGACTTGCCGGTGCAAATATACAACCTTTTTATATTTTTGCAAGACCTTTGCAGCAATAAAAATATCGTCGTATATTGCCTTATTCAAATTTTAAACTATGAAAAAATATAACTTCCTAGCTGTCATTTTATTAGGAATCACATTGGTTGGATGTGGAGAAAAAAATAAAGGTGAAAATTCTTTATTTACTATCGATGATTCTGCTTTTCCGGCTCATCTTACGCAAAAAGAAGCGCTTAATATTGGAATTTTAAACCCAAAATCTAAAGAAATTGACAGCGTTGCCTACTTCGTAAACGACCAAAGAGTTGGAGGTACAAAAGGTGCTGCAAATTTTAGATTTGAATTAATAGATCAAAAATTAGGATACCAATACCTAAAAGCTAAAGTTTATTTTGGCGGAGATTCTTCTGACGCAACTGCTAGAATTGAAGTCGTTTCAGACATTGAGCCTAAATTATTAAAATATAAAGTCGTAAATACTTTTCCTCACGACAAAAAAGCTTTTACAGAAGGTTTAGAGTTTTATAAAGACACTTTATATGAAAGCACTGGACAAGAAGGAGCTTCTTTTGTAAAAAAATACGATTACAAAACTGGAAAAGTTTACAAACAAATTGATCTTGAACAGCAATATTTTGGAGAGGGAATTACATTTATAAATGATAAATTGTTCCAACTAACGTACAAAAACAAAAAAGGTTTCATTTACGACGCAAAGACTTTAAAACTTGAAAAAACCTTTGATTATGAAAAAGATATTGAAGGTTGGGGAATGACAAATGACGGAAAACACATTTATCAAACTGATGGAACTGAAAAAATTTGGAAAGTTGACCCTGCTACTCAAAAAATGATTGATTATATCAACGTTTATTCGGGAGAATCTAAAATTAAAGCCGTTAATGAAATCGAATGGATCAATGGAAAAATCTATGCAAATGTATGGTTTAAAGATGCTATTGCTGTCGTAAATCCAAATTCAGGAGCAGTTGAAGCCATTTTAAATTTATCTGATTTAAGAAAAACAATGACAGACATTACAAAAGATGATGTTTTAAACGGTATTGCTTACAATCCTAAAACTAAAACTATTTTTGTAACGGGTAAAAACTGGAGCAAAATGTTCGAAATTACCGTTTCTGAATAAAGATAATAATATTGAATTTTTAAAATTCCAAATTCCAATCTGACACAAATTTCATAAGTTTTCATTCATTAATAAGTGAAAATTTGTGAATTTTGTGTTTTATAACAACATCAACGATGACAACATTAATCATAAACATACAAGAGTTATTACAAGTTCGCGAAACTTCTATCACTAAAGTTTCGGGTGCGGAAATGGCAAAACTTCCAACAATTAAAAATGCTTTTTTGGTATTAAAAGACAATTTAATTGAAGATTTCGGCTCAATGGATAATCTTCCAGAAATCAAAGCTAATAAAACTATTGATGCAACTGGAAAAGTTGTTCTTCCGTCTTGGTGCGACAGCCACACGCATATTGTTTATGCAGGAAATCGCGAGCAGGAATTTGTTGATCGTATAAATGGTCTTTCTTATGAAGAAATAGCCAATCGTGGTGGTGGAATTTTAAATTCGGCTAAAAAACTAAACGAAACTTCTGAAGAAGAAATTTATGAGCAATCTAAAATCCGTCTGGAAGAAGTAATGCATTTAGGAACTGGAGCTGTAGAAATTAAATCAGGTTACGGTTTGACGGTCGATGGAGAATTAAAGATGCTTCGTGTAATTAAAAAATTGGCAGAAAACTATCCTATCGCCATCAAAGCGACATTTCTAGGCGCACATGCTTTTCCTTTACATTACAAAGACGATAAAGCTGGCTATCTTGACGAAATGATTAACGAAATGCTGCCAGAAATTTCCAAAAACAAGCTTGCTGATTACGTAGATGTTTTCTGCGAAAGCGGTTATTTTTCTGTAGAAGAAACCGAAAAAATAATGGAAGCAGGTTTAGCATTTGGCTTGAAACCGAAAATCCATGTCAATCAATTTAATTCTATTGGCGGAATTCAGGCTGGCGTTAAATTTAATGCCCTTTCTGTAGATCATCTTGAAATTATGAATCCAGAAGATATTCAAGCCTTAAAAGACACCGAAACAATGCCTGTTGCTTTACCTTCTTGTTCTTATTTTTTAAGCATTCCGTATACACCAGCACGCGAAATGATAAAAGCAGGTTTACCTTTAGCGTTAGCAACAGATTTCAACCCTGGCTCTACTCCATCAGGAAATATGAATTTTGTTGTAGCAACAGCTTGCATCAAAATGAAAATGACGCCAGAAGAAGCGATTAATGCAGCAACAATAAACGGCGCCTACGCAATGGGACTTTCAGAAACACACGGAAGTATCACAAAAGGCAAAAAAGCCAATCTGATTCTAACAAAACCTATTTCCTCTTATTACCAAATTCCTTACGCTTTTGGAAGCAATCTTATCGAATCTGTTTTCGCAGAAGGAAAAATTTTAAAATAATTCAGTGGGTGAAATGGAATAAAATAAGGTAAGATACCCACTTTACATCAAACAAAGGACAAACTTAAAATGCAACAATATGAAATGAAAGTCTCTTTAATTAGAGGCTTTTTTATTTACTATATTTGAACAAAAACAAATATGGAAATCTTTATAGGTATAGCAGGACTTCTTATTGCTTGGTTAACATATAAGAAAACTTTTCACTCAAAACCTGATGAAGAAAGAAATAATTTGTTAGGTATTTTTCTAACCACACAAAAACTTCATTTAGAAGTTCAATCTCTTCTGCAAAAATACATAGACGATAATAATGGAGCTGAACATTTTATTTATCCTGACATAACTTTTCAACGTTTATTGGATATGTATAAACAAGGTTTTGAAAAAGATTTATCTGATAAAGTTTATGAGGAATTAAAAAATAATCAAAATTATACTAAAAGCAATATTGGTACTTTTCAAAATCAGATTGATATACAACATAATGCATTATTGCAATTTCGCAATCAATTGCTATTTTTACAAGCAACCACCAACGAATAGATTCTAGTTAAAGAAGCATACTTACTAAAATAATTTGATCTAATCTGCAAAATCTAATTTAGATCAACCAAAATCTTTTTACATCTGCGTAAAAAAAAATCTATGCGCAAAATGTTTCACGCAGATGTAAAAAGATTATGGCAGATATATACAGATTAAATTGAAAAAATCACCACACATTATCCCATAAAAAAAGGCCTGTGAAAAATCACAGACCTTTAATATCTTAAGTGGTATTGTATCCCTAAGGCTCCTTATCTTAAACTAAAACTAGTTTTAGAAACTAACTCATCATTATCAAAAACATTAATAAAATAAGTTCCTTTAGCAAAATCTTTTCCTGGAAGATCTTCACTAACTTGTACAGTTTTATTTTCGTATTTCACTGTAGTTTTAAAGCTATAAGTTAATGTGTTTTCTCCAAAACTTTCAGTTTTCTTTTCGCCTAAAACATTGTTTTTAGCATCGATAACTTGAACATAATACGTTTTGTCTCCAGATTTTGCAATTTGATTTTCAGCAATTGTAAAACTAACTTTCAAAACATCAGCACGACTTGCTTTATCAGTTTCGATTTGTTTTCCAGAGCTTTTCAATTTGTAAGCTGAAGTTTTAGTATTTAAAACAGATAATTTAGATCCTTTTTCTACAGTTTTAGCTAACTCTTCGTTTTGACCAACTAATACTTCATTATACTTTTTAGACTCTCCTAAAACTACAATTGTACTATCTCTTTGAGTTGTTAAAACACCATTTTGTTTTTTCAACTCATCGTTTTCAGCAACTAAAGTTTTCATTTTACTCTGCATTGCTTGAACTTGAGATCTGTATTTAGAAACATCTCCTTTAGACTTGTTCAAATCATCCATCAAAGCCACAACTTTGTCTCTTTCTTGGATTAATTCGTCAGACATAGAAGTGTTTTCAGCAATTGCAGCATCATAAGTCGCTTTTAACTCCTGTAAATCTTTCATTACAGATTCTTTCTCAGTCAAGGTTGTTGTAAGTTCAGTCTTAACCACCTCTGTATCAGAAGATAATTTAAAAATATACACTAAGCTACCGATCAGTAGGACTGCTAAAACTGCGATTACCGCCTTTAGACTTGAATTGTTGTTCTTTGGGTTTTCCATATTTAAATAATTTTCTTTAATAACAAATTTAAGAATTAATATAAGGTAATAACGTAAGTTTCTACAATTATATTATTTTTGGAAAATAAATTTTTTTCATGGAAAAATTAATCCCATTCACTATAAATGATTTAGCTAAAATCACAAATCACAGAAGTGGTGAAATAAAGTTCGGAGAAAAAATGATTGTCATTCCGCCAGGAATTGATAAGATTAATTTTATTAAAGAAAGTGAAGCTAAATATGTGCTTCTAGGAATTCCCGAAGATATTGGTGTGCGCGCCAATTACGGAAGGCCTGGAGCCGCTTCTGCATGGCAATCTGCTATAAAAAGCATTGCCAATATTCAGCACAATCGCTTTTGCAAAGGAAGCAACATTATTATTTTAGGACATATTAATGTTAGTGACGAAATGCGTGAGGTGGAAAACTTAGATTTTAATGACATTGACGATCGTTCAAAATTAAGTCAGCTGGTTGAAAAAATAGACAAAGAAGTCTCTCACATCATCTTTACTATAATCAAAGCTGGAAAAACGCCAATTATTATTGGTGGAGGCCACAATAATGCCTACGGAAATATTAAAGGTGCCGCTCTTGCGAAAGGAAAACCTATAAATGCAATCAATTTTGATGCACATTCTGATTTTAGAATTTTAGAAGGACGCCATAGCGGAAACGGATTTTCATATGCTTACGAAGAAGGTTTCTTAAAGAAATATTTCATTTTTGGTCTTCACGAAAATTATACTTCAAAAAGTGTTTTAGATATTATAAAAAAATTGGAAGACCGCGTTCGATACAATACTTACGACAGTGTCAACATTAGAAAAGAAAAAGATTTTAATCGCGAAATGATTACCGCTTTGGATTTTATTAAAAGTGATGCTTTCGGAATTGAAATTGATCTTGATGCAATTCCAAACATTGCCAGTAGCGCCATGACTATCAGCGGTTTCTCTGTTGAAGAACTAAGACAATTTGTTTCTTTCTTTGGCGAACATAAACATGCTGCATATCTGCATATCTGCGAAGGAGCGCCAGATTTAGATAATTCTCCAAACAATAATTTAATCGGCAAATTGATTGGTTATTTAATTACCGATTTTATCAAAGCAAACATCGAACCGGCTTGATTTTAAATGCCCTATTGGGCTATGCCATAAGGCCTATTTGCCAAATAAAAGCAAATTCAAACAAACGATTGAACGAATAAACATATCTTTGCACAGCATTTTAGTTATTAAAACTGAAATACTAAATACCAAAGATATGTTATTCGAAGATCTATCACTTTCAAAAAGTATACAAAAAGCCGTATTTGAAGAAGGCTACTTAAATCCGACCCCAATTCAGGAAAAATCAATTCCGATTGTATTAGAAGGCCGTGATTTAATTGGCTGTGCACAGACAGGAACAGGAAAAACGGCAGCATTTGCTATTCCAATCATACATCAATTACACCGAATTGTCGGTTCATCAAAAAAAGCAAAAGTAATTCGTGCGCTTGTGGTTACGCCTACTCGCGAACTAGCAGTGCAGATTGGACAAAGCTTTGACACTTATGCAAAATATACCAACTTAACGCAGCTGACTATTTTCGGAGGAGTTTCTCAAAATCCGCAAGTAGATACTTTAAAAAACGGAGTTGATATTTTAGTTGCCACTCCAGGACGTTTATTAGACCTTCATAAACAAGGTTTTCTTGATTTAAATCATTTACACACTTTAGTGCTAGATGAAGCCGATCAAATGCTGGATATGGGTTTTATAAACGATGTCAAAAAAATCGTAAAACTGACTCCTAAAAACAGACAAACGTTACTTTTCTCTGCAACAATGCCAATTGCAATTCGCGAATTGGCAGAAATGTTTCTTCAAGATCCAGAAAAAGTTGAAGTTTCTCCAGTTTCTTCTACAGCAGAAAATGTAGAACAACGCATTTATTTTGTTGATAAAACAGAAAAAAGAAACTTGTTATACAATTTAATTAAAGAAGAAAATTTATCGAACGTACTTGTTTTCTCGAGAACAAAACATGGCGCAGATAATGTGGTAAAAGCGCTTCGCAAAAAAGATATTCCTGCAGAAGCCATTCACGGAGATAAATCGCAAAACGCAAGACAAAGAGTTCTAGATGCTTTCAAAAACAAAGAAGTTGGAGTTTTGGTTGCAACCGATATTGCTGCACGAGGAATTGACATCGAGCAATTGCCTTATGTAATCAATTTTGACTTACCAAATATTCCAGAAACGTACGTTCACCGAATTGGCCGTACAGGTCGTGCAGGAAATGGCGGAATCGCAATTTCTTTCTGCGGAAAAGATGAACTTCCATATTGGAAAGACATTCAAAAATTAATAAAAGTTGATGTAAAAACGATTGCCGACCATCCGTATCAATGGCATTCTGGAAGTCCAGAAGCTGGAGAAAAACCTAAAAGCTCAAACAGAAGCGGCGGAGCTCACAAATCGAGAAAATCAACAAACGCTAAGAAAAACAAAAAACGCTGGTACTAAACAGCGTTTTTTTCTTTTATAAGGAAATTGATTATTTTAAATAATTTAACCGGTTCAAAAGGTTTAATAATAATATCATTCATTCCAGACGAAATCGCTTCATCTGTAATTTCATCTTTGTCAAAAGCCGTCAAAGCGACAATTGGAGTTTCTATACCTTGAAGACGTATTCGTTTCGTGGTTTCAAATCCGTTCATTAAAGGCATATTAATATCCATTAAAATTAGATCGAACGTATCGTTTTCTAAGGCTTTAAGAGCTGCAAAACCATCATCGACTACTTTGCAGGAATAATTATTTTTTTCGATAATCTTTTTGGTAACAAGCTGATTAATCAAATTGTCTTCAACAACTAGAATTTTGTAAACTTCGCTCGAAGTCAAATCAACTTCAATCTCATCAATAATACTTTTCGTTTTGGCTAAATCATGCTCAAAAGCAATAGTAAACGAAAATGAAGTTCCTTTTCCTAAATCACTGTCTAAAGTAATAGTGCTTCCAAAAAGCCCTAAAAGCCTTTTTACAATACTAAGCCCCAATCCTGTACCTTGATAATCTTCGTCTTTACGGCCAACTTGAACAAATTTTTCAAAAATCTTATTCTGATCTACAGCCGCAATTCCGATTCCGTTGTCTTTTATCAAGAAATCTAAATAATGGAGCTTTCCTTCTACTTTATTCAGTTTTACTATAATTTCAACCTGGCCGTCTTTGGTAAATTTCAAAGCATTGCTGACCAAATTCATTAAAATCTGAGCCAAGCGCAATTTATCTCCAATCAAATATTCTGGAATATGAGAATCAATATCAATAGAAATACTATTATTATTCTTCTGTGAAAGAAAAGAAAGCGAATTCTTAATTACCGTAATTTCATCAGAAATATTAAAAGTCAGATTCTCCAGTACAATTTTGTTCTCTTCAATTTTATTGATCTGCAAAATATCATTTACGAGAGACAATAGATATCTCGCAGAAAATTTCAAGGAACTTAAATGCTGGCTTCTCGAAATTTCTTTATGTTCTTCGAGCAGCATATTGGTAATTCCAACAACTCCATAAAGCGGAGTGCGCAATTCGTGGCTTATAGTCGATATAAATTGCGTTTTAAGCAAAGAGGCTTCTTCTGCGATTTCTTTCGCTTTAAGAAGCTCTAAATTATGTTTTTTCTTGTATCTGATATTCTTTATCAGTGTAACAATTAAAATTAAAAGAATCAGCGAAATCAAAATAAAAAGAATGACAATGATTTTTGATTTTCTTAAACTTTGAGATTGCTCTACTTTTTCCCCTTCAACCTTATCAATCTGCCTTCTATATTCATCCAATTCTAGACTTAAACCTGCTTGAGAAGCCTTTTTCAGTTTTTTAACATCATATAAATTATCAGAAAGATTATAATGATTAACAAGTGCTTCGTAAGCCTCTTTGTTCTTATCTATTTTATTTAGGAAATGGGCATATTCTAAATAAGCATGTGCCAAATCTGTTTTTTCTTGACATTTTTTTCCAGATTCAATAGCACTCAAAAAATAGGCATTTGCAGCCTTGTAATCATTTTTATGGCTAGCATAAATACCGTTCAGCATATCTACTATAACTTCTGTCGATCCGTCGTTATATTTTAATTTCGTGCTATTAACATATTTCAAAAAAAGATGCCCTTGATTGAAGTTTCCAATATCAAAATACGCCCAAGCAATATTGACATTGGTAAAATACACCTCTTTCAAATCATTAATTTTCAAAGCATAAGCAACTGCTTTTTTATAATTACGGATTCCTTCATCAAACTGTTTCTTTTCGAAACAATACATATTCCCTAAATTATTATAGAGAAGACATTTTATAGAATCGTTATCGGTTTTATTGGCATAATACAGCCCTTTTTTGTAGAAGAAAATCGCTTTATCAAACTCTGCCAATTCATTATAGTTGGCCGCGATAATATTATAGGAACGAGCAGTAAGACAGTAATCTTTTAGTACTGTTGCCGCATTTAAGGCTGCTCTAGAATAGATAAGTGATTTTTCGAAATTAGATTCTCTAAAATTTAAAAGTGCTTTCTTAACAGTCTTATCAATTTTAGGATCCAGATTACAATTAGATTGCGCGATTGCCGAATTGGCAAAGCAATTCAGAATCAAGAGTAAAAGTAACAAAATCCGTTTTTGGGGCATCAATCGGCTAGTTTGATCAAATATACACTTTAAAATAAAAAAAAGCTGTATTTCATAAAAAAATACAGCTTTTCAAAAATTATTTTCAACAACTAAGATAAAAAAATTAAAATCTCAGCTTTTTTACTATTCTTTATTGTTTTCCCATTGTCCAACAACAGAAGTCGCTAATGCATTTCCTAATACATTTGTTGCACTTCTAAACATGTCGCAGAAATGGTCGATTGGAAGAATTAATGCAATTCCTTCAATCGGAATATCAAACATACCACACGTCGCCGCAACGACAACCAAACTGGCACGTGGCACACCTGCAATACCTTTACTGGTAAGCATTAAAACTAAAAGCATTGCCATTTGCGTTCCTAAATCTAAATGCACATTATAGAATTGAGCAATAAAGATGCTCGCAAAAGTCATGTACATCATACTTCCGTCAAGATTAAAGGAATATCCAAGCGGCAACATGAAAGAAACGATTTTATCTTTTACTCCAAATCCTTCTAATTCTTCTGTTAATTTAGGAAATACGGCTTCACTACTTGTAGTTCCAAAAGCGATTGCTAGAGGCCCTGTAATACGTCTTAGCAATTCCGTCATTCTTCCTTTTAGGAAAATATATCCGATCACAATTAAAATTGCCCAAAGCGTACCGATACCAATTAAAAACGAACCGAAAAATTTGAAGTACGTAATAACCAATTCTTCTGCATCTCGAATAGCAAACACACCTGCAATGGCTCCAAAAACTCCAATTGGAGCAAACTTCATTACATAGTTTACCATCTTTAGAACAATGTGCGATAGTTTATCAAAAGCACTAATAATTGGTTTTACTGTTGGCCCTAGAGAAGCTGCTGCTAATCCGAAGAAAATAGAGAAAACTACAATCTGAAGAATTTCATTTGTAGCCATCGCTTCCACAATACTTTTTGGCACGATATGCTCAACAAAATTATCAAAAGACAGATTTTGTGTTTTACCTGTAACCTCAGAAGCCGCTGCCATATCAACGTGATCTAGTTTTAGACCAACACCTGGCTGCAAAATATTTACGTAAAACAATCCAATTAAAAGAGAAATAAATGAAGCTGTAAAAAACCACCCAATAGCTTTTCCTCCAATTCTTCCAACGGTTTTAATATCACCCAATTTCGCAATTCCTACTACCAAAGTCGTAAAAACCAATGGAGAAATAATCATTTGCACCAAACGAATAAAGATGGTTGCCAGCATTTTAATTTTACTGCTAAATGCCTGTGCTGATTCTGGCGAAATGGTGTTGTGCAATATAATTCCTAAAATAGCTCCAAGAACCATCGCAATTATAATTTGCCCTGTTAATCCCGAAAGAAATGATTGTTTTTTAGTTTCTGTAACTTCTTGCATTAATTTATTTTTTAATTATTAAAATAATAAGACCCTCACTGTCTTACCTTTTATTAATATGTTTTGTTGATCAAATAAAAATCAGCCAAAACAATTGCGGCCATCGCTTCTACGATTGGCACTGCGCGAGGCACTACACACGGATCATGACGTCCTTTTCCTGTCATTGGTGTAATGTTTCCTTTATTATCTAAAGAATCTTGAGTCTGCATAATAGTTGCAACTGGCTTAAAGGCAACTCTGAAATAAATATCCATTCCGTTGCTTATACCGCCCTGAATTCCACCTGATAAATTTGTTTTTGTAGTTCCGTCAGGATTGTATAAATCGTTATGTTCGCTTCCTTTCATTTCAGATCCAGAAAAACCACTTCCGTACTCAAAACCTTTTACTGCATTAATAGAAAGCATTGCTTTTCCTAATTCTGCATGAAGTTTATCAAATACTGGTTCTCCTAAACCAACTGGAACATTTTGAATTACACAACTCACAACACCTCCAACAGTGTCTCCCTGTTTGCGGATCTCACGAATATATTCTTCCATAGTCGCTGCAGATTTCTCATCTGGACAACGCACTGGATTGCTTTCAATTTTAGAAAAATCTAATTCTTGGTATGGTGTTTCTAAGTGAATTGGACCAACAGAAGAAACATAAGCATTGATTTTAATTTCTGGCAACATTTGCTTTGCAATTGCACCTGCTACTACTCTACTTGCTGTTTCTCTTGCAGAACTTCTTCCACCACCACGATAATCGCGGAAACCATATTTCTGATCGTAAACATAATCAGCATGGCTTGGTCGGTAATTATCTTTTATATGAGAGTAATCGTCTGATTTCTGATTGGTGTTTGGAATAATGAAACCGATTGGAGTTCCTGTCGTTTTTCCTTCGAATATTCCTGATAGAAATTGAACTGCATCTGGTTCTTTTCTCTGTGTAACAATTGCCGACTGACCTGGCTTTCTACGAGCCATATCTAGTTCAATTGCTTCAAAATCTAATTGTATTCCTGGAGGACATCCGTCAATAATTCCGCCTAAAGCTTCACCGTGAGATTCTCCAAATGTAGTTACTTTATATAGTGTGCCGAAGCTATTTCCTGCCATTGTGTTTTGTTTTGAGCAAATGTAAGTTTTATGAATTAAATTAAAAAATTTAAAACTGGTATTATTAACGAAACATTAAATGGGATAAAAATCACAATTTGGTAAAATTACCCTCTTTTTAATAACCTTTTAATAAAATTAAATTTCACAAATTTTCTTTCATTTGTAAAACTTCAAATCAAGAAAAATTGAAAAAAAGAAATGTCGAATTGGTCATTCTTTCTGATGTCCATTTAGGAACTTACGGAAGTCACGCTAAAGAACTAAATAACTATCTTTCAAGCATTAAACCCAAAACTTTAGTTTTAAACGGCGATATAATTGATGCTTGGCAGTTTCGTAAATCGTATTTTCCAAAAGCACATTTACGAGTGATTCAGCGCATTATCGGAATGGCTTCTAAAGGAACAAAAGTTTACTATATTACTGGAAATCACGATGAGATCCTTCGAAAATTCAGTGATATGAACATGGGAAATTTTGCTCTAGTTGATAAATTAGTTTTAGAATTAGACGACAAAAAAGCCTGGATTTTTCACGGAGACGTTTTTGACGCCTCGGTTCAGCATTCAAAATGGATTGCAAAATTAGGCGGATTAGGTTACGATTATCTAATCTTAATGAACCGTTTTGCCAATTGGTGTCTGGCTAAATTAGGACGCGAACCTTATTCTTTTTCTAAAAAAATAAAAGCGAGCGTTAAAAAAGCAGTAAAATTTATTTCTGATTTTGAAACCACAGCAACCGATCTAGCCATTGAAAAGAATTACGATTATGTTATCTGCGGACATATTCACGAACCTAAAATCGTAACCAAAGAAAACAAACACGGTTCTACTTTATACCTCAATTCTGGTGATTGGGTAGAAAACTTAACAGCTCTGGAATACCATAAGAAACGTTGGAAGCTGTTCTCTTACAAGGCTAGCAACTTTGCTGAAGAGGAAAATCTTCTAGAAATGGAAGATCTTATCACTTCTCAGCTCATTTCTTCAATAATCCTTAAATAAAAACCTCAGAAGCAGTTTTTTAAGAATTTTAACGGTCGGAATTTCTAAAAATGAAAATTATATAACAATTTTCAAAAATATTATACGTTCTCTATTTGACTGATATAATACATTTGAAAAAAATTAATTAACCATTTTTATGAAAAAGATACTTTTATCTGCCCTTATGCTTCTTGGTTTAGCATTTACGGCTCAATCACAAGAAATTTCGAAACACGCTTTAGGATTACGTCTAGGAGACAACAACGGATTTGGAGGAGAAATATCATACCAATTAGGATTAAATCAAAAAAACAGACTTGAATTTGATTTAGGATGGAGAAACAGCAGTGATGTAGACGCCATAAAAGGAGTTGCCCTTTACCAATGGGTTTGGAACATCGACGGAGGTTTTAACTGGTACGCTGGTGTCGGTGGTGGACTAGCTGCTTGGGATCACGATTACTACAACAATAATTACAGATACAGCGATAGCGGAACTTATGTTTTTGCAGCTGGAGATATCGGTATAGAATATAGATTTAAAGAAGTGCCACTTACTTTATCATTGGACGCAAGACCAGAAATTGGTTCAGGTTACTATGATGATGACAATTTTGGATTTGACGTTGGTTTAGGCGTTAAATTTAGATTCTAAATTAAAATTAAAAAATAATTGTAAGAAGAAACCTGTCGTTTAAAAGCGACAGGTTTTTTTTATTTTTTTGTTTGAGATTGTATTGAAGATCTTTAGTCTAAAAAATGGCTTCGACTCCGCTCAGCCAGATATTAAACCTCTAACTCTTCACTAATAACTAATAACTATTTACTAGTCACTCTTTACTAACCACTTACTTAATAATAATTTCTTTCTTAGAATGAATTTTCACCACCGTATAAGGATATGAAATCACCTGCATAGTCATGGCATCTTTTGCTGGACTATTTTCTTTTACAGTGATAATGATATTTTTATCTGTTTCTTCTACCTTTTCAACATCAATAGAATAACCGCTTGTGTTTTTTTCGCCCATATTTAGAATCACATAATTGTAATCCTGAATATCAGGATCCTTCATCTTATGTGCCAAAAGCGGATCGTTTTCAAGCATTTTAATCTCATTTGGTTCGGTCAAAATTTCAAAAAACTTGATATTTCCACCGCCATCAGATTGAGTTGTTAAAACTTCGTACAATGCCGCATTTGAACTTCCAGCCTTCTTCACTCCGCATGAAATCAAAACAAAAATCGCTAAAACAGAAATTACTTTTTTCATCTTATTCTTTTAAATTAGTGCTTCTCCAATTTGTAATCATCAACTGCTTTCTGATATAAAGCTTCATATTTAGGCAAAATGTTTTTAATGTCAAATTTTCTAGCCACTTCTAGAGCATTTGCCTTAAACTGACTTAAAACCGCATCGTCTTTTAAAATCTTCAATGCATTTTGTGCCATTTCTTCAACGTTTCCGACATTGCTTAAGTATCCAGAAAAACCATCAAAATTTACTTCAGGCAAACCTCCAGAATTACTTGAAATTACCGGAACACCACATGCCATTGCTTCCAAAGCCGCCAAACCAAAACTTTCAGTTTCTGAAGGCAGTAAAAACAAATCCGTCATGCATAAGATTTTATCAATTTCATGGCTATTCCCAAAGAAAATCACTTTGTCTAAAATCCCCAATTCCTGACATAAAATCTCTGCTTTTTCCTTTTCAGGTCCATCACCAACCATCATCAATTTAGCTGGAATTTCTTTCTGAACGTTATAGAAAATCTTAATAATATCTGGAATACGTTTTACTTTTCTAAAGTTACTAATGTGAGTAATAATACGCTCATTCTCATTCGCCATTACATAACGGTGACAAGGCGCATTTGGATCTTTTTTGACTTTGTCCAATTCAATAAAATTCGGAATCACCTTAATTTTATTTTTGATTTTGAACAATTTCAACGTATCATCTTTCAAACTCTGCGAAACCGAAGTCACATAATCTGATTTATTAATACTAAAAGTCACCGCAGGCTTATAAAAAGGATGATTTCCAACAAGCGTAATATCGGTACCGTGAAGTGTTGTAATCATTGGTAGATTAATCCCTTCGTTCTTAAGCATTTGTTTTGCCATATAACCTGCATAAGCATGCGGAATGGCATAATGCACGTGCAGAAGCTCAATTTTGTACAATTTCACCATATCAACCAATTTACTAGACAACGCTAATTCGTATGGCTGATAATGAAACAAAGGATATTCCGGAACGTTTACTTCGTGATAATGAACATTCGGATTCAAAAGTGCCAATCTCACTGGCTGGCTATATGTAATAAAATGTATTTCGTGTCCTCTTCTGGCCAATTCGAGACCTAACTCAGTAGCTACTACACCACTACCTCCAAAAGTAGGATAACAGACAATTGCTATTTTCATGTATAAAATTTAATTCTACGAAAATACTCAAAAATAGCGTTTAATTAACCGTTTAAATTGTTAGATTTTTGACAAAATTAGATTAACTCTGGTTGATAAATATTTTTAGGAGCAGCACAATATTGGTTAAAAGAACTACACTCCCGCTGTCCGTTATATCTTTTATGCCGAACACCGGCATAAAAGGATATCACTCCCATCGGGGCTAGATTAGACCTTTTGTTTTCAAAACACCGTTTTAAAACTGCGCAGCAACAAACAAAACGATTTGAATTAATAATAACAGCCAAAAAAACAATAATGAAGGTTCAACAGCTTCAGAAATAAATTGATTTAATTTTAACGAAACTACTTCAGATAATTTTAAATCTTTGTTGCTAAAATCAACATCATCCAGATTTATCTTTTGAAATAAATAATTAATCACTTTCTTTTTGATTTTAGAACTTTCTTTGTCATTTCTGTTTGCTTCTAAAAATTGCATTTTCAACAACGCTTTATTAGAAACCGCACTCGACCAATTATTTGAAGCTGTTAATTTATCAACCAGAAAGACGACTTTAGAATCTATATAACTGGCAAATACTTTATTTTTCCAAGTCAGATAAATCATCTGCTGAATCGCTGCTTTATTTGCAATCAAAAAATACAAAATAGCAAAAACTGGAGCTCCAGCAAGTAAAATAAATCCGTAAATATTATTTAAAAATAATCCCGACAAAAAAGCGTAAGCATTTCCGTGTGCGCCGCCAGCAAAATCAGCATTTTGAAAAAGAATTATTAAAAAAAGGATCAACGTAAACAAATTTCCGATTATCATTATAACCAACCATTTCAAACTTGATTTAGCCGAAATACCTGCAACAACCTTAATTTCTTCTTTCATAAAATTTAAATTATACTTTTAGAATTCACACAAACAATAATAATGAATTAACATTTATAATCCTATAAAAAAGAAAGGCGTAAAATATAAATTTTACGCCTTTTCTATTATCAATATTTTCTCTTAGAAAAATCTGCTATGCCAGCTATCGGCTGCAGGAACTTCCCAAGACTCATTAAATTCTTCGATATTGTTTACCAAATTATTGAAAACAATTGTATTCTCAGAAACTGATTTATCTTTTACCATTTTCTTGAAATCAATTAATGGTTTATGTGCAATATGTTCTCCAAGTTTAAAAGTAACATTCATTTTATCCAATAAATCAACGTTGTACTTTTTCTCTAAACTTTGAATAAATTCAACAGAACTATCAATAGAACAACCTGTAGCAGCCTGTACATCTTGATTTACTGCTAATATTATAAATCGGTTGTATTTTAATAAAAACGAAGCTTCTAGACTTGTGCCGTGTGCAGCCCATTGTTCTACAAAAGCTTTTAAATCTGTTTCGATTTCAGAAAACTCTTCCTCAGAAAATTTTCTGTTCGACTGGTAAATCCAAACTCTAGATTCACCTGGTAAATTTTCAAAAGGTATATACATTTTTAATTTTAGATTTTAGATTGTTGATTTTAGATTTTTAAGATTCAATCTTAGAATCTTAGCATCTTAGTAACTTAGCAACTCAGATTACAAATCCTGTGCATTTGCAATTAACTCAGCAATATCCAGAACTTTAACCTGTCCTTCTTTTTCCTGATGTTTGATACCATCGGTTAACATTGTATTACAGAACGGACAACCCGCAGCAATAATATCTGGTTTTACTTCTAATGCATCTTCTGTACGAAGAACATTTACTTCTTTGTTTCCAGGTTCAGCATCTTTAAACATTTGTGCTCCACCTGCTCCACAGCATAATCCATTTGCTTTAGAACGTTTCATTTCAACTAATTCAACGTCCAATTTCTGAATTAAATCTCTCGGTGCCTCGTAAACTTTATTGGCTCTACCTAAATAACAAGGATCGTGGAACGTAATTTTTTTACCTTTAAATTGCCCACCCTCAACAGTTAATCTTCCATCATCAATTAATGATTTCAAGAATTCTGTATGATGAATAACTTCGTAATTACCACCTAATTCCGGATATTCATTTTTCAATGTATTAAAACAATGCGGACAAGCTGTAACGATTTTTTTAGCTTCATAAGCATTCAAAACCTCGATATTCATCATAGCTTGCATTTGAAACAAAAATTCATTTCCAGCTCTTTTTGCAGGATCGCCAGTACAACTCTCTTCTGTACCTAAAACTGCAAAAGAAACATTGGTACGATTTAAAATTCGCACAAATGCTTTAGTAATTTTTTTTGCTCTATCATCAAAACTTCCTGCGCAACCTACCCAAAACAAAACCTCTGGCTGTTTTCCTTCGGCAAGCATTTCTGCCATTGTTGGTACTACTAAATTTTCTGACATTTCTCTCACTTTTGTTTAATCGGTTAATCGTGAAATTGTTTAATCGCTAAAAGCGAAATGACAATTCTGTAAAACCGAAATATTATTTTAAAATCGATTAAACGGTTAAACAACTAACCGATTAAACAATAAATCCTAATTCTCGTTTTTCCAATTTAAACGGTCTTGTTGGCTATACTGCCAAGGTGCACCGTTATTTTCAATATTAGTCATCATTGCGTTTAATGACATTGGAGCAGCACTTTGTTCCATCACTAAATAACGACGCATATCCATAATAATAGACAACGGACTAATATTTACAGGACATTCCTCAACACAAGCATTACAAGAAGTACAAGCCCATAATTCTTCTGGAGTAATATAATCGTTTAATAATGTTTTGTTATCTGGAACAAACACACCTTTATTAGCATCAATATTTTTACCAACTTCAGTTAAACGATCTCTTGTATCCATCATAATTTTACGTGGAGACAATTTTTTACCAGTTTGGTTTGCAGGACAAGAAGAAGTACAACGTCCGCATTCTGTACATGTATAAGCATTTAACAACTGAACCCAGTTTAAATCCTGAACGTCGCTCGCACCAAATTTAGCCGGATGCGCATTCTCATCAACTGGAGCTGCAGCAAACGGATCAGCATTTGGATCCATCATTAATTTTACTTCTTTTGTAACAGAAGCTAAATTATCAAATTGACCTTCTGGTTTTAAGTTTGCAAAATACGTATTCGGGAAAGCCAAAAGAATATGCAAGTGTTTTGAAAAGTATAAATAGTTCATAAAAACTAAAATACCAATAATATGTAGCCACCAGAAAACTTCAAACATCAATCCAACTGCTTCATTAGACGTACCATTGAAAATTGGCGCTATAAATTGACTAATTGGATAACTTCCTGCTTTATGAAAATGAGAATATCCTACTGGAACATTCTGCAAATGCAAATCTGAAGCATTCATCAATAAAAACAGAATCATTAAAACTGTTTCAAAATACAGAATGTAATTGGCATCACTTTTTGGAAATCCATTCAAATCAGAATTAATAAAACGCTTCAAACGAATTACATTTCTTCTAATCCAAAATGTAACTACAGCAATAATTACAAGTATCGCCAATATTTCAAATGAAGCAATTAAAACATCATAGACTACACCTAAATAAGGCGCAAAAACTCTATGTGTTCCAAAAAGTCCATCAATAATAATCTCTAATAATTCGATATTAATTATTATGAAACCTACATATACAAAAATATGAAGGATTCCTGCAACAGGGCGTCTCACCATTTTTGATTGCCCAAGAGCAATCAATGCCATGTTTTTCCAACGAGCTTTAGGATTATCTTTTCGATCTACATCGACTCCCAAATTAATATTTCGGATGATTTTTTTTACGCTCGCTGCAAAAAAACCGAAACCTACTATAAGAAGTACTGCGAATAAAATATTATCTAAATAACTCATTTATAATTATTTTTTATCAGTTGAGTTTGTTTCTTCTGTTGGTGCTACGTATGGTTTATTTTTCTTTCCGAAAAGAGAAACATTTACGTAACGAGTTGGATAAAGACGAAGATCTTGCAATAACAATTCAAGCTCTTTTGAAGTTTTAGTCAGGTTATTATACAAAGCCTCATCGTTAAGTATTTTTCCTGCTGTACCTTTTCCAGAATTCAAGTTATTCATTAAAACATCAACTTTAGCTAAAGTTTGGTTCAAATTGCGAACTGTTTTACCTAAATCTGCTTTATTTAATGAATCTGAAATCTTATTGAAGTTGCCAGACATTTTATTGAAGTTTGTAACCATTCCATTAATCTGTCCTTTATTAGTATCCAAGATATTGTTAAGACTTCCAGACGCTTTATGAAATTGTTGCATTGTCTGACTTAATTCGGCAATTGTTTTCTTTAGATTTTCTTGAGTATTCTTATCTAAAGTATTGTTTAATCCGGTAACCAAATTATCAATATTCAAAAGCATTTTATCAAGCTTTTGCTGAATTGGTTCAATTTTTCCTCCTAATGACTCTGTCAAACCTAATTCGACAGTAGAAGTTAATTTCTGTCCGTCTTCAGCTAATTCTTTATCAGCAAAATTCGGAATGATTTTAATTTGTTTTCCTGCAATTAAACTTGGAGAATAAATTGCCGCTGTACTGGTTTTAGTAATTGGGAAATCTGTTTTAAGCTGAAGCTCAACCAGTAATTTACCCGTTACTTCATCAATTGTAATTTTACTTACTTTACCAATTGCAAGTCCATTTAGTGTTACTGGAGCTGATGGAGATAAATCCTCAACATTATCATATTCAGCGTATAAGACAGTATAATTAGTAAAAAGATCTCTACCTTTTAAAAAACTATATCCCCAGATAAATAATAAAATAGATACGATGACTAAAATAGCCGTTTTAATTTCTCTTGTTAGTTTCAAAATTCTAAGTGTTTGTACAAAATTAATATAAATATTCGAACTTGCGCTTATTATTTAATCGCGTCCTGAATACTGATTTTTTCTCCATCTTTAGTTGCTACTAAAAATGCAGCGCCATATCCTTTACCTTTAGCTTCTTGCAGATATTTTTGTGCTGTTTCGTAACTTGAAGTTTCTTCGTAGAAATATTTATAAATATTATTTTCGTACACCATTGTTACATTTTTCAATCCTTTAAAATTTTTAGGTTCTAAAGGTGTTTTTTTGATACTTGCAATAAGCTGTACTTTAAAAAATGTTCCTTTTGGAGCATTTTTCGCTACCGCAACTGGAGTAGTTGTTTTTGGTTTTGCAGGCGTAGTATCTCTTACGGGCCGACTCTCAGGAGCTTCCGCTCCTGTCCCAAAATATTCACGTTTATAACTTAAAATAGCTTCTGCAATTGCTCTTGCAATATCATCTTGGCCTTCTTCAGAATTCAGGATATTTCCTTCTGTTGGGTTCGACACAAATCCTGTTTCAACCAAAACTCTTGGCATATAAGCTTTATGAAGTACCATAAAAGGAGCTTGCTTCACTCCTCCGTGACGAAGTTTTTTTCCTAATTTTTCAAAATTTTCCTCGATTTTAGTCGCAAGTGTAATACTATTATCTAAATATTCTTCCTGCATCAAAGTCATACCAATCATGGACTCTGGCGAGTTAGGATCGAAACCTTCATATTTACGCTTGTAGTCTTTCTCTAATGTAATTACAGAGTTCTCTTTTTTCGCCGCTTCAAGGTTTGAGGCTACTTTACTTAAACCCATTACATAAGTTTCTGTTCCGTCGGCAGCCGTATTTTTATTTGCATTACAGTGAATAGAAACAAAAATGTTCGAATTTGCACGGTTAGCGATATTAGCTCTTTCAACTAAATCTATAAAAACATCTGTTTTACGAGTATAAATTACATTAACATTAGGATTAAGCTCTAAAATCTTCCCCACTTTCAAAACAATAGCTAAAGCAATATTCTTTTCAATTCGTCCGCTATAAACCGCTCCGAAGTCATGATCTCCGTGCCCCGCGTCAAGTGTTACCTTAAACACATTTGACTGACTGTGAGCATAAAAGGACGATATTATTAGAAATAAAGTAAATATTACCTTAAATTTGTTAATTCTATTCATAAATCTAAAAGTTAATTTTAATAAAATGCAGCTGTTATAATTTTTAGAATTGATTATTTTTGCCAAAAAATTATATGTAAGTTTGACATGTCAAAAAACAAGCCATAATTTTACAAAAATAGCATTTAAACCTTTGCACACAAACTTATTTAATATCGTTTTAATATCATTTTTCCTAACTATAGGTTGTGGTAATTTATACTCGCAAGAAATAAAAAACAAAAAAAAGCCTTTACCTGCTGTAAAACAAACAGATAAAGAAAATCCTGCCATTACAGACACCATAAAACTAGATACAGTTAAACCAAAAAAGACTTTTTTGGATGGAAAAGTAAGATACAAAGCAAAAGACTATGCTAAAATTGATCAGAAAAAAAAGCTGATCACCTTATATAATGAAGCAGAATTATACTACAAAGATGTCGAATTAAAATCTGGTATAATTGTTCTTAATTATGAAAAAGACGAAGTTTATGCCGGAAGAATTAAAGATTCTGCTGGAGTACTAACTCAATATCCTAACTTTAAACAGGGATCAAGCGAAGTGCAACCAGATTCTATTCGCTTTAATTTTAAAACAAAAAAGGCTTTAATTTATAATTCAAGAACAAAACAAGGCGAATTAAACATTAAGGCTTCTGTCACTAAAAAAGAAAACGACTCTGTATACTTTTTAAAAGGTGCGCGTATTACGACTGCCCAAGATATTGACCATCCTGAATACTATTTCCAAACGAGTAGAATTAAGTTTGTACCTGGTAAAAAAATTGTTGCAGGCTTAACGCAAATGGTAATTGCCGATGTTCCTACTCCACTTGCATTACCTTACGGTTTTTTCCCTTTAAGCAAGGAAAAAAGCGTATCAGGTATTATCATTCCGAGTTACAACGATTCTAATACACGTGGATTTTCATTGCAAAATGGAGGTTACTACTTTGCTTTAAGCGATAATTACGATTTAACCGTACTTGGTGATTATTATACCAACGGAAGTTACGCCATGCGTTTTGAATCTGCATATGCCACAAGGTATAAGTATCGAGGAAATGTGAACATTCGTTTTGAAAATTTAATTAGCAGCGAACGCGGTTATCCTGATTATTCAAAACAAAGCATCTACAATATTCAGTGGTCGCATTCTAAAGACACAAAATCGAACCCTAATTCTACTTTCTCTGCTTCTGTCAACATGGGTAGTAGTAAGTACTTCAAACAGTCTATCAACCAAGCCAATATTGGATCGAACTTAAATAACACATTAAGCTCATCTATTTCGTATAATAAAACATTTAATACGATCCCAGGTTCCCGTATTGCGCTATCTGCAACTCATAGTCAAAATACACAAACAGAAGACATTATTATGACGCTTCCTTCTTTACAAGGAAGTATTGACCGTATTTATCCTTTTGTTGGAAAGAACGGCGTTAAAAAGGGATTAATCAAGAACATCAACTTACAGTACAATGTAAGCGGTAAAAACTATTTTAAAACCAAAGATTCTCTGTTTTTCAAGCCACAAATGTTTGATGATGCGCAATTAGGGTTGCAACAGACTATTCCGTTAAGCACGAACTTTAAAATCTTCAAATATTTTAGTGCTGGAGCTTCTACAACTTATCAGGAAACATGGGTAAATAAAACGATTCAAAAAGTTTATGACCCTACAGAAGGACAAACAGTTAACAAAACTGTAAATGGTTTTGACTCGTTTAGAACATACAATTTCAGCACCAATTTAGGTACGACGATTTACGGAACTTTTAATTTTGGAGACGATAAAAGAATCCAATCTATTCGACACGTAATGCGTCCGAGTGTAACTTATGCCTATACTCCTAGTTTTGAAAAATATTACGATACATATGCAGTGGATGCTTCTGGTAGAATTACTTCTGAGTATACGCGATTTGAAAGCGGAATATATGGATCGCCAGGAAAAGACAATTCAAACATTGTTGGTTTTGCTTTGAGCAATACTTTTGAAGCTAAAGTAAGAGATCGAGACAGCACAAAAACAGAACCTAAAAAAATAATGCTGTTAAACAACTTAAACTTTAGCACAAGCTATAATTTTAATGCTGACGGAAAATCAACATTTGGATGGCAGCCTGTATTAGTTAGTGGTGGAACACAATTTTTTGACAATAAAATGAATATGAACTTTGGTGCAACATTAGATCCTTATGCGATTGATAATGGTGGTAACAAAATTGACAAATTCAACATTGACAATGGCGGAAGTTTATTCAGAATGACAAGTGCAAACGTAACTGTAAACTATTCATTCTCGAATAAAGGAAGCGGAAAAGAAAAAGAACAAAACACACAGAGTCAGCGAAACGGAGGTCGAAGCGATGACTTATTTGGTACCAATACCGACTTAAATGACAGCCGTAACAGTCAGTTTGCCAATGAACCCGAAAAAGATGATGTAATCACAGAATTCTTCAATTCGAAAGTTCCGTGGGACATGACACTTGCCTATTCGTTAACCTATTCAAACATCAAACGAGAAAGCACTATTTCTGGAAACTCTCTTATGATTTCTATTAATACTGATCTTACCCCTAAATGGAAAGCTGGGGTTTCTACAGGATACGATTTTGTTCAAAAAGGAGTTACCTTTACACAATTCCGTTTTGAAAGAGATTTGTTAAGCTGGAGAATGGCCTTTAACTGGCAACCTTTGGGTACAAATTCTAACTGGAACTTCTTCATCGGAATTAAATCTGGTATGCTTAGCGATATCAAATGGAACAAACGAAGCGTTTCAAATAGATAATATACTTTCGAATCAAAATAAAATTTTATTATGAAAAAGATCATTTTCACCGAGAAAGCTCCGGCTCCAATCGGGCCTTATAATCAAGCCGTATTATCTGGAAACACACTTTATGCTTCTGGACAAATTGCAATCAATCCTGAGTCAGGAGAATTGATTACGGACAACATTAATGATGAGACAAATCAGGTTATGAAAAACATTGCCGCTATTCTTGAAGCTGCAGACATGACGTTTGAAAACGTTGTGAAGTCAACTATTTTCATCATGGACATGAATAACTTTGGAGCAATAAACACGGTTTACGGTTCTTATTTTAACGAAAAAACCGCTCCAGCTCGTGAAACGGTTCAAGTGGCTTGTTTGCCAAAAAATGTTAATGTAGAAATTTCTATAATCGCTGTGCAATAGCATCTAATAATAATTGTGCCGTTGCTTCATTGGTTGCCAGCGGCACATTATGCACATCGCAAACACGAATTAGCATATTAATATCTGCTTCATGCGGATGGCTTGATAAAGGATCTTTAAAAAAGAAAACCATCTGCGTAATTCCTTCTGCTACTCTTCCTGCAATTTGCGCATCGCCTCCAAGAGGTCCAGATAGCATTCTTTGAGTTTTAAATCCCGCAGCTTCTGCTTTTCCTCCCGTAGTACCAGTACCAATAAGCCTTATCTTTTCATTATGCAAAACAGCTTCATTTTTGATTAGGAAATCAATTAAATCAGCTTTTTTTCCATCATGAGCAATAATGGCAATTTCCATAAAACCAGAACTATTGATTAGCGACATGGTAAGCAATTAATCCGTCAATAGGTCTTCTTAAAACATTACCCAATTGAAGTTCATATTTGTTAAATGTCTCTTGCAATTCATCTTTCAAGTAAAATGCAATAGAACCAACAAAATGTACTGGAACTTCTTTGCAGTTATCAAATTGTTTGATGTAATTCTTAACGAAAGACTTCATTCCTTTAAAGATGATTTTTCTACAGAACTCAGTGTCTTTATGCTTAATTAAAAATTTAGCGTAAGTAGCTAAATAAGCATTCGGGTTTGGTTCTTTATATAATTTGTTTTTAATAAAATCTGGATCAACGTCGTACTCTTTTTCAAGTTCAACAGCCAATTCTTTAGGCATTTTATTAAAATAGTATTTTCTAATTAATTCTTTTCCAAAAACATTACCACTACAATCATCCATAACAATGTATCCTAATGATTGTACTTTTTGATGCAATACTTTTCCATCAAAATAACTGCAGTTAGAACCTGTTCCTAAGATCGAAACTATTGCCTCTTCTCCTTTTGGAGTTGTTGCGTAAACAGCTGCATAAGTATCTTCTTGAACGTCTACAATGGCGTTAGAAAAATATTCTTGAAAAATTCTTTTTAACCACTCTTTCATTCTATCTGTACCACATCCGGCACCGTAAAAGAATAAATGTGTAGCATTTTTTTTATTTTGTAAGATATCAAAACGGTCATTTAATCTTTCGATAATTTCTGGCTCGTCTAGAATTTCAGGATTTAATCCTAAAGTTTGTGTTGTGAATAATACTTTTCCATTATCATCTATCGCAATCCAATCGGCTTTAGTAGATCCACTGTCAACTATTAATTTCATTTGTTTAGTTTTTGGAATTAGGTTTCTCTATTCTTAATTTAAAAGTGTGCTTTTTACATTAATTATAGAAGTAACAAAATAAGAAAATCCCGTTATTGTAAAGTAACGGGATTTTGCAAAAATATATATTATTATTTTAAACCTGCAATATGTACAGATAAATCGATTAATTTGCTTGAGTATCCGTACTCATTGTCATACCAAGAAACTAATTTGAAGAAAGTCGAATTTAAACCGATTCCTGCACCAGCATCAACGATAGAAGTTCTTTTATCTGAAATAAAGTCTTGAGAAACAACTGCATCCTCAGTATATCCTAAGATACCTTTCATTTCGTTTTCTGAAGCTTTTTTCAATACAGCTAAGATTTCTTCGTAAGTAGTTTCTTTAGCCACTTTTACAGTTAAATCTACAACAGAAACGTCAGCAGTAGGTACACGGAAAGACATTCCAGTTAATTTTCCATTCAAAGATGGGATAACTTTTCCAACCGCTTTAGCAGCACCTGTTGAAGAAGGAATGATGTTGATTGCAGCAGCACGTCCACCTCTCCAGTCTTTTCTAGAAGGTCCGTCAGCTGTCATTTGAGTTGAAGTAGTTGCGTGAACAGTAGTCATTAAACCTTCAACGATTTCGAAATTATCGTGGATAACTTTAGCTAATGGAGCTAAACAGTTTGTAGTACAAGAAGCATTAGAAACAACTAAATCAGAAGCTTTTGCAGTTTCGTGGTTTACTCCCATTACAAACATTGGAGCATCAGCAGAAGGAGCAGAAATGATAACTTTCTTAGCTCCACCTTTTAAGTGCTCGCTTGCAGTTTCGATAGTTGTGAAGATACCAGTACATTCAGCTACTACATCTACATCAACTTCGTTCCATTTTAAGTCAGCAGGATTTCTTTCTGCAGTGATACGGATATTTCTTCCGTTTACATATAGTTTTCCTTCTTTAACTTCTACAGTTCCGTTGAAACGACCGTGAACTGAATCATATTTTAATAAATAAGCTAAGTGGTCTACGTCTAACAAGTCATTGATTGCAACAACTTCTACATTATCTCTATTGAAAGACTCTCTAAAAACGATTCTTCCGATACGTCCAAATCCGTTTATTCCTAATTTTACTTTTGACATTTTACTAAATTTTTTGCTTTTGTTTTTATTACACTAATTCAAAGTCTAATTTCCTCACAATAAACTTCTCTCTCTTTTTAAACTTTATATTGGTTATGTCGACATGATGTCAGACACTCTTAATAATTCTCTATCAATTTCTGATTTACCTTTAATAGCTTGCTCAAGCGGCGTTAAGATCACTTTATCTTCACGAAGTCCAACCATATAGTTTGATTTTCCTTCAATTAAAGATTCAACTGCCTTAACTCCTAAACGGCTTGCCAAAACACGGTCAAAGCAAGATGGAGAACCACCACGCTGCATGTGTCCTAATACAGAAACACGTACATCGTATTCTGGTAAATTAGCTTCAACATAATCTTTTAATTCGAATACGTTTTTACCAATTTTATCTCCTTCAGCAATTACAACAATACTAGATGATTTTCCTGATGCTTTACTTTTTTGAAGTGAATCTAAAAGACGATCTAAACCTAAATCTTCTTCAGGAATAAGAATTTCTTCTGCTCCTGCACCAATACCAGCGTTAAGAGCAATGTGACCCGCATCTCTACCCATAACCTCTACAAAGAAAAGACGGTTATGAGAACTCGCAGTATCTCTAATTTTATCGATACAGTCTACAACAGTATTTAAAGCCGTGTCGTACCCTAAAGTAAAACTTGTACCATAAATATCATTGTCAATTGTACCAGGAATTCCCATTATTGGGAAATCGAATTCTGAATTAAAAATTAATCCTCCAGTAAAACTACCATCACCGCCAATAACAACTAAAGCATCTACACCAGCCTTAACTAGGTTTTCGTGTGCCTTCTTTCTACCTTCAGGGGTTCTAAACTCAACTGAACGAGCCGATTTTAAGATCGTTCCACCTTTGTTTACAATATTATTTACGCTTCGTGGTCCCATCTCCTTGAAGTCTCCTTCAATCATTCCTTGATACCCTCTATAAATTCCGATGCATTCTATATTATGGTATGCGCAAGTTCGAACAACTGATCGTATTGCAGCATTCATTCCAGGTGAATCTCCTCCTGAGGTAAGAACACCTACTTTTTTTATTGTTTTTGGCATTATTTAAGTATTAAAGTGTAAAATTAGCAAACATTCAGCACTTTTCGGGTTACGATTATCATAAATTAATAAAATCTGTTAAATTCAAACGTTTTCGTTAATAAGTTTTTTCTAGGAAAAAATTTCATTAAAAATAATAAAACAGTATTTTTTTAATTAAATCGTCAAAATTAACAATACCCTGATGAAGTGTTATAAAAATCAGGATTTCCCGCTCACTTGGAAAATTCTATTAGAGCGCCTAAATTTAGCACAAAAAAAACCATTATCGAGAATAATGGTTTTATAAATGTCTATTTTTAACAAAGTGTTAATAATCGTTGTCTGGAATCAGCCCCTGATTGTTATTATTTGGAGTTTGTGTTTGCGACTGTTCCTTTTTCTTCTTTTCTTCTTCTTTCTTTCTTTTCTCCTCGTCTTCTTTTGCTTTCTTTTTATTTTTCTCCGAATCTTTTTTACTTGTAAAATTCATATAATCCGGATTTAGATAAGAATCCTGCATTTGATCGGCAGAAGAACCTTTTACCGCTTTTTCTATTTTATGGCTTTTAAACAGCTTATTGACAAGCTCGCTAAAGGTATCAAAATCTACTTCGTACGAAATACCGACTCCTTGCGTATAACCAATTCCTTGTCCTATATAATTAATGTCATTTTCTTTGTTGAATAAGCGAAGATTCATCGTACCGTCTTCATTTACACGATACAAAATCTCAATATCTCCAACAATAGCCGATTCGTTTACACCTCCAACAGGAACTCCCAATTTACCATTGATTGTAATTCGTTCATTTACCTGAGACGATATATTGGCTACAAACTGACCATCAACCTCCTGTCCTGTTCTTCTATCTGCTGCAATATAATTCAAGTCGATGTTTACTTTATCATTATCCGATTTGATAATTCCACCCAGCAAACTCGAAGCCGTTTCTGTTAATGTTCCAGAAAAATCTCCTTGACTAAATCCATCGGTACTCATAAACGAACCCGTTGACAATAAATAAAGTGCTTGTGTCTGACGAATATCTTTATCATCCAATTTATACTGTATTTCCGATTTTAAAACATTACTTACCGATGGGAACTGAATATCAAAATTAGGTTCTGGACTAGCCAAATCTCCTCTCAACCCAATAACAACTTCTACAGGAACTTTTTTATTGAATGAAGAAGTATTATCTAAAAGCACTGCTGGATTGGCCTGTGTTTTATAAACGGCTTCCAAATTCAGCTGGGCACGCATCGGGTTTCCTTCCCATATAATAGAACCTCCTTTTTTAACCGTAAACTTTTTATCGATAAGTCCGCCATATTTAAAGTTATAAGTTCCTTCGTATGCCTGGAAATCCCCCCACATATTAAATTTACCCAAAGTATTAATTTTAAATAAAAGCGATCCGTATCCTTTTCCTTTCATACCATGACCAGAATTTCGATCTAGAATAACTTCTACTTCGGCATCTGGCGTAATATCAAAATCAAATTCTAGCTCAAGTCCGTTATAGTCTCTGTTTTTTTCTATGATTCCGTTGGCGAGATTGTATTTTTCTTTTGGTGTTACAAAATGAATCCAGCTACTTTCTCCAACACTTTGCGTATTATTAATTGGAATCTTAACCTCGGTTCCTTTTTCAGATTTTGCATCTACCTTAATAAACAGAGCATCAACGGGACCTTTTATGCTGGCCGATCCGTTTATAAATGCCGTTCCGAAATAGGCCGCATCGTCGCTATCTTTTGTGTCGAGCGCTACTAATCGTTTAGAAGTAATATTTAAATCTAATTTCCAATCTCCAAAATTATTATGTTCAATACTTCCGTTCAGCAAACCTTTTGTATTGTATTTAGTATCTGTCAACTGATTATTCCTGAATAAAAATTTCTCATTCGTTAAATCAATTACCGTTCGATCGCTAAGTTCATAATCTGTATTGAGGTACGGAATGGTCATTCCTGCTTTTTCTACATATAAACGACCGTTGATTTCAGGTTTTTTCAAATTCCCAATCACAGCGGCATTTCCAGAAACAGAACCACGAACATTCGATAAAACGTCTCCGCCGATAGTTCCTAATGTAGCCAAATTGAAACCTTCAAGTTTCAGACTCATGTCCATAACTGTTTCTTTATTCTCTACTGCAAAAGTTCCGTTTGCCCTAAATGATTCTGTAAAACCATTTTGAATCGATGAATTAACTGTAAACTTTTTAAAGCTTTCATCTCCAGAAATATCAAAATTAAGCGTACCCAATTCTGTCTTATTCATAACCAGATGATCGATTTTTATGGATGCCGTGGGCTGATAAACATTTTTATTCTGTTTATAATTGACATTTCCATTCAAATTACCATCAAATACAAACTTGGAATTTACGGGTGTAATTTTATTAATATCAACATCTTCAAAAGTCAGTTCGAGATCTTTATAATCGGATCCTTTTATCACTCCGTTTAAATCAATTTTTTGGTTTTCGTGAGATAAAACGATATTATCAAATGTGAAGTTTTTAAAAAATTGATCAATTATAATCTGATTATCTTTTTCAGCATCTTCATTTAAGTACCAGATATAATCCTTAAACTTCATTTCAGATTTCTTGATCCCGACAATATTGTTTTTACTCTTATCTATAGTATGGTATAAATCTAGATTAAAGTAATCTTCGCCCTGATTTCCTCCTTTAAACTCCGAACGCACATAAAGAGTATCGTTTGATGTGACATTAATCAAATTGAAATCACGTATTTTATAATAAGGCGTCTTAATACTATCTAATTCGACATATGCATTATAAAGCGGGTTCTTATTATCAATATTAATACGGATATTATCAAAAGTGTTTTTGTCTGCCGTAATTTTTTTAGATCTAAAACGAAATTTAAATTCTTGCAAATCAGAATCAATCTTTCCGCGCACAACGGTAGACGAATCAATATTTATTTGCGGATAAAGCATTTCGACGACTTTATCGTAAACACGGAAATTAAAGCGTAAAAACTGTCCTTTTCTAACTTTATAAGGCTTGTAATTGGTATATAAACTACCGACAGAATTCATAACCAATTTATCCAATTGATCAAATCTAAATTTACCCACAATTTTTCCGTCAACCACATCATTCGAACTAATCGTGATGGTTCTCAAACGATCAGCATCAAAACTAGAGTTCAAATTCACCTGATCAAAAACGTAAGTCGATTTTGGGTTTTCATATTCTGCATCATTAATAAAAATGTCTCCTTGCAGATTTTCGATAGAATTTCCAGTTAATTGAACGACAACATCTCCTTTAAAACGCGAAATCGAATCTTTGACAAACTTAAGTTTTCGCAAATCTGAATTTTCAACATTGATATGAAAATCATAACGATTCTCTTTTTTGCTCAAATCCAGTAAGCCATCAAAACTTAAATTCAAGTTCGGATCGTTTATCGCAATTTGACCTTTATAATAAGGAAGCTTAAAGTTTCCGTTTACTACTATATTATTGTAGGTGTATTTATTGTAATCCAGTTTCGCAATATCTCCTTTAATAACTGTATTCAAATATTTCTCAGTAAAACCAACTCCATCCACATCAAGATTCAATGTAGTTCTGCCTATATCTTTTCTGCTTAAAACAGTTCCGACATCAAAATTCGTTAAAATAATATTCCCAGAATAAGAAGCGCGATCAATAAAGTCCATATTATTCATATGAAGATCAACCTGCCCATTTCCAATATCGGTAGCAATTTTAAAAGCTGTTTCTAGTTCTGTGGTCGTTACTTTTGCTTTTCCAACAATATTAAACTTACCAATTTTCTTCATTTCGATCGGAAGTTTTTTGCCTAAAACTCCTGGAAGTAAAATCACTAAATCATCATAACTAGAAAGCAGTTTATCAAATTTTCCATCCATAGAAAACTTCTGCTCTTTGCTGCCTAAAAGATTTCTAAAATTGATTGTTCCATTAATTTTTGATCCGTTTGTATCGCTTAATCTTAACTTTGTAAGCGTCATATTATTTAACGGACCATCTAGTTTTGTTTTTAGTTTAAAATGCTGATTTTTACCCAAACCATCATAAAAATAACGGATATCGTTTGTTGCAATTGAAGAAGAATCTATCACAACATTAAATCGAACTTTATCTGTAAAATCAAGAAAATCTGACGGCTTATAATTTAAGATGGCTAAACCATAAATAGAGGATCTTTTGGTTTTAATAGCCAGATTTTCAACTTTAATCTGTTTTTTAGTATAACTAAATTTTCCCGCAAAATTAGAAACATACAAACCGCGGTGATCCATAAAAGAAAATCGGTGAATGTTTGTATTTACATCTGGCCCATACAATTTAAACTCACTGATGTAGGCATTTAGTTTTGTAAAATCCAAAAATTGAGGTGTAGTTTTATTTTCATCGACAACAGAAAACCTTCCTTTTTCGATATAAGCATTCTTTGCCGTTAGCAAAAAATGTTTCGTCGATTTTTTCTTAGGAGTATTTTCAACTTCAAAAGCCTGTATAAACTTATTGATGTTGTTCTCGTCTTCGCCTTTGTAGGTTTTCAGATTAAAAATTAAACCTGTTAAACGCAAATCTCCAAAAATTAAATCTCCGTCCAACAATCTGCTAAAACTAGCAATATCGGTAGTAATGATATCCGAATAAATCATCGTTTTTTTATGATGATCTAAAATCGTTACATTCTTCAATTTTACTCCTCCAAAAATATTAATTGCCGTTTTTTCGACATTAATATTAACCTTGTAATCTTCGTTTAATGAGTTGGTAACATAGTTGGCTATCTGCGTCTGAACGACAGGAAGAGATAGTATGATAGCGAGCGCTAACAAAAGTAAAATCAATCCCATTAGGATTCGTGATATTATTTTCTTTACTCTTTTGATAGCTTCTTTATTTTTAGTTTTTCTTTTAATTTATTTTGAACAGACAAAGTACGGCTGTTTTTGATAAAAATTCTTTAATTTTGGGGCACTGCTTAAATCAAAGAAATATAATCATTTGATTTGTCAAATATAATTCAAAATTTGTGCCTTTATATGCAAAATCCAGAGGTTTTTATTCTAGCCATCGAAAGTTCATGCGATGATACTGCTGCCGCGGTTTTACATAACGACAAAGTATTGTCAAATGTTGTTGCCAATCAATTAATTCATAATCAATACGGAGGTGTTGTTCCTGAATTGGCTTCCCGAGCGCATCAGCAGAATATTGTCCCTGTGATCGATGCTGCACTTCGTAAAGCAAATGTACAAAAAGAACAGTTAAGCGCAATCGCGTTTACGCAAGGACCAGGATTAATGGGCTCTTTATTGGTGGGGACTTCCTTCAGCAAATCATTATCATTGGCTTTAAATGTGCCGCTAATTGCTGTAAATCATATGCATGCTCATATCTTAGCTCATTTTATTGATGAAGAAGGATATGATAAACCAGAATTTCCTTTTTTAGCTTTAACCATTAGTGGAGGACATACTCAGATTGTAAAAGTGAATAGTTTTTTTGATATGGAAATTATCGGAGAAACCACAGACGACGCTGTAGGTGAAGCATTTGACAAAAGCGCTAAAATTCTTGGACTTCCTTATCCTGGCGGACCTTTGATTGATAAATATGCAAAAGAAGGAAATCCGAAAGCGTTTCCTTTTACAAAACCGAAAGTTCCAGGATTAGATTTTAGCTTCTCTGGATTAAAAACAGCTATTTTATATTTCATTCAAAAGAACAAACAGCAAAATCCGAATTTTATTGAAGAAAATCTGAACGATATTTGTGCTTCTATTCAGCATACGATTATCGAAATCTTGATGGATAAAATAAAATTAGCTGTAAAAGAAACCGGAATTACACAAATTGCAATTGGCGGTGGAGTTTCAGCAAATTCAGGAATTAGAAATACACTGAAAGAGACCGAAAGCAAATACGGATGGAAAACTTTCATTCCGAAATTTGAATATACAACAGACAATGCTGCAATGATTGGAATTGTAGGATACCAAAAATACTTATCTAATCGTTTTGAAACTTCTGCTGTAGTTTCTAAAGCAAGAATCGAATTTTAAATCATGCAATTATTCTTTAATCCGAATATAGACGAAACAACCGAAAGCTTCTCTTTTGACAAGGAAGAAAGCCGTCATATCATAAAAGTCCTTAGAAAAAAAGATGCAGATATTCTGCATGTGACAAATGGTTCTGGGCTATTGTTTGAAACTCAGATTACATTGGCTTCAGACAATAAATGTATTGTTGAAGTCCTTAACATTACGAATGCCGAAAAACCAAAGTTTCATTTGCACTTGGTTGTTGCTCCAACTAAAATGAACGATCGTTTTGAATGGTTTCTGGAAAAAGCTACCGAAATTGGAATTCAGGAAATCACTCCTATTTTCTGTGATCGTTCTGAAAGAAAAGTGATTAATCGAGATCGTTTTGAAAAAATCATTCTTTCGGCAATGAAACAATGCAACGAAACATTTCTTCCGAAATTAAATGAAGCGATTTCGTTTAAAGAATTTATTAAGCAAAAGCAAAATGGTTTACAGTTAATTGCGCATTGTGAAGAAACCGACAAAAAATCGCTGAAAGAGGTTTTAAAACCCAAAGAAGATGTTACGATCTTAATTGGTCCTGAAGGTGATTTTTCTGAAAAAGAAATTGCATTGGCATTAGAAAACAATTACAAGCCCGTAACTTTAGGAAATACACGTTTAAGAACAGAAACGGCAGCTATTGTGGCTTGTCATAGTGTTGTTTTTTTTAATGAATAATTAACCGCAAAGTTTGTCATCCTGAGGAACGAAGGATCTCACTCGATTACACAAAGATTGGCGGCAAACTATGCAGAATTTCTAGTGTGATTTCTCCTTCGTCGAAATGACAAAAAATGCGAAAACAAGATATTTAAAACTTACATGAAAAAAATATTCTATTTATTATTCCTTTTTTCAATCTCTTCTTTTTCACAAGAAATTGCTTTGCTTAAATACAGTGGCGGTGGCGATTGGTATGCAAATCCTACTTCTTTGCCTAATCTTATTAGTTTTTGCAACGCTAATATTAATACCCGCATAAAAAACAAACCTTCGACTGTAGAACCAAGCAATCCAGATTTATTTTCGTATCCGTTT
Organism: Flavobacterium sp. B330r; assembly: GCF_056824325.1. Classification (NCBI taxonomy): domain Bacteria; kingdom Pseudomonadati; phylum Bacteroidota; class Flavobacteriia; order Flavobacteriales; family Flavobacteriaceae; genus Flavobacterium; species Flavobacterium sp. B330r. Next base: position 128,085 of record NZ_CP124860.1, read on the forward strand.
GTACACATGACAGGACACGGAAATGTAGTTTTTAGCGATGCCGACGTAACAAACTTGAGAAATTATCTAAGTGCTGGTGGTTTTCTGCATATTGATGACAATTACGGAATGGATCAATTTATTAGAAAAGAAATCAAAAAGATATTCCCAAATAATAGTTTAGTCGAAATTCCAGCAAATCATCCTATTTTTCAAAAGCCTTTTCCTTTTCCAAACGGATTGCCGAAAATTCACGAACACGACGGAACGCGTCCGCAGGCATTTGGAATTTTTATAGACAATAAACTCGTTTTACTTTATACGTACGAATGTGATTTAGGCGACGGCTGGGAAGATCCAGAAGTTCATAATGATCCAGCAAACGTAAGAGACAAAGCCTTAAAAATGGGCGCAAACATTATCAATTATATTTTTACTAATTAGTGACTAGTCCCAAGTGATTATTAATTCATCAATTTAAAAAAACAACCTCACCTCTCAACGCTATTCACTTATTACTAATCACTATTTACCATTCACTTTTCACTAAAAAAAATGCAACTGACTCACGAAGAAAATCAATTTGAAAGAAAAACATTTCCCATTACTTTAGTTTGTGATCATATTTACTTTCAGCAGAATATTGGTTCTTTGTTCCGAATTTCTGAAGCTTTTGGAGTTGAAAACATTATTTTCTACGGAAAAGATATTCCGCTGACGCCTCGTAAAATCAATAAAACTTCTAGAAGCACGCATCTTCATGTAGCACATTCTGTTGTTGAAGATTTTACTGCGCTTCAATCTTTTCTACTGGATAATGATTTTGAAATTATCTCTCTGGAAATCGCTTCTAATAGCAAACCTTTAAAAGAAGTTTCTATTCCGAAAAATAAAAAAATAGCGCTTTTAATAGGAAGCGAAATCAACGGAATATCTGAAGAACTTCTAAAACTTTCTCATCAAATCGTGCATATCAATATGTTTGGCAAAAACAGCAGTATGAATGTGGTTCAGGCTGCCAGTATTGCGCTTTATGAGATTACTTCTTTATAAAAATTCTTTTTCTAGTCATTTTATTTCATTTTTAAATCAATTTAATCGTTTTAAATTATCGTTAAACGACAGATAATCACGACGAAATACATTTTAAAAACATTAAAGAAAGAAAAAACTTATTAATATTTTTTACCTAAATTTTGTAGGAATCAGTATTTGTAAGGGTTCGTAAAATTTCTGACAAAATAATCTTTGTAATATTTTTCTACAATATTTTTTTGTTATAAAATTGCTGCAATATTTAACTAATCAACAATTTTATAACAAAAAACCCAAATTATTATGAAAAAAGTTATTGTTACCACATTTGTAGCCTTAATGCTATTTGCTTGTCAAAATGACCAATCAGCAGAATCTGCTAATCCAGATGCGAGTGTTGCTTCTAGAAGAGGATGCGCAACACAAGACGTTTTAGAAGCGCAATTAAAAGCTGATCCATCTTTGGCAATCAGAATGAATGAAATCGAAACTTTTACTGTGCAACACGCTGGTACAAATTTCACGGGCCGTTTGGTAAATGGAAAAATTGAAATTCCAGTTGTGGTAAATGTTCTATATAGAACTACTGCAGAAAATATTTCAAACACACAAATTCAATCACAAATTGATGTTTTAAACAAAGATTTTAATGCTTTAAACTCAGATTACAATAATGTACCAGCATTATTCTCAGGAGTTAAAGCTAACATCGGAATTACTTTTGTTTTAGATCAGGTTATTAGAAAATCTACAACTAAAACTTCTTGGGGAACAAATGACGCTATGAAAAAAACAGCTCAAGGTGGACTTGCTCCAACTTCTCCAACTACAAAATTAAACATGTGGTCTTGCAACATTGGAGGCGGAATTTTAGGATATGCTCAATTTCCTGGCGGTGCTTCTTCTACTGACGGAGTTGTAATTGATTCTCGTTACTTCGGATTATCTGGTTCTGCAAATGCTCCATTTAACTTAGGAAGAACTGCAACACACGAAGTGGGCCACTGGATGAATTTACGTCACATTTGGGGAGATGCAACTTGCGGAAGCGATCTTGTTGCCGATACTCCTACTCATAATACAGCAAACTATGGAGTTCCTTCATATCCACACTACAGCACTTGTTCTGGAACACCTGTAGAAATGACAATGAACTATATGGATTATGTTGATGACGCAGCAATGTACATGTTTTCAACAGGTCAGAAAAACAGAATTTCAGCTATTTTTACGACTGGAGGAGCTAGAGCCTCTTTTGCACAACCATAATAAAAAAACTTAATTAAAGGCGAGATGAAATCATCTCGCCTTTTTTTTTGCCAATTATTTTAGAACTCCCGAAGATTAGAAATATAAATGCTTTTCCTTATATTTATAATCTAAATTTTAAGCATGATCACGTCAAAAACTATTTCAAACGGAATTTTAAGAGCTTTAGCTACAATCTTAATAATTGGCATCATTTTATACTTTTTATATGAAATACAAACTGTTATTGTTTATTTGTGCATTTCTTTAATACTATGTTTAATTGCGAATCCGTTAGTTTTATTTTTAAAGAATAAATTAAAATTCAGCAATTCGTTGGCGGCCACCACCACCATCATCCTTTTTATATTTCTAATTGTAGGTTTCATCCTTTTGTTTGTTCCTTTAATTATTTCGCAAGCCAATAATTTAGCATTGCTAGATACTGCACATCTTCAAACCAATTTTATAGAGGCAGAAAGACACCTTGAGGAATACTTTAATATTCAGCACATTGATTTGAATAAAGTGATAAAAGATTCTAAACTTACTTCTGTTTTAGATTTCAGTTATTTTACAGGATTCATCAATTCGATAATCAATTTTATGGCCAATATGGGAATGGGATTGGTTTCTGTATTTTTTATTACTTTCTTTTTTATTAAAGATCAGGATATCTTTAAAGATCAAGCAAGAAGAATATTACCAGACTCTAATGAAGATAAAATCTTAAATTCCATTACCAAAATAAATCATTTACTGACTCGCTATTTCATTGGTTTATTATTGCAATTGATTGTTGTTTTTATTCTTTACTTAATTGTCTTACTGATCTTTGGAAATAAAAATGCCTTTGTAATTGCCTTCTTATGTGCCATTTTAAATATAATACCATATTTGGGCCCAATTATCGGAACCACTTTGGCTGGGCTACTAACCATGATAAGTATGATCGGAAAAGATTTTCAATCAGAAATTCTTCCTACAACCATTTATGTCATTATTGGCTTTTTAGTGGTTCAGGCCATTGACAATAATGTTAGCCAGCCCATAATTTCGTCAAAAAGTGTAAATTCGCACCCATTAGAAATATTCTTGGTTATATTAATCAGCGGTATTACGTTTGGAATTGTAGGCATGATCATAGCAATTCCTGTTTTTACCATGATTAAAGTAATTTTAAAAGAATTTTTTCCTAATAATAAAATTGTCTCCGTATTAACCGAAAGAATTTAGCTTTGAATACTTCTATTTTGCATCCAGAAATACAGGAATTTATAATCCAAAATACTGGTGCAGATGTAACAAAATTGGCGTTGCAAAAAAATCCGTTTCCAGAGTTGGATTGGATTTTAATTTTAAATCAAATTGAAGCCCGAACAAAGGCCAAAGAAAAACTGCCGACTTGGTTTGCTACGGAAAATATAATTTACCCGAGCAAAATATCAGTAGAACAAACTTCTTCAGAAAAAACAGCGGCTTACAAAGCTTCTTTAATTTCTGGCGAATCTTTAATTGATTTAACCGGAGGTTTTGGTGTTGATGATTATTATTTTTCGAAAAAATTTAAATCGATAACCCATTGCGAAATAAACGAAGAATTATCTGCCATTGTATCGCACAATTTTAAACAGTTAAAAGTTGAAAATTGCACTTTTCATGCTGGCGATTCTCTTCATTTATTAGAAGAAAACAATCAGAAATTTGACTGGATTTATATTGATCCTTCAAGAAGAAATGACAGCAAAGGCAAAGTTTTTATGCTGAAAGATTGTCTTCCTAATGTTCCAGAATTGCTTGATTTTTATTTCGAAAAATCGGATCATATTTTAATTAAAACAGCACCGCTATTAGATATTTCAGCGGGATTGTCAGAACTAAAAAATGTAAAGAATATTCATATTATAGCGCTCGAAAACGAAGTTAAGGAACTGCTTTTTGAAATCCATAAAGGTTATTCAGGCAACGTAACTTTAAAAACTGCTAATATTCTAAAAGAAAAAACAGAAGTTTTTGAGTTTGTTTTAGGCGATCAAATCTCGTATCCGTCCTTTGATTTTCCTAAGAAATATCTTTACGAACCCAACGCCGCAATTATGAAATCTGGTGGTTTTGATGAAGTAAGCATCACTTTTCAAATGGATAAACTTCATAAACATTCTCATTTATACACTTCTGAAGATTTAATTGATTTTCCAGGAAGAAAATTTGAGATTCAAAAAGTTATTTCATACAACAAAAATGAAATGAAGAGTGAGCTGGCAAATCAGCAGGCGAATATTACGACTCGCAATTTCCCCGAGACGGTAGAAAACATTAGAAAAAAGTGGAAAATAAAAAATGGCGGTAATTTGTATTGTTTTTTTACAACTGATGTAAAAGCTAACAAAATAGTTTTAATTTGCACCAAAATAAACTAATACAATGAAACAACTAATTACACTAACTCTTTTTTTATTGACTATTACCTCATTTGCACAAAAACCATGTGAATACAGTGTAAATGTAAATGACTCAATTGGAAGCTATAAAGTAACCAATGAGTATTTAATGAGCGAAAAATATTTTGGAGGAAACTTTGATTATATTTTCTTTTCATTAGCACAAACCGACGGATTGCCAACTTTAAATCTTCAGGCTATTCAAAAAAGTAAAGATTTTATTAAGGCAAACTGTTTTGATAAAAATTCAAAAATCTTTTTACAATTAGAAAACGGAAAAATTGTAACCTTAATGCATATCAACCAAGAAAATTGCGGAACATTAATTCGTGATGATAAAGGTTTTAATAATCGTGTAAATACAGGAATTTTCATGTTCATGAAAGACAATTACGAGGAACTAAAAAAATCTCCGATCTCGATTATGCGAATAAAGTACTTGACCAACATAGAAGATTATGTTGTAAAACGAGAGTTAACATCTGAGTTAACAGGAAAGGTTACCAATCCGAATACTTATTTCATGCAAAATATTAGATGCGTTGAGTAAATCAATCGCATTTCCATTTTTGATTGGAAACTTTATCTTTTAAACCTGCTTTTAAATTATAATGCCACCACTCAGAATCAAATGAATTGAAGCCATTTTTAATCATTGTATTTTTTAAATAAGTTCTTTTTGAAAGAATCTCTTCTGAAAGCTGTTTAAAATTATGACTGGCCATAATTCCAAAAAAATCAAAAGAAGTTCCCATATCCACTTCTTTTCCTGTTATATCAACCAAAGAAATATCTACGGCTCCTCCTCTATTGTGGATGGAGCCTTTTTTTGGATCTGCAACATAAGTAGGATTCGACACAATCTCCCACATTTTTTTTTGGATATCTAAAGGTCTGTAGCAGTCAAATAATTTAATGCGGTATCCTTTCTTCAAAAAATCATTATTGGCCGCAATTAAAGCTTTTACCGTCTTTAAACGAAGCATGCATTCTGCGCAGTCGTATACTTTAGTTTTTAGAAAATTATCTTCCGTTGCATATTTCATATCATAGACAAAATCATTGCTATAATCTCTTAGGTTTACAAAAGTCGTATCTGAGATTTTAGCTTCAGATGAAGATACATAAGCTTCATTTTGCGCTTGTAAAGAGCTAATTCCGAAAAGAAAAAAAACTAAAATTTTCAAAGTGTGATTCATTCCCTAATAATTTAAAAAATTGAAATTAAACAAAAAATATTAAAAATCGATTCTTAAGGTTTCTCTTTAAAGCTAAAAATTAGTTTTTTGAGTCCGAAATCCATCATAAATTACTTTCAAAACAAAAAATATTTTTAATATCTTTATGAAAACTAGATTATTACGACTTTGTATATTAAATTATTAATTCAAAAAAAATCAGTTATATGAATTACAGAGCCACATACATTTCGACAATTATATTGAGCAGTTTACTCTTTGTTTCGTGCAAAAAAGAAAGCTTTAAAAGTATTCCCAAAACAGATTCTACTTCAATAAAAACAGAAGCGTTAAAAGAAGACAGCATTGTTTTAAATCCAAATGATTCTTTATATGCTTTAGCTGATAAAAGTGTTATCGGAACTCAGTTTTTGACCAAAAGCAAGTTGGCCCCAAGATTAAAAAAACTATTAGGAACTGACTATGATCAAATGGTAGCAAACTGGAATACCGAAACTCCTTTTGAGAAACAAGATAATATACTGCACGCTTGGGGATGCAAACAGCACGACTGCAGCAATTATTCGTACGATTTGTATATTGATGTTAAAAACAATAAAATTAATGTCTACAAATTTGCCGAATCAAAACTAACGGTATTTAAAGAAGATAATTTTGATATTGAAATCAAAGACAACCTTCTAAAAGACTTGAACATTAAAAAGGAAAATATCCCAAATAAAAAATAAGCGAAGCGTTAAAAAAGTATCGCTCCGCTGGAACAAATTCAAAAAAAGTCTGGTTCAATAATGAACCAGACTTTTTTTATAAAATAGCTTTTAATACCTATATCTCTCCTGTAACTAAAATATTTTCTTTTACCCCTTTGTTTTTCAACATTCTAAAATGAGAACGAACGGCATGATAAAATGGATAGGAAGTATAAGGCAAATCATATTCTGCTGCATATCGTTTTATAATTGGCGTAATATAAGGATAGTACGTGTGCCCAACCGCTGGGAAAAGATGGTGTGCCACGTGATGCGTAAATCCGCCGTATAAAAAATTAGCTAATTTGCTTTCTGTACTAAAATCTTTAGTTACAATCATTTGATGTACCACCCAAGTATCAGAAAGGTTTCCGTCTTCATCTGTACCCGGAAAATGAGCATCTTCATCAACGTGGGTCGAAACCAGCGCCACAACCCCAATTGCACTTCCGCATAAATGCATAGACAGCCAAGCGAAAAGAACGGTATACCAAGGCTGATTTAAAAGCATCATTGGAACAAAAAGCAAGTAAGCTAAATTAATAATCTTGGCCGCAAACATTCTGTAAACTTCTTGTCTCGGAATCTTGTCGACTACTCTTTTAACATAATTATCCTTGGTACCAAAAAAGTCTTTAAAATCTCTAATATAGAGCCAGTTTAAGCTATAAAGAGGATAAATAAACCACATGTAAATATGCTGATACTTGTGGTAATTAAACAATGGACTGTTTGGGAATATTCTAATAATATCGCTCTGTTTGATATCGACATCCCAATCGGGCACGTTTGGATAAGCATGATGCAAACTTATATGACGTCGCATCCAGAGCCAATGATTGCTCCCAAAGAGTTCTAAAACATACAAAAACCATTCATTATGCTTTGGCTTTTTGAACAAAGCTCCATGTGCAGCATCATGAAAAGCATTTATAAATAAGACAATCATTGTAATACCAGCCAAAATGTAAAAAAGAAATAGTAATGGGGTCTGGTTGCCGAAAATTAAAATACAGGCATAGAATAAAAAAAATACTGCTAAAAGTCCGAGGGACTTTACAACATTTAATACATATAAAGACGAGTTTTTTAAGACCGTTTCATTCACTTCTAAACGCATCTTTTTAAAAAAATCATCTGTTCCTGGTTTAACATAAACCGGTCGTTTTAATTTTTCCATATTGGTTACTGCTAGAAATTGCTAACCAAATTTAATAAAAAAAAACTTAACCTCTTAGAATACATTCAACTAAAAATCAAGTATTTCACAACAAAAAACCACTCTAAAAGAGTGGTTAAATTAATACTGTAAAATTTAGAATTGTTAGATATTTTTGGGAAACCATTTACTATTCCTCAAACTTTTTGTTTGCTAATCGCAGCCTAATATCATGAATTCGACCTTCTATTTCTTGCAAATCATTTAAAATAGTTTGCTTTTCATAAACTGCTCCAGCTTCATTAACCAAATTTTGCTCATCGGGAGCAAAAAGATCATTCAAATCTACATCCGGAAAGTTTTTACTTAAGCTAAGAATAAATTCAGAACCTATATTAGCTGTTCCATGTAAATACCTTCCAATCATTGCAGGGCTAAATCCTAAAATTGCCCCGACTTCCTTCTGCTTTAATCCTTTATCCCTAAAGAATTTACTTAGTTTCTCGTGATACATCATCATTAAAATTCAAACAAAATATAGTTAAAATATATTTTTTAACATTAAAAAGAACACTAAATATAATAATATTCTTACATTTACACAGACTAACAACCATGCCGTTAATAATTAGCAAATATATGTCAAAATTAATCAATAATAGCAATTTTAAAGAAGATAATTCTCACAATAAAAAAGCTTATGAATTTATAGATAAGCATTTACCTGTAACCTATGTTGACCTTACTATCGCTTGCATCGTCAAAAAAGGACTGCCTACTCCCACTAAGTCATTAATTAGAAACGTAAGAAATAAAACAATATTAAGAAATGATATTTTGCTAGCGTTAGTAGAAGTTGCATATGAAAACAAACAAGCTATTGAAAAAATAAAACTTTTAACGTCTCAATAAATTTAAGATCTAGAAAATCAAATAAATCCTAACAACAATATTATGTCTTCTACGAACAATAAAAGCAAAAAGACACTTCAGTCAAAAAAAGATATTGAAAATGACCAATATAATAGTTCTATTAAATTGTACGGAATGACTTTGGAGCAATACCATCAAGGTAAAACGATCCATTCTCAGTGTTTTGATCAGCTCAAAAAATTCAAATAAATAATTTACAGCAATTTAAAAGATGCCCATTCCTTCCGGCTTAATTGTAAAACCTATACGCACCATATTAGTATGTTCCTGATAATCTATTAAACTTTCCGTGTAACCAATAAACCATTGAAGAGTGACGTAGTAATTTTCATTTTTATAAGGTCGCCAATTAAGCTGTGTCTGCAGAGATCCGTAATTAATAAGCCCACTGCCTTTCCTAAAGAGAACATCTGCGCTCCAACGTCCCGGTTTTATCTGATAAGTCGCACTGGCTTCTCCATAACCAACATATTGCGTTAATCCTGGATTATCATCTTTATCAACAATAGGAATCCAGCCTCTTATTCCAACAACCCATCTTGGCGAAACTTGAGATTTTAATGAAAAAGCGATCATATTCCATGTTCGGGAATAAATGGAGTCTCTACCATTTGACTCGTGTTCAACTGAAATCGACCCGTATGTTAATCTCCCTCCTTTTAAATAAAAAGGCCGAACAATCGCAACTCCCGGATTAAAGTTAATTTCTGAGAAAGGCTTAGAGCTCGCATATATATCCCAAAAAGCTTTTTGGGTATACATTAAGTAGGGGAAAAATCCACCCCATAAAGGCTTAGAATTTAATCTTAGTTTGAAACTAACTTGATACTTTACGTCTGCAGAGTTTCTTGTTATAGGCTCATCTAAAGGAATTCCTGTCAAAAAGTAATTATCTTTATGAACCGAAAAACTATTTTCTTTCAATAAAGAATCTGCTGCTCGAAAATTCTTTTTTTCTTCAACAATTTGAGAATTAGATTTAAAAGATATTAAAATCAGGAATATTGATAAATATTTAAAATGCATTAAACGTGTAAATTTGAAGTTATTTGATGTCATTTACACTAAGTTAAGCTATTTTAATAATTAAAAAAAATAATAAACCCCACCACTTCACAATAATTTTTCTAAGATTTTATTTTTTCCAATTACTTACAAACAAGTCATAAAGAGCATTTTCATTCATATCAATTTCTGAAGCCGAGTACATTATATTCAATTTCGAATTTTGTTCATCAAAAGCCAGTTTCCAAAGAAACTTAGAAGCACGGCCGTAATACTTGTTTACATTATCAATTGTAACGGCAATTAAAGTATCACCACCTACTTTCTTTAATTGCAAATCGGTAACATCTTGCCACTCTATTCTTCCAAAAGCTTTGGCCACTGGAGTCGTTCTTCCAGAAAAACCATTTGAATCTATATGAATTAAAGGAGATTTATCTTTTATACTGGCAAGAATTTTAAATATCAAAACAAGCATTATTAAAAGAATCGCACCAGAAACAATCGAAAGTTTTACTTTAAATACTCCATCAAAAGTTCCTATGCCGTATAAAAGCATAATCGCTATTAAAATACTGATTCCGCTAGCATATAAAAGTAAGTTTCTGGTTTTCTTAGAATTTCGGTATAATTTTATTTCTTCATTCATGGGGCGTAGTAAAAATTTTTCGTTTGTTATGAGACTTAAAAATGAACAAGCAATTTACTTCAAAATAATTTAAGAATACAAGAAACTCCCTTAGACATTGGGTTAATTAAAGTAACAAAACCAATTTCAAAAATTACGTTTGAAGCAATTAAGCTTGCAAAACATTATAAATCAATTTTCTAGCTGGGAATTCTATAAATTCTACCTGAAATTAAATACTTTCAAACGCAATCTCCATTTGTACCTTTATTATAAAATTAAATATTCATAATAAAAATAAAGGTTATGGCAGAAATTAAAATTGAGAAAAAGAAGCCAATTTGGCCGTGGATTGTAGCAGTCCTATTAATCTCAGCACTTGTATATTATGTCTTTTTGAGAGATGATCAAGTGCGAAATGAAAACAAAATGGAAATCGAAAACAATTCTAGTGTAGACAGCACAGCAAATTATTAAGAAACTATGGAAAATAAAGATAGAAATTTATACAGATTAGATGAGCTTTCTGATTATAAAGTTGCCTCAAACTATTCGGATGTAAGAGGTTGGAAAATTGTAGACGGAGACAACCGCACAATAGGAAAAATTGATAATCTTTGGGTTAATAAAGATATGCAACGAGTTGTTTATCTTGACGTTAATCTAGATAAAGGATTAATAGAAGACAGTCGTAATGAAGTACATGATGCAATTGCGAATGAAAACGGAAGGGAATTTATATACAAAGATGGAGACAGCCATATTATTATACCAATTGGTTCTGTCAGCATAAATAAAGACACTAAAATTGTCATGGCCAACAATATTGGATATGATACATTTAGAAAAACAAGCAGATATAACTGGCAAAATGATTTTGATAGGGAGTACGAAAGAAGAGTATTGAATTCTTATTATCCAACTGAAGAATCGCGCCTTGCTTCTGAAAGTAATGATGATACTTTTTACAAACGTAAAGAATTTGACAATTATTGATAAATGTGATTTGCATTAAAAACAAATCTTACAAACGAATAAAGACCAAGCATTCAAGAATGTTTGGTCTTTATTTATTTTATCCCTTTAACTCTTCTATTTTATTTTGAATTTGATTTAATCTTTCAGATAAACTTCCTTTCACTCTAATTACTTCTATCTCAAAATCATCAATTAATTCGCCAAGAAGATCATTTACCTCATATCTCAGTTCGGGCAAATTGGAGTCTGAACAAGAAATTCTATCAGGCTCTTCAATAGGAACCCATACAAAAATGTCAATTTCTTTAATTGCATTTTGAATTTTAGTAAATACTGATGAAAAATTCAGTTTATTGTCAACCGCAAGCGCATAAGCTAAAAGATCAATTGGAGAACGATCAAAAATAGCGTTTCTATTACTTCTTACAATTTGCTTTAAAGAATGCTCTAGCTGCATCATATAATCATCGGCGGTAGGCATTTCAGAAAAAGCAAAACCCATTTCCTGTAATTCAAAATAAGGCTCTGGATAAAACTCACATTCAGGAAAAGATTCATATAGTTTTTCTGCCAATGTTGTTTTACCAACCAAATGAGCTCCTAGTATTGCTATTCTCATGTCATTTTGTTTTTTATCATCAACAACTAAAAATAGACAAAATAGGATCAAAAACAAAAAAACCACTCGATTGGAGTGGCTTTTGTGATCCCAGAAGGATTCGAACCTTCGACCTACGCATTAGAAGTGCGTTGCTCTATCCAGCTGAGCTATGGAACCTTTACTTTAAAATTTCTAAGAATAGAAATCAAAACGCTATACATAAAACAAAAAAACCACTCAATAGAGTGGTTTTTTGTGATCGCAGAAGGATTCGAACCTTCGACCGCCTGCTTAGAAGGCAGGTGCTCTATCCAGCTGAGCTATGCGACCATTATTTCAATTGTAGTCGGGGTGGCAGGATTCGAACCTGCGGCCTCCTGCTCCCAAAGCAGGCGCGATAACCGGGCTACGCTACACCCCGAGGCAAAATTTAAGCGGAGAGACAGGGACTCGAACCCTGGCGACGGTTACCCGTCGACAGATTAGCAATCTGCTCCATTACCGCTCTGGCACCTCTCCTTGCTAGTGGAATTGCTTCCGTTTTGCGAGTGCAAATGTATAACAACATTCCTTTTCTCACAAGCTTTTTTTTGAGTTTTTTTAGTTTTTTTTAATCTTTTTTCAAAACCACTTAACAATCAAACAAATAGAATTAACAAAAATTTCACCTTAAATTTAAAATCAACCCTATTCAATACAAAATTTGAATTTATTCAAATAAACATTAAATTTGCTTACTAACTATTATTAAACAGAAAATGAACAAAAGAGTTGTTATCGTTTCTGCCGTTAGAACACCTATCGGAAGTTTCATGGGCGGGTTATCTAGTGTACCTGCACCAAAATTAGGAGCTGCTGCCATAAAAGGAGCGCTTTCAAAAATTAATCTTGACCCAAAATTAGTCGATGAAGTTTTCATGGGGAATGTAATTCAGGCGGGAGTTGGACAAGCACCAGCGCGCCAGGCTGCATTGTTTGCCGGATTATCTGAAGAAGTTGCTGCTACAACAGTAAACAAAGTATGTGCATCTGGAATGAAAGCTGTAATGTTTGCTGCGCAAGCAATTGCATGTGGTGATGCTGAAATTGTAGTTGCGGGCGGAATGGAAAGCATGAGCTTGATTCCTCACTACGTTCAAATGCGTGCCGGAAACAAATTTGGTCCTGCAACTATGTTGGACGGAATGCAGAAAGATGGTTTAACAGATGCTTACGACAACAACGCAATGGGAGTTTGTGCTGATTTATGTGCATCTGAATACAAAATCAGCCGTGAAGAACAAGATGCATTTGCAATTCAATCTTACGAAAGAAGTGCAAAAGCGTGGGACGCTGGAAAATTCGACAATGAAGTTGTTCCTGTTGAAGTACCGCAAAGACGTGGCGAACCTGTTATATTTTCAAAAGATGAGGAATATACTAACGTGAAATTAGATAAAATTCCATCTTTAGCACCAGTTTTCACAAAAGACGGAACTGTAACTGCTGCAAACGCTTCAACAATTAATGACGGAGCAGCGGCTTTGGTTTTAATGTCTGAAGAAAAAGCAAACGCATTAGGTTTAAAACCTCTAGCTTACATAAAAGGCTATGCAGATGCTGCACAAGAACCAAAATGGTTTACAACAAGTCCAGCAAAAGCATTACCAAAAGCTTTAGACAAAGCAGGAATTTCAATCTCAGATGTTGATTATTTCGAGTTTAACGAAGCTTTCTCTGTTGTTGGATTAGCCAATGCAAAAATATTAAACCTTGATAACAATAAAGTAAACGTAAACGGTGGAGCGGTTTCATTAGGACATCCTCTTGGAGCTTCTGGAGCACGTATAATCGTAACTTTACTGAATGTTTTAGAACAAAACAATGCAAAAACTGGAGCAGCTGCAATTTGCAACGGCGGCGGTGGCGCATCAGCAATTGTTATCGAAAGAGCTTAAAACAATATCACAAAAAATCAGGAGTAAATACAGCTCCTGATTTTTCAACTTATAAATTTCCTTAAATGTTTGGAATTTGCAATTTAGCCATAGTGCCCGTTCGAGCTGAAGCCAGCGACAGAAGTGAAATTGTCACACAGCTTTTGTTTGGCGAGCATATCGAAATTTTAGAACGCAAAAATCAATGGGCTCGAATTAGGATTCAGTTTGATGACTATGAAGGCTGGGTAGATTCTAAGCAATATCAGGAAATTACTAAAGAGCAATTTGATCTTTTGAGCAAAGAGTCGATTATTTTAAATGCAGATTTAATAGATTACATCACGGCTCCCAGCAATCTCCTGCTTCCAATTCCGCTTGGAGCTTCATTATCTTTTTTAAACAACAGCGAAATCAATATTTCAAACTTCGATTTCGAAGGAACCAAAACCAGTGGCATCAAACCTAAAAGCGCTTTAATAAAAACGGCTTTTATGTATTTGAATGCTCCCTATTTATGGGGAGGAAAAACCCCTTTTGGTATTGATTGTTCTGGTTTTACTCAAATGGTTTATAAATTGAACGGCTATAAAATTCATCGTGACGCTTCTCAACAAGCGCTTGAAGGAGATCCTTTAAGCTTTATTGAAGAATGCGAACCAGGCGATTTAGCTTTCTTTGATAATGACGAAGGAAACATTACCCATGTCGGAATCATCATGGACAACAATTACATCATTCACGCAAGTGGAAAAGTTCGTATTGACCGTTTGGACCATACTGGAATCTACAATCCAGAATTAAACAAACACACCCATAAATTACGCGTAATCAAAAAGATTATCTAACCCTCAAAAAAGCAAAATGACAAAACTTGAATTATCCAAAACAGGCTTTCAGATTAATAACCTAAACATCGAATTCCCAATTGATATCTCAGTTTTAAAACAAGCTTTAGGAGATTGCAGATACCTAAAAAAACAATATAATCACATCTATACTTGGGATGAGCTTGGTATTATGGCGTTTTCTAAAGAAGGAAACAAAGTCGAAAGTTTAGCCATTGAATTTGAGGTTAGAGAATATGATTATTGCGCAAAAAGCATCTTTGCAGGAGAATTTGTTTTTGACGGACAAGAATTATTTCAATACTACGAAGACAACAAAAATCAGCTTGTAAAGCTTTTTAAAGGAGACCGAAGCGGTGCCTTTATCCTTAACGGAATAAGTGTTTGGTTTGATAAAGAAGATGGCAAAATTACGTCTCTGAGCATTTCCGCTTCCGAAGAAAAAGAAAAGAAAATCACTGCAGCTATTGATCCTGAATTCAAATTATTTGAGCCCTTATGGCAGGAATGGATTTCGGAAATCAATAAAATTGTTTCAACAAACAACGATTATTACAATCTTACAGAAGGAATTTCTAAAGAAGACATTCAAAAACATATGGAGCTTGAAGATGATATTACTATACCGCCAGCTCTTGTAAATTTTTATAAAGTTAAAAATGTAGATTATGACCCAGTAACGGCTGTTTTTCAGTTTGGAGTAAACAATTGGAGCTATGATTTAATTCCGTTTGAAGATATTGCAGAAGAATGGAATTCAATTCAAGATTTGCAATTTGACGAAGAAGACTTACCAGAACAAGAAATAGATTTCGAAAAAATACAAACCAATAATTACGCTAACCCAAAATGGATTCCGTTTGCTACAGGAAGAAATGGCGATTATTTGCTTTACGATACAGATCCCGCTTCAAAAGGAAAATTTGGACAGATTATAGAGCTCCAAAATGAATCTTGGGACAGAAACATCGTAGCTGATTCTTTAGAAGAATTAATCCAAAAGGAAATCCACAATCTAAGAGCAGGTAAAACCGAGCATTTTGATTTTATTATTGAAAAAGAAGATTAAAGTACGTGGATAAAACTGATTCGCTTTGCGAAAACGCGGATTTACACGGATTTTTTTCTTTTTCTCTCGCAGATTTTGGAGATTTATTCTTTTCTACAATATTTTTTTGCACCATTTTTATCTACAAATCCTAAAGAGTCTTTGTTGATCGCACCAAATTTTTCGAAATTCAATTTAGCCTGTTCCAAAGTCATATGATTTGGTCCTTCTCCTCCATTTTCCCAAAAACAAACAGGACAAATATCATAAAAACCATCTTCACCATATCCAATAGAATAGTATTCACAACATGAACATAAACCTGCTTTTTCAACTTCTCCAATTACCTTATCGGAAAAATTTTGATCCATTTCAATTAATTTAGACTCCAAATAAGAATTACTAACAAAGTAAAATCCACTTTTTATAAAATCGACTACTAGCCTTGCAGATTCTTCATTAAGTACTGGTTTTGAAGTCACGCTAATTAAATCAATAAGATCATTTGAAATTTTAGGATACGCTTTATCTGCTATAGCTTCAATAATATCATCTTTATCGTCAAAAAACCAATAATTATCCTTTAAAATTTGAAATTTTTCATCACTTGACAAGTTCTGCATTTCATAAACTGCAATAACTTTTTTCGCTTCTTCTCTATTCATTAATTCAACTTTATAGAATCCGACAAAATCCGCGTCATCGGCGAACAAAAATTAAGCACTCAATCGAATCGTCTTTCTAAACTCAGACGGACTATAGCCTTTTTGTTTTCTGAAAAACTTATTGAAGTGACTTTCATCCGTAAAACCAAACTCATATGCAATTTCGTTAATGCGCTTATCACTGAATTGCAAACGGTGCTCAATCAGTTTTGTTTTGTAATTAATAATGTATTGCTGCATCGTTTCGCTGGCATGTTTTTTAAAATAACGCCCTAAATAAGTATTCGAAATCCCGAAATAATCGCTGATTGATTCCGCTTTAATTTTTTCAGGATAGTAAATATTATTCTGAATATATTGCAGAATATCCATCGCTTTAGCCTCAGTATTTATAGTTATTTGTTCCGGAAGATACTTCGCAATATTTCTTGCCACAATAATAATCAGCGTATTCACCAATTGCTGAATTAGTTCCTGATTGTAAACGTCTTTATCCTGATGCTCACGACAAATAGCTTCAATCATTACCTTTACCAGACATTTATCAGGATCGTTTTTCAAAATACAGCCTGGCTGATGATTGGCATTTTGAAGAATATATTCTAATCGCTGAATATTTTCATTCTGCAGGCTCGAATTTTTCAAATAAATATCATTAAACCTTAAAAAGAAAAATTTCGTTTCGGTTTCAATTGTAAAATTATGACAATCCTCGGGCGTTAACAAAAACAAATGCCCTGGATCATATTCAAAAATATTCTTATTAATACACTGTCTTCCTGTTCCTTCCAAAATGTAAACCAGTTCGAAAAAATTATGACGATCTCCTACATCTGGATATTCATTCAGCGTTTCAAAAGAAACCGTAAAAGGTTCATATAAGTTTTCTTTTTTCATAATTCTATTTTATTTGAAGATGCAAATATACCTAAAAAAGACAAATATATACCAAATAAGAATCATAAAAACAGTATAATTTTGCCTCATCAATTTTAAATACAAAAAATCACAATCATGGAATATAGAAAACTAGGCAACTCAGAACTTGAATTATCAGCTATTACTTATGGTGCATTTGCGATTGGCGGAACCATGTGGGGCGGAACAGAAAAGAAAGATTCAATCGATTCTATCCACGCTTCAATCGATCATGGCGTAACCACAATTGACACCGCTCCTTTTTACGGATTTGGTTTAAGCGAAGAAATGATCGGAGAAGCTATTAAGAGTCAAGATCGTTCTAAAGTTCAGTTACTTACAAAATTCGGTTTGGTTTGGGACGGAAGCAACAACGGAAAAGGCGATTTCTTTTTTGACGCAGACGATAATGGAAAAAAAGTTCCGATTTACAAATATTCATCAAAAGCAAACGTAATTAAAGAAGTTGAAGAAAGCTTAAAACGCCTTCAAACCGATTATATTGACTTATTGCAAATTCACTGGCCAGATTCAACAACACCAATTTCTGAAACAATGGAAGCCGCAGAAAGCTTAATTCAGCAAGGAAAAATCAGAGCTTTTGGAGTAAGCAATTACAATGTTGCACAAATTAAGGAAGCACAAAAAACAATTCAAGTGTCTTCAAACCAAGTCGCTTACAGCATGCTGAACCGTAAAATTGAAGAAGAATTAATTCCTTTTACAGTTGCAGAAAACATCGGAATCATTGCTTACAGCCCAATGGAAAGAGGTTTATTGACTGGAAAATATTTCATAGACAGCAAATTAAAAGAAAACGACCATAGAAACGGTTATTTCAATCAGTTTGATCTTCAAAAAGTAAAAACTTTAGTTGAAGAATTAACTTCTTTAGCACATGCAAAAGAAGCAAGCTTATCGCAATTAGTTTTACGTTGGACATCTTTACAAAAAGGAATTGCAATTGTTTTAGCGGGAGCAAGAAACGCAGAACAAGCCATTTCAAACGCCAAAACAATGAATTTCGATCTATCAGCTTCAGAATTGGAATTTATCAATCAGGCAATTGCTAAAATAAAATAATTCTCTTTTTAAACACATAGAAACATAGTTTTACTTTGTCTACAAAGGCGTTTCACTTACATACACACACATACCTATGTGTTAGAAACTAGTTTCTTTCCATTCTCTTTTCCAAGAAAGAAAAACCTATATTTCTATGTGTTTAAAAAAATCTCAAAACTTAAATAATTTAGAATTTGGGCGTGTCCCAAGGGCCGGGCTATACGCTAAATTCCCGATAAACAAAAACTACGGCTAAAAAGCCTTGTTTTTCTAAATCGGGAGATATCGCTCCTATCCCTCACGCATCACGTATCCATAACAACATAAAGTAAAATGAAAAAGATATTTATAATTAACGGCGGGCAAAAATTTGCGCATTCAGGAGGACAATTCAATAAAACAGTACAAGACTGGACAGTTGAATTTCTTTCTAAAAACAACGATTACGAAATAAAAACAACTCACATTGAAGACGAAATAGATCTTCAAAAAGAAGTAGAAAAATTCGTTTGGGCAGATTTAATTATCTATCATACACCAGTTTGGTGGTTTCAAATTCCGAATCTTTTCAAAAAATATATCGATGACGTTTTTACACAAGGACACAACAACGGAATCTATAAAAGTGACGGAAGAAGTCGTGTAAATCCAGACATCAATTACGGAACGGGCGGACTTCTACACGGACGCAAATACATGCTTACCACAAGCTGGAATGCACCTGCAACCGCTTTTACACTTCCAGGAGAATTCTTCGATCAGACTTCTGTTGATGATGGCGTAATGTTTGGTTTCCATAAAATGAACAAATTCACCGGAATGGAAAAAATAAACGGCTTCCATTTTCATGATGTAGAAAAAGGCGCAACACCAGAAAATATTATTATCTTTAAAAAACAATACACCCAACATTTAGAGCAAACTTTTAAAAACTTATAATTATGATTTCGATTACAGCAATTTTAAAAAGTAAACCAGAGCACTTAAATGAAGTTCAAAACCTGCTAACAAATCTAGTTTCTGAAACTAGAAAAGAAGCTACGTGTATTCGTTACGATTTACACACTTCCGAAAATGTTTTTATTCTTTGGGAAGAATGGAAAGATCAACCAGGATTAGACCTACACAACAATCAATCTTATTTACAAGAATTCATCAAAAAAACCGAAAATCTGGTTTCAAGTCCAATTCAGGTTTACAAAACAGAACAGATTCTATAAATCACTTCCTGCAAGGTTTCCAAAACCTTGCAGGTTCAAGAACTGTTACATACATAACTTATTTCCTTAAAATAATTATTCAGAAAAAAGTTAAATTGCCTAAAATTCAGAAACATCTATTTTATGAGCAATTATCACCTTGCAGAAATTAATATTGCCAAAATGAAAGGAGTTGATATTAACGACCCGATCATGAAAGAATTTGTAGATAATTTAGACACTGTAAATACTTTAGCCGAAGAAAGTGAAGGTTTTGTATGGAGATTAAAAGACGATAGCGATAATGCTACAAACCTGAATCCGTATCATGATGAACAGATAATTATCAATGTTTCGGTTTGGAAAAATATTGAAACCTTGGAACATTATATGTACAAAACTTTTCACAGCGACTTTTTAAGACGCCGAAAAGAGTGGTTTCAAAAATTCGGAAAAGCTCATACCGCAATGTGGTGGGTTCCAAAAGGACATATTCCTACTCTTAAAGAAGCTATCGAAAAATTAGATTACCTTCAGCAAAACGGGCCATCAGAACTAGTTTTCGATCTTAGAAACAAATATCCAATGCCTGTCAACGTATAGTTTTTTTGTTAGCCACGAATTATTTTTTCTCTGTGAATAAAAATTCGTGTAATTCGTGGCAAAAAAAAAAACAATTATTTAATTCCTCCAAAAGCTCCGAAACACATGTTTTTATGCAATATTTCGACTTTTGAAAAACCTACTTTTTTCATTAAATCCAATTGATAATTCATAGATCTTGGCGAATCTTCCTTTTCGATATAATCCAAAACTTTCTGACGATACTCTGCCCCTCCTATTCCTTCTAAATATTCGCCATAACGTTGCCAAGTATATTCATTCAATAATTCTGTGTCTTGCGTGATCAAATCAGAAATCATCAAACAACCGCCCTGTTTTAATAATTTAAATAGTTTAACGAAAGTAGTTTCCCAATCCTGATCGTCTCTCAAATGATGCAAAACAGCACCAGCCAAAATAATGTCAAAACTGTTTTCTTCTAAAGCTACTTCACGAATATCGCCTTGTTTGATTTCTACTTTTCCATTTGTTACTGCCGAAACTCTTTCAAAAGCGCGATCCAACATTGGCAAACTCAAATCGACCAAAGTACAGTTTAAATTTGGCACTTTAGATAACATCATTAACGTGTAATTTCCGGCTCCACAGCCAACATCTAAAATGGATGTAGCATTTGGAACAATTCGCTTTGAGGCTTCTGTTATTAATTCTAAAGAAATAGTAGCATCAATTGTGGCCACTTGTCCAGTTTCTAAATTCGAAAATCGTTCGACATCATTGTCAAATCGTTCTTTGATTTCTTCAATAGTTGATTTTTTCATGGCCTTTTGTTTTTTTAATCTCTCGCAGATCAAGCAGATTGAGCGAATCTTTTTGCTATTATATGATTGGGATATTATTATGATTAAGATGATTCATCTAAAATTAATAATCTGCCCAATCTGCAAAATCTGCGAGAGAATTATTTTATTCAAAACTACCTCTTTCATAAATACTTTAAAAATACTATTTTTATCAATTAATAATACTTTAAAGGTATCATGGAATTACGTCACTTAAAATATTTCTTAGCGGTCGCCGAAGAACTGAATTTCACCAAAGCCTCAGAAAAACTCTTTATTTCGCAGCCACCATTGAGCCGACAAATAGCAGAACTGGAAGACGAACTTCAGGCAAAACTTTTCATCAGGAACAATAAAAAAGTAGAACTTACCGAAGCTGGAAAATATTTTAAAGAAGAAGTAACAGCGCTTTTTCAGAATCTGGAACGCATTTCAGCAAAAACAAAAAAGATTGCAGAGAATATTTCGGGCGAATTTAGAATTGCTTACATCAGTTCGATTTATTCTTCTGTCATTTCAGATTTGATCAAACATCTGAAAGCGCAGTTTCCGTATGTCAATTTCAAACTTTTCGAGATTTCCACCACCAAACAGATTGATGCTTTAGAGCAAGGAAAAATTGAAATGGGAATAATTAGATCGCCAATTCATTCTGCAAAAATAAAATCACATTTATGGTTTAAAGATGGATTTTCATTGGTTTATAATAAAAGTTCTTTTCAGATAAAATCAGAAAATGAAATTGCAAACCTAAAAGACGAAACGTTTGTTTTCTTCAATAAAGATTATGCGCCACATTATCATGAAGTTTTATTAGAACTTTGCGCTTTTTATGGCTTTACGCCGAAGATTATTCACGAAGCCAATAACATCAACTCCATTGTACAATTAGTCAAAAACGGATTGGGAATTTCAATTGTTCCATCAAACATTGCCAAAAACAATCAAGATACTGAAATTGGTTTTATCGAATTGAAAAAAGTGAATTTATATACGAATGTTTCAATTATCACTGCAAAGGAAGATGAATCTGAGATTACTCGATCTGCGGTTGAGTTTTTATTGCCGCAAAGGCGCTAAGAAGCTAAGTTTTTTTAAGCAGAAAGAAGCGTATAGTTTGTCATCCTGACGAAGGAAGGATCACACAAGAAATTCCGCAAACAGAATCGCCAATCTTTGTCGAGTTACGTGTGTGATCCTTCCTTCGTCAGGATGACAAAAAATGAGAGAAAATCCTATTCAATCTTTTTAATCTGTAGAAAAAAACTTCGCGTCTTATCGCCTTCGTGCCATATAAAAAAAATCGTTACAATTTAGTACAGTAATCCGTATCACAAAAAGAGAACTTTTAAATATCTTAGCAAATTCAAATTCTACAATAAAATTTCAATATAAAATGGCCGAGCAATCTTCAATTCAGTGTCCAAACTGCGGAACACCTATCGATGTCAATGATGTTTTAAAACATCAGTTGGAAGACAGCATCCGTAAAGAATTCCAGCAAAAAGCAAATGTTCAAAACCGCGAATTAGAGCTTAAAAACGAACAATTGGAAAAAGCCAAGTCCGAATTTGAAGCGAAGAAAAAACAGGAAAACGAACTTTTTGCTGAACGTTTGGAGCGCGAGAAAAAAACGGCTGAAAAAGAAATTTCAGAAAAACTAAAAGCGAAACTTGAGGAAGAAAACAAAGATCGTTTGTTATTGATGGAAAAAGAACTCTCTGAAAAATCGGAAAAAATCAGGGAATTAAATAAAATGGAAGGTGAAATAGCCAAATTACAGCGCGAAAAACTGGAAATGAAAGATGCTATTCAGGCCGAAGCCGAAAAACAATTGAATGTTCAATTGACTCTGGAACGCGAAAAAATCAGAAAACAGGAAGACGATAAAAACGAATTAAAATTCAAAGAACTTCAGAAACAGCTTGAAGAACAAAAAAAGCTGACCGAAGAAATGAAACGCAAGCAGGAACAAGGCTCAATGCAATTGCAGGGCGAAGTAATGGAATTGGCGATTGAAGAATGGCTTGCCAACAACTTCCCTCTTGATAGCATTGATGAAATTAAGAAAGGTGCAAACGGCGCCGATTGTCTTCAAGTTGTAAACACAAGAGAACATCAAAATTGCGGTTCTATTTATTACGAAAGTAAAAGAACAAAAGCGTTTCAACCTTCATGGATTGAAAAATTCAAAAATGATATTAGAACTAAAAGAGCCAATATTGGTGTTTTGGTTACTGAAGTTATGCCTTCAGGAATGGACCGAATGGGAATGCGTGATGGAATCTGGATTTGTACTTATGAAGAATTTAAAGGTTTAAGCGCTGTCTTGCGTCAATCTTTAATTCAGATCAATCAAGCGGTTCAGGCGCAGGAAAATAAAGGCGATAAAATGTCTATGTTATATGATTTCCTTACAAGCAACGAATTCCGTTTGCAGATTGAAGGAATTGTAGAAGGTTTTACGCAAATGCAAAGCGATCTCGATTCTGAAAAAAGAGCAATGCAGAGAATTTGGAAACAACGCGAAAAACAAATCGAAAAAGTAGTTCACAATACTTTAGGAATGTACGGTTCAATTCGTGGTATTGCTGGAAATGCGGTTCAAAGCGTAAAAGCTTTGGAATTGGATTTTATTGAAGAAGAATCAGAAAATGAAGAAGATCCTAAAGAATTGTTTGAGTAACAATATTTTATCAAAAAAAAAGGCTTCGAAATAAATCGAAGCCTTTCTTTTTTAATTAACCCTTTTTAAAAGACATTGTAAGTCCAAATTGGTTTGAAAGGAAAAGTTTATTATCCTTAATAGAATAACCAGATGTCGTTTTTAACAACTGCGTGAATTCACCTTCTTTTTTTGCATCACATTTTTTAGTTTCTGTTGTGAAATTTAAAAATTGAATTTTCCCATCACCTTTTGAAACTAAATTACCCTTTACAGCATTACATCCTGTCGATCCAGAAAATGCAGATGGCGTAATTACAATTTTTGGAGAACTTAAAAAATCTTTATCAGTAATAACTTTCCCGTTTAAGTTTTCCAAAATCCAAGTTTGCTGTAATTTCTTTTCAACTAAGCCTTCACTACTAGAATTGGTTGTTTTCGTTTCTTTAGTCGATTTACAACTGCAAACTAACACCATTGCAATTAATAACATTAAAATCCTTTTCATGTAAAATAAATATTGTAAGTTTTATTCTGCAAAAATATTTTACTGCTAATATAAACAAGAGCCGAATAGGTTTTTTTTTAGATACAATACGACATTTTAAAACTCTAATCTACCTTCTTAAAAACAGCCAATTTCGCAGAAGGATTCGACAAAGTCAATTGATTATTTCCAATAGAATATGTTGTTGTGCTTTGCAAAGCTTTTAAAAACTCACCTTCTTTATTTCCTTGCGGACAAGCCATTAAAGTTGAAATCACTTTAGTAAAACGCAAAACATCTTTTTCAAAAAAGATTTGTCCCGTTATCGAATTACAGCCTCCAAAGCCAGAGAATCTATTTTCTGCAGAATTAATTTCAAGTCTTGGAAATTCCTTTTGAAAATCGGTTGCAAAAACTTTATATCCATTCAATTCTTCCAAAACCCAAATATCGTGAAGTCTATAATCGGTAAGATATTTTCCGCAACCGCTGAGCTTCTTTATTTCTAATTCCGAATTATTTTTGATTTCAACTTTTACACTATAAGGTGAAATTGCTCCAGACATAGAATCCTGACAATCCAATTGCTGAATCGTAATTGTTGCCGAAGTATTTTCATTACTTATCTTATACATTTTCACATTGGCATCCATAGTCCTAATTGCATCAACTGCGGGAAAAGTGATTTTTTCCTTGCCAGGAATTAATGATGTAAAAACGATTTCTTCATTCCCCATTTTGATTCCCCAAAATGGCTCATTTCCAGTTCCTTTAAAATAATATTTTAAATCTTCTTCTGTTGAACTTACAGAAGATGTTGTGCCAGATTCTTTGTTTGCAGTCGTTTTACAGCCGATTATTAAAGCTGCTAATAACAATATTGAAAGTAATTTTTTCATAAGATCTTAGTTTAAAAAATATTCTTTTTATAAAACATCTGTAAAATTCTTATGAATTTACGATATTTTTTCGAAACGCTTATTTAGAATCCTTTCAAATTTAAAAAAACTAAGTAAGGAACAAATTCTTCAAAACCCGCACCACGTAAAAGATTAAGACAAAATACGTAGTAAACCGAACCTATTTACCACTTAAAAAATATTTTGTTTACGTATTTTTATAAGTATAAATACTTATATTTGCGTAGTAATACTTAATTAAAGAAATCATGATTAGAGTAATAGTAGTTGGAAACGGCATGGTTGGTTATAAATTTTGCGAAAAGTTTGTTGCAAAATCAGGACAAGAAAAGTATCAAATCACAGTATTTGGGGAAGAGCCAAGACGCGCCTACGATCGCGTTCACTTAAGTGAATACTTTGGAGGAAAAACGGCAGACGATCTCTCCCTTTCAACAAGCCAATGGTATGCTGAAAACAACATTATTCTAAATACATCTGAACTAATTACAGATATTAATCGTGATGCAAAAACTATTCATACACACTTAAACAAAACACATACGTACGACTACTTAGTTTTAGCAACAGGTTCTTCGGCTTTTGTACCACCAATTGAAGGTGTAGAAAAAGAAGGTGTTTTTGTCTACAGAACCATCGAAGATCTTGATGCTATTATGGCTTACGCGAAAAAAATAAAACAAAAAGGCGCAACCGAAGCAGCTGTTTTAGGTGGCGGTTTATTAGGATTAGAGGCAGCAAAAGCCGTTCGAGATTTAGGATTGAATCCGCATGTGGTGGAATTTGCTCCGCGTTTGATGCCGAGACAATTGGATCAAGGCGCAAGTGATATGCTTCAATCAAAAATAGAAGAATTAAACATCGGAATTCATCTCAACAAAGCAACGCAATATATTGACGGAAAGGAAAGTATAACAGGAATGATGTTTACAAACGACGAATTGTTAAAAGTAGACATGTTGGTTATATCGGCTGGAATTAAGCCTCGCGACGAGCTGGCCAGAGTTTCAGGACTTGAAGTTGGCGTAAGAGGTGGAATTGTGGTAGACAATCAAATGCGAACATCAGATCCTTCTATTTTTGCAATTGGCGAAGCGGCATTGTACAATCAAAACATTTACGGACTTGTTGCTCCAGGTTACGAAATGGCAGATGTAGCTGCAGAGCAAATCTTAAATGGTGATAAAACCATGAGAGAAACCATCGATATGTCAACACAATTGAAATTAATTGGTGTTGAAGTTGCGAGTTTTGGTGATCCTTTTGTTGAAAATAATGACGTTACAGCTATTATTTATGAAAATAAATTAAGCGGCGTTTATAAAAGAATCAACGTTACAAAGGATTCTAAAAAGCTTTTAGGTGGAATTTTAGTTGGAGATTCTAGCGATTACAATTCACTTTTTCAGATTTATATTAACGAAATGGCATTACCTAAAAATCCAGAAGATTTGATTTTAGGTTCTCGCGATGGCTCTGAAGGTTCTTCTTTGGGAAGTGTAATGGATTTGCCAGATACAGCTGTAATCTGTTCTTGCGAAAACGTAACAAAAGGTGCTATTTGCTGTAAAATTCTAGACGAATCTTGTGCTACACTTTCCGATGTAGTGAAGGCAACAAAAGCAACTTCTGGTTGTGGAGGCTGTAAACCAATGGTTTCAGATTTGGTAAAAGCCACTCAAAAGTCTTTAGGAAAAGAAGTAAAAGAAGTTATCTGCGAGCATTTCAGTTATACACGTCAGGAATTATTCGATTTGGTAAAAATCAATAAATATGAGAATTTTTATGATGTTCTGGATCATCATGGAAAAGGTGATGGTTGTGAAATTTGCAAACCTGTTGTCGCTTCTATCTTTTCTAGTATTTATAATGATACGGCAAATAAACACGTTACTACTCAAGATACAAACGATAGATTTTTAGCCAATATTCAAAGAAACGGAACGTATTCTGTTGTTCCAAGAGTTGCGGGAGGTGAAATTACAGCCGAAAAATTAATCGTAATTGGAGAAGTGGCAAAACAATTCGATTTGTACAC
The DNA here is from genome assembly GCF_056824325.1 of Flavobacterium sp. B330r. Lineage (NCBI taxonomy): Bacteria > Pseudomonadati > Bacteroidota > Flavobacteriia > Flavobacteriales > Flavobacteriaceae > Flavobacterium > Flavobacterium sp. B330r. The sequence goes on from NZ_CP124860.1 coordinate 155,215, forward strand.
TAAAATTACGGGAGCGCAAAGAGTCGACTTATTTGGCGCACATTTAAGTGATTTGCCAAAAATTTGGAAAATCTTAATTGAAAATGGTTTTGAAAGCGGTCACGCTTACGGAAAATCGCTTCGTGCTGTAAAAAGCTGTGTTGGAAATGCTTGGTGCCGTTACGGAATGGACGACAGCGCTGGATTTGCCATCGAGCTAGAAAACAGATATAAAGGAATTCGTTCTCCGCATAAATTAAAAGGTGGTGTTTCTGCCTGCATTCGCGAATGCGCCGAAGCCCGCGGAAAAGATTTCGGATTAATCGCTGTTGAAGGCGGATGGAATTTATACATCGCAGGAAATGGTGGCGCGAATCCAAAACATGCCGTTTTATTGGCTGAAAAAATCGACAAAGAAACCGTAATCAAATACATGGATCGTTTCTTAATGTATTACATACGCACTGCTGGTCCGCTTATTAGAACTTCAACTTGGTTAGAAAAACTGGACGGAGGTTTAGACTATCTAAAACAAGTAATCATCGAAGACAGTTTAGGAATTTGTGAAACGCTTGAAGCCGAAATGCAGACTTTAGTAAACACTTTCGAATGCGAATGGAAACAAGTGCTGGAAAAACCAAGATTATTAAAACGCTTCAATCATTTTGTGAACTCAGACGAGAAAGACGATAACATCGCTTTTGTTCCGTTAAGAGATCAAAAAATGCCAAAAGCTTGGTCGTAAAAAATTTTTTAATCTCGCAAAGACGCAAAGACGCAAAGTCAAATTACAAAAGCTTAAAGAAAAAACTTAGCGTCTTTGTGGCAAAACACAATAAAGCTCCAAAAAAAAAGAAAAAAAAATCATTTAACGTTTGCTGTCCTTCTTACCCTCTTTTTTACTGCGCCATCAAATCTCTCTTGATTGTAAAAAGAGGGCTAAGAAACAGGAACACAAAACTCAATCAAAATGGAAGAAATCTTAAATCAATACGAAACAGTTCACGCAAACGATGCAACAATTTGGTTCAAAGCTGGTAAAGTAGAAGATTTTCCAAGTAACCGAGGAGGCTGTATCAAATACAAAAACAAACAAATTGCTATTTTTAATTTTACGCGTCGCAACGAATGGTACGCTTGTCAAAATGCTTGTCCGCACAAAATGGAAATGGTGCTTTCAAGAGGAATGACAGGATCTGCAGATGATATTCCTAAAATCGCTTGTCCAATGCATAAAAAGACTTTTTCTCTTGTTGACGGTTCAAATTTAAACGGCGAAGAATACAGCATTGCCACTTATCCGATTAAGATTGTTGAAGATGAAGTTTTTGTTGGATTTGTAGATTAGAAAAATTGTGGTATGTTAAAAGTAAGATGTTATATGAATTTTAGTACTGAAAAGTCTATTCTCATTTTTCACTTTTTACTAGTCACATTTCACATTTCACCTATTTACTAATTCCGTATCTTTGAAATTCTATTATCAAACCAAAAAATGACTACACCTTTTCAAAAAGCAAGCCAATGGATTGACGCTGAAAACGCTCAAGATCCAAACATCGAATTAGACCAAAACACCGAATATCCAAAAGAATTATTGTATTCAAACAGGATGTATAAAAAACTGATGCAATTTGAACCGAATGCGTCAGAAGAAATTCAGATTGCATCAAAAGCGCAACACATCTGTCGATGGAAAGTTGCCCGAGAATCTTACCCAATGGATCGCGTGGGTTATTTGAAATGGAGAGAAGAATTGAAAAAATTCCATGCAAAAACTACTGCTGAAATTCTTCAAAAAGCAGGTTACGATCAGACTTTCATAGATCGTGTTTCTTTCTTAATTGAAAAAAAACTACTTAAAAAAGATGCTGAAACACAATTACTGGAAGATGTAATTTGTTTGGTGTTTTTAGAATTTTACTTAGAACCTTTTGTTCACAAACATGATGAAGAAAAGCTAAAAAATATCATCAAGAAAACCTGGGATAAAATGTCGGACAAAGGACATCAGGAAGCTTTAAAAATAAATTATTCTGAAGAAAATTTAAACCTAATAAAAGCTTCTTTAGGATTGTAAAAAAGATATGAAATGAGCTAAAGCGAATTCCATTTTCCTATAGAAAGACAAATATTATCTTCGAATGAAAAAAAGCAATCAGGAAGCTGCAGAAAAAATCACTTTCAAAAATTTACGCCGTCTGTATTTTTTTGCGCTTCTTACTATTGCCTTAACTATAATTATAAGTCAGTTTTTAGTACAATACAATCTGAATCAGCAGTTAAGCGATTCTAAGATTATCAATTTTTCTGGTAAACAAAGAATGCTAAGCCAGAAAATTGTAAAAGAAGTTCTCATTTTACATTACGTTTCTGATTCGGCTACAGCCAAAAAAACTTCGCATTTAAAAGAAGTTCTAGAGCTTTGGAAGAAAAATCAAAATGCACTTGAAAATGGAAATGACAGTTTAGGTTTTCCAAAAGAAAAAAGCGAAACGCTAAACAAATTGTATCTAGAAATCAATCCGATTTTCAATAAAATTGCAGAAACTACAGATTCTTTTCTATTGCATTTACAACAGAAAAAATCGGCTTCTGAAAATCAAAAATTGGTTCAGATTATTTTGGAAAACGAAGGCATTTTCCTTTCAAAAATGAATCAGATTGTAACCCAATATGATCTTGAAGCGCATGAAAAAGTAACCGAACAGCGCCGAATCGAATATTGGATTTTTGGTTTTACATTACTTGTTCTGCTTCTGGAATTCTTCTTCATTTTCAAACCGACAAATAAGAAAATCGAAAGGTTAATTGCCCAACTTTTATCTTCTGAAAAGAAAGCTTTAAAACTCGCATACGACACGGAAATTATCTCCGAAATCAAAGAAAACTCGGTAAAAGAGCTAAAATCGCTCAATTATGCGATGGAAAATACTTTATTGTATTGCCGAATTTCACCTGATGGCTCGATTATTCATATTGGAGAAAAATTCGCAAAACTTTTAAATTATACCAAATTTTCATCTAACAAAAAATTCTCCGAAGTACTGACTGAAGACGAAAAAGAACAGGTTAATTTTGACCGTTTAATTTTCGAAAAACAGCGTAGCGGCTGGCAAGGCGAAATCAAAATTATAAATAAAGACGAAAAAGAAATCTGGCTTGATTTGTCGATGGTTCCCGTAATGATCAAAAAAGACGAACTGGAACTTTTGATTGTTTGTTTCAACATCACAGAACGCAAAAAAGCACAGCGCGAAGTAGAACGCTTAAACCTTGAAAATACAACCGAAAAAATCAATCAGCAAAAGATCATTTCGAGCAAAATCGTTGAAAATCAGGAAAACGAACAAAACCGAATCGCCAAAGAAATTCACGACGGAATCGGACAAATGCTTACCGGTTTAAAGTTCAGTTTAGAAAGCATTAATCTGGACGATAGAGAAAAATCAGAACAAAAAATTGAGTATTTAAAGAAACTTTCGCTTGACATTATAAAAGGTGTCCGCACGGCAACTTTCAACCTAATGCCACCAGAATTAAGCGATCACGGAATCGTTTCTTCTTTAGCAAAACTCACTCAAGAACTTTCAAAACTAACCGGAAAAGAAATCCTGTTTTACAACAAAACCGATTTTGACCAGCGTTTAGATTCCTTAATCGAAATCAACATTTATCGTCTCACGCAAGAAGCGATCAATAACGCGATTAAATATGCGGAATCGTCACATATTATTGTGCAGCTTTCGCACAGCGAAACACTTTTAAGCATCATCGTAGACGATAACGGAAAAGGTTTCGACGTGAATTCAGTTGACAAAAAACGTAACAGCGAATCTGGAATGGGACTTTTATTCATGAAAGAAAGAATCCAATACATTAACGGACGTGTTTTCATGAACTCTATTCTAGGCGAAGGAACGAGAATTACGTTCAATATTCCTATTCTTAAATAATTTGGTAATGTGTCAATTCGAAAATTTGATAATTAGATAATTCCACAATATATAAAGTATTTCAAAACATTATCTAATTATCAAATTACCACATTATCTAATTATTATGGGCGAGCCACCATCCCGACAAGAGGGCCAAAATTACTTTGTGTTTATTCGCCCTCTTATCGGGATGCTGTCGGGCTATCCGCGCTACTTCGGTAGCTTGCTTCTATCCCTATCGCGGGCAGTTGTTTTTCAAAAGATGATCTAAGTTTAACACAAGATCTTTCCAGCATTTTTTGTTCTCCTGAGGAACGAAGGATCACACTAGAAACTCCGCAATCTAAATCCACAATATTTGAAAATCATTTAACCGTTTTAGAACAAAAAAATCTGCTTAAATCTGCGGAATCTGCGTGCAAAAAAATAACAATCTGAATCGTCAATCTTTGTAGAATCCCGCGTGTGATTCTTCGTTCCTCAGAATGACAAACTTTATGTTTAGAAAACTTTGAGAAAGTTGACCATCCAATGAAATTTAGAATTTCCAACATTAGAAATTTTAATATTGGAATTTACTTTTAAAAAAAGTACGTATATTAGCATCTTCTTTTTAGATGAATATACGTAAAAATCGAGAATCAAAATTAAGTAAACTATGAGCAATATCATTCGAGTAGTACTGGCAGATGACCATGTTTTTGTTAGAGACGGAATCAAATCCTTACTGGAAAATGAAGCAAACATTGAGGTTGTAGGCGAAGCAATCGATGGTGCAGATGCTCTGGAAGTAGTTGCCGTAACGCAACCAGATTTACTTATAGTAGATATTCGCATGCCTAACTTAACTGGTATCGAGGTAGTAGAAAAACTTAGAAGTGAGAATAACAACGTAAAAATCATCATGCTTTCTATGCATGAATCAGAAGAATATGTGTTGAAATCGATAAAAGCTGGCGCCGATGGTTATTTACTGAAAGGTTCGAGCAAAGAAGAATTCCTAAAAGCATTACACAGTGTTGCTGTTGGAGGCAAATATTTCAGCGGTGATATTTCTTCCATTTTAATCAGTCAACTTACTAATTCATCACCATCTTTAGAACCTAAGCAAAGCTTGGGTGAAGAAATGATGATTACAAAAAGAGAAAAAGAAATCTTGACGCTTCTTTTATCGGGAAAAGGAAATAAAGAAATCGCTGAAGCGCTTGACATCAGTAAAAGAACTGCCGAAGTGCACCGTTTCAACTTAATGAAAAAACTGAAAGTAAAAAACCTAATGGAGCTTTCAAACAAAGCGACTGAGTATTCTTTAATTTAAAAAATACGTATAAATACGTAATTATTTTTCAAAAACTGCGTTTTAGCAGGTTTTAACTAAGTTATAGTACTTATTTTTACATAAAAATATAAGTGCTATGAAAAATACAAACTCACTATCGCAATCACACAAAATTTTATTTTTGAACACACTGGCATTTACAGTGTGTTTTGCCTGCTGGACATTAAACGGGGTTCTGGTAACCTTCTTAGTCGATAACGGAATTTTCCATTGGGATGTTATACAAGTTGGATGGCTTTTGGGCATTCCAATTTTAACAGGTTCAATCATGCGTCTTCCAATTGGAATTTTAACCGATAAATTTGGCGGAAAGTATGTTTTTTCGCTTTTACTCCTTCTAAGCTCAATTCCGTTATTCCTCCTTCCCTACGCCGACAGTTTTTTCATGTTTGCCGTACTTAGTTTCTTCTTCGGAATGGTCGGAACCAGTTTTGCAGTCGGAATTGGCTACACGTCTATCTGGTATCCAAAAGAATGGCAAGGACGCGCTTTGGGAATATTCGGAATGGGAAATGCAGGCGCAGCAATTACCACTTTTTTAGCTCCCTCTCTATTAAACCATTTCTCTATTGATGATCCGCAAAATGGCTGGAAAGTTCTTCCGATTATTTACGCTATTTCATTGGTCGTAATTGGTGTTGCTTTTTTAATTTTTGCTCAAAACAAAAAAATAGAAAGCAACGGTAAAACTATTTCACAAATGCTTACCCCCCTAAAATCACAAAGAGTTTGGCGTTTTGGAGCCTACTACTTCTTAGTTTTCGGTTGTTTTGTAGCTTATTCTCAATGGTTATTGCCAAATTTCATGAATGTTTACCAAACGAGTTTGGTTATGGGAGGAATGTTTGCAACAATGTTTAGTTTACCATCTGGAGTAATCAGAGCTTTGGGAGGCTATTTATCTGATAAATTCGGAGCTAGAAAAGTAATGTATTGGGTTTTGGGCTCTTCGGTAATTTTGAGTGCTTTATTGTCGATTCCTAAAATGGAAATTACAACTTCTGGCCCTGGAATCTTAGCGGCAAAAAAAGGCGTTGTAAACGTAATCAGCGACAAAACCGTAAAAATTGGAGATAAAGAATATCCAATTGCGCAAAAAACAGCCAATGGTAATGAAAATGCTATTTTTCCAACTTCTACAAGCTGGCAAGATGTTGTAGTCACAAATAATCAAAGTGTAGCTAAAAAAGAACTGATAGCTAAAGGAGTAACCGTTATTAAATTTGACGCCAATATGTGGGTGTTTTTAATTTTAGTAATTCTAATTGGAATTTCTTGGGGAATTGGAAAAGCGGCGGTTTACAAACATATTCCAGAATACTTCCCAAATGAAGTTGGAGTTGTAGGCGGAATGGTTGGAATGATTGGCGGTTTAGGCGGATTCTTTGGACCAATTATCTTTGGATATTTATTAACTGCAACCGGAATCTGGTCAAGTTCATGGATTTTTATTTTAATCTTTTCAACGGTCTGCTTAGTGTGGATGCATTACACTATTACACAACTATCTAAGAAAAAAGAAGTTAAAGTAAGTAACGCAAAATTAGAGCCTGCATATTAGACTTAGATTAAAAAAAAATTAGAAATATGATCTTAATCATAGTTTATGACGGCATTTTCTTATAAATTTACCTCCGATATAAATACAAGAATTTTATGAAAAAACTTAAACTAATTTTAATACTTATCGTAGGATTAAGTTTTGAAATACAAGCCCAAGAATTAGATGTAAATCTTCAAATTAGACCGCGTTTTGAATATCGTAACGGTTACAAGCAACTTTTACAAGAAGGACAAAAAGGAACTTCTCAAATTTCACAGCGTTCTCGTCTAAACATTAATTTCAAACAAGACGATTTAATTTTAAAATTAACTTTCCAAAACACAAGAACATGGGGAGATGTTGCTCCTGCTACAGTTGCTGATAAAAATGGAGTCGCTGTTTTTGAAGCTTGGGCGCAATATAATTTCACTGAAAAATGGAGTGCCAGAATGGGACGTCAGGTTCTTTCTTATGATAATCAGCGTATTCTTGGTGAAATGGATTGGGCACAGCAAGGCCAAAGCCACGATGCGTTAACGGTTTCTTTTCATGACGAAACTCAAAAATTAGATTTTGGAGGTGCTTACAATTCAACAGCAGAGAATGTTGTACAAACTCCTTATACTGTGGCCAATTATAAAGCAATGCAATATGCTTGGTATCATAACCAATTTAGCGAAAAATTAGGCGCAAGCTTTTTAGTACTCAATACAGGTTACGAATTTACTCGTAATCCAAATACTCCAGAGAGCAAAATTCTGGTAGATTACATGCAAACTTTTGGTCCTTACTTAACTTATAAAAAAGATAAAATTGATACCAGTTTTTGGCTGTATGGGCAAACTGGAAAAAGTACCGATCAGCAAGTTAGCGCTTGGAATGCTGCCGCAAACATTAATTACAGCATCACTAATTCGTTTAAAGCTGGTTTAGGTTACGAATTTTTATCAGGTAAAGATTCAAATGATGGAAGCACAGTAATTAAATCTTTTAACCCAATTTTTGGAACCAACCACGGATTTAATGGTTACATGGATTACTTTTATGTTGGAAATCATTTGAAAAATGTTGGTTTACAAGATATTTTTATCAAATTGAATTACAATGTAAACAAGTGGCAATTTGCTTTGATTCCGCACGTGTTTTTATCTGCAGCGGATGTAGTGAATGTTCCTCTTAACGAAAAAATGGATTCTTATTTAGGAACTGAAGTTGATGCAACTTTTGGATATAATTTCAAAAAAGACATTACAGTTACAGGAGGTTATTCTCAAATGTTCGGATCTAAAACGATGGAATTTATTAAAACGGGAGATGCCGGTCATACCAACAATTGGGCATGGTTAATGGTTTCTGTGAATCCAAGAATTTTTAGCTGGAAAAAATAATTTTTCTTTAAAATTAACTCATAAAAAATCCCTTTTTCCCATTTCGGAAAAAGGGATTTTTTTTCCTCCCCAAAAACTTCATTATTTGTTTTAATTATTTATATTTGAAGCGATTATGAACCCCCAATTCTATCCTAATGAAACCATTTCTAAAATTGTCATTGGTGACTTTTATTGTCACACAAACAGGCATTGCTCAAAAGTACAATGATGCATTAATTTCTAAAAACTCTGAAATAAATTTTGCCAAAACGCAAAAAAGAGGAATCAAGAAAAACAACATTGTTTATTATGTTGAGAACGATTTACAAACCATTTCTGCCTACAAAAGAAGCAAATTGAAATGGCAAACCAATGTAATTTCTGTTTGCGGAAAACCAAAAAAAGGAGAACCTGAAATTAGATATGTTGGTTATAATTCAGACAAACTGCTTATCGTGATCGGAAAACATAATTTTGCTGAAATTGATGTAAACAGTGGCGAAACAAAATTTGTTGGCTAATCTCATAAAAGTATTACTTAAAACATAGTATATCTTACCCTTTTTCAGTTTTGGAAAAGGGTATTTTTTTTGACGAAATTATGAAAGCAACATTATGCTATAATTTGTACTTTCGTTAGCAACAAAAACTTTTCTTTATTAATCAATCTGAAAGCAAAAAACTGTGAAAAGACTAAAATATTCGTTAATATTAGGATTAAGCACAAGTATCTTTTTAACCCTTTATATTAGTCACAAAGGAGAATATAATTTTAATGTTATACTTTTCACTGCTGTCTTTATGTTTATTTTTATTACAATAATATCTTATTTTAAGATGTTTGCCCACATAAACAATAAAGAAATTAATTTTCAAGAATTAAAAAATATAATCTATTCTGGAAGAGCAAATCATTACTTAAATGGAATCGCAGTTGGTGGTAATCTATACTTAACAGATAATCAACTAATCTTTCAAACCAACATCCTTAATTTTATACAAAAACACGAATGTATAATTAATTTAAAGGATGTTACTTTAATAGAATTTGAAAAAACTTTAGGAATGGTCAACAACGGATTATTAATAAGAACCGAAAATGGTTTAAAAGAACAATTTGTTGTAACGAACAGAGAACAATGGAAAAATGAAATTGAAAAAAAGCAGAAAACAGGATTGTAAAATCAATTTAAATCCATTAAAATAATGAAACTAATCGCTTGGAATTGCAACATGGCATTCAGAAAAAAAGCTCAATATATTCAAGCTTTGAATCCTGATATTGCTGTAATTTCTGAGTGCGAAAGTCCTGAAAAACTCAAATTTCAAGATGGCATAAAATTACCTTCGGATATTCTTTGGTATGGCGCAAATCCTAATAAAGGAATTGGCATTTTTTCGTTTGGAGATTATAGATTTCAATTGTTAGAATGCCATAATCCAACTTTCAAAAACATCCTTCCAATTGCCGTAACAGGCGGAAAAATTGACTTTACTTTATTTGCAATTTGGGCTAATAACCCTGCAGATAAAGAGGGCGCTTATATAACTCAGATTTGGAAAGCAATTCATTTTTATGAAGATTTAATCAAAGAAAGTAATACCATACTAATTGGCGATTTCAACAGCAATTCTATTTGGGACAAACCGCGTCGAGAAGGAAATCATACAACAGTTGTAAATAAATTGGCCGAAAAGAATATTTTTAGCACCTATCACAAATACTTCAATCAGATTCAAGGCAAAGAAAAACATCCAACTTGGTATTTGTATCGTCATGAAAATAAACCCTATCATCTTGATTACTGCTTTGCTTCAAATGATTTTATGGAAGTTTTAGAAAGCGTGGAAGTTGGCTCCTATAAAGATTGGACTTTGTACAGCGACCACAAACCTTTAATCGTTAAATTCAATATATAAACTATGAACAACACTTGGACTCAGCGTTGGGACGACCGTTATAAAAGCGAAGAATTTGCATATGGCGAAGAACCCAACAATTACCTTAAAGAACAAATTAAAAAACTAGAAATAGGCACTATTCTTTTTCCTGCTGAAGGCGAAGGAAGAAATGCCATTTTTGCTGCAAAATTAGGTTGGCAAGTTTCCGCTTTTGATATTAGCGAAGAAGGCAGAAACAAAGCGCTTCGTTTGGCAGAAAACAATAATGTCTCACTTGATTATCAAGTTGGCGAATTGGAAACTTTAGATTTTCAAGAGGGACAATTTGATGCGATTGCTTTAATCTATGCACATTTTCCAGCTACCATAAAATCTGAAATTCATAAACAACTTGACAAACTTTTACGAAAAGATGGTATTATTATTTTTGAAGCTTTCAGTAAAAAGCACCTAGAATACGTTACCAAAAACGAAAAAGTTGGCGGACCAAAAGACATTGAATCTCTCTTTTCAATCGAAGAAATCAAAGCTGATTTCCCTAATTATGAAATCATTGAATTAGAAGAAAAAGAAATTGAACTAAACGAAGGCTTATTCCATAACGGAACTGGTTCTGTAATTCGATTTGTGGGAAGAAAAAAATAAATTACACTCGACGTAGAGACGCATGCGGTAAAGACGCACAGCAGTGCGTCTCTACAAAAAAAATCAAAATTTTTACAGCAACAAACCTTAGCATCTTAGAATCTTAGCATCTTAGAATCTTAGCAACTTAGAACCTTAAAAATACTTATGCTCCTTAATTTCAGATCTCAACTCTGAAACTTCTAAAATCCCAACACGTTTTCCTTCCGTTTTAATCAATGCTTCTTTTTTAAGGCTTGATAAAATACGTATTGCTTGTTCTTCTGTAGTTCCTGCAAAATCTGCAATTTCTTTTCGCGTAAGCTCGATATCAATCAAACCATTCGTTTGTCCGAATTTGCGATGAATATAAAGCAACAAATCAATTACACGTTCGCGAACATTCATGTGTGCAATCTTGCGGATATTGTTTTCACTTTTGTTCAATTCTTCGGCATAAAACAACATTAAAGCATAGGTAAATTCAGGAACTTGCTGTAAAATTTCCTGCATAGTTTCGTTGCTGAAGTTACACAGAACCGTATCTTCCAGCGCATAAGCACCAATTAAATAACGTTTACTCGTTCCAAATCCGCGGAAACCAATAATGTCACCATTTGCGGTTAAACGAACGATTTGTTCACGACCGTTAATTCCGGTTTTTACTGTTTTAGCTTTTCCTTTACAAATAAAATAAAGACCTTGCAACGGCGCACCTTCTGTAATAAACTGATCTGTTTTTTTACAAGTAATACTTTGTTTTTTAGAAACATAACCTGCCATCTGTTCTAAATGCAGATGTTTCTTGATAAAACAATTTTCATTGACGCAGGAATAACAAACGGTTTGCTCTTCTTTCATGAGTCCTAAATTTTAACCGATTAAAAACTAATTTGTTGTTCCTCATTTATTTTCATCAAAATTAAAAAAATAAATCCAAAAAATACGTATTAATACGTAAAAATACTTATTTTTGCGTAAGTACTTTTCTAAAGTCAGATCAATCAATAAAAATAGTATATCTAAATAGAACTCTAATGCAAACTACGAAGATCAAAACTACCTGTTCCTACTGTGGCGTTGGCTGTGGTATAATTGTGACCAACGATGCAAAAAATGGAGTAATGGTAGAAGGCGACAAAGATCATCCTGTAAACAAAGGAATGCTGTGTTCTAAAGGGATGAACTTGCATTACGTAGTTAATGATACCTCTGACAGAATTTTGTATCCAGAAATGCGAGGAAGTAAATCCTATCCGCTGGAACGCGTAAGTTGGGATACGGCTCTTGACCGAGCTGCTGCAGTTTTTTCTTCTATCATAAAAAAACATGGACCAGATAGTGTTGGATTTTATATTTCTGGACAATGTCTAACTGAGGAATATTATTTAGTCAATAAACTTGTAAAAGGGTTTCTAAAAACCAACAATATAGACACCAACTCCAGACTTTGTATGAGCTCTGCGGTTGTGGGTTATAAAAAAACTTTTGGAGAAGACTCTGTTCCAATTGCTTATGATGATATTGAGTTAGCGGACACTTTTTTAATTACAGGAGCAAATCCTGCTTGGTGCCACCCTATTCTTTTTAGAAGATTAGAAAAACACAAAGAGAAAAATCCGAAAACCAAAATAATTTGTATCGATCCTAGAAGAACCGATACAGCTGCTTTTGCCAATTTACATTTGCAGATTATTCCAGGTTCAGATATTATTTTATATCATGCCATTGCCAAACGCATTATCGAAAAAGGTCACGTCGATCATGATTTCGTAAAAAATCACGCCGAAAATTTTAAACAATATAAAGACCTTGTTTTAGGAACTTCTCTTGAAAAAGCATCTAAACTTTGCGGAATTTCTGTAAACGACATTAAACTTGCCGCCGATATTATAGGAAAAGCAAAAGGTTTTATTTCGCTTTGGGCAATGGGATTAAACCAAAGTGCTGTTGGCGTTGATAAAAATACGGCATTGCTGAATTTATCTTTGTTAACTGGACAAGTTGGGAAACCAGGTTCTGGGCCATTTTCATTAACAGGTCAGCCCAACGCAATGGGCGGAAGAGAGGTTGGCGGAATGGCAACACTTTTGGCTGCACACAAAGACATTGCAAACCCAACGCATCGTAAAGAAGTAGCTGATTTTTGGGGCGTTGACGAGATTTCGGACAAACCGGGTTTAACGGCAACAGAAATGTTTGAAGCCTTAGAATCTGGAAAAATGAAAGCCGTTTGGATTATTTGTACGAATCCTTTAGTGAGTTTACCCGATTCTAGAAGAGCCGAAAAAGCGCTGCAAAACGCAAAATTCGTAGTTGTTCAAGATATTTCGCATAATGCTGATACAGCCAAATTTGCCGATTTATTATTGCCTGCTGCGGGTTGGTTAGAAAAAGAAGGAACAATGACCAATTCGGAACGTCGTATTTCATATCTACCAAAAGGAATCAATGCGCCTGGAGAGGCACTTCCAGACATTGAAATCTTAATTCGCTTTGCTAAAAAAATGAATTTTAATGGATTCAATTTCAACAGCGCCGAAGAAGTTTACAAAGAACATTGTGCACTTACCAAAAACACGAATATTGATATTTCATTTTTAAATTATAATCGTTTAAAAACCGAAGGAACTTTTCAGTGGCCTGTTCCAGATTACAATCATCCGGGAACTCCACGATTGTTTACCGATAAAAAATTCTATACGCCTTCTGGAAAAGCGATTTTTAATCTTCCCGTTTCAATCGAAAATACTTCGGTACAGCCTAACGACGAATTCCCCTTTATTTTAACCACAGGAAGAATTCGCGACCAATGGCATACGATGACAAAGACGGGAAAAGTCTCTCGTTTGTTAACGCATATTCCAAGTCCTGTTTTAGAAATAAATCCGATTGATGCTTTTAAAAACGATATTAAAAATGGAGATATTGTGGTGGTTTCAAGCAAAAACGGAGAAGTTCGTGTAAAAGCAAAAGTAACCGATTCGATCAAAGAAAAGGTCGTTTTTCTGCCGATGCATTGGGGAAAACAGCTTGAAAATGATTTGAATAGAACGAATAATTTAACGAACAACGTTGTCGATCCAATTTCAAAAGAACCTGATTTTAAGTTCACAACCGTTTCGATTAAAAAATACGTAAAACCATTTCAGAAAATTGCCATTGTTGGTGCTGGAGCGGCTTCTTTCCGATTCATTCAAAACTATCGCGAATTCAATTCAACTGATGAAATTATTGTTTTTTCCAATGAAGTAAATCCGTTTTACAATCGTGTTTTGCTTCCCGAATATATGACTGGGGAATTCAGTTGGGATCAGCTTTTAAAAGTTAAAGATGGCGAAGCTTTCAATAAACTGAAAATTACCATGAAAGCCGGCGTTGCAATTGAAAAATTAGACTCAAAACAAAAAACAATTGTTGACAGTCAGGGCGAAATTCACACTTTCGATTCTTTGATTTTAGCAACAGGAAGCCGCCCGTTTATTCCAGAAAATGCACAGCTTCATCTTCCTGGACGTTTTACCGTTAGAAGAAAAGAAGATGCCGACCGTTTGAAAAAACACTTAGACAATACCAATCTTCCGCCAGAAGAACAGCATGTTGTCATTATTGGCGGTGGGTTGCTAGGTTTAGAATTGGCTGCGGCTTTAAAGCATAAAAAAGTAAAAACTACAATTGTTCAGCGTGCTTCACGTTTAATGGAGCGTCAATTGGATCTAATTTCAAGCAAATTATTGGCAGAAGAAGTACAATTGCGTGACATTCAGATTTATTTTGATAATGAAGTCAGTACTGTTTTTGAAACCGATAATCCGAATGAAATTGAAATTGCTTTAAAGAGCGGAAAAATCATTACGGCAAATGCAATTGTGTACACGATTGGAACTATTCCGAATATCGAAATTGCTCGCGAAAGCGGTTTAGCCTGCGGACGCGGTGTAAAGGTAAATCAGTATTTACAAACTTCAAATCCTGATATTTTTGCGATTGGAGAAATAGCAGAATTTGATAATAAGTTATTCGGAATCACTTCTGCCGCCGAAGAACAAGCTGATATTCTGGCTAACTTCCTTGCGGGCGATATTAGCAGTTATTACAAAGGCTCGATTTTAATGAATATTTTAAAATTAGAAGACATTAATCTTTGCAGTATTGGTGATCTTAACATTCCAGAAAATGATGATTCCTACGAAGAAATTGTTTTTGCCGATTTGAAAAAACGCTATTACAAAAAATGCATTGTAAAAGATGATCTTTTAGTTGGAGCGATTTTAATGGGCGATAAAAACGAGTTTGCTGAATTTAAAACCATGATAGAAAGCAAAATCGAATTATCAGACAAACGAAATACGCTTTTGAGAGGAAGTTCAAACGCAAAACCAGTTTTAGGAAAACTAGTCTGTTCGTGCAGTCAAGTTGGAGCTGGAAACATCGAAGAAACGATTAAAAGCGGTGTAAGTGATTTTACGGATTTATGCAAAAATACAGGAGCAGGTTTAGGATGCGGAAGCTGCAAAACGGAAGTAAAGGAAATATTGGCTAAGTGCAAGGTTTAACATTTTATGTTGAATGTTACTTTACTTTGAACATAAATTTTACCGCAAAGAACACAAAGTTTTTTCGCAAAGTTTCGCAAAGTTTACTTTATTTATTTTTAATAAGTAGACAAAGTTCACAAAGCTTTGGGAAAAATTTTTAAAGTATTGCTTAGCGAACTTTTTTCGATAGAAAACAATTTTACGCACAGAATATAAACCTTCAAAAACTTTGCGAAAAAACTTTGTGACCTTTGCGTTTAAATCAACATCGCAAAACATTAAACATGAAATTACAGAATGTCACCCTGAGCGAAGTCGAAGGGGCACTCCAATTAGAACGTGGGCTTCGACTCAGCTCAGCCTGACACGCGAGAGGGCAACTTGAAACCTGAAACAAAGAAAACCTGAAACAAAGAAACAAAAATGGAACTAACAAGATTAATAGTAAAAGGAGGCGTTATTTCGCCAGGAGAACTTAGGGAAGTTGTGAATATCGCTTTGGAAGAAGGTCTAGATTCGATTTCGTTTGGTTCTAGACAAGATATTATTTTTCCTAAAGGATTTAAATCTTTGGATAAAACCACTTTAGGAAAACATCATTTTGTTTATCCCGATCAAAAAAGCGGCAACAATATTGTTTCTTCTTATGTTTCGACTGATATTTTTAGAAATACAAATTGGCTTACAGGAAACCGTTTTTTATATGTTTTAGAAGAATTTAAAGAACAGCCAAAACTAAAAGTTAATATAACCGATCCGAAGCAGCAATTGGTTCCTTTGTTTACAGGACATTTGAATTTCATTGCTTCAGAACACGAAGATTATTGGTATTTATACATTCGTCTTCCAAAATGGGAAAAAATAGAAGTTTATCCTGTTTTAATTTACAGCTGGGATTTGGCTAAGATTTATTACGAAATCGAAAAAATTTCGGAAGAAGATGCAATTGATATCGAACTACTTTTCAGTTTGGTCAGCGAAGCTTTAGATACCAACAATAGAACAATTGACAAACCATTGAATATTCCGTTCTACCCATTTCCGTATTACGAAGGAATGAACAGAATGGGAATTGATCAATATTGGCTGGGATTGTACTGGAGAAACAATTTATACGATTTGGATTTTCTAAAAGAAATGTGCGATTTGTGTTTTGAATGCAAAATTGGAAAAATCTGTATCACGCCTTGGAAATCTTTCATTATAAAAGGAATCCCGAAAGACCGAAAACTAGAATGGGAAAAATTCCTAGGAAAACGCGGCATCAATGTCCGCCATTCACTATTAGAATTAAATTGGCATTTACCCGTTGCCATGGAATGGGCTTTAAATCTAAAAACTTTTCTAGTTAGAACATTAGATCAATTTGATATTAGTACGTACGGATTGAATTTCGGAATTTCAGAATACAATCGCGACGGGCATTATTTTACTTCCATTGTCATCGAAAAAAATGAACTCCCAACAGCTTTAGAATCCATAAAAATCAGAGATACTTATAATGTATTGTTCGCAAAGAATTTCGATCCAAATACTCGCGAATATATCGTGCATTCACAAGATATAGATAAGCTCGAACTACCAACTATTTTAATTGAGTTAAGCCGAAAATATTTTGAAGAACTAGGAAATACAACATCTGAAACCACCAAAAAACAACAGAAAAAAGAAAAACCACAACAGGATATTTACCAATGTCAGGAATGCTTAACGCTTTATAATTCAGAATACGGAGACGAAACTCAGGGAATTCCAAAAGGTCTTTTGTTTGAAAATCTTCCTGAAACGTATTGCTGTTCTCTTTGTGAAGCGCCAAAAAGCAATTTTAGAATTTTGGAAACAGTTGAAAATTAATAAGTTCTATTATTTCTGTATTCAAAAATTGCGTATATTTAGCTTAACTAAGAATTTACACTAAAGCGTCACACTTCAGAAGCTTTAAAACCACTTGGTTACAATCTATTTACTCAATAAAAAATACAGTTATGATAAAAAGAACAACACAATCTTCTGCTGATAAAGCTACCGATGTTCCGGCAGAAACAGCTGTAGAAAGCACTACAGAAATACAGCCAGAAACTAAAACAACAATTAAAAGGACTACTAGAACTGCAGTAAAACCGACAACTGCCAAAACAGCTACAACAAGAACAGCTGCTGCCAAAGCACCTGCTGCAACTGTCAAAACTGCAGCAAAAACTCCTGTAAGAGCAGCTTCTAAAACAGCACCGAAAGCTACTGTGAAAAAACCTGCAACAACATCTGCAAAAACAGAACCTATCGTTTCTGAAATTGTAGAAATTAAAACCAATGACGTTGCCGAAAACAAACCTATTGTCACTGTTGAAAAAATTGGTAAGGAGAAAAACGACATAAAATCTAAGCTAAAAGCTAAACTTAAAGCAAAAAAAGAGAAAGAAAAGAAAAGAGAAAAAGCGATTAAAGCTGTTATCAAAAAATTAGAAAAAGCGAAAAAAGCAAAACTAAAAGCAGCCGAAAAGAAAAAAGAAAAGGCTAAAAAAGCAAAAGAAAAAGCGAAAACTAAGAAACTCGAAAAGAAAACGAAAGCTCAGAAAAAGACAAAAGCTAAAAAGAAAAAATAGTATTTAGAAAGGTTTAACTTAAAAAAAGTTAAACCTTTTTTTTATTTTCATTAGCAATGTAAATACAGTTTGTCATTCTGAGGAACGAAGACACGAGCGATAGCGAACTGACGAAGCAATCATACTAAAAACTTCTCACAGTAATTTGTCAATCTTTGTGGATTTACGAGTGTGATTCTTCGTTCCTCAGAATGACAAAACTATGCGGTCAAAACTTCTACTTCGCTCAGCGAGACAATTCACAATTCACAATTAATTACCCCCCAATCGCAATCATACTGCGATTGTCAAAATGTTTTGCAGGATCGTCCATTTCATCCATCGTAGCCATTCCCGCCCGGACTTTCTTTTTATTCTGAATCGATTCTGAAATCAAATTTTCGATAGATTCTCCATTTCTAAAAGCCGTTAACAAATCGGTTTCTGAATTAGAGAAAAGGCAGTTTTTTATTTTTCCGTCTGCCGTCAAGCGGATGCGGTTGCAGCTGTCACAAAACGGATTTGTTATGGAACTAATAATTCCGAAATCGCCTTGGAAACCTTTAATTTTATAATTTCTGGAAGTAAAGTTTTTTTCGTCTTCCAATTTCAGAATTTCTTCTGAAGAAAATTGAGTTCCAACTAAAGATAGAATTTCTTGTTGTGAAACCATTTTGCTTCTGTCCCACTCGTTTCCAGCAAAAGGCATAAATTCAATAAACCGAACCGAAATAGGCAGAAACTGAGTCAGTTTTACAAAATCTACAATTTCGTTATCATTAAAACCTTTCATCAAAACGACATTTACTTTTACCTGAAAATCATGATTTAAAAGCAAATGCAGATTATCTATTACTTTCTCAAACTGATTTCTAAGCGTTATAGAAGCAAATTTAAAAGCAACCAAAGTATCTAAACTCAAATTGATTTTTTTGACTTTAAACTGTCTTAAAACTTCAATATGGCGATCAACTAAAATTCCGTTTGTTGTCATAGAAAGCGAAATGCCAAGTTCTGATAACTTAGAAACAATTTCAGGAAAATCCTTTCTCAGCAAAGGTTCACCGCCTGTTAATCTTATTTTATCAACACCATTTTTCACGAAAGTTTCCGCAATTGCAAAAATCTCATCGGCCGTCATTAAACTGGCTTTTGGAGATAATGCGATTCCATCCGCTGGCATGCAATATGTACAACGCAGGTTGCATTTTTCCAGCAGCGAAATGCGCAAATAATTATGCTTGCGCCCAAAACCATCCGTCAAAATAGTGTTAGAGGCTGTCATGGTTTTTTCCTTTTAAAATATGAAAAACGTGCATTACGTGCGGAAAAATAGCATCCATAGATTCTCTTACGCCATTTGTTGAACCCGGCAAAGCCAAAACTAGACTTTTACCCAAAGTTCCCGCAACACTTCTAGAAAGCATTGCATACGGCATTCTCTGCTGACCGTAACTGCGAATGGCTTCTTCTATTCCTGGAATTCTACTTTCTAATAATGGTTCTAAAGCTTCTGGCGTAACATCTCTTGGAGATAATCCAGTTCCGCCTGTAAAAATGACCAGCTGATTATCTTTAGCGAAAGCTTTTGTTTTTTCCTGAATAATATCCAATTCATCTGGAATGATTTCGTAATGAGAAGTTTCAACTCCGTATGAATCCAGTTTTTCTACAATTGTTTTTCCAGAACGATCTTCTTTTTCGCCCGCAAAAATCGAATCGGAACAAACGAAAACTGCCGCTTTAATTACATTCGGGAATTTATTTTTGAAAGACGATTTTCCGCCTTCTTTATTAATTAATTTGATAGTCGAAATTTCGATTTCCTTGTCAATTGGTTTTAGCATATCATACATTGTAAGCGCTACAATTGATGCGCCGTGCATGGCTTCAACCTCAACTCCCGTTTTGTAAACGGTTTTTACTTTGAAAATAATATGAATGTCTAGACCTTCGATATTGTATTCTACAGAAGTAAATTCAATTGGAAGCGGATGACAATCTGGAATGGATAAATGGGTGTTTTTGACTGCAAACAGTCCAGCCGTTTTTGCCATTTCAAACACGTTCCCTTTTGGCACTAAATTGTTGACAACAGCATCAATTGTTTCTTGCTTGCTGACTTTTACAATTGCGGTTGCTGTTGCGACTCTTAAAGTGCTTATTTTATGCGTAATATCTACCATTATAATTTCTTAGGTATTTTGTTTCCAAGTGAATGTATCGTTTTCAAACATTTCTTTGCCAAAAATCGGAACATCGGTTTTAATCCAATTTACAATGGCTTCTGTTGCTTCATAAACTTGTTTGCGACGTGTTGCCGAAACAAAAACAAATAAACAGATTTCGCCTGCTTTTACAACACCTAAACTGTGGTAAATGTGCATACAGGTTAAATCGAATTTAGCAAAAGCTTTTTCTCGAATTGCATACAAAGCTTCATTCGCCATGTCTGTATACGCCGAATAATCGATTGCTACGACAGTATTGTCGTGAATAACATCGGCACGGACTTGGCCTAGAAAAATATTATGCGCCCCAATCGTATGTTTTGATTGATGTTTAGCGATTGATTCCGCTATAAATTCAGGAGCAATTGGCCCTTCTACAAATACATTTTTACTCATTTTTATGTTTTTTAATAAGGACTTTAAAAGCCATTCATCAAACTTTTCAATTCCTTTGTTCTGCTAATGGTAAGCTGCATTCTACAATCTGCGTACATTTTATTTGCTATAACACCACCGTAACCTTCTGGATAGCATTTAAATTTACAATTTGAATCTCTAAACTTTATCCAGTCTTTTTGAGAAACGACTAAAGCTGTCTGATCTTTTGTTCCTAATTTCTTTTTCAGCTGATTATAAACTTTATTCAATTCTTTATCAGCTTTATCATATGCCTCATAAAGCTCTGTTTCGCCAGTAGCATCAACGTGAGTTTGTGAAAAACCAAATTGAGAAAAACAAAGAAACAAAAACAATCCGAAAATGACTTTTTTCATAGTAGTCGTTATTTATTAATTGGAATTGATTTTTTCGTGCAACGATTGTTTCATCGCTAGAGCACCACCAGCAATGCTTTTTATATTTTTAAATTGATGTTTTTGAAGCAATTCAGCTGCCATTTTACTTCTGATTCCAGATTGGCAAAAAACGTAAATAGTTTGATTTGAATTCAGTTTTTTAATTTCGTTTTCTAGATTTACCAACGGAATCTGAAGGCCGTTTTTCAAATTTATTTTGGGCAGTTCGTCTTCATTTCGAACATCTAAAAAAAGAACCTTATTGTTTTCTAATTCATCTAAAATAAGCTCAAATTTTATTTCTTCAACCTGATTTTCAGATGAATTGTATTTCTGTTCGAAATCTTCTTTAGTCATTTCTAGTTCTGAGCTTTTTTCGAAATCATATTTCTGCTGCTCATTTTTCAAAACATTATAAACCAGAATCTTTCCGCTCAAAACTTCTCCAACTCCAAGAATCATTTTTAGGACTTCATTGGCCTGAAACATTCCGATGATTCCAACTGAAACTCCGATCACGCCAGCATCTTCACAATTTAATGCACTATTATTTTCATCTGGATATAAACAGCGATAGGTTGGTCCGTTTTGATAATTGAAAACCGAAACCTGTCCTTGAAATCTAAAAATTGATCCGTAGACCATTGGTTTATTGGTCACGAGGCAAGCATCATTAATCAAATATTTAATCGAAATATTGTCCGTTGCGTCAACAATGATATCGTATTTTTCAAATAAAGAAATCGCATTTTTTCCTGATAATTTCTCTGCCAAAACATTCACTTTTATAAGCGGATTCAGTTCTAAAATCATCGCTTTCGCTTCAGCCGCTTTTCCCTTTCCAACTGCCGAACTTTTGTAAATTACCTGTCTATGAAGATTCGAAATCTCGATAACGTCGTCATCTACAATTCCGATTTCACCAACTCCAGCTCCAGCCAAATAAGGTAAAATTGACGCTCCCAAACCTCCGGCACCAATAACCAGAACTTGAGCTTTCAGCAATTTGTACTGGCCATCCTCTCCTATTTCAGGAAGAATAATTTGTCTGTTATATCGTGAAGTTTCGCTCATATGGCTTGTTTTATCCTCCGGCAAATGGTGGCAATAATGCTACAATATCACTCGCCTGTAAAGTATAATCTGAAGTTTTAGAAACTATTTTTTGATTTACAGCAACACTGAAAGCCAGCGATTCAAACTCGTATTTTTCGTTTAAATCCTGTAATAATTGCTGCAATGATAATTCTTCCGAAAAAGATAATTTTTCGAATTCACATTTTGTTTTTTCAGCAACAGCTCCAAAATATTTAACCTCGATCATTTTTATAAATTTAAATTCTGAAAAATAAATTCGTCTTCAAAGTGTTCTTGAAAATACGAAATCCAACTTGATGTATTTCTCACTACTTCGCCAATCACAATAATTGCAGGCGATGATATATTTTTTTCAGCCACCAATTTAGTAATTGTATTGATAGTTCCAATTACTTTTTGCTCTGAGTTTTTTGTTCCATTCTGAATAATCGCAATGGGCAGATCGTCATTTCTATTTTCTTGATAAATCGAAATGATTTCGTCTAATTTATGCATTCCCATTAAAATAACCACGGTTGCAGCCGATTTTGATGCTAACAAAATATCTTTTGACAATTTATGATCTGAAGTCGTTCCTGTGATAACCCAGAAACTTTCGGCAACTTTACGCTGTGTCAAACTGATTCCGACAGAAGCTGGAACTCCTAAAGCAGATGAAATTCCGGGAACAATAGCCGTTTCGATTCCGAAATCTTCTGCAAATTCGATTTCTTCACTTCCTCTTCCAAAAACAAACGGATCGCCGCCTTTTAAACGTACAACATGTCCATAACGATTTGCCATAGAAACAATCAATTCGTTAATCTGATCTTGTGTGTAAGCGTGACAGCCTAAACGTTTTCCAACAAAAACAATTTCTGCATTTGATGCATATTCCAGTAATTCCTCGTTTACCAAAGCATCGTACAAAACCACATCGGCACTTTTTAAAGCTTTGATTGCTTTTATAGTAATCAATTCAACGTCGCCTGGACCTGCGCCTACAATCGTCAATTTTGGTGTTTTAAAATTTCGCATAGTCTTTAAGTTAAATTGATATTCAGATCGTTTAATTCGTCGGCCGAATTGATATTGGTCAAATGATAATTTTCACTTTCTTCTATATTGATAATCTGATGCGGCAGTTTGGCTAGCAGATCCATCATTTTTAATTCATTAGAATCAATTGCTTCTTTGATGACCGGAACAATATTTTTTGAATAAATCCCGATTAACGGATGGGTTTTACTTTCGGATGCAAAAACTGTAATTCCAGCTTCTTGTGTATGTTTTGATATTAATTCCTGTAATAATTCGGTTGAAATTAACGGAATATCACAGCTTAAAATCAAATTGAATTCGGTTTCAGAATGTGATAATGCGGTGTAAATTCCTCCCAGCGGCCCTTTGTCTATTACTAAATCCTGTATTTTTTGATACGGTAAATAATCGTATTCTTTTGATCCTGTAATGAGCTTAATTTGATCTGTAATAGGTAAAATCGCCTGAATGATATGCTCTATAAATGGCTTATCCTGAAACAAAACCAATCCTTTTTCTGACTGCATTCTGGTGCTTTTTCCTCCGCAAAGAATAAATACTGTTAGTGTTTCCATGGTCTTTTTTGTTTCAGGTTTTTAAGTTGCAATGAGTTTTTTTTACCGCAAAGTGCGCTAAGTTTTTTATTCATTTAACTTTTAAATTAAGGTCGCAAAGCTTGCGAACTTTGCTATTTTAAAAACCGCTTTTACAAAACCTTGCATGCTTTGCGGTTAAATTCAATTTTATTTTCAAGGAAAAATCAATTTAACACTTGCCATTAAAATCACTGTTCCTAATACCATTTTTAATGTTCTGTTGGAGAAAGACCCACTTCCGTAAAAACCTCCTAACATTCCTCCTACTACAGCAATTGGAACGAGATAAAAACTTTCCAACGGAATCGTTTTTCCTCCTAAAAAGAACCCCAACATTCCAGCAAATGAATTCACAAAAATGAATAAACTCGATATTGCTGCCGATTCTTTTACTGATGCCCATCCTAAAAACAATAGAATCGGACTTAGAATAATTCCACCGCCAATTCCCAGCATTCCAGATAATAACCCGATGGCAAAACCAATTGCCAAAGCAAATGGAAGATTTATTTTTACTTCTTCTTTTTCTTTAAAATTAAAAACTCCAAACAATCTCAAAGCTGCAAAAACCAATACAATTCCTAAAACAATTTTATAAATCGCATTATCTAAGGTTATAAAACCGCCAATAAACGCCGCTGGAATCGATGCTATCGCAAACGGGTAAAAGAGCTTTGGTTTGAAATAATTGTTTTTATAATAAAACAAAAATGAAATACTCGAAACAAACAAATTCAACAGCAAAGCCGATGGTTTCATTACAGAAACCGGAAAAGCAAAAATGCTCATCAATGCCAAATATCCCGATGCTCCGCCGTGCCCTACGCTTGAATATAAAAATGCTATTATAATTAAGGCAAAACTGAATAATAGTATATTTTCGGAAGTTAGGAGATTCATGTATTTTGTTTTATTTGTTTCAAGTTTAAAGTTTCAAGTTTATTGCTATGTGTTTTTATTTATATAGCGCTTTTCGTTTATTATCCAAAAATCTTTATTCTTTATTCTTTATTCTTTATTCTTTATTCTTTATTCTATCTAAAAAACTCTAATCAATTGGTAGAATCGTTACCGACTCGCCTTTTTTGATATTTTCAACATCTTCTGGTACTATTACTAATCCGTTCGCTACAGCAAAAGAATTTAGCATTGCAGAACTTTGTCCATCTAAAATTTCAACACTTGTTTCATTATATAATGCTTTTAAAAAAAGTGTTTTACCTGTGTTATTTACGATGTCGTTGTCTAATTTTCGAACAATCTTTGACAAATGTGCATTAGAAAATCCCATTCGGTTTTTGACTGCTAGATAGACATAAATATAAAAATTTGTCAGAGACGAAGCGGGGTTTCCAGGAAGCGCAAAAACCAAAGTATCTTTTTTAGAACCAAAAAACATTGGTTTTCCAGGTTTTTGATTGATCTTGTAAAAAAGCTCTTCTACTCCATTTTTCAACAAAGCTTCTTTTACAAAATCATAATCCCCAACAGAAATTCCGCCAGATATAAGCACAATATCATTCTTTTTCAGAATAGACTGCAAGGCTTTTTTTGTTGCTTTTAAATTGTCTTTAACAGTATGAACTTTAATTTTATTAATTCCAATAGTCTGCAGTGCAGCTTGAAGCATTAAAGAGTTACTTTCGTAAATTTTACCTTTTGAAAGTTTTTTTCCTGGTTTTACTAATTCATTTCCTGTGACTAAAATAGCCACTTTTGGTTTTTTATAAACTGTTATTTCTGTAATTCCTAAACACGCTAAAAAACCAATTGCCGCCGGCGTAATCAATGTATTAGCTTCAAAAACAACATCATTTGCTTTTATCTGTTCGCCTTTGTTTCTTACATTGGCAAATGGTTCTGGCATTTTTGCAATCAAAATTGAATCTTCGCTTGCCATTACATGTTCCTGCATAACCACGGTATCTGCATCATTAGGAACATACGCACCAGTAAAAATACGAACAGCTTCTGTCGGTTTCAATTTGAAATTGGAATGATCTCCAGCTTGCGAAATACCAACAATATCATATTGATGTCGAATGCCGTGCTTAAATGCGTATCCATCCATGGCCGATTGGCGGAATGGAGGCATATTGATTGGCGAAATTACTTTTTCTGCTAAAACATATCCCAGTGCTTTGCTGACAGGAATACTTTTCAAAGGCATTTTAGTACTATTCGCTTCAATAATTGCTATGGCTTCTTCAACTTTAATCATTATCGGTATGTATTAAAAAGCAAAAAATACTTATTACAAATATAAGTACTTTTACTTAGTTTGAATTATTAATAATCTTAATTCTTTTAAAAAATATAAATTTAATGCATTTACCGTTAATTGATTTAGAAAAAACCAAAATATCTTTAAGAAATTAAGGATTTTATTTTCTTTCTTTTTTGAAATTTCCCTTAGGAAGATAATACAACCATGAAAAACCAATAAGAAACAGGATTGCCGAAGCGATAAATGCAGGTACTAAAATTTCTTTATTGTTATCTAATGCATTATTTAGAGAAGCATACAAAAGCCATATTTGTATACTGACGTTTAAAATTAAAATAAATATAAGTGTTGAAAGTATGTTATTTAACTTATTTGGGTTTGAATTGTTCTGACCTGTTCTAAAATTACTCATATCTTTATTTTTTTAGCTATCCTTTTTCTCAATAAATGCTTTCACAAAAACAGCATTTTCTTTAAAAACTACTTCTAATTGTGGCAAAGCTCTTGGCGGTGGTCCTGCGATTACATCTCCCGTCATGGCATCAAATGAACCTTCGTGACAAGGACAATGTATAATTCCAGTTCCAGGTTTGTAGAATACTGAACAAGAAAGATGTGTACACTTTTGTTCGTATGCTTTAAACTCACCATTTTCTAAGTGAATCAAAATATACGGAATCGTACTTCCTTCCAAAACAAAACCTCTTGTACCACCTACAGGAACATCTTCTTTATTGCAAATAAAATGCTCGCCCTGAACTTCTTCTTTTGGCAATAAAAATGCTTTTGCAGTTACAAAACCGCTTCCAACCATTAATCCGCCAGAAACAAACGTTAAGAATTTAGCAAAATCGCGTCGGCTGACCTGAGTGGATTCTTGTTTTTTTATCGGAAAATCTTTTTTCCAGTTTTGATTTAAGTTATCTTCTTTAGACATGACTCGAAATTTAATAAATTCTTAATTCTGTACTTCCTTTTGGCATCATAATGTTGACTTTAGTCTTAACTTTCTCTTTGCCAAAAATGAAATTATTAATTGGTGTGCTATTGGGTCTCATTTCTTCTATTTCATTTCTTGTTCCGTAAAACAAAGCCCCACTTGGACATACGGTTGCACACATTGGTTTTTTGCCAACACTTGTTCTGTCGTAACACATTGTACATTTCATCATCAAATCGTATTCTTCGACTTTTTTTGGAACACCAAAAGGACAGGCCATTACACAATTTGAGCAGCCAATACATCTTTCTGTATTGGCAGTGTGCACGACTCCAAATTCGTCCTGAGAAATGGCATCTGCAGGACAAACATTGGCACAAACAGGATCTTCACAATGCATACAAACCTGCACTGTGGTTTGAATTGTGGCAGCACGATCAACATAATTTACACTGATCAAAGTTTGCTGACCATTTGTTTCACATTCAGCACAGGCCATTTCACAGGCTTTACAGCCAATGCAGCGTTGCATATCTACAAAAAATTCCTCGTTGGTATTAAAATTGGTTAAATTCATAAGTTCTTTTTTACAGATTAAACGCTTGCATACGCATCAGATTCGTTAGAAGGCGGGGCCATTGTTCCCAGCGGTTCTAATTGGCACGCACAAACTTTAAATTCGGGCATTTTAGAAACAGGATCCAGCGTAGCAATAGTTAATTGATTTGCTGATTTTAATCCTGGCCAGTGATAGGGTACAAAAACAGTATCCTGTCTAATTGTTTCTACAATATTTGCTGGAAAAATTCCTTCTCCTCTTCTTGTTGATACCTTCACTAATTCTCTTTGTTTTATTCCGTATTTTGTTGCCAGTTCTGGATGAATTTCTACGAATGGTTCAGGAAATTGATCTACTAATTTTCCAATTCTACGGGTTTGCGTTCCGCTCAAATATTGAGAAACCACTCGCCCAGTAGTCAAAGTAATCGGATATGCATTATCTGTCACTTCACTTGGCAATCTATAGGGCGCTGGGTTAAAATGCGCTTTTCCATCTGGAGTTTTAAACTTTTTATCTTCCCATAATCTTGGAGTTCCTGGATGCTCTTCTGTCGGGCAAGGCCAAAAAACTCCCATATTATCTTCGACTTTTTTATAAGAAATTCCGAAATAATCTGCTGTACCTCCTTTCGAGGCCAATCGAAGTTCATTAAAAATGGCTTCGCTATTGTCATAGGTAAATTTATCTTCTTCTCCCAATCTTTTAGCAATTTCTAATAGTATCGAAGTATCTGTTCGTGCTTCTCCTGGAGGCGTTACAGCTTGTCTAACTCTTATAACACGTCCTTCTGCAGAAGTTGTGGTTCCTTCTTCTTCTTCCTGTAAAGAGCCTGCCAAAACAATATCGGCGTGGCGGGCAGTCTCATTTAAAAAGAAATCGATGCAAACATAAAACTCTAACTTTTCCAGCGCTTCTCGCACATAACTATTATTTGGAAGAGAAACTAATGGATTAAAACAAATCGAAAGTAAACCTTTGATTTCTCCTCTATGAATAGCATCAATTATTTCATAAGCCGAAAGTCCTTTTCCGGGCATATCTTTTTCATCAATACCCCAAACTTCAGATATGTATTTACGATGTTCTGGATTTTCTATATCTCTATTTCCTGGCAACTGGTCGCATTTATGACCGTGTTCCCTTCCACCCTGTCCATTTCCTTGTCCGGTTATTGTTCCATATCCACAATATGGTCTTCCAATTCTTCCTGTAGCCAAAACTAAATTGATACACCCCACCACATTATCTACTCCTTTAGAATGCTGTTCGATGCCTCGCGCATGAAGTAAAAAACTTGTCTTAGCTTTACCCCATAATTCTGCTGCTTCCCTAATTTTATTTTTATCAATTCCTGTTATTTCCTCTGCCCATTCTAATGTATAATCTTTCACAGCGTCTATCGTTTCCTGAAAACCTGATGTGTAATTATCTATAAAATCATGATCTAACATGTCGTGGTCTACCAAATATTTCAACATGGCACCGTACAAAGCAGAATCTGTTCCAGGTCTTATATCCAAATGAATGTCTGCTGTTCTGGCCAACGGAATCATCCTTGGATCGATTACAATTAGTTTGGCACCACGGTCTCTTGCTTTCCAAATCCAGTGTGTTAATGTTGGAAAAGTTTCGCTAATATTTGCTCCTGTAACAATAATTACTTCGGCATATTCGAGATCTGAATAATTATTTGAAGCACGATCTAAACCAAAAGCTTTTTTATTGCCCGCACCAGCGCTCACCATACAAAGTCTTCCGTTATAATCTAGATTCTTTGTTTTAAGGGCTACGCGCGCAAATTTTCCGACCAAATAACTTTTTTCGTTACTCAGTGATACTCCTGAAAGCATTGAAAAAGCATCTTTTCCATATTTTTCCTGAATTCGTTTTATTTCCGCAACAGTTTTATCCATTGCATCATCCCATGATATTTTTTCAAAACCTTTTCCTTCAACTCTTTGTATAGGATGTAAAAGTCGGTCAGGGTGATTGTTCTGAAGATAACGTTGTACACCTTTTGGACACAAACGACCTTCGTTAAAAGGAAATTCCATCCAAGGTTCAAAACCAACCACCTTATTTTCTTTAACTAATAATTGAATACCACACTGCATTCCGCAAAAACAACAATGTGTTTTTACAACCTCATCTGGTTCATCTCTTCCTTCATAACCGTCAAGAGGCGCGTAATTTTTATGCGGTCCGAAAACTTCTATGATTTTTTCTGCTGATACTGGTAATTTTGCCATGCTTATTTTGTTTTTTTGTTTAAAGTTTCAGGTTTCAAGCTATCCACAGATTGTGCAACTTGGAAACCTAAAACAGGAAACTATATTTTTATTTGAAGTTTGAAGTTTCGCACAAACTTGAAGCGTTAAACCTGAAACTTTTAAAATTACCCAAATAACTTACCGCCCTGCGATCTGGCTTTTAAATGTGCCTGAGCCAATCGTGATCTTTTACCTTCTGGACTTAAATCGAGATGAGAAGTTCCGTCTTCATGTGTAAAATCAAATCCCAACTGATTAGTCACGATTTTTAAATCATCAATATGAAGTTTTGTTGCGAACTCTTCTCCTGTATGCGGACAAACGGCCATTCCTTTTTTAATGCCTTCCTGTTTGTAAATGTGTGCACCAATTTGTGCCGGACGCTGAATAATGTGGAAGAATTTTCCAAAGGGAATCCAAATCAAAAACATGATAACTGTTACGGCATGAATTACAGCTAAGAAGTCATAAGCAAAACCTTTCATAAACTGATAGGAATACGTCAGACATAAACCCGTTACTGAAATTGCAATCAATAAAATTAGAGGCAGCAAATCGCCTTCAAAAGTTTGTGTTGCAATTAATCCCGGATTGGTTAATCTTCTTCTTAAGTAATAAACCGAGCCAATAATTACAAGCCATGAAGACCAGTTTAAGGCATGAAATATTAAGAATGCAAGAAACGATCCTATTTCAAAATCCATCATATTAAATCCAAAAAAATGTGCTTCGTAAATCGAAATAGAATTAGGAGCCAATGTAAAATGGATCCATCCAAATGTAAGCGGTATTGTAATGGCAAAAGCTGACAGACAACCTAATGCAATACAAAAATGCGCAAACCAGCGATATTTACTTCTCGGATAAATAAATTTCTGAACGACAATATTCTGCACCGATTCTTTTCCTAAAAACCATAAATGAGAAAATACTTTTCCAGTAAATAGAAATTTTATACTTCGTTTAAAGTACATCCATGTTGGAGGACGCTGCAGCCAAACGGTATATCTATAAACGATTCCGAAGAAGGCGAATATCGTTCCAAAAAGGTATGTTACAAGTGCTGCATCAAAATTTTGTAATTCTCTCGAACCATAAAATACAAACACAACTGTAAGTATAGAAACAGCCGAAGCAACCAGTAAAGCTTTGGTATTATATGTTTTGTTATTCATCATTAACTAAAAATTTATTGATTACTTATTTAACTTGGTTTTTCGCAATTTTTACGATTGTAGAACCACCAGTTGATACCTGTAGCTAAAAGGGTAAAAAGACAGACACCTATAAAAAACTGATTTACAGTGCCATTTGCTGAAATATTATTCCCTATTAACTTAGAGAATATAAAAGGTCCAAAAGCAGCAATGGCAGCAGTCCAACCAATAACTCCCGCTGCCTGACGCGGATTTTCTTTAAAAATAATTGGATATTGTCTAAATGTTCCTGCATTTCCAATACCTGTAAAAAAGAACATTCCTAAAATTACAGTTACAAAAAGCGGAAACTGATCCATACTTGTCGGCGCTACCAGACCTTGTGTTACTAAAAGTATTGATCCTGCTAAAATTCCTAAGCCTGTTATAGTCGTTAATATAGCACCTCCAACTTTATCGGCCACAAATCCGAAAGCTATTCTGCTGGCAGAACCAATTAGTGGACCATAAAATGCATATACCAAAGGATCTGGTGCATTGGGAAAATCGCCATATAAAAATTTAATCATAAGAGGAAATGCTGCAGACAAACCGGCAAATGTCCCAAAAGTCATTACATAAGTAATTGTACAGTACCAAGTATGTTTATTCGAAAAAATATCTAATTGCTCTTTTACAGAAGCTTTCATCGGAATACTTTTCAAATAAAACCAGCTTACAAATGCCATAAGTATTAAAAATGGCGCAAACCAAAATGCAGCAGACTGTAGATAAATTGGTTTGTTTTTAACAGCCGAATTTTCGGGGCTCAAATTGTTCAGTACTTTTTCGGCTAATTTAGGGTTAGCGTTTGCAATTGCTTTTGCCTTAGCCTTAAGCGGAAGTGACGAAAAAATAACTGCATTATCTTGAGAATTAACTGCCGTGCTAACAGAATCTACAATATTCTTTTTCACATTAGATAAGATTCGAGCCTGAACTTCTGTGTCTAAAGAAGCAAAAACTTCTTTTTGTTTCTGCCCTGATGAATTTTCAAATACCGTTATGGTTTCTTTTGGGTCAATACTCGTAAATACTGTCGAAGCTCCAAAAATTCCGACACTAATTACTAAAGGCGTAACAAATTGTGCGAGAGAAACTCCAAAGTTTCCAATTCCTGCCTGAATCCCAAGAGCAGTTCCTTTTAATCTTTGCGGAAAAAACAAACTTGTACTTGGCATATAAGAAGAAAAATCTCCTCCACCAAAACCTGTAGTAAATGCTAAAACTGCAAAAACCCAAAATGGCGTATTTACATCCATAATTGCAAAACCAATTCCGATTACGGGAATTAATTTAATTGCTGTCGCAAAAGATACAATATGACGAGTTCCAAATATTGGAAGCAGAAAGGTGTGAATAATTCTTAATAACCCTGCCGCCAACCCTGGAATTGCAGTTAACCAAAAAAGCTGATCTTTAGAAAAACTAAATCCTAAACCAGGCAATTTTACTGCAATAACACTCATCATAAACCAGGAAGCAAATGATAATGTTAAAGTAATTGTTGTTATAATTAAAGTTCTCCATGCTATTTTACTTCCGTCAGAATTCCAATATGCTTCATCTTCTGGGTTCCATTTTTCTAACCAAGTTTTCATCTTTATTTTATTTAAATTATTGATTATCTTCTATTTGTCTTACAAAATTTGGTGATTTTGTTCTCATAGCTTTTATGATTGTGCGGTGCATCCATACCAGACAAAGCACAGAAACTAGAAATATAAAAATCCATGAACTGGTCCAGAGTCCAGTATAGGTAAGGAGATATCCAAAGATTATGGGACCTAAAAACCCTCCTAAACCGCCTATTAAACCAACCATTCCGCCTACTACACCAACTTCATTTGGAAAATACTCTGGAATGTGTTTGTAGACTGCTGCTTTACCAATTCCCCAAGAAATGCCTATCAGGATTACCAGAACGAGATAAACCCAAAGATTGGCACTGAAATTAATTTGCGTAATGCCATGAGCTAATAATTCTTTCTTTTTAACCTCCTGATTTTGCTCTACAACAATTTCTTGCCATGATTTCTTTACAGGAAAAACAGAAGATTCGCTGTTAGTTTCTAAATCTTTTTTACTGTTGATTTGATGTTTTTTCCCGTTTACAATTATTTCATTTGCAGTAATTTCTGTAACTGTTCCGTTGGTAAGAGACATAACGCCAGGACCAGCGGTAATGATTTCCATCTTTGGAAACATCAACAAAAAGCTAATTATAATTGAAGATCCTAAAACCCAATACATCACTTTTCGGGCTCCGAATTTATCTGACAGATAGCCTCCTAGAGCTCTAATTACGCCAGACGGCAAACTGAACATTGTGGCAAACATTCCTCCCAAGACTAAACTTGTACCGTACACATTCACAAAGTTTGGAAGAAGCCATTGCGAATAGGCAACAAAAAACCCGAAAACTAAGAAGTAATAGGCACCGAATCTCCAGACTCTGGCTTTTTTAAGGGGCGACATTAGTTCGCCAATAGTTTTTGATACTACCTGATTGGTTTTGTTTTTAGCAAAAACAATAAACAGGATTCCTATAAGTACTAATGTTACTCCATAAATAACAGGAAGCATTTTCCAGCCGTTAGTAGGATCATCCTCTGATAAAATATTTAATAAAGTGGGCGCTATAAAAGTAGTCACTGCTGCACCTGCATTTCCCATTCCGAAAATCCCTAAAGCCCTGCCTTGCCATTCTTTAGGATACCAAATTGAGGTATAACCTATTCCGACAGCAAAGCTGGTACCTACTAAGCCAAAGAAAAAACTAAGGATGGCAAAAGTCCAGAAAGAATCTGCAAATGGCATTAAAAAAAGCGGAATTGAACAAAGTAATAATAAAGCAGAAAAAATAACTTTCCCTCCATATTTATCCGTTAAAATCCCGATTGGAAGTCTGAATATAGAGCCTGAAAGAATTGGAATTCCTAAAAGCCAACCAATTTCTACAACAGTGAAATTAAATATTCCCTTATCAGCCAAAAAAGTAATCAAAACGCCGTTTAAAGTCCAACAAGCAAAACAAATTGTAAAAGCAAGTGTGTTAAGGAATAAAATTCTGTGAGACTGAGATAGATTACCCATAAATAGAAAATTACTTTGATTTAGATTGAGAATACTATTCCTCAATTACAAAGCAAAACTACAGGGTTAAATTCTTACTAAAAATGACAAATATCATATTAAGGATAAAAAGGTATTTTACTAAAATAAAACGTTAATTATTGAAAAATAAATATTTATAAAACAACCAATTGCAACACAAAGAAAGAATATGTGCTCTATTATTTTTTTATAAATTAATATTATAAAGATGGTTTTCAGACGTTTTAAGAGCTCCATTTTACGTCTTAGGTACTCTTATATTTATAAAAAAAGGGTATAAATACTACATTTTTTACTTTATTTCTAATTTTAAATTTAACATTTCTGTGAATCAATAATTTAGCACGAAATCAATTGAAATAAGGCATTTCAAGAGAATCAATTCTTTAGATTATAAACTAAACAAATATTTTTTTGAAAAAAACTTTACAAACTTTTGGTTTTTATTATATAAAATTTAACTTTGTCTATAGGATTAGTAGAGTTTAAGATAATATTTCAAACTATAAAAATTATTATTGTGAAAACAACAGAAAGCATATCGCGTTACATTCTTCCTAAAAAATACACTTATAGCACTATTTGTTATATGTGTTTCTGTTGTTAATAATCTACTTTTATTTTGTTTGCCTTTAGAATACATATCAAAGCAAATCAAAAAAAACACCACCAAAAATATTTACTGAATTTTAACCAAAAATCTCTCCGATGCATTCAATTGTGTTGGATTAGATTCTTGAAATCATACCTATTATTCAACAAATTAAATAACCAACAACTAAAAGAAACTAAAATGAAAACATTGCAAACCTGTTGCTGTAAATAAAAAAAGCCATTTCTGCGGCAACAGAAATGGCAAGGCTTAAAGAACATTTATCACTAAATCAAGAACACTTTTAGAGTGCTGTATAAACAGTGCTCAGGGCGTCTTGTTAATTACTTAAAACCAACACAAAGAAATGAAAAAAAAGTTAAACATACACATACTGCTGTTTCTACTCTTCCTAACGGCAGGAATACAAGCCCAGAATACCACCCCGCTTATACAATCAAAATTAGACGGAACTGTTGTAGATGACATTACAAATCAGCCCATTATCGGCGCTTCTGTAACCATTAAAGGAACAACTCACGGCGTTGTTACAGATGCAGAAGGAAAATTTTATTTTCAGACGGGACAGAAATTTCCTTACACTTTGATTGTAACTTACATCGGATATAAAAAAATAGAAGTAATTGTTGAGAAAAATCCAGTAATCATTAACCTTAAAGAAGAACGCCAAGAGCTAGACGAATTGGTTGTTGTGGGTTACGGAACTCAAAAAAGAAAAGACATTACAGGTTCTGTATCATCGGTTCCAAAAGCCAATTTATCTCAGGTCACTTCTTCGGCAGATAATCTTTTAAGAGGCGCTGTAGCTGGAGTTGTAGTTACACAAAGTTCTGGTCGTCCAGGCGCTTCTTCAAGTGTCCGCATTCGCGGAGGAAACTCTATTACTGCTGGTAACGAACCGCTATATGTTGTTGATGGAATTTTAATTTATAATGATAACAGCAATAGTGGCGCTGGAGTAACTTATGCCGGAGCAAGTGTAAATGTTCTGTCAACTATTAACCCTGCTGATATTGAATCGATAGAAGTTCTTAAAGATGCATCGGCAACAGCAATTTATGGTTCGCGTGGTGCAAATGGAGTTGTAATTATTACTACTAAAAAAGGAACAAAAGGACAAGATAATATTTCGTACCAAGGCTATTTCGGATTCCAGAATATTTCAAAAAAACTAAAACTAATGAATGCCAGCGAATGGGCAAGTTTAAGAAACGACGTTCAGGCAAGTATTGGTCAAGCACCTTCCTTTTCTCCATCTCAAATCGAAGCTTTAAAAACTTCTGGAAATTACGATTGGCAGTCTGCAGCATTTATCACTGCGGCACCCGTTCAAAGTCATAATCTATCTTTTTCTGGTGGTGATGAAAAATCTAGATATGCGGTTTCTGCAGGTTATTTTCATCAAGATGGTATTGTTTTAGGTTCTGATTTTAAACGTATTTCACTTCGAGTTAACTACGAAAGAAATTATTCTCAGAAATTCAAATTTGGCGTAAATGCAAATTATACTAACTCAATTGCAAATGGAGTTGGTACAAATGGCGGTGCGGCAGCAGGACGAAATCCGAACCCACTTGTTAGCGTGCTCTTAACAGCTCCTGTTGTTCCTATTAAAAATGCAGACGGAAGCTACAATGTAACTAACAATCCTTACGCAACTTCTGTAAATGGTTATATTCCGAACGCAATTAACGATTTGGATAATACAACTAACGAAACCAAATTAAACAGAATCCTAACCAGTTTATTTGGCGAGTATAAATTCAATAAAGAATTAACTGCAAAAGTTGCGGTTAGCGGTGATGTTTTAAATACAAAACAAAACTATTACGCGCCATCAAACACTACTACAGGAGCAGGAACAAAAGGTTTGGCTTCTATTGGTGAAAGGTCAGTTGGTTCTGTTTTAAATGAAAACACGCTTAATTACAACACTCATTTTGGCGAAAATCATAAATTTTCTGCTTTGGGAGGTTATACGCTTCAATATACCAAAGGCGAAGTTGTAAATGCTGGAGCTCAAACTTTTGTTAATGATGCCAATACTTATAATGCTATTCAAGATGGTGTACCTGTAAAACCTTATAGTGATGCTTACGAAAGCGTACTAAAATCTTGGTTAGCGAGAGTGAATTATTCTTATAAAGGAAAATACAACTTTACGCTTTCTGGGCGTGCAGATGGTTCTTCTAGATTTGGTTCAGAATCACTTTGGGGTTATTTTCCTTCTGCCGGATTTTCATGGAATATTACAGATGAAGAATTTGCTAATAACATTAAAGGCGTAACAGAAGCTAAACTGAGAATTACAGCGGGAACAACAGGAAACCAAGAAATTGGAAATTATCTTCCGTTAGCTTCTATGGGATCTGTAAATTACTCTTTTGGAGGAACTTTATACACCGGTTTAGCTCCTACCCGATTGGCCAATCCAGATTTGAAATGGGAAAAAACAAATCAGTATAACGTTGGTTTGGATTTATCCTTATTAGACCGAAAAATCAATTTTGTTTTTGATGTATATTACAAAAAAACAAAAGACCTGTTAATCAACGTTCCTGTGCCGTTGAGTTCAGGTTATGCGACAGTGCTTCAGAACATTGGAGGAGTTGAAAATAAAGGTTTTGAGGTTGGTTTAACAACAGAAAATATAAAAACAGAAAACTTCGCTTGGAACTCCAATATCGTATTTTCTTTAAACCGAAACAAAGTTACTGAGATCGGAAATGGTGTAAACGAATTTTTCCCAGTAGTTCCAAATGGTTCTTTGCTACAGCAACAGCCTGTTATTGTTAAAGTAGGTTTGCCTTTGGGAAGTTTCTGGGGATATAAAACCAATGGAATTTTTCAGACTCAGGAAGAAGTTAATACACAGCCAAAAATCAATAGTTTAGCGAACACAAAAGTGGGTGACAGAAAATATGTGGATACCAACGGAGATGGCGTTATTACAGCTCTTGACAAAGGAAATCTAGGCACTTCTCAGCCAAAATTTGTTGGAAGTTTCAGTAACACCATTTCATACAATGATTTTGATTTGAATTTCTCTTTTCAAGGAGCGTACGGCGGAAAAATCTTCAATGCTTTAAATCAGCAGTTAGAAATTTCGACTCTTGGAACCAATGCCGCGTCTACATTGAATGACCGTTGGACACCAACCAATCCGAGCAACGAAATCCCGAGAGCCTCTAGTTCTCCTCTTGGAATTGTTTCTGAGCGCTACGTAGAAGATGCTTCTTTCTTACGATTAAAACTAATAACATTAGGATACACGTTGCCAAAAAGCGTTTCTAAAAAACTGGGAACCAAGAGTGTAAAAATCTACATCTCAGCAGAAAACCTCATCACGTGGACGAAATATACTGGCTATGATCCAGAGGTAAGTTCATACGAACAAAACAACTTATATCCAGGAATTGATTTTGGTTCTTATCCAAACTCCAAAACATTCATTTCGGGCTTGAACGTAACTTTCTAAGTAAAAAAATATATAATGAAAAAGATAATTATAACATTCCTTTTAAGTGCCGGTCTATTAGTATCGTGCGCTGATCTTGAGGTAACACCAACCTCTTTTGTAACCGAAGACAATTATTTTGTCACGCAAGATGATGCTACTGCAAGTGTAACTGCAGTTTACGCTTCTTTAAGCCTTGATCCAGGCGAGCAGAGTTTGTTTGGTAGAAACCTTTATTTCTTAACAGATATGGGTTCTGATTATGCTGCTGCAGGAGTTTCGGCAACCAATCCGCAAGTTAGAGCTTTGAGCAGTTTAACGCATGATGCTACTTCAGATCGTGTTCAAGTGGCTTGGAGACAAATTTATAACGGAATCAACAGAGCCAATGTTTCTATTGATAATATTCCGAAAGTATCAGGTTCAGACATTATCAAAACCAGATTGATCAATGAAGCCAAATTTATTAGAGCCCTTTTGTACTTTCAAGCAGTTCGTCTTTGGGGCGGTGTTCCAATTGTTTTGCACGAAGCGACTTCTATCAATTTGGGAGATCTAAAAACCAATCGCTCTACGGTTGACGAAGTGTACAATCAAATTATTAAAGACTTGACAGATGCTGAAGCTCTTCCAAAAACGTATACTACAGCAGATGCTGGGCGCGCTACATCGGGAGCTGCAAAAGCGATTTTAGCAAAAGTATATCTGACTAGAAAAGACTGGCCAAATGCCATTGCAAAATCTAGAGAAGTAATTGATGGAGGTTATGGATACGCGTTGTTTGAAGATTTCCAAGATATTTTCACTAAAACAAAAAAGAACGGAAAAGAGCATATTTTCTCGGTTCAATTTGAGCCAAATCAAGCAGGAAATGGTTCTAGCGGAAGTACTTTTCAGGCAACTTCTTTTACTGGATTTACCGCAACAGAACCAGCAGATATTATCTCAGATGTTGCTTTATTTTATGATATTTATGCGCCTGGTGACAAAAGAAGAGATGTGAGTTATGCCAAACAATTGCTTAATCCGTCAACGGGAACACTTTATACTTTTCCGAAACCAATCTTCAAAAAATACTTGGATTTGTCTAATCTGGCGACACCTTCAAACGTAGCAATCAACTTTCCTGTTATTCGCTATGCCGACATCCTTTTGTCTTTAGCGGAAGCGATAAATGAACAAGGCGGACCAACTGCAGAAGCTTACGAATTAATCAATCAAGTTCGCAGAAGAGCTTTTGGAAAACCAATTACAACTCCAGATGCTTCTGTCGATTTAGTTGGATTAAATCAGACCTCTTTTAGAGCAGCAATTCAAGAAGAGCGTAAAAAAGAATTTGTTCAAGAAGGACAACGCTGGTACGATTTGGTAAGATGGGGAACATTGGTTACTGAAGTGAAAAAAGTTACAGCCAAAAACTCAGTTTCAGAACGAAATAATCTGTATCCAATTCCGCAAAGCGAAAGAAATATCAACCCTGACGGATTACCTCAGAATCCTGGATATTAATTAAAACCATATAACTAAAAAACTATAAAAAATGAAAAATTTAAAAAATAGCATTTCAATCAAAGGCTCTAAGAAAGGGCTTTTGATTACTGCTGTCCTAATTGCACAATTAGGATTTGCACAGGACAAACAAGAATTTAAGGGTACAATTGGTAAAACTTTAGCTGATTCTAAAGAATATTGGCCAGATCCTGTAACGGCTCCAAAAGGCGCTCCGAATATTGTTTGGATTCTTTTAGACGATGTTGGATTTGGAGCTTCAAGCACTTTTGGAGGTTTAATCAACACTCCTACTTTTGATAATCTGGCAAATAATGGTTTGCGTTATACCAACTTCCATACAACAGCAATTTGCGCCCCTACCCGTGCGGCTTTATTGACTGGTAGAAACTCAGGAAGAGTTCACGTTAGTGGATTTTCTCATACTATTTTATCCGCAGGTTTCCCAGGCTGGGACGGAAGAATTCCTTCTGATAAAGGAACAATTGCAGAGATTCTTCGCGATAATGGATACAACACTTTTGCTGTTGGAAAATATGGCGTTACGCCAGACGAGGAAGCCTCAGATGCTGGTCCGTTTGACCGTTGGCCAACTGGAAAAGGTTTCGATCATTTCTACGGATTCTTAGGTTCTCAAACCGATCAATACAATCCTGATTTGGTAGAAGATCAAGTTCATATTAAACCTGACGGACGTCATTTGAATGAATTGATTACAGACAAAGCCATCAGTTACATCCAAAAACAACAAAAAGCAGCACCAGGAAAACCGTTCTTCTTGTACTATGCGCCAGGAGCTGTTCACGCACCTCATCAGGTTGCTGAAAAATGGGTTGAACCATATAAAGGAAAATTTGACGAAGGATGGGATGTTTACCGCGAAAAGGTATTGGCAAACCAAAAGAAATTGGGAATCTTTCCTCAAAATGCTGGACTGCCAGATCGTAACGCTTTAATTACGGAATGGAAAAAATTAACTCCAGACCAAAAGAAAGTATACGCAAGATTCATGGAAGTTTACGCAGGATTCTTAACCTATACCGATTATGAAATTGGACGAGTTGTAAATTATCTAAAAGAAAGCGGACAGCTGGATAATACCTTGATTTTTGTAGCAATTGGTGATAATGGAGCAAGTAAAGAAGGAACTTTACAAGGAACAATCAATCAGAGTTTGTTTGCTCAAGGAAAAACAGATGAAGAGAATTTCCAAAGCAATTTAAATAATATTGGAGAAATCGGAACAGCAAAAGGTCTAAATACCAATTATCCTTTAGGATGGGCGCTAGCAACCAATGCTCCTTTCAAAAACTGGAAACAAGATGCGCATTCAGAAGGTGGAACTCGTAATCCGTTGATTGTTTTTTATCCAAACGGAATTAAAGATAAAGGCGGAATCAGAAATCAATACAGCCACGTAACCGATTTGCTTCCAACTACATTGGCTATTGCAGGAATTAAAGCTCCAGAATATATCAAAGGAATCAAACAAGATATTATTCAAGGATCTTCTTTCCAAGCTTCTTTAGATAATCCGAAAGCCGAATCATTGCACAAAGTACAGTATTACTACATTTTTGGAAACAGAGCAATCTACAAAGATGGATGGAAAGCTTCTGCAGCACATTTACCAGATTCTTTTGCTGTGAAAAAATCTTTAGGAAGCAACGAAAAACCTGCTCCGAGCAACTTCGATACCGATGTTTGGGAACTGTATAACCTAAACGAAGATTTCAACGAACGTAATAATCTGGCAAAAAAATATCCTGAAAAACTAGCTGAACTTAAAAAATTATTTGACGAACAGGCAAAAGAAAACAATGTGTATCCGTTGATTGACTGGCAGGATGTTTACAACAGAAGAATTCACAATACTGGTGCCGACAAAGGAAAAACAGTTTCTGACTTAATCAAACAAGCAACTAAACCTGGAGGAACCAATAACTAATTATCGAACCTGCAAGGTTTCAAAAACCTTGTAGGTTTAAATTAAAAGCTTAAAAAAAACATCCTTACAAGGTTTGAAAAACCTCGCAGGATATAAAACGAAGAATTATGAAACGAGTAGATTATGAAATTATAGGAAAAAAGATTGTCGTTGGGATAATCTTGTTTTTAGTTCCACTGGCGATTCTGGCTGGCGGATTAGCAGTAGTAAATCAATTTTTAAAATAAGAAATCATGGCTATAGTTCAAAAAGAAAAATTAACGAGAGACTTAACGATAAGTTTCTTCATTTATTCATTGCCTGTAGTGGCAATTTACCTTTATTTTAAATTAACGGGTGGCGCTGTAAGTGAATCGCATATTACACTGCCTTCGTTTTTAGAATTTGCACAACCCGTTTTTGCCAATATCAGAACTTGGGGATTAACAGTATTTATGCTTGTTTTGGGAGTTATCGAATTTGCAGCAGGTTTATACGATGATGAATGGACTGGCGAAGAACGCAAAATAGATATCGTTTGTTTCTTAGCGCCAAAACTTCTTTTGCCTCCTGTAATTGCTTTTTTTAGTTTAACTGCTTTACCTTATTTACTGCCAAACTTAGCAAACTCATTATCATGGGTTCCGTTTTGGGGAGGCTTTTTCTTAATTGCCATTGCAGACGATTTAACGCAATATTGGTATCATAGATTGCATCATCAAGTTCCGTTTTTATGGCGTTTTCATAGAACACACCATTCAGCTCCGTATATGGGAATGGCGATGGCTTCTAGACAAAACTTTATTTATACACTTTTCTTTTCTCAAATTTATTTGACAGCAACTTTAACCTATTTAGGTTTAGGTCTTCCTGCTTTATTTGTTTTAGTAATCAAAAGTTTCATCACTTTGGGAGCGCATTCAAGCATTCCATGGGACAAACCTTTTTACAAATACAAAGTATTACACCCGATTGCATGGGTTTTAGAAAGACTGATTTCTACTCCTGCAACGCATCACGCGCACCATGCTGATACAAGCGGAGATGGCGTTGGTCATTTTAAAGGAAACTTCGGGAACATGTTTTTTATCTGGGATGTTATTTTCGGAACAGGGTTAATTACACGTCAATACCCTAAATCATTCGGAACAAAATCATACAAACAAGAAGAATGGTACGCACAGTTTCTTTGGCCAATTTTTAAATCTAAAAAAGAAGGCAGTTCTCTTGCCGAGGGAGTATTATCGCTTCCGCTAAAACCAAAAACGGTTACCGAAGAAACTCCATCACCTGTATTAGAACAAGTTTAATACTTCTAGATATGAAAAATCAAATCTTAAAAAACAGTATAACAGCAATTGCCTTTTTATGGGCAGTTGCTGCTTTTTCGCAAAATGAAAGTCACAGCTCATTGTCGTTAGATTCATTTTATTCGAAAATAAAAAGTCAAAAAAATCCGCAGATTGTTGATGCCAGAACTTCTGAAGAATTTGCCTTGAATCATATTGAAGGCGCTGTAAACTTTAATCTTCAATCAGAAAACTACGCGCAATCTGTTGCTAAATTAGATAAAACTAAACCCGTTTTTATTTATTCTATCGGAGCTGGTCGAAGTGTTGCTTTAGAAAAAGAATTATTAAAAAATGGCTTTTCTGAAGCCTATAGTTTAGAGGGCGGAATTGCCAACTGGATCGGAAACGGAAAACCTTTTTATTCCAATCTAAAAAGCAAATTGTCATTGGCAGAATTCAATAAA
Organism: Flavobacterium sp. B330r; assembly: GCF_056824325.1. Taxonomy (NCBI): domain Bacteria; kingdom Pseudomonadati; phylum Bacteroidota; class Flavobacteriia; order Flavobacteriales; family Flavobacteriaceae; genus Flavobacterium; species Flavobacterium sp. B330r. Next base: position 198,343 of record NZ_CP124860.1, read on the forward strand.
ATCATTGCCGACAACAAAACGGTTTTGGTTGATATTGGTTCCAAATACTGCGCGCCTTGTAAAAAAGTAAAACCAGTTTTAGAAACCATCAGATCTGAATACGGAACCAATTTAAAAATCGTAGAAATTGAATTGGAAGACAGTCCGCAAGTTATTGCCGATTTAAAAACAGTAAAAGTTTTTCCGACTTTGATCTTGTATGAAAATGGAAAAATTGTTTTTAAGAAAGAAGGCATCAATGATTTGAAGAGTGAAGTTGATGTTGCATTGGCTTCTAAGTAGTCTCGAAACTTTTTACAATTACGTAACCATAATATTGTCATTTCGACGAAGGAGAAATCTTCGCAAGAAGCTCTACAAAGATTGGATATTCGTTGAGGAGTTACTCGTGAAGATTTCTCCTTCGTCGAAATGACAAAAAAAATCAATTCCACTCAAACCCAACCAAAAACCATACATGGCAACCTATAAAAAAATAACCAAAATTGTAATTCCCATTTTACTAGTGCTTCTCATTCTAGCAGCATTTTTATTCTGGCCTATTAACACTGACGGAACATTAGTCAAAGAAGATCAAAAACTTGCCGAAGGGAAAAAAGCTTTTTTAGCTTCAAAAGCTCCATCTGATTCAACAGTAAAAAAGACGAATATCATTATTCTCCTTGCCGATGATTTAGGCAAATATGATATTTCGCTCTACGGCGGAAAATCGACTCCTACTCCACAGATTGATTCTTTGGCTGCTTCGGGAGTAACTTTTACCGACGGATATGCATCGGCCGCAATTTGTTCGCCCTCTCGTGCGGGTTTGATTACAGGAAGATATCAGGAACGTTTTGGACATGAATATCAGCCAGGAGATCGCTATCCGAAGAACAATCTCGAATATTATGCCTTCAAATATTTGGTGAATACTAATAATTGGAGATTAAATGATAAAATCGAATATCCAAACGATGCTTCAATTGAAACACAAGGACTTCCGAAATCTGAAATCACTTTTGCCGACTTAGCCAAAAGACAAGGTTACGCTACAGGAATTATTGGAAAATGGCATTTGGGACATAATAAAGGATTTTTTCCTCTGGACCGTGGTTTCGATTATCATTACGGCTTTTATCAGGCGTTCTCCTTATTTGCTCCAGAAGATAATAATCCAGACATCATCAATCATCATCATAAAGATTTTACCGATAAAATGATTTGGGGCAAAGGTCGTGTCGGAATTGGACAGATTCGCCGAGATAGCACAATCATTGATGAAAAAGCCTATTTAACAGAAAAATTTGCAGAAGAAGCTGAAGCTTTTATTGATAAAAATAAATCTAAACCTTTCTTACTTTATATTCCGTTTAATGCGCCACATACACCATTTCAGGTTCGTAAAAAATATTACGATCGTTTTCCGAATGTAAAAGACGAAAACAAACGCGTTTATTTTGCCATGATCAGCGCTTTAGACGATGCAATTGGAAGAATCCGCGAAAAAGTCAAAAAGGAAGGTCTTGAAGAAAATACCTTAATTGTTTTTGCCAGCGATAACGGTGGTGCCGACTATACTTTTGCGACAACAAATGCACCTTTAAAAGGCGGTAAATTTTCTCATTTTGAAGGCGGAATCAATGTTCCTTTTGCACTTTCGTGGAAAGGAAAAGTCAAACCTCATACTGTTTACAAAAATCCTATAAGCACTCTAGATATTTTCACAACCATTGCATCAGCGATTGGTTCTGATTTACCAAAAGATCGAGTTTATGACGGAGTTGATTTAGTAAAAACGGTAAATGAAAATAAAGTAGCGCACAAAGATTTATATTGGCGTTCGGGCGATGCAAAAGCTATTAGAAGCGGCGACTGGAAATTAGTCATCAGCGGAAGAACCCATGAAAAATGGCTCTACAACCTTGCTTCTGACAAATTTGAAAAAACAGACCTCTCACAAAAAAATCCTGAAAAAGTAAAGGAATTACAAGCCGCTTTACAAAACTGGGAAAAAGGATTAATTAAGCCGCTTTGGCCTAATTTAACCTATTACGAATTTGACTTTGGCAAACAAAAATACTTTGTCGATTTGTAATATTTAAATACAAATACTCAACTCCTGCAAGGTTTCCAGAGCCTTGTAGGTTTGTTTGAACTACTCGAATAATTACTTAATACCTACAAGGCTTTGGAAACCTTGCAGGAAAGCAAACATACAATGTCAACCTCAACAAAATTAACTATCCACGAAGATTGGACCGTCGTTATTCTCGGTTTTCTAATTATCGGAATCTCTCTCTTTATTTTTCTGCCAGAAGTTCCTGTTTTTAAATGGACAAATGGAACAGACTTAATAAACAATGTTTTCGAAATTAAAAACATTCAAACAATTAGTCTTCAATTCCTTTATTTTATTTCTATCGGAACAATCGGCACTTTTTTAGTTGGAAAATCAATTAAAAATTTCATTTACGGATTTCCAATCATCTATATCCTGACCATAATCGCCATAATCATTGCAGGAAATTCTGAAGTAAAAGCGCTAAATCTAGAAGCAGTTATTTTCAGTTTAGTCATCGGATTGATTATTGGAAATTTCTTCCAACTTCCAGAATGGTTTCGTTCTACTTTATCAACCGAACTTTTTGTCAAAATCGGATTGGTTTTATTGGGAACGAGTGTTATTTTTTCTGATATTTTAAAAGCGGGATCATTAGGTTTAATTCAAGCTTTGATCGTAGTTTTATCCGTTTGGTATTTTGCCTTCTGGTTATGTAAAAAACTAAAAGTCGACGACGAATTGACCATGATGATCTCAAGCGCCGTTTCTATCTGCGGTGTTTCGGCTGCGATTGCAACTTCGGGCGCTATAAAAGGAGATTCTAAAAAACTGTCTTATGTCATTTCGATGGTTTTAGTAACTGCAATTCCCATGATGATTTTTATGCCCATCATTGCCCGTCATTTTAATTTTCCCGAAGAAGTTACGGGCGCTTGGCTTGGCGGAAGTATTGATACTTCTGGAGCTGTCGTTGCATCTGGGACTTTGGTTGGCGAAACAGCTTTAAAAATAAGTACAATTGTCAAATTCTCTCAAAATGTATTATTGGGTATAGCCGCATTTGCCATTTCTATTTATTGGACCTACACTCATAATCAGTCTTCTGAAATTCAAAAAACGAAACCAACTCTCGGCGTAATTTGGGAGCGTTTTCCAAAGTTTGTCATTGGTTTTATTGCAGCTTCTATTGTTTTTTCGTTTTTTGTTGCACCAGAAACTCGCGATGAACTAAAAGAAAGTTTAAAAAATCTCCAAGGACTTTGGTTTGCATTGGCTTTTACAAGTATTGGATTGGAAACCAATTTTAAAGATTTGCTTCAAAACAATAGCCGAAAACCTTTAATTGCATTTCTCGCTGCGCAATTTTTTAATATCCTTATAACATTGATTATCGCTTTTTTGCTTTTTAAACCTTAAAAATAGCATTACTATTCTATATCAAACCCGACAGGTTTTTAAAACCTGTCGGGTTTAGTTTTATAATTCAAACATCAAGCTTAAAAAAGCAAGTAAAAACTGTATAAACAAAATAGTTTAAATCTATTTTTATTTTTTAAAACAAAAACACTAAACAACTAATTTACAATCACTTAAAAATATTTAAAATATATTTCGCATTCTTTAAATATACTTTTCCTCAAAAAAATTAAATAATCTTTTGGTTTTCATTATAATAAAATTAACTTTGTCTATAGGATTAGTAGAGTTTAAACAATAAAGAACTACATTTTGAAAACAACAGCTTACACATCGCATTACATTCTTCCTGAAAAATTCACACATAACACTTTTTGTTATATGTGCATGTGCTGTTAAAAATCCAATCTCCGTTTTCGTTTCTTATCGAAAATAAAATCACAAACTAAATTACATCTTGGCAACAAACGATTAATACCTAAAGTATTGAACGATTAACTATGTCAAAACCATATTAACTAAAAAAAATAATAACTAAACAAGATTACAAAATGAAAATAATGCACTGCCCTATCCTTTCATAGTAAAAACCATTTCTGCGGCAACAGAAATGGCAAGACTCAAAGAACATTTATCACTAAAGAAAGCCTTCGGAAATTGGAAAACCAAGTTTCCGTACTGCTTTATTATTTAAATCCAAAAAAGTAATGAACAAGCAATTACATGCCTTTTTGTGGCTTTTTGTATTCTTAATTTCGATCGGAATTAAAGCACAAAATACACAGCCCTTAATTAATTCAACCTTAAATGGTACCGTTGTAGATCAAGTTACCAATCAGCCCATTCCTGGCGTAACTATTCAGATCAAAGGAACAACTCATAGTTCTGTAACCGATTTAGACGGAAAATTCTATTTTCAGACAGGACAAAAATTTCCTTATACTTTAATCGTAAGCTATTTAGGCTACGTTACCGCAGAACATATCGCAACCAAAGATTTTATTCAGATTTCATTAAAAGAAGATGTGAAGGAATTGAATGAAATTGTAATTATTGGATACGGAAGCACTTCTAAAAAAGATTATACTGGAGCTGCCGAAACCGTAGCCCAAATGTCCTTAAAAGCAACTCAAAAAACGCTTGAAAGTTCACTTCAAGGTTCTGTTGCGGGTGTTAACGTAACACAAACTTCGGGTCAGCCGGGCGCTGGTATGAGCATTCGTATTCGTGGAGGAAGTTCGATTCAGGGCGGAAATGAGCCTTTATATGTAATCGACGGCTTTCCATTATACAATTCAGAAGTCACTTCTGGTGTTTTGAGCGGTACGCCAACCAATCCGCTTTCTACTATAAATCCGTCAGACATCGAATCGATTACGGTTTTAAAAGACGCTTCTTCAACAGCCATTTACGGTTCTAGAGGAGCAAACGGAGTTGTTATTATCACAACCAAAAAAGGTTCAAATACTGCTACCACTGTAAATTATGATTTTACAATTGGCCAACAGTCAGTTCGTAAAAAAGTTGATGTGTTAGACGCCCAAGGTTTTTCGAGATTAAGAAATGCCGCTTTATACGATTCTAATCCAGCGGGCGGAACAAACCAATATCTGAGTGATGCACAAATTGCGCAATTAGGAAAAGGAACCGACTGGCAAGATGCGGCTTTCCAAAAAGGACTGACACAAAATCATCAATTAAGTGTTTCTGGCGGAAACAATCAGACCAAATATGCGGTTTCTGGAAACTATTACAATCAGGAAGGAATTATAAAAAATACAGGTTTTGAACGTTTCAGCGGACGTGTTAATTTAAATTCAAAAATAAGCAGTAAAGCGAGATTTGGTTTGAACTTAACAATTGCCGAAACCAAATCTAAAGTGGCTCCGAGCGGTTTGGTTACAGCGTTATTGAGTATGCCTCCAACGGCAACGATTTACGAACCAGACGGAAGTTATACTTTAAGAAATCCGTTTGAAAATATTTTTGCCAATCCAATCGCAACGTTAAACGAACGTAAAAATCAATCTATTACCGATCGTATTTTAGGAACTATTTACGGCGAATATGATATTTTGAAAAATTTGGTTTTGAAAGTTTCTTTTGGAACCGATATGATTTTCAACAAAGAAAAAAGTTATCTCCCATCTAGCATTTATGAAGGTTCTATTACCAACGGAGAAGGAAAAATTGGAACTGCCGATTCTAGAAGCTGGTTAAACGAAAACACCTTAACGTATACAACAATAATTGGCGAAAAACACCATTTGAATGCTTTGGCGGGTTATACACAGCAAAGTTCATCCAGAGAATTTAATACTTCTGGATCGCAGCAATATGTAAATGATATTACTTCTTACTACAGTTTACAAAGCGGAAATGTGGCTTTAATGCCAACTTCTGGCGAAAGCACTTGGGCGCTGAATTCGTTTTTATCGAGGGTAAATTATAATTATGATTCCAAATATTTCTTAACAGGAAGTATTAGAGCCGATGGTTCTTCTCGTTTTGGAAAAGACAATAAATGGGGTTATTTCCCTTCTGTTGCCGCAGCTTGGCAGATTAGTAACGAATCGTTTTTTAATCCTGTAAAAGACGTTATCAATAGTTTAAAAATCAGAACAAGCTGGGGTGCTACAGGAAATCAGGAAATTGGAGAATACCAGTCTTTATCTACTTTGACAAGTGTAAAATATCTTTTTGGAGATCAGATTTATACCGGTTTTACGCCTACGCGAATTGCAAACGACAATTTAGGATGGGAATTAACCAATCAGTTTGATGCTGGAGTTGATGTTGGCTTCTTTAATGATAAATTGAATTTGACAATTGATGTCTATCGCAAAACCACTAAAGATTTATTGTTAGACGTTCAGCTTCCGTACACAACGGGATTTACTTCTTCTCTTCAGAATTTTGGATCTGTTCGTAATCAGGGAATTGAATTTGGGCTTAATGCCTCTCTTGGAAATACTGCTTTTTCATGGACATCGAACTTTAATATTGCCTTTAACCAAAACAAAATTATTGCTTTAGGAAATGGTGCTGAATTTTACACTTTTGGAAACTATATTTTAAAAGTGGGCCAGTCTTTAGGAACTTTCTATGGCGCGGTTACTGACGGAATTTTACAGACAGATGAAGTCGCGACAAAAGGAGTTTATACAGGAAATGCAACGCCAAAAGCGGGAGATCGCTTGTATAAAGACATTAACGGAGACGGAGCGTTTACAACCGCAGCAGATAGAACTAGCATTGGTGATGCACAGCCCGATTTTGTTTTCGGATTCTCTAATAATTTCACTTACCGAGGTTTTGAATTGGCCATTTTAGTGAATGGTTCTGTTGGAAATAAAATCCTGAACGGAAACCTACAGGCTCTGGAATTATACAACGGACAGCAAAATGCGTCAACCTCAGCTTTAGATGCTTGGACACCAACAAATCCGAGTAATACAACGCCAAGAGCAAAATTAGATCCTGCACCAGTTTTTTCTAATCGATTTGTTGAAGATGGTTCTTTTGTGAGATTAAAAAACATTGCTTTAAGCTATAATCTTCCAAAAAAAATATCAGAGAAATTAAGTTTGACCTCAGTAAAATTCCGTGTTATCGGAGAGAACTTATTAACGTGGACAAAATACACAGGTTACGATCCTGAAGTAACAAACGGAACGACAATTTCTCCGGGAACAGATACTGGAATTTATCCTGCTTCTAAAACAATCTCAGGCGGATTAATCGTAACATTCTAAAAGACTTATCATGAAAAAAAATATAATATTCAGTTTAGCGGTACTCTTTTTAGTGAGTGCGTGCAATTCTTTAGACGAAGATCCAAAAGCATTTATTTCGTCTACCAATTTTTATAAAACCACCGAAGATGCCGATGCAGCAGTTATTGCTATTCATAATGCTATAAACAGTTCGACACATACGCTATACAATCGTTTAATTCAGATTGCGACCGAAATGGCAACAGATGATTATGAAGCAGGACCAAGAGCAAGAAATGCACATGTTAGAGCTTTGTCCAACTTAACGCACGATGCTTCAAACGACCGTATGATTGAATTATGGCGACAAAGTTATGATGGAATCAATAGAGCAAATGTGGCAATTGACAATATCGCGAAGAATCCAAATCTTAATTCACAGAAAGACAAAGATTTAATTAACGAAGCAAAGTTCTTAAGAGCGCTTTTATATTTTAACTTAGTACGATGGTTTGGAGATGTTCCGTTGGTTTTACACGAAACAACAGTTTTAACGCCGGAAGCAATCAATGTTAGCAATACTCCAGAAGCAGATGTTTATACGCAGATTGAAAACGATCTAATTGATGCCGAAGCGCTTCCTGTAGTGCAACAAAACAAAGGCCGGGTAACTGCTGGCGCTGCAAAAAGTATTTTGGCAAAAGTATATTTAACTGAAAAGAAATGGCAGAAAGCAGCCGAAAAAAGTAAAGAAATCATTGACAGCAAAGTTTATGATTTGTTCGAAAATTATGCTGATGTATTTAATGTGGCAACCAAAAACGGAAAAGAACATATTTTCTCTGCTCAATTTAAAGGATTAACCAACTGGAACGGAAACATGCTGGCTTCTACAGCTGCTCCAACTTCTGTTCCTGGAATTGCAGGAGATCAAGCAGATGCATTGCACAAGGAAGGTAAACTTTTTGAAGCTTTCGCTGAAACAGACAAAAGAAAGTACATCACTTTTGCAGTCGAATTTGTAAGTCCGACCGATGGAAAAACGTATAAAGTTACGCCACATTTCAACAAATATTTTGATCCCGCGACGCCGACTTCGCCAGGGCAATCTTCTAAAAATACGCCAATTATACGATTTGCAGAAGTATTGCTGATTTATGCAGAAGCTTTAAACGAACAAAACGGAGGTCCAACTCCAGAAGCGTATGCAGCAGTTGACCTAGTGAGAACAAGAGCAGGCGTTGAATTATTAGCGACAACTTCTCCAGCACTAAGTCAAGACGCGTTTAGAGAAGCGGTTTTTGAAGAAAGAAGAAAAGAATTGGTTTACGAATATCAGCGTTGGTTTGATTTGGCAAGAAGAGGCCCAGATTATTTTGTAGCAAAATTAAAAGCCGCAGGAAAAACCAACGCACAGCCAAAACACGTTCATTTTCCTATTCCACAGAGAGAATTGGATTTGAATCCGAATTTGAAACAAGTTCCGGCTTGGAGATAACTTTTTTTAAACACATAAATTAATTTAACACATAGAGACATAGTTTTTTTGCTTTCGAAAAGAAAATAAAAGAGAAATATATTTCTCGACACATAGCTATGATCTTTATTACAAGTAAAACGCCTTACTACATCTATAAAATCTATGCCTCTATGTGTTAGAAATAAAATTAAAAATACACTAACAGTAAATTATAAATAAGATGAATAAAAGAATAAACATTTTATTTTCTGTTTTATTGACAGGAATAATTGGTTCTTATAAGACCGAAGCCCAAACCGCATCATCTAAACCCAACGTAATTTTAATTATGGTCGATGATATGGGATATTCAGATTTAGGGAATTATGGCTCTGAGATAAAAACGCCAAACTTAGATCGTTTAGCGAAAGAAGGAACTCGTCTGCGCGAATTTTACAATAACTCAATTTGTGCGCCTACGAGAGCTTCTTTATTAACGGGACAATATCAGCACAAAGCTGGAGTTGGTTATTTTGATGTGAATCTAGGTTTGCCAGCTTATCAAGGGTATTTAAACAAGGAATCTTTGACTTTGGGTGAAGTTTTCCGTTCTGGAGGCTACAGCACTTTAATGTCAGGAAAATGGCACGTAGGTTCTGAAGATCAAGCGCAATGGCCAAATCAAAGAGGTTTTGATAAGTTTTACGGAATCTTAAAAGGTGCAGCAAATTATTTCGACACAAAACCGCTTCCTTTCGGGAAAACGGCTTATCCAGTAAAAATGATCCGCAATAATGAAGAACTGCATCCAAAAGACGATTCGTACTACTTCACAGATGAAATTGGAAACAACGCGGTTACTTTCTTAGACGAACAAAACAAAGAAAACAAACCTTTCTTTTTATACTTAGCATTTACAGCGCCTCACTGGCCATTACAGGCAAAACCTGTTGATATTGCCAAATACAGAGGCAAATTTGATGAGGGCTGGGATGCTTTAAGAGAAAAAAGAATTCAGAAATTGAGAGAAAACGGCATTCTGCTTCCTAACCAGACTATTGCTCCAAGAGATCCAGAAGTTCCAGAATGGGATAAACTAACGTATGACGAAAAACAATTCTGGAAAGCTAAAATGGAAGTGTACGCCGCAATGGTAGACAACATGGATCAAAATGTCGGAAAGGTTCTGGATAAACTGAAAGCGTTAAAGAAAGATAAAAACACTCTAATCATTTTCATTGCAGATAATGGCGCTCAAGGCGGATTTAATACGTACAATCCATTAAAAAGAGGTTTAGTTCGTAACGACGGACCAATCGGAACTTCTGGTTCTTTTGATTATCAAGAACAAAACTGGGCATATCTTTCTAATACACCTTTACAAGATTATAAAAACAATATGCACGAAGGCGGATTCAGTTCTCCGTTTATTGCTTGGTATCCTTCAAAAATTAAAGCAGGAAGAATTGATAAAGGAACTGGACATATTATTGACCTTGCTCCTACTTTCTACGAATTGGCTGGAATTGACTATCCTAAAAACTTAAATGGCGTAACTTCTAATCCGCTTCCTGGTAAAAGTTTGCTGCCTGTTTTATTTGATAATGCATCCGAAGTAAACCGTGGCGCTCCTTTATTCTGGGAAAGAGCTGGAAACAGAGCGGTTAGAGAAGGAAAATGGAAATTGGTTTCTATTTATCCGTCTTACCAATGGGAACTTTATGATCTTGAAGCAGACCGTGGCGAAACAACAAACGTTGCCGCACAAAATCCTGGAATTGTAAACGATCTTTCGGCCAAATATTTCGATTGGGCAGATAAAACAGGAGTTGTAGAATACAGCAAATTCAAACAAAAAGGAGAATTGATTCCTGGCGCTGCTGCTAAGAAATAATTCAAATCTTAAAAAAAAAATCTTTTTTGAATTTTAAAAAGTATTCAAGGGTCGAAAAATGAGTTTTAAAAACTTGTTTTTCGACCCTTTTTCATTGTTTTAAACAAAACACAAACAACTAATAAACAGCACATTAAAACCAAAATATTTTATTTATCACAGAATAATTTCATAACGTATCAAATAAATTTCAAAAAAGATTTGGATTTTACCATAATAAATATAACTTTGTCTATAGAATTAGTAGAATTTAAATAATTAAAGCACTACATTTTGAAAACATCAGAAAAAATATCATCTCACATTTTTCCTAAAAATTATACATACAATACATTTTGTTGTATGTGTTTCTGTTGTTAATCCCTTCACTATTTTCTTTTTAGCGATTTCCATTTTAAAAAAATGGGAGCCAAAAAGCGATTCTCTTTATTTCCCAAACACTTTCCTACTGTAATCCTATAATCACTTTGCTGCTTTGCATCGAGGATTATTATGTCATCAAATACTATTTAAAAGGTTTTGATTCAGATATCAGTTATGGTAAGAATTTCAATTACAAACCAAAAACCAATTGTTATGAAATCTTTTTATCACGAAATAGCGCGACAACATCAGGAATTATTAATTCTTCCCGAAAAAAAAGTTATCCATCAGTTTATTGATGATTTCTTCCTTCTGCTGTATTCAAATACAACAAAGACCTATGAAACTGAGGCATCTGTAAGATATAAATTCAATCTTCTTGAAAAACAGTTTGATGAACTAGTCACCGATTTTTCTCCCAAAAGTGATTCAAGACAACAGACTGAAATCTTTTTTGAAGCCATTCCGCATTTACACAAAAAAGCCATAAATGATGCGCTTACTATTTTTACAAAAGATCCAGCCGCAAAATCCTTTGAAGAAGTCTTGTATTCTTATCCTGGCTTTTTTGCTATTGCGATTTATCGATTTTCACATCAATTATGGGAACAGGATCTAAAACTTCTTGCTAGAACTATATCTGAATATGCACACATAAAAACTAGTATAGAAATTCATCCCGGCGCTCAAGTCGGAGATAATTTTGCCATTGATCACGGAACGGGAATTGTAATTGGCGAAACCACAATTATTGGCAATGATGTACAAATTTATCAAGGCGTTACGCTTGGGGCTTTGAGTGTAAAAAAAGAAGATGCTTTTATAAAAAGACATCCAACAATTGAAGATAATGTAGTAATCTATGCCAACAGCTCCATCCTTGGCGGTCAGACAACTGTTGGTAAAAATTCAATTATTGGTGGCAATGTCTGGCTTACTAACAGTATTCTTCCAAATTCTATTGTGTATCATAAGAACGAAATAAAAATTAAAACAATTTCAGAAAACAAAAAGGAAACACCAAAAGACACTGCAATCCTAACATTCAATTACAACGCAGGAGAAAGATATTTATCTGTAGATGAGCTGTTTGAATAAAATTTATAAATAACTTTAAGGAATCAAAAAATAAATTATAAACCTATTAAAACTCAAAAAAAATGGCCGAAACAAAACCACAACAGACCGCATTAGGCGATGTTGCAGCAAGACAGCTCGCAATTGCAACTCGTACCGTTCCGCAAATCGGAACCGTAACACCAAGATGGCTAACACATTTATTACATTGGACTCCAGTAGAATCGGGTGTATTTCGTTTAAACAAAGTTAAAAATGCCAATCACATCGAAGTAGATTGTTCTGCTCGTGACGAAAGAGTTTTACCCAACACTTTTGTTGATTATATCGATAATCCAAGAGAATACAATCTCGCAGCTGTACAAACCATTGTTGATGTTCACACCCGTGTTTCCGACTTATACAGCAAACCTTACAACCAAATTTCAGAACAACTTCGCTTGGCAATTGAAACGATTAAAGAACGTCAGGAAAGCGAATTAATCAATAATAAAGATTATGGTTTATTGAGCAATGTTGTGCCTTCACAAATCATTAAAACACGTACGGGAGCTCCAACTCCAGATGATTTGGATGAATTGCTTACTAAGGTTTGGAAAGAACCTGGATTCTTTTTACTGCATCCACTTGCAATTGCAGCTTTCGGACGTGAATGTACTCGTCGTGGCGTTCCTCCTCCTACTACATCTCTATTTGGATCTCAGTTTTTAACTTGGAGAGGAATTCCGCTTATTCCTTCGGATAAACTGCCAATTGTAAAAGGAAAATCTAAAATCATATTATTGCGTACAGGCGAAAGCCGTCAAGGCGTTATCGGATTAATTCAGCCGGGATTGCAAGGCGAACAATCTCCAGGATTATCTGTTCGTTTTATGGGAATCAACGAAAAAGCAATTGCTTCTTATCTGGTTTCACTTTACTGCTCTTTGGCTATTTTGGTTGACGATGCCATAGCTGTATTAGAAGATGTAGAAATAGGAAAGTATCATGAGTACAAATATTAACAACAACGGTTTACCCAAAATCGATGATTTGCAGCATTTGGCAAACGAGTTGTTCAAAGCTTTACCGAATGAATTTCCAAAAGAAATATCGTTAAGTCCGGATAAAGCCGAGCATCCGCGTGCGACAAAGATTGCAGAAACGTTCTTGCAAACAGGAAACATTGGCTCATTAGATCAAATTCCTTTAGCAGTTCCGTCGAATGTGCAGCCAGTTCAACATTCCTTTAGCGGATTTGGCGCTTCTCCTACCGTATCCAATTACGAAAACACGGGAGCTTTTGCTTTACCGCCAAATGCTGGAGCGGGATTTGATCCAAAGGGTAAAAACACTTCTTCTGGGGTACAGGAAAATCATGATTTAAACATGGATGATCCGCATACTGGTTTTCATGATATTAATTTAAATAATGGAAATCCGCAGCTGAATGAAGAATCTGCTTTTTCGCCATTGTTGCTCAACAATCAATATCTTCCGTTTCAAACAGAAAACTCTTCGTTTGAAATTGAATTGCAGGCAGCCTTGACTTTTGTTGATACACAATTTAAAAAACGAGAAGATTTTCCGTTAAACGGAAATGAAACGGCAACATCCTACTATTTTTTAGACCAGAATCCTTTTGCGTTTGACAGAAAAAGTACCAATATTGCCGTCGGAAATTCTTTTGATGGTAAAGAAATTAATCTTTTCAAAGGACATCATTTTAATGCCGAATTGGTCAAAAAGGATTTTCCGATTCTGAGAGAAACCGTAAACGGAAAACCTCTAGTTTGGTTTGACAACGCCGCAACGACACAGAAACCGCAATCGGTTATTGACAGAATTGCCTATTTCTACGAACATGAAAATTCAAATATTCACCGCGCGGCACACGAATTAGCAGCTCGTGCCTCTGATGCTTACGAAGCTGCGCGCGAAAAAGTAAAAAGCTTTTTTAATGCCCGTTCGGTAAACGAAATTGTTTTTGTACGAGGTGCGACCGAAGGAATAAATCTAGTTGCTTCAACTTGGGGCGATCAGAATTTAAATTCTGGTGATGAAATTATTGTCAGTAATTTGGAGCATCACGCTAATATCGTTCCGTGGAAACGTCTTGCTGATAAAAAAGGCTTGAAATTAAGAGTGATTCCTGTTGATGATGACGGTCAGATTTTGTTTGATGAATATGCAAAACTGCTGAATTCGAGAACTCGTTTAGTAGCTTTTACACAAGTTTCTAATGCATTGGGAACGGTAACTCCAGCCAAAAAAATAGTTGAAATGGCACACGCTGCCGGAGCAAAAGTTTTAATTGATGGTGCACAATCCGTTTCGCACATGAAAGTAGATGTTCAGCATTTAAATCCGGATTGGCTGGTTTTCTCTGGACATAAATTATTTGGTCCAACGGGAATTGGCGCTTTGTATGGAAAAGAAGATTTATTGAACGAAATGCAGCCGTATCAATCTGGCGGAAACATGATTCAGGATGTCACTTTTGAGGAAATAAAATACCACAAAGCTCCGAATCGTTTTGAGGCTGGAACAGGAAACATTGCCGATGCAATTGGTCTAGGCGCTGCTATTGATTATGTAACAAAACTAGGGATTGAAGCGATTGGACAATACGAGCATTATTTACTCGAATATGCTACCCGACTTTTAAAAGAAATTCCAGGTGTTAGATTAATAGGAACTGCCAAAGATAAAGCCAGCGTTTTGTCTTTTAACTTGCAAGGCTATTCAAACGATCAGGTTGGACAGGCTTTGAATAAAGAAGGAGTTGCAGTAAGAACCGGACATCATTGCGCACAGCCTATTTTACGCAGAATGGGAGTTGAAACTACAGTTCGTCCTTCATTAGCCTTTTACAACACAACTCAGGATGTAGATACTTTTATTAAAACCTTATGGGAATTGAAAAAAGTGAGATTCTAAAATAAAAATGAGTCAATGCTATAAAAACATTGACTCATAAGAAATAGTTACTTTTTTTGATATTTTAAGTAATTATAAACAGAAGGCGATTGTTTCATTACAGTCGCCTTTTTATATCATTAAAGTTACGGAGAATTAATTAATTTTTAAACTCCTCCAAAGATTTCTCAATAATCTCAAGACATTCATTAATTTGCTCTTCGGTCATTACCAACGGCGGTGCCAATCTGATTTTGTTTCCGTGAGTTGGTTTTGCCAATAATCCATTATCTCTAAATTTCAGACAGATTTCCCAAGCCAAATCAGAATCTTCATCTGTATTGATTACGATGGCATTCAAAAGTCCTTTTCCGCGTACCAGCGTAATCAAGTTATTTTTTTCAGCGATTTTATTCAATCCGTCTCTTAAAATAACTCCTAAACGTTCTGCATTTTCAGCTAGTTTTTCGTCTTTAATCACTTCCAAAGCTGCAATCGCTACGGCCGCTGCAACTGGATTTCCTCCAAAAGTAGATCCGTGCTGTCCTGGTTTAATCACATTCATGATTTCGTCATTACATAAAACAGCCGAAACTGGATAAACACCGCCAGAAATTGCTTTTCCTAAAATTAAAACATCAGGCTGTACATTTTCGTGGTGAACGGCTAATAATTTTCCTGTACGTGCAATTCCTGTCTGAACCTCATCTGCAATAAAAAGTACATTGTGTTTTTCGCAAAGTGCTTTCGCTTTCGCTAAATATCCTTCAGAAGGAACATAAACTCCTGCTTCACCCTGAATTGGCTCAACCAAGAATCCAGCAATATTTTTAGATGAATTTAAAACATTTTCAAGCGCTTCCAAATTATCATATTCAATTTTGATAAAACCATCTGTAAAAGGTCCGAAGTTTTTACGAGCTGTTTCATCATTAGAAAAAGAGATAATTGTAGTTGTTCTTCCGTGAAAGTTATTCTCACACACAATAATCTGTGCCTGATTTTCAGGAATTCCTTTTACTTCGTATGCCCATTTTCTTGAGATTTTCAAAGCAGTTTCAACTGCTTCTGCACCAGTATTCATTGGAAGAACTTTATCGAAACCAAAATATTTCGTTACATATTCTTCATAGTTTCCTAATTTATCATTGTAAAAAGCACGAGAAGTCAAAGTTAGTTTTTGCGCCTGCTCTACCATTGCATTTACAATTTTAGGATGGCAATGACCTTGATTTACCGCAGAATAAGCAGATAAAAAATCATAATATTTCTTTCCGTCAACATCCCATACATATACGCCTTCTCCGCGCTCTAAAACTACAGGAAGCGGGTGGTAATTATGAGCACCATATTTGTTTTCTTTTTCAATCAAAACTTCTGATTTTGATGAAAGTGTTTTTTCTGTACTTATCATAATATGCTTTTTATTTCTACAAAAATATCAAAATTAAACTAATAACCATTAAAAAAACAATGTTTTGACTTAAATATAACAAAATAAAAGTCAAAAATACAATTTAGACACTTCAAAAAAGAGATATTTATTTTTTTCGAAATGCGATTATGTGTCTGTTTATTAAAAAAAAGAATTACTTTTATAAATAACAAAAGACTCAATTTTTAAACGATTTTTATTGAATGGAATTATTAGACGAATTTGATATTAGCATTATCAAAGAATTAGAAAAAGATGGAAGAATGGCCTTTTCTTCTATCGCCACTAATCTTAAAATATCAAATACAATGGTGCATCAGCGTATTAACAGAATGATTGAACAAGGTGTAATTTCTGGGATAAAACCTATTATTCAGGAAAAGAAAATTGGCTACGACTGGGCTTCTTTTACTGGGCTTACATTAAACAAAGATTCTGATTCTGAAAGAATTATTGAGGCTCTTAAAGAAATTCCGGAGATTACCGAATGTTATTACGTAACAGGTTCTTTTACGCTTTACATAAAAATAATAGCAACAAATCACGAACATATGCGCCGTATTCTTTACGAAAAAATCGACGGAATTCCAGGCATTGACAAGACCGATTCTATTGTGGAATTGGGTTGTGCTTTTAAACGAAACATATCTTTATAAAAAGAAAACCATTCTTTTAAAGTATTGGTTACAAACCTCACAAGAATTTACTTGTGAGGTTTTTTTGTAACATAATATTTCTGATATTTGTTAAAAATTGAAGAAATTATGAAAAACTCCATAATCATTTTATTCAGTGCAATCTTATTCTCAAATCTTATGAATGCGCAATTAAAACCAGTAAAATATACAGAAGGAAGCCAGCAACTTAATGGCTTATTTATAAAATCTGCTAAAAAAAGCAGCAACAATCCAGGAATCTTACTCTTACCGGCATGGCTTGGGATTGATAATGCTTCTAAAGGAATCGCAGAAGAATTATCTAAACTGGGCTATCATGTCTTTATCGCTGATATTTATGGCGAAGGAAATTATCCTAAAAATACTGGCGAGGCAGGAAAACAGGCTGGTTTTTACAAAACAAATTTCGAAGCGTATCAAAAACGTATTGATGCTGCTTTGAAAGAATTAGTAAAATCTGGCGCAAATGCCGATAATATTGTAGCTATTGGATATTGCTTTGGAGGAAGCGGTGTTCTTGAAGCGGCCCGCGGACATTTGAATGTCAAAGGTATTGCTTCCTTTCACGGTGGTTTAGGAAAAGATGCCAGCAGAAAAAATGAACCTATTGCTACGAAAGTTCTTATTTGTCATGGAGCCGATGATCCGTTTGTTTCAAAAGACGAAATCGCTGCTTTCCAACAGGAAATGCGTGATGGCAAAGCAGACTGGGAAATGATTTATTATGCAAATGCCGTCCACTCTTTTACTAATCCTGAAGCAGGAAGTGATAATTCTAAAGGTGCGGCGTATAATGCTGTGGCTGCAAAAAGATCTTTTGACCATTTACAGCTTTTCTTAAACGAAGTCCTGAAAAAATAATTTCAAAAAACAAATACCTAAAAACTACCAGAACAAATCAATTAAAATAAACCAATGTCACATAACAAAATTAGAGAAGACAAAACTTGTCTAAATTGCAGGCATGTTGTGGAGCAGAAATACTGCCCCAACTGTGGACAAGAAAATAGCGATAGCCGAAAAACTTTTCATCATTTATTTATTCACTTTTTTGAAGATTTAACACACTATGAAAATGCTTTTTGGAAAACAATAAAAAATCTTCTTTTTAAACCTTCAACGCTTACTAAAGAATACCTTTCGGGAAAACGTTTGTCTTATCTTGCGCCGGTTCGACTTTACATTTTTATAAGTTTTATTACATTTTTGCTTATTGCAATGTTTCCAAATAATGTAGGTGAAAAAATTGATAAAAGCGAAGAAGCGCTGAACAAAGAAATTTCTAAAGCTACTGATAGTTTAAGAATAAGCAGAAAGGAAGACAAAAGGTATTTTCATTTTAAAACGATGAAAGAACTTGATTCGATTCAAAAATATGGAAAAGAAAGTGAGAAGCTAAATGCTTCTTCTTATTGGTTTTCTGAAAAAGCAATACACGTCACAGAAAAATACACCAAAAAAGAAATTTATGTAAAATTTGTTGAATCGTTCTTTCACAATCTTCCTAAAATTCTATTTATAATCATGCCGTTTTTTGCTTTTTTCTTATGGCTTTTTCATAATAAAAAAAGGTGGTATTATTTCGATCACGGAATTTTTACACTCCATTATTTCTCTTTTCTTTTACTGATTTTCCTCATCATGTTTATCATAGAAAGGGTTATTGGTCTTTTTGGAGAAGATAGTCCGCTGTCTTTTATATCATCAATTACAACATTTGCAGGAACCATCTGGATGTGCTATTATTTTTATCCTGCACACCACCGTTTTTATGGCGAATCAAGAATAGTCTCTTTTATAAAAAGCTTTTTATTGTTTATAATAAATTCTCTTTTTATCCTATTTTTACTGACTTTATACGTTCTTTACACATTTATTAATTTACACTAACTAGAATGAAAAAAATACTCATTTTATTTTTAGTTGTTACTGCGTATTCTTGTAAAACTGCGCAGTCAACAACAGCCAAAGACAATTCGGATCCGTCAAAATATGTTAAAGCTATCAGTGAAAAAGATCTCAAAAAAATGCTTTACACTATTGCTTCTGACGAAATGGAAGGCCGCGAAACGGGTTCTAAAGGACAGAAAAAAGCAGGTCTTTACATGATCGAGCAATACAAAAAAAGCGGAATTTCTTTTCCAAAAGGAGCGTCGGACTTCTATCAGCCAGTTCCTGCAGCATTTATGAATGCAAAACGCAATCAAAACCTTCCAGATTCAGAAAACATCTGGGCTTACATTGAAGGTACAGAAAAACCAAATGAAGTTTTGGTAATTTCTGCACATTACGATCACGTGGGCATCAAAGACGGCGAAGTTTACAACGGTGCAGATGATGATGGTTCTGGAACTGTAGCGGTGATCGAAATGGCTAAAGCTTTTGCTAAAGCTAAAAAACAAGGTCACGGTCCAAAACGCTCTATTTTGTTTCTTCATGTAACTGGCGAAGAGCATGGTTTACACGGATCTCGTTATTATTCTGAAAATCCATTATTTCCTATTGCCAATACAATCGCAGACATCAACATCGACATGATCGGACGTCGTGATGTTGAGCATTCAAATACAAACAACTACGTTTATGTAATTGGTGCTGACAGATTATCTTCTGATTTACACAATGCAGTTGTAGCTCAAAACGAAAAATATATCAAAATGGACTTAGATTTTAAATTTAATGATCCAAAAGATCCAAACCATTTCTATGAGCGCTCTGACCACTATAACTTTGCAAAACATGGTATTCCAGCTGTTTTCTTCTTCAACGGAGTTCACGAAGATTACCACGGAAAAGGCGACGAACCTCAAAAAATTGAATACGACGCTTTAACTAAAAGAACAAAACTGGCTTTTGTCGTAGCTTGGGATTTAGCTAATAGAGAAAATAGACCGGTAGTTGATAAGAAATAGTTCTTTTTAAGATACTAAGGTGCTGAGATGCTAAGATTCTAAGGTTTCTTTTAGGAACGGTCATAAAAAAAAGGATGAGTTTACTCATCCTTTTTTTGTTTTATATATTTTTTGGCTTGCTTTTTTTTCTCAAAGTTAAAAACCTTAGAATCTTAGCATCTCAGAACCTTAGCAACTTTAACTAGTCATTCATCGAAATCAAAAACTCTTCGTTGTTTTTTGTTTTCTTGAAACGATCGTTTACGAAGTCCATAGATTCTACTGGGTTCATATCTGAAAGATATTTACGCATAATCCACATTCTTTGTAATGTTTTTTCGTCCAATAATAAGTCATCGCGACGTGTACTTGACGATGTAAGATCGATTGCAGGGAAAATACGTTTATTCGCAATTTTACGATCTAATTGAAGCTCCATGTTACCTGTTCCTTTAAATTCTTCGAAGATAACTTCGTCCATTTTAGAACCCGTTTCTGTTAATGCAGTTGCGATAATACTTAAAGAACCACCGTTTTCTACATTTCTAGCAGCTCCAAAGAAACGTTTTGGTTTTTGCAATGCATTGGCATCAACACCTCCACTTAATACTTTTCCAGATGCTGGTTGAACCGTGTTGTAAGCTCTTGCTAAACGTGTAATAGAATCTAATAAAATCACAACATCGTGACCGCATTCTACTAAACGTTTTGCTTTTTCCAATACAATGTTAGCAATTTTTACGTGTTCTTGTGGCTCTCTATCAAAAGTTGAAGCAATAACTTCTCCACGAACACTTCTCTGCATATCTGTAACCTCCTCAGGACGTTCGTCAATCAGAAGAACAATTAAGTAAACTTCAGGATGGTTTGCTGCAATTGCATTTGCAATATCTTTAAGAAGCATTGTTTTACCTGTTTTAGGCTGGGCAACGATCATACCACGCTGACCTTTACCTATTGGTGAAAACAAATCTATAATTCTGGTTGAAATAGAACTGCCTTTTTCGGCTAGTTTGAATTTTTCTGAAGGGAAAACAGGCGTCAAGTGTTCAAAAGAAACTCTATCGCGAACAACTTGCGGATCGTGTCCGTTAATTTTTAATACACGAACCAAAGGGAAAAACTTCTCTCCTTCTTTTGGCGGGCGAACCACACCTTTTACAGTATCTCCAGTTTTTAAACCAAATAATCTGATTTGTGAAGTTGATAAATAAATATCATCTGGAGAAGCTAAATAATTATAATCTGATGAACGTAAAAATCCGTAACCGTCAGGCATCATTTCTAGAACACCTTCACTTTCAATAATTCCGTCAAATTCAAAATCTGAATCCCTGAAATTATTGTTGTTCTTTTTATTTTTATGATTAGGATTTTGATTATTGTGATTTCCGTTTCCATTGCCATTCCCACTCTGATTTTGATTCTGATTCGGGTTTTGATTTTGGTTCTGGTTTTGATTTTGGTTCTGGTTTTTATTCTGATTCGGATTGATCTTTTTAACAGGAGCAGTTTGAGGAGTTTTTTCAGCTGTTTCGGCTGTTGGCTCAGAAGTAGTTGGCTCTGATGGGGCTGCTTCTACATTTTCCTCTGCAGGAACTTCATTTACAGCCTCTTTTTCTTTTTTAAGAGCTACTTTTTTCTCGTATGCCGATTTGCTGAATTTTACAACTTTAGGCTCTTTTTTTGCTGCTGGCTCTTTGTTTTCCTGTGCTTCTACAGCCGCCGTTTCTGCAATTGGCTCAATTGTATCTACACTATCGTTTTTTTGAACAGTTTCCTCTACTTTATCAAATTCTAAAACGGGAGTATTTTTGGTATTTGCTGCTTTTGTTTTGGCTGGAGCAATTCTGGCACGCTTTGGTTTATCTTCTTTAGCATCAGAAACTACTTCTGTTTGAGAAGCTTGAGCTGGCGCATTAGAGCTCTCTTGGTGTGCTAAAATCTGACTAATTAAAGTCTCTTTTTTGACACCAGTAATCTTTATTGTTTTAGCTAACTTAGCTATTTCTTGAAGCTCAGAAAGCTTCATTTCTTTTAATGCAGAAATATCAAACATGAATGTTCTATGAATTTAATTATTTTAAGGAATACTGTAAAAAGAATAGGTAGATAATTAATTTGAATTGACCGCAGTATGAAGTGCTTACGGTATTATGATGCAATAATACGAATAAAATTTTATCATACAATAGTATTTTAAAAAAAGAAAATATATTTTTGTAAAACATTTTTAGACCATGATACAAAGAATTCAGACTGTATATTTATTTCTAGCTTTTGCTGCAACTGGCATTTTAATGCTTTTTGTTCCGCTTTGGACAACTAGTGCAGGAAAGCCATTCTTTTTTATGCAGGATCAGCTTTATACTGTTTTATTAGGCTTAACGACTATGCTTAGTATTATCAGTATCATTTCATTCAAAAAGAGACAAAATCAGTTTGTGCTAAACAGATTGAATATAATATTAAATTTAATTTTATTAGGATTATTTGTATATCGATCACTAAATTTATCTGGAGGGACTGAGGTCTCTGAGAAAGGTATTGGGATGTTCATGCCGATTGTTGCTATCGTGTTATTAGTTTTAGCTAATAAGGCCATCAAAAAGGATGAAGATCTTGTAAAATCTGTTGATCGTTTGAGGTAAACCTATAAACTTAGTTTATTTGTGCGAAGAAGAACCCGAATTTTTATTCGGGTTTTTTTTATGCCTTATTTTATCATAAATCAGACCTAAAGGGCATTATAGATATGTGATTTACATGATAAATTTGCATTTTCGAATTCAAATACAATCATGACACCAAAAATAAGGATCCATCTTGCAGACGATCATCAGGTATTAATTGATGGTCTTTCAAACCTGCTCCAAACTGTTTCAAATTTTGAATTAGTCGGAACTTCTTTAGACGGCACTACTGTTTATGATGATGTCATGAAGGACAAAGCCGACGTTTTAATTCTAGATATCAGTATGCCAAAGAAAGACGGCATAGAGGTACTGAAAGAGTTTAATGAAAAAGAAATACCTTGCAAAGCCATTATTTTATCCAGTTACGATGATCTAAAAATCATTAAAGAAGTTATGAAATTAGGCTCAAAGGGTTATCTGCTAAAAAATTGCGCAGGAGAAAATATTATTGAAGCCGTCGAAGCCGTTTATCAAGGGCAGGAATATTTTAGCGACAGCGTTAGAGAGAAAATTTTCAATACTTTTAGAGACAATCCCAAATTAAATCAAAACGCAGTTATAGAAAACCCAATTTTAAGTCCGCGTGAGATTGAAATCATTATTTTAATTGCCTTAGAATACAGCGGTACAGAAATTAGCAAAAAACTTTTTATCAGTTCACATACTGTCGAGACGCATCGAAAAAACATCATGAAAAAGCTTAATATAAAAAGCACAATAGGTCTGGTAAAATATGCTCTTAAAAACAATTTGATTAATCCTTAAAGATTGCTTTTATGTTTCGTTTCAAATTCTTCCTATTTCTTCTTTTACTTTTTTCTTTTGAAGAAAATAGTATCGCACAATCAAAGGATACAGCAAAAGTTTCACAAACGGCAAACAACCAAACAACCGTTAATCATCTTAGTAAATCAGAACAGCTTAGAAATAAAAAAATCGTCAGTTTAAGCATTATACTTACTGTCATCATTTTTCTTTTGTTTTACTTTTTATACCAAAACAACAAACTAAAACAGAAAATAAAACGAAAAGACACCAAACAGAAAATCCTTCTCAATATTATCAATTCTGGAATTGACTCTCAAGAAGTAGAGCGTAAAAAAATTGCTTCTTTTCTACATGACAATATCAATTCGCTATTGTCTTCAGCAGGATTACATTTAAATACATTTACAGCTCAAAACGATGTAAAGTCGGAAGAAATACGTAAAGCAAAAGCAATTCTATCAGAAGTCCATGAACTTTTACGCGATATGTCTCACGATCTTGTTCCGTCGCTTTTGGTTCGTTTTGGATTAATTTATGCTTTGGAAGACCTATGCGAGAAAAACTCAAACTCTGCAATTAAATTTGAATTTTCAAGCACTATTCCGACCAGTAGAAGATATGTTGAAAAATTTGAGATGAAAATCTATTTCATAGTCAGTGAACTGTTCAGCAATATTACCAAGCATAGCAATGCTCAAAAAGCAAAACTTTCTTTAGCAGAAAAAGATAACCAACTTATCCTCTATATTCACGATGACGGAATTGGTTTTAAAACACAAAAATTAAAAGATGCTGAAGGCTTCGGTTTAAGTAGAATTAGAGCTAGAATCAAAAAATATAAAGGAACTTTATCAATTACTTCAAAAGAAAATCAGGGAACCAAAATAAAGATTCAGATTCCGCTGCCGCATTAATTACTTCTCTCCTATTTCGATAATTTCCAAATCTTTGATTTTATCATCATCAATTACAAAACGCAACATGGTTCTCACTTTATGAAAACCACTTTTTCCTGCCGCGCCTGGATTCATGTGCAATAAATTATTCTTTTTATCAAACATGACCTTCAAAATATGCGAATGTCCACAGATAAATAATTTAGGCGGATTCAAAGCTAATTCTTCTCTAACATTCTGATTATATTTTCCGGGATAACCGCCAATATGAGTAATCCAAACCGAAACATTTTCACATGAAAAACGATTATTTAACGGAAATTCTAATCTTGCTTTTGCATCGTCAATATTTCCGTAAACCGCTCGTAAAGGTTTTAGTTTTTTAATCGTATCCGTCACTACCAAATCTCCAATATCTCCAGCGTGCCAAACTTCGTCTGCCTGAGCAACATATTTTAAAATAGTATCATCGATGTGACTGTGAGTATCGGAAAGGAGAAGAATTTTGGTCATTTTTATTAAGAGGCTAAGATTCTGAGGTGCTAAGATACTAAGTTTTTCCTAGCATTTAAATTGTAGAGACGCACTGCGGTGCGTCTAAAACTTGATTAGCAAATAACAAATATCAAAAACATCATAACATCCCTATAGAAAAAACTTAGAACCTTAGCATCTCAGAATCTTAGAACCTTTTTTCATACCTTTGCACCTCAGAACCTCTGTCCTTAAAATGAGATATTTTATTCAATTCGCTTATAACGGAACACATTATCATGGCTGGCAAATACAGCCAAACGCTTCTTCAGTTCAAGAAACTTTAAATAAGGCTTTTTCGGTTTTATTAAACGAAAGTATCAGCATTATGGGGGCTGGAAGAACAGATACTGGTGTTCATGCAAGCGAAATGTACGGTCATTTTGATACAGAAAAAAACTTAGACATTCCAGTTTTAATTCATAAACTGAATTCTTATTTACCAAAAGATATTGCGATTTTTAATATTATTCTGGTTCACGATGATGCGCATTGTAGATTTGATGCCACAAAGCGAACTTACGAATATCATATCAATACAGCAAAAAATCCGTTTTTACAGGAATTGAGCTGGTATGTTACACAAAAATTGGATATTGCTTTGATGAATGAAGCGGCACAGTTACTACTGAAGCATACCGATTTTCAATGTTTTTCAAAAGTTAACACTGATGTAAACACATTTGATTGCACGATTTTTGAGGCATACTGGAAACAAGAAAACGAAAAACTGATTTTTACCATTTCAGCAAATCGTTTTTTAAGAAATATGGTTCGCGCTATTGTGGGCACTTTGATCAATATTGGTTTAAAGAAAATAACTTTAGCTGATTTTGAAAATATCATTGCCAGCAAAAGCAGGGAAAAAGCGGGATTTTCGGTTCCGCCACATGGTTTATATTTGACCAATATTTATTACGATTATTTATAAGCTTTAAGCTTTAGGCAATAGGCTTTAGGCTTATTTCTTACAGCTAAAAGCTAAAAGCTTATGGCCTAAAGCCTATAGCTTAAAGCTCCTAAAAACAAATGAAAGCAAAAGCATTCGATACAGGATTATTCAAACGAATTTTAAAATACACACGACCTTATAAATGGCGTTATTATGGCGTAATCATATTTGCCATTTCGCTGTCTATCTTCGCTGCACTTCGCCCCTATTTACTAAAAGAAACGGTCGATGGCTACATCAAAACTCATGATAAAATGGGATTGCTAATGTATATCGTTTTAATGGGAGTAGTTTTACTGATGGAGGTCTTCTCTCAATTTTACTTTGTTTATTGGGCCAACTGGCTCGGACAAGATATTGTAAAAGATATTCGAACTAAACTTTTTAAACACATTTTGAGTTTCAGAATGAAGTATTTCGATTTGGTTCCAGTTGGCCAGCTGGTTACTCGCGCTGTTTCGGATATTGAATCGATTGCCCGTATTTTCAGTCAAGGTTTGTTTATGATTATAAGCGATTTGATGAAAATGGTTGTGGTACTTATTTTCATGTTTTATATGAACTGGAAACTAACCTGGATAGTTGTAGTTGCAATGCCTATTTTGGTTTACATTACCAGAATTTTCCAACGTAAAATGCAAGTGGCTTTTGAAGAAGTTCGAACGCAGATTGCCAATATGAACTCTTTTGTACAAGAGCGCGTGACGGGAATGAAAATCGTACAGCTTTTTAACCGCGAAAAAATTGAAGCTGAAAACTTTAAAGAAATCAACAACAAACATAGAGTTGCTTGGATTAAAACGATTTTATACAACTCCATCTTCTTCCCGATTGCCGATATTATTTCGTCTATTACTTTAGGTCTGGTCGTAGTATATGGCGGATTCAGAATTTTGAATGGAGATCATTTTACGACTTTTGGTGATTTGTTTTCGTATACGATGTTTATCGGAATGCTGTTTAATCCGTTGAGACAAATTGCGGATAAATTTAACGAGATGCAATTAGGAATGATTGCTGCCAATCGTGTTTTTGACATTATTGATACGCAAGATCACATTCAAGATACAGGAACCATTGAAGCGCCTGTTTTTGATGGAAGAATTGATTTCAAAGACGTTCGTTTCAGCTATATTACAGAAGAAGAAGTCATAAAAGGTATTGATCTTTCAGTTTCTGCTGGACAGACCGTGGCGATTGTAGGTTCTACAGGAGCAGGAAAATCTACTATTATTAATTTATTGAATCGTTTTTACGAAATCAATAGCGGAACAATCTGCATTGATGGAGAAAATATCGAAAACTACACTTTGGCTTCTTTAAGAAAACAAATTGCTGTTGTTTTGCAAGATGTGTTTTTGTTTGCCGATACGATTTATAATAATATTACTTTGCACAATCCAGAAATTACAAGAGACAAAGTAATTGATGCGGCAAAAAAAATTGGAGTTCATGATTTTATTATGAGTCTGCCTGATAATTACGATTTTGATGTAAAAGAACGAGGTGTTATGCTTTCGTCTGGACAGCGTCAGCTTATTGCTTTTTTACGTTCTTATGTGAGCAACCCAAGTATTTTGATTTTGGACGAAGCGACTTCTTCTATCGATACGTATTCTGAAGAAATGATTCAGCGTGCGACAGAAACAATTACAAAAGGAAGAACTTCGATTATTATTGCACACAGACTCGCAACAATTGTAAATGCCGATAAAATTGTGGTGATGGATAAAGGTCTGATTGTCGAACAAGGCACACATCACGAATTACTAAATAAAACAGATGGCTATTATAAAAACCTGTACGATTCGCAATTTTCAGTAGCTAATTAGGTTTTAAGAAATTACTTACATACTTAATTTTCAAAATCTTACAAAAAATTAAACACCAAAAACACGGATATTTCTTGTATTTAGGAAAAAATGAATTTATCATAACTCCATAATTTTAATTGTATTCTTACAAATAAATAAGTAAGTTTGAGGAATAAATAATCATTTTTAAAAAATCCTATGAAAAAAAAATTACTTTTTATCGTTTTCTTTTTAACCTTTTCGGTTAGTGCATTCTCAATGCAAATTTTCATTAGAGTTGTTGGTTCTACGGAAACTATAACCCTTGAAGTAGAAAGCTCTGATACCATTGATTACATTAAATTTAAGATAATGGACAAAACAGGAATTCTCCCTGATAACCAAAGGCTTATATTTGCAGGAAGACAACTAGAAGATGGAAGAACATTATCTGATTATAACATTCAAAAAGAAAGCTCGATACATCTGGTTGTTCGTAAGGAAAGGTAATAATTAATATTTTTTCTCCTATAGAAAAAAGACACTTCTAAAAAGTGTCTAAGATTAAAAAATAAAAGGGTTTGACTTTAATTGAAAGTCAAACCCTTTTATCATTAGTATTAAGAATTGATTTTTAATCTTCCTCAAGTTAAATATGGTGCAATTTTCAGCATCTAATTAGCTTTAAGAAATTACTTACGCACTTAATTTTCAAAATCTTACAAAACTTAAAGCACCAAAAAGCATTTCATTCTTATAATTAGGGAAAAAATAATTTATCATAACTAAACAATTCCACTTGTATTCTTACAAATAAATAAGTACGTTTGAGGTATAAATAATCATTTTTAAAAAATCCTATGAAAAAAAAATTACTTTTTATCGTTCTATTTTTGGCATTTTCGCTTAATGCGTTTTCAATGCAAATTTTTGTAAAAACTTTGACTGGAAAAATTATAACAATTGAGATTGAAAGTTCAGACACTATTGATAATCTTAAGGCTAAAATATTCGATAAAGAAGGAATTCCAGTTGAATGCCAAAGAATCATATTTGCAGGAAAACAACTTGAAGACGGTAGAACACTATCTGATTACAACATCCCAAAAGAAACCACAGTACATATGGTTCTTAGAACTCCTCCTTGTAATTAATTTGTTTTTAAAGAAGATAACAAATTGCTTAAAACTGGATTTTTGATAAGCTTATTATTTCAAATCCAATATTAGGAAATCAAAAGACCTTCTAAAAAATATGTGAGTTTAAAAATAATTGGGTTTGACTTTAATTGAAAGTCAAACCCTTTTTTCACATTATAGAGTTTAGATTGATTCTGATGTACTTCAAACCCAATCCAACATAATTTTCATGAGTAAAAAGGAAGTTCATACTTTCAAAAATTGGCTCAATCAATAAATTAATAATTATTTAGCTATAAATTGATGTTGCTTTCCTAAATTAAAAAACTGCAATATTCATAAATTGTGAATTAAAATCCGACTAAAAACTGTCAAAAACGCTTTAAAACGTTAAATTAGCGTTATAGAAATCATAAAATTGCCCTTTCACAATCAGTTAGATAGCAAAAATTTTTGGTTTATTCTTTATCTTTGAGAGTATAGAAATCAAATGTAAAAGACAATGCCACAAAATAGATTTTATCCTGATGAAAAATTCAAAGAAATAGAAATAAACGCCTCATTACAATTAAGATACGCCATTTCGAACAGAGGAAGATTAATCAGTTTTACCGACGATATTGAAAACGGACGCATCTTAAAAGGAGGTTTAAGTGACGGATATCCAACTTTCCGTTTTAAGGTTAAAAAAGACGATAAAATCGTAAATAAATATCTCTTCTTATACAAACTAGTTGCTCAATATTTTATTCCAAAAGATTCTGAAGATCAAACTTATGTTCTGCACTTAGATTACAACAGAGCAAACGATGATGTGAGTAATCTTCGCTGGGCAACCAAACAAGAAATGATGGCGCACAGTCGTAAAAGTCCACGCGTTATTCAGGCAAAAAAGAACTTAATTGAACATAATCTAAAAGCTGACGGACGAAAATTAACGACCACAAAAGTGATGTTAATTAAAAAAATCCTTGCAAGACCTGAACAAAAAACACGTCTTAAAATGATTGCCAAACAATTTGGTGTAAGCGAAATGCAAATTAGAAGAATCGCCAGTGGAGAAAACTGGGGACACGTTAAGATTTAGTTTTTAATTGTGAATGGTAAATTATTAATTCATAACTCATAATTATAAGCCACAGATTATACAGATTAACACAGATTTTTTAAAATCATTTTAATCCTAATAATCTGTGGCTTATTTTTTATTTTTTTTAAGGCACTTCTCTCTAATTACTAAGAACTAATCATTAAATCTTAAAAATCACTTCATAATTCACAATTTACAATTCACAATTAGTTCGCTTTCTGTGAAAAGACCAAAATGTATGTCTTTAAAAACAAAATTTCAAGTGTTCATATAAAATAAATCCTTAAATTCGCAATCACAAATAACAAAGAAAAAATCGAAAGATGAGTTTCGGAAATACAAACTTCATTTTCGATAGTTAATACTAAAAGCAAAAAAAATGAAATACGACGTTATTGTTTTAGGAAGTGGTCCTGGAGGATATGTAACAGCGATTAGAGCTTCACAATTAGGCTTTAAAACTGCTGTAGTAGAAAAAGAAAATCTAGGTGGAGTTTGCCTTAACTGGGGATGTATCCCAACAAAAGCGCTTTTAAAATCTGCTCAAGTTTTTGATTACCTTAAACACGCTTCTGACTACGGATTGAAAGTTTCTGAATTTGATAAAGATTTCCCTGCAGTTATTCAACGTAGCCGTGGTGTAGCTGAAGGAATGAGCAAAGGTGTTCAATTCTTAATGAAAAAGAACAAAATTGACGTTATCGAAGGTTTTGGAAAATTAAAACCAGGAAAAAAACTTGACGTTACTGATAAAGACAATAAAGTTACAGAATACAGCGCTGATCACATTATCATCGCAACTGGTGCTCGTTCTCGTGAGTTGCCAAACTTACCTCAAGATGGTGTAAAAGTAATTGGATACCGTCAGGCAATGACACTGCCAACCCAACCAAAATCTATGATCATTGTTGGTTCTGGAGCAATTGGAGTTGAGTTCGCTCACTTCTACAACTCAATGGGAACAGATGTTACTATCGTAGAATTTATGCCAAACGTAGTTCCTGTAGAAGACGAAGATATCTCAAAACAATTTGAGCGTTCTTTGAAAAAATCAGGAATTAAAGTAATGACTAACTCTTCTGTTGAGCGCATTGACACAACAGGTGCAGGAGTTAAAGCTTTTGTTAAAACGGCAAAAGGAGAAGAAGTTTTAGAAGCTGACATCGTACTTTCTGCAGTTGGAATCAAAACAAACATTGAAAACATCGGATTAGAAGAAGTTGGAATTGCTGTTGATAGAGATAAAATCTTAGTAAACGCTTACAACGAAACTAACATTCCAGGATACTACGCAATTGGAGACGTTACTCCAGGTCAAGCTTTAGCTCACGTAGCTTCTGCTGAAGGAATTAACTGTGTAGAAAAAATTAAAGGTTTACACGTAGACCCAATCGATTACGGAAACGTTCCTGGTTGTACTTACGCAACTCCAGAAATCGCTTCTGTAGGTTTAACAGAAAAACAAGCAAAAGAAAAAGGTTACGAATTAAAAATTGGTAAATTCCCATTCTCCGCTTCTGGAAAAGCAAAAGCTGCTGGAAATGCTGACGGATTCGTAAAAGTAATCTTCGATGCTAAATACGGAGAATGGTTAGGATGCCACATGATTGGTGCTGGTGTTACAGATATGATTGCTGAAGCAGTTGTAGCTCGTAAACTAGAAACTACAGGTCACGAAATCCTTAAATCTATCCACCCTCACCCAACAATGAGCGAGGCTGTTATGGAAGCTGTAGCTGATGCTTACGGCGAAGTAATTCACTTGTAAAAATATACCGTTTTACGGTTATATATAATTCTCAATTTAATAAATCCGATTTGTGAAAACAGATCGGATTTTTTTGTTTAATACGCTCTATAAGATAAAAACACTTAAAGCAAAGTCAGTTTTGTATATTTGATTAGATTTAAGCATTTAAAAATTTTCTAATTGACTAATTTTCTAATTGACTAATTAAAAATGACCACCGATATCATAGAAGTAAATAATTTCATTGTCCTCATCGAACAATCCAATTCTGACAAAGAATTTGTGCAACAATGCGAGATTGATGGTGATGCAGTAGGTTTTGCTTTTTATGGTTCTGGAAATGTAGAATTGGAAATTAAACACAACGATCAAACAAAATATCTAACAAACACAACTGGCTTAGCAATTTCTTTCTTTGGAAATCAAAAAGTTTCTTTTTCGCATAAAATTGCTCCCGAAAAACCTTTACAATCTATCAGCATTTTTGCGAAGCTGAAAACCCTGCAGACATTACCAAAAGAAGAAAGAGAAATCTTTGAAAAACAACTGCCTGAATTAGTAAATCCATCGGCACATTTTGTAAAAGGCCCAACGCTTTTTATGACACTCGAAATGCAATTGGCCGTTCAAAAAATATTCAATACCACGTATTCTGGCAATACAAGATTATTATTTTTAAAAAGTCAGGTGAATGAATTACTGGCGCATTATTTTGCACTGCTTTCTACAGAAAAGAAAACAGATTTAAGCGAAAAAGACAAAGAAAAACTTTTTCAGGCAAAAGATATCGTTAGCACAAACTATTCAAAACCACCTACTATTACAGAATTATCTAAACTAATTGGTTTGAACAGCAGTAAACTCAAAAAGAACTTTAAAGAACTTTTTGGAATTCCAGTTTACAAATACATTCACGAAGAAAGGCTCAACAAAGCTTACGAATTACTTTGCAACAGCGAAAAAACAGTACAAGAAACTGCATGGGAAGTGGGTTACGAAAGCTTAAGTTCATTCTCTAACGCTTTTCAGAAAAAATTTGGATCAAGACCAAACGAAGTCAAAAAACAATTCTTTTCAAACAAATCTTAATTCCTTTCAGACAAATCTTTTCATGTTGATGTGTGCAACTTTGTATCATCATTAATTAAAATCATTAATCATGAAAACAAAGAAAATTTTAGTACTGGGAGGCAATGGAAAAACGGGTCGCAGAGTTGCAGCATTATTAGAAACACAAAAAGACGTAGAAGTGAGAATTGGTTCGCGATCTGCCACAATTCCTTTTGATTGGGAAAAACCAGAAACATGGTTAAATGCCATGCAAGACATTGATACTGTTTACATCACATTTCAACCCGATCTAGCAGTACCAACAGCACCAGAAATCATTCAGAAGTTTACAACTCTTGCCACACAAAATGGAGTAGAAAAAATGGTTCTTCTTTCTGGAAGAGGCGAAAAAGAAGCGCAAGTTTGTGAAGAAATTGTAAAAGAAACAGCCAAAAATTGGACGATCGTAAGAGCATCTTGGTTCAATCAGAATTTTAGCGAAAGTATTTTTTTAGAACCTGTTTCAGCTGGATTTGTAGCACTCCCAAAAGCCGATGTTCTCGAGCCTTTTACTGATGCGGATGATATTGCAGCAGTAGTAACAGAAGCACTTTTAAACGAAAAACATAATGGCAAGACTTATGAATTAACTGGTCCTCGCCTGCTTAATTTTGAACAGGCTGTTTCTGAAATAGCAAAAATTACAAAGAGAGAAATTATTTTCCAAGCAGTAGAACTTGAGGATTATGTGAAGACGCTTCGGGAATATCAGGTTCCTGAAGACGAAATCTGGCTTGTAAATTATTTATTTACAGAAGTACTGGACGGACGAAATTCTAGCATTACAAATGATATTGAAAAAGTTTTAGGCCGAAAAGCAATAGATTTTACCGAATATGTTTTAAAAACATCAAAAACTGGAATTTGGAACAAAGTAAACCAGCTGTCATGAATTATCGGAGAGCAGTTTTATCGGGTATAATACTCTGGAGTTGTATAGCTTTAACCTTTTTTATTCTAGCACACATACCTATTGTAAAAGATTCTTTAAACATACAAACAGCACTAATCTGCATTTTAATTGTCTTCTACGCTATTTTTGGAGCTTCGTTTTATTACAAAAAAGGAACTTCGACATCAGGAATTCCAATTGGATTCATAATGTCTTTAACTGCTATTTTATTAGATGTTTTAATCTTTGTTCCATTTGTAGAAATTCCAAAAGGACATAGTTATCAGGATTTTTTCAGTAATCCTTTACTGTGGATTCTTGCCGTTTTAAATGTTGTAACGGTTTATTTTTATTGGAAAAAGAGATTTGAAAGTAAATAAAAACATAAACTTATTTTAGATAATCCGATTTGTAAAAACAAGTCGGATTTTTTTGTGCCTTTTCTCTTTAAACTTTTGTAGTTTTTGCAAATTAGGATTTTAAAATTTTAATACTATTTTCGCACCAAAATTAATCTAACCAATTACAAAAAAAACAAATACTAGTATGAAAAAATTAATCCTATTTATAATCTTAGGAATAACTATTAATGCTAAGGCTCAAGAAGCTAGCGTAGAAAAATCAATCTTTTCGGCACAAACAGGTTTTGCCGGAATTTGGCTTAACAACGAATTAAAACTTGCTAATTCAATTGCTTTAAGAAGCGAAATTGGTATCGAACATGATTTTGCAGTTGGAGATCATTATGATGAAGCTGGTTTTATATTACAACCCGTAATTACAGCAGAGCCAAAATTTTATTTCAATCTGAAAAAAAGAAACGCTAGAGGAAAAAACATTTCAAATAATAGTGGTAATTATATTTCTCTTAAAACAAGTTACCATCCAGATTGGTTTGTCATTAATTTAGATGATAATATCACTAAAAATGCAGATTTATCTATTACTCCAACATGGGGAATGAAAAGAGCAATTGGAGATCATTTTACTTACGAAGCAGGCGCAGGAATCGGATACAGAATGGTATTTATTAAAGCAAATTCTAATATTGGAAATGCACAAAGTGTAGATAATTTTGATTACACAAAGGAACAATTCTTACTTTATTT
Source organism: Flavobacterium sp. B330r (assembly GCF_056824325.1). Taxonomy (NCBI): domain Bacteria; kingdom Pseudomonadati; phylum Bacteroidota; class Flavobacteriia; order Flavobacteriales; family Flavobacteriaceae; genus Flavobacterium; species Flavobacterium sp. B330r. The sequence goes on from NZ_CP124860.1 coordinate 232,942, forward strand.
TCATTTAAGAATAGGCTATACTTTTTAAGAAATAATTTCTAATTTTTATACAATCCGATTTGCGAAAGCAAGTCGGATTTTTTTATTTAATAAATAGAATCCCTCCTTTTGTCATTTCGAGCGAAGGGAGAAATCTCCATAAATAGCTCGAAAAAGATTAATAAAATCTTTGCAAATAACTTTACTTTTCGGAGTTTCTTGCGGAGATTTCTCCCTTCGCTCGAAATGACAATGCTTTGTCTTAAAAAAGCTTTACTTTTAAATTAAAACCTCAAAATAATTAAATATCATTTTCCTTAAAGTCATAAAAAGATTACTTTTATAAATCATTATAAATATCCTTTTTTATGGAAGAAACAAAAATATTCTACGCCGACGGAGAAAATCCAAAAATGATCGAAGCTTACAAAAGAGCACAAGAAACCTTTAAATATTTCTGGAGAGAATTATCTTGGGAATACAGAAGAATAGTTCCAGGATTGGATGTTGCTTGTGTAAAATTAGCTTTCACTCAAGATATAGATGACGAAACTATCGTAGAACATATGTGGATTAACGACGTAAACTTTGACGGCGAAATGATATACGGGATTTTAGTAAATGATCCCAATGATCTAACCAATGTTAATAATGGAGACGAAATTGCAATTCCGATTAATCAAATCAGCGATTGGTTATTTGCAAGCCAAGGAAAAACATACGGGGCTTTTACGATACACGCCATGCGCTCAGAAATGGACGAAGACGAAAGAAAAGACCATGACGATGCTTGGGGCTTAGAGTTTGGAGATTACAATGATATTCTGGTTGTTACAAATCAGAAAGAAAAACCAGAAAACTTGATAGAGCATCCAATGAGTATCAATATGAAAGAAAGTCTAATCGAATTCTTAAAAAACAATCCAGAAGAAATAGAAGCGCAAGACGATTTAGGCTACACTTTTTTGCATCGTGAAGCTATTGCTGGAAATCAAACTTCTGTAGAACTCATTTTAAAAGCTGGCGCAAATGCAAAGGCAAAAACCAATAGCGGAAAAACAGCTTTAGATTTTGCCAAAGAACTCAAATGGGATCATCTAATACCTTTATTTCAATAAAAAATTTCAAAATCCGATTTACCAAAAGTAGATCGGATTTTTATTTGATAAACTGCTTCTCAAAAAAGAATATTTTTTCATTTTAAAATCAAAACTGATCATTTTTTCATCTGTTTACAATAAAGAATGTGCTACTTTTGCAGCACCAAATCTAACATGCCATAGAATGAAAAAATTATTCTTTACGCTTATACTGTTATCTTCAGTTTTATCTGCCCAAACCAAAACCGACACCGATTTTGCTTCCCGTTTAAAAAGCACTTTTTCTCAATCTACAGACTGTGTAAACGACTTCGAAAAAGTATTAAAACCAGCAGAGCTTCAATCTTTAAATACTACTCTGAACGCTTTCGAAAAAAAACACCTTTACAAAATTGTAGTCATAACAACTCCTTCTGTTGAACCTTTTAAATCTTTTGACGAATTTGCAGTAGATCTTGACAAATTTTTATCCAAAGACCCGCGATTAGATCCAACTCTTCTAATTGTTGTGAGTAAAACATTAAGGCAAATTCAGGTCTTAAGCGTCGATTTTATAAAATACAAGTTAAATGCTGAAGACACACAAAACATAATCAGCACCTACTCTATTCCCGAACTTAAAAAAGGAAACTATTTTAAAGCTTTAGAACAGGCTTCAAATGAATTCATGAAAAAATTGCAACAGCAATAAATACATCAAAATCCGATTTGCGAAATCAAATCGGATTTTTTTTTAATGTGTCGAAACTAATAGTTAGAAAAAGACTTATTTTAGTGTAAAAATAAGTTTTACTAGAAATGGAATTAGAACAATACAAAAAAGAATTTACCGAAGATGACGCTGTTGGCCGGTTAGAAATTGATAAAGAATTTGAACGCCTTTATCCGAATCAGGAACCCAAACATTTTGCTCCAGCAATTAGTTATATGCTTGGCGGAGAACATCCGCTTGATGGTGTAAGCTATTACGAAAGCAAAAATCAAGAAGATCATTACCATTTTATTACTTACGGTTTTTCTGAATTGTATTATAATGAAGAAAAAGCAGATGGAGAATTTAGCAAATGGGGATTTGAACTTACTTTTAGATTAAAACCTTATGAAGCCGATAGCGGAAATCCGAGCTGGGCTGTGGCTTTGCTCCAAAATATAGCTAAATATGTATTTGACAGTGGAAATTGGTTTGAAGAGTTTCATTACATGCCAGCAAACGGACCAATTCGTCTGGACACTGAAACCGATATTACGGCATTAATTTTTGTGAATGATCTGGAAGTTCCTAAAAAACAAACGCCACACGGCGAAGTTTCATTTTTACAAATCGTCGGCATAACTTCTGCTGAATATGAAAACATTAAAGAAAATCCAGAAAGGGTGGAAGAATTAGTAAATAAGCTAAAAGAAAATAATCCTTTACTAATTACCGATTTGAATCGAAAAGATTAAACTATCAAAAATGATTAATTACAATAACAAAATCTTCAAACCTGTAAGCAACAGCGAAAACGGAGAAACCTCTAGTGAAACTGCATTTCATTATATACAGGAAGGAAACATTTTAACTTCTGAATATTCTGGAGGAAAAATCGTTAAAGGTCATTTAATTGGTTTGGTTGACGGCGCGGGAAATATCGAAATGAGATATCATCAAGTGAATGAAAAAGGCGAATTAATGACTGGTTTCTGCACTTCTAAACCTGAAATTTTAGCAAGCGGAAAAATTAGGCTTCAAGAAACGTGGCAATGGACTTCTGGAGATTTATCTAAAGGAAATTCTATACTTGAAGAACAATAAATGCAATTTCTAAAATGACGATCATAAGAGAATCAAGAGATAGCGATTTACCTCATTTAAGAGAATTATTCTTAAACGAAAGACGGCGCACATTTACAGAACAAGATCTGTCAGAATTTGAATTAGACGATTTTGACAAGCAAACACAAGGCGAATATATTTTAGCGGCTCTTGTAAACAATATTCCGGTCGGATTTATTTCGATCTGGATGCCTAACAATTTCATTCATCATCTTTACGTTGATGTTAAACATCAAGGAAAAAATCTTGGTACAGAATTATTAAAAGCAGCCATCTTAAAAACCTCATTTCCAATTACCCTAAAATGCCTTACAAGCAACATTAAAGCAGTTGAATTTTATGGAAAAAAGGGATTTGTAGAAAAATCGAGAGGAAATTCGAGCAACGGAACTTATATTTTATTTGAGTTGACCAAAGAAGTAAAATAACCCTAAAATGCTGAAGACATGAGCCAGATTCAAGATTACAACAATTCTCAGACAGCAGAAAACAAAGAAATCTGCGATCTTCTTTTGGCGATTATAAATGAAAATCTTTCTGATGCCGAAAGCAAAATCTGGCATGCGCATCCTGTTTGGTTCCTAGACGGAAATCCGATTGTGGGTTATAGCAAATTAAAAGATTCAGTTCGATTGCTTTTCTGGAGCGGACAATCTTTTGACGAAGAAAAACTTCAAAACGAAGGTTCGTTTAAAGCTGCCGAAATGCGCTACACAAATAGCAATCAAATAAACGAACAAGACTTAAAACGCTGGCTAGAAAAAAGCAGAGAAATTCAATGGGATTATAAAAACATTGTCAAACGAAAAGGCGAACTGCTTCGAATAAAGCCACTTTAAAAAAATCAATTATCTAATTTTCAATATTTTATCTTTAATTTTACTACTGACATACTGTTGTCACAAAGGCATTTTACCTTTATAAAATAAAACTAAAAAAATGGAAACTAAAGATGGAAAATTAGCCGTTTATGCCCAAAATAGACAAGATTGGCGCAATTGGCTTGAGACAAATAGCCAGACAGAAAAATCGGTTTGGTTAATCTTATATCATAAAAAAAGTCAGACAGAAAGCGTAAATTTAATCGAAGCAACCGAAGAAGCACTTTGTTTTGGTTGGATTGACAGTCTCTGCAAAAAACGCGATGCCGAAAGCTATTATCTTACCTTCTCACACCGAAATCCGAAAACCAGCAAATGGAGCAAACCCAATATTGAAAGAGCCGAACGTATGATTCAGCAAAATTTAATGACAGAACGCGGTCAGAAAGCAATCGATATTGCAAAAGAAAAAGGAAAATGGATTACCGAATAATGTAGAAAATAAAATTCTTACTTACTAGGGCGTGTCCCTCCGGGTCAGGCTGTCCGCTATATTCCCGATTAACAAAAACTACGGCTAAAAAGCCTTGTTTTTCTAAATCGGGAGATGCCGCTCTCATCCTTCACGCATCTGGCATCCATAAGAACACTTTTGTTCTTATATAATTTGTACATTAGTAAGATCAGAACTACAACCAAAAACACACCACATCATGCTAAAACAAATTTTTATCCTTCTTATTTTTTGCTTCGGAATTCAAGTGCATTCACAAGAAATTGGTTTTACAACTCCAGATTATAAATCCATCGAAAAAGAAATCAACGACAAAAATTCAAAATTTTTCTATCCTAAATTAATGGAAAGACTCACGAAAAATGATACGCTTTTATCGTATGACGAATACCGCCATTTGTATTTAGGCTATGTTTTTCAACCCAAATACAATGCCTTTTGGAAATCGCCAGACGAGGAACAGCTTCGCAAATATTATGACAAAGAAGAACTCGAAGCTTCAGATTACGATGAAATAATCAAATTGTCCAATCATACCTTAAGCGAATTCCCATTTGACTTAAAACAGCTCAATTTCCTTACTTACGTTTATCACTTAAAAGGAGACGAAGCATCTGCAAAAATTGCTTCTTTTAGATTTCACAGCATTATGAATGTCATACTTTCTTCTGGCGACGGAAAAAAATGCGAAACTGGTTTTCATGTCATAATGGTCGAACACGAATACATTTTGCTCAATCTTTTTGAAATTGAATCTAAAGGACAATCGCTCGTTGATAATTGCGATTATCTGAGCTTCGAGAAAGGCGTTTATAATGTAGACGGTATTTATTTTAACATCGAAAAAATGCTTGAAAACGAAAAGAAAATGCTTCGCTAACATAATTTTAAAAACAGAATACCACAGCTTCAGCAAATTTTAATGTTGAAGCTTTTTTTTTGATAAAAACTATTTATTTATTGTTTATCAATAAATTTTTATTATTTTAGCAGCATAACTTATAATCTTGAATAGCATGGAAATTAAAATTGGAACACCGCAGATTCTAAAAATCCTGAATATCTTATCATGGATTATTTTTATTGGCTTATGTGTAGAAGTTGGTATGTATCTTTTTAACGGAATTTATACTATGACGATAAACTCCTATAATGCTCGTTTTCTTCATTTGCTTGACTTATATAATTACAGTCCTAGTTTTTATATTCAAGAAATATGTTTTATCAGCATTGTGGCAATCTTAAAAGCCATTATGTTTTATCTGATTGTAAAAATGCTGCATGAGAAAAAACTAAACATCGAACAGCCTTTTACTGCCGAAATGGGGCGTTTTATATCTTATCTTTCTTATCTCGCTTTCGGAATTGGTTTGTTTTCCTTCTGGGCCTTCAAATTCAACAATTGGTTAATTATTAAAGGCGTAAAACTTCCTTCTTTGGAATCACTTAATCTTGAAGGCCACAGCATTTGGATATTTATGGCCATTGTAATGTTTGTGGTAGGACAGATTTTTAAAAGAGGAATCGAAATTCAATCTGAAATTGACTTAACTATTTAAACAAAAAATTATGCCCATTATAGTAAATTTAGACGTCATGATGGCAAAGCGAAAAATGTCATTAAACGAACTTTCAGAAAAAGTAGATTTAACCTTGTCTAATCTTTCCATTCTAAAAACTGGCAAAGCAAAAGCAATTCGTTTCAGTACGCTAGAAGCTATCTGTAAAGTTCTTGATTGCCAGCCCGGCGATATTTTAGAATTTTCTGAAGAATAATTTCATTTCGATTTAATTTGTATTTTCGTGTAAATCAGATTGAAATTTCAAAACAATTATAAATCTAAAAAATCTGAAAATGAACATTCTAATTGTTTACGCACATCCGAGCAAAAAATCGTACACTTTTCAAGTTTTAGAAAGATTGAAACTAGTCTTGAATACTGAAAAATGGAATGTAGAAATCTCCGATTTATATGCGTCTAATTTTGTGGGTGATATGTCTGAGGAAGAATACGAACGAGAAGGTTTTGCCAAAACAGAACTTCCTATTTCTACAGATGTTTTAGCAGAACAAGAAAAAATAGAAAAAGCAGACTGCATTATTTTTCTGTACCCTGTTTGGTGGAGCGATTGTCCTGCAAAATTAAAAGGTTGGTTTGATCGTGTTTACTCTGTTGGATATGCGTACGGACAAAGCGAAACGGCTAGAAAAATGAAAACCATTCCGTACGGTCTTGTACTTTGCACAGCGGGTCATCCGAATGAATTCTTGCATGAAATTGAAATTGCACAAAGCATGGAAAAAATTATGCTGGAAGACCGACTTGGAAAACGTTTTACGCATAAAGAAATGATTATTCTAGGCGGAACATTGGAGCTAGAAAATGTTATGTCAATACATTTTGAGCTTTTAAATAAAATTCCTCAAAAAATTAAAGCAATACTATAAACCTTAAATTTTACTTTATAAAAAATGGAACTAGAAAATAATGCAGAAAAATCAGTTTTTGAAGAAATCCCAACAGAAAAAATATACTCAGAAAAAGCCATAAGAATAGGAACATTTTTTGCTGGTCCATTAGTTGCTGGGTATTGCATTTCAGAAAATTTTAAAGTTTTTAATGACTTTGAAAAAGCCAAAAACACTTGGATTATAACCATCATATCCATGATTGCAATTATTCCGCTTATTTTTATTATTCCAGATAATTTTCCTAGTTTCCTTTTTCCGTTACTTTATTTAACGGTCTCTTCTTATTTTTTGAAAAAATTCCAAGAACAGAATATTCAAAAACATATTCAAAATGGAGGTGAAACTTTTGGAGGATGGAGAGTCACTTTGATTGGTTTGTTAAGCATCATTGTTTTTTTCGGAATCATAATTAGTGTAGTCTTATTAACCGAAAATGCTTAATAATTTTTCTTGTCTGAAACACCCCTTAAGATTGTCTTTTAAACACCTTAACCAATTGATTTTTAGATTGTAAATTTACTTTACTAATTTAAAAGTCAATTGATTATGAATACTCAAGATTTTACCACAACAATACTTGTCAGTCAATCGCCAGAAGAAGTTTTTAAAGCCATACAAAACGTTCGCGGCTGGTGGTCTGAAGAAATTGAAGGAAAAACAGCCAACCAAGGAGACGAATTTAAATACCATTATGAAGACGTTCACCGTTGTAAAATAAAACTGATTGAAGTAATTCCGAATCAGAAAATCGTTTGGCTTATTGAAGAAAACTATTTCAGCTTCACCCAAGACGATACAGAATGGACCAATACTACTGCTGTTTTTGATATTTCGAAAGAAAATGACAAAACGAAACTCAATTTTACACATGTGGGGTTAGTGCCAGAATATGAATGTTTTGAAGTTTGCAAAGCAGGATGGACCAATTACATTGAGAATAGTTTGAAAAAACTAATTGAAACAAGAAAAGGTCTGCCAAATGCTACAGGAAAACCCCAAATTGAAACCGAAAGAAAATTATCCGAAAAATAAAACCACATTTCATACTATTATTTTAGACTACGTCAATCATAGATTTGGCTAAATCTATTTTGCTAATGCTTCGCAACTTTGTATCAACAAAAAAATAATAGTATGAAACTTATAATTACAGGTTCTCTAGGGAACATTAGCAAGCCTTTAGCGAAAGCTTTATTAAAAGAAAACCATCAAATTACAATAATTACAAGCAGTAGTGAAAGAAAATCGGAAATCGAAAATCTTGGAGCTCAAGCCGCAATTGGATCTGTAAATGATGTCGATTTTTTGGCTCAAACTTTTACAGGAGCAAATGCCGTATATTGCATGATTCCACGCGCGAACTATTTTGATCCGAATCTCGATTTAGATGCTTTTACTCGTACAATTGGAAATAATTATGCAGAAGCGATCGCAAAATCTGGCGTAAAACGAGTAGTATTTTTAAGCAGTATTGGCGCACATTTAGAACAAGGTTCTGGAATTATTCAGCGTTATAATGAAATCGAAGCGGTTCTGAACAAACTTTCAAATGTCTCGATTACCTTTATGCGTCCAACTTCTTTTTACTACAATTTGTTGGCTTATATCCCGATGATTAAAAACCAAGCCATTATAGCTGCTAATTATGGAGCGGACCAATTGATTCCGTGGGTTTCTCCAAACGATATAGCCGAAGCAATTGCAGAAGAACTTACAACTCCGCTTGACGGAAAAAAAATACGTTATGTTGCGAGCGAAGAAGTTTCTGGAGATGAAACGGCAAAAATTTTAGGCGATGCCATCGGAAATCCAGATTTGAAGTGGAAATTAATATCTGACGAGGAAACACTAAACGGATTAATTGCTGTTGGGATGCAGCCCAAAATAGCACAAGGTTTGGTAGAAATGTATGCTGCACTTTACAGTGGTTTGCTAAGTGAAGATTATTACCAAAATCGACCTGCCGTTTTAGGAAAAACAAAACTGGCAGATTATGCAAAAGAATTTGTTGCTGTTTTCAATCAAAATTAATTACCTTGTAGTATGGCCAATCAGCAACCACTTCGATTTAAGACAATAAGCGAATTTCATGATTTTAGAGATTTGCCAAAACCCGAACATCCTTTGGTAAGCGTTTACAATTTTGAAGATTTAAAATATCTAAATAACGAAGAACCAAAAAGCTTAATGCTGGATTTTTATTCGATTGCTTTAAAAAGAAATGCCAACGCAAAAATGCGATATGGCCAACAGGAATACGATTTTAAAGAAGGTGTTTTAATTTTTCTTTCGCCAGGACAAGTTTTTTCTATTGAAGGAAATGCCGAAATGCAACACACAGGATGGTCATTATTGATTCATCCTGATTTTCTTTGGAATACGCCGCTTGCTCACAAAATCAAACAATACGACTACTTTGGTTACGCGGTCAATGAAGCGCTACATCTTTCTGATAAAGAAGAGAATATGCTCATTGATATTATCAAAAATATTCAGCAGGAATACCAATCCAATATCGATAAATTCAGTCAAGACGTTATTATTGCACAAATTGAATTGTTTCTCACGTATGCAGAACGATTTTACAACAGACAATTTATTACCCGAAAAATAAGCAGTCATCAGATTCTCGCACGATTAGAAAAACTTTTGGAAGACTATTTTACCGACGACACTTTAAAACAAAAAGGGATTCCAACAGTTCAATTTATTGCCGAAAACCTAAATGTTTCTCCCAATTATCTCAGCGCATTATTAAAAACGCATACGGGTCAAAGCACGCAACAGCATATTCATAATAAATTGATTGAAAAGGCAAAAGAAAAGCTTTCAACTACTACTCTATCTATCAGCGAAATTGCATTTGAACTGGGTTTTGAGCACCAGCAATCCTTTAGTAAATTATTTAAAACAAAGACCAACACTTCCCCTTTAGAATTCAGGCAATCGTTTAACTAATTGTTTTATTTTTCATACATTCGTTAGGTAAAAAACGAAAATCATGAATCCATTTTTAAGAAATACTTTGGCTGTAATTGCAGGTCTTGTAATTGGCAGTATTGTTAATATGAGCATCATTTTAGTAAGCGGCTCTATAATTCCAGCACCAAATGGTGCAGACGTTACTACTACTGAAGGTTTAAAAGCAACCATGCATTTATTTGAGCCAAAGCATTTTCTTTTTCCATTTTTGGCGCACGCCATCGGAACTTTTGCAGGAGCATTGACAACCGCTGTTGCTGCAATTACACACAAAACAAAACTGGCTTTCGGCATTGGAGGTTTCTTTTTATTTGGTGGTCTTGTTACAATTTTCACTTTACCTACTCCTCTTTGGTTTGGTTTAGTCGATTTAGTTTTTGCTTATATTCCAATGGCGTATTTAGCTTCTAAAGTTGCTGTAAAAAAATGAAATCATGGAAAATCAAAAAAAGATAAAACCAGCCAAAAAATGCTATGAACATCTTGGGGGTAAATTGGGAGAATTGCTTCTAGAAACTTTTGCCGACAAAAAATGGATTGCCAAAAATAATCCCGAAGAGAAGCATTTTTACATAACAGAATTGGGTGAAAAAGAATTTGCTCAACTTGGTATTGATCTTAGCAAAATCAAATCGGAAGCCATTTAATTTTATAAATTTCCTTTTCTTTTCTACAAAATTTGTAGCACTTTATTTCATAACTTAGTTTGCTTTTAAATCTTGAATCATGACTAAGAAAGAAATCGCTAAAAACTTCCTGAAACTGGCAGCAAAAGGACATTCTCACGAAGGTTTTCGATTATATGTCGGAAAGAATTTCAAACATCACAACGCCTACTTCAAAGGCGATGCAGATACCTTAATGCTTGCCATGGAAGAATCTGCTAGAACAAATCCGAATAAGATTTTTAAAATTCATCATGTTTTAGAAGATGGAAACTTGGTTGCTGTGCATTCACATCTTAAACAAACGCCTTCAGACATTGGTTTTGCCGTTGTGCATATTCTAAAATTCAAAGACGACAAAATCGTGGAATTCTGGGATTTAGGCCAACCCGTTCCAAAAGATTCTATTAATACAAATGGAATGTTTTAATTTTTGTTTCACGTTTCAGGTTTCAAGTTACCTACAAAACGTGAAAACCGAGAATTGAAAATTGAACCCTTAAAAAATTCACCACTAACAATCAAATGAACTTCATCGCCAAAATTTCCTTATTAACAATTCTAATTTTCACTTCTTGCAATTCATCGGCACAGAAAAAAGAGGATTATAAAAAAAGTATCGACAGTATACTTCAAAATTCTAATCCAAAATTTAATGGTGTGGTTTTGATTTCTCAAAATGGAAAAACATTGTATTCTAAAGCGCAAGGCTTTTCTAATTTTGAAACTAGAACACCTTTGAAAATGAATACCCAATTTGAAATCATGTCCAACAGTAAATTAATTGCCGCCGTTTTGCTTTTGTTGGAAGTAGAAAAAGGAAAAGTAGATTTGAATACGCCAATCAAAAAGTATTTACCAGAACTGACACAAACTTGGGCCGATTCTGTAACAGTTCATCAGCTTTTAAACCACTCGCACGGAATTATCGATTTACAAAAACCATTGGCTTTTAAACCGGGAACCGATTTTAAATACGGAAATCTAAGTTTTAATCTGGTCGCAAAAATTGTCGAATTCAGCTCTAAAAAAAGTTATACAGAAGTTGCTGAATCGCTTTTTAAGAAATTAAAAATGAATCACACTTTTTGTTATTCAAAAGATAAAGAACAAAATCTGGCAACGGGTTATTATAATGTAAAAAATCAGCTGGAGACTGATACCACAAGACAAATTACAGATGAAACTTTAGGTGCAGACGGCATTATTTCAACCGTTTCTGATCTTGCTATTTGGAACAATAATCTTCATAAAGGAAAAATATTAAAGCCCGAATCGTATCAGTTATTAACTAAAAACACCATTTTATCTCAGCATAATTTCTTCGGAAAAGAAAAAAAGCCTTATGGATACGGAATTCGAATTGTAGAAGAAGAATCAGTTAAATATCTTGGACATACAGGCTTAGGAGACGGATTTTCTGGCGTAAATTTGTATTTCCCAGAAAGTGATGTTAGTCTGATTATTCTAGAAAATCAAATGCCCGAAGATGCCAATTTGTTTTATGCTTCTGAATTCAAAATCAAAAACATCCTTCTAAAAAGCAATTTATTAAGTAAAAAGTAAACAAAATGGCAAAAAATAAAACTACAGAAACTCAAAACAGTGTTACTGATTTTATTAACGCTGTCGAAAATGAAGCTAAAAGAAACGATGCTTTTGAACTTCTTAAAATAATAGAGGAAACAACAGGCTTTGAACCCAAAATGTGGGGACCTAGCATTATTGGTTTTGGAAGTTATCACTATAAATATGACAGCGGACATGAAGGCGATGCGCCATTAGCTGGATTTTCGCCAAGAAAAACAGCATTGACCGTTTATTTCTATTTACCAGAAGAAAAAAGAGAAGAACTTTTATCGAAACTAGGAAAACACACCTCTTCGAAAGCTTGCATTTACATCAAAAAATTAGCTGATGTCGATATCGAAATCTTAAAAAAGATAATTTTGCTTTCTAAACAATACACTCAAAAATTATATCCCTCAAAATAAAATGATTACATTCTTAATTCTAGCATTTTTAATACTATTTGCCCTTTACAGATTTCTTGAGCATCCAAAATTTGGAAAAGCTCCTTCTGGCGAAAGATTAACTTTGATTCAAAATTCTCCTCAATATAAAAACGGAAAATTCGAAAATCAATCTTTTACACCCGATCTTGCAGAAGGAGAAAGTATGGCTGGGGTTTTGTTTGAATTTTTCTTCAAAAAAGTAGAAAGAAAAATTCCAACCGATTTGATTCCGTCTATAAAAACCAATTTGCATGAACTTCCTCTTAATCAGGATATTTTAGTTTGGTTTGGACATTCGTCTTATTTTATTCAGTTGGAAGGAAAACGATTTTTAATTGATCCCGTTTTTAGCGGAAACGCTTCTCCTATTCCTGGCACAACAAAATCTTTCAAAGGTTCTGATATTTATTCCGTTGATGATCTTCCAGAAATTGATTATTTATTGATTACACACGATCATTATGATCATTTGGATTACGATACGATTTTAAAATTAAAACCTAAAACAAAAAAGATTATCACGGCTCTTGGAGTGGGTTCACATTTTGAGTTTTGGGGATTTCCATCAGAAAAGATTATCGAAAAAGATTGGTACAGCACCATCAAATTAGATGAAAATCTGACGATTCATACTACGCCTTCAAGACATTTTTCTGGCAGAAGTTTTAAAAGATGCAATACGCTTTGGACTTCTTTTGTTTTGGAAACTAAAGATTTTAAGATGTATTTGGGAGGCGACAGCGGTTACGATTCTCATTTTGCTGCAATTGGTGAAAAATATGGGCCTTTTGACATCGCTTTATTGGATAACGGTCAATACAATGAAAAATGGAAATACATTCATAATATGCCTGAAGATGTAATAAAAGCAATGAAAGACCTGAAAGCAAAACGCGTATTTCCGGTGCACTCATCAAAATTTGCTTTATCGCTACATTCTTGGGATGAACCTTTAAATAAAGTGACTGAATTAAATGCAAATTCAGAAAATCCAGTTCCATTAATAACACCAATGATTGGCGAAATTGTTGAATTGAAAAATGATAAACAAGAGTTTAAACAGTGGTGGAAAGGGGTTAATTAATTATGAATTGTTAATTGTTAATTGTTAATTGATAACTGTAATGTCACCCTGAGCGAAGTCGAAGGGCGTTCCAATTAGCACTTGGGCTTCGACTTCGCTCAGCCTGACAACGAGCACAACACTTGAAACTTGAAACCTGAAACCAAAAAATGAAACCAAAAATATACTATTTCGCAATTATCTTTCTATTAACAATAAATCTATTCGCCCAAAATACCTATGTATTTTTAGGATCTTATAATCGTGATAAAACAGCTGAAGCTATTCAAGTTTATCAATTGGATACATTGAGCGGGAAATTGACCAAATTTACTTCGGTTAAGAATATTGTGAATCCGTCTTATTTAACGGTATCGCCAAACGGGAAATATGTTTATGCTTGTACAGACACCAAAACTCCAAATGCAGGAAGCGTAAGCAGTTTTGAATTTAATCCGTCAGCAAAAACATTGACTTTTTTAAACAGTCAGAGAAGTGGTGGCGAAAATCCTGTTTATGTCAGCGTGCATAAAAACGGAAAATGGCTGGCCAACGCCAACTATACCGAAGGAAGCGTTTCGGTTTATCCGCTCTTGGAAAACGGTAAAATTGATTCGATTGCTCAGAATTTTCAATACATGGACGGAAGCGTAAATAAAGACAGACAAACTAGATCTCATGTACATTCAGCAGTATTTTCTCCACAAGGCGATTATTTGTTTTTACCCGACTTAGGAGCAGATAAAATTCGCTGTTATGCTTTTGATGAAAATCTAAAAAAGCCTTTAATCGAAACTAAAAATCCGTTTACGAAAACCGATTTAGAAGCTGGTCCAAGACATTTAACTTTTCACCCAAATCAAAAGTGGGGATATTGTATTGAAGAAATGGCTGGACAAATAAGCGTCTACAATTACGAAAATGGTGTTTTAAATAAAATTCAGCGTATTGCGACGCATTCCGATAAAATAAAAGAAGGTTTTGAAAGCTCTGATATTCATATTTCACCTGATGGTAAATTTTTATATGCTACAAATCGCGGAAAAGAAAACAATATTGCGATTTTCTCTATTGACGAAAACGGTTTGCTTAAAAGCATTGGCTATCAATCTACTTTTGGAAAACATCCGAGGATTTTTGCTCTTGATGAAAGCGGAAAATTTTTAGTTGCATCAAATGTATTGACTAGCAATGTTGTTGTTTTTAAAAGAGATTCTAAAACTGGATTATTAAAGAAAATAGGAAAAGAGATAAAAATGGAAAACGTTTCTTGTGTTCAGATTAAGCAGATTTGATTTTTTTATTTCACGCAGATTTTGCTGATTATAGCAGATTTTATTTCTTGCTTTATTTTTAACATTCTGTCTAATTAGGCAAAAACTAATCATAAAAAAACAAAAAAATGGAAATATCAAACTTCAATCTACAGCCCGATTTCTTAGAAAATGAAATCTCACAGTTAATTCCGTTAGAAGAAAAACATTTTGAAGCATTATTTGAAGCAGCTTCTGACCCATTGATCTGGGAACAAAATCCTGTAAAAGACCGATATACAAGAGAAGGTTTTAGAACTTATTTTGATATCATTATTACAAAAAGTCCGTTCTTAATTCTCGATAAACAAACCAACGAAATTATGGGAACAACGAGTTTCTACGATTACAATCCAGAAAAATCGAGCATTGGAATTGGCTACACTTTTATTACTAGAAAATATTGGGGCGGACCTTATAATAAATCGAACAAAAAATTAATGATTGATTATGCTTTTCAGCATGTTAATTCAGTACTTTTTCATATTGGATCAGAGAATTTCCGTTCCCAAAAAGCCGTTTTAAAACTTGGAGCAGAAAAAATCAATGAATTGACATTTACTATTAATGGTGCCGATGTGCCGTATTTTGAATATGAATTGAAGCGATAATAGTTTGCAGTTGTCAGTTACAGTTTTCAGTTTCTACATAACTTGTAACACATAACCTTTCACAAAAAAGAAAAATGAAAAGAATAACCGTTTTCTGTGCTTCTAGTTTTGGCACTGAAAAAATTTACGAAGAACAAGCCATTTTAGTTGGAAAAACATTGGCAGAACAAAATATAGAATTGGTTTATGGCGGTGCAAATGTCGGCTTGATGGGTGCTGTAGCAGACGGAGCTTTAAACGCCGGCGGAAAAGTGATTGGTGTGCTTCCGAACTTTTTAAGATCTAAAGAAATTGCTCATTTGGGTTTAACCGAATTGGTTTTGGTAGAAAGCATGCACGAAAGAAAAACCAAAATGAACGATTTATGCGATGGCGTAATTGCACTTCCTGGAGGATTTGGAACACTCGAAGAACTTTTTGAAATGCTGACTTGGGCGCAATTAGGTTTGCATAAAAAACCGATTGCTATTTTAAACATAAATGGTTTTTACGATTCGCTGATAGCATTACTGCAAACCATGACGGAACAAGGATTGCTGAAAGATGTTAATCAGAAAATGCTTTTAGTTAGCGATTCGATTGATGATTTATTAGAAAAAATGAGAAATTATGTGCCGCCAACAGTTGGAAAATGGATTGACAAAGCACAATCTTAGTTTTTCGGCGTTACGCTCTATCAACATTTTTAAACTGCTTTTTATAGTCACTTGGATTTACTCCGTTATGTTTTTTAAACAGTCGATTCAAGTGACTTGCATCGCTAAAACCAAATTCATACACAATCTCATTGATTTGCATATTGGTATATTTCAGTCGTGTTTCAATTAGTTTTATTTTGTACGCGATTGTATATTCTTGTATGCTTTGTCCTGTTTTGGTTTTAAAATACTCGCTTATGTATGTTGGCGAAACATTAAACGCTGCCGCCATATTTGATGCTTTTAATTGATCTGGACGATAAATATTTTGATGCACATAGTTCAATAAATCCAAACTTGGCACTGCATTAACTTCATTTATACTAAGAGGAGCCATAAGCGAAATATTTCTCGCTGCTATTGTTATAATCGTATTTAGAATTTGCTTTATAACTTCTTGCTGCTGCGGAAACTGGCTTTTTTCTTCTCTAATAAGTGCTTCTATCATGGCTCTTATCAAAGGTTTGTCGATTATAGTTTTTAAAATACAGCCCGGCATATGATTGTGGTTATGGAAAATAAACTCCAACTTCTGAATCCAATCGCTGTTTTGTGTTTTAAGATAACTGTCATTAAAGCGTATAAAGAAAAAATTCGTTTTCTCAGTGACTTCAAAACTATGTGTATCTTGAGGAAAAATCAAGAAAAACTTATCACTACTATACGGCAGTCGGTGATCGTTGATAATTTGAGTTCCTTTTCCTTCTAGAACAAACACCATTTCAAAGAAAGTATTTTTACGTTCTTTCGGTTCATATTCCAAAACTTCTAAAAACTGAAGTTCAAAAGGACGGTGTAAGTTTCTAATTTCCATCTTCCAAAAATACAAATTATTCCAATGATTGTACAAATTTATAAAAGTCGTTATCTGCAACTTTGCACTATAAAATCACATCAATATGGAAACAACCTCATTTTTATTATTACGTCTTGCAATCGCCATCAGTATGTTTGGCCACGGATTAGTCCGTTTGCCAAAGCTAGCAACTTTCAGCAATTGGATGGTTGGCAGTTTTGAAAATTCGATGCTGCCAAAAATCATCGTAGCACCATTCAGCTATATTTTACCGATAGCCGAATTTTCAATTGGTCTTTTCTTATTATTAGGCATCTTTACTAAACCATCCTTAGTTGCCGGAGCAGTCGTTATGCTCATCTTATTATTTGGCACTTCGATGATTGAGAACTGGGAAGCTATTCCGTCACAATTAATTCACATCGCTTTTTTTGCTTTGCTTTTGCATTTTGCGGATTATAACAGCTGGGCAATTGATACTTTAATTAAAAAATAAATAGCATGAGTTCAAGAAGAAATTTTATTAAACAAACTGGAATAATAGGAATGGTTGGCATGATGAATCCCATTGAAACTTTTTCGGAAGTTTCGAAAAATGCACCTCTTTTCGTCCCACAAAAAACAAAATGGGCAGATGGTTCTAGATTAGTGATTTCGATCTCAATGCAATTTGAAGCTGGCGGACAGCCTCAAAATGCCGAAAGTCCGTTTCCTCAAAATATACAAAAAGGTTTTATTGATCTTCCTTCTGCAACCTGGTACGAATATGGATATAAAGAAGGCATTCCGCGTATGTTGGACAATTGGGACAAATTGGGCGTAAAAGTTACTTCGCATATGGTTGGAACCGCCGTTTTAAAAAATCCCGAACTGGCTAAAGAAATTGTACAAAGAGGCCATGAAGCTGCCGCACACGGAATGAGCTGGAGCACACAATACACCATGCCGTATGACGAAGAAAAAAAGTTTATAAAAGACGGTGTCGATGCCATAAAAAAAGTCACAGGCTTCACTCCTGTTGGCTACAATGCCAACTGGTTACGCCGAGGACAAAATACTCTGGATATTTTACAGGAACTTGATTTTAAATATCATATCGATGATCTTAGCCGTGATGAACCTTTTATTATTCAGGTAAAAAATAAAGATTTTGCGGTGGTTCCATATACACTTCGATGCAATGATATTGTTTTGATTGAAGGCAAGAACTTTTCGACAGATCAATTCTTTCAACAAGTTAAAATGGAATTTGACCAATTATACGCTGAAAGTGAAACACAACGCCGACAAATGTCAATTAGTTTTCATGACCGTATTGGAGGGACTCCGCAAATGGTAAAAGCAGCAAATGATCTCATCAAATATATGCAACAGCATAAAGGTGTAAGTTTTAAACGAAAAGATGAAATTGCCGAAATCGCGCTGCATGATAAAACTACAATTAGAGAGTAAATTTTAGATTATAATCCATATAAGTCCAAAAACTTGTGTGGATTTTTTTTATTAAATTAGAGCTTCGAAAAAAGTATCAGTTTTAAACCCAATCTTGTCATTCCGAGGAACAAGGAATCACACATGAAGCTCGTTACAGAATGTCGCCAATCGTTGTAGATCATCGGGTGTGATTTCTTCTTCGTCGAAATGACAAACGAAGCTTTTTTTACATTTTACAATTCACAAATAACATCTCACCAACAAAAATGAAAACAGAAAACAACAAATATGCAAAGGCCGAAATGCTGATAAGAAAACCTGTTTCAGAAGTTTTTCAGGCTTTTATTGATCCTCATATTACAAGTAAATTTTGGTTTACAAAGGGATCTGGAAAATTAGAAGAAAATAAAAAAACAGAATGGACTTGGGAAATGTATGGCTTTTCGCTTTCGGTTACTACACTTGTTCTTCAAGAAAACAAAAAGATTGTAATTGAATGGGGAAATCCAGATGAAATCACTTTGGTAGAATGGGTTTTTAGTCCGCTGAATGAAAATGAAACTTTTGTGAGTATCACCAATTCTGGTTTTCATGGAGACACCGATAAAATTATTGATCAGGTTCGTAATTCGACTGAAGGTTTTACTTTGGTTTTGGCTGGAGCAAAAGCTTATTTAGAGCATAATTTACAATTGAATTTGGTATTAGATCGTTTTCCAAAGGGACTAGCGTAATCTTTGTTTTAACCGCAAAGAACGCAAAGGTTTACGCAAAGTGCGCGAAGTTTTTTTTGAGAATCATTAAAATGAAAAGTTCACAAAGCTTTGCGAACTTAAAATATACATTCTGTTTAGAACTCTTACTAAAAAATCTTAGCGTTCTTTGCGGTAAAAATGAAAGACACTTTTTAAATTTTGTACTCCAATAGGAACTTGAAAAAATAAAAAAAAATGGAAACAAAGAAACCCGAAAATATAGACGAATACATTGGAGCATTTCCTAATGATGTACAAGAAATTTTGGAAAAAGTAAGAATGACGATTCAGAAGGCGGCGCCAGATGCCAAAGAAAAAATCAGTTATTCGATGCCAGCTTTTGAACAGAACGGAATTGTAGTTTATTTTGCGGCTTTTAAAAAACATATTGGACTTTATGCATTACCAAGCGGACACGTAGCTTTTGCAGAAAAACTTTCTAAATACAAATCAGGAAAAGGCTCTGTTCAATTTCCTTTAAAAGAAGCAATGCCTTATGACTTGATTACTGAAATTGTCAAATTTAGAGTCAAAGAAAATCTGGAAAAAGCAAAAAAGAAATAAACCACAATGAATTTAACCAAACATTACGACCAGCTTTACAAAACATCTTCTGAAATTATTTCAGCAGGCAAATATTCTATTGATTCTGAACTTAAAAACGAATCTGATTCTCGTTTTGGAATCACGTTACTTATTCGCCCAAATGATGAAATTAAAGCTAATATTCAGACTTTCATTAATGAATTAAAAAAAGCAGAACCTGAGCAATATTTTTACCCAGATTCAGACATTCATATTACCGTTATGTCGATTATTTCTTGTTCTTCAGCTTTTACATTAGATCAAATTTCGCCAAACGAATATATCGAGGTAATCTGCAGAAGTCTTGTAGATGTGGAGAAAATCAAAATTCATTTTAAAGGTATAACTGCTTCCCCTTCGGCAATTATGATTCAAGGTTTTCCAAGTGATGAAACCTTGAATAATTTAAGAAACAGACTTCGCGAAAATTTCAAAAATTCCGGATTACAGCAAAGCATAGATAGCCGTTATTCTATATCGACAGCGCATTCAACTATAATGCGTTTTCAGGAAAAGCTCCACGATCCGAAAAAACTAACAGAAATAGCAGCAAAATTTCGTGATTATGATTTCGGAGAATTTGATGTAAAAAGTATCGAATTGGTTTACAATGACTGGTATCAGCGTAAAAATACTACTCGTGTTTTGGGAGATTTTGGATTGAGATAAATTACTTAAAACCAGAATAAATTTTGTTAATAAAACTTCTATTTTCGAGTTTTAAGCTTTACAAATACATCTACCTTTGGGTTCAAAATAACCAAATTATACAAACTTACAACGGTGGATAAAAAACTTTACGGCCTAGATCATTTACGTGCTTTTGCAATCTGTTTTGTTTTTTTATTTCATTATCAAGTTCCTGTTTTTGATTACCCAGAATGGCTTCCTGCAATTGCTAAATTTGGCTGGACAGGAGTCGATTTGTTTTTTGTTTTAAGCGGTTTTCTAATTTCTTCTCAGCTGTTTTTTCAAATTAAAAATGGCATCGAAATTTCGTTTAAAGACTTTTTTGTAAAACGCTTTTTTAGAATTCTTCCTGCTTTTTGGTTCGTGACAGCGATCTATTATCTTTTTCCTTTTTTTAGAGAAAGAGAAGCGCTTCCTCCTTTATGGAAGCTACTCACTTTTACTCAAAATTTCGATTTAAACCTTCAAGATTTTGGTACATTTTCTCATGCTTGGTCACTTTGTGTAGAAGAACATTTTTATCTTCTTTTACCTCTATTTCTGTACTTTTTGCTCAACACGAAATTCTTCAGCAAATCATATTGGTTGCTGCTTACCTTTATCTTGTTAGGATTTGTTTTTCGATTTTATAGCTGGGAAAGATTATATATTCCACTTATTGAAAATGATAATTCTTGGCTTTATTGGTACAAGTATATTTACTACCCAACATACAATCGCTTGGACGGACTTTTGATTGGGGTTGCAATTGCTGCCTTTTATCAATTTCTACCTGAATTTTGGAAAAAAATCTCAAAATACGGAAATCTTTTACTTATAATTGGACTTCTAATATTGTTTGGTGCTTATATTCTTTGCATTGAAGAAAGATCTTTTTACGCATCACTTTTCGGATTTCCGGTAATTGGGCTCGGCTATGGATTTGTGGTTATGGGCGCAATATCTCCTGAAAGCGTTTTATACAAATGGAATTCTAAAAAAACTACTTTTATTGCAGGGCTTTCGTATGGAATATATTTAACGCACAAAGGAATTATTCATATTACTCAGGAATTTCTCGCTTCTTTAAACATTGATACAAGTAGTACATTTTCAATGCTAATTTGCATTATTACTTGTGTAGGAGCCGCATATCTGCTACATCAAATAATTGAGAAGCCATTTATGAAATGGAGAACAAGGTTTTTGAGTGAGAAAAAATTATTGCTTGAATTTCCCAAAATGCCATAAAACTCCAGACGGATCGTGCAAAAAACATTCGCTTCCCCAATCTAAATATTTTATTGGAGTCAGTTTTACTCCTTCATATTTTGAAGGAAGATTTAGAGCTAAAAGTTCGCTGTAATACCGTTCGACATTATCCACTTCCAGAAAAATCATAGTATTTTCAATCCAATTTTTATCGTAGTAATCTTGAAGATAAAAAGCGATTTCTCCCGTTTTAAAAACCGAAAAATTAGATTCTAAAACCGTTTCTTCAAATCCTAAATCGCGATAAAAACTTCTTGAGATTTCAAAGTTCTTAGCACCTATAAAAGGTCGGATAGATTTAGCTCCGTGATTCATTTACTATAGATTTATATCGTTATAATAAATTAAAAACCATTTATTATCGATCAGTTTAAATTGTCTCTCTACTTCAAAACCACTATCTGGAATCCAAAATTTTTCTGTGATTAAAGTGTCTGTTTTTACTAACGAATGCTGGTATTCTTCAATTTCTGTTTTTTCAGCAACAGGAATAACTTGAAACTCCCAATTCTTTCTTGTCCAATTATATTGCTCAAAACCAGAAACATGTTTTCCTTCTATGGGAAAATCAACTCTTGAAACCTGAAAAATTGAATCAGAATGAAATTTTTTATTGAACTCGTCAAAATTCTCAGGCAATTCTTTTTCTATAAGTTTTACAATGCTATCACTTTTAATAGCAATTTCAGAGTTTGATTTCGTCTCTTCTTTTACTTTATTACAATTTACAGAAATAAAAACAACAGCCAAAACACTTAAAATAGTTGAGATTTTCATGAAGATTAGATTTTAGCTTTTCTTCAAAATACTTCCCAAACCGCGCCCAATTTGTTCTATAGCTTCTATACCTTTTGCCAAAGGCGATGCGGTAAAATCTTCGTAAGCATCCATTGCACTTTCTTTCCTATCGTCTTGCGGATAAACAAGCATTACATTATTGCTGTCGTAATATTTTTCAAACTTCGTTGGTAATTTATCAAAGATAGACTGATACGAAACAGAACCTTTTCGAGATAAATTGACAACCACTAAATCGGTTGGTTTTATTTCATCAGAGATGCTTTCAAAATCTTCCCAATCCGAAATGTTTTTAAAACCAAATTTGCTGTTCAGTTTTAAATTAGAAGCAATCTGCTGAATAGCCTGATAGGTTCTTTCTTCGCCGTAAATCACAATCGGAATACTTAATTCCTGCGCCAAACGGCTCACTTTCTGCATTAGCAAATGAAAACCAATTCCTCTTTCTGAAAATGGCGGACAAATAAAAACCAGTCTTTTTTCTTCAATAAAATTCTTTTGAAACCTACAGATAAACAAAGTCTTATCTACATTATTGATAATCGAATCAACATTTTCTCCAAAGATTTTATCAATAAATCCAGTCTTTCTTGGCCAGCCTACAATCACGATATCCGACATGATTTCTTTAGAAGTCCTTGCAATTCCGCTCGCAGGATTGTGATCGATTCTGGCAATAGTATTAATTTTCACTTCTGAAGCCGATCCTTGAATTACAAATTTATCGGCGGCTTTTCTGTATTTTAAAATGTTCTTTTCCGCCTGATTATTGTTTGGAACAATAGTCAATAAAGTAACCGGATTTGATGATTTTTTATCTTTGATCAAAAGCGCAAAATCCAACAAACTTGCTGCAGCAGACGATTTTGCCAACGGAATCAAAATATGTTCGTCTAAGATCTGATCTCTGTCTGCGTCTTCATGTGAAATTTCTTCTTCGCAGATGGCAATTTTTTTCGCCGCTTTTTCAGTGGCAAAAGAAGCTACAATACACGTAATCAGAATTAGGATAATGGTTCCGTTTAAAATATTTTCATCTAATATTTTTGCTTTAAATCCGACCAAAATTACGGCCAAAGTTGCCGCGGCGTGCGCACTACTCAATCCAAAAATAAGCTGTCTTTCTGTTCGGGTATATTTAAAAACAATTTGAGTAAAAAACGCTGCAATCCATTTTCCAAATATCGCTACAACGCTCAAAGTTCCAGCCACTATTAAAGCTGTTGGTCCGCTCAAAATAACGCTTACATCCACTAGCATTCCAACAGAAATTAGGAAAAACGGAATAAATAACGAATTCCCCATAAATTCAATTCTATTCATCAAAGCCGAAGAATGCGGAATAAGCGGATTCAAAGCTAAACCCGCAACGAAAGCTCCAATAATAGGCTCTACTCCTGCCACTTCAGCCAAAAAAGCGGCAAAGAAAACGACAGAAAGCACAAAAATATAATGGGCGTGTTTTTCACTTTCCAACTTCTTAAAAAACCATTTTGCTACACGAGGGATAATCAAAAACATTATAGCAGAGAAAATTGCCAATGAAATAATCAATTTAACCCAAAATGCCTGATTTAGATTTCCCTGACTGCTTCCCATAATTACTGCCAGAATAATTAAAACGGCAGTATCTGTCAAAATAGTTCCTCCAACGGTAATGGCAACAGCTTGATTTTTAGCAATTCCTAATTTACTCACAATCGGATACGCGACCAAAGTGTGTGTAGCAAACATACTTGCCGTCAAGAAACTCGCATTAAAATCATATTTCAACAAATAAAAACAAACTGGAAATCCAATTGAAAGCGGAAGAATGAAGGTGAAAAAGCCAAAGAGCAAACTCTTATTTCTATTGGCCTTGAACTCGTTCATATCCAATTCTAAACCTGCAATAAACATGATATATAAAAGCCCGATTGTAGAAAATAAATCTACCGCAGAGTTTTTAGCCAGAATATTTAATCCGTGCGGACCAATGATAACCCCAGAAATAATAAGTCCGATAATTCCAGGAATGTTTATTTTTTTTAGTAAAATGGGACAAAGCAGGATTATAAATAGTATTAATGAAAAAATCAATACTGGATTGCTTAGTGGTAATTCGAATTCTTGTAATAGATGTCTGAAAAATTCTATCATAGGGTAACTTTATCTTCTTGTGGCATTATTATTTGTAAAAAGACGTTTTCAGAATTAAAACAAAATCCATGAAGTATTAATAATAAAGAATCGAGTAATGTAACTCGTTCATCTACAAAAATACCGAAAAAACACGAACTTTTTACGGAAACTGCATATTAAGGTTTTAAATTTATTTCGTTGCCGAATTATTAAATTTTAATATTTATTTTAACAAATATGCAAGATTAACATTAAAAAAGAAATCATCATTGCATTATTCGATTATCTTTGTCTTAACAAAAAATGAACAATGGAAGAATGTATCTCTGTTTTTGATATGCTTAAAATTGGCGTTGGCCCTTCAAGCTCACACACTTTGGGTCCTTGGCGCGCTGCGGAACGCTTTCTAGAAGAATTGAAAGAAGAAGCAATTTTAGACGATATTACAAGGGTAAAAGTCGATTTATATGGCTCGCTTTCTTTAACTGGAAAAGGCCACGCAACAGATCTTGCGGTAATGCTAGGATTAAGCGGACAAGATCCTGAATATATTCCTGTAGAGGATATTGCAGGAATTATTAAAAAAATCGAAACCACAAACGAAATCAATTTGGGTAACCAAAAAGTGATTCCATTCTTTTTTCTTCAAGACATTGTTTTTAATAAAGACTTTCTTCCGTTTCACGCAAACGGACTGAAATTTACGGCTTACCAATCTGACGATTCAGAATACGAATCGACTTTTTATTCTATAGGTGGTGGCTTTGTGGTAAAAGAAGAACGTACAAATGCCAAACTGAAAGAGGTTATAAAATGTGCCTTTCCTTATCCCATTCAAAACGCGGCAGAATTATTGAATTATACCGTTACTGAAAATAAATCAATTTCTGAAATTGTATACGAAAATGAAATTTCGATGCGTCCAGAAGCTGAAGTTCATTCGGAATTAATGCGTATTTGGAATACGATGTTGGAATGTATGTACATTGGTTGCCATTCTGAAGGAATTCTTCCTGGCGGACTTCACGTACGAAGAAGAGCTTTTGATATGCACCAAAACTTAATTGGATTATCTAATTACACTGACCCGCAAAGCTGGTTGGAAGAAATTAGAAAAACGGAAGTTAAATTCCGTCAAATCTTAAAATGGGTGAGCTGTTTTGCCCTTGCCGTTAATGAAGTAAATGCATCTTTAGGCCGTGTGGTTACTGCTCCTACCAACGGAAGTTCTGGTGTAATTCCTGCTGTTTTAATGTACTACATGGTTATTGAAAACCATAATGCAGGCGAAAAAGAAATCAAACAATTTTTGATGGTGGCTGGTGAAATTGGAAGTATCTTTAAAAAAGGTTCTACTATTTCTGCAGCAATGGGCGGATGTCAAGCTGAGATTGGCGTATCGTCTTCGATGGCTGCTGCTGCTCTTTGCGAATTAATGGGCGGAACTCCTGCTCAAGTTCTTATGGCTGCTGAAATTGCCATGGAACATCATTTAGGTTTAACCTGCGATCCTATTGGCGGTCTAGTTCAAATTCCATGTATCGAAAGAAATACAATGGGTGCCATTAAAGCCATAAACGCTGCTGAATTAGCTTTAGAAACCGATTCTAAAAATGCTAAAGTTCCATTAGACAAAGTGATTAACACCATGTGGGAAACAGCAAAAGACATGAATTCAAAATACAAAGAAACTTCTGAAGGAGGTCTTGCAATTGCTGTAAACATGGCTGATTGCTAAAATTTAAAGTTTGCCACGAATTCCTCGAATTAGCACTAATTTAAATACAAAAGTAATTCGTGAAAATTGGAGAAATTCGTGGCAAAAAATATTAAAATCACTACACAATTACTCTATTGTAATAGGAAACAGTCCATTTCTATTAGGATTTAAAGACCGAAAACCATTTTCTCTCGAAATATTCTATAATTGCTAATTCCCTTTTTACAATTATTCAATACTTTTACAACATCAAAAAAACATTAAAATGTCAGTAGCAAAAAAAGATTATAAAAGAATCACAACAAAGTCATTAATTGAAATGAAAAGCAACGGAGAGAAAATCTCTATGCTTACTGCGTATGATTATACAATGGCAAAAATTGTTGATACCGCTGGTATCGATGTAATTTTAGTTGGTGATTCGGCATCAAATGTAATGGCTGGTCACGAAACGACTTTGCCAATTACTTTAGATCAAATGATATATCATGCTTCTTCTGTAGTTCGCGCTGTAGAAAGAGGTTTAGTTGTAGTTGACTTGCCTTTTGGAAGTTACCAATCTGACCCAAAAGAAGCTTTGCGTTCTTCTATCAGAATTATGAAAGAAAGTGGGGCTCATGCTGTAAAATTAGAAGGCGGAAAAGAAATTAAAGAATCTATTAAAAAAATATTACACGCTGGTATTCCTGTAATGGGACACTTAGGTTTAACACCTCAATCTATCTACAAATTCGGAACTTACAGTGTTCGCGCTAAAGAAGAAGAAGAAGCTGAAAAATTGATTGAAGATGCTCAAATGCTTGAAAAAGTGGGATGTTTTGCTGTTGTTTTAGAAAAAATCCCAGCAGATCTGGCTAAAAAAGTAGCTGAAAGCATTTCTATTCCAGTAATCGGAATTGGAGCTGGAGGCGGTGTTGACGGTCAAGTTTTAGTAATTCACGATATGTTGGGAATGAACAATGAATTCAGCCCTCGTTTCTTACGTCGCTACTTAAATCTTTACGACGAAATGACTAAAGCAATTGGTCAATACGCTGCAGATGTTAAGGCTAGTGATTTCCCGAACGAAAAGGAACAATATTAATTTTTAAGATACTAAGGTTCTGAGTTGCTAAGGTTCTAAGTTTTTAGGCTCAAAGAGATAAAGCAACAAAGGCTCAAAGATTTTTATGAATTGCCTCCAGCTAAAGCTGGAGGCTTATTTTTAAGACATATTAAAGGCTTTAGCCAAAGTTTTTCAATTTAAAATTTCACTTCAAAATGAAAATTATTTCAGACAAAAACAATCTCCAAATTCTTCACGAAGACAACCATATTATTGTGGTTAACAAACGTGTGGGCGATATTGTACAAGGTGATAAAACGGGCGACAAACCTTTGTCTGATGTTGTGAAAGAATATATTAAAGCCAAATACAATAAACCTGGAGATGTTTTCTTGGGTGTTATCCATCGTCTAGATAGACCTACAACCGGAATTGTTGTTTTTGCTAGAACTAGTAAAGCTTTATCGCGTATGAATGAATTGTTCAGTAATCGCGAAACCCAAAAAACATATTGGGCTGTTGTCAAAAATAAACCAAAAGACGAAAAAGCAAAATTGGTTCATTATTTAAAAAGAAACGAAAAAAACAACACTTCAAAAGCACATTTAAAAGAAGTGCCAGATAGCAAATTAGCCAGTTTAGATTACACTATAATAAAAGAACTTCAGAATTATACCGCTCTGGAAGTCAATTTGCATACGGGGCGTCATCATCAAATTCGTGCACAATTAAGCGCCATCGGATCGCCAATTAAAGGAGATTTAAAATATGGCGCAGACCGAAGCAATCCCGATGGAGGAATCCATCTTCATGCAAGAAAACTAACTTTTGTTCATCCTGTTTCAAAAGAGAATATCACAATTATTGCCCCTACTCCAGATGATCCTATTTGGAATGCTGTCTGATTTTTATGATTTAATTGTTAATTTTTTAAATTTTATCGATTAACTTGCATAGAGAAAAAACAAGCAAATCGAAAAAAATGGACTTTAAAAGCGACATCGGATATCGAAAGGAAACTCTAAAAAAGTTATTGTATAATATTCAAAAAAGCGAAGATTTAATTGTAAAAGCTTTATATGATGACTTTAAAAAACCAGAGTTCGAAGCTGTTTTAACCGAAACTAATTACGTTATTTCGGAACTTAAGGATACGATTAAAAACCTGAATAAATGGGCAAAACCAAAACGTGTTTTTCCATCTCTGCTTAATTTTCCCTCTTCCGATTATCTTTATAAAGAACCTTATGGAGATGTATTAATCATTGCTCCTTGGAACTACCCTTTTCAGCTTGCTTTGTGTCCTCTAGTGGCTGCAGTTGCTGCAGGAAATAGAGTCGTCTTAAAACCATCTGAACTTACCCCTCATACCTCTGCCATAATTGCAAAAATTATAGAAAAAACGTTTCACGTTAAGCACGTAGAAGTTTTTGAAGGCGGTGTTGATGTTTCTAATAAACTATTGGCGCAACGCTGGGATTATATCTTTTTTACAGGAAGCGTTTCTGTTGGTAAAATTATTGCAAAAGCGGCAGCCGAAAATCTAACTCCGGTTACTCTTGAATTAGGCGGAAAAAATCCTTGTATTATTGATGAAACAGCTAATTTAAAACTGGCTGCCAAACGAATTGTCTGGGGAAAATTTATCAACGCAGGACAAACTTGCATTGCACCCGACTATATTCTAATTCAGAAAAACATGAAAGTCAATTTCATTTCTTATATGATTGAAGAAATCATAAAAGCCTACGGAAAGAAAATTGACAAATCTCCTGACTTTGCGCGAATTATAAATACAAAAAACTGGTATCGCTTGACCAATATGATTCAAGGTGAGCACATTTTGTTTGGTGGAGAAAGCAATGCCAGCCAACTTTATATTGCGCCTACTCTTCTTGAGGAACCAGATTTGGACAGTGCCGTTATGAAAGAAGAGATCTTCGGTCCTATTTTACCGATTCTTGTTTACGAAAATGAAAATGACATCGAAAATGTTGTGAGCCGTTATGAGAAACCTCTTTCATTTTATATTTTTAGCGAAAATAATTCATTTTCAAAGAAATTAATTTCGAAATACTCTTTCGGAGGCGGATGCATCAACGATACCGTTATTCATTTCTCTAACAACAGACTGCCTTTTGGCGGTGTTGGACATAGCGGAATCGGTGCTTATCACGGTAAACGAAGCTTCGATACATTTTCTCATCATAAAGCAATTGTAAAAAAAGGCAATTGGCTTGATTTGCCTATGCGCTACGCACCTTACAAAGATAAATTGGGTCCCATAAAACGAATTTTAGACTGGCTGTAACAGCGGTTAAAAACATTTCGGAATGTTTTGTAGATTTTTATATTGAATTGATTAAAAATATTATATTTACGTCAAGATACCTTTCAAATATTACAAGTCTATAAAACAATCTTACATAAAAATGAAATCTACACTTAACCAAATTGAGGACATTAAAAAAAATGGCTTTTCCCTTGATTTTGCTACAGTTTTTAATCACGCTTTCGAAAATTACAAAAAAATAGCACTTTACTCAGGACTTATCATCCTAGTTTTTTCAATTATTGCAGCCGTCGCTTTTATGGGTATAATGATTGCCTATTTTGGTGCCGAGGCAATGACAAAAGATTTCATTCAAAATTTTGAGAATCAACAATTCACTTCAATCCAACTCGTAATTCAAACCGTTGCTGTTTCTGTGGTTGCAGGAATTACAGCTCCTTTTGGTGCTGGTTTTCTAAAAATGGCCGATTCTGCAGACAAAGATATTGAGTTTAATGTTTCCACTATTTTCTCTTATTACAAAGCACCCTATTTTGCACAAATTTTTGTTGCTGCTTTTATTCCAGCAATTTTAGGAACTGCCATTGCCAATTTAATCGAAAGTTCAGGAATTGTATTTGTTGGAAACATCATTTCGTTTATGGTTTCTTACTTTATGTATCTTTCTATTCCATTAATTGTTTTTGGAAACCTTAAAGCTATAGATGCTATAAAATCT
Organism: Flavobacterium sp. B330r; assembly: GCF_056824325.1. Taxonomy (NCBI): domain Bacteria; kingdom Pseudomonadati; phylum Bacteroidota; class Flavobacteriia; order Flavobacteriales; family Flavobacteriaceae; genus Flavobacterium; species Flavobacterium sp. B330r. The sequence continues at coordinate 263,198 of NZ_CP124860.1, forward strand.
AGTATCATTATCGTTACAAAAAATCCGCTTAACATATTTGCTTTTTTTATCATAGGTTTCCTTGGTTCCATGGTTGGTTTTATTGGCTGTTGCGTCGGAATCATATTTACGGTTGTTTTTAACAGCTCTATGATTTACGCGACTTATTTCGCCATTTTTGGAACACAATCTGAGGAAGAAGATTCAATTGATTCAATCGGAAAATACAATGTAGATTAAAACCGAAAATTCTTATTTACCGAGAACTTAACCACTTCTTTTTAAGAATTTTCAAAAGACTATTTACTAAACCAACATACCCCAAATTCTATGGTCGCAAACTATAGTTTTTTCAATTCGGTTATTTCAGGAATTTCCACTGCTGGGAGTGCCTTCGAATCAATTATGACTGGATGGTATGTGTTTAATTCCGATATTATTTACTATAACAACCATAAACTTTTTGTTTTAGGTTTATCGCTTTTTGCCTTCCTTTCGCTCTTGGTTTATCAATTTTTTAGAATTAAAGCTAAAATCGGATATTTCATCGAAAAGAAGAAAGAACAAGATGCCGTTGGAAGAGAATACCAGCTTTATATCTTATTTTTTGGCATTGCGGTAATTGTAATTGAAATCATAAATGAAATTTTCAAAATAAGACCCAAAAGCCTCTTAATTGTAAATGTTTCAATTGGGGTTTTGGTACTTGTCATTTATACGATAACAGATAAAATTAAATGGATAAGAGATAAAATCCAGCAGATTTTTATTTCCAGCTTTTTTATTTACATCAGTTACGTAGCCTACAACATTGTTACGCTAAAAAATGATGTTGTGCCCATTATTGTTTTCCTTATTTCTTTTTTCTTTTCGTACAACATCCTTAAACCTATAAAGATTTATTGGGCCTTTGTTGCTTTAACGTTTACCTTTCTAATTACGACGTTAACACTTCAACTTATTCCAATAAAATCTTCCATCTTACTGCTTAATTTCTGCATTCTAATTTTTATTATAAATCAAGTAAAATATGCAGTTTTATTAAACAATCGCGACAATTTTAGATTTGCAAACGAAATCGTCCATAAAGGAAATTCACTTACAATAGCATCCAATCAAAAAGGTGAAATACTTTTCTGTAGTGAAACCGTAACTCCTATTTTAGGATATCAACCCGATCAAGTTATGGGTTTGAAATTCTGGGAATTAACCCATGATTTAGAATCAGAAGAAAAATTCAATCCTGTTCGAGATCAAGAAAACAAACTTTATATTAGAAAATTAAAAACCGAAAACGGCGAATACAAATACATTCAGTGGAAAGATAAAAAGTTTTCAGACGATTTAATTATTAGCATTGGGCAAGATGTTACCGAACAAGTTATCGTTCAGGATCAATACAAAAACCTAATTGAAACGGCCACCGATATTATTTTTGAAATAGACGCAGAAGGTCATTTTACTTTTATAAATGAATTTGGTATTTCTGCTCTTGGATATTCTCAAAACGAAATAATCAAAAAACACTATTCCAATTTTATTCATGATAATTACATCAATAGTGCCGTAGATTTTTACGAAAATTTGGTTCTCAATGAAAACAATTATCCCATTATTGAAATTCCTATTTTGAAGAAAAATGGTGAAGAAATATGGATGTCTCAAAAAATTATTGTTCGTAAAAATGAATTAGGATTAACAATTGGCTTCTCTGGAATTGCAAGAGATATTACCGAGAAAAAAAATATCGAAAACGAGAAAAAAAGACGTCTTAAAAAAATTGAAGCCTATAACAATTCAACCAAAAAATTATCCACGACAGATTTTAGCAAATACAACGAATTAAACACTGTTATCGATTTAATATTAAAAGAAGCTGCTTCTATAAGCAACACTAACCGCGTAAGTTTTTGGAAATATGACGATGATTTAATTACTTGCAAAAATCTTTTTAGCCTTGACAATCAAAGTTTAAGCGACAAAAACATTTTAAATAAAGAGTCCTATCCTATTTATTTTGAAACCTTAAACAATAAGGCAATTATTAACGCGCCAGACGTATTCAACAAATTGGAAACATCTGAGTTTCAAAAGCTTTATTTTACAAAAAACAATATCAAATCAATGCTAGATGTGCCTATTTTTTTAACAGGCCAATTAGCAGGTGTTGCTTGTTTTGAAAGCACAGAACAAAAGCGAGAATGGGACAATGAAGACATTAATTATGCGAGAACCATATCTGATGTGATTTCTCTTGCCATTTCTTCGCAAATGCGCTTAGAGGCAGAAAGAAAATTGGAACTTAAAAGCCAGCTTTTATCCGCGCTTTCATTATGTACAGAGAAGTTTCTGCTCAGCAAAACGACTCATCAAATGTTTCAGGAAACGTTCAATATTATAGGAAAAGCAGCCAAAGTAGATCATATGTATTATTACGAAAAAGATGCGATCTATAATACTGTAAGCCAAAAATACAAATGGTCACGAGAGGGTATTGTCCATCAAATTACCCCTTTGCATCATATGACAGAAGAAAATCTTCAAGAAATATATGATGTCGCATCGCAAAGAAAAATCCTAAATATATTTACAAGAAATCTTAATGATGGTTTCTTCAAAAAACTTCTCATTGACAATGAAATACAATCTATCTTAATTTTACCTATCTACATTAATGATCTTTTTACAGGTTTTATTGGTTTTGATGATTGTACAACCGAAAGAAAATGGACTGAAGATGAAATAAACATCTTTCAGGTATTGGCAAATAATATTTCATCGGCATTAGAAAGAAACCGAAATGAAACTAAGATTATTGAAAGCGAAGAGAAATTTAAACTGATTGCAAACAATATTCCTGGAACCGTTTATTTATCAAAATTTGATGCTTTCTCGACCAAAATATTCTTAAACGATGAAGTTTTAAATCTTACCGGATATTCAAAATCTGAATTTATTGAAAATAATTTGTCTTTTCTATCGTTAATTCATCCAGATGATAAAGAAGAAGTAATCAACAATCAAATCGATAATCTACAGCACGGAATGCCTTTACACAATGTGTATCGCATTCAGCGCAAAAGTGGCGAATTTATTTGGATAGAAGAATTTGGAGATGTAATTAAGCGAGACGATGAAATTGAATTTGTGGGCGGAATCTATTTTGACATTACAAGTAAAAAAGAAATAGAAGATGCGATAAAAGCCAAGCAGCTTGCTGAAGCGGCAAATAAATCAAAATCGGACTTCTTGGCTAATATGTCGCACGAAATCAGAACTCCTCTAAACGGAATTATTGGTTTTACACACTTATTAATGAAAACGGATTTGGAGGAAATTCAAGAAAAATACATGACCACAATTAACCAGTCGGCTCATTCCCTTCTTGAAATTATAAATGATATTTTGGATTTCTCAAAAATTGAAGCAGGAAAACTAGAGCTTTTTATTGATCTATATGACATAAAAAAAATCTTAGGACAAGTTTTCGATTTAATTGTATATGAGTCCAATAAAAAGAATCTGGAACTGGAATTGAATATTGATCCCGATGTTCCCAAATATATCTGGACAGATATTGTTCGTCTCAAACAGATTTTGATTAACCTGCTTTCAAATGCGGTTAAATTTACAACAGAAGGTTCTATCAAACTAAATGTTTCGGTTTTAGAAAAGAACCATAGCAACAATTGTGTTCTACGTTTTGCTGTAATTGATACCGGAATTGGAATTCTTGAAAAAAATCAAAAAAAAATATTCAAAGCTTTTCTGCAAGAAGACAGCTCAACAACAAGAAAATTTGGAGGAACAGGATTAGGTTTAACCATATCTAACCAATTGCTTGCTTTAATGGAAAGCCGTTTACAACTAGAAAGTAAAATTGACGAAGGAAGTACTTTTTTCTTTGATTTAAATTTAAAAACAAGCAATCACAGCATTAATGATAAATATAATGCCGAGCTTAAAAGTTTGAATATTGACTTAGATTCTGACGAAATTGAGACAAACGACAACAATATTACTTTTTTAATTGTAGAAGATAATAAGGTAAACATGCTTCTTCTAAAAACAATTATAAAAAATCTATATCATAATGCTTTCATTTTCGAATGCGAAAACGGATATGAAGCCATTCAGCAATTTGAAAAAATTAATCCGACCATTATTTTTATGGATATTCAGATGCCAATTATGAATGGTTATGAAACTGCAAAAGCAATTAGAAATACCAAGAAGGGCCGTGATGTTCCTATTATTGCCGTGACAGCAGGCGCGGAAAAAGAAGAACGAAACAAATGTATTTCTGCCGGAATGGATGATTATATTTCTAAACCAATTATGAAAGGAAGTGTTGAAGAAGCACTAGTTAAATGGCTAGGGTGATTTTTTTAGTTTCAGATTGTTTGCTGAAACTGAAAACTGCGACTGACAACAAAACATAAACCTTTCAATTGTAAAATTTATCATAAAAAATATATAAATTCGTACAACGTTTTAAATAACAAGTTAAAAAACAATTCAATATGAAATGGCAAGGCAGAAGGCAAAGTGATAATGTCGAAGACAGAAGATCAATTTCTGGTGGAGGAAAAGCAATAATTGGCGGAGGAGTTATTGGGATCATTGTTTTGCTTCTAAATGTTTTTGGCGGCGAAACAGGTCAGCAAATAGCGCCAATACTAGAACAAATGCAAGGCGGACAAGGACAACAGACTGAAGCTGCAGCTCCGTTAAGCAAGGAAGATGAAGAAATGGGTAATTATGTAAGAACTTTGTTAGCGTACAATGAAGATACGTGGACTAAGATTTTTGCTGAGCATGGAATGACATACGAAAAGCCAAAATTAGTTCTCTTTAAAGGCGCTGTACAAACTGCCTGCGGTGGAGCATCATCTGCTTCGGGCCCTTTTTACTGTCCAGGTGACCGCAAAGTATATATGGATTTAGATTTCTTTGAAGAATTAAAAACTAAATTTGGTGCAAAAGGAGGCGATTTTGCCATTGCATACGTTATTGCGCATGAAATTGGCCATCACATTCAAACTTTAATGGGAACATCTTCTAAGATGCGTCAGATGCAGCAAGGAAAAAGTGATGCCGAAGCTAATAAATTATCTGTAGCATTAGAATTACAGGCTGATTTTTATGCTGGAGTTTGGGCACATGATAATCAAAAAGATCTTGATGTTGGAGATATTGATGAAGCTTTAAGTGCAGCAAATGCAGTTGGAGATGATGCAATACAAAGTAAAATGCAAGGACACGTTGTTCCCGACTCTTTTACCCACGGAACTTCAGAGCAAAGAATGTATTGGTTTAAAAAAGGTTTCAAAACCGGAGATATAAATCAAGGCAATACATTTGAAGAAATTCGATAATACATAAAACCAAATATAATAACCACCAAAAAAAGCCCAACTTAGCAGTTGGGCTTTTTTAATGAAATTCCAATAAAAAATTCCAAATTCCAAGTTGTTCTACTTTTGGATTTTTTTTATTGGAATTTTGCTTTTTTTGTTTTCTGACGAAAACAAAAAAAGCCTTGAATTTCTTCAAGGCTTTAAATCTGGGTGGCTGACCGGGTTCGAACCGGCGACCCGCGGCACCACAAACCGCTACTCTAACCAGCTGAGCTACAACCACCATTTTTCTGCTTAGCGAGTGCAAATATAGAACAAAGGTTGAGTTCTACAAAGAAAAAAATGAAAAATTTTTATAAAAATTAAATCAAATTTTCTAAGCTATTGACTGCCAAACACCTTTCAACCGTAAAACCTTCTGCAAAATCTTTCCCAACTAACCTTCCTAAGTCCTGCGCGCGATAATTTAAGCTTTCAAAAAAGTTTTTACTCGTAATTGGCGTCGAAGGTTCTTTTGAATTCGGATCGTAAAATTGAGTTTTGTACGCCATAATCGCTTCAATCTTCTTTTCTTCAAATCCTGTAATGTCTACAACGAAATCAGGTTCTAGATTTTTCCATTGAATATAATGATAAACCACTTTGGGTCTCCACGCTTCTTGTGGCACTCCATCAATCGAAGTTTCAATTTTCATTAACCCTGAAAGAAAACAAGAATCCGAAACCAATTTGCTTCCTTTTCCGTGATCTATATGGCGATCATCAATTGCATTACACAACACAATTTCTGGCTTGTATTTACGAATCATTTTAATGACTTCTAATTGATGTTTTTCATCATTAACGAAAAATCCGTCACGCATTGCTAAATTTTCACGCACAACAACTCCTAAAATCTTAGCTGCATCTTTTGCTTCCTGATCCCTAATTTCTGCTGTCCCGCGTGTTCCTAATTCACCACGCGTTAAATCTACAATACCTACTTTTTTCCCAAGGGAAACTTCTTTTAAAATTGTTCCAGCACAACCTAATTCTACATCGTCTGGATGCGCCCCAAAGGCCAATATGTCTAATTTCATTATTTTTTGTTTCAAGTTTCAAGTTTCAGGTTTCAAGTTGTCAACAGAACGTGAAACTTGAAACCTGAAACTTGAAACAATTTATAAACTTTTTCTCAAAACTTTTTTCATCGTCATTGATTTATTAACGCTTTCTTCCCATTCTCTTTCAGGAACACTTTCTTTTGTAATACCGCAGCCCATGTATAAGATCGCTTTTTCGTTCTGAATCTGCATGCATCGTAAATTTACAAATAAATCAGAACTTGCATTATTTCCTGCAAAAGTGCTGTTTAGTTCACCTAGAAAACCAGTGTAGAAAGTTCTATTGTAATTTTCATTTTCTAAAATAAATGCTTTCGATTTCTTTTTTGGAAGTCCGCAAACAGCAGGTGTTGGATGCAGCGTGTCTATTACTTCTTCTAAAGTCGAATTATCTTTTAAAACTCCAGAAATATCTGTTTTAATATGCCAGATCGATCCTGCTTTTAAACTGTAAGGCTCAGAAACCACAACAGAAGCTGTAAATTCTCGAAGTCTTTTTACAATAAAATCAGTAACAAATTGCTGTTCGTCTTTTTCTTTCTGCTGCCAAACGATTTCTACTTCTTGATTATCTTTTTGTGTTCCTGCCAAAGCCATCGTTTCAAAAACATTTCCGTTTGCTTTTAGCAGTTTTTCTGGAGTCGCCCCCATCCAAAGTCCAATTTTCGGATGAAAAAAACAATAGCAGAAAGTGGCTGGATATAGCTGAACCAAGTGCTGAAAAGTTTCGATAAAATCAAATTTAGACAAAGGAACTTCTTCACTTCGTGATAAAACCACTTTTTTGAACTCTTCATTTTTAATGGCTTGAATTCCCTGCGCTACTAGATATTCATATTGAAATTTAGCTTCAGCATCAAAACTCAAATCGTCAATTTCAATGGGTTCAAATGAAGTCTTTTCTTTTTGAACCGTAATAATTTCCGACTCATTTTCAGGAATTAAAATTAATTGTTTTTCATCAAAAGAAGCAAAAACAAATCCTTTTTCGCTGTAATCCGAAACGGTGTTTAAAATATTATTTTGCTGTAAAATCCCAACATAATTTTCTGTATTGGGTTTTGAATAAAGTACAAAAGGTAAATTTTGTTCTTTATGATTTTTAATTTTTAAGAAAAATGAATTCATATTTATTCGCTTTTCTTTCTATCCAAAACCATATTCGTCAATTTGCAAAGCGAAACTAGGTTTCCTGCTTCATCGGTAATTTTAATTTCCCAAAGATGAAGACTTCTTCCTTTGTGAATAATTCGAGCTGTTCCGAAAACATAACCCTCGCGAATACTTTTTAGATGATTTGCCGAAATTTCGATACCTCTTACTTCCTGTTCTTTCGGATTGATAAAAAAGAAAGAAGCTGCACTCCCAACACTTTCTGCCAAAGCTACAGAAGCGCCTCCGTGCAACAATCCCATTGGTTGGTGAACACTTGGATTTACAGGCATTTTTGCAGTTAAAAAATCTTCTCCGGCATCGATATATTCTATTTTTAACGTTTCCATCAATGTGTTTTTAGAAAACTCATTACAGCGCGCTAAAATCTGCTCTTTTGTATAATTCATTAAAATAAACTTTAAAATCGTAAAATTAAAGAAAAGAAGTCAAAAAAGTATTAATTTATTATTTCAATTACTTGTTAGAACACTAGCCTTAATCTTTAAGCTAGCTATTATTAAATAGAAAATCATAGCATTCAAAAGTTATTGAATGCTATGATATCTTAATTACAATTAATTCTCTATTTTTATCAGATTTTATTTTATAAAAAATGACTAAACTGAACCTATGAAAAAACTTTACTTTCTTTTTATTACTTGCTTACTACTGTCTTTAAAAAGTTTTGCACAATATGGGAGGACAGGAAACTTGGATTGGCAAATCAATAATGGAGTTCTCACTATTAGCGGGATAGGTGCTATGCCTGATTATACTTATAATAACGATTCTAAATCCCCACCGTGGTCCAGCAAATATATTAAAACATTATATAACCCTGTAATTACTTCAGTCGTTATAGAACCTGGAGTTAGTAATATTGGTAACGAAGCTTTTTACAATTGCACTGAGTTAACATCTATAAATATCCCTAATACCATAACCAATATTGGAAATGGTGCCTTTGCGCATTGCTCTAAATTAAGCTCAATAGCCATTCCTAATTCGGTAATCGGTATTGGGCATGGTGCTTTTGCTTATTGCTCAAGCTTTACCTCAATAGACATTCCCAATTCAGTAACTACCATTGGATCACGTGTATTTGAAAATTGTAGTGAATTAACTACGATTAATATCCCTAATTCAGTAACCAGCATTGGAGAATATGCCTTTTGGGTATGCTCGAAATTAACCTCCGTGGTTCTTCCTAATTCATTAACCCGTATTGAGCAAAATGTTTTTTTTCAATGCGATGCATTAACCTCCGTAACGATTCCTTCTACTGTAACAAGCATTGGAAGTACTGCCTTTGCACATTGCCCTAACTTAACATCAATAACGATCCCTTCTTCGGTAACCAATATTGGAGCTTATGCTTTTTTTTCTTGTAATAGTTTAACTTCAATAACGATTCCTGATTCTGTAAGCGAAATTTTAGAATTTACTTTTTCTCACTGTACTAATTTAAATACTGTAAATATTCCTAATTCGATAACCCGGATTGGAAAAAATGCTTTTGAAGAATGCACAGCATTAACTTCATTGAACCTTCCTAATTCCTTAACAAATATAGAAAGCAATGCATTTGCAAATTGCTCAAATATCTCTTCAACAATAACAATTCCTGCTTCCGTAACAAGCATGGGAGAAAAAATTTTTGACAATTGTAGTAAAATAACGCAGGTCTATGTTCCCGGATTTACTCCTGCTACTTGTACTCCTGAAACATTTGTTGGAGGTGTAGCTAATAATAATTGCACGTTTCATTTCCCCAACAATCGTAAGGCTGTTTATAAAGCTGCAACCGGCTGGAAAATTCTTTGGAATGTTAAATTTGATATTTTTGCACAAAGTGGGACAGAAGGCCCTCTAACCTGGTATATCACTGACAATATTCTTATTATTAAAGGCTCAGGGGCTATGCCGGACTACACAAGTGAATCTTCTCCTTGGAACGGGAATACTAACATAAAACAAGTTGTTTTAGAAGATGGAATAACCCATATCGGAAATTATGCTTTTGAAGATTGTACCGAACTAACCTCAATAATATACACCCCTAAAGCAACCGATAAAAAAGCTTCTAATAATTCTTTGAAAACAACAAATACTACTGATGAGCTGGTTTTTCCTAATTCGATAGTAAGTATTGGTGCCTCTGCATTCGAAGGTTGTACATCTATAACTCGCGTAACTATTCCTGCAGCTGTAACCACCATTAGCGAATCTACTTTCTCTGGTTGTAGAGCCCTTGCGAGCATAACTATTCCTGATACTGTAACCAGTATTCAAGCATATGCTTTCTCAGATTGCATAGCTATTACTACAGTAACCATTCCTGCTGCTGTAAGTAGCATTGGTAAATCTGCTTTCTTAAATTGTACTGGCATTACTAGTATAACTATCCCTTCTAATGTATCCAGCATCGGAGATACTGCTTTCGGATACTGTAGTGGTTTGATGCAAATAAATGTCTTAGGTCTTATTCCTGCCACTTGCGCTACCTATACTTTTTGGACAGTAGATAAAGCGAATTGCATATTAAAGGTACCAGATGGAACAGTACCAGCATACAAATCTGCCGTAGCCTGGAAAGATTTTGCACGAATTCAAGGAAGTACTTTAGGTTTGAATGATTATACTCCAAACACTGTTGATAACCAAATATATCCAAACCCAACAAAAGGAATAGTTAATATTGAAAATAATAACAGTAATGTTCCGTTAGTAAAATTATATGACATACAAGGCAAACAACTTCTAAAAACGCAAAGTAATACAATTGATTTATCAGCTTACGCTCAAGGTATCTATCTATTAAACATCGAAGGTAAGTTAGTTAAAATAATTAAAGAATAAATAGGTTCTAAAAACACCGTGCCTACCAAAAAAAGCTGTCACTTCAGGTTAAAGAACTGGCTGCTTATTTTTAAAAGAATTGGAGGATTTCAAAATTATTTAAATCTACATGATACATAGAAGTTTTTTCCTATTTTTACATAAAATATAACAAATGCGCCATCTTTTAGTTCTTTTTTTACTCGTGATCCTTTCGGCTGTTAGCTCTTGTAGAACTGACTTTGATACCGTTGCCAGCACTGGAGATTTAAAGTTCTCAAAAGACACAGTTTATTTGGATACTGTTTTTAAAAATATTGGCTCAAGCACTTATCAACTAAAAGTATATAATCGAAGTAAAAATGATATTTCGATTCCGACTGTACAACTTAAAAAAGGCTTAAATTCCAAATACAGAATGACTGTTGACGGAATGAGTGGCAACAATGGAAAGATTTTTAAAGATGTTACGCTTTTAGCAAAAGACAGTTTGTACATTTTTATAGAAACTACAGCAGATATTACGGATGCCAATCCAACAGATTTTTTATATACCGATGAAATTCAGTTTGACAGCGGAGCTAATTTGCAGGAAGTAGCCTTGGTGACCTTAATACAAGATGCTGTATTTTTATACCCAAATCAAAATCCCGACGGAACCAAAGAAAAAATTAAAATTGACGGGAAAGATGTTGACGGATTTTATTTAAACGAAAATGATCCTGCAAACGGAAATGAACTTCTTTTTACAAATGAAAAACCATACGTAATTTATGGCTACGCAGGAGTTCCAGAATTTAAAACCGTAACTTTTGAAGCTGGCGCAAGAGTTCATTTTCATGCCAATTCTGGATTGTATGTTGGCAATAACGCTTCTCTACAAATTAACGGAACAACCTCTACAACTGATAAACTTGAAAATGAAGTGGTCTTTGAAGGCGATCGTTTAGAATCACTTTATTCTGATATTCCTGGACAATGGAAATCGGTTATTTTTTCTAATGGAAGTGCCAATCACACCATCAATCATTTAACTTTGAAAAATGCGATTATTGGTTTGGACTTGCAAAGTCCTTATAATACATTCGAAATTAAAAACACTCAAATTTACAATTGCGCCGAATACGGAATTTTAGCTCGAGATACTCATGTTATTGCTAGCAATATTGTAATAAACTATGCTGGTTTAGCTTCTCTATCCTGCGTTTATGGTGGAAATTACAACTTTACGCATTGCACCTTTAACAACAATTGGTCAAGCAGTTCTCAAGTTGCAGTAAATTTAAGCAACTCTTTAGCTGGAGCAACTCCAGAAACCAATCCTTTAACCAATGCTATTTTTAATAATTGTATTATTTATGGTTCGGCTACAAACGAATTCAATTTAGATAAAAATGCAAATGCGCCATTTGTCTATCAATTAAATAATTGTCTACTGAAATTCAGCAGTTCGACTAAAGATCCTAATTATCAATTCAAGACCGACACAGAACATTACACGAATATAATTCTGAATGAAAATCCGAAATTTTATAATGTGTCTCAGAATAAATTTAATATTGATAAAACTTCTGCCGCTTTCGCGAAAGGAGATCCCGTCTTTATGATTCCAACCGACATTTTAGGAATTACAAGAACTTCGCCACCAGATTTGGGAGCTTATCAGAGTCAAGATTTTCCTAAGTAACTTTTTTTTTTTGCCACGAAGGCGCTAAGTTTTTTTTAAAGAATTTTGATTATAAATTTTGCTCGCAAAGACGCAAAGTCGCCAAGTTTAAGTCAGAAAACTAAAAAAAATCTTTGCGCCTTTGCGTCTTTGCGAGATTAAATTTTACCCATTCTGCAAATTTCTCGGATTTCCTTTAGAAAAATTTGTAATTAAATTTTAAGAATTCCCTTGTTCTTATGAAGTAGTTTTTTGATTGAAATTTGAAAAATAACAAACGTTTACAGGCAAAAATTAAAGATCTAAAAATGTTAAATTTTGGGCACTTTAACTAGCAAAAAAATTGCATTTTCAGGGCAAAAAAGGGCAAAAATAAATAATTAAAAAGGCGTTTATTGTTGCTTTTTTTTTCGGTTTAGATTGACTAAATTTGCACCTCAATACAACAAACTACACAAATGATCCATTTCTTTGAAAACCAAAGCAAAACTGTTTTTGCAGTACAAACGCAAAACGAAATTTCAGCTCAAGACATTTCAAAATTAAACTGGCTTTTTGCCGACGCGAATAAGATCGAAAAATCTGCATTGACAGGTTTCTTTGTTGGTCCTCGCGCTACCATGATTACACCTTGGAGTACAAATGCTGTAGAAATTACTCAAAACATGGGGATTTCTGGCATTATCAGAATCGAAGAATTTCATCCTGCAACGGAAGATTTTACTGATTTTGATCCAATGCTTTCTCAAAAATTCAACGAATTAGATCAAGAAATCTTCACTATCAACATTCAGCCAGAACCAATTTTGGATATTGATGATATTGCAACTTACAACAAAGTAGAAGGTTTAGCTTTAAGCGAAGAAGAAGTAGAATATTTAAACAATCTTTCGACTAAATTAGGAAGAAAGTTAACTGATTCTGAAATTTTTGCTTTCTCACAAGCCAATTCAGAACACTGCCGTCACAAAATTTTCAACGGAACTTTTGTTATTGATGGTGAAGAAAAAGAAACTTCTCTTTTTAAATTAATCAAAAAAACATCTCAGGAAAACCCTAACGATATCGTTTCTGCTTACAAAGACAACGTTGCTTTTGTAAAAGGACCAAAAGTGCAGCAATTTGCACCAAAATCGGCAGACAAACCTGATTTTTACGAAATAAAAGAATTTGATTCTGTTATCTCATTAAAAGCCGAAACACACAATTTCCCAACAACAGTGGAACCTTTCAACGGTGCCGCAACAGGTTCTGGAGGAGAAATTCGTGACCGTTTAGCTGGTGGACAAGGTTCATTGCCTTTAGCTGGAACTGCGGTTTACATGACTTCTTACTCTCGCTTGAAAGAAGATCGTAAATGGGAAAATGCCGTTGAAGAAAGAAAATGGTTGTACCAAACCCCAATGGATATTTTGATCAAAGCTTCAAACGGAGCTTCTGATTTTGGAAATAAATTTGGTCAGCCGCTTATTACAGGTTCGGTTTTGACTTTCGAACATTCAGAAAACGACCGTAAAATTGGTTACGATAAAGTAATCATGCAAGCGGGTGGAATTGGATACGGAAAACTGGATCAATCCATTAAAAAGAAACCACAAGAAGGCGATAAAATCGTAATCCTTGGAGGAGAAAATTATAGAATCGGAATGGGTGGTGCTGCGGTTTCTTCTGCAGATACTGGAGCTTTCGGTTCAGGAATTGAGTTAAATGCGATTCAGCGTTCAAATCCTGAAATGCAAAAACGTGCTGCTAATGCCATTCGTGGTTTGGTTGAAAGCGATAATAACCCAATTGTTTCTATTCACGATCACGGAGCTGGAGGACACTTAAACTGTCTTTCGGAATTAGTGGAAGAAACTGGAGGTTTAATTGATTTAGACAAATTACCAGTTGGAGATCCAACGCTTTCTGCAAAAGAAATTATTGGTAACGAATCTCAGGAAAGAATGGGATTAGTTATTGGTCAAAAAGATATTGATACCTTACAAAGAATCGCCGACAGAGAGCGTTCGCCAATGTATCAGGTTGGAGATGTTACGGGAGATCACCGTTTTACATTCGAATCTAAATCAAATGGTTCTAAACCGATGGATTATGCTTTAGAAGATTTCTTCGGAAGTTCTCCAAAAACGGTTATGACAGACAAAACTATCGACAGAAAATATGCTGATGTTGGGTACAACGCAGGAGATTTTGAATCATACTTAAAAGACGTTTTACGTTTAGAGGCTGTTGCTTCAAAAGACTGGTTAACAAACAAAGTTGACCGTTGTGTTGGAGGAAAAGTAGCTAAACAACAAAATGCAGGTCCGTTACAATTACCTTTAAATAATGTTGGAGTTATGGCTCTTGATTATTTAGGAAAAGAAGGTATTGCAACTTCTATTGGACACGCTCCTATTGCTGCTTTGATTGATCCTGTTGCAGGATCTAGAAATGCTATCGCAGAATCGTTATCAAACATTGTTTGGGCGCCAATTAAAGATGGTTTAAAAGGAATTTCATTATCTGCAAACTGGATGTGGGCTTGTAAAAACGAAGGTGAAGACGCTCGTTTATACGCTGCTGTTGAAGGTTGCTCCGATTTTGCAATTGAATTGGGGATCAATATTCCGACAGGGAAAGATTCACTTTCGATGAAACAAAAATATCCAAACGACGAAGTAATCGCGCCGGGAACGGTTATTATTTCGGCTGGAGGAAACTGTACAGATATTAGAAAAGTAGTTGAACCGGTTTTACAGAAAAACGGAGATTCTATTTATTATATCAATTTGTCTCAGGATGATTTCAAATTGGGAGGTTCCTCTTTTGCGCAAATCAGAAATACAATCGGGAACGAAACTTCTACTATAAAAGACGCTTCTTTCTTTAAAAATGCATTTAATACAATTCAGGAATTAATCGGTGAAAGCCAAATTTTAGCGGGTCACGATATCGGAAGCGGTGGTTTAATCACTACTTTATTAGAATTGTGTTTTGCTGATGTTAATCTTGGAGCTAAAATTGATTTCAGCGCTTTCGCGGAAAAAGACTTATTGAAAATCCTTTTCGCTGAAAACATCGGAATCGTTTTCCAGGCTAAATCTGATTCAGCTGTTGAAGCAAAATTAAATGCAAACAATATCGAGTTCTTCAAATTAGGTACAGTTCAAAGTACACCAAGTTTGGAATTTGGAATTTACAATTTGGATATTGCGAAGTACAGAGACATTTGGTTTGAAACTTCTTATTTATTAGATCAAAAACAATCTAAAAACGGAAGAGCTCAGGCACGTTTTGAAAACTATAAAAATCAGGTTTTAAATTATACTTTCCCTGCACACTTTACAGGAAAGAAACCCGAAATTGACAATTCTAAACCAAGACCAAAAGCGGCTATTATTCGTGAAAAAGGAAGTAATTCTGAGCGTGAAATGGCAAATGCTATGTACTTAGCAGGTTTTGATGTAAAAGACGTTCACATGACGGATTTAATTTCTGGTCGTGAAACGCTTGAAGATATTCAGTTTATTGGCGCGGTTGGAGGATTCTCTAACTCTGATGTTTTAGGCTCTGCAAAAGGTTGGGCTGGGGCTTTCTTATACAACGAAAAAGCAAAAACAGCTCTAGACAATTTCTTCAAAAGAGAAGATACTTTATCTGTTGGAATCTGTAACGGTTGCCAATTGTTTATGGAATTGGAAGTGATTAATCCAGAACACGAAGTTCACGGAAAAATGCACCATAACGAAAGTAACAAACACGAAAGTATCTTTACTTCTGTAAAAGTTCAGGAAAACAATTCGGTTATGTTATCGACTTTAGCTGGAAGCACTTTAGGAGTTTGGGTTTCTCACGGAGAAGGTAAATTTAAATTACCTTATGCAGAAGACCAATACAACATTGTTTCTAAATATGCTTACGAAGGTTATCCTGCAAACCCGAATGGTTCTGACTACAACACGGCTATGATGTGTGATAAAACAGGAAGACATTTGGTTATGATGCCTCACATTGAGCGTTCGACTTTCCAATGGAACTGGGCTCATTATCCAAAAGACAGAAACGACGAAGTTTCGCCTTGGCATGAAGCTTTTGTTAACGCGAGAAAATGGATTGAGAAAATCTAAAAATATATTTTTACTAAAGACGCCCGAATTATATCGGGCGTTTTTTTTAGCCACGAATTACGCTAATCTTTACTAATTAGCTTATTTCCAACTCTTACGCAATCTTGTCATTCCGAGGAACGAGGAATCTCCGCAAGAGACTCCACAAAGATTGTCAACTTTTCTGGACGGAGCTACTTGTGGAGATTCCTCGTTCCTCCTTTAGATTTGTTTTTTGAAATTTTAAGTAGATTTATGATTGAGAAAGGAAGCAAAAGTAAACTGTTCGTTCCTCCGAGCTTGTGACTCATATTTCGATTAAGACTTTAGCTTCCTTTTCATCAAAGACTCAGATAGAAATTTGGGCTAGTGACCCGTTATTAAGGAGTTGAGCTTATGATGAATTTCTCAAATCATTTGTTGAATCGTAAAAGCAAAGTTATGAAAAACATTATTATCGGCATTGATATCAGCAGCAAGACTTTGGATATTTGTGTTAAAGAGGAATCAGTAAATTATTTTTCTATTGAGAATAAGATTCAGGCAATAAAGCATTTTTTCAAAAAATATTCAGGTGAAAATGTAATGATCGCTATGGAAAATACTGGCAGATACAATTGGAATCTGTTTGAAGCACTTGAAAAATTCAACTTTAAGGTTTATGTAATATCTGCTTTGCATATCAAGAAAAGCATAGGTCTTGTCAGAGGCAAAAATGATAAAATTGATGCGTTGCGAATTTGTAGTTTTATTGAAAAAAATTATCAGGAAAATAGGGAATGGAAACCAAGTTCCTGCTCCATTAAAAAGATAAAAATATTATTAACCGAAAGAGCTTTAAGAATAAAAATCAAAAAACAGCTTATGGTTCAGCAGCATGACTACAAATTAATGAAAGGCATTGCAATGGATAAAGAATTGAAAAGCTTAAACATCAAACTTATTAAAAGCATTGATGCACAGATTAAGATTATTGAAAATGATATTGAAAAAGTAATACATAATGACCAAAGTTTAAGCCAGCAACAGAAACTGATAAGATCTGTTCCTGGAGTGGGCCAAGTTCTATCATGGACATTATTATCAAAAACAGAAGGTTTTACAGTTATAACTGATCCAAGAAAAATGGCATGCTACAGCGGAGTCGTGCCTTTTGATTTTCAATCTGGAACATCATTAAAAAGAAGACCCGGAGTATCAATGCTTGCAGATAAAAACCTAAAAACCATTCTGCATTTGGCAGCAATGAGTGCAATTAGATTCGATAATGATCTGAGAAGATATTACATTAGAAAAGTTGATGAAGGAAAAAACAAAATGAGTGTTTTAAATGCTGTGAGAAACAAAATAATCCATAGAGTTTTTGCAGTAATAAAAAACCAAACCTTTTATGAAAAAGATTTGGTTTTATCATAGAAATCGAAATGACAAACTTTATCTTAATTATTATTGGGAGGATAAAAAACTATTTAAAACTATTCTAAGATTAATTTAATGGTATCTTAAGACAGCTTAAGCAAGCGTAAACATTCTGGTAAATATCTTTGCTACATGAAAAATATTATACGCAAAATATACCTCGCAATCCTCTTATTTACTTTAAGCCAATTTTCTTTTGCTCAAAAAACAGCTATAAAAGGAACCATCACAGACGGAAAAAATCCTATAGAATTTGTTGATGTAATTTTAAAAAACACAGCCGATTCAACCAAAACTGCTAATTACGCCGTTACAGATATTTCTGGAAATTTCTCATTAGAAAATGTAACTTCTGGAGAATATCTGCTTCAGTTTAAATTAATTGGTTTTAAAACCAATACTAAAAAAATAAAATATACCGGTACAGCTATTTCACTTGGAACGATCACTTTGCAAGAAGATGCCAACCAGCTTAATACTGTAGTGGTAAACTCACAGAAAAAACAGATTCAGAAAACAAACGAAGGCTTTATTTTTAATGCTGTTTCGAATATTTCGCAAACGGGCGGAACTGCTACAGATATGCTAAAAAGCATTCCGACTGTTGCCGTCGATGCCGAAGGCGGTATTACGTTAAGAGGAAAATCGCCAATGATTTTGATCAACGGAAAAAATTCGGCTATTACCAATATGGATCAGATTGCTGCGAGCAGTATTGAAAGTATTGAAGTAATTAGTAATCCTACGGCTAAATATGATGCAAATGCCGAAAGCGGTATCATTAATATAAAACTCAAAAAGAACAACCTCAGCGGTACAAATGGTGCTGTAGCATTGGGCGCAGGTTTTGGTGCAAAAGGAAGAGTAAATAGTTCTGTTCTTTTCAATCATAAAACAGAAAAATGGAATTTTGGTTTAGGCTATGACAATCGCTTTGCTGGAAGAACAAAGAAAATAAATGCCGACCGAACCAATTATTTTATTGATGAAGAACATTATATTCATCAAAATCGAAACGATGAACGAACTGAAGGCCTTCAGAATCTGAAATTAAATATTGATTTTTCTCCAAATGACAAAAATAGCTTTTCATTTGAAGCACTTGGAAATCTAGAAACTCAAGACAATGACGAGACTTTATACACGCAGGTAAACACAAGTGCCAATGCCTTTTTCTCCAATAATAGAAGACATTCATTAGAACTGGAACGTTCAAAAGTTGGCGAACTTGCTTTTACCTATGATCGTAAATTTGATGACGAGCGAAAAGATCTAAACACCTCTATTACATCTTCTTTTGGAAAACATAAAGAAAACACTGATATTGACACTTATAATTACGATGAATATCAGCAGCAGATTGGTGAGGCTTTACTGCAGAGAACACACAATTATGAAAATCAGAATATTTCGAATGCCATTGTAAATTACGCTTTTCCAATTTCAGAAAAATCGATTATAGAAACAGGTTACAAAGGAACTTTCCGATTTTTTAAGTCTGATTTTGAAAGTGCTGATCTAATTAATGGTGAATATATCGTGAATCCGTTAGCTAGTAATAGTTTCAAATTTAACGAACAGATAAATGCCGTTTATGGTCTGATGAATTCTTCTATTGGCGATAGCGAAAACCCAAAATGGAAATACAATTTAGGTTTGCGTGCAGAAAATGTTTCCAATACTGGGGCAACACAAAACAATAGCGACCGATTTAGCAACAATTACTTAAAACTCTTTCCGTCAGCTTCCTTACAATTGAATTTAAAACCAGATGAATTTATAAAGTTAGGATATAGCAAACGAATTAACCGCCCTGATCTGGATGATTTAAATCCGTTTATTGACATTACCGATGCGTTAAATCCGCATGGAGGAAATCCGTATTTAAAACCCGAAATCATTCATATTGCCGAAATGAGTTATAATAAAAACTGGAAAAACTAC
Organism: Flavobacterium sp. B330r; assembly: GCF_056824325.1. NCBI lineage: Bacteria > Pseudomonadati > Bacteroidota > Flavobacteriia > Flavobacteriales > Flavobacteriaceae > Flavobacterium > Flavobacterium sp. B330r. The sequence continues at coordinate 282,753 of NZ_CP124860.1, forward strand.
TCTTTTTCGACCAATGCTTTTTACAGAAATGCAACTGACGCAATTAGACAATATGCACAACTTTTGGACAATGGAGTGGTTTTACTTCAGCCCCAAAACATTGGAAGCACGGTTACTTATGGTTTAGAAACCATTTTCACTCTTAAACCAGTTGGTTTTTATGATGCTAATATTAGTTTAACCGCTTTTCAGCAAAACATCAATGCTGACAATTTACCGCAGGCCGATGATATTGTAAGCAGTGCCTTCAGCTGGTACGGAAAAGTGATTAACAACTTTGTTCCTTGGAAAGGCGGAAAACTTCAGATTATCGGAAACTATAATTCGGCCGTTGCCACTCCCCAAGGAAAAAGAATTCCGATTTATAATGTTGATATGGGATTTCAACAGAAATTAGGAAAAGGAAATGCCCGTTTAGGTTTGGTTGTAACCGATATATTTGACACTTTAGAAAGCGGTTATAAAAACAATACCTTATTATTTAAAAACAGCAGAACTTCAAAATCTGACACAAGAGCTTTGATGGTTACATTTGCATATACGTTTAGATCTGATTTTAAAGAAAAACTACTAGAAAATCAGTTTTCAACAGAATAAAAACGGACCTAAAATGATAAAAATGTAAAAATTTCATTCTTGTATTTTCAAGCAATAATTCTATTAAAAAATTGGATTATATTCGCCAAAAGAAATTAGCTCGACAGATTTCTTAAGCCCAAAAACACTTAATCCTACATAGAATGAAATTATTACATTTATTAGTGGTAACACTATTTTTTACTGCCTTTCAATCGCATTCGCAAGTTCAAGTTGATCAGATTACCCATAATTCAAAAGAGCGTTATATTACTACTACAATTGGCTATCCAGTGCCTGGAACTTATGCTCCTTTAAACCAAAAAGAGCCTATTACGGTTTTAAATCCAGACGGAACCGGTTTTATTCAAGCTGAAGATTTAAGCAAACAAAAAATAAATTGGGGAATTGAATGTACTGAAGAAGGTGTTCCTGTTTTTAAAGAAGGATTCAATAGTGCTTCTTACACATTCTGGTACAGACCAAATGACAGTAATGAATGGTATTATTCTCAATTCTCTATTCATTTTGCTAAGAAAAAAATGTTTTTAATGGGCGAAAGAGTAAAAGTATACGAAGATTATAACGTACAATAGCCTTTAAAAAACGTCTTCAAATTAAATTTTTCTTGATTTTTTAGAAATTTAACGGCGAAAAAGAAAACGTTTTCGTTGATTTTTAATAGTCTTTATAAATTTTCCCATTAAATTTTATAAAACTGAAAATCATACCCAAATTTTATTTAATTTGCAATAAAATTCAATATATTAAACATGGTTTCAATCACACGCCTTTTTGATTTTCCCTATTATCAACAAGAAACTTACAACCTTCCAGTTGCTCTCGCAACCAAAAAAAATGGAGTCTGGGAAAAAACATCCAGTGAAGAATATATTGCAAAAGCAAATGCTATTTCGAGAGCATTATTGCGTATGGGCGTTCAGAAAGATGATAAAATTGCTTTAATTAGTTCAAATAACCGTACCGAGTGGAATATAATGGACATTGGTATTTTGCAGACTGGTGCGCAAAATGTTCCAATTTATCCCACTATTGCAGAAGAAGATTACGAATATATTTTAAACCACAGTGGCAGTATTTACTGTTTTGTTTCTGATGATGAAGTGTTACAAAAAGTAAATGCAATTAAAGCCAATGTGCCAACATTGAAAGAAGTATATTCTTTTAATGAAATTAATAGCTGTAAACATTGGTCAGACTTATTGGTTTTAGGCGAAGATGATAGCAATCAAAGCGAAGTTGAAGCTAAAAAAGACAGTATTCAAACAGATGATTTAGCTACTATTATTTATACTTCTGGAACAACAGGAAGACCTAAAGGAGTTATGCTTTCGCACAAAAATATTGTGTCAAATGTTTTAGACAGCTCACCAAGAATCCCATTTGATCCAGGAAAAAGCACCGCATTAAGCTTCTTGCCTATCTGTCATATTTTTGAAAGAATGATTTTGTATATCTATCAATATTATGGTGTATCGGTTTATTTTGGAGAATCTATTGATAAAATCAGTGACAACTTAAAAGAGGTCCGTCCAACTGTAATTACAGCTGTACCAAGACTTTTAGAAAAAGTTTACGATAAAATTTATGCGAAAGGAGCTGAATTAACCGGTATCAAGAAAAAACTGTTTTTCTGGGCTATCGATTTAGGTTTAAGATATGAACCATACGGAGCAAATGGTGCTTGGTATGAATTCCAATTAAAAATTGCACGCAAACTAATTTTCAGTAAATGGAAAGAAGGTTTGGGAGGAAACTTAGATTTAATGGTTTCTGGAAGTGCTGCCTTACAGCCGCGTTTGACAAGGGTTTTTGCTGCTGCAGAAATTCCGGTAATGGAAGGTTACGGTTTAACGGAAACTTCTCCGGTAATTGCTGTAAACGACCAAAGAAACAAAGGATTTAAAATTGGAACTGTTGGAAAGCCGATTCGTAACCTAGAAGTAAAAATTGCCGAAGACGGAGAAATTTTATTAAAAGGGCCAAACGTAATGTTAGGCTATTATAAAGATCCAGAGAAAACGGCTGAAGCTGTAATTGACGGTTATTTTCATACGGGAGATATCGGAGAAATTGACAGCGAAGGTTTCTTAAAAATTACCGATCGTAAAAAAGAAATGTTCAAGACTTCTGGAGGTAAATATATTGCTCCGCAAATGATCGAAAATGCCATGAAACAATCTCGTTTTATTGAACAGATAATGGTTATTGGTGAAGGCGAAAAAATGCCAGGTGCTTTTATTCAGCCAAACTTTGAATTTGTAAAAGAATGGGCAAAAATCCATAAAATTACTTTAGGAAGTTCTGATGCGGAAATCAGCGCTAATGCAGATGTTATCAAACGCATCGATGAAGAAGTAGAAGGAATCAACAAAAAATTCGGACATTGGGAACAAGTAAAACGTTTTGAACTTACTCCAGATGTATGGTCAATTGACGGCGGGCAGCTTACCCCTACTCTAAAATTGAAACGTAAAATCATTAAAGAAATTTACAAAGATCTTTATGCAAAAATCTACGGAAACAATTAATAAATCAAGATAATATAACCAAAGTGAAAAGGCTGTCTCGTTGAGATAGCCTTTTTTACTATTACAAAACGGGTATTTTTACTTTAAATACCCAACTTTAAATCGCGTATTTTTAGATTTTCTTTTATCTAAAACAAAATAATATGCCTTGGACAGTTCTCGAACAATTATGGAAACGAACTTTAGATTCCAAAAATGCGAATTCAGACCATACCAATTGGGATAACCAGATTAAAACACTATATCAATTAGGCATTGGCATGGAAGATACTTTGTATTTTCTATATTCTGAAAAACCAGATTTTGAAACTTTCAAAACATGGATTAATAATAGAAAAAGAAATACTGATCAAGAAATTGAGGATTTAACTGTAAATGTCTTGTCTAAGCAGGATCTTGAATTTTGGAATCGGAACGGTTATGTTGTGGTTAAAAATGCTATTTCAAAAGAAGATTGCAAAGCCACACAAAAAGCCATTTGGGAATATTTAAAAATGAATCCGAATGAAAAAGAAAGCTGGTACAAGCGTCACGAAGAACAAAAAGGACTTATGCTTAATTTTTCGGATCATGAAACTTTAAATCGTAATCGCTTTTCGCCAAGAGTAAAAAAGGCTTACGAACAGCTTTATGGAACTACAAATATCTACAAAACTATAGATAAAGTAAGTTTTAATCCGCCCGAAACAGATCATTTCACCTTTCTTGGAAGTCCGCTTCATTGGGATATGAGCTTAAAAAAACCGCTTACTTATGGTCTACAAGGGTTATTTTATTTAACTGAATGCAGAGAAAATGATGGAGCTTTCCATTGCGTTCCAGGTTTTCACAATCAAATTGATGAATGGCTCGACGAACTTGAACCACATGAAAATCCAAGAGAAAAAGCTTTAAAAACGTTACAACCAAAACCAATTACAGGAGATGCAGGCGATTTTATAATCTGGCACAATACATTGCCACACTGCGCAACACCTAACAGAGGAGAAAGCCCAAGAATGGTTCAATATCTTACTTATCTTCCAGATGATTACAATGCTGCTGGAGAATGGATTTGAATAATTCAAAATAAAAATGGGCATAATCAATTGAATGATATACCCATTTTACTTAGATTTACTTTCTTCCTTTTAATTTATATTTCATAACATCTTTAAGCATTGATTTGTTTTTTTCATTAAAAGCAACCAACTCTGATGCTATATCAGGTTTAATCATAATCTTATCGGCTACAATCTCGTAAGCAATATTTTTAGTAATTTCTTCTAAATCCTCATGCTTTTTAAATTCGTGTTTCATGGCCTGCAAAAACAACTCTGAATTCTCCGCCGAAACATCCGATTCATAAATTGAGGTTATGACTCCAGATAATTTTTCTGTCGATTCAATATTTGCAAAATAATTATTCAGACAATTGAATGCATCTTTATTATTTCTCCATCCCGTTATCAATACCTCTTGTGCTCCATTTATATTCTTAATTTTATTTTTATAAATAAAAGATGCTTTTACGTATTGATTATTTACTTTATAGTCATCTATCACTTTACCATAAAACTTATCGGCTTCCGGTTTGTCTTTTAGAATCGTATACAAATCTCCCACTTTTTCGTTTTGATTGAGTTCTCTGTATAATTCAATTGCTTGTCTGTATACATGTCCTTTTTCATAACACTCCGCCGCTTTGTTTTTATTATTACAATATTTAAGATGGACTGCTGCTGCTTCACTGTACAACTCCCCTTCTTCCAAAACATCTGCAGCTTTGTAATGATTTTTAAGCAGTTTCATATACACATGGGCTGCCTTTGCATAATCTTTCTTTTCTTTAAATTCTTCAGCCATTTTTTCATATCTGCTTTGTATTGTAGAAAAACGCTCCGAATCTATCAGAGCCGAGCCTCCTCCTCCAGATTGTGATGGCTGACGTGGTGGTGAATAACTATAAGAAGAACTCGAAGAACTGCTATTCAAAAGTGCCAGTGCTATTATTAGACCAATTGCAAACACAATCACAATCAAAGCTAGAGACGAATTAGTTCCCAGATTTGTATTGCTGAAATTGCAACTCTTCAGATTAAATAGAATGATCAGTACAAAAATTATCTTAAAAACAATTAAAAAAGGCTTACCATCAAATTCAGATTCATCCATTTTATTTCTGCTTCCTCCTGAAAAAGAACGACCTCCAGAGAAACCTGAGCCATTTCCTTCAAAAGAAAATTTTCCATCAAACCCTCCTCTTGCAGTTCCTAAAGTATCTAGAGGAATAGCCAATTGTAAAGCCATTTCAGGATTTTTATCAAGAAAGGCCAAAAACTTATCCATTTCCTTTTGATTTCCCTTCATTAATTCCTCCATATCAAATGGTAATTCATCTGGTAAATCTTCTTGTGAAAATGGCTTTTCAAGCGCTTCCAGAATATCTTCTGTATTTGCTTCGTAACGTAATGATGATATATACTTCGGAATATGAACTGTTTTGGAAGGTTCCAGTATATCGATTTCTTTTAAAACTGGCACTTCAATTAAATCGATCCACGAAACTTCTTCCTTTAACTCTACTAATCCAATATCTGGATGCATGAAATGATAGTGCTCTGAAAACAAATTGTGCCACTCAGCCTTTGTTAGCTGAGGGGTCACAATTGTATTTTCGGGAATAAATAATTTATTTTCTATCAATTGGCAGAAATAATTCTTTCCGATACGATCCGTTTTAATCAGACTCTGATCAAAAACCAACATACATCCAAACAACTCATTTGCCTTTACGGCAGGAACCGGGAAAGTTTTGACCAAATGGAATGCTAATCCCATATTCTGAATTTCCTGAAGCCATACTTTCGGCAATCTGCTTTTTATGAAAACACCTCCTTTAGGAAATGTATTTTTAGAATTTATGCTAAGTTTAAGTTCCATTTTGTCTTACATTTTTTATAAACGGATCCAGATATTTTTCCAAAAAATCTTTCTCCTTTACACTCGTCAGAAAAGAATCTGTTATAAAATAATCGTTACCAGAATATTCACTTTCGGAGGCCATAATTGTTCTGCCGTTTACGATAAAAGGAATATAAAATTTGGAGATGTCCTCCTTACTGCTTTCAAATATTAGAATTCCATCCTTATTAGTTACTCTACTTCCGTCCTTAGACTCAAAACACAAGGTTTCTATATAACAAACAGCACCGTTACTTTCTATAGTATTCTTCAATATTTCAGCCTCCTGTCTTGTTACATCATTTAAAACCACTCCAAAATCCTCATCTACAATAGCCTTACTTTCACGTAAAGATTTACCTGTATTTTGTTTTATTATTTTAACAAGATTAATAGCTGATGCTCCCCTATTTTTCAAAATAAGATTTACTTTTTCGTAAAATTGTATTGCTGGGTGTTTCCAGTCAGTAGAATAATAACCTCTCTTAGAAAACTCTAAGTGCGTAAAGTTAAATCCGTTAATTTCAATACTATCATTTACAATTGACAATCCTTTTAGTTTTTTTATGACGCTGTATTTGAACTTACTATTCATAAAATCCCTAACAAAAGAATTTTGTTTCATGCTATAGTTCACAAAAGCATCATTAATCAAATTACTAAATTCAGACTTCATTTTTATTAAACCATCATCGACACGCCAATAGCTTGTACCATCAGTCAAATAAAACTCATTCTTATATCCAAAAACATTAACTTTTAAATCATTAAATTCTTCATTAGAAACCAAATTACTTTTTAACTCCTGTTTATCAATATTATAAATACTAATTTTTGGTATCGAATCGCTTACATAACACAACAGAAATCTCTCGCCTTTGCCATTGGTTTTTATAGCAAATTCTCCTTTGTCAAAAGGAAGATTTGAATCTATTCTTTTAAATCCTTTGTTGAACTCATTACTGACAAACCAGAATAAATTTCCGTTTAGATAGGTATAAAAGTCGGTACCATAATAAAAGATATTCTGATAGCTTCTTTCTAATGGAAATAAAAGCGGTATATTATCTAAGTCTGTTTCTGAATACTTACGGCGTGGAGAATCTCGCTTTTCTTTTTCCCACAGTTCATCCAGTGGCATTATAATATGCTGAAGCATTTTTCTGCCTTTATTCTGATTTTTATAGACTTTGATGCCTTCTATCTCCATTTCAAAAACATACTTAATCTCAGTATAATAAGTACTTATCACATTTTTCATTGCCGTCAGTTTCAAACTGTCTTCTGAGGAAAAAAGAAATACTTCCTGATTTTTACTGCTAATTTTATTTTGCTGAAAAAATGATTCAAGTCCTTGCGAACAATCCAGTTTACCGCTAAGCTCGCTCAACGCCTCAATTACATCATGAACATTACCTAATGGAACTTCTTTAAAATCCTGACCTGCTATAAAAACTCTGCACTTAATATCGGTTTTCGGATGTCTAGCAATCGCAATTGCCGAAGCAAAAGACAGAATCTTAGGATTTCCCCAATTTTTTAATGAGCTGTCGATAATCAAAATACGTTCGAACTTATCTGCTTCTGGTGGAACTTCTCTTTGAATATAAAGCGCTTCGTTATTGGCTATTCTGGACATAAAAACGTCATCGTCATACGCAAATTCAGAGATGACCAGTTTATCAAAGTTACCTTTGTTTGTCAAATCAGAGATTCCTCCCAAAGGCTGTTCGCTTGGGTGATTGTGGTGCAACGGAATATGAAGCCCCGACCAAAGTCGTTTGATAAGACTTCCTACATGAAACGTACGATCATCATTTATAAGTTGTTCCACAAAAGTTGCTGCATCGATAAGATTTTCCTCTTCTAAAATTTCCTCTTGCAGCTTCTCCTTTAAATCCTCATGCGGATTATTTTCCATGGCATGCAAAATGGACTCCACAGTTGGAAAATTCTTTTTTAGTAAAGCCAGAGTTCTAAAATCTTTTATAAAATTGGCATCATTAAAGGGCTCTTTTACACCAGCTCGCACCAAATGATGTCTTTTATCTTTGTATTCCTCGAGAATCTTTTTGGCCTTTTCAGTAGAAATTCTGTTATGACATCCATCAAAAATAGTCTGAAACATTTTCATCCTTTTTTCACCAGTTTTATATTCATCTGGCAAAGCTGAAAGCTGTCTCATAAAACCAATACTGGCGCCTAATCTAAACGAATGTTCTATAGGAAATGATTTGGTTACTTCTATGCCTTTTGCCCACTCCTGAATTCTATCAATAGCTTCTTTACTATCATTATTGGTAGCAGTAATGGCTAATAAAAGAGTTCCGAATGGTGGAAAATTACTATCAGAAAGCGCTTCTAAAATTTCAAAGACAAATTTCTCATAACCGATAGTTTGTCCATTCGGAATTGAGATCGTCTCAAATACGCTATCTGGAGAAAATACCTGATTTTCCCACTCCCAAAAATAGTCTGTAAACGATTGAAAATACCTTTGAAATTCCATTTTTAATTTATGAAAAAGTTAAGCGAAATGAACTAATTGATAGTGGTTTTACATTTTGTTTGGGAATAGAAGAATAACTATTATCCTTATTCCATAGTATTATATTTTTATCGAAAGGATTTAATTTATCCTTAAGTGTTTGGGCCAAAACAGGCCATTCAAAATCATACCCTGTAGGAATTAAAAAATCATTCTTAGACCAAAATGTATTTCCTTTTAAAGGCAATAAAGGCTTCCCGATAATCAATGCTTTATTATTGATTACAACCCATTGCAAAGGTTCAAGTCTAAATTTTGGTGCAGATTCGATATAGGATTTCAATTCCTGATATTCTACCAATAAAGCGTATGCTTCTTTTACATCTTCCGATCGTTTTAATGCAGTCTGCAGTGTATCACTTATACCAAAAAAATTATGATTGAAATTTGGCAGTGAAATAGGCAAACCTCTCAAAACCGGCGACCATAATAAACCCGAAGGCAGTTTTTTGGTAGGTAATTGTTTTCCTTTTTCGAACAACAAATTTTCTTTTAACTCATATATTTTGGTATACGGAATCTGTAGAAGTTCAGTGGAGCCTATTTGATCGTCCGTGAACTCTTTTATCCAGATTGTATTGGTCTCAAAAGCTATCTTGAGATTTTCCCAATGTCGTATTGCACCAAGAAAATCTTTATGCTCTTTATTAATTTCTAAAAAGTACATGTTAAATAGTTTGAAGAATTTTTTGCCACAAAGATTCTATATGTTCCTGAATGTATTTTTTCTTTTCTGCATCTTTGATCCAATCGCAGCGGGTTTGAATATATCTCAATTTATCTTTGATCACGTTTTGCTCTTCAAAAGAAAGGCTATCATCCTGCCATTTCTCGATCAGATAATTTACTTCTTTCATTACACTTTCAGCATCCGGCGTCTTATTGTACATCGCTTGCGGGTGGGCTTCTGTAGAAGTATCTTTTTCGATAATTTTATTAATGATTCCTTCCAGAATTTCAATTTGCTCTTCGTTATCCCAGATATATTTCAACACCCAAAAATCTGACACAATTGATTCTTTTCTTCCGCACATTAGCGCACTTGCTGCAACAAGGTTCTGAAGTTTTACGGCACGTCGGTCAGAAACTTTGATGCCAGTATTTCGAAGACTATGAATAATATCTACATATTCGTTTCGTGTAGCACTCAAATCTACCTGACGACAAAGTTTTTGCAATTCGCGAACCTCATCTGCCGAAATAGTTGGCACTTCTTCAGTCACCGAGCTTTCCAGTTTCCATCCAGCAAGCAATACCTGATGCAATAAATCTGGTTCTACATAATCACATTTGATACGAATCAAAAAACGGTCAAGCAAAGCGTTTAACGATTCATCTTCTGGCATAAGGTTACTTGCACCTACAAACATCAATGCTGGCAATTTTTTAGTTTCTTTACCACGGCGAAAGATTTTTTCGTTAAGCGCCATCAACAAACTGTTCAGGATAGCCGAATTGGCGTTAAAAATCTCATCTAGGAAAACCATAGAAGCTTCAGGCATCATACCGTCAGTATTGGTAATCAATTCTCCTTCTTTTAGTTTTCGAATATCAAAAGGTCCAAAAATCTCATTAGGTTCTGTAAAACGGGTCAACAGATATTCAAAATTTTTGTCGCCCTCGATTCCTTTAGAAAGCGATCTGACAATGGCGCTTTTTGCAGTTCCCGGAGGTCCAAGCAAAAAAGCATTTTCTCGTGCCAGTAATCCAATTCCTAATAGATCGATAATTTCATTTTTACCAACAAAAGTTTCTTTGATATGTTTTAAAACGGCATTTAATTTAGCTGTAGCATTCATTATTTTACTTCTATTTTTTAATAATTCGTTTGTTTTTAAAGTTGAGCCCAGAATAGCTTTTGGTAGTCTCCAAACCCTATTTCCAATTGTTTTTTTATAAAATCAGACTGTGCCCATTTTATAGATTTTCTTTGCACCACTCGGTCAATATAAAGTTGCAGTAAACAATCATTTTCTGCGATTATCTCAAAATTTACATTTTCCGAATCCAGATCAGACCCAATAGCAGAATAATGAAATTGAATTAAATGTTTTTCTAAAATATCAATAATCAAATCTTCTGGATCAATCTTCCTAATTTCTGTTATAATCTGAGGTAAAAAACGCAGACAAAGATCTGATGAAATAATTGCCGAAGCATCTATTGTGCCTTTATAAAAAGGTAAAAGTTCTTTTACATCACTCATTTTATGCTCTCTGTGCAATAAAAGTTGCGTGGCCAAATATAACGTTCTGGCAGACCATAAAGCAGCTTCTCCATTAAAGTCGGGGGCAGTTCCTGGATATTCTAAAATTTCCTTTTCATATTCTGTTTCCAGAAACAAAACGGCTTCTTTTTCCTCTGTTTGGGCTATTGTAATTAGTTTATCATACAAAATAACCTGTTCAATGGTTCTGAGATGATAAATAGTATCCAAAAAAGGCGTTTTTATTTTTTCCATAGTATTATAATTATACCTTTCTGAATCGGATTTTATTTCTTAATAGAACAATCTTCCGTCTCATACGAAAAATTGTACATTAACAAATATATTATTAAATCCGAACCTTTGCGCAAATATTCGTTTTAGCTTTTGCAATTGTTTTTAACAAGAAAGTGAAACTACAGCTGCAACAACTGCAGTTTCCTTCTACAGCTATCAACCATGCATTTTGATAGCTATTATTAACAAATTAAATTCTAATTTTTAAGGCACCAATTCAAAATCTTTGCGATGTTTTTGGCATCGTCAATTCCGCGGTGATGTGTTCCTTCTAACGGAATATTCAGCAATGCAAGCGCACCATTCATTCCTGTTGGTTTAACCAAGCCAAACTTTTCGGCAAAATGCTCTTTTACATTGATATGCTCCTCTCCCATTGGATAGGAAACACCAAACGATTTACATTGTTTTTTCAGCATATTCAAATCGTACTGACCGTAACTTGCCCAAGTGTAGAAATCGGGATTATATTCGTCGATAAGCTCATTAATAGCATCTTCGAAACTAACTCCGCTCTTATCAAGTAAATCCTGAGTAATGGTGGTCAATTCTGTACAAAACAAACTAACGGTTGAGCGTTGCGGCTTTACCAATATCCCTTTATTCTTAGAAATTGCTCCCGTTTCTGTGTCCAACACAGCCAAACCAATTTCTATAATTTCATTTTGCTGCCCGCTCGGGACCGCGCCTTGCCAGCATGTGGCTTCTAAATCGATAATAATAATTTTATCTGTAGTTTTCATTTTTTTAATTTTTTTTTAAAATTTACAATTCCCTATCTCCAAAAGGAGCTTTCCAAGCTTTCGCTAAAATGCGGGCCTTTACCTCATCATAAGAAAGAGGTTCATAATTGTGGCAATCAACACCAACATCAAACGAGCGAGAAGTTTCATCATCAAATAAATGACCGTGAGAGTGACCGTATAAGTGCCATGTTCCTCTAAATGAACTTCTCCAAACTTTCATTGCATAGTGAAACAAGATTATTTTCTGCCTTCCGTTTGGTGCATCTCCATCTTCAACACTTAATTCATAATAATCTTTAATCCACTCAAATCGTTTAGCGTAACTCAACGCCGATTTATCGTGATTGCCTTTTACGAGAAAAATAGAACCATTTAATTGATCTAAAATTTCTTTTGTTCGTTCTGGTCTCGCCAAAGAAATATCACCTAAGTGATAGACAATATCTCTCGGACTCACCTTTTCATTCCAACGTTTAATGAGTTCCTGATCCATCTCCTCTACCGAGGCAAAAGGTCGTTCACTAAACCTAATTATATTCGTATGACCAAAATGATGATCAGACGTAAAAAATATTTTTTGATTCATTAATTTTTTAATTTGAAACCACCAATTTTATACTGATGGTTTCTGTTGTGTTTTCTCTGTTTTTATCAGAAAAACATGCTTTTAAAATCTAGAAAGAAACTTCTTTTCTTAGACTTTTTTTCAGACTTTTCTTTTTTTACAGCATTCTTCTTTTCAAAAACAGCTTTAGCTTTCTCAAGCTTTTTAACTGGTTTTATCTCTTCTTTTTTAGAAGTTTCATAAAACTTTTTGAAAGGACGTGGCTCAAAATCAACCAAAATAGCTGCCATATTTATAGCATCAATATTGGATGGATCTGTTTCTCCTTTTAAGAAAGTTTCGATAGGTCTGAACTTGTCTTTCTTTTCCTTAAACTTGTTCTTTTTCGCATGATCGAAATCTAGCCCTAATAGGTTTTTAAAAACATTCAAATCATCTTGAGTTGGGTTATTTTCGAAAATAAGCCAGCACAAATCACGAAGTTTTCCACGAGAAGGCTTGTACAAATAATCAAAGTATTTGCCGCCTTTTTCTATCTCGTATTTATTTCTAATTGCTTTTTTATATTTTTCTAGTGTATTGTTTTGCATGATATTTTTCTTTTGCAATTCTTGGAAATCTCAGGAAATCAAAGGCTTTTCTGGGAAATCCAATATCACAAAGTTTAAAAGCACGCTTGCTTTACTAGAGAAATATCTCTAAATGATATATAGGGTTTCCCGAAAATTTACCTTTTCATTCCATAGGCTAATGCATTCTAAATCTGCTCCTTTAATTGAGGCAAACGAAGATTCACTTAACTCCACTGTATCCGTTTGACCTTTATGGCCCGACGCAAATCCTATTTCTTGATTCATCCTTAAATTTTTATTATTAAACTTAAACGATCAACATTTACTGCTAATGGTTCTTTTACTTTACGAAGATTTCTTTTAATTGACCAATTACGTTTCCGCCGCCAGAAATGGTGATTTCACCAATTTTATCAGCGATTTTTTCAACGTACTCCATCTCTTTCAACTTCCACAACATTTCGTTTTCTTCCATCAGCTTTGCTGTGTTAAGCAAACTTCTTGTTGCTGCAGTTTCTTCTCTTCTCATAATGCTATTGGCCTGCGCTTTTTTCTCAGCAACCAAAACCTGATTCATGATTTCTTTCATATCTCCTGGAAGAATTACATCTCTTATTCCAGCATCAGAAATTGCTAAACCTAAATCTTTGATCTTAGTTTTTGCTTCTTCTAAAATAGCATCGGCAATCGCATCCTTCTTTGACAATAATTCATCTAGAGTTAATCCGCCAACAAAAGCTCTTAAAGCCAGTTGCATTGCGACATACAATTGTTTTTCAAAATCTTTATTTTCAGTCAAAGCTTTCATAATATCAACCACTTGATATCTCACAAAAAAGTTAATTCTTAATCCTGCTTTATCTTTAGTCAACAACTCCTGACCAGAAATTTCCAATTGTTGCTGTCTAGTATCAACCGTTTTCACTTCGATTGTAATGGCGTTATTCCAGAAATAATGTGTCCCTGATTTCAATTCTTTCACAAAAGTTCCATTCACAAATAACAAAGCTTTGTCATTACTTGCTATAATAAATTTTCTTGTGAAGTATCTCATCTTAACATTTTCCAATAAGTTTACTGGAACATTTTCTGTGATTTCAATCTTAGACAAATCTGCTTTAATGAATTCATTTTTTACAACTCCTTTCCAAAAAGCATACTTTCCTGGCACCAAAACTTCTTTAAAATTTCCTTTTACAAATTGCAACACAATTTCGTTATCGGCAACTTCAATAACCTCCAAAAGAGATGCTAACACTTCATTTTGCAATAAAATATCCAACTCAAAAGGAGCCTGAAAAGATCCGTTTAGATCGTAAATCATAATGTTTTTGTTTCCAAAAATCCAGTGTAATCCTTCTTCTAATACTTTTATTAATTTTCTATTTTCGAACACCAAGCCTACTTGGTAAGTCTCGATTTTAATTCTTTTTATCATAATATTTTTTTGTTTAAGGTTTAAAGTTTCATGTTCCAAAATCTTAAACCTCTATACTCTTTATTCTTTTCTCTATTCTCTTTTCTCTATTCTCTTCTTAATAAAAAAACCTCATTGTCTTTCTCCTCCAAGAAAAACGGACGAATAGTTTGTTCTTTGTCTGTCTGAGTTGTTTTTGATTCTATTTTATTGAAAGAATCCCCAAATTCTCTTAACAATCAAATCAAAAAGAAAACAGACTTTTCAAAACACATTTCGATTCGCACTGGCTTTATCAGAGTGTGAAACATCAGATTCTAAAATCTTAATTTCACTGACAAAGACAAATTAGTTTTTTCTAATGGTCATCTTTTTAAGAGTGATGGTCTCTACTGTTACAGGTTTTTGAGACCCGTCGACTAACCAATTCGTCCAACCGAAACGTGTTCGGTGCAGGATTCGAACCTGCATAACACATCCAATGCTCTATCCAAATTGAGCTACCACATTACTGTGAATGGGATTCGAACCCACAACCCTTAGATCCCTTGTGCGATAATTTTTTGGAAAACCATCAAAACCTCCAAACCAAGCTGCATAGAAAAACATAATACGCTTTCGCGAAAAGTCTGCTACAATGGTGCTATACAGAAACACCCAACAAGGCTTGTTTGATATTTTTAATCAAAGTCTCCTTTGATATTCATTTTTTTTTTAAGAACGTTTTTTGTTTCTAAAACAAAGATTCAAATGATCCTGCGCAATTATTCTGCGCAGGATATTTTTTTTAATTAATCCATTCTATAACCGTCGATAAATAAGCTTCTCTTACTTCATCAAATCGAGTTATGTTCGGAATATGATTTACTTCTAACAAATATTTAGAACCATCTTTTCCAACGATATAATCATTTCCAATCATATCCATCTTCAAAGTTTCTTTGATATAAATTGTATCTGCTAGTAAATCTTCATCAACAGGCATAAAACCTGCGTTATCAGGATGAATAGATTTTAACCAATCGTCTCCTTCTAATTTAATCTGCCAATAAACATCTCCAATCATCATGATACGAACGGCTTCTCCTTCATAATAAGGTTCAATTGTAGCCGTAAATTGGCTTTCCCATTCTCCTGTAAAACGATGTTTATTCTCGCCGCAATGCCAATTACCCCATTTGGCAACCGTATCATTTGCAATAGTTACAGAAGCTCCAGCACTTATAAACCCACGAGGTGCACTAAATTTCGAAAGAGATAATGCTTTTACCAGGCACGGAATCTTAAATCGGCAATCCAACATTGCTGCCGCATTCGGATAACAGTCTCCTCGCCAAATTGCTAAACCAGTAATAAAATCGAAATCATTATCGTAAATTCCATAATAAACCACTTTATCAACTGGAAGCATTCCAACTCCATTGGCTTTTTCCATATAGAGCACTTCATCTTTTACTACGATTTTAGGAATAGACTGATGCCAAATAATATGTCCTGAATAATTGGCTTTTATTACATCATACTCTTCTTGTTCAATTCCAACAAGGGCTATTCGGTTGTATAATTCTTTCATTTTTTTAATTTTTTATTTCTTTAAAACTTTATACAGCAATTTGGCTGCATTGTAAGCATCATCCGCTCCATTATGATTCTCTCCTTCAAAAGATTCTCCTATTAACTCTAGCTCTTTCAATAATCCTTTAGGTTTCTCCTGAAGGTAAACTAAATTAAAAAGTGTCTTTATATTCAAATAGTCATTTCTAAATGGGTTTTCAATTGCTTTTGATTTACATTCTTGTTCTAATATTTCTTTATCAAAATCGCCATAACCGGCAAATGTTCTATACTTTGCCGAATATTTGGAATTAATTTTCTTCAATGCTTTCTCAAGAGAAGTTCCTTCTATCTGTAGTTTTTCATTTGTAATTCCAGTTAATTGGCTACAAAAAGAAGAAACTTGAGAAACTTCTGGTTTGATATAAAAACTTTGTTTATCTTCAATTTCTCCAGACGATAATATTAACTTGCATACTCCTATCTCGATAATTTCTCTCTGATTTAAGAGTGTTTCCTCCTTAGATTCCCAGCAAGTTGCTTCAATATCAATCACTATAATTTTATCATATAACACCATGATTTCTAAATTATTAATTATTATTTTTTAAATAAATACACAATTTCCCGATATTTTCTTTTTTTTGAAATTGCTGTTCGTATCTCATAAAAATACCCGAACTGACGGACTGCTAATCTCTAATAACTCTTTACTATTACTATCCATTAAGCATCACTTCCATTCGTTTAATACCAAAATCTGATTTTCTTAATTTACACATTCGCTCATCTGAAATGTGATGGAAAACAATACCTTCAATGTCATTCTCTGATAAGAATATTTCTAAATCCTCAAAATCAAGACTTACAAAATCAAGTATTTCAATTCCGTGTTTTACCAATGTATGTTTCTCAAAATTTTCAGGGTTTCCTTGTACTTTAGGTCCGCATAATTCGTAAGTTCCATCAACTTTATTTTCTAATCCATCAAAACCTTCAAAGAAATGCTTATCCTCTGATTTTGAACGATCACATTTTAACCAGTGTGGGTGATGTCCCGAAATTAGATCTGCTTCCTGGCAAGGAATTGCTCCCAACGGAATTGTTCTTCCATTTTTAGCATCAAACCTTTTAAATATTTCACCCTCTATAATTGCGACAGATGTACCGTCAAATTTTCTGGTTGCAATAGCTTCTCCTTCAAAAACCCATTTGTTTTCAATATTAATTTTATCTATAACCCTTCCTAAATCATTAGGATCTTTGGCGAATAATGTGCTTATCTTTTTCATTGTATATTTTTTTAAATCTTCATTTTGTACAGGAAGAGTCCCGATAGCTATCGGGGCGAACTCTCAGGAAACTGATTCTAAATCAGCCGTGTTTACCATTTCACCATTCCTGCATTTTTAATTAAGTTTCTAAGGTTCTGAGATGCTAAGGGACTAAGTTTTTTAAACTTTTAAATCCGAATCTCAGCAACTTTAAAAACCATTTCATTTGTCTGGGAAGCAGGATTCGAACCTGCGACCTCCCGCATCCAAAGCGGGTAAACAACCTCCGTTATCTTCCCAGGTCTATTTATGTAACTTAGAATCTTAGCATCTCAGAAACTTAGAAACTTTAAAAAAGCGGCTCATACGGGAGTCGAATCCGTTTCTCCCGAGAGACAATCGGGAAGGTTAGCCAGTAACCCCAATGAGCCAGTTCCTTCTAGAGAACAAGTGATTTTGGAAGGATTCGAACCTTCGACCATCTGCTCCGTAGGCAGACGCTCTATCCAACTGAGCTACAAAATCATTTTTTTGGGCATAAAAAAAGCACCCGATCAAAGGTGCTTTACAAAATTCAACGTGATATAACTATCCTATTGCCTATATTGATGCACCTGCATTGTCAAACGTCCAAGATCGAATCTTGCGTTTAGTGGTAATCCGTATGATATTTTATTTTGTAAAGCCATTTTGTATGCTGTATTATATTTTAAATTCTTGTTATTATTTGAAACGCTGTGTTTCAATTTTGTTCGGCAAAGATAATGTCGAAAAAATCATATTTCCAAATATTTTTTAAGATTATTTTTCTGATTATCAATTAGTTATACTTAAAATTAAACCAAAGAAATCCCTGTCCGCAAACTGGTGCAGATTTCTCTTTTTATCAAATGACTGTTACTCATCAGATTACTTTTCAAGATTATATTTCGCTATTTGGTTTAATCATTAAACATTTTGTCAATTATTTTTTTAGTTTTTTTAGTTATGGTTTAATATTCTATCATTTTATTGTCTTTCTATTCCATTTTATTGTCACAATGAACGAAGTCGAAGTGGTTAAAAACAAAAAAAGCGCCCTACTTTGAGGACGCTTTTCTGTTTTATGATGAGTTTGACTCTAAATTTTACATTTTAATTTCATAAAAATACATATTGCATCCTGATACTTTAGCCGGAAGTTCTCCTGCTAAGTGGTCAAAATATTTTGCGATTGAAAGTGTCATATGTATTTTAATATTTAATTATGGCCACAAATGTAGTATATTTTGTCATAATTTAAATTGACTAATGAAATTAATTTTAACATATTTTTTTTTAAACAACTTAAATATACTGATATTCAACAACATAAAATTCAATAAATGGAAACGCATATTTTAAGAATTTACTAGCGCGAAAATGCATAATAAAAAATAGGTGTGCAAGGACTCGAACCTGCATCCTTCTGTTTAGCAAACAGTTGCTCTTCCAATTGAGCTAACACCTTTGTATTTTTATTTACCACGAAGGCACTAAGACACGAAGTTTTCTTTTAAGTTTTGAAGCAAAAAAACCTTTGTCACTTTGAAACTATGCGTCTTTGTAACTTAAAAAAGAAAGGTGTGCCTGGACTCGAACCTGCAACCTCTTACCTGCTGGGTAAACGCTCTTCCAATTGAGCTAACACCTTTATATTTTATTTGCCATGAAGGCGCTAAGACAAAAAGTTTTTTTTTTAAAGTTTTGAAGCAAAAATTAAGAAACAAAAAACTTTGTCACTTTGTCTCTTTGAACCTTTGCAACTTTAAAAAAAAGGGTGCACCTGGACTCGAACCTGTACCTTTCCCAGTGGTGGGGAACGCTCTTCCAATTGAGCTAACACCCTAGTGGATAGTTGGGACTCGAACCCAAAACTTTTCCTGTGGGGGGAATATTTTTCCAATTAAACTACTATCCTAACTTTTACCAATTGGAAACTTTGTAGTTTTTCAACAAGACCCCAAATATACTTTTTCCTTTAATACCCTGCACGATTGGATCAAAAATTCTGCTGGCTCCATCTACAGAATCCAGCGGCGGAATATATCCTTCTTCAAACTGCTTTTTTCGCAGACTTTCTTTTGCTCCGGTCGAAATCCAGCCAACATCTACACTGGTCATAAAGATGTCATCTTCTGCAAATTCTTTGGCAGAAGTAAGTGTCATCATATTCAGTGCTGCTTTTGTCATATTAGTATGAGGGTGAAAAATCGTTTTGTTAGTATAACTAAATATTCCCTCAGAAGATGTCACATTCACAATAAAACGTTCATCGAATACTGAGTTTAAAAATAATGGTTTAAGTTCTTTTATCAGGAAATAAGGCGCAATTTGATTGATCAGATTAACCTCAACAAGCTCATACATGCTAATTTCTTCCAAAGTAGAATTCCAACTGGTTTTATCCCGATTATCAACAGGTTGTCCAAAACGCGAAATTGCGATTTCGGTTTGTTCTTCAAAACCATATTCTAAAGCTTTTACCTCTGATGTTACTTGAGTTTTATTGGCAATCAGATGGACATTTACCGAAAATTCTCCAAGCAGGTTTTCTTCTTTTCTAATTAATGGAACATAATATTCATCTGGATATTTTATAGTTTGAGCCGCATTATTTATTAAAATATCCAGACTGTCAAATTTGGATTTATAAAATGATACAAATTCATTAATAGCATTTAGATTTCGTAAATCCAGACCATAAATAATCAGATTTTCTCCCCATTGCTCAAAATCTTCTTCAAGTTTGAACTGTTCTAACGCAAGCGCAGGAAAACGGGTTGTAAGTACAACATTGGCATTACTTCGCAATAATTTTAAAGCTGTTGCAAAACCTACCTTTACTCGTCCGCCAGTTAAAATTACGTTTCTTCCTTTTAAATCTATATTCTGAAAACGTTTTTCATAGTTTTCTTCTGCACATTCTGGACAAAGTCTTGTGTAGAAACTATGGGCCAACTTATAAGATCGATTACAGGCATAACAATTTTTAGGCAGATTTAATTCGGTAAATTGTTGTTCTTCTGGATTTTCTTTTTCTGAAAATAATGTTTCTCCTTTTAAAGCTTTTGATACTATAGTCGCGTTTATACTAACCTGAAAATCCTGTTGCTTTTTTGAAGTATAACTGACGCTTCGGATATTTTTTTTTGCATTTTTATGAATTTTGGTAATCAAACCCGCAAATAAATCGTTGTCAGGATTCTCCAACGGATTGTCTTTTAAAGCCTGTAAAACCTTTATACAGCTTTTCCATTCTTCATCATTAAAAATATAGGTATTGTTGTTATTGTTTTCTTTCATTATTTTTAAAGAATTACAGCTTTGGTCTCATTAAAAAGAACATTCTTTTTTTATTTATTTACTGCAAATTATAGTTTCAGTTATATTGAGATGAGTCAAAACATATTTCATCAAATTAAAATTTGCCAAAGCATGATCTAAAATCCACGCGTCAGATGTTATTGCAATTTGATTACTTTCTGACATAACTTTATCAGGATTATTGACTAGTTCGACTTTCCAATCTAAACAATTTTTCAAAGCGATTTCTTCAATTATCTGTTTTAATTTTCCGCTATTAGAAACGGGCTTATCAAACAACCAATGCGCCTTTTTTATTTTTTCGTTTCTAAAAAAATCCACTATTATGTCAATAGCCTGCGAAGTTTGATTTACCTTTCTATAAGTTCCATAAACACTTGACAAATCTCTTATATAACCATCTAATCCTGTAAAAACATAGGCTTTTGATAAGATGCTTTCCAGCAAAATTAACACATTAAAACCATCAATAACAATTTCTTTCCCTTCTAGATCCTTATTTTGAATTTCCTTTGATTTTCGGTCTACAATCTGACTTTGGGAGGCACTCATTCCACGAACAGCTTGTTGCTGACGCGCATTTAAACGGTAGCGATTTCCAACCAAAACCAATGTTGCTTTTTCGCCATAACCTCTGCTAAGAAAGTAGTGCATATCTGCAACAGCTTCTTTTAGTTTCTGTTGCATTTTTAAAGTTCCGAAGAGCGCATCATCGCTGGCTTCTTTTCCCCGGTTTTTTAGATTTGTCATTTTTTATTGAAGTTAAAGCTTTGATAAAGTAACGTTCTTTTTTTGTTACCAACTACAACTACTTCGCCTTTTTATCTTTTATCTTAAAAAAAATTAGAATTTAAAAAAGGCTGTTCTACTATTGAACAGCCTTTTCTATTTTTAATTTAAGCATACGTCTTATCAATCTGACTTAAAATAGTTGGATCCTGAATTTCATTGTCTTTCGCAAACAATAAAACTTTAGACATAACCTCAGCCGATTTCGGATCGTCGTCTGCAAATGGAAGGAACAAACGTCCTCTGTGTTGCGAATGAATTGGCAATATCGATAAATATTTACCCGGAACCTGATGTACAATCGCGCTTCCTAAATGTACGCTGTATTCTGCCAATTGTCCTTTTATGATGGCATGGTTTCCGGTAATTTCAACATTTTTAATTTTAAATAAACGAAGTGTTTCTCTTAACAATACTGCTCTCATTTCTATAGAAGAATGACTCGCTTCAGGATCAACTCCGCCAACATGGGCAACGCTTACCACTAAATCAATGTCGCGCATTACTTCTGAGAAAATTCTCGGATTGATATCTTCAAAAGCAATGTTTTTATAATCTTTTAAAGAATGAAATTCGATAGTTTCTAAAGTCGGACTTTCTACATCTGCTGGCGAAAACCAATCTGCCATTGCATACATTTTTACCTGATAGCCTTCTTTATGGAAAACTTTCTGCAATCCTTCCTCATAATCTACTTTCCAGCCTCTTGTTTTCAATAAAGCCAAAGTTTGATTCGGCTGTACTTGATGCCCTGCATAACGTCTTGAAACCGATTTCTCTTTTAATTCATCTGGCGTTGGAACATACAATTCTCTAAAAACTTGCTTAAATGGCTGTTGCAATTTATTGTCAAAACAATATTTCTGATAATCTACCCAAACATTATTTTTATGCAAATCGAAACAGTGTGCAATTCTGAAAGTCTGACTTTGATTCAACGAAATTATTTCTCCTAAACCGGTCACTAAACTTCCATCAACATAAAAACCAATCTGATTGTCATTAGAAATAAAAACCAATTTCTCTAGATGTTTTGAAATAATGGGATGCTCAAAAAGGTTTTGCATTTCTGCGAATAAAAACTCGTCTCCGCGAATCATACTTTCTTCCAAACCTTTTCTCGAACGTGTCCATTGCTCGCGCATCGTTTTTCTGTAATTCGTCAGTTCTAGAATTCCTTTGTCTTTTTTGTATTTCGGCGGAATCGATTTTAATTCTTTTCCTGCTTTATAGGTAACCAAATCGGCTTTTCCTTCATTATTAATGACCAAACTTATGGTTACATCATCTAAAACCACTTCGGTTTCTTTTGATAATATATTTTGAACTTGCTTGGTTTCCATTGCCCAAGTCAAACGAACTGGATCTGGATAACCTGCATTTCTGGCTAAGTTTTCCAATGCCACACGAATCGCCAAAGCTTCGCTCGCCTGTTTCATCGATCCAAATTCTTTACTTTCTTTTTTAAACTGCTGTAAATACTCGTAACGCGCCAAAATATCTTTTTCTGGACTTGCTTTACTTAAAGGCACCAATCCGTAAACGCGCAAATAATCTTGATCACGTTTGTCTTTTACTTTGGCCGTAACTTCCCTGATTTTCAAATCGCCTGTAATCGTGTCTGCATATAAACGCGCACGACGGTGGCCGTTTCCGTCTGTTACATATTTAGCCGATTCGTACAGCATTTCCCATTTTGCTTTTCCAAGTTTTTTGTAAGCCGATGTAAACCAATCTTTATCTACGGCACCATCTTTAAAATCTTGCAAATCTAAAGTCGAAAATCTCGCCGCTTCACTTTCTAATTCCGAATTTGTAGCACTGTAAGATGCTGTTTTGGTATGCGCATGAAACCACCAGATTCCTTCGTCCAGACCATTCCAATCTAAATAACTGCTAATAAACTTTTGCCATTGAGGCGCATAAATAGCAGTCTGAATCAGTCTTTCTTCAGAGATTTTAGCTTTTTTAATTAAAGCATTAAAGCTTTCTTGTGTATCTGTCTCTAGCGGATAACATCTTTTCAGTAAGAAGCTAAATAATTTCTGTTTCGTTAAATCGGTATAACTCCAAGAATAAATATACCCTTTGTATAAACTTGCTTTACCAAGCGCTGTAATCAATTCGACCAAACGGTTGGCACCAAAAATCTTCTGGAAACTCTGTACCAAATGCGTTACCGAAGTATTAGAATCTCCTCTCTTAACCTCAACATCCAAAAATGTTTCGCGAATTTTATCTATCATCGAAACTAGGAACGGAAATCTAACCAATAAGTCTTCGCTTCCTTGATTTCTATAATTTCTGGTTCCGCCCGTTAAAAATGAAATTCTTTCTGGTTCCAAAATACCTTCGTACAATTCACCTTCGGTAATTAACTTTTGTTCAAATGCAGCACTATATAACTGAACAAAAGGTTTGCAGTGCGAAATATTTTTTTCCAGTCCGTTTAACTGTCTCCATCTGTACAGATTCCATATCTTAATTTCTTGTTCTGTAGTTACATTTCTTAAGTCGATTCTGTTTAGATAAACATCAAAAAAGTTCTGGCTTTGCCAACCGTTTCCGTTGTTGTTATTGTAATAATATTCATTTTTACCTGGCACGTATTCAAACTCTTTTACAGACTCTGGAAGATCTGCATACAAAGCGCTACTAGCGTCAATTAAGAAATCTACTTTTTCTTCAAAAGCATATTTTACTTGCAACGCATTCAGAATATTCAGAATCGCATTATCCCAATCGTAACCTCTTTTGTTTGGGTGTGGCAGTAATTCTTTATAATAAAAAACATGCTTTTCTAGAAAATCTCTCCAGATTTTTCGATCGCAATTGCTTACAAACGTTAGCAAAAACAAATCACGTTCTACTAAACCTGAATTTTTAAACCATTCTTCCCAAACTTCATACAACGGATAATTGGTTGCAGCCAATTCTGAATTCTTATCGTCTTTTAGATTTTTTAATGGTCTAAAAGAATTCCCCAATAAAACAGTCGATTTGCTATTATCGTAGTTTTCAATTTCGTATTCGTAATTTCTGTTTTCTTCAAACAATTTATAAAGCTTCGCAATTTCGTCTTTAATATGCGACATCGATTTGGAAAAACCGTACTGATGTTCTTTTACCGCTTTTGCATACACAGAATCTGCTTTTGGTTTTGGCAATTCGTAAACTGAAATTTCGTTTGGCGTAAAAAATCCGTAACCGTTTTCTGCGCTTAAAAGATCTTTCTTTTTTGAAGGTTCTAACTGCTCAATAAATTTGGTTTCTTTCTCTGTAATTTTTGGCCTTTGCAGATAATCTTTTACCCAATCGTTAACCTTATCCGTCAGTTTATTGTTTTTCTGAAGCTGCAGCATTACGTCCAACATAGACATACGCTGTTCCAAATCGCCTTTTTCTACGGTCTGATCAACAAATTTGACTACTTTCTGATCTTCTTGTTTAATCAGAATCGCTGTTAGATTCTTTTTTAAATTAGAATTTTTACGTTTAAATAATTCCTGAAAAACAGCCAATTCCTCTTCGGTTAAACTCAAATCTTTTAAAACATTAACCGCAGAAGCCACAAGAGATTCTCCTCTGTCTTTTAAAATTCGCAAAGCAAAATTTCTTTGAAATTCAGTCGGTTCTGTTTTGGTTGAATTGTTTTGATTGCTGTAATACGAATAGCTGTAAAAACTTCCCAATAAATTTCTGGTCAGTTTCTCTCTTAAATTGATCGAGAAGCCTTCAAAATGTTGCAAAACCGCTTCTAATCTTTCGGTATTATCGCCCACCAAATTAATCGCTGCGGCATAAAGCGTATCTCTTTCGAATTTTACATTTAACCACGAAAATACTTTTCCTTCAAAAGTTTTTTCTTTTTCGGCAATGCTTTGTGCAAGATTGTAAACTTTATCAAAGAAGTTCGGATAATCTGCATTTTCGATATAAAACTTCGACTTTGTATTGGCTTCCAACAAAGCATTCATTCTCGGAACGGCAAACGCTAAAACCTGCAGATTCTCATCTTCTAACGCTTTAAAATAAAGAGGCATTTCGATATAAGGATCGTTGGTTTCTCCCGCAAATTTCAATGCCAGCGATTTCTTTTCGACCGAACTTTTTTCTAATAATTCGTGCAGATACGGAACTGTTTTCTCGACATCCAAAACACCTTGAACCCAAAGCGCCATATAGACTTCGTTATTATTTTTGCTTTTTACGCCAGTCGCAATCGTTTCTGGTTTTGAAAAATAACCCGAAGCCAACTCGATAATATTTCGAACTGTAGTTTCTTTTTCAGAATCCCAACCCAAACCTGTCCACGTATCAATCGCTCTTACAACCGATGAAAAACGAGTCAGTTTATTATCAATAAGCACTTTAATCATGTATTGCAAAGCGCCAATGCTTGTTTCGTCTAAAGCTTCCAGAATCGTCTGGCGCAAACCTTCCTGACGTTGAGCCGCCAAAAGCAGTTTTTCTACCAACTCCCAGTTTCCCTGCTTTTCGCTGTTTAAAAGGGCTTTGATGATATTTCTAGACACTTTTCCGTACGGATCTTTATTGAAAATAATGTCTTCAAATAATTGGAAAAGTCCTTCCTTACCAGAATCCAATGCAGCAGACCAAACCATGAATTTAGTAATGGTATTTGAAATCTCGGTATCGTAACGAATTTCATCTTCAATACTAAAATCATAATAAAAAGTGGTGCTGTCCTGATAATTGTATTTGTAAGGTCCGTTTAGCAAAGAACGCAGAAAATTAATCTGATTGACCAGCAAATAACTTTTGTGATTTGGTGCCCTAAATGCTCTTCGCGTATAACCTGTCTGATACATTTTTTGAGGCAATCTGCTCCAAGCTTCTTTTACGTAGGCGGCGTTTTCTTCGCCAAAAAAGTAAAGCAAAAGATCGTAGTAATTTTGATCTTCCCACATATTCTCTTTTACCAAAGTCGCAAACTTTTCGGCTTCTGTAGAACCCAGCGAAATATAATTGCTGTAATAATTGTCCTGAAGTTTTACGAGTTCTAGACCAAACTCCGCTACTTCTTTTTTTAGTTTTGTTTTAGAAAATAATTTAGTAACCAGATTACTGTTTACAATTTCTTCCAATTCTTTTTTAAATCTCTTAATTGGATTTTCGATTACTTTACTTTTTAATAAATCTTCAATTGTCATATTGTTTATTTTAGATTTCTGATTTTAGATTACTTCACTTTGTCGTTCTGAGCGAAGTAGAAGGATTTCCCCAAACAATTTTGGAATTTGGGATTTATTTTTTGGAATTTTAATTACCAGTAGCTTCCCGCCAAGAAAGTCAGCCTGATAAAAGTGATGGATTTGTTTTGAGATAAATCGATTTGTTCGGTTAACATTTCCAGCTGATCGTCTCCGTAGAAAATAGCATACAAACCGTCTTCGAAAGCTACAATGGCATTTTCCTGCGCTTTGGCCAAATCTACTTGATTGTGATTGTACAGCGCGCCAAAACCTACTTTTCCGGTATCGGTAAGAATGGGTAAATAATTTTCTTTGGGAAGATGGATTTTGTCTTCGTCTTCAAACTCAAAGGATGAAGAACGGAACAATTGTACCTGATGGTCAACAATCGATTCTATGAGTTTTTGTGTAGTAATGATAGGATTTTCTACTGCTAGATCTATATTCTTTTCCTGAAGTAGCGGATGTTTTTTTCCTAATTGTTTAACTGAGATGTTTATATTCATCTTTATCGGCTTTTATTTTAAAAGGGTAATGTAAGAATTTTAGAGTGATTTGGCCTTAAAATAATGTCTTTTAAATGTTAAAAAATCTAGGAATTAAAAGTACTATTTGATTGTAAAAAAATACCCTGCCAATTGGTATTGGCAGGGTTTGGGTTTTTATTTGTAGCGTTTTGACCTTAAATCACATAACAAAAACCTTATTCTGCTATTCTTTTGTCTTTTAGAGGCATTCTTTATTTATCCCTTCACTATATATTTACCAAATACCACACTAAAAGTACTGCGAATATACCAGCAGTAAACCCAATTACATCTAGAAATCCCCCTATCCTTCTCTATATAAGAATAAAGGATCACAAAACTATTGCATCTCATTAACCTTAAAATTAACAGCATGAGCTTTCTAGCAAACTATAAATCAACGAAGAAGAATGTAACAGCATGAGCAAATTCTAATGCTCTTATCCATAGAACTGACCGCCAAAGAATCGGTTTTCGGCAATGCCAAGTTCTTTAAAAAATAGATTTCAATTTAACCAATCACTACACTATTTAAATTTCTAAAAAATGTCAAAATTCTCCGAACAGGTAAATATCACCATAGAAGGCTTTACCCAAAATGTGATTTATTACAATCTTGAGCTTTCCCAAAAAATGGCAGACCACCATCATTTTTCTTTCTTTTGGCAATACACCGGAAAACCTATCATTGCTCCGCAGGATCAGGAAAAAGCTATTAGCAGTTACATTGGCAGCGAGGTAATTTTTACCTTTAAGGTAAAAGGCATCCGCTTAATGTCTAAAGGGAGAATTACAAAATTGGGCTCTATCGATAAGAACGGAAGCCCTGCCGGACTGCACGTTACAGGAATAAGCCATACCATTGCTCTTGATGATATGCCAAAATCCAGAATCTTTCGCGAGAAAAGCCTCCAGCAGATCGGACTGGAGATTTTTGCCGAAGAAAGTTCAGGAGAATTTTACCAGAGGGAAGCCATTACTCCAACTTATACAAAGGAATTCAGTTTTAAAACCCAGTACAACGAAACAAGCTTTGATTTTCTTAAACGCCTTTCTTCACGCTACGCCCAATGGTTTTATTTTGACGGAATGCGCATGCAGTTTGGCCAGATTAAAAACACAGATATTAAGCTTATAAACGAATCATCGCTCCATAACTTTAGCATCGAGGCCAGCTTGATTTCGCATAAAACCTCGTTCAGCAGCTATGACTACAATAGCGCTTCACGCATAAAAAATGGTGCAGAAAAAACCTCCGAAGGAAGCCAAGACCGATTTGCATCGCTTGCCGTCTTTAAGCAGCCTTACATTGTAAGACCCGGACTTGAAAACGGCGCGTATACCAGCAACGCCCAAAATAAAGAGGAAATTGACGAAATGGTGAAAATGCAGACCGCTGCACGCGATGCCAACAGCATATTTTACAGCGGCACCTCCTATCTGCCTATAGGTTTGGGACAGACTTTTTTCATCGAAAACAAGAACGTAGAGCACCACCTGCTGGCTGTTGAAATTACGCACCGCTCTGAAGTAAACGGAAATTACACCTGCCAATTCAAAGCAATTCCCTCCGATGTGGCAGCGCCGCACTACACAGACGTAAATGTATTTGCTACCGCCGAAAGCCAGCCCGCAATAGTAATTGACAATAACGACCCTGAAAAAATGGGACGCATAAAAGTGGATTTTTTCTGGAATGGCTGGACAAGCAAAAGCGATTGGATGCGGGTGGTTCAGCCTTACTCCGGTTCTGGAAAAGGGCTTTACTTCAGGCCCGAAATTGGCGAAGAAGTTCAGGTGAGCTTTGAAGCCGGCAATGCAGAACGCCCGTATGTTTCTGGCACCTATTACAACGGAAAAGAAATGCCCGATTTCTTTGATGCCGAAAACCGAATAAAAGGATGGAAACTCCCTTTTGGACAGCTTTTCAAGTTTATTGAAAAAGTGGGCATCTGGCTTTCTGACCCAAGCGGGAATGAATTGCATATGAATGAAGAAACAAAAAGCATTAATGTGACCTCTCCTGAAACAGTTACAATACGCGCTAAAAATATTGTTTTTGAGGCTAGCGAGAGCATAACAGTAAAAGCAGGAACTGATATTGATATGAGTGCAGGAAACAATATGACGCAAGAAGCAGGAAATGATATTTTTATAAATGCGGAAGGCACTATTCTGGAGCGCTCAGATAATAGAACTGAACTTGTTGAAAAGGATTTTAGTCGCACTTCAGACATCTCAAATGAAATAGCTTCAGAAGTAAGCCTCTATAGTAATGAAGAAAATATGACTATACAAAGTGGAAAACAAGTCCATATTAATAGTGCTGAAAAATCTAATCTTTTTTAATTTTTTAAATTATGGGAATAACTAAACGAGCAAAAAATATTAAAATAAAAGTTATAGAGGACTATCAATTAGTTGTTAAAGGAAAACTTGAAAAAGATTCCAACAAATTAAATTTTGAAGCTACAAAAGGAGATTTAAATTTAATAAGTGGAAAAAAAATAATAGCTCATGGCGAAGAAAAACAATCTTAAAATAACAACCATTAGAGGTGAGAAAAAATAGTGTCAGAAAATATAACATTTTATTAGGTTTCATAATCATAGTAGTAATAACTGTAGTAATAATAACAATGAGTTCATATATAGAAAAAAAATATGAGTGGTCTGCACATATTTCAGCCCCAAAAGAATATCCGGTTGAAGTCTATACGGGAGCAGCAGGAGGTTATTTTTTTAGTCAAATGGGAGGTTTTAGTAATGCTGGATGGGGACGTAGTATAAGTGACACGGACATCAAAGCTCCCGTGCCTCATAGACTAGATATGACATGGCTGTCTTATGTAGACGATAAATTTTATAAAGGAGAATGGAAGCTTCCTGTTGAAAAAATACAGCAACTTTTTGATGAAGGCTATTATTCTAAAAAAGGTCCGGAAGCTGAAACAAAACCTTATAATTGCATAAACATTGGATTAGGTCCAAAAGGAATGGTGGTGGTTTGGGTTGCAGGAACAGACAAGCAGGTAGAAGTAGCGAGGTTTCAAGCTCATGAAACTATTTTAGATCCCAAACTGATTACCGAAGAGGAAAAGTATATGTTTGAAAAAAACTATGCCAAGGATATGCTAACATATGATGGCACAATTTCCAAAGAATTAAGAGAATATATAAGCCAAAATGGATATCCGCCAGCAGAGGTTTACGAAGCCTATAGGAAAAAATACCTATGGAGACCAAAAGTAATATTACCAGAAGGTTCGAAAATTAGTAGATTGTACATTAAAATGTCCAATGGAGAATTCGAAGACCCTTTCGACAGACCAACTGACCAAAGGCATAGGGCAATTCCTTGTGCTTTTCAAATTTTTTGGTCTGTTACAAACGGCAAAAAAGAACAAGAGTTTGTATCCCGCATTGCTTTCACCCAAGATAAGTATTATTGGGCAAAATACCTTGAAATAAGCGGATATGATGAATTCCCAATGGATTTTGATAAAAACGAAATTAGGAAATTGTTTAAGGAGCATATTGATAAAAACAAACCCGCAGAAATGGTTATAAAAATTAACCCTGATCTTGAAAATAAGTCAGAACGAGTTACTGATTTGTATATTGAACAAGGAGGCAAACAATATCCTATAAGAGAAAGAGTAACGCGAACAGGTAAATTGAATTGATTATGAGTATAATATTTGGAGATTACACGCCGCCTGAAAAAGAGGATGAAACACAAGATTTAACTATAGGAGTTTTTTTTGATGGAACCAATAACAATAAAAACAATACCAAAGCCAAGGAATATTATGATAAAAGAGCAAGAGGCGAAAAATTAACGCCCGAAGAAGAAATTTCGGCAGAAGCTTATAGAAGATATGGCAGAGATCATGAAAGCAGCAGTTATTATAATGCTTGGTCTAATGTAGCACGACTTCATGACGTATATCCAGATAATTTGGCGGTATATGTTGACGGAATCGGTACCGTAAAAGAAAAAAGTGATGAACTATTAGGTGCTGGTTTTGGTACTGGAGATACAGGCATATTAGCTAAAGTACAAGAAGGCTGTAAAAAGTTGGCTGCAACAATCGACAAAGAAAGTAAAAACAAAGAAGTGCCTGTACTTTATCTGGATGTTTTTGGTTTCAGTCGTGGTGCAGCCGCTGCCAGAGTCTTTCTAAATGAAATCAGCAAAAAAGCTATGCCTTTATCTGTCAATCAAAAAAACAAAGCAGGGTATTTGGGATATTATCTGGCACAAAACGGTATCAAAGTAAGTCTGATAAAAGTACGTTTTTTGGGGCTTTTTGATACGGTTTCGTCTTATTCAGCACTGGCAAGTGCAAAACCTAATTTCGAGAATGACAAAACGGAGATACCTTTAAATAATCTGTCTAAAGCGAATACTGTAATGCATTTTATTGCAACTGATGAACACCGTAATAATTTTTCGCTTACCAAAACTACTATAGGAAAAGAGAAAGAATTTCCTGGCGTGCACTCAGACATCGGCGGCAGTTATAATAATGGCGTTGAAACAGTTGCAATCATTGAGAAAAATTTTAAAGAAGTGCTTAATAAACTTTCAGAAAAGCTGATTGCCGAATCTTGGTATCTTGATGATCAGCTGCAAATTTCTTTCTTTGGCCCTAAACACGAATTAAAAGGCGTAAGGAACTTAAAAAACACTTACAGCTATATTACATTGCATTTTATGGCAGAATCGGCCATAGCTGCACAAAAAGTACCATTTAACATGGAAAAATTAGAAATAAAAAAATACAGTATTTCTAAGGATGCTTTGCTTATGCGAGTAAAAAAGCGTTTGCGAAAATATGTTTTTGGTGATGCAAACCCTTATGATTTTAAATGGTATGGTGAAATTCATGCAAAATATAAAGGTATTAAAGATGGAAATATACTCTTTGAAACATATAAGCAGGAAATACAAGAACAAAAAGATTTAAGGGAGCTTCGTAATAAGTACCTGCATTGGTCAGCTGATAATGGTTCTTTAGGAATGGAGCCAACAAAAAATCGAAAACGTAAAACATTTTAGGTCTTTCTCTTCACTTTTAAACTCCTGTGTCTTCCCCCTGCTAGCGAGAGCGTCCCGCTCGTGAACACTAAGTTTATGTCCCCGAATTAAATTAAGCCTCAAGCGCACGAGCAGGATGCTCTCGCTAGCAGAGGGAACTGGTATGGAACCCACACAGGATAGCCAAAATAATATAATCTGGAAACGAACAATAATCAAAGGATAACGATGAAACAGAAAATACATTGTTTAATTACTGTCTTAATTGCATTGAATATCACCTTAACATCATGTCAAAATAATATGAAAGAAGAAAAATATTCTTGGGGTGCTGCAGTCTGCACACCAAAAAACTACCCTGCTGAAATTTTTTCAGGACATTTAATATTAGGTGGCAATCCCAAAAGTAGTTATGTGTACATGCCTTTTGATGATGTTATTAATAGCTATGATTTAGGTGACAATGATGGCTCTTCTTCTGGCCAAGCAGAAGGAATTTCGCCTAAAACGCTAGACATATCTTGGCTCTCATATACTGAAAGCAAAAGTTATTCGGGAATCTTTCAACTCGATTCAGATAAAATAGAATCCTTAATGATAAATGGCAGCGAAAGACCATATTGGGATAAAGATGCAAAAAAAATTGGAATAACTGTAGATAAACATTTTGTAATTAATGCAGGGCTTTTCCCTGGAGGTATGGTCGTTTTATACGTTTTTAGTCCTTCAAATATGACCATTGTTGGGCGTTATCAGGCTCATGAGGATAAAACTGTAGATTGGGGCGTTGCACATGAAATAATGAAAACCCAAGAAGGTATTGATGAAACAATCAGAGTTAATATTAAAGATTTGCCACAAGAAATATTAAACCAGATTAAAAATGGCACCATTCCATTTGGATATTGGGAAACTCTTTTTAAAGAATATAATTTAACTCCTCAGGTTAAAGCAGAAGATAAAGTAGAAACGATTCATATAAATTATATTAATGGAGAATTTGAGTCTATTTTCTTGAGTTTAAACAGAAATGTAATGCCAGTAAAAAAACGTGCTATTCCACGTAAAGTAAATATTGTTTGGCACGATGTAAACGATAGACGTATGGAAAGCGATGTTTTTTTTGATGAAAAAAAATCGATGGCTCTTTTTGAAGAACTACAAGCAGGAGAAGCTGTCCATTTCATAATAGAAATTGACCGTAATACAAAACCAAGAGAAACTAAAGGGATTTCTATAAAATTAAAATCTGATTCTTCTGAAATTGATATGAATGAGGCAATTGTTTCACAGGAATCGTTTACGAAATCTATACCTTATTAGAAAAACAAAGAATATGAAAAGGCTAAAATACACCCCCTGCTAGCGAGAGCGTCCCGCTCGCGAACACTAAGTTTATGTACCCGAATAAATTAAGCCTCAGGCGCACGAGCAGGATGCTCGCGCTAGCAGAGAGAGTATAGAAAACAGCTTGCGGTAAATAAAATTACGGTTGAACAATTTAATCTTATGGTCAACGACCACAACATGTTGTGGCAATTAAGAAGTAAATACTTCCATTGGTCTGCCAAATTTGGAGACATGGGATTTGAGCCCAATTTTGATTTTACGGATAAATTCAATATTCGCAGATTTAGAAAAACAGCAAAAGATTCATAAAAATGAAAAAGTATTTCCTGAACATTATTTTATTAATAACAATTTCATGTCAAAAACAAATGGAAGAAAAATTTGAATGGCTACCCACCGAAAGTGCGCCAAAGTTATACCCTATGAATATTTATACAGGTCATTTATACTTTGAAGATGGGGGCAGTGTGTATATACCCTGTTCAGGTAGGGCACATAACGGTTGGGGCAACGATGGCTCCACGCATACCCAAGGTGAAGATTTGAAACCAGTTCCAATAAAATTAGCCATTACTTGGGCATCTTTTACTGAAAATAAATTCTATACCGGCAGTTGGGATTTGCCCAAGGACAAAATGCTAAAATTATTTAAGGAGGGAGTAGTAAATTACGACACTGCAACACGGCAGACCTATACCCAAATTTTAGTAGGGTGCGCGCCTGGAGGAGTAGTTGTGGTCTGGATGTATGGTGCGGGCAATCAGGTTGAAATTGGGCGTTATCAGGCTCATGAAACCCATATTGCCATGAGTGACTATGTACCGGGTAATGAGACTGCAGACCAAAAAGAGTTTTTTAAAACTCTCGCAGAGTTAAGTCCGGAGTTAGAGGCGATAAGAAAACAAAGGGGAGGCATTGAATATGGCCTTTGGGATAGCTACAGAAAAAAATATACTTGGCGTACGCGCATAGAAATTCCAAATCATGGATTTGAGGACATGAGTTTAGAAATGTACAATGGCGAAAAGGAAGATATTTTTGATGAACCGCTCAAAAAAAATGAATTTAAAGAAAGAGCTGTTCCTCAAAATGTAACGTTTATGTTGAGAAACTTTAAAAGAAAAAGAATTGTTTTCGCATTAGATTTAGACGAGGAAGAGATTTTTAATTTATTCAAACAAGCTGATGCAACAAAAACCATAGAAATTATTTTACGGGCAAATGAAGATTTAAGCAACCCTAGCCTTATTTTTAAACAAGGTGATAAAGAAACCCCTATTGTGAAAATAGACTTAGAGAATACTTGGGAATATGAAAGTCTTAGTCGTAACGAATAAAAACAGATGATGTGTTTTTTGATGAAAAGAAATCAAAAGCCATATTTGAAAATCCTAAAGAAGGAGAAAAAATAAGTTTCATAATTGGAATTGACCGAAACAAAAAACCAAGAGAAACCAAAGGGATGTCCATAAAACTAAAAACAGTATCTGGAGAAGTTGATAGATGCAATGGTATCTCAGGAATCGTTTACGAAATCTATACCTTATTAGAAAAACTAAAAAACCCTGCAAATACCAATTCGCAGGGCTTTCTTTTTTTATTGATTTATTTTTAAACTGGCACAAGCCTTATAAATCTGCTTTTCTGAAAATGGCGATAACGTTTCTGCCAGATTACGGCTGGTTCTTAAACAGCTTAGTATTTTTTGCCTTAAATTGATATCGTCGCCAAACTCTGTATGCATTAAAAGCTCGAAGATTTCCTGCAAATACATGGGCTGTTCTTTGTAATCTCCCTCAAACAATTCGTCTGAAAGGAAATTAATTACGGATGGCACTACATCACGATGTGTTGGTTTTTGATTTTCTTTTGACATTTTCGAAAATATTTAAACGCACGAAGCCCTCATTTTCGGTTGTGTCAAAACACTACAAGGAGTGGAATTAGGGCTATCACTAGCTCCAGCAACGTGAATGAGGGCTCGTTTATGTTAACTTAAAATTTAAGTTTTCGGATTTCTCCTTGTATAGTATTTCGACTTTGCAAAGATATGCTTTTATTTTAAAAAGAAAGAAAAAACTTACTTTTTAATTTTTTAGATTTTAATTCTGAGTTTAGGTTGATAACAAAGATATAAATTATTATTACTGATATAATTGTTCTCTGATTTCAATTAAGCTTTGAACTGCTTTTTTTTCATCTGCCTTTTCAGGAAGATTGCAAGTTAGATAATGACTTTCTATTGAAGTGATTAAATTATCTGCCATTTCAAGTAAATCATCATATTCTTTATTTCCGGCTTTTATATCTAATAATTCTTTACGATTGGAAACTCTGATATTCAATTTTCCTGTTGAAAGAATTTGTTCAGCCGTTTGCAAAAGACGAATGGTATGCATCATATTTTTGCTATCGTAATTTTTTCCGTGCTGTTGATTAGTATTGTAACGATCCTCGTTTCGTTTTTCAATCCAACCCCAATATTCGGTATATTCTTTACAATATTTAGAATATCCATCCTGATTGCAGGATAAATAACCAATCAGCTTTTCATTTTTTGGAATTGACGAAAGTGACACTTCATTAGAATTTTCTTTCTGAATAATTCCTTTATAACATAAAGACTTATTTTCATCATAAAACATAGCAAACATTCCTTTTGAATTAGGAAGATTGACCAAACCAATTTGTTCCTGATTCCAATTGTTTTCTTGTAAAAACCCTAATAATGAAATAGTTTCATAACCTTTTAAAACATAACAAAAATCCAAAAGGCTTTTTTTTTCTTTTGGTAACGGATTTACAATTTTTTTGTTCAATCCTCTTGCCTTTTTTATTTGTGTTACAGCATAACCCGCAAAAGAGTCTTTACAAAGTTTAGACAGAAAATCTTCTATTTTCAATTTTTCCATTAACGGATGTTTGTACAAAATACAATCATCAGGCGAAGCCAAAATCTCCAAGATATTTGGATTATTTTTAAGCAATAATTCTACAAAACGACCAATTTCATAGTAAACCTCATCATTTGTCTCGTTACTAATCTGCGGAATATAATCTAATCCAAAGAATTTTTCTTTTGGCAAATAATAAATGCCTTTGATATCGGTATCTGATGTTGGCGTATTTAACCCAAAAGATTTACTTCCCGAAATGACTTCGAAAAGAATTAGATTTTGGGATTTTAGGTTTTGAATGGTCATTGCTTTATTTAATTCATCATGGCATCATAATGAGGCTCTCCTATTTCTTTAAAAATCATTTCAAAAGCATTAAATAAATTTTCTGGAACTTCATTTACTATTCTTTGATAAAACATATCGTCTAATGGAGAAACTTTATGACTGCCATCATTTATTTCAGAAATTAATGCACTACAAATATAATACCTAGGATCAGTAATAGAAATATTAGATAAAGCCCCCCAAGAATCTTTTCCTATCTTAGTAAAATTAGTATAACTCTCTAAAATTCTCCTCATTATATTGCAAAGAGAAATATTTAAATCATTATCATTTTTTTCTTTAAAAGTTTTTAATGAATTCCAAAGTAATGTATAGTCATTCAAAATTTCATTTTTATCTCCGGTACAAATTACGCTACTTTCATTTTTTGTCTTAGTTATATGAAAAAAAGTTTTATCATAACAAATAGGTCTGAATTCTGATGATACCTCCTTAAAAAAATAAAGATTATGTGACATTATAAAAACTTGTTGAATACTCGAGTTTCGTAATATTTTATGATCGGGTTTATTTCCTTTTTTTGCAATTAGTTGATGAACTAAAGTTGTAACTATAAATAGCACTTGGCTATCTAAACTTGATACAGGGTCATCAATTACAATAATTTTCTTTTTAGAGTTTTTATCAACATTATCGGTTCCAAGGCAAAGCTGATAAAAATATAAAAAGGAAATAAAATTTTTTTCACCTTCACTTAATGTCTTAAACACATTATTTGAATTTTCGTCATCAATCCTTTTCAGATAATACTGAGAAATATTATTAATCTTTTCTTTTTCATCAATTAAGAAACCATCGAAACCACTATTATTTAAAATTGTATTTATATTGGATATTGCTTCTTGTGTTGTAACTGTTTCTGTTTTCCATTGTTCTATTTTTTCTTTTGACTCCGAGATTAAAAAAATTAGAATGTTTTCAATTTCAACTTCAGAAAAATAATTTACTGAATAATTATACTTTTCAATATGATATTCTTCTATTTTTTCTTTGTTTTTAGTTGCTAAATATTCCCACAAATCATCTTCAAATTGCTTTTTATTTGAATCGAGATTATTAAAATCTTCATTATGTTTATGAATCAATCTTTTAATTTCCGAAATAGTTTCTTTAAAATTAAATATAGATTGAATTTCTTTTCTAATATTAGATTCTTTAATTTTTAAATCAATCTGTTCAATGTTTTTATCGAAAAAAGTTTTTACGGAATCGTATAAATTAGAAACAAGATTTTTGTCATTATATTCATTTAAAACATTCCTTATTTCTTGTAGTAAAAGAGAAAGAGTTGAAACATAATTCTCCTTCAATTTTTCTAATTGTGATATTTTATTTTTAAAATTTTGGTCAAAATAATCTTCAAACTTCTTAATCAATTCACCATCGATAGTTTCTTTTTGACAAAAAGGGCATTTTTGCAAATCCTTATCGGCTTCTAAAAATGATATTCCAGTTGAGACCCAATTACTAATTCCGAGATTATTAATCATCTCAGCTATATCAATATCATTATTTCCTATAATTATTTCTTGTAGAAGTTTATTTAATTCCTCTTCTTGCCTTCTTATTTTAAAATACAGTTCTGTAGAAATATTGGAACTAATTTTTATTATTTCGTTGTCATAAAATCTTTTATACTTAACTATTAATTCATCAAAAACAATATTTTCATTATTTATTTTCTTACATAAAACATCTTGAATTTTATCGAAATTATTTTGAACTTGTTTGAAAGGAAATGAATCTTTAATTTTTAAAAAAGATTGCAATGCATTTTTTCGTTCTTCAAAACATTCTTTCTTTAACCGATCAAAGTTTGCTTTATCCTCTTGAAAAATCTTCTCTTTTCTTGGCTGTAAAACCTCTTTTAGATAATCTGAATTTTGTTTTAAATAAATACTTTCATCTTCAATTAATTTATCAATTACGTCATTACCTTGATTAAGAGAAAAAATACCATTCTGAACATCTTTTTTAATAAAATTTTTGTCTGTAAATTTTTCATCAAAAACAAGTATTTCATAATCATTATCTAGATATCCTATTTGACTACAATTATTGAATTCAGAAGATCTTGAATACTCATCTAATGTTAAATCATAAAGAAATTTAGCAATTGTTGATTTTCCAGAACCATTCTTCCCAAAAAAGAAATTAACCTTTTTCAATTCGCTAATTACAACTTCATTTTTGTAACTTGATATTCCTTTAAGTTTAATATTAGTAATCATAAATTATAGTTTTAATGCATAATTTCATTTCTAAAAAACAAATCCAACTCCTCACTCAACTTCTTCCCACTTCCCAACTTACTTGCATTTTCCTGATTAAATTTTACCGTTTCCAATAAAAAGTCAGTTATTAATACTTCTTTTGGATGTAAATACTTTTCGTCTTGGCTGGCTTTTATGGCTTGTAATTCTTCTATTTTTTCTTGTATATTGTATGGCGCAATTGGCAATAAATCGGCAAAAGCAACTGGCGGAAAAATATTCTTTTCTATAATCCATTTTCCAGCTAATGCGGTGCGCAAAGCATAGAAATAACTTTTTAGTTTTACTTCTTCCTTTTCGCAAACCTCCATAAAATTTTTTGTTGTTCCTAAATAGTGATGTAAAACCCCAATTGGCGAAAAACATTCTACGGCTAACTCCTGCATTTGCTTTACAAAATCATCATTTTTGAAATACACAATTGGCGAAAATAACCACTCGATCAAAGGTGCGTTAGATTTTGCTAATAATATTACGGCTTTCCGTAAATCCCAACCAGAACCGTCAAGATCATCTTCTGTCATAAATTCTATTATGTCTGGTTTTTCCCAAAGCGATAAATAATATTCTGGTTTGTGTTTGTATATAAAACGGATATCATAATCGCTGTCTAGAGAAGCAAATCCCCAAGCACGACTTCCAGATTCTACCGCGAATAGTATTTCTACATTTTTTTGTAGTTCGATTTCTTTTAATTTGGCAAGTATTTTTTCTTTCATGATTTCTTCAAATGTAATTAAACAAAAAAGCTTAAAATCAAGTAATAATACGTGATTTTAAAGCCACAAATAAATACCTAACAGGTTTTTGAAACCTGTTAGGAAAACAAACTTAAATCCCAAAAAAGCCTTTAGAATTCCTAGTCGTTTCCTCCGCAACCTTATCCAAAGTAATTCCTTTAAACTGTGCAATTGTTCCGGCAACGTACGGCAGAAAAGCAGGTTCGCAACGACGTTCGTGGTATTTCTTTAAAAGGCTGTTTGGGACATTTTTAGGAAGCATAAACGGCGCATCAGTTTCAATCATCATTCGGTCGAGCGGTATGTATTGAATGACTTCTTTTAAATGACTGAAACGTTTGGCATCTGAAATCGCTCCCGTAAAACCCAGATAAAATCCGTTATCGAGATAGGTTTTGGCTTCCTGCAAAGTTCCCGTAAAACAATGCACAACGGCTTTTGGCAATTGCGGTAAATAGTCTTTCGTGATATTCATAAAAGAATTAAAAGCGCTTCTTTCGTGTAAAAACAAAGGTTTCTGTACTTCGATCGCCAATTCTAATTGGGCTTTATAACATTCTTCCTGTTTGTTTCGGGGCGAAAAGTCACGATCAAAATCGAGTCCGCATTCGCCAACTGAAACTACGTGTTTCAGTTCTAATAATTTCCTAAGTTTCGAAATACTCTGCGCATCGAAACTCTTCGCATCATGCGGGTGTATTCCTGCCGTTGCATACAGCACGCCCGGATACTGCCTCGCAATCTTCGCAGATTCTTCGCTATTTCGTACGCTGGTGCCGGTGAGTATCATTTGCGATACATCGGCGTCGAGCGCGTCTTGTACGACATCGTCTATGTCGTTTTGGAATTGTTTGTTGGTCAAATTAATTCCGATATCTATATATGTTTTCATTTTTTTTTGTTTTTTGCCACGAAGGCACTAAGGCACAAAGTTTTTTTTATTCTTTGTGTTGGTTATTATTGTTTTAAGTTGCTAAGGTTCTGAGATACTAAGATGCTAAGTTTTTCTTTTTAATCTCGCAAAGTCGCAGAGTCGAAAAGTTTTTTGTTTCACGCTCCCGATAGCTATCGGGATTGCAGATTCTAGCTGATTTAAAATGATTTTTATAAATAATCTGCGAGCATCTGCTTAAATCTTTTTAAATCTGCGTGAAAAAATCTTTAACCACAAAGTTTGTCATTTCGACGGAGGAGACCCGAGCGATAGCGAACAGGCGAAGCAAATCTTCGCGAGAAACTCTACAAAGATTGGACTCACGTTGTGGAGCTACTTGTGGAGATTTCTCCTCCGTCGAAATGACATAAAATGAGGTTAATCGCTGTAATGAGAAACCTTAGAACCTTAGTATCTTAGAACCTCAGTATCTTAAAAGAAACTAATCCTCTTTGCTCCCATCATCTGCCATTCTCACCAGTTTCGGTGTAAATTTGGCAACAACATCTACTAAATCTTTCTGCGCTTCCATAACCTGATTGATATCTTTATAGGCCATTGGGGCTTCGTCTAGACCTGCTCCGATAAGCGTAACGCCATGATCTCTCAGAATCGATTTCATTTCAGTTTGTGTAATGTTTTTTATAGCTTGGGTTCTGCTCATTTGTCTTCCTGCTCCATGCGAAGCCGAATTAATGGCGTTCTCCTCGCCTTTTCCTCTCACCAAAAATCCCGGTGCGGTCATACTTCCCGGAATGATTCCCATAACGCCTTTTCCGGCTGGAGTTGCTCCTTTTCTATGTACGATCACTTCTTCGCCGTTCCAGATTTCTTTCCAGGCAAAATTATGGTGGTTTTCGACTTTGGCTAAAATTGTCGCACCTAGAGCGCGTTCCATTTTATTATGGATAATCTCGTGACAAGCCGAAGCGTAATCGCCAGCCAAATTCATCGCCAACCAGTATTCCTGACCTAACTGTGAGTTCATATCTAAATACGCCAAGTTTTTTGCCACTTCTGGAAGTCTGCATTCGTCTTTCGCAATTTTTGTATAATGTCCTGCAATTGTGGCTCCCATTCCGCGTGAACCGGAATGCGTTAACAAAGCGACGTATTTTCCTTTTGGGATATTCAAAACCGCATCGTCTTTCGCAAATTCCATAATTCCGAATTCCACAAAGTGATTTCCACCACCCGAAGATCCTAATTGCGACCAAGCTTTATCTTTCAAATTCTTCACAAACGGATTCATATTAAAAGTTTCGTTCTCCAAAACCGCATGATCTGATTTGTACTGGCCGTGAAATCCGTGACCTGCTCCAAAAATAGAATTGGCAATTAATTCTCTTTTGAATTTGGCTTCGTTTTCAAAGTAAAAATCTTCTGGAATATCATAAACCGACAACGCCATTCTACACCCAATATCAACTCCAACTCCATACGGAATAATGGCATTTTTTGTGGCTAAAACCCCGCCAATCGGTAATCCGTAACCTTGGTGCGCGTCTGGCATTAAAGCTCCCGCAACCGTCACAGGCAATTTCATGGCAATTTCCATTTGTTTTCTGGCTCCGTCTTCGATATGATCTAATCCGTAAGCCGAATACGCATTTGGGTTTTCATTTAAAGCAATAAAATCTTCTGGTTTTTCATTCGATTTTTCGATTAAAGCAACAGCCAGTTTGCTGAAGATTTTATCGTCGATATAGTTTTCAGGAGTTTCTAATACATTTTTGAAATTGGTAATCATTTCGTCTCTTGTGAATCCGTTTCTTTTGCTGTTTATTTTTAAGGCAATCCCGATTATTTTTCCTTCTGGGAATCCTAATTCTAATATATCTGTACCGTTTATTTGTGTTTTCATTTGTCTTTCTATTTTGATAGTACAAAGGTTAATTTCTACTGCGCAGTCATTTTGCGTAGTTTTTTATTTCTAAGTTTTTTTGCTTATGAAAGAGATGGCTCTCGCAGATTTTGCAGATTAAACAGATTTTTTTCTCTTTTTTTGTCACCCTGAGGAACGAAGGATCACATCCAATATTCCTCAAAAAGAATCGCCAATCTTTGTCGAGTTTCTTGTGTGATCCTTCGTTCCTCAGGATGACAAACAGTACGTTTAATAAAAAACTTAAAAAACTCTGCGTCTTCGCGCCTTTGCGAGATTAAATTTACCAATCTTTGCGGAGACGCACAGCAGTGCGCCTCTACAAACCTTTGTCACTTTGTCACTTTGCAACTTTGCAACTTTGCAACTAATCCACCAACAATTGCGTCACAACCGCTGGATTCATCGCCCATTGCGCTGTATAAACCTCATCGGCAATTTCATTTTCGGTGATTGTTAAACCTTGAGCTTCCGCTTTAAGCTGTAACAAACTACCAATATTCAATTTGCTGTTTAGTTTTGCCAACAACGCCTGAACGCCTTTGAAATCCAATCCACCTACAACCTGACCTCCGAAAGTCATCTCTAACCAAACGATTTCTCTTTTGGCTACATCCAACACTCCAAAAACCAAACCTTTAGCAACATTTTGCGTCACACGAACCTGATGATCTACACACGACGGATCGTATGCTACACCAGTTTTCTCCGAAATTTTCATCGGGTATTTGCTGTTCATCCAACCTACGACCAAATTTGGCGTAATACTTCCGTTGCTGTACGCATTACAAGTAAAAGTTACAAATTTAGCTTTGGCTTTCGCCAATTCGTCGATGTTAATGTTGATATATTCGGCAGTTCCAATTTTATTCGGAATGCTTCGGATATCTCCACTATGCTGACAACCTGTAGTCGTCAATCGGCTGAAAGAACAAATATCTGAACTGTTTTCGTAAGCGATATGACAGCTCAAATCCATATCTAAATGCTGCGCTGGCAAATCTTTACCCCATTGCATAAACAATCGTAATTCGTTTCCTTCAATTGGGAAACGTGTTCCCATTAAAGCAACTGGCAAATCCTGAACGGTTTCGCTTCGATCTCCTATAGAAACCGG
The DNA here is from genome assembly GCF_056824325.1 of Flavobacterium sp. B330r. NCBI lineage: Bacteria > Pseudomonadati > Bacteroidota > Flavobacteriia > Flavobacteriales > Flavobacteriaceae > Flavobacterium > Flavobacterium sp. B330r. The sequence goes on from NZ_CP124860.1 coordinate 326,467, forward strand.
AATATTAAACAATTGCGGATCGATATAGATTGTTTTGTTGGTGTTAACAATTTTCGCAAATCGTTTTTTCATGGCCAAAAGACACAATTCTTCGATTTGATTTTTCATCGCTTCCAACTGAAAATCTTCGTACAACTTCAATAAAGCGTTTGCTTCAATTCGTTTGTTTGTTCCGCCCAAAGGTTTCACACTTCTCTGCATGTTTTTATCAAAATAATTCTGAGCATACATGTTCAAAGTAAACACCAATCGAGCCGGAACTTTATCGATGATTTCTTCAAAATGAGCAATAGTTTCGTCTGCTCCAAACCATAGCATGTTTGAGAATAACGAACGCGCAAACAATCCTGGACGCTGTTTTAATAAGGCAAAAGTCTTATCGGCATCAAATTTCAATCTTGACGAATCTACTTTACTTTGCCAAACATCGTACACTTGGTTGTAGAACACATCCATTAAAAAGTTCAATTTCTCAAACCCTTTTCTTTTGCTGTATTCTGCCAAACGCAACGCTCGGATAAAACGAACCCACATTCCTCTTTTTGGATGCATGGTTTCGCACATAGCCTCCACTTCCATATTCATATTATTCAACCAATTTGCTACCATTAAACATTCTTTTCGGGAATATTTTAGTTTCAAATCTTTTTGAGAAGCAATTCTTGCCTGAACACTTGTATCTAAAACATTATGGAAATGTTGTGCATTTTTGGATGTTCTTTTGATAATCGTTTTTGGCTCAATAATCTGAAGCATTCCTGTGTTTTTATACCATAAGTATCGTAAGATATCTGTTGGTGTTTTTAAAAACTCAGAAGCCTCTTCTTCTTTACCGTTTTCGATCAAAAGATCAATTACGAGCATTAAAGTTTCCTTTATTGCTACTTCTGTTTTTGGTAAAGGCAAATATTGCATCGCCATTTTTAAACTATCTACTTGCGTAGCGTCTAAAGCGGTTTTAGATTGCAATAACGATATATAGAAATCATTTAAATCTTTTTCTGTCCACAATTCCAGCATTTTTAATTTGCTTCCTTGTCCGATATTTTCCAGTTTTCCAAATTCAAACGGAGTTCCACAGAACGGGCAACCATTGTATCTCTCTAATGGAAAAGTATTATCCGGAATAATATGTCCGCATTGTAAAGCTGTTCCGTTTTTAGTTTTAAAAACATTTCCGAAAAACGTGATAATATGATCCACAACAGATTCGCCTGTTGGTACATTCCATTCTTTTACCAATGGCGTCCAGTTTTTATCTGTTCCTAAAACTTCTCTTAGAACTTCTAAAACCTCGATTTTATAAGCTGGGCTCACGTTGTTTAAAGCGTGAAGCAAAGATTCAGAAAATGTAAATCCAAGTTTAGAAACATTGGCTAACAAAACTGAAGTTGTTCCTGATAAATTTTTAACATCATTCGTAATCATTTCTGATGGAATGAAAATAGCATTTTGGCGTAAACTGATTTTTAATAATTCTCTTGTTTTCATTTTTTTTAATTTTTAAAAATTTAGATAATTGCGTTTCTGATTTCTACCTAAAAGAGTTTTGAAGTAAGAAACACTTGACCTGAAATTTGACGATAATTGATTAACTAAGCTAAAATGGAGCGGGCTACCGCGAAGAAGTAAGTTAATCTTGACCCTCGTTTTTTATTAATGATAATTTTAAAACTTTGTTCGGATTCGAGCCGAAATTAGCCATTGTCTGAAGTAAGTTTTAATTGACCATTAATTGTGAAGCAGATGGGATTCGAACCCACGACACGGACATTAGAAGTGTACGAAGTAAGTTTTGATTGACCTTTTCAGGATAATTTCAAAACTACCTGCTCTACCGCTGAGCTACTGCTTCATAATAATTAAATAAAAAGGTAATGGTGTAAGTGTGTACATTGGAAAGTGTTTTCGAAGTAACTCAAACTTGACCTGTTTTATTCTTTTTTTTTATTTCTATGAACGTTTGTTTTTTATTTCTTGAACAAAGATTTCTAAACTAGTGCGCAGTAATTTTGCGTAGTAAAAATTTTGTTTCATTTTTTAGAAATACTATTTGTTTTATTTCCTGAGCAAAGATTTCAAAACTACTACGCAATTATTTTGCGCAGTAAAAAAAGAATTTTAAATTTGAGTAAAAAACAAAATGAATTTAGAGAAAATATATTCTGAATTACTTTATACTATTGGCTTTTCAGAAGATGAAATTCAGAAAAACTGGGAAGATTTAGAAAAGGCATATTCCAAAAAATCAAGGCATTATCATAATCTCACCCATTTAAAAGAAATGATAAAGGGTTTTGAAACGTATCGCGATAAACTTCAAAATCCAAACGAAATATTATTTTCTATTTTTTATCATGATTTTGTGTATTCGGCTTCCAAAAAAGATAACGAACTTAAAAGTGCTGAGTTTGCTTTGGCAATTTTTCCTGAAAATATCAATTTAAATAAACAATTGGTTTTTGATGCGATTTGTGCGACGCAACAACATCAGTATAATTCTATCGAAGACATTAATTGGTTAATCGATTTTGATTTGAAAATCCTCGCTAAAGATTGGGATGATTATAAAATCTACTTTGAACAAATTAGAAAAGAATATCGCATTTATCCTGATTTTCTATACAAACCCGGACGCGCAAAAGCGTTGAAGCATTTTCTGGAGAATGAATTTATTTTTCAGACTGATGAGTTTAGGAATTTATATGAGGGAAAAGCGAGAATTAATATTGAAAAGGAAATAGAGTTATTAAACTAAAAATTGAATCTCGCAAAGACGCAGAGTCGCAAAGTTTTTATTTAAAGTATTAATTAAACGCACAGTTTGTCATCCTGAGGAACGAAGGATCACATCCAATATTCCTCAAAGAGAATCGCCAATCTTTGTAGAGTTTCTTGTGTGATCCTTCGTTCCTCAGGATGACATAAAATGGGGGAAAATCATTTTAATTCTCATAATCTGTGGCTTAAAAAAATAAAAACTTTGCGCCTTCGACTTTGCGAGCAAAACACACACAGCAATGTCACAAAACAAAAATGCCCTAATTAGATACAAAACGATCGATAAATGTCTGCAGAACAAATACAGGCAATGGACACTCGAAGATTTAATCGAAGAGTGTTCTGAAGCTTTATTTGAATATGAAGGAAGACAAAATCCAATCAGCAAGCGAACCATTCAAATGGATATTCAGCTCATGCGGAGTGAAAAACTGGGTTATAATGCACCAATCGTAGTTTACGATAAAAAGTATTATAAATATGAAGACGAAGATTTTTCGATAACCGATATTCCGCTAACGGAAACCGACATGAATGTTTTGACCGAAACGGTTTCGATGCTAAAACAGTTTAAAGATTTCTCTTTATTTAATGATGTATCGGATATTCTACAGCGGTTAGAGGATAAAATCTACGCCGAGAAATCGCATACCAAACCTGTTATTTATCTGGATAAAAATGAGAAATTAAAAGGACTTCATTATCTGGACGAAATATATCAGGCGATTATCAAGAAAATGGTTCTCATTATTACTTATAAATCTTTTAAATCCAGAGAAGAAACAAAATTCCATTTCCATCCTTGTATATTAAAAGAGTTTAATAATCGCTGGTTTTTAATCGGAAAGAAAAAAGCCTCACAGCCTATTACCAATTTGGCTTTGGATAGAATCATTTCTATTGATTACGATTTTAATCTTCCTTATTTAGAAGAAGATTTTGACGCTGACATTTATTACAAAGATGTAATTGGTGTTACAGTAAATTCAGGATTAAACGCAAGGCGTATTGAATTGTGGGTCGATGCTTCGAATGCACCTTATGTACTCACAAAACCTTTGCATACATCTCAGCGATTAATTAAGGAAAATGAAGACGGGAGTGTTATTATACATATATATGTAATACCAAATTATGAAATGGAAAGACTCCTTCTAGGTTTTGGAAGCTGTCTGGAAATTTTAAGACCTGAAAGTCTGAGAAATCGTATGAAAAAAACCCTTCAGGAGGCAATTTCGCGTTACGATTCTCAAAAACCAACTGAAATAAATGCATGATTTTTTACAGAATACAGAAATAAATGCTTTTTAAAAATTAAAAAAAGATTTTTACCGCATTAAAAATGTTAAAATCTAAAAAAAGAATAGTATATTTCACTTAAAATAAACTACCAAAACCCTCTAAATCAGGGATATTTTATAACTAACCAAAAAATTATTAAAAAATTATATGCATGCATAGTATTTTTTAATTATATTTGAAATCGATATAGTTACCTATGAAAGACAAAACGATAGATTATATTTTAAGAGCGACATGGCAAGCTGTTTCAAGAATGTATAATGAAGAGGCTGCAAAGTATGATGCAACAATGGCGACAGGATTTGCTCTTTTAAGTATGGACAAGGAAGAAGGAACTCCATCAACGGCTCTGGGCCCTAGAATGGGTATGGAAGCCACCAGCTTGACAAGAACTTTAAAATCTATGGAAGAAAAAGGTTTGATTGTTCGCAAAAAGAACCCAAGCGACGGTAGAGGTGTTTTAATCTATCTGACCGATTTTGGGAAAGAAAAAAGAGATTTATCTAAAAATACGGTTCTGAAGTTTAATGAAATGGTAAGAAAACATGTTTCGGAAGAAAAGCTGAATCATTTTATCGAAGTTTCTGAAATTATCAACGAACTGATTCACGATAAAAACATATTTAATCAAACAGAAAACACAGAAAAAGAATAATATTCTTTTCCTCCTACAAACAAATAGTAACAAATTATGAAATCGCCCACAATAAAGTTTTTTCCAATTAATAAAAAGGCGATAACATATTTGACAAATAGAAAACAAAATTAACAAATATGAAACGCACAATTAAAAAAGTTGCTGTAATTGGATCCGGAATTATGGGTTCAGGTATAGCTTGTCATTTTGCTAACATTGGTGTCGAAGTTTTACTTCTGGACATTGTACCGCGTGAACTGACCGAAGCTGAAGCTAAAAAAGGATTAACACTTGAAAGTAAAGCCGTTCGCAACCGTGTGGTAAACGAACATTTGGCGAATTCATTAAAATCAAAACCATCTCCTATTTACAGTCAGAAATTCGCAAACCGAATCACAACTGGAAATACGACAGATGATATGGCAAAAATTGCCAATGTTGACTGGATTATCGAGGTTGTTGTGGAGCGTTTAGACATTAAGAAATTAGTTTTTGAACAAATCGAGAAATTCCGTAAACCGGGAACTTTAGTTACTTCTAACACTTCTGGTATTCCAATTCATTTTATGAGTGAAGGAAGAAGCGAAGATTTCCAACAGCACTTTTGCGGAACTCACTTTTTTAACCCTGCGCGTTACTTAAAATTATTTGAAATTATTCCTGGTCCAAAAACTTCTACTGAAGTATTGGATTTCTTAAACGAATACGGATCTAAATTCTTAGGAAAAACTTCTGTTGTTGCTAAAGATACTCCGGCGTTTATTGGAAATAGAATTGGTATTTACGGAATCCAAAGTTTATTCCACTTAGTAAAAGAAATGGGATTAACAATTGAAGAAGTTGATAAATTGACTGGTCCAGTTATCGGTCGTCCAAAATCAGCTACTTTCCGTACTGTTGACGTTGTTGGTTTGGATACTTTGGTACACGTTGCCAACGGTATTTACGAAAACTGCCCTAACGACGAGCAACACGAATTGTTCAAACTTCCTGATTTCATCAACAAAATGATGGAAAATAATTGGTTAGGAAGCAAAACTGGACAAGGTTTTTATAAAAAAGTAGATAAAGATATTCTTTCTTTAGACTTAGATACATTAGAATACCGCGCTGCGAAAAAAGCAAATTTTGCTACTCTTGAATTAACTAAAACTATTGATAAACCAATCAATCGTTTTAAAGTTTTAGTTAAAGGAACAGACAAAGCGGGAGAATTCTACCGTAAGAGTTTCGCTGGAATGTTTGCGTATGTATCAAACAGAGTTCCTGAAATCTCAGACGAATTATACAAAATTGACGATGCCATGAAAGCTGGTTTTGGATGGGAAAATGGTCCATTCGAAATCTGGGATGCTATTGGTGTTGCGAAAGGAATTGAAATCATGAAAGCGGAAGGTTTAGAGCCTGCTGCATGGGTTACTGAAATGTTGGCTTCTGGAAGCGAAAGTTTCTACTCTGTAAAAGAAGGAGCAACTTATTTCTATAACATTCCAACAAAATCACAATTAAAAGTTCCTGGACAAGATTCATTCATTATCCTAAACAACATTCGCGAAAGCAAAAAAGTTTGGAGCAATAGCGGTGCAATCATTCAGGATTTAGGAGACGGAATCTTAAACTTAGAATTCCAATCTAAAATGAATACAATTGGTGGTGACGTTCTACAAGCTATCAATAAAGCAATCGACTTATCTGAAAAAGAATATCAAGGTTTAGTTATTGGAAACCAAGCAGCGAATTTCTCTGTTGGGGCTAATATCGGAATGATTTTCATGATGGCAGTTGAGCAGGAATATGATGAATTGAACATGGCAATTAAATTGTTCCAAGATACCATGATGCGTGTTCGTTACTCTTCTATTCCAGTTGTAGTAGCGCCTCACGGAATGACTTTTGGTGGTGGATGCGAAATGAGCTTACATGCTGATAAAGTGGTAGCTGCTGCAGAAACGTATATGGGATTAGTTGAATTTGGTGTTGGAGTTATCCCTGGCGGTGGTGGTTCTAAAGAAATGACTTTAAGAGCATCTGATTTATTCCGCAAAAATGATGTGGAATTGAACGTTCTTCAAGAGTATTTCTTAACAATCGCTATGGCTAAAGTTTCGACTTCTGGTTATGAAGCTTTTGATACCGGACTTCTTCAACATGGAAAAGATGTTATCGTAGTAAACAAAGATCGTCAGATTGCTGAAGCTAAAAAACATGCTTTGTTATTAGCTGAAGCAGGTTATACACAGCCAATCAGAAGAAACGATATTAAAGTTTTAGGAAAACAAGCTTTGGGTATGTTCTTAGTAGGAACAGATCAAATGCAAGCTGGAAAATACATTTCTGAACACGACAAGAAAATCGCTAACAAACTGGCTTATGTAATGGCGGGTGGTGATTTATCTGAAGCAACTTTAGTATCTGAACAATATTTATTAGATATCGAACGTGAAGCTTTCTTATCTCTTTGCACTGAACGTAAGACTTTAGAAAGAATCCAGTACATGTTAACTAAAGGAAAACCTTTGAGAAACTAGTATCAAGTAATAAGAATTAAGTATTAAGAAATGCACCAGTTTGAAAAATTAAAGATTTGGCAAAAAGCAATGGATATAGCGGTTTATGTTTATGAAATCTCAGCATTGCTGCCAAATGATGAAAAATTCAATTTAATTCATCAAATAAAAAAATGTGCTGTTTCTATTCCTTCAAATATTGCTGAAGGTTCAGGTAGAAATTCAGATAAAGAATTTATGCATTTTTTAGGAATTGCAAATGGTTCAACTTTTGAATTAATAACCCAATTAATACTTGCAAAAAGACTTAAGCTTGTTAATGAAGATTTAATTCAACCAACTATTAATCAATTAGTAGAAGTTTCGAATATGAATTTTTCATTTCAAAGATCACTAAAGGATAAAATCAACAAAACAATTGGAAAATCTTAATACTTAATTCTCCAATCTTAATACAATCATTTATGAAAACAGCATATATAGTAAAAGCATATAGAACAGCAGTTGGAAAAGCTCCAAAAGGTGTTTTTAGATTTAAAAGACCTGATGAATTAGCTGCAGAAACGATCCAGTTTATGATGGACGAACTGCCTAATTTCGATAAAAAACGTATCGATGATGTTATGGTAGGAAATGCCATGCCGGAAGCGGAACAAGGTCTTAACGTTGGACGTTTGATCTCTTTGATGGGATTAAAAGTTGAAGATGTTCCTGGAGTTACAGTAAATCGTTACTGCGCATCTGGATTAGAAACTATCGGAATGGCAACTGCAAAAATCCAATCAGGAATGGCAGATTGTATCATTGCTGGTGGTGCAGAAAGTATGAGTTATATTCCGATGGGAGGTTACAAACCAACTCCGGATTATAAAGTTGCCGCTGCAGGTCACGAAGATTACTACTGGGGAATGGGTTTAACTGCTGAAGCGGTGGCTAACCAATATAAAATTTCAAGAGAAGATCAGGATGAGTTTGCTTATAACTCTCATATGAAAGCATTAAAAGCACAAGCAGAAGGAAAATTCGACAAACAAATCGTTCCAATTACTGTTGAGCAGACTTTCATCAATGAAAATGGAAAAAAAGAAACCAAATCATACGTTGTAAATAAAGACGAAGGTCCAAGAGCTGGAACTTCTAAAGAAACTTTAGCAGGTTTAAGACCCGTTTTTGCTGCTGACGGAAGTGTAACTGCAGGTAACTCTTCTCAAATGAGCGACGGTGCTGCTTTCGTTTTAATTATGAGCGAAGAAATGGTTAAAGAATTAAACCTTGAGCCAATTGCACGTTTGGTAAACTTTGCTTCTTCTGGTGTTGAGCCAAGAATTATGGGTATCGGACCTGTAAAAGCAATTCCGAAAGCTTTGAAACAAGCTGGTCTAACATTAAACGATATTGAGTTAATTGAATTAAACGAGGCTTTTGCTTCACAAGCTTTAGCAGTTACTAGAGAATTAAATATAAACCCAGATATCGTAAACGTAAACGGTGGAGCAATCGCTTTAGGTCACCCTCTGGGATGTACGGGAGCTAAACTTTCTGTTCAGTTATTTGATGAGATGAAACGCAGAGGTAATAAATACGGAATCGTTTCTATGTGTGTGGGAACTGGACAAGGTTCTGCGGGGGTTTACGAAGTTCTTTAAAAAAGAGAATAGAATATAGAATAAAGAGAATAGATGTTTTTCTTTGAGAATATAGAGAGTGACTTTTTTGGAGTTATAAAATGTTTCAAAAAACAAAATAAACATAGTACTAATCTTACTTTTTTATTTTAATTTCTTAAATTGACTCAAAAAAACATGAGACACAATTATAAGAACTTAAAGATTTGGAAGATTGGAATTTCAATTGCTAATGAAATTTCAGATGTATTAATAGAATTTCCAAAACACGAACGATACGATTTGAGTTCTCAAATAAGCAGATGTTCGGTTTCGATGCCTAGTAATATTGCTGAAGGATCTTCCAGAACTGATAAGTCTTTTAGTCACTTTTTAGACATTTCTCTTGGTTCTTCATTTGAACTAGTTACACAATTATTGATTGCTAAACATAGAAAATATATAAACGAGATACAATTTAACCAATTAGAAATTAAAATAGAAGAATTCCAAAGGATGACAATGGGTTTTCAAAACGGACTAAAGTAAAAGTCTATTTTCTGTACTCTATATTCTATTTTCTTTCATAAAAAACAAAAACAAAATGGCAGATACAATCGAAAAAAACGTGACTCGTGGTGGTCAGTTTTTAGTTAAAGAAACAAAATGCGAGGACATCTTCACACCAGAAGATTTCTCGGAAGAGCAGTTAATGATGCGTGACTCTGTAAAAGAGTTCGTTGACAAAGAATTATGGGCGCATAAAGATCGTTTTGAGAAAAAAGATTACGCTTATACAGAATCTTCTATGCGTAAAGCTGGTGAACTAGGACTTCTTGGAGTTGCGGTTCCTGAAGAATACGGCGGATTAGGAATGGGATTTGTTTCTACAATGTTGGTTTGTGACTACATTTCTGGAGCAACAGGTTCTTTCTCAACTGCTTTTGGTGCTCACACAGGAATTGGAACTATGCCAATTACACTTTACGGTACTGAAGAACAAAAGAAAAAATACGTTCCAAAATTAGCTACTGGAGAATGGTTTGGAGCTTATTGCTTAACTGAACCAGGCGCAGGATCTGATGCTAACTCAGGAAAAACTAAAGCAGTTTTATCTGAAGACGGAACTCATTATTTAATTACAGGACAAAAAATGTGGATTTCGAATGCAGGTTTCTGTAGCGTTTTCATCGTTTTTGCTCGTATTGGAGATGATAAAAATATTACAGGTTTCATTGTAGAAAACGATCCTTCAAACGGAATTTCTATGAATGAAGAAGAGCATAAATTAGGAATCCGTGCTTCTTCTACTCGTCAGGTTTTCTTCAACGAAACAAAAGTTCCTGTTGAAAACATGTTGTCTGAAAGAGGAAACGGTTTCAAAATTGCAATGAACGCTTTAAATGTTGGTCGTATTAAATTGGCAGCCGCTTGTTTAGATGCGCAAAGAAGAGTTACTTCTGGAGCTGTAAAATATGCTAACGAAAGAATCCAGTTCAATACTTCTATTTCATCTTTTGGAGCTATCCGTTCTAAATTAGCTGAAATGGCAACGAATGCTTATGCTGGAGAAAGTGCTTCTTACCGTGCTGCAAAAGACATTGAAGACAGAATCGCTGCTCGTGAAGCAGAAGGAACTTCTCACCAAGAAGCAGAATTGAAAGGTGTTGAAGAATATGCTATCGAGTGTTCTATCTTGAAAGTAGCCGTTTCTGAAGACGTTCAATCTTGTTCTGATGAAGGTATCCAAATTTTTGGTGGAATGGGATTCTCTGAAGATACTCCAATGGAAAGTGCCTGGAGAGATGCTCGTATCGCTCGTATCTACGAAGGAACAAACGAAATCAACAGAATGCTTTCTGTAGGTATGTTGATCAAAAAAGCAATGAAAGGTCACGTTGATTTACTTGGACCAGCAATGAAAGTTCAAGAAGAATTAATGGGAATTCCATCTTTTGACACGCCAGATTTCTCTGAATTATTCGCAGAAGAAAAAGTAATCATAGCTAACTTGAAAAAAGTTTTCTTAATGGTTGCTGGTAGCGCTGTTCAAAAATATGGTCCTGAATTAGATGCTCACCAACAATTGTTAATGGCGGCTTCTGATATCTTAATCGAAATCTACATGGCTGAAAGTACAATTTTGAGAACTGAAAAATTAGCAAAAGCTCAAGGAGAAGATAAAGTTCAAGAGCAAATCGCTATGGCAAAATTATATTTATACAAAGCTGTAGATATCGTAAACTTAAGAGGAAAAGAAGGAATTGCTTCTTTCGCTGAAGGTGATGAGCAACGTATGATGTTAATGGGACTTAAACGTTTCACTAAATACACTAACCTGCCAAACGTTGTGGCATTGAGAGAAAAAATTGCAGCAAAATTAGTAGCAGAAGATACTTACTGCTTCTAATATCAAGATAGTTTTTAGCTTTTAATTTGTTTAAGCCCGCGCAAGTCCGAAACTGCGCGGGCTTATTTTTTTGTTATTTCCAGTGAAAGACATCACTTACAAGACGCAATATTTTTGCAGAAATTTGCAAAATATTCGTTAAAATTGACTTTCTAGAGCATTCTTGATGTTAAATATTAAATGTATTACAGTATATTTAACATTCTAAAAACTATAAAAAACAAAATAATGAAACAAATTAACCTAATTGCATCATTTTTATTGTGCTTTTGTATTACTACTACTTTCGCACAGAAAAACAAAAAAATGGACATCATTGCCTACTATACTGGCGATTCTCAACTTATTGACCAATATGAGGTTGGAAAATTAAACCAGATTATCTTTAGTTTTTGCCATCTAAAAGATGGGAAATTAAGTGTCGATTCGGCTAAAGACTCTATCACTATCAAACATTTGGTTTCGCTTAAAGCAAAAAATCCGCAACTTAAAATTATCTTATCTCTTGGTGGCTGGGGAGGCTGTGAGCCATGCTCGGAAGCATTTTCAACTGCTGAAGGACGCTTAAAATTTGCAAAATCTGTAAAAGAAGTAAGCGATTATTTTAAAGTTGATGGTTTAGATTTAGATTGGGAATATCCATCAATTGAAGGGCTTCCTGGACATTTATACCAAGCCGCTGATAAACCTAATTTTACAAAACTTCTTAAAATTTTACGTTCAACATTAGGAAAAAAATACGAATTGAGTTTTGCTGCGGGAGGTTTTCAAAAATGTCTAGATGAATCTATAGACTGGAAAGCTGTTGCTCCTTATGTAAACCGCATTAATATTATGAGCTACGATTTAGTTAACGGATATTCAAAAGTTACAGGTCATCACACACCATTATACAGCACAAATCCGAAAGAAGAATCTACAGATAGAGCTGTTGAGTTTTTACTAAAAGCAGGCGTTCCTGCTGAAAAATTAGTAATTGGAGGTGCATTCTATACTAGACAATGGAAGAACGTAGAAAACATCAATAACGGATTGTATCAAGCTGGAGAACACTTTCAAGGTGTTGATTTTAAAAACTACGCTACAACATACACAGAGGCTAATGGCTGGAAATATTTTTATGATGAAAAAGCTCAAGCACCATATTGGTACAATGCATCAACTAAAACTTTTGCTACATCAGATGATTTAAAGTCTATTAAAGCTAAAGCAGAATATGTAAAAGCTAAAAAGTTAGGTGGAATTATGTTTTGGGAACTTACTCTAGATAGTTTCCGTGACGGAATGGTAAATGAGATTTACAAAGTCAAAAACCAATAAATAAGCTTAAAAAAACAACCTGAAGAACTTTTTTTCAGGTTGTTTTTTTTTGTAGTATTTTTGATAGGACTTTAAAAACCAAAACATTATGACATTTTACAATAAAACGCGTTATGTTTTTTTCCATCTAAAGAATACTGCACAAAAACGGACTATAAAAGTCTTTACCTTCCTTTGTCTCCTACATAATTTCACTGTCCATTCACAATCCAATTTGACTAAAAATTCTATTACCTTAAACAAAGGTAAAATAGAAAATTTACTGCAATTGGATCAAAGCAACAGCAACGATTTATTTAAAGAAAATCAGACACATAGAGAGCGCGCCTTACTATTTGATGCTATTGCAAAAAATGTACAAAGTGCTGACCTTATTCTAAAAACTGGAATTGATTACAAAGGTTTTACCTCAGAATTAGATTATGTCATTAAATTAAAAAAGACTGCAATTGACGGCATAATCAAAAATAAAAATGATTTTCAAACCCTGAGAAACATTACGGTTACCTCTGTTATGCTAAAAGAATTGCAAACCAGAGTCGATCTTCAGCTTGAAAAAATCCAAAAAAATAATTTAGAACTGAGTCAGATACAAAGTACGATTGACTCTCTCACCATAAAAAAAGCGCTTTTTGTATTACCGAAAGATTCTTTAAGAAAATCATTGTATTATGAACGTTATTCTGAAATGAATTCTCAGGTCAAAAAACTAAATATAAGATTTAAAAACGCATTAGATAGTATTAGCAAATTACAGATTCTTGCAAGTAAATTTAAATATGATTTACAAAATGATATAATTGAAACTGATAATATTAGAAAAAATGAATTTGAAAATCTCTTCCATTCTGACGGACAAGTTTTTAAAACCAGCTCTAACAAAATGTCTTTTTATAATTCCTTTTTTTATTCCCTTTTTAAAGAATTTGTAATATTAGCCTTTTTCATATCAAACCATTTTAATACTCTCACTTTAATGGTATTGCTTGCAATTGCATTGATTACTTATCTTTTGTTTCTCAAAAACAAATATAAACATGAAGGTATTTACAATCAGATCGAATTTTCTAAACGTATTTTTAAACATCCCATAGCCTGCGCCATATTAATTTCTTTTACGCTCTTTAATTTTTTCTTTGTTTATCCGCCTTTTGCTTTTACTGCTTTGATTTGGCTTATTTCGATCATCGCCCTCAATATAGTCAACAAAGAATATTTCAGCGCCAAGGATAAATTTATATGGAGAATCTTTGTTTTACTATTCCTGCTTACTTTATACGACAACAATATCTTAATCCATTCCGTAAAAGAAGTTTTTCTTATTCTGACTTTAGCCATAGTGTCGACAGCGTTTAGCATTTACAATTTAAAAAAGAATAGTCAATTTCTAAATCCCCTTTTTAAATACAGTTTATATGCGCTGATTGTATTCGAAACTGCTTCAGTGCTATTTATTTTAATTGGCCAAAACTATAACTTAGGAAAATTGCTGATGGTAAACGGCATAATAACCGTTTTAATGTACTATTTGTTTTCAAATGCTTACCGTTTACTAATTGACATTATTAATTATTCAAATTTTATAAGAGAAAGAAACGAAGAAAGTCAGCTTGCTATAAACAAACTTGAGCACATTAATTTTAGCAAAACTCAAAATGTATTATTCCTGATAAGCTGGATTATAACGGTAGGAAAAAATTCTTATTTCTTTCATACCCTACTCGATCCTGTAATTGATTTTTTCTACGAGCGCAGAACTATTGGAGATATTAATTATTCTTACGACAGCATTGTAATTTTCTTTTTTATCATTTTGATTTCGGTAGTTATAGCAAAGATTGTCGCTTTTCTCACAAGCAATTCAATTAGCACGTCTGATACAAGCAAAAAAAACAAATTGGGAAGCTGGTTAATATTAATTCAGATTGCCATTTTCAGCATTGGAATTAGCCTTGCTTTTATCTCTTCTGGAATTCCTGTTGACCGTTTAACAATCATCATTAGTGCATTAGGTGTTGGAATTGGGTTTGGTCTTCAAACCTTAGTAAACAATTTGGTAAGTGGTCTTATTATTGCTTTTGAAAAACCTGTCAATATTGATGACACTATAGATATTGGCGGTCAAACGGTGAAAATGAAATCGATAGGCATTCGCAGCAGCGTTGTCGCCACTTTTGACGGAGCTGATGTTATTATACCAAATGGCGATTTATTAAGCCAGCATTTAACGAACTGGACACTATCAAACAATAAAAAACGAACTGATATTTCTATTGGTGTCGCTTATGGCTCTAATCTGGAAGAAGTAAAAACTTTATTAGAGGAAACGCTTAAAAATCATTCTTTAGTTTTACAAAATCCCGCTCCAATTATTTGGTTCAAAGACTTTAATTCCAGTTCGATTGATGTTATAATTAAATTTTGGGTAAATCATATCGGTATGGCAAATGAAGTAAAAAGTGATTTAATAATTTCGATTGATAAAGCTTTTAGAGAAAACAATATCGAAATCCCATTTCCTCAGCAAGACATTTACATCAAACAAATTAACTCTAAAGATTCAGAAGACAAATAAGATCTTTAGCAAACAAAAAAAATCGGCAGTTATGCATTTCTAACTGCCGATTTTTTTTTAAATAAAGTTAGTTTTTTACTGAACCTTATTCTTATCTAATTCTCCAATAAACGGAATTGCTTCTAAAATTTCGCTTCTTATTATGGTTTGAAGATATACTTCAAGCTGAATAAACTTTGCTGCATTAATAGAACCAATTGCTTTTTTTGCTTGATTATAAGTTTTAGAATAAAGTTTCTCATAATCAATATGGTTTTTCAAAGTTGCTTTAGCCAATTGATCCGCTTTTTCGTCGGTTAAAGTTTCGTAATTGGCTGCATAATCGTTTATTAGCTGAAACTTAGTCTGCCCTAGAGCTTTTCGCGACGTTTCATAATTATCGTAAACTTTAGTAAAAGCTGTTGCCTGCGCATCAGATAAATTCATGTACTGCTTTACCAGCTCAGCTTTAGATTTTCCATAAACACTTTGTACTACTTCTAAATCTTCTTTGTAAGAAGACTGCGCATAAGATGAAAACGAGGCTGCCGCCATGATAAGAATAAGTCCTAATTTTTTCATAGTTTTAATTTTAAATTTGTTTTTAAAAATTTATGCATACTCAAATATACTGATTTTAAACACATTAAACGATCAACAGGTTTTAAAAAAATGAATATTGATAAACCGCTGACAAAGCATAATAATTTAGTCCGTTGTTGGTATAGGCTCCAATATGATATTGAAATCTAACGGACTGCCCTTTTGCAATTGGAGTAGAAAAAGTTCCCCCCACTCGCCAATTATCAATCTGACTCTCATCTGAAACTCCATCAGCAATAGTTCGACCTCCAAAAAACCAAGTCGTATTAAAACCAACCCACATTTGGTTTTTAAAATAATAGCTTGCATGCGCCTGAAGACTACAGGTTGGTTTTTGCTCTAATTTTTTTCCTAGATAATCATTATTATTCGTATAAAACCACACCCCGCCATAGGCCTCGGCATAAACGTGAGCAAACCGTTTCGACACCCCTATTTCGGGCTTAAAAGCCCAGCGGTTTGTTCCAATGTTTACTTGTTTATCGCCATAATACCTTCCTGTTGGAATTGAAGTAACCAAACTGACTCCAAGAATTGTTTTTTGCTCAAAACTTCTAAATTCAGATTTATCAAGTGCAGGAGAACCTAGCAAATTAATTCCAAAACGCACTTTCATATCTGCAAAACCAGTTCTTGAGCCAGTAACCAGCTGATCACTAATTACAGCAGATCCGTCCATAAAAGTAAAAGGCAGTCCTACCTGTATACGAGCCAGTTTATCTGCCAACCCAAAAGTTTTGATATAATTTACAGCCATGTTGTGGCTTTGAAGTGTAAAATCTTTTATGGGTAAAGAAGGATCTGTAAGTACATTTCCATTCATGAAAACATACCCTGCCGCAATTACGTTTAGACCTTTAGGAACATTAGCATAAGCTCTGGGTTCCAAATCCTGACCCAACATAGGAAATACACCAAAAAAGAAAAACAAAACCGAAAACTGCCACTTTAATAAACATAAAAAGATTCTTACCATATATTCAGACGAATTTGTGACAAGTTTAGTATTGAATTACATCATTGTTTCTCTGCTGTTTTAGGAGCATATATAACTCCATCGTAACTAATTGGACCTCTATTATTGCTGCTTACAAAAAGTGTTGTGTCTCCGTTATAAAAGATAGAAAACGTTAAATCGTATACATCACTAGCACCTCTTACAGTTACTTTTAGAATAGTATTATTTTTTTTATTTTCGACTTTAATATTCTCGGGCTTCCCTTCAAATTTTATTCCGCCATCGCCATTATAGCCAACGTTATAACCACGTCCGAAGAAAGGAAGATCACAAGTTGCACTATCGGCCTTAAACTTTAAAAAATACGTATTATAGTCCAATTGAAGTAATCGACCACCTTGAGGCGTTGCTTTTTGAGCCTCAAAAACAAAGTTTTGAGAATCGATAAGTGCTTTAATTTCGTTTTGTTTCTTTAATTCTCTTTCTTGCTTGAGTTCTTTTTTTGTCTTTTCTTGTGCAGAAACTGAAAAATTAAAAGCAATCAGAAACAGGAAGACATATAATTTAGTTTTCATAAAACTATTTTTTAGTAAAACGCATCATCGCAATATCTCCGGAAATGAAATTCAAAGTTTTACCATCATCTGTAATATCATATGATGTAATTTTCTGCAGCGTACTCATATACACCTGCTCGCCCTGACTACCATTCAAACACATCATCTTAGTTACCGCCATTGGCTGTGTAAAATCTATTTTGTTTCCTGTCGCGCTAAGTTTTCCCGTATAAGAATTACACCCATTATTTCCCGAAACACGACTCTCTTTGATACTAAAGACAATAGTTGGCTTTTTATTTGGATATAAAACATCAAAAGTTTGGGAATCTGCAACATAATTTAATTCCCAAGTTCCATCAAGCTTAGAAACTGCATCCGTTTTTGCGCATTTGCAAGAAATTAAAAACGAACTAATAAAAACGAGAGTAAAAATCTTTTTCATCATAACATTAAGGATTAAATGTGAGCGAATTAGATAAATGGTTTTCAGAAATTATTCGTTAAAAACCTACACGAATTTAAACAATATTTTTGGGTTTTAACTCAATCAACATCAAATTATAACGTATAGTTTGACTTTTTTTTAACTTTTAGAGTCAATCAATTCCGTTATTTTATGTTAAATTTACTTAATCTTTAATTAAAAATGCCCGTAGATATGAAAAAACTAATTGTTTCTTTCGCTATAATTACTGCCTTAATCATTGGCTGTAAAACAAATAACAAATCAAATGATGCTAAAACTCTAACTGTTGCATTAGAGCCAAAAAGCAACAGTAAAGTTGCCGGAACTGCTACTTTTGTTGAAAAAAATGGTAAAGTAACTTTTACAGCAAAAATAACAGGATTAGAACCTGGAGTGCACGCCATCCATATTCATGAAAAAGCAGATTGTAGTTCTGCTGACGGAAGTTCTGCTGGAGGACACTGGAATCCGACTTTCAAAAAACATGGAAAATGGGGAGTTGGGGAATATCATAAAGGTGATATCGGAAACTTTACCGCAGATGCAAAAGGTAACGGATCTATCACTTTAACTACTGACGAATGGTGTATTGGATGTGGAGACAGTAATAAAGATGTTCTAGGCAAAGGCTTAATCGTACACGCAGGAACAGATGATTTTACCACTCAGCCAACTGGAAATGCAGGAGGAAGAGTTGCTTGTGCAGGAATCATTAAATAAGAAAAATTTGAATAACCGCTATTTTTAACAAAATCTAGCGGTTATTTAATTTTAAAATGAATCCTAAAACAAGAAAAAGACATAGCTTTGCATCAGCAAAATTAAGTCCATGATTAACCCATCAGCACCAGGCTGGATCGATAAGTTTTTTAGTGAACAGAAGTTTTCAGAAGCAATTCCTTTTGAAACTGTAGATTCGTTTTACTATAAAGTGAGAGAAACGGGGTTTATTTACGGACATATTATTACCATAGATTCACAAGTCCCAATTCCGATAAAGGGCTGGTTTAAAACCGAAATTTCAAAAGTTGCCTTACTTAACACACTCTATCATGTCTTTTGTTTAGAGAAAAGAAATTCGGAACCTATACATTTTATTTCTGAAGTTTTAAAGTTTTACAAGCAAATGAATCCAGAGGGATTTAATTTGTTTAAAATTTTATTGCCAAAAGATACTCCTTCTCTATCTCTGGAAAACATTATTGACCAAAGAGTTCAAACGAATGATAGCATCATCAGTAAAAACTTCTCACATTTGGTGACAAATGCTTTATTGTTTATTGATGTTCTGGCCTTTAGACAATATTTAGAGCATGGAGAAATTCCTGAAAAATATTTAAAAAGAATTGAAGAAACGGTTCTTGGAATTGTTGGTTTGGCTTTAAAAACCAAAACAGTAAAATCACAGCATGACGATCTTTTAATTAAACTTTTTGAAGCTTCTATACGTTATTCAAAGTTTTCGAAAGTTACAGTTGAGACTTTGGAGACTTTAAATCTAGAATACTTTAAAAATAGACTTGAACAGTACTATTTAATCGATATGGCCGGAATGGCTTTGTGGAGTGATGGAGTTGTAGAAAATGAAGAATCGTATTTCCTATATTCTTTAGGTTCAACAATGGGAGTTCCTGATGATTTTGTAACGCAAAGCATGGATACAACCAATACTTTTATTACAACTCACAAAAAGAAAATTCCGTACTTTAATTATTCAAATCCTGTTAAACATTTTTATGACCAAATGACGCACAGTGTAGTCAAACTAATCATACGAAACAAAAACAGATTGATTAAGGAGATTGTACAGAGTAAGGAATTGATGGTACTACTCGCCTATTCTACAACAAGAGATTTGGATGCGAAGGAAAAGAAAAAGGTAAAAAAACAGCTTTTGGACATTTGTAAAACCATTCCGTCGCTAACCATCTTTTTACTTCCTGGCGGAAGTTTACTTCTTCCAATTCTAATCAAATTTATCCCAACAATGCTTCCGTCTGCATTTAATGAAAATTTAGACGAAAACGAATAAAAAAAATCGCCCCTTTTGAGGGCGATTTCTATTTGTATCTATTAAAGATCTAATTGGTAAACTTCGTCTAGCTCATCATTTGAAGCAATATTTACATCTAAGTCAGTTACAAAACCAGAATTTAGTCCGTAAACCCATCCATGAAGCATTAAATCTTGGCCATTTTTCCAAGCATTCTGTACAATAGATGTTTTCGCTAAGTTGTAAACTTGTTCTTTAGTATTGATTTCAACAAAAGCATTAAAACGCTCTGTTTCATCTTCAATAGAGTTTAAGTATTTATCATGTAAACGATATTCATCTTTAATATGACGAAGCCAGTTATCAATAATTCCAACAGACTGATGTCCCATTGCCGCTTTTACACCTCCGCATCCGTAATGTCCACATACAATAACATGTTTTACTTTCAAAACGTTTACAGCATAATCCAGAACACTTAGCATGTTCATATCAGAGTGCACAACCATATTGGCAATGTTTCGGTGAACGAAAACCTCACCTGGTTTTGCACCAACAATTTCGTTTGCAGGAACACGGCTGTCAGAGCATCCAATCCATAATAAAGGTGGTGATTGTCCTTTTGCCAAATCAGCAAAATAATTAGGATCTTTTGCTAAAGAAGTTTCAACCCACTTTTTATTGTTCTCTAATAACTGCTCATAAAATTTTCTCATTTTTTTATTTTTTTGTGTGGTAATTTCTAAGTTATAATAGTCTCAAAAAATGAACTTAAATGTAAAGTTACCTAAAATTTGACATTTCATCTTCCTTAAAAACACCAATTTTTAATTATTCTCCTCTAACAACTTCTTTTTTAACCAGTTCTCTTTTTGCCACATCATAATAATGCTCAATCGTAACATGGTTACTATTTTCTGGCGTATTTTCTAATTCGTATGCTTCTTTAAATCCTTTAAGCTTCACTTTGATGTTTTCATCGATAGCTCTAGTTTCTTTAAATTCACGAATTAAATCCAAAACATCATGCGCAATATACTCCGTATCATGTGCATTGATAATTACTTTCGAATTTTCTGGAATTTCAGCCAATGTTTGTTTGATTGCCGCTTTATTTAAAAACGAAACTTCCTGCGCTAAATCAATATGAATGATATCCCCATCTTCATATTCTTCTTTCTTGAAAACGTAAGCTCTTTTCAGGTTTCCTCTAAGAACAAAAATGATACTGATAACAATTCCCAACGCAACACCTTTTAGCAAATCTGTCGCAACAACAAAGACCAAAGTTGCAATGAAAGGTACAAACTGGTATTTCCCCTTTTCCCAGAAATGCATAAAGGTTGCTGGTTTTGCTAATTTATATCCCACCAAAATCAAAACAGTAGCCAATGTTGCCAATGGAATTTTGTTTAAAATTGCTGGTATAGATAATACACTTATTAATAAAAGCACACCATGAATGATGGCAGACATTTTAGATTTTGCTCCTGCATTGTTATTTGCAGAAGATCTTACTACTACAGAAGTCATTGGCAAACCTCCTAAAAGAGCACTTACCATATTACCAACACCTTGAGCTCTAAGCTCTACATTGGTATTGGTGTAACGTTTTTGCACATCCATTCTATCTGAAGCTTCAATACACAAAAGCGTTTCAATAGAAGCGACAATGGCAATCGTAATAGCAACCACCCAAACCTGCGGATTTGTAATAGCAGTGAAGTCTGGGGTAATTATAATTGATTTAAAGTCTTCAAAAGATTTTGGAACTGGCAAAGAAACCAAATGTTCTTTTGCAATTGCCAAAGTGCTTCCTGTAGATACAAATATTTCGTTTAAAACTACTCCTGCTATAACAGCAACCAAAGCTCCAGGAACTAGTTTTATTCTTTTTAAGAAAGGAACTTTATCCCAAGCTAATAAAATTACCAATGAAACTGCTGAAATTACTACAGCTCCTAAATGAATATGATTTAAGACATCGAATAAAAATGAAAAAGAATTACTTCCATCATTTTGAATGAAAGCCTGATCTCCTTCAAAATCTGCATCATAACCAAAAGCGTGTGGTATTTGTTTTAATATGATAATAATTCCGATACCCGCTAACATTCCCTCGATTACGTTTGTCGGAAAATAGTTCGATATACTTCCAGCCTTTAAAAATCCTAATGCTAATTGAATTAATCCAGCAATAAAAACAGACATTAAAAATACATTGAAAGCTCCTAAATCGGTAATTGCGGTTAAAATGATAGCCGTTAACCCAGCAGCTGGACCTGATACGCTAATATGTGACTGGCTCAAATATCCTACAACGATACCACCCACAACACCAGCAATGATTCCAGAAAATAATGGTGCTCCAGAAGCCATTGCAATACCTAAACACAACGGAAGAGCCACCAAGAAAACCACTAAACCTGAAGCAAAATCAGATTTAAGGTTGGCAAAAAGATTGATTTTTTTTGTCATAATATAATACTAAAAAAATTATTCATTAAAGATTTACCCCATCTCGATAGAAATGCGGCTAAAGTTCGAAATAATCGGAAGTATTATGCTACGTTAGGTGGTGGAGCAAAGATGCTCGGAGAGATGTTGTCTAGTTTGACAATGTTTTCAGAAATAATCGTTTTTTTCTCGATGTAAACCGGAATCAAAACTTCATGCTCAAGAATAGTAGGATGAACTACATTTTTAAGTTCTTTGTGCACTTCTTCTTCAGCAATACTAAAAGATATAGCCGTATTATTTCCTTTCTTAATCGCCTGAACAATTGTCGGGGTCGATAAGAAGGCAATAAATATGAATAATAATATGCGAGCTATATATTTCATCAAAGCAAAAATAGCGTTAAACAAATAAAATCAAAGAGATTTTTATAGAAATTTAACATAAACAAAAAAGCAGAATGCAATTTTCATTCCATTCTGCTTTTAATTATTTAAAAAACAATTATTTACAAAGTTTCTTCTAACCAAGCGTTCATCATCCAAATTGTTTTTTCCTGCTCAGCAATGAAGTCACTCATCATAGAATTGGTTCCTTCATCATTAATTTCGTCAGATTTGTTCAAGATTTCTCTCTCGATTTTTAATAAATCTGATAAAGAATGAACAATTAACTGAACCGCTTTTTCATCATTAGAAATATTCTTTCCAACTGTCAATTTATTATTTTTAATATAATCTTCAAAAGTATGCAGAGGCGTTCCTCCAATTGTCAAAACTCTTTCTGCAATCATATCTATTTTCAATTGTGCATCGGTATACAATTCTTCGAATTTTACATGTAAATCAAAGAAACGCTTTCCGCGAATGTTCCAGTGAATTCCTCTCAAATTTTGATAGTACACTTGAAAGTTTGACAATAGCACATTCAATTCCTTTACTAATAATTCTGATTCTTTTACTGGTAATCCTAAAATATTCGTCTTCATAATCTATTTTTTTACACTAATTTACTACAAATTTAGAGTAACTTTACCAAAATAAACATAAATAAAAATTATATTTTCTTATTTTTGCATCACAAATTACTATCAACATGACTATAACTCAATTGCAATATGTGTTAGCGGTGGCTGAGCATAAAAATTTCACTCTTGCTGCTGAAAAATGCTTCGTTACACAGCCAACTTTAAGTATGCAAATACAAAAAATCGAAGAAGAACTTAATATTTTAATTTTTGATAGAAGTAAAAAACCAATTCAGCTTACTGATATAGGACAGAAAATTGTAAATCAAGCTAAAAATATCGTAAACGAGGCTGATCGCATAAAAGATATTGTAGAACAACAGAAAGGTTTTATTGGCGGAGAATTTCGTTTAGGTATTATTCCAACGATTATGCCTACGCTTCTGCCAATGTTTTTGAATAACTTCATTAAAAAATATCCGAAAGTAAAACTCTTAATCGAAGAGTTGAATACAGAAGAAATTATTCTAAAGCTAAAAAATGGACATTTGGATGCTGCAATTGCCGCAACTCCGTTAGAAGACGAAAAAATCAAAGAAATTGTTTTGTATTTTGAGCCATTCGTCGCCTATATACCAGAACACCACGCAAGTTTCCAGAAAGAAGAAATTGAAGTTGCCGACTTAAATCTGAATGAAATTCTTTTATTGCAAGACGGACATTGCTTTAGAGATGGTATTTTAAATTTATGCAAAAATGTCTCAGACGCCGACCAAAACAATTTCCAGATTCAAAGCGGTAGTTTTGAAACCTTAATTAAATTGGCAGACGAAGGCCTTGGCACAACGTTACTTCCGTACTTGCACACATTAGACTTAAAAGAATCCGACAAACTGAAGCTCCGTAATTTTAAAGAGCCAAAACCTGCTCGAGAGGTAAGTTTGATCTACCCAAAGAGCGAATTAAAAATGCAAATCATTGACGCATTACGATCTACAATTGCTGGCGTTGTAAAAGGCGCAATAGTTTTTCAGAATGTTCAAATCATTAGTCCATTACAAAAGAAAGCGTAATAAAAAAGGAGCCAATTTGGCTCCTTTCTTTTATACTTTAATTAGTTGTAGACTTTGTTTTAATTCTGGTTTTCCAACAACGAAATTAAGTAACCACTCTTGCAATTGTTCCATTTCGTAAGGTAACAGTGTTTTGATAGCTTTTTCTAACTCTTTGCAGAAAAGTATCGGATCGAAACTAACTCTTTCAAGTATTGATTTCGTGTAATCAAACATCATTTTTGACATAATAAAATAAGATTTTCGGGGGTTATCTATTTTTTTAAACTCGAGCCAAATTTAAACAAATAACTAACATAATTTCTACTTTTAACTTATTTTTTTAAAAACTTTAGCAACGAATACGTTTTCTTAAAACATATAAATCAATGTAGAATTATTCTAAATAACTCATTTAAACGTTTTTAAAGGCTCTAAACATTTCTCTTTTCCCTGGAGGCCCTGCCAATTTTTCTACAGTAAATCCAACTTCAATCATGCTTCTTTTAACAACTCCTCTGGCTGCGTAAGTTACAAGAACGCCGTTTGGCTTTAAACTGTTGTACATTTTCTGAAAAATTTCAGTACTCCAAAGTTCTGGTTGCACTCGATAACCAAAGGCGTCAAAATAAATCAAATCAAAAATTTCAAAATCGTTTATTTCGTGAAAAAATTGTTTTCTTTTGGTTAACGAGAACTGATCGCAAATTTCTATTTTTTCGTTCCATTCCGATTTATGCATTTTTTCAAAAATGTTATAAAATTCCGATGCTTCTAATTCTTCCGCATAATTCATTTCCAAAATCTCATCTGCATCTACCGGATAAGCTTCAACCCCAACATAATCGATAGCCTGCTTCTTTCTAACAGATTCTAAAAAAGTTATAAAAGCATTCAAACCCGTCCCAAAACCTATTTCCAATATACTTATCGGATTTTCAAATAACGAAAGACCGTTTTTAATAAAAACGTGCTTCGCTTCCTGAATTGCACCATGTTTAGAATGATAGCACTCATCCCACTCTGGTAAACGAATTGTAGTTGAGCCATCTAGCGTTTTAATTATTTCTCTTTTCACTTTTTTTAGAATTTTATACTAGCTTTTTATTGGTTTTCAAGCCATTTTAATAATCAAATTTAATCAAAACTAATGCGTAAAGCCTTAAAAAACCATACTTTTTTCATAAAATCTTTATAAAAAGCAATTAAATATTTGAGTTTATTATAGGATAAATAAATCTCAGTCAAAACCAGCAAATAATGAATTTTCGCCAAGTATTTTACAGATTTTTACGTAATTTTGCATTCAATAAATTCTATTTTACATGATATCATCACTTTAGATTTCTGACAGTGAAGAATATCTCACAAAAAACTTACATAACTATGAGTACAACTCAAACAAGCAAAATTGAAATCATTAAAGCTACTTCTACAAAAATAAACGAAGTAGATTTTGACAACTTAAGTTTTGGTGCTGTATTTACAGACCATTTATTCGAATGCGATTTTAAAGACGGACAATGGCAAAATCCTGTCATTAAGCCTTATGCGCCAATTTTAATGGATCCATCTTCAAAAGTCTTCCATTATGGACAAGCAATTTTCGAAGGAATGAAAGCTTATAAAGATGACAATAATGATGTTTGGTTGTTTAGACCAGATGAAAACTTTAACCGTTTTAATAAATCTGCTGTAAGAATGGCAATGCCAGAAGTTCCTGAAGCTATTTTTATGGATGGTTTAAATGAATTATTGAAATTAGACAAAGACTGGATTCAAAGAGGAAACGGAGCTAGTATGTACATTCGTCCGTTTATGATTGCTACAGGTCCTGGAGTTATCGCAAATCCTTCTGACGAATATAAATTTATGATTTTACTTTCTCCTGCAAAAGCATATTATGGAGGTGAAGTAAAAGTAATCATTGCTGAGCATTTCAGTAGAGCTGCAAATGGTGGTATTGGTGCTGCGAAAGCTGCCGGAAACTATGCTGCTCAATTTTATCCAACTAACTTGGCAAACAAAGACGGTTTCCAACAAGTGATCTGGACTGATGATGCAACGCACACAAAATTAGAAGAAGCGGGAACAATGAACGTTTTCTTCAGAATCAACGATACTTTATTAACAGCTCCAACAAGCGAAAGAATTTTAGATGGTGTTACCAGAAAAAGTTTGATTGCAATGGCTGAAAAAGAAGGTCTAAAAGTTGACGTTCGTCCAGTAATTGTTTCAGAATTGGTTGAAGCGGCTAAAAACGGATCTCTAAAAGAAATCTTCGGAGCGGGAACTGCTGCAGTTATTAGCGTTATCAAAGGATTCTCTTATAAAGATGAGTACTATGAAATGGCTCCAATTGAGAATTCTTATGCCTCTTTCTTAAAAGAAAAATTAACAAGTCTTCAAAACAAACTTTCTGAAGATACTTTTGGATGGACAGTTAAAGTTCAATAATCCAAAACCATATAAAAAAGAAACCCGATAAATTTAGTTTTATCGGGTTTTGTTTTTTCTTACAAAATATTTTTCCTTTGTAATATGAGAAATTTAAAATACAGCTTTGAATATTTTTGCTCTCCAATTTGGATTGAAGAAGATAACTCAAATTCAATATATGAAAACATTGAAGTAGGTAATTTATCAATTAACAATCATTTAGAAACTGAAATAATTGAACTAGATAATATTTATCAATCAAAGTATAATGATAATTATCCTCCAGATTCTCATCCATTTGATTTAGCAGAAGAGATTATTTTTATAAATAGAGTGATTTTATCTGCAAAAATCTTACATGAATTACTTAAATATAAATTCAATGTAAGATTTGAAAATGATTATTGGAATAATCGATTAAAGTTTTTACTAAATGAACTTGAAAAATTATCTAATAACAGCATTCGGTAAATTTAAATTCTTACCATTTACAACAATTTCGAAAAATCAGGTTTAAAATAATTAGGACCTTTCATCACTTTTCCGTCTTCGCGATAAATGGGCTTTCCATCTTCACCCAATTTACTCATATTACTGCGTTGGATTTCATCAAAAACGGCCTCAATTTTATCTTGAAGTCCGTGCTCGATAATTGTTCCGCACAAAATATACATCATATCTCCAAGTGCATCTGCAATCTCAACCAAATCATTATTTTGAACCGCCTCGTAATACTCTTCATTCTCTTCCTTCATTAAATTATAACGGAGTAGTTTTTTCTCTGCTCCTACATCGGCAATTGGAGTTGCGCTGTGGCCAATTTTAAAAGCAGTGTGAAATTCAGTTACGGCGTCAAGTTGTTTTTTCATATAGTCGTTTTCTTTTTTTTTGCTAATTTAAGTCACTTTCTTATAAATCTGAAATTTATTGAAGGAAATGAAAAGGCAATTTAGCAGCAAATCGTTTACAAATCTTTAAATTTGCCAAAAATTTTTATAACTATGTTTAGTCAAGGTCAAATACAATTTGGAATATGTTTTTTTATCGTTTTTGTAATCATTATGATATTTGCTTATCGAAAAGATTTAAAATTACACAAAGTCTTTTATAAAGGAAATTACAAAGTACTCCTTGCCTTTCTTCTTTTCATTGTCCTTTTGTTCGTAATTAAAATCTTTTTGAAAAGATAAATTATTCTGGTCGCAATAAAATAAAACCTAATCATTATGGGTTATTAGTAAGACTCATGATAAATTTATAACTTTACCAAAACCAAACAGCCTACCATGAAAATTCTAAAGTATTTATTTCTTTTTGCACTTTTAAGCTTTGTTGCTCTTACT
The DNA here is from genome assembly GCF_056824325.1 of Flavobacterium sp. B330r. Taxonomy (NCBI): domain Bacteria; kingdom Pseudomonadati; phylum Bacteroidota; class Flavobacteriia; order Flavobacteriales; family Flavobacteriaceae; genus Flavobacterium; species Flavobacterium sp. B330r. The sequence continues at coordinate 354,420 of NZ_CP124860.1, forward strand.
GTTTTTGTTGCTACTCAGAAAGGGGATTTTTCTGTAGAAAGAAGTAAAGTCATCAATTCTCCGCGTACAACGGTTTACAACTACCTAAATGACTTTAGAAATTACGAAGATTTTGAATCATGGTCGGTTGAAGATCCTTCTATAAAAATGACATACGCTAATAAAACTAGCGGAAATGGTGCGACATTTTATTGGGATGGTGCTGATGGAAAAGGAAATTCTATTATTCTTAAAACAAAAGATGGCGAAAGCATTGATCAAAAAATGCAATTTGACGGTACTGAAGCTGATGTAAACTGGACTTTGAAAGATACTTTGAACGGAAAAACAAAAGTTACCTGGAAAGGAAAAGGAACAATGAGCTTTCTGTTTAAAATTTATACCGCATTACATGGAGGTTCAGACAGAGTTATAGGAACTATCTACGAAAAAAGTTTGGCTAATATTGACAAAAATTTAGATTATGAAACCAAAACTTACGCCGTTACAGTAGACGGAGTGGTTAAGAAAACAGAAACACCTTATATAAAACAGACTTTTACTAGTGAGATTGCCAAAGTAAGCAAAAATGCTAGGATTGTAATTCCGAAGCTTATTCACTTTAGTGAAACAAATGGCTTAGCAGCAAGCGGAAAACCATTCATTATTTATCACACGTACGACACTAAAACAGGTTTGGCAAAGATTTCAATCTGTCTCCCTATTAATAAAGAAATTTCAACTAGTTCAGGAAGTGATATTTTAGCGGGAAAATTAAATGGTTTTGATGCTGTAAAAACAACTCTTAACGGAGATTACTCTCATAGAAATGAAGCAATAGCTAAAACAACCGCTTACATTAACAACCAAAAAATCATTCCAGATTTGAGCTGGTCTCATCTTGAGATCTTAACGTTGAGCAAATTGGACGTAAAAGCTTCTTCAAAATTGGTGACTGAAATTTATTTCCCAATAAAACCAAAAGTAGTTCCTGTTACCGCTGAACCGACTTATAGCCCAGAAAGCACTAGTGAAACTACAAGCGAGCCACATACAGAACAACCACGCGCAGAGCCAGTAAAGCGTAAACCAGCGGCTCCTGCCCCTGCCCCAACACAAACACCGGCACAAGAAGAAGATTCAGAATTTTAAATAATTTTAAAGGCGCATTAAACCTTTTAAATTAAATTCTGTCTAACTTCTATTAAAGAAAGTTTACAAAACAAAAAGTTTGATAGACGAGAAAGAATTTATAAAAGAATTATTAAGTCCCAAAACGCAAAATACTGCGTTTCAAAAACTCTTGTCCGATTACCAGAGACCTTTGTATTCTCATATTCGAAACATTGTTTTGAATCATGATGATGCCGACGATGTTTTACAGAACACTTTTGTAAAAGTCTTTCAAAATCTTAAAAACTTTAAAGGAGAAAGTAAACTTTTTTCCTGGATGTATCGCATTGCTACCAATGAAGCTTTGACTTTTTTATCGCAAAAAGCAAAATTAAGCGGAATTTCATCTGAAGATCTGCAGAATAAAACGATCGATAATTTAAAAGCAGATCTTTATTTTGATGGAGATGAAATTCAAATCAAACTTCAAAAAGCAATTGTAACACTTCCAGAAAAACAGCAATTAGTTTTCAAAATGAAATATTTTGAGGAATTGAAGTATGAAGAAATCGCAGAAATCTTAGGAACATCTGTTGGAGCTTTAAAAGCTTCTTATCATCACGCAGTAAAAAAAATTGAATTATATGTTACATCAAATTAAACCTTTTGTAACAAAAACTATCTTATAAGTATCATGAAAACATTTAAATTAGAAAACGAACCCAAAATAAAATCTGGTTTTAAAACTCCAGACAATTATTTTGATCATTTTTCAGAGAAGGTTTTACAGCAATTAGACGAAAAAGAAGTTAAAGTAATTCCTTTTTACAAACACAACAAAACAATCTCTCTAGCGGCCGCTGCAGTAATTGGTTTTGCATTATTAATACCGATCGTAAATAATTATAAAGCCAGTTCAAACGAACTTGACGAAGCTACTTTAGAAACTTATTTATCTTATCACTCCAATATCAGCCAATACGATTTAATTCAAACCTTAGACGACAGTGATATAGAAAAATTAGGCAACGATGTCACTTTAGAAGACGAAACACTAGAAGACATTTTAGCTACAAGTCCGAACTTAGAACACTTAATTTCAGAACAAAATTAAATCAAACTTAACTCAACAACTTAGCTTAACAATGAAAATAAAAAACATTTTACCACTCCTGCTATTTCTGATAAGTTTTTCAATTTTTGCCCAAAGCGGAAAAATTGATGAAAAGCGAGAAAAAATTAAAGCTTTTAAAGTGTCATTTTTAACAACAGAATTGGAATTAACTTCAACTGAAGCAGAAAAATTCTGGCCTATTTATAATGCTTATGACGATAAGCAATATGAATTAAAGTATTTGAAAATGAAGACTTATCTGAGACAATTAAAAGATGATAATCTTAAAAATCTTTCAGATAAAGAAGCGGCAACGTTATTATCTCAAATCGAAAGTACTGATAAAGAAATATATCAGCTTCGTGAAAAATACATGAGCAGTCTGAAAAAAGTACTTCCTGCAAAGAAGATACTTTTACTTAAAAAATCAGAAGACGATTTTAATCGAAAACTATTGCAGCAATATCGAGATAAAGGCAATAAAGACTAGACTTAAAGAAACAACAGCGATAAGAACCCTATATAATAATACTTACTTTATTATTTAGGGTTCTTATTTTTTTATTTAAAATTCAATCGAACTACTTTATTATGTCCTGCTGCGATAGCAGTATTTCTATTCACAAAACGAATGGTGAAGAATTTGGTGTCTGTAGAAAGCTGCATCCAGTTTTCTCCTCCATTTTGAGAATATTGTATTCCTTCTGAACCTACACAAACAATTTCTCTTCCATTGCCTCCTGGAACATATTGAATACATGACGCATAACCAAATCCCATATTCTGACCAATTAATTGCCAAGTCTTCCCGCCATCTTTTGTAAAAGCCTTATTATTGGCTTTATTATTAGGAAGATCATAATCTCCTCCTGCAATAAAACCTTGTTTAGAATCGTAGAAATCGGCAGTAAAAATTCCTGTCATTTGTTTTCCTTGTACAATAGGAGTCTCTACAACTTTCCATGTTTTTGCTTTATCTGGAGAATAAAAAACACGTGCTTTTTTTCCGCCCGAAACCAACCATGTATCATTTCCTTTTATAACAATATTGGTATTACTGGCTGCAAAAGCAGCTTCTCCAGTGCTATTTGTTGGTAATTTATCAGACAATAATTTTGTCCAAGTTTCTCCGCCGTCGCGAGTAACTATAATAGAGAAAGTATCCTCCGTTGGGTCACCAATTGCAATTCCTTCCTTATCGTTCCAAAACTGCATGCTATCATAAAATACTTTCGGATTAATTTCTTTATAAACCAATTTAACTTTGCGGTCTTTTTTTGAAACGGAATAAAGAAGTGCTGGATTTGCCACACTCAACAAAAAAATATCTTTTGATGTTTGCGCTATACTTCTAAATTCTAATTTAAGCGTATCACGGTAAATATGTTCTTCAAATTTCTCGTTTTTATCCAAATCATAATAACCAAAACGAGAATTATCAGCCCCGTACCAAACTTTATTTTTATCAATAAGAATTGCTCTAATACTAATTCTGTCTTTAAACAATGTATCTATTGTCATTGATGTAAAGCCATTATTATAAACAATATCAGTTTTATAATTAAATGTCCTAAAAGACATCAGCAAAATAAAAATAACACAAAATAAAGCGAGTTTTTTCATAGGAAATTTAAAATTTGGTTAACGCTAAAATACGATTATTTATAAAATTTCAAAATCATTCTATATTCTTTTCTGGCATGGTAATTGTTTTCTTACAAAATACATTTAACAAGTAAAATATGAAAAATATATTATTTATAGGGATTTTTATACTACTAGTAAATTCCACTTACGCCCAAAAAGTAAATGTTTACGCTAAAAACTCTTATGTAGAGAACAATTTAGACCTAAATGCTGTTTCTATGATATTTTCTCAATCTGTAGACGCGGCAGATTTTGAAACAAGATTAAATTATCCTGATGAACGAATCTCAAACTTAGATTTAAATAATGATGGAAAGGTTGATTATTTAAGAGTTACAGAAAAAATTCAAAACAATATTAAAATCATCATCATTCAATCGGAAATAAAACCAAACATATTCGAAGATGTGGCAACCATTAATATTATCATGACTTCTAAAAATACAGGCTACAGTAACGATCCTGGTATTCGACCAAAAGATATTATTGTTCCATTTATATTTACAGTTTTAGACGTATTTCTCCATAGACGATAACAAAAAAAAAAAGATACTGATAACCAAGGAACTAAACTCATAATTATATTGAATAAATTTTATGGCACAGTAATTGGATATCTCAGAATATTAATCTTCAATATGATTTTATCATGAAAGCGAAATTACTTTTACTAGCCCTATTTGCATTAGGAATTAGTTCTTGCCAAGCCCAAGCTGGAGCTACTGTTTATGCAAAAAACTCAGATATAAGCGATAACTTAGATTTAAGAGCTGTTGCTTCGATGTTTGGAGAATCAGCTAACCTTCAAGATTTTGAAAGACGTTTAAATGATCCTAAATATCAAATATCAAACTTAGACCTTAATGGTGATAACGAAGTAGATTATCTTCGCGTTATTGAGAGTGTCGAAAACAGAACACACGTTGTTATTATCCAAGCCGTTTTAGATCGTGATGTTTATCAAGACATTGCAACTATCGATGTGGAGAGAGACAATTACAACAAAGTAAGTGTTCAGATTGTAGGAAACACTTATTTATACGGAGCAAATTATATTTATGAGCCCGTATATAGTGTGGTTCCTGTTATTTACACTTCGTTTTGGGTAACAAATTACAGACCTTATTATTCAACTTGGTACTGGGGTTATTATCCAACGTATTATACTGCATGGACACCTTACCCTGTTTACAGATACAGAAACAACGTAAATGTATGTATCAATGTACACAATACATACAATTATGTAAATGTGAGAAGAAGCTACAGAGCTCCTGCTATTTATGAAACAAGACGTACTTATGGTTACGAAAGAATGCGTCCAAATTATAGTTTTGCGGAAAGACATTCTAACACAACAAACCGATACGAATTAGATCAAAGACGTGTTGTAAGTAGAGAAAATAATAGAAATACGTACAATACAAACAGAAATTACAGTGGCAGATCAACATCTAACAATGGAGTTTCTAACAGAACATATGCTGATAACAGAAGCACTACAAATAGATCTTCTGTCGACAGAAGCAATAATGGCAATGGAAACAGCAACAGAGGCTACAATTCTACAGGCAGAAGCACTGAAAATGTAAATACTCAAAGAAGCGCAACTCGTGATTATTCTAATAGTACGAATAATACTCCAAGAGCTGAAAGCACTCCGAGAGCACAAAATTCTCAGAGAGTAGATTATGGTAGCAATAATTCTTCTAGCACATCAAGAGGTAACTCAAGCCGTGAAGCATCTGCTCCAAGAGCTGAAAGAAGTTCAAGAAGTTACTCAGAAAATCAATCTAGCAGTTCAAATAGAGATTATTCAGCTAGACCACAACAAAGCCAACGTTCAGAATCTCCTAGAATGAGCCAGGAATCTTCTAGAGTAAGCCAAGAATCTAGAGGCGGACAAAGCCAAAGAGAAAGCGGCTCGAATTCTAGAGGAAACGGAAGACGAGGTTAATTTTCCAAATAAATAATATTCAAAAACAGAAGCACAATTTTACGATTGTGCTTTTTTTTATCTTTTTAATTTTAAATGCCTCTAATTTGTTTTAAAACAGTAAATTTGCAACCGTCTTTTTATAAAATTAACATGAGCGCATCGCATAAAAACTTACATAGTAAGTTGTCTATTGGGGGTTTATTAATTACTTTAGGGATTATTTATGGAGATATTGGAACATCTCCATTGTATGTAATGAAGGCTATATTAGGCGATCACACGATAAATGCTGATATTGTTTTAGGCGGTATCTCTTGTGTGTTCTGGACCTTAACATTACAAACTACAATTAAATATGTACTTATTACTTTAAGTGCTGACAACCACGGTGAAGGAGGAATTTTTGCCCTATATGCATTAGTCAAAAAAACAAAAATTCAATGGCTCATAGTACCCGCCATTATTGGAGGTAGCGCCCTGCTCGCTGACGGAATTATAACTCCGCCTATTTCGATTTCATCTGCTGTAGAAGGAATTAGAGCTTTCTACCCGACGATGGAAACACAAACCATTGTGTATATCGTAATTACAATTTTATTCGTTTTATTCACTATTCAGCAGTTCGGAACTAAATTGGTTGGTAAATTCTTTGCCCCAATGATGCTTATTTGGTTTGCAATGCTTGGTACTTTAGGAACCATTCAGGTTCTGAATTATCCTGAAGTAATTAAAGCGATTAATCCTTACTACGCTTATCATTTATTATCGATACATCCTGATGGTTTCTTCGTTCTTGGTTTTGTATTCTTATGTACAACTGGAGCCGAGGCTTTGTATTCTGACATGGGACACTGCGGAAGAAAAAACATTAGAATTAGCTGGATGTTTGTAAAAACGACTTTAGTTTTAAACTATTTCGGTCAAGCAGCTTATTTGATTCACCACGAAGGAAGCACATTACAGCAATTAGGAGGCGAAAACGGAAATCCGTTTTACTTAATTATGCCACATTGGTTTTTACCATTCGGAATTGTAGTAGCAACTCTAGCAGCCGTAATTGCATCTCAGGCACTTATCTCAGGTTCGTTTACTTTAATTAACGAAGCAATGCGTCTGAACTTCTGGCCAAAAGTAAAAATCAAATATCCTACAGAGGTAAAAGGACAATTATATATTCCGTCAATCAACTGGTTATTGTTTTTTGGCTGTGTTGGAATCGTTTTACATTTTGAGAAATCTGGAAACATGGAGCATGCTTATGGTCTTGCGATTATTTTGTGTATGATCATGACAACGATTCTCTTAAACTACTACTTAATCATGAAACGTGTAAAACTGTACTTCATGGTACCGTTGATTACAATTTATTTATTGATTGAGTTCAGTTTCCTTTTCGCTAATATTACCAAATTTGCAGAAGGTGGTTATGTAACCTTAATCATTGCAAGTATGCTGATTTCTGTAATGACAATCTGGTATTTGGCTAAGAAAATCAACAAAAACTATACAAAAGTCGTTAAGGTTGATGATTACAAACAAGTTTTGGTAGAGTTAAGCCAAGATTTATCTATTCCAAAATATGCTACGCATTTGGTTTATATGACAAACGCAAATCGTGTGGATGAACTAGAGGAAAAAATAATTTATTCTATTCTTCAAAAACGTCCAAAAAGAGCCGATATTTATTGGTTTGTTCATGTGAATATCTTGACTGAACCATATAAAACACAATATAAAGTAACTGAAATTGCTAAAGACGATATCTACAGAATTGATTTTAATTTAGGTTTTAGAGAGCCAACCAAAATCAATTTAATGTTCAGAGAAGTTATTAAAGACATGGTAAAACGTGGTGAAGTTGATATTACGAGCCGTTATGAATCTTTGAATAAAAACAATATTATTGGAGACTTTAAATTTGTATTGTCTGAGAAATTCTTATCCAATGACAATGATTTAAGATGGCATGAAAACATTATCATGAATTCTTATTTCTTCATCAAAAAACTGAGTTTGTCTGAAGAAAGAGCTTTCGGTCTGGACAGCAGCTCTGTTAAGATAGAAAAATTCCCAATGGTGCTTCACGCTCCAGAAAATATTGGATTAACGCGTATTATTTCAAAAGAATAAAAAGCTTAACAATAATTTCAAAAAACACTCTAAACTAGAGTGTTTTTTTCATTTAGTGAAAGTCTAAAGGAAGATTCAGTATTAAAAATTTAACTTTCAATCAATTAATAGTACCTTTGCAACTCAAATTATAGAAATGAGATTACACAGAAATTTAGTTTATACTACCATTGACTCTTTAAATGCAATTTTCAACGAAGGAGAATATGCTGATAAAGTGGTAGCAAGAGCATTAAAAAAAGACAAACGTTGGGGAAGTTCTGACAGGAAGTTTGTTGCTGAAACCATATACGAAATTGTTCGCTGGAAACGATTATACGCTGAAATTGCCGAAGTAAAAGAACCTTACGACCGAGACAATCTATGGAGAATGTTTGCCGTTTGGGCTGTTTTACGCGGTTATCCAATTCCAGATTGGAGACAATTGGAAGGAACACCTGAAAGAAAGATAAAAGGCCGTTTTGATGAATTATCTAAGACTAGAGCTATCAAAGAATCTATTCCGGATTGGATGGATGAATTGGGCGTGAAAGAACTTGGAGAAAAAGCTTGGGCAAAAGAAATTGCAGCGCAAAATCAGCCTGCAAAAGTTATTCTTAGAACCAATACTTTAAAAGGTACCAAAGAAAACCTTCGAAATACTTTGATGGATTTAAATATTGAAACAGAATATTTAAAAGACCAGCCAGAAGCTCTTGTTTTAAAAGAAAGAGCCAATGTATTTTTGACAGATGCTTTTAAGCAAGGACTTTTTGAAGTTCAGGATGCCAACTCTCAATTAGTTGCAGGATTTTTGGATGTAAAACCAGGAATGCGTGTAGTTGACACTTGTGCTGGTGCTGGAGGAAAAACTTTGCACATGGCTTCTTTAATGGAAAATAAAGGACAATTGATTGCAATGGACTTGTACGAAAGTAAATTGAAACAATTGAAATTAAGAGCAAAAAGAAATGGCGCTTTTAATATCGAATACCGCATTATTGACAGTACAAAAGTGATCAAAAAATTACACGAAAAAGCAGATCGTGTTTTAATTGACGCACCTTGTAGCGGATTAGGAGTTTTGAAAAGAAACCCAGATTCTAAATGGAAATTACAACCTGAGTTTATTGATAATATCCGTAAGGTTCAGAGTGAAGTTTTAGAAAGCTATTCTAAAATTGTAAAACCAGGCGGAAAATTGGTTTACGCAACTTGTTCTGTTCTTCCATCAGAAAATCAAGAGCAAGTAGAGAAGTTCTTAAAAACAGAAATTGGACAACAGTTTACATTTATTGAAGATCGTAAAATGCTGGCTTCAGAATCTGGTTTTGATGGATTTTATATGGCACTTTTGGAAAGAAAAAAATAAATTCCAAATTCCGATTTATTTCGGAATACTCAATATTAAAATTCCAAATTCCAATCTTAAAACTTGGAATTTGGAATTTTTTATTTTTTCTAATCCCATATAACTTTGTCATTTCGACGTAAGGAGAAATCTTCGCAAGTAGCTCCGCTCCAATAAGCAAATCTTTGTGGAGTTTCTAGCGAAGATTTCTCCTTACGTCGAAATGACAAAATTGCGAAACCTTGGAATTTAAAAGATTAGTATTTAATCTTGTAAAGTAGGTTTTCGCAACAACTTACCATTTTCGTTTTCTTTAAATTTTGAAACAAAAACTATCTCTTTTGGTTTTTCATATTTTCCTAAAACATCAAAAAAATCAGGTTCAAACTCTTGTTTTTCTCCTTCGATAACCAAAACTAATTTTTCTCCTAAAGTGGTATCTGGAAGTCCAGTAACAAAAAATCTGCTGTTTATTTTTCCAATCAATTTCGCTTCAATCTGTTCTGGAATCAACTTTACTCCTCCACTATTGATTACATTATCTATTCGTCCTAAAAATTTAAACTGCTGTTCATTCAACAATTCAACCAAATCATTAGTCACAATTGGTTCATCTGATATTGTAGCCACATTGATAACCAAACATTGGCGATCATCTTGAGAAATTTTTACATTTGGAAGAATCGAAAAAACAGAATCGCCTAAACGTTTCGCAGCAATATGCGTAATGGTTTCAGTCATTCCGTATGTTTCATAGATTTCCGTTTTAAGTGGCAACAATTTCTCCTCTAAAGCCGAATCTAATTTAGCACCTCCAATAATCAACTTACGAACTTTAGACAATCCAGCAATAGAATTTTGAACTTGAAGCGGAACCATTGCTACAAAATCATAAGTCGTTGTATTTAATTCCAGCGGATGAAGACTTGGTGAGACAACATCTAATTCTAAACCTAAAATTAAACTTCTTACCAGCATCATTTTTCCAGCAATAAACTGCGTTGGAAGGCACAACAACGCTTTATCTCCTGGTTTTAAATCAAAGAAATCTCCAGTTGCAAGCGCTGACTGTATCATGGCTTGTTTTTTCAGCCTAACTAATTTTGGCAGGCCTGTTGTACCAGAAGTAGTCATTTCGATATAATCCTTTTTATCAAACCAATCCAAAAAGAACTCCCCTATTGATTGTTCGTAGGCATCTCCTTCTTTGATAAAACTATAAGCGATACGGCACAGATCTTTCGCATTTAAATGATATCCATTTAATTTGAAATAATTGTGAACGTTATTTTGAGTTAAGTTTTGCATATTCTTAAGCTTTTAATTCGACATGATTAATATTTCCCGTTAGCTTTTCTTTCCAATTTGTCCAACCGTATTTTTTACTAAAAATAAAAAGCAGAAGAGGATAAATAACCACAACTGGCAGAATAACATCGATTCCCGCCGAAGGTTCTGAAAGATCTTTAAATATAGAATTCGTTTGAAAAACAGTCCAATCTGATGTAACCAACAAAGCTCCCACAAGATTGTTTGCAGCATGGAATCCAAGCGCAAGCTCCATTCCTTCATCCATCAAAGTTATAACTCCTAAAAACAATCCTGTTCCTATGTAATAAATCATTATAATATTTCCCATTTTACCAACTTCTGGATTAGTCCAATGCATTGAACCGAATATAACAGAAGTCATTAGGAGCGGAAACCATCTGTTCTGCGCTAAATTGGCAAATCCTTGCATTAAATATCCTCTAAAAACATATTCTTCTGTAGTTGTCTGAATCGGAATTAAAATGCAACCTAAAATTACTAATACTAAAAAAGGAATCAATTTAAATTGCAACACAAATTGTTCCGGAGCTCTTAAATAGACAAACAAAAAACTAAGCAGTGAAAAAAATGTCCACACAAAAAAAGAAAACCAAATTCGATTCCAATCTACTCTAGATCTTGAAGTGGTGACTGACAATAAGGTTTGATGATGAATAAATTTTACAACAAAATAAATTCCTGCAAACGCAAAAACAAACGAAATCATGACCAGAAAAAGCGTCGTATTCGACTCGAACATGTTCATAACACCCTCGTTAGTTGTTGGAAAAGCGATGTGCTCGGTAAATGTTTTATAAAACACAGCTGCTGTAATTGGAAGTTGGCCAACAAAAGACGCTGAAATAATAAAGACAGATCCTAAAAGATATTTCCAAAATTTATTTTCAGGTTTAATCCCTTGCTCTAAAAACATAAATTTAAAATTTTAAAAAATGAGAATTCAAATTCGATAAGTTAATCTTACTTTTGATATTGCTAAAATACCCCTTTTTTATTGTAAGAATATTTGAAACGTTTAAATATAACAAAATGATACAAATTTACCATAATCCGAGATGCGGAAAATCAAGAAACTGCCTAGCTTTTATCGAAAAATCGAATCAAGATTTTGAAATCATTCCTTACTTAACCGAAACTCCAACTTTTGATCAGTTAAAAACACTATTAGTACAGTTAAATCTTGAACCAATTCAGCTTATCAGAACTAAAGAAAAAATCTGGATTGAAAATTTTAAAGGTAAGACTCTAAGCAATGATGAGATCGTTAATGCGATGGTAGAAAATCCTATTTTAATCGAGCGTCCAATTGTTGTAAAAGACGGAAAAGCCATCATTGGACGTGACCCAGAATTGGTCGCTTCTTTTTTAGATTGATTCTAAAATATCCTATTAACATTTTTTTGTGATTTCTCTCTTTAAACCAAAAACTACATTTGCCGTCTAAAGGAATAAAGAAAACCAGAAAATGAAAAAAATCAAATTTGCAGTATTGCTTGTATTCTTGTTTACAAGTTTTTACAATTACTCTCAACAAGGAGGCCCAGGTGGCAAGAATAAAGTAAAAGTCACCGGGAAAGTTTTCGAGAAAGTAAGCAAACAGCCCTTAGAATATGCTACTATTTCGATTACTGCTCCAAACGATACAAAAGTTGTCGCTGGAGGCATCACAAATCCAAAAGGAGAGTTTGAGGTTGCTGTTGCGCCTGGAACTTACGATATTAAGGTTGAATTTATTTCATTTAAACCAACTGAAATTAAGGCAAGAAGCATTCAGGATGACACCAATTTAGGCGTAATAAATCTATCCGAAGATGCTGCACAGTTAAATGAAGTTGTTGTTCGAGCTGAAAAATCGACAGTTGAGATTAAATTGGATAAAAAAGTTTACAATGTCGGTCAAGATATGATTGTAAAAGGCGGAAGCGTGAGCGATGTTTTAGACAACGTTCCATCTGTTTCTGTTGATACAGAAGGAAATGTAAGTTTAAGAGGAAGCGACAATATTCGTATTTTAATTGACGGAAGACCTTCGCAAGCTATAAACATGGCAGAAGCTTTAAGACAACTGCCTGCAGACGCAATTGATAAAGTAGAAGTTATTACGAATCCATCGGCGCGTTATGATGCAGAAGGTGGTTCTGGAATTATCAACATTATTCTTAAAAAAGGTAAAAACCAAGGCTTCAACGGAACTTTTATTGCTTCAACAGGTTTGCCAGAAACTTACGGTTTAAGCGGGAATTTGAACTATAAAACAGAGAAGTTAAACTATTTCACCACTGCTGGTTACAATTATAGAACTACAGAAGGAGCAGGAAAAACAAATTCTGAATACCTTAATCCAGACGGAACAATAAAAAGCTATTTAGACGAAGACCGGGATACACAACGTATTAGAAAAGGTTTTAACGGAAGAGCTGGTGTAGAATGGACCATAACTCCATCTACATTTTGGACCAATGCGATCAATTACCAAAAAAATTCTGGTGACGATAGAGATTTGATCAACTATTACAACTATGATGCTGCTCAAAATTTTACAGGAACAACATTTCGTTTAAACAATGCAGATACTGGAAGTGAAAACTTTGAATATACTTCTAACTTGATTAAAAACTTCAACGATAAAGGACATAAACTTACCGCAGATTTTTCTATTTCAAGAAATACAGACGATAGCAATAGTACAATCGAAGATTCTCCTAGATTTGACACAACTTTAAACGATCAAGTTCAGAAACAAGTTCTTTTTCAAGCAGACTATGTATTGCCATTAGGAAAAGGCGGACAGTTTGAAGCGGGTTATAAAGGAAGTTTTGGAGATCTGAATAACGAATATTTTGTAACAGATGATCAAGGCGTAAAAAATCCTAATTTATCAAACACCTTAGAGTACAAAGAAAACATCAATGCGCTTTACACGCAATATGGTTTCAAAGCAAATAAGTTTTCTTATTTATTTGGTTTAAGATGGGAAGACACAGACATCCATGTTAACTTATTAGACAACAGCGATTTCAATACTAAAAAATACAACAACTTATTTCCAAGTGCTTTTGTTAGTTACGAAATTTCAGATCAGAGTAATTTCTCGGCAAGCTATAGTAAACGTTTAACTAGACCTAGAGGTCGTTTCATGAATCCTGCTGTAAACTATGCAAGTAACATTAATATCTTTCAAGGAAATCCAGACTTGGATCCTTCTTTAACAGACAAATATGATATTGGCTACATTAAAAAATGGGATAAAGTAACTTTTAATACGTCTGCCTATTTTGAAGATACAAAAGACGTTTTCAGCTTTGTACGATCTCCTACAGGTGATGAAGTTAATGGAATCCCAGTTATCAAAAGCCAGCCTATTAACTTAGGAAAAGAACAAAAATTTGGTTTCGAATTTACATTTAATTACACTCCATACAAATGGTGGAAATTAAACAGTAACTTCAACTTTTTTAATGTAAAAACAACTGGAGAACACAGTTATACAGACACACAAGGAAACGAGATTGTTCAAAATTTAGACAATCAGGCTAATTCTTGGTTTGCAAGAGTAAACTCTAAAGTAACGTTACCATACAAAATTGACTGGCAGTTAACAGCAATGTACAACGGAGAGCAAAAAACAGCTCAAGGTAAAAACTTAGGCCAATTCGGAATGAATACAGCTTTCAGTAAAGATGTTATGAAAGACAAAGGAACTATCGCATTCAATATTAGCGATGTTTTCAATTCAAGAAAAATGAGATCTTACACCTACTTAGACAATGTAAATTCTTATAGCGAATTCCAATTCCGTAAACGTCAGTTCAATTTATCATTCACTTACCGTTTCAACAAACCAAAAAGCGAAAGAGATAAAAACGCACAGCCAAGAAACGATGGTGGTGGAGAAGGTGGCGGAGAATTTCCGGGTTAACATATGTTAAATTCCAATATCAAAAATTCCAAATTGGATAAAAAAATAACAATCCAAAAAATTCCAAATTCCAATTATAATTGGGATTTGGAATTTTTTATTTTAAGCCTACTTCTTAGCTGTTTAACTTTGTAAAAGTTTAAAACTTTGACTAAAATCTAAACGCAAAGTATTGGAATTTGGAATTTAGCCCTAATGGATGGTGAACACGAGAACTAAATCCCTTAAGAAACTCCCCAACGAAAGTCCAATCTTTGTCGAGCTACTTGCGGAGATTTCTCCCTTCGGTCGAAATGACAAAAATGGGCAAATTAGATTTAGCTTAAAACTTTGGCAAAGTTCTAAACGCAAAGTATTGGAATTTGGAATTTTCAGAATTGGAATTTCTTTTTTTGCACAAAAAAAAAGAACCCTAATGGGTTCTTTTCTTATGACATCAATCTAATATTTAATAGATTGTTCTTCTTGTCTTTTTCTGGCTCTTTTTTCTTTGATCATTTCCCAGCTTGCTCCCGTAACCCAATAAGATACGAAACCAACCAAGAAAAACATTAACCAAAACCCTATAGTTAGAATGGTTAAGAAAAGTAAAAAGCCTAAGTACTGTGAAAATTCAAACATGTTTTCCGGAATTTTTGAATGTTACGACAAATGTAGGGTATATATTTTTTCTCAGCAATAAAATCTAAATCAATTTTCGTTAAATAACATTTATACGTATATTTATACTCATTTTAAATAAGCTTTTTTTGAACTTGAAGTCCTTTGAAATAAAGAGCTCAGACAATTGTAATAATTTTCAGGAGCTATTCCTGCTGTCCGCTGTATTCCCGATAAACAAAAACTACGGCTAAAAAGCCTTGTTTTTCTAAATCGGGAGATGCCGCTACCATCAGGGCTAAAAGACTCATTTTCAAAAGAAACTTTTCATTTCGCATTTAGACATTTCACATTTACAGAATAACATTTTTACAAACAACATAATGAAATACAGAATAGAAAAAGACACCATGGGCGAAGTTCAGGTCCCAGCCGATAAATATTGGGGTGCACAAACAGAACGTTCAAGAAATAATTTCAAAATCGGACCTGCGGCATCTATGCCAAAAGAAATCATTGAAGGTTTTGCTTACTTAAAAAAAGCAGCCGCTTATGCTAATTATGATTTAGGCGTTTTACCAATCGAAAAAAGAGATGCTATCGCTGCTGTTTGCGACGAAATTCTGGAAGGAAAATTAGATGATCAATTTCCATTAGTAATTTGGCAAACAGGTTCTGGAACGCAAAGCAATATGAATGTGAACGAAGTAATTGCAAATCGCGCTCAAGTTCTTAAAGGTTTTGAAATTGGCGAAGGCGAACAATTCATTAAAGCCAATGACGATGTGAACAAATCACAATCATCAAATGATACTTTCCCTACCGGAATGCACATTGCGGCTTATAAAATGGTGGTCGAAACTACCATTCCTGGTGTGGAAAAACTTCACGCCACATTAGCCAAAAAAGCAGCTGAATACAAAGACGTAGTCAAAATCGGGCGTACACACTTAATGGATGCAACGCCATTAACTTTAGGTCAAGAAATTTCTGGTTATGCCGCTCAATTAGCTTTCGGATTAAAAGCATTAAAAAATACTTTAGCCCATTTATCTGAAATAGCGCTTGGAGGAACAGCTGTTGGAACTGGATTAAACACACCAAAAGGTTATGACGTAAAAGTAGCTGAGTATATTGCCCAATTTACTAATCATCCTTTTATAACGGCTGAAAACAAGTTTGAAGCACTTGCTGCACACGATGCTATTGTAGAAACACACGGAGCTTTAAAACAACTAGCCGTTTCTTTAAATAAAATTGCTAACGATGTTAGAATGCTAGCTTCTGGTCCGCGTTCTGGAATTGGTGAAATTCATATTCCTGAAAATGAGCCAGGTTCTTCAATCATGCCAGGAAAAGTAAACCCAACGCAATGCGAAGCTTTAACAATGGTTTGCGCTCAAGTTATTGGAAATGATATGGCAATTGCAGTTGGAGGCATGCAAGGTCATTATGAATTGAATGTTTTCAAACCTGTAATGGCAGCCAACTTTTTACAATCGGCACAATTATTAGGAGATGCTTGTGTTTCTTTTGACGAACATTGCGCACAAGGAATCGAACCTAATCATAAAAGAATAAAAGAATTGGTAGATAATTCATTAATGCTAGTTACCGCATTAAATACTAAAATCGGATATTACAAAGCCGCTGAAATAGCCCAAACCGCACACAAAAACGGAACTACTCTTAAAGAAGAAGCTGTTCGTTTAGGTTATGTAACTCCAGAAGATTTTGATGCTTGGGTGAAACCTGAAGAGATGGTTTAGTTTTTTTTGTTTCATGTTTCATGTTTCATGTTTTGAAATACTTGACGAATAAAACCTAATTTAATTAAAAAAGGGAGGAAATTTAAAATTTCCTCCCTTTTTTAATAACGTGAAACCTGAAACTTGAAACAAAAAAAACTTATTTCCCGTCTACATAATCCTGCAAATAACTAAATCTCTCTGTCAATTTTCCATTTTCTGTGATTTTGGCACGTTTTAAGATTCCGTCTTTATCTCCGTTGAAGAAAGCTGGAATTACATGTTCCATAAACTGTTCTCCAAAACCTTCACTGGCATCTTTAGGGATTTCGCATGGCAAATTATCTACCGCCATTACTGCAACTGCAGCAGGATGAAAAAAATCTACCTCTCTATCTTCTAAAGGAAAATATCCGTACAACGGCTCTTCAATTGTAGATGAGCGAATTGTACAAGCAATTGGTCCATTAACATCACAAGAAATATCAGCTACAACTTTCAATTTGCAGTCGCTTGCATTCAGCATTTCTTTTGTTAGAATCATTGGTGCATTACTTGCATAAAAATGCCCTGCAAAATAAATATCAGAAACCTTCGTGAATCTTTCAAAATCAGATTCGTATTCCTCTGGATGATTCACAAAATCTGTAAAATCTAAAACCTGACCGTCTTTTCTTTTGTTATATTCCAAAACATCCAACTGCACATAAACCGCTTGAGCGTATTTTTTAGTCAAATAATTATCAATCGTAATTTCTTTCACTTTTATGGCATCCAAAATTTCTTTTGCTCCGCTCCCCACCTTTCCTGTTCCGGTAACTACAAATTTAAGAGCTGGCATTGTGATGCGTTTTAAATGCTTGATCAAATCTTCTTTTCCTGAAAGTGTCTCTGCTTTAGGAAGTTTGAACAATTCGAATTTAATTCCGAAAGCTCTAATTCCGTTATATACACCAACCATTCCAGCGTATCTTCCAAAACCAATTAAACGACGATCATGTTCGTCTACAATTGTTTCGTGATCGTATAGATCAATATTCTTTTCTAAAATTGCCTGAAGCAATTTTCTGTTATGAGGCTGTTTTTTAATCGTATGAGAAAAAAAGAAATAGGCTTTATTAGGAATCAAATCGGCTACGGGAACTTCTTTTACTCCAAATAATACATCGCAGTCAGATACATCATCGGCAACTGTAATTCCCATATTTTTATAATCATCATCAGAAAATATTCTTATATCAGAACTCTCCACTTTTACAGAAGCATCGTGATAAAGCTGTTTTAACCTTGTCAATTCATTTGGAGAAAAAACGACTCTTCTATCTGGCGGATTTTTTCTCTCTTTTATGATTCCAAATTTCATTTAAACTGATTTTTTAATATTAAATAATATAACTTTTTACAATGCATTTGTTTCAAATATAACAAATTTAGTTAAAATTTTGTTTCTAAAATTCAATTTAAAATGTTTCAAAACCGTTAAAAGCTGAAAAACAATCGACTAAAATTTACTTTTCTTAAAATTATGTTAAAAAACACAAATTAAAGCCTCAGAACTAAGAATACAACAAAATTGAATTCGATATATTTGTTTTTAAAGAACGATGCAAATGATTTTCCTTAAAAAGACAAAGATACCACAATTACTTTTTTCCATACTTGTTTTAAGTTCATGTGGTCAAAACAAAAAAACAACAACAGATACTACTCAAACAGTCGAAGATACTTTACCCAAAATGAAACCTTTAGGTCCAGAACCGAAAGTTTCTCAAGCATATAAAAATTCGGTTGTGGGCAGAATAAATCACTTTTACAATAAAAACTGGCCCAATAATAACATGAACGGGAGCTTCTTGGTTGCCAAAAACGGACAGATTTTATTTGAAAGATATAATGGTTTTGCTAATAAAAATGAAGGAACCAAAATAACGTCTGAAACACCTGTACAAATTGCTTCGGTAAGTAAAGTTTTGACGGCTACAGCAGTTTTAAAATTGGTTAATGCTGGTAAAATTGAATTGGACCAAAAGGTAAATACGATCTTAAAAACTTTTCCATACGAAGAGTGTACCATAAGAATGTTACTGGATCATCGTACCGGAATGCGCAACTATGCTTATTTCACAGATCGTGATAAATCGATTTGGGACCGACATAATCAATTAACCAATAAAGATATTCTTGATATTTTAGCAACAAAAGACATTGGTTTAGAATCTAGAACAGGAACTCGTTTTAGCTACTGTAATACTAATTATGCAATGTTGGCGCTTATTATCGAAAAAATTACTGGTTTAAGCTATAAAGAAGCAATGTCTGAAATGATTTTTAAACCACTAGGAATGAAAAATACCTACGTTTTTGACGATGATAAAGACAGAAAAAAAATTGTTCCTTCGTATAAAGGTAACGGCGTAGAAATTGGTTTTGATTATCTAGACAATGTTTACGGCGATAAAAACATTTTCTCTACCGCTAGAGATCTTTTAAAATTTGATAGAGCAAGACAATCACCAGATTTCTTAAAACCTGAATTGTTGAAACAAGTATACACAGGTTACAGCAACGAACGCAAAGGAACTAAAAATTATGGTCTTGGAATTAGAATGATTAACTGGGAAACAGGTCAGAATTTCTATTTTCATAATGGCTGGTGGCACGGAAACACCTCATCTTACATTACTTTGATGAACGAAGGCGTAACGATTATTGCGTTATCAAACAAGATGACCAGAAATACTTATGCAGTTCGTAAACTAGCTCCTGTCTTTGGAGATTATCCTTTTAATTTTAAAGACGAAGAATAACAAAATTTTTCTGAAATTTTTAGCAGAAAGTAATTTCAAATACTCTAAATTTGCAGACTTATTTTTGGGGTCGACTGGTTTTGACAGCGAGTCGAATTGAACAGTAAGCACGTCGAGCATTGAGACCTTGCTCGTAAATATAAGATCTCGAACTTTTACACGGCGAAAATAATTACGCTTTAGCTGCATAATCCGAATCATAGTAAGATTGCGCCACGTCTCTACAAGGTAGAGAAGCTGGATTCTCCTGGAAAGCCTTGGTTTGTGGCGTTCCGTTCAGGGGAACCGTAAAAATAAACCTAGATTTCCATGAGCTTCGGGTGGATTTCGAAAATTAAGAAGATAAGTGTTGGGTGGTTGTTTCTGGCCTAGCTCAACATCGAAAATTCAATCAGGAAATAAACGTGTAGAAAGCTCTTTAGTTGCTCGTTTGGACCCGGGTTCGATTCCCGGCGACTCCACAAAAAAGCCTGTAAACTCAATGTTTACAGGCTTTTTAATTTTTAGTTGACAATTTAGTTGATGTTTTCATTGTTAATAAAAAACTTTCACTAGCTTATAAATGAACATTAATTATAGGAACTGGGTGTAAGATATGAACTTCAATTAACAGCTCAGAAAGCTCCATAATTTAATGTTATGGTTTTGCACTTTTATACAGATTTTCTCGTGCTTTTTTTCTCAAATTTTTTAATAATCCGGTTTATAATTTTTAATATTTTTTCTTACCAATTTATTCTTGCGCATTGTATCTTTCAGTAGATATAAGTCATCAATATGCTCATCTTCATAATAATAAATTTCATTGTTTTCTCGAAAAACTCTCTTTTTCAGATCCGCATCACTAACTTTCTCAACTTTTTTCATATTGATACAGAGAGATACTCTCCATGGAAAATCTCTATTAAATATAAAAGTATTAATTTTGCCTAAACCATCTAAATTCGTATAAACTGAGAAATCATCTGCTCCATCATTGTTTAAATCACCTTCATTAATAAGTTTTGATTTCTTGGGGTCTAATTTTCCTAATTCAGTCACATTCCCTAAAATTTCAGGTGAAAAATTAATGTAGCCATTTTTTGGCGATATAAATGCGCCTTCTATATTACCATCACCATTAAAATCACCAAATATAGTTTCAACTACTAAATTCTCGCTTTCACTTTCAGCTACAGTGTGCAAACTATCTTTTTTATATTGCGCTTGTTCTTCGTTAAACATATCGTTCCAATATTTCACTTCTCTTGCCATACTTTCCTTGGCTTCTTTCTTATTTTCATCAATAAGTTGCTTCTTCTCTTCTTTGCCCGAACATGAAGAAATCAAAATGAAAATTGAAATACCACTAATAAATTTCTTCACCTTTTTTTTTCTTAAATTCCTGTTACTATTAGCTTGCCTTACAAGGTTCTTAAAAACATATTAATAAATTAATCAAAGAATTTAAAATATCAAAAATTCATTTCGTTTTAATAAATTTCAAATTCTGTTTTTCCTTTCGGGATATAAAAAAAGCTATTCAAAAATAAAGGTCTTAAGCCTCCATCGTGATTTACCTTAGCCCAAAGAGCTGTATTTCCTCTAAACCGATTATCAGTCGTTGATTGCATGAGTGCAACTAATTTTCCATCAGCAAAAAACACCATTTTATAATGTTCAATGGGTTGCATTTCCATACTTGGATTTTTATAAAAAGCCATTAGCTCATTCCAAGTTTCCTCTATGGTTTCTTTTTTTGCATATTCAGAAATGAACTGGTCTTTTAAATTGTTGTATGAAGTTTTTGCAATATTATCGTAATCCTTATTTTTATAAACCTCTTTAAGAATATTGTATTGGGCAACTAATTTTGCTTCAAGAGCTTTAGAATCCAGTTTTCTCAAATCTTGCGCATTTTCGAAGCCTTCTAGCTGATATGGTACTTGAGCCTCAAACTCGAAACTCCCTTCATAATATTCTCTACCTGTAGCAATAAACTTTTCAGTTTTGTTACCATATTCATCTTTTGATACAATTACTGGAGTTTTATATTTTTGGTAAACTATATCATCAGCACTTTCGTTATTGAGATCATACGTTTCCAGTTGAAGAGTTAAATACGAACTTTCAGCAAAAGTTTTTACATTTTGACTACCATCACTTGCAGGATACATCCTATAAGTAAGTTTCTGAGTACCACTCCTATAAATACAATGGTTTATATCAAAGGACGAACCAGCTTTTGAATCTCTAAAATCTTTATAACATAGTCTATCATTTATGTATATTTCAATAAAACAATTAAAATTTTCATAACGAAAACCATATATTTTTTCACTTGGATAAAACTTTACCTGTTTTACTATTTTATCTACAATATTATTTGCTGTAATGTCCATTTTTATTTCTTTTAGGTTTTCTTTTTTTTGCGAGCAAGAAAAAAACGAAACAAAAAGTAGCGCAAAAAGAGCGTATTCTCTCATATCATATTAACGTATCATTTGTATATAATTTAATCCTTCTCCTTCGGGAATAAAAAGGTATAAACGATGAAAATCAGCAATGGTACCATCTTTGTCTTTATATTTACCCCACAAAGCTGATTGTTCTCGAAGCCTCACATCTGTACTTATTTGTCTTAAGCAAACCAATCGACCATCTCCAAAAAACTCCATCTTATAATTTTCAAAAGGCTGTAATTCATAACTTGGATTTTCATATGTTTCGATAAATTCCCTCCAAGCATCCTTGACGTAAGCTTTAGTTTGATATTCTGCAATAAATTGTTCTTTTAAGCCTTCAAAACATTGTCTTGCAAGCGCATCTTTATCATTGCTTTCTACTGTTTTCTTTCTTAAGTTATAAAATTTAACTACCCATTCTTTCAATAAATCAGGGTCTATTTTTCGTAAATCCTGACCTTTGCTCCAGCCCTCAATTTCATAAGGTACTTTGGCATTAAAATAAAAAGTATGCTCATAATATTTCTGCCCTTTTCCCACAAATTCGGTTTCTTTCTCAAATTCCTGACTACCTACTTGTATTTCTTTAACAGGTAATTTTTCTTCTTTCAGTACTTCATGTGAACCACTTATTTTTAAATTCTGCGTACATACCTTAATATTAAATTGAGTATCAACATCAAAAACATCACTACCTCCATTAAATTCAGCGGGAGCGGGATATATACGGTAAGTTATTTTTTGTGTACCAGATTTTAATATTGCTCTGTTTATGTAATAGGAGTACCCATTTGCTCATATTCATAATTTTGATGTATTGGTAAATCATTTACCAATATCTCATATACACACAAAGAATTGGCTACATATAAATAGTATATTGGTTCAGCGGAATAATGTTTTACTTGTTCGTTTATTTTGTCTACAATATTATTTGATGTAATGTCCATTTTTATTTCTTTTATATTTTCTTTTTTTTGCGAGCAAGAAAAAAAAGAAACAAAAAGCAGTGCAAAAAGAGCGTATTGTCTCATATAATAATTAACGTATCATTTGTATATAATTTAATCCTTCTCCTTCGGGAATGAACAGATATAATTTATGAAAGTCCGCTATAATATTACCTTTTTCATCTTTATATTTTCCCCATAATGCAGATTTTTCTCTTTGTCGAACATCAGTACTCTTTTGTCTCAAGCAGACCAACCTACCATCTCCAAAAATTTCCATCTTGTAATTTTCAAAAGGCTGTAATTCATAACTTGTATTTTCATATGTTTCGATAAATTCCTTCCAAGCATCCTTGATGTAAGCTTTAGTTTGATATTCTGCAATAAATTGTTCTTTTAAGCCTTCGAAACATTGTCTTGCAAGCGCATCTTTATCATTGCTTTCTACTGTATTTTTTCTTAAATTATAAAATTTAACTACCCATTCTTTTAATACATCAGGATCTATTTTTCGTAAATCCTGACCTTTACTCCACCCCTCGATTTCATAAGGCACTTTGGCATTGAAATAAAAAGTGTGTTCGTAATATTTTTGACCTTTTCCTACAAATTCGGTTTCTTTTTCAAATTCCTGACTACCTACTTTCACTTCTTTAACGGGCAATTTTTCTTCTTTTAGGACTTCATGTGAATCACTTACTTTTAAATTCTGTGTACAAACTTTAATATTGAATTGAGTATCAACATCAAAAACATCACTTCCTCCATTAAACTCAGCAGGAGCAGGGTATATACGATAAGTTATTTTTTGTTCTCCAGATTTTAGAATGCCTTTATTAATGTAAATTGGCGTGCCTTGCTGTTGGTATTTATAATTTTGATGTATTGGATAATCATTTACCAATATCTCATACACACACAATGAATTGGCTACATACAAATAATATATTGGTTCTGCGGGATAATGTTTTACTTGTTCGTTTATTTTATCTACAATATTATTTGATGTAATGTCCATTTTTATTTCTTTAATGTTTTCTTTTTTTTGCGAGCAAGAATTTAAGCTTGCTATTAATGCTAAATAAACTATTGTTTTTCTCATATATTAAAAATTAAATGCCGTAACTCTTCCCGATGTTATAAACTGTTTTTCAAAGATAGTAAATGGTACAATTTCGCTTTCTGGATTGGAGTCATAAACTTCTCTTTCATTGTTAGTTGCTTTCACCTTTAACATATAAGTTCCTTTTAACCCTGAAAAAGTAAGAGTATCTTCAGTATATGCCTTTCTATTTTCTATACCATGCTTTCTTGAAAAGGAGATATACCCACCTAACTTTGCTTTTAAATCTAGTTTCACTTTTATGTGTTGTGGTGGTGTAAAAGGTATCCATGTTATTGTCTTTTCAGCAACTCCGTTGACAATTAACTCAGCACTTACTACAATTGCTCTATCTGAAGTATAAACACCCTCAGAATTTGTTATAACATTACTTGCTTTTTCGTATATTGTATAATTTCCTCCAGTTAAATTACTAAAAACGGCTGTGTAATCTGCATTGATAGTTCCTTCAAAATCTAATTTTAAAGATGAATTAGCCCCATAGTTATCCACTAACTCTGTAAATCCCTTAGATTCTGCTGATTCACCCGCTAACTCTGAAAGTTTATGTGTCTTATGATAAGAAATACCAATAAAAGGATATGCTACTATCCTTTCTTTAGAGACATTTGCAATGCGTCCATCTTTTTGAATTTCAAAATAATAGGCTTTTGAATATGACAATTTTGGAGTCATTAGCTCAAACCCCATTTCTTTCATTTTTTTTGATATTCGGGCTGCTTTTCTGTATCTTCTTAATCTTCCAAAAGATCCTTTTCCTTTTGTAAGGTATAGAATTAATAATTCTACAAGAATAACTACAACACTCAGTAGCGCTACATATACCTCTGCCATCGCTTTGTATTCCTGAGAATAATCTATGCGCTGAGTAGGCGTGGTATTACTTGAAAAATCATGTAAAGCATGAAATCCTACCTGAATATCATCAGGAATAGCGGTAAGGGATTCAAGAGCACTATTAACACTCTCTTCCATAGCACCAGAAAGAAAATCGATTTTTTTAATATAATCCTGAAGTCCTTCTTTGATTTTAGTAAGAAACCTAATTCCTTTCACTAAATCAACGGGGATATCTTTAAAAAATGGAGCTTCCGGATATGCATATCTATAGTGTACTACCCAATTAACATCAGGATAAGCATTAATTACAAATGTAGGGTGTTCTGTTTTAGCTATAGAATAATAGGCACAGGAATGCAGATAAAATCTGTAGAAAATTTGTCCTCTTTCATGCAGAAATGCTTCTAAGAGCTGTGGTATACTTGGAGTAATTGAATGTATCGAATGACTTACTGAATTGTCTCCATCTTTTAAACTATTAACTTTCTTTTCTAAATAGCTATCTATAATGGTTATTTCATTTTTATGATCAGCTTTCTTTACACATCCTTTTCGGGTAAAGCCATTAATTTGTATTTTAATTTTCTTTGGTAATTTATAACTTGGTACAATCGCATTATGCACCAAAGCTTGCGCATCGTTTTCGAAAATTTTAAATTTTAAAGTAGTCCTTCTGTTTTGCTGATGAAGTGCCTCAGAAATGTGATCACCATGATTTATCAATTTTGACTTTCCATAACCTTTTGCGGAAATATTAATGGGATCTACTCCTTTTTTTATTAAATAATCTACAACAGATTGAGCTCTTTTTTCAGAGAGTTCCATATTATAAGCATCAGTTCCTCTTACATCAGTATGAGATCCTAATTCAACAGGCAAACGAGGAGGTTCCAGTAAAAACGTTGCTATTTTCTCTAAAATTGGTTTAGCATCTTCTCGAATGTCCCATTTATCATAATCATAATATATGTTTTCGGTTGCAATAGATTTATCATTTGGATTTAATTTGCGAATAAATTTTCCTTCGTTAAACAGTATAACAGGGTCCTCGTTTTCATAAATAGAAATTTCCTTGAACCTGCAATGCCCCGCATTTTTTAAGTATTTATCTAGTTCTCCTACTTTTAATGGAGTTAGATTTGTTGGCGGTTTAGCAACAGTTGACTCAATTTTCTTTTTTATTTTAAGAAAACGTGCGTGTATAGTTTCGTTATTCCTGTTAGAAATGTATTTTTTTGTTCCTGGATTTTTAATTTTCACATAAAATTGTTCAACATCCTTAATTCCTTTAATCTTGCCAAACCATGTAAAAGTATCTGATATAGCAAGATTTATTTCTCCGTCATTTACATCAACACTAGTATATACTTTTATTAGTTCACCTTCTTTTCCTTTATCTCGATAAATATCTACAATTAAATTCTTATGTCCGTTGAGTCCTTCAGTATCTAAATTTAAATGAATAGTATTTCCGTAGGAGAAAACATGAGAATTCCTCACATCTTCACCATCATTGGTGGTACTCCATTTACTTTTGATAATTTTTGATTCACACCATCCGCCTACAGCCAATCCTGCTTTTTGGGAGTATTTTAAACCTACAATGCTGGCTTCTAAATAATAGGTATAAGGGCCGCAAAGTTTTTTGGGCAGTTTTATGCCATATTTCTGATTCGCTAATCGGGTAGTTTCAAGTACACTTTTTCGAGGTTTGTTAGTTTGAAAATTCCAAAAAATGTTTTTCTGTTTTTCTGTAGATGTCGTACCATCGGTCCATTCATCTATTTGAAAATATACAAATTGGTCTGCTTTTATAGTAACTTTTACATTAGGAATGGAGAGGTTTGAGGCAACTTGTCCCTCACCAGTCCATTTTATTCTTTCAATCCCTTTTTCCATGTTTTTTCTTTATAATAACAAACTATTTAAACACTTTCAATATCTAAGTGCTTCAATTTTGGTTTACTCATTCCTTTCAAATCCAATAATGGATTGATTTGATTTTGTATATCGGAATTTGAATTTTTAAAATTTTGTTGACTTGGCTCAATAACTTGTCCATGTTTATCGATTTCAATACAATCAGGCCCACCTATTGGGCAAGTAGCTTTACTATCTTCCAGCAATAATTTTCCTTGATTAGATAAAGTTGTTTTTTCATAAAAACCGCTCCATTTTGTAATAGTAGCTTGGCATGGAAGATAGTCACCGCTTCCATTGGGTTGCATTTTGCATTTACCAAAAGTATTTTTCTCAAAAGTCTGTCCAACCTCTTTATCTGTTGCTATTAATTTATCTTTCCCTGCCTTATCGTTAGCATAATGCTTGGTTTGGGTTTTAACTTTTAGCTTATCAAATTTGGGTTCAACACTAAATTTACACTTACACGTAGCCCCCTGCACTACAATATGTTTTTCACTCATAATAAATATCTTGTTTCACTCTAAAAATATCTGTGACTGTGTCTAAAAAACGCTCTGATTTCTCTGTGTCTCCCGCATAAAGAGAGACTCTGGATTTGGGCTTTAAATCCTCCTTGTCTTCGAGATTGGAAATAGTAATCGTTGTCTTTATTGGAATATCAAGTCTAATACTGCATTCTAAGAATAAACTATCAACAACGTATGTACGTGGATTCAAAAAATAGCATGAATTGTATTGCCCTTGTGCTTTTTCAGGATTTTCTTCTAACAAGGTATCATACGGAAAATCAGTTTCATTTTCAAAATCCTGCTTTGTTCTGGGATCACTGAGAATTCCTTTTTGCGTTATATTGACTAGATTGTAATTGTCTAATGTTGGTGAAATTTCTTGTTTAACGAGAAATCGCGTATCTCCAAAAGTATTGCTAATGGGAAAGAAGATGTTTTTTTCAACAACTAATTGATCTTTATATTCAATATTAATTCCATTAAAAAAAGCTCTTAAGAACCAGTTGAAAGAAAATGATTCCAAAAATGCATCTTTATCTTCTAATTTTATTTCGAAACGACTTAAACATTCCTCAATTTCCTCTCCTTCGTATTCCTCTAAAATTTTAGGTTTTGTTTTATACCAGCGCTCTTGGATAATATCATAATTATGTATATCAATCCATTTGCCTTTTTCATTTACAACAATTTGAAGAGGATAAAAAATACGACCTGTTTTTTCTGCTATTTCATCAGCTATACAGTCTGCCTCCTTTTGGTCAATATAGACTTTGGAAATTCTGTCTATTTCAAAGAAAGAATATTTGTTTATATCAGTAGCTAACCATTTAACACTGAGTTCTTCTTTTATGGATTGTTTGATGTCACCATTTTCAACAGTGTAAACCGCTAAATAGTTGTTTTCACGAGAAGGATCAAAAGGTAGTTGATAATCTTTAGTGCTAAAACGAATATATTCTAAAGGTTTGTCTTCTATTTCTCCATTTGCTTTAAATTTTAGAGGTTTTAAAAGAATAAATTTGAGATGATTGGGTAAATACGCGTTTATTACGTCTCTATCTTCTATACAATTGAAGTTATGATAGCTTCTTAAGTCGTATAATTCTATTTCAAGTTTATTGGCAACTGATTGTGGTGTATCACCATCTTGTATTTTGTAGGTCTTATGTTTAACCTTTCCTACTTCGTCTAAAATTTCCCCAATAATCATATAAAAAAAACAAGATTTATTTCGAATTTAAAGGTACATCTTTTTCTTACATAACAAAATCGAACAATAAAAAATAAGAATTTATTGAAGAAAATAAATTTCAGAAATTTCTCATTAATCATATTCACCTTATTACTAGTGTTTTATAGATGACTGATTAATTGCTATCTCTAATATCAGGAGAGCTTTTTAAACATAAAAATTTTATCATCAGGATTTCTTGAAGATAAAGTACAGAATTATTACTACATTATAATTTAATAAAACACCTACTTATGAGGAGTTTTATCATTACCGCTTACTCTCTCTACCGAGTTTAAATAAGCTTTATTCATAAGTTTTTTAATTTCCTTCCCATTATTAGCATACATATAGTGCCAAGCTTTTCGTATCCTGTCGTTTTGAATTTGTTGCATTTCAATTTCTTTATTATTGTCGCTATAATGTATTCCCCAGTTGTAAAGATTGCTTAGGGCTACCATTATAATAAGCCATAAAAACCACCTGCCAAAAACAATTTTATAAAACAGTTTTGCATCCTGCTCCGGAAATAACAAAATCTGGAATTTCCTAACGATACTTTTTGGTTGCCTGCCAATCATATATTTTATGTCTAGAAAACCTTTTTGAAGAATAGTCTCAATTTGCTTAATTTCCAATTGTTCTGAAACATTTTTTTCTATTTTATATTCCTTTTTAAATACATCAATTTTATTCTCCACATTTTTAACTGCAGCAATAAGCGCCTCAATATGCTGATTATTTGTTTTCTGTTCCTGTGTAAATTCCTCCAGCACTAACTGTAATGTCTCTCTTTCTATATGCCCTTTGTCTGTATTTGAATTTGTTTCCATATTTTCTATTTTTCAATATCATCTCCTTAATGCTGATTTCTTCTTTTTCTTTTGTGGAATTCTCTGTAATTCAGGATCCATATAATCCACATCACATTCAGAATTAATTAATTGACCTGTAAACCCTAAAACCTCTTTAACAACTGTTTCTCCTGGTCTTTCTAAATTATAGCTTTGCTTTGCTTTTCTTTGTTTTTCAGTCGTAAAAGAATTAGATATTGACTGACTATCTCTATCATATTTTTTTTCTTTGCCATCATTTTTCATGACACACTGTTGTTTCTGATGCAATAACTTTTCAATTTTCATCAATGAAAAACCAACTTCGCTTCCTTTTATTTTTACTTTTTTATCATCTATAAAAGAAATCCCCCTTCCTTTGAGAACTTTATATCCTAAATTTTGCATTTGTTTTTCAAATGCTAGATAAGAACTGGCAGACTTTAATGTCTGCTCGATATCTGCTTTAAGTTTTTCTTTTCTACTGTCATGGCGAGGCAATAACCGGTCTTTAGGAGACATAAATGCTCTTGGACTTAATACTTCTTGAAGACCGTATTTCTTTTCAAGCCGACGACAAAGTTCAGCCATCCGTTTATAGCTATTACTATCATTGGCAACCTTACCATCAAAGCCAACTCGATTGGCTGCAATATGAATGTGCTGCTCTTTGGTATCCTTATGTAATACACAGATGTATTGGTTGTCCGCTATACCAAACTCCTTAGCGCATTCTATTCCAACTTCTCTCAATTGTTCTTTGGTTAATGTATCTTCCGGAGCTAAACGCAGGGTCAGATGTAACATTGGTTTTTCAACACGCCTGCTTAATTTCCTTACATCTTTAAACTGCTCTGTAAGCTCATATTTGTTTTCGAAGCATTTATTATATTCTAATACTTCTGCTCGGTCTTTATGCTGCAAACGATCTTGCATTGCAAGTGCAAGTTTTTTCACCTCTGATAACTCTCTTTTATCTTCCAGACAGTAGCTAATGCAATGGTAAAAAGAGCTGCCGATGCTTACACGACCTATCATGACATAAAGTTTTTAATTTGGACGGCTAGATCTTTAACATGACCTGACTGTACTTTTAATTCTGCTCGTTCAAGCGGACTTAATTCATCATTACTATTTCTCTTTTTAGCGATTTGGTTCAGATTGGCTGCCATATGGTTGAGCACTCCAGTAAAGCTTAGGATTTCTTTCGGAAACGCTTTATTTCTGTAATCAATCTTTGCCGTGAGTCCAATTTCCCGAAGGTATTCGGAAACGGTAAGATTTACTTTTTTAGCTTTGAATTCTATGATTTTACGCTCGTAGAGTGTACATTTAATTGCCATCAGTTGGTCTCTTTTTACTTCCTTTTTGGGTCTTCCCCCTCCGTTCTTTTTTATTTCTTTCTCTTCCATAGTCTCTTATCATTTATTTTTTGAATGCGGCAGCATGAAAAAAATCCTCTCAACGAATGCGATAGCATGAGGGGAGCCAGCGTTTTGGTTTTACCAAAACATAGCTGGCTACCACTCGAACGTTATATAGATCGTCTAAAATTATGACCTCGTTTAACTTGCTGTTCCTGGTTTTAAAATTCGTTTAAATCTTTCTTTTGCTTATATAAAAAACTTTGGTCAATATATTTGATAGAATCTCTTTGCAGGGCTTCGCTAGTTAATTTTATACCTCCCGTATCTCTGTCTAAATAAAGATCGACTCTCTCATGCTTTTCCATTAATTGTAGAGACTTCTTAAAAAAAGATAGAGAATTTAGTATCAGGAAATTTGTTTCTAGGTTAACCGATTTTTGATTCATCATTTTATAAGAGAGATAGTCAAAAAAGCCTTCAAAAACAACTACTGATTTTGCTTGATTATCTATGAAAGTGATGTCTTTTGGTGAGCTGCTGCCTTTAAAATTTTCATTACGTAATTCATATCCTGCTGAAATATTCTCAAATCCAATTGCAGTATGCTTTCGATTATTTAAACAAAAATCAACCTCTTTACAATGTTGCCTTGCGATCTCTTGTGAAATGCTTCGTTTGTCTAAATAAGCCATCAACAACTTATTTTCCAATGTGCGTACATCAACAATGATAATTTTATCAAGGGGATTATCTTTCTTTTCATTTGCAATTCTTAGATTTGAAGTCTGTTGTTTTTCATTTATAAGCGCTAAACTTATACCTGAGGAAATGCTATTACCATTTAAAAGTTGTAAAAATTCCGAAACATTACATCTAAAATATTCAATCCCAAAATCGACTACATTTCCTCCTTTACCTATTCCATGATCATACTATGAATTTAATTTTTGATTCACTTTGAAAGAGGGTGTATTTTCATTTCTGAGTGGTGATAGATACCAATAATCCTGATTTTTTATTTTTGACGGCTCATACCCTAACGTTTCCAGATAATTGACTAAATCAATTTGATTTGCAATTTTACAATTGAACTTTTCCATAATTGTTTTTTTTTAAATAAACCTCCTACTAGATTTGGTACAAGTCAGTTCATTTGCTAATGAAAAAAAGAACAGAATTTTGCTTTTTTTTGATGTTTTGATGCAAATAACACTTAACTCATTGATTATATTACTATTACAGCGCATCAATAGTTGCATCAGTGCATCACTTTATTTTTGTCCTGCATCAGTTTTGCATCAAAAAAGATTGTTTTTTAGTTTGATGCAAGCTTTGATGCAGATCTCTTTAGCTCAATTACAAGACTTTATGCTAATTTTGCATCAAAGCATCAAATATTTTATAAAACAAAATCTTTTTGATGGTATAAAAACGTCCTCTTCGATCTACTTTTACATATTCGCCATGCGACAATAAGTCAATTCCACAATAAGATTTCGTATTATCTTCTGGTGTAAAACCCCATCGTTTAAGAATATTTCTTATTTCATTAGCAGAAATATTTATTCTGTTATTTTGCTTCCTTAGTAGAATGAAAATATCATTAGGAGCTAGTTTCAACTCATACTCTTCCATTTTCTCAAAACATTCATGAATCAATTCAAGTATCAGCGCCTCTTCTTTATTTCGATTTACAAGCTTTAATAGAGAGGCAGTCATAATCTGGTCCGGTTTAAACCACATTCTGGTTTTTTGCTCGGAAAAATAATTTCTCATTTGCAGGTACTTTAAGAAATACGGAATTTCTTTGTTCAGTTTTTTAAGAAAGAATACATCTTCTGTATTTATAGTCCGAATTTTACGAATCCAAAAACGGATTTCTTCTTCATCTATTTGAATAAAATTATCTTCGTTATTAGAACAAAGAATGAATTTTGCAAAGAATTCAATTTCTTGTCGATCCTTTCCTTTTGCTTCTATTTTATCTTTATCTGTCGTAGAAAGATACTTTAAACGTTCTGTAATTTCTTTTTTATCAAAAAACACTTCATCAATCGCTACAACTAACATACTCGCCCAATCAGAATTAAACTGCGACCCAAATGAATCGCCTTTTATGTAAGTCATATTCATTCCAAAAATTGCTTTCAACCACTTTATAAAAGAACTTTTTCCTGTCGATCGCTCTTTGCTTACCAAACAAAGAATTGGCAATGCTTGCGTAGGTTTTTCATATAAAAGTTTTATATAGTCTAAGCCTAATTGCGTTTGGTCTCCAAAAATATGTTGAATAAATTGCAATGAATTTGGAATCAATTTTTCGAGCTCATGAATTGAAAAATCCTTAGCTATTGGTTGGTTAGGCAGTTCATGATAGGTATTATAGAAATCATCTACAATTTGCTGGTAACCAAAATGATTCGGAATACAGCAAAAACCATCTAATTTGGATATATCGTTTAAAAACGATTTTCCATGATCTGAAATGATTGTTTCACGATTCCATCTAACCATCACTTTTACTTTATCGTCAGAAATTAAAGGTTTATCTATAATTTTGAAATAGGAAGTTCCTACTCGTAAATATTTTTCTTCCATTTTGTGCAATGTTTTTTATTGTATATTATGGTGTATACAATAGGTTAGATAATAAAAAAACAAGTATAGAAATGGTGCTTTCTATACTTGTCTTTTATATTTCAGGGATTTTACTTCATTAAGAGAGTCAAATAACTCTTCGTGATTTATTAAAATTCTTCTCCCAATAGAAGAAGCTTTAATATTACCATTATCAATATGGTTTCTAATGGTCTGGCGATCCACATGTAAGAGTTCTGCCGCTTCTTTGACAGTATACATGTTATTAGATAAATCTTTTTCTGGTTTAGTAAGAAGTTGTGCAACTAAACCTTTTAACTC
The DNA here is from genome assembly GCF_056824325.1 of Flavobacterium sp. B330r. Taxonomy (NCBI): domain Bacteria; kingdom Pseudomonadati; phylum Bacteroidota; class Flavobacteriia; order Flavobacteriales; family Flavobacteriaceae; genus Flavobacterium; species Flavobacterium sp. B330r. Next base: position 388,217 of record NZ_CP124860.1, read on the forward strand.
TTTCAATTCTGATTGAATTGTTTCAAATGGATTTTGCATAAAATTGTAGATTTAATTTTTTACAATTTTATAACTTAATCGTTTTAATAATAACTTATTTGTATTCAATATCTTCAATTGAATACAATTGAAAATGAGTGGAACTATATTTGGTTAAAAATGGAATAATCATTTTCATAATATTTTTCGTGATGTGCTTTAATTAGATTATTTTCCTTGGAAAGATCGTATTTTGTTAGCATCGTTGAATTAATTTTAATATCTAAAAATTGGCTAGAAATCTCACAAAAATTTTTGTTTTCAATTGTGTTTTTAAAATAATTATTCTCTTTTAACTTAGAAAACAATAAAGCGAAGTATAAAATTTCTTTTTCTTTGTACAACCACTTACAATTTTGGTCAATTAATCCAATTTTAATGGCATTATTTTTAAAATTCAAATAACACAATTCATCTTTAAAAAAATTTTTAAAGCGAACTTCTATTGTATTATTTTCATCATTCGAAAAATCATAATTTACTATTGCTGAATTTATTTTATTCCTCTTATCAGTCTTATCAATCAATAGACGAAAATATAAAACAACCATAATTGCTGCCGAAAACGTTATTCCTATAGCAACTAGTCTAAATATTCCTTCTGATTTCAGAAAAACATTTTCGAAAAAATAAAAAGCAATCAAAAAAAGAAAAACCATAATAAGAATAACTACACCTAGTTTAATTTCACCATTAGTATTCTTATTATCAAGACGCTTTAAATCAATAAATTCTGATTTCTTTTTAAAATATTTCTTTATAAAATCCATACTAAACGATTTTCAATTTTAATTCAACATTAAAAACTTCATCCATGGCTTCTTTTTTCTCTGGTTCACTAATCTGGTAATATTGATTCAAAGTTTTCATATCGTTGTGCCCAGTTATAGATGCAATTAATTTATCACTTTTACCTTGTCTTTTCATCATAGTAATAAAAGTTCTTCTTGCTGTATGTGTACTTATTCTATCGTAAAAGAACATTTCTTCTTTAATATTTTCTTTACCTTTAGTTGTAACTTTTTGAACTTTATTATTGTATTCCATCTCCTGAAATACATCTTTTATATATTTATTCTGTTTTTGATTGGCAATTAAAGGAAGTTTATAATCATATTTTAATAAAATATATCTAGAAATACTAGTTAAAGGTATCTCCCTGGTTTCTTTAGTTTCATCTTTATTTTCTTTTAATAAAATAAAATCATTAGTCACATTACTTCTTCTTATCAAAGATAACTCTCCAAAACGCATACCAGTTACACAAGCAAAGACAAAAACATCACGAACTTTCCCTAGCTTTTCACTTTCAAATTCGTGTTGCATCAACTTATTCAAATCATCTATTGTTAATGCAATTTGATTTGTAATTACTCTCTCAACTTTTTTAAACTCTACAAAACTATCGTTATAAGTAAATTTATTTTTCCTGGCCCAAAACATAAAGGTTTTGAAAAGCCCGAGATTTCTAGCATAAGTATTATTAATATGCTTTAAATCATCCATACAATAGAAAGTGAATTCACGATGAAATATTTCATCGATCTTACTAAATGTCAATTTGAATTTTCTAGCAGCTTCAAATTTTTCTAGAATATTCTTTATATTTTTATACCTTTTGATTGTTGACGCAGACCATTCTTTGCCTTTCTCCTTTTCGGCAGTAAACTCATCATACGCATCAAAAAATGCATTTTTCCCGGACGGAGCTTTTTTAAACTCTTCGTCAAAAACTTTTTTTAAATTCTTCGAAGTAAAAGGTTCATTTATTCTTTTATACAAGCTTTCTGTTTCAAGAAATAAATCAGAGTATCGATTCATCTGAAGTCTTATGCTTTGAACAAATTTTGATTTCTTTTTCCCATTTACAAAAGGGAATCTATTTTCAAAATCCCAATTTTCAGGCATTATTTTCTCACCAGTTGAAAAGACAAATTTCTTATTCTCATTTTTAAAATAGCATGAAAATAAAATCAAAGTTTCTTTATCACTCTTCGGCTCTTTAAGATTAAAAGTGTATTTCATCAGTTGACAATTTAGTTGACAATAATGCTATATTTAGTTATAAAAACTTAGTCATAACAAATATAAGAATTACTGCAAAATAAGCGTTTCTTATTGATAATCAGCTATTAACAACCAACTCTGATATAATTACCGCAATAGCCGGCGACTCCACAAAAAAAACCGTAATTGACTAAAAAAGTCTTTACGGTTTTTTTTATGAATTTGTACAATTATTGTATGTCCCAAAAATTAAATACCTTTTTTCTGTATCCTGTTAATGTACTTCTTAAATATTTCATTCTGTTACGCCAGATCTAAAGTTCTTAAGCGAAATTCGATTCTTTCAAAAGAATAATCCATTCAAAAGCAGATATAATATCTTACAAAAGATATTGTATAGAATATTTTTTTATCTTTGAAATTCAAGTATTTTTAATCGAAATGGCTTTATCTTTGAGCATTCAGAAAATCAAGACTCATTTATGGAACAGAAAATTCATCAAGGAAGAAATGTAAAACGATTCAGAGAAATGCTTGGTATCAAACAAGAAGCATTGGCATATGATTTGGGAGAAGATTGGAACCAAAAGAAAATTTCTATGCTAGAGCAGAAAGATGTTATTGAAGATTCTCTTCTTAAACAAATCTCGAATTCTTTGAGAATTCCTGTTGAAGCATTTCAGAATTTTGATGAAGAACAAGCTATTAATATTATTTCTAATAAATTTGACAACGGTTCGATTGGCTATCAAAAGAATGATACTTGTACATTTAATCCTATTGATAAAATTGTACAATTGTATGATGATAAAATAGCTTTATATGAGCGTATGTTGAAAGAGAAAGATGAAATGATGGCAAGGCTTGAAAAGCTAATCAATAAATAAATCAATCACAATAAAGTATATTAAAATAAGCCTTTTCTAAATTTTATAGAAAAGGCTTATTTTATTAGTATATCAAGTAATAATAAATTCGGAACTCGAAAAAACTGTTATCACATTAATCTTAATCATGGCTTAATTCTTCCACATTCTAACCACTACATTGTGTAATGGAATTTCCTCTCCTTCGCATTTTACGATAAAATCAACAGTTTTGTACATAAACGCGACTTTGGCTTCTATATCAATATTTTTATTGGGGTGGTTTTTGTTTATTTTTTTAAAGGCATTTAATATCTCTTCGCCGTCAAATTCTGCTTCTGCATTATATTGGCTAAACCAAAATTGGCAATAAGAAGGCAGGGCTTTAGTTTGATAAGAATTTAAATCTTCTATTTTTATTATTTCCTTTTCACCGTTTACATATTCTGATTCCCTATCGTTACTTTCTTTGTCTGTTTTGTAGAACTGCAAATCGAAACGATAGTTGTATTTTGTTCTGAATTCTTCATATAAGGTTACAGGAACACCATTTTTTTTGATATATTCTTGTGTTTCTTTAGAAATAGTTGCATCATAGTAATAATCATAAAATTCTTGCTGTGTGTATTCATGAGGATTTCTATAGAATTCATTCGCACTTACAAAAGTTTCTTTAGCTTGATACTTTGCAATTTCTATTTTTTTATTCAATCCTGAAAGCCATAAAATAACAATGCCACCGGGAGCTAACCCTATAGTGATTTTTTTATATGTAGTATGAGACCATATTCCATTTAGGTTTTTATTGTCATATCCTTCTGTAAACAATTGTCGTATTTTATCCTGTGTTTTTTTATCTATTTCTGTTTCAATTTTCCAGAATTTTTTTTCAGCATAACTGATCCAAGTAAGTGATAATTCTGTAGGCATTTCATTACCACCAGAGAAAACATCTCCATAATAAGCCCATCCTTGTTGTATAAGCCCTGTATTTATAAATGGAGCAATAATTTTTTTGTCATTGCCTAAGTAGCCCTTGTGTATTTCTATAGGATATATTCGAGGTGCTATTACGGCAACTCCCCAACTAAAATTTTCTTTAGAATTCATATTTTTTTTATTTGAATTGTTACAGGAAACAATGCCAAATAAAATGAATAGAAAAATGGTGTTATATTTTTTAATCATGGTTTAATTCTTCCACATTCTAACCACTACATTGTGTAATGGAATTTCCTCTCCTTCACATTTTACGATAAAATCAACAGTTTTGTACATAAACGCGACTTTGGCTTCTATATCAATATTTTTATCGGGGTGGTTTTTGCTTATTTTTTTAAAGGCATTTAATATTTCTTCGCCGTCAAATTCTGCTTCTGCATTATATTGGCTAAACCAAAATCGGCAATAAGAAGGCAGAGCTTTAGTTTGATAGGAATTTAAATCTTCTATTTTTATTATTTCCTTTTCACCGTTTAGATATTCTGATTCCCTATCGTTACTTTCTTTGTCTGTTTTGTAGAACTGCAAATCGAAACGATAGTTATATTTTGTTCTGAATTCTTCCCATAAGGTTACAGGAACACCATTTTTTTTGATATATTCTTGTGTTTCTTTAGGTACATAATCTTCAAATCTATCATCATAAAACTCCTGCTGAGTATACTCGTCTGGGTTTCTACAAAACTCATTTACACTTACAAAGGTTTCTTTTGCTTGATAATTTGCAATTTCTATTTTTTTATTCAATCCTGAAAGCCATAAAATAACAATACCACCGGGAGCTAAACCTATAGTGACTTTTTTATATGTAGTATGAGACCATACTCCATTTAGGTTTTTATTGTCATATCCTTCTGTAAACAATTGTCGTATTTTATCCTGTGTTTTTTTATCTATTTCTGTTTCAATTTTCCAGAATTTTTTTTCAGCATAACTGATCCAAGTAAGTGATAATTCTGTAGGCATTTCATTGCCACCAGAGAAAACATCTCCATAATAAGCCCATCCTTGTTGTATAAGTCCTGTATTTATAAATGGAGCAATCATTTTTTTGTCATTGCCTAAGTAGCCCTTGTGTATTTCTATAGGATATGTATGTGGTGCTATTACAGCAACGCCCCAATTAAAATTTTCTTTAGAATTCATATTTTTTTTATTTTTATTGTTACAGGATAGTAACAGTATCATCATTAAACCTAATAGTTGATATTTTTTTTTCATATATATTATCCGTTTACGACTCTTTTTCGTTTATTATTTTCAAAATTGGGTTTGTTGGGCTGTACTAAAGTATTGGTTACGCCTTCTCCATAGACGGCATTCCAGTGCAGGTAATCATGACGAAGTTTTTTTAGTACAGCATTTCGCTCGTCTTCTTCTTTAGCCCTTCTTTCTTCTTCTTTAGCAACAGCTGTATGGTCATCAGCACTGTATACAATGGTTCGCATCGGAACAATTTCATATACAAAAGGCTGACCATCATGAAAAGCATATTGCTCTAGACGAGCTTTTACTTTTTCTAAAAAAGATACATTAGAAAATTTTGTATTCTTGAACTTATAGTCATTCATAATACTCTTTAAAGATATTGGAACTTCCTTATTCAAACAAAACTGAGCCATTAAATGGAGCGGAATATAGCTGTACTGATTACTTATCGCTTTTCTGTTTGAAGACAATACACTAGCCATACCGTTTAAAATAGTTCTTTGAGTATTGTCCCAATGAATCGTAAGTTCGTCCTTATGAAACCAGCCTTCGGTAATGAGTTGTTCCTTTTCTTTTTCGAGCATATTACCAAACATAGAGTTATTTACTAACAATCGTCCGTTTATTTCGCTTCTGCCTTCTACATAACTGCCGCCTACATCACAGTGTACGCCAGGTAAATAAAGTTCTACACCGCGGTCTGTCTTTCCGCCTCCTCTTTTTCCGGTAATACACGAAATATCTACCAAGTTAAAATTGGCACGATGTTCATCTGCAGCGACCAGGTGTACGGTATATTTGGCTTTACTTATAGAATTAAGACCTAAATCTTTTACATCATTCCACTGTACGAGACCATGATGCGGTACAGTATCATACAATCCTGCAAAACGAATAACTAATCGATCGAATGTTATATTCTCGTTGGTCAGCAAATATCCCAATCTTCCATTGGTTGGCAACTTTTTATTGGCATATTCACTACTTACTGCATAACCATTTGCATCTTTACAATAAAACGACCCATCGACAAGATAAACTGTCTCTGCCATATAAGACTGTCTTGTTATTTCATGAACAAAACAGCGTGCCGACGCTGCTCCACGGCTAAAACCAAAAACATCAACGGTAATAGTGCCTATTTCTTTTTGATTAGCCTCTTTTATTTTATCTGACATTAGTTCTATTGCTCTTTTTACCCGGTCTAATATTCCTGCATTTCCTTGTCCAAATCCTGTTCCTTGAGCTACATCATCTGTTTCATAATTTTCGAGAGGCAAAATTCCAGTTTCGCTATTCTCATCGTTATTGTTTAGGGTGTTGGTTCCCATTCCTTCTGTATAAATTTTAAGTACGGGATGTATTTTATTGAAAGGGTCTTCTAAATAATTTTTAAACAAAATAGCGGGATTACTCAAATCGTTTTCAAAGCTGCTTTCGTCTGCATATTTATAACGGCTTTCTTTTGCTTTTCCTACTTGTTTTTGGTTCGATGCGGCTACTTTTAAACGTTCTTCGGGATCTTCAATATAGTCTTGTTGCTGCTGGTATGAAACGTCTGAATGTTTTTTCTTAATTTGGTCGTCTTCCCAGGTTTTTCTTGCAATAGTATTGTACATATTATTTAATGTACCATCTATAAAAACACCAAACGTAAAATCTATTTTCTTTTGTTCTTCGGGAATTCCACCCTTTTCTGCTTCACCTTGCACTAAAGGGTTATTACCAGAGAGTTCGCCTTGCATCAAAATTCCTTTTTTAGAAACTTTTAGCGTACAGTCATCCAAATCAATACTTCCATCCTTTATTTTATCATGATACACAATAGGGTTAATAGAAAGTTCGCTGCCGCTGTCCCAAAAGCCAGCTCCCTGAATTTGCCAAGCTTGTTCTACAAACACAGGAAAAACACACTTTTGTACATTAGGAGTGGAGCTCTGACTTTTTCCTTTTTCGGCAGTAATCATTGCATCTGTAATAGATCCGGCAGGTAGTCTAGTCATTTTGGTATACGGATATACTTTTACAGGGCGCACAAATTTAGTTAAAGCATTTTTTGGATCTAATTTTTGTATCGGATCTCCGTCAGCATCACTTGGGGTTGGAGTTAAATCGGCATTGACTAATTTGGTATCTCGCAGTTGTATTTGAATGTCTTGTCCGTATAAGGCTTCTGTATAAATATGAAGGTAAACTGTAGAACCAAATGCAATTTCTTCTTCTATTAAAGCCCCCGTATAATCACGCCACTCTGCTGCAATAACTTTTGGCGTGCCAACAGCGCGTATAAACATACCATGAGGCGGCACACCCATAGGGAGACTTTTTTTATTGAAAATTTCAAGCCAAGTCATACCGCCACCTTCGAGTAATTTTGGAAATGTGATCTGCTTAGAGTTTGTACTGGCAATCCCTAAAATAATCGTATTATTGTGTGTAATTTTATCTGGATCAACTCCTTTTCCTACAACCTGCCAGCACCATTTTATACTTGCTCGTTCCTGGTCTGTATTTTTTTCGTAAGTGTCCTGAGATTCGTTGTATTTTTCGAATTTACGTTTGTATTCATTTTGACTTTCGCGACTCATTTTATCATAAACTTCCTTTTTTACAGGGGTAAAAGATTTTGGTTTAGGATAAATAGAATTAATATATTTTTCAAAATCAGTAATAATCACTTTAAATGCTCCAGCTTTAGAAAGCGTGAGACAGCTTTTTGCTTTATCCCATTTTTGACCTGGCTCCAAAGGTTCTACGGGCTTAATATGTAAATCTCTACTCATTTTCTGCGCTATTAATTATTAAAACAGAATCGTTCAAATCGCTTAAGTTTAGTCCAGGAAGTAATTCTGCTAACACTTCTGGAGAGCTGCTTTTTGTGTTTTTTTCAGTGAGATCTGCCGTTTGTCCATGATTTTTAATTGTTATGCAGTCTTTGCTTCCCATTGGACACGTAGCTTTACTGTCCTCCAACAAAGGATGCCCTTGATTTGATAAAGTTACTTTTTCGTAAGAACCGCTCCATTCGGTTATTGTAGTTTGGCAAGGAAGGAAACTGCTTCCAGATGGCTGTTTTTTACAATTCCCAAAAGTGTTTTTTTTCATTGTTTTCCCAATTTCTTTATTGGTGGCAATTAACTTTTCTTTTCCGTCAGCATCATTTGCATAATGCTTGGAATGCGTTTTAACTGCTAATTCATCTGTTTGTGGTGCTTGGCTGAACTGACATTGGCAGACAGCTCCATAAACTACAAAATGTTTCTCGGCCATAGTTAAGTTTATTAAAGTGAGGCTTATTTATTTTTTCTAAAAAAAGATTTTAATTTATCTGTAAAACTTCTTTCTTTAGTTTCAGTGGTTTCTTTTTCATAAATATAGAATTGATGTTTTTCTCTTGGAACACCAAGTATTCTTTTGGGTTCGAGATTTTCTGATTGCATTTTTTTTAGTCTTGCAGTAACATCAATAATATCATCATCTTCCTTATCTTGATAAGATTGAAATATTCTTTTACTTTCTTTTAATTCTGCATCACTACAAGGTCTAAATGAACTGCTTTCTGGAAAGTGGTATATTTCTATTCGATTTCTTTTATTTAAACTTTCATTGATTTTGGTTTCAAAAGTTCCTACTATTGAAAAAATGCTTCGATCTTCCTTATACAATTTGTAATCGACATTCATTTTAGAATCGACTGTTTCTCCAAAATCATCTGACAAGTATTTTTTAGGATAATGATAACCTTCCATTATTTCTTCGACACCTCTCTCGTCAATAGCAATTCCGTTAGCATTTATAAGTATTTTATCGTCCAAATCATATTTATCCTTGACCGTATGAAAAACACCATATTCAACAAATTGATTTCCAAATATGGGTGACTCCCAAATAGATTTAAATTTTAATTTAGAGGTATATTCTACGTATAACGGTTTAAAGTACAAATGGAAAAACCAATTTTGAGAAATTGATTTTTTTAATGTATTGTCATTTAATAAAATGTTTTCCATTTCATTAATGACTTTATCTATTACTTCACCTTTATAGTATTGAAGTATTTCTTTTTTGATAGATATCCATCTTTTTTTAACAGCCTCCATATTAATAATTTCCTCAATTTCGCCACTCCTTTTTATTTTTAGACGAATAGGAAAAATTGCCACTGATGCTTTTTCGGCAATCTGTTCAATTTTTGCGTTTGGAGTTTTATTATTTAAAAAAACTTGCCTTCTATTAATTTCCAAAACACAATTTTGTCCATAGTTATCACTGAGAATAGCTACTTCAATTTCATAATGAATTTGATTTTTTAAAACATCATTTTCATAATTTTCATAACAAAATCCGTATATTCTTTTTTGTTCAAATGAACCAAAATTTAAACTAAAGTTTGAATCAAAAACAACATTTTCTAAATCTTCAATCATTTATTCTAATTTTTACATATGGTTTAAGATTTTTTAATAACCATACAATTGTAAGAATACTTCATTAATTAATGTTTTCAAATTTAAATAAAAATCCTACAAATAATAAAAAACGAGATTATAACGCTACCTTTTTGATTGTCAATGCCTTGTATCAAAAACCGAAACTTTATTAACAAACATTAAACTTAAATTATAGAAATGTCCCTCAAAAAATGATAGTTTAATTTCACAAAATTTTAAAAAAAAGAGCCTTGAAAATTAATTTCCAAGGCTCTTTTTTACGATTTAATCGGATAAAAATCCGCTCTGAACTACTTTATTTCATAAACGACAAATACGGCTTCCCTACAAAGAATACCGCATTCATCCAACTAATTCAAAATTAAAAAAATTATAAACTTGCTTTTACTTCACCACAAGTCAGCATGTTTTTTGGGTAGTACGGGTTTTTGATTTCCTTACTATCACTTGTCCAAACTGCACCTGTCATTGGGCAAATTTGTAAATACAATGTCTCATCAGCAGGTTTAAATTTTGGAGCCTGATCCCAATATTTTATCGAGAGTGTTTCAAAAATCTTACGCTGTTTGTTGATGTTTTTTGTTGCCGTTAATGCCGTTGCCAATTCGATAATCTCTTTTCTCGAAGTTGTAGCTGCATTCATGTTTTCTAAATTTAACTTTTTAAACTTGAAGTTTTTTAAGGCACTTTTTAAAGCTTCTGCATTTTTAACAACCGCTAAACTGTCTGATGTTAAAAAACTGTTTTTTAAAGCCAAATAACTTTTTGTGATTTCTTTTTTCTCTGCTTCACGCTTTGCAACCAATTCAGAAGTTACTTCTTCTTTTGACGTAAGTTGCGCCTGAGCTAAAAAGCTACAGAAAATAAATGCTATAACTAATAAATTTTTCATGATGTAGGTTTATCTAATTTGGTAATGATTTTATCTATTTCTAATAAAATGTTTTCGTAGTGATCTTTATTAATTCCTGTTGAACCACTCATCAATTTTGTAACATCTGTTTTTAATTTCAAAAGATGCTGTTTTCCATACAATCTTACATCACTTCGTTGTGCTGTATTAGACGCTTTTCCTGGTTCTAATTCTTTTGGCAATAAAAGCATTCCTAACTTTTCAACATAACCACGCTGGAAACTTCTTCTATAATAATCTTGTTTTTCGTCTCCGCTAAATTTCACCCAAACTGTTTGCTGTACATCGTTTAAAAACTCAGGAACGGTATATGCTCCCTCAGATTGCATCGATTTTAAACTGATATTATAAAGCATCCCAGAGCTCAATAACATATTCAATACCTGATTCTGCTGATCTGAGATTTGATCTTCTCTCTTTAAAGCAATCAGATCATCAATTTCCTGCGGATACATCCAAAGTGGAGAAACAAACAATTGTCTACCTAAATAGTCTATCGCTGCTTTTACTTTTGCTTTAGGAACTGGTTTATAAACTACTCCTTTTTCATCGACTGTTCGTTTTGTAATGTAGTTGTTTCCAATATTTTTCAGAACGTGATACAAATACAAACCGTATTGTCTTACTACTGCTTTATGCATGTCTGCTAAATTATCATACGGATCGTTTGGCTGATAAGTCCATTCGATTAGATGAGGCACAACGCGCTTCAGGTTTTTAATTCCGTAATCGCTGGCAAGTACCGCATCGTCTCCCAGATCTTCTGATTGACTACGCGGATCTTCATCTTTTCCTTCTCCACCAAACCATAATTTCGGATTCGCCGTTAAACTATCAGTTGTTAATTTGGCCAATAATTTCTCTTCTTCAAACTCATCTTTCGTGTTTGGGTAATATTTATATCCCCATTCAACAGCCCATTTATCATAACTCCCAATACGCGGATAAAGACCTATTGGACTAATATTATCTTCTGGCTGTGCTACGTAGTTAAAACGGGCATAATCCATAATAGAAACCGTATGTCCATTTGCTTCTACCCATTTTTTATCTCGAAGTTTTTCTACCGGAGTTGCACTGCTCGCTCCCATATTATGACGTAAGCCAATGGTATGTCCGATTTCGTGAGAAGACACAAAACGGATTAATTGCCCCATTAATTCATCATCTAAATGCATTTTTCTTGCTCTTGGATCTAAAGGTCCAGCCTGAATCATATACCATCTCTGCACCAATTTCATTACATTATGATACCAGCCAACATGGCTTTCCATAATTTCACCACTTCTTGGATCACTAATTCTTGGTCCATAAGCATTTGGTGTTTCAGAAGCTAAATATCGCACTACAGAATATCTTGCGTCTTCCAAACTCATGGTTTTATCGTCTTCGGGCCACTCTTTACCCACAATGGCATTCTTGAAGCCTGCTGCTTCAAAAGCTTTCTGCCAATCGTTGATACCTGCAATTAAATAAGGTCTCCATTTTTTTGGCGTTGCAGGATCGATATAATAAACAATCTGTTTCTTTGGTTCTACCAATTCACCTCTCAAGTATTTTTTAATATCCTTGTCTTTTGGTTCTAAACGATAGCGCTGCACAATAAATTTCTTTTGAGCCCGCTGTTCGTCATCATCAAACAAAACATATTTATTAGCAAAATAACCTACTCTTTCATCAAAGAAACGTTTGCGCATTGGCGTTTTCGGAAGTAATACAATCGAAGTATTCAATCGTAATGTTATGCTTCCGCTGCTTGAAGTAGAACTTGTATACGTTTTTGTTGTTTTAGTCTCAATATTAATTGGATATGTATCAATACTTTCAACAAAAGATTTGTCATCGGCAAGAGACGTTAATTTTTTCTCTGTTTTGTCCTGACTTCCGATAGAGAACATAGCATTGTCTTTCTTGAAAACATCTGTTACTTCAATAACCACATCTTTGGTGTCTGGATTGGTTGTTTTTATTGGAAACGCAGCCACAATCGGATTTTCATTGCTTCCTTCTAATGCTTTTGCAAGCATAGAACCTGAAGAACGAACATCTTGTCTGTATTGCAGCGATCTTAAATAAACCGTATTATTGGAACCTTTTTCAAAATAAATAGTCTGCTCGTTCGCTTTTTCTCCACCAAAAGTTCCAAAACCTTCAGGCGTTGAAAGATATCTTGTTACAACAAGCATGTATCGATTAAATAAACTATCTGGAATTTGAAAGTAATATTTAGTATCAACTTGGCTAACCGTAAAAAGACCTGATTTGCTTTTAGCTTTATCGGTAATTATTTTATTGTAAGCCTGCATACCTTTTGGCTGTGTACTGGTACTATCGGCTTTCTTTTCGGGAGTTTGAGCAAAACCATGCTGCCAAGCCGACAGCATGATTAGAGATATAATTAACTTTTTCATTGGGATTAAAACGGAACTTTTTCGTCTGTATTTAAAGTAAGTTTTGGATTTTTTGTCAACGCCGACAAAGGAAACGGAACGATATACAATCTTGAATTAGGCTGTAAGGTGTATGTTTTCTGCGGAACTGTTTTGTTTACAAGTGGAAAAACTCTCGTAATTGTTTTTGCATACTCGGTTTCTGTATTTAATCTTTTTAAATCAAAAAATCTATTGAAACCAAAAAGCAATTCTTTTCTTCTTTCATTAATAACAAGATCCATTGTTTCTTTTCTTGTAGCTGGAACTTCTAAGTTTACTGCTCCTGATAAAATACGTTTTGCCCTCAATGTATTTAAAACAGTTACCGATTCGCTAAATCTATTTTCTCTAGCATAACATTCTGCAAGAATTAAATATACTTCAGGTGTTTTCATGCCAACAGTTGGATAAAAGAACTTTGTATATTGAGTTCCCCAATATGCTGTATTGGAACCTTGATCTAAATTGGTTGCACTTGTAGAATTAAAGAACAAATTAAAACGCGCATCGTTAGTTCCGAATAAAGTTCTCAATTCTGGACTGATGACATAAAGCTGACCAAAGTTCATTTCATTATAACCTGTCATGTACATATAGCTCAATACTTCTATATTATTGGCTGCCGGTACCGCAACTGCAGTTGGTCCTCCTTGTTTGCTGTAAGCTACCATATCAAAAATTTGGTTGTTGTAGCTTAACGACTTTTCTGCTGCTGCTTGAGCTTGTGCAATTTCTCTTTTAAACAAATGCACTTTAGCTTTAAAGGCATAAGCAAAAGCTAAAGACGGATGATAAACATCAAGCGGTTTTTCCTGAAGATAGGGCAACGCTTGTTCAATATCCTTTTGAATAAAATCATAAACCTGCGCCACGGTAGATTTGGAAGGCTGTGCTTCTAAATCAAATTTATCCATGATACAGATTCCACCATCTGTTGCTGCAGTATTTGGATCATAGCCTTTTGCGTAAGTGTTTACTAATAAAAAGTGATCGTAGGCTCTGTAAATCTGAGCTTCGGCTTTTGCTAATTGTTTTGTATTTGCATCGCCTTTACTATTGTCTACTAATGAAATAATGGTATTCCATCTGTTGATATAATTATAAGCCTGATTATAAAAGCTTGACCCACTTAATAACGAAACTCTGTCTACGCTTTCATCAAAAGTAAAATTAAGAATATCAATGTTTGGCGTTCTTCCGATTACGTTGGCTTCTCTCATCCATTGATCGTCAGATAAATATTGAAAGTTATTGATTGGATAACCGCGCCCCGGAAGTGAAACCATTTCGTGAAACTGATCGGCTGTTTCTACTACTAAAGATCCTTTTGGTGTTATGTCTGTATATTCTTCGCAAGATGTTACTGAAAACATCATTACTGACAGAATTGAAATATATAAATGTTTCATAATTTAAAGAGTAAGATTAAAGCCAAACAAATATGTTTTTGGCAATGGTAAATTACGTGTAGCTGAATTGGCAGAATAAACCTCAGGATCAATATGGTTTCCTGCTGCACTCCAATACCAGATATTATTCATCTGAAAAGTAAACCTAGCCGATGAAATATTCATTTTACCAGCAAAAGCTTTTGGTAAATTATAAGCTAATGAAATGTTTCTAAGTTTGATGTAATCGCCATCTACAACATTTACATCTGAATTTCTCCATAAACTGCTCATTGTTACAGCATAGTTTCTAACACTTTCATCATAATCGACATACAAACGTGTATTTCCATTTGGATTTGCATCTGTATAACGATCTGCAATACCCGAAAGGTTTACCGCATCTGAACCTGTATCCAGAACTTCTTTTCGCATTACATTTCCACCTGAGAAAACAAATAAGAAATTCAAATCAAATTGTTTATATGAAAATCGCTGTGATAACGAACCAGAGTAAGTTGGCGTCAAACTTCCCATATTTACCAAAGCTTTTGGGGAGTTAACTGTTTTAATAGAACTTGATACTGGAACACCATTTGCATCAAAAGTGACTGCCGGATTTCCGTTTTCATCTAAAACATAAGGATATCCATTAACCGTTCCGCCGTATTTGTAAGCGTACAAACTATTGTAGGTTTCTCCTATTAAGAAATAATTTAAAGGCGAACTAACATAAGAAGCTGCAGACGATTCTGCTCTTGTAATTTTGTCAACTGTTGTTCTGTTAAAAGCTAAAATCACATTAGAACCAATACGGAAACTTCCGTTATTGTACCAATCTGAACCAACACTGAACTCAATTCCTTTGTTTAATAAAGCTCCTGCATTAATTCTTCTGTTTAATGCCCCAACAGTTGGATCTAAATCGGTCGTAGCCAATAAATCACTGCTGTATTTACGATAGACATCAATACTACCGTTTAATTTTGCTCTAAACAAACTATAATCTACCCCTAAATTGGTACTTTGTGTTTTTTCCCATCTTAACATTGGGTTGGGCTGTCCGCTAATATTAGTGTATTGTAATGACTGATATAAATTATCATTTCTTCTCGTAGCCGTTACGTAAGGCGTTGTACTTTGATCTATATTTCCGTTAACGCCATAAGTTGCTCTCACTTTAAGCGCCGTAACCCATTTTATTTCTTTCATGAATTCTTCATTACTCGCATTCCATCCAAAACCTGTTGACCACAAAGGGCGGTTTTTATATTTTGGATCAACTCCAAATAAATCTGCTCGGTCTACTCGATAACTTCCAGTTATGTTATATTTTGATAAGAAAGTGTAACCCAAACTGCTAAAAACCGAAAAGTAACGGTGAAGAATCTCAGTTTGTGTTCGTGACAATGCAGATAAAGTTCGGTTATTTCCGTACATATAACTTGGCGTTCCAGTCTGGCTTAATGCAAGATTATTGATTACAGCCGAAGAAAGCGTTACAGGATCGTAACCGTATCGTAACTGTTCAATCGTTCTTGGAAGAAAAGTTTCACGCATTTCAAAACCAGCCAGTGCGTTAATAGAATGTTTTCCTTCACTGAAATCCTGAGTATAATCTAATTGGTTTCTAAAAGAATAATTAGTTGACTGGTTGCTTATTTGTTTGTATCTGCCTCCAGTAGAAAAACCTTCTAAATAGGTATACGCATTTGTTGCAGGATTATAAGCTGTTAAAGCATTAATGGCGTAACGCATTTTATATGAGTTAACATCATAAAACTGTTCGTTATCATTTCTTCTAACTTCGTATTGAAATTGCGTACTAAGGCTTAAACCTCTCCATAATTTCGCTTTAAGATTTCCAAATGCTCTTAAGCTTAATGATTTTTCTTTTAAAATTCCTTCCTGAAGTGCATCCAGAACATTAAAAGTCATAGGTTTAAATCCGCTTAAAGCAGCCAATTTTTCTGCAGCAGCAGGATTAATAACACCGCTGGAAGTAAACCCGTCTTTAATTCCAACAAAAGGTGATACTACTAAATTACCATTATCGTCTGTAATGCGTTCGTATCTTTTTTGGATATCATAATTGTTGAAATCATTATCTGTAACATTATCATTACTGTACGTTCCATTAATTCCAAATGTAGCATTTAACCAGTTGTTTACCTGAAAACTGCTTTTGGCATATAAATTAAATGATCTGCTGTCATTGAATTTTATACGATTTTTTGCCTCGTCATAATTCAATGACACGTACGTATTCTGTCTGCTTGTACTTCCAGAAAACGACACATTGTAACGCTGTCTAAATTCATTCTGCCACACATTATCGCGGTAATCTTTGGCATAATCATTCTTTCTCCACTGGGCAATAGTACTTTCGTAATCTGCACTGTTGATTTTTCCTTCTTCTAAATTTCTGTTCAACTGATAAAGCGGACTGTAATATTTCATACTACTGTTCCCAATATCTCCATAATTGCTAAACATGGTAGCTGTATCTGCAAATCTGCCTCTTTCTCTGTTATAAACTGCCTGTTCAAAATCGATTAAATCGCTTGTTGAAGCGTAATTCATATCTCTTAAATTGGGCTTGGTTGAAACAAAGAAATCCGAGTTGATGTTTACTTTTAATTTACCGTTTCCTTTTTTAGTAACGATAACGATAATTCCGTTTGCCGCTCTGGAGCCATAAATAGAAGCCGCCGCCGCATCTTTAAGAACATTTATACTTTCAACATCGTACGGATTAATATCTTCCAGAGTCAATTCAGTCGGAAGACCATCCACTACCAAAAGCGGACTGAATCCAACTTCTGATACCGAAAAAGTTCCCATACCTCTTAATATAGGTGTATCTGCACCGCCTCCTGTTGGATTTTTTTGAAATACTAAACCTGCCACACGACCTTCTAGCGCACTTGCTAAATCAGTATTGATATTTTCATTTAAAGTTTTCTCGCTTACTGTTGAAATAGAACCGGTTGAATGGCTTCTTTCTAAAGTCTGATACCCTGTAATTACTACTTCTTTCATTGCAGCAACTTTGTCTTCCACAATAAGACTTAACTGTGTTCTTCCGCCAATTCCAAAAGTTTTTTTCTCGATCGTTAATCCTGTACATTCAATAATACCATCCGCAGGAACACCGTCAAAAGAAAAACCTCCATCAAAATCAGTAATGCTGACTCTGTTGGTTCCTGAAAGAGAAACCGTTACTCCCGGAAAAGGTTCGTTTTTATTGTTTAGTACTTTTCCGCGAATGTTGATTAATTCGTTTCCCAAGCTCTCCCCTTTCTCTTTTGCAGCAGTTACTACAATGGTTTGATTGGTAATATTGTATTTTAAATTTTGAGTTTTAAAAATTTGATTTAAAGTTTCGTTCAAACTCGCATTCTTAACATTAATACTTACAGGTTTAGAATCTTTAAGCAGTTTTTGAGTGTATAAAACTTCATGATTAGCCTGTTTAGCTACTTCTTTTAAAACTGTTTCAAGCGATGCACCTTTAAAATTAATGGTGATGTTTTGGGCTTGTCCAGTAAAACTGCACAACACCATAAAAACAGTGCATAGCGCCCATAAATGAGCCGAAAAATGAACTTTAGGGATCTTTTTTTTTAGTTTTTTGTAAGGTTTTTTTGGTTGTAAATTTAATTTCATACATTTACATTGGTTATAGTTAAACAATAGTGGACAACTTATATTGGCTATAAACTTTTTAAACAACCAGAAGCATCGCAACTGCCTCTGGTTTTTTAGTTTATAGACTCAATATAATCGGTTAAATAAGATCTTACGGATAGACAATAATCGTTTTTCCTTCAACCTTAAATTTTATATTACTAAGCTCAAGTACTTTTAATACCTCAGACAAATTTTTATTTCTAAATGTACCTCCGTTAAATTTCACATCCGAGACATCGCCGCGGTATTCGACTTTAATTCCGTACCAGCGCTCCAACTGTTTCATTACAGATTTTAAATCGGCATTATCAAATTTAAATCGGCCGTTTTTCCAAGCAATTGCAGCTTCGGTATCGACTTCTTTAACGGCAATCTTACTAGAACTTTCAGATATATTGGATTGCTGACCTGGCTTTAAAATCGCTTTCTGGTTTTTAGAAGAAACGGCAACACTACCTTCTAATAATGTAGTTTTTACTACAGATTCATTATTGTACGCATGGACATTAAAATGTGTTCCTAAAACTTCGATTGTTTGATTATCTGATTTTACCAAGAAAGGCTTGCTTTTATTTTTAGCAACTTCAAAATAAGCTTCTCCTTCTAGCTCAACAATTCTTTGATCTCCATTAAATTGAGTTGGATATTTGATAGACGAAACAGCATTCAAAAATACTTTTGTTCCATCTGCCAAAACAATATTATATTGTCCGCCTGTTGGTGTCGAAAGGGTATTAAATGAATCTGCATCTTCTTCTGAAGCATCAGCATTTGGGTTTATTACATAAGTAATCACTCCATTGGCATCCATTTTAATGGTTACCTCATCCTGATCTTCTTTAGCAATAATATCTTTGGAAGAAACATCAGAAAGAACAATCTGCTTTCCGTTCGAAAGCGTTAAAATTCCTCTATTTCCGCCTGGGGCAATTTCTTTTGGTTTTTCGACAACCTGAATATTTTCTTGTTCTACTCCTACTTCCGATTTTGTAAAATAGAATATTCCAGCACCAAATAATAACACGATAGATGCAGCGGCGGCAATACGCGGCCAAAGAGAAATCACTTTTGTTTGCTGTGCTAAAGGAAGTCTCGATTTCAAATGTTCGTAACTATCTGCTAGTTCGTATTCGCTAAGCTGTTTATTGCTATTTACCGCTTTATGCAAATACCACGCATCAAGTTTGTCTTTATCTTCATCAGATAAAGTGCCATTTTGATGTTTTTTAAGCAGTTCTAAAAATTCAGTTTCATTCATAATTACAACACGAAATTTTGTCTTGTTTTATAATAAGACAGTTAGAAAGGGGTTTTGTCATAGATGAAAATCAAAAAAATATTAATTTATCATTAATAAATTCATCGAAACGTTAGTTTCTCTTTATTAATGAGGCTTTTATGAGTAGATTTTATTTTAAAATTTAACAAAAAGAACAAGAAAAATTTACCAGACAAAAACATTCAACGCCGATTTTAGCTTTCCGCGAAGAATTTTTAGCGAATTATAAACTTGCTGTTTAGCTGTTTTGTCTGTTATGTTTAATCGAAGTGCAATTTCGTCGTATGAAAGTTCTTCTACTTTTCTTAAAAGAAAAACTTCACGCATTTTTTCTGGCAGCAAAGCAATTTCGCTTTCAATAATAGCTTCCAATTCTTTTTCTCTGAGTTTAGAATCTGCAAAAACATAATCATTTTCAATAAAGTTCGAAAAAGAATCTGCGTAACGAGAAACTACTTTCTCGTGAGCAATATGATTCAAGATTCTGTTTTTGGTTGCTTTATATAAATAAGAAGATAACGATCCTGTGATTTCCAACTCCCGACGTTTGTTCCAGATAAATAAGAAAACTTCCTGAACAACATCATTGGCTTCATCATGATTTCCTGTCATTTTGTAGGCATGATTTACTAAAAGTCTAGAATATCTTTCGAAAATTTCTGTATAGGCCAATTGATCATCATCCTTAAGGAGATTTAATAAGATATGATCAGCATATTTGCTATAAACAGACATTAATTAATAAAAAGTGAGGATCAAAAACGCAATATTAAACAATTTTAATGTTAAAAGCCAAAAGATTATTAAGTTTAAAAAAGCGCAAAGGATTTCGTAAACATTTTTGAATAAAATTCAATATGATTAATCTTAATAATATTGAACAGCAGTATTATAGTGAAAAAAGTAGTCGCATTTTCAAACTTTTGCTTTTTTATGGCTAAATTTAAGGGTAAATGAAAATTTGACAATACTATAAAAAAATTATATAAAACAGTTAGCAGTTTAAGACAGTAATTTTAGAATAATCTAAAAGATAGAGATAATTATTATTCATCCTTTAAAACCGATTATTATGACATATGAAAATTACGCATCTGAAGAATTTGAAATGAATTCTTACGAGGAACAACTACTACTAAATTATGACGACTTTTTAGACGGTGACTACACCAATAGACTGACAGCCTCTAATCATTATAATCTAGAGCTTGGAGAATTGGAAGATAATCTTGAATATGATTTCGATTCAGAATATGATGAAAATGATTGGGAAGAAGAAGAGCTAAATGATATTGAAGGAGAATACGATAAGAATGAGGAAAAACCTGGAAGTTTTGAAATGTTAGGCTAAAAAATACTGCTATGAAAAATTGGTTTCTATTTCTAATCTCAGTCTTCTTATTTTCATGTCAGCAAAAGGAAAACAAAAAAACTTCTGCGGACTCCCCGATGCCAGTTGTTCAAGAAGAAAAAAAGCAGGAGAATAAACAAGTTGGCGACACTATTTCTATGAATTTTAAGAATGAAGAAAATGTGTTTTCAGCCGAAGGACGTTTAGATTCTCTAAATTCAAAAATATATGTCAAATTCAAAAATGAAGATTTGGGCAAATTAAACGCTCAAATAATTCCAGATGCAGGAAAAGGAAACATTCGTTTTAATCAAATTATTTTTCCGGATAAAACATCAGACGGCCCTTTTGGAATGGACATGAAAATGCAGCTTCAACAAAAAGGAACGCATATTTTAGTCATCGGACATTCTTTAATGGCCGACAATCCGTATTATGGTCATTTTAAAGTGCAGTTAAATATTCAAAAAGAATAAGGCGCAAAAAGAATAAGGCGCTATAAACTTACGCTTTAATTTTCCTTTTATTTCTTGCCCAATAGGTAAGATATGCAATACCGAGAATTAGCACCAAGATATCAAATCTAATGATTTGCGGTATACGGTGGATTTGATCATTATAATAAGTTCCTCCTAAAAGAGCGCCTAAACCAATTCCGAGTTCCATTGAAATATACATCGTTGCGACCGCTTTTCCTCTATGCTCAGGATTACTCATATCAATAGTCCAAGCACTAATAGCTGGTGACAAAATACCGGTGCCGACTCCGTAAATTCCGGCTCCGATTAATAACATATTGATATCTCTTCCTGCACTTATTACAAAAAGAGCAATCGAAGTGATGATTAATCCAGCCATGATTACTTTTGGACGGCCATGCCTATCGGAAACTTTTCCCGCGCCAAAACGAACCATAACGGAAGCTACCGTAAAAGCAGTAAAAAATATTCCTTTATTGGTTGCTCCCAGATGCTCACTCCAATCCGGAATTAAGGTTAAAATAAGTCCGAAAGCGGTGTAGGAAAGAAAAGTGATAATTCCTGCTGGAAATACATTTCTATCTACAATATCATTTTTGCCTATAATGAACATTGATCGGTTCAATTTTTCTTTTGTCAAAAGAGTTTCTTTCATGTTCATTACGATAATAATGGAAAAGAAAGCCAAAAACGACGAAGTATAAAACATAATATTGATTCCGTACGAATTCACAATCATACTGCCCAACGCTGGTCCTAGCGCCCCGCCAATACTAAAACATAATCCGTGCATTCCGAGTGCTTCTCCCCATCTGTGTTGCGGAATAATATCGGCCACATAAGCCGAAGTTGATGTTGGTTTAAATCCAGTTGAAAAACCATGTACCAAACGCAACAATAAAAATCCTGAAACAGAACTCAAAATTGGATACAGAAATCCGCAGATTACACATACCGAAGAACCTATTGCCATAACTGGAACGCGTCCCCATTTATCGGTAAGTTTACCGCTAAACGGACGAGAAATTGCAGCCGTCAAGGTAAATAAGGAAATAATAAGTCCTTTGTATTCTGCTCCTCCCAAACTGCTTAAGTAATTTGGAAGCTCAGGTATCATCATATTAAAACTTGATGAAAACAACAAGGAACTCAAGCAAAGTAAAATGAATTGTAAGGTATAGATTGATTTTTCGTTTTGTGACATTATTAGATTTTTATATAACTAAAGGCAGATAGATAATTATGATTCTTTAAAATAATTCCAGCTGATTGCTTGGGTTTATAGGCTTCTTTTTTGGAGGTTTCGCATCTCCAAAAATGGTTCTTCCGCCATATTTATGCGACTCCTCTCTTTCTCTTTGAACAAGAGCATCAAAATTGGAATTTGGCGTAAAACTTTCTTCTGCTTTTCTTGAAATTTCAGATAGTTTCTGAATAGCGCTCAATTTATCGCTATTCCCGATTTTAGCACGATTAATAGCTCTTTGCAACGTGTCTATTGTTTCATCGTAGATTTTAACGGGAACAGGAAACGGATGTCCGTCTTTTCCGCCATGTGCAAAAGAAAAACGGGCTGGATCATCAAATCGTGTTGGAGTTCCGTAGATTATTTCGCTTACCAAAGCCAAAGACTGCAAAGCTCTTGGTCCCATTCCTTTTAAAAGCAGTAATTCTTCAAAATCTTCGGGTTTATTTTCATGGGTTGCCCAAAGCATTCCGCCCAATCTTTTCATATTCACATCTTCCATTCTCACATCGTGATGCGCGGGCATAGAAAGATGCTGCATTTCTTTTATAATTTTAACGGGTGATTCTTTTACCAATTCTAAAATACCTTCACGAGATTTTGTGGCCGCATTGGCCGTAAGATTTAAAATTGCACCTTGATTTTCGCCATAAATAAAAGTGTGCGGTTCGTTTATAAAAGACTTTAAATCTTGCGAATGCCAATGGTATCTTCTGGCAGTTCTAGAATCACGATTCATTCCCTGCTGAATTACAGCCCATTGTCCTTTATTATCGACAATAAAATTATGCTGGTATAATTGAAATCCGTCCTGAATGGCGGTATTGTCTACTTTTGCGGTAAGTCGGCTACAGTTGGCCAGATTAATTCCGTCCAAGCCTGTTTTTTCGCCAACAAATAAAAGCTCTTGCGGCGTTGCCATCGAGTGTTTTCCTTTGCCTCCGCAGATATAAATTCCGAGTTCTTTGGAGTGCGGATTAACCGATTTTTTCAGTGCTCCAAGCACCGAAGTTGTAATTCCAGACGAATGCCAGTCCATTCCCATAACGGCTCCAAAACTCTGAAACCAAAACGGATTACTCAATTTACTTATAACTTCGGCAGTCGAAAATTCCATTGCAATGGTTTCTACAATCGCAAAACCAAGTTTAGACATTCGCTCAGCAAGCCATAATGGAACATGTCCATAATGTAAAGGAAGATCTGCCGTGCCTGAACGTTTCATTTGATAAAATTATAATCCTGCAAAAATACTTTATTTAATTGTGAATTATAAATTGTGAATTGTTAATTCAAATGTAAAAAGTTTTGAGATGTGAAATGTTAGATGTGAAAGGGTACAAAGTGAAAATTAGAAAATACTTGCATAGCACCTATCACATCTTACAATTAACAATTAACTAATTTCAACATCTTCTACAGGTTTTTCAATGGGTTCTGAATTATCATCCAGCCAAGCAACAAAGAGTTTGTAGCCTATTGAAAACACAATGGGTCCAACAAACAATCCGATAAAGCCCGACATGATAAATCCGCCAATTACACCTAGAAAAATAACAAGCATAGGCACAAGAGCGCCTTTTCCTAGTAATAATGGTTTTAGAACATTATCTGATAATCCGCTGATAATGAAAAACACCGTCCAAAAAATAGCATAACCAGAATCTCCTGTTGAAAAAAGGTAAATAATAACACCAATATTAATTATAATTGGTCCGATCTGTAAAATAGAAAATATCAGACAGATCAACGTCAAAATTCCAGCGTATGGAATATCGGCCCAAAACAATCCAATTGCCTGAATAATGGTCTGAATAACGGCAACTCCCAAAATACCTTTAACCACTTGGTAAATAGTTGAAACCGAAATGGTCATAATTTCTTCGGCTTCACTTCCTGCAATTTTTCTAAGGAATTTCATAAAGAAAGTTTTACCACCTGGGGATACTAATAAAACTCCCGCAATAATAACCGATAAAATAAACTGAAGAAATGCCGCACCAGAACTCAAAATACTGGCCATGATTTTAGACGACAATTCTCGTATCTGATCTTGATACTTCACAACGCTCTGTTCCAAATCTGTTGATAACGAAAGTAAAAATTCGTAGAGCGGTTTACCAATTATCGGCCACTCTTTTATAGAAGCTCCTGGCGGAGTAATTTTTAATGTTCCTGCTTCAAAACTGTTTTTTAGTTCTATAAAATTACCAGCTGCCGCTTTCAAGAAATAGATTAGAGGCACCACCATTATGGCAATAAGCAAAATAGTAATAACAACCGATGCCAGTGCTTTGCGTCCTTTTAATATTCGCTGCAGCGAATTAAACAACGGATAAAACACAACCGAAAGTATTACCGCCCAAAGAATAGGCATAAAAAAAGGCAGTAGCAACTTAAGACAAAATCCCACAAGGAGAAAAATGAAAAATAACTGCAAAATAGTATCGAAAAGCTCTTTCTTTTTATTCGAATTGGTTGTTTTCATGGTTATTGTTTTTAATGGTGAATGGTAAATTGTGAGTTGTGAATTGTAAATGATAAATCAATTCTCCTCTATAAATCTTGACTCTTGTGTCTTTACTCTATATTCTATATTCTTTACTCTTTATTCTTCCCCGTCTTATTAACAGCAAAATTGGCATCTGAAACCAGTCTTCCGATTAAGATTACGGGATACAGAACACCTGTAAGCACTTCAATCTGAACTAGCGAACGAGCCAAAGGATGTAGAGGTACGATTTCGCCAAAACCCGTCGATGTGATACAGACATAACTGAAATACATAAAACTAGCCAGATCGCTATTACTTGAAAATTTAGATTCGGTTATTTGGAAAGCGCCTTCAATATGCTGAAATAGAAATAAATAAAGTGTAGACCAAAAGTGAACTAGAATCATATATACCACAATTGAACCCACAATTCGATAAGTAGTTACTGGTCCAGGTTCTAAAACTTTCATTAAAACCAAAGTGATCAAAAGTAGCATAATCGCAACCGAAAGAATGAGATCGGCAAATAGGATAAAAATATTATGTTCAAAGTAATTAATCCATTGTGTTATAATAAATAAAAAGGGAATTATCGAGATCAGAACAGCTTGCTTTTTATGCTTGGATAACGCAATAATTCCGGCAAAGAGAAATAGCATCCAAAATATATTGACTGCTACCATAAAACGCGAATAACTGCCAAAAAACGGAATGACAATAAAATGCATCATAAACAGAAGTATCAGCATACCACTCAGTCCGCTTTCTTGTGTCCAAAAGCGATATAAAAAACGGCTTTTTTTAACTATCATAATACAAAATTCTAAATATTAAATTCCAAATTCCAAATTCCAATCCCGAAGCCTAAGGATAAATTCCAAAAACTAAATTCCAAATTCCAATCCTGAAGCCTAAGCCTAAGGGCAAATTCCAAAAACTAAATTCTAAATTCCAAATTCCAATATCAAGCCTAAGGACAAATTCTATATTCTATATTCTTTACTCTTGCTTGCTTCTTTCCTCTCCACCCTCAAATCGGTATCGGCTCTACTTCTACCCTTCCAATTGGTCTTCGCCAAAGTTTGAAAAGCAGAATAATAAAAATGGGCAGAAAACAAACTGCCGACATTACCAGATAAATATCTTTGTATGCCAATAACATAGAAGTTTGAGAGGTTTGATTCGAAAGACTTTTCTCGGCTTTTTTCTGCGCTTCAGCATCTGATAATCCCATAAATAAAAATTGCCTTTTTGAGTTTTCCAACTGTTGTTCGGCTTGTTTATTTAGCGGACTCAACTGCTGACTTAAACCTGTTTTATGCTGTACATTCATATTCGAAATAAAAGTCCCGAGAACAGCGCCTCCAAGTAAAGAGGCAAAAACAGCCTGAGCGATGATTCCAGTCATCATGCGCGATGTGCTTAAAAAAGGAGGAATTCCTTCTGAAATGTATAATAGCGAAACAGGGAAAAGAAACCCCATTCCTAATCCTTTAAAAATTAAGGGCAAATAAAAATCCGATGCATCTATTCCGGGATAGAATCTGAAAAAAAGTATAATATGATACATTCCGTAGCAGGCAAAACCAATTACCCAAATCGTAGCCAGATAAATGCGTTTGTATAAAAGATAAGTCGAAAGCGGAATCGAAATGCACAACCCAATCAAAAGTGAAAGATGTGTTACTGCTCCCAAAACAGAATCAAAGCCTAGAATATTGGTCATATATCCTGTTACGACACTTCCAGTTCCGTTTATTATTCCGATATAAAACATTAAAAACGCACCTGGAATAACGTTTTTAAACTTGTAAACGTCTAGATTAATTAAAGGTTCAGTGGTAAAACGAACGTGAAGCAGATAGATTCCTGCCACAATAAATAAAACTGCAAAAGCCAGCGTTATTTTTGGATCACTGAACCAATTTCGGGTCTGCCCTTCGGCACATAAAAAAAGAATAATTGCAAAAAACAAAATCAGGATAATCCAACCTCGCCAATCAAATTGGAATTTGGTTTTCATGGGTGCCACATCGGCTTTGTAAAAATACCAAGCCAAAAGAATGCAAATCAAAAAATTGACATTCAGGAAATAAATTCCAAACGTCCAGTTATGAAAACTCACAAAATGCGCTCCTAAATATTGATACAAATGCTGGCTTCCTTTTTGTATAAACTGAAAAATGCCGTACAGCAAAGCCATATTTAAAGCGGGATTGTATTTTAATAAAATAGGCACCATCGAAGCAAATATTCCAATGACTGAAACCATTGCCAAAAGAGAACGACATACAACAAACCAAGCAATTGTTGGTGCAAACAATGAAGCGGTATTGAAGATTAACGATAAAAATGAAACCGATAAAATCATGGTTCTAACCTTGATTTGTTTTCCTAATTTCAAACCTAAAGGCAGAAAAGCCAGCATGACAAAAATCGGAACGTAAACCGTATAACTAAAAGCAGTCGTAGAAGATCCAAAATGTCCTAATATCTGCGAATTATCATAAGTCGTAACATTGAGTCCGTTAAAAAAAGGAATCGTCAGGATATACAATCCTGTCAGTGTAAAAACGCTTCCTTTTTTTCCTGCAAACATCTCTTATTTTTTTACATCAACTGTTACATTCATTCCGGGTCTAACTTCCTGAAGCTCTTTTGTGGGAGTTTCAAATTCAATTTTAACTGGGATTCGTTGGGTGATTTTGACAAAATTTCCAGTCGAATTATCAGGTTCTACCATTGAGAATTTAGCTCCCGTAGCAGGAGAAAATCCAGCTACTTTTCCTTTAAACTCTTTTCCATCCAAGGCATCAATTGTAATGGTTACTTCTTGTCCCTGTTTTATTTTTTCGATTTGAGTTTCTTTAAAATTGGCCGAAATCCATAATTTTTCATTCAGTACAATTGTCGCAATGGTTTGATTGGCATTGATTAATTCTCCAATAGACAAATTTCGTTCGCCAACAAAACCACTCGTAGGAGCGGTAATAATAGTATATGATAACTGAAGTTTTGCCGCATCAAGATCTGCTTTCTTTCTGGCAACTGTGGCTGTGGCTGCTTCAAGATTAATCGAACTTTGTTTGGTAATAGAACTGCTGGCATCCAAACCTTTTTTTCCTGCCTTGACATAAGCTTCTTCTGATTTTAATTTAGAAATAACCTGATCGTACTGATTCAGCGTTACGGCCGAATCGGCGTACATATTTTTGAAACGCTGATAATCTTTTTGCGCTTTGTCTAAACTCGCCAAATCCCCAGCCAATTTCTCTTTTCCCGAAGCCTGATTAGAAATAGAAGTCGTTATATTCTGCTGTAGCGAATGCAGATTTCCTTCGGCTATAGCCAGATCCGCTTCTGCTTGTTTGACCTTAATGATATATTCGGAATCGTCTAAAACAACCAATGTATCTCCTTTCTGCACCTTCTGATTGGCTTCAAATCGTATTTCTTTTATATGTCCAGTCGCTCTTGCCACAACATTATTGATGTAAGCTTCAACCTGAGCATTATTGGTGGTTTCATAAGAACTAAAATCAAAGAATAAACTTAAAATCCACAATCCGCCCGCAATCAAAAAAACAAATGACAATACCGTTAGAATTGTGTTTCTTCTTTTTTCATTTTTCTGAACTGCTCCGTTTTGTGTATCTGTTTCGCTCATAACAAGATGTATTAAAGTTTACCCATTGCATATTGAAGTGAGTAATATTGAATGATTAAATCTAAATTGGCGTTTACAAGTGAAATTCGAGAGTTGTTCAGCTGTAATTCTGCATCAACAATCTCGCTGATTAAAGCAAAATCGTTGTCGTAACGGCTTTTTACAATTTTATAATTGCTCATCGACAACTCCACATCTTTTTTGTAGGTTTTGATATTTTCTTTGCTTTCTGCATATCTCACATAAGCATTTTTAACTTCGGTCGTAATCTGGTCTTTGGTAACTTCTAGGGCTATATTACTTTTATCGATTTCCAGTTTATCGCCGCTAATGCGATGTTTCAGATTATAGAAACTCGAAATATCCCAATTCAAAGAAAGTCCCGCCGCCCAATAATTGAGAATGTTTACATAATTGGGCCACTGCGCTGGATATTCGGTATTCAGAATAACATTTGCATTTAAGCTTGGCTTAAATCCGCTTTTGGTGAGACTTAGTGACGATTCAGACAACTTGATTCTTATATCTGCCCGTTTCATCTCTTCCCTGTTCAGAAAAGCTTCTTCCAAACTTTGCTGCAGGTTCATATTTTCTGTCGGAATCATGCTTTCCGTTACTTCTGGCTTCAGAATCGTATTGGTTGGAAAACCGATTAAAATATCCAGATAATTGCTAATCAGCTCAATCGTATTGGTGCTTCTAAAAACCGAAACCTTAAAATTAGATTGCTGCAACTCGGTTCTCAAGAGATCACTCGTAAGGTTCTGACCATTTTTTACACGTGATTTTAGCTGATTTATTCGAATATCGGTATTAATAATATTCTGTTTGGTAACCTCAATCTGACGATATAATTTCTCAAGTGTAAAATATTGTTCTGTAATCGCATTCTTGACATCGGCTTCTGTCATTTTTACAGCAGATTCCTGCATTTCACTGATTAATTCCTGCTGATTAATTCTAGTGTTTATGGCATTTCCAGCGTAAATTGGGAGTGAAGAAACAATATTGGCAAAACCTTGATGATCGTAATAATCTACGGTAACATTTCTGGCATAAAATCCTTCATAGATTTTAGGATCACCAATATAATTGTATCCACCGTTTAAACTTATTCTTGGCGCTTTGGCAATTTTGGCCTGACTGACATTTTCATTTGCAATAGCCAAATCTGCATTGGCCAATTTTAATTGCCGGTTGTTTTTAATGCCCAATAAAATGGCTTCATCCAATCTTATTTTTTTAGCAGACGCCAGACTGATCGTATCCTGCTGCGCAAAACTTACATTGAGGCTGCAGCTCAATAAAAAAAGAGCTAAATGCTTTAAACGAAAAACTTTAAACCGCCAATAGCTCATGAGATGATATTGATTTAATTTTGCACTTTTGGGAAATTTGCAATCAACATTAGCAGAACTTTCGAGAGAATTAAATTTTAGCTAGGCGGAAAAATTACGATGGTTAATTTGGATTCTGCTATTCCAACATTATGATTTTCGTATAAATTTAAACAATTCTTATTCAATACTTTATAGTATAAACACTCAAAATTGTTTCATTTTATAAAATGGAACAACTTCGAAGGTTTCTAAGCCTATTTTAAACCAAAAAAATGCAACAATCAAATGAGATTATTGCAATTTTACAAATAAATCAAAATGTAGTTATCGGCGTATAATTTATATTATTCTGCTTTTGCGGCGTCCAATAAAATCGCCAATTGAATACAAGGCGAATCCGATCGATTGCTCCAAGCGTGATTGGTTCCGCGCTGAATTACAATATCTCCAGCTTGCAGTAAAGTCTCTTCTTCGTCTACAATCAAATAAATTTCACCCGAAATAATGATAATGTAATCTAAAGTATCAGTCTGATGCATTAACGGATGTGGCTCTCCTTCGAGAGCAACAATTCCTAAATCTTTGTCGGGCGGAATCTGGACATAACGAAAATAACTTCCGTTTTTAGGCGTATTTGGAAAAGCGGTATTTTCAATAATTTTCTCCTCAAATCTTGCTGGCGTCGTATCTGTCGACCAGATATCTGAAATGATTAATCCTGGAAAATGTTCCGACACATTCGAAACGATTTCATCTTGTTCTATAATCGATTTTCCGTCTCGTAAACCTGTTACGATTCTTCTTGGTATTGTTCTCATTCTTGATTAATCTGCATTATTAATTTTCTGCCACTGGTTTTGTTTTCTCTCAAAATAGTAAGTGCTTTATCTACTGTTTCTTGGCTCAACCCTCCAATTACATTAATATTTGGCGGTGTAATTATTTCATTTTCTAATAAATCACTCAACTCTGTTAATCCGTTTTTATAGTAATCGTATTGTTTTTCAACTCCATACGCATAATTTGAAATATTATGAATTGTAGCACCTCTCGAAAAGAGAATTCCACGCGATTCTGGGGTAGAAAAATTTGTGACATCAATATACTTTCCGTTTATTTTTAAAAGTTTTGCAGCAATTTCTGCAACATGATTTCCAACTAAATCAACGGCGATATCAAATTTTTTATTTCCGTTTAAAGAAAAAGCGGCTTCGTAAATTTCTTCTTTTCGATAATTAATGATTTGTTCTTGTTTAACGCCAAGATTTATCAAAGAAGCGATACTTTCTTCGTTTCCAGCTGTAACCACAAAATTGGTAAAACCTTTAGCAATAAGCAGTTTCATAAAAACATTCCCTACTCCACCAGCACCGCCCGTAATTAATATCGAATCGGTTAAAGAAGCGTTCATTCGCTTAAAAGATTGCAAAGCCGTGAGTCCAGCTGATGGAATTCCTGCCGCTTCTTCAAAAGAAATATTCTGTGGTTTCTTTACTGCAATTCCTGCTGGGACACAAATATATTCGGCATAAGTACCGTTTGATCCCATACTTCCAGAGCCGCAGAAAACAGCGTCTCCAATTTTAAGCTCCGTTACCTCATCACCAATTGCTGTTATAATTCCAGAAAATTCTCTTCCTAAAATTGGCGAATGTATCAGCTTCCTTTCAGAACCGTTTTCGGTCATTTGATAATCTATCGGATTAAATCCTGAAGCCACAATCTTTACCTGAATCTGATGTGATTCTGGTTGTGGAATTACCACTGTTTCCAGTTTAAATTCGCGGTTTTCCTGTAATACAATTGCTTTCATTTTTATCATTTTAGTTTACAAAAGTATCGCCGTAATGCCTTATTTTTGTTATGGGTTAACCCAAGGTAACCGGTTACCAAAGAGAAACTAGTATGGCAAAAATTAACGATAACGGAGTACTTCGCGAGGCCAATTGTTCTGAAGAACTGATGGCAATGCGTGACAGTCTTGATGTTTTGGGCGGTAAATGGAAATTGATGATTCTAAGGTTTTTAACCAATAGAACGCATCAGGTGATTCATTTTAAAAAAATGCAGCGTGAAATTGATGGTATTTCGGCTAAAATGCTCAGCAAAGAACTCAAAGAACTGGAAACCAATTTACTTATTACCAGAGCCGAACAAAATACCAAACCTGCAACTGTCGTTTACGCCATTACCGAATATGGAAAATCCGTGCTTCCTGTTACAGAAACCTTAGTCAATTGGGGATTGGCGCATAGAGAGAAGATTATCGAGTCGCATAAATAATTCTAAAAAACATTCCGTTAGGAATGTCTGGTTGGTAGAATCAGATTTCAACGCACATTTGCACGTTCCGTAGGAACGTCTGATTAAGAGCGCAGATACATAATTCAATTATACAGGTGTCCCTACAGGACACAACGTAAAACACAACCATTTTTTTTCTACCGACGAGATATTCCTACGGAATATTATCTCATTGGAAACCTGACAGGTTTTAAAAACCTGTCAGGTTTAGAACTTAACTAACTATACTTAAACTAACTTAAACCATTCGTTTACTTCTCTTGCGATCGTATCTTTAATTTCCGGATTTTCAAATTCATTTGAAACCGGATTATATTCATAATCTTTTTTCCATTTTTTATAATTCAGAGCTACTTTTTCAATTGCATCGCAGGTATAAAAAAGCTCTTCATTGCTCATAATCGGATGCAGTGACAAACGCACCCAACCTGGTTTATTGGTTTGATTTCGCTGCAATAATTCATTGGTAATTTCTGCCGATTTCTTTTCGTTAATATTGAACAGATAATGTGCATAAGTACTCGCACAGGACCAGCCGCCACGAACCTGAATTCCGAAACGGTCATTTAAAAGCCTTACGATCAAATTATAATGAATGTCTTCGATCACAAAAGAAACACAACCAATTCTTTCTGTAGTTAAATCTCCTAAAATAGATAAACCTTCTATTTTTTGAAGTCTTGAAAAACAAAGATCAAGCAGTTCTTTTTCTCTTTCTTTAATTTTCTCCACGCCCATTTGCTCTTTTAATTCTAAAGCCAATGCTGTTCTAATAACTTGAAGAAATCCAGGCGTTCCACCATCTTCTCTCACTTCTATTACATCGCTGTAACAATATTTTCCTAGCGGATTGGTCCATTTTACATTTCCTCCGCCCGGATTATCCGGAAAATCAGATTGGTATAATTTTTCATTGAAAACCAAAATACCACAAGTTCCAGGTCCTCCTAAAAATTTATGCGGAGAAAAGAAAATAGCGTCCAATTGTTCTTCTGGATCTTTTGGATGCATATCGATTTTGACATACGGCGCCGAAGCTGCAAAATCTACAAAACAAAGTCCGCCGTTTTGGTGCATGATTTTGGCTAGTTCGTGATAAGGCGTAATAATTCCTGTAACGTTCGAACAAGCCGTAAACGAACCTATTTTTAAGCTTCTGTCTGCATATTTTTCAATTACTTCAACAAGAACTTTTGGATCAACCAAATTGTTCTCATCAGGAGGAAGAATAACTACTTCGGCATTGGTTTCATACCACGAAACCTGATTAGAATGGTGCTCCATGTGCGTAATAAAAACCACAGGTCTGTCTTCTTCCGATTTTGTTCGAAGTGCCATAATACGCTGCAGTTTTGATAAAGCTGCCGTCATACCGCTTCCAGTAGTTACCAAAACATCTGATTCGTTGGCATTAACCGATTTTTTAATAATATCTCTCGCATGCTGATAAGCATAAGTAGAGGTTTTTCCTGTCTGACTTGAAAGTGAATGCGTATTGGCAATCATTGGACCAATTTTATTGAGCATTATATCTTCGATCGGATGGTATAATCTTCCGCTGGCAACCCAGTCTGCGTAAACCAGATTTTGTTCTCCGTAAACCGATTCGAAAGTATGATCAATTCCTACTGTATTTTCTCTAAACTTAGAAAAGTAACATTCAGGCTCTGTTGGTTTTGTTGTTGGCTCAATCGCATTCATTTCCTTATCATTTTAAATTAACTAATATGTATTCCTTCTCAATTTTTGTCATTTCGAGGAATGACAAAATTGCGTATTTCTTTATTAAATTTTATTTTCTAAAAGCGTTTTTAGTGTAGCTTGTAATTCTTCTCCGTGCAGATTTTTAGCGACGATTATTCCCTTAGAATCCACTAAATAATTTCCTGGAATAGCTCTTACACCGTATAATTTAGCAACAGCACTGTTCCAGAAAAGCAAATCTGAAACATGTGTCCAGGTTAAATTATCATCTTGGATTCCTTTAATCCAGTTTTCTTTCTTTTTATCTAGAGAAATCCCTACAATGTTGAATCCTTTATCATGAAATTCTTTGTAAGCGGCTACAATATTCGGATTCTCTCTTCGGCATGGCCCGCACCATGAAGCCCAAAAATCAACTAGAGTATAACCTCCCTTTAAATTGTCATAAAGTCGAACTGGCTTTCCGTCAGGATCATTGGCTGTAAAATCAGGGGCTTTTTTACCAACTGCTAATCCGTCTAAAACAATAGCCAGTTCTTTTAATTCTTTCACGTAAGTGGTATTTTGAAGACTTTTATCCAGCAAAGCAATATTTTGTGTAATCTGCTCCGGCGTTAATCTATAAGACCAGTTTCTGTACAATACATAAGCCGAAACAATAGATTTTGGATGTTCGGTTATGAATTTACTGATTTCTACATCTTTGCTCTTTTTATAGATTTCGAACAAATCTTGAGAAGCCGAACCTTCAACTACAGAAGCAGTATAATATTTCTTCGGACTCAGTTTTACTGCAATCGGGTCTTTTTCAAGAAAAATATACAAAGGCGAACTTTCTGTATTGACACTTAATCCGTATAATTCTGGTGTTTTTACTTTTGTTTTAAAACTAAAATTTCCATCTTTTACTTTTACCGAATCGATTGTAGTAAACATTTTATTGTGAAACTTTTGCAGGTAAACGTATTGCGCTACGGTATCGACAACAGTCCCTTTTAATTGTAAATTATTTTCCTGCGCTTGAGTTTGAAAAGCTCCAAAAAGCAAAGCAAAACCGAATAGTATTTTTTTCATTTTATTTTTAGTTTTAAGATTAGACAAAAGAATTTTAGGCCAATGAAAAAAGTCATTAGCGATATTGTTGTTTATAAAAGAAATTGGAGAGAAACTAGTCTTTTCGCTTTCAGAAAAAAGCAAAACTGTTTTCTTCAAAAATGGAATTCAAGAGTTCATAACTGGCGTACAAAATGGATTCTGCTTTCATAATAAAGATTTTAAATTGGATGATCTTAAACAGATTTACGGAGAAATCTTTCTTATCTACCCGCACACAGCGGAAGGATTTAGCACCTTATTCGGCAACAGGTTGCTAAGACTTCAATGGGCCTATTCCCTCAGTCTTTCTGGATAAGTATCATTATATAAATTTTCTGTGATACAAATATATATTAATTCTACCGAATTAGTCAAGTTTAAAATCATTTTTTTTATTTTTTTTTATTTTTTTTTATTAAAATAACCTTTCAATACAATTCAAGATTTTAAAAATCAACATCTTAAAATAAAAAACACTTTTTAGCAAGCCCTTTTTTTATAAAAGAAATTCATACGTTTTGCTTTTCAAGAAAAGAAAACATCGTTTTATTCTGCAAGAAAAACATGCAAATATTTATTCTTTTCAAGATTTGAAAAAGTTTCTTTTACTCCATTTTCAAGGTTTGAAGTAATTAATCTCAAGACCTGTTTTAAGTCGTCAAAATTATTTGGTTTCACAAAATAGCAGAGCGCTCCAAGATTGGCAGCCGTATCCATATCATTTATGTATGAAGAAGTAGAAATCATAATTACAGGAATATCTCTATATCGTTCTTCTGATTTTAATTGCTTCAGACATTCCCAGCCGTTCATAACTGGCATATTTAAATCTAGAAAAACAATTTCTGGAATCTTCTCCTGATTTTTCAGCGTATTTAGCACACCGCTACCATTTTCTGAACAATGACAAACAATACTTTCATCTATTTCTGCCAATGCTTCGCAAAACATTTCTGCATCATCCTGATCGTCATCTGCCAATAAAATCATCTTTTCTTGCATACTTAAATGTCTTTTACTTTTTGCTCAAATGGCAATGTTATAATAAAAATGGCTCCTTTATTAGCAATTCCTGTGGCTGTAATACTTCCGCCGTGACGTTCGGCTATTTTTTTGCAAAGCGATAACCCTAACCCCGTTCCTTCATAACGATCCTTAGAATTTAAGCGTGTAAAGGTTTCAAAAATTCGTCCTGTTTGATCAAGATCAAAACCAATTCCGTTATCTTCTACTGTAATTATCGCAATTCTGTTCCCTTCTTCAATTTGTTCTGTTGCTGTAATACTTATTTCTGGCGGAGTATCTTCTTTAGCAAATTTAATAGAATTATTAATAAGATTATAAAACAGCTGATACAACAATACTGAAGCACCTTCTATAATAGGAAGTTCTTCAAAATAAATGGTCCCATTTGTATTTTGAAGCGCAATTTCAAGATCTGTTTCTATATTTTTAATAACTTCATTTAAATCGACTATTGTCGTTTTTTGCGAATCGGCATTCATTTTCGAATACGCTAATACACCATCAATCATATTAAACATTCGATCTGCCGCGACATGAATTCGTTCAATATATTTTGATGAAGATTCGTCAAACTGTCCTGCCATATGATCTTCTAGACGGCTTAAAAAAGTTTTTATCTTTCGAACCGGTTCTTTTAAATCATGCGAAGCAACATGCGCAAACTGCTGTAAATCGTCGTTAGATCTTTGCAGTTCTTTAGTACGATCTTTTACCAAAATTTCAAGTTTTTCAGTAATCGATTTTTGTTCATGAATATCTGTACA
This sequence comes from Flavobacterium sp. B330r, assembly GCF_056824325.1. NCBI lineage: Bacteria > Pseudomonadati > Bacteroidota > Flavobacteriia > Flavobacteriales > Flavobacteriaceae > Flavobacterium > Flavobacterium sp. B330r. Next base: position 424,966 of record NZ_CP124860.1, read on the forward strand.
GGTACCAAACCAATTGGTAATGATGCCTTCTTTATCTCTAATAGGAAGCGCTTTACTTAAAAACCAGCGGTATTCTCCTGTATTGGCATTTTTTAAACGAAATTCCGTCTGATAAGGAACTCCGGCATGAACACTTTCGTACCACATTTTTGACACTAAATAAACATCATCTGCATGTAATTTTGAAATCCAGCTTGGATCTCCAAATTCATCTTCTATGTAACCCGTATATTCGTACCAGCGGCTATTGTAATAATCAACAAAACCTTCTGAATTGGCTGTCCAAATAATTTGAGGAACCAAATCTGCAAGCTGTCTAAATCGTTCCCCACTTTCTGCAATAACATTTTGAAGTTCTTTCTGCGAAGTAATATCACTCGATGCACCAAACCATTCAATAATTTTTTCTTGATCGTCTAATATCGGTACTACTCTAGAGAAAACCCAGCTAACAGAATCGTCTTTATTTATAACCCTGTGCTCCATTTCAAAAATGGATTTTTCTACTATCGATTTAGAAATAAGATGTACAGCCATCTGCAAATCGCTTGAATGAATAAATTTATCCAACCAATTGACACCACGTTCTCTTTGAGTGGCCAAGCGTCCGTCTCCTTCTAGATCTTGCATAATCATCCAATCGGCATCCATTCTATAAACCAAATCAGATGATGCGTTGATTAAAGCTCGGAAACGGCTTTCACTTTCTTCCATTTTTTGACGTGCTACAACTTGTTGCGTAACTTCAACCGCCACTTGTATCATTCCTGTTATCTCTCCATCTTCAATCAACGGACGATAAGCCAAATTATAATAATAGTTTTTTAATTCACCTGTACGATTGTGCGGTACCAAAACTTCACTTTGATCAAAAGGAATTCCTTCATTATAAACCTTTAAAACTTGTTCCCACACATATTGTCCTTCGAGTTCTGGCAAAACATCAATCAGTCGCATGCCAATAATTTCTTCTCCTCGTCCAATCATTTGCAGCATATGCTTATTGATCTGCTCAATAATAAGATCATCACCTTTAAGCACTAAAGTCGGAGCTGGCGTTTGATGAATCATTTTGCGAAAACGATTCTCACTTTGCTGCAATTTTTCCTGTGCTTGCTTGCTTTCTGTAATATCACGTGTTGTTCCAGCAACAAACTCTACTTCTCCATTTTCATTAAAAACGGGAACAAAAATATAATCGTAAATTCTTCTTCCCAGTTCTGCATGCGGAAAAGAAACTGTTCCTCGAAGTGGTTTTTTCGTAGCCACTACAGTATCTATTTCTTCTTCATGCATTTCGGCATGCCAGTCCTCATAACCATTTTCAATTAATCCGCGTCCGATTGCGTCTTCTTCAGACTTGCCCCACATCGTCAATAAAGCTTTGTTTGCGTAAGTAAATTTATAATCGAGACTAAATACGTAAACCAGATCAGGAGTTCCGTTTAAGATAGAATTGTATAGCCTTTTTTGTTTTTCTGCATCAAGCAATGCATTATGAAGCGCTGTTTCGGCATGTTTCTTCTCTGTGATATCTTCCATGGTTACCACCAAAACATCGTCTTGTTTTACAGCAGTAAATCTGAAACATTGTTTGTTGGTTTCTTCTCCATACCATTGTTCAAAATTGGCTGTAACTCCAGTTTCTGCAGTTTCAATAAACTGTTCTAAAATATTGGTTTTATTTATTTTAGAAAAAACTTTACTGAATGGTTTTTCTTTGTATTCTTTATCATCAATCCAGTTGATGATATAAGTATTAAACAATAATATTGAAAAATCTTCTATTTTGCCTTTATTATCGTACAAAGACTTTAAAACTGCTATTCCATTTGGCGCAGAATTAAAGACGGTTTGAAAAAGGTCTAAATTATTTATTAGCTCCATTATCGTACTAAATAAAGGTAATTTCTAAAGTTGTTTAATAAAAAAAAGGCATTGAAACGGTTAAACTGTTTCTCAAATATAGAGAAAAACGTTTTTATTTTTAACATTCGTTCAATTCTTTTATCTGATTCTAAAATCAAAAAAGCTGAATCATTAAGATTCAGCTTTCTACTATTTTTTTGCCGAATAATTATTTCGTAATTGTATCGGCTTTAACTGTTACAGTTGTATCCATATTAATCGTATCCACTTCTGGTCCAACGGTATCAATAGTGTTTTGAATAGAATCATTTTCGGATGAGTCTATTGTAGTGCTTTCGTTCTTTTTACAAGAAAATGCTAGTCCCGTAAGAAGAATTAAGAAAGCAAGTTTCATTTTTATTTGCCTTTTCATAATCCTAATATTTTTAAATAAATATTTTCTTCTTTAATACTATAAAAATACTCATTTCCGCCTTTGCGCTTTTTACACAATTTCATTAACTTATTATATAACAAACTTTTTAATTTCTTATAATTTGCGATAAGTAAAAAAAAGAGCAGAAAATTTCCGCTCTTTATTTCTATTTTTAGTCTGTTTTTGTTGCTTCATTTTCAGCAATGTCTCTATTTAAATTATTTTTATGCCTAAGTTCTTCGTAATCGGCATCATCTCCCCAATCTCCCGTGTTTTGCTGGTGCAGAGGATAATCTGTTTCGTTTAGGTGTTCGTGCTTATTTTCATCATTCGGAAAATACATCTGATATCCTAAAATAGGATCCCAATTGGTTTCTTGCGTACGATCAATTCCATCTTGGAATAAATCGTTTTTTTCATCTCGTGTATCCATTTCTAATTCTTTTTATACCATCAAAAACTGAAAGTATGATTATTACTTTGTTTTCATAGACTCGTAAAATTGAAAAAAATAGCTCGAAAATTTGTTACATGATTTTGTATAAAATTTATATGATTCTATTTCAAGGCTTTAATTATTTTTTCCCTCTTTGTTTTTTATCTTCAGCAGAATGTTCTAAGAATAATAATTACCTTTAAAATTCTATAAAATTGATCTATGACTGAGATTTTCAAAATGTTTAAAATTACAACTGCCGAATCTGAAAAAATTATGCAATCGGTAAACGAACCTCATGCACATGATTTTGAAGAACTTATTATTGGAAATAAAGGTCAGCTGGAACATTTTATAGATTTTCAATCCAAATTAATCGAAGCGCCTTTTATCAGTTTTGTCACTCAAGGAAAAATTCATCGCGCAAAACCTCTTGTAAAAGATGGTAATTGTGATATGTGGGTTTTACGATTTAAAAGTGAATTTATTGCCGAAACTACTTTTAGCCTTTATGCTTCCTTTCATGACAAAGCAAATATTAGTTTGCAGAGCAATCAGTGTTTTGAAAAACTAGATACGATCTGCAAAATTATTTTTGATGAATACCAACAAGAAGCTCCTGATCTTGCCGTTATCAAACAATTATTGAGCGCCCTTTTTACTATTATTGAATCGGAAAGACGCAAATTGAATTTGAATAATGATGAATCGAAAAAAATTCAAAGTTCTACGTTTAAAAACTTTCTGAGATTACTAGAAGAGCATTACAAAGAATCTAAAGACGTTAATTTCTATGCAGAAAAGCTCTTTATGACTTCGCGCAACTTAAATAATATCTGCCAGAATATTCTACAGCAAAGCGTTTCGGAAATTATTGAAACCCGAAAATTGACTGAAGCCAAAAACTTATTAATGACCACCGATAAAAACATTGCCGAAATAGGTTATGAACTCGGTTTTAATGAAAAAACCTATTTTACGCACGCTTTCAAACGAAAAGCAGGAATGACTCCAACCGAATTTAGAGAAGAAATGAAGAAGCTTCTTTCTTAAAAACACAACCTTTCTTCCGAAAATCGTTACCTCTTTGGTTATAATTAAATGCAATTTTGTATCACAAATAAAAGATACTTTTTAAGCAATTAATTATAAAAAATGAATCGTAAAGATTTTCTAAAAACCATGGCAATTTTACCTATCGGAGCTGCAGCAATGAAACTGAGCTCACTCAAAACGGCCGTAGATACTTTTGGCCCAACAGAACGAATGCCAGTACTTTTTCTTGGACACGGAAATCCCATGAATGCATTGGCAGATAATAATTTCACGCAAGGTTTTCAGCAAGTAGCCAAAACATTGCCAAAGCCAAGAGCCATACTTTGTATTTCGGCGCATTGGGAAACCAAAGGAACTTTTGTAACAGCGATGCAAAAACCACCCACTATTCATGATTTTGGAGGTTTTCCGCAGGCACTTTTCGATGTGCAATATCCTGCGCCTGGAAGTCCCGAATTGGCTTTGGAAACACAAAAACTGATTACTTCAACTTCGGTTGGTTTAGACAATAGCTGGGGATTGGATCACGGATGCTGGACGGTGGTAAAATTTCTTTATCCAAACGCCGATATTCCAGTTATCGAAATGAGTATTGATTATACGCAACCTGCCTCATATCATTATGAATTGGGGAAAGAATTGGCTGCCTTGCGCCGAAAAGGTGTTCTTATTGTTGGAAGCGGAAATACGGTTCACAACTTGCGTCTAGCGGCATGGGACAAAATGATGGTTCCTGGTTATGCCTTCGAATGGGCGCATATTGCAAATGAAAAAATGAAAAGCATGATTTTGGACAATGACCATAAATCGCTTATTCAGTTTGATAAACAAGGACGAGAATTTGAATTGGCGGTTCCAACACCAGAACATTATCTTCCATTATTGTACATTTTATCGCTTCAAGAAAAAGACGAAAAAGCGACTGTTTTTAATGACGAACTTGTTGCCGGATCACTCAATATGATGTCTGTAAAAATAGACAAAGCATGAGTATAAAAAAGCCTTTTTGGATAGCATTTGCTGTCCTTATTACCTTATCAATTTTCAGTTTTACGATTATGAATTCAACCAAAGAAAAAACTAAACTGCATTATTTAATTAGAGAACCAAAAATAAAAACGGCAAATCCGCCTTTGGTGATTTTGCTTCATGGCGTTGGCGGAAACGAACAAAATCTCTTTTCGTTTGCTCCCGAATTGCCAGATAACTTTGTCGTAGTTTCTGCGCGTGGCCCGCTAACTTTCGGCCCAAATAGTTTTGCTTGGTTTCAGGTAGATTTTTCTACTGGAAAACCTCAAATAAATGCTGAACAAGCAGAAAAATCAAGAGTAATGCTGATTGATTTTGTTACTGATTTAAAATCTGAAATCAACTTTAATCCAGATGAAGTTTATTTAATGGGATTTAGCCAAGGCGGAATTATGAGTTACAGTGTTGCGCTTACTGCTCCAGAAAAAGTAAAGGGAATTGCTGTAATGAGCGGAAGACTTTTACCAGAAATACAACCGTTTATGGCAGATGAAAAACGTCTTGAAAATCTTAAAATCTTCATTTCGCACGGAAAACAAGATGCCGTTTTAAATTATCAATATGCCTTAGATGCTTCTGATTTTCTAAAAACAAAAAACTTAAATCCAAATTTTCATTCTTACGAAGAAGGCCATACCGTAAATAAACAGATGTTTGATGATGTCAATCTTTGGCTAAAGAAGAATAACCTTTAATAAAAAAAAGCCTGTAAACGTAATATTTACAGGCTTTTTTACAAAAAACTAATTTCCTAAATCAAGTAATTTAAAAAGTAACTAATTTCACTCCCAATGTAAACCATCTAGAAGGCAGCGGCACTGCTCCTACTTCATAATACGTTGCATTAAAGATATTTTGTCCATCTAAGAAAATGGTGAATTTATTAATTGACTGACTTACTCTAAAATCATTTACCCAGTAAGAAGGTCCTGTAATTCTTTCGTTAAAACGAGTTGCAAACATCACAGATAAGTTTTTAAACTGATAATCTATCGTGTTGGTGATTTGATGTTTTAATGAAGAAATGGAATACTTCGAATACGTTTCTGTACGCGCTGTTTTAAATTCAGAATCTAAATAGGTGTATCCTAAAAGGATGTTCAGTCTAGAATCTTTAGAGAAATCGAATCTGTAAGTTCCACGCAAATTGATACCGTTGGTGTTCAAATCTCCTGTGTTTTGACTTTGCCACGGCTGCGTTGTAAGATTACGCATCCAGTCGATATAGTTGTCTATTTTTCTGTAGAAATAATTCGCATTAAAGCTCAAAGCTCTTTTGTTGTACTTAAACCCGATTTCGCTCTGAAACGCGTTTTCTGAATCTAATTCTGGATTTCCGATATTTCCCGTCTGTTTCAAGTATAAATCGGTAAACGAAGGAATTCTTTGGCTTGTTCCTACATTACCAATAATCTTAAATGCATCGGTAATGGCATAACTAGCATCGATTCCTGGATAAATCTGCCATTTGTAATCGGAATTATAGTTTAAATATGTTCCGATATTTACATCTAGTTTTTCAGTAAAACTCGTTCTGTATTCTGCATACAATCCAACATTTTCACGATCGTGATCTCCAATGTTTGAAGAGTGAATGTTTTCGTTTCTAAACTCCGCTCCAAAACCAATTTCTCCTTTAGATAATTTAACCGTAGAGTTCAATTCTCCCGCAATGGAATTCGTATAGTGCTGACTTCTTCCAACAGCCAAATTTGAGTTTCCTAAATAACGGTAATCATCATAATTGTATCTGTACGTCACTCTCGGCATAATTTTCCAACTGTCCGTAATTTGATGATTGGACTGAATGTTGGCAAATGTAGTCTGAACAATTTCGGTTGAGTTTTTATCTCCAGGCGCAGCGTAAAATCCGTTTGCACCAAATCCGTTATTGATATAACCTGCAGAACCTAAAATTTCGTTTTTATCATTGATCTGAACATTTCCTTGATAGAAAATTTTGTTGTTTTCGAATGCTGTATTATAGCGGTATCCGTTGCTTTTATCATGCGAAGCAAAAAGTAAATGCTGCTGTTTTTCTTTGCCTAAAACAGCTCCAGCCTGAATTCCTGTTCCGTAAAAAGTATCGCCTGTATCTTGCGTATCTTTTTCGAAATTAGAACTTGCATAAGTGCTTACCATAAAACCAGAATCGGTTGGTTTTTTGGTAATAATATTAATTGCTCCTGTTAAACTGTTAATTCCGTAAATTCTCGCAGCTGGACCACGAACTACTTCTATTCTTTCAATTGCTTCAACCGGAAGAGGCAGATTCAACATATTATGGGCAGTTTGCGAGTCGATTACTTTTGCTCCGTTTAGCAAAACAACGGTTTGCTCAAAACTTCCACCGTCAACACTAATGTCGGCTTGAGTTCCAAATGGTCCTCTTTGTCTGATGTCTACACCGTTTGCATATTGCAATACTTCTTGCAACGTTCTTCCTGGCAGTTTTTTAATGGTTTCGCTCGAGATAACATATACATTTCTGTTTTGTTTAGAAATTGGTGTATTAAAACGGCCTTCATTAATAATAACTTCATCCATTTGGTTGATGGAATCGTTCTTTGTCTGTGCGTAAAAATTGGTACAAATTACTGTAAAGACAGCAAAATAGATCTTTTTCATTTTGGTTTACTATTTTTTTTGCAAAAGTAGTTTCTTACCGTACCAATAAAGCATACCAGTTTTATAATTATAACTAGTCCGGATGAATAAATGATCTATTTTGCTACAATCTAAGCAAATCTGAGAGATATTACTTATAAATCAAATATTTAGCACGCATTTTTTTAAATGTTGCCACACCTTCTTTCCAGCTGTTTCTAATTTCTTCTTCCGAAATTCCGGCTTCAATTTGCTGTTGCAGTTTTTCGTTGCCAGCACGAATGGCAAATTTTCTTTTATCAAAAAACTTCGATTTATCAGAAGTGGTCTGATAGGCTTTAATTAACCATTTTATTTCTAATCTGTTTATTTTTGGAATTGCAGATAAATCTTCTCCGTTACATTCCACGCCTTTATACAAAGGATCTTTATCGCCAAAATTAGGTTTTGGAGTAAAAGCAAAATCACTTTTAGGAAGATAAGGTGAACCATAAATCTGAAATTGCTTTTCGGTTCCGCGTCCCATGCTCACATTGGTTCCTTCAAAAAGACATAAACTCACATATAAATTAATCGATTGATCGTTTGGTAAATTTGGCGAAGGCCTAACGGGAAGACTATAGGTGCTTTTTCTAGTATAATTTAAACACGGAATTACGGTCAATTTACATTGAATTCCATCTTTCAGCCATTTCTGTCCGTTGATCATTTTTGCTTCTTCGCCCAAAGTCATTCCGTGCAATAAAGGCGTTGGGTGCATTCCGATACCGCTTTTAAAAGCAATGTCCAAAACCGGACCGTCAACAATCGCGATATTCGGATTGGGACGATCCAGTACAATCAGTGGAACATTGTTCTCAGCGCAAGCTTCCATAATGCGGTGCATTGTAGAAACATACGTGTATAATCGCGTTCCAACATCCTGCAAATCAAAAATCATAATATCGATTCCTTTTAATTGCTCTGGTGTTGGTTTATTGTTTTTTCCGTATAATGAAGTAATGGATAACCCTGTTTTAGAATCGATTTCGTCAGATACATGTTCGCCCGCATCCGCCGTTCCTCTAAAACCGTGTTCTGGTGCAAAAATGGTTTTGATTTTTACTTTTTGTTCTACTAAAAAATCGACTAAGTGTTTTTCTTTAGTGATAATTCCCGTTTGATTGGTAACGATTCCTACGGTTTTGCCTTTCAATAAAGGCAAGTATTTTTCAGAATTCTCAGCGCCGGTTTTTATTTGCTGCGCAAAAGAAACTGCTGAAATTAGTATGCAGATTATTATATTTTTCATAATGTTTATGTTTTTTTGCCACTCCCGATAGCTATCGGGATAAAAGAATTAAAAAGGATTTTTTTATTTGGCTGTGCTTAGTTTTTCACGCAGATTTTGCAGATTCTAGCAGATTTGTTTAAATCTTATAATCTGTCTTGATCTGTTTAAATCTGTAAAATCTGCGTGAAACAAGAAATCTTTTTAATTTTTTTAATCTGGGGCTAAATTTTAATTATTAATTTGCCTCCAGATTTTAGCACTAAAATCGTCTTTGTACATTAATCGGTTTGTTCTTGTTGGATTAACTCGATTCGTAAGAATAATTAAAAATCTATTGGTATTTCTATTCATAAAGAAAAAAGTTCCTGTAAAACCCGTATGTCCAAAATCGTCTTTTGTAAAAAACTCGTCTGGTTTTCTTTTATCAAAACCTAAACCTCTAAATTCCTTCTTTCGCAAGCGGAGAATCGGTAAACTCTTTGACAACATTTGCTTTTAAAATCTGTTTGCCTTTATAATTTCCGTTGTTCATGAGCATTTTGCAGATTACGGCAATCGATTCTGCGTTGGCGAACAAACCTGCATTTCCAGAAACACCGCCAAAAATTGCCGCTGCTTCATCGTGCACATAACCTTTAATAGTATCTTTTCTGAAAAAATTATCCACTTCAGTTGGCATGACATTATCTATCGAAGTCCATTTTAACGGATTGTATCCAATTTTTGAAATTCCCAATTCGGTATAAATTTCATTTGTGAACTGATCAAGTTTTTTGCCTGTTTTGGTTTCAATCATTTGCTTTACCAAAAGCAAGTTTAAATCGCTGTACAAATATTTCCCTCTCGGATTTGTATTCGCCTTCGCAATCCTTTCATAAACTGATGGATAAAATTCTGGATTCAGCCACATATTTTTATAAATCTGAACCCAATTTTCTTTTGGTTCAAAAACCAAATATTTAGAATCGTAAACAATGTTTTTGTTTACGTACATATTGTCAAACTGCTCAGGATATTGCTCTGATTTTTGATTGCTCAGCAAAGGCGAATTATCTGGCGTGGAAAGCAATGCTTGATAAAAAGTAATACTTGGCGTTAATCCTGAAGTATGCGTTAAGAGTTCAAAAAGCGTCAAATCCGAAATTGCTGTATTTTTGTACATCGGAACAATTTGACCAACTTGGTCTGTCAATTTAATTTTTCCATCTCCAACCAAACGCATTGTAACTAGCGTTGCGCCTAAAACTTTAGACATTGAAGCTAGATCAAAAACGTCATCTGATTTTACCAATTGCTTTTTGGAATAATCGTGATAACCGTAATTTTTGTAAATCAAGTTAAAATCTCCTGTTCCTACGATAATTTGTGCTCCTGGAAAAAAACCTTTTTCAAGAGCATTTGTCATCATCGAATCGATGTAAACTTCATTTCTTTTTACATCAAAAGATTGCTTTGCCTTTTTCTGTGAATAACCATTTATTCCCAAGAAAATCAAGGAAACCATTATAATTTTGACACCAATATTTTTCATAGTACTACGGATTAATTTTTAAGTCCTGCCCCGCCATCAAAGGCTCATTATTGGTTCCTGTAATTTGAATTCTAACTGCTTTTACAGGCTGTTTCGGATAAATGGATGCATTTCCGTAATCGAAATTATCGCCTTTTATAAAATCAGTTCCATTATATGAAAACTCAACAAAACCGTTGTTAATGATAAATCTCGGATGATGCGGAATTCCAGTTAAAACATCAATTTTAGAAGAAGTTACAGGATTAGTAAAAGTATACAAAATCCAATCGCCGTCTTTACACGCAACATCGGTACGCAAGTACGTTTCTTCATTATAATCCTGCAGATTCGCAATTGGAAACTTCGGATTTTCTGCCATCGACGAAGTCACTTTTACTTCTGGTTCCTGATAAGGCGAACAATTGAATTTTACATTTGCAGCAGACTTTTTCTCTTCTTTATTTTCAACCGTAAAATCTAATCTATAGATATTTTTTTCGTTATAATTTTCAATTAGAAATCTCAATCGAGGTTTTGATTTTAAAGCTTTTTCGTCTGCGTGAGTCTGAACTAATTTATCATTTTCAAAAAGCGAAACATTTTTGATTGTTCCGTTTGCTCCATCATCTGTCGGATTAAAAGTCAGATACCAAATGCCCTTTTTATCCACATGTTCTGAGATATTTTCAGAAATAGTCAGAACTTCTGCTTTAGATGTATTCCAAGTAGCAACAGGCAATTTCTCCACTTTTACCGCTGGACTTGCCGACGTTTCATTGAAAAAAACTCTAAACATATACTGCTCGTAATCTTTGGTCTGAATTGGTCCAGTGTACAAAGCCGATTGTCTTGTTGGCTCATTTCCGTCTTTATCAAATCGTACAATAGCACCTTCATAAGGTGGTGCTACAGTAATCGTTCCGTTTTTATAAATAGCTGTTGGGGGAAAATCTCTAAATGCAATTCCCATATCAGCCAATCTTTTTAAATGGCTATTGGTTAATCTTCCATAAAAATCATCCCAGTTTTTATCTTCTTTTTTAGACCATCCAATTTCAGACAACGCACTGATTCTCGGATAACTTTGGTATTCCATGATTCTTGCTGGGCGATCCAGATATTCGCTCCACAGAGCACCTTGAACTCCAATTATATTTTTTTGTTCTTCGGGTGTTAAATCGGCATCAGGAATTGGTTCAAAAGAATACGCTCTTTTTGTATCGGTAATTGCCGCCCATCGATGGCCGCGTTCTGTTTCAGATTGTGCCATATCATAATACGTAAATTGTCCTGGCATCATGATGGTTTTGTATCCTTTTTTAGCCGATTCAATTCCGTAACTAATTCCCTGCCAAGCAGAAATAAGAGTATTTGGATTGATTTCTCCGCCTTTCAGAATTTCATTCCATCCATCTGTTTTTTTATGGTATTTATCGACAATCGTTTGAACTCTTCTAAAGAAATAATTCTGAAGCTGAAAACTATCTGTAAATCCTTCTTTTGCCATTAAAGCTTGACATTTTGGGCAATGTTCCCAATTGGCACGATTCACTTCGTCTCCCGCAATATGGATATATTCAAAAGGAAATAGTCCAGAAACTTCTTTGATTATTGAATCCAAAAGATCATAATTTTCTTCACGCCCTACACACCAAACATTTTTTACTTCTCCCTGAACACTTTTAAGTTCCTGCGTTATCGCACAACCCACTTCTGGATATGAAGCCGTTACCGCACGCGAATGTCCCGGAATTTCAATCTCTGGCATAACCGAAATACCACGATCTGCAGCATAAGCTACGACTTCTCTAATATCTTCTTGTGTATAAAAACCGCCATAACGTTTATCTCCCGAACCATAAGACGGCAATAGAACTTCTCCTGGTCCTCTCCAAGCACCTTTTAAAGTTAAATCTGGCAATGATTTGATTTCGATTCTCCAACCGTTATCATCTGTTAAATGCCAATGAAAAACATTCATTTTATGAGCGGCCAACCAGTCGATATAATTTTTTACGGTTTGTTTATCGAAAAATTGTCTTGAACAATCGAGCATCATTCCGCGCCAATCAAAACGAGGATAATCTTCAATTTTCACAAACGGAACAGTTCCTTTTTTAACTTCTTTTGCAGAACAAATTTGCAGTAAAGTCTGAAATCCGTTTAGAATACCTTTATCCGTTTTTCCTTTTACGAAAATTCCTTTTTCATTTATTTCTAATTGATAACCTTCATCTGGAAGATCCAATTTCTTATCTACTAGAAATGAAATAGTATTTTTTCCGTGTTTTTTTCCAATGGAAACAATTGGGGCAATTCCTGTATTTTTTGAAAAACCAGCTGTGATATAATCGGCGCTATTTTTAAGTTTTTTGTCTACAACAATTTTTAATGGCGAAGGCAAAACAAACTCTCCCGCACTTTGCTGAACGGATACAGGTTTCGGAATTAGGTCTAATTTTTGGGCTTGTACAAAACTAAGCGAACTTAGAAATACGGCTAATAGAAGAATACTTTTTCTCATTTCTTTTTATATTTTATTTTGTTGAAAATTCAATCGGACTGCTTTCTGTCTGAGTCTGACTCAAAGCGGTGAGCGCATAAACATAGTTTTCCAAATCTGGGTTTGGCACTTCTAGTTTTAGAGCCGTTGTCACATAATAAATATTCTGAGGATTTGAGAAATCGGTAATTTTTCCTTTTGGAAATCTGTAAATCACATATTTTTTGTCATTGAAAGCCGCTTTCCAAGTTAAAACTGCTTTATCACCTTTTTTAACTATTACTGCATTTGTTGGCGGTTCTGGTTTTAATCTCGTAATTCTGTTTGCTTCTGGAGTTAAAGCGATGTATTTGTATTCTTTTTGAAGAAGAGGATTTCTAAGCGTATCTCCTTTTTTTAGGAAAGTCGAAGCAGTAAAATGCATTGAACCATCAATTTGAGGCATTTTGCGAATCATTTCAATCTGCTTTACAATTTGATCAGGACTTCTCCATTCCGGTTCTTTAGCAGTAGTTGAAATTTTGTAATCGCCATGACCCACGTAAACATTTGCTCCATATTTGTGTTCTGCCCACCATTTTGCTAGAACTTCAAAATTAGCTCTGTCAAAACCAATGTGCCAATAGATTTGAGGCGTTACATAATCGATCCAATTCTCTTTTTGCCATTTTAAGATATTCGCATACAAGTCATCATAATTGGTTGCTCCTGCTTTTGTATTAGAACCTTGCGAATCTTTGGCAATATTTCTCCAAACTCCAAATGGCGAAATTCCGAATTCGACTGCAGGTTTATTGGCAATAATAGTATCTCTGATTTGTTTGATGATTAAATCGACATTGTCTCTTCTCCAATCGTCTTTGTCTTTAAACTGGTGCGGTTCTTTAGCGAATGCTTTTTCATCTGGAAATTCCTGCCCTTCAATTTTATAGGGATAAAAATAATCATCCATATGCACGGCCTGAATATCGTATTTACGAACAATCTCGCCTACAACAGAAGCAACAAAATTTCTGGTTTCTTGCAAACCTGGATTAAAATATCTGGTTTTTCCGTACGTCAGGAAAAGGTCTGGTCTTTTAAAATATAGGTGATTTTTTGAAAGCGCATCTCTTACCGTATCTTTCTGAACACGATACGGATTAAGCCACACATGAACGTTCATTCCGCGTTTTCCTGCTTCGTCAATCATCATCTGCAAAGGATCAAAACCTGGCGCAACGCCTTGAGTTCCTGTTATCCAATGTGATGCTGGTTCTTTTGTCGATTTGTAAAACGTATCGGCAGTTGGGCGAATTTGAAAAATTACAGTATTCATATTATAAGAACGCAGATTATCCAAAATGGCAATCATTTCGTTCTTCATTTCTTTGTCTGATAATCCTGGTTTAGAAGGCCAGTCAATGTTTTCTACGGTAGAAATCCAAGCGGCTCGCATTTCTCTTTTTGGAGACTGCTGACTGAAAATTTTGGTCTGAATCAGCAATACCAAAATCATAATTTTTAGGCTTTTCATAAATTATTATTTTAGGTAGTTAGTATAATATTTTTGGCAGAAAATTTTAACCGCAAAGAGCGCAGTGGTTTACGCTATGTTCGCAAAAGTTTTATTTTCTTTTTTTTTTAATCTCGCAAAGGCGCAGAGGCGCAAAGTTTTTTCTTTTTTTATTCTTTGTCGGTTATTTTCTCTCGCAGATTTAGCAGATTTAATAGATTTAATTTTTGACAAAAAAATCTTTTTTAATCTTTTAATCTGTGGCAAAAAATACCTAACAGGTTTTGAAAACCTGTTAGGATAACCAACCAAAATTTATGCATTACGAATTATCGGTAGTTCGCAATGCACTTAACATTACTTTGTTTTTATGTTTTCGTTGAAGAAATCATGAAAAAATAAAAGCTGATATTTTAAAGAATTCTCCCAGTATTTAAGATTATGTTCGCCTGGACGTTCGATATAATCGTGATTTATTTTTAGATCCAGCATTTTTGCATGCAGTTCTCTGTTTACTTTCATAAAGAAATCATCAACTCCGCAGTCAATAATCAGTTTTAGTTTATTGTCTTTTACCAAGTCTAACATATTGGTCACGGTATTCTGATTCCAGTTTTCTGGGAATTCGGTAATTGGACCTAATCGTTTTTTGATATCCCAATTTTCAGGAAACGGACGAAAATCTACCCCTCCGCTCATACTTCCTGCCGCGCCAAATACATCTTGATGTTTAAATGAAAGATACAAAGCACCATGCCCACCCATGCTTAAACCTGAAATGGCTCTTGCTTTACGGTCTGCAATTGTTCTGTACTGTTTATCAATAAACGGAACCAGTTCTTTTACCACATAAGTTTCATACTTAAAACTCGGGTCTATTGGACTGTCAAAATACCAGCTTGAGTAATTTCCGTCTACTCCAACCACTATAAATCCGTATTGATCCACTTGTTTTCCCAGCTCTTTAAAATCTTTTGCCCATGAAGCATAATTTCCGCTATAGCCGTGAAGCAGATAAACAACTGGAAATGCTTTCTTGCTCTTTTTATAATTGTCCGGAACTACTACACAAGTTTTAATGTTCTTCTGCATCGAAGGACTAAAAACTTGCAAAGTGTCAACCTTCGCCGCTTGGACTGCAAAGGCTATAAAAAGAAGAAAGAAAGTGTAAATTGTTTTTTTCATAATTGATGTTTTTATAAAATAATATTTTTGAAAAGCACTGGGAAAATACAAAAAATTATTTCAAACAATCTTTTAAAATAGTTACGGGATGCATGGCCTTTCTGCTCGTTCCGTCAAAAATCTGATGGCGGCAACTGGTTCCTGCGGCTGCAATTTCTGTAGATAACTCTGTTGCCCTGATTTTCGGAAACAAAGTATCTTCTCCCATCTTCATACTGATTTCGTAATGTTCTTTTTCATATCCAAATGAACCCGCCATTCCGCAACAGCCAGAATTATAAATCGTAACCGTATTATTTTTTGGAATATTCAGCATCGCAAAAGAAGCTTCTACGCTGCTCAATGACTTTTGATGGCAATGCCCATGAATTTTGATATTTTTCTCTTTTTCAGAAAACTGATCTTCGTGAATTTTTCCGTTTCCAATTTCTCTTTTGAAAAACTCTTCGACTGTAAAGGTATTTTTAGCTAATTTCTCCGCGCTTTCCTTATCTGCAGCCAATCGGATATATTCGTCTCTAAAAGTCAATATTGCCGAAGGTTCAATTCCGATTAAAGGCGTGTTTTCAGAAATTATATTTTTAAACGTATTGATGTTTTTATTGGCAATTTCCTGTGCTTCTTCCAGAAAACCTTTTGATATAAAAGCTCTTCCGCTTTCTTCATGATCAATTACAATTACCCTGTAACCTAATTCTGTTAAAAGTTCGTACGCATCGATTCCGACTGAAACATCATAATAATTGGTAAATTCATCACAAAAAAGATAAACATTCCCATTCTCAAAAGAGCTGTTTGTGTTACGTTTTTTGTTCTTTTCGTACCATTTTCTAAATGTCTTTGGAGCCAGTAACGGCACTTGTCTTTCAGGCGCAATTCCCATACGCTTTTTAACGAAAGAATGGTTGGATGCCCAATTGGTAACGGATGGCACAATACTTCCCAATTCATTCAATTTTGAATTGAAAGCAAAGATTTTATTTCGGAAAGAAAACCCGTTTGCTTTTTGGTATTGGTATAAAAATTCAGCTTTTAAAGTTGCTACATCTACGTTACTCGGACATTCGCTGGCACAGGCTTTACAGCTTACACACAATTCAAAAACCTTATACAATTCTTCGTGATCGAATTTATTTTCTTTTTCCGAATTCGTTAGATATTCTCGTAAAGCGTTGGCACGTGCACGCGTTGTATCTTTTTCATTTCTTGTAGCACGATAACTTGGACATAAAGTTCCGCCTGCTGATGGCATTTTTCTGCAATCGCCCGAACCGTTGCATTTTTCTGCGGCGCGTAAAACCCCCAAACTATCTGAGAAATCCTGAATTGTTTTTATTTCCGGTTCTTCTCTTCCTGCTTCAAAACGAAGGTTCTCATCCATTTTAGAAGCATTTACAATTTTCCCAACATTCAAAATGGTATTGGGATCAAATGCTTTTTTTACTCGTTTTAGCAGTTCATAGTTTTTATCGCCAATCATAAAAGGCAGAAACTCGCCTCTTAAGATTCCGTCGCCATGTTCACCGCTTAACGAACCTCTATATTTTTTTACCAGATGCGCTACTTCAGTAGATAAATTTCTGAATTGATGCAATCCTTCTTTTGTCTTCAAGTTTATCTTCGGACGCAAATGCAGCTCTCCCGCTCCAGCATGCGCATAATAAATGGCACTTTGTCCGTGTCTTTCCATCATCGCTGCAAAATCGGCAATGTAATTGGGAAGATCACTTAATTCTACTGCTGTATCTTCAATAGAATCGGCTGCTTTATCATCGCCCACAATACTTCCTAAAAGTCCAAGACCTGCTTTTCTTACCTCGTTTACTTTGTCAATATCGGTTCCGTAAATTTTTGGCAAGGCATATCCAAAACCATTAATTTGAAGATCTTTAATTAAAGCATCGGCTTGCAATTCGGCATCTTCCATACTAATGTGCGATCCAACTTCGAGCATAATCACTGCTTTTGGTTCGCCTACAATAAAAAATCGGTTTTTAGCCTGTTCTCTATTGGTTTTTGTACAATCTAAAATCGTGTCATCCATCATTTCGCAAGTGTACAAATGATGTTTCATGGCAGTGACAACGGCTTCTAAACTTTCTTGAATGGTATGAAAATGTGCCACAACCATAATATTGTGTACTGGCGGCAAATCGTCCACTTTCAAAGTGACTTCTGTTGTAAAGGCCAAAGTTCCTTCACTTCCGCAAAGGAGTTTTCCTAAATTGATGGTATCTTCAGTTCCCGAAAAAAGTTTCGATTTCAGTAGAACATCAATTGCATAACCGGTATTTCGTCTGTGAATTTCTGGTTTTGGAAATTCTTTTAAGATTTCTTCCTGATTTTCTTTGTTCGAAAGTTCGTCGTAAATCGTTTTATAAATTTTATTTTCTAAAGAATCTCCTTTTGTTTTCTCGATAAATTCATCCGAAGTTAAATCTCTAAATACTGCAGTAGTTCCGTCACTTAAAACGGCTTTTATTTCTACAATTTTATCTCGGGTAACACCATAACGAATTGAAGTTGTTCCCGACGAATTGTTTCCGACCATTCCACCAATCATGCATCTATTGGTTGTGGATGTAGTTGGAGCAAAAAAGAGTCCGTGCGGTTTTAAATATAAATTCAGTTCATCACGAATTACTCCAGGCTGAACCGTTATGGTTTTCTTTTTAGGATCAAAAGAAACAATTTTATTAAAATGTTTTGAGACGTCTACAATGATTCCGCTTCCAATAGTCTGTCCCGCCAAAGATGTTCCTGCTGTTCTGGGCGTTATGGAAATTTTATTTTTGGAAGCAAACCGAATAATATTTACAATATCATTTTCTGATTTTGGAATGGCCACGGCAAGAGGCATAATTCTATAAGCAGAGGCATCTGTGGCATATATTTTTTTATGAAGGTCATCATAAAAAAGAGTTCCTTCTAGTGAAGTTTCTAATTCTTGTAATTGGAGAGAATCGGACATTTAATTGGTTCTGTTGCTTTTGGTTCTTTAATAAATGTTTTGTTCCTGTTTTGCTAAAAAGCTATTCGGCAAAAACAATACATTCTAAATTTTATTAGAATTCAATATTTATTAAAGTTCCTATTTAGAAGCTTCTAACTTCTTCAAATACAGCACAGAAATGGCGAGCAAACGAAGGAATGATTTTCATAAATATATCTGACTAATAAAATTAGTTTTAACAAATATAGATACAAAAAGCATACAAATACATTATTTTGCGTTTTTTAACATAATAAAATTCAAATAACGCAACAAAACGCAAAAACTATACTAAATAAGTTTAAAAGTTATAAGATAAAGACTCCAGATTTTCTATATTCATCTAGTTTTTCATCTTCTGGATCTAATTCTGTTACAATAGTATCCAGCTGGGTAAGATCGCAAACACCATGAGGCATTTTGGTATTTAATTTATTTGAAGCAAACATCGAAACCACTCTATCAGAAGCTTCTATCATTGCTTTTTTTACAATTGAGATTTCGTAACCTACTTCTGTAAGTCCTTGTTTGATATTAATACTGCTGGCACCAATGAAACAAATATCGGCTTTAATTTTAGAAACCACCTGAATTACATCCATACCTATTGTTACCATTGCGTTTTTCTGCATTTTCCCGCCAATAAAAATCAAATCAATATTAGGATGCTGAGACAACTGCATGGCGATTGGTAAACTATAAGTATATATTGTAGCTTTCAAATCGGCCGGAATTAACTTTGCAAAAACCAAATTAGTGCTTCCTCCACTCATTATAATAACCTGATCATCATGAAGAAGAGACAATGCTTTTGTTACGATTTGCTTTTTCTGTTCTTCTGCCGTTATGGCAATATCAAATACATTTGCAGGTTTTTCTTTAACTTGAACAGCACCGCCGTATACTTTCTCTAACTGCTTTCTACTATCCAATTCATTCAAATCTCTTCTTATGGTATCTTCAGACAAATCGAGAGCCAAAGCTAAATCTGTTGTAACAACTTTTTGGTCTTCAATAAGTTTAGTCATTATGTATTTATGTCTCTCGGCTTTCAGCATTTTTTTATAAAAGTTAAAATTCATCACAAATATATCAAATATTTCATTCTATATCAGAAAAGAGCCCAAAAACTGCAAAATCATGCATTAGTAAGATTTTAAAAACAAAATCAATAATTATTTTTATCAAAAATTGCGTTATTTTGCGTTTTTTAAATTATTTTTAGAAAAAAAATCCAAAATAACGCATTTATATGCAATAAATAAATATATTTGCTTCAACAACAACCATAAAAAACCAGATTAATCATGAAAAAGTTACTCTTTATTTCAGTGTTGTTTTTGTGCATTCAAGCAGCATTTGGACAAGCAAAAACAGTTACTGGAACAGTAAAAAGCAAAGCAGACGGAATTCCAATTCCAGGAGTCAGCGTCGTTATTCAAGGAACAAATAATGGCACAACCACTGACTTTGATGGAAACTACAGCATTTCTGTAGCGCCGGGACGAACTCTAAGCTTTAGTTATATGGGTTATGAAACTCAATCAATTAAAGTGGAAAGCCAACAGAAAATAAATGTTGGTCTTATAGAAAGCACTTCGAAACTAGACGAAGTTGTTGTTGTAGGTTTTGCTTCTCAGAAAAAAACGAACTTAACAGGAGCTGTTGCCAATATTGATGTTGCTAAAACAATTGGAAGCAGACCTTTAACTGATGTTAGTAAAGCTTTACAAGGTACTACTCCGGGTGTAAACATTAATTTTAACTCAGGAAATATTAACCGTGCCGCAAAAATCAACATTCGTGGAGCGGGTACAATTAATGGTTCAGACGATCCTTTAATATTAGTAGACGGTGTTCCTACCGACTTATCATTGATTAACCCAAATGATATCGCAACGATGTCTGTACTTAAAGATGCTGCTTCTGCATCTATTTATGGTGCTCGTGCTGCGTTTGGTGTTGTTCTTATTACTACAAAAAGCGGAAAAACGGGTGAAGGAAAAGTGAGATTTTCGTATTCAGCAAATACTGCTTTTGTAAATCCGATTTCTACACTTAAATTCTTAGATCCAACAGAAGAAATTCCAGGATTGATCGCTGCAGGAACAAGAACGGATGGTTCTACTCCAGAGATTTTTGGTCAGAACTACAGCATTTTATTAGACGGAATTAAAAATTGGAAAGCAAAATACGCAAACAATCGTACCAGTAATGAAATGGTTTATGGAGAAGATTGGGAAATAAAAAATGGTGTTCCTTATTTTTACAGAGTTTGGGATGCAAATAAAGAATTGTATGCTAGTAATGCGTTACAAACAACGCATAATGTTTCTGCACAAGGAAATTTAGGTGATAAAAGTTCATTCTTTGCTTCGTTCGGATTGACCAACCAAGATGGTATGTTAAGAGTAAATCAGGAAAAAAGACAAAGAATCAACATCAACTTAGGTTTTACAACAAAATTAGCAGATTGGCTTACTGGAGATTTCAAAGTAATGACAATCAATAGTTCTTATGATCAACCTTTTAACTATTATGGAGGTTCTGGAACCGATGACACAGGTTACGGAGGTTACTTTGGTTATGCGCTTCGTTGGGGGCAATATTTCCCAAATTTTGGAACTTACAGAGGATACAATTTCCGTACAGCTGGAGGATATTTATCTAATGCTTCTAGAAACGAAAACAATAAACGTAATACAAGGTTAAGCGCTAGATTTACAGCAGATATTACAAAAGATTTAAACCTTATCACTGAAATTAGCAGTGTAAACGATTACTACAACAGAAAACAAAATGGTGGTAAATTCTTAGCATGGGACAGCTGGTCTGCAATGCCATACGATGCAACTACGATTCAAACTGCTACTCCTGCAACTCTTGAAACAGGAAATGATTTTGTTGGACAATCAAAACAAGAGTCAACTACAAATGTGGTAAACATTTATGGTAACTATAAAAAACAATTTGACAAGCATAATTTCAAATTCTTAGCTGGTTTCAACTCAGAATGGCAAAATTTATCTCGCAACTATGCAAGAAGAAATACACTTTTAGACAAATCTAAACCAGAATTTAACCTTGCAGTAGGAGAACAATTTGTTTCTGGAGCTGCAAACACAGATTTAAATCCGACGGAAACAGAATACTCAATTGCTGGTTTCTTTGGTCGTGTGAATTACGATTACAACGGAATTTATTTAGTTGAATTAAATGCTCGTTATGACGGTTCATCAAGATTCCCAACCAACGAACAATGGGGATTCTTCCCTTCTGCTTCGGTAGGATACAAAATTGTGAACGAGAAATTTATGGAAGGAACTCGCGGATGGTTAAACGATCTTAAATTGCGTGGTTCTATCGGATCAATCGGTAACCAAAACGTTGGAAACAATGCTTTCTTATCGATCATGACAGCTAAAAATCCTTCTTGGGTAAATAGCGGTGCTACTCTTCCTCCTTCTACAAACTTACCAACAAACGTAGACCCTGCATTAACTTGGGAAAAAGTAATGACCAAAGATGTGGGTATCGATGTTAAAATATTTGATATGCTGGGTGCTTCTTTTGATTGGTATCAGCGTGATACAAAAGGAATGCTTGCTCCTGGTATAACACTTCCGGGTTCATTTGGACAGACTTCTGCACAAACTAACTCTGGAAACATGAGAACTCAAGGTTGGGAGCTTTCATTAAACTTTAATAAAAATTTAAGCGAAACGGCTTCTGTTTTTGTTGATCTTGCTTTATCTGATTCTAAATCGGTTATTACAAAATGGAACAACTCTTCTAAATTATTAGCTTTAGTTACTCCAGATACGAAACCTTACTATGATGGTTATGAAATTGGTCAAATCTGGGGATTAACTAGTGATAGACTTTTACAGGCTGATGACGTAATTACTAATAACGGAAAAACGGTAAATGGTGTTGACTACTCTAAAACAATGGGTGGAAACTTTAAGTACGGAGCTGGAGACGTTCATTATGTAGACGTAGATGGTGATGGAGCTATTACTCGTGGAGCTGGAACTGCAGATGATCATGGAGATTTGAAAAAAATTGGTAACTCTACTCCTCGTTACAGATACGGTATCACATTAGGGGGTAAATTCCGCGGATTTGATATTTCTACTTTCTTCCAAGGAGTTGGAAAACGTGATTACTGGGCTGCTTCAGATGCTGTATTGCCTTTCTTCCGTGCGCCTCAGCAAATGTACGCCAACCAAGCAGATTACTGGACTCCAGAAAACACAGATGCTTATTTTCCAAATCCATACTATGGTAACGAAGCAAATACTTTTGGGTCAGGTACTCAAGGTCAGAACAACTTTGTTACTTCAACAAGATATTTGTTAGACATGTCTTATTTCCGTCTAAAAAACTTTACTATCGGATATAATTTGCCAGTAGCTCTTGTAAAAAAAGCAGGATTAGAAAAAGTAAGATTATATACTTCTGGTGAAAATATTGCGACCTGGGCAGACAAACGTCTTCCTGTAGATCCTGAAATCGACGAAACAGAAGTTTTCTGGGGAAGAGCTTATCCTTACACAAAAACATGGTCAGTTGGTGTTGATATCTCTTTCTAATCTCTAACTATTCAAAACTCTTACAATGAAAAAATATAATATAAAATCTAAGTTTCTGCTAATGTTTGCTACTGCTTTACTTGCAGGAAGCGCTGTTAGCTGTTCAGATTATCTTACTGATGATCCAGCAGATAAATTTACAAACGATAACTTTTGGCAGTCAGAAGATAACGTAAAAACCTTTTCATGGCTTAACTACGATACTTTTTATGGTTATGGAAACGGAACAACAATCGGACTTTCTTTCTTCTACTACCACGGAAGCGATTATAGAGTAGATGATAACTTGTCTGCCTTTACTTTCTATCAAATGCCAGTTACAGCTGCAACTACAAATCTTTATTCATGGAATGAGTATTACACGCTTATCCGTCGTTGTAACTTGATGCTGGAAAAAGTACCAACAGTAAGTATGTCTACGGAGAAAAAGAACCACTATATTGGAGTTGCTAAATTTTTTAGAGCTTATACGTATTTCCGTTTAGTGCAAAAATTTGGTGATGTACCGTATACTGATCAATATTTAGCTCAAGCTGATGCAGAAGTATACGCTCCTGCAAAACCAAGAGCCGAAATTATGGACAAAGTAATTGCAGAATTACAAGAAGCTGCAGATTTAATGTTGGTTAGCGATGATAAAAACGTTACAGCAAATAAATATACTGCTTACGCTGCTTTAAGCAATGCTTGCCTTTACGAAGGTACATACAGAAAATACCATTTAGGTCAAGATGGAAGCGCTTACTTAAACAAAGCAAAAGCAGCTTCATTGATGATCATGAACAATCCAAGCTACAAATTGAATGCAGATTGGAAAGGACTTTACAATTCAGTTGAATTACTTGGAAATACTGAAGTGATATTGGCAAAACGTTACTTAACAAACGTATTAATGCACTCACTTCAAAACTACACGAATACTTCAACGATTCAGTACGGTTTAACAAAATGGGCAGCTGATAGCTACGTAACCACAAACGGATTGCCTATTCAGCAAGCTGGAAACAGCCAATATACTGGTGACGATACGGCTGCTAAAACATTTGCTAACAGAGATCCTCGTTTTGCAAAAACAGTAAACCCAGCAAATTATGGTTATAAAGGAAAACCTTTTGGTACTGCAGCTTTGGTTTCTATGTCAGGATATGTATTTGAATTGTACAACAACCCTGCTACAACTGGTCCAGATGTAACTACTGGAGGACGTAACTACACAGACGCTCCATTATTTACTCTAAGCGAAGTATATTTAAATTATGCTGAGGCTTGCGCTGAGTTAGGAACAGCAACCAACAGCGATCTTGATTTATCGATCAATAAAGTTCGTGCACGTGCAGGAATTGCTCCTCTAACAACAGATGGAACAAATGCTTCTGCAAATGGTGTGCAGATTAATGACCCAAGAAGAACTTCGTCTCTAGAACAACTTTCTGGTGTTGTAAATCCGTTAATCTGGGAAGTTCGTCGTGAACGTCAAATCGAATTCATGAGCTGGACTACTTTAAGACAAGCTGATATTTATCGTTGGAAAAAAGGAGATTACTTAGACACTAGCAAAAACCCTGATGTGAACCTAGGAGCTAGAATTGGAACTCCAGTTGGATCGCAAACTGTTGTGGACGGAAATGGATATGTGAAAATATACCCAGCAAGCACAAGAACTTTCGAACCTAAGCATTATTTAATGAACATTCCAACGAATGACATTGATTTGTACAAAGCGCAAGGTGTCGATTTAAAACAAAATCCAGGGTGGTAATTCGGTAAAACTGAAAAACCACATCTAATACAACTGCCTCCGACGTGAGACTTTTCGGAGGCAGTATTTTAAAATACTCTCTTAAACACATTGTGACCAATAAAAAGGCCAAATAAAAAATTAATCCTGATTCATGCAGGTTATATCTTGTTAGTTTTTAGATTCCCCAAATCTGCCTAAAACATTCATATACTCCGATAAAATCTTAATTTTATTAGTCCATTTTGTCTCTAACTAATAACTGTATTAAAATGATAAAATTTATAGCAAAAAGTGCTTTTGTTACAGCATTTCTGTTTTATAGCCCGTCATATTCTGCATCCATTCAGCCAGATAAAAACGTTATTTCAGCAGAAATTAACAACGCTGTTATAAAAACAGGTGCAGACAATTACGAAAAATATTTACCGCTTTTAAAAGATAAAAAAGTTGGAATTGTAACCAACCAAACCGGAATTTTATCTGATAAAACGCATGTGGTTGATTTTCTATTGGAGAAAAAAATTACTGTTCAGAATATTTTTGCTCCCGAGCACGGATTTAGAGGAACAGCCGATGCCGGCGAACATATCGTTGACGGAAAAGATCCGAAAACAGGTCTGCCAATTATCTCACTCTACGGCGACAACAAAAAACCAAAACCAGCGCAGTTATCTGGAATTGATGTCATGATTTTTGACTTGCAAGATGTAGGCGCACGCTTCTATACCTATATTTCTTCTTTGCATTATGTGATGGAAGCTTGTGCAGAAAACAATATTCAGCTTATTGTTTTTGATCGTCCAAATCCAAATGGTTCTATTGTTGACGGACCGCTTTTAGAAAAAGAATTTACCAGTTTTGTCGGCATGCACCCTATTCCGCTCCTTCACGGAATGACAATTGGTGAATATGCGCAAATGGTAAATGGTGAAAAATGGTTAAAAGATGGCGCTCAATGCAAACTAACCATAATTCCTTGTGTAGATTACAACAGAACAATGCCTTATAGTTTATTGGTAAAACCGTCTCCGAATTTGCCAAATGACCAGTCTATAAATTTATACGCAAGTTTATGTCTTTTTGAAGGAACAAATGTGAGTATGGGACGCGGAACTGAGAAACAATTTCAAATCTACGGTTCTCCATATTTAACCAAAAGCAATTTCAGTTTTACTCCGAAACCCAATTTTGGCGCAAAAGATCCTTTATACAATGGAAAAGAATGTTTTGGTGAAGATTTAACTGCATATCCAAAATTGAAGCAATTAGAATTGAAATGGCTTATTAAAGCGTACCACAATACCAGCGACAAAACAAAATTCTTCAACGCATTTTTTACCAAACTGGCTGGAACAAAAAAACTACAGCAGCAAATTGAAAGCGGTGTTTCTGAAGTTCAGATAAGAAAGACTTGGCAGAAAGATCTTGAAGCTTTCAAAAAAATGCGAACAAAATACCTGATTTATAAATAATATTTCTAATTCAGTTCCTTTAGACTTAATTTTTTAAACAATAGAAACATAGACTTTGATAGACTTACACAAAAGCGTTTCATTAGCATAAACACACACATATATATTGCTATGCAGAAATGTAGTTCTCTTTGGTTTGCTTTTTAAAGATTGGTTACCTTTTTAAACAAAAATCAAAACCTGTGTTTCTATGTTTTTAAAATTAAATTCTATTCTAGATAAAAATATCAAACTATTAATGTAAAATAGAGAAGCCTGATAGTAGAAAAATCTCGGTTTCAAAAATCAAAAAAAAGAAAAATGAAAAATAAAAATCCTGAAACTGAACAAGAATCTTTGTACAAAGACTTGGATCAAATGAGCGTGAAAGAACTTCTTACAAACATTAATACAGAAGACAAAAAAGTTCCGCATATTATTGAAGAACAGATTCCTAAAATAGAAAAACTGGTTAAGGCCATTGTAAAAAAAATGCAGCTGGGCGGAAGATTATTTTATATTGGAGCTGGAACTTCTGGGAGAATCGGAATTTTAGATGCATCTGAATGTCCGCCAACTTTTGGTGTTCCGCATGATATGATTATCGGAATCATTGCTGGTGGGGACACTGCCATTAGAAAAGCGGTAGAAAATGCTGAAGACGACACCGAACAAGCATGGAAGGATTTAGCAAAATTCGAAATTTCGAGCTTAGATATGATTATCGGAATTGCTGCGTCTGGTAATACGCCTTACGTTTTAGGAGCTCTTAAAAAAGCTAAAGAACACAATATTAAAACAGGAAGTATTTCTTGCATCAGTAACGGACTTATTGCTCAAGAAGCCGATTATCCGATTGAATTAATTGTAGGGCCTGAATTCTTAACAGGAAGTACAAGAATGAAAGCAGGAACGGCTCAAAAATTAACTTTGAATATGATTTCTACTTCGGTAATGATCAAATTAGGAAAAGTAAAAGGCAATAAAATGGTTGATATGCAGCTGTCTAACGAAAAATTGGTTAAACGCGGTATCAAGATGATCATGGAAGAACTTGGCATTGAATACGATGTTGCCGAAGAATTACTGCACACACATAAAAGCGTTAGAGCTGTACTTTCAGCTCACAACAAAAATCAGGAAAACTAAAACCACACTATCAAAATCTTTTTATAGATTTATACAAATTCAAAAGCTGAATAAATTCATTTTTTGGAGTTTTTAACACCGACCTAACAGAGTAAAATCTGTTAGGTCAATTAAAAAATTTCTGATTTGAATTATTTATAAAAACCAAAAAAAACACCAAAACTATAAAATGACACCAAGTACCATCCTTCTCCTTATTATCATTTATTTCGGAACATTATTCTATATATCGCACAGAGTCAGCAGAAAAGACAGTGGAAATGAAGCTTTTTTTACTGCCAATAAAAATTCAAAATGGTATTTAGTAGCTTTCGGAATGATCGGAACGGCTCTTTCTGGAGTAACCTTTATTTCTGTTCCTGGAGAAGTTGGCGCACCAAGCGGTGAACAATTTAAATATTTTCAGTTTGTTTTAGGAAATGCTCTTGGGTTTATTGTCATTACCAAATTATTGCTGCCTTTGTATTATAGAATGAATCTGACTTCGATTTATGGGTATATTGAGCAAAGAATGGGCTTTTTCAGCTATAAAACAGCCGCTTCTATTTTCTTAATTAGCCGCACAATAAGTTCTGCTTTCAGATTGTATTTGGTGGTAATTGTTTTACAACGTTTTGTATTCGATTTTTATCATGTTCCTTTTGCCTTTACTGTTTTAATTTCGTTGCTGCTTATCTTTTCTTATACCTATAAAGGCGGATTAAAAACAATTATTATTACCGATACTTTACAAACGTTTTTCCTTGTAACTTCTGTTTTCCTTACTATTTATTTCATTTGCGATCGTATGGATTTGAGTGCCATTAGCGCTTTTGAAGAAGTGAAAAACAGTAATTATTCTAAGATCTTTTTCTTTGATGATTTCTTTGGAAGTAAATTTCATTTTGTAAAACAAATTCTGGGCGGAATGTTCGTAACCATTGCCATGACAGGTTTGGATCAGGACTTAATGCAAAAAAACTTAAGCTGTAAAAACATTGGCGAAGCACAAAAAAACATGTTCACTTTTACAGGAATCTTTGTTGTAATCAATATTTTCTTTTTGAGCGTCGGAGCACTTTTATACATCTATGCAAACAAAAACGGAATTGCAGTTCCAACCGATTTAGTTACCGGAAAACCAAGAACCGATTTGCTTTTCCCTGAAATTGCTTTAAATCATTTAGCACTTATTCCTGCAATCGTGTTTTTATTAGGAATTATTGCAGCAACATTTGCTACTACAGATTCTGCCCTAACAGCCTTAACGACTTCTTTTTGTGTTGACTTTTTAGGAATGGACAAAGCGGAAAACAGCCATAAGAAAAACACCGTAAAAATTAGACATTTAGTGCATATCAGTTTTTCTATTTTAATCTTTTTTATCATCCTAATTTTCAACTCAATCAATGATAGTTCAGTCGTAGGAATGATCTTTAAAGTTGCTTCGTACACTTACGGTCCATTATTAGGATTATACGCTTTTGGTTTATTCCAAAAATCAAGACATGTAAACGACAAACTGGTTCCGTTTATCTGTTTGCTTTCTCCATTGTTTACTTATTTTATCAATGAATATTCTAAAGTTTTATTTGCAGGATATGTTTTTGATAATGAATTAATTATACTAAACGGATTAATTACTTATTTAGGTTTATTTGTTACTAGTACGCGCAGTGAGAAAGAAATAAGTTTCTAATTCAGTACATCAATATTGATGAATCAATTTGAGTCTGAGTGTATTAAACTCAAATTGATTTTAAAAAAAAATTATATGAAAAATTCATTCATAAAAATCAGTTTATACGCCGCTTTTATATTTTTAATTACCAATTGCGCATCCAAAAAAAATAATGGCGCAACAGATGATAAAAAGAATATTCCTTTACAAGACACTGTTGTTTACGTACCCAAAAATACTTCAGAGAAAAAAACCTTCTTTAAAGATTCTGATAAAGAAACGGCTTGGGTTGACAGCATTTACAGTAAAATGACCGTACAGGAAAAAATCGGGCAATTGTTTATGGTTTCTGCCTATTCCAATAAAGATTCTGTACATGTTAATCAGATCAGCAAATTAATTGAAGATTATAAAATAGGAAACGTTATTTTCTTTCAAGGCGGGCCAGTTCGTCAGGCGAAATTAACCAACTTATATCAATCGAAAGCTAAAGTTCCTTTGATGATCGGAATTGATGCCGAATGGGGATTAGCCATGCGATTAGATTCAACGTATCGTTATCCTTGGAATATGACTCTGGGCGCTATTCAAGATTTAAGTTTAATCGAAAATGTGGGAAGAAATATGGCAGCCGAAAACAAACGAATCGGCGTTCATTTTAACTTTGCTCCTGTTTTGGATATTAATACCAATCCGAAAAATCCAATTATCGGAAACCGTTCTTTTGGCGAAGATAAAGTCAATGTAACCGAAAAAGCTCTTGCTTTAATGAAAGGCATACAAGGAAATGGCGTTTTCTGCACCGGAAAACACTTTCCTGGACATGGCGATACTTCAACCGATTCGCACCACGCCTTGCCTACCGTTAATTTTTCTAAAGAACGTATGGAATTGGTCGAACTATATCCGTACAAGAAACTGTTTGACGAAGGCCTGGCTTCTGTTATGGTGGCGCACCTTAATATTCCGAGTTTAGAATCGCAGCCAAATTGTCCTTCTTCGGCTTCTTATAATGTGGTTACCAATCTGCTTCAAAAAGAATTAGGTTTCAACGGATTAATTTTTACAGATGGTTTGGCGATGAAAGGCGCTGCCAATTTTAAAGGTCCTGGAGATCTAGAAATCGCTGTTATTTTAGCAGGAAACGATATTTTGCTTTGTCCAGAAAATGTACCTGTTGCTTTTCAGAAACTGGAAGTTGCTTACAATGAAAAAGTAATTACAGAAGAACGATTGGCGCATTCGGTTAAAAAAATTCTTCATTTTAAATACAAAGCAGGACTGAACAAATACAAACCAATCGATTTAAACAATTTATACAATGATTTGAATCCGTCGCAAAATGATGCTTTGCATTATAAGTTGTATGAAAATGCGATTACGGTTTTAAAAAACGAAAAAGAAATTCTTCCGATAAAAGATTTAAGTGAAAAAATTGCTTACGTAAAACTAGGCGAAGACACGAACAGCGCTTTTATTTCTACGCTAAAAAAATATACTGAAATTACAGAAGTGAAAGACACGAATCTTGACAGTCTAAATAAAGAATTGAGAAAATTTGACAAGGTAATTATCAGCTATCATAAAGTAAATAAAGCTTGGGAAAAACAAGAATTCACATTACAAGAAATGCTTTGGCTGAAAGAAATTGCAAAACACAACAAAGTGATTTTGGACATATTTGCAAAACCATATTCGTTATTATCAATCAACAATTTTGATGATATTGAAGGATTGGTGGTTTCGTATCAAAACTCAGATATTAGTCAGGTTGTTTCGGCAGGATTGCTTTTTGGTGCTATTGAAGCCAAAGGGAAACTACCTGTTTCAATCAATGATGCTTTCCATGTAAATGATGGTTTAACGACCGAAAAGCTAAATCGTCTGGCCTTTACAGCTCCAGAAAATGTAAATATGAATCCGGCAATTCTATCCAAAATTGACGCCGTAGCGCAAAAAGCAATTGATGGAAAAATGGCACCTGGAATGCAGGTTTTGGTGGCTAGAAAAGGAAATGTAATTTTTCAGAAATCGTACGGAGCCCAGACTTATGATAACGGCAAGAAAGTAACCGATTCAGATTTATACGACGTGGCTTCGATTTCAAAAATGATTTCGACACTACCAAATGTGATGCAATTGTATGATAAAAATAAAGTAGAGCTGGATACCAAACTGAAAGATATGTTGCCTTTTTTTGCTAAAACAAACAAAGAAAACATCACTTTCAAAGATCTCCTAAATCATTATGCAGGACTTCAAGCTTGGATTCCGTTTTACAAAGCGACGTTAGACAGCAACAATCAGCCTTCTGAAAAATACTATCGAAAAGCAGCCGAAAACGGTTTTACAACAAAAGTTGCCGACAATCTTTATATTCGAAACGATTATCATGATACGATTATGAAAATCATTGCTGAAAGTCCTGTAGCTCTGAAAAAAGAATACAAATACAGCGATTTTACTTTTATCATTTTAAAAGAATATTTAGAAAGAAAAACACATAAAAAATTAGAAGAGCTGAGTCAAGAAAATTTCTACAGCACTCTAGGAATGACTAATACGCTTTATAATCCGCTAGATAAATTTAACAAAAGTAATATTGCTCCAACTGAAATTGATAACTATTTCAGACATCAAGTCATTCAAGGTTATGTACACGACATGGCCGCGGCAATGGAAGGCGGAGTTGCAGGTCACGCAGGAATTTTTTCTAATGCGATGGATGTTGCCAAAATGATGCAACTTTATCTGCAAAAAGGAAATTACGGCGGAATTCAATATTTTTCTCCACAGACTTTTGATGCTTTTAATACGTGTTATTACAAAGATCAAGGCGTTCTAAGAGGTTTAGGATTTGATAAAAGAGTGCACAAAGGCGGACCAACCTGCGACTGTGTTTCTGAAGCAAGTTTCGGCCACACAGGATTTACAGGAAACATGGCTTGGGCAGATCCAGAAACCGAAATTGTATATGTTTTTCTATCCAACAGAACCTATCCAGAAGTAGTGAATGACGAAAATAAATTAGCCAAAGGAAAAATCAGAGAAGAAATTCAACAGATCATTCAAGACGCGATAATGAAATAAAAATTCCAAAATCCAAAACCAAAAAATCTTAAAATCTATATTCTATATTCTATATTCTAAAATCTAAAATCTAAAATCTAAAATTCTAACCCTATCTAAAATATCAACCCAATGACAAAAGAACGTTTAACCTCACTCGATGTCTTTAGAGGATTTACCATTCTCTTAATGACGATTGTCAATAATCCGGGAAGCTGGTCATCTATTTACCCGCCTTTAGAACATGCTGAATGGCATGGTTGCACGCCTACTGATCTAGTTTTCCCGTTTTTTGTTTTTATTATGGGAACGGCTATTCCGTTTGCAATGCCTGTAAAACATTTTGACGGAAGTGTTTTCAATAAAATTTTAGTTCGATCGCTTCGTATTTTCTGTTTAGGATTGTTTTTAAGTGTTTTCAGCAGAATTCATTTATTTGGTTTAGAAGGAATTCCGTTATTAGGATTGCGATTAATAATTGCTTTTGCGGTTGCGTATACCCTTTTAGGAAACTTTTCAATGAAAGTCAAAACCATTCTTGCCATTGGTATGTTTCTAATCCTTATTTCATTATCATTTAGCGGACTTGAACATTTTGAAGACACGAGAATTCCAGGTGTTTTACAGCGAATTGCCATTGTGTATTTCTTTACTTCTATTTTGTATTTAAAGACTAATTTAAAGACACAGCTTTTGGTTTTAGCAGGGCTTTTAGTTGGATATTGGCTTGTAATGGCTTTTGTTCCCGTTCCCGGATTTGGTCCTGCCAATTTTGATAAAGGAACCAATCTTGCCGCTTGGATAGACGATACGCTTTTGAACGGACATTTATGGGCATCTTCTAAAACTTGGGATCCAGAAGGAATTTTGAGCACTTTGCCAGCCATTGGAACCGGAATTTTAGGAATGTACATTGGTCAACTATTAAACTTGTCTGTTGATAAAATGGAAATCGTAAAAAAGACCGCCATTGCAGGAACTGCTTTAGTAATTGGAGGTTTAATTTGGAACATCTTCTTCCCTATTAACAAATCGCTTTGGACAAGTTCTTATGTTCTGTATACTGCCGGAATTGCAACATTATGTTTAACGCTTTTGTATTATATAATCGATATTAAAGGACATAAAAAATGGACGAAATTATTCCTGATCTGGGGTGTAAATCCGATGATCGTATTTTTCTTTTCCGGAATAATTCCTAGAGTTTTAAGTGGCATAAAAGTAGCCGATCCTGAAAAAGCTGGCGAAGAAATTGGACTTCAAGCGTATATATATAACCACGGAATTGTTCCTTGTTTTGAAAACCCATTAAATGCATCACTCGCTTATGCTTTATCTTATGCTCTTTTCTGGTCGTTTATCTTATGGATTTTCTACAAAAAGAAACTGATTTTTAAAGTGTAATTAATATTATAATGAATTACCACAACGAGTTACAATTTAATATTCCGTAGGAATATCTGGTCGGTAGAAAAAGAATATATCATTTTGCATTGTGTTCCAGAGGAACACCTGATTTTATATAACAGCGTTCTGTTTTACAATCAAACGTTCCTACGGAACGTATAACCGCAATCCAAATTAAATTCTACCGATGAAACATTCCTACGGAATGAATTGTTTTTGAGAATATATAATCACAATATTTAGCATAAACTTCGCAGAAAAAAATGACGTAGTTAAATGCTTGTTCAATTTCAGTCAACGGATTAATTGCATCTTATTTATTAAATAAAAAATATTTCAGCCGGACTTAATAGTTTGATTTGGTCATCGTTCTAGCACTTATTTAGGTAAGATCACTTTTCTTTTTTTCTAAAAATTTTAAGAAAAGCAGTATCTTGCCGTACTAATAAAAAGTGTCAGTTTATAAATTATGGATAGTCCGGTTGAAATTCCTTTTAAAAGCTTTATTCAGCTTAAACCAGAAGAGAGCACTGCTATTTATCTGCAGCTTGTTTTTGAGTTTATCAAAGCCATACAAACGGGTTTTCTTCCCGAAGGCACCAAACTTCCCGGTACCAGAATTTTATGTAAAGTGCTTTCTGTTAACCGAAACACTTTAATCAAAGCCTTTCAGGATTTAGAATCGCAAGGCTGGATTGAAACACTTCCGAACAAAGGAACTTTTATTTTATCTCAGCAAAAACAAAAAAACAAAGCTGAATTTATTCTTTCGAAAGAACAAAATGTCTCTCAAGATAATATTGGCTTTAGTTTTCAGCGTTCGACTATTCTTGAAAGCCCAATAGAAATCAGTAATCTGCCGTATCAATTTAATGACGGAATGCCTGATTTAAGATTAGTCCAAACCGATGTTTTAGCGAGACTATATGTTTCGAAATTAAAAAGACGAAAAACATCTAAAACCTACGAGCAGATAGAATTGCGTTCGCATTCGAATTTTAAAACTCATTTTTCTAATTATTTGAATCTTACTCGAGGAATTCGTATTTCAACTTCAAATCTTCTTACGACAAGCAGTCACGAAATTGCTTTGTATTTGGTAACAAAAGTACTTATTGCTCCAGGCGATAAAGTCGTTGTAGCTTCGCCGGGATATTATATGTCAAACATGACGCTGACCAATACGGGAGCGCAGATAATTTCTATTCCGGTAAATGAAGACGGAATTGACACCAAACGTTTAAAAGAAATTTGCGAAACAACCAAAATTAGGGTTTTATACTTGACATCCAATTATCATTATCCAACCACGATTTCGCTTAGTGCTAAAAAAAGAATCGAAGTTTTGGAATTGGCCAACCAATACGGATTTGTGATTTTGGAAGACGATTATGATTTTGAGTTTCATTACGATAATAATCCTGTTTTGCCTTTAGCCGCTTTTGATTCCAATCAGAAAGTGGTTTATATCGGTTCTTTCGGAAAATCATTGCCATCAGGATTCAGTTATGGTTTTGTGGCCGCGCCTGCGGAATTTATCAAAGAACTCGAAAAGCATCAAAATATTCTTGAACCGAGAATAGATGTCATAAAAGAACAGGTTCTTACTGAATGGATTACCGAGGGGGAAGTGCATCGTCTTTCTAAGAAAAATAAAAAAATCTACAAAGAACGACGCGATCATTTTGTTTCGATTCTTAACGATAAACTAAAAGATAGAATTAAGTTTAAAATCCCGCCAAGAGGACTGGCAATCTGGGTCGAATGGCTGGATCATTTTAATCTGGTTCAGTTTCAAAAAGAATGTTCCAAACAGGGTTTATTTCTGCCAAAGACCATTTTATATCAGACCAAAAATCTTACCGCGACCCGTTTAGGATTTGGACATTTAGAGAAAGATGAAATGGAAAAAGCAGTTTCTATTTTGAGGGAATGTCTTGAAATAATTTTAGAGAAATAGTTTCTAATCTTTTCATCCATTAGGATACAAAATGAATATCTATTTCAAACATAACCCGTGGTTTCAGCCACGGGCTATTTTTGAATATAAATGCGTATAAAACAAAAATTGGATGTCTTTTGCTAAAGCCATTTTTGCAATTTATTACAGTATTATTTCTATTTCCCAGAAACGATGTCTTCCTAATATTTTTATAAACAAAATGGTGATAATTGTCTTCGCTATTTTCACTTGTCAAAATAAATTTATAATTATATCAAAATTGTTTTGGTTTTTCAAAACAATAGACAACCAAAGTTAGATTAGTTTTCAAGTTAAATTTTATACTTAACGGTTATAACATTCGAATCTTAAAATATTTGAAAACCAATATTTTACTGATAATTATATAAGTGCTTTTTTTAATCCTATAACATAAAACAGCCTTTTTAAAAGTAACTTTGATAAAGAGTTTTTAATTCAAAAACAAGGTCAATATGATTTACACCATTATACAAGTAATTTTAATTTCTATTGTGGCAACATCGGCTATGACATGGTTTAGTTATGCTATGTCGGAAAATTTTAAAGAATTGTATAAAGAACCTGTTTTATTGAGTTTTGCTCTAAAAAAAACAAATACAAGCCTTTCCGAAGAATCTCAGAAAACTTGGGGATGGCTAATACATTACATTATTGGTTTTCTATTTGTTATGGGATATCATATAGTATGGGTAAAGAATATTTTACCAATTTCTCCACTAAATGCTCTTATATTAGGAGTTATCAGTGGTGTAATTGGCATATTCAGCTGGATTATTATATTTAAAATGACCAATCATCAACCCCCAATTGATTTTAAAGGTTATTATATTCAGCTGTTCTTTGCCCATATTATTTTTGCTGTCACGGCAACGGCGCTTTACTCTATTTCATTAACCACTTTAATTCTTTTGAAAGATTATGTCACTGTCTAAATACCATCAAAAAAGAGATTTTAAACAAACTCGTGAACCAAAAGGAAAAGTAGAAAAATCGGCTAACGAATTAATTTTTGTGATACAGAAACATGCCGCATCGCATCTTCATTACGATTTTAGGTTAGAAATGGATGGCGTTTTAAAAAGCTGGGCAGTGCCAAAAGGTCCGTCAATGGATCCTGAAGTAAAACGTCTCGCAATGATGGTAGAAGATCATCCGTATAGTTACAAGGATTTTGAAGGTACAATTCCAGAAGGAAACTATGGTGCCGGAAATGTGATTGTTTGGGATAATGGAACATATACTTCAGATGAAAAAACAGCTTCGGACGAAAAACAATTATTAAGCGATTTAGAAAAAGGACGTTTGAGTTTTGTTTTAAAAGGAAAAAAACTCAAAGGCGAATTTTCGTTGGTTAAACTTCATGGCAAACAAGAAAATGCTTGGCTTTTAATCAAGAAAAATGATAAATATGCTTCTACTGAAGATATTTTAGAAAAAAATAAATCGGTTATTTCTAAAAGAAGTTTGGAACAGCTGATAGAAAAATCTGAAAAACTGGCTTCAAAAACAGAAGAAAAAACAGTTGAGAAAAAAACAGCAAAAAAAAAGTCTAATCCGAAAGTTAAAATAGCTGAGTTTATAAAACCCATGCTTGCCAGTGTGAGCGAAAAGCCATTTGATGATGACGAATGGGTTTTCGAAAATAAATACGATGGCTACAGGACGATTGCCGTTATTAATGATCAGCAGGTAGATTTATTCAGCAGAAATCAGCTTTCATTTACTGATAATTTCAAACCAATCGCCGAAGAATTACAACAAATAGATCATAACGTAGTTTTGGATGGCGAAGTTGTGGTGGAAAATGATGCTGGCAAAGCCGATTTCCAACTGCTTCAAAATTACATGAAAACCGGAATTGGGAATCTCAAATATTACGTCTTTGATTTATTGAATTTGGATGGAAATCTGATTACTGAATTATCGCTTTTGGAACGAAAAGAACTGCTGAAAATTCTCTTCAATAAATATCCTTTTTCGAATGTTTTTTATTCTGAACATACCGTTGGCGACGGAATAAAACAATTTGAAAAAGCAGTTAAAAATAAAACGGAAGGTATACTTGCCAAAAGAGCCGATAGCACTTATGCTGCAAACAGAAGAAGTACAAACTGGCTCAAAATAAAAACAGCAAATGAAGAAGAAGCCATAATTATCGGAATCACCGAACCTAAAAATTCGAGAAAGTATTTTGGCGCGCTTCTTCTAGGTCAATATAATGCTAAAAAACTGCAATATATTGGCAAATGCGGAACGGGTTTTACCGAAGCTGTACTGAAAGATTTATACACTCAACTCGAGCCTTACTTTATAGAAAAATCTCCGCTTGACGAAAAAATCTCTTTGCGCGATCCCATTCAATGGGTAAAACCAAAGGTCGTTTGCCAGGTAAAATTTTCCGAATGGACGCAGGATCAGCATTTGCGACATCCTGTTTATCTTGGATTAAGGGTTGATAAAAAAGCTGAGGAAGTGAATTTTAATGGTAATGAAAATGGCAATGACAATGGCAAAATCAATTTGAAAAACGATGTTAATGGGAGTTCTAATTTAATTGAAATGGAAAAATCAAATAAACACAAAACTGAGAATGATTACGATTTAAAAATTGGTAAAACTACCTTACATCTTACCAATCAGAATAAAATTTATTTTCCAAAAGATGGAATTACAAAAGGTGATATTGTGCAATATTATAATGAAGTTTCAGAACTGATTTTACCGTATTTAAAAGATCGTCCAGAATCGATGAACCGTTTCCCAAACGGAATTGATTCTCCTAGTTTTTATCAGAAAGATGTTGATGTCGATAAAATTCCGAAATGGCTTAAAACCAAAAAAATCTTCTCAGAATCCAACAATGCCAACATTGATTATCTTATTTGCAATAATAAAGAAACACTCCTTTATATGGCCAATTTAGGCTGTATCGAAATGAATCCGTGGAATTCGACCATAAAACATATTCAGAATCCAGATTGGCTCGTAATTGATTTAGATCCCGCAAAAGACGACTTTAAACTAGTGGTTCAAACTGCTTTGGTTGTAAAAGAAGTTTTAGACGAATTGGAAACCGAATGTTTGTGCAAAACTTCGGGCGCTTCTGGGCTTCATATTTACATTCCGCTTGGCGCGCAATACGATTATGATTCGATTAAAATTCTAGCCGAATTAATTGCCAAAGAGGTACATTCCAGACTGCCTGATATTACCTCGATTGACAGAAGCATCAAAAAAAGGAAAAATAAACTGTACATCGATTTTTTACAAAACCGACGCGGACAAACTTTGGCAGCGCCGTATTCTGTTCGTCCAAAACCTGGCGCAACAGTTTCTACGCCTTTAGAATGGAGTGAGGTAAATGATAAACTGCATCCGTCGCAATTTACCATCAAAAATGTATTAAGTCGTTTTGAGAAAAAAGGCGATTTATGGAAACCTGTTTTATCGAAAGGCGCCAACATTAAAAAGATTATTCACAAACTAGAAAATAGCCAAAAGGCTTAAGAAGATTTTTTCTTTTTGTTTTCGAGACTGGCTTTCAGCATTTCCATTAAATCGTCGCTTTGTTTGTGCACGACTTTTAGTTTTGGAGCCGCTTTCTGTGGTTTTCCTTTGGCTTTCTTTTTAATGATATCCAAAAGCTTAGCGGTATATTCATCTTTAAAGCCAGAAATATCAAATTTCTCCGTTAGCTGATCGATTAGTTTTTCGGCCATGTCCATTTCTTTTGTCGCTTTTTTAGACATTGGAGGCAATTTTAATTCTGCTGTACTTCGAATCTCTTGTTCAAATCGAATTCTGTTTAAAACAATGACATTTTTATACGGTTTTAAAATCGCTAGACTTTCTTTATTTCGCAGTACAAATCTTGTAACACCTACTTTTCCTGAAGCTTCGAGCGCATCGCGAAGTAACCCGTAGGCATTCATGGCGCCTTTATCGGGTTCGAGATAATAGGGCTGTTCGTAATAAATACTTTGGATTTCTTTTTCGAAAGCAAAACTTTCAATATCGATTGTTTTGGTTTTAATAGCGTCTGCAGCTTCAAAATCAGAATCTTCCAAAACAATATATTTACCTTCCAGATTATATCCCTTTACAATATTGGCAAAATCTACTTCTTTACCCGTATTTTCGTTAACACGTTTAAACTTGATATTAGCGTGATCTTTTGCGTCAAGCATATCCATATCCAGACTGCTTTCCTGCACCGCCGAAAACATTTTTATTGGAATATTAATTAACCCAAAACTTACCGAACCTGTCCAAATCGATCTCATGGCTTTTGCTTTAAAAATTGAACTCTAATTTAATTCAATAAAAAAACGTAAGCATTACAAAATCAACAGATTGTTTTATATAATTATGAATTGTACAATGTAAAATGTGAGATGTGAAATGTCTTAATCAATAACATTTCACATCTCACATTTTACATCTCACATTCTTTTACCAGCCTTTAACTGCTCCTCCTTTAAATTCTTGTTCAGCAGCTTTTTCTACTTCTGGAGATTGAAAAGCCTGTAAAAACTGTTTTACTTTTTCTTCGTTTTTATTGTCTTCGCGGCTTACCACCAAATTTACATAAGGAGAATCTTTGTCTTCAACAAACAAAGCATCACGAGATGGAACCAATCCTGCTGCAGAAGCAAAAGTATTGTTGATGATCGCAATAGACACATTCTTGTCGTCTAAAGCACGAGGCAATTGAGGTGCTTCTAATTCTAAGATTTTTAAGTTTTTAGGATTGCCAACAATGTCTGTTACTTTTGGCAATAAACCAACACCATCTTTCAACTTCAATAATCCGTTTTTTTGTAGAAGCAATAACGAACGTCCTCCGTTTGTTGGATCATTTGGGATAATAATTGTGCTTTCGTTTTTCAATTCAGAAAGGCTTTTTATTTTTTTAGAATACCCAGCAATCGGATACACGAATGTATTCCCGATAATGGCTAATTTGTAACCTCTTTGTTTCGATTGCTCGTCTAAATACGGTTTGTGCTGAAACGCATTCGCATCGATATCACCTTGGCTTAAAGCTTCATTTGGAATCACATAGTCGTTGAAAGAAACCAGTTCTACTTCCAATCCGAATTTTTCTTTAGCTACTTTTTTAGCCGCTTCTGCTACTTTTAATTCTGGTCCAGAAGCTACTCCCACTTTTATAAAATGAGGGTCGTTGTTTTTGCTTTTCCCGCAATTCGATAAAACAAGCGCCAAAGTCAAAACTCCAGCTATTTTTAAAATATTTCTTTTCATAATAATTGTATATTTTTTAAATTTCTTAATTCTAATATTCACTCTCGCCTCCCGTCTTTTCACTTTCGACTTTTCACTTTCGACTTTTCGACTAAATATTACCTATGATCAAATCGTTTTGATAATCTGTCTCCAGCAAACTGAATTACAAATACCAGAATGACCAATAAAGCCAAAACAGAGTTCATTGTTACAGCATCATAACCTATATATCCGTATTGATACCCAACTTGTCCTAAACCACCTGCTCCAACAGCTCCTCCCATTGCAGAATATCCAACAAGAGTAATTAAAGTAATTGAAGCCGCATTAATTAAAGAGGGCAAAGCTTCTGGCAACAATACTTTGTACACAATTTGTAAAGGAGTTGCGCCCAATGCTCTCGCTGCTTCGATTAATCCCGACGGTAAGCCTAGCAAACTATTTTCTACCAAACGGGCAATAAATGGTGCTGCACCAATACTTAACGGAACCAAAGCGGCACTCACACCAATAGAAGTCCCAACAATGGCTCGTGTAAACGGAATCATCCAAACGATTAAAATGATGAATGGAATAGAACGAAAAACATTTACCACTACTGATAATGTTCTGTTTAAAACCGGCTGTTCCAGAATCTGGTTTTTACGAGTTAAGAATAATAAAATTCCCGTTGGAAGTCCTAACAAAAACCCGAAAAAGCCCGATACAAAAGTCATAACAATGGTTTCCCATGTTCCTTTTAACAATAAATCTATAAGAGAATCAGACATAACCTATAATTTCTGTTTTAATATGTTTTGAATTAAAATATTGAATTGCTGCGTCGTAATTTTCGCGTTTCCCTGAAAGTTCAATCAGCATTACGCCAAAATTCACTTCGCCAGCCTGATCCATTTGTGCACTAACGATTTTAAAATCGGTATCAAAAAGTCTTGAAACTTCTGAGATAACAGGTTCATTAACCGATTTTCCTGTCATTTCCAATTTCAATAACGGATTCAGATTTCCATTGTTTTCTTTTTGCAATTTTTCCTGATACACAGATGGAACTTCGATATGAAGCGAAGAAGAAATAAATTCTCTTGTCAGTTCATGTTTTGGATCTGCAAAGATTTCGCCCACACTTCCCTGCTCAATTAATTTTCCGTGACTGATTACCGCTACCTCATCACAAATAGATTTTACAACTTCCATTTGGTGCGTGATCAGCAAAACCGTAATGTTAAGACGTTTGTTAATGTCTTTCAGTAAATTTAAAATCGATCTAGTTGTTGCAGGATCAAGCGCGCTTGTCGCTTCATCGCACAGTAAAACTTTCGGATTATTAGCCAAAGTTCTTGCAATGGCAACTCTCTGTTTTTGTCCTCCCGAAAGACTTGCTGGATAATCATTGGCTTTTTCGGCCAATCCAACTAATTGCAGCAATTCTAAAACACGTGTTT
Organism: Flavobacterium sp. B330r; assembly: GCF_056824325.1. Lineage (NCBI taxonomy): Bacteria > Pseudomonadati > Bacteroidota > Flavobacteriia > Flavobacteriales > Flavobacteriaceae > Flavobacterium > Flavobacterium sp. B330r. Next base: position 467,084 of record NZ_CP124860.1, read on the forward strand.
TGATTTCAGTTTTTGGCGTTCCAGCCAATTCTAGCGGAAAAGCCACATTTTCGAAAACCGTTCTCGAAGAAAGTAAATTGAAATGCTGAAAAATCATTCCGATTTGTCTTCTTTCAATTGCTAATTCTGCATTTGACAACTGCATTAAAGCTTTTCCATCAACGATAATTTCGCCAGAAGTTGGTCTTTCCAACAAATTCACGCAGCGAATTAAGGTACTTTTTCCTGCTCCGGAAGTTCCAATTACACCAAAAATTTTCCCTTCAGGAACCCTTAAAGAGACATCAGACAAAGCGGCAACAATTCTGTCTTTCTGATGAAAAGTTTTGGTTACATTTTTTAATTCAATCATTCTTTACAGTTTAAAAAAACAAAAAAGCCTTCCATTAATTAGTTGAAAGGCTTTTTCGAAATAAATTTTATCATTTTATATATTAAGCCAGATCAATAAATACCATTACAGCAGCACAGCACTTCATACTGCGACGATAATAATTATTCATTTTCTGGTTCTGTTTCTTCATAGCGAGTGCAAATTTAAATAGTTATTTTCAATTTTAAGGTATAAATTGTTAAAACTTTTATTAACCTATCAATTTAGTAGGTTATTTTGAAATTCCAAATAGAAATGAAACTTCAAATAAAAAATTCCAAATTCCAATTGTCTCTTCCTGAAGTTTCGGGATTAGATTGGAATTTGGAATTTTTAGTTTTATAATTAAACTTTTGGAATTTAATTATTTTGTTCCGCAATTACTGACTTATTCAACTTTATTATTCTGATTTTTTTATTGGTATTATCAGATAAGAAAATACGATCGTCAAGTTGTGCTGTTCCAACAATAGTTCCAAAAGCATTTTGCCCTAAAATATCAGAAACGCTTAAAGCTGCTTTATAATTCTTTTTAATGAACTCTTCTTTTGGATATAATTTTAAATAAGATGCACTTCCAACATTTTCTGAAGTAACTGCCCAATCTTTGCTAAAAGATACTGCAATTGGCTTAACGTCTACAAATTGCACTTTTTCTGGCTCGATAGGAGTTGTTAACGAAGCTGCAGCGTTGGCTTTAATATTGGCAATATTATAATATAAATAGCTTTTGGCATCTCTTCCTCCTACAACCAAATTTCCATCATAAACATCCAATGAATATATTTCTGTATATCCGTTTAAAGTATTCAATTTGGCAATAGGCTTTAAATTCCAATCGCTTGTTTCTGTAATTTGAGAAGCATCAATAACCTTTATGCTCTTTTCTTTTTCTTTTACAAACACCAATCCGTCTTTTGCTACAACGCCAAAAACGTGAACAAAAGTCTGCCACCATTGGCCATTTCCAACAGTACTAATTCCAGCGTTTGTAATCTCATCAAAAACAAATAATCTAGATTCTGTACTGCCAACATAAATACGACCACTATCAACAGAAACTGATGTTAAACTTGTTAGCGGAATAGTAGTATTTCCTTTTTTATACTCTTTTATTGTTTTAATATGTTCTAAAGTCAGAGCATTAAAAACCTCTAGTACATTTCCGTTAATCACATACAATTTTTCATTTGCAATAGTGATTCCTTTCGGGTCAAATGCTTCTGTGCTACCTGGAATATTTTCGTTTGTAATAGAAGCTTCCTCAGTCGGATAATAATAGGTATAATCCTTAGATGCAGCATCGTCTTTACTGCAATTTGTAAACAAACAAAGTGCTAAAATTAGGGGCAGAATATGTTTCATGTGTAGTTTATATTTTAGTTCCATTTTCCTTCGCCTTTATATTTGACTAAAAATGAATTTTTAGGGTCAATTTTAAATACTGGTTTTTTATAAGTTCCTGTTACATAATTTGTTTTCTCATATGTTTTTAAAACATCTGGATCTGTAAAAGGAAGATCATTTAAATAAATTAAATACTTATAAAATTCAGTCAGCATTTCTTGCTGTCCACCGCCTTCTCCGCTATTTGCTAAGTTACTGCTATGGCTGAAACCAATATGATGCGAATATTCGTGAGACCAAACCGACATTTCTCCTAGCCAATGTCCTCTTACATAACCTGATTCCCACTGCGATGCCAGATTTCCTCCGCCCCAAGCAGAATCGCCTCCAACCATTGCCATCCAAAGCGTTCTTTTATCTAGATAATTCCAATATATTTTTTCAATTTCTTCTTTAGAATAATAATCGTAAACACCATCTACATCATCTGCATTTCCGTGCCAGTTTAACGCGCCATTTATGCCCGTTCCTGCCGTTGCTGCCTGTTCTTGCTTGTACTTGTCAAAATTGGTGAATGTACTGTAATACAGTGGATGGCTCAATGCATAAGAATAGTTGATAATCATTGTAATCGCTTCTTTTGCCAATGCAGGATTCATCGGAAGATATTTACCCAAATCATTAATGTGGTATCCGTCATGAAACTGAACCAAATGATTAGATTTTATCTTTTTGAATTGTTTAAACAAAGGATCATCTGATTCTACAGAAAACTCGATCGCTCCAGATGAAAACCCTTCAATTTTATCGATTGTTACTGTATTTCCTGTTTCTAGCAAATAATCGTTTTTCTGCTCTGTTAAAGGAATTTTATGAAAAGAACGGTGAAAAGCAGGAACTTTTGAAAAACTATAAAGCAAAAACTTTTTATCGTAATTAGGCAATTTTGCATACACTTTTACGTCTGTTAATCCAACTGGAGAATAAAGCGAAATTTGTACAGAATCTTTTCCTTTTTGAATAACTTGAAACGGTTCGTTTACTCTAAACCAGCGATCTGTTTTGTCGTACATTCTTGCTGGATCTTCGTCATCGGCAAACATGGTCATCGGATGATTTTCTGCTGGCAAAGCTGTTAAATCTATGCTTGCTAGATAATTTGGTTTGTACGAATCTCCATCGTCACTACAGCCAAAAATAATACTTGCCAGTAGGGCAAATACAAAAAAGTGAGTGTTTTTTCTCATAGTAAGTAAGTAGGTTTGGGGTTAAAAATATGGTGCAAAACTATAAATATGATTTTTAAAATCATAGGTATTGCAAGAAAAGTATGAAGGTAAAATATATTAAAAATCGTTTTTTTTGTTTTAAAAATATCTAAAGGTTAGTTTTTAGACTATTATATACTGCTTCTTCTAATTTGTTTTTTTTAGTTTTTCGGAAGAAATACTGATGTATAATCCTACTACAACTAAAATAACTCCAAAAAGCGTATATAAAGTCAGAGGTTCATCGACCACAAAAAAGCGAAACCAATTCCAACTAAAATGATTTTACATTCTTTTAATTTATTGAAAATTAAAAGTCGTTTTCTTCAATCATATAAAATAGGTAAGTTGGTTTAAGAAAAATTAAAGGGTTTCTATTTCGCTTAAATCAGCATTGAATTTAACAAAAGTGGCAGGAAATCCAGATTTAATTTTTCCCACTCTATCTTGCATACCAATTGCAGAAGCTACTCTTATAGTAGCCATTTTTATGGCTTCATCTGCAGAAACATTTAGATGATTATACGCATTTTGCACCGCTTCTGCCATAGATATTGTAGCTCCCGCCAGATTGCCGTCTTCATTTCTGTAAAAACCATTTTCTAAATGAGCATCAAAATTATCCCATTTAAAATTGGCTACTTTTCGTCCTAAAAAAGTAGCATCGCTTATTAAAAAGAATTTATCCTTTTTTAATTTGTAAGCCACTTTTGCCGCCGCATAATCGCAATGTGCACCGTCTAGAATAACTGGCGCATAAACAGCTTCATTTTCAAACACGGCTCCAACTAAACCTGGTTCACGATGTCCAAACTGTGTCATGGCATTAAATAAGTGCGTTACCAGATTTATTCCTTTAGCAAAATAAGGTTGCGCTTCTTTATGAGTTATGGTCGAATGTCCGATCGAAATGGTAATTCCGCTTTCAATCAGTTTATTCAATTGTTCTTCTGTAAAACATTCTGGAGCAATTGTAATTACTTTAATAACATCTTTTCCTTTTTCGATAATTTCTTCAAGCTCAGCATTAGTCGGTTTTCGAACTTGATCAATGCTGTGAGCACCACGTCGCAACGGATTTAAAAATGGTCCCTCTAAATGCATTCCGATCACACCATTATTATGCTTTTCCATGTAATTGCGAACGGCTTCAATTCCTTCTAAAATGGTTTCTCTTGAAGAAGAAATCAAACAAGGTAAAACGTGTGTTGTGCCGTATTTCATACTTGCATCATAAATATCCTGAATGGTTTCCTCGTTTGGAGTCTGGCTGAAATAATACTTTTCACCGCCATTGATCTGAATATCTATAAATCCTGCTGAAAGATGATTGCCTCCCAAATCGATTTTTTCCAAATCATTTGGGATTTCTTTCTGCACCGAAATAATAGTTCCGTTTTCAATAATAACAACTCCATTTTCAATTATTTCGTCACCTGTATGCACAACAGCATTTACAATCGCTTGTTTCATGATTTAATTTGTTTCTTTTTAGCCAAATTTAAAAAGAAGTTTGAATTAATTGCATAAATAAAAAAGCTTCAGATGATTCTGAAGCTTTCTAAATTTAAATTATGAAAATTAATATAGTACAGTCATTGCAAACTGCATATCTGATTACGTATTAATCTGGATTTGCCAATATTTTATACAATTCGCCATTCGAAAGATAAAACTGATTCTCTAAACTTATTTGCGATAATTTTGCACTTACAAGATTGTTTTCTCTCGAATTGATTAAGAAAATCGAACTCTCGCCGAATGAAAATAATTTTTCTTCTGAATTCAGCATCGTCATATAATCTTGTACGAGATTGTCGATTACGATTTTCTGTTTTCTTAACGAAGCAATTTCCGTCTGCTGTGCTTTTATTTTATTTTTAAGTTCCAATCGCTGTTGTCCAATATCATATTGCATATCCTGAATTTTCAGTTTAGCCATTTTTAAACTTCCACGTTCTTTTCTTAAGAAAATTGGGAAACTGAAATCAATATTAAACTTATAATCATCAGCATTAAAATTATTCCAGTAATTTGGTTCTGAAATGTAGTTATAGCCCACATTTATTTTCGGAAGCAATGAATTGGCTTTTAGCTGGCGATTAACTTCCAAAATATCCATTTTAGTTTCTAAAGATTGAATCTTTGGGTGAGAATCTAATGATTCAACATCAACCATCATCGCATCTGTTTTTAATGTTTCCTCAATGGTCTGAATTAGGTTTTGTTCTGGTTTTACCAAATCTCCCAATTCAACTGGAACATTTTCAATCCACAAAAAATTGGCCAATTTAAGTTTTGCTTTCGCTAATTTCAAATTTCCGTTTTCAACATTCAGTTCTCTGTTTCGCACGGTGATTTTAGCTTCAACACTGTCAATTGCTGGCGCATCTCCTGCTGCGATTAGTTTTTTAACCCCTTCAAAACGAGTGCTCGCAAAACCTAAATAATTTTTATACAATTCAGCTTCGTTATAGCTTCTTCTCCATTCAAAATAAGCTTCACTAGCTTGATATAAAATTTCAATTGCTCTCAATTTTCGCTGTGCGTCACTCAGTTTTACCTGAAGTTTTCCTTCGCGAACATCGGCCATTCTTTGGTTAATAAACATTCCCTGCCCTAGAGCAACATTAATTCCGAGGGAAGTTAGACCTGCTTCTGGAGTTTTGTTCTGCGGATTATAATATTCTCCATTTGTATCGTCAAAACCTGCTTTAATTTCTACTCCATACCAAGTCGGAATTTTGAAACTGCTGTTTAATAACGAATAATATTCTGTGCCTTTAAATTCTTTCTTATTGTAATCTACTTCCAGTTTTGGATCAAATCCGCCTCGAGCCATCATCAATTTTGCTTGAGCATTTGTCACTTCAAGATTGGCTTGTTTTACCAACGGGTGATATTTTTTTACATATCCCAAGTACTCGATAAAAGTAAGTTCCTCTTGATTAAAATTCTGGCTATGAAGTGTAGAAAAACAAAATAGTATTAAGAAAGAAAACAATTTTACAAGATTTCTCATTTTACTTTTTCTCCTTTCCTTTATCTTCTTTTTCTCCTGAATTATAATAGTTTGGCGGAAAACCATTTAAGTTTCGCCAAATCTCGTACCATACCGAAACGGTTTCTAGCAATGCAATACTTTGCGCACCTGCACCAATACTCAATTCTTTTGGCCAGTGACGATCTTCTCCATCTGGTGAAACCAAAATTCTGTATTTCCCGTTCGGACTTATAAAGTTTTCTATCGCTACAACTTTACCTCCGTAAGTTCCATAAGATAATCCTGGCCATCCAGAAAATACAATTCTAGGCCATCCATCAAACCAAACACGAACTTTTGCACCACGATGCACAAGCGGTAAATCGATTGGATCTACGTAAGTTTCTACCGCAATATCATATTTAGAAGGCATAATGCTCACAACAGGAGTTCCTTCTTTAATCGTTTCTCCAAGACCAGCCAGTAAAGCTCGGTTTACGTAACCGCTCTGTGGCGCTGTAATATAATATAAACCGTTTCTAAGTCTGTAATTAGTATATTGGTTTTCTAGCTTATTTACCTGAGCTTCTGTATCGTATTGCGTACTTAAAGCAGTAAATTTATCGCTTCTTGATTTTGATATTTTTTCAGCATATTCAGCAGTAATTCTATTGATTTCTACTTTTGCATTTATCAATTCATTTTTGCTGCTCAACAATTTATTTTCCTGCGTAATCACATAAGCTTCTGACTCTTGCAGTTTTAATCTTTTCTGCTCGACATCTGTCAGCGGTTTAAGACCTTCTTTGTTTAAAGCAGTCGAACGGTCAAATTGTGTTTTTGCAATTCGAAGCTGAGTTTTTACTGCTACAAGATCCATACTGTCGCTTTTTATTTTCAATTGTGACTGACGAATTTTGTTTTGCGCTTGCTGCAATTTCAACTGTCTTTCCGTGTTAAGCGACTGCGCCTGCACGTCAAGAGAGTTTACTTTATCTCCATACGATTCTACAGCCATTTTTTTGGCATCTACTTGCTGTTTGGTATTATTAACCAAATTAGGATCTAAATAATCTTCTTTGATCTCCGAAATAAAAAGAATTGTATCTCCTTTTTTTACGTAATCTCCTTCTTTTACAAACCATTTTTCTATACGTCCAGCAATGGCATTATGAACAGTCTGTGGTCTTTGATCTGGTTTTAAAGTCGTTACAGAACCTGTTCCTGAAATATTCTGTGTCCAAGGCAAGAAAAGGCATAAGACAGCAAAAATCAAAAATCCGATTATGACTTTATTTAAAATTGCGTAATGTGGTCTACGAGCAACACTTGTAATCGATTTGTATTGCCCCGGCGTTATAAGTACGTTGTTATCTTTAGATAGGTTGAGCATGATTAAAGCTTTATGTCGTTAATAATTTTTCCGTCATCAATCGTAATCATACGACTACATTTGCTTTTCCAAATATCATTTTTAGAAGTCACAATAACAGTCCAGTCATTTTCTTCCGAAAGTAAAAAGTCTACAATTTTACTCGAAGTCAAATCGTCCATTTTGTCAACTGGATCTTCTAAGAATAAGATATTCGGTTTACCCACAATACTTCTTGCCAAAAGAATTTTTTGAACATCAGAAGCAGATAGTTCACGACCTCCAGGATGAATTTGATTTTCCAACCCGTTTTCAAAAGTTTTAATATATGGAGTAAGGCCAACATTATCTAAAGCCCATTTTAAATCATCGCTATTTAATTCTTCATTTCCAAAAACAATATTCTCACGAATTGTTCCTGCAAAAAGTGTATCGCCTTGCAAGAATGTCCCTGCCTGCGCTCTATATGTATCTTCGTTAAGGCGATTCATATAATTATCAGTTACGTACATCGCTCCGCTTTCTGGTTCTAAAACACCCGAAAGCAATCTTAGCAAAGTACTTTTTCCTGCACCATTTGTTCCTGTAAGAATGATTTTTTCTCCTTGAGAGATTTTTAAATTGATATTCTTCAGTGATTTTTTGTTGTGTTCTGGATAATGGTAATTGATGCTTTCGGTCTCAATATTGATTCCTTTTTCAGTTTTATCTGAAGTTTGAGGAATGCATGAAATTTCCATATCAGTAACCTGACCAATTTTTTCAACAGAAGTCAATACGTCGTAGAAAGACTCTAATCCGAAGATGATTTTTTCTACCGAGTTGATTAATAATACAATTACGATTTCAGCTGCTACGAACTGCCCTATGTTCATTTGGTGGTGAATTACCAGAAAACCACCGATCGATAATAAGGCAGCAGTAACAATTACTTTAAAAATAGTCAGCTGAATATATTGTTTCTTCATTACCTGAAAGTGCTTTTCGCGGTAATTTACATAGTTGGTTGCATATTGGTCATTTCTTTCCAAAGCATATTCAAAAGCTCCTTTTCTACGGAAACTTTCTCTATTTCTAGCAATTTCCTGAAGCCATGCTGCCACTTTATATTTAAATTTCGATTCGTTTAAACTGGTTTCCAGACCATCTTTATACGAAAATTTAAAAATGACATATAAAATGACAATAAATAAAAGTCCAATTACCATAAAGAAAGAATGATAAAGAACCAATAGAATAATCCCCAGACCAACCTGAAGGAATGCGGTGCAGAAATCAAGCAATAGTTTTGCAGTGCCTTTCTGTACCATTAAAGTATCAAAAAAACGATTGGCTTTTTCGGGAGCATATTCCGAGTACATTTCTTTAAATTTTATTAAAGGCATTCTGTACGCAAACTCAAAAGAAGAGCGCACAAAAATTCGCTGCTGCAAATTCTCTACAATTCGCAACTGCAAAATCGTTAGAACTCCGCCAAAGCCAACTCCAACCGTAACTAGAATAACGAGAACGATCCACGAGACGCTCAGCTGTCCGCTTTGAATAAAATTAATAATAGCTTGGATTCCCAAAGGCAGAGAAAGATTAACTAACCCTGCAAATGCAGCATAGAAGATAATTTGATACACATCGCGCTTATCGAGCTGCAATAAGTTATAAAAACGTTTAAATGGTGTCATGAATTTAAGTATAAATACAAGATTATTACATAGAATAAATATACGGCAAAAACCGCATTTTTGGATTAAGATTTTTATCCTAATCCTTAAAAAACAAGTATTTATGAATTCACCCTAGGAGGCGGTATATCTATTTTACCATGAAAACCAAACGAAAAGATCGTATTATCAATATATTTTTTCCCTTCTGATTCTATTAGAAAACCAAAATGAGGCATCAAAGATTCAGATGAAATCAAATATTCCATTAAAGGAATGCCTTTTGCTAATTTGGCAGTTTTAGTGTCCTTTGTTTTGTAGTCATCCAGTTCCTCTGGGATTCCATCACACTTGAAGATTTTTTTCAGAAAGTTGCAGGTAATGCCTTTTACCGTGTAGGTTTCGGCGTTATCGCTTAAGATCCTTCCAACGCTATTAGAAATATTTAAACTGCTAATTAGAAAATAGCCGACAAGCAATGCCTGAAGGCATTTACATAAAAAGCTATTTTTAATTTTGTTCAACATACTCTAAAAAAGGCTAAAAGTTTAATTGCAATCACATCGTTTTGATTCAAAACCCCAGTGATTTAAGGCGTTTATTATAATTTTTCTGAGCGCGCAATTTAGAGCCAATTTTTTTGTAGAACATTAAAATAACATTAGAATTTAGAATCATTCAAAACTTTAAAATTATATTAACAAGGCATTCTTACAGGCCTATCGGAATTATGTAAAGACAAACTACAATTCTATAACTCAGAACACTATAGGCATTCTACTTTTGGTATTCGAAAATTTTGATACAATTCTTTAAAAAATATATTACAAGTGTTACCGATTAAACAAATTAGATTTACTAATCATTTAATACAGAATCAAGAGATGACTTACGCAAAAAATGATTTGACCCGATTTTTAGATGCGCAAAATAAACTTTATCTGACAGCATTATCTGAAATAAAAAAAGGTAAAAAAGAAACCCATTGGATGTGGTTCATTTTTCCGCAGATCAAAGGACTTGGCAAAAGTGCTCTTTCTGAATATTATGCCGTTGCAGATCTTAAAGAAGCTACTGAATTTTTAAAGCATCCGATTTTATCGAAACATTTAATTGAGATCTCTAAATTGCTGTTGACCTTAAAAAAGAAGTCTGCCGAAGGAATTTTAGGAGAACTTGGCGCAAGAAAACTGCATTCTTCTATGAGTTTATTTGTTCAGGTAGAAAATGCGCATCCTGTTTTTCAGGAAATTCTAGATACTTTTTTCTTTGGACATCTGGATCAGCTGACTTTAAATTTTACACAAAAAACTAGTGTCCTGCCAGACACAGTACTTTCTTAATATTCTTAGGACAAAAAAGGAAATAGCTCGTAAACTATTCCCTTTTTGATTAACAACATAATTATAAATAAAGTACAAATCCTGAACTTTAGCTTTTATCAAAATTAGAAACCCCTTTTTTAAGCCAGTTCAAATATTCTTCGATATCTGGATTATAAGCAGACGTTTCATTTAGCGTTTCTCCATTATGATCTACCAAAACATAAAATGGTTGTGCATTGGTTTTGTAAGTCAGTGTTTGAAATTCGCTCCATTTCTGACCAATATATTTTAACTTCTTCCCTGTTAGTTTAGAGGTAATCTGTTCGTGCGGATTTAGTTCTCGTTTATCGTCTACATAAAGTGAAATTAAAACCAAATCGCCTTTTAAGATCTTCTGCACTTTTTCATCAGACCAAACATTGTCCTCCATTTTACGGCAATTTACGCACGCGTGACCTGTGAAATCTATCATAACTGGTTTTCCGATCTTTTTGGCATATTGCATTCCTAAATCATAGTCCGTAAAAGCCATAATGTTATGCGGACCAAGTTCTGCTCCTTCTGGAAGGTTTTGTGTTATTTCTTTTGAACTGGAATTATTCAATCCATTTGGAATTTCGCTGTAATGCATCGGTGGCGGAAAACCGCTAATCATTTTAAGAGGCGCTCCCCAGATTCCAGGAATCAGATAAATGGTAAAAGCCAAAACCAAAACCCCTAATCCTAATCTTCCTACACTGATATTTGAAACCGGACTGTCATGCGGCAACTGAATTTTTCCGAATAAATAAAAAGCCAGCGTTCCAAAAATGGCAATCCAAATTGCTAGAAAAGTTTCTCTTTCCAACCAATGCAATTGCAGAACCAAATCGGCATTGGAAAGGAATTTGAAAGCAAGAGCCATTTCTAAAAATCCCAAAAATACTTTTACAGAATTTAACCATCCTCCCGATTTTGGAAGCGAATTAAGCCAACCCGGAAAAGCCGCAAATAAAGTAAAGGGCAAAGCCAAAGCCAGAGAAAAACCAAACATTCCGACAAATGGCGCAATTCCGCCTCGCGAAGCAGCTTCGACCAATAAAGTACCAACAATTGGACCCGTACAAGAAAAGGAAACAATTGCTAGAGCCAAAGCCATAAACAATATTCCTACGATTCCGCCTCTATCGGCTTGCGAATCGACTTTGTTTGCCCATGCATTGGGAAGCATGATTTCGAATGCTCCTAAAAATGAAAATGCAAAAATCATTAAAAGCACAAAAAATACAAGATTAAACCAGACATTTGTAGAAAGCGCATTAAGCGAATCTGCTCCAAAAGCCCAAGTTACAACAGCTCCCAAAAAGATATAAATGGCAATAATCGCGATTCCGTAAAAAACGGCTTTTCGTATTCCCTGCGATTTAGTTTTACTCTGTTTGGTAAAAAAACTCACCGTCATCGGGATCATCGGAAAAACGCAAGGTGTTAGCAAGGCCGCAAATCCAGAGAAAAATGATAATAAAAAAATCGTCCACAAACTTCTTGATTCTGTTTTTGGTTCTCTTTTTCTAATTTCTTTTTGAGGTGTTTTTGTTATTTCTGCAGCAAGAACTTCTTCTGTTTTTTCTTTTATTTCGGTAACCGAAGAATCTATTTCAACAGCTTTAGCTTCTGTTTTAGCTGCCGTTTCTATTAAAGTTTTCGCTTTCGCGGAAGGACTCATGACAAACTCCAATTCGTCTGAACTTGGAGGAAGACAGTTTTCATCATTACAAACCATAAATTCAACTTCAGCCTTGATTTTAAAAGGTTTAGATGAAAGTATTTTAACACGCTGTTTAAAAGTAGTCTCTTTTTCAAAAAACTTAATCTGCATTTTGAAAACAGGATCATTAACCGTTTTTCCTTTTTCTTCTTTTACAGCATCAATTAACTGAAAATCTGCGCTTTTTATAAAATTAAAACGCGTTGGAATCGGTCCTCCGTCTGCAACTTCCTGGCTGTACAAATGCCAGCCTGACTCTATAATGGCTTTTGCCTGCAATTCGTATTCAGTATCAGAAATTTTCTCGACACTGGTTTTCCATTTTATGGGATTGTATATCTGAGCCTTTACGAATATGGAAAACAGCAGGAAAAAGCCCAGTAAAAAAATATTTTTTTTCATGGGATAAAATCTTTAAAAAAGAGGGTTGAATAGCAAAAAACAACCCTCTCGGTAATCCGCTATACAAACTAAATTGCTTACTAATTCAAAATAACTATTTGATAGGGAAATACAAATTAAACTCTATTAAATAAAAAGGGGTCAGATTATTTTAATGGTTTAAAAACTACTTCATAAGAATCTGCTTTGTTCAAAAATGAATTAGCAAATTCCTGAATGTCTTTGGCTGTGATGCTTTTTACAATATCAACATAAGTTGCAGGGTCATTCATATCGTAAGCATTCTCAAAATAATTATAAATCAAGTTCATGCTATAACTATTGAAGTTTTTGCTGTCTTCTCTAGATTTCAAATAGTTTGTTCTTGTTTTCTCAATGTCTTCAGCAGCGATTTCTCCTTTTTTGATTTTATCAATTTCCTGATACACAATTGGCAGTAAATGTTCCACTTTATCAGCATCGCAATCAAAATTAATCTGAAGATTTGCTTTTGAAATCGGAAGTTTATCAATAGTTCCTCTTACTTGTGCACCGTAAGTTCCGCCTTCTTTTTCGCGAAGACTTTCAGTATAACGCAAAGTCAACACATCGCTTAAATACGAAACCAAGATTCTGTTTCTTTGAGAGAAAGCAACATCTTTTAAAAAGGCAATTCGAACAGAACTTTTTGGAGTTTCCATTTTGATGAAAACATCTCTATCAATTTTATTTGATGTCCATTTCGGAAAGTCTGTTTTAAACTTTTCTTTACGTTTAATTCCGTTTATACTCGCAATATATTTTTCTAACAAAGGTTTTAAAACTTCTGGCGTAACATCTCCAACAATATAAAATTCAAAGTTTGAAACATCTGCAAAACGATCCAAATAAAAAGCTTTCATTTTATCAAAAGATAAACCGTCGATATATTTTTGATTCAATGGCTGTATTCTTGGGTTGTTTTTCCCATAAACGACATCTGTTAAACTGTCTCCCATTTTTGCATTGATATCATTTGCTCTGTTTTTAAGCGAATTTTCTAATCTTTGCTTCATAAGTGCATACATCTGATTATCAAATCTTGGCTGCACAAAACGCAAATGAACCAATTGCATCATTGTTTCGAGATCTTTTGCATTTGCCCATGCCGTAACTGTCTCTTTCAATGAGCCTACATCTACAGAAGAGCCAGCAATTTTTCCTTTTAAAACTTTTGTCAAATCAACATTTGACAACTCACCCACCCCAGACATTAGTGCTAATTCGGTTGCGCGACTAACTGATGGTAAATCTTGAGGTTCGTACAAAGAAGATCCTCCAAAACTTTCACCTTTCAGATCTACTTGCTTCTTGTTTTTATCGGCAAATTTATAATGCACTTTTACGCCATTGCTCAATACAAAAGTGGTAGCATCAATCGCTGTTTCTTTTTTCTCTGAAACAATTTTTCCTGAATTGATTTTCAGGTTTCCTAAAAGAGTTTTTCCTTCAAAAGTATCCACATAAGGCTGTAACGAAGCATCGTTTTCGGCTTTCTGAATAATATCAAAAGCTTTTTCCTGAGTTAAATTATTCTCGTTTTCTACACCTGTAACCGCTACAACACGATTTTGTGCTGTATATAATTTTCTGATTTGCTCTTGAAGAATTTTAGTGTCAACATTTTTCAAAATGCTTTTTACCATTTCAAATTCAGCTTTAGGATCGGCAATAACTTCGTGATTTAGATAATCATCTTTCACCATTCCAATAACATCCTTATGCGAAATCTCATTTAGTTTTTCTAAATAATTTTCGTAACCCGAAATGTTTTCTGCAACAGCCCTTTCAATTTCTTCTTTAGAAAAACCAAATTTGTAAGCTCTAACCCATTCATTCATGATCATTGCAAAAGCTTCGGCTTGTTTTTCTGGTTTTGGAGAAACGCTCAAAATCCAGATATCATTTAAACGGGAAAAATTTTGGTATCCAATTGAGGCACTTTTAAATGGGCATTCTTGTTTCTGCGCCATTTCTGTCAGACGATTATTTAGGATAGAAAAAGCAAGACTTCTTTGAGTAGATTTTTCTAATTCGGCATAAGTATTAGTTGATTTTTCAGCCGTATGACGAATCATATAACTAATATTTGAAGCCGAAATTTCTTTGTCTAAAGCCAATTTAAAAGTTGGTTCTACTCTTTCTGGAATGGCAATTTCAAAACGTTTTTTCGGATTTACTGGAGTCGGAATATCAGCAAATAGTTTTTTGACTTTCGCTTCAATTTCGTCTGCGTTAATATCGCCAACAATTGCGATTGCCTGCAAATCTGGACGGTACCAGTCTTTATAAAAATCTTTTAAAACTTGATATTTAAAGTTTTTAACGATTTCCATATCACCAATCGGCATGCGGTCTGCATAAAGCGAATTGTTGTAATAATAAGGCGCCAACTGATTGTAGATTCTCGCTCTAGCATTTTGTCGCGTACGCCATTCTTCGGTAATTACACCGCGTTCGGCATCAATTTCTTCATTTGTTAGAGACAAAAAATTAGACCAATCGTGCAAAACCAGCAAACAGGTATCTACTACTCCGCCATCTTTTGACGGAATATTATCTAAGTTGTAAACGGTTTCGTCTGTACTTGTGTACGCATTAATATTTTTTCCGAAAACAGCACCTTGTTTTTGAAGCGTGTTCAAGATTCCTTTTCCTTCAAAATTTTTGGTTCCGTTAAACGCCATGTGTTCCAAGAAATGCGCTAAACCTTTCTGCTGGTCGTTTTCTAAAATTGAACCAACATTCTGAATAATATAATAACTTGCCGTATTTTTATTGACATCTGTCGGATAAATATAATACGTCATTCCGTTTGGCAGCACTCCTTTTTTAATTTTTTGGTTGACTGCAATTGGGTCGCTTGATTTAAAGTTTTGCGCTTGCGCGAAAGTCAAACTTCCAATAAAAAGGAGTAAAACTGATATTTTTTTGCTGTATTTCATAAAGCTATTAATTAACCTTTCAATAATTTATCCAGTTGCACTCGCAACTCTGGATTTGAAGGACGAAGTGCATCTGCATTGATAATGTTTCCTTTTGTATCAAACAATAAAAATCTCGGAATGGCATTTACATCATAATTTTTTGCCACATCAGAACCAAAATCTTTATCGGCCATTAACTGGATACCTTTTAATTGTTCTTTTGTAACGTAATCTTTCCATTTTTGAGCATCTTTTGGTTTATCTAACGAAAGACTTACAAAAACAATATTTTTTCCGTGATAATCTTCTTCGATTTTTTTCATGTGAGGAATCTCTGCTTTACAAGGTCCGCACCAAGTTGCCCATAAATCGATGTAAACAAATTTACCTTTAAAATCTGAAAACGAAACCGCTTTATCGTTAATGTCTTTATATGTAAAATCTAATCCTTTCTGACCAACGTTTTTATGCAATACTTTTTCATATTCTAACAAAAATGCTTTGCTATTATCAGAAATCATAAACGGTTTTATGCTTGGTGCGATTTTTTCGTATTCTTCAATTTTCATTCTTGAATTTGCAACTGCATCACGTAAATAAACATCTTTTAAAGCAGGATCTGTAATATGGGTAATTGCTTCAGTTAAATCTAAACGTTTTGGCGCATCACCAGAATTCATAGTTACATAAAAGAAATAATTTGACATTAAAGAAACGCCGTTTTGCAATTTTAGTAGATCTGGATCTGTAAACTTTTTGTCTGTCTGCCATGTTTTGATTACTGCTGGACGATCGTCTTTGTCTGGAAATGCTGTTCTTGGCATTCTAAAAAAAGTATAAGTCAATTCTTCAACATCTGTTGCAACGGCCAATTTTAATAACTTATTAAAGTTAGCATCTTTCGTTTTTATTGATTTCGAAAATTCTTCTGCTTTGGTCACACCTTTATCAATGAAGGGATAAAATTCTACATAGGTTTCATTTCCTCCCAATCTTGCGAAAGGCGCAAAATCGTTGTAGATTTCATTTGCTTTTTGTACCAAAGCGTTCTGTCCGACATTCTTCCCGCTCAAAACATAATTCGTTTTATTGATTACAAGATTGATGTCTAATTTTGGTTCTAAATACAAACGGATTAATTGGTTTCTACTTTTAAATTGTCCGTAATCGATATAATAAAAGCCAGCAGCTGAAACTGGTGTCATAAAGCCGAATTCCCCCAGCGAATTAACTTTTGCGGTAGCGGCAACGGCTGGCTTTCCTTCTTCGACACTGTAAAGTGTAACTTCTTTTGCCTTGAAATCTGGAATTGAAATTGTCCCTCTGATTACTGCATATTCTGAAAGGCTGGCAGCAAAACTCATTTGAACCGTGATAAAGGTCAAAATGAAGTAAAAAATGTGTTTTTTCATTGTTTTTTTGTTTTTGGATTGATATTTTAAATTGAAATTCGCATCGATTGATCGCCTTGTTCTATAATAAAGTCTTTACTTTCTTTGGTTTCTTTCAGCTTTTTAAGATTTTCAGAATTCAATAATTCCTTGGCTTCATAGTCATTGATTTGTGTGACTTTGGCGCCAACTTTCACTTTCTTCAAATCTTCATTTTCCTGATTGATAATTCTTTTTACAATAAGATTTTGGTTTTCGTCAAAATCTAATTCCAGTCCGCTTAAATAGAAAGATGGTATTTTTTTGAAATTTTTATTGGGTTCGAGATAAGCGGTTTTATGCAACAAATCGATTGTAAAATTGAAACGTTTTATTAAATCGATTCCAAGAGAACCATCGGCATAAGCCCAGTTTTTATTGGCTTCTTCGTATTCCTGCAAAGCAATTGTTACGTTTGGAAAATTATTCCCATTTATAGCAACATTTGGAATGGCTCCTCCCACAATTTTGGTTTGTTTTCCCAGACTGTAATTCACAGATGTATATTCGGTTTTTAAGCTCGCCTCTAGATTATTTTTATGATTAAAAGGTCCGTAAGCAATTAAATCATAACCTGCTCCAGTATCAAAAGTGAAACTGCCTTCGACTGTTTTTTTATCTTCAAAAGTCAGATTCATTTTTACTACCGGAAGTCCCGATTTATAATCAAAAACTAATGGCTTTGCTTTTCCCCAATAATTAAAATTTCCAAAATTGTACAAGTCAATCGTCATGGTATCAAAATTGACAGAAGTGATAAAATTGCGAAGCAGATTGGCGCCAAATAATCCGTCGTAAACACCATGTTTCGGAAAAATAACCAAGCCTTGATTCTTGAGAACCTGATCGCCAATATAAATCGTATTATCTGCCGAATACTGCACTTGCTGACTTCCGCCAACTACAGATGCCGATTTACTTTTGGTAACCACAACTCCCGCTTTGTACGCGCTGTCTGGATTGAGTGCCATTCCGTCGGCGCCCGTATCAAAAAGCATTAAAAACTCACGATCGGCTTTATTTAGTTTTATTTTAATGGCGATTCCGTTTTCGATAATTTCAAATGGAATACTTGCTACTTCTTTTACTGTTGCATGTCGATCCACTTTATATAAGCCATCCAAAAAAGTCACGTACAGGATTTTATTTTCTGAGTTGAAAACAATTTGAGATGGCTTTTTTTCTTTTCCATTAAAACAGAAATCTACCAAGACAAAAGTTTCATTTTTAATCGCCACAGATTTTCCAATCTGAATTGAATCTAAAGCTGGAAATGCTTTAAAAATACCATTCAGATAAAATTCGTTTGAAGAAGAATCTCCAACGCCAACTGTAAATTGTGGCGCCAGAAGATCTTTCATTTCTTGATAACTTTTATTCTTAAAGGCTTTTTCGAAAGTTTTAATAGATTTCTGAATGCTATTTTGAGCATAAATTGTACAGCCAAAAATCAATATTAAAAGCAGGATTATCTTTTTCATTTCGGTTTACTTTTGTGCCGTATTTGGCTTCACTACCACTTTTTCTACTCCGAAATCTTTCAATAAAATACCTGAATATTTTGCAAATTCTTCTGGTGTGTAAAGTTCTTTCGAATCATTTATCAATTCTGTAAATCCTTTCAAATCATTCTTTTTTTCGAACTCTTTTTTCTTACGTTGTAATATGGTAAATACATGGCTGTTAACACTCCATTTTCCGTAATCTGTCGCTAATTTTTTACTAGCAAAAAGAAATGGATCGTCATATTGTTTCCCTACTCTTAATCCAGTAATAATTACAAAAGAGATCTCTTCAGAAGCATCTTTAGATTTCAAATACGTATCGATAACCTCAAATGGTACGTTTCTTTTTCCATCTAAATACGCTTGTTTGTAAAAATCAGGATACTCTTTTTCTTGAATTTCTGGACTGTACTTTTTGAAGATTCCTTTTTTGGCCGCTTCTTTCGCGTTTTGAAGCAAGGCAGTAAATTGCTCTACGTTTTGAAAACCACCCGCAATATCAATTACTTTTCCGTCTGCATTCAGGAACAGAAAGGTCGGAAATCCGGTAACGCCATATTTCATGCATAGCTTTTTACCAATTTCTTCTTTTAAAATATCCGATTTGAACGTTACAAAATCGGCATTTAAAACTGCAGCAACTTTTGGATCTGGAAATACTTCTTTGTCCATTTGTGCACACGGCATACAGCCTGTGAAATACAAGTCGACAAAAATCATTTTTTTCTCTGTTTCAGCCTGTTTTTTAGCTTGTTCCCAACTTTCTTGAGTGGATTGCGCTTGTGCTTTTAAGGCAATAGATGGACAGGCAAGCAGCAAAACTGCGCTTGCGATTTTAATAAATCGTTTCATAAAATGTGGTTTTTAGAAACCGAATGAAGAATGAGATTTATACTTCATTCGGTTTTATTTTTAGATTTTTAACTTCCTATCATTATCGAACACGATAAGTAACATCGACAATTTTGCATAAGCCTGAATAACTGCTTTCTAAAATTAAATTACCATTTACAGGCGGCACAGTATACAATTCTAATTTTCCTGTTGTGCTGTAAGAACCCACAATTAATTTGCTGATAATCTCCTTTTTCCCTCTTTTGCTGAAACCTATATAGGTAATTTCTTCATTTCCTTTATCTAACATTAATTTTGCAGATTGCGTTCCGCTGTCATATTCATACACTTTGTTTCCAACAGTATAAAATAAATAACCAGCATCTGGACTTACGGCAAATTTTGTGGCTTTATCTAAATCGGGCGCATTCAGCATTTCTTTATAATAGGTCTGCACGGCACTTGTATTAAAACGAAGCAGATAGAATTTGCCTGTAGAAATATTCTTTAATACCGCAAAACTTTCATTTAAATTGAAATTTGATGTAGTCATAAAAATCAGCTCGCAGTTGGGATTATTCCAATCCAGTGTTGTTGGAGAAGCTGTAACAGGAGGCATTGCCGAACAATTTCCTTTTGAAGAACTATAACGTAGAAAACGATGTTTTTCAGCATCAAAAAAGACAGGAGTTCCTGTTCCTGTGGTTTCTGCGATAAAAGGAGCTGCATAGAAAGTTTTAGTTTCAAGATCTACTTTATTTTGGGGCAATCCATATCTAATTTGTACGGCTCTATTATAATAATAAATATCACCATCCTTATACAGGTAATTTTCTGATCCTCCAGGACATTTCATAAAATCTACTGCAAAATTGGTTGGAAAATTTCCTCCAATTGTTTCGTATGCAATATTCATGGTCTGATTCCATTCAAAAGAATCGGGTTCTAATCTTGCTGTTCCAGATTCTGATGCTGTTACATAAATTCCATAAATGATACTTCCTGACAAAGGCCCGCTAAAAGTTTCTACATCTACAGCTTTTCCTTTTAATTTCAATGCAGACCCAGCGGCATCTAGCACATCGTTTATAATACGCGGCTGTGGAATTCCTGGAATTACAGAAACCATATCCAATCGAGCTTTTCCGTCTACATCTCCCACAACCAGCCATCCTTCATAAATAGAAGAAACTACATTTAAGGTAATAATGGGCTGCTGCCAGTTGATTCCCGTTACTTTATCCTTGATAAAATAATAAAGACTATATTTTGCCGGCGGTAATTTTAAAATACCATCCAAATTTTTTGTGGTCGCAATAGTTGTCCTCGCCTCGTCAACCAATTTTAAAGGATTTACCGCAACCCATTTATATTCATATCGGTCAGGATCTTTGCCGTCATCTAAAGTTGGATTTAATTCGGGTGCAATCTTAAAATAATCTCCCGTATAAACCGTATATTCTTCTTGTATTCCTGTTACATTAAATTCATTGATCTTCTCATAATTGTAATTTCCTTCATCGCTTACACATCCGTATGCCAAAAAGAGGAGCGCTATTATGGCTGTCTGTATTTTTATATTTTTAAACATCGCTTTATATTTTTAAATTAAAGAATGGTTTTAAGGAAAAAACATTTCTTTTCCGTCTTCCTCATAAATAGTATTGCCATTGGCTTTCTGATCGGCCAGATAACGTTTCATAAAACTTCCATAATACAAGACTTCAGGTATTGAAAGTCCTGGCGCACTTGTAGGCAGGTTAAACATTTCTGGCTCCAAATTCATCAAATCACACATTAAAAAGAGTTTTTTAGCGGTAAATACACCAAATGTTCCTGGTTGCCAACTTATTGGTTGCGTAAGCTTGTCTGTAAAAGTCAACTTAAAACGCGTATAGTGAATCTTTTTCTGTGTCAAAACATTTGTTATTCTGTCCTTCATATTGACAGTAAAAAATTCGTTTTCTTCCAGATTCAAAACTAATGTTACGGCCTTATCCTTTAAATCTAAAGTTCTATGAACGATTACGGGAATAGAATCTTTTTCTCTACCAGCGTGCAGAACAATATTTTCGGGCAAAGAAAAATGTGTGCCTAAAACTGCGGTACTTGAAGGATCTACCGAAACTTTAATTTGACGGTCAACATCACTTACAGTTCCTTGAACTTGTACGGGAATGCTATAAATTCTTCCGGTAACATCAGCTTTATCAAAACTAAAACTGAATCCTGTACTGTCTATAAGCGGTGCGTTGTTGTATGCTGGAAATACAGCAAGCGGAAAATAAATGTTATTGGTAGCTTTATAAGTTTCAATTTCTTCTTTATCGCAAGATGTTAAGCCAAACAGAGAAAAAAGAAGAATGCTTAAAATCAATATTTTTTTCATGATTACTTTTTTTAGTTTTGAAAATTAACTTCCGATTCTGGTAATGGCACTACATATTTAACGGCATTCATGGTAACATTTCCTGAAGAAGCAGAACCATTTGGAATTGCAGTCGAATTGATTCTTTTGTAGTAGAAAAACAATTGTCCTTCGCCTATAAATTCTTTTCTGTACTCTTTTGTAATTTCTGTAGCCAATACTGCAGTTGCAGCTAAATTGGTCAAACCTCTATTAAATCGCAGTGTGTTCAAGAAAGCAATACCATCGGCTGGCACGGGTGCCGTTTCTGCTGCAATAAGATATAGTTCTGATAGTTTGAACATCGGAATCTGAAGACGGAAAAGTTTAGTTTTGTCTGTTACATCTTCATACTTAAAAAATGTCTTCTGGGTTTTTCCTCCCGTAATTGGAATTTTCCAACTCGGCAAACTTCTATAATCATTATCATTAGACTCAAAAACAGCATTTATTCTGCTCAGCATTGGCGCATAAATATTAAACTCGTCTAAACTAGAATCAAAAAGTGCTTTTTGTTTGGTATACAAAGTATAATCGCTAAGCGCAAAGAAATTCTCAGTAGAAAAAATACGATCTGGATTGGAAGTGTTTGTCGCTTCTAAAAATGGAGTCCAATAAATAAAAGACTGTGTTTTTACAAAATTTATAATTTCAGTTGCCAGAGCAAAAGCTCCAGTTTTATCTCCAGCGTATAAAAGAACTCTCGCTTTTAAACATTTTACCGCCAGTATATTCATTCTTTGTCCGCGGTTTACGGAATAATACGGATTGCCATCAAACGCTGTCGATCCCGTGATTTTTCCTGTAGTTAATATCGGATCATTTGCTAAAAGCACTATTGCTGCATCTAAAT
Organism: Flavobacterium sp. B330r; assembly: GCF_056824325.1. Taxonomy (NCBI): domain Bacteria; kingdom Pseudomonadati; phylum Bacteroidota; class Flavobacteriia; order Flavobacteriales; family Flavobacteriaceae; genus Flavobacterium; species Flavobacterium sp. B330r. The sequence continues at coordinate 489,533 of NZ_CP124860.1, forward strand.
CGGCAGTAATTTTTGCAATAACATCTTGAGCGGGCAAAATCGGGTTATTAGATGTCACTGCAGCATCATAATAAGGTATTGACGGATCTGCTGGTGCTATTTTGTAAATTGGACCGTACAATCTTAACATATCAAAATGCAGCATAGCACGAATAGCAATAGCTTCTCCTTTTAAAAGATTTGCTTTCTCAGCTGAAATAATCTCAGGATGTTCATCAATACTTTCTAAAAATTTATTTGCAGATAAAACTGTTGTAAAAGCGCTTTCCCAAATGCCGGCGAAAGTATTTTTTGGAAGTGTTTCAGCATACGAATAACTTGCTATTTTCGCTTTAACATGTGTTCCAGTCATATTATACTGCTGTCCTAAAATCTCTACCGCATCCATGGTAAGCTGTCTGCCGTAAAGATTATTTACAGCCAGCTGAAGATAAAGTCCGTTATGCACATTTTGCATACCCGCTTCAGAGCTATATGCCTGATCTTCTAATATTTTATCTTGTGGCACAACATCCAAAAAATCACTGCAGCTTATTGCAACAAAAGAAGCAAGCAAAAGGAATGTAATTTTATATAAATACTTATTCATAATTTCTTTATTAAAATGATAAATTAAGACTCAAAGAATATATTCTTGAGAAAGGATAATCGATACCACGTTCTGCTTTTATGGTTGAAACACGGAAGAATTCGTTTGCAAAAACATTAAATCCTAAAGCAGTTAATCCGTTTCTTTTTAACCAAGCTCTATCTGTTAATCTGTAGCCTAATCGAATAGATTCTCCAGAGATGTAATCATCTTTTTGGATAAAACGGGATGAGATTGGGGTATTATTGGTTAGTCCGATCGCTTTAAATTGTGCCATCTGACCAGGAGTTGTCCAACGGTCTGTAAAAGCTCTCACATCTTGATTATCAAAAATATTATCTCTTGATATATTTTCTACTTTGTTGTACAAGGCAGAGTTAAATCTTTCTGCACCAAAACTATAGCGCACAAACAATCCAAAACTAAAACCTTTGTAGTTTAAGTTTGTAGAAACTACTCCTGTAGCCGTTTCTCTAGAATTCCCCATTACTACTTCATCTTTTTTATCCAAAATAAAAGTAGTCTGACCATCTTTCTTTAAGAAAATTTCTCTTCCTGTTGCTGGGTCAATTCCTAATGAAGGTACAGCCCAAAGGTCATTACTGCTTGCTCCATCATAATATCTCGTTAAACTGGTTGTTTTTTGCGCTTCAGAATTTAACGAAGCCAATGCATTACCAAAACCTCCAAGTTCATTATCTCCTGTCGTTCCCATTAAACCTATTCCCCAAACAAAATTTCTGCTCAAATCATAGATAAAATTGTAGTTCATTTTTAACTCTAATCCCTGAGTAGTTAAATACCCAACATTTAAAGGATAACCGTTAAGTCCTGTTGAAGCTGCAAGATCGATCGCTACAATCTGTGGAGACGTTTTACGTTTGTAAGCTCCTAGAGTCATCGTAAATCTGTTTCTAAACATAGCCAGATCTAATCCTAAAGACAAATCCTTGGTTCTTTGCGCTTCTAAATTTGGGTTTGCAATTTGAGAGACTCCTAATCCAGGACCAAAAACGTTGGTATTTGGGTTATAAGCATATACATCATAAGAAGCAAAACCCACTAAGTTTTGATTTCCGGTCTGACCGATATTGGCACGAATTTTAAAAATATTGACAATATCTTCATTCATTCTAAACTCATTGTTCAAATTCCATCCAAAACCAATTCCCCAATAAGGCGAATATTTTTTATTGGTTCCAAAATTGGTCGCTCCTGAAATTGTCTGAGTAAAATCGAATAAAAATCTGCGGTCGTAAGCATAGTTAATTTGGTTAGTCAAATCGACACTTCTAATTAATTCGGTATAAATTTCTGGCTTTCCATTTGGCTCATATCCAAAAGCAAATGAAGGATTGCCAGGAACTCCAAGAGGAAATCCTCTTAAAAATGATTTATAAGAATTGTTTTTTGTCTCTAAAGCCGAAGCTCTAATCGTATAGTTAAAAGAATGAAAGTTCTTAAAAACATTTGAGTACGTTGCACCAAGATTTGCATTCCATTTATCGGTAATGGCATCATACCTGTTATACGTTCCTTTTTCTGTCGCAATGTTATTTACAAAACGAGTATCGTCTGGAGAAACAAAAACGACATTGTAGTTATCCAATCTTGAAACAGATAGAGCTCCAGTTGCCTTGATATGCGAGTTTACATCATAATTAATAGCGAAGTTATTCGTAAAATTAAAGTCTTTTCCTTTGTTATAACTTCCTAAAAAGACATTGTAAAGCGGATTAGCAGGATGGTTTACAATGGTTTGCAAACTAGTTAATGGCAATGACGAACCATCCATATAACGTGTTATCACTCCATTTTCGTTATACTTTGGATAATACGGACTTGCTTTTGCCCAAGTTTCAAATGAACCGTATGGAGATTCCTGATTCGTTCCTCCAGAAACAAAAAACTGGTTGTTAAGACTTAATTTGTTTTTTCTGTAAGTCAAAGTTGTATTATAACCCCAAGTATCGTGCTCAGAACCTTTCATTGTTCCTGTTAGTGTTTTGTAATTTCCAGCAATGTTAAATCTAAACTCATCAGAACCTCCGCCAAAATTCAAACTGTGTCCAGAAGTAATCCCCATCTGTATCGGTTCGTTTAACCAATACGTATCTACACCGCTGCGTACTGCAGCCAGACGTCTGTTATATTCTTTATCCCAAGTTAATGGAGTAGATTCGGCAGTTCCATCCTTAACAATAAATGCGCCTGAAAGTCTTTCAAATTCTAATTTTTGCGCTGCATTCATTAAATGATAAACACTTAAGTCTGCTAATTCATAAGAAGAATTATATACATAATTAAACTGCAGTTTTCCAGGAAGAGGTTTATTGGTTTCAATAACCACAACTCCATTTGCAGATCGAGAACCGTACAATGCAGTTGAAGCCGCATCTTTTAATAAAGTGATGCTTGCAATTCTATTAATATCCAAATCGACAACTTGCTGTAAAGTAGTTGGAAATCCGTCCAGAATAAACAAAGGCTGATTTGGATCATCTCTAAACTGACTGTCAACCTGATTGGCCGTTAAACTTGTCTGTCCTCTCACCTCGATTGTTGGCAGAATATTTGGGTTTGAACCTGCAATATTATTATTGACCACAATAAAAGACGGATCTAATGATTTTAAAGCCTGAACTGCATTTTGCGTAGAAATCTGTCTTAATTCCTCACCTCTAAAAACAGTAACTGCACCCGTAATTAATTCTTTCTTACGCACCGTAACCCCTGTATTTACAACAACGCCAACAAGTTCTTTAGTTTCTTGAGCTAGTGTAATATTGATTACTTTTCTTTTGTTTATCTCCACTACCTGCGCTTTGTGCCCGATATAGGTAAACAAAATTTGCCCATCTTCTGGTGCACTAATTGTATATTTTCCGTCAAAATCGGTCTGCACAGCAACATTTGTACCTCTTACTTTAATGTTAACTCCTGGCAGTGGCTCTTTGGCTTCATTGGTAACTGTTCCTTTAATTTCGATTATTTTAGATTGAACGACAACTTTCTCTGCTTTTCTTTCTTTTACAATAATCGTATTTCCAGCAGAAAAACTAAAATCAAAATCTTTATCAGAGAAACTGGCTTCCAATAAATCATTGACCTTAATTTTTCCTTTTTTCAAATGTACTTTAGGCAATTTTTTAAATAAATCTTCCTGATAAATGAAAGTATAATTGGTCTGTTTTGTAATGATGTCAAAAACTTCGTCAACAGATACTGTTTTATCAGCTGTAATTACAACTTTCGTGTTTTGTGAAAATAGATTTACGGGAGAAAAACCAAAAATTGTAGTACAAAACAAGAAGATAAAAGTTCTCATAATGTTAATAATTAGCCTGTTTCTAAAATAGAAATAGGCACTGGTTAATTTAAATTTCATAAATTTACATGTTAATTGGTTGGTTGGTTAATAAAACTGACTTACTGGTTGATACACAGAAAGGGATAAAGCGCAGTACGGTGAGAGGTCTAAACTTTAATCCCTTTTCTTTTTTATTTGATTATAATTTTATTGTCTTTTTTCTCATAGGCATTAATAAAATTAATATTCTTGATCGTGGTTAATATGTCTTCTAATTTCTGATTCTTATTTAAAACCCCATTAAACTTGACATTGCCAAGCGCTGGATCTGCAAAGACAATATCAACATCGTACCATCTTGACAATACTCTCGCAATATCTTTTAGAGGCATTCCTTTAAACACGAACAAACCTTTTCTCCAAGAAATTTCATTATAGACATCAACTTCAGAAACATTAATATTTCCGTTATATTCTGTTATTTTAGATTGCTGGTTTGGAGTCAGAATTTGTTTTTTACTAGTATTGCTAACTGCTACAACTCCTTTGACCAAAGTGGTATAAATAGCAGATTCGTCTCTGTAAGCTTTAATATTAAATTCGGTTCCAATTACTTCTACATTCTGATTTTCAGTTTTTACTTTAAATCTCGAACCTTTATGTTTGGTACTTGGCGATACTTCAAAATACGCTTCTCCATAAACTAGTTCTACTTGTCTTGTTTCTCCATCAACAAAAGCGACAGGATATTTTAATTGTGATTCCGAATTCAGCCAGACTTTGGTACTGTCTGCCAGCTGTACAAAAAACTGCCCTCCTCTCGGAATCGTTAAAAGGTTATTGGCAATTGCTGCAGATTTTCCGTTTGAATTGTAAACTAATTTTTCTCCGTTACTAGAAGCATTTCCTTTGGTGTAAGATTTTCCTTTTTCTAAGGCTATAACAGAACCGTCTTCTAAAGTCAGAGTTGCTTTATCGCTTCCAATTAGGATTTCTTTGTGCGCCATTTGCGGGGTTTCAATCTTAAGCGGATTTGTTTTATTAATGATTAATGAAATTGAAATCAGCAATAATAATGATGCCGCCATAACAGTCAATTTGAAAGCTGTTTTGGTATAAAATGGCTGTATTGATATTATTGGAGTTTCTTCAGATTGAATGGCATTTTGAAGACGGTTTCTCATTCTAAATTCTAATTCTTCTTTAGAACCCAAAGCTTCGTCCCACTCTTTATCTGTCTGGAAACTTTCGTAATAATTTAATAATTTATTATTCTCCTCGAGATTAGTATCACCGGAAAGATATCTATTTAGTAACAGTAAGAAATCCTCTTTTTTCATTTTTTATTGTATTATTTCGGGAGTATATAGAGTAAGTAACCTAAAAGGCATATACCCCCTATTCCCAATTGCATTTTTTTTTATTTTTTTTGAAAAAGAATTAAAAAAGAAGAAAAACCACACATCCTCAGCCCAAACACTTCATTTATTTTTTTGCTAAAAGATATTTTTTGTGAACCATAAAATCATGGCTATACTCATACTTTCGCCCATAGAAGATCGAATCGTATGCAACGCTTTTGTAATATGATTTTCGACTGTTTTTGTAGAAATGTTGAGTCGTTCGGCAATTTCTTTATGACTTAGCTGTTCTTCTCTGCTTAACTTATAAACAGCTTGGCATTTTTCAGGAAGTCCTGCAATGATTAAATTAAGCTGCTGCACCAATTCGTCGTGCATTAATTGCGTTTCTGGAGTTGTAGATAAAAAGCGCTTTTCTACATCATCAAAAAGTTCGACATGAACTTTGTCTTTATTTTTTCTCAAATGATTAAAAACCTGATATCTCGCACAGGCATACATATACCCTTTAAGTGAAATATGAATTTCTATCTTTTCGCGGTTGTGCCAAATATTCATGAAAATATCCTGAATAATATCTTCGCACAATTCTTTGTCTTTAATCACATTGTAAGCAGACATAAAAAGTGCCTGCCAAAATTTATTATACAACTCTGTCAATGCCGATTCATCGCCGCCACGAAGACGATCGATTAAAATTTGATCCTGATTTAAGATGGAATTTGGCAATGATTGGCTGTTTATCGAGATTGAATAATTCGCAACAAACTTAATAAATTCCGTTAATAATCCTAATTTGTTCTCGACAACACATCTTTATTTTTGCAAGAAAACATAATTTTGCAAATAAAAAAACTTTATAAATTTTTCAATTCTCCCCATAAAACCTTCATGTTTTTTAAGCTTAAGTAAGATTCAGGATTAAAATAAAATGAATATTTTAAAATAATAGATTTAAAACGCTGTTGCGTTAATATTGTATTTTTATTAAATTTCAAAAAAATACCGTAGCCAATTTCTTTAAATATAAAATTGAGTCTTTTCAGGCTATCTTTTTTAACTCAAAATTTCTAAAATAAAAAAGAAACATAAAATTAGACACGGATAAAACAGATTCACTATAGCGAAGACACGGAAAAAACTGATTTTTAAAAATCTCTGTTAATCTGCGTTTTCACTATAGTGAATCTGTTTTATCTGCGTTCAAATCTAGTTTCCTTAAGAAAAAATTCTTTCGAATTAATAATAAATATTCAGGATAATATTCGACTTCGAATTATCGATAATTTTTTCAAGTCTTTTAAAAAACACTTCACTAACCATGGGACACCCTTGACTAAGAGCAATATAATGATCCTGTTCTCCTTCTGGAACTGCCGAATATGAATGCAATACAATCATTCTTTTAACGGCATTATTATTCGTTTGGTCCAGCCCTTTTAAAACATAAGCTTTTCCAAACATTCCTCTATACGATTTTCCTATTGTATAACATCCAAGCGAAGTGCATTTAGAATTCGGTTCGTTGCTAAATTTCAATTCTCCTTTTACACCCGTTTCAGAACCTGCACCATTTGCTACTAAACCTTCATCAATTAGTTTGTCGTTTTCAAGATCATAAACAAAGAATCTATTTTTACCCGATTTAATTCTCATATCAATAAAAAATGCGATTTTAGAATTATAAACTCCAGAAGCGCTCATTTTTTTTACATTTTCAATCTGTTGATTAAAACGTTCTGCATCAGAATCCTTTATCGTATTTTCTTCTTTTGGTTTTGGGTTGCCAAAAACACATGCTGTTATTAGGATTATTATATTTACTATTTTCATAAACCTTTCATTTTTAAAACATTAAAAATCAATTATTTGACGATGCAAAATTAAAATGAGAGTTTCGAAAAAATGTTTCCTAAAAGTCTAAAAAACAACAAAATAAGGTATTTCTTTTAGCATAAATATCACTATTATTCCGTCAAAAAAAGTTAATTTTGGACTACTGAATAAACTTAATTTAGCAACAACAAACAGTCCAGATGCTTCGACCTTGGCCATTACAAATTCATTTAGACAAAAAATCAGATAAAGCAATTTACCTGCAGATTGCCGATGCTGTAATTGACGCTATCAAAACAGGAAAACTGGTCAGCGGAAATGCATTGCCAGGAAGCAGACAATTGGCTGAATTACTGAAAGTAAACCGAAATACTGTTGTAGAAGCTTTAGATGTTTTAACTGCTGAAGGCTGGCTGATAACCATTGACCGAAAGGGAACTTTTGTAACAGAATCGTTGCCAAAAATCAGTCATTCGTCAGAAAATGAAAAAGAGCAAAAAGTTAAAGTTGAAGATCCTAAAAAAATTTTAGTTTTTGACGACGGACTCCCTGATAGCCGATTGGCACCAATGAATGATTTGGCTAGAGCGTATCGCGAATTATTTAGCCGAAAATCACGTTGGCAGATTATGGGTTATAGTAGCGAATTAGGAAATTTAGAATTCAGAAAATCAATTGCTCAAATGCTTAATTTTAAACGCGGCATGAGTATTTCTCACGATCAAATCTGTATCACACGCGGAAGCCAAATGGCGATGTATCTTGCCTCTCATTGTATTTTAAAATCAGGCGATTTTGTTTTGGTTGAAAATCCTGGGTACAAACCCGCTTGGGAAGCTTTTGAAAATGCAGGTGCAACTCTACTTCCTGTAAATATAGAATCGGACGGATTGGATATCGATCAAGTCGAAAAATATCTACAGCATAAAAACATAAAGGCAATTTATGTTACTCCTCATCATCAATTTCCAACTACCGTTACTCTGTCTCTAAAAAAGAGATTAAAATTGATTGAACTTTCTAACCAATATAATTTTACGATTATTGAAGACGATTACGATAACGAATTTCATTTCGGACTAAGACCAATACTTCCTATTTCGAGTTATTCGGGTCTGAAAAACTATATTTACATTGGCACTTTTAGCAAAATTGTTGCTCCTGCACTTCGTATTGGATATTTAGTCAGTTCGCATGAGAATGTTCTAAAGATTGGAAATCATAGAAAAATCATCGATGTCCAGGGTGATAATATTATGGAAGAAGCAATTTTAAGCCTTATTAATGAAGGCAAAATAAAGCGCCATCTTAAAAAAGCCAATTTGGTTTATAAAAACAAACGAGATTTTTTTGAAAGCTTGTTAAATCGATATCTTCAAAATAAAATTACTTTCACAAAACCCGAAGGCGGACTTGCATTTTGGATTGTTCCAAAAGCAGATTGTAATGTTTTAGAAATTTTTGAGAAGCTAAAATCGCAAGGCATTCAAATCATGAGTCCAAACCGATTTAGTTTTGATGAAACCATTAAAGGTTTTCGTCTGGGCTATGCTTCTCTTTCTGAAAAACAAATGGAAGAGGGAATTATAGCGCTTTCTAAATTGTTATAAAAAGCCTTTCAACTTCGCTCAGGGTAACATAAATCGCTGTCTGGCTGAGCGGAGTCGAAGACTTTCTAGTCATCAGTTTCTTTTAAAAACTAATTACAGTTTTCCATTTCAATAATAGAAAACCCATTTTCCCGAATCTGATTTTCTACTTCAATCGGCGCTTTATCAATATGGCAAAAACGACATTCTTTAGAAGACAAAGTCTGTCCTTCTTGCGCAACACTTTTCAGGTACTTTTTCCCATATTCGTAAACTTGCTCTGCATCGTTAACATTTTCGTCTACCAAAATATCAAAGTGCATAATTTTTCCGTCTTTGCGGGTTACATAGGTATCCCAAACTGCTATTTTCATGTTTTTTAAGGTGCTAAGATTCTAAGTTACTAAGGTTCTAAGTTTTATTATTTTATGACACAAATTTACGGTGGATATGAAAGTCGTGAATCATCCAGTTTTTTCATTTTTTGAAAGGTTCTGGTCCAGTAGAATTTTGTGGTTTCCATTTAATTTTGCAATATGAAAAACGATATTATTTTTAATTTAATTAAAGTGCATCAACGCATTGAAAATGCTTGCAAGATTGCTGGAAGAAATCCTGAAGATGTACAGCTTTTATTGGCAACCAAAACTGTTCCTGCCGAAAAAATACGAATCGCGATAGAAGCTGGCGAAACTTTAATGGGCGAAAACAAAATGCAGGAATTGCGAGATAAAAATGATGTTTTGAAAAACCTACCTATTGAAAGGCATTTTATTGGTCATCTCCAAACAAACAAAGTCAAAGATGTTTTGAAATATGTTACTTGCATTCAATCTTTGGACAGAATCAATTTGGCTGATGAATTGCACAAACAGCTTCAAAATCAAAACAGAAAATTGGATGTTTTTGTTCAAGTCAATACTTCCTACGAAGAAAGCAAATTCGGATTGCCGCCAGAAGACGTTTTATCTTTCATTAAAAAAATAAAAACGTACGAAACCTTGAATATTAAAGGTTTAATGAGCATTGGGCTTTTGGATGTTGAAAAAGAAAAAATGATTCCGTCGTTACGACTTCTAAGAACCATACGAGATGAGATTTATTCAGAAGGAATTGAAGACTTACACGATTTAAAACTTTCTATGGGAATGTCTCAAGATTTGGAACTCGCCATTGCAGAAGGCTCTAATATGGTGAGAATTGGCACGTCAATTTTTGGAAACCGTTTTTTAGGAAAAGAAATCTGGAACGAAAACATTGCAGAATAAAACTTAATTTTGCAGCAAATTAAAAGCAGATGAACCTGAATGATCTTACCGTAATTGATACTGAAAAAATTGCTTTAGACGATTTGTTTTTTAGCGAAGAAAATAAAGCTGCTTTGCTTCAGATTATCAAAGAACATCAATATATCGAAGAATTAAAGCAATATAATCTTAAAGTTGACAACAAGATTTTACTGCACGGTAGTTCTGGCTGCGGTAAAACTACAACCGCAAAAGCGATTGCCCATACTTTAAACAAAAAGATTATCATAGTCAACCTCAGCACTGTTGTCGATTCTAGGATAGGCGAAACTTCTAAAAACTTAAAAGCTATTTTTGATAAAGCTATTCGCGAAAGAGCGGTTTTATTCTTAGATGAATTTGACCAAATTGGAAAAAGCCGTGACAGCGATGACAAAGATGTTGGTGAAATGAGGCGTTTGGTCAACACTATAATCCAGCTTTTTGATTATTTCCCTTCTGATAGTTTATTGATCTGTGCCACCAATCATTACGAAATAATAGATAGCGCTTTACTGCGAAGATTTCAACTTCGTTTGAAATATGAAATGCCTTCAGAAAAACAGTTGGATATTTATTACGATAAAATTTTAAGCTCGTTTCCAGAACATTTTCAAAACATAGACAGAAAATATTCTGTTTCTTATGCCGAAGCTCTGGACTATACCAATACCACAATGAAAAGGCAGATTATTGCTGTACTAGATTCTAAATAAAAATAGAAAACCCGCTGACACTACAGCGGGTTTTCATTGGGCGGAGTTTTATATAATAGAATGAATAGTGTACTAAATTTATAGTCCTCTTGTCAACCAGCCTTTTTTGTTGGCTGTTGCAATGGCATAAGGCGCAATCCAGAATAAACTGAAAGTGTAAAAAACACTGTAAGAATAAGCCCAGAAAGATTCTGAAAGCGTGTATCTTTTTGCGTAAAACAACATTGAAAAACTTGAAAATATTAAGATTGCCATTAATGTTGAACTTAAAAATAACACGGGGTGAACCGCGATAAAGTAAAACATAAACAATAGAAATGGATACGTCATTGCAATTTTAAAAAACTGATTTAAAAACAGCATTCTTGGTCCAAATTTTGAATCTTTTCTAAAATCTTTGAAAACAAATTTTGCCATCATAAGATTTTCACGAACGTTACTTCTCGCCCATCTAATGAACATTTTGTATAATCCTTTATATTCTTCTGGAACATTGGTTAATACCACTGCATTTCTTTGAAATTTCACTTCAAAACCTTGTTTCAAAATCATATTGGTAAGAGCGCGATCTTCTCCAATATCTGATGGCTGTCCCATAAAAGTTTGGTTGATCCATTCTGGAAGACAATTGAAAACGGCATCTCTTTTGTACGCTGCCAAAGCACCTGGTGTACATAATACAGAACCTAATTCACTTTCTGCAGAACGTTGGAATTCGAAACTCATTACGAAACTTACATTAAGCATTTTTGGTAAAATTGCTTTTTTGTTGTTCAAAACCTGAACGTTTCCTGCAACTGCACCACATTTTTTGTTTACCACAAATGGGCTAACTAAGTTTCTAAGAGTGTCTTTTTTTACAATAGAATCACTATCTACAGTTACAAAAATTTCTCCTGTTCCTAATTTAAATCCTCTGTACAACGCTTGGCGTTTTCCTTGGTTTTTAGGTTGCTGAAAAATCGTTACACGATCTCCCAATTTTGCTTTTGCTTCTTGCATCCAATACCAAGTATCATCTTTACTTCCATCGTCAATAGCCAAAAGCTGTAATTTTTCTGCTGGATAATCGCTTTCTGCAAGGCTCAATAAAGTGTCCCAAACTAGTTTTCCTTCATTGTATGCTGGAACGATAATCGTACACGTTGGCAATAAATCGTCTGAAACCGATGGAATTGCTTTGTATCTTAAGTACAAATAAGAGCTATACAAGAAAACTCCTGTTTGGTAGAAAAACAATATTGTTGTGATTATTAAAAATGGCAATCCCCAAGTCGAAGCAATTCTTTCAAAATGAAATTGTTCGAAATCGTCTTGCAATTGAATTACCATAAATACACCTGCAAGTAATAATAAGAACGTTGCAATAAGAACCGCTAATCCAAAAGGACTTGTTGGCCTTTCTACGTGTACTTTTTGTGATTTTTCGTTGGTTCTAAAAAAAGAACCGTTTAATGTTTTTTCGCTGATAGCTGAACTGCTGTTCGCATAAAATTGTTCTGAGATAATTGTTTCGCTTTTCATGCTTATACTCCTTTTTTAATTTCCTTAATTGGGCTTTTAGCAAAATCTTCTTCCTTTCAAAAACGGACACATTAGAGATTTTGACATTAACACAATTTGCAAGCGGCATGCCAATACGGTTTTAAACTGGTATAGAGCTATTTAGAAAAACAAGCACAAAAAAGAGTGTGTAATTATTTTACACTTTTTGGATACGGTATACACTAAAATGGTGATTTTTTGAATGAAAGAAGTGAGATTCTAAAAGGGTTTACAGTATTTTCTCTCTTCTTTTTAGTAAAGAAATGCGAATCTCAAAAAGCACGTTTCAAAAACATAAAACTACAAGAATTAATAAAACGCAATTACTATATTATAATTGCATAAAAGAAAGAAAAACAATCCAATTTTCTATTTTTTTACGTCTTTAAAAAAACATTCTTCATAAAAAAACGAGAAGTTTTACTTAAAAAAGTTAAATTTATCCAAGCAAAATTCAAACACTAAATTTAAGGAGACTAAAAATGACCAAAGAGCATTATTATCTTTTATTGGCTGATGATGACGAAGATGACTGCCTTTTCTTTAAAGAAGCTCTCGACGAAATAACAATTAGCACTACTCTATCAGTGGTACACGACGGCGTGCAATTGATGAATTATTTAAAAACTAATATCGCAAATCTTCCTGATGTTCTTTTTTTAGACTTAAACATGCCGCTAAAAAATGGTTTGGAATGTCTGGCTGAAATAAAAGACAATGAAAACTTAAAAAATCTGCCAATTATTATATTTTCTACTTCGCTAGACAGCGAAATCGTTGATAAGTTATATCTAAAAGGCGCTTCATTTTATATTCGAAAGCCTGGAGAATTTTCTAAACTCAAAAATGTAATAGAAAAAGCCCTAACCATTGCACCCGAAAATAGTTTCAAACAGCCCGAAAGAGCTAATTTCATTTTGCAACCTTAATCCTCTCTGAAAATGAACCGCAAACAAAAGGAACATTATTTTCTTTCCGAAGGTGGAGAAATGGGAGAATTAATTCGTTCCGCAGATTGGAGTAAAACCCCTTTGGGAAATCCTGAAAAGTGGTCTCAAAGTTTAAAAACAATGACCGCAATGATGCTCGGCAATCCGTTTGGAATGTACATCGCATGGGGAAAAAATTATACTCAACTCTATAATGATGCCTTTCGTCCTATTTTGGGTGCTTCCAAACATCCACAAGCTCTAGGCAGAAGTTCTAAAGATACATTTGCTGAAATCTGGGATACCATAGGCCCTATGTTTGCTGATGTTATAAAAGGACATGCGGTAAGTTTTCCTGATTTTAAAGTGCCGCTTAATAGAAATGGCTATACAGAAGATTGCTTTTTTGATTTTTCGTACAGTCCCATAAAAATAGAAGATGGATCTGTTGGTGGTATTTTGGTTACCGTTATCGAAACCACAGAAAAGAAAATCGTTGCAGACGCTTTGCATGAAAGCAATACACGATTCATCGATAATATCATGCAGGCTCCAGTAGCAATGTGCATTTTTAGAGGTGAAAATCATATTGTTGAAATCGCCAACGACCAAATGCTGAGGCTTTGGGATGCAAAAGCAGAAAACATTATTAATAAACCTATTTTTGAAGTTCTTCCCGAATTAAAAAAACAAGGACTTGATGAAATTCTGCAAAACGTTTTTATTTCTGGTAAAAAAGTAATTACAGAAGAACTTTTTATTCCTTTAAATCGAAACGGCCAAACCGAAAATACTTATATCAATTTTGTTTACGAAGCTTTACGCGAAAAAGACGGAACTATTTCTGGCGTTGCAGCAATTGCTACAGAAGTTACCGCTCAAGTTTTGGCTCGTGCTAAAGTGGAAGAAAGCGAACAAAAAATAAGACAGCTAGTTGAAAACGCCCCTTTCCCGATTGGTGTTTATGTTGGAAAAGAAATGCGTATTGAACTCGCAAATGAATCTATTATAAAAATCTGGGGAAAAGGCCCAGATGTAATTGGAAAAACCTACAGAGAAATTCTCCCCGAACTACAAAATCAGTCGGTATTTGAACAAGTTGAATCGGTGTTTGAAACCGGACAATCTTTTCATTCGAGAAATTCTCGTATTGATCTTGTGATCGATAATAAATTACAATCGTTTTATTTCAATTATAGCTTTACGCCTTTGTATGATCTGACTGGTAAAATTTACGGTGTAATGAATACCGCTGTAGAAATTACAGATTTGTACTTGGCCAAGCAAAAAATTGAAGAAAGCGACAAACGTTTCCGTAATACCGTAAAACAAGCTCCTGTTGGCATCACAATTCTTCGAGGTCCAGAATATATTGTGGAAATGGCCAATGAAGCTTATCTTAAACTTGTAGCTCGAGAAGAGGAATCTTTTGTTGGAAGACTATTGTATGATTCTCTCCCAGAAGTAAAAGAAACCGTTAGCGATTTATTAGACAATGTATTAAAAACTGGAATTCCGTTTCATGGCATTGAAGTTCCTGTTCCTTTAAACCGATACGGAAAAATCGAAACTGCTTATTTTGATTTTCTTTATCATCCGTTAAAAGAAGAAAATGGAACAATCTCGGGAATCTTGGTTACGGTTACCGAAGTAAGCGAAAAAGTGGAAGCCCGAAAAAAAATCGAACTTAACGAAGATCGTCTTAAAATTGTTGTAGAAGCCAGCGAATTGGGAACTTGGGAATTGAATGTTAAAACACGAATTCCGACTTACTCTAAAAGATATCTTGAAATTCTTGGCGGCTATACCGAAGATGTAATGCTTTCTCACGAAGAATTATTGGAGCATCTTCATCCTGATGATTTACATATTAGAAACAAAGGTTTTAAAGAAGCTCTAAGTTCTGGATTTTTAAATTATGAGGTTCGCGTTATCTGGAAGGATCAATCTATACATTGGATTGAAGGAAAAGGAAAAGTTTTTTATGATGAAAACCATCAGCCTCAAAAATTAATTGGAACTATTCGCGACATTACCGAAGAAAAAAAATACCAGCAGAAAATAGAAGAAAGCGAAAAGAAACTGCGCAATCTTATTATGCAGTCGCCTGTGCCGAAAGCTATTTTACGTGGAGATGATTTTGTAATCGAAATGGCCAATTTTGTATTACTGCATAATATTTGGAAAAGAGAAGCATCTGAAGTTGAAGGAAAAAAAATACTAGAATTATTTCCCGAACTCAACAAACAAAAATATGCCAAGTTATTAAGTAAAGTTTACAAATCTGGAGAAGTGTATTCAGAATCTGAATCGTTACTTTTTATTGCTAATGAAAATGGCGGCAGTCAATTTTATGTTGATTTTGAATTTGCCCCGCTGCGCGAAAGTGACAATTCGATTTCTGGAATTAGAATGACATTGATTGATGTGACTGAAAAAGTCGAAGCCAGAAAAAAAATCGAAGAAAGCGAAAAGAGATTCCGTTCGCTTACCGAAAGTATTCCGCAGTTAATCTGGGAAACCGATGCAGAAGGAAATGCACTTTTTACCTCAGGAAAATGGTTTGAATATACCGGAATAGAACCTGGAGCCGAAGGTTCTTGGCAGAAAATGATTCATCCTGATGATTTTGACGAAAATGTAAAAATCTGGCAGCACGCTCTTGCAACCGGAGAAATGTATCGCTGTGATGTACGTATGCATAGAAAAGACGGTTCGTACAGATGGCATACTGTTATTGGGGAACCTGTTTTGGGTCCTGATAATAAAATTTTAAAATGGGTTGGTGCGTTTACCGATATTCATACCGAAAAAGCTTTTACACACGAACTAGAACAGCAGGTTACTGCTCGTACCAAAGAACTCATTCAGATCAACGAATCACTCCGAAAAAGTGAAGAACGTTATCATTTAATGGTTGAAGAAATTCAGGAATATGCCATTTTATACCTCAACCGTGAAGGTATTATTGAGAATTGGAACGCTGGTGCCGAAAAAATAAAAGGCTATAAAGCAGAGGAAATTGTCGGGAAATATTTAGCTATTTTTTATACCGAAGAAGATCAAAAAAATAATCTGCCTCAAAAACTTTTGCAAACTGCAAGAGAAAAAGGGAAAGTGATTCATGAAGGATGGCGCATACGTAAAAACGGCAGCTTGTTTTGGGCAAGCGTAGTGATAACGGCTGTTCATAATAAAAAAGGCGATGTTATTGGCTTTTCTAAAGTGACGCACGATCTAAATGAAAGGAAAAAAGCCGATGATAAATTAAAAATGAATGCACTCGAGCTAGAGCAAAAAAACAATGAATTGGAAGAAATGAACAAAGAACTTCAGTCCTTTGCTTATATCTCCAGTCATGATTTACAGGAACCACTTCGAAAAATACAGACTTTTGCCTCGCAGATTATCGATAAAGAATCGGAAAATTTATCTGAAAACGGAAAAGATAAATTTAAACGAATGCAGAATGCCGCACAGCGAATGCAGACTTTAATTAATGATTTATTAGCTTATTCTAGAACAAATAGTCAAGAACGCATTTTTATAAAAACAGATCTGAGCCAAATTATTAAGGAGGTTAAAGAAGATTTAACGGAAGAATTAGAACAGAAAAGCGCCGTAATTGAAATCGGAGAAACCTCTGAAGTTGATGTTATTCCATTTCAGTTCAAGCAATTACTATATAATTTAATCAGTAATTCATTGAAATTCTCAAATCCCGAAATTCCGATTTTAATTAAAATTACAAGCACAATTGCTTTTGGTCAAGACTTAGAAGAAGAAAAACTGATTCCGTCCAAAAAATATTGCCACATTAAAGTTTCTGATAACGGAATTGGTTTTGAAGCGCAATACAACAAAAAAATATTCGAAGTCTTTCAGCGTCTTCATGGCAGAGATCGTTATAACGGCACAGGAATCGGACTTGCCATTGTAAAAAAAATTGTAGAAAACCACAACGGAATTATAACCGCTTCTGGCATTCACAACGAAGGAGCTTCTTTTGATATTTATATCCCCGTCAATTAATTTTATTCCATAAAAAAAACGGAAACTTCTTAATTGGAGTTTCCGTTTTCCATTTCAAAACAAATTGAAATTATCTCAAAACAATTTTATTATCTAGTATAAACAGTAATAATACCAGTTGTTTTGTCTTTAATTTTTAGTTCTTTGTTAGTAAGGTTCATAATATCGCTTGTTGAACTTAAATTTCCAACAGTAATAGTCAAATCGTTATGAGATCTTACATAAGTTCCAGTAGTTTCTGTTAAAGCGCAATCAGATCCATTATAGTCACCAATAACTGCTGAATTACTTAATCTTAAATCTAAATAATCTCTATTACATCCTGCTGCATTTTCTGGTGCGTCAACCAATACTTCTTTTCCATCTACAATTGTTCCTCTTTGGCTTAGATTATATTTACCTTGAATTGGTACAATTGTTTCTCCTTCATTATCGTCACTACTACAAGAGGTTACGAACATTCCTGCGCTTAAGGCTAATACGAATAATATGCTTCTTTTTTTCATGTTTGTTTGTTTTTTAATTATTTAATTCAATAATGCTAAATTAAAAGGATATACTTACAAATAATTCCATGATTTTAGGAATATTTTACATAAATCGCATTTTAGGATGTTTTAAAATTAATTGCATTTTGGCCTGTTTGACAAATACTTATCAATTATATGCTGCGTAATTGGTTTTAAGAATCGTTGTGTGTTTTCTGGATAAGGGGCATGTTGGCTATAGCATTCTACAGAATTTCCAATTCTTATATACCAAACTTTTGCTCTTCCACTATCGTCAAAAAACTCAGTCGTATCACATACTTCAATCTTCTTTAAATCAAAATATCTGGCATCATAATAAGTATCGCAATAACCATCGTCAGACCTTTCTATTTTTTCATAATGATCGCCCATCCATTGCATGCAGTGTTTTTTAAAGAAAGCGAAATAGACCACTCCTCCAATTGAGAAAAAAATTAAAACAGTAACCATTGCTGTTTTTCCTAATCGTTTTAGGAAATTTTCAAATAGGAGCTGTCTAATTCTCCTAACGAACTTTTTTCTCTTTGTTTCAAATTTCTGTGAATCAGGATCATTCCGTTTAGATTCATCTATTTTAGTATAATCACTCTCCTTAAAATTTGCTTCAGATTTAGTAGTCTTTGCATTTTCTTGTCCTACTCTATTAGAGGCATAACTGTCGTTGGTAATAAATGGCAGAGGTACGTATTTTTTATCTTTTTCTACTTCCTCATCTTTTAAACTAGGAAATTTTTCCATTTCGACCTCATCACTAAAACCAACAGAATTAATTTCAGGATTATAATGTTTGGTGTTTCTTAGCTCTTCTATTAATTTCAAATTCTCTGGATCAATTTCTTTTCTAAACTTATTAAAAGGTCTAGGCTGAAAATCTACCAAAATTGCTGCTAATTCGACCGTACTAATCTTAGCTGTTTCTCTTTCCGCTTTAAAAAAAGCACCTACCTTTTTAAACTTATCTGTGTATTGTTGAGAAGTATCCACTTCTTTCGGAATAAAGTCAGCCTTAAAAAAGTTTCGATATACCGCAATGTCATCGCCTTTAGGTTCTGAGTTGAAAATTTCCCAGCATAAATCTCTTAAAACTGCTTGCGAAGGATTGCTTAAGTAATCGGAATATTTTCCTTCATTTTTTTCAACTCTATATTTCTCTCGAATCGCTTCTTTATAGTCACTTTGAATATCATCTTGAGTAATTTTTTTCATAAGCTATTAGGATTTTCAGGATTTATTATAGGTTTTTTCAAGTTTTTATAGGACATCATCGGAGAATCAGGAAATCCTGGAAATCCGTATCAATACACGCTCAAAACGGTTGTTACTTTGCCTCAACAAAATTAGTTATCGCTTTGATCTGCAGGTCAAAAAGCAAATGTACAAAACTAGTTTATGTACCAAGTGCGGAAAACCGTAAGACGGATTTTATTCCGGGAAGTATAGATGAAAATCTTACTGTTCTACGCACTTCACTTCCCAAACAAAATTTGGTATTGCCATTTAAAACCAACCTGAAAAAGAATTCAGGAATGCAATGCCCATTGTTCAACATTTAAATTTTAAAAAAATGAAAACATTATATTTATGGGGAGCGTGTATCCTATTGTCAACTACATTATTTTCTTGCTCTGCTGATGAACTAGAAACAACTAAAGATAAAACTGAAGTACAAAAAGAGTCTATTCCGTCACAAGCGAATATTGGTCCAGATGATGATCCGATCACGGTTCCGCCGCCACCAAAAAAACCATAATTTAAAAAGTTGTAATTTGTAATAAATTACTATTTTAGGGGAAAGTAACTTTTATGCTACGATCCCCTTTTTTTTGTTTGCTAATTGTTCTATTTTTCCTTTCCTGTAAAGAGAAAACAGTTGTTTCGCCTAAGCCTGATCCTACTCGGGTAGAAGCTTATAAACATCGAGATGAAGGTATTTTAAATCTTCAAAACAAAAACTACAATAATGCTTTTTACAATTTCAATAAATCGAAAATAATATTAGAAAGCTCTAAAGACAGTACCAATATTGTCTACAATCTGATTCAGATGGCTGCAATCCAGCAGATAAACGGCGATTTTTATGGAAGCAAAGAAACTTTGACCGAAGCTCTTCCTTATATTAAAAAGAAAGATATTTATAGTGTTTCGATTAACAACTTCTTCGGAATCGCCGATAAAGAACTTTCTTTATACGAAGATGCCATTTACTATTACAATAAAGCTTTACAAGATTCTGAAAATGAAGTTTTAAAACAATCACCTTTAAATAACATTGCTGTTATTTACATTGAGCAGAAAAAATACGATAAGGCCATTCAAATTTTAGAACCTATACTTGCCAAAGATATTTTTCCTAGAGACGAATACATCATAAAAAAAGCTCGAATTTTAGATAATTTGGGATTTGCTTATTCAAAAAACGGAATGCCAGAAAAAGGACTTCCGCTTATGACAAAAGGATTAGCGTTACGAAACCAAATTGATGATTTTTACGGCAGTATTGGCAGTAATTTACATTTGGCAGAATACTATTCTTCGAGCAATCCAAAAAAATCGAATCAATATGCACTTGAAGCTTACAAAACCGCTACAAAACTCCGCAGTATTGATGAACGTTTAAAAGCATTATCTTTTTTGATCTCCAATGATTCTGAAACCCAAAATACGGGATATGCAAAAAAATTCGTTTTCTTAAATGATAGCATCATTACCATTCGAAATAATTATAAAAACAAGTTTGCTAAAATTAAATACGATTCTAAAAAAGAAAAAGACGAAAACCAAAAACTGCGATTAGAGAAAGCAGAGGATTTACTTGCGCTACAAAAAGCGCAATACCAAAAGATATTGTTTATAATTGGTATTACATCGCTTTTTCTTTTATTGCTTTATTTGAGGAAGTATTACCAGAACCGAAATCGAATTGAAAAAATAGAAACGGCGTATAATACCGAAACCCGAATTGCGAAAGATATTCATGATGAGCTGGCAAATGACGTTTTCAATGCCATTGCTTTTACACAGACACAGCCCTTGGAAAACGAAAGCACGAAAGAAACTTTGGTTCAAAAACTAGACACTATTTATTCGCGAGTTAGAGGAATTTCTAGGGAAAATAATGATATCGATACAGGCATAAATTATGCGAAAAATTTAAAAGAAATGCTTTCGACTTATAACAGCAGCCAAACAAACGTTATTATTAATGGTGTAGATAAAATAAATTGGGATTCGGTTGAGGATTTAAAAAAGATTGCCATTCAGCGAGTTTTGCATGAATTAATGGTTAATATGAAAAAGCATAGCGAAGCTTCTGTTGTATCCATAAAATTTAATTCCAATTCCAATTCTCTCTTTATTGACTACAGCGATATTGGCAAAGGCTGCGAAAAATCAAAAATTATAAAAAATGGTCTGCAAAATATGGAAAACCGTATTTTGGCCTTAAAAGGAACTATTACTTTTGACACTGAACCGAATAAAGGTTTCAAAGTAAAAATAACAATGCCTAAATAAGAGCCTATGTTTAAAAAAGTAATTATTGCCGAAGATTTTGAAGAATTCAATTTAGCCGTAAAACAAACTTTGAGCGACCTCAACATTGTCAATTTTCAGCATGCAAAATATTGTGATGATGCCTTTCTAAAAATAAGAAAAGCTATTCAGGATAATGAACCGTTTGATTTATTGATTAGTGATCTTTCGTTTAAAAAAGACCATCGTGAAGTAAAAATTGGAAGTGGCGACGAATTAATTCAAAAAGTTCGCGAATTGCAACCCAATATTAAAATTATAGCCTATTCGGTTGAAGATAAAAATGTTCGTATAAAATCACTTTTTGAAGATTCTGACATTAATGCCTTTGTGCTAAAAGGCAGAAACAGTATTGAAGATCTCAGAAAAGCTCTTTCAATCATTTCAACTTCTGATCAAAAATTTATTTCTCCGGAAATAGCTTCTGCATTACAGGAAAAAGGCAATTACGAAATAGACGATGTCGATATTAAAATTTTAAAATATTTGTCTGCTGGAACATCTCAGGATGACATTATCGAAATTTTTAAAACCAGCGACATTAAACCCAATAGCAAAAGTGCGATGGAAAAAAGGTTATCAAAACTAAAAGATTTTTTCAAGGCAAATAATACCGTCCATTTGGTTTCCATCACAAAAGATATGGGAATTATTTAAATTCCTTATTACTCTATTTTCAAAGCTCCTTTGGGAGCTTTTTTTATTTCTGAAATTTAAATTTTAGAGATTACGGTTTTCCATAAAATACTGGTTTTGATTGGTTTTACTTTTGGAATTATTAATCAATTAAATCTAAAAAAATGAAGAAAACTATCTTACAAATTATCCCATTTGCTATTGTTGTACTTCTATTTTCTTGTCAAAAACCAATTGTATCAGATACAGAAATAGCAGCTGCAGTAGACACGGCAGCAATAGTTGTTGATTCGATGCCACCAACTGTAAATAATAAATGGGAATATCATCAATCGACAGATAAAATGACATCAAAAGCAATCAAGTTTGCACAAATAATGTCTAATGAAAGCTTAGATTTAGAATTTCCATACGAAGGAACTAATTATGGTATATTAACATTAAGAAAAAAAGATGGCTTAGATATATACTTAAGTATTGATAAAGGACAAATTAGTGGAGGATATGACAACAATTATATCTCAGTACGTTTTGATGAAGAGAAGCCTTTGAAATTTAGCTATACTGAACCACAAGATGGAAGCAGTGACTTAATTTTTATTGATAACGGAATAAAATTTTTATCAAAATTAAAAAAATCCAAAAAAACACTTATTTCATTACCTCTATATCAAGCTGGAAATCAGATACTCGAGTTTAATACGGTAGACTTAAAATGGTAATTTTTAAAAATATTAAATTATGAAAAAAATTGTATTACTTTTTACTCTAATTACAATCTTTGGCTGTTCAACCAAAAGTGAATTATATAAAGAAACAGATTCATTTGTGCAATCTCTACAAACAGAATATGAGAGCTATGGATTTTCTCCTGAAAAATATTCTAAGACCACTAGTGACGGACTGTATACTATTTCTCCAATTGGTCGTTTGGTAAATGTAAAAATACAAAAAATTGTAACTTCAGAAGAATACGAAGAATTAAAGAAAGATCTCGAGAATCATTACCAAGACGACTCAAGAGTTAATAGCATATACATTTGCCAAGCTGGCACTATCATGATTGATTGCAGAAACTAAGATTAAGATTTATAGTAAAACTCATTTTAGTAAAAACAATATGTTTTAAAGAGGAACTTCATTGTCCTCTTTTTTCCGTTTAAAACACTTCTTCTATTAAAATTCTGTTTCATTACGGTTTTCCATAAAATACTGATTTTGATTGGTTTTACTTTTGAATTATTAATTTAAATTCTAAACCTATGGAAATGAACATTCAACTAAAATCATTGGCAGATAAAATAAATCAGCTGAAAAGTAAAATTGAAACAGAAGAATCTACTAAACATGCTTTTGTCTTGCCTTTTATCCATATTTTGGGATATGATGCATTTAATCCGCTTGAAGTCGTTCCTGAATTTACTGCAGATCTTGGATTAAAGAAAGGTGAAAAAGTAGATTATGCGATCTTCCAAAATGGAGAACCGATAATAATTGTGGAATGCAAAAGCTGGAAAGAAAAACTTACGGTTCATAATTCTCAGTTATTCCGTTATTTTCATGTCACAAAAACCCGATTTGCTCTTTTAACAAACGGAATAAATTATCAATTCTTTACCGATTTGGATGATCAAAATAAAATGGATGAAAAGCCTTTTTTGGAATTTGATATTTGTAATCTAAAAGAAAATACAATAAACGAAATTGCGAAATTTCACAAAGCAAATTTTGACGTTGATAATATTGTGAGCAATGCCAGCTCTCTAAAATACATTAAAGAAATTAAGAAACTGATCAACGCTGAATTAGAGAATCCTTCGAATGATTTTACAAAATTATTTGCAAGTAAAATATACACGGGCAGATTAACTGAAAAAGTTGTAGATGAATTTAAAGATTTAGTTCAGAAATCAGTTAGTCAATTCATTAACGACAAGATTAATGATCGTTTAAATGCCGCTTTAAGTAAAGAAACGATTAAACAACAAGATGAAGAAATTAGTTCTGTTGAAGATGACAATAAAGTCGTAACAACCGAAGAAGAACTTGATGGTTATCGTATTGTAGTTGCTATTTTACGTCGAAAACTGCCAACGGCAAGAATTGTATCTCGCGATACACAATCTTATTTTGGAATACTGCTAGATGATAACAATCGTAAACCGCTCTGCAGACTTCACTTAAATGGCGGGAAAAAATACATAAGTCTTTTCAATAATAACAAAAGCGAAGCGAAAATTGCAATATCCTCAATTGATGATATTTATCAATACGAAAAGGAATTATTAGAAACTGTAGCACTTTACGAAACAGAATTAAATCCCGTATAAGTACTCATTTTAAAGAATTTAATTCTAATTAAATTTATCGCTACCAAATAAGTTTTTAGCTCCCACTAAACACCACATCGCCTATGCAAAAAAACTACCTCATCTTATTTTTAATATTTGCATTTTATTCCTGCCAAAAAGCTAGCGCTCCACCTTCATTACCGCAAGTAAATTCATTTTACAAAAGCGCTATTAACGCTGACGACCGCAAAACTATTACAGCAGAAGAAGCCAAAACATATCATGTAAATCCTGTATATAAATACGAGTATAGAACTGGGCATCCAGGGCAATATAAGTACAATTATCATGTAAAGGGAATAAACATGCTAGGCGATTCGGTTTTTGGAAACATTAATACAGAAGGAAAATACGGCGCAGGGATTTTAATAACAGATAGCATTCCAGAATTAGAAATTAATACCGAATGGGTTTCTCACGGAAAACTAAAAGCTATTGACAAAAAAGGAAACGAATATAATCTAGTCGTTAAATAAAAACAAACTAATGAAATACACTCTACTCTTACTTTTTATTTTTTGCACTTCTTTTCATCCTGTAGAAGACAACGTTTTTATCTGCGGGCCTACTGGGGCTAAAAAATATCATTATAATGAAAATTGTCGTGGCTTAAGCTCTTGTAGTCACGGTACGGTAAAAACTTCTCTCAAACAGGCTAAAGGTTTAGGCTTGACACTTTGCGGATGGGAAGATTAAAGATCTTCCCATTTCAATATTTAATCATTTGATAATAATGACTTTACAATAATTTCACATTAGTTTTTTTAATTTGATATAAAACTAATCGTCATGAAATTATTTAATCTAAATTTTCTAGTTTCTTTCAAAGAATGGCTTTTCTTAAGAGCTATGCAATCTTCTTTCCTACATTAATAAATAGTTTATAAATAAAGGAAAGTACAATTGAATGAATAAAATTGAAAGCTCATTTCTGAACAAAAACCAATTTGGTAAAGATTTCTTGTGGGGTGTATCAACTGCCGCTTTCCAAATTGAAGGTGCGCATGATTCTGACGGAAAAGGTTCTTCTATCTGGGATGTTTTTACTTCTCAAAAAGGAAAAATTAAAAACGGTCATCATGCCATAACTGCTTGCGATTTCTACAACAATTATCAGGACGATATTGGTCTCATTAAGGAATTAAATATTCCTAATTTTAGATTTTCTATCAGCTGGCCTAGAATTATGCCAACGGGCGTTCATCCTATTAATCAAGCAGGAATCGATTATTACAACAAAATAATAGATTCGCTGCTAGCTTCTGGAATCGAACCTTGGATAACGCTTTATCACTGGGATTTACCACACGATCTAGAAGTAAAAGGAGGTTGGACAAACCGAGAGTCTGTCTCTTGGTTTAAAGATTATGTTGAAGTCTGCGTACAGTATTTTGGCGATCGTGTTAAAAATTGGATGGTAATCAATGAACCTTCTGTCTTTACAGGCGCAGGTTATTTTTTAGGCATTCACGCACCAGGTAAAAAAGGAATTACAAATTACCTAAAAGCCATGCATCATGTTACGCTTGCAACTTCTGCTGGAGCCAAAATAATTCGAGAACGAATTTCGAATGCGAATATCGGAACCACTTTTTCGTGCACGCATATTGAACCTGCCACAGAAAGCTCAAAAGATGTCGAAGCCGCAAAACGTGTCGATACTTTATTAAACCGAACTTTTATAGAACCCATTTTAGGATTAGGTTATCCGCAGAAAGATCTTCCGGTTCTTAAGAAACTCAATAATTACATTTTAGAAGACGATTTAAACAATCTCGATTTCGATTTTGATTTTATTGGTCTGCAATGTTATACTCGTGAAGTGGTAAAATCGGCCATGTTGATTCCGTATATTGGTGCCGAATTAGTAAGTGCCGAAAAGCGAAATGTAATTGCTACCGATATGGGCTGGGAAGTTTATCCGCCAGCAATGTACCATATTCTCAAAAAGTTTAATGAATATGACGGAATCAGAAAAATCATTGTAACTGAAAACGGCGCTGCTTTTCCTGACACCGTTCAAAACGGAAAAGTGCACGATATAAAACGAACTCATTTTATTCAGGACAATTTAGAACAGATTTTAAAAGCGAAACAAGACGGCTTAAATGTCGATGGCTATTTTGTCTGGACTCTAACCGATAATTTTGAATGGGCCGAAGGTTACAATGCCCGATTCGGATTAATTCACGTTGATTTTGAAACGCAAAAAAGAACGATAAAAAACTCTGGATTGTGGTTTAAGGATTTTTTATCTTGATTTTTTTTAACCGCAAAGCACGCAAAAAATAAACGCAAAGTTCGCAAAGCTATTTAAAGATGGAGCTTTGCTAACTTTGTGTTTATCTATATGCTCTTTGCTTTAAAACTAGACCCCAATAGTATTAAGACTTATATTTATAATTCTGTTTTAAAATTCCAACTTGGATTTTACCATTAGGTTTTAAGTTAGTTATAATCCTAATAAATTTCTCTTCAGGATATTTTACATCAAAACTAAAGGTCGTATCTTTTACTTTAACTTGAAGTAAATGTTTTCCTTCACCAGAAACTGATAGCCCGACTGTTTCGTAAGTTGGTAATGCTTCTGTAGCTTTTAAATTAATGTCTTGAACTTTTTCTTTATCGATAAACACTTCTAGTTTTATGTTGTCCAATTTCATATTGGTTGGCTGTTCAAATGAGACAACATATTTTTTACAGCTGACGGTGCATAAAACAATTAGGAGTAATAGAAGCTTTTTCATAAAATGATGTTTTTGTAACTGATACTGATAGATTCGAAATCTATTTTAATTTTATAAATATAGATAATTTTATTGCAATTCGGCTGCTCGAAAAAGTGACTTTTTCTGTCTTGTTACATGGAAATAAGTGGGTTTCAAATTATCAAAAAAAAACACGTTTTTTAGACAAAAAAAGTGCTATTTCATTGATTTTTATTAGGTTTAACGGGATTTTTTTCTTATCTTTATAGTGTAAATAACAGTAAATATATGCCGAAAAACGTACTTTTTAACTACCCAAATCACACCTCAAAAAATTATTCTTTTTATCGCTTCACGCATTTTATTTTTCAAAATGCAATCAAAAATCGGTTAGAATTTATTTCTACTCTTTTTTCTTCACCAAGTTTACACACGCAGACGATACAAGTGCGACTGCACCAACTGCAACCATAATTATTTTTTCTGGTTGTATTTTCTGAACTATTTTTTTAGAAAATTCATCTGCTAAATCAAATAAAGAATTTCTCTTTTTAGGAACTTCTTTCGACTCTTCATGTTCATTTTCCACCAAAACCTTTTTCTCTATGCCATTATTTTCAATTTCAACCGTTACCTCTTTAACGACACTTTTCATTTGTTTCGCTTCTTCAATTCTACATTTTTCATTGAACTTTTTAAAAGGGCGCGGCTGAAAATCGACTATCACTGCGGCAAGATTTATCGCATCAATATTTGATGGATCTGTTTCTCCTTTAAAGAAAGTTTCAATAGGCCTAAACTTGTCTTTCTGATCTTTAAACTTATTCTTTTGAGTATGGTCAAAATCTAAGCACAATAAATTTCTAAAAACATTTAAATCGTCTTGGGTCGGATTATCTTCAAAAATAAGCCAACACAGATCGCGGAGTTTCCCGCGCGAAGGGCTGTACAGAAAATCAAAGTATTCTCCCTCCTTTTCGATTTCATATTTAATTTTAATTGCCTTTTTATACGCTTCTAATGTATTATTCATCTTGCCTTTTTTAGGAAACTTCTTTAGACTCTTTAATTTCATTTTTAACCAAAACTTTCTTCTATGCCTTTATTTTCGACTTCTACTATTAAACCCTATCCAACACTTTCAATTTTTGTTCCAATTCTATATTATTTATATATTTTTTTTTACTGTTCGCAACCAACTTTTGACGGACTTATTGCATCTATAATAATAGAGATTTGTTTAGAATTAAATAACAATTAATTTAAAAAATAGGCCTTCCGATTTTGTTTTATTGGGAATTCTCGGGAATCTCAGGAAAACGCAGGAATTCCGGGAATCCCTTATCAACAGTGATCTAGAAGCGCCTTTACTTTGCATCAGAAATTAGTTCAAGTTTTGTCTGCAGACTAAAACAAAAATATAAAACTAGTTCTAATTAACATTGTGGAAAACCGTAAGACCGAGTTTATTCGGGAAGTATAAATTACGTCTTACAGGTCTACACGATCTACTTCCCCAAAAAACAATTTTGGTATCGCAATTCCAAGATCTGGTTAACTCCGGACAGCCATACCTATGTCTAATTTCTAAATTAAATTAAAATGAAAAAACTAATACTATTTATCGCTTTTGCGCTATTGTTCACGATATTTTCTTGTACTCCAGATGAGTATGAGACTCAACCAAAAAAGAAAGTTGAAAAGAGTGCTAATCTATCTATTGGTGGTGATGGAGAAGATCCAGACGGACCTGGTGATAAAGGAGGTTCAGCGAACCCTCCAAGACCTTAATAAATATATTTTTTGGTATTTAATTAATTACTATTTTCGGGGAAAGTAAATTTGTATGTTACGGTCCCCGTTTTTTTATTTTATTATACTTCTTTTTCTTTTTTCATGCGAAGAAAAAAAGACTGTCAATCTTAAGACAGAAGCTATACGTAAAGAGGCACTTTTTAGACGAAGCAAAGCTATAGAGAACTTTGACAAACAAAACTTTAACACCTCTTTTTACCAATTCAATAAATCAAAGGCACTTTATGAAATCTTAAAAGACAGTGCCAATATTTCTTATGCACTTATTAAAATAGCAGAAATTCATCAAAGAAATGGAGATTATTATGGCAGTAAGGAACTTGCAACAGAAGCGTTATTATTTAGTAAAGAAGAAGGAGGGGACAATACTGGTAGCATGTATAATTTATTGGGCATTGCTGACAAAGAACTTTCTCTTTATGATGACGCCATCTATTACTACAAACTAGCTGCTGAGCAATATAAAGATCCTCTATTTAAACAAGCTCCTATACAGAATATTGCTACTGTTTACATTCATCAAAAAAAATACGGTAAAGCTATCCCTATATTAGACTCTCTTTTACAATCTCTTTCAAGTGAAAGCCTGAAGAAAAGAGCGACACCAGATGATAAATCTACATTGATCGATAATTTAGGCTATGCTTACTTTAAGAATGGTATGGAAGACAAAGGTTTTCATCTAATGACTGAGGGGCTAAATATCCGAATTGATCGTCAAGATACATATGGAAGTATCGAAAGCTATCTCCACCTTGCCGATTACTATTCTAAAAAAAACGTAAAAAAATCGGATGAGAATGCTCTTTTGGCTTATAAAGTAGCAACAGACATAAATAGCATAGATGAAAGATTAGAAGCGCTGCAAATTTTAATTTCAAATGACAACAGTCCTAATACTAACAAGTACATACAGCAGTTTTTCACATTAAATGATAGCATTATTAAGGTTAGAAATAATTTTAAAAATAAATCTGCTAAAATTAAATACGATGCGAAGAAAGAAAAAGACGAAAATGAAAAACTGCGTTTAGAAAAGGCAGAAAATCAATTATCTCTTCAAAAAGCCAAATATCTTCGAATTGTATTCGTAATTGTATTTGTCTTTTTAGTCATTCTAATTGCAATTTTAATCCGCTATTATAAAAACAAAAACAAGGCTATCGAGTTTAAAAGTTCGTACGACACAGAAACTAGAATTTCTAAAAAAATCCATGACGAATTGGCCAATGATGTGTTCCAAGTCATTGCTTTTGCCGAATCTCAACCATTGGCTGTAGAAAACACCAAAGAGAATCTTCTACAGAAATTAGATGATATTTATGGCCGCGTGAGAGGAATTTCAAAAGAAAATAACAAGATTGAAACGGGCAAAGACTTTACCAAAAGCATAAAAGAAATGCTTTCTGCCTACAATACGGCTGAGAGAAACATCATTGCCACTAATTTAGAAAGTGTAAACTGGGAAGATATCGATGAGATAAAGAAAATCACTATTGGAAGAGTTTTACAGGAATTAATGGTAAACATGAAAAAGCATAGCAAAGCAAGTTTGGTCGTAATAAAATTTGACAGCGATCAGAAATCAATTCTGATAAATTATACCGATAACGGAATTGGCTGTGAGAAAACAAAGATTTCTAAAAATGGGCTTCAAAATATGGAGCATCGAATTCAGACCGTTAAAGGAACCATCGAATTTGAAACAGAACCCCAAAACGGATTTAAAGCTAAAATAGCAATCCCTAAATAAACCAAAGCCTTTCGGAAGATTTCTGAAAGGCTTTTTCTTCAAAAAACAAGTAATTTTTAAAATTACCTTGCGTTAAACTGCTTCTTTCAAAACAGCAACAGCTTCTTTCCAATTATTTACTCTCAAATAATTCTCTTTTTTGGCATTATGAAATGCTGTAAACATAATGGGTTTACCCATGCAAAAATCTAAATTCTTTGGATGATCATCGATTAGATAATCAGTATTGATAATGCTTTTGCTTCCGCATAAAACAATGTTCTGCCAATTGATAAAAGGAAAATGTTCTGCAAGCCATTCTATTTTTTCATTCAGAGAAAGCGGAAATTCGGTCGCCGCAGAAACAATATAAATTTCAAAATTCTCCTGTAATAGTTTTAAACTTTCTACAGCATCTTCTATTACGGGCAATGTCCTAAAAAAGTCTTTAGAGTTTAAAACACTCATTACCTTCTCACGACCATAAAAAGCTTCCTCTTCTGTTAAACCTTGAATATCTTCTCTTAAAATTGTTATTCCGAAATCTCTTTCGAAGTAAGTGATTAGATGTGCCTCTACATCAGCAAGCACGCCATCCATGTCGATTGCGATTGATTTCTTTTTCATTTGTAATTTTATTTTACTGCTAAATTATGCAAAAATTGCAATAAACAGCAAAATGTTGCAATTTTTTATTTATTTTTGCAATATAAAAACGCAAAACAAATGAGAAAGGAAGAGCGCCAACAGACCATTTTAGAATATTTATCTAAAGAACATCGTGTAACTTCGGTAGAATTAAGCGAATATTTGAGTGTTTCTGAAGATACGATCAGACGTGATTTGAAAGAGCTTTCAGATCAAGGACTTTTAAAAGCAGTTCGCGGTGGGGCGGTCGCTCCTTCTCCAATTCCGCTTCATTATAGAAAAAGAGAAAAACACGATATCGAAAACAAAAAAATTATCGCTCAAAAAGCTATTTCGTATTTAAAAGACGGACAAGTTGTTTTTATTGATGGCGGAACCACTTCTCTAGCTTTGGTAGCAAGCTTTCCTTACGATTTAAAATTGACGGTTATTACCAATAGTTTTCCCATAGCTTCGTTGGTTGAAGATTTACCTAATATTGATTTAATTTTTGCAGGCGGTAAAATGTGTAAAACTTCTTTTGCCACTTCGAGTATTGAAACAATTGATTTCTTTAGAAATTTTAGAGCAGATATCTTCATTTTAGGAATCTGCAGTATTCATCATGAAAGAGGAATTACAGGAATTTTATACGACGATTCTATGCTGAAAAAAAATATGATTAAGAACTCCAACTTTGTTATTGCTTTAAGCTCTATCGAAAAAGTAGAAACCGCCGAACCTTATTTTGTCTGCCCAATAAAAGATATTGATGTCTTGGTAACCAATGTTTCTCCAGATGAGGAAATTTTAAAGCCGTATAAAAATACTGGTTTGACTATTTTATAAATAATAAAAAGCCTTTTAAGATTAATCTTAAAAGGCTTTTTCTCTACAAATTAATTGGCAATATTATTTCCATCCGCCGCCCAAGTCTCTATAAACATGAATTCTAATATCAAAATTAGGGCGCAACTCAACCACAAATAATATTTTCTATCTTTGTTTTAAACCTAAACTTAGCATTACAATTCAAAAAGAATTAAAAGTAGGTTATTTCTTTCTTTTTAAAATAAAAACTTATATTTGTGATGTCAAAATAAATCTAGGATTATATCCTGAAAACTTAATATAAGTTAACATAAGCGAATCTCTCATTCACGTTGCTGGAGCTAGTGATAGCCCTAAACGCATTCCTAGAAATGTTTTGACACAACCGAAGATGAGGGATTTCGTGCGTTTAATATTTTCCGTTATGTCAAAAGAAAATCAAAAACCAACACATCGTGATGTAATGCCATCCGTAATTAATTTCCTTTCAGACGAATTGTTTGAGGGAGATTACAAAGAACAGCCTATGTATTTGCAGGAAATCTTCGAGCTCCTCATGCATACAGAATTTGGCGACGATATTAATTTAAGGCAAAAAATACTGAGCTGTTTAAGAACTAGCAGAAATCTCGCCGAAGCCTTATCTCCATTTTCTGAAAAGCAGATTTATAAGGCTTGTGCTAGTAATAGATAAATTATTTCAGTAAAAGTTGAAAACCCTGCGAATTGAGATTTGCAGGGTTTTGTTTTTACTTAAAATTGAAAACCAATCTTTGCGGGCACGGATTGCAAATCCGCGCTATCAGGTTCACGCACTTTTATATTAAAACTTTTTACATCGTTTGTTTTTTTTAATCAACCTTTTTAACCTTTATATTTCCACATATTCTCAACATCTATTTTGTTGATGGGGATTTCTTTTTCACCTTGCTTAAAAATTAATCTTCGATTACTTAAATCTGCATTCATGCGCAAAATAATTTCTATAGGTTTATTTGCATCTGCTTCTTGGAATAGGCTCATGATTTCGTCTTCATTAAAATCTTTGACTTGAAAAATTGTTATGACCTCTTTATTGTCTTTGAAAGCAAATGATAAAAATTTAGGAATTGCTCTTGGTCTAAAATCATTTTGTCTATCAACACCATTAAATAATGTCTCTTCTTCTCCGTTGTACATCCTTATTATAGTTCGTTCGAATGAATGACTCGCGATTTCAACACGAGCTCGCCAAGTATATTTTTTTCGATAAATATCATAAATACCATATTGAATCCCTTTCTTTTTAAACGCTTCTTCAAACTCGGGTTTTAATTTGCCTAAAACTGTAAAATATTCATTTTGAGAAACAGTAGGATTTCCTGGCACAAGCTCCTTCATAGCCACATGAGTTTCTTTTGCTTGAAAACGAGCTATTTCTATTTGCTGGTCATTGCCATATACCCAAACCATCACTATGCCTCCAGGTGCACACCCTACCCTTATATCAGAATAATTAGATATCCTGCCACTTCTCCAGTCGATAGTGCCTTTTTCAAAAAGTTTTTTTAGGGTATCAATAGGCATATCCCAACTGCCAGTATAGAACTTGTTTTCTTTAAAAGATGCCCAGGTAATATCCATTTTTACAGGCAATGCTTTTAAATCTTCGCCTTGTGTGTGCGTTGAGCCATCATTACCCCAGCCATTCTCGTTTGAAGCAGATGTCGGAATGTAAACACTGCCACCATCTTCTAAATAAAAATGGCCATCATGGATATAAGTGGGATAAAGTTCGGGAGCATTAGACGTGGGCAACCATTTGTATTTTTTCATTTCGGGTTTACAGGATATTATAGTTATTAATAATAAAGAGGTTAAAATTCTCATGAGTGGGGTTCTATTTTACGAAATCTAACAATGGTTTTGCCTTCTATTTTGTAATTGGGTAAATAAGCTCCTACGGTATCTCCAAATTCAGAGTTCCAATGTATGTATTTGTGCCTTAAATCTTTGAGTATATTATGGTCACGCACTTTTATATTAAAACTCTTTACATCGTTCGGGTTCTTTAAATCGAGTTTTTTTCGCAATTGTTCAATCTCCTTGCTGGTGTAGTAGCTCATTTGGGGTTGATTGCCGTTAATATACTCCGCGAGACGTTTTTTTACTGTATGCAAATCTAACTCGTCCGGTTTACTTGGTTTTGGAATGTTAAATTGTTTATTTAACTTTTCCATATTAATAGTATCAATATATTCTTTATTGAGTTTTTCAACCATCAAATAAAGGGTAACATAACTATAGGTATTACGTATCCCTTTACGATTAATGAAGGTTTGATGCCAGCTATCAGGACGTTCTACTTCACTTTCGTTAACCCAACCTTGCTGTATAAGATTGTTTAGATCATTATTTAATATTTCGTCGTATTCATCATCGTCATAACCATCACCCCAAGTGTTATCTAAATCCATTATTTGTTTAGACTCATTCATTTTATCGGTATAGCATCCACCAACATCAGAATGCACACCAGGCAAATAAAAATCTTGCCCACCTGCTCGTGCAGTAGGCGTAAGCATAAAGTTTTTGCGATGTTCGTCGCTGGCGCAAAAATGAATTATTTTTTTTGCTTTATACAAATTATTGATTTCTACATTAAGGTTGTTTAAATGAAGCTCACTCACATCATTGTTATAGTTTGGATCTGTTGTGGTGTTTGTAGCATTGGGGTCATAAGAAGAAACAGTATCGTACAACCCTACAAACCGTACTTGTAGACGTGCATATTGCACCTTATGTTTTACCAGTTTTGAACCCCAAATGTCGTCTTTTCTTTTTTTACTCAGTTCATAAATAAAGTTTCTGGCTGCCGCAGCCCCCCTGCTAAAACCAAACACATCAACGGTTAACGTATTTATGTCGTCTTCGCCTTTTAATTTGCCTGCTTTTTCAGCCAACATATCGCATCCCTTTGTAACTTTGGCAACAATACCTTGTCTCCCTACACCAAAGGCAACTCCTAAATGCCCTTCTCCAAACGCAGTTGTTGCATCGTCTGTATCAGCACCTAAATCATCAGTCCCAATACCTTCTATATAAATACTATCTACATATTTTTCTTTTGTATAATTCAGTTCCTTGCGAGCTACGTTAGAAAGATCATTCATGTAACTGTCTGTTTCTTTATCAGACATTTTACGATAGGCGTTGTTAGCGTCGCTTCCTTTTTTTGCTAATCTAGCATTAGTGTTGGTTCTGTTATTTTGCGTGCCATCAAAAAAAACACCAATTCGTATATCAATTGTTCCTTTGGGAGGCGGCGGTGACGTGTAATCTCCAAATACTATACTCATAATTAATCATAATTACCTGTTTGTGTAACTTTCTCTTTTATATGATACTGTTTTCCTGCTTGTTCTATATATAATTCAGTGACTCTATCTGATTTTAATTCGACATTAGGATCAATTTTTATTATCATTTCTGCAGATTTATTTTTATCAAGATGTTCTTTAAACAATTTTCGAATCTCATTTTTATCAAAATCTACAGGAATTTCATCCCCTCCCATAGGTTTAAGATATTTTTCCCAATATTCTTTGTCGTTAGTAAAAGCAATTCTAGATACAAACTGTCTTTCTTTTTTGCCATTAGCAACCGACCAGTAAATTTGAAAAGCGTAAGGAATGGCTCTATATTTCATATCTATTGACTTATCATAAGGATCTTCTTTTTCTCCATTACACATTTTAATATACATTGAAGTAAGCTTAGAGCCTTCTGGCAAGATTACTCGCGGTTTCCATAAGTATTTTTCTCTATACTCCTCATAAACTTCTGATTGGGGATAACCGTATTGTTTGATTTGTTCCCGAACGTCTTCAGATATAACAAAATTGTTTTCTAATCTATGTTGACTATAACCTTTTCGAAACATATACATTTCGCTTTCGATAATAAGTTTAGGATCTATTACCGTTTCATGAGCCTGAAATCGCGCCACTTCCACCTGACTACCAGCCCCCGCTACCCATACTATAACCATTCCTTTTGGTCCGAGACCAATATTTATATAATCATAAGACTCCTTTACATTTTCTAAACCTGGTTTAGCAGGAAATCCTTCATCAAAAAGCTTTTTTATTTTTTCTGTAGGGAGTTTCCAGTCGCCTTTATAGAATTTATTGTCTACATATGATAACCATGTCATATCAAGTCTGTCTGGCACTGGTGCTTTTATATAATCGATACTTCCCAATCCTCCCCAGCCAGAATTGCTAAATCCGCCCATTTGGCTAAAAAAATATCCTCCTGCTGCTCCTGTATAAACTTCTACAGGATACTCTCTTGGTGCACAAATATTTGCTGCCCACTCATATTTTTTTTCTATATATGAACTCATTGTTATTGTTACTACAGTTATCACTATTATTATGATGAAACATAATAAGATGTTGTATTTCTTGATACTATTTTTTCTCACCGTTTATTATTATTTTTTTACCACAAATCAAATTCAAATCGTCTTTTGTAGCTTCAAAATTCAATTTATTGGCATTTTTTTCAAGTTTTCTGCCAACAGTTAATTGATAAGAATCACTCACTTTTATTTGAATAATCTTCGCTTGTTTTGCAATTGCCATAAAAATTAAATTAAAAAAGATTAGATTTTTCTGTGCTATTAATACGCACTTGCTTTCCGCTTTGTATGGTCATGTCTTCTTCATGACTATAAAGACTTGCTTTCGAGGCTATTTCATTTGAACTGTCTGAAGTACGACTAAAATCTTTATCAACCAATTCAGTCCTATTATCTGATCTTTCCATAATATTCCCATTTGCATTTACATAAATATCATTTTGAGCTTCTTGAGAGATATTATAACCTGCATCAACCTCAATATCCTCTTTAGCATCAATTTTTATATTTTTACCAGCTTTCATAACAATATCTTCCCCTGCTTCCAATTCAATATTTTTAGGAGCTTTAAACCTAATGTTTCCATCTCCATGAATTACAGCTATAGTTTCTCCTTTTTGGCTTTCAATTGTAATATCTCCCGTAGCATCGTCATTTATAATTCTGTTTCCGCTTCGGCTATGCATTACTGCCTTTATATCATTATTAGGCGTACTATAACCACTTTTTTCCTTTCTGCTGGTCATGGTTCCCAGTACAATCGGCAATTCGGCATTATTGCCCTGAAAGTCTACAAAAACCGTATCGCCAATTTCAGGTATGATATGAGAGCCTCTGGTATCGCCTCCATAATTCTGCATTAGAGGAATATAAGGTGTGGTTTCGCCTTTGGCTGCCTGCCACGGCATCTGTACCTGTATACCGCTAAGTCCGTCAGGATCTGCGTTGGCGGTTACAATGGCCGTCTGGCTTTTGCAGAATGGCACTAAATCTGGAACCCGATAGCGCGGATTTGCAATCCGTGCCCACAACAATAAGACACAACACAAATTACAAGACAAAAGCCACTAAGAATCATGTCGTTTCTGTCTTTATTTAAAATTGAAAACCAATCTTTGCGGGCACGGATTGCAAATCCGCGCTATCGGGCGGGTTAATTTCATTTTACAATTAAGCATTTCAAAAGTTATTTATAGGAATCATTAAAATCCCATTTGCTATTAGGATAAATTCTAATGCTGTCAACCTCCAGTTTTTGATTGTTTAATAAAACTTTCAAACTTCTGTTGTCTTCAGCAATTTTTATCTGAATTTCATTATTTCCTGAGAGTCCTTTAAAACGGCTGAAAATTTCATTTTGATTAAAGAAAATCCTTCCTTCAAATTTTTGTCCTATTCCTGTTTCCCAGAAAAACTGAAAAACATTTGGCAGTGCCCTGTCTCTTATTTTATTTTCTAGCAGCCATGGACGCATCATTTGGTCTTTTTCTCCATTGTAATACTCTGTATTTATTGTGAATAATCTGAAATTGGGATTCTCAGAGGTAAATACGGGTTTCCAATTGTATCGTAGACGGAACATATCCCAAATCTTACAATTGGCATCTGGAACAGAAAATTCTTTTGCCAACTCATCAAAGCGGGCAGGTGAAAAACGCCAGATATCTAAATATCTTTTCTTTGCAGATTCCAATTCTTTTGTGTCAGTTATTACTTTAGCCTGATATCTGCCAATTTCTATCACCGTTAAACCATAATTTACCCAAACCACTACCATGCCTTTTGGCGCAAAACCAAAAATAAGGCTGGAAATTCTATCATAGGATTTGTAAGTTTCATCAGCATCGCCCAATAAATCAGGATCACCTTCATATTTATATTCCTCGATTGTTTTATTTTTTGCTTCACAATAAGCATAATTGCGCTTTACCAAATCTTTCATCCGCTCTACAGGAAGATCAATTTTTAACCTGTAAAAGACATTATCATAACCAGCATAATAGGTTAGGTCTACCCCTACGGGTGTACCATGCTGTTCCGTCCACATTTTGCCTGATCGGCCCCATGTACCTGAGGAACCTCCATAAGGCATGCCTGCACGAATGCCTTCGAGGGTAAAAATTTCGTCTTTTACCATGTCAATTCTATACTTATTTGCAGGATGGCACATTTCGGCATGCCACTCGGGTATTTTTTCATTTTTCATTTGACAGCTGTTTATCTGTATGCCTATAAAAAAGCATACTATTATTTTTATATAGGTTTTAGCCATTGTGTATTTCTCTTTTTCTATATCGGCCTTCATAAGCGCCGTCTTTGGCAGGTGCCTGACTCTCTCGAGAACCAAGCCCAAGTTCATTGGCTTTTACAGACCAGTGTAAATATTGGTTTCTTAATTTTTTTAATACTTCTTCGTCAATATAATTCAAGTAAGACTTTCGT
Source organism: Flavobacterium sp. B330r (assembly GCF_056824325.1). Lineage (NCBI taxonomy): Bacteria > Pseudomonadati > Bacteroidota > Flavobacteriia > Flavobacteriales > Flavobacteriaceae > Flavobacterium > Flavobacterium sp. B330r. The sequence goes on from NZ_CP124860.1 coordinate 528,334, forward strand.
TTGAGTTTCGATAAATATTCTTCATTTATAGAGTTTTTATCGTACAGATCACCATTATACATTTCGATATAACTATTACGCAAATTGTTGCAGGTGTTTACATAGTTATTTAAACTGTTGCTGACTGATTTTATAAATTCATCAACTATAGTATATCTCTTTTCTAGATTAACATCATATTTTACTTCAGCATCTTTAGAAAAGTGAAACATTAAATTCAGCGGAATTTGGTCGTAAGTATTATACAGATTTCGTATTCCTACTACTGCATAAAATCGTTCTAAATCTTCTACAGATCCTTTTTTTATTTTATCATCAATTGCCGATTTATGCAAAACTCCAGCTTCAATTTGATGTTTTTTATACCAGCCTTCGCTAATTACTATTTTTTTCAATTTTTCAATTTCTTTATCTGAGCTATGAATCATTTTGTTATAAAGTGATTCTCTTTTATAGTAAAGAGCCGAAACTTCTTTGGCATTGTTTATATAAGAACCACCAATATCTGAATGCACACCTGGCAAAGTGAGTTCTAAACCATGCAAGCCGGCACTCTGAATATTGGTTAAATCGAAATTTTCGCGATACTCATCATCAGATGACAGCTGCAAAACAAAACGTGCTTTTTTAACTGCATCTAAATGTAAGTCTGTACTATCGTTACCGTGATAAAATCCCAAAGAAGCCACAGTATCATACAGACCCACAAAATTGATTTCAATTTTTTTTATATTAAAACCATTATTTAACAAACAAGCGGCAAAATAACCATGTCGCTCTAAAAGTGAATGATTCGATACTTTAAGAATACTATGTTCATTTTTCATACCTTGATAATAACCGGGAGCCATTACCTGTACTTTATTATCGGGAAGCTGACCATATATAATAGCAGAACTATTTACAACATGCAGAAAATGTCTGGCCGCGGTTGCGCCACGGCTAAACCCATACACATTCAAGTTTAAAACATCTATTTCTTTGCCTCTATATTCTTTCAACATTTCTGGTGTTTTTACACATGCTTTTACCACTTTTGCCACTACACCTCGATAGCCCATACCTATAGCAACGTCTGGAAAAACATCATCGCTTTCTAAATCCTCGGTGCCAATACCTTCAATATATAAGGCACTTTGAAAATCAGCAGTGGGATCTATAGCATCGTAGCCTCTTGCTACATTGGTATAATCGTTTTCAAAACTGTCATCTTCCTTATTCCCTACTTTTAGATAAACATCATGATCTTTTGAATCTAGTTTTTTAGCATCGGTATTGGTTTTATTATTCTGAGTACCATCAAAAAAAATATTTAAGCTTACATTAATAGTGTTATTTAATGAATCTTCAGGGTGCGAGGGCTCATAATCTTTCTCAAAAATTCCTTCTTCGCCACCATTCCAGCGGTTCTTGCCCATAGCATGAATCGTATAATCTCCATCTGTGGCACGCAAATCCATTTTGCCCGTTGTGGTGTTTATCATGTCACCTTCAACAATTCTTAGAATACTCATAGGCTATGAATTTATTGAGTTTTCGCCACTATATTTATTCAAGTTTGTAGAAGCATGTACATTTATATGCTCTTCTGTACTTATTAAAGAAGCTGTCTTGGCTATTTCTTTTCTTTCTCCTGTCTCGGATTCTCTTTTACCTTTTACAAATTCTGCTAGATTACCCACTACTTTTGTCATAAAATCTATTCCTATATTAAGGAATTTTGAACCTGTTATACTTTCTGTATAATTACCACCAACAGTATTGCTTTTATTAAGCCCAACATTAACATCCATATTTTGCCCAGCATTTATACTGATATTTTCTCCTGCATTGATTGTTAAACTCTTAGGCGCATCAATGGTAGTATTTCCGCTTCCATCCATAAAATATTTATTGCCACTTGGATCCTCAATAGAAACACTTCCATCTGCGTCGTTCATAGTAGTTGTAATTCCAGAACGTGTCTTCATAACCTTCAAATCATTATTCGGAGTACTATAACCGCTTTTTTCCCTTCTGCTGGTCATGGTTCCCAATACAATAGGCAGTTCGGCATTATTGCCCTGAAAGTCTACAAAAACGGTATCGCCAATTTCAGGTATGATATGAGCGCCTCTGGCATCGCCTCCGTATTTTTGAATTAAAGGAATATAAGGTGTGGTTTCGCCTTTGGCTGCCTGCCACGGCATCTGTACCTGTATACCGCTGAGTCCGTCAGGATCTGCATTGGCAGTTACAATGGCGGTCTGGCTTTTGCAGAATGGCACTAAATCTGGATCTGTTTCGGGAGAAAACACAGAACCGTTAAAATTTACAGCTGTAAAATGGTTTTCGTAACCGCCTCCGTCATCACAAATATGTGTTATCTGAGTAACGCGGTAAGAACTTTCTAACTGCATGTCGACACCTGTTACTCTTACTTCGTTTCCTATAGTAATGCCTGGAACTTCGCTTGAAGCTTTTATTTCTACTAAACCGCTTAAAACAGAGCGCATTTTGTTTTTGGCATATTCTTCTGAAGATCGCCTTCCGGATCCGCCCACAGGAGTTTGGTTTAACTGTATAATGGTTTCTTTATTAAAAACTTCATTAGACCTGTTTAAAAAGTTTTGATGGAAACCGTCGGCTTCTTTTCTGTATTTTAAAGTTTCATCAGTTTTATACTGGCCGTCATTGTTATCGTTTTCTATTACTTTAAACAGTGCAGGGATAAGTTTTAGGGTATAATCAAAATCCTGCATGTTTATTCCATACATTAATTTTGGCGTTGCACCCACACCGCCCGGACTTCCAAAAATGGCTGTTCTTCCGTTATAATAGAACCAATGCCCATTTCTTTTGGCCAAACGATTTAGAAAAGCAAAATTGCTTTCGTTATACTGCACAGTGTAAGGCAGGTTGTCTAAATAAAATGGTCTTACATCGATATCAATGTCACAGTCTGATTTTACTTTTTTTACAATATCATTCAGAGACATGTTGGTGAACGAATTGCATTCGGGTCCGTTTTCTAAAAGTATTGTAGTACTCTTTCCTTTTATTACGATGGTTTCTTCTACGTCTTTAATACGGGATTTTTGCAGTTTGACTTCGGTTACTATGCCGTAAAACTGCATGATGTAATCTTTAGAATCTGCTCCAATAATAAGATCTTCCAGACCCTCTATAGGTTTTATTTCTATGCTTATTTTTTCTCCATATAACTTTTGGGAAAAAGGCATTACACTTTTAAATTCTTCTACTAATAAATCTTGTCTTACTTCGAAGGAAAAAGTGTGGTGGTCATGAATCGTCTGAAAAACTTCTAATTTGTTGAAATTAGCAATTCTTATTTCGCCAATTTTAATATTCGTAATTGTTTGCAATGCCATACTAGTTGTTTTTTAAAAGAGCTATGAGTTTTTCCAATTGTTTTCAAAAATTGTATTCCCAATTTTTACTTCGTTTGATGAAATCAAAATCTCAGTAACCATAGGAACTGATCCTTCACTTCTAAAACTCTTATGAAACGATATGCAGAAGGCCTTTTTAAAGGTTACATTTTTCATGGTGCTCATAGCGTCTCTGCGATAAAAAATGACTTTTCCGTCTTTTACACTGGTCTGAGATACCATCCAGTCTGAAAACAGATCCGTTTGTGTGGTTTCTATTACAAGTTTTATCTGTCCGCCTTTTGTCTTGTTGGCCGGTTTTCCGTTGTTATCGACATTCTGGGTAAAATGAACATCAAATTCTAAAACATTAAACACTTCATTGTCTAATTCTAATTTTGCTAAAAAACTCATATCTAAAAGGTTATTGATTATTTTACAGGCTTTTGTAGATTTTATAACCTTAATCAATAAATGAGAAGTGGTATTTAAGTAAATAAAATATTACATAATTATATTGTAAATATAATAAGACCGTTTATATAAGTAAGAAAAATATTAAAATTTAACAATAGGTAAAAATTTAAAAGGCAAAAAAAAACCCGAAAACTAAATAATAGCTTCCGAGGTTTATGGTCACTTTTTTTTCAGAACAGTGAAATGCAAATATAAGATAATTTTCTTACAAAAAAGCCTTTCAGGATTTTACTCCCAAAAGGCTTTCTTTCTACAAATTAATTGGCAATATTATTTCCATCCGCCACCCAAGTCTCTATAGACATGAACTGCAGCATTCAACTGTTCTTTTTTAGTATCAATTAATTCTAATTTCGCTTCTAATGCGTCTCTCTGCGTCATCAAAACCTCAAAATAATCTACTCGAGCCGATTTAAACAAATCGTTTGACACATCAATCGAAGTATTTAAAGCATCAACTTGTTTCGATTTAAGATCGTATCCTTTTTGAAGATTCTCAATCTTAGACATTTGGTTTGAAACTTCTAGATAAGCATTCAAAACTGTACGATCGTAATTGTACAAAGCCTGAATTTGTTTGGCATTGGCACTTGCAAACTCTGCTTTGATCGCATTTCTGTTAATCAAAGGAGCAACAAGATCTCCAGCCAAAGAATACAATAACGATTCTGGCATAGTGAATAAATAAGAAGGTTTGAAAGCCTGTACTCCTATCGCTGCCGTAATATCCAAAGATGGATAAAACTCGGCACGAGCCACTTTTACATCTAATTTTGCCGCTACTAATTCTAATTCTGCTTGTTTAACATCTGGACGGTTTTGTAACAATTGAGACGGAATTCCAGAACTTACAGAAGCTGGCAATAAACTTAAGAAATTAGTGCTGCTTGTTCTTTTTACTTCCTGAGGGTATCTACCCAACAAAAAGTTGATTTTATTCTCAGTTTCTTTTATCTGCTGCAAAATATCAAACTCCATACTTTGCGAAGTTAAAACCTCAGCTTCGAATTTCTTAACTCCCAGTTCAGTTGCTCTTGCGGCTTGTTTTTGAACTTTTACAATTTCTAAAGCGTTAGTCTGCAATTTGATCGTTTGTTTTACAATATCCAACTGATTGTCCAAAGCTAGTAATTCATAATACGAATCAGCAACTTCGGCGATGAGGTTTGTAATTACAAAGTTTTTACCTTCTACTGTAGCCAAATATCTATTTAAAGCTGCTTTTTTAGAATTACGCAGTTTTTTCCAGATATCTACTTCCCAATTTGCGTAAGCTGCAATCGTAAAATCTCCTAGCGGATCTGGAGTTTCTACCCCTGGTTTAATCTCTGTGGTAGCATCACCCGCACCTTGACTGGTATATCTACCCACTTTTTCTACTCCAGCTCCGGCACGTAAGCCTGCAGTTGGCAATAAAAGTCCTTTTTTAACGCGAATATCATTTTTTGCAATTTCAATTTCCTGCAAAGTGATATTTAATTCCTGATTGTTTTTAAGAGCCGTATCTATTAAATCAACTAGATTCTGATCTTTAAAATAATCTTTCCAGTTTAATGCTGCCGTATTGCTGTTTGCATCCTGAGTCTGAACTGTTGAGCCAAACGATTCTGGAACTGGTGTACTGGTAGTAACTGCTGCCTCAGGTGCAGGGGTTTTACACCCTGCAACTGCTAGACATACAGCAAACGCAATACTATATTGATATGATTTAACTTTATACATGATTGTTGTCAATTTCTTCTGTTAATGGGTTTTCTTCTTCATGTTTTACCAATTTGTGTTTCTCAGCAATTTTAGCAAATATGAAATACAAGCCTGGAATTACAAATACACCGCAAATGGTTCCGATAAGCATACCTCCAGCTGCTGCAGTACCAATGGTTCTGTTTCCAATTTTACCAGGACCCGTTGCAAAAGCAAGCGGTAATAAACCTGCGATAAATGCAAACGAAGTCATCAAAATCGGACGGAACCTTGCTTTTGCCCCTTCCATTGCAGCATCTAAAACTGACTTACCGGCTGCATGCCTTTGGATCGCAAACTCTACAATCAACACGGCATTCTTACCTAATAATCCGATAAGCATTACCATGGCAACTTGTGCATAAATATTGTTTTCTAATCCTGTTAATTTCAATAAAAGGAAAGCTCCAAAAATACCTGCTGGCAAAGAAAGAATTACTGACAATGGCAAAATAAAACTTTCGTACTGTGCGGCTAATACCAAGTAAACGAATCCTAAACAGATTAAGAATACCCAAATTGCCTGATTACCCTGAGCCACCTCATCGGCAGAAATACCAGCCCAGTCAATGTCATATCCTCTTGGTAATTTTTCGGCAGCTACTCTCTGAATTACTTTAATCGCTGTACCAGAACTATAACCTGCAGCTGGAGAACCACTAATTTGTGTTGAGGTATACATATTATGACGTGTAATCTCTGAAAGTCCATATACTTTTTCTAATTTCATGAAAGCAGAAAAAGGCACCATTTCATCACGATCATTTTTTACGTATAATTTTAAGATATCATCTGGCTGTGCACGATATTCTGGCGAAGCCTGAACGATTACTTTATAGTTGATACCGAATTTGATAAAACTGATTTCGTAGTTACTTCCCACAAGAGTTGACAAAGTATTCATCGCGTTTTCGATAGAAACCCCTTTTTGCTGTGCCAAATCATTGTCGACTTTCATCATGTATTGAGGGAAACTAGAGCTATAGAAACTAAATACGTTTGATAGTTCTGGTTGTTTGTTCAATTCAGCCACAAAATCGTTGTTTACCTGTTCCATTCTCTTATAATCAACAGAACCAGTTTTATCTAACAAACGAAGCTCAAATCCTCCGGCAGCACCATAACCAGGTACAGCAGGCGGTTGGAAAAATTCGATATTTGCCCCCGCAATATCTTTACATTTTTCCTCCATTTCGTGCATGATCTCCAAAACAGATTCTTTTCTATCGCTCCAGTCTTTCAAGTTAACCAAACACGTCCCTGAGTTAGCTCCAGTACCTTCAGACAAAATTTCATAACCTGCCAATGAAGAAACCGATTTTACTCCGTCAATATCCTCAGCAATTTTCTGAACTCGTTCTGCAATATTATTTGTTCTTTCTAAAGAAGATCCTGGCGGTGTCTGAATTACCGCATAAAACATTCCCTGATCCTCATTCGGAATAAATCCTGAAGGCACATTACTACTGATGATCCATGTTCCAGCACAGAAACCAAGAAGCGCTACAATGGTAACTACTCTTCTGTCAACAATTTTGCCCAGTAAGTTCTGATATTTACCTTGCGCTAAATTGAATTTTTCGTTGAAAGCATCAATAAATCTATTTGCAGGTGTTTTCTTTTTAGGCACGCCATGATTGTTTTTTAACATCATCGCACAAAGTGCCGGCGTCAATGTTAAAGCCACAATACCAGAAAGGATAATCGCCGTTGCCATAGTTACAGAAAACTGTCTGTAGAAAACTCCCACAGGACCAGACATAAAGGCAACAGGAATAAATACCGCAGCCATCAAGAAAGTAATCGCAATAATTGCCCCCGCAATTTCGTGCATTGCTTTTTTAGTCGCTTTAAATGGCGAGAGGTGTTCCTCTTCCATCTTGGCGTGAACGGCCTCAATAACCACAATCGCATCATCGACGACGACCCCAATTGCTAACACTAAGGCAAATAACGTAATCAAGTTCAATGAAATATCAAAGAATGTCATGAATACAAAAGTTCCAACCAACGATACCGGTACTGCAATTGCAGGAATAACCGTCGAGCGCCAGTCTCCTAAGAAAAGGAATACTACTAAACCAACTAAGATAAATGCTTCAACCAAAGTATGAATTACTTTTTCGATAGAAGCATCAAGGAATTTAGAAACGTCATACGAAATTTCATAATCCATTCCTTTAGGGAATCTTTGTTTGATTTTTTCTAGTTTTGCTTTTACTTCTTCAATAACCTGATTCGCGTTACTTCCAAAAGATTGTTTTAATACAATCGCCGCAGATGGTCTTCCATTCAAATTAGAATAGATATCATACATCGAGCTTCCAAATTCAACTTTAGCAACATCTTTCAATCTTAAAAGCTCTCCGTTTGGATTTGCTTTTACTACAATGTTCTCGTATTGTTCTTTTGTTGTAAAACGTCCAGAATATTTTAATACATATTCAAATGCTTGAGAACGTTTACCAGAACTTTCTCCCGTTTTACCTGGAGAAGCTTCCAAACTCTGACTAGATAATGCTTCCATTACCTCATCAGCAGAAATTTTATAAGCTAGCATACGGTCTGGTTTCAGCCAGATACGCATTGCATATTCACGTGTTCCTAAGATATCTCCAGAACCAATACCATTTACCCTTTTCAATTCAGAAAGAACGTTGATATCGGCATAGTTATATAAGAACTTCATGTCGGTATTTTTGTCTGTACTGTAAAGATTCACGTACATCAACATACTTGGTACCTCACGAGTGATTTTGATACCCTCACGAATTACTAAAGGAGGAAGTTTATTGGTAACAGAAGCTACACGGTTTTGAACGTTAATTGCTGCCTGATTAGGATCTGTTCCTAAGTTAAAGACTACTTTTATCGTAGCTTCACCATCGTTTCCAGCATCTGAAGCCATATATTTCATTCCTGGAACTCCGTTTAAGGCTCTTTCCAAAGGAATAACAACAGCCTTAACCATCAATTCACCGTTAGATCCAGGATAATCTGCGGTAACATTCACCATTGGAGGTGAAATTGTAGGGAATTGTGTAATTGGTAAATTTAAAACCGACAATACCCCTAAAAAGACAATAATCAACGATATTACTATCGACAGAACAGGTCTTTGAATAAATTTATTAAACATTTTTATATTTTTTAAATGATTAAACTTATTGAAGTTTAAAATGTTTCAAGTTTCAGATTTCAAGTTTTAGGTTCAGTACGTAACTTGAATCCTGAAACTTGAAACTATTAAAACAAAAAACTATTCTGCTTTTAAGCGTAAATGATTGATTACTTCTTTAGGAGATTCGTAATCGAATTTAATTTTGTCGTTTTCTTTTACTTTCTGAACACCTTCAAGCAAGATCTTATCATTTTCTGTAAGACCACTTTTGATTACATATAAATCAGGGATTTCGCCAGTAATAGTGATTTCTCTAGAACTTACTTTATTGTCTTTTCCAACTACAAAAACATATTTTTTGTCTTGAATTTCGTAAGTCGCTTTTTGCGGAATCACAATAGCATTTTTAAGAGGAACATTCATCTGAACTTGGCCTGTTTCGCCATTTCTAAGTAATTTTCCAGAATTAGGGAATCTTGCTCTAAAAGCAATGTTTCCGGTTTCGTTGTTGAATTCACTTTCGATTACCTCAACATTTCCTTTGTCTTTAAAAATATCTCCGTTAGCCAAAACCAAATTCACTTTGTTATCTGCACGGTCTTTAATATTTGTTTCATAACTAATGTATTCTGGCTCAGAAACATTGAAATAAGCAAACATCTGACTGTTGTCCGAAAGACTTGTCAGTAATTCTCCTTCATCTATTAAACTTCCTAGTTTTAAAGGAATACGGTCGATTGTTCCGTCAAACGGAGCTCTGATTTCTGTGAATGATAAATGAAGTTTTGCCAGCGCAACCTCAGCTTTTGCAGATTGCAATTTTGCCTGAGCGACACTTAATTCGTTTTTAGAAACGATATTTTTATCTGCCAGTAATTTTGAATTTTGCAATTCAATTTCTACAGATTTTTGTTCTGACTGCGCTTTTAATAATTCTGCCTGATACATGTTTGGCATAATTTTAAACAACAGCTGTCCTTTTTTTACAAACTGTCCTTCGTCAACATATATATTTTGTAAAAACCCTTTTTCTTGGGCGCGAAGTTCGATATTACGAACCGATTTTATTTGTGAAACGTATTCTTTTGTAAATGAAGTATCGATTCTTACTGGATTAGTAACGGTGAATTTTTCTACTTCTTCTTTTTCTTCTTTTTTAGATGTACAGCTCGTTAAGCACACCAAGGCCATTAAGCCTGTGAACACAATAATTTTTTTCATGATTTAGTTTGGAAATTAAGCGATTGAATGCTTTGGAATGAAAATTCCTTTTGGATGTTAAAATGCATCAGTCAGCCTTAGCCCAGACCTTAACTTTATATAAGCAGAAGTAGAAAAAATATACAACAGCAAGATACGCAGAGATCAAAACTCAGGTAACCGATGTATACTTTAGAATCAAATTCTTAATACTCGTTGAGTAATATAGATAGGATTTGAATGCCCGAATAAAGGCGTAGAAATTTTTAAACGATTGGAATCATTCGCTGCAGACTGATCTGAAAGTGCCAGATACAAAGCGTCTACCAAACTATACGAAGCAGTAAAATATTTGTTCGTAAGTAAATCAACATCTTCACCTCCAACAAGATCTTCTTCTAAATCAATATCTGTAGCTTCTTCAATTGTTGAAGTTCCACGATCTTGATTAGTAAACTTAACTCTATGTTTCTGTAGGTGATGGTGAGTATGAGCACCAAAAGTATTTGCATTCAAATATTGGCCTCCGCCAAACAGAAGCATATTCATGAATACTAAAAATACTATTAACTTTCTCATTTCGGTGCGAAAGTAGTAAAAGAATTAAAACAAAAAAAGAATTTTTAACAAGGTTTAACAGTTCCATAAAACGAAAACGTTTTCATTCTCTTAATTTTTATTAATCACTTTACTTCAAAATTAAAATCCTTATTTACAACATTAAAAATCAACAACTTAAACTTCACAATTAAGAAAGCAAAATTTCCATAATCGTAAATTCTTGTCCTGATTTTACAAAAGTTTTAAAAGTATCTATCATTCCGAACTTCTCATAAAATGATTTTTTATTGGTTCTGGCGTTGCACCATACTTTTTCTACACCTTTTTCCTTTGCAAATTCTAGAATATACTTTAAAAGATGAGACGCAATTCCCTTACCTTGATACTCTTCTAAAGTAGCTAATTTTCTAAACTGCATTTCTTTTTCTTCCATAAAACAAGAGACTATAGAAACCAATTTATCTTCTTCAAAAACTCCAAAATGAATTCCTAAATTATCTTCTTCAAGCTGTACAAACTCAAAAGGCTGGTCTGGCCACATTACTTCGTGTCTTATTGGCCAAGTATCACTAGGGTTTATTGTTTTAACTTTCATTTTAATGTATTAAATCTTCTCAAAATTAATTCATTTTGATTTAATCGAAAAAAACAAACCAGAAATCTTGATCTGATTAATTATCAAAACTTTACAGAAAAATAAATCAGACAAATCATTCAATTCTAATCTATTATGATTATTTTTATAGTACCAAAATCAAATAAATTCCGTTATGAGAAAATTCCTTTTAGCAACATTTTTATGTATTTGTGCCAATGGATTTGCGCAATTAATACAAATCGGGCCGCAGTTTTCTACAAGCATTACTTCTGTCAATGCCAAAAATTTCAGTTCCGATCATACGAATACAGGAATTGGATTTGCCGCATTTGGCCGATTAAACCTTGCACTTTTTTATGCCCAGGGCGAATTTGGATATGGTCAAACTAATTTTAGCGTATACCAAAACGGCGTGGGAGAAACCGAATTTAAACTATCAGGAACAGATGCTTCATTAATTGCAGGACTTAAAATTATTCCGCTTGGAAAACTCGGAAATGTGAGGCTTTTTGTGGGATACAACTGGAAAAATTATTCAGACATAAGTACCAGCAATAATCTCAATTCTATAGCTATAGAAAAAAATAATCATAGCATTCTTGGAGGTGTTGGAGTGGATGTCTGGAGACTAACTTTTGATGTTAGATATCTTGCTGGACTTAGTGATATAGATGCCTCTAGCAGTGAAATTAAAACTGGAGTTACCAATCTCTCCATTGGATTTAAATTTCTATAAAACTCATAATAAAAAAGGGAATCAATCGATTCCCTTTTTTTATTTATCATTTACATTTTAACGTAATAATTTTCCTCATTATCACTTTGTATCTTTTTTATTCCCTCTTCTGTTTTAACAGCTACATTAACAACATGCAATACATCTGACTTTTCATTAAGACTACAGTTCCAAACTGTTCCATCAGAAAGAATAATTTCTGAAAATAATGAGACCGTACTTTTGGCATCATTATAAACTAAATTTTCAGTTTTAAGAAGTTTCTTTACTTTTGTTTTTTTGTCGACCTCGTAAAACAAGATCTCATTTTCTTTAATTTCGACCACTTCATCAAAAGTAGATTGACTGGCGGTAACTGCTGTTGCCGCAGACCAAACTGGCTGACTTCCAGTTCTTCTCCAAGTTCCAATTGCTTGACTTAGAATTTCTTTTCTTAAAATTTCACGTAAAGTATCTACTTTATTAACAGCATCTTTTCCAATTTCGTTGTCCGGCTTAATCTTTGCAGCCAAAGAAAATAAGTCGATAGCTTTTACAAAATCGGCTTTTTTGTAGTAAGAAACAGCTAGTTCATATTTACTTTTTTGAAACGCTGCTTTTTGATCATTCTGCGCAAAAAACTGAAGACTGCTTAGCAAAGCAATCAGAAAAAAAGTATTCTTCATTAGATTTGGTGGTATTTTTAGTATTTGGCAAACGTAATATTTTTCCGAGAAATATTTGTGCTGTTTTTCCGTAACTTGAATATTTTTAATTATTTTAAACAAAAAGCGTCACTTTGCTAAAACAAAGTGACGCTTTAATTTATTTAGTTAAATTTAATTCAATTATTTAACATTTAAAACATTGTTCTCTGGTGTTGCATCCATAAATATTCCACCATCAATCTCAATTTTTTCGATTTTTTTTGCGCTTTTCAAAATTATTCTAGCTATTTTTTGATTTTTCTCCCAAATCGCTGGCGTTTGATGCAAAATTGTTTTTGACTTATCAGCGTACGTAATTACAACATCAAAAGGAATTGCAAAACCTCCAATGTTTTCTATTGTTATGGTTTTCTTATCGGAAGAAAGACCTTTTACAGCAATATCTATGTAATTGTTAGTAAAGAACCAATTATTAAAAAACCAATTTAAATTCTTTCCTGCTGCTGTATTAAATGAATTAAAATAATCCCACGGAATAGGATGTTTTCCGTTCCAAGTATCCATATAAAAATGAAGCGCTTTTTTGAACATTTCATCTCCTAACATATCTTTTAGAGCCAAATAAGAAAGAGAAGCTTTACCATAAGAATTATTTCCATAACCTGCGCCAGAAACCTGTGTAGACATTGTTATAATGGGCTGATCTTGTTCTGAAGATCGATCGCTTATATAATGTTTCACTCTAAATTCTTTATAAAACTTATCGGCAGCCTCTTTACCATGTTCAGCAATTCCGATTAAATATTCAAAAGTTGTTGCCCAACCTTCGTCCATAAAGGCATAACGCGTTTCATTGATTCCCATATAAAAAGGAAAATAAGTGTGCGCTACTTCGTGATCTTGTACTAACTGTGCAAAAATAGGATCTCCCATTTCAGAATCGTTACACATCATTGGATATTCCATATCGGCAAAACCTTGGAAAGCCGTCATTTTAGAAAATGGATACGGAACTCCTGGCCAATTGTTAGAAAACCAATCTAAAGCATATTGATTATTTTTTACCGAATTCACAAAATCGGTTCCTTTAACATTATAAGCCGCCTGAACGCTCGCGCGACGATTTGTCTTCTTATCCACTACAACACTACTAGCGTCCCATAAATAATGATCACTTAAACCAAAGCACACATCTGTTATGTTTTTAGCTTCAAATTTCCAGACATTCCAATCGTATTGTTTAGTTACGATTCCGCTTTTCATTTCCTGTTCGTTTGCAATATGCAGAATTTCATCTGTTGTGTATGATTTTTTTAAGCGTGAAGCAAATTCAGGTTGCAAAACCTCATCTGGATTTAATAAATCTCCAGTTGCATACACCACGTAGTTTTTTGGTGCTTTTACAGAAAAAACATAATCATTGAAGTCATTGTAAAATTCTTGGCGATCTGTATGTGGTAATCTATCCCATCCATTATAATCGTCAAAAACTGAAACACGAGGATAACTATACGCTACAAAAAATGTCGTTTCGTCAATCTGGCCTTCTCTACCGCTTTCTTTAGACAAAGGATAATTCCATTGAATATTTATAATGGTCTTTGAATTGGGTAAAATTGGTTTTTGCAATTTTATATTTCCAACAGTTCCCCAGTTTTTAGCGTCTTCTTTATACACTTCATTTTCTACTTTCAATGAAGTAATTGTTAATCCATCGCTTAAAAAATCATTGCTTACTTCACCTCCTCTTGGAGAAGAAGGCTTGTGAAGGTTGTTTACAAAACGAATAACTAAGTTTCTTAAAGTATCCTTGCTATTGTTTTCGTAAATAATGGTTTCAGTTCCACTAACCAATCTCGTTTTCGGATCAACTGAAATTTCCATATTATATTTTCCACGGTTCTGCCAATAGTTTGCGCCTGGTTTTCCGTCTTTAGAACGTGTTCCATTTTCATAGGCTTTTTTTATATTTCGAGGCATGTAAAGCTCTTGAGCAATAGTATCTTGGGCAAAAAGAACGAATGCTATTAATGCAAATTGCAAAAATCTCTTTTTCATAAATAATTCTTAGGTCTTTAAATTGTTTGATGTATAAGACTGCTGTTTTAAAACAATGTTACAAATTTAATTATTAATTGTTAATGATGAATTGTAAGATGTGAATTGTAAATGGTGAAATGTGAGATGTGAGATGCAGAAAAACTTCATTTTACATTTTACATCAAACTTTTACAAAAAAACTTAGAATCTTAGCTCCTTAGAAACTTAGCATCTTTAAAAAGAAAAACCGTCTATCACCAAAAGGAATAGACGGCATCTACAATTAATATATAACCTTGATACTACAAAATATAATCTGTATTAATAAAATTCGATTCTTTGCTGTTAAGCAATTCCTGCAGAATCTCATTATTATAATCGATATCTTTTGAAGCTACAAACGTACGAATTGAGAAAGAACGTAAAGCATCTGGAATACTCAAAGTTCCTACAGCAGAATCTTTTCTTCCTGTAAAAGGGAAAGCATCTGGCCCTCTTTGGCAAGAACTGTTGAGGTTTACTCTACAAACTAAGTTAACTAAAGCATCAATTAGCGGTGCAAGAGTTTTTATATCTTTACCAAACAAACTTACTTGCTGTCCGTAATTTGATTCTGCCATATCTTTCAATGGTTCTTTAATATCTTTGAAAGAAAGTACAGGAACAACTGGCCCAAACTGTTCTTCGTGATACACACGCATTTCTTTATTTACTGGATATAAAACTGCTGGAAAAATATAGTTATCAGTATGTTTTCCTCCTTTTTCATTAATGACTTTAGCTCCTTTATGAAGAGCATCATCAATTAAGCCTTGAATATATTTTGGTTTGTCGGTTTCTGGTAGCGGTGTTAGAGCAACTCCCTTTTCCCACGGATTTCCAAAAAGCAAACTGTCTACTTTTTCAGAAAAACGTTTATTGAATTCTTCAGCAATCGATTCGTGAACATATAACACTTTCAAAGCAGTACAACGTTGTCCGTTAAAAGACAAACTTCCTGTAATACATTCCTGAATAGCCAAATCTAAATCGGCATCTGGAAGAATAATTGCTGGATTTTTAGCTTCTAAACCTAAAATTAAACGCAGTCTATTTTTGTTTGGATGCTGATCCTGTAAAGCAATTGCCGATTTACTGTTTCCAATTAAAGCTAAAACGTCTATTTTTCCAGATTTCATAATCGGAGAAGCCACTTCGCGTCCTCTTCCATAAACAATATTGATTACTCCTTTAGGAAAACTGCTTCTAAAAGCTTCCAATAATGGCGAAATACATAAAACACCATGTTTAGCTGGTTTGAAGATCACAGTATTCCCCATAATCAAGGCAGGAATCAACAATGAGAAAGTTTCATTCAAAGGATAATTGTAAGGTCCAAGACATAATACAACTCCAAGAGGTCCACGGCGAATCATGGCGTTTACACCTTGCACTTTTTCAAAGTGCGAACTGCGTCCGTTTAATTCTTTGTAGCTGGCAATAGTATCGTAAATATATTCTACAGTTCTATCAAATTCTTTTTGCGAATCTCCTAATGACTTTCCGATTTCCCACATTAAGTATTTCACTACTTCTTCGCGGGTTTCTTTCATTTGTTTCACAAATTTTTCCATGCATTTAATACGATCAACTACTTTCATAGTCGGCCATAAGCCTTGTCCCATATCGTATGCATTGGTAGCAGCTTCGACAACTTCTGCTGCTTCTTTTTCTCCCATAAAAGGAATAGATCCTAATAAAGTCGGCGAATACTTTTCTGTTGAAGAAATAGTAGAAAACACAGGTGTGGTTTGCCCTGTCCATTGTTTCAATTCTCCATTTACAAGATAGGTATCTTGATTTATCAGACTATTAATCTGATATTCTTCTGGTATAAAACTCATAATTTGGTTTGTTTAATGGTCTGGTAATTTTATTTTCAAAAGAAAAAAGAGGCTTTTTTATTGCCTCTTCTTCATTTATGGTTGTACTGTTTCACCTTCCCAATCTAGGATTCCTCCAAGTAGATTGTAGGCGTTTTCGATACCCAACTCGTTCATAATCTGGCATGCTTTTGCACTTCTAGCCCCAGAACGACAGTATACATAATAGTTTTTATTTTTGTCTAATTCTTCAATCTCATAAATAAAAGCCTGCCCTTTATTGATATCAATATTTAGAGCATTCTCAATATAGCCATCATTAAATTCGTCCTCAGTTCTTACGTCAAGTATAACTGCATTTTCGTCAGCTTCTAACTGAGCAACCCAATCTTCTTGTGATAAATTCATAATAAAATGTGTTTTTGTAAAATTACGACGTTTCTTTATATAAAAAACGTACCAAATGCGATTTCGATTATTATTCTCAGAAAACGTTTTAGAGAAAGTATTATAATCAGTGAATTACAAATTTAGTTACTATTTTTAAAAATTCAGCCTACAAAATCGATAGAAAATAGGATTTTTTCATTTACATAAAATTAATCTTAAATCTAGTTTTCTGATAATTATTCCCATTCCAAACCCTTATCTTTGCAAACAATCCTATATTTTTATCCGATTTTGATAAAAATATTCGCCACCAATTACACGAATTCTCAATAATTAATTGTTTTGAATTAATGCAATTGATGGCAAAAAAAATCTACAATATGCAACATTCATTAAAAACCATCTTTCCTAATTTCTCGAACGAACTCATTGCTACGATAGAAGAAAACGGAAGCCTTCAAGATTTTGAAGCCGGAACCATTTTAATGCGTACCGGTCAGTATATTAAAAATACAGTTTTGATAACTAAAGGTAAAATCAAAATCTATCGCGAAGGTGAAGACGGCGGAGAGTTTTTAATGTACTACTTGCAGCCTGGACAAGCTTGTGCGATATCAATGATTTGTACAGCAAAAAGCGAAAAAAGCCAGATTATGGCAAAAGTGGTTGAGGATGTTACTGTTATGATGATTCCGTTGCAATTAATGGACAAATGGATGATGGAACATAGAAGCTGGTACGAATTTGTAATTGAAACCTACCGAAGCCGTTTTGAAGAAGTTCTCGAAGTGGTAGACAATATCGCTTTCCGTTCTATGGATGAAAGATTAGAATTCTACTTAAAAAGACATTCTGATGCCTGTGGCTGTTCTGAGGTAAATTTATCGCATCAGGAAATCGCAACCGAATTAAATACTTCGCGAGAAGTCGTTTCCAGATTACTCAAAAAAATGGAACAACGCGGTTTGGTCAAACTCAACCGAAACCAGATTGAATTGCTAAATTTTAACCATTAAGATATTAAGTTAATTAAGTTGGATCGCTTAATATTACTTAACCTTTAAAAGTTTCATTAAGAAAGCATAGCTTAATTTCCTTAATATCTTAATGGTAAAATTATTTTAGGTCTGTGATAAATGTTACTGTAGATTTCTAAATTCCGAGGCAACTTTGCATCAAAACAAATGCAATGGAATATTTAGGATTTTTTGCCTCAATCATAATCGGAATTTCGCTTGGCTTAATAGGCGGCGGAGGCTCTATTCTTACTATTCCTATTTTAGTTTATTTATTTAAAGTAAATCCCGATCAAGCCACTTCTTATTCTTTATTTATTGTCGGATTAACCGCTTTATTTGGAAGTTACAGCCATTATAAAATGGGAAATCTAAAACTGAAATCGGCTTTGTACTTTGCTGTTCCCTCAGTTATTTCGATTTTAATAATTCGTGAAGTCATATTTCCGCAAATTGCATCGACTTTGTTTTCTGTTGCTTCCTATACCGTTTCAAAAGATTTTCTAATTATGATCATCTTTTCTATCCTAATGATTACGGCAGCCATTTCTATGATTAAAAAAAATCAGTCCGAAATTAAATCAACAGATACTAATTATTCGCAATTGAGTTTTATAGGTTTTTTGGTCGGAATCGTAACCGGATTTCTAGGTGCAGGCGGCGGATTCTTAATTATTCCTGCCTTGCTTTTTTTTGCCAATCTGCCCATGAAACAAGCCGTTGGAACTTCATTATTAATCATCACTATTAATTCGTCAATAGGTTTTGCTGGCGATCTATACATTGGGACACCAATAAATTACACTTTCTTATTAAGCGTTTCTGCAATGGCTTTAATCGGAATGTTTATTGGAAGCCAGCTTTCAAAAAAAATGGACGGCACAAAATTAAAACCTCTTTTTGGGTGGTTTGTGCTCGTAATGGGATTTTATATCATTGCCAAAGAAGTTTTATTCTAAAAAGAATTTCAACGCTTTATTTAGTTTCACTTGTAGAGTAATCTTTGTCAAAGTTTTAAACTTTGACAAAGATGAAACTAAAACCTTCAGATTTCTCCAAATTTATCTTTATATCTTTCAAGCTCGATTTCAGTTCTCGAAAGCAGTTTTTCAAGCAATTGAATTTTATCTTCATAAAGCTCCTTCAAAACTGAAGAATTATCGGCATTAATCAAAATACTACCGTTATTGTTTCCTGTTATTTTGTTGTAATTATTAAAGTATTTATCATAATCAAAACTAATTATATCCTCTACGCTTACATCCAAAATTCTTCCTATTTCAACCAATTTTTCGTAACTCAAAGAAGTCTTTCCTTTTTCAATTTTACTATAACCAGCTTGGGTTACGCCTAATCTTTCTGCCATGTATTCCTGAGTATAATTTTTTAACTCTCTAATATTTTTGATTTTACTTTTAATTGTTGTGGCCATATTATTTCTGATTTGTGGTCATGTATAGTCAAAACAGCCAGCCGTTAGAATGTAACGGCAAGACTATACTATTATTTTTATTGGGAAATTATAAAACTACTTCATAACTAAAGACTTATGTCGCAGCGTTTTGTTAATTTTTTCTTTGTGTAATGATAAAATAACCGTACATCAAAGCTGCCATTATGAAAAATGCAATCATAACGGGAAATACTGAATATAAACATCTCTGATTTTTTTTAAGCAGTTCTTTTTACACTTCTTTCAAACTGAAGATCTAAGTAAGAATCGATCTGCTTGCCAACCAATATGCGGTCTTTGGCGGCAATTTTAGTCCTTATTTTGTTCTGGTAAATATCTTTTACAAAAACAAAATAGGCAAATTCGGCCTTGTTCCCGAATCTCATAGCTAAAATAAACGAATAGCACAAAATTGCAGGAATAATGTAATACAAGTCCATTAAATTGGAAAATAGCATGCAATAATATGTTGCAGCGGTTACGGCTAAAAAAGCACCGTTTTCAAGAAAATATTTTTTCTTTTTTTTAAGCAGTCCAATTTCTTTAATTTCATCAAAGTGATACTGCCAATTCTTAGATTTGTAACGAAATCTAACCTTGTCGGAAAAAACTGTTAAAGGCATAATAATTTAGTAGGTAAAAATAGATTTAAGCTTCTAGTGAAAAATCAATTTCTAAAAATTCTTAGGGGGAAAAAATTCTTAGATACGCAATATTAAGCATTAACACTTTTTTTTTCTTACAATTAACATTATAGAATATAACTATCGGTTGTAATTAAATCTTTCGTAAAAGTTATCTTATACTTTATTTACAAAAAAAAATCTCAAGTAAGAAGATTCTTTTGGGCGTTGCCTCCGGCCGGGCTATCCGCTATATTCCCGATTAACAAAAACTACGGCTAAAAAGCCTTGTTTTTCTAAATCGCGAGATACCGCTCCTATCCCTAACGCAGACTCAGGTAAAATGACGTTTTAGTCTTTAAAATTTTCAATCAATTGCCTCAAGCTTTAGCTGGAGGTAAACAAATGTATACAAAAAAGGCTTTAGCCAAACCTGGAAAGTTTGGCTAAAGCCCAATGCAAATTCAAACAAAAAACCTCCAGTTAAAACTGGAGGCAATTCATTTCTTTCTTTATGTTTTTCTATTACTTTTTAAGCAATTTCTCTAAATATTCTACTTTTTCTTTTTCAGCTTGGACCAATCGTTCATAAAGTTCAACCACTTTATCTAAAGGGTTAAAAGTCGCATACATTCCTTGATTAAAACTATTTCCTTGACTTGAACTATTATCATAAAAATTATTGAAGAAATTGAAGACAGATTCTTCCGAAAAATTTTCAATTGCTTCAATAGAAACACCAAGTGCTTTTGCAATTTCTGTCAATTTCTCATTATCAATCGTTTCACTCGATTCTATATTCGAAACAGTTTGCTGGCTTAGCCCAATCGCAATTGCCAAAGCTTCCTGCTTCATTCCTTTAAGCTCTCTAATTCGGCTTATGTTCCTTCCTATATGTTTTGGTTTTGCTGTTGTGCTCATAATTCAAAGATATTTAAATTTCTTGAAAAATTATTTGATTCGTAAAAATACAAGTTTTTCGTACTAATGCAAAAAAGCCATAGTCTAACTTTATGATTTTTCTAAAGCCAAATTGACTTTAAAATAAAAACTTTATCTCAATTCATAAGTCCATTTTGAAGTCTTTTCATCAAAATCTACAGAAATATAAGCCATGTAATCAACAGCAATTTGTGTTACTTTACTCCTTTTTAATTCCCAACTCTTTACTTTTTTGAGCAATTCTGTAGCATAAATTTCAAATTCTGTTATAGGTCTTTTACTTTTTACATTAAATTCTGTCATTAAACCAAAATTCGGATCAATTTTAAAATCCTCAGAAGATTTATGCCAATCAAAAAAATTAAAAACAGAAACTAATTCTCCTTTTTTATTAATGTACAATGCAAAAAGCCCGAATGGTTTATCAGATTTTATAGCTTTCGCATCTTTAAAAATGGAGTCGAGATTGGTAATTGGTTTCGTAGGATTAAATTCATTGTTCACCGTATAGTCAAGATCATAGATGTAGTTATCTAATTTAAATTCATTGCCATGATCCAACACCTTTTGCAGACGAGGATCAATTCCTCTTTCCCGAATAACCTGCGAATTGGAACACATAATACTAAAACCTAATTTTCCTTGATATTCAGAGGCAAAAACTAGTAATTTCTGATTCTTATAAACTTCCGAATAACAAGAACTCCCACCAGAGTATACTTTTTCGTAGTAAAATGTAAAATTTAGTTCTTTTGGAATATTAGCTTTTTTATAATTTTTGAGCACTTTAACTTTTATAGAATAAGTAGCAGAATCTTTGGCAATTTTTTTAAGTGTTACTAATCCTTCAAAAACATACTTGGAAGAATAAAACTCTAAAATTGGTTTAGGTGTATCACAACTGCAAGCAACTGCTTTTATAGATCCAAATAAGAAAATAAGTAATGCTATTATTTGTTTTTTCATTGATGCTTTTTAAAAAAAATTGCCTCCAGCTTCAGCTGGAGGTAAACAAATCTATATAAAAAAAAGCTTTAGCCAAAATCGTAAAGTTTGGCTAAAGCCTAATTCAAATTCAAACAAAAAACCTCCAGCTAAAGCTGGAGGCAATTCATTTTATATTGAAACTAAAATTCGTGAATTCGTGGCTATAAAAAAATCAATGTTCTCCATATCCAATATCATCCATTTTTCCACTGAAAACGCGATATTGAATAATAAAATAAATAATTACAAGAAACAAAGCAATAAAAAACCAGCTCAAACCAGCGTTTAATCCGTATTCGTGAGCTGCAGTGTTGTAAATCGTTAAAGACGGATTTACTTTATTGGTGGATGGCAAAACATTCGGGAAAATCGAAACCGCTGTAGACGCAAATCCGCCAACTAAAAATAAGGTCGAAAAAATAAATCCTTGACCATCTTTTTTGAAAGAACGAACTTTGAATAATCCCGCAATTCCAACAAAAGTCATTAAAGGAAAAAACCAAAGAATCGGATTTTCAATAAAATTATGAAATGGTCTTGGTTCGATAAAATGCCAAATTCCTAAAGAAATAAAGACCAAAATCAGCAAAACAAAGTTCAGTTTAAAAACTACATTTTTCAATTTCGGATTCAGCGCCGAATTCGTTTTGTAAATAATCCAGTTTGCACCGTGAATCGTTAATGCCACAACACTCACAATTCCTAAGAAAAGCGTAAACCAGTCAATAATTCCCAATTCATTTGCTTGCGGACTAAAAGTCGGATTCCACAAAGGCAAAAAGAAATAATGCGCTTCCTGCGTAGAAACTCCGTTTTGAACCATTCCGAGATTCACACCTCGAACAATATTTCCTAAAGCAATTCCGAAGAAAAGAGCCAAAAGCAGACTCGCAATTCCGAAAGCTTTATCCCAAATACTTTCCCACATATGATTATGAATCTGTCCACGCATTTCTAATCCGATGGCACGGAAAATCAAAAGCCATAAAATCATAATCAGAGGCAGATAAAATCCGCTAAAAGAAGAAGCGTATAAAGTTGGAAAGGCAAAAAACAAAACCCCTCCTGCCGCAATTAGCCAAACTTCATTGGCATCCCAAAACGGACCAATGGCATTTGTAATTGCTTTTTTATCTTTTTCTGTATCGGCAAAAAATAAGTGAATAATTCCTGCACCAAAATCATAGCCATCTAAAACCAGATAAACAGCCAAAATTCCCATTAAAACTACGTACCAAAAAAATTCCATACTTATATTTTTTCTGATGAAAGGTCCACATTATGAGGGCCTTTATTAATAATTTTTCCAACTAAAAGTAAAAACAGCATTCCTAGTAAAAGGTATAAACCAATAAAACCAAGCAATGTAAACAAGGTATTTCCCGATGAAACCGTTGGCGAAGCTCCCTCTGCAGTTCGTAATAAATTATAAACCAACCAAGGCTGCCTTCCTAATTCTGCCGTATACCAGCCTGTTGTATTGGCAATGTAAGGAAACGGCATCATGAACATTAAAGACCATAATATCCATTTAGTTTCAAACAATTTCCCTCTAATTAATTGAAAAAGCGAAAGCACCATTAATCCGATAAAAACCGTTCCGAGTCCAACCATGATATGATACGCATAATACAGTCCAGAAATATTAGTTGGATGCAAGTCTTCTTCAAACTGATCTAAACCTTTTATTTCTTGATCCCAATTTCCATAAGTCAAGAAACTCAAAATATTAGGAACGGCAATTTTGTTGTCCAGTTTTTTATCTTTTACATCGGGCTGTCCGATTAAAACAATTTCGGAACCTTTTTTCTCGGTATGAAAAATTCCTTCCATAGCCGCAAAAGTTACCGGTTGGTATTTCACAACATTTTTAGCCAATAAATCTCCTGTTGGAACAGCCACAATTACACTCGAAATCAATCCGAAAATAACACCTGTTTTCAAGAACAATTTCGCGAAAGAAACATTTTTATTACTTAAAATATAAAAAGCTCCAATTCCAGCTACAACAAAAGAACTGGTTACCAAAGAAGCGGCTTGATTGTGTAAATAAGAAGGCCAAAGCCACGGATTTAAAAATAAAGCTTTGAAATTTGTGAGTACAAATTTTCCATTTTCTAAGATTTCGTAACCCACAGGATTCTGCATCCAAGAATGTGTGGCAATAATTAAGTAACCGCTCGCCCACGAACCAATCATGATTAATAATCCTGTTACAAAATGCCATTTATGTCCGAGTAGTTTTTCTCCAAATAAAAATAATCCGAGGAAAGAAGATTCAAGAAAAAAAGAAAACATTCCTTCCATTGCCAATGTCTGCCCGATAATTCCTCCTGTTAATTCGGAGAATTTAGCCCAGTTGGTTCCAAACTGAAACTCCATCGGAATTCCGGTTACAACTCCCATTGCAAAATTGAGGGCGAAGATTTTCATCCAGAAATGGGTGGCGTGATTGTATTGTTCGTCTTTAGTTTTGAGATATTTCCACTTAAAGTACACAATGATCAACGAAAGACCCATTGTAAGTTGCGGAAAAAGATAATGAAAAGTAATCGTGAAGGCAAATTGCATTCGATCATAAAAGAGCATTTCTTCCATAATGGTAATTTGTTTATGAAGTTCCACAAATTTAACCATTAGAACCCGAATTAACGTCCTTTAAAAAAAGTTTATCGCCCGATATTTGTTAAACTTTTCAACAATTTAAAGGGTAGAAATTACACTTGTCATTACAACTTTGTCAAAGTTTTGAACTTTGACAAAGTTTCTTAGTATATATTTTTTGCGTATTGTTTTGTCATTTCGACGAAGGAGAAATCTCCGCAAGTAACTCCGCAACGAGAAGCCATTGTTTGTCGAGCTTCTTACGAAGATTTCTCCTTCGTCGAAATGACAAGATTGTGTACAATAATTGCTAAAAAAAGAGTAAAAAATTATTTTTCTAAAATCCCTTTTTCAACGCTCTCATTAATCAAACCTTCTGCGTAATTCCATAAAGATGCTGAACCATTTTTAATGATGCTTTTCTTCTCATAAACTTTATCGTACTTCACTCCAAACTCTTTCCAAGTTCCGCCGTTGTTTGATGTATTCTGCAATAAAGGCTCTAATCTGTCCATAGATCTTGCAAATTTGGCTTCATTGGTTTCTCCTGCTTCAAATTCTTCCCAGATTGCAATAAATTCTTCCGCTTGATTTTTAGGCAGAAGACCAAAAATTCTGTTTGCGGCCAAACGTTCTTCATCTGTATTATCATGATTTTTTACAGTATCATAAATAAAAACATCTCCCGCGTCAATCTCTACGATATCGTGTATCAAAACCATTTTCACGACTTTCAAAACATCAATCGGTTCATTAGAATGATCTGCCAAAACAATTGCCATTAAAGCCAAATGCCAACTGTGTTCTGCATCATTTTCACATCTGTCGCTATTGAATAATTTTGTCTTGCGCTGAATGTATTTTACTTTATCAATTTCTTTTATAAAAGCAATTTGATCCAATAAGTGTTGTGTGTTCATTTTATTTTTTGTTTTAAAATGACATTCGTCATATGCAAAATTAAAGCTTAAAGCGTAATTGCTCAACTTTAAATTTAATTTATCTCAACCGAATATGACAAACGGCACATTTTTTTACACAAAAACCTAATTTCTGTAACATTAGTCACCTATTTTTTTAAAAAACAAAGTTACCTTTGTAACCCATCATTTTACAATACCTATCATGAAAATAGAACAAATTTACACCGGATGCCTTGCTCAAGGTGCATATTATATCACTTCAAATGGCGAAGCGGCCATTATTGATCCGCTTAGAGAAATTCAGCCTTATCTGGATCGTTTAGAGCGTGATGGCGTTAAACTGAAATATATTTTTGAAACGCATTTTCACGCCGATTTCGTTTCAGGTCACGTTGATTTAAGCAAAGAAACCGGAGCTCCAATCGTTTACGGTCCAAATGCTGCTTGCGAATTTGACTGCATTTCTGCGAAAGATGGTCAGGAATTCAAAATCGGAAAAATAACAATTAAAGCACTACATACTCCAGGTCATACCATGGAAAGTACTACTTTTTTACTGATTGATGAAAACGGAAAAGATCACGCCATTTTCTCTGGAGACACTTTATTTATCGGAGATGTTGGCCGTCCTGATTTGGCTCAAAAAGCAGCTGGAATGACACAAGATCAATTGGCTGGAATTTTATATCATTCGTTAAGAGATAAAATCATGACTTTGGCTGATGACGTAATTGTGTATCCTGCGCACGGTGCGGGAAGCGCTTGCGGAAAAAACATGAGCAAAGAAACGGTTTCAACAATCGGAAATCAAAAAGCAACAAATTATGCTTTGCGTGCTAATATGACCGAAGAAGAATTCATCAAAGAAGTAACAGATGGATTATTGCCTCCTCCAGCCTACTTCAGCATGAACGTTGCCATGAATAAACAAGGTTACGAAAGCTTTGAAACAGTTTTACACAACGGAATGAAAGCGATAAATGTAAAAGAATTTGAAGCAGTTGCTGAAGAAACTGGCGCTTTAATTCTAGACACAAGAAGTGCCGCCGATTTTAGTAAAGGATTTATTCCGCAATCGATCAATATCGGAATCAATGGTGATTTTGCGCCGTGGGTTGGAACTTTAATTGCCGATGTAAAGCAGCCAATAATTCTGGTTACTGCGGCTGGCATGGAAGAAGAAACTGTAACGCGTTTAAGCCGTGTAGGTTTTGATACGATTATTGGGCATTTGGAAGGCGGTTTTGAAGCTTGGCAAAATGAAGGTTTCGAAATTGACACTGTTAACAGAATTACTGCTGAGCAATTTGCAAATGAGTTTAAATTTGGCGAAGATAAAGTCGTAGATATCCGTAAAGAAACAGAATACGCAGCAGAACATATTGATGACGCTTACAGCAAACCTTTGGCTTACATCAATGACTGGGTAAAAGATATTAACCCAAATGAGCATTTTTATTTGCATTGCGCTGGAGGATACAGAAGTATGATCGCAGCTTCTATTCTTCAAGCAAGAGGTTTCAGAAATTTCTCTGAAGTTGAAGGCGGTTTTGGAGCGATTTCTAAAACAAATATCCCAAAATCAGATTTTGTTTGTCAAAGCAAAACACTATAAAGCATAATTTTTTACCATTAAGATATTAAGTTAATTAAGTTGGAATGCTTAATTTTTCTTAACCTTCTTTAAAAAGTTTCATTAAGTTAGATTGGCTTAATATTCTTAATATCTTAATGGTTAAAAATAAAAAATCTAAATTTTAAAAGTAAATGAGTATACTTGAAATCATTAAAGAACCTTGGCCTTGGTATGTTGCTGGCCCGCTGATTGGATTAACAGTTCCAATTTTATTAATTATTGGGAATAAATCTTTCGGGATTAGTTCTTCATTGCGTCATATTTGCGCTGCTTGTATTCCTGCAAATATTTCGTTTTTTAAATACGACTGGAAAAAAGAAAGCTGGAATTTATTCTTCGTCTTAGGAATATTTTTCGGTGGTTTTATTGCGGCTCACTTTTTATCAAATCCAAATCCTGTAGAAATTGCTCCCGAATTATCGGAGAAATTAGCGACTTACGGAATTACAGATCACAGTGGTTTAGTTCCATCGCAATTATTTTCTTGGGAAAGTTTATTAACGCTTCGCGGATTTATCATGATTGTGGTTGGCGGATTTTTAGTAGGTTTCGGAACACGTTACGCTGGCGGATGCACAAGCGGACACGCGATTATGGGATTATCAAACTTACAATGGCCATCATTGGTAGCAACAATCTGTTTTATGATTGGCGGTTTTGTAATGGCACTTTTGATTTTACCTTATATTCTTTCACTTTAAAATTTCAAAAATGAGTTTAGAAAATAAAAATATAGACGGCGAAGGAATCAACGCAAGCCAGAAAAAAGAAACTGCATTTGCAAACCTAAAATATTTAATCGTTGGAATCTTTTTCGGAATTGTATTCGTAAAAGCAGAAATCATCAGTTGGTTTCGTATTCAGGAAATGTTCAATCTGGAATCGTTTCATATGTATGGCGTAATTGGATGCGCTGTTGCTGTTGGATTAATTTCAGTACAATTGATTAAAAAATTTAATATCAAAACTCTTGATGGCGAAAAAATCGAAATCCAGCCAAAGACTTTCAACAAAGGACAAATCTATGGCGGATTATTATTCGGTTTCGGATGGGCTATTACGGGAGCCTGTCCTGGTCCGCTTTTCGCTCAAATAGGAACTGGTGCTACTGTAATCGTGGTTACTTTGGTAAGTGCTATTGCTGGAACTTGGGTTTATGGTTTGATTAAAGATAAATTGCCTCATTAATTTTTTATAAAGTAAATCCAAAAATGAATTCTACAGAACAGTTAGTATTACGAAAAGCAGTTCTTTCTGAAGTGCCTGCAATTTGGGAAATACTGCAAGATGCAATTGAACAAAGACGATTAGACGGAAGCACGCAGTGGCAAGATGGTTATCCGAACGAGCTTTCTGTTAAAAATGATATCGAAAATGGCTACGGTTATGTACTAACAGAAAACGAATCTATTTTGTGTTATGCCGCTATTATGTTCGACAAAGATCCTGCTTACGAAAACATCGAAGGAAAATGGCTAACTGATAGCGATTATACTGTTGTACACCGCGTCGCAGTTTCAAAACTAGCAAAAGGAAAAGGGATTGCAACAAAGCTATTTGAAAAGATTGAAAGTTTATCTGTTGAAAATAACATTTACAGCATAAAAGTTGACACTAATTTTGACAATGTTCCAATGCTTAAAATTTTAGATAAACTAAAATATACGTATTGCGGCGAAGTCTATTTAAGAGGCGCTGCAAGAAAAGCTTTTGAAAAACGATTGATCTAGATAAACAATATATATAAAATTAATAACCCGACTGGTTTAAAAGCCTGTCGGGTTTATTTTTTTTTAGATCTAGTAAATCCAACTTGAAACCTAAAACAAATAAAACCTGAAACTTTTTCTTCATCAATTTTTAATTTCATTTCGTTAAGTTTGCTTTAAACAAAAAAGTCCCGTAAAAAATATGAATCGTTCAGAGCAGTTACTAAAACTACAAAATACAGAAAATTGGGACGTAATAATTATAGGCGGCGGAGCAAGTGGACTCGGAACCGCAATTGATGCAGCAAGTCGTGGTTATAAAACAATCTTGTTTGAAGCTGTAGATTTTGCAAAAGGAACTTCTAGCAGAAGCACCAAATTGGTACATGGCGGTGTAAGATATTTGGCGCAGGGCGATGTTCATTTAGTTAGAGAAGCATTAAAAGAAAGAGGATTATTGGCGCAAAATGCAAATCATTTAGTTAAAAACCAATCCTTTGTTATTCCAAATTATCATTGGTTTAGCGGTTATTTTTATACCATCGGATTAAAGATTTACGATTTATTGTCTGGTTGCGTGAGTTTAGGAAGTTCTAAATATCTTTCGAAAAAGAAAACTATTGAAATGCTTCCAAACGTAGAAGAAAATGGATTGGTGAATGGCGTTATTTATCATGATGGCCAATTTGATGATTCTCGTTTAGCGATTAACCTTGCTCAAACGGCTGTAGAAAACGGAGCTTGTGTTTTGAATTATGCAAAAGTTGTCAATTTGCTAAAAGACGACAGAAATCAAGTTATTGGTGTTCAAGTTCAAGATCAGGAAAGCGGAATTAAACAGGATATAAAAGGTGCCGTCGTAATTAACGCAACAGGTGTTTTTACAAATGCAATCATGAAATTGAATGATAACGTTTATAAAAAATACATTGTTCCAAGTCAAGGAATTCATTTAGTATTTGATAAATCTTTTTTGCCTGGAGATCATGCCTTAATGATTCCAAAAACAAAAGACGGGAGAGTTTTATTTGCTGTTCCGTGGCATAATCGTGTTGTAGTTGGAACGACCGATACTTTAATTAAAAAACAAAGCTTAGAGCCCATTGCTTTAGAAAGCGAAATTCAATTTGTTCTCGAAACCGCTCAACGTTTTCTAACCAAGAAACCCACAAGAGCAGATGTTCTTTCTGTTTTTGCAGGATTGCGCCCATTGGCTGCTCCCAAAGAAGAAGGTAAAAGCACCAAAGAAGTTTCTAGAAGTCATAAAATTATAGTTTCAGAAACGGGGCTAATTACTATTACAGGAGGAAAATGGACAACATACAGAAAAATTGCTGAAGATATTATGGATAAAGCAATCAAAACTGGAAAATTATCTCCGAAGGAATGTCGCACAGAACATCTTCCCATTCATGGAAATAAATCTACGAATTCTTTAGATAGAGAAAATCACCTTTATATATATGGTACTGATATTCCTAAAATAATTGAATTACAAGAAAGCGAACAAGAGTTAAAAGAAAAACTGCATCCTGATTACGAATTTACAATGGCAGAGGTCGTTTGGGCTATCCGTTACGAAATGGCAAGAACGGTAGATGATATTTTAGCAAGAAGAGTTCGTTTATTGTTCTTAGATGCGAGAGCTGCAATTGAAGTTTCTGAGAAAACAGCAAGAGTAATTGCTAAAGAATTAGAACATGATGAAGCTTGGATCAACACAGAAATTGCCAATTTCAGGCAAATTGCAAACGGTTTTCTTCTCTCGGAATTCCAATAAATGGTAAATTCAGCTTATCTTCAATAACTTTTGTTTTAAAATATTCTTACAAAAAGGCATTTAAAAAATAGTATAAATCAAAATTGCTTCTTGATTTTAAAAAATCATTAATTCACAATATATCAGATCGTTATATTAAAAAATTACATTAATTTTAGTATCGAAAAACGAGTCTTTTAGTTCTTGCTAAAAGCGCAATTAAACATGTTAACAAATAATTAACACAACATTTGTATATACAACTATTAAAAGTTATACATTTGTATATACAAATTATACACTTACGACTATGACAATTGAAGAGGTTATTAAGAGTACGGTTAAGATGGATAATGCGAAAAAAGTTATTCTGAATATCATGTACACGCAAAATGTGATTCAGGATCATTTCAACGAGTTGATCAAACCGTATGATTTATCTGGAGAACAGTATAATGTGTTGCGTATATTAAGAGGACAAAAAGGAAAACCTGCTAATATGTGCGTGATACAAGAGCGAATGCTTGCTAAAACAAGCAACACAACACGTTTGGTAGACAAATTATTATTAAAGGATTTTGTAACTCGAAATGTCTGTCCAGATAATCGAAGA
Source organism: Flavobacterium sp. B330r (assembly GCF_056824325.1). NCBI lineage: Bacteria > Pseudomonadati > Bacteroidota > Flavobacteriia > Flavobacteriales > Flavobacteriaceae > Flavobacterium > Flavobacterium sp. B330r. The sequence goes on from NZ_CP124860.1 coordinate 559,345, forward strand.
AAAATTGAAGTTTCGATTACAGAAAAAGGATTAGATGTTTTAAAAGAATTAGATCCGAAAGTAGATGAACACGAACAAACGTTTGCTAACAATTTACAACCAGAAGAATTAGTTTTCTTAAATCAATTATTAGAGAAATATAGAACCAACAAATAAAATAATAAAAACTATGAGCAATTTCTTAGAAAATCAAAATTGGAGATACGCAGTCAAACAATATGATGCTTCAAAAAAGATATCAGATGCTGATTTAAATACATTAAAAGAAGCAGTAAGATTAAGTGCTTCTTCATACGGATTACAACCTTATAAAGTAGTTATTGTTGAAAATCCAGAGTTAAGAGAAAAATTAAAAGGAGCAGCTTGGGGACAAACTCAAATTACAGATGCTTCTCACCTATTCATTTTTGCAAATGATTTAAGCCTTGACGGAGGTTCTGTTGACAAATACATCAACAATATTAGCGAAGTAAGAGGCGTTCCTGCTGAAGCTTTAGGCGGATTTAGCGATATGATGAAAGGTGTAATTTCAAATTTATCTGAAGACGCAAAACATATCTGGACGGCAAAACAAACTTATTTAGCTTTAGGAAACTTATTAAATGCAGCTGCCGAATTAAAAATTGATGCTACTCCAATGGAAGGTTTCAGCGCAGCTTCTTTCAACGAAATTTTAGGTTTTGACAAATTAGGTCTAAATGCTTCTGTAATTGCAACTGTAGGTTACAGACATGATGAGGACAAATCTCAACACCAGAAAAAAGTTAGAAAATCACACGAAGAATTATTTATCACTCTATAATTATTTATTAATCAAATTCAAATTTTAATTTTAAAAAACATGAAAAATTTAAAAACTATTGCAATAGCATTATTCGTAGCAGCTGCTAGTATCTCAGTAAATGCTCAAACTAAAAAAATCGACGTAAAAGCATCTACTATTAAATGGGTAGGTAAAAAAGTAACTGGAGAGCACTCCGGAACAGTAAACTTCAAAGAAGGTTCTGTAGTTTTCAAAGGAAAAAAATTAACTGGAGGAAGCTTTACAGTTGACATGACTTCATTAACTTCTACAGATTTAACTGGAGAATACCAAGGAAAATTAAACGGTCACTTAAAAGCTGACGATTTCTTCGGAACTGACAAATTCCCAACTTCAAAATTAGTTTTCAAAACTATCGGTGCAAAATCTGCTGACGTTTATACTGTAACTGCAGACTTAACTATCAAAGGAATCACTAAACCAGTAACTTTTGATATCACTGTAAAAGGAAACACTGCTACAACTGCTTTCAAAGTTGACAGAACTAAATACGATATTAAATACGGTTCAGGTAGCTTCTTCGACGGTTTAGGAGACAAAACTATCAATGACGAATTCGAATTGGCTGTAGCTTTAAAATTCTAATATTTCAAGCTTACTAATTCAGAAATACAATAAACCCCAACAGTTTTTTTACTGTTGGGGTTTATTCTTTTCTAAGCTTTTCAAAAACTTAACATTCTTAATAATATAGTAACTCTTTCGTAATAAGTATCAGGACTTTGATTAACATACGGCTTCTATTTTTGGGACAATTAAAAAAATCAAAAACTAGAAATTAAAATCATAGTTATGAAAACAAAATTACATTTTGCATCTATAATATTCATTATCAGCTTTTTAGCACAAGCTCAACAACAACCAAAAGGAATCGTTGGAACTTCAAACTGGATGACCAACTGGACGAGCTTTAAACCAGCTGGTAATGACTATGGCGAAGCAACCAATATAATTGCCGGAACAATCGACAAAGACACCCGATTGGCAAAGCGTAATATTTATCATTTAGTTGGTGTTGTGTACGTTACAAATAATGCCACTTTAACAATCGAGCCTGGTACTGTAATACGTGGCGATGATAAAACCTGCGGAACTCTTGTAATTACAAATGGAGCTAAAATTATAGCTGAAGGATTAGAAACCGATCCGATTATTTTTACTTCTGAAAATGAAATAAACAATAGAAAACCAGGTGACTGGGGCGGAATTATCGTTTTAGGAAAAGCTCCAATAAACTCTCTTGGAGGTATACATACATTGCCTTTCGATTTAGATCCAACCTTAAATCACTATGGAGGTCAAGATCCAGAAGATAACTCGGGAATTATTAAATACGTGAGAATCGAATATGCTGGAAGAAAATTAAGCGCTTCTAAAGAATTAAATGGTCTTTCTCTTGCTGGCGTTGGAAGAAAAACAATTGTTAGTCATGTTCAAGTTAGCTTTTCGAATGATGATTCTTTCGAATGTTATGGTGGAGATTTAAATCTAAGCAATTTGGTTTCATTTAGAACAACAGATGATGATTTTGATTTTACCCAAGGTGCTCAAATTAACATTAGCAATAGTATTGCTGTTCGCCATCCGTTTTCTTCAGATATTTCAGGTTCAAGATGTTTTGAGGTAGATTCATACGAAAAAGTTGCGGCTACAGACATGACTAAAAAAATGACTAAAATAAATGCCAACAATATTACATTGGTTAATTTAGAAGAAAACAATCAAGGCTTGGTTAGAGAATCTGCCTATATTAAAGAAAACACTTTTTTCAATTTAACCAATAGTGTAGTTTCTGGATTTGCTCCTTTTATTTTATTGGAAGGAAATATCGGAAATGGTGAAGCTAATCTATCAAAAATCACATTTAAAAATGTAATTGCAAACAATTGTCAAGGAGAAATTGAAAGTGAATCTGGAAGCAATATTCCTGGCATAAAAAATTATTATGGTAACCCAGCTTACGGAATAGAGTATACAAAAATGAAACTTAGCGAGCTATTTGCTATTCCAAATATTAAAGGAAATCCAGATTTTAGACTAAATGTAAATAACACGGTAGCAAGTGGTAACTAAGGAGTTATAGAGATACTTTGAATTAAAATTTAACAAATTTTACAAATTCGAAAAGTTTTTTTTCAAATTTTATGTACTCTAATTAAAATTACATTTATATCTTTGTGAAATCAAAATAAAGAAATGAGAACAATTTTAAACAATACTTGGTGGTGGAGCAATTTACGTCAGACGTCGTGAACGAAGCTTCCTATGGTATTGTTAAAACTATAAAATATAAAGGGCTTGTCATCACGACAAGCCCTTTTTTTTGGATCAAATTGAAAATAAATTAACAGAACAACATAAAACTATATATTTTGAAACCTTTTATTCTTAATACACATTACAAACAAATTCTGGCAGATACGGTAACGCCAGTAAGTATTTATTTCAAAATCAGAGATAAATTCCCAAATAGTTTATTACTAGAAAGTAGTGATTATCATGGAAATGACAACAGTTTTTCTTATATCTGCTGCAATCCGATTGCTACAATCAAAATAGAAAATGAAGTTATTTCTAAAACTTTCCCTGACGGAACTTCAGAAAAAATCAATATTGATGCTTCTACAAATATTCCTCAGGTAATTCAGGAATTTTCAAGTCAGTTTAAATCAGAAAAAAACGATTTTAAATTCATCAACAACGGTTTATTTGGATATATTTCTTACGATGCTGTTCGTTATTTTGAAAAAGTATCTATTGCAAAAAAAGACAATGCGACTTCTATTCCAGATATTTTTTATGCTGTTTATCAGAACATTATTGCAATCAATCACTTTAAAAATGAAGCTTATATTTTCTGCCATAGTCTTGATGGAAAAAACAATATTTCAGAAATCGAGCAATTATTACAATCTAGAAATATAGCTTCTTATAAATTTTCTAAAGAAGGCGAAGGTTTCTCTAACTTAACCGATGAGGAATTTAAAACAAATGTGGCTTTAGCCAAAAAACATTGCTATCGTGGAGATGTTTTCCAATTAGTTCTTTCTCGCCGATTTACTCAAGGCTTCAAAGGAGATGAATTTAATGTTTATAGAGCTTTAAGAAGCATTAACCCTTCTCCATATTTATTTTTCTTTGATTATGGAGATTTCAAAATATTCGGTTCTTCGCCAGAAGCACAAATTATCGTAAAAGATAGAAAAGCCGAAATTCACCCAATTGCAGGAACTTTCAAAAGAACTGGAAATGACGAACGCGATGCTCTTTTAGCAAAAGAACTTTCAGAAGATAAAAAAGAAAATAGCGAGCATGTTATGCTTGTTGATTTGGCAAGAAACGATTTGAGCAGAAATGGTCACGATGTTAATGTAGAAAAATATAGAGAAGTGCAGTTTTTCTCTCACGTAATACACTTAGTTTCAAAAGTTACGGGACATTTGCACGACAAAGCAACTACAATGCAAGTTGTAGCAGACACTTTCCCAGCAGGAACTTTGAGTGGCGCGCCTAAACACAGAGCGATGCAGTTAATTGAAGATTGCGAAAAAACAAATCGTAATTTTTATGGAGGCGCAATTGGAGTTATGGATTTTAGCGGCAACTTTAATCACGCCATTATGATTCGAACTTTCCTTTCCAAAAATCATCAATTGCATTGTCAAGCTGGAGCCGGAATTGTAGCAAGTTCTGATGAAGAAAGTGAAATGCAGGAAGTTTATAATAAATTAAGAGCATTAAATACAGCGCTAGAAATGGCAGAGAAGATTTAGTCATCAGTGTTCAGTTTTCAGTCGCAAAACCTGAAACCTGAAATTTGAAACCTGAAACAATTAACCATAAAATATAAAACCACAAACTATAAAACCATGAAAAAAGCAGTATCAATTTTAGTTTTAATCATTACGATGACATCTTGTAATTCAGAAAAAAAGCACAATCCGATTGAAGGAACCTGGCGTCTTATATCAGCTGAAACAACTGAGAAAGATTCGACTTTTTCAACTTTCAATACTAAAACAAAAATGATTAAGATTATTAACGATACACATTTTGCTTTTTTTAATCATGATTTGAAAAATGGAAAAGATTCAACAACAGCATTGTTCTTTGGAGGCGGCGGAAAATATACTTTAAAAGACAGTATTTATACAGAAAACTTAGAGTTCTTTAACAACCGCGATTGGGAAAACAACAAATTTGAATTTGTAGTGAAAGTTCAAAACGACACTTTAATTCAAAAAGGTGTAGAAAAAATAGAAAAATTAGGAGTAGATCGTGTTATAATAGAAAAATACGTTCGAGAAAAATAAATAAAATTTAGTTTCAAGTTTTCTTTGTTTCAAGTTTCAAGTTAGGAACCTTAGAACCTTAGAATCTTAGCAACTTAGTACCTTAAAAAAAAATGAAAAAGATTTTAGTTATAGATAATTACGATAGTTTCACTTACAATTTAGTGCACTATTTAGAAGATTTAAACTGCGAAGTTACCGTTTACAGAAACGACGAATTTGATATTGATGAAATTGCTTCTTTTGAGAAAATTTTACTTTCTCCAGGGCCTGGAATTCCAGATGAAGCAGGTTTGTTAAAAGCAGTAATCGAAAAATATAGTCCGACAAAAAGCATTCTTGGGGTTTGTTTAGGACAACAAGCCATTGGAGAAGTTTTTGGAGGAACGCTTTCTAACCTTGATAAAGTGTACCACGGAGTTGCTACAAATGTAAAAACAGTAGTTTCAGACGAAATTTTGTTTGAAGGTTTAGGAAACGAATTTGAAGTCGGAAGATACCACTCATGGGTCGTAAACAGCAATTTGCCTGAAGATTTAGAAGCAACTTCGGTAGACGAAAACGGACAAATTATGTCTTTAAGACACAAAACTTATGACGTGAGAGGCGTTCAGTTTCACCCAGAAAGCGTTTTGACTCCAAACGGTAAAAGGATTTTAGAGAATTGGATTAAGAGTTAGTGATCAGTATTTCAGTCTCAGTTTACAGTCTCAGTAAAAAACTTAGAATCTCAGCATCTTAGAACCTTAGCAACTTTAAAAAAAATGAAAACTATATTAAACAAATTAATCAACCACGAAGTTCTTACTAAAGAAGAAGCAAAAAACGTATTGATTAATATTTCAAGCGGTCAATACAATCCAAGTCAGATTTCGGCATTTTTGACTGTTTTTATGATGCGAAGCATTACAATTGATGAACTTTCTGGCTTTCGCGAAGCTTTATTAGATCTTTGCATTCGTGTTGATTTATCAGCTTACAATACCATCGATTTATGCGGAACGGGTGGTGACGGAAAAGACACTTTCAACATTTCGACTTTAGCTTCATTTGTATCGGCTGGAGCAGGAATAAAAGTAGCAAAACACGGAAATTACGGAGTTTCATCTATTTCTGGATCCAGCAACGTAATGGAGAAAATGGGAATTAAATTTAGCAACGACTCTTCCTTTTTAGAAAAATGTATCGATCAGGCTGGAATCTGCGTTTTGCATGCTCCCCTATTTCACCCAGCAATGAAAAATGTTGGACCAATTAGAAAAGAATTGGCAGTAAAAACATTCTTTAATATGTTAGGACCAATGGTAAATCCTGCATTTCCACAAAATCAATTGGTTGGAGTTTTCAACTTAGAATTGGCAAGAATGTATGCTTATTTATATCAAAATACAGATACCAATTTTACGATCTTACATTCGCTTGACGGATATGACGAAATTTCATTAACTGGTCCAACCAAAACAATTTCCAACCATATGGAGGGAATGTTGAATCCAGAAGATTTTGGTGTTCGTCTTCTTTCTCAAACCGAAATTGAAGGAGGAAAAACAATTGAAGAATCTGCAGAAATTTTTACGAATATAATTTCTGGAAAAGGAAATGAAGCACAGAATAATGTAGTTTGTGCCAATGCTGCAATGGCAATTTCGACTGTTACGAAATGTTCTCCAAAAGAAGGATTTGAACTGGCTAAAGAAAGTTTATTGTCTGGAAAAGGGTTAAAAGCATTACAGAAATTACAAGAATTAAGCAGGTAAAAAATTGTTTCAAGTTTCAGGTTTCAAGTTTCAAGTTGTTGGAACGAACCTGAAACTTGAAACCTGAAACAAACAAAACAATGAATATCTTAGATAAAATAATACTTGACAAACAAAGAGAAGTTGTTCTAAAGAAATCGATCATTCCGGTTTCTCAGTTAGAAGCTTCTGTGTTTTTTGGAAAACAGACCATTTCTCTTAGTCAGAAATTAAAAGAAAGTAATTCTGGAATTATTGCCGAACATAAACGCCGTTCGCCTTCAAAATCAATCATCAACAATAATTTTACAGTTGAAGAAGTAGTTAAAGGTTATGAGAATGCCGGTGCATGCGGAATTTCAGTTTTAACCGACGGTAAATATTTTGGCGGATCTCTTGACGATTTACTTTTAGCTAGAGCTTCAGTAAATATTCCGCTTTTGCGAAAAGAATTTATTGTAGACGAATATCAGATTTTGGAAGCAAAAGCACACGGAGCCGATTTGATTTTGTTAATCGCAGCAGTTTTAACTCGAGAAGAAATCAAATCATTATCTGAATTTGCAAAAAGTTTAGGTTTAGAAGTTTTGTTGGAAGTTCACAATCAAGAAGAATTAGAAAAATCAATTATGCCGACTTTAGATATGATTGGCGTAAACAACAGAAATTTAAAAACATTCGAAGTAAGTTTAGATTTCAGTAAAGAATTGGCTTCACAAATTCCTAATGATTTTGTAAAAGTATCCGAAAGCGGTATTTCATCAATTGAAGCCATTCAAGAACTTAAACCTTACGGTTACAAAGGTTTCTTAATTGGAGAAAACTTCATGAAAACCGACAATGCTGGTCAAGCGGCAACAGAATTTATTAAACAGCTATAGGCTTTAAGCTGTAAGCAATAAGCCTTCTTAACATTACTAATTTAGCCTAAAGCCTAAAGCTTAAAGCTTAAAGCATTTAAAAAAAATGAAACTCAAAATATGCGGTATGAAATATCCCGAAAACATTCTCGAAGTAGGTTCACTCCTACCCGATTATATGGGATTTATTTTCTGGGAAAAATCCGCTAGATATTGCAATGGGAATGTTCCCGAATTGATAAAAACAATCAAAAAAGTGGGCGTTTTTGTTAATCAAAGTCAGGAAGAAATTCTGGAAAAAGTCGAAAAATACAATTTACAAGCAGTTCAATTACACGGGGAAGAATCAGTTGAATTTTGCTCAACATTAAAAGAAAAACTTCCAAAAAAAATTGAAATTATTAAAGTCTTTTCGGCCGATGAGAATTTCGATTTTGAAATCATAAAACCTTTTGAAAATGTCTGCGATTATTTTCTATTTGACACCAAAGGAAAATTACCAGGCGGAAATGGAACAACTTTCGACTGGAGCATATTAAAAAAATACAATTCGAAAAAGCCTTTCTTTTTAAGTGGCGGAATTGGAATGAATGAATTAAAAGCCATTGAAGAAATTTCAAAAACCAAATTACCTATTTATGCTGTCGATGTAAATAGTAAATTTGAAATCGAGCCAGGGCTAAAAAATAAAAATCTATTAAGCAATTTCAAGCGAAAATTTGATGTTGCCAACTTTTAAAATTTAAATAAAATGAGTTTTAACGTTAACGAAAAAGGATATTATGGAGAATTTGGCGGTGCTTATATTCCAGAAATGTTATATCCAAATGTAGAAGAACTACGTCAGAAATATTTAAGCATAATGGATGAACCTGATTTTAAAGCGGAGTTCAACCAATTACTGAAAGATTACGTTGGACGCCCTAGTCCATTGTATTTTGCAAAACGTTTATCTGAGAAATACAATACCAAAGTTTATCTAAAAAGAGAAGACTTAAACCATACTGGAGCACACAAAGTTAACAACACAATTGGGCAAATCTTACTTGCAAAACGTTTAGGTAAAAAAAGAATTATTGCCGAAACTGGAGCTGGCCAACACGGTGTAGCAACCGCAACAGTTTGTGCCTTAATGGGAATTGAATGCATCGTTTACATGGGTGAAATCGACATTGCGCGTCAGGCACCAAACGTGGCTCGTATGAAAATGTTAGGCGCAGAAGTTCGTCCGGCACTTTCGGGTTCAAGAACTTTAAAAGATGCTACAAATGAGGCAATTCGTGATTGGATTAATAACCCAGTTGATACGCATTATATCATCGGATCTGCAATTGGGCCACATCCTTACCCAGATATGGTGACACGTTTCCAAAGCATTATTTCTGAGGAAATCAAATGGCAGTTAAAAGAAAAAGAAGGTCGTGAGAATCCTGATTATGTAGTAGCTTGTATTGGCGGAGGAAGTAATGCGGCTGGAACTTATTATCACTTTTTGCACGAACCAGAAGTTGGAATTATCGCGGTTGAAGCTGCTGGAAAAGGTGTTGACAGCGGACACAGCGCTGCAACTAGTAAATTAGGAAAAGTTGGCGTTATTCATGGTTGTAAAACACTTTTAATGCAAACTCCAGACGGACAAATTACAGAGCCTTATTCTATTTCTGCAGGTCTAGATTATCCTGGAGTTGGGCCTTTGCACGCCCATTTAGCACAAACAGGAAGAGGAGAATTTTTCTCAGTTACTGATGATGATGCGATGAATGCCGGTCTTCAATTAACAAAATTAGAAGGAATTATTCCAGCAATTGAAAGTGCACACGCTTTTGCAGTTCTAGATCAGAAGAAATTCAAGCCTACAGATGTTGTTGTAATAAGTCTTTCTGGTCGTGGTGACAAAGATTTAGATAATTATATAGATTACTTTAAATTGTAATAAAAATTGTAATTTGGGCGTTCAAATCCCGAAAGTTATCGGGAGTCTGTACGCTAACAAATAAAGAGAAAATCATAATTATGGAACTATTATTCTCCTACGGAACATTAAGATCGAAACAAATTCAGATGCAGATTTTTAATAAAGTTTTAAGCGGCAGTCCAGATCAAATACTGGGCTTCAAACTTAAAAGTTTACAAATTGAAGAAGAGTTTGGAATGGCAGATTATGTTGTGGCTGTACCAAGTGAAAGCTTGGAAGACATTATACACGGTGTTGCTTTTGAAGTTTCTAATCAAGAATTGTTAAAAGTAGATCAATTCGAGTCTAATTCATACAAAAGAGTTCAGGTCAAACTTCAATCAGGAAGAGTAGCTTGGGTTTATACAGAAAATAAATAATATAAAATGATTTTAGCGGCTGCGCAGACCAAACCAAAACGTGGAGACATATCTTCTAATTTACTGAATCATTATCATCTTATTGAATTGGCGGCGCAAAATGGCGCTAGTTTGATTGCGTTTCCTGAATTATCTATTACGGGTTATGAAAGAGAAAATGCAGAAGCTTTAGTTTTTACAGAAGACGATTATAGAATTGATCACTTAAAAGAATTGTCGGTTAGAAATAATATTGTCATTATAGCTGGAGCGCCAATTCGAATAGATTCAAAACTGTTTATTGGCGAATTTATTATAGCTCCAGATGATTCTGTTTCTATTTATACGAAACAATTTTTACATGAAGGCGAAGGTGATTTTTTCGATTCTTCGTTTGATTACAACCCTATGTTAACGATTGAGGGTCAAAATATTTCTTTTGCAATTTGCGCCGACATTGACAATCCGCTACATCCTGAAAACGCAGCTAAAAATGATACCGATATTTATATCGCAAGTATTTTCTTTTCGCCAAACGGAATTCCGAATGCGTATAGAGATTTACAAAATTATGCTGAAAAACATAAAATGAATGTTTTGATGTCGAATTTCAGTGGAGAATCTTGGGGATCGCCGTCAGCAGGCCAAAGTGCTTTTTGGAATAATAAAGGAGAATTAGTCGCCCAAATGAATGATGCTGATTCTGGATTATTATTGATCGAAAAACAAAACGATAATTGGATAAGTAAAATTATTGTCGCTTAGCAGAATTTCCTTCAAGGTTTTCAAAACCCTGTAGGTCTACAAACAATTAAATACAAACACCTACAAGGTTTTGAAAACCTTGCAGGAGAAAAAATATAAAAATGAACAGAATAACTCAAAAATTACAAGAAGATAAAAAGATCCTTTCGATCTATTTTTCTGCGGGATATCCGAATTTAAATGATACGGTGCAGATTATTCAGGATTTAGAAAAAAATGGAGTGGATTTAATCGAAATTGGACTTCCTTTTAGTGATCCTTTGGCAGACGGACCAACTATTCAGGCTAGTTCTACAACAGCGCTACATAACGGAATGACAACGCAAATTCTTTTTGATCAACTGAAGAACATCCGCGAAAGCGTAAAAATTCCGTTGATTATTATGGGATATTTTAATCCGATGTTACAATATGGTGTTGAAGCTTTTTGCCAGAAATGTGCTGAAATTGGAATTGACGGTTTAATTATTCCAGATCTTCCAGTTGATGTTTATGCAGATGAATACAAAGCGATTTTTGAAAAATACGGATTAATTAATGTATTCTTGATTACGCCTCAAACTTCAGACGAACGTATTCGTTTTATTGACAGTGTTTCAAACGGATTTATTTATATGGTAAGTTCTGCAAGCGTTACAGGATCTCAATCTGGTTTTGGAGATGTTCAAGAAAGCTATTTTGAAAGAATCGCTAATCTAAATTTGAAAAATCCTCAAATAGTTGGTTTCGGAATTTCGAATAAAGAAACTTTCAATCAGGCTACCAAATATGCAAAAGGTGCAATAATTGGAAGTGCTTTTATTAAACATTTAAGCGAAAACGGAAGCGGAAAAATTGAAGAATTTGTTGGAGAGATTCGATAAATAAATCTCAATAAGCATATCGTTTGTCATTCTGAGAAACGAAGAATCACACTCGTAACTCTATAAAGATTGGCGACATAGTTTGCGGAATTTCTAGTGTGATTCTTAGTTCCTCAGAATGACAAAACAAGCTCACATAGCTGAAATACTAAAGTATTTCAGCTTTTTTATTTTAACTAATTAATGCACGATTTAACATAAATTATCGAAAGCGTTTTATGTTAATATTGTGTTAAAATAAAATTAAACAAGTGTTTAAATTAAACAAGTGTTTAATTTTGCATCCGATTAGAAACAATACCATGTCACACATCGAATTGAACGATAAAAAAATTCAGATTCTCAATGTTGCAGAAAAGCTATTTTCTGAGAAAGGATTTGAGGGTACATCGATACGGGATATCTCCAAGGAGGCCAAAATTAACATTGCAATGGTCTCTTATTATTTTGGTTCGAAAGAAAGGCTACTGGAAGCTCTTATTTTTCACAAGACCGTTGATTTAAAACTACAACTCGAAAATTTATTACAAGAAGACATAGAACCTCTTGAAAAAGTCAATAAATTAATCGAAATTTACATCAACAGAATTTGCCTTAATAAAGGGATTTACAGGGTTTTACATTTTGAACTTTACAACAAAAAGAGAGAAAAAAGCCTTCAAGCTTTTACTGAGCTTAAAAAAGGAAATTTAAAATCGGTTGAAAGCATTATTAAGCAAGGTCAAGCTGTGGGGGTTTTTAGAAAAGATGTAAATATCCAGCTTATTACACCAACAATTATCGGAACCTTTTTTCACTTTCACATGAATCGCTCTTTCTTCGAAGAAATATTTGATTTAAAAACCGAAGAAATGTTTAACAATTACATTAAAAACGATCTTACAAAGCACATTCAACAAACTATAAAAGCGCTACTTGTTTATGAAAATTAGTCAATTAATGCTCTTTGGAGTTTTCTTTATCGGAATATCTTCAATGGAAGCACAAGAGAAAACAAGTTTAACCTTGGGCGAAGCCGTACAAATGGCTTGGGAAAAGAGTAACGAAGTTACACTTGCCAATACTAAGGTAAACACAAAAAAATACGAATTAAAAACCGTAAAAAATAATCAATACCCAGATCTTAAAATTTCCGGTCAATATCAGCGTCTTACAAAAGCATCGATTGATATGCCTAATCAGGGTGAAAGTGCTTCATTAGCTTCTCCAGATAGAGCAATGCTTGGAATGGCAAATTTAAGTCTTCCTATTTTTGCTGGATTTAAAATTCAAAACAGCATTGATGCATACGATAACTTATATGAAGCTGAAAGCGCAAATGCTGAAAAAACTAAAGAAGATGTTGCTTTAAAAGCAATTACTTATTATACGGCATTATACAAGGCTCAAAAAACTTTAGATGTTTTAAACGAAAATCAAAAAAGTGCTAAACAGCGTGTTACTGATTTTACAGAGTTGGAGAAAAACGGAATTATTCCGAGAAATGATTTATTGAAAGCGCAATTATTAGTTTCTAAAACGCAATTATCTATTGATGAAGCTAATAACAACATCAATAATATCAACTTCTATTTGACTACTTTGCTGAAACTAGATCCTAATGTAAAAATTCAGGTAAATGAAGAAGATTTCTTTAATCTTAAAACAAGCAATTCTATAACATCTGATGCTGTTGCACTTGAAAGCAGAAAAGATTTAGAAGCAATAAGATTACAAGGTAAAGCTTCAGAAGCTAATGTCAAAATTGCAAAAGCTGGATATTATCCTTCAATTTCACTTTTAGGCGGTTACACTGCATTTGATCTTAAAGACATTGTAACAGTAAAATATGCGATGAACTTTGGAATCGGATTATCTTATGATTTATCTGGAATTCTAAAAAATAGTGTTCACGTAAAAGAAGCAGAAAGCAGAGCTTTGGAAGTAAAAAATACTGAAGCAATTATGACAGACCGCATTAAAGTAGAGGTTCAAAAATCTATTGAAGATTATGACCTTGCAATTAATCAAAGTGTGGTTTATGAAGAAGCATTACAGCAAGCAGCAGAAAACTACAGATTAGTAAAAGATAAATTTGACAATGGTTTATCTGACACTAATGATTTAGTAGAAGCAGATGTAGAGCATTTAAATGCCAAAATTCAAACTGCTTTATCTAAAGCAACCATTATTCAAAAATATTACGAATTACTTTCAGTATCAGGACAATTATCACAATCATTCAATCTTTCTAAAATATAATCGATAGCTCTCATGGAAAAGAAAAAAACAAATAAAAAATTCATCATCATACTTGCAGTTCTGATTTTAGGAGGCGGAACTTACGGAATATCTAAATACCTACACGGTCAAGCTCACGAAGAAACGGATGATGCTCAAATCGAGAAAAAAATGAACCCGATTATCCCGAGAGTTTCAGGATATATCAGCAAAGTTTATGTGAAAGATAATGATTATGTAAAAAAAGGAGATACTTTATTTACTATTGACAAGAGAGATTATCAATTAAAGATTGATGAAGCTAATGCTGCTTTATTAGGTGCTGAAGGTCAGTACGAAGCTGCAAAAGCGGATATTGGAAGTGCTTATGCAAGCATCTCAGTATCTGATGCTCAAATGAGATCTGCAACCGGTTCTATCGAAAGTGCAAGAATTAGATTGAGACAGCTTACAAACGATTACAATCGTTACAACAACTTGTACAAAACTCATACTATTACAAAACAACAATATGAGCAAGCTTTAACAGCAAAAGAAGAAGCAGAAAACCAAGTACGTGTTTTAGAGCAACAACAAAAAGCTACTTCTTACCAAAAATCTGTTATTCAGTCAAAATCTAAAGTTTCAGACAAACAAACAGAAGTTGCTGCAGCAAATATCAAAAAAGCAAAAACAATGCTAGATGTGGCTCACTTAAACCTTTCTTATACCGTAGTAACTGCTGCAATTGATGGTCAGGTTTCTAAAGTTGATATTCAGCCAGGACAATTGGTTCAGCCAGGACAATCTTTATTCTACATCATTAACAACAACGAAGCTTGGGTTGTAGCAAACTTTAAAGAAACACAATTAAACAAAATGGTTGTGGGACAAAAAGTAAGTTTAAAAGTAGATGCGTATCCAAACTATGAGTTTAAAGGCACTGTAACTTCTTTCTCACCTGCTACAGGATCTCGTTTTTCATTATTACCTCCTGACAATGCAACAGGAAACTTCGTAAAAACAATTCAGAGATTACCAGTAAAAATTAGTATAGATGAATCAAACGATCCTGAGAAAGTAAAACTTTTAAGACCAGGAATGAATGTTGATGTAGATGTACATTTGAAATAAAATAAATGGCAACAGCAGTACAAGATGACGATTTAGTAGAATACGGTTTCAGACGTGTTGTCATTACGATTACAGCAGTACTTTGTGCACTGCTGGAAATTGTAGATACTACGATTGTAAACGTAGCGCTAACTGACATGCGCGGAAGTCTTGGTGCTACCTTGACCGATGTGGCATGGGTAATTACAGCATACGCTATTGCGAATGTTATTGTAATTCCGATGACGAGCTGGCTATCGCAGCAATTTGGAAGACGTAACTATTTTGTGGCTTCCATTATAATATTTACAGTCTGTTCTTTTTTGTGTGGTAATGCCACAAATATTTGGGAGCTTGTAGCTTTCCGTTTCGTACAAGGTATGGGAGGAGGAGCTTTACTAGTAACAGCCCAAACGATTATTACAGAAAGTTACCCAGTAGCAAAACGTGGAATGGCACAGGCTATTTACGGTATGGGTGTAATTGTTGGTCCAACTCTAGGTCCGCCTTTGGGAGGATATTTAGTAGATAATTATTCTTGGCCTTATATTTTCTATATCAATATTCCGTTGGGAATTATTGCAACTATTTTGGCATTAACATTTGTTAGAAGTCCGAAATATGGAGAAAAACTAAAAGCCAATCAGGTTGACTGGTGGGGAATTATTTTGTTAAGTGCCTTTATTGGTTCTTTACAATTCGTATTAGAGCACGGACAGCAAGACGACTGGTTTAACGATTCACTTATTGTAACCTTAAGTGTTGTGACAGTTTTAGGATTGGTTCTTTTTATATGGAGAGAGCTTACCTACAAACATCCGATCGTAAACTTAAGCGTTTTAAAAGATGGTAACCTTAGAATTGGAACTATAATGTGTTTTATTCTTGGTTTTGGTCTTTATGGTTCAACATTAATCATTCCGATTTATACACAGTCTATTTTAGGATGGACGGCAACTGATGCAGGGTTATTACTGATTCCAGGTTCTATCACAACGGCGATCATGATGCCATTTGTTGGAAATATGATTCAAAAAGGGGTTCCTCAAGGATACATGGTTGGAGTAGGATTTTTAGTTTTCTTCTTCTTTACTTTTATGATGTATAGCCGAATGACACCAGATACAGGAGTTGAACATATGTATTGGCCTTTAATTTTAAGAGGAATTGGTTTAGGACTACTTTTCGTACCTATTACAACACTTTCTCTTTCTACTTTGAAAGGAAAACAAATCGGTGAAGGAGCAGCATTTACA
The DNA here is from genome assembly GCF_056824325.1 of Flavobacterium sp. B330r. NCBI lineage: Bacteria > Pseudomonadati > Bacteroidota > Flavobacteriia > Flavobacteriales > Flavobacteriaceae > Flavobacterium > Flavobacterium sp. B330r. The sequence goes on from NZ_CP124860.1 coordinate 575,565, forward strand.
GGAATGATGCGTCAGTTAGGCGGGTCTTTTGGTATCGCGATCATTACTACTTTCATCACACGTTTCAGCCAGTCACACCGAGTAGATTTAATTAATAACCTAGATCCTGCCAAGTTTGAAGTACAGCAGCGAATTGCAGGAATGCAGCACGCGTTCATGGCAAAAGGATATAGCGCAGATGTTGCTTTGAAAAAAGCGTATCAGGCTATTGAAATGTCAGTGATGAAGCAAAGTACTGTAATGGCATACATGGATATTTTCATGTATCTCGGAATCATGTTTTTATGTTGCATACCGATTATTCTCTTTATTAAAAAAGGGAAGAACAAAATTAGTGCAGCCGACGCAATGCATTAATGATAATAATAATTTTATAATACGCATAAACGCCGAATTCTTAATTGAATTCGGCGTTGTTTTTTATTTCTATTTTACCGCAAAGAACGCAAAGATTATATTTTTACGAGGTCACAAAACGCAAAGTTCGCAAAGCTTTATCATAAAAAACTTTGCGAACTTTGCACGGTAAAAAAAACTTAGAACCTCAGCCCCTCAGAACCTTAGCATCTTTTTAAAATCATCTTGTAAAAACTAAATGATTCCCTTTAGAAAGATTCGCATCAAACTGATATCCATCGTAATTGAAACCTTTTAAATCGTCAATAGTTTCAGTGTTTGTATCGATAATATAACGAACCATCATACCTCTCGCCTTTTTCGCAAAGAAACTGATCATTTTTAATTTTCCATCTTTGTAATCTTTAAAATCTGGAGTAATTACAGGAATTTTTAAAGCTTTTACATCAATAGCCGAAAAATATTCGTTACTCGCTAAATTCACAAACAATTCGTCTTTTTTCAATTCTTTATTCAAAGCTTTAGTCACAGTTGGTTTCCAGAATTCATGCAGATTTTTAGATTCACCAACCGGCATTTTTGTTCCCATTTCCAAACGATACGCCTGCATTAAATCAAGCGGTTTCAAAAGACCGTAAAGACCTGATAGAATTCGAAGTTTATCTTGTAAATCATCTAATTTTTCTAACGGAATTGTATAAGCATCTAAACCTGCATAAACGTCACCATCAAATGTATAAACCGCCGGACGCGCATTTTCTGGTGTGAAAGGCGTTTTCCACTCCTGATTTCTCTTCCAGTTTAAATCGGCTAATTTGTCTGAGATAGACATTAATTCTGATAATTCAGAAGGCTTTTTTTCTTTTACTACTTTATGAACCACTCTTGCTTCTTTTAAGAATGAAGGTTCTGTATATTGAGATGTTGGTAATTCTTTTTCGAAATTCAGTGATTTCGCTGGAGATATAACAATTTTCATGTGTGCATTTTTCTGTGATTCAAAAATACAAATTGCATTTCTAAAAATTATCGTTTACAATTGATTTGTTCTATTGTTGTATTTTTTTTAGCCACAGATTAAAAAGATTCACACAGATTTTTTTAATCCTTTTAATCCTGTAATCTGTGGCAGAAAAAAAATAATTCGTGGAAATTCGTGCAATTCGTGGCAAACCTTTCCCAATTCATAAAAATCGACCCTACAAAATGTGAAATTGTTCAAAAAAGTGAGCTCTAGATTATAATAGGCATTTTCTATGTTGTAAATTTGCATGCATTTTATTTCTACTGAAATTAAATAATGCTTTTACTCAAAAAATCAGTGAATTCGTGGCGATACAAACAAATTATAAAACTGCTTTACAAAACAAAATCTTCGATGTTATTTCGAAAGCTTCTCAGGAATTAAAAATCGACTCTTATGTGATAGGGGGATTTGTTCGCGATTTGCTTTTAAATCGAGGTTCTAAAAAAGATATTGATGTAGTTGCTGTGGGAAGTGGCATCGAATTAGCGCTTAAAGTTTCCGATTTACTTCCGAATAAACCAAAAGTTCAGGTTTTTAAAACTTACGGAACTGCCATGCTTCGTTTTGAAGATACGGATATTGAATTTGTTGGTGCCCGAAAAGAATCATATAATCGTGATAGCCGAAATCCGATTGTGGAAAACGGAACTTTGCAGGACGATCAAAACCGTCGTGATTTTACAATCAATGCTTTTGCTTTATCTTTAAATAAAAACAATTTTGGAGATCTTTTAGACCCTTTTGATGGTTTAACCGATTTAGAAAATAAAACAATCAAAACGCCTTTGGATCCAGATATTACCTATTCTGATGATCCTTTGCGAATGCTTCGTGCGATTCGTTTTGCGACTCAATTGAATTTCGAAATTGAAGAAAATTCTTTGAATGCGATCACAAAAAATGCAGATCGCATTAAAATTATATCTGGCGAAAGAATCGTTGATGAATTAAACAAAATTCTTATGACGGATAAACCTTCAACAGGGTTTTTACTGTTATACAAAACAGGACTTTTAGATTTAATTTTACCTGAATTGACCGCGTTAAATCAGGTTGAAGAAATTGAAGGACATACGCACAAAAACAATTTTTACCATACGCTGGAAGTTGTCGACAATATTTGTCCAAACACAGATGATGTTTGGCTTCGTTGGTCGGCATTATTACACGATATTGGAAAGGCGCCCACTAAACGTTTCACCAAAAAACAAGGTTGGACTTTTCACGGACACGAATTCTTGGGCGGAAAAATGGCAAAGAAAATCTTTGAACGTTTGCACATGCCATTGAACCACAAAATGAAGTTTGTGCAGAAAATGGTTATTATGAGTTCGCGTCCGATTGTTTTGGCTCAGGATATTGTGACGGACAGCGCGGTTCGCCGTTTGGTTTTTGATGCTGGCGAAGATGTCGAAAATTTAATGACTTTGTGCGAGGCAGATATCACAACCAAAAATCCATCAAAATTCAAGAAATATCATAAAAATTTCGAACTCGTACGCAAGAAGATCGTTGAAGTAGAAGAACGAGATCACGTTCGTAATTTTCAGCCACCAATTACTGGAGAAGAAATTATGGAAATATTCGATTTGAAACCGTCACGCGAAATTGGAATTTTAAAAGAAGCAGTAAAAGAAGCTATTTTAGAAGGTGATATCCCGAATGAATATCAGGCGGCTTATGATTTTGTAATTAAAAGAGCGGAGAAATTGGGCTTAAAAAAGTTGAGAAATAAGTATTATTTAATAAAATGAAAAAAGAGAATAAATCAGTAATCATTTGGTTACTATCAGGCTGTGTTTTATTGTTTTTAATGGTTGTCGTGGGAGGAATTACCCGTTTAACCAATTCAGGTTTATCAATGACCGACTGGCATTTGGTAACCGATACCTTTCCGCCTTTAACAGACGCCAAATGGCAAGCCGCTTTTGACGAGTACAAAAAATTTCCAGAGTATCAGAAAATCAACATTCATAACGATTTTCAATTAGCCGATTATAAATTCATTTATTTCTGGGAATGGTTTCACCGTTTCATCGGTCGTATAATTGGATTGGTTTTCTTTGTACCATTTGTTTACTTTTTAGCCAAAAAGAAATTAGATACAGATACGATTAAAAAATGTATCGTTCTTTTGGCAATGGGAGCTTTTCAAGGATTTTTAGGCTGGTTTATGGTAAGAAGCGGATTAATTGACAATCCAGATGTAAGCCACTTCAGACTTTCATTACACTTAACTTTTGCATTCATTACTTTCGCATACACACTTTGGGTTGCCTTAGATTTAATTTATCCTGAAAGAAATATCAACAAAATTCTACCGCTTAGAAATATTGCGCGTTATGCTTTGGTTGCTCTTCTAATTCAAATCATTTACGGCGGATTTGTAGCAGGTCTAAATGCAGGACTAATTCATAATCACTGGCCTTTAATGAGTGACGGAGAATTTATTCACGAATCGGTTTTTATTGAGCAATCTTCTTTAGTTAAAAATTTAATTGAAGGAAAAAGTGGTGTTCAGTTTGTACACAGAACTTTTGCTTATGTAGTAGTCGCGATTATTCTTTTCCTTTTCTTCAAAAGCAAAAAATATACGCTTACTCACACTCAATCAAACGGAATCAAAACTTTAGTCGTTTTTGTTTTTATTCAGTTTTTATTGGGAGTTTTCACTTTATTATATAGCGTGCCATTGGCTTTAGGATTAATTCACCAAATTATGGCGTTTTTCCTTTTGAGTGCAATGACGTATACATTGCATAGATTGAGCAAATAAAATCGAATATATTAAAACATAAAAAAGCTGTCTCAAAAGGACAGCTTTTTTTATGAGCTTCGGAGAAGCGAAATATTTATAGCAAAAGATAAAAGTTTACAATATAAAGCTCCAGCGGAGCGACATATTTATTTTTTTTTACTTTTAATATATGCCGCTCCTCCAGAGCTTATTTTAATTGTTTATTGCAATTCTATAAATATTTCACCCCTCTGGGATTTTATTAAATTAAAATCTGTTGAATTTCTAATTTTAATAAAAGCTTCTATCCCAACCAAGTCTTAAAATCTTGTACTTTTTCTCGGCTTACAATGACCTCATCTTCCTTATAAGTTGGAAGAATCACTTTAAGTCGAGAATTAGTATAAACCTGAATTTCTTTAATTGCTTTTAAAGGAACAATAAATTTTCTGCTTACGCGAAAGAAATCTTTCTTATCAAGTTCTTGTTCTAAAATTTCCAAAGTCGAATCGATCAAATAATCTCGATTGTCGTACGTACGAATGTAAGTTCCTTTATTTTCACTAAAAAAACATTCGATTTCTTCTGTAGTAATGACTTTTAGATGCTGACCAATTTTAACTGTAAACCTCTTTTTATATGTTTTTTCAAAAGGATTAGATAACATCTGTCGAATTTGCTCAAAGTCCAATTGCAAATTTGAAGTTTCTGCTGTTTTCGGAAGACGCGATTTGAATTTTGAAACTGCTGTTTCCAGATCATCTTCATCAATAGGTTTGAGAAGATAATCTATGCTGTTTAATTTAAAAGCTTTTAAAGCGTACTCATCATACGCCGTAGTAAAAATGATAGCGCTTTTGATATCTATTTTTTCAAAAATCTCAAATGATAAACCATCAGACAGTTGAATATCTAAAAAAATCAAATCTGGATGTGGATTATTTTCAAACCAAAGAACCGATTCTTCAACAGAGTGAAGCATTGTTTCTACGGTTACATCTAACTTTTCAAGTTTTCTTTGCAGCAATCTCGCCGCTGGTTTTTCGTCTTCTATAATTAATGTGATCATTTACTATAATGTGAAATTTGAAAAAATTATGAAGTCAAAGTTACTCCCATTTATTTTTATTTGCGGTATCTTTTTCCATGTATTTTTGGATTTTTCTTTTCTCCCAATCTGATCCAAAAAACCAATCAGTTCCAAATACGGATAATCCGTGAGCTAGTAAACCAATTCCCCAGAAAAGCGCAGTAGAGTACGTGTGCCATTGCGTCAAACCACTAAAATCCATTCCTTCATTAAAATTATCTCGGGTTAAACTGGATACAATGATGATAATATTGACAATAATGTAAACTTTAACGTGTGAGTAAAACCCTTTAAGTTTTTTTACTCTTCTATAAGCTGCATTATAATTTTCATCCTGACTAAACTCTTTTCCATAATGCTTTTCATATTCTCTTCCTAATTCATCATAGAATTGTCTTCTTAAACGTCCCATAACTATATTTTAATTATTTCCACTTGTTTTTATTCTGTTTTTCCTTCTCCATAAACTCTTTGATTTTTCTTTCTTCCCATTCCTTACCCATTCCTGGAAAAACCTCAAAAACTTTTAATCCGTGAAAAACTACTCCAACTCCCCACCACAATAATGGCCAAAAAAACCATAGATATTGAGGTGATGTATAAAGATTTATAAAAATCAAAATTGCATTTACCAATATATAAGCAACTAGATTTCCATAAAATCCTTTTAAATTTTCAACTTTTTTTCTTGCCTGAATATATCTTTCTTCCTCGCTTAAATTCGTTTCCATGATTATTCCCATTTTTGTTTTTTATATTTTTTTTCTAAAATGCTTCTCAATTTTCGTTCTTCCCATTCGTGTCCAAAAATCTTATAGGAAGCAAACAAATCGATTGCAGAACCCACTATAACAGCCGACCAAATAATTACAACTACCCAATTGAGATATTTTATCGGAAAAAATTGCAATGGCAGATTGGTGTATTCTTTTAAAAGAAAAACAATCAGTGCAAGAGTGTAAATCAACAAATGCTTGTAAAAAGATTTCAGCTGAATTACTTTTTTACTTGCTAATTCTTGCAGTATTACTTCTTCTTGATCGTTACTCAAATTTGTTTCCATGACTATTTTCTAATCGTTGTTTATTTTCTTTTTCTAAAATTTCCTGAATCTTTTTCTGTTCCCATTTCTTATTAAAGAAAGGCGGAAGACTAAAAACTTTCAGTCCGTGCAAGATTATGGCTATTCCCCACCCCATTACAGACCAAATCCACCAAAGGTATTCTGGAGAAGTCATATAATTTACAACAACCACAATTGGATTACATAAAGCGTATACAGTCAAATGCTCGTAAAATCCTCTTATCTCTTTTACTTTTTTCTGAGCATCATAATAGCGAACTGTTTCTGTGAAATTATTTTCCATTATTTCCACGTTTTTTGTTTGTTATCTTTCTCTAAAATCTCGCGAATTTTTCTTTCTTCCCAATCTGAGCTGTATCCAAAAACTTTAAAAGCATGCATTGCAACTCCAAATCCCCAGCCTAAAGCTGAAAACCAAAACCATTGAAATCCTGGTGAAAATTTTAGATTAATAAAAACCAAGAACGGAATCACACAACAATATGAAATTAAATTTCCATAAAATCCTTTCAGTTCCTCTACTCTTTTTTTGGCTCTATAGTAAGCTTTTGCTTCGTCGGTATATTCTGCACTCATTTCCATAACCGCAATTTGTTTGGTTAAAATTGGAATTCTAACAGTGAAATTCTTCTCATCCTGATCAACTTTCACTTTTCTATCTGTTATAATTCCGTATCTGTTTACAATATTTTGCAATCCGACACCTTGCCTGTCCTGCAAAACTTCTTTTTTCTGAAGATCATTCTGAATCGCCAGATAATCTTTATCAATAAAAATTCTAATATGAAGCGGTTTTTGCTCGCTTACTACATTGTGTTTTACAGTATTCTCCAGCAAGAGCTGTAAAGAAAGCGGCACCACTTTGGCTTCTGGATTAATGTTTTCTGTTGGCAATTCGTAAAACAAACTATTTTCAAAACGCATTTTCAGCAAATTCATATAGGTTTTTGCAAATGACAATTCGTCTTCAACCGAAACCAATTCTTTGTCCTTCTGTTCCAAAACATATCTATAAATTTTAGAAAGAGAAGTTGTAAAACGCTGCGCATTGTCTGGATTTTCTTCTATTAAAGAACTCAGAACATTTAAGCTATTAAAAAGAAAATGCGGATCGATCTGATTTTTTAAGCTTTCGAATTTGGCATTTGCCGTTCCCGCAATAATTTTCTGCTGCGTTACTTTATTTTCCTGATAGAGTTTATAAAAATTAAGTCCATGAAAAAACAAAAGCACAATAAAAGTCATTACCGCAGATTCGATATAATTTTCTGCTTTTTCATTCGCAAGAAAACCAATTATTGTTTTATTCTCGATTATTACACTTGTAAACAAACGCAATACTCCAATTACAATCATCGATATTAAAAACGAACTTGCAAAACCAATTAAAATTCTCTTTAGCGAATATGGATTTTCTCGGAAAACCCTATCTAAAAACTCAAAAAGAACAACGTTTACGATATATAAAACCACACTGTAAAGCATGCAGTACAAGAAATAAATGTAAAGATTCTTGGTAAAAACTGCTGTTCCTAAAGAGGCGAACCGAATTAGAAAAGAAAATAAAAATACTATTCCTCCAACGAAGCATGCTTTTAACAAATTAGGTTTTAATATCATAATGTTTTATAAACTATTGAATTATTTACAAGTTTTTTGAATTTCTAATGCTCTATCCAATCCCCATTTTGGAGCATAAGGTGTAGCTGGTTTAAAAGTATTAAAAAGTTCAATAGATTTATCAACTTGCGCGCACAAAGGTTTTGTATCTACTCCTGTCCATTTTGCTCCTCCTAATTGGTAATCTGCCTCACCAAAAACAGCTCTCGGATTGTTTGGGTCTAGCGCTTTTGCTTTCGCGTAAGCTTCCATCACTTTACCAGAATATTTCATCCCGTTTGTCATTGGGTCGGCTACAACGTATCCTGTGTAAATTAAAGCCTGCATTACGTATAGCTCTGAGTTTGCTTGATCCTTTATCAATTCGATATCTAATGCATCTTGCGCTTTTGTCAATAATAAATCGATTTTAGTTTTGTCTTTTTCTGTAAATACAGCTGTTGCATTGATCAAAGCTACATAGTAATTTGGCAAATAACTGTTTTTTTCAGCCGCCGCAATTCTTTCAAATAAAGCAGAAGCTTCTGTATTTTTTCCTTCTTTCCAAAGTCCGAACGCTTTATTCATTCCTTGTTCAAATTGTGTCTGAGCTGAACTTATTACTACTACAAATAGTGCGATTAAAGTGATGATTTTTTTCATTTTATAAATTATTAATGATTTTGTTTATATAGATTAGTTATTTGTCTTTTTAGAATACAATTTCAATTTTTGAATCTTTACTAACATTAAATTTAGCATCTTGATAGGAAGGAGGTCCCATAAATCCTTTTGCATTGTTTGAAGCTGTATATTCTTCTACTGGCATTCCCATTGCGTTTCTATCCAGCTTTCCGTTGCTGTTTTCATCATGATACGTAGAAATTGCATATTCTCCCGCAGGAAGATTATCAAAAGTTACAACTGCTTTATTGTCTTTAATTTCCGAAGCAAGACTTTTGTAAGTTGTTTTAAGAAATGTTCCGTCTGAATTATATAATCCTACTTTTACAACTCCAGTATCATTTTTTAAACCTGAAACAGCAACAGTTAATTTTACATTTTGTGCAGACATTAAGCTGCAGATAAATAAGATGGTTATTGTGATAATTTTGGTCATGATTTTTTTTTTTTAAGGTTCTGAGGTTCTAAGTTTTTTTATGTTGATGATTAAAACTCGGTTTGTTAGTTTATAATTCAAAAGTATATCGGTTTTCACTCTTTTAAAATTAAATGATACTGAGTTGTTGATTTTGGTTACTGAATTGTTTTTTTTAAGTTTCTAAGGTTCTGAGATGCTAAGATTCTAAGTTTTTTTCCTCAGAACCTTAGCATCTTAGAGCCTTTTTAAAGATTCTTCAACTGATTCTCATTCTTATTCTGGCTGATTGTCCAGAAGAAACCTACGAAGAAGAATCTGTCTGCTGTTGGAACCACGGCTTGTCTTTGATACACTCCGCTTGGGTCTGGATTTTTAGCATAATCGTATCCGAAAACATTTTGTGTTCCTAAAACATTTGAAACCGAGAAATAAAGGATTTTTTGTGTCGTTAATAAATATGCCCAGTTGAAACTCAAACTATTGTATGATTTTGTTTTTCCGTTCATAAACTGCGTCTGATTTGGATCATTGTACGGACGACCTGTACTGAAACTGTTTGTAAAACCAACTTGCGATTTCCAATCTGTAATAAAATATTTTGTTACAACAGATAAATTATGATTCGCAATAAAACTTGGAGTTGCCATGTAAGGAAAGTTTTTATATTGTCTTTCTGAATCGATATAAGAATACGAAATCCAATATTCTAAGTTTTTGTACAAATTGCTATCTCTCCAGAAAATATCCAATCCTTTTGCATAACCCGATCCGTTGTTGTTGAAAACCGAATTGTATTGAATATCTCTTGTATCATACTGCACCAAATTGCTATAATCTTTGTAATAAGCCTCCGCTCTAAGGGTTTGCCCAGGTCTTGTAAACGTATAATTCAAAATATAATGACTTGCCTTCTCGCTTTCAAACTGATGATATTTAGAAAACTTAATATAATCTACAACTGGTGTTTGAGTAAAATCTCCGTAAGCAAAAGAAAACTGACTACTTTTTGAAGCTTTATATCCTAATGAGGCTCTAGGCGCAATATGGTTTTCGTTTAACAAACTGTTATTAGAATATCTCAAACCTACTTTTAAAGCTAGTTTTTTAGAAAACATAACATCACCTTCTGTATACGCTGCAAAAATGTTCGAATCGTAACCATTTGTAACATCAAGCGCAATATTATCGGCTACATTTTCATTGTATTTTGTAATGAAATAATCTGTTCCGAAAGACAATTTAAAATAGTTTGAAAATTTCTTGCTTAATTTCAATTTCAACTGAGCCGCATTTTCCTGACTATCAACTCCCGTAATATTATATTTAAGTTTGTTTTTGCTGTAACCGTAACTAACTCCAGAAGTAATCTGCCATCCTGTTCCGAAACTTCCTTTGTATGAAGAATTCAAATAAAAGTTATTATTGTTCATATCAGTTCGAATCGGGTTTTCGAAATTGACGTTTTTCTGATTTAAATCGAATTTTTCAGAATCGAATGAAGCATACAATTTAAAAATTCCATTTGTGAAATTATATCTGTAAACCGTTTCGCCTCCAAGTGATTGATATGGATTATTCCAATCTACATTCTGCGGAATCACCGCCTGATAAGGAGCCAAGTTGATATAAGCCATATTTACACTTAAAGAACTCTTTTTGAATTTCTGTGTATTTCCTAAACTCAAACCAACCGTCATTAATCCTATATCTGTTTTTTCATGATCTTCCTCATCTTGAGTATTTAAAAGTAAAACACTCGATAAAGCTTCACCATATTCTGCAGAATAACCACCCGTAGAAAATGCGATTCCGCTAAACAAGAAAGGAGAAAAACGGCTTCTTGTTGGCAAATTGTTCGTTGTTGCACCGTAAGGCTGTGCTACACGAATTCCGTCAACAAAAGTCTGAGTTTCGCTCGCCTCACCTCCACGTACAAACAAACGTCCGTCTTCCCCAACTGACTGCGTTCCTGGCAAAGTCTGCAATGCCGCCACGATATTTCCAGCAGATCCAGCTGTTGTAACAATATCCAGAGGTTTTAAAACAGAAACTCTTGCCTTATCACCAGATTCTAAAGTTCCAGCTGTAATCACAACCGCATCTAGAGCATTAACATTTTCTCTTAATTTTACCGTTTGGCCTTTATAATTGGCAACATCAATTTCTTGTTTGAAAGTTTCAAAAAGCAAAAAGCTCACTACTAAAAATTTGTTTCCTGTTTCTGTCGTTTCAAAAGAGAAATCTCCAGTTTCAGAACTTGTTGCTCCATCATAAGTTCCGTCAATATATATGTTTGCACCTGCAACTGGTTTTCCTTTTTGATCTACTACTTTTCCTGAAATTGTATTTTGAGCAAAAATTAATGCAGTAAAAAATAAAAAACTAACGGTAAAAAATAATTTGGTTTTCATGTCATCTTTGGTTTTTGATGAAGCAAATGTATTTTAACATTAAACGTTAAAAAATATATAATAACCCAATTGTAGATTTTCGAGGATGAGTTGTAAAATACTAATTTGTATCTTAGCTAGGAAAACCAAAATCATCATTTTATGTCAGAAAGTAAACGAATTTCAAATCTATATCAGTCTATTTATAATGGAAATCCTTGGCTTGAAGTTAATTTAGACAATACTTTAAAAAATGTTACAGCTGAGCAAGCTTACAGAAAAATAAACCCAAACCTGAATACCATCTGGGAAATTGTAAATCATTTGATTCAATGGAGAAGAAATATTCTGGAACGTATGCAAGGCGAAGTGATCATAACTCCAGATCATAATTATTTTGTTCCTGTTTTAGATCCTTCTGAAGCTGCATGGGAACAATCGCTTCAAACCTTAGCAAAATCTCAAGATTCTTGGAATGCTTTTTTTGAAGGTTTTAATGACGAAGATTTAGCTAAAATTTATGTGAATAATGGTCATACATACTACGAACACATTCATGGAATTATTCAGCACGATGTCTATCATTTAGGACAGATTGTTATTTTGAAGAAATTGCTTTAATTTAATTCTAACACATAGAAACATAGGTTTTGGAACTCAAAAAGAATATTTAAAAATCTAGATTTAACACATTAGTTCTATGGGGAAATCTAAAAATGAAATGCCTTTACCACGTTTTAAAAGCTATGTTTCTATGTGTTAAAATAAAAAATCATTGATATGAAAAAGATACTTTTTGTCCTCGCATTTTTGGTTTTTAATGCAATCGGCTTTTCGCAAGAAACCGAAGTGAAATATGATGAAAACCTCGCAAAATCTCTCCATGCCGACGAATACGGAATGAAGAAATATGTTTTTTGTCTTTTAAAATCTGGAAGCAATACAACCGCTTCTAAGGAAGAAACCAAAAAACTTTTTGAAGGTCACATGGAAAACATTGGTAAATTAGCCCAAGAAGGAAAACTGGTTGTTGCAGGACCATTCATGAAAAATGACAGAAATTATCGTGGTATTTACATCTTTAATGTAGAAACTATAGAAGAAGCCAAAGCTCTTGTTGCCTCCGATCCGGCCATAAAAGCCAATTTACTTGAAGCCGAATTAACGCCTTGGTACTGCACCGCAGCTTTGCAGGAAACTGTAAAAATACACGACAAAATTGCCAAGACGAAAATGTAAAATATGAAAACAGAAAAAGAAAAAATGATCTCTGGCGAATATTATAATGCCTTTGATCCAGAATTAGTAAAAGGACGCCGAAATGCCAAAAATCTTTTACACACTTTAAACGTAAAAGAATACCGAGTTACCAAAAAAGCAAAAGAGATTTTAAAAGAATTAATTCCGAATGCTGGAGCTGGTCTTTATATTGAACCTCCTTTTCATTGTGATTACGGTTATAATATTTTTGCTGGCGAAAATGTTTATTTTAACGTGAATTGTGTTGTTTTGGACTGCGCACCGGTAAACATTGGTTCTAATGTATTTATTGCACCAAATGTTCAAATCTATACCGCTTCACATCCGCTTGACGCCGAATTAAGAAAAACATTAGAAAATGCTTATCCTGTTACAATTGGAGACGATTGCTGGATTGGCGGAAATTCTGTTATCTGCCCAGGCGTAACCATCGGAAAAGGCTGTGTTATTGGCGCTGGGTCTGTAGTTACAAAAGATATTCCAGACAATTCACTAGCAGTTGGAAATCCTGCAAAAGTCATTCGAAAATTAAATCAAGAACCTGAATCAAAAAAATAATGCTTACCCTTAATAAAGTTCATCATATTGCTATTTTATGTTCCGATTACGAAAAATCGAAACACTTCTATACACAGATTTTAGGTTTAACCATAATTAGAGAAATCTATCGCGAAGAACGCCAATCGTATAAATTAGATTTAGCTTTGAATGGTTCATATGTAGTTGAATTATTCTCCTTTCCAAATCCGCCGCAAAGACCTTCAAGACCAGAAGCTGTTGGTTTGCGCCATCTGGCATTTGAGGTTATTAATCTAGAAGAAACTATTGCTTTTTTAACTTCTAAAAACATAGAATCAGAACCCATTAGAATTGATGAAACAACTGAAAAACGTTTTACTTTTATTGCAGATCCTGATTTATTGCCAATTGAGTTTTATGAGCGTTAGGCTTTTTTGCCACGAAGGCGCTAAGGCGCTAAGTTTTTTTATTTAAGACAATGACTAAACAGGCAGTTTGTCATTTCGACGAAGGAGAAATCTTCGCAAGTAACTCCGCAATCAAAAACGCCAATCTTTGTAGAGCTTCTCGCGAAGATTTCTCCTTCGTCGAAATGACAAAAAATAAGAGAAAACTTTGCGTCTTAGCGCCTTTGTGGCAAAACCACACATCGAAAGAATTTTCCTGTTTATATTGATTTTAACACACTAAAATGAACATTTTCTAGAAAAAACCGAATTTGATGCTTAATTTTGTAATCCGCAGAAAAAAAAATGCGGAATTCTCAAACTTATAATGATGAACAAAACGGCGCAAATCAAAAAAAATCATCAATTCATTAAACTCCGAAAATTAGTTATTGTTTCTATCTTAATTGGCTTTCTTTCTGCCTTTCTCGGAATTTCACTAAAAAAAATAACAGAATACTACGAAGAAATCTTCTTTCACGAAGTTTCGGTTCATCCCATTTTTTATATCATATTTCCAGTTTTCGGATTGTCGGTAATTTATTTCTTGAGACAATATCTTTTTAAGAAAAAAGAAAACAAAGGAATAAAAGAAGTTTTTGAAAGCACCGCATCAAAATCTAAAAATCTTCCTTCTTATAAAATTCCATCACATTTCATAAACGGATTACTAACGGTTATTTTTGGAGGTTCTACAGGAATCGAAGTTTCTACCGTTGTCGCTACAGCAACTATTGGATCTGTTGCTCATGAAAAAGAAAATGTTTTCCGTCAATACAAAACAGAATTAATCTGTGCGGGAGTTGCAGCAGGAGTTACGGCACTTTTTAGCAGTCCAATTGCGGGAGTTTTATTTGCTTTCGAAGTTATTTCTAGAAAAGTAAGTCGTGCATTTATCATTTCAAATTTAATTGCAGTTTCTATTGCATTTGGTTTATTAACGATTTTAAAAGAAGAACCTTTATTTGCCGTTTCAATTGCAACTTGGAATTTAAAAGCGATTCCGTATTTCATTCTTTTAGGAATTTTAGCTGGAATGAATTCGGTTTACCTAACACGTTGTGTCTTATTCTTCAAATCACAATTTGGTAAAATCGACACACATTATTACAAAATCATTTTAGGTTCAGCAGTTTTAAGTATTTCCTTATTCTTTTTCCCTCAATTATATGGAGAAGGTTATCACGCCATTAAAGGAATTTTTGGAAATGCACCTCAAACCCAATTGACTATAACTTTGGCTTTAACATTTATCGGAATTTTAATTCTAAAACCAATTGTTACCTCAATAACATTGGCTTCTGGAGGTGACGGAGGTGTTTTTGCTCCAAGTTTATTCATCGGAGCATTTTTAGGATTATTATTGGCTTCGACCTTAAACAGTTTTTTCCATGTAAATGTAATTCCGGTCAACTTTATGATTATCGGAATGGCTGCAGTTCTTAGTGCAAGTATTCATGCACCTTTTACAGCAATATTCTTGGTTTGCGGATTAACAAACGATTATACTTTGTTTTTCCCAATTCTTGTAGTTTGTTTAATTTCAAAATACACTGCAAAAACAATTTATCCGTATACCGTTTATAGTTATTCTCCAAGTTTAGTTAAATAATTTACAGACTAATAATCTGAAATTAAAAACGTACAGCAAAGTATATTTAAAAGCATAACGAATAAAATATAATACCACAATAATGCCAACTGAAAAAATAAAAAGAAGCTATCGCAAAACACGTTACATTCTTTACAAAGAAACTTTAATCGATTATAAGGAACACTTTTGGTCATTTTTAGGTTCTTTCGTCGGAATCGGAATTTTAGCTTATGTACAATCCATACATTTTTCTGGGCCTGATGCCGTTTATTTAATTGGTTCTTTTGGAGCATCGAGTGTTTTGGTTTACGGAATTATTCAGAGTCCGTTCTCTCAGCCGCGAAATTTAGTTGGCGGACACGTAATTTCTGCTCTTGTAGGCGTTACGGTCCATAAACTAGTTCCAGACATTATGTGGATTGCAGCGCCTTTAGCGGTTTCAATCGCCATTATTTTAATGCAGATTACCAAAACGCTTCACCCGCCTGGAGGAGCAACAGCTTTAATCGCAGTTATCGGAACAGAAAAAGTAAAAGCCTTAGGTTATATGTATGTGCTCTCTCCCGTTTTTACAGGAGTTATGATATTGCTTTTCACGGCTTTGATTTTTAATAATATGACTTCAAGCAGAAGCTATCCAAGTCACAGTACTTATCACAAACATTATCATAAAATTAGAAAAAGACTGGCGAGAAAATAGTTTTTTTGAGTTCTGTTTGTCAGGCTGAGCGAAGTCGAAGCCACATTCCACTTTGCGAGCCTTCGACTTCGCTCAGCCTGACAATCGTATTTCGAACTTCATTATTTCCTTCGAAAAATCTTTTCAACAAATCGTAATTCACAATTCGTATTTCGTTTTTTATATTTTACCTTTGACCTCTCAATAAAAACAAAGATTATGGTTTATAAATTTAGAGTTATTCTAGACGCCGAAGAAGATATTTTTAGAGACATTGCTATTCTTGAGGAAGATACTCTTGAGGATTTACACAATGCAATCTTCAACTCTTTTGGCTTTGACGGATCAGAAGTGGCTTCATTTTATACTTGTGATGATACTTGGAATCAAGAAGATGAAATTCCGCTTTTCGATACAGGAGATGTTCCTGGCGAAATAAGAACCATGAACGATTATCCGTTATCAAGTATTTTAGACGAAGACAATACTAAAATTATCTACGTTTATGACTTCATCAGTATGTGGACTTTCTTAGTTGAATTGGCTGCCGTTGAAGATGAACAAGTTGGAGTTACTTACCCAGAAACTTTGTTTTCTCATGGTGAAATGCCAGCAGACGCTATCGAAAAAAACTTTGAAGCTGATGACATGCATGATGATATCTACGGAGAATTTGAAGACGATCTAGACGAAGACGATCTTGACATGTTCGAAGGCGATGACAGCTTCGAAGATTATGGATTTGAGGAGAATTGGAACTAACGTTTAGTTGCTAAGATGCTGAGACTCTAAGATTCTGAGTTTTTTATTTTGAAAGATTTTTCTTATTTTTAATGTTAATTAAAAAATAAGACAATGAGTCATTTTAGAAAAATTTTGGTCTGGCAGAAATCAATTTCCTTAGTTACAAAAATTTATAAAGTAACAAGAACTTTCCCAAAAGAAGAAACTTTTGGATTAACTTCACAAATACGTCGAAGTTCAGTATCAATTCCAAGTAATATTGCAGAAGGATCTGGAAGAGAAAGCAATAAAGATTTTTTACGATTTTTATATATTTCTCTCGGCTCTTTATTTGAAATGCAGACCCAACTTGAAATCGCAAAAAATATAATTTATATAAACGAAGAAGAATTTAACCTTTTATATGAGGATAGTCGAGAGATCGAAAGAATGTTAGCGTCATTAATTAGAAAATTAAAAGACAGCAATTAAAAACTTAGTATCTTAGAAACTTAGAATCTCAGCAACTCAAAAAAAATGATCAACTTATTCAATACCCACATCGACACCCTTTCCATACACCGCGTTGGAAACAAAAGTCGTAACGAAGCTATTTTTTTATCAGAGCAACCATTCAACTTAAATGATGAGATTGTTCCTTTGATTAAAGAATTCTTTTTTAAGCCTTTTAGAGAAAAAGAAGAAAACTATTATCAGTTTGCACACGAAGTGGACTTGGACTACAACGACATGTTTAAGTATGCAACTGAGATTTTTGCAAATCCGTCAAATGTTCATGAAGTTTCTAAAAACATCACAAAACATTTATACGAGCAGTCAAATCACCCGCACATTAAAAACGGAGAGGTTTATGTAACCTATTTGACAAACTTAAGTATTGACAACAATGTTGTTGATGCGATCGGAATTTTTAAAAGTGAGTTACAAGCAGACTTTTTACAGTTTGAAGAAAATAACAGTAACCTTGAGATGATTTTACAACAGGGAATCAACCTGAATAAATTAGATAAAGGATGTTTGATCTTCAACTACAAAAAAGAAGAAGGATACAAAATCCTGACTGTAGACAGCAACCGTTATGATGCACGTTACTGGTTAGAGCACTTTTTATCTGTTGATGCTTTTGAAGATGAAAATTTCATCACTAAAAAATATTTGAAATTCTGTCAAAACTTCGCAAAAGACGTGGTTTTGCCAGCAGAAGACAAGAAAGAGGAAGTAATGTTTATGAACCGATCTGTGAATTATTTCGCTAAAAATGATCAGTTTGAAGAACAGAATTTCTTGAATGAAGTAATTGATAATCCTGATTTGATCCCTGAATTTAAAAACTATAAAGTTGATAAAGGAGAAAAATACAGCATCGAAGATGTTACCTCATTCCCAATTGCCAACGCAGCAGTTTCTGACGCTAGAAAATCGATTAAAAATGTAATTAATTTGGATACTCATATTCAGATTAAAATGGATTTTATTAATCCTGAAAGCGCAGAAAAATTTGTTGAAAAAGGCTGGGATGAAGAAAAACAAATGTATTACTACTTAGTTTACTTCAACAAAGAAGAAAAAAGCTAAGAAGTTTTCATTTTCTATTACTTACTTATTAATACAGAAAACGGCAGTTACAAATGTAATTGCCGTTTTTTTTATTGTCTTGAATTTTAATGTTATAAAACCGAAAATACAGCTTTTACAATATCATCGTAAACTTGTTTGTTTCTTTCTCCAGCGCGAGCCAAAACTCGAATTCCGGAATAATTATTAAAGATAAATCGGGCCAAAACTTTTGCCTCCAGCTGTTTGGAAATATGTCCAGCCTCCTGCCCTTTTTTAACAGCGTTTGTAAAAACTTCTTCCATAGTTTGGCTGTTGCTTTTTACAATTTTGGCAATTTCTTCATCGTGCATAGCCAATTCTACAGACGAGTTAACCATAAAACAGCCTTTTGTAATTCGGTCCTCCAAACTTTCGATAACAGCCTGCTTAAAAATAGCCTGTAATGTTTCTTTGATATTTTCAGATTTTTCTAAAAGCTCCTTGACAGTATCTTGCGATTGTTGCTGATAACGCTGTAAAGACTTTGTAAACAATTGCTGCTTATCGCCAAAAGTATCATACAAACTAGAACGGCTCAAACCTAAGTGAGTTACCAAATCCTGAGCCGAAGTTCCGTTGTAACCTTTGTGCCAAAAAATTTCTATTGCTTTATCTAAAGCCTGATCTTCATTAAATTCTTTTGTTCTAGCCATGACATTCCAATTAAATTCATTTACAAAGATATAAAAATACGGAACAATCGTTCCTGAATTAGTCAAAAAAATTATAATACGGTATTTACGATAAGTCCACCATCTACCACAATTTCAGATCCAGTTATAAACGACGCATCCTCTGAAGCTAAGAAACTAACTGTTTTCGCAACTTCTGCAGCTTGTCCAAAACGTTTTAATAAAATTTTCTCACCTAAAGCAGATCCCAATCCTTCTACTTCTTCTTTTTCCAAACCCACTTTTCCGTACAATGGTGTTTCAATCGGGCCAGGAGAAACCGCATTTACTCTAATTTTTCTTGAAGCTAATTCTACAGCAAAAACTTTATTTAAAGATAATACGGCTGCTTTACTTGCGGCATAAACACTAGAATTTGGCATTCCAACATGAGCATTTACAGAAGTATTAAAGATAATTGAACCTCCATCGTTTAAAATTGGCAATACTTTTTGAACGGTAAAATAAACTCCTTTTACGTTCACATTCATGATACTATCATAGTGATCTTCTGAAGCTGAATCTAGAGGCGCAAAAGCTGCTATTCCGGCATTCAAGAATAAAATATCAACTTTTCCGAATTTTGTTTTTACTTCTTCAACCAAATTATCAATTGATTTTAAATCAGATTGATCGGCTACAATTCCTGTAACTTTCAATTCTGTTTCCGCTTTCGCTAAAGCTTCTTTATTTCTTCCTGTTACAATTACTTTTGCTCCTTTTGATACTAAATCGGCTGCAGCTGCATATCCGATTCCACTATTACCACCTGTCACGATTGCTACTTTGTTTTCTAAACTTTTCATTTTTATCTGTTTTTAAGTTATTGATTATTCAATTATTACAGTACAAAGATATAATAACGGAACGATTGTTCCGTTATTAATAATGTTAATTTTTAGTTAAAATAAAAAAGCACTTCCCGAAACCCTTTAATTCTAAGGAAAACAACTATTTAACTATAGAGGAAAGAAATCGAAAAATGTCGAGTATTCTTAATTTATCCTTAATTTTGCATTAAAAAATAACTCAGATGGATATTCAATTTTTTAAAGAAAGTCCTTTTACCACTATAATTTCATTTCACAAGCTAATTGAATCTTTTGAAGAAATTGCGCAATCAAATGTTGATTACAGGTCAAACTATGCCAAAGCGATTTTAGAACAGATTGAATTAATTCCGGAACTTAGGACTGGAATCCAGGATTATTCGGTTATCAAAAACAATGAAGCTTTAATTAAAAATATATTAGCCGATTTATTTCCGACTGCATTGACGCACAACGAAATAAAAGCGGTAACAATTCCGTTTCAAAATATCTCCTTCAATTATACGGAGCGCTTCAAGAAAATCTTGAAAAATGCGGGAGACGAATTTTATATGGAAATTCGTGATTTTAGCGAACATCAATTTTACATCAATAACTGCTGTTTAATTTTAAGCAACTATTACAAACAGCATATTGACTTCAATCAGCCATTTTTCTACGATATTCCAGATGAAAATGGCGTTGAAAAACATTACCGCATTTTGTACAATGCCGATTTCATGGAAATTATTCCTACTGAAAACGCTATTCCTTTAACTCAAGAAAATATCGATCAATTAATAGATAATTACAACGATATCGATTTATGGAAATCTAAATTTCCTAAAGGAAGCTGGATTTTAAGAGGTTTTGGTATTGTTTCTTTGTTTGATGCAACGACCGAAAGTGCTATTTCTATATTGAAAAGTAATCTATTGAAGCCTGGTCCAAAAACAGTTACAACTGGTGAAGAGGTTTCTAATATTTTCCAATCAATTTTTAATCTTCCAAACTTGAAAGTTGGATTCATTATTTACAATCCTGAGGAAGAGAAATTTATGCGACCTGCGAAATACGAAAACCAACTCAAAAGCTTTTTACTTTCTGCCGATCAGGAAGTCGATTGTAAAAATGCTTTTTTCGGATGCTCGTTCGAAAATCTATTAGACAATCAAGAGCCTTTTGTTATTTCTAATGTCAGCAAATTCACTGAAGAACAAACCAATAAAAGACTGGGCGAACATTTACTAAAACAAGGAATTCAGAGCTGTATTTTTGCACCAGTCATCAAAAGCGGACATTTATTAGGTGTTGTCGAATTGATTTCTGAAAATCCGAGAGATTTAAATAGCGTTAATGCTACAAAACTAGATTTGGTTCTACCGTATTTAACTGACACAATTGATCGCTACAATACTGATATGCAGCATCAGATCGAAGCGATTATTCAGCGAGAATATACTACAATTCACCCGAGCGTTTATTGGAAATTTAAAAGGGAATCACAAAATTACTTTCAGAATATGAATCATACTAAAGATTATATTTTTAAAGAAATTGTCTTTAAAAATGTATATCCGCTGTATGGCCAGATTGATATTAAAGGTTCGTCTGAACACCGAAATGAAACGGTAAAAATTGATTTAAAAAGTCAGCTTACAGCTCTTTTGGAAATATTTGATAATCAAGATTCTAATTCCAATCTTGTTCTTTTGGAACAGAGAAAATTTGAACTGGAATCGCTTCGAAGCGAATTGGATTTTCCTTTAAAAGCAGATACAGAACAACATGTTCAGCGTTATATTGAAGAAGAAATTCATCCGATTTTAAAAAATACCAAAAGCAACGCTAAAAGCGAAAAGCTAGAAGAATTGTACTTTGAAAGACTGGATGAAAAAACTGGAATGTTTTACCACGAAAGAAAAAAGTTCGACAATGCAATGTCGATTATCAATAAAAGATTGGCAACTGTTTTAGATAGAAAACAAGTTGAAGCACAACAGATTTATCCGCATTATTACGAACGTTTTAAAACAGATGGCGTAGAACATAATTTATATATTGGAGCTTCAATTTCGCCAACAAAACCATTCGATATCATGTATCTGCACAATCTTCGTTTATGGCAATTGCAGACTTTATGCGAAATGGAATTGGAACATCATGATCTTAAATCTTCATTACCATACGAATTGGATGTTACTTCATTGATTTTGGTTTTCAGTTCTGCCCTTTCAATCCGTTTTAGAATGGATGAAAAACGTTTTGATGTAGACGGGACTTATAATGCAAGATACGAAGTCGTTAAAAAACGAATTGACAAATCGCATATTAAAGGAACAAACGAAAGAATTACTGAGAAAGAGAAAATCACCATTGTATATTCTCAAAATAGCGAAGAAGCAGAATATTTAAAATATATTAAATATTTACAGCACAAGAAAATTCTTGAGCCTTCTATTGAACAATTTGAAGTTGAAGATCTTCAGGGAGTTTCAGGTTTGAGAGCTATTCGCGTTAAAGTAATTAATAATAATGCAGACCCAGGGGTTAAAAAAATAACCTATCAAGATTTATTAGATGAGCTCAACTAAATAGTTGAGCTTTTTTTGTTTTTTAAACACATAGAAACATAGATTTTAAAACTTAAAAAAGGCGTTTCACTTGCATCAATTCACATAGCTATGTGTGAGAAACTAGTTTCTTTCTTTATTCTTTGTAGATAAGAAAAAACTATGTTTCTATGTGTTTAAAAATATTTCTGTATAAAAAAACTTTGTCAAAGTTTGAAACTTTGACAAAGTTAATAGCTTTAAATTGATTTAAAAGCAATCACAAATGCGATTACGGTTATGATGATTCCGAACATAAAAAAGTTATAGGCAATTCGGAGTAAATTATATTTTCGCTGTAAAACCAATCCTAGATAATACAAATCTTTGATCATGGTTGAGTACAAATAATCACGGTCTTTCATCATTTCATTCATTGCCCAATCGTAATCTTCAAGAGGCATTTTATAGAAATTTCCAAAAAACATTAAATTCACTTTTTTAGCTTCCACATCGTCTCTTGTAAAAAATCCAGAAGTTACTTTTGGACGCGTAGAAAGAATGGCAAAAATAATAGTAATTACACTAGACATCAGCATAATAAAAGTAGGGACAACTAAATGTGCATTTTTTGGACTGTCTAATTTTGGAATAATAGAAGACAAGGCAATCGAAATAATAATCGCATTTACCGACAATAATATATTGGCTTTACTATCTGCAATACCGCTTAGACGAGTATGATTTCCGAGAGTGACACGAAACAGAGTATCAATTCCGCGGTCTGGTTTTTCAGCTTTTTCAGCTTTTTCTTTCTTTTTATTTTCTTCCTCAAGCGCAGCGGCCGCTTTCAATTCCTGCTTATTGATTTTTTTCTGAATCATTAATAGATTTTTTTCTTTCAAAGGTTGCCATTTTCTTAAAGCGTAATCGGTATAAAACCTATGTTTATTCAACAAGAAATTTAAATTTTCTCTTGTCCATTCGGCATTAGAAAAACTAACTATTCCTGCATTTTTCAATTCCAGACGCAATAATTCGCAAGTTGTAGCATATTCCGCTCCCATTAAATGCGCGTAATCTGCATCTCTTATAATTTTTTCTAAATGCGTTTT
Organism: Flavobacterium sp. B330r; assembly: GCF_056824325.1. Taxonomy (NCBI): domain Bacteria; kingdom Pseudomonadati; phylum Bacteroidota; class Flavobacteriia; order Flavobacteriales; family Flavobacteriaceae; genus Flavobacterium; species Flavobacterium sp. B330r. The sequence continues at coordinate 598,936 of NZ_CP124860.1, forward strand.
AGGCTCATATTCTTTAACTGTAGCTAAAATTAAACTTGAAACAAGCGAAATAAATTCCTCCGATTTTCCTTTTTTACGCAAAAAATCTGCTGCAATTTCAGTGCTTTTCTGCTCATGATTTTCATATCCTTCTATATATCCAGTATCGTGAAACCATGCAGCAACCAAAAGTGCCTCTTTGTCCTCACCTTCTACATCTTCTTTTTTGCATAGTTCTTTTACCGCTGTAACTACTGTGAAAGTATGGTTAAAATTATGGTAAGAATATAAATTAGAAAGTTTATCTTTGAGTAAATTACCGACAAAATCTTCGGATTGTTCTATTAGATTCATAAAGAATATTTTTATACCACTAAATTATGAAATTGTTTTTGGATAATCATTTTATTGCCAAGATTAAAAACTTTTCTTTGGCAATTATGGCCCTATTCATCGTTTACTCTTGTTCTACGCGCAAACCGCAGTACGGGAAAAACGTTAGTGCCAACGAAACAGAAAACGCAACTGACACTATAAAAATTGCACATACATTTTTTCTTGTTGGAGATGCTGGAAATGCCGATGAAGAACAAGCGCAACAAACGCTCGAACTTTTGCATCAAAAACTGAAAAAAGCAAATAAAAAATCGACACTTCTTTTCTTGGGAGATAACATTTACCCCAAAGGTTTTCCGGGTAACAAAAACCCTGAAGACAAGGCTTTAGCAGAAACTAAACTGACGAATCAATTAAAATTAACGGAAGGTTTTAAAGGAAGAACAATCGTAATTCCTGGAAATCATGATTGGTACAGTGGAATTAAAGGTTTAGAACGTCAAGCCGATTTTGTCACGAAATATTTGAATGACAAAAAAGGATTTCTTCCAAGAAAATCATGCCCGATTGAAGATGTAAAAATTGATAGCGTTACTACTTTGATAGCTGTTGATAGTGAATGGTTTTTGGAAGATTGGAACGATCACCCAACCATAAATGATAATTGTGAAATAAAAACTAGAGAAGCATTTTTTGAAGAATTAGAAAGCCTTTTAAACAAAAATCAAGAAAAGACAGTTGTCTTAGCTATTCATCATCCATTATTAAGCAACGGAACCCATGGCGGACAATTTTCATTAGAAAAACAATTATTCCCTCTAGAACAAAAAATTCCGCTTCCGGTAATTGGCTCTTTTATTAATTTAGTTCGAAAAACATCTGGAGTTAGTCCGCAGGATATTCAAAATAAGCAATATACTATTTATGCTAAAAGAATAAAAACGCTTTTGCAAAAGCAGAAAAATGTCATTGTAGTTTCTGGACACGATCACAATCTGCAATATATCAGCAAAGAAAACATTCAGCAGATCATTAGTGGTGCAGGATCAAAATCGGAAGCAGCAAGAGCCATTAATCCTTACGATTTTTCATATGGAGGAAATGGTTATGCGGTCTTAACAATGTTTAAAAGTGGCGATGCTAAGGTCTCGTATTATGGAAATGAAAACAATAAAGAGAAGCTACTTTTTGAACGCGAAATTATAAAAGCCAAAGAAATTAACTGGGCTTCAGATATTCCGAATAAATTTCCTGCTACGGTGACCACTTCGATTTATTCTCCAAAAATGACTCAAAAAGGTGTGTTTCACAGATTTTTATTTGGACAACATTACAGAAAATATTACAGTATGCCAATTGAAGCCACAACAGCAACGGTTGATACTTTAAAAGGTGGCTTGAAACCAATTCGCGAAGGCGGCGGACATCAATCGGTTTCCTTAAGAATGTCTGATTCTCAAGGACGTGAATATGTAATGCGTGCAATGAAAAAAAGTGCCACAGTATTTTTACAATCAGTAGCTTTTAAAGATCAATATGTGGTAAATGATTTTCAAAAAACATACGCAGAAGATTTCTTATTTGATTTTTATACGACTTCTCACCCTTATTCTTCTTTTGCAATTGGGAGCATGTCTGATCAAATTGGTTTGAGACATACCAATCCGATTTTATATTATATCCCGAAACAAAATGGTTTGGGTGAGTTTAATGCCAGTTTTGGAGATCAGTTATATATGGTAGAAGAAAGACCGGCTGACAATCATTTGGACGGAAAAAATTTCGGCAAACCAAGCAACATCATTGGAACTGATGATATGATGCTTAATCTTCATAAAGATGAAAAATATGGCGTTGATGAAAAAGAATATATAAAAGCACGTTTATTTGATATCCTTCTAGGAGATTGGGACAGACACAGCGATCAATGGCGTTGGGCTGAATATAAAGAAGATGGAAAAGTAATTTATAGACCAATTCCGAGAGATCGTGATCAGGCTTTTGTAAAATACGATGGCGCTTTGCTTTCGCTTATCATGAATATGCCTCCGCTTCGTCATATGCGTTCTTTTAAAGGTGACAGAATCAATGTAAAATGGCTAGGAAGAGAACCTTATCCGATGGATTTGGCATTTCTAAAAACTGCTCAAGAAAAAGATTGGGTTGAACAGGCCAAATACATTCAGGAAAGCTTGACAGATGCTGATATTGATGAGGCTTTCAAAAATATGCCTAAAGAAGTTCAGGATGAAACGGTCGATGAAATAAAAGCAAAACTAAAAAGCAGAAAAAGAGATCTTCAAAAGTATGCTCGCAGATATTCTGATGTTTTAAGCAAAACCGTTATGATTGCTGGAACAGACAAAAAAGACAAATTTGTTTTAAACCATAATGTAAAAAAAGGAATTGAAATTCAGGTTTTCAGAATTAAAAAAGAAGGCGATGAATTGCTTTACACTAAAAATGTAACAGATGATAAAACAAAAAATCTTTGGATTTACGGACTAGACGATAATGATGTTTTTGAAGTTAAGGGGGAAGAAAAATCAAGCATTAAAATTCGTTTGATTGGAGGTCAAAACAATGACACTTATAACATTGAAAATGGTAGAAAAGTGATTGTTTACGATTTCAAGTCAAAAGAAAACACTTATAACTTAGATTCAAAGGCACAAACGCAACTGACAGATGACTATGATGTTAATTTGTATAACTACGAAAAACCTAAGTACAATGTAATTGCAGGACTTCCGAACATTGGATATAATCCTGATGATGGTGTGAAAATGGGCGTAAACTTAAATTATACAGTCAATAATTTTAAACAAAATCCTTACACGCAAAGACATATTTTTAATGCTTTTTACTATTTCGCTACCGGTGGTTTAGAATTTAATTATGCAGCACATTTCCCAGGTTTATTAGGAAAATGGGTTATAGATGTGGAATCTTTATATACGACTCCAAACTTTGCCATGAACTATTTTGGTTATGGAAATGAATCGAAATACGATGACGATCTAGGAATGGATTACAATCGTGTCCGAATCAGAAAATTTAATGCTTCTACAGCCATAAGACACGTTGGAAGATATGGAAGCGAATTTAGCATACAGCCCATTTTTCAGAGAATGACTGTTGAAGAAACCGAAAACCGATATATTAATATTCCTGGAATCGTAAATCCTGATGTATTTAATAGTCAGAATTTCGGAAGTTTAAAGGTTAAATACCTTTTTAAAAATTCAGATTTTGCTGCAAAACCAACTTTAGGTATGGCCTTTATGGTTGCTGCCACTTGGACAACGAATTTGGATGATACTAAGAAAAATTTTCCTACTCTGGAGAGTTTCTTAGGTTTTACACACAAGATTGATCACAACGGAAAATTGATATTGGCTACTTACGTAAAAGGAAAGGCTATTTTCAATAATAATTACGAATTCTATCAAGGTGCTTCTCTTGGTGGTGATACCGATTTACGAGGTTTTAGAAATGAGCGTTTCTTAGGAAGTTCGTATTTCTCTCAAAGTTCAGATTTACGCTTAAGTATTGGAAAAATCCGTAAAACGATCGTTCCTTTTACTTATGGAATTTTAGGTGGTTTCGACTACGGAAGAGTTTGGCTTGATGGCGAAGATTCTAAAAAATGGCACCACGATTACGGCGGCGGACTTTGGCTGAATGCCATAAATGTTATCACAGCCAGAATTTCTTATTTTAAATCTCCTGACGAAATTGGAAGGGTGATTTTTGGAGCGGCATATAGCTTTTAAAAAAGATGCTAAGGTTTTGAGATGCTAAGGTTCTAAGTTTTTTAGCTCTGAGTTTAAAAAAAATAGCCACGAATTCACGAATTTTAATTAAAGTATTCGTGGCTAACTTTTTTTCGAAAAACTTAGAACCTTAGTATCTTAGCATCTCAGAATCTTAGAATCTTAGAGTCTAAACTCATAAACATTCCCTCCTATTTTATTTGTTTTTTCGTCGGCGATTAATAAAGTATTGTTGTCTTTAAAAACGATGGCTTCTTTTTGCGAGAAGTGATTTAGATTGAGTTCTGTATGAGTCCCTTTATGGAATAAATCTCCTTTAAAATCTTTAAATAAAAGTACTTTATCATGACTTAATAAAGCCACTTTTTTCCCGTCTGGACTTATTGTTGCGCTTGTCAGCACGCAATGATTGTAATTGCTGCACGTTTTAAATTCGCCTATTTTTACGGCTTTCTGAGTTCCTGTAGCATTTTTTATTTTATAGATAAAAGCCGTTCCGTCAAAACCTTTACTTCTGTTTTTGGTAAATAGATAAAAATAACCTCCATGTTCAAAGAAACCTTCAACGTCGTAGAACATTTCTTTTTTCTTTGGCGGAAATTCTTTTTGTTCTGGATAGGAGAATGAAATTTTATATTCGGCTTTGGCCAAATCATTATTCAATTGATTTTTTGCGACTTTATAAATACACAAATCTCTTCTTTCGTTATCATTGTTTCCGAAATCTCCGATATAAATATTCCCAGATTTGTCTTTTGTAATATCTTCCCAATCGACATTTGTAGCGTTAGAAATCGTGATTGTTTTAGCCAATTTTCCTTTAGAATCAAGGGCGTAAATAGCATTTTTATTTCCGCTATCTTCTAAAGTGTAAAGCAAATTACTTTCAGGAAAATAAGTAATTCCCGAAACTTCTTTTAATTTTTTCGGAAGTGTATAAAGTTCTTTTAATTTGCTATCTGACTGCTGTTGACACGCCAATAAAACTATAGAAACGGCTACTAAAAAAGATTTTTTCATAATATTATTTTTTATTTTTTTTGTCATCCTGAAGAACGAAGGGATCACACGAGTAATTCTAAACTAAGTTAGTGTTTTTAAAATTACGTGTAATAAATTCAAACGCGGCTTGCATAACGTGTCCCATCGATTTTGCATTTTTAAATTTCATATCGTTTGTATAACGATACAATTCCATTTTTAACTGCGTCAGATGTTCATGCGTCGAAATGGTATCGTGACACATTATATTCAGTAATTTTTTTATTCTGGTTTCGGCAGAATGAATACGTTTTGCTAAAATCGCTCTTTCCTCATCTTTATACTGAATAATGGAACGTTCTTCTAATTTCTCTTTAATCAACTGGATCATTGGGAAATTTTCTTTAAAAAACTGTGGGCGATAAACTTTAAAATTCCCTTCGTAACATTGCTGATCAAAATCGATTGGACGAATTTTATAAACAACCTGATCAAAATCGTGAATTGGAACAATTACATAATTGTAAGCGCGCATATCTCCCAAAAGACGAATCATACAGCGTTCGTTAAATTTTACAAATTCTTTTGCAATCTGCGCTTTTTCCATTTCGCTACATTTATCCAAAAGTGTATCCATAAAAACATCGCCTGGAATTCCGATAATATGCTCTTCGATCAAGGTGTCTTTATATACCAAAAAATTGATTTTATCTGGCGAAAGAATATCTTCCAATTCTAATCCGTAAATACGTGAAGCATCTGCTTTTTTGATGTAAAAATGAACATAGTTGTCATTGAGAATATTTCGAACTTTAATTCTAAAAGGCTTCGAATTTCCGAAAGTGCAATAATCAATTGCATCGACATTCAGAAATTGAATGATTTCGCTATTTCCATCAGAATGCAGAAGCGAATATATTTTTTTTAGATTTAAATCAATTTCATTGCGCTCAAATTCACCATAATACACCCGAATCCAGAGCGTATCATTATCGTATTTGTCATAAACATTTATAGAACCCGAAAAACGAAGCAAGTCATCATAAAACACAGAAACTTTAGAAATACGCTCATATCGTTCTAAATAGCTTAAAAGTGGCTGTGTTAAAGGGTAAGACGGTTTTTTTAAAACCATTAAAGGCTCGCTCATTTTGAATATCTTTATTACAAATTTACATCAATACGATTTAAAGTTAGAGTTTAAAGTAACAAAAATCAACTTGACTCGTCATACTAAAAACTAAAACCAGAAAAATTTGGAAACCATATTAACCATTGAGAATTTAAGTAAAAGATACGGCCGAATTCAGGCTTTGAAAAATGTATCTTTTCAAATACAAAAAGGTCGAGTTTATGGCATTCTAGGGCCAAACGGCAGCGGAAAATCGACTACATTAGGAATTGTTTTAAATGTTGTTAATAAGTCTTCTGGCAATTATCGCTGGTTTGATGGCAATGTAGAAACGCATGATGCTTTAAAAAAAGTGGGTGCAATTATAGAAAGGCCCAATTTTTATCCGTACATGACGGCCGAGCAAAACCTCCAATTGGTTTGCAAAATCAAAAATATAAACTATTCTAAAGTTAATGAAAAACTGGAATTAGTAGGTTTAATCGAAAGAAAAGACAGCAAATTCAGCACTTTTTCTTTAGGAATGAAACAGCGTCTGGCAATTGCATCGGCACTTTTAAACGATCCTGAAATTTTAATTTTAGATGAACCAACGAACGGACTAGATCCTCAGGGAATTCATCAGATTCGAGATATCATTAAAAAAATTGCATCGCAAGGAACTACTATTTTATTGGCCTCTCATTTATTGGACGAAGTAGAAAAAGTTTGCTCGCAAGTAATTGTTTTAAGAAAAGGCGAAGTTTTATATTCTGGCCCTGTTGACGGAATGTCTTCTAACGAAGGTTTCTTTGAATTGCAAGCCGAAGATAATTTAGTTTTAAAAACGGTTTTATCAGAACATCCTGCTATTGATAGAATTACTGAAGAAGAGGGGAAAATTTTAGTTTACTTAAATTCTAACTTATCTGCCTCAGAGTTAAACCAATTTTTATTTTCTAAAAACATTGTTTTAAGCCATTTAGTAAAACGTAAAAACAGTTTAGAAGCTCAATTTTTAGAATTAACCAAAAACGCCATCGCTCAAAAAAACTAAACCATGAAAAGACTTCTCTCTATAGAACTTCAAAAAATCTGGATGAACAAAGCCAGCCGTATATTAACCTTAACTTACTTTGTATTACTTTCTTTTATAGCCTTAATCGCTGCAATAAAATTTGATATAGGCCCTTTCAAATTTCATTTGGCAGAAATGGGAATCTTCAATTTTCCTTTTATCTGGCATTTCAATACGTATGTTGCTGCGTGGCTTAAATTCTTTTTAGCTATTGTAATTGTTTCTATGATGGCGAATGAATATAGCTACGGAACTTTAAAACAAAATCTAATTGATGGTTTAAGCAAAAAAGAATTTATTTTATCCAAGTTTTTAACTGTAGTTTTATTTGCTTTTGGATCTACGGTTTTCGTTTTTGTTATGAGCTTGCTTCTAGGATTCTCTTTTTCATCTTATACCGAATTTGGAATTATTTTTTCTGACTTAGATTATCTTTTAGCCTTTTTTGTAAAGTTGACCGGATTTTTTTCGTTCTGTTTGTTTTTAGGAATTTTAGTAAAACGTTCTGCTTTCGCCCTTGGTTTTCTATTAGTTTGGAGCATCATTGAAGCAATTATAAGAGGCACTTTAGCTTTTAAAATTTTCCCAAACAGCGATACTGATGAAAAAATCACGCAGTTTTTACCTTTAGAATCAATGTCAAATCTAATCGTTAATCCTGGACCAAGATTATCGGTAATTAAAAATATTGGCACTCAAATGGGAATCGAAACAGAAGGCAATTTCAATGTAGATTATACTGCTGTTTTAATCGTTTTAGCTTGGACTTTTGTATTTATATATTTTTCTTACAAACTATTAAAAAATAGAGATTTGTAGTATATTTGCTACTATGAGTCAACTAAGAACATTTCTAATTCTAATTTTGTGCTGTTTTTTCCATAAAATCAGTGGGCAGAATATTTCTGTAACTGATACAGCAACTCCAACAGATTTAATTCAAAATGTTTTAATAAATAGTTCTTGTATTGATGTAGAAAGTGTAACGGCATCAGGAAACCCGAATCTAAGTGGACAGAGTTACGGTTCCTTTACAGCTGGTGCCAATTTTCCTTTTTCAGGAGGAATTGTTTTGGCTACTTCGCCTAGCAAAAATGCAGAAGGACCGTTTTACAAACAAGATTCCAAAGGAGTAAGGATTTTAGGTTGGAATGGTGACGCAGATCTTAATGAAGCTTTAGGAATTACAAATAGCACGCAAGCAACACTTATAGAATTTGATTTTACAGCGCAGACCAATTCAATAAGCTTCAATTATATTTTTGCTTCGAATGAATATCAAACTAATTTTCCTTGCACTTATTCAGATGGATTTGCTTTCTTAATTAAAGAAGTCGGAAGTTCTGAAGAATATAAAAATCTTGCCGTTCTACCTAATTCAACTACGGCAGTGTCAGCTACAACGGTTCATCCTAAAATTGAAACCGTAAATGACAATTATGGACAGCCTTTAGAAGGATGTGAAGCTTTAAACGAAAACTACTTTAATGGTTATAATGCAAATGGAAGCCCCATCAATTATGCAGGGCAAACTATTGTAATGAATGCCTCTACAAGTGTAATTCCGAACAGAACATACCATCTAAAATTGGTCGTTGCCGATGATGCAACCAGACAATACAACTCTGCTGTTTTTATAGAAGCGGGCAGTTTTGTAACTAAAATAAATTTTGGAGAAAACAGAACTGTAGCCTATAACAATCCTGTTTGTTATGGCGAAACTTATGTTTTGAACACCAACTTGAGTGCTACAGGCTATACTTTTAAATGGTTTAAAAAAGATGCGTCTAACACTTATTCTGAACTTCCAGGTGTTACATCTCCTTCTTACAACGTAACATCATCGGGAACGTATAAAGTGGAGGCAACCTTGGGCAATACAACTTGTGTTTCTGTTGGAGAAATCACTGTTGAATTTGCTCCCGAAATCCCATCTACGGATACTTCTTTGCTTCAATGTGATGATGATACTGATGGTATTTCAATTTTTGATTTGACTAAAGCTGGCAATTTCATCAAAAACAATGATTCTCAAATTATTAATCAGGGATATTATGAAACTTTGGCAGATGCTCAAGCAAAAACAAATCCAATTTCAAATCCGGAACGATACACCAATAAAGGCGCAGATCAAATTATTTTTGCCCGAATTGAAAACACGTTTGGCTGTAGTAAAATAGCTGAAATTACACTAAACATCTCTAATTCTACTATTCCAGACCAATCTCCAGTAGAAACTTGCGATGGAGACAATATGCAAGACGGTTTGTATCAATTTGATTTAAATGCAGAAGTGACTCCTCAAATTTTAACAGGTTTACCTACAGGCTTGGCAATTAATTATTTTTTAACTGCTTCTGATGCCCTTACCGAAACCAATCTGCTGCCTAATATTTTCAAAAATACAACTCCAAACAGCCAGACGATTTATGCTCGTGTTGTAAATGGTCCAAGTTGTTACGATATTACTTCAATAGAATTAATTGTACACACATTTGATCCTCCTAATTTTGAAGATGAAACGCATTATTTATGTAAAGGAGATGAAATGACGCTAACCGTTGCAACTGGCTTTAGCAGTTATACATGGTCTAATGGAAGCAGTACAAATTCTACCTTAATTAATAGCGCTGGTGATTATTCGGTAACTGTAAAAGATGCGAATGGTTGCGAAAAAACTAAAAAATTTAAAATAATTTTATCTGAACCCGCTTTAATTACTGGAGCAGATGTAAAAGATTTTTCTGGAACTGACAATACTATTCAAGTTCAGTACACGGGTGTTGGAAATTATGAATTTTCTCTAGACGGAACTGTTTTTCAAGATAGCCCTACTTTCACACAAGTAAACCCAGGTATATATAATGTAAAGGCTCGGGACAAAAATGGCTGTGGTTTGTCGAATTCTTTTTTAGTATATGTTTTGGATTATCCGCGTTTCTTTACTCCAAATGGAGACGGATTCAATGATTTATGGGTTATTAAAAATATTGATCAAATGCCAGATTACACCATTTCTATTTTTGATCGTTACGGAAATCTGCTAAAACAAATGAATCAAAATGGAGCTGGCTGGAACGGAATTTTTAACGGGAGACAAATGCCTTCAGACGATTATTGGTTTACGCTCTTTTTTTCTAATGGAAAAAATGTCAAAGGACACTTTAGCCTGAAAAGGTAATATCTTAAATTCTTTCTTTTTTAACATCAATACCTATTTAGCTATTTAATTTAACATCCTTGAAAATAAATTCAACAAAAAACAAAAAACAGCCAACCAACAACAGTTCAGTATTTTAAGATTTCAATTACATTATTCTTACTTTTACATCTTACTTTATTAAGATGAATCGAGTTAAAATATTTCTGTTCCTTTTAATTATCTCCTTAAACCTTTACGGACAAAATGACTGTAAAGATGCTATTTTTGTTTGTGGCAATTCGGGTTTTCAAGGCATAAGTGCTACAGGTGCGGGTCAAATTGCGGAATATTCTCCTTCAGAAGGCAGCTGTTTTTCAGCTGAAAATAACAGCTTATGGCTAAAACTCTATATTAAAACATCTGGAACTTTAGGCTTTATACTAAGACCAGAGAACACTAGTTTAGATGTAGACTTTGATTTTCTCGTATTTGGGCCTACTGCAACATGTAATTCGTTAGGACAATCCATACGGTGCTCATCAACAAATCCCGCTTTGGCTAAACTCCAAAATAACACAACAGGAATGACGGGTCAAGATTATGACACTAGTGAAGGGCCTGGAGAAAAAGGAAATGGCTTTGTAAGTTGGCTTACAGTTACTGCAGGTCAAAGCTATTACATTGTTATTGACAGGTTTTCAGGAAACACTAATTTTTCAATACAATGGACAGGAACCGCAACTTTTGATGATCCTCCACGAATAAACCTTCAACCTTACTCAGATGTACTAGATTTAGAAAAAGTAGACTATAGTGGCGAAACTAATCCCTCTGTAAGTTTTGATCTAACAAAAAATACATCTATTATAGTAGATAATCAAACCGATATGGCTGTTACCTACCATACTACCTCTAATGATGCTATATTAAATTTAAATGCAATCCAAAATCCAGCAGATTTTAAAAATACTACAAGTCCGCAAACCCTTTATCCCCGAATAACCAACACTAAAACGGGCTGTTACAATTGGATCTCATTTAACATCAAAGTAAGCGATAAATTAAACTTCCCAAAAACAACTATAAATATATGCGACGATCAAGATTCTAATTCAACCGATGGAAAAGCTCAAATTAATTTAGACGACATAACCGCAAGTATTTTTGAGAATCAAAATCTACAGAATCTAACCCTAAAATATTATTTATCCAGAAATGATGCTGAAACAGAAACTAATCCGCTATCAGGTACATTTTCTAATAGCATACCTTTTCAGCAATCTATTTTTATAAAAGCTTCAAATAAAACCGCAAGTGTTGCAATACAAGAAATTAAAGTCTTTATAAATCCTCTTCCTGAGATAAAAAGTGCAATTTTAGTACAATGCGACACTGATCCAAATAGCAATGGTTTAGTTTTGTTTAATTTAAAAGAAGCTAACTCTGTATTAACCAACAACAATCCAGATCTTGAAACTTCATTCTTTTTAGGTAATAATGATGCCTTAAACAATCTTAATGTACTTAATACTGAGTTTAAAAACACGAGTAATCCTCAACAACTATTCGCTCGCGTTACGAATTCAAAAACAAAGTGCTTTAGCATAAGCAACTTAACTTTAAAAACAAATATAATTCCAGAATCAACCTTCAATATTGATCCAGTTTGTGACGATGATGGCATAGAAGATGGATTTCATTTATTGGACTTAACCAAATCCAACATTCCTCTTACTGGTTCTCAAAATATAGCCTATTTCTCAACCGAAAATGATGCCTTGTTAGAACAGAATTCGATTTTAAATCCAACAGCTTATCAAAATGAAATACCTTATGATCAATTTATTTTTGCACGAATTGAAGAAGGAAATGACTGTTATGGAATCAGTAAAATAAAACTACATATTAATAAACTGCCAAACATTGAAACAAGTGCAGTTACGAATATTTGCGAAAACCTTCCGTTCTATAAAGCACATTTAGATGCTGGAATAATAGAACTTTCTACCATAAATAATTTTATTTATTCCTGGTTCAAAGATGGTGTAAAAGTACCTGATGCCACTTCTTATTCACTAGATGTTAATGAAAGCGGAACGTATACTGCCAATATAACAAACAGCAACAACTGTACAAAAACCAGAACAATAGAAGTTTCTGGATCTAATACCGCAAACATCGAGAGTATAGATGTCGTAGATCTAATAGATGGCTCTTCCAATAAAATAACAATAATTGTATCTGGAAAAGGCGATTACGAATATAGTTTAAACGCGCCATATGGACCTTTTCAAGACTCCAACACATTTGATAATCTCAGCGCTGGCATATATGAGGTATATGTAAACGACAAAAAAAATTGTGGCGTTGTGCATAAAACCGCGGCTGTTGTTGGGGCACCAAAATTTTTTACGCCAAACGATGACGGATACAATGATTACTGGAATATTGTAGGTTTAAATACTACCGAAAACAGAAATGCCACTATTTACATCTTTGATCGATATGGAAAACTTATAAAACAAATTCATCCTTTTGACTTAGGATGGGATGGAACTTTTGCCAACAATCCACTTCCATCTGATGATTATTGGTACACCTTAAAATTAGCAGATAATCGAGAAGCAAAAGGGCATTTTAGTTTAAAAAGATAATATTTAAAATTCCAACTTTTTTAAATTCCAAAATCCAAAAAAAATACAAATCCAAAAATTGCAAACAAAAAAAATCCCAAACTCCAGAATTGGAATTTGGGATTTTATATTGAAATTTAAAATATAATTAGATTTTAAATCTTTTTCTATCAGTTTCTGTCAAATAGATTTTTCTCAAACGAATAGATTTTGGTGTAACCTCTACATATTCATCTTTTTGAATGTACTCTAAAGCTTCTTCAAGAGAGAAAATAATCGGAGGAATAATTCTCGCTTTTTCATCAGCTCCAGACGAACGAACGTTAGATTGTTTTTTCTCTTTAGTTACGTTCACACACATATCATCGCTACGAGAGTTTTCACCAATTACTTGTCCTTCGTAAATTTCAGCATTTGGTTCAACGAAAAACTTACCACGATCTTGTAATTTATCGATAGAATAAGGAATCGCTTTTCCTTTTTCCATAGAAATTAATGACCCTTTGTTACGTCCAGAAATTTCTCCTTTGTAAGGCTCATATCCAATGAAACGGTGAGACATAATAGCTTCACCAGCTGTAGCAGTAAGTAATTGGTTACGTAATCCAATAATTCCACGTGATGGAATATTAAATTTGATGATCATACGTTCACCTTTAGTTTCCATACTTAACATTTCACCTTTACGAACTGTTACGAACTCAACCGCTCTACCTGAAAGATTTTCTGGCAAGTCGATTGTTAATTCTTCAATTGGCTCACATTTCACACCATCAACTTCTTTGATGATAACTTGTGGCTGACCAATTTGCAACTCATAACCTTCTCTTCTCATTGTTTCAATAAGAACAGATAAGTGAAGTACACCACGGCCAAAAACCATAAATTTATCAGCAGAATCAGTTTCACCTAACTTCATAGCTAAGTTTTTCTCTAATTCTTTTGTCAATCTTTCTCTAATATGACGAGAAGTTACAAATTTACCTTCTTTACCAAAGAAAGGTGAGTCATTGATCGTAAACAACATACTCATTGTAGGCTCATCAATAGCAATAGAAGCTAAACCTTCAGGATTTTCATGATCTGCAATAGTGTCACCAATTTCAAAACCTTCAACACCAACTACAGCACAAATATCACCTGCAATTACTTCTGCCACTTTTTTACGTCCAAGACCTTCAAAAGTGTGTAATTCTTTGATTCTCGATTTTGTTACAGAACCATCTCTTTTTACTAAAGATATTGGCATACCTTCTTTTAATACACCTCTTTCAAGACGACCGATAGCGATACGACCTGTAAATGCAGAGAAATCTAAAGATGTGATCAACATTTGTGGAGTTCCTTCAGAAACTTTAGGAGCTGGAACATTAGCAATTACCATATCTAGTAAAGGCTCGATGTTTTCTGTTTGGTTTTTCCAATCATCAGACATCCAGTTGTTTTTAGCAGAACCATAAACAGTTGGGAAATCCAATTGCTCTTCAGTAGCACCTAATTCAAACATCAAATCAAAAACTTTTTCGTGAACTTCTTCAGGAGTACAGTTTTCTTTGTCAACTTTATTAATAACAACACAAGGTTTCAAACCTAAGTCAATAGCTTTTTGTAATACAAAACGAGTTTGCGGCATAGGACCTTCAAAAGCATCCACTAGCAAACATACACCATCGGCCATGTTCAATACACGTTCTACTTCACCTCCAAAATCCGCGTGGCCAGGAGTGTCAATAATATTGATTTTTGTTCCTTTGTACTGAACAGAAACGTTTTTAGAAGTAATAGTAATACCTCTCTCACGCTCTAAATCGTTATTATCAAGAATTAAATCACCTGTATTTTCGTTGTCACGAAATAATTGACAGTGATACATAATTTTATCAACCAAAGTGGTTTTACCGTGATCGACGTGGGCAATAATTGCAATATTTCTAATAGATTCCATTTGTGATTTTTAATGGGCGCAAAGGTACACTTTATTTTTTAAAAAAAAATGTTTATACCATAGTTTGCGTATATACAATCAATTAGTTAATATAAATCCTAAAAATATCGGTTTCAAAATGACATTAACATACGTTTAGTTATAGTTAATTTAACTATATTTGAAGTGATGAAAAGTAAAACTCTCCAAATTACTCTTATTTATACCATCATCTCGATAATTATGGCGGTCCTATGTCATAAATTACTCATAACCTACTTTTCCTCATCAGAATATCTATATCTATCCTTAGTAAAAGACGTTATATTTATTCTAATTACAGTATTGGTTTTTAGCTTTATCCTTTCAAAAAACGAAAAAAGAAACATAACCATTTTTGAAAAGTTAAACAAAACCAACGAAGAAATAAAAGAATCTAATGAGAAATATGACATTGTAGCAAAAGCGACAAGCGATACTATTTGGGATTGGAAAATTCAAGAGGACAGTATTAATTGGAATAAAGGAATTGAAGGTGTTTTTGGTTATGACCCAAAAGAAGTAGGAAAAACTTCTAAATGGTGGTTTGACAAAATTCACCCAGAAGACAGTATCCGAATGTCAATAAAACTATATTCTTTTATAGAGCAAAAAACTGAAAAATGGCAAGATCAATACCGTTTTAGATGCGCAGACGGATCCTACAAATATGTTTTGGATAGAGGTTTTTTATTAAAAGATGAAAACGGAAGAGCCATCAGAATGATTGGAGCCATTCAAGATATTACAAAACAAAAGGAAGAAGAACAGCGATTAAAACTTTTAGAAACCGTAATTACACAATCTAAAGATTCTATTTTAATTACCGAAGCCAATTCTTCTGAAAGAAAAATACCAAAAATAGTATATGTAAATCCAGCATTTTCTCAAATGTCGGGTTATCAGTCAAATGAAATTATCGGAAAATCGCCGAACATTTTTAAAGGACCAAAATCGGATTCTGATGAATTAAAAAAACTTCTGAGAGCCATAAAAAATGAAGAGGAATGTTTAATCGAAACCATTACATACACTAAAAGCAAAGAAGAATATTGGGTACGCTTTTCTATGATTCCTATTTTTAATAACGAAGGCGTTATCTCGCATTGGATTTCGATACAAAGAGATATTACAGATGAGAAAAAACTAGAAACAGAAAAAGAACATCTTATTCGAGAATTAACACAAAACAATAAAGACTTAAAACAGTTTTCTTACATCACATCGCACAACCTTAGAGCTCCACTTTCTAACTTAATCGGACTATTAAATTTAATAGAAGATATTCCGATCGAAAATGAAGAGCTAGAAGAAATATTAGCTGGATTTACAAAATCGACTCATTTACTAAACGAAACCATCAATGATTTAGTAAAGGTTATTATTATAAAAGACAATCCTTCGATGCAAAAAGAGGAAGTGTCTCTAAAAGAAGTTTTTGAAAATGTATTCAGCCAGCTTTCATTTCAGATTGAATTACACAAACCTATAATTAAGCTTAAATTTGATAAAGTCCCTGAACTCATTACCAATAAAGCCTATATAGAAAGCATTCTATTAAATCTGCTTACTAATTCTATAAAATACAAATCGGAAAATAGAAAATTAAAAATATCAATAATAGCAGAACAAATAGAACAAAAAACAATCTTAACCTTTAAAGACAACGGAATCGGAATTGACTTAGAAAGAAATCGCGACAAAGTATTTGGGCTTTATCAAAGATTCCACAATTATCCCGACAGCAAAGGATTAGGATTATACCTTGTAAAATCGCAGGTAGAAACCATGGGAGGAACAATCTCTATCGAAAGCGAAGTCAATAAAGGAACCACATTTACAATAACATTTAAAAATTAATTATTATGCTTGAGCAGATTTTATGCATCGATGATGACCCTATCACACTGATGCTATGCAAAAAGGTAATTTCAAAATCTTCATTCTCACACGAAGTTATTACAGCTCAAAACGGCGAAGAAGCTCTTCATCATTTTAATGTTTTAAAATACACCAACGATCAAGCTAAGAAAAGACCAGAATTAATTTTTTTAGATTTAAATATGCCAATTATGGGAGGATGGGAATTTCTGGATCATTTCACTTCTTCAGATTACAAAGAATTTAATACCGTTCCAGTAATCGTATTATCTTCCACTATTGATCCCGAAGATCTTGCTAAAGCAAAAAAATATCCCATTATAATAGATTTCCTTTCCAAACCTATTACACAGCCAATGCTGGAATATCTTAAAAAGAAGATTGATTTAGAGTGAAAATTAAAATTCCAATATCTTAAATTCCAAATACCAAAGTCTTCGGTACAAAATCAAATTAAGGTTTATAAAACTCCAATATTTTAAATTTTAAATTTTAAATTCCAAATTCCAATTATTCATAAAGATTGGAATTTGGAATTTATTTTTTATTGGAATTTCATTTACATGCAATTTAAAACAAAAAAAAGTCCTCTGAGAAGAGGACTTTTATATATCTTACAAATTGTATTAATTACAATTTAGCAACGTGTTTCGTTAATTTAGACTTCAAGTTAGAAGCTTTATTATCGTGAATGATGTTCTTTTTAGCTAATTTATCAATCATAGAGATTACAGTTGATAATTTTGCAGTAGCATCAGCTTTATCAGTAGCTAATCTTAACGCTTTAATAGCATTACGAGTAGTTTTATGCTGGTATCTGTTAAGAACTCTTCTTTTTTCGTTACTTCTGATTCTTTTTAATGCTGACTTATGATTTGCCATTTTCTTTTAATTTTAGATGTAATAATTATTATAAATACTAGTTAAAAAAGAAAAACCTCCCACAACTGTAAAACAATCACTTTGGTTTTAACTAATAAAACAAAAACCGAGACACCAATTTTTGTTTTACAAAACTTATTTACAACTAATTTGTAGTCCGTAGGGGAATCGAACCCCTGTTACCAGGATGAAAACCTGGCGTCCTAACCCCTAGACGAACGGACCAATATTCTCCTAAGTTGGAAACTTTTCAATATGTAATATAACTTGTAGTCCGTGGGGGAATCGAACCCCCCTTACCAGGATGAAAACCTGGCGTCCTAACCGATAGACGAACGGACCGCGCTTCTGTATTGCGGATGCAAAGATACATCTATTTTTTATTTGCGCAATACCTAATGCAAAAAAAACTATATTTTTTTAATATGCCTTAGCAAAAAGCACTCTTTTAGACGAAGGTTTCCCAGTAAACACACAGCTTCCCGCTTCTTCTACAGCATCCAAAGGAATGCAACGAATCGTCGCTTTTGTCAATTCTTTTATCTTCTCTTCTGTCTCAGCAGTTCCATCCCAATGAGCAGATAAAAAGCCTCCTTTTCCTTCTAAAACTTCCTTAAATTCCTCAAAATTATTTACTTCCGTAATATGAGTATTACGGTAATCTAATGCTTTTGCAAATAAGTCCCTTTGAATCTGTTCTAAAAGATCATTTACGTGTTCCACGATTTTTTCGTTAGAAACAACTTCTTTTGTCAAATTATCACGTCTTGCCACCTCAAAAGTTCCGTTCTCTAAATCTTTTGGACCAACCGCAATTCTAACAGGCACTCCTTTAAGTTCCCATTCTGCAAATTTAAATCCTGGCTTTTGCGTTGTTCTATCGTCAAATTTGACAGTGATTTTCAATTTTCTCAATTTAGCAGTCAAATCCTTAACTGCCTCTGTAATTTGAGCCAATTGTTCATCTGTCTTATATATAGGAACAATTACTACTTGAATTGGAGCCAAATTAGGAGGCAATACCAATCCTTGATCGTCAGAATGCGTCATAATTAACGCCCCCATTAAACGAGTAGACACTCCCCAAGAAGTTCCCCAAACATGCTCTTGCTTTCCTTCAGCATTAGCAAACTTAACATCAAATGCTTTTGCAAAGTTCTGCCCTAAGAAGTGAGATGTTCCTGCTTGCAATGCTTTTCCGTCTTGCATTAATGCTTCAATACAATACGTTTCATCTGCTCCAGCAAAACGTTCTGTTTCAGTTTTAAAACCTTTTACAACCGGAATCGCCATGAAGTTTTCTGCAAAATCAGCATAAACATTCATCATTTTCTCTGATTCCTCAATTGCTTCATCTTTTGTAGCGTGAGCTGTATGCCCTTCCTGCCATAAAAACTCAGCAGTTCTTAGAAATAAACGCGTACGCATTTCCCATCGAACCACATTAGCCCATTGATTAATTAACAAAGGCAAATCTCTATAAGATTGCACCCATCCTTTATATGTAGACCAAATAATAGCTTCACTTGTAGGTCGAACAATAAGCTCCTCCTCTAATTTTGCATTTGGATCAACCATTAGTTTCCCAGGTCTATCCTCATCATTTTTCAACCTATAATGCGTTACAACAGCGCATTCTTTCGCAAATCCCTCAGCATTTTTCTCCTCTGCCTCAAACATGCTTTTCGGTACAAACAAAGGAAAATATGCGTTTTGATGTCCAGTTTCCTTGAACATACGATCCAACTCAGCTTGCATTTTTTCCCAAATAGCATATCCGTATGGTTTTATTACCATACATCCTCTAACTCCTGAATTTTCAGCTAGATCTGCTTTTACAACCAGTTCGTTATACCATTTCGAATAATCTTCTGATCTTGTAGTAAGGTTCTTACTCATATTATATTTTTTGGCACAAATTTTGTTTTATACAATTTTAACTAAATAGTTTGACAAAACTAACTAATTTTGTAATGTGCAACAATAAAAAACACCACAGATATGAAAACTTACCTTTCACTCCGCCAAAACTCTAATCATTTTTACTTAATCGGATTACTGAGTTTACTGCTTGCATCATGTGGTTCTTACCAAAATTCATCTTATTACGATAATGATGGAGTATATGGTGGTACATCAGTTAAATACGTACAAACAGGTACAAACAACCAATACAAAGAATATTTCAGATCGTTACAAGATGACAATCAGCCGACTGAGATATTTACAGACGTTGACAATTACACTAATTATTCAGACAGCACCCAAACTGCCTCTGTAGGTTATCCTGCATGGGGAAGCAGCAGTTCTGAAGTTTCTGTAAATGTCTACTCTAATCCATCATGGTCATTCGGAATTGGATGGGGCTACCCTTATTACGGCTACGGTTATGGATGGGGTTACCCTTACTACGGCTGGGGATATCCAGGATGGGGTTACCCTGGTTGGGGATATCCAGGCTGGGGCTACCCAAGTTGGGGATATCCATATTATGGAAATTACTCTTATAGCTATGGAAGAAGAGGCTCTGCAGGTTATTATGGCGATAGAAACTATGCTTATAACAGAAATTACAGCACCAATAGAGGCTATACCACTAACAGAAACTATACTACAAATAGAGGAAGTTACACAACAAATAGAAATTATACCACAAACAGATCAAACGGATACACTGACTTTAGAAGTTCTAATATGAATGGAAGAACAAGCAGTCCTACGTTTACAAACAGAAGATCTTACGACAACAGCTCAAACTACAACAATAGTAATTATAGCAATAGAAGATCTTATAATAATAGCGGAAATACCACAACAAATAGGACTTACGCACCTAGCAACAACAGTGGATCATCAAGAACCTATGCTCCTAGCAATAGTGGTTCATCAAGAAGCTACGCTCCTAGCAATAGCGGTGGAGGATCTAGATCATACAGCGGCGGTGGCGGCGGTGGCGGAATGAGATCTGGTGGCGGTGGCGGTGGAGGCAGAAGATAATTCTTCCTCAACCCTCTCAATTTCTAACTTAAACTTATCAAAATGAAAAAAATATTTTTCCTATTTATAACAGGACTAACTGTCAGCGCGTCATATTCACAAGAAGTTTCAGATGCTTTACGTTATTCTCAAGAGAACCTTACCGGAACTGCACGCTATAGAGCCATGAGCGGTGCCTTTGGAGCAGTTGGAGGAGACATTTCTTCTTTAAGTGTTAACCCAGCTGGATCTGCAATTTTTAATAGCAATCAAGTTGGAGTAACATTTAGCAATCAGAATATTAAAAACAATTCTAATTACTTCGGAACTGAAACATCAGATAAAGAGAACTCTTTTATCTTAAATCAAGCAGGAGGCGTTTTTGTATTTAAAAATAACAATCCAAATGTTGGATGGAATAAGATTGCGATTGGCGCAACTTATGAAAATACTAATAATTTCAACAATCAAGTTTTTTCTGCAGGAACGAATCCAACTAATTCAATAGATGGCTATTTTTTAAACTATGCAAACGGACTTGAATTGGGCAATGTCACTAAAATCCCATTCAGAAACCTTACATATTCTGAACAACAAGCTTTTTTTGGTCTTGAAGGATACGTAATCAACCCTGTTACAGGCAATGACAACAATACACAATACTACACAAATGTGCCTGCTGGAGGAAATTATCACCAAGAAAATGATGTTTACACTAGAGGATATAATAGCAAAATAGGCTTTAATATTGCAACTTCATACAAAGACAGACTCTATTTTGGAGCCAATTTAAATGCTCACATAACCGACTACAGAAGATCTTCAAGCTTTTACGAATACAATAACAACCCTTTAGAAACATACGAAACAATATCTAATGTGCGTTTCAACAACGAACTTTACACATATGGAAATGGTTTTTCTTTCCAGCTTGGAGCAATTGGAAAAGTAACAGACAATTTCAGACTGGGGATAGCTTACGAATCAAATACATGGTACGAACTTTATGATGAACTTTCACAAAGTTTATATTCTACTACTGAAACTAGCTCAGGCGAAACTTTCAGCAACCCAGTAAACCCAAACATAGTTAACGTATACGAATCGTATACTTTACAAACACCAGACAAATGGACTTTTAGCGCTGCTTATGTTTTCGGAAAATCTGGTTTATTAAGCGTTGATTACGGCATAAGAAATTATGGCAACAGCAAATTTAAACCTACAAATGATCCGGGATTTAGAGGAATCAATAATGATATCAGCAATACTTTAACGAGCACAGGCGAACTTCGAATTGGTGCTGAGTACAAAATAAAACAATTGAGCTTAAGAGGTGGATACCGTTATGAAGGAAGCCCTTATAAAAACGGAATTACAGTTGGTGAATTAAACAGCTATTCTGCTGGTTTAGGTTATAATTTTGGATCTACAAAGCTTGATTTAGCTTATTCTTATTTAGAAAGAGATTCAAATCAAGGTTTCTTTACAAGAGGATTCACAGATGGAGCTAACATTACATCAAAATTGAACAATGTTACCATGACTTTATTATTTGAATTGTAATTAAAAATCAAAATAGATGATTGAAAATTTCCATCAGGTTTTTACTTGGTGGATTTTTTTTTGCCGTTTGAAAGACCTTTCTTTTTAGTTTAATTTAAAATGAACAGTCAAGAAGTCAGGACTACTTCATAAAAAACAGCTAAAACAAACTGGAAACTAGTGTTGTTTGAATAAAAAAAGTGTAATTTTGCACTCCAATTTATAAAAGTATGAGAACCAAGTCTTTAAAAAAGAACAAAATTAACGTAATCACTCTTGGGTGTTCAAAAAATGTTTATGACAGTGAAGTCCTTATGGGACAGCTGCGTGCAAATGGAAAAGAAGTTGAACATGAAGCTCCTGCAGAAAAAGAAGGAAACATTATTGTAATCAATACTTGCGGATTTATTGATAATGCAAAAGCAGAATCGGTAAATATGATTTTGGAATATGCAGACAAAAAAGATAGAGGACTTGTAGACAAAGTTTTCGTAACAGGATGTTTATCTGAGCGTTATAGACCAGATTTAGAAAAAGAAATTCCGAACGTTGACCAGTATTTTGGAACAACAGAATTACCTCAATTGCTAAAAGCTTTAGGTGCAGATTATAAACATGAATTACTTGGAGAGCGTTTAACTACAACTCCGAAAAATTATGCTTATTTAAAAATTGCTGAAGGATGCGATAGACCTTGTAGTTTTTGCGCAATTCCTTTAATGAGAGGTTCTCATGTTTCTCAACCAATTGAAAAATTAGTCAAAGAAGCTCAAGGTCTTGCTAAAAATGGAGTTAAAGAATTAATATTAATTGCTCAAGATTTAACTTACTACGGACTTGATCTTTATAAAAAAAGAAATTTAGCAGAACTATTAGAAGCTCTAGCAGCTGTTGAAGGAATCGAATGGATTCGTTTACATTATGCTTACCCTACTGGTTTCCCTATGGACGTTTTAGAATTAATGAAACGTGAGCCAAAAATCTGTAACTATATAGATATCCCATTGCAACACATTTCAGATTCTATTCTAAAATCGATGCGCCGTGGTACAACTCAAGCTAAAACTACTCAGTTATTAAAAGATTTCCGCGCAGCAGTTCCTGGAATGGCAATTAGAACAACATTAATTGTTGGTTACCCTGGTGAGACTCAAGAAGATTTTGAAATTTTGAAAGATTTTGTTCAGGAAATGAAATTTGACAGAATGGGATGTTTTGCTTATTCTCACGAAGAAAATACTCATGCTTATTTATTGGAAGACAATGTTCCAGATGATGTAAAACAAGCTAGAGCAAATGAAATTATGGAACTTCAATCTCAAATTTCTTGGGATTTGAATCAGGAGAAAGTTGGTCAAGTTTTCAGATGTATTATTGACAGAAAAGAAGGCGCTCATTTTGTGGGACGTACAGAGTTTGACAGTCCAGATGTTGACAACGAAGTTCTAATTGATGCCTCTAAACATTATGTAAAAACTGGAGAATTTGTTAATATAAAAATAATTGAAGCGACAGAATTTGATTTATACGGAGAACCTGCTTAAATTTACACATAACTATTGCTAACATTAGACAAAATACTTTTATGAAACCTACTCTCAACTTAATTATTTTCGTTTTCACTTTATTCTGTTTCAGTACTGTTTCTGCTCAATACGGAAACGGATACTACAATAATGGCTATGGCAACGGTTATGGTCGAGGTGGCGGAATGGGCATGGATAGAAGTATGATGGCTGGTCCGCAAAGTACACCAAGCAAACCTAAGGAGACTCCTCCAGAGCAAACGGCAGCATTGATTGTCGATCAGATGAAACAGCAAATTAATCTAGATGAGTTGCAGTCAATTGCAATTTCAAATGTTTTGGCTGATAGTATACGTGAGCAAGGTATTTTATTAAAAAACGAAAGCAGTAATCAAGATCAAAAAATTGAGCAGATAAAAGCTTTACGCGAAAGTACCGATAAGAAAATTAGTGCTTTTTTAAATCCAGACCAAGTTGAAAAGTATAAAACTTTTATGGATTCTTTAAAAGAAATAAAAAAGACCAAATCAAAAAAGAAAAAAGATAAAGATTCTAAAGAAGATTCAAAAGAAGTAAAAGACGCCCCAGATACGAAAATTTCAGAATAATCGTTATTAACTATAAAACAACGAATTATGACAAAAAAGCATTTTTGTTATCTGATACTAGCTATTGTAATTAGTTCTTGCTCTACAAATCCGTACAAGACTACTGAAAAAGCTTACGATCAGCAACTGAAAACTTTAGAAAACCAGATTACAAGCAAAGAATCCAAAACAATTCCTGCGGTTCCACCATTAGCAATTGACACTTCTTATGCACAACAACTGGGAATCGTAAAAGACACTTTATCTAAAACCGGCTCTACTTATTTGGTAAACGGAATAAATACAGAATGGGTTGGTACTGTAAATTTTAATTTAAGAAAACCAAGTTTTGTTATTATTCATCATACTGCACAAGATTCGCTGCAGCAGACGATTAATACTTTTACCAAAACCAAAACTCAAGTAAGTGCCCATTATATCATTTCTGAAAACGGAAAGGTGGTTCAAATGCTTAATGATTATCTAAGAGCTTGGCATGCCGGAAATTCTACTTGGGGGAAAACAACAGATTTAAACTCTTGTTCGATTGGTATTGAATTAGACAATAATGGTTTTAAACCCTTTACTGAGGCACAAATTAGCAGTTTAGTAGCTTTATTAACTAAACTAAAAAAGGATTATAACATTCCGACGCAAAACTTTTTAGGCCATGCTGATATTGCACCAGGAAGAAAACAAGATCCGAGCGCATTGTTTCCGTGGAAAATTTTAGCAGAAAAAGGATTCGGAATTTGGCCAGACGAAGTCTTAGAACCTGCTCCTTTTGATTTTAAAATTGAACCCGCACTTAGAATAATAGGCTATAATACTAAAAACTTAAGTGCCGCAATTCAAGCTTTTAAACTGCATTATATTCAAACTGATGCAACCTCAGTCTTAGACAGAAAAACAATAGACACTATTTATTCTATTTACAAAAAACAAATCCAATAAATAAAAATTATTTTTTTAAAATATACAACGCATTTCTAGATTTTAGAAATGCGTTTTTTTATTCCATAATAATATACTCATAATACAGTTAACGATTCATATTATCAAAAAAAATGTGTTGCGGCGCGTCTCTACGATCATATTAATCGATTCACTATTTACTATTTGCAAAAAGACGTTCTGCGGTGCGTTTCCACAATATAAATCATATTAATCAATTCGCCATTACGATTCGAAAAAAGACGCACTACGTCGCATCTCTACAATCATATAAATAAAACACACAGCAATTTTAAACAATCATTAAGCAGTATTCATAATTTAAAACTCATCATAATGTAAAAAAGCTGCCAAAACATTAGAATGTTTCGACAGCTCCAAAAAAAAAAAAAAATATCAATCTTTATCTCTAGAAAGAGTATGTTGTTGCAATTAAACCATAGAAGCTTCCACCTGTTGGCAATGCATTTTTGTCTAAAAATATATCCTCAGAAGCCGCATCGTATCTTAACTCAGGAATTATGGTAAGTTTTCCAACTTTGTAATTTAAAGAAACTGTGTTGGCAAATACACTTGATCCTGCTAAAGTTCCTAAACTTGGAGCGGCATCTTTAGCATCAAAATATTCTATTCTGTAAGCTAAAAGCAATGCTGGATTAAAAGTATAATTAGCATATCCTACTACAGAAAACCAATCTCCATCTAAATTGCTATCAAAATCATTTGTTGTTTTTGCATAAGTTGCATTTAATCCAAGAGCGAAACTATCACTAATTGTTTTAGATGCTGTTAAATCAAACTGCGTTTTATTTTCGTCTGAAACTGGAATTGTACTTCCTGGAATTGGATTACTACTTCCTGTTGTAAAATTTAAATAAGCACTTCCTGTATCCCCAATATATCCTACTTGCCCGATGAATGTTTTTTGGTAAGAACCTGCATCCATAGCCGATTTAAAATCTGTCGGGTTGGTTAATCCTAACATCGCAGTAAATTGACCTGAAGTATATTGTGCTTTAACCCCAGTATTGAAAAATGGCCCATAAGAAAACGCATACGACATACTGTAATTTTTATTATCTACTGCATCTAACACTTCATATCCGATGTGGGTTCCGAAACTACCCGCCACTACCTTAAACTCTTCAGTTAAATTGTATGTAAAAAATAATTGTTTAATCATAAATTTTGCGCTTGCATCTTTATCTGGCGTTTCATTATATGAAAATTCTGCTGCTCTTTTTCCGAAACCTAAGTCTACAAAAACAGAAGCTTTTCCAAAAGTATGACCTGCTTCAATCGACGCCATTCCTAATTCGAATGAATTCTGTGAGTTGGTAAAGCTCGTTAATCCATTCATTTGTTTTGAAAAATCATATTTATAGTACGCATCTGCAGAACCTCCCCATGTGGTTGCTGGAGCGGTAGCGGCTGCTTCCTCTTCTTGGGCAAAGGCAAAAGAACTTGTTAACATCGCGGCTAAAATGTGAAATGCTTTTTTCATGTTTTAATTTGGTTTTTAGTTATTAATTGATTCTGGTTAGTTAATCTTTTTATATATCTATTTTAATAGTATAAGTCATTTCTAAAACCTTTCATGCGCCCTTCAAATCATCATCATTTTCATTAGCGAATTTATTAACTTTTGTATGAGTAGAATAATTCGAAACGGCTTTTTTGACGTTTTAGGCGAAGAATTACGGATTACAAAAATTAAATCTCCAATAATCATGATTTGACATTTATCGATAATTGTTTTTGAAAATTCAATAACAAAATTTTAAAGGTTTTTTTGATTTTTACAATGCAAAAAGTAAAAAATACTACAAAAACAAATCACAAAACATTAAAAAAACCAAACTTAAAAACCATAACCCCTATTTTTTATAGGGGTATAGTAAAAAATAATAAAAAACAAAAAACACAATAAAATACAAAAAGCAAATATACCCTCCTCTTTTTACTTCAAATAAATTCTTACAAAAAACAAACCATTTAAACGCTATACTACACTACAAACCTCAACTTCATTTTTTAAAAAATAAAGAGACAAAAAAGACCTTTAATTGTATATCTATAAAGGTTATGGGAAATTACATTTGCTTAAATATTGGCATAAAAAAAGACGCACCTTCTAGTGCGTCCGTTTTGTTAATTCATATTAAATACAAATCATTACAATCTTTTCATGATTTTAGTCTTTCAGGCGATATCCAGTCTCCTTCCAATTTGCAGGCAAATATCTTTCATAAGTCCATTGATTATATTTTTTAAAATATTCACGGGCCTTTACTCCAGATTCTTTCAGATCTTTATTTTTCCATTTTCCTCCCGACTTCGCAGATTTATATAAAATCGAGCAGGTTTCATCTTTATCAGAAACAGACCATACAATCCAACTCAATTTTCTCTCCTCCATCCAATCTATATATTCTTGCCAAGCTTGGTAATTTAATGGCCCATCACCTGAAGCTTCCATCCCTGCAGATTCTGAAATAAAAATAGGAAGTCCTTTTTTTATTGCGGCATCAGTTCTGTCTCGTAATTCTTTCCCATGGGTAGCGGCGTAAAAATGCATGGTGTACATTATATTATCATACCCTAAAATAGGATCTGAAGCAGGAAGATCCAAATCTTGATCCCAATGCGGTGAACCTACCAAAATTATATTATCAGGATCATTTTCTCTAATTACTTTAATTATCTCTTCAGAATAAGCTTTAACCTCTGCCCACGTTTCATAATCAGGCTCATTAAATATCTCATATATAATGTTAGGATACTTACCATACTTTTTTGATATCTCTGCAAAGAACTCTTTAGCTTCTTTCAAATTAATATTATGGGTATGCCAATCAACAATCACATAAATATCCTCTTTTATTGCTCCTTTAATAACAGCTTCTATTTTCTCTTTTGAAAATTCTGGATTTTTCATGTATGAATACTCTCCAAGCTCCACTCCTAATGCAGCACGAACAATGTTGCAATTAAAATCTTTTCTTAACCAACTTACTGCTTTTTTATTGTAAAACCTTGGCCACATACTATGCCATCCAAAACTCATTCCTCTTAAAACAACGGGCACTTTATTTTTATTTACCAATTGAGTACCATTTACGCTAAGTTTTCCATGTGTTTCTACCTGAGCATTTGAAAATGAAAACCCAAATACAAAAACAAACGCTAAAATTTTACTAAACTTCATAATCAATTAGATTTAAGGAATTAGCTTTAAAGTAATCACATCATGAGAAGCTATTTCAGCAATAAAGACCTTTTTCGTATTTCCGATTTCTTTGTTTTTCCAAAGGTCTTTTATTTTGAAGATTGTCTTGCTAAAATCGGCTTCATAACCAAAATCAGCATCTTTGATATTGTTTTTCTTCCAGTCGAAATTTACTTTTTTTGAAGTTTCGGTTCTATTGACAAAGCTTACTGCCCAAGCTCCATCAGAAAGCGGTTTTACCCATACTTCTACTCCATCTAAAATTGCATATTTAAAACCTTGAATTCCCAATTTATCTTGATTTACAGAAAGCAATTCTTTGTTGGTTAAAATTGCCAAAGTTTCTTTTGACATTTTACGATAATCGTTTCCTGTAAATAAAGGAGAAGAAAGCATGCACCACATTGCAAAATGCGTTTTATCTTCGGTATCGTTCATTTCATTTCCAACTTCCATCATATCAAAATCGTTCCAATGATCTGGACCTGAATATTTACGAATATCTTTTCGCATATCGGCAATTTTCATGAATCCCCAAGAAGACCAATTTTCTGGATGTTTGAATTCGCAATCAAAACAAGGATAAATATCCCCAGATATTCTCCAAAGATTTCCAATTGGTTTTCCCCACTCCCACGGCTGATTATCTCCCCATTCGCAAAGGCTAAAAACAATTGGTCTTCCAGCTGTTTTTAAGGCATTACTCATTGTGGTGTAAGCTTCTTTTGCCGTGATCCCTTCTGTATTACACCAGTCGTATTTTAAGAAATCAATTCCGAGTTTTGCATAAAACCTCGCATCTTGATATTCATAACCTCTTGTTCCAGGATAACCTGCACAAGTTTTTGTTCCTGCACAATTATACAAACCGAATTTCAGCCCTTTATTATGCACATAATCTATAAGCGCTTTCATTCCGCTTGGAAATTTTTCTGGATCGGGAACCAAATCACCGTTTGCATCACGCTCGTGCGTCATCCATCCGTCGTCTAAAACAATATAATTATAACCTGCCGCTGCCAAACCAGAAGAAACCATGATATCGGCCGTTTCTTTTACTAACTTTTCGTCAATATTAGTTGCAAACGTATTCCATGAATTCCACCCCATTGGCGGTGTCATTGCAAGACCATCAAATTTTCCGCCTTGCTGTTTATGAGTATTTCCTTGGCTGAAAGCAAAACTCGAAATACTGAGAAGAAACCCTAAAATTATTTTTTTCATTCTTTATCTTTTTTAAAAAAGATATTCCCTAATTTCTCAATTAGGGAATACCTCAAACTAACTCATAACATATTATTTTTTTATAAAAATCCGATATCGTCTATATAAAATACGCTAGACGGAGTAATTGTTCCTCCAGAAAATTCTTGAATAAACACGCTATCAAAATTTCCATCCGTTAAAAGTTCCGGATGCAAAGCTGAAATAGGAATTGAAATATTATTCCATTGCCCTGGCACTAAGACAACAGTCGTACCTTTAGCAGAATCGCCTGTGTCGCTATTTATAGTCACCATAATTTTAGTGCTTTCTGTTGGGAATATTGACATTTTGACAAATTGATAATCTGTCGCTTTTAGAAGAAGATCTGAGTGCATGAAAAGTCCGCTCCAAGCTTCTGCAACTTTTTTGATTGCATGTGTACCTCTGCTTACTTTTTCTGTGCTTTCCCAGGTAATGTCTCCTCCCCAGCCCCAGCCCCATCCTTTCAATGAGTCTTCGTATAATAAATATTTAAGTCCGATTCCGCTTGGAGCAGACACTCCAAACTCCGTTTCTACAACAATAAGCGCATACGAATCAAAATCAGCTGGAACTGTAGCTTTTATTTCTGTTTTAGAAACCGCAGTAAATGTCGCTTCAGTAGATCCGAATTTTACGCTTTTAACTTTTACAAAATTTTGCCCTGTAATTGTAATAACATCTCCAGGAGAAGCTAACACTTGTGATAATCCTGAAATTACTGGTGCTGGCGGAGTTAATTCGATAACATTGCTTAAAATATTTACGAAACCATTTGTACCGTAATAATCTAATCCTGGCGCTTCTTTATCGGATCCGTTTACCTTTAAAACACCGTTGGTTACATTAATGCTTAACAAGTATAAATCTGAATTTACAGCGTTTGCCATTGTAGCATAATCTCCCGTTTCTAAATAATCGGCTTCAACCCCTGCAAGTTTGCCCACTCTTTTTTTGACACCTTTAATAACATGACTTAAAACAAGTTGTTTTAAATCTTCTACAGGAACCAGCGTAATATCTGGATATCCCAGATCATTTACATAGCCATTGGCTACCAAATAAGCATCGAAAGTGGCATCGTTAGGAACAAAATACGTGTAATTATCTGGTGTATTTAATGTTGATTCTAAACCCGCTAATTTTATTGCTTTTGTAAACGTAGTTAAATTACTATTTGCCTGAATTAAGCCATACGCTGTATTATAATTTTGCTGCGCTCCACCAATATCTTCAATTTCGTTATCGCAGGAAGAAGCTGCAACAACCAAAAAGACACTTAGAGCAATATGTTTTATTTTACTATATATATTTTTCATAAATTCTCTTTTAGTTTTTTAATTATGGATTCTGATTAATAGACTGGACTTTTGTCGAAATCTTTATTTGAATCCTAACAATTATTTTAACACCAATCCGATATCATCTAGATAGATCACATTTCCGCCAAAACCGCCAAATTCTTGATATCCAATTTGAGATAATTCAGTTGGATTACCTAGCGAAGTATATGGCACCTCAACATAAGTCCAAGAAGTTCTGACATCAACGATCACGATGTTTTTCTCAGCATCTCCATTAGCAAAAAACTTCACTTTTCCAGCTTTTTCACCTTTAACCCAAAATCTTACTGCTTTGAATTTATCTGTATCATGATAAGACCAGTTGTTAATACCAATAACATATCCATCCCATTCACCCGCCTTCCATTGAACACACTTCGTTCCTTGATAAACATCTTTAGCGTAGGCTGCATCAAACTCATTAGTTCCATCCCACAGCGATTGCCAGCCCCAAATATTAGTGAAAGCATCATCATATATTTCTGAACCTATTACTTGTGGAGCCACTGTTGTTCCAGATACATTTGTTACAGATAAATTTTTCAAATAACTTCCTTCAGGAACTTTAACTACAATTTCTGTTAACGTAGAAGACACTGGCTCAACTTGGATATCGCCAAAATTAACGACAGGACGCAAGAAATATTCTCCTGTAATGGTAATGACATCTCCTGGATTTGCATTGACAGGAAATCCTGTAATATTAGGACTTGGAGGTCTAATAGCCACTTTATAATTCAGAGTACCCAAATTGGTTACGATCTTCATTTCATCCATTTCATTATAGTATGGCGTTTTTGAATCTACCATAACCACAATTGCATTATCTGTTACGAATGTCGGATTAAAATAAGACTCTAATCCGTTAAACGAAATTGATCTTAATGTCGCAAAACCAGATCCTCTAATGATATAATAATTTCCTGCATTAATAACATCTGTAGGAACATCAACTTTTCTATCTCCTTCAACCAAAGGGTCGTCAACAACAGATCTGCTAATTCCAGTTACTTCCAGTTTTCCAGATGAACCTACTGAATCATCATTGGAACAAGAAGCGAATAGGAAAATTGAAATCGAAGCTAAAAAATACAACTTCAATAACATTCTATTTTTTATATTTTTCATAGTGATTTACTTTTAAAAAATTATTTGAAAGTGTAAGGAACTGGTGCCTCTTTCAATTTTGGATTTTTTCTAACTTCGACATCTGGTTTTGGATAAATAAAATCAGTTGGCGTTGGCGTATAATGTATTACCCCTTGCGAATCGAAACCTCTATCTTGCTGAGAAATAATATTGATTGCTTCTTGACGTGGCAATCTTCCTAAATCGAACCAAAATTCACCTTCAAAAGCAAATTCAACTCTACGCTCATGAAACAAAGCTGCTTTTGTTAAAGGCACATTATTTCCTAAAGTTCCAAGACCCGCTCTAAGTCTCACCTTGTTATATGATTCTTTTGCTGCTGCATTAGTAGTTTCATCAGCTCCAGCCATAGTTGCCTCAGCATGTATTAATAAAAGATCGGCATAACGCATAATGTAATTGCAGTTACTCATTCCGCCCCATCCATCAGCTGGACCTGTCTCGCTAGTAACTTGCCCTACAACATATTTCTTAACCGCTGCTCCTGTATTGGCTAATACATCTGGATATTTGGTTTTATCCATAACAAAACCTACCACACCATCTCCTTTAATGTTAGGATAAGAATCTCCATAAATCATAAAAGATTCTTTTCTTCTTAAATCTCCAATTTCAAAAGCATCTTGAACGTCATTACTTGGCACATAAGTAGCACCGTATGAAGCATTATCATTCAAAATATCTAAACCATATTGGATATTAGAGAAATTTCCTCCTCCATAAGTATTGATAGCACCAGACCATTGCCAAGAATAAATAGATTCTTCGTTGTTATTTTTACTTGTCAAGAACAAATCTGCAAAATTTGGCAGTAATCCAAACTCACCTGAGTTAATTACTTTTTCGGCCATTGTTTTAGAATCAGCAAATTTCTTCTCATATAAATATACTTTAGCTAAAAATGCTTCAGCAGAACCTTGCGACACAAAAATATTTTCTCCGCTAGCAGATCTAGATCTAATTTTTGATTTTAGATTTGCTGCCGCAAATTTTAAGTCGTTTTCGATGAATGTATAAACATCTTCAACTCTATTGGTATTCACCATCGGATCTTTTGCCAGAGCCAAATTATCTTCAATAATAGGCACTGGTCCGTACAAACGAACCAAATAAAAATAGGCTATCGCTCTAAAAAAATGCGCTTCTGCAATAGTGTTTTTAATAACTGCCTTATTTACCTCTGCAGTAGCATTTTTTTCAATGTTATTAATCAAGTTATTGGCTTGCGCTACAATTGCAAAACAAGCTCTCCATGGATCTAACAATATTGGACTATCAGAAGTTAATTTAAACTGAATCAGCTCTGGTCCATCGGCATAAGCCAAACAATTCCCTGATGACAGTTCTGATAATGCGTAAAAGTTTTTAGTATAATAAGGAGCCCACATTGCACCATACATTCCGTAAGTGGTTCTTGCTACCTGCTCATCAGTATTATAAAACTGGTCACTGCTGTAACTATCTTCAGATGGGCGATCCAAGAAATCTTCGCTGCAAGAAGTAGTTGCCAAACCTAGCGTTAAGAATAAAACTAAGGTCTTTATATTGATATATTTTTTCATAAGAGTAGTAATTAAAATTCTAAATTCATTCCAAAAGTGAAACTACGATTGGTTGGGTAACGCCCTGAATCGATTCCTGATAATAATGGATCTTGGTTATATGACCCAATTTCAGGATCATAGCCCGTATATTTGGTAAATGTGTAAAGATTTTGAATACCAAAATAAAATCTTAATTTACTAATGTTCGCTTTTGAGATCACATCTGAAGGCATGTTATACCCTAAAGTAACTTGCTGAATTCTTAAATACGACCCATCTTCTACATAACGATCAGAGATTGCAATATTTGGATGTCCGTCTCCGCCATCAGGTCTTGGATATTTTGCATCGGTATTTTCTGGTGTCCAAAAATCTGCCGCTTCTGCCAATTGATTTTCATACAGACGTTGATTTTTAGTACCTGCACGTCTTGTTAAGTTCATTACTTTGTTACCATACGATCCTTGCAAAAAGACCCCTAAATCGATATTTTTATACTTAAAAGTATTATTGAAACCGTAAGTAAATTTTGGTGCGGGATTGCCAATATAGGTTAAGTCCTTATCATCAATCAGACCGTCTTTGTTTTGATCTACATACTCAACATCTCCCAACTGGCTTTTTACTGCTTTATTTCCTGTAAAAGGAATTGGTGCATTGGCCAACTGTTCGTTCGTTCTGATAATACCAACTGCTTGATATCCATAAAACTGACCTACTGGCTGACCTACTATAGTTTTAGTTACCGCTTTTGTCGTATAATCATTAAGCAATACATCTTTTGTCAAATCGAAATTATCTTGTAAGCTCAACAATTTATTTTTGTTTGTAGAAAAAATTACTTTTGAATTCCATGAAAAATCTTTTCCAAACTTCTCATTATAATCTAAAGTCATCTCAAAACCTTGATTTCTTAAGCTTCCTAGATTTACACTTGGCGCTCCTAAACCTCCTTGATACGCATCTGTACCAGTAACGTAGTAAGGCAATGGCAACACAAATAAAAATCCTTCAGATTCTTTTTTGTATACATCAAATGTTGCTTGAAGTTTTGATTTGAAAAGTGTAAAATCTAAACCTAAATTGGTTTGTTTAGAAGTTTCCCAAGTTAAGTCAGGATTTGCAATATTATTAACCGTAAAGAAGTTCCCCATTGCCGATTTGATTGCACGAACCGTGCTCATGTAACCGCCACCGCCAATGTTTTGGTTTCCAGTCTCTCCATATCCACCTCTAAACTTGATATTATCAATATATTCTCTAGTTCCTTCCATAAACTTTTCGTTCGAAAGTTTCCAATAACCAGAAACTGAAGGAAAGTAACCCCACTTTTCACCTGGGCCAAAATTAGAACTTCCGTCTGCTCTCATGGTTGCCTGTAAACCATATCGATTATCATAATCATAATTAAAAGATCCGAAGAAAGAATATAAAGCAGAACTTCCTTTATATTCTGAAGCAACAACTGAATCGGGATCTCCTAAACTAATAGAATGAATATCATTACTTAATAACCCAGAAACAGATTGCGAATTACCGAACCAATGACTATCATTTGCCTCTTGACCAGCCAAAACATTAAAATGATGATTTCCAGCATCAGCTTTATACGTTAAAACGTTTTTAACGTTAAGTCCATACCAATTGTTTGCTCTCTCTGTCAGCATGTTGGTTTCTCTAACCGCTGAACCCCATTTATAAGTAGGCTGAAAACCTTCAAAATTATCTATATTAGTAGATCCACCAAAGTCAAAACGATACTCCAATCCTTTGGCAATTCTAAAGTTAGCATAAAAATTTCCTATAAAATTTTTCTTAATCAACTTATTAGTATTCATCAATGCAGAAGCTACTGGATTGATCCAAACCCCAATTGACCCATCTGCTGGCGGACCAGCATAGTTACCATTCGTATCTTTTACCGCAACATCTGGCGTAGACAAAATAGAAGTACTGATAATACCATTGCTAGCACCATTGATTGTGATATCTTCATTGGTTACACCTGCTCCAACAGACACTCCAACAGTAAGCCAATCTTTTAGTTTGCTGTCAACATTTGTTTTAAAACTATATCTTTTGAAACCAGAACCGATAACAATACCCTCCTGATTAGTGTAACCTCCAGAAATATAGTAGTTAGTACCATCTTTTGCACCAGAAAACGAAACCTGATAATTATTCATTATAGCCGTTTTATAAATCTCATCTTGCCAATTTGTTCCTTTACCCAGAACAGACGGAACAGCAAATTCATCTCGCGGCGTTACACCATAAACACCTGCCAAAGCATTTTGCTGTGCAGCATATTGACTCAAAGTCATAGTATCTAACAAACGAGTTACATTTTGAATAGAGAAATAAGAATCAAAAGTGATTTTTCCTGTTCCTTTTTTACCTCTTTTTGTAGTAATAATAACAACTCCATTCGACGCTCTAGAACCATAGATAGCAGTTGCAGAAGCATCTTTCAAAATATCCATTGTTTCGATATCGTTCGGATTTAAAAAAGCTATAGGGCTCGAAGTTACGTTTCCTGTATTGGATCCTAAATAACCTGTAACGATTGAACCTCCAGTTGCCGTATTGGCAGCATCTCCAGAAATCGGAATACCGTCTACAATATACAATGGCTCATTGGTTCCAGAAATAGAAGTAGTTCCACGAATTTTAACCGAGACACTACTTCCTGGCTGTCCAGAATTGTTCGTTACTGTTACCCCAGCAGCACGTCCTTGTAACAATTGATCTACAGATACTTGTGGAGAGTCTGCAATATCCTTAGTAGTAACAGTAGAAATAGCTCCTGTCAAATCCTTTTTCTTTACGCTTCTATATCCTACGTTTACCAAAACTTCACGCAAATCTTCTGCGCTAAGTTTCAAGACAACGTTTACTGTTCCGCCATTTTTAACATTGATAGTTTGCGAAACATATCCAATAAATGAAACAGAAATAGTAGAGTTTGCAGGTGCTTCGATAGAATATTTACCATCAAAATCTGTTGAAGCCGTCTTCTTTGTAGCTGTAACTATGATATTGGCACCTGGTATAGATAACCCTTTTTCATCAGATACAGTTCCCGAAACCTTTACCTGAGCCGTAATAAAATTACTAGTCAGTAACAAAAATAATATCAAAGGAATGGCTTTGTGGTCAGCCCTCCAATGAATGAAGCTAGTCATTAGTTTTTTCATAATAAGTGTTTGGTTAGTTAAATTTGTTTATTGCATAATCCAAAAGTAAATGCCTGGGTAATTTTTACTTTTAAATTATTTAACAAATCTATAACAGACAGGATTATCAAATCGATAGTATTATATCATTTAATGATAATATTTTTACTATAAGCCCTTAAAAAAACACATATAAAAATAAAAACGCGTAAATTTTAAATTATTCGCAATCACACCTCTCTCTACAACACAAACGATGCAAAAAAACCAATGAAATCTTAAAAATCAAACGTTTTCGTTAAAAATAATATTTATTTGTGATAAAAAAGTATCACTATAAAATTCGTTTTAAACCAGAAAACTCTTCACGATATTGGCTTGGTGTACAATTTTTTGTAGCTTTAAAACTACGATTGAAATTTGCTATATTATTAAAACCAGATTTAAAAGCAACTTCAGAAACACTCATATCTTTTTCTACCAGCCAACGCGCCGCATAACCAATACGAATGTCATTTATATAATTCACAAAAGTTTTTCCAGTCCTCTTTTTAATGAATCGGTTAAAAGAAATTATAGACATACTCGCCACATTTGCCACGTCTTCTAAAGTGATTTTTTCAGCAAAATGCTTTTGCACATATTCGTAAACTAATTTCATTTTATCATAATCATCAAAAGTATCATAATCTACTGTATAAGTCGAAAGCAAACGCTGATTTCTAGAATTGGCCAGATCATACAGTAAAGATGTAATCTCTAAAAAATAATCCATACCATCCAGCTTAGAAAGCCTTACGAGTCTTGGCATCAATTCTTCGGCTGTTTTTTTAGAAAAAAGAATTCCGTGAATTGATCTATTAAACATATCGCGAATCGGATTCATGATACGTCGCGCAAGCAAAGACTCATGAAATAAATCGTTATGAAATTGAATCGTAATTTCGTGTATTTTTTTATTTGTGCATTTATTCAATTCCCAGCCGTGATATAAATTGGGACCAATCAAAACCAGCTCGACATTATCAATTTCTTCAATATTATCTCCTACAACCCTTTTAACTCCTTTTCCATTCTGAATAAAATTGATCTCAAATTCTGGATGATAATGAACAGGAAAATCAAAACTATCTTTTACACGATCAAAAACCAAAAAGCTGTCACTCGCAGCAAGCGGTGCTATTTCTCTATAAAAATTCTTCGTATTACTCATCTTAAAAACTATTTCAGGAAAACAAATGTTCTTTTTTTGATGCAATAATATGATATATAATTGATAAAATAATATTAATTACACTATAATCATCCGTTTATCTTTGAAAAAATTAATTTATCATTTCTTTAAAAAGAACATTAATAATAAACATTAATCATTTTTTATTAAATAACTTTTTATAGTTTTAATAATTTTAACGCTAATCGCATAGAGAATTTTCGACAGAAGAAATGCTATTATTTAAAAACCGTAAACCCTTGTTTAGTTAGCATTTAGCTAAACAGCCAACTCTTATTTTTCGATGAAAAAACATTTTTTAACGCTTTTAACTGTAACTGCACTAAGCAGTTCGTGTTGGTCTCAAAAAAGCACTAGTAATACTAATTTGTCACTTTCAGATAAAAAAGCAACAATAGAAACTAAAATTTTATATAAAGAACTTAATACTTTAACTCAAAAAGGTTTCTTATTCGGACATCAAGACGATTTGGCTTATGGTGTAAAATGGAAGTACGAAGAGGGCCGCAGCGACATTAAAGAGGTTGTTGGAGATTATCCTGCAGTTTATGGCTGGGATATTGCGGGTTTAGAAAATGACAGTCCGAATAATATTGATGGAGTTCCTTTTGCTAAAATGAAACAATATATTATTGAGGCAGATTCTAGAGGCGGAATTTCGACTATCAGCTGGCATTTTGACAATCCTGCAACAGGAAAAAATGCTTGGGATAATGTTCCAAATTCTTTAAAAACGATTCTCCCTGGAGCCGAAAATCATAAAAAATTTACTTCTTGGCTAGACAAAGCAGCTGTTTTCTTTTTGTCTTTAAAGGATAAAAATGGCAAAAATATTCCGATACTTTTCAGGCCTTTCCATGAACTTACTGGCGGATGGTTTTGGTGGGGAAAAGGAAATTGCACTCCAGAGGAATTCAAAACCGCTTGGAAATTCACTTTTGATTACCTTCAGAAAAAAGGGGTTCACAACTTGATTTATGTTTATAACACAGGAAGTTTTGGAAGCGAAAACGACTTTCTAGCCAATTATCCTGGAGATGATTATACCGACATGTTGAGTTTTGACACCTACCAAAACAGTAATGATCCAAATGGCGAAAAATTCGTTGCTGAAGTTCAAAATCAATTTAAAATATTAAACGAAATCAGCTCAAAAAAACACAAATTAATGGCACTCGCTGAAGCTGGTTATGAAGCCGTTCCAGACCCAAAATGGTGGACGGGAACTTTACTGAAAGCAATTGGAGATTATAAAATTTCTTATGTATTGCTTTGGAGAAATCACGGATGGCAGGAAAAAGAGCAAAAAATGCATTATTATGCGCCATTTTCAGGCCAAGTAAGCGAAAAAGATTTTATCGATTTTTACAATCTCGACCAGACTATCTTTGAAAAAGACATTCAGAAAAAATTAAAATAATTGCCCCAAATAAATTACAACCTTAAAAAATAACCAATGCACGACAAAATTAGTTTAAAAGAAAAAATCGGTTACGGACTTGGAGACGCTGCTTCTTCTATGTTCTGGAAAATCTTTAGCATGTATCTGCTATTTTTCTACACCGACGTTTTCGGATTGGCGCCTGCTGTAGTAGGAACTATGTTTTTAATTACTAGAATCTGGGACTCATGTTTTGACCCAATTGTTGGAATTCTGGCTGACAGAACCAAAAGCAAATGGGGAAAATTTAGACCTTATTTACTTTGGGTAGCGATACCTTTTGCCGTGATTGGAGTTTTAACTTTTTACACTCCAGATTTTGATGAAAAAGGAAAAATTATTTACGCCTATGTGACCTATTCCTTAATGATGATGATTTATTCTTTAATCAACGTTCCTTACGCTTCACTTTTGGGCGTAATGTCATCTGATAGAAAAGAAAGAAACACACTTTCGTCTTATCGAATGGTTTTTGCTTTTGGAGGAAGTCTTTTAGCGCTTTGGCTAATTGAACCTTTGGTAAATTATTTTGGAGGAAATTTAAATTCTAAAACGGGCTGGCTGGCAACAATTGCCGTCTTCGGATTAATTACAACTGTCTTTTTCTGGGCTTGTTTTGCCTTCACTAAAGAAAGAATCAAACCTATTGCAGATGAACAGAATAACTTGAAAGAAGATTTAAAAGATCTTTGGAAAAATAAACCTTGGTGGATTTTATTGGGAGCCGGAATCGGAGCTTTGGTATTCAATTCAATTCGTGACGGGGCTGCCGTTTACTACTTCAAATATTATGTAAGCAGTTCTGTAAATTTTGATTTTTCGCTTTTCGGAACCGATTTCCACATGACGCCAACTTCAATTTATTTGGTTTTAGGACAAGCAGCAAACATTATCGGAGTAATCATTGCAACACCAATTGCCAATAAAATTGGTAAAAAGAAAACCTTTTTTGGTGCAATGGCTTTGGCAGCCATTTTAAGTCTTATTTTCTATTTATTCGGAAAAGAAGATGTTTTCTTAATTATGAGTTTTCAAGTTTTAATCAGCATTTGTGCGGGCTGTATTTTTCCTTTAATCTGGTCCATGTACGCCGACAGTGCCGATTATTCTGAATGGAAACAAGGACGTAGAGCAACAGGATTAGTTTTCTCTGCTTCATCTATGTCGCAAAAATTTGGATGGACGATTGGTGGCGCAGGAGCAGGATGGCTTTTAGGATATTACGGTTTTCAAGCCAATGTTGAGCAGACCGCAACAGCACAAAACGGAATTCAGCTAATGTTAAGCATATTGCCAGCAATTGCGGCCGCAATTTCAGTAGCTTTTATAGCATTTTACCCTTTATCAGAAGAGAAATTACAGATTATAGAACAAGATTTAAACGAAAAAAGAGATCAAAATCATTAAAAACAAAAGACATAGAAATCAATTGATATGACAACGATAACATCTTCAGCCACTTTTCAAGAAAGAAAATCGGCATTAGAAAAACAACATAAAACATTGCTTGAGCAAAAAAACGAACCTCAAGAAATAGTTGGAAACGGCATATATGAACGTTACAAAAGCCCTGTCGTTACTGCGGCACATATCCCATTAAACTGGCGTTTTGATTTTAACGAAAAAACAAATCCGTTTTTACAGGAAAGAATTGGCGTGAATGCCGCTTTCAACGCTGGCGCAATAAAATGGAATGGAAAATATTTATTGGCTGTTCGTGTAGAAGGAATCGACAGAAAATCTTTTTTTGCGATCGCCGAAAGTCCAAACGGAATTGACAATTTCAAATTTTGGGATAAACCGTGTGTGATTCCACAAACTGAAGAACCGGATACAAACGTGTACGATATGCGTCTTATTAATCACGAAGATGGTTACGTTTACGGGATTTTCTGTACCGAAAGAAAAGATCCGAAAGCTCCAAAAGGCGATACCAGTTCGGCTGTAGCCAATGCGGGAATTGTGCGTTCTAAAGATTTAGTAAACTGGGAAAGACTTCCAGATTTGATTTCGAACACAGGACAACAGCGAAATGTAGTTTTACACCCAGAATTTGTAAACGGAAAATACGCTTTATATACACGTCCACAAGATG
Source organism: Flavobacterium sp. B330r (assembly GCF_056824325.1). Taxonomy (NCBI): domain Bacteria; kingdom Pseudomonadati; phylum Bacteroidota; class Flavobacteriia; order Flavobacteriales; family Flavobacteriaceae; genus Flavobacterium; species Flavobacterium sp. B330r. The sequence goes on from NZ_CP124860.1 coordinate 640,742, forward strand.
GTTTTATTGATGTTGGAAATGGTGGAGGAATTGGTTTAGGTTACGTTGAAGACATGACCAATCCTGTTGTAAAAGACGAAAAAATCATTTTTGGAAAACAATATCATACGATTTACGAACTGAAAAACGGTTTGGGCCCAGCTCCAATTAAAACATCAAAAGGTTGGTTGCATTTAGCGCACGGAGTTCGAAATACTGCAGCAGGATTACGCTATACTTTGTATATGTTCATGACCGATTTGAATGATATTACAAAAGTAACACACGTTCCCGCAGGGCATTTTATGGGACCTGAAGGAATTGAAAGAGTTGGAGACGTATCGAATGTTTTATTTTCTAACGGATGGATCGAAGACGAAGATGGAACGGTTTACGTTTATTACGCTTCTTCAGACACTAGAATGCACGTGGCAGTTTCATCTGTAGATAAACTTGTCGATTATGTAATAAATACTCCAGCAGATACTTTTATTTCGGCAGGTTCAGTGCAAACCATCATCAATCAAATCGAAAAAAATAACGCAATTTAAAATATCGTGTCATTACAAAGAAAGCTTTTAAAATCGGAACTAACCGCAGAACTGGATTCTATCCTAAACTATTGGTCGGAACGTACTATTGACGATCAAAATGGAGGTTTTGTTGGGCAAATCGATTTTAACGATCTTCAAATTGCTCATGCAGAAAAAGGTTCGGTTCTGAATGCCCGAATTCTTTGGACGTTCTCTGCCAGTTACAAAACCACTAGAAACGAAAACCACAAAAGACTGGCAAAAAGAGCATTCGAATTTCTTGCTTCTTATTTTTATGACACACAATTTGGAGGTCTTTTTTGGAGTATAAATGAGGATAAAACTCCAAAAGACACCAAAAACCAGATTTACGCATTGGCTTTTGCGATTTATGGATTGTCTGAATATTATGCCATTTCAAAAGAAGAAAGAGCTTTAGAAATTGCTAAAAACTTATATGCAAAAATTCAAGAGCATAGCTATGATAAGATAAACAAAGGCTATTTTGAAGCTTTCACCAGAGATTGGCAACCTATTGACGATTTGCGTTTAAGCGAAAAAGATGCCAACGAAAAGAAAACCATGAATACGCATCTTCATATTATTGAAGGTTATGTGAATTTGTATAAAGTTTGGAAAGATGAAAAATTGCTCCTAGATATTGTTGAATTATTAGAAACCATCGAGAAGTATTTTATCAATACTGAAACGGGACATTTACGCTTATTTTTTGACGAAAACTGGAAAGAAAAACCAGATGTCATATCGTACGGACATGATATTGAAGCAGCTTGGCTTTTGCAGCAATGTGCCGAAATTTCGGGAAATGAAACTTTGATTGCCAATTATAAAAAACATGCCATTCAAATTGCAGAAGTAACCAAAGAAGGTCTAGATGCTGATGGCGGTTTATGGTACGAATATGATCCTGAAAAAAAGGAGTTAATTGCAGAAAAACATTGGTGGCCACAAGCTGAAGCTTTAATTGGTTTTTACAACGCCTATCAATTAACGGGAAAAGAGGAATATTTGGATATCGTTTACAGAAACTGGAAATTCATAAAAAAGTATATGATCGATCAGAAAAATGGAGAATGGTATTGGGGAGTTTATGACGATTATAGTTTAATGAAAAAAGACAAAGCCGGATTCTGGAAATGTCCTTATCATAATGGCCGAGCTTGCCTAGAGCTTATTCATCGAATCGGAAATTGAAGTTTCAAATAAAAATCAAAACGTCTTACAGAACGTAAAGTCCTAGCCCCGATAGAAGCGGCATCCTTTTATGGTGGGGTTCACCATAAAAGATACAGCGGATAGCGGGATTAGCTCCTTAAAATATAAATTATGAAAAACAGATTTTTTAAAACCCTTTCATTGGCCTTGATTTTTACCGCAATTGCTTGTCAGGCGCAGGAAAAAATCACCGTAAAAGGAAACCAGTTTTATAAAGGCGATAAACCGTACGCTTATATTGGAACCAATTACTGGTACGGAAGTATGCTGGCTTCTAAAAAAATAGGCGATCGTAAAAGGCTCTTGCGCGAGTTGGATTTAATGAAGAAAAACGGAATCGATAATTTACGTGTTTTAGTGGGTGCCGATGGCGGAAAATATGATTTTACCGTTCGTCCCGCACTGCAATATGAGCAGGGAAAATATGATGAAGATTTATTGGACGGATTGGATTTCTTGATTAACGAAATGAGTAAACGAAACATGTACGCCGTTTTGTACTTAACCAATAACTGGGAATGGTCGGGCGGAATGTCGCAGTACTTAGAATGGAATGGCAAAGGAGCAATTCCAGTTCCGAATATTCCGCCGAATACTTGGCCTCAGTTTATGTCGTATACAGAACAGTTTCACAGCTGTGAGCCTTGCATGGAAGCTTTAAACAATCATGTAAAGTTTATTATTGGAAGAACAAATGCCTATTCTAAAAAGAAATACAACGAAGACAACACGATTATGTCGTGGCAGGTTGGAAATGAACCGAGACTTTTTACGGTAGAAAATGAAGTTAAATTCACGAAATGGCTCAATAACATTGTTGATTTAATTGACAGTTTAGACAAAAACCATCTGGTTTCTACAGGTTCTGAAGGGAAAAATAGTTCGAACGACAGCATGGAAATCTTCGAAAGAACGCATCAAAATCCGAATATCGATTATTTGACGATGCATATCTGGCCTAAAAACTGGAATTGGTTTAAAGCCGATAATGCCGAAGCGACAATGCCTGCAACAATCGAAAATGCTGGTAAATACATTGACGATCATATTAAGGTTGCCAACAATCTGAAAAGACCTATTATTATTGAAGAATTTGGACTTCCGAGAGAAAATGAAAACCTGAATGCGGGAGCCTCTTCTGTTTACAGAAATCAATTCTACAGCTATATTTTTGGAAGAGTGGCAGAAAGCGTTAAAAATAATGGTCCTCTGAGAGCTGCCAATTTCTGGGGTTATGGAGGCGAAGGAAAAGCAATAAACGAAACCGGAAAATGGAATCCAGGCGATCCTTTAACAACAGATCCTCCGCAAGAACCACAAGGTTTAAATTCTGTTTTTAATGGAGATAAATCGACATTAGAAATTGTAAAAAAATACAATTCAGAATTAAAGAAATAAAAACAACTACTTTACTAGGTTTTAAAAACCTGTCGGGTTTAAAATACAACGTAATCTGGACGTAGATGCACTGCGGGTGCGCCTCTACAGAATAACAAAATCGCACAGCATGAAAAATATATTTATTCTTTTTTGTTTTTTATTCCTGAACATCTCTTTTTCACAAAAGAAACAAGACTTTATTCTGAAATCTCCCGACGGAAAAATCGAAGTTAAAATTGCTGTAAATGGTAAAATCTCTTGGTCAATTTCTCATGAAAACGATGTGATTTTGGCTCCATCTGAAATGTCTTTGACTTTAGATCAAAATTTGGTTTTGGGAAAAAACCCAGTTGTTTTAAATTCAAAAAAAGAAAGCGTAAATACTTCTTTTGAAACGCCTTTATACAAAAAGAAAACGGTTAAAGATCAATACAATAAACTGATTGTAAATTTCAAAAATGATTTCGCTCTTGAATTTCGTGTTTTTGATGATGGCGCCGCGTATCGTTTCATCACAAAAAAGAAAAAAGAGATTACGGTTAAAGACGAAGAAGTCGTTCTGAATTTCGATCAGGATTATAATACTTTAATGCCGTATGTACGTGATTTAAGAAATCCGAAAGATCAGTTTATTTCTTCGTTTGAATCGCATTATGAAAACAAAAAAATAAGTGAATTTGCTAAAGATACTTTGGCGTTTTTACCTTTTCTAATTGAGTATAAAAACCATAAAAAAGCCGTTTTTCTAGAAGCTGATCTCGAAGATTATGCGGGATTATTTGTAACCAATAATAAAAACAAAACAGGTTTTGAATCTCGTTTTTCTAAATATCCAACCCAAGAAACTAACGGCGGATTTAATTACCTCAACAAATTAATTACCGAAAGAGCTGATTATTTGGTAAAAACAAAAGGAACGAGAACTTTTCCGTGGAGAGCGATTGTCATTTCTGAAAATGATGCTGCTTTAGCCAATAATGATATGGTTCAGAAATTAGCCGAGCCTTCCAAAATAAAGGATGTCTCGTGGATAAAACCTGGAAAAGTCGCTTGGGATTGGTGGAACGATTGGAATATTTACAATGTAGATTTTAAAGCGGGAATTAATACACAGACTTATAAATATTATATTGATTTTGCTTCTAAAAACAAAGTTGAATATGTGGTTTTGGACGAAGGATGGAGCGTAGAAACCGACATTATGAAACACAATCCGAATGTGGATCTGGAAGCTTTAATCGCTTACGCGAAAGAACGAAACGTGGGCATTATTTTGTGGGCTTCGTGGATGGCAATAAATGATAAAACAGAAGCCGTTTTTGACAATTATGCAAAACTTGGCGTAAAAGGTTTTAAAGTTGATTTTATTGATCGTGACGATGCCAAAATGGTCAATTCGGTTTATGATATTGCACAAAAAGCAGCCAATCATAAATTGATTATTGATTTTCACGGAATGTACAAACCAACTGGAATTCAGAGAACGTATCCAAATATTTTAAATTTTGAGGGCGTAAAAGGTCTGGAAAATAATAAATGGACTGCAAATGATGATGTTCCGCTGTACGATACCACAATTCCGTTTATTAGAATGATGGCTGGACCAATGGACTACACTCCAGGCGCGATGCGAAATGCTACCAAAAGCGAATTCAAACCAAGTCATTCTACTCCAATGAGTCAGGGAACAAGATGCCATCAATTGGCACTTTACACGATTTTTGAAGCGCCTTTGCAGATGATGGCCGACAGTCCAACTGCTTTTATGAAGGAACAAGAAAGCACCGATTTTATAGCTAAAGTTCCGACTACTTTTGATGAAACTGTTGCCTTAGACGGAGAAGTTGGAAAATTCGTTTCTATCGCTAGAAGAAAAGGAAATACTTGGTACTTAGGCGCGATTACAAATTGGGATTCTAGAGATATTACAATTGATTTTTCTTTCCTTGAAAAAGGCAAAAAATTCCAAGCCGAAATTTTCTCTGATGGTGTAAATGCTGATAAAGCTGCTACCGATTATAAAAAAGAGATTATTACTGTTGACTCGACAACCAAGTTAAAATATCGTTTGGCAAGCGGTGGAGGACTGGCAATGACTATTAAATAAAAATAACATCCATTTTATATAACAAACCCGACAGGTTTTTGAAACCTGTCGGGTTTTAACTATTTAGAATCTAAACTGGACGTAGACGCACTACGGTACATCTCTACAATCCCGTGCATTAACAATTCACAATTAAGCTAATATCTTTTCAATCGCATTCAATTCATCCTGCGAAAATTCCTTATTTTGAAGACAATCAATATTATTACACAATTGTTTTACAGAGCTAGCTCCAATTAAAACAGAAGTAATTCGTTTATCTTTTTGAAGCCAAGCCAAAGCCATTTGCGCCAAAGACTGATTTCTATTCTGGGCAATTTCATTAAGTTGAATCAATTTCTGAATACGTTCCTGCGTCACCTCATCTTCTTTCAAATGTCCGTTCGGATTATGTGCTCTTGAATTTTCAGGAATTCCATTTAAATATTTATCTGTTAATAATCCTTGAGCCAAAGGTGAAAACGCAATACAGCCTACTCCTTTTTCTTCCAAAACATCTAATAAGCCATTTTCAACCCAACGTTCCAACATCGAGTATTTTGCTTGATGAATCAAACAAGGCGTTCCCAATTGTTTTAAAACATCAACTGCAACTCGAGTCTGTTCTGCCGAATAATTACTGATTCCGACATACAAAGCTTTTCCGCTTCTAACAGCGTGATCCAAAGCCATCATCGTTTCTTCAATAGGAGTTTCTGGATCTGGACGATGTGAGTAAAAAATATCGACATAATCAATACTCATTCGTTTTAAACTCTGGTCTAAACTAGATAAAAGATATTTTCTAGAGCCCCAATCTCCATAAGGTCCGTTCCACATCGTATAACCAGCTTTTGTAGAAATCACGATTTCATCACGCAGATTTCCCTGAAAATTATGCCATAAGATTTTACCAAAATTCTCTTCAGCAGAACCTGGAACTGGCCCGTAATTATTCGCTAAATCAAAATGAGTAATTCCTTTATCAAAAGCTTCAATGGCAATACTTTCGGCATTATCAAAATTATCAACCGAACCGAAATTATGCCATAATCCTAAAGAAATTTCAGGAAGCAGCAATCCGCTTTTCCCGCATCTGTTATATTTCATTGTTTTAATTTAAAAGTTGGAGCTTTAATAGATTTTAAAAATACAAAAAACTCCCGCAGATTTTGCAGATTTAGGAGATTAAAAAAATCCATTTGATCTGCTAAATCTGCGAGCGAAAATTAAAAACCAATCTTTATTTTTTAATCTAAATCGTGTATTCTTTTCAACTTGAAAGAGAAATAAATATAAAAAATTCCAAGCGCGATAAAAGCAAAAGCAGTCCAATACACAAGCGAAAGACCTGCAAAAATAGGATTCCACAATAAGACAAACGAGAATATTGTTCCCAATATTCCCAGTATTAAAAGATTTGCCCAATCAGAAACGGCGTAACTCTTTAAATTAAAAGCAATAACTATTGCCATTATTGAACGGAATAAAACCACAAATCCAACATAAAGTGGCAGTAAAGTAATTGAAATTAACGGATTAATAATCAACAATATTCCTACTACAAAACCTAAAATTCCAGATGCTAATGTCCATCCCCAATTGTCAATTTTCTTTCTATTTGAAAGTGCAAAAATGATTTCAAAAATTCCGCTTCCTAAAAACGAAACACTAAAGAGAAATGCAAGAGTTAAATAAGCCGCTACGGGTGTGATAAAAGACCAAATTCCGATTCCAACAAACAGCAATCCCACCAATAATGGAATATACCAGTAATCAATAGCTTTTTTTACTTTTTTAAATAAAGAATTTTCCATAGGTATACTTTTAAAATCATGCTTACTCTATAAAGTTTTCAGCTTACCTTAACTGCCAATAAAAAACATTTAAATGGCTGTCTATCAAAGATAAGACAAAAGCGTAAGCCAAAATATTTTTTACATAATAAAATACTGACATATAAACACTTACCATCACAAAAAAATCAATTGCGTCCAGCTTTAGAAAACATAAACACAATCAAAAAGGACTTTAGCCAAACCTATAAAGTTTGGCTAAAGCCCTTTCCTTATTCAAATCTTATTCCCCTAGCTGAAGCTAGGCGCTATTCAAAAATCTTTGCGACTCTGTGCCTTTGCGAGATTAAAAACTTTGTTACTTTTTTACTTTTCTCCTAAAAAACCTATTCTTTAATTTCAAAACCACTCTGCAAACCTTTATCAGAGCTACCTCCAACCATGATTTTAAAAGTTCCCGGTTCTACTAAATAAGCTCCTTCATTGTTATAAAAACCAAGTTCTTTATCTGTCAAAGTAAACTTTACCGTTTTAGTTTCACCTTTTTTCAGATTAACCAATTCAAAACCTTTTAATTCTTTTATTGGACGAACGATACTTGCAAATTCATCATGAATGTACAATTGCACTACTTCTTTTCCGTCATAATTTCCTGAATTCGTTACCTCAACACTTACCTCAACATTTTCTCCTTTTGCAAAAGCCGTTTTATTCAATTTCAAGTTTTTATAATCGAATTTCGTGTAACTCAATCCAAAACCGAACGGAAATTGAGGCGTTTTCTCTACATCCATGTAATGCGACCAAAAAACATTTTTATCACTGTCAATTGGTCTTCCTGTGCTGTATTTGTTGTAATAAATTGGTACCTGACCTACATTTCTAGGAAACGACATTGGCAATTTTCCACTCGGATTATAATCTCCATATAAAACCTGAGCAACTGCATTTCCAGTCTGAGTTCCCAAATGCCAAGCTTCTACAATTGCTGGAACATTCTCTGCTGCCCAAGGAATACTCAACGGACGACCATTATTTAGAACCAAAACCACATTCGGATTCACTTTATAAATTTCTTCTAGCAATTCTTGCTGTAATCCAGGGAGGTTCAAATCAGTTCTACTTCTTCCTTCACCGCTTTGAAAACCATATTCACCTAAAACCATTACCACAACATCGGCATTTTTTGCTGCTTTTTTCGCTGCTTCAAATCCGCTTTTATCTGTTGTATTGAAAACCGTTTCTGTTAGGAAAGTCGCTTTTTGTTTCAATAAATCAACACCTTTTTCAAAAGTCAGTTGATTGTCTTTGTATTGTTGCATTCCTTCTAAAACCGAAACCGCTGTATCATCAGAAGCCGCAATTCTCCAACTTCCTAGCGGACTGTTTTTATCATTTGCCAACGCCCCAATTAAAGCAATTTTCTGTCCAGATTTCTTTAGCGGAAGCAAACTCTTTTCGTTCTTCAGTAAAACGATAGATTTCTTCGCCATATCCAAAACGCCTTCATTATTCGCTTTACTGCCAACAACTTCTTTTTCGCGTTTTTCATCACAGTATCGGTACGGATCATCAAATAATCCTAACTCAAATTTCACACGCAAAATTCTGCGAACAGCATCATCAACCAAGGCTTCTTTTACTTTTCCTGATTTTACTAAATCGACCAGTTTTGCCACATACAAATACGATTCCATATCCATATCAGAACCTGCAATAACCGCTTTAGCTGTTGCATCCGCTTCGTCTTTTGCATATCCATGCGCAATCATTTCACGAATCGAAGCGTAATCAGAAATTACAAATCCGTCAAACTTCCATTTTCCTTTTAAAATATCTCTTTGTAAAAAAGCATTTCCAGTTGCAGGAACACCATTCAAAGTATTAAACGAATTCATAAACGTACGAACTCCCGCTTCAACCGTTGCTACAAAAGGAGGTAAAACCGAATTATACAATTTAGAATTACTGATATCCACGATATTATATTCCAAACCTGCTTCAACATAGCCATAAGCAGCAAAGTGTTTCGCGCAAGCTGCAATCGTATTTACTTTGGCCAAATCTGCAATGGTTTCTCCTTGAAAACCTTTCACACGCGCATAACCAATTTTACTTCCCAAATAAGGATCTTCTCCTGCACCCTCCATCACACGTCCCCAGCGCGCATCGTTTGCCACGTCAACATTTGGTCCGAATGTCCAGTTAATTCCAGATGCCGAAGCTTCATCTGCCGCAATCGCCGCCGATTTTTTAATCGCTTCCAAATCCCAGCTTGCTGCTTCTGCCAACGGAATCGGACTTAACGTTTTATAACCATGTATTACGTCAAAACCAATTATTAACGGAATTCCTAATCTTGTTTCTTCAACCGCAATTTTCTGCACCGCACGAACTTCTTTTACGCCACGAACCGTCAGCATCGAACCAACCAATCCTTTTCTTAAATGTTCGTATTTTAATTCGGCTGTTCCGCCTTTTGGCGCAGGTCCAGTAACATCCCAAAAACCATTATATTGGTTCATCTGTCCCACTTTTTCCTCCAGCGTCATCAATGGCAAAAGCAAATCAATGCGTTGCTCAACAGTTTTATTTTTATCCAGATACGGCTTTTTTTGTGCACTCATATTTCCAACAGTAAACAGGGACAAAACCCCGATAATAATTATTTTTTTATTTTTCATAGTGTGGTTTAGTTAGTTCTTTTTTAGTTTCTAAGTTTCTGAGACGCTAAGATTCTAAGTTTTTTTGGGCGTGTCCCGCCGAAAAAGGCGGGTCGGGCTTTCGGCTTTATCTTTTGTTCCGTTTCTCTCCACAAAAGGATACCGCCTCTATCCCTCACGCAAATCGTTTTCAAAAGAGCGTTTTGGTTATTTTGTTATCCTGAGGAAAAAAGGATCACACTAGAAACTCCGTACAGAACTTCGCCAAACTTTGTCGAGTTACGTGTGTGATGCTTCTTTCATCAGGATAACAAACTCTATTTCTCACTTTGCAGGGCTTCGACTTCGCTCAGCCTGACAAAACAGATCTACAATCAAAAATCTATATTCTATGTTCTATGTTCTATATTCTAAAATCTACATTCTAAAATCTAAAATTCACTAGTAAAACAAGAAGCAGGCAAATTCGCTTTATTAAACAAATCGGACTGAATTGTATTTCCCCATGCAAATCTCACTTTTGCTGGAGAAGCTACTTTTTTACTTGTCAAAATCACTTCATTATTTTTAATCGAAGCTTCGGCTGGATAGAAAACTCCATCACTTCCAGCTACTTCAAATTGATTCGATTTTTTATCTTTAAAATAAAGTCCGTCAGCATAATCGAAAGAAATAATTGCCTTGTTTTTTTCAATCTTAACCTCTTTAAGCAAGGGACCATTTACCAAATTAGAATTGGTTTTATACGTTTCCTTCAAAGCCAGATTCGCTAAACGAATTCCAACCGATTTTTTATTTTTTGGATGAATATCAATCGTATCCGAAATATCGCTAATCACAACCATTCCTGTTTTGGGAACTTCTTTCAATAATTTTCTCTGCGAATTTCTAACTGTTACATTTGAGAAATTATTTGAACCCGTTTTAAACGGTGCAATCTGAACATAATAAAAAGGAAAATCGTCTTTCCATTCTTTTCTCCAAGACGTAATTAACGCTCCCAGAGTTTTATCATAAACCAAAGACCCCACATTTGATTCTCCCTGATACCAAAGCGTTCCTGCAATTTTAAATCCTACAATCGGGTAAATCATGGCATTGTAAGCACGTCCTGGCTGTCTTGGTCCGTATTCTTGTTCGTTTAGTTTTTTAGCATTTTCTAATAAAAGCGGATCATTATTTACCACATCTTCTGGCATCCAGATTTCTGCAGGAGTTCCTCCCCAATTGGAAGAAATCAATCCGATTGGAACATTTTTCAAATCTTCGCGAAGGCGTTTGGCAAAAAAGTAACCAATAGCGCTAAAATATTTCATCGTTTCCGGAGTCGATTCTGTCCAATTTCCCAACAAATTATTCTGCGGACTTGTAGCAGTTAATTTCGGAACCGTAAAAAATCGAATGTTTGGATTTGTTGCGTTTTTCATTTCTTCTTCGCCATCATCAATTCCCCAACTTACCGACATTTCCATATTCGATTGTCCAGAGCAAAGCCAGACTTCGCCAATTAGAATATTTTTTAAAATGACTTCATTGTAGCCTTTTATCGAAATAGTAAAAGGTCCACCAGCCTCTGGAGTTTTAATCGTTAATTCCCATTTTGCCTGATTACTGGCCACGGTTTTATATTCCTGATTGTTCCAACTCGAAACCAGTTTAATTTCTTCTTTTGGATTTGCCCAACCCCAAATTTTCACTTCAGAGTTGCGCTGTAAAACCATATTATCACTAAAAATATTCGGAAGCGAAACGTTTGCCATCATAGTACTGGAAATCAATAAAAAGAAAACAAACTTATAGATATTATTTTTCATTTAGTAACTTCTTTAAAAATGGAGCATATTCGTCTGCCAAAACCTTATGATCTGCCACATCTGGATGTCCCATACATCCGTTCGGCGTCATCGGTTTGAATTTAAAAATCTGAATAGGCTTATGCGCTTTATCATTCGCGAAAGCGTTTTTAACTTTATTTAGGCAATCTTCAAAAACAACTCCTCTTTCTCCTCCAACCATTGGACTATTCGTAATTACAATCTGCACTTTCGGATTATGTTTGTAAAGCATTTTGATGAAGTTTACATAATTAGAAACATACTTTTCAGCGTTAAATGGAAGACGTTCTTTTTTACCATCTCCGCCAGAAAAATCATTTGTTCCTAAAGCAATGCTGATAATATCTGGCTGAAAAGCGAAATCATATTTAGGTTTCGAAGCATCTTTCGTCAAATACAAATTTGGATAAGCATCAGGCATTATAACTTCGTCTTTATTCTCGTCATTCCAATTTCTGTACATTCCAATTCCAGAAACACAACTCATTAAATAATCGACACCAATTTCTCTTGAAAGTGTTGGACCGTAAGCATAATAACTATTGTGGTGATCGTAATATTCTCCTTTATCGCAAGGAATTTCAGAACCATCGCTTGCTGCACCGCAAGTAATCGAATCTCCGATAAACTCGATTTTCTTTTTCTTTTTAAACGAAATTGAAGTCAGCTTTGCCGTTGTTCCAGCAAACAAAACTCCCCCTGTATGTGCTTCTGTATTTTTATAAATTTCTAAACGATGTTCTTTTTGATTTGAAATAATCTTTATTGGAAAAGATTGAACCGCACCTTTTTCAATTCTAATTTTCCCAATATATTTTCCATCCAAAACCAATTGAACATAATTATGATGTTCGTAAGCATCTACACTTTGAAGTAAAATCGAACATTCATTTCCAGTAAAATTGAAAGAAACAGAAGAAGCTGTTCCAATTAAAATGATAGTATCATGCTGCAATTTTTCTATGCGACCTTGATAGAGGAAAGTTTTATTTGAATTTAGTGTTTGTGAGTTCGAAATGATCGAAATCAGCAAAAACGAAATTAAAAGTGCTATTTTTTTGGGAAACATAATTTATTTGTTAAAATCTAAATACGATTCACAAATATATTGGAAAGAGATTATCTAAAAAGATACTAAAATGTCAAAAAGTAATAAAAAAACACCACATAAACACATCAATTTTTGTCGATAGAACGTTAATTCTTACAATTGAAACAAATGGTATTCTATTGAAATTCTAGATTTAAGGCTTATCTTTACCGTTTAACCCTTTTTGTATATAAAATGAGATCACATTTTTTTATTTTTCTATCAGCCTTTATTTTATTTTCCTCTTTTAATTTAAAAAAGAAGGAAAAGGAAAACCTGCCTCAAACTCCAACCGAAATTAATCGTGATTCTATAATTGTTTATGCAAAAAAATATTTAGGAACGCCTTATGTATACGCGAGCAGTAATCCGCAAAAAGGTTTTGACTGTTCGGGTTTTGTCAGTTATGTGTTTAAAAATTTTGGAATGACGCTTCCTAGAAGTTCAAGCGGCTATAAAAACATCGGTAAAACTTTAAAACCAGAAGAATTTAAAGTTGGAGATATTTTGGTTTTCTACGGATATAAAAACAGAAATGTTGTGGGGCACGTCGGCATTATTTGTGAAGCCAACGGAATGCAGTCGAAATTTATTCACGCTTCGTCAGGAAAAGCGCAGCAAGTAACTATAACATCACTTGATACAGAACACTACACCAAACGTTTTTATAAATGTGTGGATGTTTTGAGTAAATAGTTTTTTTCTGTTTACACTAAATTTATTTTCACGCAGATTTAAAAAGATTTAAGCAGATACATGCAGATTTATTTATTTTCAAAGTGTAAAAAATCTAATTAAATCTGCTTTAATCTGCTTGAAATTCATTTTCTATTCTTCAGTCAATAATTTGATAAGACTTTCATCTCTTCCGTAAATATCTTTATAGAAGTTTAGATTTCCTTCGCGATCTACCCAAGCGGTAAAGTAGCCAATGTAAACTGGAACTTTTTTCTTTAAAGTATACCAGCTTTCTTTTCCGGCGTGCATTGCTTTATCAATTCTTGCAGGATTCCATTGCGGATCGACTTTTAATAATTCTATTGCTAATTCACGAGGTTTTGCTACACGCACGCAACCATGACTAAAAGCTCGGCTCTCTCTTTCGAACAAACTTTTTGAAGGTGTATCATGCAAGTAAATATTGCTTGAATTTGGAAATAAAAACTTCACCAAACCTAAAGAATTATTTTTTCCTGGAAGCTGACGAACTGCACCGTTATTCCATTCGAGATTTTTCTTCTGCAAATAGTTTTTATCTTTTGCCATTCCAGGTTTAATCTCCGATTTGATAATGCTTGGTGGCACATTCCAATACGGACTAAAAACAATATTGCTCATCATTCCGCTAAAAACAACCGTTTTTGTCATCGCCCTTCCCACCACAACTGGCGACACAAAAGCGATTTTTCCGTCTTCAACTATATATAATTTAAATTCAGGAATATTGACTTCAATGTATTTTTGACCTTTTTCTAATTCAGGATCAATCCAACGACAACGCTCCATATTAACAATAATCGTTTTAATGCGTTCCGAAACTGGAATATTCAAGTCATTAATATGTTCTAATAAAATGGTGTTTTTGGGAGTGTAGCCATGGCGCACTTCATAGTTTTTAATAGCTTTCATTAAAGTCGTATCGCAAACCACGCTTTTATTGTCTTCTTTAAGGTCTTTGGTCACAAAAAGCCTTTCTCTTATCTGAGCCACAACATTTGATGAGTCTCCAACTTTTAGAGCTTTATAATCTTCATCTGTTTCGATCGTTTTCCAACCACCATTTTTTTCAATTTCTCTATATTCTTTTAGAGCATCACGAAGTTTATAATATTGGCTGAACATCTTTCTTTTCTTATCATCCAAAATGGTTGATTTTTTAAAGATAGAATCAGAAAGCACTTGGTAATTGAACTTTTTGCGAGGCAAAAGCCATTCTAAAGAAATACTAGTTTTCTCATCGAAACCTGCATATACTTTTTCTGCATAGTAGTAATACAAATTTGACAGCAGTAAATCAGTATCTTCTTTGGATAATTTCTTGGTTGGATTACTTTCAAAAACAGAATTTAGTTCTTCTTTATAAGGATAATTAGCTTTCAATCCTTCTTGATCTAAATTTTTGTATTGATTGAATAGTGTATTTCCAAACTCCACTACACCTTTATTATCCTGCCATAATTGAGTCGATTTGTTTTTTTGATACAAAGAAGTTACATCGCCTTTAAATTTCTCCAGTTTTGGATAATTTTCATAAAACTTTGCGATCCGGACAGTATCAATAGTAAGTTTTAATTCTGGAATTTTTTCAACAGTTTTTATTGAATTTTCCTCTTTCTTATCTGCTTTCGAATTACACGAAAAAACAACAAAAAAAACAACTGCAACTATAGGCGTATACCAAATTTTCATAGCTTAAAATTTTTGAATAAAAGTAGAAAAAATTCTATTAAAACAAAGTTCTCGGCAATAATTCTTAATCCTTATTTTTTTGAAGTTTAAACGATTAATAAAAAAATAAAAGCTCCAAACAATTTACATGTCTGGAGCTTTCGCCATATAACCAACCTATTAAAATTCTTAGATAACTGTACCTTTTAAAGTAAGTACTTTTGGTGTTGTTTCTGCACTAGTTGTTACAGTAACTGTTTTTGTAAAAGCACCTTTGTTTGCAGCATTGTAAGTTGCAGTAACTTTTGCAGATTTACCTGGCTGAATTGGTTCTTTTGTGTAATCTGTCGCTGTACATCCGCAAGATCCTTGAACGTTTGTAATAACTACAGCTGTTTTTCCTGTATTTTTAAATTCGTAAACAATTGCTTTTGGAGTTCCTTGTGGAATTTGTCCTACATCAATTGTTTCTGCTTTCCAAACAATTGTAGAAGCAGCTGTAGTTTCTGAAATTTCATTCTCTGAAACTAAAGATTGTACTGGTGCAATTGCAGAAAAAGACATAAGGCCTAAAGCCAAAGCTAACATCGAAATTTTGATCATTTTCATAACTGATATATTTAAAATGGTTTGTAGTTCATATTGATATTACAAAGGTAATTCAGACAAAATCAAATTGCTGTTAACCGCTTTCAAACGTTTGTTAATGACTTGTTAATCGCTTATTTTCAGGCTAAAATTGATTAATATTACACTCTCAAAATTTGTTATTCTTGAAAATTAATAAACTCAACAGCATCATTCTCTTAGGATTGGTAGCCATCATTAGTATTTTGGTTGCACAATTGTTATGGACAAAAGAAGCTTTTACAATTGAACAAAAAAAGCTTAGCCAGAAAGCCCATATTGCTTTGTTGGAAGTGGCTAAAAAATTATACGAAGGAACTAACCACGAACTGCCGGTTCAAAATCCGGTTCAGAAAATTGCCAACGATTATTATATAGTAAATGTCGATAACGAGTTTGAACCTGATATTTTAGAATTTTATCTAAAAACAGAATTCAAAAAAATGAACATCACGACCGATTTCGAATACGCGATGTACAATTGTCAAAGCGACGAAATGATTTATGGTGATTACATTTCGCTTTATAAGAAAAAAGCAGAATGCAAAAAGACCGTTTATTTTCCTAAACATAAAAATCTAGTCTATTATTTTGCCGTTCGTTTTCCAAATGAAACTACTTATTTATTTAGTTCGATGCGTTTTTGGTTTGTACTTTCAACGGCATTGATCCTGATTTTACTGATTTACGTTTATTCGATTTTTAAGCTTTTACAGCATAAAAAATATTCGGAACTGCAGCGTGATTTCATTAATAATATGACGCATGAATTTAAAACACCTCTGGCTTCAATTCTTATCGCTTCTAAATATTTAATTGAACAAAAACCAATTAAAGAAGACAAAAAACTATATACCTACACCGATATTATTATCAATCAAGGAAATAAATTAAACGGCCATATCGAAAAGATTTTAAACATCGCAAAATCCGATTATGCTCCTTTAGAACTTAAAAAAGAAAGTATTTTAATTGTGCCCATAATTGAAGAAGCAATTGAAAACATCCAATTAAAATATCCTGAAGCTTCTATTAAAATCGAAACTTCTTCAAAAGAATATTTGCTGGAAACCGATATTTTTCATTTTGGTAATTTAGTTTATAATTTACTGGATAATGCAGTGAAATATTGTAATGAAAAGCCAGAAATTACGATTAAATTCACAGAAGAAAACAATTGTTTAAAACTAGAATTTATAGATAACGGAATTGGAATTAATCCTAAAAAAATATCTTTTATCTTTGATAAGTTTTATAGAGTTCAAAATGAAAAGAGCAATGAAGTTAACGGATTTGGACTCGGTTTATATTATGTAAAAGAAATCTGCAGTCTGCAAAACTGGAAAATAAAAGCCGAAAACAATAAAGAAAAAGGTGTTACTATAACTTTATCAATTCCTAACAAAAAATGAGAAACTTCAAAATACTATATGCCGAAGACGACGAAACCCTTGCGTTTTTAACCAAAGATAATTTGGAGCAAAATAATTATGAAGTTATTCATTGTTCTGATGGAAAATCTGCGCTTAAAATTTTTGAAGAAGAAGAGTTTGATGTTTGCATTTTTGATATTATGATGCCAAAAATGGATGGTTTTGAGCTTGCTGAAGCAGTTAGAAAAATAGACGTCGATGTTCCGATTATTTTCCTTTCGGCTAAAACTTTAAAAGAAGACCGCATTAAAGGCCTTCGTATCGGTGCAGATGATTATTTGGTAAAACCTTTCAGCATTGAAGAATTACTGCTGAAAATTGAAATTTTCTTGAAACGTTCACAGAAAAATATTTCTCCTGCAAAAACAATTTACGAAGTAGGAAAATATCATTTTGATACTAAAAATTTCATTCTTTTTAATGATGAAGAAAAGGTTGGTTTAACTCAGCGTGAAGCCGAATTATTAAAACTTTTTCTAGATCATAAAAATTCTGTTTTGAAAAGAGAACAGATTTTAACGTCTCTATGGGGAACCGACGACTATTTTATGGGAAGAAGTTTGGATGTTTTCATTTCCCGTCTTCGTAAAATCCTTGCCAATGAAGAAGGAATTTCGATTGAAAACCTTCATGGAATTGGGTTTAGGTTTTCAATAGGATAAATCACAATTCTGTTAAAAATAAAGAAAAATCTGTAAGTAGTTTCTCGAAAAACTTTGTATTTTTAATATCTAATTTTCTTGGATATGAAATTACATCATTTGCGAAATGCCTCTTTGGTAATTGAAACAGAAAAGCATGTCATTTTAGTTGACCCAATGTTAGGTAAAAGAAAAACAATTCCGCCTTTTACTATTTTCAGATACAAACCAAAACGAAATCCTTTGGTGGCTTTGCCAAAAAACAGTCGTGACATTTTAAGTCGAGTGACGCATTGTTTGATCACACATTTGCATCCTGATCATATAGACAAAGCTGGTGAAGTTTTTTTAAGAAGAAAAAGCATTCCTGTAATTTGCAGTTCTAAAGATGAAAAAGCTCTTGTGCAAAGAGGTCTTAGTGTAATTCAGACTCTTGAATATTGGGAACCGCAAAAATTTCTGGATGGAAAAATTACCGGGATTCCAGCCATTCACGGTTATGGTTTCATTGCCAAATTAATGGGAAATGTAATGGGTTTTCTTATTGAACTGGCAGATCAAAAATCGATTTACATCAGTTCCGACACTGTTTTTACAGAACATGTAAATAAAGTTTTAACGCAATTAAAACCAGACATTTCGATTATAGCATGCGGAACCGCAAGATTAGATATCGGCCAACCTTTGCTAATGCGAATGGACGACATTTTAAAGTTCGTAACACTAGCACCAGGAAAAGTCCTTGCCAATCATTTAGAAGCTTTAAATCATTGCCCAACCACCCGATTACAATTAAGAACTGCTCTTTCAGATCATGGTCTTTTAAGCAAAACTTCTATTCCGAATGACGGAGAATGTATAGAATACTAATCCTAAACTATTTTTTTGAAAACAAGAATCATTTAGATGATGTTTTATTTCCAGTTCTTCTAGAAATATTATATTTGGCTCGCTAACCAAATCAAAATAAATGGAGGATTTTTTAAGGAAGATAAATTTAGTTCAAGACATTTCTATACAATTACCCATTTCAAAAATAGATTTCATTCAAAAATTCAGAACTAACGTTGATGAATCTGATTTAAGTTTTGTTCCATTTGAAGTGTTTGAATCAAGCAAAAATGAATATAAAGGCAACATCCTTAATAATAGTTTCGAATTTAAAAAAAGGAGGAAATTCTTTAACAATAATTATTCGTTTGCAAAAGTAACCGGCACATTCAAAGAAGATCATAACCTATTAATTGTAAATGCCGAAATTAATGGCTTTAAGAAGAGAATGCTTTTATTTTTAGGAATAATGATTCTGTTTTATTTGATCTCGATTTTCAGTTCTATTTTCCTACCTGGTGAAAATCCCCCTTTCATTTTTTTTCCCTTTCATTTTTTTCCCTTTCTTTTTTTTTCCCTTTCTTTTATTCCATATGTCTTTAATGATCGGAATTCCTTATTTCGTAATCAGGCGAAGTGTTAAAAGAATGGTTTACGATGTAGAAAGAGACTTACATTACTGGGTAACAAAAAATTAATTATCCTACTTGTTTAAAGTACCAATAACCCAAATTCACGCAAAGTGTTTATCGGTTTAGAATACCAGAACAATTCGAAATCTTCCAATTCGGATTCAAAATCATTTTTGACCTCCTGAAAAGTATAATTTTTAGAACCTGAAACTGCTATTTTGGATAAAATTGAAGTCAGCCACTCGCCTTCTTCTTTTCCGGTTTGAATATTGAAACTTTCTTTTTTATCATGAAAAGTTAGCGACATCATTTCCCAACTTCTTCCCTTTTTTGATTTTGCGAAGATTTCTGCAGCAGGTTTTCCTCCAAGCCAAACCACTTTTGCATTTGGTTTAGTATTGAAATCATTTTGTTCTTCTAATGCATTAAAAATAAAGTCAGGGTGAATTTTGGTTTTAGGAATTTTAAAATCGAACCAATCCTGAAGTTCATAATCGAAACAGATTCCGTGCATAAAATTAAAAAGCGATTTCTTTAATCCGAAACTAAATTTGTCGTGATTAATTCCTGTTGCATCAGTATACTCAATGTCGTTATTTGCAAAAGTTCCTATTGTTTCCGTTTTCTTGGTTACGCCAAATTGTTCTGGATATAAGCCAACCGGACTATGAGCCGTCAATGCAAATTGATGCCAGAATCCAGATTGTAAAACGCCCGCTTCAAACAATTGGCGAACCATTTCTAGACTATCGACCGTTTCTTGAATGGTTTGGGTAGGATATCCGTACATTAAATACGCATGAACCATAATTCCTGCTTCGGTAAAATTACGTGTTACTTTTGCGACTTGCTCAACAGTTACTCCTTTGTCTATCAGTTTCAATAATCGATCTGAAGCAACTTCTAAACCTCCTGAAACAGCAATGCAGCCTGAAGCCTTCAGTAACAAACATAAATCTTTTGAAAAACTTTTCTCAAAACGAATATTGGTCCACCAAGTTACGGCTAGTTTTCTTTTTAGAATTTCAAGCGCCAACGCACGCATTAAAGCTGGCGGTGCGGCTTCATCAACAAAATGAAATCCGTTTTGACCTGTTTTTTCGATCAATTCTTCTATTCGATCACAAAGCATACTTGCCGCAACGGGTTCATATACTTTGATGTAATCTAAAGAAATATCGCAGAAAGTACATTTTCCCCAATAACAGCCGTGTGCCATGGTGAGTTTGTTCCATCTTCCGTCGCTCCACATTCGGTGCATCGGATTAACAATTTCGATCACCGAAATATATTTATCCAAAGGCAGATCTGAATAATCTGGTGTTCCAACTTGAGATTGCTTGTAGTCGTGTTTTAAAGAATTGTTTTTATAGACTACTTCTCCGTTTTCTAATAAAAATGTTCTTTTGAAAGAATTCGAATCTGGGTTTTCTAAATGAAAAATTAATTCTTCAATTGGGACTTCTCCATCATCTAAAGTGATAAAATCGAAAAACTCAAAAACACGTTTATCAGAAAGGGAACGCAATTCGGTATTAGGAAAACCTCCACCCATTGAAATTTTAATTTCAGGATGATTTTCTTTTACCCATTGCGCACATCTAAATGCGCTATATAAATTCCCTGGAAAAGGAACAGAAATTAGAAATAAAGTTGGTCTTACCGCTTCGATTTTAGCTTTTAAAAGTGAAATTAAAATCGAATCGATATAAGTCGGTTCTTGCTGTAAGGCTTCATACAATTCATCAAAAGAATTGGCGCTTCGTCCTAAACGTTCGGCATAGCGGCTGAAACCAAAATTCTCATCAACACATTCTACAATAAAATCTGAAATATCTTCGAGATATAAAGTTGCCAAGTGTTTTGCTTTGTCTTGCGTTCCCATTGTTCCAAAAGCCCAATCGAGTTCTTCTAGTTGCGCAAAACGAGAAGCTTCTGGCAGAAAATCTTCCTGACAAATCTGTAGAGCCAAAGTTGGATTTTTTCCTTGCAAAAACTGAATTACAGAATCGATCGTTTTAATATATTCGTCTTGAAGAGCAAAAATTCGCTTAGAATTATCAGAGACTTCAGAGCCAACTTCAAACTTCAGGCTTGAAACTTCAAACAAATCAATAAGTCCTTTCTTCGAAAACAATTCTAAAATCACATCAATACCCAAATCAGCCTGAACTGATTCTATATTTTTAGTATTCAGAAAACCTTTTATATACGCCGTTGCCGGATACGGGGTATTCAGTTGTGTAAATGGCGGCGTAATTACAAAAAGTTTTGTTTTCAAAAGAGTATTATTTTTTTGCAAAAATACGGGATATTTTGAGACTTTTTAGCGTTTCAATTTTTGATTTGAATTTGTAAACATTTAATTACATTTGTCGCAATCCAAATTACTCTAATGAAACATAGATTACTTTTACTTTTTTTCTTATTAACGCTACAATTGTTTTCACAAAACAAAAATCAATCAATTGGTTTTAAAGAAAATAAAGGTCAAATTATCGATCAGAATGGCAAACCTAATACCGACGTTAAGTATTTACTGAATTCGGGAGGTTTAAATGTTCAGTTAAAGAAAAATGGATTTTCTTATGATATCTATGAAGTAAAAAAGACGCCAATTGTTCGTTCGGCAACACCAAAACTATTTCCAGAAAAAGATAACAAAGAAAAAGACGATTTCAATCTAGAATATATTTTTCATAGGGTAGACATTGATTTTGTCAATTCAAATTCTAAAGTTGAATTAATTACGGAACAAAAATCAGCTGATTTTGATAATTATTATAACGTTCCAAATCAACCAGAAGGCGTTCTGGGAGTTCATCAGTATAAACAAATTACCTACAAAAATATATATCCTAATATTGATGCTGTTTTTACAATTCCCGAAGATCCCAAAAAAGCTGTTGAATATAATTTTGTTATTCATCCAAAGGGAAAAATCTCTGATATTCAATTAAAATTTAACGGTGCCAAAACCGATTTGGTAGATAATAAAATCCAAATGAATGTTCGTTTTGGAAAAATGGAAGAAACAATTCCTGCTAGCTGGATTGAAGAAAAAGGACGTAAAAAAGAAATAATTATTGGATATCAAAAGCTAAAAAAAGATGTTTATGGATTTCGTTCTGCAAACTTCTTAGCGGGTAAAACAGTTGTTATTGATCCTACTCCGGTAAGATTGTGGGGAACTTATTATGGTGAAGGCGAATCAAATTACTTTGGAGATATAGACACTGATAGTTTTGGCAATATCTATTTTACGGGCTACACGAGCAGTACATCAGGAATTTATGCTACATCTGGAGCCCATCAGACCACTGCTTTCGATTCTAGAAATATGCAATCTGACGCAATAATTGTAAAATTTGATCCTTCAGGAAAAAGAGTTTGGGGTACTTTTTATGGTGGAGAAAGTTGGGATCGAGCATTTGGCCTAAAGATTGACAAGCAAAATAATGTTGTAATTACTGGAAGTACAGATAGCAAAAGAAACATATCTACAACTGGAGCTTATATTCAAACTACAACAAGTAACACCACTTATGCATTTCTTGCAAAATTTAACTCCTCTGGAACGAGATTGTGGGCAACATACATGGGTAATTCTGGTACAGATTCTGCCGAAGATGTAGATATTGATAGTAATGATAATATCTATATTGTAGGAAGCACAAACAGTTACATTGGATTTTCTACAAACAATAATTTTCAGACTTTATTAAATCACTCTGGTATGCCTGGAAATAGTTCGTTCGATGGTTTTTTGACTAAGTTTAACCCTAGTGGCGATCTTGTGTGGAGTACCTATGTAGGCGGGGAAAGCAATGATTATTTACATACTATAAAAGTCGCATCTGACTATCTTATTTTAGGAGGAAAAACTTTTAGTTTAAATTATATTTCTACTCCTGGAACATTTCAAGAGACCAATTATAAAAATGGCGTTAATGGTACGGTTTATAAATTCAGTTTAGATGGAAATAGAATTTGGAGCACTTATTATGGTTCTGGCAATAGAATAAAAGCTGTTGTAAATGATGACGAAAACAATGTTTACATTGGAGGAGATTTATTCGGAAGTGACAATGATGATAATATTACCTCGCCAGGAAGTTTTGATGATTACAACAGTTGGACTCAAACTGGTTTTTTAGCAAAATTAAATAAAGACGGCCAGCGAATTTGGGGAACCTATCTAGGAACATCATCGGCTGTATATTCATTAATTTTTAAAAACAATCACATTTACATTGGTGGCGAAGGTGGCGATCAATCGATAACTACTCCATGCGCCTATAAAAGAAAAGGATTTGCAGAGGGTTATATCGGAAAATTTACTAAATCTGGAAGCTTAGTTTTTGGAACTTATGTAAATGGATTCGATCAGTATTCTGAAAACAAAATTTGTTTTGAAAATAATAATATTGTTATTGGAGGAACTACAGCCCAAGATGCTGTCTTTGCAGATACACCTGTTGAAAATAACAAAATAACAGATTCGAATTCTTATCAGCAAAATCTTAACGGAAGAAAGAATTTTTATCTAATCAATTTTTCAGAAGAAAAAAGCTGTAACATTGATGTGCATCCGTCAACAAATTCACCTGTATGTCTTGGTGAAACATTAGCTTTTAAAGCTGATTCTAATTCTGGATATAATTATTTATGGACTGGTCCAAATGGTTTTACAAGTACTCTGTCTAATCCAACCATTACAAATCCATCAAGTGTAAATAATGGACAATACCATTTAGTGGTAAGCGATGATTGCAACTGTGAAAAAACATACACTTTTGATGTTGTAATTGGAGATATACAAGTTCCAGTTGCAAACATTCCGGATCTTCCAACTATATCGGGAGATTGTCATACTGAAGTGAAAATATTTCCCAAAGCAACAGATAAATGTGCTGGAACAATTACTGCCACAACCGCGGATCCTTTATCATATTCTGTTCCCGGAACTTATACTATAAAATGGGATTATGATGATGGAAACGGAAATGTATCATCTCAAAATCAAACCGTTATTATTACGAATCAACTTCCTGAAGTAAATTCTTCACATACATTTTGCGTACAGCAAAACGCAACTTTAAATGATATTCCAATTATTGGGCAAAATATAAAATGGTTTGATACTTTTTTTTCAGCATCTATTTTGCCAGAAACAACTTTATTGGAAAGTCGTATTTATTATGTTTCGCAAGCACAAAACGATTGCGAAAGTGAAAGATTACCAATTACAGTAAAAATACAAGACACACCGAGTCCGATTGCAAATTCTCCACAGGAATTCTGTATTCAAGAAAATGCAAAAATTAGTGATATCATACTTGATGGTCAAAACGTCAAATGGTACGAAAGTTATTCTTCCATAAGTTATTTAGCAGAATCAACTGCACTTGAAAACGGAATTACCTATTATGCTTCTCAAACCATAAGTGGTTGTGAAAGTGATAGAATTCCTGTAGTAATAAACATTCTAGAAGCAAAAAGTAGAGATTGCATCAATTTGACTGAGGAGCTTCCTTTCCCAAAATTCTTTACTCCAAATGGAGATGGTTACAATGATACATGGACAATCGACCCAGCTTATTTAGCTCCTAATTCGTCTATTAGAATATTTGATCGCTACGGAAGATTAGTTAAAGAATTGGCATTAAACACTTCTTGGAACGGAACTTATCTTGGAAATCAATTGCCTGCATCAGACTATTGGTTTACGGTTACGAGAATGAATGGAGCAGAATATAGAGGCCATTTTTCTTTAAAACGTTAAAAAAAATCGCAAAGATTTATACTGAAAAGAACCTCTTTGAACTGTATACATCTTTGCGATTACATGGTTTTATTTCGTTTGCACTAAAACCCAACTCGAAATTTCTTCCAAAGCTATTGGCGAAAAGGTTTGTTCAATAGTGGCATATTCAGTTGGAGAACCTGTCTTACATTCTTGAAATAAGTGATTTAAATCTGGTAATTCTTTAATGGTTACTTTCTTATTTCCTGCTTCTGTCAAGGCTTTTTTAATGTTTTCAAGATTAACTTGAGCTGGAACCTGCAAATCTTTACTTCCGTTAAGTGCCAAAACTGGACATTTTACTTTTTCTAAAAAAGGCTTTGGATCAAGTTTTAAAAGAGTATAATACCACGGACTTGTAATTTGATCTGTAGTGGTTTTAGCCATATCATCATTCCCTAATTTTGATTTAAAATACGAATTGACTTTGGCTTTCAAATCATCATCATTAACAGTGCTTTGAATAATAAAATCATAATCACCTTTAAAATTTTCTTTACTCTGCTCTACCACCGCATCTGGAACTCCCATTTGTTTTTCTAATAACTCTCTTTGCAGTAGTAGCAATTTATCGCCTCGAATTCCTGGTCCAGCAAGTAGAACTATAAATTTAACATCTTTAGAATTTCCAGCTATCATTGGAGCAATTATGCCGCCTTCGCTATGTCCGATCAAACCAATCTTATTTTTATCGATTTCTTTTCTCGTTTTCAAATAGTCTACTCCAGCTTGTACATCTTTTGCAAAATCCATAGTAGTTGCTTTTTTAAAATCGCCTGTAGATTGACCAAAACCACGATCATCAAAACGTAAAACAGCGATTCCTTTTTTGGTAAGATAATCTGCTAAAACTAAAAATGGTTTGTGCCCTAGCATTTCTTCATCCCGATTTTGCGCTCCACTTCCAGAAATCAAAATAACTACAGGAAAATTACCTTCTTTTTTAGGCAGAGACAACGTTCCTGCCAGAGTCACTTTATCTGTTTTATTTTCAAATTTTACATCCTCTGTATAATAAGAAAATGGCTGTTTAGGTTCCTGAGGTTTTGCAACTTCCACATTTCCTTTAGATAAATTAAGATCTAATGTATGTCCGTTTTGAATCAATTTCCCAACAAAAATATTATCAGCACCTAACCTTCCTTCGTATAAACCACCGATAGTTGCAATATCTAATTTCAATACCGAATTTTCAAAAGTAGTAGATGTAACAGGAATTCCTTTTGCATTTTGATCTGGACTATCCACCGTAGAACTATACCCCTTTTCTGTTTTAGTAATATTAAATAGAACTCTTAGCTCATTATTTTGAATTTTTAAAATACCATTCCATTGTCCTGAAATATCTTGTCCAAACGATTTTGAAGAACTAAAAATTATCAATATAAAAAGTATTATTTTTTTCATTTCGATGCTTAATTACTTAAAGATTATTTTCTTTTTTTTCTAAACTTTTAAACTTAAAATAAGAATAAATAATAGGAACAAAAGCAATGGTAACGCCAATACCTACAAAAATTTTAGAAAAATTAAATCCCGAAAACAACAAGCCTCCCAAGATGAAAACAAAGCCAGCCGCAAGCCATAATTTTCCTGCAAAGGAATGAGTAGCTTTCCACACCTGCTGATTTTCTAGTGTCCACGGTGTGCGAATTCCAATAAAATAATTCGGTTGAATAACTTTAAAATAATTTCCGAAAATTATTAGTAAAATTCCAACTGCAACATACATTAAACCCGGACTCGAAAAAGATTGGTTTTTGGTGATGTAAACAATAAATGTAGCCAGCAAAGACATAAATAAAACCAAGAAAAACTTAAGCTGATAAAACTTTCTCCCCATTAATGAAATTCTTTTTTTAGGATCAATTTTAGATGCTGCAGTCATTAAAACATACATTAAAACTGGAAGCATAAAAACTAGAAACAGTAAACTAATCTTATCTCCCCAATTGTCAATTTGCCCTTCGTAATTCCAATGTATAGGAACTCTCTCGGGAAGACTATTCCAAACTGTTGCCAAATAAATAAAAGGAATCGAAACAATTCCAATTATAGGGAGTTCTTTTCTTAATTCTAGATTCATATTATTATTGTTTAAAGGTTAGTATCCATTGTAAAACATCTTCCATTATGGTGGTATTGATGGAGTAAATGACGAATTGTCCGTTTTTTTCAGATGTAATTAAATCCGCCCGTTTTAAAATATCCAAATGATGTGAAATACTCGGTTTAGAAATATTAAAAGCGTCTGCAATCTCTCCTGCAGATAGATCCTTCTCCTTTAAAAGATCTAGAATCTCTCTTCTAGTGGCATCATTTAATGCTTTAAAAATATCATTCATTACATTTATATATTTAGACAAATATCTAAATACTTTTCTAACAAACAAAAAAAAGCAGTAATTTTTTACATTACTGCTTTTAAAATATTTTAAATCTATAACTTAAAATTTATGTTCGTCTTTGCTAATGACCAAAAATGAAACTAAAGATATAAGTGCAGCGGTTACCAAATAGAAACCTACATAACTCACATCATAGGTCTTAGCCAACCAAATTGCTATCATTGGTGCAAAAGCGGCGCCTAAAATTCCCGCCATATTAAAAGTCAAAGAGGCTCCAGAATAACGAACATTTGTTGGGAATAATTCAGACAGAAAAGTTCCTAAAGGTCCGTAAGTAAAACCCATTAATGACATTCCGATGCAGGCAAAAATGCTAACCAAAACGATATTTCCAGAGCTTAAAAAGTAAGAAAAGAAAAATCCGAAAACGGCAATAGCCGCAGTTGCGACGATAAGCATTTTGCGGCGACCAATCTTGTCGGCAACAACAGCAGAAACCGGAATAAAAAGCGCAAAAAACAATACTGAGAATAATTGAATCAATAAACCGTCTCTTTTTACAATTCCTAAATCTGAAGTAGCCCAGCTAAGTGTAAATACGGTCATTAAATAGAAAACCAAAAATGTTGTTATTGCCGCGAATGTTCCAAAAACCAACTGATTTTTATATGATTTTACTAATTCTAGAAAAGGAACTTTTACCTCTTCTTCCTCTTTTTTGGCATTTTCAAACGAAGGCGTTTCTGTAATTTTAGTCCTAATATAAAAACCAACTATCACTAAAAATGCACTGGCAATAAAAGGAATTCTCCAACCATAATTCATAAAATCTTCATTACTCATCGAATCTGTCAACAACAAGAAAGTTCCACCAGAAAGCAATAATCCTATTGGAGCGCCTAATTGCGGAAACATTCCGTACCAAGCACGTTTATTTGGTGGTGCATTTTCTATCGCCAATAAAACAGCGCCTCCCCACTCGCCTCCTAAACCAACACCTTGTCCGAATCGGCAAAGCATTAATAATAACGGAGCGGCTACACCAATACTCGCATAGCTTGGCAAAAATCCTATCGTTACTGTAGAAATTCCCATTGTCAATAAAGCTGCAACAAGAGTAAACTTACGTCCGATCTTATCACCATAATGGCCAAAAAATGCCGAACCTAAAGGGCGCGACAAAAAGGCAATAGAAAAAGTGGCTAAAGATTCCAGAGTCGCCATTGTCGAATCTGAACTAGGAAAAAATAATTGAGGAAAGACCAACACTGCTGCATTGGCATAAATATAAAAATCAAAAAATTCAATTGTGGTACCAATAAGGCTTCCAAAAAGAACATGTTTTAGAGAGTTCTTTTTATTCTCGTTAGTTTTCATGTAAAATAGATATAACTTTTTTTTTGATTACAAAAATATAGTTTCATTATTAATAATTCATGTTTCAAAGAATTAGTTTTAAAACATCATACGTTTTTTAACAAATATGATGTTTTTTCCATTTTAAAAACACGAATTTTATTTCAATTTAAAAACTTGATTTAAGGTACTTTAAAACAAAAATTAAAAATCAAATCTTAAGCATTCGTTAAAAGCGTTTTTACCTGTATATTTTCATTAAATTTACAGCTGTCAAAAATAAATTTAAAATTATGCCAACCGACTGTATCAGCTTTCAATCTTCTGGATATTTCTCTAAATTAATGCAAGATTACTTAGATCAGAAACCAGAGTTAAAACCGCTGTACAACCATTTTCCAAGCCTAGAAAATTTTGAAAAACAAATAGCTGAAAAATCAGCCAATTTTGATCATAACAATAGAAACGCATTGGTTGAAACGCTGGAAAAACAATATCAAAATATTGAACTTTCGGAGTCAACTCAACATAATATTGCGCTTTTAAAACTCGAAAACACATTTACCATTACAACTGGACATCAGCTAAATCTATTTAGCGGACCATTGTATTTTTTATATAAAATTATTTCTACGATTAATTTAACTAAAGAATTAAAATCGAAATATCCTTCGTACAATTTTGTTCCCGTTTATTGGATGGCGACCGAAGATCACGATTTTGAAGAAATCAATTATTTTAATTTTAAAGGGAAAAAAATCCGTTGGAATGCAGAAAGCACTGGTCCAGTTGGAAGACTTTCAACTGAAGGCTTAGA
Organism: Flavobacterium sp. B330r; assembly: GCF_056824325.1. NCBI lineage: Bacteria > Pseudomonadati > Bacteroidota > Flavobacteriia > Flavobacteriales > Flavobacteriaceae > Flavobacterium > Flavobacterium sp. B330r. The sequence goes on from NZ_CP124860.1 coordinate 670,219, forward strand.
GAATTTATTTGAAATTTACTCTCAAGAATTAGGTTCAAGCACCAATGCAAATGCACTTAAGAAGCTTTTTGAAAATGCGTATTTAAAACACGAAAATCTAGCCGATGCAACTCGCTTTTTGGCCAATGCGCTTTTTTCAAGCTATGGCTTAGTAATTATAGATGCAGACGATACCAATTTAAAACGTGCTTTTATTCCGTTTGTAAAAGAAGAATTAGAACATCAGACTTCATTTAAAGCCGTTCAAAAATCAATTGAAGCACTTTCTGACTATACTGTTCAAGTAAATCCTCGTGAAATAAATTTATTTTACATTGAAGATAAACTGCGCGAAAGAATCATTTTTGAAAATGATAAATACCTAGTTAACAACACTAGAATTTCATTTTCTAAAGAAGAAATTCTAAAACTATTAGAAAGCAATCCTGAAAAATTCAGTCCCAATGTAATTATGCGTCCGCTATATCAGGAAATTATTCTTCCTAATCTTTGCTACATTGGCGGAGGCGGGGAAATTGCTTATTGGTTAGAATTAAAAGCTTTCTTTGAGGCAGTAAACATTACCTTCCCAATATTATTAGTTCGAAATTCAGTTCTTTTAGCAACCGAAAAACAAGTTAAAAAAGCCGATAATTTAAATTTAACTTGGAAAGATTTATTCAATAAATCAGAGAATTTAGTCAATCAGATTACGCATAAACTATCTCCGTTTCCAATTGATTTAACTCCTCAAAAAGAAGCGCTTGAAAAACAGTTTGCTTATCTTTTTGAATTGGCCGAAAAGACCGATAAATCTTTTTCTGGAGCAGTTAAAGCTCAAGAAGTAAAACAAAAGAAAGGTTTAGAAAATCTAGAAAAACGTTTGTTAAAAGCACAAAAAAGAAAACTAGCCGATCAATTGGAGCGTGTTACCGATTTGCAGTGCGAATTATTTCCAAATAACAGCCTTCAAGAGCGCCAAGCCAATTTTTCTGAATTTTATTTAGAAAAAGGAGAGCAATTGATTCCGCTTTTAATTCAGAAATTAAAACCTTTAGAACATAATTTTGACATCATAATAATCTAAAATAATTATCTTTAGAAATTAAAAAGTACAGATTTAGAAACAAATAACCAGCACATTTTCTAAATCTTTACTCTCTCAAACCAAATAGAATTATATTTTATAACCTATTAACTAACTAACCTAATGGTAAGAGATCGATTAATTTCGCTTGATGTCTTTCGCGGACTGACAATTCTATTGATGACTATTGTAAACAATCCAGGAGATTGGGGAAATGTTTATCCTCCGCTTTTACACGCGCACTGGAATGGCTGTACACCAACCGACCTTGTATTTCCGTTTTTTATTTTTATAATGGGAGTTGCTGTACCGCTTGCAATGCCAGAGAAAAAGTATGACGAAACAACGTTTAACAAAATCCTGATTCGTTCTTTAAGAATGTTCTGTTTGGGGATTTTCTTTAATTTCTTCGGAAAAATTCAGCTTTTTGGATTAGACGGAATTCCGCTTCTAATTGGAAGATTGGTCATTACTTTTGCAGTTGGTTATGCTTTGATGGGAAGTTTTAGCACGCGACTAAAAAACATTTTTGCATTTGGCATATTGGCTATTTATCTCATTTTAGCCTACGGCGGATTTGAAAATTATCAAGATGTTCGACTTCCTGGAGTTTTACAGCGTATTGCAGTAGTCTATTTTGTCGTTTCGCTTTTATATTTAAAGACATCTCGAAAAACTCAAATTATTACGGGAGCAATTTTACTTCTAGGGTATTGGGCGGTTATGACTTTAATTCCTGTTCCTGGTTTTGGAGAAGCAAATTTAGAGAGAGGCACTAATTTAGCCGCTTGGGTTGATAGCATTTTCTTGAAAGGACATATGTACCATGAAACCAATACTTGGGATCCAGAAGGAATCTTAAGTACTTTGCCATCAATTGTAAACGGCATTATTGGTTTATTCATCGGACAAATTCTATTGCTTAATGTAACTAAAATCCAAAAAGCCCAAAGAATGGGAACGATCGGCACTGCGTTAGTTTTTTTCGGTTTAATCTGGGATTTAGTTTTTCCAATAAACAAATCAATCTGGACAAGCAGTTACGTTTTATATACAACAGGATTGGCAACAATTTGTCTTACAGCATTATATTATATAATTGACATAAGAGAATTCAAAAAAGGCTTTAAACTATTTGTTATTTGGGGAGTAAATCCAATGATTGTTTTCTTTGCTTCACAAATTATTCCTCAAGCTTTGGTACTCATTCGTTTTCAGCATCCATCACTTTCTGGCGAACAAATTAACCTTTTAGACTATCTATACCGTTTCGGAATTGCACCATTTTTTAGCAATCCAATGACTGCTTCTTTGGCAGGCGCATTAACATACGTTGCAATCTGGACATTTATTTTGTGGGTATTCTACAGAAACAAATTAATCTTTAAAGTCTAATTTTTACACGATATATAGAGAGAAACATAATTGTAGAGACGCACAGCAGTGCGTCTTTTTTCATTAAACATTTACTTTTTGTTAGATGTACTGCAGTGCATCTCTACATAATGACTCAAAAAAAAGCCTATTCTTGGTTAAAACATTATTCTACTATGTTTTAATTACGAATTAATTAAAATCAATTCATAAAAAAAGTATACTTTTGCACAAAATTTAATAAAATATAAAATGGCAACAAATAGAACTTTTACAATGATTAAACCAGATGCTGTTGCAAACGGACACATCGGGAATATCTTAGCAATGATTACTAATGGTGGTTTCAAAATCGTTTCATTAAAATTAACTCAATTAACTGTAGCAGATGCAAAAGCATTTTACGCAGTTCACGCAGAAAGACCTTTCTACGGAGAATTAGTTGAATTCATGTCTCGCGGACCAATTGTTGCTGCTATTTTAGAGAAAGATAACGCAGTAGAAGATTTCAGAACTTTAATTGGAGCTACAAATCCAGCTGAAGCTGCTGAAGGAACTATTCGTAAAGCATACGCTACTTCAATTGGAGAAAATGCAGTTCACGGATCTGACAGCGACGAAAACGCTGCTATCGAAAGCGCATTCCACTTTGCAGGAAGAGAGCAATTCTAATAAGAATTACAAATCAAACAAAAAAACCCGCTTCAAATTGAAGCGGGTTTTTTATTTTTATTACGAACTGATTATAGAGTATTAGCAGTCTTTTTTACCATTTTCTCAATTCTTCCATCTAAATCTTTCAAAAGCTCATCTAATGCACTCTCACACATTGGCAATACTTTATCAAAAGATAAAACAGGAATACCTCCTACAATTGTTCCAGTTTTCTTAGATGTTGCTCCTTCATTGAAAGCAAACAATTTTTTTCCATTTTTGTCATACAAAGCAATTCTTGCATAAGCTTTCATTTTAATAGTTCCTGTTCCACCAACAGCGAATCCTTTTACTACAGCAAAATGAATTTCAGTAAACAAAACACCATCAGCATTATCTTTAAACATAGTTGCTGTAGCCACTTCGTTTGCAGAACCATTTATTCCTTCATAAATATATTTGTATCCAGGATAGTTGATAATATATTTTCCAGCATCTCCTTCTTTATCAAAATGAGGAACGTAATCAATATATTCTTGTTTTTGAGTTACTTCCGTTTCAGGAATTAAATCAAAAGGAAATTTTTTCGAATAATCATTAAAAAATGCATTATGATATTTCTCCAAAATTGGCAATAAGTTAAAATTCGGATTACTTCCTAAATCTGTCACTGCAGCCAAACCATTTAAACCAAGCTCAGAAAGATCTATTGTTTTATCTGTATAAAAAGAGACAACAGCAACTTTTTTCTTTTGTGCAGAGCTAGTTAAAGCAAATAATACGGTTAAAATAAGTAAAATTTTTTTCATTGTTTTTTTTAATTGTTTTTGGGTTACTAAAAGATGCTACTTACAAAAAATAACGCTCAAATGTATCGCAAAAAAAAACACTTCACAATAGAAGTGTTACTTATTTTTAAAGTTAATCTTATTAAAAAAAATCAAATGAAATCAGCGTAAAACAACATCTTTTACTACCTCGCGTCCCAATTCTTCGTTAATCATTTTAACAATTTTATATTTTCCATGAGTTAATTCTTCGCGCAGAACAGACGAACCTAATTCTACATAAAGTGTACTGCCTTTCAGTACAACATTTCGAGTATAAGTATTGACCCCGCTCCCCATAAGATTTTTCCAAGCGTCACGAACATCAATTTGATCCATACCTGGCTGCAATTTATTCACTTGAATAATCTGCTGTAATACAGCACTAATCGTGCTTTCGTTATTTAGTCTTTTCGCCATCGTTCAAAAGGTTTACTGGTCCAGCTTTTTTATAATGATATTCAATTTTTTGTGGATTTTTAACCACCAATTTGTCATCAGAGAGCGAAATAATTTCCTCGCTCCATTTTGCATAATCCGTTTTATAATCTAAGAAAACTTGTTCTCCAGTAAAACGAACCGAAACATTCTCAAAAGTGTCTGTTGTCAAAAATGTACCATCAAATTGTGGCATCACTTTCGTTCGAACTCCTTTATTGTTTTTAATTTGAAAAAAATCAAAAGTCTCGTTCATTTTATATTCCTTCTCCTCGCCTTTCTCAAAAACCACTTTTTCAATTTCCCAATAACCATTTAATTTAGCGAGGTCTGCAGGTTTTATTTCCTGTTTACAGCTCACAAATAAAAGTGAACAAAACAAAACTATAAAAGTGTTTTTCATAAATAAAAATATTAAAATTTATTCTTTTTTAATCTGAATGAAGTTGAAGAATTAGGAGCTATTTCCTGCTGTCCGCTGTATCTTTTGCGCCGAACCCAGGCACAAAAGGATACCGCTCCCATCATGGCTAGGCTTCCGGTTTCAAAAGAAGATTTTCTCAGACTACAAAGATAACCTTATAATCCTCAAAAGAAATAAAAATCGAAAACACATTCAACTATTTTTCAAAACAGGCATTACCAATAAAAAAGAATCCTTAAATAGAAACGCCTAAACGAATCCTATTTAAAGACTCAATAAATTTTCAATTATATTTATCGATTAGAACGTATTCTTTTAAGAACACCTAAAAAGAATAAAACTATCCCTAGAACCAATAAAACATAATATACCGAAAGATTTTTATCCTTTAAAACATTTGCCAGAACAAAAGATATTACACTAGCAAAATAAAAAGTTAAAGCTGATATATTTTTCATTATTAATTATTTAAAAAAGCTATCTACAAATTCATATTTATTGAAGACTTGCAAATCTTCAATTCCTTCGCCAACACCAATATATTTCACAGGAATTTGAAATTGATCTGAAATTCCAATTACCACACCGCCTTTTGCTGTTCCATCCAATTTTGTAACAGCTAATGAAGTAACCTCTGTAGCTGCCGTAAATTGTTTAGCTTGTTCAAAAGCATTTTGTCCTGTAGAGCCATCCAAAACCAAAAGCACATCATGAGGCGCATCAGCAACCACTTTCTGCATTACACGTTTTACTTTTGTCAACTCATTCATTAAGTTGATTTTATTATGAAGACGTCCAGCTGTGTCAATAATTACAACATCAGCATTTTGAGCAACTGCAGATTGTAAAGTATCAAAAGCTACAGAAGCAGGATCGCTTCCCATTTGCTGTCTTACAATAGGCACATTTACACGATCTGCCCAAACTTGCAATTGATCAATCGCAGCAGCACGAAATGTATCTGCAGCACCTAAAACAACATTATGCCCCGCTTTTTTAAATTGATAAGCCAATTTACCAATTGTTGTAGTCTTTCCAACTCCATTTACTCCAACAACCATTAAAACGTAAGGCTTTTTATCTTTCGGAATTTCAAATTCTGTTGCCTCACCTGTATTCGTTTCAGATAATAAAGCACCAATTTCATCACGAAGAATTTGATTCAATTCTTCTGTTCCTAGATATTTATCTTCAGCAACACGCTTTTCAATTCTTGTAATAATTTTCAAAGTAGTATCTACCCCAACATCAGAAGCCACAAGAACTTCCTCCAGATTATCTAAAACATCATCATCAACTTTAGATTTCCCTGCAACGGCTTTACTTAACTTCGAGAAAAAAGTAGTTTTCGTTTTTTCAAGACCTTTGTCTAAAGTCTCTTTTTTTTCGGTAGAGAATAATTTTTTAAAAAAACTCATTTTTTGTAGATTATTTAGATTTACTAGATTTCTTGATTTTCATGCAAGAAATCCAAATCTTTAAAGAAAGCGCAATTGTTTTACCAAAAAAGGCCAATTGTTACGATTCTTTAAATTTTTAGACAAATATAGGTAATAAAAAAGCTACTTCCGAAAGAAAGTAGCTTTTCTATATAATGTAATTGTAATTATTTCTTTTTCAAGAACTCATCAACTTCTTCAGGAGCCATAATAGATTCTACGAATGTATACGCACCAGTTTTAGGAGATTTTACCATTTTGATGGCTTTTGATAATCTCTTAGAAGATGTTTGTAACGATGCTACGGTTTTCTTTGCCATGATTCAAATGTTATTTGAAATTCATTAAATCTTCAAATGAAAAACCATTTGAGATTTAATCAAAATCTCTAATTATTACTTAATTTCTTTGTGAACAGTTACTCTTTTTAAAACTGGATTAAATTTTTTAATCTCTAATCTGTCTGGAGTATTTTTTTTGTTCTTAGTTGTAATATATCTAGAAGTTCCTGCAACACCAGAAGCTTTGTGTTCAGTACATTCTAAAATTACTTGGATTCTATTACCTTTCTTTGCCATCTTGCTATATATTTATTTAGGAAAAGATTATTTGATAAATCCTTCTGACTGTGCTTTTTTCAAAACAGCAGTGATTCCATTTTTATTAATTGTTTTTATCGTAGATGCTGCTACTCTAAGAGTAATCCATCTATCTTCTTCTGGAAGATAAAAACGCTTTTTAACTAAGTTTACAGAAAACTTTCTCTTAGTTTTGTTCATAGCGTGAGAAACGTTATTTCCTACCATCGCTCTTTTACCTGTAAGGTCACAAACTCTTGACATTATACTTATCTTTTATCGTTATTCAAAATCAGGGTGCAAAGAAAAGAAAAATAAACCATTGTAGCAAAAAATTATTGCACAAATTTTAAAATTTCTTTCTGTAATATTTCCAAACTCTTGACAGACGCCCTATCTATCACTTTTTCACGAGGTTGTCCGAAGTTAAATTCCTCGACAATTACCCCGTCTGGTGTTGCCAAAGCAATAAAAACAGTGCCTATTTCAGCATCAGAATCGCCTTTTGATGGACCTGCATTGCCCGTCGTTGCTAGCGCATAGTCGGTTTTTAGCAAATCTTTAGCACTCAAAGCCATAGCCGATGCAACCTCAGCACTAACGACCGAAAATTGATCAATTAAATTTTTCGGTATTCCCAAAACATTTATTTTAACTTCTGTCGCATAAGAAACAATACTTCCTTTAAAATAGCTTGACGAACCTGGAACAGCCGACAATAATGATGCAATTCTTCCACCTGTGCAACTTTCTGCTGTTGAGATGGTTTTATTTTGTTTCAAAAGCAACTTACCAATTACTGTTTCAATTGTTTCATTCTCTTCGTAACCTACAATTATATCATGAATGATGGCATCCAAGGACTGCACATTACTTTCTATCGCTTCTTCTAATTCCTCTTTATTAGTCCCGCGAGCAGTTAAACGCAAACGAACTCGCCCTGGATTGGGCAAATAAGCCAATTTTATAAATTCAGGAAGGTTGTTTTCCCATTGCTCAATACGTTCTGCAACTAAACTTTCTCCTTGCCCATACGTCAAAATGGTTTTATGAATGATATAAGGACGTTTGTATTCGCGGACAATTTTAGGAATTATTTCTTCTTCTACCAGATATTTCATTTCGTACGGAACTCCCGGAAGCGAAATAAATACGGTATTTTCTTTCTTCATCCACATTCCTGGCGCAGTTCCAACTTTATTATGCAAAACAGTACAGGTTGACGGAACAAGAGCTTGATCTTTGTTCAATTGAGAAATGGGTCTTTTATAAAATCCTTCAATTAATTCCGTCACATGCGCCAAAACTTTTTGATCTACAATTAACTCATCATCAAAGTATTCACAGAAAGTTTTCTTTGTTACATCATCTTTGGTTGGCCCTAATCCACCTGTCACAATCACAACATCTACTTTGTTTTGTAGTTGCGTAAAAGTGCCTAAAATATGTTTTTTGTCATCGCTTATTGACAGCATTTCTGCCACCTCAACTCCAATTCTATCAAGTGATTTGGCAATAAAAGCCGAATTTGTATCTACGATTTGACCAATTAAGATTTCATCTCCAATAGTAATAATTGCTGCTTTCATAATCAGTGAAATATTTGTGTCGCTTAAATAAATAAGCTAATAATTTATAAGTAGAAAATTAAATTTTGTCTAGGAGGAAGGTATTAACGGCTTTTACAAACTATAAGCCCGTTTACAAAATTTAAAAAATGTTTTGACTTATTCCTTTAAAAACAGGAATAAGTCAAATTTTATATTAAAGATCAAAATCTTTTTTAATTTCTTTAATCGCTTCTTTTACTTGCACTTTAATACTTTTAAAAGTTTCGATAATATCTTTTTTCTTGCCTTCAGCTTTTGTCCAAGCTTCTACCTGCAAAATTTCTTCAAAAGCCACATTTAACCCCATCAAATCAAGTGTAGGCTTTATTTTATGAGCATAGGAATAGGCGTATTTATGATCCTTCTTTTTTATTCCTTCTTTAATTTGTTTTAAATCTTCTGGAACTTCTGTAACAAATAAGGTTAAAATTTGATTTACAAATTCAGGGTCATTATCTGAAAGCGCATAAACTTTCGAAAGGTTGTACTTTAAAGCCATTATTTTACTTGTATTCTGAATAATTTTTTATCTTCTAAAAAGCCTTCTAAAACATCATTTGGTTTTACAGCCGCAACACCTGCAGGCGTTCCTGTAAAAATAATATCTCCAATTTTTAAGGTAAAAAACTGAGACACGTGAGAAATCAATTCATCAATTTTCCAAAGCATCATATTTGAGTTTCCTTTTTGAACTGTTTCTGAATTGCTTCTTAATTCAAAATTAAGATTTTCCATAGAAACAAAATCAGTTTTTGGCAAAAAATCTCCAATAACTGCAGAACCGTCAAATGCCTTGGCTTTTTCCCACGGAAGTCCTTTTTCTTTCAATTTACTTTGCAGGTCTCGAGCAGTAAAATCGATTCCAACACTTATTTCATCATAATATTTATGAGCAAATTTTGGCTCAATATATTTCCCTACCTTATTAATCTTTACGATTATTTCAACTTCATGATGAACATCTTCAGAAAACTCCGGAATAACAAAAGGATGCTGCTTCAACAAAACCGCCGAATCTGGCTTCATAAAAACAACTGGCTCGCTTGGGCGTTCGTTTTTCAACTCTTCTATATGATTGGCATAATTCCTGCCGACACAGATAATTTTCATTCTTTTTTAAGTTGCTGAGATACTGAGATGCTAAGATACTAAGAATCTAAAAAAATTAGAATCTCAGAATCTTAGCATCTTAGAAACTTATTTAGTATTTAATTTTCTTAATTTAATTGCTGTCAAGACTTTTTTGGTGTACAACGGAAAATCAGCATTTTGAATCCAGCTGAAATACCCTGGTTCTGTTTCTAGAACCTTCTCCACTTTAGCTCCTTTATGTTTTCCAAAAGTAAAAATTTCTTCGTCATCTTGATCAAAAGCAATCATTCCTGCAAAATCGGCGATTTTTTTACGTGTCGTAAATTCAGACAAAGATTTCATATCGTTCTCTAATTCTGGATAACGATCTAATTGCGCTTTCAAGATTTCGTAAGTTGCCATTGTATCCGCTTCTGCCGAATGCGCATTGTCTAAACTTTTTCCACAATAAAATTTCAAAGCAGCACTTAAAGTACGCTCTTCCATTTTATGAAAAATAGTCTGCACATCTACAGAAACTTTGTTCTTCATATCAAAATCAACTCCTGCGCGAAGTAATTCTTCTGCTAAAAGCGGAATATCGAAACGATCTGAATTAAATCCGCCAAGATCACTGTCTTTTATCATATTATGAATATGCGGAGCCAGTTCTGCAAAAGTGGGTTCATTGGCTACTTTTTCGTCTGTTATGCCATGAACTGCAGTTGTTTGTGGAGGAATTGGAATTGTTGGATTAACCAACCAGGTTTTACTTTCTTTGTTTCCGTTTGGAAAAACTTTGAATATTGAAATTTCTACGATTCTATCTTTACCGATATCAATTCCCGTTGTTTCGAGATCAAAAAAGCAAATTGGCTTGTTAAGTTTTAATTCCATTTCTAATTTTTATAAGTTTACAAATGTAATTTTTAAAGCGGAATATCTCTCTTTATTCTGATTTTTTTTGTCGAAAAATGCTTTCAATTAATCAATTTTAACTTTTCAAAAACAAGCTTTTAATAAGTCTACGTAGTACTGCTTAATTCTTTTCTTACAAAACAAAAAATCCGACAAGTTTTAAACCTGTCGGATTTGAATTTATTTGTAATTTATTTTTAGAAATCTCTATCTACATCAAAAGCTTCTAAATATTCTGCTACTCTTTTCACAAAACTTCCTCCTAATGCACCATCTACAACTCTATGATCGTAAGAGTGCGATAAGAACATTTTCTGACGAATTCCGATAAAGTCACCTTCTGGAGTTTCAATAACCGCAGGCACTTTGCGAATAGCACCAAGCGCTAGAATTCCAACTTGAGGCTGATTGATAATTGGCGTTCCGAAAACGCTTCCAAAAGTACCAACATTGGTTACCGTGTAAGTTCCACCTTGTGTATCGTCTGGTTTTAATTTCCCAGCTTTTGCACGGTTTCCTAAATCGTTAACCGCTTTTGCCATTCCAACAAGATTCAACTGATCTGCATTTTTAATTACAGGAACAATTAAATTTCCGTTTGGCAATGCTGCTGCCATTCCTAAATTGATATTTTTCTTTTTAATGATATAATCTCCGTCAACAGAAATATTCATTCCTGGGAAATCTTTTAAAGCTTTTGCAACTGCTTCCATCATAATTGGAGTAAAAGTCAGTTTCTCGCCTTCTCTTTTTTCGAAAGCTGCTTTTACTTTATCTCTCCATTTTACAATATTCGTTACATCTACTTCAATGAAAGATTGCACGTGAGCCGAAGTCTGAACCGATGCTACCATGTAACCCGAAATCAGTTTACGCATTCTGTCCATCTCAACAATTTCGTCACCACCATTTACAGAAACTGGTATTGCTTGCTGGCTTTTTTGAACAACTGGCTCAACTGCCTTTGGAGCTTCAACTTTTGGAGTTTCTGCAACAACTTTTGGAGCAACTTCAACTGTTTGCGGAGCTTGAATAGAACCCGATTTACGAGCTTCTACATATTTTAGAATATCCTCTTTAGTCACACGTCCATCTTTTCCAGAACCTGGAATGTTTTCGAGTTCGTTTAAAGAAAGACCTTCTTCTTTTGCAATATTTTTTACTAATGGAGAAAAGAATTTATCTGATCCTGAGAAATCTTGAGAAGTTACCGTTTCTTTAACCGATTCGATTGTTTTTTCGATTTCTGCAGCTTCTGCAGGAGCGGCAGTTTCTTGAACTGTATTTACAGCTTCTGGAGTTGCTGTTTCTCCGCCTTCAGTTTCAATAATAGCAATAGTCTGCCCTACCTGCACTAAATCATCTTTACCAAACAATTGCTCAACTAAAATTCCTGATACTTCGCTAGGCACTTCGCTGTCAACTTTATCTGTTGCAATTTCGAGTACAGCTTCATCAGCCTCAATTTTGTCTCCAACTTCTTTCAACCAATTTGTAATAGTTGCTTCAGCGACACTTTCTCCCATTTTAGGAAGCTTTAATTCAAATCTTGCCATATTGTTAATCTAAAAGATGTTTTTGATTTTCAGATTGCGAAATTAATGAATATTTTAAACATAAATTTCATTTAATATAATTTTTTACTCGATTTTTACAATTTGCCCTCTGTCATTTCTGGAATTACTTCCAATAATAAAATGGGTATTTTTAGGCAAAACTTTAAAAGTAATACTCTTATCTTTAATAGTTTCTATGATTTCGATACATTTTTTGAATGAAATGTACTGATTATCCAAAATTATTTCGACGTTTTTTCCCTTAAAAATCAGGCACGAATTTACCATTTTTTCTTTCGGGATTTTTAAAAACTGGACTTTATTTTTTAAAATTAGGGCTATTTTGTGAGACAAATCTTCGTTTAAAGAATAAAAAACATGCAATTCTGGATTTGGTTTTATTCTTGTTTTACCTTGAAACATTTTTACAAAAGAGAAAAACCAAGTTCCGATTTGGATGAAAAAACTAAAAAACAGTGACTTCTTAAAATGCTTCTGATAAAAGAAATTCATAGCTTCCTGAAAACGCTTCATATATTTTTCGTCTTTTATGGTGCTTTCTCCTTTATAGTGCAAAACTGTAGTTTCGTGAAAGTAAAAATTTGCCTTTTGTTTTTGCAATGCTCTATACGATAAATCGATATCATCAGCATACATAAAACAATCTTCATCAAAACCTTTTAAATCTTCATAAAGCTCTTTTTTCAAAAGCATAAAAGCGCCAACGAGAATATCTACTTCCCCCGTTTCGTTTTCATCTAAATGCTGTGCGTAATATTGATTGAAGAGTTTGGATTTGGGAAAAACTTTATACAATCCGAAAATTTTGGTGAAAGCAACCCAAGGCGAGGGAATTCCGCGTTTGCTTTCTGGAAGAAACTCACCTGTCCCGTCAATCAATTTACAGCCAACAATTCCGAGATTTTTTTGCCTTTCGGCGAAAGCCAAAATCTTCGTAAAAGTATCTTCAGCAACGACGGTATCTGGGTTTAAAATACAAATATATTTTCCTTTCGCTTGACGAACACCAATATTATTGCCTTTCGGGAATCCAAAATTTTCTTTGTTTTCGATCAGTTTTACGTCTGGAAATTTTTCTTTCATCATCAAAACACTTTCGTCTGATGAGTTATTGTCAATCACAATAATTTCTGCATCGATTGCCGCAATTGCCTCCTGAACACTTAAAACGCATTGTTCTAGAAAGTAACGCACATTATAATTTAAAATGACAACCGATAACTTTTTCATGAATTTTTATTATCCACTTTTTTATTTTTCTTGATATTTTTAAAAGTAATTTCAAATTCTTTTAAAATATTATCGTGCTTTCTTTTGGTTTTCTCAACGTCCTCTTCAGTAAATTCATCAAATGTGAATTTATTAGAAAACATTGCTTCTTGTAAGTTTACTATTTGAGAAGAATTACTTTTCTGATTAGATTTAACATCTAACTTATCTATAAATTGACAGAAGTCAAAGTGAAAACTACGAAGAGTGTCACATCCATTGAAATTTAATTCTAAAGACTCATTATTAATTTTGAAATTATAAAAAAGACTTCCTTTAAAATCTATTCCGCTTAACGTCTCAGTATCTTCAAAACTTACATTTTTAAAACTTGAAAATGAAAAATCATTATTTATAATATTAGATCGAAAATGAGTTGTTCTATTCAAAAAGCAACAAATAAATTTTGCATTTGAAAAATCACAATAATCAAAATTCACATTATAAAGTTTCGTCGTTAAAAAATTACTTGCCAGAATTGATGCTCTTTCAAAACTACAGTTTTCAATTTCTGCCATATTAAAAAGAGTCTGATGTAAATCTGTTTGAAAAAAAATAGAATTATTTATTTTTGAAAGTACAAATTTTGCTCTACTCAAATTTGCATTCGAAAAATCAACATCACTTATATTCATAGAAAAATAAGTAAATATCAAATCAAAATTACTAAAATTTACTCCATCTATATTAATAGAAGTCAAGTTACAATGACTTAAGTTCCCTTTAAAGTCTTTATAGGGATTATTAGTTTCATCCTTAGGTTTAAACAAATTATTGACTATTGTCTGTATCACAGTACTGCTAAAATCATCAGCTTTTTTTGTATGAATATTAGTGCTAGATCTTATATAGCTTGTTAATATATTAAAAACTACTTCAGCATAATCTCGAGAATTTTCAATAGCAATTTGATTAAGAACAGCAACTCCTCCAAGAATTATTGGTTCTTTTTCACTCCCTAATTGTTCTACAGCATTTTTAAATCTTTCATCTATTTGTGATTTTCGAGATAATTCAAGTTGATCCGATTGCTTAGAAATCGCTAAACTTTGCAATTGAATTGCTTTATCAGATGATTTGGTTCTTTTATAGTTAAGATAAAGCCCAATTAAAATTCCTATTCCACCAATAACTGTTAATAAGATTTTTAATAATTCTGCATTTCTACTTTCATCCATAGGATAAAGCCAACAAGCAAATTCTTGAAAAGAGTTTAAAAAAATACTCCTGTAGAAGCCAAATACAATGACAATTATGGCAAAAAAAATAACGCTGATTTTTTTCATATTAAAATTTTACAGCTCAAAAATAGTATAATACTTCTTGTTGGATTAAAAAATAAAAAATCATTTATTAAAAAATTAGAAATTTTCTGATAACCCCAAACGCAATGACCAATCGTTTTTACTAATTCCGTAATCTAATGCCAAATTACTGCCATTGCGTTTATTCCATTTAATACGAATTCCTGTTCCAACCGCAGGATTCCAATTTTTAAATTGATAGGTATCTAACTTAGAAACTGAAGAAATATTAGTAAAAAAAACAGCACCAAAAAATCCGTTTCGACTTATGTCGGTCCTGTATTCGGTTTCAAAATAAATAAGAGCATTGCTTCGGTATCTATTTTTGGTAAATCCACGTCCTGTTTTGCCTTCACGATCCCAACCAATACTTGGCAAATCTAAGTAATGCGGTTTTCCGCCAAACGTTGACCAGTAAAAAGCTCTTGAAGCCCAAACTCGATGTTTGGTTTTACTGAAAGAATGATATTTTCGAGCATCAAAATACAAAGATTGCCATTTGTCTCCTTCTACTCCACTCGTATTTATTCTAAAATCGGCTTCTATATACAAACCTTTTTCGGGATTAATAATGTTTTCCCTCGAATCGTAAAGTCCCTGCAAGGCAAAACCAAACGAAGTCTCGTTAGAGTAATCGCCATTCATATATTTGAAATAATCGGTTTCTCCCTCTATATATGATTCTTCCGAAATATTTTTATAATTATCTAAAAGAAAGCCAACTCCCAAACGATAATTTCCAATAACCTGCCTGGTAATAAACTGATAAAAACGCCATTGCTGGTAATCGAGCGTTGACATTTCTTTATCTGAATTGTCTTCGCCCAATCCATAAGTATCTTGGGGATAAATCATGTAGCGATAATCTCCAATAAGACTCCATTTATTATCTTTTGAATAGATGTAAGACTGAATTGGAAATACAAATTGCTTAGTAAAACTAAAATAAGGCGAAAAAGTAACCTGAGACATTCTGGTTGTTTTGGGATCTCCTAAATAAAATGTAGTCAGGAAAGAAACAACCAAACCTGTGCTGGAATTAACGCCAACCGGAACCGGCAATAAGGAAAAAGCTAGTTTTTTATTTCTTTCTGGACGAATGGTGTCCTGCTTATCAAAAACTCGATGTATAACATCCAAAATATCTCGTGTACCCACATTTGCGCTATCATTTTGAGCTTGACAAAACGATCCAATTAAAAATAAAACTACAATGTATTTATTTTTTAAACCATTCACACACAATATTTTAAAAACACCCTCTTACAAATTTAGAATTTTATTAAGAATATCAATCATTTTTTTATGCTAATCTGAATTACATAAAAAGTTATATTTGAAATGCTAAATTATTTGATTTTAAAAATCTTTGCTATGTTTCGCTATTGTCTTTTTCTTCCGTTGATTATGCTCTTTGGCTTTTCAGCAACCTATCAGAAAAATGAAATAAATCTTGTAAAAACAAACAAATGGTTCATTGCTGGGCCTTCTGTAGAAAATGAAGACACACTAAATAAATTCCGTCTGAAAAATGGAATGGTTAGCGTTACAACAAATGACAACCCTAAGGGTGAAATAGAATTGAATGTTATGATTACGCCCTCTGAAACCAATGACGGAATTCCTGCAAATCTTTCAGACGATTCTAAATACCTCAAAATTACTTATCAATCTACACAAATTATAAAACTGCAAGCGAGAGAGGGCAATCCAGAAGGTACTGGTTGCGTGCACGGAGGCTCACATCCAAGAGTTTCTATACCTGCTTCTCCTAAACGCTTTTCTACAATAAAAATTCTATGGTCAGATTTCAGACAAGATGAACTCCCTGACGGAAAACTTTTAAACATTCATAATTTATGCAAGCTTAATTTTGTCAATTACAATCCTACTTCAGGTTCTGTTCTGAAGATAAAATCGGTGAGTTTTTAGTTTTTTTTGTTTCAGGTTTCAAGTTTCAAGTTTTATCCGGAACTTGAAACATTGTCTTTTTTTTCTGCAAAATACGCAAGTTTTTGTTCTATGTTCCACTCACTACAAACACAAAGTTCACAAAGCTTTAAAAACTTTGCGAACCTTGTGTATATCTTTGCGCTCTTTGCGGTTAAGTTCAACAACATGAAACTTGAAACTTGAAACTTGAAACCTGAAACTTGAAACCTGAAACTTGAAAAATTAAAGGTGCAGCTGAATTTTATATCGATTCAAGATTTTCATAACATAAAGCATAATGATAGAAAATACTAAAGACCAAATAATTCCAGGAACTCCTTCTCTAAAATATCCGGGAATAATATGAAGATTAAACGCTTTACAGAAATAATAAATCACGCCTGGCAAAATATAAATCAATAACGGATTTGCCGCTGCAGGCATAAAAAATTCACTCCATTTGGTTTGTTTTTTAACTTCCATCAGCCAATACAACAAATAGAACAAAACGGTACATATTGCTGCCGAAAACATCGTCCACGATGGTGTTCCTTTAATTTTTGAAATTCCAAAGTAAGGACGAAGCAAAATAGCCGTGATTGTAAATAGCGCAACAAAACCAATTACTGGCCAGTTGATTTTGGAACTGATTTTTCTATCAAAAAACAATAACGAAACTATTATTCCTGCTGAAGCTAAAGAAGCATGCGTTAAATGTCCAGCTATAAAACTCAACCAAGAAGTATTTTGTACAAAAGAATTTTCGGTTAGATTAAGTGAATTCATTGCAACAGAAAAAACTAAAAATGCAATCATTGCCCATAAATTTCCAGAAACTAACCAATAATAAACTACTGTAAAAAGATACGCCCAACCGATTAATCCGAGTATTCCCCACCATTTTGGAGTCATTCCTCGATCCCCAGTTTCTTGAACATATAAAAAATACAGTGTTATTAGAACTAAAATCCCTCCGTATTGAAGTATGCTTTTTAACCATAAAGGAAAATCTTTTGGATATTTATTCCAAATCGGAATTGGCATCGCATAGGCTAAAAGCCCCCAAAACGCAGGTGCGATTATCATTTTAGAAGCGTCGTAGCCATATTCGGCATTGACCATAAAAACGCCAATTACAATAAGAGCAATGGCTCTTTTAAGAGTATGTGTCCAAATTGTTTTCGGGCTGTCACCTTTTATCAATCTGGCATTAAAAGCAAACGGAATAGACATTCCAACAATGAATAAAAAAGCAGGGAAAACTAAATCAACAAAAGTCATTGCATCGGCATCTGCGGGCATATGTTTTAACCATTGCGGCACATTTTGAATGCTCGCAAGCTCATTTACAAAAATCATTACAAAAATGGTAATTCCACGCAAAGCATCAATAGAAATAATACGCTGATCAAACAAATTCTCTTTTATTTTCATAATTTTTTACTTTTTTACTAAAAATCAAATATAACATAAATCTAAAATGTCTTATTACAAATTCTAGATTATTTTTGCAGCATAATGAATTGAGCTAAACCTTTTTTGTACTATGTTATCATTTTTCAAATCGAAACCTTTTTTAAGAGATCTGCTAGGCGGTAACTTTGTCGATATTCACTCTCACCTGTTACCAGGAATTGACGATGGCGCAAAAACTATTGACAATACTAAAATGCTTATTAAATCTTTAAAGGGATTGGGAGTATCTCAATTTATTACAACTCCACATATTAGCCACTATCTTTGGGATAACTCTCCTTTGACTATTATCAATTCTTATATAGAAACTAAACAGATTATAACAAATGAAAATATAAATATTCCTCTTAAAGCAGCTGCAGAATATTTTATGGACGACTGGTTTGAGAATCACTTTAAAAGTGAAAAGCTTTTAACTTTAAAAGATAATTATGTATTGGTAGAAATGTCTTATATGAATGCTCCAATACAGCTTTATAAAACGCTTTTTGACCTACAAGTAGCAGGATATATTCCTGTTTTGGCTCATCCTGAAAGATATTTATTTTATCATAAAAACTTTAATGAATATGATAAATTAAAAAAAGCGGGATGCCGATTTCAGTTAAACTTACTTTCAGTTGTCGGTTATTACGGAAGTGAAATTAACAAAATAGCCGAACAAATTCTCAAAAAAGGAATGTATGATTTTGCAGGAACTGATGTCCATCACAATAAGCATGTTAAATCTTTTGAGCAAAAGGTAAATATTAGGGATGTTTCCATTTTGAAAGAAGTAATTGCAAACAATTCCTTTTTCAAATTTTAAAAAAAAATACAACGATATAGAACTTGCTAATAAGCATTTTCTTCGCCTTTAATAATGTTCATAATTGTTCTAATTATAATCTTAACATCTAATAGCAAACTCCAATTTTCTATATACCAAATATCGGATTCTACTCTATTTTGCATATCAGAAAGCTTTTTTGTTTCTCCTCGATAACCATTTACTTGTGCCCAACCTGTAATTCCTGGTTTAGCATAATGGCGAACCGAATAATTATCTATTAGTTCTCCATATTCTTTGGCTAAATTGATCATATGAGGCCGTGGACCTACTACAGACATATTTCCGAAAAGGACATTAAAAAATTGTGGTAACTCATCAATACTTGTTTTACGCATAAAGGCTCCAAATTTTGTTATACGCAAATCTCCTTTTTTAGCTTGTTTATCATGTGCCAAATCATTTAGGTACATGCTTCTAAATTTAATACATGAAAATGATTTGTTGTCTCGACCAGAACGATCTTGCCTAAAAAACACAGGCCCTGTTGATTCCAATTTTATAATTATCATCACTATTGGAAAGAGCCAGGGAAAGATCAAAATTATAACTAGTGCAGAAAAACAAAGATCAAAGATTTTTTTTATAAGTCTGTTTATTGCTAATTCTAAAGGTTCAGGGCGTAGCATTAAGACAGGTGTATTTTCATAAAAAGCTACTTCAACCTTACTAGATTTTGTATACAACTGAAAATCAGGAATAAATTTAATTCTGACCAAGTTTTGCTCACATACTTTTGTTAACTCATTTATTACTTTAATATTATCTATATGCAAAGCTACATACACTTCTTCTACTTTTTCTCTAATAATAAAGTCTTGTACATCATCAAATCCTCCGATAATTGGAATAGATTGATTTTCTAATTCATTCTTTTGATCAAAAAAACCTAAAAATTTGTATCCATATGTTAGATCTTTAGCTAGTATTTTCCGCATCTTTTCTCCTGTTTCATTAGCTCCTACAATAATGATTTTTTTAAAATTATATCCTTTAGCTCTAACATACTTTAAGAGTTTCATTAGTATATAGCGGGAGATCATTAGTAAAGTAAAAAAAAGCAGGTAAAAATATAACAACCTAAGCCTTGAAATGTCTGTATATTTTAAAAAAACAACAAAAAAGACTATTAAGGCGACATGTATAAGAATCTTTTTAATTGTTCTTTTTAAAATTGATTCAATATATTCTATCCTTATAATTCTATGAGAGTCTTTTTGCATCAGTAAAACAATCCAGATCAAGTTAGCTAATAGTGAAATCGTTTTTTCGTCTTTTAAAAAAAGCTTCTCTGTATCTCCAAATCTTGTCATAGCAGATAGATATACAGCAAAATTTAATAATAAAAGATCCCAGCACACAAATAATAGTTTAGAGTAACGCGAAAAACGATATTGTGATAGGTTTTGTAAAAAGTTCATTTTTAAGCTTTTTGTCTGAATAAGATTTGTTTTTAGTCTAAATGACGAAAATAGTATTTTAATTATTGCTATATACTATTTTTACGTCAATTCTTGTGAAACATTAAATTAACAACATAGATACAATTGTTTTGCAAAAAAAAACGGCTCAAAATATTTTGAGCCGTTTTTTTTATTTTAGCTGATAATTTTTTTAAGCCACCCCCTTTTCTCCAATTTCTCTCCATAACCGTAACTATACATTCCTTTCGGATTTGTATCATTTAGAACAATGCACATATTAGGAAGTTTTTTATCTCTAAAAAATCTGTTTGCAATAGATATCATTCGTTTTTCTAAAAATCTGGCACGCATTACATAAACAAAAGTGTCAGCATTTTTTGCTATAAGCAATGTATCCGTTACGAGACTAACCGGAGCAGTATCTACTATTATATAATCATATTCTGCTTTTAGTTTTTCAAATAGCTGATCTACTTTTTTGTTCGTCAACAATTCAGGTGGATTTGGTGGAACTATTCCTCCAGGCAAAATATAAAAATTCTCATATTTATCATGCTTTACGATATAATCCTCAATTTCTTTATTGCTTGAAGACAAATAATTTGTCAGCCCTTCAGAAGGAAGATTAATATATTCATTCAGTTTTGGACTTCTAATATCCATACCTATAAGCAAAACCTTTTCTTCTAACAATGCAAAACTGGCTGCTAAATTTGTCGAAATAAATGTTTTACCTTCAGAAGCAAAAGTTGAAGTTACAAATATCGTTTTTGCTTTACCTACTTCATCTTTATTCAGCATAAATCCAAGATTGGTTCTAACAATACGAAGCGCTTCTGCAGAGCTACTCCTGCTATTAGGCTGGATTAATTCTGACACATCCTCGCAATTAGGTACATCGCCTATAAATGGAATTTGCGTTTTCCCTTCTAAATCATCTCTGCTTTTAATTTTAGAATTTAACAAATCATCTGCATATATAATACCCAACGGAAACAATATCCCAAATAAAATTCCTGCTAGATAAATTATCTTTTTCTTTGGACTAACTGGATTCTTTTCTGCTTTTGCCGTATCAATTATTCGAGCATTCGGTTCAGTTGCGGCTAACGAAATTGCCGCTTCTTCTCTCTTTTGCAATAAGTATAAATAAAGCTCTTCTTTTACTTTTTGCTGCCTCGCTATCACTCTAAATTGACGCTCTTGAACTGGAATTTTTCCAATTTTACTATTCAAAACCCCTTCTTTGGTTTTTAGATCACGATTTTGAATTTGCAAATTAGACTGCATCCGATTCAAACTTTCTGCAACATTAAGTTTTAAAGAACTTATTTGTTGATCTAATTTTACAACCGTTGGATTCTCATTTGTTGCCGATTTTAAAACTCGATTACGATCTAAAACCAGTTGATTGTAGGAACTAATCAAATTAGATGCATCTCCTTTATCTAAAATTAGATTAGAAGGTAACAAATCTGAGTTTGAACTTTTTTTAATAAAATCAAGCAACGAAGAAACTATGTTAAACTGAATTTCAGTTTCAACTCCTTTTTTATCATATTCATTTGAACTTTCAACATACAGCTTTGCATCAGATTCAATATCAGTTAGTCGATTTGATTTTTTGAAGCTCTCAACATTTTGTTCTACTCCATCAAGTTCTTGTGTAATCAGAGCAAGTCTGTTTGCAATAAAATTAGAGGTGTTTTCTGAAATGAAATTTTTATCTTGTTTTGAACTCTCATTATAAATCTCAACCATATTGTTTAAAAACTCCTCAGCCTTTTTAGCGACTGGATCTGAAACTGAAATACTAACCACACTACTGGTTTTACTAATAGGTTCTACTTTGAGTTTTTTCCTAAAATCTTCTGTTAAATCATCTAATGGTTTTATCAAAATGGAGATAGATTTCTCCCCATTTGAATAAAAATCAGAAAAAAAAGATGTTTTGTTTACTACTAAAGTTCCTATTTTCGTAAAAATTTTTTCTCCAAATCTAAATTCTTTCTTAGGCGATTCTATAAAGCTTTCCTTGTTTTCAGTTTTCTCTACCAATAAAAAAGTTTCAGCAGTTCTTAGTTCGCAATTAAGATTAATATTTGCCTCTCTAAACGATTGCATTTTATTTACAAAATGAATTTCTATTGGAGCTTCGTCATATATATCACGTTCGATAAAATTTTTCTCATGTAACAAAGCAACATTTAAATTAAGTTTCAAAATGGTACTTTCTACTAAAGTTCTTGATTTTAAAATTTCAATTTCATTATCAAGATTACTTTTCATACTTGATCCCAAACCTAAATCTGAAAAAACGGAAAGTTCTGAAAGCATCCCACCTTTTTTCTCATCCTTAACAAGTATTGTAGTTGAAGCCTCATAATAAGCTGTTGAAAATCTTAAATATAAAAAAGCCAACAGTAGGCCTATTATAATACTCAGTAAAAACCAACGCCAATGAACTAAATATTTTTCTAATTGTTGTTTAAGATCAAGATCTTCAGCATCATCTTCAACATCATTGTAAAACTCTTTCATTATACTTTATTATTTCGATTTTATTTAAAAATTAGGACTGAAAGCGAAACTAAAATAGAGATCGCAGAAATGATTACAGAGGTATTTGGACCGACTGCCGAGGAATTCACTCTAGTTTTATTAGGCTCAACATATACTACATCATTTTGAGCCAAATAGTAAAAAGGAGAATTAATAAAATCTGATTTTGTTAAATCTACTGTATTGTATGATTTTACTCCATTAACTTCCCGAATGACTAAAATATTATCTCTTTTTCCATATATAGTCAAATCCTTGGCCATACTCAAAGCCTCAATTAACGTAATTCTTTCTGAAGCAACAGGATAAGTTCCTGGTTGATTCACCTCTCCTTGCAATGAGACTTTGAAATTTGTTATACGGAGATTGATTATTGGGTTTTTAATGTAGTTCCCAATTTTATTCTGCAATAATTCCAACACTTCTGTACGGCTATATCCACCAACTTTTATTTTCCCAACTACAGGAAACTCAATATTTCCGTTATGATCTACCAAATATAATTGCAACGTTTCTTGACCACGAGCAACATCCAGTTTATTGTTACCGGCAATACTGTATGTTTTTAAATTAAAAGGAATAGCAACCTCAGGGTCATCAGCAGAAACAATAATCATTAGTAAATCATCAGGCTGAATTTTAACTTCATAAGAAGTTACATTTTGCTTGGTTTGAAGAGAATCAATGTTTTGGTAATAGACGAGATCTTTCTTAGAAGCACAAGAAAAAAACAAGAAAAAAACTGACAAAAAAACGAAAGTTTTTATCAAAAAGACAAATTGAAATTTCATTAGGTTTGATTTTAAATCATAAAACATTTACAACAAAATAGAAAGCCTATCCTGCAAACATACTTTTATAAAAAGGGGGTATTTTTTAAATTTGGAAGAAATCTAATACGCATTTTTTTCTCCTCGAAAAACATTAATAATTGTTTTTATAATGATTTTCACATCAAGAAGTAAACTCCAGTTTTCAATGTACCAAATATCGCATTCTACTCTATTTTCCATATCAACCAGTGCTTTGGTTTCACCGCGATAGCCATTAACCTGTGCCCAACCAGTTATCCCTGGTTTGGCATATTGCCGAACTAAATAATTATTGATTAACTCACTATATTCTTGCGTATGATACAACATGTGGGGGCGTGGTCCAACTACCGACATATTGCCCAAAAAAACATTAAAAAATTGTGGCAATTCATCAATACTTGTTTTACGAATAAAAGCACCAAATTTTGTAACTCGTGAATCCCCTTTCTGAGCCTGCTTCTCATCTGCAGAAGCATTAACACTCATACTTCTAAATTTAAAACATGTAAAAGATTTGTTATCCCGCCCAGATCTATCTTGTTTAAAAAAAACAGGACCCGGAGATTCTACTTTTATAATTAGCATTATAATTGGAAACAACCACGGAAATATTAATAAAATAACCAATCCTGAAAAGCAAATATCAAAAGCTTTTTTCAATAATCTATTTACTGCATATTCTAAAGGCTCACGGCGAGACATTAATACAGGCATATTCTCATAAAAAGAAATTTCAACTCTACTTGATTTAGTATACAACTGAAAATCAGGTATAAATTTCACGCGAACCATATGCTGCTCGCAAATATCTATTAAGTAATTAATGATATTAACATTATCGATATGCAATGCGATATACATTTCATCAACATGAACTTTTGCCATGTAGTTCTGAATATCATTAAACCCACCCAAAATAACATCGTTTGCTAAATGACGGCTATTTTCATTTTCATCAAAAAAACCTAAAAATCTATAACCATAATTTAAATTTTTGGCTAATATTTTGCGTATGCTCCTACCCTTGTCGTTAGCTCCAACAATAACAAAGTTTCTATAATTATATCCCTTAGATCTAACATATTTTAAAAATCGCATCAAAAAAAACCTTGATAGCATCAATAACACAAAGAAAAACACATAAAAACAAAATAATTGCATCCTAGAAATATTTGAATATTCTAGAAAAACCACAAAAACTGCAACAATAGAAGCGTGAATAATAACTTTTTTAATTGTTCTGCTTAAAATTGACTCTAAGGTTTCTATCCTAATAATTTTATATGAATTCTTATAAAGCAATAATCCAATCCATATTAAATTACCCAACAAAGAAATAGTTTGTGTCTCTTTTATGGATATGACATCAAGATCATCAGACTTAATCAAACCAGAAACAAAGACTGAGACATTTAACAAAATCATATCCCAAACAATAAATAGAATTTGATAGTATCTCGAGAAACTATATTCAGATAGTTTTTTTAAAATTTTCATAATTGAAAAGAACTCTATTTGAAAAAACTTTTGATTTTTTTTTCTAAAATTAGTTTAACAAAAACTGGCCCATAATATAAATATCTTTTCCACATTCTTTTGGGTTCTTTTATTAATCTCACAGACCATTCTAAACCTAAATTTATCCATACTTTATGTGGTCTTACCACTGTTCCTGCATAGAAATCGAAAACTGCTCCGATTGAGCAAATAACTTTTACATCTAAAATTTCTTTAAACTTATAAGCCCATTTCTCCTGTTTTGGCGCTGTCATTCCAATGAACAATACATCAGGTTTGAAATCATTTATTATCTTTATTATTTGTTGATTATCATTATCTGAAAATTCATTTTTAAAAGGAGGTGAAAAGGATTCTACTTCCACATCAGGAAATTCGTTTGAAATTCGCTGAGTAATTTTATCAAGTGTATTTTGAGAAGAACCCAAATAAAAACATTTTCCTTTTTTTTTATTTAAATCGTTTAATAAATAGTGATGAAGATCAGCTCCAGCTATCTTAGAAATTTTTTTATTATTCAACAATTTTACAGCAGCTACAATTCCAATTCCATCCGGCAAAAGAATGTCAGATTCCTGAAGGGCTTTTTTAAATGTTAAATCTATTTCTGCGATACAATAAGAATATTGATTAATAGTATTAATCAATGTTTTTTTGTCTAAAAAACAATTAGACAAATCATCCTTAAATATTTTATAACTAAGGCATGGTTCAAATAACATTTCATTAATCATTTCACTTCATTTCTTTTATTAATAATTGACATATAGATATCGTTGAAATATGATAATTGGGAGTTTACCGAATATTTCTCTTTATAAGTTTGATAGGCATTATTTTGAATTTCTTTTCTAACTTCTTGTGATAGTTTATCAAATGATTGTAGTGTTTTTATTAAGTCCTCTGCATTACCTTGCTCAAAATGAAAACCATTTAAATTATTAGAAACCATAGAAGACATCGCTCCTAAATTTGATGCTATAACTGGCGTCCTGCATGAAAAAGCTTCTATTATTGTCATTGGCATTCCTTCATACCATATTGATGAAAAAATAAGGGCTTGAGCTTTTTTCAATTCTAATCTAACTTCTTTATTTTGTATGCTTCCTAAGTAGCAGATATTCTTATTATCTAAACTTGCATTTACAACAAGCTGTTTTAATATACCATCTCCTGCTATCTTGAGTTCATATGAGGAATTCCTAAAAGCATCTATTAATACTTTTACCCCTTTCTCATCTGACAATCTTCCTACAAATAAAAAATGATTTCCCCTTTTAACTTCCAACTTAGTTTTGTTGGTCATTACAAAATTTGGCTTAACTGCAAATTTTTCGACAGGAACATTAAAATTAGATTTTTGAAAAAGTTCAACTGCAAATGAAGTAAGGCACAAATATTTTTCAATTTTTGACCAAGTACCTATTTTTTTATGAAACCAGATAATAAACGAAAGCCAAAACGTTTGGAAAAACGAGGACCTATAAACTTTCTTAAATATTGCTGTATAAGGAAATCTTTGATATAGGCTATGACTAAATAATTGCCCTTTGTTGAGTAAAATACCAGAAGGGCATAATAAACGATAATTATGAATTGTATGAACAACTGGAATTTTTAATTGACTTATTTTTCTAAAAACCAAGGGGCCTAAAGCAAAGTGCCAATTGTGTATATGAACCAAATCAGGTTTAAATTCCCTAATTTTTTTTTTTACTTTTCTCGCAGAAGAGACGTTCCAAATTGAGCCCAAAAATTGCATTGCTCCCCTCCATCCTAGATGATTTTGAAAATATATAACCTCAACAGTATGATGTTGTTTTAATAAATTCAATTCTTGATCTACAACAATATCTTCGCCACCAAACATTTGATAGCGCGTATGAATTATGAGAATTTTCAATTTTACTGAAACAAATTAATCACTTTGTACTTAATTCTAGAAAGAATAGAAAATGGTTTAGTGAATTGCTTTATTATTTTTGGATCTAAACGAATGTCTGAAGAAAAAAGGAAGTTTGTTTTTAACCCACTGTCTAGAATTGTTTGAAATCTATTATATGTTTCTGTTGTATTGCTTGCATCTTTTGTAAAACCAACATTTTCAATTTTTGAAACAAAAGCGTGCGCAGAAAACAAATCATATTTAAATTGATGATAACACCAACGAATAGCCCAAGAATTTATCTTTCCTTGCATCTGACGATCCAGCATGTTTGACATATCAGAACCCATCTTATTAAAATTATTTCTTGCTTTCCTGTTTTCTTTAAATTCATTGTAATCACTAACATTCCAGTCAATTTTTAACCAACGATTTCGCCATGTTGCCCAGCCTGTTGAACTTGATCTTTGAGTAAAGTAATTATCAAATTCTGTATTAACTTTAATTGGCATACTAAATCCTGCAATTGAAAACACTTTTGATTCGTCCTTATAAAAGAGAAGAGCTTCATTCATAAAATTTAAAAAATTTGCACTGCTCACAAGATCATCTTCTAATACGATGACTGTTTCATGAGTTTTCAAAACTTGGCTTACACCATCTCGAATTGAATTTGCTAATCCTTTATTTATTGATGCTTCATAGATCGTAATACTTTTAAAACCATTAATAGAATGCAAATATTTTCGAACTGCAGTTACAGCTGTCTTATCTAAAGATGTTTTTGCTTCATCCGAAAAAATATAAAGGTCCGATTTCTCAGCCAGGTAATTTTTTTGAAGTGATTGTACTGTTTTTTGTAAAGTCCCTAGACGCTTATATGCGAAAAGGACTACTGGAGAAAAATTATTCATTTGTTTTTTTTTAAATCATTCTTTTTGCAAAAGCATAATACTGACCCACTAATTATAGAATTGTAAAAAATTTACTTTATAAAGGAGGATAAATTCATAGAAGACCTATCAATTTTGAACTTTTATTGAGGTAAGAAATTTCTTTTTCATTGGTAAATCCAAAACCATGTCTAAAAAAATCAAGCCTACAATCAGTATTAATTATTTAATAATCTTTAATTTGAAAACGAAAGGCATATCCAATTTTCCCTAATTGATTGCCTAGTTTTGCCAACATTTTAATAAAATATTTATTTGGACTAAAAATCATTCTGATAATTAACAAGAAACTCACCATAAAACCTCCAAAAACACTGTATAGCCATTTTATACAGCCAATAAAAAAATGATTGTTTTTAAAAAGATGATTTGAATAATTATATCCTGAACGATATCCTCTTTTATAAAACCAAGATGCTTTTAATCTTTTAAAATCTTGTGTTTCGTATATAATAGCTTCATTTGAAAATATAATTTTTGCTTGTCTTGATAATAAAAAATTAAAAAAATCAGAGTCCTCTCCACCTGTGTGATTAAATTCTTCAAGAAAAGCAGGGGTTCTCAAATTAAAAATTTCTTTACGAACTAAAGTATTTCCCGTATATCCTTCATTTATTCCTGCACTTTCACCAGTAATTCTGTTCTTACGAAGAAAAAATGAACTCTTTTTAATATAAGAAGGAAAATAGTCGGGAATTTCATAAATCACTTTACCTAAAACAACATCAGCTGAATATTTTTCCTGACAACTAACCATGTTATTCAGCCAATCACGATCGGCATATTCATCATCATCAATAAAAAGAAGAAATTCTCCATTTGATTTTGATACTGCCATATTTCTTGCATAAGACAATCCTTTTAAGGGTTGGAAATAATATTGAACTCTTGTCCTATACTTGTAAACTATTTCCTGAGCAGTTTTTCTGGCGTCATTATCTACAACAATAATTTCATATTCATAACTCGTGTCTTGTATCAAAACAGATTCAATACATTTTTCCAATAATAAAGGTCTATTATAAGTACATATAGCAACCGTAATCTTTTTATTTATCATCAGTTTTTACATTTAATTGATATTCTTCTTTAGTCCACTTTGCACAAATCCCTGTGAGGGCACTGAATTAAGAATAGATACAATAATTAAAAAGAATATGATATTTAAAAAATTTTTGGGCTGAAGGTAACTGGATTCTACTAAGTTGTTAAAAAGAAACAAAACAAAAAAGAAATTAAAAAAAATGACGTACGAAGAATTAGATTTCATTTTGGATAATTTGTTCAAAATACTAGACAAAAAACATATAAATAAAGAAACACCTATTAGCCCATATTGAACATATAAATCTATTAATCCATTATGCGACTGGCCTATTTCTGCAAAAAGCGCATTATCAATTTTAGATGAGGGTGCGCCTGTTTTACCCCAGAAACCTCCAATTCCATAACCACATAGTGTTTTATTCTCCAATTGAACCTTATCTAAAACATCCCTCCAAATTTGTGTTCTCCCTGTTAAAGTTAAATCTCTTTTAAAATTTGATGCTGATACATTAACATTTGAAAAGGACAAAACCGACAGATCTTTTGAATTTGTAAAAAAGAAAAAAGAAAAAAGAATTATTGAAATAAGTAATAATACCTGCAATATTCTATTACTTAGGCTATAAAAAAAATAAATCAATAAAATCAATGTAATCAATAACAAGTTTGTAAAACTTTGACTCATGAAAACAAATACTATCCCAATTGACAAAAAAAAGAAAAAAGAAAGATTATTATTAGCACGTTTACATCTCGTGGAAAAATACAATCTATCAGAAAATAAAGCAACAATTGTCAAAGAAGAAAACTGTCCCAAAGTATTAGGTTGGTTAAAAATGCTTTGATATCGACCAATTAATGTTGTTGAAAAACCATTTGCAAAAAAAATCACAAGATATAACAACATTAATATCATTAGTATTTTTAATACTTTAAGCAATGTTGCAGAAAATTCTATGTTATATTTATCAAACAAAACGATTAGGCTACAAACTTTAATAAAATAGCCAATAGTTAAAAAAATCAAATTAATTGATTGACTAAACATATTATCTAGAACTAAAACACTCGAAAAGAAAGTTAAAACCAAAATAATGATGATTTTTTTTTCTTTTGTAACGAGTTGTAAACTTGCTTTTTTATTATTCAAAAGAACCAATGCAGAAAGTAGAACAAAAATAAAATTTACAGAAGTTGTAAACCACCCGAGCCCAATTTCTGCAACATCACCATATTTAAAACCTAAAAATTTCAAAACAAGATCAGGTCCAGTAATAATATTAGTAAGTTGTAAATAAACAAATAGCAAGATACGTGAACTAGGTTTCTTCGTCTTTAATTGTCTTTTAAAATTTCTTCTAGTAGATGCTAATTCCACAATGCTATTTTATTTGCTCCATATATTTTTATCTGTATGTGCTAAAACCTTATTAGTTTGAATCCAAAGAATGATGCTCATTCCTACAAACATTAATAAATTAGAAATTACTATTCCGTTTATTCCGATTTTTTTTGCCAAAAAACAACATAATGGAATATTCACAATGCAGACAATTAAATAAATATATAGTTGTAATCTTATCTTACCTACTCCATTTAAAAAGTAACTATTTAAATTTAAGCACATATAGGCGATTACATATAAACTTAACAAAAGTGATAACTTAAATGGTATTTGTATTGAATCGCCTAACCAAAACTTATATATAAAATTTGAAAACACCAAGATCAGGGGAACAATAACAATCGAAATAAAAAACCATATTTGCCTTATTTTTTTAACGCTATTTTTTATCCACTCATAATCTCTTTTTGCATTTGCATCTGTAAAAGCACTCCAGTAAGGGTTCATTATAATTGAAAAAAGCATAATTACTGTTGAAAACAATTTAAGAGCTACATTAAATTTTGTAACAGATTCTGGCCCTATAAATTTTGAAATAATAATATTATCTGTCTGAAGCAGTATTATTGAACCTATTTGAATAATAAAAAAGTGTCCTCCAACTTGAAATATTTTTTTTGAATAGCTAAAATCTACGTGAGAAAATGCCGGAGCAATATTTTTAAATTTAGTTTTATAAAAATATAAGCTGGCCAATGTCAGGATTATAACAGGATTCATTGTTAAAGCTAATACTAGAACCGTAAGATTTCCCTGAATCGTTTTTTTCATAATGTAAATAGTGATTAAAACACATAATTGTCCAATTAATAATAATAATCCAGCGATAGCAGGCTTATGGACCGCAGTAAGTACTGTGTTGATTAATTGAACTACAAATTGCACACAAAAAGAGCCGAAAATTATTAGAACTGCTAATGAAATATCATCTTTTACAGATTCAGGAATATTTAAAAAAGTTTGCCAATCGATATAAGGATTTAAAAAACAGAAAAATACAAATAAGCCAAGAGAAATTATTAGCAAACAGGCATAGGTTGTACTTACATATATTTTAGCAAGCTGAAACTCATTTAAAGCTAATGATTCTGCTAATTTATTTCGAAGACCATTACCCATTCCTATATCAAAAAAGCTCATCCATCCTATCAGCGAACTAATAGTCAACCAAATACCATATTGCATAGAACTTACGTAATTTATAGTCATAGGGACCAATAATAATCCTATAACGATACTGGCCCCTTTAATAAAAAAAGAAATTGCTATATTCTTTTTTGCTAAAATGGTTCTGCTATGTCCCTCTGAAAAAAAAGAGTAAATTTTTTGCTTAATTTTTTTTATCACTACGATTTAAATGCTTTAAACTTTACACAAAAGAGTTATAAAACTAATTTTGAATTGTTCTTTAGTTTGCATGTTAGATACTATTTAAAATTCTTGTTTCGTAATTTTAATATTCTCTGGTTTGTCTTCTCATTTTTAACTGTTTTGTCTACTGCAGACAACACTATTCAAAATAATTTAAAGTTTTATACCCAACTTCATTTAAGTATTGCTCTTTTTGCATAAGTTCCAAATCGCTTTGCATCATATCTGTGACTAAAGCCTGTAAATCATAATTACATTCCCAGCCTAATTTGCTCTTTGCTTTAGCTGGATCACCAATTAGTATGTCAACTTCTGTAGGCCTAAAATACTTTGGATCAACTGCCAATACTTCTTTACCAATCTCTATTTGAAAATTAGGATTATTACTAGCTTTTACATACCCTTTTTCATCAACTCCATTGCCAATAAATTCTAACTCAATTCCGACTTCGGCAAAGCTCATGCGTACAAAATCTCTAACAGCAGCTGTCTTACCTGTTGCAATTACCCAGTCTTCAGGTTTATCTGCTTGCAAAATCATCCACATCATCCTAACATAATCTTTAGCGTGTCCCCAATCTCGTTTAGCATCTAAATTTCCCAGATACAATTTATTTTGCAATCCGAGTGCAATTCTAACGGTTGCTCTTGTAATTTTCCTGGTTACAAAAGTTTCACCACGTCTTGGAGATTCGTGATTGAACAAAATACCATTACAGGCAAACATATTATAAGCTTCCCGGTAATTTTTTGTTATCCAAAAACCATAAATTTTAGCAGCACCATATGGAGAACGCGGGTAAAATGGAGAGTTCTCATCATAAAAACCTTTTTCGTTCTTATTTTCTGGCAAACCTCCATATAGTTCAGAAGTTGAAGCCTGATAAATTCTTGTTTTTTTCTCAAACCCTAATATCCTAACTGCTTCTAAAATGCGTAAAGTACCAATTCCATCAACATTTGCTACATATTCTGGAGAATCAAAAGACACTTTTACATGAGACATTGCACCTAAATTATAAATTTCGTCAGGCTGTACTTCTTGAATAATTCTAATAATATTAGTTGAATCTGTCAAATCTCCATAATGCAATTTGAAATTTACATGCTGATCATGCTGATCCTGATAAAGATGATCTATTCGCTGTGTATTAAAAGACGACGCACGCCTTTTAACCCCATGCACCTGATATCCTTTTTCTAATAATAATTCAGCCAAATAAGATCCATCTTGACCTGTGATTCCCGTTATAAGTGCTACTTTCATACTTTATTCAACTTTGGACAGTGTAGTTCCTTTATAATTTTATCTGTTTAAAATTTTCAATGTTTTTTGAAAACCAATCGTAAGTTATTTTAATCCCTTCGTAAAGCTCTACTTCGTGCTTCCATCCAAGTTTATGCATTTTTGAGACATCCATAAGTTTCTTTGGTGTACCATCAGGCTTATCAGCGTCCCAAATAATCTTACCAGTATGGCCAGTAACTTGCTGCACAATTGCGGCAAGTTTTTCTATTGTTAAATCTTGACCTGTTCCTATATTGTATAAATAGTGAGGTAGCCTGTTCTCTAAAGCAAAAACAACCGCTTTAGCCATATCATCGACATACAAAAACTCTCTCATTGGCTTTCCGCTCCCCCAAAGAGTTACTGTGGCGTTATTATTTATTCTAGCTTCATGAAATTTTCGAATCATAGCTGGTAAAACATGTGAAGTATGTAAATCAAAATTGTCATGCGGACCATACAAATTTGTTGGCATTAGGCTTACAAAGTCTTTTCCAAACTGTTTTCTAATAGCTTGACAAGCTTTTATACCCGCAATTTTTGCAATAGCATACCATTCATTAGTTGGCTCTAGAACATCCGTTAACAGATAATGCTCTTTTAGTGGTTGTGGAGCTAATTTTGGATAAATACAAGAACTTCCCAAAAAAATAAACTTTTCTACTCCACTTCGCAAGGCAGTATCAATTAGATTATTTTGAATTTGCATATTCTCCATTATAAACTGATAAGGAAAATCATTATTAGCTAAGATTCCCCCAACACGAGCAGCTGCATCAATCACAATCTCAGGCTGCATGTCAGCAAAAAAATCACAAACTGATTTTTGGTCTCTTAGATCTAATTCTGCACTAGGAAGTCCAACTAAATTTGTAAATCCTCTAGCAATCAAAATTTTCCAAATGGCACTACCTACCATTCCATTATGACCAGCTATGTAAATTCTGCTATCCTTTTTCATAATCTCCACTTTTATTTTACCTTCGACAACTCTCTAACCGCTACCTCTTTCCTCAACCCACTACTTGAAAAACGATGATCACGTTTGTTAAAATAAAGGTCAATACCTTTTTCTTCACAATATAATCTACCTGTAAAATTTTTATGTTGATATTCATCGCCTATTATGCGGACATCTATTTTAAAAGATCTTAGAATGTCTTCTAAATCTTGTTCTGTCGAATACGGAACAATTTCATCTACAAACTTGCACCCTTTAAGCTGGATGTATCTTTCAACCACTGTTTGTGTAGGACTATTTTTTTCAGGACGATCTAATGCCGGATCTATCTGTAATCCAACAATTAAATAATCACACTGTCTTTTCGCCTCTTCCAACATCTTTACATGACCTGCATGTAGTAAATCAAAAGCGCTAAATGTTATTCCTATCTTCATATATTATTGAATAGTTAGTAAAAAAATATCCAAAGAGCATAGCTTCGCTTCTCCGAGTCACATAACTCGGATCCAAATTCTTATTTCAGTAAAAAACTTCCAGAAAATGCTTTATTTTACAAGAGGGAGCTTTTTAATTTTTGCAAAAGTAGTGTAGTAAAAGTATAATCAAAAGACAAAAAAAAAGAAATGTCTTATTTTAATATAAAAAAGTCTAGTTTTACTCTTACAAAAAAATTAGGTTATAAAAAATATTAGAAATGCGGATATAACGTATCTTTAGCTATTAAAAGCTACTTTTACAGAGACATTCAACGAAATCTACAAATGAAAAGAGCGATATTACTTTTTGCATTGTTTACCTCCTCAGCCTATAGTCAAATTTCGGGTTGCACAGATTCACTGTCCAAAAATTACAATCCAAACGCAAAACTAAATGATGGAAGCTGTATCTATCAAAAAGTAGATTTAAAACCAGAATATTCTAGACAACTGAGTGATTCAATAAAAGAAACCTCTGGCTTAATTGCTTTTAAAAATTTACTCTGGACACATAATGACGATCATGACGCTACGATTTATGGTTTGGATACTTTAGGAAAAATCAAGAAGAAAATCATTCTTCCTGAAACTGTCAATCATGATTGGGAAGAAATCTCACAAGACAGCACACATCTTTATATCGGCGATTTTGGCAATAATTATTCTGGAAATAGAACCGATTTGAAAATTCTTAAAATTGAAAAAAGATCTTTTTTAGAAGAAAATCCGAAAATTGAAACCATCCTATTTTCTTATTCTGACCAAACTAATTTTTCTCTATCAAAACCAAACAAAACCGATTTTGATTGTGAAGCATTTATTGTTTCCAAAGACAGCATCTACCTATTTACCAAGCAATGGAAATCGTCTAAAACCAATATTTACGCTTTGCCAAAGCAAGAAGGAACACAAATTGCAAAACTCAAAGCAACAATTGATACCAAAGGTCTGGTTACTGGTGCCACTTATTTAGAAAACAAAAAACTAATTACTTTGTGCGGCTATACCAAAGTAGGAAAACCTTTTTTATATCTGCTCTACGATTTTAAAGATCAAGATTTTTTATCTGGAAATAAAAGGCGAATCGATTTAAAACTTCCTTTTCATCAAATTGAAGGAATTGCGACGAAAGATGGTTTACATTATTTTTTAACGAATGAATCTCTTGTTCGAAAACCAGTTATAAATGTTCCTCAGCAAATTCATTATTTCGATTTAAGTTCCGTTCTAAGGTTGTATCTCCATAAATAATTCGCAAATGCAAGATAATAGTTTACTTTTGCAGAAAGTTATGTTTTAGAAAACATTCATAACTCATAATTTATAACTTATAATTACAAAGTGAATTACTTATCAGTCGAAAATATATCAAAGTCATTTGGAGAAAGAGTCCTTTTTGACAACATTTCTTTTGGAATTAATAAAGATCAAAAAATCGCTTTCATTGCAAAAAATGGTTCTGGAAAAACAACCATAATGAGCATTATTAATGGTTTGGAAGAACCAGATACTGGGCAAGTTGTTTTAAGAAAAGGAATCAGAATGGCATTTCTATCGCAAGACAATAATCTTCAAGATGAACTTACGATCGAAGAAAGTATTTTTGCCTCAGATAACGAAACGCTTAAAGTTATTGAAGCTTATGAAAAGGCTTTAGAAAATCCTGCTGACGAAGAAGCTTACCAAAAAGCTTTTGATGCTATGGATCAGCATAATGCTTGGGATTTTGAAACGCAATACAAACAGATTTTATTCAAATTAAAGTTGGAAGATTTCAAACTTAAAGTTAAAAATCTTTCTGGAGGTCAGAAAAAACGTCTTTCTCTAGCCATAATTCTAATCAATCGTCCCGATTTATTGATTCTAGATGAGCCAACCAACCACTTAGATCTAGAAATGATCGAATGGCTGGAAAGTTACTTTGCCAAAGAAAACATCACTTTGTTTATGGTAACGCACGACCGTTTCTTTTTGGAGCGGGTTTGTAACGAAATTATAGAACTAGACAACGGAAAACTATACCAATACAAAGGAAATTATTCTTACTATTTACAGAAAAAAGAAGAAAGAATCACTTCTGAAAATGCTAGTGTTGACAAGGCTAAAAACTTGTTTGTAAAAGAATTAGAATGGATGCGCCGCCAACCAAAAGCGAGAACAACCAAATCTAAATCACGTCAGGATGACTTTTACATTATTAAAGAAAAAGCGCAAAGCCGACGAAAAGAAAATAAAGTTGAGCTTGAAATTAATATGGAAAGAATGGGAAGCAAAATCATTGAGCTTCATAAACTTTCTAAAAAATTCAAAGACCGCGTTATTCTTGACAATTTCAGTTTTGATTTTCAACGTGGAGAAAGAATCGGAATTATTGGCAAAAACGGAACTGGAAAATCGACCTTCCTAAATCTTTTGACAGGAACAATTCCTCCAGACAGCGGACGTGTTGTTAAAGGAGATACTATAAAAATTGGATATTATACACAGTCTGGAATTAACCCAAAACCAGGTCAGCGTGTTATTGATATTATAAAAGAGTACGGAGAGTATATTCCGTTGACAAAAGGAAAAATTATTTCGGCTTCGCAATTATTGGAGCGTTTTCTTTTTGATGCCAAAAAACAATATGATTACGTTGAGAAATTAAGTGGTGGAGAATTAAAGCGTTTATACTTGTGTACGGTTTTAATTCAGAATCCAAACTTCTTGATTCTAGATGAGCCTACAAACGATTTGGACATTGTAACGCTTAACGTTTTAGAAAGTTTCCTTTTGGATTATCCAGGATGTTTATTGGTAGTTTCTCACGACCGTTACTTTATGGATAAAATTGTCGATTATTTATTTGTCTTTAGAGGTCAAGGCGAAATAGAAAATTTCCCAGGAAACTATTCTGATTTTAGAGCTTACGAAGACAGTGCTGATGTTGCTCAAAAAGAAGAAAACAAAGCAGAAAAGAAAGACTGGAAACAAAACAATCCAACTGGAAACCTAAGCTTTAACGAACAAAAAGAATATCAGAAAATCGAAAGAGAAATTAAAGATTTAGAAGCTGAAAAAGCCAAAATCGAACAATTATTCTCAGATGGAAAAATTGCAGATGCCGATATCGAGAAAAAAGCAAACGAACTTCAAAACATAATTAATAAAATCGAAGCAAAAGAAGAACGCTGGTTTGAACTTTCTGCTAAACTTGAAGGATAGTCATTACACTGAGATTCGCTAAGAAACCTCAGAGCTACGCAAAGTTTTTTTTGTGAATCTTTGAGTTTTTTTTTGTGAATCTTTGTGAAACATATTACACATTTTTATGAATTTTATTGAAACAAAAAATTGCCCTTTACTATATAAATATTAAAAAATACCATAATGAAAAAACTATTAGCCGCAGTATTTACTTTAACCTTATTTATTTCTTGTAACAATACGGAAAAAGATACAGAAAAAGACCCATCTGAACCAGCAAAAGATTTCACAGAACAAAACGAAAAGGACATTAAAGATTATTTAACCAAAAATAATTTAACTGCAACCAGAACCGATTCAGGTCTTTATTATATTATTACAGAACCAGGTAATGGCGCTCAACCAACTTCTACTTCTAATGTAACTGTCGCTTATAAAGGTTATTATACCAACGGAAAAGTTTTTGATCAAAGTAAAGACACAGGAATTTCATTTGGTTTAAATCAAGTAATTAAAGGATGGACAGAAGGCATTCCTTATTTTAAAGAAGGAGGATCTGGAGTTCTTTTAATACCATCTCGTTTGGGTTACGGAAGTTATGATTATATGACAATACCAGGAGGGTCTGTACTTATTTTCGACGTAAAATTGATTAAAGTAAATTAATCTTTCATTCTAAATTTCTAGATGCTTTTTCAAATAAAATCTTATCTGAGCTTTCTTTGGCATTCTAAGAACGAACATGCCGTTCACTCGCCGTTTGTTTTTAATTTACTGACAAAATGTTTTTATGATAAGAAAACAAAACCTGAATATGCAATTCTAAAAAAATATAGAAAATCGCTTTTAGAAAATAAAAACTTTATTGAAGTAACCGATTTTGGAGCGGGATCGAGAGTTTTCAAATCAAATAGAAGACAAATTTCTAAAATTGCACAAACAGCAGGAATTTCGCCAAAACGAGCAGAATTATTGTTTCGTGTTACCAATTATTTTAAGCCAGAGAATATTTTAGAAATAGGAACTTCTTTGGGTTTGGCAACTTCAGCCCTAGCTTTGGGAAACCCGAAAGCGAAAGTTGTTACTATTGAAGGCTGTCCAAATACAGCAAATGTTGCCCAAAATCAATTGGCTGAATTTGATTGTAATAATGTTGAAAATGTAATTGCTGAGTTTGAATCTTTTTTAATTTCTGAGAACATTCAAGCAACAAATTACAATCTGGTCTATTTTGACGGAAATCATTCTAAAAAAGCAACTTTAGCTTATTTTGACCTTTTACTACCAACAATCGACAATGATTCTGTATGGATTTTCGACGATATTCATTGGTCAGAAGATATGGAAGAAGCTTGGGAAATCATCAAAAATCATCCTCAAGTAAAAGTTACGATTGATACTTTTCAATGGGGATTTGTATTCTTTAGACGAGAACAACCGAAAGAGCATTTTATAATTCGAGCATAAAAAAAGACGATCATTTCTGATCGTCTTTTTCATTTTCTAATTCAAAATTTTAAAATCTTATTTTTTTGCGTCTTTGTTTTCTTCAGATTTAGCTCCCATTCTATTTACAGTATACATTGGTGCAAATTTTACTTTCAAACCAGCAATTTTACGATTATCTTCAGCTGTTAAACCTTCTTTTTCAACTGTATTTTTACGGCTGTCAAGAGCTTCATACATTAATTTGATTTCATCCCAGTCTTCTCTAGAATATTTATCTTTATTATTTTCTACAGTATGAACAAACTGCTGATAAACGCTATGAATGTTTTGGGCATTAACCCAATTAAAACTCATATCATCACCAATTTTTCCTGCACCAAACAACGCATCTCTTAACTGTTGTTTCGGACTAGGAGCTGGAGGGGCAAATTGGGCGGTCATTTCATTTTTAAATTCCTCGTACTTAATTTTACTTGCATTTATTTTTTCTGTTGCGGCAGCATTATCTTTAATATCAGCCAACGCAGCTTGCGCTTCGGTAGATCTTCTATCATATTCTGCTTCTACACTTTTCCAATTCTCTTTTAAGTCAGCAGCTGCCACATTTTTAACAGAGTCAACATAGATTACATAGTTCTCTACTGTTTTTTGAGCTCTTTCTTGTTTTTCATCTTTACACGATGTTAACCCTAATACTAATAAAGCAATTCCTGTAGCTATTTTGATATTTTTCATAATCTTGATTATTTAATTAATTGATTAATCAAATTTACCAAACGCTTTTCTTAATAAATTACATTATTATCATGTTTTTAAAATTAAAAACATCTTAAAACTATAAAAAACACAAAACAATGATAATATTGCAAAATATTTTAAAAAAGATATAACATTATTCTCTTTTAAAAATATATTATATAAAAACGTATTTACGAAAGAGGTTTTGTAACAAAAACCAATTCTGAACTACTTATCCTTTTTATTGAAAAGTGTTTTGTACTTTTAAATCCAAAATTGTAAAAAAAAATGGCTGAACCATTAATTAAAATAACCGACATCAAACGAAATTTTACTTTAGGAAATGAAATCGTTTATGTTTTAAAAGGAATAGATCTAGAAATACAAAAAGGCGAATACGTTGCTTTAATGGGACCTTCCGGATCAGGAAAATCTACATTAATGAATTTATTAGGCTGTTTAGACACTCCAACTTCAGGTCGTTATATTTTAAATGGAAAAGATGTAAGCAAAATGAAAGATGATGAACTGGCAGAAATCAGAAATAAAGAAATTGGTTTCGTATTTCAGACTTTCAATCTTTTGCCAAGAACTACAGCTTTAGACAATGTTGCCTTACCCATGATTTATGCTGGTTACGGAAAATCTGAAAGAATTGCTCGTGCCACAGAAGTTTTAAAACAGGTTAATCTTGCCGACAGAATGGATCACCAGCCGAATCAGCTTTCTGGAGGACAGCGTCAGCGTGTTGCGGTTGCAA
Organism: Flavobacterium sp. B330r; assembly: GCF_056824325.1. Classification (NCBI taxonomy): domain Bacteria; kingdom Pseudomonadati; phylum Bacteroidota; class Flavobacteriia; order Flavobacteriales; family Flavobacteriaceae; genus Flavobacterium; species Flavobacterium sp. B330r. The sequence continues at coordinate 710,846 of NZ_CP124860.1, forward strand.
GAGCATTAGTCAACAGACCCTCTATTATTCTAGCCGATGAGCCAACTGGAAACTTAGACAGTAAAACCTCTGTAGAAATTATGAAGCTTTTTGGAGATATTCATGCACAAGGAAATACTGTAATACTAGTAACTCACGAAGAAGATATTGCCGCTTATGCACATAGAATTATTCGTTTGCGAGATGGTCTAATTGAAAGCGATACTTCCAAAGAATTGCACACAAATAAAATTTAGATAATAAATGCGAATTATAAAATGTTTTTTACTTGCGTTTTTGGTTTTGACATCGTGTGAAAACGTGTCAAAAAAAGAAAATCAATATTCTGAATTACCTCCAAAAGCACCAAGAACAAAAATATTTTGGCTAAACGATAAAACGATCAAATTAAAAATAGACCCTACTCTATCCTATTCTAAAAATATAAAATGTGACTCTGTGATCGGAGTAAATTATATTGGTTTCTCTGGTGAACATTTCTTTAATCCTATTAATGAAAAAGGAAAATATATAAATACAATTAGTCAAACGAAAAAACTTAATCAAAATCAGATTTTAAGATTAAATTCGATTATTGGAAACAAAAAAACATATAAAAATCCAAATATAGCAGGCTGTTATGAACCAAGACTTGCATTTATATATTTCAAAAATAATACAGTAATTTGTCAAACTCAGGTTTGTCTAAGCTGTTACCAGCTTCAATCAACTGCTAATTTTGTTGAGGGAGTAAGTGGAAACTTCAACAATCAAGCTCAAAAAAAATTAACTCAACTGCATGATGAACTCGGTTTCAAAGAAAACTAAAAACTTAGCATCTCAGCACCTTAGAACCTTAGCATCTTAAAAAATGAAAGTATATACCAAAACAGGCGATAAAGGAACAACGGCTCTTTTTGGAGGAACGCGTGTACCAAAAGACCATATTAGAATTGACAGTTATGGAACTGTTGACGAATTGAATTCTTATATCGGATTGATTCGCGATCAGGAAATGGATTCTCATTATAAAACTATTTTAATCGAAATTCAAGACCGCCTTTTTACCGTTGGTGCCATTTTGGCAACTCCACAAGAAAAAGAAGTTTTGAAAAACGGAAAACTTCGTTTAGAAAATCTCGGCATAATTGATTCGGATATCGAATTACTGGAAAACGAAATAGATAAAATGGATGAAAGCCTTCCGCCAATGACTCATTTTGTTTTACCCGGTGGCCATCCTACCGTGTCACATTGTCATATAGCGCGCTGTATTTGTCGTCGCGCAGAACGTTTAGCAGTGCATTTAAGCCATAATGAACACGTTCCTGAAATAGCAATCACGTACTTAAACCGACTTTCTGACTACCTTTTTGTCTTGGCACGAAAGTTGTCCTCAGACTTAAAAGCGGAGGAAGTGAAATGGATACCCAGAAAATGAATTTTCTGAAAATTCCAAATTTTTGAAATCCCAAATTCCAAGAGAAAAATTTAAATTCTTTTGAATTTATAAAAAACAAAAAAAGCCTTCCAACATTGGGATTTGGAATTTAAATATTGGTTTTTAAACTTCTTTTTTGAAGTTTGGAATTTAAAAATTGGAATTTAATAATCGACGTTCTTAAATTTTATTAAAATAAATCAAAATTTACTTGTCTTTTTCAGTAAAAAATTTATTTTTGCACAAACTAAACAGATAACAGATGTATTGGACATTAGAATTAGCATCTTATTTAAGTGATGCGCCATGGCCTGCTAACAAAGATGAACTTATAGACTACGCTATCAGAGCAGGTGCTCCATTAGAAGTAGTAGAAAACCTTCAATCAATCGAAGACGAAGGTGAGATATATGAATCAATGGAAGAAATTTGGCCTGATTATCCAACAGACGAAGATTATCTTTGGAATGAGGATGAATATTAAAAAATAAACCAAAGGAAAAAGTCTCTCATCATAGAGACTTTTTTTTTGGTTCAAATACATATATATAATAAAGAAATACAATAAATCATGAGTTTCATAAACAGTATTATTAAAGTCTTTGTCGGCGATAAGTCGCAGAAAGATGTCAAAGCTTTACAACCTTACTTAAACAAAATTAAAACATTCGAAGCTCCTTTAATGAGTCTATCAAACGACGAATTAAGAGGAAGAACCGTTTATTTTAAAGACAGAATAAAAGAAGCTAGAGCTGATAAAGATGCTAAAATTGCTTCGCTTAAAGCAGAAGTAGAAAACATCGAAGACATCGATAAAAGGGAAGATATTTATGATGCAATAGATGCTCTTGAAAAAGAGGCTTATGAAATCTCTGAAAAAACTTTATTGGAAATTCTTCCAGAAGCGTTTTCTGTAGTAAAAGAAACGGCTCGTCGTTTTAAAGAGAACTCTCATATTGAAGTTACTGCAACTCCAAAAGACCGCGAATTCTCAGCAACAAAATCATACATTACTATTGATGGCGAAAAAGCTATCTGGGCAAATAAATGGAATGCTGCTGGAAAAGACATCACTTGGGACATGATTCACTATGATGTTCAGTTAATTGGCGGTATGGTATTACACGAAGGTAAAGTTGCTGAAATGCAAACGGGAGAAGGTAAAACTTTGGTTGCTACTCTTCCTCTTTATTTAAATGCTTTGACAGGAAACGGAGTTCACTTAGTAACAGTGAATGACTACTTGGCAAAACGTGATAGTACTTGGAAAGCTCCTTTATTCGAATTCCACGGTTTATCTGTTGATTGTATCGATAATCACCAGCCAAGTACAGAGCAAAGAAAAAAAGCTTACGATGCTGATATCACTTACGGAACTAACAATGAGTTTGGTTTTGATTACTTAAGAGATAATATGGCGCACTCTCCAAGCGACTTAGTGCAGAGAAAACACAATTTTGCAATTGTCGACGAGGTTGACTCTGTATTAATTGATGACGCTAGAACACCTCTTATTATTTCTGGACCAGTTCCTCAAGGAGATCGTCACGAATTCAACGAATTGAAACCAAAAATCGAAAACTTAGTTGCACAACAACGTCAGTTAGCGAATGGTTTCTTAGCTGAAGCTAAAAAATTAATTAAAGAAGGTAATACTAAAGATGGAGGTTTCCAATTATTAAGAGCTTACAGAAGTTTACCTAAAAATAAAGCATTAATTAAATTTTTAAGTGAAGAAGGAATTAAACAATTGCTTCAAAAAACTGAAAATCAATACATGCAAGATAACAATCGCGAAATGCACAAAGTAGACGAAGCTTTGTATTTTGTGATTGAAGAGAAAAACAATCAAGTAGAATTAACAGACAATGGTATTAAATACCTTTCTGGAGATACTGATGCAGATTTCTTCGTTTTACCAGACATTGGAACAGAAATCGCAGCAATTGAAAAACAAAAATTAGATAAAGACGCTGAAGCTGAAGCTAAAGAAAGATTATTTCAAGATTTTGGAGTAAAAAGCGAGCGTATTCACACTCTTACTCAGCTTTTAAAAGCTTATGCTTTATTCGAAAAAGATGTCGAGTACGTTATCATGGACAACAAAATTATGATTGTCGATGAGCAAACAGGTCGTATCATGGACGGGCGTCGTTACTCGGATGGTCTTCACCAAGCGATCGAAGCAAAAGAAAACGTAAAAATCGAAGCTGCAACCCAAACTTTTGCAACTGTTACATTACAGAATTATTTCAGAATGTATAACAAACTGGCTGGTATGACTGGTACAGCGGTTACAGAAGCAGGAGAGTTATGGCAGATTTATAAATTGGATGTTGTTGAAATTCCAACAAACCGTGGAATTGCAAGAATTGATAAAGAAGATTACATCTACAAAACAACACGTGAGAAATTCAACGCTGTAATCGAAGATGTTACGGAACTATCTCAAGCTGGAAGACCAGTATTAATTGGAACAACTTCTGTAGAGATTTCAGAATTATTAAGCCGTATGCTTAAAATGAGAGGAATCACACACAACGTATTGAACGCTAAAATGCACAAGCAAGAGGCACAAATCGTTGAAGAAGCAGGTAAAGCTGGAGTGGTAACTATTGCAACAAATATGGCTGGTCGTGGTACCGATATTAAATTATCTCCAGAAGTAAAAGCTGCAGGAGGTTTAGCAATCGTTGGTACAGAGCGTCATGATTCTCGTCGTGTAGACAGACAGTTACGTGGTCGTTCTGGTCGTCAAGGAGATCCAGGAAGTTCTCAATTCTATGTTTCTCTTGAAGACAACTTAATGCGTTTATTCGGTTCTGAAAGAGTTGCGAAAGTAATGGACAGAATGGGATTGAAAGAAGGTGAAGTTATTCAGCATTCTATGATGACTAAATCTATCGAGCGTGCTCAGAAAAAAGTAGAAGAAAACAACTTTGGTGTTCGTAAACGTTTATTAGAATATGATGACGTAATGAACTCGCAACGTGAAGTAGTTTACAAACGTCGTCGTCACGCATTGTTCGGAGAGCGTTTGAAACTGGATATCGCGAATATGCTTTATGATACTTGCGAATTAATCGTAAGCAACAGTAAAGTAACAAATGATTTTAAAGGATACGAGTTTGATTTAATTCGTTATTTCGGAATCACTTCTCCAATCTCTGAAGCAGATTTCTTAAAATTATCTGATATTGAAGTTACTGGAAAAGTGTACAAAGAAGCTTTAGCTTTCTATACTGAAAAAACAGAAAGAAGCGCTAGAGAAGCTTTCCCAATTATCAAAGGAGTTTACGAAGAGCCAAACAATCATTTTGAAAGAATTGTAGTTCCATTTACAGACGGAATCAAAACTTTGAATGTGGTAACTGACTTGAAAAAAGCTTATGATAGCCAAGGTGCTCAATTAATTGCTGATTTCGAGAAAAACATCACACTTTCTATTGTGGATGAAGCTTGGAAAAAACACTTACGTAAAATGGACGAATTGAAACAATCTGTTCAATTGGCTGTTCACGAACAAAAAGATCCATTGCTTATCTATAAATTAGAGGCTTTCAACTTGTTTAGAGGAATGTTGGATAACGTTAACAAAGAAGTTATTTCATTCTTATTCAAAGGTGATTTACCAGCTCAAAACACTCCTGAAATTCACGAAGCAAGAGAAGTCGCTCGTCCAAAAGAAAATTTACAATTAAGTAAAGACGAAATCCCAAATAGCGAAAGCATCAACCGTGAGGCTGGAGAAACTCAACAACGTCAAGTTACTGAAACTATCGTTCGAGATATGCCAAAAATCAACAGAAATGATACGGTTGTAGTTCAAGAAGTTGCTACTGGTAAAACAGAAACAATGAAGTACAAAAAAGCTGAAGCTTTAATAGCAGCTGGAACTTGGGTTTTAATTAACTAATAATATTTTAAGTATTCAGTCGCAGGCACAGTTTACAGTATAGGCTGATACTTATAAATTCCATAAAAAAAGACCGATAGTTGAAACTATCGGTCTTTTTTTATGGAAAATTATCTTTATTTCCAATTCACTCCCTCGTCCTAAAACTGAGACTGATCACTAAATACTGAACACTAATCCCTCGGGTTATCCTGATAATAACGTTCTTCAATTCGTTTTATATCTTTGATAGAGTTTTTCGCCCAAAGTAAGCGTTTTACTAAAATTTCTTCCTCTGTCAATTTCCAATTAATATCAGATCTGCGAAGTCTATTGGTTAAACTTTGAATGATAATGGCAGCCGACACAGAAATATTTAAACTTTCTGTAAAACCAACCATAGGTATTTTTAAGAAACCATCGGCGTTGTCCATAATTTCTTGTGACAATCCTTCTTTTTCTGTTCCAAAGAATAAAGCACTTGGTTTTGTAATATCGAAATCTTCCAACATGCAATCTTTCTCGTGCGGAGTAGTCGCAATAATTTGATATCCTTTACTTTTTAAATCGGAAAGGCATCCTGAAACCGAATCAAATCGATTGATGTCAACCCATTTTTGCGCACCCAAAGCAATTTCTTTGTCGATTCTTTTTCCAAAACGCTGTTCAATTACATTTAATTCCTGAATTCCAAAAACTTCACAGCTTCGCATTACTGCGCTTGTATTGTGCATTTGATAAACATCTTCTACTGCAACTGTAAAATGCTTTGTTCTATTTTCTAGTACTTTTAAAAAATTAGCTTTTCTGTTTTCTGTCAATATATTTTCTAAGAATGCGAGGTAATCTAAATCAATCATTTTATTTATGTTTGGCGCAAAAATAATAAATAAAAGAGAAAGAAGACTTCACCTTATTTTTCAGCCTGTCAAATCTGCAATAAAATTGACATTAAGTTTTTCGTGCAAAGCATGAAGCTGAGCCAAATTCACAGACAAAATATCGTCTTTATATGAATCTCCCGTAAAAACTGCTTGTTCATTTTTAGAATGTTTTTTAAGACGTTCCAGCATAGCGTTCAATTCACTTTCAGAAAAATCAACATTAATAAAAGCTATGAATCGCTCTATTACATTCTTCATTCCATCATTGTAATTAAGCATTATTATATTTTGGTCTCTTTCGTAAAAATCTAGAAAACTTTGAAAATACTTCTCTAAAACCAAAACTTGATATTGCTGAAAACTTACTTCTTCAACTTCTTTAGAAGTGATTCCGAAAACACTTGAAGGAATTAAATTTGGAATCATGTGCATGCCTGCCATTTTTTGATGCGATCTCAAAACTTCTCCTGGATTTCGGTACAATAATGCAAACGGAATTTCAGGAAAAACAGATCTTAAATAAGAAGCTTTAAAAATACTCCAAGCATCTAGTTTTATAATCAAATGTTTTTGTTCAGAAAATCTTTTTTGCCCTAAGAATCTCAAAACCGATTTCAGCAAAGTGGTTTTCATGGCGGAATCAAAAGCATTACTTCTTAAAATCTGATCGATGATAGGAGCTTCAGAAACCATTATATTTTCAGATGAAGTGGCAAGAGACTGACTCAACATGGTAGATCCGCATCTTGACACATGAAAAACCAATCCTTTTAATTCTACAAAATCGAGTTCTTTAGACCAGTCAATAATATTCTCTGCTGTACTTATTAATTTAAATGATTTTGAATTGTAGTCATGGCTTTGGCATTTTACAATGGTTTCTTCAAAAAAAGGTTCTGCAAATGGTATATCAGCAAAATAAGTCCATTCGAAATAAACCTCATTATCTTTTTCGATCAATTTAATCGGAATCCAATTTGAAATAAAATCTTTTACCTTTTCCATTTTATTATTTCATTTGAGATTGAAGTTCGGCAATAATCTTATCATTTGTCTCCGATGGATTTCTAGAAAGCTCCACAATAACTTGTCTTTTCACTTCGTCTGAACATTCATATTTTGGCACATAATTCAGATCAAAACCCATTTTAGAAAATAATTCATCAGACCATTCATTTCTAATGCAATCCAAAGTTAAATGAATTCTAGGTTCTGGGCTTTTGTTCAGCACGCTATGTGGCAACTGAAAATTGGCGTACCAGCATTCTCCCATTTTCATTGGAACTTTCTGATGATTGACATAAAAATAAACTTCCGAGTTTGTAATAATTGGAACATGAATTCTAAAAAATCCATCTTCATATGAAGTATCATTATCAACATGTTCTTTAATTTCGCTATTAGGCCCAAGTCTTAATAATCTTACGGCCTCTTTTTCGCATTCAAACCAATCCATTATTTCTTTAAAATAAGAGCAACTGTCAAGCAAAGGCGTATTTTTATACTCTTTATCTGGAAAAGAAAAAATATCATTCTCTAAACCCGATTGCGATCGTAAAGAAACACTTGTCCAATTTCCTTCATATCGATTGGTATTAAAATGTGGTGTCCATAAATTGGTTTCGCAAATCAATAAATCATTTTGCAGTTTTTCTATCGAGAAAGAAATTGGAAGCTGACAAGAAGAAGGATTCATAACCTTAAAAATTTAAATTGCTAAGTATAAAATGGTAGAGTTTATGGGTAGAAACTGAAACGGTTTCAGAATCTGTTTTTAATACTAAATCTGCTTTTTTCGGAATTTCAAAAACATCGCTTATTCCTGTAAAACTTTTAATTTTATTTTGATCACTGTCTGGCAGCAAGGCTCTTTTGTATAAGCCTTTTGGATCTCTTTCGATCAAATTAGAAATGGCGCAATCCAGAAATACCGTTTTTACAAATTCAAAAGACCTTAATTCATTTCTAAGATTTTCATATGGATTAATAACCGACATGAGAACTATTTTCTTTTCCTCAATTAAATTTCGCCCAACATTAAAAAGACGTCTTACATTTTCGCAACGGTCTTCTTTAGAAAATCCCAAATCTTTACAGATCGTTTGTCGGTACACATCACCATCTACAATTTCGGCTTCATAATTATTTTGAAGTAAAAGATGTCTGACATTTTCTGCCAATGTCGTTTTTCCCGAACCAGATAATCCTGTAAATTGAATTAAAATCATTTTAGCATCACTTTTATAAAACGCGACATTAAAACTAAATAATTTAGAACGAGAGACAAAGAGTATAAATACCCTTTATTTACTAGACATTTGAACAAAGAAATCACTATTTTTATCTTTTAATTAAACTAAAAATGAAAAAGAAACTTGTTGTTTTAACAGGAGCAGGAATAAGTGCTGAGAGCGGAATTAAAACTTTTCGAGACAGTGATGGTCTTTGGGAAGGGCATGATGTGATGGAAGTTGCAACTCCAGAAGGCTGGCATAAAAACCAAGAATTGGTTCTCGATTTTTACAACAAAAGACGCCAACAGTTAAAAGAAGTAAACCCAAATTTGGGGCATATCATTTTGGCTGAATTGGAAAAAGATTTTGACGTACAAATTATCACTCAAAATGTTGACGATCTTCATGAACGTGCAGGAAGCACAAATGTTTTGCATTTGCATGGCGAATTATTAAAAGTACGTAGCACACAAAATAAAAATCTAATTTTAGACTGGACCGAAGATTTGCAAACTGGAGATTTAGATACAAACGGGCATCAATTGCGTCCGCATATTGTTTGGTTTGGCGAAGAAGTTCCTGCACTTGAAGAAGCTATTGACATTACAGAAACCGCAGATTATTTTTCCGTAATTGGAACTTCGCTTCAGGTTTATCCGGCTGCCGGATTGATTTCTTATACACCAAGCACAACACCTGTTTTTTATATTGATCCGAAACCCATTTCGATTCCGAACCTTCGAAACAAAGTCGAAACCATTGCCAAATTTGCTTCTGAAGGAGTTGCCGATTTAAGAGAAAAATTACTGAACTTAGAAAAAACAACATGATTTTTGAAAGCTGGTTACAACAGTTATTTCAGTTTAACATATTCTGGCTCTTTGTTTTCTTTTTAATAGAAAATGCCGCGTTAGTAGGTTTATCTGTTTTAGTTGGAAAAGTAATCGAACCCGAAAATACCTTTTTGAAGAATAAAGATCGAAAATGGGTGTTTTCTACACTGCTTTGCAACACATTCATTACTTTAATAGGTTTTGAACTGTATCGCTACGGAATCATGAAAATAGATTTTTCTCAATCAATTAAACTTATCATTTTTGATACACTTTTATTGATTCTGCTAATGGATCTTTTAATGTTCCTTTTTCATTTTCTGGTTCATCATTTAAAATGGATGTACCCTATTCATAAACTGCATCATACCCATATTGACACCAATGTTTTTAGTTTGTATGTGCTACATCCGATAGAAACTCTAGGTTTCGGTTTTATATGGCTGTTTCTAATTACGGTTTTGAAGTTTAATTATTTGAGCATCATTATTTATTTGATTCTCAATCTTACTTATGGAATATTTGGACATTTAAAAAAAGACATATTTCCATCTTTCTGGTACAACAATTACTTCACAAAATGGATATCGACTACTAAATTTCATAATGATCATCATAAAAATGAATCTCACAATTACGGTTTTTACTTCACAATCTGGGATAAAATTTTCAAAACCATAATTTAAGCTCTAATATAGCTTTCAGAAGTTTTAACAATACCTTATATTTGCACCTTTCGAAAAACAACATAACAATGACTACTCTAAACGAATTGAATGCTATATCGCCAATCGATGGAAGATATAGGAATAAAACTCAAAATTTAGCACCTTTCTTCTCTGAAGAAGCTTTAATAAAATACCGCGTTTTGGTTGAAGTGGAATACTTCATTTCTTTATGCCAAATTCCATTACCTCAGTTACAAGGTATTGACTCTAGTTTATTTGAAAGCTTGAGAAATATCTACAAAAACTTCTCAACAGAAGATGCACTTTGGATTAAAGAAACAGAAAAAGTAACCAACCACGACGTAAAAGCAGTTGAATACTTTATTAAAGATGCTTTTGAGAAATTAGGTTTATCTCAGTACAAAGAGTTCATTCACTTCGGATTAACATCTCAAGATATTAACAACACTGCTATTCCGCTTTCTACAAAAGAAGCGTTTGAGCAAGTTTATATGCCAACCTTAATCGCCGTAATTGCAAAATTAAAAGAATTAAGTGTTGAATGGAAAAACATCCCAATGTTGGCACGTACACACGGACAACCAGCCTCTCCTACTCGTTTAGGAAAAGAGATTTTGGTTTTTGTAGAACGTTTAGAAGAGCAAATGCGATTGCTATTCAATATTCCGTTTGCTGCTAAATTTGGAGGAGCAACAGGAAACTTTAATGCGCATCACGTAGCTTACCCGCAAATTGACTGGAAACAATTCGGAAATAAATTTGTTGAAACCGATCTTGGTTTAAAACATTCTTTCCCAACAACTCAAATCGAGCATTACGATCATTTCGCAGCTTTCTTTGATGCTTTAAAAAGGATCAATACGATCATCATCGATTTAGATCGTGATATTTGGACATATGTATCAATGGATTACTTTAAGCAAAAAATTAAAGCGGGAGAAATTGGTTCGTCTGCAATGCCTCATAAAGTAAACCCAATCGATTTTGAAAATTCTGAAGGAAACTTAGGAATTGCAAATGCAATTTTTGAACACTTGGCTGCAAAACTTCCTGTTTCAAGATTACAGCGTGACTTAACTGACAGTACTGTTTTACGTAATGTTGGTGTTCCTTTCGGACATACTATTATTGCATTTGAAGCTACTTTGAAAGGTTTAAACAAATTACTTTTAAACGAAAACAAATTTGCTGAAGATTTAGAGAGAAACTGGGCAGTTGTGGCTGAAGCTATTCAGACAATTTTACGTCGCGAAGCTTATCCAAATCCGTATGAAGCTTTAAAAGGTTTGACTAGAACTAATGAAGCGATTGACAAAAATGCGATTCATAACTTCATTGCAACTTTGGAAGTTTCAGATGCAGTTAGAGCAGAATTATTAGCGATAACACCTAGTAACTACACAGGAATTTAAGAAAAACACCAAATATTTTATCAAAAAAAGCTATCTTTATCGAGATAGCTTTTTTTATTTAACCCGGGGTAGTCCAGATTACTTCACTTAACTTTATTTTAGTTGGAGTTCAGTGAATTACATTAAAAAAGTCGTTTTGTTCAGAAAGCCAGAGTTTGAACAAAAAACTTTAAATAAAAAGCTGGATCAAGCTCACTGAAAACTAAAATACCACCTATGATTGCACTAAGCGCCGCTGCTGAAACTACACACCACTTACAACCTTTAATTAGTGATTTAGGTTTAATCCTAATGACTGCCGCAATTGCCGTTCTATTATTTAGAAGATTGAAACAACCTTTGGTTTTAGGCTACCTGATTGCAGGTTTTTTGGCTGGAAACCATTTTGATTTTTTCCCATCTATAACCGACATGAAAAGTGTTGAAGTCTGGGCCGAAATCGGGGTTATATTTTTACTTTTCAGTTTAGGACTCGAATTCAGCTTTAAGAAACTAATGAAGGTTGGAGGGACTTCGTCTGTCACCGCCATAACCCAGATTTTGTTTATGACCGTAATTGGTTATGCAGTCGGGCAATGGATGGGCTGGGGAAAAATGGATAGTATTTTCTTAGGAGCCACACTTTCTATTTCATCCACAACCATTATCATTAGAGCTTTTGACGAATTGGGAGTTAAAGGAAAAAAATTCGTAGGGATTGTTTTCGGAGCTTTAATTGTAGAAGATATAGTTGCCATCTTGATGCTTGTTTTATTATCAACTATTGCCGTAAGCGATCAGGTTTCTGGAACTGCATTATTGCAATCTGTTTTAAAACTTGTTTTCTTTTTAATCATCTGGTTTTTAGGAGGGATTTTTATCATTCCAACCATCTTCAAAAAAGCAAAACATCTATTAACAGACGAAATGCTCTTGATAATCTCATTAGCCTTATGCTTAATGATGGTGATTTTTGCTTCAAATGTTGGTTTCTCTCCAGCGTTAGGCGCCTTCATTATGGGATCTATTATTGCTGAAACTACAATGGCAGAAAAAATCGAACATTTAATTCAGCCCGTAAAAGATTTCTTTGGTGCTGTTTTCTTTGTATCAGTAGGAATGTTAATCAACCCTATAACATTGGTTAATTATGCTCTTCCTGTGGCTATAATCACTTTATTGACCATCTTCGGAAAAGCATTCAGTTCTTCTATCGGAGCTTTAATTTCTGGCCAACCTTTAAAACAATCTGTTCAAACCGGGATGAGTTTGGCTCAAATTGGAGAGTTCTCTTTTATTATTGCAACGCTTGGAATGACTTTAAAAGTTACCAGCGATTTCTTATATCCTATTATTGTGGCAGTATCTGCAATTACTACATTTACTACTCCTTTCTTAATTAAATATTCAGAGCGGTTTGCTTTCTTTTTAGAAGCAAAAATGCCTAAAAGATGGGTTAAAAATATTAACCGTTATAGTGTGAATGCCCAAGCGATTAAATCTGTCAGTACTTGGCAGATTGTTCTTCGTTCTTCGATTACTCAAATTGTTCTTCATACGATTATTATTACTGCCATCATATTATTGTCATCTAAATTTGTAGCGCCTTTAGTAGCCGATACACGATTCGGAAATACTTTGGCCGCTTTACTGACTTTGGTTGTAATTGCACCGTTTTTATGGGCGCTTTCGCTTCGTCGTGTAAAAGTAGATGAAGTTGAAGCTCTTTGGGAAGAACGTAAATATCGTGGCGCACTGTTAATGCTTATTTTGATTAGAATGAGCCTTGGTTTATTCTTTGTCGGTTTTTTATTGAATATTTTCTTCTCTCCTTTGGTTGCTTTCGTCGCGCTGATTATTGCAATTGGAGCTTATCAACTTTTTCCTAAAAAATTAAACGAGCAATACCACAGAATTGAAAGTCACTTTTTAAAGAATCTTAACGATCGTGAAAACAAAAAGATCGACAGAAGATATGCTAATTTAATGCCATGGGACGGACACATGTCTTTCTTCGAAATTAAAAAGGAATCTAATCTAGTCGGACAAACTTTACAAGAACTTAAAATTCGTGAGCAATTAGGAATTAATATCGCTTACATTAAACGAGGAGAAGTCACAATTCCGATTCCTACTAAAACCGAACGCTTATTTCCAGGCGACGAAATTTGCGTAATCGGAACTGATGCTCAAATTACAGAATTCACAAAATTCTTAACTCAAAACGAAACAGAACCGCCTGCAAAAGTAGAAGAAACCGATATTGTTTTACGTCAGCTTGAAGTTTCTCAAGACGAATTTATTCAAAAAAGCATCGGACAATTCAGAGCCAAAACAGATGGGATGGTTGTAGGAATTGAACGAAACGGAAATCGTATCTTAAATCCTGAATCTAGTTTGATCTTGGAGAAAAATGACATTCTGTGGGTTGTAGGAGACAAGAAAAGAATGAATGCTTTGTTGGCAGCCAAGTAAGGTTCTGAGATGCTAAGCTACTAAGGTTCTAAGCCTTTATATATAAAGTGTTGAACTTTTCATAAATTGAAAGTCTCAACACTTTTTAATTTTCTTTGCTTTCATAAAAACAAAAATGCTAAAATTCTAAGAAAAAAAAACTTAGAACCTTAGCACCTTAGTATCTTAGTATCTTAGGACCTCAAAAAAAACTATTTATTCGGCTGCGGTGTCAAACGCAAATAAGGTTTGATTGGTGTGTGTCCTTTCGGGAATTTTGCTGGAATATCACTATCTGGAATTGCTGGTGCAATTACAACATCTTCTCCATCTTTCCAGTTTGCTGGTGTTGCAACGCTGTAATTCGCTGTCAATTGTAAGCTGTCAATTACACGGAGTAATTCATCAAAATTTCTTCCTGTAGAAGCTGGATATGTCAAAGTCAATTTGATTTTTTTATCTGGACCGATAACAAAAACAGAACGTACTGTAAATTTATCACTTGCATTTGGATGAAGCATATCATATAGATTTGCTACTTTTTTATCCTCATCGGCAATAATTGGGAAATTTACTTCTGTATTTTGAGTTTCGTTAATATCTTTAATCCACTCTTTATGCGAGTCTAAACCGTCTACACTCAAAGCAATAACCTTAGTATTTCTTTTTTGAAATTCTGGAACATAGTTCGCTACAGTTCCTAATTCAGTAGTACAAACAGGAGTAAAATCTGCTGGATGAGAAAATAAAACACCCCAAGAATCTCCTAACCATTCGTGAAAATTAATTGGTCCTTGTGTGGTTTCTGCCTGAAAATCTGGAGCTATATCGCCTAATCTTAATGTTGACATAATTTATATTTTTTTAGTTCATCTAAAATTAACTAAAAAATGCATTTAGAAAACATTCAAAAGGTAAAAAAAAGTTAAAATTCTACTTTATCGATATAATTAGTATTTTACTCCTATAAAACTTAGAATGAAGTACCAAAAAGCAAGCGTTACAAAAGAAATCGGGATTCCGAAACCAATCATCATACTGCTTAATTTTGGCTTTAATCCGTATGTTGAGGCTAAGATTGCACCGGTTATCATTGGAGCCATAGCGGTTTCCATTATAGTGATTTTTATAACTTCAGAATGTTGGTTAAAAATGAAAACGTAAAGAACAAAAATCACAAAAGGAATTAAAAGCAGTTTAAAGAAAAGCCCCAATCGCAAAAATTTCCAATGCTGGCTTTTTCTATCAAAAGTTAACTGCAAACCAACCGAAAGCAAAGCTAAAGGCGTTACCAAACTTCCAATTTTTAATAGTGCTGATTGAAAATTTTCATTTAAATTAACTTGAAAAATATTCATTAAACAAGCGATAACAAACATTATGAAAGGAGGAAACAAAATAATCTTTTTGAAAATACCGAAAGCATCTGGGCTTCCTTTAGAATAAAAAGCGGCTGTAAAAACACCAAGTGTTGAAACCACAACAAAAGTTCCGGGCTGATCTACCAAAACTGCCGTTTCTAGGCCTTTCTTACCAAACAAGGCTTCAATAATTGGGTATCCGAGAAATGAACTGTTGCTCAATCCTGCCGTCAAAATCAAACATCCAATCAGTTTATTCGACCAGCCATTTCTTCTTCCCAAAAAATGAAAAAAAATAAAAGCCAGAATATAAGTAATCCACCCTGCTCCTATCGGAAACAGTAATTCGCTACTCCATTTTATCTTCGGAATATGGTATAAAGTAACCGCTGGAAGGCAAAAATAAATAACAATTTTATTGAGCGTCTTATAAATATGAGTCGGGAATTGTTTTACTCGCTGTAAAATCAATCCGAGTGAAAGAAAGAGAAATATTAGAATGAAGTTGTTCATTAATTGGTTTTTAGTAATTAGTAACTAGCCTTTAGTGATTAGTTGTTAGTACTTTTTTTTAGGAATCAATTTGTTAGAATTTAAAATTAATGCTCACAATTCTTTTTTCCTACCATTTCAGCTTACAATTAATAGTTTTTACTAATTACTATGCAAAAGTAATAATTACAAAGTATCAAAGGCTCAAGACTAATTACTAAGAACTAGTTACTAATCACTAATAAATAAAAAAAAGTTAAATTAGTATTTTGTGTTACAAAAAGATGTAAATTTGTAACATATTTTATTACAGTATGATTTCAGGTAAATTTGCCATAACTATTCACATTCTTACTCTGCTGCATAAATTCCCTAATGATTATTTATCATCGGAGTTTATTGCGGGAAGTATTAATTTAAATCCTGTTTTGGTTCGAAAAGAAATTGCCAACCTAAAAGCGCATCATGTTGTAGAAAGTAAAGAAGGAAAAAATGGCGGTACAAAATTGGCGGTTAATGCTGCCGAACTGACTTTAAAACAAATATTCGAAATGACCTTTGAAACTATTGGTTTAGGTTTTGCTAAAAACCAACCGAATCCTGATTGTCCTGTTGGAAAAAACATCAATCAGCATTTGGAGAATTTATACAGCGAAATGAATCAGAAAGTTAGCTTACAGCTGGAAGGTATTTCATTGGAAGATTTTTCGAATCAATTTTAAAACTATTTTTTTAACCTAAACTGTAACATTTTTTATTACTAAATAAATTTATATATTATGAAAATCGCACTTATCGGAGCTACAGGATTTGTTGGCTCAGCAATTTTAAACGAATTAGCAGATAGAAAACATGAAATCACTGCTATTGCAAGAACTCCAAAAGATACAGCAAACGCTACTTGGGTTGCTACAGATATCTTTAATATTGATGCTTTGGCAGAGATCTTAAAAGGTCATGATGTTGTGGTTAATGCTTATAATCCGGGATGGACTAACCCAAATATTTACGATGACTTTTTAGCTGGATCCAAAGCTATTCAGGAAGCGGTTAAAAAATCGGGTGTTAAACGTTTTATCACCATCGGTGGTGCAGGAAGTTTATATGTTGCTCCAGATTTACAAGCGGTTGACACTCCAGATTTTCCAAAAGAGATTTTCCCAGGTGCAAATGCTGCAAGACATTATTTAAATATCATAAAAGAAGAAAAAGATTTAGACTGGGCATTTTTTAGTCCTGCTTTCGAAATGCATGCTGGAACTAAAACAGGTAGAACTGGAAAATACCGTTTAGGATTAGAAAATCCTGTTTTTAATGATGAGCAAAGAAGTATTCTTTCTGTAGAAGATTTAGCGGTTGTAATTGCTGATGAAGTAGAAACTCCAAAACATCACCAAGTTAGGTTTACTGCTGGGTATTAAAAAGATACTAAGTTGCTAAGAAACTAAGATTCTAAGTTTTTTTGCCACGAATTAGTAGAAATTCGTGTAATTCGTGGCAAACTAACTTTTTGAAACTGCTTTTGTTTTCTGTACTTTTACATTTCTAAAAAGTGCGTTTTGTCAAATTCTAATAAACAAACTGGTAGCATATCTAAAAAAGCTGGAATTTCACCTCCCGAAATCACCAATATTTTGGCTATCAATCAAATTAAAAATAAACGCAGACAACAACCTTCTTCTCAAGAGTTAATTAATGGTATTTTAGAAGGAAACAGAACCTCTTTAAGCCGTGCCATCACTTTAATCGAAAGCACCAATCCAGATCATTTTGAAAAAGCTGGCGAGGTCATTCAAGGCTGCTTGGCTCATGCTAATAAATCAATTCGAATTGGAATTACGGGGGTTCCCGGTGTTGGAAAAAGCACTTTTATTGAAGCTTTTGGAAAACATCTCACTCAACTAGGAAAAAAAGTAGCGGTCTTGGCCGTTGATCCCAGCAGTTCGCTTTCGCACGGAAGTATTTTGGGCGACAAAACTAGAATGGAAGAATTGGTTAAAGACGAAAATGCTTTTATTAGGCCAAGTGCTTCTGGAGAAACTTTAGGAGGAGTGGCTCGAAAAACCCGAGAAACGATTATTCTTTGTGAAGCCGCAGGTTTTGATACTATAATTATCGAAACAGTTGGTGTTGGTCAAAGCGAAACTGCTGTGCACAGTATGGTCGATTTCTTTTTACTTTTAAAAATTTCTGGTGCAGGCGATGAACTCCAAGGCATCAAACGAGGTATAATGGAAATGGCTGATGCAATTGTAATCAACAAAGCAGACGGCGACAATGTAAAAAAAGCCAATCAGGCGAAATTAGAGTTTAATCGTGCTTTACATTTATTTCCTCCAAAAAAATCAAATTGGCAGCCTAAAGTAACCACTTGCAGTTCGCTAACAAAAGATGGAATTCCCGAAGTTTGGAGTACGATTTCTAATTATTTAGAATTGACAAAAGAATCAGGATTTTTCCAAGAAAAAAGAAACGAACAAAATCATTTTTGGATGATGGAAACCATCAATGAGCAATTGAAACAGAATTTTTATAACCTCCCTGAAATTATTTCATTATTGGAAGAAAACAAAAAAGCAGTGCAAAACAATGAAATTTCATCTTTTGCCGCTGCTTCTGAGTTATTAAAACTATATTTTAATAAAGGTGTAAAGTAACAAAGGTCCAAAGTGGCAAAGTTTTTCTCTGCTTCTTTGAACCTTTGTTACTTTGTTACTTTGTAACTCTGAACCTTTGAACCTATTTTTTAGGTCTAAGCTTATACTTACTCTCTTTATACAAATTCCCTGCTGTAATAACATGCGCTAAGGCATCTTTTGCTAAATCTTCGTTTAATTTAACTGGAATTAAAGTTGTATCATTTTTGATTTCAAATTGTAATGGTTTCAAATTGGGCTGCATGATCACAACTTGATTCTCAACTCTAAATGCATTAATGTCATTAAACTGCATAATAGATCTTCCTTGCACTTTTGAATCTAATTTTGTCAAGTTGCGTCCTACCATTGGGGTTTCAAAAGGCATTCCTAAATACCCTAACAATGTTGGCGGAATATCAATTTGACTTGCTAGTCTGTCATAAACTGCTCCTTTTGGAACTCCCGGCCCCATAATAAATGCTGGAATATGGAATTTATTTATTGGAACTAAATTTTTGCCGTATGTTCTAGTATTATGATCTGCGATTACAATGAAAATTGTGTTTTTAAAATAATCCTCTTTTTTTGCCATTTCAAAGAATTTTCCAATAGAGAAATCGGCATATTTCATGGCATTATTTACCGTGTTAGGTTTTTTATCATAAGGTTTAATTCTTCCTGCCGGATATTCAAAAGGTTCGTGATTAGAAGTCGAAAACATTAAGGAAAAGAACGGTTTATCTCCTTTTGATTTAAAATACTGATTGGCTTTGGTTACCAAATCTTCATCAGAATATCCCCAAGTTCCTTTAAAAGCATATTTATTCCCATCAGATTCAAAATCGGTTTGATCAACAATATCTTGAAAACCATTTCCATTAAAAAATGAAGCCATATTATCAAAATTGGCCATTCCTCCGTAAATGAAACTGGTGTCGTACCCTTTTTGTTTTAAAGCATCTGCTAAGGTAAAAAAGCCTTGCTGTGAATTTCCTAATCTTACGACACTTTCAGATGGCGAAGGCAAAAATCCAGTTACTACTGCTTCAATTCCGCGAACACTTCTGGTTCCTGTGCAATACAAATTAGTAAATAATGTTCCTTCTTTAGATAATTTATCAAATTCTGGCGTTAATGGTTTTCCGCCTAAAATTCCAACGTACTCTGCGCCTAAACTTTCTTGCAAAAAGATTACTAAATTGTAAGGTTTCTTCAATAAAGAATCTGGTTGCTGGACATGCAAAAACGGAATTTCAGCATCGGTAAAATCCTTCGGCCCCGCGATCATGTATTTTTTTACACGAGCAATAGCTTCGGCTTCATCCATTTTTCCATACATTTTTGTATTTCCTTCATTTTTGATTGAATAGGCAGCAAAAGCAACCGTATAAAATGAATTTAATCCAAGAGCATTTGTTAATTGATCGGTAGAAAAAACAGCATTACTCGCATTAATAGGACGTTTTGAAGTTAAACTAGAACGTGCTCCAAAAAACAATAAAAAAGCTACTAATGGAAATATCATTAACTTGAATTTGTATTCTGCACTTGAAGTATAGAATAATTGTTTTCCTTTTTTGACAGCAAAATAAAGCGCAACTCCTAAAATTAAAAATGTTACGATTATAGAAGTCAAATAACTTTTTAAAAGCATTCCTACAACTTCCTTTGGATAAATAAGATAATCTAAGAAAATCTTATTAGGACGTGTATCATATTGTTTTACAAAATCTGGCGAAGCTAATTCTACAAAAAGAATTAAAAACAGAAACAGAAAACTATATACTACCAGAAACTTATTGGTAAATTTTAGCCATTTATTCGGCAAAAAGGTAATTAGTAATGCTGGAAGAAACGACAAATAACAAAGTAATATCAAATCCATTCGAAGACCGATTGGAAAAATATACCAGAAATCTGGCGTTTGAACTACTCTTTCTTTAAAAAGAAAAAATAAAAATACTCGACTTAGAGTGGTAATCAATAATCCGATTGCGATGAAACTAAAAATCGGTTTTAAGAAACGTAAGTTTTTCATTAAGATAGTTATAAGAACGTAAAATTAGAGAAACAAATTACTCTTCGTAACGGTTTATTTCTCTATCATAAAACTCATTTGCTTTTTCAATTAAATCTTCCATTTCGGCATTTAATTCTGCTTCGTCAAGATCTTCAGCTTCTTCTAAAAACTCCACCTCATCATCTTTCAAATTGATTATAAATCTTGGATAATCTAAGTGAATGATAAAAATATCGTCTGGAAAATCTGTGTTATCTCCAAGTAAAAATTTAGGTAATTCCATATGTGTTTATTTTTTTAGTAATTGATTATTATTTTTTTAACCGATTTCTCTTGTTTTAATCTTCAAAATCAGTGAAATATATTTTTCAAATTTAATTATTCTATATCTGATTTCGCAATTAATCTCTTTGTCAAGTAATGAAAACGAATATAAAGACAAATTGCCGCTGCAGTCAAACCTGCCAAAAGTCCGACCCAAACTCCTTGCGCCTTCAGTTCTGTGTGTTCTCCTAAATAATAGGAAATCGGAAAACCAATAACCCAATAGGCTACAAAAGTAATGTACATTGGAACTTTTACGTCTTGTAATCCGCGTAAAGCGCCTAAAACAACAACTTGAATTCCGTCAGAAATCTGGAAAACAGCTGCAATTAAAAGCAGTTTTGAAGCAATGCCAATAACTTCTTCGTTATCTAAAATCTGCCCTGTATTTTCCATATTTAAGAAAATGTATGGAAGATAATCGTGGAAAATAATAAAGAAAATTGCAAATACGGTCTCTAATATTATAGCAAGCAAAAAGATAGAACGGGCAACAACAATCAGTTTTTTATAATCCATCAGTCCTCTTTGGTTACTTACACGCACCATAGAAGTTACACTTAATCCCATTGCAAACATAAAAGTCATCGAAGCCAAACTCAAAGCAATCTGATTGGCAGCCTGACTTGTTTTTCCGATGTTCCCGCAAAGCCAGATCGAAGCGGTAAACAAAACCACTTCAAAAAGCATCTGCATTGCAGAAGGAAATCCGATACTGATAATTTTTTTGATCATAGTTTTTTTGATTTCATTAAAACTAAAACCTTTAAAAAATCGCTTTAAATCATCTCTTCGCGAAAGCATAATATGCATGAACATTACCAAAAATATTCTCGAAATTACGGTTCCTAATGCTGCGCCAATAATTCCCATTTTTGGAAAAATCCAGATTCCGTAAATCAAAACATAATTTATACCTACGTGAAGCACATTTGCCATTACCATCGCATACATAGAATATTTGGTCAAAGACATTCCGTCTGCAAATTGCTTATACCCCTGATACATTACAAGCGGAATCAAAGAAAAAGCTACCCATCCTAAATAAGGTTTTGCAAGTACAATAACATCTTCTGGCTGTTTTAACAATTCCATAATTGGTTTAGCAAACATGATAACGGTAAAAAGTACCAATCCTAGAATTGTACATAGAAATAATCCATGATGAAAGGCAGAACGAATTTTGGTATCGTTTTTCTCCGCATCACCTTCGGCAACGATTGGCGTAATAGCTGTAGAAAATCCGATTCCTAAAGACATTGCAATAAAAATCATACTGTTACCCAGTGAAACTGCCGCCAATTCTGTGCTTCCAATTTTACCAACCATTATATTATCAACAATACCAATTAAAGTATGCCCGACCATACCCAAAATTACGGGATATGCTAGTCTTAAATTATACGAAAACTCTTTGGTGTACTGCTTTAAATTCACTTTTATTCTATTTTGTGCGCAAAGATAGTCAGAAGCTTCGAATTCTATCCTATCAATAAAAATATATACCAATTTTAAGACAAAAATAAGACGAACTCAATATTATGTAACGATTTTTAAAAATTGTATAACAAACTCCAAACGCCTCCAATATAATTTTACAACATAGAAATTTCAAAAATATAAGCCATGAAAAAATTACAGATGTTATGCCTAGCTGCGTTCACGTTTTTATTTGCCAACACCACTTTTGCTCAAGAGAGCGGAGTAGAAAATTACGATCAGGGTTTTAGATTAGGAGTCGGATTAAATGGAGGATTACCGACCGACGGTGATTACGACTGGGCTCTTGGGGGAGACGTTCGTTTACAATATGATCTTTCTAAGAAAACATCTTTGACTTTAACAACGGGTTTTACAAACCTATTTATGGGAAAAGATGACCTTGGAAACAACATAAAAGATCTTGGATTTATTCCGGCCAAAGCAGGTTTTAAAGCTTTTGTCTTAAAAGATCAATTTTATGTTTTAGGAGAACTGGGTGCTGGTTTTGCGGTAACAAATGGTTACGATAAAACAACTTTTTTATGGGCTCCAGGAATTGGTTATGCCAACAAGTACATCGACTTAAGTGTTCGTTACGAAGATTATCACGATTTTAGAACCAATCAAGTAGCATTGCGTGTTGCTTATGGTTTTAAACTATAAAAAATAGGTTTAATTTATTATTTTGTTTTTGGTAAAAACCCGACAGTCTGAATGGTCTGTCGGGTTTTTTATTTTTATCACATACCATTCGTCAAAACAAAAGTGCTAGTAGTCAAATGATTTTTCAGGATTGATTTGGAACGCGGTAATTCGCAGAAAAATTAATCAAATCATGAACAAAACAATCTTTTATCTATCGCAACTTTTACTTTTTTTACTTGCCACAGTTGCTGCACGCTCACAATCGGGAATTTCAGGCGAATTTAAACTCGATTTTGTCCCTTTTTCTAAATATGTAAGGCCATTGGACAGTACGAAAACAAATGCCGAAAGCAATTTTAAAAGATCACAGATCGCTTTTGAAGTACCCCTATCTATAAAAATGGATAAATACGATCATCCAAAACTCTGGTCTGTATTTTTTAATAGCAGTTACGCCAAAATGGAAAACAGAAATTACAATATTCAAGATCTACCAGTAGAATTTCAAGGCGGATTTCCGAATGAATTACTCAATACGCAAATTGGAGTTAAGCATTTACGTTCCATTTCTTCTTCATGGTCTTTATTAATAATGGCTTCCGTTGGTGTTTATACAGACATGGTCGAAATTAATAAAGATGATGTCCTTATTCAAGGGGGAATTCTTTTTATCAAACAATTTAACCCTAAACTGGCTTTGGGTGCAGGTCCTGTTTTGACTAATAGTTTTGGTGTTCCAATGGTGCTTCCTGGAATTTATTTTAACTGGGAATCTACTGGAGCTTTACATTTTAAGGTTGCTTTTCCGGAAGGCGTAGAAATAGGCTATCGAATGTCTGATCATTTTGACTTAAAAGCAGTAGCTGAATTAAGCGGAATGACAGCTGAAACCAAAATTGGAAATAAATCTACATTACTCGGATATCAGCAGATAATTGCAGGCTTAAGACCTCAGATGAAATTTGGAAAACATTGGATTTTAGAACCAACTGGAGGAACTACTCTTGTTCGAAGTTTTTCGACGACGAACCGAAAAATTAAAGAAATCTTTAAAGAAAAAGATATTGCAGATCCAAGATTCACTACTACTTTTTATGGAGCAATAGCTCTAAAATGGAAATTCTAGAGCTATCTGCTTAACAAGTTTTTATACACTACCTCTTTCAATAATACTTCTCTTCGAGTTCTTGAAATAGGTAGTTCTTGTCCTTTTATAAATAATCGCCCGCCAGAAATAGAATCTATATGTGTAACATTTACCAGAAATGATTTATGGATTCTAAAGAAAATTTCTGCAGGGAGTGTTTCTTCTAATGATATCATCGTTTGATGAATAATTAGCACTTTATCTTTAAAATGAAGCTTAGCATAATTTTGCATTCCTTCGATATACAAAATATCTATCCAAGAAATTTTCTGAAATCCTTCTTCCTGACGCACATATAAAAAAGGATCTAATTGACTTTGTTTTGGAGAATTCATCATTTGATGCCATTGCTTTGCTTTTAACGAAGCCTGATAAAAACGCTGAAATGTAATGGGCTTTAATAAATAATCTACAACCTGAAGTCGGTATCCGTCTAAAGCATGTTCTGAATAAGCAGTTGTAAAAATTACTAAAGGTGGATTCTCTAAAGATTCTAAAAACTCCAATCCCGATAAATAAGGCATATTGATATCCAGAAATAATAAATCGATCTGTTTTTCCTGAAGATATGAAGTCGCTTCTAGAGGCGAAGCACAAGTCGCTACAGTTTCTAGAAAATCAATTTTAGAAACAAAATCTGCTATTCCGTTTCTTGCTATGGGTTCATCATCGATAATGAGACATTTCATATTCATCTTTTTTTTGTTTCTGGTTTGGTGTTTTTTTGTTTCACGCAGATTTGGCAGATTTGGCAGATTTAGCAGATTTAGCAGATTTAGCAGATTTAGCAGATTTTTTTGAAATCCCTTTAATCATTATAATCTGTGGCTAAAAATTTTAACGCAAAGTTCGCAAAGTTTTAGTTTTATAAAAGGATGCTAAGAGCACAAAGCAATATGTTAAGATTTTCAAGATTAAAAATTCGCGTTAATTCGTGCAATTGCTTCGCCTGTTCGCTATCGCTCGGGTCGTGGCAAAAAAACTATAATCTGTGGCAAAAAATCATCTCAAATCTAGAGTTACTTCAACGGTAAAATCCGAATCGGTTTTATGGATGTTTAAATTGTGTTTTTCTGGATATTGTATTTCCAGCCTTTTCTTTACATTTTCCAAACCTAATCCTTGATTTTTTGAAGCTATTTTATATTGCTCTGTATAAGAGTTTTCAATTTTAAAACTCAATTGATTGTTGAGCTGTTTGCAGGATAAATGCACATATCTTTTTTGGTTCGGAAGCCTTGAAACGTGTTTAAATGCATTTTCAATTAACGGAACCAAAAGCAAAGGCACAATCTGAAGCTGTCCATTTTCAATGCTCCATTTACTTTTAACCTCTAGTTCATTTCCCCATCTGGTTTCTTCAACAGCAATTAAGTCTTTTAAATATTTAATTTCAAGATGCAGAGGCACGTATTCCTTATTGCATTCGTACAATTGATACCTCAAAATATCCGAAAACTGAACCAATAAATCTGAAGCTAACTTTACATTGCTTTGCATCAGAATATGAATATGGTTTAACACATTAAACATTAAATGCGGATTGATCTGATCTTGTAAAATCTTAATTTGTGCTTCTAAATGAACCTGCTGTAATTGTGCATGATTTCTTTCGATGACATTATGTTCCTGATAAAATCGAAGTCCGCAAGCAGTACCACAAATTAAAATCGCTGACGGAATGTTGCCATAAAATCGTGCCCACAAAAATTGTAGAGAATCTACATCTGCTGCTTCAGGATATGCTTTCCTTCTCAAAACCGAATCAGAAAAAACAATATAAATCAATGACAGACAAAACCCCAAAAGCATTACAACAAAAACGCTTTGTACCGCAAACCAGCTCATTTTATTTTGTTTTAGCGCTTTGGGCAGTATAACATCACTTAAAATATGAGCTAAAACAGCAGAACAAAACAAAACTAAAACAGCCTGAATCGTAGCGGTAAAGAAATCGTAATCTTCGATCATCTGCGCCCAAATCGTGATACCCAACAAGCTCCAAAAAAAGACTAAAAATATCCAATGCCTATTTTTACTGATTGCAATCATTTATAGTTAATTTATTGAGAAAATTTGACTTCAAAAATAGTCCTATATTTTTTGAAACAAATAACAAAGGAGCATAAACCACAAGCACTATTAAAATTAGTTTGACGAACTGCGTTTTTGTTTTGACCAATGGTATTTACAAAACAGTTTAAAATTTTCTCAGATATAAATATAAAATAACCCCGACAGGTTTTTAAAAACTTATCGGGGTTCAAAAATTATCAAATTGACTAATTATCTCAATTGTTCCATTACTTCTTTCCTAATTCTTTCTTATACAATTCAATATTGGAAGCCGTTTTTTCGTCTAGTTCAGGTTCTTTAATATCGGTATGTTTTTTCATTTCTTCCCAAATAATTTTTGCTACAATATAGCGTGACATTTCTTTGTCATCTGCAGGGATAATATACCATGGTGCATGCGAAGTCGATGTTTTATTGATTGCTTCTTCATAATATTTCATGTATTCATCCCAATAGCCACGTTCTTTTAAATCTCCTGGCGAAAATTTCCAATTGTGTTTTTCTTCCTCCAAACGACGCAATAAACGCTGGCGCTGTTCTTCTTTGCTCAAATGCAGATAGAATTTCATTACGATTGTTCCGTTTTGAGAAATATGCTTTTCGAAATTATTAATCTGTTCAATTCTATTTTTCCAAAAATCAGGCGTAATATCTTCTACAGAATTAATTTCTGGTAAGTTTTCGGCCAAGACATATTCAGGATGCACACGGGTTACCAAAACATTTTCATAATGGGTTCTATTAAAAATGGCAAACTTTCCTTTTTCTGGCAATGCAATATAATGGCGCCATAAATAATCATGCTCCAGTTCTGTTGAAGTGGGCGTTTTAAAACTATGCACCACTACTCCACGCGGATTAAACTCCTTAAAAACTTCACGAATCAAACTATCTTTCCCCGAAGTATCCATTCCTTGCAGACAAATCAAAACACTGTATTTGTTGTGTGCGTACATTACGTCTTGCAAATCGCTTAATTTGGCTTGTACCTTATCTAATTTTTCTTCTTTTTCGTCATCATCTGCTTTGACATTCAAAACAGTTGGAATTTCTTTAAGCTTTATTTTATCTACAACTTTAAAATCTTTCGGATCTATTGATTTCATATCTTTTTCAATTTTTGTCTTATAAATATAGTAATTTTACGAAGCATATTCCTGCTATTCATTGCAATACTTTTCAATAAACTGCTTTTTTTCAAAGCCATAACAAGAGCTTCCGTTGGTCGCTTTCTTATGTCAGGAAAAAATGCAATTTCTTTTCAAAGTATTTCCATTTCTATCAGGGCTAGACACTCATTTTCAAAATAACAATTCAAGTATTTCAAATCCATAATGATTAAAAGAATTCTAATTTTATTTGTTTTTCATTTAATGTTTTTCGCAAATGCGCAAAATAACTCGGAAGTTAAAATTGACAGTTTAGTTTCGAATTATGTTAAAGAACTTCAATCTCGAAAAATAGATACGATTTGTGTTTATGAAAGTTATTGCGTTGGAAGTATTAAAACATATGATATTAAGCTAAATGATACTACGGATTTTTGTATAGAAGATTTTCCAAATGATCCTGTTTACATATTTTGGAAAGAAAATGGCAAAACTTATCAAACGAAAATAAGTATATGTTTTATATATTCTAAAATTATTGTACCTGAAAGCAATCTTTGGAATCTTTATTTTTCGCACAAAGGTTTGATAGATATTGAAGAAATTAAACCATTTGAATATAGACCTCCAAGCATTGATGGAAAAAAAATAATGAGGTATATATCAGCCGTCGATCATTCCTGTCATAAAAATTTCAAACTCTTAACAAATAATGAAAAAATAGAGAAGGATTTTGATTTTTATAAATTACAAGAAAAAAATAATTCCGGAATAAATATCAATTATCAACACAATATCAACTTAAAAAGTAAACTAATCGTTGATATTCTTGAAAAAATAACTTCAGAAGCCGAAAAAAACAATACATTTAAAAAGATAAAGTCAAGATAAACTAAAGACTTCAAAATAAAACTCATGGAAAAATTCACCTTAGAAATATTATTTCAAATTATCGGAATCGGTTCTGCATCAGGATTATTTTACAATAACGATGCACTTTATGTAATTGGCGACAACAGCGGATTCCTTTACGAATACAATATGCAGAATCAGCAATTAAATCAACACGCTTTAATTGATAATCCGATGCAAAATATTCCGAAAAATCTAAAACCTGATTTTGAATCCCTAACGCATCATAACGACACATTGTATGTTTTTGGTTCTGGCTCAACCGAAAACCGAAATAAAATGATTGAATTTGATATTAAATCGAAAACGGTTTTACAAAAGAATAATTTAGTCGATTTATATGCCGTAATGCAGAATTTCGGAGAAATAAAACCCGAAGATTTTAATCTGGAAGGTGCTATTTTTGATGGAGAAAATTGGTATTTATTCAATCGAGGAAATGGGGCCACTAACAAAAACACCATTTTTACTATTCACGCTAAAAATCTCGGAGAAGAATTTGCTCTGATTTCGGTCAATTACAAACTGCCAAAAATAAAAGGCGTTCGCTCCAGTTTTACCGATGCTGTTTTGGTCGATGATAAAATCTATTTCCTTTCAACTGCCGAAGATACCAAATCAACTTATGATGACGGAGACATTTTAGGAAGTTTCATTGGAAGAATAGACGTTAAAACTATGAAAATAGATTTCACTCAAAAAATTACGGCAACCAATAAATTTGAAGGTCTAACTTTATACAAAAAAGAAAATAATAAAATCGAGTTTTTGCTTTGCGAAGACAATGACACAGAGCTTTTAGAAACGAAAATCTATAAATTGACATTACCGATTAAGTAAAAGCTATTCGATTACAATAAAACCTTTGAACCTTTGAACCCAAAAAAAATATTTTAATATTTTTTTCACCCCCATCCCAACCTTTTTATCTTTTTATCTCTCTATATAAGAAAGACAACAATTGTGATAAACGAGACTCAAATAGCAAACTGTAAAAAAATGCATCGCGACGCCCAGCGTGAGGTGTACGAATACATGGCGCCTAAGTTGTACCGCCTATGCAAAAGATATTTAAAAAAGGAAGAAGAAATTGAAGAAGCATTAGCCGATTCTTTCTTTACTATTTTCACCAAACTGGATCAATTAAAAGAAGCGTATGCTTTTGAAGCTTGGGCTAGACGAATAACTGTAAATCATTGTTTGGCGACTATTAGAAAAGCAACCAACTTCAATATGTATTTAGACGACATAAAGCTGATTTCTCAGCCTTCTGTCGATGAACTGAATACGTTGGAAGAAGAAGATCTACTTAATTTATTAAACCACATTCCTGACGGCTGTAAAACTGTTTTTAACCTTTTTGTTATTGAAGGTTTCTCTCATAAAGAAATAGCCGAAATGCTAAAGATTTCTGAAGGCACCTCAAAATCACAATTGAATGCCGCTAAGACCAAACTGAAAGAACTGGTTAATAAACTGTATTATCAAAAAGCAAAATAGTCATGGACAATCAAGATAAATTATTCGATAAAATAAAAGAAGCTTCGCAAAAAGCCGAGTTTCAAGACTTTCCAGGAATGGAAAAAGTCTGGTCGCGTGTTGAAGAAAAACTGGACAAAAAAGAAGATAAAAAAACAATCGCTTTATGGAAGAAAATTGCAATTGCGGCTTCTCTTCTTTTACTTATTTCTTTAGGATATCAATTTTTACATGCAGATAAAGAAACTGTAACAGAAACACCAAAAGTGGTTTTTGATGCAAAAGAAATCAAACAATTGGAAAAACCAATTTTAGATAAAAAAGTGGCAACTCCAACCTCAGATTCAGAAATAGTTTCTAATGAAGAAGCGGTTAAAATTTTAGAAAATCAAACTAAAAACAAAGAACGAGTTGCGATTCAAGAAACAATGATTCCTAAAGCAGAACCAATTCAAGCTGTTGTGACACCAAAAATTGAAGCAGAAGCTACTATTCCTGCAAAAGTCGCAATAAGTGAAAGTTTTGATGAAGAAGATGCTAGTTCTTCAAAAAAAGATGCTTTAGAAGAAAGAAGTTATCTAGACACAAAAGACAGACAATCTGCTAAAGTTGCTTACGCAGCCGCACCCGCTCAAAAAGCTAAGAAAAATGCTCCTCTGGTAATTCTTAACGGAAATGCTATGGCACATAGTGACGATGCTAAAAGAGATAAAATGATGCAAGCAGAAATGTCTAATTTACAGCCTGAAAATGTTGAGTCCCTAGTAGTTTTAGACGATCCTTTGTACATTATCGATGGCATCTATTACTCTGAAGAAGATTTATTTGGCAAAAACCCAACAAGTCCTTATGCGCCTTTAGACAAACAGGAAATTAAAACTATAACTATTTTACAAGACCTTGAAGCTACTTCTAAATATGGCGAACGAGGAAAAAAGGGAGTTCTTATTATCACTACTAAAAACGGAAAACCAGCTCCGAAAAAATAATCTTATGCTTTGTCAAAGTCTGCAGCTTTGACAAAGCAAAATCAAAACATTAATCTTAAAACTTATTATCATGAAAAGTCTAAAACTTATTTCATCAGCCATTGCTATGCTTATATGTTTCGTAACCATGGCACAAGAAAGAACCATTACAGGAACAGTTACAGATGAATCTAGCCTAGCGCTTCCGGGGGTTCAAATAAATATTAAAGGAACTAAAAAGTATGCCCAAACCGATTTTGATGGTAAATATTCTATTCAGGCACAAAGGGGAGACGCTCTTGTTTTTAGTTACATCGGTATGGATACTCAAACCTTTTATGTACAATCTTCAAATATTATCAATGTTAAACTAAAAAGTAGTCATGCTGAATTACAAGAAGTTGTAGTTGTTGGCTATGGAACTTCCAGTTCTGAATACGAAGACCGAAGTTATGCTCGTGCTGAAAGAAAAAGAGAGAAAAAAGATGCTAAGCAAGCACTTAAAGGAAAAGTTGCAGGAATTCAAACTCAAAATTCTATCGCATATTCTGCTATGCCAGCTCCAATTGCTATTCGCGGTACTGCATCAATTTCACCCATAAACGAACCTATGTACATTATTGATGGAGTTCCTGCAAAAGCCAATCAAATGGCAAAAATTAATCCGAATGATATTGATAATGTTTCGGTTTTAAAAGACCAAGCGGCAACTTCGATTTATGGAAGCAAAGCTTCAAATGGTGTTGTAATAATTTCAACCAAAAATGAAATCTACAAAAACCTTTCAGAAAAAGAATTGGACAAAAAATTAAACATTATGCCAATTCCAACTGAACCAACTCAAGAAGATTATAATTCTTTTGTAGAAAATGCTTTTGAAAGTCCGAAAACAGCGCCACTTTCTACTTTTTCTATAGATGTCGATAATGCTTCTTATACGAATATTAGACGATTTTTAAACAACGGACAGCAAGTACCAAAAGATGCCGTTCGTGTAGAAGAAATGGTTAATTTTTTTAAATATACTTACCCGCAGCCCAAAAACGAGCATCCGTTTTCGATCAATACCGAAGTGAGCGATTCGCCTTGGAACTCCAATAACAAAATCTTGAAAATTGGTTTACAAGGAAAAAACATTCCAACTGAAGATTTACCCGCTTCAAATCTTGTTTTCTTGATTGATGTTTCTGGATCTATGGAAGACATGAACAAATTGCCTTTGCTAAAACAATCATTAAAAATTTTGGTTAACGAATTAAGACCAAAAGATAAAGTGGCAATTGTGGTTTACGCGGGTGCTGCAGGAATGGTTTTACCGCCAACTTCTGGAGATGAGAAAAAAACAATTATTAATGCATTGGATAATTTGCAAGCTGGAGGAAGTACGGCCGGCGGAGCAGGAATTGAATTAGCCTATAAGATTGCAACTGAAAATTTCATTAAAAGCGGAAACAATAGAGTAATCTTGGCTACCGACGGAGATTTTAACGTTGGAAGTTCTTCTAATTCTGATATGGAAAAACTAATTGAAGAAAAAAGAAAAACAGGCGTTTTCTTAACTTGTTTAGGTTATGGAATGGGAAATTACAAGGACAGCAAAATGGAAATCTTGGCTGACAAAGGAAACGGAAATTATGCCTACATCGATAACATTCAAGAAGCCAATCGTTTTTTAGGAAAAGAATTCAAAGGTTCGATGTTTGCTATCGCGAAAGATGTAAAAATCCAGATTGAATTTAATCCAAAACAAGTTCAGGCGTATAGATTGATTGGTTATGAAAACAGAAAATTGCGTCCAGAAGATTTTAAAAATGACGCCATTGATGCAGGAGAATTGGGCAGCAATCATACGGTTACAGCTTTGTATGAAATTATTCCAGCTGGAGTAAAAAGCGATTATTTAGCAGAACAGCCAGATCCTTTAAAATATACTAAAACCGAAAACAGTTCTACTAATTACAGCAATGAATTGGCTACAATAAAATTCCGTTACAAAAAGCCTGACGGCGATAAAAGCATCGAAATGGTTCAGGTAATCGAAAACAAATCGGTAATTTTAGAGAAAGCAAGTGATGATATGAAATTTAGTTCTGCCGTAGCTTGGTTTGGTTTGAAATTGAGAGATTCAAAATTAATCGCTGACAAATCTTCGAAAGAAATTATAAAACTGGCCAAACAAGGAAATTCAAACGACGGCGAAGGTTACAAAGCAGAATTTATTCGTTTAGTTGAAACTTCGAAACTGCACAATTAATAAAAATTATATTACATTTGTGGCTTTATTTTTAAAACTTATTTTACACACGTATGAATCCTATTTTAAGCCAAAATCTATTTTTAGTAAAAGAACATGTTGGAATGTTCAAAGCCGCAAACAATTACGATATTTATCATCCAGAAACCAATCAAATTATAATGAACTGCCGAGAAAACAATCTTGGTTTTTTCACCAAAGTATTTCGTTTTACAGATTATAAAAGAGCAACTCCGTTTAATGTTGAAATTACAACTGCTTCTGGAGAAAAATTAATAACAGTAAGAAGAGGTGTTGCCATCTTTAGATCTACTGTTGAAGTTTTGGACGAAAAAGATCGTTTGGTTGGAACTTTCAAACAAAAATTCTTTTCTATTGGAGGAAAGTTTGATATCCTAGATAAAAACGAAAAACCAGTTGCAACGCTTCAAGGAAAATGGACCGGTTGGGATTTTAAATTCTCTCATGAAGGCAAACAATTAGCGCAAGTAAATAAAAAATGGGCTGGATTAGGAAAAGAGTTTTTTACAAGTGCCGATAATTATGTACTTCAAATTGAAGAGACAGTAGCAGCCGATAGTCCGTTGAGACAGTTAATTTTAGGAGCCGTAATGTGTATAGACATGGTTCTGAAAGAATAACAGAAAGTTGTTAAACTTAGATTAAGAATATCTTTTAAAGCATCATTTTAGTTTTCAAAACCTTATTTTTGTAAGACTTAAAATGATGCTTTTTGCATTTCTAAAAATACAATCATGACCGACTTAAAAAATAAAAATGCCTTTATTACAGGCGCAGGAAAAGGAATTGGAAAAGCTGTGGCAATTGCTTTGGCCAAAGAAGGCGTAAACCTAATTTTAGTTTCGAGAACAAAAAGCGATATTGATCAGCTGGCAGAAGAAACTGCTAAATTGGGCGTAAAAACTTTGGCTTTGTCTGCCGATGTTTCTGACATCAGCTCTATCAATTCTGCTGTTGAAAAAGCTATTGCAGAATTTAAAAGTATCGATATTTTAATCAATAGCGCTGGAATTGCTTCTTTTGGAAAATTCTTAGAATTAGAGCCAGAAGCTTGGGAAAGAATTATTCAGGTCAATTTAATGGGAACGTATTACACTACTCGTGCGATTATTCCAAATATGATCGAAAGACAAACTGGAGACATTATCAATATTTCTTCGACTGCTGGATTAAACGGAAACGCTTTGACAAGTGCTTATAGTGCTTCTAAATTTGCTGTTTTAGGCTTAACTGATTCTTTGATGCAGGAAATGAGAAAACACAATATTCGTGTTACGGCCTTAACACCAAGTACCGTTGCAACTGATATGGCAAAAGACTTAAACTTAACTGATGGAAACCCAGAAAAAGTAATGCAGTCTGAAGACATGGCAGATTTAATCATTGCTCAATTAAAACTGAACAGAAGAGTGTTTATTAAAAATAGCAGCATCTGGTCTACTAACCCATAAAGAATAAATTCTAAATTTTTGAAATTCCAAATTCCAATCTCAAAGTAATTGGAGTTTGGAATTTAAATATTGGAATTTGGAACTAAATTATTGGAATTTTAAAAAAACATGATGGAACAATATTTAAGACAATTGGTCGAAATAGAATTTCAGGATAAAAAACAGATTTTCTCCGGATTTCTTATTGATTATTCTGATGAATGGATTTTGCTTCGAAATAATCCTGTAGATTTTATTTTGGATGGTTTTGTTATTTTGAGAAATAAAAACATTGAAGCCGTAAACCGAGATCACGATTTGGCTTTCACAGAAAAAGTAATTCGGATGAAAGGATTAAAAATTAATTCGGATGATATTATCCCAATTAAAGATTTGACTTCGATTATTAAATTTATTTCTGAGAAATATGGCATTTTTCAGATTGCAAAAAAATCATCTAAATCTGCTTATCTAGGAAAATTAATCGAATTAAATGAGGAAGAATTGACTATCGATTTTTTAGATACGCAAGGTCAGTTTGGAGGAGAATTAAGTTTTAATCCCGAAAAAATTCGAGTTATAGAATTTGATACCGATTATATTAATTCTTTGAAATTGGTTGTTCAGGAAAATGAATAATTTATAAAAACAGAAAAGCCTCTAATAAGAGGCTTTTTTTTTGTCATTCCGAGGAACGAGGAATCACACTAGTAATTCCGTATGCTATAATCGTCAATCTTTGTAGAGTTTCGAGTGTGATTCCTCGTTCCTCCTTTAGATTTGTTTTTTGAAATTTTAAGTAGATTTATGATTGAGAAAGGAAGCAAAAGTAAACTGTTCGTTCCTCCGAGCTTGTGACTCATATTTCGATTAAGACTTTAGCTTCCTTTTCATCAAAGACTCAGATAGAAATTTGGGCTAGTGACCCGTTATTAAGGAGTTGAGCTTATGATGAATTTCTCAAATCATTTGTTGAATCGTAAAAGCAAAGTTATGAAAAACATTATTATCGGCATTGATATCAGCAGCAAGACTTTGGATATTTGTGTTAAAGAGGAATCAGTAAATTATTTTTCTATTGAGAATAAGATTCAGGCAATAAAGCATTTTTTCAAAAAATATTCAGGTGAAAATGTAATGATCGCTATGGAAAATACTGGCAGATACAATTGGAATCTGTTTGAAGCACTTGAAAAATTCAACTTTAAGGTTTATGTAATATCTGCTTTGCATATCAAGAAAAGCATAGGTCTTGTCAGAGGCAAAAATGATAAAATTGATGCGTTGCGAATTTGTAGTTTTATTGAAAAAAATTATCAGGAAAATAGGGAATGGAAACCAAGTTCCTGCTCCATTAAAAAGATAAAAATATTATTAACCGAAAGAGCTTTAAGAATAAAAATCAAAAAACAGCTTATGGTTCAGCAGCATGACTACAAATTAATGAAAGGCATTGCAATGGATAAAGAATTGAAAAGCTTAAACATCAAACTTATTAAAAGCATTGATGCACAGATTAAGATTATTGAAAATGATATTGAAAAAGTAATACATAATGACCAAAGTTTAAGCCAGCAACAGAAACTGATAAGATCTGTTCCTGGAGTGGGCCAAGTTCTATCATGGACATTATTATCAAAAACAGAAGGTTTTACAGTTATAACTGATCCAAGAAAAATGGCATGCTACAGCGGAGTCGTGCCTTTTGATTTTCAATCTGGAACATCATTAAAAAGAAGACCCGGAGTATCAATGCTTGCAGATAAAAACCTAAAAACCATTCTGCATTTGGCAGCAATGAGTGCAATTAGATTCGATAATGATCTGAGAAGATATTACATTAGAAAAGTTGATGAAGGAAAAAACAAAATGAGTGTTTTAAATGCTGTGAGAAACAAAATAATCCATAGAGTTTTTGCAGTAATAAAAAACCAAACCTTTTATGAAAAAGATTTGGTTTTATCATAGAAATCGGAATGACAAATACTTTGAGTATATTTTTTAAGCTTCCGCCAATTTATTCAAAAACTCCAAACGTACACTTCCGTCTTCGTCTATTTTTGTTAGATTGATTTCTTGCAAAGTATTTACTAATTCTGGATTCCAAGGTGTTTTTACTTTTACGTAGTTTTCAGTAAACCCATGAATGTATCCTTCTTTATTTTCGCTTTCAAAAAGAACTGTTCTGTTTGTTCCTAACTGGCTTTCGTAAAAAGCACGACGTTTTTTAACTGACAAACCGCGTAGCATTTTACTACGTTTTGCTCTAACATTTGAAGGAACTACACCTTCCATATCAACAGCTTCGGTATTATCTCTTTCTGAATACGTAAATACGTGCAAATACGAAATATCCAATTCATTTAAGAAATGATACGTCTCTAAAAAGTGCTCATCTGTTTCTCCAGGAAAACCAACAATCACATCGACACCAATACAAGCGTGTGGCATTACTTCGCGAATTTTATTGACACGGTCAATATAAACTTCACGTAAATAACGGCGTTTCATCAATTTCAAAATATCATTGCTTCCTGATTGCAACGGAATATGAAAATGCGGTACAAAAGTTCTGCTTTTAGAAACAAATTCGATCGTTTCGTTTTTCAATAAATTCGGTTCGATAGACGAAATTCTCAAACGCTCAATTCCTTCTACTTTATCTAAAGCCTGAACTAAATCTAGAAAAGTATGTTCGTGTTTTTTGTTTCCGAACTCCCCTTTTCCGTAATCACCAATATTTACACCCGTTAAAACAATTTCACGGATATTTTGAGCCGAAATTTCTTTGGCATTTTTTAAAACATTTTCTAAAGCATCACTTCTAGAAATTCCTCTTGCCAACGGAATTGTGCAATAGGTACATTTATAATCGCAACCGTCTTGAACTTTTAAGAATGCTCTGGTACGATCTCCAATAGAATAACTTCCTACGTAGAAATCGGCTTCAGCAATTTCGCATGAGTGAACTTCGCCCATATCGTTTTTGCTCAAATCATGGATATAGTCTGTGATTTTGAATTTTTCTGTTGCGCCCAAGACCAAATCAACACCATCAACCGCTGCTAATTCTTCTGGTTTTAATTGTGCATAACATCCAACAGCAGCAACAAAAGCTTTTTCATTCAGCTTCATTGCTTTTCTAACTACCTGCTTAAACTGCTTATCTGCATTTTCTGTTACAGAGCAAGTATTAATGACATAAATATCTGCTATTTCTTCAAAATCGACGCGGTCAAAACCTTCGTCATTAAAATTTCTGGCAATTGTAGAAGTCTCTGAAAAATTCAGTTTACAACCCAGCGTATAAAAGGCAACTTTTTTTCTGTTTTCCATAATCTGCTTAAATTAATGAAATCGTTGTCAAAAAATTTAAGGCTGCAAATTTACAAACAATATTCATCAAAAGAAAGCAATTAATCTACTTCGAATCAATAATTTGACACTAATGTTAATTTAGAAACATTCGAAAGCTAATTTTTTCTATTTTTATTAAAAAAAAATCTGAGCCTGATATTCTTGAAATTTTAATGCTCTGATAAGAATTAAATGACAAAATAATCGATTAAATGCAAATTTTATCGATTAAATACGTTTTTCTCGGTTTTAA
The DNA here is from genome assembly GCF_056824325.1 of Flavobacterium sp. B330r. Lineage (NCBI taxonomy): Bacteria > Pseudomonadati > Bacteroidota > Flavobacteriia > Flavobacteriales > Flavobacteriaceae > Flavobacterium > Flavobacterium sp. B330r. Next base: position 748,615 of record NZ_CP124860.1, read on the forward strand.
ATTCTAAATTTCTTACATTTACCATTGTTATGAATGTAATTCAAAATTAGTTTAGATTAAAGAATTTTGATACGCTTTAATTAATTTAATAATAATTCGGGCATAACAATTTTGAATTTTACTCGTTATGTTGTTGTTTTGTGTTACAAAATGAAATGGGAAAGCCGAAAACCAAAGAGAGTAGGCAAAATTAAAATACAAATACCACGCTTTATGAAAGCATTTTTACCCACAATCTGCTTGATGTTCTTAACCGTATTTAGTTCGCAAGCGCAAACTAATGCTCCAGCCGCAAATGCAAATCCATTTCCTACTATTAGCACATTGACGACTTGGGCAAGCTTTAACTCACAACAGCAATTTGATGTTGCTATTCGTGCAGTTGGGTTTAAGTTTGAAGTTAAAGAACCTGGTGAAGGATCTACAGCTTATACCTACATTCGTAAAGTAACAGTTAACGAAGTAAATTATACAGATAGAATTGTATACAGAATTACAAACAACAATTCTGCAAGTATCATTTCTTTAGTAACCGCTTCTACTGATTTAGTTAGTTTATACACTCCACAATTAGCAAGCTTTAAAAACAACAACTGTAAGACAGAAATGTCTAAAGATAAAAATACGACTTGCAGCTGTTACGAAAGTGCCAATTTTGCAATCGATCTTTGCGACGAGCGTGTAAAATTAACTATGGGTGACGGAAATAAATATTTTGTTTCTGTAGCTAAAAAATAATATTTTCAAATATTACTTCTTAATTAATTCCAAATCTTTACTGACTTTTAAGTATGTAAAGATTTGGAATTCGTTTTTTATTTAAATTCTGTTTGGATTCTTAAGTTCGTACCAAACTTCTAATTCTTCATCGTATTCAAAAGAATTTACAAAATGAAATCCTAATTTCTCCAGAATTTTTCTTGAGTTCTCGTTTCCTGCATCTGCATAAGCATAAAGCACTTCTACTTTCATTTCGTTAAAAGCATGATTAATAAAAGCTCTTCCTGCTTCTGTAGCATAACCCTTTCCCCAATGCTTTTCGATAAAACGATATCCTAACTCATAAAAGTTTTTATGATTATTTATCTCGTCTGTAATAAATTTGATTCCAGACCAGCCAATAAATTCGTTAGTTTCTTTAAGAACAACAGCCCATCTTCCTGTACCAAGATCTTTGTATTGTTTATGAACAAATTTGATATATTCAATGCTTTCGTCAATATGTTTTACAGGTCTATTGCCGACAAATAAATGCACGTTTGGATTAGAATCCAATTCAAACATTCCTTCCGCATCAGAAAGTTCTAATTCTCGTAAAAGCAAACGCTCTGTTTCAATTGAATTTTTCATCTTTTATTTAATTTAAAATATATTTTTGTACCACTTCAGCAACACCATCATCATTATTTGAAGCCACGATTAAATCTGCTCTATCACGCAATTCAGGATTCACATTATCTACCCAAACTCCTAAACCTGCATATTCTATCATTGTCAAGTCATTTCCTGCGTTTCCAACGGCGATAATCTCACTTTGATGAATACCCAGCTTTTCTGCCAAAAGTTTCAAACTCGCAGCTTTATCAATGCCTTGTTGTGCCGCTTCTAAGAAAAATGGTTTAGACATCGAAACACTTAAATGTGGCATAGCCTCCATTAAATCTTTTTCCAAGGTTTTTAAATAAGCTGGATCTTGCAACAAAATACATTTAACCGCTGGTCTGTCTACATAATCTTTAAAGCTTGAAACTTTATGATGTGCCATTCCCGTGATTTCTTTTTCTACCTCAATATATTCAGAATCTGTTTCGCTAATGATTTGGTCGTCTAAATACGTAATGATGTGCGCATTCTTTTTTACACTATAATCGTATAACGCATGAATTTGTTCTACAGTCAACTTCTGTTCAAACAAAACTAAATCATCTTTTACACGGCTGATTATTGCGCCGTTAAACGAAATCATATACGAATCGTTTTTATCTAATTCCAACTCCTTTGCATAAGCTGTCATTGCGGTAGTTGGTCTTCCAGAAGCCAAAACAACATACACGCCTTTTGCTTGTGCTTCTAGTATTACTTTTTTATTTAAATCTGATATTCTGTGATCGTCTGTCAACAAGGTGTCATCCATGTCGAGCACTAACATTTTGTATTGCATTTTTTTAGTTTTCAGTCGCAGTTTTCAGTCGCAGTCTCAGTAACCACTGAAAACCGCAACTGAAAACTGAAAACTTTTAAAGACTCATTCTAAACTCTTCTATAACCGGATTTGCTTTTGCAAAATCTGTTTCTTGTATAAATACTTCAATCGCCAAATCTGTCTGACCAAAACCTCCTAAACGTGCAGATTGAATATTGTCTTTTTTTACTGTTTCTACCCCAGCTTCTTCTAATCTTTCCTGCAAAGCAATTGCTAATACTTCACTTCCAGAAAATACTTTCATTAATCCCATAACTTTTTATTTTTTTATTCTAATATTCTTTTTAATTGTTTTTGAAAATCTTCATTTTCATTTACTCCAATATGTTCTTGATTTTTCAGCGGATAAAAATAGACATTTGCTTTTAATAACTTCTTTAGCCTGACTGAATTATCAATTGGAATTAACTGATCTTTAGTTCCATGAAAAATATAAATTGGCCTTTTTATTTTTGGAAGATAAAGATTTGTTTCCAAACTAAATTTCTTCATAAAGTCAGGAAAAAATGGCGCTCTAGAGCTAGATAATTCTAGAAAATTATAATACGGCGCTTGAAGAATCAAAGCTTTCGGTTTATTCTCTAATGCCAATTTTGTGGCAAAACCAGAACCAATTGAATATCCTGCAATAATAATTTTATCTTCAGCGTATCTCTCAGCCACTTTCTTATATACGATAGAAATATCTTTACTCAATTGCTCTTCATTCTCTATTTCGCCTTCACTTTTTCCGAAACTTCTGTAATCTAAAATAAAGATATCATGGCCTAATGAAGTGTATATTTTTGCAATTTTTCCCCAAGTTTCAAGTGTTCCAGCATTTCCATGAAGATAAAAAACAAGTCCTTTTGAGTTTTCAGCTTTAAACAATAATCCATTCAATACAGATCCATCAAAAGAAAAAATATTGATTTCTTCAAATTTTTGCTGATAATCAAATTTATAGTCTTTAGGCAATTTTGAACGATAGAAAACTAAATCAACCTGATTAAAATAAAAATAGGATATCATCAAAACATAAATAATCAGAAAAAAGCACAACAGTACAATTCCTAAAAATTTAAACGTTTTTAAAATCTCCATATCTAAATTAGTTTTAAGTCACAGTTTTCATTTTTAGTCTTTACCCAGATTGAAAACTGAGAGTGGCAAATAATTAATAAAAAATCCCGCTTTTCAGTTACTGAGACTGAAAACCGGGACTGAAAACTTTATTGTAAATTATTCTTCTTCAATATCGTCTTCGTCTTCATCAAGCTCTTCTCCTTCTTCATCCATATCAAACAAATAAGGCTCAACCATAATTTTATCTGCCAAAATTTCAATACGCTCTGTCAGAGTTTCAGAAAAGATAATTCGCTGCACTTTGGCAATACTATTAGAAATACGTGTGATTTTTGGATCATGGCGTAATTTCAAAATCGGATCTGCATCATCCAAAATAAACATTTTTAAACGATTTACATTGTAACCCGCTGTACTAAACATGTCATTTAATTTAGTTGGCGTACCAATTAAAACGTCAATCCCTGTAGAAACATAGTTTTTATCATAATCCATGTCGCCTTTTTCGTTTACACCATAAACTTCCAAATTGGTGTATTTCCCATACTTCTCAAAAAGCTCAACCATTTCCAAAACCTTTGCTTTGTCTTCCACAATAATTAAAGCGCGTGGCGATTCTTCCGTTTTACCAGCCAATTGCTGAATCACATTTAAAACAATCGTTGTTGTTTTTCCACTTCCTTTTGGAGAAATAATTACACAATCAGCACCGCTTTTTATGGTTGAAAAAGTTTCCAACTGCAAAGCATTCGCTTCCGTTAAACCATTTTCAACTAATCCGTCTTGTAATTTCTCGTTTATTTTTTTTAGTTTCATTTTTTTGAGCTTTAAGCTTTAAGCTATGCGCTGTAAGCAAAAATTATTTAGTTTCTATAAAAGCTTAAAGCCTAAAGCTTATAGCCTAAAGCGCGAAGCACTTTATTTGCTTGCGAACATTTTCACATCTGATTCTGAGATTTCGTTTCCTCCCAAAATAATCAATCTTTCAACTACATTTCGAAGTTCACGAATATTTCCTGTCCAATCGTATTCTTGCAATAATTTTATGGCTTGCGCCGAAAACGACTTAACCGCATTTCCTTGCTCTAAAGCTATTTTTTCTGCAAAATGCGAAATCAAAGCCGGAATATCATCACGTCTTTCATTCAATGGCGGCACTTTAATTAAAATCACTGCCAAACGATGGTATAAATCTTCACGGAAACGGCCTTCTGCAATTTCTGTTTTCAGATCTTTATTTGTTGCCGCAACAACACGAACATCAACTTTAATATCTTTATCAGCCCCCACTCTCGTAATCATACTTTCTTGCAAAGCACGCAAAACTTTGGCTTGCGCCGAAAGGCTCATATCACCAATTTCATCCAAGAAAATAGTTCCTTTGTCTGCTGCTTCAAACTTTCCGGCACGATCTTTAACAGCCGATGTAAAAGCACCTTTTACGTGTCCGAACAATTCGCTTTCAATCAATTCGCTCGGAATTGCAGCACAGTTTACTTCGATTAATGGAAAACTAGAACGCTCGCTTTTTTCATGCAACTGATGCGCCACTAATTCTTTTCCTGTTCCGTTTGGTCCAGTAATCAAAACTCTCGCTTCTGTTTGCGCCACTTTATCAATCATCACTTTAATATGATTAATCGATTCGCTGTAACCAATCATTTCGTAGTTTTTGCTAACTTTTTTCTTCAGGATTTTATTTTCAACTACTAATTGTTTTTTATCCAAAGCATTACGAACCGTATTCAATAAACGATTCAAATCTGGCGGTTTTGAGATATAATCAAAAGCTCCCAAACGCATGGTCTGAATCGCAGTTTCCATATCACCGTGCCCCGAGATCATCACCATCGGGATTTCTGGTTTGATCTTTTTTACTTCTTCCAAAACCTCAACACCGTCCATTTTTGGCATTTTGATATCACACAAAACCAAATCATAGTCGTTGTTTTTTATTTTTTCAAGTCCCGCAACACCATCTTCAGCTTCATCAACCTGATACGCATCATTTTCTTCTGATAATATTTTTACCAAAACTCTTCTGATCGCTGCTTCGTCTTCGACAATTAGTATTTTACTCATTTTTTTTCTAAGATTCAAAGTTGCAAAGTTACAGAGTCACAAAGTTTAAAATCTTTGTCACTATGCTACTTATTAACCTGCTATTAGTAATATCTCATTTATGCTTCAACACAATCTTAAAGCTACTTTTGTAAGTCATAAAAAATTCAAATAAAAAAACTTTGAACCTTTGTCGCTCTGTAACTTTGTAACTTTGTAACTTTTAAAAACTAGTACTTCAGCCACTTATACAATTCCTTCCAAGTCGGTTTTTTGCCGTACATTAAAATACCTACACGGTAGATTTTGGCTGCGAACCATACCACAAGGAAAAATGTAGCAAACAATAATGATACCGAAATTGCGATTTGCCACCACGGCACGCCAAACGGAATACGCATTAGCATTACAATTGGCGAAGTTAACGGAATCATTGAAAAGATAACTGCAACACTTCCGTGCGGATCGTTTACAACTGTAAAAAAACCGATATAAACACTCAAAATCAGAGGCATTAAAATTGGCAGCAAAAATTGCTGAGAATCGGTTTGATTGTCAACTGCTGCTCCAATTGCCGCGTAAAATGAGCTATATAAAAAATATCCTCCAATAAAATAAATCACAAATCCGATTATGATGCTTGCAATTGGCAAATTCCATAATTCAGCAATATACATTTGCGCCGATCCAGCAAGTTCGTGCTGCGCACTTTGCATTAATTCCGGTGAAATTCTTGCTGTCGGACCAACATTCACGCCGAAAAATGCCGAAGCTGCAAACATCAATCCTAACCCAATTATAGCCCAAATCATAAATTGCAAAATTCCAGCCAATGACGTTCCGACAATTTTACCAATCATCAACTGAAATGGCTTTACAGATGAAATAATGATTTCGATAATTCTGTTTGTTTTTTCTTCGATTACGCTTCGCATTACCATGTTTCCATAAATGATAATAAACATCATAATCAAATAACCAAATGCGCCTCCGATTCCGATTTTAATTTCATTTAAACCTTTCAGACTTTCTTCTCCAGAAGCTTTAATCAAATGAATATTTACATCTGACTGTGCTTTCTGGATGGCCAAAGTGTCTAGTTTTGCTTCTTCCAGATTTAGTTTTGTAATTTTACTTCCAATGATATCTTGAGTATTTTCAATAAAAGAAATGCTCGGACTATTATTAGAAATAAATTCAATTTTACTTTCTAAATCTTTTATATTTTTTGTTTTCGGAATAACGATTAATCCGTTGAAATTTTCTTTTGTAATGCTATCTTTTAAAGCCTTTACATCAATTTCAGATAAATTTAAATATTTGAATTCGGCTCCTTTTTTATTTTCTTTTAAAAAATCAGATGCAAAAAGTCCGGTTTCGTCATGAATTGCAATTCTTTTTGTTTCTGCTTTCATCGAGCTTAAATAGCCAATAAAAACAGCAATCGCCACAAATAAAAGCGGACTCAAAAATGTCATGACAACAAAAGATTTATTGCGGACTTTGGCAATAAATTCTCTTTTTATAATCAACGAGATGATGCTCATAAATATTTTTAATTTTCAAATCTAAAACCCCAAATTCCAACTCTCGCAGTTTCAAACTTGGATTTTGGAATTTAATTATTGGAATTTAATTTTTTGTTTTCCGTTACCGTTTGGATAAAAATATCGTTTATGCTCGGAATTTTTTCTACGAAATGTGTTACTTGTCCACGTTGTGTTAAAATATTCAATAATTCGTTTGGACTTGCATTTCCAATCTGAATATTTAATTTCAAATCATCATTTAAAGATTTAAAACTCGCAGGCGAAACCGTGAACTTTTGAGTGATATCATACATCAAACCTTCAACATTATTTGTCAAAATTCCCACTTCAAAACTATTGGTTCTAAACTGACGTTTCACATCTGCCACTTTCCCTTCGATCAATTTATTGGATTTGTGAATTAAAGCAATGTTTTCACAAAGCTCTTCTACACTTTCCATTCTGTGCGTCGAAAAAATAATAGTAGAACCTTGTTCTTTCAATGCCAGAATTTCATCTTTAATAACATTCGCATTTACAGGATCAAATCCGGAGAAGGGCTCATCTAAAATTAGCAATTTTGGTTTATGCAAAACACAAACCACAAACTGAATTTTCTGTGCCATTCCTTTAGAAAGTTCCTGAATTTTCTTGTTCCACCAGCCTTGAATTCCTAATCGGTCAAACCAATAATCCAATTGTTTTTTGGCTTCAGCCTTAGAAAGGCCTTTCATTTGAGCCAGATACAAACATTGCTCTCCCACTTTCATCGAACTATACAAACCTCTTTCTTCTGGAAGATACCCGATAGTTTGCACATGTTTGGGTTGCAATCTTTCTCCATCCAAAATTACTTCGCCACTATCTGGCAATGTAATTTGGTTTATGATTCTGATAAGGGAAGTTTTTCCGGCTCCATTGGGACCTAAAAGTCCATATATACTGCCTTTTGGCACATTTAATGAAACTTCGTTAAGTGCTACATAATCGCCGTATTTTTTTACAACTTTATGTACTTCAAGTAAGTTACTCATGCTATTTTTAAGGATTTACTGCGTCACTTTGCCTGTTACGGTTCAGCGACTGTAAAAGTAAATAATTCGAAGCGAAATTGTGGCATATTACGCAAAAAACCCATTCTAATTTATGCTAGAATGGGTTTTTAATTTTTTTATAACTTTAAAAGAAGTTAAGATTATGAGAACATATCTTTTACTTTTTCAAAAAACGATTTCTCTGATTTCTCTGGACTTGGAACAAAATGTTCGTCTGCTAAAGCATTTTCAAAGAATTGTTTTTGCTCTTTATTTAATGTTTTTGGAGTCCAAACGTTTACGTGAACCAATAAATCTCCGCTTCCGTAACCATTTAAACTTGGAATTCCTTTTCCTTTCAATCTTAAGATTTTTCCAGACTGAATTCCTTCTTCCAATTTAATACGAACTTTTCCGTTGATTGCTTCAATATCTTTAGAAGCTCCCAAAACTGCTTCAGGAAAACTGATGTATAAATCGAAATGGATATTTTCTCCTTCACGCTTCAAGAATTCGTGCTCAACTTCTTCAATCGCTACAATTAAATCTCCTGGAATACTGTTTCCTGGAGCATCGTTACCTTTGTTAGCAACTTTTAACTGCATACCATCAACAACTCCCGCAGGAATTTTAATTGATACTGTTTCGTCTTCTTGAACCATTCCTTGAGCATCTGCCTCAGAAGGTTTTTTATCTAAAATCTGACCAGAACCACCACAAGTAGGACAAGTAGATGCAGATTGCATTCTTCCTAAAATGGTATTGGTTACACGCATTACTTGTCCTTGACCGTTACAAGTCGTACAAGTTTTATACGTTACGCCTTTTGCCTGAACTTTACGTTTTACTTTTACTTTTTTCTCAACCCCATTTGCAATTTCTTCTAAAGTTAATTTCACTTTAATTCGAAGATTGCTTCCTTTCGCACGACGAGGGCCTCCGCCTCCGCCTCCGAAACCGCCAAATCCGCCACCAAAAATATCACCAAACTGGCTGAAAATGTCATCCATATTCATACCGCCGTGGCCACCGCCAAATCCGCCAGAACCATCAAATGCTTGATGACCATATTGATCGTATTTCGCTTTTTTCTGTGGATCACTTAAAACTTCATAAGCTTCTGCCGCCAATTTGAAGTTTTCTTCTGCCTCTTTGTCGCCTGGATTTTTATCAGGGTGGTATTTAAGCGCGCTTTTTCTATACGCTTTTTTAATTTCGGCAGCATCAGCATTTTTTGAAATGCCTAGTATTTCGTAAAAATCTTTTTTCATAATTAGGTTTAAATTCCAAATTCTAAAATTCCAAAATCCAAAATTGGAGTCAGAATTTTTATTTGCTTTTTAGTTTCCAACTACAACTTTAGGGTAACGAATAATTTTGTCTCCTAATTTGTATCCTTTTTCAATAACATCAACAATTTTCCCTTTTAATTTATCAGACGGAGCTGGAATTTGGGTAATTGCCTCAGCAATATCAGCATTGAAAGCATCTCCTGCTTGAATTTCAACTTGCTCTAAACCTTTAGAAACTAAAGTACTTTTCAGTTTTTCGTGAATCAACTCAACACCTTTTTTCAAATTCTCATCCTCAGACTTGTTGATCTCAACTGTCGCTCTGTCAAAATCATCTAAAACTGGAAGCATTGCCAATAAAACCTCTTGGTTTGCTGTTTTAAATAAATCAAGACGCTCTTTTGAAGTTCTTTTTTTGTAATTTTCAAATTCAGCAAATAATCTCAAAAACTTATCTTTTTCGTGAGCCAAGTCTTTAGCTAATTGCTCCTCAACACTTAATTCTTCAACAATCAACTGTTCTCCGTTGGCATTGTTCTCTAACGTTACGTCGTCTAATTCCTGATCGAATTCTGTATTTTCCGTAGTCATATTACTTTTATTTTTAAAAATATTCTTAAACTTCATTTTTATTTCTTTCTGTTGGATTGCAAAAGTACTGCCAAATCTTATAAAATGTCAAATTGTCACTTTATTAATTATGAGACATTTAAAAAACGCATTTGCACAGAAAAAATTTATTATAATTTTAAGACTATTACGTTTTAGTTTATCTTATCTTTGAGACCAATAAACATAAATTATTACCACCAAAAATTGAATTTAAGGGTTGGCTTCGGCCTCTAAATAATTATTAATTCAAGTTTACCTTATATTAAAAAAAGCTTCGCCTATAGAGACGAAGCTTTTTTTTATGCTTTCTTCATCTCTAATGTATTAATGACAATACCTAAAAAATTATCGCAAAGAACACAAAGTTTTTTATTTATAAAACCATATATAAAGACAAAAGTTCGCAAAGCTTTGTATTGATTTAGCTTTGCGAACTTTATTTTGCACGGGCGGAGGGATTCGAACCCCCATCAACGGTTTTGGAGACCGCTATTCTACCCTTGAACTACGCCCGTAACTTAAGGTTGGCAAATTAAAAGTTTTTTTTCTTCTCTGGCAACTATTTCAGGCAGAGATTTTAAAAGAAAACCCTTTGAATCTGCGGAATCTAAAGCAAAAACTTTTGTTCCAGATAGTTAACTTGATAAAGTTTTTTTTTAATTCTTCGAATTTTATTTGCTTCTTAGAAAGAAAAATTATTTCACGCAGATTTTAAAAAAGATTTAGGCAGATTTGTACAGATTTTTTAAACAAAAAAATAAAATAAATCTGCTCCAATCTGAAAAATCTGAGTGAAACAAAATTTTATTATGCCTGTAAAGCATTTTTTAAACCTTCGTAATCTACAGAAACCTGCTCTCCTGTCACTAAATTTTTAAGCGTATAAGAATTTGAAGTAATTTCTTGATCTCCAACCAATACTGCAAACGGAATTAAACGCTTGTCTGCATATTGAAATTGTTTTCCAACTTTTACACTATCAGGATACAATTCTACTTTTATATTTTCCTTTCTCAATTTCTGAATTGCCTGCGAAGCGTAAAGCGCTTCTTTATCTCCAAAATTCAAAAACAGTGCTTTTGAAGTAGCCGCAACAGTCTCAGGGAATAATTGCAATTCTTCTAAAACCAAATAAATTCTATCCAAACCAAAAGAGATTCCGACACCACTCATGTTTTTCAAACCAAAAATACCCGTCAAATCGTCGTATCTTCCGCCACCTCCGATAGAACCCATTGCAACAGTTTTTGGGGCTGCAACTTCAAAAATAGCTCCTGTATAATAATTTAAACCACGAGCTAAAGTCACATCTAAATCTAAAATTGAAGTAGAAAGTCCTAATTCAGCAACATTGTCACATATAAATTTAAGCTCTTCAACACCTTTCATACCTTCTTCAGAAGCTGACAATAATTCTGAAAGTTGTGCAATTTTGTCTGCAAAAGTTCCAGAGAAACTAAAAAGTGGCTGTACTTTTACCAACGCTTCTTCAGAAATTCCTTTTTCAATCATTTCTTTCTTTACGCCGTCTTCTCCAATTTTATCCAATTTATCAAGAGCAACCGTAAAATCGATTAATTTATCTGAAGCGCCAATTACCTCAGCAATTCCAGATAAAATTTTTCTATTATTGATTTTAATTGTAACGCCTTCTAAACCTAAAGAAGTAAAAACAGTATCGTACAATTGAACTAACTCAACTTCCTGCCAAAGCGACTTCGAACCTACAACATCGGCATCACATTGAAAGAATTCTCTAAAACGCCCTTTTTGCGGATTATCTGCTCTCCAAACTGGCTGGATTTGGTATCTCTTAAAAGGAAATTCAATTTCACTTTGGTGCTGTACCACGTATCTTGCAAACGGAACTGTCAAATCGTAACGTAACGCTTTCTCAGAAATTTTTCCTGTAAATTTATTTAGCTCAATTCTTTGTTCTAAAGTAATTTTTTCAGCAGAATTTAGTTGCAATTCTTCGATCGATTCTGGCAATTCAATTTTACTTTTATTGTAGAAAAAGTTACCTGAGTTTAATATTTTAAAAATAAGACGGTCTCCTTCTTCTCCATATTTCCCCATTAAGGTATCTGAATTTTCAAACGAAGGCGTTTCGATTGGCTGAAAACCAAATTTCTCAAAATTAGCTTTTATAGTCTGAATAATATATTGACGTTTTGACACCTCTGCTGGTGAAAAATCTCTTGTCCCTTTTGGTATACTTGGTTTCGAAGCCATCTTTTCTATTTTAGATTTTAGATTTCTGATTTTAGATTTCTGATTTTAGATTATTTTCCAATCTTTATCTTCAAAAATCTTTAACATTAATTTCTTAATGATTTGGATTTTATTCAAAATCTCAAATCGTCTGCAAATATCTTACTTTTTAAAATAAATAATAACACTTCGAAAACAAACTTGTAACAAAAACCGTATTTTCGTGACAAATTGGTCATGATGCTAAAATTATTTAAAGAAAATATCCGAATTGCATTTGGTTCTATCAAAACACAACTGCTGCGAACTATTCTTACTGTTTTAATTATTGCCATCGGTATTACCGCTTTGGTTGGAATCTTGACTGTAGTTTCGGCTTTAGAAAACACAATTTCCAGCGATTTTGCTTCTATGGGAGCCAATACTTTTAACATCAATCAATATGAAAATAAAGTTCGAAACCGTGGCGGAAACGAACGCGAAGTCATCAATCCGATTATTTCCTATCCAGAAGCTGTGGCTTTCAAAAGCAAATACAAATACCCATTTACAGAAACCTCTCTATCTTTTACCGCAACTACAACTGCCGAAGTAAAATACTTGAGCGAAAAAACAGATCCAGAAATTACAATTGTAGGCGTAGACGAACATTTTATTACCAATTCTGGACTAGAAACTAGTTTAGGAAGAAGTTTTAACCAATTTGATATTGAAAACAATACTTACTCTTGTATTGTTGGTTCTGATTTTGAAAAAGGACTTTTGAAAGATATTAATCCAATTGATAAAACCATTTCTATTCGAGGCGCAAGATTTAAGGTAATTGGTGTTTTAAAAGAGAAAGGTTCTACGTTTGGCAACAGCCAGGATTTAAGAGTTCTAATTCCAATTCAAGTTGCGAGATCTTTATTTACTGCACCAAATATCAATTATACCATTAGTGTAATGGTTTCTAAAAAAGAAGTTTTAGACGAAGCCATAGACAATGCTACAAGTACAATGCGAAGAGTTCGTAAATTAAGTCCGGTTCGTGACAATAATTTTGGAATAGTTCGAAGCGATGATTTGATTAATCGTATTCTAAGCATAACTCAATATCTAGGATTAGCAGCGTGGACTATTTCTGTAATTACCATTTTAGGATCATCTATTGCTTTAATGAATATTATGATTGTTTCGGTAACAGAACGTACACGCGAAATTGGTGTTCGTAAAGCGTTAGGGGCAAAAAGATCAACAGTTGCTTTTCAGTTTTTTATCGAAACTTTATTAATCGGACAAATTGGTGGTTTAGTTGGAATCTTTCTTGGAATTCTTCTTGGTTTCGGGATAGCCACAGCTATGAGTTTTTCTTTTGTGATTCCGTGGATGGCTATTTTTGCCGCTTTTGCAACCAGTTTCTGCGTGGCAATAGTTTCTGGTTTGTATCCTGCTATTAAAGCATCAAAATTAGATCCTATTGAAGCGTTGCGTTACGAATAGTTTTCAGTGTCAGTTTTCAGTTAAATAATCACTTTTACTTTTTAAACGATTCTTTCTAATATTTTCTAGAATAATGGGAAAATCTTTTTTACGACATATTCCTAATTGAAGACAACCACTTGGTGCTTTGGGATGATATTCATTTTCTTCATAAAGTTCATGCAGCATTTTAGGGATCTGCCTTTCAAACTTTACAGCTATAATATGATTATTTCCTATCGAAGTGCTTTCTGCTGGAATCCACCCATTCACTAAAGAATGTACAAGTTTAAATTCCTGATAAACAAATTTTTCTGGGTTACGAAAATCAAAAATACATCCTAAATCCGTAAGTAAAGGCCAAGCGGCAGAGGCTCTAAACGTTCCTAACAGAATTTCATTTTCAGCTTTAGACCAATTTATAAAATCATTATAGAAATCTGTTTTTAATCGATTTTCAAAACGCTTTTCTACAATATCTTTAACAGATTTAATTCCATTTCCTGAAAAATAACCATCAATTACAATAAACTCATCTTTGGGGTGATTATGGTCTTCCATAAGATTTTAAACGAATTATTAAATTACTAGCCTTTCAAAACCTTACCAGAAATCATTCTGTCATTATCATAAATATCTTTTCGAAGCTCTACACTTTTAAAATCCATACTTTCTAATAAATCGGTCATTTCTTTTCCAAGATATTGATTGATTTCGAAATATAATTTTCCTTTTTCTAGAAGGGCTTTTTTTGCCAGTAAGGCAATTTTTCTATAAAAAATTAAAGCATCGTGATCTTCAACAAAAAGAGCTAAATGCGGTTCGTAGTCCAAAACATTTTTTTTGATTTCTGCTTTTTCTAAATTTCGTACATACGGCGGATTAGAAACAATAATATCAAACTGGCATCTTAATTCTTCTTCTTTTAAAATATCCAATAACACAAAAGTCACTTCGACATTATTTCTTACAGCGTTTCTTTTGGCCGTTTCAATTGCTTTTTTAGAAACGTCAACGGCAACAACTTCTGCATGTGGAAGATTACTGGCTAACGAAATCGCAATACAGCCAGTTCCTGTTCCAATATCGAGAATTCTTAATTTTTTATTTTTATCTCTACTAGTATTTTCATTGATAATCCACTCGACCAATTCTTCTGTTTCTGGCCTCGGAATCAAAACATTTTCATTTACTTCAAAATCCAAACCGTAAAAGTTTGTTTTCCCAAGCAAATATTGGATTGGAACTTCTTTTTTAAGCTGTTTCAGCAATTCATCCCATATCACAAAATCATTCTCATCAAATACCAACTCATGATTTAAAGCTAAATCAATCTGGCGAAGTTGGTGCTTATCTTCTAAAATTAAATAAAAAAAACTCTCTGCTTCGTACGCATCGTAAAAAGGAGATAATTCTTTAATAAACTGAGTACGATATTGTTTAATTTTCATTTTTATTTTTTGGGCATTTACATCAGTCCAAAACTGATATTTTATCTTTCAATAAGTCTTGCTACTTCAAATTTGTTACATTAAAATCACAATACTTTCAGCATCCATACCGGACAAGAATTATGCCCAGTACATCCCATTGGAGCATCTAAATACTCAAAACCGGATTTTTTATAAAGCTTTTGCGCTGCATGCATAAATGGCATGGTTTCGATATAACATTTTTTAAAACCAAAAGCTCTTGCTTGTTCCAAACATTTATCCATCATTTGGGTTCCAATCCCCAATCCTCTTGTTTTTGGAAGGAAATACATTTTCTGCAATTCACAAATTTCAGGATCTCCATTTTCTAAAGGTGCAATTCCAGCACAGCCTACAATTTCCCCTTCATTTTCAACAACAAAATAGGCCGATTTCGTTTTACTATATTCCTCAAACATCAAATCCAAGCAAGGATCTTCGTATGCAGTTCCAACTTTTGGAATTTCCATTTCATCAAAAACAGAACGTATCAAACTTGCAACTTCCTGATTGTCTCCTTTTTCAATTACTCGTATAAGCCAATTTACCATTTTTTTGTTCTAAATCATTACAACTACAAAAATAAAGATAGTTTTGAATACTCTTATAACTATCTCGATTGTTTCACAACTTAACCTTTTTCAGTTAATGATAATCTTAAATTTAACTACTTTTGCACTGTGAATATACATGAAAAATATATAAAACGCTGTATCGAACTGGCACAAAATGGACTTGGAGCAACATATCCAAACCCAATGGTTGGTAGCGTTATTGTTTATGAAGGCCAGATTATCGGCGAAGGCTGGCATAAGAAAGCTGGCGAACCTCATGCAGAGGTAAATGCCGTGCGCTCTGTAAAAGACAAATCGCTCTTAA
Source organism: Flavobacterium sp. B330r (assembly GCF_056824325.1). Taxonomy (NCBI): domain Bacteria; kingdom Pseudomonadati; phylum Bacteroidota; class Flavobacteriia; order Flavobacteriales; family Flavobacteriaceae; genus Flavobacterium; species Flavobacterium sp. B330r. The sequence goes on from NZ_CP124860.1 coordinate 764,437, forward strand.
AAAAAGCTACAATTTATGTAAGTTTAGAACCCTGCAGTCATTTTGGAAAAACACCCCCTTGCTGTGATTTGATTATTGCAAATGAAATTCCGAATGTTGTGGTCGGCACAGTTGATCCTAACGAAAAAGTAGCGGGAAGGGGAATTTTAAAATTAATTGAAGCCGGAGCGAATGTTACTGTTGGAGTTTTAGAAGAGGAATGCAACGAACTGAATAAACGCTTTTTTACTTTCCATCAAAAAAAGAGACCATATATTATTTTAAAATGGGCCGAAAGTCAAGACGGATTTTTAGCTCCAGAAAAAGAAATCGACCAGGCGCGCCAGCCAATTTGGATTACGAACCAATATTCAAGACAATTGGTTCACAAATGGCGAACTGAAGAACAGGCAATTTTGGTTGGAACACAGACTGTTGTTGATGACAATCCGAAATTAAATGCTCGAGATTGGAGCGGCAATAATCCCGTTCGAGTTGTTATTGATCAAAATAATAGAATCGATGAAAACAGTTTTATTTTTGATAACTCTGTAAAAACTTTTATTTTTTCTAAAGATTCGAAACCATCAAAAGAAAACACTCAATTTGAAGCAATTGACTTTGATAAAAATAGTATCCCTCAAATTTTGGATGTTTTATATCAAAATCAAATTCAATCTATAATAATTGAAGGAGGAAGACAAACACTCCAATCTTTTATTGATGAAAATCTTTGGGATGAAGCTCGAATTTTTGTTGGAAAAACGAGTTTTCTAAATGGAACGAGAGCTCCAATTATTACCAGAAAAACCACCACAAAGACTAACATATTAAGTGACGAACTAATACAAATTAGAAATCATGATTAATGCGATAATTTTTGACTTTGGAGATATTTTCATCAATTTAGATAAACCTGCCACAATTTCTGGTTTGCAAAAATTAGGAATGAAAGAATGGAATAATGAATTGGATCAATTAAATCTTTCTTTTGAAGTGGGAGCTATTTCACCAGAAGATTTTATTGGAGGTTTTCAAAAACAATTACCAAATGCTTCTAAAGATGATATTTTGAGAGCTTGGAATGCAGTTTTAGCAGACTTCCCTTTTTATCGTCTAGAGTTTCTTCAGGAACTATCAAAAAAATACCGCTTGTTTTTGTTGAGCAATACCGACTCTATTCACATTAATACATTTGAAGAAAAAAGCGGAATTTCTTTTTACAAAGATTTTTATGCTTGTTTCGAAAAAGTATATTTTTCATTTGATATAGGAATGAGAAAACCAGATCCGAAAATCTATCAATTTGTATTAGACCAAAATAATCTAGTTGCAGAAAACACTTTGTTTGTTGATGATAAAACAGAAAATACAGACAGTGCCGCAGCTTTAGGAATTAAAATTTGGAATCTTCAGGTTGGAAAAGAAGATGTGATTGACCTTTATAAAAAGAATATAATTTAGAATACTGCTTTTGGAAATTAACGATACTTATCAAACTATTGCATCTGCATCTGAAGAAATACTGTTTAAAGAAAAAGGCAGTAAATTCTTTGGCTATGCTTTTCCGATAGATCATGAAGACGAAGTAAAACCAATTATCGAGGAACTTAAAAAGCAACATCCACACGCAGTACACTATTGCTACGCTTACCAAATTGGTGTTGGAAATAAAATCTCGTATCGTGCCAACGACGATGGAGAACCAAGCAATACAGCCGGAGCTCCAATTTACGGACAAATACAATCTTTTGGATTAACGAACGTTTTAGTTGTAGTCGTTCGTATTTTTGGCGGAGTAAAATTAGGCGTTGGCGGATTGATTTCTGCCTATCGAACAACTGCACAACAGACTTTGGAAGTTTGTGAAATCGTTGAAAAGACAATTGATGTTGAATTTTTAATTTCTTTTGATTACAAAAACATGAATAAAGTAATGCGAGTGATCAAAGAAAAGAAATTAGAAATCACTTCTCAGGAAATGGAAATGGATGAAATTTCTGGACTGCCAATTGGCAAAATTGTGACAAAAACACGAAAAAAAAATGCCGAAACAGTATTCAGCATTTTTGATTTAATGTTCGAAATTGATATTAAAATTATATAATTTAACACCAAAACAAAGGCTATTTTAACACTTTTCATCAAGTGCTTTGAATATGTCTAAAATGTATTCTGGAGGAGCTGTTGGTCGACCCGTTTTTAACGCTACAAATACTAAAATAAATGTCGCAGTTGTTAATAACTCATTAGCCTCATTGTAAATTGCGCAGTCAAATTCGATCTTTACAAAAGAGTGACTTTTGAAAGTCGTGTGAATTGTCAAAAGTTCGTCGTATCTCGCCGATTTTTTGTAATTGATGTTCATGTTGACAATTGGAAGACCAATACCACTTTCTTCCATGCTTTTATACGAAACCCCTTTATTTCTAAGCCATTCCACGCGTCCAATTTCAAAATAAGGAATATAATTGCCGTGATAAACGACTCCCATTTGGTCAGTTTCTGAGTAACGAACTCGTACTTGAGTCTGATGATTTTTCATTTATAAAATATTAAAAAAATTCGAATTTAAAAAGCCGCATTACAACTTTTTTTTATAAAATTAGATACCAAAATATTTTTTTTTACAGAAATTTGTTCACATATTTGTTATCCCGAAATACGGAATAAAATTGCTCCTCTTTTATTAGGAGAATCTTTATAACAATAATAAAAATTTATCTGAATCTATGACTAAAACTGCTCAATCGGTATGGGAAAACTGTTTGTCCTTTATAAAGGATAATATTCAAGACCAAGCATATAAAACTTGGTTTGAACCAATCAAATCAGTTGAGCTAACCGATAACGCATTATACATTCAGGTTCCAAGTAAATTTTTCTACGAATGGCTCGAAGAGCATTACGTAAAATTATTGAAAGTTGCGCTTACCAAAGAACTGGGAAAAAACGCAAAGTTACTCTATAAAATTAAAATGGAGAACACTTATGGCAATAAACAGCCGTTTACCGAGCAGCTGCCAAGTGCCAACAGAGTGCCAATGAAACCGCAAGAGGTTGATGCTCCGTTTAAAAACTTAAATCCTGAACTAAAAAATCCGTTTGTAATTCCTGGAATTAGAAATTTAAAAATTGAGTCTCAGTTAAATCCGAACTACAGTTTTGACAATTTCTTAGAAGGAGATTCCAACCGTTTGGCTCGTTCTGCAGGCATGGCTGTTGCCAACAAACCTGGAGGAACTTCATTTAATCCGTTATTGATTTTTGGAGGAGTTGGTTTAGGAAAAACACACTTAGCACATGCTATAGGTGTAGAGGTAAAAGATAAATATCCAGAAAAGACCGTTTTATATATTTCTGCTGAGATTTTTACGCAGCAATACATTGATTCTGTAAAAAAGAATAATCGTAATGATTTTATTCACTTTTACCAATTAATCGATGTCTTAATTATTGATGACGTTCAGTTCTTATCTGGAAAATCAGGAACACAAGATGTATTCTTCCATATTTTCAACTATTTACATCAAAACGGAAAACAAGTAATCTTAACTTCAGATAAAGCTCCTGTTGATATGCAGGATATCGAACAAAGATTATTGTCTCGTTTTAAATGGGGATTATCTGCAGAGTTGCATCAGCCTGATTACGAAACTCGTATCTCGATCTTAAAAAATATTTTATATCGTGATGGTGTTGAAATGCCTGAAGATATTTTAGAATATGTTGCTCGAAACATCAAATCAAATGTTAGAGAATTGGAAGGGGCAATTATTTCCTTAATCGCTCAATCTTCATTCAACAAAAAAGAAGTTACGATTGAACTGGCTAAAAGTGTTGTAGAGAAATTTGTTAAAAACGTAAAGAGAGAAATCTCAATCGATTATATTCAAAAAATCGTTTCAGATTATTTCCAATTAGATATTGAAACACTTCAGTCTAAAACTCGAAAGAGGCACGTTGTACAAGCAAGGCAACTAGCGATGTTCTTTGCTAAAAAATTCACAAAAGCTTCTTTGGCAAATATTGGTTCACAAATTGGAGACCGCGATCACGCAACTGTTCTTCATGCTTGCAAAACAGTCGATAATTTAGTTTCTACAGACAAACAATTTAAAAAGTTTGTTGAAGACATCAATAAAAAACTAACGCTTTAAGACGCACCATGCCTGTAAAGATCTTAATGGTTTGTTTAGGGAATATCTGTAGATCTCCTTTAGCAGAAGGAATTTTAGCTTCTAAATTACCTCAAGATAAATTTTTAGTGGATTCGGCTGGAACAGGTTCTTGGCATATTGGCCATTGTCCTGATAAACGTTCTATTGAAGTTGCCAAAAAAAACGGAATCAATATCGGCGAGCAAAAAGGGAGACAAATTCAAGTTTCTGATTTTGACAAATTCGATTATATCTATGTAATGGATAATTCTAATTTTCGCGATGTACTTAATTTAGCCAAAACTCCAGAACACAGAAACAAAGTTCGTTTGATTTTAAACGATTTATTTCCAAACGAAAATGTCGATGTCCCAGATCCATATTACGGCTCAGCAAATGGTTTTGACAATGTTTACCAAATGCTAGACGAAGTAACCGATCTTATTGCAGATCAATTACTTAAAAAACACTCCTAATTCGATTCAATTGTTTCTAAAAAAGAGATAATTGAATTTTTTAATTTTAAAGAAAAAACACATGAAACTTCTCGGAAAATTATATTTAATTCCAACTACAATGGGCGAAAGCGATCCGATGGATGTTTTACCTCAAACCGTTAGAAGAACGATAGAAGTTATTGACCATTATATTGTTGAAAACGACAAAACGGCGAGAAAATCAATAAAAGCAGTTTATCCTGAAAAGAAACAATCTGAACTGGTTCTTTTCACTTTAAACAAAAGAACAGAAACTAGCGAACACTTAGATTTCATTAAACCTTTATTAGAAGGAAAAAACATGGGATTAATGAGCGAAGCCGGCTGTCCAGGAGTTGCTGATCCAGGTGCTGCAATTGTAAAGTTGGCTCACGAAAAAGGAATTCAAGTTGTACCTTTAGTTGGTCCTTCTTCTATCCTACTGGCCATGATGGCTTCTGGAATGAACGGACAAAGTTTTACTTTCAACGGATATCTACCAATTGATAAAGACGAGAAAAAATCGGCAATTCGTCATTTTGAGAAATTATCTTATGATAAAAATCAATCGCAACTATTTATTGAAACTCCATACAGAAACAACAAACTGATTGAAGATCTTTTGCAGATTTTAAGTCCTGCAACTCATCTTTGTATTGCAGCAGATATAACGCTTCCAACAGAATTCATCAAAACATTGAAAGTTGCGGATTGGAAAAAATTAAAAGTTGACTTAGATAAGCGTCCTGCGATTTTTATTATTCATAAAATGTAATTAATATTTAAAATCCATTGCCTATGAAAAAGGTTTTAATTTTGATTTTAATTTGTTTTGCCCAAAATGGATTTTCACAAACTGAAGAACCTAAACGATATATTAGCGATGCTGAAAGAGCTGCTTTTGAAGAAAATCAAATTTACAATACAGCAGGAATCGAAGTCAAACCTGAATTCCCAGGTGGCCAAGAAGCATTAGAACGCTTTTTAAAAGACAATTATAAAAACCCACGAAAAGACTTAAAAGGAAAAGTATATACTATATTTATTATTGAGAGAGATGGATCTTTGAGCGATATAAAAATCTTGAGGGATCTTGGAGATGGAAACACGGGTACTGAAGCAATTAGGGTTCTAAAAAAATCTCCTAAATGGATTCCCGGAAAACAAAACAACAAAACAGTTCGAATTTTATATCCTGTTACTATAGTAGTTGATTAAATTTAATTACCCCTCTTTTCCAAAAATCAAACCTCACTATGAGCAAACTCCCAAACGTAACCACAAGCATATTCACGATAATGTCAAAAATGGCAGCCGAATATAATGCGATCAATCTTTCTCAAGGATTTCCAAATTTTCCGGTTGACGAAAGATTAACTGATATTGTTTCCCGATTAGCAAAAGAAAACGTTCACCAATATACTCCAATGGCAGGTTATCCGCCATTGATGAATAAAATTACTCAACTCACTAAAAACTCCTATAACAGAACCATCAATCCTGAATCAGAACTTTTGGTTACGGCTGGAGCAACTCAGGGAATTTTCACTACAATTTTAGCTTTAGTAAAAGAAAATGACGAAGTAATTATTCTCGATCCGAGTTATGATTCTTATGAGTCTCCAGTTTTACTTTGCAAAGCCAAACCCGTTCGAGTAGCGCTGAATGACGATTATACTCCAAATTGGGAAAGAATTGAAAAAGCGTGTTCTGCTAAAACCAGAATGATGATTATCAATAATCCGCATAATCCTACGGGGAAAATTTTAACCGAAAATGATTTTGTTCACTTAAAAAATCTTCTCGAAAAATATCCAGACATTATCATTTTGTCCGACGAAGTCTACGAATACATTACTTTCGAAGAAAAACATATTTCTGCACATACAAAAGATTTTCTTTTAGATCGCTGTGTCATGGTTTCTTCTTTTGGAAAATCTTTTCATATAACAGGCTGGAAAATTGGTTATACCATTGCACCAGAACATTTAATGAAAGAAATTAAAAAGGTTCACCAGTTTTTAGTTTTCAGCGTAAACAGTATTTCCCAATTTGCTATCAGCGAATATTTAGATGTTGTTGATGTTAATCTTCTTGGAAAATTCTATCAAGAAAAAAGAGATTATTTTCAGAAACTGCTTCAGAATAGCCGTTTTGAATTGAAAGCTTGCGAAGGAACTTATTTTCAAGTTGCTTCTTATGCCAACACTTCAGATGAAGACGATGTTACTTTCTGCAAAAATCTTATTACCAAACACGGAGTTGCTGCAATTCCTATTTCAACCTTCTATTCCGATCATAAAGATCAAAAATTAATTCGTTTTTGTTTCGCAAAGGATGACTTCACATTAGAGTCTGCAGCAAAAAAATTATCTGAAATATAATTTTTTTCAAAATTTTATAACATTATTATGCATGCATCCTATTTTATTTAACTAATATTGCAAAAAAAGAAAAAAGTATGAGCTACACAGATAAGATGTTACGTGATGATGCTTTACAAGGCAAAGTCATTGTCGTTACGGGCGGCGGAAGCGGTTTAGGCAAAGCTATGACCAAATATTTTCTCGAATTAGGAGCTCAAGTAGCCATAACTTCTAGAGACCTAGAAAAGTTAAAAACTACGGCTGCCGAACTGGAAAGTCAAACGGGAGGTAAATGTCTTCCTCTTCAATGTGATGTTCGTCATTACGAAGAAGTAGAAAATATGCTTCAAGAGACTTTAAAAGCTTTCGGAAAAGTAGATGTTCTTTTAAATAATGCAGCAGGAAATTTCATTTCTCCAACAGAAAGATTATCTGCAAATGCATTTGATACTGTGATAGATATCGTACTAAAAGGTTCTAAAAACTGTACGTTGGCTTTTGGAAAACACTGGATCGATACGAAACAAACTTCTGCTACGATTTTAAATATTGTTACAACTTACGCTTGGACAGGATCTGCTTATGTTGTTCCTAGTGCTACAGCAAAAGCGGGAGTTTTGGCCATGACAAGAAGTCTTGCAGTAGAATGGGCTAAATACGGAATCCGTTCTAACGCCATTGCTCCAGGACCATTTCCAACAAAAGGAGCTTGGGACAGATTATTACCAGGAGATCTTTCAGAAAAATTTGACATGGCGAAAAAAGTGCCATTAAAAAGAGTTGGAGATCACCAGGAATTGGCCAATTTAGCGGCTTATTTAGTTTCTGATTTTTCATCTTATATCAACGGAGATGTAATTACAATTGACGGAGGCGAATGGTTAAAAGGCGCTGGACAATTCAACTTGTTAGAAGCAATTCCAGAAGAACTTTGGGATCAACTTGAAATGATGATAAAAGCAAAAAAGAATAAATAATTACAAGTGCTTACTAAATTCAGAATATTTTTTTTAAACTATACTGATTGCACGAAATCCCGAAGGTTTACTTTCGGGATTTTTTTATATTCACCATATAAGTTCATTTAAGAGATTATAAGTTTAATGGAGATTTTTTATCAATAAATCTAAAAGCTTGTTTAAGTCCAGAAAAAAGAACTATTTATATTTAATTATATTGCTTAAATGGTTTAAAAGAAATAATTCGGTCTTTTATTAATATAACGGCAATAATTTCAGTTAAGTAACATTTTGTTTAAATATTTTCTAGCTTAATTTTACTTACATTACTTATATGGTTAAATTATATTAAATGTTTAGCTATTCAGTTAAATTATTATTTTTGCGAAACAAATTATAACATCAAATTTATGCTCATTATAGGAATTGCAGGAGGAACAGGAAGTGGAAAAACAACAGTAGTACACCAAATCATGAACGAATTGCCACATACAGAAGTTGGGGTAATTTCTCAAGATTCTTATTATAAACAAACTGATAATTTATCGTTTGACGAAAGAGCATTAATCAACTTTGATCATCCAAGAGCAATTGATTTCGAATTATTGGTTAAGCATTTAAAAGCGCTAAAAGCAGGCGAAACAATTGACCAACCTGTTTATTCTTTTATTCAGCATAACAGAACAGACGATACCATTTCGACACATCCTAGAAAAGTAATGATTGTAGAAGGAATTTTAATTCTAACAAATCCTGAATTGAGAGATATGTTTGATATTAAAGTTTTTGTTCACGCCGATTCTGATGAAAGATTAATTCGTCGTTTAAAAAGAGATATTTCAGAAAGAGGACGTGATATTGATGAAGTTTTAAACCGTTACCAAACTACTTTAAAACCTATGCATGAGCAATTTATAGAACCTTCTAAAGCTTTTGCAGACATTATTATCCCGAATGACAAATACAATACGGTAGCAATAGATGTAGTTCGCGCTGTAATTAATCAGAGAATTTCATAATTTTTATCGTAAATTTAAACCATAATAATTAGGAGCTGATTCCCGCTTTCGCCTTTATCTTTTTATGGTCTCGTTAAAGAAACGAGACCATAAAAAGGATACCGGCTCTATCGGGGCTAAAAAAAACTAATAACTCAAAAGAAATATTCGTTTAAAAATGAAATTTAAAATTCCATACAAAGACAGAAAATGGTTCAAATACCTAGGAAACAAATACGTTTGGGTTTTGCTGTTTTTTATTGTTTGGATGTTATTTCTAGACAATTACTCCTATTTTGATCATCGCTTTTTAGATGAGCAAATTCATGAACTTGAGGATAATAAAAAGTATTATCAGGACGAGATCAAAAAAGATCAAGAGCAGATCAAACAGCTCAAAAATCCTGAACAAATTGAGAAATACGCTCGCGAAAAGTATTTCATGAAAAAAGACAGCGAGGATATTTATATCATTCAATTTGAAGGAGACACGATTCAAGAAAAAGAATAATCAAACAAAATACAATGGCCACTAACCTATTCGACGATTTTAATCCGATTTCATCCAAACAATGGAAACAAAAAATTCAGTTTGAATTAGATGGAGCCGATTACAATCAGACTGTTATTTGGAATTCTCCAGAAGATATTCAGGTAAAACCTTTTTATCACAGCGACGAATTTACAAAAACAGCAAATGTAAATACGCAAGCCTCAGATTTTAAAATCTGCCAAAATATCTTTGTTTTCGACGTAGAAAAATCTATCGAACGTGCTTTAAACACTTTAGAAAGAGGTGCAGAAAGCCTTCGTTTTACAATTGAAAACGATAAAATTGATGTTCAAAAATTATTAGAAAATCTTCCTTTAGAAAACAAAATGGTTTACTTTAATTTCAATTTTATCTCAATCGATTTCGTTAAAAAATTAGATACTATTTCAATCCAGAAAAAAGCTAAATTCTATTGCAATTTTGATCCAATCGGACAACTCGCAAGAGAAGGAAATTGGTTTACAACTTCGGAGAAAAATAATTTTGACACTTTAGATCTACTCTTTAAAAATACGGCCAATTTAAATCTGCTTAGTGTAGATTTAGGGTTGTATCAAAATTCCGGAGCCAATATTACGCAGCAAATTGCTTATAGTTTAGCGCATGCAAACGAATATTTAAATCGTTTCTTCGATACTGCAAAATCTATTGTTTTTCAGGTTTCTGTTGGAACAAATTATTTCTTTGAAATTGCTAAACTTCGTGCGTTTCGAATGCTTTTCGATTTAATTGCTAAAGAATACAATTCAAAAATCGAATGTCATATATTGGCAACACCAACAAAACGTAATAAAACGATTTACGATTATAATGTCAATATGCTTCGCACCACAACCGAATGCATGTCGGCAATTTTGGGAGGAGCCGATGCAATTGCCAATTTACCTTATGATGCATTGTACCACAAAGACAATGAATTTGGAGACCGAATTTCCAGAAATCAGCTTTTGATTTTAAAACACGAAAGTTATTTTGACAAAGTAGACAATCCAGCCGATGGAAGTTATTATATCGAAAGTTTGACTATGCAATTGGCAGAAAAAAGTTTGGCATTATTTAAAGAAATTGAAGCCAATGGCGGTTTCATAAAACTTTTAAATGATGGAACCATCAAAAAGAAGATTCAAGAAAGTGCCAATAAAGAGCAGGAATTATTCGATTCTAAAAAAGAGATTCTTTTAGGAACTAACAAATATCCAAACAAAGAAGACCGAATGAAACATGATTTAGAATTGTTTCCTTTTGTAAAAATCAAACCAAGAAAAACATTAATTACGCCAATTATTGAAAAAAGATTGGCTGAGAAAATGGAGCAAGAAAGATTGGAGCTTGAATAATAATCTCAACCGTAATTAATTACAAATTCAAAAACAAGTGTCTCAATGATTAGAAAAGACCTTAAACATATAAAGCTAGAAGTTAAAAGTCAGGAACCAAAAGTTAATTCTAGTTCTGACAACTTTACGACTGCCGAAGGAATCGAAATCAAAAAAAACTATTCGGAGAAAGATATCGAAGATTTAGAATTTCTTGATTTCGGAGCTGGTTTCGCACCCAATTTGCGCGGACCATACGCTACCATGTATGTGAGACGTCCATGGACCATTCGCCAGTATGCGGGATTTTCTACAGCAGAAGAAAGCAATGCTTTTTATAGAAAAAATTTAGCAGCAGGACAAAAGGGACTTTCCATTGCTTTTGACTTGCCAACTCATCGCGGTTACGATTCAGATCACGAAAGAGTAGTTGGTGATGTTGGAAAAGCAGGTGTTGCAATTGATTCTGTTGAAGACATGAAAGTGCTTTTCGATCAGATTCCATTAGACGAAATGTCGGTTTCTATGACCATGAACGGAGCTGTTTTACCTATTATGGCTTTTTACATTGTTGCTGCAGAAGAACAAGGCGTTAGTCCCGAAAAATTGACAGGAACGATCCAAAACGATATTTTAAAGGAGTTTATGGTGAGAAATACCTACATCTACCCTCCGACTCCTTCAATGAAAATAATCGCAGATATTTTTGAATTTACGAGCAAGAAAATGCCAAAATTCAATTCTATTTCCATTTCTGGCTACCACATGCAAGAAGCTGGAGCAACCGCCGATATTGAATTGGCTTATACTTTGGCCGATGGTTTAGAGTACATCAGAACTGGATTATTAACTGGGATGACAATTGACGATTTTGCTCCAAGATTATCTTTCTTCTGGGCAATCGGAATGAATCATTTTATGGAAATTGCCAAAATGAGAGCTGGCCGCATGATCTGGGCTAAATTATTAAAACAGTTCAATCCAAAAAGCGATAAATCTTTAGCCTTAAGAACACACTGCCAAACTAGTGGATGGAGCTTAACAGAACAAGATCCGTTTAATAATGTGGCGAGAACTTGTATAGAAGCTTCTGCAGCGGTTTTTGGCGGAACACAATCTTTACATACCAATGCTTTAGATGAAGCTATTGCGCTTCCAACAGATTTTTCTGCGAGAATTGCTAGAAATACACAAATATTTCTTCAAGAAGAAACCAAAATTACTAAAACAGTAGATCCTTGGGCTGGAAGTTATTATCTTGAAAGTCTGACAAACGATATTGTTGAAAAAACATGGAAGCTAATTGAAGAAGTTGAAGAACTTGGCGGAATGACAAAAGCGATCGAAGCTGGAATTCCGAAACTTCGAATTGAAGAAGCAGCTGCGAGAAAACAAGCAAGAATTGACAGCGGACAAGATATTATTGTTGGCGTAAATAAATATCGTTTAGAAAAAGAAGATCCGTTAGATATTCTCGATGTAGACAATCAATTGGTTCGTAAACAGCAAATTGAGCGTCTGGAAGAAATAAAAAGAACCAGAGATTCTGAAAAAGTAAATCAATCACTAGAAAAATTAATCCTTTGTGCACAAACTGGACAAGGCAACTTACTGGAAATTGCCGTTGAAGCTGCGAGAAACAGAGCAACATTAGGCGAAATTAGTAATGCATTGGAAACTATTTTTGGCCGTTTTAAAGCACAAATCAAATCTTTTAGCGGAGTGTATAGTGCAGCAATAAAAAATGACGAAAATTTTGAGCGAGCAAAACAACTAGCAGATGTTTTTGCTAAACAAGAAGGTAGACGTCCTAGAATTATGATTGCCAAAATGGGACAAGACGGTCACGACCGAGGTGCAAAAGTAGTTGCAACAGGTTATGCCGATGTAGGTTTTGATGTTGATATAGGTCCGTTATTTCAAACTCCTTCAGAAGCAGCAAAACAGGCGGTAGAAAATGATGTTCATATTTTGGGCGTTTCATCTCTTGCTGCTGGTCATAAAACATTAGTTCCGCAAGTAATAGAAGAACTAAAAAAACATGGACGCGAAGATATAATGGTAATTGTAGGTGGTGTTATTCCGTCTCAGGACTATCAATTCTTGTTCGATGCCGGAGCATCAGCCGTTTTTGGACCTGGAACTAAAATAAGCGAAGCAGCTATAAAAATCTTAGAAGCCTTAATAGATTAAAGTTAGCAGTCGCAGTCACAGTTCTTAGCTATTAATACTTGGGAAAATGAATAAAGATTTCGAGACAAAAGAAATAAAATAGAAAAAGAGGTTGTTTCACAATTGTGAAACAACCTCTTTTAATTTAGTCGTTTACTGTTGCGTTACTATCTGCCTCTATAAAAGAAAGATCGTAACCTGCAAAATCTTTCATGTAGCTTTTCAAAGAAGTTCCAAAAGCATCTCTAAAATGTCTGCTTCCTTTGTTTTTGAAAAAATTCTTTACAGAACCTGCACCACCTAAATGCGCTGCCGCTAAAATTCCAGATTCGGTAATTTCAATACCACTGATAATTTTACCTTGATACTTTTCGATTTCGTAACGTAAAATCCATTTGTTTTTGGCTAACAAAGCTATAAAAGCTTTTTCTTGTAGAGCAGGATCTTTTAAAAAGGCTTTATTATCATTAATTCCGATTGCTCTTAAAGCTTTAGAACCAAATTGATATTTACCCATATAGCCAAGAGAATTTACTAGTCTGTATTGCCCTTGTGATTCTTTAAAAGCTACTGCCTCTTTAAATCCTATTAGATGATTTCCTGTGTATGGGACGTTGGTGTTCGGATAATCATCCTTTTCTTTTGATGGAAAAATATATTCTGATCCATCTGTTTTTTCAATTAAAAACCAAGGTTTGGTTTCTTTTTCTGAGGGAATAAATCCCAAACTTAAAAATGTAATAATAACGACTAAACTCGCATAAAAATACCATTTCTTTATCATAAATTGTTTTTCTTCAAGACGCTGTCACCCTCTTGAAATTTCTACGGTGCAAAGATAAGTTATTTCAAAAATATACTAAAAACCAATGCTTTAGCGTTTTTTACGTAAAAACGTAAATCGCGATCATCCCAGTTATGATAGTGGTTTCCGATAGATTTGAAGCTTATTTTTTTGGCCTCAAAAACTGAAAAATGAGGTCAAAAAAAATTGTATTTTATATAAATTTTAAGCTTTTTCAGCAAAAAAGAAAGAATTACCTTACGTAAAGGTTATGATTTTTTATGCAAATCTTGAAAAGCAATTTTCGAATTTTATAAAATTCCTCATTAATAAATGTTTATTTTTTTATTACGATAAACTATAAAATCGTCAAAATAGCAATTTGATAAATTTTAGTTCTAAAGGACATTTTCACCTCAAAAAGAAAACAAAAAAACCGAAGCAAAATTGACTTCGGTTTTATAATATTATTTAGACAAGCAAAATTATCTTGTTACGCCCTGACTAGCGATCCAGTCTGAATATTTTTTTGCGTTTACATTGTGTTCTGCCAATGTCGCCGCAAACTCGTGATATCCGAAACGGTCAACACTTGCACAGAAATAAATATAATCGTTCTTTTCTGGGTTTAAAACTGCTTCTAAAGCTGTAATATCTGGCATTGCGATCGGTCCTGGAGGAAGTCCTTTGTTTACGTAAGTATTGTATGGAGATCTCATAACTAAATCATTATAAAAAACTCTTTTAATAACTTGATCAAAGTCGTTGTCTCTCAATTTTAAAGCATAAATAACTGTTGGATCCGCTTGTAATGGCATTTCTAAACGCAAACGGTTTAAATAAACACCAGCAATACGAGGTCTTTCGTCTTTTTTAACGGACTCTTTGTGTACAATTGATGCTAAAATTGTGGCTTGAACCGGAGTTAATCCTTGCGCTTTTGCTTTAGCGATTCTATCATCCGTCCAGAAATTATTATATTCTTTAATCATTTTATCACGGAACTTCTCTGCCGATGTATTCCAATAAATTTCATATGTATTTGGAATAAACATTGCAAAGACGTTTTCTTCATTGAATCCGTTTGCGGCTAAAAATGTAGAATCTTTTATAGCTTTCATTAAGGATAAACTGTCAGCTTCGATTTCTTTTCCAATTCTTCCAGCAAAGTTTTCTAAACGTTCTTGGTTATTAAAAACTAACTTAACCGGAATATTAGAACGCATTGCACGAACTAGATCGATGTTGTTCATGTCTTTCTTTAAAAGAAAACGACCCGATTTTACATTTTGCGGATAATCTCTTTTTTCAGCAACCATTTCAAAGTTGTCAAAATTCTTAATATAAGGTGCTAATATTTTCTTTACATCGGCATAACTAGCGTCTGTAGGCACGTAAACATATATTTCTTTCTCTTCAAATTTAGTATTAGAACTAAAAATTTTACTTACTAAAATAAAACCATATATCAATAGAACTGAAATAATGGCTACGGCACTTATTGTGATTATTTTCTTTAGACTCAAAGCTTAAAATTTAAATTTGTTTATTAATTAACTGATAAATTGCTTCATCATGATAGTGGTTATGATACAAAATCCAGTCTTTTTTGATTCCGATTTTCTTAAAACCAAATTTAGTAAAAAGTGCAAGACTGGCTACATTTTGAACACCAATATTTGCATACAATTGATGGAGATTTAAATTGTAAAAAGAATACTTTATTAAAAGCTCTAAAGCCTCAGATCCAATGTTTTTCCCCTGATTTTCTTCTTTCTGAATCACAATACCTATACCTGCCCTATTATTTCTCGGATCAAAATCGAACAAATCAATCAATCCGATAGCAGGAAAATCTTCGTCTTGACAGATTGCTAAACGAAGCTGTTTTGCTTCATAAATATCTTGATGGGCATTTTCTAAATATTGTTTAATCAAAAAACGGCTATAAGGAGTTTGCGTATTGCTAACTTCCCAGATATTTTCATCATTTTCTATAGAGTAAATAAACTCTAAATCTTGAGGTTCAAGAGCACGTAGATAAATGGAATCGCCTTTTAATGTTATCATTTCGATATTTTTAGATTTTAGATTGCAGATTTTAGATTTTAAAATCTCAATTGGAATTTGGGATTTAAAAAATTGATATTTATAAATTAAATCTCAATTGTGCCTTTGAATACAAATTTTGCAGGTCCTGTTAAGAAAACATTTGTATAACCATCATTATCTTTATCAAAAGAAACGACAAGTTTTCCGCCTTCAACATTTAAGTTTATTGAAGTTTTATCTGTTTCTCCAATTGCATTCATAGCAATTGCAACTGCAGTTGCGCCAGTTCCACAGGCAAGAGTTTCATCTTCAACGCCTCTTTCGTATGTTCTTAAAGAAAAAGTATCGTTATCTACCTTTTTTACAAAATTGACATTACTGCCTTTTTCTCCGTACAATTCACCATAACGAATTGCGGCTCCGTTCTCCTTTACATTATAATGTTCCAAATCATCCACAATCTGAACATGATGAGGAGAACCTGTATTTAGGAACGTATAAGAATCTTTTTTCTGGATTTCATTAACATCTATCATTTGTAAGGAAACAATCGAATCATTATTTACTGAAGCATGATGCAAACCATCTGTCGCGATAAAAGTCGTTTTATCATCAATTACTCCCAATTGATTAGCGAAAGCAACAAGACAACGACCTCCATTTCCGCACATCGAACTTTGGTTTCCATCCGAGTTGTAATAGACCATTCTAAAATCGGTTTCGGTATCATTTTCTAAAAGGATTAATCCGTCAGCTCCAATTCCGAAACGTCTGTCACACAGACGCTCAATAAGTTTAACATCGTCTTTTGGAAAGAAATTAGAACGGTTATCAATCATTACAAAATCATTTCCTGTGCCTTGATATTTATAAAATTCTACTTGCATTTTTTAGTTGTTAGAAATACAAAAGTACGAACTATTAATTAATGAAATGTTAATCATTGTTAAAGAGCGTTAAACCGTTTTTCCAAATAATTTTTTGAAGTAATTTTACGTTAAATAAAACATGAAACTTAAATTCTAATAACTTAATTACAAATTCTAATATGAAAAGATTTTCAGCCTTATTTTTAGTATCATTATTAAGTGGCGCTATTACTCTTGGTGCTTACAAGTTATTATTTGAAAGCAACAATTCTTTTTTTGGAAAAGGAAATTCTGTTGTAACTCTTGCCCCTAACTCTTATGGAAAAAATGTTGGTTTAGGCGCTGAAATACTAGATTTTACCGAAGCCGCAGACAAAACTGTCCACACTGTTGTTCACGTAAAAAATGTTTCGAGAAGAACCGTAAGCAATCCGATGCTTGAGTTTTTCTACGGATACGGCGGACAGCAACAACAAGAACAAGTAGGAACTGGTTCTGGTGTAATTATTTCTGAAGACGGGTACATTGTGACTAATAATCACGTAATTAAAGACGCTACAGAAATTGAAATCACTTTAAACAATAAAAAATCATACAAAGCGAAGTTAATTGGTACTGATTCTAAAATGGATATTGCTCTTTTAAAAATCAATGCCGATGAGAAACTTCCATACACTGCTTTTGCCAATTCTGATAATGTGAAAGTTGGAGAATGGGTATTGGCAGTTGGAAACCCGTATAATTTAACTTCAACAGTAACTGCTGGAATTGTTTCGGCGAAAGCCAGAAATTTAGACCAAAGCGGCATTCAATCTTTCATACAAACTGACGCTGCTGTAAACCCAGGTAATAGTGGTGGAGCGTTAGTAAATGCTAGAGGAGAATTAATTGGAATCAATACCATGATTTCTTCTATGACAGGTTCTTATGTTGGATATTCTTTTGCGGTTCCTTCTAATATTGCTCGTAAAATTATTGAGGATATTATGGAATACGGAAATGTTCAAAGAGGTATTCTTGGTGTTGAAGGAGGTGAATTAAATGCAACGGCTTCTAAAGAATTGGGAGTAACAGAAACACAAGGATTCTATATTAATAGAGTTTCTAAAAACTCAGGTGCAGAAAAAGCTGGTTTAACAAAAGGTGACATTATCGTAAAATTGGATGACCAAAATATTGCAACTTATGCAGATTTATCAGGTTATATCAATACAAAACGTCCAAACGATGTTGTAAAAGTAACTTATATTAAAGAAGGAAAAACCAAAACAGTTCCTGTAACGTTAAGCAAAAATGAGTTTTACAGTGCCGAATTTAAAGGAATTGAATTAGAAAACATTGATGCTGCTGACAAGAAAAAATTCAGAATTGATTATGGTGTTAAAATTAAAAACATCAGCAATGAAAATTTAATGCAATATCAAAACGAACTACTAGGAAATATTATTCTAAGTATTGATAATGTAAAAGCAACCAACGTTGAAACTGTTTCTAAACTTTTGAGCAAAAAAGACGAAGGACAAAGCGTAAGAATTGAAATGATCAACAGAAACGGAGAGATTTTCAGAATTATAATTTAAGTCTCTGTTTTCGGTCACAGTTTTCGGCTACTAAAAACTGCAAACTGTGACTGCGACTGAAAACTTCAAAAAAGCCATCTTAAGAAAATTAAGGTGGCTTTTTTATTTTCAAAAATAAATGCTAAAATAGTTTACGAAATCGATTGAAATAGATACTTTTGCGCCAAATTTTAAAATAGTGAGCATTTTATTTTTTCAATTATGAGTAACAAATCATTGTACCAAAAAGAGGTATCCTTACAAGTCGACCGAAGAAAAGCAGGTGTCGAATTAATTAAAGTCATAAGCGATTTATGGTATGACAAATCAATCGAGATGGTTTTATTCAAAAATCAATTATTGGATAAAAACGTTAGCGATATTATCAATCTTCATCAATATGCTGGTGAATTTGTTGGAAAACCAATTACAATATTCGATTCTGTCGAGATTGCAAAAGTGGTTTTATCATTAGATCTTCCGCCAGCAAAGATAGATCTAGGAAAACTAACTTACGAGTATCGTTTAGAAGATGAAAAATATCCCGATGCAAGATATTTTGTTATTGATAAACTGAAAAAAGCAAAATCTTCAAAAGAAATCAAACCAAAAGATGTTGTTTTATATGGCTTTGGAAGAATTGGACGTTTATTGGCAAGAGAGCTAATGTCGAAAACAGGAAAAGGAAATCAGTTGCGATTAAGAGCAATTGTAACCCGCGATAAAAATGATGCATCAAGCTTAGAGAAACGAGCTTCTCTATTGCGATACGACTCCATTCACGGCGATTTTCAAGGATCTGTGATAGCCGATGCTAAAAATAATGCTTTAATTATAAACGGAACAACCGTTCATATCATTACTGCCAATTCGCCAGAAGAGATTGATTATACCGCATACGGAATTAATGACGCTTTAGTTATTGATAATACTGGCGCATTTACAACAGAAGAAGCATTAAAAAGACATTTAACCTCAAACGGAGCAAATAAAGTTTTGTTAACTGCTCCAGGAAAAGGTGTTCCAAATATTGTACATGGTGTGAATCATAACGATTTTAATCCTGATGAAGTAAATATTTTCTCTGCCGCTTCTTGCACAACAAATGCCATAACTCCAATTTTAAAAGTAGTTGAAGAAACTCTTGTGGTTGTAAAAGGACATTTAGAAACCATTCATGCCTATACCAACGACCAGAATCTGGTTGATAATATGCACAAAAAATACCGTCGCGGAAGAGCTGCAGCTTTAAACATGGTAATTACCGAAACTGGAGCAGGAAGCGCTGTAGCAAAAGCTTTACCGTCGTTAGAAGGCAAATTAACTTCGAATGCGATTCGCGTTCCTGTTCCTAATGGATCTCTTGTTGTTTTAAATTTAGAAGTTAAGAAACCTACCTCTATTACGGCAATCAATAAAATCATGAAGAAGTATGCCCTCGAAGGAGAACTGGTAGAGCAAATAAAATATTCTTTGAATAACGAATTGGTTTCGTCTGACATAGTAGGAACTTCTGCTCCATCTATTTATGACAGTAATGCAACAATTGTTTCAAAAGATGGAAAAAACATTGTACTGTATATTTGGTACGATAACGAATATGGTTACAGTCATCAAGTAATTCGCTTAGCAAAATATATTGCCAAAGTAAGACGTTATACTTATTATTAATTCAACCAAACTAACTTTTTTTCTTAAAACCATCAGGATTTTCTTGATGGTTTTTTGTTTTAGTTTAAATAGGAAGAACAGTAGTACTCTTTACTTCTGAAATTACAAAAACGGTATTTATTAGTGAAACCTCAGGTAGTATTGATAATTTTTTCTGGTGAAAATGATGGTAACTTTCCATGTCTGGAATTATGATTTTCAGCATATAATCGAAGTTTCCTGAAACATAATTGCATTCTACAACTTCAGGCAAATTCAAAATCGACTGATTAAATCCTTCCGAAGTATCATAAGTCTGTTTTGTCAGCGTAACTTGACAATAAACGGTCAAATTATTTCCAAGTTTTTTCTTATCTAAAAGCGTCACATATTTTTCTATAATTCCATCTTTTTCAAGACGTTTCACCCGATCATGAACAGGCGTTAAAGACAAATTTATTTTGTTTGCGATGTCTTTTAAAGTGTAGTGCGCATCTTCCTGTAATAGACGTAGGATTTTTTTGTCAATTTCATCTAAAGCCATAACGAAAACGTTTTATTAAAATTAGTCCGATTTAGTCATTTTTTCTTTTTAAAGAATAAAATATGCTTCTAAACAGAATATTTTTCTGTAAAAGTAAAAAATAAAATAATATTTTCTTATTTATTATGCGTTAAACCATAATTTATTCTCTATCTGTAGATTTGTAAAACAATTTCAGTAAAAACAAAAAAATATAACAAAATGATAATAGGTGTTCCTAAAGAAATAAAAAATAATGAAAACAGAGTTGCCTTAACTCCTGCAGGTGTTTCTGAAATGAAAAAACACGGACATACAGTTTATGTTCAATCTACTGCTGGATTAGGAAGCGGTTTTGCTGATGCAGAATATGCTGAAGCTGGTGCAGTTGTTTTACCAACTATCGAAGAAGTTTACGCTATCGCTGAAATGATCATCAAAGTAAAAGAGCCAATTGCTTCTGAATATCCATTGATCAAAAAAGATCAATTATTATTTACTTACTTCCACTTTGCTTCTTCTGAAGAATTGACGCATGCAATGTTAGAAAAAGGAGCTGTATGTTTAGCTTATGAAACTGTAGAAAAAACAGACAGAAGCTTACCATTATTAGTTCCAATGTCTGAAGTTGCTGGTCGTATGGCAATCCAACAAGGAGCAAAATACCTTGAAAAACCATTAAAAGGAAGAGGAATTCTTTTAGGAGGTGTTCCAGGTGTTCCACCAGCAAAAGTATTAGTTTTAGGTGGAGGAATCGTAGGAACTCAAGCTGCTAAAATGGCTGCTGGCTTAGGTGCTCAAGTTACCATTATGGACTTAAGCTTACCACGTTTACGTCAGTTAGATGACATCATGCCAGCAAACGTAAACACAGAAATGTCTAATCACTACAATATTACAAGAGCAATTAAAGATGCTGACTTAATTGTTGGAGCAGTTTTAATTCCAGGAGCAAAAGCACCTCACTTAATTACTCGTGATATGCTAAAATTAATGCGTCCAGGAACTGTTGTTGTTGACGTAGCGGTAGACCAAGGAGGATGTATTGAAACTTGTACTCCAACAACTCACGAAAACCCAACTTTCATTATCGACGATATCGTTCACTATTGTGTAGCTAATATGCCAGGAGCTGTACCTTACACTTCTACTTTAGCTTTAACAAACGCAACTTTGCCATATGCTGTACAATTAGCAAATAAAGGATGGGAAAAAGCTTGTGCTGAAAATGAAGAACTAAATAAAGGGTTAAACGTAGCAAATGGAAAAATCCTTTACAAAGGAGTTGCAGAAGCTTGGAATTTACCTTTTAACGAAGAAATAGTATTAGCAAACGCATAGGCTAATACTTAAACAAGTGCTTACTAAGTCACTATTACAAAAGGCTTTTCTTAATTGAAAAGCCTTTTTTTATGCCATAAAAAAACCTGTCATGAAGACAGGTTTTCAAAGTATTATATTTTTTCTATTTTTTACTATCTAGAACTTCAGTCATAACTTTCGCTTCTGTTCCATTTGGAAACGTAACTTTAATTTTCTGCGCTATTGTTGGAGCAATCTCTGTAATAGCTTTTTTATCGTAAGATTCTCCTTTTTTGATGTGCCAACCATAAAAAATAGCAGGAACATGTGTATCGTAGCTATAAATTGTTCCATGTGATGTTCCTGTTGGTGTATATTCTATCATTCCAGGTTTATCTACAATAACTAAATCACCATTTTGTGTAACGTCATATCCTTTTGCTACAAAATTAAGAGCATAATCATTTCCAGCATTAGCTAAAATTTCCTCTTCCGTATAAACTTTTTTAACTTGTGGCTGAGTAATTAAAAACTTTTTAAAAGCATCTTTAACTTTATCAAGATCCAATTTCTTATCCTTAATAATTTGCTTATTGAAGAACACATTAAAGTTTGAATAATTTTGAACTAAATCTACTCCAAAAGTCTTAGTCGAAAATTCCTGTAAGCTTTTCTTAACCTCTTTAGAAGGGTAATTATCTACATTATACTTACGGTCTTTAAGATAAATTACATTTTCTGCACCAGCGTGATCAGCGGTTAAGAAAAGTAAATAATTTCCTTTACCAACCGTTTTATCAAGATATGCTAAAAAATCAGCAATGGTTTGATCCAATCTCAAGTAAGTATCTTGAAGTTCCATAGACCTTGGCCCTAACAAGTGCCCAACGTAGTCTGTAGAAGAAAAACTTACAGTCAAAAAGTCTGTAATGTTGTCTTTACCCAATTCTTCTTTCTCAATAGCTCTTTTTGCAAATTCAGCTAACAAATCGTTTCCGAAAGGCGTCGCTCTAATAACACCAGCGTCATTTTTCTCATACATAGATTTTAAATCGTATGGGAAAACTGGTGCAGCACTTCCATATAATTTCCCTTCGTACGGATTATTATCTGGAAGACTTTCATTATAAACAGAAGCTGGTTTATATAAATCCCAACCTTTATTAATATATTTTAAGTAGTTTTTTTCATTATTGAATTCGGTAACCCATTCAGGTAATTTCTCTCCATAAAAAGTACTAGAAATAAAAGACCCCGTTTTACTGTACCAAAATGCCCAATTAGCAAAATGACCGGCTGGTAATATAGCACCACGATCCTTCAGACTCATTCCGATAACTTTTCCAGTAAAATTAGTAGCCATTCTAACTTCATCAGTAATAGTAGTACTTTGAAGGTTTTTTGGAGACATAGCACCTTCTTCTGCTGTACCGTCACCTACTGTTTTAACACCAGCATCGTCAGTACAGTACGTTTCTTTACCAAGCGTTCTGCTAAACCATTCGTTACCTACAATTCCGTGAGTCGCTGGTGTTGTACCTGTGTAGATTGAAGCATGTCCAGGAGCAGTATAAGTTGGCATATAATTGTAATGCATATTCTGGAAAGTAAATCCATCATTCATTAGTCTTTTAAAGCCATTTGGAGAAAAATCATCTGAAAAACGATATAAATATTCCATTTTCATTTGATCGACAACTATACCCACGACTAACTTTGGACGTTGTTGTGCACTTAAGCCTGTAACAGCAAGAAGCGCTAACAATAAAATATTTTTCTTCATGTTTAAAAAGTAATTTAAACACAAAAATACTCATTCAAATCCAAAAAGTCTAAAGTATCAATATTTAACAGCCAACAATTGTCTATAATTTAACACTTATAAGCTCAAGCTTTCTAATGCCAATGGCGTTTCCCTCTGGGCCGTGCTGTCCGCTGTATCTTTTGCGGATGGATGTTTAGGGGAAAAAGAAGCCCTTCGTGCCCCGCAAAAGGATGCCGCTCCCATCACTAACGCACCTATCTATTTATAAGCAGCCATGGGGAAGTTTTCCAAAACATATAAAAAACAGAAAACCCCATCCAATTTGGATAGGGTTTTCAAAAGAAAGGCGACGACATACTCTCCCACAAAACTGCAGTACCATCTGCGCAGGCGGGCTTAACTTCTCTGTTCGGGATGGGAAGAGGTGAGCCCCGCCGCAATAACCACCTTAAGGCTATTCGCTGCAAGCAGCTTTTAATCATTAATTATCAATTATAAATTGTTAATTATCAATTAAACAATATTTTAACATACTGAGATAAAGAAACAAATAAGCATTATTTTAGAAAGTTTCCTCCCCCCGATTGCCCGGGGGGAAAAGTTTGTGCATAAGCTTACGGATTATTAGTACTACTCGACTATGACATTACTGCCTTTACATCTGTAGCCTATCAACGTGGTCATCTTCCACGATCCTTAAAAGAAATCTCATCTTGTGGTGGGTTTCGCGCTTATATGCTTTCAGCGCTTATCCCTTCCAAACGTAGCTACTCTGCGGTGCCCCTGGCGGGACAACAGATACACTAGAGGTTTGTCCAATTCGGTCCTCTCGTACTAGAATCAGATCCACTCAAATTTCTAACGCCCGCAGTAGATAGAGACCGAACTGTCTCACGACGTTCTGAACCCAGCTCGCGTGCCACTTTAATGGGCGAACAGCCCAACCCTTGGGACCTTCTCCAGCCCCAGGATGTGACGAGCCGACATCGAGGTGCCAAACCCCCCCGTCGATATGAGCTCTTGGGGGAGATCAGCCTGTTATCCCCGGCGTACCTTTTATCCTTTGAGCGATGGCCCTTCCATGCGGAACCACCGGATCACTATGCTCTACTTTCGTACCTGATCGACCTGTATGTCTCTCAGTCAAGCTCCCTTATGCCATTGCACTCTACGCACGGTTACCAAGCGTACTGAGGGAACCTTTAGAAGCCTCCGTTACTCTTTTGGAGGCGACCACCCCAGTCAAACTACCCACCAAGCACTGTCCCCCACATTGCGGGGTTAGGCCTCAGATAAACAAAGGGTTGTATTTCAACAATGACTCCACAACGCCTGGCGACGCCGCTTCATAGTCTCCAACCTATCCTACACATCATTTATCCAAGGTCAATACTAAGCTATAGTAAAGGTGCACAGGGTCTTTTCGTCCCACTGCGGGTAAACGGCATCTTCACCGTTACTACAATTTCACCGAGCTCATGGCTGAGACAGTGTCCAGATCGTTACACCATTCGTGCAGGTCGGAACTTACCCGACAAGGAATTTCGCTACCTTAGGACCGTTATAGTTACGGCCGCCGTTTACTGGGGCTTCAATTCAATGCTTCTCCGAAGATAACATCTCCTCTTAACCTTCCAGCACCGGGCAGGTGTCAGGCCCTATACTTCATCTTACGATTTTGCAGAGCCCTGTGTTTTTGATAAACAGTCGCCTGGACCTCTTCACTGCGGCCAGCATTGCTGCTGGCGACCTTTCTCCCGAAGTTACAGGTCTATTTTGCCTAATTCCTTAGCCATGAATCTCTCGAGCACCTTAGGATTCTCTCCTCAACTACCTGTGTCGGTTTACGGTACTGGTTCTTACTGCCTGAAGTTTAGAGGTTTTTCTTGGAAGCCCTTAGGCGCACTATCTCTTTGTCCGAAGACTCCGAGTACTATCGCATTTCACCAAGATCTCCGGATTTGCCTAGAGACCCTATAGCTAGGTGCTTTAACGAACTATTCCGTCAGTTCGCGGCGCTTTCATCACTCCGTCACCCCATCACAGCAATAAGAAGTACGGGAATATTAACCCGTTGGCCATCGACTGTCCCTTTCGGGTTCGCCTTAGGTCCAGACTAACCCACAGCTGATTAGCATAGCTGTGGAAACCTTAGTTTTTCGGTGTGCGGGTTTCTCGCCCGCATTATCGTTACTTATGCCTACATTTTCTTTTCTGACCGGTCCAGCATACCTTACGATACACCTTCAGCCCTGTCAGAATGCTCCCCTACCACTTGCACATACATGCAAATCCATAGCTTCGGTAATATGCTTATGCCCGATTATTATCCATGCTCGTCCGCTCGACTAGTGAGCTGTTACGCACTCTTTAAATGAATGGCTGCTTCCAAGCCAACATCCTAGCTGTCTGGGCAGACAAACCTCGTTCTTTCAACTTAGCATATATTTGGGGACCTTAGCTGATGGTCTGGGTTCTTTCCCTCTCGGACTTGGACCTTAGCACCCAAGCCCTCACTGTTATCAATCATTATATAGCATTCGGAGTTTGTCAGGAATTGGTAGGCGGTGAAGCCCCCGCATCCAATCAGTAGCTCTACCTCTATATAACTAAAATAACGCTGCACCTAAATGCATTTCGGGGAGTACGAGCTATTTCCGAGTTTGATTGGCCTTTCACCCCTACCCACAGGTCATCCGAAGACTTTTCAACGTCAACCGGTTCGGTCCTCCACTGTGTGTTACCACAGCTTCAACCTGCCCATGGGTAGATCACACGGTTTCGCGTCTAACACTACTGACTAAAGCGCCCTATTCAGACTCGCTTTCGCTGCGGATCCATGGCTTAACCACTTATCCTTGCCAGCAGCGTTAACTCGTAGGCTCATTATGCAAAAGGCACGCCGTCACCCCACGAAAGGGCTCCGACCGCTTGTAAGCGCATGGTTTCAGGATCTATTTCACTCCGTTATTCACGGTTCTTTTCACCTTTCCCTCACGGTACTGGTTCACTATCGGTCTCTCAGGAGTATTTAGCCTTAGCGGATGGTCCCGCCAAATTCAGACAGGGTTTCACGTGCCCCGCCCTACTCAGGATACCGCTATCCATTACATTTGTTGCCCATACGGGGCTGTCACCCTCTGTGGCGCTCCTTTCCAGAAGCTTCCGGTTCCTCATGCATGAAATGTCGCGGTCCTACAACCCCAGCTATGCCGTAACATAACTGGTTTGGGCTAATCCGCGTTCGCTCGCCACTACTTACGGAATCACTTTTGTTTTCTTCTCCTCCGCCTACTTAGATGTTTCAGTTCAGCGGGTTTGCCCACCTATCGGTGTGCTATGTCTTCAACATAGCGGGTTGCCCCATTCGGATATCTGCGGATCAATCTGTGTGTGCCAGTCCCCGCAGCTTTTCGCAGCTTATCACGTCCTTCATCGCCTCTGAGAGCCTAGGCATTCCCCATGCGCCCTTATTTTGCTTATTGCACCAATCTTGTTAATTAAAACAAGACCGTTTTGTTTTGTCTTTTGCAATAAATTGCAAAAAACGCTTTCTACTTTCTTATTATTTTCTTATCTCAATATGTCAATGAACTTTTTCCCGATTTATCGGGACAGTGGAGAATAACGGAGTCGAACCGTTGACCTCCTGCGTGCAAGGCAGGCGCTCTAGCCAGCTGAGCTAATCCCCCAATCTAATTATGAATTGTGAATTATGAATTATGAATGATTATTCATAAGAACTCAACTCTAGAATTTCCTTTTTTTAAGTTAAATAGTAGTCCCGGGCAGACTCGAACTGCCGACCCCTACATTATCAGTGTAGTACTCTAACCAGCTGAGCTACGAGACTCTGTTTTACTTAATTTTATCATTTTTTTTAAATTAACAGCAAGAGCAATACAATCTCAGATTCCAAAACCATAGTCCGGCATCTTATTTCCCCAGCGTGCATTGCTGCTAACACATAGGGCTCTAGAAAGGAGGTGTTCCAGCCGCACCTTCCGGTACGGCTACCTTGTTACGACTTAGCCCTAGTTACCAGTTTTACCCTAGGCAGCTCCTTGCGGTCACCGACTTCAGGCACCCCCAGCTTCCATGGCTTGACGGGCGGTGTGTACAAGGCCCGGGAACGTATTCACCGGATCATGGCTGATATCCGATTACTAGCGATTCCAGCTTCACGGAGTCGAGTTGCAGACTCCGATCCGAACTGTGACCGGCTTTATAGATTCGCTCCTGGTCACCCAGTGGCTGCTCTCTGTACCGGCCATTGTAGCACGTGTGTAGCCCAAGGCGTAAGGGCCGTGATGATTTGACGTCATCCCCACCTTCCTCACAGTTTGCACTGGCAGTCTTGTTAGAGTTCCCGACTTGACTCGCTGGCAACTAACAACAGGGGTTGCGCTCGTTATAGGACTTAACCTGACACCTCACGGCACGAGCTGACGACAACCATGCAGCACCTTGTAAACTGTCTTGCGAAAGATCTGTTTCCAAATCGGTCAGTCTGCATTTAAGCCTTGGTAAGGTTCCTCGCGTATCATCGAATTAAACCACATGCTCCACCGCTTGTGCGGGCCCCCGTCAATTCCTTTGAGTTTCAAACTTGCGTTCGTACTCCCCAGGTGGGATACTTATCACTTTCGCTTAGCCACTGAGATTGCTCCCAACAGCTAGTATCCATCGTTTACGGCGTGGACTACCAGGGTATCTAATCCTGTTCGCTACCCACGCTTTCGTCCATCAGCGTCAATAAATTGGTAGTAACCTGCCTTCGCAATTGGTATTCCATGTAATCTCTAAGCATTTCACCGCTACACTACATATTCTAGTTACTTCCCAATAATTCAAGTCCTGCAGTATCAATGGCCGTTCCACCGTTGAGCGATGGGCTTTCACCACTGACTTACAAGACCGCCTACGGACCCTTTAAACCCAATGATTCCGGATAACGCTTGGATCCTCCGTATTACCGCGGCTGCTGGCACGGAGTTAGCCGATCCTTATTCTCACAGTACCGTCAAGCTCCGACACGTCGGAGTGTTTCTTCCTGTGCAAAAGCAGTTTACAATCCATAGGACCGTCATCCTGCACGCGGCATGGCTGGTTCAGACTTGCGTCCATTGACCAATATTCCTCACTGCTGCCTCCCGTAGGAGTCTGGTCCGTGTCTCAGTACCAGTGTGGGGGATCTCCCTCTCAGGACCCCTACCCATCGTCGCCTTGGTAAGCCGTTACCTTACCAACTAGCTAATGGGACGCATGCTCATCTTTCACCGTTGTGACTTTAATTGCAGGATGATGCCATCCTGTAATGCTATGAGGTATTAATCCAAATTTCTCTGGGCTATCCCTCTGTGAAAGGCAGATTGCATACGCGTTACGCACCCGTGCGCCGGTCTCAAGGCCCGAAAGCCTCTACCCCTCGACTTGCATGTGTTAAGCCTGCCGCTAGCGTTCATCCTGAGCCAGGATCAAACTCTTCATCGTATATTTTAATATTATATAATCGATGCTCTTTCTATCGGTTCTTTTCGAATCTTACGATTCTACTGCTCTTATTCTTTTTGTTCTAACATCTCTGTTAGAACGGCTGTCAATTCAATATGTCTACGAACGTAATTTTCTGTCTTTCGCTTATCTCTCAAAGCGGGTGCAAAACTAAAACTTCTTTTTGTTTCCTGCAAGAAAAATTTAAAGTTTTTTTAAGATTTTTTTCAATCCCGTTTTCTCTAATTTCCCTCCCAATCTCTCAATGAACTTTCCGTGTTTTGCGGGGTGCAAATGTAGAAAGCATTTTCAAATCTCGCAAGCTTTTTCGAATCTTTTTTTTTGAAAATTTCTTTCCGTCTGATTCTCCTTTCCTGCCAGTATTTCGATGAACGCCTTCGCTGTTGCGGGTGCAAAAGTAGAACCTTTTTCCGCTTGCGCAAGCTTTTTCAAAGAGTTTTTTTGATATTTTTTCCATGTTTTTCTTAACATTCTAATAACTCGCCGTTTACAGCATAAACTTTTTTGAAGTCTTGTAGGTTTTTTCTCTGCAGCCCCGCTGTTTTGGCATTTTACGCCCGTTTCAGCATTCGCTTTTTATGGGGTTTTCAGCCTTTAAGCCCGTTTTTTGAAGAAATTCCATGTTTTCAAAAGCCGACATCTTCCGTTTTTAATCCCGCAAAGGCGCTGAGGCGCCAAGCTTTTCCTTCCCTCTCTTCCAAAACCCGCTCTCTCCCCTTTAAGCCGCCTCTGGAAAATGGTGCCCTAGCCCCGATAGAAGCGGAAATCCTTTTGTGCCGGGGTTCGGCACAAAAGATTGGAGCGGATAGCGGGAAACAGCTCCTGATAAATGCCAAATCTCAATTTTTTAAAATCCAAAATTCCAAATGCTGCCGCGAAAATGGCTTCGGCTTCACTCAGACGGACAAGCTAGATTTTCTCCTTATATATATATTAAACCCGACTGGTTTTGAAAAACTGTCGGGTTTGCTATAACTTAAAAAGAACTTCGGCTTTATCCTTATATATACAAGTAATTAGAATTACCTTATATATAGTAGAACAAAAACCATACTTATATATAATGAGTAAACTTGTACTTAATATATTGTATGTATTTTTGTAATCATGTATATTTGCATTCACAAAATTATAAACAATGATCAAGATTACTTTACCCGATGGGTCAATTAGAGAGTTCGCTCAAGGCGTAACTCCAATGGAGGTCGCTAAAAACATTAGCGAAGGTTTTGCTAGAAACGTGATTTCTGCATCTTTTAATGGTACAACTATTGAAACCGAAACTCCATTAACGACCGACGGTAATCTTATTTTATATACTTGGAATGATACTGAAGGTAAAAAAGCTTTCTGGCATTCTACTTCGCACGTAATGGCGCAAGCTCTTGAGGAATTGTACCCTGGAATTAAATTAACCCTTGGGCCTGCAATTGCTAATGGTTTCTATTATGATGTGGATTTTGAAGATCAGAAAATTTCTGAAGCTGATTTCAAAAAGATTGAAGATCGTATTCTTGAAATTGCAAGAGGGAAGTTCGATTTTAAGATGCGTCCTGTAACTAAAGCGGAAGCGCTGGAAATGTATAAAGACAATGTTTACAAGACTGAATTGATTTCAAATCTTGAAGACGGAACTATTACATTCTGCGACCACTCGACTTTTACTGATTTATGCCGTGGTGGACATATTCCAAATACTGGAATTATCAAAGCTGTAAAAATCATGAGTGTTGCTGGTGCTTACTGGAGAGGTGATGAGAAAAACAAACAGTTAACTCGTGTTTATGGAACTTCGTTCCCAAAACAAAAAGATTTGACTGAGTATCTTGAACTTCTTGAGGAAGCGAAACGTCGCGATCACCGTAAACTTGGAAAAGAGCTTGAATTATTTGCTTTTTCTCAGAAAGTTGGCCAGGGTTTACCTTTATGGCTACCTAAAGGGGCTGCTTTAAGAGAACGTTTGGAGCAATTTTTAAAGAAAGCACAAAAGAAAGCTGGATACGAGCAAGTAGTTAGTCCGCATATTGGTCAAAAGGAACTTTATGTTACTTCTGGTCACTACGCTAAATATGGAGCTGATAGTTTTCAACCGATTCATACACCAGCTGAAGGAGAAGAGTTTTTATTGAAACCAATGAACTGTCCTCACCACTGTGAGATTTACAATGTAAGACCATGGTCTTATAAAGATTTACCTAAACGCTACGCTGAATTTGGTACTGTATATAGATATGAGCAATCTGGAGAATTACATGGTTTAACTCGCGTTAGAGGGTTTACTCAAGATGATGCGCATATTTTCTGTACTCCAGAGCAATTAGATGAAGAGTTCAAAAAAGTAATCGACCTTGTATTGTATGTATTTGGTTCATTAGGTTTTGAAAACTTTACTGCTCAGATTTCATTAAGAGATCAAGAAGATAGAGAAAAATACATTGGTACTGATGAGAACTGGGAAAAGGCAGAAAATGCTATCATCAATGCGGCAAAAGACAAAGGTCTTAATACTGTTGTAGAATATGGTGAAGCTGCATTTTATGGTCCGAAACTAGATTTCATGGTTAAAGATGCTTTGGGAAGACAATGGCAATTAGGAACAATTCAGGTAGATTACAACTTACCTGAGCGTTTTGATTTGACTTACAAAGGTGCTGATAATGAATTACATCGCCCTGTTATGATTCACAGAGCTCCTTTTGGATCTATGGAACGTTTTATAGCAATTTTGCTAGAGCATACGGCAGGAAATTTCCCACTTTGGCTAATGCCTGAACAAGCTATTATCTTGTCTTTGAGCGAGAAATACGAAAATTATGCTAAAAAAGTTTTAGATTTGCTAGAAAATCACGAAATTCGCGCCCTAATTGACAACCGAAATGAAACTATCGGTAAGAAAATTAGAGATGCAGAGATGCAGAAAATCCCATTTATGCTTATCGTTGGTGAGGAAGAAGAGAAAAACGGAACGATTTCTATTCGTCGTCACGGACAAGAAGGGAAAGGCAATATCACAGTTTCTATCGAAGAATTTGCTTCGATTGTAGACGAAGAAATAAAAAAGACATTAAAAGTATTTACAGTTTAACTTAAATTAGAAAGTCATAGCAATAAAAAGTAACAGAGGTTTTCAACCTCGAGTAGAGAAAAAAGATGCGCACAGAATAAACAATCTTATTCGTGTTCCTGAAGTACGTCTTGTAGGTGAAAACATTGAACCAGGGGTTTTTAAAATTGCCGATGCGTTACGTTTAGCTGACCAATTTGAATTGGATTTGGTTGAAATTTCGCCAAACGCTGAACCACCGGTTTGTAAAATCATGGATTACAAGAAATTTGTTTACGAACAAAAGAAAAGAGATAAGGCATTAAAAGCTAAATCTTCTCAGGTTGTTGTAAAGGAAATACGATTTGGTCCTCAAACTGACGAGCATGATTATGAATTTAAAAGAAAGAACGCTGAGAAATTCTTAAAAGAAGGAGCTAAATTAAAAGCTTTTGTTTTCTTCAAAGGTCGTTCAATCATTTATAAAGATCAAGGTCAAATTCTATTATTACGTCTTGCTCAGGATTTAGAGGAACATGGTAAAGTTGAAGCTATGCCTGTTTTGGAAGGAAAGAGAATGATTATGTTCATTGCTCCGAAGAAGAAAAAGTAAAAAAGTTTGCAGTCGCAGTTTTCAGTTTTCGTACTGTAAACTGAAAACCGAGACTGACAACTAAAAAAAATAAGTAAGTAAGAATAAATTAAAACACTAGGAAAAATGCCTAAAATGAAAACAAAATCTAGCGCTAAGAAACGTTTTAAAGTTACTGGCTCTGGAAAGATTAAAAGAAAGCATGCTTTTAAAAGTCACATCTTGACTAAAAAATCTAAAAAACGTAAATTAGCTTTGACTCACTCAGCGCTAGTTCACAAAACAGATATGAAAAGCATCAAACAACAATTAAGAATTATCTAATAATTCTTTAGGTTAAAAAAATTATTTATATAACCTTGGAGTATGGCTTTAAGTTCCTTTGATTCAATTCAGGACGCCTGCTACAAAAACACATTAAAATTATGCCAAGATCGGTAAATTCAGTTGCTAAAAGAGCAAGAAGAAAAAAAATAATGAAGCAAGCCAAAGGTTTCTTTGGAAGACGTAAAAACGTTTGGACAGTTGCTAAGAATGCAGTAGAGAAAGCAATGTGCTACGCTTACCGCGATAGAAAACAAAACAAAAGAAATTTCCGTGCTTTATGGATTCAACGTATCAACGCTGGAGCTAGATTAGAAGGAATGTCTTATTCTCAATTCATGGGGAAAGTTAAAGCTAACGGAATCGAATTGAACCGTAAAGTTCTTGCAGATTTAGCTATGAACCACCCAGAAGCTTTCAAAGCTATTCTTAATAAAGTAAAATAAACGTTTTATAAACTCAATTTAAGATTACTTACTTATTATAAAAAAACCATTCGTTTATTCGAATGGTTTTTTGTTTTTATTATCTTTCGATACGAACACAATTAAGAAATGAAAAAACTCTTTGTACTTTTATTCCTTACACAAATGCTTTGGACAAAAGCCCAAGAGAGTAATTTGGATAAAAACTCTGTACAAACCATCGTTGGTATAATTGACAAACGTGATGTTGGCTGTATCTCGGAAATTAAGAGAGCTAAATTAGATTTTAAATCTAGAGAAGTCCTTTATAATATTATTCCCGAAGGATATCTTGACAGCGACTACAATAGACATTATCCTTATTTAATAAATTTACTTAAAGAAAAGGGAATTGATTATTCTGAATCTTTTGAACCTGAGTTCTCATCAATTTGGAGTTCAGATGGTGCGGATGGATACCCATTAGTAACAAATTGCTACTGCAAAGCATCTAATGAATTGTTGAATGCAAAATATGGCCAAAACTTCATTAAAAACATAAAGAAGACTGCTGACAGTTTATATGTGATGAGCAGAATACACATCCCTTTTGAATATCCTTATGAGGTAGATGATTACTGTATGATATATCCAAAAGCTGGAGACTTTCTAGAGCAAAAGATTCAAATCCAAAAAGATTTTTTTTCTTCGTTTGTATTCCCTAAAAAATTTATTCAAAGCAACGAAAAAAGAGATTTTTTTGCCAAAGTTAAATTTACAATTAACAAAGACAATTCAATATCTGACATTACTGTAAAGATTGAATTTAAGAATCAAAAAAATGAAAAGTGCTACAATTTGATAGCCGACCAAATCAGTGAATTTATTGAACATGCAGATTGGACTGCTGCGGTTAGCAATGGCATAAAAGTAAATAGTAACTTTGATATTAATTTCTACAATTAATCATCTATATAAATTTCAAAGTAATGCAAAATTCACTTATCCTGCATATCAAAAAATTCATTTCTCTTGAACCTTCAGATATTGATAAATTGGAATCACGCCTAGAACTTTCGAAAGTAAAAAAGAAAGAGCATGTACTTCAAGAAGGCCAAATTTGCAATACTATGTACTTTATTACTAAAGGCTGTATTCGGCAATATATCATCAACTCTAAAGGAGCTGAACAAACTTTGCAATTTGGCATCGAAAATTGGTGGATTACAGATTATCTAAGTTACCATAATCATGTTCCTTCAAGCTTTTATTTACAGGCTATAGAGAATTCAGAAGTTATTGCCATTGACAAAACAATTTTAGAATCACTACTGATTGAAATACCAAATCTAGAAAAGTATTTCAGAATAGTGATGCAAAAAAGTTTTGGCGCTATGCAAATGCGTATCAAGTTCTTATTTACAATGTCGGCAGAAGAAAGATATCATCACTTTAATGACCATTTCCCAGAATTTGTTCAACGCGTTCCTCAGTATATGCTTGCCTCCTATTTGGATTTCTCTGCAGAATTTATGAGTAAAATACGAGCTGGAAAAGTCTGATTGGAATTTCTTGAAGTAGTTCAAGTTTTTACAAGCATACATTGCTGACCTTTGTAATGAACTTTTAAAACATATAAAAATGAAACCAAGAATTGTTATTCCGAATGTTGCTCCAGAAGCTTATCAAGCATTAATGAACTTAGAGAAATATATTTCTACAACTTCATTAACTCCCGTTCATAAAGAATTAATCAAAATCCGTGCTTCTCAAATTAATGGTTGTGCATTTTGTATTAATATGCATACTGCTGATGCTAGAAAACACGGCATTTCTGAACAAAGAATTTACTTAATTAGTGCTTGGCGCGAAGCTGATTTTTACACCGAAGAAGAAAAAGCAATTTTAGCTTTAACAGAACAAGTAACCTTAATTGGCAATCACGTTTCTGATGAAGTTTACGAAAATGCAGCTAAATTATTTGATGAAAAATACCTTGCAGAAATACTTTTGGCTATCATCACAATTAACTCTTGGAATAGATTAGCAATTACTACCGGAATGCGTGCGTCATAATTTATAAAGAGAATATTTACAAGCAATTAGAACTTAAAAGCCCTTATCGATAAAGGGCTTTTCGTATTTATTTAGAAATCAGAATTAAAAAAAGCGTAAATTGAAAATATTTTAAAATACCGTATTTATACTCTTTCATGATTTCTAGAATTTTTTATTTTTGGCGCATGATACCAAAAAGATTACAAATAGTTGCCTCTTTAATAACTACTTTATTATTGTTTTTTTCTTGTCAAAAGCAAAATACAGATAACTCAAAAAAAACAAAAAGAGAGAACGAAATTCATAAGCTGATAAGCAAAGCAGACCAATTTTACAAGAATCACAACAACACTGACAGCGCATTTTTTTATTACAATAAAGCTAGAGCAGCTTGCGATCTTAAAGAAGATCTTAAAAATTATGTTTCCTGCATGTATTACATGGCCGAAATTCAACAGGAACATGAGGATTTTGTGGGAAGCATTAAAACATCAATGGAAACAATTCCGTTTTTAAACCGAATAAAAAATCAAGATTATGTATGGAATATCTATAGTGTTTTAGGAAGAAATTATTATTACACTTATGACTATCCAACTGCTATATACTATTATTCTAAAGCTTTTACTTTAAATACCAGTAGAATTAACAAACTTGAAGCTAAAAATAATATCGCAGTTATTTACCTAAAGCAACAAAAGTTTGAGAAAGCATTACCCATTTTTCTTTCGATAAGTAATGAGAAAATTGTACAGCAAAGCCCTGAAAACTATTCTAAAATATTAGATTATATAGGTTATTGCTATTATAAACTTAAGGACCCAAAAGCATTGTCTTTTTTTGAAACGAGTTTAAAAATAAAGTCAAAAGCAAATTATACCGATGGTTTGGGCAGAACTTACTACAATCTTGCCGAATACTATCAAAACAACAAAGCTGATTTAGCAATGAAATATGCTCAATTAAGCTATAAAAATTACACATTATCGGGCAACACCGATGACCGCTTAGTTGCTTTAAAGTTTATCATAGAAAATAGTTCTGATATTGATTCAAAAAAAAATGCACTTATTTATACAAAAGTGATTGACAGCATTTATGAAGTAAGGCAAAAAGCCAAAAATCAATTTGCAAAAATCAAATACGACTCTAAAAAAGAAAAAGAGGAAAACTTGAAATTAAGAGCACAGAAAATTAAAAATGAGCTCCAAATAGCAAAACAGGAAAGCAGAAATATTGTTTCATATGTCATAATTATATTTGCCTCATGTCTAATTGTTTTTCTATATTTTTTTCTTACTGTACGAGCTAATCGCCAAAAAATTGAAGCAACTTATCAAAGCGAAATCCGAATTTCAAAAAAATTACATGATGAGCTGGCTAACGATATTTACCATACAATGGCATTTGCCGAAAACAGAAATCTTTCTTCTGAAGAAAACAGAAATCATTTATTAAAAAATCTAGACAATATTTATTCTCGAACAAGAAATATTTCGAAGGATAATACTCCTGTTATTAGTAATCAAAATTATATATCCTCTCTGAAAGAGATGATCTCAGGATTTGACACGCCAAATATTAATCTATTAATAAATGGTTTGAATACCATTTCTTGGGATACAATTGATAAAAATAAAAAAGTATCAATTTACCGAACTATACAGGAATTACTTGTAAATATGAAAAAACATAGCGATGCAACTCTAGCTGCATTAACCTTTAAAGAACTGGAAAATACTATAATAATCAATTATACCGATAACGGAAAAGGAATTGATACAAACAAAATGGTTTTAAGAAATGGTTTGCATAATATTGAGAACCGAATTCATGCTGCCAAAGGCCATATTGAAATTCATTCAGAATCTGGAAAGGGTTTCAAAGTTTTAATTAAACTTCCAGTATAATGATTAAAGACCTATTTTTCTTTTTTCAAAAAAAGCATCTTGTTTTTTATTTGCTAATCTTCGCTCTAATTTTAGCACTATTTTTTTCTATACGATCTTCTGAAATAAATAAACCCCGAGTAAATTATAATAAAACAGATCATTCAGCTGAAATAAAACAAATGATGCAAAAAGCAAATGCTTTTTGGGATTTAGAAAAAAACGACAGTGCTCTTTTTTATTTCAACAAAACACAATTATTATGCGTTCCAAAAGCTGACTATGCAGATGATTACGTAGGTGCATTAAACAGTATGGTAGAAATATTTCAGCAATATGGCAATTATTCTGAAGCAGAAACTACCCTTATAAAAGCATTCCCTTATTTAGAAAAAACTACCAATGTAAAGTATGCCGTTAATGCTTATACCTTTATGGCCTATAACTATTTGTATATGTACGACTATGAAAAGGCGCTATATTATCATAGAAAAGCATTAAAAAAGGCAATCTCAACTTTTAGAAAAGCACGGATATTATCTGAAATTGCATTTGCATATATGCACCAGGAAAAATATCAAGAGGCAATAGATCTATTAGAACCAATTTCTAGATACAGAATTGAAGATAAAATCACGCCTTCGAATACAAATATTCAGCGTGCCGCTATATTGTATAATTTAGGTCTTTGCTACTTACGACTCGGAGGTCATAAAGAAGATTCATTCAAATGCTTTAACGAAAGTTTAGAATTAACTCTTACACTTAACGACGATTATGAACTAATTGGCAATTACTATGCTTTTTATTTATATTACTCGAAATACAATAATCCAGAGCTAAAAAAAATTAATGCAGAGAAAGCCTACTATTATTCTAAAAAAGCAAAATCGGCAACGAATGAAATTAACATGTTAGCTCATCTGCTGGAAGCGGATAATGCTGGAAATTCAAAAAAACACTGGAAAGTTTATAGCAAAAAAATTGACAGTCTCCTTATTAGCCGGAAAAAGGCAAAAAATCAATTTGCCGATATTATATATACTTCAAAGAAAGATAAAGAAGAAAATTTAGAACTCAAAAATCAAAAA
The DNA here is from genome assembly GCF_056824325.1 of Flavobacterium sp. B330r. NCBI lineage: Bacteria > Pseudomonadati > Bacteroidota > Flavobacteriia > Flavobacteriales > Flavobacteriaceae > Flavobacterium > Flavobacterium sp. B330r. Next base: position 802,835 of record NZ_CP124860.1, read on the forward strand.
GCAGAAAACGAATTAGAGCTTCAAAGGCAAAAAAATAGAAGTTTTATTTCCTACATAGTAATTTCTATCAGTACTTTCGCTTTGTTTTTTATTGCTTATTATATTACTCATAAAGGACGAAAGGAAAAAAATGATGCTGTTTTTGAAAGCGAAATACGCATATCAAACAAATTACATAATGAACTAACAACAGATATCTATGATACATTAGTTTTTGCAAAAAATCACAAATTAGAAAATCTCGAAAACAAAGAAAAATTTCTTTATAATTTGACCAATATTTATTCAAAAACAAGAAATATTTCAAGAGAAAACAGTGCAATTATCATTAATGAAGATTACGAAAAAGTCCTTAAAGAAATGATTTCAGGATACACAACTTCTAATTTAAATATTATTATAAATGGTTTAAACTCATTATCCTGGTCTAAAATTGATCGTGTAAAAAAAATAACTGTTTTCCGTGTTGTTCAGGAAATTTTTGATCAAGCAAAAATTATCAGTAATGCTTCGCTGGCAAGTATCACATTTAAGAAGAATGAGAGAACTATAGTAATTACCTACGCTGACAACTGTACCCAAATTCAAGATGATATTAATTTAAATAAGAGATTTGCTACTATCGAAAATCGCCTTAAACCAGTACGAGGAACCTTTAATGTTGCTTTAAATCCAAATCAGGGATTTAAGGTTTTTGTAAAACTTCCAATATAAATAATGCTTTAACCATAAGGTCCTCAAATGAAAATATCTGCTTTTGTTCCAATTTTAGTTTCCGTTCTTTTTCTGCTGGTCATTCCGACTTCTTGCGAAAAAGAAATTCCGGCAGTTATAAAAAGAACGGACAATACCGCAGAAATAAAAAGGCTGACCATAATAGCTGACCGTGATTTTGAACAAAATGAATATTTGAAGGCCTATAAAAATTACCTCACCATAATTCATCTTTCAGACCCTGAAAAAAACAGAATAGATTATGTTGACGCATTAATTTCTATAGCCCTAATTCAGCAATATGAAGGCAATTATCTGGAAAGTGAGGCTACCGCTACTAAAGTATTACCCCAACTTAAATACCTAAAAAAACCAAGGTTTGCTTGGGAAACATACAAAATTATTTCAGAAAATTATTCTGCAACAAAGGATTATGACAATGCGCTTATATATGCTAAAAAAGCATACAATCTAAATGCAAGTCCAAGAAGGGAAGCAAATGCATTAGCTAATATTGCATTAGTTTACATGTATCAGGGTGATTATAAAAAAGCGATTAAAATCTATAAACAACTAACCACTACTGGTTATTATGGCAATAAGAAAAAAACAAATTCTTTAAAAGATTATGAAGCATTAGACTATGCAGTAATGAGGAACAATATAGGAATTTCTTATGCTAATTTAAATGATTCTAGAGCGCTACCCTACTACCAAGAAGCTCTTAAAACTAGAATTAAATTAAATGATAAACAGAACTTACCAGATAGTTATTCAAACCTTTCTGATTATTACTTAAGTTCAAATCCTGCTTTGGCAAAAAAATATGCCGAAACAGCTTATAAACATTCGTGCGTTGTAAATACCTACAAGCAAAAAAAGTATGCTCTGGAAACTTTAATAAGAACCAGTACAGGAAATGATATAAAAAAATATTCTAAGATTTATATTCGTTTTAGAGACAGTATTAATAAAATTCGTTTAACACAAAAAAATCAATTTGCCACTATAAAATATAATTTCACAAAGGATAAAGAAGAAAACTTAGAGCTTAAAATTCAAAGAGCAGAGCATAAATTGGAAATGCAAAGACAAAAGAACAGGAGTTTTATCTCTTATATTGCATTATCAATAACCATTTTTATATTCATTTTTCTAGTTTTTTACCTGACTTTGAAAGGCAAAAGAGAGAAAAATGATGCTGTTTTTAAAAACGAAATTCGAATTTCTGATAAATTAGAAAACGACCTTGAAAAAGACATTCACGAAACTTTATCTTTTGCCGAAAACAACAACCTTGAAAACATCAGTAATAAAGAACAATTTCTCAATTACTTGAGCCGCATTTATTCCAAAACACGAAGTATTTCGAGAGAAAATAATGCCATACAAACCAATGAAAATTTTGCAAGTGAGCTTAAAGAAATGATTTCTGGATATACCGGCCAAAAGCTAAGTATTATTATAAATGGCTTAAATACTTTTTCTTGGTCTAAAATTGATCGTGTCAAGAAAATAACCGTTTTTCGCGTGCTTCAAGAAATTCTCGATCAGATGAAAACGCTCAACAATGCCTCTCTAGCAAGCATAACGTTTAAAAAAGAAGGGAAAAACATCCTGATTTTGTATACTGATAATGGCAGCAAAATCGACCCTAAATATATTATTTTAGAAAAAAGACTACAAAATGTGGAAAACCGTATTAAAACAATAAAAGGAACTCTTAATTTTGACCCATATTCAGAAAATGGTTTTAAAGTAAATTTCAAATTTCCAATATAAGAAAATATATGTTTAAAAAAGTTTTAGTTGCCGAAGATTTAGATAGTATCAGCATTGCAGTTGTTCAAGTACTTGAAGAATTACAAGTTCCTGTAATTCATCACGTGAAATATTGCGACGAAGGATTACTTAAAGTAAAAAAGGCATTGGCTGAAAAAGAACCTTACGATTTAATGATTACAGACTTATCGTTTAAATCTGATCATAGAAAAGTAACTTTAAATAGTGGCGATGAACTTGTTGAAGCTGTAAATAAAGTACAGCCAGAACTAAAAAAAATAGTTTTTTCTATAGAAGATAAAAGTTATAGAATTAAAACTCTTTTTAATGAACTTGGCATTAATGCTTATGTTACAAAAGGAAGAAATAGTATTTCTGAATTAAGAAATGCTATCGAAAGCACTTTTAATAACGAAGAAAAAATTCTTTCTTCTGATTTGTCTTTTAACTTTAATGATAAAGCTTTAATTGAAATTGAATCTTACGATATCTCAATTTTAAAACTTTTATCTCAGGGACATATTTTAGAAAGTATTTCTAGAGAGTTCAAAGATTCATCTATAACTCCTAACGGAACAAGCAGTATAGAAAAAAGAATTAATAAGTTGAAGATTTATTTTAAAGCTAATAATAATGTGCATTTAATTGCTATTGCAAAAGATTTTGGGCTAGTATAATTTTTTATACACTTTACGGTTTCCCGTAAGGATAACACTTTTTATACCCCTAAATTTGTGATGACCTATTAACCTACCAATGAAACCAAAAAGTAAAGCGAGTATTATATTCTCTAGACTTAATACTACACAAAATAGAATCCTTATGAAAACAATGCTACTTTGCCTCTTTTTATCAATAAGCTTTGCAGTTATTTCTGAAAAAACTGGATGGCTAGAAATTGATTGGAAAATAATATTTATTCCAGCATTATTAGTTTTACAAATTATAATTATCGGGACAGCTCTAAAAAATCGATATAAAAAACATTAATTAATTTTAAGAAAGGCTTAATTATTGCTGGAAGAGAAGATTTATATCTTAGTTCCATTAAATTTTTCATGAAAAAAACGCTCAGCCTCGTCTTATTATTATTTGCATTTATATCTTTTGCTCAAACCAAAGTGGTATCGTGGAATATCGAAAACTTTGGAAAATCAAAATCTGATTCTCATTTAAATTATATCGCCAAAGTAATTTCTAATTATGATATAATCGCAATTCAAGAAGTGGTTGCCGGAAACGGAGGTGCTCAAACTATTGCAAAACTTGCCACAGTGCTTAATCAAAAAGGAAATAAATGGGATTACAGCATAAGTGATCCTACTTCTGGAAGCAGTTACAAAACAGAACGGTATGCTTTTATTTGGAAGACCAATAAAGCCAAATTGAAAACTAAGCCTTGGCTAGAAAGAAAATATAGCGTAGAAATTGATCGCGAACCCTACTTTGCTACGTTTGAAATTAATAAAAAGACAATCACTCTTGTTAATTTTCATGCTATAACGCAAAAAAAACAACCCGAAACCGAAATCAAATACTTCAAGTTTCTACCCAACGAATATCCTGATCTAAATCTTGTTTTCTTAGGCGATTTTAACTGTCCTGAAAAGCACACTGTTTTTAATCCGTTGAAAAAAAACGGATATGCTTCTGTATTAAAAAATCAAAAAACTACTCTGAAACAGCAATGCAAAAACAATATTTGTCTTGCATCTGAATTTGACAATATCTTTTATAAGACATCAAATCTACACGTTAGCAATTCTGGAATTATTAAATTCTACGAAGATTTTGATTCTTTGCAAAATGCAAGAAAAATATCCGATCATATTCCGATCTGGTTTGAGTTTTCTCTTAACTAATTTAGGTTTTAAGTTTCTTTTTTCTAGCAGCTGGAAATAGAACATTGTTCAAAATCAATCTATATCCAGGCGAATTAGGATGCAAATCTAAAACCGTTGGCGGATCTCCAACCTGATGCTGAAAATCTTCTGGATCATGTCCTCCAAAAAAAGTAAACATTCCCTTGCCTTTTTCTCCATGAATGTATCTTGACTCGCCATTTAATTCGCATGTTCCCATAATCAAGATATTCGATTTTATTAAAGACGTATCAAAAGAAGTGGTCTGTCCCATAAAACCTTTTACTAATTGTGTATGGTTTTGACATAGCATACTTGGAATCGGGTCCCATTTTGCAGAAAATTCCATTAACGTAAAATAATCTTTTTCCATCACAATGCGTCTTTTCGTCGTCATGTCGATATCTGAAAACTCGTAAACTTCTGGTCTTCTTTCTAAAGTAAAGTTTTTGAAGGCAAAAGAATTATTATAATTTAATTTTGACTGATAATTTGATTCGCTAGGATCTCCGTCAAACATAGCTTCGCAAATATCAACTCCATCTGCTGCAAGGGCAATATCAAAACTATCTGTTGCAGAACACATAGCAAACATAAAACCACCACCAATTACAAAATCTCTAATTTTTTTTGCTACGGCTCCTTTTTCCTGAGACACCTTTGCATATCCTAATTTTGTCGCCAAAGCTTCAGCATCTCTTTTTTGATCAATATACCAAGGTGTATTTTTGTACGCCGCATAAAACTTTCCGTATTGTCCGGTAAAATCTTCGTGATGCAAATGAAGCCAATCGTACATTAATAACTGATCGCTTAAAACTTCTTCATCATAAATGGGAGTAAAAGGAATTTCGGCATAAGTTAAAACCAAAGTTACGGCGTCATCCCACGGTTGTTTTCCTTTTGGGGTATAAACGGCAATTTTAGGTGCTTTCTCTAAAATAACCGATTCCATATTTTGAGAAGGGCTCGAAATTTCGTTTAAAATAGAAGCCTGTTCACTATCTGAAATCACTTCAAAACTAACTCCTCTTATTTTACATTCTTTTCTAATTTCATCAGCATCAGGAAGTAAGAAAGAACCTCCACGATAATTTAAAAGCCAGCTTGCTTTATAATCTCTACTCAAACACCAGTAAGTAATTCCGTATGCTTTTAAATGATTTTGTTGCGTCGTTTCGTCCATCGGAAGTAAGATAAACGAAGCCTTTGCATTAAATGACATTAACAGTATAAAAAGGTAGAATAAACTTTTATTCATCAGAAAATTATTTTAGTAAAGATATAAAAGCCATCAGCAAAAAAGGAATACTTAGAATCTTTTCTTACTTATAAAGAATGTTAAATAAAAAACTTGAAGAAAACTTGATTTTTAAACCATAAAAAACAGGTAAAAACACCTGTAATTAGGAAGAATATTCTCTATACATTTGCTATCCCAGGTTCATAAAACTAATCGCTGTAAAAAAAATAACCAACTATGAAGTTTAATGAAAGTAATAACCAGCAAAAGGGTCTGAATATAATTCAGAAAATAGGACTATGCGTTCTTGTCATAACAATCATATTATATTATGTACTGTCAATTCAGTTTTTGACAGCATAATTTTTCTAGATTGTTAAAACTGCCAATTCATTCTGAATAGCATAAACAACTAAGCCAGCTATATTTCGCGATTCTGTTTTAAGTAATAAATTATTTCTGTGTCCTTCTATAGTTCTTGGACTTAAAAAAAGATGTTCTGCAATTTCTGCTGTAGTTTTCTGCTGGCAAATTAATTGCAGAATTTCTATTTCGCGTGGCGAAAGGAAATTGGTTTCTAAACCGCCTCTTGTATTTTTAGGAGAAACTATGGTTTCTTGAATTGTTTTTAAAACATTTTCGTTGTAATAGAATCCTTTTTTTGCTACTTCGTTGATGGTATGAATTAGATCTTTTGGAGTGGTATTTTTTATTAAGTAAGCTACTGCTCCAACTTGAATCATATTGGCAACAAACGATTTGGTATCGTAACTAGTTAATGCAATAATTTTAATATCGGGAAACGTTTTTCTAATAATTTTTGTGGCTTCGACTCCGTTTAAGACCGGCATCTTTAAGTCCATTATTATTATATCGGGCGTTATTTCTCTTTCATTTAGTTGCGTAATAAGCTCGTCGCCATTTGAGGCTTCAAAGAGAATATCTATATTTTCTTCTCTCTGTAATAAAAAAGAAATTCCTTTTCTAAACAAAATTTCATCATCGACTAGAGCAATTTTAATAGAAGCATTCATCTTATTTTGGTTTTGGTCGTTTAATTTGGTTTGTCGAAATTACAAAATATGAATTAGAAAAAATCTAAATACCTTTATTTTATTGACCAAAAACCTTAATAAAACACATAATTTGCCTTAAAAAGTAAAATTTACAACAATACCTTTATTAATTTCAGAGTCAATTTCGATTGTTCCCTGCAAAAATGATATTCGGCTATCGATATTTTTCATACCTAAACCTTTTTGGTTTTCGGCATTTGAACAATTAAAACCAATGCCGTTGTCTATATAGTCACAAGTATTTATTCCGTCTTTATTGGCAAAAGAAATCCATATCTCTGACGCTTTTCCGTGACGAATCGAATTATTCATTAATTCCTGCAGAATCCTAAAAACATGCAAATGCCTGTCTATGTCTTTCTCATCAAAATCGATGTCATTTTTATAATACGTTTTTACCGATTTGCTCGATTCAAATTCTTCGCATAATTCTTCAATACCTGCACTTAAACCAAATTTTTCAAAAACTGGAGGCAGCAAATTATGCGCAATTTTTCTAGAATTGTCTAATGCCTTTGTGGTCAAAGCAATTATGTTTTCTGTAATTTCTGCAGTTTCTGCTTCTGTAAGGTTTGGCGCTGTAAGCAAATGACTGTTTAAAGAAACGATGTTCAATTTTGAACTAATATCGTCATGAAGATCTTGAGCAATTCTTTTTCTTTCTTCCTCTTGCGTTACAATAATAGCATGTAGCTGTTCTTTTTGATATCGAAGTATTAATTCTATCTTTTCTAATTCTTTTTGAATAATTTTTTTTCTAGAAAAATAAAAGAATATAATTAACGCAACTGCAACAATTATAAAAAATAGCGAGATATATAATATAATAGCAACTAATTCTTTTTCAGGGATTGAATTGGAGTTCATAATCTATTTTTAATAATACAAATTAGTTTTCTAAAGACTTTTTAGAAAAACTTACCTTCCATTCATATAATATAACTAATTGATAAACTAAAAATAAAAAAGCATTTAGTTTCCATGAAAAATATTTAACTTCTAAACTTAATGTCAAGGTTAAATTTCCAATCAAATACAAAACAGTAGAGCCTAACATAAAAAAGATAACCGCTATTGTTACATAATAATAAACCTTCTTTTCGGTAAGCATATTGTAGAAATGTAGTAAGCCAAAAATGACACAAAACAAAGAGGTTAATGTAATAGCAAATAAATTAAATTTTAAAAACTCATTTGGATTTGTTAGAAATTGGATGCAAAAAATTAATATTCCAACTGACAAAATACTTTTTATAAATATTTTTTGGCTCAAAATTTTTATCAACGAATTATAAAAAAGACCTAATAAAATCATTTGGCCTATAATGAAAACATTAACTAAAAATAAATTATTATAATGCAAATGATACAATAATTCCATTGACATCTGCATTAAAAATGCAAATGCTAAATAAAGAACAAAAAAACCATTAGCTTTTTCCTTACGGAAAAAGCTAATGGAATATAATACTAGATTAATTAATAAAATCAAATAACCTGAATAAATTAAAAAATCATCCATTCTTAAAAAAGTCTTTAATTAATACGGTGGGCTTGGTCTAGTTCCATCGTATACAATGTCATCAGCAGCTCCTTCGCCACCTTCTACTCCATCTCCTTTACCGTAGACATTAATCCACTTTTTAGTTTTCTCATCGTATTTGGCTCCTACAAAAAGTAATGTTTTTTCATTTTGATCATTTATTCCCAAATAAGCCCAAACCGCTTCTGTATCAAGTTCTAGCACTTTTTTCAAACTTTCTCTAGGTATTAAGAAAGCTTTTACTTTGTTCTTTGAGTCTTCGACAGATTTATCGTCGTCATATCTCTTTTCCCACTTGTCTGCAGTTGCTACAGGAATCTGAATAGGTCCTGGAAAGGTTTCTTCATTCATAATTTAAATTTGTTATTGGTTAATAATTTTTAAAAAACTAATAGTTTGTAATTGGTTTAGCTAAACTACTGATTTTTATTAGACGATTAACATAAAAACATAAAAAAAGCCTTAATAATAAGGCTTTTTAACTTTTAAAATGGAACATCGCTGTCGTCATCATCATCATTTAAATTACTTCCGAAAGCTTCGTTAGCAGATGGTAAATTTTTCGTTATGAAAGGATTATCATCGTGATTCATTTTAGATGGCAAATCATCGTAACCTCCAGTAAATTCTTCAAGGTTATCAAACTTACCTAAATGTCCTAAGAATTTAAGACGAATATTTTCAAGACCACCGTTACGGTGTTTGGCTATAATAAACTCGGCCTGTCCTTGTGTCGAAGATGCTTCATCATCATCCCATTCTTCAATTTTATAATATTCAGGACGATAAATAAACGATACAATATCGGCATCCTGCTCGATCGCTCCAGATTCACGAAGATCCGAAAGAAGCGGACGTTTACTAGATCCACGGGTCTCAACGGCACGCGATAACTGAGAAAGTGCAATTACAGGAACGTTCAACTCTTTTGCCAAAGCCTTTAAGTTTCGAGAAATTGTCGAGATCTCCTGCTCACGGTTTCCTCCTCCTTTTCCGCTTCCCCCTGCAGTCATCAGCTGCAAGTAGTCAATAATAATTAACTTGATTCCGTGCTGTGAAGCCAAACGACGACATTTTGCACGTAAATCGAATATCGAAAGCGAAGGTGTATCATCAATAAATAATGGCGCTTTTTCTAAGTTTTTCACTTTAGTACTCAGCTGTTCCCATTCGTGTTTTTCTAATTTACCCGTTCTTAGTTTTTCTGAAGACAATCCTGTTTCAGAAGAAATAAGCCTCGTAATTAACTGAACCGACGCCATCTCCAGAGAGAAAATCGCAACTGCATGTCCAAACTGAATACTTACGTTTCTCGCCATCGAAAGGACGAAAGCCGTTTTACCCATCCCGGGACGAGCCGCAATAATAATTAAATCGGAAGGCTGCCATCCAGAAGTAACTTCATCCAACTTCTCAAATCCAGTTGCCACACCACTCAAACCTTCTTTACCAGCGATTTCTTCAATACGTTTTTTCGCTTGAAGAACCAAACTCTGAGCGGTTTCAGAACTACGCTTGATATTTCCTTGCGTTACCTCATATAATTTAGATTCGGCTTTATCCAGCAAATCGAATACGTCTGTAGTTTCATCATACGACTCTTCGATAATTTCAGATGAAATACGAATTAAACTTCTTTGAATAAATTTTTGAAGAATAATACGCGAGTGAAATTCGATGTGGGCAGAAGAAGCAATTTTTTGCGTAAGCTGAATCAGGTAAAAATCTCCTCCAGCCAAATCTAACTTTCCGTTTTTCTTTAACTGCGTTGAAACCGTTAAAATATCAATTGGCTGTGTTTCGGTAAAAAGCTGTAAAATCGCTTCAAAAATATGTTTGTGCGCGTCTTTGTAAAAAGCATCTGGCTGTAAAATATCAATTACATCATCTACCCCTTTTTTATCAATCATCATCGCACCAAGAACAGCCTCTTCTAAGTCTATAACTTGAGGAGGAAGCTTACCTTTTTCTAGATTGATGATTGTGGTTTTGTCGACCTTAACAGGGTTTAAGTTTTTGAAATTTTCCATATAGCGAAAGTAGCAAAATTTAAAAAAATTCTACTATCGAGTTATAACTATTAAGTTGTTTATAAATTTGTTTTTTTGTTCATAACCAAAAAAAAATCCGAAACCGCAGGGCTTCGGATTTTTAATCGTTAAATATGAATTTACTCTTTATACTCGCCCATATTACTGTATTTGTCCATTCTCTGGGCAATTAAATCGGCTGTTGATAAGTCTTTCAATTCGTTATATCCTTTTGTAATATATTCCGCTACTGTTTTAAAAGTAGTTTCTCTGTCATAATGCGCTCCGCCTAATGGTTCTGGAATTACATCATCAACTAATTTTTGTTTTTTCATATCAGAAGAAGTCAGTTTTAATGCTTCTGCTGCACGCTCTTTGTACTCCCAGCTTTTCCATAAAATAGAAGAGCAAGATTCTGGAGAAATTACAGAGTACCAAGTATTTTCTAACATATAAACACGGTCTCCAACACCAATTCCTAAAGCTCCACCTGAAGCACCTTCCCCAACAATAATTGTGATGATTGGCACTTGCAAACGAACCATTTCAAAAATGTTTCTAGCGATAGCTTCTCCTTGTCCTCTCTCCTCAGCTTCAAGTCCTGGATATGCACCTGGAGTATCTACCAAAGTAAGAACTGGAATTCCGAATTTTTCTGCCATTTTCATCAAACGCAAAGCTTTACGGTATCCTTCTGGATTAGCCATACCGAAATTACGGTACTGACGTGTTTTTGTATTGTAACCTTTTTGCTGTCCAACAATCATAAACGACTGTCCGTTTATTTTTCCAAGACCACCAACCATTGCTTTATCATCTTTAAAACCTCTGTCTCCATGAAGTTCTAAGAAAGTATCTCCACAGATTGCTCTAATGTAGTCTAAAGTATAAGGTCTATTTGGGTGTCTTGACAATTGTACCCTCTGCCAAGCCGTAAGGTTTTTATATATTTCTTTTTTAGTCTCTACTAATTTTTTGTTGATTTCCTTGCACGTCGGCGTTACGTCAACGTCAGATTCTTTTCCAATAATAACGCACTTTTCTAACTGTTCTTCAAGTTCTTTAATTGGAAGCTCAAAATCTAAATATTCCATGGATTTTTGAATTTTGTTTGTAAATCGAACCGCAAATATAAAAATATTATATCATTGGCGAAGTTAATTGTTATTTAAAGTATAAAAATGCAATTTAAAAATAAGTAAACTATTACAAGTTTTCTTTCTTGTTCTGATAATGTTTGAAAACACCGTTTAGAATAACTGTTATGATGATTATGACTGCTCCGATGTAAAACTCGACACTCATTTTTTCTTTTCCTCCCAAGATAAAATAAGCCAAAACTATCCCGTAAACTGGCTCCAAATTAGTCGTTAACATTACGGTATAAGGCGTTAATCGTTGCATTACTTTTACTGAAGCGGTAAAAGCATAAGCCGTACAAATTGAGGCCAAAATCAATAATAAAACCCAATTATTTAAAGACATTTCGAAAAAATCTGCTGTAAATTTTCCTTGAAATAAAAAATAAAGGGTGATGAAGAAAACGCCCGCTCCAAATTCATAAAATGTAATTACTGAAGGTTCATGATCTGAAATTAATTTTCCATTCATTAAGGTAAATAAAACTCCTAAAATGATGGCTGCCAAAGCGTAATAAACTCCTGTAAGATATTTTATTTCAACTTGCAGGATCAATCCTAAACCAGCTATAATTATTAGTCCGAAGAACACTTCATACCAAAGCACTTTTCTTCCATAAAATAAAGGTTCTAATAAAGAAGCGAAAAAAGCTCCTAAAGAAAATATGGAAAGCGTAATGGAGACATTGGATACATGAATTGCTTTAAAAAAGAAAATCCAGTGTAATGCTATCAATAATCCAACAAAAATCAATTTAAAAAATTCTTTTATCGGAACTTGAAAAGATTGTTTTTTAAATGCAATAAATCCGCCAAGAAAAATCATGGCAATCAACATTCTGTACCAAACCAGATTATCGGCATCAATTGTAATTAAAGCGCCTAGAATAGCTGTAAAACCCCAGATAAAAACAATTAAGTGTAGATTTAAATAACTTTTTAAATTATCGTTTCGCATTACGTAATAAGTAAACTGCTAAAATTCCGAAAACAATATTCGGGAACCAAACAGCTAATAAAGGTGAGAATGTAGATTTTTCGGCAAGTGTACCAAATATTTTATCAAAGAATACAAATGAAAACGCAATTGCAATTCCAATAGCAAGGTTCATTCCCATTCCGCCACGGCGTTTCATAGAAGAAACTGAAACCGCAATAATAGTTAAAATAAATGCTGAAACCGGAATACTGTATTTTTTATAAAGAACAACCAAATAGGTATTGATGTTTCCTGAACCTCTTTTTCTTTCTTTTTCAATAAAATCGATCAGTTTACCCAAAGTTAGCGTTTCGGCAATATAAACTACTGGAGTTAAATCTGCCAATTCAAATTTGAAGGCAACATTTTTTTCTGGAGATTTTTCAATTACGTCATTTAGTTCTCCTACGGTTCTTTTAGTATAATCGTATAAAACGTAAATCTTCTTTTTAGGATCCCATTTTATGCGGCTTGCAGTGATTTTATAAGTCAGTTTTTCTTTTTCAAAATGTTCTAATGAAAAGTTGAAGGCCGTTTTTGATTCTTCGTTAAAACTGTTTACAAAAATAAAATCGTGATCGTTAATTTGTCTGAAAACATTGGTATTTTCACCACGCATGAGTTCCTTTCCATTACCTTTCAGATACGTGTATCTAAAATTATTATAGCCTTCACTGGCCGCTGGAACGATAAAAAATCCCATTAGCAAAACAAAAATAGAAACGATAGTTGCACCTATAATATAAGGACGCAAGAAACGTGTATATGAAATTCCAGAACTTAAAATCGCAATAATTTCTGTATTGTTGGCCAGCTTTGAAGTGAACCAAATTACCGATAAAAACAAGAATATCGGAAACAGCGAATTAATAAAATAAATTGTGAAATTGTAATAATAGAAGGCAATATCTCCAAACGGAATCTTGTTTTCAAGCATTTTATTTACCTTTTCAGAAACATCAATTACGATTCCGATTGGTGCAAATAAAAGAAGCATCACAGAAAATGTCCCGAGGTACCTTTTTAAGATGTATTTATCTATTATTGAAAGCATATAATTTTATTGTTTCAAGTTTTTTTAGTTTCAGGTTTCAAGTTGTTGGATTTCGTCCTCTAGAGAACCTGAAACCTGAAACTTGAAACTTTAAATTCTTAAAGACGCTGACTCATATTTTTAACCATCATTTCTTTCCATGGTCTAAAATCTCCGGCTAAGATATGTTTTCTTGCCTCACGAACCAACCACATATAGAATCCAAGATTATGAATGGTAGCAATTTGCTTTCCTAAATATTCGTTGGCCGCAAACAAGTGACGTAAATAGGCTTTTGTATATTCTGTATCCACAAAAGTATGCCCCATTTCATCAATTGGAGAAAAATCTGCTTCCCATTTTTTATTTTTGATATTGATTGTTCCGTTTGCTGTAAACAACATACCATTTCTTGCATTACGAGTTGGCATAACGCAATCAAACATATCAATTCCTAACGCAATATTTTCTAAAATATTAATTGGAGTTCCAACCCCCATTAAATAACGAGGTTTATCTTCAGGAAGAATTTCGCAAACTACCTCAGTCATGGCATACATTTCTTCAGCTGGCTCTCCAACAGAAAGTCCGCCAATTGCATTTCCTTGCTGTCCTGCATTCGCAATATATTCTGCCGACTGACGACGTAAATCCTTATAAGTACTTCCTTGAACAATCGGGAAAAACGTTTGTTCATATCCATATTTATAAGGTACTTTTTCCAAATGATTGATACATCTATCCAACCAACGATGTGTCATATGCATAGAACGTTGTGCATAACGGTAATCGCAAGGATATGGCGTACATTCATCAAAAGCCATAATGATATCTGCACCAATTGTACGCTGAATTTCCATTACATTTTCTGGCGTAAAAAAGTGATAAGAACCGTCAATGTGCGATTTAAATTTTACTCCTTCTTCTTTAATTTTTCTATTTGAAGAAAGAGAATATACTTGATATCCTCCAGAATCAGTCAAAATATTACGATCCCAGTTCATGAATTTATGAAGTCCTCCGGCTTTCTCTAAAATTTCTGTCTGCGGACGCAGATACAAATGATAGGTATTTCCAAGAATAATATCCGGATTAATATCGTCTTTCAATTCACGCTGATGCACTCCTTTTACAGAAGCAACAGTACCAACTGGCATAAAAATAGGAGTTTCTATAACTCCGTGATCTGTAGTAATACTACCCGCTCTTGCTTTTGACTGCGGATCTTTTTGTAATAAATCAAACTTCATAAATTCGTTTTTCAGTCGGCAAAGATAGTTTAATTTCAGGGAAATTTTATGAATTAGAAAATTTGTCAATTAGAAATTTAGCTAATATTTTCTTAATTTCAGATTCTATTTTTAAGATTTGAACTTATCCTGATTTGGGCGTTCCCTTACGGTCGGGCTATCCGCTATATCTTTTGCTCAAGAAAATATCATTTCAATTAAGACGAGACATTTATCGCAAAAGTATACCGCTCCTATCCCTAACGCAAACGGCTCTAAAAGAAATTTCATCGGTAAAATAGGAATGTAAAAACTGCAACAATCCTACTATTAAAGTATAACAAACTCATTTCTTTCTTTTTGTAATTTTAATATTCAACTAAAATTTTAGAAATCATGATTAACTCGGAAGATAAATTAGATAATATCAAGGATGAACAAATTGAGAAAAACCTTGAAAACATGGATTATACAGCAAACGAAGATATTTACAATCAAGAAGAAAGATTAGAAGATATCGATCCTCAAGATATTTCTGGAGAAAGAATAATTAATAATGACAACGAATGGAAACAAAACAGCGACAAAATTGGAAATGATTTGGATATTCCAGGGGCTGAATTAGATGACGAACAGGAAGATATTGGTTCAGAAGATGAAGAAAACAATTACTACAGCGAAGGTGATACAGAGTAAATCGTAAAAAAAATAAAATCTTGCTAAATGCAGGATTTTTTTATTAAGTTAATTAAAATTGTAAAAAACACACTTGTAAAAAGTTAGAAAGCAAAACTGACGTGATATTTTTTTACATAATGTAAAAAAAACAGTAAAATTTAACAATTGCTGTAAAACTAAAGCAAAAAATCATTTGCCTGCCCACAAAATAACGTTTACTTTTGCTTCAGTTTAACTTTTACATATAAAATGAAGCCTAACACACAACAATTAAGCGATTTAACGATCCAAGTAAGAAGAGATATTCTTAGAATGGTACATGCTGTAAACTCTGGACACCCAGGTGGTTCATTAGGTTGTACTGAATTTTTGGTAACATTATATCAAAACATAATGGACCGCAAAGAAGGTTTTGATATGAACGGAATTGGAGAAGATTTATTTTTCCTTTCAAACGGACACATTTCACCTGTTTTTTATAGCGTTCTAGCACGTAGCGGTTATTTTCCAGTTTCAGAATTAGCAACTTTCAGATTATTAGATTCTCGCTTACAAGGACACCCAACAACTCACGAAGGTTTACCTGGAGTTCGTATTGCATCTGGTTCATTAGGACAAGGTTTATCTGTAGCTTTGGGAGCAGCTCAAGCTAAAAAATTAAACAAAGACAATCATATCGTATATAGTTTACACGGAGACGGAGAATTGCAAGAAGGTCAGAACTGGGAAGCGATTATGTACGCTTCTGCTAAGAAAGTAGACAACATTATTGCAACAATCGACCTTAATGGTAAACAAATTGACGGAACAACTGATGAAGTTCTGCCAATGGGAAGTATTCGCGCTAAATTTGAAGCTTTTGACTGGGATGTTTTAGAAATCAAAGAAGGAAACAGCATTGATGCTATCATCGCTGGTTTAACTGATGCTAAATCAAGAACAGGAAAAGGAAAACCAGTTTGCATTTTATTACATACAGAAATGGGTAATGGTGTAGATTTCATGATGCACACTCATGCTTGGCATGGTAAAGCACCAAACAATGATCAATTGGCTAGTGCTTTAGCTCAAAACATTTCAACTTTAGCGGATTATTAAAAAGTGTTCAGTCTCAGTAGACAGTTTTCAGCTTAGAAACTTAGTCACTTAGAAACTTAGCATCTCAAAAAATAAAAAATGAAAAAATACGAAAATACAGGAAGTAAAGATACTCGTTCTGGTTTTGGAGCGGGAATGACTGAATTAGGTCAAAAAAATGAAAATGTTGTTGCATTATGTGCTGACTTAATTGGATCATTGAAATTTGATGATTTCAAGAAAAATCACCCAGAGCGTTTTTTCCAAATCGGAATCGCTGAAGCTAACATGATTGGAATCGCTGCAGGTTTAACAATTGGTGGAAAAATTCCTTTTACAGGAACTTTCGCAAACTTTTCTACAGGTAGAGTTTACGATCAAATTCGTCAATCTGTTGCTTATTCAGATAAAAATGTAAAAATCTGTGCTTCTCACGCTGGTTTAACTTTAGGAGAAGATGGAGCAACGCACCAAATCTTAGAAGATATTGGTTTAATGAAAATGTTGCCTGGAATGACTGTAATCAATACTTGCGATTACAACCAAACTAAAGCTGCAACTTTAGCATTAGCAGATCACCATGGTCCAGCTTATTTACGTTTCGGACGTCCAGTTGTAGCTAACTTTACTCCTGCAGATGAGCCTTTCGTAATTGGAAAAGCAATTTTATTAAACGAAGGAACAGATGTTACAATCATTGCTACTGGACACTTAGTTTGGGAGGCTCTTATTGCTGCTGAAGCTCTTGAAGCAAAAGGAATTTCTGCTGAAGTAATCAACATCCATACAATCAAACCTCTTGATGAAGAAGCTATTTTAAAATCTGTTGCTAAAACGAAATGTGTAGTTACTGCTGAAGAGCACAACTACCTTGGAGGTCTTGGAGAAAGTGTTTCTGGCGTATTGGCTTTAAACAATCCAACTCCACAAGAATTTGTAGCTGTTAAAGATAGTTTTGGAGAATCTGGAACTCCAGAGCAGTTAATGGAAAAATACAAATTAAACAATCAAGCAATTGTTGAAGCTGTAGAAAGAGTTATCAAAAGAAAATAATTATTAGATTTTCTTGAACATAAAAAAACCTCGGAATTTACATTCCGAGGTTTTTTATATACTAAAATATTCCGTTTTTAATACCACGAAAGTTGAACTTCATGGTATGGCCCATTTCCAACATAAATTTTAAATGGTCCAGAAACATTAAAATTAGTATACCAAGCCGTTGGTGCAGTTGGTGCAGGAAGATTGGCTGGATTCCATGTCGCAATCAATGATGTTTGAGTAGCCGAAGTTGTCATCTGAAATAATGAAAATTTCCACAACACTGAATTAGAACCACTTAGACTATAAGTATCAATTACCCTAATATTTGAAGCTTCTTTCCATGTGCATCTCCAAGTAGAGCATGATCTATATTGCAATGTAGATCTTAAATACATTTTACTAGATTGAATTACATTGTTCAAAACAATTGTTTCATTATAAAGATCTAAAACAAGTCTAATTCTACTTCCTGGAACATTAAAATTTTCCTCTCCCGAAACAAAGGTCTTTATCCTATTTTCATTTGGAATAACATCTCTACCCGTTGAATTTTTCACAGGAGAAGACACGCTTAACAAACTGCCATAAACTTCCAAATTTTCTTTTTCAGCAACAAGTTGTTCAGGAGTTTTGTTAATCTGATTTTTGGAAAGCAAATAAAAAGTACGCTCATTTAACCATAAAACGTTCCCATTAATTTTTACTTTTGATTCTGAATTTAAAATTGACTTTAATGCATCTGAATAGATAATTCTTGATTCAGATAAAACATCTCCTTCTATACTTGCAGAATCATCTGAAGTATTTAACAATGAAACCAACTTTTTTGAAGAAACCCAATTTTTAAGCTCATCAGAACCTAAGCTTGCGAGATCCGAATATTCTTTAACAAAAAGTTCTTCATTTTTAAATGATAACATTTTACCATCTAAAACTGAAGCTGAATCTCCTACAGCCGAAACTTCTTGATTGACCTGATCTTCGCTGCTACATGACAAAGCAGTAAGCACTAAAAACAATGCAATAATTTTTTTCATTTTTGTAAAATTTTAATATTATTCTTTCAAATCTATAACAATAAGAAATAAAATCCTTACGTGATTCCGTAAAAAGAAATAAAATCTTACAACAAAAACATAACGAACTAAAAATCAATACTTAACAACTAAACACAAACTAAAAAAGCCTCGAAATTAACATTTCGAGGCTTCTTATTTAACTTCTATATTTTAGTTCTTTTGATAAGGATACGTTTTATCCAAATGAATTCTTAATCTTCCTGGCGCTGTATAATCCTCAGGAACATACTTACGAGGATTTGTGATTGACTCTGGCTTTGCAGGATCAGTAAGTTCTCCTGTTGGTCTTCTAGGAATAGCCCACAATTCGCTTTCATCTACATTTGGAGTAGCAGGATTATCCAAAATAGGATCGTAAGGATAATATTTGCTTAATCCTGAAAAAGGAGCATCTGTAGGTTTTGTAAGTTCAAATCTTGTCGTATAACCATCTCCGTCATCATCATGATCTAGAAAATCTGGAATACCATCACCATCTGTATCATCTGGGTTAGCAGGTGGATTAGGATATGTAGTTGTATCTCTATAATCACGAACAAAACCATCACCGTTAATATCCTCCTGATAATCAAATACACCATCTGGATTTTCTAATAAAACACCATTAGAGTAACCATTATTTTCATGATCCATTCTTCTAATATCATAAAGCTTAAAGCTAAAGATTAAAGGTGAATATGCTGGAATGGTACTTGAAGAAGGTGGCGCAGCATAATATCCTAATCCTGAAGGTATAAATAAAACACCCGCACCAAAATCTTGGTAATTTGGGGTTCCATCATCATTATAAGTCGTTGTTCCTGTTTTAAACAGAGGAAAGATCTCACTCCATCCCTTTACAACATTAAGCACATACATATCAATAATACTCTTTGGATATACAACCTGATCAAAGAAAGTAGTTGTTAAGTGTTCTGGCTCTGTATCTGTCTTTTCCACACGTTTTAAATATTCTCCTCTATAAGCAGTAAAAACACCATCCGTATTCATTGGAGCAACACCAGTACCTTCTCTTAAAACCAAATAATACATTTTATAAGTTATACCATGTATGTATGGGATTTCTCTTAAAACCAACTTTGGATAAGTAGCGCTATTTAAGTAAGACATTATTGAGGGTTGTGAAGCAGCATCGGTTATGGGCGAAATTGTTACATCCATATCGGCTGTCACAGTAATATAATTTGTCTTTAAATACTCTTCAATATCTGCATTATCAGTATTAAATTGCTCTTGATAATCCCTTAAAGGAACAACTTCTGTTTTATCATCGTCATTTTTATTACAAGAAACGATGGCAAGACCAGCAAGTAACAAAACAAAATAATATTTAAATTTATTCATTATTATCATTTTTTTAGGTGCGCAAGATACAATATTGATTTATTTTTGTAAAGAATTTAACTTGGATTTTAGAAAAATTATGAGAATAGATAAATACTTGTGGTGCGTTCGATATTACAAGACTAGAAACATGGTAACCGAAGCTTGCAAAAAGAATCAGATCACTGTAAATGGGCAAGTTGCAAAACCTTCAAAAGAAGTTTTTCCAACAGACCGAATTACATTTAGAAAAGATCAAATTACACAAATTATAACGGTTTTAGACATTCCGCAAAATCGAGTTGGAGCTAAGTTGGTAGATATTTATCAAAAAAACGAAACGCCTCCAGAAGCTTTTGCACATTTAGAGTTATTAAAATTATCTAAAGAACATTCTAGAAGAACTGGCGCAGGACGTCCGACCAAAAAAGACCGAAGAGATATTGACGATTACGGAGACGATATTTATGATGAAGAGGAAGAAGTAGAATAAATTTTAAAACTTCAAATTCCAAATTCCAAAAAAGCAATCAAATTCCAGATCCCAAAAATAAACCTATCTCAAAACTTGGAATTTGGAATTTAAAATATTGACATTTTATAAAAAAAATTGGAATTTGGATTTTCTATATTGGATTTTAAATTAATTATCTTAGCAAAAAAATACACTATGAGCAGCAATATAATCTTGACCAATCAGGAAATCGAACATAAAATAAAACGTATCGCTTACCAAATTTACGAGACTTTTGTAGACGAAGAAGAAGTTGTTATTGCCGGAATTGCTTCTAACGGATTTCTTTTTGCCGAAAAAATCGCTTCGGCGCTTAGCAATATTTCAACCTTAAAAGTTTCGATCTGCGAAGTCAAAATAAACAAACAAAATCCGCAACAAGCAATACAAACTTCATTAACCGCCGAAGAATACAAAAACAAAGGGTTAGTTCTAGTTGATGATGTCTTGAACTCTGGAACTACATTAATCTATGCTGTTCGTCATTTCTTAGACGTCCCGCTTAAAAAATTCAAAACAGCAGTACTTGTTGATCGTAATCATAAAAAATATCCCGTAAAGGCAGATTTCAAAGGCATTTCGCTTTCAACTTCTTTACTAGAGCATGTTCAAGTTGTTTTCAATTCAGAAAACGGCGACTATGCTTCTTTAAGTTAATATATCTAAAATATCCTGAACCGTTTCTTCGACAGATTTATCATCAACCGAAACTTTATGTTTTGCCTGATTGTAGTAAAAACTTCTGTCGAATAAATGTTTCGCGATAAACTCTTTCATTTCTTCCTCATTCATATTGGCAATCAAAGGGCGTTTGCTTTTATTATGCACCAATCTATTATATAAGGTATCAATTGACGCTTTTAAATATACAGACACTACATCGTCTCCTTTTAATAATTCATGATTATTGGCATAACACGGAGTACCTCCTCCAAGACCAATAATAGTATTTTCTGAAGATTGCAGCAATTCGACGAACATTTCATGCTCTAATTTTCGAAAATATACTTCTCCATGCTTCTCAAAAATCTCATTTATGGATAAATTTACTCTTTCTTCGATACATTTATCTAAATCTAAGAACGGAATATTTGTAATTTTTGACAAATTTTGGGCAATTGTAGACTTTCCGCAACCCATATAACCTAACAACACAATTTTTTTCATATTAATAAAACCTTATAAACTAAGCATTTGAGAATTTTTCCAAAAAAAAGACAAATTTATGATAAAATAGCTTGGAAACTTCAAAAAAAACTCCTTATATTTGCACCCGCATTCAAGAAATTAAATGACTCGATAGCTCAGTCGGTAGAGCACATCACTTTTAATGATGGGGTCCTGGGTTCGAGCCCCAGTCGGGTCACAAATTTTGTGATTAACAAATTAAATTTCTTGAAAGCAATGACTCGATAGCTCAGTCGGTAGAGCACATCACTTTTAATGATGGGGTCCTGGGTTCGAGCCCCAGTCGGGTCACAAAAGGTCGGGTAATTTATTTTACTCGACCTTTTTTCTTTTTAGGCCATGTGGAGAAACGGTAGACTCGCCATCTTGAGGGGGTGGTGCTCGCAAGGGCGTGAGGGTTCAAATCCCTCCATGGTCACTTAAAGCGGAAATCTTTATTAGTTAAAGATTTCCGCTTTTTTTATTCCAAAAACCTCTCCTTAGCTTCATTATTAAAACTATTTCAAAATCGATTATATTTACATTACTGTAAAACCAAAAGCCACAATAACCAAAGTAAACATATGAAGTTAACTCCCATATTATATGTCATAATATTTTTCATTTTATATTCTTGCCAAAAGAACAATGACAAAAAACTAGAAAAAGATCTAGTTGGAGAATGGATCTACATCAAAACAGATGATCAAAGAAAACCACAAACAAATAGCAACTCCAATATCCCGCCACCTCCCCCTCCATTTGGCTCGCCTAAAAGAGGATATATATTTTTAAAAAACAATATAGCCGAAAACAAAACTGGTTATTTTAAAACAATTAATGCTGTAGAAAGAGAAAACAGAAAGACATTTTTTTTAGGAACTACAACTAAATATAAAATCGAAAATGATAGTTTAAAAATTTTCAACTTAGAAAGCAAAACTTGGGAAAATCAGAAATTAAGTTCGATAACAAGAGACACATTAACAACAAAAATAGGTGATAGCATATTTGTAAAATACGCAAGAATAAAATACAAAATTAATCCAAATGAGAATTATGATCAGATTATAGTTTCTTCTTCGGGCTGCTATGGCTCTTGCCCTATTTCAAACATCAGCATTGAAAAAAAAGGCAATGTTTTATACTATGGTCAAGATTATAACACTCAAAATGGCTTCTTCCAATCTAAAATAACTCAAACCCAATATGAAGAAATTCAAACCAGTTTTAAAAAAGCTGACATAATCAATCTTAAAAACAGTTATGAAGCAAACTGGACTGATGATGAGACTGTTACTATAACATTTATAAAAAACAACAAAATCATAAAGACGATCCGTGATTACGGAAGACAATCACCCACTGCATTAGTTTGGGCATATACACCTGTTCGATATTTATACCAACATATAAAACTGACTCCATTAAAAAAAGAAAAATTTTTATTTCCAATATGGAGAATCAGTTTCACAAAAGGGAATCAGATTTGCGATTTAACAAAATCTGAAAGCTTTTATTTATTTACAGAAATTCTCAAAGGCAAAGAAACAAACGACACTTTTGAACACAAATACTATATCGAATTCTGGAATGACCAAGACAAAAAAGAAATAATTTATACAGATGGAAGATATTTCAAATCGAAAGACAAAACTATTGACATTGGCTATAATTTCATGATATCAAACAATTCCATCACAAAATTTAGACTAAAAGACAAATACGATTAACTTCTATCTTATTTTTTATTTAAAAAAGAATCTTTTTATTTCACTACAAAACAAACACTTACCCCTCTCATGAAAATTTATTTCAAAATTCATTAAAAAAAAGGCTTGATAAGCTAAATAAAGTACTTATATTTGCACCCTCATTGAAGAAATGAAGACTCGATAGCTCAGTCGGTAGAGCACATCACTTTTAATGATGGGGTCCTGGGTTCGAGCCCCAGTCGGGTCACAAAAGGTCAGGTAATTTATTTTACTTGACCTTTTTCTTTTTAAGAAATATCAAATCTTAAAAAAAATATACCTTTAGAAAAACCTCCTTTAATTTTCTCTTACTATTTCTTCATTTACCAAAAGAAATTTTCTCACAAGATAAAAACTTTCTTAAATTCGTTGGGAAATAATTAAATCACTAATCCCAAATTAGTTTATGAAAAACCTACTATTAGCATCACTTATTATGATGTCTTGCTCAATCTGGGCACAATCAGCAACAGGCTATTTTGACAAAGCCATGAAAAAAGCTGAAGCTGGAAATACAAAAGGCGCCATCGCCGATTACACCAAAGCTATAAGCATGAATTCTAAATTTGTCGAAGCTTATCAGAACCGTGGTGTAGCAAAATTCAAGTTAAACGATTTAAAAGGCGCTCAAGCTGATTTTAGCAAGACTATCGAGTTAGACGACATGAATGCAGACGCTTTTACAGGCAGAGCCAATGTCAATTACAAACTGCAAAACTACGAAGGAACAATTGAAGATTGCACCGCTTCTCTAGGTTTAAACCCGAAAGATTATGTTGCCTACAATTTAAGAGGATTGGCCTATAACAAAATTGGCGATAAGAAAAATTGCTGTAAGGATTTTACAAAAGCAATTGAGTTAGGAAGCCAAAGCGCCGCAAAAAACAGAGCCACTTTCTGCAAATAATACATAAAGTAAAAAAATAAGAACAGTCTGTCAAGATTTTAATCTAGCAGGCTGTTTTCTTTTTTATCAAAGTAATATATTTCTTAAGAAAAAAATACCTGATTTTAGGTAAAAAATATATTATGGATACGTAAACCTCTAATTCTCTATCTTTTTAATTTAGTTTTAATGTCGAATCTAAGATTTTATTTTACATTTGTTGACTTAATCGCGAAAAATGATAAACAATATTAAAACTGTTTTCAGCATTAAAGATCTTGAGAACTTATCTGGAATAAAAGCGCATACCATACGCATCTGGGAAAAGAGATACAATATCCTTGAACCTATGCGAACCGACACTAATATTAGATTTTACAATCTTCATAACCTGCAGAAACTTTTAAACATTACGTTACTGCATGAATACGGCTATAAGATTTCTAAAATTGCAACCTATCCTGAAGAAAAAATACCACAACTGGTACGCGAAATAATTTCGAAGAAAAATTCCCAAAACTACGCCATCACTTCTTTTAAAATGGCGATGATGAACTTTGATCAAGAATTATTCTTCAACACATTTGATTGGCTCATTACCGAAAAAACATTTAAAGAAGTTTTTAAAGAACATTTTTTACCTCTTTTAAAAGAGTTGGGATTATTATGGCAGTCTGAAACGATTACTCCTGCAAATGAACATTTCATGAGTCATTTGATCAAGCAGAAAATATTGATTTACACAGAAAGTCTTCAAATTAGAAAACCAATCAAAACTGATCGAATTTTTGTTTTATCACTTCCGTTAAACGAAATTCACCAAATCGGATTATTATACCTGCAATACGAGATTCTTGACAAAGGCTACAAAACCATTTATCTAGGAGAAAGTATGCCAATTGAAAACTTGCAGGATTTAACCAAACATTTTGAGAACATTACGTTCATTTCCTTTATGACTGTCCAACCAGACCGAAGCGTAATTAATCAATATGTAAAATCTATGGGACAGAAATTATTGCAGAAAAATAACGAAATCTGGCTTATGGGTAAAATGGTTGAATACATTGATGAGAAAGTCCTAACAGACAGAATTCGAGTTTTTGATTCGATGGAAGAAACTATTAACATGCTTTAATTTATTTTTGTTTAAGTTTTTCTTATATTTGTTAAACAAATGAGAAAAACTATCCAAATAATAGGCTCAGGCTTCTCTTCTTTGGCGGCCGCATGTTACCTTGCACAACAAGGAAACAAAGTTACTGTCTACGAGAAAAACAGTACAATTGGCGGACGCGCGCGACAATTTAAAGAAGATGGTTTTACATTTGACATGGGACCAAGCTGGTATTGGATGCCAGATGTTTTTGAACGCTTTTTTCAAGACTTCAATAAAAAACCTTCTGATTATTATGAACTGATAAAATTAAATCCGGCCTATCGTGTTTATTTCGGAATGGATGATTTCATCAGCATTTACGATAATCTAGAAGAGATCAAATACACTTTTGAAACGATCGAAAAAGGAAGCGGTAAAAAACTGCAAAGCTTTATTGATCAAGCCAAAAGCAATTACGACATTGCAATCAAGGATTTGGTTTATCGCCCTGGAGTTTCTCCTCTTGAATTAATTACCAAAGAAACGGCATTAAAACTCAATCAGTTTTTTAAAAACGTAAGTGGCGATATTCGAAAAAATTTCAAGAATGAAAGATTAATTCAGATTCTAGAATTTCCAGTTTTATTTCTTGGAGCAAAACCAACTAAAACACCTTCCTTTTATAATTTTATGAATTATGCCGATTTCGGTTTAGGAACTTGGCATCCTAAAACTGGAATGTTTGATGTCATTCGAGGAATCGAAAAATTGGCATTAGAACTTGGAGTAACCATTAAAACCAATTCGCCAATTGATAAAATAATTGTTGAAAACAAAATAGCGAAAGGAATTGTAATTAATGGCGAAACCCTTAAGGCAGATATTGTTTTGAGTGGTGCCGATTATCATCATTCGGAAATTTTACTCGAAAAAGAACACAGAATGTATTCTGAAAAATATTGGGAAAGCAGAGTTTTCGCTCCATCTTCTCTCCTATTTTTTGTTGGTTTCAATAAAAAAATAGAAAACATTTCGCATCACGCTTTATTTTTTGATGTCGATTTCAATCAGCATGCTGCAGATATTTACGATAATCCAAAATGGCCCGATGCACCTTTATTTTATGCCAACTTCCCATCCAAAACAGATGTGACAGCAGCGCCATACGGAATGGAATCTGGATTTTTCTTAATTCCGCTAGCACCCGGAATCGAAGATAACGAAGCGTTACGAGAAGAATATTTCGAAAAGATAATCACTCGTTTTGAAGAACTTACGCAACAAGAAATAAAAAATAGCATTATCTTTAAGAGATCATTTTGTAAGAACGATTTTGTAAGCGACTATAACGCCTACAAAGGAAATGCTTACGGAATGGCCAACACACTTTTGCAGACCGCTTTTTTAAGACCAAAATTAAAAAGCAAAAAAGTAAAGAATCTATATTTCACAGGACAATTAACCGTTCCTGGCCCAGGTGTTCCGCCTGCTTTAATTTCAGGAAAACTCGCAGCTGAATTAATTCAAAAATCTTTTAGATCTTAAAAAATGAAATCACTATTCGACGCCGTTTCTTTCAAATGCAGCAAACTGGTAACCAAAAATTACAGTACTTCATTTTCTTTAGCCGTAAAAATGCTTTCGCCAAGCATTCGAGATGCCATTTACAGTATTTACGGATTTGTTCGTTTTGCTGACGAAATTGTGGATTCATTTCACGATTATGAAAAAGAATATCTTATTGAAGATTTCGAAAAAGAATATTACAAAGCAATGCAATTGGGCATCAGTTTAAATCCGATTTTGAATTCATTTCAACAGACTGTAAAAGAATACAACATTAGCGATGATTTAGTTCAGGCTTTTCTAAAAAGCATGAAAATGGATCTTATAAAGTCAAATTACCAAACGCAAACCGAATACATAGATTACATTTACGGCTCTGCAGATGTTGTAGGATTAATGTGTTTGAAAGTTTTTGTATCTGGAAAAGAACATAAATACGAACAGCTGAAAAATGAAGCTATGCATTTAGGTTCTGCTTTTCAGAAAGTCAATTTCCTAAGAGATTTAAAAGACGATAATACGATCTTGAATCGCACTTATTTTCCAGGCGTAAATCTGAATAATTTCAACGAAGATTCAAAAAATCAAATCATCAAAGAAATCGAAGAAGATTTTAGAATTGCCTATCAAGGAATTGTAAAATTACCAATCGAAGCCAAATTTGGCGTTTACACCGCTTATGTTTATTACAAAAAACTACTTCAAAAGCTTAAACACACGCCATACTACGAGATTGGAAATTCGAGAATTCGGGTTTCTAATTATACCAAAGCGGGGCTTTTGGCGCAGTCTTTTGTGACTTATAAATTGAAGCTGGTTTAAATTCCTTCAACTTTGTAATTACGATTAAACAAACAGTTTGTCTTTCTGAGCGAAGTCGAAGAACCGCTAGAAGCTCGCCAAAGATTAGATTCTCGTTGCAGAGCTACTTGCGTTCCTTCGACTTCGCTCAGGATGACAAAAATGACAAAATCAGCAATTTTTAAAAACTATTTTTTTGAGTCAATCTTTTATAATCCAAAGCTAAACTCAAAACCAATAAAGCGATAATTTTAAACCTCAACATTTATAAAATGATTTCTTTTTTAATCTTTTTAGGCGTTTTTCTTTTCATGGAATGTGTTACGTGGCTCACGCATAAATACATAATGCACGGGTTTATGTGGTATTTTCATGCTGATCATCATCAGCCGAAATACGAAAATACCTTTGAGCGTAACGATATTTTCTTCGTCATTTTTGCCACTCCAAGTATTATTTTATTCTACTTTGGCGTTCAAGGCGGATTTAACTATTTGTTTTTCATTGCCTGCGGAATCACACTTTACGGCGTTTGTTATTTTCTAATTCACGATGTCTTGATTCACCAGCGTTTTAAATGGTTTAAAAACACCAAAAACAAATACCTCATCGGATTACGAAAAGCCCATAAAATACACCACAAACATTTACAAAAAGAAAAAGGAGAATGTTTCGGAATGTTGTTCGTACCATTCAAATATTATAAAATGTAGCATTATTTGGGGCGTTACCTTTTCTTTTGTGTCTGCCCTTGATACAAGAAAAATTTGTGATTATGAAATTATATAAAATAGTTACCGTACAGCATATTAATGCAAGTGTAGAAGATTGCTGGGATTTTTTCTCAAGTCCGAAAAACCTGCAGACTATTACTCTCGACAATATGAATTTTCAAATTCAGGATTACGACGGCAAGCGCATGTATCACGGACAAATAATTGCATACACCTTAAGACCTCTTTTCGGAATTAAAACCTCTTGGGTTACCGAAATTACGGCTTGCCAAGAAAACGAATATTTTGTAGACATTCAGCAATTTGGACCTTATAAACTTTGGCATCACAAGCATTTCTTTGAACCAACACCAGACGGAGGAACCAAAATGACCGACATTGTTCATTACGCTCTTCCATTCGGAATCTTAGGTCGAATCATGAATCGTTTAATCGTAAAAAACAAACTGAAAAGTATTTTCGATTACAGATTTAATAAAATTGAAGAATTATTTAATTCTAAAAAAGCTTAAAAAAATAAACACATAGAAACATAGAATACTAAATCTATAAAAGGCATTTCACTTGCATAAAAACACATAGCTATGTGTCAGAAACTAGTTTCTTTCTAAAATTCTTAAATGAAAAATAAAAAATCTATGTTTCTATGTGTTTAAAAACTACATACAATGACAAAACAAAAAGTTACTTTATTCTGGTTTAGACGTGATTTGCGTTTAGAAGACAATACAGGATTATTTCATGCTTTACAATCCGATTTTCCTGTTATACCTCTTTTTATTTTCGATGATGATATTTTAGAGCATCTTCCAAAAAACGATGCGAGAGTAACTTTCATTTATGATTCATTAAAAAAAATAAACTCAGAATTAAACCCATTTGATTCTTCCATTTTAATCAAAAAAGGAAAAACAAATGCCATTTGGAAATCGCTTGTCGAAGAATTTGACATTCAAAACGTTTTCTTTAATAAAGATTATGAACCATTCGCTATTAAACGTGACAGCTTGATTTCATCTTTATTAAAAGAAAACAACATTGAATCGCTGTCTTTTAAAGATCATGTAATTTTTGAAGAAAAAGAAATCACCAAAGCAGACGGACTTCCTTATACCGTTTACACACCTTACAAAAACAAATGGCTGGAGAAATATCATCTTTCTGGATCTGCTTCAGAATATGATTCGACACCATATCAATCTAATTTTTCGAAAAACAAATTCAAATTTCCAGATTTAGCCGAAATAGGTTTTGAAAGAAGCTCTATAAAAGTTCTTCCGCACAGCTTAACGCAAATTTCTCATTATAAAGAAACCAGAGATTTTCCAGCTCTGGACAGCACTTCTTATCTTTCGCCACATTTACGCTTCGGAACTGTAAGCATTCGAAAATTAGTAAACTGGGCAAAACGAAAAAATCAGACTTTTTTGAGTGAATTAATCTGGAGAGAATTCTTTATTCAGATTCTATTTAGTTTTCCAAATTGTGTTAATCATAATTTTAAATCCAATTACGACGGAATTCAATGGCGAAATAACGAAGAGGATTTCAAACGTTGGTGTTATGGAACAACAGGATATCCGATGGTCGATGCTGGAATGCGACAATTAAACGAAACAGGCTATATGCACAATCGCGTGCGTATGGTTGTAGCCAGTTTTCTTTGCAAACATTTACTGATTAACTGGCAGTGGGGCGAAGCGTATTTTGCAGAAAAACTTTTAGATTTTGAATTGGCTTCAAACGTAGGAAACTGGCAATGGGCAGCAGGAACAGGCTGTGATGCTGCTCCTTATTTCAGAGTTTTTAATCCCGAAATCCAACAAAAGAAATTTGACGAAAAAGGACAATATATTAGAAAATGGATTCCCGAGTTTGATTTTGGTTACGCAGAACCTATGGTTGATCATGCTTTTGCGAGAGATCGAGCGATTGCGACTTACAAGGCGGGGATTTTGAAGTAGTTTTTTTTGTTTCAGGTTTCAAGTTTCAGATTTCAGGTTTCAGGTTTATATTGCATGCTTAGTTTTGTTTCACGCAGATTTTGCAGATTTATACTCATTTTTGTCATCCTGAGGAACGAAGGATCACACAAGAAGCTCTGCAACTAGAATCGATAATCTTTGTAGAGCTACGGGTGTGATCCTTCGTTCCTCAGGATGACAACTAAATAAAAAAACCTTGTCAAAGTTTAAAACTTTGACAAAGTTCTATACATAAAGCTCAGCCAACCTGAAACTTGAAACCTGAAACAAAAAAACTTAATATTTCAAATAGTCATTCACCACGATTTTAGCTTTCAAATCAAACATTAAATTGTATAAACCAAAGAAAGTACGGTTAATGTAAATAAAGTGCTTAGAACCTCGATTTCCGTTCATTTTTTTCAGGTTTGTATCTTCTGAGAAACGTTTTCCTAATTCGGCAATTGCATTAAAGAATTTTTCATCGGCAAAATCGAAAGTTTCGTTTTGAAAAGGTTTTGTAAAAAGCGACAATAAATCATGAAACATTTCGGTGAAATATTCCACTTCTGCAGGCGTGTCATCTTTGCGCAGAATTTCTAATTCGAATAATTTCTCATTGAAAAGCTTTTGGTCTGTAATTACATTTTTATTGATCAATTCGAAATAGGGCGTATAAAAATCTTCTGGAATTTGTTTCATACAACCAAAATCTAAAGCGATCAATTGCTTTTGATCGTTAACCAAAAAATTCCCTGGATGCGGATCTGCATGTACTTTTCGTAAAACATGAATCTGATACATGTAAAAATCCCAAAGTGCTTGTCCTAACTTATCGCCTGCTTCTTGATCTTTATTTATGGCTGTAAATTCAGAGAGATGAATTCCCGTCATCCAATCCATTGTAATGATTTTCTCTGACGAAAATTCTGGATAGTAATTCGGAAAAGTAATGTTTTCAATTTTACTGCAAGCATCAACAACTTCCTGACTTTGTTGTAATTCTAAAAAATAGTTGGTTTCTTCAATTAGTTTGTCTTCAACTTCTTTAAAGTATTTATCAGAATCTTTTCCTTGAAGATTAAACATTCTAATCGCAATTGGTTTTACCAAAGCTAAATCTGACGAAATACTATTGGCAACTCCAGGATATTGAATTTTAACCGCCAGTTTTTTATCGTTTTTCTTTGCCAAATGCACCTGACCAATACTTGCCGCATTTACAGAATTCGGATTGAACTCGTCAAAAATTTCGTAAGGTGTTTTTCCAAAATTGCTTTTGAACGTTTTTAAAACCAAAGGAGCAGAAAGTGGCGGAACAGAAAATTGAGATAAAGAAAATTTTTCTACATAAGCTTGAGGCAGAAAGTTCTTATCCATACTCAGCATCTGAGCTACTTTTAAGGCGCTTCCTTTTAAGCTTTTTAGTCCGTCATAAATATCTTCTGCATTGTTCTCATTTAGCTTATCGCGGGTTAAATCTGGGTTTACCATTTTTTCGGCATAATGCTTTACATAGTTTACACCAATCTTAGCACCAGTCTGAACCAATTTTCCCGCTCGTTCAATTTTAGAAGTTGGGATATAATCAATTGTTTTCATTATCTGCTGTGTACTTTTTCTTTAAACAAAAATTTTCCAAAATCAATCAGATGATTCATTGGTGCAACATTCATTAACTCAAATGAAGCGTTAACCGATTTTTCAATAAAAATATCCGTTTTCTCAAAAGCAGGAGATTCATCTTCCATCCAAAATTTAATGGTCATCATCAATTGCAACCAAGAAGATTCTTGAATGGCTTTTTCTTGAAATTTCTGGAATCTTTCTTGCTCTAATCTGTAATCATCTGTTAAAATCTCAGCAACATAGTCTTTGAAACTATTTCGAAGTGTTGTTAACTGAACTAAATTTTTGATTGGGTTTCGATCTATTTTAAGGGATTGCAAAACATAACTTCTGTTGGCTGTCAGGATTTCGAAGAAAGTAAAATAAAAACTCAGCATTTTATTCTTCATATCATATCCCTGATATTCTTCATTCTTGTGAAGAAGATTAACCGTGTTTTCAAAAAACAATCGAAATATTTCTTTTTCTAAACCTTCTAATGTTCCGAAGAAAGTATAAAACTCAGCTTCAGTAAAATCATTTTCTTTGGCAAAATGATAAACCGATTTTGGTTTTTGACCTTTTTCTAAAACCTCTTCCATATATTTTGAAACGATATCATCTTTGGTAATTACCTTTTTTTTAGTCGCCATTTTATTAAAATTTAGAATTTGCCATAAAGGTAAACATTGTTTAAGTACCTTTACTAA
Organism: Flavobacterium sp. B330r; assembly: GCF_056824325.1. Taxonomy (NCBI): domain Bacteria; kingdom Pseudomonadati; phylum Bacteroidota; class Flavobacteriia; order Flavobacteriales; family Flavobacteriaceae; genus Flavobacterium; species Flavobacterium sp. B330r. Next base: position 835,469 of record NZ_CP124860.1, read on the forward strand.
TCATTAAACACGATACACTGTTAAAAATATTATAAACTATTATGGCTCAAAATGTTCTATTAACAGGCGGAACTGGTTTCGTCGGTAAATATTTGACAGATGTTCTGATCGAAGCAGGTTTTTCCGTATCCATTTTGAGTCGTTCTGATAGAGAAAACAACGGAAGAGTCACATATTACAAATGGGATCTAAAGAAAAACTACATTGACAAAAATGCAGTTCTAAATGCCGATTACATTATTCATCTTGCTGGCGAAGGAATTGTAGAAAAAAGGTGGACTAAAAGACGCAAAAAAGCCATTATAGAAAGTCGCGTAAGACCGGTTGAAATGATCTATTCTATTTTGGAAATGAACAATAAAAAGCTGGAAGCGTTTATTTCTGCTTCAGGAATCGGAATTTATGGCGCTATTACTAGTCATAAAATCTGTACTGAAAATACCCCACCAGCCGATGATTTCCTTGGCATTACTTGTCAGAAATGGGAAAATGCCGCCGATAAAATTGGTTCTTTAAATATTCGAACAGTCAAAATTCGAACTGGAATTGTTTTTGGTAAAAACGAAGGTTTCTTAAAAAAAATGGTTCCCACATTTAAATCTGGCTTTGGTGCTGTTTTGGGTTCTGGCAAACAATATCTTCCTTGGATTCATATTGAAGATTTGTGCCAGATCTATTTAAAAAGCATTGAAGACACCAAACTCGAAGGTGCCTACAATGCATGTGTAACCGACAATACCACAAACTCCCGATTTTCTAAAACTATGGCCAAACTTTACGATTACAGTATCTGGATTCCTAAAGTTCCGGCATTTGTATTAAAAATTCTACTGGGACAAATGAGTGAGGCCATCTTAACAGGACAGCGTGTTTCTTCAGAAAAAATTCAGAAAACAGGTTTTGAGTTTCAATTTACAGATTTAGAAAAGACGCTTATTAATTGCATTAAGTAATTCTTATTTCAAAGTCAGCATGGTCTCATCACTACGAATAATTCCCGTTAGTTCTGTATTGGCTGTTTTTGCAATTTTCGATGCTATAGGAGTTGGAATATTAATATTAAAATCGGAAACTGCAATTGGAAAATCTGAAATTATCTGAATTCCCTCTGGAACTCTTTTAATCAAAGCTTTTACAATAATCTCCTTCGATTTTCCGCGTAGATTCAGTTTCCCTTTTATCTGATATTCTTTTTCTACTTCATTAATATTTTTCAAATCAAATTTTTCAATCTTGCCTTTAAACACCGCTTTCGGATAGCGATTGCTTTGCATATAATTTTCATTAAAATGCTCTTGCATTAAATCTAATTTGAAACGAAAATCTTTGATGATAACAGTACAAATAAAAGTACTTGTTTTAGGTTCTAAAAGTATAGCAACTTGTCTATTTACAGCTCTCACTTCTTCAAACAAAGGAACAGACGCCTCAAAGTTTATTGTTCCCGTATTAGTAAAAAATTTGTCTTGGGCAATGACTGAAAAGGCCGTAAAAAATAAAAATAATAAAGTAGTTGTTTTCATAATCGTCTGCATTTAAACAATTATGTCATTCAATTTATCTGGACTAAGAGAAAATAAAAAATCAGATTCTTAATAATCTGAAAAATCGAACGGCAATACTCAGTGAAAAAATTCCGTAACCCAATAATTATACTTAAAGTTACGGAATTTATACATGCAAAGTTTTGGTACTTATGCTAAATATTTGTGAATGTTTTTTGTTGTAAAATGAGAATCGTGAAATACAAAATATTTAAGATCTTCCTTTTATTAAAGCAAAAATTACATTTGCAAAGAACAGAAGTTGAGTTCCTAATAATACACAAATCAAAATCAAGATTCCTGATTCTATTCTTTGATTAAAATTTGAGTCATTTATAACTGACAATATATCTCCCGGAACAATTTCTCTAAAAAATTTAGGCAAAATAAAAACTATAAACAAACCTATTAGGCTTATTAAAACGTGAGAAACTGTCATCCAATTTATTAAAACAAAATTTAGTTTCAGCATACCAAAATAACCCAAAGCCAATATTCCACAAAAACATGAAACAAGAATCATTAAGTGTTTCCAAGAGATTACAAAATAAGTCGCATGAATATTGAGAACAATGGTTTCATTCCCTTTATAAAAGCCATATAGTAAAAGAACTACTATTAATCCTAAAAACACAAAATAAGGTTTGTTCTGTATGTAATTCATTTTCAAAAAAAGACTTTTACATTAACCTTTTACTTCTGTACAAATCTCGATTAAAAAGCCATTTAAATCTCTTGCGTACGCTACAACTTGTCCCCATGGTTTTTCTACAGGTTCTGAAACCATAACTGCTCCAAAAGAAGTGGCTTTCTGTAAAACTTCAGGTACATTCTCTACTATAAAACCAATTTCTATTGCAAAAGGTTTGTCTTCTAAACTGCTTTCGACAAAACCATCAGGTAAATTATTTGAAGCTAATTTTTTTGAAGCAAATGAAAGTGTTGTTTCTCCTGTAATTAATTCGCCATAATCGCCATCTGGCGAGACAAATTTTCTCGAAAATCCAAATGCGTTTTCATAAAATGCAATAGATTCTTCGACATTTTCAACGTATAAAATTGTATATCCAAACTTGATCATATTTTCTAGTATTTAATGTATAACTCCTAAATATAAGAAAATTTAGCTGATTTCTAATAGAACATTATATTTTTCTAGGCTTGCTAGATCTTCGATAGAATTTATATTGGCTAATTTTTCGTGTTCTTCAACTTCTTTTCGAACTTCAATATGTTTTATTGCTTTTCTAAAACGACGCACTTCTTGCAAATTAGACAGAATCAATCCTGGAACCTGAACGCTTTTTCCTTCTTTATCTTTGGCAACCATTGTAAAATAAGACGAATTACAATGTTTAATAACTCCTGTCTGAATATTTTCTGCTTCTACACGAATTCCTACGACCATAGAACTTCTTCCGACATAATTGACAGAAGCCTTCATGGTAACCAATTCTCCAACTTCAATTGGTTTCAGAAAGTTTACGGTATCTACTGAAGCGGTTACACAATAATTTCCACTAAATTTTGATGCCGATGCAAAGGCAATTTGATCTAATAATTGTAAAATATATCCCCCGTGAATTTTTCCGCTAAAATTAGTATGCGAAGGCAACATTAATTCTGATATACTAACTTTTGATGATGAAACGGGCTTAAAATCTGTACTCATGTTTTTGTTTTTGGTATTGTTGATTAGTTGTATTCTATATTCTATATTCTATATTCTATATTCTATATTCTATATTCTATATTCTATATTCTATATTCTATATTCTATATTCTATATTCTATATTCTTTTCTCTTGCTTCTTAGCTCTTTTCTAATTCAATAATTCATTTTCATCTGAATTGATTGCTCTTGCAATAATATTTTCTGGAAGCGCCTTTTTTGCCTTTGCTCCCATTTTCTTTAATCTTTCTACGCTTGAGATAAGATTTCCTTTTCCGTCAACCAATTTATTCATGGCGCTTTCGTATTCTGTTTTTGTGTCTTTAATTTTATTTCCAATTCGGACTAAATCAGAAACAAAACCTTCAAATTTATCATACAACGCTCCGGCTTGTCTTGCAATCTCCAAGGCGTTTTCCTGCTGTTTTTGATTGGTCCACATGCTGTCAATTGTTCTTAACGTTGCCAAAAGTGTACTTGGCGTTACAATTACAATATTCCGGTCAAATGCTTTTGTGTATAAAGAAGGATCTTCGTTTAAAGCAATTGCAAAAGCAGGTTCCATCGGAATGAACAGCAGTACAAAATCTGGGCTTTCCATATGGTACAAATCGTGATAGTTTTTACTGCCCAACTGTTCCACATGTCTTTTTATAGAGATTACGTGTTCTTTAAGAAATTCTATTTTTAAAAGTTCAGATTCTTCGTTAACCCATTTTTCGTAAGCAGAAAGTGAAACTTTAGAATCGACAATCATTTTTTTACCGTCTGGAAGATTAATGACAACATCTGGCAAAACGCGATTTCCTTCTGCATTGCTAAAACTCTGCTGCACTTCGTATTCCCTTCCTTTCTCTAATCCTGATTTTTCTAAAACACGTTCTAGAACCAATTCGCCCCAATTTCCCTGCATTTTGCTATCACCTTTTAATGCTTTGGTAAGGTTTAGAGTTTCCTTGCTCATTTGCGCGTTCATCTCACTCAAACCAATAATCTGCTGACGAAGCGCTGCATGATAGTCGATACTTTCTTTATGGGTCTGCTCTACTTTTTGCTCAAAAACTAGAATCTTATCCTGCAAAGGCGTCAGGATATTTTTCATGTTCACGGTATTTTGTTCTGTAAACTTTGCCGATTTTTCTTCTAGAATTTTGTTGGCAAGATTTTCAAATTCTTTGGTGAATTTTTCCTGAAGTTCATTGATTTCACTTTTTTGCTCTTTATGGCGTTCCCATAAATTTTCAAAATCTACTTCTTTTTTAGAAAGCTGAATGGCCAAACTATCTTTTTCTGTTCGAATGTTTTCTTTCTCAGTAATACTCAGCTGCAATTGTTTCTGCAAATTATTTTTTTCATTTTCAAACTGCTCTTTCTGCATTTGCAATTGACCGTTTATGGCATTTAATCTTTCCTCAGAAATAGCTTTTTCTGACTGAAATTTTGATGCAGAAAGCATTCTGCCTACGTATATGCCTATAAATAGCGCAACAACAAATCCTAATAAAAACGGTATATAATCGGTCATAACTAAGTCTATTTTACGTAAAAGTACGCAATAATACGTAGTGCATAGTTTTTAAAATAGAAATTTCACTAATTCATTCCCAATCCAAACTAAACCAACATTTTATTTCAAAAAAAATATTTCACCTCAACGCAACCTTTTTTTGAAACCCCTATCTACTAAAATATAAACCTATTAAAATAATTATGAAAAAATTAATGCTTGGCTTATTTGTAGCCTTCGGATTCAGCGCCTGTTCTCTCAATGACGGAAATAACTATGTAGATTGCGGTACAAATACAGTTGTAAATTTTACTGGTTTTCCTTTCTCTTGTAATTATACTGAAAAAACATTACAAAATAATCCAGCAGCAATTGTTGTGGGATCTCAAGAAAAAATGAATGAGTATTTCACAAAACATGCGAACAGCTGTCCTGTTGCAAGTGACCCAAATATTGATTTTACAAAAGAATATTTAGTTGGAATTTTTGCTGGTGCTAAACCTACAAGCGGTTACGAAATTGTAATTAGCTCTATTGTAGAAAACAATTGTGAAATCGTGGTAAACTATTACGAAAGAACTCCTGCTGTGGGCGAAAACGTAACTCAAGCTCCTACATACCCAACTGATTTTGTTTTGATTCCGAAAACATCAAAAGGAATGATCTTCAATAAAACTACAGAAAATGCAGATAATATTATTATTGGAAGCTTCAATAACCAATGTTTAAGCTCGGACTGTCAAAAATTCTATCAGATTAATGATTACAACACTTTAAAATTCTTAAATGTTGGAGCAAAACAATATGCTTTTGGGCAATACAGATATACTCCAACAATCAAAAGAGGCGAATATACTCTATTATTAAAAGATGTTCCTGCAGAGATTTTGGCTTTAAAAGGACAAACTAAAACATATGGTACTCCTGATGCTGGAGATCAAGGCGGAATTTATTTTGAATTGCGTCAAGGAGCAAGCCTTACTAAGGTTTATATTGACAACAACGACACTGCAGACCAAAGTGCCGAAATAAAAATTTTCAAAAAAACGATTCAAGAAAAAATTACAAGCTTAAAATAATACAATCATGAAGAAACTCTTTTTATCTTTTATTGTCTGTTTTCTTTTTACATCAATGATTTCTGTAAATGCTTCTAGAGAAGAAGCGGCAGGATCAATAATAAATACTTGGATTTGGGAAAAATCTATAGGAGGTTCTAACAATCCTTATGTGGCGACCCCAAAATCAATTGGGTTTAACAAAAAAATCATCTTTACTCAAGATGGAAGGGTTATTACTTATAAAGACAATGTGGAGATAAGAAACAGCGCTTATCAGATAGAGAAAGGAAAAGGGTATTTTGACCAGTCGGAACATGATCTAATTACGTTTGAAGGCAAAACTTACGTAATAGAAAACCTTGACAATCAAAACCTAACAATTGTAAGCAACAGTCAAGACGGTACTCGAACTATTTTTAAAAGATAGTTTTGTAAGCTATTTAAAACTATTTTTGCAAAATCAAATTTGAACCATTTCTTGAAAGACGAGTTAGAAAAATATATCAAACTGTGCATGAAAAATGACAGGGAGGGACAACTGAAAATTTATCAGTTGTTCTCTCCTGTTTTGTATGGTATCTGTTTGAAATATATGAAGAACGAAGATGACGCGAAAGATGTTTTTCAGGAGGCCTTTGTAATTGCGTTTCAGAAAATAGGCCAATATAAATTTGAAGGAAGTTTTGAAGGCTGGCTGAAACGGATTTTTATAAACAAGCTTATCGAGACTTTAAACAAAAAGAAAAAAGAGAGTTTCTTTTTGGATGTTTTTGATCCCGATACCGATTTTGTAGAAGAAGAGGAACTGGAAGCTATTCCGATAGAACAGGAAAAACTGCTGGAATACATTCGGGATTTACCAGATCAATATCGGACGGTTTTTAACTTGTATGTATTTGAAAAAATGAAACACAGAGAAATCGCCGAACTCTTAAAAATCTCCGAAGGGACATCAAAATCAAATTTAAATCGCGCCAAGCATATATTACAAAAGCGAATTTTGAGCATAAAAAATTTTAAAACAGCATGAAGAAGCACAAAATAGAAGATATTTTTTCATCAATGGAAGACTTTTCGAGTGTTCCGCCTCCAGAGTTATGGAGTCAGATTGAAGAAAAACTAGACAAACCTAAAAAGAAGAAGCGAGTTGTTCTTTGGTGGTCGGCTGCTGCATGCTTATTATTAGGGTTGCTTCTGCCTTCAATATTACATTTTACTGCTTCGCCTGAAAATATAAAAATCAACAATGGCGGTTTAGAAAACAGCAACAATAGTGTTGTTTTGGATAAAAAAACAAACGATAATTCTAACAACAGAAATTTAGATCAAAATAAAAATATTGGCAAAACAGCAGATTCTTTAAACCACAATTCGACAAGAAAAAATCAATTCAATACAGAATCAGGAATTCCAGTTCAAGAAACTTCTGTAGCAGAAACAAATTCTAAAAACGAAACCACTAAAAAAGATTCTAAACACATTGCGCCAACTCCTGCCAATGTTCCGAATCAATCTGTGGCTTATCAAAACTCGGGTTCATCAGAAGAAAAAGCAATTGCAAAATCTTCTAAAAAATCTAGTACAGGAGTTCCAGCAAATACTCCGAACCAATCTGTTGCCTATCAAAACTCAGGTTTAGCAGAAAATAAATCTATTTTGAAATCTTCTAAAAAATCTATTTTAGAAAACAATGCAAAATCTTCTAATAAAGGAATTTCTGAAGAAAGAGTTGCATTTGGCAAACAAAACAAATTTAATTCGACAGCAAAAAAACAGCTTTCCAATTCGATTTTTGAAGAACAGATTGCTCCAAAAAACAATAAAAATCTTGCTTTCAATAATCAGCGCTATTCTGCAAATAATAACTCTTTTACAAACAGCAATGCATATAATTCAAATAATGGGGTTTCTAGTAAAAATGAGAATAAACGCAATGACAAAGCTGTTATTATAAAAGAAGATGTAAAAATCACCAACAGTTTGAGCAAAACCGATTCTATGCAGTTGGCTGAACTTCAGAATTTAGAAAAAGGAATTTTAAGTCCAGAAAAGAAAAAAGAAGAAAAAGAGAAAAAAGACAATCTTATCAATAAAAAAGAAAGATGGGCTGTTGCCGTTTTTGCTGGTGTTGCAAGTTCTGAAAACACCAAGAACGAAAAAACATTGGGTAACGTAAACGATTCTAAACAATCTAATTCTTATGGTGTAAAAACAAAATACAGCATTAACAAAAAATGGGCTGTTGGTTCTGGTTTGAAAATTAGCGAATTAGGACAAAGTGTTGCCAATGTATCTTATCTATCTGCCAAAAGCAATGCTTTTTTTGCCCCTGATAGTTATCCGGTCGCTTCGTCTAATGCACCAGCCCAAGATTATCTTTTGATTTCAAATAGTACAAAAGAAGCTCTAAAAAGTGAAAATGTGCAAACAGGTAAACTGGATCAAAATTTAAGATATGTAGAAATGCCTCTTGAGGTTTCTTACTCTATTTTTAATAAAAATAAAGCCAGCATTAATTTAAATACAGGTGGTTTTGTGGGTAAATTAATTTCTAATAGTGTGAATTTGGATGGGCATTCTATAGGAGAAAACATGAATGCGAATGATTATGTTTATGGTTCTACTTTGAGCAGTACGGTTCAATATCGTGTGTATAAAAAAACCAATGTTTTTGTTGAGCCTGCTATGAATTATTATATCAATCCGTTAAACAGTCAGTCTTTCAACCAATTCCAATGGGGATTAAATTTTGGTTTGAATGTTTCTTTCTAAAACAAATTTGCAGTAAATTTCAAGAATACTTGAGAATTGAATTTTATGAATTTTACTACAGCTCCTGCTGATTTATCATTAAGCAAAGAAATCGTTTATGATAAGGCTGAATTATTAATAACTTCTGTTGAAAAAGAAAGCGAAAGCGACGAATACAGCGCCTATCGTTTTCTGCTAAACAATAAAAACATTTGCTATCGAGAGGCCAAAATAACTCCAACCAAAACAGGTCAGTTTGTTACTCTATGGAAACGAAATCAAACTGGAACGATAGAACCTTTTGATTATTCTGATGCTATTGATTTTGTAATTGTCAATGTTCGAAAAGATCAGAATTGGGGTCAATTTATTTTTCCGAAGAAAACGCTACTTGAAAAAGGTATTTTTTCTACCCAAAATAAAGAAGGAATTAGAGCGACAAGAGTTTACCCGCCTTGGGATGAAACTACGAGCAAACAAGCACAAAAAACTCAAAAATGGCAATTGGATTATTTCTTTTCTTTTACCGATCGAGATCAAATTGATTTAAATGAAATCAGAAAAATATTTGCATAAAAAGCAAGCTGTCTCAAAAGGACAGCTTTTTTTGTAAGCTTCGGAGAAGCGAAATATTTATAGTAAAGTATAAATGTTTACAACAGAAAGCTCCGGAGGAGTGACATGTTTATGTTGCAGAAAAAACATGTCACTCCTCCGGAGCTTTTTTTATTTGTGTTGTTTTAGCTCTATAAATATTTTACCCCGCTGGGGTTTTAGAGAGAAAGAATCTTTCGTTCAACAAAAAAAGCTGTCCCTTTGAGACAGCTTTTTTCTTTTCTTGAAAATCAATTATTTCTTGATGATTTTATCTTTGAAAATTACTTTATTATTTTCTGTAACTGTGTAGAAATAAACTCCAGAAACTAGATTACCAACTGCAACAACTGCTGTACTAACTTCAGATTCATTTTTAACGCTAATTGGATTTCCAATCGCACGACCATTAAAATCGTATAATCTAATTTTCAAATCTCTCCCTAAAGTTGTTTTGATATCAAAATTCAAAACATCTGTTGCAGGATTTGGATATGCTTTTACGAAATATTTATTTTTCCCAAAATCAGGTGTAGAAAGCACGTCTTTTTTCAATTCGAAACGAGCAATTACTGGTCCGTGATCTGAAGTTGTTGTCGTATAATTTGCGATATCATTTCTTGGATCGTAAACTGCAATTGAGTTGGCGATATAATCTTCATTCAATTCGTTTGAAATTAAGATATGATCTAAAAATCCTTGCGAACTTAAGAAACTATATGCTCCAGCCTGACTAATACCTAATGTTAATGCATTGTAATTAGTAGTATCATCTACAAATTTCTTATAAGACGAAGCTGTATTTGCATTTCCAACCCACGCTTTTACATCGTCATTAAAATCTCCTAAAAGAATTAAATTTGCATCTGGATATTCAGCATCTAATGCATCTTTTAGATAGTCAATATCATACTTACGCTGATTGTATTTTGAAATATCAGTTCCGCTGTTTGCACGTGCGTGAAGATCAATCAAGTTAATTTCTTTTTTAACTCCGCCAACATTAGCTTCAACCTGAACCAAATAAGGAAGACGTCCTGATGAGAAAAAACTATCATCGTTTTTTTCTGGAGTATCTGTTCCTGGATAACCTGGTAAAACTACCGTGTTAAAACGAACTTGATCGTATAAATCTTTGAACAAAACTTTTGTGCTTTTTACAGTAGTCGTTTGCGTATTGTAAATTACAACCAATTTTTGAGGTGGGAAATACGGATCTAAAGCTTGGAATGAGTAAGACCAAGAAGTTGAAATTGTTTTATCGAATGTTTTTCCGTTAACACTAATTTTTTGAATTAAAACATCTAGTGCCAGTTCATCTGAAACTTCTTGAACTACATAAACGTCAGCATTTAATTTGTTCATTACTTTAGCCACGTTTTCTATTTGCAACGCATCATTTGTTGGTCCAAATTCTTTACCCGTTTTATCTTTAACATCAGTTCCAAAAAACTCTAAATTATAAGACACCACATCATAAGTATCTTCCTTTAATATAGAAGATCCCGTAAATGAACCAATTTCTTTATTTAGAGAGGTTCCTGTAATAGTTAAAACACCAGAAATAGTTGGTTCTTTTGTTGTTGGTGCAAATCTCGCATAAACTGTTTTTCCTATTAAGGCATCTGCAGAAGAAACAATAATGCTTGACGCAAATGAGATATTATCTCCCGATAATTCATACGAAGCTGGAGCAGCAATAGTAATATCACCATAACCTGCCGCATTAAAAACAAAAGACTGACTAGCAGAAACTGAATTCGGGCTTACATCTGCAAAATCTAAACGCGGGTTAGAATCTACATATTTCGATTCGTCCATAATAGCAAAGTCATCAAAAGACCATTCTGCAGCATTATCAAGTCCGCCAGAAGTAGTTTCGTAAACCCAAGCCAAATACGTATGATCTGTTTTATAAGAGGCTAAATTTATAAACTCAGATTTTGCATAACTTCCTGTAGTTTCCGGAAATTTACCATTTAGTGGTATCCAAATTGCTGTGTTTGGGTCGCTAACTCCATCATAATTGGTTGAAACCATTAATTTTAAAGATGGTCCATCATAAAATTGACGAGAATAAAAAGATAATAACGGAATTTGAGTAAAGCCATCTAAACGTAATCTTGGAGAAATTAACCAATCTTTACTTGCTCCACTGTCTGAATATCCATTCATTAAAACCGCTCCAGTTCCAGAATTAACATTTCGAGATTGTGTAGTGTGAGTCCATTGGTTTATAGGTCCTGCTTCATTGTATTGTGACCATTTACTGTTTACAAAAACATTTGGATCGTCAAAATTTTGTACATAAGGATTTACTCCAAAAGCAGTCAAATTAACTGTTTTAGTTGTACCGCCTGTTGTTTCATGAGTTATAGAACCAGTGAAACTGCCAACAGAAGTTGGAGTGAATTTTACATAAACCGTTGGTGTCGCATTAGAATCAAAATCAGTAGGAACAAATGATAAAGATGTTGAGAATGTCGTATTATCTTTTGAAATAGTAAAACTTCCTGATGCAGTAACTACTACATTCGCAGTAAGATCAGAAGCTCCTATTTGGTAGCTTTTTGTTAAAGGATCAAAATTTGGTTCAGTACCTCCTAAATTCAATACAGCAACAGATGGAGAAATCGCAGGAGGCATCACACTGAGTGTTGTAACATCTGTTTTACTAACTGAATTTTGTAAATTATCATAAGGATCCTCAGAAATAGAGAAAACACTATAAGCAGTATTTAAATTTAATCCCGTAAAACTTTTTACATATTCCTGAGCTGGATTTGTTATATCAAAAACCCCAGATTGCAGTGCTGCGGTTCCGTTTGAATCCTGTCCTGCTTTTATTTGTGCAATTGTTGGTTCTGTACTGCCACCAGGCAATAGTACATAATATGTCTTTCCGATTTCATCTATTTTATCAATAAAATCGAAACTATCACCTAAAACATTAGTTGCCTTTGGATAGCCTGTAATATTAACTGGAGCAAAAAGATCTTTTTCAATATCTATATTATCAATTGCAAAAGATGGACGAGAACCCGCACCTGAAATTTGTCTTGAAATCCATCTAATTTGAATTTCCTCCTGATTATTACATGCTGCTGGTAAAGTTACTTTTATAGTCTGAAGATTTTGCGGTTCGGTAGTATTTCCAGTTTGCAAAACTGTATTATTAGTATAAACTGTCCCTAACAAAGATGTAAACTCTCCAGTTGTTCCAATACGATATTGCAATACCATTTCATTTATTCGGCTTGAAACTGGATTTCCAGGAAGCCCATATGGATTACGAATAGTCATTGCATCATATTTAACCCTCACATTTGTTACTCCAGAAGTTGAAAAGGCAAAACCAATAGTATAATCAACACTTCCAGTGTTTAAAAAGCCTAGTTTACCATCATAATTATAAACATTCCCCGTTCCAGATGCAGCAGACGCTGGCAAATTAGATGCAACAGCTGCCAAAACTGCATTGGCTACAGGCGCAATAGTTTTAAAATTGGCTCCTGGTTGCCCGGTAACTGTCCATCCCTGAAAACCAACAGGGTATGCAGTAGTAGTTCCGGCTACTAATTCCTCAAAATTTTGCGTGTAAGGTATTGAACGTTTATCTGGCATTGTCTGTGCACTTAGCACCAGACAGTAGAAAAAACTTAAAAAAGTCATTACATGACGAAAAGAGTAATTGTTTTTCATACGTTAAAGAATAGAGTTTTTAGAGTTCAAATTTATTGTCTTTAAAATTAAGCTAATGTTACAAAACCATAAACTTAATGTTTGGTCATTTATCAATATAATTCAATAAAACTTAACACAATCTTAAAGATAATAAAATAAAATCAATAAAAAACACCTAACACAAAACATTATTCAAAACATCAGTTACATCAAAAAACCTCACAAACGCCCGTATTTCCTACAAATTCAGCTTATTTTAAACAAAAAAAGCAGTAAACTTTCGCTTACTGCTTTTTTCAATTGTCTTGTTATTTACTCTAAAAAATAATTAGACAGCTGTATAACCACCATCGGCTATAATATAACTTCCTGTTGTGAAAGAAGATTTTTCAGAACTTAAAAAAGTTACCAATTCGGCAATTTCTTCTGTTGTTCCTAAACGATTCATTGCTGATTTTGCCGCAACGGCCTGCATCATTTCTTTATTTAAATTGTCTTTTAAAAGTGCTGTTTCAATATAACCTGGTCCAACAGCATTGCATCGAATATTTTTTTGCGCATACTCTACCGCTATATTCTTTGTCAATCCAACCACGGCATGTTTAGAAGCGGTGTAGGCTGGACTAAGTGGAGCCGCAACTTGCCCGTGGATAGAAGCGATATTAACAATGCTTCCTCCTCCGTTTTTCTCCATTTGCTCCAATTGGTAACGGCAGGCATAAAAAACACCATTTAAATTTAATCCTATTACTTTATCCCAAGCCTCTGGATCATATTCTCCTGTTGGTTTGGCTGGTCCTCCCATACCTGCATTATTACACGCGATATCCAGACGACCGTATTTAGAAACTGTCACCTCAACCATATGTTTATTATCAGCTGCACTCGACGAGTCTCCTTTTACGAAAAAAGCTTCTCCACCCTTTTCTTTTATATTATTTACGGTTTCTTCACCGTGTTCTACATTTATATCCGATACTACTACTTTTGCTCCTTCTCGAGCGTAGGCTTCTGCTACCGCGCGTCCGATTCCTGATCCTCCGCCAGATACAAAAGCTACTTTATTTTCTAAAAGTGCCATTTTAAATATGTTTTTAAATTGATACCTCTAATTTACGAAGATCTCAACCGATACCGAAGTTTTAAAAAGAGTTTACAATAACATTAACGCGAACCGCTAATCTTATGTTATTTGACATTAATTTGACTCCTTTTTGCTTAAAATTTCGTATTGTCTTATTCCTCTTCATCCAATTTCATATTTCCACGATCTTTATGATTATCTGGATGTGAGTTTGGATATCGATTGGGTGTTATATCAGAATTGCGGTCTTTATTCTCAACCGTTTTTTTGGCCTCATCCTCTGTTTCCACTCCACGATTTGCATTTGCATTATCAGGATTTACTTGATGAAGCGTTTCATTAATATTTTCATTTTCGTTTCGGGCTCTTTCCACAATTTTTTTATCCCCATCGGTATCGGTTACCAACTCCTTATTCAATTTGGCATCTTTTAGTTCTTTATCGTGCGAAACGTTTTTTCCTTTAGATTCATCAATATCCTTTTGCGTTCCGTTTATCTTTTTTGTTCCTAAATTATTCGTTTCCATAACAATATCATTTTTAGATTTAAATGATAATATTACGAATTCTAACTCCAAAAAAATTACGACTTAAGATTGCATATCTTTTATAATTGCCATCTCATTTTTTATTTATTACCTTTATTCAAAGCAACTTAAGACTTCATATTATGAATTTCTTCAAAATCAAAACCAGCTGGTCCAATTCCGAATTTATCTTGATTAAACTTTGCATGGCTTCTGTTTATATTTTAGTCGGAAGTTATTTTCATGAATTTTTTAAAAACTACTATCCTATTTTAATTGTCATTTTTGCTACAACCGTAATTTGGTTTGTGTACCAATGGCTGAAAAAAATGAAATCTCAAAAGCCGTAATCGGTTTTAATTTTAAGAAAGGAACTATCTTTGCAAAAAATTAAAAATGCACCAACACTTCATTCTTTTTAAACCTTACGGCTACTTAAGCCAATTTATTTATGAATTAAAAAGAAAGAAAAAGCTTTTGGGCGAATTGCACAATTTCCCCGAAGGAACAATGGCAATTGGAAGATTGGATGAAGATTCTGAAGGTTTACTTTTATTGACAACTGATGGAATGGTAAGCGAACAAGTAAGAAGCAAAAAAGTAGACAAAGAATACTACGTTCAAGTTGACGGTGTCATTACTCCAGAAGCTATCGAGCAATTGCAAAAAGGTGTCGAAATTGGTCTTGATGGCGGAAAATACAAAACAAAACCTTGTTCTGCTTTTATCGTTACTGAAATTCCAGATTTTGGACCGAGAGCCAAAAAAATTAGAGACGAACGACATGGCCCGACTTCTTGGGCTTCTATTACCGTAAACGAAGGAAAGTTTCGTCAGGTTCGAAAAATGACTGCTGCAGTTGGTTTTCCAACGCTTCGTCTGGTTCGTGTTCGAATAGGAAACGTATATTTGCAAAATCTAAAAGCAGGAGAAGTTTTAGAAGTATCCGATTTTCAATTAGAAAATTAGATAATTCTAAAAAACTCATAACTCATAATTCATAACTCAAAAAAGATGTTAAACGTTGTTCTTGTAGAACCAGAAATACCAAATAATACTGGAAATATCGGCAGATTGTGTGTGGGCACAGAAAGTCGTCTTCATTTAATTCATCCTTTCGGATTTGTAATAAACGACAAGAATCTAAAACGTTCGGGATTGGATTATTGGGTTCATCTTGATGTTACCGAATATCAAAATGTAGAAGAATGGATTGCGCAGATTCCAGATCAATCTCGTGTTTTTTTAATGAGTTCGCATTCTGATAAATCCTATTTAGAAAACGAATTTCAAGATGGTGACTGGCTGGTTTTCGGAAAAGAAAGCGTTGGTTTGAGCGCAGCATTTATGGCAAGATTCGAAAATCATTTAACGATTCCGATGTCACCGCTTATTCGCAGTTTTAATATTGCTAATTCGGTTGCTTTTGTGGTTGGTGAAGCGAGGAGACAGATTGGATTAAAAAAGGTTTAATCGTTTATTTGCTTAATTGAAATAATGTAATTAAATTTCTTCTTTAACTTTATGAAAGAAAGCGTAACTGTAGAACAGGCATTAAGCAAAGGCAGATGGCAATTAAAATATTTGCCAATGATTGTAACTTTTGGCCTTATTTGTGGCGGAATTTACCTTTCGTATATACAATTACTAGAAGGATGGATTATTCTCGTAGGTTTTGTTTTGGGATTTGTATCTGGATGGCTTGTATGGAGCTATTTTGTCAATAACTGGAAAATTTGGGCATATGAAAATGTTCGAAATATTCACGAATTACAGAGAAAAGCTGTTGAAGAAAAATTGATTTGGAAAAGCGGAAGTTGGTTCGAAAAGACAGAATTTAAAAACTATCAGCAAAAACAAAAATTAAAACAGTTAGATAAAAAATTTCTAGAAAAAGACATCTATAAAGATGACATTTCGGTTCCAAAAGAAACATTCATTTATTATTCAAAAATTACCGTTCTTTTGTTATTGGCAATTTATTTAGGTAGTATTCTATTAGGTTTTTATATGCTTTATGAAAAAGAATATTGGGGACTATTATTTTTAGGATCTGGTCTTTATTTAACTAACGGTCAAATTAAAAAGTCACGAGATAAAAGCCCTCAAATTATAATTAATGCTGAAGGAATAAAATTAAAAGATGAAAAGCTTATTAAATGGAAAAACATAAAAAACGATAGAGTTTTTACCGAAACAAGAGGACGAAATTCCACAACATATTTGGCATTTAATAATGAAAAGATTGATATTGGAGAATTAGACGTAAAAAATCAAGAATTAGAAAATTTGCTTCATGTCTACCGTATTCGTTTTGAAAACAATAATATTAACTCACAATAAACTTCCCTTTTTCAGCATCAAAAACAATATTTTCATCTTTGAACAAATTGCTGAAACTTCCGTTTGAAATTAAATTACACGGCTGATCTTGCACTATATTTTCTGGCGTCATCATAATCATTTCATCGCTTAACTGAATGGCCAAATCGATATCATGTGTCGAAAACAAAATACATTTTTGCGTTTCTTTTGTTAGTTTCTTTAATAACTTAAACAAGGAAACTTTATGCAGTAAATCAAGATGTGTTGTAGGTTCGTCTAGAATAATTAACGGCGTATCTTGTGCCAATGCTCGTGCAATTAAAACTTTTTGTAATTGTCCGTCGCTAATTTGAAAATGTTTTTTTGAAGCCAAATGTTCGATTTGTGTCAATTGCATTGCTTCCTGAACTTTTAGAATATCTTCGTTAGACAATTTATCAACCCAATTGGTATAAGGCTGGCGCCCCAAAGCAACTAATTCAAAAACAGAAAGATTACTTGGCGGTAGCTTTTCGGTTAAAACCAAACTAAGATTTTGTGCCAATTCTAAAGGCTGATAGTCTGAAATATTTCTTTCGTTCAAATAAACATTTCCCGATAAAGGCTTTTGAATTCCAGTAATCGTTCGGAGTAAAGTTGATTTTCCAATTCCGTTTGCCCCTATCAAAGTGATTAATTTACCCGCTTCAAGATTAAGATTAAGATTCTCAGCAATAGTCGTCACTCCTTTCTTGGATTTGTATCCAATGTTTAAATCCGATGTTTTTAAGATATTTTTCATTTTTGAGATTCTAAGTTACTAAGATGCTGAGGTTCTAAGTTTTTTTTCTAAAAACAAAATCCTTTTAATCTGTGGCTAAATAGTATTAAAAATTTCTTTTTCGAACTAAAAGCCAAATAACAACAGGTGCACCAATTATAGACGTAACGGCATTTATTGGAAGTGTGACATCAAAGCCTGGCATTTGCGAAACAATATCACAAAATAGCATTATTATCGAACCAAAAAATAAAGTGCTCCAAAACAAAATAGTATGATTGCTTGTCTGAAAAGTCAGTTTTGCAATATGAGGCACTGCTAAACCTACAAAAGCAATTGGTCCTGCAAATGCTGTAATCGCTCCAGACAAAATACTTGTTGCAAAAATGATAACTAATCTGGCCTGTTTAAAATTCAATCCCATGCTTTTTGCATAATTTTCTCCAAGAAGCAAGGCGTTTAATGGTTTGATACTTTTGGCGCTTAAAACCAATCCAATTCCAACACAGAAAGTTAAAATTGTAATGGTTGTCCAAGAAAGGTTTCCAAGATTTCCCATTGACCAAAAAGTAAATTTCTGAAGTTGTTCTGCCGTACTAAAATAAGTTAGGACACTTACGATTGCTGTGGTAAAACTTCCGAACATTAAACCCACAATCAAGATTGCCATTGTATCACGTAATCGTTGCGAAACAACTAAAACTAAAAAAAGAACCAAAGTACTTCCTAAAGTAGATGCCAAAACAATTCCGTAAGAAGACAATGCAATTACACTTAAAAAAGAAGGTAGAAATCCTGCTCCTAAAATGACAAAAGCCACACCAAGGCTTGCACCAGAACTTAATCCTAAGACATAAGGTCCAGCAAGCGGATTTCGGAACAAAGTCTGCATTAAAAGTCCGCTTATTGAAAGCCCCGTTCCGACTAAAACTGCCGTAATTGCTTTTGGCAAACGATAATTAATGATAATATATTCCCAAGTTGATTTTGCAGCATGACCACCTGTTAAACTTGCAAAAACATCTTTCAACGGAATTGTAACCGATCCTAAACTAATGCTAGCAAAAAACATTAATAATAGACCTAAAGCCAGAACGACAAATAAAATGGTATTTCGTGTTTTACTCACCAAAACTAATTCAGTTTAGAAGCAAAAGTAAACTCGTAGCTCGCCAGTAAATCGGGATGAAAGATCTTAATGTAGTCTTTCAAAACCAAATCAGGGCGGCTTGGCGCCAATTCGTAATAAACCGTTCCGCCTGTCGCTCCCATTTTACCTTCAAAATTATAAACACTTTTATTTTTAAAAGCATCAAATTCCGTATAATGCGGATTTGCTTTTTGCAATTCATCCAAACTTTTAAAAGATCCAGAAGCAATCCAAACATTAGCATCTTTGGCTTTGTCCAAAACTTTTTCAAAAGACAAACCTTCGCTTCCAGTTCCTTTTAAATCAGCCCATAAATAATTAGCTTTTGCATCTTTCATAAACTCTGCCACCCAGCTATTTCCTTTGGCAACATACCAAACATCTTCGTACATAGATCCGTATAGCACTTTTGAAGTTGCTGGTTTATCGCTAACTAATTTTTTCGCCTGATTGTAGCTTTCTACAATTTTATCAAACAATTCTTTTGCTTTTTCTTCTTTTCCGAATAAAGCGCCGTAAAGTTTAATCCATTCTGCTTTTCCTAGCGGAGATTGTTCCATCCAATCACCTTGAATCAAAACATTTAAACCGCTTTTCTTAAGATTATCCAGCATCGGGTTATTGTTATCTACACCAAACGTAACAATCAAATCTGGGGATAATTCTATTAATTGTTCGATATTCAGTTTTTCATTTTGTCCAACGTTTTTTACAGAACCTTTGTCAATTAACGCTCTTGTTTTTTCCGAAGAAATATAATCAGTATGTGGAAATCCGACCAATTTATTCTCAACTTCTAACATTTCTAAAAAAGGAATATTTGTAGTTGAAGTTACAACAACACTTTCTAGAGGAACTTTTATAGCAATATATTTCTTTAAACTATCTGGAATTTGTACGTCTTTTTCTTTTAAAATGTAAGTAAATTTCGTTTTAGAATTTGGCCACGGATTACTCACATTTACAATCGAATAGCCTTCGTTTTTCACAATCGAAAGTCCAGAAGCAAATTCGATACTTTCTTTGGCAGTAGTAGATTTTACAACATCTTGCGCTTCATTTTTTTTACATCCAATTAGGATAAGTAGTACAAAAACGACGGGTAATTTATGGAAAAAATATTTCATATTTTATGTTTTGTGTAGCCACAAAGGTAAATTAATTTCTATTTTTTTTGTTTACCTTTATTCGTACAAATTTAAACAAATAGCCTTTTATTTGATGAATGCACCAAAAACAAAAATCTGCTCCAGTTGCGAAACCGCTTTTTCATGCGGAGACACTTCACCCGAAAATAAGTGCTGGTGTAATGATTACCCACCCATTTTCAATCTTTCTGAAGGAGGCGATTGCCTTTGTCCTGTGTGCTTTAAGGAAGCCTGCGAAGATAAAATTGATGCTTATGTCGAAACCGTAACTCCAAAAAAGGCTCTTAATAATAAGGCAATGCTATTGCCGAAAAACGACAATTTAATTGAAGGAATTGACTATTATATCGAAAATGGCAATTACGTTTTTAAAGCTTGGTTTCATTTAAAAAGAGGAACTTGCTGCGGAAACAACTGCCGACATTGCCCGTTTTAATTGTTAATTATAAATTGTTAATTGTAAATTATGAAAAATAATATTGTTCGAAATAAAAGTTTTGATTTCGCTGTAAGAATTGTCAAACTATATCAATATTTAAATAATGATAAAAAAGAATTTATTCTAGCAAAGCAACTTTTAAGATCTGGAACGAGTGTTGGTGCAATGATTCGAGAAGCAGAACACGCCGAAAGTAAAAGCGATTTTATTCATAAATTTGCAATTGCTCAAAAAGAAGCTAATGAAACTGTCTATTGGCTGGAATTATTAAAAGCAACTGATTATCTTAACGAAAAGGAATTTCAAAACATTTCTAATGATGCGATTGCTATATTAAAGTTAATTACTAGCATACTTAAAACTTCCAAAAGTCAATTAAACATAAAAAAATTAACAACTAACAATTAATAATTAACCATTATATAAAAATGCTTTACTTAATAACTGGCGGCGAGCGTTCTGGAAAAAGCGGGTATGCTCAGAAATTAGCTTTAGAACTTTCCGACTCTCCTTTATATGTAGCGACTGCTCGAAAGTGGGATGCAGATTTTCAAAACCGAATTGATCGTCATCAGCAGGAAAGAGACGAACATTGGACCAATATTGAAAAAGAGAAATACTTAAGCGAAATTGATTTTTCTGGAAAAACGGCCTTAATTGACTGTGTAACGCTTTGGTTGACTAATTTTTTTATTGATACTAAAAACGATGTGGAGCTTAGTTTGGAAGAAGCAAAAAAAGAATTTCTTGCCATTGCCAAACATGAAAATGCCAATATCATTATTGTAACAAACGAAATCGGAATGGGCGTTCATGCAGAAACTCACATAGGGAGGAAATTTGTTGAACTTCAGGGTTGGATGAATCAATTTCTTGCTGCAAATGCCGATCAAGTTGTGCTGATGGTTTCGGGAATTCCAGTTAAAATAAAAGGGTAACAATGGCAAAATTCAATGTCAATTTCAAAAATCAATAAAACAAATTCTGAATTTTTAAACTTCAAATTCCAATATCGTGAAGTATCTTTACATAAAGAGTAAATTGATATTGATATTGATATTTGAAATTGAAAATTATGAGTAATTTAGACGATATATTAAAATCCCGCCGAGACACACGACATTTTACAGCCGATAAAGTTCCAGATGAAGTAATTGAGAAAGCTTTACAAGCTGGGCATTGGGCACCTTCTGTCGGATTGACCGATGCTACAAGATATTTTCTGATTAAGTCAGACGAGGTTAAAACGTCTATTAAAAAACTTTTTTTAGACTATAATAAAAAAGCCGAAGAACTTACCGATAATCCTGAACAGAAAGAACTTTACAGATCACTAAAACTCGAAGCAATCGAAGAAGCACCCATCGGGCTCGTCATTGCTTACGACCGTTCGGTTCTCAATCAGTTTACGATTGGAACAATTGGCAGTAACGAAGCAGTAAAATTCAGCTCGGTTTGTGCCGCGCAAAACATTTGGCTTTCGCTGACAGAACAAGGTTATGGAATGGGCTGGGTTTCGATCCTCAATTATTATCAGTTTAAAAAAATCCTTGATTTACCTGAAAATATAGAACCTCTGGGATATTTCTGCATCGGAAAACCAGCCACCAATTACAACAATCAGCCAATGCTGCAGCAATTGCATTGGAAACAAAAATCGGAAGCGCCTATCTGTACTGAAATCAAAGAAATTCATCAAATAAATGTTCCAGATTTTGATTTGAAATCAGAAAGCGAAATACAAAACAAATCTGATTTCAATACACTTTTACAAGAAAAAATAGATTCAAAAACAAAACCTGTAGGTTCTTTAGGCACTTTAGAATCTCTGGCCTTTCAAATGGCAAAGGTTTTTGAAACTTTAAATCCGAAAATCGTAAAACCAAATATTGTCGTTTTTGCAGCAGATCACGGAATTGCAAATCATGGCGTAAGTGATTATCCGCAGGATGTTACAAGACAAATGGTCAATAATTTTCTCGATGGCGGTGCAGCAATAAACGTTTTCTGCAAACAAAACAATATTGAGTTGTCTATTGTAGATTCAGGCGTCAACTATGATTTTCCAACTAATGCCAAATTAATCGATGCTAAAATTGCAAAGGGAACGCAGTCTTTTCTCCATGTTCCCGCAATGAGCGAATCGGAAGTTCATTTCTGTTTTGAGAAAGGAAAATCGATTGTTGAAAATATTGCAAAATCTGGTTCAAACTGCATTGGTTTTGGCGAAATGGGAATTGGAAACACTTCAACCGCTTCTGTTTTAATGAGCCTTTTAACCGGCTTCCCTATTCAAGAATGTATCGGAAAAGGAACTGGAGTTGAAAACGAAAAACTGCTTCTAAAACAAAATTTACTCCAAAAAGCATTAGATAATTATTCTGGTCAAGCCGAATTAATCTCGCAACTTTCCTATTTTGGCGGTTTTGAGATTCTTCAAATGGCTGGCGGAATGATTGCTGCTTTTGATCATAAAATGATAATTCTCGTTGATGGTTTCATTTGTACTGTGGCATATTTAATTGCTTCCAATATAAATCCGAACATCAAACAAAATGCTGTTTTTTGCCATTGCTCTGCTGAAAAAGCGCATTCGGAATTGCTAAATTATTTAGAAGCAAAACCTATTTTAAATCTCGATTTACGTTTGGGAGAAGGAACAGGCTGTGCTGTCGCGTTTCCTATTTTAAAATCGGCTGAATCTTTTTTGAATGAAATGGCGAGTTTTGAAAGCGCGGGAATAAGTAGGAAATAACTTTCTTTTAAGGTTTAAAGTTTATAACTTTGAATTTCTAATTAAAGTTATTTATTACATGCCTTTTACAAAAATTTATATTCATTGTGTTTGGAGTACCAAAAACAGATTTCCTTTTTTAAATTCAGCTGATCTTCGTCAAAAAGTGTGGAATCACATGAAAGAAAATGCATTAAATAAAGAAATTTATCTTCATTTCATTAGTGGATATTCTGATCATTGCCATTGTTTAATTTCATTAGGTAATAATCAGACTCTTCAGAAAACAATACAGCTATTAAAAGGTGAATCTTCATATTGGATTAATAAAAATCAATTGACTAGAGATAAATTTGAATGGCAGGATGAATATTTTGCAGTTTCAGTTTCAGAATCTATTGTAGATAAAGTTCGGGATTATATTAAAAATCAAGAAGAGCATCATAAAAAGAAAACATTTCAAGAAGAATATGAAGAATTTATGATCAAATTTGGATTTAAACAATCTTAAGAAAAATTTGGCTAAAGCCAATCTTAGTGCCTATAAATAAACCAACATCTAAAGATGTTGGCAATTCATAGAAATTATTTTTTTTTTAAAATTTTATTTTTGAATTGCCTCCAGATTTATCTGGAGGTTATAAATTTGCTCCTAAAGAGGGCTTTAGCCAAACAATAATCATAATCAAATGAAATGTGAAGAATTTATAGTCAATTTTGGATGTAAGCAATCTCAAGAAAATTTGGCTAAAGCCAATCTTAGTACCTATAAATAAACCAACATCTAAAGATGTTGGCAATTCATAGAAATCATTTTTTTTTTAAATTTTATTTTTGAATTGCCTCCAGATTTATCTGGAGGTTATAAATTTGCTCCTAAAGAGGGCTTTAGCCAAACAATTATAATCAAATGAAAAAAGAACTACATATTTTCTTCACCTGTTTAATGTTTTACACCAGAATTCCGTGTCCAAAAAACATTACACATCATCCAGATTATTTAAATAAAGCCACAAGATATTTCCCATTTATTGGTTGGATTGTTGGGAGTATTTCCTTTCTGGCTTTTTATCTTTTTTCATTTTTTCTTTCAACGGAAATTGCTGTTATATTGGCAATTATTGCTTCTATCTTAACTACTGGAGCTTTTCATGAAGACGGATTTGCCGATGTCTGTGATGGTTTTGGTGGAGGCTGGACCAAAGAAAAAATCCTAATGATTATGAAAGACAGCGCTATTGGCGCTTATGGAGCAATCGGATTGGTTTTACTTTTTCTACTAAAATTCAAACTGCTTTCAGAATCTATTTTACTTTTCACTAATAACATTTTACTAATTTTCCTTTTATTCATTTCTGCACATTCTTTGAGTCGTCTGGCGGCAATCAGTATTATTTTTACACACGAATATTCGCGTGAAGATGCTTCTAGCAAAAGCAAACCAATCGCTAAACAATATACTTGGAAAGAAGTTTTTGGCTCTTTCTTTTTTGGATTAATTCCGTTACTTGTATTTTCTTATTTTGATTTAAAATTTCTTCTGGCTATAATTCCCGTTTATATAACTCGATATTTTTTAGCGCGATATTTTCAGAAATGGATTGACGGTTATACAGGAGATTGTCTTGGCGCTACACAACAAGTTTGCGAAGTGGTATTTTACTTAAGTATTTTATTTTTATGGAAATTTATCTAGTTCGCCATACCGAAACCATCTGCGAAAAAGGAATCTGTTACGGACAATCAGATGTTGATATTGCAGTTCCATTTGATGAAATTTTCGGCAGAATTATTTCTGAACTTCCTTCGGAGGCAATAATCTTCTCTAGTCCGTTAAAGCGCTGTGTCATTTTAGCAAAACATATTCAAGAAAATATTAAAACCATTTCTTATCACGAAGACGAACGTTTAAAGGAAATGAATTTTGGCGATTGGGAATTGAAAAGCTGGAACGAAATTCCGTCTGAGGAGCTCAATCCGTGGATGGAAGATTTTGTGAATATCAAAGTTTCAAACGGAGAATCTTTTGTTGAATTACACGAAAGAGTCGGTAATTTTTTATCTGAAACAATTTCTAAAACAAATCAGCCAATTGTTATTGTGGCTCACGCCGGAATCATCAGAAGTATTTTGTGCCATCAGAGTTCACTGCCATTAAAAGACGCTTTCAATAATAAAGTTGATTTCGGAGAAGTTATAAAAATCGATTTTTAATGCAAATAATTTATAATTTTCCATGAAACGTAAAAGAAATTTGAATAATCAGTATTTTTAACTTTATCTTTGCAGCAAATTAAGGTTGTGTTTTTAATTCAAAAACACATTAAAAGGGAATCAAGTAATTTCTTGAGCTGTACCCGCAACTGTAAGCTAAGTTCACAAAAATGAATGCTTGCTGTAACTACATCACCACTGTCACGCCCTGCGTGATGGGAAGGTAAACAGCAAGACGCAAGCCAGGAGACCTGCCTTTGTAACAATTTATCGAGCTCTCGGGAAAAAGAGTGAAGGAATTATGACTTTAAAACGACTTCTTGCTTTTTGTTTATTTGTGATGTGCCAGATTATTTGGGCGCAGAGCGATTCTATTACCAGCCTTAAAGAAGTATTGGTTTCAGACAAAAATTTAAAAAAATATTCAGTTTCACAATCTGTTTTAAAATTAAACGATTCTGTTATTGGCAAAAACGAAGCTCTTCTAACCGATTTATTAAACTTTAATTCTACGATTTACTTTAAAGAATACGGTCGCGGAATGCTATCTACGGTAGCTTTTAGAGGAACTACCTCTTCTCAGACCGCAGTAATCTGGAATGGAATTAACATTAATTCCCAAATGAACGGAAGCACCGATTTTAATACCATTTCGGGTTCCGATTATAATTCGATAAGCGTAAAAGCGGGTGGCGGAAGCGTGATTTATGGAAGCGGTGCTGTTGGAGGAACCGTTCATTTAAACAACGATTTGTTGTTTTTTAATCGTTTTGAGAATAATTTACGACTAGATTATGGTAGTTTTAATACGATTGGGATTAACTATAAAACTTCTATTTCTAACAAAAAATGGAGTGCTCAAATCGGATTGTCTAAAAATAGTTCGACAAACGATTATAAATATCTGAACCAGTACAACTGGAAAGGCGAACAGCGCTGGAACCAAAATGGCCAATATGACGTTATTACTTTAAGTGCTAATGCTGGTTATAAAATTGATGCCAAAAACACTCTAAAACTATACACCCAAACCTCAAACACAGATAGAAATACGTCTTTGGTTTCTGAATCGGAAATGAAAAGTAAGTATGTTAATGGCTTTAATAGAAACTTACTAGAATATGACGGTAATTTTGGGAAGTTTACTACCAATTTAAAAACTGCTTATATTTTCGAGAACTATCAATATTATGCCGATAATTCGAGTAATATTTATACTTACGGAAAAACAGAAGGCTTAATCACAAAAGCAGATCTGGGGTATCAAATATTCAAATCATTACAAGCCAATGGAATCCTAGAATATAATCGAACAAAAGGATATGGCAGTGGTTTTGGCGACAATGTAAGAGAAATAAGTTCTGCAGCTTTACTTCTTAAACAAGATGCTTCAGTTAATTGGAAAAACGAATTTGGTATTCGAAAAGAATTCACAGACAACTACCAATCTCCTGTCCTATTTTCAGTTGGTTCTTCTTATCAGTTTGGGAAATTATATAATTTGAAATTAAATGCATCACGAAATTTCAGAATTCCAACCTTCAATGATTTGTATTGGGAAGAAGGCGGAAATCCAGACTTAAAACCCGAAAGTTCTTATCAGGCAGAAATTGGCAATGTTTTTACTTTTCAAAATTTTAGTATAACTCAGACCTTTTATTACATGAAAATAAAAGATTTGCTAAGATGGGTTCCTGGAACAAATGGTATTTGGATGCCACAAAATACAGACAAAGTAAATAGCTATGGAGCAGAAACATTGTTGAGTTGGAAGAAAAGTTATGGCAAAAACAACCTGACTGCAAATGCAACTTACGCTTATACAGTTTCAGAAAATGTTGAAACCAAAAAACAGTTGTTTTTTGTTCCTTTTAATAAAGTTACAGCTTCTGTTGCTTATTCAAGAAAAAGCATTTCTGCCTATTATCAATTTCTTTATAATGGCTTTGTCTATACACAATCTGACAACGATCCTGATAAAATTGTTGATGCCTACAATGTATCTAATATTGGAATTGACTACGATTTTAAACTTTTGTCTTCTTTTAAAGTAGGATTTCAGGTTTTAAATCTTTGGAATACATTTTATCAAAGTTTAGAATATAGACCAATGCCAGGAAGGAATTTTAATTTGTACTTAAACCTTAAATTTTAATATAATGAAACTAACTAGATTATTTTTAGTAGCACTTAGCGTTTCGCTTTTTGTTTCTTGTTCTAATGACGATGACTCCAATGATCCAAAAGGAGTTTATGATGATGGAATTTTCATCTTAAATGAGGGAAATTTTACTGATGGAGGTTCTGTTTCTTTCGTTAGCGACGATTTAAATACTTTCACAAAAGATGTATACAATACTGTAAATGGTTCTGATTTTGTTGGAAAATATCTTCAGAATATCTTTTTTGATGGAGATAAAGCATACATCATTGCTGGCGGTTCTAATGTTATAAATGTAGTAAATCGTTATACATTTAAACTTGAAGCAAAGATTGAGACTGGCTTAATTACTCCAAGATACGGTGTTGTAAAAGACGGAAAAGCTTATGTTACCAATGCCAATACTTACGCGTCTAGCACAAACCCAGCTGGTAATACAGATGATTTTATCGCTGTTATCAATTTAGCTACAAACAAAGTAGAATCTACAATTAACCTAAATACAACGGCTAACCATATTGAAGTTTACAACAATAAGCTATATGTAACTGAACCTTACAATAACGATAAATTACTTGTAGTAAATCCAGCAACAAATAAGCTTGAAACTTCTTTAACTATTGGTTTAGGAGCAGATACAATGGAAATTAAAGATGGTGTTTTATACACTATTAGAAGCTCATACGGAGAAAGAAGTGAAATTATAAAAGTAAAATTATCTGACAATTCTATCAGCAAAATTACTTTTCCAGAAGCTCTTGATGGAGTTAAAAACCTAGACATTTACAACAATAAAATATACTATACTCTAGAAACTGCAGTTTACGCTATGGATTACACCGCAACTTCAGCTTCTACAACTCCAATTTTCGAATACAGCTCAACTTCTGAGTACGGAAAAATGTATGGTTTTGCTGTAAAAGATGATAGAATCTTTATTGCAGATGGTGGTGATTTTGCTTCAAGCAGTAAAGCTTATATTTATAACTTAAGCGGAAGCTTATTAAAAGAATTAACTGTTGGTTTAGGTCCAAACGGATTCTACTTTAACGATTAATTTTACCTTTAGAATTAGTTTTTGTTTTTTTATGGAAAAGGCTTTCAGTGATGAAAGCCTTTTCTATTTATTGCATAATTTCTTAAAAACTCTTTGGAGCATTTTGAAAATACATTCCGTGTCTTAATCCGTTTATAATTTTTGAATCGGTCAAATAAGGATGTTCCGGTTCAGAATCGTTTAGAACTCTTCTAGCAGAAACACCTGTAATTTTTGAAATAGCTAGATTAAGCAAAGGCTCAGACGTTTCACCTAAAATACCATAGGTATCCAAATATTCTCTTTGTACATAAGTAGGCTGCAAACCTTGAGTATAATCTCCAAAACCTGCAGAATTTGAAATCTTAAACACTAAAGGTTGCATTGCATATTTATGATTTGGATTAATTCCTTTTTTAGTAAATAAAGTTTCTGAATCATATATCGTATATGAACCCACATTTTTACCTGTCGTAGTTTCTCCAATCTGCACGACATTAACATAAGGGGTTAATCCGTTAACAACCAATTCGCTGGCAGATGCAGTACTAGCCGTTGTAATGATATAAACTGTATTTAAGTTTAAGCTATTTAGCGCTTTTCCATCAATATTATTTACAAATCTGTAATTCAAACTTTCTAAATCATCAGCAGTCATATCTTTCATCCACTTTGTATTAAACTGCGTTTTAGCAAAAATCTGGTTGTCAAACTGTCCTGTAATCATACTAGAAAGTCTAATAGAAGATGTAACAGATCCTCCTCCATTATATCGAAGATCTAAAACTAGGTCTGTTATTCCTTGCGATTTGAATTCGCCAAAAGCCTGATTTAATTTCTCGTCATATCCTGGATAAAAACCATTATACATTAAATAACCAATTTTATGGCTTCCAGAAGGAATCACTTTACTGATTAAAATAGGATTTTCTTCTAAAACAGTTTTCGTCAAGTCAACCGATTTTCCATTCAAAACATAACTGCTTCCATTATAATCTGCCAAGTTTAGCGTATAACTATCCTTGTTCAATAATAATTCTTGATAATTTGAAACCGTAAGTTTCACACCATTTACACTCGTAAATAGATCACCACGCTTAATGGCTTTAGTAGAAGCATCAGAATTTGGAATAATATATCGTACAAAACCTACCACATCATTCGATCCTGAAGATACGCGGCTCAATCTAAAGTCAACACCATTATTTTTTGTAACACCGCTTAACTCCTGTTCCAAAACAGTGTAATCTTCAACAATCCAACTGAAACGGTCAATGGCATCGCCATTTGGATATTTACTCACGGGCTTGTTTAATAAATCCTCAAACAAATCCTCTGAATGAGAATATCCTCTTAAAAACTGATTAAAATTGGGCTGCAAATTACGGCCATCTGCTAGATTGGGCACATCGGCCTGCCATAAGTAGACTTCGTTTAGTCCTCTCCAAATAAAATTATTAATCTGCAAGTCTGCTGGAGCTGCAACATCATCCTGATCTTCACAAGACTGTAAAGAAAATGCGAATAAAAAGAGAAAAAGAATACTCTTTAAATTTGTTTTCATATCGTGTAGGTTATATATTCTGAATAAACGTAAAAATAGTATCTTTAGTTTTAGCTTTATCTTAAAAGCAGTATTTTTTTTACATAAAAAAATATTTTCTTTTTTGTTGTAACAAATATAATTGTGTCTCGTCTTGAATATATAAGCTAACGATTAACCATCAGATTAATGAACCAAGTTGTATTTATAGAATTAATAAATCCTTTTAAAGACAAAGTTTTTCGTCTGGCAAAAAGATTGCTTACTAGCACCGAAGAAGCAGAAGATGCAACTCAGGAAGTAATGGTAAAATTATGGAACAAAAAAGACAATCTGCAAAGCTATAATAGCGTAGAAGCATTGGCGATGACTATGACCAAAAATTATTGTCTCGATCAGCTAAAATCTAAAAGGGCTAGCAATCTGCAAATTGTTCACAACAACTTTACCGATCGGCAGCCGCAATTGGATAAAAAACTGGAAGATCAAGACAGTTTAGAATGGGTTGAAAAAATTATAAATGAGATGCCCGAACAAATGCAATTATTAATTCAGCTACGAGATGTGGAGCAATATGAATTTGAAGAAATAGCCAAAATCGTTAATATGAACGAAACGGCAATACGAGTGGCGCTTTCGAGAGCAAGAAAAAAAATTAGAGAATCAATGACAAATACACACCTTTATGGAACTAAATAAAATAGAAGATATATTAGAAAAATACTTTCAGGGAGAAACTTCTATTGCTGAGGAAAATCAATTAAAAGAATATTTCTCTTCACCAAATGTTGCGCAGCATTTGGAGCAATACAAATCTATGTTTGGCTATTTCTCTCATGCAAAAGAACAGAAATCAACGTATGAAATTCCACTACAATCTAAGAAACGTAACGTAGCGTGGTTATCGATTGCGGCATCAGCTGTTGTTTTGCTGGGAATTGGAACCTATTATTTTGCGAGCGAACAAAAAAACACTACTGCAGTAGCTTCGAAAACAGAATTAGGAACCTATGATGATCCCGAAGAAGCGCTTAAAGCAACACAAAAAGCTTTGGCATTATTATCAAGCAATGTTAATGTAGGTATTGAAAGTGTACACTACATTAATGAATTCGAACAATCAAAAAACAAAATTTTTAAACAGTAATTAAACACAAAAATAGTCATGAAATCAACGATTCACGAATACCAAAAAAGCAATAAACTAAGTATGAGTAAAAACTTCATTATAACTTTAGTATTCGCATTAGTAAGCACAACATTCTACGCACAAGGCGCTTTTGACAAATTTGATGGTCAGGATGAAGTAACCTCAGTAATTGTAAACAAAAAAATGTTTGATTTAATGAGCAAAGTAAAAGTTGACGCTTCTGATAAAGAAACACAGCAGTATATTGCTCTAATTAAAAAACTGGATTACTTAAAAGTGTTCACCACTAAAAATCCAAAAATCGAAGCAGACATGAAAGCTACTGCCGACAAATATGTAAAAACTGCCGGACTAGAAGAATTAATGCGTGTAAATGATGGCGGGAAAAATGTTAGAATAATGGTGAAATCTGGCGCTACAGATACTCAAATAAGAGAATTATTAATGTATGTGGATGGTGCAAAAAACGACGAAACTGTTTTATTATCTTTAACTGGTAATTTTGATCTAAACGAAATCTCAGTATTAACAGATAAAATGCAACTTCCTGGCGGTACAGACTTAAAGAAAGCTTCTAAAGGCAAAAAATAACAATGAGAACAAATATTTTCATCATAGCACTTACGGCTCTTCTAACTTTAGGAAGCTGTAATTCTGAACCAACATTGCAAAAGTATTTTGTTGAAAATTCGGAGAAAAAAGATTTTATAGCATTAGATGTTTCACCAAACATCCTGAATGTGGATAAAACAAAATTATCTGCAGAGCAAAGCGAAGCTTTAAATTCATTTGACAAAATGAATATTCTAGCTTTCAAAGCTGATCAAAACAATCAGGCACAGTTTGAGACAGAACGAAATAAAGTAAAAGCCATATTAAAAGATCCGAAATATCAAGAGTTAATGAAAATTGGTTCTGGTAAAGACGGTGCTTCTGTTAGCTATGTTGGAAGTGATGATAATATTAAAGAGTTTATCATTTTTGCCAATAGAAAAGAAAATGGGTTTGCTGTAGTTAGGGTTTTAGGCGAAAACATGAATCCAAACAACATTATGACTTTAATGTCTGTTTTACAGAAATCTAAAATAGATATGGAGCAGTTAAAACCTTTAGAACAATTACTTAAAAAATAATACAATCTTACTTTTTAAATTAAGAAAGCTCCAATATATTGGAGCTTTTTTTATAACATCTACTAAGATTATACTTATTAATTTATTTTCATTTTCATTTTGCCATTAATCAAATTTAATTACATTTACGAACTGAGATTATAAAAAAAAACAAATCTCAAAAATCTAATTTAACCAGAATTAATATGATACAAAAAACATCAAATGCCTTTATTGCGGCATCTTGGGTAGCTCTTGGAGCTGGAACTGTCGGTTTTATCGTTGGACTAGCAAGAGCTGAAATGTTATTAAATGAAAAAGGATACTATTTTACAGTTTTAATGTTCGGACTTTTTGCCGTAGTTTCTTTGCAAAAAAGCGTTCGAGACAGACTTGAAAAACTTCCTGTAACAGATATTTATTACGGAATCTGCTGGTTCGGAACATTACTTTCAATCGTTCTTTTGGTTGTTGGATTATGGAATGCAACAATTCTTCCTAGCGAAAAAGGTTTCTATGCTTTTGCTTTTTTACTAGCATTGTTCGGTGCTATTTCAGTTCAAAAAAACACTAGAGATAATATGAGCTTTAATCAGGTTGAATAAAGTTTAAATCAATAAAAAAAACAGTATTAGGCTTCATTTAAAAAAATGAGGCTTTTTTTGTACGAAATTTCAATTGTTAGCATTAAAATCAGACTTCTTTTTAACTAAACAAAAGTGTCTCAATAGTATAGTAAATTAAAAATACAATCTTCAAAATATATTTTCTTACAAAAAAAATAATTTATTCACTTAAAATTATATCTTTGACCAAACCCTAAATATACTATATGAAAAAAATTTTACTCTTTACATTATTATCAGCATTTGGCGCAAATGCACAAACTCCAACCGATTACGTAACTACGGGATTTAACACTCCAACCGGGATTGCTTTTGATGCTTCTGGAAATTTATTTGTTGCTGATTTTTACACTTATAAAGTTACTAAAGTTACACCTCAATTAGTACAAAGCAATTTTGCAACAGTAAATGGTACACCACAACAAATTGCTTTTGACAAGAGTGGAAATCTTTGGATGGCAGGATCTGGTTTCATTCAGGAAATAGAAAAAATTACGCCATCAGGAGTAGTTACGGCGTATCCAGCAAGTGGAAGCCCTTACGGAATTGCCATCGACGCAGACGACAATGTATTTTATTCTGAATCAAATTCTGGAAACATTAAAAAAAGAACTGCAGCTGGAGTAACAACAACTTTTGCTTCAGATTTCAGTCAGCCAAATGGTTTAGCATTTGACAAATCAGGTAATTTACTCGTTGTTGACAAAATGGATGGTGTAGTAAAAAAGATAACACCTGCAGGAGTAGTATCAACACTAATTTCAGAACTGAGAAACCCAGCAAATCTTGTAGTTGCTCCAAATGGCGATTTATACATTTCTACAGGTTTACAAAATAGAATTTTCCGTTTTCCTGCGAACGGGAATGATGGTGACCAAGAAGAATTTATTTATTTTAATACTAACTATGACCAGCCTGCACAAATGGCAATTTATGATGGAGCTCTTTACGTTAGTACCAGTTCTAGCACTAAAAAAGTTATTAAAATCACATCTCCAACTTTGGGTTTAGGTGATATCAAAAAAACTGAAAAAGGTCTTGCAGTATATCCAAACCCAGCAACAGATTTTGTACACATTGAAAATGGTAGCGACGTTACAATCGAAACTATTGACTTGTATGATGTGACAGGAAGAAACGTTAAAAGCTACAAATCTGCAGATATAAAGGACAATGTTATTTCTGTATCGAATGTAGTTCCAGGAAATTATATTTTAAAAATAAACAATACGTCTAAGAAGATTATTGTGAAGTAATAAAACATTCTAAAACAAAAAGCTCCAATTTACGTTGGAGCTTTTTTTTAATAACAAAACCAATACTTAATTCAATAAGTAATAAAATCATGGGACAAAAAATTTGCGCAATTTTAACTAATGAAAAAAGTCAATACAATAAAGATTTAGTTCATTTTTTTGAAGAGAGCATAGTAATTATACCTTTAGATTTGAACGGAAGTACAATAGAATATTTCATTAAGGAAGCTGACAGTTTTAATACTATAAAAGAGTACTTACAATATTTAAAAACACTTCCAATTTATGAAACTCAAGCAAACTCATCCGATTATGAACATAATATCAAATCAATAGTTGACATTATTGAAACATATGAATTAAAGACTTTTTCAATTCGATATTATACAGAATGGGCAGATATCCCCGATGATGATTTCTATATTGCAATAGTAAATGGAGAAATAAAAAGAGATTCTATTGTACTTGAAGATGAAAAATATATTGGAAATTCTAATAATCGAGAAAAATACAATAATCTCATTGGCTTAAATTCTTCATGGATAGCAAACGAAAACAGATACTTTAATTATAATCATGCTAAAAAAGAATACACTAAAAACAGAGGCTAACTTTCAGTATCTTGACATTATAAAAGAAAAAGCTCCAATCTTCATTGGAGCTTTTTCTTTTATAATAGAATCTGAGATTATTTACTCAAATACATTTTTCTTCTAGAGTACAATTCGTAAAATTGATCGTCTTTTAAGTCATCAATAAACAAGATGCTTTCTCCTGTCGATTTCATTTCTGGCCCTAACGCTTTATTTACATTCGGGAATTTACTGAAAGAGAAAACCGGTTGTTTGATTGCGTATCCTTTTAATTGCGGATTGAAATCAAAGTCAGTTACTTTATTGTGACCTAACATTACTTTTGTAGCGTAGTTTACATAAGGTTCTCCATAAGCTTTTGCAATAAACGGAACCGTTCTTGAAGCTCTAGGATTTGCCTCGATGATGTAAACTGTATCATCTTTAATTGCAAACTGAATGTTGATTAAACCAACAGTTTTTAAAGCTCTCGCAATTTTATGCGTATGATCTTTAATTTGCTGCATTACAAATTCTCCTAAGTTGAAAGGAGGCAATGTTGCGTTACTATCTCCAGAGTGAACTCCACAAGGCTCAATGTGCTCCATAATTCCGATGATGTAAACATTTCCATCAGCATCACAAATCGCATCAGCCTCAGCTTCGATTGCTCCTGCTAAGTAATGATCTAAAAGTAATTTGTTTCCTGGAATTGCTTTCAACAAATCGATAACGTGCTCTTCCAACTCTTTTTTGTTGATTACAATCTTCATTCCCTGACCTCCTAATACATAAGAAGGACGAATTAAAAGTGGGAAATCTAAAGTATCTGCCAATTTTGAAGCTTCGTCAGCCGTTTCAGCGATTCCGAATCTTGGGAAAGGAATATGCAATTCAGTCAATAAATCTGAGAATCTTCCTCTGTCTTCTGCTAAGTCAAGTGCATCAAAACTAGTTCCGATAATTTTTACTCCGTATTTAGATAATTTATCTGCTAATTTAAGAGCTGTCTGACCTCCCAGCTGCACAATTACACCTTCTGGTTTTTCGTGTTGAATAATGTCATAAATATGCTCCCAGAAAACTGGCTCGAAGTAT
Organism: Flavobacterium sp. B330r; assembly: GCF_056824325.1. Lineage (NCBI taxonomy): Bacteria > Pseudomonadati > Bacteroidota > Flavobacteriia > Flavobacteriales > Flavobacteriaceae > Flavobacterium > Flavobacterium sp. B330r. The sequence goes on from NZ_CP124860.1 coordinate 871,217, forward strand.
AATTTATCAGCAGTATCAAAATCTGTAGAAACCGTTTCAGGATTACAGTTAATCATGATCGTTTCGTAACCACATTCTTTAGCTGCTAAAACTCCGTGTACACAAGAGTAATCAAATTCGATTCCCTGACCAATTCTGTTTGGTCCAGAACCAAGAACGATTACTTTCTTTTTATCTGTAAGAACACTTTCGTTATCTACATAACGCTCTCCATTTGCTTTTTCGATTTCTGCCTCAAAAGTTGAGTAGTAATAAGGTGTTTTAGCTTTAAATTCAGCCGCACAAGTATCAACCAGTTTAAACACACGGTTGATGTTTTTCTCCATACGTAAAGAGTGAACTTCACTTTCTAGACAGTTCATCATGTGAGCCAATTGTCTGTCAGCAAAACCTTTTTGCTTTGCTTCAAGCAATAATTCTTTAGGAAGATCAGAAACTTTGTAGTTTGAGATTTCTTTTTCTAAAGTATAAAGCTCTTCGTATTGTTTTAAGAACCACATATCGATTCTTGTAATTTCGTGAATTGTACTCAACGGAATTCCCATTGCAATTGCATCGTAAATTACGAAAACTCTGTCCCAGCTTGCGTGAGTCAGTTTATCGATAATCAATTCGTAATCTTTATATCCTTTTCCGTCTGCTCCTAAGCCATTTCTCTTAATCTCTAAAGATTGAGTCGCTTTGTGAAGTGCTTCTTGGAAAGAACGTCCAATTCCCATAACCTCACCTACAGATTTCATCTGAAGACCTAAAGTTCTGTCTGAACCTTCAAATTTATCGAAGTTCCAACGTGGTATTTTTACGATTACATAATCTAAAGTTGGTTCAAAAAGAGCCGAAGTAGATTTTGTAATCTGGTTTTGCAACTCATCTAAGTTGTATCCTAAAGCTAATTTAGAAGCAATTTTTGCAATTGGATATCCAGTTGCTTTTGATGCTAAAGCAGAAGAACGAGATACACGAGGATTGATCTCGATTGCTACGATATCTTCTTTTTCGTCTGGTGAAACTGCAAATTGTACGTTACATCCTCCAGCAAAATTTCCGATACTTCTCATCATTAAGATAGCGTAATCACGTAATTTTTGAAAAGTGGTATCAGATAATGTCATCGCTGGCGCCACTGTAATCGAATCTCCCGTATGGATTCCCATTGGATCCATATTTTCGATAGAACAGATAATTACAACATTGTCATTTTTATCTCTTAAAAGCTCTAACTCATATTCTTTCCATCCCATTAAAGCTTTATCAATTAAAACTTCGTGAATTGGAGAAGCTTCAAGTCCGCGAGTTAAAAGCTCATCAAAATCTTCTTTTTTGTAAACCACAGCTGCTCCAGTTCCTCCTAGTGTAAACGAAGGACGAATTACAAGCGGGAAACCAAATTCCTGAGCGATTTCTTTTCCTTCAAGGTAAGAAGTAGCTGTTTTTGCAGGTGCAGTTGGTACATTAATTCTTTCTAAAAGCTGCTTAAACTGCTCTCTGTCTTCTGTAATATTAATAGCATTTACATCAACACCGATTAATCTCACTCCGAAATCTTGCCAGATTCCTTTTTCTTCAGCTTCCAAACACAAGTTTAAGGCTGTTTGCCCTCCCATTGTTGGTAAAACAGCATCAATTTGTGGATGTTCCTTAAGAATTTCAATAATCGATTTTGTCGTTAAAGGTTTCAAATAAATATGATCGGCCATAGATGGGTCGGTCATAATCGTCGCTGGATTCGAGTTAATCAAGATAACCTCAATTCCTTCTTCACGAATCGAGCGCGCAGATTGAGATCCCGCATAATCGAATTCGCAAGCTTGGCCAATAACAATAGGTCCTGAACCTATTATTAAAACTGATTTTATTGATGTGTCTTTAGGCATTTTGTATGTATTGTGTAGTTATTTACGATTTAAAAAAACTTTTCTAGTGCACTATAAACTAGAAAGTTGAGAGATTTTTTACCGACAAGGTATAAAAAAAGGCGATACTAAAAAAGTAATCGCCTTATGTATGTTTATACAAACATTATTTTTTGTGTCTAGGCTCGCTAGAAACAGTTAATTTATGTCTTCCTTTTGCTCTTCTACGCGCTAGAACTTTTCTTCCATTCGCAGAAGCCATTCTGTCCATAAATCCGTGCTTATTTCTTCTTTTTCTTTTCGATGGTTGAAACGTTCTTTTGCTCATTGCTTTGTATCTTTAAAAATGGTATCTATTAACTCGTTTATTTGGTTTTGGATATCGTTGTTCAAAAACCGAGTGCAAATATACAAAGACTTTTTTTTCTGGCAAGTACTTTTATAAAAATATTTTTAATTCCTTTTACTATCTTTGCAATCACAAATTTACAATAATTATGTTTCACAAGAATATTAAACTTATTTTGGCCGGACTTCTTGTAGTGGCGGGCATTTGGCAATTTACAGAAAGTAATATTGGGAATGGTATATTCCTTATCTTATTGACTGCAATTCCAATTTTTCTTTATTTTAAAAACGAATTTATCCTTTTAGCCTTCCTTAAATTAAGAAAACAAGACTTCGAAGGTGCTAATAAATGGTTATCATATATCAAAAATCCAGAAGGTGCATTAGTAAGAAAACAACAAGGATACTTAAATTACTTACAAGGTATTATGTTATCTCAAACTAATATCAACCAAGCGGAGAAACATTTCAAAAAAGCAATCGAACTTGGATTATCAATGGATATGGATTTGGCTGTAGCTAAATTAAACCTTGCTGGAGTTGCGATGTCTCGCAGAAGAAAATTGGAAGCGACTAATTTATTAAACGAAGCTAAAAAATTAGACAAACAGGGAATGCTGAAAGAGCAAATCTCTATGATGAAAGAACAAATGAAGAAAATCTAATTTTCTAAATTACAATATTATAAATCCCAAATTCCAAAAGAGTTTGGGATTTTTTTATTTTAGATTGTTGAGTTTAGATTTTAGATTTTCTACTAAAGACTTTCTTTAGTTTGTCATCCTGAGGAACGAAGGATCACACTAGAAAATCCATACAGAGAATCGCCAATCTTTGTAGAGTTACGAGCGCGATCCTTCGTTCCTCAGAATGACAAGGTTGTGAGTAATTCTTTGTGTGTTTCTTTGTGTGTTTCTTTGACAAAGAAAAAACCAGTAAAATTTATTTTTCTAATCCTACAGTATCAATGGTAAATGTAGGCGGTATTTCAAATATGACCATTTTATTAATTTCTTTCAAATCTATCTTCTTATTTGTTTTAGCAAACTGAAGATTCAGTTTAATTTTTTCTAGAACTTCACCAAAATACCAAAATTGTTGAGGACCAGCATTTCCATGAATTTTAAGTTTCTTTGACCGCTTTTTATCTTGTAGAATGAAACCGTAAGTTGTTCCATCATCCATATCATTATTTTCAAAAGTTTCATTTTTAGGAAAAGTAATAGTATCTAATATATTTTGAATCCTTTCTTTCTCGTCTTTATTTAAAATTGTAAAAGTCGTTTCTTTTTTAAATCCATAAGTATCTATACAATAGAGCGTATCAGAAGAATTAAACTTCAAATAATAAGATTCATGGATATTCCATTTAAAAAATGTAAAATCGCAGTCTCTCTTTGAGGATTTACATCCTACTAAAATTAACACCAAAACGATTATACTGATTCTCACTTTTTTTCTTGAATTACTTTATGGAGTTACTTGCGAAGATTTCTCCCTAAGGTCGAAATGACAAGATTGCGTGCAAATTTTCTTAAATGCATCTTTGTCAAAGTTTAAAACTTTGACAAAGATTAAAAATCCTCAAAGTATTGGAATTTGGAATTTTTAAAATTGGAATTTCACTCAAGTATAATAGAAGGCAAATTCTCATTCAGCCATTTGTACTTATTCAAGATCATAATATGTGTCCCTCCTTTGACTAAAATACATTTATCAATATATTTAATCGGAAAAACATCATCTTTATCTCCGTGGATATGCACTACATTTTCATCAATTTTATCTCGCTCCCATAAAATTACACTTTCTACCGCCCATTGCAGATATCCTAAATCACGGACAGATAAAAATTTCTCATACAATTTAATTCGCTTATTGACTTTTTCGCCAAATGAAAATTTAGCCAATTTCTCAACATTCAGAATTAACTGCATCGGAATTAGTTTGTAAGCTTTTGTCCTCTTCCCTATTTTCATTCTTCTCGGGAACTCCAAATTGCTTCTTACACTCGATATAATAATAACTTTTCGTGCTTTTATATGTTTCGAAATTTCCTGAACTAGGATTCCTCCAAAAGAAACTCCGACTAACACAGGATTTTCGTGTTTTATATTTTTACTAATTCGAAGTGCATAATCTGATAAAGATTCTTTCGGATTTGGAATTTCCCATTCCAAAAGATGCATTTCAAAAGTATCTTCATCCAATTTTATTCTTTCAAAAATAGATGAACTCGCAGCCAAACCTGGCATAAAATAAACTGGAATTTTACTCATAATATTAAAATGAAATTACCATTAAAACCTTTATTCTAAAAAATAAAGTTACTTTTTTTAATGTCATGATAATCAAATTTCAGACCTATTTTATAGCAATTCAAAAAAAATCCAAGTTCAAAACAAAAACTTAAAGTTTATAGCTGCAAAAAATAATTTAATATTGAAAATCAAATGATTACCTTTGCAATTCGAAATATTTCTTGAATTTAAAACTTATAAAGAATTTTCTTTCAATAAAATTTCGAGTCCCAAATTCACTATTTACCAATAACCTAACAAGAAATTACTATGGAATCTTCTGTAACTATGGAAATCAAAGACAACACTTTTGCACGCCAATTTGAAACTGTCATCCCCGAAGGAATGTTAGCAGTTGAGTATTCATTTCAAGAAAAAAAAATCTTTTTAACCAAGATCAATAAACCAGATTCATACGAGAACGAAGAAACGATCAATATGCTGCTTAAAAATATATTAGATTTAAGTTCTGAAAAAAATTACAGAGTAGTTCCTATTCACCCAAAGATTGTTTCGTTTTTCAAAAAAAACCCTAGATACAAAGAATTACTTCCTCCAGGAATCAGAATCTAAAAATATCCAATTACTCGGAGCCACAATCCTCCTATTACCATATAGATAAAGAGCATAACCAAACCAGTTATAAGCCCTTTGACCCACCAGCTCTTTAGGTCAACGTAACCGCTCCCGAAAAATACGGGTGCCGGACCGTGACCATAGTGCGTTAAAGTTCCGTAAAGAGATCCGACAAAACCAAGCATAAATGCTAGCAATAATCCTGGAATTCCGAGCGAAACACCCACACCAAGCAAGGCTGCGTACATTGCTGCAACGTGCGCAGTTGCACTTGCAAAAAGATAATGACTAAAGAAGTATACCAATATAATGATTGGAAAAGCCATCTGCCAGCTTAATCCGCCAATTTCTGCTTTTACTAAATCGCTAAACCATGCGATAAAACCTAATTCATTAAGCGAACTGGCCATCATTACTAGAACAGAAAACCACACAATGGTATCCCAAGCTCCTTTTTCGGCTTTTACATCATCCCAAGTCAAAACTGAAGTTAAAAGTAAAATTACCAATCCGATAAAAGCTGTTGTTGTTGCATCGATAGAAAGCAGATCTCCTGTCATCCAAAGAAAAAGCAGAATAAAAAAGGTCAGCAACATCATCCATTCATCTCTAGTTATTGCCCCCATTTCTTTCAATTTCTGTGTTGCAATCTGCGGTGCATCCCCAGTCTTTTTTAATTCTGGAGGATAAATTTTATAAAGAACGAACGGAATTACAATAAAAGCACATAACCCCGGAACAATTGCCGCCGCCGCCCAAGACATCCAGCTAATTTTTATTCCTAAATTAAGTGCAAACTTCTGACACATCGGATTACTCGCTGTTCCTGTTAAAAACATCGAAGAAGCAATCAGGTTCATATTATAACTATTTAAAGTTAAATAAGCCCCTAATTTCCTATGCGTTTCAGGTTTGTCAGGCATTGAACCAAAACTCATCGACATTGATTTCATGATCGGATAAACAATTCCTCCTCCTCTAGCCGTATTACTTGGAACAGCTGGCGCTAAAACCAAATCTGCCAATCCTAAACCATACGCGAGTCCTAAAGAACTTTTTCCGAATATTTTTATAAATAAAAAAGCAATTCTGTTTCCCAGACCTGTTTTTATAAATCCTCTTGCTATAAAAAATGAAATTCCGATCAGCCAGATTACCTTATCCCCAAATCCTTTTAATGCTAATGTGATCGATTTTCCAGGATCTCCTGGAGCCAAAACCTGAGACATCGCCGTTAAAGCAATTGCAATCATACACATTGTTCCCATCGGAGCCGCTTTTAAGATAATTCCTAAAATAGTAGCTACGAAAATGGCAAATAAATGCCAAGCTTCTGTTACAACTCCTTCTGGAGCTGGAACAAACCAAATGGCAACCAAAACTGCCAGCGTAATTAGGGTCTGTGGAATTTTTACTTCTTTCATAAAAACAAAGATTAAGTGAATTAAATTCTGAGCTGTAACTGAATTAAAAATAAATTATCGTTGTAGGTTGACGTATCTGGAATACTCTTATCAAATCTGTCAATTTCAAATCCCATCTCGATACGTCCTGTATACGATTTTCCGAATTCCAAACTAACCATTGGCGTGTAAGTGGTGCGCACATTTGAATCGATTTTGTAGCTCGGATCAAAAGTTTCGTAGCGGCAAGAAATTTCAAATGCGGTGAGTTTTTTATAATCTACTACATATCTAAAATTCGGCAGAAAATAGATCCCGCGCATTTGATAATCTGCAACATTCTCTGTACGGCTAGCAACTGGTAAAGAATAATATAAATTATGGTTTGTTCCTTGCTTATATTCTATCTGCAAATCAAAACTAAGTTTATCGGTTATTTTAAAATCACTGGTAATATCTGCTCCTAATGCAAAAACATCTTCCTTAAAGACTTTTCCAAAACCTCCGTTTAAACCCAGATTAATTTTATGCTCTTTTGACAAACCAAAAACCCATCTTGAAGAATATTGTTTTCCGTTATCTTTATCCATTTCTACATTTTTCCCATTTCCGTTTAAAATAGAAACCGCATAATTCACTGGGATTTTTCCAATATCAAAACCTCCTGTCGCTGATGCTCCAATTTGAAAACTTGTCCATCCATTTTTTCCAAATTCATAATACTGATTCGAAAAATCAAAAGATTTAATAATATCTACCGGAACAAGCTCCTCAAGACCAAATGCTGGACGAAATTGCCCTCCTGTTAAAGCTATATATTTATTAAAAGTATATTTCCCGTAGGCATTTTCAAGAACTTTTCCCTTTGGATCAGATTTAAAATCGGCTAAATTGACCAGAATTACAATTTCTGTAGTCTCGCTTAACTTTGTATTTAAACCCACACGCATTCTTTTTATATCAAAAGAACTTTGAACTGCATCTCCCGTTGAATGATGAGTTCCTAAAACGTCTACATTATCTCCAAAACTCTCTAGATATCTTGCTTGAAGAAGCCCTTTTAATTGAAATTGCGGATATTTTACTTCTTCACTCTCTTTTTTATCAGCTCCTTGATTCACATCTCCTTGGGCGTAGAAAAAAAATGGCGTTATAAAAATAAGAAAAAAAAATGGCGATAGTAGACTTTTACTCATAGGCTTAAATTAAATGAAACAGCAATGCTTATATAGTGATTTAAAAATCAGCGTTCTATTCTTGATCAAAAAACTTAATTACTTACAGTCAACACGAAATGGGAATACTAAAGTAACAAAAAAAGATATTTTATGTAAAAAAAATTGCATTAAAATACTGTTACGAATATTGCAACAAAGAAAAAGGGCATAAGAATAAACTTATGCCCTTTAAAAATTATATTGAAAAATATTATTTCTCGATCTCTCTCATAGAATCCATTTTCTTATGCGCTAAGAAACCAGCCACATCTTCAAAGTGTTCCTTCACTCTTTTATTTCCAAATTCAAAAACTTTCGTCGCTAATCCGTCAAGGAAATCACGGTCGTGAGAAACCAGAATCAAAGTTCCGTCGAAATCGCGTAAAGCATCTTTAATAATGTCTTTGGTTTTCATATCCAAGTGATTCGAAGGCTCATCTAGAATTAACAAGTTAACTGGCTCCAACAATAATTTAATCATTGCCAAACGAGTTTTCTCTCCTCCAGAAAGCACTTTTACTTTTTTAGTAATATCGTCACCTTGAAACATAAAAGCTCCTAAAATATTTTTGATTTGCGTTCTGATATCACCAACGGCAATACTATCGATTGTTTCAAAAATAGTAGCATTTTCATCTAATAAAGCCGCTTGATTTTGAGCAAAATATCCGATTTGTGCATTATGACCAATTTCTACGCTTCCAGAATCAACGCCGATTTCTTTCATAATGGCTTTAATCATTGTCGATTTTCCTTCACCATTTTTTCCAACAAAAGCCACTTTTTGTCCGCGCTCGATTACAATATTTGCATCTTTAAATACTACGTGATCTCCGTAAGCTTTAGACATTTCTTTTACAATAACAGGATATTGCCCAGAACGTGCTGCTGGCGGGAATTTTAATCGTAAAGCCGATGTGTCTACTTCATCAACCTGAACAATTTCCAATTTTTCAAGCATTTTTACACGAGACTGAACGGCATCTGTTTTAGAGAATGTTCCCTTAAAACGATCAATAAAAGCTCTGTTGTCTGCAATCATTTTTTGCTGCTCATCATATGCTTTTTGCTGGTGAATTCTACGATCTTTTCTTAATTCTAAATAATGAGTATATTTTGCTTTATAATCATAAATCCTTCCCATTGTAACCTCAATAGTACGATTGGTGATATTATCAACAAAAGCTCTATCGTGCGAGATTACCACTACAGCTTTAGCTTGGTTTAGCAAAAATTCCTCTAACCACTGAATACTTTCAATATCCATATGATTCGTTGGCTCATCTAGCAAAATCAAATCAGGTTTTCTCAATAGAATTTTAGCCAACTCGATACGCATTCTCCATCCTCCTGAAAATTCAGAAGTTTGACGTCCAAAATCTTCACGTTCAAAACCTAAACCAACCAAAATTTTCTCAACTTCAGCTTCGTAGTTTACTTCTTCAATTGCATAAAATTTTTCGCTTAAGTCAGAAACTCTTTCGATCAATTTCATGTATTCGTCACTTTCATAATCTGTACGAACTGTCAATTGCTCATTAATAGCATCGATTTCAGCTTTCATTGTAAAAATCTCACTGAAAGCTTTTGATGCTTCTTCCATAACCGTTGCACCATCTTCGGTAAGCAAATGCTGTGGCAAGTAAGCGATTACAGCTTCTTTTGGAGCAGAAATACTTCCGGTTGAAGGTTTGTTTGCACCTGCAATTATCTTTAAAAGTGTAGATTTTCCCGCACCATTTTTACCCATCAGGGCAATTTTGTCATTTTCATTAATAGCAAAAGAAACATCGCTAAAAAGTGTAGTTCCACCAAACTGAACCGAAATATCGTTAACTGTAATCATTTGTGTTTGTTAATTTGTTTAATCGGTTAATCGTTTATCTGACTACCCATTTTTTTTTCGTGCTGCAAAGATAGATTAATTAGATAATTAGGCAATTTGAAAATTAGATAATTATGAAAATGTGTTGTCCAGATAATTTACAAATTAAATAATGTCTTAATCGCAAAGAACGAAACCCCAATCATTTTTTAATATTTCAAAATTTTAGTCTTAACTTATACTATAATTTTAAAAATCAGCAAAATATGAGAACGAAATTAAAACTGACAATCTGCTTAATTACGGGATTACTATTTGGACTTACTACAAATGCACAAAAAACTGTAATTAAAAAAGAGGCTTTACCGGGAAACGCACAAACATTCTTAAAAACACATTTTGGATCTAAGAAACCTAGCTATATATTAGAAGACAAAGAAATTCTATCTACAGAATACAAAGTTCAATTTAGCAATCAAACAGAAATTGAATTTGACAAAAAAGGAAACTGGAAAGAAGTGGATGCTAAAACTGGAAAAGTTCCAAAATCTATTATCCCAAAAAAAATTGCTTCTTACATAAAAGCAAATTTCCCTAAAGAAGACGTAACCAAAATAGAAATTGGTTCTTCTGGATATGAAACAAAATTAACCAATGGTTTAGAATTAAAATTCAACTTAAAAGGGGATTTTACTAAGATTGATAAATAAGTAAAATTAGAAAATATGTCAATTAGGAAATTAGAAAATTCTCTAAAACCTTAAAATAACAAAACCCGACAGGTTTTAAAAACCTGTCGGGTTTGCTATAATTATCTAATTAAATTAGTCTTTTCTCCATTTTTTTGTTTCTTCAAAAATGTGCTCCATAATTGCAACTTCCGTTGCATCGAATTCTATATTTCTTCGGCTCATCACTAACCTCGCTGTTTCAAAAGCTTTTTTAGTTACATAAGTTGTAAAACCTGCTGCTCCTCCCCAAGAAAAACTAGGAACAAAATTACGAGGAAATCCAGAACCAAAAATATTAGCGCTTACACCAACAACAGTTCCTGTATTAAACATCGTATTGATTCCGCATTTACTATGATCTCCCATCATTAAACCACAAAACTGAAGTCCGGTTTTAGCAAAACCTTCTGTTTCATAGCTCCATAATTTTACTTCTTCGTAATTGTTTTTTAGGTTTGAGTTATTAGAATCTGCTCCAATGTTACACCATTCCCCTAGAACAGAATCTCCTAAAAATCCTTCATGCCCTTTATTTGAATTGGCAAAAAGAACTGAGTTTTTAACTTCTCCGCCTATTCTCGATCCTGGCCCAACAGTCGTTGCACCATAAACCTTCGCCGACATTTTTACCATTGCATTTTCACATAAAGCAAAAGGTCCGCGAATAACCGTCCCTTCCATAATTTCGGTATTCTTACCTATATATATAGGACCGTTTGAAGCATTTAGAGTTACAAACTCTAGTTTTGCACCTTCTTCAATAAAAATATTTTCTGGAGCAATTACATTAACGCTTTTAGGAATGGGTTGCGAAGTACGATCTTCTGTCAAGTATTTAAAATCTTGACGAATCGCTGCATCGTTTTTTGAGAAAATATCCCAAGTATGCTCTATCGTAATACAATCTTCATTGTACTGAATAATTTCATAAGAATCAAAATCGACTTCTTCTTGGTTTTCGTTTGCAAAAAATGCAATTACATCTTCACCTCTAAAGATTGCTTGGTTTTCTGTTAAATTAGAAACCATCTCTGCAAGAGTATCATTTGGCAAATACGCTGCATTGATCATTACATTTTCCTCCATTTCAACCATTGGGAATTTCTCCGATAAATATTCCTCTGTTATAGTCGTGATTGTTGAACCAAGATATTTTTCCCATTTCTGGCGAATTGTCATGATTCCTACCAAAATATCAGCTACTGGTCTTGTAAAAGTAAAGGGTAATAAAGCATTCCGAACGGGACCGTCGAAAAGAATGTAGTTCATAAATAATTGAGTGTTTGTTAAAATTTGATTTGGTTACCTGGCACCAAAGTTACAAATATTTTACCGGTTTAGTAAAAAACCATTTTAACGAAAAGTAATATTTAACGCATAAAAAAAGCCTTCCAGAATTGGAAGGCTTTTGTATAATGTAAAACAGCTATTATTTTTTAGCGTGTTTAGCGTATTTAGTTTTGAATTTATCAATACGTCCTGCAGTATCGATAAGTTTAGATTTACCAGTATAAAAAGGGTGAGATGTTCTAGAAATCTCCATTTTTACAACTGGATACTCAACTCCGTCAACTTCAATTGTTTCTTTTGTATCTGCAGTAGATTTAGTGATAAAAACGTCATCATTAGACATGTCTTTAAATGCAACTAATCTGTAATTCTCTGGGTGAACTCCTTTTTTCATCTTGTCTTTTTATTTATTGTTAATAGAGCATCTTCATTTTGAAGCTTTTTCATGGTTAGAAAAAGGTATAAACAAGCAATACTCTTTTTTGTTTAAAAATTTAATTATTTTTGAGTGTGCAAATTTACAATTCTTTTTTAATAAACAAACAGTTAGCTTATTTTTTTTTAGTTTATTTCGAAAAGCTTTTTTTATATCCGATTATAGTGGGAATTACTATATTTGTGGATTAATTTTAAACCTATCACAATATGATTAATGAAGTTATAAAAAAGAACGGCGTTACTTACGGAATCATCTTAGGAATTATTCTGGCATTAATTACAGCAACTATCTATGCCGTAGATTTAAAATTATTTGTTTCAGGCTGGATTGGCGGTTTAACTTTTGTTATTTATGTAGTAATTGGAATCGTATTACTTACTAAAACAAAAAAAGACATCAATGGTTTTTTCTCTTTCAAAGACGCTTTTACAACATTCTTTATAACTACAATAATTGCTCTTGCAATTTCTACTTTGTTCAGCATCCTATTATTTAATGTAATTGATCCTGAAGCAAAAACAACTATAAGCGAATTATTGGTTAAATACATGGCTGAAACATTACAGAAATTTGGAACTCCAGCCGCTAAAATAAATGAAGCCTTAACTAAAATGAAAGAAAATAATCCTTTCTCAACTGTTGAACAATTAAAAGCTCTTATTTTCAGCATTATTGGCTATTCAATCTTAGGATTAATTTTAGCAGCATTTTTTAAAAGCAAATCTACACAAGAATAAAAATATAAATGAATTTATCTATACTTATACCGCTTCTAAACGAGGAGGAATCACTTAAAGAACTCTACACATGGATCATTAAAGTGATGCAGTCTAACAATTACTCTTATGAAATCATTTTTGTAGATGATGGTAGTACAGATAATTCTTGGCAGATTATTGAAAGTTTCTCTAACGAAAACCCTAGTGTAAAAGGGATTCGTTTCATGAAAAACTTTGGAAAATCTCAGGCTTTACATGCTGGTTTTGCAAAAGCAAAAGGTGATGTTATTATTACCATGGATGCTGACTTGCAAGACAGCCCAGACGAAATTCCTGAATTGTATGAAATGATTATAAATCAGAAATACGATTTGGTTTCTGGATGGAAAAAGAAACGTTACGATTCTGTTGTGGCCAAAAATCTTCCTTCAAAATTATTTAACTGGGCGGCTAGAAAAACTTCTGGCGTTGAGCTAAACGATTTTAACTGCGGATTGAAAGCCTACAAAAATGTCGTGGTAAAAAACATTGAAGTTTCTGGCGAAATGCACCGCTATATTCCTGTTTTGGCTAAAAATGCTGGATTTGGAAAAATTGGCGAAAAAGTAGTCATTCACCAAGCTAGAAAATATGGTGAAACAAAATTCGGAATGGAACGTTTTATAAACGGTTTCTTGGATTTGATTACGATTTGGTTTTTATCAAGATTCGGAAAAAGACCTATGCACTTATTTGGCGCAATGGGTTCTCTAATGTTTATTATCGGATTTTTATCTGCCGGATACATTGGTGTTTCCAAACTATACCACATGTATACTGGAATGAAATATACTTTGGTTACCAACAATCCGTGGTTTTACATTGCTTTAACCACTATGATTCTTGGTACTCAATTATTTTTAGCAGGTTTCTTAGGCGAAATTATCTTAAGAACTAAAAGCAATGAAGCACGTTACAAAGTAGCCCGAGAGGTTAATTTTTAACGAAGCGCCCTAGCCCTGATGGGAACGGCATCCTTTTGTGGTGGGGTTCACCACAAAAGATATAGTGGACAGCAGGATTAGCTCCTGAAAAAGGCCTTATCTTTAATTAAAACTTAAAAAAAACATATGAACATTGCACCAAATATATTAAACGCTGTAAACGAATGGTTGACACCAACATTCGATCAAGAAACGCAAGCTGCTGTTAAGGAATTAATGACAACTTCTCCTAAAGAACTTGAAGAAAGTTTTTACAAGAACCTAGAGTTTGGAACTGGAGGAATGCGCGGTGTTATGGGAATCGGAAATAACCGAATCAATAAATATACGCTTGGAAAAAATACTCAGGGATTATCTGATTACATGCATCAAGTTTTTCCAAACGAACCTTTAAAAGTAGCTATTGCTTACGACTGTCGCCATAATAGCAACACTTTGGCAAAAGTGGTAGCTGATGTTTTCTCGGCAAACGGAATTCAAGTGTATTTGTTTTCTGATTTAAGGCCAACTCCAGAATTATCTTTTGCACTTAAATATTTAAAATGCCAGTGCGGAATTGTTTTAACAGCTTCTCACAATCCACCAGAATATAACGGCTACAAAGTTTACTGGCAAGATGGTGGGCAAATTGTTCCGCCTCAAGACAAAGAAATTGTCAATGTAATTGAAAGTTTGGGTTACGATAAAATCAAATTCAATGCAAACGAAGATTTGATTGAATACATTGATACTGAAATAGACAAAGCATTTATAAAATCGTCTATTGAAAATGCAAGTTTTAATACTCCAGCTGAAGCTAAAGACAACCTTCATATCGTTTTTACTTCATTGCACGGAACTTCTATAAAATCAATTCCAGATACTTTATCGCAAGCTGGATACAAAAATGTTCATATTGTTCCTGAACAGGCTATTCCAGATGGAAATTTTCCAACAGTAAAATCTCCGAACCCAGAAGAACCAGAAGCGTTAACAATGGCTTTGGCTCTAGCAGATAAAACAAATTCTGACATTGTAGTGGGTACAGATCCTGACTGCGACCGTTTGGGAGTTGCTGTTCGCAACAACGATGGTAAAATGATTTTATTGAACGGAAATCAGACTATGGTTTTAATGACTTCTTTCTTATTGAAACAATGGAAAAAAGCAGGTAAACTAAACGGAAAACAATTCGTAGGTTCAACAATCGTTTCTACTCCAATGATGATGGAATTGGCAACAAGTTATGGTGTTGAATGCAAAGTAGGATTGACTGGTTTTAAATGGATCGCAAAAATGATCAAAGATTTTCCTGAGCTTGAATTTATCGGTGGTGGTGAAGAAAGTTTCGGATTTATGGTTGGCGATGCCGTTAGAGACAAAGATGCTGTTGCTGCTACCTTATTAATATGCGAAGTTGCTGCTCAAGCTAAAGCTGCAGGAAGCTCTGTTTATAAAGAACTTTTACAGCTTTATGTTGAAAATGGTTTCTACAAAGAATTCTTAGTTTCGCTGACTAAAAAAGGAATGGAAGGTTTACAAGAAATCAACCAAATGATGATTGATTTACGCGAGAATCCTTTGAAAGAAATCAACGGACAAAGAGTTATTATGGTTGAGGATTACCAATCGTCTATTGCTTTAAATTTATTAGACGGTTCAGAATCGACAATGGAAATCCCAAAATCGAATGTATTGATTTATTATACAGAAGACGGATCAAAAATTTGCGCTAGACCTAGTGGAACGGAACCTAAAATTAAATTCTACATTAGTGTAAATGCTGAAATCGCATCGGTTTCTGATTTTGATGAAGCAGAGAAATTCTTAGATAGCAAAATACAAAATATCATTGCAGACATGCAGTTAAACTAAACCTGCATTTCTCAATTACACAATTTTGCAAATTGCATGCAGAATTAACAAGTTCGATATCTTTGAACTCTGGTTTACAATCTTGAAAGTAAATCAGAGTTTTTTTTATAAAAAAAACTAAAAAGAAATTGAAAACACCTCAATTGGATTAATTTTGTGCATTGAAAATTACATGCTCAAAATAAATACTAAAACCCAAAAGAGCTGACCAACCAAAAGAAAATAACATCAAGAAAAATAAATGAGTAATTTCAAAAAAATAGTTCCTTTTATATATCCGTATAAAAAATACGCATTCTTAAATATCTTTTTCAATGTTTTGTATGCGCTTTTCAGCACACTTTCGTTTGTTGCTTTAATACCAATGCTTCAGGTTTTATTTGAAAAAGGAAAAAGAGTAGAAATAGAGCCAGTTTACGAAGGCATTTTTAAAATAAAAGAATATGCCGAAGATTACCTGGCTTACTACATTACCACCGCACAAAAAAACCATGAACCTGGTTATGTTTTATCGGTAATGGTCGCTATTATCATTTCGATCTTTTTACTTAAAAACTTAGCCGATTATTTGGCGATGTTTTTTATTAATTTCCTTAGAAATGGAGTATTAAAGGATATGCGAAATGCTTTGTACAAAAAAACACTAGAACTCCCTTTGGCCTTTTATTCTGAAAAAAGAAAAGGAGACGTAATTTCTAGAATTTCAGCTGACGTAAACGAGGTTCAAAACTCTTTCTTAGCCATCTTGGAACTTATTGTAAAAGAACCTTTAACGATTATCTTTACCATAACCACAATGCTTATCATTAGCGCTAAGCTAACTTTGTTTGTTTTCATTTTTATTCCTGTTTCTGGATATATTATTTCATTGATTGGAAAACAGCTTAAAAAACAATCAACCAAAGCCCAAGAAGAGCAAGGAAGATTCCTTTCTACGATCGAAGAAACAATTGGCGGATTGAAAGTTGTAAAAGGATATAATTCTGAAAATTACTTTAATAAAGTTTTTCAAAACTCGACAGAGCGTTTTTTCACTTTATCAAATAGTATTGGAAACCGCCAAAACTTAGCTTCTCCAGCAAGTGAATTTATGGGAATTACCGTAATTGCTATTTTACTTTGGTACGGCGGTCAGATGGTTTTGATTGACAAAACACTAGAAGGCGCTGCGTTTATTGCTTACATGGGATTAGCTTACAACATTCTAACTCCTGCAAAAGCAATTTCTAAAGCTTCTTATGGAGTAAAAAGAGGAAATGCCGCAGCAGAACGTGTACTTGAAATTTTAGAACAAGAAAATACTATCGTTTCTAAAGAAAATGCTGTTGAAAAAACTTCTTTTGATGATAATATCACTGTTCAAAATGTAAACTTTAAATACGAAGAAGAAACAGTTTTAAAAGATTTTTCTCTTCAAATAAAAAAGGGACAAACTGTTGCTCTTGTAGGACAATCTGGAAGCGGAAAAAGTACAATTGCAAATTTATTGACTCGCTTTTACGATGTTAACGATGGTTCGATTTCTATTGACGGCATCAACATTAAAGACATGAACCTGCAATCACTTCGTAGCTTAATGGGATTGGTAACACAAGACAGTATCTTATTCAATGATACCATTAAAGCAAATATCGCTTTAGGAAAATTGGACGCTACTGATGACGAGATTATCGAAGCGCTTAAAATTGCGAATGCTTTTGAGTTTGTAAAGGATCTTCCGCAAGGAATCTACACAAATATAGGTGACAGTGGAAATAAGCTTTCTGGAGGTCAAAAACAGCGTTTATCTATTGCTCGTGCCGTATTGAAAAATCCGCCGATTATGATTTTAGATGAAGCGACATCGGCTTTGGATACAGAAAGCGAAAAATTTGTTCAGGAAGCATTAGAAAACATGATGCAGAACAGAACGTCGATTGTAATTGCACACCGACTTTCGACTATTCAGAAAGCAGATGTGATTGTCGTAATGCAAAAAGGAAAAATCGTTGAACAAGGAACTCATGAAGAATTAATTGCCCACAACGGAACTTACAATAAACTTGTAACCATGCAGTCTTTCGAATCGTAAGAACACATCAAACACCAGATTAATTTACACAGATTAAGGAAATATTAAAACTCAGTTTAATTTCTTTAATCTGTGTTTATTTTTATAACTTTAGGTTGATTAAGAACAAATCTTGTAACTCTACCAAAAATGTATCTTAAAAACCCCAACATAAAACTTCCAGATGACTCTGATACTATTGTGTGGAAATATCTTGATTTATCTAAATTTCTAGACCTTTTACTTTCTAAAAAACTATTCATGTCGCGTTCTGACAAGTTTGAAGATCAGTACGAAGGCACTTTTAGCGAACCGACTTACGAAGAAATTAAAAAGCTAGCGGCAGATAACCCTGAATTTTTAAATTACTACAAAACACATCGCGAAAAAGTAGCCATAAGCAGCTGGCACATCAATGAATATGAATCTTTTGCCATGTGGCAGATTTTTACCAAAAACAACGAAGGCTTAGCTATTCAATCTACAATTGGAAGACTGCAAAAAGCAGTAAAACCAGAAAACAATTTTGACCAGTTTATCGGCGAAGTAAATTACATCGATTATAAAAAAGAATATATTCCGTTTGATGATTTATTCTTTCCGTTTTTATTTAAAAGAAAGAGTTTTCAATACGAGAGGGAAGTCCGTATTCTGAGTGATACTTCCAAAAGCGATATTAAATTAAACGACGGTTTAAAGATCAACGTCGACATTAATCAATTGATCGAAAAAATATATATTCACCCAAAATCTGAAAACTGGTATAAAAAACTGGTAATTGAATTGGTTGAACGTTTAGGATTTGGTTTCGAAATCGAAAAATCTGATCTTGAAAGTGATATATTGATTTAAAGATGCTAAGGTGCTGAGATGCTAAGATTCTAAGTTTTTTTTGCCACAGATTAAAAGGATTAGAAAGATTTTTTCCCGTTTCTGATTTGATTATGTTCCGTAGGAACATTTCATCGGTAGAAAAAATTATATTGTTTTGGTTAATTACGTTCCGTAGGAACGTTTGATTTAGACATTTTTTTGACAATCCAACACATCAAACGTTCCTACGGAACGTAAATTGATTTGTCATCATTTTTTTCTACCGACCAGACATTCCTACGGAATGACGGCTTGATGTATAAAAATAAAAAACGCTGTTTTCATTAATAAAAGCAATTTAAAAAAGAGAGGCAGTTTCAACTTATTGAAACAGCCTCTCTTTTTTATAAATCTTTTTAATCCTTTTAATCTGTGGCAAAAAAAAACTTAGAATCTTAACATCTCAGAACCTTAGCACCTTAAATCGGCTTATAACTCTTCACTTCCCATTTTTTAGAACCTAAGTCTATGTAATTATAATGTAAAACATCGTTCTTATCAAACTGACCATTTTGGTTGGTATCTTCAATGGTTCTAAAATACAGACGATTTTTAGATTCAATTAAACTCCAATCTACCAACTCTTGAAGATCTGCTGAAACTTTTGTGAAATTTTCTCCACTGATATCACTTAAGTACAAAGTTTTAATATCGCTTGTATCAATTTTTCCGTCTTTATTAGTATCTGAATCTGTTAATGTATAAACCATAACATTATTATGCGTTTTATCTGCAACGGTTTTCAGAAAAGTAGCTGTTAAAATTAGAACTGGTTTATCTGATAAAGGTCGGATAGAATCTGAATCTACTTTTTGGAATTTTAAATTCTGAAGATATCCTGTAATTTCATATTCTCCTAAATTAGAAATCGTAAAACTTACATCATTAACGCTCGAAGAACCAAATCTTGCCTTAGATCCTCTTTCAAAAACTCTTAAATCTCCAACTGGATGAATTAAATAATTGGTTCCTTCCAATTGAATTGGCAAATCGGCGATTTCAATCTGGGTTGTATCGGTTTTAGTAATGCTCACTTTATTTGAAGCACCGTAGCTTACTTTTGGTTTTTGAACTTCTTCTCGGCAGCTTATGACTGTTCCGATAAGTATAAGGGCGATATATTTAAAATACTTTTTCATCTACAATGATTATATACGATTATCAAATATACTATTTTTGATTGTATTTTTTGTTTTTATTGAATTTTATAACCGATTACGGAGCAGATTAAAGCCTCGCGTTAATTTTAACGTTAAAAACCCTCGAAGTCATATAATTTGGAATCGCATATTGATTTTTTGAGTACACATCACGAACCCAAGTATTTGTAATCGCATTTTGATTATTAAAGAGATTAAAAATTTCTAACCCCAAAGACAATTCTTTAAAGTTTTTTAGCCAGCCCGTTTTTGTGTTCTGCGTACTGCTGTCTACAAAAACTTTTGCAAAACCAATATCTGCTCTTCTATAATCATTCAATCTATTTTGATACAAGTATGGATCTGTGTAAGCAGGCGCACCACCTGGCAAACCTGTATTATAAACCAAGTTCAAATATACTTTCACACTTGGAATGTTGGGCATATAATCCTGAAACAACATCGCAAACTTTAATCTCTGATCTGTCGGACGGGCAATATATCCTTTGTTTTCGTAATTTTCTTCCGTTTTCATGTACCCAAAACTTACCCAAGATTCGGTTCCAGGCACAAATTCGCCGTTTAATCTAAAATCTAAACCTTGCGCATATGCTTTTGCATTATTATTGGCAACATAACGAATACGAACATTATCGATAGAATACACGTTTACATCTGAAAGTGATTTATAATAAAGTTCCGTTACCCATTTAAAGGGGCGATTCCACATTTTAAAATTATAGTCGTTACCCAAAACAACATGAATCGCTTCTTGTGCTTTTACATTCGGATTTACGACGCCGTCCAGATCTCGAAGTTCCCTATAAAATGGCGGCTGATGATACAATCCTCCAGAAATTCTAAAAACCATATCGCGATCCCAATCTGGTTTTATTGCAAATTGCGCACGCGGACTTACTACAAATTGTGTTTTTCCTTCTTCTATTGCTCCCGAAACATTCCATCCTTGAAAACGCGCTCCTAAATGATACCAAATCTGACTTGAACCAATTTCTGATTGTTTATTCCACTGCGCATAACCAGAAAATCTATTTATGGTATTAAAATTTGTAGCACGAATATCTTGATACGGCAAAAGCGGCCCAGTATAAGGAGCGTAGGGCTGATTATTTTTTGGAAGAATAAGCAAAGGCGGATTTATAGAAAATCCAGCAGAATCGATTACCTCCCATTCTACTACTCGATCTCGAATAGATTCTCTAGTATATTTTAAACCAAATTCTAACTGGCTTTCTTTCCAGTTCTGAATTCCTTTCAGTTCAATATTTGCAATTAAAGCATCCAAATCGTTACGGGCATGATTTAGCTGAGAACCAATTCCGCGCGTAAAATCAATAGCCGAAGCATTTTCTGGATCTTCAGCATTTACGCTTCCTAAACGATATTGAGCCAAAATATCAAAATGCTCCTTTTCTGTAGTATGAAATAAAGAACCAATTAATTTTAAAGTAAGTGTAGAAGATGCTTTGTAAGTAGTTTTCAGAGCCCCAAAATAAGTATCGTATTGATCTTTTTCTTGCCCGTCATAATAAACTGAAAGCGCCATTGGCTGGTCTGCTGTACCAAAATTAGTTTGGCGCACCAAAGGTTCATATGAATATTTATTTTGAGAAATATTTCCTAAAAAGCTCATTTGCCATTTTTCAGAAATATCATAATTGATATTCGTTTGAATGTCGGCAAAAGTCGGTTTGTAATTCGTCTCTGTATCTTGGCTATTTACTAAAAGGCTATTATTTCTATAACGCACTCCAGTTACCGCTGACCATTTTTTGTTTTTAGACACTAAATCGACTGCAGCACTTCCTCCTAGAAAACTGGCTTCAAAAGCAGCACCAAATTGAGTTGGCTTGCGATAAGTAATATCTAAAACAGAAGACAATTTATCTCCAAACTTGGCTTGAAATCCACCAGCAGAAAATTCAACATTTTGAACCAAATCTGTATTCGTAAAACTCAAACCTTCTTGCTGTCCCGAACGAATTAAAAACGGACGATAAACTTCTACTTCATTCACATAAACTAGATTTTCATCATAATTCCCGCCTCGCACCATATATTGCGAACTCAACTCGTTGTTTGAATTAACACCCGGAAGCGTTTTCAGAATATTTTCGATTCCGGCATTTGCGCCTGGAATTTTCTTTATGGTTTCCGTATCAACAGAGGCAATCCCTTGAACTCGCTTTCTATTTCCAGAAGAAACAAAAACCTCTCCCATTTGCTCCTCAGAATTATTCATAATCGGATTAAAAACAAAAACTTCATTTGTTTTCAAACTAACGGTTAGACTCATCATTTTTAATGAAACGTGAGTGAAAATCAAAGAAACTTTTTTGTTGGAAGGAATTACGATTTCATAAAAACCATTCGAATCTGATTGAACTAAAGTATTCTGCCAAGAAACGTTTACACCCGAAACAGGATGTTTCTCTGCATCTAAAATCAGCCCTTTAATATGAGCGTTTTGAGCTAATGCAATACAGCTGAAAAATAAAAAGAGAAAAGCGAATGTAAACCTATTTTGACTCAAAGATTTGGGGTTTTATTTTTTTTGACTTCTGAAAAAACGAGTTTCAAAGATAGTAGTATTTCCTACATTATCAACTACCTCAATTTTTAAAACGTTTTCTCCTTCTGCCAAATACTGATCATCAAAAGTATGAGTAATTCTTCTGGCTTTATTTTCGTATTCAAACAAAACCCAACTTCCGTTTAAATATCCATTATAAGACTTAATTCCCGACAAAGCATCGCCTATTGTAAAGTCAATTTTCTTTTGATCGCTAATCCATTTTCCTTCAACTGGTTTTGCAATTTTTATCACTGGCCCAATTGTATCCAAAACCAAACCATATGCACCTAATATTTTTGCCTTGGCAGTAAAAACGTCTCCTTTTCTAATGGTTCCATTATAGCTTGTTCCTTTACCAATATATAGCTTGTCTCGTAATGATTCCGGATAAGTATCGTCTTTTATCGTAATTGTAAAATTAGAATGCACCGGAACCGTATCGTCATGAATAAAAACTTTGTTATTTCTAACATCAAAATTCATATTAAAATCATCATAGAAAGTTCCTGCTGGAAAGAAAACCGACATATTATCTTTCTCAAAGTTGGCATCTCTGTTATACTTAATAAAATATTTTCCGTTAACCGGCTCCGCTTCTACAAGTGGCATCGCGGTATCAAACTCAATTGGAACGGTCACCGAATTCATGTTTCCAAAATAATCTGAAACCTCGATTTTGTAATTTGAAGTTAAATTAGGTTCTGCTTTTACAATACCACGAAGAGAATCTGTTTTTATAATGCTTAAAGCAAAAGGCGTTTTCATAAAAAGCTTTTGCACGCGCTGTCCAGATTTTTTATAACGAGAATAATCTATCAGAGCATTGATGTAACGCATTTCATCAAAAGAATAGGTATTAAATTGATAATTATAATTCTGATTTCCGTTTAAAAAAGTTGAAACATTAAAAACACCATTTTTGTTATGTGAGACATCATCTGTATCTACCGCATTAATTCCGAAACCTATTTTTCCGTTAGCTTTTACTTTAGAAGCTAAATAAGTTCCATCTTTCTGAAGCACCATATTAACCAACAAAGGCTGTTTTGAAAGATTTACAGTACCATTATCCAAAGGATAAACATATAAACTTGACAAAGTAGGCTTTTTGGTATCTTTTAAATTTTGATCAAAACCAAAGAATATCGGATTGATGACAAACTCCGTTTTAGTATCTCTTATTTCAAAATGAAGATGCGGACCTTCAGACGAACCTGTATTTCCAGAAAGGCCAATTATATCTCCTTTTGAAACAGGAAGTTCACCTGGCTTTGGAAACATTTCAATTTCATACGCCTTTTCTTTGTAATGTGTTTTTTTTACATAATCCAAAATTGCACCAGTTGGTGTTTGCAAATGTCCATAAACAGAAGTATAACCATTTGGATGCGTGATGTAAATGCATTTTCCATTTCCAAAAGTCGAAATTTTGATTCTCGAAACATATCCATCAGCAATAGCATGAACAGTTAACCCTTCTCTCTGATTGGTTTTCAAATCAAAACCAGCATGAAAATGATTAGGCCTTAACTCTCCAAAATTACCCGAAAGCTGCATCGGAATATCTAATGGAGGACGAAAATAGTCTTTAGGATATTGCGTTTGAGCAAATATAAAATTACAAATCAAAAGGGTAAAGGCAGAAAATCTCATAAGCAACATTTTTGCTAAGATAAAGAAAAATAGACCAATAAAAGCAAGAAAAAACTTATAATTCTACAATTAATTGAATTACATATATTTATCTATTTTAATGTAAAAAAATCGATAAAAAATTGCATTAATAAAAAGGAATATTAACTTTGTAGGATTAAGTAATGAATAGGATGTATAATGAGTGTAATTGCAGAAATAATTGATACTCTTGAATATAAAGCCCAAAAGCTTTTTGAGAAATCAAAAGGTTTGGAGCAAAACAATCAAGTATTACGATTAGAATTAGCCAAAGCTGCGCAAATTATCCAGAAACAATCTGAGGAAATGGAAGCTTTGAAAAAGCAAAATGAAACACTTAAAATAGCCAATTCGTTACTTGGCAGCGACAATAACAAGAGAGAGACAAAGCTTAAAATAAATTCATTAATTCGCGAAATTGATTACTGTATAGCACAACTATCAGATTAATAATATGGACGGAAAGCTTAGAATTAAAATATCAATTGCAGACCGCGTTTATCCGCTTACGGTTGAGCCTAGTCAGGAAGAAGGACTTAGAAGTGCTTCTAAAAAAATTGATGCTATGATAAAGCAGTTCGAAGAAAATTACGCGGTTCGTGACAAACAAGATGTTCTAGCCATGTGTGCATTACAATTTGCATCTCAAGTAGAACAAAAACAAATTGACAACGCAATCGATGGAGAAGAGACTATCGAAAGAATTAAAAGATTAAATTCGCTTTTAGATCAATATCTCGAAAAATAAACGTTCTTTACAGAAACTAAGATACTGCCTACATTAGTTCACAATTGGTAAACTCAACACTAACAATTTAGAATGAGCAAATCGTCGCTACTATAGTATGCCCTCCATTTGGCTGGGAAACTTGAACAGTGAGTTAGCTCAAAACTTGTCTTTACGAGTTTATACAAGCAATTAATGTAGGCTTTTTTTATATATAAACCCTAACAAACATGGACATCATAACGATCATCATTGGTATTGTAGGTATTGCAGCAGGTTTTGCAATAGCTAAAATTATCGAGAAAAGTAATATTTCAAACCTAATTAAAAACGCTAAAAAAGAAGCAGCTTCAATCTTAAAAGACGCTAATTTGGAAGCTGAAAATATCAAAAAAGATAAAATTCTTCAAGCAAAAGAACGTTTTATCGAATTGAAATCAGAACACGAACAAGTTATTTTAGCAAGAGACAAAAAAGTTGCTGAAGTAGAAAAACGTGTACGCGATAAAGAATCTCAAGTTTCTAACGAACTTTCTAAAGCTAAAAAAGTTAACGACGACTTTGAGGCTAAAACTGCCGAATACAACAACAAAATTGAGGTTTTAGACAAAAAACAAGCTGAAGTTGACAAACTTCATAAAAGTCAATTACAGCAATTAGAAGTAATTTCTGGTCTTTCTGCTGAAGAAGCAAAAGAGCAATTGGTAGAAGGTTTAAAAGCTGAAGCTAAAACGAAAGCAATGTCTCATATTCAAGAAACTATTGAAGAGGCAAAATTAACTGCACAGCAAGAAGCTAAAAAAATCATCATCAACACTATTCAAAGAGTGGGAACTGAAGAAGCAGTTGAAAACTGTGTTTCTGTTTTCAACATTGAATCTGACGATGTAAAAGGACGTATTATTGGTCGTGAAGGACGTAACATTAGAGCTCTTGAAGCTGCAACTGGAGTTGAAATCATTGTTGATGATACACCAGAAGCTATCATTCTTTCTTGTTTTGATCCTGTTCGTAGAGAAATTGCTCGTTTATCTTTACACAAATTGGTAACTGACGGACGTATTCACCCAGCACGTATCGAAGAAGTTGTAGCTAAAACAGCCAAACAAATTGATGACGAAATTATTGAAGTTGGAAAACGTACCGTAATCGACTTAGGAATTCACGGTTTACACCCAGAATTAATTAAAGTGGTGGGTAGAATGAAATACCGTTCTTCTTACGGACAAAACTTATTACAACACTCAAGAGAGGTTTCTAAACTTTGCGGTATCATGGCTGCAGAATTAGGATTAAACGTAAAACTAGCTAAAAGAGCTGGTTTATTACACGATATCGGAAAAGTGCCAGATACAGAAAGTGATTTACCACACGCCCTTTTAGGTATGCAATGGGCTGAGAAATATGGTGAGAAAGAAGAGGTTTGCAATGCAATTGGAGCGCACCACGATGAGATCGAAATGAAATCTTTGTTATCTCCAATCATTCAAGTTTGTGATGCTATTTCTGGAGCAAGACCAGGTGCAAGACGTCAGGTTCTTGATTCTTACATCCAGCGTCTAAAAGATCTTGAAGATGTAGCTTACGGATTCAGTGGGGTTAAAAATGCTTATGCAATTCAAGCCGGTAGAGAACTTCGTGTAATTGTAGAAAGTGAAAAAGTTTCTGATGACAATGCAGCAAACTTATCTTTTGAAATTTCGCAAAAAATTCAAACAGAAATGACCTACCCTGGACAAGTAAAAGTTACAGTTATTAGAGAAACAAGAGCTGTAAATATTGCTAAATAATCTTAGGAACATATATAAAAAATAAAGGCTGTCAATTGACAGCCTTTATTTTTATATCTCTATTTAAGTTTTACATATCATTAAAAACGATTTTAAAACTGGTACCCACTCCTACTTCACTTTCTACTTCAACCGTTCCTTTCATAGCCTCAATTTGATTTCTTGTAATATACAACCCGATACCTCGAGCTTCTTCGTGTTTATGAAAGGTTTTATACATTCCGAATATTAAATCGCCATAAACCTTTAAATCGATTCCTAGACCATTATCTGAAATCTTAAGCGATTTAAATCCTTCTGGCTCTATTGCAAAATCAAAAGTAATTATCGGATCACGATCAGGATGTGCATATTTAATTGCATTTGTTGTAAAATTCAGCAAAACACTTTCCATATACGCCGGATTAAAATTAATCGTGAGATACTTCGGAACGTTGTTTATTATCGTTACTTTTCGTTGTTTATCATAACCTTTAATAGTCGAAATTGTCTTCTCGATATACTCACAAAGCTTTAACGGAACTACTGCAATATTAATATTGCTTTGCGTTTTTACAATTTGGGTAAGATTTGAAATAGTCTCATTGAGATCGTTAGAAACGGCTCGCAAGTATTCCAGCATTTCAGCTACAGTTTGCTTACTAACATCAGCATCGATAAGATCTAAAATCGATTTTATGTTCCCGGCCTGTGTATTTAAATTGTGCGAAACAATATGCGAAAAATTCAATAAACGACTGTTTTGATCACTATACAATTTCATCGTTTTTAAAAGTTCCAGCTCTTTTTCTTTTTGCGCAGATACATCTGTATGGGTTCCAATTACACGTAAGGGCTTTCCATTTTCATCCCGTTTAATCACTTTTCCCCGATCCAAAATCCATTTGTAATTTCCACTGGAAGTCATTACACGATGATAATTTTCATAAAACGGAATCTTATTATCAAAATGTTCATGAATATCGGAGTAATATTTTGGTAGATCATCAGGATGAACGATTTTATCCCAACGTTCTGGATCATCAAAAATATCGGTAGATTCCAGTTCTAAAATTTTAAGAGACAAGGAGGAATAAAAAACACTATTAGTAACCATATCCCAGTCCCAAATTCCAACAGTAGAGGCATCCAAAGCAAATTGAAAACGTTCTTCAGAAATCCTAAGTTTCTCTTCTTTATCTTTCAATTCCGTAATATCCGAAACATGTCCATAGAAAATTACATTTCCATTTGCAGAAGATTCTGTTTTAGAGGAAACCCTAAACCAGCGCATTCCTTTTTTTGGAAGAACAGCTCTAAACTCAATTTCCCAAGGTTTTATTTCTTTTCTAGCTTTGACTAAAGACTGAAAAAAAAGCTCACGATCCTGTGGTAGAATTCGATCGTAAACTATAAACTTCATGTCATTATTAAAATCCACTGCTGAAAGTTCAAATATTTCATCGGCCGATTTACTTACAAGTGGAAAGGTGTAATTATTATCAGCATCAATAACAAACTGAAAAAGCAGGTCGGGCATTTCGGCCAACAATTTTTTATAAAAATTATTTACCTCCAAGCAATCGTCATTTCCATATAAATCAAAAACCATATACTACTTTTTTATGTAAATAAGATATTGAGAACTTATGCGAGAGAAGCAAAACAAAACATCATATTTTGCTATATTTAATTCCTTTTAATGCAAATTTTTAACACAATATATAAATTTTCAAAACAAAAAACGCACATACGATAAAAAATTATTTTCTCGGATGAAAACTATGCATAACCTCTTTTAAAAAACTGCGATCCAGATGAACATAAATTTCTGTTGTTGTAATAGATTCATGCCCTAACATTAATTGAATTGATCTCAAATCTGCACCATTTTCAAGCAGATGTGTAGCAAACGAATGGCGTAAGGTATGCGGACTTATATTCTTCTTCAACCCCATTTTTTGTGCAAGATCTTTAATGATAGTAAAGACCATCGCGCGTGTTAACTGATTTCCTCTTCGATTCAAAAATAAAGTATCTTCTGCTCCTTTTTTAATATTGAGATTACAACGAATTGCATTTCTATAAATATCAATATATTTCTGAGTTAATGATCCTATCGGAACAAACCTTTCCTTGTTTCCTTTACCCGTAATTTTAATAAAACCTTCATCAAAAAACAGATCTGATATTTTTAGCGAAATCAACTCAGAAACACGAAGTCCACAGCCATAAAGAGTTTCCAGCATGGCGCGGTTTCGCTCGCCTTCGTTGGTGCTTAAATCGATGTTTTCAATCAAAGCGTCAATTTCCTGAAGCGATAAAGTATCGGGTAATTTACGGCCTGTTTTTGGGGCTTCAATTAATTCTAAAGGATTATCATTTCGATAATCTTCAAAAACCAGATAATTGAAGAAACTTTTGAGTCCAGAAATTATCCTTGCCTGCGATCTCGGATTTACTTCTTTAGCGACCGAATAAATAAATTGCTGTAATGTTTCATCTGAAATTTTTATTGGCGAAACATCTATTTGATTGGTTTCTAAAAAAAGGCACAAACGTTCGATATCAAAGCCGTAGTTCTCAATCGTATTTTTAGACAAACCTCTCTCAATCCTCAAATACGACTGATAATCTTTTATGTATCTGCTCCAATTCATATTTACAAAGTAAGTAATTTTTTGGCATAAAAAAACCTTCCATCATTGGGAAGGTTTTTAAAATATTTTAAAATTCAGATTAGAATTTATAAGCAGCAGTTATAGCTAAAACACTGTTTTTTGGGCTATCATAATACTCATCCCAAGTGTCAGCATCATTATCTGCAATATTAGATAACCCCACAGTATAACGAGCGCCAACTGAAAAATTATCTGTAAAGTTATATCCAACTCCAAAATTAAACCCAGTATCAACAGATTTAAAACCATCTTTAACATCTTCTCCTTCGCTTTTCGCAGAAACTAAAAATCCTAATTGTGGTCCAGCTTCAACGGTAAATTGTTTAGTAACGTAAAATTTAGCTAAAACAGGAACATTAATATAGTTTAATTTAGTATCAAAATCTCTATTGCCAAATTCAAGTTTAGCACCTTGAGTAGAAAACAAAAGCTCTGGCTGAATAGACAATCTCTCGATAACTTTAATTTCAGCAAAACCTCCTATTTGAAAACCAACTAAAGAGTTCGCATCATAATAGTTACCACCAGCAAAACTTGTTATATTAAGACCTCCTTTTATTCCAAATCTTGTTTCCTGAGCATTTGAGAATGCAAAAGCCATAATTGCAATGGCAGATAAAATAATTTTTTTCATTTTAATTTGTTTTGGGTTAAATTAATCACATCAAATATAAAAATATTCTTCATAAATCTACATTAGGTTTTTAACAAATAAAATAGTAAATATTAGAGTAATTGTTAATTTTGAATTAAGCCAATTTAAAAATTAGAATTTCCATAATACAAAAAGCCTCTTCATTTTAGCGAAGAGGCTTTTAAAAAACACTTGATTAACTAAATACTTAGAAGTGTAAAGCGAAACCAACGTTGAATTGGAAAACATCTTTATAGTCATTCAAACCAATATTGTAACGTAGACCTGGTTCAACAGAAACATTTTTTCCAAGAAACCAAGCATAGCCACCTTGTAAACCAACAAAAGAAGGGTTTTCATCATAACCTTTTATACTAGCTCCAGTATAAGAAGCCTCTAAAGGAAATTTATTTAATAAATAATACTTTGCCCCTACTTTATAAGAAAATGCATTGTCACTGTGTCCAAAATCATTATAGCCAAGACCAACTTTAACTGCTAGATTATCAGCTACAAAATATCCTCCTTCTGCTCCTAATCCCCAAGTAGTTTCTCCATCAACACTCGATAATGAGAATCCTGTATTACCTACATTGGTAGCTCCAAAAGAAGTATTAGTTTCAATTAACCATTTGCCTTTTGCTGTTTGTTCTTGAGCATTTGCCCATCCGAAAGTCATTACTGCAATAGCAGCCAAAACAATTTTTTTCATAATTTTTAAAATATTATTTGATTAATATTCGACAAAAATAAGATTAGACTTACAAAAAATGCTCCGCGATAAGTTTAAAAAGTATTAGAATAAGACAAAAATAAAATCGATATAGACCAATTGAAAATCAAAGCTTTGAAAGAAGAAAAGAAGTTTTTCTAAATTGAAAAAACAGTTTGAGTGGGAATTTTAGTAATTATTTAATCAAAATTATAATGCAATAAAATGCTAAATATGTAGTTTTGAACTTTAAATAACATTTTAAAATACCAATTTTTAAAAACCTTTTTATGAAGAAAATACTTTTAGCAGCTGTTTTGTTTCTAGCAACATCAGCAGCAGTACAAGCACAATTACTAAAATTAGGAGTAAAAGCAGGGGTTAACTTTGCAAGCCAAACTGGAGATTTTCCAGATCAAATCGATAAAGAAGGAATCACTAGCTACCACGCTGGTTTAGTTGCAGAAGTAAAATTATTAGACAAGTTTTCTATTCAACCAGAGCTATTGTACTCTACTACAGGTGCATCTTATAAATTTAGCGATGTGAGTGAAGATGTTAAAAATGAACTAGGTTATATCGCTATTCCTGTAATGGCTAAATTTTACTTAAACAACACTTTCAGCTTAGAAGTTGGTCCGCAAGCTTCTTTCTTAGTAAGTGAAAGAAATGATTTCGATGTTAAAAATGGTGAAACATTCGAATTCGGTGTAAATGCAGGTTTAGGCGTTAAACTTACTGAAAACATCTTTTTACAAGGTCGTTATGGTTTAGGTTTGACAGAGGCTTCTAAAAATGCAGATATCAAAAACTCTGTATTCCAGATTTCTGCTGGATTCATGTTCTAAAAAATATATCACATACTTTTACAAAAACCGCTCTATTTATTATTGCGGTTTTTTTTATTTTTACACAGCTCAATGACAATTGCAAAAATCAATAGCAATGTCAATATCTCAAAACAAAACATACACATATGAAAATCTGCATTATCAACGGACCCAACTTGAATCTTTTAGGAAAAAGAGAACCTGAAGTTTATGGAAGCCAAACCTTTGAAGATTATTTTGAAACGTTGAAACAAAAATTCCCAAACATTGAACTTTCATATTATCAAAGTAATATTGAAGGCGAACTGATTGGTAAAATTCAAGAATGCGGTTTTACTTATGACGGGATTATTCTAAATGCAGGCGCATACACGCATACTTCTATTGGTTTGGGAGATGCGATGAAAGCCGTTACAACTCCTGTAATAGAAGTTCATATTTCTAATACTTACGCTAGAGAAAGTTTTAGACATCAGTCGTATTTATCCGGTAATGCCAAAGGCGTTATTCTAGGATTTGGTTTAAAAAGTTACGAATTAGCGATTCAGTCGTTTTTATAATTTTTTTTAAACAAATGTCATCCTAAGCAAAGTCGAAGGCTAATGGAAACCAGATGAGGCTTCGATTTGGCTCAGCCTGACAAACAAGTCAGTAGTTTCTTATCGAATTTAACAAATTATTAGTAACCTCATTTTCAACTTGTTTTATTTTTGTGAGAGAAACCACTTTCATGAGAAACTATACTTTACTCGCTTTTTTATTATTTTCTATTTCTAATTTCGCTCAAATCAAAGGAACTGTAACCGATGAAAAGGGAAATCCGCTTCCATTTGTTTCTATTTTTCAAGAAGGCACCTATCACGGCACCACTTCTAACGAACAAGGAAAATATCAGCTTAACGTAAAAGAAATTGCGGGAAGTACAATAATTTTTCAATATTTAGGCTATAAAACTCAAAAGAAAATTGTTCTCGCAGCAACAACAACAGTCATTTTGGATGTTCAGCTCCAAGAAGAAAGCTTCGCATTAAATGAAGTTGTGATTGATCCTAAAAATAATCCCGCAAATGCAATTATAAAAAGTGCCATTGCCAATAAAAAAGAAAACTCAGATAAAACAGGAAGATATACCGCCGACTTTTATTCGAAAGGAATGCTTAAAGTCAAAGATCTTCCTAAAAAAATTCTAGGCAAAAAAGTAGAATTGGGCAGCGATATGGGTGCTAATTTAGATTCGACAGGAGCAGGAATTTTATATTTATCTGAAACAATATCTAAAGTTAGTCTTGAAAAACCAAACAAGTTTAAAGAAAACATTATAGCTTCTAAAATTTCTGGAAATAACCGTGGCTACAGTTACAATACAGCAGCATTATCCAATTATGATTTTTATGATAATGCTTTAGATTTTGATGTTAAACTCATCTCTCCTATCGCAGACAATGCTTTTAATTACTACAAATACAAATTAGAAAGCACTTTTTACGACGATAACAATCAGCAGATTAATAAAATTAAAGTCATTCCGAAACGCGATAAAGAACCCGTTTTTGAAGGTTACATTTATATTGTAGACGATAGTTTTGCCATTTATGCCATCGATTTAGATATCAAAGGGTATAGAATGAAAAATGAATTTACTGAAATAATGAATCTAAAACAGAGTTTCAGTTATAACTCCAAAAATAAAATATGGTCCAAAAATGCACAGACACTTTCTTTTAATGCGGGTATTTTTGGCGTAAAGTTTTCTGGAAATTTCAATTATGTTTATTCGAATTATGAATTTCCAGCATCGTTTGAAAAGAAAACTTTCGGAAACGAACTGGTGGCTTTTGACCTCAATGCGAATAAAAAAGATGATGCTTTCTGGAATGAAATTCGTCCGATTCCGTTAACTATGGAAGAAAGCAATGATTACACCAAAAAAGACAGTTTGCAAACCATTAGAAAATCAAAAAAATACACTGATTCTCTAGACGCAAAAAACAATAAATTTAAAGTCTGGGATGTTTTAATGGGGTATGATTATAAAAACACTTTCAAGAAATATTCTTTTGATTATAAAGGTTTGCTAAATATTTCTTCTTTAAGTTTTAATACGGTTCAGGGTTTCAATCTCGATTCTGGTTTCTCTTTTAAAAAATGGGATGAGGAAAAAGGAACAAACACTTCAATAAGCACCACTTTTAATTACGGATTTTCGGATGAACGTTTTCGTGCCATTGGCGAATTCAGCCATCGATTCAACACGATGAATTACGCTACAATTTGGGGTTCTGGAGGAACAAAAACAGCGCAATTTAATAGCGCACAACCTATTTCTAATTTGATCAACTCTATAAGTTCTTTATTTTTTAAAGACAATTACATGAAGCTTTACAACTTAGAATTTGTTGAAATCAATTACGGTCAAGATATTGCGAATGGAGTAAATCTTACCGGAAAAATTGGATACGAACAGCGCAAACCTCTTTTTAACACCACCGATTATTCGTTCTTTAAAAAAGAGGATCTTTATTCTTCCAATAATCCGCTGGCTCCAGACGATTTTACAACTCCCGCTTTTGATCAGCATCATTTATTTAAAGCTCTTGTAACATCTAGAATCAACTTTGGCAACAAATACATTTCAAGACCAGACGGCAGATTTAATTTTAAAGATGATAAATATCCGACCGTTTATTTAGCATTCGAAAAAGCATTCGCGGCAAGCGAAAAAAAGTACGAATACGAAAGAATAGGTGCTTCTGTTCAATATGATTTATCTCTTGGAAATAAAGGTCTTTTAGGAACCAATTTTAGAGGAGGCAAGTTCTTTAATGCAAAAAATATTTCGTTTATCGATTACAGACATTTCAACGGAAACCAAACCCATATAGGAACAAGCGAACGTTATTTGAATGTTTTTAATATGATGCCATACTATTCAAACAGTACAAATGACAGTTATTTTGAAATGCATACTGAATACAATGACACTGGTTTTATCATGAATAAAATTCCGTTATTGAATCTTTTAAAATCGACTATGAATATTGGTTTTCATGCTTTAGCGATTCCAGACAAAAAACCATATTCTGAATTCACTGTTGGTTTAGACAATTTAGGTTTCGGAAAATTTAAATTATTCAGAGTAGATTATGTGCATTCTTATCAAGGAGGAATTCGGCAAAATGGTGTTGTCTTTGGGTTGAAGATTTTGAATGCGTTAGATTAAAAAAAAGATTCTAAGGTTCTAAGGTTCTGAGATGCTAAGATTCTAAGTTTTCTTTTAGTACTTAATATTAATTTTGTCAGGCTAAGCGAAGTCGAAGCCCGCGCAAAGATTTTCAATCTTAAAAAAAATCTGCTTAATTTATAATCTTGTTTTAACTAGATTGTAAATTAAGCAGATTTATAAATTAATCTTTGTCAAAGTTTAAAACTTTGACAAAGAAAAAAACTTAGCATCTTAGCATCTCAGAACCTTAGCATCTTTAACAATGATAATCATCTGGTTCAATATGAATCAAAACATTTCCTAACTGCGGAATTTGTTCTTTTAAAGTATCTTGCAATTTATGAGACAAATCATGTCCTTCTTTTACTGAAATTTTTGCCGAAACTATGGCGTGAAGATCAACATGATAACGCATTCCTGCTTTACGAATAAAACATTTTTCGGTTCCAAGAATTCCTTGAACAGTTAAAGCGACAACACGAATTTCTTCTACTAAATCGTCATTTAGATTTTCATCCATGATTTCGCCAAGCGCTGGTCTGAAAATTTTATAACTGTTATATAAGATAAAAAAAGCGGCAAAAAGCGCAGCCCAATCATCTGCAGATTCGTAACCTTTGCCCATAATTAAGGCAATTGAAATTCCGATAAAAGCAGCCACAGAAGTAATGGCATCACTTCTATGATGCCAAGCATCGGCTGCTAAAGACGAACTATTTGTTTGCTTACTTCTTTTCATTACCAAACGAAAAGAATACTCTTTCCAGATAATAATTGCGCCTAAAACATATAGAGTCCAGGATTTCGGTAAATCGTGCGAAGTCCCAATATTGGCAATACTTTCGTAGCCAATAATTGTTGCTGAAGTAATTAAAAATCCAACAACCAAAAACGTAATAAGAGGTTCTGCGCGACCATGACCATAAGGATGATTTTCGTCTGCCGGTTTATTCGAATATTTGATTCCAAACAGCACCAAGAAGGACGCAAATATATCTGTCGTCGATTCAATCGCATCTGCAATCAAGGCATAAGAATTGCCAAAAAAACCTGCAAGACCTTTTACAAGGGCCAAGCAGGTGTTTCCAACTATACTAAAGATAGTAGCTTTTATAGCTTTTTGTTCGTTTGTCATTTAGACTATTTTTTTTTCGCCACGAATTCTCGAATTATTTTTTATAATCTTTGAAAATAAAAATTTGTGAATTCAAGGCTATCAACTTTTTAAGCTCTCACGATTTTTGCGCCGATTGCTCTCAAACGCTCGTCGATACGCTCGTATCCACGGTCGATTTGTTCGATATTCTGGATCGTGCTTGTTCCTTTTGCAGAAAGCGCCGCAATCAATAATGAGATTCCTGCACGAATATCAGGAGAAGACATTGTAGTTGCTTTCAATTGAGATTCGAAATTATGCCCCATAACCACAGCTCTGTGCGGATCACATAACATAATTTTTGCTCCCATATCGATTAATTTATCCACGAAGAACAAACGGCTTTCGAACATTTTTTGGTGAATTAAAACGTCTCCTTTTGCTTGCGTTGCCACGACTAAAACGATACTTAATAAGTCAGGTGTAAATCCTGGCCATGGAGCATCAGCAATAGTTAAGATAGAACCGTCGATATCTGTTTTCACTTCATATCCATCTTTGTGAGCAGGAATGTAAATATCGTCGTTACGTTTTTCGATTGTGATACCCAATTTTCTGAAAGTATTCGGAATCAAACCTAAATTTTCCCAGCTTACATTTTTGATTGTGATTTCGCTTTTTGTCATAGCTGCAAGACCAATCCAAGAACCAATTTCGATCATATCTGGTAAAATTCTGTGCTCGCAACCTCCAAGGCTTTCAACACCTTCGATAGTCAATAAGTTAGATCCTACTCCAGTGATTTTTGCTCCCATAGAGTTTAGCATTTTACACAATTGCTGTAAATATGGCTCACAAGCAGCGTTGTAAACTGTAGTTGTTCCTTTTGCTAAAACTGCTGCCATTACAATATTTGCAGTTCCAGTTACAGAAGCTTCGTCTAAAAGCATATCTGTTCCAGTTAATCCCTCTTTTGGAGATTCTACTCCGTAAAAATGATCTTCTCTGTTATATCTAAATTTTGCTCCAAGGTTAATAAAACCTTCAAAGTGTGTATCTAATCTACGACGACCGATTTTATCTCCTCCTGGTTTTGGAATATATCCTTTTCCGAAACGAGCCAAAAGCGGACCAACAATCATAATAGAACCACGAAGCGCTCCTCCTTCTTTTTTAAAAGCTTCAGTTTCTAAATATCCAACATTAACTTCGTCAGCTTGAAAAGTGATCGAACCTGGTTCGTTACGTTGAATTTTTACCCCTAAATTACCCAACAAAGTGATTAATTTATTGATGTCTATAATGTCAGGAATGTTATTAATTTTTACTTTCTCTCCTGTTAGAAGCACGGCACATAAAATTTGTAATGCCTCATTTTTTGCTCCTTGCGGAGTGATTTCTCCTTTTAAAGGAGTTCCTCCTTCGATTTTAAAAATTCCCATAGATCTTGTTTAGGTTCTTTCAAAGTTTCTAAGATTCTGAGATTCTAAGATTCTAAGTAAAAAAACTCAGCAACTTAGTAGCTTAGTAGCTTAGCAGCTTTTTTTATATTTTTGTTTTTGTTTATTTTTTAAGCATCTAAGTAAAAAAACTTAGCAACTTAGGGGCTTAGCCTCTTAGTAGCTTTTTTTACTTTTGATTATTATTTTTTTGAAATGTCTTTTTTTGACCGCCTTTATTATTGTTTTTGTTATTCTGAGTTTTCGGCTGTATACCAGAAGCTGTTTTATTAGACATGCGTTTGTTGGTACGCATTAAATCTGTAGTATTTAACAGTTCTTCTGTACTGTGCAATAAGTTGATTTTGCCACCTGATAATTCATATAAATGTTCAAAAATCACATCATCTTTTACGGTGTCTTTGTTCCAGCTCAAAAACGATTTTTTCATGTGGTTGGCGATTACCATGATCAGTGCATTTTTCATTTCGCCTTCTTCCCATTTATTGGCAACATCAATCATATATTTGATATTATTACCATAAAATCTATATTTTGGAAAGTTCTGCGGATACTGCAAAGCATCTGGTTTTAGCTCCAAAACTTCTCTTGACGGAATCGGGTATGGTGATTCTACATTAAGTTTAAAATCAGACATAATAAAAAGCTGATCCCAAAGTTTATGCTGAAAATCTGGAACATCACGCAAATGCGGATTCAGACTTCCCATAACCTGAATGATGTATTTTGCGGCTTTATTGCGCGTTTCATCATCTTCGATTGCAGTTGCCTGATCAATCAATTTTTGCAAATGACGACCGTACTCCGGAATAATTAAACGCTGTCTTTCAGAATTGTATTCTAAATTGAAAACAACGTCACTTGCGGCTTCTCTTTTATATTTTTCGATCATAAGTTTATAATGAAACTATACCTTCTATTGTAGAAACTTCTTTGTATTTACTGATTACATCATCTGAGCTGTGCATAGTAACATCTACAGAAACGCTGGTAAATTTACCAGTTTTTGATTTTGTTGTTTTAATCACCGCTCCCATTCTATCGAAAGCTTTTTCAACACGCTCTACATTATCTGCTACAGAAGGTACAATAAATTTGTACAAATATTCTGCCGGCCAAGTGTTTGCGTTATCAAGCTCCACTTTTAATCTTTCGTAAAATTCGGCTGTATTTTTTTCTTTATCGTTCTCCATTTGTAATTAAAAATAAACGCAAATATACGGTTTTTGATTTTAGATTTCTGAGTTTAGATTTTAGAATTTTTTCGGGGTTAAAACTTTGTTTTAAAGGGACAAAGTTACAAAGGCTCAAAGGTGCATAGAAAAAAGTATTCGAAGATTATTTCTTTGTAAAATTTACGCTTATATTTGAGAAATAATCTGCTTAAAAAATTGCTCGCAAAGTCGCAGAGACGCAAAGTTTTTTTTACTAATTAAGCTTTTAAGAAATTACTTTGCGTCTCTGCGACTTTGCGAGATTAAAAAATACTACAATGAAAAAACTCCTTTTACTTTTTATAGTTCTTACACTAAATTCAGTTCAGGCACAAGAAATTAAAACTCTAACCTATTTCCAAAATGACACTTTAAAACTGGATTTAGATCTATATCTGCCTAAGAAAAAAGCTGGCGAAAAAATTCCGTTGATTATGTTCGCTTTCGGTGGTGGATTTTCTGGCGGAGAACGAACAAGCGAAAAAGAATTCGGAAAATTTATGGCTCAAAACGGTTATGCCGTTGCCAGTATTTCGTACAGTTTATATATGAAAGGAAAAGATTTTGGCTGTAAAGGAACTTTAACCGAAAAAATAAAAGCGATCCAAATTGGCGTAAGCGATATGTGGCAGGCAACAGCTTTCTTAGTTGAGAATGCTGATAAATATAATTTTGACACTTCAAAAATCTTTATTTCTGGAATTAGCGCTGGGGCAGAAATTGGTTTTCACGCTTCGTTCTGGGATTATAAATTGATGAATTTATACAAAAGCAATCTGCCTGATAACTTTAAATACAAAGGTTTCATTGGAGGTTCGGGAGCGATTCAAGATATTAATTTGATTACAAAAGAAAAAGCAATTCCGATGTTATTGGCGCACGGAAGCAATGATGATACTGTTCCGTACGCTGCAGGTTCACATCGTTCTTGCCCAACAAATGCTTCTGGTTGGTTGATTCTTTTTGGCTCTTATGCCGTTTATAATCAAATGAACGATTTGCATAAAGACATCGAACTGATTACTTTCTGCGGTGGCGGACATGAATTCTCTGGTTATCTTTTCCACGAAGGACAACAATATGTTTTAGATTTTGTGAATGATGTTCTGAAAGGCAAAAAATTCCAATCGCATTTGATTGTTCCTTCTAAAAACGGAAAAAGTTCTGGGAAGTATTTGTTTTGTGAGTAAAATAAAACCTATGAAAATAATATTGTCAATAATTATTCTAGGATTATGCATTCAATGTAAAGAATCTAAATCTAAAAAAAATGAACAAAAGATCGAGCAAATCTCTGCTGTAAATCATTATAATTTCTTTGGCAAGTCAAGCTTCAAATTTCAATTTTTCTCCGATAGCTCATATATCTTTACAATTATTGACAAAGATATAAATCATGAAAAATTAGAAAAATTTAATGACTTCTGCTACAAGAAAAATGACACTATTTATTTCAGTCAAACACGTTTCCGTTATAACGGAAGTAAAAAAGCAGTCATAAAAAATAATTTCATTGAATTTATTGACGGAGACTTTCCTCTAAAAATTGAAGTCAAAAAGAATGTGTTTCATACAAAAAGTAAATTAGATTTAAAAAAACATAAGGACTACGCTTTTTTTAGTTTTGAAGAAAAATTTCATGAAAGATACTTTCGAAATAGATCAAAAAATATCAAACCTTTAGATTTAAATCAAAACGAATTAACCGAATTGGATGAAATTTTAAAAAAATGCTTTTCAGAAAATAGTTCAAAACTTAGAAATATAAATCAATACCTAAAACAATGTATTGTTGTTTTAAATGAAAAACAAGAAAAAGAAATATGGATAAGCTGTTATTGTAAAGATTTCGATTTGAATGAAACATTTCAATATAGCCTAATAGATATGAGTGACGGCGGAAACTGCAATATTAATTTAAAGATCAATTTAACCAAACATAATTATTCAAATCTAAACATTTCAGGAAGAGCATAAAAAATAGTTTTCTTTTTCCCATTTTAGAAACTGCTCCAGCGGAGCAAAATATTTATAGAAAAACAATTTACCACATATCAAAAAGCTCCGGAGGAGCGACATATTAATTACAATAAAATGTTTCGCTCCTCCAGAGCTTTTTAACCTATGACATCCCTATTTTCTCTATAAATATGTCGTCCCTCTGGGACTTTTTTGTTTCGTAAAATTACATTCATAAAATAATTCCAAAAACAAAACCATCTCTCCTTTTTAGCCCTGATGGAAGCGGAAATCCTTTTGCTTTTTTCTTTAAAAAGCATAAGATTGCAGCGGACAGCAGGAACCCATGACTAGAAAAAATGCCAAATCTTTCGCTTCAAGCAAATATTCTTTTTAATTATAAATAAGTTTAGGTAAATTTGCGCTTTATTTTTAGAATAGTGCAAAAAGAAATTATAGTCTTGCTTGGCGGACCTGGTACTGGAAAATCAACACTTATTAACGAATTGGTAGCTCGTGGCTTTTGCTGCTATCCAGAAATCTCTAGACAGGTTACCATGAAAGCGCAAGAACAAGGCATTGAGCAGTTGTTTCTAGAACAGCCGCTTTTGTTTAGCGAAATGCTATTGGAAGGTCGTATCGATCAATATAAAAATGCTCTTGAAGAACCTGATAATGTGGTTTTTATTGACAGAGGAATTCCAGATGTGGTAGCTTATATGGATTATATTGGCGATGAATATCCGGAAAGTTTCGTTAAAGCATGCGAAGATTATAAATATTCTAAAACTTTTATTTTACCGCCTTGGGAAGAAATTTACCAAAGTGATTCTGAACGTTATGAAAATTTTGATCAGGCAGTAAAAATCCAAGAGCACCTTGTTGAAACTTACAAAAAATATGGTTACGAACTGATTGAAGTTCCTAAAGATACAGTTGAAAACAGAATTCTTTATATCTTAGACAAAATTTAGCGGTATGGTTTAAAGTTGCAAAACTAGAAACTGTTTTCTAAATTTTTAACTTTAAAACCAAAGCAATGCTCGGAGCACAGGATATTCTTCTAAAATACTGGAAACACGACAGTTTTAGATCGTTGCAAAAAGAAATTATCGATTCGGTTCTGGAAGGACAGGATACTTTTGCCGTGCTTCCTACGGGCGGCGGAAAATCAATTTGTTTTCAGGTTCCGGCCATGATGCAAGAAGGAATCTGTCTCGTTATTTCGCCTTTGATTGCCTTAATGAAAGACCAGGTGATGAATCTGCAGAAAAGAGACATCAAAGCAATTGCGCTTACGGGCGGAATTCATACCGAAGAATTGATTGACCTTTTGGATAATTGCCAGTACGGAAATTATAAATTCCTCTACTTATCGCCAGAGCGTTTGCAATCGGATTGGATTCTGGAACGTATTAAAAACCTGCCTATCAATTTAATTGCTATTGACGAAGCGCATTGTGTTTCGCAATGGGGTCATGATTTTAGGCCTGCGTATCTTAAAATTTCGGAATTGAAAAAGTTCTTTCCGAAAATTCCGTTCTTGGCTTTGACTGCAACAGCAACTCCGAGAGTTATTGAAGATATTAGGACGCAGTTAGAATTAAAAAATCCAAGACATTTTCAGCAGTCGTTTGAGCGAAAAAAT
Source organism: Flavobacterium sp. B330r (assembly GCF_056824325.1). NCBI lineage: Bacteria > Pseudomonadati > Bacteroidota > Flavobacteriia > Flavobacteriales > Flavobacteriaceae > Flavobacterium > Flavobacterium sp. B330r. Next base: position 913,040 of record NZ_CP124860.1, read on the forward strand.
ATCGCTTATATGGTTTTTGAAGTGGAAGATAAATTATACCGCACCGAACAGATTCTTAAAAAAAATCCGCAGCCTTCTATTATATATGTGCGAAATCGCAAAGGGTGTTTAAACATGTCTTCGCAATTGCAATCGTTAGGTTTTACATCAACTTACTATCACGGCGGACTTTCATCTAAAGAAAAAGACAAAAACATGCAGTTGTGGATGTCTGAGCAGGCGCAAGTTATTGTTGCCACAAATGCTTTCGGAATGGGAATTGACAAAGACAATGTAAAAACCGTTATTCATACACAGCTTCCAGAAAACTTAGAAAATTATTATCAAGAATCTGGGCGCGCAGGACGAAATGGCGCAAAAGCCTTTTCGGTTCTTTTGTATAATAATTCAGATTCTATTCAGACGGAACAGCAATTTTTAAATATTTTGCCAGACAAAAAGTTTCTGAAAACGATGTACAACAAACTGTGCAACTACTTTCAGATTGCTTACGGAGAAGGTTTAGACGAAACTTTTTCTTTCAAACTGAATCATTTTTGCAATAAATACGACTTCCCTACTCTTAAAACCTATAATGCTTTACAGTTTCTGAATCAGCAGGGAATTATTACCATGTCTCAGGAGTTTTCAGAGAAAATCAATATTCAGTTTTTGATCGAATCTAAAGAAGTCATTCGATACATGAGTTTAAACCCAAATGACGAAGAAATCATTTTGGCCATTCTAAGAACTTACCCAGGAGTTTACGAGGTAAAATCTAATTTAAACCTGGGATTGATTGCTAAAAAATCGAATCGTTCTGAAGAACAGGTTCTTGCTGTTTTAGAGAAATTAAAAGAAAAAGAAATTATTGAATATAAATCTAAAAATAACGATGCTACAATTTTGTTTAATGAAGTTCGTGAAGATGACCATACTATAAATAGAGTTTCGAAATATTTAGAAAAACAGAATGAAGTTAAAAAAGAACAGCTTTTATCGGTTCTTCATTATATAAAGGACAATAAAACCTGCAAAAACAGATTGGTTTTGGATTATTTTGGAGAAGAAACAAAAGAAAACTGCGGCATCTGTTCGTACTGCATTACACTAAAAGGAAAAATTACCGAGGCCGATTCAATTGCAGATAAGATTTTATCTTTACTCAGAACCGCTTCTTTGACTTCGAGAGAAATAGAAAATCAGATAAAAATGGATACAAAAGACATTTTGTCGGTTCTTCAGGAATTGCTCGAAAACAATCATATCATTATACAAGCGAATAATAAATACACTTTAAAATCATAATGGAGAAATTGAGAATTATATTTATGGGAACGCCAGAATTTGCCGTTGGCATTTTGGACACCATTATTAAAAATAACTATGATGTTGTTGGCGTAATTACTGCTGCAGATAAACCAGCAGGACGCGGACAAAAAATTAAATATTCGGCTGTTAAAGAATATGCACTTGCCAACAACCTTACTTTATTACAGCCAACCAATTTAAAAGACGAGAGTTTCTTAGCCGAATTAAAAGCTTTAAATGCCAATTTACAAATCGTAGTTGCTTTTAGAATGCTGCCAAAAGTGGTTTGGGAAATGCCAAGTTTAGGAACTTTTAATCTTCATGCTTCTTTATTGCCAAATTATCGTGGGGCTGCTCCTATTAATTGGGCTATTATTAATGGAGAAACTAAAACTGGAGTTACGACTTTCTTTATTGATGATAAAATTGATACCGGTGCCATGATTTTAAATTCTGAAATCAATATTGAGCCAGAAGAAACGGCAGGACAACTTCATGATCGTTTAATGGACCTAGGAAGCACAACTGTAATTGATACTTTAAAAGTTATTGAAAACGGAAATGTTACCACAACAATCCAAGAAGACAACCACGATATTAAAACTGCTTATAAATTAAACAAAGAAAACTGCAAGATCGACTGGACAAAATCTGGTGAAGAAATTAATAACTTAATTCGAGGATTAAGTCCGTATCCTGCCTCTTGGTGCTTTTTAAAAGATCAAAATGAAGAATTAAATATCAAAATTTACGAAGCCAAACTAGTCTCAGAATCACATTCTTATGAGATCGGAAAGCTAATTAGCACTAAAAAAGAAATCAAGATTGCAATAAAAGAGGGCTTTATTCAGTTATTAAGTCTACAATTTCCAGGAAAAAAGAGAATGCTTGCCTCAGAATTATTAAATGGAGTAAGCTTTTCAGATGTTGCAAAAGTGTATTAAGGTCAGTAAAACAGGGGTTTGTACCTGTTTTTCATCGATGAATAACACCCTTTATGAACAAAAAAAGCAAGTTATTAACAATTTTTGCTAAAAATAAAGAAAACACTTGCACGCAACGGATTTCCTACTAAATTTGTGTATTAACAATTTTTTTTAACCAACAATTAATAACTAATTATTATGAACAAATCAGAATTAATCGATGCTATCGCTGCTGATGCAGGAATTACAAAAGCTGCGGCGAAATTAGCTTTAGAGTCTTTTTTAGGTAATGTAGGAACTACTTTGAAAAAAGGTGGAAGAGTTTCATTAGTAGGTTTCGGATCATGGTCAGTATCTTCAAGAGCTGCTAGAGACGGTAGAAACCCTCAAACAGGAAAAACTATCAAAATCGCAGCTAAAAACGTTGTAAAATTTAAAGCTGGTGCTGAATTAGAAGGTGCAGTGAACTAAGTAAGAAAGTTCTCTAAACTTATAATATAATTAAAACCTTCCTTCTGGAAGGTTTTTTTATGCGGTTTAACGATTTTTTTTGTGATTTTAATTTTTTTATGATTAAATTTAATAAAAATTGTAACCGTATGATTTCAGAAAAATTAAAAAAAGGACACCTGCTTATTGCCGAGCCTTCAATAATTGGAGATTTATCTTTTAACAGATCGGTAATTTTATTAGCAGACCATAACAAGGAAGGATCAATAGGTTTTATAATTAATAAGCCATTAAAATATACTATTAATGACTTAATACCCGAGATTGATGCTAACTTTAAGATATATAACGGCGGCCCTGTAGAACAAGACAACCTTTATTTTATTCACAATATCCCTGAATTAATCCCAAATAGTGTTGAGATTTCAAACGGGATTTATTGGGGTGGCGATTTTGAGTCAACCAAGGACTTAATAAACAACGGATCTATTAGCAAAAATAATATTCGTTTTTTCTTAGGCTACACTGGTTGGGAAGAAAATCAGCTTGAGAATGAAATGCAGGGAAACTCTTGGATTATTGCTGATAATAATTACAAAAATAAAATTATCGGAAAATCTACTACCCATTTTTGGAAAGAGCAGATTATTGAGCTTGGCGGCGATTATCTTATTTGGTCTAACGCACCTGAAAATCCATATCTGAATTAATTTTCAGAGATGGATTCATTTAGTCGCTGCACTAATAAATGAGCCAGATTTGTTGTAAACTCCTTTTTTCGATATTTAGTTATCGGCTGTATTCCCATGATTACATTAGTTAGAAATAATTCGTCTGCTTTTTGAAGATCAAACGGCGAAATTATTTCTTCTGATACCTCTATACCTTCTATTTTTTTAGCTAGAACTAAAATCTGTTTACGCATAATTCCGTTTAAAGCACCTTCTGAAACTGGAGGCGTAATAAGCTTGTTACCCATTACCATAAAAATATTTCCCTGAAGTGCTTCTACAACATTTTTACTATCATTCAGTAAGATACAATTTGCCAAATCATTTTCACTCGCATAAATACTTCCTGTAATATTAATTATCTTATTGGTCGTTTTAAGAGAAGATAATAATTGTTTTGTCACGTAGAAGTCTTTATACAAATCTACTTCGTATTCGTTTGCATTTACGCTATAGGATTTATTTCCAAGAGAAATAGCGTTGATTAAGAATGAAATATCATTGCTTTTGGGAAGATATAAACCGCCATCGTTTCTAAAAACTGTAATTCTTGCTCGTGCTGAAGCCTCAATTCCTTGTTCTTTTACCAAACTAAGAATCTGTTCTTCAAAATACTCCATTGTAAAATCCATCGGAATCATCATTCTAACCACACGCATTGAAGCCATTAATCTAAAATAATGATCTTCAAGGAACAAGATTTTCCCATTGACAATTTTTACTGTTTCGAATATTCCGTCACCATACAAAAAAGCGCGGTTTAGAGTTAACATATTGTCTTCCTGCGCTATATTTCCGTTAAAATTAATCATAAAAAAACCCTGAATTTTGTTCAGGGCAAATATAAGGTATAAAATAGACTTTTGCTAAACAGATCCTATAAGATGTTTTAGATCTGAGATCTGATTCTCCCACAATTGTTTAGCTTCGCCTAATTCATCTTTATCGGCAAAATCGACTACCATAAGCGATACATCTTTAGTCAATTCATCGACTAAAATATGAAGTTCAAAAAAGTACTCAGTATCTTTACTGCTATCATCAACCCATTTGAATTTTACTTTTTCTCCAGATTTTTTTGAAGCCAGACGCGCTTTTTCCTGTGAATCATTCCACATAAAGGTAAAAAATTCACCTCTTGAATTAACATTGTCAGCAAACCATTCTTGTAAACCTGACGGAGTTGATATATATTGATACAATAATTGTGGCGAAGAATTGATCGGAAACTCTATTTCGTAACGTATTTTTGAATCCATGTGCTACTTTATTTTTTTTCGAAATATAAGAATATATGTCCAAAAACAATGCATTTTTAAAAATATTTTTTTTTCTTCATTTTATGCTTGTATGCTTTAATAATATTTATATCTTTGCACCCGCAATCAGGAATTCATGATAGCAGTCCAGGCGAGGTAGCTCAGTTGGTTAGAGCGCAGGATTCATAACCCTGAGGTCACGGGTTCAACTCCCGTCCTCGCTACAGGTAAACACCACTTTTCGAAGTGGTGTTTTTTTTTACCATTACCATCTTAAAAGTTATGGAAGAATTTGTAGTTTACATACTTTATTCTAAAAAATTCGGAAAGAACTATACTGGATTCACTTCCAACTTGATAGAAAGATTTAAATCTCACAATCTTTTGGCAAAAAAAGGTTACACTATCAAATTTAGACCTTGGGAAGTAATCTATGTTGAGTTTTTCAATTCAAAGAATGATGCGATGAAAAGAGAGAAATTTCTAAAAACTGGGATGGGAAGAGAGTTCATAAAAAAATTGATTCAGCAACAACTATAGCAGGATTCTTATCCGCCAACGCGGACACGGGTTCAACTCCCGTCCTCGCTACTTAAAGGTAAAACCCTTAGACAGAAACATTTAAGGGTTTTTTATTATCTTTAAATAAAAAATACTCCTCATTTTATGGAAGGCGAAATAAATTTAAGTACTATTTTGGAGAATCTTAATCCTGTTCTTAATGAAGGAAAATATGTTTTTACAAAAGTAGATTCTCTGGAACAGATTCCTTTTTCAAAAATTTTATTTCTATTTAAAGAAAAAGAAGGCATTACTGTAGTATTAGAAAAACATTTTGCAGAAGAGCTTAATCTTCATTTCTCTTATATTGCTTCTTGGATTACTTTAGAAGTTCATTCTTCTTTAGCCGCTGTGGGTTTGACCGCTGCATTTTCTCAGGCACTAGGAAATGCCAATATTAGTTGCAATGTAGTTGCCGCCTATTTACACGACCACATATTTGTTGACGAAAATGACGCTCTGAAAGCAATGGATGTACTGCTGAAATTGAAAGAAGAAAATAAAAATTCTTTGTAATTAAAAAATCAAAAAATAACCATAAAAACTGCCATTAAAATAGTTATTTTGCAGAGGTAATTTATAACATATGGACATAGTAAAATTTAAGATCACATCTAAAACTATAAAAGTAGAAGTACGTAATTCTAATAATTATGTTTTTAATTTCAATACTGCTTTAGATATTGCCAAAGAAGACAAAGATGTTTTATTAAAACTTTACAATGCGCTTGATCTTCTTTTTAAGAAAGAGCAAATTAGCGAAAACAAAAACTACATTTCGCCAAATCAAACCAACATCTTAGATCAGATTTCTGCTGCAGATTTGGAACAGGAAAAGCAATAATTATTTTTTAGTCTTTCCTTAATAATTTTTAAGAAAATAGTAAAAGTCCTTGAATAAATATATTCAGGGACTTTCTTTTTACAATTCTTTTCCCTGTCATCAAAAAACAGTAATTTTATCTGTACCCTTAAAAAAATATTTTTCTGTATCTGTACCCAAATCTTTAAGAGCAATAATTTTGCTAAAAAAAGATATGGAATCTAAAGCAATAACACAGAAAAAAATAACTTTTAGAGAGGTATATATATTTGACATGGAGATTTTACAAAACATCTTCAATAAAAATAGTAATGTGAAAGCTGAAGATAAAATGCTTTTTGGAATTCCTTTTCTTCTTTGCGAAAAAGACAATAAAATTAATTCGTTTGCTAGTTTAATATTGGATGAAAAGAACGAAATCATATTTCAAATATATGATGACGGAAGTTTGACTAATGAAGACAGAATAATATTTAATGAATACATTCTGAATTTTTTAAAGAAAAAGAGGAATGCAAATTTCAATAACGCCGAACAATTAAGGCAAAGCACAGAACATTTTGTTCACTGCCTGAGCTTTTAGACGCTTAACGGAAAAGAAAAAATGAAAAATCACGAAACATTATATTTTAAAATTGCCAAAATTATTGAGGATCAAATTCACAATGAGACTCTTTCGCTTGGCGACAAACTGCCTTCTGTTAGAAGTGCGCAAAAGCTGTATAATGTTAGCTTAAATACCATTAAGCAAGCGTATTTGGAATTAGAGAGCCGTTCGCTTATAGAATCCCGCCCAAAAACGGGATATTATGTGAGTAAAAGTTCACAGCGAACGACGGCACTTCCCACAATTGCGAGTATAAACAATCACGAAACAAAAAACACCCCTGAAGATCTTATTGATAAAGTTTTCGGCACCATCAATCAAACCGATGTAACACAATTTGCACTCGGATTACCCGGAAAGAATTTCCTTCCAGTTGCTAAACTTAATAAAGGAATCATCAATGCTGTTCGCAATAGAGGTGATGCAGGCACTGCCTACGAACCAGTTCAGGGATCGGAAGAACTTCGACGAGCCATTGCAAAATGGGCATTGGTTATGGAAGGAAAAATTACGGAAGATGATCTTGTAATTACTTCTGGTGCCATGCACGCAATGTATAATGCGCTTATGGCCGTGACATCTCCTGGAGATAGCGTTGCGGTAGAAAGTCCAGCCTATTTTGGAATACTTCAAGCAATTAAGGCATTAGGCCTGAAAGCGGTTGAAATTCCAACCCATCCTTTGTATGGATTAGATCTTGATGCCTTGAAAAAAGTACTGCCTGAGATTAAGGCTTGTTGTTTTGTTACCAATTTCAATAATCCAATGGGATTTCAAATGCCTGATGAAAACAAACGGGAATTGGTAAGGCTAATTACTCAATACAACATTCCGTTAATTGAAGATGATATTTACGGTAATCTTTACTTTGGTTCAGAGCGTCCGAAACCTTGTAAATTTTATGATGAAGCTGGTTTGGTTTTGTGGATAGGATCTGTTTCTAAAACTCTTGCGCCTGGTTATCGTGTTGGTTGGATTGCTCCTGGAAAATTTAAAGACAAAATTATACGTCAAAAGCTGGTTCAAACAGTTTGTAATTCCTCTTTATACTCAGATGTTATTGCAGATTTCTTAGAACACGGACGTTACGATCATCATCTTAGAACATTTAGAAATAAGCTTTATGCTAATTATCTCCAGATTAACCGAGCTGTAGAATCTTATTTCCCTGACAATACTAAAATAGCACAACCAAAAGGCGGTTTTATGTTATGGCTAGAATTAGATGAAAGAATTTCTACAACAGAATTATACAACACTGCCCTAGCCCAAAAAATCGTCTTTGCGCCGGGAAGAATTTTTTCGCAGTACAATCAATACAACAACTGCATGAGATTGACGTATGTTTTAGAATGGAATGAACGCGTCGATTCTGATTTAGAAAAATTGGGCAGAATAATAAAAAACAGTATTTAATAGCATTATGAAGAATAAAGACCAAGTAGAAATAACAACTTATAATCCGAAGTATCAAAAAAGTTTTAAGGATTTAAATATAGAGTGGATTTCGACTTATTTTGTAGTTGAACCAAATGACATAAAAGCGCTCGATCATGCCGAAGAATATATTATAAATAAAGGCGGAGAAATATTTTCTGCCATTTTAAATGATGAAGTTTTAGGCGTTTGCTCTTTAATAAAAGGTGATGGAAAAGAGTATGATTACGAATTGGCCAAAATGGCTGTAAGTCCGAAAGCGCAAGGAAAAGGTGTTGGACTATTATTGGCTGAATCGGCAATAAAATGGGCTATAGAACAAGGCGCTTCTAAAATCTATCTGGAAAGCAACACCAAACTGAAACCCGCTATTAAATTGTATGAAAAACTAGGTTTTAAAGAAATAACAGGCATTTCGTCATCTTACGACAGAGTAGATATTCAAATGATGCTTACGCTGAATTCTTAAATATCCCAAAAAACAAAACCCCTTAAATCTATCTGTGTTTAAGGGGTTTTATTTTTATCCTTATTTAAAAATATTTCGAATGACTTTACCAATCTCCACAAAATCGTCGTGACTGCTTACAGCTCTTTTTTCTATAGTATTTATTTCTGTTTTGCTAAAAGGATAAATGAGTATATAATTATTATTGCTCGCTCTACTATTAAGCAGATCTGGCACATCCTTCATATGCGGAACGTAAGAACGCATTCCTTTATCGGCCATCATAATTATCAATCCAACGTCTTGTCCTAGATCGAAAGCAATTTCTTGCGCTTCTTGCCAAGAACCAATGGTTTCAAATGTAGCTTCAATTGATGCTTTTTTTACAATCCTTTTCAAAATGAGCATGGTTTTGTCTTTTCCATAGAAACTCATTTTCGCACCAGAATTACGTCCGATATTCCAGATCCTTAACATCGAATGAAAAAATCCAGCATCCATTTCTGCATTTTCAGGTATCAGCACAGCATATTTTTTAATTGTCGATACCGGCTGAACTGCATGATACACCATGAGATTTATATTTTTATTTCGAAGGTATCCGTTGTACAAATTGTATACAAAAGAAGCCGAAAAGCCTTTTCCACCTTGTAATCCTACAATAAGATCGGTAATTTCTTTTTCTTTAACAACATTACTTATTCCGCTGGCGGTATCATTATCATGGCGCGTAATGGGATTTAGTTTAACATCGGCCGCCGAAGCTGCTTTTACTGCCGCTTCTAAAATTCTTTCGGCATTTTTTACCGACGATTCATTTTCTTCTTCATTAATAACATTTACAGCAAAAATTCGATCTGTGTTGGTTGAAGTTTTTACCATAAGTCCCAGATTGACCATTTTATCTACGGTATCTTCATGGTTAAGCGCCAAAAGTATATTTTCTTTTTCTTCACTATTTCCCGATACTTTATTGTCCTTATCTGCATCTGCTATACGCTGGGCAGTTGCCATAGAAACGAAAGAAGATACAGTACAGGAAATCAAAATCAGAAGTATGCTGCCATTTAAAACATGATCGTTTAAAAGTCTTATTGGTTCGCCTGCATCATTTTCTCCAATAATGATATTGTACCCAACCATCACTGATGCTAAAGTTGCCGCAGCAGAAGCCGAACTCATTCCAAAAATCAGTTTGCCTTCATCATTGGTCAATTTAAATGTTTTCTGAGTTAAGATTGCTGCAAAATATTTTCCGCCAATTGAAGCAATCAGCATAATTGCGGCCACCCATAAGGTTTCCCAGCTTTGTATAAAAGCACTAAAATCAATAAGCATTCCCACACTTATCAAAAAGAAAGGAATAAAAATGGCATTCCCTACAAACTCTACCCTATTCATTAAAGAGGAAGTATGCGGAATCAGTCTGTTTAACGCCAGTCCTGCAAAAAATGCTCCAATTATCGATTCAATTCCAGCAAGTTCAGCTAGAAGCGCGGCAAGGTAAATCATTACAATAACAAAAAGATACTGCGAAATTTTATCTTCTACATTCTTAAAAAACCATCGGGCAATTATGGGAAACACTAATAAAACAATCAAAGTAAATAGAACCATAGAAATGGAAAGTTTCAGCCAAAACGCTGTTCCGACTTCTCCTTGTGACATTCCGACTACAACAGCCAAAACAAGAAGAGAAAGAACGTCTGTTATCATGGTTCCGCCTACCGTTACATTAACCGCAAGATTTTTAGCAATTCCTAAACTGCTGATCATTGGATATACAATTAAAGTATGCGATGAAAACAAACTGGCAAAAAGCACCGAAGTCAATAATGAAAAACCTAAAATGTAATAACCGCCAACAAGTCCTAAAATAAAAGGAACAGCAAAAGTGTAAAGAGAAAAGGTGATGCTCTTCCATTTATTTTTTTTGAAATCGGCCATATCAATTTCCAATCCAGCCAAAAACATAATATACAACAATCCTGTTGTACCCGTCACCACAACGCTGCTGTCTCTTGAAAGCAATCCAAAACCGTTAGGACCAACAACAGCTCCAGCAATGATAAGCCCAAGCAAATGTGGCACCTTAATTTTATTCAATAAAAGAGGAATGCACAAGATGATGATAATTTCGATAAGAAATTTTAAAAGCGGATCTTCTATTGGGAGAGTTATATGATGTATACTCAAAAACATAAATTATTTTTTAGATGGCGTAAGTTCGACCGAGAATTTTGTAGTGCAATTGTCTTGTCCAGTTATGGTCTGCGTTCCTTTAATGACATTTTTTTTGATATCGTCCAATACAACATTAATTTTTATATTGCTTTTAGCAGAACTCTCTTTGGCTGAATCGAGTACTATTTTATTGACTAAATATTGTCCTCTAAAAACTCTCTTAATCTGATTATTGCTCAATACATTCGCGTACATTCCTGTAGAATCTGATGCAAATTCCCAGACTTCTGTACGCTGATCTCCAATAACATAATTACTGCAATTGGATTCTCGGCAAATCATTTTACTGTTCCATTTAATCTTTAGGCTATCTGGCCAAGTCTGAATCTTGGGCACCGAATCTTTTATCTGTACAGCCAATTGAAGACTGTCTTTCATCTTCAACAATAATTCATATTCGGCTTCTTTGTCGGCAAATTTCTGTTCGCGTTCCAGAAGCGCGTTTTCTCTTTGTGTGAGTTCTTGTTCTTTTTTATTATCACAGGAAATCAAAAAAGGAATAAGGATTAAAACTAAAAGTCTTTGCAAAGTCATAGCAGTTAATTTTTGTAACCAACAATTTAAGGATAAAAATCGGTTTATCGCAGTAATGGCTCGAAAAACACCAATACTAACATTGCTTTTCCTTTGCTAATTTGTTTTTATACATAAAAAAAGAAGCGTATAAATTGTAACATTTATTATGCAAAAGCGTCAAATCTTAAATTAAATTACGGTTCTTTGTAACTTATTACATTCTCACTTGGGACAACTCAATTTCTGAATACAATAATATTGACTCCAATGAGTTTAGAACTAGGAAGCTAGTCACGATATTTTCGTTATGGACAATAAAAAATTTATTTTAAGTTTAAAAAAAGGTAATGAAGCAGCTTTCAAAGAAGTCTACTTCAACTATTACGATAAACTTATAAATATTGCCAAACGATTCCATTCTTCTGTACTTACTCCCGAAGATTTTGTTCAGGAAACTTTCATAAGACTATACAATAAAAGAGAACTGCTTAACGAAGAGGTACTGTTCGACAAACAGATCTTTACTATCTGCAAGAACATTATTATTAATCATGTTAACAGAGAAAATAAAATAGTACAGCTTGATCCTTCTCAAGTTGAAATGCTAGATGAAGAAACTGACACTGGAATTTTTGAAGAAAGACAAGAAAAACTACAAAATTTCATAAATCAGCTTCCAGAGCAGCAGCAAAAAATATTCACTTTACACAAACTGGAAAACCTTAGCTATAAGGAGATTGCAGAAATAACGGATCTTTCTGAAAAGACCATTGCCAATCATATTTATCTCGCCAGTAAATTTATTCGAAAAAAAATCGAAAACCATTAGGAACTTTTTAGTTCTCGTTTGTTATACTAAAAAACAAGAACTAAAAATGCATATCGAAGCGTATAAAACTAATGTAAAAACAAAGAAAGACGCAAGTTTACTTGTAGCTTATTTACAGTTTATTATTTCTGATTGTATCATAAATTTTGATCGTCAAGGAAAAGAAAACATCCTTAAAATCGAAACTAATCGAGACATTAAAGAAATGGTTTACAGTGTTTTTAACAAACAAGGTTTTCATTGTCAAATCATTTACACCTAAAAAAAATGGATCAGGAAAAATTTGACGAGGAATTTAAAAAGTTATGGGAAGAGTCTCCCCTTTCTCATTCGGACACCGAAAAACAAGCTTCGTGGGAACAATTCCATGCTAAAACATTTTCTGAGAAGAAAAGGAAATTTAAACCTTGGCATCTTTATGCGGCGGCTTCTGTTTTACTTTTTACACTTATTGGAACTGGAATTTATTTCAACCAGGAAACTGCTGCTGAAAATATAGTTCTTGCCGAAAATGTAATCGAAAATACTACCTCAGCCATAAAGTATGTTGTTTTGCCAGATAGTTCAAAAGTAGAATTAGGTCCGAATTCTAAAATTTCTTTTGGGCAGAATTTTGCCTTGAACAGAAAAATTCAAATTGATGGTGAGGCTTATTTTAAAGTTAAAAAAGACAAACAGCATCCTTTTCAGGTTTTCTGCGATGAAACGACAACTACCGTTTTAGGAACTTCTTTTACGGTTAAAGAATCTGAAAATGAAGAAGTGACCGTTGAACTTTTTGAAGGAAGCGTTCAAATGAATGTAAAAGGCCAAAATCAAAAATGGATTTTGAAACCTGGTGATAAATTTACCTACGGAAACCAAACGGCTTCAGTAACAGAATTTAGCAGATTTATAGATTTTGATAACGAAAAACTGTCGATTATCAGTCAATACATTGAAGAAAACTATGGCTATAAAGTCAATATTCCGAAAGAAAATCTTGATCAGAAAATTACAATCCGAATCAATAAAAAAGAGGATTTAAAAACAATTTTACAATTAATATCAGAAATGTATAACCTAAATTTTGAAATAAATGAAGATTTAAAACAGATCACTTTTCAATAAAAAACAAGAAAGGATGTAAGCCGCGAAACTCCACATCCTCCTAATATTCAGGATAACACGAGGTTATTCCATTTAATAATATTCAAAAATACAAAATTTCATGAAGCATATAATTTCAGCATGCTTTTTTTTATTCAGTTTATGTATGTCCGCTCAGAGCGTTACCATAACTGTAGATCAAAATACGACATTAAAAGAGTTCTTCAAGCAGATTGAAAATCAAACCGATTTTAAATTTGCTTTTACAGATCAAATTGATACGAATAAAAAATATTTTACGAAAAAAAGCACTTTTAAGACTATCGAAATTGAGAAGATTATTTCTGAATTAAATCAAACTTCGATTGTACAGTTTTCTATTTCGGGCAATAATATTTTTGTCAAACAGAAATCTCAAACTCAAAAAACAGCTAAAAAAAAAAATAAGCTGACAGGTCGCATTTTTGACGATGAAAGACAACCCGTTATTGGCGCCAATGTTTTTATTAAAGAATTGGAAACAGGTGTTGTAACAGATGTTAATGGAAATTATAGCATTGAAGTTCCTGACGGAAATTACACGGTTCAAGTAAGTTATGTTGGATTTAAAAATGAAGAAAAACGAGTTTCTGTTACAGATGACAATAAAGTCAATTTCAACATAGATCCAGATAGCCAGCAATTGGGAGAAGTTATTGTAATGAACAATAAAGCTGCCGATATTAAAGCAACTCAAATGAGTGTTAATAAGCTTTCGATGCAGGAAATTAAAAAAATTCCTGTTGCTATGGGTGAGCCAGATCCATTAAAATCAATTTTGACTCTTCCTGGAGTTACCAATGCGGGAGAAGCTTCTTCGGGTTTTAATGTAAGAGGTGGTGCTGCCGATCAGAATTTGATTCTTTTGGATGGTGCGCCAGTTTATGCAGATTCGCATATGTTTGGGTTCTTCTCTATTTTTAATGCCGATATCGTTAACGGTTTAGATTTATATAAAGGAGGGATTCCTTCAAAATTTGGAGGACGTGTTTCTTCTGTTTTAGATGTAACGCAGCAAACTGGAGATTTTGAAGAATATAAAGTAAATGGAGGAATTGGAATTATCTCCAGCCGTCTTTTAGTTCAAGGTCCGTTAGAAAAAGAAAAAGGTTCTTTTATTGTTTCTGGGCGAGCTTCTTATGCGCATTTATTTATGAAATTGGCAGATAATAATAACTCAGCGATGTTTTATGATTTAAATGCCAAATTAAATTATCGTTTTAATGCCAAGAATACACTTTCGTTTTCGGGTTATTTCGGAAATGATTTATTCGATATTAACGATCGTTTTGCAAGTACGTATGGAAGCACAATGGGGATTTTAAATTGGAAACATAAATTTACTGATCGCTTGAACAGCAATTTATCCGTTTTTTATAGTGATTACAGATTCAATCTAGAAATTCCAATTGAAAGTTTTAAATGGGACAGCAATATTGCGAGTTACGGATTGAAATACAATTGGAATTTCCAACAATCGGAGAAGTTTAAAATCAATTATGGAATTGATGGTTTGTATTATAATTTCAATCCTGGCGTTGTAAAACCGACTTCTTCAGATTCGCAGTTTAATTATATGCAGCTGGATAAAAAATATGCTTTAGAAACTTCTGCTTTTGTCGATTTTGAAAATCAGATTACAGAAAAACTGACTTTCCGCTATGGACTTCGTTACAGCATGTTTTACCGTTTAGGAGATGAAACCATCAGCACTTACGAAAACAATCAGGCTGTTGTTTATAATCCTTTATACAATATTTATGAGGAAGGAACTCCAAACGGAAGCATTTCTTATGGAAAAGGAAAAAAAATCAGCAGTTTCAATAATTTTGAACCGAGAGCTGCATTGTCTTATGCTTTTAACGACGAAACTTCTGTAAAAGCAAGTTACAACAGAATGGCACAATACATTCATATTTTATCAAACACACAGTCACCGTTGCCAATGAGCATCTGGACACCAAGCGGACCTTTCACAAAACCTCAGCTTTTGGACCAATATGCGATGGGGTATTTCAGAAATTTCAAAGACGGAGATTACTCTTTAGAAACCGAATTATTCTATAAAAATGTTCAAAATCGTATTGACTATATTGACGGCGCTGATGTTTTGGCTAACAACAATATTGAGCAAGTTATTCTAAACGGAAAAGCCCGATCTTATGGTTTAGAATTGTTATTCAGAAAAAATACAGGCGTTTTCACTGGATGGGTCTCTTATACTTTATCTAGAGCAGAACAAAAAACGCCAGGGAGAACTCCCGAAGAACCAGGAATTGCAAATGGCGACTGGTATTTATCTGGTTACGACAAACTGCATAATTTGAGTATTGTGGGAAGTTATGAATTGAACCCAAAATGGTCATTTAATGGAAATTTCACTTTACAGTCTGGACAGCCGGTAACGTATGCCAATGGTTATTATGAAATGGGAGGCATTCATATTCCGAATTATTCTTTGAGAAACGAAAATAGATTACCGCTTTTCCATCACTTAGATGTTGCGGCTACATACACGCCAAAACCAGACAAAAAGAAAGGATGGCAGAGCTATTGGGTATTTAGCCTTTATAATATTTACAACAGAAAAAATGCGGCTTCTATGAGTTTTACAACCAATGAAGATACAGGAGCAAATGAAACCAGAAGGCTTTCTATTTTCGGAATTGTTCCTGGAGTTTCTTATAATTTTAAATTTTAATGCTATGAATAAATTGAAAAAATATACGATAATGAACAGAGCATTGGCATTAATAAGTCTTCTTTTTGTTTTTTCTTTTGCTTCTTGCGAAGATGTAGTCAATCTGGATCTGGAAACTGGCGAAACGAAACTGGTTATCGATGCCGAAATAATCTGGAAAAAAGGAACTGACGGAAAGGAACAAACTATAAAAATTAGTAAAACGGCTCCTTATTACAACAATTCTACACCAAAAGTTTCTGGTGCGCAAGTACGAGTAGAAAATAGTAACGGAGATGTTTTTACCTTTAACGAAACCGAGGCTGGAGTTTATAAATGCACCAATTTTATTCCTGTAATCGATGCCGATTATAAATTATTTATCAATGCTGAAGGGCAAAGTTTTACGGCAGTTGAAAAACTAACTTCTGTAACTCCGATTAATAAAATTGAACAAAAAATTGTTCCTGATTTTGACGGAACAGATATCATTGAATTGACTTTTTATTACAACGACCCAGCAGATCAGATCAATTATTATGTAACCGATTATCAAGCTCCATTTTTGATTTATCCTGAATATGAAATTACAAATGATGAGTTTTATAACGGAAACGAAATCAGTACAAGATATTCTAATGAAGACAAAATGAAACCTGGAAATACGGTTACAATTACGCATAGAGGCGTTTCTAAAAACTTCTATAATTACTGGAAATTAATTTTGGAAGCTTCCAGTTCAAATCCTTTTTCTGTTCCTCCAGGAAATATTAGAGGAAATATTGTCAATACTTCTGATGCTAATAATTTCGCCTTTGGCTATTTTAGACTTTGCGAAGCCGATCAAATTGATTATTTGGTGCAATAAGAAGTAAAAAACCACCTTTCAAAAGAGGTGGTTTTTTATTTATTCTAAAATTTGAGTGAAACAACTTTTTTCTATATTTTAGTACAAATTAATTAAGAACACATCAAAGTTTCTTTATTGTTGACTTGATGGTCTAGCCACTAATCTCTGCATCATTTCTTAAAAATGAAAATAAAAAAAGCTCTGTTTATATTATCTTGTCTCGTTTTAGTCTCCTCCTGTAAAAAGTATAACAGAAGCAAATCAGAAGCATATTTTGAAGGGATAGATTTAGATTTTGTCATTTTAGAAAAGAAACCGCTAAACCATGGGAGAGAAGTTAATTTAAAAATAAAAAACAACAAAAATAATACGATTGAGATTTATTGTGAAGAGAATACTTTATTCGCTTGGCATTACAAAGACTTTGAAATTGGTGACACAATAGTCAAAAAACAAAACGAAGATTTTTTTACAATTCATAAAAAAGACACTATACTATATTTCAAGTTTGGATACAAAAAATAAAATATTTCATTTCTAATTTGGCTTCTCAATTTCATAAATGAAATTCAATTTCGGTTTTTCTCCAAAATAAGCTACTACTTCCTCTGCTATTTTTTCGGCTCCTATTCTTGAAATCGCAATTTGCGAACGAATATTCTCGGCACCAATATGGAATTTTACTTTTGAAACATATTGAAAAAGATAATCCAGCATGGTCTTTTTTACACTTTGATTTACGCCTTTTCCCCAGCACGAAACAGCATAAAAAGTATAGCCGATAAAAATACTATCGTCTTCTTGATCAAAATCGTAAAATCGTGTACTTCCGATAACTTCTCCGGTTTCTTTATTTATAATTTTAAAAGCGCCTTTACTTTTAATCGCTCCTTCAAAAAAGTTTTCAAATACTTCTTTTTTCCAACGGTCTTTGTTGGGATGCTGTTCCCAAATTTTAGGATCGGAAGCCACTTTGTATAATGCATCAAAATCTTTTTCTTCTAAAGGAGATAGAATACAAAGATCATTTTCTAAAACGGGTTGTAAATTAAAATTCATTATTCTTTTTTTTATAAAACTAATTCTTCAAAAATTGGATCTTGCAAAAGCGAACCATACAGAGATTCTATAGCATGTTCCGAACCGTGTATCTGCCACTCTAAAATAATATGATCTACAGTACGGTGTTGCACCAACAGTTTAGCTTTTATACCGTAAGTCGAAAAAAGCTCTTTACATCTCGCATGACCCGCATCTGAGCGCTTAAAGGTTATTCGAAGCGTTTTATGCTCATTGATTAGGTCAATTTTATCCTGAAGAAAAGTTAGCATCGTTAGAATTATAAGAATCATAAGCGCCGCACAAGCCGAAGCAAAATAATAACCCGCTCCTACTCCCATACTAACTGCCGCAACCGACCATATTGTCGCTGCCGTTGTAATGCCCGAAACATGATTGTCTGATCTAAAGATTACTCCCGCACACAGAAACCTAAACCGGTAACAATATTAGAAGCGATACGATCTGGATTTCCATCTCCTCCGATCCATTGGGACATTAAGGTAAAGAAACAAGCTCCGACAGAAATCATTATTGTGGTGCGAAGTCCAGCAGCTTTTCCTCTATATTCTCTTTCAGCTCCAATTAAAGCTCCCCAAAATGCGGCTAAAAGCAATCTTATGATAATTTCTACTTCCATTTAAGCTTTATATTTTTTCAAATAAAATTACAAAAAAACCTTCAAAATTAAACTTTGAAGGTTTTTCACTTTATCTAAATTTTTAACTTACTTATATTCTTGTTCTTTCTTTGCGTACCAATCTTTCATAACATAAAAAGCTTTCTTTTTAATTCCTTGATCGGAAACTAAACCTTTACGGTTAAAGAAATCCTGAATATTGGGCAATTGTCTTCTTGGCGATCTAAAGTCAACTAGGATCCAAGGCGAAACTCCTGCTAAACCTTCAATTCGATTAAACATTTGTGTGTTTTGAATGTATAATTCTTCCTGATATTCTTCGTTCCAGCGTTCTTTTTTGTCGCCGTGTAAACCTTGCAAAGCTTCGCCTCCAAATTCACTGACAATAACGGGTTTGTTGTACGGAATTACCCATTGCATGTCTTTACAAGATTCATTGGTTCCTCTATACCAGCCTAAATATTGATTGAAACTTACAATATCTACATATTCGTTCATATTATCATGAAGCGTATTGATATTATTGGAGCTCGAAGTAACTTCCATCGCCATACTAATTAATCGAGAATTATCTTGCGTACGCGCATATTTTGCCAATTTGCTTAAGAAAACATCTCGATCATCGCCATGCGGAGTTTCATTTGCAATTGACCAAATCACGATGCCGCAACGGTTTTTATCTCTGTAAATCATATCGTGCAACTGGCGTTCGGCATTGGCATAGGTATCAGGATTTGTCCAAGAAATGGTCCAATAAACCGGAACTTCAGACCAAATCATTAATCCCATCTTTTCGGCTTCTTTAACCATATTTTCATTGTGCGGATAATGCGCCAAACGAACATAATTACAGCCTAATTCTTTTGCCCAAGTCAATAACGTAATGGCATCGTCTTGAGACCAAGCTCTTCCAGATCTAAAAGGCGCTTCTTCGTGAATGCTAATTCCGCGTAAAAAGACTTTTTTTCCGTTTAACAGAATTTCCTTGCCCTTGGTTTCAATGGTTCTAAAACCAATTTGATCGGCGATATTTTCATCTGCTTTAGAAATGGTTACATCATATAATTTTGGTTTTTCTGGTGTCCATAAAATAGGATTGGCTTTAATTTCAAAAGAGGCAATTCCCTTAGCATCTGTTGTAACGCTTTTTTTGATTTTCAATTCTGGAATGGAAATAGAAACCGTTTGATTTGCTGATTCGCTGTTTAGTTTTATCCAACCCGAAATTTTTCCTTTTTCTTTTTTATCCAATTGAACTAGATAATCTTCGATATACGTATTCGGAACTTGAGCCAGAGTTACGTCTCTTGTGATTCCGCCGTAATTCCACCAATCCATATTTACCGTTGGAACATTGTCTTTATGGCGTTTGTTATCGACTTTTACTACTGCGAAATTGTTTCCGTCGACTAATAAATTGGTAACATCAAAATTGAAAGGAGTATAACCGCCAATATGTGTTCCTGCCAGTTTTCCGTTTACGTAAACTTTCGCATCATAATTGACAGCTCCAAAATGAAGAATTCCTTTGGTTTTGGCGTCTTTTTTATAATTGAAATCTTTTTGAAACCACACCGTTCCTTCATAAAAAAACAATCTTTGATCTTTCGAATTCCAATCAGACGGAATATCCATAACTGATGAGGTTGCGAAATTATATTCGCTCAACTCTGTGGTATTCCATTTTTTATTTTCGAAAAAGCCATTGTCTTTAAAGGGCTCTAAACGATAATTGTAATATCCGTTTTCGAGAGGATCTACAATATATCTCCATTTTCCGTTTAACGTAATATTGTTTCGAGCTGAAATGTTAGATACCAACGGAATTTCCTGTGCTATTGCTTTTCCAATTAGCAGAAAAGTACAACACAGCATTATTATCTTTTTCATAGTTAAAATCATTTTGGTTTTGAGGATCTTTAGTTAGTAAAATATGAAGATTATAAAGTTAAAAAGTTTCTTTAGAGCTGTATTAAATCAACCTCAACCATTTCTATAAAATAACCCATCAAATACTTATCAGTTTAGCATTTATAACACTTTCTAATTGTAAAATCAGTCTGTTTTGATCTTTATTCTACGAAAAATACTAATATATTTGGAATTAAATTTGCCAACCTTAACCAATAATCACTAATAAATATTCAAGCAAATCATCAATATATTGCTGTATTTAAGCCAATTTCCCCATTAAAATAAGTATGAAAAAAATAAATATTTTTAGAATTTTACCCCTATTTATTGTTATTTCTGCAGTGACCATATTTCTTATATATAATAATCAATTGAATAAAAAATTTATAAGATTAGAGGTAAACAGCATTATTGTAAAGCGAAATAATTGGCAATTAAGAACGACTGAATTTTATTTGCAAAATGGATTGAGAATTGACTCTACATTTAAGAATAATTTTGACCTAAAAATAGGAGATTCTATTTCAAAAAAATCAAATACTCCTATTTTTAAAATTTACAGGAAAGAAAATGGAAAATATCTGTTTTATAAAAAAAGTGCTATCGATTAAAGCAAACATATCTTGAATTTAAAAATTAAAAAAGATTAATCCTTTTTTCATTAAACATGGAACAATTAGAAGACATAATAAAACAAGTTTCCACTAAAAATAAAAGAAATCTTTTTACCTTTTTAACGGGCGCCGGAGTTTCTTCTGAAAGTGGAATTCCGACTTATAGAGGTGTTGATGGTATTTGGATCAAGGGAACAAAATTTCATAAACCTGAAGAGTTTGGAACGTTTAAATACTTCAAAGAAAATCCTGAAGAAGTTTGGCAATATTCATTATTTAGAAAAAAAATGTTCGAAAATGCAAAGCCGAATGCAAGCCATTACGAATTGGTCGAAATTGAAAACATTTTAAAAGACAGATTTCATCTAATTACTCAAAATATAGACAACCTACACAGGTTAAGCGGAACAGAAAGAATTTTCGAAATTCATGGAAATAACAGACAAATAAAGTGTTCAAACGGTTGCAGAGAAATTATAAATTTACCTGAAGAAATAAAAGGAAAAGAGATTGATGAAGATTTAACCGAAAGAGAAATAGAGCTTTTAAAATGTAAAAGTTGTGGAAGTTGGATGAGACCAAATATTCTGTGGTTTGACGAATATTATGACGAACAAACAAATAAAAAATTCAGTTCTTTGAAAATTGCCAAAAATTCTGGAATACTTTTTATTCTAGGAACTTCTGGAGCAACAAACTTACCAGTTGCAATTGCAGAAACCACTTTAAAATATGGCGGAACTATCGTCGATATTAATATAGAAGACAATCAGTTTACGGCTTTGATAAAAGATAAAAAGAATAAAATAATTATTCGTAAAACGTCAACTGAAGCTTTAAAGATGATAAAGGAAATGATTAAAAGCATTATTTAACTTAAAAAATTATGCATAAACAAAAAAGCCATTTCAACTAAGAAATGGCTTCTGATTCTTTTATCAATCCTAAAATTTTCCCGTAAGCAATAGCTGCTTTATGAACTTGAATCGTCCAATCTTCTGCAGCATTATCATCGGCTCCATCAGAAATATATTTTAGACTTAAAAATGGAATATTTTCTTTCATCGCAATCATAGCTAAGGCGTAGGCTTCCATATCAACCACATTGTAAGCGTCTGAACAATGTCCCATTTCAAAATTATCTCCAGTTCCGCAGATGCCTTCTTGAAGATTATCCATTAACAAACCATATTCTAAAAGTGGCGGCAAACCAGAAAGTGGCGTTTCGTATAAAGCAAAACCCAAACCGCGAACGTCCATATCTCTTTGTACAAATTTGGTACAGCAAATTACATCTCCTTTTTGAAAACAGCTACTTCCCGCCGAACCTAGATTTATGATTACAGAGGGCCTTTTCTTTTGAATGGCTTTTGTCAATTCGTAAGCTGCATTTACTTTTCCGATTCCGGTAATTAAGACATTGTGATCTTTAAAAACTTCTGCTGCTTCAGATTCGAGCGCAAAACAGAATAATATATCTTCAATAGCAAATGATGCCGTTTGGTTAATTTGTATCATGTGTAATTTATTTTCGGTTTACAAAAATACGTTTAAAAATTTACGATGCTCTAACCTAAATTTAAAATCCAAAAAAGACGTTAAAGTCTGTTTTCGCTATTGGATTTTATGATATAAAAAATACATTTGCGAGAACCAGTAAAAAATTTAAAACCAGAAAGAATAACTGCATGGATAGTGAAAAATTTATTTTCTGCCTTGAAGGCGTTAAAGATATAGACGATCATACCCAAACCAATGTGGTAAAATGTTTGGAAGAATTGGCCATAGACCAAGGCATTTCGAGCATTCATAAAACTTGCGATACGATCGAAGGTTTAGAAGAAAGTCTGAATATTCTGCTTTACGAAGATCATAATTTCAAAGATTATGAAATCATTTATTTAGCCATGCCTGGGCAGGAAAATAATATCTGCCTTCACGATTATTATTACAGCATTGAAGAAATTGCCGAATTGTTTGAAGGAAAAATGAAAGGTAAAATTATTCATTTTGCCAATCTTAAGGTTTTAGATTTAAACGAAGAAGAAGCGCAATATTTCTTAGACATAACTGGAGCAAGAGCCATTTCTGGCTACGGTTCTACCTACAATAAAATTGCCAGTTGTAGCACGATTGACAAAGCTTTTTTTAGCTTGTATCAGGAAAACGACAATATAATTGAAGTGGTTGAAGATCTATATGCTAAACATTACAATCTCTGCAAACTGCTTGATTTTAGATTATATTATTAGAATGAAAAAGCAGGCGGAGAAAATAAAAACCTATAATCCAAAAGGATTTCGAGAAAAGTTTTTAGGAGAAGACAATCCTATTCATTTACTTTTTAAATCGAATTCTGATCATTTTTTCTGTTTGGAAATCGAAGAAATGATGCAGATGCAGCATCCTGTTCCGCCTTCGAAACATTCTTGCCATACTTTGATTTTTATTTCTTCAGGTCAGCATGTTATGAAATTGGGTTATCAGGAATATGCCACGACCGATAATGAAATGATTATGGTTCCTGCTGGTCAGATTTTTTCGCTTGATAATGTCAACAACATTCATAAAGGTTATATCTGCCAATTTCATCCCGATATATTGATTCGAAAATATGGCAGCCGTGAACTGCTCAATGATTTTGATTTTCTAAAAATTTCAGGAGATCCCAAAATTAAACTTGCTCCCGAAGATATTGCCCCAATTACCAATATTTTGGAACGATTGAAAAAGGAATATTCTGAAAAAACGGTTACAGATTTAAATATTGTTCAGTCGTATCTGATTACTTTGTTTTATGAAATGAATAAAAATGCGGTGAAGACTTCTAAAAGTATTTCGGCGGCAGAAGCAATTACGGGGAAATTTAAAGAATTGATTCATGACCATATTAAAACCCAACATCAGGTCAATTACTATTCCTCGATGCTAAATGTTACTCCTAACCATTTAAACAAATGTGTAAAAAATGTAACAGGAAAATCTGCTGTAAAATGGATTGACGAAAACATATTGCTAGAGGCCAAATATTTATTGTTTCAAACCACACTTTCTGTAGGTGAAATTGCAACGCAAGTAGGCTTTGAAGATCAATCTTACTTTAGTCGATTTTTTAAAAAAGCAGAAGGAATCTCTCCTATTCGGTATCGAAAAATGATTGATAAGTCCTAATTATTGATTATAGAATCCTAACAAATATGCGGGTGTTTTTCAGAAATTTGCTTCCTCAAAAATGCAAATTATGATTTATGTTTTTAAAACTTCTGTTGACAGCCCATCCAAATTTGAATCGGCCTCTGTACTCCTAAATGAATTATTGCCTAATTCTTTGTGGAATTTTGACCTTGAAGATTGCGACAACATTCTGAGAGTTGACAGCGAGCTGAATGTAACCGCATTACTTCAAAACAATAGTATTTTCGATTGTATCGAATTAGAATAAAACTTTACAAGCCTTTTAAATTTATATGGAATCAAAATTATACCAAAACCGAACTTTTGAAACGATTGATTATTCGGATCAGAGTTTAGCCCATGTCGAATTTGTAAACTGCGAATTCATTAATTGCAACTTTTCTAAAAGTGACTTAAGTCATAACGACTTTCTAGATTGCACTTTTAAAAACTGCAATCTTTCTTTGGCTACTTTGAGAAATACGGGATTAAAAAACATCAATTTTATAGGCTGTAAATTAATGGGGTTGGATTTTAGCGCTTGCAATAGTTTTTTATTTTCGATGAATTTTCAAGATTGTGTTTTAGACTATTCTACTTTCATTTATAAAAAACTGAAGAAAACCAATTTTACAGATTGCCTTTTAAAAGAAACTGATTTTTCTAATACCGATTTATCTTTGGCTGTTTTTAAAAACTGTGATCTTTCGGGGGCCACTTTTGTGGAAAGCATTTTGGAGAAAACCGATTTCAGAACTTCCAAAAATTATGCTTTTGATCCATCCGAAAATAAAATTAAAGGAACAAAGGTTTCCCATACGGCACTTGCGGGTTTGCTTCAAAAATTTGATTTATCCATAGAATGATTTTTAGTTTTCAGTCGCAGTCACAGTTTTCAGTAACTGAAAACCGTGACTGAAAACTGAGATTGAAAACTGAGATTGAAAACCGTGACTGAAAACTGAGACTGAAAACTAAAAAAGCGGGACTACAAACTAAATTGTATCCCGCTTTCTCTATTTAATCAACCACGATTTTTATTTTATCCAACGTGGATCTCCCACTTTTCTATCAATTAATGTTTGATTTTTAACTGTAAAATCGCCATTTACTGCATTCGTAAATTGAGGATCTAATACAGTTGCAGAAGCATCTGGTCTATTGTTACCTGTTGTTATCTGTAAATTAGGCGAATTGAAATTATTATTATTTGCAAATCCTGGAACAGCCGTTGCTGTTGAATTGGTGTACACTGCAGATCCAACTGCTAATAATGTATTACGTACTGTTGATAAATTAGAAACAAAACGTATGTACAAAATTCTACTTGCTGCTGGTAATGTCGGTGCATAGATAGTACATCCATCGATTAACACATTACTTGTTAATCCTGTCCCTGTTAATCCTGAAGCAGCATCTAAACGGATGAAATCACGTGATGAACAAGTGTCAAATGTACTTTTTGTTAAAGAAACACTTGCCACATAAGTAGTTCTGAAGTCAATAAAATCAGCACCTGCATTAACGTTTACATTTTCAATAATACTATTATCCACAGAGAATGATTTCAATTTTGCTGATGCATTTCCGTAGATTAATTGAGAAGGATAATCATGAACGTAACATCCGCTTATTAAAACATCTCCTAAACCTGTAGTAGCTGCTGTAGCAATTGCTATTGCTCCGCCAGTTGTACCAGTTCCGTTTAAATCTAAATCGATTAAAGAAAGGTTAACTACTTCACTTGAATTAGCCGGATTATTAGCCAACGTGAAATTAACTTTTAGCTTTGGTTTGTTTTCTGGTCTTAGACCTCTAAGCGTTAAAGTTTTATTTACCGCAATTGTTCCTGTTTGAGCCGTGTAATTACCTGGCATGAATACTAAAACAGATCCAGAAGGCGCATCAATAATTTTTTGAAGGAAATCATCTCCCTCTTTAATTAATATTCCAGTTCCAATGTCTATTCCGGTAGTAAAAGTTGCATTACCCCTTTTCTTTGTTCCGTTTAATAAAATTGCAGTGTAAGCCGTTTCTGGTGTTAACCCTGTAAGTGTAGCTACCCCGGCTGTTTTTTCAGCTGCCGTAATGGTGTGCGCAATATTTCCAGGCATAGCAGTAATTTGTGTTACAGCGCTATTTGGAGTCCATCTCAATGTAACTTGAGTTGCTTGAATATCTGCATCTTGAACAGGGAACATGATCTGCTCTGATAATGTTGTAGCTGTTATAACCGACCATTTAGAATCTGCTAAGCCAGAAGTAACTGCTTTTACTCTAATAGAATAAACCGTTTCTCCTTCTAATGCTACTTTTACAGGAAGTTCTGTAGGAGCAACATTTATCGTTTTATAAATTGTAGCGAAGCTCGGATCATCGGCACTAAATTCAACTACATAATGATCTGCATTTTCATCTGCTTTAACCGTCCAATCTAACTCAACCGTGGTCGAGTTTCTGATAGTAGCTTTAAGTCCGATGGGAGAAAATTCTCTTGTATTTCCTATACCGTCTAATAACGCTTCATTATAACTTTCGCAGCTAGAAATTGCAACTGAAAGAAGTAATACGGTTATTAATCCTTTAAATATATTTATTGTTTTCATCATAATAACTTATAATTTATTATTAGTTTTTTGAAAGATTTTAATAACCGTAATCATTTTTTAACTGACCATTACTTGCATCAAGAAATACTTGCCATATTGGCCAGAATTGTCTCTCATCAGGATTTACTCCCACTTTATACAATGAAGCTATCTTAGCATCTGCAGCAGTTCCTGTCCATGTCCAAGCAGTAGAAGAATACAATGCTCCTGGATTTGTAGTTTCTCCACGATTAAGTCCATAGATATCTAAACTTACATTATCGGCCTGATATTTATAGTACAAAGTAGCGGGTACATCTGCATATTGTCCTGTACGAGTAGATAATTCTGCCATTTTTTGTTTTGCTTTATCTAAGTTTGCTTTAAGCAAATTCCAACGAATAAGCGCTTGTTTACGCTCCATCTCTCCTGTAAACTCATATTTATTTTCTTCAACAAGAGCATTAAACATTGCATCTTTGCTCGTTAAGCCATTTACATAAGTTTCAACTTTAGTCGGTTGATCTGCTGTAGAAAATGATCTTCTGCGAATTTCTTTCAAATAAGGCATTGCTGCACTTGGACCTTCTAATTCGTTTGCTGTTTCAGCAGCTATTAAAAGCACCTCAGCATAACGCATGTACATTTTATTAACCCCGTCATCATTAGTTGAAGTCACATAACGTTTCATCCATTCGTAACGATATTTACCAAAATACCATGTATCTAGAGTACCCAATTCTTGTTTTGCAATACCATTTACTGCTGCACCATATTTGTAAGGTACACAAGTAACATTTCTACGTGTATCTGCTTGATCATAGTCATAGAAAACAAATGGCAATGGTCCTGCTACACCTCCACGGTTAGCTCCATTAGCTTGAAATTGATCAGCAGCTGCAGTGTGTTTTACCGCAAAAGTGAATAACATTCTACCACGCCCATCAGAAAAAGGAAGCTCCCAAAGCGATTCTCCTCCCGCAGCAGTATTTTCTTCATTGTATTTTCTCCATAATCCTTCAAAAGTAGATTCTAAACGAGCAGAACCACTTTGGATCACTTCGCGAGATTCTTTTAATGCCAATGCATACATGTTGGCAACTGAAAGTTCTGGATCGCTACTTCTTCTTACTCCATCAGGATATTGCTGATAACCACTTGCCGCCAAAGCCAAACGTGCTCTAAATGCTTTTACAAAAGCTTTATTTACATGTTCTACCGTACTTGTATAAGAAGTTTCGTTAGGCCATGCCACCAATGTTGATGCCTCACCTAAATCTGCAATTAATTGTTTGTAAATAACATCTCTACTTGCTTTAGGCGAATATAATGTCGCAGTAGTGATAGGCTCAAAACGAGCTGGAACATCACCCCAAGACTTAAGCAAATCGGCATAATAGATCGCTCTTAATGTTAAAGCCTCTCCTAGTAATTGTCCCATTTCTGAGCCTGGTGTAGGATTCCCATATTGACGTAGTCCCTTAATACAGATATTGGCACGCTCAATACCTGAATACATCATTGAATACGCATTGTTGGTAGTATTCATCTCCGTATTAGTTGGCTTCGCATCATACACACACAAATCTGCTTTATCTCCTGCTGTTTGCGAAGTATTGTACCATTCTACATCTGTATTTAATCCATAATATGGTAAAAATCTTCCTCTATAAGAATTGGTTTCTGCAAATGGCACTTTTATTCCATCAATAGCTCCTTTTGCAAGTGCTACTTCAGAAAATATCAAAGATGGTTCTAATGTTGACGGCGCTTCTGTATCTAAATAATCGTCTTCAAATTGCTGGCAAGAACTAAATAAAGCCGCAATAATCAATCCCGCTATTATTATTTTATGTTTCATTTTGTGATCGTTTAAAATTAGAAATTAAGATTCATTCCAAAAATCATCTGTCTGCTTCTTGGATAAGGACTTGAATCTACCCCTGGTGTAAGTGGATTTTTTCTTTTTGTTGAAACTTCAGGGTCAGAACCACTAAAGTCAGTCCAAACAAAAACATTGCTAGCCGTTAAATAAAATCTCAATTTTGAAATTCCTAGTTTAGATGTAAACATTTCAGGTGTAGTATACCCTAATGTTAAAGTATTCAATCTTAAAAAAGATGCATCTTCAACTGCCCAATCAGTAAAAATAGCCGATCTCATATAAGGAGACCACATCGTTGTATTAGCATTAAGAGCTGCTAACGCTTCAGGATTATCTGTTACTAATTGTCCTGTTGCTGGATCTAAATTAGTCCATCTTTGTCCATCAGCCATAGTAGAATTTAAATTTTTATATCTTCCTGAAGCCGTAGCTGTAGAAAATTCAATTTTATCGGCATTGTATACCTCATTACCAATACTCCAGTTAAAAGCTGCCATTAAATCGAAACCATAAGCATTTCCATTAATCACAAAACCTCCTGTGCTTTTAGGGTTAACATTACCAATAACGGTTTTATCATTTACATCTACTTTACCATCTCCATTAATGTCTTTTAATTTCATATCTCCAGGCTTAAGACCGCTTCCGTCTCCTACTAGAGAAGTAGAAGTATTAACCACTCCGCTTTTCAAAACATATTTTCCTCCAACAAAATCAAAGTCAGAAACTTCATATCTACCATCATTTCTATAGCCATACATACTACCTAAAGAAGAACCCACTGCCACTAAATAATCATCTCCAATTTGTGAAGAAGCCCATCCTGTTGCTTGTCCAAAATCACTCATAACCCCTAACGAGTTAATACGATTTTTGTTTATTCCCATATTGAATGAAAAGTTCAATCCGTATTTTGCTTTTTCAATCGCAACAACATTTATAGTAGCCTCAAAACCTGTATTTTGCGTTTCTCCCATGTTACGATATTGGAAATCATATCCAACTCCTGAAACTGGAAAATTGATTAATAAGTCACTTGTAACATTTTTATAAACATCAAAATTACCACTTAAGCGATTTTTGAAAAACGCGAAATCTAAACCAAAGTTCTGAGTCACTGTTGTTTCCCATTTCAAATCTGGGTTAGGCATTGTTTTAGAAGGCGCCCAAACACTAGTAACACCGTTAATCCAGGTAGTTGCTGTAGATTGGAAAATTTGTACTTGCTGTCCAACAGGAATATTATTGTTTCCTGCTTCTCCATAACTTGCTCTTAATTTTAAAAGACTTAACCAGCTTTTATTTTTCAAGAAATTCTCTTCAGAAAGTTTCCATCCTGCAGCAAATGCTGGAAAATATCCCCAACGATTTTGCTCTTGGAATTTACTAGAACCATCTGCACGAAATGTAGCTGTGAAAATATAACGGTTTTTGTAATCGTAATTTGCACGTCCGAAGAAAGATAATAATCTATCATCAGGGCTGTAATAATTATCTACTGATTGTGGAGTTCCTTGTGTTGTTAATGTTTTTGCTTTTTCAAAATCAAAAAAAGTAGGATATCCATGAATTGTCGATGTAAGCGTATTTGTTGTATAATTAATGCTTTCTTCTCCAACAAGAGCCGTCAAATGATGATCTTCTCCCATTATTTTTTTGAAATCATAATTCAACGTATTAGCATTTCTGAAACGTCTCTCCTTACTATCTGACATAATCATTGCAGGCATATTCTGTAACGTAGCCAACGGCGCATTAGCCACATAATAAGTAGTAAGACCGTAAAAACGATAATCTTGATTATTAAAATTATCCAGACCTAAATCTACTTTCAATTTTAAATTATCTACAATTTCCCATCCAAAACTTCCTAACATATTAAAGTTTTTACGAAACTGCTGACGATTATTATCCGAAATAGAAGTAAAAGGATTTATCAACATATCTGTCCCATCCCCATTCACATCTTCTGAAGTTAAACCTGCAACTGGAAGTGGTGCATACCCCACAATAGTACGCATACGTGAATCTGATGAAGATTTCTCATTTTGCTCATTTACACCACCACCGTCAATTTCAGTATCTGAATAACGCACTGTAAAACCAACATCTATCTTATTGCTTAATTTGCTTTTTAAAGCTAATGCTAAGTTATTTCTTTTGTAGTTTGAGCCTACCATGATAGCTTTTTCATCGTAATGAGCATAATTAAAGTTATAATTAAGCTTATCCGTTCCTCCTCTAATTCCTAAATCACGGCTTTGAACTTCACCTGTGTGTCCAAAAATTTGCTCTTGCCAATCATCACCTTTAAGACCTTGGTACAGATCGTGATCTTGCCAATTTCCAAAATACTTTGTATAGCTATC
Source organism: Flavobacterium sp. B330r (assembly GCF_056824325.1). Lineage (NCBI taxonomy): Bacteria > Pseudomonadati > Bacteroidota > Flavobacteriia > Flavobacteriales > Flavobacteriaceae > Flavobacterium > Flavobacterium sp. B330r. The sequence goes on from NZ_CP124860.1 coordinate 944,062, forward strand.
TGGATTAGAAGCTACTTTAGTTCCACTTTGCGAAAGCAAAGCATATTCATATTGCCATTTCGTATAATCCTCTGGAGATAAAACATCAATTTTATTCGCCATCTTTTTCATACCGTAAAACATATTAAAGTTTACGGCCATTTTTCCATCTTTTCCGCTTTTTGTTGTAATAAGAATTACCCCATTTGCACCACGTGATCCGTAGATTGCAGTTGAAGCTGCATCTTTTAAAACCGTCATCGTTTCAATATCAGATGAAGAAATATCATTCATATTATTGATTGGAAATCCATCCACAATAATTAAAGGCGAAGCGTCTTGAGTAAGTGAACCTCCTCCACGAACTCTAATTTTAATATCAGCATCTGGAGAACCCTCTGCGGCAGTTACCTGCACACCGGCAATTCTACCCGTTAAAGCTTCAGCAACATTGGCTACCGGCACTTTTTTCAAATCAGCACCTGAAATAGTAGAAACTGCACCAGTTAAATCAGATTTCTTAGCAGTTCCATATCCAATTACAACAACTTCATTTAAGTTGTTAGAATCTTCAGACATCGTTGCGTTAACCTTCGTTTTTCCCTCGGCAGAAATGTCAATGTTTTTGAATCCTATAAAAGAAAAACTTAATACTGCTTTCGGATTGGTTAGTTTTATTTTGTAATGCCCGTCAAAATCGGTAGAAGTTCCGTTCTTAGTTCCTTTTTCTAAGACGTTTACCCCAGGAAGAGAAAGTCCCGCAGCATCCTTCACGGTTCCCTCTATCGTTGTGCCCTGCGCGTGTACTTGACTACCGATCAATAAGCACAGTAAGAAAACAAGTTTAAAGCAAAAATTTGCTCCTTTGTTTAATAGTTCTTTAAAGTTCATGGTTGATTGTTTAAGTTATTAAAAGTTTTTTCTTTTTGGTTTAAGTGGTTTTTTGTGGTTACTTTCAATTCATTTTATAGTTAATATTTGTGGTTTTTATTTAACAGTAATTTATTTACTCCTCCCCCAAAGCTTTATTCCTGCTCTGTTTTCCATCCTATAACTTAATCGATTTCGAAGATTAAAAACAAAGTTGTAATCGATTACACAAACATAGATATTTTTTTTAAACGAAAAATAATATTTCCCAAAAATTTCATAAAAAAAATTAGATATTAAAAAATATATTGGTTTTTTCTATGACATATATAATTTATCTCGATATAAAATATTAAATATATTTTTATTATTCGCGCATTTGATTCGATTTTTATAAAAAAAACAATCGATTACATGAATAACTATTACGAAATTATTAGGTGTTAATTTTACACTTAAAAAGTTAAAATCAAGCTAAAAAAATTAGAGAGATTTTATTTATATTTTAAAATTTACAATGATTTTACCTATAAATGAAGTCGGCAAGTTGAAGGAAAAAGTAATTTTGACTATAAGTTTACTTCTTTAAAAGCACAAAAAAAGCCCTTAAACAAACGTTAAGGGCTTAAAAAGATAATATATTAAAGTTTATGCAGGCTGCATCTGAACTTGTTTTTGATGTAACCTCATCAATATGAATGTAATAATCATTCCGATTACCGACATCACAACTCCAATAAGGTTTGGAGACGAATAACTGAAACCCGCAGCCAAAGGTAATCCGCCAAGGAAAGCACCTAAAGCATTACCAATATTAAAACTCCCTTGAAGTGATGCCGAAGCAATCATTTCTGCTCCTTTTGCTGTACGAATCATAAGCATTTGAATTGGCGCAATAACCGAGAATGAAATAGCTCCGGTCAAAAAAGTAAGAAACAGCGATACATATTGATTGAATGAGAAAAAGTAAACTAGAATTAAATCTAAAGACATTACTAATAATAAAGCTAATGTCGTTGGCGCTGGCGAAAAACGATCTGCCAATTTACCTCCAACAAAATTCCCCACTACCATTCCTAGTCCTGCTAAAATCAAGATAGAAGAAACATCTTCTGGTGAAAATTTAGACACATTAATTAATAAAGGAGCAATATAACTGATCCAGGCAAAAAGCCCACCAAAACCAATTGCGGTAATTCCGATAATCAACCAAGCTTCTGTCTTCTTAAAGAACTGAAGTTGTGTTTTCATATTTACACTTTCTCCTTTTTCAAGATTTGGCATCCATAGATAAATGGCCAAGAAAGTCAATAATCCAACAATAGCAATTAATACGAAAGTATAACGCCAAATAAAATGATGACCTATATAAGTTCCAATTGGCACACCTATTAAGTTGGCAATAGTTAAACCAGCAAACATTATAGAGATTGCCTGCGCTTCTTTTCCTTTATCTGCCAAACGGCTTGCGACTACCGCTCCCACTCCAAAGAATGCTCCATGCGGCAATCCAGATAAAAATCTAGATGCAAATAAAATATTATAATCGGGAGCAATAATTGACAATGCGTTAAAAACGGCCAACATTAAAGCTAAAATTAAAAGCATTTTTTTAGGTGCATAATTTCTTCCTGCGATTACTAACAAAGGCGCTCCAATAACAACTCCAAGTGCATAAGATGAAATTAAATATCCGGCAACTGGGATTGAAACTTTCATATCTGAAGCAATATCTGGGAGCAATCCCATCATTACAAATTCTGTAATACCAATAGTTAACCCTCCTAAAGAGAGCGCAATAAGACTTTTTTTCATTTTGATTTATTGTAGAAAGGAATAGATTTCTACGAGGCAAAATTAACACCGTTAGCCTTAAAAAAAATTGTAAATTTGTGACATAAAATTGTATATTTAAGTTATGCCTAAATTAAATCAGTTTAAAACGCTTGTTCTTGATGAATTTGAAGAAGAGAAGTTTCATCTCCCTCCGCATACGCATACGTATTATGAAATCATCTATATAAAGAAAGGAAGCGGAATTCATCACCTCAATAACAATCTGCTTCCGTATAAGGCTGGAGATCTATTTGTTATTTCGCCAGACGACGAACATTATTTTGATATAAAGAAAAGTACCCGATTCATTTTTATCAAATTCACAGATAATTATTTCAACTCCAAACAGAATCTTACTTGCGATGAATTTTTAGTAAATACTCCCGAAAGCTTCATGCGTGATAAGATCCTAAAAGAAACGGTTTTGAAGTTTGACGAACCTTGCAAAACGATTTTAAAAAACACGGTTGAAAACATTGTAACCTACGGACATTATATAGATGTTACCTCATCTCCCATTGTTTTCTATCAAATTCTTTCTCTCTTTGGTTTAATTAAAGAAACAATTCGAGGCATGAATTTACAGATGAAATCGACTCATTTGGATAGCGAACAAATTGCGAATTACATTCATCAGAATATTTATCAGCCCAAACTGGTTCAGGTAAAAGTGATTGCAGATCATTTTAATATTGCTCAAACCTATTTTAGTGCTTATTTCAAAAGAACTTTCAGCATCAGTTATCGCGAATACATTCATAATTTAAGAACGACTTTAATCGAAAAAAGATTTCATAACAATCAATTGCCAATTAAACAGATTGCCTACGAATTTGGTTTTACAGATGAAAGTCATTTGACGAATTATTTCAAAAAGCGAAAAAACATGAAACCAACCGATTTTAAGAAACTGTAGTTATTGAAATCTTAAAAAGTAATTTCTGCACACATTTTTAACTAAATTTGTACTTCTAAAAACAATTTCTTTGAAAAAGAAAATCCATATAATGCTGCTTTTTATAACACTCAGTTTCTTTTTGAATCCGAGTTATACCTACGCATGCAATATGGTGCATCATAAAGAAATTGCTTCTAAAGAAGAAAACAGCTGTTCTAAAAAATGCTGCGAAAAGAAAACTTCAAAAAAGGAAAAACACAATTGTGACGGAAAATGTCGTCATTCTGGCTGTACAACTTCTGCATTGCAATTTGTTATTTTAACTTCAAATGATCTTGAGTTACAAAATGATGTTTTCAATTTTTCTTTAAAAAACACTATTTCATCTTACAGTAATTCTACAATTTCTTCTGGATTTACTTCTATTTGGCTGAAGCCGAAAATATAATTATCGTATTTATGACAGCCCATATTGGGTCTTTTTTAAAACGAAATTTTTAATTAATTTTAAAGGAAATAAAATCCTTTACCTAAATATTATATACAATGAAAAAATCAATCATAGCTTTAGCAACAGTACTTACCGTATTATTAAGTGCAAATAACATTCAGGCAAATACAACAAAATTAGAATCGGGAACAACAGAAATCGTTGATGCGAGTCAGCTTCAATCTGTTTATGATGCTTATTTTACTGTAAAAGATGCACTTATTAAAAGTGACAGCAAATTGACTTCGGCGAAAGCCAAAGACTTACTGACAGCGATTACTGCGGTAAAAATGGACAAACTAAAAAGCAACGAACATACGGTTTGGATGAAAGTGGTTAAAAAACTAACTGCCGATGCTAAAAGTATTTCAACAACAACAGATCTTAAAAAACAACGCGAGACTTTTAAATCTTTATCTAAAAACACTTATGATTTAATAAAAGTTTCAAGTCCAGAACAGCCAATCTACAAACAATATTGCCCAATGGCAGATGCTGATTGGTTGAGCAAAGAAAAAGCAGTTAAAAATCCGTATTACGGTTCTTCTATGTTGACTTGTGGAAATGTGGTAGAAACGATTAAATAATATGAAGCTTTACATCAAAAATATGGTGTGCAGCCGATGCAAAATGGCAGTGAAGTCTGAGTTCGAAAAACTCGGACTTCCTACTATTTCTGTTGAATTGGGTGAAGTCGAACTGGAAAAAGAAATCAGCGACGAGCAAAAAGAAGTTCTATTAGAAAACCTTCAAGTTTTAGGTTTTGATTTAATTGACGATAAAAAAACAAAAACCGTCGAAAGAATAAAAAATCTGATTGTCGATTTAGTGCATCATAAAAACAACGAACTTAAAATTAACTTATCTGATTATTTGGCAGAAAACTTAAATCAGGATTATAATTCGTTAAGCAACTTATTTTCCGAAATTGAAAATACCACGATTGAAAAGTATTTCATCAGTCAGAAAATTGAAAAAGTAAAAGAATTATTGATTTATAATGAGCTTTCGTTAAGCGAAATTGCAGATATTCTCAACTACAGCAATGTGGCACATTTGAGCAATCAATTCAAGAAAATTACCGGCTTTACCCCTACTTCGTTCAAACAATCAAAAGATAAAATGCGTATTCAGATCGAGAATATATAGTTGATTTAACCGCAAAGGACGCAAAGAATTTACACAAGGTTCGCAAAGATGTTTTAAGACAAAGCTTTGCGAACTTTGCGTTTTTATATAAAACCCTGCATAGCAAAAAATCCTTGCGTCCTTTGCGGTTAAATAAAATTTTGTAAATCTTACAAATCATTCCCAAAATTGTACAAACCGAACTCACAGATACTTCGGAAATTTGCATTGTAATACTTAAAAACCAATAAAATGACTCATCAATATATAATTTCAGGAATGTCTTGCAACGGATGCCGAACCAAAGTTGAAAAAACTCTAAACGAAGTAGAAGGCGTTCAGGCAGAAGTAACCTTGAATCCGCCAACGGCTACGATTACAATGGACAAACATGTTCCAACAGAAAAATTTCAAGAAGTTTTGTCTGCTGCAGGAAATTATACTATCGAAATGGATTCTCCTAAAAATCATGGCGAAGCTGCTAAATCTTGCTGTTCTGTCCATAAAAAAGAGAACCACGATCATCATAAAACAGAAACTAAAAAAATACATCAGCACAGTGCAAATGGCGTTTATTACTGCCCCATGCATTGCGAAGGCGACAAAACATACAATAAACCCGGAGATTGCCCAGTCTGCGGAATGGATTTAGTTCCGCAAATTGCCATAACTGCAACGCAATTTACTTGTCCAATGCATCCAGAAATCATTTCAAACGAACCTGGCGATTGTCCGATCTGCGGAATGGATTTAGTTCCAATGCAAGCTTCAGAAAGTGAAGAAAACAAAACCTATTCTGATTTATTGAAGAAGATGAAAATTGCGATTTTGTTTACACTTCCTATTTTCATTATCTCAATGTCAGAAATGATTCCGAATAATCCACTCTATAATATAATGTCTATCGAAAAGTGGAATTGGGTTCAGCTTTTATTCTCTATTCCCGTTTTGTTTTATGCAGGATGGATGTTTTTCGTTCGCGCTTACAAATCTATTGTGACTTGGAATTTAAATATGTTTACTTTAATTGGAATAGGAACCAGTGTTGCGTTCCTATTTAGTATTGTCGGAATGTTTTTCCCAGATATTTTTCCATCGGAATTCAAATCACATCACGAAACAATTCATTTGTATTTTGAAGCTGCGACCGTAATTATCACTTTAGTTTTATTAGGACAATTATTGGAAGCCAAAGCTCATGGACAAACAAACGGAGCCATAAAAGAATTATTAAAATTAGCGCCAACTGAAGCGACTTTAGTTGAAAACGGAGTAGATAAAGTAATCTCTATTCATACTATTAAAAAAGGCGATTTACTTCGTGTAAAACCAGGAGAGAAAATTCCGGTTGACGGAAAAATAACTTCTGGCGAAAGCAGCATCGACGAATCTATGATTACGGGAGAACCAATTCCGGTTGATAAAAAAATGGACGATGCCGTCATTTCCGGGACTATAAACGGTACCAAATCATTTGTGATGATTGCTGAAAAAGTAGGATCAGAAACCATGTTATCGCAAATTATTCAAATGGTAAATGATGCCAGCAGATCTCGCGCTCCAATTCAGAAATTAGCCGATCGCGTTTCTAAATATTTTGTGCCGACAGTTGTGATCATTTCGATTTTAACATTCTTTCTTTGGGCAAAATTTGGTCCAGAACCCGCTTACGTTTACGGATTAATTAATGCGATTGCCGTTTTAATTATTGCTTGCCCTTGCGCACTCGGATTAGCAACGCCAATGTCTGTAATGGTTGGAGTGGGAAAAGGCGCTCAAAACGGAATCCTGATTAAAAATGCCGAAGCATTAGAAAACATGAATAAAATTGATGTTTTGATAACCGATAAAACAGGAACAATTACCGAAGGAAAACCATCTGTAGAAAAAATATATTCAATTAATAATGAGGAAGATTTTCTGCTTCAAAACATTGCCTCTTTAAATCAGCATAGCGAACATCCTTTGGCGCAAGCTGTAGTCAATTTCGCGAAAGCAAAAAACACTAAATTTAAAGAAGTTCAAGGTTTTGAAACCATAGCTGGAAAAGGTGTTTTAGGAAACATTGAAAGCAAAAAAGTTGCTCTAGGAAATAAAAAATTAATGGAAGAAATAGGCGCTTCTGTTTCTGATGATTTAGAACAAAAAGTTATTGCCGAACAAAATTTAGGAAAAACTATTTCATATATCGCAATTGACACTATTGTTTTAGGCTATGTTGCCATTACTGATGCTATCAAAGAAAACAGTGCAAAAGCCATTAAAGAATTAATCGCTCAAGGTGTTGAGGTTATCATGATGACGGGCGATAATCATAATACCGCAAAAGCTGTTGCTGAACATTTGCATCTGAGTTCCTTTAAAGCAGATTGTCTTCCAGAAGATAAACTAAAAGAAATCGAACGTCTTCAAGCACAAGGAAAAATTGTAGCCATGGCGGGAGATGGAATTAATGATGCGCCAGCTTTAGCGCAATCGAATATCGGAATTGCAATGGGAACAGGAACTGATGTTGCGATAGAAAGTGCTAAAATTACTTTGGTAAAAGGCGATTTAAACGGAATCGTAAAAGCTAAAAACCTCAGCCATGCCGTAATGTCAAATATCAAACAGAATTTATTTTTTGCTTTTATCTACAATACTTTAGGCGTGCCAATTGCAGCGGGGATTTTATATCCGTTTTTAGGGATCTTACTTTCGCCGATGTTGGCTGCTGTTGCCATGAGTTTGAGTTCAGTCTCAGTAATTGTAAACGCTTTACGATTGAGAAATCTAAAATTATAATTTATGATTAATATCAAATATATCCTAATACTTTCTTTAATCGCTTTTCAGCTAAGGGCTCAAAAAGTAGTGCGTTATGATTTGCATGTTCGTGATACCATTGTCAATTTTTCGCGTAAAGAAAAACGAGCGATTGCAGTAAATGGACAAATTCCGATGCCGACTCTAACTTTTACCGAAGGGGATATTGCAGAAATTTACGTACATAACGAATTAAAAAAGGAAACAACTTCGATGCATTGGCACGGATTGTTTTTACCTAATAAAGAAGATGGCGTTCCGTATTTAACTCAAATGCCGATTGAACCTAGAACTACTCATAAATATACCTTTCCGATTATTCAGAACGGAACGTATTGGTATCACAGTCATTCTGGTTTACAGGAACAAATTGGTTTATACGGCCTTTTTATCATCAATAAGAAAAAAGACGATTCAACGATCAGAAAGGGAATTGACGATTTACCGACAATCCCAGTTATTTTAAGCGAATGGTCGGATTTGAAACCAGAGAATATTCAGCGAATGCTGCACAATGCCAACGATTGGTTCGCAATTAAAAAAGGAACAACGCAAAGTTATGCCGAAGCTGTAAAACAAGGACATTTTTCTACCAAAGTGACCAACGAATGGAAAAGAATGAACGCGATGGATGTCAGCGATGTATATTATGAAAAGTTTCTCATTAATGGTCAAAATGAACAACAGTTTTCTGATCTTAAACCAGGTTCAAAAGTCCGATTGCGAATTGCAAACGGAGGCGCTTCCAGTTATTTCTGGCTGACTTATGGTGGAGGAAAAATCACCGTTGTAGCTAGTGACGGAAATGATGTTGAACCTGTAGAAGTCGATCGTTTGATTATTGCAGTTTCTGAAACCTATGATGTTGTGGTTACAATTCCCGAAGACCATAAATCTTTTGCTTTTTTGGCTACAGCCGAAGATAGAACGGGATCTGCATCTCTATTTTTAGGAAATGGAGAAAGACAGCCTATTCATCATCTTTCGAAATTAAAATATTTTGAAGGCATGAAAATGATGAACGATATGATGAAAATGAACGGCGAAATGAACGACATGGGCATGAATATGTCTTTGAATAAAATGGACATGAATGCCATAATGTATCCAGAAATTTCGGGCGAAGATGAAAATTCTAAGCCTAAAATGGATCATTCTAATCATAATATGGAAGGCATGAAAATGGAAAGTGACAGCACTGAAACTTCAGAAATTGTGACTTTAAATTACGGAATGCTCAAATCTCCTTTTAAAACCAATCTTCCGAAAGATGCACCTGTAAAAGAATTACGTTTTACGCTTTCTGGAAATATGAATCGTTATGTTTGGAGTTTGGACAATAAAGTGGTTTCTGAAACCGATAAAATTTTAATTAAAAAAGGAGAAAACGTTCGTATTGTTTTATACAACGGTTCGATGATGCGCCACCCAATGCACTTACACGGACATGATTTTAGAATTTTAAATGAACACGGAGATTATTCTCCACTGAAAAATGTGATTGATATTATGCCTATGGAAACCGATAAGATCGAATTTCAGGCAAATGCTGATGGCGACTGGTTTTTTCACTGTCATATTTTATATCACATGATGGCTGGAATGGGGAGAATTTTCAGTTACGAAAATTCAGCTCCAAATCCGTTGATTCATCATCCAGAAATGGCTTTCAAAATGCTGAAAATGGATGACCGTATGTTTCATTTTATGGCTGAAAATGATTTTGCAACCAACGGAAATGATGGTGAAGCCATGTTCAGCAACACACGTTGGAGCATCGGAACGGAATGGAGATTGGGTTACAACGACAAACATGGCTACGAAACGGAAACACATATTGGACGTTACATCGGAAAAAATCAATGGTTAATGCCTTTCATTGGTTTTGACTGGCGCTATCGAAAAATGGGAATGGACGAACAGGAACAAAATCTTTTCGGGCAGAAAAATACCAAAGACAATCGTTCGGTTTTTAGTGCCGGTGTCGAATATACTTTACCAATGCTCATAAAAGCACAAGTTGAAGTTTATACGGATGGAAATGTTCGTTTACAATTTGAACGAAAAGATATTCCGCTTTCGCAAAGACTTCGAATGAATTTAATGTGGAATACCGATAAAGAATATATGGCGGGATTGAAATATATTGTTGCCCGAAACTTCGGAATCACAACACATTATGACAGCGATATGGGAATTGGATTTGGGGTAAATTTGAATTATTAATTTAATTTTTCACCATATAAGTGATTTAAGTTCATTGAAAAGAATTCTAAGTAATGAAATAAATTTTATCTTAGTTTTCTTAAAATCAATAATCATGAGGAAAACATCTTTTTTACTTCTCCTAATCCTTGGAATAACTTTAACAAGCTGTGATCCATCACAGGGTATTTTGTTTACTAATAAAGGAGAAAGTAATGTCAAAGTAAAATTGATAATAAATCCACAAGTGATAAACGATCAATTGGATGAAATGAAAAAAGGAGATTCAATTGTTTTTAATTTAGTCCCTCATAATCCTGAAGAAAAAGAAGGCTATATTTATTTTGGAAGAGGACGATGGAACGATAAAAATATTAGTGAAATTAGCAAATCTATTAAAAGCATTGAAATTGAAAATGATAACTATAAGATCATTTTCAAATCACAACAAACAATGCATAAATTACTAAAAGAAAATTATAAAGGCATAATTATGAAATCTTTAAACATTGAAATTGACGACAATTTTTTTAACTAAAATATGAGAAAAATCTATTTTACATTACTTTTTATTTCACTAATAATCTTAGCAGGTTGTAATAATAGAGAATCTAATTTGAAATTTGAAAAAGACGTAATGTATAAAGTTTATCCTGCACTAATTGATTCTATTTGGGTAAATGCTGTGCTAACTTATGTCCCGCCTCCACCGCCAGGAGTTGATCCATCAGAATATAAACTGAATCGACGAAATGAATCAAACAAGCGATTCAATAAAGAGCTAGCAGAATTTAAAAAAAAGAAATTTCCAGTTGATCTTGTTTTTTTGGATAAAACAGTTGTAAGAAACAATTCTAAAAAACTTCAAGACCACTTTAAAGATGCCGTAACTTCAGAAAACAATACTTTAGATACTCTCAATTATAAGTTTAATAGAAAAAGATTAGATTCATATCAAGCTTTTAAGCTTCATTACGTTCCAAGAATACCACGTGGAAATGACCGAAGATTTTACAATGAATGCTGTTATTCTATAAGAGGAGTTATTAGTTTAAGCAGAATTCAATTTGATGATGAAAAAAAATATGGCATTCTCACTGCAGGAAGTGAATGTGGCGGTATGTGCGGGTATGGTTATCGAATTTTCATCAAAAAAATAAAAAACAAATGGGTCGTGGATAAAATAGAAGATGCTTGGATTGTCTAAAAAATGATTTTAAAAACAAATGAAATTTATACAACTTACCCTTATATTATTAATTGGTTACACTTCCTTTGCCCAATTTGCTGTAATAAAAGATAACGATGGATATGTAAATATTAGAACAGAAGCTTCAAAAGGAAATAACATTTCAGATAAGCTAAACAATGATTTTGTTGTCTATTGCTTTGAACCAGTAAACAATTGGATCAATATAGATTATTCTAAAAACAACAAAGATTTAAGTGGTTATTTATACAAAGATAGAGTTAAGTATTTATCAGATTTCGATAAAATTCCGTTAGTAAAGGAAACTAAAACGAAAGTTGTTTTCCAAAAAGCTGATATTACTATTAGTATTGAAAGTAAAAATTTCCAATCAAACACTGCAAAACTTAGCTATTTTAAAGACAATAAATCGATCGTAGAAAAAATTAACGGGAAGCATTTTTGGGGAACTGACGGCGGAATTCCTAAAACAACTTTTAAATCCATAACGATAACCATAGGATCTCAAACTATTGAACTTCCTAAAAATGCTTTCGAGGATTTATTTGAACCGAATCTTTTTAGAACTCAAATAAATTATGACAAAGACTCTAACATTTTATATATTTCTTCAAGCAATAGCGATGGTGCCGGAAGTTATGAATTGGCTTGGGTTATAGAAAAAGGTCAATATAAAGAGCGTAAAGTTGCTTATGGCTTTTAATGTTTTAATCCACTTTTATCAAAACATTAACAATCAAACTATTCTTACAGATATAAAATCAATTTATATTTGATTTACCAATTATAATCTCTAACACTAAAAAACATTTAAAAATGACAAAAGTTATCACGGTAGTAACAGTTGCTTTATTTTCGATCGGTGTAATGGCTCAGGAAACAAAACCTGCAACAAAAGAAAAAGCAAAAAAGGAATCTTGTTGCAAAAAGACCTCAACTGAGAAAAAAGATAAAAAGTCTTGTTGTGTTAAAAAATAATTGAAATGATGATTTCATGGAAAAGGCCTCAAAAATATTTGAGGCCTTTTTTTATACTGTTGTGAAACTTTGCCACGGTTTAAAACTTTGCCAAAGTTCATAAATTGTAATTCGTGAATTCGCGGCAAAAAAACTATTTAACTCGAATACTCCATTCAAAATCCATTTCAGAAACCTGAACACCTTCTTCGTTAGTTCCAATAGATTTCATCCAGAACGTCTGCCCTTCTCCAGTTTCTAGGGTTTTCTTTATTGCCTCTGTAATTAAATGCCCGTCATTGCAGACAAAAGTAATCCTTCCTGTCGCTTTTTTTGTGAAGTTCCCTTTGTTGTTGGCTACTAACATCGAAATTTTTTTTCCACTTTGCTGAATCTGAGAAATCACTAAAGCTCCCGTTGTAAGCTCTGCCGCCATAGCTTGAACAGCAAAATACATGGAGTTAAACGGATTCTGATTGATCCAGCGATGCTTGACACTTACAATGCAACTATCACTATCAATTGCTTTTACACGCACACCACAAAAGTATGCAGAAGGTAATTTGAACAAGACGAATTTGTTAAGTTTTGAGACCGAAAGTGCCATATGATTTGTTTTTTCTTGTAAAAATACAAAAAAACTATGCATGCACAATAAATTATTCGCATATCAAAAGATTCCCAATAAAGACAAGCATTCGGAATGATTTTCAGTCTTTTAAATGTTATTTCACTGTTTTAAATTTGTTAATTTTTTGTTAATATTTGGTACTATGCAAAACAAGATACTGTCTTTTAGACATATATTTGCATAAGAAATTACTATATACTTTTAATCATGGAAACAACAACACCACTCATCATGGAAAAAACATCAGAAAAGAATACAGCATCATTTACTCATTTGAGTACTTTAAGCCAATATATAATTCCGTTTGGGAACTATATTTTTCCGCTAATCATTTGGACAAACTATAAAGACAAGTCTGAATTTGCAGATCATCACGGAAAACAAGCTTTAAATTTTCAGTTAAGCATTTTGCTTTACAGTTTGATCTTAGCACTTATTGCTATTCCGATTTTCGTTACTGTTTTTTTGCAGAATCTTCCGTTAGAAGCTGTTTTTAATGACGACGATTTTGTAATTAGAAACTTTAACTTTCAAGCAAACATTGGACTTTTAAGTGTTGGAATTACCGCTGTGGTCCTTTTTGGAGTTTTAAAATTCGTTGAATTCTTTTTAGTGATCTATGCTTCAATAAAAGCTTCAAACGGAGAATTATACAAATATCCGCTTACGATTCCTTTTATAAAGTGACACTAAAAAATTAAAAGTTATAGTCGAAACATCAATCAAATCAAATAAGTTTCGCAATCAATCATCAATCAAATTATCATCAATCAAAAAACGAATTGTTCAATCAAAAAAAAACAAAATGAAATTATGAACATTGAAAACACAAAAGCACAGATGCGCAAAGGTGTTCTTGAGTTTTGCATCTTATCAGTTCTAAAAGAAAAAGACGCATATACATCTGAAATATTAGACACTTTAAAAAACGCAAAATTACTAGTTGTAGAAGGAACCGTTTACCCGTTGTTAACTAGATTAAAAAATGACGGTTTACTTAATTATCGCTGGGAAGAATCGACCTCTGGGCCACCACGAAAATATTATGGGTTAACCGAGATAGGACAAACTTTTTTAAACGAACTTAGCGGCACCTGGACAGAATTATCTGACGCCGTAAATCTAATCACCAATCAAAATCAATAAGTCATGAACAAAACAGTAAATATTAACTTAGGCGGGATGTTTTTTCACATCGATGAAGATGCATACTTAAAATTGACACGCTACTTTGACGCTATAAAACGATCACTTAACAACTCATCTGGACAAGATGAAATTATTAAAGATATCGAAATGCGTGTTTCTGAATTGTTGACAGAAAAACAAAAAAGCGAAAAACATGTTGTTGGACTGAAAGATGTTGACGAAGTGATTGCTGTAATGGGTCAACCAGAAGATTATAGAATTGAAGACGAAGAAAATGCAAATCAATCTTTCAATAACTACAGCGCAAGAAAACACAAAAAATTATATCGTGACAAAGAAAATGGTATGATTGGCGGTGTAGCGACAGGTTTAGGACATTATTTCGGAATTGACGCCGTTTGGATTAAAATCATATTCTTAATCTTTGTTTTTGCAGGTTTTGGAACAGGAATCTTAGCTTACTTCGTTCTTTGGATTGTAACTCCTGAAGCTGTTACAACTTCTGAAAAATTGGAAATGACAGGAGAACCAGTAACCATTTCTAACATCGAAAAAAAAGTTAGAGAAGAAATTGATTCGCTTTCTGAGAAATTCAAAAATGCGGATTATGACAAAATGGGAAACCAAGTAAAGTCGGGAGCTGGGAGAATAAGTAGTTCATTTGGAGACTTTGTCATGACGGTTTTTAAAATCTTTGCTAAATTTTTAGGCGTAATTTTAATTATCTCAGGGATTTCTACCTTAATCATGTTATTGATTGGCGTATTTACTTTAGGAACTAATATTTTTATTGATTTCCCTTGGCAGAATTTTGTTGAAGCTGGAAACTTTACAGAATACCCGCTTTGGTCGTTCGGATTGTTAATGTTCTTTGCTGTTGGAATACCGTTTTTCTTCTTAACTCTTTTAGGATTTAAACTGTTATCTCCAAATTTAAAATCAATCGGAAACATAACAAAATACACTCTTTTAGCTCTTTGGATTATTTCTATCGCAATTCTTACTAGTATCGGAATCAAACAGGCAACTGAAATTTCATACGATAATAAAGTAGTAGAGAAAAAAGTTCTGGCAATCAAACCTACCGATACTTTATACATTAAGTTCAAGTACAATGATTATTACACAAAAAGCTTGAACCACTATAGAGAATTTGAGTTTGTACAAGATTCTGCAAACAAAGAACTGATTTATTCTAATGATGTACGTATACACGTATTACGCACAGACGAATCGACTCCATTTATGCAGATTGAAAAAAGTGCAAGAGGAAACTCTTTTACAAATGCTAAAAAAAGAGCAGAAAAAATCGATTATAAGTTTCAAGTTAACGGAAATCATTTAATTTTGGATAACTATTTTCTGACAGATGTAAAAAACAAATTTAGAGGCCAAGAAGTTGACATCTATCTTTACTTACCAGAAGGGCAATTAGTTAAACCAGATTCTTCTGTAAGAGATTACTATAATTCAGATGACAATTTCTTTGAATTAAATTACAACGGAGATTACAATTACAAAGTTATCGGGTCTAAAGTAAAATGTTTAAACTGTCCTGCTGATGAAGATAATGATAATGATGAAACTGACTACGAGAATATAAACGAAGAAGTTAATAATGCCATTAATGATGCTCAAATTGAAGCCAATGATACGGTAAGAGAAGTTTCGGTTAAAATTAACGGAAAAGAAGTTATTAACGGAAAAAAAACTAAAGGAAGACTAACCACTGATAAAAACGGAGTAATAATCAAAACTAACTAAACCATGATAAAAATAATCATTCATATTACGAAATTTATAATCATAGCTATTACTGCTTTATTGTTTGCTTCATGTAATTTTAACATGAATGCAATTGAAGGAAGCGGCAATGTTACAACAGAAAAAAGAACCGTTCAAGGAGAGTTTAAAAACATCTCTGTAAGCAATGCTATCGATTTGGTTATTGTACAGTCTGATGTTACAGAAATTACCGTTGAAGCTGATGACAATCTTCAAAAAGAAATCGTTACTAAAGTAGAAAACGGAACACTTATTATAGAATGCAAATACAGCTCTTTCCGCAATATTACATCAAAAACGGTAACGGTAAAAATGCCTGCTATTCATAAAATAGAAGCTTCAAGCGCTTCAACTGTCGAAACCAATGGACTTATTCAAGGTGAAGACATTACTTTAGAAGCCTCTAGTGCAGCTTCGATGGATGTTAAAATTGAATCTGACAGAATCGCAATAGATGCTGGAAGTGGCGGATCTATAGATATTGAAGGTAAAGCATTAAGTCTTACTACTTCTGTTTCTAGCGGAGGAAGTATTGATGCCGAAAAATTAATGGCCAATGATGTTCAGGCAGATGCTTCAAGCGGAGGAACAGTTTCTGTACGACCAATCTTAAGCTTAAAAGCAGACGCTTCTAGCGGAGGAAATATTAACTATGGCGGTACTCCAAAAACAATTGAAAAATCGGCAACATCTGGAGGAAGCGTAAATAAAAGCTAAAAACGCAACTGTTAAATATAAACGAAATCATTCATCAAAAGTGGATGATTTTTTTATATTTGTCAAAATCAAATCTAGAATTAATGAAAAAAAGTACAGCCCTGCTCCTATTATTATGTGTTACGACTCTTACTTTCGCTCAAAAAAGAGAAAAAATTAAAGGTTCTAAAATTGTGACAACCTCAATAAAAGAAGTTGGAAGTTTTGATGCCCTTGAAGTCGATGATAATATTGAAGTTTATTTGGAACAAGGAGAAAAAAACGAAATTAAAATTGAAGCCGATGACAATCTTCACGATATCATTGGAATGGATTTAAGAGAAAAAACACTTCGATTATATACCAATAAAGAATCTTCTATATTCAAGAAATTATCTGTTAAGGTTACTTATACTAAATCATTAAATAAAGTAATCACTAAAAATGAAGCTATTGTTTATGCTATTCAGGAATTGCAATTAGATGATATTACGATGAATTGCGTTGATTATTCTAAATTGTATCTGAATGTAAATGCAAAGAGATTTACTTTAATTGCCGATGATAAATCTAGAACAGAATTAAACTTGAAAGCCGAAGACGGAAATTTACAATTGAGTAAAAATGCCGTGGTTAAAACATTGGTTTCTGCTGTAAAATTCAAATGTGATTTGTATCAAAAAGCAACTGCTGCAATTGAAGGCATTGCCGAAAAAGCAACTATTAGATTAGACAATAATTCTGTTTTTACAGGAACAAAATTTACTTTGAAAGATGCAAATGTTACCGCTGAAGGTTCTGCCGTTGCTACTATTTTAGCAGATACCACCATTGCAATAGCAGCTGGAGACAAGTCTGAAATTTCATTATATGGCGATCCAAAAATAGACCTTACACGCTTTAGCGAAGAAGCAAAACTAATTAAAAAGCCAGGCGCAACAAAAGCAAAAACAACGACATTGTAAACTTTTTAAAGTTTAAAAATCAATATACCGAAAAAGAAAAATCCCAGTCTAAAAATTTTAGACTGGGATTTTTTATTACAAAGATTTCAAAGTTCCAACAACTTGAAACCTGAAACTTGAAACTTTTTAACTTACTCCTTTGAAGCCAAATATCTTTCAGCATCCAAAGCCGCCATACAACCTGTACCCGCAGCCGTAATTGCCTGACGGTATACATTATCTGCAGCATCACCAGCTACGAAAACACCATCTACATTTGTTTTAGATGTTCCTGGTGTATTTACGATATAACCAGTTTCGTCAAGAGTGATATAATCTTTAAAAATATCTGTATTAGGTTTGTGACCAATTGCCACAAAGAAACCAGTTGCAGGAATTTCGATTGTTTCGCCAGTTGTTTTGTTTAAAGCTTTAATAGCATGAACAACATTGTTGTCTCCTAAAACTTCAACTGTATCATGATTCATTAAAATCTCAATATTTTCAGTTTTACGAACACGCTCTTCCATGATTTTAGAAGCTCTAAATTTTTCGCTTCTAACCAGCATCGTTACTTTTTTACAAAGTTTAGATAAGTAATGTGCTTCTTCGCAAGCAGAATCTCCTGCTCCAACAATAACAACATCTTGGTTTCTGTAGAAGAATCCGTCACAAACTGCACAAGCAGAAACTCCACCACCCATATTTAAATAGTGCTGTTCTGATGGCAATCCTAAATATTTAGCCGAAGCACCTGTAGAAATAATTACAGTTTCACAGTGTAATTCGATTGTATCGTTAATCCAAACTTTATGAATATCTCCAGAAAAATCAACTTTTGTTGCCCATCCGTCACGAATGTCTGCACCAAAACGTTTTGCTTGATCTTGTAACTGAATCATCATTTCAGGTCCTGTTACTCCATCAACATAACCAGGAAAGTTTTCAACCTCATTAGTAGTTGTCAATTGACCACCAGGCTGCATTCCTTGATATAATACTGGATTCATGTTAGCTCTAGCCGCATAAATAGCCGCAGTATAACCTGCAGGACCAGAACCTATAATAAGGCATTTAATTTTTTCGATTGTATTTGACATAGTAATAGTATTTTTGAGTTGCAAATGTAAACTTTATTATAAAAAATAACGTCTAAAATAAATCTGAAATAGCTATGTGGAAATAAGTTTTATTTATTTTCATTTTTTCCTTTTACAAATCAAATTTATTTATATCTTTGCATCCGCTTTCGGGCACTACAACAAAATTACATCTTCGGGGTGTAGCGTAGCCCGGTTATCGCGCCTGCTTTGGGAGCAGGAGGCCGCAGGTTCGAATCCTGCCACCCCGACAAAAGCCGAACAGAAATGTTCGGCTTTTTTGTTTTTCTTAAAATTTTACACTTTATGTTTTTCGTTTATATTCTTTACAGCGCTAAAAAAGAAAAGTTCTACATTGGTCAAACTAATGATATGGAAGACAGACTTAATAGACACAATAATGGACAATCCTTGTCTACAAAAAACGGCGTCCCTTGGAAAATCATTTATACAATTCAACTTGACTCAAGATCTGAAGCGATGATTTTAGAAACTAAAATAAAAAAACGTGGTGCAAAAAGATACCTACAAGACATAGATTTCATATATCATTTGTAGCGTAGCCCGGTTATCGCGTCCCGCCTTCAAGCGGGAAGGCCGCAGGTTCGAATCCTGCCACCCCGACAAAAGCCGAACAGAAATGTTCGGCTTTTTTGTTTTTACACTATCTAAAAAAATAGCCTCTAAAATGAACTGCCCCCAAAAAGTTAGACACTATTTGGGGGCATTTTTATGGAAAGAAAAGTCAAGTACAATTGTGAATTTAAACTTCGTTGTGTAGAAGAAGTTATGAAAAGGCATAACTCGGTTAAAGGCACAGCTAGAGCAAACAAGATAGCTGAAAGCAACCTTACATGCTGGATTAGCCGCTATAATGAATTTGGAATTGAAGGTCTTTTACCAAGGCAGAAAAATAAAGTTTATACTGTAGACTTTAAATTAAAAGTGATACAAACCATTCAAAATAAGTCATTATCTTTGGATGAAGCCTGCTTGATTTTCAAAATTCCAGCGCAGTCAACCATAATAAGCTGGCAAAGAAAATATGCAAAAGATGATTTGGCAGGCTTAGAACTTAAATCACGTGGCAGACCAGCAGTTATGAATTTTAAGAGAAAGCAACGAAAAACAGACAAACCTTTAACCAGGGAAGAGGAACTCTTAAAGGAGTTAGAGTACCTGCGCGCTGAGAACGAAATTCTAAAAAAGTTCAACGCCTTAGTTCAAGCCGAGCAAGCCAATCAAAACAAAAAGCTCAAACCATAATGGAATTAAGGCATAAGTATGATTTAGATCTTTTACTAAATTGTATGAACATGGTTAGAAGCACGTATTATTACTATGAAAAGAAAGGTCAGGTAATCGATAAATATCAAGAGATAAAAGATTTAATTAAACAGATTTACAATTATCATAAGGGCAGATTAGGATATAGACGTATTACTCTATTACTCAAAAAAGAGGGGATTTTAATTAATCACAAAACAGTGCTTCGATTGATGAAATTTTTAGGATTAAAAAGTCTAATCAGAATCAAGAAGTACAGATCGTATAAAGGAGAGCAGGGAAAGATAGCCCCTAATCTGCTACAGCGCAATTTTAAGGCTGATATACCTAACCAGAAATGGGCAACCGATGTCACTGAATTTAATGTTTCTGGCAATAAATTATACTTATCGCCGATAATCGATCTGTTTAATGGAGAGATAATCAGCTATGACTTATCGCAAAGACCAGTGTTTAATCAAGTTTTAAATATGCTTGAAAAAGCATTTAAAAAAATACCGGACAATACTAATCTGACTCTGCATTCTGACCAAGGATGGCAGTATCAAATGACACAATATCAGCATTTATTAAAGAAAAAAGGAATTATGCAAAGCATGTCCAGAAAAGGTAATTGTCTTGATAATGCAATAATTGAAAACTTCTTTGGAATATTAAAATCAGAGTTGTTTTATCTTAAAAAATACACTTCCATTAATCAATTGAAAAAAGAGATTATCGAGTATATAAATTATTATAATAATGACAGAATTAAACTTAATCTAAAAGGAATGAGCCCGATACAATATCGAGCTCATTATTATAAAACTTAATTATTAATTTGTCTAAACTTTTGGGTGCAGTCTAAAAAAACAATCTTTCTTTAGAGGCTATCTTTAATAAACTTATTACTAATTTTATTTCTCCATACTTATATAAACAGGATAAGATTCTTTACTAGGCAAAATAAATTCTTCATCAAAAGGCTGTACGCCTTCTCCATTATTATATGATGCCACACGTTTTACACCAGTTGCCGTGCTTCCGCCAGTACCATTAATAACATTCTGAATATTTCCTGAACCTGCAAAACGGGTAATACACATTTTTTCCAATTTCACATTTGGATTATTAGGCGCTTCAAAACCATTTTTCTTATTCACATTCCCATCCGTTCCTGTAAAAACTGCATAAGACCCCATCCCGATAGTATGATGTTCTTTTACCGAATTTGCTACTTTAAATGCAGCATAACCATTAACTCTACCTCCCTGACTGCTCCAGCTTTCCTGATTTGGCGCATCGTATGGTGGTTCGTTTTGAAAGAAGAAAGTTCGACCACGTTCTCCTAACCATAATACTTCATATTCCTGATAATGCTCTACAAACAAGGCATAAAGCGTCACATCATTTCCCGCTACAATAAGTCCGTTTTTACATCTATCTCTTTTCCAACGTGCGTCGCCACCTTTCTGCGAACCATGATCGGCACGCCACAACCAGAAATGATCTCCTACAACATTATTGCTATTTATTTGCATAGAAGCCTGAATCTGAATATTTTTTGACTGAACTCCACCCACTCGGCAAGTAATATCGCTAAGCAAAATAGGATCTGCACTATGATCTGTATTTGCTTCTTCATTACCAATTCTAACTTGATAGATCGTACTATTCGATGAATCCATTAAAAGTCCAGCAATGATAATTCCGTCTTTATCATCGGCATAAATACAACCCCAAGTATTTTTTTCTGTTGGCTCTAGCGTCACAGAAGCAATACCAGCCCCCAGAAGTATGACATCTTTTCTGTTTACCTGAATCGGAGCATTTAAAGCATAGTGCCCTGGAGTGAAAAATATATTTTTCCCCGCTTTCAATGCAGCATTAATTTCTACATCAGTATCTCCTTCTTTAGCCACATACCAGTTTGCAATCAAATCTTGAATTTCACCTTTCCCTATATCTGTTGCCGACCATGAAACTCCAACTCTATCCTTTTGCCAAGCCGGAACAAAAATTTTATATTCTCCGTCATTATCGATAAAAAGAAAAGGTTTTTCTCGTATAATAGGAGTTGTCGGAATTGGAGAATTGGCATCATCTGCCTGAGGAGGATTTACACATCCCTGCCAAACCATATTATACGATCCTCCCATAGCCTCAGAACCGGAAGGGAAACAGAATTTCTAGTATACCATTGTTGCTGTCCACCCCAGTTCGGTCTTGCAGATGTATAATGAGTATCTGCAATAAAACCGCCGCTGCCCTAGAAGTTAGTATCTCCAATATCCGAAATATACTTTGAAGTATTTTCAATCAGCAATCTTCTGGCGCTAGTTGACTGAGAAACCGTCCATGAAAAATCACGCATTACTTCTACATTTTCAACAGAACGCCAAAATGTACAAGTCGCATTTGCTCCACCAGAAAGATGAGGCCTTGTAAATATTGCTCCCAATTTAACATCTGAAGGCACTTTTCCTAAACCTCCAATATGAGAATAAAACCCTAATTCTATGGCATTAGATGCTGCAGACGATGCAGAACCCGATCCGCCCAAATCGTAGGTTTGTCCCTTAAGATTTGGTTTAAAATAATAAGCCTGACGTTTTGTTGTCCACTCTCCATTTGCACCGCCTAAACCAATACTGCCAAATTGTGCGTTAATTTCATTTCGGGCTGTTTCAGCTTTTTCATGTTTTCTATCGTAGAAATACATATGATCTCCAAAAATCTGATTTTCGAGCGAAATTATAATGGTAACATCGTTTCGAGTTACTTTATAATAATTCTCATATTTAGCTGCATTCGGCTTATTATCGGTAAATATCAATTTAGAAGTTGATCCTACTGAAACAAAATCAGATGCCAAACGACTGCCCCCTCTCGTAATTATATAATTTCCAGAAGAACCAAAAGCCGACCATGATAATGTAATACTATGTTTCTTTTTGCTGTAAACAATTTTGCGTTCAATTTTTTTATTCCCTTCTACTTTTTCGTTATTCAAAAACGACGAAGTAAAACTGCATAAAAGCAGTATAAATGCAAATGCTGTAAATAATGAAATTGCTTTTTTACTCATAAGAATGTTCATTTTGTGGTTTGATAGATTGTAATAATTATAATTTTAAGAAAGCCCAAAATAGCAATAATCTTCAACCTTCGAGTCCGCTTTTGATCTCAATTTTCTTATCAAAAACACTACAAAATCTCTAAATTTTGTCTTTTTCTAACATAAATATGCCTTATCCAAGACATCTCTTTTTCTTTAATAGTTTTTTTTTGCCCCAAATAGAAAAAGAAAACAAAATGAAAAAGATTCTATTATTTATTGCTTTAGTTTTTTCTACTGCTATAATTGCGCAAGAAAAAAACATCATTTCAATAGATTCGTGTTCATTAGCAAAAGAAAGTGTCTTATATAAGAAAAATGCCCACGCTTCTTATTATCATGATAAATTTAATGGAAGAAAAACAGCAAGTGGAAAAAGATTCGACAACAATGAGCTAACTGCTGCACATAAAAAATTCCCTTTTGGCACAATACTAAAAATAACAAACGAGGCTAACAATAAATTCACGATCGTAGAAATTACAGATCGAGGACCTTTTGTTAACGGAAGAGAAATTGATCTCAGCAAAAGAGCTTTTATGGATATTGCATCTAATAAAAAAAGTGGCTTAGTTTATGTCACTATCGAGATTTTAAAATAAGAAGTTTTTCTCACATCAAAATTAGATTCTTGTCTTTTTGAGGCAAGAATACCACTAAATTGTATCAAAAACTTATTAATAACTTCATTCATAACTAGAATAATTTTCTATCAAACACCCATGAAAGCCCGATTAGGCACACTTTCACAAATGTTAACAAAATAGATTTTCAGAAACCATAAATAATTGTATTTTTACGGTTCAAAATTCAGAAAATAAATGGGCAAAATCATTGCTATTGCTAATCAAAAAGGAGGCGTTGGAAAGACTACTACATCAGTAAATCTTGCTGCCTCATTAGGTGTTTTAGAGAAAAAAGTATTATTAATCGACGCTGATCCACAGGCCAATGCTACATCTGGTCTTGGAATTGACGTAGAAACAGTTGAAACCGGAACTTACCAAATACTTGAACATACTGTAACACCAAAAGAAGCCGTTTTAAAATGTACAGCTCCAAACGTTGACGTGATCCCTGCTCACATTGACCTTGTTGCTATCGAAATTGAATTGGTTGACAAAGAAAACCGCGAATACATGCTTAAAAAAGCATTGGAAGAAGCAAAAGAAGAATATGATTATATCATTATCGACTGCGCACCTTCTTTAGGTTTGTTAACCTTGAATGCTTTAACAGCAGCAGATTCTGTAGTTATTCCTATTCAATGTGAATATTTTGCACTTGAAGGATTAGGAAAATTATTGAACACTATTAAGAGTATTCAAAAAATCCACAACCCAGATCTTGACATTGAAGGTTTATTACTAACAATGTACGATTCAAGATTACGTTTATCAAATCAGGTTGTAGAAGAAGTTCAAAAACACTTTAACGATATGGTTTTTGATACTGTAATTCAGCGAAATGTAAAACTAAGTGAGGCTCCAAGTTTTGGAGAAAGTATCATTAATTATGATGCGACAAGCAAAGGTGCCGTAAACTATATTCATTTAGCACAGGAAATTATAAAGAAAAACAGCAAATAGTTTTTATGACAAAAGTAATTAAAAAACAAGCCTTAGGAAGAGGATTATCTGCATTATTAAAAGATCCGGAAAACGACATCAAATCAGTAGAAGACAAAAATGCTGACAAAGTTGTTGGAAACATCATTGAGCTTGAAATAAGTGCGATTGAGATAAATCCGTTTCAGCCTAGAAGCAATTTTAATGAAGAATCATTACGTGAATTAGCCACATCTATTAAAGAACTTGGTGTAATTCAACCTATTACTGTTCGTAAATTAGATTTTAACAAATACCAGTTAATCTCTGGAGAGCGTCGTCTTCGCGCGTCTAAATTAGTAGGCTTAACTCACGTTCCTGCTTATATTCGTATTGCAAATGACAACGAATCATTGGTTATGGCTTTGGTTGAAAACATCCAACGTCATGATTTAGATCCAATTGAGATTGCTTTATCATACCAACGTTTAATCGACGAAATTCAATTAACTCAAGAACAAATGAGTGAAAGAGTGGGTAAAAAACGTTCGACAATTGCCAACTATTTGCGTCTTTTAAAATTAGATCCGATTATCCAGACCGGTATTCGTGATGGTTTTATTAGCATGGGACACGGTAGAGCAATTATCAATATCGAAGATTTAGATGTTCAAACCGATATTTACCAAAAAATCGTTAGCCAAAATCTATCTGTTCGCGAAACAGAAGCTTTAGTTAAAAATTACCACGAAGGTTTACAGCCAAAAGCAGATGGAAAGCCAAAAGCAGATGCTGCATTCGTAGTTAGAGAAACTCAAAAAAATTCTTTCAACGATTATTTTGGTTCAAAAGTTGATATAAAAGTCGCTGGTAACGGAAAAGGAAAAATTACAATTCCATTTAATTCTGAAGCTGACTTTAACAGAATTATGAAATTAATAAACGGATAGTGAATAAAATTGTCCCCATTGGTCTATTGTTCTTTCTAACAGGAACCGTTTCTCTTTTTGCCCAGGTAAAAGAAGACACGGTTTTGGTCGTAAAAGACACCACATCATTAGAAGAAATAGACCCGCTTACACCAGCAAAAGCAGCTTTTTACTCTGCAGTTCTACCTGGTTTAGGCCAAGCATACAACAAAAAATACTGGAAAATTCCATTGGTTTACGGAGCAATCGGAACAAGTTTGTATTTCTACATAGACAACAATAAAAAATACCATGATTATCGTGACGCCTACAAACGAAGATTAGAAGGTTATAACGATGACAATTACAAATATCTGGATGATAGCCGACTTATTGCCGGACAAAAATTCTACCAAAGAAATAGAGATTTATCTGCTTTATTCGTTGTTGGATTCTATGTTTTAAACATAATCGATGCCAATGTTGACGCTGCGTTGATACAATTTAACGTAAACGAAAGACTTTCAATGCGTCCAGAAATTTATCCTGCCGATGTAACATTCAAACCAAACGTTGGTCTAACTTTTAATTATAAGTTTTAATAGATTGAATTCTATTTAAAAAATCAAAAAACAAATCATAATGAAAATTGCGCTTTTAGGATACGGAAAAATGGGTAAAGTAATCGAAACAATTGCTTTAGAAAGAGGTCATGAAATAGTTTTAAGGAAAGATGAATTCAACACCTATGACGGGCTTTCAACAGCCGATGTTGCCATCGATTTCAGCGTTCCATCAGCAGCAGTGAGCAACATTTCTGCATCTTTTAACGCTAATGTTCCTGTGGTATCAGGAACTACTGGTTGGTTAGAACATTATGACGAAATGATTGCACTTTGTAATGAGAAAAAAGGAGGATTTATTTCAAGTTCAAACTTCAGTTTGGGAGTAAATATTTTCTTCGGACTAAATGAATATTTAGCTAAAATCATGAAGCAATTCGATTCTTATAAAGTTTCGATGGAAGAAATTCACCATATCCACAAACTTGATGCTCCTAGCGGAACAGCTATTTCTTTAGCTCAAGGCGTTATCCAAAACAGCGACTACGCAAATTGGACTATGGATGAAGCAAAAAAGAATGAAATTCATATTGAAGCAAAAAGAATTGGAGAAATACCTGGAACACACACTGTAAATTACGATTCTGCTATCGACAGCATCGAAATTAAACATACTGCTCATAACCGCGAAGGTTTTGCCCTTGGCGCTGTCGTTGCAGCAGAATGGCTAGCAGGAAAACAGGGAATTTTCTCTATGAAAGATGTACTAAACTTACAATAATCGACCAAAATTCAGGATTATTAAAAACTTGAATTTGAAACTTAAAATACAATATTATGACACTTTACTCTTGGTTCGTATTTTTCTTAGCCGTTCAAATTATTCATTTTCTTGGAACATGGAAATTGTATCAGGCAGCAGGAAGAAAAAGCTGGGAAGCAGCAATTCCGGTATACAATTCTATCGTTTTAATGAAGATTATCGGACGCCCAACATGGTGGACATTACTACTTTTCATCCCGATTATCAACTTAATTATGTTTCCAGTTATTTGGGTGGAAACACTAAGAACCTTTGGTAAAAAATCAACCTTAGACACTATTTTAGGACTTTTCACATTCGGTTTTTACATTTATGTTGTTAATTACACTCAAAAATTAGAATACCATAAAGAGCGTAAATTAACTCCTGAAAATAAAGCAGCAGATACTGTTAGCTCTTTATTATTCGCCATTATAGTCGCAACTTTAGTCCATACTTATGTTGTACAGCCTTACACAATTCCAACATCATCTTTAGAAAAATCTTTATTAATTGGTGATTTCTTATTTGTAAGCAAATTAAACTACGGCCCTAGAGTTCCAATGACAACTGTTGCATTACCAATGGTTCACGACTCTATTCCTTTAACAAAAAGTAAATCATATTTAAGCTGGCCACAATTACCTTATTTTAGATTGCCAGCTATTCAGAAAATAAACCGATGCGACATTGTCGTCTTCAACTGGCCCGTCGATACAGTTCACTATTTCTTTGAACCAAAAGGAAGACCGGGTGTTATCAAGCCAATTGATAAAAAATCAAACTATGTAAAAAGATGTGTTGGTATTCCTGGAGACAGCTTATCAATAAAAGACGGTTATGTTTTTATTAATGGAAAAAAACTAGTTTTACCTGAAAGAGCAAAGCCTCAGTACTCATACGCTGTAGCATTAGACGGAAAAACATCTATTGACTTTGAAAGTATCTTCAAAGAATTAGATATTACAGATCCAGCAGGTTTTAGAACTGAAAAAAGAGACACTCTTTATCTAGGTGCATTAACAGAAGCTGGAGCAGAAAGATTTAAACACACTCCAGGAGTTACTGCTGTAATTAGAAAAGTTGACACAGGAGACAACAACGACATTTTCCCTCACATCAACAAATGGAACCAAGACAACATGGGACCTATTTACATTCCTGAAGCGGGAAAAACAGTTGCCCTAACAAATGAGTCTCTTCCTTTCTACAAAGAGATTATCACCAATTATGAAGGAAATACATTAGAACTGCAAGGTTCAAAATTCATAATTAATGGAAAACCTGCAACAACATATACCTTCAAACAAAACTATTACTGGATGATGGGAGACAACCGTCATAACTCAGAAGATAGCCGTTACTGGGGTTATGTTCCAGAAGATCATATCGTAGGAAAACCAGTTTTCATTTGGATGAGCTGGGATACTAACGGAAAAGGCATCAATAAAGTTCGCTGGAGCCGAGTATTTACAACTGTAGATGGTGAAGGTCAGCCTCAATCTTACTTCAAATACTTCTTAATTCTTCTAGCTATCTATTTTGTAGGAGATTTTATTTGGAAAAAAAGAAGAGAGAATAAAGCATAATTAAAAAAAAGTTATTTTTGTATCAGGTTTCAAGTTTCACGTTTTTACGTCAACTTGAAACCTGATACTTTTAAACTTGAAACAAAACGAAATGAATTCCTTAATACTTCCAACTTATTTTCCATCTATCAGTCATTTTGCCGTAATTGCGCAATCTGACAGCATCACTTTTGAAATGGAAGATAATTTTCAGAAACAAACTAATAGAAATAGAACTTACATCTATAGTCCTAATGGAATTCAATTATTAAATATCCCTGTTAAGCATTCTAAAGCGACACATCAGAAAACAAAAGACGTTTTGATCGAAAACGAATTTGATTGGCAGAAACAGCATTTTAAATCGCTTGAAGCGGCATATAGAAGCTCTCCGTTCTTCGAGTACTTTGAAGACGATATTGCTGCTATTTTTGAGAAAAAACACCAATTTTTGATGGATTTAAACTTCGAAGTTTTAGACATTGTTACGAAATGTCTTAGAATGAAATTAGAATTTGGAAAAACAACAGAATATTTTCATGAAGTAAATGATTTTACCGATTTCAGATATTTGGCAAATGGTAAAAAAGATGCAAATTCTTTCGAAAAATACACTCAGGTTTTTGACGACAAACATGGCTTCATCAACAATTTAAGTGTTTTGGATTTACTTTTTAATGAAGGTAAGTTTGCAATGGATTATCTAAAAACACAGAAAATTATATAAGATATGAATTACGGGTTATAAGTTATGAATTATGAATTCTCATATCGCCTTAACTTTTCACTTTTCACTTTTCACTTTCTGCTAATAAATCATTCCACCAAAAGTCTTGTCATTATGGGATAATGATCTGAGTTTTCGAAATCAGAGAAACTTTCAAATTGCTTTACTTTCATTTTACTGTCTGTAAAAATATAGTCAATTCTTGCAGGATAATATTTAAACTTATAAGTAGCTCCAAAACCTTCTCCCGCTTCTTCAAAGGCATCCTTTAGCTTGCCTTTAATACTTCTATAAACATAAGAAAACGGACTGTTATTCATGTCGCCACAAATAATAATCGGATAATTGCATTTCTTAATATGCTCTTTAAAAATTTCAGCCTGTTCTTGCTGCTGTGTGAACCCTTTACTGATTCTAGCATAAATACGCTGTGATTTTTTCTGATTTACATTATCAATATCATCAGAAATCTCACTTACATCTGGAGATATCTTAATGGATTGCAAGTGCATGTTATAGACACGAATAATATCTTTTCCTCGCTTAATATCAGCATAAACAACATTATTATCTGATTTCGGAAAAACAATCTTTCCTTCGTCTATAATAGGAAATTTAGAAAAAATAGCCTGCCCCGTTTTAATTTTTTTACCATCAATAAAAATATAACGGTGCGGATATACTTTTAAATCTAAATGTGCAGAATTTGAATATTCTTGAATACACAAAATGTCAGGATCTTTTTCGTCGATAAAAGATTTAATATTGGACGGAATATCATCACGATCCAGCCATTTAAAGACATTAAACAGACGTACATTATAACTCATCACAGAAAAATCCTTTTCGTCCTTCACATACTCTTTACCAGAAAACTTATAAAATTTACTAATAAATGTAATTCCTGTTAGCAAAACCAAACCAGACAAAATAAGACGTTTTTTAAACTGAATTCCCCAATAGATAAAAAACAATATATTGGCCACAAAAAAGGCTGGCATAAACAAAGTAAGCACCGATAAAAGCGGAAAGCTTTTAGGTGCTAAAAAAGGCAAAACATAGACGCTAAATGTAAGCACAGTCAGCACTATGTTCAAAAAGAACATTATTTTATTAAACCAAGAAAGGTTTTTCATATTTATCTCCTACAAGTTTATTTTCCAGCTTTAAATAAAAACTCTTTTTCTTCTTTTGTCAAGCAGTCGTATCCCGACTGGCTTATTTTGTCTAAAATTTCATCAATCTGTTGCTGCGTTTTATCTTTAGTAACAATTCTTGATGTGGTTTTTTCTGTAGGTTTTCTGTAATTTTTATGAACTTTTGTAAATGGGGTCGTAGGAGATTTTTTAAAAAGATTCGCAAAGAAATCTAAAGTTTTAGAAACGATAGTACTTAAATCGGTACCGTTTTGTAGCAATTTAATATAAACAAATCCGAAGAAGGCACCGGCTAGATGAGAAATATGCCCACCCATGTTTCCAAGACGAAACTGCATCAAATCTAAAATTATAATAACAGCAGTAATATGCCAAAGCTTTACATTTCCAAATAGAAACAAGCGAACATTCATTAGCGGAGAATAAGTTGTTGTAGCAACCAAAATTGCCATGATGGCAGCCGATGCTCCAACAATGGAACCACCAATATTAGACAGATAAAAACTCAGCGCAAAAGCCACTCCTGCAAAAAGAGCGCTTAAAAGATACAATCCTAAATATTGTTTTTGAGTAAAATACGTGAGAAACAAAGAGCTGGCAAAATTAAGCACCATCATATTAAACAATAAATGCAAAAATCCATCATGAAAGAAAGCGTACGTTAAAAAAGTCCATGGTTTAAACATAAAAACCTGAGGATCTGAAGACAAAGCAATCCAACTTGGAAAATTAAAAAAACCATTTGAATAGTTATAGAAGAAAATAAGCGATACAATAAAACATGCTATATTCCAGTACATGACACGCATGGCAATACCTCCTAATCTATATTGTAATTTTAAATCGTCTAAAATATTCATAGAAACTCTTTTGTTTTAGAATTTGTACTTTAAAGTTAAAAATTAATTCCAACGGTTGTTATTAAACTGATTTTTTTTCCAGTACCACATCATTAAAAAACCAGTAATTGCACCTCCAACGTGGGCAAAATGCGCTATACCTGTACCGCCGCTTCCAAATAAAGAGCTTCCTTTAAAGCCTAAAAACAAGTCGATTGCTAAAATTCCAGGAACAAAATATTTTGCTTTAATTGGAATAGGAATAAACATTAGGCCAAGCTGTGCATTTGGAAACATAAATGCAAAAGCTGTAAGCAAACCATAAATTGCCCCAGAAGCACCTAAAACAGGTGACTGAACTATAGCACTCGACTGCGCCAGTGCATTGAATTGTTCTTGAGTACAATGCACTTTGTTTAAAATAGCAGCAATATCACCTTGCACCATTTTTCCGCTCGCATCAAATAATGATGAATAGTTTGCATTCAAAATCAAATGTAATTCTGATTTAGACAAATTCAAATCAGAAACAGAACTTAGAAGGGACTGTAATTGCAAATAGTTTACTCCAGTGTGCAACAATGCCGCACCTAATCCGCAAGAGATATAAAAAAACAAGAATTTCTTTCCGCCCCAAAAATGTTCTAATGCAGAACCAAAACTATACAATGCAAACATATTAAATAAAATATGTGCAAAATTTGGCAATGGCGCATGCATAAACATATGCGTAATAATCTGCCATACCCTAAAATTATCGCTCTCAGGATAATACATCATTAAATAGTCATAAGAAACTGGTACTATTTGAGAGCCAATAAAAAATATAATATTAATAATAAGCAGTTGTTTAACTACTGGAGTCATATTCATCATAAAGCAAACTTTTTATCTATATCTTCAACACGCATGGTAATGAAGGTAGGTTTTTGAAAAGGTGAAATATTCGGATCTTTACAAGCAAACAATCCGTTTACCAAATTATCTTGTTCTTTTTCGGTTAAATAAGATCCTGTTTTAACCGCTAAACTTTTGGCCATTGACTTGGCAATTGTATCGTTCTGACTGTAACTATTTGCTGGAATTCCATCTTGCAAATCGCTTAACAATTGTTCGATTACCTGTGAGACTTCACTTTCTGTAATATTTACAGGAATTCCAGAAATTACAACGTGATCAGTTTTACTTTCGTCAAAAACAAATCCTGTTGTTTCCAATGAAGGTTTTAATTCTTCTATTAATTCCATTTCAGATGCCGAATAAAACAAATCTAAAGGAAAAAGCAACTGTTGGCTCGAAGCTTGATTAACGGTCATATTCAGCAAAAATTGTTCGTACAAAATTCGCTGATGCGCACGCTGCTGATCCACAATAATCATTCCCGATTTTATAGGCGAAACGATATATTTTTTATGAATTTGATACGTTTTCTGAGTAGCTTGTTCTACATCTTCATCATTAAACAAAGAAGAAGTCACTTCTTCATTTTCAAATGTGAATGGCGAACTTTCTATGCTTTCTGGATTTTCGACATCTAAACCAACATATAAACTTTCCCAGCTTGTGGTTGGTTCTACCCTTTTGGAATAACCCGAATACGACACCCCAGAAGAAGATGATCCCGACGAAGATGAAAAAGAAGACCCCGAACTATATCCTGATGATCCCGAAGCGGCTTTACTATAATGCTGATTGGTTTTATCATCAGTAAAAGGATTAAAAGTTCCATCTACCTGAATCGTTGGAATTCCCACTTCCATATCTTTATAATGGTATGGCGTATCTAAATTGGCATCTCTGTCAAAATCTAAAACAGGAGCAACATTAAATTGCCCTAAACTATGTTTGATAGATGCTCTTAAAATAGCATACAATGCTTGCTCGTCATCAAACTTAATTTCTGTTTTAGTTGGATGTATATTAATATCTATGGTATTTGGCGGAACCTGCAGATACAAGAAATAACTTGGCTGAGAACCATCTTTCAGCAATCCGTCGTATGCAGACATTACAGCATGATGCAAGAAACTGCTTTTTATAAATCGATCGTTTACAAAAAAGAACTGCTCACCCCTATTTTTCTTAGCAAACTCAGGCTTACATACAAAACCTTGAACGTTTATAATTTCGGTATCCTCGTTTACAGGAACCAATTTTTCATTCGTTTTTCCTGCCATAATACCAACAATTCGCTGGCGATATCCTGCTGCAGGAAGATTGTACATCTCACTTCCGTTATGATAAAAACTAAAATGAATATTTGGATGTGCCAATGCTACACGCTGGAACTCATCCATCACGTGGCGAAATTCAACCGTATCGGACTTTAAGAAATTACGGCGAGCTGGAATATTAAAAAACAAGTTTTTAACCGCAAATGAAGTTCCTTTTGGCAAAACAGCCACTTCTTGCGAAACAAATTTACTTCCCTCAATTACAATATGCGTTCCAAGTTCATCCTGATCCTGTTTGGTTTTCATTTCCATGTGCGCAATCGCCGCGATAGAAGCCAAAGCCTCTCCACGGAAACCTTTTGTTCCAAGCGAAAATAAGTCTTCTGCCTGGCGGATTTTGGAAGTAGCATGACGGGCAAAACACAAACGGGCATCTGTAACGGTCATTCCAACACCATTATCAATTACCTGAACTAGCGATTTACCAGCATCTTTTATAATTAATTTGATATCAGTTGCTTTGGCGTCAACAGCATTTTCTAACAATTCTTTTACGACTGAAGCTGGTCTTTGAACCACTTCTCCAGCAGCAATTTGGTTAGCAACGTGATCAGGAAGCAATTGAATAATACTCGACATTAAGCAAAAATAATTTTAAAGTTTAGATTAGGTTTTTTATAAACCAAGAAGTACAAATTTAGTGAATTTTGATTGGCTTTTAGAATAAGAATAATCATAAAAAAAACAAAAACTACAACAGTCTACAAAACAGAAGAATTGCAATTTATATTAATTCATTTTTGCAATTTCATCAAGTGTATAAACTTTATATTCAATCCCCATTCTCTTTGCATTTTCCTCAACTGTTGTAGTAAAACCAGCTTCTTTTCGCAGTTTATTAACTTTTTTTGGATTTTGAATTGGAGAAACGTAATTAAAAAATTCTTTCTTTCCGGTCTGTTTATTTGTAATTAACTTGCCTTGTCCTTGAGTTCCATAAATCTGCTCTTTACCTTGCTGAGTCAGATAACGATCTTCCATCATTGCAAAACGAGTAAACGCAATTTCTCCTTTTTTAGCAGCAGCTTCAATCAAAGGCAAATATTTAGATATTTTTTTACTATGCTGAATAACATACCATGCAGATTCATTTGTTGGTTCACCTACTAAGCTTTTCCCGGGATAACCATAATCCAGAATAATTTTTTCAACCTTCTTCATATTCACAGAATCCTGCGCATTCATATACATCCATATATTGTTTTTGAAATCATTGTCGTCCTGCCGACCGATTTCCTTTAAAATTTCTTTTTTTCTAATTTCTGTTGTTTCAGAATCGAGATATTCCCTAAGAATCTGATCTGATTTCATAATCGAATCCAATTCTATTTTTAAACTTTGATTGATTTTATTTTGAGCCAAAATAACCTCAAAAAACAACAACAATAAAATAAGAAGTAAAGGTCTTTTCATAATTCCAAAATTTGATATCAACTCAAATATAATATAATTCCGAATTCGATGCGACTTAATACAATCACAAAAAAAGCATAAAAAAACCTATACTTTTAACAGTATAGGTTTTAATATTTTTTAAAACAAAAGTGCTTATTCGTTTTCTATTTTTTTCGGAGAATCTTCAATTTGAATTGCTCCCGAAGCTAACAATGGCTGATTATAAACATGAGCTATTGAAGCCTGCTGACGAATATAAGCCATTTTTATTGCCGCAATCGCCGCTTCAGTTCCTTTGTTTCCGTGAACCCCTCCACTTCTGTCAATAGATTGTTGCATATTATTATCTGTTAAAACACAGAAAATAACCGGAACATCAGTTTGAACATTCAAATCTTTAATTCCTTGTGTAACACCTTCACAAACAAAATCAAAATGTTTCGTTTCTCCTTGAATTACACATCCAATTACGATAACGGCATCCACATTTTGTGTCTGAAGCATTTTTTTAGCGCCGTAGATTAGCTCAAAACTTCCTGGAACATTCCAACGGATAATTTGTTGGGCAGGAACATCGCAATCAACCAAAGCATCAAAAGCACCATTATAAAGTCCTTCTGTTATAGTATCATTCCATTCAGAAACAACAATCCCAAACCGAAAGTCTTTCGCGTTTGGGATTGTGTTTTTATCGTATTCTGATAGATTTTTATTTTCAGTAGCCATCTGTAATATTTTAGATTTTTGATTTTAGAATTTAGATTCGTAACTACAAATCTACAATCTTAAATCTAAAGTCTAAAATTTTTATTGCGCTAATCCAATCAAAGCATCAACAGAAGCTGCTTCTGGAGTATTATCGTAATTATCCTTAATATCATTAAAGTATTTCAAAGCATCTTCTTTTTGCCCTAAAGCTAAAGCAGTTTTTCCAGCTTTTAACAAGAAACGAGGTGTTGTAAAATCGTTTTTGTTAGATTCAGCAGCTTTCACATAAAAATCTAAAGCTTCTTTTTGCTGATTTTTTTGAGAGTAAGCATCTCCTGTAGCACCTTTAGCTAAAGCACTTAAAACTACATCTTCTGATTTAAATTCACCTAAATATTTAATTGCCTCATCAAATTTACCAGTATTTAAGTAAGCGATACCAGCATAGTAATTTGCCAAATTTCCAGCGTCAGTTCCAGAATATTCGTCAGCGATTTTAATAAATCCGAATTTACCTTCTGAACCGTTTAATGATAATTTGAATAATGAATCGCTAGAAACACCGTTTACAGCTTTTTCAAAGTTTTGTTGCGCAACAAACATTTCACTTGCAGCCTCTTCTTGTTTCGGAGTTGCTATAAATTTTTGGTAAGCCAAATATCCAATTGTAGCAACCGCTATACCAGCAACTAAACCAATAATGATTTTTTGATTTTTAGCCACCCAATCCTCAGTTCTTGAAGCTGTTTCGTCTAATTTTGAGAAAACTCCAGCTGTTGTGCTGTCTTTTTCATCAATAACTACTTGTTGCTCTTCAGTAACCACTTCTTTTACTTCCTTTTCTTTTGGTGTCTTATATCCTCTTTTATTGTAAGTTGCCATTTAAAATTTATTTAGTGAACGGCAAAAATAAAATTTTTATTGAAACTGAGGTAAAAAATTTCAATTTTATCACTATTTTAAAAGAAATATTTTCATGATTCACTTATCCTTTCGCAAAAGCGGTAAAATAAATAAGCCTAAGAAAGGGCTAAAGCCAATTATATCGATAATTTTCGGTAATTTGCAGCCTCAAATTTTTAATGCTCAAAAGCAGTAAATATTACACTTGGAGTCCTTACAAATGCATTTAAACAAAATCTCATTATTTAATTACAAGAACTTTTCTGAAGCAAGTTTTGATTTTGACATCAAAATAAACTGTTTTGTTGGAAAAAATGGCATTGGAAAAACTAATGTGCTCGATGCTATTTATCATTTGGCATACGGAAAAAGTTATTTTAATCCGCTTGCCGTTCAAAACATCAAACACGGCGAAGAGTTTTTTGTGATTGATGCCGAACTCGAAAAAAATGAGAGAACCGAGCAGATTGTTTGCAGTTTAAAAAAAGGACAGAAAAAAGTTCTAAAGCGAAATGGAAAACCTTACGACAAATTCTCCGATCATATTGGTTTTATTCCGTTAGTTATTATTTCTCCTGCAGATAGAGATTTAATCGTTGAAGGAAGCGAAACACGCCGTAAATTTATGGACAGTGTGATTTCGCAATTAGACGCTACTTATCTACACGAATTAATACAATATCAAAAGGTAATCACACAGCGAAATGCACTTTTAAAATATTTTGCTTTGAATCATGTTTTTGACAATGATACCTTATCTATATATAACGAACAGTTACAAGGTTACGGAAAATCGATTTTTGAAAAACGAAAAGATTTTCTAGAACAGTTTATACCTATATTTAATAGACACCATCAGGCAATAACGGGATCTGAAGAAAGTGTGCAATTGGTTTACGAAAGTCATTTGTTCGAAAAAGACCTTTTAACGCTTTTGCAGGAAAACATCAATAAAGATCGAGCGCTGCATTATACCTCTGTTGGAATCCATAAAGATGATTTGTCTTTTGAAATTGATTTGCATCCGATAAAAAAATTCGGATCTCAAGGTCAGCAGAAATCTTTTCTAATTGCTTTAAAATTAGCGCAATTCGAGTTTTTGAAAAAACAAAGCGGTGTAAAACCTATTCTTTTGTTTGATGATATTTTTGATAAACTGGACGAAACGCGTGTTGCCAAAATTGTAGAAATGGTAAATAGTGAAACCTTTGGACAGCTTTTTATTTCGGATACGCATCCAGAAAGAACCGAAGCGATTGTAAAATCGACACATCAGACTTATAAGATATTCAATTTGTAATTCGGGAAATTTGGTACAATTTGTATCAACTTTCAGAATTAATCACAAAATAGAAATCAGTAAATTAGCCTGAACAAAAAACTTAAAAACAACTGCAATAAAATATATAAGGATTATGTTAACGAAAGAATCATTGCAATTTTTAGACGATTTAAAAAAGAACAATAACCGCGAATGGTTTCAGGAAAATAAAAAGCGATACGAAGTTTTCAAGAAAGATTACCATCAATTGGTAAGCGATTTTCTGGATGCCATGAAACCGCTTGATCCTTCATTGGAATTATTGGAAGTTAAAAACTGCACTTTCAGAATAAACCGTGACATTCGTTTTTCTAAAGACAAATCTCCTTATAAAGCACATTTGGGCGTTTGGATGTCAGCTGGTGCAAAAGGTGCAAATCGTGCCGGATATTATGTTCATATAGAAAAAGGTGCGAGTTTTATTGCTGGCGGATTTTATTCGCCTGAAGCGGAAGACTTAAAGAAAGTCCGTAAAGAAATCGCTTTTTTCTACGAAGATTTACAGGAAATTTTAAACGATAAAAACTTCAAGAAAGAATTTGGAAATTTAGACATCAACGAAAACAATTCACTTAAAAGCATGCCTCGCGGTTATGAAAAAGATCATCCTGCAATTGAGTTTTTAAAACTGAAAAGTTTCACCGCAACTCAGGTTTATAATGTTTCTGAGGTGACGGAAAAAGATTTCGTAAAGAAAATGAGCCAAAAATTGATTGCTTTAAAACCTCTAAACGAATTCATCAACCGCGCTTTGGATACTGAAGAATTTTAGAAATAAAAAAAATCGCCACGAATTCACGAATTATTCAAAATTAATTCGTGAATTCGTGGCGAAAAAACTTTTATAATGAAAAGGAAAATACTTTTTCTTGGAGAATCTTATCGTGCAGATGCCATCACTTGGATGAAAGGCCTAAAAGAATTTGGCGATTTTGAAATTATCACTTGGGAACTTCAGACTTCTAACAACCATAGATTCAAACGTATTTTAGAGTATTTCTTCTCTCCTCTTTCCATTCGAAAAACAATAAGAAAAGAAAAACCAGACATGGTAATTGCTGAAAGGACCACTAGTTATGGTTTTCTTGCAGCAATTTCTGGCTCTAAAACCATTGCAATCGCACAGCAAGGGCGAACCGATTTATGGCCTGAAGAATCTAAACTGTATCCTTTTAAGAAATTCATACAAAAATATGCTTTCAAAAAAGCGCATTTAATCCATGCTTGGGGACCCGTTATGGCAATTCACATGAAAGCAACTGGGGTTGACATGGATAAAGTTTTGGTTCTTCCTAAAGGAATTAATTTATCTCTTTTTACTCCATCAACAAATAATTCGAACAAAATTGAAGCGATTGTAACGCGCTCACTTCAGCCAGAATACCGACACGATTCTATTTTAAAAGCTTTCGGAATTTTGAATCAAAAAGGAATTGATTTTTCATTAACGATTGTTGGAGACGGAACAAGACTACAATATTTAAAAGATTTGGCGAGAGAGCTGCAAATCGAAAATAAAGTGATTTTTACAGGAAGAATCCCAAACACAGAACTTCCAAAATTACTACAGCAATCAAATATTTATATCAGCATGCCAATTACCGAAGGCGTTTCGGCCTCTTTGTTTGAGGCAATGGCTTCTAATTGTTTTCCTGTTGTTTCAGATATTCCTGGGAATCAAAGCTGGATTACACACCGAGAAAATGGCCAATTAATTACAATTGATGACATTGAAATGTTAGCCAATGAATTAATCTGGTCTTTTGAAAATCCTAAATTGCGAAATGAAGCGATTACTCGAAATAGAAAATTTGTCGAGGAAAATGCGAATTATGATATTAATATGAAAGTTATTTCGGAGAAGTATCATGAATTGCTGAATCTGCATGATATTTAAACGCCAAGAACGCAAAGCTTAGCGAACTTTGCGTAAACTTTGTGCCTTTGCGGTAAAATACAGCCACAAATAAATTATAATTCATACTTTTGAACTATATTAAAAAGCCTTTTATTTATGGAAATCCAATCCAATTTTTCTTTAAAAAAATATAATACTTTCGGCATTGAAGCCAATGCCAAACAATTTGTTGCCGTTCATTCTATTGCTGAATTGAAAACAGTTTTAGCAGCAAACCAAAACGAGAAAAAATTTATTTTAGGAGGCGGAAGCAATATGCTTTTAACAAAAGATATTGACGCTTTGGTGATTCATATCGATTTAAAAGGCAAAAAAACAATTAAAGAAGACGACGATTTTGTTTGGGTTGAAAGTCAGGCTGGAGAAACTTGGCACGATTTCGTACTTTATACAATTGATAATAATTTTGGCGGATTAGAAAACATGTCGCTTATTCCTGGAAATGTCGGCACAACGCCAGTTCAGAATATTGGAGCTTATGGAACGGAAATTAAAGACACTTTCGTTTCTTGCGAAGCCATGAATATTGAAACTCAGGAAATGAGAACTTTCAACAATGCTGAATGTAATTTTGGCTACCGCGAAAGTATTTTCAAACATGAAGTAAAAGACCAATATATTATTACTTCGGTTATTTTTAAATTGACCAAACGCAATCATAAAATCAACACCTCTTACGGAGATATTTTGGCTGAATTGGCTAAAAACAACATTACACAACCAACACTAAAAGATGTGAGCAATGCTGTAATCGCGATTAGACAAAGTAAATTGCCAGATCCGAAAGAACTAGGAAACAGCGGAAGTTTCTTCAAAAATCCGATTTTATTGAAATCTGATTTTGAGAAAATCCACCAAAAATTCCCAGAAATGAAATTTTACAAAGTTTCAGAAACCGAAGTAAAAGTTCCTGCAGGTTGGCTGATTGAACAAGCTGGTTTTAAAGGAAAACGTTTTGGAGATGCTGGAGTTCATAAAAATCAGGCATTAGTTTTAGTAAATTACGGAAACGCGACAGGACAAGAAATTTTAGCCGTTTCAAAAGAAGTTCAGAAAACCGTTTTTGAAAAATTCGGCATTCAAATTGAGGCAGAAGTGAATGTGATTTAAAAATAAAACTTCATTAATGAAATCTTTTTAATGAAAAAATTAAACGTAGGGATTCTTATAATTCATTTTTTAGGAATGATTTTCTTAATTGATGGCATTTATCAATTACGATTATTTACTGTTGCAGATAAAATTATTTGCATGAAGCATCAATTTCAGTTTCAGAAACCTGAAATCTGGAATAGATTATTCCCTACAAATGAAGATGTTTTAAATTTCTGGCCAAGTGTCTATATCTGGATCTTTTTTGCTCTTGTGGTTGGCATTTTTTATGCGGCATTCCTGAACTGGAAAAACAGACTTTCTTCTATAAATACTATTTTATTGGCACTTGCTCTATATGTTCTTTTAAGATTAAAGTTTTTTAGGAAAGAAATATTTTCACTTCTTTTCCGACCACTAAGAGTATTGCTTTCAGATAGTTTTGCCATACAATGTTTAATAGAAGGAATTATCTTTACCATTATTGGTTTTGTCCTTATTTATTTTGGCGCAAATTCAAAATTGTTCAACTTAAACAAAGCAACAATTGAGAGTTAAACCTTGAGTTTGTTTGTAAAATCTCTTTCTTAAACCACAAATAATGTACACACCTGATTTATATAAAAACGAAAATCCTGAGGAAATTAGAGCTTTTTTGAAAGAAAATAGTTTTGGAATCCTGATCAATCAGACCAACGGAAAATTATGCGCAACGCATATTCCGATAGAATTGGAAATGAATGCTGACGGAAAAGAAATTTTGCAAGGGCATATTTCAAAACTGAATCCGCAAGCGGAAGGTTTTGTGGCAAATGATCAGATTTTGGCCATTTTTACAGGTCCACACAGTTACATTTCTTCTTCTTGGTACGATCACGAAAATGTGCCAACTTGGAATTACATAGCTGTACATGTTTACGGAAGAATCAAGATTGTGGATTACGAAACTTCAGTAGAACAACTGAAAAAACTTGTAGATAAATACGAAGCAAATTCTAAAAATCCAGTACGAGTTGAAGATTTATCTGAAAAAACAATGCGCGAAGCCAGAGGGATTTTTGGTTTTGAAATCGAAATTGACGAAATTCAAGCCACAAAAAAACTCTCCCAAAACCGTGACGATCATAATTACAAAAACATAATTTCGGAATTAGAAAAAACCGAAAACCCTCAGTCTATTGCTGTTGCAAAAGAAATGTCAAAATGCCGAAAGTAAATCTGCTTTAGCTATTGAAATTATCGAATTGATAAGTACATTTGCAGTCGCAGAACGTGAAAATTAATAGAATCAAATAAATCAGATGCTTATATACATATTTTACTTTTTTATTGCTATTGTCGTAGTTCAATTATTTTATTATTTAGGAGTCTTTGGGAAATTTGCTTTTGCTAAGCCACAGCACATTAAGCCTAAAAATCTTCCAGTTTCTGTAATCGTTTGCGCTAAAAACGAAGAAGAGAATGTAAAAAAATACATTCCGCTTTTGGCACAGCAAGATTATCCAGATTTTGAAATTGTCTTAATTGACGATGCATCTAGCGATGAAACTCTTGAGGTTTTTGAAGAATTTGAAAAAGAATTCTCTAATATCCGTTTGGTAAAAGTCGAAAATAACGAGGCTTTCTGGGGAAATAAAAAATACGCTTTAACGCTTGGGATAAAAGCAGCGAAGAAAGATTATTTACTTTTTACAGATGCAGATTGTTTCCCAAGTTCAAAAGATTGGATTACCTCTATGACTTCGCATTTTACCATGAATAAAACAATCGTTTTAGGGTATGGAGGTTATGAAAAAGTAGAGCGTTCGTTTTTAAACAAAATTATTCGCTTTGAAACTGTTCTAACAGCAATACAATATTTTTCTTGGGCAAAAATGGGACTTCCTTATATGGGAGTCGGCAGAAATCTTGCTTACAAAAAAGAAGAGTTTTTTAATGTAAATGGCTTTATTGACCACATTCAGATTCGCTCTGGCGATGACGATTTATTCATTAATCAGGCCGCAAATAAAACAAACACAACTATTTCTTATACACCTGAAAGTTTTACCTATTCAAAACCTAAGACTACTTACAAGGAATGGTTTACTCAGAAAAGAAGACATATTTCTACCGCAGAACATTACAAGTTCTTTGATAAAATGCAGTTAGGACTATTCTTCATTTCACAATTATTTTTCTTTTTATTAGTTATTGTATTATTAGCATTTCAATTCCAATGGATTGCCGTATTAGCAATTTTAGCAACACGCTATACTGTTGTATGGACTGTAATTGGATTTTCAGCAGGAAAATTAAAAGAAAAAGATATTAAAATTTGGTTTCCAGTTGTTGAGATAGCGCTTATATTAACGCAAATTAATATCTTTATAACTAATATCTTTTCAAAACCCGTATATTGGAAATAAATTCTAAAATAGAAAAAGCAAAAAAAGGCGATCAGATCGCCTTTACTTTTTTATTAGATCATTATTGGAATGAGGTGTATTCGTTTATGCTCAAAAGAACCGAAAACGAAACCACCGCAGAAGATATTACCATAGAAACCTTCTCTAAAGCTTTTGATAAAATAGCTTCTTATAATTCAGAATTTCAGTTTAACACCTGGCTTATTGCAATTGCAAAAAATGTCTATATTGATTTGCTTCGAAAAAAGAAAACCAATCTTTTTATAGAAATCACAGACAACGAAGACCAGCAGGCATACAACATTGCCGACCCTACTCCATCTGCAGAAGATGCTTTAATTAAAGAACAGAATCTTTCTCGTCTGCTTCTATGCATCAAAGAACTTAAACCACACTACCAAGAAGTAATTCAGCTTCGTTATTTTCAGGAAATGTCTTATCAGGAAATTGCCGTTAAGATAAACGAACCGTTAAGCAGCGTTAAAGTGAAACTTTTGCGAGCTAAAAAATTATTAGCCGAAATTATCGAACGTAACAGATAATTTATTATCTTTAAATAAAGAATAAATAATTACTCGTTTTATTCTTAAAATAAACAGATTTCCACAATACTAAAACTACAACTTTTACGTTGTTAGCTCAAACCTAAACCTTTTCTGCGTATGATTTAAAGTTACTTAACCTTAAAACCCAAAAATTATGTCTAAATTAAGCATTTATGAAAACAAGTGGACCGATCTTGTTTTCGAGAACAAAAACAAAGAATACGGCGCTTATCAGCTACGTCAGGAGAATTCCAAAAACTCTGTTACAGCTCTCTTTATGGGTTTATTGTTAATAACGGCTTTAGGAAGTGCACCT
Source organism: Flavobacterium sp. B330r (assembly GCF_056824325.1). Classification (NCBI taxonomy): domain Bacteria; kingdom Pseudomonadati; phylum Bacteroidota; class Flavobacteriia; order Flavobacteriales; family Flavobacteriaceae; genus Flavobacterium; species Flavobacterium sp. B330r. Next base: position 988,080 of record NZ_CP124860.1, read on the forward strand.
GTACTTATTAGCAAAATTACGTCTTCAACTGTTGAAGTTGAGCCAGAACCAACAATCTACAAACCTACGGTTATCCCCGTGGATCCTATTGTTGTGCCACCACCGCCAGCTCCGCCTGCACCTATGGTTGAACAGAGTTCAGTACCAAAAACAGATGCGGTACAGCTAACAAATCCTGTAGTAGCGAGAACACAAGAGGCAGTTGAAAATATTGCATCAAATACAGAAAATGTACCTGCTACAGACAATACAACTGGAAATGGACCTGCAATTAATACAATGCCTTCTTCTGGAGGAAATGGAGATGTTGCTTCGGTTGCACCGCCAACAAACGATCCTGTTTCTGTTGCAGTTCTGGATAAGCTTCCAGAATTCCCAGGTGGAATCGCGCAGTTTTACAAGTATGTTGGAAACAATTTCCGCAGACCAGAACTTGATGTAGAAAAAACATTAAGAGTGTATGTATCGTTTGTAGTTGAAAAAGACGGATCGCTTACAGACATTATGGTAAAAAATGATCCTGGTTATGGAGTAGGAAAAGAAGCCATTAGAGTCTTGAAATCATTAAAAACAAAATGGGCTCCAGGAGTTCTAAACGGACAACCAGTTAGAACTGCATACAATCTTCCAATCACAATAAAAACAGAAGTCGAATAATATAAATATTTTGAAAAGTGAAAAAGCAGAACTTAGGTTCTGCTTTTTTGTTACATTTAATTCATCAATCAACCCCTATCTAATTAAAATTCAACTTTAATGCCTTTTACATTTTCGCATCCTGCAATAATTCTTCCGTTAAGATATTTACCAAAATCATGGTTTTCTATAACAGCATTAGTAATCGGAAGCCTTACTCCTGATTTCGAATATTTTCTCCGCATGAAAGTCAAAAGCGATTACAGCCATACTCTAAATGGTATTTTCTGGTTTGATTTACCTTTTGCTCTTTTACTAACTTTTCTCTTTCATAATTTAACTAAAAATCTCTTGTTTCAAAATCTTCCATTTTTTATAAAAAACAGAATTCTAATTTTTAAAGATTTTGACTGGAATGTTTATTTTAAAAGAAATTGGTTTATCGTTTTAATCTCTTTATTGGTTGGAATATTTTCTCATATTTTCTGGGATGCTTTTACACATAAACATGGTTATTTTGTTCATCAGTTTGATACTTTTCAAAACACCTTATCAATATTTGGAGTAGAAATTCCGTTTTGGAAAATAGCTCAGCATTCAAGCACTCTTTTTGGAATTAGTGTTATAATATATGCTTTCTCTAAACTTCCAAAAGTTTCTTATCCCCAAACCGCTATTAATAAACTGTATTGGAGTGCTGTTGTTTTATTTACCGTTACGATTTTATTAATGAGATTTGCATTAGATCCAAAAGCTTTAAATATTGGAAATTTAATTGTCACTTTTATAGCATCCTTCTTAACGGCCATAACAGTTGTTCCGTTAATAATTAAATTTAAATCAAACCAAAAAAATTAACAAAATCGACTACATTTACTCCTTCAAAACGGAAATCATTTTAACTAAATTAAAACAGAATAATGGGAATATTTTCAGCAATTCTTGGCAATGCGGGTTCAGTAAGTCAAGAAGATTTAATTAAAAAATACGGACAGCTTTTGACGGCAAATGAAGAAATCGAAATGGGTTTTAAACTTATTCGCGATACTTTTATTTTCACCAACAAACGATTAATCTTGGTTGATGTACAAGGAATTACAGGAAGTAAAACAGAATACAAATCTATTGGTTATAAAAGCATTACTCGTTTTAGTGTAGAAACAGCTGGAACTTTTGATTTGGATGCCGAATTAAAAATCTGGATTTCAAGCGAACAACATCCGAGTATTGTAAAACAATTTAATAAATCGGTTAATGTTTATGAAGTGCAAAAGATTCTTGCTTTTCATGTATTAGGATAAAAAAATAAACCCGGCATTTTGCCGGGTTATTTTTTATGATTACACACAACTCTTATTTCTTTTTGGTTGTAGTTTTCTTCGTAGTTGTTGCTTTTTTAGTTGTAGTGGCTGCTGGAACTGTATTTACAATCTTTTGTTGCACGTAAGGTTTATACAAACCATCTTTTTCTGCTCTTTTTTTAGCTTCATCTGCTCTTTTCTGTGAATCTGGATGCGAACTCATCATTTGATCAATAAACGAAGCTTGTGACCCTTCGCTCATTTTTGCCAAAATTCTAAAAGCAGATTCTTCAGCATTTACATCGTAACCATTTTTCTTCATGAAATTGTAAGCAAATAAATCTGCCTCAGATTCTTGTTTACGACTATATTTACTATCAATAATTGCGCTTCCAATTTTTCCAAGCTGACTATCGGTAACTGTCGCCACTGTTGCAGACTGAGAAGCTGCTCCATCCATTAAAGCTTCTTTTTGATAAGCCGCGCGAATAGCATCTCTCGAATCATTGTTTGCTACGTGTCCGATTTCATGCCCAATTACAGCAATTAATTCATTGTCATCCATAATATCCATTAAACCCGAATATACACGAACGCTTCCGTCTGCAGTTGCAAAAGCATTTACTTCTTTCAACTTATATACTTTATAATTTAAAGTAAATCCGTCACCAGAAGCATGTTTTCCAAAAACACGATTTAATCTTAAAGTATAACCGTCAGTTGGTCCAGCAATTTCATGTTCGGCATCTAATTTATCTACCGCTTCTCTAGATAATTTTGCCGCATCGGCATTACTAAAAGTAAAACCCGTAACTCCTTTTTGAACTGCACCAATCGCCTTATCTCCAAAATTAATCTGTGCAGTCATTTTAGTCAAACCAAATGCTGTAAATAAAAGTCCCGCTATTATAAATTTCTTTTTCATATTTTTTTATAATTACAATTTAACAACAAATGTAAATAACAAATATGCTATTTCATTTCACATCAGACTTGTTTTTCAACAATTAAAGGTATAAAATTTTAACTAACTTAATAACAAGATTCTAACTATTATTCAGAATAAGGATCAACAAAAAACCGATAAACTCTTTTAAGATTTTATCGGTTTTTGAGATTTTATAAAACACTACTTCTTCTTGGTTGTTGTTTTTTTTGTAGTTGTTTTAGCACTAGTTGTTACTGGTGGAGTATTTACAATTTTCTGTTGTACATAAGCTTTATACAAACCATCTTTTGTCGCTTTTTTCTTAGCATCGTCTGCTCTTTTACCAGAGTCAGGGTGTGAACTCATCATTTTGGTCATAAAAGAAGCCTCTGCACCTTCACTTAAATTTTGAAGAATTCTAAAAGCTGATTCTACAGCATTTACATCATAACCATTTCTTTTCATAAAATCATACGAAAATGAATCAGCCTCAGATTCCTGCTTTCTGCTGTGTTTGCTATCAATCATTGCACTGCCAATTTGTCCCAATTGAGATTTTGTCATAGTCTCAATTTTTCCTGACTGCGATGATGCGACATCCAATAAAGCTTCTTTTTTATACGCCGCTTTTATCGCATCTCTTGTATCATGATTAACAACGTGTCCAATTTCATGACCAATAACAGCAAGCAATTGATTATCATCCATAATATCCATTAAACCTGCAAACACACGAACACTTCCGTCAGCACACGCAAAAGCATTAATATCCTTTACTAAATATACCTTATAATTTAAGGTAACTCCTTCACTTGTGATGTGCTTCCCAAACAAACGATTTAAACGAATTGAATATCCATCTTTTGAATCGGCAACTGGATTATTTGCATCCAATTCCGCAACAGATTGTTTGGCTAAAGCTGCTGCATCTGCATCACTAAAAGTAAATCCTGAAACACCTTTTCCTAAAGCTCCCATAGTTTTATCTGAAAGTATTTGCGCATTTGTTTTGGTAAAACTCAAAATTGCAAATAAAGTCCCTAATAAAATAATTCTTTTTTTCATGTTTTTAAAACTGTTAAAATAACAACAAAATTAGTACAGCATAATTTTTACAAGATCTCAAGAAGCCAAATTTGTAACAGATTAAGGCTAAACTTTTAAATTCGATAAAAATCAAATCGAACATCTGAATATTAAATACAAGCTAAAAAAACAATCGTTAAATATATTTAAAAGCAACCTATTAACACTTTAACGCAATTATCTTCAATATCCCTCGCAAACATGATGTGTAAAGGAAAAGCAAATAAACATCTCAAAATAAACTACATTCCGTATCTTTGTACTTTGAACATTGATATATGGAAACAGTCACTGAAAATATACAAACCACAAAACCAAAGTGGTTAAAAGTAAAATTACCTATCGGACAAAAATATACTGAACTCAGAGGTTTAGTTGATAAATATAATTTAAATACCATTTGTACTTCTGGAAGCTGTCCAAACATGGGCGAATGTTGGGGTGAAGGAACAGCAACTTTTATGATTTTAGGAAATGTCTGTACTCGTTCTTGCGGTTTCTGCGGTGTAAAAACAGGCAGACCAGAAACGGTAGATTGGGATGAGCCTGAAAAAGTAGCTCGTTCTATTAAAATCATGAATATCAAACATGCTGTAATCACTAGCGTTGACAGAGACGATATTAAAGACGGTGGTTCTATCATTTGGATGGAAACCGTGAGAGCCATCAGAAGAATGAACCCTCAAACTACTCTTGAAACTTTGATCCCAGATTTTCAAGGAATTGAAAGAAACCTTGATCGTATTGTAGAAGCAAATCCTGAAGTTGTTTCGCATAACATGGAAACTGTACGACGTTTGACTCGCGAAGTTCGTATTCAAGCCAAATATGACAGAAGTTTAGAAGTGCTTCGTTATCTGAAAGAAAAAGGAATCAACAGAACAAAATCTGGAATTATGCTTGGTCTTGGAGAAACTGAAGAAGAAGTTTTCCAGACTATGACAGATTTAAGAAATGCAAATGTTGATGTTGTAACAATTGGACAGTATTTACAGCCAAGTAAAAAACATCTTCCTGTAAAAGAATTCATTACACCTGAACAATTTGCCAGATATGAAAAATTTGGTCTTGATTTAGGTTTCAGACATGTTGAGAGTGGACCTCTTGTTCGTTCTTCCTATAAAGCGCAAAAACATATTTTATAAAAAAGTTTAATCGTTTAATCGTTTAATTGTAAAACCGATTAAACGATTAAACAGTTAAACGAATAAATAAAAAATTGAAAACAAGAATTGCTATTAATGGATTTGGAAGAATTGGAAGAAATTTATTCCGATTACTTTTAAATCACCCCGAAATCGAAGTCGTTGCTATAAATGACATTGCAGACAACAAAACCATGTCGCATTTAATTAAATATGACAGTATTCACGGTGTTTTGAAAGCCGAAGTAAGTCATGACGAAAATAGTATCATTGTAGACGGAAGGCATTTTTTCTTTTTTCATGAAAAAAACATTTCAAACATAGACTGGAAGTCGCATTCGATTGATATTGTGATTGAGTCGACAGGTAAATATAAAACGCATGAAGAATTAAATGCGCATCTGGAAGCTGGAGCAAAAAAAGTAATTCTTTCGGCTCCATCAGAAGTTGACACAATCAAAACGGTAGTTCTTGGTGTAAACGAACATATTTTGGACGGAAACGAAGATATAGTTTCTAATGCAAGCTGTACAACGAATAATGCTGCTCCGATGATCAAAATTATCGAAGAATTGTGCGGAATTGAGCAAGCTTACATTACCACTATACATTCTTTCACGACAGACCAAAGTCTTCATGACCAGCCACATAAGGATTTACGCCGTGCGAGAGGTGCCAGCCAGTCGATTGTTCCAACAACTACAGGTGCAGCTAAGGCATTAACAAAAATTTTTCCTAAATTGCACAATAAAATGGGTGGCTGTGGTATTAGAGTCCCAGTTCCAGACGGTTCATTAACAGACATAACCTTCAATGTAAAACGTGCCGTGAGCATTGAAGAAATAAATAAAGCATTCCAACAAGCCTCAAAGACAAATTTAAAAGGAATATTAGATTACACCGAAGATCCGATTGTTTCGGTTGATGTAATTGGCAATACACATTCTTGTTTATTTGATGCACAGCTAACTTCGGTTATCGATAAAATGGTAAAAGTTGTAGGCTGGTACGATAACGAAATTGGCTATTCATCAAGATTGATCGATTTAATTTTACTGATAAGAAAAAAATAAGATTCATTGTAATAGCGTTGCCATACATGATGAAATACTATCTTTTTATTGTTGTTTGTTTTTTAAACTCATTTTTGTATTCTCAAGCTAAAAAGAATACGGATAGTGTTACCTATTATAACAAGCTGGCTAATTCTAACCTTAACAATAAAAAGTTTGATCAGGCGGTTTATTACACCGAAAAGTCGATTAATTTCTGTGAAGAAAATGGCAAAAAAGAGAATTTGGCCAATCAGACTTTTAAGCTCGGAAAAATCTATTACAACCAGAGAAAATTTGAAGACGCTTTAAAAAACTTCCATAAAACGGTTTCTTTATTCGACACTTTAAAACCAAGCTGCACAAAAGTTTTGGCTTTGCATTATATTGGCGTAACAAATACCGCAAAAGGCGATTACAAAACAGCTAACGTTTATTACACAAAAGCCAAAGATTTACTTAAAAATCTGAACATCAATGACAACGCAGAAATATTAAATTATCAGAAAGCTTTAGCATTTAAAACCAATAACGATCTTAAATCGGCACTAAAGACTTTTAAAGCAATCACTAAAAAACCAGACAACAATGCAATTATAAAAACCAAAGTAGATACCTATTATCAGCTTGGTTTAATTGAAGGGCAACTTAAAAGAAACGATTCGGCAATTATATATTTTAATAAAGCCTTAGATTACAATGACAAAATCAATGATTTTCCGAAGAAATCGAAAATCGTTTTAGCCATAAGCCAATACTACAAACAAAATAAAAACTATGATCTGGCATATTCCTACCTAGACGAGCATTATCAGCTGGAAAATTATATGCTAAAACTAAAAAATGCCAAAATTGATTTGGATGAATTCCAAAAATTCAAAAAAAATCAATCTTTAAGCAACACAATTAAGAAAGAAAGCGAAGAAAAATTTCAACTCAAAACATATCGCTATTCTAAATTGGTTAGTATTTTGGCAATTGCTTTGATTTCGATTTTATCCCTTTTGAGTTTAGCGCTGTACAAAAACAACATCATCAGAAACCAGAACAATTTATTACTTCGAGAAAAAAACAAAGAACTGATTCTGGCCAAAAACAAAGCAGAAAAAGCTTCAAAAGCAAGATCTGAATTTTTGTCTACAGTAAGCCATGAACTCCGGACACCTTTGAATGCAATTAACGGAATTACCCATATTCTACTGGAAGACAAACCGAAGAAAAAACAATTAAAGTACTTAGAATCTTTAAAATTCTCTGGGAATTATTTGACCACTTTTATCAACGAAATCTTAGAGATCAACAAAATTGATTCGACTAAAGTCGAAGTTGAAAATATCAGTTTTAATCTTAAAGAACTGCTTTTTAACATTCAAAGTTCACTAAAAGAATTGGCAACCGCCAATAAGAATTACTTCAATCTAGAAATAGACAAAACCATTCCTGACAATCTAATTGGAGATCCAACTAAATTATCTCAAATTATACTAAACTTAATCAACAATGCTTTAAAATTTACTCAGAACGGCCACGTAAATGTTATCGCAAAACTGTATTCTCAGGAAGAAGAAAATGCAACGGTTTATTTCGAAATTGTCGACACTGGAATCGGAATTCCTGAAGACAAACTTCAATCTGTTTTTGAGAGCTTTTCTCAAGGTTCTATCGAAGTAAACAGAAAATATGGAGGAACAGGTCTTGGTCTTACAATTGTAAAAAAATTAATAGAACTTTTAGGAGGCGAAATAAAATTAAAAAGTGAAGTAGGTAAAGGTTCTACATTTACCTTCAAGTTAAACTTCAAAATCAATAATGAACCATTGGAAGTAATCGAAGAAGTAAAACCTTATAATGACAAACAATTGAAAAACAAATCTATTTTATTGATTGAGGACAACAAGATCAATCAAATGATCACTCGCAAAATGTTGGAAAACAAAAATATCACTTGCGAAATTGTTGACAATGGAGAAGATGCTGTCGAACTTTTAAAAGTTAAACGCTTCGACATGATTCTAATGGATGTTCATCTTCCTGGAATTAACGGAACGACAGCTACCAAATTGATTCGCGAATTTGATAAAGCGACTCCAATTATTGCTTTAACAGCTATTTCGCTTGACGAAAACCGAGATATGCTTCTTTCTTTTGGAATGGATGACGTAATTACCAAACCTTTTGTACCAGACGATTTCTACACTACTATTGCTAAGTTTTTTGATTAACTGAGAAACTAAGTTTCTGAGATGCTAAGATTTTGAGTTTTCTTTTACATACTCTAAAATCGTTGCATCAAAATCTTGCTGATGATTGATGAACGAGCTTTTTATTGGCAAATAATACAATTGATCTACTAACTCTGAGTCTTTCAATCTCACATAATCTTTTTCGGTGGTGATTATTTTCCTTCCGTTTGCTTTATTTCGAATTGAATTTAAATCTGCATCAGAAAAATGATGATGATCTGGAAAAGTCAAGCATTCATCACTTTCATTTTTTAGGTAGTCAAAAAATGGTTTTGGTTTTGCAATTCCAGCTAAAAGAAGTTTTGGTTCTGATTTGATTTCACTAACGGCAATTTTTTCGTTTTTACCATAAATGATCATATCGTAGTCTATAAAAGTAAAAAAGACTTTCTGACTGCCTTTCAACTTCAATTTTAATCTAATCTCAGTTTGTTCTTCTTCTGTTAAAATTTTAGGACATTTTGTAACAACTACTATACTAGCCCTTTCTGCTCCGCTCCTGCTTTCACGCAAATTCCCCGTTGGCAGCATAAAATCGTCTGCATATAAATCACCATAAGAAGTCAGTAAAATATAAAAACCAGCTTTTACTTTTCTATGCTGATAGGCATCATCCAACAGAACAATTTCTGGCTGTTCGTTTTGAGAAAGTAATTGCTGAATTCCGTTTGTACGATTGGCATCAACAGCAACCATTATATTTTGAAATTTTTGATAAAACTGAAAAGGTTCATCTCCCAAAATTTCGGCATTCGAATTTTCATTAGCCAAAACAAAACCTTCTGACTTTCTTTTATAACCGCGGCTTAAAGTGGCAATTTTATATTTATCAGATAATAAACGAATTAAATATTCTATTTGAGGTGTTTTACCAGTACCGCCAACGCTAAGATTTCCAACCGCAATTACTGGAATATCAAACGAAGTGGATTTTAGAATCCCTTTATCAAAAAGAAAATTACGGATCGAAGTAATGAATCCGTATAAAATGGCGAAAGGGAAAAGTATTTTTCGAAGTAAGTTCATAGAATTATTTATCTGAATAATGTCCCATTGCTGAAACTATAATAACGGTTACGATATCTTCTTCTACCCGATAAATCATTCTATCTTTTTGATTAATTCTTCTAGACCAATATCCATTAAGACTATACTTCAATTCCTCTGGTTGTCCTTCTCCAAAAAAAGGGGTTTCAGTTAGTTCCAAAAGTATTTTTTCGATCTTTTTTATGGTAGCTTTATTTCCTGATTTATAGTGACTTTTCAAATCTTTACGAGCAATATCGTCAAATTCTACAAAATACTTCCCCATATATCATCTGGATTTAATCTTGTCGTTTTTCCTTGTTTAATATTCTCTTCTGCTTTTTTAACTTTTTCAATAAATTCTGCACTATAGATACTTGGCTCCTCATTAACCTGTCCATAACTATCCGTTTCTACAATTTCAATACCATCAAGACCTTTAAAGAAAGCTTCAAACATTTCCATAAATGCTTTTCCTGTCTTCGTGCGTTCGTTAATTTTTATAGTTGTCATAACTTATAAATTTTATATTACAAATGTACTAAATTTGTACTTTTAGTATCAACTATTATTACCATTAGTATAAATAGTTGTTACCAACAAAAATTTGGAAAAAACTGAAAATGAAAATCAAAAATATTATATCGGCTCTTGAAGAAATGGCTCCTTTGGCTTATGCCGAAGATTTTGACAATGTTGGACTTTTAGTTGGAGATTCTGAAACCGAATCTACGGGAGTTTTAGTCTGTCATGATGCCTTAGAAAGTGTTATTGACGAAGCTGTTGCTAAAAACTGTAATCTAGTCGTTTGTTTTCACCCGATATTATTTTCTGGAATTAAAAAAATTACAGGCAAAAATTATGTAGAACGCGCTATTTTAAAAGCGATCAAAAACGATATTGCTATTTATGCCGTTCATACCGCACTTGACAATCATTCGCAAGGCGTAAATAAAATTTTCTGCGATGCATTAGGATTGACAAATACTAAGGTTTTGATTCCGAAACAAAATTTCATTCAAAAATTAGTCACTTTCACTGTTCCAGATAATGCAGATAAAGTTCGAAATGCCATGTTTGAAGCTGGAGCTGGAACAATTGGAAACTATGACAATTGCAGTTTCAACACGCAAGGTTTTTTTACTTTTCAAGGAAATGAAGACAGCAATCCTGTAATTGGAGAAAAAGGAAAACTGCATACAGGAGAAGAAATTAAAATTGAAGTGGTTTTTGAAAAACATCTTCAGTCCAGAATTTTAAAAGCACTTTTTGCGAATCATATTTACGAAGAAGTCGCTTATGAGATCTACGATTTAAAGAATGCTCACCAAAATATTGGTTTAGGAATGATTGGTGAGTTTGAAACTGAAATGGATGAAAAAGATTTCCTTGTTTCTGTAAAAGAAAAAATGATTGCCGACGGAATTCGTCATTCTGCTTTTTTAGGTAAAAAAATAAAAAAAGTTGCTGTTTTGGGAGGATCTGGAAGTTTTGCCATAAAAAATGCAATTCAGGCTGGAGCCGACGCTTTTTTGACTGCCGATTTGAAGTATCACCAGTTTTATGAAGCTGAAAACAAGCTACTTTTGGCAGATATTGGTCATTTTGAGAGCGAACGCTATACAAAAAATTATATTGTTGATTATCTTCGAAAAAAAATTCTTAATTTTGCAATCATTTTATCGGAAGAAAATACAAATCCAGTTAAGTACTTATAGAATATGACGAATACGAAAGAATTAAGTGTTGAGGACAAGTTAAGAGCAATATACGATTTACAGCTTATTGACTCTAGAATTGACGAAATCAGAAACGTTAGAGGAGAACTTCCTTTAGAGGTTGAAGATTTAGAAGATGAAGTTGCAGGTTTGAGCACTCGTTCAGAAAAACTGAAAGGTGAACTTGAAGTGATTGAGGAGCAAATCAAAGCAAAGAAAATTGCTATTGAGGAGCATAAAGAGGTTATCAAGAAGTACACTAAACAACAAGAATCAGTACGTAACAACAGAGAATTTAATTCTTTGACAAAAGAAGTTGAATTTCAAGAATTAGAAATTCAATTGGCTGAAAAGCAAATCAAAGAAATGAAAGCTTCTATCGAGCACAAAAAAGAAGTTATTTCTAATTTAAAAGAAAAACTTGATGCTAAAAGCTCTCATTTAAAACATAAAAAATCTGAGTTAGATGCTATCATGGCTGAAACTCAGAAAGAAGAAACTTTCTTGACTGAGAAATCTGCTGAATTTGCTTCACAAATCGAAGACAGATTATTAGCAGCTTACAACAGAATCAGAAGCAGTGTTCGTAACGGATTAGCTGTAGTTTCTATCGAAAGAGGAGCTTCTGCTGGATCTTTCTTTACAATTCCGCCACAAACTCAGGTTGAAATTGCTTCAAGAAAGAAAATCATTACTGATGAGCACTCTGGAAGAATTTTAGTTGATACTCAATTAGCTGAAGAAGAAAAAGAAAAAATGGAACAATTGTTCGCAAAATTCTAATATCAAGTCCCGATTAAATCGGGACTTTTTTTTTACTTATTTTTTTTGCCACAGATTAAAAGGATTAACGCAGATTAAATTATTCTTATGCTGAATAAAATCTTTTTTTAATCCTTTTAATCTGTGGCAAAACATTTTTTACCTTTAGAAAAAAAAATTAAGTTTTGGGAATTAAAAAAGGCATTCGTTTTATTACATTAAAATCAGTTGGATCTTATATTAATTTTTTGAGCTATGTGCGTCCGCAAAAAGCTGTTGAACTTTCTTATGCGCTTTTCAGCCAACCGCGAATTGGCCGATTGAAAAAAGAAGAACTTCCGAAAGTTTTGCGACACACAGAAACAGAAACGTTTCATCATAACGAACATCATTTTCAAACCTACATCTGGAAAGGAAATGAAACCAAAATTCTATTGGTTCACGGTTGGGAAAGCAATGCTGCGCGATGGAAAAAAACATTACCTCACCTTCAAAAATCCGGAAGCACTATTATTGCCATCGATGCTCCAGCTCATGGACAAAGCAGCGGAAAAGAATTTAATGTGCCGCTTTATGCTGAGTTTATCAATAAAGCAGTAGAAAAATACCAGCCAGAAATTATTATCGGACATTCGATTGGAGGCGCAGCTTGCGTTTACCATCAATATTTATTCCCGAATACCAGCATCAACAAAATGGTAATTTTAGGAGCTCCTTCAGAGTTAAAAACTTTAATAGACAATTACGTTTCAATGCTGAGCCTAAATACCAAAATGTTTTCTCTTTTAGAAAGTAAATTCTTGGACCGCTTCAATTTTAAATTGGAAGATTTTTCGGGACAGAAATTTGCCTCCCAATTTACTATTCCTGGATTTATTGCTCATGATACTTCAGATAAAATTGTGGCTTTCGCCGAAGGGCAAAAAATAGCAAGCAATTGGAAAAATAGTCAGTTTATTGAAACTTCTGGTTTAGGCCACGGAATGCATGATGATGAATTGTATGATAAAGTGATTGAGTTTCTTTTTTCGCCTGAAGGTTCTGAGCCACTAAGTCGCTAAGGCACTAAGTTTTTCCCTTAAAAAACGGCAGTATTGTCATTTCGACGAAGGAGACTCGAGCGATAGCGAACAGGCGAAGCAAATCTTCGCAAGTAACTCCGTAACGAAAACCCAATCTTTGTCGAGCTTCTCACGAAGATTTCTCCTTCGTCGAAATGACAAGATTGCGTGAAATCTATTAATCTAAAATCTGCAATCTAAAATTTTTAAACAACAATCTTAAAATACTTCAGCAATTCCTTCTCTCCTTTTCCAGTAACAGTAATAGCTCTCGAATTTTCAGTTTTTCTGAGCCAGTCTTCTTTCAACATTTTATTAAAAAGCAATGTTCCAATTGAACCGGCAATATGATTTCTACGTTCACTCCAATCTAAGCACGGTTTTAAGAAAATTCGTTTTTGTTTTTGTGCTTCTTCCAAATTAATTCCAAAATCTGAAAACCACTTTTTCCCATCTGAACTTATTTCAAAAGTGTTATTTTGATTGACAATTATTTTTTGTTCCAATAAACTATCCGTTAAAGCCACGCCAATCTTTCCCGCTAGATGATCATAGCAAGTTCTGCAGAATTTTATTGGAGGATAAGTTTCTGCTTTACCTTTCGAAGCAACTTCAGGTTTCGGAACTAAACTTGCCATTGCTTCAAGCGCGTATGCGACTTCTTTATTTGAAAATCGGTAATATTTATGACGTCCTTGTTTTTCTACACAAAGCAAATCGGCATCGAGAAGCTTCCCTAAATGCATACTAATATTTTGCGGAGATGTGTTGACGCTTACTGCCAGTTCTGTAGCTGTAAAAGCTCTTCCGTCCATTAAAGTCCACAAAATTGAAGCGCGCGTAGGATCGCCAATTAAGGATGCTGTTTTTATAAATTGATCTTCCATTTAGATGTTCACAGTTAAGTGCAGAATGAACTATTGCCTTGTAAAGTTAAATAACTTTGCTAAAAACATTCCACATGAAGTCAACTTTATTCCTTCAATCTGACAGCAGCGATCCTTATTTGATCTATAAAAACATGTTGCAAAACAATCCCGTTTATTGGGATGAAACCAATAAAATATGGGCAATATATTCTTATGAAGATTGTGTTTCTATTTTGAAAAATCCTAAAGCTGAGATTCCGGCTGTAAATCCAGACAACAAACAAAAACTGAACAAAAAGGCATTAGAAATTTTAAATAATCTGACACGATTATCAAACGGGATACAGCATAAAATTTCAAAAGAAATCGCAATGTTGTTGTTTTCAAAAATGAAATCTGTAGATATCAATTCAATTATTTCCCAATTAATAAAAAGCAATTTAGCTGAAAACAAAATAGATTGGGTAAATTCGGTTTGCAAGAAACTGCCAGTTCTAGTTGTTTTACAAAGTTTTAATTTTGAAGAAAAGGATTGTGAGTTTATTGCAAACCAAATAGAATCTATGGTTAAAATAATGCTTCCGCAGAAAACAGAAGAACAAGTAAAATCTATAAATGAAGTTTCAGCAACAATATTTTCAATCGTAGAAAAACAGCTTTTTCAATTAAACTTTTATGAATCTTTATCAGCCAAAATTTCGGAATCAAATTCTCTTTCGCTTGACGAAATTAAAACAATAAGCATTAGCAATTTAATTGGATTGTTTATTCAGAGTTTTGATGCGGGAAGAGGAATTTTGAGCAATTCTCTCTTGCAGATTCTGAATAATAAAACTTTTTCTAGTAAAACAGAAATTGAAAAATCGGTAATAGAAACTTTACGCTTTGACCCGCCCATTCACAATACAAGACGAGTTGCGACGGAAGATTTTTACATCGGCAAAAGCCTAATTAAAAAAAATGATCCTATTTTAGTTGTGCTTGCGTCGGCAAATCGAGATTGGAAGAAGTTTGAAAATGAATCAAAATTTGACATTGAAAGAAATAATAATGCTGAAAATCTAACTTTCGGAATTGGCGGTCATATGTGTCTGGCTAAACATTTCTCTATTCATTTAACTACCGAAGCTTTATGTTTTTTATTTAATCAATTCAATACCGTTACCATTCTAGAAAATAATATTCAATACGAACCCATGATAAATGCCAGATTACCGAAGAATATCTGGATTTCATTACAATAAAAAAAATAAAAATATGATAGCTGTAATTTTTGAAGTAATTCCTAACGAAGGAAAAAAAGAAGAATATCTGGACATCGCTGCAAGTCTGCGTCCAGAATTAGACCATATTGAAGGATTCATTTCTATAGAACGATTTCAAAGTTTTACCGATCCTTCAAAAGTGTTGTCTTTATCATTTTGGAAAGATGAAGAAAGTATTCAGCAATGGAGAAATCTGGAAATGCATCGTCACGCGCAGGCAAAAGGTCGAAATGAAGTTTTTAAAGATTATCATTTACGAATTGCGACTGTGGTTCGTGATTACGGAATGTTTGATCGAAAAGAAACGCCGAGTGATAGTTCGGTTTTTCATGATTCGTAGAAAAGGTGCTAAGATTCTAAGCTACTAAGGTTCTAAGTTTTTTCTCAAAAATCTAAAATCTAAAGTCTAAATTCTAAAATTCTAAGATATCTAAACTTTTGCCTACTTTTGCAGTATGGAAGAAAATTTGAAACGTCTCAATAAATTTATAGGAGAAACTGGTTATTGTTCTCGTCGTGAAGCCGATAAATTAATCGAAGAAGGACGCGTTACAATAAATGGCGCTGTGGCTGAAATGGGAACTAAAGTTTCGCCAGATGATGAAGTACGTATAGACGGAAAATTAATCGTTGAAAAAAACGAGAAACTGGTTTATCTGGCTTTCAACAAACCAGTTGGCATTGAATGCACTACCAACTTAGAAGTTAAAAATAACATTGTTGATTATATTAATTATCCAAAACGTATTTTCCCAATTGGAAGATTGGATAAAGCCAGTGAAGGATTAATTTTTATGACCAATGATGGTGATATCGTAAACAAGATTCTTCGTGCCAGAAACAATCACGAAAAAGAATATACCGTTACCGTTGACAGACCCATTACAGATCGTTTTATTCAGAGAATGGGAAATGGTGTTCCGATTTTGGATACGGTTACCAAAAAATGTAAAGTAGAGCAAATCAGCAAATACACTTTTAAGATCATTTTAACGCAAGGATTAAACCGTCAGATTAGAAGAATGTCTGAATACTTGGGGTATGAAGTTACGGCGTTAAAACGTATTAGAATCATCAATATTTCTTTGGATGTTCCTGTTGGAAGATATAGAGATTTAACCGATGATGAAATAAAAGAATTGAATCAGTTGATTGAGCCTTCTAGCAAAACCGAAGAAGCGAGTCTTCCTAAAGTTGAAACTTCGAATTCAAGTGCAACTCCAACTAGAAGAAAAAATTATATCTCCAAACACGATCCTCGATTTAAAAAAAGAGGAGATAATAAATAAAACAGAAATCCCATTCAAGTAACTGAATGGGATTTTTCATTTTGTTCTATTTCTTTTCTTTATTCAAAAAATCATAATATAATGCTTTAGATAAAAAGCTAGCATCTTGATAATTCCAGATCATTTCTTCTCTGACCGATTCTGCATATTTTCCGTCTAAATTGTTCTTTTTGAAATATTCTCGTCGAGCTTCATCATTAAAATTTAACCCGCTAAGGAAAATTGGCTCTACGCCTTTGTTTACAGAAATATTGTAATTCGTAATTAAACCGCCCCAGTTTATATAACTGCATAAAAGAATCGTTCCGTAGAAATACCAAAGCATTTGATTGAAAAGAAAAGCATTTGTTTTCTGTTTGCTGATTTTCTGAAATGAAACTACTAATCCGATAATGGCTAAAATTAGAAAAGCATACACGCCTAACCTTTTATAAGTAAGACCATAAAAAGAAACATACTCTGAGTTTTTAATAATCGCGCTTATAATTAAAATCACGTTTAGCCCTAGCCAAACTTTAGCCAGCGTTTTTAAAGAAGATGCTTTTTCATCAAAATTAAAACCTCCTTTAAAATAAAATAAGATTACCCCTACTGCCATTAAGATTGAAAAAATTACGGCGTTTACGCGTTCGTGCGTATCAGAACTTAGATTTGTTTTTTCAACTACTTCAAAAAACTGTTCGTAATTGTAAGTTGCGATAAAAACTAGCAACATGATATTTAAAAGAAACAAAGTAATTACGCCACTTTTTCTTTCGAAATCAAGATCTAAAAATGAAAAAGTACTTTGATTTTTTATTTCAGAAATATTACTGAAATCATTACTTAATTTCGGATTGTATTCGTAACAAACATCAGGAACCCAGTAATTCCAAAAGCTGAACGAAATATAGAATCCTAAAATGCACATTGCAATTAATTGCGGAAGATTAATATCTAATTCATAATCTGTAAATAATGAAGAGAAATGATCGCTTCCGAAAGAATACACGATAAAAAACAATCCGAGAAAAATAATTGGAATAAGAACAAAGGCAATTAATTTTTTAGCAAAATCATTGTGGATTTTGCGTTCTGGAAGCCATTGTTTAAAAATGAATATTCTGCCAATAGAAGTAAATCCGTTTAAGACTATTAGAGGGAAAACCTGAATCATTTTAAGTTCTCCATCTTGTGTTTTAAATTGTAAAAATAAAATTGATAAAGCTAAAGCAAAAAATGATGCTGCATCTCCGTACCATGCAAAGGCGAAACAAGACAAGATCGACGTCATTACAAGAACTAAATGCGATCTGTCGACAAACTTTTCCTGAAAGAAATAACTAATCAAGAGCGTAAGAACTACACCGAAAATAGAAATATTGATTCCTACCGATTGGTTGTAAAAAAGCAGTATAAAAACCGCTGTACAGGCTAAGATAATTTGATGTTTTTTCATGATTGATGAATTTAAAAGTACTTTGTAATTCAAAGTTTTTAGGTAAAAAAATAGCGTTATTTATGATTTCATTAATTTTTCAAGGTACGATAAGTGCTCTTTAAAAGCTGCACGCCCCAGATCGGTTACCTGATAAGAGGTTTTTGGCTTTTTGCCCACAAATTCTTTCTTCACTTCGATATAAGCTGCTTTTTCAAGCGCAGAGGAATGACTCGCTAAATTACCGTCGGTGATATTCAAAAGCGCTTTCATCTCGGTAAAATCTACCCAGTCGTTAACCATCAGAACGGACATTATACCCAGTCTGACACGGCTTTCAAAATCTTTATTTAGTTTATCAATAATTCCCATTGGGTTATTTGTATTTTTTGAACATCACTAATCCGTATACAATATGTAGGATCCCGAATCCGATAATCCAGAAAATCAAACCATATCCTATATTAAAAAGTGCAATACATCCTAAAATCAGTTCCGAAAAACCTAGATATTTAATATCTGAAAATGTATATTTTTCTGCGTTTATAACGGCTAATCCGTAAAATATTAATGTCGATGGCGCCACTAAACCAAAGTAACCGTGGTACATCATTGCTAAGCAAAACACTCCACCAGCTAAAAGCGGAACGGCTAGATTGAACAACATCTTTTTTGTTGCTGAAGTCCAGATTGGCAAATTGTATTTTCGGCTTTTTCTAATGGTAAAAAAGATTCCGAATGCAAATGCAAATACTAAAATTGTGATTCCGATCCAGAATAATTCTGAAACCAGATTGGTAGAATATAATCTATGCTCATCATTTAGATAATCCATGCCGTTTGCTTTAAAAAGCTGGTAAACATAGATTCCGCCAATTAAAGCCGAAAGACCTGCGAAAACTCCCGAAAGTCCGCTTAATGATATAAATCGTGAAGAGCGCTCCATCATGGAACGAATATGTGCTAAATCTTCTTGGTGCTTTTGATTCATAATTAAAGTACTTTGCGTTACAAAGTTATTATTTATTTTGAATTGACAAATAAAAAAAGTGATTTTTTTATTTAAGTAAGACCTAACAGGTTTTAAAAACCTGTTAGGTCTCTCCGTAAAGTTGCGTGAGGGATAGGAGCTGGCTACCGAAGTAGCGCGGATAGCCCGACCCCGACCCGTTGAGAGGGCGCATAAGCGTAAAGTATGTTTGCCCTTTCAACGGGTCGGGGTCACGCCCAAATTATAAAAACAAAAAGCCCATTCTTAACGAACAGGCTTTTACTATTTTGAAATTTTGAATTAAAACCATCTTCTTCTTTTGAATAGAAGAACTCCGAAAGTAGATAGAATTATAGAGACTAAAAGTAGAATCCAGATTCCGTACTTACTTTCTTCTAGGCCGTTTGGCACGTTCATTCCGTACAAACTGGCGATTAAGGTTGGAATCATTAAGATGATCGAAATGGACGTCATCTGTTTCATGATTGTATTCATATTATTTGAAATTACAGAAGCGTAGGCATCCATCATTCCTGTTAAGATGTTGTTGTAAATATTGGCTGTGTCTTGTGCCTGATTTAATTCGATTTCGACATCTTCTAATAATTCTGGGTCGTAATTGGCTTTGTGCGCTTTTAGATTTTTAATTCTTTGAAATAAAACGTCATTTGCCTTTAATGAAGTGATGAAGAATACAAAACATTTTTCGATTTGAAGCAAGGCTTGCAATTCTTCATTTTTGATCGATTTCTCTAAGTTATCCTCGGCAAGTTTTATTTTATGATTGATTTGTTTTAGATATTTCAAATACCAAACGCTTGACGACAAAAGCAATCTTAGTACAAGGTTGAAATTGTCTTCAATTTCGATGTTTTTACGTTGTGAATACGACACAAAATCGGCAATGATTTCTGTTTTATAAAAGCTGATGGTCACACAGATATCATCTTTAAAAATGATTCCGAGAGGAACGGTATGAAAAGGAATTTTGATATCGCCACTTTTAACTGGAATACGCATAATGATAAGTGTCCAGCCGTCTTCGATTTCGATACGGGGTCTTTCGTCGATATCCTCAATATCATTGTAAAAAGCTTCAGGAACCTGAAGTTCATCCACTAAATAGTTTTTATCTGATTCTGTTGGAGATTCGATGTGAATCCAGCAATTTGAAGTCCATTTTTGGATTTCTACCAATCCGTTGTTGTTTGTGTAAAAGGCTTTCATTTCAAAATACAGGTTTTTAGCGCAGCATTTTGAAAATTTCAAAAGCTGCTTTAATTAAATACTAACGAATAATAATCGTCCATTTGGAGAAGTGTTTTTTAAGTGGTGCAAAAGTATCCTTTATTTTTAAGAACCAAAACTTTAAACTATTAATTATATATTAAAAAGACAAAGCCCGTTCGATCGAACAGGCTTTGCAACTATATTTTGACGCAATTTTTATTTATTTCTTGCGCTTCTTATTTTTCTCGCTAAAAGAGTATTTTTAAGCAACATTGCAATTGTCATTGGCCCTACTCCACCTGGAACTGGTGTAATAAACGCAGCTTTTTTGCTTACTCCGTCAAAATCAACATCTCCTTTGATAACGTATCCTTTTGGATTTGATGCATCGTCTACGCGCGTAATTCCAACGTCGATAACGGTTACTCCTTCTTTGACCATATCGGCTTTTAAGAATTCTGGAACTCCTAAAGCTGTAATAATGATATCGGCGTTTTTAGTGAATTCTGCTAAGTCTTTTGTACGGCTGTGAGTTAGCGTAACTGTAGAATCACCTGGATTTCCTTTACGGCTCATTAAAATACTCATTGGACGTCCTACGATATGGCTTCTTCCAATTACGACTGTATGTTTTCCTGCCGTTTCTACTTTGTAACGCTCTAGCAATTCCATAATACCGAATGGTGTTGCCGGAATAAAACTTTCCATTTCAAGAGCCATTCTTCCAAAGTTAGTTGGGTGAAATCCGTCAACATCTTTGTCTGGATCGATTGCTAATAAAATTTTTTGCTCGTCGATATGTTTTGGCAAAGGCAACTGAACGATGTATCCATCAAGATTATCATCTTCGTTCAATTCTTTAATTTTAGCCAATAATTCGTCTTCTGTAATCGTTTCTGGTAAAGCAACCAAAGTTGAATCGAAACCAATCTCTTGGCATGATTTTACTTTACTTCCTACGTAAGTTAAACTTGCTCCGTTATTACCTACTAAAACGGCTGCTAAATGAGGCACTTTTCCTCCAGCTACTTTTATTGATTGAACTTCGGCTGCAATTTCGTTTTTAATGTCGTTAGATGTTTTTTTACCGTCTAGTAGTTGCATTGTGTGTTGTTTCAGGTTTTAATTTTTGTTTCAAGTTTCAAGTTTCATGTTATTGTTGAAACTTACTATTTATTGAATTAAAAAAGTTTCAAGTTTTGGTTTCTTAACTTGAAACCTTAAACTTGAAACTCTTTTTATTATTTCGGCATTCCTCCTGGCATACCACCCGGCATCCCTTTCATACCTCCCATCATTTTCATCAGATTTTTTCCGCCTGGGCCTTGCATCATCTTCATCATCTTGCTCATTTGGTCAAACTGTTTCATCAGCTGATTTACTTGCTCGACTTTAGTTCCCGAACCTTTTGCGATTCTGGCTTTTCTTTTTACGTCGATAATCGCTGGTTTGCTTCTTTCTCCTGGAGTCATCGAATAAATGATCGCTTCGATATGTTTGAAAGCGTCATCTTCGATCTCAACATCTTTCATGGCTTTTGAAGCACCTGGTATCATTCCAACCAAGTCTTTCATGTTACCCATTTTCTTTACTTGTTGAATCTGCGTTAAGAAGTCGTCAAATCCGAATTCGTTTTTAGCGATTTTCTTTTGAAGTTTTCTTGCTTCTTCTTCGTCAAATTGTTCTTGAGCTCTTTCAACAAGAGACACAACGTCTCCCATTCCTAAGATACGCTCTGCCATACGTTCTGGATAGAAAACATCAATTGCTTCCATTTTCTCACCAGTACCAACAAATTTAATTGGTTTGTTTACAATCGATTTGATTGAAAGTGCAGCTCCACCACGAGTATCACCATCTAATTTCGTTAAGATAACTCCATCAAAGTTTAAGATATCGTTGAAAGCTTTTGCTGTGTTTACAGCGTCTTGTCCTGTCATAGAGTCTACAACGAACAATGTTTCTTGTGGCTGAATTGCTTTGTGAACACGAGCAATTTCGTCCATCATTTCTTGATCTACGGCTAAACGTCCTGCTGTATCGACGATAACAACATTGAATCCGTTTGCTTTTGCATGTTTAATTGCGTTTTGAGCAATTTCTACAGGATTTTTATTTTCTGGCTCAGAGTAAACCTCAACACCTATTTGATCTCCCACAACATGTAACTGGTTAATCGCCGCTGGACGGTAGATATCACACGCTACAAGAAGTGGTTTCTTGTTTTTCTTTGTTTTTAAGAAGTTAGCTAATTTTCCAGAGAAAGTCGTTTTACCAGAACCTTGAAGTCCTGACATCAAAATCACTGTTGGATTTCCTGAAAGGTTCACACCAGCAACGTCTTCACCCATTAATTCAGTAAGTTCGTCTTTTACTAACTTAACCAATAATTGTCCTGGCTGTAATGTTGTTAATACATCCTGACCAATTGCTTTGTCTTTTACTCTAGCGGTAAAATCTTTAGCAATTTTAAAGTTAACATCGGCATCAAGTAATGCTCGACGAACTTCTTTTAAGGTATCGGCAACGTTTACTTCTGTAATTTTACCGTGTCCTTTTAATATATGGAACGCTTTATCTAACTTATCACTTAAATTATCAAACATATCATTTTCTTTATATGAAGTGCAAAGATAATCTAATTAGATATTTCAGGCAATTTTTATTTAAGCGCAATTTAACCGCAAAGTGCACGAAGGTTTACGCAAAGAACGCTATGTTTTTTTGCTCGCAAAGTCGCAAAGTTTTTTCACGCAGATTTAAAAAGATTTAAGCAGATTCGCGCAGATTATTATTATTTAAAATCTAAAAAATAAAATCTGCTAAAAAATCTGCAGAATCTGCGTGAAAAAATCTTTTCAATTCTTTAATCTGTGGCAAAAACAAAAAAAAGCGCAAAGAATAAAACCTTTGCGCCTTTGCGGCCATATCTTTTTAGAACTGGAAGTAAATGAATGGCTGCGAACCAGCTACTGCGGTTGCGTAAACAATCCAATAAACAAATCCCAGAATTATTGCTTTTACTAATAATGGTGTTTTATCGAAAACAGATTTCATTCCGTTTGTGAATGAATCTGGCAAGAAATGCCAAACATAACCGAACAGCATCAATCCGAAAACATTTTTATAACCTAATACAATTGTTTTCCAAAGTTCTGGTTCGAATGTCAACTGACCAATATTATTAATTACCTGCAAGGCTGTTTCGAAATCTCTAGCTCGGAAGAAAATCCAACAGAAAACCACAAAATGGAATGTGATTACGATTGAGAAAAATCTCCACAAGAAATTTGGCCTTTTGTCTTTCTTCGAAGGAAAAAATTCCATAAATATTTTATGAACTGCCAATGCTAATCCGTGAAGTGCTCCCCAAACGATAAACTGTGCTCCTGCTCCGTGCCACAAACCTCCCAAAAGCATCGTGGTAAACAGATTGAAATTGGTTACCAAGGTTTGTTTTATTTTGCTTGACAATAAAAATGACAAAGCGAAAATTAAAATACTGACTCCTGCAATGATAAGCGGAATTATACTTTCATTATAACAAGACATTCCCCAAAGCAATAATCCGAAGAAAAATAAACTTGGGAATAAATATCCTGCGAAAGAACCTTCTCTGTTTCCTCCAATCGAAATGTATAAAAAGTCTTTTAACCAAGTCGAAAGCGAAATATGCCATCTTCTCCAGAAATCGGTAATCGAAGTCGATTTGTATGGAGTTCTAAAGTTGACTGGCAATTTAAATCCAAGCAATAACGCAATACCAATTGCCATGTCTGAATATCCAGAGAAATCACAGTAAATCTGAATGGCATATCCATACGAAGCCATTAAGTTTTCGAATGAAGTATAACTCATTGGCGTGTCAAAAACACGGTCAACAAAGTTTACTGATATGTAATTTGAGATTACTGTTTTCTTGATTAAACCTCCTATAATTAAAAACAAAGCGTTGTTTACATCTTGTTTGGTCAAGTTTAATTTTTGATAAATCTGAGGCAAGAAGTCTTTCGCACGTACAATTGGTCCAGCAACTAATTGCGGGAAAAACGAAACGAAGAATAAATATTCGATGTAATTTTTTGTAGGCTTAATTTCTTCTCTATAAATCTCAATAATATAACTCATGGATTGGAAAGTATAAAACGAAATTCCAACAGGAAGAAAAACATTGTGAAGTGCAAAATTACCATGAAACATATCGTTGTACGTTACAATCAAAAAGTTCATGTATTTGAAATAGCCTAAAAGGGCTAAGTTTAAAATAACACTTATTACCAAGTAAAATTTCTTAACACCGTCTCTGCTTTCTCTGTAAATAATTTGGCTCAAACCATAATCTACAACAGATGAGAGCAATAACAACAAAAAGTAAATTCCGCTCGATTTGTAGTAAAAGAATAGTGAAAAGAGAATAACATACGTTAATCTCAAATAAAATGTTTTGCGTAAAAAACCATACACAAAATAGAAAACCAGAAATAAACCTAAGAATAAACCGGTATTGAATAAAAGTTTTTCGTCTTCATTATAAACGAACCAACTTTTAACTTGCTCTATTGTAATTGCACCAAAATTTTGAATAAACCAATTATTAATGCTATCTATTGTTGTCAACTTACTTCTTTGATTTAAAATTATCGTATGATCTTAAAAACGCCTGAGTAAACAAATCTCCTTGTTTCTCGTATCCTCTTTTTGAATAATGAACCCAATCGGGTCCTATTAATCCTTGTACTTTTAATTGTCTGATGCCGCTCATTCCGCCAAACTCATCGTATAAATCCCAGACGGCAAGATTTTCTTTCTGAGCTATATTAAGAATTTGTTTAGCATAATCATCAATATAGGTATTTGGTTTTCTTCTTAGCAAAGATGGCGGCGGTGTCATTACAATGATCGGCGCATCTATTTTCTGTGCCCTTATATTGGAGATAAATTCTTTTAGCTCCCGAATGTATTTTTCTGGATCTAAATGATCATAGCTCTCATTTGTTCCTAAAGAAAAAACCAGTAAGTCAGGATGCAATGATTTTAATTGCTCAAAGAATAACGGATATTTATTGTAGTCTGAATATTTAGCTCCATTTACTCCAATTCCGCTGTAAATAATTCCAGGAGCGTCTTTTTCTAAAACAATTCCGTTTAACTCGTAGTCTTTTGCTTCTTTGTTCGGAATCAAGAAAATTCGGCTCAAAGCATTTTCAGAATTATAATAGTGCGAATACGAATCAGATTTTACTGCTAAGGGAACAAATTCTGACATTGAAATCGTCTTTTGTCTCGTTTCCTTTGTGGCAATTTTTAAGGTTCTTCCCGCTCTGATATTATTAGACTTTAAATGATTGTCTCTTTTAATTTCTGTAATCGAAACATTGTATTTGTCTGCAATTGTACCAAGCACTTCGCCTTTTTTAATTTTGTGCGTAATAACTTTTGGTTCTGTTGTCTGGATAGAATTGATTTTTGACGAAATTGCCAAATCAAACATATCCTGATTTTGTGGCGTAATAATTTTTATCGTATTGAATTTGTAAGCTAAATCTTTTACGTTCATTTCCATCACAAATCCGCCAGAATCTCTCCAAAGTCCTATTCCGCTCAACCCAATCGGACAATTCTTAACTGGGTGAATGTTTCTATAACTTTCCCAAGTTCTATTCGATTTGAAACGTTCGTTATAAGAACCATTTGTTTTAGCTAATTGATACGGAAATACTAAACCGCGTCCTGCATTACCAAATTTCTGCTGCAGTTTTTTTCTGATCTCATTAGTCATCAAATCACCTTGAATGTGCGAATCTCCGATATGCACAATATTGATTTTTTGACTCTTCTGATCTTCGTTTTTTTCCAGTTTCTGAAAAAAATCATTTAACGCTTTTGCATTATAAATTTGACCATCAGAAGGAGCATCAATTATTGCTTTATCTGCTTTTTGAATCATACTTTTAGGTGTTGGATGTACATCTGTTTTTGGCGTTTTTTCATTTGTTGCAAAAAAAAGACAACAAAAGAAAAAAATAAGTTTGTTTATCATACACTATCTTTTGTTACTGAAACGGAATCGGGTCTGGCTTTTCTCACTGGTTTTGGCTTAGTTCCTTCAGCATCTCTTTTTTCTCTGAGCACTTTATATTCTTCGTATCCTTTATTCAATTGTCCGTATAGCAAATTACCAATTGCTTTTGCACCACGTTGATTAAAGTGGGTATAATCTTTATTTGCTTTTGCAGGAGTTTCATCAACCCATTTAATCATAGAACCATCTCCTCCCATCAAAGTATATAAATTCACAAATCCTGCCTGCGCTTCCAACGCATAGTGTTTTTGTGCTTTCATTAATGGAACTACAGCAGAATCGGTCTTCATTTCTAAATCATATTTTGTCGATTTATCGGCAGTAGAAACAATTAGGATTGAAACTCCTGGAAATGATTCTTTAATTTTATTTACGGTTTTAGTCATTCCTTTTTCATACCAAGAATAATTTTTTGTTCCGTAATTTAAAACGTTCGTTCCGTAATGTAGAATAATTAAATCGTATTTTAGACTATTATTAAAAGCTCTCATTACATCTGCATTGAACATTGAAATTGGAAGTCCAGAATTTCCTCTCTGCGAGAAATTATCTACGTGAACCCCGCTTCCATTATCAAAATTAAATCCGTAAATCGGAATAGAATCTGCCTGAACAAAGTTTGCCTTGAAAGCTTTTAAACTTCCAGATGAAACTTTTAGTGTGTTCACTAAACTATTTGGCGAAAGACTTTTCTTGATAGTGTCTTTTCCGATAATGAAATTAACTTTTCCTGTTTTAGACGAGCGACCGTAAAATAAGGTTGCATTATCTAAAGAAGTAGAATACTTATTAAGTCCCGCTTCGTACTGAACCCAAGTTGAATTGGATTTATCATTTGCAAAAAACACATGTCCGTTAACTCCAAAAGGACTTGTTGGCCTTTTTACATTTAAATAAGATTGTGTCTTCCAGTTTTTAGAATAGGTTGATTTTACAGAACCTCTTGACGCCGCAGACTCTGAAGTAATAGAAACAAATCCTACTCCATTTCCTCCAAAACGTTCCTGATAATTAGTACGAACGTCTTGTACAATTAAATCTCCATCAGTCATAGAATCTCCATAATAAGCAATTCTAACTTTATTCTGAGGATTTTTTTCTAACTGATACAATTTCTCATAGAAAGAAATTAGGTACTGATATCCTTTGTAGTTTTCAAATGTTTCGGCTGGAAACTCGATTCCTTCGGTTTCATCAAAAACAATTTTTTGCCCGTTTAGTGCTTGCTCACTTTTTGCAATACTGTCTTTGTCTAGCGATAGAGAATCTTCGGCAACAGATTCCAAAAGCAGACTGTCTATCAATATATTTTTAGAATCTAATTTAGTCTCAGAAAATATTTTGTCTGGAAGAATTTGCTTAAACCCAATAAAAGCAACCAGCGCTAACGCAACGATCGCAAAAGACTGAAAAAAATAAGATTTTGTATTCACCTAAATAATTATAAAATATGAAGAACTGCATTCAAAAATTAAACCAATTAAATAATGGTTAACTTATTGCAGAAAAAATTTGTGCAAAGATAGAATAACATTTTGTTTCTGTTTCATTTTAACAAGAAAGTAGAACAAAAAAAAGAGGTTAGAATTTCTAACCTCTTGAATCAAAAAAAAAAATAAAAAAAACAACGCTAATGATTAACTAAATTTTAATGCTGAAGCATTTTTTAAGTTAAAATGAAATATTCTTTATAATCTTTAGATTTTTTCATCTATGAATTTATTTTAAAATCGCATATTGGAAAGTAGGATAACCTCTTTCTCCAGCAGCACTTAAACCTCCTGTAAATTTCAATTTATAAATATTTCCTGCAGGATCTTTAACAACATAGAAACGATCTGTTCTTAAAACAAATTGAGAAACAGGAAGACCAGTAGGCCCAATCACACTTGTTCCTCTCCAGTTAGAACCAATATTTCTTGGATCGTTGTTAAACTTAGTGTTATCAACATTTGCCAATGTAAATGCTTCATATGTAAATGCACTTGTAAGAACTTGATAAGTCTGAGCTCCTCCTTTACTATTATTTACTACATAATCAGCATACAAATAAGGAGTTAATCCAGTTTGTCCTGGAATAACATTTGTAAATGAAGTAAAGTTAAGATCCCATTGTGCTTTTTGTGGCTCAACGCTAACTGTTTTCTTATCTAAAAGGCTAAAGAATGTAAAGTTAAATGCACTATTTTTTGAGACTACAACTTCATCGTGAGTTGTTGCGTCAATGTTTGCATATTGAATTTTATAATCATTTCCGCTTTTCAAAACTCTGATTTTTTTCCAACCTCTTGAAGTTCCAGCTACAGCACCTTCAGCTCCCAGACCAACAGCCGCCGGATTATTTCCCATATTGATTAAGTAAACCTTATTTTCTGAATCAGTTGCAGAAACTGCTGCGATAGTAGTTTTTGTAAGATCTCCAGTTGGATCATCAACTAAAGCAGGATTTCCGCTTCCTTGAGAAAACAGCATCGTTGGATCTTCAGCTTGAACTTCATCAATATTAGTTGTTTCTAATACTTTAGCAGACATTTTTAAAGATGAATTTAATACTACTCTGAATTCTGATCCAGAATAGAAACCTAAATCCCAAGAAGTTCTTACTACACTAGTCAGTTTTCCGCTGCTTAAGTCAACAAATACCTGATTTGCTTGAGCAGACCCCCCTAATTCAGGAGCTAAAGCAGACCCTAAAGAAGCTGTTTCGTTAAAATTAACCTGAATTGTTTTGTTTTCAGCTATTGTAGAGTTTATCGTTGCACTTGAAATTGTAAATACAACATTTTTCACTTCTCCTTCAATAGCCTCTTTTAATTTTTTAAAAGTAAAACTAACAGAAGAAACATTTTGTTCGAAAGGAACAATTATCTTATTTGCAGCAATAGCTGGCGTAGTGCTATAATCTGTACCATTTGCAACTGAAGTTTCAGTATAGATAATAGTCAATGACCCAGCAGATGCAGTTGGAGAAGCAAATTTAATTTCGATTGGAGTCGATTCATTTGCTAAATTTACTGATGTCGCAGCAAAAGCAACCGAGTTTACAACCGGTTCAGCATCGTCACTATTACAAGCTGTAAAAGCCAGTAAAATAAAGGACAGAATTAAAATAAAGTTTTTTTTCATTGGATTTATGTATTAATTAAAATTTAGGTTATATGTAAGTTTAAGAAAGTAAGAGCGTCCGTATCCTAATAATAAATCGGGACTTCCAGAAGCGTGTGCGCCACCTGTTGCACCTCCACTTTGAACAGTCTGCACATTGGTTATGTCAAATAAATTTCTAGCGCCAACTGTGACTTCAAATTGATTCTTGAAAAATAATTTTCGAACAGAAGCGTCCATCCAGCTGTAAGGACTGATCTCACTTAAAAAGAATTTAGCGCTTCCATCTGTATCCGTTCCCGCTACAAATTGCTGTTGTTTTCCATTGTACTTATAGTAAAGAGCAAATAGTGTATTCCACTTCGGAATATTGTATGAAATACTAGAGTTTAAGTTTAAAGAATACAAGAATTTATCATCAGATGTTACATTCAAAGCAGCCAGGTCCAATTTTCGAGAAATTCCTACCAATGCCGCTCCTACTTTTATGTTCCAGTTTTTATAAGAATACTGTTCTGTGGTAGAGATATTCCACATTTGGTATTTATTAATGTTTACATATTTATAAACTAACGGATTCACATCTGTCAAGACCATATCGATTCGGTCATCGACATTCAAATAAGTAACTGCCAAATTATTTGCAATCTGAGCACCTGAATCAAAAAAGCAAGATCTTTTAAAACTAAGCTCATATGAAGTACTATTTTCGGGAACTAAATCGGGATTTCCTTGAAGATTATGATTTGAATCGACAAAATAAGTGTAGAGTTCATCAAAATTAGGTGTACGATAAGATTTTCCAAGTGAAGCTCTTGCTTCTAACCCTTTTTTAAAGAGATATCTCAATCCTAAAGAACTTGCGTATTGATTATCAAATTGTGCTTGAAAAGAGTATCTAAGACCTGGGCGGATAGAAAATTTATCATTTAGATTAATTTCAGCTACAGAGAAAATATCATAATTTTCAAGTCTTTTCCTTACGTCTTTAAATTGCTGCTGATCATCTTTAAAAGTTCCTGCTGCTGAATTATAAAACCCATTCTCATTTGTGATTTCATATCCCATTTGAAAATCAACTTTTTTACTATCAAAGAAATTACTTAGTGTTCCTGTAGAATAAAATACTTCCTTAGACTGGTATGTTTGTCTATCGTTGGCGAATTCTTTTTCTGTTTCAAGCTGATAATTGAATTTCTCCAAATCCCTTTCTTGCTTTTGATGCGAAACTGAAACATTGTAATTAAGTTTAGAAAAAAGCTTTCCGTTAGAATTTAAATGGTGATAAAAGCGATTTGTTATAAATCTTTTATCATTTGTATAATAGGTATTTGGAAAAGGAAAATTATCCTGCGGAATTATAATTGGATTATAATAATGAACATTTTCTCCATAGTAATCAAACTTGTAAAAAATTCTAAAGTCATTCTTTTGATATCCCAGCATTGCATTTCCTACTAATTGTTCTTTTGGCAACCAGCTGTAACCTCTCAAACCATCATTTCCAGTATAATCTTTTCCTTCTTTATCGTCATAAAAGCCTGCGAAATCATTACGATTTCCTCCTATATTTATAAACCAGTTTTCATTAAAGTTATGGGCTATCTTAGCTGCCTGAATATGACGACCTTTATCAAAAAGACCATATTCATTTCCTACTGTTTCTTCTTGAACTGTTGCGCTTATCTGCCATCTATAACCACCACCTTTTTTAGTTATTATATTCAAGATACCTGTCACTGCATTTGCACCATGAGTTACTCCCATAGAGCCTTCTATAATCTCGATACGCTCCACGTCATCAAGATTCACCTGCGTTAGATCTACATTTGTACCCATTCCAGTATCACTTACTAATGGAATATTATCTATTAAGATTTTAAAATACTGAGCATCCAAACCAAACATAGAAACAGTCGAACGTCCATCACTTCCACTATTTCGAATTGTAATGTTTAAATACTGATTCAAAACATCTGATAAATTATTTGCTGCTAACTGTTTAATATCTTCTTTCGAAATCACACGTACATTAAAAACAGACTTCTTTATAGATTGTGGCTCAAACTGTCCTGTAACAACAACTTCTGATAATTTTTCAGCCGATTTAATAGTATCTTTTTGCTGCGCAAAAGAATAAGTACAAAAAAGTAGTCCAGCAAAAAGGGTAATTTTAATTTTCATTATTTTTATTCAGTCTTAATAATCGATGCAAATATATAACTATTTTTAATTGTTCTAAATTAAATTTATATATTTGCGAAAAATTTAAAAACAAAACAATAAGTTATGATTTCAAAAAGCCTTTTTCTGTCAGCCGCTTTGGCTTTAACATGTGGTCTTGGTTTTAGTCAGGACAAAAAACAACAAGACATTAAGTCAATTAAATCAATGTGTGGTTGTTACGAAGTGAAGTTTAACTTCACAGAAACATTTTCATATCCAAAAGACACTCTTACTTATAAGCCGTCAGAGACTAAACATGAATCTGCATTAGAATGGGTAGAGTTATTAGAAGATACTCCAAACAAAATTGTAATGCAGCACTTATTGATTGTAAGTGACGATATGATCATCAAACACTGGAGACAAGATTGGCTATACGAAAACACAGACTTATACTCTTTTGACAAAGGCAATACTTGGAAATACAAAAAGCTAGACAAAAAAGCGGTTAAAGGACAATGGACTCAAAAAGTATATCAAGTAGATGATAGTCCAAGATATGAAGGGTCTTCAACATGGGTTCACGTTGACGGGCAAGATTATTGGGCAAACGTTGCTGATGCACCGCTTCCAAGAAGAGAGCAAACAAAACGTAACGATTACAATGTATTAAAAAGAAGAAACATTCATGAAATTACTTCTACAGGATGGAATCATGAACAAGACAATGACAAATTGGTTCGTGACGATGCTGGAAAAGATGTTTTGTTAGCACAAGAAAAAGGATTTGACGTTTATACTAAAGTTCCAGATGTTAAATGTCTAGCAGCTCAAAAATGGTGGAAAGAAAATAACGCGCTTTGGAAAAACGTTCGTGACAAATGGCAGACTCTTTTTGACAGACACCAAGATTTAAACTTAGAGGCAAAAGTTGACAGAAAAGCACTTTACTCTCTTTTATTTGATTTGAAACCAGATACTGCAAAAGCAGAAACAGATAAAATCATTGACAAATTTGTTAAGTAATTAGAATTAGTTGTTAATAAAAAATCCGGAAGTTTATAAGCTTCCGGATTTTTTTATTTGTTCTATTTAATTACTGAGCACACTCAGAATAAGTAACAGCGTGTCTTGATAAATCTGTCCATTTTGGATCTGCTGCAGATGCAGTGATTAATTTGTCACATCCGCTCCACAATGTTGCAAATTCTTTTTTGTATTCTTTTTTCTTTAATAAAAATGCAGGTGCATCTTTTTTAGCAACATAGTAAGATTTAGCATCTCCTCCTACAAATTTAATACCTCCAACTCCTAAAGAAGTAGTTTCTTTTGCATGTGGATCACAGTATATTTTAAATTCTTTACTAAATGCAGGGTTTAAAAGTTGCATTAATAATTTTGATTTTTTCTTTTTGATTTGCACATCAGCAGTTTCAAAATATGCGTAACCTTCCTTTAAGTACTCTTGGTTCAGTTTATCATCGTTCCATTTTTGAAAATCTGTACCAAAATCAATTTTTTTAGTCAAATTATCAAGTCCACTAGGTGGTAAGTACATATACTTAATATCCTCTGGTTTTAGTTTGTGTTTTTTTCCAGCTGCGTCTTGTAATTTAATAAATTCAATTAACCCTTTGTCTCTATCAATATCACGAATAGTTCCGCTAATTTCTGTTCCGTCTGCTAGCGTAATGTAAGCTGTTTTACTGTGCGAAAATCCATAAGATGGGTTAATTAAATCTTGAGCTTTTGTTGCTGTAAATGCAAAAAGAAGCATCATTAAAAGTAAAGGTTTTTTAATCATTGTTTTTGGGTTTAAATTTTGCCTACTCTCACGATTTTCGGCTTCCTCGCATTGATTTTATGGTATCATAAGCCGATTTTTCTCTTTGTTTATTGGCCCTTTTAGCTGTAAAACAACCAATTATTTCCTTCTGTAAACATACTTATAAAAACAACATACACAAATCTCGTTAATACTTTTTTACACGAAAATTCATTTAAAAAAAAATCCAGAAGTTTTTAAAGCTTCCGGATTTTTTTGTTTTTTAATTTTTATTATAATGGATTTTGCACAATTAATGGATTGGCATCAATTTCTGCTTGAGGAATTTGAAAAATAAATCTATTATCTCCTGCTTGAATATTAAATTTACCAAATGCAGGATGATTTGAACCATCGTAATCTCTTGTCAAAGAAACTCCTAATCGCTTCATATCATACCAAGCACAACCTTCTCCCCACAATTCAATTCTTTTTTGAAGAATTATTTCATTAATTAATGACGAACCTGAATTTGTAGAAAGCGTATATGACGGATCTCTAGTTATTGTTATCTCATACAATACTTGCTTTGCTGAAGCTTCATTTCCAGATCTTGCTAGTGCTTCTGCTTCTATATAATACATTTCAGAAGATCTCAAATAAATATAACTACCGGCGTCTATAGTTGGATCTCTAAATTTTATATTTGCATAAGCTGGCAAAGACGGATAGATCAAATTTCCTGATGTAGAGACAAAGGCTTTTTTTCTAAAATCGGTTTCTGAAATACTATTATACAAACTTTTGTCTATATTTTTATAAATTCCCATTCCTCCTGCATATCCCGAAGCGTTTGTATTATCAAAATGACCAAAGAAATTTGCAACAAAAGTACTAATTGAAGAATTTAGTGTTGCTCCCCACATGGTTTCATTAGATTTTGTAATATAAAAACCATTCATCCATTCTGCTTCATTAAGCAAAGTATAGTTTTTTCTTGCAAGATGAGCCATATTTGCCGCATCCGTATACTTTCCCATTTCTAAATATACTTCTGCTAAAAAAGCCTCTGCAACTGTTTGATCCACAGAATCATTGTTCGATCTCTTATACGATGCTAATAATTCTATAGATTCCTTCAAATCGGTTTCTATCAAGCTATACACCTCACTCACGTTAGATCTCGCCTTACCTTCTAATGTAGGCTCTATATATAGAGGAACACATAATTTAGTT
This sequence comes from Flavobacterium sp. B330r, assembly GCF_056824325.1. NCBI lineage: Bacteria > Pseudomonadati > Bacteroidota > Flavobacteriia > Flavobacteriales > Flavobacteriaceae > Flavobacterium > Flavobacterium sp. B330r. Next base: position 1,022,453 of record NZ_CP124860.1, read on the forward strand.
TCATTGCCAATATATGTAGGTCCATATGTGCGAGCCAACATAAAATAGAAATAACCTCTTAAAGCCAAAGCTTGGCCTCGAATTGCCTTTAAATTTTCATCGGTAGTGCTTGACGGAATACCTCCAAGTACAATATTTGTAGATTTAATCTGAGGATAGTATGTATTCCACACTAATCTAGATCTTGAATTCGTTTGTTGTCTACCAATATAAGTATAGAAAGATTGATACCAGCTTGATTTTGTCATTAGCATGTCATTAGACATCATATCCATTGCAGAAAGCACAGATTTATGACCATAATCTTCATGATTGCTTCCAATTGCTAATCCATAAGATCGTAATGCAGAATAAATTCCACTTACAATAGCTTGATTCGCCGATGCAGAAGTTGCCAATTGTTCTTTATTAATTGTTGATTCTGGAACTGTATCAAGAAACTCTTTATCACAGCTTGTAAGAGTCAGTAAAAACAGAATTGCTATTATTATCTTTTTCATGTCCTTAAAAATTTACTGTTAAACCAAATGAAACACTTCTCATCACACCATACACATTAAGCGACTGCCCATTATTTACCCTTTCTCCTAATCTATTTAGCCTTGGATCCATTCCTGTTCTCTTAGACCATAATGCTAAATTCGAGCCCATCAAAGTAAATTTTGTAGATTGTATACCTAAATCCTTAAGCCAAGTATCATTATAGCTATATCCTATCGAAACATCTTGAAGGCTTATATAATCAGACTTTATTAAAAAATAATCTGAATTTCCCATTTGATAGATTGATATATGATCAACTCTTGGTATGTTTGAAGTCGGATTATCAATTGTCCATGCTTTTGTGACATCCTTATGATAATTCTGGCCTATATTATCCGACCCCGAATACATGGCAGATTGGTAAACTCCATCGTACATATAACCACCAAATTGATAAGCAAAACTAGCTTGAAACGTAATATTTTTATATCTTAATAAAGTTCCAAATCCACCATATACATCTGGATTGGCGTCTTTTTTACTCAAATATGTTGTAGCATCTCCAAAGACATTAGTAGTTACTTTATTTCCTGTTAAGTTTCCACTAGTATCTTTCTCATCTTTATACCATAATGCATCGCCATTTGCTTTATCAACTCCAGCAAATTCTCTTAAAAAATATGAATAAGCAGGAGCCCCAACCTCAAAACGATAAATTCCATCTGTAAATGCTTTTGGTAACGACGTTATCTTGTTTCTATAACTTGTTACATTAGCCCAAATATTGAAGTCTACATTTTTGTTTTTAACAACATCAACTCCTAAATTTATCTCTATCCCTTTATTTCCCATATCTCCAATGTTTTTAGAAACAAATGATGTTCCTGTAGATAAAGCGATAGGAAAATTATATATCAAATCACTAACATTTCTTTCAAAATATTCAGCTTCAATAGAAATTCTATCAAATAAGTTAATATCAAAACCTATATTTAAATTTTTAGATTTTTCCCATTTAACACTCTTATCTGCTTCAAAAACATTTAAAACACTAGCATTACCGTCAGAATCTGGTACTATTTCGTATTGAGTTTCATAGGCATAATAGTTTCTTAAACTACCAAAATAACTGCGATGACTAATTTGTGACGTAACTGGGTAATTTATATTATCATTCCCTTGCTCTCCGTAACTACCTTTTATTCTAAAATCGGTGATCCATTTTGTTTTAGGAAAGAATGATTCTTTAATCACAGACCAAGCAGCTCCAAAACCATAAAAATTACCCCATCTGTTTTCTGGAGCAAATACTGAAGATCCATCTCTTCTAAAGCTTGCATTAACAAAATATTTGTTTTTATAGTTATAGTTTAATCTTGAAAAATAACCTTCTACTTTATATAAGTCATTATAACCATCCAAATAACCATATTTTGTAGCGTTGCTAATGATTGGTAAATTAGATATGACCACATTACTTTTTTGCCCCGCTAACATTTTTGAAGTAAAATCAGATGATTCATGACCGATTAATACATCAAGCGTATGCTCTCCTAAAGTTTTTTTCCAGGATAATAATTGCTGATTAGTTAATGTATATTCATTTTTAGTAGCCGTTCCTATTCGACCATTCACTCCCATATCGTCACCACCTTCACCTGTTGTACTTGTCAGATAATAGCCTGATAAAAAATCATATCCAATATTATATCTAAAATTAAAATCCTTTAAGAATTCAACAGAAACATAAGCTCTGGCACCAAATTTATTTTCTTCATTTGATTTAATATTTAATAATGTAGTTGCATAAGGGTTCAAATTTGAACCATAAGGTCGATCTCCTTTTTGGTTAAAATCATAAGATTTAGTACCATCTTGATTATAAATCATATTACCACTGTCATCTCTTTGCCAAATAGTATATATAGGTGCAATATTTCGAGCCCAACTAAATAAATTGCTATATGTTGAAGATGATGTTTTTGAAATTGGAGCATTTTGGTTTGAATGTGCATAATTTACATTTGTTCCAATTTTTACTTTACTCGAAACATTATAATCTACATTAGCTCTCAATGTTACACGTTCAAAGTTTGAATTGATCGTATATCCATCATCTGATAAATAACCAATAGATAAATAAGAGTTTAGATTGTCTGTACTACCTGATAGGCTTAAATACTGCTCTTGTCTAATAGCATCTCTAAATAATGCTTTTGACCAATTATCATGATACAGTAACTTAGCATCTGCATTTATTTCTCCTGTTGCTGGATTTATAACCTGATTATTGGCTACATTATAATTATTATATCCAAGAGAATAAGTATCACCTTCTATTAAATTTTGGGCAGCAATATTTGAAGCATTAGCTGGTGTTTGTCCTTGATAAATTAAACCATTTTTAACTCTATTATATACTGCTTTATAATAATCAGCTGGACTTTTAATCATATCATATTCAGGTACAGCTCGTGAATTAACTCCAATTTTAGTTTCATAAGTAACTGTCAATTGTCCCTTCTTTCCTTTTTTGGTGGTAACAATTATTACTCCGTTTGCTCCTCTACTTCCATACAGTGCATTAGACGATGCATCCTTTAAAAAACTAATTGATTCGATATCCTGAGTTGATATAGAGTTGATATCTCCATTAAATGGTATTCCGTCTACCACATATAATGGTGCATTTGAAGATGAAATCGAACCAATACCTCTAAATCTTACTTGAGGAGCATCTCCAGGCTGACCAGAATTAGCGCTAATTTGTACGCCGGCAACTTTCCCTGTTAAGGATTGCACTGCATTAGATGCTTGAGATGTTTCTAACATTTTTGAATCAATTTTAGAAACAGCTCCTGTAATTTCCTGTTTCTTTTGTGTCCCATAAGCCACCTGAACCACAACTTCTTCTAATTGTTCTCCACCTTCCTGCATTTTAATATTTATAGAAGATGAATTTCCAACGGTAACCGACTGATCTTTCATCCCCATATAAGAAAAAACCAGAACATCTCCTGTTTTTGCTTTAATCTTGTATTTTCCATCAAAATCGGTTTGAACTCCATTGCTAGTTCCTTTTACCATAACATTCGCACCTGGAATTGGTCCGCTTCCATCTGATACAATTCCTGAAATTGTTTTTTCTTGCGCAAAAAACAATTGAGCAGTCAACAAAAACACAAGAATTGCAAATCCTTTAAATTTTCTTTTCATTATAGTTTATTTGAATTAAGGGGCGCAACTTATAAAATTAAATTAATTTTAACAAGATTTTACATTCATTTAACATAATTTATTATAAAAATAAACTTACAAGTTTTTTTGCAACAAACAAAAAAACCACCTATCTGTAGATGGTTTTAATCCTGTATCATTTATACTAAAAGCTTACTAATTCAAAATAGTTAAAAAACGAATATTAGGAGATATCTTAATGACTATGCAATTAAATACTGTGAAATATGATACAAAACTAATAAAGAGTCAAACTGTAAATATTACCGGATAAGCCAAAAAAGCAATAAAAAAAGCCAATAGTTCAAAAACTATTGGCTTTAAATTTCTTAAACTTTAATTCTTACATTCTCTCTGGAACTTCAATTCCTAATAGTTGGAATGCAGATTTGATTACTTCGGCAACTTTTTGAGAAAGCTGCACTCTGAATATTTTTTTAGTTAAATCAACTTCTCCTAAAATATGAACTGATTGGTAAAAAGAGTTATATTCTTTTACTAAATCGTACGTATAATTAGCAATTAATGCTGGACTATGATTCTGAGCCGCATTCTGAATTACTTCTGGGAAAAGTTGGATTTGTTTTACCAATTCTTTCTCTTTTTCATGCAATTCTTCGATTTCAATTTTATTAGAAAAATCGAAATCGGCTTTACGGATTATTGACTGAATTCTCGCGTATGTGTATTGAATAAAAGGTCCTGTATTTCCAGCAAAATCGACAGATTCTTCTGGATTAAATAAAATACGTTTTTTAGGATCTATCTTTAAAATGTAATATTTCAAAGCTCCCAAACCAATTGTTTTGTACAACTTTGCTTTTTCTTCGGCAGAATAGCTATCCAATTTCCCTAAATCTTCTGAGATTTGTTTGGCAGTATCGGTCATATCTTGCATCAAATCATCAGCATCTACAACGGTTCCTTCACGGCTTTTCATTTTTCCAGATGGCAAATCAACCATTCCGTATGACAAATGATATAAAGTTGAAGACCAATCAAAACCTAATTTTTTCAAGATTAAGAATAAAACTTTGAAATGATGATCTTGCTCGTTTCCAACTGTGTAAACCATTCCCCCAACATCTGGCATGTCTTTAACACGTTGAATTGCGGTTCCGATATCTTGTGTCATATAAACCGCTGTTCCATCAGAACGTAAAACGATTTTTCGGTCAAGACCTTCATCTGTCAAATCAATCCAAACAGAACCGTCTGGATCTTTTTCGAAAACGCCTTTATCCAAACCTACCTGAACAACATCTTTTCCTAAAAGATAGGTATTGCTTTCGTAGTAATATTTATCAAAATTAACTCCAAGATTTGTGTAAGTTGTTGCGAAACCTTCATAAACCCATTCGTTCATTTTTTTCCAAAGCTCAATTACTTTTTCGTCACCAGCTTCCCATTTCTTAAGCATATCTTGCGCTTCGATAATGATTGGAGCTTGCTTTTTGGCTTCTTCTTCTGTTTTTCCAGCTTCTATTAAACCGTTAATTTCATTTTTGTAAGCTTTATCAAACTCTACGTAGTATTTACCTACTAGTTTGTCCCCTTTTAAACCAGATGCTTCAGGCGTTTCTCCGTTTCCGAATTTCTCCCAAGCCAGCATTGATTTACAGATATGAATTCCTCTATCGTTGATAATTTGAGTTTTATACACTTTTTTACCAGAAGCTTTTAAAATCTCTGCAACAGAATATCCTAACAAATTGTTACGAACGTGACCTAAGTGCAAAGGTTTATTAGTGTTTGGAGAAGAATATTCTACCATAATTGCTTTCTCTGCCGGATTTGGAGCTACAAAACCAAACTGTTTTTGATCTTTTATTCCGTTAAAGAAATTCACATAATAACTGTCTGAGATAACAATATTCAAGAAACCAGAAACTACATTAAAGCGAGCAACCTCAGAAACATTCTCAACTAGATAATTTCCAATTTTATTTCCTAATTCAACCGGATTACTTTTAATCACTTTTAGCAAAGGGAAAATTACCATTGTAATATCTCCTTCAAACTCTTTTCTAGTAGTTTGAAACTCGATTTTATCAACAGTAACATCAAATAATGCTTGTATTGCTTTTTGTATAGAAGGTGTAAGAATTTGTGATAATGACATGTAAACTTATTTTAAAGTGAGCAAAGATACTGCTTATTCATCAATTAGAGAAAATCAAAAACATATTAAATTCAGAAAAAGAGTTTCAATTTGACAAAAAAGCGCATTTTTTAATTGTTAAAATTATCAAAAAATCAAAACCGTAATCTCTTACAAAACAGTCCATGAGAAAAAAAACACACTTTTTTATTTAATTTCTTGTAACATATCAACTGTAAAAGAGTCTTAATAGAGACTCTAATTTTTTAAGGTCAAGAAAAAGAAAAAAAGAAAAAACTAACAAAACGAAATCATCATCATCAATCAAATCAAAAATAATCAGTAAAAAAATCATGAAATTAAAATTCTTTCTGTTTGCGTTATTAGGTATAATCGCAACTGCACAGGCCCAGAATACTGGAAGTATTACTGGAAAAATTACAGAAAAGTCGAACAACGCGCCGATTTCTTATGCAACGGTTTCGCTTAAAGAAAATGGAAAAGTGGTTTCTGGAGTAAATACAGACGATAACGGGGACTATTCATTTAAAAACATTGCTTTAAAAAGTTACACTATCGAGATTCAATATATTGGATTTAGAAAATATATCGGTTCTGTTCTTTTGAGCGAAAACAAAAAAAGTGCCACTTTAAATGTTTCTCTTGAAGAAGAAGCAACGCAATTAAAAGGGGTTAACATTATCGCAGAACGTTCTACAATCGAACAAAAAATTGATAGAAAAGTAGTTAACGTTGGTAAGGATTTGACAACTGCTGGAGCTTCGGCATCTGACATTATGAACAATATTCCTTCTGTAAATGTGGATCAGGACGGAAAACTTTCACTTCGCGGAAATGATAATGTTCGTGTATTAATTGATGGGCGTCCGAGTAATATTGACCCTGCTCAATTGTTAAAACAAATTCCGTCAACTTCTATCAAGAAAATTGAATTGATTACGAACCCAAGTGCAAAATACAATCCAGAAGGAATGTCTGGAATCATTAATATCATCTTACACAAAAATGCAAACACTGGTTTTAATGGAAGCTATAGTGGTGGTATTACTTTTGGTAAAACGGCAAAATACAATCAATCTTTAGATTTAAATTACAAAACAGGGAAAGTAAATTTCTTTGGAAATGTGGGGCAAAACTTTGGTACTTACCAAAACACAGGATTCATCCAAAGATTTGATCAAGATATAGTTCAAAATATAGCTGTTTTGAATGATAATGATTCTTACTTATACAAAATAGGAATGGATTATTTAATTGATGACCATAACACCTTGTCTATCTACACCAATCAAAACAAATCTAACGGAAAAGGTTTTGTAGACACTGATATTGATTACAATAATGTAACCGGTTCTGATATTTCTAATATCTTTCAGAAATCTAGCTATTGGGGACCTGATAGAGTTGGAACATACAATTTGGCATACAAACACATCTTTAAAAAAGAAGGTCACACTTTAGATTTTGAAGCAAATTATAGTGATAATAAAGAAACTCAAAATGCTGCTTTTGACACTAAAACGACCAAAATTGACAATACTGCTTCGGGTATTGTATATAATGATTTTCTGCAAGGAACTAGAAAGTTAAGTACTGTAAACGTAGATTATGTTAATCCGTTAAACGAAAAAACAACCCTTGAAGCTGGAGCTGAGGCAAGAATCACGAGAACAGATAACGATTATGTGACTGGAAATCCTTTGTTACCAGTAGCAGATCAAACGTCTCATTATACGTATGACACAGATATTTATTCTGCTTATGTAACATTTGGACAGAAATACAAAAAGTTTAGCTATCAATTGGGTGCGCGTTTTGAAAGCTATAAAGTACAAGCTAACTTAAATTATGGCCAAACTAAATTTGATGATGATTATATTACATTGTATCCATCAGCATATTTAACGTATAATTTGAATGAGAAAAACACGTTGCAGTTTAGCTACAGCCGTCGTGTAGACCGTCCGAGTTTAGAACAGACAAAACCTATTCGTGAATTTGCTACTCCGTTAGTTACTTCATTAGGAAATCCTGAATTAAGACCTCAGTTTACCAACTCAGTTGAAGTAAATTATACTAAAACTCTTGAAAAAGGAAGTTTTACAACTGGAGTTTTTGTGAGAAGTATTAATGACCAAATCAGCAGAATTTTATATCCTGATCCAGCAGATCCGAGCATGGAAAAACAAATCATGAGTTTTACCAACTACGATCACAACACAGCTTACGGATTTGAAGTTTCTTTTAATTATAAAATCACAAAATGGTGGGATATCCAGCCATCGATTGATTTCTCAAGTATTAATCAGCAAGGTATTGTATTCCAATACGATCCTGCAACAAATACAAGTAATCCAATCGATAGAAAAATTACTGTTGCCGCTTTCAACGGACGTATGAACTCTAATTTTAAAGTAAACAAACGTTTAAGTTTCTTAGCTTTCGGATTCTATAGAGGTGCTACAGACGGACTTCAAAACAACAGCCACGAAATGTATAAAATGGATATTGGTACACGTTATACCTTATTGGACAACAAAATGAATTTAAGCGTTCGTTTCAATGACGTTTTCAATACAATGAAATATGCTTTTGATACCATGTATCCTTATCCTCAAGCAGGTCAGTTTAAATGGGAGAGCCAAACGGTTTACTTTGGTTTGACTTATAACTTTGGAGGTGGAAAAATCAAAAATTTACAGCGTAAACAAAGAGATGACAATACTAACAAAGGCGGGGGCGGAATGTTCTAATCTTGTCTGAGAAAATTTTTTAAATAATTTTTTGAATAATTTCTTGTAGAAAAAAAGTCTGGAGATTGCCACCTCCAGACTTTTTTTGTTTTATTCTATTCTATAAAAAGTTACGCAACTCCTTTATTTCTTCTGGATTTGCAGTTTCAGAATTATCTGTGATTGCTGAAGAATGATAAAAAGTGAGATCTAATTTTTCTTGCAACAGTTTGATATTTGAAGATCTTAAACCTCCTCCTGGCATAATTTCAATTCTGTCTCCCGCTAGTTCTTGAAGCCTTTCTAGAGCCAAAATTCCTTCTTCTACATTTACACCTTGACCTGAAGTCAAAATGGTTTTGAAGCCACAGTCGATTACATCTTCAAGTGCTTTTTCAGGATTTTTAACTACATCAAAAGCACGGTGAAAAGTACACGATAACGGATGTGCCAAATGCACTAATTCCTTATTCTGCTTTTTATTTACTTTTCCGTTTTCTTTTAAAATTCCGAAAACGAAACCATCAACGCCTAGTTTTTTATATTGCTTGATATCTTGTTTCATTTCGGTAAGCTCTTCGTCAGAATAGACAAAATCACCACCTCTAGGCCTTATAATAACATGCATTTTTATATTTATACTTTCGCGAACCTTTACTACCAAAATAGAGTTTGGCGTAGTTCCTCCCAGTTTCATATTTTCACATAGCTCAATTCTATCCGCACCATTTGCTTGAGCAATTACTGCCGATTCATAATTGAAACAAGCTATTTCTAGTTGATTTTTTTTCATTTGTATTGTATTAAAATGGCTTCGACTCCGCTCAGTCTGACAAGCTGCAAAAAAATTATGTTCAATCTTTGTCTCCCTGAGCGGAGTCGAAGGGCGCTCCTATTGGAACGTGGGCTTCGACTTCGCTCAGCCTGACAAGTCGCTTTGTTATACTAAACAAAACCGACGGCTAATTTAATACTAAACATCCTTTTTATTAAAATTTTTATGAGTTGTTTTATTCAAACATTGAGAAAGTTTTTTCAAATCCTCCCATTTATCTTTTATTATAGCTTCTTTCTTTTTTCTGCTCCAGCCTTTTACTTGCTTTTCAAATGCAATAGCTTGGATAACATCATTAAAATCTGTACAAAACACCAACTCCAAAGGCCTTTTATGAAATGTATAGCTTTCTTGATTTAAACCATAATTATGTTCATTTAGTCTTCGATTTATATCATTTGTCATTCCTGTGTAATAACTTCCATCAGAGCATTTTAAAATATAGACGTAATATCTTTTCATCATTTTTTACTTCAAAAACAATAAAAGTAAGAAATTTAATTCAAAAACATTAAGGAGAGCGTGCTAATAGAAACGCGGCTTCGACTTCGCTCAGCCTGACAAATAGAAATCTAAACATATACAGTCGTCAAAGCTTTGTCTCCCTGAGCGAAGTCGAAGGGCGTGCCTATTGGAACGAGGGCTTCGACTTCGCTCAGCCTGACAAATTAGAAATCAAGAACTTCTATAATCGTTAAAGCTTTGTCTCCCTGAGCGAAGTCGAAGGGCGCTCCTATTGGCAAATGCGTATAAAAAAACCTGCTCCCAATAAGAAGCAGGTTTAAAAAAAATATAATGTAAGATGATTATTTTACCATTTAATAATAGCACTTGCCCAAGTAAATCCACTTCCGAAGGCTGCTAAGACTACAGTATCTCCAGATTTAATTTTTCCTTGTTCCCAAGCCTCAGTTAAAGCAATCGGAATAGATGCTGCGGTTGTGTTTCCGTATTTCTGAATATTATTATGAACTTGGTCGTCCGTCAATTTAAATTTATTTTGAATGAATTGAGAAATTCTCAAATTCGCTTGATGCGGAATCAACATATCAATATCTGAAACCTGAAGACCATTTGCTTCCAATCCTTCATTGATTACTTCAGCAAAACGAACTACAGCATTTTTAAATACAAATTGTCCGTTCATATACGGGTAATAACTTTCATCATTCGGATCATTATCTGCAATAATATCTGTTACCCAACGCGCTCCCATTCCTGGCGCTTGCAAAGCCAATTCTTCTGCATGTTCTCCTTCAGAATGCAAATGCGTAGATAAAATTCCTTTGCTTAAATCTTCTTCACGGCTTAAAACTGCAGCTCCTGCTCCGTCTCCGAAAATTACAGAAACTCCACGTCCGCGAGTTGTCATGTCTAAACCTGTAGAGTGAACCTCAGAACCAATAACCAAAATATTTTTATACATTCCAGTTTTAATATATTGATCTGCAACAGAAATTGCATAAACAAAACCAGAACATTGATTTCTAACATCTAATGCTCCAACTGTTCTTAAACCTAAATCTCTTTGAACCAGAACTCCAGGTCCTGGAAAATAATAATCTGGACTTAATGTAGCAAAAACTACAAAGTCAATATCTTCTTTGGCAACACCAGAACGCTCTATTGCAATTTTAGCTGCTTTTACTCCCATTGAAGTAGTAGTGTCTTCTCCACGGATAATGTGTCTTCTTTCCTGAATCCCGGTTCTTTCCTGAATCCATTCGTCATTGGTATCCATTATCTTAGACAAATCATCGTTAGTCACCACATTAGAAGGAACATAATATCCTAAACCAGCTATTTTTGAATGATACATATATCTATTATTATTTATTAAAAAATTGGATTGCAAATTTACGCATACTTTAAAATATACGTACACAAAATACTATTTTTTTCGTTATTAGCAATTTAATATATTCTAATTCTACGCTAACTTATTATCATTTGCTTCTTGAAAAGACAATTTTCGCATGCAAACATTGAAAAAAATTAAAAATCAGGCTCAAGATGTAACAAGACAAAACTATCTTAGACAAACATTTTGAATACCAATTACAAACCCATAAAATTCAAACTATGAAATTAAAGGTTACACTGTTTTTATTTCTAAATATAAGCTTTTTCTCTTTTGCACAGGAGAATCTAACTTATCAAAAACCTTCAAAATCTATTTTAGATTTGGCAGATTATCAAAGAGCTCCTTCCGTATCAATGGATACAAAAAAAGAGAACATGCTCTTGATGTATCGCAATACTTATAAAACGCTCGATGACCTCAATCAAGACGAAGTTCGTCTAGCTGGTTTGAGAATTAATCCGGTTACTAATATTTCAAGCACTGTAACGTATTTAATCAATCTTAAACTAAGAAAAATAAACGGGAAGGAAGAAATTCAGGTAAAAGGACTCCCTGATAATCCGAAAATATCAAACATTCTTTGGTCGCCAAACGACAAAAAAATCCTATTCTCGCATACTACCAATTCTGGTGTAGAACTTTGGGTTTTAGATGTTGCAAGCGCACAAGCAACAAAACTCACAGAAGCTAGAGTAAATGCCAATCTTGGAAATCCGTTTAACTGGTTTTTAGACAGCGAAACTATCTTAGCAAAAATGCTTCCTAAAAACAGACCGCCTCTTTTAGATTCTAAAAAAGATCTGTCTACTGGGCCGATTATTTCAAATACTTCAGGAGAAAAATCTCAAAATAGAACGTATCCCGATATGCTGAAAAATAAAAACGACGAAGCTAATTTTGAAAACTGCATAACTTCTGAATTGTATAAAGTAAAACTAAATGGAGATGCTGTTTTATACAAAGACGCCGCTATGTTTGCTGGAGAAAGAATCTCTCCAGATGGTCAGTACATTATGCTGACAACAATTCAAAAACCATTTTCTTATGTAGTTCCATTAAACAGATTTCCATCTAAAACAGTTGTTTATGATTTAAGCGGAAGAGAAATTAAAACGGTAAATGAGGTTCCTTTAAATGAAATTATGCCAAAAGGTTTTATGGCTGTTCGAAAAGGAAAAAGAGAAATGGCTTGGAGAAACGACAAACCGGCAACTTTATCTTATGTTGTAGCTTTAGACGAAGGAGATCCTGCAAACAAAGTTGATTATCGAGATGAAGTTTTTCTTTGGGATGCGCCTTTCGACAAAGAAGCTTCTTCATTAGCAAAAACTCCACAGCGTTTTAGCGATATTATTTGGGGGAATGACAATCTAGCGGTTCTTTCTGAAGAATGGTACGACACAAGAAGCACCAAAACATTTTTGATTAATCCATTAAACCCAAATCAGCAGCCAAAAATGATTACGGATAGAAATTCGCAAGATGTTTATTCTGATCCGGGAGTTTTTGAAACAAAAAAGAATGCTTACAATAAATATGTTTTAGCAATCGAAAAAAACAACCTTTATAGAATTGGCGAAGGTTATACTAAAAACGGACAGTTTCCTTTTGTAGACGAATTCAATGTAGAAACTTTAAAATCAAAACGTATTTATACTTCTCCTTATAAAGATAAAAAAGAGGATATTTTAGAAATTGAAGATTTCAAGTCTGGGAAAATCTTAGTTATGATTCAGTCAAAAACAGAATACCCAAATTACTATTTCAGAAATATAAAAAAACAAAATAGCCTAACACAAGTTACTGATTTCAAAAATCCGTTTGAAAGCATTAAAGACGTTAGCAAAGAAGTTATTAAATACAAACGTAAGGACGGATTGGAGCTTTCAGGAACTTTATATCTTCCTGTTGGTTATGATAAAACTAAAAAAGAAAAATTGCCGCTATTGATCTGGGCATATCCAGCAGAATATAAAGATAGAAATAGCGCTTCTCAATCGACTCAAAATTCAAACGAATTCACTTTCCCCTATTATGGCTCATTTGTATATTGGGTAACAAAAGGTTATGTAGTTTTAGATGACGCTGCTTTTCCAATTATTGGAGAAGGAACTACAGAACCAAACGACAATTTTATTTCGCAATTAGTAGATAATGCGGCAGCGGCGATTGATGCAGTAGATGCCTTAGGCTATATTAACCGTAAAAAAGTGGCTGTTGGAGGACATTCTTATGGAGCTTTTATGACTGCCAACTTACTAACCCATTCAGATCTTTTTGCATGCGGAATTGCGAGAAGTGGTGCTTACAACAGAACATTAACTCCATTTGGATTCCAATCTGAACAAAGAAATTACTGGGAAGCGCCAGAAGTTTACAACGCAATGTCTCCATTTATGAATGCAGAAAAAATGAAAACGCCAATTTTATTAGTTCATGGAGAAGCAGACAATAATCCGGGAACTTTTACTTTGCAGACAGAACGTTATTTTCAAGCATTAAAAGGATTAGGAGCACCAGCAAGAATGGTTATTCTACCTAAAGAATCTCACGGTTATGTAGCAAAAGAAAACATTTTGCACTTGCTATGGGAACAAGATCAGTTCTTAGAAAAGTATCTGAAAAACTAAATTCATAATTTGATTCTAAAAGTAAACCCGACAAGTTTTTGAAAACTGTCGGGTTTATTATTTTAACAATTAGAAATTATCTAATTTTCTAATTGACACATTCCCTAATTACAAATAATTTAAAGCCAGGAAAACTTCTTGTTCAAGCGGCAAATCTATTTCGCTTTCAAAGAAAATCAACTGCCTTTTATAAACTGTTTCAATTAAATAATGGCTTCCTCTAAAATAAGTTCTTCTTATTTTTACCATTAATTTTGATTCTGAAACCATTTTAAATTGATGCGGATAAACTAATGTTTTATGCGCTTCGTCTGCGTAAGACAATAATAAATGAGTCGGAATTTCATTTACTTCTCCAAACAAAGATGCCACATATTTAACCTTTGGATCTTCGTATATTTTTGAAGGATCATCTTTTACCAACACTTCTCCGCTTCTCATCACAATTGCCTGATCGGCAAAAGACAAAGCATCTGTACTATCGTGTGTTGCAATAATACACGTAATTTCTTTTTGTTTTAGATAACGAAATAAATTACGACGTAAAGCATTTTTTCTAAAAGCATCTATCTGACTAAATGGCTCGTCTAACAAAATTACTTCTGGTTCTAAAGCCAAAACTCGAACCAACGCCACTCTTTGCTGTTGTCCACCACTTAGAAATTTGGTCTTAACATTTGCAAACTGATCCATTTCTACCATTTCTAACAATTCCTGAACACGAAGCTTTTTCATGTTTGCAAAACCGTTCGAGAGAAACTTACCTACGTTTTCTGCAACTGTTTCGTATGGAGACAAATCAAAATCCTGTGCCAGATATTTCATATAAGGCATCCCTGGAATTAGATTGAACTTTGGTCCCAAGATCGGTTTATCGCCATAAAAAATTTTCCCTTCATCCAGATCGTATAATCCGTATATAAGCTTGAGTAGCGTACTTTTTCCGCAGCCACTCTCACCAATAATCGCAATATTCTGGCCTTTTTCAATAGAAAAAGAAATGTTTTTTATAACGGGGCTTTCGGTGTACGAAAAAGATATATTTTGAATGTCAAGCATGAGTTGTAATATGAGTCGTCAAATTTACAATGTTTAATTTCTAAAGTCAAAAAAAAGCTGCTTCAATTATTTGAAACAGCTTTTTTGATAATTTATTTTATTAGAAACTATTTTCCAGCTTCTGCTTTAGCGTCATTTACCATTTTGTCGTTTGCTGTAATTGAAAATTCAACACGACGGTTTTGAGCTCTACCTTCTGGAGTATCATTTGTTGCAATTGGATCTGCAATTCCTAAACCTGAAGTTTTGAAACGGCTTGATTTTAATCCTTTTGAAACTAAATAAGCTTGCACAGAAGCAGCTCTTTGTCCAGAAAGTGTTAAGTTGTATTCTGGTTTTCCAGTATTATCTGTGTAACCAAAAATTTGAATATCTGTATCTCCATAATCATTGAATACAGGAACTAATTTATCTAAATTAGCTTTTGCTTGAGCTGTTAAAGTAGATTTATTAGTATCAAAACGAACAGCGTTTTCGTTTAATGTTAAGTGAATACCTTCACCAACTCTTTCAACAGAAGCACCTGGTAAAGCTTGATCAATTTCACGAGCTTGTTTATCCATTTTATTACCGATTAAAGCTCCAGTTCCTCCACCTACAGCAGCTCCAATTGCAGCTCCTAAAGCAGCGTTTCCGCCTCGTCCGATATTATTTCCTAAAATACCACCAATAACACCACCTGCAACTACACCAATTCCGGCTCCTTTTTGCGTATTATTTGCGTTTTTTACTGAATCACAGCTTGTAAAAAAACTAGCTATAACCATTAAACTACTTAAACCTAAAACCGTTATCTTTCTCATTTTCTATATCTTTAAAATATTAATTAGCTCTTTGAAATTGGTAAACCACATCTTTTACCTGACCTCCCACATTGATATTATCAACTAACTGAAAAGAACTTTCAGTTACACCTGCAACTTTTAGCAAATAACCATCTCTAACTTTCTTCGCTTTCTCACCTGCATTAAGAATTTTCAACACAAACAAACCTTGATTGTTGATACTCCATACAATTGGCGAAGAAAATCCAGTACAACTTGGCGAAGTCAAAGCCATTGTTCCTTTATTATTATTCGAAATAAAGCTCCAAGTACTTCCAATAAAACATTTTGAATCTGCAAGATCAAATGAATTTACTTTGATATAATCAGAACCTGGGTAAGAAACATTGGTAAGTACCCAATTCCCTTTTAACGCTACTTGAGTCGATTTGTCAAGTTTTGTTGAAAGCGTAGTTGCTTCAGAAGATGAAGCTGTTGACGAAGCTGACTTACACGCAAAAAACATAGCGGCAATCAAGCATATAAAAATACTCTTCTTCATTTTGTACAATTTTTTTTAGATTAATACTTGCCTTTTTAACAATTATTGTACCACAAATATACGATTCATAAAGATATTTTTCGTTTTAGAATCTATTTATTTTCTTTCAGAATTAACATTTCCGACATTTTGTCACCCAAAATACAATTGGTATTTTATTTGAACGAATGAAAATCATCAAATTAAATCAAAAATTAAAAAATATGGCAACAGGTAAAATTAATGTTTCAGTAGAAAACATTTTTCCTTTAATTAAAAAGTTCTTATACAGCGACCACGAAATTTTCTTACGCGAGCTTGTTTCTAATGGTACTGATGCTACTTTAAAATTAAAACATCTTATTAGCATTGGTGAAGCTAAAGCAGAATACGGAAACCCAATTATTGAAGTAAAAGTCGATAAAGAAGGTAAAAAAATCCACATTATCGATCAAGGTTTAGGGATGACTGCTGATGAAGTTGAAAAATACATCAATCAGGTAGCTTTTTCTGGAGCTGAGGAATTTTTGGACAAATACAAAGACTCTGCTAAAGATTCTGGAATTATCGGACATTTTGGACTTGGTTTCTACTCTGCTTTTATGGTAGCTGAAAAAGTTGAAATCATTACAAAATCATACAAAGATGAGCCAGCGGCACATTGGACATGTGACGGAAGTCCTGAATTTACTTTAGAGCCAGCTGACAAAACTTCACGCGGAACAGAAATCATTCTTCATATTGCTGAAGATTCTCTTGAATTTTTAGATGATTCTAAAATTAGCGGTTTATTAAACAAATACAACAAGTTCATGCCTATTCCGATTAAATTCGGAACAAGAACTGAAACGCTTCCAAAACCAGAAGACGCTCCAGAAGACTACGTTAATGAAACGGTTGAAACTGACAATATCATTAACAACCCAAATCCAGCTTGGACAAAACAGCCTTCTGAATTATCTGATGAAGATTACAAAAGCTTCTACAGAGAATTGTATCCAATGCAGTTTGAAGAGCCATTATTCCACATTCATTTAAATGTAGATTATCCTTTTAACTTAACTGGTATTTTGTATTTCCCAAAATTGGGTAATGATATGCAAATCCAGAAAGACAAAATTCAGTTGTACCAAAACCAAGTTTACGTTACTGACAACGTAGAAGGAATTGTTCCTGAATTCTTGACAATGTTAAAAGGTGTTATCGATTCTCCAGATATTCCATTGAACGTTTCTCGTTCTGGTTTACAGGCAGATGGAGCTGTTAAGAAAATCTCAAACTACATTACTCGTAAAGTAGCAGATAAATTGAAAGCTTTATTTAACGAAAACCGTGCTGATTTTGAAGCAAAATGGAACGATATTAAAATCGTTTTAGAATACGGAATGCTTTCTGAAGAGAAATTCTACGAAAAAGCAGGTGCATTTGTTTTATATCCAACTGTAGATGACACTTACTTTACTTTAGAAGAATTAAAAGAAAAACTAAAAGAAAACCAAACTGATAAAGATGGTAAATTGGTAGTTCTTTATGCTGGAAATAAAGATGCGCAGCACTCTTACATTGAGGCAGCAAAAGACAAAGGCTATGAAGTATTGCTTTTAGATTCTCCTATTATTTCGCATTTAATCCAAAAAATCGAAAACGATAACAGCGGATTAACTTTTGTACGTGTTGACTCTGATCACATTGACAATTTAATCAAAAAAGAAGAAAACACTATTTCTAAACTTTCTGATGACGAAAAAGCAGCTTTAAAAACTTCTTTAGAAGCTTATATTCCAAAAGCATACAGCGTTCAATTGGAAGCTATGGATTCTCAAGCAGCTCCGTTCATCATCACGCAACCAGAATTTATGCGTAGAATGAAAGAAATGAGCCAAACAGGTGGTGGCGGAATGTTCGGAATGGGTAATATGCCAGAAATGTACAATTTGGTTGTAAACACCAATTCTGATCTAGCTTCAAGTATTTTAAATACAGAAGACAAAACGCACCAAGAGCATTTAGTTAAACAAGCTTTAGATTTAGCTAAATTATCTCAAAACCTATTAAAAGGCGAAGCGCTTACTGCTTTCGTAAAAAGAAGTTTCGAAATGATCAAATAAGCATTTAGATGCTATCTTAGTAAAAGCTGCTCAGTTTGGGCAGCTTTTTTTATTTCTCATCCCTTCAACCATAATTTTTTCTTCAAAAATTCGTTATAAAGCGCTATAGATTACCACTAAATGACCTTTATTGCAATTCAAATTTTTTATTACATTTGACTGCCTTATTAATCTAACCCAAAACAAAAAGACCCTATGAAAAAAACTGCTATTTTATTAACAACCATTTGTGCCACAGCACTTTTATATGTTTCTTGCTCAAGCGACAATAACGACCCAGCCGTTTCAACAGACTTAACCAGCATTGGAGCATCAGTTGCCATTGACACTTCAAACGAAATGGATCTTAACACCAGTCTCTTAATCAGTACAAGCACTTCAACTTCTGGAAAACCTGCCGATACACCTCCTGGAATTTGCGCAACAATTACCATTACAACGCCAAATGGAGGAAATTATCCTAAAGTCTTTTTAGCCGATTTTGGAACAGCAGGATGCAAAGACGGAAATAATTTTACGCGTAAAGGAAAACTAGAAGTAACACTTTCAGGACCAATTACAGAAACTGGAAGCAAAATGACAATTAAAAGAATTGACTATTCTATAAAAGACATCAAATTAGAGGGAACTATTGAATATACAAACACTACAACTATTCAATCTACGCCACAATGGACCAGAAAAGTTACTAATGGAAAATTAACCGATTTACAAGGAGGCGTTTATACCAATTCGGGAACTTACACTACTAAACAAACTGCAGGTGCAGACACGCCTTTAATTTTATCTGACAATGTTTACGAAATTATCGATGGCACGCATACCGTAACATCTTCAAATGGTGTAGCACTTACTTTGACAGTAAAAGAACCACTAATTAAAAAATATTCTTGTTTATTTATCTCCAAAGGACAATTAAAAGTACAAGGAGGTATTTTAAACGGAGTTATAGATTACGGAAACAATGACTGCGATGCAACTTACACTTATACGCACGAAAATGGCACTTCGTTTATTTTGTCGATGTAAACCCTTTTCTTGCATTACTTTAGTATCCCAATTTAGAAATAAATTGGGATTTATTTTTTTTATAAAAAATAAAACATAACCCCTATTTACATTTAAACTATTTTCTTTATTTTGCACCAAAATCTCAAAAACTAATGAAAAAAACACTAATTGCTTTTGTTACTCTTGCAGTATTAGCATCTTGTAGCAAAAAAGAATCAGCTGCTGATAACCTACACATCACAGGAAACATTAAAGGTTTAAAAACCGGAACTTTATATATCCAAAGAATTGTCAACACTTCTCTTGTTGCTATTGACAGCATCAAAATTGATGGAAACTCAGCTTTTGAAAGAGATATTAAATTAGAATCTCCAGAAATGCTCTATTTATATTTAGATCGAGGCGTAACAAACTCATTAGACAATAACATTTTGTTTTTTGCCGAGCCAGGAACTATCAATATCGACACCAATTTGGACAACTTCATCGCTGGTGCAAAAATTACTGGATCTAAAAACCAAGAATTATATGAGGAATACCAAAAAATCAATACTCGTTTTAGAGACGAAAACTTGTCTATGGTTGAATCAAAATTCAAAGCTTTAAAAAGACAAGATCAAAAAGCAATTGACAGCATTGACGCAAAACAACAGTCAAATATTAAAAGAAAATATTTATACGCTACAAACTTTGCCATAAACAATAAAGATCACGAAGTAGCACCTTATATTGCGTTAGCAGAGATTTACGATATCAATTTGAAGTTTCTTGATACCATTCAAAAATCAATGACGCCAAAAGTAGCACAGTCACTTTATGGAAAGAAACTAACTAAGTATGTTGCTGAAGTTAAAAAAGCAGAACAAAATGCACCAGCAGCTGCAACAACTCCAGCTCCAGCTGAATAAAACATAAAAGCAACAATGAAAAACGTCCTGAATTATCAGGACGTTTTTTTTATGCTTAAATTCAACAAAAATCCCGCAAAGCATATAAATGCTATCGCAAGCGGTTTTCAATCTTTAAAACATAATTAAATCACCACAATGCAATACGTTTCATTTAATATGCTTCCTGTGGTTGAAACCGCGAGCTATATTTGAAAAACTTCCGTAAAGAAAACCACCAATCTTTGTCGAATTCCTAGTGTAACTTCTTCTTCGCCGAAAAATTGGCATTTGGAATTTTAGAATTGAAATTTTAAAAAATGGCATAAAAAAAAACCACCACATTTCTGTGATGGTTTTTGAGCCGATAGAGGGACTCGAACCCACGACCTGCTGATTACAAATCAGCTGCTCTAGCCAGCTGAGCTACATCGGCCTATTTTGCGAGTGCAAAGATATAAATGTTTTTTAATATTCCAAAAAAAATTTCACACCTCTCTCTATAATTAAAAAAACCATTCGCCGAGGCGAATGGTTTCCGTTTTTTGAGCCGATAGAGGGACTCGAACCCACGACCTGCTGATTACAAATCAGCTGCTCTAGCCAGCTGAGCTACATCGGCGTCATTACGGGTGCAAATATAAAGCGGTTTTTCAATTTCCCAAAATAAATTTGCACTTTTTTACACTTTTTTTTGCTTATAATGCGTTGATTTTTTCAATCAATTGATTAGCAGCTTGTTCTAATTCAACATTAATTTGCTTGAAGTGTGCTTTTTTATTTTCAACGTTCTTTGCGTTCACTTTTGTAATCAAAGTATCGAATGCAGCGATAGCTTCATCGACCAAAGCATTCGTTTCTGGAGTAGGATTTCCTGTTGTTGACATCTCAAACAAGTAAACTGCCTCAATAATATCTCCTAATACGAAGTTGATGTCTTTCTTTAAATTCTTAACGTTTGCCATTTTTCTTATTATTTTAATTTGCGTCTGCAAAAGTACATATTATCTTTAAATTTAATGCTAAGAAATGTAAATTTCTAAAATTGAAGCTTTTCCGCTCAAATTAAATGCATTTATCGCAGCTGGAACCAATACAGTATCTCCTTTAATATAAGTATGCTTAAATCCGTCATATTCGATTTCGAAACTTCCTTCAATACACATATAAACCGTAAATGTTTCTCCGCTCTTAACCACTTCCACTTTGTCTTCTAAAGGAATAAAATTAGTTGTAAAATAAGGACAGTCAACAACAGTATTTGAAGTATTTACTTTAGACTCGTATTTTTTCTGCGTATCAACTTTATTATAGTTAATGGCATCTAATGCAAGATCTACATGCAATTCTCTTTTATTTCCTTGTGCATCTACACGATCAAAATCGTATAAACGATATGTAATATCAGAAGTCTGCTGAATTTCGGCAACTACTAATCCAGCTCCAATTGCGTGAACTGTTCCGGTTTCTAAGAAGAAAACATCTCCCGATTTTGCCTTCACATCATCTAAGATCGAAACCAAAGTATTATCATGCAAATGTTTCAAATATTCTTCTTTGCTAGAATCTTCTTTAAAACCAACAATAATTCTAGCATCAGCATCGGCCTGCATTACGTACCACATTTCAGTCTTTCCAAATGAATTGTGACGTTCTTTAGCCAATTTATCGTTTGGATGCACCTGAATAGAAAGATCTTCTCTTGCATCTAGGTATTTAAAAAGCAACGGAAATTGTTTTCCAAATCTTTCATAAACTTTAGTTCCTAAAATCGCATCTGGCGTTTCATCAATCAAATCCATTAACGATTTTCCTTTTAAAACTCCATTTGCAACTACACTAACATCGCCTTGTACAGTAGATAATTCCCAGCTTTCGCCAGTAATTTTAGAAACGATTGGTTTATTTAAAATAGTTTTTAATTTTTCTCCTCCCCAGATTCTTTCTTTTAAAATCGGTTCAAATTGCAAAGGGTATAGATTTTGACTCATGTTTTTAGGCTAATATATTTGTTTAATTAATTCTAATTTGATACTATTTTGGTAACCTACGATACTAATTCTTGAACAATTTCTAAGGCTTTCGGTATATGTTTTGCAGCATTTGCACTGTCAAATATCGAAATTAGCAAACCATTTTTATCAATTATATAAGTAACGCGTCCTGGCAGAAGTCCGAACAAATTATTGCGGACACCAAAAAGTTTTCTTAATCTTTTATCCTGATCAGAAAGCAAAATAAAAGGCAATTTGTGTTTAGCTGCAAATTTATGATGTGATTTTACACTATCGCTGCTAACACCAATTACCTCAGCTCCTAAATCTTTAAAATCTTCGTATTGATCCCGAAAACTGCAAGCTTCAGTTGTACAACCAGGCGTATTATCTTTTGGATAAAAGTAAATGACCACTGGCTTTCTTCCTAAAACGCTTTGGCTTTCAAAAAGTTCTCCATTGTTGTCTTTCGCAGTAAAATTCGGAACTATATCTCCTATTTTTAATGACATTTTTTATTCTCCTTTATAAGTTACAAAATTTCGTTCCGTTTCGTTCAGTACCACTTCAAGATCAAAGTCGGCATGAATTCGTTGTCTAATTTTATTCCATATCACAACAGCAATATTCTCTGCGGTCGGATTCAAATCTGCAAATTCAGGAACATCCAAATTCAGATTTTTGTGATCAAACGGAATTTCTACTTCTTCTCGTATAATATCCGCCAATACTTTCACATCTAAAACAAAACCAGTTTCCGGGTCAATTTTTCCTGTAACACTTACTGTTAAACCATAATTATGACCATGAAAGTTCGGGTTATTGCATTTTCCAAAAACGGCATCGTTTTTTTCAAATGACCAATCCTTTCGATGCAATCGATGTGCCGCATTAAAATGCGCTTTTCTTGATATGGTTACTCTCATTTATGTTTCTGGTTAGTTGGCTATAATTTATGGTCTTCTAGATAATGATCAAATTCATCAAAAATTATCTTAAACCATACGGTATAAATTTCGGGCTGTTTTTCAATATCTGCTTTAACATCTTCAATACTCATCCATTTCCAGTCTTCTACTTCGTCTGGATTTATGCTTGGTTCCTCATTATAATAACCAATCATAACATGGTCCAGTTCATGTTCTGTCAAACCGTTATCAAAAGGTGCTTTGTATATAAAATGAAACAGCTCTTTTAATTCGGCTTTAAAACCCATTTCTTCAAACAATCTTCGGCTTCCCGCTTCGATGTTGGTTTCTCCTTCTCTCTGATGACTGCAGCAAGTGTTTGTCCAAAGCAACGGAGAGTGGTATTTATGATGAGCACGCTGTTGCAGCATAATTTCGTTTTTACTATTCAAAATAAAAACCGAAAAGGCACGGTGCAAAAGCGCTTTTTCATGTGCTTCTAATTTTGGCATTAAGCCAATCTGTTCATCGTTTTGATTAACTAGTATTACGTTTTCTTCTGTCATAAGGCTTCTTAAGCAAACAAAAATACGAAAAAAGAAATGGCTTAAAAATGCTAATTCAGCTTGTCTAAAAGCAAGCCTCAGACCAAATTTCTATTTTACTGATTTACAATATTATAATTTATCCTAAAAATTTAAAAGCTGTTAAAATTAAGACATAAAAACTACATTGTCTTCTTTTACGTAACTAATAAAAAGTTAAAACACACTTAAAAAAATCTCAATAATAATAAACACTGTAATTTGAAGCTAATTCTCAACGTATCTTTGATATACAGATTAATCTACCTAAGAACTTATGAAATCTAAAAACCTAATTTTCAGCCTTTGTTTTTTGATTCCGCTATTTATTTTTCAGGCATGCGGACAAAACACAAAAAAACAAACTGCAAAAACAGCCGTTATGGAAAATAAAATCAGTAAGCCCGGAAATCCTTATTATTCAAATACCGACACAACAAAACTTAACGTAAGCAATGCCGAATGGAAAAAGGTTCTTCCAGCGGATGTGTATGCCGTAATGCGTGAAGCCGATACCGAAAGACCTTTTACAGGCAAATATTGGAATACTGACGAAAAAGGAACCTATTACTGTGCTTCATGCGGTAACTTGCTTTTTAGATCGACCGCAAAATTTTCGAGCAGCTGCGGATGGCCGAGTTTCTTTGAACAGGAAAACAAAAAAAGCATTGTTTTTAAAGAAGATAATTCTCTTGGAATGGAAAGAACCGAAACTCTTTGCGGACGCTGCGGCGGACATTTAGGACACATCTTTGACGATGGTCCAGAACCAACCGGAAAACGCTACTGCATGAATTCGATTGCTCTTGATTTTGTTCCGGATAATAAATAATCTACAAATGAAAAATATACTTTTAATATGTCTTTTAGCGCTTTCGCTGAATGGCATTTCGCAAAATAAAAAGGCGAATCTGGAAACTATTACACTCGGCGGAGGCTGTTACTGGTGCGTTGAAGCCGTTTATGAAAATCTGGACGGAGTCAAATCTGTTGTTTCTGGATTTTCAGGAGGGAAAGCCGCAAATCCTTCTTACGAAGAAGTCTGCACCGGAACAACTGGTCATGCCGAAGTAGTTCAAATAACATACGACAAAAACATAACCGATATTAATGAAATCTTCAAAGTCTTTTTTACGGTTCATGATCCCACAACTTTAAATCGTCAGGGAGCTGATGTTGGCACGCAATATCGTTCTGTTATTTTCTACAAAAATGACGAACAGAAAAAAGCTGCTGAAAGTATTATTGCCGAATTAAACAAAGCTAAAGTGTACAATAACCCAATTGTAACGAAAGTAGAGCCTTTTAAATTTTTTTATAAAGCCGAAGATTACCATCAAAATTATTATGCAAACAATAAGAACCAGCCGTATTGCAAAATGGTAATTCAGCCTAAAATAGAAAAGTTTGAAAAGGTTTTTAAAGACAAACTTAAAAAGAAATAAAGCTTAAAAATGATATTATTCTAAAACCGTCCAAAAAAATGGACGGTTTTTTTATTTCATAAACCCGCATAAAAACAGGCATTTTCTCTTAATCGAAAAATAATTCTATTTTTTTTTATCTTTTTTGTCCAATCCTGAAAGTTTGATTGTTATTAGGGTATAAACAATTAAAAAATATACATCATGGAAACTAGACTTAATTTATTCGAACAAGGTCAAAAAGCAGTTAGCACATTATTTGGAATTAGCGGTTACTTGAAAAAAGGAGCAATCGAAGCATCTCTTATGGAATTAATCAATTTCAGAATCTCTCAAATCAATAACTGCGGTTATTGTTTAGACATGCATTCTAAAGAAGCTTTAGCCGCTGGAGAAACAACACAACGTTTATTTGGATTAAGTGTTTGGAGAGAAGCCCCTTATTACACAAAAAGAGAAAGAGTTGCTCTTGCTTTGGCAGAAGCGGTGAATGCCTGTGATGTTCCAGACGAAATCTACGAAATTGCAAAAGCTGAATTTACAGAACAAGAATTAATCGATCTTACGCTTGCCGTTGCTGCAATTAACGCTTGGAATCGCCTAAACATTACTTTTGCGAATACCCCAGGAACTTACAGAGTAGGACAATTCGGGTAAATCCTAATTGACTTTATTCTCTAAAAACAATTAACTTTATAAAACTTAAAAGCAGATTATTCAATTATAAAATATAAAAAAATGAATGAGTTTTTATTGATTTTCAGAAGAGATTTTAAAACAAAAGAAACCCAGCCGTCGCCGGAAGAATTGCAACAGCATTTACAGCAATGGCAAAACTGGTTTGGAAGTTTAGCCGCGCAAGATAAACTTGCAAGACCCTTACAACGCTGGGACGGACAAGGAAAACTTGTAAACTCAAATAAAGGGATTACCGACGGACCTTTTGTTGAAATCAAAGAATCTATTGGCGGACTAATCATTATTAAAGCCAAAGATTACGATGAAGCTGCCGAAATCGCGCAAGGATGTCCCGTTTTAAATTTTGGTGGAAATGTCGAAATTAGAATGGCGGTTTAGATTTTTGAACTAACTTATATAAAAATGCCTTTGTATCTTTACTTAGGCATTTTTCCTTAAAATATGGAGCACAAAGAACTTATTCCCAATTTATTCAGAACCGAATATCAAAAAATAGTTTCAGTTCTCTGCAGCTTATTTGGAATTCAGCATATCGAAATTGCAGAAGATATTGTAAGCGACACTTTTCTAACCGCTTCAGAAACTTGGGCTATTAAAGGAATACCAGAAAATCCGACTGCTTGGCTGTATACCGTTGCTAAAAACAAAACCAAAAACTACCTGAAAAGAAATAACGTTTTTGAAACCAAAATAGTTACCGAAATAAAATACAATACTCCATTAAACAATCCTGAAATCGACCTTGATTTATCTGATCAAAATATTGCTGATAGTCAGCTGGCAATGATTTTTACAGTCTGCAATCCCTGCAATTCTGAGGAAGCTCAAATTGCCCTTGCTTTAAATCTATTATGCGGTTTTGGAATTAATGAAATCTCTGATGCATTTTTATCTAATAAAGAAGTTATTTACAAAAGGATAAATCGCGCCAAAGAAAAACTGAAGGAAGAAAATATAAAAATTCAGCATCCGAATAACGCTGAAATAAAAGACAGAATACAAACCGTTCTCAAAACTATTTACCTGCTTTATTCTGAAGGCTACTACTCTATTTCGCAAAATACTACTTTACGAAAAGACCTTTGCACTGAAGCCATGCGTCTGACTTATTTATTGATTCAGAACGAAAGCACAAATCTCCCGCAAACCAATGCTTTAATGGCTTTGATGTGTTTTCATTCGTCAAGATTTGATGCCCGAACGGGTTTAAATGGAGAAATTATTTTATATGAAGATCAGGATCAATCGCTTTGGAATCAAGAATTAATAGATAAAGGAGCTTATTTTCTAAGTCAGTCTTCAACCGGAAACACACTTTCAAAATACCACTTAGAAGCTGGAATTGCGTATTGGCATACTATTAAAAAAGAAACAATCGAGAAATGGGAAAATATTCTGGAACTCTACAACAATTTAATCATTTTAGAATATTCGCCAATTGTGGCTTTAAACAGAACTTACGCCTTATCTAAAGTAAAAGGCAAAGAAGAAGCCATCAAAGAAGCCGAAAAACTAAATTTAACCGATAATCATTTTTATTATTCTTTACTTGGAAATCTTTATTCTGAAGTTAATACAAAAAAATCGTTACAGCATTTCGAAACCGCAATGAGTTTAGCCAAAACTACTACTGACAAAAACATTATCAGTAAAAATATCGAGCAATTGAAATTGAAAATAAATCAGCTTTAGAATAAAAACAAAAAAGGGATATGATTTTTCATATCCCTTTTTTTATAGTGACTTTTAAAACTATTGCTTAGCTACTTTTTTAAATCTCATCATTGCAATATCTCCTTGAATCAAATTTAGTTTTCCGTCTTTATCAATAGAATAACTTGTAATTTGTCTAATTTGTTTTAGAAACTGCTGTTCTCCCCCACCTTCACAAAACATCATTGTAGTTGGCCCCTCTTCTCCAAAAGTCAAAGACTTCCCTTTTAAGGTATAAGATGCACTGTAACCATTACATCCGTTATTTCCATAAACTTTTGTTTCTTTCTGATCAAAAGTAAGCTGTGGTTTTTTATTCGGATATAATCCTTCAAAAGCAATTCTTGGTCCTGAGATATATTCTAACTCCCACGTCGTGCCAAATAAATCACCTTCATTAGAAGCAGATTTTGATGCTGTACATGAAGCAAATAATAAAGTTAAAACTGAAAGGACTGCAAATGTGTATTTTTTCATAAAAATGTTTTTTAAAGATTTATAATTTGTTTTATTTTTTGAACTAAAATAATTCTATAAAATCCTATTCTCAATATTCATGCCCAGTTACCGCTTTTCTTAAGCTTAAATTTTATCCAAAGCCGTTATTTTCTGTCTCTAAGTTACTACAAATTATTTAAAGTTTTATAGTCCAGATGTTTAAAATAAAACAAGTGACACTATTTTTTTTGTAATTTGCATCAATCAAAAAGACCAAAATCATCAATAAAAAACCAAAAAATGAAACAATTCCTATTTATGTTTGTATTTGCATTGACCACTTCGCTTGTTCAATCGCAAGAAAACCTTCCAACAGATTATCTCACAAAAGAATTTCATCAAGGACGACGCGAAGCTTTTAGAGCTTTAATGCCTGCCAATTCTGTCGCAGTTGTTTTTTCTTATCCCGAAAGAGTTTTTTCTAGAGATATCGATTACAATTACCACGCAAATCCTGACATGTATTATTTATCAGGATACAAAGAACCAGATGCTATTTTATTAATTTTTAAAGAAGCACAAGGCACCGAAAAGTATAATGAAGTTCTTTTTGTTAGAGAAAAAAATGCAACTCGTGAAATGTGGACAGGAAGACGTTTAGGAATTGAAGGCGCCAAATCAAAGCTTGGCTTTACCACTGTTTATAACGGAAAAGATTTTAACGCGTTTGCCATCGATTTCTCAAAATTCGATAAAGTTATTTACGACGAATTCCCTACAGATGCAAAAGAAAGCGACCATCCTGACAATTTATACGTCTTGCTGAAATCATTTAAATCTAAAGCAGAAATTACGAAAGCAAATGAAGATTCAACAAATTTATTCTCTAAAATTACCAGTTCTCTTCGTGAAATAAAAACGCCAGAAGAACTTGTCTTGATGCGCAAAACGGTAAAACTTTCGTGCATTGCACATAACGAAGTTATGAAAGCCGTGGGTCCAGATATGAGCGAAAATGAAGTTGACGGAATTCATGCTTACATTCATAAACACTACGGTGCAGAAGCCGAGGGTTATGGGCCAATTGTAGGCGCTGGAGCAAACGGATGTATCTTGCATTATTGGGAAAACAACGCCACAAAAATTGACAATCAATTATTGCTAATGGATGTTGGTTCTGAGTATCACGGTTATTCTGCAGACGTTACTAGAACAATTCCGGCAAACGGAAAATTTACTGAAGAACAAAAAGCGATTTATCAAATCGTATATGATGCTCAAGAAGCTGTTTTTAAAATCTGCAAAGAAGGAACTCCGCTAGTCGCTTTAAACGAAACCGCAAAAGACGTTATAGCCAAAGGTTTGATTAAATTAGGAATTATTACAGATCCAAAAGATGTAAGATTATATTATCCTCATAGCTGTTCGCACTTTTTAGGTTTAGATGTTCATGACAAAGGAACTTACAACGGGCCTCAAACTCTTATAAAAGAAAACATGATTCTTACTGTTGAACCGGGAATTTATATTCCAGCAAACAGTAAATGCGATAAAAAATGGTGGAATATCGGCGTTCGTATCGAAGATGATATTTTAATGCTTAAAGATTCGTACGAAAACCTTTCTGTAGATTCTCCTAGAAAATGGCAAGATATCGAAGCTTTAGCCAAACAAAAAAGCACTTTTAATGATATGAAGTTTCCTAAGATCTAATTCGTTTTTTGGCCACAGATTAAAAGGATTATTAAGATTTTTAAATTGAAACTGAAAAAAATCTATGTAAATCCTTTTAATCTGTGGTCAAGAAAAAATAAACCAAAGCCTCAATTATTTTGAGGCTTTTTCTTTTGAATTTTCCCGAACTTTACATTCTTAAATTACTCAAAAATGAAAGCACTTACCTTTTCTTCTTTTGGAGAATCAGATGTTTTAGAATATATAGAAATCCCTAATCCACAATTAAAAAAAGATGAAATTTTAGTCGAAATGAAAGCCATCGGACTAAATTTTGCCGATGTTTACCGCCGAAAAGGGAATTATCATTTAAAAGGAAATCCGCCTTTTATTGCAGGTTATGAGGGCGCAGGAATTGTGGTCGATACCAACAATCATTCAGAATACAAAGTTGGTGATCGTGTGGCTTTTGCCGACTCTCCTTTTGCAAATGCAGAATTGGTGGCCGTAAATGTAAATCATATTATTCCATTATCTGAGAATATTTCTTTTGAAACTTCAGCTTCTGTTTTGCTTCAAGGCTTAACCGCTCATTATCTTGCTACAGACAGTCACAAAACCCAAAAAGGAGAAACTGTTTTAATACATGCGGTTGCTGGCGGAGTTGGGCAGATATTAACTCAAATCAGTAAACTTTTGGGTGCAACTGTTATCGGTTTAACCTCATTTGCAGAAAAAGCGAAGATCGGATTTGAACAAGGCGCAGACCATGTTTTTCTTTACAATGAAGATTGGAAATCACAAGTTTTTAAAGTCGTTCCAAATGGTGTCGATGCCGTTTATGACAGTATTGGAAGTACTTTAATGGAAAGTTTTGAAGTTACTAAAGAATGCGGACAAGTCGTTTTCTTCGGAATGGCGGGCGGAGATCCAGCACCTGTAGATCCTAGAATGCTAATGGACGGTTCTAAAACTTTAACCGGAGGCGATTTATGGAGTTATTTGAATTCTAAAGAAGAACGAATTAAGCGAGCAACTCAGTTATTCGATTGGATTATAGAAGGAAAGATCAAACTTTCTGAACCAACTTCTTTTAAATTATCAGAAGGAAAACTGGCTCATGATTTTCTAGAAAGCAGAAAAAGCACTGGGAAAATTATTTTGATTCCTTAATTTTTTTTAGCCACGAATTGCACAAATTTTCACTAATTTTTTCTCTTTGGATTAAAATTAATTCGTGAAAATTTGTGCAATTCGTGGCTAAAATATCATAACCGATCTACTTCAATTTTTGTCAATTCAGATAATTCTAAAATTCTGCCAACATCTTCTTTATTGGCTACAAAAAACAAGTAATTATCTCCATTTGTATTGTAACTCATTAATTCGAAACCGCGTTTTTCTAAAGCTGATTGAATATAAGGAAACAAATCATGACTATAGGTTTCTTCCGGATATTCGAAATTAAGATCTTCGCCAATCATTTCAGAAATAAAATACTCAGCATCTTCGGGATCAAATTTCCAGTCGCTGTTCCAGGCATCAATACTTTCAAAGAAATTAAAATGACCATCAACAATAGCATGATATTCATTTGTTCCTTTTTGATAGTCCTTAAAGAGCTTTTTAGATTGTTTTTTCAGTTCTTTTTCTTCGATATTTTCTCTTGAAACTAATTTGATAAATTCTTCAAAAGATTCTAGAGTAGCTTCTACACTTTCTACTAAATTTTCAGACGAAGAAAGTTCCACCGTTTCTGGAATTTCAATATTTAAATACTGACAGATTCCCTGTAAAACCAATTTAAAATCTCTAATTCCAATTGCTTCACTTTCATTCTTCGGATTATTTACATCCAAGAGCTCACTTTCCAACAATCCCTTTGTATAATCGAAGAAATGTCTTCCTGAATACAATATTTTAAAATCGTTTACTTCTAAACTATTGGTGCAGCAAAAAAAGATTACAAAGTTTTTTATCGAACGTTTAAAAAACTTTTTCTCTTCTGCGGTTGGCTCCGAATAAAACTGAATGTGTATAAAATCATATTCTAGACCTTCTTGTATGGCTTCGTCTGAAAGAACTCCAATATTCACTTTTTTATAAAGCTCGTTTAGAACTTCATACGAATTATGGAAACCTGCTTTTTTAATTTCTTCTTTTCCTTCTTCATGATCGAAAGAACTTGGAAAGAAAAATAAATTTACCATAACATCTTCTTGAATTCCTTTTACTTTAAATTCAAGGCTAGATTCTTGGTTATATAAATACGAATAAATGGGATCGACAACATCAAAAGAAATGATCGATTTTGGATCATTATTTCTGTTAAATAGATTGGAGAAAAAGCTCATAAAAATATCTTGTATAAAAACTAATCGTTTGAATATTTAAAACTCTGATTCATTTTATCAAAAGGAATCACTTCATTGACAATCGATTCTAATTCGAAATCTGTTAATAATCCTCTAGCCGATTCTACGATTTTTGGAGAAACATGTATTTCATAATCAATAATATCGCGTTCTAAAATAGCAGACAAAATTGTATTTTGCTGTTCTGTCAAATACTTTTTGTGCGATTTAAAAACCGATTCAATGTCGTTTCTAAATTCTTCATCAGTAAGTTCATTGTAAACATCTTGTTTCGACATATCGATCAATAAAACTTTGAAGATAAAGTCCTGAAGATTTTTTGCCAGATAATTCACTTCGTTCATGTCATGCCAAACAAAAACGATCGGCACATCTCCATTATTTTCTTCGTTTAAAAAGAAACAATAATGATCGCCACCGCCACTTTTAGCGAACGGAATAAATTTAAATTCTGGATTTATATTTCGATAATCTTCTGGATCTTGAAGTTCTTCTATTTCTTCGGCAACCGATTTTAAATTCAATGATTCAAAATCATACGAATGTAGAAGCAAAGGCGGATTCTCTTTTAAAGTAGGATAAACCTCTGTATACCAATTTGGGCCATATTCTCCGACATCAAGCATGCCGTCTGCATCTAACTGTTTGTATAAGAGCGGAAATTCAAATCCGTATTTTTTTTCGATTTCTTGTATTGTCATCTTTGGGGAATATTCTATTAAAATCAGAATACTAAGATAACAATCTTTTCCTACATGAAAAGTGCGAAGCCAATTATTTCAAGGATTCCGCAATCATTAAGGCACATTTTTCGCCATCAATTGCTGCAGAAATAATTCCGCCCGCATAACCTGCACCTTCTCCGCAAGGATATAAACCTTTGATCTGCAAATGCTCTAAAGTCATAGGATCTCTCGGAATTCTCACTGGAGATGAAGTTCTGCTTTCTGGCGCATGTAAAATTGCCTGGTTAGTTAAATAACCTCGCATTGATTTTCCAAAATCCTGAAATCCCTGACGCATAATCTGAGTTAAAAAACCTGGAAAAACCTGTCCCAATTCTACCGAAGTAGTGCCAGGCACATAAGATGTTTTCGGAATATCTGCTGAAACTTTACTTTGTGTAAAATCAATCATTCTTTGCGCTGGTACTTTTTGAGTTTGTCCAGCCAAATGCCAAGCTTTTTGTTCGATACTTTTTTGAAATTCCATTCCAGCCAAAGCGCCGAATTTGGCAAAAGGCTTAAAATCTTCTAATTTCAATTCGACTACAATTCCAGAATTTGCTGTTGACTGATCCCGTTTTGATGGTGACCAACCATTTGTAACCACTTCTCCAGGACTTGTAGCACATGGTGCAATTACTCCACCTGGACACATACAGAATGAGTACATTCCGCGACCGTTAACTTGTTTTACAATAGAATATGGCGCTGGCGGCAAATGTTCGCCACGGAAATCACAGCTGTATTGAATACTGTCGATTAATTCTTGCGCATGTTCTGCACGAACTCCCAAAGCAAAAGGTTTTGCTTCTATTAAAATTTTCTTTTTATCTAATAATTCAAATATATCACGCGCCGAATGTCCTGTTGCCAAGATTAATTTATTGGCGTGAATTTTATCTCCGTTTTGCGTTACGATTCCTTCAACTTCATTGTTCTTTACTAAAATATCGCTTACACGAGTTTCAAATAAAACCTGACCACCAAATTCTCTAATTTTATTTCGGATATCTTCAATAATTTTAGGCAATTTATTAGTTCCAATGTGCGGATGCGCTTCTACCAAAATGTCTTCAGAAGCTCCAAAAGCCACTAAAAGTTCTAAGATTCTAGTTACATCACCTCGTTTTTTAGAACGCGTATATAATTTTCCATCAGAATACGTTCCTGCTCCGCCTTCGCCAAAACAATAATTAGAATCTTCGTTAACGATGTGTTCACGATTTATCGCTTTTAAGTCACGACGACGGCCTCGAACGTCTTTTCCGCGTTCCAATACAATTGGCTTTAAACCTAATTCAATTAATTGCAGTGCCGCAAAAAGTCCAGCCGGACCAGCGCCAACCACAATAACTTCTTGCGCATTCGAAACGTCCTTATATATAGGAAGCTGAATTTTGGTTTCCTGAAAAGGTTCGCCTTTTAAATAAATAAGAACTTTCAAATTAATTTTAATCGCTTTCTGACGTGCGTCAATAGAGCGTTTTAAAATTGAAACGTGCTGAATTTCTTGAGCAGAAACTTTAACCTGCTTAGACAAATGGTCTTTTAGCAATGATTCGTTTGCAGCAATTTCTGGTGTTACTTGAAGTAAAAGTTCTTTAGGCATTTTTATAAAAAGGTAATTAATATTATTAAAAGAATTTAGACATTAAAAAATACAAGCCAACATATGCAAGTATTCCAATTCCTAAAGCCATATAATGCATTTTTAAATATCTAAACGAAATTTCTAATGCTTCTGAATCATCATCTCTAAATGCTATTTTGACATTTAAAGAAAATTTATATAAATAATAAAGTGGAAAAAGAATTATCAAAAAGGCTATGATAAAAATAGGCAATAAACTCATAATCATTATATACCCAACTCCTCCTCCTGTTGGAACATCATCCCAATTAGATAACGACATATAATCATAAAGTAAACGAAGAATAAAAAAAGCTATTATTAACAATCCAAAGCTAGACATTACATAAACCCATTTTCCTGCTGTCTGTAAATGCGCTTTTGCTGCTTCACTTAAAAACAACTCCTCTGAAACTGAATCATCCTTCATTTATAATTATTTTTTTTATGATTTGATAAACCGAAATTATTCTGCAAAAATAGCACTTTGAAATGAGATATTATCAATTGTAAATTTTATCCAATTCTAAATCCCGTTTTATCACAGTAAGCGAATTCGAAATACATACCTAGTTCTCGACTCCGCTCGAACTGACAATTGAGAAAAAGATAAAAATCAATTTTCAAAAGAGACTTTGTACCTTTGCAATTCTCAACCTTTGCACCTTAAAAAAATGTCTAGAAAAATAAAACTAATCTGGGATTTCCGTGGTCCCGCTTCTGCAAAAACAGCAGAACATCACGAGATCCATTTGAAAGAATATATAGTAATTGAAAAGCTACCTTTAAATATTACAGGATTTAAAATCATAGACGATATGTACGCCATAGCTTTTATGGTTGTAACCGATGAAAATATGATAAAAGTAAGAGATGCTTTGAAACCACATCGTGGGGAAGTTTATACCGAGTAAAATTCCAAAAAATTAAAATTCTTAAAAAAGAAAATTCCAAATTCCAATGCTATAAAAAACTTGGAATTTGGAATTTTTATTTTGAATATTTCCCAAAGGGTTGGAATTTGGAATTTAAAATATTGGAATTTAATTAGCAACCTCGCTAATAAACTTAATACGCATTAAACGTAATTCGTCAATATCGTAATCGCCATCAAATTCTTTTAAGGCATCTTCGATTTTATCAGATTCAGATTCCATGAAATAATCGTGGATTTCTTCCTGCTGATCATCATCAAGCATATCATCAATCCAATATTTAATATTTAGTTTGGTTCCAGAATAAACGATTTGCTCCATTTCTTTAATCAGCGCATCCATCGAAAGTCCTTTCGCGGAAGCGATATCACTTAATGGAAGTTTTCTATCGATATTCTGAATAATATATAATTTGTTTGCAGAATTTACTCCAGTAGATTTTACTACCAAATCGTCTGGGCGAATAATATCATTGTCCTCAACATAACGGCTGATTAAAGCAACAAATTCGCTTCCATATTTTTTAGCTTTTCCTTCACCAACACCATGAATATTATATAATTCTTGAATTGTTATCGGATATTTTAAAGCCATATCTTCAATCGAAGGATCTTGGAAAACTACAAATGGAGGAACTCCAAGTTTTTTGGCTACTTTTTTACGAAGTTCACGAAGCATCCCAGTTAAAACTTCGTCTGCAGTACCAGAAGATTTTCCTCCAGTTACAATAGTTTCATCATCGGCTTCGGTGTATTCATGATCTTCAGACATCATAAATGAAACTGGCTTTTTGATAAAGTCAAGACCTTCTTGCGTAATTTTTATTACGCCATAAGTTTCAATATCTTTTGACAAAAGTCCTGTTACCAAAACTTGTCTCAATAAAGCCATCCAATATTTTTCGTCGTGGCCTGAACCAGAACCAAAATAAGGTTGCGTATCTGTTTTGTGCGCTTTAATAACAGCATTAATACGCCCTATTAAAGTAAAGACAATTTCTTTTGACTTGTAAATATGTTTCGTATCGCGAACAACTTCCAGCAGCTTAACCACTTCTTCTTTGGCTTCTACTTTATGTTTTGGATTACGAACGTTGTCGTCCATATCGGCTCCTTCGCCTGTTTCGCTGTCAAATTCTTCACCGAAATAATGAAGAAGGAATTTTCTACGCGACATTGAAGTCTCGGCGTAAGCCACAACTTCCTGTAAAAGTGCAAAACCAATCTCTTGTTCTGCAACTGGTTTTCCAGACATAAATTTCTCTAGCTTTTCTACATCTTTATACGAGTAATAAGCCAAACAATGCCCTTCTCCGCCGTCACGTCCTGCACGACCCGTTTCCTGATAGTAACTTTCTAATGATTTTGGAATGTCGTGGTGAATTACAAAACGAACATCTGGTTTATCAATTCCCATTCCGAATGCGATTGTTGCTACAACGACATCGACATCTTCCATCAAGAACATATCCTGATGTTTAGCCCGCGTTTTTGCATCCAAACCTGCATGATAAGGAACCGCACTGATTCCGTTCACTTGTAAAACTTCGGCAATCGATTCTACTTTTTTACGACTTAAGCAGTAAATAATTCCAGATTTGCCTTTATGCTGTTTGATAAATCGAATAATATCCGATTCGATATTTTTTGTTTTTGTGCGAACTTCATAATATAAGTTCGGTCTGTTGAAAGACGCTTTAAAAGTATTAGCGTCTACCATATCAAGGTTTTTCAGAATATCTTCCTGAACCTTTGGTGTTGCAGTTGCAGTAAGTCCAATAATAGGCACTTTCCCCAGCTGCTTAATTATATTTCTCAGATTTCTGTACTCTGGCCTAAAGTCATGTCCCCATTCTGAGATACAGTGTGCTTCATCGATAGCAACAAAAGAAATAGGCACACTTTGTAAAAAGGCTACATATTCTTCTTTTGTTAATGATTCGGGGGCGACATACAAAAGTTTGGTCAATCCAGACGTAATATCTTTTTTGACTTGAGCAATTTCTGTTTTAGTTAGGGAAGAATTTAATACATGTGCAATTCCATTCTCAGACGAAAGACTTCGAATTGCGTCAACCTGATTTTTCATCAAAGCAATTAAAGGAGAAACAACAATTGCTGTTCCTTCTTGAATTAAAGCTGGCAGTTGATAGCAAAGAGACTTTCCACCACCAGTCGGCATTATTACGAACGTATTCTTTCTGTCTAGGATACTCGTAATGACTTGCTCTTGCAAGCCTTTAAATTGGCTAAAGCCGAAATACTTCTTTAATTCTTTATGTATTTCAATTTCATTTGAATTCATTCTCTATATTAATGGTATTTTGTATAAATTTGCAACACATAAAGATACAACTTTCTTTTATACATACAAATTTTAAATATTCTGTTTTGATCACAAAAGAAAATATATTGGCGATTGCCAAGAAAACAATACTCTCTGAAAGTGAAGCAATTACAAAACTAATTGATTTTTTGGACGAAAATTTTTACGAAGCTGTCCAACGCATATACGAAACCAAAGGCCGTTTGATCGTGACGGGGATTGGAAAAAGCGCGATCATTGCACAAAAAATGGTGGCTACTTTTAATTCAACCGGAACTCCTTCTATGTTTTTACATGCCGCAGAAGCAATTCACGGCGATTTAGGAATGATTCAAAACGACGACGTCATTATTTGCATTTCTAAAAGCGGAAATAGTCCCGAAATCAAAGTCCTTGTTCCTTTATTAAAAAGATTTGGAAACACCTTAATTGCTATTACAGGAAACACAACTTCATTTTTAGCAAAAGGTTCAGATTTGGTTTTAAACACAACTGTTGACACAGAGGCCTGCCCTATCAATTTAGCTCCGACAAATAGCACAACAGCACAGCTTGTAATGGGTGATGCTTTAGCCGTTTGTTTAATGGAGATGCGTGATTTTAAACCAGAAGATTTTGCAGTTTATCATCCAGGAGGTGCTTTAGGAAAAAAACTATTGCTTCGCGTAAAAGATATGATAGAAAACTCACTAAAACCAGCTGTAGCTCCTGATACATCTGTCAAAAAAGTGATTTTTGAAATCTCTGAAAAAAGATTAGGAGTTACTGCAGTAATTGAAGACAATAAAATTGTTGGAATTATTACCGATGGAGACATCCGAAGAATGCTAAACGACGTAGATACTATTGCGGACTTAACTGCAAGGG
This sequence comes from Flavobacterium sp. B330r, assembly GCF_056824325.1. Lineage (NCBI taxonomy): Bacteria > Pseudomonadati > Bacteroidota > Flavobacteriia > Flavobacteriales > Flavobacteriaceae > Flavobacterium > Flavobacterium sp. B330r. Next base: position 1,061,017 of record NZ_CP124860.1, read on the forward strand.
ATATTATGTCTAAAAATCCAAAAGTAGTTTCGTCTGAAACTATGGCTGTCGATGCTTTAAATATTTTAGAAGACTACTCTATTACACAGCTAATTGTTTCTGACGAAGGAACGTACAAAGGCGTTTTACATTTACATGACATTTTAAAAGAAGGAATCGTATAATGGCAAAAAAAAATCTTGGCGAAATGTCATTTTTGGATCATCTTGAAGAACTAAGATGGTTATTGGTTAGAAGTACACTTGCAACATGCATCATGGCATTTGTTACTTATTTTATTAGTGATTATTTATTTGATCAAATTATTTTAGGTCCAATAAGACCAACATTCTTTACCTATGTTTGGTTTTGCGACTTATCGCATCAGCTAGGTTTTGCTGACAGCATTTGCATCACAGAACTGAATTTTATTATTCAGAATACCGAAATGGAAGGTCAGGTTAACATCTTTGTATGGATGTGTCTTCTGGCTGGTTTCATATTGAGTTTCCCTTATATTTTATGGGAAATCTGGAAATTTATCAGCCCAGCCCTTTATGAGAAAGAAAGAAAAAATGCAAAATTATTCATTTTTGTCTCTTCACTACTTTTCTTTTTAGGAGTATTATTTGGGTATTTTGTTGTAATTCCGATGTCGGTAAACTTCGTTGCTACTTTCTCCATAAGTGATGTGGTAAAAAACCAATTTACTCTAGAATCTTATATGGGAATGGTTAAAACGAGTATTCTTGGAAGCGCAATCTTTTTTGAACTTCCAATTGCTATTTATTTCTTAACAAAATTAGGATTAGTAACTCCTGAATTCTTAAGAAAGTATTGGAAATATGCTGTAGTCCTTATTTTGGTTATCGCAGCTATTGTTACACCTCCAGATGTAGTAAGTCAAACCATTGTAGCAATTCCGATGTTGATTATTTACGAAGTAAGTATTTTGATTTCGAAAGTTGTTTACAGAAATAAATTAAAAGAAAATGTCTGATATCATTCAAGAATTTAACGACTATCGTTCTAAAATGAACGAAAAACTGCTTGCCGACAATAATAAAATTGTAAAGCGAATTTTTAATCTTGACACTAACGCTTATGCTGAAGGCGCTCTTGATGTAAAAACAAAAGAACTTTTGGGTCTAGTAGCATCAACTGTTTTAAGATGTGATGACTGCGTAAAATACCATTTAGAAACCAGCTATAAAGAAGGCGTTTCTAAAGAAGAAATGATGGAAGCAATGGGAATCGCAACTCTAGTTGGAGGAACAATTGTGATTCCTCATTTAAGAAGAGCTTATGAATTCTGGGAAGCTCTTGAAGAAAGTGGCAATTAGATAATCTGATAATTAGTCAATTAGATAATTTTATACGATATGTTAATTATTTTAATTGATTAGTTTATTTTATTTTATTTTGCCAACAGAGATAATAATTATCTCATTATCAAATTGACACATTATCTAATTAAAAAAAATGAAGCTAAGAGCCGATAATTTAATCAAAACCTATAAAGGACGTAGTGTTGTAAAAGGGATTTCTGTTGAAGTAAATCAAGGAGAAATCGTAGGGCTTTTGGGTCCGAATGGAGCTGGAAAAACAACGTCTTTTTACATGATTGTGGGATTGGTAAAACCAAATCAAGGAAACATCTATCTTGACGATTTGAACATTACTGATTACCCAATGTACAAACGTGCTCAGCAAGGAATTGGTTATTTGGCACAAGAAGCTTCCGTATTTAGAAAATTAAGCATTGAAGATAATATCTTGAGCGTTTTACAATTGACTAAACTTTCTAAAGAAGAACAGATTGCTAAAATGGAAAGTTTAATCGAAGAATTCAGTTTAGAACACATTCGCACCAACCGAGGCGATTTACTTTCTGGAGGTGAGCGTCGTCGTACAGAGATTGCCCGTGCATTGGCAACCGATCCTAAATTTATTTTATTGGATGAGCCTTTTGCAGGAGTTGACCCAGTTGCAGTTGAAGATATTCAGCGAATTGTGGCGCAATTGAAAAATAAAAACATTGGAATCTTAATTACCGATCACAACGTTCAGGAAACATTAGCGATTACCGACAAAACATACTTAATGTTTGAAGGAGGAATTCTTAAAGCAGGAGTTCCAGAAGAATTGGTAGAAGATGAAATGGTTCGCCGCGTTTATCTTGGACAAAACTTCGAGCTTCGTAAAAAGAAACTGGAATTTTAAGAAAGTTATATCTGAATGGTAAAAAGTAAAATACAAATTTCTTTTTACCATTTTTTTTAATCTAAGATTCTTAAAAAAGTTACGAATGAAATCAGAAAAACCAACTCAGGAAGATTACGATAATTGGCATAAAGATCCAAAGAATTGGTATTTCTTCAACACCTGCTATTATAATCCGAAAGACAAAAGATTGCTTCCTCCCAAAAAGATTCAATGGATGGGTTATACTATAAATTTTGCCAATCCATATTCCGTAATGCTTCTATTACCTTTTATAATAATTGTTATTTTAGTTTTATTGAAATAAATTAAAAAAAGTATTCAGTGGTCAGTTTTTTAGTGGTCAGTTTTGGGCTGAGACTAAAAAACTTTTTTTTTGATAAAATACTGAAAACTAAAAATCTAAAAACTGATCACTATTACTCAACCGTAATAAAATGCAATTGTTCTAAATCGCCATTGTAGATATTAACATCAACTCGGTGTTTGATTCCTGGCAGAGAAGCTTTTTCTGTAAACTGCCAAAACAGCCAATCATCTTCGATTTTCTCTCTGTAGAAATTATAATTGGCAATCCAGAAAAGATATTCGCTAAACTCTTCTTTTAAAAAATCAGAATAATATCGTTCACCAGAATAAATTATTGGACGAACCTGATAGTGTTTTTCGACTTTATTCAACCAACGTTTCAGCCCTTTTTTCAAACTATCTAAAGGCTGATTTTTAGGTAATTTTTCGATATCTAAAACTGGCGGAAGATCTCCCTTTTGTAATTTTACTGTTTTGATAAAAAGATCTGCTTGTTCTATAGAATTTTCGTTAGGACGATAATAATGATATGCGCCACGCATGATTTTATTTTCTTTTGCTCCTTCCCAATTTCTTTTGAATTGTCTATCTACACGATCATTCCCTGCAGTTGCACGAATAAAAACAAATTGAACCGGGTATTTCTCATCTAAAATTTCGACTTCTTCCCAATCGACTTTTCCCTGAAATTCGGACACGTCGATTCCAATTACTTTTCCTTTATGATTTTCAAGAACACGAATATTTCTAACATCAGAAAGATGTTTATCAACCGCATCTTCATCTAAAACCTTTTCTGTTTTAAAACCTAAATAATAAGCAAGTCCTTTGCGATAATGATAAATTATCCCAATGAATAAAAGTCCGAAAAAAATCAATAAAAGTCCTCGAAAAAGTCTGCTCAGAAAAGATCTTCCAGCTGGTTTTCTTGAATATGTTTTACGATAAGTCGTTTTTCTTGCCATTAAACAGAATTACTTTTTCAGAAATAGATTATTGATAATAGACAGTAAAACGTAGAAAACAATAATCAGCGGAATTGCAATGTAATGAAGTAATACCCCTAACAATACTGAAACAATCAAAAACACGATTTGAAGTGCATTGTCTTTTAAGCTGAATTTTTTAATTTTTAAAGAAAATAATGGAATTTCAGCATTCATAATGTAAGCGCTACCCAAAGTAACAAGTAATAAAACCCACTGATTTGTTAATAATTCAAGAATTACAAGAGACGAATCTGCATACATATCCAGAACTATTTGCAAACTAATAATAAAAATGGCATTTGCAGGAGTTGGCAAGCCAATAAACGAATCTGTCTGACGCGTGTCGATATTAAAGTTGGCTAATCTGTAGCAGGCGCCTAAAGTTATAATAAATCCTAAAAAAGGAACAATTGCTTGATTTCCTAGTTGATCACCGCCTCTAGCAAACATACTGTACATGACGTAACCTGGCACAACGCCACTTGTCACCATATCTGCCAAAGAATCTAACTGTAATCCAAGCGGACTTGAAACTTTAAATAATCTGGCAAAAAAACCATCGAAGAAATCAAAAAAGATTCCCAAGCAAACCATGTAAAAAGCCATTAAAAAATCTCCTTTAGAGACAAAAACAACTGCGACACAGCCACAGAAAAGATTGATTAATGTAATTAGATTTGGTATATGCTTTTTAATATTCATAGCTTAAAGTTTTGATATTGGAAGAGAACAAATTTAGCATAATAACTCGATGCAAAACGAGTTTTTTAGAGAGTTTTTTATTTCAAAGTATGACTTTCGGAATATTTAACTAAAGGAACTTATTAGATGAGTAAAATATTATATTTTTGATAAAAATTTAAAAACAGGCCTCGATCTGCAAAAACATATACGTTGAAGAAATATTTAGTGTTTTTATTACTTTGGAGTTGTACTTTTCAGTATGCACAAACTGTTCGAAAATATTCGAATGAATTTATGAATATTGGTGTCGATGCCGCGGCTCTTGGAATGGCAAGTGCTGTAACTGCTTCTAGCAATGATGTAAATGCTGTTTACTGGAATCCTGCAGGTTTAACGCATCTTGAAGATCATCAAATTGCTTTAATGCACGCCAGCTATTTTGCTAATATTGCGCAATACGATTACATAGGCTACGCAAGCCCCATTGATGACAGAAGTGCTTGGGGAATTTCGATGATTCGTTTTGGAGTCGACGATATCATGGATACCACACAATTAATAGATAATCAAGGAAATATAGATTATAATAGAATCAGTCTTTTCTCTACTGCAGATTATGGTTTTACTTTTTCTTATGCTCGAAAACTGCCTGTTGATGGATTTCAATATGGTGTAAACGCAAAAGTAATTCGAAGAGTAATTGGAAAATTTGCTAATTCGTGGGGATTTGGATTTGATATTGGACTTCAATTTGAAAGAAACGATTGGAAATTTGGTTTAATGCTTCGAGACATTACCACAACTTACAACATTTGGAATATTGATGAAGAAGAATATGCCAAAATCGCTAATGCAATTCCGGGAGAAAATAACGAATTGCCAGAAAGCACAGAAATAACACTGCCAAAAGCACAATTGGGAGTTTCAAAAAGATTTGATTTTCATAACAAATGCAGTCTTGTGACTTCTGCAAATTTAAATATGCGATTTGAACAGACAAATGATATCATTTCTTCAAAACCTATAAGTATAGACCCAGCTCTAGGGTTTGAGTTTGGGTATACCGATTTGGTTTTTGTTAGAGCTGGTGCAGGAAATTTTCAGAATGTAACACAATTGGACAATACTGAAAAAGTAAACTTTCAGCCTAATATCGGTTTAGGATTTCGATATAAAGGCATACAAATTGATTATGCCTTAACTGATTTAGGAAATCAAAGCACTGCGTTGTATTCTAATATTTTTTCGCTGAAAGTAGATTTAGGTATCTTTAGATAATAATTAGAAACCAAAAAACATTAAAATTTTAAATCATGAAAACTGTCATGTCCAAAAAAGCACTTTTTATTTTATTATTCTTATCCAGTTTTATTGGTTTCAGCCAAAGTTTAGCTTTATCTAAAGATGCTAAAATTAGCATTTTGACTTGTGGACTTGGAAACGAAACGTATTCTTATTTCGGACATACAGGAATTAGAGTTTTAGATCCTGGAAACAATTTTGACGTTGTTTACAATTACGGAACTTTTGATTTTAGAACTCCAAATTTTGTTCTAAAGTTCGCAAAAGGAGATCTTCAATATTTTGCAACAGTACACTCTTATGCAGATTTTTTTAATGAATACACTTATGAAAAAAGAAGTATTTATGAGCAGGAATTACTGATTTCTCAAGATTTAAAACAAAAACTTTTCGACCAATTAAATGCAGTTTTAGCTTCTGACGAGCGTTATTATACTTACAAATTTATCGACAAAAACTGCACTTCAATGGTTGTTGATGTGGTAAATAAAACTTTAGGCGGAAATGTAATTGCTAAAACAGAAGACACAGACAAAACCTATCGCTCTATTCTGTTTCCTTACTTTGATGGTCATTTTTATGATCAGTTGGGAACAAGCATTATTTTTGGAACGAAAGTAGATCAAATGGGAACAAGAATTTTTCTTCCATTTGAATTGAAAAACAGTTTGGACAAAACTACTTTCCAAAATAAGCCTCTAGCTTCAAAAAGCAAAACGTTATTAGAATTTACAAAAGAGACTCCAAAATCTTTGTGGAATAACATCTATACCTATCTTTTTATCTTACTTTTTGTAATCTTCGCCAGAAACAAAACAGTTGATAAAATCTACTTTTTGATCTTATCTCTTATTGGAATATTCTTTGTTATTATGGGATTTTATTCTTTTCACCAAGAACTAGCAATGAATTATAATGTATTATTATTCAGTCCGCTTTTATTACTTTTAGTTTTGTTTTCCATTTTCAGAAACAAATTATGGACTTATCGTTTTTCGTTAATCAACTTTGTCCTTTTAGTGATTTACTTTTTGTTTTTGATTAACAAAGCACATTTCTTCATCACTTTACCGTTAATCGTTACAAGCGGAGTGGTTTTAGTGCGAACAGCTATTCGCAACAAAAAACCAATTCCGATTATAATCTAAAAAATATTATTGACCTCTGTAGAACAAAACCGTAGTAATGGTTTTGAAAGTGATACTCAAATCAAGAAAAACACTTCTGTGCTTTATGTAGTATAGATCGTATTGAAGTTTAATCAAACTCTCATCTATAGATTCTCCATAAGAATAATTAACCTGCGCCCATCCTGTAAGTCCAGGCTTAATTACATGGCGTGTTTCATAAAAAGGCATTACAGCCGCGATTTCTTCAACAAAAAAAGGACGCTCAGGCCTTGGACCAATTACGCCCATGTCTCCTTTTAAAACGTTAATAAATTGAGGCAGTTCATCGATTCTTGACTTTCGCATAAATTTACCAAACGGAGTAACCCTTTTATCATTATGAACAGCAAAAACAGCTCCATTGGTTTCTGAATTCTCTGTCATGGTTCTAAATTTATAAATCTTGAAAATATCACCATTTTTCCCTACTCTTTCTTGAGTATAAAAAAGACTTCCTTTATTTGCAAAGATGTTGCAAATAAAAATTATTGGTATAAAAACTAGGGAAATTAATAGTCCCAACATAGAAAACATGATTTCTATAAGCCGAACAAAAGACAAATAAAGTTTATTGCTATTACTTCTGCTAAAAGGAAAAAATCTATAAAAATCTTTTTCTATATGATGAACTGGGATTCGTTGTGTTTTACTTTCGTAAACCTGAGTATATTCTCGTATAATAGCTCCCTTTTCTAATAAATGAAGCAGTTGCTGATATAAATCTGGAGTGATGCCATCTGTATTTTGAGAAGCAATTATGATTTCTGAAACATGATGTGTCAATACAAAATGTTCTAGAGCATCCTTCTTTATTTCTTTTACGTAATGAAAATCTAGATTTTCATCTGCAATAGAATCGGAGTTTACAAAACCAATAATTTTATAATGCGGATCGACATTCTCTAATCCTAAAACTAATTCTTCAACTTCGCTTTGGTCACAAATCAAAACTACACTTTGAGAAAAACGATGAGAGGCTAGAAAGTAACAGTAAAACAAACGCCATACCAACAGCGTAATTAATATTGTAAAATAAAATATTAATATAACGAGCCTCTGTTTAGGCAATACAGGAGAAAGAATTGGTGTAAACAAATAAGCGAGAACAGTAGCAGTGACAGTAAAAATGACATTCTGCAGAATCTGAAGCTGATTGCTTGCCACTTGTAAATTATAAATTTCAAAAATTACTCCGAAAATATAAAGATAGGCAATTAGTAAAAGAATACTCAACGAGCTGTGAATATCAAATTCAAAATAATGATAGTCAAATACTGAACTTAATAGATATAACGCGGATAAAATAAAAATAGCATCAAAAGAAAGAAGCAATATCTTCCTCTCCGAAATTTCAAAATGCATTTTCTTTTTTGAGAACATCATTTGTAGGTTTTAATTGGGTTAGGGCAAAGCAAATGTATCGCAAAAAAATATAACTAATTTATTAATTTTCTGTTTCTTCAGGAATTTTCACTTGCACAAAAAGAAGCGATAATGCATATATAAATGCAGGGGCTGCTGTTCGCATTGCCGCATGATTTATTGTTAGCAACCAAAAAAAATAAAATGATAAAAAATATAAATGCTGCTTATTTTCTATATACAAAACAAAGGGAGTAACTCCAATTATTAATAGTGCAAAAATACCCATTAATCCATGTTCAGAAAAAAGTCTAGTTACTTCGTTATGTGAAGCAATTGCTACTCCAAGTTGATCTGCTCTTTTTTCTTTACTAAGTCCAGCACCAACACCAAAAATGGGATTATCTAAAAAAAGTGCAATATCAGCATCCATTATTTGCTCTCTACCTCCTAGTCTATCTTTCTTTTCTCTTCCTAGCATATCTTTATTAGCATATCTTTTCTCTATAAGACCTCTTGTTTGAAAAGAGCTATAAATCCAAATACCTATTCCTAAAGCAATTGTTAAAGTAAAAACTAAAGTAAATTTTCTTCTACCTTTTGCATTTGAAAAATAATACAATAAAAACAACAGACAAATAATCATTACTACACCAGTAATAATTCCTCCTCTAGAAAAGGTGACAATCCCTCTATAGCTTATAAAAACAAATAACCCTCCATTTATTAGCAATTCTATTTTAGTTTTTGAAAACAAAATCATTTGTGTAAAGAAAATAAACATTCCTAACCCTAATATAGTTGACACTTGATTTGGTCCAAAACCACCTGAAGTCTCAAAATTTGATTGAGTTCCTACTACAACATCCTGTATATTAGGAGTATATAGAAACAAATATACAGTTGTAGAAATAATAGGAAATCCCATAACTAATAATAGCTTTTGGAGATTATCGAGAGTAACTTTCCTCCCAAATGAGTATATGGAGCATATTGCTAAACAAACCGGTCCCGATAAATTAAAAAATAAAACTTTTTTAATATCTGTTCCTGTATCTTGATAATTGGCAGTAATTAGAATAGAAGGAATTAGGAGCGTAAAAAAAAATAAATAAATTAATGCACTTTTTGAAAAATTACTATATATCATACCAAGGAACATAAAACCAATAACACAAAATTTTGCGTATTCATTATTAAAATTTCCTCCCGTCATTCTAAGAAAAACCTCAGCTCCCACAAGATATGCGCTAACAAAAAGTACTTCATTGTTTTTGTTTTTGCTTTTAACGATAATAATAGTCCCTGCTAAAGCAATTAATAAAGCATATAGTTTCGATAAAAAAGGTATCACAAAAATTACCACAGCAATTATTACATGAATAAAGATCAAAAGGCTGTAAGAAAATGTTTTATTTTTCATTCTAAGCAATTTTATATGCTGAAATTAATTTTTGAATAATGATTTTCTCAGAATAGCTTTTTTTAACCAACTTAGTAAAGCTATCTGCGAAAGATTGCCTAAGCTCATCATTTTGAGTAATTTTTTTTAACTTCTCAATTAACACAACTTCAGATAAAGGGTCGAAAAGAAATCCTTCGACACCATCTTTAATAATTTCTGAGCAATAACCTGCGTTTGTAGATATAACAGCCAGATTTGATAATGCGTATTCTAAAAGTGTAACAGGAAATCCTTCTTCAGTTGAAGCTAAAACTCCAATTGAAGATTGAGATAAAATATATTTAATATCATTTTTTTCTCCGTACAAATGTATGTGATTCTCTAAAGAATTTACTACTATAAAGTTTTTTAATTTATCTGAATATGAATCCATATAATCTTTTCCAATCAAATGTAAGCTCCAACCAAACTTATTGAGTTTTAGCTCCGCAAATGCTCTCAGGATTAGTATATGATTTTTTGGATTTTTTAAGTTAGCCAAAAAGACAATTCTTTTACCATCTGTTCCTTTCAACTTTGTAATCTCACATGACTCATTAAGGCTCAAACTGAAATTTGGTATAAATAATACTTTTTTACAAAACATATTATTTTCACTCCATTTTTTCAATTGGAGATTAACAACAAAAACGGAAGAAAAAAAGACAGAACAAAAGACTAAAACTCTATTTTGTTTTATAGATTCTTTTGCGCGCGATCCATAATGATCATGCCATACAATTTTTACTCTAAAAAAGGTAATTTTTACTAAAGTGGCAATAAAAAATGAAGAACTATGAGCATGTATAATCTCGATTTTATTTTCTTTAATGTAATTCCTTAGCTTAAACACAGCCGACAAATCCACTAATTTCTTTCTATTTAAAAACGAATAAGAAACTTTTTCATCTAATTGAGAAACCAGTTGCCCTTCTTTTCTAGTTGCTATTAATCCCGAAAATTCAATTTCATTTGACAAAGAATTGGCATAATTAACCGCCATTCGTTCTGCACCACCTACTTCTAATGAATCTATTAACTGTAATACTCTCATTTAAGCAGTTCTTTTATTTGAGATTCGAAAAATTCTGTTGTATAATGTTGAGACCAATCAGAAGCTAATTTACTTTTTTCTAAAAATACAGTTCTATCTAAAATTAACATTTGCAATTGATCAACATCCTCCTTAATGTTCATTTTTAATAATACTCCACGTTTTCCGTAATCTATCATATAAGGAACACAGGAAACATTTGTCGACAAGGGAACGCATCCCCAAAACATTCCTTCAGCAATTGTTTTTGGCCAGCCTTCGCTTTTCGAGGGTAAAACAACAAAATGACTCTTTTGATAAGCTTTCTTAAGGACTTCTTTGGTTTGATTACCGTGTAAAAACACAAATTTATCTAGCGTATTCTGTAAAATATATTCCTCCAGACCTTTTCTTTCAATACCATCTCCATATAAATCCAATGTCGAATCTATCCCTCTTCTATTAAGTTCTTCTACTAATTTAATAGCGTACAAGGGGTTTTTCCCTTCGACTAAAGTTCCTGTAAATATGAATTTAACAGTAGTTAAAATCTCTTCTTTTTCAACAATTTCTTTTTCAGCAACTGAATAACTTGCAGTAAAAAAAGGCAGTATATTTTTAGTTTGATTTTCCCAGCTACCATAGACTAAGACCTTCATATTATGAGTTAAAAAGGTATTTTTCAGAATCCATTTTTGTAAATTATATGTCAATGGCTGATTGCTTTTAGGATCCCAGTTCCCAGCATATTTAGCTGTTTTGTTTTTTGCAGGAAATAAAATCTGGATAAAACATGCTATCAATCCTATATTACCAGGACAACGCAAATGTATATGATCTGCCTCTTTCATCGCCCAAAACAGTGTCCAAGATATTAGAGGCAACTTTAATAGCGATACAAGACAGCTTCTTAAATTTGTAAATTTTATAGAGGGAATAGTTTTAAATTTTACACTCGAATGGTTATAAGCCAGATCAATAGGGGTTAAATCTGCTTTTATAGTAGGAGCAACAACTATTATTTCATTACTATATTTTAACCAAATATTCATTTCATGAATATAAGGTGCGTAACCAAAATATTGATCCTTAACCTGAATGTGATTTACATGAGTAATAATAGCAAATTTCATTACAGAATTCTATAATTTATAAGAGGATTTAATGCATTGTAAAAAATACTACTTGATAACTTATCTTTTATTGCCATTTTTTCTCTTGGTATACAAATCCAATTTTTATTGGATTTTACTTTAAAATTAGATATATCAACTTTTTTCAATCCTAATTTATCTATATAAAATGGCGTATATTCTAACTCATCCAAAAATGCATTTAACTCTTTTATAGTAGTATTTCCTCTTTTTTGTAAATAATTCTCGTTTACTTCCAAAATAAGAAATGGTCTGTCCTTTTTAATAACGTCAACACCTCCTAAAAGCACATTAAATTCAAATCCTTCTACATCGATAGCAAAAACAGCGCTATTTTTTTTATCTAATAGTTCGAAGTTTAAGGTTGTAACTTCAAACTCCCGAAAGCCTTCTTTGGATATAGGATTTGCAATAAAACCGGAACCTGATTCATTTCCATCTGGCATTTTAAAAAAAGAATAACCAATTTCATGAGAAACCAATTTATTAATTATTGCTAACTCGTTTAAATTATTCTCTTTTTTTATGACATAAACTGCATCGTAATTTGCTGGAACGGGTTCAAAAGCAATTACATCAACTTGCTGCTTTTTTGCAATATCCGCAAAACAAATTGTCTCAGTACCTATATTGGCTCCAACTTCTACAATAGTGCCCTTGTAGTGTTTTAAAATTTCATTGACTAGTATAACGTTTCTCCAATCAAAATATCCATGTACTCCAAATTTTAAAGCATGAAAATCATTAGTATTTCCTATAAATTGACTTCCTGTTATAGCTTTTTTTCTGAAATTAATAGATAGAACCTCGCCTTCCTTAAATGTCAAAATCTTATTTCTAACATATTGCGAAATTATTGGAGGGAGAAATTTGCAAACTATTTGTGCTTTAGCAAAATTATTCATTAATATTTTTCATTAAATTATCAAAATAATATAAGTCTCTTTTTATTGCGCCTGATGTCTCATAATTATTTTTAAAATGATTATAACCTTCTAGTGCTAATTTATTTCTTACTTCAGGGTTTAATAAAGCACTATTAATTTTTTCATGTAAATCATTAACTTGATTTGTTTCAAAAAGTAAACCTGTATTATTATCTCGGATTATTTCCTTAATACCTGTATTATCTGCTCCAATTATTAATGTTTTCATGCTCATCGCTTCTATAACCGTATAACCAAATGCTTCAGAATGGCTTGGCACAACTGCTAGATAAGAGCTTTTAAACATTTCTAAAACTTTGTTTCTTGATAAATTCCCTTTAAAGTCCACAAATTCTTCCAACTTTAAATCCTTAACCAGTTTCTTTAAATTACTTTCTTCTTCGCCTGATCCAATGATCGTTAATTTTACATCTGCAAATTGAGTGCAGATTTTGGAGAATGCTTTTATGAGAACTTCAACTCCTTTGGACTTATGTAGCCTGCCAGCATAGGTTATTACTTTTATATTCGCATCATTAACAGATTGAATATCTGAATAAAAATCTCTAATTGAATTTGGCAAAACCATTATTTTAGAAATTGGAACGTGAAATTTTTTATTAACATCGTCTTTTGTTGCATTAGAGTTTGTAACAAAATTAGTTGCTAACTTGTATAACAATCTTTTCCTAAAAACTAATATATTTTTCTGTTTGAACTGAGAGCTTAAAGTCCTGATCCAAGCGATCCTAGTTTTTACTCCGCATAAAAATCCAACAATCAAAAAAATATTTACCGATCCAAAAATAGATATTGTCATTGAAGGACGATATTCTTTGATGTTTCGGTAAAGAAAAACACCATCTACCCATTTGGTTGGACGTGTTGAAGGCCAATATTTTATAACAACTTCTTTGGGAACTACAACTTCTTCATTAATCATAGTATCAGAAAAAATAATTATCTGATATTTTTTATTTAGATTTTCGACCAAAGCCAAAAAGTAATCCGAGACAGAACCTGTCCCTAAACTAAATGAGATAAATATTATTTTTTTCATTTGATATGGGTCGGTTTATTAAATACAAGGCTAAAATAAGCATTGAGTCTTCCGTATGCTTCGGTAAAAGCCTGAGTTCTTTCAGTATTGCTTGTGATTGCGTTGCTAAATCTTATTAGAATTAATAAAATTGTTATGCAATTCCATTTATAACGATCCATCAATTTAGGATTTGGGTTTTTAATACGCCAAACATACCAACCATTTTGGACTACCATTTTACCATATCTAAATCTATTAGGTCTTCCAGAGGGATCATGATAGTGATTTAATTTTGCATTAGTATTAATTACATTTTTGCCAAATTGTAAAGCTCTTAAGCTAAAATCAGCATCTTCATATAAACCATAGCCTTCAAAAAATTTTGAAAACTTAATTCTATCAAAAATATCCTTCCTAAATGACATTGCCATTCCTATTAACAAGTCTACTTCATAAGTCCTACCCGTTAAAGGAAACCCACATGTGCGTCCATGAGAATATGCTGGCATTTTCCCCGGACCTAAGTTAGAAGCAAGTCCAAGATAATTTCGAACAACATTTCTCAATCCTTCGGGATAAAAATACCCTTCAAAGAAATAATATCTTCTTTTGTTATACCTCTTACTGGCTTTCTGAAGTTTCCATTTGTTTTGATTTAAAGATACACCTCCTACGCCTATTACATCAGGTCTATCTTGAAATGTTTTAATTATTTCATAAAAATAATTTGATTCCAAAACCGTATCGTCATCCAAAAAGCAAACTACTTTAGTATCACTGTCCACTTTCGAAATTCCAAAATTTCTTTGTTTAGTTAAACCTCTATTCTGATCTGAAACTAAAAAATATTTTAAGTTTTTAAAATTATTTTTAGCTAAAACATCTTTTGTTTCTTCATTTAGCGATCCATCAATGATTAAAATTTCATCTGGATATTTACTCTGATTGTTTACTGAGTTCAACAATTTGAGAAGTGACTCAGATCGCATATATGTACAAATAATTAATGAAAATTTCATTTTTTTGCATTTAAAATATTAGCCCAATATAGGCTTTGTGACCACTGTTTTTTGTAATTAAGATAATATCGTATTGGATTTTTAATTTTTTGAAATTTATAATATTTAAAGAACAAAACAGTTCGATACCCTTGAATCTGTTTTTGAGTCAAATTTAGAACTTTATTCAGCATTACTGTAGGAGATGGTTTTGGTTGAACTTTCTCGTTTGCCCAAGCTAAAATATGTTTTGTTCTAAAACCTCCAATTGGTGCCTTTAGATGAACAATTTCTGGTTTTGGAGAATAGAGAATATCATGCCCTAAATTTCTTAGCTGCATTCCAAAATCACTGTCTTCTCCATAACCAAATTCAAAACTCATATTATAAGAAAGTGTTTTTATGTTTTTAGTCTTTACAATACTGCAGCCTGAACCAAAACTACCCCATTGAAATTTCTGTTTTATTTTTTTCTTTAAAGGATAATCAAAATGATAACATCCTAAAGTAATTTGCTCGATTCCTTCTTTTTTAATTATCTGAAATGTTTTTTCCAAGAAATCCGATTCTATCCGAATATCATCATCCGCCATAAATATCCATTCGCTTTTCACTTCTTTTATAGCCAAATTTCTTGCATTACATGCTCCTGTTTGATGCGTAAAAATATGTTTAATTTGAAATGGCCAATCTTCGTTCAAAATATAGTCAAGTTCTGTGATGCTACCCTGAACAGGATTTTGCTCCACAATAACAATATTTCCTGGCAAAAATGTTTGTAAGGAAAGATCTTTTAGAGTATCATATAAATACTTTTTTCGTCCAATTGTCGGGATAATTACATCTATAGTTCCTTTTTCAATTACTTTATTTTTAGATTTGATTTTAATTTTATTGAATACATCTGTATGTAAATATCTTCTTTTATAAAAAAAGCTTAATAGAAAGGGAAAAATGGCAAATGTTCTTTGATAAAGAAGCAAATCTAAAAATAATAAAAAGGTCCAGCGCCCTTTATAATGTTGCTTAACAAATCGAAAAAAAAGGGTTTTATTATTCTTATGCTCTGGAAAAATTTCAGGATAATCTTGTAGTAGATTTGGATCAGAATAGCATAAGAGCCCAAGAGGCATACCCAATTTTGCTACTGAATTTAAAAAATAGTCAAAATTTGCATCTAACTTTATTTGATTTTTTAAAGTTAATAAAACAGACGCGTGAATTCCTCCAACATGACTACTCATCATCCAAGTTGGATAACTTACTTTTTTGTTTATTTTTAAAAAAGGTGATAACTCTACATAGCCAATATTATCAGAAATAAAATTATTGGACGATAAATTATAGGAAGCCATTATCTTATCGTGATGAAATATTTCCTCTATTTTTTTAACATTTAGGTAAGAGTCTAATGAGATATGGGTCCAAATAATTAAATCTTGCGGAAACTTTTTTGCAATTTCAATTAGGCTTTCAGCAATACTTTTCTTTTCAGAGAAAACATGATTGCTTTTTGCCTCAACTTTTACTATTTCATTATTTTGATGATAAACAATTATCATTTTTTTAAATTTATAATTTTTTGATAAAATTTGATATTTTCAAGCGCCAATTTATTGATGTCAAATTTTTCTTCAACATATTCTCTAGCCGATCTACCCATTTTTTTAGCTAATAAGTCATCTTTCAAAACCTCTTTTATTCTTTCAACATATAGATCATGATTCGAAGGGTGAACTAAAAAACCATTTTCTTTATCTATGATAAGTTCCCGAGACCAACCAATATTACTATTTACAATCGCTTTTTGCATGGCCATTGATTCTATAGTAACCATTCCTAAAGTCTCTGCGAAAGTCGGAAACACACAAACATTTGCTTTCTTTATGTACTTTTGAACTTCGCTGTATGGAATTTTCCCCAAATAATTTACATTCAACAAATCATCTTTAGAAAACACCCCCTTCATTAACTCCCAAGTTGATTTTGAGTTTGTTTTTAAATCGGGAACATCGCCTCCAATTAAAACTAATATTGCATCCGGATAATCCTTACGCACTTTGTTAAAAATGTCTGGCAGTTCTAAAACTCCTTTTTTTCTTATTAAAGCACCGATATAAAGAATTACGTTTTTTTCAAACTTTTCGGGGTTTTGGTTTTCAAAATTTTGAAGATTCAAGCCATTATAAATCTTCTTAATTTCTTTTCCCTTTATCTTAAAAAGCTTTTTTGAAATTTCACCAGCAAATTTTGTTGGAGCAATAAATGCGTCTGCATTACTAATTGCTAATTTTTCAAACCAGAAATTCTTAAGTTTTTGCTTTCTATTTTCTAAATAGCAGAAATAAGCATCACTACCATGAAAACGAATTATTAACGGAATTTTAAACTGCATAAAAGCTGTAATTCCAGTCCAATCTGGCGCTTCAATGATGTCAATCTTTTTTTCGAGAATAATTCTATTAATGAATTTTTGTATTTTTTTTCTATTCCAGTAAAAACTAAAAAACTTCCCTTTATTATTACTCAAACTATAAATCGTCGTATTCTTTTCTTCGATAACAAATTCTTCCTTTTGTCCATATACAAAAACAGAAACTTGTACATTAAACTCTTTTAGTTTTTCAGCCAAAGTAAAAACGCTTGTCCCAATTCCTCCATCGTGCCCGAAAGCATTATGAGGATAATGAGAAACAATATAAGCAACATGTAGGTCTGGTTTCATTTTTTTATTTTATTCAATTTTTTCTTCACGGTACGTTTTAATTGTCTTTCTTTCGTTTTCAAGAATCTTTTGAAACTAAATTTATATCCTCCAATATTAAGAAAACTACCTGCAGAAAAACATACCAAAAGCTCGTTTTCTTTACTCTTATTTAAATCTAACGCATCACTTTTTTTAATAAAAATCTTCTGCTCGTAACTTCTTTTTTTGCTACTCTTCTTTGCGAATGAAAAAATTTTTGAGAAAAGACCAAAATCTTGTTGTACTGCAAACTCTTTGTAATTTAATGATTTTGACACCTCAAAAACTTTCACTGCATTATTAACGACCAAGGATATATTAGATTTTTCAAGCTTTAACCAAGAGAAATAAACTAAAAGTGGAGGTAGAAAATAATCCTTCTTTATAAAATAAATATTTCTCGGAAACTGAAAATTTTCTTCATTTAAAACAAATTCTGCTTCAAAATAGTTAGACAGATATGCCTTAATTTCATCTCTATTCCTACTAGCATTTATAAAAAAACATAAATTATGCAACTGTATTTTTTGATCCAAATGATTATATTTTATCCATCGTTCTGGATAATAATCTTTATCATTAAGTTCTTTACTTTTTTGTCCATCAAAATTTTTGAATGGTCTTATAATTTTTGAATCACTTTTTTCCCCAAGCCAAGCTGTCCACCAAGAGAAAGTAGAATTACTTATTATAAAATCATGACACATTGTTCCTAGACAAAGTTGTTCCGTTTCATTTAACCCATCTCCAAAAAAGGCATTTTCTAAAAATGAAAAATGATATTTGCAATAATTGATATCATCACTCAAAACAATAAGATTACAAGAAATCCAATCTGGAAAAAATACTGCTAAACTATTTAAATAATAATTTATTGGAAGTTGAAAATAATCCTTGTGATTTACAAAATCTCCTCTGCGGATAGAAATTAAAATTGTACGTTTTTTTAAAACCTCACCATATTTATTATTAATTTTTTCTTTTAAAGAATCTGAAAACTCAAAATAGTATTTTGTCAATTCGATATCAAAGTATTTTTCTGTTTGCAACCAACCACTAATATCAAAATTATCAGCTCCAAAAATCCATTGATGATAATGATATTCTTTTTCCTCAATATGGTTAAACAAAGATTGATTTAAGGATAAAAGTGGTAATTTATTTTTAAATGCATCTTGATATTTCCATTGCAAAAAAGAGAATTCTCGATTATTCTTGACCGCTAAACCGATAGTTGAGGCTATTTGAAAAAGTTGATTCCCCAAATTACCTTTCTTTCCTATTTTACTAAATGTTAACATTTTGAATATTAAAAAACTTATCCTTTATTAAAAAAAATCTTTAATAATTCTTGCGGTAAACAATCTCGCTCCTTCATCTGTCATATGTCCACATGAAGAAAAGTATTTGTTTTCAATAACTGTATTTTCGTAATTATGAATTTCTGGATATGCCTTTTTTACTTTGTCAAAATAATTCATCCCAAAAACATTCTCGCACATTGGCGTCATAACAGCAATAAAATTGATGCCATTCTTTTTGCATATGTCTTTAATCTCTTCGTAGTATTTATTGTGTGGCAATGGATTTAAATTGACAATATTATTTTTCATATTGCCATTTTTATGTTTTTCTAACGGATAATATCCTAAATTATCTAAGGTATTGTTTTTTTCTTTTGACACTATTTTATAAATCTCACGAAAACCAATTTTAGAATCAAATTTCACATATCTATAAAAGGGAATATAGTACAACTCATTAAAGTTCTTTTCTGTTGAAAAATGATCTTTTATAACTTCTGAATGATGAATATAGGGTAAAAACTTTGTCGCAACACCTTCAGATTCTTGATCGCTAGAAAGATTCAAATCTGCTTCTAGAATTACGTTTTTAATCTCATATTTTCTTTCAATCATCAATTTCAACATTAATGAAGCTTCAAACAAATGCCCGCCACTCATTCCATAATTGAATGTTTTTAGACCTTTGTCTTCAAACATTTGCGACACAAAATGATTATTAGCTCTTGAAGAACCCAAAATCACGACATCGTATTTTTTTGCTGTAGAGTTAAAAACGGTTTCAATTTTGCCACGGTTTCTTGACTGCATAAAAACATAAGTATACAATCCGTCTAAGATAACCGCTACCAAAACTGTTAAAAGAAAAATTCCTAATATGTATAATAAAAACTTCTTCATTAAAATTGGAAATAAATAAATTCTTTATAATCAGAGTACGTTCCAAAAGCGATAATAGCGATAATAGCCAAAGCCATTTTTAGCATACTTCTTTTTCCAGAAATTGGCTCAACTTTGGTTTTATTATTCCATTCAACCAGAACGAACAAGCCAATCATTAGTAATAATTCATAATTGTATCGTTCATTATCTAAGTACTGAGCACTAAACTCTCCATTAGTAAATATTTTTTTTAGATATAAAACGGCATCAGTGATTGTTTTTGCTCTAAAAAATACCCAAGCCACACAAGTCAATAAAAAAGTGGTTAAAATGCTAAACAATACTTTAACAGAGTCAAAATTCCATCTTAAAGTAATAGAATCCATATTGTTTCTATTGCTATTGGACAATAATAAAGGAAGAAAATAAAGAGCATTTATAAATCCCCAAACTATGTATGTCCAGTTGGCACCATGCCAAAATCCGCTAACAATAAAGATGATAAATGTATTTCTGATTTTCATCCAAAGACCACCTTTGCTTCCTCCTAACGGAATATATAAATAATCTCGAAACCAAGATGAAAGCGAAATATGCCAGCGACGCCAAAACTCTGCAATATCTCTTGAAAAATAAGGGTAATTAAAGTTCCTCAACAACTCCAAACCAAATAATTTGGAAACTCCCAGAGCTATGTCTGAATATCCAGAAAAATCTCCATAGATCTGAAAAGCAAAATAAATTGCTCCTAAAATCAATGAAAAAGAATTCATTGAAGGATAATGATCAAAAATAGCGTTTGCATAAACGGCACAGGTATCGGCAATAACCACTTTTTTAACTAATCCCCAAACAATTTGGTAAACTCCTTCTTTTGCTTTTTCTAAATTAAATTCGCGTTTTTCTTTTAACTCAGGCAGTAAATGCGTTGCTCTTTCTATTGGACCTGCAACTAACAGTGGAAAATAGCTTACAAATAAAGAATAATCTATAAAATTATATTCTGCTTTTATTCTTTTATAGTAAATATCAATCACATAAGATAATCCGTGGAAAGTGTAAAATGAAATTCCAACTGGTAAAATTACATTCAATAGCATTGGACTTACCTTAAAGCCAAGAGAAGTAAACATTTCTGCAAATGAAGTAGCGAAGAAGTTATAGTATTTAAAAATTCCTAAAAATCCTAAATTCACTAAAATACTAAGCCAAAACCAAAATTTTCGTCCCTTTTCTGAGTTGCTTCTCTCAATTTGAATTCCTGTGAAATAGTCTAAAAATGTAGAAAAAACTAGCAGGAATAGAAATCTCCAATCCCAGCAAGAATAAAAATAATAACTGGCCACAATCAACAAAGCATTTTGTCTGCTTTTTGTTTTATTGAAAACGAACCAATATAAGAAAAAGACTATTGGTAAAAATATGGCAAAAGCCAAAGAGTTAAAGAACATAAATGTTTACTTTCTTAAAATGCTGTTTAAACTTTCCCAGATTTTTTCAGATGCTTTGGTCGGATTTGGTCCAACAATAATCTCGAACCATTTTTTACTCTCTTTTACACTTGAAATTTTTCCGTCAATAATATTTTTAACTATAGTAGTTAGATTTCTTTTATCTCTTATCCATAAAGCAGCTTCTTCGGAAGGTTTTGATCTAAAATGAATGTATTTATAATTTTGTCCAATATCTCGAATTCCTTTTTTTAATTGTGGTTGTTCATAATCAAAAAAGAGACAAGATTTATTGTGTGCAGAAAAATCAAATACCATAGAAGAAGCAATATTACCAACAAATTCTGTGTATTCACAAATATTTGCCTGCAATGCAAAATCTTCTTTTGTCGGCATAATTTCATTCCAATTTTCCCCAACTGGGCTCCACAATGGATCAATGCTTACCATAACATCTTGATATTTCTTCAAAACCTCATCATAACGATCTGTAAAATCTACTGGGCACTTTCGGTAAATAATACCTAAGGAATATCCGTTTTGGTTTAATTCTCTAACTGATAATGCTAAATCTTCTAAATAGTATTGATCTAAAGGAGATGTAACTATATCATCACCTGAGTAACAAATGTATTTTTTGCTAAAATCAAGATTATGTGAATTATAAAAGTCTTCTTTCGATTGCAAAAGTGCCTTGTCAAAATGACTTTCGAATTGGGGCGTTCCTGTAACAAAAATTTGGTCTTCATTTACATAAGGGCAATACATTAGAACTTCTTTTTTCATGTGCTCACTCCACACAAAATAATAATCAGTTTCTACTAATGTCGTTGCTTTAGGAAGATTATCCCAAGAAAAAATAAAAGTTCCTGTTGGAATTCCTAAATCCTGTGCCGCCAAAATAGAAGCAATTGCTTGAGTTGGGCGTTGATTGGTACAAAAAACAAAATCTGGCTTATGCTCTTCTAATTGTCTCCTACTTTCTTTGTATTTGCTTGTAGTGCGCTCTCCTTTCTTTATTTGTCCTCTAACAAATTTGATTCCTTTTTCATTAGAGCCAAAAATTGTTAAAACATCAACCATTAAACTTTTAGCAAGATTATTGGCTCCTTTATAAGATTGTGGAAAATTATAGGTACTATAAACCACTTCTTTAAACTTCTTATCAAAAAAACATAATTCCATTCTTTTACGTGCGCGACTATAAACTGTCGTTAACGGGTGTAGTGATTTTTCTTGAATTTTTAACTCCTTGAAACCTAATTTCTCCGTAATTGAGAAAGGTGTATTATTCCAATATGTAATATCGAAATTATTCTTTTCGCCAATTTCTTTAAAAGAAGTCAAAGCAAAATTTCGAAGTCCAACACCATCAGGTAAAAAAATAAATATGTTTTTTTTCATCGAAAACAAAAATCTATAATATGCTCGCTAAAGTTTTTATTTAAAAGGACAGACATTCATTAATCCGTCACATAATTGATTTATAATTTCTCTTCTTGGAAGATTTGGAAGTTTTTCGAATAAATCTTCCAAGTCAGAAACAGAATATTTTTCAAATCTTATTTCTGGTTTAAAAAATGGCAAATCCACAGATTCATAATAATCTTGATATTTTATATCATCACCAAACACCTTATCAGAAAGCTTCTGCCAAACAGCTGGAATATTATAAGCATGTGCGATAATAACTCCGTGAAGTGAAGATGAAACAATTTTCTCGCATTGAAGAAATTCTATTGTTTTTGATTCAATATCATTTGTCATCATATCTATCAGAAGTACTTCTGGATTATCTTTAAACCAATCTTTTACTATTTTGAAATCATTGTAATGAGGCACAAAACCATATTTATATTTTTTTTCAATTTTAGGATTAAAATACCTTGGTAATAATAATGCTGGATCTCCGTAAATTTCTGGGACATCATAAGAAAGGCTTAGAAGATATTTTCTTGTTTGAGGTCCTCGAACGGCAAGAAAAACTGCTTTTTTTACCCTTATTTTCTGATTAATTATACCGCTTCCCCAAACAATGCATTTATGATTTACGTTTGCTAATATACTTCCAATTGTAACATAAATAGGAGCAAACCAATCGAAAAATGAAAACTTTTTTGGCCAAGCAAAAACAACTTTTTTTGAAGATATTTTTTCGACAAGATATTTGCCTAAAAGATCTCCGTAATTCTCTTTATTTTTTTTTTGAATGATTTTTTCATTCCACCAAAAAAGTCTAATCGTGTTTGAGAAAAACATACAATTAAACTTTTTTATTTTTTAATTTATCTCTTTGAATTTGTTCTATTGGTAAAATATCAGACGATTTAAAAGTTAATGCCTGGTAAACTGCATTTAAATCACGCGTAAGCTTTCTTAACCCCATAGGTTCTAATGAAGCCGCATGATCTGTACCCTTCCATGTTCGATCAAGAGTGTAATGTCTTTCTATAATATTAGCTCCCAAGGTATAAGCAGCCATATCTACAGCAATACCTAAATGATGACCTGAAAAACCAATATGTTTAACCTCTTGCCCATATTTTTGCTGTAAAATATTAATATCTAAAAGGCAAACATCTTCAAAAGGAACGGGATAACCTGATGTGCAGTTATACAAAACCAAATCCTTGTTTCTTTCTTTTTTTGTAAAAAAATCAACTAAAATATCTGTTTCGTCTTTAGTTGTCATTCCTGTAGAAATATGAATTTCTCCTGAATAATTTTCGCTAAGCCATTCCAACATTTCAAAATTGTTGTTACAAGCAGAAGGTATTTTAATAAAATCTGGATTTAATGACGCAATTTCTTTTGCAGAAGTTGTATCCCAAACTGATGTAGAATAAGTAATTCCAATTTCGTCACAATACCTTTTTAACTCTCTATGCTGTTCAACATCAAACTCTAAAAATTCTCTGTGTTCACCATACGTTTCTCCATAAGAATTAGAAGCATTTGGGTGTGGAGCATGATATTGTTCTTCTGTTAGAAGCTCTTTATTATTGCGCTTTTGAAATTTAACCGCATCTGCGTTTCCGAAGATTTTTGCAATTTTAATTAACTCTTTTGCGATTTCCATTTCGCCTTTATGATTGCAACCAATTTCGGCTATCACATAAGGTTTTTTAAATTCCTTCATAACGTTTATTGTACTTTAATAAAATTTCACAAGTTTCGCGTATTGCACCTGATCCCGATTGATGTGTCAAAACATAATCAGCATTTGCTTTTACAATATCTGTTGCATCTGCTGGCGTAAAAGACCATCCAACGCTACAAATATTTGCTAAATCATTTACATCATCGCCCACGTACGAAACGGCGCCAAAACTACTATTTCTCTCCGAAAGAAAATGTGTTAAAAAGGAAAATTTATCTTTTACTCCTAAAAATATATGTTTAATCTGCAATTTCTTCATTCTCTGAGCAACTAAATCAGAATTTTCTGATGTCAAAACAACAACCTCAACATTATTTTGTCTTAAAATTTCTAAGCCCATTCCATCGCGCATATCAAATTTTTTAGCCATTTCACCATTTGCATCATAATATACGCATCCGTCTGTAAACACGCCATCGACATCTAAAACTAAATAATCTATTCTTTGATGTATTTTTTGTTTTTTCTGACGATCTCCTAAAAGTTTTTCAATAATATCCCAATCAGATAAACTGTCTATTTCTATAAGAGATTCTTCTGCCATTTTTACCAAACCAATTGAACCGCTTATTCTATTTTTTGAATTTAGAAAAGCTTCTTTTGTGGTCACATAAACAGCTCCGTTTTCAATCAATAATCCGTCAAAATCCTGACGTCTTGGTCTTTTAAAAACATCATAATTACTTGAAGTTCCGTCTGAATTCCAGATAAAACGATGTGTATTGACAACCGTTAAAGCCGATTCTTTTTTATTGATAAGAATTTCGTTTAATGTTGCATTTATATCATTAGCTTTTGTCATTGGAGAGGTTGCCTGCAATAAACATAACAAATCAAAATCATTTTTAATCATTGCTGAAAATTCTAACATGGCACTTTCTGTAGATGCTGTATCAGAAGCATTTTCATCATTTCTCAAAAGCGTCTTCACTTTTGGAGTCCAAAAATATTCTCTATGGATATAATCTATAATATCCTGATCATCTGTAAAAACATAAACCTCATCTAATTCTGAGAAAATAGCTTCTGTTAGAACCCATGAAAAAAGAGGTCTTCCAAGCATTTTCTTTTTATTCTTTCCAGAAATCCCTTTTGAATTTTTACGAAGTGGAATTATGGCAATTTTTTTCATAATTTTTATTATTTAAATAAAGATTTTTGCGTTTTCAGACTAATATTAGTTTATTATTCCTAAGTATTTGATTTACTTACAAGATTAAAAATCGACTGCTTTTTCCATTCAGTATAATTTATAATTTCAAAATTATACTTTTTAAAAATTTCAATCAGTTCATTATAAGTATAATCACTTAACCAACCATTTTTTTCTCTTGTTAATTGTACAATATCGGAACAGCAATAAGAAATGACAACCTGTTTAATGTCTTTTGAAATTATCTCGAAAACTCTATCAATATCATAAACATATTCTAAAACACCACTGAAAACTACTGCTTGATATTTTGAAAAATCGATATCTATTTCTGCATTTAAATCACAAACCACGGTTTCATCAAATCTCTTTACAATATCAGAAGGTGTATAACTTTTATAGTTTGAAAGATATGTTTTTAAGAACATATTACCAGCTCCAAATTCTATTATATCCGAATCGGGCATAATAAAATCTCCTAAAATTGCAGTTCTTTGATTCCAATTTGTGAATAATTCATTTTTGTCCTGCCATCTTTCGATATCCGATTTTTTCTCATTTCTATTTTGGCTAGTAGATGTTTCAATTTTCTGGATTCTAGAATCTAGATTTTTAACGCCTTTCAGCATTTTAAGTATTTTCTTGATCATTAAGTTTCTTATAGTTTTATTTTTAAACGAATTTTATTTTGATCCATAGAATATTGATAAGGTGCATTTCTGTAAAAAGAAATTATAACTTCTAAAAGTAAATTGTTTATTATTTGAAAATCGTAATATTCATTATACTTTTTCCCTACAAATCTTTTGATTAGATTTTTTATTTTATTCTCATTCGCAGTTTTTTTAATTTCTATTTCTGCAATTGAATTTTTTAAATTATTCAGTATACCTCGAAGCAAAGCATCGATTGCCGCTTTTTCATTTGTTAAGGAAATAAAAACATTAGGATTTTCTAAAGAGTGATAATCATAAGGATTTGGAATTATTCCCCACTCAAAATTAAGATTGGCCTTAGTTTTTTTTAACTTATCGGTTTGTAAAAGGTATCTGGAGTTGATTTTTTCCAGTGAAGAATGAAAAGCAACTTTATTATGTACTGAGCGATATACTTTCGGATGCCACTGATGTAGCAACAAAATTTCTTTATCATAATATTCAACAGTTATACCAAGATTTTTTAACCTGACATGTACGTCTGTATCTTCTGATCCCCAACCATGATAAAACTCATCAAATCCGTTAATCTGTTTCAGCAATTGTGTTGGGTACAACGTCATTCCTGTTGCGCCTATCGTAGAATTAAAACTAATTTTATATTCTTCAAATGAACCACTTTTTCTGCTTTGATTCTTATCCAAAAAGCCTACCTGAAAATATTTGACTGTATTTTCTTTTTTTAGTTCATAAAGTCTCTGTACAAAATTAGGATGATAGATCATGTCTATATCTCCTACGAAAAAAAAGTCTGTTTTACAGCTTTTTAGTACAATGTTAATAGCCCTGCATTTATTCCAAAGCTGTCCTGAAACTGGACAGTTAATAAAATTTGCTTTAGGATAAGAGTACATTAATTCTTCTAAACGGACATAATAAGTTTGCTCAGAACCATAATCTACAAAAAACAATTCAAATCGATCATTAGACTGATTTTGGAGTGAGTCTAAACATTTTTTCACAATATTTAAATCTCGATTTCGATTGGTTAAAACAATTGATATCAACTTGTAAAATTTTTAATTTGTTCCTTGGTGAGTCCTTTACGTTTAAGTATATAATTTTTAATTCTTTTAATGCTAATAATTCCTCTAAAAACTTTTTCACTTAAAAAAAAATCTAGTTTGTTCTTTTTGAGTTTCTTTAAAAAACTATAATCTAAAATCTGCTTTTCATTCGTTATCAAATTTTCGTAAATATTGATCATCCAAGGCTCTAAACTGTTCCCCATATGAAACGCATGATTATCATAAGTTGCAAGACGATATCCGCCCATTTTCAAAACTGGTACATCTAGATATAAATGTTCACTGCTTCCTCCTAATAAGTATTTGCTATTTTTTTTAGGCGACTCATTAAAAACTTCACGTTTGTAAGTAACCACAAAATGTGAACATCCTAAAACTGCAGTAGTATCTTTGACTTTTATCGTTCCTATTACATCTTTAAACTTTAAGTCCAACCATTCCCAACCTATACTTTTTGCAAATGCTGTTAATCCCTCTGGATTTTTTACTGACCTAAAGAATATTTTTTTCGAAAAAAAATGATTCATCCAAATATTGCCTGTATGTCTGAAGTGAGTTCTAAAAACAGGAACCGGACTTACAGAACCTGCTTTCGGAAAAGCCTTAAAAATTTCCAAAACTGCTTTTTCCCAATTATTATCAAACAAAACGTCTGCGTCAGTTACTGTAATCAAACGTTCATCTGCTGTTCGAAGTGCTTTTAAAACACTATTAATTTTGCCAATGGGGCTTTTTTCTATAATTAGTTCATCAATATCATTTTCATTAAGAAGAGCTACTAATTTTTCATTAACCTTCGCACAGCTTCCGTTACTTACTACAGATACTTTAATAGAAGAAGAGCTTGTTTTTTTTACGGATAACAGACAATATTTAAAAATCTGAAAAGCATCTGCATAATATCCTTCTTCATCAGGAATATACAATGGAATGATAACTCTATGAAAAGCGTCACTTTTTTGAATTTGTTTATCTCTTACAGGGTTTTCGCCTACTCTCATTTAATAAAAGGGCAAGTGTTTAGTAATTCCTTTCTCCTCAAAGAAACAATTTCTTCATTAGGAAGTAAAATCTCTTTATTATCAGATAATAAAGCGTTTATTTCCTCATATGTTAAATCGTTTACTCTATATAAAAATTCTTTCTTATATAGAATATCTAACGATTCAAAATAATCGTAAAATTTAACATTATCTCCAGACAATTTATCTGAAAATTTAACCCATAAAGCAGGAATATTGTAAGCCTGCGAAACTATTACTCCATGAAGGGACGATGATACAATTTTTTCGCATTCTAATATTTCAATTGTCGTCTGTTCTACATCAGAAGTTAGTAAATCAATTACTTTTATTCTCTGATCATTTTTATAAAACTTATTTACTTCATCATAATCAACATAATGCGGTATAATCCCAATTTGAAATTTCTTTGCTGTTTTATTTTCAAACAAAATAGGAAGTAAAATTGCTGGATCGCCGTAAACTTCAGGAACTTCATAACCCAATTCCATTATTCTCTTTCTTGTACGAGGGCCTCTAACCGCCAAAAAAATAGCTTTTCTGATATTTTCATTTTTTTTTATAATACCGCTTCCCCAAACAATTGTGTTTGCACTTGCCGCTGTTATAATACTGCCTATCACACTATAATTTTTTATAAAAAAATTATAGAATTTTGATGACGGATATTTAACCTTAATTACAAAAGATCTACTCAGCTTTTTAACTATGTATTTAGATAGTACATCACCATAATTATCTCTTTTGTCTTCTCGTTTTAAAGAACACCAATACAAAAAAATGATTCTCATTAATAATCGAATTTTTGTGGTTTATTAAACTTAAAACGAATCATAAAAAACATTCTTTTAAATGCGTAATATACTTCTATGAAAGATTTTTTAAATATTCTAATTAAAGACATTATAAATCCTTTTAGAATTGAAAGTCCTGAATATTCCTGATGCCAAATCTGATAGTTGCCAATCACATCTCTTGTAAATCGAAAATAATTCTGGGCATTTGTTCTTTTTATTTCATAATTAAAAACTACTGGAGCAAAATCAATTGTATAACCTGCATTTAATACTCTTTTGGTCCAATCTTTATCTTCAAAAGTCGGCACATTTTCATTAAAAGGAATAATCTTCCATATTTCTTTCTTAAAAGCAGAACCAGAAAAAATCAGACCCGATTTATTTGGATCAGTAACAGCATCTATACCCAATATATAATTCTTATAATCATTTGTTGAATGAAGGCATCTAAGACCAGCTAAATTTGCATTTTCTTCAAATTTTTGCTTTATTACCTTAAAAAAGTCAGGACTAACGGGATAAGAATGTGCACTAAATATAACTACAATTTCATGTGATGCAGATGAAGCTCCCACATTTGCACTGCCTCCGTAACTGAATTTTTCTATCGAAACAAATTTAGCTCCATACTCTTCTGCTGTTTTGCGGCTACCGTCTACAGATAAATTATCTAAAACAATAACCTCATCGATTTCCTGAGCATACCTTTGTTTTAAATTTTTAAGTAGAAAATCAAGAGCTTTCTCCTGATTTTTAGCTCTAATTATAACACTAATTTTCATAATCTGGTCTTGATTTTCACTAACAATTTAAAAATAATATTCTTTTTGACTTTTTCGTTGAATTCTTTTAAAATCAAATTTTCATTATAAGCTATAATGGGATTTGGAAAATATTTTTTATAAATTGCTTTATGTTTCTCATACACATAATCGTATAATCCGAAATAAAAATCAGGATCCCTTACAAATTTGTTGCTCATGCTCCCTAATTCATGCTTTCTGTAAAAAAACATAAATTCTGGAATTTTATACACTTGACTCTTTTCATCTAGAATTCTAATCCAAAACTCCCAATCTTCAAATGATTTCATCTTTTCATCATACCCGTTTACTCTCTCCCATTCCTTTTTTTCAAAACAAGAACAGCAAACAAAACAGTTTCGCACCAATAATTTTTGATATTTATAATCTGGTAGTTTCATTTCACTATTATTGATTCCAAAAAACTTAATTTTTGAGGTAACTAACTTTAAATTTCTATTTTTTATGAAAGCCTGACTTATCTTTTCCAAGAATGTAAAATGAATTTTATCATCTGAATCAAGAGGCAGAATATATTTTCCTTCACTAACTGTAATTCCGGCATTTCTTGCACTTGACAAACCTCCATTTTCTTTTTTCAGATATTTAAAACGATAATCTTTACTACACCATTCTCGAGCTATCTCTTCTGTACTATCTGGACTGCCATCATTAACAATAATACATTCCCAATCTCCGAAAGTTTGATCTAAGACAGATTGCAAAGTTTCTGACAAGAAATGTGCTTGATTATAGCAAGGTACAATAACAGAAATTAAAGTTTTTTCTAACACTCGTTCTTCCAAATTAATTTGCGATTATTTTAAATCTATTTCTGAGTCTGTTCATTCCAATACCCTGTATTTTAAATAGTCCAGCATTTAAGAAAAGTAGCATCATTACTACTGTGAATTTCTGATTTACTGCAAAAATATTCGATTTAATTGCCCAGAAAAGAAATTTATTAGATTCTTTCTTGTTTTCATAAAAATAGGGCATTAAAAACTGTAAAATAATTTTACTAATAAATTTTCGAAAATCTAATTTATA
This sequence comes from Flavobacterium sp. B330r, assembly GCF_056824325.1. Lineage (NCBI taxonomy): Bacteria > Pseudomonadati > Bacteroidota > Flavobacteriia > Flavobacteriales > Flavobacteriaceae > Flavobacterium > Flavobacterium sp. B330r. Next base: position 1,091,743 of record NZ_CP124860.1, read on the forward strand.
GTTTTTATTGACTAATAAATCTTTATGAATTTGGCAAAAAACAATAAGTGACTCGTAAATATTTTTAATAAAATTTGGCCTAAGAACCTTTAACTTATCATCTCGGTAATAATTATCGATTTTAAAATCTCTGTGTGTCTTTATCTTTTTAGATTGCGAAAGTACTTTTATATTAAAACTTAAATCCTGAAAACGCTTTAAATTTTCATCAAATTTACAATTTGCAATACTGTTTTTTTTATATGAGCATGCCATTATCGGCCAAGGAATTGTATAGCTCAAGAACATACTTAAATATTCTTCACTGTTCTTTGTTTCCGGATTTTTATTAATAGAAAATGTTTGCTTTACATCATCAATAAGAAAAGCTGTGTCTCTAATTAACAAATCTATTGTTGGATCGCTCATAAATATATCTACCCTTTCCTCTAAACAAAAAGTTTCACAAATATCATCTGAATCCAAAAACATTACATATTCGCCTTTACTATTCTCAAGTCCAAAATTTCTACAGGCATTCGCTCCTTTTAAGCGGTCAGAAGGTCTACTGTAAAATTTAAAGCGATTATCTTTTTTCACAAATTCATCTACCACTTTTTCTGTACCATCTGATGACCCATCGTCGACAATAATACATTCCCAGTTTTGATAGGTTTGTATTAAAATGCTATTTAATGTTTCGGCAATAATATATGCACGATTATAAGCTGGAATTATGATAGAAATTAAAGGACTGTTCATCTTTATACCTGATATATTTTTATTAATTTCTGAGTAAGCTTATTTTTATCATAATTAAGAATTATATTTCTCTTTGCATTAGCCCCATAAAACTCCCATTTATTTTTATTTTTAAACATCCTTTCTAAAGATGTAATAAGAGCTTCTTCGGAAACCTCGGATAAAAAGCCCGTCTTATCATTGATTACCAAATCCCTCACAGATCCCACATTGGTTGCAAGAACAGGAAGTGAATATGCTTGAGCTTCTAAAATAACTGTCGGAATTGCTTCCTGTAAACTACTAAGCAAAAGAAAATCAGAATTTTGCATTCTACTTTTTACAAATTCAGAATTTTGCGACAAATGAAATGTAATCAAAGACTCAATATTCAAATCTTTGCATTTTTGTTTTAATATTTTTTCGAGGTGTCCGCCTCCAATAATATCATAACGAAACTTCACTTCTGGATTTTTTTTACGAAAGCCTGAAATTGCATTTAGAGCCAAATCATATCCTTTTTCTTCAACCAATCTTCCAACTGCTAGTATTTGTACTTCTTCATTTCTTTTTTCTTTATGTTTTTTCTCTGAAGACACTGCAACACCGTTATTTAAATCTTCCATTTTTTTAGGGTTCAGGCCAAAAGACAATAACATTTCTTTATTGTAGTTTGATATTGAAAGTATTGAATCAGCATAACGGAACAAATCACTATAGAACATTTTTCCTCTTTTTATCCCCAGACGAATGTCATATCCATGAAATGTGCAGATTAATTTTACAGGTACATCTATTTTTTTTATAAATACAGCTTTTTTTCCTATGGGCCCAAAATGACAGTGGATAACATTTATTTTTTGAGCTAAAATATAATTGAGAATAAAAAAAGAACTGAAAGAATAACTTTTTCTTTCGATAAGCAAAAGCCTTAATAATTTAATAAAATACCAGAAATTGAAAGTCAAAAAATGATTTAGCAAAATTTTAAAAAAACTTTTTATTTTTTTAAAATTTGACTGAGGTAAAATATCTTTAAAGTCTATCGTCTTGTTTAACAGATCATATTTTTCAAATCCTTCTAATCCTTGTATATCTTCATTTTTGCTGTTGCAAAAAATCTGTACATCGATTCCATTATCAATCAAATCAACAATCTGATTTCTAATAAAAGTTTCCGAAACAGCAGGAAAAGAGCCTAACCAAAACAAGACTTTCATTTATACTGGTCTATTATTTTTTTTCAAAAACGAACATTACATTTTCTCCTACAATCTTTTTTTGATTGTACATTTTATGAAGTCTCAATTTAGAAACTATAAAATCTGTCCATTTTTTTACCCTGTTTAGTTTTTGAGGATCTATTACAATTTTGTTTTTAGGATAAAGAATATTGACGACCTTTTTTAACATAACATACTTAAGGTATTGTCTTTTGCTAATGTCTTCAGAAATTGGGATGACTTTATAATCTATTAATTTCAAGTCAAAAAGATCTACAAGTCTTATCAACGAGCTGATTTTCCATCTCGTAATATGATGAGGCGGAAGATTAAGTATATGATTATGATTACTAGTTAAAGCTGAGTCGTTACAAGGAACTGCGATAATAAGTTTTCCCTTAGGATTTAATTTGCTAATCGAAGCTTTCAGAAATTCTCTGGGATTTTGTACATGTTCTAGAACGTGGAAAGAACAAACTACATCAAATTTCTCCTCAGTGTTTTCAGCATACTTTTCAATATTTTGCTTAATTAATTTTATTCCTTTTTCACTGGCTTTTTTAATTGCTTCATCATTAAATTCTAAACCAACATAATTATTGGTTTTTATTTTTTGGGCAAAAAAACCAGAACCTGATCCAACTTCTAAAACCGATTCATTTTCTTGTATAAATTCTGAAGCAGATTCAAATTCTTTTCTATCCGGACTGTAATAAACTTTTCTCTTACGCTGTAATTCTTCATAAAAAAAGCCATCACCTGCAAATTTTGGTTCAAAAAAATCTAGACTGCAATTTTCACAATGGTAAAATTTTATATCAGCATCATTTTCTAATCCTTTCGAAATGTCAATATCTAGAGAATTTTTATAAATTTTCTTTAGCAATTCGAAGCTAACATTTTCATAGTTGCTGATCTTTTCAGATTCGCATAAAATACAATTCTTCATTTAAAATATTATTTTAATAAATCCATTCTGTTTTGGCATATGTCCATCCCCACCCCTTTTTAGGGCCAATCACATTTTCATCATCCCAAAAAACATTAAATGATACCGCCTCTTCGAGAATGTCCAAATCAAATGCTCCATTGCTCAAATATAATGATAGAGAATAATTTCCTGGATTAAGGGGTAATCGATCAATGTGAACGCCTATTTTATTCTGACCTGTATCAATTGTCAAATTCTGTCCGTACTGATGCATATTGGCAGCCATGACCGTCTGCCCGCTTTCATTTTTAATTAAGTATCCTAAAGAAGCTTGGGTCAGTTCATTATTATTAAAGTATACAGAAAAGTCGAATGGTTTACCTGAAAATATTTGAGTTTTCTCGGGCATTTCAATATCTGTAATTACTTTTCCAGCATTTTTTTTAATTAATAATTCTTCAGAAGTACTAGAAGATAAATAGGTATTTATAACAGTCTCTGTATCAGAAATCATTTGAACATTACCATTGTTTAATAGAATTGTTTTCAAACATAATGCTTTTATGGCAGCTAAATCATGACTGACAAATAAAACCGTTCTTCCTTCACCGCTAGCAATATCTTTCATTTTACCAATAGCCTTTTTTTGAAATTCTGCGTCACCTACAGCAAGCACTTCATCTATTATCAGAATCTCTGGCTCTAAAAATGCTGCAACAGCAAATGCTAATCGTACTGTCATTCCAGAGCTATATCTTTTTACAGGGGTATCTATGTAACGTTCGCATCCTGAGAATGCAATAATTTCATCTAATTTTGAAGCAATTTCCTTTTTAGTCATTCCTAAAATGGTTCCATTTAGAAATATATTTTCTCTTCCTGTCATTTCACCATTAAAACCTGTACCAACTTCTAATAAAGAAGCTATACGTCCTCGAGATTTTATACTACCTGTTGTTGGTGCGGTAACTTTTGAAAGAATTTTTAAAAGCGTAGATTTTCCTGCCCCATTCTTTCCAATAATTCCTAAAACCTCACCTCTTTCCACTTCAAAATTTATATCCTGTAAAGCCCAAACATAATCTGAAGTTCCTTTTGTAGAGCGATCATTAATATCTCCTATTTTGAGATATGGATTTTCTTTTCCTCGAATTTTATGCCACCATCGATTTAAATCATGACTTAAAGTACCTGTTCCAACTTGACCTAAACGATATTGCTTAGAGATATTTTCAGCTTTTAATATGATGTCTTTCATTTATACAGTATCTATAAAGCTTTTTTCTGTTCTATTAAAAATTAGTAACCCAATGAAGAAAACTACAATTGTAATTATCATTGTATATACTAAACCCAAAATTGAAATACTTCCAATATTTAAAAGCATATAGCGAGAAGTTTCTATAACATAAGCCAATGGGTTGTATTCTACAATCCATCCAAATTTTGGAAGTTTTTCTTTTATTAATTCCATGGGATACATTACAGCAGATATATACATTAGTAATTGTACTCCAAAACCAACTAAATTATTTAAATCTCTATATTTAGTAACCATTGAAGAAATCATCATACCCAAACCTAACCCCAAAATTCCCATAAATGAAATTAAGATTGGAAAAAATAATACTGATGCATTTAGGTTTAAATCTGCTCCTTGAAAATAAAAGAAAATGTAAAAGAAAATAAATATCCCAAATTGAATTCCAAATTTTATTAAGTTCGAAATTACTATTGATAAAGGAGTAATAATTCTAGGGAAATATACTTTCCCAAATATTCCTGCATTGGATTTAAAAGTATCTGAGGTTCCATTTAAGCAAGCAGTAAAATAATTCCAAACCATAATTCCGGCAAGATTAAATAAGAATGGTGGAATAGATCCCGTCTTAATTCCTGCTACATTATTGAATATGATGGTAAAGGTTATAGAAGTAAACAAAGGTTGAATTAGATACCAGAGTGGTCCCAAAACAGTTTGTTTATAAACTGTAATTATATCTCGCTTTACGAAAAGCATTAGTAAATCTCGATATTGCCAAATTTCTTTAAAATTAAGCGAGAAAAATTTATTCTTGGGTGTTATTTCAAACAGCCAGTCGTTTGTATTTTTAGAATCCATTTAAAGGGGCTTAAAAATCTTAATTTAAAAAATTTAACAAGATTTTTAACATTTTAAAATTTGTTTAAAATATCAAGAGGCGTTTAAAAAAACACCTCTTGACTATATTTGAATTTATTTTTGTTTGATCTTATTTATCTAAAACTTCAAAAGTTGAATTCATGCTTTTGAATTCTGGAACTATCTTTTTCATTTTTGAAACAATATCATCATTTTCGTAAAAATCAGCAATTCCTATCAATTCATCAACCTCATTATGAAGATTTTCATACTCGTCTTGAATTTCTTGCGCAATCATGATTTTATTGTGATGTGTTGGAAGAGTCTTAGAAGTATCATTTAATAATTCTTCGTAAAGTTTTTCTCCAGGTCTTAAACCAACTATTTTAATTTTAATTTCTTTGTCAGGAATAAAACCAGCCAGCTTAATCATTTTTCGTGCCAAATCAATAATTCTAACTGGTTTACCCATGTCAAAAATATAAATTTCACCACCATTACCCATAGCTCCAGCTTCTAATACAAGTTGACATGCCTCAGGGATTGTCATAAAATAACGAATTATATCCTGATGTGTAATTGTTACTGGTCCTCCTTCTGCTATTTGTTTAGTAAATAAGGGAACAACAGATCCATTTGAGCCTAAAACATTTCCAAAACGAGTAGTAATAAATTTTGTACCCCCTTCAACCTTTTCCCTTTGGTTTTTTAAGAATAGAGACTGCACATATTTTTCTGCAATACGTTTACTAGCCCCCATTACATTACTTGGGTTAACAGCTTTATCGGTAGAAACCATTACAAATTTCTTAACCTGATATTTACAAGCTAAATCGGCAAGGTTTTTAGTTCCTTTAATATTAGTTTGAATTGCTTGAGACGGATTCTCTTCCATCAAAGGCACATGTTTGTAAGCTGCCGCATGAAAAACAACATGAGGATTATAATTTTTAAAAACTTTTTCTAAAGCTTTTTTACTTCTTACATCAGCAATTACTGCAACAATTTTCGTGCTGAAATTCATTCCCTGAGTTTCTAAGCATAAATTGTGTAACGGTGTCTCTGCGTGATCTAAAACAATTACATTTTTTGGATTAAAATTCAGAACCTGTCTGACAATCTCACTCCCAATTGAACCAGCCGCACCTGTTATTAAGATTGTTTTATCTTTTAATTGTTTCGAAATTGATTTACTATCTAAGACTATAGGTTTTCTTTCTAATAAATCTTCAATCTGTATATTTTTTACTTTCTGAGAAATTTCTTTTTGATTTTCCCAATCTGAAATCAATGGAACCGTATATACTCTGTAATTGAACTCTAAACATTGATCAACAATAATAAGTTGTTCATCTTTTGTCAAACTTTTATCTGCAATAATTACCCCTTCTGCTGCAACAGAACGCATTAAAGCAGGAAGTTTCTTTCTTAAAATTAAAATAGGAAGATCTAGCATTCTCTTAGATGCATTCTGATTATTCTTATCAACAAATCCAACAATTTTAAACCTAGAAGGCGTCTCAAATTTTAAAGCATTTGCGACAGAAATTGCATTTGCATCTGTACCATAAATAACTGTCCGTACAAGCTTAGTTGTCGCTTTTTCCGAAAAATACATCTCAAATGTTTGCTTTACAATAACACGATATAAAAATAGGCCGCAAAAAGATAAAACTAAATTGATAAAAAGCGCTGTATTTAAAAATGCTTTATGCCCAGTATATAATTCAAATATTAGATTTATAAATAGAAAGAAAACTAAAACTGACATTTGAGAGAAAAGCAATTTTATTGCATCAATATATGAGGAGTGTCTAATAATTCCTGAATAGGTTCTAAAGAGCCAAAAGAAAAATATATTGACTGTTATTAATCCCGCTACAAAATAAAAATCATGAGAAGTTATAATGTACCCAATTGCAGTTCCATCAAAAAGCAAATAAGTAAAGGAAAATGAAAAAAACAAAACCATTACATCAATAGCAACAATAATCCACCTAGGCAAATAACTCAAATTATTGATATTTGCTCTAAGGTTTCTTGGAGAAAAGGTTCTATATAACAAAGAGGCTATATTATTTGGTTTTTCTGTATTCAATTTAGCATTTTTTAAGTCAGTAAAATTTGAACTTTATACAAAAATACAAATTAAAGGTTTTAAATAATTACTTAATGGTGCAAATTAAATTTTAACACCTTTTTTCTTTTGCTTTAAAAATTCCAAAAGATAAGTTCCATAACCAGATTTAAGTAATGGCTGAGCTAATTCTTCCAGTCGTGCATCGTCAATAAATCCTTGCCTCCATGCAATTTCTTCAATGCACCCAACCTTTAATCCTTGTCTTTCTTCTAGAACTTGTACAAATTGCCCAGCTTGCATTAAACTATTAAAAGTTCCTGTATCCAGCCAAGCTGTTCCTCTACTTAGTATACCCACTTTTAATTTGCCTTTTTCAAGATAAACTTTGTTTATATCCGTAATTTCATATTCACCTCTAGCACTTGGTTTTATGCTTTTTGCAATCTCTACAACAGAATTATCGTAGAAATAAAGTCCTGGAACGGCATAATTAGATTTAGGTTCTAAAGGTTTTTCCTCAATAGAAATAGCATTTTTACTTTCATCAAATTCCACTACTCCATATCTTTCAGGATCCGAAACATGGTAAGCAAAAACAACTCCTCCATCTGGATCCGCATTATCTTTTAACAATTGCTGCATATTAGTACCGAAGAAAATATTATCTCCCAGTACTAAAGCAACTTTATCTTTTCCAATAAATTCCTCTCCGATTACAAAAGCCTGAGCCAATCCATTCGGATTTGGTTGTTCTGCATAACTAAACTTACAACCAACCGTACTCCCATCGCCTAAAAGTTTTTTAAAATGCGGTAGATCGTGAGGGGTAGATATAATTAAAATTTCATTAATTCCTGCCATCATTAATGTTGATAACGGATAATAAATCATAGGTTTATCGTAAACCGGCATTAGCTGTTTACTTACAGCTAATGTCAATGGATGCAATCTTGTGCCAGAACCTCCAGCTAATATAATTCCTTTCATATATTTTGATTTTATATTTTAGATTTTAGATTTCCTTGAAATTCTCTCGTATAAATCTTCAAATCATTTTTAATTTAAGCAAACATCTTTCTTAAACTTTCTTTATAATTTGGAACTTCTAAATTATAAACTGTTTTTATCTTTTTCTTATCTAATAGTGAGTAACTTGGTCTTTTTGCAGGGGTTGGATAAGCTGATGAAGGAATTCCAACAACTTTACAGTTATAATCTCCAAGCTCTTTAATGCCTAAAGCAAATTCATGCCAGCTTATTTCGCCTTCATTCGAATAATTGTAAATTCCGGGGATCCATTTTGAGGATTCGATGATATCAATCATTGCTTTAGCCAAGTCAGCAGCGTAAGTGGGAGAACCTATTTGGTCATTAACCACATTAATTTCCTCTCTTTCCTGCATCAATCGCTGCATTGTTTTTACAAAATTATTTCCAAACTTGCTATAAACCCACGAAGTCCTAATAATAATGGATTCTGGGTTTTCTTTTAAACAATCAATTTCTCCAGCCAATTTACTTTCTCCATAAACATTTATAGGTTTAGTTTCAGCTTTTTCATCCAAAGCAATTGACGAAGTTCCATCAAATACGTAATCAGTTGAAACGTGAATTAATCTAACGTTCTTTTCTCGTGCATATTTTGCGATTAATTCTACTGCTAAATGATTTACTGTAAAAACTAAATCTTTTTCTGATTCAGCTTTATCAACTGCTGTATAAGCTCCACAATTAAATATAACATCAGGACAAATTGCCTCTAATTGGGATTGAAGCATTTCCAAGTTATCTAATGTAATTTGAGTTCTATCTGCAAATACCCAATCATATTGAGGATAAGAAGGCGCTAAAACTGAAAGTTCTGATCCTAATTGTCCTGTTGCACCAGTTACTAAAATTTTTTTCATTAAAATAAACTATTACAATTTTCAATAAAAGGAAGAATTTGATCTTTTTCTGAAACTATTGCTTCATCCAGATTCATTCCCCAATCAATGCTCAAAGACGGATCATCGTATTTAATTCCGCCCTCAGAGGCTTTATTATAAAATTGATCACATTTATACATTACTGAAGCAGTGTCACTAATAACTGAAAATCCATGCGCAAATCCTTGTGGCACTAATAACTGCTTTTTATTCTCTGCTGACAATAGAATACTAAATGCTTTTCCATAAGTAGGAGAATCTTTTCTTAAATCTACTGCAACATCAATAATTTCACCTTCTAAAACACGAACTAGTTTTGTCTGGGCAAAAGGAGGATTTTGATAATGTAAACCTCTTAAAGTCCCTTTCTTTGAAAATGACTGATTATCCTGAACAAATTCAATATTAATCCCTAAATCTTCAAATTTAGTTTTACTATAAGACTCAAAAAAATACCCTCTTTCGTCTCCAAATACTGTTGGTTCAATTATTATCAAATCTTTTATAAACGTTTCTTCGATTTTCATTTTAATTTTTTTATTCACTTAAAGAAATTTATAATAACCTCTTTTATTCTACTTCTATCTTTAGCACTTAAATTTGATCCTGATGGCAAGCATAAGCCTTTTTCAAACAATTCTTCAGCAACTTTATTACCGTAATAGGAATACTTTTCAAAAACTGGCTGTAAATGCATTGGCTTCCATAATGGTCTACTCTCTATATTAGCTTCTTCAAAAGCAAGTCTCAACCTTTCTCTTTCTATCTTTGTTTCAAGTAATATTGTATTTAGCCAAAAATTAGAAAAAAAGTCACCGCTTGGATTATCGAATAGTTGTACGTTTTGAATGTCTTTAAAAATTTCTTCATAGAATAAATGATTATCTCGTCTAAGACGAATATTCAGTTCTAAAACTTTAATTTGTCCAAGACCAATTCCGGCACAGATATTACTCATTCTATAGTTATATCCTATTTCACTATGCTGATAATGTACAGCTGAATCTTTTGATTGGGTTGCATAAAAAATAGCTTTTTCTTTTATGCTTTTTGAATTCGAAATTAATGCTCCTCCACTTGAAGTGGTAATGATTTTATTACCATTAAAAGACAAAATCCCAAAAGTCCCAAAACTACCACATTTTTTTTCTTTATAAGTACTCCCAAGAGCTTCGGCACCATCTTCAATAATTGGTATGCCGTATCTATCAGCAATTGAATGAACCTCATCAATTTTATAAGGCATTCCATATAAATGTACTGCTATAATTGCTTTTGGTTTTTTTCCTTTTCTTATCCTATCTTTTATTGCAATTTCAAGATTTTTCGGACAGATATTCCAAGTATCTACTTCACTATCTACAAATATCGGGTATGCATTTTGGTACAAAATTGGATTTGCAGAAGCTACAAAAGTCATAGTTTGACAGATCACTTCATCTCCACTTTTAACACCTAATAAAATTAATGCTAAATGTATAGCAGACGTTCCCGAATTTGTCGCCGTAACAAAATTTTCATTTTTAAAAAAATTTTGGATTCTATATTCAAATTCATCAACATTTGGGCCACTAGAAGTAATCCAATTTGACTTTAATGCATTCTGAATATACTCTTGCTCAAATCCGCTTTCTTGAGATAATGACAAATAAATTCTCTTATTGTCCATTATTAATATGCCAATAATCTGACGGATAACGAACATCATCTTCATTAACATTACTTAATGATAATGTAGAAAACGATATCAATTTTGAGTTTTCTTCAAGAGACTCAACTGCATTTGCATAACCAGCTGGTATGTGAACAATTTTGCTGTCAGATTCCGAAACTAAAAAAGTCTCAATAGCCAAGTCCTTTGAAGGATTCTCCCAATTGTCAATTTTTATAAAATGAATTTTAAAAGAGCCTGAAAGGCAATAAAAATTCTTTGCGTCTAATTTATGTCCTTGCCACGCACGAATTGGATTTTCTTTAGAATTACTTATAATATAAAATCTTTCAATATCTGTAAAACTAAAATCGTTTACATAAGATATACTTCCTCGATGATCTGAAAATTTTCCTCCTTGAATTATTTTAGGTTCCATGATTCAATCTTAAATTACTTTTTTTAATAAATAAAATTTTGATGAATAAAGGAATAATAAAGGCAAAATTACAATTACGAATATAATTGCATCCTGAACTTTTTGATAAAGAAAAATAACTATTAAAGAAATTCCTGTCTGGGCTAAAGCATAAAGAAGAGATACCAACCTATGTTGTATTTTATATTCATTACTAAGAACCTGATATAAATGCAATCTATGCGCTTCAAAAATATTCTGTTTAAGATAAAGTCTGTGTAGAATTGTACAAACTGCATCAACTCCATAAACTGCCAAAAATAATAACCATATAAGTGATTCTGTTTTTAGAATTAGTCCTAACACCAGATAAATTACCCAAAAAGCTATAGCAATACTTCCGACATCGCCTGCAAAACATTTTGCTTTTTTTCTATAATTAAAAAACAGAAAAACTAAGCTCGCAATCATTGCATATATTATAAAAACACCATCAGTAAAAAGCTGGATTTTTGTATTTACATACAACAGTGACCCCATTACTACTAAAGTATAAAGCCCTGTAATACCATTAATTCCATCCATGAAATTATAGGCATTAATGAGCCCTATTGCTAATACGTAACTTACTAAAACTATCCAAATTGGGACGAAAGTAAATAAGTTTAAATCAAAAAAAATTAACGTGATGGAAAGGAAATGAATTGAAATTCGGATTTTATTTGATAAACTTTGAATATCGTCCCAAAAACTGACTAAACTGACTAAAGTAATTCCTGTAAAAAAAAAGAAATTAGTTTCAATGTTTTGAGCAAAATATAACAATGCTGCAAACCAAAAAATGATTCCACCTCCTCGCAAAGTAATTTCTGTATGCGAACTTCTTTGATTTGGTTTGTCAATTATATTAAAATGATCTGCTACTTTAAAATAGAGCAACATAATAATCATTAAAATAATTCCTAAAATTGTATATTGCATTATCTAATTTATAAAACTTTTTATTGTTCTTTCAAGTCCCTCTTTAGCTGTGTATGGCATTTTATCAATTCCGACAGCATCTTTTATTTTTTGATTTGAAACCCTATAATTTTCAGTTAATTTTTGAATTTTATCAGAGTTTAAAGGTAATTTAATTACATCTCCGATTTTACCTATCCCCTTAATTAAAGCTTTAGGAATTGCTATTGAAAGTGTTTTTTTGTTCAAAACCCTTGAAACAATTTCAATAAGCTCATTTGTAGATAAAACCTCATCATCCGAAAAATTATAAACTCCTGAAGAAATCTGTTTGTTTTGGATAATTTCTTTAATTAAAAAATTAAGATTATCTATTCCTAAAAAAGATCTTTCGTTATGAAAAGCTGCTAAAGGATATGGAATTCTTTTTTTTACAAAATTGTATAAAAGATTCAAATTCCCTTTATTTCCTGGTCCGTGAATCATGCAAGGCCTTATTATAAAAACTCTTTTCCCTTCTGGAATTTGTTTCGATAAAATATATTCTTCTGCTTTTAATTTTGACTGTCCATACGGGGTTTTTGGTTTTGCCAAAACATCTTCATACAAAGTTTCCGAAACTTGATCGGCAACAGCCTTTACACTACTAAAATAAATAAAATCCTTAATTTCACTTTCTATAAAAAAGTCAAATAATTTGTGGGTTAAATAAGTATTAACCTCAAAATATTCTGAAGCATTCCTGACATTTTTAAGATCGTGGGCTTTTCCTGCTAAATGTATAATTACATCACCAGAAAGATTATTTTTCCATTTAGAATTTCTTAATGAAATAAAAGAGGTAGAAAATGGAATGGTTGAAAAATAACTAGAGAGATTCTGCGCTACAAACCCCGATTTACCAGTAATTATGACTCTAAGCATTGTACACCTCTAAATATGATTCAGACATTTTTTTACGCGTAAACAATCCTACTCTTTGAATTGCATTTGAAGAAAAAAGCTCATATAATTCTTTATTAACTATTATTCTCTCAATCGCACATTTTAAACTTTTAGAACATTTTGGTTCTACTGTAATACCCGAAAAATCATTTAATGATACGAAAGGCACTCCTGAATTTAAATTTGTATTTATAACAGGAAGACCATTTGCCATAGCTTCCAATTGTACAACTCCAAATGCTTCTGCTTCATTAATTGATGGGAGAACAAATAAATCCGAAGCTTGATAAATTTGTGACAATTCTTCATCAGAAGCATTAGTAATAAAACGAACCTTATCCTGTAAGCTCACAGAATTTACTTTTTCTTTCAAAATTTCTAGTTCTTCACCATTCCCTACAATGGTGAGTCCTACAGGCAAATTTTGAATAGCTTCAATCAAATATTCAACCCCTTTATACTTTCTCAACTTACCAACAAAAAGTAGTTCGAAATTTCTATTTTCAGGCATTTTTTTACCAGCTGAAATCTTATACTTTGGGTCAAAACTCAAAGGAATGACCTTTATTTTATCTTTATAATCTTTTAAAATATTAGAAGCTTCAAAAAGTTGTGGAGAAGTTACAATAATACAATCTGCCCTATCCAATATTTTTTTAATCATAGGGTTGTAAAATTTCTCGATCCAGCTCCACCGAGAATTTTTTATATTGGCATGCCAAGTAATGATTAATTTTTTATTTTGGCACTTCTTAAGATATCTTAATAAGCTTACTTCCATAGTAGGAAATGGGTAATGATGATGAATGATATCATTTTCTGCTATTAGTTTCTTTAATGCTGGATATCTCAAATTCAGAGGTTGACTTTTAAGAAAAAGAGGTGTTATTTCTTTAAGAACAATGATTTTACCGAATATTTTTTTTACTCGAGTAAAACTTTTCACATGATTATTCGAGTAAACTGTAAAATTAATTTCGTCGGAACAATCAACTACACCTTCAACTAAATTTTTAACTACACTTTCCATACCTCCTTGACATGGATCATAATATTTTACAATTTGGAGAATTTTCATAAATTAAACTAAGTTGTATAAAATGTCTGCTAGTATTTATAGTTCTAGCAATTTACTTATTAAAAGATTATTTTAAAATTCCAATATTTATTTAAAAAAATGCTTTTTAGAATAAAATTAATTATTAATTTCTAATTTAACATATTTTGCACTTATATCTTTTCTCGAGTTCCCTATAAACTTTGAATTTTCAATTTTATATTTTAAGCTTTTATCATTAGAAAAAAAAGACATTTCGTGCCCGCCAAAATTTATAAATTTACAATATGAGAAAATAGTATTGCCGTCAGCAAAGAAAAAATTAGTATTGTTGCCATTAATTGTTGATCTTTCAACTTTCACTAATCCAACTGCACTCTGATATGCTTTTTCTCTTCCGTTAAAATCTAATTCAGAATCACTTACATATATTTTAGCAGTGCTATGATAATTTAAAAATGCTAACGCATCACCATTATCATTGCCATCGTTAAATCCTACTTTTACAATTGCATTCTGTAAATAAATTATTGAAGAGTCATTAAGAACATTTGCGATAGCAAAATTAAAGTCTTCAAATTTTACATTCTTTAATCTAAAAATTGTTTTAGCAGTTTCTTCGATATGGAGACACTTTGCATAGCCCGAAATATTTACGTTACTAATAGAAACGTCATATGGAAAAGTCGAATACTCGAATGTCAACGCCGATCTACTCCTTTTATTATTAGTAATTTTCCCTTCGAAAAAACAATCCTTAATTACTATTTTCGCATTCGAATTAACTTTTGCATGATAAATGGCGTCTCCAAATCCGTCCATATCAACTTTATTTGCGAATTGGGTATAACCTCTACCTCCAACATTTATGAATTTGCAGTTTTTAATATTGCTATTTAAAACATCATGAATTCTCAAACCATAACCATTTATATTTCTAAAAACACAATTTTCCACAATTACTTTTTCAGATACAAATTGTGCCGCAATATATATATCATCATCAAATGAGTGTACATTTTTAGTAACTTCCTGTTGAATTCCGTCTATTACTAATCCTGAAATGAATATTTGTGTCCCTATATTTTCAGTAGGCTCTTCAGGTTTATAGATTGAATTTATTTTCCTTCCTATAGAAATAAAAACATGTTCTTTAAAAGGAGTTAATTTATACGCACTCCTTGTATCAGTGATTTTTGGAGTAATTGTTGCTTTATTTGATATAATTTTAATTTTTTCACCTTTTAGTAACTCCACTCGAATAGTTTTATTCAAATTATAGGTTTGTTGAGTCTTTGGGATATATAATGTTTTTTGATTTTTAATACAATATATAATTGCATTTTCAAAAGCATCTGAGTCATCTGTCATTCCATCACCTCGCGCACCAAAATCAAGTACAGATATTTTATCCTCAAAAAAAACATCCTTTTGAGATGTAAAACTAAATATTAAAATCGATGAGCATAATAAACCAAATAATATAAAAAGTCTAATATTCATGATAACTCATTTTTAACAACACAACTTATAATAATTCTTCTCAAGTATTTAATTTTTTCAAAAAAAATAATTTTTATATAAGTTTTATAGTTTATTAATTTATTTGAATAGAGATTTTTATAACATTGTAAAACCCCTTCATGCATTAGTCGCAAGTTTGATGATAATCCATTCTGTCCAAAAACCTTTTTATCATCAACATTTGCTGCTCCAACATAATCTAATAAATAACCTCTATTATTAGAAATTATACTGAGCCACAAAAAATAATCCTCAGCAAAACTCATTTCTTCATTAAAGCCGCCTACTTCAAAAAATACATCTTTTTTTAAAACAACACAAGGAGTTAGGAAATAGTTTTTATAAAGCATTTTTTTCAAAAAAATTTCACCTACATAACTTATCGGCGCGCCTAAATATTTTGTTGCCACGATTTTGAAACTATCATTTTCTTGAAAAAATTCTTTAACATTTCTAATATGATCAGGTGACCATATATCATCACTATCCAAAAAAGCAATATGACTACTAGTCGCCAATGAAACACCTTTATTTCTAGCTGCTGAAGGCCCGGCATTTTCTTGTTCTACTAAAACTATCATTATACCATGTACAGATTTTAACACTTCGTTAGCAATAGCTACAGATCTATCCACACTGCCATCATCAACAATAATAATTTCGTTAACATTTTCTGTTTGGCTTAAGATAGATTCTAAACATTTAGCAATCGTTTTCTGTGAATTATAAATAGGAACGACAGCAGAAATTGTGACAATATTTTTCATAAAATTGCTTCAAGCTTTAAAGAGATCTTACTTAAATTATTATCAATCTTAAATTGTCTCATATTATTCTTAAATTCTTCATTTTTTTTCTTATAATTTTGATGATTCAATTCACTAATAACATGCTTGATCTCATTCAGATCATCGCATAGAAACCCAAATTCGCCGAAACTCTCAAATAACCACACAAAAAAGTCATTCTTGATAGATATTATTGGCACTTCCAACCTAATTGCTTCAAAAATGGCTCCGCTTGCGCACAGTTTGTAAGAATTATTGTCATAGAAAAAAATTACAAAATCTAGTTTTGATATTTCTAATTCAAACTTTTGCTGTGAAACGAAAGAATCTGAATATAAATTTCTAACAAAGCCATTTTGATATTTTTTTAGTTCAGGAAGTACTTTTCCAATTGTGAGCAAATTAATTTTATTATTAATAACTTCACTTTTAAAATATTCTCCTAAATCATAAATGCAATTAGAATTTTTTGATAACATTTGTGTTCCAATCGCGCCGATGTTTAATCCATTATAATCTTCTTTATTAATCAGATTTTCTTTATTTACACAAAAATTATATGGATGTAATATAGAATATGTTTTATCTAATGTGGAATTACTTAATAAGCCCTTTAAACTTTTTTTAATATTATCTCCAAGTACTATGTATTTATTTTTTTTACTGCTTAAGAAAAATGCTAGTTTAAGAATAATACCTAAGAAAATTTCAGATTTTCTTTTTCCTTTCAATAATTCTAGCTCACCATGCAAAATTATAATGTGTTTGGTGTTTTTTTTAAAAAGTAGAAGAATATTTAAAAAAAGGTGTCCTGTTGGAAACAAACATGTCCATATAAATAACTCATTTTTATGTAATGCTGCGAGTTTAAAAATTTTCAGGATTTGTTTACATTCTCCAATAATTCTGGATCTCCACTTAAATTTTTCTTCATTATAAAATCCTTCAAATGGTAAATATTCCAAATTTTGTATATTCGATAATTCCAAATTAAATCTTACCGCACTAACATGCTTTTTTTCGGCAACAAACATAACCTTACTTGATGGATTACTTTTCGTAATCATTTCAATAAAACAACTATTTACCTGAAAATGAATCTCTCCTATATGAGACACTTCACTTATTATTATTGTATTTTTCATTGAAAAATAGTTTGCTTATTTATTAAAAATTGAATTATAAGGCACATAAAGATTGTAATAGGAATTAACTAAAGCATTAAATCTAGTCCAAGAGAAAAAAATAACTACGGCAAATACCGTTAATAACATCATTTTTCTAGTTTTAAAGAAAGACAGCGAATATCCTATTAAAAAAATTTCAAAGAAAAGAAAAGGAACAGATGCTCTTGCAAATACAGCCAAATCTTTTGCAAAAACAAAATATGTCAAATTCCCTATCATATAAAGGTTAAAATAACCTTGAAAGTACAAAAAGTTGCCTTTGGATCTATTTTTTACGAAAATAAAAAAAGGTATAAATAAGAGTCTCTTTGTGACACCAAGTAAATACATTACAATTGGATTATTAGTTGTATTCAATACTTCACTATCTTCATTAAGATAATTATTTATTTTTGCTCCTATAAAACCATCAATTCCTAAAACTCTTAACACTAAGTCTAAAATTAATGTGCCTATTCCAATTAATCCTAATGCTACACAAAATGCTACTAAGTAATAAAAAGTTTTGTCACTGATTTTAGTCCAATAAATATAATAAGCCAAAAAATATAGTATTGAAGAATAGTGAATTGATGATGCTAATATTACAAATAAAGCAAAATAAAAAGGTTGTCTTCTTATAATAAAAATGGTACTAAATAATGTCAAAGAAATTGCCAAATTTTGACGTACTGCAAATATATCAGCAAAGTAATAGCAAAAATATAATAAAATAAGTGTAAAAAAGAACTCTTTATGAAATTTATAGAAATAGGAAAATTTAAAAGTCAAACATAAAAAGGAAAAAATAGTAAGAAAAACAGTGTAATTTGATGTGTATTGCCTAATTTGACCCGCTAAAACAATATAGCCTGGTTCAAAATTTACAGTATGGGCATCAGAAAAATAATAGAATGTATCAAAATAAGATTCCCAATCTGTACCGCATTCCCATCTTAAACTGGCAAATGCCCAGAAAATTAGGAAAAATACACACGCCCCTGTTACCAAAAATATTTTCCTTTGGTTTTTATCAAAGCGAACGTAATCAGTAAAACTTAGAGTGACTAGTATCAAAAATAAAATTATGTAGATCCCCAATGCTTAATTATTTTAAACTTCAAACAATATTTAGTTAAATCAGTTTACGTAATTTAACTAACCAATGAGAAAAAAAACTGCGATTTTTCTTTCAGTGTTAATCTCTTATCTAATAAAATAGGTAACCTCACAATTAAATAGACAAACCTAAATAAATAATAACTTAAGATAAAAGAATTCTTTTTGAAGTATTTAAACATCCCATCGTTGATCATCATTCTTTTCTTTGCTGAAAAATCTTCTTCAGCAACACTTGCTCCTTCGAGATGTATTATCTTGGGCTCTTTAATTAAATAACGCTTTAATCCTAATTTATGTATCTGTAGTTGCAAATCTGTTTCTTCAAAGTACATAAAAAAAACTGGATCGAATTTTCCGGCTTTTAAAAATAGTTCCTTTGTCAAAAAAAGGTCAGCTCCAGTGATGTAATCTACTTCAACATATCGATTATTATCAAATTTTATAATATCCAATTTATATGGATATTTAAATAATTTAGATAAATAATTATTTATTATCTTAAATATTACCGTCCTTTTTAAAGGGAACTGCTCTGCTGAATGAATAATTTCTCCATTTTCATCAACTAACATACCTCCCAGACATCCTATATTTAAATTATTATTTTTTTTATAAAAATCTAAAAAGTAAAAAACTGCATTATTTTGCAAAATAGTGTCGGAATTCAAAAGAAATAAGTAATCACCCTTAGCAAATTCTGCTCCTAAATTATTAGCTTTTCCAAAGCCTAAATTTACTTCTGACTCAATAAGAACAACTTCAGGAAATTTTTCTTTTATAAGCTCCTGTGAGCCATCTATTGAAGCATTATCGACAATGATGATTTCAAAGTCGACATCTTTTGTATTACTGTAAATTGATCCAATACAATTAGATAACAAATCCTTAGTATTATAATTTACTATTATAATTGAAACATTCATTTACAATTTCTTAATTAGTTTTGCAATGCATTAATGTGATTATATTATGACAAATATTTTTCCAATAAAAATTTTCGTAAGCAAAGTTTTGAATGGATAAGCAATCTTCAGACAACTTTTGTTCGTCACATGCCTTTTCATTTAGAATTTTCGATAACTCAACATGATCACCAATGGGAAAAATACTACCTAATCTTCCATCATCAGTAACATCGTGAGCAGTATTTAAATCAGTAGATACAATTATGCATCCAGACTTAATAGCTTCAAGAAATACTAATGGAAAACCTTCCGAGATTGATGTCAATACAAAGATCTTTGCTTTTTTATATTTATCATCTAAAGCTTTTCGATCAGAAATCGCTCCTGTGAACGAAACTTTATCTTTTAGACTTGGATTATTTTTCATGAAACTATTAATATAAGCTATAAAACTTTCCTCAATTGGACCTATAATTTCAAGTTTCCATTTATCATTTAATTTAGAAAATTCTTTGAAACCTTCAAGAAGCACTTCATTATTTTTTTCAAATGATCCAATACGACCAACTGTTATAATTAAATTCTCCTTATTGGCATATTTGATATCTTTCCTTATTCCATAATCATAAAAGCCGTTAGGGATATATTTAATTTTGTTCCCAAAAATATTATTGTTTAAAGCAAAATCATTAAGTTTCTTACTTTCTAAACTAAGTAAATCAATTTTTTCTAGAAGAAATTTATAAATTTTTCTTTTTATAAAAGTAAATTTCCAATCTTTAATTGAATCATTCACATCCATCTTCAGAAAAACTCTCGCTTTTTTATTTCTAAAATTGAGAATCTTAAACGCATACAACAATAAGACATGTTTTAGTGAAAAATGATAAACCTGTAAAATATCAAATTTTCTAAAGTTAAAAAGTATGAAATTTAACGAATTTAGGAACTCACTCTTAAAAACTTTTTTTATAAAGACTTGTTTTAATCCTTTAACATCTGTTTGTAGGTATGGATACTCACCGTTATTATAACTTGCTACAGTAGAATTATAATTAAATTCTTTATAAAGAACATATGGAATCATACCAATGTCTTTAATTAGATGGATATTTTCGCAAGGAGTAAAAATGGTCAAAAATCTAATATCTCTATCCATTTTAACTTTTATTAAGATAATTTGAATACAATTTGACGAAAGGAGTATTACATATTAAAAATTTCACAAACCCCTTGAGTCCTGTTCTAACTAAGAAATTCGAATGATATTTAGCTCTCTCAAAATGTCCTTCCTTAATAAAATTAGTTGCTAAAAAATTATGGTGCAATTCTTGAAGTTTTTTAACAGTAATATCATTAGTTGAATATTTGCTTAAAAAGTGCTTTTTTATATCGAACACTGCATTCTCAAATTTTTCAGTTTTCTCGTAGTTGCTTTTATTGTTGCTTAGAGATCCTTCTGCTACAGTATAAGTTATGGTTTCTACAGGTATATATTTGAACTTTGTATGTTGTATCATCTCTAACCACATAGGATAATCTTCCATTACAAAACCAAGTGATATAAACTTATCAAAGTTTATATATTTAGAGAAAATTTCTTTTCTAAAAATTACTGTTCCCGCTGAAATAAAATTACCTTTTAGTAAATTTAAATACATCTTTTTTTCGTCAACAATAATTGGCTTTGAACTTGTAAAAACTTCAACATTATTATTTACATTCACTATTCTATAATCAGTAAAAACTAATCCAAAACTATTGTCTTTTTCTAAAAATTGAACCTGCATTTCCAGTTTATGAGGATTATGCCACCAATCGTCACCAGCGCAAACTCCTAAATATCTACCCCTACTCTTCTGTATGCAATCAATATAATTTTTCAACAGACCTTTATTTGGTTGTTTATCCATAAGGTGAATAATATCAGGATACTTTTCCGCATATTGTTTACAAATTAGTCGTGTGTTATCATTTGGGGATGCATCTTCTCCAATAATTATTTCAAAGCTATAGTTTGTTTCTTGCTGTAATACGCTTTCAATTGTACGTGCTATTGTAGCTTCTTGGTTATAACAAAGTATAACAACTGATATAAGAGGTTTTGTTGACATTATTT
The DNA here is from genome assembly GCF_056824325.1 of Flavobacterium sp. B330r. Classification (NCBI taxonomy): domain Bacteria; kingdom Pseudomonadati; phylum Bacteroidota; class Flavobacteriia; order Flavobacteriales; family Flavobacteriaceae; genus Flavobacterium; species Flavobacterium sp. B330r. Next base: position 1,113,402 of record NZ_CP124860.1, read on the forward strand.
TCTTCTTATTATTCTGCTTATAAGCATTTTTACATCCATTATTAAACTTAAATTATATATAGAGTAGATAATAGAAAAAATCAATGCAATAACAGAAATCATTAAACGTAAAGGTCCTGTAAAATATTCATGAGAACAAAAGGAAACTGCTAAAAGAAAAAACATTACAATTACAACTTTTATGTTTTTAGAAGAAATATTTATACCAAATCGAAAATTACTATATAGACATATAAAAACCATCAAAAAAAACTGAGCAATGAAAAAAGATAATCCTATTGATAAAAACCCAAATTTGTCCCAACTTAAATATACACTTGCAATATAAATAATCGTATAAGAAACATTACTAAAAACAAAGAGTTTACCTAGGCCTTTTGCTAAAAAAACAAATCCAAATGGCCAAGCAATAATTTTAAAGAAATCTCCAATTATCTGCCATTTTAGTACTGAAACAGCTCCTAAAAATTTACTTGAATATAAAATCTTAATCGCTACTTCCGCAAACCCAACCATACCAATAATAATAGGTGATGCCAATAATAGAACAATATAAAGTTGATTGTTAACAGTTGCGCCTAACTTATGATTATCATCATGTATTGAAGATAATTTTGGGTAGTAATCACTCGCCATAGAGTTTAACACAATTGACAGATACATTGTTGCAATTGTATTTGCAGCTGTAAAAAGTCCAACCCCGTCTATTCCCGATTTATTAGACAAAAAAGCTCTTAAGCCTAGACTTACAAATTGCTCAACAATACTGACTATTATAGTAAAAAATCCTATCCGAATCATCACTTTTGCAGTACTCCATGATTCTATAACTGAAATCTTTTTATATTTTGGAATTCGTAATTTTTTATAAAAGAAATAGATAACTAAAAAATTAACTAATGCCATTAAGATAAGTGAAGGAACTATTCCTTTATCTTTTAAAACAAGATAAAATAATACCGAGACCAAAGAGCCAAAAAAATTCGCGACAATAGTCGCTTTAGACATCAATAAAACAGCTCTTTTACCTTGCATAACCGACTGATAACCTGCAGCCAATGTAGAAAAAAAAACTGAAACCGATAAAAACCCTATTCCAACAGTATAAATATCATTATTAAATAAGAACCTGCTTAATGGCAGACAAAATATTACAGTAATAATACTTCCAACAAGGGCTGAAATAAAAATCCATTTATTGAATACTTTAACAATCCTTGAAATTTCTAAATCATCTTTTTTGGCATTTGCTATTGAAATATCTCTTACACCACTGAATGGAAGACCTAGACTTGCAAAGTTTCTTATCATGTCTGTCGCTGTAGTTAATATTCCAACTACCCCAACTCCAAAAGTGCCTAAAATTAAGGCAATGACTTTAGTTCTCAAAAGAGAAATCAATATATTAATAACTTGAGCTCCTCCAACTGTCCCTGTCGCTTTAAGGGCATCCTTTTCTTCTTCTTTATTATTCATCTAAAAACTCAAACTGAATTTCTTTGCTTTCAAAATGATTTGCATTGGTCGTAAGTTTTGCAATACAAATTCCTCATTTGTGATATATATCAAATATCTCTTGACCAAGATATGTTTGATTTTACAATATTAGCAGGTATTCCTGCTAACATTGAATTAGGAGGATATGATTTATTACTAATTTTGGTTAAACTTGCAACTATTGAATTATCACAAATTGTAGAGCCTTTTAAAACACTACTATTATTCGCGATCCAAACATGATTACCAATAGTCACATTTTCATAATGTTGTTTATTTTCTATTGTATGCCAATCAGAATCGGTGATGAAGACATTCCAAGCACATAAAAAATCTTTACCTATTCTAATATCTTTATAACACATTATTACGGAATCTGCTGTTATTCCAGAACCTGACTCAATATCTTTACCTCCCAAATATAAAAAGGCCTCATCACTTAAAATCAATTTGACACCATTTCCAATTATAAAATCACCATCAATCTTTAAAGTTGAATTAACTCCTAAAGTGATAATAATTGGATTTGTGCCACCAATGTGAGAATTAATAAAAACATCACCATTTAATATTAATTTCGATCCTTGACTTTTTTTAATTTTTAAAGAGATATGAGGATTATTTATAATAATTTTTCCCTTACTACCTTCATCTATATACATAGAATAGTAAATAGATTTTATTTTACATATAATAAATCTACATATCAAAAAAGGATTTGATAAAATTATTTTAAGTTTCTTAATCAAGGTATTCTATTATAAGAATTTAAAAGCTCTACAATTTTTGAAATTTCTTGTTTTGTAATAACAGAACTAATAGGTAAGCTCAAAACTTCATTATGAATAATTTCTGTTATTGGTAAAGAAATATTCGACATGTAATTGTAACACTCTTGTTTATAAATTGGGATAGGATAATGAATTAATGTTTGAACACCGTTTTCAGTCAAATACGAATACAGTTCATCTCTATTTTTTACACGAATAACAAAAAGATGCCATACATGTTCTTCATATTCATTATAATTTGGCAAAATTACACTTTTATTATCAATGTTTCTAATATATTCAAATGCCACTTCTCTACGAATTTTAGCTTCATTTTCTAAATGTTTTAACTTAACAGTTAAAAAAGCAGCTTGTATTTCATCCATACGACTGTTTAATCCTTGATACTGATTTACATATTTTTGTGCAGAACCATAATTCGCCAATGTACGTATCACTTCAGCTAACTCAGGATTTTTAGTCGTAACTGCACCCGAATCTCCCAATGCACCCAAATTTTTGCCTGGGTAAAAGCTAAATCCAGCAGCATCCCCTAAATTCCCAGTTTTTATACCATTCCATTTTGCACCAATTGCCTGAGCATTGTCTTCAATAATTTTTATGCTATATTTTTTAGCTATATTTTCTAATTCCGTACTCCAACAAACCCTTCCATACAGATGAACAACCATAATAGCTTTAGTTTTTGAAGTAATTTTACTTTCTACTAAATCTATATCTAAATTATAGGTTTCCAAATTTGGCTCAACTAAAACAGGAACCAAATTATTATCAGTAATCGCTAGTACTGAAGCAATGTAGGTATTTGCAGGAACAATTACTTCGTCTCCTTCATTCATAATACCTAATTCTATATAGGCTTTGAAAATAAGACGTAATGCATCTAAACCATTTGCAACAGCAACTACATTTCCTCCATCTTGAAAATCTTTTAAAGAATTTTCAAATTCTTGTACTCTGTCGCCTAATAAATACCATCCACTATCAATTACCTCAGCCGCAACAGATTTTAGTTCATCACTATATTGGGCATTAACTTTTTGTAAATCTAAAAATTTAATCATTTTCTAATTGGTCTAAATCCATCTAAATAATATTCTTCACCAGTACAGCGATCTACTAAGTTCAAATTTAGTAAAATTGAATCGTCTGTAATATAACCTGTATGCTTTGCTGGATTTCCGTACCATACAGTATATGGAGAAGTACTTTTTGTTAATACACTTCCCGCCCCTATTAAAGTTTTATAACCTATTTTAATACCACATAAAATTGTTGAATTTGCACCAATTGAAACATAATCTTCAACTATTGTTTTCTCATTTTTGTAATTTTTATTTTTTGAAATTGGAATTCTGTCATTTGTAAAAGTTACATTAGGCCCTATCATTACTTTATTACCGATATAGATACCATCCCAAATTTGCACTCCTGGTTTTACTGTAACATCATCTCCAATAAATACGTCATTTTCAATCAAAACATTGCAATTTATATTACATCTACTGCCAATTACAGCTTCTTTTAACACAATTACAAATTGCCATATGTCAGTATCAATACCTATGTTGGTAGACTTAACATCAGATAATGGGTGTATCATTTCTATATTTTAAATATTCTTTGTAATCTCTTATATAATCAGATTCACTATACTCATGTGAAGCTAGAACTAAACATATTGAACCACTAGAAAAATCTTTAATCTCTCTCCAAATTCCAGGCTGGATATGCAATGCTTTTGATGGATCATTTAAAAAAAAATCTTTCTTACTGACACCATCATCTAGCACGAATGTAAATGAACCACTTGCTGCAACAATATATTGTTGCAACTCATAATGTCCGTGTCCACCTCTGTCTGCCTTTTTAGGGACATCATATAAATAATAAATTCTCTTTATAGCAAAAGGAATATTTATATTGTTCTCTAAAACTGTAATATTACCAGCGTCGTTATGTACTTGAGACAAATCAATTATTTTACAATCTGATACATTATACATCTTTCAAAATTTTAAATTCTTCAAAATCTCTAATATAATCTTCTTTTGAAAATGATTCGCTAGAAATATGTAATGCAAGCGAGTTTGTTGAAAAATTTTCAATATGCCTCCATGTTTTTGCTGGTAAATACAAGCCATAATAACTTCTATTAAGAGAAAACTTTTCCGTTATACCATCCTTGTTAGTAATTATAACATCGAAACTTCCACTTAAAGCAATAATCACTTCTTTTTGAGAATTATATGCATGACCGCCTCGTACTTCGCCACCAGGAACATCATATGTCCAAAATGTTCTTTTGATCTCAAATGGAATCTGTTGCAATCCTTGTAGAAAGGTAAGATTTCCTCTTGGGTCATGTATCTTAGGAAAATCAATAATAAATGGTTTCATAATATAAGCATGGGGCTACTTGAAAGTCCCTTCAGAAAATAGTTTCTTAAATAATAAAAAAATTAAACTAATAAATACAGCTAAAAATCCACCAATTAGCAATCCCTTTGTTTTCCCAAATTTTTCTTTGGGTAAAGGCAAAATTGGTCTATCGATTACCTGGATTAAAGGTGTTTCTTTTCTCAGCGTAATTTTAGCTAATTCCGATTGTTTTACTAACTCAGCAAGAATTGCTGTGTTAGTCTGAATATCTACCTGTCTGCGAGAAGATGGTGCACGTTGAACATTATGTGCAGGATTTAACATAAATGTATTATCATTGGCTACAGCCATACCATGTATCGCGCCATTTAATTCTCTTCTAATAGAATCAGTTTGCCGATATAAAATCTCCATATTGGTACGAGCTTTTTTGCTCTTGGTCTCAATGTAAAATTTACCAACCTGTTTAGCAAGTGCTTCACAAAAGTAAAAGGAAAATAATTCATTTCCAGAAGCAACTTCAATGGATGTAATTGCAGTTTTTTTATCTTTTTGCTCTATTGATAAAGAACTTTTTGATAAATTGCTATAAATTACTCCCAAGATACTATCCTGAACTCTTGTAAATTTTTTGCGATCACTAGTTGGTAGAAACTGAATAGTTTTATACTTAGGCTGTGTATTCCAAACATCACGCCATTTATTAATTTGAATATACATCTCAGCTAACGAAATTTCTTTCCCTTCCACTTTGACTGGCATTAATAAGGTTTTTTCAACCATATTACGAGATTTAAATAATTCTGTTAAGTTTGATCCTGAAAAAACTCCTCCTCCTCCATTACTTCCAACGCCTAAACCTAAAGTTCCTGCCAAACTTAATGCACCACCTAACCCGCCATTTGAGTTTTCATCCTCTAAAACATAAGATAATGTTGCCGTATAAATAGGCTTTTTAATATATGAGTAGACTATCCCTAGTCCCCCTCCTATAAAGCCTGCAATAAAAATTATTTTCCAATGATTAAAAAAATAAACTATAAGTTGTTTCACTTTTTCTAACACATCCTTAAACAAGAGCTCATCACTTTCTGTCGCCGTATTTTCCATCAAAATTTATTTAAAAGCAGTTACAATTAATAATGCCAAGCTGGCAAATGCTGTCCCAAGACCAGCCCATTCACCTGCACTCATCTTTCTCTTTTCAGGCTTTTCTGGTACAACAATTTGCGAATCTGGCTCTACTTTCGGATAAGACCTAAAAAATAAAAAAGAACTTGTCACTGCTGCTTTTCCGTTGGGATATATTATATATGCCTTTCTTTTCCATCCTTTACTATCTACTCCCCCAACAGAATTTATATAATATTTAAATCCTTTTCCATTTCTATATGGAATTTCAGATGTCAATAATACATTTCCTGTAACTTTTACTCCTTCATTATAGACAGCAACTTCTATTTCATCTCCAGGAAATAATGTAACATTAGAATAATGATTTTTATCTTTAACGATTTTCACCCAATTTACAGGAATTGTAGTATATTTTAAATCATCTCTAAGTCTTTTTGACAATCTAGACTTGAGAGTATCTTTTGTCTTTAAATCAACTCCCTCTTCAGAAGTTTCTTTCTTATCGTAGTTAAGATTTATACTTTCTAGTTGCTCAATCTGTTCTTCCTTGATTGGCCTTTTGATTTTCATACCATCTAAATTTGCAATTGATGTTAAACCTCCTGCTCTCATCACCACATTGTAAACCTTCTCTTTTTTATTAGCCAATACATATTTACCAGGATAAGTAACAGCCCCACTAACTTTAACCATTTCGGGTTTTTCATAAACTGCCATTCTACGAATATTAATAACATCAAAAGGTTTTAAAACAAAATTTTTAACTTGTTCATTATTGTCTGCGGTTATTTCCAGTTCCACTAATTCTACACGTTTAGGGTCAGCATCATCAATAGCATCAGACTTAATCATTCTAGCAATTTCAACTCTTTTTGAAGCAGAACCAGTTAAGCCACCTACTTGAACCACTAAATCATTTAAAGTTAAATTTTCAAAATATTCATACTCTCCAGGATTTTTTACTTCCCCATCTATAGTTACTTTATATTCTTCTCTAAAATCTAATATAGAATATACCGTCACTATATCTTCTCTTTTTAGTTCAATATCTTCATTTAAATCACCTGACAAAGCGGCTCCTAAATCTAAATTAACAATTTCTGTTGTTAAATCTGTTCTTAAACGAATAATTCTTGCTCTTTTACTATAAGCATCTTCTTTTAATCCTTCTGCTCTTGTCACAAGATCTGAAATCCTCATCCCTTCTGTAAAAGAATAATAATCTGGTCTAAAAACAGCCCCTTCAATCTTGATACGATTTTCAAATCGATTTATAATCTTAGTAATTCTAAAAACATCTCCGGATTGAGGTTGATAGGAATTATATTCACTTTCATTTATATCGTGGACTTTAAATTCTTTTCCTGTCTTTTGCAATACATTTACTGAAGCAGTATAAGCAAATTCATTAAAGCCAGATGCAAAATTCAATAAGTCTGAGAATTTTTCGCCATTTTTCATTTCAAAAATCCCTGGTCTTTTTACTTCACCTTCTACAGTTACTCTTTGTGTATATGCAGGAATTCTAATTACATCATTTTCTTTTAAGGTAGCATTATCAGATTGATCTCCTTTAACTAAAAATCTATAAATGTCAATATTCCTGTAAACCTTATTGTTTCGTATCAATTCAATATTTCTATAACTCCCATTCTTTCCTGGCCCACCAGCTAAATGTAAAGCATTATAAACAGTTGCTAGCGAAGAAATAGAATAATTCCCTGGCTGTTTACCTCCAACAATGGTAACTTTTATAGTCCGTATTTTTCCTAAACTAATGCTAACTTGAGATTGCCCAGAGCGAACGGTACTGTAAACTCTAGCAACAGCCGCTTTTATTTTTTGTGTTGCCGCTTCTATAGACATTCCTGAAACTGAAATTTGCCCAACATAATCAATATTTATTTTGCCTTCAACACTTACTGGTACATTAGCATTATATTCTTGAACACCATAAACGCTTATTTGCAATTCATCACCAGGACCGAGAATGTAATTCATAGGAGTTGCCAAATTCAAATCTGGTTCAAAATTTAAAGTAGGATTATCAAAGAGTTCTGATCCAAAAATTAATGCATTCAAAGAATCTTTTATCTTCTCATTTTTAATTTTTTCCTGTTTTCTGCCAAACTCTGAATCCTTATCACCTGATTTTAATTTACTATCCTTATTTTTATCTTTTCCACCATCTTTTGAATTTTTCTTTTCATAATCATTAAGCTTAATCTTAAGTTTATTAAACTCTGCTTGGTTCATACCTTTTGAAAGTGCCATTGATTCAACTTGCTCAATAGTTGTGTTATTACTTTTTAACTGAGCGCTAATTTTTGTCAAATCATCATCTGATAAGTAATCTACTCTTACAGAACTTAAATCTTTGGATTTCATTAAATCTTGTGCAGTTGCATTAAATGTTATTAATGCAAAAGAAAATGTAAGAACGTATATTATTTTTTTCATAATTTACAGGAAAAATTATCTTCGATATATTTATTGTAAGTATACTTTTTATGAATATTGTTTTTGATAATACTCTTTATAGGCTCCTGAAGTAACATTTTGAAGCCATTCTTTATTATTAAGATACCAATTTATAGTTTTTTCTAATCCTTCTTCAAAAGTAACCGAAGGTTTCCATCCTAATTCTGTATTGATTTTAGATGCATCGATTGCATATCTTAAATCATGACCCGGCCTGTCTTTTACATAAGTAATCAAGTTTTCAGAATCTCCAGCTTCACGACCCAATTTTTGATCCATAATTTTACAAAGAAGCTTTACTAAATCAATATTTTTCCATTCATTAAAACCTCCAATATTATAGGTCTCATGATTTTTTCCTTCGTGAAAAACTAAATCTATGGCAATGGCATGATCCTCCACAAAAAGCCAATCACGAGTGTAATTTCCGTCTCCATATACAGGAAGAGGTTTACTATTAATTATATTGTTTATAAATAATGGGATTAACTTTTCGGGGAAATGAAATGAACCGTAATTATTCGAACAGTTAGTTAAAACATATGGAAGTCCGTAAGTTTCTCCATACGCTCTTACAAAATGGTCTGAACTAGCCTTTGAGGCGGAATAAGGGGAGTTTGGATCATAAGAAGTAGTTTCTTTAAATAAACCTTCAGCTCCTAATGAACCATACACTTCATCTGTACTGATATGATAAAATCTTTTTCCTTCATTATTGCCCTTCCACTGATTTTTAGCCGCATTTAATAAATTCATAGTTCCGATAACATTAGTTTTTACAAATGCTAATGGGTCTTCTATCGAGCGATCAACATGTGATTCAGCAGCTAAATGTAAAACTCCTTCAAATTCATGTTTTTTAAAAAGGTCATTTATAAAACTTTCATCAACTATATCTCCTTTAATAAAGGTATAATTTGGTTTATCCTCAATGTCTTTTATGTTCTCCAGATTTCCTGCGTAGGTTAAAGCATCCAAATTAAAAATTTGATATTCCGGATATTTGTTTACAAAACGTCTTACTACATGAGAACCAATAAATCCAGCACCGCCAGTTATTAAAATTTTTTTCATTTTAAATGCTTTTTATTAATTTAATAAATCGGAATTTTGTTTTTCCAATTCGTTATATATATCTTTTACATCTTGTGAATTTTCTTTTTGCAAAATTAAATTAGCCGTTTCTGTATAGACAAAAATAGTATTTTTCAAACCAAGAAAAGTGGTATGCTTATCACATCCAATAACCATGTTGCCGTTAGAATCTGTTGAATGTCCTTTAGAATATAAATAATCATATACTGATTCAAATGAGCCTAAATCTGACCATGAAAACGAAGCAGGAACAACTTTAATCTTTTTACTACGCTCCATTACTGCATAATCAATACTGATAGAAGGAATTTCCATAGATAAGTCAAAATTTAAAAATCCATCATTACTTCCCTCCCATACTGTTTTTGATTTTTCATAAACATCGGGCTGGAATTTTTTCAACTCCTCTAAAAGCACACTTGCTTTAAAACAAAACATTCCACTATTCCATAAAAAATTGCCTTTTGCAATAAACTCCTTTGCTGTAGTTTCATTTGGCTTTTCACGGAAAGAAATTACATTGTCCCCCTCTGCTTCTATATAACCATAACCTGTTTCTGGTTTAGTTGGAATAACCCCAAAAGTTACAATAAAACCATCATTAGCTTTTGTAACCGCCTCGTTGATAGCCTGATTATAATTCTCCATCTGATCTATTATGTGATCTGACGGAGTAATTATTAAAATATCATTAGGTTCAGATGCAAATGCAGCAAAAGCTATCGCCGCAGCCGTATTTCTTGGCGTTGCCTCAATAATATTTATGTAAGAAGTACTTGTTTTTTCCATCACTTTGCCACTCAAATGATGATTATCAACATTCCCAACTACCATTACTTTATTTGCTAAATGACTGTTTCGTTTAACTGTCATTTCAAATAAAGATTTACCATCAAATATTTCAAGATATTGTTTTGGTCTACTTTTACGAGAAAGTGGCCAAAGTCTACTTCCAACTCCTCCAGTAAGTATTACGTGCGTTATCGTTTTATCTGAACTCATATACTCTTAAATAAAAAAGGAGATCTAAAGTCTGTTGTCTGCCAAAGATCCTAAAACTCCTTTTACATCATAAATTAAACTTTTTTCTTTTTGCAAACTTGAAAAATCTATTTGAAGAAACTCTGAATGAGCTACTCCTAATACTAATGCATCAAATTCTTTTTCAGGCAGAGAGTTAATAGTCTCCAGCTTATATTCTTTATTAACTTCTTCATTATTAGCTAAAGGATCAAAAATAGTAACCACTATTCCGTAATCTTTTAATGCTTTTATAACATCGACAATTTTTGTATTTCTAACGTCTGGGCAATTTTCTTTGAAAGTAATACCAAGCATTAACAGCTCAGCTCCATTAACCGAAATACCTTTTTTTATCATTAACTTCACTATTTGTGAAGCCACATATTCGCCCATGCTATCGTTCAAGCGTCTTCCTGCCAAAATTATTTCTGGGTGATAACCAAACTCCTGTGCTCTTTGTGCTAAGTAGTAAGGATCTACACCAATACAATGTCCGCCGACAAGTCCTGGTTTAAATGGCAAAAAATTCCATTTTGTAGATGCCGCTTCTAATACTTCTTGAGTATCGATATTCATTAAGTTGAATATCTTAGCTAATTCGTTAACAAAAGCAATGTTAATGTCTCGCTGAGAGTTCTCAATAACTTTAGCTGCTTCCGCTACTTTTATTGTTGGAGCTAAATGGGTTCCAGCAGTAATTACAGACTTATATAAAGCGTCAACTTTTAAACCTATTTCTGGTGTTGAGCCTGATGTTACTTTTAAAATTTTTTCAACTGTATGTTCCTTGTCTCCAGGATTAATTCTTTCTGGAGAATATCCTGCAAAAAAATCTTCATTAAACTTTAAACCAGACACCTGTTCTAAAACTGGCACACATTGTTCTTCTGTTACTCCTGGATAGACAGTTGATTCGTAAATAACTATATCTCCTTTTTTTAAAACTTTACCAACTGTTTCGCTCGACTTATAAAGAGGAGTTAAATCTGGTCTATTGTTTTTGTCTACTGGTGTAGGAACTGTTACTATATAATAATTACATTCAGCAATATCCGCTATAGAGGTAGTACAATATAGTCCTTCTTTTTCATCGGTTTTATTTATTAAAACGCTTTGTAAAACATCATCCTCTACTTCTAATGTTGTATCTGTTCCTGATTTCAGAGAACTAACCCTCGATTCATTTATATCAAAACCAATTACAGAATATTTTGTTGCAAACAATCGAGCCAGTGGCAAACCGACATAGCCCAAACCAATAACTGCAATTTTAATATTTTTTTCTAGCTCCATCTTTTTAATTTCTTTAGGCTTTTAAAAATTCACGGCTTCGCCGTTCCAAGTCACAATATCTGACTCAGATGCCTAAATTAATCATTTTCGCGCAAATATAGTATAATAACTCTAGTTAATCAATACGGTTTCCCGTAATACTCAAAAACAAATTGTTAATAAAAAAACGCTTACCCACAATGTGTTATTAATCAGGCTGTAAATAATTACTTTATAAAAAAAACAGAAGAAAAAAATCTAAAAAAAGACTTCTCTTCTGTTAACTTTTTATTGGATAACGCTGTTATTTATATTTTATTTTCAAGACACACCCTAAAGCTTCAAGCACCAGCACATAATAATTATTAGAAACTTCCTGAACAATTGCATCTTGATTGATAAACGCACCGGACTCTAATTTAATTTTATCTCCAACCTGAATAGTCGAAACTGAAACATCCTTTAGATTCGGGGATTTTAAACTTGTTCTAATAATTTCAATTTCTTGATCTTTTACAATTGCTGGCTTTCCTAACCAAAACAAATACCTAACTACTCCTTGTACTTGAAAAACTAAGTTACGATCTGAATCGGATAACTGAACAAAAACGTAGGAATTAAAAAGAGGCGTTTCAATTTTCTTCTTCCTGTCTGACCACTGTTTTATTTGAGTAATCAATGGACAATAACATTCTATTCCAAGCTGATTAAGTTTATCTGCTACTTTCTTTTCCCATTTCGGTTTTGTATAAACAACATACCAATTCATTTTTTTTTATTTAGGATGAAGCAACATATTCCACTCCATTTAATTCTACAAATACAAAACCAATTTATGCTCCAATACCATTATAAACGAATCCAATTGATTCTAATTGTTTGGCATTTAAAATATTTCTTCCATCAAATATAAAAGCTGGCTTATGCATAGAATCGTAAATCCTTTTCCAATCATAAGTTGTAAACTCATCCCACTCTGTTAAAATTGCAATCGCATGTGCGTCTTTACATGCCTCATAAGCATTATCAAAAACACTTAGTGCGTCAAGATTATTTTCACTTGCTCTCGTTTCTAAATAATCTAAGTCACTTAGCATTTTAGTTTTAGAAACCTTCGGATCAAAAACGGAGATTTTGGCTTGTTCATTTATTAAATCATCAGCAACATAAATTGCTGCAGACTCTCTTGTATCATTTGTGTCTTTTTTAAAAGCCCAACCTAAAAAAGTAATTTTTTTATCGGCTACTGTATTATATAAAGTCTGAACAATTTTATTTGAAAATCTTCTTTTTTGATGATCATTCATAATAATCACTTGCTCCCAATAATCTGCAACCTCATTTAATCCGTATGATTTTGCTATATATACTAAATTTAATATGTCTTTTTGGAAACAAGAACCGCCAAATCCTACAGAAGCTTTCAAAAATTTAGAGCCAATTCTACTATCCATACCGATCGCTTTAGCCACTTCATTTACATTTGCGCCTGTTTTCTCGCAAAGCTCTGACATCGCGTTTATTGAAGAAATACGTTGTGCTAAAAATGCATTTGCGGTTAGTTTAGACAATTCAGACGACCAAACATTTGTTGTCAAAATTCGATCTTTGCTTACCCAATTTGAATAAACTTCTACTAAGGAATTAATTGCCTCTTCACCTTCTTGAGTTTTATCTCCACCAATCAAAATTCGATCAGGGTTTAATAAATCTGTAACTGCAGTTCCTTCTGCTAAAAACTCTGGATTAGATAAAATTTGAAATTGAACACCATTTCCTGTATTATCCAATATACTTTTAATGGCCTCAGCGGTTCTCACTGGTAAAGTTGACTTCTCGACTACAATTTTATTTTGTTTTGCAACCCTTGCAATTTGTCTAGCACATAATTCGATATATTTTAAATCTGCTGCCATTCCTTTTCCTTTTCCATAAGTCTTGGTTGGTGTATTTACAGAAATAAATATCATTTGAGCTTCATCTATCGCTTTATCTACATCTGTAGAAAAAAACAAATTTCTGCTTCTTGCTTCTGCTACAATTTCAGAAAGTCCAGGTTCATATATTGGAATATTTTCAGGATTCGGATCATTCCAATCTGCTATTCTTTGTTCATTTAAATCAACAACCGTAACCTGAATATGAGGACATTTTTGAGCAATCACTGCCATTGTTGGCCCTCCAACATATCCTGCACCAATGCAGCAAATTTTTGTAATTTTCATTTGATCTATTTTATCTTGATCTTAAATTTATTTTAAATTATTCCAATACCATTCAACAGCTTCTTTTAACCCGTCTTGCAAAGAATACTTTGGATTATAACCGAGATTTCTTTTTGCTTTTTCGATACTTGCTAGAGAATGCGGAATGTCTCCTGCTCGATTTTCGCCATAAATAACTGGAACATCCTTTATTTTTGGATCAAAGTCTGATAAATATTCTTTTAAATATCCAACTAAGTCATTTAAAGTATTTCTGTCTCCAAATGCAGTATTATAAATAGTATTAATTGCTTCTAAATTTTGACAAGTCATAGCCAACTCATTCATTTGAATTACATTGTCTATGTAAGTAAAATCACGAGAATAATTTCCGTCTCCATTAATTATTGGACTCTCGTGGCTCATAAATTGCTTTACAAACTTTGGAATTACAGCCGCATAAGCTCCATTAGGGTCTTGCTTTCTTCCAAAAACATTAAAATAACGAAGTCCGATTGTTTCTAATCCATATGTCTTGCTAAAAATTTCCGCATAAAGCTCATTCACATATTTTGTAATTGCATAAGGAGACAATGGTTTTCCTATAACATCTTCTACTTTGGGTAATCCTTGAGAGTCTCCATAAGTAGAAGAACTCGCAGCATAAACAAATCGTTTTACTTTAGCATCGCGTGCTGCTGTAAGCATATTTAAAAAACCCGAAACATTTACATCATTAGTCGTAATTGGATCTTTTATCGACCTAGGAACAGAACCTAAAGCTGCCTGATGTAAAACATAATCTACTCCTTCAACAGCTAAATTGCAATCAGCTAAATTCCGGATATCACCTTCAATCAACTTAAAATCAGGATTATTTAAGAAATCTTTTAAATTATAACGATGGCCTGTAGAAAAATTATCCAAACAAACGACTTTATAGCCTAAGCCTAAAAAATACTCAGTCAAATTTGAACCTATAAATCCAGCTCCCCCAGTAATCAAAATTGTATTCTTTACCCTGATTTCCATTTGTCAAAGTTTATTTTTTTCTAATTCGATTTAAAAATGCTTTCCAAAATCCATCCTTAACTTCCTCCTCATGATAACCATTCGAATAAGCTCCGTAGCCGTAACCATATCCATAACCACTACCGTATTTTGCTTTATTTTCATAACCATTTAATACAATACTCACGTTGCTCAACTCTCCACGTTTAAGCCTAGTATTCAACAACGTTATCATATCTTTCTTAGTATAATTCTGTCTTACAATGTACAATATTACATCTGCAAACTGAACTAATTCTAGCGAATCTGCTACTAAACCAACTGGTGGAGTATCCAAAACTATATAATCATATTTTTGCTTAAGTTCATCAATCAATTCTTTCATCGCATCACTTAAAATTAACTCAGAAGGATTTGGGGGAATTGGCCCTGAAAGTATTATGTCTAAATTAGGGATTGGCGTCTGATTAGTAATTTCTTCTAAATTATTTTGTCTTATTAAATAATTGACAACTCCTAGAGATGATTTTAATTGAAATTCATCTGCCAATCTTGGTTTTCTTAAATCCAAACCAACTATTACTGTTTTTTTCTCGCTTAAAGCAAAAACTGTAGCAATATTTATAGAACAGAATGTTTTTCCTTCTCCACTAATTGAAGAAGTAATCATTAAGGTTTTTGATCCGTCAACTTTTTGTTTTTTATATAAAAACTGAAGTGAAGAACGTAAGCCCCTAAATGATTCTGAAAGAGCAGATTTTGGTTTATCAAAAACCGCTAAGCTTCCTGAGTCTTTATTAATACCAATCACTCCGAGCAATGGGATTTGAGTTAGTTTACTAATGTCATCACCATTCTGAATTGAATTATTAATAAAGAAGATTAACAAAACAAACAACAAAGGAATTAAAATCCCTAAGAACAAAGCCATTACATAGTTTACAGAAGTCTTAGGCCCAATTAAACCTCCACCAATATCCTTTGCAGGATCAATAAAATGAATATCTGATAGGTTAGATGCTCTTACAATTTCTGCTTCATTTCTCTTTTGAAGAAACTCTGTATAGATATTGTCGTTCAAATCATATTTTCTTTTAATCTTCAGTAATTCCTGTTGTTCAGCAGGAAGTTTTTTAACAGTGCTTTCTGCTTGGCCAATTTTGGCATTTAACAAAGATAAATCATAAACTAAAGAAGACTTAGCCGTAACAATATTTTCTTGAAGAACATTTTTTACCGCAGCCATTTGATTATCAAAATCTTTAAATATTTTTTCACTTTTCACAGCATAAGCCATTTCTGATCTTTGAGTAGAAAGAGCTATAAGTTTGGAAACATTAGCAACAACATTAGGATCTTCAATTCCAGCAACAGAAGGTGCTGGCAACCTAGAATAGTCGTCGCTACTATTTAAATATGATCTTAACGAATTATAATAAGCTATTTTTCTAGTAACTTGATCTTTCTCAACATCAAAATTCATTATCTTCTCTGAAACCCTAGAGCCACCATCTTCTATTTGGTAGATATTTTTATCTTTTTGAAAAGATTTTAATTCGTTACCAGTCTCTTTAAGCTGAGATTCCATTGCAACAAGAGTACTATCAATAAATCTAATAGTGTTTGTTGCAAATTGGTTTTTACCATCTAATTGCAATTTCATAAGCATCCTTACGGTAGCATTTAGATAATCAACCATTCTTGCTTTATTTGTTCCTTGCATTGACAAAGTCAACAACGACCCCGCACTTTTTCCAGCATCTACATTTATGCCTTTGTATTGAGATACAGTTCCATCAAAATCATTAAATCTTACAGAGTATTCTTTACCTTTATAAAAACCTGGATTATCTACTATTTGAAGTTTCCAATCTAAAAACGGAAGATTAACACGTTCTCCCACTTTGTATTTTTTAATAAAAGTTGTGGGTTGTACTGACGTCTTGCCATAAGAATTATTGCTATAAGTAATTAACGAAACAGAATTAACTTCAAATGGTATCTGAATTTGATACTCATTTTCGCTTAAAAATTTTATATTAATTAATGTATTTGCAAGCTGTCCCTTTGTTTTGTCAATATCGACGTAGAATGGTACCGCTCCGTAAGAATCAATTAAATTGTATTTCCCCTGCTCTAAGTAATTAATATAAAATTGAAGTTTATCTACGACTAGTTCATTATGAGATCTTGATTGCAAAATTGTAGAAATACCATTTACCTGATCCGAAACTCCTCCCCAATTGAATACCAAACTGGTGTTTGATGTAAAAAAAGGATTGCTTTCTTCTTTAATAGAAATCATGGTTTGCATTCCGTAAATTTTTTCTTTACGAATATTTATCTGGTAAGCAATAGTGAATGTGATAATCAAACTCACAAGGAACCATTTCCAGTAACTTGCAATTTTCAACAGAAACCCTTTAAAATCAAAATGAGAATGATTTTCAAAAATGGCAAAATCTTTAATGTCTAACATTTTAAAAACCTATTTTTTACTTTATAATTAAATAAACTGTTGTTGCCAAAGACAATAATGTGATTATTGTCCCTATTGACTGTATCCCCGTTTGACCCGTTCCCCATGTTTTTTGCCTCAATGGTTTTACATAGATATAATCATTTGGCTGTAAATAATAATAAGGTGATTTCATTACGTTCACATCTGTAAGATCAATCTCATGCAGTTGAACACCAGTTGGACTCTGACGAATTATGGTTACTTCTTTTCTATTACCGACTGTTGTAATATCTCCAGCATTTGCAACAGCTTCTAAAATATTTACATTATCTTTAAATAATGTTTTTGTACCTGTACTTCCAACCTCTCCATTAATTGTATATCTAAAACCCGCTAGTTTTACTGTTACAAAAATATTTGCTTCGCTTTTAAAATATTCTTCCAGTAATTTCTTTTCGATTTTTATTCTTGTCTCTTCAAGAGTATATCCAATTACATTAATTTCTCCAAGAATTGGCATTCTTATATTTCCGTGATCGTCAACTGTAAATCCATCAAAGTACAAACTAGCTTCGCTCTTGCCTGCCTGACCAGTTTCGCCTTCAGTTGTATTAAAAATAGAGACTAATTTTGAGTCTATTGCCTTTATATTAACTTTTAAAACATCATGCACTTGCAATCTATATGGTTTTGATTCTACTGCTACAATCGCTGCTTGTTCTCCTGAATCATTTTTATCCTGAAGGTAAACCAAATCTTTGATTGGAATGCACGAGGTAAATAATGTAGAGATTAATAAAAATAGAAAAAAACTGTTTTTTGTCATTCGTTCAATGTTTTCGCAAAGATCTTTTCCTTTAATATCAAGAAAAACATAATCGCTATTTGGGGTTTAGTTAATTGTTTTTAAATGTTTTTTCAAAAGGAACTCTATGCAAGATGCTTCGTCCAAGTGTTATTTCGTCTGCATATTCTAATTCATCTCCAACCGATATTCCTCTCGCAATTGTCGAAATTATAATATCAGAATCTGCAATTTGTTTATAGATATAAAAATTCGTTGTATCTCCTTCCATAGTTGAGCTTAACGCAAAAATAATCTCCGCTACATTTCCAGATTTTACTTTTGTTACTAAGCTAGAAATATTTAACTGATTTGGGCCTACTCCTTCAATAGGTGAAATTTTACCTCCAAGCACATGATATATTCCTCTAAATTGCCCTGTATTTTCTATTGCCATAACATCTCTAATATCTTCTACAATACATATTGTTTCATGATTTCTAACTGGATTAGCGCAAATCTCGCACATTTTAGTATCAGAAATATTATGGCAACTTTCACAAAACTTAATATCCTCACGCATTTTCAATAATGCTTGAGACAAAAAAGCTGTTTGTTCTTTAGGTTGTTTTAATAAATGAAGAACTAATCGAAGTGCCGTACGCTTACCTATACCAGGTAATTGCGACATTTCGTTTACCGCTTTTTCAATTAATTTTGATGAAAATTCCATGACGACAAAAGTAATACTTTTAATGGTTTAGCCTACATTACAGCCATTAAATTCAAAGCTTAACACTAACGAGAATTTATTACGAAACACCTTTCTTTTCAATGTTAAAATGAAAGTGACAAATAATATTTTAGTATTGATTTGTAGCCAACAAAACTAATGTACAAGCTACCTCTACTTGAATATCATTTAATTCTAGTAATTGGTACAACTCTGGGTTTTCTGTTCCTGGATTAAAAATCACTCGTTTAGGATGTGACTCAATAATATAATTATAATAATCTCTCTGACGAATAGGATTTAAATACAAAGTGATGGTATCAATATTTTTAACTGGTATCGCTTTAGTTTGAATTTTTACTCCAGCAACTTCTCCTGCTTTTTGTCCGATTGCTAAAACAGAATGTCCTTTTCCTGCCAGCATATTTACTGCTCTATAAGAATAACGTTCTGGATTTGTAGATGCTCCTATGACTAATGTTTTTTTATTTTTCATTGTTTTTGTTTAGACTGCAAAAGTAATCAAAAAGAACGATTTAACTTCATGTCTTTGATTCAGAATAAACAGCAATAAAAACATTATTATAACATAATTTCACATAAAAACATCAAAAAATAATTACATTTACTTCAACCAATCAATATAATATGGAATTATTTATTTACTTATTTGCTGCCTTGTTCTCAGTGCTAAACCCAATTGGAACTGTACCTATTTTTGTCGGATTAACACAACACGACTCTCAAAAAGAAAGATCACGAATCTCTCTTTGGACCGCAATCAATGTTTTCATCATATTATTGGTTTCTTATTTCATTGGCCAATATGTTTTAACTTTTTTCGGAATCAGCATAGACGCCTTAAGAATTGCGGGCGGAATTGTAATTGTAAATTCTGGTTTTTCTTTACTTTCTGGAAAATTCAACAAGAAACGAGGAATCAATAAAAAAATTGAAAATGAAGCGCAACACAGAAATGATATCGCATTAACACCTTTAGCAATACCAATGCTTGCTGGCCCTGGATCGATGTCTCTTTTAATTGCTTTTTATCAAGAGCATCATGAAATAAACGAAATTATAATTTCATCATTAGCGATTCTAGCAATTGCTGTAGCGATTTTTGCTATTTTAAAAAGCGCTCATTATTTAGCTAGAATTTTAGGAGCATCTGGAATTGTCGCTATTTCAAGAATTGTTGGTTTTATCGTTATTTCTATCGGAATTCAATACATAGTAAGTGCTATAGTAAATATTATAAAAGGAAATTTTTAACTCCAAAATGTTTTTAAAAAGAAAGGGATAAAATCAAGTATGATTTTATCCCTTTCTTTTATTAGATCTTTTATTTTAACTTCTCGGCAAGAAAACTTCAGCCATCATACATCTTGCACTTCCTCCGCCACAAGCTTCAATTGTATCAAGGCTTGAGCTTAAGATTTCTGCATGATTTTCCAATTGAGCAATCTGTTTTGGAGTTAAGATCTGGTGTGCAGAAGCACTCATAACAATATATCTCTTATCATCTTTTCCGCGAACTTCTAACATATTTCCTGCAAAATTATTCACTTGGTCTTCTGTTATTAAAATAACTTCCTTTTGATCTTGTTTAAGATTATCCAGAACCATTTTTCGTTCTTTCTTATCATCGATAGAATCTGCACAAATAACAGCAAAAGTTTCACCTAAACACATCATTACATTAGTATGATAAATTAGTTTACGCTCGCCATCAACCGTTTGAAAAGCTTCAAAAATAACAGGAGCATAATCAAAATCTTCACAGAACTCTATAAACAATTCTTCGTCTGCTCTTGGAGATAACGCGCAATATGCTTTTCCATTAGCTCTATCTAACAACAAACTTCCTGTTCCTTCTAAGAAAATGCCATCTTCTTCTGCTGAAGTATAATCCATGATATTAGAAATTTCGAATCCTTTTTCTTCCAAAGTATCCAAAATATCTTCACGACGTTCTTGACGACGATTTTCAGCAAACATCGGATAAAGGGCCACATCTCCATTTTCATGAAATGAAACCCAATTGTTTGGAAAAATACTATCAGGAGTATCAGTCTCTAAATTGTCATCAACAACAGTAACATCTACCCCAACCGTTCTTAATTTTTCAACAAAAGCATCAAACTCCTGTTGCGCTTTAGCATTAACGGTACTTGGTAAAAGTCCGTCTAATACTTTTTGATAATAATTATTTACAGCCGTCTGTTCATTCATCCTGAATGCAACTGGGCGAATCATCACGATAGCATTAGTAGTCTGTATCATTCTTTATTTTTTTGTTTCAAGTTTCAAGTTTTTCTAGAAGACTGAAATTTAAAATTGTTTTTTTTTAGTCTCTTATTAATGGAAGCGTTGAACATCTCAACAAACCTTCTTGCTTTGAAATTTCAGCATATGGAATTTCTTCAACAGTAAAACCATTTTCACGAAGCCAATTATTCAATCTCGTGAAATTCTTTTCAGAAACCACCACATTTTCATCAATTGAAAATACATTCGAAAACATATTATACATTTCGTTTCTTTCAATATGGAATAGATTTTCTTTCCCGAAAAGCTTCACTAAATAAAGATAATCTGCCTCCTCACGAAAACCTCTTTTATAAATAATACCTTTATTTTTTCCAACCGGCTGAAAACAACAATCTAAATGCAATGCATTATCTCTTGCTTCTAATTTAGATTTTACCAAATCAAATTCTTTTACAATCTTATTAGGAAATAACGATTTGATATAGTTCACACCATGCATATTGGTTCTTGCTGTAATGTAGTCTTTATAGTCACTTCCTTTATAAGTTCCGATAAAAATATGATCATTCCAAAGCATAACATCTCCTCCTTCAATATGAACTTCTTCTGGAGGGCGAACTACTTTTAATGGATCTATCTGATCAATTACATATTGAATAGCATCTAATTCGCGTTCTCTATCTGGAAGAATATTCGATTTCACAAAGATATCATCAATTACGAACCCAATATCTCGTGCAAAAATCTGATTGTAGTTTTCAATCATTTCCGGACGATAAACTGTAACATCATATTTCTGAAAAACAGCATTAAAAGCATCCATTTCAGCAACCATATCTTTTTCTAAAGGATAAGTTCCCGCCTTAATATGTTCCAACGATTTAGGATCATAAGCCTCTTCTATAGTTGGAGTTGGTCCATTATGAACAGCAGAACCCAAAACTACAGCACGAAGTCGAGACGTTTCGTTCTTTACATTTAATTGCAACATAACTCTATTGTATTTTGAGCAAATATAAAAAAAGCTTCACAGTTAAGTGAAGCTTTCGTTTTTTATTTATTAGACTTAAACTCTCGTAAAGGATGTCCTGTATAAATTTGTCTTGGTCTTCCAATTGGTTCTTTGTTTTCACGCATTTCTTTCCATTGCGCAATCCAACCTGGTAGTCTTCCAATTGCAAACATAACAGTAAACATATCAGTTGGAATTCCTAAAGCTCTGTAGATAATTCCAGAGTAGAAATCAACGTTTGGATATAAGTTTCTTGCTTTGAAGTATTCATCTTCAAGAGCAGCTTTTTCTAATTTTCTTGCGATATCTAAAATCGGATCTTCAACACCTAAAGTCTCTAGTACTTCTGTTGCTGCTTTTTTGATAATTTTAGCTCTTGGATCAAAGTTTTTATAAACTCTGTGTCCGAATCCCATTAAACGGAAAGGATCATTTTTGTCTTTTGCTTTTGCTAAGAATTTATCTGTATCTCCGCCATCTTTATTAATTTCTTCAAGCATTTCAAGTACAGCTTGGTTTGCTCCACCGTGAAGTGGCCCCCATAAAGCAGAAACTCCTGCAGAAACTGAAGCAAATAAGCCTGCGTGAGAAGAACCTACCATTCTAACAGTAGATGTAGAACAGTTTTGCTCATGATCTGCGTGAAGAATAAATAATTTATCTAAAGCATTTACGATTACTGGATTTGCAGCATAAGGACCAGTAGGCAATTTAAACATTAATTGCATAAAGCTTTCTACATATCCTTTTGTATTATCGTAATAGTTTAAAGGATAACCCATAGATTTTCTATAAGTCCATGTAGCAATTACAAGAAATTTTGCCATTGTTTTACAAATAGCCTCGTACATTTCTTTTTCATTATCAACATTAACTGCTTTAGGATTGAATGCCGTTAAAGCACTAGTCAAAGCAGATAGCACTCCCATTGGGTGAGCCGTTTTAGGAAAACCATCAATGATATTTTTCATTTCTTCGTTTACCAAAGAATGCTTTTTTATACCATTTTCAAAATCTTCTAATTGTGAAGCTGTAGGCAATTCACCAAAAATCAAAAGATAAGATACTTCTAAGAAATTAGCTTTTTCTGCAAGATCTTCGATCGAGTATCCTCTGTAACGCAAAATTCCTTCTTCTCCATCTAGGAAAGTGATTTCGCTTGTACAAGACCCTGAATTTTTATAACCTGGATCAAGGGTAATAAAACCTGTTAAATCACGTAATTTGTTAATATCGATAGCTGATTCGTTTTCGCTTCCTGTGATTACTGGAAGCTCAATCTTTTTACCATCTATTTCTAATGTAGCTATTTTTGACATAATATACTGGAAATAATTCTTTAAATAATAATTTATCAAATCTAATGAATTTAAGACTAATTAAAAAAAGAATACTGCTATGAATTTGTTAAAACTCCAAAAAAAAACCATTCATTAAAAAATGAATGGTTTATCTTAATATATCTCTTATGATTATTTAATCTTGAAAGCATTTAAACCTGGAAAATAAGCAGTGCTTCCTAATTCTTCTTCAATTCGTAATAATTGATTGTATTTTGCCATACGATCTGAACGAGAAGCAGAACCAGTTTTAATTTGACCACAGTTTAAAGCTACAGCTAAATCTGCAATTGTATTATCTTCAGTTTCTCCAGAACGGTGAGACATTACAGATGTGTAACCAGCGTTTTTCGCCATATTTACAGCTGCAATAGTTTCAGTTAAAGTACCAATTTGGTTTACTTTTACCAAGATAGAGTTAGCAATTCCTTTTTGGATTCCTGTAGACAAACGCTCAACATTAGTAACAAACAAATCATCACCTACTAATTGTACTTTGTCACCAATTTTTTCAGTCAAATATTTCCATCCATTCCAATCATCTTCGTACATACCATCTTCGATAGAAATAATTGGATATTTAGCAGCAAGTTCAGCTAAGTAATCAGCCTGCTCCTCAGAAGTTCTGATTTTTCCAGTTTCACCTTCAAATTTAGTATAATCGTATTTACCGTTTACATAAAACTCAGAAGCAGCACAGTCAAGAGCGATCATAATTTCGTCACCGAAAGAATAACCTGCTTTTTCAACAGCCAATTTAATTGTATCTAATGCATCTTCAGTACCACCAGCTAAGTTTGGAGCAAAACCACCTTCGTCACCTACAGCTGTACTCAAACCTCTATCGTGTAAAACTTTTTTCAAACTGTGGAAAATTTCAGTTCCCATTTGCATAGAATGCGTAAAAGAAGTTGCTTTTACAGGGAAAATCATAAACTCTTGGAACGCGATAGGCGCATCAGAATGAGAACCACCGTTGATGATGTTCATCATTGGAACTGGTAACGTATTAGCAGAAACACCACCTACGTATCTGTATAATGGCAATCCAAGTTCGTTAGCAGCAGCTTTTGCAGCAGCTAATGAAACCCCTAAAATAGCATTAGCTCCTAATTTAGATTTATTTGGAGTTCCATCTAAATCAATCATTAATTGGTCAATTGTGTTTTGTTCGAAAACAGAAGTTCCCACTAATTCTTCAGCAATAACAGTATTTACATTGTTCACTGCATTCAAAACACCTTTACCTAGATAAGCTTTACCTCCATCACGTAATTCAACAGCTTCGTGTTCTCCAGTTGATGCTCCAGATGGAACAGCAGCTCTACCTAAAACTCCATTTTCAGTTACTACATCTACTTCAATAGTAGGATTACCTCTAGAATCAAGAATTTGTCTTGCGTGAACTTTAATTATAATACTCATTATTTTTGTTTTTTATTAATAAATTATATTTTTTTTTCGAAATTATAAAAATATTTAATACTATAAACGCATTGTAGTCATTAAACACCTTTATTTATTAACTACATCGTTTTAGGCTTTGCCACTTTTAATATTCTCTACAAATTGATCAAACAAATATGACGAATCGTGCGGTCCCGGACTAGCCTCTGGGTGATATTGAACTGAGAAACAATTTTTATTCTTCATTCTCATTCCTGCAACAGTACCATCATTCAAGTGAACATGTGTAATTTCTAATTCTGGATGATTTTCCAATTGCTCTCTCTTAACAGCAAAACCGTGATTTTGAGATGTTATTTCGCCTTTACCTGTAAGGATGTTTTTTACTGGGTGGTTAATTCCTCTGTGTCCATTAAACATCTTATAAGTTTCAACACCATTAGCCAAACCAATTACTTGATGCCCTAAACAGATTCCGAACAATGGCTTATTATCTGCCAAAATTTCCTTAGCAACCTGAATTGCTCCAAACAACGGATCGGGGTCTCCAGGGCCGTTTGATAAGAAATATCCATCAGGATTAAACTCAGACATATCTTTATAAGTTGAATCAAACGGATACACTTTAATGTAACAATCTCTTTTAGCAAGATTTCTCAAAATATTCTTTTTGATACCAAGATCTAAAGCTGATATTTTATAAGTAGCATTTTCGTCGCCAAAGAAATATGGTTCATTAGTTGAAACTTTAGAAGCCAATTCCAAACCTTCCATATTAGGAACATTAGCCAACTCTTTTTTCAAATCCTCAATTGAAGTTCCATCTGTACAAATTACTGCATTCATAGCACCATTATCTCGAATGTAGCTTACAAGTGCACGCGTATCAACATCAGAAATACAGATTAAATTTTGTTTAGCAAAATAATCCTCTAAACTTCCCGAAGCATTTTCTCTAGAATAATTAAAACTAAAGTTTTTACAAACTAAACCGGCAATTTTAATACTATCAGATTCAACTTCAGAATCATTAACACCATAGTTTCCGATATGTGTATTTGTAGCAACCATTATTTGCCCAAAATAAGAAGGATCAGTAAAAATTTCCTGATACCCAGTCATCCCTGTGTTAAAACAAACTTCACCAAAAGTTTTACCGCTAATCCCGATAGATTTTCCGTGAAAGATTGTTCCGTCACTAAGTAATAAAATGGCGCTTTGTCGTGTTGTGTATTTCATTATTTAATTTGTATTGTTTTTTAATCAATTTATAAAACCAAAATATAAGTTTTAAGTGTAATTAGAATTTTGCAAATTTACTTCTTTAAAATAGCCCCTCCAAGATTTTTTAAAACTTTCATCCGTAAAAATAAAACCTATCATTTTAAATAAGTTACATTTTTATGGTTTCAAAAAAATCAAAAAAAAAGGATAAACTAAAAATTAGTTTATCCTTGATTTCTATAGAATGATTACTTTCATAATTATTCAGAAGCTTCAGTAGTCGTTTCTGTTTCAGCAGCAGGAGCTTCTGGAGCAGCAGTTTCAGCTTTTTTAGCCTTACCACCACGACGGCTTTTCGCTTTTTTAACTTCTTTTTTACCTCCGTTGTAAAGTTCATTGAAATCTACAAGTTCGATCATTGCCATATCAGCATTATCTCCCAAACGATTTCCAACTTTAATGATACGAGTGTATCCACCTGGACGGTCTCCAACTTTAGCAGCCACATCTCTGAACAAGTCAGTTACAGCATATTTGCTACGTAGGTAAGCAAAAACAATACGACGATTGTGAGTCGTATCTTCTTTTGATTTAGTGATTAAAGGCTCAACAAATTGTTTAAGCGCTTTAGCTTTAGCAACAGTAGTATTAATACGTTTGTGCTCAATAAGAGAACAAGCCATATTAGCCAACATAGCTTTTCTATGTCCAGTCTGTCTGCTTAAGTGGTTGAATTTTTTTCCGTGTCTCATGACGTGTTTTTTTTATCTTCATCTTGCTACAATCCACTATGGAGAGCAAAATATGAAGTAAATTATTCTTTATCTAATTTGTATTTAGCTAAATCCATTCCGAAAGTTAGATTCTTCACTGCAACAAGTTCATCAAGTTCAGTTAAAGATTTTTTACCAAAATTACGGAATTTCATTAGGTCATTTTTATTGAACGATACTAAATCACCAAGTGTATCAACTTCAGCCGCTTTCAAGCAATTTAATGCTCTCACAGATAAATCCATATCAACAAGCTTAGTTTTAAGCAATTGTCTCATATGCAATGACTCTTCATCATACGATTCTGTTTGTGCAATTTCGTCAGCCTCAAGTGTAATTCTTTCATCAGAAAACAACATGAAATGGTGAATTAAAACTTTAGCAGCTTCAGTAAGAGCATCTTTTGGATTAATAGATCCATCAGTTTTAATTTCAAAAACTAATTTTTCGTAATCTGTTTTTTGCTCTACACGGAAATTTTCGATTGCATATTTTACATTTTTTACCGGAGTAAAAATAGAATCTGTAAAAATTGTTCCAATTGCAGCATTCTGTTTTTTGTTCTCTTCAGCAGGAACGTATCCTCTACCTTTTTCGATTGTTAAATCGAAGTTCAATTTGATTTTAGAATCTAAATTACAGATAACAAGGTCTGGATTCAAAACTTGAAAACCTGAGATAAATTTTTGAAAATCACCTGCTGTCAATTGATCTTTACCAGAAACAGAAATAGTAACTGATTCATTATCGATATCTTCAATCTGACGTTTGAAACGTACTTGTTTTAGATTAAGGATAATTTCGGTAACATCCTCAACAACACCTGAAATAGTAGAAAACTCATGATCTACACCTTCGATACGAACAGATGTAATTGCATAACCTTCTAACGCTGAAAGCAAAACTCTTCTAAGTGCATTACCAACTGTCAATCCGTAACCAGGTTCTAAAGGTCTAAACTCAAATTTACCTTCAAAATCGGTTGAATCGATCATGATAACTTTATCGGGCTTTTGAAAATTAAATATTGCCATAAATTTCGACTAAGTCAATTATTATTTGTTGTACAACTCTACGATTAATTGTTCTTTAATGTTTTCTGGAATTTGAAGTCTCGCAGGTACAGAAACGAAAGTTCCTTCTTTAAGATCATTGTTCCAAGTAATCCATTCATAAACATGACTTGAATTTGATAAAGAACGTTCGATAGCTTCTAAAGATTTAGATTTTTCACGAACTGCAACTTTATCACCAGGCTTAAGGTGGTAAGAAGGAATATTAACAACCTCTCCATTTACAGTAACGTGTCTGTGAGAAACGATTTGACGCGCACCTCTTCTAGATGGAGCAATTCCCATTCTAAAAACAACATTATCTAATCTTGCTTCACATAATTGTAATAAAACTTCACCAGTTACTCCTTTAGTCGCTGATGCTTTTTCGAATAAATTTCTGAATTGTTTTTCTAAAATTCCATAAGAATATTTAGCTTTTTGCTTTTCCATTAACTGAACAGCGTACTCAGATTTTTTTCCTCTTTTTTTAGCCATCCCGTGTTGTCCAGGTGGGTAATTTCTTTTTTCGAAAGATTTATCATCTCCGAAGATTGCCTCGCCAAATTTACGAGCGATTTTGGTTTTAGGACCAGTATATCTTGCCATTTTAAAAAAAATTTAAGGTAGAAATTATGAATTCAGGTCTAATCCTTCGATAATCTATGTTCTACCTTGTTTATACTATAAAAATAAAAAATTAAACTCTACGTCTTTTTGGAGGACGACATCCGTTGTGTGGCATTGGAGTAACATCAATAATCTCTGTAACTTCAATTCCACCGTTATGAATAGAACGGATAGCAGACTCACGTCCGTTACCTGGTCCTTTTACATAAACTTTCACTTTTTTAAGTCCTGCCTCAAGTGCTACTTTAGCGCAATCTTCTGCTGCCATTTGAGCTGCATAAGGAGTGTTCTTTTTAGAACCTCTGAAACCCATTTTACCAGCTGAAGACCAAGAGATAACTTCACCTTTCTTATTAGTCAAAGAAATAATAATGTTATTAAAAGTGGCAGAAATATGAGCCTCACCCGTTGATTCAACGATAACTTTACGTTTTTTTGCAGTTGCTTTAGCCATATTACTTATTATTTAGTTGCTTTTTTCTTGTTAGCAACAGTTTTTCTTTTACCTTTTCTTGTTCTTGAGTTGTTTTTAGTTCTTTGTCCTCTTAATGGAAGACCAGATCTATGACGAATACCTCTGTAACATCCGATATCCATTAAACGTTTAATGTTTAAAGAAATTTCAGAACGTAATTCTCCTTCAATTTTGTAAAATGAAACAGCTTCACGAATTGCTCCGATTTCATCATCATTCCAATCTTGAACTTTTTTATCTTGGCTAACTTGAGCTTTTTCCAAAATCTCGATAGCTCTACTTTTTCCTAATCCGAAGATGTAGGTAAGTGCAATAACACCTCTTTTGTTTTTTGGGATATCTACCCCTGCTATTCTTGCCATAATTATCCTTGTCTTTGTTTAAATCTAGGATTCTTTTTGTTTATTACGTACAGTCTCCCTTTTCTACGCACGATAATGCACTCGGCACTTCTCTTTTTTACTGATGCTCTAACTTTCATAGTGAATATCCTTTAATATCGATAAGTAATTCTTGCTTTTGACAAATCGTAAGGACTCATTTCTAGTTTCACTTTATCACCAGGTAATAATTTGATGTAATGCATTCGCATTTTACCAGAAATATGAGCAATTACAATATGTCCATTTTCTAACTCTACACGGAACATCGCATTTGATAATGCTTCAATGATTGATCCGTCTTGTTCTATTGCTGATTGTTTTGCCATAAATATATTAAGCTACCGCTTTTCTATTTTTACCAGTCTTCATTAAACCATCATAATGTTTGTTTAACAAGTATGAATTGATTTGTTGAATAGTATCTATTGCAACTCCAACCATAATTATTAATGAGGTACCTCCAAAAAACATCGCCCAAGATTGTTGTACATCCATAACACTTACAACAATAGCTGGGAACACAGCAATCAAAGCAAGGAATAAAGATCCTGGGAAAGTTATTAAAGACATCACTTTATCAAGGAAATCAGAAGTTTCTGCTCCAGGACGAACTCCAGGAATAAAACCGCCGCTTCTCTTTAAATCATCAGCCATTTTGTTAGTAGGTACAGTGATCGCAGTATAAAAGAATGTAAATACAATAATTAAAGTTGCAAAAACAAAATTATACCAGAAACCAAACATATTACTAAATGCACCAACAATAGATTGTGATGTATCTGATTTAGACAATCCAGCTACAGCCGCAGGAATAAACATAATTGCCTGAGCAAAAATAATTGGCATAACTCCAGAAGCATTAAGCTTTAGAGGAATCCATTGTCTATTACCTCCTGCCAAATCTTGCTCATAATCTCCCGTAGTTGTACGACGAGCATACTGAACAGGGATTCTACGTACTGCCATTGTAAGCAATACACAAGAAATGATAACTAATAACCACACAATAATTTCAATAACTAATAACATTGGACCTCCATTGTTATTGGTAACACGAGTTGTAAACTCTTGGATAAAAGCTTGCGGTAAACGAGCTAAAATACCAACCATAATTAACAATGAAATACCATTTCCAATACCTTTATCTGTAATTTTCTCACCCAGCCACATAGCAAAAATTGTACCAGTAACTAAAATGATAACAGACGAGAACAAAAATTCAGGAGAATTAAAGCCTAGCAAAAATGCATTACTAGGCAATGTTCTGTATAAATTATAGATATAAGTTGGACCTTGAACCAATGTGATAGCGATTGTCAACCAACGAGTGATTTGATTAATCTTTTTTCTACCACTTTCCCCATCATTTTGAAGTTTTTGTAAATATGGAATCGCAATCCCCATCAACTGAACAACAATAGACGCAGAAATATAAGGCATGATACCTAAGGCAAAAACTGAAGCCTTAGAGAAAGCACCCCCGGTGAACATGTCTAGAATAGATCCTAGACCATTTTTAGTTTGTCCCGCTAAACCAGTCAATTGCGTTGCGTCAATTCCAGGAAGCGTAACGTGTGCTCCAAAACGATATACTAAAAGCAATCCTAATGTAATTAAGATTCTATTCTTTAGTTCTTCGATTTTCCAAACATTACTTATTGATTCAATAAATTTCTTCATCTTAATAGATAAGTTATATAGTTACAGCTTCTCCACCAGCAGCTTCGATAGCAGCTTTTGCAGTAGCAGTAAATTTGTGGGCAGTTACTTTTAATTTTGCTTTCAATTCTCCTCTACCTAAAATCTTAACGATTTCATTTTTAGTAGCTAGACGATTTGCTACGAACTCTGTCATAGAAACAGAATCAGTAATTGCACCGTTATCAACTAATAATTGAAGAGTATCTAAATTAACACCTTCGTATTCTTTACGATTGATGTTTTTGAAACCAAACTTAGGTACACGTCTTTGAAGTGGCATTTGCCCTCCTTCAAAACCAATCTTTTTAGAATAACCAGAACGAGATTTTGCTCCTTTGTGTCCACGTGCAGCGGTACCACCTTTTCCAGAACCTTCTCCTCTACCTAATCTTTTATTTTGATTGTGTGTAGATCCCTCAGCAGGTTGTAAGTTACTTAAATTCATAACAGTATTTGTTATTTAGCTTCTTCAACAGAAACTAAGTGTTTAACTTTGTTTATCATCCCAAGGATAGCAGGATTTGACTCATGCTCCACAACTTGTCCAATTTTACGTAGACCTAAAGCTTCCAACCCTCTCTTTTGAGAAAGAGGACAGTTGATTTTGCTTCTTACTTGTTTTACTAATAATTTAGCCATAATTTCCTGAATTAACCTTTAAAAACTTTCTCTAAAGAAACACCTCTTTGTTTTGCAACAGTATGAGCGCTTCTCATTTGCAATAAAGCATCAAAAGTTGCTTTTACTACGTTATGTGGATTTGATGATCCTTGAGATTTAGACAATACATCGTGAATACCTACTGACTCAAGAACTGAACGAACAGCTCCACCAGCAATAACTCCAGTACCATGAGACGCTGGAATTAAGAATACGCGTGCACCACCAAATTTACCTTTTTGTTCGTGAGGAACAGATTGTCCATTCAAAGGAATTCTAACTAAATTTTTCTTAGCATCTTCTACTGCTTTCGCAATTGCTTCAGAAACGTCTTTAGATTTTCCTAATCCATGACCAACTACTCCATTTTCATCACCTACAACTACAATAGCAGAAAAACCGAAAGCTCTACCACCTTTTGTAACTTTAGTAACACGATTAACACTAACTAGACGATCTTTTAATTCAAGACCACTAGGTTTTACCAATTCTACATTTTTGTATTTAGACATAATATATTAGAATTTAAGTCCAGCGGCTCTTGCGCCTTCTGCTAATGATTTAATACGCCCGTGATATAAATATCCACCTCTATCAAAAGTGATGGTATCAATCCCAGCTTTTAACGCTTTCTCTGCAACTAGTTTTCCCACAGCAGCAGCTACTTCAACGTTAGTACCTTTTCCTATTTCTTTTTCTCTAGAAGATGCAGCTAAGATAGTAACTCCATTTACATCATCAATAATTTGAGCGTAAATTTCTTTATTACTTCTAAAAACAGAAAGTCTAGGTCTTGCAGCAGAACCACTAACCGATTTTCTAATTCTGAATTTAATTCTCTGTCTTCTTTCAGATTTTGTTAATGACATAATCTTATATTTTAAGCTGATTTACCTGCTTTTCTTCTTAATACTTCACCCACAAATTTAACACCTTTTCCTTTGTATGGTTCAGGCTTACGGAAACCTCTGATTTTCGCAGCTACTTGACCTAAAAGTTGTTTATCAAACGATGTTAATTTTACGATAGGGTTCTTACCTTTTTCAGATACTGTTTCTAAAGATACTTCTGGAGCAATTTCTAAAACAATATTGTGAGAATATCCAAGAGCTAAATCTAATTTTTGACCTTGGTTTGAAGCTCTATAACCTACTCCAACTAATTCTAGTTCTTTTGTGAAACCTTCAGATACACCAACAATCATATTATTGATCAAAGATCTAAATAATCCGTGTTTTGCTCTATGGTCTTTATGATCAGACGATCTTTCAACTAAAACTTGATCGCCTTCAACAGTTACATTTACGTCCGAAAACTCTTGTACTAGTTGACCTCTTTTTCCTTTTACTGTAATTATACCGTCTTTAACTTCAACAGTTACACCAGCAGGGATTACAATTGGGCTTTTACCTATTCTTGACATCTTTATCTAGTGTTTAAAATTAGTATACGTAACAAATTACTTCACCACCTACATTTAATTGCTTAGCTTGTTTTCCTGTCATCAAACCTTTTGATGTAGAAACAATAGCAATTCCTAATCCGTTAAGGATTCTAGGTAATTTGGCAGCACCTGCGTACTTACGTAAACCAGGTTTACTAATTCTTTGGATATCTTTGATTACAGGCTCTTTAGTATCTTTATCATACTTCAAAGCAATTTTGATAGAACCTTGAACTGTGTTCTGCTCAAATTTGTAACTTAAGATATAACCTTGATCAAATAAGATCTTAGTTATCTCTTTTTTAAGATTAGATGCTGGAATTTCAACAACTTTGTGGTTTGCAGCCACAGCGTTACGAACTCTAGTCAAATAATCTGCAATAGGATCTGTATACATATGTATTTGATTGCGATTATGGTTTTCGGGAGATACTCATCTCCCGAACCTTTAATCAATTAAAAATTATTTTTTGGTTTGCAAAAGTAATAACTTATTGCCAGATTACCAAGATGCTTTTTTAACACCAGGAATTAATCCATTGTTAGCCATTTCACGGAAAGTTACACGTGAAATACCGAATTGACGGATGTAACCTCTAGGTCTACCTGTTAACTTACAACGGTTGTGTAAACGAACTGGTGAAGCATTTTTAGGTAATCTTTGTAAACCTTCATAGTCTCCAGCTTCTAATAAAGCTTTTCTCTTTTCAGCATACTTAGCTACCGTTTTCTCTCTTTTCACCTCGCGGGCTTTCATTGATTCTTTAGCCATGTCTTAATTCTTTTTAAAAGGTAATCCTAATTCAGCCAATAATGACTTTGCTTCCTTGTCTGTTTTTGCAGTAGTAACAAAAGTAATATCCATTCCTGAAATTTTGTTTACTTTGTCAATATCAATTTCTGGGAAAATGATTTGCTCTAAAACTCCAAGATTGTAGTTACCTCTTCCGTCGAATCCAGTAGCTTTAATACCACCAAAATCTCTAACACGTGGTAAAGCAGAAGTGATAAGTCTATCTAAAAACTCATACATTCTTTCTCCACGTAAAGTAACTTTTGCTCCAATAGGCATTCCTTTTCTCAATTTGAAAGACGCAACGTCTTTCTTAGAGATTGTAGAAACTGCTTTTTGTCCAGTGATCTTTGTTAACTCATCAACTGCATAGTCAATAAGTTTTTTATCAGATACAGCTGCACCAACTCCACGGCTCAAAACGATTTTCTCAAGTTTAGGAACTTGCATCACGTTTGTATATCCGAACTCTTCTTTAAGAGCAGAGATTACTCTACTCTTATATTCTTCTTTTAGTCTAGGTGTATATGCCATTACTATAGTACTTGATTAGATTTTTTTGAAAATCTTACTTTCTTATCTCCTTCTACTCTAATACCTACTCTAGTTGTCTCCTTAGTTTTAGGATCAATTAAAGCAATGTTAGAAATTTGAATAGAAGCTTCTTTCTTAACGATACCACCTTGAGGGTTTTTAGCACTTGGTTTAGTATGTTTAGAAACCATGTTTACACCTTCAACGATCGCTTTGTTTTTTTCACGGTAAACACGTAAAACTTTACCTTCAGCCCCTTTATGGTCTCCAGCAATAACTCTTACGATATCTCCTGATTTTATTTTTAGCTTTATCATCTTAAAACGAATTAAAGCACTTCTGGTGCTAATGATACAATTTTCATGAATTGTTTTTCACGAAGTTCTCTTGCTACCGGACCAAAAACACGAGTTCCTCTCATTTCCCCTGCAGCGTTCAAAAGAACACATGCATTGTCATCGAAACGGATATAAGAACCATCAGCTCTTCTCACTTCTTTTTTAGTACGCACAACAACTGCAGTTGAAACAGCTCCTTTTTTCACGTTTCCGTTTGGAGTTGCATCTTTGATAGAAACTACAATTTTGTCACCAACAGAGGCATATCTTCTTTTAGTACCTCCTAAAACACGAATAGTTAAAACTTCTTTAGCTCCCGTGTTATCTGCTACTTTTAGTCTTGATTCTTGTTGTACCATAATTATTTAGCTCTTTCTAAGATTTCAACTAATCTCCAACATTTTGTTTTACTTAAAGGACGCGTTTCGCTAATTCTTACAGTATCTCCAATGTTACAGTCGTTTGTTTCGTCGTGTGCAACATATTTCTTAGTTTTCAACACGAACTTACCGTATAATGGGTGTTTTACTTTTCTTACTTCCGAAATAACGATAGATTTATCCATCTTATTTGAAGTAACAACACCTATTCTTTCTTTTCTTAAATTTCTTTTTTCTTCCATCTTTCAGCAGAATACAATTATTGTAACTCTCTTTTAGTTAACTCTGTAGCTAATCTTGCAACTGTTCTTCTAACGCTTCTAATTTGAAGTGGGTTAGCAATTGGAGAGATTGCGTGAGCCATTTTTAGGTCAGCATATACTTTCTTAGTTTGACTAAGCTTTTCTTGCAACTCCGCTGCAGAAAGATCTTTTATTTCTGATTGTTTCATAATAAATATAAATTATGCTTCGAAATCTCTAGCAACGACGAACTTAGTTTTTACTGGAAGTTTTTGAGCTGCAAGACGTAAAGCCTCTTTTGCAACTGACAATGGAACTCCTCCAACTTCAAACATAATTCTTCCTGGTTTAACAACAGCAGCCCAATACTCAACTGCTCCTTTACCTTTACCCATACGTACTTCAAGAGGTTTCTTAGTAATAGGTTTGTCTGGGAAAATTTTAATCCATAATTGTCCCTCTCTTTTCATGTAACGAGTTGCAGCGATACGTGCAGCTTCGATTTGACGAGAAGTTAAGAACATTCCATCTTCATGTACAGATTTAATACCAAACATTCCATTTGAAAGTTCATGCCCTCTTTGAGAGTTACCTTTCATTCTACCTTTTTGTACCTTACGGTATTTTGTTCTTTTAGGCTGTAACATTTTTCTTTAGTTTAAAAATTTACTTTCTTTTACGAGCGTCTGGTTTTCCACCTTTGTTAAAGTTAGATTTGCCTCTAGGAGCATCTCCACCTTTTCCACCACCTGTACCAGATTGTTTTTTGTCCATTCCAGCAAGTGGAGAAAGTTCTCTCTTACCGTAAACTTCACCTTTCATGATCCACACTTTGATCCCCATTCTACCGTAAGTAGTGTGAGCTTCAGCAAGTGCATAATCAATGTCAGCTCTGAAAGTTGATAGAGGAATTCTACCTTCTTTGAAACCTTCCGAACGCGCCATCTCAGCACCATTCAAACGACCAGAAATCAAAACTTTGATACCTTCAGCGTTCATACGCATAGAAGCAGCAATAGCCATTTTGATTGCACGTCTGTAAGAAATACGGCTTTCGATTTGACGAGCGATGCTTGTCGCCACAAGATAAGCATCTAACTCAGGTCTTTTAATTTCAAAGATGTTGATTTGAACCTCTTTGTCAGTAACTTTCTTAAGTTCTTCTTTTAACTTGTCTACCTCTTGTCCTCCTTTTCCGATAATGATACCAGGTCTAGCAGTAGTGATAGTAACGGTTACAAGTTTCAAAGTTCTCTCGATGATTACTTTTGATACACTAGCTTTTGATAAACGAGCGTGGATATACTTTCTGATTTTGTGATCTTCGGCAAGTTTATCACCGTAATCATTTCCACCATACCAGTTTGAGTCCCATCCTCTGATGATACCAAGTCTATTTCCAATTGGATTTGTCTTTTGTCCCATGCTGCTTAAGAATTGCTTTGTGTGTTATTGATAGCTCCAAGCACGA
The DNA here is from genome assembly GCF_056824325.1 of Flavobacterium sp. B330r. Taxonomy (NCBI): domain Bacteria; kingdom Pseudomonadati; phylum Bacteroidota; class Flavobacteriia; order Flavobacteriales; family Flavobacteriaceae; genus Flavobacterium; species Flavobacterium sp. B330r. Next base: position 1,150,403 of record NZ_CP124860.1, read on the forward strand.
TTGTTACGTGATTAGAACGTTTTCTTATTCTGTGTGCACGACCTTGTGGAGCTGGACGAAGTCTTTTTAACATCATTCCACCATCTACTCTGATCTCTTTAACAAATAATCCAGCCTCTTCTAAATTACCTTCACTATTTTTTTGCTCCCAGTTATTGATTGCAGATATTAATAGTTTTTCTAATTTTCTTGAAGCTTCTTTAGAACTGAATCTTAAAATGTTAAGTGCTCTTTCCACCTTCTGACCTCTTACCAAGTCCGCTACTAAGCGCATTTTTCTAGGTGAAGTAGGGCAGTTATTCAATTTTGCGAAAGCGATAGACTTATTAGCCTCTTTTCTCGCATCTGCTGTTTCTCTTTTACGAACTCCCATTGCTTCTTTTATTTTTTACCTTTATTTTTTGCTCCAGCATGACCTCTAAAAGATCTAGTTGGCGAAAACTCTCCTAATTTGTGACCTACCATGTTTTCTGTTACGTAAACTGGTACAAATTGACGACCGTTATGAACTGCGATAGTTTGTCCAACGAAATCTGGAGTAATCATTGAAGCTCTAGACCAAGTCTTAACAACTGCATTTTTACCACTTTCTACGTTTTCTTGAACTTTCTTGTCTAATTTATAATGAACGAAAGGTCCTTTTTTTAATGAACGTGCCATATCTTATTATTTCTTTCTACGTTCTACGATATACTTGTTACTCGGGTTTTTCTTAGAACGAGTTCTGTAACCTTTAGCTGGCAATCCGTTTCTTGAACGTGGGTGCCCTCCAGAAGAACGTCCTTCACCACCTCCCATAGGGTGATCAACTGGGTTCATCGCTACTGGTCTAGTTCTAGGTCTTCTTCCTAACCATCTTGTTCTACCTGCTTTTCCAGATACAACTAATTGGTGGTCAGAGTTAGAAACAGCTCCAATTGTAGCCGAACAAGTTAACAAGATTAATCTTGTCTCACCAGAAGGCATTTTAATTGTTGCATATTTCCCGTCTCTTGCCATTAACTGAGCAAAAGTTCCAGCTGAACGAGCGATAACCGCTCCTTGTCCTGGACGTAACTCAATACAAGATATAACAGTTCCAAGAGGAATTCTGCTTAAAGGTAATGTATTACCGATTTCTGGTTGAGACTCTGGTCCAGAAACTAATTTCTGACCAACTTTCAATCCATTTTGTGCGATAATATAAGTTTTCTCTCCATCAGCGTAAGCTAATAAAGCGATAAATGCAGTACGATTTGGATCATATTCAATTGATTTCACTGTAGCTGGAATTCCATCTTTAGTTCTTTTGAAATCAATAATACGATATCTCTGCTTGTGACCACCACCCGTATAACGCATGGTCATCTTTCCTTGACTATTTCTACCTCCTGAGTTTTTTATCGGCGCTATCAATGAGCGTTCCGGCTTATCAGTTGTAATAGCGTCATAACCATTCACAACTCTAAATCGCTGACCCGGGGTAATAGGTTTTAATTTTCTTACTGACATTTTTCTATCTTAGATATTGTTGTAAAAATCAATTGTTTCTCCTTCTTGTACTTGTACAATTGCTTTTTTATAAGCATTTGTCTTTCCACTGATTAAACCACTTTTAGTGTATTTAGTAGATCTATCTGGTCTCACATTCATTGTGTTAACAGAAACGATAGTTACTCCATAAGCAGCTTCAACAGCTTTCTTAATCTCAACTTTGTTTGCTTTTTTGTTAACAACGAATCCAAAGCGGTTTAGAACTTCACTTTCTTTGGTTACTTTTTCCGTTACTATAGGTCTAATAATAATGCTCATATTCCTATTATTTACTTAAATTTTCTTCAATTAACTCTAAAGAACCTTCCAAAAGCACTAAATTATTAGCGTTTAATATTGCGTAAGTGCTTAATTCTGAGCTAGTTACGACTTTTGAAGCCTTTAAATTACGTGACGACAAATATACATTTTTATTTGACTCACCCAACACAAATAAAGATTTTTTATTCTCTAACCCTAAAGCTTTCAAAACGTTAATGAAATTTTTAGTGTTTGGCGCTTCAAAATTAAAGTCTTCTAAAACTACGATATTTGACTCTTTTGCTTTGATTGAGAAAGCTGATTTTCTAGCCAATCTCTTTAAGCCTTTATTCAATTTGAATGAATAACTTCTTGGTCTTGGTCCGAAAACTGTTCCACCACCTTTAAACAATGGATTCTTAACACTTCCTGCACGCGCAGTACCAGTTCCTTTTTGTTTTTTAATCTTACGCGTACTTCCAGTTACTTCAGCTCTTTCTTTAGCTTTATGAGTACCTTGTCTTTGATTAGCAAGATATTGCTTAACATCAAGATATACTGCGTGATTGTTTGGCTCAATTGCGAATACTGAATCAGAAAGTTGAACTTTTCTACCAGTATCTTTTCCGTTGAAATCTAATACTTTTACTTCCATTACTTCTGAATGATTACATAAGAGTTTTTGTGCCCAGGAACGCATCCTTTAACAACAAGTAGATTCTTATCAGCAACTACTTTTAAAACTCTAAGGTTTTGAATTTTTACATTTTCTCCTCCCATTCTTCCAGCCATACGCATTCCTTTGAATACTCTAGATGGATAAGAAGAAGCTCCTACAGAACCTGGCGCTCTTAAACGGTTGTGCTGACCATGAGTAGCTTGTCCAACACCACCAAAACCGTGACGTTTAACAACACCTTGGAAACCTTTACCTTTAGACACACCTTGTACATCCACAAATTCTCCTTCTGCAAAAATAGTAACATCTACAAGATCTCCTAATTTTTGTTCAGTTGCAAAATCCTGAAATTCAACGACTTTTTTCTTAGCAACAGTTCCAGCTTTTTTAAAGTGCCCTAAAGCAGCTTTAGTAGAATGTTTCTCGTTTTTGTCATCGAAACCAAGTTGCAACGCTTCATACCCGTCAACCTCTTTGGTTCTGACTTGGGTAACAACGCATGGGCCAGCTTCGATTACTGTACAAGGAATATTTTTCCCGTTTTCATCAAAGATACTAGTCATGCCGATTTTCTTACCAATTAACCCAGACATAAATATTAATTATTAATTACTAAAATTCCCTTCAATTTAAAAATAACAGAAATTTCCAAACAGGGAGTGCAAAAGTAGACATTAAAAACGAATATACCAAACAGTTGTAAAAATTAAATCGCTCATAATCAAAATCCAAGCTCCAAAACAATACCAAAACCGACCTTAATTATAACAAAATTTGAGTCTATTTTTTCAATCTTCAAGCAACCCAATCATAACAATTAATTAATAAAATCACAACAAAAAAAACTCGCACCCCTTTAAAACAAAGGCTTTTACAAAAAAGTAAAAATTTTTATAAATAAAAAATAAATAAATTTCACAACCTAAAAACAACTTTTTAAAACAAAAAAAGCGAGACAAAAAATGCCTCGCTTTTTATATAAAAAAATATAAAAAAATTATACTTTAATCTCTACTTCAACTCCACTTGGCAATTCAAGTTTCATTAAAGCATCAATAGTTTTAGATGAAGATGAATAAATATCAATCAATCTCTTGTATGACATTACTTCAAATTGCTCTCTCGCTTTTTTGTTAACGTGCGGAGAACGCAACACAGTGAAAAGTTTTTTGTGAGTTGGCAACGGAATTGGACCTGTTACAACCGCTCCAGTAGTTTTTACTGTTTTTACGATCTTTTCAGCAGATTTATCTACTAACATGTGATCGTAAGATTTTAGTTTTATTCTGATTTTTTGACTCATTTTCTTAAAATTAAGCGTTACCTTTTGCTTTTTTGATTACCTCTTCTGAAATATTAGAAGGTGTTTCTGCATAGTGAGAAAACTCCATTGTTGAAGTTGCTCTACCAGAAGATAATGTTCTCAATGTAGTTACATAACCAAACATTTCTGATAAAGGCACATCAGCTTTAATCGTTTTAGCACCATTTCTATCACCCATATCATTAACCTGACCTCTACGACGGTTCAAGTCACCTACGATATCACCCATGTTTTCTTCTGGAGTAATAACTTCGATTTTCATGATTGGCTCAAGAATAACAGCTCCAGCAGCACGTCCAGATTCTTTATAACCCATTCTTGCAGCTAATTCAAAAGATAATGCATCAGAATCCACAGGGTGGAAAGATCCATCAGTTAAAGTAACTTTTAAACTATCCACAGCATAACCCGCTAATGGACCAGTTTTCATAGCTTCTCTAAATCCTTTTTCAACAGCAGGGATATATTCTTTAGGAACGTTACCACCTTTTACAGCATTGATAAATTGTAATCCAACTGGAACTTTACCATCAACTTCATCAGCAGGCTCGATTGTAAATACGATATCACCGAATTTACCACGACCTCCAGATTGCTTCTTGTAAGTCTCTCTATGTGTTGCAGATCTTGTAAACGCTTCTTTGTATTCAACTTGAGGCTCACCTTGGTTCACTTCAACTTTAAATTCACGTTTCATACGATCTACTAAGATATCTAAGTGAAGCTCACCCATACCCGAAATAATAGTTTGACCAGAAGCCTCATCAGTTCTAACTGTAAATGTTGGATCCTCTTCAGCTAATTTAGCTAAAGCCATACCCATTTTATCAACGTCAGCTTTTGTTTTTGGCTCAATAGCAATACCAATTACTGGATCAGGGAATTTCATAGACTCCAATACAATTGGATTCTTTTCATCACAAAGAGTATCTCCTGTTTTAATATCTTTAAATCCAACAGCAGCACCAATATCTCCAGCCTCAATAAATTCGATTGGATTTTGTTTATTAGCGTGCATTTGGTAAATACGAGAAATTCTTTCTTTATTACCAGAACGAGTATTTAAAACATAAGAACCAGCATCTAAACGCCCAGAATATGCACGGAAGAAAGCTAAACGTCCAACGAATGGATCAGTAGCAATTTTAAATGCTAAAGCAGCGAATGGCTCTTTAACATCTGGCTTACGTAAAATTTTCGTTTGATCTTCCTCTAATAAATCAGCGTCATCAGGATGAATTCCCTCAATACCTTCTTTATCTAATGGAGACGGTAAATATTTACAAACAGCATCTAACATGAACTGAACTCCTTTATTTTTGAAAGAAGAACCAGCAAGCATAGGAATGATTGCCATATCAATAGTAGCCGCTCTTAATGCATTGTTGATTTCTTCCTCTGTAATAGAGTTTTCATCTTCCATGTATTTATCCAAAAGATTTTCATCATAAGTTGCAATCTCTTCGATAAGAATAGAACGATATTGTCTTACTTCGTCAACCATATCAGCTGGGATATCAACGATATCAAAAGTAGCTCCTTGAGTTTCATCATGCCATACGATAGCTTGATTTTTAACTAAGTCAACAATACCTTTAAAATCTGCTTCATCACCAATAGGCAAAGTAATTGCAACCGCATTCGATTTCAACATATCTTTAACCTGTCCGCATACAGCTAAAAAGTTAGCACCTTGACGGTCCATTTTATTTACGAATCCCATACGAGGAACTCTATACTGATCAGCAAGTCTCCAGTTAGTTTCTGATTGAGGCTCAACACCATCAACAGCACTAAATAAGAAAACCAAACCATCAAGTACACGCAAAGAACGGTTTACCTCTACAGTAAAGTCAACGTGTCCAGGAGTATCAATAATATTAAAGTGGTATGGTAATGATTCTGGAATAACTTTACCTTGTACAGTTGGAAAATTCCAAGTACAAGTTGTAGCAGCAGAAGTAATTGTAATACCTCTTTCTTGCTCTTGAGCCATCCAGTCCATTGTTGCAGCACCATCGTGCACCTCACCAATTTTGTGTGACTTTCCAGTATAAAAAAGAATACGCTCAGTTGTTGTTGTTTTACCAGCATCAATGTGAGCAGCGATTCCGATATTTCTTGTATATTTTAAATCTCTAGCCATTTCTTTACGAATTAAAATCTAAAATGAGAGAATGCTTTGTTAGCTTCTGCCATTTTGTGAGTATCCATTCTTTTCTTAACTGCAGCACCTTCTTCTTTAGCAGCAGCTAAACACTCTGAAGCTAAACGTTGTGCCATAGATTTTTCATTTCTTCTTCTTGAATAAAGTATTAACCACTTCATTGCCATAGAAATTTTTCTGTCTGGACGAATTTGCATTGGGATTTGGAATGTAGCTCCACCAACTCTACGGCTACGTACTTCTACGTGAGGCATAACGTTTGTTAAAGCATCTTTCCAGATCTCTAATGAAGTTTTCTCATCATTTTGCTTTTTAGATTCGATGATATCAATAGCATCATAAAATACTTTAAAAGCTGTAGATTTCTTACCATCCCACATTAAGTTATTCACAAAACGTGTTACTAATTGGTCATTAAACCTTGGATCCGGTAAAAGTGGTCTTTTCTTTGCCGCTCTTTTTCTCATGTCTTTTTCTTAAAAGTTTTTAAATTACTTTTTTGCTTCTTTTGGGCGTTTAGCACCGTACTTAGATCTTCTTTGCGTTCTTCCTGCAACACCTGACGTATCAAGAGCTCCACGAACGATATGATATCTAACACCTGGTAAATCTTTTACCCTTCCACCTCGCACTAATACTATCGAATGCTCTTGTAGATTATGTCCTTCTCCTGGGATGTAAGCATTCACCTCATTACCATTTGTCAAACGTACACGCGCAACTTTACGCATTGCAGAGTTTGGTTTTTTTGGTGTAGTAGTGTAAACACGCGTACAAACCCCTCTTCTTTGAGGACAAGAATCTAAAGCAACCGATTTACTCTTCTTAGTGATCTGAGTTCTTCCTGTTCTTACTAATTGTTGAATTGTTGGCATAATTAATACTAAAAATTATTATGTTTATTAAATTCCCGCTTTTTACGGGGTTGCAAATGTATAAAATAATTTTCACTATACAAACGTTAAATCATTAATTTTCAACAACATTATTTATATCTATGATTTCACAAAGAAACATTAGATATTTGCTTTACATTTAACTAACAAAACAATTGCTTTTGAAACAATTATATTACATACTCATTTTACTCCTATCATCAAATTGTTTTGCGCAATCTTTCTACCTTAATATAAATGGAATAAACAAAAAACAAAGCCAAACTATTGACTCCATACTCTACACAAAAAAACATCCAAATATAAAATCACTAAACAACGAGATTTCAACAGTAACAAACAGACTCGCAAAACAAGGCTATATAAGCGCTAAAACATTAGAAAACAAAAAGGTAAATGATAGCACTTACACTGTTTTAATGGACTTGCAAACTAGAATAAAAGAGATACATATATATATAGGTATAAATAGTTTTTTTTATAATTCAAAAAAAACAGCAAAAGACACCATAATAATACCGTATACTGAACTTGAAAATTTCTTAAACCAAGAAATATCAAACAACGAAAAGGCAGGATTTGCATTTTCTAAAATCAAACTTGAAAACATCAAAAAAAAGAATTCAATAATTTACGCCGACTTAAATTTTGATTCCGAAAAAAAAAGAACCTTAAATTCCATTATTGTAAATTACACGAATTCTTCTTTGAAAGACTATTTCCCAAAAGGAGCACTTAAGCAATTAAACAAAAAATACCTAAACAAAACTTTTAATCAAGAAACCGTCAAAAAACTTTATGACGACATTAATAGTTTTGAATTTGTTTCACAGCCCAAATATCCCGAAATCTTATTTACTTCAGATTCAACCAAAATCTATACCTATCTTGACAAAAGAAAAGCCAATAACTTTGATGGATACATTGGTTTTTCAAATGATGAAAACAAAAAGTTAATTCTAAATGGCTATCTGGACATTTCACTAACAAACATATTACGAGCTGGCGAAAAATTTTCTCTTTATTGGAAAAGCGACGGAAACCAACAAAAAACCTTCAACACAAAACTTGAGATCCCCTATCTGTTTCAATCTCCACTTGGAATAAAAGCACAATTAAACATCTTCAAACAAGACAGCACATTTCAGAACACTAAAACAGACATCAATCTTGGCTACTATTTAAATTACAATTCCAAGATCTACCTTGGCTACCAATCTACCGAATCAAGCGATATTCAAAACATCAATAATTCTACTATTAGTGATTTCAATAATTCCTACTTTACTTCAACATACGAATACAAAAAAACAGACTCCAACAATAGTCTCATGCCTGGAAAAGCATTTTTAAGTTCGATACTAGGCCTTGGAAAAAGAGAAACAAATAATGATCTTGAAACAGCAGATCCTAGCAAACAATTTTATATAAATGTAAATGCCGCGTACAATTTCAAACTTAATAACAAGAATTTCATTAACATAAATTCTCAAAGTTGCTATTTAGACAGCAAAAATTATATTACTAATGAATTATTTCGATTTGGCGGAATGAATTCAATCAGAGGATTTTCAGAAAACAGTCTACAAGCAAATTTTTATTCTGCATTTCTTACAGAATACAGATATATGTTTTCAAAAAGCGCATACATCCATTCTATAGCTGATTACGCTATATATCAAGACTTAACCAATATTTCAAATCCTAAAAAAATTAAGAATTTAATAGGAATCGGTATAGGTGTGGGAATAGAAACAAAAAATGGAATTTTACGAATTATTCTCACGAATGGACAGCAAAATCAACAGGAAATACAATTATATAACACTATCGTAAACATATGTTATAATGTTAAATTTTAGGGTTTACCAAAAAAAATATTTTTTTTATTAGGAAAGTTAACAAATTATTAAGAGTTTTGCGATACTAATTCAAAATATTTAAAAATGAAACTAAAGTTCAATGGATTCTTAGTGCTTTTATTAGTACTAGTTGCGCAATTGACATTTGCGCAAGAAAGAGCTGTTTCAGGAACAGTTTCCGATAATACAGGTATGCCTTTACCGGGGGTAAGTGTATTAGTGAAAGGAAGCAAAACTGGAACACAAACTGATTTTGATGGAAAATATTCTATTAAAGCATCTTCAAGCCAAGTTTTGGTATTTAGCTACATTGGAATGAAAACCCAAGAAGTAGCTGCAAGCTCATCTGTAGTTAATGTTAAATTATCAGGTGATGCACAAGAACTTGAAGCAGTTGTAGTAACAACAGCTTTAGGTATCAAAAGAGAGAAAAAATCTTTAGGTTACTCATCACAAAAACTTGATGAAAAAACAGTTAACTCAACACCAACAAACAACTTCCTAAACAACTTATCAGGTAAAGTTGCAGGTTTAGAGGTTAAAACTAACTCTAACTTTGGTGGATCTACTAACATCGTACTTCGTGGATCAAAAAGTTTAACTGGAAACAACCAAGCATTAATGGTTGTTGATGGTGTTGCTATTAGCAATGATAACTTAAACTCAGCATCAGCAAAAAGCGGAAGACAAGGTTTTGACTTTGGTAACTCTGCTTCTGATATTGACCCAAACAACATTGAATCTATTACAGTACTTAAAGGTGCTGCTGCAACTGCATTATATGGTAGCCAGGCTGCGAATGGTGCGATTATGATTACTACTAAAAAAGGTAAGAAAAACAGCGCTTTAGGAGTAAGTTTCAGTTCTACAACTTCTATGGGTTCTTATGACAAAGATACTTTCATTAAGTACCAAAAAGGTTACGGAGCTAATGGTTATTCAGGACCAAACGATAGTTTCTACACAGCAGATGCTAACGGAGACGGTATTCCTGATCAAGTTGTTGATATGACTGCCGATTCATCTTTCGGTAATGCTTTCGACCCAAGTTTAAACGTGTTCCAATGGACTGCTTTTGCTCCAGGTAACGCTAATTATGGTAAAGCTACTCCATGGGTTGCTGCTGCTAATGATCCTGGTAAATTCTTCCAAAAATCTTTCAGCACAGTTAACAACATTGGTTTAAGTGGTGGAGACGAAAAAGGATCTTACAACTTTAGCTACACTAACAACAATGAATCTGGAATTTTACCAAACAGTAGATTAAACAGAAATATTATCAATGGTAGTTTCTCAAGAAACTTATCAGATAAAATTAAAACAACTGCATTCTTCACATTCTCTGACCAATCTACAGTAGGTAGAAACAGTACAGGTTATGGAGATAACATCTTAACTGGTTTCAGACAATGGTGGCAAACTAACGTTGACGTTAGAGACTTAAAAGACGCATACAACGTAAACGGACAAAACGTTACTTGGAACATGAATGATCCATTATCTGGAAATTTTGCTCCAGCTTATTGGAACAACCCATACTTTGACCGTTACAAAAACTACTCTTCTGATGACAGAACGAGAGTTCTTGCAGGTGCTAATATCTCTTACGATATAACAAAAAACTTTAATGTTTTAGGACGTGTTACTGTTGATACTTCTAACGACAGACAAGAATTAAGAAAAGAAAAAGGAAGCCACGCTGAAGAGTTTGGTTTACAAGCTCTTGATGAAACTTCAGGATACGAGCTATACACAAGAAGTTTCTTACAGACAACTTACGATTTCATTGCTACTTACGATTTAAAAATTTCTGAAAAAATTTCAGCAAAACTTTTAGGTGGATCAACTTTCATCAAATCTCATACAGATTCATTCGACGGATCAACAACTGGAGGTTTAGTAGCTCCTGGATTGTTTACTTTAGCAAATTCAATGTCATTTGTTGCTCCATTAGAGCAAGAAATCAATTATAACAAATTGGGTCTTTATACTCAAGGTTCTATCGATTACAACAGAATTATATTCGTTGAAGGTTCATACAGAAGAGATCAATCTACTGCTTTACCACAAAACAACAATAAATATGATTACTGGTCACTTGGAACAAGTTTCATTGTATCTGAATTAATCAAACAAGATTGGTTAAACAACTTAAAACTTAGAGCTAACTATGCGGTTGTAGGTAATGACCCAGTTGCTGGCAGACTTGGATGGAAAATTAACAATGGATTAATTGGCGGAAACTTAATGTTTGCTAACAACTCTACTTTTGTTAACTTTAAAGATTTGAGATCAGAAAAATTAAAAAGCTGGGAGTTTGGTGTTGAATCAGCTATGTTCAAAAATAGATTAAGTTTTGACGTATCTGTGTACCAATCTAACACTACAGACCAAATTTTCAACGTACCACAATCTACGTCTACAGGATTTGCATCTTCACAAGTTAATGCTGGAGAATTACAAAACAATGGTATCGAGGTATCTTTATTTGGTTCGCCAGTTAAAACTAAAGATTTCGAATGGCAAGTTGGTGTAAACTGGTCTAGGAACAGAAACAAAGTTGTTTCTTTGAACGCAGGAAGAGATAACTTACAATTAGCTTCATGGCAAAATGGAGTTTCTTTAAATGCTACTGTTGGTCAACCATACGGTACAATGAGAGGAACAGATTATGTATATGATGCAAACGGAAACAAAACAGTTGACGAAGATGGTTACTACCTACTTGCTACTGATAAAGTAATTGGAAACATCCAAGCTGATTGGATCGGAGGTCTTTCTAACAGATTTAACTACAAAGATTTCTCTTTGAACTTCTTAATCGATATGAAAAAAGGAGGAAGTGTTTATTCTCTAGATCAAGCTTACGGACAATACACAGGTCTTTACCCAGAAACTGCTGGTCTTAACGACTTAGGAAACCCATTAAGAAACTCTATCGCTAATGGTGGAGGTATTATCCTTGATGGAGTTTACGAAGATGGTACTCCAAACCAATCTAGAATCCCTGCAAACATGGTAGGAGCTGGTTTTGGTGTTGAAGTTGAGCCAAACAAAAAATTCATCTACGATGCATCTTACGTAAAATTAAGAGAAGTTGGTTTCACATACAATGTACCGTCTAAATTCTTAGACAAAACAATGGCTAAATCAATCTCATTTAGTTTATTAGGAAATAATCTTTGGATTATTCACAAAAATTTACCGTATGCTGACCCAGAAGCTGGACAATCATCTGGAAACATTCAAGGTTTTCAATCAGGTGTAATGCCAACAACAAAAGTATACTCATTTAATATTAAAGCGACTTTCTAAGATGAAAAAATTAATCCTCTCAATAACAGCATTGTCATTATTTATGACAAGCTGTGTAAGTGATGATCCTACATACAACAATGACCAGGACAAATCTTACGATGTGCCTTCTGAGACGCTTTTCACAAATGCTGAAAAAGAGTTGACAGATCAACTAGTAACTCCAAGTGTTAACTTAAGTATCCTAAGATATGCATCTCAATATTGGGCTGCGACTCAATACAATACAGAAGCTAGATTCAATATTACTACAAGAAGAATTGGAGACGGACACTGGAATGCATTATATAGAAGTACATTAGGAAACTTACAAACTTCAAAAGAAGTAATTTTAACTGAAGCTGGTGATCCAACTGTGCAAAAAAATAAAATTGCTTTAATTGAAATCCTTCAAGTTTACACTTTCCAAGTTTTAGTGGATACTTATGGAGATGTTCCTTATACTGACGCATTAAAAGTAAAAGAAGTAATTTTACCTAAATACGAAGATGATGCAGCTATTTATCCTAAATTAATCACTAGATTAGATGCGGCTATTGCTCAATTAGATACTAGTGCTGATTCTTTTGGTTCTGCTGACTTTATCTATGGAGGTGATGTAGCAAAATGGAAACTTTTTGCTAACACTTTGAAATTAAAAATTGGTTTGAATTTAGCTGATGCTGATGCTGCACTTTCTAAAAGTACAGTTGAAAGCGCTTACAACGCTGGAGTTATCTTAAACAATACAGAAAATGCAACTTTTGACTATCCAGGAGCTGCTCCAATGTACAATCCTATCTTTGCTAACTTAGTAGCTAGTAACCGTAATGACTTCGTTGCTTCTGAAACTATTGTTAATGAAATGAACGCTTTGGAAGATCCAAGAAGAGCTATTTATTTCAATGCAATGCCTGACGGATCTTACAAAGGAGGTCTTAATGGTCCAACTAACGTTTACCAAAATTTCTCTGCTATTGGAGATAAGTTAAAAGCTGCTGATTTCCCAGGTTTATTAGCTGAGGCTACTGAATCTAACTTCTACTTAGCTGAAGCTGCTGCAAGAGGATATGCTGTTGGAAATACTGCTGAGTACTACTATAACAGAGCGATTACTGCTTCTTTCGAAAACTGGGGAATTGCAAGTGAAGCTGCTGCTTACTTAGCTAAACCAGAAGTAGCTTATGCTACTGCTTCAGGAACAACTTACAAAGAAAAAATCGGTAAACAAGCTTGGATTGCTTTCTTCAACAGACCGTTCGAATCTTGGAACTCTTACAGAAGATTAGATTTCCCTGCTTTAGTTGCACCTGCTAACGCTGTTGCTGCTGCTGAAGGAGAAATTCCAAAACGTTACACTTATCCAATCAACGAGCAAACAGTAAACAATGCAAATTGGGCTGCTGCTTCTACTGCAATTGGAGGAAACAAACTTAAAGTTCACGTTTTCTGGGATAAATTCTAATTTATTCTGAAAAACAATATATCAAAACCGCTCTGTTAATTCAGGGCGGTTTTTTTATATAAACATATTACCTATATTTGTCCAATGGAAAAAGAACATCAAATATTTGGCATTAGAGCCATCATAGAGGCAATTCAAGCAGGAAAAGAAGTAGATAAAGTTTTCATACAGAAAGACATTTCTGGTGAGCTTATGAAGGATTTAATGAAAGTAATGAAACGTGCAAACGTTAACTTCTCTTATGTACCTGTAGAAAAACTAAACCGCCTTACTCCAAATAATCATCAAGGTGCAGTAGCAACCATCTCTCCTATTGGTTTTATTGATTTAGAACATTTAGTTGAGTCTACGATTGAGTCAGGTCAAAAACCTCTTTTTCTAATATTAGATCAGGTATCAGACGCTAGAAATTTTGGTGCTATTATTAGAACAGCTGAATGTACTGGTGTAAACGGAATTATTATACAAAAAGCAGGGTCGGCTCCCGTTAATGGAGATACAGTTAAGACTTCTGCTGGAGCGGTATTCAATGTGCCTATTTGCAAAGTTGAACATATAAAAGATGCGATCTTTTACTTGCAAGGTTCTGGAGTAAAAACAGTTGCTGCAACTGAAAAAACAGATCAAAACATATACGACATATCACTAACAGAACCATTGGCTATTATTATGGGATCTGAAGATCGAGGAATAAACCCTTCTGTTTTAAAAATAGTTGACGAAAAAGCCAAATTGCCAATGTTCGGTACAATTGGATCATTAAACGTATCTGTAGCCTGTGGTGCTTTTCTATACGAAGCTGTTCGCCAAAGAACCTAAAAACACATTGAGAGATTAAGATGCGAATGAAATAATTAAATACCTTTAATTAATGCTTTCAAAATCTAATTCAAAATCAAAAGTTACAATATTCCGCTGCCTGTTTGTAATTTTACTAATTACAAACAGCTACGGACAAAATACTACGTATAATCAATTTTGGAATGAAATTCAGTTCAACCAAACTTTAAGCAAAAAATGGGCAACAGAAATAGATGTTGCCACAGCTTATAGTAGTAAAGAATCATCTCCAAATTTATTTGATAACACCATTCAAAGATCTATTAGAGGCTGGGGACATTATTACTTTTCTCCCAGATGGAAGTTCTCTGCTTTTATAGCCTATTTTAATAATAGAGATGTACCCGAAATAGGTCAGTTCGAATCTCCCGAAACACGATTTGCTCTTCAAGGTATTTATTACTTTCATAAAACCGGATATACTTTAAGCACAAGAATGCGTGCTGAATTCCGTCATATGAGAAATGAAGATGATGATTATGAAAATGTTCTTCGATATAGACAGCAAATTAAATATATACAACCAATCAATAGTAAAATATTAAGAAGCGGTGTTGTATATGCAATTGCATCAGATGAGCTTTATTTCAAATCTGGAGCAAAAGTTACTGGTGAAAGTTTCTTTGATCGGAATCGTTTAAATATTGGAGCTGGATATTTATTTTCGGATGATATTCAGGTTGAACTAACCTATTGCAATGAATATCTTCCCCGAAACAGCGGGAATCAAACAACCAACGCAGCCTCGCTTACTCTAACATTCAATAATCTTATTCGAAACCTTAAGAAGAAAATCGAAGCCAAAAAGCATCCTGAAATGAAGGATGAAGAATAATTAGTTTTCTTCTTTCTTTAAAAAACATTTAAGCTGTTCGATGATAGCATCTTTGTGAAGCTTAAAGTTGTAGCTTCTCACAAATTCAGTTCCTTCCATATTGATTTCAGCAGTAATAGCTTCATAATTAGAAAACGCATCAAGATCTTTATTGTCTATCAAATAGAGAACTTGCATTATAGAATCGTTACGTCGATATTGTGTATCGTAATGTGCTAGCTTATAGGTTTTGTTATCTGCAAGATGAATTATTAAATCGTCTTTGATCTTTTTTCCAACTTTCTTTTCAGGAAACGGTGTCGGCTGCAGTGCAACAAAATAATTCTCTTTATCTGTAACAATATTAATTTTCAACGATTTTGATTTCGTAGTATAAAAAACTGCTGGCTCAAAATAGTAAATCATACTGCCATCTGCCTGCATCCTATTTTTTATTTCACATTGAGCAATTCCTTTCCCAGTAAAAACAAAACTAAAAAACAAAAGTAGAAACTTCATTTTCATAATGCTCAAGATTAAATTGTTACTCTAACAAATTTACTTTTTTTATTTCAAAGAAAATTATTCATCGGTTTCTTCTTGATCTGCTTTTCTAACTACAATATAATTTACTGGATGACTAGACGAAAAATAATCTATCTGATCCTCTTCCTCCTCATGGGAAAAAGTAACGAAATTTCCATTTTCATCAAAATGCTTCATAAAAGAATCACTGCTCGGATCAAAATCTGGACGCTGCCAATCGTAAACAATTGGTTTTGCATATTCGGGTGCTTTATAAAACAATGTCAAAACAAAACCTGTAATAAGTCCTGCTAAATGCCCTTCCCAAGAAATAGATTGATCAACATCTGGAAAAACATACCATATCATTCCGCCATAAAGTAAAATCACAGTTAAAGATAATGCCACCAATCTATAATATTTGGTTTGAATACCCTTAAAGAAAATAAAACTAACTAAAACATAAATTAATCCGCTAGCACCGATATGAAAATTTTCTCTTCCGACAACCCAAGTAATTAATCCCGAAAATAGAATCCCGTAGCCTATAACACCTAATGTTTGTTTTGGATAAAAAAACTGCATCGCCGCCAATAGTATTACAAGCGGGATACTATTGTTATACAAATGATCTAAATTTTCATGAATAAATGGACTGAACAAAACTCCACGTAAACCAATCAAGTCTCGAGGATAAATTCCGTATCGATAAAAATCAAAATCAAAACGGATCTGAAGCCAATATACTATCCATAAAAAGAGGACAAAAAACATCGGAAGTCCAATAACCGAATTTGAAAACCTAAAATTAGTGTCGTTCATATTTTTAGAAAATAACAATTAACAGGACTCAAAAAACTATCCAAAAATATTTTACTGATATTTTGTCATATCAAAATACAAAATTGTCTCAAATCAGAACAATCATTCTCTCTGCGAATTGTTTTAACTTTTGAATGAATGAAATTTAAATCTTAAAATAGTAATTTTGTATTTATGGAAGCACCTTTAGCAGAGCGTATTCGTCCGCAAAAATTAGAAGATTATATAAGCCAACATCATTTGGTTGGACCAACTGGTTCATTAACACAGCAAATTTCAAAAGGAATTATTCCTTCATTAATTTTCTGGGGACCTCCTGGTACAGGAAAAACAACATTGGCTCAAATTATTGCTCAGGAATCCAAAAGACCTTTTTATATTTTGAGCGCTATAAATTCTGGTGTAAAAGATATTCGCGATGTTATAGAAAAAGCCAAACAAAGTGGCGGACTTTTTACTGCTAAAAACCCTATTCTATTTATCGATGAGATTCATCGATTTAGCAAATCACAGCAAGATTCGCTTTTGGCTGCTGTAGAAAAAGGCTGGATAACGCTGGTTGGTGCGACAACCGAAAATCCAAGTTTTGAAGTGATTCCTGCATTATTGTCACGTTGCCAGGTTTACATACTAAATGCATTTACAAAAGCCGATTTAGAAGCTCTTTTACAGCGCGCAATGAGAACCGATTCCTATTTGCTGACAAAAAAAATAAATCTAAAAGAAACAGAAGCTTTATTGCGTATTTCTGGCGGTGATGGAAGAAAACTCTTAAATGTATTCGAACTAGTCGTTAATGCTTCATCTGGTGATGAAATTACCATTACCAACGATCGTGTTTTTGAACTCGTACAGCAAAACACCGTTCTTTATGACAAAACTGGCGAACAGCACTACGACATTGTTTCTGCGTTTATTAAATCTATTCGCGGTAGCGACCCTAACGGAGCCGTTTATTGGTTGGCAAGAATGATCGAAGGCGGAGAAGAGGTAAAATTTATTGCCCGAAGAATGCTTATTTTGGCAAGTGAAGATATTGGCAATGCTAACCCAACTGCTCTTATAATGGCCAATAATACTTTTCAGGCTGTTACAACAATTGGATATCCAGAAAGCCGTATCATTTTAAGCCAATGTGCAATTTATTTGGCCACTTCACCAAAAAGCAACGCTTCTTATATGGCAATTGGCAATGCGCAACAGCTGGTAAAACAAACTGGCGATTTGCCTGTTCCAATTCATTTGCGAAATGCCCCTACTAAACTAATGAAAGAATTAGGATACGGAGATGAATACAAGTATTCTCACGATTATGCCAATAATTTTGCCGAACAAGAATTCCTTCCAGATGCTATAAAAGAAACGGTTCTTTATAATCCTGGAAACAATTCTAGAGAGAACAGTACCCGCGAATTTTTAAAGAACCGTTGGAAAGATAAATACGGTTATTAAGCCGTATTTTGTATTTAGAATTTAACTACAATTTTTTCTGAAACTAATTTATCATTCTGATAAGATTCGAAGTACCATTGTCCATCTTCTTTTAAGATTAAAGAACCCTGAACATTATCTTTTATAGCAATATAAACATTTGGCTGAGAAGTTTTAAGAAGCTTCATAACTACCTTTGGTGTTTTATCAATCAATTGATAGCCAGATTCTGTTGGTTGCGCATATAATAAATTTGGATCTTTCAAATCTGGCGAAGATGCAATAGCAACTGGAGTTGCAACCACAGTTGTTGCCACAGCAGCTTTTACAGGAGCAGATGTTTTTGAATTTGCAACTGGATTTCCACTATATTTATAATGCAAAGCATAAACTGACTTAAAGGCATTGTCTAACGCTTCTTTATAAGCCACTTCATATTCTTTCTCTCTACTTTTTCCTGCTTCTGAAGTAAAAACCACTTGTCCAAAACAATCCTTAAATTTTATAATAAGTTTAGTTACCAAGAAAGCATTATCTCTTACTACATCCATATATAAAACCTGGCAACGGTCTGTATATCCCTCAGGAAGTTGTTCATTTGAATAAAAAGCTTCTAAACCAGCTTTAGTCAAATTTTGCTTGCTTAAAGTTGCCAAACGATATTGATTATCAGTCTTCATAAACTCATATTTCAGAGGAATAATTACAGCTTTGTAATCATTAATAGACTGTGCAAATCCAACAACTGAACATAAAATTGCAGTAAGTAAAATTTTAATTCTCATCATTATAAATATTTTTTTAGTTCTAATAAATGGTTAATTTGTTTATAATTTTCGGAAACGTCTACTCGCTTTTCATTAAAGAAAATAGCATCTATACCAGCATTTAAAGCACCATTTACATCAGCCTCAAAATCATCTCCGATCATGATACTGCTTTCTTTAGATGTATTGGCTAATTTTAATGCATAGTCAAATATAATACTATTTGGCTTTTTAACTCCAGCTAATTCCGAATTTGTAATGGTACTGAAATATCCTCCAAGCGAAGCATTATTAATTTTCTTTTCCTGAACCTTAGCAAATCCGTTTGTTATAATATGAAGTTTGTACTTAGGCTTTAAATATTCCAAAACTTCAATTGCCCCATCAAAAAGATAATTGTTGTCGGTAAGAAACTCGATATAGTCATTGGCAATTTCCAAAATATTCTCTTCTGAAATTACATAATTCAAAGCGTCGAAAGAAAACTTCAAACGATTATAACGCAGCTCCTGATGTGTAATTTTATCATTCTGATACAATTTCCAACATTCTTGATTGATTGGAATATATTCTTTAATAAAATCTTGAGTAACGATTTCTTGATGCTTAGTTTTGAAAATTCGATCAAAAGCCATTTCTGAATTTTTATCAAAATCCCAAAGCGTATGATCTAAATCAAAAAAGATGTCGGTAATATTGGTGTTCATGTATTAAAAAATTCCTTCATCTACAAAACTATAATATTTTGATTCAGTTATAATAACATGATCTAAAACTTTAACATCTAATATTTCTCCAGCAGTTTTAATTTTCTTGGTAATTTGTTTGTCGGCAATACTCGGATCCAAACCACCTGAAGGATGATTATGACACAAAATCAAGGCTGTAGCGCCATTTTCTAGCGCTAATTTAAAAACCAATCGTATATCTACAACTGTCCCAGCAATACCTCCTTTACTTAATTGCGATTTATAAATCACTTTATTTGAATTATTAAGAAAAAGTACCCAAAATTCTTCATGCGGAAGTTCTCCGATAATGGGCTGCATAATATCAAAAACAGCTTTACTCGAAGTTATTTTTTTTAATTTTAAAACATCTTCTATTCTTTGTCTCCTACCCAATTCTAAAGCCGATACTATTGAAACGGCTTTTGCTTCACCTATGCCTTTAAATTGCATCAACTGAGAAATAGTCATTTTACCTAAGGCAGTTAGATTTTTGGTAGCCGCTAAAATACGCTTACTTAAAGCAACCGCAGATTCATTACGACTTCCAGAACCAATTAGAATAGCTAATAATTCGGCGTCACTTAAAGCATCTTTTCCTTTGAGCATTAGTTTTTCGCGAGGTTTGTCATCATCTGACCAATTTTTTATAGCAAAATGTCCACCTTCCATAATATAAATTTTGAAAGGCGAAGATATCAAAAAGAAGAAAAATCTTTCAAAAAATATCAGCCGTTTTTAAAATTTATTATCTTTAAAAATTAAATCACCTGAAAATGAAACCTTTCCTTTCCTTCCTTATTTTATTATCTTTTCTCTCCTGTCGGCAAAAAGAAACTAAAAGCATCGACGTTTCAAATTATACCGAACCCAAAACTTTCTCCGAAAGGCTATCACAAGCCGCAATTTCAATAATTGATCCATCAATAGATTATGATCCTTCTTATTTTAAAATTGATTATCCAAATGGTGATATTCCAAAAAACAAAGGAGTTTGTACCGATGTAATAATAAGGTCGTATCGAATTCTAAATATCGATTTACAAAAAGAAGTCCATGAAGATATGATTGAAAATTTTTCGCTTTATCCAAATCTAAAAAAATGGGGAATGACAAAAACCGATACCAATATAGATCACAGAAGAGTTCCTAATCTTGAAGTCTTTTTTGAGAGAAAAGGCGCTAAATTGCCTGTTACACAAAATGCTAAAGACTATAAAACTGGAGAACTTGTCACCTGGACAATTAACAACAAACTTCCGCACATTGGTATTGTAACTAATAAAAAATCAGCTGACGGAAAACGCAATTTGATAGTCCATAATGTAGGAGGCGGACAAGTTTTGGAAGATTGCTTATTTAAATATAAAATTGTAGGACATTATAAATACGAAGAAATTTCTAATTAGAAAATTTGTCAATTATATAATTCAAAAAAAAATGTGCCAATCGTATAGCAATTGACACATTATCTAATTTCCAAATTGACTAATTTTCTAATTAATCAAACCTTTAACATCATCAAAATTTAAACCTCCGTAATTTCCTGAACTCATTAATAAAAGTGCAGAATTATCTAAATTTAAATTGAATAAATATTCTTTAAACTCAGCTGGATTGGTATAAATGATTAAATCTTTTCTATTGAATGCAGTCGCTATTTGCTCATAAGTTACTTCTTCCAGTTGTTTAATTTTAACCGCATCTGGCGAATAAAAAACAACCGCAACATCAGCATATTCTAGAGCGCCTTCATATTCTTTCAAGAATTCAGCATTTAGACTGCTATAAGTATGCAATTCTAAACAAGCTACTAAAGTTCTATTTGGATATTGCTCTTTTACCGCTTTTGTTGTCGCAGCCACTTTACTTGGCGAATGCGCAAAATCTTTATAAGCTACTTTTCCTTTTCCTTCGGCAATTTTTTCTAAACGCTTAGATGCGCCTTTAAAACTTGCAATTGCTTCGTAGAAATCCGCTTCATCAACACCCATGTTTTGGCAAATCCATTTTGCTCCAGCTAAATTATTTAAGTTGTGTGCTCCAAAAACTTCAATTGGCATATCGCCTTCTGGTGTTTTTAACAAAGTCACTCCATCACTCACAGCATATTCTGGAGTTGAATAAGCGATTTTTCTAATCGGATTTGTTGCTGCTTCAGAAACGCGTTTTACTTCTGGATCATTTTCGTTATAAACCAAAATTCCACCATTTGTAATTTTTTCGATGAAAATCTCAAACTGTTCAACGTAATTTTCATACGTTGGAAAAACATTAATATGATCCCAAGCAATTCCAGAAATCAAAGCAATGTTTGGCTGATATAAATGAAATTTCGGACGTCTGTCAATTGGTGAAGATAAATACTCATCTCCTTCCAAAACCATAAAATCATTTTCTTCAGTCAAATGCACCATTGTATCAAACCCTTCCAACTGTGCTCCTACCATATAATCAACAGCAATATTATGATAATGCATTACATGAAGAATCATCGAAGTAATCGTTGTTTTACCATGAGAACCACCAATTACGACACGCGTTTTATTTTTAGATTGCTCGTATAAAAATTCAGGATAAGAGTAGATTTTTAATCCTAATTCTTGCGCTTTTAATAATTCAGGATTATCCGCTTTTGCGTGCATTCCTAAAATAATAGCATCAATATCTGAAGTGATTTTTTCTGGAAACCAGCCCATTTCTGCAGGAAGAATTCCTTTTTTCTCTAATCTTGATTTTGAAGGTTCAAAAATAGCATCGTCACTTCCTGTAACTTGGTATCCTTTATTATGTAATGCTAATGCCAGATTGTGCATTGCGCTTCCGCCAATGGCGATAAAATGTGTTTTCATTTAAAATGTTTAATCGTTAAACTGTTTAATCGGTTAATCGAAATGGCAAATAACTTATTAAACTCAATAATTATTCTTCAAAAATAAGGAATTATAGATTCCATCATTTGGTTTTAAAGATAAATTGTTAATTTGTACGAAAATTATTTTTAAAAGCAATTCTATCTTCCCAACCTTTTTTAAAATTTAATCATCTATAGATTAAAACCCTCTTATGAAAAATATAATATTTGTTTTATTATTTATCTCCACCTCAGTATTTGCACAACAAAATGAAAAGAAATGGGAAAAAGTAATTGATTTTGAAAATGAAGGAAAAACCAAATCAGCTAATGAATTAGTTGAAAAAATCTATAAAGATGCCGTTTCAGATAAAGATGAAGCCGAAATGATAAAAAGTTTTTTCTACCATTCAAAATACCTTCTTCTAATTGACGAAAATGCCCAGACTAAAATTTTAAATAATTTAAAAACCGATATAAATCGAGTTTCTATACCTTCAAAAGCAATTTTGAATCTCGTTTATGCAAAATGCCTTAATGATTATTTTATTCAAAATAATTATTCCATCCGAAATAGAACAAATATCAATACTCTAAATGATGATTTTTTAACTTGGACAGCCGTAAATTTTACGTCTCAAATCAATTTAATTTTAAAAAAGAGTTTAGAAAATGAACTTGTTTTAAAAAATACTCCTCTTTCAAAATACGATCAGATATTTGATTATTCGGCTTTAGAAGAATTTAAAAACGAAAACTTATTTGATTATATCATCAAAGAAAATATCGCCATTTATAGTTCAAAAGTTTATTCCGCTAGCTTTGCTCAAGAAGATATAATTAAATACAAAAATGACTTATTAGGCAGCTCTGCCAATTTCATAAAACTGAATTTAGACTTTATAACTTATGACGATTTACGTTTAGCATTATCATTATACCAAAAACAAGAAACCATAGATTCAAAGCAAGAAAATCAATGGGAGCGCATTCAGTTTTTAAAAAACAAATTAAATCTCTCCAATGAAGAATATCTTGATGTCATAATTCGCTTTCAAAAAAATGTAAAAGACAATTCGCTTATTCAGAAAATTCAATTGGAAAAAGCCTCAATTCTAGATCGAGATGCATCAAAAGAATTGAAGCCAAATAATAATATCGAGGCCATAGCAATTCTTGACAGCATAATAAAAGTAAATAATCGGTCAAATGCTTATAAACTTGCGATACAGAGAAAAGCAAACATTCTTTCCAAATCTTTATATGTCCAGCTGGAGAAATACATTTACAATGAACAAAATGCGAGGGCGTTTATTCATTACAAAAATGTAGATACTTTAAAAGTTTCATTTTATAAAATATCTCACAAACTGCTTCTTGATTTTAAAACAAGAAATCTAAACCAAGACAGTTTGGTGAATAGCATTATTTTGAAAAATGCACCTTCTTACACAAAAGAATATTCGCTTGTAAACAAAAAAGACTATTTCAAATATACCACCGAAATACTTTTGCCAAATATAAAAACTGGATCTTATTTAGTTTATTTTGAAAGCAATTCTGACATTAAAAACACAAAAGCTTATACGTATGAAACTATAACTTCATCAAACATTAGTGTCCTCGCATCTCAAGAAAATGAAATCGAAAAATATCAGGTTTTAGATAGAAAAACGGGAAAACCTATAGAAAATGTTACTATAAAAACATATAGCGCCACCTTTAAAACAGGAAAAAATGGAATTGCACTTTACAATACTAAAAATGTAAAATTCAAGGGTGATACTCTCGAATTGTTTACTTCAAACGATAGTATTCTAATTCACAAAGATTACATCAATTACATTATAGATTATGATAAAAGTGAAAATGAAGAAGATGACGATTATAAAGGAAAAGTCGAATTTTATTTAGACCGAGCCATTTATCGTCCGGGGCAAACTCTTTATTTTAAAGGAATTGCTATTAAAAAGAGGAAAAACAAAACCAGCGTTGTTCCGCAAACCTCTTTTAAAATTATTTTTAGAGATGCATCTTATAATGAAATCAAGAAATTTGATGTAACGACCAATGAATTTGGATCTTTTTCTGGCGAATTTATTTTGCCAAAATCAGGTTTGACAGGTTCTTTTGGAATTTCTGCTCAAGAATCTGACCATTCGAAAAATGATATTATTTATAATAAAAAAGAAAACGATCACCCTTTTTGGGATCATGTTGACTTAGAAAATTCTCAAACCTACTTTAGAGTTGAAGAGTATAAACGACCAAAATTTGAAGTCACTTTCGAACCTAAAAAAGAAACTTTTAAAGTAAACCAATCCATAAAAGTAAAAGGAAATGCCAAAGCTTTTGCTGGAAGTTCCATTTCTGATGCAAAAGTTACTTATAAAGTTACACGATATGCAAGCTATTACTCGAGAGACTATTATTCATCAAGTTCAAATGAAGTTTTAGTAACAGGCGAAACCAAAACAGATGCATCTGGGAATTTTGCCATTGATTTTATTGCTACTCCTTCTGAGGAAAGTTCAAAAAAAGATCTTCCAGTTTTCAATTATCTTATAGAAGCAGGAGTAACTGATATAAATGGAGAAACTCACGATGCACAGACAAATGTAAAAGTGGGTTATCATGATTTGGTTTTAGAAACCGTAATTAATCCTCAAATTAATACAAAAGATAAAAATGAAATTGTTTTAAAAAGCACCAATTTAAATGGTGAGTTTTTAGCTGCGAAAGGTGAAATAAAAATATATTTCGTAAGTCCGTTGCCTAGCAAATTCAAAAAACGAGTATGGCCTACGCCAGAAATTCAAATATTATCTGATGAAGATTTCGAAAAACTATTTCCGTACGAACAAAACGGTCAGGAGTATAGCAAAGAAGATGAAGTCTTAGTGTATTCGAAAAAAGTAGATACCGAAAAAGATAAAAAAATCGCATTAGATTTTATCTCAAATTACAAATCTGGAAACTACAAAATTGTCTTTTCAGCAAAAGACAGTTTTGATAATTTAATAGAAAACACAACTAAATTCCAGATTAAACAAAGCAAAGATAAATTCAATCCAAGTGTACTATTTTCGGCCGTACAGATAAATGAAGATGCGAAAAAAGATGGTTTTGTATTATTAAAATTAACCTCTGTAGTCCCAGAACTTTATATTTCAACAATTGGAAATTATGATAGTAAGGTCTTTTTTGAAAAAATTATTCATTTAGAAAACCACCAAACGACAATAAAAATTCCGCTAAAGAAAGAGTTTTACAACATATTAAGAATTGGGTTTCAAAGCATTTTTGAAAACGAAGTTTTTTCTAGTGATGTAGCAGTTGCATTAAAATCTATTACTCCAAAATTAGAATTTAATGTAGAAACATTTAGGAGTAAAATACAACCTGGAAGTCCAGAAAACTGGTCATTCAAATTAAAATCAAAAGACACCAAAAATGAAGCTGAAATTTTAACTTCCATGTATGACAGTTCATTAGATCAGTTTACAAAAAATGATTGGAATATATTAGCCATAAACGACTATAATTATAACAGAAGCTATAAGAAATCTTCATTTGGTTTTGATCAGGTTTCGGCCTCTATTATGTATTTAAATCTACCTCTAAACCAACTTGAACTATTTAGTGAAGACATTAAATTAATGTCGTTTGGATTCGATTTTAACAACAAAAATAATATTCATCAAAAGAGACTGTATCAAATGCAGGTTGCTAAAAAGGCTAAAAAACCTTACAATGCGAAATTGATTTCTGGAATTGTAACTGATAATTCTGGACTTGCCTTGCCAGGAGTTTCTATTGTAGTGAAAGGTACAAGACGCAGTACTCAAAGCGATTTTGATGGTTATTATGAAATAGACGCTAAAGAAAACGAAGAACTTGAGCTTAGTTATATTGGCAGCAAAACCCAATCTGTATTAGTAGGAAACAGAAAATTCATTGATATTGTTTTAACCAATGATTCAAGTACTTTATCAGAGGTTGTGGTAACTACTGCATACGGCATTCAGAAAAAAGCAAACTTATCTGCTGCTATTACTACAGTTAGTTCAAATGTTATTTACGAAGAAGATAATACTGTTTATGATATAGGTTCTGCAAACAAAAAAGCATTAGAAGAATTAAATCAAGTAAAAGCAAGAAAAAATTTATCTGAAACTGCTTTCTTTTTACCAAATTTAAAAACAGATTCACAAGGAAAAGTGAGTTTCTCTTTTACCTCTCCAGAAGCTTTAACCGCTTGGAAACTTCGCTTATTTGCACACAACAAAGAAGCAGTTTCTGGTTATTTGCAGAAAAACGTTGTAACTCAAAAGGAATTAATGCTTTTGCCAAATTTCCCGCGTTTCTTTAGGGAAAAAGATACAATTGTTATCACTACGAAAATTTCAAATGTTACCGCCGAAGCCAAAACTGGAATTGCTGCTTTACAACTTTTCGATGCTGTAACGATGGAACCAATTGATGCTAAAATGCTAAATGCAGATAACTTTAAAAGTTTCACGGTTCCAGCTTATGGAAATACTACAGCAAGCTGGACCGTTACAATTCCTGAAGGTTTACAAGGCATTCAATATAAAATCGTGGCGAAATCAGGTGATTTCTCAGATGGCGAAGAAAATATTATTCCTGTTTTAACTAACAATATGCTCGTTACAGAAAGTATTCCAATTTGGGTTCGAGAAAATTCGACGAAAGAATACACTTTTGAAAACTTAAAAAACAATAATTCGACAACATTAAAAAATCATCAATTTACATTTGAGTACACTTCCAATCCTGCATGGATCGCTATTCAATCTCTGCCTTATTTAATGGAATATGAGCACGAATGTTCAGAACAGACCTTTGCCCGATTTTATTCGAATGCGCTTGCTACAGAAGTAATTTCAAGCAATCCGAAAATTGCAGCCGTTTTTGATGAATGGAGAAAAAAGGGGAAAATCAATCCAAAATTAGAAGAAAATGAAGAGCTAAAATCAATTATTCTGGCAGAAACGCCTTGGTTAAATGATAATCAAAATGAAGATGAAAAGAGGAAAAGTTTTGCAGTTTTATTTGATTTGGAAAAAATGAAAACTTCGCAAGAAGCTACTTTCGAAAAATTAAAAAAGAAACAAAATTCTTATGGTAGTTTTTCATGGTTTGAAGGCGGTACTGGAGACGATTACATTACTAGACATATTTTAGCAGGATTAGGCCATTTGTCAAAATTGGTTAAAAATCAAAATCTTAAAATTGATGAAATTACTAAAAGCGCAATTCCTTTTATAGATGGCAAGTTTTTACAAGAACATCAAAAAAGAGTAAAATTCAATAAAGAAACGAACAGTTTAATTTGGAGATGGCCATATTCTAATTTGCATTATTTATATAGCAGAAGTTTTTATTTAGAACAATATCCGCTTTCGGACACTTTAAAAAAAGTAACCAAATTGTATCTAGAAACGGCAAAAAGAGATTGGTTAAATTATTCTATTTATGAAAAAGGACTGACAGCTTTAGTCTTAAATCGTTTTGGAGAAAAGGAAAGCGCTAAAAAAATCATTGAAAGTTTAAAAGAAAATTCATCTAACAATGAAGATTGGGGAATGTATTGGATTGCCAATAAACCAGGTTGGTATTGGTATCAAGCGCCTATAGAAACTCAAGCTCTTTTAATTGAGGCTTTCGCCGAAGTTACTCAAGACAACAAATCTGTTGATGCAATGAAAGTCTGGCTGCTAAAAAACAAACAAGCTAAAAACTGGCCAACAACAAGATCAACTAGTGAAGCAATTTATGCATTATTACTTCAAGGCAGCGATTGGCTTTCTGTAAAAGACAATACAATTATAAAATTGGGAGATGAAAAAATCATGACCAAAAAATTATCCGAAAATGAAAAAGAAGCCGAAATAGGATACATCAAACTAAACTGGAAAGCTGAAGAAGTAAAAAAAGAAATGGCTACGATTAGCCTTCAAAACAAATCTAAAATTCCAGGTTTTGGCGGTGTTTATTGGCAGTATTTTGAAGATTTAGATAAAATTAAAAATAACACTGGAGCTGTTTTATCTGTTTCGAAAGAATTGTATCTAAAGAAAAATACGCTTAAGGGTGACGAATTGCAAAAGATAACAACTAAAAATTCTTTAAAAATTGGAGATTTAGTTACAGTCCGTTTAATTATCAATTCGAAAGAAGATGTAGAATACATTCATTTAAAAGATATGCGCGCTTCTTGTTTTGAGCCTGTAAATGTTCTTTCACAATATAAATATTCTGATAGATTGGGATATTATATGAGTACAAAAGATGCCGCTACACATTTCTTCTTTGACCAAATCAATAAAGGAACTTATATTTTAGAATATGATATTCGAGTAAATAACAGTGGAGAATTTTCAAACGGAATTACGACAATTCAAAGTATGTATGCACCAGAATTTGCAAGTCATACAAAAGGAATTCGAGTAAAAGTGAATTAGAAATTCCAATTTTTAAATTCCTTCGCCAGTTCGCTAGCGTTCGTGTTCAAAATCCAACGAAAGTATATAATCTATATTTTTGTCAGTCAGAGCGAAGTCGAAGCCCCGTTCCAATTGGCAAGCCTTCGACTCCGCTCAGGATGACATACTTTACAAAAGTAAAAAACAATAAAAAACCCGACAGCTTAAAACTGTCGGGTTTAATTTTATATAAAGAAATGAAGATTATTTAGCAATCGTCAATTCGTCAATAATGTTTTTAGCACCTGCGTATTTGTCAATAATCCAAAGTACGTAACGAATATCAACGTTGATAGTTCTTTGTAATTTAGGATCAAAAATTACGTCTCCAGCCATTGCTTCGATGTTTCCGTCAAAAGCAATTCCGATTAATTCTCCTTTTCCGTTAAGAACTGGTGAACCAGAATTTCCTCCAGTGATATCGTTATCAGTTAAGAAATTTACTGGCATGTATCCCGCTTTATCAGCATACTGTCCGAAATCTTTTTTCTTGTTCAACTCTAATAAACGAGCTGGCAAGTCAAATTCTTGATCTCCTGCTTTGTATTTTTTAACCATACTTTCCATTGTAGTATAGTTATTGATTTTTGCATCGTTACGAGGATCTGCAGGTAAAGCACGAACTTTTCCGTAAGTTAACCTCAACGTAGAGTTTGCATCTGGATATTTAATTGCGTTCAATTTAGATTCTCTTAAACCTTCAACCAATTTACGGTAAGCAGTTGCAAAACCATCATCCGCTTTTGCTTGATCGTCTGTTTTAGAACGGTATTTTGTCAATAAATCATTAGAAATAATATACAACGGATCGTGTACAATTGCCAATGGCTTTGGATCAGCTAAAAATGCTAATACTTTTTCTTTATTAGTAAAATAACTAATCTCAGTTGCTTTTGCTACATCTGCAGTAAAGTCACCATTATTAGCTGTTTTCATTTTTGCAATTTCTGTAGCAATTCCATATTCAGCACCTTTTGAAGCATATAAATTCAATTGAGCTGCTAAAATATCTTTTTCTAACGGAGCGTTAAACTCACCATAGATGCTTTCAACCATTGCATTGATTTTAGGAAGCATTTCTGCTTTCTTAGCATCATTTTCTTTATAGTAAGCTATTAATGCATTTCCTAAATTAGCAGGTCCAGTTGCATAACTAGAAGTACGTAAAAGCTGCATCAAATAATTATCGTGACGTGCTTTTAAGTTTGTTTCTCTGTAATAATCGTTGATAGTCGGAATTACATTTTCATATTTCTCTTTGTTTGCAGGTTTACTTGCCCACTCGTAGAATTTATCCTCTTGTTCTGCTTTTGTATCTACAGTTCCAGCTTTTGTTAAAGCATCGATCATACCTTGACGGTTTTTCCAGTAGTTTGCAGTTGAAGCATATTTAGAAGCATACTGTAAACGAACAGTTGCATCTTTATCCATATACTTTTTCATTACATCCATTCCGGTTTTTGCACCTTCAACCCAAGCAGGATAAGCATATTTAATGTTTTGCTCAATTCCTCCAGCTGGCATCCAACGGTTTGTTCTTCCTGGATAACCTAAGATCATTGCAAAATCATTTTCTTTTACTCCTTTTAAACTTACAGGTAAATGGTGCTTTGGTTGCAATGGCACATTGTCTTTAGAATATGCTGCAGGATTTCCATCTTTATCTGCATAAACTCTAAACATAGAGAAATCTCCAGTTTGACGAGGCCATTCCCAGTTGTCTGTATCTCCACCAAATTTACCAACACTTTCAGGAGGAGTTCCAACTAAACGTACATCTGTGTAATCTTGATAAACAAAATAGTAATATTCATTTCCTTGAAAGAAAGGACGAACAGAAACAGTGTATTTTCCGTTTTCGCTGTTTTCTTTTTCAATTAAAGCGATTTCTTGCTGAATGATTTTGTTTCTTTCAGTTTCTGTCATAGTATCATTTACTTTAGACAAGATTCTTTTTGAAACATCATCCATACGAACAAAGAAACGAACGTATAAAGATTTAGGCTTTAGTTCTTCTGAACGATTTTTTGCCCAAAAACCATTTTTCAAATGATTTTGTTCTGCAGTTGAAAGTTCTGCAATCGCGCTATATCCACAGTGGTGATTAGTCAATACCAATCCGCTGTTTGAAACGATTTCAGCTGTACATCCTCCATTGAATTGTACAATCGCATCTTTTAAGCTATGATTGTTGATACTGTAAATTTCTTCGGCTGTCAATTGCAAGCCCATTTTTTCCATATCTCTATGGTTCAATCTTTCGATAAACATCAAAAACCACATTCCTTCATCGGCTCTCATTGGGAAAGCCATAAGGCACATGGTCAAGAATAAAATTACTTTTTTCATGTTATTTTGTTTAAGTGATGCGAATATAACTCATTTTCGCAAAAAAAATAAGCTAAACAATCATAAACTAAACATAACAAACAAAACAAAAGATGATTTTGCGAAATTCACAATTTTAGCAAACCAAGAATAATCTTTAAATTTTGAAAGTAACCTCATAAAAAATAATAAAAACATTAGATAAAACGATTTTAAACTTCAATTAAAATCATTATTTATAAAAATAAACTTTCAAAATAAAAATTGTATGCTAAATTTTTTCTTACAATTTGTTTTCTGCTACATTTGCCATCCAAAATAAAAATAAATTAAAATGAAAAAATTGTTAGTAGCAGTTGTAATATTATTTACAACGATGGTAAGTGCACAAAAAAACTCTATCCTATTAGGCGGAAATGTTGGATTCTCCTCTGATAAAATTGGAGAATCAAAACTTGAAAATTTTGAATTTTCTCCAAAAGTTGGATATCAGTTTGCTGACCAATGGACAGCTGGAGTTGAAGGTTCTATTATGAATGTAAAAACAAAAGGAACTGACACAACTGAAAAATATAAAATTGGAGGTTTTGTACGTTATACTGTACCGCTTTCAGATGTATTTTCTGTCTTTGGTGATTTAGGTGCTGGATACCAATCTACCAATGTTAATGATGCAAAAGGAATGTATGCAAGCCTTACTCCAGCTTTATTCATTAATATGAAAAGAGGATTTGGTTTAAATTTCTCTATTGGAGGAATCAACTATGATAATCTTGATGGAAAAAATGATCCAAGACAGGAACATTTTGGTTTTAACTTTGGAAAGACTTTAAGCATCGGAATCTCTAAAAACTTTGGTTTATAGATAAAAGTAAGATTTAGCCATCTTAATACTTTTTGTTTTTTCGTGCAAAAAGTAAAAACCCGACAATAAATAATATTGTCGGGTTTTATATTTTTAGCAAAATACTTTTACTCGTTAAGCATTTTCCAAAGTCTGTCTTTTAAATCTGTTAAACCTTGCTGGGCAACAGATGAAATAAACATATAAGGAACTCCGTTGAACGAAACATCTAATTCTGCTTTCAACTCTGCTTTCAATTCGTCATCCAACATATCGCATTTTGAAATAACAACAAGACGTTCTTTATCTAACATTTCAGGATTGTATTTTGTCAATTCATTCACCAAAATATCATATTCTGCTTTGATATCAGCAGTATCAACTGGAATTAAAAATAATAACGTTGAGTTACGCTCAATATGACGCAAGAAATAATGACCAAGACCTTTTCCTTCGGCAGCACCTTCAATAATTCCAGGAATATCGGCAATTACGAAAGATTGAAAATCTCTGTAGGCTACGATTCCTAAATTAGGTTTTAAAGTCGTAAACGGATAATCTGCAATTTTGGGTTTTGCTGAAGTTAATACAGACAATAATGTAGATTTTCCAGCATTTGGAAAACCAACTAAACCAACATCGGCCAAAACTTTAAGTTCTAGAATAACATCCATTTCTATTCCAAGCAAACCTGGCTGTGCATAACGAGGTGTTTGGTTTGTAGAACTTCTAAAATGCCAGTTCCCTAAACCTCCCTTTCCTCCTCTTGCAAGAATCTGTTTTTCTCCGTGTTCCGTAATTTCAAAAAGTGTCTCTCCCGTTTCCTTGTCTTTTACAACAGTTCCTAATGGCACTTCAATGATTTTATCTTCTCCATCTGCACCAGTACTGCGATCGCCTCCTCCATCTCCACCGTGACCAGCTTTAATGTGACGTGCAAACTTTAAATGAAATAATGTCCAGAGTCCTTTATTTCCAACTAAATACACATGTCCGCCACGGCCTCCATCTCCTCCGTCGGGACCTCCTTTTTCAATAAATTTCTCTCTATGTAAATGCGTAGATCCTTTTCCTCCTTTTCCGGAAGAAACATATATCTTAACGTAGTCTACAAAATTTCCTTCTGTCATTTTCTTTGTTTATGTAAAGTTTCAAGTTTCATGTTTCAAGTTTCAAGTTGCGTAATGCATAATCTGAAATTTGAAACATGAAACCTGAAACAAATTTTCTCTCTACTCTTTCAATGCTCTCACAAGCACTTTATCAATCTTAACACCGTCCATATCGATTACTTCTAGGACGAATTTCTGCCAAACTAGTTTTTCGCCTTCTTTTGGTATATGAGAAAGCTCGGTCATGATCATTCCGCTTACAGTATTTACTTCGTAATCGTTTGTTAGTTCGTCTAACTCGAAATAAGTTAAGAAATCGTGTAACGAATAATGTCCATCAACCAGCCAAGAACCGTCTTCTCTTTCTATAAGCTGGAATTCATCTTTATAAAACTCAGATGCATCTCCAACTAAAGCTTCCAGAATATCATTCAAAGTAATTAAACCTTGAAAAACCCCATATTCATCTGAAACTAAAGCGTAATGAACTCCTGTTTTCTTAAAGTTTTCTAAAGCTTTATAGGCAGTTGTCTGCTCCATTAAATAAGGTGCATCAGAAACTATTGCTGACAAATCAAAATTATCATTTTCGATGTTAGCAAAAATATTTTTAAGTGTTACAACTCCAACAATATCATCATAATTATCGTTATAAACTGGATAAACAGCATGCAGATCCTGAACTACCAATTCTTTGATTTTTTCTCTGTCTGCTTTTAATGGAAGCATATCAACAGATTTTCTGTGAGTCATTAACGAACTTACTTTTCTATCTCCGATATGGAAAACACGTTCCACAATATCCTGTTCTATTTCCTGAACTTCTCCTACTTCCGTACCTTCTTTAATAATGGCTTTAATTTCTTCTTCGGTAACTTTTCCGTCAGCAGTTGGTTTTATCTGAAAAACATTCAGCAAAAAATCTGTCGATGAAGTTAAAAGCCAAATAAATGGCGCCGTAATAATCGAGATCACTTTCATTGGCATTGCAACCATTTTAGCAATAGCTTCTGGATAATTTAATCCGATTCGTTTTGGAAGTAATTCTCCCAAAACCAATGAGAAAAAAGTTAAAACTACCACTACAATTCCAACTGCAATTGAATGTGCATAAGGTTTAAGAGCTGCAAAACCTGCTACAAAAAGTTCTACATCGGCAGTGATTTTGTCACCAGAATAAATACCTGTCAAAATTCCGATTAAGGTAATTCCGATTTGTACAGTAGATAAAAACTTATTTGGGGAATTGGCTAAATCGAGTGCCGTTTTAGCGCTTTTGTTGCCTTTTTTCGCAGCAGTTTCCAGCCTGTTTTTACGGGCCGAAATCAAGGCGATTTCAGACATGGAGAAAACTCCGTTTAATAGAATTAGAAAAAATATAATTAGTATTTCCAATTGATAGGGGATTCGTTATAAAATGGTCTCGTTAAAT
Organism: Flavobacterium sp. B330r; assembly: GCF_056824325.1. NCBI lineage: Bacteria > Pseudomonadati > Bacteroidota > Flavobacteriia > Flavobacteriales > Flavobacteriaceae > Flavobacterium > Flavobacterium sp. B330r. The sequence goes on from NZ_CP124860.1 coordinate 1,184,869, forward strand.
GTAATTTGTATTCAATTTATTAAGGCTGTCAATTAAAAAACTAATTTTTCTAACCCAAAAACTTTGATTGTCAAAAACATTTGAAAAGCCCGTTTTAGAGTTAGAAAAATAGTTTTTTTGAGCCCGATAATTATCGGGAGTAACGTACAGCTTAAAAAGCTTTCTACAAATTATCTATAACTGACGTTAAGCGCTCTGTAATTTGTTCAATAGTTCCGATACCGTCTACGGCATGAAACTTATTTTGTTCTTTGTAATATCCAATAAGCGGAGCTGTTTTCTCATTATATTCTTGATATCTTACACGAATTTTTTCTTCGTCTTGATCATCAGCTCTTCCGCTTGTTTTTCCTCTTTCTAATAAACGTGCTACCAAAATCTCATCATCAGCTTCTAAAGCGATTGTTGCTGTTACGCTTGACCCAATTGTTGGTAAAAATTTATCTAAAGCTTCTGCTTGATTGATTGTTCTTGGATAACCGTCAAACAAAAATCCTGCAGTATCTGGATGTTTTTTAACCTCATCAATTAACATTGCAGTTGTTACTTCGCAAGGAACCAATTCTCCATTGTCCATAAAAACTCTTGCTTTTTTTCCTAGTTCAGTATCATTTTTTAAATTGAAACGAAAAATATCTCCTGTTGAAAGGTGTGTTAAATTGTATTTTTCTTTTAAAAATTCTGCCTGAGTTCCTTTTCCTGCACCAGGCTTTCCAAATAAAACGATGTTAATCATAATTGAAATGAGTGTTGTTACCTCTGTCTTTCAGAAGTCTTTAAATGAATATATAGTTGTGTTTTGTTATTCTGCTAATTTGTAAACTTCAGTTAGGTTTCTTCCTAGACCATCGTAGTCTAAACCGTAACCTACAATAAATTTGTTCGGAATTCTAATTCCGATATAATCTATTTTTATATCTTTTTTATAAGCTTCTGGTTTAAAAAACAATGTTGCAATTTTAAAATGCTTTACATTTTGTGCTTTAAACAAATGCTTTAATTCTTCGATTGTGTTTCCAGTATCAATAATATCTTCGATAATAATTACCGTTCTTCCAGACAAATCTTGATTAATTCCAATTAGTTCTTTAACTGAATTTGTTGTTTCAGTTCCTTCATACGATGCCATTTTGATAAACGAAACCTCGCACGGTTTTTTATATTTTTTCAAAAAATCTGACACTACCATAAAAGCGCCATTCAAAACTCCAATAAAAATTGGCGTATCATCTCCAAAATCATCTTCGACCTGAGCCACTATTTTAGTTAAAGCAAAATCAATTTCTTTAGCCGAAATAAACGGAACAAATTGTTTATCGTGAAGTTGTATCATTATTTTTCATTTTAAAATAATGGACAAAGATAAAGAATTAGAACTTAACTGCTTCTATCAAAATGGAGTGTATCGAGATATTTTTTAAGAATGTTAAATATCAGTTAATGTTTACAAATTATTTTTTGAGACTATCTGAATTTTAAGTAAATTGTTGTACTATAATTATTTAACTCCAAAAAACCAATGAAAAAATCCTTAACCTTATTTTCAATCCCGTTACTAGCCTTAATGACTGCCTGCAATGGGCAAGTAAAAAAAGAAGAAAAAGAAGCTTTGGCAAAACAGCCAGGCAATATTGTAAAAACTGCCATTGGAGATATTACGCTTCCTCCACCCTATGCAACCGAATCAAAAAGCAACAATAGTAAAGTGATTGGCTGGCCTGCTGGCAAAACTCCAAAAGCCCCTGAAGGTTTTACTGTAACTAAATTTGCTGACGGATTTGAGAATCCGCGTTGGACTTACATTGCGCCGAACCAAGATATTTTTGTTGTAGAAAGCGGAACACGCAGCAGTAAAAACCAAATAACCGTTTTAAGAGATAAAGACAAAGATGGAAAATTTGAAACTAGAGAAGTTTTTATTTCTGGGCTAAACAAACCTTTTGGAATGCTAGCCTTAAAAGACTTTTTCTACATTGCCAATACCGACGGACTATACCGTTACCCTTATAAAAACAATCCGCTTAAGCTAGAAACTAAAGGCGAAAAAATTCTTGAACTTCCTGCGGGAGGTTACAACAATCACTGGACCAGAAATTTATTGGCAAGTCCAGACGGAAACAAAATTTACGTTTCTGTAGGTTCCGGTAGTAATGTTGGCGAAAACGGAATGGACAAAGAAGTGCGTCGCGCCGCGATTTTAGAAATTAATCCTGACGGAACTGGAGAAAAAATCTTCGCTTCGGGTCTTAGAAATCCAGTTGGAATGGACTGGAATCCTGCCAACAAAGAACTGTGGACTGCAGTAAATGAACGAGACGAATTGGGTGACGACTTAGTTCCAGATTATATTACAAGTGTAAAAAGAGACGGTTTCTACGGATGGCCTTATTCTTATTTTGGAAGTATTCCTGATCCGAGAATGAAAGGCGAAAGAAAAGATTTAGTAGAAAAAGCAATTGTTCCAGATGTTCCCGTTGGTTCTCATACTGCTTCATTGGGATTGGCTTTTTATACTAAAGATGCTTTTCCTGCAAAATATAAAAACGGCGCTTTTGTAGGTCAGCATGGTTCTTGGAACCGTTCAAAAATTTCGGGTTATAAAGTGTTATTTGCTCCTTTTAAAGATGGAAAACCTTCAGGAAAACCAGAAGATTTTTTAACTGGTTTTATTTCTGATGCAAACAAAGCCGAAGTTTACGGACGTCCTGTTGCCGTTACCGTGATGAATGACGGATCGCTTTTAGTAAATGATGATAGCAGTAATACGATTTGGAAGGTTACGGCCAATAAATAAATCACAATACTTAAATCTCAAATTCCAATTCCGAAAATTATTGGAGTAATTATAAAAAGAAAATTTTAAACACATAGAGACATAGATTTTTGTTTAAAAGATGTTATTAAGAAAACTCGTTTTCGCACATAGTTTTGCTATGTGGCTTTTGATAAGTGAAACGCCTTTTTTGCCTCAATCAATGCTATGTTTCTATGTGTTAAAAATAAATCTCAATAGTAATCTGTTCAGATAAAATTCCAAATTCCTAGAATTGCTACATAAAATATATGTTTTTAAAAAAATACTATTTTCTAATTATTGTTTTTTCGATTTTACAAAATCTAATTGCACAAGAAAAAGAAGTCCAAAATATTGATTCTGTCAAAACTCAAAAACTGAACGAAGTTTTAATAAGTCCGCTTCATATCAATCGTGATTTACAGAATAGTTCCGCGTCAATTGGCATTTTATCCGAAAAAGAATTACTTCAAAATAACACCACAGACATTAGCAATATCATCAATACCATTCCTGGTGTTTTTATGCAATCTTCAAATATCACCACAACCCGAATTTCGATTCGCGGAATTGGCGCGAGAACTCCATACGGAACCAATAAAATCAGAGCTTTTTACGGAAGTATTCCGCTGACTTCTGGAAACAGCGAAACGGTAATTGACGATATCGATCTTCAAAACATCAATCAACTTGAAGTCATAAAAGGGCCGCTTTCGAGTATTTATGGAGCAGGTTTGGGCGGAGCGATTCTCATTTCGCCTCAAATATTAAAAAAAGGCAATTATCAAACTGAAATAAGTTCTGTTTTTGGTTCCTTTGGCTTGCTCAAAAACAGAGTCAGTTTTGATTTGAACGAAAAAAGTTCTTCTTTAAGTCTCAGTTATCATAATTTAAAAACCGATGGCTGGCGTCAAAACAGTGCTTACAATCGGGAAGGAATTACACTTTCGGGAGAATTATTCAGGAGGAAAAACAGCAAACTGACTTATTTTTCGAATTACACTTATTTGAAAGCTTACATTCCGAGTTCGATCAATAAAACGACTTTTGAAAATAATCCGCAAGCTGGAGCTCCGACTTGGGTAGCTTCAAAAGGATTCAAAGAATACAAATCGACTTTGGGCGGATTGGCTTATGATTTCAAAATAAACGATCATTTAAATAATTCAACTTCAGTTTTCGTCAATTATAAAGACAGCAACGAACCGAGACCTTTTGATATTTTACGTCAATATACTTTTGCCTCTGGCGCAAGAACACAATTTTCTGGTGATTTTACAATCGGAAAAATCAAAAATCAATTTATTTCAGGATTGGAATATTTCAGAGATAATTACAGCGGTAATACTTTCGAAAATCTATATCAGCAAAATAATGGAAACGGAAGTTTACAGGTCGATCAACTTACAGCAACTGATCAAAAAAGACATTTTTATAATGTTTTTTCGCAAATTAGAACTTTACTTTCTGATCGATTTGAAATTCAAGCAGGATTAAATTACAACAAAACCAAATTCGAATTGCAGAATGATTTTCCCGCTTCCGCGAATAATCCGAAGGAAGAATATAGTTATGATGGCATTTTTTCGCCACAACTTTCTTTTTTATTTAAGCCGAATGAAATTCAAACTTTTTACTTTTCTGTAAGCCGAGGATTTTCGCTTCCCGCAACCGAAGAAACTTTAACCTCAACAGGAAACATCAATCAAAACATTAAACCCGAAACAGGTTATAATTTTGAATTGGGAGGAAAACTACATTTCTTCAATAAAAAACTGTATACACAAATTGCTGTTTACCGAATGGAAATTAAAGATTTATTAGTTGCCAAAAGAATTGGCGACGATCAATACGAAGGCGTAAATGCAGGAAAAACGTTTCATGAAGGAATCGAAATCTCATTGAATCACAATTGGCCAATCAATCGAACTTTCAATTTAAACTCTTACATCGGAACATCTATCGGGAATTATGAATTCAAAGAATTTGTCGATAACGGAAATGATTATTCAGGAAATAAATTAACTGGCGTTCCAGCCAATACGGCAAGTGCAGGTTTTATTTTAAACACAAATTCAGGGCTTTATATTTCAGCCGATTTTCAGTTCACAGATAAAATTCCAATGAACGATTCTAATGCCAATTTTTCAGATTCTTATTCTCTTTTGAATTTAAAAACGGGTTACCAATTCGAAATTCTATCGGGTTTAAAAGCACGCTTAGACGCTGGAATCAATAATGTAACAAATGAAAAATATGCTTCTATGATTTTAACCAATGCAACAGGAGTTGGAAATGCGCAACCGAGATTTTATTATCCTGGATTACCCATAAATTATTACGGAATTATCTCATTAAATTACTTATTTTAGCGTTGTATTAAATACCAAAAACAATGCTATCCGAATTGCAAAAAAAACTGGATTACGTAAATGCATATAGAGAAAACCGTCTCAAAGCTGCTCAAGATGTTCTAGAAAACCCCACGCTTTTTAGTGAATTGGTTTCAATTTGCTTTTCGCCCGAAGATAAAAACAATCATAAAGCGTGCTGGATTTTAGAATTTGTTTCGTACGAAGAATTGCTTTGGCTCCAGCCTCATCTTGACTTTTTCTGTTCGAATCTGAAAGTTTTAAAAGACGAAAGCTCCATGCGTCCGATTGCAAAAGTGACACAACTTTTAGTTAAATCGCATTATAAGAAAAACGAAAACTGCATACAACTTTCTGAGGAAAATCTCCAAGACTGCATTGAAGCTTCTTTTGATTGGCTAATTAATGATACCAAAGTGGCCACAAAAGCCTACTCGATTCGCACTTTATATATTCTAGGAAATCATTACGATTGGATTCATCCCGAATTAAAAGTAATAATTGATAAAGATTTCGGAGATCATTCTGCAGCCTATAAAGCCGTAGCCAAAGAAGTTTTGAAGAAAATAAAATAGTTTTAATAGCCACGACCCGAGCGATAGCAAATTGGCGAAGCAATTCACGAATTATTTTTTTATACATAATGCAAGGAAAAAAAAATTCGTGAATTCGTGGCGGAAAAAAATCCCTTTTAATCTTTTTAATCTGTGTCAAAACTTTATCAATCCATAGCAGAAAAACTAAATTTTGGCTAAAAAAAGATTAAAAAGTATCTTTGCAAAAACACAACACAAAATGAATTATTTTTCTTCTGATTTTAAATTGGGAATATTAGGCGGCGGACAATTAGGTAAAATGCTTTTGTTCGACACCAGAAAATTTGATATACAAACTTACGTTCTAGATCCGAGTGACGAAGCACCTAGTAAAATCGCCTGCAACAAATTCTTTCAAGGTGATCTAATGGATTATGAAACCGTTTACAACTTCGGGAAACAAGTCGATGTTTTGACCTTCGAAATCGAATTGGTAAACCTTGAAGCTTTAACGCAATTAGAAAACGAAGGCCTAAAAGTATATCCATCTCCAAAAACTTTAAAAGGAATTCAGAATAAAGGTGTTCAAAAAGATTTTTACGCTAAAAATAATATCCCAACTGCACCATTTGAAAGATTCGAAAATTTAGATCAACTAAAATCTAAAATTAACGATTTACAATTGCCATTTGTATGGAAATGCACTGAATTTGGTTATGATGGAAATGGCGTGAAAATAGTTCGCCAAGCTTCAGATTTAGATACGCTTCCAAATGTAGAATGTATTGCAGAAACTATGGTTCCGTTCAAAAATGAATTGGCTGTAATTGTGGTTAGAAATCCATCAGGAGAAATGAAAACGTATCCTGTTGTAGAAATGGAATTTCACCCAGAAGCAAACCAAGTTGAGTATGTAATCTGTCCTGCAAGAATCGACGATAAAGTAGCTGAAAAAGCAAGAGCAGTTGCCTTAAAAGTTTCAGAGAATTTTAATCATGTTGGACTTTTGGCTGTTGAAATGTTCCAGACTCAGGACGATGAAATTTTGGTAAACGAAGTAGCGCCGCGTCCTCACAATTCAGGACATTATTCAATCGAAGCAAGCTACACTTCACAATTCGAAAATCATTTACGTGCTATTTTAGATCTTCCGTTAGGAAACACGGACAGCAAAGTTGCCGGAATTATGGTAAATTTAGTCGGTGCCGAAGGTCATTCTGGAGACGTAGTTTATGAAAACATCGAAACCATTTTAGGATGGGACGGCGTTACACCACATATTTATGGTAAAAAACAAACGCGTCCGTTCAGAAAAATGGGACATGTTACAATCGTAAATGAAAACATGGTTGAAGCAAGACGAATTGCGGAGAAGGTTAAGAACACTATTAAAGTGATCAGTGCAAGTAATTAGTAATTAGTCGCAGTCACAGTTTAAAATGGCAATCATTTTTTAATTAGATTTGTAAAAATTCAATTCATGAAAATTTCAAAATTACATATCGATCAGTTTAGACATTTAGAAAATCTAGATTTTGATTTTACGTATCAAAGTGGCGATCGTAAAGGCCAACCTTTGGATAAAATATGTTTTATTGGGCAAAGTGCTACTGGGAAAACTGGATTGTTAGAGTTAATCTATCATTTTCTAAAGTTTTCAATAGAAATACAAAAAATTGGCAATAAATATGTGGCTGATGAAGAAAGCATTTTTAAAGGTGAAATAAACTTATTATTTGACAAAACCTATTTTAAGTTTAAGAATGATGAAATTTTTTATGGTGACGAAAAATATACTCGTGATCTTTCAGACAAAGAACCAGAAAAATTCATTATAGATGAAGATCTTATTAATGATTTTTTCTATTTCAAAGCAAATTTAATAAACAATTCTAATATTCAGGTCTTTAAGAACAATCCAGTTGATTTAATAGAAAAATATAGTACAGAACTGAAAGACATTTCTAATTATTATGCGAAAAAAAACTATGGATTAATCTTTGGTAATGATCCTGATTTTAAGATTTGGCTATATCTAATAAATGACATATTAGAGTATCGAAAAAATTTCACTCAAAAAATGTCTGAATTAATTCATAAGGGACTCATTGCAGACGCAAAAAAACTTGGATTAGAATTTCAAAAATGGAAAAAAGACAATCCAAATGAATTAGATTTTTTTGCTGAAAAATTCAATCCAGTTTTACAAAAATTAAATTTAGAAATTGATTTAATTAATACTGAATACTCGATTCCAATCAAAAACAAAAAAAATGGCGAAATAATTCCAATCCAAAATACAAGTACAGGAACAAAAGGTTTATTGCTATCATTTTTACCTTTATTTAAATTGAACACTAAAGATACAATCATTTTAATGGACGAGCCTGAACGATCTTTATATCCAGACATGCAAATGGATTTAATGGATTTCTATCAGGACTTAGCTCCTGAAGCGCAATTTATAGTTGCGACTCATTCTCCATTTATTGCCGCTTCGTTCGAACCTGATGAAAGGTTTATTTTATCTTTTAATAATGAAGGAAAAGTTATCATTAGTAGAGGAAGTTCACCGATTGGAGATGATCCAAATGACATGCTTTACAATGATTTTGGAATCAATTATATTAATAAGTACGGACAACAAAAACATCAAGAATATTTAGATTTAAAACAAAAAATACACTTCGAAACTGATCCAAAAAAGAAGGAAGAAATTTCAGAACAGTTAGAAAAATTAGGTGAAGAATATAATTTCTAAAGATGAAAAGAGTTTTTAAGAACCCAAATTCTGAAATCATTATCCAAAAAATAATTTATAAAAAAAGTAATAACGGAAAATTGTCTTCTATCCTTTTAAAAGAACAGAAAAACTTTTGCGCCTACACTGAAGAATATATTGGATGCAATGATGCCGTTGATATAGAGCATTTTAATCCTAATTTGAAATATTTAGAAACGGATTCATATCAAAATTGGTTTATGGTAAAGCACAAACCAAATAATCTTAAAAGAACCACTTGGATTGAGCCTATACTTTATCCAACCGACGAAAATTTTGAAACAAGATTGATTTATTCAGATGGCTATTTTCTACATAATCCGGAAGATATCGAAGCAAAAAACTTAATTGATCTTTTGAATCTGAACGATGAAATTTTTGTAAAAAACAGAAAGAGATTTATTCAAAGAAGAAAAGAAAGAATTGCAGAAAAAGAAGTTTCAGCTTTAGATTATTTTACTGAAAAAATCGAAAACGAAATAGAATCTTTAAAATATTTAAGAGCAATTCAAGAAGAATTTAAAATTGATATTTGGAATATGATTCCAAAATTAAAATAAAAAATCAGCTGACTCTCAACAAAACTTGAAACTTGAAACAAACAAAACAAAAAACAAAAAATGAGTAAAGTAGCCATTATAATGGGAAGCATCTCAGACATGCCAGTTATGCAGGATGCCATCGACATATTAAAACAATTTAATGTAGAAGTTGAAGTAGATATCGTTTCGGCACACAGAACGCCAGAGAAATTATTCGATTTCAGCAAAAATGCACACACTCGCGGAATCTCGGTGATTATTGCGGGCGCGGGCGGAGCGGCACATTTACCAGGAATGGTGGCTTCAATGTCTCCGCTTCCTGTAATTGGAGTTCCTGTAAAATCAAGCAATTCTATTGATGGATGGGATTCTGTTTTATCGATTCTGCAAATGCCAGGTGGAGTTCCTGTTGCAACTGTAGCTTTAAACGGTGCAAAAAATGCTGGAATTTTAGCAGCACAAATCATCGGAAGCCACGATAAAAAAGTTTTAGATACAATTATTTCTTATAAAGAAGAATTGAAAGCGGCGGTAAATAAAGCTGCTGAAGGTTTGAAAAAGTAATTTCGCAGAGATACACAAAAAAAAACACAGAGGCGCACAATTTTTTTGTGAATCTCTGTGTTTTTTCTTTGAGCTTCTTTGTTAAACTAAATTTACAATTTTATCTCTTTTTTGAATTAAGCTGCATCTTCAACTTCTTCCAAAGTAGATTCAAATTCAGATTCGTTTATATCTTCTTTATTTATCCAATTTTCTGAAGTAACAAGATCATAGTTGATATCATCATCTGTTTTCAAATCCCAAACAATACTTTCAGCTTCTGGAAATGGAATATTTTGAGAAATTTGATTTTCAAACAATCTCTTGATAAGATTTCTCTCAGACAATCCTTTATTCAATAATTTTAGTACATTTTCGGCTGTCAGTTTTTGTGTTTCTCCATCAGTTGGTGTCATTGAAAAATGAACTATAGAAGCTTTTGCATTTGGAAATTTGCCATTATACGCCTTAAAAAGCAATTGATTTACATGAAACAAAGTGCCTTGCATGTGTATTTCTGGATATTCTTCGCAAACCTTATCGATTAACATATCGTTCGATATTTGATCTATTTGACCTTCGCTTAATTGATCTCCCAATTTATAGTGCAAAACTATTTGCGCAGCTTCGTTAGGCTCATAATCTGAAATAGCCATTTCTAATAATTCTGCCAAACTACTTTTTTCAGCCGTTGCGCCATCGGGATAATTGAATTTTTCTAATAACGCAATAAAATCTTCGTCTGACCAATAACCTTCAATTTCATTAACCGTATCAATATTCTTTATTACAATTTGATAATTCATCATTTTTTTATTTTAATTATGATTCGCATTTTATAATGCCAAATCTATTTTTTCAATTTACGCTTTTAAAAACGCCTATACCAATAAATAACATATCTATAACACAATTTAAGAGGATTTTATGCTGAGAATCGATTTTGTATAGATGATTAGGTTTTTATTAATTGCTATCTTTGAAATTCAAAAAATTGCCTTTTATTAATAAAAAATATAATAATATAATGAGTGTTTTACTTTCAAAATTTATAACTAAACATAACACCGCACCTTTTTCGCAAATTAAAATCGAAGATTATGTTCCTGCTTTCAACGAAGGAATTGCTTTGGCTAAAGCTGAAATTGATGCCATCGTAAATAATCCTGATGCACCCACTTTTGAAAACACAATTGTAGCAATGGATTATTCTGGTGATATTTTAGATCGTCTTTCAAGTATTTTCTTCAATTTGAATTCGGCTGAAACCAATGACGAAATGCAGAAAATTGCTCAGGAAGTTTCGCCTTTACTTTCAGAATTTGGAAATGACATTCGCTTAAATGCTGATTTATTTGCAAAAGTAAAAGCCGTTTACGATCAAAAAGAAAGTTTAAATCTGAATGCAGAACAAACGACTTTATTAGATAAAAAATACAAAAGTTTTTCGAGAAATGGAGCGAATCTGCCAGAAGACAAGAAAAATCAATTAAGAGAAATCGACAAAGAACTATCGAAATTGAGTTTACAGTTTGGCGAAAATGTTTTAGCAGAAACCAACAACTTCGAATTGCATTTAACTGATGAAAAAGATTTATCTGGTTTACCTGAAGGAACAATCGAAGCGGCAAGATTATTAGCCAAAAATCAGGAAAAAGAAGGCTGGATTTTCACTTTAGATCATCCAAGTTATGTTCCGTTTTTGACTTATGCGGATAATCGTGAATTGCGTAAAAAAATGGCAATTGCATTTGGTGCAAAAGCATTTCAGAATAACGAATTTGATAATCAGGAAAATGTTTTAAAGATAGCGAAATTGCGCTTTGAAAAAGCCAATTTATTAGGTTATAAAACGCACGCACATTTTGTTCTAGAAGAAAGAATGGCCGAAAGTCCGGAGAAAGTTTTCTCTTTTTTAAATGATTTATTAGCAAAAGCAAAACCAGCAGCTCAAAAAGAATTTGCAGAATTAACTGCTTTCGCGAAAGAATTAGACGGAATCGAACAATTAGAAAAATGGGACGGAGCGTATTATTCTGAAAAATTAAAACAGCAGCTTTTTAATTTAGACGATGAAAAGCTAAAACCTTATTTTCAATTAGAAAAAGTATTAGATGGCGCTTTTACCGTTGCCAAAAAATTATACGGTTTAACTTTTACTGAGGTTTTTGATATTGATAAATACCACGAAGAAGTTACCACTTATGAAGTAAAAGATGCTAACGGAAATTTAGTTTCGATTTTCTACGCTGATTTCTTCCCACGAAAAGGAAAAAGAAACGGTGCTTGGATGACTTCATTCAAATCACAATATGTGAAAGACGGTATAAACGAAAGACCGCATATTTCTAACGTTTGTAATTTCACCAAACCAACCGAAACAAAGCCGTCTTTATTGACTTTTAATGAAGTAACGACTTTATTTCACGAGTTTGGTCACGGATTACATGGAATGCTTGCAGATACAGTTTACCCAAGTTTATCAGGAACTTCTGTTTATTGGGATTTTGTAGAATTACCAAGTCAGATTATGGAAAACTGGTGTTACGAGCCAGAGGCTTTGGCTTTGTTTGCAAATCATTACGAAACGGGAGAAATCATTCCGATTGAATACGTTCAGAAAATTAAAGAAAGTGCAAGTTTCCAAGAAGGTTTAGCAACATTACGTCAGTTGAGTTTTGGATTATTAGATATGGCTTGGCACGGACAGGATCCAACCAATATTAACGATCTAAAAGCTTTCGAAACCGAGCAATTTGCTAATACACAATTATATCCAGACGTAAAAGAAAATGCAATGAGTACGGCATTTTCTCATATTTTCCAAGGTGGATATTCTTCTGGATATTACAGCTACAAATGGGCAGAAGTTTTGGATGCAGACGCTTTTGAATATTTCCATGAAAATGGAATCTTCAACGAAGAAATTGCAAAGAAATTCAAAGACAATGTTCTTTCTAAAGGAGGAACAGAACATCCTATGACTTTGTACAAACGTTTTAGAGGACAAGAACCAAAACCTGAAGCTTTGTTGAAAAGAGCGGGATTATTATAGAGTTTCTAAGATACTAAGCTCCTAAGTTGCTAAGTTTCCTAGAGAATTAAATTTTGAAACCGAAGTAGAAATGCTTCGGTTTTTTATTTGGTTTTACTTTAACTATCTTCGTGTTTTAAATCTTAATCTTACAAATACCAGCCGTGAAAAAATATTTTAAAATAGTGCTTTATCTTGCAATTATCGGATTGATTGCTGTCGTTTCAGTAAATTACTATGTAAAATCTTCTACTAAGAGATACATTCACTATTCAATTAAAAAATTCCCTAAAAATGATGTCGGAATTATTTTTGGCGCAGGAATTAATGGAAATCAGCCAAGCAAATATTTAAAAGATCGTTTGGATGCTGGAATAATGCTTTGGAAAGCTAAACGCATTAATAAAATTCTGCTTTCGGGAGATAACGGGCGTGATGAATACGATGAATTGACGGTAATGAAGAATTATTGTTACAATCATGGCGTCGACACTACAAAGATATTTATTGATTATGCAGGTTTCGATACCTATTCGACAATGTATCGAGCAAAACATATTTTTAAGATTAAAAAAGCGACTTTAATTTCGCAGGAATATCATTTAAATCGCGCCATTTATATCGGGCAAAAACTCGGAATTAAATCAGCTGGATATTCTGCAAACCATGGAGAATATCTTGGATATAATTATGTTCGCTTTAGAGAATATGGCTCAGTTTTTAAATCCTTTTTTGATGTTTTGAGAAATCGGGAACCTCGTTTTTTAGGCGGAGAAATTAATATAAATGGAGAATCTAATTATTCTAAAGAAGATAAACGATAAGACTAGTAAGGATATCGCTCCGCTGGAGTTTTTTGATATCTAGAAAACAAATTCACTATAAATAAGAAGCAATAAAAAAGGACTGACTCACTTTTGAGACAGTCCTTTTTTAAAGTTTTAAAAATAAAATCTTTACTCTAACATCTATTTTCTTTACTCTTTGTTCTTTTACTCTTTCTCCAAAACTCTCTTAGCCAACTTCCCAACAGTAAGTCCTTGTACTACAATTGAAAATAACACCACTATATAAGTTACTTCCAAAAGAAGATTTTTATATTCTCCTTCAGGCATTGAAAGTACTAGCGCAATAGAAACTCCGCCACGAATTCCTCCCCAAACCAAAACCATTAAAGAACCTTTGTTGTAAGCAGATCTGATTCCGAAGAACTTAAAAATGTCAAAGAATTTCCACGGTAAAACTATTGAGGTTAATCTTGAAAACAATACTATAAAGATAGCTACGAAACCCGTTAGTAATTGTTTGTTTAAATCTGGTAATAGCAATAACTCAAAACCAATAAATAAGAATAAAATAGCATTTAGAATCTCATCAATAAGTTCCCAGAATTTACCTAAATAATCTTGGGTAATTTCGCTCATCGCAACTTTTTTACCGTAATTTCCAATAATCAATCCGGCAACAACCATCGCAAGCGGACTCGAAACGTGTAAACTTTGAGCAATCAAAAACCCTCCCATTACAATAGAAAGCGTGATTAAAACTGATACTTTATAATCGTCAATTTTCTTCATAACGTTTGATGCCGAAATTCCAAGGACAGCACCTAATAAAAGTCCGCCAATTCCTTCTTTTGCAAATAACCAAGCAATAGAACCAAAAGTCATATCAAATGTCGGGTCGGTTGCCATTTTCAAAACAACAGCAAACATCACTACGGCTACTCCATCATTAAATAGAGATTCTCCAACGATTTTAGTTTCAATTCTCTTAGGAACTTTCGCTTCCTTTAAAACGCCCAAAACAACAATTGGATCGGTTGGTGAAATTAAGGTTCCGAAAACTAAACAAAATATATAAGGGATTTTTATTCCTAAAAGGGGTGCAATATAAAAAAGCAAACCAGAAATGATTAAAGCTGACAATACAACACTAACTGTAGAATAAATCATAATGGGAACTTTTTGCTCTTTAAGATCTGCCATATTTACGTGAAGTGCGCCGGCGAACAAAAGAAAGTTCAACATTGCTCCCATTAGGATTTCGTTGAAATCAAATTCTTTTATTAAATCAAAAAAATGTTTAGTCGTTGCAGGAAAATAAGAGTCTCCTAAAAGACGAATTCCTACCGAAACCAACATGGCAATAATCATGATTCCGATCGTTCCTGGAAGTTTTAAAAATCTTAAATTTAAATAGGCGAAGAAAGAAGCCAGTACAATAAGTACCGAAAATGTGTAGTATAATTCCATAAAATGTGATTTTTACAAAAATATCTTTCTCATTAGTTAATCAAAAATTCAAGACTTGAATTAACATAACTTTATAATTCGTTAAATATGTTTCAATTATTTTTGAAAGTTTAAAAACTTTTACTTACATTTGACTTATGGAATTCAAAGAAGCAAAAAATAAGTTTGTACAAACCTGGGGAGCATTAGGTTCTCAATGGGGTATTAATAAAACAATGGCACAGATCCACGCTTTATTAATGGTTTCGAACGAACCTGTTTCTATGGAAGATATTATGGAAGAATTGCAGATTTCCCGCGGAAATGCCAGTATGAACTTAAGAGGTTTAATGGATTGGGGAATTGTTTATAAAGAATATAAAGCTGGGGAAAGAAAAGAATTTTTCACAGCAGAAAAAGATTTAGACGAATTAGCAGTTAAAATTTCCAGAGAAAGAAGCAAAAGAGAAATCAAACCAACGCTAAAAATCTTAAAAGAAGTTTCGACTATCGAACCGAAAGATTCGGCAGAAGAAAAACACTTTGTAGATCAAACTACCAAATTGTATGATTTCGTTTTAAAAGCAGACAATATGTTGGACAAAATGACTGAATTTAATGATAACTGGCTGGGAAAACTGGTTATAAAAATGATGAAATAAAAAAATTTAACCTAAACTTTCATTTTTTTCTGAAAGTTTAAAAATTTAAAAACAACTTATCATGAACTTCTTAAAAGCAGAATGGAAAAACTTAGCACTTTTCAATTATGAAATTGATGCTGCAATTTTAGAAAAATATCTTCCTGCAGGAACTCAAATTGACATTGGGAACAACAAATGTTACGTAAGCTTGGTCGGATTTATGTTTAAAAACACTAAAGTTTTAGGATTGAAAGTTCCGTTTCATATCAATTTTGAAGAAGTGAATCTTAGATTTTATGTAAAGCGTTTTGAAAATGGCGAATGGAAACGCGGAGTGGTTTTCATTAAAGAAATTGTTCCTAAAAAAGCCATCACTTTTATTGCCAATACTTTGTATCAGGAACATTATGAAACTCAGAAAATGAAACATCAAATCATTGAAAATAAAAACACGAATACTTTTATTTATCAATGGAAAAAGGATAAAGAATGGAACACAATTGAAATTGAAACCAAAAAAGATTTAAGTAAAATCGAAATCGATTCTGAAGCAGAATTTATTACAGAACATTATTTCGGATACACCAAAATCGATGAAGAAACCACTTTTGAATATGAAGTGACACATCCAAGATGGGAACAATTTGAAGTATTAAACCATCGAATTGATATTGATTTCGAAAAAAATTATGGACCCGATTTTGGGTTTCTTCAAACTCAAAAACCAACTTCAACTTTCTTGGCTGAAGGCTCAAAAATTACAGTGAAGAACAAACGGAAATTGCAGATTCTTCCTGTTCTAGAAGAAATATATTAAATCTCATAAATCAGGAAACTATGAATCTTAATATCATTGGGTATTTTACCTACCTCAGCATAACTATTTTCATTATCCTAAAAGTGGGGAAAATCTGCTACAAAAACGGAAATATTTTTGTTTTAGAATTAATCCCAAACCACGCTGATCTCTGTCAAAAAATTAATCAGATTTTGCTTTTAGCATATTATCTTTTGAATATTGGCTATTGTGCAATGACTTTAATTTCCTGGCAAAAAATTATTTCTCCTGCTCAATTGATCGAAATAATTTGCATCAAAACAGCTGTCATAATTTTCATTATTTCAATTCTACATTATCTCAACATTTTGATTATAACTAAGTATGTTCAAAAACTAATTCATAACAATAAAAACTAAATATTATGGAAACTACAAAAATCTTAATCGGTTACGGAATTTATTTACCAGTCGCTTTATTTTTAACTTATTATGTTTCTAAAACCCTTTTCAAAAATGGAAAAATCTTTATGCTTGACATATTTAAAGGACGTGAAGATATTGCACAGGCAACTAACAAACTATTTGAAACTGGATTCTATCTTTTAAATATTGGCTTTGCGCTAATGATTCTTGAATTGCAATTGAGCAACGATACTTATCAAGAATTAATCGAAAATCTAAGTTATAAAATTGGCGGATTTTCTATTTATCTTGGAATTATGTTATTCTTTAATTTGTATTTCTTTTTTAGAGGAAAAAGAAAAGCAAAAGAGGCACAGCGAGAAGAAAGATTAGTTTTTAAAGCTTAATCAGATTAACGAAACCCGACAGAGGTTAAAAAAACTGTCGGGTATAATACTTGAAAAACACATGAGCAAGCTTATAATCGCAGCAGGAACCGGTTTTCTAGGACAAGTTTTAGTCGATCATTTCAAAAATAAATTTGAAGAGATTGTCATTCTAACCCGAGGGAAATCTCAAACAATTGACGGAATTAAATATGTAAATTGGAACGCTAGAACTTTTTCGGGCTGGGAAAAGGAATTGGAGAATGCTACAGTTTTAATTAATCTAGCAGGAAAGTCTGTCGATTGCCGTTATACGAAAGAGAACAAAAAAGAAATTCTTTTATCTCGAATTGAAAGCACCAAAATTCTAAATAAAGCCGTTTTAAATTGTACAAATCCGCCGAAACATTGGCTGAATTCATCAACCGCAACTATTTATCGATTTTCATTAGACAAACAAATGGATGAAATTGATGGAGAAATTGGAAATGACTTTTCTATAAATGTGGCGCTTTCTTGGGAAAAAGCATTCTTTAAAACTGAAACTCCAAAGACTTTAAAAACTGCTTTGCGAACTTCGATTGTTTTAGGAAAAAATGGCGGTGCTTTTATTCCGTTAAAGACTTTGGCTAAAATTGGTTTTGGAGGAAAACAAGGAAAAGGGAATCAGTTTATAAGTTGGATACATGAGGCAGATTTTGCCAATGCTGTTGATTTTATTATTCAAAAAGAAACTACTGGAGTTATAAATGTAGTTTCTCCAGAACCAATTCAAAATGTTGATTTTATGCAAAAACTAAGAAGAGCGGTTGGTTTTCCATTCGGAATTCCGATGAACAAATTCTTTCTTGAAATTGGATCTTTTTTTATTCGAACTGAAACAGAATTGGTTTTGAAAAGTAGAAATGTAATTCCTAAGCGACTTCTGGAAAATGGGTTTCAATTTAAGTTTGGAAATATTGATAATGCTTTTAAAGATTTATTACACAAATGAAAACACGAAATGTAGATTGGAGTTATTTGTTTAAACATTCAATTTTTACCTTATTGCTAGCTCCTCTCATTTCACAAATATTGTATTACTCATACCCAAACCCTCATCAAACAATGGGGCTTTTGGAACTTTATCCAATTACACTATTGTTAAGCTTAATTTTCTCTACTCCTACTTATATTTTCTATGCTTTTGTATATCGTATTTTATTTCAAAAACAAATTTCAAATTTGTTTGCAAAAGGAATTCTAATTTTAATATCTATTACAGGGATTTTCATTACCATGTATAATGTAATAGGAAATATGTGGTTAGATTTTGCAGTCGCGTATTCACTATCATCTCTAGTTACTGGTATCTTTTTTAATTTAAATTTTGAAAAAGCAAAATAAGGGTCATGACAACAATATACCTCACAACCAAAATAAAAGCCTCAAAACAAATCGTTTTTGATGCTTCAAGAAATATCGATATTCATCAGCAATCGGCAAGTCCTTCAAAAGAAAAAGCAATTGCTGGTGTAACGTCTAGTTTAATTAATTTAAACCAAACCGTAACTTGGCGAGGTAAACATTTTGGGCTTTACCTTACTCACAAAAGCCGTATCACTGCAATGAATTTCTATGATTATTTTGTGGATGAAATGGAAGAAGGAAAATTCAAGTCGTTTAAACACGAACATTTTTTTGAAGAAGAAAATAATCATACGATCATGAAAGACCTTTTACAATATGAAACTCCATTTGGTATATTCGGTAAACTTTTTGACATTTTGCTTTTGCAAAAACATCTTACTAATTTTCTTTTGGAAAGAAATAAGGTTTTGAAAGCCGTTTCTGAAAAATTCGTTTAATATAAATTGCTTAATTTTATAAGTATTATTCTTAAAAAGAATTAATTATAAATTAAAAAAAAACATACTTATGAAATTAAAAACGATATTGACTTTAATTCTTTTTGTTATTTCTTTTGTCGGGTTTTCTCAAAGTAATTGTACAACTCTTAAAGGATGTGAAAGAAAGCTTTGTGAATTAAACACAAAATTAGCTGCTGCGAAAAAAGCTGGAAATCAAAATCAGATAAAAGGTGTTGAAGAAGCGATTGCGCAAACCAAGAAAAATTGCACCACCAAAACAGTCAACAAAGATCTTGACAAAAAGGTAAAAGAGAAACAGCAAAAAGTCAATGAAAGAACTGCTGATTTGAACGAAGCGATTAAGGATAAGGAAAGCAAAGAAAAAATCGACAAGAAAAGAAAAAAACTAAATGAGGCTAAAGCAGATTTGAATAAAGCTTTGGCAGAACAAAAAACAAAATAGTTTTTTGAAAATTTGTTTTCGCAGATTAGGCAGATTTTAAAATATTAATTTCAATTGCCTCCAGTTTTAGCTGGAGATTAAATGTGTTCAAATGTTGAAGGCTTTAGCCAAACTTTATCTTTCGGCTAAAGCCTTATTCAATACTTCTTTTTACCTCCAGCTAAAACTGGAGGCAACTCAAAAAATTAATAAATCTTCTTTTGAAAATAAATTTTCTCATTTTACGGTTTGCGTGAGGGATAGAGGCGGTATCCTTTTATGCAGCGGAGCGGAATAAAAGATTTAGCCGAAAGCCCGACCCGGAGGGACACGCCCAAAATAATATTATTTAGAAAACACAATCATTAACCACCAAAAAATAGGTACGGCTTCGACCCAGAAAGAAGTATAATATCTAGAACGATTGGTGTTGGCAAAAAGAATAAACAGCATTAAAGTTACCACCATAATGAGGTTAATGATAAGATCATGAAGCGTAAAAGTCAATATTCCTAAAACCCAAAACGGAACTAAAAGCGAAAATCCTAAAATCTTAGTTCTTTTTACACCAATGGTCTGCGGAACGGTTTGCAAATGCGGATCGTCATTGGCTAAATCTAAAATTTCAAAAACTAGAATCAGTACAAAAACCAATACGAAACGTTGAATGCATTTGATAAAGAAATCTATGGTAAACGGAATTTCTGCATTTATTAAAGGTAAAACCAAAGTAGCACCAACCCAACAAAGAGCTACAATGTAGATTTTTACTCCTGCCCAATTTCTGGCATTTCTTCGATTTGGAAAAAAAGGTAAAGTATAAAGCGCTGTTATGGCAAAAATTCCAACGGAGACTATTTGTGTTATTCTCTTCAAATGAAAAAAATAATACCCAACTAAAACCACCGAAATAAAACTCAAAACAGCAATAATTTTTAGCTGAGTTCCTATCGGGCTTTTCTTTACCCGAACCAGCGCGTCATATTTTACGAAATTATATCCTACAATTGTTCCGAAAAAAACAAACAATGCCATTGGCTCATCGTACTGAATATGAAACACATGAAATGTAATTCGGACCAAAGCATAGCACGATAAAGCCACGTGAATACTGCTGTTTAAATAAAAATCGAAAATTTGTTTTAGAAGTTTCATGCCTCAAATCTAATCAATTGGTAACAAATCAACTCTTTAGTTATAAAATTGATAAAAATTGAAGTTAAAAATACCTATTAAATTATTAATAATACTTAATTTTGCGCCACAAAAAAACAACACATTTACTTTTAAATGTGATTCGTATGTCAAAATGGTGTACGAACACATCAATTTAAAAAAAATAGATAGCTACAAATGAAAACAGATGCTTTTGCTTTAAGACACATTGGTCCAAGAGAAACTGATCTTCAGCACATGCTGAAAACTATTGGAGTTGACTCAATTGAGCAACTTGTTTATGAAACCCTTCCGGACGATATTCGTTTAAAAGCACCTTTGAACTTAGATCCTGCGATGACAGAATATGAATTCGCAAATCACATTCAAGAATTAGGGAAGAAAAATAAAGTATTCAAATCTTATATTGGTTTGGGTTATCATCCAACTATCGTTCCTGCGCCAATTCAGAGAAATATCTTCGAAAACCCAGGATGGTATACTGCTTACACGCCTTACCAAGCAGAAATTGCTCAAGGTCGTTTGGAAGCTATTTTAAATTTCCAGACTACTGTTATCGAATTGACAGGAATGGAAATTGCAAACGCTTCTTTACTTGACGAAGGTACAGCTGCTGCTGAAGCGATGGCTTTACTTTTTGATGTTCGTACTCGTGATCAAAAGAAAAACAATACAAACAAATTCTTCGTTTCTGAAGAAATTTTACCACAAACTTTATCTGTACTTCAAACACGTTCAACTCCAATTGGAATTGAATTAGTTGTTGGAAACCACGAAAACTTTGATTTTTCAACTGAGTTTTTTGGAGCTATTTTACAATACCCAGGAAAATACGGTCAGGTAAACGATTATAGTGCTTTTGTTGCTAAAGCAAAAGAAAACGAAATCAAAGTTGCCTTTGCTGCTGATATTTTATCATTAGCAACTTTAACTTCTCCAGGAGAAATGGGAGCTGCTGTAGTGGTTGGAACTACACAACGTTTTGGTGTACCAATGGGTTACGGTGGTCCTCACGCTGCTTACTTTGCTACTAAAGAAGAATACAAAAGATCTATGCCAGGTCGTATCATTGGAGTTTCTATTGACGTAAATGGAAACCGTGCTTTACGTATGGCTTTAGGAACTCGTGAACAGCACATTAAACGTGAAAAAGCAACTTCAAACATTTGTACTGCTCAGGTTTTACTAGCAGTTATGGCTGGAATGTACGCAGTTTACCACGGTCCAGAAGGATTAAAATACATAGCAAACAAAGTTCACGCATCGGCGGTTACTACTGCGGAGGCTTTAAATAAAATTGGAGTTTCTCAAATTAACTCCGCTTACTTTGATACTATTTTAGTAAAAGCAGACGCTCAAAAAGTAAAAGCTGTAGCAGAGAAAAACGAAGTAAACTTCTTCTACGTTGATGCTGATACAATTTCTATTTCGTTAAACGAAACGACTTCAGTTTCTGACATCAACCAAATCGTTGCGATTTTTACTGAAGCTTTAGGAAAAGAAACGGTTTCTGTTTCTGAATTAACTGAAGCTAGTCAATTACCTGCTTCATTAGAAAGAACGTCGTCTTTCTTAACACATGATGTATTCAACAATCATCATTCAGAAAGTCAGTTAATGCGTTACATCAAAAAGTTAGAACGTAAAGATTTATCGTTGAACCACTCAATGATTTCATTAGGTTCTTGTACAATGAAGTTAAACGCAGCTTCTGAAATGTTGCCTCTTTCAATGCCAAACTGGAACAGCATTCACCCGTTTGCACCAGTTGAGCAAGCAGAAGGTTACATTACAATGCTTAAAAAATTAGAGCAGCAATTAAATGTAATTACTGGATTTGCTGGAACAACTTTACAGCCAAACTCAGGTGCTCAAGGAGAATATGCTGGATTAATGGCAATTCGTGCTTACCACATGTCAAGAAACGAAGGCCACCGTAATGTATGTTTGATTCCTTCATCGGCTCACGGAACCAATCCTGCTTCTGCAGCGATGGCCGGAATGAAAATCATTGTTACGAAAACTACTCCAGAAGGAAATATTGATGTAGAAGATTTAAGAGAAAAAGCAATTGAGCACAAAGATGATTTATCTTGCTTAATGGTTACATATCCTTCTACTCACGGAGTTTTCGAATCTTCAATTATTGAAATCACAAAATTAATCCACGACAATGGCGGATTAGTATATATGGATGGTGCAAACATGAACGCGCAAGTTGGATTAACAAATCCTGCTACAATTGGTGCTGACGTTTGTCACTTAAACTTACACAAAACATTTGCTATTCCTCACGGTGGTGGTGGACCTGGTGTTGGACCAATTTGTGTGAACGAGAAATTAGTTCCTTTCTTGCCAACCAACCCAATCTTAAAAGTAGGTGGAGAACAAGCTATTACAGCAATTTCATCTGCACCTTACGGATCTGCTTTAGTATGTTTAATCTCTTATGGTTACATCACAATGATGGGTGCTGACGGATTAAAAAGTGCTACAGAACACGCAATCTTGAATGCGAACTACATGAAATCTCGTTTCGAGGGTCACTACCCAATTCTTTACACTGGAGAATGCGGAAGAGCTGCTCACGAAATGATTTTAGATTGCCGTGCATTTAAAGAAAACGGAATCGAAGTTGGTGATATCGCAAAACGTTTAATGGATTACGGTTTCCACGCTCCAACAGTTTCTTTCCCAGTAGCAGGAACTTTAATGATCGAACCAACTGAATCTGAAGATTTAGCAGAGCTAGATCGTTTTTGTGATGCTCTTATCTCAATTAGAAAAGAAATTGAAGTTGCAACAGCTGATGATAAAAACAATGTATTGAAAAATGCACCTCACACATTGGCAATGTTAACTACAGACAATTGGGATTTCCCTTATACTAGAGAAAAAGCGGCTTACCCATTAGAGTATATTGCTGACAATAAATTCTGGCCATCTGTTCGTCGTGTTGACGATGCTTATGGTGACAGAAATTTAGTTTGTAGCTGTGCTCCTATTGAAGCTTACATGGAAAGCTAAAATTTAGTTTTCTTATAATATACAAACCCGACAGGTTTTAAAAACTTGTCGGGTTTATTTTTGTTTCCATTTTCAGGTTTCAGGTTCTAGAATAACTTGAAACCTAAAACTTTCCACATCAAACAACAAAGAAGAAATCTGATTTAAAGAAACATAACTTTCTGCTAATCTTTTGTGAAATTATTTCAATAAAATCAAGGTAAAAGCAAAAAAAATTTAGCCTCGAAATCTCCTTCAATCGTTTGAAATCTAGGAAATATTAAAAAATCATTAGAAAAAAGACAATATATTTACAGAAAAATAGTTATTTCATAATTATATGCATGCATACTATTTTTTATGATAGTTATCATAATATTATTTATACATTAGCACTAAATTTATCGG
The DNA here is from genome assembly GCF_056824325.1 of Flavobacterium sp. B330r. NCBI lineage: Bacteria > Pseudomonadati > Bacteroidota > Flavobacteriia > Flavobacteriales > Flavobacteriaceae > Flavobacterium > Flavobacterium sp. B330r. Next base: position 1,208,800 of record NZ_CP124860.1, read on the forward strand.
ATAATTAAAGGGAAATGAAAATAAAAATTATTGGTATTGGGAGTTATATTCCTAATTTAGAAGTAAAAAACACAGATTTTGATAAACATGTTTTTTTAAATGAGGACGGAACTCCTTTTGGTTATCCTAATGAAGTTGTAATTAAAAAATTTAAAGGTATTACGGGAATCGAGAATCGTCGTTATGCCGAACCACAATACAATTCTTCTGATTTAGCTTTCTTTGCGGCTGAAAAAGCAATTGCAAATGCGGGAATCGATCCAGAAACTTTAGACTACATTATTTTTGCGCATAATTTCGGTGACGTAAAAACAGGAACGCATCAAACTGATGTTTTACCAAGTTTAGCAACAAGAGTTAAAAACAAATTAGGAATTAAGAATCCTAAATGTGTGGCTTACGATATTCTTTTTGGATGTCCTGGATGGATTGAAGGCGTTTTACAAGCAAATGCTTTTATCAAATCTGGAATGGCAAAAAGAGTAATGGTAATTGGTGCCGAGACTTTATCGAGAGTTGTAGATGATCACGACCGTGATTCTATGATTTATTCTGATGGAGCTGGAGTTTCAATTTTAGAAGCATCGACCGATGATGCTGGATTGTTGTCTTACGAAAGTGCTACTTATGCCAATGATGAAGCGAATTATCTTTTCTTCGGAAAATCGTATAATCCAGATTTAGATCCAGATATTAAATACATTAAAATGTATGGGCGTAAAATCTACGAATTTGCTTTAAGCAATGTTCCATGCGCTATGAAAAGCTGTTTAGATAAAAGCGGAATTGGAATTGATGAAGTAAAAAAAATCCTGATTCACCAAGCAAACGAAAAAATGGACGAAGCAATTATCGAACGTTTCTACAAACTTTACGATAAAACGGCTCCAAAAGATATTATGCCAATGAGTATTCACGATCTAGGAAATAGCAGTGTTGCAACTGTTCCTACTCTATACGATTTGATTTTACAAGGAAAAATAGAAAACCACGAAATCAACAAAGGCGATGTTCTTATTTTTGCTTCAGTTGGAGCTGGAATGAATATTAATGCTTTTGTTTATAGATATTAAAATTTAAAGTCGAGTGAAATAATCTCGCAAAGACGCGAAGTCGCGAAGTTTTTAACCATAAAAGTAATATAAGTTCAATTAAGTTTTCTTTTAATTGAACTTATATTACTTATATGGTTTATTTTTTTAATCAAAACTTTGCGACTTCGCGTCTTTGCGAGAAATTCATTTTAAAACTTAGCACCGCAACTGAATACTAAAAACTGAACACTGATTACTTTTTTAGTATATTTGCGACCTAATTAAAATCAAGAACGAGAGATTAATTCGTTCGCAATAACTATGTACGAAAAAACGTTTCCGAATAAAAGATTCAAACTTACCTTAGAGTTTTTAAAAAAGCACGTTAGCACATCTGAAACCATTTTTGATTTTGGTGTACCCAATCCGTTTTCTAAGATAATGGAAGAAAATGGCTATACCGTAAAAAACACAAAAGGCGAAGATTTAGACAACGACCATACGGCGCTACAAACGGAAGAATATACTGTTTTTACTGCATTTGAAATTTTCGAACATTTACTAAATCCATACACAGTTTTACAAAACGTAAAATGTGACAAACTATTAATTTCAATCCCATTACGTTTATGGTTTTCGCCAGCATATCGTTCTAAAACCGATATGTGGGACAGACATTACCATGAATTTGAAGATTGGCAATTGGATTGGCTTTTAGAAAAAACAGGCTGGAAAATTACCGATCGATTACAATTTACACATCCAGTAAAAAAATTCGGATTCAGACCCTTGTTAAGATATTTCACTCCGAGATATTATATTGTTGTGGCTGAAAAAATAAAAGCCTAAAGGCAAATTCCAATAAAAAAATCCTAAATTCCAATTGAACCCGCTTTGATTGGAATTTGGAATTTTAGAAGATTGGGATTAATTCTCAAAAATTGGAATTTGGAATTTTTAAAAATTTGGAATTTAAAATGAAATACTACATCGTCATTCCCGCACACAACGAGCAAGATTTAATAGGCTTGACTTTAGAATCTTTGGTTTCTCAAACTGTTTTGCCATCAAAAGTTGTGGTTGTAAATGACAATTCTACAGATAAAACTGAAGAAGTCGTGTTGGGTTTTGCAAAACACAATCCGTATATTTCTGTTGTAAATAAAACTTCAGATGCCATTCATATGCCGGGAAGTAAAGTGATTCAAGCTTTTCAGAAAGGTTTTGAAACTTTAGATTCTAATTATGATATCATTGTAAAAATAGACGGCGATTTAATTTTCCCTCCAAACTATTTTGAGACCATTATTAAACATTTCGAATCAGATGAAAGAGTTGGAATGGCTGGAGGATTCTGCTACATTGATAAAAATGGTGAATGGGTTTTAGAAAACCTTACCGATAAAGATCATATTCGCGGAGCCTTAAAAGCGTATAGAAAAGAAACCTATCAACAAATTGGCGGTTTACGTCCAGCAATGGGTTGGGATACTGTTGATGAATTACTTTGTAAATATTACAATTGGAAAATTGTAACTGACCAATCTTTACATGTAAAACATTTAAAACCAACGGGAGCAAATTACAATAAAACAGCTCGTTACAAACAAGGCGAAGCTTTTTACACTTTAGGTTATGGGTTTTGGATTACCGCAATTGCTTCGGCAAAATTGGCGATGATGAAGAAAAAACCATTTCTGTTTTTAGATTATATCAGAGGATTTTGGAAAGCCAAAAAAGCCAATACTCCTTTATTAGTTACCCCCGAACAGGCTAAATTTATTAGGAATTATCGTTTTGCAAAAATGAAACAAAAGCTTTTTTAATCTTAAAAAAATTAAAAAACTGCCCAGCTGAAACGGTAAACTGTAAACTAATCCTTAATTTAGCCAATATTTAAAAATTATGATGCTAATCCGTTATTTATCCCAAGTAGGGAAATATTTTTTAATGCTGAAAGAAATTTTCAACAAACAGACTAAATGGCCTGTTATGAAAAATCTAATCCTAAAAGAAATTGATGATCTTATTATTGACTCACTAGGAATTGTTTGCTTTATCTCTTTTTTCATCGGAGGAGTTGTTGCCATTCAAACAGCATTAAACTTAACCAATCCTTTAATTCCAAAATATTTAATTGGTTTTGCTACACGTCAATCTGTAGTTTTAGAGTTTGCCCCTACTTTTATTTCGGTAATTATGGCCGGAAAAATGGGGTCTTACATTACTTCAAGTATCGGAACAATGCGAGTTACAGAACAGATTGATGCGTTAGAAGTTATGGGAGTTAACTCCGTAAACTATCTTGTTTTTCCAAAAATAATCGCTTTATTAATGTATCCTTTCGTAATCGGGATTAGTATGTTTTTAGGAATTTTTGGTGGATGGATAGCTTGTGCTTACGGAGGATTTTCAACTGGTGCAGATTTTATTATGGGAGCTCAAAAAGATTTCATACCGTTCCATATTACTTATGCCTTTATTAAAACTTTAATCTTTGCCATGCTATTGGCAACAATCCCATCTTTTCACGGATATTATATGAAAGGTGGTGCATTAGAAGTTGGTAAAGCAAGTACAACATCATTCGTATGGACTTCTGTTTGTATCATTCTTTTTAATTATATATTAACTCAATTATTATTAGGATAATGATAGAAGTAAAAAATATAGAAAAATCATTTGGGGATAGCAAAGTTTTAAAAGGCGTTTCGACGGTATTTGAAACTGGAAAAACCAACTTGATTATTGGACAAAGTGGATCTGGAAAAACAGTTTTATTAAAAACGCTATTAGGAATTCACACGCCAGATTCAGGAACAATTGAATTTGACGGAAGGGTTTATTCTGATTTAGACAAAGATGAAAAACGTGACTTGAGAACCGAAATAGGAATGGTATTTCAGGGAAGTGCGTTATTTGACTCAATGACTGTTGAAGAAAATGTAGCTTTCCCATTAAAAATGTTCACTAATAACAACAAAGCGCAAATCAAAGAACGCGTTGATTTTGTTTTAGAAAGAGTAAATCTAATCGATGCACACAAGAAACTGCCTTCTGAAATTTCTGGAGGAATGCAGAAACGTGTGGCTATTGCTCGCGCAATTGTAAACAATCCGAAATATTTGTTTTGTGATGAGCCTAACTCTGGTTTAGATCCAAATACTTCGACTTTGATTGATAACTTGATTCAAGAAATCACAAAAGAATACAATATTACAACTGTAATTAATACTCACGATATGAACTCTGTAATGGAAATCGGTGAGAATATTATTTTCTTAAAGAAAGGTCTGAAAGCTTGGCAAGGAACAAAAGAAGAAATCTTTACGACCGACAATGAGGCAGTAGTTAAATTTGTTTATTCTTCAAACCTTTTCAAAAAAGTAAGAGAAGCCTATTTAAAAGGCTAGTCCTTTTAAAAATTCCAATATTAAAAATCCCAAATTCCAATTGTAGTAAACTTTGGAATTTGGGATTTTTTATTCTCTCTTACTTGGAATTTAATTGATCAATTCTACTTCTGCATTCGGATTAAAAAGATAAGTCTTTCCAGAGCTGATTTCTAAACACTCGAAACGCTTTGTTCTAACGGCTATTTTTTTAAAAACTTTACCATTTTTAATTCTAAAAATACTTCCGTACGGAATTTCAAACACGTAATTTTTATCATTTTCTTTGTCATATTGTTTTAAAGCCAAAGACAAAGTAGTATCGGTATCACTACTCGCTGAAGGATTTTTGAAATGTCTTGCCAAAAGCGGTAATATCTGTCCTGGAAATATTTCTGGCCGAATAAACGGAACCATTAAACGCTGAAAAGTATATTTCCATTCATTTCCATGCGGTTTTATATTTCGTCCGAATTTCTCAAAAGCAACTAAATGTGCAATTTCATGAATCAGCGTAATTAAAAAACGATACTTATTCAAACTTGCGTTAACCGTAATTTCATGCTTTCCACTTGGTCCTCTCCTATAATCACCGTGACGCGTCTGACGCTCGTTTACAATTTTCAAGTGAACCTGATTGGCCACTATCAAATCGAAAACAGGTTTTACCGCGTGTTCAGGAATATATTTAGCTAAAGTTTCGCTCAATTTAAAGTTAAATGTTATCTGTTAGATGTTAGACGTTTTAAAATTGGAATTTGGATTTTTTATTTTGGAATTTAATTTACGGATTTGTTGAAGAAACTTCTAAAACTTTTCCGTTAAAATATTTATTTCCATTTAATGTAAAATCATAAATATAAGTTGCCATTCCTTCAGCAGAAATTGGAGCTTGATAACCAGGGAAAGCTTCATTTAGCATTTCAGTTTGAACAGAACCCAAAGCCAAAACATTAAATGAAATTCCTTTTTCTTTATATTCTTCAGCCAATAATTCAGTTAAAGTAATTACGGCTCCTTTACTCGAACTGTAAGCCGCTAATCCAGCAAATTTTAAACTTCCGCGAACTCCACCAATTGAACTAATTGTTACAACATGACTTCCTTTTTCTAAATAAGGAATACAGATACGAGTTAAATTGGCAACAGCAAAAACATTCACTTTATAAATATTTTCAAAATCTGCCTGCGTAGTTTGCTCAAAAGGTTTTAAAAGCAAAGCCCCCGCATTATGAACCACTGCATCTACTTTTTTCCAGGTTGAAGAAAGAAAATTGTCAACCTGATCCAAAGCCGTTTCATCTGCCAAATCAACAGACAGACAACTTACATTTTGATGTTCTAAAAGTGCTTGCGGTATTTTTCTGGAAATGGCCAAAACCTGATGACCTGCTTCGGCAAATTTCAAGGCTAATTCGTAACCAATTCCTCTGCTTGTTCCTGTAACGATAATATTTTTCATGTAGCAAAAATAATCAAATGCTGTAAAACAGCCTCTTATTTGTTCATCGTTATTTCTTGCGTTGGCGAAACCGCAATTTTGATTACTGCAGGCAATAATTCTTGTGTAAATGCTGTGATATGAGGAATATCCATTAATTTAAATTCGTCTGAAACATGGTGATAATAATCAAAGTTTTCAAAATCGAAAGTACTTAGGGATTGGCATGGTTTTCCAAAAGCTTGAAAAAACGAATAATTATCAGAGCGGTAGAATAATTGATATTCTGCTTCTTTCGGTAAAAATCCAATGGTGTTTTTTCCTGTATATTCGTTTATTTTTTGCGCCATATTCGATTTATCAAAACCAGTTATGTAAGCCAAATAATCTCGTTTCATTGGCACACCAATCATTTCTATGTTTAATTGTGTATAAAGATTGAAATTTTGTTTTTTCAATTTCTCTACTAAACTTTTTGAACCTAGTAATCCTTTTTCTTCTCCAGCAAAAAACACAATTAAGATGCTTCGTTTATTCGCTTTAGTTTCGCTAAAATATTTTGCCATCGCAGCTACAGAAGTTACTCCAGAAGCATCATCGTTTGCCCCATTATTTATTTTATCGGCTTGTTCTTTTTTCTCTAAACCAATATGATCGTAATGTGCGCTCAGGACCACAAATTCTTTTTTTAATTGAGGATCTGTTCCTTCAATAACTCCAACAATGTTGAAAGCTGGCAAATCAAAATTAGTCAGAGTATCGCGATAGGTTTTAAAATAGGGTTTGATTTTATTTTTCTTTAAAAAGTCTTCCAAGAAAACCGCAGCTTTTTCAATTCCTTGCGTTCCTGTCTCACGGCCTTCCAATTCGTCAGAAGAAAGATATTTTAGAAAATCTGAAATTTCAGATTCTTTTACTTTATAGCTAATTTCTAATGGCTTTGAATCTGTTTTTGCTCCACTTTCATTTGAAGTTGAAGTTCCCGATTTACACGCTAAAAAAATAAATGGAAGCAAAAAGTATAGCTTTCTCATGGTTTTCTGTTTTTATTGATAATTGATAATACTATTATTGGACTATAAACTTATGAAAAGTAATAGAATATTCATAAAAAAACCCTTTCAAACTAAAAGCTGAAAGGGTTTTAAAATTTATTTTGAAATCTATTTATCCAGCAATAACTGCTCTAGAAATTACGATTTTCTGAATTTCAGAAGTTCCTTCGTAAATCTGAGTAATTTTAGCATCACGCATAAAACGCTCTACGTGGTATTCTTTTACATACCCGTTTCCTCCGTGAATTTGAACAGCTTCAACTGAAGTATCCATTGCAACCTGCGAAGCAAATAATTTTGCCATTGCACCGCTCACGTCGTAATTTTTATGATTGTCTTTATCCCAAGCTGCTTTCATACATAAATGACGCGCTGCTTCGATATTTACTGCCATATCTGCCAATTTAAAAGCAATTGCCTGATGGTTGCAAATTTCAGTTCCAAAAGCTTTACGTTCTTTAGAATATTTTAAAGCCAATTCATAAGCTCCTGAAGCAATTCCTAATGCTTGCGAAGCGATTCCAATTCTTCCGCCTGCAAGAGTTTTCATTGCAAATTTAAATCCGAAACCATCTTCACCAATTCTATTTTCTTTTGGAACTTTAACATCAGAAAACATTAATGAATGTGTATCAGAACCGCGGATTCCCATTTTCTGTTCTTTCGGACCAACTGAAAAACCTGGCATATCTTTAGTCATAATCAAAGCATTAATTCCTTTGTGCTTTAATTCTGGATGTGTTTGTGCAATTACTAAATATACAGATGCTGTATTTCCGTTTGTGATCCAGTTTTTAGTTCCGTTCACTAAATAGTGATCTCCCATATCAACCGCAGTTGTTTTTTGAGAAGTTGCGTCACTTCCTGCTTCAGGTTCACTTAAGCAAAAAGCTCCGTGAATTTCTCCAGAAGCCAAACCTGGAAGGTATTTTTGTTTTTGCTCTTCAGTACCATATTCTTGCAATCCCCAGCAAACTAATGAATTGTTTACAGACATTACAACAGATGCAGAAGCGTCTACTTTAGAAATTTCTTCCATTGCAATAACATAAGAAATAGCGTCTAAACCGCTTCCTCCATATTTAGGATCAACCATCATTCCCATAAATCCAAGCTCACCCATTTTTTTGATTTGCTCCGTTGGAAAAGTCTGGTGTTCGTCACGTTCAATAACTCCCGGCAATAATTCATTTTGAGCAAAATCTCTTGCTGCCTGCTGAATCATTAAATGTTCTTCGGTAAGATTAAAATCCATAGTAGTATTCTTTAAAGTTTTTTCAACCAAAATTTCAAAACAAATTTCAGTTGATGGTTTTTTATGTTTTTGTTTTTTTTCAGCTCCTAAAACTTTTCAGTTCAAAGGCTTCCAAAGATACTTTTTAAAAGTGTAATTACAATGCGCGCATATAAAATTAATAGATCAGCAAAGATTACGATAACGTTTTCGTGATTATTTAGCTTTTTCTTCAAATCAGCATTAATCTCGCAACAATTCTTTTAAAATTTAAAAGCCAATTTTTCTTTTTAAAGCTTAAAAAAACGAACATTTATGAAGGATTTATATCAGTCAATCCTTAAACAATTCTTAAAACACGTAAATCTACGTAAAACTAGTCCTACTAATTTGATTTTTAATGTAATAGAAAAATTAAATGTATATTTTACAGAAAAAAAACATTCTAAAAATGAACCAAATATTAATAAATTACTATTATTTTTGCCTTAAAAATAATAAATTGATAGAATATGAAAAAGATTTTACTTTTACTGATAATCCTTTTAAGCTTACCATTTTCTACTGTTTCAGCACAAACTCAAATCGAAGTTAACGGTGTGACAGTTCCTAGAAAAATAGAATTTCAAGGCAAGTCATTACAATTAAACGGAGCAGGCGGAAGATCAAAAATGTGGCTGGAAGTATATGTTCAGGCATTGTATTTATCTCAATTAGCTCAAGATCCGCAATTCATTATTGATAGTGATACTGAAATGGCTGTCAGAATTGAAATTACTTCTTCTATGGTTTCTTCAAACAAACTGACAAAAGCAATGAACACAGGTTTTGAAAAATCTGCTGGAGCAAATCTTGAACAACTACGCCCTAGAATTGAACAGCTAAAAAGTTTTTTAAGTGACGTAATTACAGAAAAAGATGTATTTGTTTTAGCTTACAACCCTTTTGACCAAAATGTTTACGTTTCTAAAAATGAAGTTTTGAAAGGAAAAATTCCTGGATTTGATTTCAAAAAAGCATTATTCGGAATCTGGCTTTCTGACAAACCAGTTGACGAAACTTTGAAAAAACACTTATTAGGACAATAGTTCTTAATTTTTTAAATATTCAGAAAGCCGAAAACCAGATAGTTTTCGGCTTTTCTTTTTTGTTTGCTAAATTTGCTGCAAAATACATTATTCGCATTATTCTATTTTATACATTTACGCAAAATAAACATATCACAACAAAATGAAAGATTTATTACAACAATTTGAAAACAAAGCACCTGAAATTGTTTTCAATTGGAAAGATTCTGAAACAGAAGCCGAAGGGTGGACTGTAATTAATTCACTTCGTGGAGGAGCTGCGGGTGGAGGAACAAGAATGAGAAAAGGCTTAGACATGAATGAAGTTTTGTCATTGGCAAAAACTATGGAAGTTAAATTCTCAGTTTCTGGTCCTGCAATTGGAGGAGCTAAATCTGGAATTAACTTTGACCCAAACGATCCTCGCAAAAAAGGTGTTTTGCAACGTTGGTACAAAGCCGTTTCTCCGTTATTGAAAAGCTATTATGGAACTGGAGGAGATTTGAATGTTGATGAGATTCACGAAGTTATTCCGATGACAGAAGAATGTGGTGTTTGGCATCCGCAGGAAGGTGTTTTCAATGGACACTTTAAACCAACAGAAGCTGATAAAATCAATAGAATTGGTCAATTACGTCAGGGTGTAATTAAGGTTATCGAAAACCCTAAATTCTCTCCAGACGTAACTAGAAAATATACAGTTGCCGATATGATTACGGGTTATGGCGTTGCCGAAGCGGTTCGTCATTTTTACGCAACTTATGGCGGAGACATAAAAGGTAAAAAAGCAATCGTACAAGGTTTTGGAAACGTAGGTTCTGCAGCTGCTTTTTATTTAGCCGAAATGGGCGCAAAAGTTATCGGAATCATCGATCGCGACGGTGGATTAATAAAAGAAGAAGGTTTCTCTTTTGAAGAAATTAGAACGTTGTTTTTAAATAAAGACGGAAATAAATTGGTTGCGGATAATATGATCCCGTTTGATGAAATCAATTCTAAAATCTGGACAATCGGCGCAGAGATTTTCACTCCATGTGCTGCATCTAGATTGGTAACTCAAGCGCAAATTGATAGTTTAATTGCAAATGGATTGGAAGTTATTTCTTGCGGTGCGAATGTTCCTTTTGCTGACAAGGAAATTTTCTTTGGTTCTATTATGGAAGAAGTTGACCGTAAGGTAAGTTTAATTCCAGACTTTATTTCAAACTGTGGAATGGCACGAGTTTTTGCTTATTTCATGGAGAAAAAAGTTCAAATGACAGATGAGGCTATTTTTAACGATACTTCAGACACAATTAAAAATGCGATTGTAAAAGCTCATGCTTTAAGTCAATCAAAAACAAATATCAGCGCAACTGCTTTTGAAATTGCATTGAAACAGTTAGTGTAAATTGATTTATATCTCAATCTAAACGAGCCGCATTATTGTTGGCTCGTTTTTTTAACCGCAAAGTTCGCAAAGGTTTACGCAAAGAACGTTAGGTTATTTCTCACAAAGTCGCGAAGTCACAAAAAAACTAAAAAAAGAAAAACTTTGCGACTTCGTGACTTTGCGAGATTTAAAAACAAATCGCTTTGCGAACCTTGCGTAAACCTTTGCGAACTTAGCGGTTAAATTCTCTCTTTCATTCTAAACAATTTTTACTACTTTTAAACGTTTTTAAAATAATACATTTCAAAATTCAGAATCTAAATGAGTTCGTCTATTTCTACAGATCAAAAGAAATCATTGCTATTCACAACAGCTATATATGCGGCAATAATTCTATTGTTGCTTTTTATACGTTTCTGGCCTCCTTATAATCCAGAAAACAATGTAGCTCTTGCTGATGGCGGCGGAGGTGGCGGTGGCGTAACTGTAAATTTCGGAGACAGCGATTTAGGCTCTGGTGCCAATTATAAAAGCGAAGTTCTGGATGTAAAAAACAATGTAAAACAAGCACCTGCAAAAGCAACTCCCGAAGAAGAAGCTATAATTAGTCAAGAAAATACAACTGCTGATAATGATGTTGTTATTCCGACCAAAGAGAAGCCGAAAAAACCTGTTCCTGTTGAAAAACCGATACAAAAACCGGTACCAGAAAAACCAAAAGTTTCTAACTCAACAAATGATGCTTTAGCTAGTATTATGAAAGGTTCTAATAAAGGTGGCGATGGAGATGATAAAGCAGCTGGAAATAAAGGAAAAGCGAACGGAAGTTTAAACTCTAACGGATATTACGGATCTGGTGGCTCTGGCGGAGGAACTGGAGGCGGTAACGGAACTGGAAATGGTATTGGCACAGGAAGCGGTTACGGAGCTGGAAGTGGGGGCGGTTCTGGTGGAGGATCTGGATATTCTTTAGGAAACAGAAAAGCCCTTTCTAAACCTGCACCAAAATATACTTGCAACGAAGAAGGAAAAGTCGTTGTTGAAGTAAGCGTTGATCAAAATGGTAAAACAATAAGTGCGACTGCAGGAATTAAAGGAACAACCAATACTGCAAAATGTTTATTAGATCAAGCAAGAATTGCAGCAATGAATACCAAATGGGAATCTGATAGTGATGCTCCTGCAAAACAAGTTGGAAAAATTATTTACAATTTCAGTTTGGATTAAAAACTTAAAACAACATAAAAAAAGCTTTCAGAAATTCTGAAAGCCTTTTTGTTTCCGTCCAGTTTGTCATTTCGACGAAGGAGAAATCTTCGTGAGAAGCTATACAAAGATTGGATTCTCGTTGCGGAGTTACTTGCGAAGATTTCTCCTTCGTCGAAATGACAAGATTATGTTGTTTTCTTTTTGTTCGAATAAAAAAATGGGCCAATCAGCGTAACGTTGATTGGCCCATTTTTTTATTGTCACGCCCTAATATTAAATCTATTTCGGACTTGTTGCAATTACAAACTTCAGATTGTTCTTTACTCCTATCTGTAAAACATCTACCAAGTCTTGAACTTGTAGGTTAAACGGAATTCGAACCACAACAGTTTGTTCTTTATCTGTTCCTATTTTTGACATTAAACTCGTTTCTAGATTTTCAAAATCTACTTCCTGTTTGTCAATGTAGAACTTTTTATCTTCGGTAACCGATAAACTAATTAATTGTTTATTGGTCTTTTCATTCGCTTTAGCTTTTGGCAATGTCATCTTAATCACATTCGGATTTGCCAGTGTTGAGATAATTAAGAAAAACAACAGCAGGAAAAACATGATATCGCTCAAAGATGAAGTTGCAACTTCGGCGTGAAATCTTCTTTTTCTTTTAATAGACATGACTTATGCTCTTTGAATTATATTGACAAATTCTAAAATCTGTTTCTGAATTTTTAAAGCAAAATTATCAATCTTTCCGTTCAACAAGTGGTAAGCGCTATACGCAATAATACCCACAATTAATCCAGAACCAGAACTGATCATTTTTTCGTATAAACCTCCAGAAATGTTTCCGATGCTAATGTTTTCTGTAACCGAAATGCTATAGAAAATTTTAATAACCCCAGAAATCGTTCCGATGAAACCTAACGTTGGTGCAATACCAGCAATAAGTCCAAGATGACCTAAATGTCTTTCCATTTCGCCAATTTCGATATCGGCAGCACGATCCATGTTGGCTTCAATTTCTGAAATTGGTCTTCCGATTACCAAAACACCTTCTTTTAAAATATTTCCGGCCGCAGTATTATTTCTTTCTACAATTGTTCTTGCTAATTCAATATTTCCAGAATGTAATTTCTCGCCAATATCTTGCATTAATCTGCTATCAATTTTAGATGCTCGGCTTATGTACATATAACGTTCAAAAATCAAGTAAATAGTGTAAAACAATAAAATCGCAATCGGAATTAGAAACACTCCCCCTTTCATGATGAAACCAAACATTGAAATTTCATTTTGCGGCGCTGCAATCTTCTCGATCACTACATTTGAAGCATTTGCGATTGTATCTGTTTGTAACTGAATAAAACTAAACATATATTAATTCTGGTTTTTAATAATTAATTCTAAAAAATATTTGAAATTTGCAATAAAGATAATTTTCGCTGTAATATTAAACTACAAAAATCGAAATTTATTTCAATCAACAACCATTTTATCTAAACAAATGAACTATCAAGAGACCACCAATTGGATGTTTAATCAACTTCCAATGTACCAATTGCAAGGTGCTTCGGCGTATAAAGAAGATTTAACGAATATCAAATTGTTGGCGGCTCATCTTGATAATCCGCAAAACGAGCTAAAATGTATTCACGTTGCGGGGACAAACGGAAAAGGTTCTACCTCACATATGCTTTCGTCTGTTTTACAAGAAGCAGGTTATAAAGTCGGATTATATACTTCTCCGCACTTGAAAGATTTTAGGGAAAGAATAAAAATAAACGGTAGAGAAATCTCAGAAGAATTCGTGATTGAATTTATCGCAAAACACAAAGATTTTTTTGAAGCAAATGATATGAGTTTCTTCGAAATGTCGGTCGGTTTGGCTTTTGATTATTTTGCTGCAGAAAAAGTAGATATTGCGATTATCGAAGTTGGTTTGGGCGGAAGATTGGATGCTACTAATATTATTACGCCTTTGGTTTCGGTAATTACCAATATTGGTTTAGATCATACTCAGTTTTTAGGAAATACATTGGAAGCCATTGCTGGAGAAAAAGCGGGAATTATAAAACCGAATATTCCTGTTGTTATTGGCGAATATACCGATGAAACTAAACCAGTATTTTTGGCTAAAGCCGAAGAAAACAACGCACCGATTTCTTTTGCTTCAGATTTAATTGATCAGATTTATTTATCGGACTTAATTGGAGATTATCAGTTTCATAATAAAAAAACGGTTCAGCAGACGATCTCGATTTTGAATAATGAAACCGATTTTAAAATTTCGATCGAACAGTTGAAAGAAGGTTTATTGCATGTTGTAAAAAATACGGGTTTGCAAGGAAGATGGCAGCAATTGGGAGAAAACCCAAAAATTATTTGCGACACGGCTCACAACAAACACGGGTTAACGGTTGTAATGAATCAGCTGAAGAATGAAAAATACGAGAGACTTCATGTAGTTTTAGGAGTTGTAAATGATAAAGATCTGGATTCTATTTTGCCTCTTTTCCCAAAAGAAGCTATATATTATTTCTGCAATCCAGATTCGTCACGAGCTTTGCCTGCCGAAACTTTACAAAGCGAAGCAAAAAAACATGATTTGATTGGAGAAAAATACGATTCTGTAGCCATCGCTTTCGCGGAAGCGAAGAAAAAGGCATCGGAAAATGATTTTATTTATGTTGGCGGAAGCACTTTTGTCGTTGCCGAATTGCCTTTGAACTAAAATATACTTTTGATCTAGAAAAAACTTTAAAAAATTCATTTTAATAACAAATTCATAAACAAATAGATATGAGTTATTTTTAAAAAAGTTTTATTTTTTATTCTTTTTTCTTTGCAGGACTCGAAAACAAGCGTATATTTGCACTCGCAATCACAAACGATAGCAACCTAGTAAAATAGGGCGATTAGCTCAGCTGGTTCAGAGCACCTCGTTTACACCGAGGGGGTCGGGGGTTCGAACCCCTCATCGCCCACCAAGAAACTCCTTAAGAAATTAAGGAGTTTTGTTTTAAATAAGAGGACTGAAAAGAATATTTAAAAATTCATAAAAATTAAAAATTGTTTGCAGAACTCAAAAACAAACGTATATTTGCACTCGCAATCACAAACGATAGCAACCTAATAAAATAGGGCGATTAGCTCAGCTGGTTCAGAGCACCTCGTTTACACCGAGGGGGTCGGGGGTTCGAACCCCTCATCGCCCACCAAGAAACTCCTTAAGAAATTAAGGAGTTTTTTTTATGCATTTTACAGACACGAATTACAAATTCAATCCAAATTATCTGATTTTATATAATACCTAATTTTAACAATTCTTGCCCAAGCTTTGTTATTCTATACAGACTACCACCGGTTTGATTACCATCAGCATCGAAAATCTCTGGTCTAACATGATACATATAAACCAATCCTGAATTTTCTAATGAAATAGAAGTAAAAGTATTGAACTGGCTCTTATCTTTATAAATAGAAAGTTTTTTTAAATCAGGCAGGAAACAATTTGCAATAATTGTAGCAAGTCTGTGAAACATCTCAAAATTTATTTCCTCTTCCATAAAATTTTTAAATAGCTTTCCAAGTATAGTTGGTTTTTCTAAATCATCTATCTTTTCTAGAATTACAAGTATTTGTTCTCCAACTTTTTTTCTTAAGGATTCATCATTATTTAAATCATCGTAAAATTTATTTTTAGATTCTTTTTTTGCCTTTTCAGTTTCAAGTAAAAACGCTATGATCTTTTTTTCAAATATCTTTTCCTGAATATTTTTTCCAGCAGAATAAAGCTTAGCCAATGATCCGATTATTGGAACATCTTTAATCATTCCGTCATCAAAAAATGTATCCAAAGATATTTCTGCTATATCATTTACAATTTCTTTTAAATCTGATTTTGCAATTGATACAACTAAACTTGTTTCTATATCTTCTTTTTTTATCATATTTCGTAAAATCTTATTTAAATTTAGATATAGGTCTAATAAATTTAAACTTATCCATTACTAATATAAAAACATTTCTTTAAAAATTATCAAATAGATTTTCAATGTCTTGTTCACTTTTGGCATTTACATTTAGCATGTATTTCATTGAAAACAAGAATAATTTTAATATTGATTAACATGCTACAAATCTTTATCTAAAATTTAAGTTTCAAATACAAAATCTACAATCCCAAAATACTTACCATAAAAATTGTATTTTTGTTTACCGCTCCCAAAGAAAATCTGTAACATACATTTAAAATCTGTTTTTTACAGTTCTGGTTTATTCACTTAATTATTATCTTTGAATTATGAGCACACTATCAAGACCAAAACATATCGGAAGAAATATTAGCCGTATTCGTGAACTTCGCGACATGAAACAGGAGGCTTTGGCGCAAGCTTTAGGCACAAGCCAGCAAACGGTTTCTGCTATTGAAAACAGTGAAACTATAGACGACACAAGACTAGCTGAAGTTGCAAAAGCGCTTGGCGTGACTGTAGAGGCTATTAAAAATTATTGTGATGATATGGTATTAAATATCATAAACAATACTTTTACCAATACTAGCCACGATAGTTCAACAATTAATTCAATTAATGTTCAACCCAATTTTAATCCGCTTGATAAAATTGTAGAACTTTACGGAGAAAAAGAAAAACTTTACGAACGCTTAATCCAAGCCGAAAAAGATAAAGTTGAATATCTCGAAAAAATAGTAAAAGGAAAATAACCTTTTAAAGCACAAAAAAAACTCCATTATTTCTAATGGAGTTTTTTTTGTGCTTTAACTTTTTTTATTTGCCCAACTCTTTGTCAATTTCTTTAATAAGTTCAACTGCGAGCGGTTTTGTATTTTCTTTATAAACCCTTATGTTATTCCTACCTAGTTTAACAAGATATTCGAGTGTCTTTTTATATTTAGGGTCTGAATATAATTCTTTTTCTGGCTTATCTGCATTTTCTATTTCTTTATCAAAACACTTAAACAAAAATTCAGTGTACATTTTGTCCACTTCATTAGCAGCTGGAACAAATATTTGATAATAGTTTAAGATTTTCTGCTTCAATTTTTCGTCTTCAATATAGCCAAGTTTACCACTTGATTTAAAACTTTCATAATTACCTATAGTCAATGTTTGCCCATGTGAATGAATTGGGAAATTAACTTTACTCTTAGATTTATAAATACTATCTAGTTGAGAAGGCGTTAATGCCAAAATTTTTTCGTAGTCTCCGTTTGTTTTTTGGTACATTCCCACTTCTCTGTCAATACTTTCTATATCATTCTTTAAATCATTTTTTAAATTAGCCAGAAACACATGTACTTCTTCTTGCTGGTGCCTATGTTCGCTCCAACTGTGCAGCGATATTGAAAGTGTAACAGCGAAAACGATTATGCATATTTCTATAATAATCTCTTTTACTTTCTCACCTACTGTGTGTTCTGGCTTTTTCACAGCTTTGTAAATTTTGTTTGAATGCTTGGTTATTTCTTCTTGCATAATTTAGTTTTCTAATTTTAACTTTGGTTGTTATTTGTAGTTTACTTTAGTACGTTATTCAATTCTATGAGTTCAAAATCAGAAACATATACTTGTTTCATTCGCATCTATTCAATTAGTGGCATTATCGAAAATCACTAAATTCATTAAATAAATGCAATCATTTTTTCGCTTTAGTTCCCAACTTTTATTTAAAAGCGAATATAATACTATTTGTAAAACCTCTTATTAATTTCTTAAATACTACATAAAAAATTAATATTCTAAGTTACAAGTTTCTTCAAATCTCACATAATAGCTTTAAGAACCACAAAAAAACTCCTCAATTTCTTAAGGAGTTTTTCTACGCTTTTAGACTTTAACAATCTACCATTATTGCTTTTGTATTTTCTCACATACTTTTTCAAGAAGATTCTTAGTCTGTTTGAAATATCTCATTTTATCATCAATCTCTTTTATTTTAGCTTGAAAAAGCTCTAGCGTTTCGGGTTTTGAGTCAGTCGTTTCGAACCAGCTAATCAATATTTTTTTTATTTCTGCTAAAGTAAAACCAACTTCTCTTGCTTCTATAATAATTTCTAAACGCTCAATAGTATTAGCATCGTAATGTTTATAGTTATTAGATGTCACCTTTTCATCCGCCAATCCTTTGATCATTCCTAAATTCTCGTAATATCTAATAGTATGAATCGACAATCCTGTCTTTTTTGATAGTTCGTTTACAAGCATAACATTTATTTTTTTCAATAAAAAACAACAAAGTATAGAGTATAGTCTATACTATTTGGTTACAAATATACTAATTGTTTTTAGTTTTAAAATTTTAAACCATAAAAAATGAGAGAAAAACAATTTTCGAAACAGAAAACACAACAGAATTAAAATGTTTTCATAAAAAAACTCCATTATTTCTAATGAAGTTTTTGTTTACTTTTATCAAAACTTCCAAAATGAGCAACGTCATTAAAAAAATCAGAATTGCAGCTTTTATTATCGCATTTACAATGTGTAACTATTTTTACGCTCAAACAAATAAACCGGAAACCGAACTAGATGTTTTATTTCAAAAAGCACTTCAATCAAAAACTTTTAACGGAAATGTTTTAGTTGCTAGTAAAGGGAAGATCATATACGAAAAGGCTTTCGGTCAAGCCGATGCGAGCAACACAATACCATTAAATAAAAATTACCGTTTTCATATTGGTTCAATTGCTAAAGAGTTTAACGCTGTTGGAATTATGATGTTAAAAGAGCAAGGGAAATTAAAACTTAACGACTCGATTTCTAAATTTCTTCCTGAACTTCCATCTTGGGCTAATAGGATTAAGATTATCCATTTGCTTCAGTACACCAGCGGACTTCCTCAAATAAAGTGGAATGAAGTCAATCAAGATTCAGACAATATGGCTTTTCTACAAAAGACCTTAAATTTAGAATTTGAACCGGGATCTCAATACGATTACAACAACAATAATGTGTTTTTACAAAGACGTATTATTGAAAAAATTACCAACATGACTTTTAATTCTTTTGTGATGAAGAAAATCTTAAAACCCATCGGAATTAAAAATGCAGTTGTAGATCCTGACGACAAAGAACCTCTTTTTGCAAAATCTTTTAATAAAGAAGGTAAACAAGATCTTCTAAAATATAACATTTCGGGTTGGACTGCCTTAAATCTTACGGATTTTTACAAATGGTCTGAAGCTATTAATTCTTTTAAAATTATTAATAAGCAATCTACGCATGAACTTTTTGAACCTTTTTCTAAAGACAATCAAACAGGTCTTGGTAGTGGAACTATCGAAAACGGAAAAATAACGAGTCACATACACGATGGTGCCGCTTTTAATTATCAGGCTTTATTAATCAGTAATCCTAATTTGACGATTATTCTGATGACCAATAACAAACAAAATAATTTGGAGGAAATTAGTAATTCAATAGAATCCATACTTAATAAATAGCATTACTTTCTCAATAATAAAAAAGCTCCATTATTTCTAATGGAGCTTTTTTATTAAAATCATACTAAAGTCTTTATTTCAATTTTGTCAACGCTACAGAATTTCTCAGCAAAAACACATATTGAAAATAATCCGCTGTAGCAGAATCTTTTAGAGGCACAATATTCTCTCCAAAAGCTCTAGATTTTACTGTTATTAAATTTTGCGACTTCAAGTAAGGTGAATTTTTCCCGTTAAGTTTAAAAAGTGTAATTGATTCTGGCTTGCTCAATTCTTTTAGATCATTAATTCCTTTTACGAGCATTAATGGGCCGTCAGCATTTATCCAATCTACTTTTTCATTTTCAGGAGTTGGAAACTGAGGGGTTTTAGGAAGATACATTTCACTATCAACTGTATAGCTTACCAAACTTGTCACTTTTACTTCCGAATCTTTTAGTCCTGCGGCAAAAGTTGCTCTGCCCGATTCTGTTTTCTTTTGCAGTGTATGAAAAAATCCAAAAAGCCCATAGAATTTTTCATTTTCAAGATGCATTTTCTGAATTGCATTTTTAAAATTACTCACCATTGCTTCGTCTCTTGAACCTTTTGATTCGTCATCAAAGTTTTTATCAATTCCGATTACGGTAATTTTTAGAGAATCAGCCAAATTTTGATTGTAATCATGCACCGCGCTCCATTTATCAAATAATTCCTGACTTGACTGTTGCGGAATTCTTTTTTTAATTGATTCAACAACTTCTCTCAAAGCCACTTTATTTTTTTCTTTTTCTAAAAATAAAAAAGCATTCAATTTTTTAGCTGTCAAGCTATCCATTTCGGCAATATAATATTTGATTCCTAATTTTTTATTCAAGAAAAAAAGCATTTCCTGATCTATCTTTTGGTTATCCGCATAACCGTGAATTTCTCCTAATAAGAAAACCTGTGATTTATAAAACTCATCATCAAACAACTTTTCATCGATAGAAGCCCCAATCTGAACTTTATTTTTTGACAAATAACTTATATTATCATCATCTTTCGATTCTAAAAATAATTTATTGCTGATATACAAATAGGCAATAAAAAGTAAAATAATACTCAAAAGGCTAATAAACGTGATTTTGATAAATTTTAAAATTTTCTTCATGGTTATAGATTATGGTTGTTTTGATTTTGATGTAAAAATATTTTTATTCGGCACAAGATTCAATTTTTATTGACCGAATTGTCGTTTCTAGAAGATGAATTGTTCTATTCTTCTACGATTTATTTATCCATATCTCAGCTATTGAAGTTTTTAGCTGGTTTTTATAAAGAAGATGTTTTTTTCTTATAAGTACACGATTCTTTGTTAGGCTAGAATAAATCATTCGTACCTTTAAAAAATCAAAAAAATAAAAACTTCACAACTTAAAATGGAAATATTAATAATTACTGGCCCTCCTTATTCTGGAAAAGGTACACAATGCGAAATTTTAAAAGACGAACTTAAATTTGAGCATATTTCAACTGGAGACAGATGCCGTTTGGAAAAACAAAATGAAACGGAAATTGGAAAAATAATGTCTCAATATGAAGAAAAAGGAGATTTGGTTCCTGATTCTATAATGAAAGATCTTTTCAGTAAAATATTGGATGAAAACAGAAATGCAAACGGAATTATCTTAGACGGCTACCCGAGAACCGAACCACAAGTAAATGATTTATTAGAACTTGTTAAATCTAAAAATCTGGAAATTGGAAAAGTAATTAATATTGATGTTCCAAAGGAAGAACTTTTAAAAAGAGCACAAAAAAGAGCCGAAACTTCTAACAGAAAAGACGATAAAGATGCCAACATTCATATTAAAAGAATCGAAGTTTTTGAAAGCTCAACCAGACCAGCAATCGAATATATGAAGTCAAAAATTAAAGTCTTGACTTTTGACGGGATGGGTAAAATTGAAGAGATAACAAAACGAATTAAAGATAATTTGTAAAACAATGCAATAGCTTATTAAATTACAACCTTATTAAATCCAATAAAAAAAACTCCATTATTTCTAATGGAGTTTTTTTATTACACTAATTGTTATTTTACTCTTACTAAATCTAAGTCCTGAAAATCAAAACTAAAATCAATGTTTGGAGAGATGCCTTTCATTTTAATAGATTGAGCTTTGCCATTTTCATCCAGAGAAAACATTGCCATTGCATCACAATTCATCGCTTGATATTCCCATTTTATGGCAAATGTATTAGCATTATAAAAAGCCATTGGACCATTTAATTTAGGTGAACGGTATGATTTAAACCATAATTGTTTATTTTTTTCAAATACTTCAATTTCGCCAAACCACTTATCAGCATAAACACCTATAAAATCTTCATTTTTTATTTTTACATTTTTTGCCAGCTTTACTTTTTCCCATACTTTTTTGGTTACATCATCACCCGAATTTCTGTCTTCACTCATCCATTCTACCAATTTATCGGTCCATCCAAAATCATCTAAACCTAAATAACTATCAGAAATGGTATTGCTAACTGCTGTAAAAAGTCCACCTCCTCCATTTTCAGTATTGGTTAAAATTACAATCCCCAAATTTAAATCTGGATACATGGTTACAATAGAGAGCATTCCAGGCAAACCTCCAGTATGCGATACTTTTAAATATCCTTTTTCGTCTGATAATTGCCAACCTAAACCATAACCATTAAAATGAGAATTGTACCTAGGATTTTGATCTGTTTCCTGAACAGTATGTATTCTCCACATTTCATTGTGGTTCTTTAAGGAAAAAAGCGTCGTTTTCAAATCTGGTCCGTACTGACCTTTATTCAAACGGACTATCATCCATTTCGCCATATCTTGAGCATTAGAAAACATACCACCCGCAGCGGCATTAATTTGATCATTAAACCCTTCAATTTTCTTTATCGTTCCAGATTCAGACGAATGTGAAACTGCAAAATTAGATGTATCTTTTATTAAACTACTTCCAACAAAAGTATTGTTCATTTGCAAAGGAGCAATGATTCTTTTTTGTACAAATTCCTCATAACTCATACCGCTTACTCTTGCAATTATTTCGCCGGCTACGACATAAAGCAAATTATCATAATCCCATTTAGTTCGAAAAGCTGAAACAGGCTTAAAATGCTGAAAACTTGTCAAGACATCTTTAATGGTAAAATTAGTACCGTCAGGAAAAAACATCAAGTCACCTGCTCCCAATCCTAATCCGCTACGATGAGTCAGCAAATCCTGTATATTAAAATTCTCCGTCACATAATCATTATACATTTTAAATTCAGGAGCATAATCTTTTACCTTATCGGTCCATTTTAATTTTCCTTCATCCTCCAAAATAGAAAGTGCTGCCGTTGTAAATGCTTTGCTATTTGAGGCAATTTGAAAATTAGTATTTTCATTTACAGCTTTCTTTGTTTCTATCGAACCAACTCCGTAGCCTTTTAAATGAATTATTTTTCCATCTTTAACAACTGCAATTGATGCTCCTGCTACTTTAAATTTCGCCAAGGCAGATTCCATCAATACATCAATATTTTGTGATGTTATTTGACTAAAGGCGGTTGCTGACGAAAAACAGATACAAATAACTAATACTAAATAACTATTTACTTTTTTCATTTATAGATTTAATTAATGTTTCCAATTCCGTTTTTTTCTGGTTCACAATTATCAATTGACTTTTATCGTCTAAAAGAATTTTCTCTACAAATTCTTTATCAGGATTTGCTTTCCAGTTCTTCAATTCTTTAAACTTATTCTTTAGGAGTTTAATTTTTTCCTTACTGTCTTTTGAAATAATCACCATTTTAGTCAGCGGTGTATGCTTCATTTTTTCAATACTGCTCTCCGTAATTTGATCTTCATATTCTGTTCTGGAACGATAACGAAACATTTTATTTATAACCTTAAAATCTTTTTCATTTTCTGTAATCACATAACGATATGTCATGATATTATTTAATTCATTTATCCAATCTGGAAAATTGGTTTCGTAAAGCTGAATATAACTATCTATAAAATTCTTATCAATAGGTTTCTTTTGATCGATATATTCTTTAGCTAACGGATAAATCTGCTTTGCCATCAAATTGATGTATTTATTACTATACCAATCTCCAGAATCTACTTTACCCTCTAATTCTGCATAAACATAACCATTACCCAATACCGTCGCCAGAACTTCATTCAATAATTGATAAGCGTAATTACTGCACGTTGATTTATTCGTTTTGAAATAAGTGTCAATTTCTTTTTTTACTTCAAGGGATTGTTCGTCGTAAATGATATGATAGGTCTCATGCATCATTACACTAAATAAATCTTTATGTGATTTTAAATCAGTTTGAATAGCACTAACGAAATTATTGCAAAATGCAGAAGCTGTAAATCCTTTAGAATTAGGTAAAGGATAAAAAGCCGCCACAAAAGGGATTGAATTATCCCAACTGGAATTATAAAATACTAATCCCGTTTTAAAATAATTTTCAATCTTGTGATCATTAGAATATTTTTGAATTTCATCTAACTGTTTTTCAAACTTTTCTTTGTTCGGATTATAGATCAATTCATTGTAAATGGGAGTAAATTCTGAAATACATTCTCCTAAATCACTAAGCGTTTTATTGGGAATCATTCCTGCAGAACGAATTTTAAAATCATTTAAATTATCGGTTTCAATCAAACTCTTTTTCAAAATATCCTGCGTTTGCATTGTTTTCTTTGATCCGTACGGAAAATCTTCAAATCGGAAGCTATAAGAAATAGACAATTGCTCAAAATTTGAGATTAGGTTTTTATATTTCTCAATATTGTATTTTGATTTTTGAAACTCTGTTTTAAAAACATTGTCTGGATAATATTCGGATAGATTTTCTAAAAAAACAAAAACTGCCAGCTGCTCCGAATATTTAATTTTGAAAGAGGCATTTTGTCCAAATGTCTGCAATGTTAAAAAAAGAAACAGGTACTGTATTACAATATTAATTTTCAAGTTTATTCATTTTAAGTTACTAAAACATTTGTAAGATTATAAAGCTAATATACTATGTTTTTCCAAAGGATAGTAGTTTTAATATTTTAACACAAAAAATAAATACATAAGACCTTATACCGAAAGTTCTTATTTAAGAATTTGTCGCTATATTTTTCTTTCTTTTATTATTCAAATAATTTCTAACTGGGATATCATATATTACCATTACTAGATAAGCAAACCCAACCAACAAAATCACTGAAGTTATTACAACAAAAGTCAGTTGCGTTGTATCTGGTTTGTAGTTGGTAAAATAATTTCCAAACATCCATAAAACCGCATAATGCGTCATGTATAGCGGATAAGATATTTTTCCAGAAAAGATACAGGCTTTTTTCAATCCTGGTTTTAATACAGCTCCCGCACCTAAAGAAATTAGCAATGGAAAATAAAGCAGTACAACCAATGGTTCAGAAATCCAATTATATTCTGAAAATGGCATAATGAAAGCTAACAGCAATAATATAGTTAATCCACCAAAACCAAGTTTATTTTTTATGATCCAGTTAGAGCGATAAATAAGTAATCCGGCTAAAAAAGAATACGAAATTCTGGCGCATCCATCCCAAAAAGTTGGCCCGCTCCAGCCTCCTAACAAATTACCTGAATTATATCCGACATAACAGATTGCGATTGCAGATAACATCGTTAACAGCAGTAAAAAGTTTCTGCCAATTCGATAAAGGACAAATGCATAAACGATATTGGCTATATATTCCCAAAACAGTGACCATGCTGGCGCATTAAAACTAAATAAATTGAAACCACGGTCTGCAATAACTGGAAACGGAATAAGAAATAGAGAACAAATAAATGTCAAAATAATTTTTCCAGTACTATATAATTCCAAATGTCCGCCAAACGGATCAAACAAGAAAGCCAACAATCCTAATATTGACCCAGCTATAACTAAAGGATGCAATCTTATTATTCTTGAGATAAAAAAGTTACGAAGTCCCATTTTTGCGATACGATCATCATAAGCATATCCTATTACAAATCCCGAAAGGCAAAAGAAAAAATCGACAGCCAAAAATCCGTGTCCTATAAAATTCTGGCTTGGATCAGTAAAAATCCATTCCATAAAATGAAAAACAACAACAGCAAAAGCTGCAATGCCTCTTAATCCGTCTAAAATTTCAAAATGTTGTTTAGTTTCAAGAACTGCTGTAGTTGACTGGCTTGTACTCATTAGATTGTAATAAACTTATAATTTTAGGTAATTTGGTATCGTTGCAAGTTCTACAAATAAATATTCAAATCAAAATCAGATTTATTCAATTCAGCTGTTAAATTGTTTAAAGTTTCACATTTAAATAACTTTTTACACTTTTTAAAAGAATGCTTTTTTATTAATTTTACCAAAAATCAAATTTTATTATGAGTTTTAAAGGTTGTCTTCCTCCTCCATAAATTAATAATGCTTCTTTAGTATTGACACTTGACTGAATCTTCAGTCCGATTAGTTGTGTCTTTACCTCAATCACATTATTAATATTCAAAAAATATCCTCCAAAAAAAGGATAGACAACTTCTTATGAAAAAATCCTATTTGATACTGCATTCTGCAGTTTTACTTGCTGGTTTTACTGGCGTTTTCGGAAAACTTATTTCTCTTAACGAAATTACTTTAGTTTGGTATAGAGTATTATTTGCTTCTATTATTCTCTTTTTCATTTTAAAAATTTACAATCTTAAAATGCTAAAATCATTTTCTGAAGCAGTAAAAATTTCTAAAGCTGGAATCTTGATTACCATTCATTGGGTTTTCTTTTATGCCAGCATTAAATATTCTAATATATCAATTGGCGTTGTTTGCTATTGTCTTACCAGTTTTTTTACAGCTTTCTTTGAACCTATTCTCAATAAAAAAAGATTCAATCTAACTCAGGTCTTATTAAGCATGTTAACCTTATTAGGAATAAGCTTGATTTTTCATTTTGATTCTTCTTATCAGCTTGGAATTTTACTCGGAGTAATTTCATCAGCATTTGCTGCCTTGTACACTATTTACAACGAAAGACTTGTACAATTTTATGACAGCAAGCTCATTAATTTTTATCAGATGCTTGGAGGAACTTTAGTTTTAGGGCTTGCTCTTCCGTTTTATTTTTACAATTTTCCAGAACAGGTTTTTATTCCGAACTTAAAAGACATTTTCTATTTACTAATTTTAGCTTCATGCTGTACCGTTGCGCTTTATGTAATGTTTGCAGAATCCCTTAAAAAAATCCCTGCGTTTACCATAAATCTAACATTCAACTTAGAGCCAATTTATTCGATAATATTAGCCTTTTTGTTTTTTAATGAAGGCCAGTCGGTCAATTTCTCTTTTTACATAGGAATAAGTTTGGTTATGACTTCCGTTCTTTTCCAATCTTTAATTTCTATTCGAAAGAAAAACACCATCACAGAGCAAATCTCATAGAATTATAAAAACAAAAAACTCCTTTTACACAAAGGAGTTTTTCTTTTTATTTATTTATTTTTTCAATCATTTAA
This sequence comes from Flavobacterium sp. B330r, assembly GCF_056824325.1. Taxonomy (NCBI): domain Bacteria; kingdom Pseudomonadati; phylum Bacteroidota; class Flavobacteriia; order Flavobacteriales; family Flavobacteriaceae; genus Flavobacterium; species Flavobacterium sp. B330r. The sequence continues at coordinate 1,235,604 of NZ_CP124860.1, forward strand.
TCCTTTTCCGTCTACAATTCGCGGAATATTTTTTTCTACTCTAGCCTCTCTAGTTTTAGATTGCTTAGGTTGAGAAAAATGGAGTAAATAGGCTCGCTGCCTTCCAGGAGTTAAAGCATAAAAAGCTTTTTTAAAATCAGCATCAGAATTAAATTTATGCTGAAGCTCTTCTGCAATTTCAAAATCGGAAACTTTTTTCAATTCTACTTTTTGTCCCGATTTCTCAATTTCGGCTGCCTCAAAAATATACTTTTTTAGAATTTCTTTTTTAGCTAAAATATCTTGAACATTCGTAAATCGAACTTGACGAGCCGCCTGTACATTATCTGATTGTTGGATCAAGATATTATCAGGATCTTTCATTAAAGTACCTTTGAAAAACAAAAAAGCACAATATTCTTTAAAATAATGAATTAATACAATATTTGCTTTTTCGAAAGTATAACAAGGAGATCCCCATTTCAATTCTTCAGACAAATGACAGTCTAAAACAATTCCCCTCATTTGTTCGATTTCGGCTTTCCATTTTTCAGCTTTTTCGAAATAAAAATCAACTTTAGAGTTTGTACTATGTTTTGTCATGACGAGTTAATTTATAAATATAAATTTAGCATTTTTATATATTTAAATTTCAAAACCTTTAATAATTCCTCTTTTAGATTGACGAACGAAATTTAAAATTTTATCTCGTTCAACCGTTTGCTCAAATTCTTCATTGATTATATCCAAAGCAAATTTTGTATTTCTCTACTCTTGAAATATAATTCTATAAATTGATCGAATCTCGTCAATTTTTCGAGAATTAAATCCTCTCCTCTTTAATCCAACAGAATTTACCCCCGCAAACCTCAAAGGTTCATGCGCAACAACCACATAAGGAGGAACATCTTTAACTACTCGGCTTAAACCACTAATCATAGCATGTTCGCCAATAACCGAAAATTGATGAATTGCAGTTAATCCACTTATATTTACCCAATCCTGAACAATTACTTCACCAGCCACTCCGACACTAAATCCAATAATAGAATTATTACCAATTACACAATCATGCCCAATATGCGCATTAGACATAATCAGATTGGAATTACCAATACAGGTTTTACCTTTTGAGATTGTTCCCCTATTAATAGTCACAAACTCCCTAATTATATTATTATCTCCAATTTCAAGAAGAGTATATTCTCCCTTAAATTTTAAATCCTGAGGTACGCCGCCCAAGACAGCATTAGAATGGATTTGACAATTTTCTCCTATTCTTGATCCACTTAAAATCGTTACATTGTTACCTATCTGCGTATTATTTCCAATTACGACATCTTTCTCAATAGTCACACTATTTCCTATGAAAATGTTATTACCTAGAATAGCATTTTTATCAATAAAAGTTTCTTTCAATTTTTGCATCTTTAGTTAGCTACAAAAGTTGAAAAACCCTAAATATTTTTTATTGATGTAATATCAAATAATTGATGCACGAATTCTGCTCAAAGTTTCCTGACTTACGTCAATTAATGACGCAATGTGCTTCAATTTGGCTTTTTTAATAATTTGCGGAAATGACTCTAAAAGAAATAAATATTTTTTCTCTGCAGTCATTAAACGGAATAAATGATTAAACTCATTTATATTTGAAAGGTAGTATCGAAGTTGCTTAATATGAAATTTTATAAATATGGGATATTCCAATAAAGTCTGTTCATCCGAATAAGATAATGAATATACTAATGTTTCTTCACAGGTTTGAAAATTTTCAAATGAAGGTTTTTGTTCAAAAAAACTACTCATTGAAGTTACAAATTGGTTATCGGTATAAATCCACTTCGTAACTTCTATCCCGTCTTCAATACAAAATCTTCTAATCGCGCCTGATTTAATGAAATAAATTTTATTGCAAACTTTACCCTCTTCAACAATAAACTCTCCTTTATTGAAAGTTTCTTCGAAAAAACTTTCAATAATAGCAAGCTCTGTCTCCGAATCTAATTTCTCAAAACTATTTATAATCTCAATTAACTTTTCCATCCATTTTTATTTCATAATAACCAAATTTAAAACGAATTTAAGAGAAAAGCTAAAACCTAATAACAAACCGTTGTTTTTAATAGATTTTAAGAACTTTAAAGATCTAACGATAATAATTTGAGGTAGCGCCTTTAAGAATAAATATTAACCGAATTAAAACACAAAGAATAACTTCAACAACAAACAATGATATTTTTATGTCGTTTCCCTGCGGGCCGTGCTGTCCGCTGTATCTTTTGCGGAAGAATGTTTATGGGAAAAAGAAGCCCTTCGTGCCCCGCAAAAGGATGCCGCTCCCATCACTAACGCGGCCATCTATTGATAAGCAGCCATTATCAGCCATCAGGCAGTTTTCCCAAAACATATAAAAAACAGAAAACCCCATCCGATTTGGATAGGGTTTTCAAAAGAAAGGCGACGACATACTCTCCCACAAAACTGCAGTACCATCTGCGCAGGCGGGCTTAACTTCTCTGTTCGGGATGGGAAGAGGTGAGCCCCGCCGCAATAACCACCTTAAGGCTATTCGCTGCAAGCAGCTTTTAATCATTAATTACCAATTATAAATTGTTAATTATCAATTAAACAATATTTTAACATACTGAGATAAAGAAACAAACAAGCATTATTTAGAAAGTTTCCTCCCCCCGATTGCTCGGGGGGAAAAGTTTGTGCATAAGCTTACGGATTATTAGTACTACTCGACTATGACATTACTGCCTTTACATCTGTAGCCTATCAACGTGGTCATCTTCCACGATCCTTAAAAGAAATCTCATCTTGTGGTGGGTTTCGCGCTTATATGCTTTCAGCGCTTATCCCTTCCAAACGTAGCTACTCTGCGGTGCCCCTGGCGGGACAACAGATACACTAGAGGTTTGTCCAATTCGGTCCTCTCGTACTAGAATCAGATCCACTCAAATTTCTAACGCCCGCAGTAGATAGAGACCGAACTGTCTCACGACGTTCTGAACCCAGCTCGCGTGCCACTTTAATGGGCGAACAGCCCAACCCTTGGGACCTTCTCCAGCCCCAGGATGTGACGAGCCGACATCGAGGTGCCAAACCCCCCCGTCGATATGAGCTCTTGGGGGAGATCAGCCTGTTATCCCCGGCGTACCTTTTATCCTTTGAGCGATGGCCCTTCCATGCGGAACCACCGGATCACTATGCTCTACTTTCGTACCTGATCGACCTGTATGTCTCTCAGTCAAGCTCCCTTATGCCATTGCACTCTACGCACGGTTACCAAGCGTACTGAGGGAACCTTTAGAAGCCTCCGTTACTCTTTTGGAGGCGACCACCCCAGTCAAACTACCCACCAAGCACTGTCCCCCACATTGCGGGGTTAGGCCTCAGATAAACAAAGGGTTGTATTTCAACAATGACTCCACAACGCCTGGCGACGCCGCTTCATAGTCTCCAACCTATCCTACACATCATTTATCCAAGGTCAATACTAAGCTATAGTAAAGGTGCACAGGGTCTTTTCGTCCCACTGCGGGTAAACGGCATCTTCACCGTTACTACAATTTCACCGAGCTCATGGCTGAGACAGTGTCCAGATCGTTACACCATTCGTGCAGGTCGGAACTTACCCGACAAGGAATTTCGCTACCTTAGGACCGTTATAGTTACGGCCGCCGTTTACTGGGGCTTCAATTCAATGCTTCTCCGAAGATAACATCTCCTCTTAACCTTCCAGCACCGGGCAGGTGTCAGGCCCTATACTTCATCTTACGATTTTGCAGAGCCCTGTGTTTTTGATAAACAGTCGCCTGGACCTCTTCACTGCGGCCAGCATTGCTGCTGGCGACCTTTCTCCCGAAGTTACAGGTCTATTTTGCCTAATTCCTTAGCCATGAATCTCTCGAGCACCTTAGGATTCTCTCCTCAACTACCTGTGTCGGTTTACGGTACTGGTTCTTACTGCCTGAAGTTTAGAGGTTTTTCTTGGAAGCCCTTAGGCGCACTATCTCTTTGTCCGAAGACTCCGAGTACTATCGCATTTCACCAAGATCTCCGGATTTGCCTAGAGACCCTATAGCTAGGTGCTTTAACGAACTATTCCGTCAGTTCGCGGCGCTTTCATCACTCCGTCACCCCATCACAGCAATAAGAAGTACGGGAATATTAACCCGTTGGCCATCGACTGTCCCTTTCGGGTTCGCCTTAGGTCCAGACTAACCCACAGCTGATTAGCATAGCTGTGGAAACCTTAGTTTTTCGGTGTGCGGGTTTCTCGCCCGCATTATCGTTACTTATGCCTACATTTTCTTTTCTGACCGGTCCAGCATACCTTACGATACACCTTCAGCCCTGTCAGAATGCTCCCCTACCACTTGCACATACATGCAAATCCATAGCTTCGGTAATATGCTTATGCCCGATTATTATCCATGCTCGTCCGCTCGACTAGTGAGCTGTTACGCACTCTTTAAATGAATGGCTGCTTCCAAGCCAACATCCTAGCTGTCTGGGCAGACAAACCTCGTTCTTTCAACTTAGCATATATTTGGGGACCTTAGCTGATGGTCTGGGTTCTTTCCCTCTCGGACTTGGACCTTAGCACCCAAGCCCTCACTGTTATCAATCATTATATAGCATTCGGAGTTTGTCAGGAATTGGTAGGCGGTGAAGCCCCCGCATCCAATCAGTAGCTCTACCTCTATATAACTAAAATAACGCTGCACCTAAATGCATTTCGGGGAGTACGAGCTATTTCCGAGTTTGATTGGCCTTTCACCCCTACCCACAGGTCATCCGAAGACTTTTCAACGTCAACCGGTTCGGTCCTCCACTGTGTGTTACCACAGCTTCAACCTGCCCATGGGTAGATCACACGGTTTCGCGTCTAACACTACTGACTAAAGCGCCCTATTCAGACTCGCTTTCGCTGCGGATCCATGGCTTAACCACTTATCCTTGCCAGCAGCGTTAACTCGTAGGCTCATTATGCAAAAGGCACGCCGTCACCCCACGAAAGGGCTCCGACCGCTTGTAAGCGCATGGTTTCAGGATCTATTTCACTCCGTTATTCACGGTTCTTTTCACCTTTCCCTCACGGTACTGGTTCACTATCGGTCTCTCAGGAGTATTTAGCCTTAGCGGATGGTCCCGCCAAATTCAGACAGGGTTTCACGTGCCCCGCCCTACTCAGGATACCGCTATCCATTACATTTGTTGCCCATACGGGGCTGTCACCCTCTGTGGCGCTCCTTTCCAGAAGCTTCCGGTTCCTCATGCATGAAATGTCGCGGTCCTACAACCCCAGCTATGCCGTAACATAACTGGTTTGGGCTAATCCGCGTTCGCTCGCCACTACTTACGGAATCACTTTTGTTTTCTTCTCCTCCGCCTACTTAGATGTTTCAGTTCAGCGGGTTTGCCCACCTATCGGTGTGCTATGTCTTCAACATAGCGGGTTGCCCCATTCGGATATCTGCGGATCAATCTGTGTGTGCCAGTCCCCGCAGCTTTTCGCAGCTTATCACGTCCTTCATCGCCTCTGAGAGCCTAGGCATTCCCCATGCGCCCTTATTTTGCTTATTGCACCAATCTTGTTAATTAAAACAAGACCGTTTTGTTTTGTCTTTTGCAATAAATTGCAAAAAACGCTTTCTACTTTCTTATTATTTTCTTATCTCAATATGTCAATGAACTTTTTCCCGATTTATCGGGACAGTGGAGAATAACGGAGTCGAACCGTTGACCTCCTGCGTGCAAGGCAGGCGCTCTAGCCAGCTGAGCTAATCCCCCAATCTAATTATGAATTGTGAATTATGAATTATGAATGATTATTCATAAGAACTCAACTCTAGAATTTCCTTTTTTTAAGTTAAATAGTAGTCCCGGGCAGACTCGAACTGCCGACCCCTACATTATCAGTGTAGTACTCTAACCAGCTGAGCTACGAGACTCTGTTTTACTTAATTTTATCATTTTTTTTAAATTAACAGCAAGAGCAATACAATCTCAGATTCCAAAACCATAGTCCGGCATCTTATTTCCCCAGCGTGCATTGCTGCTAACACATAGGGCTCTAGAAAGGAGGTGTTCCAGCCGCACCTTCCGGTACGGCTACCTTGTTACGACTTAGCCCTAGTTACCAGTTTTACCCTAGGCAGCTCCTTGCGGTCACCGACTTCAGGCACCCCCAGCTTCCATGGCTTGACGGGCGGTGTGTACAAGGCCCGGGAACGTATTCACCGGATCATGGCTGATATCCGATTACTAGCGATTCCAGCTTCACGGAGTCGAGTTGCAGACTCCGATCCGAACTGTGACCGGCTTTATAGATTCGCTCCTGGTCACCCAGTGGCTGCTCTCTGTACCGGCCATTGTAGCACGTGTGTAGCCCAAGGCGTAAGGGCCGTGATGATTTGACGTCATCCCCACCTTCCTCACAGTTTGCACTGGCAGTCTTGTTAGAGTTCCCGACTTGACTCGCTGGCAACTAACAACAGGGGTTGCGCTCGTTATAGGACTTAACCTGACACCTCACGGCACGAGCTGACGACAACCATGCAGCACCTTGTAAACTGTCTTGCGAAAGATCTGTTTCCAAATCGGTCAGTCTGCATTTAAGCCTTGGTAAGGTTCCTCGCGTATCATCGAATTAAACCACATGCTCCACCGCTTGTGCGGGCCCCCGTCAATTCCTTTGAGTTTCAAACTTGCGTTCGTACTCCCCAGGTGGGATACTTATCACTTTCGCTTAGCCACTGAGATTGCTCCCAACAGCTAGTATCCATCGTTTACGGCGTGGACTACCAGGGTATCTAATCCTGTTCGCTACCCACGCTTTCGTCCATCAGCGTCAATAAATTGGTAGTAACCTGCCTTCGCAATTGGTATTCCATGTAATCTCTAAGCATTTCACCGCTACACTACATATTCTAGTTACTTCCCAATAATTCAAGTCCTGCAGTATCAATGGCCGTTCCACCGTTGAGCGATGGGCTTTCACCACTGACTTACAAGACCGCCTACGGACCCTTTAAACCCAATGATTCCGGATAACGCTTGGATCCTCCGTATTACCGCGGCTGCTGGCACGGAGTTAGCCGATCCTTATTCTCACAGTACCGTCAAGCTCCGACACGTCGGAGTGTTTCTTCCTGTGCAAAAGCAGTTTACAATCCATAGGACCGTCATCCTGCACGCGGCATGGCTGGTTCAGACTTGCGTCCATTGACCAATATTCCTCACTGCTGCCTCCCGTAGGAGTCTGGTCCGTGTCTCAGTACCAGTGTGGGGGATCTCCCTCTCAGGACCCCTACCCATCGTCGCCTTGGTAAGCCGTTACCTTACCAACTAGCTAATGGGACGCATGCTCATCTTTCACCGTTGTGACTTTAATTGCAGGATGATGCCATCCTGTAATGCTATGAGGTATTAATCCAAATTTCTCTGGGCTATCCCTCTGTGAAAGGCAGATTGCATACGCGTTACGCACCCGTGCGCCGGTCTCAAGGCCCGAAAGCCTCTACCCCTCGACTTGCATGTGTTAAGCCTGCCGCTAGCGTTCATCCTGAGCCAGGATCAAACTCTTCATCGTATATTTTAATATTATATAATCGATGCTATTCCTATCGGTTCTTTTCGAATCTTGCGATTCTACTGCTCTTATTCTTTTTGTTCTAACATCTCTGTTAGAACGGCTGTCAATTCAATATGTCTACGAACGTAATTTCTTTGTCTTTCGCTTGTCTCTCAAAGCGGGTGCAAAACTAAAACTTCTTTTTGTTTCCTGCAAGAAAAACTTGAAAAATTTTTGAAGCTTTTTTTTCGCCTCATTTCTTTTGTTTTCCTCCCAGTCTATCAATGAACTTTCCGTGTTTTGCGGGGTGCAAATGTAGAAAGCATTTTCAAATCTCGCAAGCTTTTTCGAATCTTTTTTTTTGAAAATTTCTTTCCGTCCGATTCTCCTTTCCTGCCAGTATTTCGATGAACGCCTTCGCTGTTGCGGGTGCAAAAGTAGAACCTTTTTCCGCTTGCGCAAGCTTTTCCAAAGAGTTTTTTTGATATTTTTTCAATGTTTTTCTTAACATTCTAATAACTGGCGGTTTACAGTTCAAACTTTTCTTAAGGCTTGTAGGGTTTTTCTTAATTACATTGTTCTTTTCATAATAAGTCCTGCCGAAAAACCCCAAGTTTTATAGACTTCACATATTTTTTCAGACTTTAAAAATTACTTACTAATAAACATATAAACTTTCACTAAATAGCAAACATCTAAAAAAGCAATATTTTAACCTCTTATAATTATTTTGCCTGAAATCAAAAAGCCACCAAATGCAACCATTTTCTCCATTATCTAACTTTACAAACTCACCAAAAAACAAAAACCATCTTTTATCAGTATTCAAAAAGATAAAATCGCACAAAAAACAATTTAACTAACCCCTCTAAAAGAAACTCTTTTAGCCAGAACTAAACACAAAGATTCGAAGGCAGAAATAAAAAACATTCAATACTGAAAATCCTAGCATAAAAACAATAATTAAATTTTCAACAAAGAATCATAAATTATAAAAAATCAATTACTCCATAAAATTCATCTGAACCCTTCATTTCAACCATAACAACCTCCTCAATCTCTATTTTTTTTTCATAATCCACATTAACAGAATACAATCGCTACACTACGCAATACAAATACTAATCTATCAAAAATGCACCCACCTATTTTGAACATTAAAACATAACTAAATAGAATACGTTTCTATCCAAAAATTTAAAACAACATCTATTTACAAAGAAATTGCTTCATTCTTTTATATTTTTTACCAGACCAAAATAAAAGTACCTACCCAATACCCAAAATATCTTGACAGAAAGAAAAAGACCAACTTTGTCAGTTCATAATTAAATCTAAAAAGTAAAGATGAAAATTATGGGAAGATCTTCGTCAAAAATCGATTCTAAAAATTAAACAGAATCATTTGAACACCTCACACCTGATCAGGCTATACGTCGTTTTTCTAGAAAAGTTTACCCAAGCTCCACGGAAATACAAACATCAAAAAAGAACACTCCCTTCATTCAGAAGAATCCTGCATAAATAAAAGATTATTAACCAAAATAAATTCAACCCAGAAGTGTCGAGTAAAACCCTAACAATTCACAAAATTACCACGTACATTGTTTTCAAAAAACAACAAATAGTAAATACTTGCCATAATAATTTGAGAATTTCTCCCAGGTCTAGCTGCCTGTTATTTTTTTTTTTGCGAAAAAGGTTTTAGAGCAAGGCTCGACCAAAAGTTTAGCATTTCACAAAATGATACCGCCTCTACCCCTAACGCGATCCCACATAAAAAAGACATCTATTTTCAAAGGCAATTCTAATTCTAAAACTTAAGAATAAAACTCCAAAGATTAAAAACTTGCAAGCTTTATTACTTCTCAAGGACTATAAAATAATTCGCTATGCTCTTTGCAACCACATCCCAATGCAGATCTCAACACAGGTTTGCCTTCTTCATAATTCACAAGAAGAATCATTCCTTTCTTTACGATTAACCTGATAAAGTAAACCATCTAAAAAAACAGAAAACCCCTTCCGATCTATCGGGAGGGATTCTTAAAGGAAGTGCTCTTGCGCAATTTCAATATTTTTCAAAAACAGAAAACCCTATCCGAATTGGATAGGGTTTTCAAAAGAAAGGCGACGACATACTCTCCCACAAAACTGCAGTACCATCTGCGCAGGCGGGCTTAACTTCTCTGTTCGGGATGGGAAGAGGTGAGCCCCGCCGCAATAACCACCTTAAGGCTATTCGCTGCAAGCAGCTTTTAATCATTAATTATCAATTATAAATTGTTAATTATCAATTAAACAATATTTTAACATACTGAGATAAAGAAACAAATAAGCATTATTTTAGAAAGTTTCCTCCCCCCGATTGCCCGGGGGGAAAAGTTTGTGCATAAGCTTACGGATTATTAGTACTACTCGACTATGACATTACTGCCTTTACATCTGTAGCCTATCAACGTGGTCATCTTCCACGATCCTTAAAAGAAATCTCATCTTGTGGTGGGTTTCGCGCTTATATGCTTTCAGCGCTTATCCCTTCCAAACGTAGCTACTCTGCGGTGCCCCTGGCGGGACAACAGATACACTAGAGGTTTGTCCAATTCGGTCCTCTCGTACTAGAATCAGATCCACTCAAATTTCTAACGCCCGCAGTAGATAGAGACCGAACTGTCTCACGACGTTCTGAACCCAGCTCGCGTGCCACTTTAATGGGCGAACAGCCCAACCCTTGGGACCTTCTCCAGCCCCAGGATGTGACGAGCCGACATCGAGGTGCCAAACCCCCCCGTCGATATGAGCTCTTGGGGGAGATCAGCCTGTTATCCCCGGCGTACCTTTTATCCTTTGAGCGATGGCCCTTCCATGCGGAACCACCGGATCACTATGCTCTACTTTCGTACCTGATCGACCTGTATGTCTCTCAGTCAAGCTCCCTTATGCCATTGCACTCTACGCACGGTTACCAAGCGTACTGAGGGAACCTTTAGAAGCCTCCGTTACTCTTTTGGAGGCGACCACCCCAGTCAAACTACCCACCAAGCACTGTCCCCCACATTGCGGGGTTAGGCCTCAGATAAACAAAGGGTTGTATTTCAACAATGACTCCACAACGCCTGGCGACGCCGCTTCATAGTCTCCAACCTATCCTACACATCATTTATCCAAGGTCAATACTAAGCTATAGTAAAGGTGCACAGGGTCTTTTCGTCCCACTGCGGGTAAACGGCATCTTCACCGTTACTACAATTTCACCGAGCTCATGGCTGAGACAGTGTCCAGATCGTTACACCATTCGTGCAGGTCGGAACTTACCCGACAAGGAATTTCGCTACCTTAGGACCGTTATAGTTACGGCCGCCGTTTACTGGGGCTTCAATTCAATGCTTCTCCGAAGATAACATCTCCTCTTAACCTTCCAGCACCGGGCAGGTGTCAGGCCCTATACTTCATCTTACGATTTTGCAGAGCCCTGTGTTTTTGATAAACAGTCGCCTGGACCTCTTCACTGCGGCCAGCATTGCTGCTGGCGACCTTTCTCCCGAAGTTACAGGTCTATTTTGCCTAATTCCTTAGCCATGAATCTCTCGAGCACCTTAGGATTCTCTCCTCAACTACCTGTGTCGGTTTACGGTACTGGTTCTTACTGCCTGAAGTTTAGAGGTTTTTCTTGGAAGCCCTTAGGCGCACTATCTCTTTGTCCGAAGACTCCGAGTACTATCGCATTTCACCAAGATCTCCGGATTTGCCTAGAGACCCTATAGCTAGGTGCTTTAACGAACTATTCCGTCAGTTCGCGGCGCTTTCATCACTCCGTCACCCCATCACAGCAATAAGAAGTACGGGAATATTAACCCGTTGGCCATCGACTGTCCCTTTCGGGTTCGCCTTAGGTCCAGACTAACCCACAGCTGATTAGCATAGCTGTGGAAACCTTAGTTTTTCGGTGTGCGGGTTTCTCGCCCGCATTATCGTTACTTATGCCTACATTTTCTTTTCTGACCGGTCCAGCATACCTTACGATACACCTTCAGCCCTGTCAGAATGCTCCCCTACCACTTGCACATACATGCAAATCCATAGCTTCGGTAATATGCTTATGCCCGATTATTATCCATGCTCGTCCGCTCGACTAGTGAGCTGTTACGCACTCTTTAAATGAATGGCTGCTTCCAAGCCAACATCCTAGCTGTCTGGGCAGACAAACCTCGTTCTTTCAACTTAGCATATATTTGGGGACCTTAGCTGATGGTCTGGGTTCTTTCCCTCTCGGACTTGGACCTTAGCACCCAAGCCCTCACTGTTATCAATCATTATATAGCATTCGGAGTTTGTCAGGAATTGGTAGGCGGTGAAGCCCCCGCATCCAATCAGTAGCTCTACCTCTATATAACTAAAATAACGCTGCACCTAAATGCATTTCGGGGAGTACGAGCTATTTCCGAGTTTGATTGGCCTTTCACCCCTACCCACAGGTCATCCGAAGACTTTTCAACGTCAACCGGTTCGGTCCTCCACTGTGTGTTACCACAGCTTCAACCTGCCCATGGGTAGATCACACGGTTTCGCGTCTAACACTACTGACTAAAGCGCCCTATTCAGACTCGCTTTCGCTGCGGATCCATGGCTTAACCACTTATCCTTGCCAGCAGCGTTAACTCGTAGGCTCATTATGCAAAAGGCACGCCGTCACCCCACGAAAGGGCTCCGACCGCTTGTAAGCGCATGGTTTCAGGATCTATTTCACTCCGTTATTCACGGTTCTTTTCACCTTTCCCTCACGGTACTGGTTCACTATCGGTCTCTCAGGAGTATTTAGCCTTAGCGGATGGTCCCGCCAAATTCAGACAGGGTTTCACGTGCCCCGCCCTACTCAGGATACCGCTATCCATTACATTTGTTGCCCATACGGGGCTGTCACCCTCTGTGGCGCTCCTTTCCAGAAGCTTCCGGTTCCTCATGCATGAAATGTCGCGGTCCTACAACCCCAGCTATGCCGTAACATAACTGGTTTGGGCTAATCCGCGTTCGCTCGCCACTACTTACGGAATCACTTTTGTTTTCTTCTCCTCCGCCTACTTAGATGTTTCAGTTCAGCGGGTTTGCCCACCTATCGGTGTGCTATGTCTTCAACATAGCGGGTTGCCCCATTCGGATATCTGCGGATCAATCTGTGTGTGCCAGTCCCCGCAGCTTTTCGCAGCTTATCACGTCCTTCATCGCCTCTGAGAGCCTAGGCATTCCCCATGCGCCCTTATTTTGCTTATTGCACCAATCTTGTTAATTAAAACAAGACCGTTTTGTTTTGTCTTTTGCAATAAATTGCAAAAAACGCTTTCTACTTTCTTATTATTTTCTTATCTCAATATGTCAATGAACTTTTTCCCGATTTATCGGGACAGTGGAGAATAACGGAGTCGAACCGTTGACCTCCTGCGTGCAAGGCAGGCGCTCTAGCCAGCTGAGCTAATCCCCCAATCTAATTATGAATTGTGAATTATGAATTATGAATGATTATTCATAAGAACTCAACTCTAGAATTTCCTTTTTTAAGTTAAATAGTAGTCCCGGGCAGACTCGAACTGCCGACCCCTACATTATCAGTGTAGTACTCTAACCAGCTGAGCTACGAGACTCTGTTTTACTTAATTTTTATCATTTTTTTAAATTAACAGCAAGAGCAATACAATCTCAGATTCCAAACCTTTAGTCCGGCATCTTATTTCCCCAGCGTGCGTTTCCGCTAACACATAGGGCTCTAGAAAGGAGGTGTTCCAGCCGCACCTTCCGGTACGGCTACCTTGTTACGACTTAGCCCTAGTTACCAGTTTTACCCTAGGCAGCTCCTTGCGGTCACCGACTTCAGGCACCCCCAGCTTCCATGGCTTGACGGGCGGTGTGTACAAGGCCCGGGAACGTATTCACCGGATCATGGCTGATATCCGATTACTAGCGATTCCAGCTTCACGGAGTCGAGTTGCAGACTCCGATCCGAACTGTGACCGGCTTTATAGATTCGCTCCTGGTCACCCAGTGGCTGCTCTCTGTACCGGCCATTGTAGCACGTGTGTAGCCCAAGGCGTAAGGGCCGTGATGATTTGACGTCATCCCCACCTTCCTCACAGTTTGCACTGGCAGTCTTGTTAGAGTTCCCGACTTGACTCGCTGGCAACTAACAACAGGGGTTGCGCTCGTTATAGGACTTAACCTGACACCTCACGGCACGAGCTGACGACAACCATGCAGCACCTTGTAAACTGTCTTGCGAAAGATCTGTTTCCAAATCGGTCAGTCTGCATTTAAGCCTTGGTAAGGTTCCTCGCGTATCATCGAATTAAACCACATGCTCCACCGCTTGTGCGGGCCCCCGTCAATTCCTTTGAGTTTCAAACTTGCGTTCGTACTCCCCAGGTGGGATACTTATCACTTTCGCTTAGCCACTGAGATTGCTCCCAACAGCTAGTATCCATCGTTTACGGCGTGGACTACCAGGGTATCTAATCCTGTTCGCTACCCACGCTTTCGTCCATCAGCGTCAATAAATTGGTAGTAACCTGCCTTCGCAATTGGTATTCCATGTAATCTCTAAGCATTTCACCGCTACACTACATATTCTAGTTACTTCCCAATAATTCAAGTCCTGCAGTATCAATGGCCGTTCCACCGTTGAGCGATGGGCTTTCACCACTGACTTACAAGACCGCCTACGGACCCTTTAAACCCAATGATTCCGGATAACGCTTGGATCCTCCGTATTACCGCGGCTGCTGGCACGGAGTTAGCCGATCCTTATTCTCACAGTACCGTCAAGCTCCGACACGTCGGAGTGTTTCTTCCTGTGCAAAAGCAGTTTACAATCCATAGGACCGTCATCCTGCACGCGGCATGGCTGGTTCAGACTTGCGTCCATTGACCAATATTCCTCACTGCTGCCTCCCGTAGGAGTCTGGTCCGTGTCTCAGTACCAGTGTGGGGGATCTCCCTCTCAGGACCCCTACCCATCGTCGCCTTGGTAAGCCGTTACCTTACCAACTAGCTAATGGGACGCATGCTCATCTTTCACCGTTGTGACTTTAATTGCAGGATGATGCCATCCTGTAATGCTATGAGGTATTAATCCAAATTTCTCTGGGCTATCCCTCTGTGAAAGGCAGATTGCATACGCGTTACGCACCCGTGCGCCGGTCTCAAGGCCCGAAAGCCCCTACCCCTCGACTTGCATGTGTTAAGCCTGCCGCTAGCGTTCATCCTGAGCCAGGATCAAACTCTTCATCGTATATTTTAATATTATATAATCGATGCTATTTCTATCGGTTCTTTTCGAATCTTGCGATTCTACTGCTCTTATTCTTTTGTTCTGAAATCTCTTTCAGAACGGCTGTCAATTCAATATGTCTACGAACGTAATTCCTTTGTCTTTCGCTTGTCTCTCAAAGCGGGTGCAAAACTAAAACTTCTTTTTGTTTCCTGCAAGAAAAATTTAAAGTTTTTTTTGAGATTTTTTCAATCCCGTTTTCTCTAATTTCCCTCCCAATCTCTCAATGAACTTTCCCTGTTTTGCGGGGTGCAAATGTAGAAAGCATTTTCAAATCTCGCAAGCTTTTTCGAATCTTTTTTTTGAAAATTTCTTTTCGTCTGATTCTCCTTTCCTGCCAGTATTTCGATGAACGCCTTCGCTGTTGCGGGTGCAAAAGTAGAACCTTTTTCCGCTTACGCAAGCTTTTCCGATGAGTTTTTTTGATATTTTTTCCATGTTTTTCTTAACATTCTAATAACTCGCCGTTTACAGTTCAAACTTTTCTTAAGGCTTGTAGGGTTTTTCTGCACAGCCCTGCTGTTTTGGCATTTTCCGCCCGTTTCGGCATTCGCTTTTTATGGGGCTTTCAGCCTTTAAGCCCATTTTTTGAAGAAATTCCATGTTTTCAAAAGCAGACATCTTCCGTTTTTAATCCCCCAAAGGCGCAGAGGCGCGAAGCTTTTCCCTCCCTCCCTTCCAAAACCCGCCCTTTTCCCCTCTAAGCCGCCTCTGAAAACCGGCGCCCTAGCCCCGATAGAAGCGGAAATCCTTTTGTGCCGGGGTTCGGCACAAAAGATTGGAGCGGATAGCGGGATTAAGCTCCTGATAAATGCCAAATCTCAATTTTTTAAAATCCAAAATTCCAAATGCTGCCGCTAGAAGGGCTTCGGCTTCACTCAGACGGACAATATAGATTTCCTCCTTATATATGTATAAACAATAAACCCGACTGGTTTTGAAAAACTGTCGGGTTGGATATTGTGCTTTACTTTTTAATTAGTCGAAACGGATCGCTTTTACAGGTGATATTTTTGTTATTATATAAGAAGGTATTAATAGCACCAAGAAACAAACACCAACCGTAAGCAGGTTTAACAATAGTATATACATCCAATTTAGATAAACTGGTGCTTGATTTACATAATAGTTTTCAGGATTGAGCTTAATTATACCGAATTGCTGCTGTATTAACAGAATTGAAATTCCGATCAAATTTCCCCAGAATAGTCCACGCAGAATTAGATAAAAGGCATTATATAAAAATATCTTACGTACTGACCAGTTATTGGCCCCCATTGATTTTAAAATTCCAATCATTTGAGTTCTTTCTAAAATGAGAACCAGCAATGCCACTACCATATTAATTGTTGCAACGAGAATCATGACCCCTAAAATGATTACTATATTAAAATCAAAGAGCTTAAGCCAGTCAAAAATATAACTGTATTTTTCTACAATAGTTTGTGTATCTAGATTAGAAGAGGTTTTTTCGTAAATTTTATTTCCTGTGGATTTAATTTCATTAAAATCCTTTACAAAAACCTCAAAAGCTCCAACTTGACTCTCACTCCACTTATTGATTCTTTGAATATGGCGGATATCTCCGATAATATATGTTGCATCAAAATCTTGGAATCCGGAATTAAATATTCCTACAATCTTAAATCTACGACTATTTGGAAGTTTACCTTGCTCTTCCTTTATAAAAAAAGTATTGAATGGGTCTCCAATTTTTAAATTTAAACGATCTGCAAGAAATCTTGAAATAATAACATCTTCATTCAATGCTTTTGCAAAATCTGGAAGTTTACCATCAACAATATATTCTTTAATATTATTCCAATCGTAATCTGCTCCTACACCTTTAAATATAATTCCTTCAAAAGCATTTTCTGTTCTAATTATTCCAGCTTTACTGGCCACTGCTTGGATATGGCTTACTTCTGGAACTGACTTAAAATTAGGATAAAAATCTTGTTGCTTTGAAATTGGAACTGTTGTAACTTCTGAATTATTATTGTCATAATTAGAAATTATGATTTGGCCATTAAAAGCAGAAACTTTATCGCGAATTTTCTTTTGCAAGCCTATTCCCGTGGCAACAGAAACCATCATCATGATTATTCCGATTGCAATTGCAGAAATCGCAATTTTTATAATCGGCGCCGAGATACTGCTTTTATAATCTTTTGCAGTAATAAGTCTTTTGGCTATGAAATATTCTAAATTCAAATTATGAGTTTTCTTTATGTTGTTTAATTATTTCCTTTCTCAAAAATACATCTTAAAAAAGGAAATCAAGATATTCGTAGAAACAATTGCCTGTTTATTCCATTATAACGGCAGCTTCTTTTTCATTTCCTCGACGATGTTGAATGCTGCTGGACAAATTTCGACGTTTTTCAAAGTTAAATTAGAAATCTGATAAAATTTGTTTCGATCTGTGTGAGGAAACTCTCTACAGGCTTTCGGACGAACATCATAAATCATACAATAATTTTCATTATCTAAAAACGTACATGGAACACTTTGCAAAACATAATCTTTGTCTTCATCAATTCGCAAGTACTGATCAATAAATTGCTGAGGCTTTTGTCTAAAGTGTTTAGAAATTCGTTCTATATCTGCCAAAGTAAACAATGGTCCTGTCGTTTTACAGCAATTAGCACACTTCAAGCAATCCGTCCTTTTAAATTCGGCATCATGCAAATCCTGCATAATGTAATCTAAATTCTTTGGAGGTTTCTTTTTAAGCTTATCGAAATACTTTTTATTCTCGTTATGCTTATCTTTGGCTAACTTACTTAAATTATTTAAAATCTGTTTCAAGTTTAGTATTTAAAGTTGATTTGCAAAATTAAACAACTTTGAACTTGAAACCTTAAACTTTGAACTAAAACAATGAAAGATCTTTTTGGGAAAGCAATATTTGATTTTTACACCAAAAATTCACCTGAAGACATTATTACTGAAACTTCTATTTCTGAAGAAGATGAAATGAGTGTCGAATATCTTTTCCGCTCTTATAACGAAATGCCGAAAATTGAGCAAAAGGCTCTGCAATTGGCAAAAGGAAAAATATTGGATGTAGGATGCGGAGCTGGAAGTCATGCTTTATCCCTGCAAAATGAACGCAGTTTAGATGTAACCGCTATTGATATTTCGGAAAAAGCAATTGAGACTTGCCGTCTTCGAGGAATAAAAAACGCTAAAGTTGAAAATATTCTCGATTTTAATGGAGAAAAATTCGATACAATCCTACTTCTAATGAACGGAACAGGGATTTTTGGCCAGTTAAAAAACTGCAATTCCTATTTAACTAAACTAAAATCTCTTTTAAATCCCGGCGGACAAATTTTAATTGACAGTTCGGATATCATTTATATGTTTGATGAGGATGAAGATGGCGGAAAATGGATTCCATCTGAAAATGATTATTATGGAGAGCTCGTTTTTAACATTAGCTATAAAGGAGAAAAAGAAGAACCTTTTGATTGGTTGTATTTGGATTATAACACGCTTCAAAATGCAGCGATTGCTAATGATTTAAATTGTGAACTTGTTCTAGAGGGCGAGCATTATGATTATTTAGCTAGACTTACCATTTAAAAACAAACCATAAAAAACCTATGAAAGAACTAGATTTAGAGAAATTAAAATATCCTATCGGAAAATTTATTGCTCCAGAAATTTTTTCAGCAGAATATCTTTCTGAAAAAATTAAAGAAATTGAAACTCTTCCAGAAAGATTAGCAAAAGAAACGATTCATTTAACAGATGAACAATTAGACACGCCCTATCGTCCTGACGGATGGAGCGTAAGACAAGTCATTCATCATTGTACCGAAAGCCATATGCATTGTTTTATCAGAATTAAGTGGACATTAACAGAGAACAATCCAGTTATTAAAGCTTACGACGAAGTTCTTTGGTCTGAATTAAATGATAGCTTAACAATGCCTATTCAACCAACTTTGGAATTATTGAAAGGACTTCATTTCAGACTAGGCTATCTTATGAAAAATTTATCTGAATCTGATTTAGAAAAAACGTTTATACATCCTTCAGATAATTCGGAAAACAAACTCAAAAAAATTATCGGAATGTATGCTTGGCATGGAAACCACCACCTGGCACATATTACCGCTTTGAAAAACTATAAAAACTGGAGATAATCTGGCGTTTACTTTTTACACAAAACTGTATACTTGTATAAAACAAAAAATCTCTTCAATAGAAGAGATTTTTTGTTTTATGGAATATTAAGATACTTATGTGTCTGTAATGAAACTCTCCATTTTGGATTGTTCATTACATAATCAACAATAAGCGGAGTCATTTCTTCTTTTTTGCTCCATTCTGGCTGAAGGAATAAAATTGCATTATCGTTTACTAATTCTGCTTGCTCTTCTGCAAAAATAAAATCGTGTTTATTATAAATAATCACTTTTAACTCATGAGCATTATCATACACGGTTTGTGTTGGCAGTTTGTTCTTTTTTGGCGAAAGACAAATCCAATCCCAAGTTCCTGATAACGGAAAAGCTCCAGAAGTTTCAATATGAACTTTTAGATTCTTTTCTTTTAATCGTTTTGTTAAAAATGTCATATCCCAAGATAAAGGCTCTCCACCAGTCACTACAACAGTATCGGCATATTTTGCAGCATTTTCAACAATTAAATCCACACTTGTTGGCGGATGAAGCTCGGCGTTCCAGCTTTCTTTCACGTCACACCAATGACATCCTACATCGCATCCACCAATTCTAATAAAATAAGCGGCTCGTCCTGTATGTGAACCTTCTCCTTGGATGGTATAAAACTCTTCCATCAAAGGAAGCATTGCTCCTTTATTTACTTCTAATTGTATTTCTTTTGGTAACATTTTAATATTTTAAGAGTGCAAAGATAGTCAATAATATACGGAACAAAAAAACCGATAGTTTTTTGAACTATCGGTTTTTATATTCTTTTTAAACTTTCTAATTATTTTAAAGCTTTTATAGATTGCGTAGCGTATGAATTTGCAGGATCTAAAACTAAAGTTTTATTAAAATATTCAATAGCTTTAGCTTTATCTGTATTAGCATAAGCTGCACCAATACCATTGTAAGCTTCAATAAATTTCTTAGTTACAGCTGGCTTAGCCACTTCTTCAGCACCTTTTGCTGAAATTTTAGTAACGTATTCTTCGTAGTTTTTAATGATTAAATCATCTTTATCCAATAACGAATTAATTCTTGCTTTGTACAAGTATGCTTCATCATAGCTAGGAGCAGTTACTAAAATTTTATCAAAAGCTGCATCAGCTTTCCCTAAAGCAGCAGTATCACGGCTTTCCTTTGGTTTACTAGCATTACCATAGTATAAAGAAATTCCATAATAAACGCTGTCATCTAAGTAATTTTTAGACTCAGAATTACCTGCTCCAAGTTCAAAAATAGCAGCAGCTTGTGCGTATTGCTTTTTACCAAATAACTCTTTTCCAAAATCAGCGAATTCTTCTACTACTAAAGGCTCTAATTCAACTGCTTTTTTGATATCAGCTAAACCTGCATCAAAAGCTGCTTGATCTACTGTACCATCAGCTGCAGTTCCTTTTTTGATTTTAGCTAGACCTAAATAGTAGTAATCTCTACCGATAACTTTGTTTCCTGGAGCTTTAATGTAATCTTCAATAGATTTAATAGCTACATCAACATTTCCATTTTCGTAAGCAGCATATCCTAAATATCTGTAGATTCTAGGATTTACTTTATCCTGAGCAATCATTTTGTTTGCAACAGTTTCTAATTGTTTGTAATCTTTAACCAAGATTAAGAAATCTGCATGACGCATTTTAGAATCAAGAGAGTAATCTGTCAAACTTAAGTACTTCTCGTAGTTTGTAATTGCATTTTGCAAGTTAACTTTAGCAGTAGAAGGTTTGTTTCTTGCCCATTTGTAGTATGTTTCAGCAAGTTCTCTGTAAACTGGTCCGTAATTAGCATCTAGCGCGATAACTTCATTAAAAGATTTAATTGCTTCATCGTAAGATTTAGCACCTTTTAATAAAACTCCTAATTGCATTTTCGCTCTCAACAAAGTATTATCAGCTGTAAAAGCATCACGATATGCTTTGTAAGCATCGTTTTGGTTGTTTGCTCCGTAGTAAGCATCTCCAATTGCCAAAAGCGCTTGTGCATTTTGAGGATCTACCAATAAAGCTCTTTTCAAGATGTCAGTAGCACTTTTATAATCTGGATTCTCAGAATTCATATAAGCTCTAGCGATGTAAATAAATTCATTTACATCTTTTTTCTTCATGTCTTTGGTTGCTAAAGTAAAATTAGCTTGAGCAGCAGCAGTATTCTTTGCATCAAGGTCTAATTGTCCTAAACCAATGTAGCTTAAATTTTTCTTATCTGAAGCTTGTAATCCATTATTGTAATAGATTTTTGCAGAATCGACAACTGATTGATTTAAATAAACATTTCCTAAAACAAAATTTGCTTCCCCATCTGAAGGTTTAGCTTTGATGATTGATTTAAGGATCGTTTTTGCTTTATCAAATTGTTCAGCATCAATTGCCTTCTTTGCTTGGTTGATATCTTGCGCACTTGCCGCGGTAGCCGAAGCAACTAATGCAAGACTTAAAATTTTAAATTTATTCATCTTTATTGTAATTAATTTATTCTTTATCTTTTATAATTTCATTTCTAATTTTTAGCTTTCGCCCTGGAGTTTTGTATGGTAACAGGCCTGATTTCAAAATTATTCTTTGGCCAATGTCACCTGCTATGAATGAAGCAAACCCCATTCCTAGCCCAGAATAACCTTGACAATTGATAATAAACAAATCACGTGCCAAAGGGTATTTCCCAATTTCCAAGTCATTTTGAGTTGGACTATAATATTCATTACTGTTCAAACCTTTAACATAAAGAACATTAATTTTATTAATAGTCTCTGTCATATCAGGAGTTGGCTGATAAAACCAATTAATACCAATAACACCAATCATTCCTTCATTTTCTGAAACAAATTTGATTACCTCATTATTTGTTTTAAATGAGAAAACTCCCGATTTAGGTATTTCATTCACTTTTGCTAATTCTTTCATGTAACGAACCGTACTTGAATTAGGATTATCGAAAACAAGGCCTTTAATTTTGCCATCTGTTTTGCCCTGCATGAAATCAATCACAGTTTTCAACGCGATTAATGTATCATTATTGCTTTTGCTTGAAATAAAAGCAATAGCGTCATGAGCAAAAGGAGTTACTCTTGGATTAATTTTACTTTTGTCAAAACGAGCTTTTTCTTCTACAGTTAGATCGCGAGTTGTAATTGCGACCTTAGCCTTTTGATTTAACAAATCATTAATCACTTCAGCTTCTGATTCTGGTTTTACTTTAATTTTCGCATCATAGTAAGTACCTTCAAAAACAGCAACCTGATCGTCCACAATTTGTTTTACTGTTTCGTCAACCGCAAGATCAAGTGATCCTTTCAAAATGGTCTCTTTTTCAGTTTCATTCTTGCTTTTTTGGTTGCACATGGCAAACAAAAAGACAAAAACAACCAAACCTAAAGGCTTACTATATTTCAACATAATTATTATTCTTTTGAATTAATTAATCTTAAAAATCTTATTGCAGAGTACACTACTAGTAATCCACCAAAAGCATATCTGTATTTTGGTTCCATGTTAAGCGGGAGTTTTTCCCAAAACATAATCATTAAACCGAGCACAAGATAAATTAAAAAAAACAGTATTCCTAAAACAAGAAGAAATCGCTCTTTGAGCGATTTCTTCTGAATATTATTAAGCATATCTTTTAACATTATTCTGCAGATTGAATAGTAATAGGAAGAGAGTATAATACCCTAACTTTTTTACCATTTTGCTCGCCGGGAGTCCATTTTGGACATTTTTTAAGAACACGAATTGCTTCTGCCCCTGTACCATAACCGATATCTCTTAAAACTTTAATATCTGTTAATGACCCGTCTTTTTCAACTACAAACGTAACGTAAACTTTACCTTTTAAACCTTCTTCTTCTGGAGTTTTGTAGTTGTTTCCTACGAATTTGTAGAATTTCTCAATACCTCCTGGGAAGTCTGGTTTTACTTCGATACCAGCTGTGTTATATACAGTGTTATCTTCTTGTACCACCTCTGCTACTGGTCCTTTTCCAACTGGCTCATCAACAGTTAAAACTGCATCTGGATCTCCTTTGATAGTCTCAGCACCAACTTTTTTGTCTTTTAACTCAACAATTTTTGGCGGGTCTTCAGTTACTTCTTCCGCTTTTGCAACCACAGGTTTAACGAATTTAACCTGATCCACTTTTGGTGGCGGTGGCGGTGGCGGTGGCATGTTAGGCTTAATTTCCTCTTTTTTAGGAGGTAATTTTACCGCAGCCATCTTAACCTCTTTTACCTCTTCTTCTTCTGTTGAGTCTGGCAACAAACTCGCGATAAGAGGAGCAGCAACAGCAGCACTAAAGATAAGAGAACCAATAACAAGTGCTTTCACAGTTGTTTTTCCGTTTGATTTTCTCAGCTCGTATGCTCCATATATCTTATTACGTCCTTCGAATACGATATCAAGCCACTGATTTTTTATAATATCTAATTTCATACTTCTTGATTTTTAAGTCGATAAAACTAAGATCACTCTTATTTTTTATCTATCACTTTTGCTTCTTCTGGTGTAAACTCAGGAACAATTGCATACGTCTCAACTCCAGTGATAGCCATTTCGTCCAAAATATCAACCAAATTACGGTAATTTGATTTTTTAGTTGGTTTAATGATCACAATGATTCCGTTTTTAGGTTTCCCTAAAGCTGCAGAATATGCTAAAACATTTTTCTTTTGTTTCAACAATTCTCTACGGATACCATCTTTACCATATGCAATATCTTTTGGCCCCACTTTTGGTGTCGCCAATAACCCCATATAGTAAACCATTTTATTATCGCCACCTAACATTACTGTCATAGTACGATTCTCGTCTACTTTGGTATCCTCAGTTTTCTTAGTTGGATCATCATCTTTATTTGGCAATGACAAATCCATCGATTGAGGTTTTGACAACGAAGTAGTTAACATAAAGAATGTGATCAATAAGAATGCCAAATCCACCATCGCTGTTAAATCGACTTTCGAATTCTGCTTTTTACTTCTTACTTTACCACCTTTACCACCACCGCCGTCGCCGGTATTTAATTCAGCCATCTTAGTGTATATTTTTTAATTAAAAGTCTCTTCCTCTCTTACCAGTAACTAAGTTAAAGGAATTGATTTTCTGATCTTGCAAAATATCCATAATTTTTCTAATTCTTGGATATTCTTCTTTAGCATCTCCTTTAATCGCAATCTGCAATTCTTTGTCATCCAAATCAATTGTAGCTCTTCTAGAAATTAGAAGCCATTCTTTTAATTGATTATCTAATGAGTCCAAAGGAATTCCAGGCTGGTTTGCTTTGGTTCTGTCAGCCGCTTTCATATCAATGATTTGCTTCAAACCTGTAATTGGCACACCAAAATCATCCATAAGAGCAAATTTGGTTTTATCTTCTTCTGAAAATTCAATACCATATTTTGCACCCATTCCTTCAAGAGTTCTTTTACGAACTTCTCTTCCTTTGATGTCAAAAAATACTTTCCCTTTTCCTATTGTAATAATAGCCAAATCAGTATCTGGCAGTTTACTTATTGCAACAGAAGCAGGCATATCTACAGGCAATGCCTCAGGCACTTTAGCAGTAGCGGTCAAAATAAAGAACGTTAGCAAAAGGAACGCTACATCACACATCGCAGTCATATCTGTCGATGTAGACTTTTTTTTCATTTTTATTTTAGCCATTATCTTTTATTTTATTTTTTTGATATAAAATCAAAAATTAATTATTGTCTTAAACTTCCTCTGAATTTTCTGTAAGTATTCACGATTGTAGTACCAGCCTCATCGATAGAGTAAGTTAAATCGTCAATTTTAGCAGTAAAGAAGTTGTAAGAAACAATTGCTAAGATAGAAGTAGAGATACCTGTAGCAGTGTTGATAAGTGCTTCAGAGATACCTGTTGCAAGAGCAGCTTGGTCAGGAGTACCAGCAGAAGCTAACGCACCAAACGCTTTAATCATACCAGATACAGTTCCTAACAATCCTCCTAATGTACCTAAAGATACTAAAGTAGAGATAATAGTCATGTTTTTCTCTAACATTGGCATTTCTAATGAAGTTGCCTCTTCAATTTCTTTGTGGATTACTTCAGAAGCTTCTTCACTGTTGAATCCTTCTTTTTTAACATCTTGGTATTTTACCAAAGCAGATTTAATTGCGTTTGCAACTGAACCTTGTTGTTTATCGCAAGAAGCGATAGCAGCTTCGATGTTTCCTTCTTTAATACTTCCTTGAACACTTTTCATGAATTTGTCAAGGTTAGTTTTTCCAGCAGCTTTACCAATAACAATAAATCTTTCGATAGAAAAAACAACAACCATTAAAAACATACCTAATAATACTGGTACGATGAAACCTCCTTTATATACTTGTCCTAATGTATTGATTGGATGTCCTGTTTCTGGATTACCTCCTTCGAAGTTAGCAGAATCCCCCATGATTACTTTCCAAATAAACACCCCTACTAAGATACACGCTACAATAATGATTCCTGTGATCATTCCTCCGCCATTTGAAGTGCTTTCTTTTTTAACTTTAACGTTTGCCATTTTTTTTAATTTTAATAGTTTTAAATAATTTTTATTTTTTAGTTATATTTAACTTGTAGAGGAGCAAATTTATACGTTTAGTTTAAATAAAAAAACTTTTTTTAATTTAATTGACCGAAATTTAACTTCGATTTAAAAAATATCTCATTAAATTGGCGGCGTCATTTTTTAAATAAAACAAAAAAAAGGACGATAATTAGAAAAATTACAACGTTTTAGTAAATATTCAAAGATTCCTTTGATATCTTCTTAAAAAGCTGCGAATTTTTTTTTTATTAATTTTTCAATCAAAAAAAGCTTTTTCTTACTAAAAAAAACCACATAAAAAGTATCCAAAAACAAAGCAATACTCATATAACAATCTAAATTACAAATAAAAACATGAATAAAAAAGAGAATTTTATTGCAGATATAAATACAGGGTATTCTTCAAAGGGAGACAGCATCATACTTGGAGGCGCAATGCTTGACGGTGAGCCAATTGCGGAAGCACATGTCAAAATTCCGCTGAAAACTTTAAATCGCCATGGATTAATTGCTGGTGCAACTGGAACCGGAAAAACCAAAACAATCCAGGTTTTTTCGGAGCAACTTTCTAATGCCGGAATTCCTGTATTAATGATGGACATTAAAGGAGATTTTAGCGGTATAGCCAAAGAAGGTAAAGAGGAAGGTTTTATTACAGAACGCCATGCTAAAATAAATGTACCTTATAATGTAGCTGCATTTCCTGTCGAATTAATGTCGCTTTCTAAACAGAATGGAGTTCGTCTTCGTGCTACGGTTTCTGAATTTGGCCCTGTACTGTTTTCTCGAATTTTAGACCTAAATGATACACAGGCCGGAGTTGTAGCGGTTATCTTTAAATATTGCGATGATAATCAAATGCCTTTATTGGATTTAAAGGACATCAAAAAAGTAATTAATTATATTACTGAGGAAGGTAAAGATGAAATTGCTGCTAGTTACGGTAAGATCTCAACTGCCACAACAGGAACCATTCTTAGAAAAATTATAGAACTAGAGCAGCAAGGCGGTGATTTGTTTTTTGGCGAATTGTCTTTTGAAACCGATGATTTAATGCGAATTGATGAAAACGGAAAAGGCTACGTTAATATCATCCGCTTAACGGATATTCAAGATAAGCCTAAATTATTCTCGACTTTCATGTTAAGTCTTTTGGCTGAAATTTATCAGAAAATGCCCGAAAAAGGAGATGCAGAGCAACCAGAATTAGTCATCTTTATTGACGAAGCGCATTTAATTTTTAATGAGGCGAGTAAAGCGCTATTAGAGCAAATCGAAACAATAGTGAAATTAATTCGTTCTAAAGGTGTTGGAATTTATTTTGTTACCCAAAACCCGATGGATGTTCCAAGCGGTGTTTTAGCTCAGTTAGGACTAAAGATTCAGCATGCGCTAAGAGCTTTTACAGCCAATGACCGTCAGGCAATTAAAAAGACAGCCGACAACTACCCTACTTCTCCTTATTATAAGACCGATGAATTGTTAACGAGTTTAGGAATTGGAGAGGCTTTAGTTACGGCGCTTAATGAAAAAGGTATCCCAACCCCTCTTGTTGCGACCATGATGCGTGCGCCAATGAGCAGAATGGATGTTTTATCTCAATCTGAAATTGATGAAATAAACGGCAAATCGAAACTAGTTAAAAAATATGCCGAAGAAATTGACCGCGAAAGTGCTTTTGAAATTTTAAACAAAAAACTGGCAGAAGCGACAGAAGCTGCAGCACAACAAGAAGCGCAAGCTCCTACCAAATCTTCAAAAACAGGACCAAGCACTACAGAAGTTGTTACAAAGTCTGTTTTAAAAGTCGTAACAAGCGCTACTTTTATAAGAGGTGTGTTTGGAGTTTTGACTAAAATCTTTAAAAAATAAAAGGACTTAACCAACCTAAAATATAAAACCCGACAAATTCTTGAAAATCTGTCGGGTTTATTATTATGTGTAAAGATTATATTTACTTATATAAATAGGTATAAAAACTTAAGCCTGCTCTAATAATGCTAAAATCTTGTTTTCAACTTCTGGACTGTTCCAGATGTTTTCTATATTTTCCATTCTAAGAACCTCTTCCATAATTCCGTTTTGATAATCTCCGATTGCCAAAGCTTCAGCATACGGGCGATCACTAAAAGTAACACGGCTATAAAGCGGAATCCATTTGTCTGGATGTTTGTCTGAAAAGACTTTTTCTATTTTCTTTTGCAGTAGGAACTTTTCATCTGCTGTTTTGGTACTCATTTCTAAGAAATTTCGATATGAAAGTTCTGCAATGGCATCTGCATTTGGTTTTCTTGAGATCTGATATTCTGAAAATATTTTTTTCCAATCGTCTTGGTACTTTTCAATCATTTCGCTCAAAACGGTGATATCTTCAAAACCCGCATTCATTCCTTGTCCGTAAAATGGAACTATGGCATGGCAAGCGTCACCAATTAAGGCAATTTTATTCTCGTAAGTCCACGGAAAACATTTCATGGTAACCAAAGTACTGGTTGGATTTTTAAAGAAATCATTTGCCAATTCTGGAATTACTTCAATCGAGTCTGGAAAATTTTTCTCAAAGAAATCTTCTACCATTTTACGGTCTATCAATGATTCAAATGAGTTTTCGCCCTCAAAAGGCATAAACAAAGTGCAAGTAAAACTTCCATCAAGATTAGGAAGTGCAATTAACATGTACTCGCCTCGTGGCCAAATATGAAATGAGTTTTTATCTAATTTATGTGTTCCGTCTGGATTTGCTGGAATATTTAATTCTTTATATCCCATATTCAAAAACTCCTGAGAATAATTGAACATGCTCTGGCGCTGCATTCTGTGGCGGATTCTAGAGAAAGCACCATCGGCACCAAAAACCATATCGAACTTTCTTTCTTCCCACTCGCCTCTTTCGCTTTCGCCAATATGAAGCGTAGCATCGCTCAACGTAACGTCCCAAACTTTCTGTTCAAAATGAAATTCAGCTCCAGCTTCTTCGGCAAGATCGATCATTTTTCTGTTTAGTTTTCCTCGTGAAATAGAATATATTGATTCTCCTTCTTGACCGTAATTCTGAAAATTTAGTTTGTCTACCAAGTGAATGGCACGTTTATCCATCGGAATTGCAATTTCTCGAACCGAATCGCCAACACCAACTGCATCCAAAGCTTTCCAGCCACGGTTGGACATTGCTAAATTAATAGAACGGCCAGAAAAATTTATTTTTCGGATATCTGGACTACGGTCATAGACATGAACAGAGTGACCAGCTTTTTTAAGATAAATTGCCAGTAACGATCCTACAAGTCCAGAACCAACAACAGCAATTTTTAAAGATGTTTGCATCGAGGGAAAATCTAATATTGGGTCGTAAAAATAACTAATAATTGTACATGAGCCTTAAAATAAATGAACAAATTGTTTGTAAATAGTGATTCACAAAGATTATCCTGTTTTTTGATTTTTTAAAAATATAACAAATTGTTATTTTATTCGATTTATTCACAAAAATTAAACAACTAATTTTACTTTCGATTTAATTCATTCCATAAAAAACAAAATTCATGAACAGCGAAATTATCCAATCGGAGATTATTTTAGAAAACGAGAAAGTGCTTTTGATTCCTTTTGAAAACGAAAGAAATATAGAACTCAAAGAAATCATATTTGACGATGAAATCTGGAAATATATGGGAATGTATGTTCGAAACGATCAAGATTTCGAAAACTATATAAAAAGTACATTAAAACAGAAAGCAGACGGCATTTGTTATCCTTTTTTAATAATTGACAAAGCAACTAACAAAGTTGCCGGAAGTACACGCTACGGTTACTTAAATAACGCTAGCCAAAAATGCGAAATTGGATGGACTTGGTACGGCAAAGCTTTTCAGGGAACGGGATTAAATCAAGCATGCAAATTTGAATTGCTGAATTTTGGTTTCGAACAAATTCAATTTAGAAGAATACAATTCAGCGCCGATCTTGAAAATATAAGATCGCAAAAAGCAATTGAAAAACTAGGCGCTGTAAAAGAAGGCGTTTTCAGAAACAATTACGTCGATTCTGAGGGAAAAAGTAAAGATGACGTTTATTTTAGTATTATTTCTGAAGAATGGGAAAATACTAAACAGGATTATTTTAGAGAATATAGTAAAAATATATTTTAGGAAACTAAAATCACTATTTTTGACTTTTAACGTAACTAAATCCCAATGACTTTTAGAAAATTAATGCCTGGATTATTCATATTCTTTTTTTCCATTTCTATAAACTCTCAAAACACGCTCAAAAGCGTATATGATATAGAAGACAATTTTCCTGCGGAGATGAAAAGAGCTAAAATGTTTATTGACAAATTATGTTCTGACATCCTTATTTATGATTTGATTGTTGGCGGCAATAATACTTACAGTTCGAATTATCAATTTAAATTAAAGTCTACATCAGATTTAAATTATGAATTGCCATATACAAATGGATTATCGCTTTATTTTATAGATTTTAAAACTAAAAAACCTTTAAAAGAGCACACATTATATGTTGATTATTCTTTTGATTATTTAAAATATAAACCTGAGTTTGTTTTAGACAAAAATACCTTTTCGGCTTTCTCTTATTTTAATCTAGCGACTGAAATCAATGAGTATTCGGATAAGGAAATCGTAAAGCAAATTTTGACAAATTTATTTGTTGAGCCTTCTTTTGAAAAAAGATTTTCGCTCTTTCTAAAAAAAATAAACGGTAAATATAAACTTGATAATCCTTCGCCTAAAGAGGTTTTTGGAGAAGAGGAAGAACTAAGCAACGATGAAAAAATTGAAAAAATAGTTGAATCTTTAAAAGACCAATTTGATGAAGAGTTTCACCAAGTGCTCTTTAATACTTTTGTACTAGAGAAAACGGATGATAAAAAGACTTTTGAAAATTTAAGCAAATTATTTTCTAAAAATATTACAGAATCTGTTGATGACGTTTTGCAACAAAAAATTCTTATCAATACAAACAAAAGTTGCTTTTTAAAAGTGCCTAATCAATATCTAGATATTCTAAATGAAGAACATTCATTTCCAGTTAATTCGATTGAAATTAAATTAGATTTCAAGAATAAAAATCTAATACTAAATTTTTCTAATGAAGGTACTAAACTAGTTTTAAAAAACAGTAAATCGGTCAGCACTAATAAAATTGTAAACGAAGTAAACTTAACTACGAATAGTTTACAAATAACGATTTCTGAGTTAGATACAAAATTAATTGTTAGCGACAAATACAATAAAGACAATTACACCATTACATTATTAAAGTAGCACACGATTATTTAAAGAATAAAAAACACACCCCAGCCATAAAGCTGGGGTTTTTAATTGAATTGAACTTTTACTAATCATCATTCTCTTTCCAATTAGATTGTATTAAAATGAAACAAATGGAACAATTGCGCGTCTTACTTTTTAATCCATTTCACACTAATCAATCAAAACCATGAAAAAATCAATTCTTTTACTATTAATGGCCTTTTTATCTGCAGTAGCTGTTTATGCTCAAACAGAACCAATAAAATATGGCAACAACAAGGAAGCTGGAAATTATAAAGAAATTAACGGCTTTAAAATGTACTACGAAATTTATGGAACCGGAAAACCTTTGGTTTTACTTCATGGCAATGGCGGTTCTATTAAAGGCCACAGCAAAAGAATTGAATATTTTAAAAAGCAATTTCAGGTTATTGCAATTGACAGCAGAGGGCACGGAAAATCTATTGATCCTTCTAACAAGCAATTGAATTATAACGAAATGGCAGATGATGTGAGCGCTTTACTTGACTCGTTAAAAATAAAAAATGCCTACATCTGGGGACAAAGCGATGGTGGAATTTTAGGTTTATTACTTGCTATCCATCATCCGGACAAAACAGAAAAAGTTGCTGTTTTTGGAGCTAATTTATATCCTGGAAAAAAAGCAGTTTACAGCGAAATTGATCAATTGGTTTTAGACACCTTAAAAGCCACGAAAGATCCTCACACAAAAAACTTATATACTTTATTGGCAAAACAGCCTAATATTTCTAAGAAGGATCTACAGAAAATAACATGTCCTGTGTTGATAATGTCAGGAGATCGAGATGCTATTAGACTCGAACATTCTATAGAAATATTTGATAATATTCCGAATTCGAACTTTTTTGTAATGCCAGGCGCAACACATTTTGGAGCTTATGAAAAACCAGAATTATTCAATTTAATTGTTACGAGTTTTTTTAATGACCCGTTTAAGAAAACATCAACGGTTGATATATTTACAGGAAAGAAATAAATATTAAACTAAAAACCCAGCTTTACAGCTGGGTTTTTATATGGAGTTAATACCATTTCTAGGTTTGGTACTATAAAATTATTATAAAACCACAAAATCTGGACATTATTCAAAATCATCTTTTGGATCTCATTTTTACCACATCACTTTTTTTAACCTAAATTTGAAGTTCAATTGCAAATCAATATTAAAAAGTCTCATCCAAAAATGCAATTATATTCAGAACATTACGTCAGTCCTAAAGCAGAACGATTTGTCAATAAAATTTGGTGTCTCGATAACAGCATCGGCGAAAGCCTGATTGAAAATAAATTGGTTTTGCCAAACGGCTGTTTTAATCTTGCTATTGTTAAAGGCAATTCTATTGAAGTTCATACGAGTAAAAACAAATACGAAATGAAAGAAGGCATTTATTTTTGCTCTCAAATGACTAATAAAGTGCTCGTTAATATCCAGCCGAAAACAAAAGTTACCATAATCCAGCTTCATACTTGGACGCTTTCTCTGTTTCCTAAATACGATTTGAGCAATTTTACAGATTCGATTATTAAAATTAATTCAGTTGAATTGCCTTTTAAAATGGAGATTCAATCTGATATTGAAATACTATTAAAAACAATTAATACTTATTTTGAAGCATTAGCAGACTCTAATCAAAATATAATTGAAAAAATCTGCGAAATCATAAGACTTCGCGAAGATGAAATTTCGGTTTCAGAAATAGGAAAGTTGCTACATTCTTCGCAGCGATTACTTCAAATAAAATTTAAAACGGCGACTGGACTTACAATTAAAAAATACATTCAGATTTTAAAATTCAGAAAATCGGTCGATCAAATGCTGAACGCCGATTTAGAGAAAATGAGTTTAACCGAAATTGCGCTTTATAATAAGTACTTCGATCAATCACATTTTATCAGAAAGTTTAAAGATGTGACTAAAACAACTCCAAAAATGTTCAATCCTGATTTGTATTTTCTTTCGCAAAAAAGATAAAATTTCGCTTTTATACAATTTTGGTACTTTTGATTGAAGTATTCTTGCAGAATCAATAATCATCAATCAATCATCAAAATGAAAATCATCAATCCTATTTTGTTTCAATTAAAAACTATTTTAGTTGGAATTTTACTCTTTCAAATACAAATGGGTTTTTCTCAAGAAGAAAAAACCTCTGCTTTATATAAAACTATTATTTCAAAAGACAGTCTTTTATTTGATATTGGTTTTAATACTTGCGATGTAAAACAATTCGAAAATTTATATACTGAAGATTTTGAGTTTTATCATGACAAAGACAGTGTTTCGGATAAAGCGAGATTTTTAAAGACTTTTAAAAGTGGTATTTGTTCTCCAACTAGAAAATATAATTATCGCAGAGAATTAATTTCTGGAAGCACCGAAATTTATCCGTTATTTAAAAATGGCATTTTATACGGTGCGATTCAAATGGGAACGCATCGCTTTTATGAAACTTCTGCTGGTAATGCTGAACAAGCAGGAAGCTTTGCCAAATTCACGCATCTTTGGCTCTTAAAAAATAAAGAGTGGAAATTGGCAAGATCGCTAAGCTACAATCATCAAATGACTAGTTCTACAGCGGGCTTATCTGGTCTTTTTGACAATGATCAGGTGACGGAAAAATGGCTAAAAGAAAATAATGTTCCTGCTTTAGGAATTGGAATTATTTCGGATGGAAAACTGAAACAAATAAAAACTTTTGGTAATCTGAAACGTGATGTTCCCGCACCTTATAACACGATTTGGAATGTTGCTTCGCTAACCAAACCAGTAACTGCAATTGTTGCTTTGAAATTGGTTTCGCAAGGAAAATGGAATTTAGACGAACCGCTTAATAAATATTGGATTGATCCAGATATTGCTAAAGATCCGAATCATAAATTATTGACGACAAGAATTGTTTTAAGCCATCAAACTGGTTTTCCGAATTGGAGGGATTTTAATGAATCTAAAAAATTAGATTTCAAATTTAAACCGGGAACGCAATACCAATATTCTGGAGAAGGTTTTGAATATCTGCGAAAAGCATTAGAGAAAAAATTTCACAAAACATTAGATCAATTGGCTTCAGAATTAGTTTTTGATCCTTTAAAGATGAACGATTCTCAATTTATATGGAATGATAAAATTGATCTTTCGAGATATGCCGTTAATTATGACAAAGACGGTAATGCTTACGACCCGACTAAAAATAAAACCGCAAGCGCTGCAGACGATCTTTTGACTACAGTTGAAGATTATGGCAGATTTTTATCTAGCATAATGAATAGCGAAGGCTTAAGCAAAAAGGTTTTTGACGATATGATTTCGCATCAAGTCCAGACGAAAAAAAACAAATATTTTGGTTTGGGTTTTGAAATCTATGATTTAGGAAACGAAAATTATGCGCTTTCTCACGGCGGAGCTGATAAAGGTGTTCAGACTATTTTTATTCTTCTTCCGAAAACGAAACAAGGTTTAATCATTTTTACCAATGTTGATGATGGCTACAAAGTTTATGAAAATATAGTCGTTCATTATCTAGGAGAAAATGGCCGAAAAATAGTCGATATCGAAACCAAATAATTGCTATCGCCATCAGATATTAATTTTAATCTGAGTAACATGTTCAAATTATTTATCCTTTTATTAGTATACATAAGTAAAATTTTAACTGCTTAAGAGCACTAAAAATATCTGTTAGTTATGAGCATAGGCCTACTTTTTAAGTAAATGGTCTGTGCTCTACTTTTTTATATTCCGAAAAAAAATAAAAATTTTGG
Source organism: Flavobacterium sp. B330r (assembly GCF_056824325.1). NCBI lineage: Bacteria > Pseudomonadati > Bacteroidota > Flavobacteriia > Flavobacteriales > Flavobacteriaceae > Flavobacterium > Flavobacterium sp. B330r. The sequence goes on from NZ_CP124860.1 coordinate 1,270,295, forward strand.
ATTAATCTTGAAACCAAATCACAAAACAATCGTCTAACCTTTTAGGACATCTGTTTATTTCATTCAAGAAGTTTCAATCATCAATCAAAAACAAATTTCATTAATCTAAAACCATAATCAATCCACTATGAAAAAATCAATCAAACTTATTGTGCTTTTTGTCGCTTTTCAGCTTTCCTCATTTAGCACATTTGCTCAAGATAAAGCACAGCAAATCGAACAGCTTTTAAACAAATACACCGAATACGGGCAATTTAACGGTTCGGCTTTGGTGGCAGAAAACGGAAAAGTAATTTTCAAAAAAGGTTTTGGTTCTGCCAATATGGAATGGAATATTCAGAATCAACCTGATACCAAATTCAGATTGGGTTCTATCAGTAAACAGTTTACGGCTCTTTTAATTGTAAAACTGGCAGAAGACGGAAAAATAAAACTAGATGTGCCTATTACCACTTATCTTCCAGATTATCCAAAAGAAAACGGTGATAAAATCACCATTCACCATTTATTGACTCATACATCTGGAATTCCAAATTACACCAGCGCACCAAACTTCTTTAAAGATAAAGCAAGAAATCCATATGCTCCAGAAGCTTTTGTAAAGACATTTTCTAATCTGCCACTTGAATTTACTCCAGGCGAAAAATTCAATTACAGCAATTCGGGTTATTTTTTATTGGGTTACATTATCGAAAAAATTACAGGCAAAACGTACGAGCAGAATTTACAAGAAACGATTTTCACACCTTTAAAAATGGTTAATTCTGGTTACGATCATAGCGAAGTTATTTTAAAAAACAGAGCTGCTGGTTATGAAAAACAAGGAAAGAAAATAGTAAATGCGGCCTATATTGATATGAGTATTCCGTACGCTGCAGGATCTTTATATTCTACTGTAGAAGATTTGTATTTATGGGATCAAGCGCTTTACACCAATAAATTGCTTTCTGAAAAATCAATGGAATCTTTGTTCAAACCTTACATTAAAGCATGGAATGGTTTTTACGGATACGGATGGTCAACTTACGAAGTTCCAAACGGAAATGATAAATTAACTGTTATTGAACACGGTGGCGGTATCAACGGATTTAACACTATTATTTCTCGTATTCCGAAAGACAAAAATCTTGTGGTTTTATTGAATAATACTGGAGGAACTGTTTTGGGAGAAATGAATACTGCAATACGTTCAATATTATACAATCAGCCTTTTAATCAGCCAAAGAAATCGCTGGCTCTTGATCTATTGGATGTTTATAACGAAAAAGGTGCAGTAGCAGGAACAGAAACTTATAAAAAACTAAAAAACGATCCAACTTATGCCATTAAAGAAGGCGATATGAACAGAGTTGGATATCAATTGCTTCAAACTGGAAAAAAGAAAGAAGCTATCGAAGTTTTCAAAATCAACGTGGATACTTTCCCAAAATCTGGAAATGCTTACGATAGTTTAGGCGAAGCTTATTTGGCTGATGGAGATAAAAAACTGGCCATTGCTAACTACAAGAAATCGGTTGAATTGGATCCTACAAATGAAGGCGGAAAAAAAGTTTTAGAAGAACTTTCTAAAAAATAAAGACAGCGTATTCTAGATTAAATTCTTAAAATGGCTCCGATACAATAGCTCTAGCAGTTGTTGTATCGGAGTTTTTTGTTACAACTTGGGACATTCAAAATTGGGAAGTTATTTTTTAAAAATAGTATTTTAGCCCCACCCAAAATAATTGAATAACTTATGAAAAATCTAAACCAACACCATTTTCTGGTTGCGTTCCTGTGTCTTTTTATTTCTTCTAAATCTTTATCTCAAAGCAATCAGCCATTGATGCCAAGTCAGCAAAACAAAATCATAATCGATAAAATTGTTGAAGCAACTCTGTATAAAAACTATGTTATTGATTTTTGCCTTTCAAAAATAAATGAAGCTACAGCAAAAGAAGGTTGGAATGACCAAAAGGCAATGGAAATTACCCAAAGCATTAATTACAAAAATTTTAGAGATGCGATTTACAACAGTTTTGTTGTATTTGACGAAGTTGAACTAGAAACTTTATTAAAAGCCTATGAAAAAGACCCAACTTATCAAACCCAAAATGTTATGACCAACAATAAAGTTTTAATTAATAATCTAAACATTTTTGCAAATGATATTGTACTTGGGAAGTATATTTCTAAGTAAGGTGCTAAGGTGCTGAGATGATGAGATGCTGAGATTTTTAACCTTTGTCAAAATTTAAAACTTTGACAAAGGTTGTAACCTGAAACTTCAAAAATGAAACCTGAAACCTGAAACAAAAAAACTACTTCTTAGGTTTCAAAATCAGTTTCGTCGATGTTTTTATGATTTCGTCTTTGTTCAATTTCATTTTTCTGAATTTACCTTCGTTGTACATTTCGGCTTGATCGTCGTAGTGTTTACTGAAAGGATTTCCAGATTGTCCTGTTGGTAAAATACTCCAGCTGTTTTCTATATCGGCAAAATCGACAATTCTTCTTGTTGAAGGTCCGCCTTTCGTGTAATACTTTCCTTCATCATTAAATCCGAAGAATAAATTATTGATTACTTCATTTGAACCTGGAGAATTAAAAGGCCCCACATTAAACAATCCGCGAAGCGCTTTGACTTTTCCTAATGGATGCTCGTGTTCTACCGTATGTACTTTTCCCCAATTCCATTCTGAAACATTTTCTCCCAACTGATTCTGCAAGGCAGCAACAGCATCATGAAAAGATTTTGAAACAACGTCTGTTCTGGTTTCTTTTACATTTTTTGTTTTGATATTATCCCACCAAACCGAATTTTCATTTTTTATCTGATTGGCAATAACTTGTTTTCCTAAAGAAATTCCCAAAAACAAATTGAAGTTATCCTTGCCCATTTCGTCTTCAAATGTATTTTTGAGGTACAAATAAATCCATTTATTGTAAATCGTAGGCGCAACGTCTTCTACATTTGTGGTTCCTTTCCAAGATTTCAAAACATTTATAATTTCTTTTTCTTTACTAGAAAGTGGTTTGTTGTCTAAACTTGCTATTAAATTTTTCGAAACTTCAACTGCAACATCCGAAGTATTATCATAAATCATTTTACTGATAGCTTCTTTATCCCAATCTGATTTCGCATCTAAAATCCCAGAAATTCTTTTGGCGCGATCTTCTGGCAAATAATATCCAGGATATAAATAACCATTATCTATAGCTTCTGGCTGATTATTGGCTGAATAAACATATCCCCATTCTGGATTTTCAGCCGACGGGTTTTGCTCGAAATCTAGAAATTTAGTGATATCATCTTTACCGCTTGAGCCGTCCAAAATTAAATGCGTGTTAACGCCTTCATTATGTCGGTACAATCTCCCGCTCGCCCACCAAGCCACATTTCCTTTTGCATCGCCATACATTACATTTAATCCCGGTGCGGCAATTAAACTCACTGCCTTTTTAAAATCGTCAGTATTTTTGGCATGCGAAAGTCCATAAGCCGCGTCTAAAATCTGAATTGGCTCTCTGGTATAAGTCCAAGACATTGCAATTGGATTTTTCTTTTCTAAACGATCTATAAAATCATTCATAACTGGACCATGACGTGTAATCTTAACTGTCAAGACAACATCTGAAGAATCTTTTACTTTTATTGTTTTTTTTCTGATTTCGTATTTACTGAAACCTGTTGGGGTCTGATAATGAGAAGCATCGTCTGCTTTATTTTTTTCTTGATAAAAATCGATATCATCATTTTCAAACATTGTTAAACCATAAGCATAATCTCTATTGTGTGCCAAAAGCGGAAATGGAGTTCCAGCCAAATAACACCCGTATAATTCCTGTTGTGGCGTTACAATATGTGCTTCGTACCAAGTTGCGGGTTGCGAAAACCCGATATGCGGATCATTAGCAAAAATAACCTTTCCTGTTTTCGATTTATGCGGCCCAACAACCCAGCTGTTGCTTCCAACAAATGGAGGAATCGGAGACTGATCCAGCATTGCAGTTATAGATTTTGAAATCTCGCTATATTCTTCTGTTTTCTCTTTTGAAATTTTGATTTTCGTATTATTAAATTCTCCTTCAATACCTAAGTCTTTCAAATAAGCAGCACCATATTTATTTTTAATATCTGTCAATAAAGGATCTGTTTTCTGAGCCATAGCAAAACTGAAAGACATGTAGCCAAAAATATTATAAACGTCATTTATAGTAAATTTTTGTTTTTTTACACCAACCAAAGTAAATTCTATTGGCGTCACTCCTTCCTCCAGATATTGATTAATTCCGTCCAGATAAGCTTGAGTCAGTTTATAACTTTCGCTGTTTTTATCCAATTTGGCAATGGCTTTCGCCGAAGCTTCTTCGATTCCAATCCCAGCAAAAAAGGTATCATTTTTAAGCGCAACACCTCCAAAGATTTCAGACAAACGTCCAGGCGCAATTCGGCGTAACAATTCCATCTGCCATAATCTTTCCTGCGCGTGTACATAACCAAGTGCAGTCATAGCATCTTTTTCAGAATCTGCATAAATATGAGGTACTCCAAAATCATCAAAATAAACTGTGGTTTCTTTTTCCAGATTACTCAATTGTACAGAACCTTCATATTTTGGTTTTAGATGAAAAATATAAGCGCACAAACCAATCGCAAGAATTACAATAACCACCAATAATGTCAGCAGGATTTTTTTAATTATTCTCATATTTTAAAAAAGGATGAAATTCGTAATAATGTAACTTTTCTTCAAAATCTTATAAGAGACAACAGTCTTTAAAAGTCTAAATTTATGTATTTAAAATTAATCCTATAAATGTCTGTATATAAAAAAATAGCGATTGTTGTAATTTCTCTTTTTGCACTTGTAATTCTTGCCAACATCGGGCTGAATTACTGGATCAAAAAACAGCTTCCAATCATTATTCACGAAAAAAATAAAACCGCATATAATATTAACTATGAAAAAATTGAAGTATCTCTTTTTTCTAGAAATATTAATGCACAGACTTTATTGGTAAGCCCTAAAAATGAGCCAAAAGACAGTAAAAATGGGCTTTTCGCCAAAATTGAGTCTATTACGATTAAACATTTTAATATTTGGGATTTAGCATTTCGCGATATTATTCAAGCCGAAAGCATCATCATCAATAAACCTCGAGTGATTTTGTACAAAAAAGGCGAAAAGCTCATAAACAACAGCAAAAGTATTAGAACCGAAATTGTAGATCCTTTTCGTAAAATTATAGCCGTTTCCAATATTTACCTGAACGATGGAACGGTCGATGTGGTTTCTCTGGATACGGACAAGCCGATTTTCAGCATTAAAAAAATTCTTTTAAAACTGGAAGGTATATTAATTACTGATGCTACACTAAAAGAAAAAATTCCGCTTCAATATAAAAGCTATGCCTTGGTCTGTGACAGTTTGTTTTACAGACCAAATATTTTCTACCACATCAACATCGGAAAAATAAGTACCGAAAAGAATTTTTTAAAGATTAATAATTTCTCTAATCTTCCTCAGTTTAGCCGAAGAGAATTTACAAAACGTCTTGAAAAAGAAAAGGATATTTACAATTTAAAATTTGACTCAGCACAGGTTGAAAAAATGGATTGGGGCTTTAAAAACGACCGCTTTTATTTTAAAGCCAATTCGCTGGTGATTAATCATTTTGATGCTAATATTTACCGCGGAAAAATGGTAAAAGACGATCCAAGCAAAAAATATCTTTACAATCATTTATTGCGAAATCTAAAATTCCCTCTTCAAATTGACACTTTGCAAGTTCTTAAATCGAAATTGGTTTATGAAGAAGAACTTGATTTTGCTAAAGGGCCAGGAATGCTAACTTTTGACAAATTCAATTTACAAGCAACGAATCTGCGAAGCGGTTTTGGTCTGAAAAAAACGGATGATGTAAAAATTAAAGTCAAATGTATTTTCATGAAGAATTCTCCGCTTGATGTCGATTGGCGTTTTAATGTTCTGGACAAAAGTGACGGATTTCATATTCAAGGCATGATTTCAAATTTTGATGTTGGAGCTATGACAAAATTCACTAAACCCTACATCAACAGTACTTTTACCGGAACTTTCAATAAATACCGTTTTAATTTCTACGGAAACGACAACGGATCGAAAGGAAATGCTTCATTGGATTATGAAGATCTGAAAGTAAAATTATACCAAAAGAAAAGCCCAGAAAAAGAAGCCAAACTCAAAACGGCAGTTGCTAATTTATTAGTTAAAAACGATTCGAAAGAAAAACCCAAAACCGCCGAAGTCGAAGTTGAACGGCTTCAAGATCGATCGTTCTACAATCTTTTGTGGAGAAGTATTGCAGAATCATTGAAGAAGATTTTGATTTAGAATATTATTTTTCAGCCACAAATTGCACGAATTGGCACTAATTTTTTATTCGCAGTGTAAAAAAAGAAAAATTCGAGAAAATTTATGCAATTCGTGACAATCTTTTTACACTATCCGCAATCCCATTCAAACCTGACAATTATCAGGTTTTAGGAAAATTTATTTTTCTTCATTTGTTCCTATTTTAATCCGAATACAAATGACAAAAAATAACCTGCATACTTTTCATATTCCAGTAATGGGATTGGCTTATACCATAGACAGCCCTATTCGAGTAGCGCAGTACGGAATTTCATCTGTTGTTGCTTTAGCAGACGATGATCTGATTGAGAAGATGCGTAATTTTTACAGCACAAAATTCAATATTCCTTACGAAGAAATCACTCAAAAATTTCACGACTACCGCGCTGAAAGAATTACCTCTTATTTAAATTTAATCGATAAAATTGTAAAAGAGAAATTCGAAAATTTCAAAACAGAATTGGCAGAAAGCAAAACAGCTTTAGAAAACTTTATGTCAATGCTGCCAAATACTTCTGACATTAAAAAAGGATTTCAGAATTTATTGGATGACGGAATTGCTTTTAAAGAGAACATCCAAAATTATATCGAAACCAATCTTTTTCCAGGAGAAATCGATGTTAACATTATGACCAAATTGGACAAAGATAATTTTGTTAAAAATGAACAGCTTCCAATTGAGTTTAATGATGCACATGCTGCTTTAAGAGGTTTTGCCAAAAGTAATCTAGAATCTTCTGTAGTGCTTTCTGCTGGAATGAATCCGAGATTGTTTGGTTACTTCGAAAACTTCAAAGATTTTTTTCCAAATGAAAATAACGAACTGAAAAAGAAAATTATCTTAAAAGTAAGTGATTTTAGATCGGCTATGATTCAAGGAAATTTCTTGGCCAAAAAAGGGCTTTGGGTTTCAGAATATCGAATAGAATCGGGATTAAACTGCGGCGGACATGCCTTTGCTACCGACGGACTCTTATTGGGCACGATTTTAGAAGAATTCAAGCAGAAAAAAGAACAATTGGTACAATCGGCCCACGATTTAATGATTAAGGCTTTACAGGCAAAAAATCAGCCTATTCCTGAAAATCCGTTAGAATTAAAAATTACGGTTCAAGGCGGCGTTGGAACTGCAGCAGAACATGAGTTTTTATTAGACGAATATAACGTTGATTCTGTAGGCTGGGGTTCGCCATTTTTATTAGTTCCAGAAGCGACATCTGTCGATAAAGAAACTCGTAATTTATTAATGAATGCCAAAGAAGATGATTTTTATTTAAGCAATATTTCTCCTTTGGGAGTTCCTTTTAATACTTTGAAAGGAACTACAAATGAATTTTTAAAGCAAAAGCGAATTCATGAAAACAAAGCAGGAAGTTCTTGTCCGAAGAAATTTTTAGCTTTAAGCAAAGAATACGACCCACACGGAATTTGCACAGCTTCAAAAAAATATCAGGATATTAAGCTGGAAGAATTAGAAGCAAAAAAGAATTCGATTTCTTCAGATGAATTTGAGAAAAGCAAAATCAAAATCACCGAAAAATCCTGTCTTTGTGTTGGCTTGGCCAATGCTTCTTATCTAGAAAATGACATTAAAATAAAAGGTCAGGCACAAGGCGTAGTAATTTGCCCTGGGCCAAACTTAGCTTATTTTGATCAGGAAGTTTCTTTAAAAGAAATGATCCAGCATATTTATCAAGGCAAATCGGTTATTAGAATTGAGCGCCCAAACTTGTTTATAAAAGAGCTTAAAATGTATATTACCTATTTTAGAAATGAAATTCAATCTATTTCTGGAGAACTTACAGTAGCTCAGCTTAAAAAATTGAATTCTTTTAAATCTAATCTGTTAGATGGAATTGAGTATTATAAAAATTTATTTGAATCGACGTCAGTCTTTAAGGGTCATCTTGATCAACTCGATTCTTGTAAATCAGAATTAGTTGGTATTAAAATTCCCGTTTCAGAGTTGGTTTAAAATTGAAAACCCCAAATTATTATCTAATTTGGGGTTTGTTTTTATTTATAGAATAACTATTCTTTCTTTTTGTTTTTACTGTCAATAACAGCTCCTGTTCCAGTTCCTACCGCAGCTCCAGCTAAACCTCCAATAATCGCACCTTCTCCTTTTTTCTTACTGACAATTGCGCCAGTTGCAGCACCTACTCCAGCACCAATTACAGCACCTTTAGCGGTTGCACTCCAACCTTTCTTTTTAGCTGGTGCAGCTGTTGTTGTAGCGGCGGCTTGCTGATGCACTACTACAACTTTCTCTTTTTGAGCTTCGATCTTTTCCTCGTTTAATTTCGCCATTTCAGTCTTCATCGAATCGATAACACGCTGTTTGTTAATCTCAACTTTCATTGAATCAATGCTGGCTTGTTTAGCTTTATTTATATCTTCTTTGCTTTGATTTTGGCAAGAAGTTAAAAATATCACGGTCAATAAAATATATAAGCCTTTCATGATTGTAATTTTTTAAAATTATACATTACAAATTAAGGAATATCTGCTATAATGTTTATTACAGAATTCTTATGAAAGTTTATAAGATTTGAAGATTGATGTTTGTTTCTCGCTGTGTTTTATTTTTCAAGCTGAATGATTTATGCTCGCAAAGTCGCGAAGGCGCAAAGTTTTTATTTTTAAGTTTAATAGCATTCAGCTAAAACTTGGATGAAAAAGTCATCAAAAGAAAAGGCTTTAGCTAAACTGAACTCGTTTGGCTAAAGCCCTCTTAACTTCATCTTTAATACCTCCAGCTAAAGCTGGAGGCTATTGAGAAAAAAATCTTTTTAATCTGTGGCTTAAAAAAACTTTGCGCCTTCGCGCCTTTGCGAGATTAATTTTTTACTTCCCTAAAATTCCTTTTTTCAGAATTTGCCCGAAATCATACATATCTTCATAAGAGCAATATAACGGAACTGGTGCTAGACGAATAACGTTTGGTTCGCGCCAATCTGTAATGACACCATTTTTCATTAAATAATCAAACAAGGCTCTTCCTTCTCCGTGAAGGAAAACAGATAATTGTGAAGCTCTTTCTTCTGGGTTAGAAGGTGTAATAATTTCGAAGGTACTTTCTACTTCTTTATCAATTTCATGAAGAATAAATTCCAAGTAAGAAGTAATATGATCGCGTTTTGCAATTAAAGTATCCATTCCAACCTCAGCAAACATTTCTACTGAAGCCAAATATGGTGCTAAAGATAAAACCGGAAGATTACTAATCTGCCATCCATCTGCACCGTGAACCGGATCAAAATTAGGTTCCATTTTAAAACGGCGCTCTTTGTTGTGTCCCCACCATCCTGCAAATCTTGGCAAGTCTGAATTATGATGTTTTTCGTGAACAAAACAACCCGAAGCATTTCCTGGGCCTGAATTCATATATTTATAACTGCACCAAGCAGCAAAATCTACATTCCAATCATGAAGTTCTAATTTGATATTTCCTGCCGCGTGTGCTAAATCCCATCCTACTTTGGCTCCAGCTTTTTGTCCGGCGGCAGTGATGGTTTTAATATCAAAAACTTGTCCGGTATAATAATTAACTCCACCAATTAAAACTAAAGCCAGTTCGTCTCCAACTTCTTCAATTTTTGCTAAGACATCTTCTAGACGAATATTGTGTTCTCCTTCACGACGTTTGATTTCTACAATTGCATCTTCAGTTTTATAACCATGAAAATTGACCTGACTTTGAAACATATATTGATCTGACGGGAAAGCTTTTTCTTCGCATATAATTTTATAACGCTTCCCTTTTGGCTGGTAAAAAGAAACCATCAGTAAGTGAAGATTTACAGTCAAAGTATTCATCACCGTAACTTCAGATGGAAGCGCACCCACAATTTTACTCAAAGGTTCTGCAAATCTTTCTTGATAATCCCACCAAGGTTTTTCGGCATAAAAATGACCTTCAACTGCCAAATTTGCCCAATCATCCATTATTTCATCAACATAAGCTTTGGTGCGTTTTGGCTGTAAGCCTAGTGAATTTCCTGTAAAATAAATTACTCGTTTGTCGTTTACTTTTGGAAAAATAAATTGTTCCTGATAGTGGTTTAGTGTGTCTTTCGAATCTAGCTCTCGTGCAAATTCGCGTGTATTTTGAAAAGTCATTGTGTTTTTGTTTTGGATGCTAAAATAACAAAAATTGTTTGTTTTGTTTCAGGTTAATATGCGTTGTGGCTTTTAACCGCAAAGTTCGCAAAGGTTTTCTTTACTCAGTTTGTGTTTGCCGAATGTAAAAGAACGCAAAGCTTTGCGAACTTTGCGATTTTAAACGCAAAGGTCACAAGGTTTTTTTACTCAGTTTGTGTTTGCCACGTGCAAAAGAACGCAAAGCTTTGCGAACTTTGCGTTTGTAAACGTTAGCTTAGATAAAAATCCTTGCGAACTTTGCGGTTAAAAGACACAAAGTATATTAACTTGAAGCTTGAAACCTGAAACTTGAAACCATTAAAAAACAGAAAACCCGACAGCTTCTAAAAAACTGTCGAGTCTTCTTTATAATATAAATTCTAATTAAAGAATTAACATCGCGTCTCCGTAAGAATAGAATTTGTATCCTTCTTTAATCGCTTCATCGTATGCTTTTTTCATTAAATCGTGTCCACAGAAAGCAGAAATCATCATTAACAATGTTGATTTTGGTGTGTGGAAGTTTGTAATCATACAGTTTGCAATACTAAAATCGTGAGGAGGGAAAATAAATTTATTTGTCCATCCTTCGTAAGGATTCAAAGTATTAGCAGAAGAAACAGAGCTTTCAATTGCACGCATAGAAGTTGTTCCGACTGCGCAAATACGTTTTTTCTTTGCTTTTCCTTCGTTTACAATATCACAAGCTTTTTGAGTGATGATCAATTCCTCAGAATCCATTTTGTGTTTAGATAAATCTTCTACCTCAACTGGGTTAAAAGTCCCTAAACCAACGTGTAAAGTTACCTCAGCAAAATTTACTCCTTTGATTTCTAATTTCTTCAAAAGGTGTTTTGAGAAGTGTAAACCAGCAGTTGGTGCCGCTACAGCTCCTTCTTCTTTTGCATAGATTGTTTGGTATCTTTCAGCATCTTCAGCAGTAACTTCTCTGTTGATGTATTTAGGAATTGGAGTTTCTCCAAGTTCTGTCAATTTGTTTCTGAATTCTTCGTAAGACCCATCGTATAAGAAACGTAATGTTCTACCACGAGAAGTTGTATTATCGATTACTTCAGCAACTAACGAATCGTCATCACCAAAATAAAGTTTATTTCCGATACGGATTTTTCTAGCGGGATCAACCAAAACATCCCAAAGGCGTTGCTCAGAATTTAATTCTCTTAATAAGAAAACTTCAATTCTAGCTCCAGTTTTTTCTTTGTTTCCGTACAAACGTGCAGGGAAAACTTTTGTATTATTAAGAATTAAAACGTCTCCGTCATCAAAATAGTTGATCACGTCTTTAAACATTTTATGTTCGATAGTGTTTTTTTTACGGTCAATTACCATTAAACGAGATTCATCTCTATTTTCTGCTGGGAATTCAGCCAAAAGTTCTTTCGGTAAATTGAAATTGAAGTGTGATAATTTCATATTTGAATTGTTGATTTTAGAGTGTAGCTTTTAGATTTGTTTATCTAAAATTTTAAATCGGTTGCAAATATACGATTGTGAGATAGGCGTTGTCAAGTCTTTTGACGTTTATTTTCAAAAGTCCTTGATTTTGTGAGGTTTCGAGATGGCTAAAAAATGCTTTTTTTCTACAAAAAACATTTTCAACCTATTATTGTCATTTTGACGAAGCAGAAATCTCCGCAAGTAACTCCATTCCAATAAGCTAATCTTTGTAGAGCTTCTTGCGGAGATTTCTCCTTCGTCGAAATGACAAACTTTGTGAGTACAATCAAATTCACGCATAAAAAAACCTCTCGTTAAAACCAGAGGCTATGTTTTATTGAATTTTAATTGAACTTACTATTACTTATATGGTTCAAAAAAATTTACAATTCTGTTATTTGAAAGTTTAAAGCTTTTAAATCGTTCCAGAAATCTGGGTAAGATTTAGAAACTACTTCGGCATCATCAATAATAATTGGAACTTTTATTGCTAATGGTGCAAATGCCATTGCCATGCGGTGATCGTTGTATGTTGCAATATGCACATCATGATTAATATCGCCAGAACGCAATAAAGTCAAGCTATCATTAGTAACAGAAATATTAGCTCCTAATTTTGTAAGCTCAATTCTTAAAGCTTCTAGTCGGTCTGTTTCCTTAATTTTTAAAGTATGAAGTCCTGTTAGATGACATCCAATTCCTAAACCTAAACAAGTAACTACGATAGTTTGAGCGATATCTGGCGTATTGTTCAATTCAAAATTTACATCTTCGTAATTGAATCCAGAAACTTTTTCCAAAGTCATTTTGTTGTTTTGGAAAGTAGTCTTCACCCCCATCTTCTCATAAAGAGAAACCAATTCAGAATCTCCTTGAAGACTGTTTTCTTTATAACTGCTTAAAGTAATTTTAGCCGCATCAGACAAAGCTACAAGGCTAAAGAAATAAGAAGCCGAACTCCAGTCTGACTCTACCACCATTTCTTTAGTTTCAACTGATTCTTTAGGGAATACCTTAATCACATTTCCTTCAAAACTCGTTTTAATATCTAAATCAGCTAGCAAAGCTAAAGTCATTTTGATATACGGAATCGAAGTAATTTCTCCTTCTAAAGTCAACTCTAAACCATTATCTAATTTTGAAGCTACTAATAAAAGTGCCGAAATATATTGGCTGCTTACATTGGCTGCCAAAGTTACTTTTGAATCTGTAACTTTTTTTCCTTTAATTCGAATTGGCGGATAACCTACTTCTTTCTCATATGAAATCTCAACACCCAATTGTGCCAAAGCTTCCACTAAAATTTTAATCGGACGCTCCTGCATTCTGCTAGAACCTGTCAAAACCACTTCTCTACCTTCGTTAACCGAAAAATAAGCAGTAAGAAAACGCATTGCTGTTCCTGCGTGATGAATATCTACAATTTCATCATTTCCTGCCAATGCTTTCTGCATTACTTCGCTGTCGTCTGAGTTGGAAGTATTGGCTAAAGTAATATTTGGAAATAATGCTTTTAATAACAATAAGCGGTTCGTTTCACTTTTAGAACCGGTGATATTTAGTTGCGAATCATCAATAGTGAATATTGAATTCGTGCTTAATTTTAAATTCATTTTTTTAATTGTAAGTTGTGCATTATGAATTAGGAATGATTAGAAACATAATTCAGCCCCGCAATTTACCACTCCCCATTCATAATTCAAAATTCAAAACTCATAATTCAGAACTTATGAATGATATTTCACAATTATTTCAATTTATCATTGTTTTTGTGACGATCTTTATCTCTAACCGATTTTAGATCCATTTTTTTATCGAAAGATGCTTGTAAATCGATTCCTGTTTGATTGGCTAAACACAGTACAACAAAAACAACATCGGCCAATTCTTCTCCTAAATCTTTGTTTTTATCACTTTCTTTTTCAGATTGTTCTCCATAACGGCGCGCAATGATTCTAGCAACCTCGCCAACTTCTTCTGTCAGCTGTGCCATATTGGTCAATTCGTTAAAGTAGCGAACACCATGTTCTTTTATCCAAGTATCAACAGCTAATTGTGCATTTTTCAAATCCATATTCTATATCTTTTTAAGAATTATTTTTTCATTTTGGCTTACGATCATCTTCTGAAAAAACTCTTTTATCATTCCGTAATACTCGGCTACAAAAATACTACTGTTGATTTCTTTTTGGCTCACAATTTGAATTTTGTTTTCAGAAACCGAAAAATTTAAAATAAAAGACATCAGCTTGTCCTCTGAAGATATTCTAAATGGTTTAGGAAGTGATTCTACAGTATATCCCTGCGGAATTTCAATATTCAAATTAAACTTTTCTATGTTTTTATATCCAAAATAAACAGGCATTTGCCTTTTTTCTTGATTGAACGGATTTTTACTTTGGGTAAAAAACAATAAAGGGTTTACAAAAATCTTCCCATCAATAATATCCGAACGGTTGCTTGAAGCAAAAGAAAAAGTTTCTATGACCGACTGATCTAAGTTTGATTTCTGATTTTCGATTGCATAATTTGAAATCTCTAAACCTCCCAATCTATTCTCTAATTTTTCAAGATAAGCGTCTTCCGTTTTAGTATTATTTTCTTCTCTAAAACTGTATGCATCATAATCTGTTCGTTGAACTCGAGCCTGACCATTCATTTTTCCGTCAGGATTTATTTTGACTATAAGACTGTAAATTTCTTTAGACTGTTGTGTTGGATCTAATTGAATTTCTTCAGAACTGCCATCTTTTTTGATTAATCTTCCGTTCCAATTTAAAACATTTAATGGTAAAATGTTTGGCGCCGTAAGTTTATGACTTGCATCCAAAAGAGTTTTTTTACCATCAATTTCGGCCGCAACTATTACATAATTGAATCCCGTTCTTGTTGGATACACTGGAAGTCCATTTTGTATAGTACTTACCAAAACAGGATTGGCTTCTATACCAGCCGCACGAAGCATATTTATCAGAATAAAATTGATTTCTGCGACATTACCAGTTTGATCTTTATAAGCTTTTTCGACTCCTTTTTCTGTATAACAGCTATTAATCTCATTCCAATTCATTCGATTTTTAACATACGTAAAAATCAGATTTAATCTTTCCTTTTTATCTTCTACGTTAGACAATAATTTATTCAGATCATCTGTAAATAAACTGCCTTGATTTAATTGTTTTCCAAAGCTGTCATCTTTAAAAATAGTTTTTGCCACACCTTCCCAAGTTAAACTGTAATCTTTTACAGGCTGATCAGGAAGACGCACTCTTTCTAATTCTTGCTGAATGCTTCCGCGATAATTTTCAAGATTATTAATGTAAGGTTCCTCTTTTAATGCTGGAACATCTTTTCCTTTGTAAAAGGTTTCAATCTGTTTATAATTAAATGAGCTTGTCTGACTGTAAGCATTATCAAAACTCTGACTAGCGCCTGTAAATTTAGATTCTGTTTCTAACGGAATTCCTCCAATTAAAATGGGTTTATAAATATAAAATTCTGGAATCTGTGTTTTGTAATAAAAATAGTCAACAGGAATACTGAACTGAACATCAAAATCGGGAAACTTCACCAGATTTTCAGATCTTAAAACATATTTGTATTCAATAATAGAACCTACTTTTACATTGGGCAAAGTAATCGTCTTTTCTTTCCAATATTGATTGATTTTGTTTTTAAACTCGCCCTGATTATTTAATTTAGTTTTTACGATGTTGCCATTTTCTAAATTATAGGTCACTGCATCTGAAAATTCCAAACGATCTTCATTTAACTTATCATAACCGATATAAAAACGCACTTTCTGGTCGGCCCAGCTTAAACCTTCTTTTTTATAAATTTTGATTTTCACTTCGCAGACATGGTTGGCATAAAATCCAACATCTTTATTATAGCCAAAATAAGTTCTTCCTTTTTTAAACAAGATAGCAGCGGGTGCGCTACTATCTTTAGGATGAACTTTTTCATTTAACTCTGCAATAGTTACTTTTCCCAAGTCATAATTTTGAGCTTGAATAGTTATTGTACTTCCCAAAAGGGTGATACAAATTAGAAGGAATCTCAGCATAATTAAATACGTTTCAAAACGATTTTTTCCGTTTCTTTTTCTACCATTGTTTTATAATATTCTTTCAGCATCTCATATTTTTCAGCAGAAACAATAGCTTCATTTATTTGATGCAAAATAGACAACTGAAGTTTATTGTCGTTTGCCGCTATATTAAATTTAAAAACACCCAAATTATCTTCCATTGTTACAACAGCTGGGGCTGGCAATGTTTCAACCACAAAGCCTTCTGGTATTTCAATATTAATACTGTACTTATCTGTGAATGGAAAACTAAAATCTACTGGATATTCTCTACTTTCCTGCTTAAACGGATTATTATTTGTCGCAAAAAACAACATTGGATTCAAATAAATTTTACCTCCAATAACTTCGCACAAATCATTTCCTGTAAAAGAATAGCTTTCTATAATAGGAAGAAGAATATCCTTTTCGTTTGTTTTTGAATAATCGCTGATTTCGATTTTTTTATTTTTGTTTTCTAGCTTTTCTAAATATTCTTCTTCTTTTAAACCTTCAATATTGCCACGCGTAATCATGGCGTTATAATCCATGTATTGTCTTCTTGTTTTTCCGGTAACTTTTCCAGCGCTATCGATACTGTAATTCATAAAAACATTATCAACAGAAGTTTTCTCTGGCATTAAATTAATTTCTTCTGATGAACCATCTTTTCTAATTAATCTTCCTGACCAATTTAAAACTCTAAGTGGCAAAACATTCGGAACCGTAAATTTTTCTGACGCATCTAGTAAAACATATCCGTTTGGAGTTTCTACCGCAGCAATTACGTAATTGAATGCCGTTCTGTTAGGAAACAACGCTATTCCGTTTGAACGTGTACTTACCAAAACTGGATTTGCTGTTAATCCTGAATAACGAAGCATCGCTGTAAGCATTAAATTTATATCGGCAATATTTCCCGTTTTTTCTTTGTACGCTTTTTTAACTCCATTATCACAGCCATAACCGTAATATTTATTCCATTTTACGTTTGATTTTACGTGATTTAAAATAACTAAGATTTTCTCTTCAGGCGTATTGATTCCTGAAAGTATTTTTTTCAAATCATCTTCAAAATAACCTGTTTTATTAAGCTCAGGACCAAAATCATCATAATCATAAATTGTTCTTACAACCGAAGCCCAATCTGCAGAATATTCTTTAAGCACCTGATTTGGAAATTTCGTCATTGATAATTCGTGAGCAACAGACGATGTATAATTATCAATATTGTTAACATAAGCCTCATCTTTCATTGCTGGAAAATCTACCGCTTTGTACGTAACTTGATCTTCCATATAACTTAAATAATCAGTAGAAAAATTAGTCGATGTCACACGTCCACCCGATCTTTCCTTGTTATTAAAAGTGATACTTTTGGCAACCCTTGCTGTTGTTGCCTTAGGAAAAAAATAACCTTTTTGTCTTGGACTGAAAGTGTAATATTCGGGAATGAATGTTGAAAATTCAGAATAGTTCACTGGAATACTCGTTTGAAAATCCCAATCTCTTATTATTTCCTGTGGACATTTAATACTATATTTAAATTCAATAACAGAACCTTCTTTTACATTAGGCATTGTTATTTTTTTTAAGCTTTTATATTTATTTAGTACTTCCTCAAAAACGCCATCACTTTTAAGCTTCGTTTTTTCAATTTTACCGCCAACTATGTTGTAAGTTACAGCATCCGAAAAAGACACTTTCTCTCTTAGACCAGAATAATTATAGAACCAAACATCCTGGTTTGCCCAATCTAGGCCTTCTTTTTTGTAAATTTTAATTCTGGTTTCTACATCTGTCACTGTGACAAAACCATCATTAACATCATACTCAATTCTTGCTGTTCCTTTTTTATACAAAATAGCGGCTGTCGCTGCCGAATCTTTCGGGTGCGACTTTTGTTCTAATTCTGCAATGGATACTTTTCCTAATTTAAATTCCTGCGACATCGCTTTTGAAGCGATCAATAAAAGCACAGTGAGACTAAATAATTTAATAATTTTCATTGGTAATTTTTGGTTTACTTTGGTTACACTTGTTAGTTTTTGGTTAATATTATTTTGGCGTTATCGTTTCTCGAGACTTGTTCCATAAATAGGCGATACTCATCATATTCTTTGTTCGAATATTTTCCTTTATTTAAAAACATCGATCTTTTATAAGTCAGTTTATTATTGTCTTTTTTAATGATTTCGGTTTTGTATTCGCCAAATTTGCCTTTTAGCTCATAATTGGAAGGCAGGAATTCGATACTGAAACCTTCTGGAAGATTGATTTCAATTTCATCGGTATCTAAAAAACCACGTTGTATTTGAAAAGGATTTTTTCGGTTTCTAATGCGTTTTACGTTTCCTGTATATTGATTGAAAGCATCGACTACAAAAATCATTTTGTTACCCGTAATAGCTCCATAATTTACAGCGCTTATCTGAACATCTTCGGTAAAACGAATATTTTCTTTATCATTTGTAAAAGTAATTTTACCTAGTTTCAAGTTGTTGATATTATCCCAATACTCTTTGTAATGTTCCTCTTTTTCATTTGGTTGCATAGTTTCTACTCGAGATTTAGAAGCATACACACTTCCTTGAGAGGCTATTTTTAAAGTGCCAGAAAAATTTCCAGTTGGATCAATTGTGTAAACGCCTTTCCCTACTTGCGTGTTTCCTTTATCATCGTAGATTTTAGTTCGTACAATTTGCCCTCCTTCAGGTTTTACAACCAAAACATCGCGATCGTCAGTAAAAATTCCTTGATATCCAAACGGATCGTCCTGACTTGTACATTCCAACCAGATATAATTATCTTTATTAGGAATCGCCAAAATCATATGATTCCCTTGCATCGAAACAAAATCAGATTGAATATTTTCTTTGTAACGATCACCATATAAAATAGTATTATAAGATGGAACATCTACAACCTCTAAAAGCGCTTTTGTATAGTTTGACAACGCTTTGCAATCTCCATATCCTAAACGGTCAACATCGTTGGCTAACATGGGTTTCCAACCGCCAATGCCAATTGCAATGTTTACATATCGCGATTTTTTTTGCACATAATCGTAAATGATTTTAGCTTTCTTTATAGGATCTTTTTCATCTCCAACCAATGCTTTAATTTTTGCTTTGGTCTCTTCTGTCAAAACAGTCGTACCAGTTAAGATTTTATCTTCATACCATTTTCCGAATGCTTCCCAAGTAGTAGCATTTCCGTCCACTCCTTCTAAGTGAAAGTTTTCTAATCCCATCATGACTTTAGGAAAAAGATCTGAAGGAGAAGGGCTAAGATCTTCTTGTTTTTGAGCCGCGATATTTGTTGCTGTATAACTTAGATTTGTATCTGTATCGGCTGTTTTGGTTATGTTGAAGTTATCAAATTGGAACTCTTTTTTCTTAAAGCCCAATCCTTTCGGGAAAGTTACATTCAAAACGCATTTTTCTACGCTCAAATAATAACCTCCAATAAAATACCATTTTGGTATAAATGCAGTATTTGAAGTTTCAACTTCGCTGGTATAAGCAATTGTAAAAGGATAGGAAATGGGTGTATAATTTAAATAAAGCACTCGATTGTCAGAAAAAAGAGTACTTCCGCCTACAGCGCTCTGATCTTTAAAATCTTTTCTTTTGATTTTTTTTATCTCATTCCCCAATGCATCATAAACTACAGCTTCGATATTTTTTATTGAAGTTGTTTTATCATAATGACAGTATGCGTCAATATCATTTAGACCCTTTTCATTTAAAACAGAAACCACTCTTTGGGTCTTAATATTCATACTTCTTTGCGAAGCAATAACAATATCCATTTGGTCTAAACGAAGAACAGCATTGGCATTCTGTTTTAAACTATCTGGAATAGAAAGAATAGGATAATTGCTCTTTTGGGCGAATGAATTAAGGGTTGTTAAGAATAAAAATAACGCAAAAAAAAGGTTTTTCATTAGTAGGGATTTTCATCAAATATATATTATTTTCAGAAATCCTTAACAAATGTTTAATAATATTTTTACTCCCTGTTTTTGCTATCCATTACAATGGTAACGGGCCCGTCATTGAGAAGACTGACTTTCATATCGGCGCCAAAAATTCCTGTTTGCACTTTCTTGCCCAACTCTTTTTCTATTGCTTGAACAAAATTCTCGTACGTCGGAATTGCAAAATCTGGTTTTGAGGCTTTTATATAAGAAGGACGGTTTCCTTTCTTAGTGGATGCATGAAGTGTAAACTGACTTACAACAATAATATCGCCGTCAATATCCTGCACCGAACAATTCATAACATCATTTTCGTCTCCAAAAATTCTCATTTTAATGATTTTCCCAGCCAACCAATCAATATCTTCTTGTGTATCGGCATCTTCAATTCCGACTAAAACCAATAAACCTTTTTGAATGTTGGCAACAATTTTAGAATCAACTGCTACTGATGCTTGGGAAACTCTTTGAATAACTACTCTCATAGAAAATTGTGAATTGTGAATGGTAAATTGTGAATTATGTAGTGCTTAGTTTTTGCTTGGAGGTTATAATAATTGAAGCTAAAATTTTATTTATTTCCACAATATCAGACTTTACAGATTGAAATTGAATCTCATTTAAGTAATTGGATTGAAAAAGCAATTCAAGCCAATAATCTGTTTCATTTGCTTCTTTTTGTGCAATTGCAAGTTTATGAATAAAGTCTTTTTTACTTTCTGCTTGCTCAGATTCTCTAATTAATGCACCTATCGCCGTACCACTGCGAAGTAATTGTTTACTCAAAACATACTCCTTTTTATCATCTTTTAAAAATTGAAAAAGTTTAATAATTCTAAGTGCAAAATTAAAAGACTTTGTTTTAATTATGTTATCAGCCATAATTCAAAATTCACAATTCACAATTTACCATTCACAATTACTTACGTGTTTCATCACTCGCAGCGCGATCTTCACCATACGTATCGGTGCGGTAATGCTCTTCGTCGCCTTCAAGAATTTTAAGGTAACTATTATATCGTGACCAAGCAATTTCATCTTTTTCTAAAGCTGCTTTTATGGCACAATGCGGTTCTTCTTTGTGTAAACAGTTGTTAAACTTACATTGATCTTTCAGTTTGAAGAATTCCGGAAAATAACCGCTGATTTCTGAAGGCTCCATATCAACAATTCCGAAACCTTTAATTCCAGGCGTATCGATAATTCGAGCATCAAAAGACAAATCATACATTTCAGCAAAAGTTGTAGTGTGCTGCCCTTGCTTGCTTTGTTCTGAAATTACCGAAGTTTTTAAATGAAGACTTGGTTCTAGTGCGTTAACCAAAGTTGATTTTCCAACACCAGAGTGTCCAGAAAACATACTTACTTTACCAATCATCATTTCTTTTAGCTTGTCAACGCCTTTGTTTTCTGTCGAAGAAATACGAAGACATTTATATCCAATTTCAGAATAAATATGCTGCAAATAAAGCTGATCGTCTAAAGTCTGATCTGTTAAAGTATCTATTTTATTAAAAACAAGAATGGCTTCGATTCCGTATGCTTCTGCAGTAACCAAAAAACGATCAATAAAACTTGTCGTTGTTGGCGGATTATCAATTGTGATCAATAAAAAAACCTGATCGATATTAGAAGCAATAATATGAATCTGTTTTGATAAGTTAACCGATTTACGAACGATATAGTTTTTTCTTTCGTGAATAGTATGAATTGTTCCTGTAATGGCATCTGAAGTTTCATCCAACTCATAATCAACAATATCACCTACAGCAATAGGATTAGTACTTTTAATACCTTTTATTCTGAATTTCCCTTTCATACGGCATTCCACAAAATCTCCATTTTGAGATTTTACGGTGTACCAGCTTCCTGTAGATTTATAAACGGTTCCTGTCATTCTTTAATTTTAGATTGTAAATTTTAGATTTTAGATTACGCTTTAAAACCTAAAAAATAAAAGGCAAAATTACGTTTTTAGAATGGAACAACGCAATTTCGCCTTTTAAATTTGAGAGACATATCCTTAATTTGCAGACTTTACCAAACTATTTCGGCTAAAGTTTCATTCTCTTTTACTTTTCCTAGCTGAATTGTTTTTAAAGTTCGCGATACTTTGCCCGCTTTTGTGGTATAAATTTCAACCATAATTGTTGCTGGACCATTTTCGGTTAATTCGCTTTCACCAAAATAATCAGTTTTGATTTGATATTTTCCTTTTATCGCATTTCTGATGATATATTGCTCTGGGCCGTAACCTTCTGTGAAGTCTTTTGAAAATCTTCCTCCAATTTGTGTTGAAGTATGGCTGTAATAACATTCTTCATTTGTTGGCTCAATTACATGTAAATCTAAATCAATATCCATTTGGTTCCAGTTCATGATAACTCTGATATCAACCGGCATTTTAGCAAGGTATTTTTTGTCTAGTTTTCCCGTTTTTAAACCAGAATGCTCAGACATTAAACGATTAACATCCATCAAAACAATATCTTCAATACCTTCGTATTGTCCGCTCATTTCTCCATAATAATTCACTTCAAGCGATTTTACCAATTCATCAAACGCTTCTTGATATTTTCCAGCATCTTCAAGCGCCAAAGCATAATCTCTTAAGCTCTGAGGTTCGTGAGATCTCCATTTTACAACTTGTTTTGCAGTAAACAAGGCATCGTCATAATCTTTCCATTGTCTCAAAGTATAAGTCAATGTTTTATAAAGCTGATGATTTTCTAAACCTAAATCGGCAATATTACTGATAACCAGCAATGCTTTTTTAACATCTCCCTGATTGTAGAAAAAGTACGCCACATCAAAATAAAAACTTGGATTTCTTTCCTGAGCTTTTCTCAATTCGAAATACAAATCGTATTGTTTTTCTTTTGGAGCTTTTGCTAAAGCCTTTAAATACAATCTGTCTGGATTCCATTTTTTGTCTTTGTTTTTGGAATCAAAGGTCAATGTATCACTAACAGAGTAATTAAATGTTAGTGATGTTTCATTTGCCGACTGAACATCAACTCCTGCGACTTTCCCTTCCAGTGCTTGTGCTGTATTATTTGTAAGTCCAGATACGATTGCTTTTTCTGCAACATAACCGGCAGTTACCTCTGATTTTTTTTGAGTTCCATACCCTACGACTACTATTTCCTCACTTCCAACTTTTTTATCTTTTAATTCAGTAACTACAGGTGTAGAATTGTCTTGAGGAGCCATATTATATACATTATTATCTTCCTCAACAGCTACAGCTATTCCTCTACCAACAGGTTCATCTACCGTTAAAACAGCATCTGGATCTCCTTTTATAGTTTCAGTTCCAATTGTTATATCCCCATCTCTGTGTCTTGCCCCTGGGGGTGGCGGTGGAACTTGTCCTTTGTGTTTATACTTAGATGCAATTTTTTGTCCTTTGTATTTAACATCTTTTTTCCACCAAGTATTTAATCCTGAAAAATAACTATCGATACTGTCCCAATTATTCTTTTGCTGTGCAAGACTTGTATCATGTTCCTGCTTTTTAATTAAATCAAATTCAGTACGTAATTCTGCTGGCGGTAAAATATCGTACATAATATAATCACGAACATTTTCGAGAACAATCAATGATGTGTTTTTGGTTACAATTCCGAATTTCTTTCCAAGAAGCTCAATTTCATCTGCATTATTAGTGTATTGCAATTCAAGATTGGCAATTTTTTTCTGTGCCCAAAGTTTTTCAACATTCACATCATTAGAATTTTGAACAGTTGCATCAAGCGTAATTTTCTTTTCTAAAGTAACTTCATTATCATAGCCAAATAACAAGGTAATTTCATTTTTTGGATTCAAAGAAATACCTGAAAAACTAAAATTCCCCGAAACCGAAGTTCCTTCCATTGGAAATAAATCGGTTACGGTTAAATTCTCTTTTATGCCTAGAAACTTCAAATTTGTATTTGTTAATTTATCCAAAGCCGTTTCTGCATTTATCTGATTTAAATTGATAAAATTACCTCCCGTTTTCATTGAAGAAAAATTCAAAAAAGCAAAATCTGCAGAAACAGAAGAGGTAATGGCATAAACAGGTTTTTTAGTTTTTGGCAAAAGATTGTCACTCAATGAAGATAATCCATCAGAGAAAAACAAATATTCACTCTGATTTTCAAAACTAATCTGCGAATAACGTGTTCCTCCATCATATTTTGTTTTTTCTAAAACTGCTTTTAATTCAGACCAATTTCCATTTGAAATCACAAATTCTTTTTGTTTTTCGAAAGTATAATTCAGAAAGTATAAAGTCACTTTCGTATTTTTTATTTTCTGAAAATAAGCTTCTAACAAATCCAATTCTTTTTTCAAATCACGCGTTTGACAGCTCAATGAATTGTCCCAAATCAAACCAATTGAACTTGGAATTTTCTTTGCCATTTTAGCTCCATCGACAAAAGCATTTCCGTAGAAATAATATTGCCCACCAGCATTCTGCATTACAACACTCGGAATATCTTGCTGAATTGGAATTTTAAAAAGTAATTTTTCAGCAGGTTGATAGTTTTCTTTCTTTTCAGAAGCTTCAAAAGATTGATTCCATTTTGAGAAAACAATTTCTTTTTCAGAATCTCCCGTCACAACAGGTTTTGCAGCGGCACCTAAAACCGAAACATTAATTTCAAATTTATCTAACTTTTTAGGATAACGGCTCAAAAGCTGATACGCCAAATTATCTTTGTCTGAAGCCGAAAGTTCTTCTTCGTAACCAATAACAACAATTCGTTCACCATTTGGCATTAACGGATAAATTCTAGTTTTAAAATTGTTCCCATCGACTTTTTCCAACAATCCTGGATCGACACGACGATGTTCGATGGCTTCAAAAACTTGTTTCCCTTTATTTTTATTTACCGGAACAGCTTCTCGCAGTTTTCCATTAATATCAATCGCATATCTAGAAACCGAAACATTTTCAGGCAACGGAAAAATAAGCTCTGCTTCCATTTGACGATTTCCCGAATTAAAAAAATGCATTTCGGCTGTAGTGTAAGCAATATTGCCAACGATTTTCACATTGACTTTCAATTGACTCATTCTTACTTTCTCAGCTTCCTCTCCTTTAACGGTAAGCTCCGGACTTTGTGCAAAAGTTTTTGTGCCCGTAAAAACGAGAAAGAAAAACAATACCTTCAAATTCATTTGAAAAATGCGCGGCATAGACGAAAACAATTTTAATTTCATGATACAAAAATTAAGGTTCATATTGTTATAGAGAACAAAAAACGATAAAAGGTTGGGAAGATATTACTTATTTTCAAAAAAAAATCTCCAAAGCCCGAAAGCAATGGAGATTTAATATAAAAAACAATCTAATTTTAAATGTGTGATATAATTGAACCCAATAACAAGTTTTTTTCAAAACTTAATTTAACTTATATCATTTATATGGTTTGAAAGAAAATTATGCGTTGAAAATTTTCTCTTGGTGACCAATACTTTCTTGGTGAATTGCTTTGAACATTCTTAAAACAAATTCTTCAGTAAGACCTTTTTTCTCACCTTCCAAAATCATTTTTCCTAAGATTTCGTTCCAACGGTTGTTTTGAAGAATCGCAACGTTTGCATCTTTTTTCACTTGACCAATTTCGTCAGCCACTTTCATACGTTTTCCTAGCAATTCTAATAAGTTAGCATCCAAAACGTCGATGTTAGCTCTTAACTTAGTCATTTTTTGGCTGTACTCGTCTGTAGTATCATCCGTTTTTCTGATCGTCAAATCTTTAATGATTTGTTTCAAAGAATCTGGAGTTACTTGTTGCGCAGCATCAGACCAAGCATTATCTGGATCGTAGTGCGTTTCGATAATCATACCATCGTAGTTCAAATCTAAAGCCTCTTGAGTTACTTCAAAAATCATTTTACGATCTCCTGTAATGTGAGATGGGTCGATGATTAATGGCAAATCAGGGAATTTATTTTGCAATTCGATAGCAATCTGCCATTCTGGAATGTTTCTGTATTTTGTTTTTTCGTAAGTAGAGAAACCTCTGTGAATAACACCTAATTTCTCAATTCCAGCCATGTGTAAACGCTCAACACCACCTAACCATAAAGCTAAATCTGGGTTTACTGGGTTTTTAACCAAAACAATTTTATCTGTACCTTTCAACGTATCAGCAATTTCTTGAACTGCGAAAGGGTTTGCAGTTGTACGAGCACCAACCCATAAAACGTCGATATCGTGTTCTAAAGCTAGTTTACAGTGAGCTGCAGTTGCTACTTCAGTTCCCATTAATAAACCAGTTTCAGCTTTTGCTTTTTGCAACCATTTTAATCCGATTTCACCAACACCTTCAAATCCTCCTGGACGAGTTCTTGGTTTCCAGATTCCAGCTCTGAATACACTAACTTTTGAATCTTTTAATTCGTGAGCGATTTTCAAAACCTGATCTTCAGTTTCTGCACTACAAGGTCCAGCTATCACAAGTGGGTGATTTAAATTGAAATCTTCTAACCACTTTCTCATTTCTTTCTTATTTTCCATCTTAATTCTAATTTACTTTTTAGTTGTTGTTAATCCGTTTAGTATTTCTTTTATTTTATTTGTGCTTTCCATTTCTTCAAAAATGGCGTTGTAATCTTCTTCTTTTAGCAAATCTCTAAACCGACTCAGGTTTGATATATAAGCTTCTAAAGTTTCAAGAACGTATTCTTTATTTTGTTTAAATATTGGTGTCCACATTGCGGGCGAACTTTTTGCCAAACGAACAGTGCTTTCAAATCCACTCCCCGCCATATCAAAAATATCCTGTTCGTCTTTTTCTTTATTCATTACCGTTTTTCCTAGCATAAACGAACTAATGTGCGATAAATGCGAAACATAGGCAATGTGTTTATCATGTGAAATGGGATCCATATATCGAATTCTCATTCCGATTGAAGTAAAAAGATTTAATGCTTTTTCTTGTAATTTAAAAGCTGTCTTTTCGACTTCGCAAATAATGTTTGTTTTTCCTTGAAACAAGCCTCTTATCGCTGCTGATGGTCCCGAGAACTCTGTTCCGGCAATTGGGTGCGTTGCAATAAAATTTCTTCTTTTTGGGTGATTGGCTACTGCTTCACAAATTGGCTTTTTAGTCGATCCTACTTCAAAAACAATTGTTTTATCTCCTACCGAATCCAAAACTTTAGGCAAAACCGTCAGCGCTACATCTACTGGAACCGAAACAATTACAAAATCTGCTTTTTGCAAATCTTCAAAACTTCCAGCTTCATCAATAACTCCCAACTCAATTGCTTGCTGCAAATGCTGTTCGTTACTATCGATTCCTAAAATAGTCGCATCAGGATAACGTCCTTTTATGTCTAGCACCATCGAACCGCCTATTAACCCTATTCCTATTACGTATACTCTCATATCTTTTTTAAATTCCAAGTTTTAAAATTGCTTCGTCTATTCGCTATCGCTCGGGTCCAAATTCCAGATCTTACTTTTCAATTTGTCACCCTGAGCGAAGTCGAAGGGCGTTCCAATTGCCAAGGGCTTCGACTCCGCTCAGCCTGACAATCTGGATAAAATCTTAATACTTAATTCTAAAGTCTTAATACTAAAATCGATCTATCGCTTCCTGTACTTTTTCTTCTTTCACACACAATGAGAATCTGATATAACCTTCGCCGTTGCTTCCAAAAATGGTTCCCGGTGTAATGAAAATATGTTTCTCATATAATATTTCGTCAATGAACTTCTCTGCTGATTCTATTCCTTCTGGAAGTTTTGCCCAAACGAAAAGTCCAACTCCTTCTTTATACACTTTGCAGTTTAATTTTTCTGCTAGTTTCTCCGTCAATTCTCTACGGCGTCTGTAAATTTTGTTTTGATCTTCAAACCAAGATTTATCACATTTTAAAGCGGCGATTGCTCCTTTTTGAATTCCGTAGAACATTCCGCTGTCCATGTTGCTTTTTACTTTTAGGACTGCATCGATAATTTCAGGATTTCCTAAAACCATTCCTACTCTCCATCCGGCCATGTTGAACGTTTTACTAAGTGAATTCAATTCTAAAGCTACTTCTTTCGCGCCTTCAACCTGCAATAAACTCATCGGATTATCATTCAAAACAAAACTATACGGATTGTCGTTGATCAATAATATGTTGTGTTTTTTAGCAAAAGCAACCAATTTTTCAAATAACGCTAAACTTCCTCTCGCTCCTGTTGGCATATGCGGATAACCCAGCCACATAATTTTTACTTTTGACAGGTCTAATTTTTCTAAAGCTTCAAAATCAGGTTCCCATCCATTTTCTTCTTTCAAATCATAATAAACTGGAACTGCCTGAACCAAATTAGTTACCGAAGTATAAGTTGGATAACCTGGATTCGGAATTAAAACATGATCGCCTTCATTTAAAAATGCTAACGAGATGTGCATAATTCCTTCTTTCGAACCCATAAGAGGTAAAATCTCATTATTCGGATTCACTTCAACACCAAACTGATCACGATAAAAATCTGCCATCGCCTGCCTCATTTCTGGTAATCCCTGATAGCTTTGATAACCATGTCCGTTTTCATCTTGAATTGCCGCAGCGACTGCTTCAATTACTGCTTTTGACGGACTCAAATCAGGGCTCCCAATTCCCATATTGATGATCGATTTTCCTTCAGACATCAACTGACGAACTTCTCTCAATTTTGATGAGAAGTAGTATTCTTCAACTGTGTCTAATCGTTTTGCTGTTGTAATCATTTCTATTTTTTATTAAAAAATGCTTTAGGCTTTAGGCCGTAAGCTATGTGCTTTTTCTTTTTTTATCCTCCTGCGCGAAGTCAAAGGGCTTTCCAATTGGAACGTGGGCTTCGACTTCGCTCAGCCTGACAATTGGAATTTGGCATTTCAAAATTTTGGAATTTCCTTTTTTATGGTTTCGTATTTTTATATTCTCCCAACACTTTAAAATATTCTGCCATGATGTTTAATAATGCTTTGGCTTTTGCAAAATCTTCGTATTTCTCGAATGTTACGTCAACGAAGAATGAATATTTCCAAGGCGTTTCAATTTTTGGAAGCGACTGAATTTTTGTCAAATTCAGTTTGCAGTCGCTCATTACATTTAAAACTGCTGCTAAGCTTCCTCTTTTATGATCTAATTCAAATTTTACAGAGGCTCTATTGATTTCGCTTTCTGGCAAAAATGAATTTTGTTTTTTGATGATTACGAAACGGGTCATATTGTTTTTGATCGTTTGAATCGATGATGCAATAATATCCAAATCATACATTTCAGAAGCCGTTACGCTTGCAATTGCTGCAATACCAGTCAATTGTTTTTCCTGAATTCTTCTTGCCGTTTCGGCTGTATCTTTATCCTCAACCAATTTGATATTTGGATATTGTTTCAGGAAATCCATACACTGCAAAAGTGCCATTGGGTGCGAATGAACTTCTTTTATATCTTCGATTTTCTGACCTTTTAAAGCCATTAAATTCTGCTGAATGTTTAAATAATGCTCTCCAATTATGTGCAAATTATTCTTGTCAATCAATGCATAATTCGGAATAATTGGCCCTGCAATCGAATTTTCGATCGCCATAACCGCCTGATCAGATTTTCCGGCAATAAGGCTGTCGATCAATTCTT
This sequence comes from Flavobacterium sp. B330r, assembly GCF_056824325.1. Lineage (NCBI taxonomy): Bacteria > Pseudomonadati > Bacteroidota > Flavobacteriia > Flavobacteriales > Flavobacteriaceae > Flavobacterium > Flavobacterium sp. B330r. The sequence continues at coordinate 1,299,939 of NZ_CP124860.1, forward strand.
CAAAAGACAAACACTCATCAATATCCACATTTTCAGAGAAATACTCCTTCACAACTTGATGATGAAATGATCCTTTAATACCTTGTATTGCAATTTTCGTTGTCATATAGTCAAAAAAAAATCCTGATTTGCATCAGGATTGTATATTAGTTTTATTTGTCTTAAATTTTCTCAAATAACCATAGCACAATCCTCACTTCTACTAAAGAAGAAATAAAAAGAGTTGCTAAAATAAAAACGGTTACTTGCCATTTTGTTTGTGTTTTGTTTTAAATTCTCTGCGAATGTATAAATTATTTTTAGTGCGCCAAAAAAAAGATTGCATTTTATGAAACAAAAAGGGATTTCTTAACAAATTTAGGAGGTTTTGTATGATAATATAAAAAAATCGACTTAAAATGAGAATATTAAAACGAGATTCTGAGGTTTTAAGTTGCTGAGATGCTAAGTTTTTTTTTGCCACGAATCCCCGAATTAGCGCAAATCTCTGTAAAATTAGATCTAATCACACAGATTACTTAGTGTTATTGTCATTTCGACCGAAGGGAGAAATCACACTCGTAAATCGACAAAGATTGCGATTATGCAAACAGCCCTAAAACTGGTTTATTAGAAATCCCGATTTTTGAATAATCGAAGTCCATTTTTTCTTTTAATAAAGAAGCATAAACACTTCTGAAATCTATTTCGTATTTCAAATCGCCATTATCTAAGTCGGCTAAATTTGGGTTTTTTCCTAAAATGGTTCCTTTATTATTTCCTCCGATGATAAACATTGGCGCTGCAGTTCCGTGATCGGTTCCGTTTCCGTTGTCTTTTACTCGTCTTCCAAATTCGGAGAAAACTACGACTGTAACATTCTGCAATAATTGCGATTGTTTTAAATCAGAATAAAAACTATATAAGGAATCATTTAAATCTGTCAATTTTCTTTCGTGAATTGAGAGCTGATTATCGTGTGTATCAAATCCGTTAAGCGATGTGTAATATACTTTTGAATTTAAGTTCCCTTTTATTAATCGAGCAATCCATTCCAAGTTTTTAGATAATTCTATTTTCGGATAACTGATTTCCGTTTTAGACTTCACTAAAGCTTTCTGGATTTCATCTGAACCCTCCGTAACCGAATTGGCTATTTTTCGAACAAAATCCAAATGCGGATTTTTAGATAAAGTTACATCTTCATCTTTTGATTTTACCTTAAATCGGTCTGGATCTTTTACCGTTATAAAATTCGGCTCCACTCCTTTTAAAGCCAAATTATCAATCGAATCTAAATTGATTCCAGCCGTCGCTTGATGTCCGTTGCATTGCAAATCCAGAAATCTTCCAAGCCAGCCTTCATTTATATATTTATTAGAATCGGTTGCCGTCTGCCAGATTTCCTGACTTCTAAAATGCGAACGAATAGGTTCTGGATAACCCACATTCTGAATTACCGTTAAATCTCCATTTTGCTGCATTTGAGCAAAATCTTTTAACGAAGGATGAAAGGCCATTCCTTTATTCTTTCCAACAACCAAATCTTTATTTAAAGCAATCTTCGTTCTTAAATCGTAATACAACGGATCATCGTACGGAATAAAAGTATTTAAACCATCGTTTCCGCCATTCAGCTGTACAAAAACGACACATTGCTCTCCCACAATCAAATTGTTCTGAGAACCAAAAGCATGTAAAAAATCAGGAAGCACCAGCAGTCCGCCTGTAAAAGTTCCGGTCAGTGTTAGAAAATTTCTTCTGTTCATGATTACTGCTTTTTAGATTAATTGATATTCGGGAAGTTTTGAGATATAATTTAAAAGTCGGACCACAGCAAAATCGGCGTGTGGATCTTTAGGATCAAAATCGTATTTCAGCAGATTCTCCATATCCTTTTGTTCCGAATCATTAACGGCAAATAATAATCGGTCTGACAATTCAGAAATAATCGTTTTATTATTTCCATCCGAATCAAAAGCGACTTTTACAGCAGTTTTTTCATATTCCGATTTTTCTTTTTCAACTCCGTTCATCATTGTTTTCAAAACTCTTCGATTCAGACTTTTTCCGCTGCACAATAAATCGGCTGTATTGCTCCTTTGAAGATAAATCTGCGAAGTCAGCCAAGAATTTCCGCCGTCCCAACCTTTTACATTTACTTGATTGTACAAATCCATTCCCTGCTGTTTTATAAACGCCATAATTGCGGCATCATCAACATTTTCAATTTGCAACTCGTCGCAAAGCTGTAAAATATAAACCAGCGGATTTTTGATTTTATTTCCAGAATTTTCTTTTTTGAATTCTTCCGTAAAGATTTTAGTCAATAAAGGTTCGATCTCAAACTTTTGCTTTCGGAAATAATCGCCATAATAAACTACTAAATCTTCGGGCGGATTATCATAAATAAACCATTTCAGGATTTTTCGTGTAATGAGATACAGAATGTTTTTCTGTTCGAAAATAATATCGACTAAATCATCCGCTTTCCAATTTCCGGTTTTTCCGAAATAGATTTTATCGCTATTATCTTCTATATTTTTTCTGTAAACTGCACCTTCATCTCCGACATTTAAACCGGCCAAAGCTTTTGCGCCGTTTTTAATATCGTCTTCGGTATAATTTCCAATTCCGATTGTAAACAATTCGAGTAATTCACGGCTTAGGTTTTCATTCACTTTACCTTTTTTATTATCTCCATTATCGAGATACCGAACCATGGCATTTGATTTTAGAATCTGTTTGGTTAATTCTTTAAAATTTCCAAAGGCATTTTCGCGCAAAATCATATTATGCTGATAAATCCAGTAATTGATTTTTACTTTTTGAGAAGTCGAAACAAAATGATTGTGCCAGAAACAAACCATGTTTTCGCGAAGCGGTAATTCGTCATTACGCATTTTCGCAATCCACCATCTTTTAAATTCGGCAGTGGCTTGATTTTCTTTTTTCTGAATTTCTTTCTTGGTTTCGGGACCGGAAGTCTTGATTATTTCCCGAACTTGTTTCAGCTCCAAAGTGGTTTTAGGCTGATCTTGCAGAAAGTCTGGAACTGTTGTATCAAATTTTGATTTATAGGATTGCTTTAGAAATTTTTCTAAGCCGAGTTTTTCAATTTTTGAAGTTTGTTTTCCTGAAAAACCTAATCGAAGGGACCAAAGACTGCTTTTTTTCATTGTTCAGAAATTATTACAATAAGACTTGAGTTTCTTTTAAAGGTTTAATTCTTTTAAAGATGCTAAGTCGCTGAGATTCTAAGGTGCTGAGTTTTGAAAAGTCTTTGGTAATAATTAGAACGGGGAATTTTTGGGGATATTGTTTTCAGAATATTAAACAATTATAATCAAACATAGCCTGTGGTTTCAACCACGGGCTATATTATTAGAAATTCATCTATAAATTTTTTATTTTCATCAACATAAAGAAAATAATTACCAATCTTTTTTTCAGCTTTAGAAAGTTCTAATTTGATTTCAATACAAGGAGTAGGAATAAAACCATGATCAATTAAAATTGAAATAGATTTTGAAAGAATGTCATCATAATTAATATCTCCATATTCCGCGCGATTTATATTTTGAAAATATTGCATTGCCAATTGATAATATTCATTTTTATTATTAGTGACATGTAAATTAGCATTCATAATTTTTTGATTAAAAAATTGACCTATTATCTTTTAATAGAATCCAATGTTTGTTGATTAATTTGCTTTCTTTCTATCATAAACTTAAACCAGTTTTCTAATTTTTGCTTATCCTTTTTTTCCATTTTACTAATATCAATTTGAGGAAAATTGGTATGATCTATTGCATGTTTCTCTAAAATAGCATCGTAATAATCATAGTAAGCTCTTTCATAATTAAAATTCTCCGCCATAATTTTCGCGTACACCATTACACTATCTGTACTTTCACGAAAACAACAATCTTTAAAACTATAAAAAAGTTCATCATAAGCATCAACATCACCATGCTTTTTAACCCGATTAATTAATGTATCATAATTTGTTGTCCTAGAACTTATAGTTCTAACCTCATCTTGATTAATTTCCTCTATATTATTTTCTTTTTGAGTTTGCACGTGCTCCACCTTTTCTTTACATGAAATAAGGCACAATAAAAAAACTAACCCTAAAATCTTATTCATACACATTGTTTAAATACAATTTAACAAAAAAAGCAGCTATCATTACAATAACTGCTTTCTATTACAAAGAATAAATCTTTCCTCTTTACTCTATTTTCTTTCTTCTAAAAAAGATTAAGACCCACACATCTCACAATCTTCTGGATCTGCCGCTTGTGCTTTTAAAAGCATTGCTTTATAATCCTCAACACTGATTGCTTCCGTTTCTGCAACTAAAGATGGAGCTGTTTCTTCTTTTTTATCGTTGTTCAATGTGAATTTAATCGCATCTACAGCCGCTTTTGTTCTTAAGTAATACATTCCTGTTTTTAAACCAGACTGCCAAGCGTAGAAGTGCATTGAAGTCAATTTAGAATAGTTTGCATCCTGCATGAACAAGTTCAAAGATTGAGACTGGTCAATAAAGTATCCTCTTTGACGTGACATGTCGATAATATCTTTCATCGACATTTCCCAAACTGTTTTGTAAAGATCTTTTAAGTCTTGCGGAATGATATTGATGTTTTGAACAGAACCATTATGACGCATAATTTCTTGTTTCAAATCTTCGTTCCACAAACCTAGTTTTACTAAATCTTCTAGTAAATGTTTGTTTACCACGATGAACTCTCCAGACAATACACGACGTGTGTAAATGTTTGATGTATATGGTTCAAAAGCTTCGTTGTTTCCAAGAATCTGTGAAGTCGATGCAGTTGGCATTGGCGCAACTAACAACGAGTTACGAACTCCATGCTCTACCACTTCTTTTCTTAATGAAGCCCAGTCCCAACGGCCTGATAATTCTTCATCTTTCATTCCCCACATATTGTATTGGAATTCTCCTTGTGACATTGGAGAACCTTCAAAAGTTGAATATGGTCCTTCTTCTTTTGCCATTTCCATAGAAGCGGTTACGGCTGCAAAGTATAAAGTTTCAAAAATCTCTTGGTTCAATTTTTTAGCTTCATCGCTTGTAAACGGCATACGCAACATAATGAAAGCATCAGCTAAACCTTGCACTCCTAATCCAACCGGACGGTGACGCATGTTAGAGTTTTCTGCTTCTTTTACTGGATAGTAGTTTCTGTCGATTACTTTGTTCAAGTTACGAGTTACACGTTTTGTAACATTGTAAAGTGCTTGATGATCAAATTGTCCATTTTCGATGAACATTGGCAATGAGATAGAAGCTAAGTTACAAACTGCAATTTCATCTTTAGAAGTAAACTCCATAATCTCTGTACACAAGTTAGAAGAACGAATAGTTCCTAAATTCTTGTGGTTCGATTTACGGTTTGCTGCATCTTTGTACAACATATATGGCGTTCCTGTCTCGATTTGAGATTCTAGGATTTTCTCCCATAATTCACGAGCACGGATTGTTTTTCTTCCTTTTCCTCTAAATTCGTAATCAGTATATAATGCTTCGAATTCATCTCCGTAAACATCATATAATCCTGGACATTCGTTTGGACACATTAAAGTCCAAGTTGAATCTTCCTGAACACGTTTCATGAATAAATCTGAAGTCCACATCGCGAAGAATAAATCTCTCGCACGCATTTCTTCTTTTCCTGTATTTTTCTTCAAATCCAAGAAATCAAAAATATCAGCATGCCAAGTTTCGATATAAATCGCAAAACTTCCTTTACGTTTTCCACCACCTTGATCTACATAACGAGCGGTATCGTTGAAAACTCTCAACATCGGAACAATTCCGTTTGAAGTTCCGTTTGTACCGCGAATATAAGATCCAGTTGCACGAACGTTGTGAATAGAAAGTCCAATTCCTCCCGCAGATTGCGAGATTTTTGCTGTTTGTTTTAATGTATCGTAAATACCATCAATACTATCATCTTGCATTGCCAAAAGGAAACAAGAAGACATTTGAGGTTTTGGAGTTCCTGCATTAAACAACGTTGGCGTTGCATGCGTAAAGAACTTTTTAGACATTAAATCGTAAGTTTCAATTACCGATTTTAAATCGTCTAAGTGAATACCAACAGAAACACGCATTAACATGTGCTGTGGACGCTCCACGATTTTTCCGTTTATTTTAAGAAGATAAGAACGCTCTAAAGTTTTAAAACCAAAGTAGTCGTAATTAAAATCTCTTGTATAAATAATATGAGAATCTAAAAAAGCAGCATTTTCTTGAATTACTTTGTACACATCGTCAGCAATTAATGGAGCGTCTTGTCCATTTCTTGGATTCACATAGTTGTACATATCTTTCATCGTTTCAGAGAAAGATTTTTTAGTATTTGAATGTAGATTAGAAATAGCTATACGAGCTGCCAATTGAGCATAATCTGGATGCGCAATTGTCATAGAAGCCGCCGTTTCTGCTGCAAGATTATCCAACTCAGAAGTCGAAACCCCATCATACAATCCTTCGATAACTCTCATCGCTACCTTAACTGGATCTACAAGCTCATTTAAGCCGTAACACAATTTTTTGATTCTTTCTGTAATCTTATCAAACATTACGGGCTCTCTGTGGCCATCTCTTTTTACTACATACATAAGCTTACCTTTATTAGTTATTGAAAAAATGAAAGTATCTAGAGAACGAGCCCTAGTACTTAAACATTGCGTGTTTTTAAATTAATTTTGGAGAATTACCAAATTCTCAATAGTTACTCATTTCAAATTCGAAATTCGAATTTAAATGCGTCAAAAATTGCTATTGAATCTGCGACTTGGGGAAAGAGATTCAACCTTTAAAATATTCCTGTAATCTTTTTTTAGCGTCTCTAGAAGATAGACGCTAAAAGTATTTTTTGTTGTCTAAAAATCTGCATCAAATGAAATTTTTTGAGCATCACTGTCATTGTTCATAACACCTGACTTTTGATACTCTGCAACACGTTTTTCAAAGAAATTAGTTTTTCCTTGAAGAGAAATCATGTCCATGAAATCAAATGGATTTGCCGAACCGTATACACGCTCGCAACCTAACTCTACTAATAATCTATCGGCAACGAACTCTAAATACTGTGTCATTAACCCAGCGTTCATACCAATTAAACTTACCGGAAGAGATTCTGTAACAAACTGTCTTTCGATATCTAAGGCATCTACAATAATTTCTTTAATTCTGTCTTTTGGCACTTTGTTTACCAAGTGATGATTGTGCAGGTGAACCGCAAAATCACAATGTACGCCTTCGTCACGAGAAATCAACTCATTAGAGAATGTTAAACCTGGCATTAAACCACGTTTTTTCAACCAATAAATGGAACAGAAGGCTCCTGAGAAAAAGATTCCTTCAACAGCAGCAAAAGCGATTAGTCTTTCTGCAAATGAATCTGACTCGATCCATTTTAAAGCCCATTCTGCTTTTTTAGCAATTGCTGGGAATACTTCCAAAGCATTAAATAATTCTGCTTTTTCTGCTTCGTCTTTTACGTAAGTATCAATTAATAGTGAATACGTTTCACTATGAATGTTTTCCATCATAATTTGGAAACCATAGAAAAACTTCGCTTCAGCATATTGAACTTCGTTTACAAAGTTCTCAGCCAAGTTTTCGTTTACGATTCCGTCAGAAGCAGCAAAGAATGCTAAGATATGTTTAATGAAATATCTTTCGTCGTCATTCAATTTGTTATTCCAGTCTGTCAAATCTTGGTGTAAATCGATTTCTTCTGCAGTCCAAAAACTTGCTTCCATCTTTTTATACCACTCCCAAATATCATGATGCTTAATCGGAAAAATAACGAAACGATTTTTATTTTCTTGTAATATTGGTTCGATTTGTGACATGACAGATTCTGTTAATTTTTTTATTGAATTTTTACACATTCAGTGCACTACAAAGATTGTCAATTAACGGCAAAAATAAAAGCCAAACTTATTCACAATCGGACGTAGTTTTTAACAAAGCTTAAAATTTGAAAAACTTTTCAGACAATAATTAATTTACTGCAAATGAATGATTTAAAAGCTATTTTATACTTCAAAAGCCCCGTAAAATATAGACTTTTTCGAATAAAAAGCAAGAAATTTTAAATAGTTTTAAAAAGTTTTTTTTGAGTCAAAACTTTATTTTTTTGAGTTAAAAGATATAGTCAAAAAGACTATAATTTTAACTGTAGATTTTTATGAATTTTTAAGTTCTTCGGCTACTTTTTCTAGCTCCAAATACCAATCTTCGCCAAAGCGTCTAATAAGCGCTTCTTTTACAAATTTGTAAACTGGAACTTCTAATTCTTTACCTAACGAACAAGCATCATCACAAATATCCCATTTATCATAATTGACCGCAGCAAATTCTGTGAAGTCTTTTACACGAATTGGATATAAATGACAAGAAACTGGTTTTTTCCAATCAACGAGTCCTTGATTATAAGCTTGCTCGATTCCGCAAAGAGCCGTTTTTCCGTCAAAAATTACGTAAGCACAATCTTTATTATCGATAAGCGGAGTTTCGAGATCTCCATCGGTTCCTTTTACCCAGGTACCCTGAGCTTCGATTGCTTCGATTCCTTCTTTTCTTAAAAAAGGCTTTACTTTTGGATAAATTTCTTCTAAAATTTTTGTTTCGGCTTCGTTTAAGGGCGCGCCGGCATCTCCATCAACACAACAAGCTCCCTTGCACGCTGATAAATTACACACAAATTCTTTTTCGAGGATATCCTCTGATACTATGGTTTTTCCTAATTGAAACATTTTGCAAAGGTAACTAAAGATTCAGGAAATAAAAACCGCCACCAAATATATGTTCTTAGTCTAAATAACCTGACTTACAAACTCCTTTTTACATGAATTTATAATCTGATTTATTGAAGACAAAAGCGCTCTTTTCTAAACTAACGCATTTCATTGTTATCACTTTTTTGCTTTTTAGATCTTTCATAGTCATATCCATTAGCAAAGTGCGTTCATCGGGTTTGAAATAATTAAGGAACTCGTCTGGCATTTTCCAGCCTTTTTGATTTTTAAACATATCGCCAAAACTCACTTTTGCTTCACTTGTGTAATAACAAATAATATCGTGTTCGTCATTGGTCATTTGTATTCCTTTGCAATTGTATCCTAAAAAAGTTTTATTTGGCAATGTCTTAATCGTGTACTTTGACTTTTCTCCTTCCTTTTTAGCCATCGATGAATAATCTGGCATTTTTGAAGCCGTCGCCATTTTACTTTTACCATCGCCAAAACCGGTCACCGTTATACTATTTTTAGAATCCATAATCATCAGCATATTTTGGCCTTTTCCCTGATCAATATTCATTGCAAAATAAGAAGCATTAGGTTCTAGAAAATAATTTGCATTCATAGTCTTGCCTTCATCTGTTTTAATTTCCATAATATATTTCCAGCTAAAAGAATAAGAATCTGGAACCGCCGACGGATCAACCTTGTTTTTCCCATAATTTAAAACAGCATTTTCTATACTTGCATTTTTATCCGCACTTCCGCTGCTATTTTGCGCTTTTTGCTCTGCTGCTTTTTTAATTTGCTGCCAGATTTGGGCTTGTGAACTATTGTAAACCAACAAACACAAGAAAACTATAACAAACATCCTCTTTTTCATAACCCCTCCTTTTTAAATTACAACAAATTTAGTAATTGATTTTCAGTAAGTTATACTTTTTAACGTTTGATTTCATGAACCTTACAAAATGGAGAATGCAAATAAATTAAGTTCAAAAATAAAACGTGCTTTTTTCCTCAATTCAACAACTCAAACATCATATTGTTACAAATATCACATTTTACATATATAAAAGATGTTTTTATAACAAAAATACACTGTAACGAAAAAACACCTAACTTTATTAACTACTTTTGCAGCAGTTTTTTAAACCCTAAAAATCAAAGCGATATGTTAGAAATCGATTTTAAAGAAATCATTACCGTTAGTATGGTGCTTTTTGCCGTAATTGATATTGTTGGTTCAATTCCGATTATTGTGAATTTAAGAGCTAAGGTCGGACACATAGAATCTGAAAAAGCTTCTATCGTTGCAGGAGCTATTATGATTGTTTTTCTCTTTGTTGGAGAAGGTTTACTAAACTTAATTGGTATCGACGTTCACTCGTTTGCCGTTGCTGGATCTTTCGTTTTATTCTTTCTTGCTTTAGAAATGATTTTAGGAATCAGAATCTACCGTGACGAAGAACCAGGATCTGCCTCTATCGTTCCTTTGGCTTTCCCGCTAATTGCTGGAGCAGGAACAATGACGACTTTGTTATCGCTTCGATCTCAATTTCACACCATTAATATCATCATCGCGATTGTTCTAAATATTATCTTGGTTTACATCGTTTTGAAGTCTTCTAAAAAAATCGAAAATCTATTGGGAGAAAACGGACTTGGAGTAGTTCGCAAGACATTTGGAGTAATACTTTTGGCGATTGCTGTTAAATTATTCGCTGCTAATGTTAAAGGTTTGTTTGTCTAAATTTTATTTTTATAAATTTACCCCGTAAAATTTCTAAAATACAACTTTAAGGCATTTTCCCCATTAAAGTTCTACTTTATTATTTTAGGCAAAAACAAAACAACCTTATGAAAATTTTCACTTCAATCTTAGTGCTTTTGGCACTAGCTTTAATTGTTTTTAATATTACGCTATTAGACTTTCAGAACCCTTTTCAAGGAGATAGTATGGTAGCTTTTATTGGAATCGCCGCTTCATTTTGCGCTGTTTTGATTCTTTTGATTTTTAGAATTTCAAAAAGAATTGAAGAAAAAATGAATGACAACAGATAATATGTTTGATGTTTTAATTATCGGAGGAGGAGTATCAGGAATGTCATGTGCTCTTGTCTTAGGGTCCGCAAAAAACAAAACTTTTGTTACTGATAAAAAAATCGGAATTTTTACCCACCAGAAAAATTCTTCTTTACAAGAAGCAATATTTTATAACGCTTACGGAATTACACCAGGAAAATTAGGTTCTGAACTTTTAACTGAAAGCACACAGGATTTAGCTACAACTTACCCACACATTGCTCAGATTCCAAATGAAAAAGTAATGAAAATTGAGGGCAGTTATCCTGAATTTACTGTTGTAACCAACAAGAATTCATACCAAACAAAAAATATCGTAGTCGGAATTGGTTCTGCCAATACTTTCGACATTGAAGGTTTAATGCAATACATTGAACCACATAAAAAAGCACTACCAGAAAAACAACGTATTCAGCTTAAAAATGAAGACCATAAAGTTACTGACGGCATTTATGTAATCGGAACTTTAGCGGGCTGGAGAAGTCAATTGGCAATTGCTGCCGGAAGTGGCGCTGCAGTAGCAACAGATATTCTTACTTTATGGAATAATGGCGTGCAAACTCACGCTCACGATAGTATTCGATAAAATTACTATTTGAATTTCACTTTATTATAAATTGGCAATCCTGGTAAAGGCATTGCCAACGTATCTTTATGCATTGAAAAAGATATTATCGCTTTCTTTTTTTCAGCAAAAGAAAGAGTGTCTTTTATCTTTTCATATTTTCTCTCAATCTGATTTGTTTTTAAAGCGACATATAATTTCTTTATAACCGAATCTATATTGTTCTTTTTCTGAAAATAATATTCATAATACTTTTCTTCGTTGTTAGAACAAACCACTTTTAGCCTAAACGTTGGAGAACTTTCCATACATCCATCTTGTTTATACGAACTTATAAGAGCTTTGTTTTTATCAATTTCAGGTAAACACTTCACCAAATCAGTTATTAATTTCGCATCAACCTTCGAATGAAAATAAAATTCAGTTTTATTTGGAGAGAATTCGCAGACATAAGTTTGATTCTCCCCATTTAAATTTATAATCGAATATAATTTTGGCTGAATATAAAATTTCCCTCTAAAAGACTCTGTAGGATATTTTAAATCCCAGTTATAACAGATAAGTTCAATACTTCTAATATCTTTCTGATTTGAAGAACATCCAAAACTAAAAAATATCAAACCTATCAGAAGTTTTTTCATACAATAAAACTAATCTCTCTTTTAATTAAATTCAATCTTTACTTCACTGAAACGATTTGAGTTACTTTAATATGATTTTCGTCTTCACTTTTCCATTTTTCTCCTTTTACAGATACCACATCTCCAATTTTTAATTGTTTGTAGTTTTGAGGACCGCCAACATTTACAATGCTAATAGTAGCAAAATAGACTTCTTTGGCGTCTGTAGTAATTTTTGCTGTGTAACCGTCTTTTCCTGCCTCAATAGAATCTACTTTTCCAGAAACTGCAGTATTTGGATCGTTTTTCATTGTTTTACAAGAGATTACAAAAGTTATTAAAATCAATAATAAACTTATTCTTTTTAGATTTTTCATATAATTTATTTTACCGCAAATTAAGCTCTTATTTACACTCAGATTGCTTAATTACGTTTTAAGTTAATATTATTTTTCCAGCTTCAAACTTTATGCCAGCTGAACACAGCTTCCTGCAATAACTTTTAGATTTTTTCCTATTTTTTTCCAAACTCTTATGTATTTGAAAACGCCATTAATCGGAGTGTTATCATAAGTCCCATTTAAAGCGACTGTAACAGTAACTACAGCCGAATCACCAATTATGTTAACGATTTGATCAGAACCTTCCAAAGAATCTATTTTAATCTTTCCAGAACGATAGGTCTGCAAATCAAAATCTTTAGTGATGGTTTGTCCGTCTGGCATGTTGAATAATAAATCATCATGAAGGATGGTATCCAAAGCCAAAACATCCGATTTTTTAATGGCAGTTAAAAGTTCGATTTCTGCATTAACAACGGTTTCTATTTTCATGATATAAAGATTGAAGTTATTTCTTCGGAGTCAGAATTGTTTTTATCATGGCGTCTTCTTTTAAGATTACATCATAATAGTACAATTCTCCATAAAGCTGTCGAGCAAATTCAGCCGTAATATGACGGTTGACAAGTGCTTTTGTTTTATCCATTTTCAAATCCAGACCCGTCATCAAGATATAATTCTTAAATTTTTTGAAATATAGGTCTGAGCTTTTCATTTTAGCTAAAAAATCAGCAAAACTATCCCCTGCAAAAGCATTTCTGTTTTTATCTAATTCTTCAAAAACAAAATGCCCCACAATTCCTGTTTGCAGCAAATAAGCAACATTTTCATTCCCGTGCTCTGCTTCTAAAGGCACAAAAACATCTGGAACAATTCCGCCACCGCCGTAAACTATTTTACCCTTTGGAGTTTTGAATTTTAAAGAATCTGCCACTTTTATGCTGTCTTTTGCATAAAATTCTCCAGTAGCAATTCTAGATTCAGATTCTTTAAAATATTCTTCGTTTCCTTTTTTATATGGTTTCTGAATTGATCTTCCTGTTGGCGTATAATAACGCGCCACGGTCAATCTCACGGCTGATCCGTCGTTAAAATCCATTTCTCTTTGAACTAATCCTTTTCCGAAAGAACGACGACCAACGATAGTTCCGCGGTCATTATCTTGAATAGCACCTGCTAAAATTTCGCTTGCAGAAGCACTATTTTCATTAATAAGAACATACACTTTTCCAGTTTCAAAACTTCCTGCTTTTGTAGCATATGTCTTTTCAGTAGAACCGTTTTTGCTTTTTGTAAAAACAATCAACTGTTTGTCTTTCAAAAATTCATCGGCAATAGCAATAGCTTCTTCCATATAACCACCGCCATTATCACGAAGATCAATTACAAGCGACTGGATTCCTTTTTGTTTTAATCTTGTTAAACCCGTTTTGAATTCATTAAAAGTAGTTTCTGCAAAACGGTTAATTTTGATATAACCTACATTGTTGCCAATTAGCAAAGACGCGTCTACGCTTTTAATTGGAATAATATCTCTTTTTACTTTAAACTTGAGTTTCTTTTGTTCTGATTTTCTAAAAACAGTCAGCTCGATTTCTGAACCCTGAAGCCCTTTTAATTTAGAAAACAAACTATCTGAAGGCAGTTTTCTACCGTATAATTTCGTTTTTCCAGCAAATAAAATACGATCGCCAGATTTTATTCCCGCTTTTGCCGAAGGTCCATTTTCAACTGGTTTTATAATCGCAACCGAATCTTTATACATATAAAAATTGATTCCGATTCCGACAAAATCACCTTTCATGCTTTCGGCAACCTCAGCTTGTTCACTTGGCGGAATATAAACCGAATGGGGATCTAATTTAGAAAGAATATTATCGACCGTAAGATTTACAATCGAATCGGTATTGACGCTATCAACATATTCTGTATTAATAAAATCAATAAGTTTGTTAAGCTTGGTTTTTGAGTAATTTTTAGCCAAAAGCTGGTCGCTTGCGGGAGCATTCATAACGCTTCCGGCAATTGTTCCAAGAGCAAAAGTGGCTCCTATTACTATGGGTAAATATTTTGAGTTAAATTTCATTACTCTTCTAAAACAGGAATATGTTCTACTTCTATGCCTGCTTTTATTAAAAATTGAATTCCAGAATCATCACGATATCCATCTTTATACACCACTCTTTTTATTCCTGACTGATGTATTAATTTGCTACATTCTTTGCAAGGCGAAAGCGTAATATACAATGTTGCGCCTTCGCAAGACTGCGTTGATCTGGCTACTTTCAGGATCGCATTTGCTTCGGCGTGTAAAACATCCCAGCGTGTTAATCCGTCTTCGTCTTCACAACAATTTTCAAATCCAGACGGCGTTCCGTTGTAGCCATCAGAAATGATCATTCTGTCTTTTACGATAATTGCACCAACTTGTTTACGTTTACAGTAAGAAAGCAGGCTCCACTCTTTTGCAATTCGCAGATATGCTTTATCGTATTTATTCAGCTTTTTTACTTCCATTTAATTTATCTGTTCCAAATTGGACTTTCAATAATCATCGGAATTACAACTCCAATAATGAAAGCCGACATTACAAGTGCCCAGTCGCGTTTTGAAAAACGAAAAACCGTCTGCACTATATATGAAATTACCAGAACAACAAAAACCACTACAAGCTGAGCAGCTTCTATTCCTAAGGCAAACTCTCCCAAAGGTAACAATTTTGAGGTTGCAGAACCGCCTAAAATTGTTTTGAAATAATTAGAAAAACCTAGTCCGTGAATAATTCCAAAGAATAAAGTTATGAAAAATACCAGATTTACGCCATCATTTTTTGAGGTCTTTCCGGCCGTAAACAAATGATAAAGAGCGGTTACGAGAATTGTAATCGGAATCAGGAATTCTACAACATCTACTTTTATGGCAATGATACCGTAAACAGAAAGCACTAGAGCCAAAGTATGACCAATTGTAAAAATAGAAACCAGAAGAAAAATCTTTTTCCAGTCTTTAAAAAGATACGGAACGGTTAAGGCGATTAAAAAAAGAACGTGATCGTAAGCATTGATATCTAAAACGTGTTTTAATCCTATTTGAAAATAAATCCAAAATTGTGACATAGGTATATTGTAATTAAATAATTAGGGGTTGTAAACTTACGATTAATTTTCAAAATTAAAGATTCAAGTTTCCAATTCCTGCAATAAAAATAAGTTAAATTTTATGAGAAATTTAAAATCGTTAATGTAAAATAAAATTTATATTTGTGATATAAAAACTTAATAATTATGTCATTTTCAGAATTATTTGATAGCGAATTCAAGCAAAGAAACAAAGGACACTTTTCTGCTATCGTTCGTGTAGCATTAGCAGATGGAGTTGTATATCCAGAGGAAAAAGCCTTTTTGGACAAACTTGCTTCTCGTTTAGAAATTACAGAATCGGAATACGAAGAAATTCTTAGCGATCCATTAAAATATCCTATCAATCCACCTTATTCATATGTTCAACGTTTAGAGCGTTTATATGATTTAACAAGAATGGTTCATGTTGATCATCATCTTGAAGATAAACAAGAAGTATTATTGAAAAAAATAAGTGTTGCGCTAGGATTCACACCAAGCAACGTAGATTACATTATTGCAAAAGCATTGTCATTGGTTGACAAAAAAGTGGATGCAGATACTTTTATCTATGAAATGCAGCACATGCATAAATAAAATTCAGTGTTCAGTTTTTATGCTGAAACTTGACTGATAATGAAAATTAAAAAACAAAAACCCGACAGGTTTTAAAAAACCTGTCGGGTTTGCTATTTATAGTCCAGACTGAAAACTGCGACTGTGACTGAAAACTAAAAACTGATCACTCACTCAGCCGCCATAAATTCCTCTGCTTTTTCTACCATATTATAGCTTCCGCAGAAAAAAGGAACTCTTTGGTGCAGTTCAGTTGGCTGGATTTCTAGAATTCTTCCAAAACCATCTGTTGCTTTTCCTCCTGCCTGTTCTGCTAAAAACGCCATCGGATTACATTCGTACAATAAACGTAATTTTCCTTTTGGAGCTTTTGAACTTGTTGGATAAATATAAACTCCACCTTTAATCATATTTCGGTGAAAATCGGCTACTAAACTTCCGATGTATCTTGAAGTGTACGGCCTGTCTTCTTCTTCACGCTGGCAATATTTAATGTAATTTTTTACCCCCTGCGGAAAATGAACATAATTCCCCTCGTTTACCGAATAAATATTTCCATTTTCTGGAAATTTCATGTTTGGGTGCGAAAGGTAAAATGTACCTATCGCAGGATTTAGTGTAAAACCATTCACCCCATGTCCAGTCGTATAAACCAGCATTGTAGAAGTTCCATAAATTACATAGCCTGCTGCAACTTGATTGATTCCCGGCTGTAAAAAATCCTCGCTAGTTACCGGAGTTCCTATTGGGGTAATTCTTCTGAAAACAGAAAAAATAGTTCCGACAGAAACATTCACATCAATGTTTGAAGATCCGTCAAGCGGATCCATTAAGATCACGTACTTATTATTATGACAGTTGTCGCTCCCCTGAACTGTAATAAAATCGTCGTTTTCTTCAGAAGCAATACCACAGACAATCTCACGGTTTATTAACGTCTGGATAAATACTTCGTTTGCATAGACATCTAATTTTTGCTGGTCTTCTCCTTGAACATTCTGTTCGCCTGCGGCGCCAATAATGTCTACTAAACCTGCTTGATTAACTTTATGATTGACAACCTTTGCTGCCAAACGTATCGAGTTAATAATTCGGGAAAGTTCTCCCGACGAATACTGAAATGCTTTTTGGTGCTCAATAATAAACTCTCCCAGTGTTTTATTGCGTTCTTCCATTGCTAAATCGTTATAGTTTTATTTTTAAGTCACAAATATCGTCTATTTTGTGAGAATGATTTAAAAATTATTTTGTTAGTTTGTTACTATTGTATATTTGCTAATAATCTGCAAAAAGCGACCAATAAAATGAAGCTTTTTTAGATATTAAATAGTTAAAAATAGGAATATATGAATATTAGAAAAGGAAATCCTGAAGACATGAAATCGGTGTTAGAGCTTATTCAGGAGCTGGCTATATTCGAAAAAGAGCCTGAGGCGGTTGTCATTACTGAAGAAGATTTAATACGTGACGGTTTTGGTGAAAATCCATTATTTCACGTTTTTGTAGCAGAAATCGAAAACGAAGAAAAACAGAAAGAAATTGTTGGAATTGCATTGTATTATTATCGCTATTCTACCTGGAAAGGAAAGACAATTCATCTTGAAGATTTGATTGTAAAAGAAAAGATGCGTGGCACAGGTTTAGGTTCTGCTCTTTATGCTGAAATCATGAAGCAAGGAAAAAAAGATAATGTGAGAAGAGTTGAGTGGAATGTTTTGGCATGGAACACGCCAGCTGTTAATTTTTACAAGAATTCTGGCGCAAGAATTCTAGAAGACTGGCAAGTGGTTCAAATGGATGAAGCAGGAGTTAATTCGTTCTTAGAAAAATTATAAAAAAACAGTTTGCAACAGACTGTAAGGATTAAAAGGATTTTAAAATCTGTCTAAATCATTTTAATCTGTGGCAAAAAACAAAATACTAGGTTTCGATTTGAATCTGAAATCTAAAATCTAAAAATCTATTAATTAAAAATGAGAGTATTTAAATTTGGAGGAGCATCGGTAAAAGATGCAGATGGAATTAAAAACGTATACGACGTTTTACAAAAAGTAGGTTACGAAGACGTAATTCTTGTAGTTTCGGCTATGGGAAAAACAACAAATGCTCTTGAAGTAGTAATCAAGAATTACTTTGAAAAATCGACAGAATTGAATTCTTCTGTTCAGGAAATCAAAAAATACCACAATCAGATCTTATTGGATTTGTTTGAAGATGAAAATCATGCCGTTTTTGCAGCTGTAAATGCACAATTTGCTGAACTAGAATATTTCTTAGCACATAATAAATCTCCAAATTATAACTTTGTTTACGATCAGGTTGTTAGTTTTGGTGAGTTGATTTCGACTAATATTTTAAGTCATTTTATGAATTTCATGGGAATTCAGACGCAATGGCTTGACGTTCGCAATTTCATCAAAACCAATGCAAACTACAGAGATGCAGAGGTTGATTGGGAAACAACGCAACAAAACATCAGCAAAAATGTACCTAGAAAACAATTAAATATTACACAAGGATTCTTAGGTGCCGACGAAAATAACTTCACTACCACTCTTGGTCGTGAAGGTTCTGATTATACAGCCGGAATTTTTGCTTACTGCCTAAATGCAGAAAGTGTAACGATCTGGAAAGACGTTCCAGGAGTTATGAATGCCGATCCGCGTTATTTTGAAAATGCAAGTTTATTGAACCAGATTTCATATCGTGAAGCTATCGAATTAGCATTTTACGGAGCAACGGTTATTCACCCAAAAACATTACAGCCGTTACAGAAGAAAGAAATTCCATTATACGTAAAATCGTTTATCAATCCATTATTAAAAGGAACTTGTGTTTCTAAAGGAGTCGATTTGGAACCACAATATCCATGTTTTATCGTAAAAAGAGAACAGCTTTTAATTTCGCTTTCATCAATTGATTTCTCTTTTATTATGGAGGAAAACATCAGTGAGATTTTCGGTTTATTCCACGAATTCAAAATCAAAGTAAACTTAATTCAGAACTCTGCTATTAGTTTCTCTGTTTGTGTTGAAGATAAATTTGGAAATTTCCCAGAATTGAATTCGATTCTTTCTAAAAAATTCAAAGTAGAATACAGCGAAAATGTAACCTTATATACCATTCGTCACTTTACAGAAGAAGCTGCGCAGACTGTTGAAGCTAACAAAGAAGTTTTATTGAAACAAGTTAGCCGCGAAACCATGCAGATTGTGACGAAAGAATTAATCTAATATTGCTTTATAAAAGGTAATTATTTAATTCAAAAATTATTGAAAAGGCTTCACAATTAAGTGAAGCCTTTTTTATTTCGAAAGAATTTTCTTCACTTAACTTGTTTTTGATTATATTTACTTTCTTTCTAAAGAACTTAAAATGAGCAAAAAGAGCTTTTTATTCGTTTTCATTATCCTTGGTTTACTATACATCAGTATATCTTTAAGCCCATTGTTTACAAAAAACATCAAAGATATTTCTTACTCCGATTTTAAATTAGTGATTGGCCCTTTTCTTTCTACAGTTGCTATTCTCATTACCTATACACAACTGAAAAGGAGAAAAAATTAATTATTTACCTCGCCCTATTATTCTCCGACTGCTCAACTTCCGATTTTTTATAAGTGGTCTTTTTTGAATCTCCAAAACTATACGTTGCAATTAATTTAAAATAATTAGTGCTATACGTTCGGTGATAGTAAATTTGAGTCTGTCCTACATTATAATCACCAGAGACCATAAACTTATGGAAGATGTCATTGGCTGTAAAATTGAGTTTTAGTGCATCTTTTAAAAAGTTTCGCTCTATTCCTAAAGTGACTGTTGAACGACCGTTTTCGCTTCCTAACCCGTAGCTTCTATCACTTAAATACCAAGCCAAAAGTTGCAGTTTAAAAAGTTTAGGGATTGTAAATGTATTATTAGTATATAAATAAATTTGGGGTTCTACTGGACTAAAAGCAAATTCATAATAATTGTCTACCGATTTCTGCCAGGTAATGCTTGCTGTGTTAACAGAATTCCACCATTTGACATTGAAAGCTCTGGATAGTGAAGTAAAAAAAGTATGTCCTTTTTCTAAATTTAATGCTCTTAAAATGTAGCTGTTTGGCGTATCTCCGCGCAAAGCCGCCGCAGAAATGGGATCGATTTTATAAGTATAGCCCACTTTAAAATCGAACTTTTTGTACATCGTTCCTATTTCAAAAGCGTGTGTTTTTTCTGGAAGCAAATTCGGATTTCCTTCAATCGTAGTAAACGGATCCTGATAAATCACATACGGATTTAAAGCCTGATATCTCGGTCTTGTAATTCTGGAAACATAAGAGAAATGTCCTTTCCAATCTTCTGAAAGATTAAAGTTTAAAAGTGCATTGGGGAAAAAATTGCCGTACGATTTATCAAATTTCTGAATTCCATTGGCATTTGTAAATAAATCATAACTTGTTTTTTCGCCTCTTACGCCAAGCGAAAAATGAATCTTTTCGTTCAATGTCCCGATATAATTAAAGTACGCAGCAGCAATTTTTTCGTTGTATTCAAAATCGCTTGAAAGTTCGTCATCCAGCTCAAAATTAATCTCATCATCAGAAATCAAGAAATCTGTTCCAGAATTTATTGTCGCGTGGCTAAACTTCGCTCCTATTTCGAGTTTTGTTTTTTCATTTATTTTCTTAGAATAATCGGCTTGAACTGCAATTATATTAATCCGGCTACCCACATTATTCTTTAAAAATCGTTCAGAATCTGTTTCCTCAATCAGACTATTTTCGTCAATAAAATCTCTTATAGTTTGATTGTAATTTGAAAATTGTGATCCTATAAATAATGTCGAACCTTTAGCCGTTGTCCAGTTATAATTCAAATTAACAAACTGATTTAGCAAGACATCATTTCGGTCAACGTCTGTGGCATAAAAACTATTTCCAAAATTATTGGTTATCGAATTTCTGCTTTCTGTAATTCCGCCCAAATCATTTACATTTCCACTGTAAGCCAATGAAATATAATTGCTTGGAGAAAAACTATACTGAAGTCCGAATCCGAAATTAGAATAATTGTTAAATCTTCTTTTCCAATCGGTTGTCAATTCAGATTTCATAAAATCATCAGGATCTGGGCGTGTTCTTGTGGTGTACAACAACTCGCGATTTCTTCCTAACTGCAAACCGTAATTGGTTACAAACGAGAACTTTCCTTTAGAATAATTAAAATCAACAAGCGTATTATAAATGGTTCCACCAAATTTAGAAACGGTTATATGCTGATTGACAGTTCCCATTACACCGCTTTCTATATTTTTTTTGGTTATAATATTGATAACCGCTTTTCCTTCGGCATCATATCTTGCAGAAGGATTAGAAATAACTTCTATCTTTTGAATTTGCGAAACAGGAATTGCAGCAAAACGTTCATAATTAATCAAAACTCCGTTGAGATAAATTATAGCTTCTCCTTTTCCGACAACGCTAATTTCTCCATCTGCAACTACAACATTGGGCACTCTTCCTAACAATTCATTTACCGAACTGCTTGTTGCCAGAACAGTTCCGTTTACATTGACATCAATATTACCGTTGGCTCCGTATTTTAATAATGAAACTTGGCTCTTTATAACCACTTCATTTAGCTCATTGTGCTCTTTCTCTTTGTCTTTAATAATTACAGTATCTTGAGCAGACTTTAATGTTTTTTTTCCAAGGATTACATCATCGCTATAATAACTTTTGTCTTTAACATTTTTGAAGCGTTGCGCTTTTATTTCTATTGATGAAAAAATCAGAAGAAAAACATTAAGGGTAACCAATTTTAGAAATCTCATAAATTTTGACATTAGCAGTTTGACTTTTATTTGAAACAAAAGTCATCTGAAAATCAATAAATGAGATTGCAAAAAGCGAAATCAGGAGTACGAATTTATAAATCGATACCCAATTAGGATTGTAAAGCCTGAAGCTGATAGTTAAGCGGAGTTGTTCCCGTATGTTTTTTGAATGCTGCGAAAAAGGTTGATTTGGAATTAAATCCAACATCATAACCCACAGATTCTAAGGTCAATTTATCGGAAGAAGTGATAATTTTACACGCTTCGTTAATTCGAAATTCGTTTACATAACTGGTAAAATTCTTTCCTAGATTATTATTTAGAAACTGCGATAATTGATGGCTTGAGATATTAATTTCTTGAGATAAATCTTGAAGTGTCAGGTTTGGATTTTTATATAAACTTTTTTCAAACATCGCGTTCTCCAATTTTTCTGACCACATTCTTGCATCTGCTGATTCTATTTTTTTATTCGAAATCTTTCCATTCAATAAAAACAAATCGTCTGTTTTTTTTCGGTACAAAAGAATCGAAATTCCCAAGTATAAAATAAATGAAAAAACAACCGCTCCACTTATATAGGTAGCTCCTGGCGCTCCCATAATGGCTAGAAAATAAAATAGAAACAAGAGAAAATTACCTAAAAAAAGCATTCCGAACCACATTTCGGCTGGCGTTGTTTTTTCTTTTCGACCGAGGATTTTTTTCAAAACGCTGCGAAGTTCAAAACCAGCAAAAGCAATATAAACAAACCATTGAAAATAGATGATTCTTATTAAATAACCTCCCCAAAGTTTTGAATACGCTTCGTACGGATATAAAATGCCAACCACAACGATTAATATTCCCCAAAATGCCAGAATCAATTTCCATGATTTAGGCATTATGTGCACTTCTTCAACTGCAGATTTGATGAAATAATACAAAAATGGTCCGATAAAAAAACAAGCCGTAAGTCCAAACTGAAGATACATTTTTGGAAGTTCGGGATGAAAATAAACAAACACAGATTTTCCGATACGAATACTCAGAGCAAACAAAAGCGCCCCCAGAAAATAATTCGTCAGGTATTTTTTCTTAGTAAAAAAGAAGAAATACACGCCCAGAATAATTCCGTTGAAAACTCCTAAAGCACTAAAAAAGAATAAAAGTTCTTTGCCAGTATCCATAATTTAAATTTGTCATATCACTAACAAAGCTAAAAAGATTATTTCTAAATGAAAATCAATTAACTTTATAATAGCCAACTAATACAAAAAATTATGAAAAACACTAACGAACCAAGTGAAGAAACAAAAAACAGATGGCATAATGATCCTGAGAATTGGGTTTGGGGAATGTTTTATTATAATCCACAGGATCCAAGACTCTTTCCTCCAAAAAAAATTAAAGAATTTGGATGGACTACGAACTTTGCAAATCCAAATTCGGTAACTGTGATGATAATTTTAATTTTAGTATTGTTAATCTTCATACTGTTTCTTCGCTAATAGGTCACAAATTAGAGTTATTTAAGAACTTAAAACTAAAGTTAGACAAACCACAATTCCCAATTATAAATACTACTTTTGACTTTTTAGAGTTAAAGTATTTATGTTGAAAAAATTACTGTTTTTGACGGTTTTCTTCTGGTTTTCTGCGCTTCAGGCTCAGGAAACTGAATCACTGTACAAAACCAAAAAAGTAATCGTTTCAAAAGACACTATTCATTTGGAAAAAGTCTCTATAAATTCTGGATTTTTTCAAATTCTAAATACTAAAAACCAGCCGATTGATTCGACATCTTATAAAGTCGACTTTCAAAAAGGATATTTGCTTTTAAATGAAAATTTCCAATCGGCTTCAGATACTTTAATTGTCAATTATCTTAATTATCCCGATCTCTTAACCAAAGAATACAGTCTTTACAAATCGGAACAAATTGTAAGCGGCGATGTTGGAACAGAAAAACTTTACCGAATAGACAACAATTCAAACGGCAAAAGAGTAACACCATTTGACGGTCTGGAAACTTCTGGAAGCATTACTCGAGGCATTACTGTTGGTAATAATCAAAGTACGGTTTTAAATTCCAATTTAGATTTACAGATTACAGGAAAACTTTCGGACAAAGTAAGTTTGAGAGCTTCACTTCAAGACAATAATATTCCGCTACAAGATGGGGGTTATTCGCAAAAACTCGATCAGTTTGACAATATTTTCATCGAACTTTTTAGTGATGACTGGAACATTCGCGCCGGCGATGTTTTTTTAGAAAACAGGAAAACTCAATTTTTGGGCTTTAATAAAAAGGTTCAGGGACTTTCTGCCAACTTTGATTTTGATACCGGAAAAAGTAAAACCAATGTTTTTGCTTCGGTTGCTTTTGTAAAAGGCCAATATGCCAAAAGTACTTTTACAGGTCAGGAAGGAAATCAAGGTCCCTACAAACTAAAAGGCCAGAATGGAGAATTGTATGTTCTCGTTATTTCGGGTTCAGAACGCGTTTATGTAAACGGGGTTTTATTAAAAAGAGGCGAAAACAACGATTATGTTATCGACTATAATGCGGGAGAAATTGTCTTTACTTCGCTTTTTACCATTACTTCAGAAATGCGTATTAATGTGGAATACCAATATTCGGAACGAAATTATAATCGTCTTGTAACATACGCAGGAGCAACTCACGAAAACAAAAACTGGAGTTTTGGTGGTTATTTGTATTCTGAAAATGATATGAAAAATCAGCCTTTGCAACAAAATCTTTCTTCAGAACAA
This sequence comes from Flavobacterium sp. B330r, assembly GCF_056824325.1. Taxonomy (NCBI): domain Bacteria; kingdom Pseudomonadati; phylum Bacteroidota; class Flavobacteriia; order Flavobacteriales; family Flavobacteriaceae; genus Flavobacterium; species Flavobacterium sp. B330r. The sequence continues at coordinate 1,324,595 of NZ_CP124860.1, forward strand.
GTTCAGATATTAAGTCAGGCGGGTGATGACATCAATTTAATGAAAGCGCCTTCTGCTTACGAAGATACTTATGCTGAAAATAAAATTTTGTATCGAAAAATACTCGTCAATTCTGTTGAAGTTTATGAATATTCGAATAATTCTGCCGATGTTTTGTACAATGTAAGATTTAGTCAAGTTGGTGCAAATGCTGGAAATTATATTATTCAAAATAATAATTCTGTTGAACGAATTTATCAATATGTGGAACCTGTTAACGGAATTCTGCAAGGAAATTATGAGCCAATTGTACAGCTTGTCGCGCCAATGAAACTTCAGGTGGCTACTTTTTTAGGAAAATACAATCCTGATGAAAAAACGTTGGTTGATTTTGAATTAGCGGTTAGTAATAATGACCAGAATTTATTTTCTACAATTGATGATGCTAATAATGAAGGAGTGGCTTTTAAAACCAATCTTAAAAAACGTCTTTTTTCTAGAGACTGGAGTTTAGACGCTTTCGCAAATTATCAATACGTGCAGCAGAATTTTAAATCGGTTGAACGTTTATACAATATTGAGTTTAATCGCGATTGGAATTTAACTGGAACACTTTATGGCAATCAGAGCCTTTTGGTTACGGGATTAAATTTTGATTTATTTTCTAAAAATAAGACTTCAAATATCGGTTTGCTAACGTATCAATTTGAAAAATTAGATTTTAGCGAAAGCTACACAGGCATTCGACATACCACAAATGCTTTGTTCAAATTGAAAAATTGGACGATAGAAAACAACGGAAGTTTCCTGAATTCTGATGCTACAGCTTCGACTTCAAAATTTATTAGAAACCAGACCAGAACCAAATATCATTTTGGTAAAAACTGGATTGGTGGCACTATGCAACTAGAAAACAATCAGGAAAAAGACAAAGTGACCAATCAGTTTTCGGCTTTAAGCCAAAGATTTACAGAATATGGCGTATTTACGGGACGTGGCGACAGCACCAAAGTTTTCGTTGAAGTTGGTTTTCTGCAAAGACGCAACGATAGTTTGCAAAACGGATTATTGCAACATGTAAACAATTCGCAGACGTATTATTTAAAGTCGAAATTAATTCAGACCAAAAAGACCGATTTAGCAGTTTATGCAAGTTATCGAAACTTAGATTTTACAGACCAATTGAGGCAGAACGAACCTTCTTTAAATTCGAGAATTCTGTATAACGATCGTTTTTTTAATCAGTTCATGCAAATTGGAACAGCTTACGAAACGAGTTCTGGAACTATTGCCCAACAAGAATTTACATACGTAGAAGTTCCAACTGGTCAAGGAGTTTACACTTGGAACGATTATAACGGGAACGGAATTCAGGAATTGGAAGAATTTGAAGTTGCAGTCTACCAAGATCAGGCGAGATATGTTAGAGTCTTTTTACCGAATCAGGTTTATATAAAAACCAACCAAAATAAGTTTTCGCAGTCTTTAACCTTGAATCCGCTGCAATGGCAGAATGAAAAAGGCTTCAAAAAACTGCTGTCTTATTTCTATAACCAGACCTCTTTTATAATGGATCGAAAGGTTAAAAGCGAAGGCGAAAAATTAGAACTCAATCCGTTTGATTCCTCAGAAGAAAATATTTTAGGCTTGAATTCCAGTTTTAGAAACAGTTTGTTTTACAATCGAGGCAAACAAAAACATTCTGTAACCTATTCCTATTTGGTAAATAAAGGAAAAAGTCTGCTTTCTATTGGTTCGCAAAACGTACAGAATTATTCGCATCAAATTCAATACACCCATTTGTACCAAAAAAGCTGGCTGTTTAATCTCTTTACCAAAACCATTAAAACCGATTTGGTTTCTAAAGATTTTACAGAGAAAAATTATGATATTCAAGGCTGGCAGCTGGCACCAAAAATCAGTTATTTATTTTCTAAAAACACCAAATTGGATTTCTTTTACGAACTTCAAAACAAAAAAAATCAAATTGGAAATCTGGAAACTTTAGACCAGAATAGAATTGGAACTTCCTTTTCTTATGCAGGCGAAAAGAAAGTTACGGTTAATGGAGAATTCTCTTTTTATAAAAATAAATTTAACGGAAATGAATTTTCATCAGTAGGTTTTCAGATGCTAGAAGGACTTCAAGCGGGATCAAATTTGGTTTGGAAACTGCTTCTGCAAAAGAACATTACATCTTTTTTGGATGTTAATTTAAATTATCAAGGAAGAAAAAGTGAAACCGGAAATACGATACATACAGGAAATATACAGCTTCGTGCATATTTTTAATGTAACACGAAAAAGATGACAATAAATTGTTTAATTTTAATTGAAATTTAAACTTTTAGCCTTATGAAAAAATTAGTATTGCTCTGTTTAATGGTTGCTTTCTCTTCTAATTTTTATGCTCAGGAAACAACTGCAAAGACTACAAAAAGTAAAACAGAAACTTCGGCAAAAAAAGCCAAAGCAAGTGCGGACAAAGCTTCGGCTGACGCAAAAAAAGAAGCCACAAAATCGAAAAAGGCCGCTGATGATGCAAAAGCTGCTTCAACAAAAGCCAAGAAAGAATCTGCTGACGCTGCAAAAAAAACCGCTGATAAAGAAGCTGCAAAAGCTAAAGCCGATGCAAAAAAAGCTACTGTAGAATCTGATAAAGCAAAAACTACTGCCGACAAAGCAAAAAGCTCTGCCGACAAAGCCAAAGCCGACGCAAAGAAATCGACCGCAAAAGCTGACGCCGCAAAGAAAGATGCAACTGCTGCTAAAAAATCGGCCACAAAAACTTTAAAAGAAACTAACGAAAAAGCACCATCTGTTCCAGACAAAGTAACTGGCGAATACAATGGTAAAAAAGTATATACTGGACCAAGAGGCGGTAAATACTATATTAACAAAAATGGAAATAAAACGTATATTCAAGATTAAGTTTCTAAGACGCTAAGACGCTGAGATTCTAAGATTAAGCCGAACTTATAGTTCGGCTTTCTTTTTTTAAATAGAAAATCTTTGAGCTTAGAGACTTAGCATCTTAGTAGCTTAGCAACTCCAAAACTTAGAACCTTAAATTAATAATTTAGTAATACCCTCGAAATAACACAGAAAACATATTTGTCTATCTTCGTTTTTAAAACGTGTTAAAAATGAGCATAGATTATTCTGCGAATAAAACTATTTTAGTAGCTCCATTAAATTGGGGACTTGGGCATGCCACTCGCTGCATTCCAATTATCAAAGCGCTTCAAGAGAATAATTACATTCCGATTATCGCCTCAGATGGTGTTGCGCTGGCTCTATTACGAAAAGAATTTCCTTATATACAAACTTTAGAATTGCCTTCTTATCATATTGAATATGCAAAGAATGGTAAAAACTTTAAATGGAAACTGATTAAGAATCTTCCGAAAATGATTACTGCCATTTTGGATGAGAAAAAAATGGTAAATCATTGGATCAAAAAACATGGCATTGACGGAATAATCTCAGATAACAGATTGGGGGTTTTCAGTAAAAAAGTGCCTTCGGTTTTTATGACGCATCAATTGAATGTAATGACAGGAAATACGACTTGGTTTACGAGTAAATGTCACCAGCATATTATTAAAAAATACAATGAATGCTGGGTTCCTGATACAGACGGAAAAGTTAACTTAACGGGAGATTTAGGTCATTTAAAATCGAATGAACTCAATCTAAAATATATTGGCCCGTTGAGCCGCATGAAGAAAAAGGATACTCCGAAAATATATGATTTGATGATTATATTGTCTGGCCCTGAACCTCAGCGTACTTTCTTGGATGAAAAACTACAGAAAGAAGCAGCAAACTATCCCGGAAAAGTGGTATTTGTACAGGGAATTGTAGAAAAATCGCAAGAAAAATGGCAGGCTGGAAATGTTACCTATTATAATTTCATGAACTCGAAACAGTTGGAGCAGACTTTTAATGAAAGTGAATTTGTATTGTGCCGATCTGGTTATACGACTGTAATGGATTTGGCAAAGCTGGGCAAGAAAGCTTTTTTTATTCCAACACCTGGTCAATATGAACAGGAATATTTGGCCATAAAACTTCAGGAAGAAAATCTTGTACCTTATGCCATGCAGGACGACTTTAGCATTGAAGATTTATCAAAAGTAAAATCGTTTCAAGGATTGTCTCAATTTGAAAACAATATTGACTGGGATTCTTTATTTAAGGTTTTTGAAGACAAAACAGCATAATTGCAACAAACTAATTTGGCTAAAGCCTTATTACTACAATAAAAAAACCTCCAGTTAAAGCTGGAGGCTTGAATTTTTTCTCAAATAAAAAATCAGTTTTTATCCGCGTCTTCGCGAAAGCGAATCTGTTTTCTGCGTACTGATTTTAGAAATTAAACTGTACCTGCATTCTAAGAACATTTCCTTGCTGTCGGTTTACTGGCAAGGCGCTGTCTTCAAAAGTTCGGTCTGCTACTACATATTCTGCAGTTAGTTCTAAGGCTTTAATTGGCTGCCATTCTACACCAAATTCAAAATCTCTTACTACATAACTTCTAGCATCTTTTTCGTATTTTTTTCCTCCGTCATAATATTGAAATTTGGCGAAAGGATAAATATGCTGTTTTTTAATATCCCATTTATAGTTTAACAAAACATAACCTCCGTTCAAATCGGTTTGGTCTATTGAATTGGTAATGGTATTGTAACGAGGCCCAGTACCAATGTTGTATTCGGTTTGGATTCCGAATGGTCTTGGATATAAAACGAAAGTCGCTCCAACGCGCTGATCTTTTACATATTGAGGATCGTTAACCGTAACCCCAGGCGAAACTTCTCCTGTAAAAGCCCATTTACCAGTGTAAGCCTGAATTCCAGGTTCTATAATTTGGCTTCCAATAACAAAAGGATAGGTTACTCTAGCCACCACATTTAAGTCTCTGTTCCCATCTAATTTATTTGCGATTTGACCATTGTAAACACCTAAAGCAAAAACACCAAAATCTCCAGAACCTTTGTAACCATCTCTAACCAGCATTTCAAAACGCTGTCTGATTTCAGCTGGAGCCCAATAAAAGAATATTCCTAAATCACGTTCGTTTAAAATAGAAGAGTTGATTCCATCGGCACGGTCTAAAGTTAAACGCTGTGAACTTGACTGCATATTCTCAAATCCGTATGGAATTTTACTTTGTCCTACACGCACACGATATTCTCTTTTTTTATCAAAAGAAAGATCAAAATACAAGTCACGAATCTGTACGAAATTATTAATTCCACTAGAGGGTGAACTCGCGAAATCGGGCTGAAAATAAAAGAATATATTCGGATGAACTTGACCAGAAAATACTAAACGAGCACGGCGAATAAAAAGTCCGTTGTTTGCTTTTGCATCTGGAGCTGTAGAAGTTGTTCCCCAAGATCTATCACATTGTTCGCAAGACACTTTATCGTTTGTAGAAAGCAAGCCATTGTATCTAATTTGTGCGTAACCTCTTAAGGAGATTCTATCGTACCAATGTTCTTCAACTCCTCCTCCAGATTTTGTCTCTGGAAGTTTAGCTTTATTTATAGAATCTAAAATACGCATTACTTCGTTTTTTACATCCTGTTTATTTAATTCTTGCTTATTTGTTTCCTGTGCATTTGTAGCACAAGCTAACAGTAATAAAACGGCTAAAAGTTTTCTTTTTATCATTAGTTCTGTAATTCCCTTAATTTCAGGATGCAAAGATGGAGCACCTATGTTAAGAAATCATTAACCAGATGTTACTATAATAAAAATTTAATGTTATGACCTAAATCACTATGTTTATTTATTGTTAAACACCTTTGTTTTAGGGCTTTCAGCAAAACCGACGTTACGATTTTTTAACGTCGATTTTTGATGCTTTATTTGCTTTTTCGAGCGTAAAAGAGAATTCTGAACCAATTCCGAACTCACTTTCTACATAAACTTTCTCTTTATGCGCTTCAATAATATGCTTTACAATTGCTAATCCTAAACCAGAACCACCTTCCGATCTTGTTCCGCTTTTATCTACTCGATAAAAACGTTCAAAAAGCCTTGGAATATTTTGCTTTTCGACACCTTCTCCGTTATCACTAATACGAATTAAGACTTTTTTCTTCGTTAAATTAACTACGCCAACTTCTGTCAGACCCCCTTCTTTTCCATACTTAATAGAATTTACAATCAGATTTTCCAGCACTTGCTGTATTCTGTCCTGATCTCCTCTAATTATTACCGATTGTATATTTTTACTTTCAAAAGCCAATTTAATTTTCTTTTTATCAGCTTTCATTTCAAGCAGTTCAAAGACATTCTGAATTAATTCGACAACATCAAAATCGGTCATATTCAAATCTAAATCGCCCGATTCTAATTTGGTAATCATATCCAAATCTTCTACGATATAGATAAGACGCTCTACTCCTTTTTCGGCGCGTTTTAAATATTTTTTTCTGATATTTTTATCATCCATTGCTCCGTCAAGTAAAGTTGAGACGTAGCCTTGAACGGTAAACAAAGGGGTTTTTAGTTCGTGCGAAACGTTTCCTAAAAACTCTCTTCTATATTGTTCACGAATTTCGAGCATTTCGATTTCGAGTTTTTTATCGGTGGCAAACTTTTTTACTTCACGCGAAAGCGTTTCCATATCGGTATTAATCGGCTGATTGATTAATGTTGTTGATTCTAACAGCGAAACCTCATCATAAATTTTCTTTACTCTTCGGTAAATAAATCGTTCTACACGATATTGCAAAACCAGAAAAGAGAAAATATAGATTACGATAATGAAAATTATTCCAAACGCAACTTGATGTTTTAATTGATTTTTATAAAATAATGACATTAACATCAATACAAATGCTGTTGTAAAGAGACTGATATATAATGCCGATTTTATGGCGAATTTGTATGTTTTTTTAAAATTAATTTTCATTGAAAAAATTGAGCCATTAAGAAATTAAGAAAATTAAGCTTTGCTTTTAAGTTATTTTCTTTTGAATAAATCAAAAAACAAAAAAGGAATAACTCAAAAACCATATAAGAAAATGAAGATTGTACAGCTTCAATTCTTATATGGTTTAAATGTATTGAATATTTTTAAAAGAATTTGAAAGGGTTTAAATCTTTGCCAAAATTCTAAAATCACTTAGCAACTTAGTATCTTAGAACCTTAGCATCTTAAAATCTAAACCTCAAATTTATAACCAACACCTTTTATGGTTTTAAAAAGGTCTTCGCCTATTTTTTCGCGCAGTTTTCTGATGTGAACATCGATTGTTCTACCTCCAACCACAACTTCATTACCCCAAACTTTATCCAGAATTTCGTCTCTTTTAAAAACTTTCCCTGGTTTTGAAGCTAATAGATAAAATAATTCGAATTCTTTTCTTGGCAAAGCAATTTCTACATTGCCTTTTATGATTTTGTATTCTTCACGATTAATCTCGATTCCGCCTACATTTAAAGTATCTGTAACAACTTCTTGTTCTTTTAACCTTCTTAACAGCGCCTTTACTTTTGAGACCAATAATTTTGGTTTAATTGGCTTAGTAATATAGTCATCGGCACCTGCATCAAAACCAGCTACTTGAGAATAATCTTCGCTTCTTGCTGTAAGAAATGTTATGATAACATTATTTAATTCAGGAATTTTTCTAATATGCTCGCAAGCCTCCATTCCGTCCATTTCTGCCATCATCACGTCCATAATGATTAATTCTGGCAGCTCTTTCTGTGCTTTTGCTATAGCATCTTTTCCATTAGAAGCTGTAACAATCTGATAGCCTTCCTGAGCAAGGTTATAGCCAACGATTTCTAAGATATCTGGTTCGTCGTCAACTAATAAAATCTTAGTTTGTGTTTTTTTCATAAATAGCAAAAATTGAGATTTTTATATCGAAACTTCTTCATTAAACATTCGATATTTCTTATTTCACAGGGTAAATATACTAACAAAAGAACCTTTAAAAAATGGTGTTAACCGTAATTTAATCTCGTAACAATTTGATAATCTTAACAACACAAAAACATAACAAGTCGGTAACATGGACTTCACAGAGCGGTTCTTTCTTTGCACAAAAATAATAAGACACAAACACAACACTGAAAAAAAATGAAATTCAATTTAAGATTTCTCTTTATTGCATTATTTATCTGTACGATTTCGATCGCGCAAAACAAAGGTACGATTTCTGGAGTTCTGACTGACAAAGATATGAACAACGCATCGCTACCATTTGCTAATGTTTTAGTTAAAGGTACAAATATTAGCGTAAATACGGACGTAGATGGAAAATATTCCTTAAGCGTAAATCCTGGAAATTATACTTTAATTTTTAGTTTTTTAGGATATGAATCTGTAGAAGCTCCTGTAGCTGTAAAAGCAAACGAAACTGTAACGGTTAATCAAGGGCTTTCAGCAGGAAGTTATACTCTTAAAGATGTAGTCGTTCAAGCAAGTGCAGTAAGCAAACAAAAAGAAACTGCATTACTTTTGGAACAAAAAAATGCTGTAGATATTAAACAAACTATTGGCGCGCAGGAACTTTCTAGAAAAGGTGTGGGCGATGTAGCTGCAGCTGTTGCAAAAACATCTGGAGTTTCTAAACAAGAAGGAAGCAACAGCGTTTACGTAAGAGGATTGGGTGATCGTTACAACTCGACTTCGATGAACGGATTGCCAATTCCATCCAATGATCCACAAAGAAAAAACATTGCTCTAGATCTTTTCTCAACTGACATTGTTGAGTACATTTCAATTGACAAATCATACGGCGCAAAAATGTATGGAGATTTTGCTGGAGGAAATGTAGATATAGTATCTAAAGATTACCGCGGAAAAGGAATGTTCGAAATCTCATTAGGATCAAAAGTTAACACTAATGCAGTATCAAATTCTAGCAATTTCTTATTACAACAAGGCCCAAACAAATCTGGTTTTGTTTCTTACGGAGTTCCAAACAATCCTTTAACCAGTTTTAGTTTTGAAAACAGTTTAAATCCTAAAAAAGAATCTCCTTTTGGCGGAAACTTCAATCTAAAAGCAGGTAAAACTTTCAACATTGGTGAAGAAGGAAAATTAAGCCTTTTTGCTACTGCAGGTTTTGGAAATGGTTACGAGTATAGAGAAGGGCTTAGCCAAAGTGTAAATGCTCAGGGTGCTTCATTAAAATCTTTCCAACAAGAAAAATTTACGTACAACACCAATACTACTGGAATGTTCAATGCTAACTACCGTTTGAACAAAAACCATAAAATTGGATACAACTTCTTGTATGTTAACTCATCTGAGCAAACTAGAGATACTTATTTTGGAAGTGATCGTGATTTTGACAATGCTGATGCAAGTCTTTTAGTTCAAAGAGGTACGTTTACACAAAACACTGTAATGATCAATCAGCTTTTAGGAAATGACAAAATAACTGATAAAATTGATTTGGATTGGGGTGTTTCATACAATACTGTGAAAGGTAATATGCCAGATAGAACCCAAAACAAAATGTTCTACAATCCAACAACTGACATTTATACACTTGCTCAAAGAACCACTACCGATAACCAAAGATATTTCCAAGATCTTACAGAAAATGAAGCAGCCGCCAATCTTGCCTTCTCATACAAGTTACAAGATCAAGATGGGGCTTCTAAAGGAAAAATCACTGCAGGTTATAACGGAAGATTTAAAAAACGTGATTTTGAAGCTATTCAATTCAACTTCAACATTAGCCAAACTGGTCAAAACACAAGTGTAGATCCAAACAATTTAGATGCTTTTTTTAACCAAGCAAATTACGAAAGTGGTTTATTCTCAACTGCATCTTTTGCAGGAATGGCTCCTCAAACTTATGATGGAAAACAAGATATACACGCAGGTTTTGGTAATTTCGAATATAAATTCACTGACAAATTAAGCTCTGTTATTGGCGTAAGATACGAAAGAATCTCTCAAACAGTTAACTGGAGAACACAGCTTGATGCAGGTGGAGGAACAAATACTTTTGAAAGAAATGAATTTTTACCAAGTGCTGTTTTAAAATATGAATTAAACGAAAAACAAAATCTTCGTTTAGCGGCTAGTAAAACATACACATTGCCACAGTTTAAAGAACGTGCTTTGTTTATCTATGAAGATGTAATGGAATCTGTAATTGGTAATCCAAGCTTATATCCTTCACAAAACTACAATCTTGATTTAAAATGGGAGATGTTCCCAAAAAGCGATGAGTTATTATCTGTTACTGCTTTTGGAAAATATATCATGGACCCAATCAACCAAATCATTATTGCTTCTTCTACAAATGATATTTCTTTTGTTAATATTGGAGATACAGGTTACGCATATGGAGTTGAGTTAGAAGCAAGAAAGAATATTTTTGAAATTGAAGGAGAATACACTAACAAACTTTCTGTTGGATTTAATGCTTCTTTAATGAAAACACATCAAGACATTGATGCGGAAAAAGTTAGAAATGAAACAGATGGAAGATTAAACATCAACACTACAGATAGTAGTTCAGGATTTACAGGAGCTTCAGATTTGATTTTAAATGCTGATTTATCGTATACTAAAAACTTCAAAAACGACTCTGGAATTATGGCAACTCTTGCTTACAACCATTATTCTGATAAGCTTTACGCAATTGGAAACGAAGGAAAAGGAAATTTAGTTGACAAAGCAATGGGATCTTTAGACCTTATTTTAAAAACAAAATTGACTAAAAGCTTTGGAATTGATTTTGGAGCAAGAAACTTATTGAATCCAGAATTCAAAAGAGTTCAAGAAAATGCAGGTGGAGACGTCTTGGTTTTCAACTACAAAAAAGGTCTGACATTCGGATTGGGAATGAACTACCAATTCTAAGAAACATACTGGAAATATTGAGTTATCAATTCCTTAACGTTAGAATAAAAAACACATAACAAATAGATGACAACGGCTTAACGTTGATTAAAGCTTAAGTTCTAATCTTTGCATAAACACAAACTAATTAAAAAAGTAATGAAAAAAACAATTTCAACAATTTTCGGTTTAGCTGCATTATCGCTTGCAACACTTACAACTTCTTGCTCAAGTGATGACAACAAAAACGAGGGACCAAAATCTGATTTCGTAGTAGTTAGAGATAACTTACAAGGAGAAATCAACAGCGGAGAGGTAGTATTAGAATCTGGAACTTATAAACTAACAGGGAAATTAGTAGTTAAAAACACTGCTAAACTTACAATCAAACCTGGAGTTATCATTGAAGCAACTGCAGTAGCAGCTGACCAATTACAAGCAGTAAGATATATTGCTGTAGCACAAGGAGGACAAATCGACGTTCAAGGAACTGCTGCTAGTCCAGTTATTATGACTTCAGAAACTAAAAAACCAGCTGCTTGGGGTGGTTTAGTAATTTGTGGAAAAGCACCTATCAACAAAGGAACTACTGCTAGTGCTGAAGTTTCTGAGTTAACTTACGGTGGAACTGTAGCTAACGACAACTCTGGATCAATTAAATATTTAAGAATTGAGTACCCAGGTTTCTCTTACAGCAGTGACAAAGAATTCAACGGACTTTCTTTATTTGGAGTTGGAAACGGAACTGTTATTGATTATGTACAAATTTACGAAAGCTCTGACGACGGATTCGAGTGGTTTGGTGGAACTGTAAATGCATCTCACTTAGTAGTTTCTAATAAAGACAATACAGCTGTAGGTGATGATTTATTTGACTGGACTGAAGGATGGAGTGGAACAGGAGAAAACTTCTACGGAATCAGAACTAACGCTGGTAACAGAGGTATCGAAGCTGATAACAACTCTAACAACCACTTAGCTACACCAATTTCTTTCCCAACTATCAAAAACCTTACTTTAATTGGTTTCGGATCTACTGACACAAGTGCAGAGTCTCAAGCTTTCAAATTAAGAGTTGGTACAAAAGGTAAATTTGATAACGTTGTATTAAAAGGTTGGAAAACTGGATTTGACGTAGAACATGACGAAACTATCTCATATGTTGGAGCTGACTTATTAGCTACTAACGTTAAATTTGAAGACGTTCCTACTAAATCAAAAGGTACAACTACAGGAAAACTTACTGCTGATGTATCTAAAGTTTACACAGAATCTACAACTGCAACTGGAGCAGGAAACGGATCAGGAGTTCCAACTTGGGCTGCTGGATGGACAAAAGGTCTATAATAAGAAAACAAAAAATAGTAAAAACACTCTAACTTTATTAGGGTGTTTTTTTTTGCTTTTTAGTAATGTAGATCGCCTCTAAAGTAATGTAATCTCTTAATCGCTTCGAAAACATAATGTTAAAAACATCCTAATTCTTTAGGATGTTTTTTTTTGGCGTACTTTTTGTAATTTTTTTTGTATATTTACATTAATCAAATACACGCGATGGCAAAAAACTACTTTTATATTACTTTCTTATTGGCATTTTTCTTCACTGTAAGCGTTTCGGCTCAGGACAGCAAGCAATTACCAAAAACTCAAGAATCTACTTCTATCGAGGGGCTTAGCTTGTATCCTAATCCAGTTACAAACGGAAAAGTCTATATCTCATCTAAAAACGATTTAGAGAAAGAAATTATTGTGTTTGACATCTTAGGCAAAAAAGTATTGCAAGCTCATTTAGTATCAAGAGAGCTAAGTGTTGCAGAATTACCGCCAGGTGTTTATATCATCAAAATAAGCGAACAAAATGCATCGGCAACCCGAAAACTCATTATAAGATAAAAGCTCCTTTGGAGCTTTTTTTAGTTTTCAGTAGCAGTTTTCAGTTTACATACTTTGCTGAAAACTGTGACTGAATACTGCAACTGAACACTAAAAAACAATATCTTTGCAAAAAAAAGTTTTGATCACAGCCAACGATATCTTTACCATCTCAAGTCAGAAACAATTTGAAAAAATAGCATTAAAAGTGTTTCGTTTTCAGCACGAGAACAACAAAGTTTATCGTGATTTTTGTGATTTTTTAAATGTTAATCCGCAACAAGTAAAATCACTGCAGCAAATTCCTTTTTTACCCATTCAGTTTTTCAAAAGTCATGATGTTGTTTCTAATACAGATCCGACACAAGTAACTTTTACCAGCAGTGGAACAACTGGAATGATTACAAGCAGGCATTTAGTGACCGATATTTCCCTATATGAGGAAAGTTACCGCAAAGGATTTTCGCAATTTTACGGCAATATCGAAGATTACGTTGTTTTAGCCCTTTTGCCATCTTATTTAGAACGCGAAGGCTCTTCTTTAATTTATATGGTAGAAGATTTAATAAAACTCTCTAATCAGCCTGAAAGTGGGTTTTATTTGCACAACCACGAAGACTTAATCAAAAAGCTTCTTAAATTGGACGAAGCAGGTCAAAATGTAATTCTAATTGGGGTAACTTACGCTTTATTAGATTTGATCGAAAAACACCAATTCAATCTTCAAAATACCATTATTATGGAAACTGGAGGAATGAAAGGAAAACGCAAAGAAATGATTCGTGAAGAATTACATGAAATACTTTGTAAAGGCTTCGGAGTTTCTTCTATTCATTCAGAATACGGAATGACCGAGCTTTTAGCGCAAGCCTATTCTTTAGGAGAAGGTGTCTTTGAATGCCCTTCTTGGATGCATATTTTGGTTCGAGATCCAGAAGATGCTCTCACTTACGTGAAATACGGAAAAACGGGCGGAATCAATGTAATTGATTTAGCCAATATCAATTCCTGTTCTTTTATTGCCACGCAGGATTTAGGCAAAAAAAATCCCAACAACTCTTTTGAAGTATTGGGACGTTTTGATAATTCTGATATTCGTGGCTGTAATTTGATGGTTTTGTAAAAAAAAAAATCTAATCGTTGACTTGTTTAATCGCAAAAAATCGATTAAACAATTAAACAAAAAAAATTAATTCTCCTCTATTACACCGATACTTTCAATCCCTTCTCTTTTTTGAAGCGCTTTTTCTTTTTCACCTTTACTTTCTAATAGCTTGTAAACTCCATAGCAAGCCAAAGCGCCAAAAAGCACAAAAAGTATATTCCATCCTGGATTACTAAAACTGTCATCGTTTACATTTTCAACGCCGCTGATAAGAACAGCTAAAAGTCCAACAACAAATCCAGAAACGAGAGTACCTCCATAATAAGACGCTATTCCAATTCCAAAATAACCCCATTTGTTCTTATCATATTCAAGAGCCAAATTGGTATATCCTTTCCAAATCCAATAAATAAGTAAAATTCCAATCATAATCGTTTTGTTAGTTTTTAGGGAATAAACTTAATAAAAAAAACTTTAAATTTTCATTGTCAACGAATTAAAATAAAAAACCCAACATTCTTTCCGAACATTGGGATTTATATATTTAATTTATAAGATTCTTACAGATTGATTAAAACAATTAACCAATTAAAGAGTTAAACGTTTTTAAACAATGCGAATTACAAAATAATTTTTCTTTCCGCTTTGCAACAACACAAATTGATCGTTAATTAAATCATTTGCTGTTAAAACAAAATCTTCTTTTATTTTTTCTCTATTTACAGAAATTGAGTTTGCTGTCAAAGCACGTCTCGCTTCTCCATTTGATTTAAAGAAACCCGTTTTTTCGTTTAAAACCGTGATGATATCCAATCCGTTTTCTAAATCAGTTTTCGTGATTTCAGCTTGCGGAACTCCGTCAAAAACTTCTAAAAAAGTCGCTTCATCCAATTTCTTCAAATCTTCTGCAGTCGAATTTCCAAACAAAATATTTGAAGCCTGAATTGCTTTTTCCAACTCTTCTCTATTATGAACAAAAACGGTGATTTCTTCTGCCAATTTCTTTTGTAAAACTCTCAAATGAGGAGCCTCTTTGTGCTCTTCGATTAATCCATCGATAGTTTCTTTATCTAAGAAAGTAAAGATTTTAATATATTTCTCTGCATCAACATCTGTTGTGTTTACCCAAAATTGGTAGAATTTGTATACAGAAGTTTTATCAGCATCCAACCAAACATTTCCTCCTTCAGATTTTCCAAATTTAGATCCGTCCGCTTTTGTAATTAGAGGTGTTGTTAAAGCGTACGCTTTAGCATTCTCTCCTCCCATTCTACGCACTAATTCTGTTCCTGTGGTAATATTACCCCATTGGTCAGAACCACCCATTTGCAGAATGCAATTATTGTTTTTATATAAATGATAAAAATCGTAACCTTGAATTAATTGGTATGTAAACTCTGTAAAAGACATTCCCTCACCTTCTCCGCTAAATCTCTTTTTTACAGAATCTTTAGCCATCATATAATTTACAGTTATTCTTTTTCCAACTTCACGTGCAAAATCAATAAAAGAGAATTCTTTCATCCAATCGTAGTTATTCACCATTACTGGTGCATTTGCTTCGGTTGAATTAAAATCCAAGAAACGAGACAAAACACTTTTGATTCCAGCTACATTTTTAGCCAAAGCTACTTCATCAAGCAAGTTTCTTTCATCAGATTTACCAGAAGGATCTCCAATCATTCCTGTTGCTCCACCCACTAAAGCAATCGGTCTGTGACCAAAATTCTTTAAGTGAACCAATAAAATAATCTGAACCATACTTCCGATGTGCAGTGAATCTGCCGTTGGATCAAAACCGATATAGGCAGTGGTTGCTTCTTTTAGCAATTGTTCTTCCGTTCCAGGCATACTATCATGGTACAACCCGCGCCATTTTAATTCTTCAACTAGATTCTTCATTTTTTTAAATAATTTGCGCAAATGTAATCAATGTCAATGGCAATATCAAAAAAGTCTGCCACGAAGACACTAAGGCACAAAGTTTTTTATTTCTATAAAATTTAATCATTTAAGCAAAGTGTATATTAAATGCATTTATTTGGATACTTTGTTTTCTAAAAAGAAGACCGGAGTGTATTAAATAAAATCCGTTTACGTAAACACGTAAAGAAGTATTTTGTTTTTTCTTTAGTTTTGCTTCCCAAAAAACTACCAAAATGAGAAAAATCTTTTTAATCCTTCTTTTTCTTTGTTGCACTTTTATCAATGCACAGATTTCTTTTGAAAAAGGATACTTTATTTCCAATGACGGAAAAAAAACGGAATGTCTAATAAAAAATTTAGACTGGAAAAACAATCCAACTGATTTCAAATATAAATTCCCAATTGATGGTGATGATTCCAAAACAGAGACCATTGCAAATGTTCAAGAATTTGGAATCGATAATACTGTAACTTTCAAAAGAGCAAAAGTAAAAATGGATCGTTCCAGCGATGATTTAGGTAAACTATCAGAAACTGGACAACCCGTATGGGAAGAAAACAACCTCTTTCTTCGGTTGTTAGTTCAAGGAGAAGCAACACTTTATTCATTTAGAGAAGGAAATCTTATCCGATATTTTTATGAAACAAAAAGCACTCCATTAGAACAGCTTGTATACTTAAGATATATCTTAACAAAAGATGGTAAATCAACAGGAGATTTAAAAGAAAACAATTACTACAAACAACAATTAAATAACAATGTAAGATCAGCAAATACAACTGACAGCGATATTGAAAATATAAAATATAAAAAATCTGACCTTACAAGATACTTCCTAAAATACAATAATACCGACAACAAAACAAAAAACGGTGTACTATCAAAAACAAGTGAGGATCATTTTCTTTTAAAAATAACACCTGGAATTAGCTTTATCTCAGGGTCTATGAATGATGGAGACACGCCTTTAAAAAATGTAAATTTAGACAGTAAGAGTAGTTTCAAGATAGGTTTGGAAGCAGAATATCTCCTGCCTTATAATAAAAACAAATGGAGCCTATTTTTGAACCCAGTTTACCAAAATTATCAAACCAGCAAACAATATAGCCGACCAGGTCCTTTTACAGGATCTCCTGCAACAACTCGAAATATAGACGTTAAATACACTAGTATACAAGTGCCTATAGGATTACGCTATTATTTCCTAATCAATAGTAATTCAAAAGTTTTTATAAATGCTGCTTATTCTTTTGATATAAATGGCAAAGCAAGTTTATCTTTTGATAAAAATGTAGAACTTGAAAGCAAATCAGGATCCAATTTTGCTTTTGGAGCAGGTTATAACTTTAAAAATAAATTTAGTGCTGAAATTAGAACAAACACTAAAAAACAATTATTAGGCGATTTCAATACTATTTCTCTTGAGTATAAAGCAATTGATTTGGTTTTTGCTTATTCTATTTTCTAATACACATCCGGAACATGTTAAATAAATCAATTTACGGAAACCCGTAAAGAAGTATTTTGTTTTTTCTTTAGTTTCGCCTCCCAAAAAAACTACAATAATGAAAAAAACTTTTTTACTTATTCTTTTTCTTTGTTGCACTTTCATCAATGCACAGGTTACTTTTGAAAAAGGATACTTTATTTCCAACAATGGAAATCGAACAGAATGTTTAATCCGAAACTTAGACTGGAAAGACAACCCAACCGATTTTAGATACAAAATAGATCCAAATGACAAGGACTATGTAACCGAAACTATTGCAAACGTTTCTGAATTTGGAATTGGAAACAGTATTGCCTTCAAAAGAGCAAAAGTAAAGATAGATCGTTCAACTGATGACTTATCTAAAATATCACAAACAGGAAAACCAGTTTGGGAAGAAAGCACACTTTTTCTTCGCGTTTTAGTTACGGGCGAAGCGTCATTGTATTCTTATAGAGAAGCCAATCTTTTCAGATACTTTTATGAAACAAAAGAAGTGCCTCTTGAACAGCTTGTGTACCTTAGATACATTGAAACACAAAATGAAAACGCTAGCAAAAATATTAAGGAGAACACTTATTATAAGCAGCAGCTAAACTTAAATGTAAGATCTGCTAATATTACAGATAATGACATCAAAGGTATATCATACAACAAATCAGATCTTACAAAATACTTTGTAAAATATAATAATGTTCCCGAGAAAAAAGAGAAAAAGGAACAATCGACTGAAAGCAAAAGCCAGTACTTTATAAAGGTGACAGCTGCCGCCAGTCCGACTTCACTTTCTATAACTAGCTCTTCTCTTCCATACAGAAATGCAAAAATAGATAGTAAAACTCTTTTCAAAGTAGGAATTGAAGCTGAATTTGTACTTCCATTTAACAACAACAAATGGAGCATTTTTACAAACCCTATGTATCAAAAATATGAAAACAACAAATCTTATAGTCTGCCTGGTCTTTTCCCAACATCACCTGTTGAAAATCATACAGTAGATATTTCATATACCGCGGTTCAAGTACCAATAGGAGTACGTCACTATCTTTTCCTTAACAAAAGTTCAAAATTGTTCATAAACGCAGCTTTTGCATTTGATGTAGCAACTAAAGCAACTATAATATATGATGAAGATATACGTAATGATAGCAAAACCGGAACCAATTTAGCTTTTGGCTTTGGATACAACTTTAAAAACAAAATTAGTGCTGAGGCAAGGTTTAATACTAAAAAAGAACTAATGGCAGATTACCGCAATTTTTCTGCAAAATACAATACTCTTGATTTAGTAATTGCTTATACTATTTTTTAAAAGCTTTTAAAGTCTTATTTATATATTTATCAAAGCAGTTAACAGACCCTAAAGCCTCTGTTAACTGCTTTTTTTATATTGTGTTTTATTAAATTAGGCTTGAATTTATTCAAAAGTAGTATCTTTACGACATGATATTAGTAACTGGAGGAACTGGTTTAGTAGGCGCACATTTATTGCTTCATTTAATTGAAAATGGAGAAAATGTTCGGGCAATTTACAGAACCCAAAACAACATTCAGAAAACAAAATCGGTTTTTGATTTTTATAAAAAAGCAGATTTGTTTGAAAAAATCAATTGGCTTGAAGCTGATATTCTAGACATACCTTCCCTTGAAACTGCTTTTATCGATATTAGACAAGTATATCACTGCGCAGCATTTATTTCGTTTGAACCCAAAGATGAAGAAATCCTTAGAAAAACCAATATCGAAGGAACGGCCAACATGGTCAATTTTGCCATTGCCAAAGAAGTACAAAAATTTTGCTATATCAGTTCGATTGCCGCTTTAGGCGATATTGCTCCTCACGAAACATATATTACAGAAGAAACCGATTGGAATCCTGAAAAACCACACAGCGATTACGCCATTTCTAAATATGGTGCCG
Organism: Flavobacterium sp. B330r; assembly: GCF_056824325.1. NCBI lineage: Bacteria > Pseudomonadati > Bacteroidota > Flavobacteriia > Flavobacteriales > Flavobacteriaceae > Flavobacterium > Flavobacterium sp. B330r. The sequence continues at coordinate 1,343,725 of NZ_CP124860.1, forward strand.
AAATGGAAGTTTGGCGTGGGCATCAAGAAGGCTTAAATGTTATTATTGTAAATCCGGGAGTTATTTTAGGTCCACCAAAAATGATGGATATTTTTGACGAAGGCAGTAGTGAAATTTATCGAAAAGTTTCAAAAGGACTTCCGTTCTACACACTTGGAAGCACTGGTTTTATCTCGGTTGACGATGTTGCAAAAATAAGTTTTGAATTGATGAAAAGCGAAATAAAAAACGAACGCTTCACGCTTATCTCAGACAATATTGTTTTTAAAGATCTTTTAGACACCGTTTCTGATGCTTTAAATGCAAAAAGACCACACATTCATGCAAAGCCTTTTCTAATGAATTTCTTGTGGATTATTGATGGGATATTTTCTACTTTATTCTTTAGAAAAAGAAGCATTACAAAAGCAACAGCAAAAGCTTCGTACTCAAAAAATCTGTATAGCAATGAAAAAATAAAAACCGCTCTAGGAACGGTTTTTACTAATATTCATCAATATATTAAAGGCAGCTCTAAACTATAGTCGTTTTTTTCTTCTGTCTTGCATTTGCATGTGAGCTCTTTTTATAGAATCGATATTAACCTTAGGAGCTACTTTCTTCACCGAATCTTTTGAAACTTCTGGCGCTTTCTTTTTAGTTTCCTTAGCTGCTTTTTTCTCATCAATTTTAGCTAAAGAATCTGCCGCTCGCTGGTTTACAGAAATCCTTTTGTTCACTTGATCAAACATGTCTTTATAATTCTCATAATCTGAAGCATAATACATGTTGTTTTGAGCAAATTGAAGACTATCTACTTTGTATTTTTTCAAAATAAACTTCGTCGGATCATTTTCTATAGAATCTAAAGACAATGGTTTCTGATATCTCATTGCTTCCAAAAGAGACAAATCATACATAATATCAATCATTTTATCTTTCTCAATAAGCTTTGCAGGCTGTTTTACAACATCCTTTTTACAGCTTATAGAAAGAAATATAACCAATATTATTACTATAAAATTCTTCATAGTTGCTTTTTATCTGTCAAACAATAATCTTTTACCTGCTCTGGTATCTTTTACTTTAAAGTTATTATAAACCAATTCACCGTTTACAAAAGTATGTGTGATTCTAGATTTAAAAGTAAAACCTTCAAATGGAGACCATCCGCATTTGTATAAAATGTTTTCTGGTTTCACGCTCCAAGGCAAACTTGGATTTACGATTACCAAATCGGCGTGGTATCCTTCTTTAATAAAACCTCTTTTTTCAATTTTAAAAATCTTAGCTGGATTGTGGCACATTTTCTCCACAATTTTCTCCACACTAATTTTTCCTTGATGATGCGCTTCGAACATTGCTACAACTGCATGCTGAACAAGCGGACCTCCAGAAGGCGCATTCAAATAAGACTGCTGTTTTTCTTCTTTTGTATGAGGAGCGTGATCTGTCGCAATTACATCAATTCTTCCGTCGTTTAAAGCTTTCCAAAGTTCTGCACGATCTTCGGCAGTTTTAACTGCAGGATTCCATTTAATGAAATTTCCTTTTGTTTTATAGTCTTCGTCAGTAAACCAAAGATGGTGCACGCAAACCTCAGCGGTAATTTTTTTATCTTCTAATGGAATTTTATTCGTAAACAATTCCATTTCTTTCGCAGTTGAAAGATGGAAAATATGTAATCTTGCTCCAGTTCTTTTAGCCAAAGCTACTGCTTTTGAAGAAGAAATATAACAAGCCTCTGCACTTCTAATTAAATTGTGTGCCGTAACCGGAACATCGTCTCCATATTGCTCTTTAAAAGCAGCAAGATTATTTTTAATCGTAGTCTCATCTTCACAATGAACTGCAATTAACATTGGAGTGCTTGAAAAAATCTTTTCTAAAACAGCTTCATTATCAACCAACATATTCCCTGTAGATGAACCTAAGAAAATTTTAATCCCAGCAACATTTTTTGGATTTGTTTTTAAAACTTCTTCCAAGTTATCATTTGTTGCTCCCATCATAAACGAGTAATTCGCAAATGATTTTTGAGAAGCAATTTGGTATTTATCTTCTAAAATTTCCTGAGTAACCGCATTCGGAACTGTATTAGGCTGTTCGATAAAAGAAGTAATTCCTCCCGCAACAGCAGCACGAGATTCCGATTCGATATCTCCTTTATGTGTTAAACCTGGTTCTCTAAAATGCACTTGATCGTCTATCGCGCCAGGCATTAAATAATTTCCTTCAGCATCGATTACAATGCAATCTGAAGTTTTTAATGAAATGCTGTCTGCAATTTCAACAATCAGATCATTTTCAATTAAAACATCACCTTCAACAATTGTCCCTTCGTTTACAATTTTGGCATTCTTTATTAAAATCCTGTTCATTTTGGTTGGTTTATAATGAATTGACTAATTTTCTTATTCTAAGTGAAATTACTCCAAGTATTGCTTCTTTAATAATGGCATTACTCATTTTAGAAACTCCTTTTGTTCGGTCTGTAAAAATAATTGGGACTTCAGTAATTTGAAATTTAGCACAATAGGTTCTGTACTTCATCTCGATTTGAAACGCATATCCGACAAATTTTATTTTGTTCAGATTAATTTTTTCCAAAACTTCTCTTTTATAACAAACAAAACCTGCAGTAGCATCATGAATTTTCATTCCGGTGATAAATTTCACATAAACAGATGCGAAGTAAGACATCAAAACTCGGCTAAGAGGCCAGTTTACCACATTTACACCCGTTACATAACGAGATCCAATTGCAAGATCTGCTCCGCCAAAATGACAAGCATCGTATAATTTTTCTAAATCATTTGGGTTATGCGAAAAATCGGCATCCATCTCAAAAATAAATTGATAGTCGCGCTCCAAAGCCCATTTAAAGCCATGAACATACGCAGTTCCTAATCCAGACTTTTTTGTTCTTTGTTCTAAAAAAAGTTTCCCTGGAAATTCTTCCTGTAAAGCGATCACTTTTTTAGCAGTATGATCTGGAGAATTATCATCAATAATCAGCAGATGAAAAGATTTATGCTGCGAAAGTACAGCTCTTACTATACTTTCTATGTTTTCAATTTCGTTATAAGTGGGAATTATGACAATACTATCATTCATTTTTTTCTCGGTAATTTCATCGCAAAAGTAAACTTTTTATAGCATTTGATTCATAATAAATATATAATAAAAGTATTGCATCAAAAAATTACTAATTTTGTATCGCTATGATTGAACAACTTCATCCTCGAATAATCGAAAACAAGGACTGGGCAACACTTTTATTTGTGGTGACCTTTGCCGTTGTTGCCATGACAAAATCTGCTTACGAAACAAGATTTAGTGAGTTTAGTAAACTTATTTTTTCCGATAAATACGCTAAAATTTATCGCGACAACAGCCACATGAAAAACAGCTTTACGGTTGGTTTATTTTTTGTACAAATTGTATCGTTTGCCTTTTTTATTCTGCTTACCATGAATACTTTTGGTTACGCTTCAAAAACCGACTGGGTTCTATTTATTCAGATTGCCACTTTTTTGCTTTATTTCATTTTAGGAAAGTATTTAATCGAAAAAATTGTAGCTGCTTCATTCAATATTGACGATTTTGTAGAGCTATTTAACCTACAAAAAGTAACTTACAGGACTTATATTGGCGTTTTAATCCTTCCAATCAATGCTATTTTGTTCTATTACAACAATATTCCGCAGATTATTCCGCTAGCAATCATAGGTATTTCCCTGTGTATTAGTGTATACTCTTACTTTATTTCAATTAAAACGTATCAAAACGTAATAATCGGTAAGTTATTTTATTTTATTTTGTATCTTTGCGCTCTTGAAATAGCCCCTTATTATTTTCTCTATTATTGGATAGCAAAAGGGAGTGCTTAGTAAATATTTATAATATGAAAGTGAAAACAATTTTGGTGTCACAGCCTGAACCTAAAGTGGAGAATTCTCCTTACTTTGAGCTCCAACAAAAACACAAAATAAAAATTGATTTCAGACCATTTATTCATGTAGAAGGGGTTAGCGCAAAAGAGATTCGATTACAAAAAATCGATCTTAATCATTACACTGCGATCATTTTAACAAGTCGAAATGCTGTAGATCATTTTTTTAGAGTGGCTGATGAAATGCGTTACAAAGTTCCTGAAGGATTGAAGTATTTTTGTCAATCTGAGGCTGTTGCGTTTTACCTTCAAAAGTATGTTGTGTACAGAAAACGTAAAATTTACGTTGGAGCAAAAGATTTTGCAGATTTATCTCCGCTAATTAAGAAGTACAAAGACGAGAAGTTTTTACTTCCTGCATCTGACCAATTAAATGCAGATGCTCCTGTTACCTTAAACAGTTTAAAAGTAGATTGGGCACAAGCTATTTTCTACAGAACTGTAATGAGCGATTTATCTGATCTAGCTGACGTTTATTATGATGTTTTAGCTTTTTTCAGTCCAACAGGAATCAAATCATTGTTTAAGAATTTCCCAGATTTTAAACAAAACAACACCAGAATTGCCGTATTTGGAAGCACAACGCAAAAAGAAGCTTTAGATCATGGTTTAAGAATTGACATTCTTGCTCCAACTCCTGAAACTCCTTCTATGACAATGGCTTTAGAAAAATATGTAGCAGAAGCCAACAAAGGAAAATAACCTAAGAATAAAAATATACAAATTTGAAAATCCAAATTCCAACTAATCACTGGGATTTGGATTTTTTGTTTTTGGAGCTTCCTCGATTCGTATCCCGTGATTGAAACCAAAGGGCAATGTTTTGAATTTAAAATTTTAGAATTAGAATTTGGAATTTCCATTTCTACAGCATTTTAATTACATTTGATTTCTATTCAAAACCCAAATCACAAAAATAGTTTCAAATTGTAAGTTATGAAAATCAACTCCCTCTTAATTGAAATTGACGGAATCGATAAAGAAATTCTTCGATACCTAATGGAAGATGCTCGAAAACCGATTTTGCAAATCGCTAATAAAATCGGAATTTCTGGAGCCGCGATTCATCAGAGATTAAAAAAACTGGAACAATCAGGCGTAATCTCTGGCTCTAAGTTTACTGTAAATCCAAAAGTTCTGGGTTACAATACAATGGCATTTGTGGGAGTTTATTTGGATAAAGCTTCAAGAAACTCAGAAGCCGTAAAAGAACTTAGAAAAATACCCGAAGTTTTAGAATGCCATTATACGACAGGAAACTGGTCGGTTCTGATCAAAATTATCTGTCGAGATAACGAACATTTAATGCAGCTTTTGAACAACAAAATCCAAGCAATTGAAGGGGTTTCAAGAACAGAGACTTTTATCTCGCTAGATCAGCAGATTGACAGACAGATACAGCTTTAGAATTAGATAATGCGTCAATTTGATAATTAGATAATTCTTGAAAACGAATAATATTCTACTGTCATCCTGAGCGAAGTGGAAGTCTTAATTAGACATAAGGGCTTCGACTTCGCTCAGCCTGACAATTGATCAAAGAGTCATTATAAAACAAAACCCGACAGATTTTAAAAATCTGTCGGGTTTGCTATAAATTATCTAATTGATTAATTATCTCAATTAATTAATTTCTTCTGCTTCCAGAATAAATTGATATATAGTACAACAACGTTGCGATTGAACCAATTGCTGCTACTACATACGTTCTTGCCGCCCATTTTAAGGCATCTTTTGCTCCAGCCTGCTCTTCTTGCGTAAGCATGTGTTTGTTTTCTAGCCAAGCCAAAGCACGATTACTCGCATCATATTCTACCGGAAGCGTAATAACCGAGAACAAAGTCGTTGCAGCAAAAATGATGATTCCGATTAATAATAATCCCGGAAAAACTTTAATCATTAAAATTCCTGCAATTAAAATCCATTGTACATAATTTGAAGCAACGCTAACAATAGGCACTAACTTAGAACGCATAGTCAGCCATTCGTAACCTATTGCATGCTGTACGGCGTGACCGCATTCGTGTGCTGCAACGGCCGCTGCAGCTGCATTGCGATGGTTGTAAACTGCTTCACTTAAATTCACTGTTTTATCTGAAGGGTTATAATGATCTGTTAACTGACCTGGTGTCGAAATAACACGAACATCTGTGATTCCGTTATCGGCAAGCATTTTTTCAGCAATTTCTCTTCCGCTCATTCCGTTTCTCAATTGCAACTTCGAATACAATTCAAATTTACTTTTCAGCTGCGAGCTTACCAGCCAGCTGAACAGCATGATAGCTCCAGCAATAATTAAATATCCTGATCCCATTTTTTTTATGTTTTTTAGATTGATTTTTAAATTTACAAAACAAACTGCAAATTGCGAACCATTTTAACAAAATGTCATTTTGACATTATTTTACCACTTTTGACTTAATTCAACATATTGTTTTTAAGCAGAAAAGCAATTAATTCTGCCACATTTTTCATTTTATATTTCTGAAGAATGTTGCGTCGATGTGTTTGAACGGTTAAAAAACTCAAAAATAAATCATCGGCTATTTCTTGAGTCGACTTTCCTTGCGAAAGTAGTAATGCAATATCTCTTTCTCTGCGGCTCAAACCCGGAATTCGTTCCAAATCTTCAGACAAAGGCTGACTGATTATCGTTTTTACTTCTTCACTAAAAACAATTTCGCCCTCAATTGCTTTGTAAATACAGTTTTTAAATTCATCAAAAGAAGCATTTTTAAGAATATATCCGTTTCCTCCATTCTGGATAAACTGCATAACCAAACTTCTTTCAGACTGGCTACTCATGCCTATAATTACAATTTTAGGATGCTTTTGCTTGATTGTTTTACACAGATCAACTCCATTTATAACGGGAAGAAAAATATCCATTAAAATCAAATCGACTTTATTGTCTTCTATATAATCTAAAAGCGCAATTCCCGATTCGAATTTTTCTACAATTTCTATATTATCTAACTCTGAAAGTAAGCCATCAATTCCAGAAATCACAATTGGATGGTCGTCTACTATTACTGTTTTATACTTCATAATCATGATTTGGGTTATATTTTAATTCAATATAAGTTGAAGTCCCTTTATCAAGGACAGAATCAATTTCTAATTTTCCGTTTAAAAAAGCTACGCGGTTTTTTATATTTCGCAAGCCCATTCCATCTCTTTTTTCTGCATATTCTACATTAAAACCAACTCCATTATCTTCAACCGTTATAAAAAACACGTCTTTATTTTGAGAGCAGGAAACTAAAATCTGAGAAGCTTTTGCATATTTTAAAGCATTATTTAAAAGTTCTTGAATAATCCTGAAAATCATTATTTTAAAATGCTGCGGTAAAGTTGTTTTTTTAATCAAATACTGAAATTCGATTGCAGTTTCTGGTGTTGAATGCGATGCACACAAATCTCTCAGCGCATGTTCGAGCCCTAATTTCATTAAACTTTCGGGCATTAAATTCTGAGAAATATTGCGAAGTTCTTTTATCGAATCGTTCAGCATTCCGTTTATATTAGAAACGTTTTCATTGTTTTCACGTTCAGCAAGATTCAAATGAATTTTTAATCCAGAAAGCATACTTCCGAGTCCGTCATGCAAATCTCTTGCAATTCTTTTTCGTTCGATTTCTTCCCCTTCAATCAAGGCATTTGAAACAGATAATTTCTGCTGATTTTCTAATGCTTCAAGTTCTTGTTTATGGTTTACTTCTTTTTGAAAACTGATTTTTTTCTGATAATTATTCCAGCTCCACAAAAACAAAACAGTCAAAAACAATACAAACGAAAGCACTGCAAAAAGCATCATATTCAAGCGATTATTATTAACCTGCAAAACCGCTTTTTCATTTTCAGATTGCAACAAACCAATTTTCTTTTCGCTTTCTGCTTTTTTATATTTGGCTTCAAGCTCTACAATTTCATTTTTCAGTTTCGCATCGTTTAGACTATCATTAATAACATTGTATTTATTCGAATAATAATAGGCTTTCGGATATTCTTTGGTCGCGTTATAAACTTTTGACAACTCTTTATAATAGTTTTTCTTGTCTACAATAAAAGGAGTGTTTTTTATTAAATATTCTAAATTGCTTTTGGCCTTATCATAATTTTTAAGTTTAAAGAGCACTTCATATTCTGCAAACTTCAATCTATTTACCGCTATAGCATTATGATGCTTTTCTGCCGATTTAATTCCTTTATCAAAACTTTGCAATGCCTCATTATGCTTATTTTGTTTCGCATAATAAAGTCCTTCCGAATAAAAATAAGAATCATTTAGATTAGATTCTGGGTATTTTTCTAATGTCGCATAAGCTTTGTCCAGAATTTCTTTAGCATCATAAAAATGCTTCAACTCAACTAAATTTTCTGCATTTATAATATACGTCTCCATCTTAGACTCCGCTAATGTTGCCGATTTTTTCGTGGCACTTTCAATATATTTCTGCGCTTGATCTAGATATTCTGACGCTTTTTCGCGTTCATCATTATTCATAAAAATAATGGCAACAGCTTTATTTAAAGCGCTTATCAATTCATAATCACCACTTTTTTTAGCAATAGGAATCGCTTCGTTGACTAGCAATTTCATATAAGCGTTTTCATTATTCTTCCTTTGCTGCATAATGCCGTAGTTCTGAAGTATAACAGCCCGAAGTTTATAGGCTTCTTTATTACGATACTTTTTAAGTTTCGCGTTTGCATCTAGTAAAGCTTTTTCAAAACCTTCCAAATCACCTTTTTCTATAAAGCTGTACGCATTATAAAAAATAGAAGCGTCTTTTAAAAAAGGGAATTTAATTTTTAGACGATTCGCTTGATCAAGGTATTCCTTTGATTTTTCTGCATCTTGAGCCATTAAAAATAGTTTTGACAATCTGAAACTATTCAAACTTTTGACACTGTCGGATTTTGTGTTTTTTGTGATTTTAACAATACTGTCAATATAAACCGTATCATCATCTAATGAAAGAATTACTTGCGAACTGGAAATTGCAGTAAAAAATAAAAAAAAGAGTAAGGCGTAGAGTTTCTTCATAAATGTGGCATTTACTCAAAGTTATTAAAGCTTAACGACTTTCAAAAAAAAATCGCTTGCTTTTACCTGATATCAGGTAATAAAAAATACATTTTATCAGGTATTGCCGTCCGTAGGATAAGCGTCTAACTTTGTTAAGTTATGAATTTTAATTAAAGAATTTTATTATGAAATCAATTTTGAAAACCTTAGCAATTGTAATGACTCTTGCTTTTACAGCAGTTTCTTGCAGCAGCGATAATGATGATAATGGTTCAGGAAGTGCATCAAGAGATGTTAAATATGAAATAACTGGAAATTATACAGGAACAGCTTCAGTTACTTATTTTGAAAAAGGAGGTAATGCATTAAATGAAGATATGACCAAACTTCCTTGGACTAAAGAATTTACTGCTGAAGCAAAATCTATGGGAGCATCACTGAGCGCAAGTGGATACGGTGGAGTTGCTGGACAAACCTTAACTGGAAAACTTTACATTGGAGGAAAATTAGAGAATGAATTAACTGCAACGGCAAATAGCGACGGAATAATTGTATTATCTCTTACACCGTACGTTTTTCCTCTTTAAAAATTAGTTTAGAATTTAGATTTAAGTTTTTGGTAAAAAGAAAGCTTCGTAAGATTTTACGAAGCTTCTTTTTTTTATGATTTTAATTGATTGTTGACTTCTTCAAACTTTTCAATTAAAGCATTTATTTTTTCCTGCTGTTTTTTAATTTGTTTCGGGCGAATGTAAAACCAATTGAACAACATCCAAAGCAAAGTGATTCCGTACGTTAAACTCGCTCCTAAAGCACTCATTCTACTAACGTATTCGTACATATACAAACAAATTCCAAGTGTTAGTGCTATAAAGTAAAAACTCATCATTTTGGTTTGCAAAAACTGTTGCTTCTTTTTTATCGAAATCAGTTTTTGAAGATATTCCTGATTGGCCTGTGTAGCATCTATGTTTTTATAATCGTCCATTAACTTATTATAGACAAATACATAAACGACCATAGCCAGAATGGTAAGCACAATTCCGATTTTAGTCGAAACAAATTGTGGCTGATAATATATCCAAATAAAAACAATAAAGACACTTGTTACCGAAAGCAAAATATTGATCATCCATAAACTGCGTAAAGCCGCTTTTTTAAATTTACTTAATCGCGCCAGCAAATCGGTTAGGTCTGGCTGACTTACGGATTGTTTTTTCCATAAATCTTTAAAATCTATATTATTATCGTTGTTCATTTTCTTTAAATTTTTGAGTCAGTTTTTCTTTTATTCTATGAATTTTCACTCTAACATTAGCTTCAGAAAGTCCGACAATTTTTGCGATTTCATTTTGTTTGATATCTTCCAATTCTAATGAAATAATAATACGATCGGTTTCGGGAAGCTCAGCAATACATTTATACAAGAATTGAATCTGAGGTTCTATAGAATGTTGTTTTTCTTCTGAAAGATGAATAGGAAGTTCTGATTTCGGAAAACGTTTTTGTTTTTCTATCTGCCTTAGACAGTTATTGGAAGCTATTCTAAAAATCCATGTTCCAATAGCCGATTCGTTTCTAAAGGTTTCCAGCTTTTGCCAAACAATTATAAAAGTTTCCTGAGTTAAATCTTGTGCCGCATCGTAATCATTGACGAAACCCATGCAAAGCCTGAAAATTCGATCCCAATACATTTTGTAGATTTGTTCAAATTCCATTCTTTCTATTTTAAAAAAGTGCTTAATTGCTCTAAGTACCAAGCTGTATCATCGTACATAATAAAATGCAATCCGTTGGTGGCGTACTGAAAATTGGCCGTTTTCAAATTTTTATACTGATCTTCTATAGCTGGTTTTAAATTTATAAAATAAGATTCTAATAAAATTAAAGCGGGGCATTTAATCTGTGCAATTCTTTCTCGTAAATCAATATTATAAAAGTCACAATACATTTGCCCAAAAGTTGTTCTATCTGATTTTACACTCCAATCTACAACCATATCTAGTTTAGACACATCAGCCAAAAGTCTTGGCATGGTCTTTTTTTGCATATCATAAAACTGATCATTGGTCATTCCTGTCATCTGATTTACAGTTGAAGAACAATCGTTATTCATTTTTGATTTAAAAGCAGGATCACTTAACACCGCCAAACAAGGAAGCGCATCTACTACCACGATTTTACTGATCAAATCTGGATAATCTGCTGCAATGGCAAGCGCTAACCCTCCACCCATACTGTGGCCAATTAAGATTGGTTTTTCAATATTATTTTCTTTGATATAATTTGCAATTCCGTTTTTCCAGTTTTCGAACGAAGCATTCGGCTGTGGTTTTCTTCCCGCAAAACCAGCCATTGTAAGGGTATAACAGGTAAATTGATTTTCGAATGTAACTCTGGTTTCATTCCAAACATCTCCAGAAGATGCAAAACCAGGAATAAATATAATAGACTGATCTCCATTTCCTGTTTTTAAAACTTCAAACGGAAATTGTTTCGTTTGCGCAAAAACATTTAAACATAATGCTGAGAATAAGAATGCGATAATTAAGATGATATACTTTTTCATTTTTAATAGTTTTAAGTTGTTAATTAAATCGGATCCATGCTTTTGATACGACAACTATTAAAATGTTACAAAAGTTTTATTTTTTTTTTATAAAAAATTTCAAATCCCAACATTGGTGTGGGTTTTTAACCGCAAAGGGCACAAAGGCTTACGCAAAGAACGCGAGTTTTCTTTTGCTCACAAAGATGCGAAGTCGCGAAGTTTTTTTCCCAATCTTGTCATTTCGACGAAGGAGAAATCTTCGCGAGAAGCTCCACATTCAAAATCGCCAATCTTTGTAGAGTTTCGGGTGTGATCCTTTGTTCCTAAGGATGACAAACTGTGTGCATTGTCAGTCTGAGCGAAGTCGAAGACCACGCAAGAAGCTCCGCAAACTGAATCGCCAATCTTTGTCGAGTTTCGCGTGTGATCCTTCGTTCCTCAGGATGACAAACTAAGCGTTTTAAAAAAAAAAATTCGTGTAAATTAGTGCAATTCGTGGCAAAAAATTAAACACAAAAAAAATCCCAAACCCCAATCGTAAAATTGGAATTTGGAATTTTTTATATTAAAATTTTAAAATAATTACCCTACAAGGTTGATAATTTTTCCAGGAACAATAATCACTTTGTTTGGCGTTTTTCCATCTAAGTGTTTTTGAGTTCTTTCGTCTTTCATTACGATTTCTTCGATTTGTTCTTTGGTTAAATCCAAAGGCAATTCGATTGTGAAACGCATTTTCCCGTTGAAAGAAACTGGATATTCTTTATTAGTCTCCACTAAATGTTTTGCATCAAAAGCAGGGAAAGCAACTTCTGAAATTGAAGTTGTATGTCCTAACTGTGCCCATAATTCTTCAGCAATGTGAGGTGCATAAGGCGAAACTAAAATAGCCAATGGCTCTAAGATTGCTCTTGAATGACAGTTTTGAGAAGACAATTCGTTTACACAAATCATAAACTGAGAAACCGAAGTATTGAAAGAGAAATTCTCAATGTCTTCTGCTACTTTTTTGATTGTTTTATGCAATGATTTTAAGTTGTCTTTTGTTGGTTCGTCGTTGTTTACGATTAAACCGTTATCATCAAAATACAATCTCCATAATTTTTTCAAGAAACCAAATACTCCAGAAATACCAGCAGTATTCCAAGGTTTTGCCTGCTCTAATGGCCCTAAGAACATTTCGTATAAACGCAATGTATCAGCACCGTATTCAGCACAAATATCATCTGGCGTTACTACATTGTAGTATGATTTCGACATTTTTTCAACTTCACGACCAACAATGTATTTTCCGTTTTCATCAAAAATAAATTCTGCTGTATTGAAATCTTCTCTCCAAGCTTTGAACTTTTCGATATTTAATTCATCTGAAGAATTAACAAAATGAACATCAACGCGAATTGGCTGTACATTTTGACCTTCAATTTTATTTTTAGATACAAAAGTATTTGTTCCTTCCAATCTGTAAACATAAGCCGTTGTACCTAAAATCATTCCCTGATTAATCAGTTTTTTGAATGGCTCTTCGGTTGGAGCAAAACCTTTGTCTTTTAAGAATTTGTTCCAGAAACGAGAATACAATAAGTGACCTGTTGCGTGTTCGCTTCCGCCAATATATAAATCTACATTTTCCCAGTAAGCCAAAGCCTCTTTGCTTGCAAATTCATTTTCATTATGAGCATCCATATAACGCATCCAGTACCATGAACTTCCCGCCCAACCTGGCATAGTGTTCAATTCTAAAGGAAAAATCGAAACATTGTCAACTAAGTCTGTATTAACAACTTTATTTTGCTTTGTATCCCAAGCCCACACAGCCGCGTTTCCTAATGGTGGCAATCCGTCTTCTGTTGGTAAATATTTCTCTACTTCTGGTAAAATAATTGGCAAGTGCTGCGTATCGATCATTTTAGGTAATCCATTCACGTAATAAACTGGGAATGGTTCGCCCCAATAACGCTGACGAGAGAAAACAGCATCACGCAAACGGTAATTTGTTTTTCCTTTTCCTTGTCCGATTTCTTCTAACTTATAAATCGCTTTTGCCGTCGCATCTTTGTAGTTTAATCCATTTAAGAAATCAGAAGCTGCGATTTCAACATTGTCTTTTGATCCATATGCAGCTTCAGAAATATCAACATTAGCGAAGATATTTTTGATTTCCTGCATTCCGCTCTGACCTTTAAAGAAATTAGCGAAAGCATAATCTCTTTCGTCTCCGCAAGGAACCGCCATTACAGCACCAGTTCCGTAACCAGCTAAAACATAATCACCAATCCAAACCGGAATAGCTTCTTTTGTAAAAGGATGTTTTGCATAAGCTCCTGTAAATACTCCAGAAATGGTTTTTACATCGGCCATACGCTCACGCTCCGAACGTTTTGCTGTTTTTTCGATATAAGCTTCAACAGCTTCTTTTTGCTCTGGAGTTGTAATTTTAGCAACCAAATCATGTTCTGGTGCCAAAGTCATAAAAGTAACTCCGAAAATAGTATCAGGTCTTGTTGTAAATACTTCGATTACTTCATCGTGATTTTTCACATTAAAAGTTACCAAAGCCCCAACCGATTTCCCGATCCAGTTTCTTTGAGATTCTTTGATAGACTCACTCCAGTCAATATCATTTAAACCTTGAAGTAAGCGCTCGGCATAAGCAGAAATTCGCATACTCCATTGTGTCATTTTTTTTCTTATAACAGGAAAACCTCCACGTTCTGAAACTCCGTTTACAATTTCGTCGTTTGCCAAAACAGTTCCTAAGCCTGGACACCAGTTTACTTCGGTTTCTGCCAAATACGTCATTCTGTATTGCAACAAGATTTTTTCTTTTTGATCGTCAGAGTAAGATTTCCATTCATCAGCCGTAAAAATCGTAACATTATCGTCGCAAACTGCTTCAACCAATGCATTTCCGCTTTCTTCAAAAACAGTTACAAGCTCTGAAATATCAAAAGCCTGTCCTTGTTTTCTGCAATACCAAGAGTTGAACAATTGGATAAAAATCCATTGTGTATGTTTGTAATAATCAGGATTTGATGTACGTACTTCACGAGCCCAATCAAATGAGAATCCGATTTTGTCTAATTGTTTCCTGTAACCCGCAATTTGTTTTCCTTCTTTGTCTACTCCACCATCAATATTTACGCGCGTTGTATCTTCTGGACGTTGTCCAGTCTGAATCGCATATTGTTCTGCTGGCAATCCGAAACTATCGTATCCCATTGGGTGCAAAACATTGAAACCTTGATGTCTTTTAAAACGAGAATATACATCTGAAGCTATATAACCAAGTGGGTGCCCAACGTGAAGTCCTGCTCCAGACGGATAAGGAAACATATCGAGAACATAATGTTTCGGTTTTTCAGAGTTATTCTTTGCTGCAAAAGTTTGATTTTCTGCCCAATATTTTTGCCATTTGGCTTCAATTTCGTTTGGATTGTACTTCATTTCTAAGTGACTAAGATTCTAAGTTACTAAGGTTCTAAGCTTTTCACTAAATTAATTTAGCCGCAAATTTACATTTATTGCGCATTGTAGCAAAGCTATTTCACTGACAAACAAATAAAATAACAAAATACGTATTTTTAATTACGTAAAAATACTTATATTTACATTTTAATACTTAGAAAATATATAGCAAAGACAGAATATTTTTATCAGAAAAGAATTATTTTTGAATAGCATTTAAAAAATTAAAATGGCCGACAGTAAAAAATACAATGTTGAAGTTCGTGTTTGGATTGAGGAAGCTGAAGGCGCATTTCTTGGCATTGGCAAAATCTGGCTTCTTGAAAACATCAAGAAAACGGGATCGATTACCAATGCTGCAAAAGAAATGAAAATGGCATATCGTCAAGCTTGGCAATTGGTCGAAGAAATGAATCAGCGTGCCGAAAGTCCATTAGTTGAAAAACTTCTTGGAGGAAAAGGTGGCGGAGGTGCGCGATTAACAGAAGCTGGAGAAACAGCTATTGCTGTTTTTTATGAAGTTGAAAAACGTATTAAAGAGTTTGCTCAAAAAGAAACTCAGAATTTGAAGTTTTAAAAACAAATATTTAACCACATAGAAACATAGCTTTAGCAATCGTAAAAAGGCGTTTCACTTAATTCAAATACACATAGCAAATCTATGTTTTAGAATCTAGTTTCTTTTTTTACAATCTTTTGAGGATAAAAAAACCTATGTTTCTATGTGTTTAAAAAAATAACCAACCAAACCGACTTTTTTTTTAACCATCAGTATTCATTTTAAAACATACTGAATTTAACAGCCAAAACCCATGAACCAAAAACTGTATTTATTCTTTGTTTTTATAAGCCTGAAAAGTTTTTCTCAAGTCCAAAATTCGAAAACACAAGACAGCATTAAAAAAGAAGAACTAAATGAAATTGTCATTACAGCCTCTCGTCGTTCTGAAAAATTAATGCATTCGCCAATTAGTATCGAGCAAATAAAATCGGCGGAAGCCAAAATTATGGGATCGCCAAGTATTTACGAAGCGCTCGAAAATGTAAAAGGCGTCCAGATTATCACGCCAAGTTTAGGCTTTAAGGTTATAAATACAAGAGGTTTTGCCAATTCTACCAATGTAAGATTTGCTCAATTGGTAGACGGAATCGATAATCAGGCTCCACATTTGGGCGCTCCAATTGCAAACGCTTTGGGCGCAAATGATTTGGATATTGATAAAATCGAAATCATCCCCGGAACTGCAGCCGCTTTGTATGGAATGAATGCGATTAATGGTTTAGCCAATATTCAGACCAAAAATCCTTTTGAATATCAGGGAATCGCCATTCAACAATTAACTGGCGTAAATCATGTAGGGAATATTGATCGGTTTTCACCGAAAGTATATTCGCAGTTTAATTTAAGATTGGCTAAAGCTTTCAATGAAAAATTAGCGTTTAAAATCAATGCATCAACTACAGGCGGAACAGACTGGGTTGCAGATGACAGAACTGATTTGGCTCCAAATGCTAATGCTTCGACAGGTTTATTTGGTGCAGATAATCCAGCGTATGATGAAGTAAACGGCTACGGAAACGAATCCGCCAATCGAAAAACGTTGAATTTAAATGGCAAAAATTATGTTGTTGCCAGAACAGGTTATCGCGAAACGGATATTTCAGACTACGAAATCAAAAATTACAAAGCTGATTTCGGATTCTATTTTAGACCAAAAAAAGATCACGAACTTTCTCTGACTTACAAAACAGCTTTAATCAATACTATTTATCAGCGTTCCAACCGATTTAGATTAGACAATTATACTTTAAATCAATTTTCTGCCGATTATCATACTCCCTTTTTTCAGGTAAAAGCTTATGCAACAACCGAAAATACTGGCGATTCATACAACATGCGTTCGCTGGCAGAAAATATGGATCGCGCTTATAAATCGGATGATAGATGGTTTGCCGATTACAGCACAGCTTATAAAAATGCTTTTACAGGCGGAGCAAGCGTTGCTGACGCACACAGGATTGCCAGAACGCAATCTGATGCAGGAAGATTTTTGCCCGGAACGGAAACTTACGAACAAAAGAAAAACGAATTGATTAATATTAATAATTGGGATATTGGTGCCGCTCTGAGAGTTAAATCGACTTTGGTTCATGGCGAAGGATTGATAAATTGGGATAAAACTTTTGTTTCTTTTTTCGAAAAAATTGATGCGAAACTTTTGAGCGGTGTCGATTACAGAAATTACATTATTGTTCCCGACGGAAACTATTTTATTAATCCCGTTCATGCTGACGAAAATCTGACGTATCAAAAAACTGGTGCTTTCACGCAATTAACCAAAGATTTTTTCTCAGATAAATTAAGATTGGGTGCAACTATTAGAATGGACAAAGCGGATTATTTTGAAGCGAAATTTACGCCTCAGTTCACAGCAGTTTATTCACCAAAAGAAAGTTTAAACTTTAGAGCTTCGTATCAAAACGGGTATCGTTTTCCGAGTATTTTTGAAGGGTTTTCGAATGTAAATTCAGGCGGCGTAAAACGTGTGGGCGGACTTCGAATTATGTCTGACGGAATTTTCGAAAACTCTTATACCAAAGCTTCAATTGATAAATTTCAGGCGCAGGTAAATACAGATGTTAACACAAATGGCTTGACTCAAGTGCAGGCTATCGAAAAAAATAAAAATACGATTCAAAAAAATCCATACACCTATTTAGAACCCGAATTTGTCAAATCGTTTGAAGTTGGTTTTAGAGGAATAACTTTAAATAGAAACCTTTTTATTGATGCCGATTTCTATTATAACTCTTATAAAAATTTCATCGCACAAGTTGAAGCCAGCATTCCGAATACAACAGATCCAAACTTGATTCCGACTGCTTTATATTCAAAAAACACTCAAAATCGCTACAGACTTTGGACCAATTCTAAAAGTAAAATTTACAATTATGGCGGAAGTTTAGGTTTGAAATACCGTTTTGACAACACTTTTAGTGCACTTACCAATTTAACTTATACCAAATTGGATAGAACCGATGATAAAGATGGCTTGGAAGACGGTTTCAATACACCCGAATTTAATGTAAACGGAACTTTGATTGCCCAAAATATCTGGAAAAATCTCGGAGCGAGTGTTACTGCACGTTATCAAAATAATTTTGATTATGTTTCTTTTCTAGTCAGCGGAACCGTTCCTGCATATTGGACAATGGACGCTCAGGTAAATTATGCTTTCAAAAAAGGAATTTCGGCAAAATTGGGCGAAACAAATATTCTTAACAAACCCTACACTTCAATTCTCGGCGGATCATCAATTGGCGGATTATATTATTTGTCACTTGTTTGGGAAAGCAGTAAAATTTAAATCACAACTCTTATGAAAACACAAAATTACATTCTCGTTCTTTTTATTGCATTTTCATGCTCCATGTGCAATTCATCTAAAAAAGAAGAAAAAATTTCAACTGAAAAAACTTCTGAAACTAAAAAACATGAACATGGAACGCTTACGGCAGAAGACAGCTTTAAATTAGTCAATCGTCAAATTGACGTAAAAGGCGAGGTTGAATTTCCGCTACAATTAACAGTCGATTCTCTTAAAAAAATGAAAGTTGTTACCCTTGACAATTTTAAAATTACTGGAAAAAATGGAGAAGTAAAAAGAGTAATTAAAGCTTGTAAAGGCGTTCTTTTGAAAGATATTCTCGAAAAAGCCAAAATCAAGCAGGAAGATCATAAAGACCGAAACTTCTATATCGTAGCAAGAGCTTCAGATGATTACAAAGCTACTTTTTCATGGGCAGAACTTTTCAATAATCCGACGGGAGAAAATGCTTATATCCTTTTTGAAGAAAATGGAAAACCAGTTAAAAACGGAGAGATAATTGCGATTTGCAGCAATGATTTCAGAACTGGACCACGCCACGTATATTGGTTAAAAAGCATTGAAGTTTATAAGGTTAAGTAAAGGCTCTGAGATTCTGAGTTACTAAGATTTTTAACCGCAAAGCACGCTAAGTTTTTAACCAAAAGATATATTTACAAACGCAAAGTTCGCAAGGCTTCATCAATACAAAGCTTTGCGAACTTTGCGTTGTTATAAAGTCAAATATTAAAAAATCTTAGCGTGCTTTGCGGTTAAACACAAATTTATTCAAGATTTAAATTGTACTTTTAAGTATAAAAGTTTGTTATTAACTTTAAATAAAGAAATTCTTTATTATTTTTACCACATAATTTAAGCAAACTATGAGTTCTAACTTTGATAAATTTCAAAAACGCAGGTTAATTTCCTCTTATTTTTCGGTAGTATTAAGTGTATTCTTGGTTTTATTCCTTTTGGGAGTACTAGGATTATTCATTATTAATTCTAAACAGCTGGCGGACGATTTTAAAGAAAAAATCGCTATGACGGTTTTCTTTAAAAACGAAGCAAACGACAGTGTTATCAAAGCATTTAATACAGAACTTAAAAGAGCTCCTTTTGCGAGATCTTTTGTTTATGTAACCAAAGAAAAAGCGGCAAAAGACCATACTGACATCATTGGAGAAGACTTTTTAACCTTTTTGGGAGAAAATCCATTATTGAATTCATACGATATTCACTTAAAAGCAGATTACGTAGAAAGAGACAGCATCGTTAAGATCGAAAGTAACTTCCGCAAAAATACTATGATTTCAGATATTGTTTACGACAAACAATTGGTAAATCTGGTAAATGACAACATCAGAAAAGTAAGTATGTGGATTTTGATTATCAGCGGTTTCTTGACTGTAATTGCTGTTTTATTAATCAACAGTTCGCTACGTTTATCTATACATTCAAATCGTTTTATTATCAAAACCATGCAAATGGTTGGAGCGACAAAAGCGTTTATCCGTAAACCTTTTGTAATGCGAAGTGTAAAACTTGGAATGCTGGGCGCAGGTTTGGCCATTATTGCTTTAATAGCATTGTTGCTTTACGTAGATACTAATTTCCCTGGTTTAGGAATTCTAGAAGACAAAGCTTTAACTGGTTTAGTCTTGGTTGCCGTTTTCGGATTAGGAGTTTTAATTACTTGGGTTAGCACGCATTTTGCAACACAACGTTTCTTGAATTTAAGAACCGACGATCTTTATTAATTTTGGATTGCAGATTTTAGATTGCAGATTTTAGATTTAAAAAAAATGCCTTCGACTTCGCTCAGGCTGACAAACATATAAAAATGAAAAACAACAATAATAAAGAAGAACAACAAGTTCAAAAACAAGAATTCCTTTTTGACAGCATCAATTATAAAATTTTATTGATTGGTATTGCTGTAATTGCGCTAGGATTTATTTTAATGTCTGGCGGAGGAAGTAAAGATCCAAATGTTTTTAACGAAGATATTTTTAACTTTAGACGTATTCGTTTAGCACCGACAACTGTTTTAATCGGTTTCGGAATCACGATTTATTCTATATTCAAAAAATCTAAATAATAAAGATTTATAGATTTCCAATTGGAACGCACCTCGACTTCGCTCAGGGTGACAATCTGAAATCTAAAATCTGAAATCTAAAATTTTAAATGAATACACTACAAGCTATTGTTCTTGCTATTATTGAAGGAATTACAGAGTTTTTGCCTGTTTCTTCTACAGGTCACATGATTATTGCCTCTTCTTTTTTTGGAATCGCTCATGACGATTTCACTAAACTTTTTACTATTGTAATTCAGCTTGGCGCAATACTTTCCGTTGTTATTTTATACTTCAAACGTTTCTTTCAAACTTTTGATTTTTACTTTAAACTTCTTGTTGCTTTTATTCCAGCAGTTGTTTTAGGATTATTATTAAGCGATTTTATTGATGGCTTATTAGAAAATCCGGTAACTGTCGCAATTTCACTTTTAATCGGTGGAATTATTTTATTGAAAGTTGACGAATGGTTTAACAATCCAAATACAGCTGAAACCTCTCAAGAAATCAGTTATTTACAAGCTTTCAAAATCGGATTGTTTCAATGTATTGCTATGATTCCTGGAGTTTCTCGAAGCGGAGCTAGTATCGTTGGGGGAATGTCTCAAAAATTATCAAGAACGACAGCTGCAGAATTTTCATTTTTCTTAGCCGTTCCTACTATGTTGGGAGCAACAGCCAAAAAATGCTACGATTATTACAAAGCTGGTTTTGAATTATCTCACGACCAAGTAAACATGTTGGTTATTGGGAATATTGTTGCTTTTGCTGTAGCGCTTTTAGCGATTAAAACTTTCATCGGATTTTTGACTAAAAACGGATTCAAAGTTTTTGGTTACTATCGAATTATTGCCGGAATCATTTTATTATTGATTCACTTTTTTATTCATCCGCTTACGATTATATAATGACACCTGAAGAATATCTAGAAGGACAGGTTTTATTGATAGATAAACCTTTAAAATGGAGCTCATTTCAAGCTGTCAATAAATTAAAATACCTTTTAATTAATAAAGTTGGACTTCCAAAAAAGTTCAAAATTGGTCACGCAGGAACTTTAGATCCTTTAGCAACTGGACTTTTATTAATCTGTACAGGAAAATTCACTAAAAGAATTTCAGAACTTCAAGGTCAGGCAAAAGAATATACGGGTACGTTTTATATAGGTGCCACTACTCCATCTTATGATTTGGAAACCGAAATCGATCAGACTTTTCCAACCGATCATATCGATGAAGCTTTGATTCATGAAACGGTAAAACAATTTTTAGGCGAAATCGATCAGAAACCGCCTATTTTCTCGGCTATTAAAAAAGACGGCGTTCGTTTGTACGAACACGCTCGTGCTGGAGAATCTATCGAAATCGAAAGCAGAAAAACTACGATTCACGAATTTGAAATTACAAGAATTGCATTGCCTGAAATAGATTTTAGAGTAGTTTGCTCTAAAGGAACTTACATTCGCTCTCTGGCTTATGATTTCGGAAAAGCAATGAATTCAGGTTCACATTTAACTGTTTTACGCCGAACTAAAATTGGCGATTATGATGTGAAAAATGCTATTGATATTACATTATTTGAAGAAAGTCTTAAATAATCAAAAACAAAAAGCACATTACAATTTGAAAAGTAATGTGCCAAGCTCCTAAAAACAAGTAAAATTATCTCATACTTATCTTTGTTTAATAGTGAGGCACATTCTTCCCTCCAAATAGAAATTTAGAAAAGAAATCATAAAACCTTTCGAATAACTTTTTCATAATAGTGTATTTTAATTGTTGGACAATAAATAAAACACCAATAAAAAGAGTAAATCTGAAAGTTATAATAGAAGTGGGTTACTTTCACTAAGTTACAAAAATCTATTGAAGTCAAAAAGACTTTAAGATAATTTTATTAACTAAATCATCTGCTTATCAACACATTAATCCGATTAAAGGCGATTATATTTGATGTTTTCCATAATTTCAACCAATTCATCCTGAACTGAAATTCCTTTATCTGCTAAATACCATAACTGCAAATCGGTTTTAATTTTTTCATCAATAGCGCCAACTTCTCTTTTATGTTTGGCCATTAACTCGGTCGCTCCTTTTGGTCTTGGTCCCCAATCTGCACGTACGATTCCGGCTTCTTTACAAATAACGATTACTTTAGGAATTGCTCTTCCGCCATTGGTCAGATAATGGCTCATCAAATCGTCATTTTCATCGCGAAATGCAATTCTTAAATCGATTTTCTTATGAGAAACTAAAGCCATTTTATTTAAAATTGGAAGAATCTGGGCTGCATCTCCGCACCAACCTTCTGAAAGAACCAGCCAAATATAATGATTGTCTAAATTTTGAAGTTTCTCTGCAATCGAATCTGAAATAGTAATCGTTTTGTCTAGCCTATTCATTCTGGCTTCATTCAATTTGGAATAATTGGTAAGACTTTCAGATTGTTCATTTCCTGTAGATTTTCCTTCAGTCAATAAGTCGGTTACTATTTTTCTATATTCAACATAAGAATGACTATTGAATAATGCTTTGGCTACGATGCTTTTCATATTTTTTTTATTTTTAGGTTACAATAAAAATACGAAATTTAGGAAGACGTAGAAAATGACATTTGTCACATTTCAAATTAAGTAACTGTATGGCCTTTTTAAACCTAAAATTGTAACACGAATTAATTTTTTGCAAACATTATTTTTAAAAATCAGAATATGTCTATATTTGCACAAATTAACGCAACACACACATGAAATATAAAAGAATTCTTCTTAAACTTAGCGGCGAGGCCTTAATGGGTGATTTACAATACGGTATAGACCCGAAAAGATTAGCCGAATATGCAGATGAAATTAAGCAGATTCACGCAAAAGGGGTAGAAATTGCTATTGTTATTGGAGGAGGAAATATTTTTAGAGGCGTTGCCGGAGCAAGCTCAGGAATGGACAGAGTGCAAGGAGATTATATGGGAATGCTTGCAACTGTTATTAACGGAATGGCTTTGCAGGGCGCTCTTGAAGATAAAGGAATGAAAACGCGTTTGCAGACCGCCTTGAAAATGGAATCTATTGCAGAACCTTATATTAAAAGAAGAGCAGATCGTCACCTTGAAAAAGGCAGAATTGTAATTTTTGGTGCCGGAACTGGAAATCCATATTTTACAACTGATACAGCTGCTGTTTTAAGAGGTATCGAAATCAATGCTGATGTTATCCTTAAAGGTACTCGTGTTGATGGTGTTTACGATTCTGATCCAGAAAAAAATGCTTCTGCAGTAAAATTTGATTTTATCTCATTTGATGATGTAATCAAAAAAGGATTAAATGTAATGGACACAACTGCATTTACATTAAGCCAAGAAAACAAACTTCCAATCGTTGTTTTTGATATGAATAAAATCGGAAACCTATTGAAAATTTGCGAAGGCGAAAACATTGGAACTGTAGTAAATATATAGTCATCAGTAACAGTTTTACAGTCGCGCAAGACTTTAACTGAAAACTGAGAATGAAAACTGAAAACAAAAAAAAAAATGACTGAAGAAATAGACTTTATTTTAGAAAGTACTGAAGAATCAATGAACGGTACTATTGCACACTTAGAGAAAGAATTTCTTAATATTCGTGCAGGGAAAGCTTCTCCAGCTATGCTTGGAGGTGTTTTTGTAGATTATTACGGATCTGCAACTCCGCTTTCTCAAGTATCTAAAATCAGTGTTCCAGATGCTAGAACAATTACATTACAGCCATTTGAAAAAAATATGCTGCAAGCAATTGAAAAAGCAATCTTGATCGCTAACATTGGTTTCAACCCAATGAATAATGGAGATATGATAATCATTAGCGTACCGCCATTAACAGAAGAGCGTCGTCGCGATTTAGCGAAACAAGCAAAATCTGAAGCGGAAGATGCTAAAATTGGTATTCGTAACTCTCGTAAAGATGCTAATACTGATATCAAAAAATTAGAAAAGGAAGGAACTTCTGAAGACATCTGCAAATCTGCCGAGGAAGAAGTACAGAACTTAACAAACGCTTACATCAAAAAAATTGATGAGTTATTGGCTGTAAAAGAAGCCGAAATCATGAAGGTGTAATCTTGAGATTGAGATAAAATAAAAAATCCGTTTGGTTTATTGTACCAGACGGATTTTTTTATTGCTATTTTTGCATACGAAAATTATTTTTTTTTCGTTTTTGAAACTATATCATTCTGTATGAAGCTATTTTGTTTTTTGACTTTGTTTTTTACGCTTACTCTTCAAGCGCAAATTCAAATAAACGGAATCGTAACCGATTCAAACAACAAACCTCTTCCGTTTGCCACCATTACCACTTCAGAAAGCAATAACACTATTACAGATGTTGATGGAAAATTTATTTTTAAAATCAGCAGTTCGGCTACATCACTTTCAATTTCTTATGTAGGTTTTCAAACTAAGACTATTGCATTAATCAATAACAAAACCTTTTATTCGGTAGCGCTTTTACAGCAGACAGACGATCTAAAAGAAGTTGTTGTTTCTAATGAAAACCCTGCTCTTACCATAATTAGAAAAGTTATTGCCAATAAAGCGACAAACGATCCGCAGAAAAAACTCAATAATTTTGAGTATAAAACCTATAACAAACTTATTGTTACTGCTAATCCCGATTCGATTGATGGACGTATCGATACTTCGGCCGCATATAAAGATTTAAGCAAAAAAGTTATCAATATCGATTCTTCCGATTATAAGTTTAAAGAAATTGTAAGCAAACAGCATTTGTTTCAGACCGAGAAAGTTTCTCAATATCAGTTTGGAGATCACAAGCTAAAAGAAACCGTTTTGGGAACCAAAATTGCAGGTTTCAAACAGCCTATTTATGAAGTGCTGGCTTTCAACCTTCAATCTATTTCGATTTATGATTCTAAGTACGAATTATTCGAAACCAAATACGAAAATCCGATTTCGAAAAATGCGCCTTCTAACTACAATTATAAACTCTTAGACACTGTTAGCATCAGAGGTCGGGACGCGTATATGATCTATTTTAAAAATAAATCAAAACACAGAACCTCTGGATTAGAAGGGGTTTTATATATCGATAAAGAAAATTACGCTGTCGCGAAAGCTGTAATGCGCATAAAGGGCGTTTTGGATATTAGTGGAATCCACGAATTTGAATATATTCCGAAAGAGAAAATATGGTTTCAAAGCAACACCACTTTTAAAATCGTAAAAGGTAAAAATGATGATGATATTCGAATTTTGGGCGGTACAATTCAATTTGACGGAGATGTTGAAGAGAATTTCGAAACCAGAAAAAAAGTGGCTTCAGATTTTACCTATCTCCTTTCTGAAAGTAATAGTTTTGATATTCGTGTAAACACCGACAGTCCAATAAAAAACCCTTCGCTTTATATCGAAATTAAAGATGATGCAGCCAAAAAACCTGAAAGTTTCTGGGAAGCCTACCGAAAGGAAAATCTTGATTTAAAAAGCCAAAAAACTTATTTGCTATTAGATAGCCTTTCAATTCGAAATCGAATCGAAAAACGCTTAGGAATTGGCCGAAAAATCATTAATGGCTTCTACCCGATTGGCCCTGTCGATTTAGATTTAAAAAAAATCATAAGTTATAACAATTACGAAGGTTTTCGTCTTGGCGTAGGTGGAATTACAAACGATCGATTATCTAAAAACTTCCGTCTAGAAGGCTACACCGCATACGGAACAAAAGATGGTGTTTTTAAATACAGTGTTGGAGGTGGCGTTTTATTAGACAAATACACCAATACTTGGTTTAATGGCTATTATACCGATGATGTGCGAGAAATTGCAAGTACCGTTTTTTCTGTTGATAAACGTGTTTTTAAAATTTACGACCCGCGTCCGATAAACATTAGTACATTTTATGAATATATAGGATGGCGCGCCAATGTTCAAACCAAATTTATTCCGAAAACCGAAGCCGTTTTGGAACTATCGCGAAATTATATCGAGCCAAAATTTGATTATCTTTTTAATCTAAACGGGAATTTATATTCGAATTATATCATGACCACAGCAATGCTTTCTATTGTGTGGGCACCTTTCAGCAATTATATGCAGACTCCAACAGGAAGAACTGAAAGCGATAAAAAGTTTCCGAGATTTACTTTTCAATACACACAGTCGTTGCCAAATGTTTTTGAAAATGATTTTACTTTTAGCAAAATAGATTTTAAAGCCGAATACGAAAAACAATATTTAAACCGCCAGAAAACAAGTTTGCTTTTACAGGCTGGTTATGCAATGGGAGATGTTCCTATTACACATTTATACAACACCTCTCCGAATAACTTAACGAAGGAAACCGTTATTCAGCGCATCACTTTTGCCGGAAGAAATGCTTTTGAAACCATGTATTTTAACGAGTTCTTCTCGAGCCAATATTTGATGTTTCAAATTAAGCACGGTTTTGACCGAATTAGAATTATGAGAAAAGTTCGCCCATCTTTGGTTTTAGTTACTAGAATGGCTTGGGGAAGTATGGAAAATCCAGAACAACATGTTGGCCCAGATTATAAAACTTTGGATAAAGGTTATTTTGAATCAGGAATCGAATTGAACAGAATCTTTAAAGGTTTTGGTTTAGGCGGATTCTATAGATATGGACCAAATCAGTTATTGAAGTTTGAAGACAATATCGCGGTTAAGATTTCTTATATTCTTGATTTGGGACTATAAAAAGTTAAATTCCAAATCTTTTTTAAATTCCAACTTACATTCTTTGAACATAAAAACTTTGTCAAAGTTTGAAACTTTGACAAAGTTCTGTGCCCTCTAAAAAATCCCAAACTCCAATAGTCGATTGGAATTTGGGATTTTGTTTATTTAAATTCCCTACTTTGGAATTTTTAAATTGGAATTTTAAAACTATTTAAGGTTTAAGAATTAAAACCGATGGCGAATTATTCAGCCAAATACTTTGAGATTCTATTAGTTTTTTCCAGCTATCTAAACTGATAATCATTAGATTTTGGCTTTCTAAAAATTCTTTCTTCAGTGTTCTATCATTCATTATCATGATATGATTTGGCGCAATCTGCTCGATAGAACGAATTGTTTCCTGAATTTCTCTTGTATTTTTAACTTCTCCTCCAGCATCTAAAACTGTAATCTGAGAACCATTATTATTGATTAGCTTTTTAGCATAATCAATTAAAAAAGCATCTTCTTTACTAAAAACGGGCATAAAAATCTGGTTTACTTCTTCTAGATTCTTATCGATAAAAATACCAACTGGCATTTTCGCTTTAGTAATAATATGTCGTGTTCTCTCATCGAACGGATTGTTTTCAAACAAACCTTCTTTTCCTGTGAACTTATCGATCAAACGATCTGGATTTACAATTCTGGTTGTGAATCCGAGAATTTTCCCCAATAAAGTTCCATCAAAAATAGATTGTCCTAAACCAACCAATAATAAATCATATTCTCCATGGTTTGCCGTATCAATAATATCTGAATCAATATCACTCGAAACTTTAAACAAGCTCTCTAAATTTTGATCTAACAATTGCGATTCTTCCACCACTGGCCCGATCATTTTACGTTCATGTTCTTTAACATCAAAAGAATGTATTTCTGTACTTAAAGAAATATGCATTGCTGTTACAACCGAATTATCCGTTTGCTTTTTAACAAGGCTGTTGGCAATTTTGAGTAATTTTTTCCCTTTTTCTGGAGTAGCAAACGAAAGTAAAATCTTGTACTTACTTTTAGTGCCAATTTCCTCTGGAACGGCTGTGATTTTATCTTTAAAAATGAATCCAATAAAATCTAAAGCCGGGCCCGTCATAAAAGTAGTCACCAATGCCATAATTACCATCATAGTAAAGATTTCTGTTGATAGTACCCCTAGATCGTAACCAATGTTTAAAACAACCAGCTCCATTAAACCTCTTGTATTCATCAGGGCTCCAATGGCTAAACTGTCTTTCCAGTTCTGTCCCATAAATTTCGCTGCCAAAGCACTCCCAAAGAATTTACCAACTACAGCAACCAAAATGATCAAACCGGTAAGTTTCCATAATTCAGGATCATTCAACAATCCGATTTGTGTACGCAAACCTGTGAACACGAAAAACAATGGCAATAAAACAATGATGGCAACATCTTCAACTTTTTCGATAAATATGTTTCTAAACTTATTGTTTTCTGGCATAATCGCTCCAGCCAAAAAAGCACCGAACAAAGCATGAATTCCAATTAACTCAGACGCATAAGCCGAAATTAAAAGTGTTATAAAGAAAATGGCAACAACTGGTTTATTCAAACTCTCTCTCGTTGCATTTAAATCTCCTACTCTTTTTAAGAACGGACGAACGATTTTTAGCATGATAATTACATACAAAATCGCCATTCCGATTACATAAAGTGAACTCGAAAGCGAACCCGCTTTTACAATCGCAATAACAACTGCCAAAATACACCAAGCCGTAATATCGTCTGCAGCCGCGCAAGTAATAGCAATGGTTCCTAATCTTGTTTTCTGCATGCCACGCTCTTGAACTATTCTAGCCAAAACCGGGAAAGCTGTAATACTCATGGCAATTCCCATAAATAAACCGAAAGAAGAAAACTCAACTCCCAATGGAGCATAGGTTTCATAAATAAAAAATGCCAATGATAAACCTAAAGCAAATGGAATTACAATACTGGCGTGACTGATTACAACTGCATCATGCGCTTTGTTTTTCAGCACTTTTAAATCCAGTTCCATTCCGATAACAAACATAAAAAGGATTAAACCGATTTGGCTTAAAAACTGTAGATTACCTAAAGATTCTTTTGGAAATAAAGCAGCCGAAAACTCTGGAAAATACATTCCGACCAAAGATGGCCCTAACACAATTCCCGCAATCATTTCACCAATTACCGACGGCTGTCCTATTTTTCTAAAAAACCATCCAAACAAACGAGCAACTAAAATGATGGTTACGATTTGTGCTAATAAAATAGCCAAAGGATGCTGTAGATTTTCGACCATCGAATGAAGAAAGTCTTTCCAATGATTGCTTTCAACACTTTTCTTTACAATATTGCGCCCAACTTCCAATGAAGCTCCTTTTGAAATTACCCAATATATTAGCGCTGTAAAACCACCAATAACTGTTATGTAGAATAGAGAGTTCTTAACGTTATTCATAAACTCGTTCTTTAGATTTAATTAACGCAAATATCAGCACTGTGAATTTAGTGAAAAAGTAATTCACTTGTTAATTTCAATCACATGTAACAAGTCAGGAAAAAATTGTAATAAGTTTTAGAAATGATAGTCAGCCTAACAGAAATAAATTTATTGCAAATGGCTATAATTTCACCTTTTTCAAAAAATCAGCTCTATAGGTTTCGCTTAAGATTAGCGTCGTGTTTTTGCCGTTTTCTTCAACATGGTGCAGCACAATTTCGTTATGATTAAAAAACTTAATTGCTTTTACCGCCACGATTTCTTTTTTATTAACTCGACAGAAATCAGCATCTGGCAATTCGTTTAAAAGGGTATCGAATTTTACATTTTTCAAATTCAAAAAACTTCCATCGGTAAGCAGTACCGTTTTGTCTCGACTATCACTTGCGGCCGTTTTTATGTACTGAATTTTATTAAAATACAACAGCGTTTTCCCTTTGTCTGTATTCAGCTGAATGAATTTTTTATCTGAATTTGATTTTTCAAAACGCTCCAAAGCTTTTGCGACTGCTTTTTGCAAACGTTCCAATTTTACAGGCTTTGTAATATAATCTACGGCATCGATATTAAATGCCTCGGCCGCATATTCTTTATACGCCGTACAAAAAATCACCAATTTATCTTGCAGTTTTTCAGCCAGATGCAACCCATCAATTCCGGGCATTTCGATATCCGAAATTAACAGATCAAAATCAAGATTCGAAAAATCAGACAGGAGTTTCTCTGGATCATTACATGTTTTTACGATCTCCAATTCCGGAATTTGTTCGCAAAGCATTTTTAGGTAAGTCAATCCTGGAAGTTCATCGTCCAGAAGCAAGCATTTCAGTTTTGTATTCAAGTAAATCAATTTTTAGATGGGCAATATAAACATCGTTTTCTATAAACCTATCGAGTTTAAAATTATTCTTATAAATAATGCGAAGACGGTGTTCGAGCGTTGTATGGCCAAAACCGCTTCGTTCTTTTTTCAGTACTTTTTTATCTGATATTTTATTCGAAACCGTCATAAAAAAAGCATTGTTTTTAAATTCAAAAACTACCGAAATAAAAGCATCTGCACTTTGAAGATCGGCATGTTTGAATGCATTTTCAATTAGATCAATCGAAATTAAAGGCGCTAGCAAAGGCTGATCGTACAATTTGTCTTCTTGATTGATATTGGTTTTAACCTTAAGCTCAAAAAGCGGACTAATTTTGATTTTGTTGATTTCGATTAAATTCAATGCAAAATCTATTTCTTCTTTGGCCGTTACAAATTTCTTTTTGCTTTCGTACAAAATATAATCCAGAACATTGGCCAATTTATCCAGAGCAAAATAAGTTTGATAAGCATGCGACTGAATTGAATTTAAGATATTCTTAAACAAATGCGGATTTAGTTTGGATTCTAAATTCTCCAACTGCAAATCGTTTACCTTAGATTCTAAAGCATAAAAACTTTTTTCAGCATCTTCTTTTGCTTTTTTGGTTTGCATTAATTGATAAATCATAAAGCAAATAATAACAATTAAAAGCAAAAGAATGGTTAGAAAAATGAAAGTTGTAGTATTATTTTGTTGCATTGTTGCTGATCTATTTTTTAGTGCAAAATTACAATAACAGTATTTTTTACTGTAAAACGAATTGCAAATATGGCAAAAGCTAACGACTAATTGGTAAAAAGCATGTAAATTATCCCATTTTTAAAAATCTTGCATTTTGTGTTAACATAAAGTAAAATAGAATCGAATATTTATGATTTCGAGCACTTTTCACTACATTTGCATCCATTTTTAAAGATTTTATGAAAAACGCTATCCAAGTTGGATTTTGGGAAAAGTTAGCCCGAATCATACTTAAAAACCGAATTACGATTCTGGTTATACTTTCTGCTTTAACTATTTTCTTTGGTTATCAGTGGAAGAATCTTTCTATGACTTATACCGAAGCTAACCTGCTTCCAAAAGATCATATTGCAAATAAAGATTATCAAAAATTCCTTGATAAGTTTGGTGAAGAAGGAAACCTAATCGTTATTGGTTTCAAAGATTCTAAATTCTTTACACCAAAAAATTATGCGGCTTGGACCGAATTAATGAACGGTTTAAAAAAAGCCAAAGAAGTTGATTTAGTAATTTCTTTAAATGACCTAAAGAAACTTGAAAAAGATACCGTAAACCAAAAATTTGTTCTAGCGCCATTTATTGACGAAAGTAAAATCTTGGATGCTAATTATTTAAAAAGCGTACAATATGATTTGTTTCACAATCTGCCTTTTTACGAAGGCTTGTTGTTTAACAAAGAAAGCGGAAGCGTTCGTTCTGCCATTTACATGAATAAAGCGCTGGTAAATACAGCCGAAAGAAAGGTTTTTATCTTAAAAGATTTAGTTCCGAAAATCGATAAATTCGAAAAAGAAACTGGAATCGATCTTAAAGTTTCAGGAATGCCGTACATCCGTACGATCAATGCGGACAATATGAAAGGCGAAATTGGACTTTTCATTGGAGCGTCTTTATTGACCGTTTCTTTAATTTTCTTTTTCTTTTTCCGTTCGTTCAGAGCAACTTTTATTTCTATTTGCATTTTAATTGTCGGTGTAACTTGGTCTTTTGGAACGCTTGGATTATTTGGTTATAAAATCACGATTTTAACAGCAATTATTCCACCATTGATTATCGTAATCGGAATTACCAACTGTATTTTCCTGATTAACAAATACCAGCAAGAAATTAAGCTGCATAACAATCAGGCAAAAGCTTTACAGCGTGTGATTTCAAAAATTGGATCTTCAACTTTGATGACCAATTTAACCGCTGCAATTGGTTTTGCAACCTTGATGATTACTGGAAACGAACTTCTTTTTGAGTTCGGATTGGTCACTTCTATCAACGTACTTTCTGTTTATACTTTGACACTTTTTATCGTGCCTATTATTTACAGTTTTATGCCATTGCCAAAAGCAAAACACTTATATCATTTAGACAAAACTTATATTTCGACGCTTTTAAACACAGTTACAACTATTGTAAAAGGTAAAAAGACAATTGTTTATTGCATTTACGCTGTTCTATTTATTGTGAGTTTGAATGGAGTTAGACAAATGAAAGTTTCAGGAAGTTTGATTGGTGAAATGCCAAAAACAGCCTCTTTCTTTAAAGATATTTTATTTTACGAAAAAGAATTCAACGGTGTAATGCCTCTGGAAATCATGATTGACACCAAAAAGAAAAAGGGTGTTATGAAACCGGCGACAATTCGTAAAATGGATGAATTACAAAATACCATTTCTGAAATTCCTGAACTGGCAAAACCAGTTTCTGTTGTAAACTTGGTTAAGTATGCAAAACAGGCTTTTTATAACGGAAATCCTGAATATTACCAATTGCCAACTTCTCAGGAACAGACTTTTATTTTGGGTTATGCTAAAAATGCAACCAAAAACAGTAAAGAAAACCTAATGAAGGCCTACGTTGATTCGACTGGACAATACGCGCGAATTACAACTTTCATGAAAGATATTGGAACAGATGAAATGGCAAAAGTAGAAGGGAAACTACGCAAAAAAATTGACGAGATTTTCCCTAAAGACCGATACGAAGTTACGATTACAGGAAAAGCTTTAGTATTCCAAAAAGGAACAACTTATTTAGCGCACAACTTAATCGAGTCGTTATTGTTTGCGATTTTGACTATTGCAATCTTGATGCTGTATTTATTCCGTTCGTTCAAAATGGTAGCAGCTTCTTTGATTACAAATATTTTACCGCTTTGCATTACCTCTGGATTAATGGGTTATTTCGGAATTCCGTTAAAACCTTCAACGATTCTGGTATTTAGTATCGCTTTCGGAATCTCGGTTGATAATGCGATTCAGTTTATGGCGAAATACAAACATGATCTACTTCAAAATAAAGGAAAAGTAAAAAAATCTGTTTTCAGCGCCTTGAGAGAAACAGGAGTAAGTACTTTCTATACTTCTGTGGTTTTGATTTTAGGTTTTGCGACTTTCACACTATCAAGCTTCAGCGGAACAATTGCTTTAGGAGGATTAATTTCTTGTACTTTGGTTTTTGCGATGTTTGCTAATTTAGTTGTATTGCCTTCATTGGTTTTAACTTTTGAGAAGAAGAAAACTAAGAAAGAGGAATTGGAGGGATTGGAGAAGTAAAACACTAATTTCACTAATTGGCACGAATTAAAAATAAATGGAGAGAATAGAAATTTATTCAAGTAGAAAAAAGACGTCTTTATTGTTAATTATTGGTGCACTGTTCACTGCTTTAGGTTTCGAATTATTTATTAATGCTGAACATTATCTTTCCTATAAATTTAAAAGTCTAATGTTTATAAAAGGAATAGGAATTATTTTGATCCTATTTTGTGGCTTAGGTGTTTATATAGCTATTAGGCAATTAATAAAAAACAAACTTTTTCTTATTATTGATAAAAGTGGAATCAATGTTAATCCGGAAAAGAATTCATCAGAATTTATAAAATGGAACAATATTGAAGGATTTTCAGAACTAAAAATTCAAAGCCAAAAAATGGTTCTTATTAAAATTAATAATCCCGATTATTGGATTGAAAATGAAAAGAATCTAATACTGAAAAAATTAACGCAATTTAATTTTACCAATTACGGTTCGCCATTTTGCCTTTCAGCAGTTTCAATGCAAATAAATCATGCTGAACTTATGAAAGTATTAAATCAAAATTTGAAGAAATACAAGAATTAAACTAGGAAGTCAAACATAGTTTGTCATTCCGAGGAACGAGGAATCTCAGCAAGAAACTCCGCTCCAAGGATCGCTAATCTTTGTAGAGCTACTTACGGAGATTCCTTGTTCCTCCTTTAGATTTGTTTTTTGAAATTTTAAGTAGATTTATGATTGAGAAAGGAAGCAAAAGTAAACTGTTCGTTCCTCCGAGCTTGTGACTCATATTTCGATTAAGACTTTAGCTTCCTTTTCATCAAAGACTCAGATAGAAATTTGGGCTAGTGACCCGTTATTAAGGAGTTGAGCTTATGATGAATTTCTCAAATCATTTGTTGAATCGTAAAAGCAAAGTTATGAAAAACATTATTATCGGCATTGATATCAGCAGCAAGACTTTGGATATTTGTGTTAAAGAGGAATCAGTAAATTATTTTTCTATTGAGAATAAGATTCAGGCAATAAAGCATTTTTTCAAAAAATATTCAGGTGAAAATGTAATGATCGCTATGGAAAATACTGGCAGATACAATTGGAATCTGTTTGAAGCACTTGAAAAATTCAACTTTAAGGTTTATGTAATATCTGCTTTGCATATCAAGAAAAGCATAGGTCTTGTCAGAGGCAAAAATGATAAAATTGATGCGTTGCGAATTTGTAGTTTTATTGAAAAAAATTATCAGGAAAATAGGGAATGGAAACCAAGTTCCTGCTCCATTAAAAAGATAAAAATATTATTAACCGAAAGAGCTTTAAGAATAAAAATCAAAAAACAGCTTATGGTTCAGCAGCATGACTACAAATTAATGAAAGGCATTGCAATGGATAAAGAATTGAAAAGCTTAAACATCAAACTTATTAAAAGCATTGATGCACAGATTAAGATTATTGAAAATGATATTGAAAAAGTAATACATAATGACCAAAGTTTAAGCCAGCAACAGAAACTGATAAGATCTGTTCCTGGAGTGGGCCAAGTTCTATCATGGACATTATTATCAAAAACAGAAGGTTTTACAGTTATAACTGATCCAAGAAAAATGGCATGCTACAGCGGAGTCGTGCCTTTTGATTTTCAATCTGGAACATCATTAAAAAGAAGACCCGGAGTATCAATGCTTGCAGATAAAAACCTAAAAACCATTCTGCATTTGGCAGCAATGAGTGCAATTAGATTCGATAATGATCTGAGAAGATATTACATTAGAAAAGTTGATGAAGGAAAAAACAAAATGAGTGTTTTAAATGCTGTGAGAAACAAAATAATCCATAGAGTTTTTGCAGTAATAAAAAACCAAACCTTTTATGAAAAAGATTTGGTTTTATCATAGAAATCGAAATGACAAAAGCAAGAGAAATTGATTCTTTTGAAACCAAATGCCCTAGCCCCGATCGAAGCGGCATCCTTTCTATTTTTCCTTTAAAAATAGAAAGATATAGCGAAGAGCGGGAAACAGCTTCAAAAATTAATTATTATCGATTATATTTGCAGTTGTTCAAAACGAATATTATTTAATATCAATTATATATAAAAATGAAACACACAAAAGTTAGAGACTTATTAAACAGTACGACGACGTTACAGGAAGTGAATGCAAAAGGTTGGGTGAGAACTTTTAGAAATAATCAGTTCATCGCTTTAAATGACGGTTCTACCATTAATAATATTCAATGTGTTGTTGATTTTGAAAATACACCAGAAGAAACTTTAAAAAGAATCACTACTGGAGCTGCGGTTTCTGTAATTGGAACTTTGGTTGAAAGTAAAGGTGCTGGTCAGAAATATGAAATTCAGGTGAACAAACTTGAAATCCTTGGAGATTCTGATGCGGAGAAATTCCCAATGCAGCCTAAAAAACACTCTTTAGAATTTTTACGTGAAAACGCTCACTTGCGTGTACGTACAAATGCTTTTGGTGCGATTATGCGTGTGCGTTCGGTATTGTCTTATGCTGTTCACAGCTATTTCCAGCAAAAAGGTTTTGTTTACGTAAACACACCAATCATTACTGGAGCTGATGCTGAAGGTGCTGGAGAAATGTTCCAAGTTACTTCTTTGCCTTTGGATAATCTTCCAAAAAATGAAGAGGGAAACATTGATTTCAAAAAAGATTTCTTCGGAAAACATACCAACTTGACGGTTTCTGGACAATTAGAAGGTGAAACGTTCGCAATGGCTTTGGGTCAGATTTATACTTTTGGACCAACTTTTAGAGCAGAAAATTCAAATACTTCTCGTCACTTGGCAGAATTCTGGATGATCGAACCAGAAGTTGCCTTCAACGACCTTGATGACAACATGGATTTGGCTGAAGATTTTATTCAGTATGTAATTAAATATGCTTTAGATAACTGTAAAGATGATTTGGCATTTTTAGAAGGAAGACTTCTTGAAGAAGAAAAATCTAAACCGCAGGCAGAAAGAAGCGAAATGCCTTTATTAGAGAAATTAAACTTTGTTTTAGAAAACAACTTCAAACGTGTTTCTTACACTGAGGCAATTGACATTTTAAGAGATTCAACTCCAAATAAAAAGAAGAAATTCCAATATTTAATCAACGAATGGGGAGCTGATTTACAGTCAGAACACGAGCGTTTCTTGGTTGAAAAACACTTTAAATGTCCGGTAATTTTATACGATTACCCAGCAAACATTAAAGCGTTTTACATGCGTCTAAACGACAACACTGAACCAGGAAGAGAAACAGTTCGTGCTATGGATATCCTTTTCCCTGGAATTGGAGAAATCGTTGGTGGTTCTGAAAGAGAAGAGCGTTACGATGTTTTGGTTGAGAAAATGGAAAAACTTGGAATTGATAAAGAAGAATTATACTGGTATTTAGACACTAGAAGATTCGGATCGGCAACTCACGCAGGTTTTGGTTTAGGTTTTGAGCGTTTGGTATTGTTTGTAACTGGAATGACAAACATTAGAGACGTAATTCCTTTCCCAAGAACTCCTGGAAGCGCGGAGTTTTAATCGATTTAGTTTAAAAAAGTTTCAGGTTTCATGTTTCAAGTTATTTGGAGCGTGAACTAAAATAATAATATTTGTTTCAGGTTTCAAGTTTCAAGTTGCGGCACGTTCTCAACCTGAAACTTGAAACTTGAAACTTTTAACAAAATCAAATGCTAAAGCAATTTTTAAATTTAAAATTATCCCAAAAATTATCTCCACAGCAAATTCAGCTGATGAAGTTAATTCAATTGCCTACGCAAGCTTTTGAACAGCGTTTATTAGAAGAAATGAACGAAAATCCGGCTCTTGAAGCTGGAAAAGAAGACGATTACGAAGCTGATGAATACGCTAATGAAGACTACGACGATTATGATGATGCAGAATCTGACAGAATCGAAGCAGACGACATTAACATTGACGAATATCTAAGCGACGACGATATGCCTGATTACAAAACTCAGGTAAACAATTACAGTGACGACGAAGAACGCGAAACGCCTTTTGCAGCTCCAATCAGTTTTCATCAAGACTTAATCAATCAGTTGAATACTTTTATTTTGAATGATGAAGAGCGCGAAATCGCTGAATTCCTTGTTGGAAGTATTGATGACATGGGTTATATCCGTAGAAGTATTCCAGATATTGTAGACGATATGGCTTTTACTCAGGGAATTTATACTGATGAAGCAATGGTCGAGAAAATGATGACGGTGATTCATGAGCTTGAACCTTCAGGTGTTGGCGCGCGTGATTTACAAGAATGTTTATTGCTTCAGTTAAAACATAAAACTCCAACTGAATATGTTGACTTAGCAATTGACATTATCGAAAATCAGTTTGATGCTTTTACGAAGAAACATTACGATAAATTATTACAGAAATACAGCATTTCTAACGAACAGCTTAAAAAAGCAATTCACGAAATTGAACGTTTGAACCCAAAACCAGGCGGTTCTTTTACCGGAAACAATAAAGTTACAGAAAATATTGTTCCAGATTTTGCCATAAGAATTGTAGATGGCGAATTAGAACTGACCCTAAACGGAAGAAATGCTCCTTCTTTGCACGTTTCTAAAGATTATCAGGAAATGATGCAGACATACAAAGAATCCCGTGATAAATCGACTGCACAGAAAGATGCCGTTCAGTTTATCAAACAAAAACTGGATTCTGCTAAATGGTTTATCGATGCCATCAGACAACGTCAGGAAACTCTTTTTGTAACCATGAATGCCATTATGCATTATCAGGAAGAATATTTCTTAGACGGCGATGAAACGAAACTAAAACCAATGATCTTAAAAGATATTGCAGATATGGTTGGTTTGGATATTTCGACAATTTCGCGTGTGGCGAACAGCAAATATGTAGAAACGCCATATGGAACGAAACTTATTAAAGAATTTTTCTCTGAAGCCATGAAAAATGATCAAGGAGAAGACGTTTCGACTTTAGAAATCAAAAAAATTCTTCAAAACACAATTGAGGAAGAAGATAAGAGAAAACCGCTTCCAGACGATCAACTGGCAGAAATCTTAAAAGAAAAAGGGTATCCGATTGCGAGAAGAACTATTGCAAAATACCGTGAACAGTTGGATATTCCAGTGGCGAGAATGAGAAAGAAGATTTAATTTTTTCTTTTTTACCATATAAGAAATATAAGTTCATTTAAATAGCAAACCCGACAGATTTTTAAAATCTGTCGGGTTTTATTTTTATCAATTAGTTAGAATAAATAATATTCCGTAGGAATATCTCGTCGGTAGAAAAAAATATTTGCGGAATTTAGGTTGTGTCCTGTAGGGAGAATTATTCTAACGATTGAATATTTTGAATCGCAATCAGACGTTCCTACGTAACGTGTATCTGGTGAATCAAATTAAAAACATCTACCAACCAAACATTCCTACGGAATGAATAAATATATTTTTAAAACAACAAACCCAACAGGTTTCAAAAAACCTGTCGGGTTTAACGACATCTACGAAGATGTTAAATTATTTATACTCGTCTGGCAATATTTTTACATCAAACAAAAAAGATCTCTTTTTATCAGAGTAACTATAGACCAAAGTATAATCGTTTTCTCTAAAAACCTGCAGTCCAGGATTTGCTTTCGCAGTGCTTAAAAGACTTTTTCTAATTTCTTCCTGAATTACACCGATCTCTGCAGTTTCTTTAACCACCTTTATCAAGGTTAAATTATATTGAACTGTTCTTTCTTGAGGCAAAGTGACACTGTCTAAACGAATTCCTTCTTGAATATTTAGCGGACAGCTTTTATTGTATTTCACAACTAGTTCTTTAACTTCAGTATTTACTTCATCTTCCTTTTCGCCAAGATAAAATTGAAAATAAGCTACAAAAGCAACTGCAATTCCAATTAATAATAACAATAAACCAGTCGATTTTCTCATATTTTATATTGTTTTGTTAAGGCTTGTACAAGGAAAACAGATCTATTTTTCCTGATTTTTTTTCATGGCGTTAAAATACGCTGCACGGCTAAGTGGCTCATATTCTTCTGTTTCACCCAACATTACCAATTTATCATTAGCCGTTTTTCTAAAACTATAATTTGCTAAGTTACCAGTTCTCGTGCAAACAGCATGAACTTTCGTTACATATTCTGCAGTTGCCATAAGTCCTGGCATTGGTCCAAACGGATTTCCTTTAAAATCCATATCCAATCCAGCCACAATTACACGAATTCCTTGATTTGCCAAATCGTTACAAACGGTAATAATTTCGTCATCAAAAAACTGAGCTTCATCAATACCGATCACATCGCATCCTTGGGCCAAAATTAAAATATTAGCCGCCGCAGGAACTGGCGTAGAACGAATTTCGTTGGCATCATGCGACACAACCATTTCGTCATGATATCGGGTATCAATAGCGGGTTTAAAAATTTCGACTCTTTGTTTGGCAAATTGGGCGCGCTTTAATCTTCGGATCAGCTCTTCGGTTTTACCCGAAAACATTGATCCACAAATAACTTCAATCCAACCAAATTGTTCTTTGTGATTTACTGTATTTTCGAGAAACATTTTGTATTTTTCTACCTTTAAAAATGAATAGTTTTTATTACTTTGTACTGGCAATAAATTGATGTAAAAATGTACTGTTTTACATTTTTTCAAAAGTAGAAAATTTTTATCAAACCTTAAATTCGCGACAGCGTATTAACAGAAATAAAAAATTATCTTTTGAATTTCCTTGAGAATAGAAACATTCAGACATCAAATACACTAAAATACCTTATTCACTATAATTTTCAACAGTTATGAAAAAAAAATTGGAAGCTGATTTAATTAGCATTGCACATCGAATTTTAAAACTTAAAAATAAATCCGATATCAATCAATTGTACCTTGAAACTCAGAAATTATACGAGAAATTAACGGTATTAAAATTTGTAGAAGAGAATTTCGACTCTGCAAAACCAACAATTGGGCAAAGCGATATTACTTCTGAATTGGAAACTATTTTCGAAAAAGAAGATGCAGTTCCAACAATAATTGAACTTGAAGCTCCTGCTGAAGAAAAAGTTATTGCGCTTGAGGAATCTTATGAACCTGAAATTTCGGAAGAAGAACCAGTAGAAATTACCGAAGCCATTGAATCTGTGGTTGAAGTTGAAGAACCTGTAATTGAAGAAACTGTTGAACCAATTGCTGCCGAAATTGAAGAAGCAGTTATTGAAGAGCCAATTGTCGAAGAAATTGTTGAGCCAATTGCTGAAAAAGTAGAAGAAACTGAAAAACCTATCGATGATCTTTCGTTTACGACTGTAAATGAGTTAAAGCCTATTCCTGATTTCAAACCTGCTTTTGAATTAGAAACCGAGGCGATAAAAGAAGAAATCAAAGAAGAAATTATAGAAGAGCCAAAAGCAGAAACTCCTGCACAGCCAACTATTCAATTTGAAGATTTCGGCATTAATTACGCCGATGCACAATTTGTAAAAGTGGAAAGTTTTGAAACTGTTCCGTCAACGCAAGCTCCTTCAATAAGTGATTTTAAGGAAACTAAAAAAGTGGAAACGGCTATTCTTGAAACTCCTGCACAGCCAAAATCGGTAAGTTTGAACGAAAAACTGGCAAGAGGTTTTCATATTGATTTGAATGACAGAATTGCTTTTACTAAAAATCTTTTTGGCAACAGCACAGAAGATTACAGCCGTGTTTTAAATCAGCTTTTAACTTTTGATTCCTATGCAGAAGCAAACGAGTTTATCGAAAACATGGTAAAACCTGATTATAACAACTGGGAAGGAAAAGACGATTATGCAGAGCGTTTTATGGGAATCATCGAGAAAAAATTCTCTTAAAAACATTTTCACATCTCACATTTTACATTTCACGAATAAACAATTATGTCAAAATTATATATCGTTCCAACGCCAATTGGCAATCTTGAAGACATGACTTTTAGAGCCATTCGGGTTTTGAAAGAAGTCGATTTGATTTTGGCGGAAGATACCCGTACAAGCGGAAAACTCCTGAAGCATTTTGAAATTGGCACGCACATGCACAGCCATCATATGCACAACGAACACAAAACTACCGAAAACTTAATTGCACGTTTGAAAGCTGGCGAAACTATCGCTTTGATTTCAGACGCTGGAACTCCCGCCATTTCAGATCCAGGATTTTTATTAACGCGCGCTTGCGTAGAAAATAAAATCGAAGTAGAATGTCTTCCTGGAGCAACGGCTTTTGTTCCTGCATTGGTAAACAGCGGACTTCCAAATGATAAATTTGTTTTTGAAGGTTTCCTACCTGATAAAAAAGGACGTCAGACTCGTTTTTTGGCTTTAGCCGAAGAAACTCGAACGATGATCTTATACGTTTCTCCGCATAAACTCGTTAAAACTTTAGCCGAATTTGTACAATATTTTGGAGAAGACCGACAAGTTTGTGTTTCGAGAGAATTATCAAAATTACACGAAGAAAATGTACGCGGAACTGCAAAAGAAGTTTTAGCGCATTTTGAAAAAACAGCACCACGCGGCGAAATTGTAGTTGTCGTTGCTGGAAAAACAATAGAAAAAGAAGCGAAGAAAAGTAAATATTCTAAGGACGAAGAAGAATAAAAAATAATGTTAGTTCAATTCCATTTGTCAGTTCGAGCGGAGTCGAGATGCACGTTTGGTTCTCGACTCCGCTCGATGTGACAAATATGAACCAAAAAATATAAATAAAGAATAAATCATGAGCATTCAAGCCTTTTTAGAAAAAGTAAAACAAACTCCAACACAAATCACATTTCCTGAAACGATTGCAGTAATCGAAGAAAATTACAACTTTACTCCAACCGCTTTTCAAAACGGAACACAACATAATGCAGCTGGCGAAAATTCAGGTTCTTGCAAATTGTTTTCTTTCGCGAAATTGCAGAATCTAAGTAAAGAAGAAACATTAGCGTGTTTTGGAGCATTTTATTTTGAAGAAGTTTTAGGCGATCCAAACGGAACAAATCACCAAAACATTAGAAATTTCATCAATTTAGGTTGGGACGGAATTCAATTTGAAGGAAATGCTTTGGAATTGAAATAAAAATATTTTTAAATTCTTAATTATCTATGAAGGAAAAATTAAAAGAAATTGCGGTTATACTCTTTCTGTTTATAATTGGAATTCCTTTGTTTATATTATTTCTTCCCTTAATTATAGTCTTTTCGGTTTTTGAATTCTTTCAAAAAAAACGGTTCAAAAAAAGATATAGTAATTATTTAGTATCGATTGAAGGAAAGAAATTCTTCTGTTATAATAATCGAAAAAATAATCATCATTATATAGAAAAAAATATTATTCCAAATCTTAAAGATGATATTGAACTGGTTTTTCTTGAAGGTAGAAGCATTAAAAATGAATACAATCGAGAATATATTTCTCATATGCTATTTAATGTTTCCGATCAAAAAGGATTTCCTTATTTAATCAAAATCTGTAACGGAAAAGCAGTGGACGAATCAATAAATAATCAATTTCACAACTTAAAAAGTCAAAATAAAAATCCTGAAGATTTGGTAAT
The DNA here is from genome assembly GCF_056824325.1 of Flavobacterium sp. B330r. Taxonomy (NCBI): domain Bacteria; kingdom Pseudomonadati; phylum Bacteroidota; class Flavobacteriia; order Flavobacteriales; family Flavobacteriaceae; genus Flavobacterium; species Flavobacterium sp. B330r. Next base: position 1,387,070 of record NZ_CP124860.1, read on the forward strand.
CTTAATAAACAATAGCTTCGACAATCTAAAATCAACAATCTAAAATCTAAAATCGACAATGCGTTGGACCTTAAAACCAAAACCTTCTGAAGAAAAAGTCAAACATTTGGCACAAGCCTTAAATGTAGAAGATTTTGTAGCAACGCTTTTGATTCAGCGTGGCATTGAAACTTTTGATGAGGCGAAGAATTTCTTTCGTCCTTCTTTAGAACATTTACATGATCCGTATTTGATGAAGGATATGGATAAAGCTGTTGCCCGAATTGAACAAGCCATTCAGAACGAAGAAAACATCTTAGTTTTTGGCGATTACGACGTTGACGGAACAACAGCCGTTTCTTTGGTTTCTTCGTATCTAAAATCGCATTATCCCAACATTGCCACTTACATTCCCGATCGCTATGCCGAAGGTTATGGCGTTTCTTATAAAGGAATTGATTACGCAGATGACAATGGAATTTCTTTAATTATCGCTCTAGACTGCGGAATTAAATCGATTGATCATATCGCCTACGCGAAAGCAAAAAACATTGACTTTATTGTTTGCGATCACCACCGCCCCGGAGAATTTCTTCCAGATGCCATTGCTGTTCTAGATCCAAAAAGAGAAGACTGTTCTTATCCTTACGATGAATTGTGCGGTTGCGGAGTTGGTTTTAAATTGATTCAGGCTTTAGGACAAAATCGAAATGAAACGATTGAAGATTTAGTTCCTTATCTAGATTTAGTAGCTACAGCAATTGCTGCAGATATTGTTCCTATTACGGGAGAAAATCGTGTTTTAGCACATTTCGGATTGAAAGTTATTAATAGCGAACCAAGACCCGGAATTAAAGCTTTAACACATCAGGTAAAAAAGAAAGTTCTCGATATTACCGATGTTGTTTTTATTATTTCACCAAGAATTAACGCTGCCGGAAGAATCAAACACGGAAATCACGCTGTTGAATTGTTAACTGAATTCAATTTTGAACAAGCACAACAATTTGCTTCGGAAATTGAGCAATACAACGCAGATCGAAAAGATTTAGATAAAAAAATCACCAAAGAAGCTTTTCAGCAGATTATAGAAAACAACGAAGAAAAACGTTTTTCAACAGTCGTTTTTCAAGAAGACTGGCACAAAGGCGTAATCGGAATTGTAGCTTCAAGATTGATTGAAACGTATTATCGCCCGACGTTGGTTTTTACTAAAAGCGGCGACAAATATGCAGCCTCTGCCCGATCTGTAAAAGGTTTTGATGTTTATAATGCTTTAGACGCCTGCGCCGAACATCTGGAACAATTTGGAGGCCACATGTACGCTGCAGGAATGACTTTAAAAGCAGAAAACTATCAAACTTTTAAAGATGCTTTTGAAAAACAGGTTTCTGAAACTATTTTACCCGAAATGCTTACTCCAGAAATTGAGATCGATGCCGAAATCAATTTCTCCGATATAACACCCAAATTAATTCGAATTCTAAAACAATTCGAACCTTTCGGCCCTCAGAATATGACGCCTGTTTTTATGACTGAAAATGCTTTTGATACAGGTTACGCTAAAACTTTAGGTGCAGAAGAAGAACATTTAAGGCTTTTTGCCAAACAAAACAACTCAGACGGAATCGCCGCAATTGGTTTCGGATTAGGAAAAAAACTAAATATTGTAAAAAATCAAAATCCGTTTCAGTTGGCATATTGCATTGCCGAAAACGAATGGAACGGAACTGTTTCAACACAGCTTATGCTGAAAGACATTAGAACAAATGGAAGAAATTAAATCCAACAAACCCGATCCTTATCAGGCGCTTCGATATAAAGAATTCAACGTATTTTTATTATTGCGTTTTGCAATGGTTTTTGCCTGGTCTATGCAATTTATTGTTATTGAATGGGAAGTGTATAGTTTAACCAAAAACCCGCTTTCTTTAGGAATTATTGGTTTAATGGAAATTATTCCTGCCGTTTCAATGTCTTTGTTTGCAGGACACATTGTTGACCAAAGAGAAAAGAAAGGCTTATTGGTGAAGTGTATTTTAGGATTTTCAGTAATTAGTTTTGGACTTTTCTTATTGACTTGGCCAAAAGTTGTTGGAGGCTGGTCTACACATGTTATTTTGTATTCGATTTACGCTTTAGTATTTTTTGGCGGAATCGTTCGTTCTTTTATGGGACCAACAATTTTCTCTCTTCTTTCATTAATCATTCCTAAAAAAGTATATCCAAATGCGGCAACTTGGAGTAGTTCGGTTTGGCAGATTGGAGCCGTTATGGGACCTGCACTAGCGGGATTCTCTATCAATTGGATTGGTGTTCACTGGTCCATGTGTTTGGTTTTTGGATTTTCAATTCTATCATTAATCGCCTTATCGCAAATCAGTCAAAAACCTATTGTAAACCCAAAAATGGGAGAATCTATAAAAGATAGTCTTATGGAAGGCTTGACATTTGTATTCAGAAACAAAATTGTTCTTGGCGCATTATCACTCGATATGATTGCGGTCCTTTTTGGAGGTGCCGTTGCATTATTGCCTGTGTTTGCACAAGACATCTTGAAAGTGGGTTCTGAAGGTTTCGGAATTTTAAGAGCCGCTCCTGCTGTAGGTGCTTTTATCACGATGCTTATTTCGGCTTATGTGCCGTTGTATGAAAATGCAGGAAAAAAACTTTTAATTGCCATTTTTGTTTTTGGTTTATCCATCATCTTGTTTGGATTATCGACTTATTTCTGGCTTTCTGTTTTCGCTTTATTTTTAAGCGGATTGGCTGATGGAATTTCAGTGGTAATCCGTCAGACTATTCTACAGCTTAAAACTCCAGATCACATGCGCGGACGTGTGGGTGCCGTAAACTCGATTTTTGTTGGATCTTCAAATGAATTAGGTGCTTTTGAAAGTGGTGCAACTGCCAAATTGATGGGGGCAGTTACCTCTGTTGTTTTTGGAGGAAGTGTTACACTCTTAACTGTAGTTTTTACTGCATTGAAATCACCTACATTTAGAAATTTAGATTTGAAAAAAGATATGGATGAACACCATAAATTGGAGTAAATGAAATCCTTTTTAGTCTCTTTCTTTTTAATCTTTTCCCTTTTCTCCAAAGGGCAAAATCTTTATATCAAAACCTACGGAAACGAAAAGAATAAAACCATCATTTTTATTCATGGAGGGCCAAGTGGCAATGCTACTTTATTTGAAGGAACAACAGCTCAAAAACTGGCCGATCAAGGTTTTTATGTTATTGCTTACGATCGAAGAGGCGAAGGAAGATCTGCAGACCCAAATGCGAAATTCACGTACGAAGAAGCTTTTCAGGATTTAAATTCGATTTATAAAAAATACCATTTAAAAAAAGCAATTCTTTTAGGACATAGTTTTGGCGGTTTAGTTGCAACACTTTATACCAATAAATACCCTAAAAATGTAAGCGCTTTGGTTTTGGCTGGCGCTTTATTTTCTCAACAGGAAACCTACGATCACATATTAAATACGCTGAAGAAAAAATACAGCAACGATTCTGAACAATTAAAGCGAATCGATGTTGTAGAAAACTTAGATAAAAATTCAGCCGAATATAGAAAAGGATGTTTTGAACTTGCTGGTGAAAATGGCTTTTTTAAAATGCCAAATCCGACAGCAGAATCTAAAAAGCTTTATTCTGATTATGAAGCTGGAGAATTTTATAAAACGAATATTCGAAATAAAAATGCTCCACTTCTTTTTTATCAAAATGAAAAACAAAATAACATCGATACGCGCGCGATTTTAAAGAAAATCAAATCTGCTGGAGTTCCTATTTATGGAATCTATGGAAAAGATGACGGTATTTTTTCATCGGCACAAATTAATTCTCTTAAGGCAATTACTGGAGAAAATCACTTTGCTTTCCTTAATAATTGCTCGCATTATTTATTTGTTGACCAACAGGCAGCATTTATTTCTAAGCTAAAAAATTGGCTGAAATAATCTTATTATGAGATAGGATTTCATAAAAAAGAAAAACCACAAACACTACATAAATAACTAAAAATCAAATAGTCATATTGGTTTTTTAGCTTTTTTTTATGCTTTTCTTAGTCAAGTATTAATACAAAGAGTGCGTATCTTTGTGGCCTAAAAAAATTGCCATGAAAGATATCGAACAGATATACCGAAACGATTTTGGAATTTCATTTTATTGGAAAGAAGGCAACGAAATTATATCAGATAAAATCCAACTGCTTTTTAAACAAATGGGATTTTATTTTTCGGTTCAAGAATTAAATGAATTTCAAAATTTAATTGAAGACTGCGTAACAGACCATAATGATTATGATACACGTGGTGTAGAACGAGCTTTCGATAAATTTTTATTGAAGACTCCTTATGTTGCGTTGGATTTAGAAATATCTCCAATTGAATTAAATTCTATAAAAGACCTAGTAGATGGTTCTTTATTTCGACTTAATCTTAATGAATACATTTACGGTTCGGGTATGAACTAAAGTTTTCTCAACAAATATTCTTTTTCAAACTTTTATGATTTTTTTATTTAGAATTAATATAAATAATATTTATATTTGTTGAAATAAAAGGATTTACGATGAGAGAAATTGAGCAGATATATCATAACAACTTTGGAATAGCTTTTTACTGGAAAGATCACAATACTACGATTTCCGACAAAGTGCAATTGGTTTTTAAAGAAACTGGCTTTTATTTTACAGTTCAGGAATTAAATCATTTTTGCGATTTGATTGAAGATAGCATGATAGAAAATGCTTGTTGCGAAGCATGCGAAATGAAATATTCTTGTCATAAGTTTTTATTGAAAACACCTTGCAATTCTATAGATTTAGCTGTAAACATGACCGAATTAAAATCGATTAAAGATTTGGTTGAAGGTTCTTTGTTCAAAATCGAATTAGATGAATATGTCTACGGAGTTGGCATGAATTAAGAAGCATTCTAAATATTTTAACAGCATTTTTTCATTATTGAAATATATTTTGATTCAATTCAAAAAAAAGTATATTTACAGCAATGAAAAAAGCTGTATTTCGACTAACTCTAACACTTCTGGCAATTCTCGTTGTCGGTTGCAATAACAAATCTGAAGAATATATTGATCCTCGCGGAACCGATTATGCAGGATCTGAGAGTTGTATACAATGTCATAAAGTAGAATCTGAAATGGCATTCAAAAGTTCGCACTTTAAAGCAACCTCTCCAGCTATTTTAGGAAATGTTTCAGGAGATTTCGATTCTAAAAACCACATCTTCTTTTACGATAAAGACACCAAACTAGTCATGGAAAAACGTGGCGACAGTTTGTACGAAGTTGTTTATAAAAACGGTAAAGAAACGGCTAAATATAAATTCGAAATTGTATTTGGAACCAAACACGCGCAGACTTCTGTTTACTGGAAAGACAATAATACGTATGAGCTGCCAGTTTCTTTTTATCATTCTATAAACAATTGGGCAACAAGTCCAGGTTTTCCTGCAGACAAACCGTATTTTGACCGTATGGTAGTAAAAGATTGCTATTCGTGCCACGCCTCAAATGCCAGCAGTCGAAGCGTGAATCAAAATTCTGAAGAAAGAAATATGATGTCTATGGATGTTGAAGATATCATCAGAAAAGAAACAATTGTTTATGGAATTGACTGTGAACGCTGTCACGGTCCTGCCAAAAAGCATGTTGATTTTCATCTAAAAAATCCAAACGTAAAAATTGCTAATAGCATCACGAGTTATAAAACCTTAAACAGACAGCAAAAGTTAGATGCGTGCGCATTATGCCATGCCGGAAATGACGGAATGAAACTAAAATCGCGTTTTGAGTTTAAGCCTGGAGATAATTTATCGGAGTTCTTTCGCGAAACCAAAAGCATTAATGACACAACAAATTTTGATGTTCATGGCAATCAATATCGATTGATGGCGCAGAGTAAATGTTTTATAAAAAGTGATAAAATGGATTGCATTACCTGCCATAATCCGCATGAAAATGCTTCTAAAAACTTGGCTTCCTATTCTAAAATCTGTATGAGCTGTCATCAAGGCTTAAAGCACAAAGAAAGCACTTTAAAAACAATGCCAGAGAAATTATTAACGAGCAATTGTGTAGAATGCCACATGCCGAAAAAAGCATCTGGAGCGATTAAATTTCAGCTTTCAAACAGCAAACAGCTTTCAGAATATATTCTGCGAACGCATAAAATCGGAATTTATTCGAATGCGAAGTAATTATTTTTCGAATTTTTTAAGCTCGAATTTTTCGCCGTCAAAAACACCGTAAGTAAAATACCCGATCCAATCGCCAAGATTAACATATTCGGAGTTTTCTCCAACTGGAATAATCATTGGTAAATGGCGGTGTCCGAAAATGAAATAATTATAATGTTTGGTTTCTAGTTTTCGTTTGGCATACAAAACCAGCCATTCGTTTTCTTCTCCTAAAAACTTCACGTCTTCGTCACCAGAAATCAGTTTATTTTTGACCGATAAGTATTGCGCCAAACTTACGCCAACATCTGGATGCAACCAGCGGAAAAGCCATTTTGAAAAAGGATTTGTAAAGACCTTTTTCATTCTTTTATAACCTTTATCTCCAGGACCTTTTCCGTCTCCGTGACCAATTAAAAAGGTTTTTCCGTTAAAGGTAAATTCTTTATTATCGTGATAAACCGGAATATTCAATTCGGTTTCAAAATAATCATTCATCCACAAATCATGATTTCCGACAAAAAAGTAAATCGGAATTCCGCTGTCGCGAATTTCAGCCAGCTTGCCTAATATGCGTACAAAACCTTTTGGAACAACTGTTTTATATTCAAACCAAAAATCGAATAAATCTCCCAATAAAAAAATTGCTTCTGCATCTTCTTTAACCTCATCAAGCCACGCCACGAATTTCTTTTCACGCGGCAAACTCAATTCTGGGGTTGGCGCACCAAAATGCTGATCTGAAGCAAAATATATTTTTTTCATTTAATGTGAGATGTGAATTGTGAGATGTAAGATGTGAAATAAAAAAGCATTTTACAATTTACTTTTCACATTTCACTTTTAACTTTTTTACAAATTATCAGAAGCGTACCATTCTGCAAAAGACGATTCTGTTTCCTGAAGTTTTAATGAGAAAAGAGAAATTCCTTCTGGAAGTCTTGCCACGATTCTCTCTGCAAAATCGACCACCATATTTTCGCTTGTTGGCTGATAATCTACCAAAATAACGTGATGTCCGCGGTTTTTCAATTCATTTGCCAATTCGATATGCGGAGTTGTCTGATTAAAAACAGTTGCATGATCAAATTGATCGACGATTTCTTCTTTTACAATTTTCTTTAGATCAGAAAAGTCAATCACCATTCCGAACTTTACATTCGATCGATCCGTAATTGGCGAACCAATAACCGTTACCGATAATTTATAACTGTGTCCGTGAACGTTCTTGCATTTTCCGTCGTAACCGTACAAAGCGTGACCGGTTTCGAAACTAAATTGTTTTGTAATTCTGATATTACTCATCGATTTTTAATTTTAAGCTTGCAAATTTACAAATTAATTGCCGTTTTTAGCTCTTTTTTTAGCACGAGTATACATCCACAAAGCAATTCCGCCCAAAACTAGAAACGGAATGAAAGATCCAATGACAACGCCAATTTGATAACCGCTGTCTGGAGCATCTTTAATTTTCTCTGCAATGTCAACTTTTTGCATTAACGAAATAATAGTCATGTTCAATAATTTATATAGTGAAAATTTGATTTTAAAACATTTTACAAAACTATGTTCCTATTTGTCCAAAACCAATGACTTATATCATACCTTATTTTATAAATTGCAACAAAGCGTTTTTTGTGAAATCAGACAAAACAAGTTTTCCTGTAATCGCTGCACGTTCAAACAAAAGAGATTCCCATTGTTCTGTTCCTTCCCAAATAATCTTTTTCATCTCATACAAAGCTTCAGGATTATATGAACTTAGCTTTTTGACAAAACTTTCAACCTCAGCATCCAGATTTTCAGTGTCACATAAAACCGAAAAAAGCCCTTTTTCAAAAGCCCAATCAGCCGATTTCCATTCATGTGCCGCTAATGTCATTTGTGTCATTGCTGTTTTTCCTATTTTTCTAGAAACCGCTGGTTCAATTACAAATGGTCCAATTCCGATTGCCAATTCTGATAGTTTAATATCACTCTGCGGGGTTGCAAAAACATAATCGCAAGCCGAAATAATTCCGACACCACCGCCCACTGCTTTTCCCTGAACACGTCCAATTATAATTTTATTACAATTTCGCATTGCATTGAGCAGATGTGCAAAACCCGAAAAAAACTCTAGACCTTGCTCTTCACTTTCAACTTTCAAAAGTTCATCAAAAGAGGCTCCTGAGCAAAACGTTTTTTCTCCTTCACTTTTCAGAACAATTACCGAAACTTCTTCATTTCGACTTAAAGAATTAATTTCAGCTGTAAGTCTATTTAATAATTCACGCGGAAAAGAATTACTTGCAGGATGACCAAATTGCACAGTTGCAATATTATTTTGAAAAGAAGTTTCTAAGCTTCCATTTGTATTTTCTAGGCTCATAAAAATTACATTTAAAGGTAAAGTTACGCTTTTGAAAAATAATTCTTTTGAAACTTCTGGAAATTTGTTTTTTGAGAATTAATTGACTTTATTTGTTAGCACTTTGGGGGATTAGCTCATTTGGCTAGAGTACTTGCCTGGCAGGCAAGGGGTGACCGGTTCGAATCCGGTATTCTCCACAAATAATTTAAAAATACCCAAGCAGATACTGATTCTGTTTGGGTATTTTTTTTAGTACACATTTTATGTTTTATATCTACATCATATATTCAAAAACCTTAGACAAATACTATGTTGGTTCCTGCCAAAATATTGAACAGCGTTTAAAAGATCATTTAAATAGCAGAAGTAAATTCACAAAAGTTGTCAAAGATTGGGTATTAAAATATTCAGAAACATTTGCTACCAGAAGTGAAGCTTATCAAAGAGAATTACAAATAAAAAAAATGAAAAGTCGGAAATACATTGAAACCCTAATAGAAACAAAAGGCTAGAGTATCCCGATGCATCGGGAAGGTGACCGGTTCGAATCCGGTATTCTCCACAAATAAAAACCCCTTGTAAATTTAATTTTACAAGGGGTTCATTTTTAGATTTTCTAATTTATTTCTCATTCGCAGCATCATCTGCATCAACTCTATCTTTCTCAGCTTTTTTAAAATCGTTGTTCAGCAAATTTTCCAATTTCTTTTTCTCCCACTGATTTTTTCTGATTGTTAGCACAACAAGAATAACTACCAATATTGCTACAATCGCTATTATGTTCCAATTGATATCCATAATTAAATTTTTAATTAAAAGTAAATAATTAAAAATATCTTTCATGTTATCAAACAGTTAAGTATTTTATTTTTTAATAGAACCTATTTTGATGCAATTATATTCTTTGAAAGATATTTCTTTAAAAAACTGTTTTCTATTTTTGCATGAGACAAAATTCAAAACACGCTATTTTTAATAGTTTATCAAACATTTCCAAATGGATCAAACCTTCAAACACAAAATATTCTCATTCATAAAGAAACCTCTTATAATTGCAGTTTTACTTTTCGTTTTTACTTTAATTGAAATATATTGGGCAATGGGAAGCTTTTCTGACAAAATATCAAGTGGCTGTTTAGATTGTTCTTTTTTTGACGATGCTTATTTAATGACTTTATTTTCTACTGTTTTCTTATCCATAGTTTTTCTGGCTCTTTCATTTATTAAAAACAGTAATCTAAAAATTATACTTCAATTACTAATCTTAATTACTGTTTGGTTTTTCTGGAATTACACCATTTTTGTAGATCGAGAATCTGCTTGGAGCACTTATCTATTTAAAGAAGAAATAAGGTATACTTTTAAATTTTCCTTCCTTCCTATTTCAATTTTATCTATTGTTACAGTATTTACTTTAAACTATATCTCAAGAAAATTATGAGTTCTGGCAAAAAAATACTTTTACGAATCTATTTCATTATCTGGGCACTTTTTTTGCTGGACTGCCTTTTATATTACTTTAAAGAAATTAGTCTTCGTGGTTATTATAGCGATGTAGTTTTATCATGGCTCTGGCTGATAAGCAACTTTGTAATAATTATTGTTTTTTGGAAAAAACTCTTGGCAAAACTTCTTTTGGCAACAATAATTGTAACATTTGCTATTAGCATTATTGCTATGATGCTTCCTTTTTTCGCCTTATTGCTTTCAAGCACATCTTTAGGTTTGTACCAAAATAAAGATTTGAATAAAAATTACAGAGCGCAAATTGTGGGTTACAGTGCGATGGGCCATCCGTGGCTGGAAGTAATTGAGAAGAAAGGATTATTCGAAAAACGAATTATCAAATGCACCGACTCTCAGCTTATGAATGATAATTTGAACATCAAAATCAGAACGGCAAAAGATATCATTTTTAGAAGTGAAAATGCCACGACAATAACGCTCACTTTATTTTACGGAGGACCAAACAAAACCGTTACTTTTGATAAAAACACAGGAAAAATTACTGCAGTAAAAAACAATTAATTTTATAATTACTTAAAAAACTAACTATATGCGTCACTTAAAATTTCTATTTCTTGCATTTTTGCTAATACTTTCTTTTAAAGGCATTTGCCAAGACAAAATTTCACAACAAGTACTCGAACGTTTAAAAGCACAGCAAACCTCTTGGAACAATGGCGATCTCGAAGGTTACCTCGATTTTTATGCTCCCGTAGATTCTGTTCGAATGATTTACAGTGCTGGTGTGGTATACGGAAAAAACAATATTGCCGATTTCTTCAAAAAACACTGGCCGAAAGAGAGAATGGGAAAATTAACTATGACCGATTTTGTTGTTGAACCACTTTCTAAAAAAGATGCTTTTGTAAGCGCAAAATTTAATGTCGAAGCTCCAAATGGCAAAAACAGTTCTGGTAACTTTTCAGGAATAATGCGAAAAATAAATGGCGTTTGGTATTTGTATGTTGACCATTCGGGATAAAATAATAAAGCCGCTCAGTTGAGCGGCTTTATTATTTATTCTTTTTGCATGGGCTGTATAATCAGTTTTCCTTCATTACTGTTACCGCAACAGGTTCATCTATTAAAAATCCAGCTTCTTTGAGCCAATTACCGCACAAACGTATCTGCGGTACAATTACAGGCTGAGTTTTATACATGCCTATAGAGCGCGAAAGCCTATAAAATGCATAAGTTTTCATTCGCCTAATTGATAATACTTTTGAGGTTTTTTCGATTTTAGAAGTTGTAGTTCCTACCTCTTTACTGCTTGTTTTTTCTGTGTAAGTCATTTCAGAAATTTTTTAGCCGGCCAAAAAAATACGGTTTCAGCCTTTCCCGTTGACTTACACCTTTAGAGGGCAGTGGGCGCATTAACGCACCACACGGGGGTACCGAAACCGCGTATTTATTAGGGCAGATAAAAAATCCGCCTTATTGTGGCAAAGTAATCGCCCTATAAAAGATGTAAGTCGCAACAAATGTAACGAAAAAGCTTCCTTTTATTTGTAAGAAAAAAGATAAAAACAAGTTTTAAAACTTATCCAAGCGTTAAACTTTTGATTTTCAAATTCAAACAAATTAAAGTACTTTCGTACATAGCGAAATCCAAAATCAAATTTAAATAATGACAACAAGATCGTTTTTTTTATCAACCACTTTTTTAATTCTATTATCTGCCTGCAATAAAAAAGAAAATACCACAACAACTGCACTTCCTGAAGTGACAGAACACGCAGAAACTGAAACCGATACTCTTCAAACCGAAGATGCTACAAGAAAAGAAAGCATCAATTTATTTACAATTACTCCAAAAGACAGCAGCGATGTTGCTTTTGTTTCTCTTTCAGATATTTATCCTGTAAACGACGAAAAAGATACTCTTGCTTTACCAAACATCCAAAAAATAGGAAAGTACAATGCTGTGTATTTCACTTTTGATAAAAACTACAGAAAAAGATTTTTGTCTAAAACAAACATATCAGAAACCGATTCTGTTTTCATAATCGATTATGCTAAAAACAAACACGTTTCTTTTGCTGTAAAAAACCTAAAAACCGCCGCGATGTTAAATGGTTATTCTTCTGAAGAAGATTGGCCCTACCAAAATTATGATTTTATGATTGGGTTTGAAATCAGCAAAAAATATTTAAGCGGGTTCAGCGAATATTATAGAGATGCTTTGGTATATGTAGGGAAAGAAAATCCGTTTTCAAAAGAACGTTTGAAGCCTATTAAGTGGGAAAAAATTGCAAAAAAGGATTATCCATCAAAAGCAATGAAAAATAACGACCGTACTTTGCTAAAGAACACAGTAACAGGGAATACGTATTTTTACAAAACAGAAAGCTATGAATATTTTTTACAAGACTACTTAGATAGCAATAAAATAATTTATGGCAGACGTCTTTTGGTTCTCGATTCTAAAACGAAAGATATTATAATCGAAAAACTTTTCAGCCAAAGCGAAGGCACATCTCCTTCTCCATTAAATTATGAAAATGGAGAAGATTCTATCGACCAATGGACAGGGAAACTTTTTAAAAATAAACCTGAAGTTGTTTTTGGTTTCGAATATATGTCTTTCGGCTGCCCAAATATTTCAATTATTGACAAATCTAATGAGGAGATTTTTCTGCAATGCGATAATCGTCATTAATAATCATTTGCAACAACATCAATTCTAAGATAACCATGGAACAAATAAAAACACGCATCGCCGAATGTGAACTTGAATACGATGAAATAAAAGAGTCGTCTCCAGCTTCAGACGAAGAAATACAAGAATTGACTTCTTATTTTTCTCTGCCTTTACCCGAAGAATTAATAAACTTTTATAAAACCATTGGCGGTATCGAATCTGATGAGATTTTTTGTATTTCCTCTGCTGAAAATCTAACCCGATACATGAAGCAAAGAGCCGATTTTGCCCCTAATTCTACAGGTATTATCGATATGATTATTGCTTATTGGGGAAATGACAGACCAGAACTTCAGAAATACAAATTGCTTACTCCAGAAGAAACTGAAAAAATAAATTCAAACTTTCAATGTATTGGCTGGATGACATCTGAAGAAGATATAGAGGAGAGCAGCGAATATGTTATTTTTGATCGAAACGGAAACTTTACCAACATTTATTGCCATCAGGATAATATTAAAGCCACTACAGATCAATTACTGGATTTTTTAGAATCTGGTCTTCCCCAAAGATCTCTGGAAAATGTTTTGGAAGAATTATTTGAACGTGCCGAAGGAAATTTGAGCCGTTGGGATTAAAAGCCAATCTATTCATTATAACAAAAAGCCATTTCTGGAAACAGAAGTGGCTTTTTGTTCTAGTTTACATTATGCCCTATTGTGTCATAAATAAAACTTTTAAGATCCAAATTCTATATTTAGGCATCCAATATTTGCATTTCAAATCATCACCTTTCTGCTTAAAATTCATCAAATGTAATTACAAAAGAGAAAAACATGCCACAATCATTATACAAAGTATATGTGCATCTAGTCTTTAGCACAAAAAAGCGTTATCCATTTATTGATGACAATCTGAAAGAAAAATTATGGGCCTATCTTGGAGGGATTTGCAAAGGTTTGGAATGCAACCCTATTCAAATAGGAGGACATGTTGACCATGTTCATATTTTATGTCTGCTGTCTAAAAAAATTACGCAAATGAAATTAGTTGAAGAAGTAAAAAAACAATCGTCAAAATGGGTAAAAACAGTAGATTCTCGTTATGCAAACTTTTACTGGCAGGACGGTTATGGTATTTTTTCTGTTAATCCTTCTCAATTAGATATAGTGATAAAGTACATTAAAAACCAAGAAGAACATCATAAAAAAAAGACATTCAAAAAAGAACTTTTAGCCTTTCTAAACAAATATAATGTTGAATATGACGAACGTTATCTTTGGGATTAGGCTTTCGCCCTTTCAGGGCTAACTCTCTATATTCATATTCATATCAGGTTGGGTTGGGTTGGGCCTATTGTTAATAGTTAATAGCGCGTTGCGCTATTCTATTGGTTTCGCTCTTTCAGAGCTATTTTTAGTTATAGGCTGAAAGCCTAAAAGACATCAAAATAGTGCAACGCACTATTTCATAGCACTACCCCACATCACTATCTCATAGCGCTATGAGATATCGTTATCTCAATAAAAACCCCATCCTTATCGAACCATAAAAATATCCCGAATTAGTATCAATTCCAGGATCATTCAATTCTCTTCCTCGATAAAGAAAAGAATACGAAATATTGAAGTTGTTGTGTCGGTATTTTAAACCCGCTTCGGCATTAAAACGAAGTGGTTCCAGCTCAAAAGTAATCGGACTTGTGTCATTAAACATGCTTCCTTCGATTGTAGCATCATAAAACTGATAGTTGACATTTGGCGCTGCGTAGAAATAAAATTCTCTAATGTTTGGTTGAGCTTGTGCACTTACTGAAGCATCGTGCATATTAGAGTCATAAATTGGCAGTAATTTTTTAAATCCGAATCTAGCCATAAATCCTGTTGAAACTCCTGAAAAAATTGTTCCCAGATTACCTTCCGACTGCCAATGAAGATCTATAAAATCATTATGTTTTGAGGGAAACATTTTTTTAGAATAAATAGCGTGAGCCTGAACCCCTAAAGCATTATGAATCTGATTTTCCCAGCCATATACTTTTTTGTAGCCAATTATTTTATGAAAACCTTCCTGTAATTCCTCACCCAAAGCATTCGGTCCAAGAAAACCAATTTGAAAATCGGTCTTTAAAACCGATTCGCTCTGATAAAAAAAGCTTTTTCCTACTTCAGCAAAAAGATAACCTGCAAAAGGACGATCGTTTACCGTAACGGCTTCTTTGTTTAAAAACCTTGGATTGTAAAGATATTGTCCAATTCTAAATTCGGTAATTTCTTTATTGATTTTTGGATTGTCATTTTTTGATAAAAAACGATAAAAAAGCTCTAGACCATTGGTATAATACATATCATACTTAGACGATGTATATAAATCGTTATCAGATATAAACCCTATTTCTGCAGTTTTTCCTTGTCCAAAAGTGAGCGTTACGGTCAATATCAGAAAAGCAACAAGCGATTTTTTACTTCTTCTTTTCTTCTTTTCCATTATAATTGATTTTTCCGACGTAACGCATCTCACGTACAATTCGTTCTTTTCTTCTATTGATATAACTTGAAGATCCTGTAGCTTTAAATTTTCTTGGATTTGGAAGAATCGCTGCAATTCCTGCTGCCTGCATTGGTGTTAAACTCGAAGCATCTCTGCGGTACCAATGTTCTGTTGCTGCGTAAGCACCATAAACTCCATCTCCCATTTCGATACTGTTCAAATAAACTTCCATGATGCGTTCTTTGCCCCAAATAATTTCAATTAAAATTGTAAAATACGCTTCTAAACCTTTACGGAAATAACTTTTTCCTTGCCATAAAAAGACATTTTTGGCCGTTTGCTGCGAAATGGTGCTTCCGCCCCGAATTCGGCGTCCGCGTTCGTTGCTTTTATACGCTTTTTGCAATGCTTTAAAATCGAAACCATTGTGAGTTAAAAAAGTTCCGTCTTCACTGGCAATAACTGCTTTTTGCAAATTCATTGAGATTTTTTCAATCGGTTCCCAGTCGTGGTCAAAGTAAACTTCTTTTCCTCCCATTTTATTTTCGATTGCACGAATCAGCATTAATGGCGTAAACGGCACAGGAACATATTTAAAAAACACAACCGACCCTATTGAAATTCCAAAAAACCATAAAGCGGCTTTGATAAAAAACCATTTTACTTTTTCTCCAAAAGAACGATTCGATTTTTTTGAAGAAGCTGTCTTTGGTTTTGGTTTGTTTGTAGTTGTTTTTGGTGCCGGTTTTTTGGTTACTTTCATTCTATTAAATCTGCTAATTCTGTTCCTATTAAACTTCCTATCGCCACTCCCATTCCGCCTAAACGCACTCCACAGAATACATTCTCAGAAAGTTGGGATACGACAGGATTCTTACTATTTCCGATTCCCATGATACCGCTCCATCGGTGCGCAATCTGAAAATCCTGATTTGGTAAAATTACATTTTTCAGTAAATCTTCCAATCTATTTTGAATAATTTTCGTCTGTCCAAATTCAGTAGTTGTTTCTCCCTCAAAATCAAGATTTCTTCCTCCGCCTAATAAAATACGGTCATTAATATTTCTGAAATAATAATAGCCTCGGTCTAAATGAAACGTTCCTTTGATGTCTAAATTGCGAATAGGCTCTGTAATAAGCACTTGCGCTCTCGCCGGTTTTACCGCACCTTTTGTTAATTCTCCTGCAAAACCGTTGTTGGCAAAAAGCAGTTTTTGGGTTTTAAAACTAAAATCGTTCACTACAACTTCGACCTGATTTCCTGCATCGATATACGATTTTACCGTTTGCTGATTTAAGATTAAAATATCTGCTGCAATGGCTTGCTTCAGCAATTCTTGCATCATATTTCCAGTATCGATCTGTCCTTCAAATGGATTAAAAATTAAATACTCGTTACTATTTCCAAATCCAAAACGGTCTATTTCTTTCGAAAAAACATCAGCTTTAAAAAGTGGTTTTAAAATTTCATTGATAAACGGAATTTTCGAAATACATTCATTAAACCCAAATTCATCTTCTTTCAAAAATAATTCATAGCCCCCGTGAGGTTTAAAATCGATTGCCACGTCTCCTAATCTTTTTCGGAGCAATTGCAAACCTTTCCATCGTTTTTCTATAAGTGCCACGACATCTTCTTCTGAATGAATTTTTAAGTCATCCATAATTTCAGACAGACTTCCGAAACAGGCAAAACCAGCATTTTTGGTACTTGCTCCTTGTGTTAGCATTCCGCGTTCAAGAACCAGAATTTTTGCATCAGGAAATCTTTCGCGTAAGCGTAATGCGGTATGAAAACCAACTATTCCGCTTCCTACAATAGTATAATCTATATTCGTAAACCAATTTTTGAGTTCCCAATAGCTTAGTTCCATAAATTTTTTATTCTAAAAAATAAATTTAAATTCTTTACACTCCAAATTCCAATCTTGGGTTAAATTACAAAACTAAATGAAATCCCAAATATAAAATTCCAAATTCCAAGAAGTGAAACTACACAAACTTTGGAATTTGGAATTTGCAGAGATTGGAATTTTAACATTTTTTGGGATTTGGATTTTAACAACTTGGCCTTTAAATGTTGTATTTTTAGCACCACAAAAAAAAGAATAATTTGATTATGAAAAAAGTAGTAGTAACAACCTTAATAATGATGAGTTTAAATGCTATCGGACAGAATGTAATGTCTCCGGAATTGTTATGGAAATTAGGACGAGTAACTCCACTCGGACTTTCGAAAGATGAAAAAAATATTGTTTACAAGGTTTCGACACCTTCTGTAGCCGATAACAAATCGACTTCTAAACTTTATATTATTCCAGTAAACGGAGGTAATGCGACTGAAATTAAAGACACTAAAGACGTTTTAAAAGACAAAAATATTTCTCCTGACGGAAAATTTGTTGTTTATAATGATGAAGTAAAAATCGACAAAGTTCTAGGCAAAGATTTCTACCCAAGTCTTGACAAATCTGATGCTCAAATCTATGATGGATTGGATTACCGTCATTGGGATACTTGGAACGAAGGAAAGTTTAATCACGTTTTTTATAAAGAAAACAAAGACGGAGCAAAAGGAACCGACATCATGAAAGGTGAAACTTTTGATTCTCCGCAAAAGCCTTTTGGTGGTGACGAGGATTACATCTGGTCTCCAGACAGCAAAAGTATTTTTTATGTGAGCAAGAAAAAAGCAGGAACTGCTTATGCGATTTCTACCAACACAGATATTTATGAGTACAATTTAGAAACTCAAAAAACAACTAATAAAACCGACGGTAATTTAGGTTATGATACAGCGCCACAATTTTCACCAACAGGAAATTTGTCTTGGCTACAAATGAAACGCGACGGTTATGAGTCTGATAAAAACGATATTATTGTCGAGTTTAAAGGAATCAAAACTAATTTAACTGCAAACTGGGATGGAACTGTAGATAATTTTATCTGGAGTAAAGATGGAAGAACGGTATTTTTTGTGGCTCCGGTTGATGGAACTAAACAACTTTTCTCGGTTAATTTTCCTGGTTTAACTAAAATCGCGATCAATGTTCGTCAATTGACTAACGGAGATTTTGACGTAAATGATTTAGTTGGTTTTGCTGGCGATGAGATCATTGTTACAAGAACGGATATGAATCACGCAGGCGAAATTTATTCTTTCAACTTAAAGAAAAATACTTGGAAACAAATCTCAAATGTAAATACAGATACTTATAAAACTTTAACGTTAAGCAAAACAGAAAAACGTTACGTTACCACAACCGACGGTAAAAAGATGTTGGTTTGGGTGATTCTTCCTCCAAATTTTGATGCTTCAAAAAAATATCCAACTTTATTATTCTGCCAAGGCGGACCACAAAGTCCGTTGACACAATCGTATTCTTTCCGTTGGAATTTCTCTCTAATGGCTGCTAAAGGTTATGTAGTTGTTGCTCCAAACCGTCGTGGAATGCCAGGACACGGTGTTGAGTGGAACGAACAAATTAGTAAAGATTGGGGCGGACAAGTTATGGACGATTACCTTTCTGCAATCGATGATGTGGCAAAAGAAAGCTATGTTGACAAAAGCCGTTTAGGTTGCGTTGGAGCTAGTTATGGAGGATATTCTGTATTTTATTTAGCTGGAATTCACAAAAACCGTTTCAAAACATTTATTGCTCATGATGGAGTTTTCAACACTGTTTCTATGTTAGGAACTACTGAGGAAGTTTTCTTTAATAATTGGGATTTTGGTGGACCATATTGGGAAAAAGATAATGCCGTAGCACAAAAGGCTTATACAACTTTTAATCCTGCAACTTTGGTTCAGAATTGGAACAAACCAATTTTGATTTTCCAAGGAGGAAAAGATTTCCGTGTGCCAATCGGGCAAGGACAGGAAGCTTTCCAAGCAGCTCAATTAAGAGGAATCAAAAGTAGATTTGTTTATTTCCCAGATGAAAATCACTGGGTTTTAAAACCTCAGAATGCTCAGGTTTGGCAAGGCGAATTCTTCAAATGGTTAGATGAAACTTTGTAATTCATAAAAAGAATATTTTGACAGCCGTAGATTTACACAATCTACGGCTGTTTTTCTTTGTAAACCTTACAATTATGTAACATATTGGGTAGATTTACGCTTCGTAAAACAGATTTTTTTAGATAAATTGCAATGTTTTAATAATACCCTATTCCCTCAAATCTTTCAAGCAAAATATGGAAACAAAAAGAAGCTACACCGCAATTAAAGTTTTATTCAGCTATGTTGCATTATTAGCTTTGGTTGTTACAGTTGGATGGTTTCTTTATTCTGAAAATGTAGTTTATAACAAACTGGAAGACAAGATTGCTTTAGAAAAAAACAAAATCATCAGAGTCAGCAGATTGTATTCTAATGTTTATAAAACCGAAAGTTTAGCAAGGCAAACAATTCAGAACAACTCCGAAAAAGATTTTAAAAATTATCTTATCGAAACCGATTCTCTTCGCAAACGTATCGATACTTTAAAACAAGTTGTTACTACCGAATATCAGAAAACACTTCTAGATAGCGTAACATATTTTTTGTCTGAAAAGACAGAAAACATTAAACAGTTAAGAGAAATCAAGAATAAAGCAGACGATGAAACTTCTGTAAATAATGCTATTGATGAAATCACGAAAATGGAGTTTAATTTGAGAAAACTCGAACTTCAGGATTTCACTAAAAACCCAAATCAGTTGGGGAGTTATCAGCGAAGTGTTTTACAGCAATATGTTGATTATTTAAATTCGAATATTCCAGACGACAGCACCAATACACTTAGCAAAAAAGCTTCCGATTCTATTTTGGCCAATTCTAAAAAGCTTTTGAGTTCTGTAAAAATAAAAGCCGAAAAGAAAAAAGAATCTTTAAATTTTGAAGAAAATAAACTGCTTCAGAATGAAATTGCAATTTCAGATCAGCTTAGAAAAATACTTCGAATTATTGAGCGAGAAATCATTATCAATTCGATCAAAAACAATTCATTAAAAGAAAAATCATTAAAAAGAGTCAACGAAATTGTAACGGCTTCGGCAGTTATCGGTTTATTGCTGACGGTTTTTTTCTCGATTCTAATTGTAAGCGATTATTCAAAATCTCAATTGTATAAAAAACAGCTCGAAATCGCGAATTTCAAAACCAAAAATCTGCTAAAAAGCCGTGAACAATTAATCTCGACAGTGAGTCACGATTTAAAAACGCCTTTGAGCACCATTGTTGGTTATTCTGAACTTTTAGGAAATTCAGACATCAATACGAAGCAATCCTATTTTATTAAAAACATTAAAAACTCGTCTGAATATATTACACAATTGGTTCAGGATTTACTCGATTTTTCGCAGATCGAAGCAGGGAAAATTTCTATAGAAAAAGTTCCATTTTCGTTGCCAGAAATCATTGAAGATGTTGCCAGAAATATTCAAACGGTTTACAAGCAAAAAGACATTGATCTTATTATAAATGTAGACGAACAATTTCAGAAACGTATTGTTGGCGATCCATTTCGTTTAAAACAAATCTTGACTAACATTATCGGAAATGCTTATAAATTTACTGAGGAAGGCCATATTCGAATTGCAGCTTACATAAATGACGATCAGTTTTTTACCATTTCAATTCAAGATACTGGAATTGGAATTGAAAAAGCAAATCAGAAATTGGTTTTTGAAGAATTTGCCCAAGCGAATGAAAACATTGAAAAGAAATATGGCGGAACTGGTTTAGGGTTATCAATTTGTCAGAAGATCATTTCTATTCTGGGCGGTAATTTAACTTTAGATAGTATTTTTGGAAAAGGAAGCACATTCATTATTAAACTGCCTTTATTATTCGATAATAGCCAAAACTTTACTGCAACCGAACTAAAACCTAAGACGGCAAAAAGCAGTAAAACACAAACTTTTATTGTTGTTGATGACGACATTAATCTTTTGAATCTAACAAGCGGGGTTTTAAAACAAGAACAACATAGGGTTTATTCTTTTACTAATCCAGCAAAAGCTTTAGCAACCATTCAAACCACGCCTTTTGATTTTGTTATTACTGATATTCAAATGCCGGAAATCGACGGATTTCTGTTTTTAGAAAAACTTCGTGAACTTCCGGATACCATTTTCAAAAATCAGCCTGTAATCGCATTGACTGGCCGCACCGATTTGGATCTTTCAGTTTATAAAAATGCTGGTTTTACTACCGTTATAAAGAAACCTTACTCGCCAAAAATTTTGCTCGAAACGATTCAGCATATTTTGGATCATGAAGAAATTCCTGTAACTGAATCTACGGAGAATACAAACGAAAATGCCTCTCAAATATATTCTTTAGAAACTTTGAAAGATTTTCTGGGTCAGGATGAATTGGCTTTGAAAGAAGTTCTAAAGTCTTTTATAGAAACATCGATCGAAAATTTAGGCTTTTTGAAAGTTGCGGTTCAAGAGCAAAATCATGAGGAAATAAAATCTATTGCGCATCGTATTGCTCCCATGTTCAAGCAAATTCAGGCAAATGAGATTGGCGAAATTTTAAAAAATTTAGAAAGAGAAGATTTAAATACAATCGATATAAAAGCAACGTACGCAGATTTATCTGAAAAAGTAGAAGTCCTTTTTAAGGAATTGAAACAGGAGATTTAATGGAGTAATAAAAAAAAGCAGTCTAATTCAGACTGCTTTTTTTTATTCAATATTATATTGTTTCAATTTATTGTAAAGTGTTTTTCTGGTAATCTTCAGCAGTTTTGCTGCTTCAGATTTATTATTTTGCGTTTTTGACAAGGCACTAATAATAGTTTCTTTTTCGTTTTCAGACAATGAGAAAACTTCGGCAGTTGCGGCAGGCTGATTTTGGATCTGAAAAAATTCTGCTGGAAGCACATCACTTTCGATAAAATCACCACGAGTTAAAAGAGTGGCACGTTTTACACAGTTTTGCAATTCTCGTAAATTTCCTGGCCAAGAGTAGTTCTGAAAAATAGAAACCACTTCTGGAGAAAACCCAATCACATCTTTATGCAATTGCTGATTGGCTTTTTCTAAGAAATAATCTGCAAAAACCATTAAATCTTCGCCTCGATCTTTTAAAGATGGTGACTGAATTGAAAATTCATTGATTCTATGGTATAAATCTTCTCTAAAATCGCCGTTTTTTACTGCCTCACGTAAATCTTCATTCGTTGCCGTAATAATGCGTATATCGACGTTTATTTCTTTATTGCTTCCTACCGGTTTAATTTTTCTTTCTTGAAGCGCTCTTAACAACTGGATTTGATTTTCGTACGAAAGATTTCCTATTTCATCCAAAAATAAAGTTCCGCCATTGGCAGCTTCAAAATATCCTTTTTTATCATTTATTGCTCCAGTAAAAGATCCTTTTAGATGTCCAAAAAATTCGCTTGCAGCCAATTCTTTTGGAATGGCTCCGCAATCTACTGCAATAAAATTATTGTCTTTTCTTCTGCTTTGCTGATGAATGCTTTTAGCAATGATTTCTTTTCCTGTACCGCTTTCACCAATTATTAAAACTGACATATCTGTCGGGCTTACTAATTGAATGTGATCTAGAAGTTTTTTGGATGCAACAGAAATTCCTTTCACGAATTCATTTTCTCCTGATGAAGACTGTTTTTTTACTGTCTTTTTTTCTTTTACAGGAGCTTGCTCTTCTTCCTCTTTTGGAGCTTGTAGTGCATTAGTAATTACAAGAAGAACTTCGTCTGGATTAAATGGTTTAGAAATATAATCTGCCGCTCCATTTTTTATGGCTTTAACAGCAGTGTTTACATCAGAATATCCTGTCATTAAAATAACTGGAATATGTGGGTGAGAATTTTTAAATTCAGACATAAGTCCGATACCATCAGAATCAGGCAAGCGAAGGTCGGTCAAAATCAAATCGAACGATTCGTTTTTAACTGCTTCACGCGCTTCTGTTGCTGAGAAAGTAGTGGTTACCTCATACGCTTTTTTGATTAGAAATTTCTCTAATAATTTACAGAACGCAATATCATCTTCTATCAGTAATATCTTCGGCATTTGTTTGTAGGGTCTTTTTGCTAAAATAATATTATTAAACTTGTTATTTCATAAAATTATGCAAAATATGTAAAAAAAAAGAGATTGCACAATGCAATCTCTTTTTCACCAAAAACATAAATCTAAATTCACCTAATTATATCTTCAACCAGTTACCATTGACATCTGAGTAAACAGTAGCCTTTTGGTCTCCAACTGATATTTCTAGTTTGTACTCTTTTTTGTCATTGACAAATGCTTTATCCAGTTTTGCACCTGGATAAGCTGTCTGCAAAGCTGTTTTCACAGGTGCAGGCACAGCATCTACTGTAACTTCTGTATATTCTGACTGAATAGCTACAGTTGCTTTAGTGCTTAGAGAAACAGGCAATACATTTGCATGCATTGACAGAGTTCCTAGAACCACTATTGCTGATAAGATTAGTTTTTTCATGATGCTGATTTTAATTATTTCTTAATGATATTCCCAGAAGCATCTGTAAAAATAGTATACTTCTTTTCTCCACTTGAAATCTCAAGTTTGTATTCATTTTTCTCGTTTTTATAAGCTTTTTCTAGCTTAGTATTCGGGAAAGATTTTTCAAGTGTAGACTTTACAGCGGCCGGAACGGCATCTATAGCTACTTCAGTAAATTCACTTTGAACGAATACTGATTGAGAAATCGAAACTGCTGGAAGAACCGCAGCATTTACTGTAAAACTTCCTAATACAATCGCTGCTGATAAGATTAACTTTTTCATAATATTTAGTGGTTTAATTATTTTTTAAGAATGTTACCAGAAGCGTCTGTATAAACGATCGATTTTTCACCTCGAACGGTTATCTCAATTTTGTACTCCTTTTTATCATTTACCCATGCTTTCTCAAGCACTACACCAGGATAAGCTTCATCTAAGCCTTTTTTTACGGCTGCGGGAACTCCATCTACTTCTTTGTATCCATCCTGATCATTTACTGTCTGCACCATTAAATTGGTTGCAACAGGGGTTTCTGCGTTCATCGACAAACTGCCTAAAACAATTGCTGCCGATAAGATTAACTTTTTCATAGTAATAGTTTTTAAGGGTTAGACTTAATTATTTTTTAATCCAAGTTCCATCTGCGTTAGCAAAAAGATTTCCTGATTTATCTCCAACAGTTACTTCAAGCTTGTATTCAGATTTTGTATTTTTAAATGCTTTAGAAAGCACAGCATCTGGATACGCTTTTTTAAGAGCATCTGTAATTGCTGCTGGAACTTCTTCCAATTTAATTTCTGTATAATCATCTTGGATAGAGATTGTTTTTACGATTGTATTTGAAATTGGCGAAGTTGAAGCAAATGATGTTAAACCTCCCAAAACGATTGCGGCTGATAAAAATAAATTTTTCATGATAGTTGTTTTTTAATATAGTTAATTTGATCTTAGTATTCTTGATCCGGATTTTCACAAGACTTCATTTTCAGATTATTGTGTAATCCAAGTTCCGTCTGCATTAGCAAATAAGTTTCCTACTTTGTCGCCAACAGTTACATCAAGTTTATACTGTGCTTTTTCGTTTTTATATGCTTTAGTAATTACTGCTTCTGGATATGCTTTTTTCAAAGACTCTTTAATCGCAGCTGGTAATTCTTCTAATTTGATTTCTGTATAATCGTCTGCGATAGATACTACTTTTACATTTGTATGAGTAATTGGAGTAGTTGAAGCAAATGAAGTTAAACTTCCTAAAACAATTGCGGCTGATAAAAATAAATTTTTCATAACGTATATATTTAAATTAATAGTTGTTTACGCTTTAAGTAATGAAATTATTATGCCGTAAAAGAAAAGAGCCATGCCAAAGATCGTAAAAACCTGTATTAAAAGACTTTACATCAAATATAACAAAAAAAGACAAAACGCGAAAGGTGTGTAAATGAGAAAAAAGGTGTGTAATAAGTAAACACTTTTAGTGTAACCTTTCGAAAGAAATTCCAAATTTTAAAATCACAAATTCCAAGATTGAGGAGTAGAAGTTCTAAAATTGGGAATTTATTCTGAAGCTTTAGGATTGGAATTTTATAAAAACTTTACAAAATAAAAAAGGCTTCCAAATTTGGAAGCCTTTATAATTATTCTGGACTATTCATTTTAAATGTATCCATAAATGCAGTTGTATAATCACCTGCAATATATTTTGGATCATCCATTAATTGTCTGTGGAAAGGTATTGTAGTTTTCACACCCTCGATTACGAATTCATCCAAAGCTCTACGCATTTTGCTGATAGCTTCTTCACGAGACTGCGCAGTTGTAATTAACTTAGCAATCATAGAATCGTAGTTTGGCGGAATGCTATATCCTGAATACACGTGAGTATCTAAACGAACTCCGTGTCCTCCTGGCATATGAAGTGTAGTAATTTTTCCTGGTGAAGGACGAAAATCGTTGTAAGGATCTTCAGCATTAATACGAACTTCGATAGCATGTAATTGTGGAAGGTAGTTTTTACCAGAAATTGGAATTCCAGCAGCAACCATAATTTGCTCACGGATCAAATCATAATCAATAACTTGTTCTGTGATTGGGTGCTCAACCTGAATACGAGTATTCATTTCCATGAAATAGAAGTTTCTGTGTTTGTCCACTAAAAACTCTACAGTTCCAGCTCCTTCATATTTAATGAATTCAGCAGCCTTTACAGCAGCTTCTCCCATTCTAGCACGAAGGTCGTCTGTCATGAAAGGCGAAGGTGTTTCTTCAGTTAGTTTTTGGTGACGACGTTGTACTGAACAGTCTCTTTCAGAAAGGTGACATGCTTTTCCATAAGAATCTCCAACAACTTGAATTTCGATATGACGTGGCTCTTCAATAAGTTTCTCCATGTACATTCCGTCATTTCCAAATGCCGCAGCAGCTTCTTGACGCGCACTTTCCCAAGCTTTTAAAAGCTCTTCTTCTTTCCAGATTGCACGCATTCCTTTTCCACCACCACCAGCAGTAGCTTTCATCATAACTGGGTAACCAATTTCTTTAGCTACTTTTTGTGCATGTTCGTAAGACTCTAACAATCCGTCTGAACCTGGTACACAAGGTACTCCTGCTGCTTTCATTGTAGCTTTAGCAGAAGCTTTATCTCCCATTCGGTCGATCATTTCTGGAGCAGCACCAATAAATTTAATTCCGTGCTCTTGACAGATTTTTGAGAATTTAGCATTCTCAGAAAGAAATCCATAACCTGGATGTATTGCGTCTGCATTTGTAATTTCTGCAGCAGCAATGATATTTGACATTTTCAAATACGATAAGTTACTCGGAGGAGGGCCAATACAAACCGCTTCATCAGCAAATTTAACATGTAAACTTTCTGCATCGGCTGTAGAGTAAACTGCAACAGTTTTGATTCCCATTTCCTTACATGTACGAATTACACGTAGTGCAATTTCTCCTCTATTCGCAATTAATATTTTTTTAAACATCTTATTTTAATTAGATAATTAGACAATTTGATAATTAGATAATTTTAGATGCCTGATGTATTAATTCTGCCAGATCAATCTAAAATCTAAAATCTAAAATCTAAATTTATTTATGATGGATCTACTAAGAATAAAGGTTGATCAAATTCTACTGGAGACATATCGTCAACAAGAATTTTTACAATTTTACCAGAAACTTCAGATTCGATTTCGTTGAATAATTTCATTGCTTCAATTACACAAAGAACATCACCTTTAGAAACAGTGCTTCCAACTTCTGTGAAAACTGGTTTATCTGGAGATGGTTTTCTATAGAATGTACCAATGATTGGAGATTTTATAGTAATATATTTAGAATCGTTAGCAGCTGGTGCTTCTGGAGTTACACTTACAACTGTTGGAGCCGTAACTTGTGGAACTGCCGCTTGAGGTAAAGCTGCCTGAGCAGGTAATTGCTGTACGTAAGTTGCTTCAGTTACATTTGTTTCTAAAGTTGTTCTGATCGTGATTTTTACATCATCCATTTCTAACTTCACTTCTGCAACGCCCGAATTTGCAACAAATTTGATTAGGTTTTGAATTTCTTTTAAATCCATAATGATTCGTTTTTAGTTTTAATTTATTTTTTATCGTAAGCCCATTTTAAATAGATAGATCCCCAAGTGAATCCACCACCAAAAGCGGCAAAGATAATGTTATCTCCCTTTTTAAGCTTATTTTCAAAATCAGCCAATACTAATGGTAAAGTTCCAGAAGTAGTATTTCCGTATTTCTCGATATTTACTAGAACTTTAGAATCTTCCAATTCTAATCTCCCAGCAGTAGCATCAATAATACGTTTATTAGCTTGGTGTGGCACTAACCAGTCAACATCTTGATTTGTCAAATTATTTCTTTGTAAAATCAATTCACTGGCATCTGCCATATTAGTTACAGCATATTTGAAAACAGTTTTACCGTCTTGCATAATATTGTGCTGTCTGTTTTTTACAGTATCTTCAGAAGGCGGAATCAAAGAACCTCCTGCTGGTATTTTAAGGAAGTCACGCCCTACACCATCACTTCTTAAATATTCATCCTGTAAACCTAAACCTTCATAATTTGGTTCGAAAAGAACTGCTCCAGCTCCATCTCCAAAAATAATACAAGTTGCTCTATCAGTATAATCTACAATAGATGACATTTTATCGGCACCAATTAAAAGTACTTTTTTGTAACGTCCAGACTGAACATATGCTGCAGCTGTAGACATTCCGTATAAGAAACTTGAACATGCCGCTTGCAAATCGTAAGCAAATGCATTTGTGGCTCCAATTTCTGTTGCAACAAATACTCCTGTAGAAGCCACCATCATATCTGGTGTCGCAGTTGCCATTATAATCATATCAATCTCAAGCGGATCAATATTTGCTTTTGCAATTAAATCCTTTGCTGCTTGTATAGCAAGGTAAGATGTACCCTTATCAGCATCTTTAAGAATTCTTCTTTCTTTAATTCCTGTTCGAGCGGTAATCCACTCATCATTGGTATCAACCATTGTTTCTAATACTTGGTTCGAAAGAACGAAGTCAGGAACATAAGCTCCAACAGCGGTAATGGCGGCTGTGATTGTATTCATTATATTCTATTATTTATTTTCAAATTATGATTAATTTGAAAAATTTTTAAAAGACCCGAAAATTACAAAAAAAAACGTAACGAATTTGTCTATATTTTCCTAAAAAACGAAAATTATAATCAACAAAAAAAACTCTCACTATGTGAGAGTTCTAGTATAATTTACAAAAACGTATTAAGCAACCGCTTCAGATTTATCGATAACAACTTGCCCTCTGTAGTACATTTTACCTTCATGCCAGTAAGCTCTGTGGTACAAATGCGCCTCACCTGTAATAGGACATGTAGCGATTTGAGCTACAGTAGCTTTGTAATGTGTTCTTCTCTTATCTCTTCTTGTTTTCGAGGTTTTTCTCTTAGGATGTGCCATTTTACTATATTATTTATCCGTTAATAGTTTCTTTAATTTTTCCCAACGCGGGTCAATATCTTCTTCTTTGTTACTCTCTTCCTTTTGTTCTTTTACACTCAACTCATTCAGTTTCGTCAAAGCTTCTGTTTGTAGACTTCCGTCTTTAACACCTGGATGAATTCTTTTGTGAGGTACAGAAAGCGCGATCATTTCATAAATATATTGCGCTACATCTACCTCATGTTCACCATGTGGCAAAATCAACAATTCTTCATTATCATCATTAAATTCGTCTCCAAAGCGAACAATTAACTTCATTTTCCCTTTTATAGGTAAATCAAAATCTTCGCCTGTTAGATCACAAGGCACATTTACTGCTCCTTTGTGTTTGAATTCTAACTCTAACATCGTACTTTTCTTTTCGAAAAGTAAATTAACTTTAATATCCGAACTTTGAAACTCATCGTATTCAAAATTCTTAAAGAACTCGTTATTTATTTGATACTCAAAATGGTGTTTTCCTAGTTTTAATCCTACGAAAGGAATTAAAAATTCTTTTGTTTTGCTCATTTCAACATCAATTTGATCCATTCAGTTCTAAAACTAGATATCTGAATTGGGGTGCAAAGATATAAAATTATTACAAATCTAATAATCTTATTGACCTTTTTTTGTTTATAACTGTTTTTCTTTTATTTTAAGAGGTTTTTGGCTAATCTCCTCATACTGATTACGCGAGCGAAAAATATCAATCGCAAGATAGACTGCTTCTTTAAAAGAATTGTAAT
The DNA here is from genome assembly GCF_056824325.1 of Flavobacterium sp. B330r. Taxonomy (NCBI): domain Bacteria; kingdom Pseudomonadati; phylum Bacteroidota; class Flavobacteriia; order Flavobacteriales; family Flavobacteriaceae; genus Flavobacterium; species Flavobacterium sp. B330r. Next base: position 1,416,486 of record NZ_CP124860.1, read on the forward strand.
CTGCCATATCTTTTCCAGCAATATCATAAGCTGTACCATGGTCCGGAGAGGTTCTAACCTTATTTAAACCTGCTGTATAATTCACGCCTTTTCCAAAAGACAATGTCTTAAACGGAATTAATCCTTGATCGTGATACATTGCTACGATAGCATCATATTTTTCATATTGACTGCTTCCAAAAAAACCATCTGCAGGAAATGGACCAAAAACCATTGTTCCCGAATCGAAGATTTTCTTTAAAGTTGGCTTCAAAATCAAATCATCTTCTTTTCCAATCACACCGCCATCACCAGCATGTGGATTTAGTCCTAAAACTGCAATTTTTGGTTTCACTATACTAAAATCCTGAATCAAAGATTTTCTAATAGTTTCTATTTTTTTAATTATCAATTCTTCTGTCAAATGAGAAGCGACTTCGTTTAAGGGCACATGATCTGTAATTAAGCCTACTCGTAAATTATCTTGAACCATCATCATTAGCGCATCGCCTTCTAATTCCTGATTCAAATAATCGGTATGCCCAGGAAATTTAAAATCCTCAGACTGTATATTATATTTATTAATTGGAGCTGTTACCAGAACATCTATTTCACCATCTTTCAAAGCTTTTGTTGCTGCCGCAAAAGATTTAATTGCATATTCTCCTATTTTAGGATCATTTACTCCAAAGTTAATATCAACTCCTTCTCTCCAAAGATTCAGAACATTTACTTTACCCGGAATGATTTGATCTAATTTATCAACTCCATGAAATTGAATCGTCGACGTAAAGTTTTTTCTAACGAATGAAAGAATTTTAGCATTTGCAAAAATAACCGGCGTACACAATTCCAACATACGAGAATCTTCGAATGTTTTCAGTATAACTTCGCTTCCAATACCGTTTAAATCTCCAACTGAAATTCCAACAATTATATTTTCTGCTTTTTTATTCATGAGCTCAGTTTATTTATTACTAATTTTGATGTGCAAATTTAGTAAAATAAAACCACAATGTTCACAGGAATTATAGAAACACTCGGAAGGATTCACGAAATTCAAAAAGATCAAAACAATCTTCACATAACAGTTGACTCATCAATAACCCACGAATTAAAAATAGACCAAAGCGTTTCGCACAACGGAATATGCCTTACAGTAGTAGCTATTAAAGATTCTCTTTACACCGTAACGGCAATCGACGAAACTATTCTAAAAACCAATATTGGCGATTGGAGAACTGGCGACATTGTAAATCTGGAAAGAGGAATGAAGCTTGGGGACCGCTTAGACGGACATATTGTACAAGGCCATGTAGATCAAACTGGAACCTGTGTTAGAATTGAAGAAGCAAACGGAAGTTGGAATTATACTTTTGAATACGATAAAAACCTAAACAATATCACAATCGAAAAAGGTTCGATTACAGTAAACGGAGTCAGCCTGACGGTTGTAAATTCTAAAACGAATGAATTTAGCGTTTCAATTATTCCGTATACTTATGAACACACTAATTTTAAAGATTTCAAAGTCGGAACAAAAATCAACCTTGAATTTGATGTAGTTGGAAAATACATCTCTAGACTTTATTCAATAAACAAGTAACGTTTAGAATCCCACAAAAAAAAGCTTCAATTAAATTGAAGCTTTTTTTATTTGATTTTTATATATTACAGTAGCACCTAAAGCTAAACCGCCTAATAGCAGAAAAACAACATGTTGATCTATTGGAAAACCCGCCCCATCATTACAATCAGGAAAAGCTGGATCATCGCAAACAGTAGTAGACATAGCATTCGCACTTTTAGCTGTACTTCCTGAAGTTTCTGGAGCTGGCGGATGCGCAGGTCCTGCAGTCATTAACAAAACATTTAAAAATAAGGCAATTACTAAAAATGGGGCTTTTAGATTTTTCATAAATTCAAGCTATTGCAAACAGCAATTCTAGATAATTATTGACAAATATTCTTTAATAGAAATTTCGCACAAACGCATTTCCATCTCCAAAATCTTGGACAAAAGTATAAGTTTTTTAAACAAAACCAACTTTTAAAACCAAAAATCCAGAACAAATTTTAACATTTTTCTTAAAAACACTTCTAATCCTTTTCAGAAAACGTTCTAGAAGAACAACGTTCATTTTCAACATTATTCATAACATTCAAAAGTCTATAAGAATTTACCTATCTTAAAAAAGTATTTTTTTCTCAAAAAATGTCTTTCATCGAATATACGTCAAAAAAAGAAGTTTGGATTCAATTTTAATTACATTCAAGAGAATGTTCTCAAATTAATATATTTGTAAAATCAAAGTACGTATACATCTCAATTCCAAAAGATTTACAAATTCAAATTCAAATCTATTTTTAATTTTAACTAATCAAATGAAAAACCCATATACAGTCGGAAGTTTATACGCAGGTGTCGGCGGTATTTGTTTAGGTTTTGAAAATGCAGGTTTTAAATTAGAGTGGGCAAATGAATTTGACAAAAAAGCCTGTGTTACATACAGAAACAATTTCGAGCACACACTTATTGAAGGAGATGTAATGCAGCTCAACGTAAAAGATCTCAATAAAATTGACATTCTTACAGCTGGATTTCCATGCCAACCCTTTTCTCTAGCTGGCCACAGAAAAGGCTTTAAAGACAGTAGAGGAAATCATTTTTTTAAAATATTAGATTTTATTGACGAAATGCGTCCTAAAGTAGTGTTTCTTGAAAATGTCAAAAACCTAAAAGGTCACGATAAAGGAAACACAATGAAAGTAATTCAGCGCGAAATCAAAAAACGGGACTACACTTTTGACAGTGCTATCTTAAACACTAGAGATTTTGGAAATATTCCGCATAATCGAGAGAGAATTTTCATGGTTGCTTTTGACAAAAAATTTGTAAAAAAAGGGTTTAGATTTAATTTCCCAGAGAAAGAAGTATTAACCAAAAAGGTAACCGACTTAATTACAAAAGAAAAAGTCGATAAAAAATTCTATTACACCGAAGACAAATACATGTACAACATGCTAAAGGAAGCCGTTGTGAGAGAAGACAGAATTTATCAATTTAGGAGGCAGTATGTGCGAGAAAACAAAAAAGAAGTTTGCCCTACTTTAACTGCAAACATGGGAACCGGCGGCCACAATGTTCCAATCATTACAACTGAATTTGGCTTTAGAAAATTAACCCCAAGAGAATGTTTTCGTTTTCAAGGATTTCCAGATCATTACAAATTACCCAAAATTTCAAATTCCAGTCTTTACAAACAAGCTGGAAATTCTGTAAGCATGCCTGTTATAGAAAGGCTCGCTTCTGAAATATTCAAATGCATTGAGAAAGCTGAAGCTAGACAGCTAAAAGCTGAAAAAGTTTAAATACTTAAAAGCATAATTGTTCCTTCAATTTTTGCCAGACAAACTTCCAGATTTTTTTCAATCTCTTTACTCCAGAATCTTAAAATCGTCCAATTTTCAGAAATAAGAAAAGCATTAACTTCTTCGTCACGCTGTATGTTTCTTTCAATTTTCGGAATCCAATATTCTTGATTTGATTTAATTCTTAGCTGTTGCGTTTCCCAATCTTTTCCATGAAAAAATTCACTATCAACAAAAATGGCAATTTTATATTTAGCAAAAGTAAGATCAGGCCTTCCAAATACTTTCTTATTGTTTTTTCGGTATCTGTGACCCAATTTCCATAATGCTTTAGCAAGCCTTACTTCGCCTTTTGTAGCAGTACTTTTTATCGCCTGCATAGTTTTCCTCCTCTGTTCGGGAGTTAATCTATCCATCTGAAGATTAAATTTGTTTTGGATGGATAAAGTTAAGGTATTTTACAGAAATAGATGTTTAAATAATATGAGGCAAAATTTCAATTTTCACACTTCAAAAAATACTAAAAACAAAAAAGCCTTTACATCTCTGTAAAAGCCTTTATACTTTTCTTATTTTTAAATACTGATTCAAAAATTTTCCAAAACCCCATTAAAACGAAAAATACCCCAATAAAGACCAAAAATGACGGATGAACAAAATAGCCGTTCACCCCAGCAATCTCAGCTTCATTCGGATTAGTTGGATCGTACAAAACCTTAACCCGAGTTCCTTCAATGTAACCAGGAAGAGAAGTGCCCTTATTAGACGTGAACTCTATTTGTTTACCTGAATTTGTAACAAATGAAACGTAGGGATAATAGAGCGATCCATTTTTATTTCCAGCAAGAGGTATGGATTTTATAACTGTACCATAAACACTATTTGACTTTTCAATAAAACTTGATTTCTGCTGAAAAAGATAAAAAGCCCCAGATAATAATACAAAACCGGGTATAAAAAAAATATATATGACAGCAAGAATTTGTCTTTTATTCATCGTTTTCAAATTAAACCTTAGCAAAAGTGAATATTTATTTTATTTTGACATATTTAATAATACCAATCAGCGCGTAAGTAAAATTATATCGCTAATATTTTATAACCTAATTTATCTTTTTTTACTTCGATAAAGTTTTAAAATTTTTATTCGCTGTAATAAAATCACAGGCAAGAACATCGTTTCTATGATATTTTTCACCTTTTCTGTTAATATAAATTAGCTCATTGTTTAAATTACCAAAATATATAACATCGGATATTTGAAAGAATAAAAAAATGGAATAGAATGTAGTTTTTTTTAACCTATTAACCAGACTTGAAGGTCGTCAAATCCTCGTCACGAAAAACAAAAAAGCCTTTACATTTCTGTAAAGGCTTCTGTTCTAAAATAAGTGGTCCCACCTGGGCTCGAACCAGGGACCACCTGATTATGAGTCAGGTGCTCTAACCAGCTGAGCTATAGGACCGGTTTAGAGGATGCAATATTACTACTATTTTTCATTCACTCCAAATATTTTAAGACATCATTTTAATTTAATTTTAAATCTTTCTCCGAATCTCAAAAACGAAATTGATTTTCAACATCTTATTCAAAAATTAAAATGACATTTTTTTATTTAATTTCTTGGCAAAGCTCCACCAAAACGCCATTTGTATTCTTCGGATGCAGAAAAACAACCAATTTATTGTCTGCTCCTTTCTTCGGAACTTCATTGATTAAGACAAAACCTTCATTTTTTAAACGTGCAATTTCGGCTTCGATATCATCAACATCAAAAGCGATATGATGAATTCCTTCTCCTTTTTTCTCCAAGAATTTAGCAATAGGACTTTCGGGATTTGTTGCTACCAAAAGTTCAATTTTATTATTTCCCGTCTGAAAAAAGGACGTTAACACCCCTTCACTTTCTACTGCTTCCATTTTATAAGACGGAACACCAAGCATTTTTTCAAACAAAACATTAGCATCGTCCATATTTTTTACCGCAATCCCAATATGTTCTATTTTATTTACCATCTTTTCGAAATTATTGATTTACATATGTTCTAAAATAACCGCATTCTGCAATTACATCCTGATAATATTTCGTATCCGAATAGTCTTTTCTTAAAGCTTTGAACGAGTTCCAAGCGATAAAATTAACTTTATCATCTTGAATTTCCCAATAGCTGTTTATCTTATTGTATTTTTTATTGTAATAGTCATTTCGTTCACATTTCGAAATCAGATACAAACATTTTGCTTTTTGTTCTTTATTTGAAGCTGCTTCAAAAGCTTTCTGATAATACATTTTAGAAACCGAATTATTCGTAATCATTTCTTTCATCGAATCTCTAAACGAATACGGGCCTGATCCATAACCTACAATACTCATCTCGTAAAAAGTTCTTCCGTTTCCAAAATGAGAAATATTATAAAACGCATTTCCTAACAAAAGGCTGTTGGTGTAAACATCTTCTTTCTGAGCCAATTTATCCTGCATTTCTTTTATAGTGGTCAAGAAATCCATAAAAGTATATTTTCTTTTCTGATACGCCGCGTGCTCGCAATCGTGGCAATCTTTTATATTTCCGTTAAACGGATTTCCTAAGAATTTATAATATTGAACAGAATCTGTTTGCTGCATAAAAGAAATTGCTTCTGGAATTTTGTTTTTGAAAGTGGACTGAATTGCTTGGAAATTATTAATATCCTTCAGTTTTAAACTATAAATTCCTGCGCCAATTTTCTCAATTTCAGATTTATTCGATTTTTCCAAAAAGCTTTTTATTCCCAGCAAATTCTTTTCATTGTCATAATATGCATTTCCATCATTCCAATAGCTATAGCGTGATTCTCCGTAAATCTCGGCCATAACCAAATTGCCCTGTTCTTTATACAAACGCGATAAATAGCTTCTGCTCCATGAAGAAGCATTTTGATAACGAAACGTGTCTCCTTTATAATTTTTAGGAAGTTCTGTGTATAGCCAATTTAAATCAGCTAAAATTGTTTTCTCATTTTTATCTGTCAGCTTATCAATCTTGCTTAAATTATTTACAAAACGCAATAAACGAAGCTGCATTCCCGCCAATTCTGTTTTTGGAAGCGTTTTTTCAGCTTTGCTGTAATTTTTATCTGCATTAGCATAATCGCCTTTTAGCGTTTGAAGATATCCAAGTGAAATATCCCATAAATAAGGCTTATCGGTATTTCCTGCAGCAGAAATTTTTGCAATTAAATCGACAGCGCTATTATCAACTTTCGTCTTATTTTCTGTTTTATTTTCAGCAACAGTTTGCGGTTTTGGTTTCTGATTTTCTCCTTGCCCGTCGGTCTGAAACGAATTGTTTATTTTTTGCTCTAGCGAATTAACCAATCTTGTTCCGAGATAATTTAAATGTTCGCTTTTAGGATCTAATTCGTAGATTTTTTCAATTGCTTGTTTTTCGTCTTTATAATATCCATGAATTGCCCAAAGCGCCGCTTTTTCTTTATTGTCTTTTGCCAACGCCAAAGCCTTAGTCCAATCTGATTCGTTTTTTGGCTTGAAGCTATACGCTGTAACCACTCTTAATTCTGGACATTTATCAAAAACCTGAGCATATAAATAGTTCGAAGTCGCGTATTTTTTTTGTTTATAATTAATTCCGGCAACATACGCTAAAGCGCGATAATACAAAGTATTTCTGGCAACAGAACTTTCTGTTTTATTAAAAAAATCAATTGCTTTTTGTTTGTCGTTACTATAAAAACGTGCTTTCATGGTCAAGAACCAATATCTGTTTTTCAAAAACGGATCCGACAAAGTGTTGTATACATTTTCTATCGACTGAATCATTTTGGCATCATTGAACGTTTTTGCCACAACTGGATCGTAGCTCCAATAATCGTCTCCAATAGATACTGTTTCTATTTTTTGAGCCAAATAAAGAAACTCAACAAAGTTTTTTACTTTCTCATCTTTCAGATTCAACTTTTTACCCCATTTTTGCGTGCTTTTATTTTCTTTTTTCGTTTTATAATAAACATGCAAACCTTCTATTTCTTCTTTATTTTTGATGGTATTTTTGTCATCAGAATAATATTTAGGCTTTTCATCACCAATCAAAAAATAATTGACTGTTGTGGTATCGACTTTTCCTTTTAGATAATCTGCCCAATCTGATTTTATATTTTTATTAAAACGAGAATTATGCTGGGTGTCAAAACCAATTCCGTAAAAAATACCACCAGATAAAAACAAAGGCGAATACGATTTATCAGCAAAAGTTTCTGGAGTAAAATTTGAATTATAAGATCCTAAATAATCCCAATCTCCATCTGCGCAGGCATATATAATTCCGAATGCAGAAAGCAAAACGGCACTAGAAGCAAGAAATAATCTGCTTAAAAGTATTTTTTTCATAAGTGTTTAAATTGAATTCGTCTAAATCGTAAAATATAATTTCGTTTGGCTTTTCTACAAGATTATCTTGCAAATCTTCTGCCATTTCTTTTAAATCTTTTGGTTTTATTTCTTCTATTTTCAAGAGATCGTTTTCTTCATAAAAAACACCATTTTTATAATTGGAATGTTTTACCCTGAAAAAAATCGGAGTTGTTTTTTCAAAATTGGAATCTTTTTCTAATGTTGCGCTATTCATTTTAGAACGAAGTCCGATCACTTTATTATTTCTAATATGAACTCCCCAAGAATAAATTGGAAAAGCAAAATCTAAATGAAGGGGATATCTTTTTAAACTTTTAAGATATCGTTCTGCCACTTTCTTATCGTAAATAGAATTTAGAGAATCGGACGCAATCGATCCCATATTGTAATACATCAAAACTCCCGAATCAACATTCGGAATTTTTGTTTTTTTGAAATATTTCACCTGATGCAATCGAATGGTGGCTGAAAGTTTCTTCTGCGAAAGCTTTTTAAAAACTTCTATAAATTTCAGATAGTTCTCTTTACTTTTTAAAGTCCAATCGCAATCAATTTGAATCTCTTCACACGAAATTTTATTTTTAGAATTGATTTGTTCGATAAAATCAAAGGTTTTTTGCGCCAAATCCTTCACATCAAGATTAGGCTGAAGCATCACTTTGTTCTGAATAAAAACAACGGGAACAATAGCATATTCTTTCGGGTTTTCTTCAAAACGAACAGGACTGATGGGAATCGGAAAATTGGATTCTGGATGAATTCCAATGTCAAAATATCGTACATAAAGTTTCTGAACACTGTTTTCTTTCAATGCTTCTTTTTCCGTTTCAGAAAACTTGAAGATTGTTTTCCAATAATAAAAGGAGATTACTGGCTTTTCATTTTTAGTGCATGACAGCATTAAAAAGAGAAACAAAACTGGGAAAAATCGTTTGAACAAAACTTAGGAAAATTACATTTTAATTCAAAAGTAAGAAATTATAGCATTTTAAACACTAAAATTTTTGAAGATTTCCAAAAGTCGCAAATCCTAATAAATGGATAAAAAATTTCAATTAAAGCAAATATAATCGTTATTTTGTGCAATCAAATTGAAAAACCGTTATGTTGAAAGACACCTTAAAATACATTGCATTTGTAATTCTAATATCCATGATAAGCTGCGCGAAAAGAGGCAGCATTACCGGCGGTTTAAAAGATACATTACCTCCTGTTTTAATATCTAGTTTTCCTAAAAATTTCAGTACAGATTTTAAAGGAAATACTATTACTTTAAATTTTGACGAATATGTCAAACTTAAAAACACCAATAAACAGCTTATTATTTCTCCGCCTTTAAAAAATGAGCCATTAATTACGCCTACAAATGTCAGCAAATTTATAAAGATCGAACTTCGAGATACTTTACAGCCCAATACAACTTATAGTTTAAATTTTGGACAGGCGATTACAGACAACAATGAAGGAAACGCGCTAAACCAGTTTAAATATGTGTTTTCGACTGGATCGCATATTGATTCACTTAAACTGAACGGAAAAATTAAAGATGCGTACGGAAAGTATGTTGACAATTTTGTTTCTGTAATGTTATATGAAGTAAATGATAAATTTAAAGATTCTACCATTTACAAAGAGTTTCCGCGCTACATTACGAATACTTTGGACAGTATGCGAACTTTTCAGTTTGAAAATTTAAGAGAAGGAAAATATCTTTTGGTAGCACTAAAAGATAAAGGTTCAAATAATAAATTTAATCCAAAAGATGATAAAATCGGATTTTTGAAAAGCTACATCACAATTCCGTCGGACACGGTTTATGAGGTGGAACTATTTAAAGAAACATTGCCATTAAAAGCTTTCAAACCTATTCAGGCTTCAGGAAATCGTTTGTTTCTTCCTTATGAAGGAAAACAGGATTTCAAAAATTCAAAACCAAAAATTACACTTAAAAATGGCGACGAAGTTCTTGAAACTATCGTAACGCAGTTTCCTAAAAAAGATTCGCTTCAAGTTTGGTACAAACCAATAAAAGCCGATTCGTTATCAATGGAAGTTGAAAAAGGAGATTATAAAAAAAGATTTTCGTTCAAGATTAAAGCCTTGAAAAAAGATACTTTAAATATTAAAGCGGTACAAAACGGTCAGATTAATTTTAGAGAACGTTTTACTTTGGAAACCGAAACTCCGTTAGTAAAATTTGACAAATCTAAAATCGCTTTGGTTAATAAAGATTCTGTTGCTGTTCCTTATACAACGGAATATGATGAATTTGAACAGAAATTATATTTCGATTTCAAAAAAGAACCATTGGATAAATATAGTTTCACTTTCTTACCAGGTGCTTTGACCGATTTTTATGAAAAAACAAATGATACTTTATCCTATAAACTCAGCACTAAAGAACACGCCGATTACGGAAATCTGATATTGACTCTTAAAAATGTCAAACGTTTTCCTATAATTGTTGAATTGACCAATAAAAAAGGAGATGTAGTTTTAGCCGAAGGATATTCTGAAGGGGCAACTACTTTAGAATTCAACCTTTTGCAACCTGATGTTTTTACTGTACGCATTATTTATGACGACAATAAAAACAAACAATACGACACTGGTAATTTCTTAGAAAAGAAATACGCAGAAGAAGTATTTTATAATCAAGAAGAATTTGATGTCCGAGCCAATTGGGATCGGAACGAAACAATCGACTTGAGCATTCCTTTTAATCCAGAAGTGGAGAAGAAAGAAGACGATAAAAAGAAAAAAGAAGCAGAAAAGAAACGAAAAGCTTTTTAAAACTTAATTTCAAACTGATCTCTATCGCTTAAAAAGTCTAATTTTTTACGCGTTTCATACATGGTGTTTTTGTCTAATTCTACGACAAAGACACCATTTTTTTCTTGTGGCTCTAAAATATAATTGCCCAAAAAATCTATTGCTTGAGAATGGCCAATATGTTCGTAATCGTGAGCATCGTTACCAATTCTGTTTACCCCAACCACATAAGAAAGATTTTCTATCGCACGTGCTTTTAGCAAAGCATCCCAAGCATTGGTACGTACTTTTGGCCAATTGGCAACATACAAAATAAGGTCGTAGTTTTCTACATTACGTACAAAAACCGGAAATCTCAAATCGTAACAAACCTGCAGACATATTTTCCAATCTAGATAATCTATAATTACCTTTTTATTTCCGCAGCTGTACACTTTGTCTTCACCGGCGAGAGAAAAAGAATGCCTTTTATCGTAATACTGAAATTCGCCTGACGGAAAAACAAAAAACATCCTATTATAAAACTTTTCGTTTTCTGTGATGACAACACTTCCTGTTACGGCAGCATTTTTTTGTTTTGCTTTCAATTTCATCCATTCAATCGTTTCTCCTTGCATCGTTTCGGCAACCTCAGAAGCATTCATTGTAAATCCGGTCGAAAACATTTCAGGAAGGACAATGAGATTGACTTCCGATTGAATTTCATCAATTTTCAAATCAAAATTTTCTCTGTTTTTACTGGCATCTTGCCAAAAAAGATCGGTTTGGATTAAAGCAATTTTCATCTTATGAATTTTTATATAAAGGTAGAAAACATAAGCTTATTACTCCTTTATCTCTCAATAATTTTAACATTACAATTGCAAAAAAAATGCAGTTTTTGCAAAAAAAATGCGACATGTGGAATTATTTTATATATTTGGAATTCCAACCACAATTATAACTAACTAAAAACCAACCACCAATCATGAGCATTCTCATACTCACTGCATGCATTATTTTCTTGATTTTACAGATTGCTTGGTTCAAAATTAATCCGTTTATCGCGTTTATCATTACCTCCCTTTTGGCTGCACTTTTTCTTGGTTTGCCAATAGAAACTATTTCACCTGTTTTGCAAAAAGGTCTTGGCGAAATGCTCGGATCTATTACTTTAATTATTGTTTTTGGAACATGTATCGGAAAATTGGCCGTTTCGTCTGGAGCCGCAAATGTCATTGCCAAAACAGTTATGAATTGGACGGGAAGAAAATACGTTCGTTTGGGCTTAATGATTACTGGATTTATAATCGGAATTCCGCTTTTTTATAGCGTTGGATTTGTACTTTTAGTTCCGCTGATTTTTTCTGTTGCACATCAATTTAAATTATCAAAAGTATATTTAGGGATTCCAATGCTGGCTTCGCTTTCTGTGGCACATGGTTTTCTTCCGCCTCATCCTTCGCCAATGGCATTGAGCAGTATTCTAAAAGCAGATATTGGTTTGGTTTTAATTTACGGAATCATAATCGCCATTCCGACCATTTTAATTGCAGGTTTATGGTTTTCAACACGCTTTAAAAACATCAAAACCGAATCGGATCATGAAATTTTAAATGTCGAAGAAATAACGAACGAGGGCAAACTTCCAAGTTTTGGTTTGAGTTTATTCTCTGCCTTATTTCCTGTTTTCGGATTAACGATTACTTCTCTATTACCTTTAATTTCAGATAATGAAAAACTAATCGCTATCTGCAAAATTATTGGAGACCCGAGTATCATTATGCTTTTGTCTCTTCTTTTATGCACTTATACTTTAGGAATTAAAATGAACAGAAGCATGTCATCTGTTATGGACGATTATACACAAGCGATAAAAGATGTTGCTTTAATTGTCCTAATTGTTGGTGGCGCGGGCTGTTTAAAAGAAGTTATGATTGTAAGTGGCGTAAACGAAACCATTGTTGCTACTTTAAACCAAGTCAATATTCATCCGTTTTTATTAGCCTGGATGATGGCCGCCATCATTCGTATTTGTGTTGGTTCGGCAACTGCTGCAGGTTTAATGACTGCGAGTGTTTTATTACCTTTACTACAATCTAATGATCTCGACCCCAATCTCTTTGTACTCTCTGTCGGTGCCGGAAGTTTAATGTGTTCGCATGTAAACGATCCGAGTTTCTGGATGTTCAAAGAATATTTCAACATTAGCCTAAAAGACACTTTTAAATCCTGGACCGTAATGGAATCTTTGGTTTCTGTTTTAGGAATTGTATTTATATTTATTTTAAACGCTTTAATACATTAAAATCATGAGTTTAAATCCGCAAGAAAAATTCGAAAGCCTAGGTTTGTCACTTCCCCCTGCTCCACAGCCTTTAGGAATTTACAAACCCTATTTAGTAGACGGCAAATACTTGTATCTTTCAGGACACGGACCTGTACAAGACGATAAATCATTAATCATCGGACGCATTGGAGAAGATATGGATATTGAAGCAGGAAAATTAGCAGCAAGGCAAGTTGGACTAACCATGCTTTCTACAATCGTAACCAATTTTGGAAGCTTAAGCAAAGTAAAAAGAGTGATCAAAGTTCTCGGAATGGTGAATTGCACATCTGATTTCTTAAAACATCCTTATGTGATTAATGGATGCAGTGAATTATTTGCAGAAGTTTGGGGACAAGAAAACGGAATCGGAGTAAGAAGTGCAGTCGGATTTGGTTCGCTTCCTGATAATATCCCTGTTGAAGTTGAGGCACTTTTTGAATTGCACTAATTTTTTTCTAAAACATTATTTTAAACACTTAGAAACATAGATTCTTATTATTTGAATTTTTAAAGGTTGAAATAAATGAGACAAGTCATTTTCTTATTAATGGAAAGTGAAACGCCTTAAACAGCCTCTAAATCTATGTTTCTATGTGTTTAAATAAACTCAATGTTTTACAACTAGCTAAAAACCATGAACCATGCAAAAGAACTGGTGGGAAATAAAATCCGAAACTCTTATCGACACTCCATTTTTAGCAGTTTACGAAGATCGAGTACGTCAAAATATCGAAAAGTTGATTTCTTATGTGAAAGGCGACACGCAAAGATTGCGTCCGCATATAAAAACACATAAAAATGCCGAAGTTTTAGAGCTTTTTAAAATTTACAACATCAAGAAAATAAAATGTGCCACAATTTCGGAAGCAGAGCTTGCTACAAATCAGCAAATTGAAGACATTCTTTTAGCGTATCAGCCTGTTGGATTAAAAGCGGAAAGATGGATTTCATTAATTAAAAAATTCCCTGAAACTCATTTTTCAACTATTGTAGACAATCTGAAAACAGCTTCGGATTTAAATGAAATTGCCAAAAGAAATAATCTCGTTCTTTCTGTTTATTTGGATTTAAATACAGGAATGAACCGAACTGGTTTTTCGATTTCAGAAAATTGGACTGGGTTAATTGATGCTATTTCACAATTAAAAAATATTCAATTTGAAGGAATCCATATTTATGACGGCCATATAAAAGGAAGTGTTGAAGAACGAAATTTAGAAGCTTCTAAGTCTTTTGAGCAGATTATTAATAAAGCAGAACACTTTAAAATTGTCGCTGGCGGTTCTAATACTTTTCCGTTTTATGCAGCGCAGGAAAATGTAGAATGCAGTCCAGGAACTTTTGTTTTTTGGGATTCGAATTATCAAATTCATTTACCCGAACAAGATTTCAAACCTGCTTTAGTAATCGTTGGAACTATTATTTCTAAACCAACTAAAAACACATTTTGCGTAGATATTGGTTATAAAGCCGTTTCATCTGAAAATCCGATTGACAAAAGATTGACCATTCTAAATGATGAAAATTTGATTCCAACCGCACATTCAGAAGAACATTTGATTCTTGAAAATAAAGGCCAAAACGAATATGAAATTGGCGACATTATTTATGCTGGACCTTATCATGTCTGCCCGACTGTTGCTTTGTACGATAATCTTCAGGCAGTAAACAAAAAACAGCAAATTTACGCGCAATGGCCAGTTGGCGCCCGAGGCCGAAAAAATACTATTTAAATTTTAAATCCTATGTTTATACTAGATGCCCACTTAGATCTCAGCATGAATGCAATGGAATGGAATCGAGATCTGAGAAACGATGTTCCGACTTTACGAAACTTAGAAAAAGGAATGACCGACAAACCAGATCGCGAACGCGCCACGGTTTCTTTTCCTGATCTTAGAAAAGGAAATATCGGAATTGTGGTCGCCACTCAAATTGCACGATTTGTAAAACCTGATAGCATAATTCCGGGGTGGAATTCTCCAGAACAAGCTTGGGCACAAACACAAGGTCAACTTGCGTGGTATAAAAGCATGGAAGAAGCAGGAGAAATGACGCAGATTACAGACAAAAAATCGCTTTTAAATCATTTTAATGTATGGAATGATGGAACTCCAAACGACAAAAAACCAATTGGATATATATTAAGTTTGGAAGGAGCCGATTCTATTATTAATGTTTCTTATCTCGAAAAAGCTTATCATTACGGATTGAGAGCTGTTGGTCCTGCACATTATGGTCCAGGCCGATATGCAAACGGAACGGATGCAACTGGAAAAATGAATCAGAACGGAATTGATTTGTTGAAAGAAATGGAGCGTTTAAATATTATTCTCGATGCAACGCATTTGTGCGACGATGCTTTTTGGCAGGCCTTGAATCATTTTAACGGCGCAGTTTGGGCAAGCCACAACAATTGCAGGGCTTTAGTTGATCATAATAGGCAATATAGCGATGAAATGATCCAAGCTTTAGTTTCAAGAGGAGCCGTTATTGGCGGTGCTTTAGATGCTTGGATGATGGTTCCAAATTGGGAAAGAGGAATTTCTGATCCTAAAAAAATGAATTGCAGCTTAGAAACTGCTTTTCAGCACATGGATCATATTTGCCAGCTTGCGGGAAATGCAAATCATATCGGAATTGGTTCTGATTTGGATGGCGCTTTTGGAACAGAACAATGTCCGTATGATTTAGATACGATTGCTGATTTACAAAAATTGGTTCTGATATTTAAAAATCATGGTTATTCTGATGAAGATTTAAAAAAGATCTTTCATCAAAATTGGATTGATTTTTTAGTAAAACATTGGGATTAGATCACAATCAGACTTGGAACGGCGCTTTTGTATTTCTGTAATTTTTCGTGATTGGGTTCTTCTTCGGTAATTACATAATTCACTTCAGATAAATTAGCAATTTTCATTTTAAGAACTGTATTTAATTTTTCTGTAATAGTCAAAACTGCCGTTTTTTTAGAAGCCTGAATCATTGCTTTTTTTACCTGAACGGTTTCCCAATCAGAATCAGAATAACCGCCGTCTACGTCTAAAGCATTTGTTCCTAAAACCAAAAGATCTGCTTTTATGTTGGCCAATTGATGAAAAGCTTCTCCGCTCACACACATCTGACTATAAGAAGAAATGCTTCCTCCAATCATGATCGTTTTAATATTAGGTTTGTCTAAAAGCTGAACCGCAGTTAAAGCCGTAATCGTAAAAACAGTTAAATTAAGATCGTTTGGAATTAATCGGATGAACTCTCGAATGGTAGTTCCGCCATCAACAATTAAAACCATTCCGTCATGAAGAAGGCCAACCGCTTTTTGTGCAATAACTTGTTTAGCTTCGACAGCATAAGTCTGGTTTGATGAAGAATAGTGATATCCTTTTGTCATGGCGCCGCCTTTTACTTTAATTAAAAGTGCGTCAGCGTCAAGTTCATTAATATCACGACGAACAGTATCTTCGGAAACACCAAGTTTAGCCGAAAGAGTTTCAAAACTCACACGCGTGTGCAAATTGATCTCTTTTAGAATATGATTTTTACGTTCTTCTTTACTGTAATTTAAAACTTCATTTTCAGTGCTCATGCCGATTGTTTTTTTCTAATTACAAAAATAAACATTTCATCAAATAATTCATCGAAACCAAAAGCCGTATTGGCAATAAAAATTTTCAATAAATTAGTTTAAAAGCATTTTAATGTTTTTAAAACTGTTTTTAATAAAAATCTAAAGTTTTTCTCCTATGAAAAAATTCCTTTTTTTATTTTTTGTTCTTTCTTTTTTAAACGGAAAAGCACAAAACTCCCAACAAAACATTTCTATTATCCCCGCTCCAAATTTGTACAAATTGACTGGAGATAGCATTCGGATAAATGGAAAAGTACAGATTAATTTTAAAAATAAAAATTATAGTGAAAAGGAATTAAAATCGGCTAAAATTTTAGAATCAGTATTGAATGCGAAAGCCAATTCGAAAAAATCGAATCTTAAAATTGAATTTGATTCAAGCAAAAATCTTTCGTCAAAAGAAGGATACAAAATTGAAATTACTCCGAATAAAATTACAATTACTGGTCAAGAAGAAGGACTTTTTTATGCCGTTCAATCTTTATTGCAGCTCCTTCCAAACAAAATTTATACTGAAATAAAATTGCCATGCGTAATTATCGAAGATTCCCCTCGATATTCTTACCGAGGCTTACATTTAGACGTCTGCCGTCATTTCTTCTCCGTTGATGTTATAAAAGATTTTATTGCACAAATGGCCAGTTATAAATTAAATAATTTTCATTGGCATTTAACCGACGATCAAGGTTGGAGAATTGAGATTAAAAAATATCCAAAACTAACTGAAATCGGATCGAAAAGAAATCAGACTTTAGTCGGAAATAAATTCGAAAGAACTCCTTTTTTCTTTGACGGAAATCCTTATGGAGGATTTTATAAGCAAGAAGAAATCAAAGAAGTTGTAAAATTTGCCGAAGAGAATTATGTGAATGTAATTCCAGAAATCGAAATGCCAGGGCATGCATCGGCGGCGGTTACTGCTTATCCAAATTTGGCTTGCTTTCCAGATCGAAATTATAAAGTGGTAGAATCTTGGGGTGTTTTTGAAGATGTTTTCTGCGCAGGAAAAGAAGAAACTTTTACTTTTTTAGAGGATGTTTTAACAGAAGTTATGGCTTTGTTTCCAAGTAAAAATATTCATGTGGGAGGAGACGAATGTCCAAAAACAAGATGGAAAGTTTGTCCAAATTGTCAAAAACGAATCAAAGATCTAGGTTTGAAAGACGAGCATGAACTGCAGAGTTATTTCATCAAAAGAATTGAAAAATTCTTGAATGCAAATGGAAGACAGATTTTTGGTTGGGATGAAATTCTCGAAGGCGGACTCGCACCTAACGCAGCTGTTATGTCTTGGAGAGGAGAATCGGGCGGAATTCATGCAGCAAAACTGAAACATCCGGTTGTAATGACTCCAGAAGGAACGGTTTATTTTGATTACAATCAAGGTTATTCGCCAAACGAACCGCTTACCGTAGGCAGATTGAGCACTTTGGATAAAGTGTATCATTACAATCCAACTCCCGTTGATAGTTTATCTGTTGAAGAACAAAAATATATTATCGGAGTTCAAGCCAATCTTTGGTCTGAATATTTAACTAGCCCAGCAAAATTGAATTATATGCTTTATCCGCGTGTTTTGGCTTTAGCAGAAATTGCTTGGACAGAACCAAAAAACAAAGACTACAACCATTTTATTCAAAATCAACTGCCTTATCATTTAGAAAAATTGGAATTTCAAAATAGATTGTATAAAGTTACAACACCTTTTGGTGCTGATGAAACGGCTTTAATTGCATCAAAATATATTTTAGATTTAAAACCAACCATCAAAAACGGAAAGATATTTTATACAATTGATGGTTATAATCCTGATGAAACAGCCAATTGGTATCAAAACCCTGTCACCATAAATATTCCGAAAGGAGAATATCGAATCATCAAAACGATTCAAATTAGCGAAAGCGGCAAAAGAAGTTCTATCAATAAAATCATTGTTCGAAATCCAGATTTAAAACCTGCTTTGAAAATTCAACCTAAAAAGAATGGTTTGAAATATGAATATTTTACTGGGAATTTTTCGCAGGTTCAAGATTTAGAACTTTCAAAACCTGTTTCTTCAGGAATATTAGAAAGCAAAATAAGTGCTGAAAAATGGAAAACGAAATTAGAGCGTTATATAGGCTTAAAATTTAATGGATATATCTTTATTCCAGAAACAGGAAATTATACTTTTTCGACACTTTCAGACGACGGATCGAAGCTTTTTATAGATGATGAGCTCATTGTAAATAATGACAACATTCATTGGGCAAATGAAGCTTATGGCGCTGTTAAAATAGAAAAAGGTTTTCACAAGCTCAACATTAGTTATTTTGACTTAACTGGAGGCACAATTTTAAATTGTTTCATTCAGAAAGAAGGTCAAAAGAAAGAAGAAATAAGCGCTTCGCAATTGTATTATGAATAGAAACAAAAAAACGCTTCCGTCGTAACGGAAGCGTTTTTAAAATATACTAAATTGCGTATTATCCTTTCAAGCTTGCTGCTAAATACTCACGGTTCATACGTGCGATATTTTCAAGCGAAATTCCTTTTGGACATTCTATTTCACAAGCTCCTGTATTTGTACAGTTACCGAAACCTTCTAAATCCATTTGGTGAACCATGTGTAAAACACGATCCGTTGCTTCAACTTTACCTTGTGGCAATAATGCATATTGAGAAACTTTTGCAGAAACGAATAACATTGCTGAAGAGTTTTTACAAGTCGCAACACAAGCTCCACAACCAATACAAGCGGCAGCATCAAATGATTTATCTGCATCGTCTTTGTTAACCGGAATAGTATTCGCGTCGATTGTATTTCCTGAAGTATTTACAGAGATAAATCCTCCTGCGTGTTGAATTCTGTCAAAAGAACTTCTATCAACCACTAAATCTTTAATTACAGGGAAAGCTTTTGCTCTAAATGGCTCGATAAAAATTGTATCTCCATCTTTAAACATACGCATGTGTAATTGACAAGTTGTAACACCTCTGTCTGGTCCGTGCGCTTCTCCGTTGATGAATAAAGAACACATTCCGCAGATTCCCTCACGACAATCGTGGTCAAATGCTACTGGTTCTTCTCCTTTGTTAATTAGACCTTCGTTAAGAACATCTAACATTTCAAGGAAAGACATGTCCGGCTCGATTCCGTCAATAGGATATTCTACAATCCCTCCTTTATCTTGAGCGTTTTTTTGACGCCATATTTTTAATGTAAGTTTCATTTTGTATAAGTATTAAGTATTAAGAAAAAAGTATTAAGACTTTTCTAAATACTATTTATAGCTTCTTTGAACTAATTTAATGTTTTCGTAGTTAAGAGGTTCTTTGTGTAATACTGCATCACTTGGTTTTCCTTTGTATTCCCAAGCTGCAACATATGCAAAGTTTTCGTCATCACGAAGTGCTTCTCCTTCTTCTGTTTGGTATTCCTCACGGAAGTGACCTCCACAAGATTCGTTACGGTGTAAAGCATCTTTCGCGAACAATTCTCCTAATTCTAAGAAATCGGCAACACGAGTTGCTTTTTCTAATTCCTGATTAAATTCGTAAGCGCTTCCTGGCACTTTTACATCTTTATAAAACTCTTCACGTAAAGCAGCAATTTCTTCGATAGCTTCAGTTAAACCTTTAGCGTTACGAGCCATACCTACTTTATTCCACATAATTTTTCCAAGTTTTTTATGGAAATAATCTACAGAATGTTTACCGTTGTTATTGATAAATTTATTGATTTGATCTACAACCGCTTTTTCAGCTTCAACGAATTCTGGCAAGTCTGTAGAAATTTCTCCCATTTTAATATCTGGAGCTAAATAATCTCCGATAGTATATGGCAATACGAAATATCCATCAGCTAAACCTTGCATTAAAGCAGAAGCTCCAAGTCTGTTTGCTCCGTGGTCAGAGAAGTTAGACTCTCCAATAGAGAAACATCCAGGAATTGTCGTCATTAAGTTATAATCAACCCAAGTTCCACCCATTGTGTAGTGAACTGCTGGGTAAATCATCATTGGTGTTGTATAAGGATCTTCGTCGACGATTTTGTAATACATCTGGAATAAGTTTCCGTATTTACTTTT
The DNA here is from genome assembly GCF_056824325.1 of Flavobacterium sp. B330r. Classification (NCBI taxonomy): domain Bacteria; kingdom Pseudomonadati; phylum Bacteroidota; class Flavobacteriia; order Flavobacteriales; family Flavobacteriaceae; genus Flavobacterium; species Flavobacterium sp. B330r. Next base: position 1,437,033 of record NZ_CP124860.1, read on the forward strand.
CACGATTGCAGCTCCTAATTTAGTTACCAAAGCAGCATCTTTATCATCTAAACCTTTTACATAAGCATCTTCAGTTCCGTAACGTTTGATAGCTGCTGCGAAATCTAAGTAAACTGCTTCTCCAGTTTTGTTAACTCCAAAACCAGCATCACATCTCTCTTTAGCCGCACGAGACGCAACGTCACGAGGTACTAAGTTACCAAAAGCTGGATATCTTCTTTCTAAGAAATAATCTCTTTCGTCTTCAGATAAATCTGTTGCTTTTTTCTTTCCTTCACGGATCGCTTTTGCATCTTCCAAGTTTTTAGGCACCCAAATACGACCGTCATTACGTAAAGACTCAGACATCAAAGTCAATTTAGACTGGTGATCTCCTGAAACCGGAATACATGTTGGGTGAATTTGTGTGTAGCAAGGATTTGCGAAAAACGCTCCTTTTTTATGAATTTTCCAAGCTGCTGTTGCGTTACTTCCCATAGCATTTGTTGAAAGGAAAAATACGTTTCCGTATCCTCCAGAACCAACTACTACCGCGTGAGCAGAATGTCTTTCTATTTTTCCTGTAATTAAGTCACGAGCGATAATACCTCTCGCTTTTCCATTCACGATTACAATGTCAAGCATTTCGTGACGGTTGTACATTTTAATTTTTCCACGACCAATTTGACGGTTCATTGCAGAATAAGCTCCTAACAATAATTGTTGTCCAGTTTGTCCTTGTGCATAAAATGTACGAGAAACCAAAGTTCCTCCAAAAGAACGGTTATCTAAAAGTCCGCCATATTCACGAGCCAATGGCACCCCTTGAGCCACACATTGGTCAATAATATTACCAGAAACTTCAGCCAAACGATAAACGTTTGCCTCACGAGCACGGTAATCACCACCTTTTACAGTATCGTAAAACAATCTGTAAATCGAGTCACCGTCACCTTTATAGTTTTTTGCTGCGTTGATACCTCCTTGTGCTGCAATAGAGTGCGCACGACGTGGAGAATCTTGGAAACAAAATGCTTTTACGTTATATCCTAACTCTGCTAAAGTAGCCGCAGCCGAACCTCCAGCTAAACCTGTACCAACTACAATAATATCTAAATTACGTTTGTTAGCAGGGTTTACTAAATTAATATGATCTTTATAATTTGTCCATTTGTCCGCTATAGGACCATTTGGAATTTTTGAATCTAATGCCATTATAATTGATATTAATTATTGAAATGATGAAATAAAGCGATAATTACAAAAAGCGCTGGAACTACAACTGCGAACCAGTAACCTACTTTTGATAAAAATCTAGAGTACTTGTTGTGCATCCCTACAGATTGAAGAGAAGATGCAAACCCATGCCACAAGTGGAATCCTAAAAGGATAAATGACACACAGTACAATGCCGTACGAATTGGGTCATGAAATTTGTGAACTAACTCACCATAATACCTCGTAGCATCTGGTGCCGTACCAGCTATATATTTATAGCTAACTTCAGGAAACCAGAAATCATAAAAGTGCAATCCTAAGAAAGCCAAAATAACCAATCCAGAAATAATCATATTTCTAGAACTCCAAGAAGCGTTTGCAGCTCCGTTGTATTTAGCGTACGCAATTGGTCGTGCCGCGCTATTTTGAGCGGTAAGAATAAATCCCATTACAAAATGGAAAATTACTCCGAATGCCAAAACTGGCTGCATTACATATTGTATCAGCGGATTGTATCCCATAAAGTGAGAAGCTTCGTTAAAAACATCTTCACTCAAAATAGAAATAAAATTTAAGGAAACATGCAGCGCTAAAAACGTGATTAAGAATATTCCCGAAAGAGCCATAGCTACTTTCTTTAAGATGGAAGCATTCAATAGTGCAGATTGTGCCATAAGTGTTAAGTAGTTTGTTTTAAAAAATTAGACAAAAATAACTCAATTACAAAAGAACTACAACCATTTCGCTGTTATTTATAATGATTTTAAAATAGCGCAATTCTACGTATTTTTACGTACAAAATTAAAACTGATAAAAAATAATTCACTATAGAAAACCTCAAATCATTGTTTTGTAAAACAGAATCAAGGATTTCGACTCTAAGTAGATTACCAAAAATTTATGATATTATTATTTTATTGGAAGTTTTGATTTGTTTTCTTCAAAAGTGTAGGGTCATCAAAATTTTATCAAAGTAAAAAATTGTCATTCCACAACATAGTTTTACCTTTAGCGGCTCAAAAAAATAAGAATGAAAACAGGAATTGATGCTATTTCATTTGACGTAGCAAACATACATTTACCCATAAAAACTTTGGCTGTTGCCAGAAATATTGAACCCGATAAACTAGAAAAAGGTCTTGGTCTAATAAAAATGACTTTCCCAGACGCACATCAGGATGCGGTTGTTTTTGGAGCAAATGCTTTAACAAAACTTATCATTGATAATAAAATTGACTTAAAAGAAATCAGTCGAATCTATGTTGGTACCGAAAGCGGCATTGACAGTTCTAAACCCATTGCTTCTTATCTAATTAGTTTAATGGAGCAGAAATTTGGTGAAGATTCATTATCAGAATGCGATGTTGTGGATTTTACTTTTGCTTGTATTGGCGGTGTAGACGCTTTGCAAAACTGTCTTGATTTTGTAAAATTAAATCCAAATAAAAAAGCAATTGTAGTTACGTCTGATTTTGCAAAATACGATTTAAATTCTGGAGGGGAATACACACAAGGTGCTGGAGCGGTGGCAATGCTGATTACTGCAGATCCGAAAATTATTGCTTTTGATGATAATTGGGCAACAAGCACAAAAGGTGTTTTCGACTTCTTTAAACCATATAGAACGATTGCTAAAGAAGAAATCACCAAAAACTCCAACAACGATTCTTGGTTTGATAATTTAGAAGCTGAAATTGAAATTCATAAAGATCAGCCAGTTTTTGACGGCCAATATTCAAATCAATGTTATATGGATCGTACGCGAAATGCTTACTTTTCATTCAAAAAATTAAAAAACACAACCGAAACGTTATATAACACTTGGCATAGTATTGTAATGCACTTGCCATATTCTTTCCAAGGAAGAAGAATGTTATCTGAAATCTACGCTTTAGATAGTGCCGAAAAAATTATTGCCGATGATATTGCGCCAGCAGATTATCAGACAAAAATTAAGGACGTATCAAAATCTGATGATTACAGAAGTTTTGTAACAGAGAAATTACAACCTGCCGAATTGGCTTCATCATTAATTGGAAATCTTTACACTGGTTCTATCTTTATGGGATTGTTATCGACTTTGGCTCATTTTTATGATACAAACAAAGAAGTTGCCGGAACTAAATTCGGTTTCTTAGCTTACGGAAGCGGATCGAAATCGAAAGTTTTTGAAGGAACGATCCAGCCAGAATGGAAATCGGCTTTGGAGAATGTAAAGCTTTTTAAAAATTTAGCTGAAAGCGTTGAAATTGATTTCAATACTTACGAAAGTCTTCATAAAAAAGAACAAAAACAAAGCGTAAGAACTCCTAAAAACGAATGGGTTTTAGACAGAATCGAAAAAGAAATTCCTGTTTTGATTGGAGCGAGATATTATAAATGGGTGGATTAAATTCCAATATTTGAAATTCCAAATTCCAAATAAAAACCGAAGCACTTGCTTCGGTTTTTTGTTTTTATACCATACCGTTTGTCATCCTGAGCGAAGTCGAAGGACAAGTTAGTAGCTCTACAAAGATTGATTTTCGTTGCGGAGTTACTTGCGAAGATTTCTCCTTCGTCGAAATGACAAGATTGCGCAAAAAAAACTTTGTCAAAGTTTAAAACTTTGACAAAGGTCACGGCTAAAATTTAAACCGATTAATTATTTAAATTCCAACAAGAAATTCTCTAATTATCTCATTGACATATTTTCTAATTAAAAAATCAATCTTTTTTATGCTGTTCAGTATAATTTTGGTTTCCTTTAATTCTGGTATCTTCCGTATGCATTCCGTTTGCCATTCCTAGCATAAAGGCTGTAATTACGATTATAAATTTTCTTTTTATCCAATTAAGAAGCGGTCGCCTAGATTGCTCCAAGCGAGAATTTTTATTTTGTTTATACATTTTGAAAATGATAAATGATTAGACATTATTGAATCATCTATGCTCAGAAATAAATTTCTTTAAGCGCTGTATAAACTTTTACCGAAGTCTTTTGAAGTGATTATTTCATTTATAAAAACACATTGTTTTATAAATGAAGTTAGGTTTTGATAAAGCAGGTTTTGAAGTTTCAACAATTTCTTGATTTGGAAAGTAAAGACATTTTTGGTTTTGAGAAAATTCAAAACAATTGAAAATCTTATTTCATTCCAAGAAACAGCTTGTCCGAATTTATAAAAACGAGAGCTTTTAAAATTTAATTCTCTTTTTAAAACTACAAACGAAGACTCGTAATACTCTGCCGATTTAGATTGAGAATTTAAAGTACCATCGCCCGCAATCACGACAAAAGTCAGAAAGAGTGCGATTAAGTATTTTATATGTTTTTTCAATTTACTTTTATCAATTTATAAATTACTTGCTTACTTCAATAATCAAAAATATTACTGTTTTGCAATATCGATTTTTGTTTTTAACAAATCATGTAATTTCTTTGTATCATTATTGACCGTTGACCATTCTCCTACTGATTCGTATTCACACATTAAAGTGGTTCGTCTATCTCTTATTTTTACCAAAACATATCCTGCATAACAAGTTGCCATTACATCAGTAAAAACAGGCTTAGATATTATTCGGTGTGCGTATTTGTAAACACTATCTCGTTCTGAAACAGTCATTACAAATATTTTCTTTTGAATCGTATCTAATTTATAAGCGGATGAATAGCCCTTACGCTTCACTTTTTCGTAAATCGCCTCATCAAAAGTTGCTGTATCACTTTTTTTATAAATAACTATTTTTTGATTTTTAGTCTGAATTTCAATATCGTCCCACTGCAAATCCTTATTCTCTTCTTTTTTATTTGAATTACAAGAAAGCATTCCTATTAAAGGCAACATAAAAAAGACAGCAATTGAACGTTTATTCATAATTTTCATAAAATAAAGACAATATACAAATCCTATGTTTAATATTTAGTCTTTCACAATAACTTTTTCTTCTCAAAAAGCAAAAATCCCAATCCGAAAACAAAAACCAGACAACTCAAAAACATATAAATTCCATCTTTCAAAACAAAAAATGAAAATCCAATTGATGCTGAACTCAAAATAATCATTAAAACAATAACAAAATGTGTTTTAATAAAACGCAAAGCATGCATCGTTAAACCAATAAAAAGTAATGAAGGCCCAATTGCAATAAAAGGATAGAAAATTTCTGGTGAATTACTTATTTGATGGCTTAGTGCTTCTTTTGCCATTTCATTATTTCCGTAACTCGACATTACAAAATCAATTGTACAAAGTCCAATGTGTGCGACAACTCCAAAAGCTGTTACAATTGAAGCAAAAAAACTCAAAGTGAATTTCGGAAAAACGTCATTAAATGACAATAACAAACAAGCGCCGATTAAATTAAACCAATGTGCGAGATCAATTGGTTTTTGAAAATTGGGTAAAATTTTAGCAAAGAATAAATAACTGATCAGGAAAAATAATAGTCCAAGCAGGCAAAGATGTTTTGTTTTCATAATTTATTTTTAAAATTGATGAAGCAAAACTAAAATGAAAATTCACCTGAAAGCCTTATTCTACTGACTTAGGCACGAAATGCATTGTTTTAGGTACAAAATTACAATGCCAATAAAACATCTTTATAATTTCTGGAAACTGGAAGTTCTATTTGAGTCAAAATAATGGTGTTTGAATTTCGCCAAGATTTAAAATGCGACGGATTTATTAAATGCGAACGATGAATTTGCACTAAAAAACCAAAATCGTCCTGAACTTTTTTGAGCGAAGATCGAATAAGTTTCGAATGAAGTTTCTCATTTTCCAGATAAAAAATCTCAACATAATTCTGCGCATTCGAAATACAGACTAAATCGGATTTATTGATTTTTAGAATGTCTAATCTGTTTTCGCCTTTAAATATTAAAACATCATCTTTTATTAGAATGAGTTTGATTAAATATCTTCGTGCGAGAATAATCACAGGAGTTATGATTAGAGCGACTTTTATAAAGATTACAGAAAAGAATTCTAAAAAAGTATATCCGCCATTTAAAATTGGGCTTTTATAAAAGGCAAAAACTCCAATTAAATACAATCCATGAAACAGAAAAATGGCTATTATTTCTAAACTAATATTCCACTTCCCTATTCTTTTGTAAAAGTTTTTTTGAATAACAGCTAAAAGACAATAACATAAAAAAGCCATAACACTAAACCCAAAACTGATTAAAAACCACGCTCTGAAATTTATAGTTCCGTCGTCAAAGGGCCTTATAATGAAAGCAAAAACAAAAAGCCATAAACTTATTAGAATGGCAATTACTAAATGATGCTTTATTGATGGATTTAGTTTATACATTCTACTGTTTTTTTTTCACAATCTTGTCATTTCTGTAAAGGTTAGATATTTCGGTAACAAAATTTACCTTTAATAAATTTTGTTGCGATGAGAAATAACAGTCATGATTCAACACTAGAAAGAAACTATTTAGAGAAGTATCGTTTTTTGATAAAAGAATATGAGCAGGTAAAAAACAAGACGCATCCAGTGCATAAAAAGGCTATGGAATTTTATAAGGCAAATGACACCTGCAGAAAAAGTTTCTTAAAGTATTATAACCGCTATAAGCAGAGCGGTAAGTCTTTAGATCTACTGCCTCAAAAGCGAGGTCCAAAATACAAGACAAGACGTCCTGTGCCATTTATAGAGCGAAAAGTAATTGAATTAAGAGAAAAAGGAAACAACAAATATGAAATTGTTAGTATCTTAAAGCCCAAATTAGGAAGGAGCACTCCTTCATATTCTGGAGTTTATAATATTTTAAAACGCAATAATATAAATAGGCTAACTCCGAAGATTAAAAAGAATCATCAAAAAATAATCAAGGAAAGAATGGGTCAGCTTGGTCACATTGATTGTCATCACTTAAGCAAGAGCATCATAAAAGGAGAGAATCGAAGATTGTACCTAGTGTGCATAATTGATGATTACAGTAGGATTGCCTGGGCGGAATTAATTCCCGACATTACTAGTTTAACAGTTATGTTTGCAGCATTAAAATGCTTAAACATCTTAAGTGATCATTATGAAATAAAATTTGAAGAGATTTTATCTGACAATGGGCCTGAATTTGGAATCAAAACCAGCCAGCAGAAATATAACCATCCTTTTGAGAGAATGCTTATGGAATTAGGGATTATCCATAGACACACCAAACCTTACAGACCACAGACAAACGGAAAGGTTGAACGCTTCTGGAGAACTCTTGAAGATGATCTGCTTAGAGAAACTGATTTTGATTCTTTGGAAGAGCTAAAAGAAGAATTATTACAATATTTATATTACTATAATCACGAAAGGCCACATCAGGGAATTGATGGAAAAAAGCCAATCGAAATGATAAATCCGTTACCGAAATAAGTGACTTTTACAATTTCGACCGAAGGGAGAAATCTTCGCAAGTAACTCCGTTCCAACAAGCCAATCTTTGTCGAGCTTCTCGCGAAGATTTCTCCCTTCGGTCGAAATGACAAACTAGACTGATAATTCTTTACTTATTTATAAATCGTAAACTTATTATGACTCAAAGTAAAACCAAGATTCTCATAAATCGCCACATTTTCTACTCGTTTCTTATTTGTCGTCACTTCAATACTTTTTAAATTATTTTTCTGAGCAAAATCTAAAATCTCATTTATTAACAATCTTCCAACGCCTTGACAACGATATTTTTGATGAATAAAAAACTCCTGGATCTCACCAACTAATCCACAATGATGCAAAAGATTTTGGGTATGAAAGCTAATAAAACCTAGACCTTCATTTTCGTTTTCGGCGATTAGATAAAGATTTTTTGGGTTTGAGATGTTTTCATTGAATATTGTTTCGAACATTTTAAAATCTAAAATTTCATTTTCGAGTTCGCAAATTGCTTTGTAGACGAAGTCTAAGTCGTGATTTTCTACTTTTCTAATGTTTACTTTTAGATTCATAACTCTAACTAATATCTGTCAGCTTTACAATCTTATTGTCCGAGAATTGAAAAATCGACTTCCCTTTCATATTTAATCCCTGACCCGCTTTTAATCCGTTTGGAAAATCTACTGCTAAAACAGCATAATAATCAATGTCAATAATTGCTGTAATTTCATCTTGTATGAATGATATAATAGTTTGTTTTCTTGCTGAAAAATATTCTTTGCCTTTTTCAGCCTGAGCTTTAAACTCTTCAATTCCATTCAAAGTCAAGTTGATTTCGCCATTTTGAATGTTTTCAAAAATAACCGATTCGTCAAAATCAGCAATCATTTTGTCAATATCAAATTGATTATATCCTTCGATATAATTTTGGATTATTTTTTCTTTGTTGTTCATATCACTCCTAATTTATAAATTACCGTAAACCACAATGTAGTCCGCATAAAACAATTTATCATTTAGCCAATTAATAATTTCTTTTAAAAACATTTTGACTTTTTCATCATCAGTCTCAATCTGATTTATTTTTTTGACAATTTCTGTACAGGTTATATTATCAAAAAAATTATGTCCTAAAACATCAAATTTATTTTCAACTAAATTATTCCAAGGATTTTTTAGCGGATAAACTGATTTAAATGTCTCTATAACAATATTAAAATCCTCTGTTTGAATAAAAACATCACTTCTTTTTGCAGTTTTATAAAATTCTCCTTTTGCAGTTTCTGGCCATAAAATAAAACCGATTTTTGAAACAGGATTATTTCCTGTGGCTATGACAACTGGCTTTTGATTAATTCTTTCAATTGCTTTTACCACATCCCGATTACAAATTTGATATTCTTTTTTTGCAATTTCTTCTTCACATTCAGTTTTCTCACAAATCTCTCTAATGTTTTCATTATGAAAATCTTCTTCGGAGAGTATAACATCATTATTGTTCTTTTTAAGAAGCTGAACTGCTCTGGTTAAAGGAATTGAGACTCTACTTCTTAATATTTTTACACTTTCATCCATTCTTCATTACAAATATTCATTCAACCCAAGTCGTTCAAATTTCTGTTTGTATTTTTGAATATATTTACTCCACTCCTCTTGATTTTTATAAACCGAAAAAGCATAATCAACCGTTTCTTTGCTGAAATGATTTCCAAAAATATTATCCAAATATTCAATTCCTGAATCGATTACTTTTTTTAGAGTTTGTAATTTATCAATTCCAGTTGCTTTGCAAGCTTTATCCAGCCAAAGCCCTTTTCCAATTTTTACATATTCTACAAGAAGATTTTCTGTTATAAATGGAGAAGGAACATCGTTTATGTCAGGTTCATGTTTCCCGTTTTTAAAAACTAACAGAATTAGTTCTTCCGAATAATATTCCTCTGGAATTAATCTCAACATTGTGCCTCTTTCTGCCGCTTTGAAACAAAGGCCTTTTGTGATAAATTCATCAGGAATTACCTGAATTGCAAAACCATCTTTTTTTACCAGTTTTTCGCAAAGTTCTGGCGTAATAAATTCTTCGTTTACATAAGGCAAAGCATAAAATGTATTTTCTAATGCCATTTCGCACAATTCTTTGGTTTTATATTGAGGCGGAACCAATTTCAGATCTCTGTAATTTGTTTTTACTCTTAACTCCCAATGAGCAAAGGTTTTTGGAGCTGGCTTACTTTGCTTTAAAACAAATTCGCCTCTTGCCAAATCCCGTTCCAATTCTTCAAAAGTTTCAATTAACGGATTATCTAACAACTTCCTGAGTTCGTTCGAAATAATTTCATCGCCCGTTTCATCGTCATATTCGCATTCATTTTTAGGATCAATTTCATCTCTATCATTATAATAAAACAAATCATTTTTTCTTTCGGCAAATGTTGTATTGTGATCTGTTACAATAAAAACCGGAGCTTCAATTAAACCTGTACAATTAAAATTACCATGATTATAATACGTCATTACAACTTCTTTTGCCGTAACATTCCCGTTTATTTCTACATACGAACCGCCTAAAAGCAAACTTTTACAGAAAACATTTCCGCTTATAAAAACATACGGACCATAATCTCCTTCAGCATTTATAATAGAACCGCTAATGAAAGCATTTCCGTCAATTAAAATTCCTTCAATTCTAAATTCGTCAATGGTTTTAAAAGGAAGATTAAAAATATTGAAATACCATTTCTTTATTTTATCCTCATAAATATCCAAATGAAAATTGGAATCAAAAAGCACATCTTTATCTGCTACAAGAAAAAAATCTTCATCGTCCCATTCGTCAAAATAATCAAATCCTTCTCGATCAAGTAAAAAGGGATATTTAGATTTTACTTCTTTTATAGTAACTAATTTAAAAGCTGAATTGTGCATTTTTTATTCTTATTAAACCAAATTTACATGGCATTTATTTTATATCAAGATTACACAATTCTAAATTCAAAACCAATTCGATAGTCAGAAAAATTGTATTTTTACTCCACAAAAAAGAACTTGCAAATGCAAACTTGTTTTCTGCATAAACCAAAAAAGGTAAAAGAATTTTAAATATCTTTGAATCATGAGCACAGCAATAAAACCAAGACACATCGGCAGAAACATTAGCCGAATTAGAGAACTGAGAGATATGAAGCAGGAAGCGCTTGCTATTGCACTTGGTGTTAGTCAGCAATCTGTTTCTAATCTCGAAGGAAGTGAAAGCGTTGATGACGAAAAACTAGCCAGAATTGCAGAAGCTTTGGGTGTTTCAACAGAAGCTATTAAAAATTTTTCTGAGGACGCTGTTTTTAATATTATTGGGAATACTTATAATGATGATTCTTCATCTATAAAAAACTATAATTGTACTTTTAATCCGCTTGATAAACTTTTGGAAGTTATTGAAAAGAATGAAAAACTTTATGAAAGATTGGTTGAAGCCGAAAAAGAGAAAGTGGCACTTTTGGAGAAGTTGCTTGATGATAAATAGAAATTTATTTTATAAAAGAAAAAAAACCGAAGTTTTGAAATTTCAAAGCTTCGGTTTTTTTATGTTTCGCTACATAGCAAACAAACTAGAATTTCTAATTTATTCAATGACATAAATTAATATAGGAGGGCCAGCATCATGTTCTGCAACAGCTAAATAAAAAGGCTTTTTCAAATTTAATTTTTCGAATACATTTTCTTCATCTGCCCTTTTAAATAATTTATTCATTTCTATTAATGCTGTAGCTTCAAATAGTTTATAAATATTATTTACATCTATAAAATCATCAAAATTATCTTCCTCTCCCTGTATATTTTCAGTTAAGTGATATAAAGTTGGAGAAATAAAAGCTGGCAGACAAGAAATATTATCCAAATATTCCATCTGATCCTCATCGATTTCAAATTCAGATAATTTTCGATCTGAATCATCAAAATCAATGGCAAAAGCTTCTAACTCCCCACCATACAAACCTCCATGTTCAAAATAAATCATATTGAAACTTTTACCAATATCACTATTATATTTCTCTGCAAGCCAGTATTTTTCAATATTTATCTCTAGTTCCTCAATCATCAAATTTTCATGTTCTTCTCTATTCTGGTTTTTCCATAAATTATAAAATGAATTATAGGCTTCATTTTCCGAATCTTGTAAATCGGTTACAATAATTTCTTTTGCCTCTTTTTCAATTTCCAGAAAATTGTTTAAAATCAAATCATTAACTTTTTCCATGTATCATTTTAAATTATAGTAGAATACCAATATACAAAATACCAGAATCTATAAAATGCTTTTTCTTTTAAAAACCACATATCTCTCGATAGCCATTGGAATGAATGGGAGTAGGTAAGATTTTTCAATCTTTGTAGAATTTCGAATGTGATCTCTTCTTCGTCGAGATGACAAAACTAGGAGTATACAAATCTTTGTAGAGTTACTTGCGGAGATTTCTCCTTTCGTCGAAATGACAAGATTGGGTAAATACTTTGCGACTTCGCGTCTTTGCGAGCAAAAATCTCCTGCGCACTTTGCGCAAACCTTAGCGTTCTTTGCGGTTAAAAAACTTCATGCCTTAGCGCCTTTGTGGCAAAAACAATAAATAAGAAAACTTTAATAAATCTGCTATACGTCACTAATTCAAAAATTAGTAATTTTGAAATTCGAAGTTCAAAAACGAAATAATTATGAAATATCATCAAATAAACAGCGCTCTTTTTGTAAAAAATCGCAGAAAGTTCATGGCTGAAATGAAACCTAATTCTGTTGCAGTATTCAACTCAAACGACATTTACCCAGTTAGTGCCGATAGTACTTTACCGTTTGCGCAACATAGAGATATTTTTTATCTGAGCGGTGTAGATCAAGAAGAAAGCGTTTTGCTTTTGTTTCCAGATGCGCCTTATGAAAGTCAGAGAGAAATTCTTTTCTTGAGAGAAACAAACGATCATATCGCAGTTTGGGAAGGTGAAAAATTGACTAAAGAACGTGCTTTTCAGGTTTCTGGAGTTAGAACAGTTTATTGGTTACAGGATTTTCATAAAGTTTTGAACGAAATGATGACGTATGCCGATACGATGTACATCAATACAAACGAACATTATCGCGCAACTGTTGAAACAGAAACTCGTGAAGCTCGTTTCGTAAAATGGTGGAAAGAGCGTTATCCAGCACACAATGTTGCAAAAAGTAATCCAATTTTACAAAGACTTCGTTCTGTAAAAGAAAGCGAAGAAATCGATTTGATTCAGCACGCTTGTGATATCACAGAAAAAGGTTTCCGCAGATTATTGGGATTCGTAAAACCAAATGTTACAGAATATGAAATCGAAGCCGAATTAGCTCACGAATTCATCAGAAACCGTTCTAAAGGTTTTGCTTATACGCCAATTATCGCTTCTGGAAACAATGCAAATGTTTTACATTATATCGAAAACAACCAGCAATGTAAAGACGGAGATTTGATTTTGTTGGATGTTGCTGCAGAATATGCTAATTATTCTAGCGACATGACGAGAACAATTCCAGTTTCTGGACGTTTTACAGATCGTCAGAAAGCGGTTTATAATGCTGTTTTGAGAGTTAAAAACGAAGCGACAAAAATGCTTACGCCTGGAACACTTTGGAAACAATACCATGTTGAAGTGGGTAAAATCATGACTTCTGAATTACTTGGTTTAGGCTTAATTGACAAAGCAGATGTTCAGAATGAAAATCCACAATGGCCTGCTTACAAAAAATATTTCATGCACGGAACGTCTCACCACTTAGGACTTGACACGCACGATTACGGATTGCTTCACGAACCAATGAAAGCAAATATGGTCTTTACGGTTGAGCCAGGAATTTATATTCCAGCAGAAAAATTCGGAATCCGTTTAGAAGATAACGTTGTGGTTCAGGAAAAAGGAGAACCTTTCAACTTAATGCGTAACATTCCTGTTGAAGCAGATGAGATTGAAACTTTGATGAACTCATAAATAAAAAGAAAGCCCTTAATAAAATATTAAGGGCTTTTTTTATTATCTAAATCGGTTAATTATCCGATTTTTGAGATTTGTACATCCAGTTGGAATTTACCATCGGCTTCATTTCCATTGATTAGATCAAAAAGCTCTAACGCTCTTCTTGCATTTTTCTCTTCTTCTCTTTGTTCTGCTACATACCACATCATGAAATCTTCTGTAGCGTAGTCATTTTCAGCTCTACATTTTGCGATTACTTTATTGATCGCCTGAGTAACTGCAATTTCGTTTTGCAAAGCAATTTCGAATACTTCTTTAAAAGAAGCAAATTCTTGCTGCACTTCTGGAACCGATGGCGTAATTGCAATCCCTCCCATATCTGTAATGAATTTGAAAATTTTCAGAAAATGCTCTCTTTCTTCTTCGGCTTGCTTATACAAATACGATGCTGTATTGGCATAACCATTTCTATCCAACCATGCAGCCATAGCTAAATATTTGTTAGAAGCGTCACTTTCTAATTTTGCTTGTAAATTCAATATATTTTCTACACCTTCAACTAATGAAGTACGTGTTCTTAGTAAATCTTTCATAACCTTTAATTTTTATACGTGTAAAATTACAAAAATTAAAGAAGCCGATCGTAACCCCTTGAAAATTTGGATTTAATCTAAGTAAGAATCTAAATAAGCTCGACGTTTACCATATTGCAAAGCATAGAATGCAGGTTTAGGGTAAATTTTGTTCCGTTTAATAAATCTCTTAACTGCACTATTTCGCAGATAGTAAGATTTCTAGAAAAATTTCTTTTGGTAGTTTCAATCAGCTGTGCATCTGATTGATCAGATAAGTCATAAAGCATGTTAAGAATATCAACACTATTAACCTTTCTTTGAAAAATCAAAAAATCCTGAATTTTATAACTTGACATAGTATCAACAAAATTAATAACTATACTATTGGTCAAATCACATTGGTAACTGTATCCTTTTTCGGTCTCAAATAATATTTTGGTGGTCAAATCGCTAACTAATGACATTCTGATAAAATTATAACGATGCAAAAATATAGAATTTAAAGCAAATAAACACGTAATTAAGACTAATTTAAAATAACAAAATCATTTAAAGTTCTTAAAAACAGTCGAAGTGCATTAAACACTGTAACATTCTACAGCATTTTTTGTCTAATTTTAAAAACAAATACCTAAGAAATTATGCAGGCACACGAAATAGATTATCAGATTTTTGGAGAAGAAATGCAGTATGTGGAAATAGAATTGGATCCACAGGAAATTGTAATTGCCGAAGCGGGCAGTTTTATGATGATGGAAAACAATATCCAGATGGAAACTATATTTGGAGACGGTTCTCAACAACAAGGTTCGGGTTTGTTTGGCAAACTTTTAAATGCAGGCAAAAGAGTTCTTACGGGCGAAAGCTTGTTTATGACCGCATTTTTAAATCAGGGTCACACCAAAAGTAAAGTTTCATTTGCATCACCATATCCTGGAAAAATCCTCCCGATTGATTTAACCCAATTTCAAGGTAAATTTATCTGTCAAAAAAGCTCTTTTTTATGCGCTGCCAAAGGCGTTTCTGTCGGAATTGAATTTTCTCAGAAACTTGGTCGCGGCTTATTTGGCGGCGAAGGTTTTATTATGCAGAAAATTGAAGGAGACGGAATGGCATTTGTGCATTCTGGAGGAACAATGGCTAAAAAAGAGTTAGCTCCTGGCGAAGTCTTAAAAGTAGATACTGGATGCATTATTGGTTTTACCAAAGATGTAGATTATGATATTGAATTTATTGGCGGCATTAAGAATTCTATTTTTGGTGGCGAAGGATTATTCTATGCCACTTTAAAAGGTCCAGGAACAGTCTTTATACAATCGTTACCATTCTCAAGATTGGCTGACCGTATTATTGCATCGGCGCCACGATCTGGTGGAAATAGCCGTGATGAAGGAAGTCTTCTTGGCGGACTAGGAAATCTTTTGGATGGCGATAACCGATTTTAATTTTAGAATGGCTTTCAGAAATGAAGGCCATTTTCATTATCACAAATGCTATTTTATCATAAATAATTTTATAACTCTTTTAAAGATTTCCCAATTAAATCAAGACATCATGATATTTTACTTCAGCTTTCTTAACTTTGTGCTTTCACAAAAAAAATCTTCATTTTGAAAACGATTTTATACAAGAATACTAAAATATCATACTCAGATTCTGGAATTGGAAACACAATAGTTTTACTTCACGGCTTTCTTGAAAACAAAAAAATGTGGTTAGAATATAATAATCTGTTTTCAGAAAAATATCGCGTTGTAGCAATCGACTTATTAGGTCATGGTGAATCTGATTGTTTAGGATATGTCCATAAAATGGAAGACAATGCAGGCGTTGTAAATGAAGTTTTAGAGCATTTGAATATTGAAAAAGCTACAATTGTCGGGCATTCAATGGGAGGTTATGTTGGTTTGGCTTTCGCCGAATTATACCCAGAAAAAATTCAGAAATTAGTTTTACTAAACTCCACTTCAAAAGAAGACAGCGCGGAGAAAAAATTAAACAGAACCCGAGCCATTAAAGCTGTAAAACAAAATTATGTCAATTTTGTAAGTTTAGCGATTGCAAATTTATTCAGCGAAAACAACAGAATTCGATTAGCAGAAGAAATCGAAAAAGTAAAAACGGAAGCTTTAAAAACACCTTTACAAGGAATTATCGCTTCTCAGGAAGGCATGAAAATTAGAAAAGACCGAGAAGAACTGGTTCGCAAAAATTTATTTCCGATTTTATTGATATTAGGAAAAAAAGATCCTGTTTTAAATTACGAAGAAAGTCTTTCACAAATCGAAGATACGACAGCAGAATTGGTTTCTTTTGAAGACGGGCATATGAGCCAGATTGAAAACAAAGAAGCTCTAAAAACTATTTTATTAGATTTCTTCGAATAAAAATCAAAACAATCAGGATCAAAAAAGGCCATTTCTAACCTAGGGTTGAAATAGCCTTTTTCTCATTCTTGGGGGCAAAATATCGTTATAACTTTGAAGTAATGTCTTTCTTGTATTTAGATAAAGTCGCTCTTGTTAAACCAAGATTTGCTTTAGTAGAATCTACCGCTAAGTAGATAAAATATCTTCCATCTTCAGAAACATCAATAATATGAATCTGATCTGTAAGGGTAATTAAAATATCATTAATTTTTTGATTTAATCCTAAAGCTCTAAGTGCATTTAATTTAGCTTTTACGACTTCTAAATTATAAGCCGAAGCCAATTCTGGATCAAAATCAGATTTTACTGTTAGAGAGCAGTAAGACATTCCTGTTTCAACTTCTGTAACCGAAACAGCGATGAATCCGTTAACATTCTCTTTTAAATCGTTTTGAAAATTTTGCAAAAAATCTGACATGTGTATTAAATTTTTGGTTTTAAATTAGTTGTTAAAAATAGAATCCATTTTTCTTAGCAATAGACCCATTTTGCTTAAATCTTTAGAAAGCAACGCGATGCAATTATCATCTTGATTTTTGCTCGCTACAACAATTCCGTCGTTATTTTTTATCATAACTTGTTTAAGATCTCCATTATTAACGTCTTCAGACATTTCTAGGCACATCTTTAAAATCATTCCGATCATTGCTGCAACATTCCCGTCGTACTCTAAATTAACAGACTCATTCAAGATTCCATCAATATTAAAACTTAGTCCAGACTCTGCGCCAGTCTCTTCTACTAGTGTTTGTAAATCAATCATTTTCTTATTTGTCATGTTTTTGGAAGCGCCAAAGATATTTTAATATTGGCAATTGCGCGATAAACACTTGTTAAAAAAAGATGTAGTATAACGTACTGACGCACTTTTATTTATCACTTAATTAATCCTATTTTTTTGCAAAAAATCTGCAAAAAAAATTAACATAAAAAGCAAATAATACTAAAAACATAACAATTCGCTTAACAAAACTCATTTCTAAAATTAACATTTGCAGATTATTGCATTTGACAAAAGTTTTTCTATAGATTTGCAAAAAAATTTAATAAAATGAAAACTGTTGACGAATTACGCTTTGACTTAAATGTAAAACTGGAGAAGTTTAGAAGATTTCGTATTGAAAACGGACACATTAACAACTCGACTTCTGGAGAAAAATCTAAAAAAGGTTTTTTCAAAAAAATATTCAGCTAAAAGCATCTAAAAAATTGCCGAATTTATCAGATAACCTTTCTGCATAAGTTCGGCTTTTTCATTGATTATCTGCAACTTACCATTATTCATTATTCTTAAATCTGTTGCAATTTCTATAACACTTCTATAATTGTGATCTGTAACAATTATTCCCTTTTCTTGAGAATTTTCTTTAATTAACAAAGCTACAATTTCTATCATTTTAGGAGACAAACCACTAAACGGCTCATCTAATAATACAAATTTTGACTGATTAGAAAGTATTAATTTAACTTGAAGATATCGCAATTCTCCAAAAGACAAATCCCTAATTTTTTGATTTAAAAGAGATTTTAAAAAATCATCTTCACAAACAAAGTGCGCTTTTTGTTTATCGACAGATAACAAAATGGTTTTCAAAACCGAAAAATGATTTGGAATAAATTGGTTTTGATGTAGATAACCAATTTCATTTAACAAAGTAGAGGCGTTATTTTTTGAAATTCCGTTAATAAAAATACTTTTATCCAAAGCCGGCACTATTCCAAATATAATTTTCAACAAGGTAGATTTTCCTGAGCCATTTCTGCCCAATAAGCCCATTATTTGACCTGTTTCCAATTTCAAATAAATATCTGAAAGCAATAATTTATTATTAAAGCTTTTTTGAATTCCGCTGACTTCAAGAATATGCTTTTTCAAGATATTTTTTGAGTTAAAACCCAAATCATCAAAGACAGAAATACAAAACCAAAATTTAGCAAAAGACTACAAAACACAAGCCTTCTTTTTGAAAGACCATTGTTCCTATAAAACAAATATTCGTTTTGGCGATATATTTCTTTAAATCCAATGCTTGAAGCAAAACCTAGTGTAGCTATCATCAATAAAAAATGATTAAATCCTCCAAAAAGAAATGCAATGGCAGAAACGGCTAAATTCACCATCAAAGTCGTCTTATAAAATTCAAATATGTTTCTAAATTTCCTGATAAGATGTTCTAGATTTTTTCCTCAAAAGGAATATTAATATCCAAAATCTCCGCTAGCAAATTAGCAATTTCTTCCAAATAAGAATTCAAGATTTGAGGTGACACTATAACATCTAGATCCTTTTCTTCTTTAAAGCCAAAAGGCAAAAAACCCGATTTTAAATTTTTAAATGATATAATTCCAACTTCTATCGGAAGTCCGCCTGCATGTTTCTCAAACATGAATGCATAAGCCAAAACCTGAATGATTTTGTCGTTTTTAAGCTCTTGTGTTAATCCATTCCAAGATTTCAATATAACATTAGCCTTTTCTACTTTTCCGGTCTTATAATCGATAATTCGGATTTTCCCATCTCGACGTTCAATTCGATCGACATTTCCTTTAATTAAAACAGGAAACGGCAATTTTGGATGAACAAACTCGCGTTCAAAAGTCTGCTCTAAAGCAATTATCTGAATCGCTTCATTGTTTTTTACCGATTCTAATTCCATTCTCAAGAAATTAGCCACATTTCGTTTTGCGACTTCAAAAGCCAAAAGATTTCTCCCTTTCTTGATTTCACCTTCTTTGTAAACTAACTTAAACTGCTTAAGCACTTCATCATCCAGTAATTTAAAACAATTTAAAAGATCGTTCTCAAAAATAAATTTCCCAATAAAAGGCTCATAAAGCGTTTTTAATGTTTCGTGAATAATTGTTCCTAAAGTATTCAAAGCAATATTTTCTTCCACTTCTTCCACTTCCCGAATTCTCAAAATCTTCTGAAAATAAAACTCAATCGGATTCCGAATATAACTAGTCAACGCTGAGGGCGAAAAACCATTAACAGCAATCTCCTTCAATCGCTCCATTACCAATTCAGACTTAGGAACAGAAATAGGCTCGTAAGCTGTATTGGGAAGATCAGGATTATAAATATCAAAAGTAATATTATGCTGTGGTTTCTTCTCGACTTCTAGTTGCGTAATAAAACGGCTTCGTTCTCCAGCATCCAATCCGTCATTTTCAGTATTATAAATCAAATAAATATTTTTAGCCCTCTGTAATAAGTGATAAAAATGATAAGTATAAATAGCATCCTTTTCCTTAAAAGTTGGAAGGCCAAGTTCTCTTTTTACATCATAAGGAATAAATGAATTTTGCGATTTTCCAGCTGGAAATTTACCTTCATTCATAGAAGTTATAATAACAGTATCGAAGTCCAAAACACGACTTTCCAAAACCCCCATGATCTGTAAACCTCGTAAGGGCTCACCCTCAAAAGATACTTCCGCTAAATCTATAATCTGTTTGTAAATCGAATGCAGGGTATCGATATTGTCGATATGATGATGTTTTGAATAATAATTTATTAGCTTATTGATTACTTTAAAAACGCCATAAACAAAAGCTTTCGCAATTTTTTCTTCTTCATTATCATTGCTAAAATGATCTTTAATTGCGATCAATAAAGTCGAAATATTCTTTAAAACTGCAATAGAACCATTTTCCCATTTTTCAAACAACAAATTAAAAAAATTTGAAGACTCTGGATGAAGTTCTAAAATTTTCTGATGCGTAATAAAAGTATAATTATTCTCTTTTATAATTCGTACCAATCTATGTGCATTCGCATAGGGCTCCACCAAAGGATGCGTCAAAATATCAAGCACGTCTTTATAATAAAAAACATAACTGCCTCCTTTTCGAGAAAGCGCATTGGTGTGCATTTTAAATAATTTGGCAACAAATATCTGCGACGGATTATTTTTCCCAGAATATCCCATCGTAATATTTAATGCCCCAACAGATGAAGGAAGCGAGTATAGAACAGGAACCAATAAGTTTTCCTCACCTAGCACAACTGCAACTTTATCCAACGAAGCATCAGGGTGTTGATCTATTAAATTCTCAATAATACTTCCAGCCAATTTTGCTTGGCCAATTGTTTTTGGAGTTCCTATTATTTGAATGTTTTTTGACTGTGAAAAATCATCAACAATCCATTCAAAAACATTTGATTTATAATGTTTCCAACTTTCTTTAAATCGTCTTAAAAAAAGTCCTGCATCATGATATGGATCATTTAGAAAAGCCTGGTCGGCATCCCAATAAATTCTAGCTTGATCTAAAGCTAGTAAATGCTGTACTATTTTTTCTTCGGCAGCATTCAAAGCATTGAAACCGGCAAAAATAAATGTACGATTTCCAATAGTATTCGAAAAATGATTAAGATTATTTACCGCTTCTCTGTAAATCAAACCTTGATATCCAATTGACTTAAAAAGCAAATGATTGTACAACGACTCGTAGTACAACGGAAGTAACTTCCAGAAATTTATGTAGTTTTCAAGAAGCTTTGTTTTTTGATCTACTTCCAGTCCCCATCTTTTTATATCTTCAATATCTTTCAGATAAGACAGAACATGCGAAGGATCCAGAAGATATCTGTCAATTTCATTAAAGTCCTGTAGAAGCGTTTTTGCCCAATTTGCAAATAGCTCAAAAGATTGTTGTTGTTTTTGTTCTGTAATAGATAAATAAACTTCATAAAATTCAAACAAAAGCTCAATCGAATCAACCGAACGAATTGAAGCTACATCTTGAACAAAATCTTCTATACTTGTAATCTCTGAAGCAATGATAGTTCTTGAAGTCTCTTTTTTAAGAGCTTCGATCAAAAAAACTTTTGCCCTTTTATTAGGAAGTATTATTGTTATTTCAGAAAGTTTGCCTGCAAAGTCCTGAATTACAATAGAGGCAATTTTTTGAAGAAAAGAAGTATTTACCATAGGATAAAAATAAAAAAAGCCATTCAATTAAGAATGGCTTTTCCTGTTTATTTAGAAAACTAATTATAGTTTACCTTGGTATTTAGAACCAATGTGTCTAATTTCAGTTCTTCTGTTTTGTGCTTTACCTGCAGCAGTTTTGTTACTTGCAACTGGTTGGCTAGCTCCAAATCCTTTAGACTCTAAGTTCTCTGGGTTAACACCTCTTTGAACTAATGCATCTAAGACAGCTTTAGCTCTGTCTTCAGAAAGTTTTTGGTTGATTTTAGCAGAACCTGTACTATCTGTGTGTCCTTCAATAGAGAATTTCGCGTTTGGATAGTTTTTAAGGATTTCTTTAATAGCATCTAATCTAGCTTGAGTTTCTTTATCTCCAGTTTTGAAAGTAGCTTTTCCTGAGTTGAAGTATACCGCTCTAGCTTGAACTTTAAGATCTTCTAACGCCTCAGAAGTTACTTCTGGACATCCTCTGTTACTAGCTGGACCAGCAACTGTAGGACAATCGTCATCTTTATCAGCTACACCGTCTTTATCAGCATCTAAGAATGGGCAACCACCGTTTTCTTTAGGACCAGCAACTGTAGGACATTTGTCATCTTTATCAGCGATTCCGTCTCCGTCAGTATCAGGACAACCTTTTAAAGCAGCTAAACCAGCAACATCTGGACAAGCGTCATCTTTATCAGCAATTCCGTCTCCGTCTGTATCAGGACATCCGTTTAATGCAGCTAAACCAAATACATCTGGACAAGCATCAGAAGCATCAACGATTCCGTCACCGTCAGTATCAGGACATCCGTTGAATTGTTTTAAACCAGCAACATCTGGACAAGCATCATCTTTGTCGTAGATTCCGTCTCCGTCAGTATCTTTACCTCCGAATTTGAAGATTAAACCTGCAGTGTGTTGGAAGTGAGATGGAGTATCAATTTCTCCATTGTAGTCATTTCTTCCAGGATTATCTCCAGACCCTGAAGCAACAGCCCATTTGTATCTTGTAGCAAGCTCAAGACCAATAGCATCTGTAAACCAGAAAGTGATTCCAGCACCTGGGTTAACAGTTCCAAAACTGTCATCTCCTAAGAAAGTATAACCTCCACCAATAGATAACGAAGGATCAACCACTTTAGATTTGATTAATTCTTGGAAGCTGTATTTGATAGTAGCATCAATTCCGTAGTACATTAAGTCACCAGGATTAGTTACAACGTTACCTCTTCCATCATGTCCTGGAGCAGTTGGTGCGAAATAAACAGCTTTATCAATTTTGTTTACAGATCCTTGTAAACCAACTGACAAACCATGTCCAATGTATCTATTTACTCCAATGTAAGATAGAGAAGGAAGGATGTTCCAATTGTCTTTTACAGCGAATGGCTGAGAGAAGTGTTGATCAAAAAACCCATGACCAGCTCCTGAACTTGTTCTAGTATCCACAGCATTAACCCCGAAAGAGATCGCCCATGGATTGTTACTGTCTTGCGCGTGAGAACTTAAACCCATCGCCATCAATACAGCAACTAAAAGTTTGTTAAGATGTTTCATACTTAATTTTTTTAATTACAATTTAGTTAATTACAAGCAAAAGTAACACCAAATTTTTTAAATACAAAATGAAATGTTAAAAAAAACCTACAAAAATTTAACGTAAGTGGTAATTATATAACTTTTAACATTTTACCGACAACTGTGAAGGCATTTATAGCTTTATCCAGGTGTTCTTTTTCATGCGCCGCAGACAACTGTACTCGTATTCTAGCCTTATCTTTTGGAACCACCGGAAAGAAAAACCCAATAACATAAATCCCTTGTTTCAAAAGTTCATTTGCCATCGTTTGAGACAATTTTGCATCATACAACATAACAGGCACAATTGCAGAATCTCCATCAATAATGTCAAAACCTGCTTTTTTCATACCTTCTTTAAAATAGTTGGTATTCCATTCTAGCTTATCACGAAGCGCAGTGTCTTTTTCTAACAACTCAAATACCTTTATAGAAGCCCCAACAATTGCAGGTGCCAATGAATTTGAAAACAAATAAGGTCTAGATCTCTGACGCAATAATTCGATTATTTCTTTTTTCGCAGTAGTATATCCTCCCATTGCTCCTCCTAAGGCTTTACCCAGAGTTCCCGTAATAATATCTACTCTTCCCATTACTCCCTTTGCCTCAAGAGTTCCTTTTCCTGTTGCTCCAATAAAACCAGCCGCGTGACATTCGTCTACCATAACCATTGCATCATATTTATCAGCAAGGTCACAGATTTTATCTAATGGCGCTACAAGACCGTCCATAGAGAAAACTCCATCAGTAACAATTAATTTAAAACGAGCTCCTGCTTCATTTGCTTTTATTAATTGCTGCTCCAAATCTTCCATATTATTGTTTTCATAGCGATAACGAGCCGCTTTACATAAACGAACACCATCTATAATAGAAGCATGATTTAAGCTGTCTGAAATAATTGCATCGTTTTCTCCTAACAAAGGTTCGAATACTCCTCCATTTGCATCAAAGGCTGCCGCATACAATATGGTATCTTCTGTACCATAAAAATCAGCAATCTTTTTCTCTAATGTTTTATGAATATCTTGTGTTCCGCAAATGAAACGAACAGAAGACATTCCGAAACCATGCGTATCCATTGCATCTTTAGCAGCCTGAACCACTTCTGGATGAGAAGAAAGTCCTAAATAATTATTAGCACAAAAATTCAACACTGTTTCGCCTGTCGAAATTGTGATTTCTGCACCTTGAGGAGACGTAATAATACGTTCCTTTTTAAAAATTCCATTTTCCTCAATTGTCTGCAATTCCTTTTGCAGATGTTCTTTTATTTTACCGTACATTTTATATTTATTTAAAACGTTAAAAATTAACAGCTTAACAAAAATAAAGCTTCGTTTTTCTTTAACATCTGATTAATTTTTTCACAAATTTACCACTTCAATTTCGGTTCCTATATACACTAATGCCTTTTTTAGAACCGTGTATCCTAAATCTTCAATTGCATCTTGATACTCCTGAATTTGCTGCTGATATTTTGCATTAACAGCTCCAGTTTTATAATCCAATAAATAGGCTTGTTTATTTTCCAAAAACACAACTCTATCTGGCTTTAAAATCCTTCCTTCTTTTTGCACAATGGTCTGCTCATTTAGAACTCTATCTTTTCCATCAAAACAAACATTTAATTCGGGGTGGTTGACAATCTCTTTTAGAGTTTTCAAAACCTGATCTACTTGGTCGTAAGTTATCAAACCATTCTCGATAGATTTTGTTACAGCCAAATCAACATCTGATTTATCTTTCACATAAGCCAGAATCTCATGAACAATATTTCCATATGAAATAGCTTCCTGCTGATGCGTCCCCCACATCAAAGCTTCTCGTTGCGCGATTTTAATATTTTTCGGATTCAAAACCTCCCTCACAATAGGAATCGACTTGACTGTATCTACCGTTTCTGTATTTTTTGACAATCTGGTTTTATTTCCAAACTCGTAATTCAATTTTTCTTCTTCATAAACCCCTTCGTTGATCAAGAATTTAATAAAAAAAGAAGCCATATTATTCGGATATTCGCCATCGCTTTTAGCTTTTAGCGATTGAGAAATTACATACAACTGTTCTTCAGCACGAGTTAGCGCAACATATAGCACATTTATATTATCTAAAAGCTCTTCTTGTTTTTTCAAATTGAAAACTGCCGAAGCGTTTTCGCCAAAACCCTCAACAGCGCTACTATTATCGACCAAAGCTTTTGGAACTCCCAAATCGATTTCCTCCGTATCTAACCACAACTTATCTTTGGGTTTTCTGTTATAATCTTCGTCTGCAAAAGGCATAATTACAACCGGAAACTCCAATCCTTTAGATTTATGAATGGTCATAATACGAACAGCATTATTTCCTTCTGGAGACGGGATACTAAATTTCTCGGAATTTTTATCCCAGAAAATCAAAAAGTCTGCAACACCAGATTGATTTCGAATATCTCTTTCTAAAACAATATCTAGAAAAAACTGCACATAAGCATTTCCTTCCGACGGAAGAATAAATTTAGAAATGATGATTTCTACCGCTTCATACAAAGATTTCTTTCGCACATCTTCAAACGAAAAAGAAACATCAAAAGTCATAAGCCATTCTTCAAATTCTTTTTCAAATCTTTGACTCATTCCCAATGCGATGAAATCATGCACAGGCATTGACAAATCTTTTGTTGACGAAAGAAAATGCAAAAAGTTGGCTTTCGACTCTAAATCAGCACTATTGTTTAAATATCTCAAAAGATGAATTATCAAACGAACTTCTGATGCATTTTGAATCATTAATGTCTCTGAAGAAAGAAGCGGAACGCCTTGCTCCGTCAAATAATTTGCAACCGCAATTCCTTGATCTCTTTTTCTGGTCAGAATTACAATATCTTTATATTCAAAACCCTGTTTAACAACTTCTCGAATTGTATTTAAAGTTGCCAAAACATACAAATCAGATTTCTCTACCACTTCTTCTTCATCTACAGATTCATTTTTCTCAGCAATCGGAAGAAAAGAAATATTTACATAACCGCCTTTTTTTGAATTCGTATTTTGAAAACTGTGATTTTCATATAAATCCTTATAATCTTCATTTGTAAATTCAGTCGAAATCAATTTAAAGAAAGCATTATTGAATTCAATAACTTCACTATAACTTCTATAGTTGGTATCTAAATGCTTCACTACTTTTTCATGATGAAAAAAAGCCACCTCTTCTTTACTTAATTCAATAAATTGCTCTGCTTTTCCTCCGCGCCAGCGATAAATAGATTGTTTTGGATCTCCAACAATCATCAAAGTTCCTTTATTTCCGTAATCATCTAGACCAGAAAGCGAATTATCAATAAGCGGAATCAAGTTCTGCCATTGCATTTCTGAAGTATCCTGAAACTCATCGATAAAAAAATTACGATAACGCTCACCCAAACGTTCGTAAATAAAAGGTGCTGGCTGATTCTGAATTTCGCGATGAATGATCGCATTGAATTCTGAAATCGACAAGACATTTTGTTCTGACTGAATTTTTGCAAGCTCGTTACTCACAGTATTCAGCAAAGAAAGTGGTGTTATATTTTTTAAAAAAGCTTTATAAAAATCTCTTTTTTCAAAGTTTTGATAAACCTCTTTTAATATTTGAAGCAATTCTGGAATAATATTTTCAATTAACGCTCGGTCTTTTGCCGTTTTGTTAATCGCAATATCATCAAACTCATGAAAGGTTTTATTTTTTGGATTGAATTTTCCATCTCGAATACTTTGCAAATGATTTGAAAAAGTCCCTCTCGAAAATGATTTTGGATCAATTCCGTTTTTATCAATCAATTCAATTGCTTTCGTTGCAAGACCTTCATTTACATCTTCTAGCTCTTTACAAAGCACTTGCATCTTCTTTTTAATCTCAACAAACTCTTCAATAGTTTTATCTTGAAAATGCAGAATTTCATTTCTATTGTTCTCATTTAAAACCAATCTTCCTGTATCGAGAATTTCTCGAGAAACATCCCAACTTTTGTCATCATCGGTTTTTTCCATTGTAAAATCAATGAGCAGTTTGGTCAATGTTTCGTCTTCTCCAGCTTGTGCGATAATAGCATCAACAGCTTCAACCAATAAATTTTCGGTATCCAAAGTAACTTCAAAAGTCATCGGAAGATTCAAATCATGAGCAAAAGCACGAATAACTTTATGGGTAAATTTATCAATTGTAGAAATATCAAAAGCGGCATAATTATGAATTAAGTGCTTAATGATTTGCTGCGATTTGGTTTTAATTTTAATAATCGAAAGTCCAGTATCGCGCGATAAGTCCTCCATCAAATCGGCGGCTTTTGGAGACGGGTTGTCTTTTGCAAATTCAGACAGACTCCCAACAATACGGCTTTTCATTTCATGAACCGCTTTGTTGGTAAAAGTAATGGCTAAAATATTTCGGTACGCATCGTTTTTTGGAGAAGAAAGAATAATCTTTAAATATTCTTTTACCAAAGTATACGTCTTTCCTGATCCCGCAGAAGCATCATAAATGGAAAAAGACGGACTTTGCATAAGTTTAGTTTTAGTATTGTAAAAATAGCACAATTAAATATTAAATCCCAATAATGAAAAATTCCAAATTCTAATTTTTGAAGCACTAATTGCAAACAAATATTAGAATTTGGAATTTTTTATGTTGTATTTTTAAAAATAATTAGTGTTTTGGGAAAGCTCTTTTGTTAAAAACTAACAGTATACCTACACCTGTAGAAATTGCCACATCGGCTACATTAAAAATCGCATTAAAGAAAGCAAAGTGTTTTCCGCCAAATATTGGAAGCCAACTTGGAAGCTCTCCTTCCCAAATTGGAAAGTAAAACATATCTACAACCAGACCGTGAAACCATGTTCCGTATGGAACTGGAGAAAAAATAGTCGCTAAGTTATGTGTACTATCATCAAAAATAACCCCGTAGAAAACAGAATCAATAATATTTCCTGCTGCTCCAGCAAAGATTAATGCAATAGCTGCTATCAAATAATTCGAATGACGCTTTTTTACTGAATCAGAAAGCCACCAGCCAATTCCAACAACTGCAAAGATTCTGAATACGGTCAAAATTAATTTTCCATACTCTCCAGGAATTTTTGTTCCCCAAGCCATTCCTTCATTTTCAATGAAATGAATTCTAAACCAATCAGCAATCACAAATTCTTCGCCTAAAACGAAATTTGTTTTGACATAAATTTTAGAAAGCTGATCAACAATTAAAACTAAGAATATAAGGAAATACGCTTTTCGTAATGACATTTTATAATTTTTTGATGCGCAAAAATAACAATTTAATCAAAAAAAACGCTCCCAAAGGAGCGTTAATTGTTTTGTAACAAACTAAACAAGTTTATCTGCTAATCTAAACCGAGTAAAGTTTACTTTTTTACGGCAGCTTTTGCTGGTGTCTTTGGACTGTCGGAAAAAAATTCTGAAATGGACTTGAATATCCCTTTGCTTTCTTTTCCGGCCGCCAATTTCTTAGCTTCTCCCTTTTTTACATCAGCTTTAAACTTAACACGCAGTTTTTCAAATTCTTTCATTCTGCGCTCTACATCAGAGTTTACTTCTTTGAATTTCAATACTTTAGCCATAATGTAAGTTTTTTGTAGTAAATAATTTAAATTATTACTGATTTGGTACTACAATGATACATAATTTAATTTATATTTGTTAATAAAAATTAACACTTGTTTAGGATAACTTGAATTAATTTTTAAAAACGAATACCAACACAAACTGAATTTAACATTCCTCCCAAAATCCTACAAAAAATGAATGAAATCACAACCACACTAAATGACTTTCTTGTCAGCACAAAATCTACTGCTGCATTAATTTTAAATGGAAAAGGAAAACTTATCACTTCCTTAAATCTTGATTACGGCGACAGTATTGCCGCAATGAGTGCAGCTATTTTATCTATGAGCGAAAAATTCTTAATTGATTTGGAAAAAGGCTCTCTAAAACAATTATATCTAAAAAGTGCCGAAGGCGTTATTGTTGGAAACAAAATAAGCGGCTCTAACTTTATCGTTGCTTTCTCTAAAGAAGGAAGTAACCTAGCATTATTGATGCGCTCTACAGAAGAAGTTTCTGCAGAATTAAGCAAAAATTCCCTATTGAAATAACATAAAATTCTATTAACAAATAACCCAAATGAACTATGAGCAATGATTTTTTAAACGTGTTTTTGAACGAAATGAAAAGCAACGTAAATGGCTTTATCGCTGTAGCAGTAACAGAAATTGAATCTGGATTAAGCTTTGGAAATTTAACTGTAGATCCAGGTTTTGATCCTGAACTTGCAGCAGCCTATAACTTAGAAGTTGTAAAAGCTAAATTGAGCGCCGTAAAAGCACTAAACCTAAACCAGGACATCGAAGATATTTTGATTACTCTTTCTAATCAAATTCACATTATCGATATTTCTCCAAACAAAAAATTCATGATCTATCTTGCTGCTGATGCTTCAAAAGCGAATTTAGGTATGACAAGAGCTATTTTAAGAAAACACAAAGCTGATGTTGAAAAAAATCTAGCATAACTTCTTAAAATACAATACACTGAAAAAACCGTCTTTATAAAGGCGGTTTTTTTTTATTTGAATAGCAAACAAAAAACCAAAAAGAGTCAAACCAAATAGTTCTTACAAAAACCAATACCCTCTCTTTAAAATTATTTTGATTAATTATAAATAATTTCTTTCAAAGCACAAACCTAGCAATGAACTCTCTTATAGCTAAATGTTAAACAAAAAAAGCGCCCCTTAAAGGAGCGCTTTTTCTCTTACGTAGTTCTACGCAATTTTATCTTTGCAAGTTTTTAGCTTCGATACTCATTGTTGCATGAGGAACGATTTTAAGCCTTTCTTTGCTAATTAATTTACCTGTTACTTTGCAGATACCGTAAGTTTTATTTTCCACACGGAATAAAGCATTTTTTAAGTCACGAATGAATTTCTCTTGTCTGATAGCCAACTGAGAGTTTGCTTCTTTTGACATGGTCTCACTTCCTTCTTCAAAAGCTTTAAAAGTTGGAGAAGTATCGTCGGTACCGTTATTCAAATCGTTCATATAGGCACTTTTGATCAAATCAAGATCTTCTTGTGCTTTTTTAATTTTTGCTTGGATTATTTCTTTGAACTCTGCTAAATCTGCATCAGAGTATCTTGTAATTTCATCTATCATTTTCTACTATTTTGAAATTAATATAATGGTTCTAATATCATCAAACTCAATTTCTGTGCCGTTTTCTAACGTGTCAGCAAAAACCAGTTCGTCTGTTAATGTTTCAGACCTAATATAGTCTTCGTTTTTTGAAACTGCATCTTCTAAAATACCGTTTCTTTTTATTTGTACTTTAATCTTATCCGTAACCTCAAATCCTGAATCTTTACGAATGTTTTGTATTCTATTTACTAACTCTCTAGCGATACCTTCATTTTTTAATTCTTCGGTAAGAGTAATATCAAGCGCAACTGTTATTCCGTTTGAATTAGCAACTAACCATCCTTCGATATCTTGTGATGTTATTTCCACATCTTCTAATGATAAAGTTACACTATTTCCTGCAATAACAATATCTAGCGTTCCTTGCTTGTCCAGCTGATTGATCTGATCTGCAGAAAAACCTTGTATCTCCTTAGAAATCAAGCCCATGTCTTTACCAAAACGTGGCCCAAGAGCTTTAAAATTAGGCTTAATTTGCTTAACCAAAATACCAGAAGCATCGTCTAAAAGTTCGATTTCTTTAACGTTTACTTCGGCTTTTACAAGATCAGAAATTGCTTCGATTTCAGCACGCTGATTCTCGTCAAGTACTGGAATCATTACCTTTTGCAGAGGTTGACGAACTTTAATCATCTCTTTTTTGCGTAGTGACAACACCAAAGAAGAGATCGTTTGCGCCTTCTGCATTTTGCTTTCCAACGTTTTATTAACAAAGTTTTCGACAAATTTTGGAAATTCAGCCAAGTGAACACTAGCAAAATCCTCGGTTCCCGTCGAAGTTGTTAAATCACGGTATAATTTATCCATAAAAAATGGAGCTACTGGAGCGCTCAATTTACTGATTGTAAGCAAACAAGTATAAAGCGTTTGGTAAGCTGCAATTTTATCTTTTCCATATTCTCCTTTCCAGAAACGACGACGGCATAAACGAACGTACCAGTTACTTAAGTTTTCCTGAACGAAGTCAGAAATTGCTCTTGTCGCTTTTGTTGGCTCATAATCTTCATAGCATTCATCAACAAATTTGATTAACGAATGTAATTCAGAGATAATCCATTGATCGATTTCTGGTCTTTCGTTTAATGGAATTTCGGCTTCTTCATATTTAAATCCGTCGATGTTTGCATATAACGAGAAGAATGAATAGGTATTGTAAAGTGTTCCGAAGAATTTACGTTTAACCTCAGCAATTCCTTCAAGGTCAAACTTCAAGTTATCCCACGGATTTGCATTCATAATCATATACCAGCGTGTAGCATCTGGACCGTTTTCTGCAATGGTTTTAAATGGGTCTATAGTATTTCCTTTACTCTTAGACATTTTAATTCCATTTTTATCCAAAACCAAACCGTTTGAAACTACGTTTTTGTAGGCTATTTTATCAAAAACCAAAGTTCCGATTGCATGCAAAGTATAAAACCATCCGCGAGTCTGATCTACTCCTTCTGCAATGAAATTTGCTGGAAAATCTTTGTTGCCATCAATTTTTTCTTTGTTTTCAAAAGGATAATGCCATTGTGCATAAGGCATTGCTCCAGAATCGAACCAAACGTCGATTAGATCACTTTCGCGCTTCATTGGTTTTCCAGAAGCCGAAACTAAAGTAAGTCCATCAACAACATTTTTATGCAAATCGATTAAATCATAATTTGACTCAGACATGTTTCCGATTTCAAATCCTTTAAACGGATTTTCTTTTTGGAAACCTGCTTCAATTGATTTTTCGATTGCATTGTACAATTCTTCAACAGAACCGATAATAACTTCTTCTGTTTTATCTTCTGTTCTCCAAATTGGCAACGGAATTCCCCAATATCTAGAACGAGATAAGTTCCAATCGTTGGCATTTTTAAGCCAATTTCCAAAACGTCCTTCACCAGTAGATTTAGGTTTCCAATTGATAGTTTCGTTCAGGTCGAACATTCTATCTTTTACATCGGTTACTTTGATGAACCATGAATCTAGAGGATAGTATAATAACGGCTCGTCTGTTCTCCAGCTGTGTGGATAACTGTGCACGTATTTTTCAACTTTAAAAGCTTTGTTTTCTTCTTTTAAACGAATAGCGATTTCAACATCTACAGATTTCTCCGGAGCTTGTCCTGCATCGTAATATTCGTTTTTAACGTATTTACCAGCCAAATCACCTACATGAGAAGTGAATCTTCCTTGTAAATCTACTAATGGAACTGGAGTTCCGTTTTCGTCTAAAACCAACATTGGCGGAACTTCTGGTTTTGCTTCTTTTGCTACTTTAGCATCATCTGCACCAAAAGTCGGAGCTGTATGCACAATTCCTGTTCCATCTTCAGTTGTAACAAAATCACCTGCGATTACTCTAAATGCGTTTTCAGCATTTTCATAAGGTAATACGTAAGGCAATAATTGTTCGTAACGGATTTCTACTAAATCTGCTCCTTTTCCTTCTGCTAAAATTTTGTATGGAAGTTTTTTGTCGCCGTTTTTCACATTGTCAAAATCAGCGTCATCTTCACTTAAGAAAAAACCTTTTCCGAATTGTTTCCCAACTAAGTTTTTAGCCAAAACAACATTGATTGACTCAAAAGTATATTGATTGAATGTTTTCACTAAAACATAATCAATTTTTGGCCCAACTGTCAAAGCTGTATTTGATGGAAGTGTCCAAGGAGTAGTCGTCCAAGCTAAAATGTGGATATCTCCAAAACCTTGCAAAAATGAAGGTAATGTTTCTGGCAATGTTTTAAACTGAGCTACAATTGTAGTATCAGTAACATCACGGTAAGCTCCTGGTTGGTTTACTTCGTGAGAAGACAATCCCGTTCCTGCTTTTGGAGAATAAGGCTGAATTGTGTATCCTTTGTACAACAAACCTTTATCATAGATTTGCTTCAAAAGCCACCAAACCGATTCCATATATTTTGGTTTATAAGTCACATACGGATCTTCCATATCAACCCAATACCCCATTTTTTCGGTCAAATCATTCCATACGTCTGTATAACGCATAACGGTTTTTTTACACGCTTCGTTATATTCTTCGATCGAAATGGTTTTACCAATATCTTCTTTTGTAATTCCTAATTCTTTTTCGGTACCTAATTCAACAGGCAAACCGTGAGTATCCCAACCGGCTTTTCTTTTTACCTGAAAACCTTTTTGAGTTTTATATCTGCAAAAAATATCTTTAATCGCACGTGCCATTACGTGGTGAATACCAGGCAATCCGTTTGCTGAAGGCGGACCTTCAAAAAATACGAAAGGCTCAGCACCTTCGCGAGTTGTTACACTCTTTTCAAATATATTTTCTTTCTTCCAAAAATCAAGAACTTCAGACGCTACAGTTGGCAAGTCAAGTCCTTTGTATTCAGTAAATTTTGTACTCATTTTATCCTTTTCTTAAACGAGGTGCGAAAGTAGTAAATTTAAGTCAGAAGTAGAATATCTAAAGCCAAAAGTTGGCACTTTTAAGACAATTTTTAAGAGTAAAAAAGAAATCATTATCAAAATAAGAAATTAAGATCGCTTTTTTCAACATTTCTTAATTCAAATACACTTTTCTAAAAGATTAACAGCATTGCAATGTACTGTCATGAATTTTTGTTAAATTTTAACATATTGAAACCTATTATTAGGAATTGTAAGATTAATAATTGTAGTTTTATACCCAACTTTAAAAAATGTGTATGAGAACAAAATTACTTATCTTATGCTTACTTACAGTAAGTTTTGCAAAAAGCCAGAATCTTCTACAAAACGGTAGTTTTGAACAATTTACCGCTAATGCTCCTGATTCATGGACTTTTATTTACGGAGCTACATCAAAAGAAGAAACAATTAAAAATGGTGGATCTTCAAGCTTAAAGGGTTTACCAGTATCAGACTTAGAAAATGGTCTGATGCCAACTTTACAATTCAAACAAGAGTTTACTTTATCAGATCTTGACGAATACACTTTAAAATTTGACTATTATATTCCAAATGATGTTCCTTCTTTCATGAACATTAGCAATCTATCTTATGAAATCATAAAAGTAACTTCAGGAGGAGCCTCTTTTATTGCTCAACCCGATTTTCTTACTAGAGAATTTGGCGTTTGGAAGACAGTAACTTTTGACTTTAAAATAACAGCATTTTTAGCACCAACAACATCGGTAACAATGGCTGCTTTTTTTACAGCTGGATGTCAATTTGATGGTCCTGCAATCTATTTTGACAATGTGATAGTAGCAAAAAAAGGCACTTTAGGAACTGTTGATTTTGATAAAAAAACCAACCCGATAGCATCTATGTCTAAAGATGAAATAAAATTAAGCAGTGATTTTAAAAATTCTTCTTATGTAATTTACTCTATCGATGGTAAAGCAGTAAAAAGAGTAAACAATAACTCATCTGAAACTATTGCAATTTCTGGATTACCAAACGGAGTTTATTTATTAAAATTAAACGACTTAGGCACTTCAGTTAAGTTCATCAAATAATAGACTTAAGCAACCTAAAACAAAAAAGGATCGAGTTAAACTTGATCCTTTTTTGTTTTTATACAATTTAAAGAAAGTATACTCTCACGAAAAAATCTCTTTTAAAATATCCAAAGATTTGGGCCTTTTAAAACCTTCCAAGTGCAGACTGTAATAATCGATTAGAATTTTTAGGAGAATCTGCCTTTCTAAAACATGAAAGACTTTTTGATCGTTATCGAATTTTAATTCCAATAACTTTTTAAACAAGTTGGTCTCGTGTTCTGAAAGCAAATTTCCATTTTGAAAAAGTGTAAAGACACCTTCATTCATTTCAAAAAAAGGCAAATCAATTTCAGAAATATCAGGATAAAAACCGAGATATTTTGTGATTTCTAAAAGGAGAATTAAATGAAAATTAGAAATCTCATCATGATGATCCAGCCAAGTCAGCGCAGCTTCTAAAAAAAGGAAAAGCTGTTCGTTTTTCTCTTCTTCTTGAATAGAATAATGAAGCATTTCGGACAAAAACATCACCATGGTACTTTTGACAATATCAGTATGAATAGTCTGAAACGGAACAGCGCTTTTTATTTCTTTAAAATTCTCTAAAGTTCCTTTATTCTTATGCACAGCTTCAATTTCTAAAATAGAAAATGGCTGAAAATAAGCAATTTTCTGACTTGCTTTCCTACTCGAAAAAGCGTCGCGCACAAAATAAGATTTCAGTCCGCTAGAAAGTGTAAAGCATTTTACAATCAAGCTTTTCTCTTGAAATTTTAAAGACGAAATTACTATGGCTTTTGTTTTGACGAGCACAAATTTTTGTTTTTTTTGTTTCAATTTTCAGGTATCAAGTTTATCAAATTGACGATAAACTGAACACTAAAAAAGACTAAATACTGAATACTGATCTTATCGTATAATCATTACTTTCTTAACTTTAGTTTCTCCTCCATCTTCTGCCGAGATAAAAACCATGTAAACACCAGATGCTACTTTATACTTCCCAAAAGCAGTTGTGTCCCATTCGATTGTTCCGCCAGAAGAAGTCACTTCATAAACTAAATTCCCTTCTATATCTGTGATTTTCACATTAGCCTTGTCAATTAATCCAGCCACTTTAACGGTTCCCGAATAATTCGGACGTACAGGATTTGGATAAACATATACATTGCTTAAATCGTCATTTGCTCCAGTTGCAATTCCGCCAAACGAAACCAATCCTTTGTCGGTTGCAATAAAGACCTCTCCCGTTTTAGCATTTATCTTAACATCATTTATATAATTACTTGGCAAAGGCGAATTGTTTATTGTAAAATGATATTTTGTTTCCTGACCATTTGGCGAAACCATAAATATTCCAGAATCTGCCGTTCCAATCCATTTATTATTTGCGCCATCGACTGCTATCGAAGTTACAAACTGTTCGTATAACAACTCCTGAGCCAAATCGTCTTCGGTTATAATAATTGAATTTGCTTTTAACTGACTATCTGTTTGAAAACTAGAAACATTAGAGAGAACTCTCAAACCCTTTGTTGTTCCTATCCAAAGCTGATTTTTTGTATCTAAAGCTATTGCTCTAACATCGGCAATTGGCAGATTACCAGCATCAGTTCCAAAAGTCATTTTTTTGAAGGTATTTGTAGCTTCATTAAACCCTACAACTCCACTTTTATAAGTTCCAATCCATTTTACATTGTTGCGATCTACCACTATACTTGAATAGTTATCTTCTCCCACATCGTCTGATATCGAAGTCATCGAATAACTGCCCCATTGTCCATTTGTTTTTAAAACCTTCAATCCATTATTGATTCTGCTATTGGTCACCCAAAGATTTCCAGATTTATCAAAAGCCGTTGCATTGATTCGGACATCTACATAATCTGGCGATGTTGTTTTAAGCGACTCTAAACCACTATTTTTTTCATTATATAAATGAGTTGGAATATCGCTTTCAATTTTCAATAATCCAGAGAAAAAAGAACCAGCATAAACCTGTTTTTCATTATTAGGATTTATATAAATTCTCGTTATTGATTTGGCATCATAAACATCAGAATATGGAATGTTTAACCATCCCGAAGCATTAAATCGACTAATTCCATAACTATCCAAAGGGTACGGATTATACACCGCATCATAATCTCCATAAACTGCCCACAAAACATTTGAACCAGCATCTATAGAAAAAATATCATTACGCACAGGACCGCTAGGCGTACTGTTTTCAAAAGCTGTGGCATTATTTAAAGTAGAAGCAAATAGTCCTTTTTCTTTTGTTCCAATAAAAATCTGATTTCCAACTGCAGTTGCACAGCTAAAATTCAGGGTATTATCTAAAACTTGAGAATTTGTAATTTGTCGACTCAACGTCATTTGATTATTATAAACATATACTGTATTGGCAGTCGTAACAAATAAATTATGGTTTTTCGCTCGCGTATCAACAGACGCTTGAGGCAGTTGCAAAAAGCCCACAAAGGTATTGGTATTAAATCTATGAATATACCCTGTACTATTTATTGCAATAAGCTCTGAATCTAAAGCCTCAACACTCGACCAATCTCCGCCATTGACTACTGACCATTGGCTATAATCTATAAGATTAGCATTTGTTATGTCAGCTTTTCTAATACCGCTTGAAGTTGCCGCAAAAATAAATCCGTTAAACATTGTGGTTTGCTTTACGCTTATTTCTGCTCCATTATCTCCAATAAAATAAGTGTCGCCAAATTGAGATGTTTTAAGATTAAATTGAACAATTCCAAAATCGCAAGAAACATATATCAATCCATTATTTTCCATAAAATGATTGATTTTTTTAGTATTTGCTGGCAATTGCTTATTGATTATATCTACAACTTTTAGAATACTTCCGTCTACTTCGTTAATCAAGATCATCAAACCATTTTCATAACCTATGATTGTTTTTTTAGAAGCTTCGCTGTAATAAACTGCCGAAATGGTCTGGCCGGAAAGTCCATCAACAGTCGTCGTCGTTTTAAGAACATTTGTTACTGTATTTTTTGAAAACAGTGCGTTTTCGGAAGCCGCAAAAACAGTTGTTCCAGATTCTGAAATGTCTTTTACTTCATTAAATGAAAAATATCCCTGCCAAGACAATTTGCTCTGCGCTTCGCAAAACTGAATTAGAAGTAAAAACAAACCGCAGAAAAATACTTTTTTCATCATATAATGTATTCGAATAGACAAATATAATACAATCGGGTTTTTATTTAATTTTTAGCACAAATAAAATACCCCCGATATCTTATTAGGATAACGAGGGTAATTCTAAATATTGCAATTAAATCTTAAACTACACCTTGTGCAAGCATAGCGTCGGCAACTTTTACAAATCCGGCAATATTAGCTCCTTTTACGTAGTTAACATATCCGTCTTCTTCTGCACCGTATTTTTTACATTGGTTATGAATTCCGATCATGATTTCTTTCAATCTCAAGTCTACTTCTTCACTAGTCCAGTTTAAACGAATTGAGTTCTGAGTCATTTCTAATCCTGAAGCAGCAACTCCACCAGCATTTGCAGCTTTTCCTGGCGCGAATAATACTTTACTATCTAAGAAAAGTTTAATAGCATCTAAAGTAGAAGGCATATTGGCAGCTTCCGTAACACATAAAACGCCATTATCTATTAATTTCTTAGCATCGTCGCCATTCAATTCATTTTGAGTAGCACATGGAATAGCAATATCTACTTTTACTTCCCAAGGGCTTTTTCCTTTGTGGAAAATAGCATTTGGATATTTCTCTAAATATCTTTCTGCTCTATTATCTCCAGTAGCTCTCATCTCAACCATATGTTCGATTTTTTCTCCAGAGATACCTTCTTCATCATAAATATAACCATCAGGTCCAGAAATAGTAACTACTTTACCTCCTAGTTCATTTACTTTTAAAGCAACACCCCAAGCCACATTTCCGAATCCAGAAATAGCAACTCTTTTTCCTTTAATTTCGTGACCAATTGTACGAAGCATTTGATCTGTAAAATAAACTACACCATATCCTGTAGCTTCTGGTCTGATTAATGAACCTCCGTAAGCCAAACCTTTTCCAGTTAAAACTCCTGTAAATTCATTTCTAATTCTTTTATATTGACCAAATAAGTAACCGATTTCACGTGCACCAACACCAATATCTCCAGCTGGAACGTCAAGATCTGGACCAATATGACGGCATAATTCTGTCATGAATGACTGGCAGAAACGCATAATTTCAGCATCAGATTTTCCTTCTGGGTCAAAATCAGAACCTCCTTTTCCACCTCCCATCGGAAGTGTTGTCAAACTGTTTTTAAATACTTGTTCAAATGCCAAGAATTTTAAAACCGATAAGTTTACCGAGTGATGAAATCTAATTCCTCCTTTGTAAGGTCCAATTGCAGAGTTCATTTGAATTCTGAAACCTCTATTTACAATAATTTCCCCTTTATCGTCTACCCACGGAACTCTGAATATTATTGATCTTTCCGGTTCAGCGATTCTTAAGAGAATATTCTTTCCATCGTATTTTTTACGCTCAGATATAAACGGAATTACAGTTTCAGCGAATTCTCTAACTGCTTGAAGAAATTCTGGCTCATTTGGATTTTTTGACTCAACAAGAGCCATAAATTCATTTATTTTTTGTTCCATCTTTAAAATAAATTTTCAGATAATTTAGATTTAATTTTTACTCTTATAAAAAATAAGAAATCATGTTTAAGAAAACGTTTTCGTTTTAACTGACAAAGATATATCAAATAATGATTCGATGTTACATTTTTCACTTTTTTGAAGCGATTTGTGTTTTTTTCAAACAATAGAAAAAAACACATTTTACATGTAGGTGTTTACATGCAAATCACCTTTTAAAAGTTAGTAAATTAAGTATTTTGCTAGTTATTTTTCAATACGTCAATTTAATATTTTGAATCGATTATGTTTTTTATATATTTGCCGAGATTTGTAAGCCCCTAAAAAATGCCTAAGCACCTATTTATCACATTATTTGCCTTATTGGGCATCTCAACTGCTGTATCAGCACAAGGATTAGCCCAAGAGATCGGAATCTACGCAGGACCTGTAACTTTACAGTCCGATTTTGGAGAAAGAAACAACTTTGATAATAATGTCGGAAACACAGGTTTTGGCATTGGAATCATGCACTTTATAAACTTTTCTGCCAATAACAATAGAGAAAATTTTTTCACAGAACATTTTAAAGTAAGATCTGATCTGTCTTACAGCAGAACCACTTTAAAACATCATGGAAAATGGGTTGATTATAAGCCCAATGGTTTATTTGCAACACAATTAAGAAACATGCATGCAAGTTCTAGTATAGTAAGCTTGGGAGCACAGATGGAATTTTCTCCTTTTATGAAAATCCACGATTTCGAAAACACAGTTGGTAGCTTCAGTCCGTATGGAGCTGTAGGGTTTCAGGTGAGCTATTATTCAGCAAAAGTTGGGTCACATTTAGGAGACATTACGCTTCCTGCTATTACCCCAGGAAAATACTTAACTCCATCTGACGGACGTGCACATGGTTTTTCTACAGAAACTGGTGTAGCTTTAGCGGCAACAGCAGCAGTAGGTGTACATTATAAACTAACTGAAATGAGTGATTTAATGTTTGAAACTCGTTTTCATATGTACAGCTCAGACTGGATTGACGGATTAAACCCAAATAAAGATATTTACAAAGAAAACAAATCTAACGATTGGCAAGTTTGGTTTAACTTTGGATACATCTACTATTTAGAATTCTAAAAAAGTTTAAATTTCAAAATATAAAAAATCCCAAATTCCAAAACTATTCATTGGAATTTGGGATTTTTCATTAGACATTTTATCGCCTTCTTTCTAAGAAATTTTAAAATAAGAAATCCCAAACTCCAGAATAAAAATTGGAATTTGGGATTTTCTTATTTGGAATTTATATTAAGCTAAAGCTTGTTCTAAATCGGCAATTAAATCTTCTGCATCTTCGATACCAACACTCAATCGAACTAAATCGTCAGTAATACCAACTTCTGCTCTTTTATCTGCAGGAATAGAAGCGTGCGTCATTAAAGCTGGATGATTAGCCAATGATTCAACACCGCCAAGAGATTCTGCCAAAGTAAAAACTTTCAGTTTTTCTAAAAACGCGATAGAATCTTCTTTCTTCCCAGACTTAAAATCAAAA
Source organism: Flavobacterium sp. B330r (assembly GCF_056824325.1). Taxonomy (NCBI): domain Bacteria; kingdom Pseudomonadati; phylum Bacteroidota; class Flavobacteriia; order Flavobacteriales; family Flavobacteriaceae; genus Flavobacterium; species Flavobacterium sp. B330r. The sequence goes on from NZ_CP124860.1 coordinate 1,477,969, forward strand.
GAAACCATTCCTCCAAAAGCTTTCATTTGCTTCTTAGCAATTTCGTGAAACGGATGATTCTTTAAACCTGGATAATAAACCGTTTTAATTTTAGGATGGTTGCTCAAATATTCAACTACTTTTTCCCCATTTTCACAATGTCTCTGAACTCTTAAAGCTAAAGTTTTGATCCCTCTTAAAACCAAGAAACTATCCATTGGCCCAAGAGTCGCTCCTGTTGCAAATTGCTGAAAATGCAATTGATCTCCAAGCGCTGCGTCTTTTACAATTAATGCTCCAGCAATAACATCAGAATGACCTCCTAAATATTTCGTAGCAGAGTGCATTACAATGTCTGCTCCTAAATCTAAAGGCTTTTGTAGATAAGGCGTTGCAAAAGTATTATCAACCGCAAGAAGAATATTTTTCTCTTTAGTAATTTTTGCAATTTCTTGAATATCTGCCAATTTCATCAACGGATTTGTTGGTGTTTCTACCCAAATTAACTTCGTATTTTCGTTAATTAAACTTTTCAGTTTTTCGATATTCGTCATATCAACAAAATGAAATTTAATACCCGAATCTTTATAAACACGAGAGAACATTCTGTAAGTTCCGCCATACAAATCATCCATCGCAATGATTTCGTCTCCAGCTTTAAAAGATCTTAAAACGCAATCTGTAGCTGCAAGACCAGACGAAAATGCTAATCCGCGAGTTCCGTTTTCAATACTAGCCAGCGCCTCTTCTAAAGCCGTACGTGTCGGGTTTGAAGCTCTACTATATTCGTAATCTGCCAAAGGTTTACCTGGACTTGTTTGTACAAATGTTGAAGTTTGATACACTGGTGGCATAACAGCGCCTGTACTTGGATCATGATGCTGTCCTCCGTGAATAACTTTTGTATTGAATTTCATATAGTTATAAATTTTAAATCCTTAATTCTTTTACAAATTTACCGCTTAATTTATTTTATCGCGACACAACTTCTTACCTTTGTAGATAATTAACACTTTTTGATATGAAAAATTCATTATTTATACTCTTTTTGTGTTTGATTTTTACAAGTTGCAAAAAAGAGCTTTCATTTGAGAATGAAACGTTTGAAGAGAAATCTACTGTCCCATGCAAAAATGATTGCCCAAAAATCACCATAGAAGTTCCAATTGCTAAAAATGTTAAAGTAACATCAGACAGCATTAACAAGAAACTATTTGCCGTCATTAAAGAGATTGTGTTTTTTGAAGACGATTCGGTAAAAGTTGATGGCTACAAAGCTTTGGCGAAATCTTTTATTGCCTCCTATCAAGAAATGCATCAAAAATTCCCAAACGATACCTTTGGCTGGGAAGCAAAAATCATTGGAAATGTCGAATTTGAATCTGACCAAATTTTAAATCTTAAAATTGACCATTATACTTTTACTGGCGGCGCTCACGGTTATCAAGGTTATCGCTCTTTATTATTCGATAAAAAAACAGGAAAAACCATTTTCAATAATCAGTTATTTAAAAACGAAAATGAGTTTAAAAATTTCGCTGAGAAAACATTCAGATCAAAATATAAAATTCCAGAAAAAGCTAATATCAACGCTACAGGTTTAATGTTTGAAAATGATAAATTTCAACTGCCTCAAAACATTTTTTACACCTCTGAAGGTTTGCTTTTATATTACAACTCATATGAAGCCGCATCTTATGCAGATGGCCCAAAAGAACTTATATTTCCGTATGAAGAAATAAAAAAATATTTGAATTTTCAATAGAAAAATAAAATCAAGACATTTTTATTTATTCCCTATCTAGCACAATCTTTGTAGATATAGTGGACGTAGACGCACTACAATGTATCTCTACAGAAAAAACTTAGAACCTTAGATTACTGAACATCATATTTCATCTTTCTTAAAACCCTCAAAGCTTCTTTAAAAGAAGAGTATACATTTTTATACGGTTTTAAAAGCAATTTTGCATCTATTAATTTTTGTCGAGCATCTTCGAAACCATTCAAATGACAAATCATAAAAGTAGAAGGAAGATTTTCCAGATCTTTCATTTCACGATCAGACAATGCAATTTCTTTTTGAAGTTTTCCGAGCAAAGCCATATTCGAATTATAAATATGATACAGCATTTTTCGGTTGAATTCTGGTGGCTGAAAAAGCATTTGGCGATCTATTTTATAATAACCATTATCAAAGAAATGAATCGTTTGTTCTTCTAACGGATAATAACTCGTTTTGTCATTTAATCCCAGCGGAACATATTCTGTAATGGTAAAAGTATCATCATTATATTGTATTGTAACAACATCTTGTGCCGAATAAAAAAGCTTAATTTGTTCGTTTATCAATTCGATATCTACGCGAGACAAATACGTTTTATCACGTAATTTTTTCGGAACTCCAGCCCAACAAATCACGAATAATTCTTTAAAAACACGGTATTTTGGCGACATATCTTTATGTCTGAAATTCATAAAATCGATAACACCGTCTAAAGTATATTGAATACTATTTCGAGAGCTATTTTCTATTCCGATTACCGTTTCTGTATTTTGATTGCTCTTTTCGATTATCTCATGTTCTTCTAGAGGAATTGAATTACTGCCACGTCTCACAAAAACACTGTTAGCAAGAATGGTATGAATTCCTTTTTTAAAATAAGAGATTTTACTTTTAGGTTTTATGGTAACCAGACCGATTACTTTGTCTTTTGGAAGATTGGGAAAAGGGACGTTTTCGTATTGAATTTTTGGTGGATTTTCTAAAAATGCATTTACCAGATTCTGAATTCGGCTATCATCGAAGAAATCATCGCCTACAATCTCATTATCTTGATCTTCTACTCCAACAACGATATAAGAATTATTGTTTGGATTGGAATTGGATAACGCACAAATGTGTTTTAAAAACTTGCCCTTCCCTTCGCGCGAATGAAGATTCAACTGCCTTTTCTTATCATAAAAACTGCTTTCGTCATTATGAGCGAGGAGATTTTTAATTAAAAGGCGCTTATTAATCATTCTTTTTAGATTATTAGACTGACTTAGATTTTTAGACTTCTTAGATTGATTTTCAGTTTCCTAAGTTAAACTAAAGATCCGACTTTCTAAGAAGTCTAATAATCTAGTTTTAAATATTCTTTTTAACAATCGTCGAAGAGGCCTGTGCTGTACTCATAACAACCAAATCGGCAATATTTACATGATAAGGTCGTGAAACTACAAAGTGAATAATATCGGCAATATCTTCTGCCTGTAACGGATCAAATCCTTTATAAACATTTGCCGCTCTTTCTACATCTCCTTTAAAGCGAACTTCGCTAAATTCAGTTGCTACCATTCCTGGATGAATTCCTCCAACTCTAATTCCAAACGGGTTTAAATCTATTCGCATTCCTGCAGTAATAGCATCAACGGCATGTTTAGAACCACAGTATACATTCCCATTTGGGTAAACCTCTTTTGCTGCTGTTGATCCAATATTAATGATGTGTCCAGATTGTCTTTCAACCATCTGCGGAATTATCGCTTTTGAAACGTACAAAAGTCCTTTTACATTAATATCAATCATCGCATCCCAATCGTCTAAATTTCCATTTTGAATCGGATCTAAACCATGGGCATTTCCTGCATTATTAATTAAAACGTCAATCGCAGAAAAATCGTTTGGCAAAGCACCTATTTTTTCTAAAACTTCCTCTTTATTACGAACATCAAATTCTAAAGAATGTACTTCTGTAAAAGCCGAAAGCTCTTTCTCGAGTTCTTCTAAACGGTCTTTACGCCTTCCGCAAAGGATAACTTTATAATTGTTTTTTGCCAGAATCTGAGCGGTTGCTTTTCCAATTCCGCTTGTAGCGCCAGTAATTAAAACTGTTTTTTTCATTGTTTTTTCTTTAAAAAAGATTTTTTTGCCACAGGTTTAAGGATTAAAATGATTTTTTTTGAAATCCTAGAAATCTTTTAATCTGTGGCAAAATATTTTTAATTCTTATCTTTCCATTCTTCTAAATTCAATACCATATTGAGCGCTGTCCAAGTTTCTCCATCTACTTCCCTTAAATATTTTTTATTGGGATTAAAAGTAAACCCAACTTTTTCATAACATTTTTGGGCTCCAATATTAAAATCAAAAACATTTAATTCTACGTTTCTTTCTTTTCTGTTTTCAAAAATATATTGCAACAATAAAGTCACCATCTGCTCACCAATTCCTTTTCCTCTTTGATTTTCATCAATAATGAGTATTCTTCCTAATTTTGCAAAATCATCTTTAAAGTAAATTTGGCAATGTCCAATCGTATTTCCATTTGAAATATTTGCAACTCTAAAAGCAACTCTGTTTTCATCAGAAAGCGTTTTATCTATTTGCTCTTCTGTTAAAGGAAAAGTAAATTCTGGTCCTCCAAATTGCATTAAATCTTTGGCACTTTTGACAGAATTAATCAATTCAAAGTAATCTTTTCTCTCAAATTTTTCTAGGTATATCATTTTCAGAATAGTACAAAATTAAGGCACATCATCGCCCATACTTTCAGTCCAGATCGCAAACCAATCTTCTTTATCCATTTCTAATTCAACTGCTTTTGACAGAGATTGAATTCTGGCAACGTTAACAGTTCCTGCAATAGGAATAACTCTTGCTGGATGTTTTAAAATCCATGCTAATAAAAGTGTATCTGCACCTAAATGATATTTCTCTAATAAAGTAGAAAACAGTTTTTTCAAACGGCGAGTTTGTTTTGTATCTTCTCTAAAAACCGTTCCTAGCGGATTCCATGATAAAGGTCGAATTCCGTTAGTCTTCATATAATCTAAACTTCCGTCAATCATTGCTTCATAATGCGTAGCAGAAAACTGAACTTGATTATAGCTTACTTCTGTTTTCTGACGAATCAATTCAGTTTGTGAGCTTGTAAAGTTTGAAAGTCCAAAATCAATAATTTTTCCTTCTCCTTTTAATTTCTCAACCGCTTCTGCAATTTCATCAGCCTGCATTAACGGACTTGGTCTGTGAAGTAAAAAAACATCTACATAATCTGTTTTTAAATTCTTCAAAGATGTTTCTACAGACTTAATAATATAGTCTTTAGAATAATCATAATGTTTGATTTTGTTTTCAGGGCGTTTTTCAGCAATCATCTGAATTCCGCACTTGGTAATTAATTGTAATTTTTCACGGGCAATCTTACTTGCGTGAAAGGCTTTTCCAAAATCGGCTTCGGTCGTATACGAACCGTAAATATCCGCGTGATCAAAAGTCGTAATTTTGTTTTCGATACTCACCTGTATCATGTTTTCCATTTCTTTAGTTGTAAGGTTTTTATCCCAAACTCCCCAATTCATAGTGCCCGAAATTATAGGCGATAAGACTGTTTTGCTCATAATAATTATGCGTTATTTTTGGTAATAATTATGCTTTACTAAAACATAATCATCAAAGTTCTTAAAAATATAAAAATAGATTCACAATTAGTCCTTAAAATTAGGTCTTTGGTCGAAGTTTTAACCATTCTTTAACATCTTACTTCTTAAAAAATATTCAATTTGCACTCTCAAAAATTAGGCGTTAAAATCAAGGTTTTAAAAATATTTATATGGAAGAAAATACAACGACTTTAGACATTAGAGCGATAAATGAAAAAATTGAGAGAGAAAGTGCTTTTATAGACCTTCTTACAATGGAAATGAACAAAGTTATTGTGGGTCAGAAACATATGGTCGAGCGTCTATTGATCGGATTACTTGGACAAGGGCATATTTTATTGGAAGGAGTTCCTGGTCTGGCAAAAACTTTAGCCATCAACACGCTTTCTCAAGCGGTTCAAGGATCTTTCAGCCGTATCCAGTTTACGCCAGATTTATTACCTGCCGATGTTATCGGAACCATGATTTACAATATTAAAGCAAATGAGTTCTCAATTAAAAAAGGACCAATTTTCGCCAATTTCGTACTTGCCGATGAGATTAACCGTGCTCCAGCAAAGGTTCAATCTGCTTTATTAGAGGCGATGCAGGAGAAACAAGTTACTATTGGTGACACTACATTTAAATTAGATCGTCCGTTTTTAGTATTAGCAACACAAAACCCAGTTGAGCAAGAAGGAACGTATGCACTTCCTGAAGCACAGGTTGACCGTTTTATGTTGAAAACTGTTATTGATTATCCAAAAATTGATGAAGAACGTTTTGTAATTCGTCAAAACTTAAAAGGAACTTACGAAAAAGTAAATCCAGTAGTTTCTGTAGATCAGATTCTACGTGCTCAGGAAGCTGTTCGTGAAGTTTATATGGATGAAAAAATCGAGAAATATATTCTTGATATTATTTTCGCTACACGTTACCCAGAAAAATACAAATTAGCCGATTTAAAACCGCTTATCAGTTTTGGAGCTTCTCCTCGTGGAAGTATCAACTTGGCTAATGCTGCTAAATGTTATGCTTTCATCAAACGTCGTGGTTATGTAATTCCAGAAGACGTTCGTGCAGTTGTTCACGATGTATTACGTCACAGAGTTGGAATCACTTACGAAGCAGAAGCAGAAAACATCACTTCTGTAGACATTATCAACAAAATCGTTAACGAGATTGAGGTACCTTAAAAATTTGTTTCAAGTTTCAGGTTTCAAGTTGTTGCAAGACAAACTTGAAACTTTTAAACTTTAAACTTTAAACAAATCAAATGGATACAAAAGAGCTTTTAAAAAAAGTACGGAAAATAGAAATCAAAACGAAAAGACTGAGTAATCATATCTTTTCGGGAGAATACCACTCTTCATTTAAAGGACGAGGAATGACGTTTAGCGAGGTGCGTCAATACCAATACGGAGATGATATTCGTAACATCGATTGGAATGTAACCGCACGCTACAACGAAGCTCACGTTAAAGTATTTGAAGAAGAACGCGAATTAACGATGGTTTTAATGGTCGATATTTCGGGTTCAGAATCTTTTGGTTCTAAAAATCAATTCAAGAAAGACATCGTAACCGAAATTGCGGCAACGATGGCTTTTTCGGCTACACAAAATAATGACAAAATTGGTTTAATCTTATTTTCTGATACTGTAGAATTATATATTCCGCCTAAAAAAGGACGTTCTCATGTACTTCGCATCATTCGTGAATTGATTGAATTTGAACCAAAAAGTCATAAAACAGACATTGCTCAAGCCTTGAAATTCTTATCTGGAACACAGAAAAAGAAAGCCATCATTTTTATGATTTCCGATTTTATGTCTGATTCTTATGAGCATACATTAAAGATTGCTTCTAAAAAACATGACATTACAGGAGTTCGTGTGTACGATATTCGCGAAGAAAGAATTCCGAATTTAGGAATGGTAAGCATGCTGGATGCCGAAACCGGAAAAATACAATTGGTTGATACAAGTTCTAAAGCTGTTCGAATGAATTATGAAAAACATTATCAAGAAAAGCTGAATTACTTTAAAGATACTTTCCGTAAATCTGGAGCAGGAATTGTAAATACCAGAGTAGACGAAAATTACGTTACTAAACTATTAGGCTATTTCAAATCACGATAAAAATCTGGCAATTTTGATTAACAAATCAAAAATCGTTAATCTAAAATCAACAATCGTTAATCAAATGAAATTTAAACTTTATATATTTTTATTGCTTTTTTCTACCATGATTTTTGCTCAGCAAAAACAAGTAGAAACGAGTATTGATACCACCAAAAATAAGATTGGTGCTGAGTTCAAACTGACCCTGAAAACAGTTGTAACTTCAACATCAAAAGTTGAATTTCCTAAACTTAAAAATATTGGTCCGTTAGAAGTTATCCAGTCTTATCCAATTGATACGGTTAAGAAAGATGCCACTAATTACGAACTTATAAAAAAATATGGTTTAACACAGTTTGATTCTGGCCGTTATACGATTCCGAGCATCAAAATTTTAATTGATAAAAAACCTTTTTACTCTGATTCTATTAAAGTTGAAGTTGCCGCTGTAAAAGTTGATACCTTACAGCAGAAAATGTACGACATTAAAGATATTTCTTCTGTTGATGAAGGAATGGGAAATTGGTGGATTTACACTTTAATAGTTCTAGCAATTTTAGGAATTGGCGCTTTCGTTTACTGGTATGTTAAAAAACGCCAGTTGAAAAAAATCGAAGAAGAAGTTTACAAAACTCCTATCGAAAAAGCGACTAGTTTATTAAATAATCTAGAACAAAAAGAACTGGTTCAAAAAGGAGAAATCAAAGAATACTATAGCGAACTGACCGATATTGCTAGAAATTATATTGAAGAAGCCATTCATATCCCAGCAATGGAAAGCACAACTTCTGAGTTAATTGCTGCAATTAGAGAAGCTTCGACCAAAAAGAAAATGACCCTTACGCCGGAAACGGTTGAAAATTTAGAACGCGTTTTACGTCAGGCCGATTTGGTAAAATTTGCAAAATCTAAACCGCTTGATTTTGAAATTACCGATGATAGAAATAAAATACAGAAAGTAATTTTAACCCTTGATAATGCAATTCCAACTGAAGTTCCAGAAGAAATTGAAGATCAGTTATTAAACGAAGCGCAAAGACAAAAACAAATTCAAGCGCAGCTTAAAAAACAGCGCAATGCAAGAATTGGTTATTCTGTTGCTGCTATCATACTTTTATTGTTTGCCACAACAACTTTCTTTGTGGTTACCAAAGGGTTCAATTATGTAAAAGATAACGTAATTGGCCACCCTTCAAAAGAATTATTAGAAGGCGAATGGGTAAAAAGTGCTTACGGAAGTCCTGCTGTTGTTGTTGAAACGCCAAAGGTTTTAAAAAGAATGGACGCGCAAAAAGTACTCCCAAAAGAAGCAATGGCACTTATCAAAGAAATGCAACTTTTTACGTACGGAAGTATGATTGATAATTTCTATGTAACGGTTTCTACATCTAAATTCAAACAGCCAACAGATATTGATTTAAGTAAAACTCTCGAAGGCACTCTAAAAATTATTGAGGCTCAAGGCGGACAAAATATTATAGTAAAACAAGAAGATTTTCAAACTAATGAAGGTATTCAGGGAGTAAAAGGTTACGGAACAATGACTGTTTTGAATCCAGCAACCAAAACGAGTACAAAAGCATATTATGAATTGTTACTTTTCAAACAAGATCAAGGTTTACAGCAAATCCTGATTTTGCACGAAGAAGGCGATACTTATGCAAATGAAATCACGACCCGAATATTAAATTCTGTTGAACTTCAAAGAGCAAACAACTAATGAGCAAGATCACTTTTTTAAATCCAGAGTTCCTTTGGTTGTTTCTATTAATTCCGATTGCGATAATTTGGTTTTTCTGGAAACGCAACCAGCAGTCGGCTACCTTAAAAATGAGTTCGACAGCAGGATTCCAAAATAATGAATCGTTTTGGATCAAGTTCAAACCTGCTTTATACGTTTTCAGAATTCTCGCTTTAAGCTCATTAATTATAGCATTGGCACGCCCAAGAACTGTAGATATTAGCAACCAGACTAAAACAACAAAAGGAATTGATATTGTAATGGCAATTGACGTTTCTGGATCTATGCTGGCAAAAGATTTAAAGCCAAATCGTATGGAAGCTTTAAAACGAGTTGCAGCCGATTTCGTTGAAGAAAGACCAAACGACAGAATCGGATTGGTTTTGTACGCCTCTGAAGCTTACACCAAAACGCCTGTTACAAGTGATAAAGCTATTATTCTTGAAGCTATAAAAGGAATTAAATACGATACGGTTTTACAAGACGGAACTGGAATTGGAATGGGATTGGCAACTGCTGTAAATCGTTTGAAAGATAGCAAAGCAAAAAGCCGCGTTATTATCCTCCTTACTGACGGTGTAAACAATGCTGGTTTTATTGAACCAGAAACAGCGTCAGATATTGCGAAACAGTATGGAATTAAAGTTTACACGATTGGTCTTGGAACAAACGGAATGGCAGAATCTCCATACGCATATGCTCCAAATGGCGGTTTCTTATTTAAAATGCAGAAAGTTGAAATCGATGAAAAGCTAATGAGAAACATTGCTAGAAAAACAGATGGAACGTATTTTAGAGCAACAAGCAACGATAAATTAGCAGAAATATACAAATCGATCAATAAATTGGAAACTACAGAAATTCAGGAACTGAAATTCTACGATTACGACGAAAAATACAGGTTTTTTGTCTTATTTGCAGGTTTAATGTTATTGCTTGAAGTTGGATTAAGAAATACGGTTTACAGAAGCTTTATTTAATTTAAAAAAATTCCAATTCTAAAAATTCCAAATAACAAATTGGAATTTAGGATTTGAAGATTAAAAATTAGAAAGAGGATTTGGAATTTGGAATTTCAATATTGGAATTTAAAAACATTTATGGAATTAGACGAAAAAAAATATTTATATCTCTTATTACTTATCCCAATTGTGGTATGTATTTTTCTTTTCAACATGTATTGGAAAAGAAGAACGCAACGTGAATTTGGTGATTTGGAAATGGTAAAAAGATTGAGCCCAGAGAAATCGGTTTTTAAACCTGTTTTAAAAATTGTTGTAATTCTTTTGGCGCTTACTTGTTTAATTATTGGCTTGGTAAATCCGAAAATCGGAACCAAAATGGAAACCGTAAAACGAGAAGGTATTGATATTGTTTTTGCTGTTGACGTTTCTAAAAGTATGCTTGCAGAAGATGTTGTTCCTAGCCGTTTAGATAAAAGTAAACAGTTGGTCTCTCAAATCATTAACAATTTAGGAAGCGATAGAATCGGAATCGTGGCGTATGCAGGAAGTGCTTTCCCAGTTTTACCAATTACATCAGACTATAGCGTTGCAAAAATGTTCTTGCAAAGTATGAATCCAGGAATGGTTTCCTCTCAAGGAACCTCTTTGGATGAAGCGATTAAATTATCCTCTACTTATTTTGATGAAAAGAGTAAGACCAGTAAATTATTAATTCTGATTTCTGACGGTGAAGATCATTCTGAAGGTGCAACTGCTGCGGCAGAAGAAGCGAATAAGTTAGGAATGAAAATCATCACAATTGGTGTTGGAACAGAAAGAGGAGGAACAATTCCGTTAAAAGAAAATGGCGTTGTAAGAGGCTATCAAAAAGACCAGAACGGAGAAACAGTTATTACCAAATTAAATCAAGAAGGTTTAAAAACAATTGCAAAAGCAACAAAAGGTGGTTATGTTTACGGCGGAAGCACGAAAGAAGTTTTAGAATATGTAAAAAATGCTTTGAACAATATTCAGAAAACAGAATTTGAAGCTACACAAATGGCAGAATTTCAATCGCAGTTCCAATGGTTTATCGGATTTGCATTTTTACTGCTTTTCCTAGACATTTTCTTATTAGAAAGAAAAACAAGCTGGATCAAAGAGTTGGATTTATTTAATGAAAAGAAATAAATGTTCAGAATGAAATTCAGAACAGAAAACAAAATTAGAATGAAAAATTTACTCCTTTATATTTTACTAACCGTTTCTTTTGCAGCTGCTGCACAAGAAAAAGACAAATCATTGCCTGCTGGTAATGAAGAATATAAACAGAATAAATTTACTGATGCTGAGGCAAACTATAGAATTTCGGAATCAAAATTTCCTAAAAAATCAGCAGCTCCATATAATTTAGGAAATACCATTTATAGACAAAATCAGATTTCGGAAGCTAAATTTGCTTACGCGAAAGCGATAAAAAATGCCAAAACGAGGCCTGAAAAACATAAGGCTTATCATAATCTTGGAAATGCTTTTATGAAAGAGAAAGATTATTCTCAAGCAGTTGAAGCTTACAAACAAGCACTTCGCAACGATCCGACTGATGATGAAACACGTTACAATTATGCTTACGCAAAACAAAAACTAAAAGAGAATCCTCCTAAAAACGATCAGAAAGATAAAAACAAGGACAAAGACAAGGATAAGGATAAAAACAAAGATAAAGACAAGGACAAAAATAAAGATAAAGACAAGGATAAAAAAGACGATAAAGGCGACCAGGATAAAGACAAAAAAGACGGTAAAAACGATCCTAAGAAAGATGACAAATCTGATAATCAAGGAGAGCCAAAACCACAGCCTGGAGGAATATCAAAAGAGCGTGTTCAGAATTTGTTAGATGCTGTAAACAATGAAGAAAAGAAAATTCAGGACAAAGTAAACGCTCAAAAAGTAAAAACTAATCCTAAGAAAACAGAAAAAGACTGGTAAAATTTGGTTAATCGTTTAACCGTTAATTTGTTTATTTGATCCAAACAATACGATTAAACAAAATAACGTTTAAACGATTAAGCATTAAAAATAACGATTAAACAAGTAATGAAAAGATATTTAATTCTATTTCTACTCACTTTTCAAGGACTTATGGCTCAAGTACAATTTGAAGCCAGAGTCAGCAAAAACTCGCTTGGAATAAATGAAAGACTTCGCATCGACTTCATCATGAATGTTGACGGAGATAATTTCGAGCAACCTTCTTTTGAGGGGTTTAAAATGGTCGCAGGACCAAGCCAACAGATTAGTCAGTCTTGGATAAATGGGCGAAGCTCTTTTCAGAAAATATATTCTTATATCTTGCAGCCTGAGAGAAAAGGAGTTGTCACCATTAAGCAGGCCGCAATAGAATTCAACGGTCAGGTTTACAAAACAAATCCGATTAAGGTTACTGTGACCAATGCCGTGGCTCAAGAAAGAGATCCAAACGATAGACCTCCAGGATCTGGAAATGAATTATTGACTCTTGTTGCCGAAATTTCAAAAACAAATCCGTATCTAAACGAACCAATAACAGCGGTTTACAAATTGTATTTCAATAATATTGGAGTTACAGGATTTAAAGAATTGGCCAAACCTAAATACAATGATTTCTGGAATCAGAACATTGATATCAAACAATTAGCAATTGAAGAAGGAAATTTCCAAGGCCAAAAATGTTATTATGTTATCCTGAAAAAGACCATTTTATATCCTCAGAAATCAGGAAAACTTACTATTGAACCTCTTTCACTAGATATTGGTGTGCAATTGCCAACAAATCGTCGTGATATGTTTGGTCAAATGATTATTACAGAAGACAATAAAATAGTTTCTGCTGGAGCAAAAACAATCAATGTAAGACCTCTTCCCGAAAGCACAAAACCAGAAGGATTTACTGGAGCTGTCGGAAGACTGAATTTTACCGTTACTCCATCAAAAACAACGCTTAAAAATGGCGAAGGTCTTGACTTAATCGTAAGTGCGCAAGGAACTGGAAATATGAAGTTGTTTACGCTTCCAAAACCAGTTGTTCCAAATGCATTAGAAATGTACGATCCTGTTCATGACGAGCAAGTAACTACTTCTCTAAGCGGCATGTCTGGAAGAATTACAGACAAATACACTATTGTACCACAATACCGAGGAAAATATGCGATAAAACCAATGCAGTTTTCGTATTTCGATTTGAGTTCTGGTACTTATAAAACCATCACTTCAAAAGAAATTATGATTGATGTTTTGGACGGTCCAACGCCTGCTGAAGCAAATCCAGGAGCATCAGCTTCTAAAAATGCAGTAGCAAAAGCAGATCAGTTCAAAAACATTAAATCTAGAACAGCATTAATTCCTATTGAGAAAAAAGATTTTTACGACTCAAACTTATATTTAGGATTATTGTTTGCTCCATTTATCATTATCCCGATAATTATTCTGGCTAGAAAGAAAAAAGAAGCTATGGATAGTGATGTTACTGGAAATAGAATTAGAATGAACAATAAGCTGGCTAAAAAATATTTATCGCAAGCGAAGAAACATCTTAACAACAAAGAGCCTTTCTACATTGCACTTGAAAAAGCAATGCATAATTTCTTGAAAGCAAAACTACATATCGAAACTTCAGAAATGAGTAAAGATAATATTAGAGAATTGCTGCTATCTAGAAATGCAAATCCAGAAACGGTTCAGAATTTTATTGCTCTAACTGAAAACTGCGAATTTGCACGTTATGCACCAGCATCGAGCGCTTCAATTCAACAGGATTATGATAAGGCTGTATTGATTATTTCTGAATTAGAAAAACAGATTGTTTAATTTTTTTTACGCAATCCCGATAGCTATCGGGAGCTAAGAAAATTGATTTAGATTGAGTCGAATTTAAGTTCGCAAAGTTGATAATCTTTATTATAATAGAAAATGAAAAACATACTATATCTCTTTTTATTCATCTCGCAGGTTTTCTTTGCGCAAGGTCGCTTTGAATCGGCTAATGCATTGTACCAAAAAGGACAATATAAAGAAGCGGCGCAGGTTTATGAAAACATCATAAAAGAAGACAAATTACATTCTGCTGAAGTGTATTTTAATCTTGGAAACTGTTATTACAAACTAAATCAGGTTGCACCTTCAATTTACAATTATGAAAAGGCTTTGGTTCTTAAACCAAACGATCCTGAGACTTTAAACAACTTAAAATTTGCCAAAAAACTAACGATTGATGAAATCAAAGAAGTTCCAAAAGTAGGTTTTGCCAAACTGATTCAAAACTTTACTTCTATTTTTGACTATAATACTTGGGCCAAAATTTCTATAGCGCTTGGGTTTGTGTTTTTATTGAGCTTTATTGGGTATTATTTTTCGAACGCTACACTTGCAAAAAGAATTTATTTTGTCGGAATGTTTATCATTTTGGTGGCTTTTGCTTTAAGCATTTCAGCGGGAATGTCTGAAAAAAATCATTTTGAAAACGACCGTGTAGCCATTGTTTTTTCTGAATTAAGCCAAGTTAGACATGAGCCTAAAAAATCTTCGACTGGAATTATTTTATTGCATGAAGGAGCAAAAGTTTATGTTTTAGAAAGTATTGCAGGTTGGAAAAAAATCGAATTGACAGACGGAACGCAAGGTTGGATCGACTCTTCAACAATTAAAGAGGTTAAATAGTTTTTTTAGAATGCAATTGAAATAATTTAAAATTACATTCAATGGTCAAAAAACAACTCTTAATTATACTATTTACTTTATCCTGCACAATCTATGCTCAGGAAGAAAAATTAAAACCAGAACAGCGCCAAAAACACTTTTTTGAAGAAGGACTAAAAGCTTTAAAAGAACAAAATTTTTACCGTGCCTACGGTTTTTTCTCCTTAGCTCAAACCGGTTTTAGTCCAGACAAAGAAATCGTAAGCAAATCGATAAAAAAAACTGATTCCTTAAAAATCATCGTAAGAGCAGAACAAAGACAAGAAATTATAGGGAATTGGAAAATGCTTACTCCTGACTCTTGGGCAATGAGAGATCCTTCTGACAGTATCGTCGGGAGAATGATTACTATCGATCCTGATCAAATATTGTTTTACGAACTTTATGATAAAGCAAAAAACTGGAATTTAGCCAAAACAGAAAAAATCATTTTTTCAGATAAAGAAAGTTTAACTTCTGATCCTTTATTGATAGTGTATTCAAACAAGGAAGTTTGGCGTTATTATATTGATGAGGCTTCGGGTAATTTGATTGCTTTTTATATCGGAGAAGAAAATGAAAACGGAATATCAGAATTGTTCTGCAGCAATCAAAAATTACAATATTTTAAATTGCAATAATTTACATTGAAAAATAAGAAATCCCAAATTCCAAAGAAGACTGGAATTTGGGATTTCTTATTTTGAAATTTTAAATTAATTTACTGCATCGACCAATCTTACAAACTCAGATCTGTAACCTTCTTCGTCGTTTGACAAACCAGATTTTGCCAATCTTTTAATATCAGAACTTGAACTGTTTGCTATATATTTTGAGTCACGTAATTTTAATCCGAACCAAGAAACGGCAGTTGTGAATTTGAAATCTTGAGAACTGTTTTCTAAGTCCGTTTTTTGGTCTGCAATTACATTTACGATTTCAATACTTTTGTTGCCATCAGGTTTTTTATATCTAAATTTTACTGTAGCTAATTCATCACTATGATTTCCAGCCACTTTCTGCGTTTTAGTATATTTTAAATCTGAAGGAACATAATCACTTTCTACACCAATCGGAACAATCTCATACAAAGCCGTAACCGAGTGTCCGCTGCCTAATTCGCCTGCATCAATTTTATCATTTTTAAAATCTTCAGCATTTAATTTTCGGTTTTCATAACCAATCAATCGATACGCCTGAACGTGATTCGGATTAAACTCGATTTGGATTTTTACATCTTTCGCGATAGCAAACATAGAACCTTTAAATTCTTTTCCAAGAAAACGATTTGCCTCTTGAATGTTATCAATGTAAGCGTAATTTCCGTTTCCTTTATCGGCAAGAATTTCCATTTTACTGTCTTTATAATTTCCCATTCCAAATCCAAGAACGGTTAAGAAAACTCCAGATTCTCTTTTTTGTTCGATCAATTTCAGCATATCATCATCTGAAGAAGCACCAACATTAAAATCACCATCTGTAGCTATTACCACTCTATTATTGCCCTCTTTAATAAAATTCTGCTGTGCCAATTTGTAGGCTAATTCGATTCCTTCTCCTCCTGCCGTACTTCCACCTGCATGTAAATCATTAAAAGCATCCATAATTTCATCCTTATTATCTCCAGAAGTGGGTTCTAAAACTACTCCCGCAGATCCCGCATAAACTACAATCGAAACTTTATCAATGCTTCTCAGTTCTTTTACCAAAACTTTCATCGATTCTTTCAACAATGGCAATTTATTCTGTTCATCCATTGAACCCGAAACATCAACCAAAAAAACTAAATTAGTAGCGGGCAGGTTCGCCATCGGAATGTCTTTTCCTTGCAAACCAATCTTTAGTAATCGGCTGTTTTTATTCCAAGGACAATCACTGTATTCTGTATTAATAGAAAACGGATGATGACCCTCTGGCTGTGGATATTTGTATTTAAAGAAGTTAATCATCTCTTCCACACGAACGGCATCTTTAGGAACTTTTTGCCCTTCGTTTATAAATCGGCGGATATTGGTATAGGATGCATTATCAACATCAATAGAAAAAGTAGAAAGAGGCTCTTTTAGGGGAGATTCAAAAGGATTTTCTTCCAATCCTGCGTAGCTTTCTGTATTTGGTTCAATGTACATTTCCTCTGGAATTGCATCTGTTACAGCCGCAGCAGAATCAACTGTCTCGTAACTTTGATCTGGTGCATACGCTTTCTTACAGCTGAAAATAGTAAGTACAAGGAATGCCATCATAAAGAAATTAAGATTTCTCATAAAGTAAATTTTTAAAAATTAATAAAAGGTTATAGGCTTCAAATAAGGACTAGCATTCCGGATGTACTAGAGGCGATTATTTGCATTTTTTCGAGTAAGCAAAATCGTGCCAAAAAATTTAAAAATCCTTTTCTTACGTAAAAATAAAATGAGAAACCTTGATTTTAAAGGGATTTGGTGTAGAATATTTTTTTTGTGAAATGCGAATATTTTTTTTGCCACTGATTAAATAGATTAATCTTTTAAAATCCTTTAATCTGTGGCATTATTTTTTTTTGCTATTAAATTAAAACTGATAAATCTTTTCTGGCGTTACGCAATAATCCAACTTGATATCCGATTCAAAAACATCATCAATCTGATTTACGGCCTCAAAAAAAGAAAGTCCAATTTTGATGGTTTCGGGTTTGCATTCGGCAAGAAATTTATCATAAAAACCTTTTCCGTAACCAATTCTATTTCCAAAAACATCAAAAGCCAAAAGTGGTACAAAAACAACTTCAACTTTAGAAGACGGAACTTCAATTCCATCAACAGGTTCAGGAATGTTGTATTCGTTCTTTTTGATTTTAGTATTATCCGTTAAAAGAAAATGAGTCATTTTTCTTGTTTCGAAATCACTTTTAGAAATCAGGATTTCTTTGTCTTTTCCAGAAAGCAAATGCAGAACAAATTCAGTATTGACTTCTTTATGCTCTTCAATCGGAAGAAAAACATGATAATAAATTTTATCCCAAATTGGCATTTGAATCAATTGGTTTGCAATTGCCAAGCTCTTCTCTTCTACTTCATCAAAAGAAAGTGCTTTACGGAAATTTTTATATTCTATTCGAAGTTCTTTTTTACTCGTCGGCATTGTCTGGAGTTTTAGATAAATGATAAATAGCATCGCCTTCATAAACAATTGGCGAATGATTCGCATTGATTACATAACCATCGTGCGGCGCTTTGATTTTTTGTTCAAACTTCCCAAACGGATCTGTAATAATAGCCAAGATAGTGCCTTTGGTTACAAATTTTCCGATCAAGTTAAAATCATGAAGCAAACCCGAACATTTTGCTCGAAGCCAAACCGATTGTTTAATGTAAATTGAAGGTGTTAAGGCAGGTTCCATAATTTGTTTAGAATCTAACATTCCCAGATAATGCAGTAAACGTTTTGTTCCTAAAACACCTTGATTTGCAATTTCATTATTGATATCTAAAGATTTTCCACCTTCAAAAAGAAGCATTTTTACATTGGCACTTTCAGAAGTTTTTCTAAAAGAACCATTTATATTTTTAGAATAGAGTGTAAATGGCGCATTAAAAATATCGGCCAAAACTTTAAGTTCAGGATTGTTTTCTGTGATTCTAATTTGTGGCGCGTTAAATCGGCTTGCTCCGCCCGCATGAAAATCGACTGCATAATCCAAAATTGGTAAAATTTCTTCGACAATATGATAGGCAAATCTGCTGGCAAGCGAACCTTTTTTACTTCCTGGAAAAACACGATTCAAGTCGCGCCCGTCTGGAAACTCGCGAGATTTATTTACAAAACCATACATATTAATCACCGGAATGCAGATTATAGTACCGCGTGCAGGCCTGTTGATTTTTTTACTGATAATCTGACGAACAATTTCAACACCGTTAATTTCGTCTCCGTGTATTCCGGCAGAAAATAAAACAGTCGGACCTTCGTTCTTGGAACGACGAACAATAACAGGAATATTTAGTTTTGTTGTAGTATGAAGCCGAGCAATTTCGACGTTTATCGTTCTGTGTTCTCCCGGCAAAATCGATTCGCCAAAAATAACCAATGGAGTACTATTTTTCATGTAGAATTATAAAATCTAAATATAGAAATTATTCTTTTGATTTTGTAAATTTGAAACTAATTCAATGTTAAGCTTCATTTGGAAATCGGAATGGTTTTTGAAAAAAGCTTTTCGAGTATCTTCACACATAAAAAAGAATGCAAAAACCAGCCTTAGATCTTCAAATTTTAACTTTACCAGACAATCCTGGCGTGTATCAGTATTATGATAAAGACGGGAAAATCTTGTATGTCGGCAAAGCTAAAAATTTAAAAAAAAGGGTTTCTTCTTATTTCAATAAAATTCACGATACTGCCAAGACAAATGTACTGGTAAAAAAAATCGTAACGATAAAACACATCGTAGTTCCAACCGAAACCGATGCGCTTTTATTAGAAAATAATTTAATTAAAACCCTACAGCCGCGATACAACGTACTTTTGCGTGATGACAAAACGTATCCTTGGATCTGCATCAAAAAAGAACCTTTTTCAAGAATATTTTCAACTCGAAACATGATCAAGGACGGCTCTGAATATTTTGGCCCCTACACCAGTTTCAAAACAGTACATACTATTTTAGATTTAATCAAAGAATTATATCCGCTACGAACTTGCAATTATGATTTGAGCGCATCTAATATTAATTCGGGAAAATTTAAAGTTTGTCTGGAATATCATATTGGCAATTGCAAAGGCCCTTGCGAAGGTTTGGAACCTTTGGAAGAATACCAAAGACAAGTCAATGCAATTCGCGAAATCTTAAAAGGAAACTTCAAAGAAAGC
Organism: Flavobacterium sp. B330r; assembly: GCF_056824325.1. Taxonomy (NCBI): domain Bacteria; kingdom Pseudomonadati; phylum Bacteroidota; class Flavobacteriia; order Flavobacteriales; family Flavobacteriaceae; genus Flavobacterium; species Flavobacterium sp. B330r. The sequence goes on from NZ_CP124860.1 coordinate 1,497,728, forward strand.
TTAAAGGATTTCAAGAAACTGATGAACACTTATGCGCAGAATTTACAGTTTGAAGAAGCGCAAAAAATCAAAGAAAAGATTGAAGTTTTAGAAAACTATCAATCTAGGTCTACCATTATCAATCCGAAGATTACCAATATTGATGTTTTCTCTATTATTTCTGACGAAAGTGCGGCTTATGTCAACTTCCTTCAGATTTCTCATGGTTCAATTATTCGTTCGCACACTTTAGAAATGAAGAAAAAGCTGGATGAAAGTGATGAAGAATTATTAGAATTGGCGATTATAGAACTTCGCGAGCGTTTTCAGCTATTATCAAAAGAAATCATTGTTCCTTTTGAAATGGATTTGGGCGAAAACATTAAAATAACTGTTCCTCAGCTTGGAGATAAAAAACAGATTTTAGATTTGTCAATTCGAAATGCTAAATTTTATCGAATCGAACAATTAAAGCAATTACAGATTGTAGATCCAGATCGTCATGTGAACAGAATTATGGCGCAGATGCAGAAAGATTTACGTCTTCCTGTTGAACCAAGACATATAGAATGTTTTGATAACTCGAACATTCAGGGAACAAATCCTGTTGCGGCCTGCGTTGTTTTTAAAGACGGAAAACCAAGCAAAAAAGATTATCGCCATTTTAACGTTAAAACTGTTGAAGGCCCCGACGATTTTGCTTCGATGACCGAAATTGTTTATCGCCGTTACAAAAGATTATTAGACGAAAATCAGCCTTTGCCTCAGCTAATAATCATTGACGGTGGAAAAGGACAATTATCATCGGCTTTAAAAAGTATTGATGAATTAGGTTTACGCGGTAAAATTGCCATTATCGGAATTGCAAAACGTTTGGAAGAACTTTTTTATCCAGGCGATTCGATTCCATTATATTTAGACAAAAAATCAGAAACCTTAAAAGTGATTCAACAGTTACGAAACGAAGCGCACCGATTTGGAATTACTTTTCACAGAGACAAACGAAGCAAATCGGCACTTAATTCTTCTGTTGAAAGCATTCCTGGAATTGGCGAAAAAACCATGCTTGCTTTGATTCAGCATTTTAAAAGTGTTAAAAGATTAAAATTGGCCACAGAAAAAGAAATTTCAGACGTTATAGGTGTTTCTAAAGCCAAAAAAATTGTCGACTTTTACAAAACCAATTAAAGTTTTTATGCGTTCATTCCAACTGTACATTTCAAAAATTTGTTTCAAAGGAGCTTCTTCGTACGCATTCTCATTTGTTTTATTGCTGACCTTTTTGTTTTCGTCAAAATCATTTTCGCAGGAAACAAAAAAAGATAGTGTTAAAAGACCCAAAATAGGATTAGTTTTAAGTGGCGGCGGCGCTAAAGGTTTTGCACATATTGGAGTTTTGAAAGTTTTGGAAGAAGCCGGAATCAAAATCGACTACATTGGCGGAACCAGTATGGGATCTGTAATTGGCGGACTTTATGCCTCTGGTTACAATGCTTCTCAAATCGATTCTATTTTCAAACGAACCAATTTCGACGAATTAATAAACGATTATATTCCGCGTTCTTCTAAGAATTTTTATGGCAAGAAGAATGACGAGTTATATGCGATTGTCTTGCCTTTCAGTAACTTCAGAGTCGGCATTCCAGAAGCGCTTTCAAAAGGAATGTACAATTATAATTTATTAAGCAGTTTAACTAGAAATGTACGTCACGTTCGGGATTTCAACAAACTGCCAACTCCTTTTTTATGTATTGGAACTAATATTGAAACAGGCGAAGAAGTTTTGCTAAACAAAGGAAATCTGGTTCAGGCCATGATGGCGAGTTCGGCTTTCCCTTCCCTATTTACACCAGTTGAAATTGACGGAAATCTATTGGTTGATGGTGGCGTTGTAAATAATTATCCTATACAAGAAGTTCGCAATCTCGGCGCAGATATTATTATTGGTGTAGATGTTCAAGACGATTTGCTGAAAAGAAAAAACCTGAAAAACGCCACACGAATCTTGGTTCAGATTACCAATCTGCAATCCATCGAAAAAATGAAAAGCAAAATAAAGGATACAGATGTTTACATCAGACCCGATATTCGTGATTTTGGAGTTATCTCGTTTGACCGAGGAGAAGAAATCATTAGAAAAGGAGAAGAAGCCGCTTTTGCGGTTTATGAAAAAATCAAAACTTTGAGTGATGAAAACCACTTTTACAAAAAGCCAAAATTAAAAGTTGAAACAGACACACTTCATATTCAAGACATAAATACTGATAAATTAGAAAATTACACCAAAGAATATATTCGCGGTAAGCTACGTTTTAAACCAGGAAGCACCATAACCTATGACGGACTTAAAGCTGGGATAAACAACTTAAATGCAACACAAAACTTTAGCACTATCTCCTATTGCCTTCAGCCAGATGGCGATAAGGACGATTTGGATTTGGTTTTAAGAGAAAATCCAACGCAAACTTATCTAAAACTTGGACTTCATTATGATGGTCTTTACAAAAGTGCGGTTTTATTAAACCTAACTCATAAAAAGACTTTTTTAAAAAACGACGTTACTTCTTTAGATATCATTTTGGGTGATAATTTTAGATATGATTTTAACTATTATGTCGAAAATGGTTTTAACATCAGTTTTGGCTTCCGTTCAAGACTGAATCAATTTAATCGAAATGTAACGACTAGTTTGAGTGGCGTTCTTAAAGAGAATCCAAATGTCAACCTTATTAATGTTGACTTCATGGATATAACCAATCAGGCTTATTTTCAGACTATTTTTGTCCAGAAATTTTTAATGGGCGGTGGATTAGAATATAAGTATCTAAAAATTAACTCCCCAACACTTACCAATGAAGATAACATAATTGAAAAAAGCAATTATTTTAGTGCCTTTGCCTATTTAAAATACGATTCGTTAGATGAAAAATATTACCCAAGTTCTGGATTATATTTTTCTACAGATCTGCAAACCTATATGGCATCATCAGATTATACAAAGCAATTTAAACCTTTTTCGATTGCGAAAGCCGAAATATCAGTTATTAGACCGCTATTTAGAAAAGCAACTATAAAATTTGGAGCCGATGCTGGGTTTAATATTGGCAGCGACAGTGTTCCGTTTTTTGATTTTATATTTGGTGGTTATGGCTACAACAAAATAAACAATTTCAATTATTTCTACGGATACGATTTTCTAAGCATTGCCGGTAACAGTTATATTAAAACTGATATTAATATTGATTACGAAATCTTCAAAAAAAATCACATCAATGTATCAGCAAATTTTGCCAACTTAGGAGATGATATTTTTTCTTCTGTAGATTGGGTTTCTATGCCAAAGTATACAGGATATGCCATTGGTTATGGTTTAGAAACCATAATTGGACCTATCGAAGTAAAACAATCTTGGTCTCCAGAAATGTCAAAAAGCTTTACGTGGTTTAGTATCGGGTTTCAATTTTAGTATTATAACCGAGAATACTTCAATAAAAACAGTGTATTTTTTTACATCATAAAAATTAAATCAAAAAAACTAAGTTATTTTATAGTTATAAATAATATAATTTTTATTTTTACTCCGAAAAAATTACGACATTTGTTATAATGAAAACAAATTGGACAGGTTTATTAGAGTATCTTCAATTTCTTATTAAGAGAAATCCAGAATAATGCTTCTATCGAATTGAGATAGTTAGTCAATTGAAAAAATTGAACTGATTATTCACTCTGCAATTCAAATTTTCGAATTATCTAATTTACTAATTATCTAATTGAAAAGCCATGCCATTATATCACAAACTCGGAGAATTTCCGCAAAAGCGACACACCCAATTTGAAAAACCAAACGGAGGTTTTTACTATGAACAATTGTTCGGAACCGAAGGTTTTCACGGGCATTCGTCGCTATCTTATCACGTACACAGACCAACTCAGGTTAAAGAAATTTTAAACTCTCATTCGGTTGAACCTAAAATTGCAATCGGAAAAAATATAAAATCACTTCTTTTTAAAGGTTTTGAATTAAAACCCGAAAATGATTTTCTGGACAGCCGAAAAGCAATGCTTGTCAATAAAGACTGTATTATTGGTTTGGCTGCGCCGAAAGAATCGCTTCGTAATTATTTTTATAAAAATGCCGATGCCGATGAAATGCTTTTCATTCATAGAGGAAAAGGAAAGTTAAGAACCATGTTAGGAAATATTCCGTTTGAATATGGCGACTATTTAATTATTCCGCGCGGTATTATTTATCAGATCGATTTCGAAACAGAAGACAACCGATTATTTTATGTAGAATCTTATTCTCCTTTTTACACTCCAAAACGTTATAAAAACCAATCTGGACAGCATTTAGAACATTCTCCATTTTGTGAGCGTGATTTTATTTTGCCTAGCGAATTGGAAACTCATGACGAAAAAGGCGATTTTTTAATTAAAATCAAAAAGGAAGGAATGATTCACGAAGTGGTTTATGCCACACATCCGTTTGACGTTGTAGGCTGGGACGGCTACAATTTCCCATACGGATTTTCAATTCATAATTTCGAACCTATAACCGGGCGTGTTCACCAACCGCCTCCGGTACATCAAACTTTTGAAACGGCAACTTTTGTCGTTTGTTCATTCTGCCCAAGACTTTACGATTATCATCCGAAAGCCATTCCGGCGCCATATAATCACAGCAATATTGATTCTGACGAAGTTCTATATTATGTAGACGGCGATTTTATGAGCCGTAATAATATTGAGCAAGGCCATATTACTTTACACCCAAAAGGAATTCCGCACGGACCAGCGCCAGGCGCAATGGAACGAAGTATTGGTCATAAAGAAACTCAGGAATTAGCTGTAATGGTGGATACGTTCCGTCCATTAATGGTTACTGAAGAGGCTATGGGTCTTGATGATGGACAGTACTATAAATCTTGGTGTGAATAAATCTCACTTTCGATCTAACCGCAAAGTTCGCAAGGATTTTACGCAAAGATCGCTATAAAAACTTTGCGGACCTTGCGATTTACTTAGCGCTCTTTGCGTTAAAAAAACAAATTTCAAACACAACATTTCGGAAAAATCAGTTAAATGATTAACCGATTAAACAAATAAACATCATGTCAAAAGAAGTAAAATCAGTAGAATACGGATTAGAGAAAATATTTGAAGGAGCACAAGATTTCCTTCCATTATTAGGAACAGATTATGTAGAATTTTATGTGGGGAATGCCAAACAAGCTGCACATTATTATAAATCTGCATTTGGATATCAATCTTTGGCTTATGCCGGATTGGAAACTGGAGTAAGAGATAGAGCATCTTATGTTTTAAAACAAGATAAAATTAGAATTGTTTTGACAACGCCATTAACAGCAGATTCTCCAATAAACGAACATTTGAAAAAACACGGCGACGGAGTAAAAGTGGCTGCACTTTGGGTTGAAGACGCTACAAAATCGTACGAAGAAACCATGAAGCGTGGTGCGCGTTCTTTTATGGAACCAACGGTTGAAGAAGATGAATTTGGACAAGTGGTTCGTTCTGGAATCTACACTTACGGAGAGACAGTTCACATTTTTGTAGAAAGAAAAAATTACAATGGTGTTTTCTTGCCAGGTTATAAAGAATGGAAATCTGACTTTAACCCAGAATCAACTGGATTAAAATACATCGACCATATGGTTGGAAATGTAGGTTGGAACGAAATGAATACTTGGGTAAAATTCTACGAAGAAGTTATGGGATTTGTAAATTTCCTATCTTTTGATGACAAACAAATTACTACAGAGTATTCTGCTTTGATGAGTAAAGTAATGTCTAACGGAAACGGAAGGATTAAATTTCCAATCAACGAACCTGCAGAAGGAAAGAAAAAATCTCAAATTGAAGAATATTTAGATTTTTACGGCGGACCTGGAATTCAGCACATTGCCATTGCTACAGACGATATTATTAAAACGGTATCACAACTTAGAGCACGTGGTGTTGAATTTTTATCGGCTCCTCCACACGCATATTACGAAGCAATTCCTGAAAGATTGGGTGTTCATATGGACATGATGAAAGAGGATTTGAGCGAAATCGAAAAATTAGCGATCATGGTCGATGCCGACGAAGACGGTTACCTTTTACAGATTTTTACAAAGCCCGTTCAAGACAGACCGACGCTTTTCTTCGAAATTATTCAAAGAATGGGGGCAAAAGGGTTCGGTGCAGGTAACTTTAAAGCCCTTTTTGAGTCTATCGAAAGAGAGCAAGAATTGAGAGGAACGCTGTAAAATGTTAATTTTAATGCATAAAATCACATAATTCGCCAAAAAACGATGCTTTTTTTGCAAATGTTATGTTAAACTTGACTTTTGCTATTTTATTTTTGAACTTTCTATCTATCTTTGCACCGCAAATCAGGAAGGGGTGGTTTCCTTCCGAATTGATATAAATTTCATAATTTATAGTTTTTTGGTTAGTTAATAGCATAAAAACTCAGTCATTTTTGACTGAGTTTTTTTGTTTTGGTACATTTGGAATAAAATTTGCATTTGTCTATCTTTATAATAAAATGTAAAGAATGTACTATGAAAAAGCTCATCCTCACTATATTAGCACTAACAACACTCTCATTTGCGCCTCAAAAAGAAGATGCCTTCGATACTGGAGAATATTTCAAATTTAGAATACATTACGGAATTGTAAATGCCGGCTATGCTACACTTGAAATTAAAGATGCTACGATAAACAACAAAAAGGTATACCACTCTATTGGAAAAGGTTACACAACTGGAATGTCTAAATTTTTCTTTAAAGTAGAAGATTTATACGAAAGTTATTTTGACAAAGAAACAGGAAAACCCTATCGTTATGTTAGAAAAATTGACGAAGGTGGCTATACCAAAAATCAAGAAGGTTTTTTCAATCAAGCAGAAAATAGAGTTTTGGTAAAAGACTATAAAAGAAAATCAGAGAAAACGATTCTAGTATCAGAAGATGTGCAAGATATTGTTTCGGCATTTTACTTTTTGAGAAACCATCCCAATATCGATAAACTTAAATCTGGCGAAGCCATTACAATCGACATGTTTTTTGATGAAGAAATCACAAAATTTAAGTTAAAATTTGTAGGCCGTCAAGATATTACGACTAAATTTGGAACCGTTTCTACGATGGTCTTTAAGCCATTGGTACAGACAGGTAGAGTATTTAAAGAAAAAGAGAGCTTAACACTCTGGATAACAGATGATGTAAACAAAGTTCCCATAAGAATTAAAGCAGATTTGGCCGTCGGATCGCTTAAGGCAGATCTTGATGATTATAAAGGATTAAAAAGTCCACTTAAAGTAAAAAAATAATGAACCCTACAGATAATTCTGAAGCACTTTTAAAAGAAATTGATCTTAAATTTCAAGCCATAAATCAAAAAACTGATGTTCAATTAGAAGGATTGCTTTGGGCTAAACCTATCACATATTGGGATTATATTCAGACCGATGCTCTTTTGAATCTGCAAATTCAGCGTACTACACTTCCTGACGAAATGGTATTTATAATGTACCATCAGGTAAACGAATTGATTTTTAAAATGATTCTGTGGGAAATTGATCAGATTGCCGAAACAGAAAACATTCAAGTTGATTTTTTTAGCGAAAGACTATCAAGAATCACAAGATATTTTGACATGCTTACCAACTCTTTCAGTATTATGGAAAATGGTATGGAAGTAGATCAATACATGAAATTTAGAAATACGCTTACTCCTGCAAGCGGATTCCAAAGCGCTCAATATAGAATGATCGAATTTGCTTCGACTGACGTGATCAATTTGACAGACCGCAGATACAAAGCAAACTTTGACGAAAATACCGATTTAGAAACTAGCTTTGAACATCTTTATTGGCAAGCTGCCGGAAAAGATTATCATACTGGCGAAAAATCATATTTGCTAAATGAGTTTGAAAAAAAGTACAAAGAGCAGTTTTTAAGACAAATGGCTTCTTTTAAAACCAAAAACCTTTGGCAAAAATTCATTCAATTACCTATTAAAGACCAACAAAATACAGAACTAATTGCAGCAATGCGCCATTACGACAAAACGGTAAACATTACTTGGGTAATGCAGCACCTTAATACGGCTAGAAAATACATTTTGGAGAGCGGAAAAGGTAACGGAGAAGCTACTGGAGGAAGTGATTGGCAAAAATATATGCACCCAAAATACCAAAGACGCATCTTTTTTCCTAAATTGTGGACCGAAGAAGAATTGTCCAATTGGGGAAATGAAACCGAAGTTTAATTTCACCACAAAAAAATATTAAAAGTTTGAAAAAAGCAGTCGTAATTTTAATTGTCTTGTTTTCTATTTTTTCATGTAAAAAAGCAGAAGAAAAAGTAGAAACAAAAATTACTAAACCAGCAACCAAAAAAATAGAATTCGGTTTTAATTACGCAGATTTTAATGTTGTTAATGATACTATTTCAAAAGGAGATTCTTTTGGCTCCATACTCCAAAGTCAAAATATTGGAGATAAAAAAGTACATGATATTGTAGAACAGGTAAAAGATTCGTTCAATGTCAGAAGCATTCGTTATGGCAAACCCTTTACTTTACTTCGTTCTAAAAACAAAACGAATAATCTTCAAGTTTTTGTTTATCAGCCAGACGCCTTAAGTTATTATGTTATTGATTTAAGAGATAGCATTGCAAAAGCATATAAAAAAATAAAACCTGTTTCTCTCAAAAGAAAAATGATTGGTGGCGTTCTTAAAAGTTCATTATCTGAAACTTTAGGAAACGAAAGTGTTGAAACAGCTTTGGCCAGCAGAATCACAAAAGTATTTTCTTGGTCTATTGACTTTTTTAAACTTAAAAAAGGAGATCGCTACGGATTAATTTTCACTGAAAGATTTATCAACGGAAAAACATATGATGGCGTTGAAGATCTTGAGGCCGCATTTTTTGAATATAAAGGCAAAATAATTTACGCCTTCCCTTTTGCAAGAGACACCACTTCTGGTAAAGTTGAATATTATGATGATGAAGGAAAAACACTTAAAAACTTCTTCTTAAAAACTCCAATTAAATTCAGCCGAATCACTTCAAGATTCACTATGAATAGATATCATCCGGTACAGCACACCTGGAAAGCGCATAAAGGAACAGATTACGCCGCTCCAACAGGAACGCCAATTTCTACAACCGCTTCTGGTGTTGTTGAAGCTACAGGATATACTGCAGGAAACGGAAACTTTGTAAAAGTAAAACACAACGGAACCTACTCTACTCAATATTTACATATGTCTAAAATCTTGGTTCGCCGCGGACAGCGCGTTACTCAAGGTCAGACAATTGGTTTGGTAGGAAGCACCGGCCTAGCTTCTGGCCCTCACGTTTGTTACCGTTTTTGGAAAAATGGAATACAAGTCGATGCCCTTCGTTTAAATTTACCGACTGGAGAATCTTTGACAGGAAACGACAGAACTCGTTTCATGAAACAGATTGAACCTCTAAAAAGAGAATTAGATAGTATTGGGAATCTTTAATAACCCATTTTATAATCTTTTTGATTTAAAGCGATGAAAAATGAACGCCTTAAAACCATGTATCATGAAACTTTTTCTGGTTTAAAATTATTTTACAGAGATACAAATCTTCCTGAAAGTCTAATTTTAAATTATAAAGTCGGACAGATTATTCAGGAAAAAGCTTTTACTGATATGAGTTCGATTGGCGGAGGACTTTCGAGCAACCTTAGATATTTGATTGCCAGTTCGCATGCAAAAGACTTGTCGAAATTCAATCCTGACTCATCAAAAATTGGTCATTTTCTATTAGATTCAATTACCTATTTTAAAGTATTAGACATTCAGAAGATTGGAGATAAAACTCAAATTTTTCTTTTGAATATTCCAGACAATTCAATTTCGCTTTTCAAAAATTCATCTTCAAACTTAGAGGAAGAAATTATAGAAAAAGCTCAAAAACGCTTTCGCGAAAAAATCGATTTACCTTTCGTTTCAGAATTGCAAACCGAAGAATGGAAAGAAAGAACAAAATCTCCTCTCGGAATGGACGAAAGCGGACAATTATTTTTTGACGATTCTAAAATTAAAATCGAATCTCCAAAAAGAATTGATGTTGATGTTTCGAAGAAAATTATAGAAATTAACAAAAAACCTTGGTGGAAATTCTGGTAAAATTTTTTTTCTTAAACTCTTATTTATTCATGCAAAAATCCTTTCTGATACTTTTATCACTATTAGCCGTAGGATGCTCCAATCCAAAAGTTTTTATTTTAAATGAAAAAGAAGAAAGCAAATATTTTGTACAGCAACTAGTTGGCACTGCCTTCGAAAAAGATTTGATTGGAGAATCGCCATTGATTGTAATAAACGGAATTCCATTTAAATACAATAAAAAACAAGACACCATCTTCTTACCACTTAAAAAACTTGACATTATTACTTTAGACTTTATAAACAAAAACAGCAGCCGTATAATTTATAACGAAAAGGAAAATGATGGAGCAATCATTATAACTTCCAAAAATCAAAAGTGATAATTCATAAAACGTTTTCGTAACTAATTGCTATATAATCGCAAACCGTTCCCCTTTTAAAAGTTATTTCAGTATTTTTGTGTTTCAGAAAACAAACTCAATTATAGATAAAATGGCTTTAAACACAACAAACCCAACTGGGACTGAAGCGTGGAAAAATCTACAAAACCACTATAACGCAATTCACGAAACCACAATACAAGAATTGTTTCAACAAGATAGTGCCCGTGCTGAAAAATTCAATTTACAATGGAATGATTTTTTAGTAGATTACTCAAAGAACAATATTAGTCAGGAAACTGTTTCTCTTTTGTTAGAGTTGGCAAACTCAATCGGACTGAAAGATGCGATCGCACAATATTTTGGAGGAGAATTAATCAATCAGACAGAAAATCGTGCTGTTTTACATACGGCATTACGTGCTCCAGAATCAGCAGTTATTAAGGTTGACGGAGAAAATGTAATTCCAGAAGTTTACGAAGTAAAAAATAAAATCAAAAACTTTACAGAAGAAGTAATCTCTGGGCAAAGAAAAGGATATACAGGAAAAGCTTTTACTGATGTTGTAAATATTGGTATTGGTGGTTCAGACCTTGGTCCAGTAATGGCGGTTGAAGCTTTACAATTTTATAAAAATCACCTAAACACACATTTCGTTTCAAATGTTGACGGTGACCACGTAAATGAAGTTATCAAAAAACTAAATCCTGAAACGACACTTTTCGTGATTGTTTCTAAAACATTTACAACGCAAGAAACGCTTTCGAATTCAGAAACTATTAAAGAATGGTTTTTAAAATCGGCTACTCAGGAAGATATTGCGAAACACTTTGCAGCGGTTTCTACAAACATTAAAAATGTAACAGAATTCGGAATTAATCCTGACAACGTTTTTCCAATGTGGGATTGGGTTGGAGGAAGATTTTCTCTTTGGAGCGCAGTTGGTTTGAGCATCGCTTTAGCAATTGGTTTTGAAAACTACAATCAATTGTTAGTTGGAGCAAATGAAATGGACGAGCATTTCAAATCGGCAGAATTCGACGAAAACATTCCGGTTATTTTGGCTTTATTAAGCGTGTGGTACAATAATTTTTATGGTGCTGAAAGCGAAGCTTTGATTCCATACACACAATATTTACACAAACTTGCTCCTTATTTACAGCAAGCTTTTATGGAAAGCAATGGAAAAAGTGTTGGTCGTGATGGAAAACCTGTTAACTATCAAACTGGAACAATCATTTGGGGAGAGCCAGGAACAAATTCTCAACACGCTTTTTTCCAATTAATTCACCAAGGAACAAAAAGAATTCCAACAGACTTTATCGGATTCGTAAAACCACTTTATGGCAATGAAGATCACCACGATAAATTGATGTCTAATTTCTTTGCACAGACTGAAGCTTTAATGAATGGTAAAACTTCGGCTCAAGTTCAAGCAGAATTTGACAAACAAGGACTTGCCGCTGAAAAAGCATCTTACTTATTACCATTTAAAGTTTTTACAGGAAACAAACCAACCAATACAATTTTAATTCAAAAACTTACTCCAAAAAGCTTAGGATCTTTAATTGCATTATACGAACACAAGATTTTTGTTCAAGGTGTAATCTGGAATATTTTTAGTTTTGATCAATGGGGAGTTGAATTAGGTAAGCAATTAGCAAACTCAATCTTAGACGAGATCAATTCTAAGACCGTTAAAAATCACGACAGTTCGACTTCATTTTTGTTAAATCATTTCTTAAAAAACAAATAGAAACATTGTCTTAAAATTTCTATAACTTTTGAAACGTCCTAATTACTAGTAAAATTAGGACGTTTTTTGTATAAAATTCCGACAAAAGACAGAAAAATCCGCTAATTTACATTTTTAACATTGCTTGACTATGAAAATAATTACAGTTTTAACAAAAAAACATTGCATAAATTCAATAAATCAATATTTTTTCTAATAAAAAGAGAAAAATTCATTTTAATGCGCAGCACAAAAAGCAAAACTTGTTTTTCTTAACATTTCGATAACATTATCTGAGTTATTTGTTATAATTTTGCCAAAAACAATAAACTCAATAACAAAATGAAGAAAATGAAAAATTGGTTACTGACCGGACTATTCTTTATGATAGTTTCAACCGTATTTTCTCAAGGAAAAGTTACTGGTAAAATTACCGACGGAACAGGTGGATTACCAGGAGCAAATGTAGTGATCAAAGGATCTACTACAGCAACTTCAACAGATTTTGATGGTAAATTTACTCTTACTTCAACATCAAGCACAGGAGAGATTGTTATCTCTTTCTTAGGTTATGACAACCAAACTGTGAAATTTAATGTGTCTAACGGCGCAACTACAAACTTAGGAACTATCACTTTGGTTTCTAACTCAAACGAATTGAGCGAGATTGTAGTTAAAAGTAGCACAGTAGATATTGCAAAAGACAGAAAAACTCCTGTTGCAGTATCAACAATTAAAGCTTCTGAAATTCAGGCAAAACTAGGAAACCAAGAACTTCCTGAAATGTTAAAAAGCACTCCATCTGTTTATGTAACTAAATCTGGTGGTGGATTTGGAGATTCTAGAATCACAATTCGTGGATTTAGCCAAAACAACGTTGCGGTAATGGTTAACGGTATGCCAGTTAACGACATGGAAAATGGTGCTGTTTACTGGAGTAACTGGGCAGGTTTATCTGACGTTACTTCTTTCATTCAAGTACAAAGAGGTTTAGGTTCTTCTAAATTAGCTATTGCTTCTGTTGGAGGTACTATGAACTACGTAACTAAAGCTTCAGATTTAAAACAAGGTGGTACAGTTGGTACTTCTTTTGGTAACGATAATTTCTTCAAATCTAACGTTGCTTACAACACAGGAAAATTAGATAGCGGATTCTCTGCTTCTGTATTATACAGCCACACTCAAGGTGACGGATATGTAGATGGAACTCAATTTAACGGAGATAACTACTATGTAGCTCTTGGTTATACTACAAAAAACAACAAGCACGATTTCCAATTTACAGTTACTGGTGCTCCACAATGGCACGATCAAAGATCTACATTCATCACTATAGCACAGTATCAACAATATGGTTCAGTATCTGATCCAAACATTAGATATAACTCTGATTGGGGATACAAAGATGGTCAGGCTTTCAACATGGTAAGAAACTACTACCACAAACCTGTTACTTCATTAAACTATGATTTCCAAATTAATGAAACATCTAAATTATCTGCTGTTGCTTACGCTTCTTTCGGACGTGGAGGAGGATCTAGAGGAACTGGATTTATTAAAGGATTAAATTATGCTAACGCTGCATTTAGAACAGCAGATGGTTTAGTGGATTATGATAAAATCGTAGCTTACAACTCAGGTGAAACGGTAATGATCAATGGAGCTGCTTCTACTCGTACAACAACAGGTACGACTGGTCAATACCAAAATACTTCACTTACTGGAAACAATACTACAAATGGTATTTCTCAAATTTCATCTGTTAACTCTCACAACTGGTATGGTGCAATTGTTAACTTCAACAAAAAATTCACAGAAAATTTAACTTGGGATTTAGGAGTTGATGTAAGAGGATACAAAGGTCTTCACTACCAAAACGTAAACAACCTTCTAGGAGCAGATGCATTCGCTGACAATTTTGATGTAAACAACCCTAATAGAGTTTTATACGGTACATATTCTACATACCCAGCTTGGAATGTATTCAAAAGCACTGACAAAGAAGAAAAAATCAACTTCAACAATGACGGTGACGTAAGATGGTATGGAGGATTTACTCAATTAGAGTATACTTCTGATAAATTTACTGCATTCGTTCAAGGTGCACTTTCTCAACAAGGATTCAAAAGAGTTGACTATTTCAAATATGCAGCTGGAACTCCATTAGCAAGTACAGATTACGAAAACATCTTAGGTGGTAACGTAAAAGGTGGTGTTAACTACAACATCAACGAGCACCATAATGTTTTTGTTAACTCAGGATACTACTCAAAACAACCATTCTTTAATGCAGTTTACCCAAACAACAGTTCAATTGTAGCTGGTAACTTAACAAACGAAAAAATCTTTGCTGTTGAAGCTGGATATGGTTTACGTACAAGTAAATTTACTGCAAATGTTAACTTATACAGAACTTCTTGGAAAGACAGATACCAAAGATCTAATGATGGTGCTGCTGATAATCCAGGTGGTTACTTTGATTTCGCTGGAATTACAGAAATCCACTCAGGTATTGAGATTGATGGTACTGCTAAAGTTCTTGACAAACTTACTATTACAGGTATGCTATCTCTTGGAGATTGGAAATATGAAGGAACAAGTACAAGTAACCGTTACGATTCAGCTAACAATCAAATTGGAACTGGTTCAACATTATTCCTTGACGGTGTAAGAGTTGGTGATGCTGCTCAAACAACTGCTGCTTTAGGAGCAACTTATGAAATCTTACCTCGTTTTACTGTAGATGCAAACTACAACTATGTTGACAAATTGTATGCTGCTATCTCTCCAGGAAACTTTACTAAAGAAGATAACAGAGGTGCATTACAATTACCATCTTACGGTACTGCTGATGCTGGTTTATCATACAAATTGTTAGTAGGCAGAAACAAAAGCAACTCAGTAGGTTTCAGATTAAATGTAAATAACCTTTTTGATTACACTTACATTGCTGAAGCAAAAACAAATATATTTGCTGCTGATGTTCCTACTGTTACAACTTACAAAGGAATTGCTACTACAAACCAAGTATACTTTGGTTTCGGTAGAACTTGGAACTTCGCATTACGTTACGATTTCTAAGAATTTAGAATCTAAATAAATAATAAAAACGGCATTGACTTTTAAGTTTAATGCCGTTTTTTTATAGCCTTTTTTGTTATATTTGTTTTTGAACAAAAAACACAGTTTATGTATAATTTTCTACAAAAATTTCACTCTGGCTGGGCGTACTTAGCATTGCTTCTTTTAGTAATTGCAGTTGTTAACGCTATCATCGGAGTAACTTCAAAAAAAGAATTTACTGGTAAGGATCGTAAAATCGCTTTATTTGCTTTAATTGGCACACACACTCAATTATTGATTGGTTTAATCTTATATTTTGTTTCTGCGAGAGGCTTTGCTGTATTAGGTCAAATGTCAAATGCAGAATTAAGATTAACATCATTAGAACACCCTCTAATTAATATTATTGCTATCATCTTGATAACTATCGGATGGTCTAAACATAAAAAATTAATCAATAGCGAAGCTAAATTTAAAACCTTTGCTATTTTTTACGGATTAGGATTATTGCTTATTTTAAGTAGAATTCCATGGAACCTTTGGTTCTAAAAAATACCAATTAAAAGCCCTTAATCAGGGCTTTTTTTATCTCGGCATATTATTTGTACAAACTCCCCCCAAGTCTGAAAAAGAATAACCCATGAGAAATAAAAAGAACATTTTATTCGCCACAATCGCTTTAACCTTAATTAGCGGCTTTACGTATGTCATAAGCCAAACCAAACCTACAACAGAACCTAAAATCATTCAAGATACTGTTAAAAATGTAAAACCAGCTATTATTCCGTTGCCGGATTCTGTTTTTACTGACAAAGGTTTAAAACTGAGACCATACAAGAAAAACGCTCATGCCTCCTACTATGCAGATCGTTTTAACGGAAAAAGAACCGCTAATGGAAGTAGATTCAACAACAACAGTTATACTGCAGCTCACAAAAAACTTCCTTTTGGAACAAGAGTTAAAGTAACCAATGAAGCCAATGGCAAATTCGTTATTGTAAAAATTACAGATCGCGGACCTTTTGTAAAAACCCGCGAAATCGATTTGTCTAAACGAGCTTTTATGGACATTACAAAACACAAAGGTGCCGGAGCCATGAAGGTTACCATTGAAACCATAATTGAATAAAAAAAGTCCCGCTTTAAGCGGGACTTTTTTTAAACCAATTTTCTTATCGCCATTGCAATTCCACTATGAAGCCCTTCGTGGTAATTATTAAAATCTAAGGCTCCTTGAACATGACGAAGCGTGAAACCGATACTTGTAGTATATTCGTGGTAATCAACAAAAAGTCCGCTCTCAAAATCATTTTTTGTTTTTTCTAATGTTGTAGAAAGCAATGTTCGAATCTCATCAACTTCAGCTTGAGAAACATCCCCTTCTGGTTTAGTTCCTTTTCTGTATTTGTTAATGAAATCTTCAGAAACCATTGTCGGAAGGCCCGATAATTTATAAACCAAAACCTGCTGCGACGAAATACAATGCCCTATATTCCAAATAATATTGTTGCTAAAACCATCTGGAACTTTGTTTAATTGTTCTAACGAATGACTGTCTAAAATCTTCAAGAGAATTTCTCTAATCGTTTTCTGTACATCAAAAACTGAACTCATAATTTTATTTTTTTTCTAAAATTAATCATTTTTAAGCTTCAAATGGATTTTCTTTGCATTCTAACAAATTCATAAATAATGAACAAAATATATTACTTAGCATCCTGTGATACTTGTCGTAAAATCATTAAAAGTCTTCCAGAAAACAATCTAGTTTTTCAAGACATTAGACAAGATCCCATTACAGAAGAACAACTGGAAGAAATGTATAAACTTTCCGGAAGTTATGAAGCGTTATTTAGCAAAAAGGCTCAATTGTATAAGTCAATGGGGTTAAAAGAAAAATCTTTAACTGAAGCCGATTTTAAAAAATACATTTTAGAGCATTATACTTTCTTAAGCCGTCCGGTTTTTATTATTGACGGAAAAATTTACATCGGCAACAGCCAAAAAAATGTAGCTGAAGTTATAAACGCACTAACGTAAGAATAACCGTAAATTTTGATCTATAAAACTGATTCACAATTTACAACGTAACACATCAAACTTTTATTTATCTTTGCGCCTTTATACTCAATTATATGATACAATCTATGACAGGGTTTGGCAAAGCTTCTTTGCAATTGCCTACAAAAAAAATCACCGTTGAAGTAAAATCTCTAAACTCTAAAGGTTTAGATTTAAATGTAAGAATGCCATCGGTTTACCGTGAGATGGAACTTGGATTGCGAACTCTTATTTCGACTAAATTGGAAAGAGGAAAAATTGATTTTGCAATCTATGTAGAAAGCACTGCAGAACAAACTTCAACTAAAGTAAATGTGCCTGTCGTAAAAAATTATATTGCGCAGTTAAAAGAAGTAAATCCAGATGCTGATGAGACTGAATTAATGAAAATGGCGGTTCGTATGCCTGACACATTAAAAACAGAACGAGAAGAAATTGATGAGAATGACTGGGAGCAGATTCAGGTTATTATTGATGAGGCACTTCAAAACATTTTAAACTTCCGTAAAGACGAAGGTGAATCTCTTGAAAAAGAATTCAATTTAAGAATTGGAAACATTCGTCAATTCATGAATGATACTTTGGCACTTGATCCAGAACGTGTACAAGCAATTAAAGATCGTTTGCAGACTGCAATTTCAGAATTACAGGTTAATGTTGATGAAAACCGTTTTGAGCAGGAATTAATCTATTATTTAGAGAAACTGGATATTACCGAAGAAAAAGTTCGTTTAGGTAATCATTTGGATTACTTTATAGAAACCCTTAATGGAACTGAAGCTAATGGACGAAAACTTGGTTTTATCACTCAGGAAATGGGACGCGAAATCAACACAATGGGATCTAAATCCAATCATGCTCAAATGCAGAAATTGGTTGTGATGATGAAGGATGAATTGGAGAAGATTAAAGAGCAGGTCTTGAATGTGCTTTAAAGCTTAGAGCATAAATACCACACAAATATCAAGCTTAGAGCATATTGCTTAAAGCCTAAAGCATACACAATGAACAAAGGAAAATTAATTGTTTTTTCGGCACCGTCTGGATCAGGAAAAACAACTATCGTAAAACATTTATTAGATCAGGAAGATTTAAATCTTGAATTTTCGATTTCGGCCGCGTCACGTGCGCCACGTGGTGAAGAAGTAGACGGAAAGGATTATTATTTTATTTCGTTGGAAGAATTCAAAAAGCACATTAAAGCTGAAGATTTCTTAGAATGGGAAGAAGTGTATCGCGACAACTTCTACGGAACTTTAAAATCGGAAATTGAAAGAATCTGGGCTTTAGGAAAAAATGTCATTTTTGATATTGACGTGGTTGGCGGCCTTCGTATTAAACACAAATTTCCAGAAGAAACTTTAGCTGTTTTTGTTAAACCTCCAAGTGTTGACGAATTAAAACGTCGATTAAAACAACGTTCTACAGAAAGCGAAGATAAAATCAATATGCGTATCGCAAAAGCTTCTGTAGAATTGGCAACAGCGCCTCAGTTCGACGTGATTATCAAAAACTATGATTTATCAGTTGCTCTTGAAGAAGCACATCAACTGGTAAAAGATTTCATTTCTAAAAAGTGATTAGTGAATAGCAATTAGTCATTAGCTTAAAAAATAAGTATGATCAAGTCCTACAAAGATTTATTGGTTTGGCAAAAAGGAGTTAAAATAGTTTCTTTAATTTATCAGTTAGTAAAATCATTTCCTCAAGAAGAATTATACGCTTTAACAAGTCAGTTAAAAAGAGCTTCCGTTTCAATTCCTTCAAATATAGCAGAAGGTTATGGCCGGAATACTGATAAATCTTTTAGTCATTTTTTAAACATATCGAGAGGTTCTTTGTTTGAAATCGAAACTCAATTATTAATTG
Organism: Flavobacterium sp. B330r; assembly: GCF_056824325.1. Lineage (NCBI taxonomy): Bacteria > Pseudomonadati > Bacteroidota > Flavobacteriia > Flavobacteriales > Flavobacteriaceae > Flavobacterium > Flavobacterium sp. B330r. Next base: position 1,516,982 of record NZ_CP124860.1, read on the forward strand.
CTAATGACCTTGGTTTTATAACCAATCAAAGTCTTTATGCAGAAATTTTAAATCAAATTGAGGAAGAATCAAAAATGATTAATGCCTTTTCAAAAACACTCAAAGACTAATCACTCTTTACTAAGCACTAGTTACTACAACTATGAAAATAGGTCTTTACTTCGGAACATACAACCCTATACATGTTGGTCATTTAATCATTGCGAATCACATGGCCGAGTTTGCAGATTTAGATCAGATTTGGATGGTTGTCACACCTCACAATCCGTTAAAAAAGAAATCGACTTTATTAGACGACCAACAGCGTCTGCAAATGGTTTTTCTGGCTACAGAAGATTATACAAAGATAAAACCGTCTGATATTGAGTTTAAATTACCTCAGCCGAGTTATACTGTTATCACGCTCGCTCATTTACAAGAGAAATATCCAACCCATGAGTTTTCCTTAATTATGGGCGAAGACAATCTGAAAACGCTTCATAAATGGAGAAACTATGAAGTGATACTGGAAAATCATGATATTTATGTCTACCCAAGAATTTCTGATGAACCTGAAAATGTTGAGTTAAAATCGCATCCAAAAATTCATGTTATTGATGCGCCAATTGTAGAGATTTCTTCGACTTTTATTCGAAACAGTATTAAAGAAGGTAAAAACATTCAGCCTTTATTGCCTCCAAAGGTTTGGGAATATATTGATCATAATAATTTTTATAAGAAGTAGACAAACAAATTATACCACAATATTGTCATTTCGACGAAGGAGAAATCTTCGTTAGAAACTCTACAAAGATTGGCGATTTGCTGTATGGAGCTACTTGCGAAGATTTCTCCTTCGTCGAAATGACAAACAGAACGTAAAAAATTCAAATCACAAAAAAGCCTGAATTTAAAATTCAGGCTTTCTATTTATAATTAAGCTTCGATACTCACTTCACTTTTTACTCTCGTTCTGATTTCACTCAGCGATTGATCAACCAAAAGTTTTCCATCTCTAAAAACTTCTTTCAATTCACCTTGTTTTTCTTCTTCCCAAGAAACATTATCTGTTAAATGATACTTGCCATCGATTAAATCGATTTTCATTAATCCTTTAGCCGATTTTTTAGTTCCGTCATCTGTAATCGGATCTTTGAAGATGGCTCTCCCTTCTCCGTTTACTTCTCCGTAAGTTGCTTTCATTGCAAATCCGAACGTATCTCTGGTGTTGTATTGATAAGTGAAAGATCCAATTCCTAAAACAACATTCGTAGAAGCAAATCCTTTTTCTTTTAATCTTTCGCAGATTTGAGTTGCTCTTGCTACTGTAATACTGTCTCCGTAAATAGCACCAATTTGCGGAACCAATTCTTTGAATCCTTTAGCATTTGTTGTTCCTCCAAAAACATCCCAAAGCAATTCGATAACGCCTTTTTTCTCTTGTTCTGTTTTTCCGTTCGGATTTCCGCAGATTATATCAACTGGATCACCGCTGTCAGGACGAATTACGACTTTACCTTCTCTTGAAACGATTTCTTCTTTTAATCTTGGAAGATAATCCGTTAAAACTTTCCATAAATCCCAAGTATCTGAAACGATAGAAACAATTCCTTTTGGATAAACTTCTGTAATTAATCTTTTGAATGTCTCGTACTCGCCTTCTGTTGTTCCCATACACATAACAGAATGTTCTGTTGCTGCTACTGAACCTGCAACCAATTCTTGATCTGAATTGGCATTGTAATATTCTTCTAAGAAATCAATTGCTGGAATCGTGTCAGATCCTGTAAAACTCAATAAATGTCCAGCTGCAGAAGTTAGAGCAGCTTCTATTCCGCCCATTCCTCTCATTGAGAAATCATGCGCCTGCCAATCTACAAATTCTGGAACAGAAGACGTTTCTGCTGCATATTTGTCTAATACTTTTCTGTATTCTTTTGCAATGGTAGCTGAGTTACAAGGCAACCAAACTACTGCAGAAAGTAAGGTTTCGAAATAATTCGTCAACCAGAAAAATTCTGGAATCGTATTATACATCGTAAACATTGGAACTCTTAGCGGAACGCTTGCGCCTTCTGGCAAAGCTTTGAATACCATCGGAATATATCCTAAATCGTGTAAATCTTCTATATGTTTAGTTCCAACTAAATTTTCGCCTAAATAATTATTGATTCTGCGAGAATATTTTTTAATCACTTCTTCTTTTGGCTTTTTGAAGAAATCCTCTTCGAAGTCATGAATGATATATTTTTTAATGAAATATTGCAATCCAAAAAAGATTACCTCATCAACTGTTTCAATTCTTGATTTTCTTGGTGTCCAGTTAGAATATACGATTGTGGTTCCGTCTGGGTATTGTCTTCTGTGGTCAACTTTGTAACCGTCAGTTAATAGTAGTGGGTTCATATATAAGTTATTTATATTTTATTTGATAAGTGTTGTGCTAACTCTTTTATATCGTTTGTTCTTACTAAATTCTCAATCCATTTTTGCGGAATATTCTCGATTCCATAATAAATTCCTGCCAATCCTCCTGCAATTGCACCGGTTGTATCTGTATCTTGCCCTAAATTGACTGCTTTTAAAACAGTTTCTTCATAAGAATTCGAATTTAGAAAACACCAGATGCTCGCTTCTAAACTATGAAGCACATAACCCGAAGAATGAATTTCGTTTTCATTGTATTTTGAAATATCATTTTTCAAAATTCTATCAAATAATCCGATTTCAACAGGATTAAAACTTTTATCTTCCAGAAATTTAGAAAGAACAAGTTGGGTATTTTTATAAGCTTCGAATTTATCTTTATCTTTTAAAATTTCCAAACAATAAACCATGTAAATAAAACAAGCAAATACAGATCTGAAATGCGCGTGTGTTATTGATGAAACTTCTTTTACTTTTTGATAAATAACTTCAATATTGTTTTCTTTTTGAAGATAAAAAGCCAATGGCAAAATACGCATTAAGGAACCATTTCCGTTATCGCTTTCAGAAAATCCTCCGCATAAATCGGGCTGATGTCCTTTTGCAATATTTAGAATTGCATTTCTGGTTGCTATTCCTATATCAAAAACTTGTCCGTGTGGTGTCCACAATTCTGCACTATACCATTTTATAAAATTCCTAGCAATATCATTCAAATCATAGCCCGAACATAAACTCTCCGCCAAACAAAAAGCTAGTGAACTGTCATCACTCCAAGTTCCAATTGGCTGATGATGTGTTCCAAAACCAAACATTTCTGTAACCAGATTTTGTTTTAAATAAGCTCTTGATTGAAATTCAACAGGAACTCCCAAAGCATCACCAACAGCCAGGCCAAATAAACCAGATTCTATTGTATTTTTCATTTTATTTATTTCTTCCCTTCTCGTTAGGATACAAGGTTTGCACGACATCACTCTGCCAGAATTCTTTTGATTCTATATCAATACAAGAAAGTTTTCCGTAAAAACCTGCTCCCGTATCAATATTCCAAACATTACAACCTTGCATTGGGATTTCTACATCGTAATGAAGCGTTGGCGTATGGCCTATGTAGATTTCATTAAAAAGCAATAATCTTTTTGGATATAAAATCGAATCTTTTTTGATTCGCTTGTCCATTGTCAGCGCCATTTCCCATAATGTTCTGTCCCAAGAAAAATTGGTTTGGTAATGCTCTTTTTCTGGTCCATGCATAGACGAGAATCCAGCGTGAATAAAAAGATTCTTGTTTTCATCTACGAAATAATCTTTCATTTGATTAAAGAATTCCTGATGCTTTTTCTTTTCTGAAAGACCAAAATTCTGATAACTTTCTATTGTCGATTTTCCTCCATGAAGAAACCAAATATCATTTATAACATCTTTCATTAACCATTCTTGACACCAAGCATCATGATTTCCTTTTATAAAAATACATTCGCGCTTTTTGGATAAATCAATCAGAAAATCAATAACCTGTGCCGATTCGCTCCATCCATCTACATAATCTCCTAAAAAAATTAATCTGTCATTTTTAGATATCGAGACTCTTTCCAGTAACTGAACCAATGCGTTTAATCCTCCGTGAATATCTCCAAAAACTAGTGTTCTTCTCATTAATTAAATATTGCCTTTACTTTTATACATAATATCAGTTCTTAAAACATATTTTATTCCCGAGATCACAGATGCTCCTTCATGACGCTGTTTATGTTCAAAAATAAGAGCTGATCCTGTTTTGGGTTCAATAATTTCACCCGAAGCAAATTTTGTTTCTCCACCTTCATAACTATCATTCAGATAAATAAGAAATGTATAATAGCTAGATTCAGATTCATTGCGTTTATAACTTCCGTCAATATGCATTTTAAAACGCTGACTTGGATTATACTTATAAAACCTGAACATTTCATTTAATCCAATAGCTGTACTATTTCCTACTTCTGGTCTAACATATTGTTCCAGTTTCTGCCATAATAAAGAGGCGTATTCATCATCCTGATACATGATACGCTCGTTATTGCGCACCATTTTCATCATTTTTTGTGCGCCATCAACATTTACTTCAGCTTCTTCAAAGCCAATTTGTTCGCTTCTCTCTATTAACTCATTACACTCCTCAACAGTAAGAAAATTATCGATTGTGTAAATTTCTTTTTCTTCATTAATAATATTCAGCATGATTATGTATTTAGGAATTACTAAAATTGTTTCTTGAAAAGTCTGATCTCTAAAGCAATCTTTATATTATGATGCAAACTCAATGTACTTCGCCGGAACCTCATCGGTCAACCAAACATTGTTTTCGGATAAATAAAATTTGAATCCGTCTCTATGCATCGCGCCGCTTCTAACGGTTAAAATTTGTGGCACTCCTCTTCGGCTTCCTACTTTTGTTGCCGTTTCTTTGTCTTTGCTTAAATGTACGTGTTGACGACTCATTTTTTTCAAACCTTCTGCACGAATGTTTTCCATAAACTTCCCAACCGTTCCGTGGTACAAATATTCCAAAGGTTCTGTTTCTGCCAGATCTAATTCAACCGAAATTGAATGCCCCTGACTTGCACGAATTTTGGTTTTATCTTCATTGTAAGCAAAACGTTTTTTATCGTTATTTTCTACAACGTAATCTAAAAGTTCTGCGTCCATGCGTTGTCCTTTTTTATTACATTTTGTAATTAATTCTTCAACATCTGCCCAACCGTTTTCATCTAATTTTAATCCGATTTTTTCTGGCGAATGTCTAAGCACCAGACTTAAAAACTTGCTGACGCTTTTTGCTATATTTTCATTCATTACCTATGATATGTTCCTACGGAACATCTTTTTTTTTATAATTTCTAATTATTTTAATTCATCCCTAACTTCCATCAAAGCAAAACCTAAAAGATTCAATCCTTTCCAAGCTTCTGGTTTTAGGACATCTTTGTGATCTTCTGCCATTCCGATTCCCCAAATTGGATCAACTGGACTTGCTTCTACTATAACGCGTTCTTTCGTATTTAGTAAGAACGTTTTCAAATCGACATTTTGGCTGAATTTGTGAAAGTTTCCTTGTTTTACAATTTCGTATCGATTTTCTAGCCAAATCGTATCTACATAATTTTTAACTTCTCTACCCAACTTTTTAGCTTCGGCAGGAGAATCAGCTTCAAGGATTTTTTCTAAAATTTCTTGATCGTTAAATAATTCTGCTTTCTTGGCCATCATCCAATGTTCTGCAGTTTTATAAGTTACTTTATCTACTTTAAAAGAACTCAACCACCATTGGCTGAAACAGGTTTTGAGAATTTTTCCGTCTTTACTCGGTTGATGACCCCAGAAAAATACAAACTTACTTTCTGGAGCTATGGTATCTATATTATATTTCATTTTTTCTATTTTATTGAAACAAAGAAGTAATGTTTTTAAAATCTTTTGAATCGGGTGAAAATGATCCATAAATTTCATTGAACGTTATTGTGAGACTTTCAAACTCATAATCCTGCTCCAACTGATCCATACAGGTTACAACCAAATTTCGTTTTGCCATTGGGCTGTAAGCGGCATCGAGTTTTAGAGCATAATTCAGAAGTTCGTAATTCAACTTTCCAAAACGTAAATGTTTTTGGTATTCGTTAAAAACACAAGTTTCTTCTTCGTTATTTTTTAATTTAATTTCTCCTTCATTAGCCATCCAGCCGTGTCCGTGGCGGGTTGAATAACTTCGGGTTACGTAATAAATGGCTACATCTTCAATCTTTAGTTTATTACAAATTTCAATTGCATTTTTTGAAGTGGTATTGGCATAGGTTACATTCGGAAAAACACCGTGATCCATATCAAGCAAAATTCCTTGACTGCCTTCAAAAATGAGATTTTCGTATTTTGAAAGAAACGTATAATCAACAATATTCCATTTCAATTTATCGATTGCTTCCAGATATTGATTGACTTCTTCGTCGATTTCGCTTTCGTTTAAAAAACCATAGTAATAGGCGATTTGGTTTAGTTTTTCTAAAAGCATTTCTCGAGGCGCAATCAAATCTATAGCAAATAATTTATACGGACCTTCGTTTCTTTTCATTGTTGATCCAATGCCTTTTCCGCAGGTTCCGTGGTCAATATTCCTAGCATTTCCCCTGTTATGCCATACATCAAAAGGAGTGGTGACTTTTGCTAAAGGATGAATGTACAAATCCAGATTAGCCTCTTTTTCTTTCAATTCTTCTGTTTCGTTGTATAAAAAAAGCGGATGAATCGTACAGTGTTCGCTGTAATAAGACGGAAGACCGCGAAGTGCTCCGCTTGCAAAGCTTGAATGAACGTGTTTTCTATTGCCAATCATGACGGTATGAGCGGCCTGCTGTCCTCCCGAAAACCGAATAACTATTGATTCAGGATTTTGTTTCGCCAGAAAATCTGTGGTTATGCCTTTTCCTTCATCACCAAATCCTAAACCTATAACTATTTTCGCTGTTTTCATTTTGTTGTTATTGATTTAAACACATAGAGACATAGATTTTTGGAAACTTTAAAAGGCGTTTCACTTATTTCAATTCACATAGTTGCTATGTGTTAGAAACTAGTTTCTTTTTTCAATCTCTCAAATTCAAAAAAAGAAATCTATGATTCTATGTGTTTAAAATATTTAAAGCATTTCTATAGCATCCAAACTGCTATCACTTGCATCAGAAACGGGTATCGTTCCTAAGCCAGAACTTTTATGTTTATCGCAAATGATCTTTTTAATTACGTTTGGAATTTCTCTGTGATCTTCTATAGACAAACAGTTTTGTCCCAGTAATTCTTTCCATTCTACATCAGCATTGATAGCTTGTCCTGAATGCAATACACTAATATGATAGACATCGTATTTTTTTTGCGCTTCTGCTAATAATTCAAGATGCGTATAAGTCTGTTGTCCCTGCCCCATAATTTCTTTAATTGCTGAAGCTGGAAGTGTTTTTAAACCTGGCTCATCACCAACAGTAAACAACAATCCTTTTTGCCCTCTTTTTTCAAAAGCATCGGTTTTGGTGTGAAAAGCTGCAAAATACCATGCTAAAAGATAACTTTCACCAGCGTTTCCTCCTCCTCCGCCTTCAATGTAGGTTCTTGTCAACCACATGTCCAATTCTTCATCGCCAGATTCAAACTGTCCAACTTGAAGCGGATATCTGTCGCATTCGTGATCGCCAATTCCTAAGAATAAAAGCGCTGGATCTGGAACGCCACCCTGAATAATTCCTCCCATTAATTTCGGAAGTCCTTCTTTTATCAATTCATGTGGAATATGTCCCATACTTCCTGTAACGTCCAATCCTAAAATAATCGGAACTGTATTGGGATGCACATCTGAATCTCTTGCTTCTCTAAAAATCACTCCGTTTGGGTTCATCGATTCATGAGCCATTCGTAATGCATTCTGTGTAAAAATCTCGCTAGCTGATTTACTAGCATAACCTACTTTTTTTGCTCTGTCTTCACGAGCACCGAAATCATATCTTGTACCTCCCATGACTAATATTTTTTACCAAATAAATATTCAAATCTCTTTTTTGTAACCTCAAACTGGATGTTTAAATTTCTAATCGTCAACGAAAGCTCCATGTCTTTCTGAACAAAGGCTTCTGGCTGAAAATCGGCAAAAGTCAAACTGTTTTTATCCAATGGACTAATATCGATCAGTCCTTCTTGTTCTCTTTCGAGTCTTTTGATTTTTAATTCGATATCTTCGACTCTTCTTCTGTATATTAATTCTGAATCCTCACCAATTACTTTGGCTCTGTCTTCTCTTATCTGATCATTGTTTCTTTTTAAAGATTCAATAAATCTTGGTTTTAAATCGTCGCTCATAATATTTTGGTTGTTTTTACTTCAGGTTTAAAGTTTCAGGTTGTATGCTGGGCCTGAAATTTGGTTTTAAACTTGAAAAAGTTAATAGTATTTTTTTTTTCATGCTTCACACTCGCAACAACAACTTGAAACGTGAAACTTCTAATCTCAATGAAACTTTTCTTTCAATTTAAGATCTAAACTGATTAGAAAATCTTTTCCGTATGTGCCGTTTTCTAATTCATCATATAAAAACTTTGGCAGTGTTTTTTCGCAATTCTCTTTCTGACTCAAAATCGCCATGCACAAAGCTGCAACGGTATCTGTATCTCCACCATAATCGATTCCTCTTTTTAAACAATCCTGCATAGAATCTGCTTCAGAAACCATTTTGATAACAGCTTGAGTTGTAAAATACCCGTGCATGTCAATTGGCGATGTTACTTTGTATACTTCTTTTTCTTTTAAAGTATCATTTACAAAATCTATCAAAGAGCTTTTGTCTCCCAATTTATATTTGTAAAAATGGACTGCTAAAGCTATTCTTTTAGCACAGCTAATTCCTTCTGCAGTAAAATGAGATGTTTTTGCCTGAATTTCACAAAAATCCAATAACTGATTAACATCTTTTATAAGTCCAATTGAGTAAGCTCGCATGGCCGATCCATTTCCGCTGCTTCTATTATCGATAATTTTTAGAAAATCAGTTCCGTTTTTACTAGCGTCTAATGCGTTATAAACTCTATCTGAATAGCCTCTTCTTTTATCTCTATGAAAAACTTCAACAAACTTATCGGCAACTTTAACTTCATTCCAATTGTCATCTTCCAATAAAAGTTCTGTTATTGCAATGGCCATTTGTGTATCGTCAGTATATCTTTTATAGATTTCTGTATACAGACCATGTTTATGATATTGCGTTAAATGATTATTTTTAATGATATAATCTAACTCCTGAAATTCAAATCCTGCTCCGTAAGCGTCTCCTATTGCTGCTTCTAGTATCATTTTTTACGATTCAAAAGTTAAATTAATTGATCTAATCCAATCACTTGAACGCTTTCGCCTTCAAAATCTTTAAAAGAATTGGTTGTAAAAATGCCATCAAAGCAGTTTAAAACTTCAAAACCTTTATTGAAAATTCCGTGGCTTACTGCTAAGTACAGTTTTCCTGCGTTTTTCTTTTTTAGTTCTTCGGCTAATCCTACAAAAGTCCCTCCTCCGTCGCAGATATCATCTACAATTAAGCAATCCATTCCTTGCAAATCCTCATTGTAAACTTTAAAACCAGATAATTTCCCCGTTTTTACATCGCGGCTTTTACTGCATTCTACAACCTCAACACCACCTAAAAATTCAGATACTTTGTAGATTTTTTTCAAAGCGCCACCGTCTGGAGAAATCAGTTTTACGTTTTCGCCAATTCTATTTAAAACTTCTTTGATAAAAGTGTAATTCGGAATTACGGTACTATTATTCAACAAAGCTGGAGTTACTTCTGAATGCGCATCAAAAACAAAAACTTTGTTCAATTGCATTGCATTAATAATATCGGCGTATACTTTTACAGATAATGGTTCGCCAGGAATCATAACACGATCTTGTCTCGCAGCTGGGAAATAGGGAATAAAAAGATCAATGATTTTAACATCCATTCTTCTTAGCGCATCAACTGTAACGCATAACAAACCTAAATCGTTGAATGAATTCAATCGATGTGTAATGGTAACTTTTCTATTTGGATCAAAATCTGGAGCGATTTTGATGTGTGGTTCTCCTCCTGAGAAAGTAAAACTTTGAAATTTGATTTCTTCCTGATTTTGAAATGGAGCGAATTTTGGGTCGAGATTTAGTATCATAGTGTTGTAGTTTGCGTTAATTATACGCAAATGTAGAATTTAATTTTAAATAAACAATTTATTTTGTGTAAAAATTACGCAAACTTTATTTCGAAGTGAAAGCCTTTATCAATTAACTCATTGTATTTAAGCTTATTGAACTTAAATAATTTTGCTGGTCTTCCGCTTCTTATTGGAGAAAAATTATCGGTTTCTTCTAAAAAGCCATAGCTCAGTATTTTTTTTCGGAAGTTTCGGCGATCTATTTCTTTTTCTAAAATCGTGCAATAAAGATTTTCGAGGTCTGAGAATAAGAATTCCTCGGGAAGTAAATCGAAACCAATTGGTTCGTAAGTTAGTTTGGCTTTTAATCTTTCTATTCCTTTCTTTAAAATCAAATTGTGATCGAAAGCCAAAGACGGAATTTCATCAATTTTAAACCATTGCACTTTTTCAGCATCTGTATCTGCTTTAATTTCTAAGTTGGAAGCATCAACCAAAGCGTAATAAGCAACCGAAATAACACGGTTTCTGGAATCTCTGTAAATATCATCGCCAAAAGTGTACAATTGTTCCATAAACGTTAATTGCACATTGGTTTCTTCATGCAATTCACGAATAACAGCATCACTCAAAGATTCGTCGTTTTGGACTAAACCACCAGGTAGTGCCCAATATTTATCTGCAGAACCAAACTTTTGTTCAATCAATAAAACATATAAACCATTGTTTTTATAACCAAAAACAATCGCATCAACCGCAATTCTAATATTTTGTAACTTTTCCATATTCCTAAATCATATCAAACAAATATAACGAATGAGAGTCAACTTTATAATCTATGCTCTTGCATTAAACTATAAAATTGACTCTCATCAATATCTCTTAACTTTTCTTAGTTAACTGTAACAGTTCTTTTAGGTATAGAAGTACATTCTGCACCATCTTTTTTAACCGTAACTTCAGCCTTAGCTTCATATGTACCTGCAGCCGCATAAGTATGTGTTACCGCCGTACCAGTTCCTGTAGATCCGTCACCAAAAGTCCATTTTACAGAAACCAAAGTTCCTGTTCCTGTATACTCAGCTGAGTAATTCATCAACTTCGGATTAGTAGCATCAGTTGAATTATGTATTTTAACAAAAATTGATTCCGCTAAACAATCTACTATCACTTCGTCGTCATGTTTACTGCACGAATTACTTATAAGTACAGTTGCAATAAGAAATAATAGGGTTGCAATCTTTTTCATTTTTGAAAATTTTAATGGTTTACTTATCAAAATTACACTTTTAAAGTACAGGAACACAGGATTGAAATCACAATCGATTTCCAAAAAACAGCTTTAATTCTTTCTCAATAATATCAAAAAACGATTTCAAATTATTGTTTTTAGGCATCAGTAAATACACAAATTCTTCTGGAACATGAAAGCTATTCCAAACTAACTGCAATTTATTCTCCTTAATATAATTTCTGGCATTACAATTCCAAGTTGCTGCGATTCCTTCATTTTTAGCCAAAAGCCTTAGCATTTCTGATTCTGAAGGTATAATGTAATTTGGAACCATCGACGGTCTCTTTTTATTGAAAGCATGCAACCAGAATAATTTTATATGCGGAATTCTAGCATCGTGACTGTACCATTTTTGGGCATTGAGCCATTGCTCTATCTCAGTAAAATTATCTGATTTTAATTTCTGACGGAACTCTGTTATATCCAAACTTGTTGGAGCAACTAAAATCAGTTTGATTTTTCCAACAATTTCATAAGTGGTATCAAAAGTGTCAAATCTTTTTGTTGTAATGGCAAAGTCAAGTTTTTTAGCGTCTACTAAAGCAAAAAGTTCGTCGTTTTCTGCAAAAGTAAAATCGATTAAATCAAACTTTGAAATTAAAAGATTACCAACACAGTCAAAAAGATGTTTAGAGATTCCAACAGAAATTAATCGATTAGCATCTTCTGCTTTAGCCCGGAAACTAGTTTCGACACTTTCAAGCCTGTCAAGAGCGTCTATAATCAAATTATTCAGTAACTTAGCATATTCGGTTGGTTCAACTCCTTTCGATTTCCGATTAAACAATTTATTCCCCACATGTGCTTCAAGCATTGAAATCTGCTGACTAACGGCAGGCTGACTCATAAACAACTCTTTTGCAGCGATCGAAAAATTACCATTTTTATAAACCGCTTTAAATGTTCTGTACCATTCTAGATTTACCATGATATAAATTTAATAATAACAAACATAGTTTATTTTATTTTTACTGATATCACTTTCGCCGTAAATTTGTTCAAAATTTAATATTATGAAGAAAATAGCACTATTCGCAATAACTGCATTTACAGCTGTAAGCATTTCTGCAGAAGCTCAAAAATCAAACAAGAAAAGTATGAAAAAAGTATTATTTGTTGTAACCAGCAATGATAAACTGGGCAATACAGGAGAAAAAACAGGGTTCTGGTCTGAAGAATTTGCTGCTCCTTACTACGAATTATTAGATCAAGGTGTTGAAATTACAATTGCGTCTCCACTTGGAGGACAACCGCCAATTGATCCAAAAAGTGCCGATCCAGCTTCCGCAACGGAAGACACCAAACGTTTTGACGCTGATAAAGTTTTACAGGAAAAATTAAAAAACACTTTAAAGCTTTCTACAGTTAACCAAAAAGATTACGACGCTGTATTTTATCCAGGAGGTCACGGTCCGCTTTGGGATTTGGTTGAAGATAGAAGTTCAATTGCTTTAATCGAATCTTTTTACATGCACAATAAACCAGTCGCATTTGTATGTCACGCGCCTGCTGTTTTGAAAAATGTAAAAGTAAAAGGTGAATATCTAGTAAAAGGCAAAAAAGTAACCGGATTTACCAATGAGGAAGAAGAAGCTGTTGGATTAACAAAAGTAGTTCCGTTTTTATTAGAAGATGCTTTATCATCCAACGGAGCAATTTTTTCTAAAGGTCCAAACTGGCAACCATATGCAGTTGCAGACGGACTTTTGATAACCGGACAAAACCCAGCTTCATCTAAATTGGTAGCTGCAAAATTGTTACAAGAGTTAAAATAAAGGGTCTAAGGGGCTGAGGCTCTAAGATTCTAAGGTTTTCTTTAGAAATCTAAAAACTCAATCTCTTATTCACTAAATGGGAAAATAAAAATTAATAAATCACAATGTTAAGTTTCTGAGAATTTATGTTCTAAAGCAAAAAACTTAGAAACTCAGAAACCTAACATCTTAGAAACTCTAAAAAAAATGCTCAACTTTGAATTATACAATCCGACGAATTTAGTTTTCGGAAAAGGACAAATTGAAAAACTTTCTACTTTAGTTCCAAAAGGTGCAAAAGTGCTTTTGGCCTATGGCGGTGGAAGTATTTTTAAAAACGGAATTTACGATCAAGTAATCAACAACCTTAAAGGTTTTGAAATTGTAGAATTTGGCGGAATTGAACCAAATCCGAGATTTGAAACTTTGATGAAAGCTGTTGATGTGATCAAAGCAGAAAAAATCGATTTTATTTTGGCTGTTGGTGGCGGATCTGTAATTGATGGCGTGAAGTTTATTTCAGGCGCAGTTAATTTTGAAGGAAATCCGATTGACATTCTTCAAAAAAGAATTTTAATTAAAGAAAATGCAATGCCATTTGGAACAGTTTTAACGCTACCGGCAACAGGAAGCGAAATGAATTCTGGATATGTGGTAACAATTGAGGCTACTCAAGAAAAATTATCTTCTGGCGGAAGTGCTTTATTTCCTCAATTTTCAATCTGTGATCCTACAGTAATTTCATCTTTACCAAAAAGACAAATCGAAAATGGTGTTGTAGATGCGTACACGCACGTTATGGAACAATATTTAACGTATCCAACAGATGCATTTCTTCAGGATAGAATTGCAGAAGGTGTTCTTCAGACTTTAATTGAAGTTGGTCCTGGAATCGTAGCAAACCCAACTGATTATACTTTGGCTTCTAATTTTATGTGGAGCTGTACAATGGCTTTAAACGGATTAATTCAGAAAGGTGTTCCAAGCGATTGGGCAACGCATATGATTGGTCACGAATTGACAGCACTTTACGAAATTGATCATGCTAGAACTTTGGCGATAATTGGCCCAAGTTTGTACCATGTAATGTTTGAAACTAAAAAAGCAAAATTAGCACAATACGGAAGAAGAATCTTCAACTTGACTGGTTCTGACGAAGAAGTTGCAAAAGAAGCCATCAACAAAACGGTTGAATTTTTCCATAAAATGGGAATGGACACTAAACTTTCTCAATATACAGAAGACTATTCTAAAACTGCCGATTTTATCGTAAATCGTTTTGAAGAAAGAGGCTGGAAAGGTTTAGGAGAAAACCAACTGGTAACTTTAGATAAAGTAAAATCTATTGTGGAACTTAGTTATTAAGGGATAAATTCCAAATTTTTAAAATTCCAAATTCCAATCTTAGTATATTGGAATTTGGAATTTTTTTATTGGGATTTTTTTAAAATTTGGAATTTCATTAAAAAAGGCGTTCTTAACAAGTTTAGGAACGCCTTTTCAAAATACTAAAACAAAACTAACTAACTCAATTTTTTTTAAATTCATTAAAATTCTAATTTATAATTTGTTATAACGCAAGTCAGATAGTTTTATTGTTTGGGCATTAAAAAAAAATATTTTGTTCTTAAACTTCTTGAAAGTCATTGCAATTAAAGCTTGTTTTCAAAATTTCTTAAACCAGATTTTGCTTTATTAGCACATTATTAAGTACTTTTGTTTTAAATTATTAAAATAATGAGCGAAAACTTAAAATTTGCAGTGATTGGTGGAGGAAGCTGGGCAACGGCAATTGCAAAAATGTTATGTGTAAATCTTTCTGAAATTTCGTGGTACATGCGCAATGAAGCTGCTATTGAGCATATCGAGAAATTCAAGCACAATCCGAACTACTTAAGTTCTGTTGAATTTGATACTAAAAAACTCAAATTAACCAACAATATAAATGAAGCGATAGAATATGCAGATTACATTATTTTTGCCATTCCATCTGCTTTCTTAGATGCAGAGTTAAAAAACATGACGGTTTCTTTATCAGATAAGATCATTTTTTCTGCTATTAAAGGAATTGTTCCAGAAACGAGTTTAATTGTCGGCGAACATTTCCACATTGAATACGACATTCCATATTACAATATTGGCGTTATTACAGGACCTTGCCACGCAGAAGAAGTAGCTTTAGAAAGGCTTTCGTACTTGACAATTGCTTGCGGCGATCCGGATAAAGCTAAAATTGTAGCCAAAACACTTTCTGGAAATTATATTAAAGCTAAAATTTCAGATGACATCATCGGAACTGAATATGCAGCAATGCTAAAAAACATTTACTCCATTGCTGCCGGAATTGCGCATGGTTTAGGTTATGGCGACAACTTCCAATCGGTTCTTATGAGTAATGCGATTCGCGAAATGAAGAAATTCATTAGAAAAGTACACCGTATGAAACGTAACATTAACGATTCTGCTTATCTAGGCGATTTGTTGGTTACAGGATATTCTGTTTTCTCTAGAAATAGAATGTTCGGAAATATGATCGGAAAAGGATACACTGTAAAAAGTGCTATGATGGAAATGAGCATGGTTGCCGAAGGTTACTATGCAACAAAAAGTGCTTATAAACTAAATCAAGGCTACGGTGCGAAAACGCCAATTATAGACGCTGTTTATGCTGTTTTATACGAAGGAAAAGACGCTAAAACGGTTTTCAGGAAATTAACGGAATCTTTGGATTAAGTTTTTTTAGTGAAAAGAGACAAGAAGCAAGAGGAAAGACCTTATTAAAGAATATAGAATAAAGAGCCAAGACTAATTCAGTTTGGCTCTTTTTTTATCTAGAAATAAAAGTCTTTACTCTTGTTTCTTGTCTCTTTCTCCTTTCTTCTAACCTTTAGCATTCTTTTTCTCCAGTTCCAACAGCCATTTCTTTCGCCATAATCCGCCTCCATATCCTGTCAGTTCTCCATTTGAACCTATAACACGATGACACGGAATAAGTATTGAAATTCTGTTTGCTCCATTTGCATTAGCTACAGCTCTAATTGCTTCTGGTTTATTAATGGCAATAGACTGCTCTTTATAAGTTCTCACAGCTCCATAAGGTATATTTTGTAGCGTTGTCCAAACTTTATTTTGAAAATCAGATCCTGGAGAGCAAATCTGAACTGTAAATTTCTTTCTTTTTCCTTCGAAATATTCTTTTAATTGCTCTTCTAAAATTTCAAAATGGATATTATCTCCCTGAATAATTGAAGCATTGAATGTTTTTGCCAATGCCTTAAATTCTGTCTCCAGCATTTTTCTGTCTGTAAATTCGAGCAAACAAATTCCTTCTTTTACTGCACAGACATACATCGTTCCGAGCGGAGTTTCTATTCTTTTAAGATCAATTATATTTTGTGCTTTACTATTTTTAGGAGAAACTCCAAATATCGATTTAAAAGAATCATTAAAACCACTCAAAGATTCATAACCAATATCAAAAGCTGTTGAAGTAACACTTTCTCCTTCTTTTATCTTTTTGAAAGCGCTATTAATACGAAACATTCTTTGATAAGCCTGAAATGTAATCTTATGATTTTTTAAAAACCATCGTCGCATTTTACTCGGTTCAATTCCGCGTTGTATTAAATCTGCATCTTTGAATTTTAGAGCTGGATTTTCTGAAAGCTCTTTTAAAATCTCCTTTATAAAATCAGGCGTTTCATTATATTTTTCCAAAGGAAAACAAACTTTACATGGCCGATATCCTTTTAAAATAGCCTCCTTTGAACTGGTAAAAAATTCTACATTTTCTCTTTTTGGTTTTCTAGCTGTACAAGTTGGTCGGCAAAATATTCCAGTTGTTTTAACCGCAGTAAAAAACACTCCTTCAAAAGAAGTGTCTTTATTTACTGCTGCCTGATACATTATATCGTCTGTAAGTTCCATAACCGATTATTCAAAAATGGGAGAAAAACTATTTCTTTCAAGTATCTGTAAAGTAACTTTTTCTAATTGTTTGTTTAGAAAATCATTTGCAAAATTCCCCATACTAATGCGCTTTACTCCCAATTCTTTTAACTTTTCAAAATTAGAAAGATTAGGCATGCACATCACATTAAGAGGAAGTTTTATTATTGCGGCAATTTCTTTTATATCATTTTCATTTGTAATACACGGAAGAAAAACACCATCAACCCCAGCCTTTTCATATTGTTTTAATCTGTATTTAGATTCTTCCATTTTGTTCGGTAAATCTAGAAGAAATACATCAGAACGCACATTTATAAACATATCAATGTTTTTCTTTTTTAAGTTTTCTACGATTGCTTTCAATTTTGCTGCAAAAGATTTTGTTTCTGTTATTTCTCTTTTTGAGTTGATAACAACCGAATCTTCAATATTAATTCCGACTATTCCAATTTCATATAATCTTGAAATATTTGCAACTATTTCCTCAACAGTATCACCATAACCAGCTTCTAAATCAACACTTAAAGGAATTTTTACAGCCGATTTTATTTTTCGAATCATAAAAAAATAATCCTCAAAAGGCATATTTTCCCCATCTTCATAACCTAAATCAGAAGCAATGGCTGCACTTGAAGTTCCAAGTGCTTTAAATCCTAATTTTTCATATTGCAATGTACTTTGAACATTCCAAACATTGCCAAGTAATAGCGGACTTTCATTATAGTGCAGTTTTCTGAATTCTTCAAATCTTGTTGTCATATTTTACTCTTTTAGTTTTGACAAAAGTACTTTTAGGAGAAAACCTTCTGCAACCGAAAAATTGACAACTATTTTTTTTAAATAAAAAATCACGACCATAAATGATCGTGATTTCATACTGTTTTTTAAGTAATCAGTCACCGTCATAGTTTTGAGTTTAGGTATTAAATAAAAAAAGTCAGAATGAATTATTTATCTGACTTTTTTTTTATCGTAAAACTGACCACTAAAAACTGACCACTGAATACTATTTGACCATTATCCCCTCAACAAACAAAATAGGCACTTCTTCCGTATTGTTTTCGTCAAGCGAATTGGCTTTAAAAATGAATTTCTTATCGTATAAAGTATTTCCGATGAAGAAAGTTACCATAAACTCATTATTAAGCGGTAAAAGGCTTTTTTCGACTAATTCTATTTTTACAACAGAAACCGAAGGAACCTCAACGAATGCATGACGCAAGATTGAAGTCTTTTTCATTTCGCCATCAATAGTTCCAAATGCTTTTGAAACTACCATTACGCTGTCTAAATTAAAATCACTGTCATTAACCAAATAAGCGTACCACACTTTTTCCATAAAATCGTCGCTCCATTCCTGCACTGCAGCAAGAAATACATTTTCAACTTCTGGAATTATTATATCTTTTTTCATCTATTAAATTTTAAAAACCTTTGTCAAAGCCTGAAGCTTCAACAAAGGTTTGTTTATTGTAAAGGTAAATTATAACGTAAAGCCATAGCCCTGATGGAAGCGGCATCCTTTTGTTTTTTTCTTTAAAAAACAAAAGATACAGCGGACAGCAGGAAATAGCTCCTAAATATTTGATTTGAACTGCTCTAAGAAACGAACATCGTTTTCATAGAACATACGGATATCTCCAATTTGGTATAAAAGCATAGCAATACGCTCTACTCCCATTCCGAAAGCAAATCCGTTGTATTCATCTGGATTAATATCACAGTTTTTCAAAACGTTTGGATCTACCATTCCGCAACCTCCAATTTCTAACCAACCCGTTCCTTTTGTGATTCTGTAATCCGTTTCTGTTTTTAATCCCCAATAGATATCAATCTCAGCGCTTGGCTCTGTAAATGGAAAATAAGATGGACGAAGACGGATCTTAGATTTTCCAAACATTTCTTTTGTAAAATAAAGTAACGTCTGTTTCAAATCGGCAAAAGACACATCTTTGTCAATGTACAATCCTTCTACTTGATGGAAAATACAGTGCGAACGAGATGAAATCGCTTCGTTACGGAAAACGCGTCCTGGAGAAATCGTACGAATTGGCGGTTTATGATTTTCCATGTAACGCACCTGAACCGATGATGTATGCGTACGCAACAACACATCAGGATTAGTTTGGATAAAAAACGTATCCTGCATATCACGCGCCGGATGGTATTCTGGCAAGTTCAATGCTGTAAAGTTATGCCAGTCGTCTTCAATTTCTGGCCCTTCAGAAACGTTGAATCCGATATTAGCAAAAATATCTATAATCTGATTTTTAACGATAGAAATCGGATGGCGAGAACCAATAATTACAGGTTCTGCCGCACGTGTTAAATCTCCAAAAATTCCTTTAGACTCTTCTTTGCTTTCAAGCTCTTCCTGAATAACTCTTACTTTTTCTTCAGCAACCGCTTTTAAAGTATTGATTACCTGCCCAAAATCCTTTTTCTGGTCATTTGGTATATTTTTAAATTCAGTAAAAAGTTCTTTCAGCAAACCTTTACTTCCTAAATATTTAATACGGAATTGTTCTAACGATTCTTTATTTTTCTCATTAAAGGCTTTAGCTTCCTCTATATGTTGTTTTATCTTATCTATCATTTTCCTTCGATAATTGAGAGTACAAATTTAGTGTTTTTAGTTGAAAGTGTGCGGTCACAGTCGCAGTTTTAGGTTTTCCGTAAATTATTTTATCAGATTTAACTTTTCTTCAACTTGTTTAATCTTTACATGCCAATAATCTAAACCTTCCTGATTGGTTACTATTTCCTTTTTGTAATTAGGAGAAATACTGCTTAGTTTATGCCAGTTTTTATTTAAATCCCGTTCTCTTTCTTGTTTATTTGTTGGTTCGATTCTAGTGCGCCAAAAGCCAATATTTTCAAGATATCTTTTTTTTATCCCTTCAAAATACTCTACTAATTTTTCTTTTGAATTCGGAATATAGCCCGGCCCGCTACAACCGCAGGAGTGAAACGTAATGCCTACAGAAAATAAACTTTTAATATGTTCCCACTTTTTGACATCGTCTTTCTTAGGCGATTCAAAATCTAATCCCATATTCGCCATAAATTCTCCGCATTGCGGACATTTGGCTTCAAAAACCGATGTTTCTCCTTTTTTCACATCAACCATCAGTCTTCTTTTAAAGGTCTTTCGACAATTAAAACAAGCATAATGAGGCTTATAAGATGTCATTGCGTATCTGCACATTTTTTTAGTGGTCAGTGGTCAGGTTTTTAGTGGTCAATATTCCGTTTACAGCGCTGAACACTAAGCAACTGAATACTGAACACTAAAAAAAATCTATTCAATAAGTTTTCTTTCCAAAAAATAACTTACAATCGCTTCTTTCATTAAAACCGATTGTTCACCGGCTTTTAACGGCGGCAGATTTTCTTTTACTTTATAATGAGGCCAGCCTTCTTCATCGAAATATTCGAATTCATAAAATCCGTATGGTTCTAGCAATCGGCAGATTGCAATGTGCATCAAATTCAGTTTTTCGTCTTTTTTGTATTCGCGGTGCACTTTTCCGTATTCTTGAACTCCGATTAGGTAAATTATGGCATCCAAATCTAAATCTTCGCCTTGCGAAAATTGATTGGAAAGTATATCAACGAGCTTTTCCCAGCGCTCTTTTAATTGTGTATCTCTAGACATTATATGATTTTAGATTGTTGATTTTAGATATTAGATTGCTCAAAAATTCAATTCTGAAGGGGGCAGAATTACAATCTGTACTCTAAATTTGATTTGCAAAGATACAGAGTTCGAACGCAATGTGCCTAAAAAAATTAAACACATAAAATTACATCTGCCATAAACCCCATGAACCTTTGTCTCTCTGCACCTCTGAACCTTAAAAAAACATATCTTTGCGCCTTTATTAAACACCTGTAAAACATGAGTTTTTTTGATATTATTGTAGCCGCGCTTTTAGGATACAGTTTGTACAAAGGCATTAAAAATGGACTTTTTGTAGAAGTTGCCTCTTTCATTTCTTTGCTGTTAGGAATTTATCTTGCGATTAAATTTTCTTCGTTAATGACGGGAATGATTTCAAAACACGTTTCTTGGAATCCGACCAATATTCAAATTACGGCTTTTATCCTGACTTTTATCTTAGTTGTAATTGGAGTTTATTTTTTAGCCAAAATCTTAACTGGAATTGCCGATCTTGCCATGTTAGGCTGGATGAACAAACTCGGAGGCGGATTCTTTAGGGTTTTAAAAACCATTCTGATCTTAAGTATTTTTATTGCTTTGTTCGAAAAGATAAATTTCAATAATACATTCGCTAAAAAGGAAACTTTAGATAGTTATATTTTTTATAATCCAGTGAAGAAAGTTGCTGCTTTTGTTTATCCGTCGATTGAAAAATGGTACGAGACTTTTAAAAAAGAACATACTCAAAAAGATGAAGAAAAAGAAACTTCTGAATCTGAAAAAAAATAAATTCAAATATAAAAAAGCTTCGGAGAAGCGAAATATTTATAGAAAAAAAACAAGCGTTCAAGATATAAAAAAGCTTCGGAGAAGCGAAATATTTATAGAAAAAAAACAAGCGTTCAAGATATAAAAGAGCTCCAGGGGAGCGACATATTTAGATTTTAAATAATTTATATGTCGCTCCCCTGGAGCTCTTTTTGGTTTGATTATTAAATTTCTATAAATATTTCGCTTCTCCGAAGCTTTTCTAAAACTTGATTTCTATACTTTCTCCTTTTTTCAAAACAATTTCTTGTTTTTTATCGCCGAAAATCAAAGTTGTTTTTCCTCCATTTTTAGAGGAAATAATCACTTTTTCAGGTTTTTTATCATTCCACGTCATTTCAATTTCAAATCCGCCTCTTGCACAGATTCCTTTTACAAAACCTTCTGACCAAGCGTCTGGTAAAGCAGGAAGTAATCGAATTTCATTTTCATTTGACTGCACCAACATTTCGGCAACGGCAGCTGCTCCTCCAAAATTACCATCAATTTGAAATGGCGGATGCGCATCGAATAAATTCGGATACGTTCCTCCTCCTCTTCTTGGTTTTTCTGTTTTCTTTCCGTCGGGATCTACGTAACGAAGTAATTCACGATACATTTTATAGGCACGATTCCCGTCCCAAAGTCTTGCCCAAAGATTAATTCGCCAGCCTTTTGACCAGCCTGTGGTTTCATCACCTTTTATTTCCAAAGTTTTCTTCGAAGCTTCCGCTAAATCTGGAGTTTTTAATGGCGTAATATGATCGCCAGGGAAAAGTCCGAATAAGTGCGATTGATGACGGTGTTTCGGATCATTATCTTCCCAATCAAAATACCATTCCTGAAGATTTCCTTTTTTTCCAATTTGATACGGATGCAATTTTGAAAGTGCTGTCTCTAGTTTTTTTCTGAAATCAGCATCCATATTCAGCACTTTCGAAGCTTTTATGGTTTTATCAAAACATTCGCGAATCATGGCTAAATCGGCAGTTCCTCCGTACAATGTCGCACCTACAAAACCATCTGCCAGTTTATATTGATTTTCTGGCGAAGTCGAAGGCGATGTAATTAAATTTCCATTTTTATCAGTAACCATCCAACCTAAACAAAATTCGGCTGCGCCTTTCATCAAAGGATAACCTTCTTTTTTCAAATAAGCTATATCTTGGGTAAAAGTATAATGTTCCCAAATGTGTGTACTCAGCCACGCCTGCGCCATTGGCCAGCACGCCCACATCGGATCTTCTTTTCCAAACTGTCCAACGGGATTAGTCATTGCCCAAATATCTGAATTATGCGCTGCAGCCCAACCTTTATCTACACCATAAAAAGTTTTGGCTGTAACTTTTCCTGTTACCGAAAGATTTTTAATGAAACTCAAAAGTGACGAATGCATTTCGGATAGATTGGTGTTTTCTGCCAGCCAGTAATTTTCTTCCAGATTGATATTCATTGTATAATTGCTACTCCAAGGCGGACTCAAATGCGGATTCCAAAGTCCTTGTAAATTGGCTGGAACGCCCAAAGTTCTTGATGAACTGATTAATAAATAACGTCCAAAATTGAAATATAGAATTTCTAGATTTTTATCTTCTTTTCCGTCAGCATAACGCAATAAACGTTCGTCTGTCGGCAAATCTGGAGCGGTTGTTTTTCCTAAATCTAAATCGACCCGATTGAAGAATTTTTGATAATCGGCAATGTGAGATTCTTTTAGTTTGTCGAATGCTTTTGCGTAGGCATTGTTCAGGTTTTGCAAAGCGATCGATACCTCGTCTAATCCTTCTGATGCTGGATTTTTGTCAAAACCGTTAAAGCTTGTTGCCACAGAAACGTAAATAATCGCTTCGGTTGCATCTGTTAGCGTTAAAGCTTCTCGAGAACTTGTAATTTTTCCGTCTGTTTTTTTGATTTGGACTAAACCTGTAAATCGTGTTCCTCTTTCTTTTAAGCCCAAATATTTTGGAGAAACATTATACCCTACGTTTTCATGAATTGGCGCAGAACCTTTTAGAACCAAAATATTGTTTCGCACTTCAACATTTGATTTTAAAAGGCTTTTTAGATTGATATCAAAGTTTAAAGCTCCTTTTTGATCGGCTGTCAGTTTGATAATCATAACTTTATCTGGAGCCGATACGAAATATTCTCGCGTATATTTGATACCCGCCATTTCGTAACTAACTTTAGAAATAGCATTTGAAAGATCCAGTTCACGATGATAATTTACTGCCTTCCCTTTTTCGGAATTATTGATTTCTAATGTTCCTAAAGGCGCATACGATTCGGAATTTTTTCCCTCGACTTTTTTATTCAGTTCTTCGGCCAGTTTGTAGTTTTCGTTTTTTAATGCTTCTCGAATTGCGGGAATATTTTTGTAAGCTTCCGGACTCATATTGGCATTTACAGGTTCGCCTGACCAAAGCGTAATGTCATTCAAATAAATTTTGTCTGAATTGGCGCCTCCAAAAACCGTTGCTCCCATTTTTCCGTTTCCTAAAACCAAGCTTTCTTCAAAGAATTCTGCGGGTTGTTTGTACCATAAAACATTCTTGGATTGCGCCGAAATGTTTGTGTAGCAAGACGTGAGAAGTAAGATGAAAAATGTTTTTTTTATCATATTGTGTTATCTTATCCTAACAGGTTTTAAAAACCTGTTAGGTATTTATTTTTTATCTAAACTAATAAAAAAATCTAGTCATACCTAACAGGTTTTTAAAACCTGTTAGGATAAAAAACGGTACCAAATCAGATGTTCCTACGGAACATTTTTTGTTATATCCATTTTATTCAACGGATTTCCATTGCCACCGATGAAATTTCTACCGACGAAATGTTCCTAGCGGAACATCTATCGTTACGTATTATTTAGCTCTTTACTAGGGACTAATCACTAAGTACTCAAAAACTATTTACTCACTTTATACTTTTCATTCGCCGTTAGCATTTCCCAATTATCTGTTCTGAATGGCGATGCGGGAAATTTTTCTTTATTGAAAAGATTAATTGCCGTATCATCATCTGCCCAGCCGTAATGAACTGCTACGGGATTCCGAACTTTATCGCTCGAAACAATTATTTTGTTGTCTTTGATTATCGCTTTCGCGGAATGAAAAACTTTGTCTGCACCTGCAATTTCGAATCCTTTTAATTCAACATTATTAGGTGTTGATAATCCGCTGCCGATGTTATCGAAAGTAAGGATAATTTCGTTTCCTTTTATTGTTTGAGATTTATACGTTGGTCCGCTGTGAACTTGTTTTTTGCCGTAAATATTGTTCATCGCAATAGCTGCCAAACGCAAACCAATATCTTGTTTATTGGTTGGGTGAATGTCTTTTGCATTTCCAATATCGGTTGTAACAGCCATTCCTGTGTTTGGTAATTTTAAAGTTTCCGATTGCGCTTCGCGAAGTTCTGCCCAACGGCTTCCTTTTTGACTGTTGCCTCCGAATTCATCAAAAGTGGACAATTGAACGAAATAAAAAGGGAAGTTTCCTTGTTTGAATTTTGTTCTCCAATCGTTGATCATTAACGGAAATGATTTTTTGTATTCTGCCGCTCTCCAAACATTAGCTTCACCCTGATACCATAAAACGCCTTGCATTGCATAAGGCACTAACGGATTTACCATGGCATTGTACAATAACGATGGATAACTGTTTGGTGAAACTTCGATTCTCACTTTTATGACATTGAATTTCCAAAGTCCGTCAAGCGGAAGATTTGAATCTTTAAAATCGATTTTTAAATCTGTTGGATCACCGTAAATTCCACCGCCGCCACTGTAATCTGTAATTCTTACGGCTATTACGTTTGTTCCTTCTTTTAAAACGTTTGCCGGAATTTTGTAAACTCTTTTAGCATCCCAAAGGTTATTGGTTCCAACTTCAACTCCGTTTACATACGTTTTGTCTTCGTCATCGACTTTTGCTAAATGCAAAGTGGCTTCTTTTTTGGCTTGTTCTGCGGTTAAAACAATGGTTTTTCGCATCCAGACAATTCCGTCGATATTGCCGATTTGCTGGTTTTCCCAAAGTGAAGGCAATTTTATTTCAGGCCAGTTTTTATCTTGAAAGTTTGGATTTTTAAATTGATCTTCGTTTTCCATCGAAACATCAAAACCTTGTACTTTTTTCAGATTATCTAAAACCGATTTTTTATAGGTTTCAAAAATGGCATTGATATCTACGGTTGGAACATCGGCAATCATCGCTTTAAAATCGGGACTGTTTTCGAAAGCTTCACGGCTTGTCCAAGTTTCAACATTGGTTCCGCCCCAAGAAGTATTGATGATTCCGATTGGGATTTTTAATTCTGAATATAGTTTTCTAGCAAAATAATAGCCAACTGCTGTAAAATTACCTACATTTTCTTTATTTGCTACTTCCCATTTCCCTTGTTTTAAATCGTCTTTTGGAGTACCACTTAAATCTTGAGCAACACCAAAATGACGAATCATTGGATAATCTGCACTACTGATTTCTTTTTCAGAATTCATCGTTTTGAAAACCTGAAATTCCATATTCGATTGTCCGCTGCAAATCCAAACTTCTCCAACCAAAACATTTTTGATGGTGATTTTATTTTTTCCGATAATTGTCAATTCGAAAGGTCCTCCGGCTTTTTCAGCATTTAAATTTACCGTCCATTTTCCGTTTTTATCGGCTTGCGTTTTCTTAATTTGTTTATTGAAATGAATTTCTACACTTTCATTCGCATCAGCAAAACCCCAAATCGGAATTTGTTTGTCTCTTTGAAGCACCATTCCGTCAGAGAATATTAAAGGCATTCTCACATTAGCATTAGTTAAAACACTAATTAACAGAAAAATAAATATTACACTCTTTTTCATTTTTTCAATTTAAATATTTTTTTAACCACATAAGTGATATAAGATAATTTGAATTTTTATTTAGCATTGCGCTTAAATTTACTTATATCACTTATATGGTTTTAACCTGTTTTTTTTACTTTAATCCGTCTATTAAAGCGTTTAAAGCTTGTGTATCGAAGACGGTATTATCGGTTCTATTCATGATTCCGAAACCGTTGTTTCCTAGACTTCCTTCGTCCCAATAAAAAGGTAATAATCCGTTTGCTTTTGCTGTTTTGACTACCGTTTTTAAATAATAGGCTCTTGAGTTTAAATGCAAAGTCAGCGCGTCTCCTGTTAAAGTTGTTCTTCTAATTGCTCCAAACTCTCCCAATAAAACCGGAATTCCTTTGTCTACAAATTGGGTTTTCATCAATTTAAAATTCTTTTCTAAATCGGCTTCTTCGCCCCAAGTTGCATTTCGTTCTGTATCGGTTGTAGAATGAAAACCTGAACCCCAATAATAGAACATTTTACCCCAAGTTTCGTCTTTGGTTAAACCTGCGAAATTCCACGGAGCATAATAATGCACTTCGACCATCATTCTGCCAGAAACTTTATCTGTTGGCAATGTAGTCATTAATTTATTTGTTTTTTCGATATCTGTCGTTGGACCTTGAACTACCAAAACACGAGTTGCGTTTTTTCCTCCTGTTGAACGAACTGCATCGATAAAAGTTTGATGGTACGAATTTAAAACTGCCATTTGAGTAGCATCTTCAACCGCTGGTTCGTTGGCGCTTGCAAAAAGTAAATGTTCGTCAAAACCTCGTAAATGTGTTGCAATTTGTTCCCAAAACGCTTTTTGTTTCGCATTGTTTTCTACTTTTTTAGCTTCAGCAATATTGTTTTCCAGCCAGCCGCCGTCCCAGTGAATGTTTACGACAACATACATATCATTATCAACGCAATATTGAACCACTTCTTTCACTCGGTTCAACCAATCTATTTTAATTTTTGCTGTTGTTGCATTTTCCAAATTCTGATTCCAAGAACATGGAATTCTGATCGCATTAAATCCGTTTGCTTTTACAGCATCAATTAGAGCTTTAGTCACTTTTGGATTTCCCCAAGCGGTTTCTCCTCCAGTTGCTTCCAAAGTATTTCCGATATTCCATCCCAATTTGATTTTTGCTGCCAATTCAACAGCAGAACTTCCCATTCCTGGGGCATCTGCCGCAATTGGATTGGTATTGTAACTTGGATATAAGCTTCCTGCTGCCTGAGAAACCGAAATTGTTGTAGAAGGCACTTCGGTGCTTGTCAAAGTAATCACAGCATTTCGCAAAGCTATAGTCGTGTTTTCTAAAGCGGTAATTTTTACCACAATACTTCCTGAAGTTCCTGTAGTCTGACTTACTTTTATCCAGCTTACAGGATTACTCAATGTCCAAGTAACCCCATTGGAATTAATCGTTACTTCAATTGTATTTTCTTTATTTTCAAAATCGATTTTACTAGTACTCGCAGTAAGCGTTTTTATACTTACTGGAGCTTCTTCTTTATCTGAACTGCAAGCTAAAACTCCTAAGAAAGCAAAACATAGAATAAAAGACAAGAAGTAATCTTTGATTGTTTTTTTCATTTGGTTTGGTTTAAGTTAAGTGTAATACCGATTATGTATTCAATATAGTCTAATAAAAATTAGACTATTTTCATACTATATCAGCATTATACCAGAATGGGTTAGACTAATAGTATAAATGTATAAGTTTTTAAAATCAACGCCAGCTTTTAATGGGCTGGCGTTGAGAGTTTGGTTATTTTATAGCAATAACAATTTATTTAACTGTTACCTGAATTTCTTTTTTGATATCTCTTGAAGAAGTTCCTAACTTAATAGTATATTTTCCTGGTTCAACTGTCCATTTTTTAGCAGCAACATCGTAGTAAGCCAATTCTTTTACCGGCACTTTGATCGTCACTTTTTCTGAACTTCCAGCTTTTACATCCGCTTTTTTGAATCCTTTTAATTCTTGCGCTGCACGAGTGATTTTAGAATCAGATTTTGAAGTATACAATTGAACTACTTCTTTTCCGTCTACTTTTCCTGTGTTTTTAACGTCAACCGTAACTTCGATTACGTCGTTTTGAGCGTACGAATCTTTATTTGCTTTTGCATTATCAAGCGCGAAAGTCGTGTATGATAATCCGTAACCAAAAGGATATAATGGCGTAACATTTTTAGTATCAAACCAACGGTATCCAATTAAAATTCCTTCAGCATAATTTACCGCTTTGTCTCCAGGGAAACTGTTTGTAGCGTGCGCAGGAGAATCTTTCAATTGTTTAGGCATTGTCCAAGGTAATTTTCCTGACGGATTTACTTTCCCTAAAATAACATCAGCCAAAGCATTTCCACCTTCAGAACCGTTGAACCAGCTCCAAACTAAAGCAGAAGATTTCTGGCTAACTTCATTAATATCAAAAGGAGCCCCAGCAATCATTACGACAATAGTTTTAGGGTTTGCAGCTGTTACTTTTCTAATTAATTCTTCTTGTCCAAAAGGCAAGTGTAAATCTCTACGGTCAGAAGCTTCTGTTTCATAATCACGGTTGGATCCCGCAAAAATGATGGCAACATCTGAATTTTTAGCTGCATCAACTGCTTCCTGAACTTTTGCAGGATCTAAAGCATCAATTGTAACTGGACCATTAGCCGTAATATTTCCTAAGTTCCCTTTGTTTTTCTCATCGTAACGCTCTAAATATCCTTCTGCGTAATTGATTTTGATTGATGAAGGAAGTCTGTTTTTAAGACCTTCAAGAGGTGTAACTTCTCTTTTTGTTTTTACTCCAGCTCCAAATCCGCCAAGAGCATTTTTCTTTGTTGCATTGTTTCCAATTACAGCAATAGATTTTACTCCGTCTAGTTTTAAAGGCAATGCATTGTTTTCGTTTTTCAACAATACAATTGCTTCAGTGGCAATTTTGTAAGCGTCTTGGTAATGTGCTTCGGTTGCGATGCTTCCTTTTGCACGCTCGCCTCCGCCCATTGCTTTCACTTGGAATAAAACTCTTAAAATACGTTTTACGTGCAAATCAATTTCTTTCTCAGAAACTTCTCCAGATTTAACTGCTGCGATTAATTTATCGGCTAAGAAAAATTCGTTGAAAGGTTTTGGTGTTCCCATTTCAATATCTAAACCATTTTTCAATGCTTTTGCTGTAGAATGCACCGCAGCCCAGTCAGAAACTACAATACCTTTAAATCCCCATTCGTCACGAAGGATTTTATTCAGCATATAATCATTCTCACATAAATATTCGCCTCTAAATTTATTGTAAGCTCCCATAATACTGTATGCTTTTGCTTCTTTTACAGTAGCTTCAAAAGCCGGAAGATAAATTTCGCGAAGTGTACGCTCATCAATTTGCACATCTACAAAATCACGATTTGTTTCCTGATTGTTTGCCGCGTAGTGTTTTACGCACGCCATTACATCTTTTTCTTGTAAACCAACAACCAAAGGCACTGCAATTTTTTTATTCAAAAACGGATCTTCAGACATGTATTCGTATGTTCTTCCTCCAAGCGGCGTTCTTACCATATTGATGGCTGGCGAAAGCAACATATCTTTGTCTCTTGCACGTAATTCTTCTCCTAAACTGGTTCCGAAAGTATGTGCCATTTCTGTGTTCCAAGTTGCTGCCAAAGCACCACCTGCAGGATAATAAGTCGCGAAATCGTTTGTCCATCCTGCTGGAGCCCAATTGTCGCGTGAGATTTCTTCACGAACTCCCAACGGACCGTCTGCCATTTTTAATTCTGGAATTCCTAAACGTTTTACGCCTGCGTTAGCAAACATACTGTTCCCGTGAAGCATTCCGATTTTTTCTTCTAATGTCATTTGCGAAATCAACTTGTCGATTTCGGCATCATGATCTGTGCTTATTTCTTTTCCAACGTATTCTTCGGTTTGTGCCGAATTTGAAGCTGTTGTTTGGGCATCATTTTTACATGAAGTAAAGAATGCAAAAAGTAGAGCTGATGAAAGGAATATCATTTTGTTTTTCATAGATAGTTAGGTGTTTTTTGATTTAAAGATTTTTGATTCCTCACGCATCATCTTTAAATAACGTTAATACTATTTTTTATGTTTGTGGTTTTCTCTAAATTATTGTTTGATCAAATTCAGCATTACAACATCATTTTCGTTGATTTTGAATTCTCTGCCGAAAGTGCCTTTTCCGTCAATTGTAATTTTTTCTGTTGAAAGTGGTGCACCGTTATTTTTTTCTTTTATGGAATTTACCTGCTCTCTTGTTAACTGACTCGGTTTATTCATTGCCAGATAATCCGCGTAAGCGTCATTTACTTTGTAACCCACTTTATAAATTTCTAAAAGATATTTTCCTTTCTGCATTCCATCAATCTCCACTTTTATTTTTCCTTTTTCTTTTGATGGAAGGTCTTTTATGTAATAGGTTTGATTCAATTCTTTATCGCCGGGATGTGTATTGGTAAAATCCCATAATAAAACCTGAACATCACCTTTTTCATTTTTAGAAGTCCAAGAAGCTTTATCTGAATTTTGAAGTTCCGTTTCTCCCAATTTATTCATTAAATAATAAGAGAAATAAGCTGGCTTTTTAATTCCCTGCGTATTCAATAATCCGAAACCGCCGTGAAAAGGGGTAAATCTTGGTCCTGGTTCTTCAAAAATATCGGTAAAAACCCAATATGACATGGAGTTTGCCGCACTACCAACTTGTTTTATTTTTTGCAGAATATACGCTGCAGAATGATAACTGTCGTGAATTGGATCTGCTGGCGTATACGATGTGCTCCATTCCGTATAATGCAATTCCAAATTTGGTTTTACTGAAGCTGCAATTTGTTTTCTCGAATTTAAAATATCGCCGCTTACGCCGAATTCATCCTGACTTAAGATAGTTCCCGAAGTTCCAAATTCGTCCAGATATCCGTGTTTCACTCCGTAAGTATGTGTCGAAACAAAATCCATTGGAACATTATTTTTTGCACAAAAATCAATTGTTTCCGGAACCCATGCTGCTCCTGCTGTTGCTGGGCCGCCAACTTTGTATGCAGGATTTACGGCTTTTATGCCACGAGTTGCGTAATCGTATAATTTAAAATAATCTGCCTGCGTCCCTGTCCAAAAACCTGGGGATAAATTCGGTTCGTTCCAAACTTCAAAATACCAAGTTTTTACTTCTTCATCTCCGTAACGTGCTGCAAAATGTTGAGTTAGGTTTCGAACTAAATCTTCCCATTTTTTATAATCTTTTGGAGGCGTTACATTTCCTTTCCACCAAAAAATAGTTTCTTTTCCGCTTGCCAATGCATTAGGCATAAAACCTAATTCTACAAACGGTTTCATTTTCAGACTAACAATATAATCGAATAAAACATCAACATATTGGTAATTGTATTCTGGATTTCCTTTTTCGTCTTCGCGATAAACAGCCATATCATCAGACAATAAACCATGAAAACGAATGTATTTAAAATCGCATTCTTTTTTTACCAATGCCAATTGCTGCTGCCAATCTGCACGTAGTCCTTCGTTTGCTCTTCCTGCGCCGATGCATTCTTTAAACATGGTGTTTAATTTTCCAGCAGTTTTATTGAAATCTACTTTTATGATTCGATTTTCAGCATTATTGTTTTGTCCAAACAAAATGCTGTTGTTTAGAATTAATGAAATAAATAGTATTGCTGAAATTTTTTTCATTTGATAATAAATATTTATTTGATCACTGGAACAAAATCGTTGCGTTTAGTAAACCCGACAGGTTTTAAAAACCTGTCGGGTTTGGGAAATTAATAATTATAGCTTTTTAAATCTTACTGCTCCACCGCCAGCTCCGCCTAATTTCAATTGTAATTTATCTGAAGCTTTTACTGTTTTCTTAGAAATTGCTACTGCTTCTGGATTATGCGTTTGATCTGTTCCTTCAGCATCTACATAAATCTGTGCTTCGTAAGTTGCATTTGGATCTAAGAATGATAATGAAACCTCAACATTTCTTGGTTTTTCATTGGTCAAAGTTCCTAAATACCAATCAGCGCTGTTTCTGTCTTTTCTTGCTGTTGTAATGTATTCGCCAATTTTTCCTTCTAAGATTTTAGTGTCTTCCCAATCTGTTGGAACGTCTTTTAAGAATTGTAAAGCTGGTTTTCCTTCGTAATTTTCTGGAAGATCGGCCAGCATTTGAATTGGAGAATAAATTGTTACATACAATGCCAATTGCTGCCCAACGGTTCCTTGAATTCTTTTTCCTGGATAACCTTGTTTTACCTCAACATCAAATATTCCAGGTGTAAAATCCATTGGTCCAGAAAGTAATCTTGTAAATGGAATAATACTTAAATGGTTTGGCGGATTTCCTTCACTCCATGCGTTATATTCTTGTCCACGCGCTGCTTCTCTTGAAACCATGTTTGGGAAAGTTCTTCTTTCTCCTGTATCTTTGATTGATTCGTGGTATAAAACGGCTAGATCGTATTGTGCTGCTTTTTCTAAAATGTATCTGAAATAATTCACTCCAAATTGTCCGAAGTGCATTTGTTTCATATTCAATTTAGAACCCACGTGACCAATTTTTACCGTATGAATTCCTAGTTTTTTATATAAAGCAAAACCTTCATCAACTTCTTTTAAGTAGTTAATTAAGTTCGAACCTGTTTCGTGGTATCCTATTAATTCAATGTTCTTTTTCTTTCCGTATTCCACTACTTTTTCAAGGTCGAAATTGTCAGCGCTTTTCGTGAAGCTGAACATGTGCATACGGTTTTCATACCAGCCCGGCGTCCATCCTTTGTTCCATCCTTCGATCAATAAATGATTGAAACCTTCTTTTGCTGTAAAATCAATATACGTTTCTGCATTTTTGGTTGTAGCTCCTTGTTTGTCACTTTCCCAGAAAGTATATTTCCCGATGTGCATTCCCCACCAAATTCCTAAATATTTATAAGGTTTGAAATAACTTGCGGTATTTTTTAATTTGTTTGGTTCGTTTAGGTTTAGAACCAAATAAGAAGTAATCAATTCTCCTGGATTTTCTCCAATTTGAAGTGTTCTCCAAGATGAAGTAAACGTATCTTTTACGCGAACTTTTACTCCGTCAGGCCACGGCACTAAATCCGATTTTAATTCGGTTCCTTTTGTGTTAACCAAAGTCATACTTGCAAAATCAATTAGATTTGCTTC
This sequence comes from Flavobacterium sp. B330r, assembly GCF_056824325.1. Taxonomy (NCBI): domain Bacteria; kingdom Pseudomonadati; phylum Bacteroidota; class Flavobacteriia; order Flavobacteriales; family Flavobacteriaceae; genus Flavobacterium; species Flavobacterium sp. B330r. The sequence continues at coordinate 1,550,612 of NZ_CP124860.1, forward strand.
GTGAAAACTTAAAGCCAATCCGCTTTTACTTTCAATTGTTAATGGAGTTAAAACGGTGTCCAAAGTACTTACCGGCGCATCTTTGAAAAGATATTCGTCGCGGTTTTCTCTGTTTGCTGGAATCCACCATGCTTTTCCGTCTTCTTTTAAGTTAAAAGTTGTTTTTTCGTCCGTAATAAAAATACTGTCTTTTACATTTTGTTTTGGATAAACATATCTAAAAGCCACTCCGTCATCAAAAGCACGAAACTGAATTTGTAACTTTCTTTTGTTTCCTGTTTTTTGCTGTAAATCGACTACCAATTGATTGTAGTGATTTCTAATATTTTTCTTTTCTCCCCAAACTTGTTCCCAAGTTTCGTCAAACGTAGAAGTTTTGGCTCCTTTAATTTCAAAATTTGAACTTAAGTCTTCATTTCCTTTCAATACAAATCCCATATCAGACGGAGAAATCACTTCTGATTTTCCGTGAGAAACGGCGTATTTTGGAGCATTTTTTACTAACTCAAATTTGATGGTATTCTTTCCGTTTGGCGATGCCAATTCGTAAGCGTTTTTCGCTTTTTGACTGTAGCCAACTGCTATTGAAAACAGTACGGCTGGGAGAATTAGGTAGTTTTTCATGTTTTTTGGTATTATATTTTTCTTGCCGCTGACTTAAAGGATTTTTATTTTTCTCTCGCAGATTTGGCAGATTGCTTCGCCTGTTCGCTATCGCTTGAGTGAGCTGATTTTAAAAAATTAAAAAAAATCTGCATGATCTGCTAAATCTGCGCGAGTAATAATCTCTTTAATCTCTGCAATCTGTGGCTATTTTTTTGCCACGAATTGCACCAATTTCCACGAATTAAATCTGTGCAAATTCGTGTAATTCGTGGCTAACTTTTTTATTTTGCCCACTCCGTTTTAAAAGTGGTTTTTCCGTTTAGTGGATTTGCTGCTACTTCAAAATTGTTTCCAGTTTTATTCACTTTTATTTCTTGTACTGCATCGCCTTCTGGTAAAAATACTTTGGCTGTAGCCGAAGTCATTTTATCGCTTGCAAATACTTTTAAAGTCAATTTGCTCCAATCCATATCTTTTGTAGACTGCGCTAAACCAATGTGTGGAATTGCAGTTCCGTCTTTAATTAAAACTACGATTGGCACTTCGCCCGCTTTAATTTTATGCCAGCCCGATTGGTACACTTTTTTAGTTTGGTAATCAATCCACGTTCCTTCTGGAAGATAAACGTCTCTTTCTTCAACTTCTTCAAAAAGTGGTGCAACCAACATGCTTGAACCAAATAAATATTGATTATCTACCAACCAAGCCCCCGGATCGTTTGGATATTCTACAAAAAGAGCACGCATCATTGGCAATCCTTTTTGAGAACTTTCTTTTGCTTGAGCGTAGATATATGGCATTAATTCGTAACGCATATTATCTGCTTTTCTAAATCCTTCCAAGAAATCTTTACTATACAACCAAGGTTCGCGAGGCGGTTCTCCGTGGCTTCTTACGTGTGAAGTCAGCATTCCGAATGGTGTCCATCTTCTATAAATATTTTCAGGAGATTTTGTAGCAAATCCTCCAACATCATGACTCCAAAAACTGAATCCGCTAAGACCTAAAGAAAGTCCGCCGCGTAATTCTGCAGACATAGCACCGTTTGTCGTTTCAGAATCTCCTCCCCAATGCAAAGGATAACGTTGTGATCCTGCCCAAGTACTTCTTGCCCAGATTAAAGTATATCCTTTTTCTTTTTGAGTGATTTCTGCAACCGCTTTATTGTAACGTAATGGATATAAATTATGCTCGTAGAAACCTGTTCTTCCAGAATGATAAATTCCGTCTGGCGGAGCTGCTTCTCCAAAATCTACTTTGAAAACTGCTACGCCTTCATCAAATAATTTTTTCAATTTTCCTTGATACCAAGTTACCGTTTCTGGATTTGAGAAATCTAAAACGGCATCTTCGTACGGAAGATTTCCTTTTCTGTCTCTTACGGCTAAGTTTTTATCCATGATTTCAGGGAACAAAGTATTCTTTGGCGTGAAATAAGGCAACTGCCAAAGACAAACTTGGAAACCGTCTTTCTTTAAATCAGACATCATTTTTGTGGCATCTGGGAAACGAGATTTTGCAAACTCATAATTGTTTCTCCAATCTACATCAAACCAGCCTGTATCAAAGTGAATAACATCGGTTGGGATTTTGTATTTACGTAAATCTCTGGCTACTTCTCTTCCTTCTTTTTCTGAGAAATAAGTGATTCTACTCATCCAAAAACCGAAAGACCAAAGCGGTGGCATTGCAGCCTTTCCTGTCAAATTAGTGTATTGATCTAATATCTCTTTTGGTTCTCCGATGAAGAAAAACAAATCGGCTTCGTCGTCTCCAATGTACATTTCGTTGGCACTTGAAAAATACTTTCCAAAGTCCACTGTAATTGGCGTTGAATGATGCATGAAAACTCCGTAACCACGGCTGCTCATGTAAAACGGAATCGGTTTGTACATCGTTTCATTTTGGATTCCGTTAGCGTCATCCGTCCATAAAACTACTTTTTGTCCTCGTTTGTTGAATTGTGTGAATGATTCACCGCAACCAAATATTTTTTCGTCTGGTTCTAAACTGAACGCCGCGCCCATACTTCTTGAATAATCACTATTTCTGCGAACGTAAGAAAACGGAAGCGTTGGTGTGTATGTGTTTTTAAAATCAGTATCGTGAAGTGTGCTTGTCAGCAGTTTTCCTTTTTCATCGTAGATTTTTACGTGCCAAGGTTTTGTCAAGATTTCAACTCTTCCGTGTTTGCTTGTATAACTGTGACCACCTTCAATTTTAGCATATTTCCATAATTCTGGGTGATTTGGTGCAACGCCGTCAATCAGCATTAGAGATTCCTTCTGCGGATGAAATTGCGGGCCAGAAGTTGTTTTGATACGAACTGTTCGATCTGAAACAAACTGAATTTCGAATGGCAAAACAGGAGATTCTGCATATTCTGTTGTTGGAAATTCGTTTGCTTTTTCCACATCTGGTTTCATCATCATGTTGTTGAAAGCCTGACGTGTTTTATAATTGTATCTCAAATATTTGATGGTTCCTTTTCCCGTTGCGGGATCAAAAGAAGCCAATTCGTCTGCGAAATAAAAAGTATTCAGATAGTTCTGAAAATCTTTACTTATATCTATTGGAGCATTTAATACATCTGCATTTTGGATTTGAGCATTAGCATTTGGAACTGCCAAAAATCCAAACATAAGAGCAGAAAATAATGCGGTTAGTTTTGAGTTTTTCATTGGTTAATAATGTAGATGTTAGTTCTCCTACAAGGTTTTCAAAACCTTGTAGGTCTTTACTTTTTTTACTTATTTAAAATATTATATATACCTACAAGGTTTTGAAAACCTTGCAGGAACTTGACTTCTTATTCTGTTGTAATTACAATTGTAGCTTGTTTTAAGCCATTCGCTTTTGCGGTTAATTCTAATCTTCCAGATTGATCGCCAGATTGTACAATAACCAAACATTTTCCAGCCAAAGCGGTGTGTTTATTTCCTTTATACGATTCGTGGCTAACTGGATCTCCGCTACAAACCCCAACGATTTTTCCATTTCCTTTTAAAGAGAAATTAATTTCGTTATTCGCATTTGGTGCAATCGTTCCTTTATCATCTAAAATATCAACTGTAATAAATGATAAATCGTTTTTATCTGCTTTAATGGTACTTCTATCCGCAGTCAGTTTCAATTGAGATGGATTTCCAGCGGTTTTAATTTCTTTTTCTAAAACCACTTTTCCGTCTTTACGAGAAATGGCTTTTAAAGTTCCAGCTTCAAAAGGAATTCTCCACATTACGTGTAAATCGTCTCCTTTTTTACTTCTTTTTCCAACTGATTTTCCGTTTACAAAAAGTTCAACCTCATCGGCTTTATTGTAGTATGCCCAAACATCAACAGTTTGTCCTGGTTTCCAGTTCCAATGCGGAAAAATGTGCAAAACCGTTTTGTCTGTCCATTCGCTTTGGTACATATAATACACGTCTTTCGGGAAACCGGCTAAATCAACAATTCCGAAATAGGAACTTACCGATGGCCATTCGTAAGGTGTTGGTTCTCCAATATAATCGAAACCTGTCCAAACGTACATTCCTGCCAAGAAATCATGTTTTTTAATAATTTTCCAAGTCGCTTCATGCGTAGATCCCCAAGGCGTTTGCACCTGATCGTAAGCTGAAACAGTATTTCCAGGGTTTCCTTCTGTAAATTTAAGATCCCATCTTACTGGCCATTTTTTGATAGTATCTGAAACGGCATCGTAATATCCTCTTGTCTGTAAACCTGAAGTGGTTTCAGTTGCAATGAAAGGAGTATTTGGGAAGTTCTTCAAATGATGTTCGAATGTTTGATGTGCATAATTGTATCCGATTAAATCTAAAACTCCAGATCCTGCAAGCGGATTAATCGATACCTCTTTTTTCTCAAATTGTAAAGTCACGGCATCAATATTCATGTTTACTGGCGGATTCATTCCTGCAGTCAAAGGACGTGTTTTATCGTATTGACGCGTAATTGCGGCCAATTCTTTAGCAATTTCAACACCTGTTTCACTCCATTGTTCTGGAATTTCATTTCCGATACTCCACATAAAAATGCTAGCATGATTTCGGTCGCGTAACAATTGATCGATTAGATCTTGTTTGTGCCATTTATCCCAATCGTTTCCGTAATCGTATTTGGTTTTGGTTTGTTTCCACATATCAAAAGCTTCATCCATGACAATGAAACCCATTTTATCGCAAAGTTCTAAAAGTTCTGTAGCAGGCGGATTATGAGAAGTTCTGATTCCGTTTACGCCCATTTCTTTCAAAATCTCCAACTGACGTTCGATGGCACGCGTGTTGATCGCAGACCCCAACGGTCCTAAATCATGATGCATACAAACCCCTTTTATTTTGACTTGTTTTCCATTCAAAATAAAACCTTTGTTCAAATCGAATTTAAAATCTCTGATTCCGAAAGTGGTTTTGTATTGATCGATGATTTTATCGTCAAGCGAAATTTCGGTAACTGCTGTGTATAGTTCTGGGTTTTCATCTGACCATAAAATCGGATTTTCAACTTCTGTCGATTGATTCAGCGTTTGGTTTTCGTTGGCGTTGATTGTTATATCTTGAGTAACGGATGTTACTTTTTTGTCTTCTTTAAAAATAGTGGTTGTTACCGTTGCTTTTTTACTTGCTGCATATTGATTTTTAATTGTCGTTTCAATACTTACAGAAGCTTTTTCGGCCGTAACTTTTGGAGTTGTAATATACGTTCCCCATTGTCCCACATGAAGTTTATCTGTGGTTTCGATCCAGACATTTCTAAAAATTCCTGAACCCGAATACCAGCGTGAATTGGGTTGTTTTGAATTGTCAACCTTAACAATGATTTCGTTGTTTTTGTCTCCGTAATTTAAATAAGGTGACATGTCATATTGAAAACCAATATATCCGTTTGGACGTTTTCCTAAATAATGACCGTTTATCCAGACTTCGCTGTTTCTGTAAACACCGTCAAAAGTGATTGAAGTAATTTTTGTGCTGTTTTCTGCAGCTACTTTGAATGTTTTTTTGTACCAGCCCAAACCGCCATTTAGAGATCCTCCACCATAACCGCCAGGACTTTTTTCATCAAATTTTCCTTCGATGCTCCAATCGTGAGGGACGTCTAAAGTTCTCCATTTTGTCGAAGTTCCAATAGTGTCTTTATCAGCAATACTGTCATTAAGATGAAAACTCCAATCTGCATTAAAAGAAACTTTTCGGTTTACAAATGCATCTTCTTTTTTTGCACAAGAATTCAAGAAAAGAACTCCGGCTGCAACTGCCCATAAACTTATGTTTTTTATGTTTTTAATAATATGCATGGGTACTTTTTTGTTTTTTGGAATTTGAAGATAGAAATAAAAATCGATTTCATTTATTCCTACCCAAAATAATTTAAGTCTCAGTCTTAAAGCACATTATAAATGTATTTAAAACTGAGACTTCAAAACTAACTAACTTATGATTTTGGAACTAAATGATAGATCAAATAATCATTATCTGCTCTAATAGCTATAAAACATAAACTTGTATCGGTAAGTTCAACAATTTTTACATTGGTAAAACTAAATGATGGACTAAAGTAACTTGGTTCATTTGGATGAAGCATTTCTGTTCCTCCGTTAAACGAAATTCTATCATTTGTTTCGCCAGTTGTAAGACTAAAATTGAATGTTCCTACTTTGGTTGTTTTTTGTGTGTTTCCTAAAGTTGGGTTGGTTTGTGTTACTGAAACATTATAACCTCCATTAAGATCAAATGTAATTTCTCCCCAATCTTTATTTTCTAGACCAGCCCAAGAAATATCAGATAGATTTGGCCACCAACCTGGTCCACTTACTTCTCTGTTTACATAACTAGGAGTGTTTCCAATAAATTCCAATGGAGCAGTCATATACAAAACCCAAGTTTTTCCAGCTTGTCCGTTGGTCAATTTTTCCCATCTTGGATCACTAAAGAAAGCATCATCATTCTCTGGAACGTCTACAGTTACTGGCGCAGCTTCTACAGATCCACCTCTAACAAATGCTGTGTAGTAAATAGTATACTTTCCTGCAAAAGGGAAATTTACTTTATCGTCACTTTTGTTAGAATGCCCAAGTTCATTTCCGTTTCCGTCAACATATCTCCAAAATGGAATTACAGTTGGATCATCATTCTTTAAAACTACTTCATTCTTTTTTGCTGCATTTTGAGTTATCGAGAACTCAAGTGTTTCTGGCGTAAGCGTTACTGCCGGAAGGCTTTCACGATCCTCAGTTGCTTCACAAGAAAATAAAAACGAACTGATAGTTACAGCCGCTAATATTATATATAATATACGTTTCATAATCAATTTGTTTAAATGTTAATTCCAACCTGGATTTTGTTGAATAGTACCATTTGAAAGTACTATTTGCGACTGTGGCAATGCGAACCAACCTAGAGTTTCTGGTCTAAAAGTAACTGCAAATTGAGAATCTCCAGTCGTGTTATCAATAGCGGATTTCATTGCTGGCATACCTTGTCTGATTAAATCAAAATAACGTAATCCTTCTAATGCCAATTCTAAACGACGCTCTTCCATAATAACCGCTTTAGTTACAGGAATTCTATGCGTAGTACTCTTGAAAGCACGATCACGAACTCGGTCTAAATCTGCTTGTGCTAAAGCTGCATTTCCTTCCAAATTTAATTCGGCAGCCATTAATAAAACATCGGCAAAACGAATAATAGCATAATCCTGATAGTTATCAATTTGGAAGTTTCCTCCATTTGCTTCAACAACTGCTGTTCCTGCCGCATTAGTAATTGGACAGTATTTTTTCCAAGAATATCCTGTGTATTGACGTTGTTCTCTAGCTTGTGGATCAAAATTTAAACCTTCACCAACATAATCAATAAATGATGCTGCTTTTCTACTATCGCCAGATTCATATGCTTGAACCAATTTTGGATTCACTGTTGCTCCTCCCCATCCTGTTGCATATTTTCCAATTGAACCTCCACGTGGTGCAATGTTTACTTGAAAACGGTTTCCTTCGTGAAGATCCCAATTTCCTTTACCTGAACCATTAAAACGAACAGCCCAAACCATTTCTGTATTATCTTCTCCAGCAAAGTTTTCGAAAGAAGCGGCTAACCAAAGATTAGCAAAATCGGCAACTAGTCCGTGGCCACTGTTATTTACAGCATCATTGATATATGTTACAGCTTGTGCTTTGGTAACTACACCTGCTAAATCTGTTTTGCTATAAGCTCCTGTGTAAAACAAAAATGTTCTAGCCAAATACGCTTCTGCTGCCCATTTTGTAATACGTCCGTAGTTTGCATTTCCTGCTTGCGAGTAATTTTCAGGACCTAAGTTGTCTGCTGCAAATTTTAAATCGTTTGCAATTAAAGCATAAGTAACTTCTGGAGCTTGTCTTGGCAATTCAAATTCGCTTGTTGTTACGGTATGGTCTAGCGGAACAATATCTCCAAACATTTTTGCCGCTTGGAAATGAAAGTGTGCTCTTAAGAAACGAGCTTCTGCTTCGTAACGTGTTTTCAAAGCGGTATTAGATCCCCAGTTTACTTTGTCTAAGTTTTCTAATAAAACGTTAGCTCTGTAAATACCAAGATAAGAGTTTGTCCATGTTAGAGCGTTCATATCTTTATCTGTAGTATATTGAAAGCGGTCCCATTGCAAATCTACTGTTGGATCTGCAATACCGAATCCTCCAAAACAGTTGTCAGATGCCTGCTCACTTACGATCAATTGTGTACCATAAGCTTCTCTTTGCAATACGTCATAAACTGCTACTAAACCTTCAAAAGCATCAGATGGAGTTTTATAGAAATTCTCCGTTACTTTATCTGTATATGGTTCGTTTTCTAAAAAATCTTCCGAGCAAGAGCCTAAAACAAGTAAGCTTGAAAGAGCAAATAATTTTATATATGTTTTCATCGTTTTCAAAAATTAAAAGTTAACATTCAGACCCATTAAATAGGTTCTTGGCTGAGGATAATATCCAACATCAATACCTTTAGCCCAAGACTGATTTACGTTTCCGAAACCAATTTCTGGATCCATTCCTTTGTACTTTGTGAATGTATAAATGTTATTTCCTGCAACATACAATCTGAATTTGCTGAAGAAACTAAGTTTTGTTGTCAGCTTTGTTAAATCACATCCGATTGTAGCATTTTTAATTCTGAAGAAATCTGAGTCCTGAATATACAAATCAGAGAATTTAGTATAGTTACCATTATCATCTGTTCCGTATGTAACTCTCGGAATTCGGTTAGAAGTTCCTTCAGTTGTCCATCTTCCTAACACCTCTGTTGTGTTGTTTGTGTACGCACGAGTATAATCGTGAACTCCAAAAACGTTTTGTCCTCCAGCGATACCGTAAGTATTAATAGAGAAATCAAAAGCTTTGTATGATAATTCTAAGTTAACCCCGTAATTAATATCTGGATTTGGATCACCAATTTGAGTTTTATCGTTTGCATCGATTTTTCCGTCACCGTTTAAGTCTACGAAACGAACGTCTCCTGGCTGTGCATTTGGCTGAACACCTGCTGCAACTTCAGTAGCATTTTGGAAAATTCCGTCTGTTTTTAATCCGTAGAAATAGCCCATTGGTTTTCCAACCTCAACACGGTTCATCTCGTCTAAACCTTGAAATAATACGTTTGATTCTCCATGAATGATTCCTTCGTTGTTAGCAATTTTCAACACTTCGTTTTGGTTACGAGAAAGGTTTGCATTGATAGCAAAATTCCAATCTTTTCCAAAACGTGTACGGTAAGATAAACCAATTTCAAAACCTTTATTGCTTACATCTCCACCATTAATATATGGTGCAGTTGCTCCAGCATAAGTTGGAATAGAGGCCAATACTAACCAATCTTTAGTTTTCTTGTCGTAGTAATCAAAAGTTAAAGTAAAGTTGGTGAACAAAGTAGCATCAAAACCTAAGTCTAACTGCTCAGAAGTTTCCCATTTTAAGTTACGGTTTGCTAATTGGTCTGGGCTTGAACCTACTAAAAGAGTTTCGTCACCAGTTCCGAAATGATATGTTTTATCTGTTGAATTTACAGTAGACATATAAGCAAATCTTCTAGCAAATTGATCGTTACCATTTTGTCCCCAGCTTGCTCTTAATTTGAATGTATTTAAAACTTTGTTTTCTTTGAAGAAAGCTTCTTTATCTAAATTCCATCCTGCAGAGAACGATGGGAAAATAGCATATTTGTTATCTGGACCAAATTCTGATGAACCGTCACGACGAACTGTTGCAGAGAATAAGTACTTGTTATTGTAATCGTACAATAAACGTCCGAAGTAAGACTGAATCGCATAATCTTTACGATTTCCTTTTACCACATTTGATGTCGGATCTTTTGCATTATCTAAATAAGCGTGCTCGAAATCATCAAAAATTAAGTTTCTTCCTTGCCCTTCCATATAATCAGAAGTATTCTTTTTAGCAGAAGTACCCACTAACACATCAAAATTATGAGAATCAGCAATGTTGAATTTGTATTGAAGTGTGTTTTCAAAAATCCATCCTAACGATTTTGTCGCGCTTTGAGTTACGCTAGAAACTGTATTATTATCATTTGAAGAAAGCGAATAAACTGGTCTAAAAGAACGGTAATTGCTATCTGTCATATCAACACCATAACTAGTTCTGAAAGTAAAGTTTTTTGCAAATTTTAATTCCGCAAAAATGTTACCTACATAACGATTTGTTTTAGTCTGATTAAAGTTGTTGTAGTATAAAGATCCAACTGGGTTGCTGATATCTTGAGAAATAATAGAACGTGCAAAATCTCCATTTTCGTCATAAGCCTGATCAATTGGAGCAGCATTTAAGAAAGATCTAATTGCGTTGCTGTAAATACCATCATCTGCAACACCACTAGATTTGATATTTGATAAAGTGAAGTTTTCACCAATTTTCAAATATCCTTTAATAACTTCAGAAGTCGAGTTTACTGAAAAAGTAACGCGATCGTATTGAGATTGGTTAGTAGATCCTCCAATCATACCTTCTTGTCCGTAGTAAGATAAACCAGTTGCAATGGTAGATTTTTCGTCACCTCCCGTAATCAAAAGGGAGTGATTTTGTTTCATTGCGCCTTCGTTAAATAAATCTTTCTGCCAATCATGATCAGGAAATGCAGCAATTTGCTCTTTAGTATATAATGGCGCATATCCAGAATTTACACGAGCCTCATTCATTATTGTTGTATACTCTTGTGTATTCATCAAATCCAGTTTTTTAGCAATCTGCTGAAAACCTGTATAAGAACTGAAAGACACATTCATTTTACCATCTTTTCCTTTTTTTGTTGTAACCAAGATAACTCCGTTTGCGGCTCTTGCTCCGTAGATAGAAGCTGCAGAAGCATCTTTCAAAACGTCAACCCTTTCAATTACCGAAGGATCAAGGTATCCAATTCCGTTATCCACTACTACACCATCAACCACATAAAGCGGATCACTGTTTCCTGCTGTACCTGCTCCACGAATATTTACCACCATATTCGCACCTGGCTGTCCAGAAGATGAAGTTACCGAAACCCCAGAAGCTTGACCTTGTAAAGCATTTACAACATCAAGACTCGCAACCTGCTGAATGTCTTTTCCAGACACCAAAGAAGTTGCCGCAGTATTTACTTTCTTCTTTTGAGTACCGTAACCGATTACTACAATTTCTTTAAGTTCTGAAGTTTCTGGATTCAAAATGACATTGATAACTTTTTGAGTTCCAACCGTGATATTCTGCGATTTGAAACCTACAAAAGTGATTACCAAAACATCTCCTGTTTTAGCCTCCACTTTATATTTTCCATCAAAATCGGTAACAGTACTCGATTTTGTTCCCTGTACTTGTACAGTTGCTCCTGGAACGCCAAATCCGTCTTCGGAAGAGGTAATTGTCCCACTTACAGTTTTGGATTCTTGAGCAAATCCAAACTGCATCATAAATACGCTAAGCAGCACCGCCATAAAATATGGAAGCTTTGTTGTTTTAATACAATTTTTGCTTTTCATAATAAGAATTGATTAAGTTTAAGTTATAGTTAGTGTTTTTTTACCCTAGGAGAAATCCGGAAAAACTTCCCAAGCAGGTCATGCCAAAAAAGAGGGCCTGAATCTCTTTTCCAACATTTAGTACTTGCAGACTATAAACAACTTTAAAATCGATTCTTTGGGCAAAATCTGATGATGGTAATCTCATCAAAAAGCGATTTAAATCAATTTCTAAAAAAAACATTTGTGGTAAGTTTAAGTTAAGTGTAGTTTTGTTCTTTTTTACTTATAGTCAATTTGAATTTATCTTATGGTAAATTTGACTACAAGTGTAAAACAAATTTTCTATATTAACAAAATATTAGGGTTATTTTTTTTCGATTCTGATTAATCCTAATCCATTTTTATTAATGTTGTAAAATCTGAACAAGAATTGAAATAAAAAATATAAAAAAATCAACGTTTTATAAAATTGACAATCAGTCGTTTAAGAATTAATTTAAAAAGAACGCTTTTTTAGCACATTCTTAAACGACTGATTATCAAAATTTTGTTTCGTTAAAAAAAATATAAGGCTTTCAAAAAGGTTACTAATGATTTTATTTATTTAATTTGTCAAAATTTATCTCATATATGGTTGAAAATGTAGACGACAAAACTGCTTCAAAAAATGAAAACAGTGCGATGAATGCCATCACAATTGACTGTGTCATTTTTGGATTTGACAAAGGCAGTCTTGAAGTACTTTTGGTACAACACGCCGAAGGTATCAGTAAAGGGAAATGGGGACTTCCAGGTGGATGGATTTATAAAAAAGAAAGCACCGACAATGCCGCTCATCGGTTATTGAATGAGCTTACGGGTCTTGACAATATTTATCTGGAACAATTGAAAGCATTTGGAGATCCAGATCGTTTTCCGCTGCGACGCGTTATTACGATTGGGTATTATGCTCTTGTAAAAAGAGAAGATTATAACATTAAAGCAGGTTTTACAGCTTCTGATGCGAAATGGTATAAAATCAATGAAATTCCAGATTTGATTTATGACCACAACGAAATTCTTGATTACAGCATAAAACATCTTAGAAATAAAGTGCGCCAGACACCGATTGGTTTTAATCTATTACCCGAAAAATTCACTTTATTACAATTGATGCATTTGTATGGAGAAATTTTAGGAATCGAAATGGACAAACCCAACTTTAGAAGAAAAATTCTTCATATGAAACTGCTGGTTGCATTAGACGAAAAGCAGCAGGATGTATCGCACAGAGCAGCTCAACTGTACAAGTTTGATCCAGAAATCTATGAAAAACTCACTGAAAAAGGATTCAATTTTGAATTCTAATTTTCAATACACAATACTAACACCACAACAACAAATTGACTGAAATAACTACTAACCAACACAAACCAGCAGTAGACGGAATCACGATTGACTGTGTTTTCTTCGGATTTAACAAAGAGAGTCTCGAAGTGCTCTTGGTGCAGCATGCAGAAGGAGAAAGTAAAGGCAAATGGGGACTTCTTGGCGGATGGCTTCAAATAGACGAAAGTGCAGATAATGCTGCCCAACGAATTTTACAAGAACTTACTGGTCTCGAAAACATCTATTTGGAACAATTAAAAGCCTTTACAAATCCGCAGCGTGTTCTGGAAAGACGTGTGGTTACCATTGGTTATTATACTTTGGTCAATAGAGAAGATTATAATATTAAAGCCAGTTTAAAGGTTTTTGAAGCAAAGTGGTTCAAAATAAACGAAATTCCTGAGCTGATTTTTGACCATAACGAAATTCTTGATTTCAGTTTATTGCAATTGCGAAATAGAGTTCGTCAGGCTCCAATTGGTTTTAACCTTCTTCCAGAAAAATTTACTTTATTGCAATTAATGCATTTGTACGAAGAAATTCTTGGAATCGAATTGGATAAATCTAATTTTAGACGAAAAGTGCTTCACATGAAACTTTTGACTGCATTGGATGAAAAGCAAAAAGACGTTTCGCACAGAGCTGCCAAACTTTATAAATTTGATCCCGAAATGTATAAGAAATTAACAGAAAAAGGATTCAATTTTGAATTTTAATATCATTTTTGATTCTTTCCAATCAACTATCCAACATCAAGATTCCAGAATCCAAAACTTTGCGCTATCTTTGCGCCTTAATAACATGCTTTAAAGCAATTGCTTTAGGCTGTTTTACACCCAAAAAATACTAAAACTCGTTATAGAGAACTGATATATAAAATGAAGAAGATACGTAACTTTTGCATTATTGCACACATTGACCACGGTAAAAGTACATTGGCAGACAGATTACTAGGCGCAACACAAACCGTTACAGCTCGTGAAGAAAAAGCACAATTGCTTGACAACATGGATCTGGAGCGCGAGCGTGGAATTACCATTAAGAGTCATGCCATCCAGATGGAATACAAATACAAGGGTGAAGAATATATCTTAAACTTAATTGATACTCCTGGGCACGTTGACTTTTCATACGAAGTTTCAAGATCAATCGCTGCCTGCGAAGGTGCGCTTTTGATTGTTGATGCAGCTCAAAGTATTCAAGCACAAACGATTTCAAACTTATACTTAGCTCTTGAAAACGACTTAGAAATTATCCCAGTTTTAAACAAGGTCGATTTGCCAAGTGCTAATCCAGAAGAAGTTAGTGATGATATTATCGATTTACTAGGTTGTAAATTGGAAGATATTATTCACGCATCTGGAAAAACTGGTTTTGGTGTTGAGAACATTCTTGCCGCTATTATCGAAAAAATTCCTGCTCCAAAAGGAAATCCAGAAGAACCATTACAAGCTTTAATTTTTGACTCGGTTTACAATCCGTTCCGCGGAATTGAGGTAATCTTTAGAGTTGTAAATGGTGAAATCAAAAAAGGCCAGAAAATTAAATTCATGGCTACTGATAACGAATATTTTGCTGACGAAATTGGAACTTTAAAATTAAATCAGGTTCCTAAAAATGTAGTTTCGGCAGGAGATGTTGGTTATTTGATTTCTGGAATTAAAGAAGCTCGTGAAGTAAAAGTTGGTGATACGATTACAGATGCAAAGGTACCAACTACCAATATGATTACTGGTTTTGAGGATGTAAAACCAATGGTATTTGCTGGTATTTATCCTGTTGATACAGAAGATTACGAAGATTTACGTTCTTCAATGGAAAAATTACAATTGAATGACGCTTCATTAGTTTTTACTCCTGAAAGTTCTGCGGCATTAGGATTTGGTTTCCGTTGCGGATTCTTAGGAATGCTTCACATGGAAATTATCCAGGAACGTTTAGAGCGTGAGTTCGACATGACTGTAATTACAACAGTTCCTAACGTTTCGTATTTGGCTTACACCAAAAAACATCCCGAAACAGCGTTAATTGTAAACAATCCTTCAGATTTACCAGAGCCTTCAAAACTGGATAGAGTTGAAGAGCCATATATTAAAGCTACTATTATTACAAAATCTGACTTTGTTGGAAACGTAATGAGTTTATGTATCGAAAAACGTGGTTTAATTACCAACCAAACTTATTTAACAACAGAACGTGTTGAATTGAATTTTGATATGCCTTTGGCAGAAATTGTATTCGATTTTTACGATCGTTTAAAAACGGTTTCTAAAGGTTATGCTTCTTTCGATTACTCTCCAATTGGAATGAGAACTTCGAAATTAGTTAAATTGGACGTTCTTTTGAATGCTCAGACAGTTGATGCACTTTCTGCATTGATTCACGAAGACAACGCTTACAATATCGGTAAAAAAATGACCGAGAAATTACGTGAACTTATCCCAAGACAGCAATTCGACATTCCGATTCAGGCTGCAATTGGAGCCAAAATTATCGCTCGTGAAACGATTAAGGCACTTCGTAAAGACGTTACTGCAAAATGTTATGGTGGAGATATTTCGCGTAAGCGTAAACTTCTTGAAAAACAGAAAAAAGGTAAAAAACGTATGCGTCAGGTAGGAAACGTAGAGATTCCGCAAGAAGCGTTTATGGCTGTTTTGAAATTGAATGATTAGACTTTAGTATTAAGATTTTAGTACTAAGTATTAAGATAGAACCCAATGACGAAAGTTGTTGGGTTTTTTGTTTATTTTTGATTAAAAAGTATTTATGGAAGTAATTAGTGGTGAAGAATTTCAAACAATGCTTTACTCAAATGTCGAGAATACAATTTCTAGTTTTATCGTAGAAAGTAGCACTCCTTTAAATATTGATTTAGAAAAAGTCGACTTATTTATTACTTTTTCAAACCTAGAGTTCAAAGGAAAAAACATACATTTTAATAATCACAAAAAAGAATGCATACACCGATTTAGATTTGAAAAGTGTTTATTTGAATCAAACGTATTTATAGAAAGCTCCTTTGATGATCTTTCATTTATATCTAACACTTTTAATTGCGATAAATTTCACATAAGTAAATCAAATATTAATGTTTTAGAGTTTACAAATGATGAATTTGCTTTTCCCAACATTAAGCCAAATATTTTCAAAAAAGGAAACTTCAATATCTATAATTGTAATTTCAATTCTATATTTTGGCTAAAAAATGTTCAATTTATAAAAGGTGCATCTTTTGATATAAGTAGTGTTAATTTTAATGATGGATTTTATTTTGATTCTATTTCACTAGACCAAATAGTGTTTTATAATTGTAATTTTTCCAACGAATTTAGATGCGATTCTCTTTACAATAACGCGCAATTTCGAGAATGTACTTTTTCAAGTCTTACCAATTTTATAAGTTACTCAAATTCAAACTTATCATTTCTAAATTTTGAGTCGTGTAACTTTTTAAAATTAACAAAATTCAATAACTATCATGTTCATTCACTTAGACTTGAAGATACAACATTCTCAGATAAAGTTTCCTTTCAAGAATCTAATTTTGATATCATTAAAATTGAAAGAAGTATTTTCGAAAAAACAGTTTGGTTCGACGGAATTCAAATCAATCAATTTTATAATTGTGATAGAAAAACGCTTAGAATAATAAAGAGGGAATTAGCTAGTTCTCATAATCAAATTGATTATCTAAGATTTAAAGCCTATGAACTAAAAGCATATAAGAGCGAAGTAGACAAAAACAATCTAAACAGGAAGGATGCTCTAATTTTATATTTTAATGAAGAATCCAATAATTTTGGGTTAGATTGGACAAAAGGACTTTTTTTTATTTTTCAATGGAGTTATCTTTTTTACATTTTTTACATCATCTCATATTCATATTATGTTACTGATATCAATTGCATCCCAAAAATTGATACTTTTTTAGTCAATTATTTGAAATTTCTAAATCCATTCTCTTTTCTAAAAGCTCCAATTGAAGATTCTGAAAATTACTTTTTACCTTTTCTATTTTTTATGTTCGGCAAAATATTTATTTCTTTTGGAATTTATCAAACAGTACAAGCATTTAGAAAATTTGGTGTAAATGGCGGATAAGAAAACCTATTTGATACAGACAATAGACTAGCCCGATGACGAAAGTTGTCGGGTTTTTTGTTGGCTTTTTGTTAGCAAAATTACAAAGTCATTCCCTACAAAAACATTGAAATATTAACTCTAAAAATCCTTTTTTAACCCATTCGAGTAAACTCAAGGCCATTTCATGACAGAAAATGTATTTTTAATCTTACAACTTTAACATTACAAGACTATGAAAACCAAATTTTCTGTTATTTTAGCACTATTCGCATTCTGCTTTGCAAACGCTCAACAAGACCAGGTTGATGCAGAAATGAATTCTGCGAAAGGCGTCACTTTTCAAAAGGGTGATATGTTTTTAGAAGGATCTATCAAAATTAGTACCGGCGGAGACGCAGACTATTATGGCTTTAGCCCAAAGTTTGGCTATTTGTTAAATGATAAATTTGCTGTTGGAGCTAAATTAAATTACTCAAGTAACAAAGTAGAAACCACTCAAGTAGAAACAAATGTATTTGGGATTGGTGCTTTTGCTCGTTACTATTTCTTAGAATTAGACAAAAAACGCTTTAAAACTTACGCTGAAGTTGGTTTGGGTTACGGAAGAAACAAAACTGATATACCGCAAGTGGGCAGCGATACCGACAACAGTTTAACAGCTGATATTAATGTTGGTTTAAATTACTTTGTAACCAAAAACATTGCTGTTACTTTCGTTCTTGCAAATGTTTTGGCTTACAATAGCGTTTCTCCAGAAAATGGTCCGTCGTCTGATACTTTTCAATTAAATATCAATTTATTTGAAAACATTTTCGATCAACCTCAATTTGGAGTTTTGTATAGATTTTAATTTTTTTTTTGCGATTTAACAATCGGAAAGCTGTTTCAATTTGGAACAGCTTTTTTTATTGCCAATTAATTCTATTGGTTTTGGATTTTTCTTATGACAGAAGTGTTCCGCATATTCCTAATCCAATAATGAGATATAATGCTCCAATAATAAAACAAACTTTTGCTCCATTGGGACTATTTTTCTTAACTGCAAAACCGATAATGGTCATTAAAATTGGTGGGCCAACCATAATCGCTACAAAAATTGCGACCAAACCACTTAAATTACCTACTTCTAGTGCTGTCATATTCTTTATATGTTAGTTCTTAATTCTTCTAATCTTTTTACTTTATCGTCTCTGTAAAACAAATTCATGGTTTCAAAAGGAATTATTTTATTATCCTTATTGACAATATGTACGCATGATTTTTTTATTGCTCTCACATCAAAATTATAGGCATCAATAAACTGCATGATAATAATTCTAAACAGATTGTCATATCCTAATTCTGGTGCATCAATATTAGGAAGGCAGCATAATATCGATTTCAAGTTTTCTTGTGCTACTTCTACAGAATTTCCTGTGCTAAACAAATCTATCATTTTACCTCGAAGCACTTCATCCTGCTCATAAATAATAGTATTTTTACTATTGTCCAATAAATCATTTGGATTAATATATCTCGTTAACGGGAAAACTTCGTCTCCTAACTTCAACGCATAACCCATTACTAAAGCATCAGGATTACAGGGAACAGGAAGTAAATCATCAGAATTAAAAACAGTCGTTTGCTCCAGGATTTTTCTTCTTACTTCTGTTAATGTCATGCGATCGGTTTCTAGGTTAAAGTTCTCCAATCTACCCGCTATTTGAGTCGGCTGAAATGTAACCCCTCGAACGCATTTTTGCTTTAGTGCAAACTCAACAATTTTACCAATTTCATGATCGTTTAATCCTTTTTGAAGCGTAACAACCAAAGTGGTAGATAAATTAACTTCATTTAGATTTTCTAAAGCCTGTTTTCTTATTTCACTTAAATCGGCTCCACGCAATTCCTGCAATACACTATCTTCAAAAGAATCAAACTGAAGATAGATTTCAAAATCTGGAGCATAGCTTTTTAGCCTCTGAACGAATTCTTTGTCTTTTGCAATTTTAATTCCGTTTGTGTTTAGCATTAAATGCTTTATCGGAATTGATTTTGCATAATCCAAAATTTCAAAAAATTCAGGATGTATGGTTGGTTCTCCTCCGCTAATCTGCACTACATCGGGTTCTTTTTCGTTTTTAACAACCGTATCGAGCATTGCTTTTATTTCTTCGAGAGTTCTGTGTCTACCATAACTAGGTGATGAACCGGCATAACAAGTCGGACATGTCAGATTGCAGCGATCTGTAACTTCAACAACTGTGAGGCAAGAATGCTGTTCATGATCTGGACACAAACCACAATCGTACGGACAACCATAATGCGTTTTTGTATTAAAAGTATACGGCATCTCAGATGGTTTATTGTAGTTTCGGATATTCTTGTAATACTGAATATCGTCCGCAATCAAAACCTTAGAGCTTCCGTGTTCCGGGCATCTTTTAAGCATGTAGACATTCTCGTCTTCAAAAACAATTTTAGCATCAATTCTCTTTAAGCATTTTGGACAAAGGCTTAATGTAAAGTCATAATAAGTATATTTTCTAACTGGCATTTTTTACAAATAAATTTAAAATTGTTTTGTTATAATAGAGCAGACAAATCAAACATAAAATCTGAATCGAACTTATTCCAAAAATCAGGAAATAATTGGGTTTCAGAAATTCTACAAAAAAGCGAAATGCAAAATAGGCAATCATAAAATACTGAAATATAAGTCCGTTTTTTATATTTCTGCTTTTTAATTTCTTGAGAACAAAAAACAAAATGATCAGAAAAATTAATTCGTACAAGGCAATTGGATGCCTCATAATATTGTCGCCAAGATTCATCCCAGTAAAAAAGTTTGTTTCTTTTCCATATGTAAACTCATTGGTTCCAGATAAAAAACAGCCTATTCTTCCTATAAAAATTCCTAGAATAATCGGAAAGGTAAATAAATCACCCGATGACTCTTTTTCTCCTATAATCTTCTTAGCAATTTCAACGCCTAAAAGTCCGCCAAACAATCCTCCCATAATGGTCTTCGCATTGAAGAGTTCTAAAATTGATCTTGCATCAAGATGAAAAACAGGATTTTCTAGAAAACCCATAATTCTAGAACCCAAAAAAGCTCCAATTGCAGCTCCCAATATAATAGATAATCTATTGGAAGAAACAATAGTATCATTGGTTCTTTTTCTCAAAAAAACATAATAACGATATCCTAAAAAAAATGCCAGATATTCTAAAACTAAATGGATACTGATTTCATAACCAAAAATAACCGGCTCAAAAGGAAACTTCATTTTTTACGCTAAGATTTAATACTATAATTCTGTAAAGATGCAAAAAAATGTTTAAATTCATTTGACTTATAAAGTAAAAGCTGTTCTAGTTTAGAACAGCTTTTTTTATTCTCTTTACTTTTTACATTTGTATCTTTGAATTAGCAAAAGACTTAGAGTCTCAGCAACTCAGAACCTTAGAATCTTAAAAAAAATGCTTGACGAAACTCCAAAACGATTTGACCGAATTGTAGCTATTCTTATTCAATTGCAATCTAAAAAGGTTGTAAAAGCCCAAGAATTGGCCGATCGTTTTGAATGTAGTTTGAGGACGATTTATAGAGATATTAGAACTTTGGAAGCTTCTGGCGTTCCTATTTATAGTGAAGCGGGAGTTGGCTATGCATTGATGGATGGTTATCGGCTACCGCCAGTTATGTTTACGCGCGAAGAAGTAAGCAGTTTTATTGCAGCCGAAAAATTGATGCAGAAATTTACCGATCCTTCTTTGGGAACGCATTACGCGTCGGCGATGTACAAACTGAAATCGGTTTTAAGAAGTAACGACAAAGATTATCTTTCGAGCATCGAATCGAGAATTGTAATGCAGGATGCAGAACCAATGTTTAATGATAATTCGCCCAACACTTTGTCCGTTCTTTTTGAAGGAATTGCAGAGAAAAAGCAAATTCTTTTAACCTACAAAACTTTTGATAAAGACGAAACAACGCAGCGTAATCTTGAGCCAATAGGCGTTTTTCATGATAATAATAACTGGTATTTTCTGGGCTATTGTCATCTTCGAAAAGATTATAGACAATTTCGAACCGATAGAATTCAGGAAATAAAAAAAACCGATGTAGATTTTACGATCGAACACGATGCTTTAGAAACCTATTTAACTAAAACAGAAACCTGCCCAACAACAAAAGTTCGTATTTTAATTGACCGTAAAATAGCACGATATTTGGCAACCGAGAGAAAATATCATGGCTTTATTTCGCAAAAAGACGTAGGGGAAAAAATCGAAATGACCTTTATGTCTAGAGATATTAATAACGCTTTTCCGAGATGGTTTCTTATGTATGGGGATTATGCAGAAATTCTCGAACCTGAAATATTAAAAACCAACGTCCTGGAATTATTGGAAATCAACAGACAGAGACTTTTATAAAAAAACTCCTGAGAATATCATCTCAGGAGTTTTTTTCATTTATTTCTGTTTGACAACATTATAGAAATTATAATCGGTGTTTGAAGCGTCTGTAATTCCGGCATTTCGCCCTATTGTCACAATCTGACCGCGATGATACGTTCCATGATTGATAACTTGAATTAAATATTCGGAAATTGGTAATTCGCACTCAAACCACGGATTTACGATTTTAACTTCTTTCATTAAATCTTCTTCAGATAATGAGTTAATAAGATGTTTCAATTTTGTAGACGAATTTAATAATCCGGCAAATATTTCCTCTTTTGATAAATCACTTTCTACTTTCTTTTCTGATAATGAAGATTCGGAAATAATAGAAAACCAATATTCTTCAGTAGACCAGATATGATCAAGTGTTTTCATAATAGTAGAAAAGCTCGACGGCACTTCAGCATAAAGCAATTCATCTGATTTTGGCGAAAGCCAATTCACAAATTGTTGATTTACCCACAAATTATAATCTGCGTAATTTGACATTATCTTCTTTAAACTCATAATCTTAGTTTTAGATTTCTGATATTAAGTTAGTAAAAAATCATTAATTATCTCTCCCAGAAAAACGGTGGCTCGATATTTAAAGCTCTTAAATAAACGTAAGCTTGTCCGCGATGATGTACTTCATTATCAATAAAATATAAGATATTCTGAATTACAGGAAATTCATATTGTCCAAAAAGATTAAAGGTCTCGCTAAAATCCTCAACCGATAATTGTTCCCAATATTTATTGATTTCTTCTGTAGCTTCATCCCATTTTTCCAAATATTGCGCTTTGAAAATCAAATTGTCTTTTCCTTCTGAAAATGCTTCAGTTTGTTTAGTCACAATTCCTTTTAAACCTGGAACTGCAATAGCCAAAAGTTCATCTACCAATTTAGCGAAAGGTCGCATTCCGCCAATTGAAAATTCGAAAAAATCTTTCTCTGGAAAAATCTCAATCAAACGACGTGTAAGTGCTCTGTGCCCTTGCCAGTGTTTTAATAAATCTTCTGAAGTAATAACTTGTGCTTCTAATGTTTTCATGGTTTTAAAGTTTAAATATTTTTAATACTTCAAAAGTAAAATGGGCTGGTGACAACAGTTTGTCAGCAGCAAAAAATAAATTTAAAAATATTTTTTGTTGTAGTAAAAATGCACCACCATAGAGATACTGTGTTAATTTGTTTTTTTGAATTGCCTCCAGCTTTAGCTGGGGAAAATGATTATTAAAAAAGACTTTATCCAAAATTTTAATGTTCGGCTAAAGCCTTTTTACATTCACATTAAGATGACCTCCGGCTAAAGTAGGAAGCAATTGATTTTTTAGACATCAGTATAAATCTGCTAGAAAAAAACTTAGAACTTTAGTATCTAAGAATCTTAGCCTCTTTAAAAAAAATCCTTTGTACCTTTGCACCTTAATAACTTTGGAACTTAACAGAAATGATAGAAGATAAAAATCAGCAGAGAACTAGTATAGCGCAATTAGGCGAATTCGGTTTAATTGACCATTTAACCAAAAACTTTGACGTTACTCAAGAATCTACTTTAAAAAGTATTGGCGATGATGCTGCTGTTCTTGATTTTAAAGACAAAAAAGTAGTAGTTTCTACCGATTTATTAATTGAAGGAGTTCATTTTGATTTGGCTTATATGCCATTGAAGCATTTAGGATACAAAGCCGTTGTGGTAAATGTATCTGATATTTGTGCGATGAATGCAAAGCCAACCCAAATTACGGTTTCGGTTGCTGTTTCTAATCGTTTTCCACTTGAAGCTTTAGAGGAATTGTTTGCAGGAATTACACATGCCGCTAAAGAGTATAAAGTTGATGTTATTGGCGGAGATACTACCTCATCTCAAAAAGGATTAATTATCAGCATTACTGCAATTGGTGAAGCTGACGAAAACGAACTGGTTTACAGAAACGGGGCTCAAAAAACAGATTTATTGGTTGTAACGGGAGATCTTGGTGCAGCTTATATGGGATTGCAGGTTTTGGAACGCGAAAAACAAGTTTTTCAGGTTAATCCAAACAATCAGCCCGACTTGGATCCTTATAGTTATTTGGTAGAGCGCCAATTGAAACCTGAAGCACGAAAAGATGTTCGCACGCTACTTCATGCTTTAGACATAAAACCAACGGCAATGATTGATATTTCAGACGGATTATCTTCTGAAATTATTCATATCTGTAAACAATCTAAAGTGGGTTGTAATTTATATGAAGATAAACTTCCATTAGATCCGCAGTTTATTTCTACTTGCGAAGAATTCAATATTGACAGTACCACAGTTGCTATAAATGGCGGTGAAGATTATGAACTTTTATTTACGATTGATATTAATGATTTTGACAAAATAAAAGGAAATCCGAATTTCTCTGTTATCGGACATATGGCGGAAGAAAATGAAGGAATACACCTTGTAACCCGCGCCAACACAAAAATCGCTTTAAAAGCACGCGGATGGGATGCTTTGAGTGAATAATTTTTAGAAAATTCCAATATTAAAAAAAATCCAAATTCCAATAATGACTTGAACATTGGAATTTGGGTTTTCTATTTCGCTTTTTTTGGAATTTGGAATTTCATTATTTGAATTTGACTTTTAAAAAAGTCCTTTGCTTTTTGCTTCTTTGATCAAATCTTGATCAGAGCCGCTTCTTATTTTTAGCAATTCCATTAAATGCTTTTTTCGTTTTTCTATGGCGTTTAATGAAATCGGAATAACTTGAAGCATTTCTTGAATTGAAGTTCCTTTTTCTAAATGAATTAATATCTGTTTATCGTATTGATCGATCTCTATTGCATTATGCGTAGATTGATTCAGCATTTTTACAACGGACTGGCTATAATATTTTTCATTTTTCATTACTTTATCAAAAGCCAGGAGTAATTCGTCAAAAGTAAGGTCATTTTTAATGATCAATCCGTTTGGCTGAATTGTTCTGATAATGGTTTTTATTTTCAGCAATTCCGTATACATCGTCAAAAGAATAATCTTGCACGAAGGCATTTTTTTCAAAAGTAATTTTGCCAGATCTTCACCCGAAAATATCTCTTTTTCTTCGTAAGGAGGCATACTGATATCCAAAAAAGCAATATCAAACTCTGGCGTGCTATTATTTTCAATTATATCATAACCAGATCTGCAGTCATGCGCCTGCGAAATTAAAAACTCATATTGTTTTGGATTATAACGAGTTATAGCATTTTTATAGCCTTCAATAATAAATGGATGGTCATCTACTATTAAAATATTCTTTCTAACTAATTGTGGAACTGAGGCTGTTAAATCAAATGTCATTATGCAGGTTATTATTTGGCTCTATTGGGACTTTTATCGTGAGAATTGTTCCTTCTCCTTTGGCAGACTTTATCGTAACTGTACCCTTACACTCTTTTGCACGATATTCTATATTATGCAAACCAATTCCGTTTTTGGTCTTATCGGTATTAAATCCAATTCCGTCATCTTCAATGGTTAAAACCAAATTATTGTTTTCGTTTTTAAACTCCACTTTTATAATATCAGCATTGGCATATTTATTACAATTTTGGAGTCCTTCCTGAACAATTCGATACAAATTGATTTTTTCAATATTACTTATCGAATCCCATTTAATATCGGGATCAAAAGTAGTAATCAGCTTCGAACTGTACGTATTTCTTTGATCTTCAAACAGTTTTCCTAAAATAGAGACAAAATTATTAATTAATTCGGATTTTTCTCTATTTAGGTCATGCGAAATTTCTCTAATATCCTGCTCTACATTTTTTAGTTCTGTAAGATACTTTTTTCTTTTAAAAACTGCTTCTTCTTCGTCTAGTTTATCCAAACTATCCAAACTTATTCGAATACCAAACATTCGTCCTAAAACTCCATCGTGCAGCTCTTGTGCAACTCTTTTCTTTTCTTTTATTCGCGTAAGCTCAATTTCATTTTGCTGCGAAATCATTAAATTGTAAATATCTTCATTTGCAATCTGCTGCTGCTGTTTAAAAAGCAATTCTCGATTTCTGGCTTGCTGCGTTTTGTAAACATAAAAAAACAGTCCGAGCAATGTACAAATACTAAATACATAAACCAAAGTTTTATTTTTTTCCTGAAGGTTAGAATTTTGGTCTTTAATTTCGTTGGTTTCGTATTCAATGCGAGAGAACTTCTCTCCCATTCTTCGTTCTGCTTTCAACAATTTGTCGTTCAACTGAATATATTCTTTCGAATATTCCGATGCATTTTTAGGATCAACAACAGCCAATTGTTTTAAGGCCTCAAGCGTGTTTCTTAGTTTATTGGATGTTTTTGAAAGATTTAAAGCTTCCTGAGAGAGTTTAATTGCCTGAGAAGTGTCTTTTTTAATTGCATAAAATTCAGACAGATGTATTTTGTTTAAAATTATTCCCGATGTCAAATTTAAGCTGTCTCTAATCTTCAGCGATACATAAAATTGTTTTGGAATATCTTCAAATTCATTCATTTTAATTTTTGAGTATGCTAGATTATCTAACAACATGGCATACAACGATGTGCTTTCTTGAAATAAATTCTTTTGTTTGAGACCTTCAGAAAAATTTTGTTTTGCATTTTTATAATTCTTCATACTTAAATACACAAAACCAATATTATTAAGTGAAGTTGCCTTAAGCTGAAAATCTGACGGAATCGAAGGATCTTTTAAAATAGCCAATGCTTTATTATGAAACTCTAAAGCTTTATTATATTCTTCACGCTCATTATACAATATTCCCAACAGATTATAACATTGATAGAGCAGATCACTTACATTTTTCTGGTCCTTAAGTATTTTCAGCGCTTTAAAAATGGTAATTTCACTTTCAAACAAGTCACTTTCTTTAAACTGAAGATCGGCTTTACTAAAATAGGTTTTAGCTAAATTAATTTTATCATCAATTTGCTTGTATATTTTTTCTGCCTTGAAGTAAACTAAAAAAGCGCTATCTGAAACTGACTTTCGACTATAATAATCTCCAAGATAAGTATACGCTTTTGCTAAATTTATCGAATCGCGACTGTTTAGGGATCTTGTCACAATTAATTTAGAAATACGGCCATACGACTGTAAATCGTTCATATTATAGTATCTATTGGCCACTTTAAATAAATTTACTTTATTTAAAGAATCATCTTTTTCACTTAAGATAATTGCCAATGCTTTTTCATTATAATCCTCTTTAAGCTTACGAGATAAATCAATATCGTTTGCCAAGGAGAGATAAATAGACAGACTGTCTTTAGAAGGATTTAAATTTTTATAAAGGTCATCTTTCTTGGTACAACCAAATAAAATTAAGAATAGAAGCAATACTATTTGGTTATATTTTTTCAAAAGATTTTGATTTTCATCAAAAATAACAAAAGTATAGATACAAAAAAAGGCTATCAATTGTTGATAGCCTTTTCTTATATTTTTATTTTTTTAACTTTTAGTCAAGTTTTCTATTTAAAGTAGATAATTGAGAGTCAGAATTAACTCCACCAATATTTGCAAAATCTGATTTTCTATCTGGAACTGTTTTTTGTCCTCCATCTATAGGTTGAAAGCTATCACGTTTTCTGTCTGGAGTTGTTTTTTGTCCTCCATCAATTGGAGTAATAATACTTAATGTTTCACTTGGACGAGCAGAAGCTGTTGGGTTTGCAAAAGAGGTTGCAACTATTACTAATGAGAATAATCCGAATGTTAAAGCTGTTTTTTTCATGACCTGAGGTTTTAATGTTTTGTATTATTTTTTTGGAGATGATTTGCTGTTTATGGCAGAATCAGAGTGTAAAACTAATACTGAGGTCGAAAAAAATTTATACGAAAAAATGAGTTTGTGGTAGATCGTACCCAATTGATAGTCAATGGATAGCAAATTAATGTAATCGTCTAATTTTTAGACTTCTAGATAATTTCCTGCTGCAAAATCGGCAATAATCTGCTCTACATTTCCTCGATAGGTTTTAGAAAAAGGAATCTTCTTTGTGGAGTTTTTTATGTAACAGATTGAGTTTCCGCTATGAATCCTTGAAATGTAATTTCGATTAATTACATAACTGTTATGAATACGAATAAAAGGGTATGTCAAAACACTTTCAAAATGCTTTAAAGTTTTAAACGCCGTAATCATTTCGCCAGTGTTTAAATAAATATCTGTCGAGTTATTATCGGCTTGAAAATAACAAATATCTTCTGCATTTAAATATCGATAATCGCCATATGATTTTATACAAATCGTTAATGGTTTTTGAATGTTTTGCGGAATCGTTATTTGATCTATAACAATAGAAGAAGGTTCTTCCCTAAACGGAGCAATTTGCGTCTCTAAATTGGCTCTATTGAGTTTTAAAATTGTTTTTAAAAGATCGTTTGATAGAATTGGCTTTAAGAGATAATCAAAAACGCCATATTGTATAGCATCAAAAGCTTTGTCTTTTTGTTTTGTGGTGATAATAATTTTGGGAATCTGCTGCAAAAAACGATGAAGCTCGCTAATAAAAGTCAAAGACAAATGACTCGCAGCATTTTGGGGCTCGATCTCGAGAAAAATCAAAGCCGGTTGGTGCTCTAAAACCAAATTTAAACCGTCTTTAAAATTGGATGCCGATGCCATAAAAGATAATTCTGAAAAACCTGAAGCGGTTGTTTGAGTCTTCAAAATACTCTCAGCGTCATCATCAATTATAATATACGAATACTTTTTCAATTTCGGTTTTTGTTGGTTTTCTCACTACGCAATCATAATCAAAAAATCGCTTTTATTTGATGTAATGAAGAAAAAAATTGCTCTTGACGGTATTACAAATTTAAAATTACGGATTTAAACATCTTAAACAATTCATTGTTAACACATTAAACCCAAATGTTAATACATAAAGATGAAATGCAAAAAAAGCCGATAAAATACCTGCTTTCTAAAATCAAAAATCCCAAACTCCGTTAGGGAATTTGGGATTTCTATACTAAACTGTAAAGATTACATTTTCATTAACCAGTTTTTCATCGAAACTTCGTTTTCGATAATACCTCTTAATTCAGTAATTTTTACACGATCTTGTTTCATTGTATCTCTATGACGAATTGTTACTGTTTCGTCTTCAAGAGTTTGATGATCTACTGTAATACAGAAAGGCGTTCCTAAAGCATCTTGTCTTCTGTAACGACGTCCTACAGCATCTTTTTCATCATAAGCCACATTAAAATCCCATTTCAAATCTTCGATGATTTTTCTTGAAATTTCTGGCAAACCATCTTTTTTAACCAATGGCAATACCGCTGCTTTAGTTGGCGCTAAAACGGCTGGCAATTTTAAAACTGTTCTTGTAGAACCGTCTTCTAATGTTTCTTCTTTTAATGAAGTGGCAAAAACAGCCAAGAACATACGATCTAAACCAACA
Source organism: Flavobacterium sp. B330r (assembly GCF_056824325.1). Taxonomy (NCBI): domain Bacteria; kingdom Pseudomonadati; phylum Bacteroidota; class Flavobacteriia; order Flavobacteriales; family Flavobacteriaceae; genus Flavobacterium; species Flavobacterium sp. B330r. The sequence continues at coordinate 1,579,504 of NZ_CP124860.1, forward strand.
GAAGTTTCTACTACGTAAGGAACATAGTTTTCGTTTAATTCAGGATCAAAATATTGTAATTTTCTTCCAGAATATTCTTCGTGCGCTTTCAAATCGAAATCGGTACGAGAATGAATTCCTTCTAATTCTTTAAATCCAAATGGGAAATTAAATTCGATATCAGCAGCTGCATTTGCGTAGTGCGCTAATTTTTCGTGATCGTGAAAACGGTAATTTTCTTTTCCTAATCCTAAAGATAAATGCCATTTTAGACGAGTTTCTTTCCAGTACTCGTATGATTTCATTTCTTCTCCTGGACGCACAAAAAATTGCATTTCCATTTGTTCGAACTCACGCATACGGAAAATAAATTGTCTTGCTACAATTTCATTTCTAAATGCTTTACCCGTTTGAGCAATTCCAAAAGGAACTTTCATACGACCCGATTTCTGCACATTTAAGAAGTTCACAAAAATACCTTGAGCCGTTTCTGGACGAAGGTATAAATCCATTGCATTTTCTGCAGAAGCTCCTAATTTTGTTCCGAACATCAAGTTAAATTGTTTTACCTCTGTCCAGTTTTTAGAACCCGTTTCAGGATCCGCAATTTCAAGTTCTTCGATCAAAGCTTTAACATCAGCCAAATCTCCGTTTCCTAAAGAACGACCTAAACGCTCTCTAATTTCTTTTTCTTTAGCCAAATATTCGATTACACGAGCGTTTGTAGTTACAAACTCTTGTTCGTTGAATGCATCGCCAAAACGAGCTTTTGCCTTGTCAATTTCTTTTTGCGCTTTTTGGTGAATTTTTTCAGCGTGGTCTTCAACCAAAACGTCAGCTCTATATCTCTTTTTAGAATCTTTATTATCAATTAATGGATCATTGAATGCATCAACGTGGCCAGAAGCTTTCCAAGTTGTTGGATGCATCAATATTGCAGCATCAAGGCCGACAATATTTTCATTCATCTGAACCATTGATTTCCACCAATATTCACGGATATTCTTTTTTAATTCGACACCGTTTTGTGCGTAATCATATACAGCACTTAAACCATCGTAAACTTCGCTTGACGGAAAAATAAATCCGTACTCTTTTGCGTGCGAAACCACATTCTTAAATATATCTTCTTGTTTTGCCATAGTGATGCAAAAATATGAAAAGTGAATTTAAAAAAAAGAAAAATAGCCGAAGATTGCCCGATTTTCTATCTGAAAATAGAAAATCATGTTTTATTCTATAGACTAGAACGATAATTACTTCCCTTTTCTATCTAAAACCCTATTTTTTAATCAGTTTAAAAGTTTCTGATTTATCTTGGTTGCTAATAGTAAGAATATACAAACCCGCTGACAATCCTAAAACTTCTATTGTTCTATTGTTTGAAATTCCATGGCGTAATTTTCGAGATTGTACATCATATATTTCATAAGTAAAATTTGGATAGGGATAATTAAATACCTCAATCTTATTTTCTGCAGGATTAGGCGCTATGTAGGGCAAGTCTTTTGGTGCAATATTGGCAATTCTATTTTGATCCTCATTGCATGCTTTCTTTATGAAGCTTTCTAGTTCTTTGTTAAAGTATTTTTTTTCATAGCCCAAATCCCGTGCTTTCTGAAAATAATCGCAAGCTTTTTGCGACTTCCCTAGATCATCATATAGTATTCCAAGATATTTATTTGCTACAGAGTTTTTTTCATTAATTCGTAAAGCTTCATTCAAATCCGCAATTCCCAAATCGGTCTTTCCTAATTTATGATAGGCAAGACCTCTTATTGTTCTTAAATCACTCTCTTCTGTTCCGTATCCGTTTTCATATAGATTCGCTTCATTTTTAAAAGCAATATCTACATTTTCTACTGCTTTATCATACTGCTCCAATTCCAAATATGTATAGCCTAAAACCCAGTGCGCAAAATTATGATTTGAAAATCTGCGCTCCACTTCGTCCAAATAATAAATTGCCAATCGATAATCATGAACTTCTGTTGCTAGATAAGCTCCTAGATTAAAATAATGTCTTGTTTCTTCCGGATCAATCTGAATTGCCTTTAGTCTGTAATCAACACTAAGATTATCGTTTTCAAATCTGGAGTAAATGGTAGAAAGTCTACTGTAAATTTCAGCCAAATCCTGATTTAATCTGGGGAATTGTGCAGCATTTGGACTTGCTTTAAGATTTTCTAGATGCGCTTTAAATCCTAAAAAATCAAACTCTGCCAATACATTATCCTCAAGATAAGTACGGCTTGCTGCTCTACCATAAAGTAGTCCGTAATTATTAGGATCTGATTTTAATAATTCATTATTTTTGACAATAATAGCATAGTTTTCTTCGACTTTCACTTTATTTTTGAGATTATCCTCTTTAAAGAAATCAGTTCTTTTAATCAAAATTCCTTTTTTAAAAAGCCATGTGGTTTTTAACTTTCCATCGCTTGAAAACTTTTGACAAAGACCATTCATCTGACTGTTTTCATCAAAATAAAATCTTTCATCCAGTCCTCCAACAATATGATAGGTTTTAATACTATCCAGCATTTGATCTGCTCCCAAATAAAACTCTCTCGCAACTAGTCCATTTTTAAAATAAGTTTTGTTTACTGTTCCTTTTTTTTGAGCAATTGTGTGAGTTTCAAAAATTAAAAAAATGATTATAGTTAAAATCACACAGCGAGTTTGACAGCTATTTTTCATATAAAGTATTGATTCAGTGCCTTTAAAATTAAATTGCTTAAGTCTTTAAAAACTAAAAAAACTTTTTATTGTAAAAATATTTTGATTAAAATTATTATTTCAATTATATTTATTCAAAAGTCGGTAGTATTTTATCGCTTTAACAAAACTCTCACTACACTAAAATTATTTCTTTTTTAAAACTAAACCATCCAACTGTGTTTCATTATCTTATTAATCTCTTTTTCCCTAAAGTCTGTAGCGGATGCCGTGCGCTTTTACTTCAAAATGAAACGGTTTTCTGTACGATTTGCCGACATGAAATGCCTCTTACTCAATATCATTTAGATCCAAAAAACGAAGCCATGAAAAAATTTTATGGCAAGATCGATATTCAATTTGCTGCTACATTTTTGTATTTTAATAAAAAAGGGATCGTTCAAGAATTAATTCATAATTTAAAATACAAAGGCCATCAAGAAATTGGCACTGAATTAGGAAGCTGGTATGTTGAAGATTTAAAAGAACTTCAATTTGAAATTCCTTTTGATGCTGTAGTTCCTGTACCACTTCATAAAAAAAAGTTTAAGGAACGTGGCTACAATCAGGTTACTACTTTTGGAAAAGCAATAGCATCTGGTTTTGAAATTCCTTTTGAAGAAAATATTTTAATTCGAAAGATATATTCTAAAACACAATCCAAAAAGAATCTTTTGGGAAGATCGGAAAATATCGAAAACATTTTTGATGTTGAATTTACTGAAGCCGATTACAACAAACATTTCTTAATTGTTGATGACGTACTCACAACCGGAGCAACAATTGAAGCCTGTTCGCTAGCTTTATCGAAAATTCCTGGCGTAAAAATCAGTATGATTTGTATGGCGATGGCCCATTAAGCCATTTCCAAAAATTTAGTTTACTAATATCTTCTTCACTACTTTTCTTTCCCCATCTGTAACCGTCAAGAAATAAAGACCTGAAGGTACATTTGGCAATTGAATGTCTTGAATAAAATATCCTGAACCTTGAAAAGTTCTCTCGTAAACATATTTCCCTACAATATCATTAACATAGACTTTAATCTCACTTATTGAATCTCTACTAAATTGTACTGTGAAACTTCCTTTATTTGGATTTGGATATGCAACAAAGTCAACATTCTCAAAGTCATCGTTTCCTAAAGTATAAGTTCTATTACAAATATTTACCGAAGCAGAATTAATCGTTCCTGTCATTCCCACCTTATCGTCAATAACTCTAAAAGTCCATGTACCTTGCGAATTTTCTCCGTTAAAAGCACTTAATAAACTTGATGGAATCACGATTTGACTTGTCGTTGTACCACAGTTTAATGCAGATCCGCTATCATCAAACTGTAAAGCAAAAGTTGATTTTGTGTTAGCGCAATTCTTATTGAATAAAGTTACAACTGTTCCTTTCGGGCTTACGATTTCCATAGTCAAATCTGAAAATCTATCATGTGTTACATTTACCGAAACGTTGACATTTGAAATAGATCCAGAAGAAGTGGGCACAGAAACCGTTCTATTCACATAAACATTATCTCCTGTTGAATATCCGCCTCCAAAATTATAAGACGCGCAAGATGTAGAAACGGTGTATCCTACAGCAAAAGGAGTATTGTTAACAGCATAATAAATATTACCAACTGGCTCTATTAAAAGTCGGCAATTTGTAGAAGCTTCAATTTCTGACGGAACTAAGATAGTTTCTGTTCCATCATTTGGAGTATTGCCTGCTAAAACAATTGGGAATGTTGATCCGCCATCTAGAGATAATTTTATATTCACATTTGACGATCCTGGAAGTGTATTAGTGTTATTTACGCTCCAAGTTATGGTTTGTGCAGATTCTTTTGCCCATGCCATATCGCCTTCTTTTTGTGAAGTTACGGCAAATGGCCCAGCTGCAGCAGTTACCGTTACAACCATCGCATCTGTATAGGTTTGTCCTTTTCCTTGTACCGCATTGTCTCTACCCGTAAGGGTAAAATTCATTGTTTTTCCAATAGAAGAAACAGATTCCCAAGTTGTAGTAAGCTGATTATTTAGTACTGAATTAAGAGCAGGCATATAACGGACTGGCGATGTTGTTGGCGTAAACGATCTAAACATTGGCCCATCTCGTTTTGTTGGAGAAGGGAAACTACTATTTCCAAAAGCCGTTGTGGCACTATCATATTGCTCCCAAGTGTAGGTTATCGTATTACCTTCAGGATCAGAACCCGTTCCGGTTAAAATAAATGGCGTACTAATTGGAATAGTGTAATCTGGCCCAGCATTTATAACAGGCGGATTATTATCTACTATAGGTGTTGAAACTGGGCACGTTTTTCCAGCCAAATTATTCTGTATCTGATTGATGCTTGCATAAGAAAAGTAAGAATCAGAATGATCCTGAACATTATAGCCATCTGTTACACCAGCGTATCCCATAATCGTAGAGCCACTTCCCGGTTCGTAGCATGCCCCCAGTCCTTCATTTGCATATGAAAAAGTATGCGTTGCCCCAAGTTGGTGCCCCATTTCGTGAGCAACAAAATCAATATCAAAATTATCTCCTTCTGGTTTTCCATCTGCTGGAGAGGTATAAGCACTACCCTTTCCAACAGAATTGCTAGGAGTTGGACTATCGCATACACAGCCAATACAACTGGCAAGTCCGCCTCCTCCAGAACCTCCAAACAAATGGCCAATATCGTAATTAGCCTCACCAATAACGCTAGTTAATGTTGTCTGAACTTCTTTCGGCCAAGTAGGATTATTGAGATCAGCACCTATTTTCGGAATAGAATAAGGATCTGCAGCAGCATCTGTATAAACAACAGCATCATTATTAGCAACTAAAATTAGTTCTACAGCAAGGTCTCTATTAAAAACGCCATTTACGCGAGTTAAAGTAGCATTCATTCCCGCTAAAGCGCCTTCTTTTGTACCGCCAAAATAGGCTGCGTACTCACCTGTACAAGATAATGCCAATCGAAGTGTTTTAAATTGTTTGGCGCTAGAAGTTGTTTTTGCAGTAGTCGTAGATTTATCATCCGAAATCGAATGGATTGTTTTACAATTCAAAAGCGCTCTTGAATCTGCATTGTCTGCCGACTTAAACAAAACATATTCTGATTTGTTATCAGGATTTTGTTCAATATATTCAGTTGGTTTTTCAGTTCTAAAAACCATTGTCTGCATACCGATTGGAGCAACACTAAAATAGATTTTTGCACTTTTATCATCTAATCCGCGACCTTCATAAGATCTAATTTGTGGATATTTCGCCTGTAATTCTGGATCAAAATTAGATGATTCCCAAACTGCAAAACGTTCTAGATTTCCATCAGTATTTGGAATTGTAATTTCTGATGTTGTATTTTTTGCCGTTTTGCTCGATGCCGAAACCAGTTTAGAACTTAGAAGATTGGCATTTAGCTTATAATATAATTTATTAGAACTCGCCCCATCTGCCTTTCTTGAAAGCGATGAAGAAGTTACTTTTTGCCATAAAGCATCTTGTGCATTAGCAGTGGCAAAACAAAAAATTAAAAATATATAAAGTAGTTGTTTTTTCATACCCTCAAAATATCGAATATCAAAATTACTTTAATTAATTTGAAATCATATTATCTATCCGACAATTATTGCTTTTTCGTCGACGAGTTGGCATTTTTTTACAAAAAGATAGATTATGCGTTAAAATTCGATTTGGCATAGCATTAAATTTAAAACAGAATAGTATAAATTTGCAGCATCTTAAATAATTTGTTTTGAAGCTCTTTCATTCTATAAACGATTTTCAGTCAACCAAGAAAACTATCTTAACTCTTGGTACCTTTGATGGTGTGCATATTGGTCATAAAAAAATTCTAGAACGAATTACTGAGAATACTGAAAACGGGAAATATGAAAGCCTGGTTCTTACCTTTTTTCCGCATCCGCGAATGGTTCTTCAAGAAAAATCTGAAATTAGATTACTGAATACGATTGGCGAAAAAATAAAACTTTTGAAAGCAACAGGTATTGAAAACTTAGTTGTTCATCCTTTTAACGAAAGTTTTTCAAGACTAACAGCCGAAGAATTTGTTCGCACTATTTTGGTTGAGAAATTTCAGATTCAAAAAATTATTATTGGGCATGATCACCGTTTTGGCCGTAATAGAACTGCCAACATTGATGATTTAATTGCTTTTGGAATTGAATACGGATTTGAAGTAGAACAAATTTCTGCAGAAGAAATCCAAGATGTTTCGGTAAGTTCGACCAAAATTAGAAAGGCTTTAAATGAAGGAAACATGGCTTTGGCCAACGAGTATTTAGGCTATAACTATTTCTTGAACGGAACTATTGTGAAAGGAAAACAATTGGGACGAACAATTGGATTTCCTACAGCTAACATTAACATTGAAGAAGATTACAAACTAATACCAAAAATCGGTGTCTATGTTGTAAAAGCGACCATAAATAACGAAAGTCTTTTTGGTATGATGAATATTGGATTTAATCCAACGGTTAATGGCGAAAAACAAACTATCGAAGTTCACTTGTTTAATTTTGATAAAGACATTTACGATCAAAACATCGAAGTTTCTTTGCTTCATTACATTCGCGATGAGCAGAAATTTAGTTCGGTAGATGCCTTAAAAGCACAGCTTCATCAGGATAAAATGGAATCTTTGGCTTTTATAGATTCTTCTCTAAAAAATCAGACTGTATAGTTTTTAGCGTTTTTAAATCATCGTAGTTATTTTTTTAGTAAATTTGATAGAACACTGTTTTTCAAATATTTACTATTAACTTCTAAAATATAACCACTATGAAATTACCTAAAGAAATTACCAACGGTTTTTTGATTTTCCTCGGAATTGGCATTTATTTTTTATTAATGAATGTATTAGGTTTAGCGCATTTGTTTTATTTGAGAACACTCAACGTTTTCTTTATATTCTGGGGGGTTAACAGGACAATGCAGATGAACCTACAGGAAGGAGAAACCAATTTTCTATCGAATGCTATTTCTGCAATGACCACTTCTGTGGTTGGTGTATCTATGAGTGTATTTGGCTTATTAGTTTATAGTTACGCTCGAGGCGGAGATGCTTACGTAAGAACTTTGTCTGAAACTTTCATGTTTGGAGGAAATCCATCAGTACCAACTTATTGTATTTGTTTATTATTTGAAGGAATCGCTTCTTCTGTAATTGTTACTTTAATGATGATGCTGTATTGGAACAACAAATATGCAGCCGATTAATCTGAAACTGCTGCAAAATTTTTACGGAAATCACTTTTTATAAATGCCTCTTTTGAGCATCGATTAGATTAAAAATTTTAGTCAATAGAGATCTTAATTCTCAATAAATATTTTTAAATTGCTTGTAGCAGAGAGTTATAAGCAATTTTTTTATTTATAAAAATGAAATTAAAACAAATTGAAAGGGTAAAAAAAATCTCAAAAGAAGAGTTTATTTCCCAATATGTAAAAAAACAAATTCCTGTTGTTATCGAAGAATTGACCGAAGACTGGCCAGCTTATAACAAATGGAAATTATCTTATATGAAAGAAATCGCAGGAGATTTGGTCGTTCCTTTATACGACGACAGACCTGTAAATCACGAAGACGGATTCAACGAGGCGCATACCACAATGAAAATGAGCGATTACATCGAGTTATTACAAGAAAAGCCTACCAATTATCGTATTTTTCTTTACAACTTAATGAAACAGGTTCCTTCGTTAAAAAACGACTTTTTATGGCCAGAAATTGGTTTAAAATTAGTCAAGCAAATGCCGATGTTGTTTTTTGGCGGTGAAAATTCGAAAGTGTTTATGCATTATGATATTGACTATTCGAATATTCTTCATTTTCATTTTCACGGAGAAAAACAATGTATGATTTTCCCTCCTAGCCAATCAAAATTTATGTATAAAGTTCCTCATGCATTAATTTCGAGAGAAGATATAGATTTTGACCATCCAGATTATGAAAAATTTCCAGCGCTCAAAAATGCCGAAGGCTATATTACCAATCTAAAACATGGAGAGATGCTTTACATGCCCGAAGGATATTGGCATTATATGAAATATCTAACGCCTGGATTTTCTATGAGTTTGAGATCGTTTCCAAAAAATATTGTCAATTTATCGAAAGCGGCATACAATGTTTTTATTATGCGTCATTTTGATATTATGATGCGAAAAATTCAAGGCCAAAAATGGATTGACTATAAAAACGAAAAAGCGATTACCAATACGCATCAAAATTTACGGCGTACTGCCTAATAAATGTAAAAAGCGGTTGAGAATTTAAACCCAACCGCTTTTTTATTTATCTAAAGACTATTTTTCTTGTCACTGTATTTCCATTATCTAAAGTGATTTTAACCAATAATACTTGAGGACCCGATTGAAAATTTGGTATGAGCCATTCTTTACTTTCAATTTGTTTTTTGCGATATAACAATTTGCCTCCTACATCATAAATAGCGACTTCGTCAAGATTTTCCTGCTCAGGCATAGATTGCAATCTGATGTTTTTATCTTTAACCGAAACAAAAACCCTCTTATCTTGATTTTCAAAATCTTCGTTTCCTAAAGGTTTGCCACCATTTGGATTTGTATAACGCAATACAAATCGGTCTAGAAAAGTTCCTGGCGCAGAGATAAAGGTATATCCTCCAGATTTAAGGTTATGTACCGTGTTTGTTACCTTATCGTGCAAAAATATATCGTTATTGGCCAAATCTCCATCTGTATGATCTATAGCAATTGTAAAAGCACCTTCTTTAATAGTCGATTTATATCCTAACGGAATTGTATCGGTTACCACAAAAGGTACCGCTCGCCCTTGAATAACTAATTTTTTACCGTCATTGATACTATAAAAATCAACATAAGGATTTGCATTCATTGTTACAGCATCGTAATTAAAATCAAATAAGTTTGTTGCTCCCGTTATGTATCCGACAAGCAATTGTTTAAAAGCTCCTTCTGTATTTGTAAAATTTAACCAGACACGATGTTTTTCTACAACCTCTGTTTTCGCAGATTTATAAAACTGACTATTAGAATTAGGAACTCTCATCGAATTTGTAAAAACACCTCTTTGTCCTGTTCTTGCTTTTGCAAAAAACCCTTGCCCAGCAGCAATGTAACCTTTTAATGGCTCTTGATTTCCAGGCGATGGCGCACCAATACCAGTTAAATTGCCAACTGTAGTATCTCCCGATAAATTATAAATGGCATAATCATCGTTTGTATAAGTATAGGTATTACCTCCTGGCACAGTTATTTTTGGAGGTGTATTATGTGTCCAAAAAAATAGCGTTCCATAAAAATTAGCAGCATTATCATGAATAAACTCATCTGCATAAATTGCCGATGGATATGGATTTCCAAAAAAACAAAACTTTTCGGGACCCGCTACAGGACCTTGGATTGTTCCATTATTTGGCACCCCAACAAATTCGCCTGTAAAAACACTTGGCGTTCCCGTCTGAAAAGACTGCGGACCTCTAATGCTATAACCTCTTCCTGGTTCCATTGTCATTGTACCGTACAAATTGGTTGCCCATTTAAAATCGGAAGTCCAATAAAAATACTTATCGAATAGCGTTTCTGAAGAAAATTCATTCATTGTAATATCTGCAACGGGAGAAGACCAATAGGTAAGATCAAATCGTCTTACAGATGTTTTTCTTCTGTAAGTTATATTTCCAGTATTATTGACATCGGCAACCTGAACCAAACTTGAGTTATTTTCAAAAATCAAAACCCCATTACCCAATACACTGACTTCATTTGTCACCGTTAAAGAATTTGTTTCTTCTACAATTAATGATCCATTATTTTCAATCGTTAATCTACTCGCAAAAAAACTACCATTGGTTCCAGAAATAATAGGATCAACACCTACATCTGGAATGTCTATACAGTCAGAAGCAATAGGAACCCCTACTGGCGTCCAATTTGCAGGATCACCCCAATTGGCGCTAACATTTCCATTCCATACTTTAGTAACAAAAGCATTTATTGTAATTGGTGTTACTTCTGATTCGCAACCCGATGTACTATTTCTCACTTGCACATTGTAACCTCCAGAAGACAAACCTGTAAATATTCCCGAAGTATTACTAAAATCTACTCCATCAACACTATACGTATATCCTGTTCCAGATGCAGGCGAAGTGACCATGATAACACCCGTATTATTGATACAGCTTGGCTGTTGAGTTACTGAAGCAGTTGGCGCAGCTGAAATTGCATTTACAGTTAAAGAAACATTTTGAGTAGACGGACAGCCATTTGATGTTGTAATGGTCATTATACCATTGTAAGTACCTGCTGTAGCATTTGCTGGAACATTCACATTTATAATATCTCCTGATCCAGAACTAAAAGGAAATGGTGTAGCTCCTTGATCTGTCAATGCAATCCAGTCGATTTCATAACTAACTGGAGAGCCTGTAGTAGAATTGTAACGTAAAGTAGTAGTCTGCACTGATGAACTTTGACAAACTGGAGTAAAAACCCCTGCAGTACTTATTGTTGGAACGGCATTAATCGTTAAAGAAACGGCTTGAGTTGCCAAACATCCATTTGACGTAAAAATTGTCATTACTCCACTGTAATTTCCGGCTGCTGTATTTGCTGGAACAATAATATTATTGATATTTCCTCCTCCCGAATCGAAAGAAAAAGCAGTAGTTACTTGATCATTCAATAATGCCCAGTCTATAGAATAGCTAACTGAAGAACCCGTTACAGCAGAATATGGTAGAGAAGCTATCTGCTCTAGTGCATTTTGACAAATTGGAATTAAATTTCCGGATGTTGTAATTGTTGGAACTGAATTAACTGTTATCGTAAAATTATTTGCCAAAGACGTACATCCAGATCCAACTGCATTTTTAACAGTCAATGTACCAGCATATGTGCCTGCGGCGGTATTTGCAGGTATCGGAATATTAATTGAACCTGCTGGCAATGTAGCATTTGTAACTGGTGCGAAAGTATTCGTCGGACTGGCATTCCACGTAATGCTGTAAGTCGTTGGTGCATTTGTAACAGCACTATAAGGCAAAGTAGTGCTTTGTGCACTTGTACTTGCACATACCGCGGTAGTAGCTCCTAGTGTTATTGTCGGCAATGGATTTACGGTAACGGTAAAATTGTTTGCTGATGATACGCATCCATTTGCATTTCTAACCGTTAAGGTTCCTGTGTATGTTCCCCCCGCCGTATTTGCAGGTATCGGGATATTGATTGAATTTGCTGGCAAGGCCGCATTTGTAACTGCTGCGAAGGTATTTGTCGGACTTGCATTCCACGTAATGCTGTAGGTCGTTGGTGCATTTGTGACAGCAGTATAAGATAACGTTGTGCTCTGTGCGCTCGAACTTGTGCATACCGCGGTAGTGGCTCCTAAAGTTATTGTGGGTAACGGGTTTACAGTTATAGTAAAATTTGTTGGAGCGGCAGACACGCACCCAGCCGCATTGCGAACCGTTAGCGATCCTGTATATGTCCCACCAGCAGTTCCAGCAGGAACCGCAATACTTATTGAATTTGCTGGTAAAACTGCATTTGTAACAGGGGCGAAGCTATTTGCAGGACTTGCATTCCATGTTATACTGTAATTTGTTGGCGCACTCGTAACTGCCGAATAAGGCAATGTTACATTTTGCAGACTAGCGCTCGCACATACGGCTGTAGTTGCCCCTAAAGTTATTGTTGGCTGAGCACTAACTACGATATCCACAGCATTATTCAGACTAATAGGAGAAATACAATCTACTGAAGTTAAAGAAGTAACTCTAATAGTACTATTCCCTGGAGTAGTCAATCCCCTTGCGGTAAAACTTCCAGATCCGGCAGCCCCAACTACCATTGTTTCTGTTAGTCCTGCCGCATTGGGTAGACTTCTATTGTACGTTACTGTGTATGTACCAGCCGGCAGACTAGCCGCTGACCCCGTTAATTGTACTTGTGTGGTTGTTCCTGTACAAACATTTGGCGCTGATATTCCAGTTAAACTATATTGTTTACAAGTATATGTAATGTTAACTTGACCTCTGGCACCACTTCCTCCATTATATAAAGTTGATGGAGTTAATAAATTTAAGGAACTAGCCGCTCCAGAACCCCCTCCTCCAAATTCCTGTCCAGGCTTTCCTGCACCATTTGCTCCCAAAAGACTAGCATAACCAAGTCCTCCTGCTCCTCCTTTTTGTGGTCCTTGATTGGCGGCATTACCACCATTTCCAGAGGAAAGCGCTAAATTTAGTAAACTATTATATCCTATTCCCGAAGCTCCTCCATTTGTCATCGTTATACTTCCTATAGTACCAGTAGTTGCAGGTGTCGCACCAGGCGGAGTATCTCCTGTAGTTGGAAGATTAGCCGTACCTCCTGCACCCCCTGGCGCGAAAAAAACTCCTTGAAAACCGGTTATATAAGATGCTCCCCCACCGGTTCCATTTCCTGTTCCTCCTGCGCCTGGAAGACCAACAATGACATTCAAAGTTGATGCTGTTATTCCTGTAATTTTTCCTAAAGCATATGCACCTCCTCCTCCTCCAGGAGCACCTCTTCCCCATCCGCTACCACCTTGAGCTGCACCTCCAGCTCCTCCTGCACCCCAAGCTTCAACAGTAACTTCAGTAATACCCGCAGGAAGAGGAAAAGAAGGATTACTAGCAGGAACTGAATGTGTAATTTGTGCTTTTGACGTAGTATAGAAGATTGATAAAACTAAAATTAGAAGGATTCTCAATCTCCCACTTGATTTTAATGGTTTCTCAATATAAGTTACTAAAGATAAAAGGCTGAAGAAACTCAGCATAGTAAGTAAATCTTTTCTCATCTTGTGGCATTTTAGTAATTGAAAAATAAATTCAAACTCAAAACATCATTAATTGCAAAATGAAAAAGAGAAATTCTTTAAGGCCATACCAACAAGACTGAGTCTTTATATAGAATTAATGAAGCGCTCCAATTTTACAATCAACTTAAGGCAGATAAAACACCGTTTTTGAAACTGTGCTTTTTGAAGAAAAAAAATCAAATCATTGGCTTATAGAAAAGTATTTAATCGATAAAAAAAGCATTTCATCGACAAAAACCAACTACAAGGTACGATTTTATTTACGCATAAATTCCTAATGTAGTATTAAACCCATAATTTTAACACTAAAAACTCAAAAAACATAAAAAATAAGAAAAAACTGTTAATTTAAAAACAAGACATTGCCTTTCAAGATATTAACCAAAAAAAAAAAAAAAAAGCAATTAGATACGATTTCTATTCGGTCTTTAAAAAATGACTTTTTTTGAAGCCGATTTGCCATTTTCGAAAATGACTTTTACTAATAAAACCTGATGAGAAGAGAACAAGTTTTCGATCGAGACTTTTTGGGTTTCAAGCTGATCTATTCTATACAGTAGATTTCCTAAAACATCAAATATTAGTACCTCTTTCATTAGTTCAGCTAGAGATTCAATATGTATATTGTGATTTTTAACAGACACTAAAATATCCTTCGAGAGGTTATCAGAAATATTGTTTCGTAAAGTTGTATTACAGTAAATTATAGAAAAACGATCATTAAAGGTTCCTGCTTCAGAATCAAACTGATAGGAACTTCCAGAAATATTATGTGTTTTATTTAATTTTTTATCGACTAAAAAAATAGGTCTATCATTAAAAAAATCATCTTTATGATCTATCTCAATTTTTAAATTATCACTAACTGCAGTTTTATAACCTATAGCTATTGAATCGCTTTCTAAAAAAGGCAATTCGCGGCCTTGGATTACTAATTTTTTATTTTCTATTATACTATAAAAATCCAATGGCATTCCTGAACTTAAATATTCTGCATCATAATTCAGATCTAAAGAATTTGAAGCGCCTGATGCGTATCCTACTAAAATCTGTTTGAATTCATTTTCGCTGTTTTTAATGTTTAGCCAAAACCGATGCTTTTGGGTAACAGATTTTGCTTGTGAGTTTGGAACTGGTCGAAAAAAAGAAGTATTTCTATCTCGAACTTTCATACTATTTCTAAATTCTAAAGTGCCTGTTAGATTGCTTTTTACAAAAAAGGCTTGCCCCGACGCAATTATACCATCTGGCGCATCATTACTAACTCCAGAACTTAAAGCTGAGCTTGTGCCAACACCTCCTAATAAATTGTAAACTGCATAATCATCATTAGTATATCGATAGGTATTAGTTCCTGAAATTGTAATTCTAGGCGGAGTGTTATGCGTCCAGAAGTATAATGCACCCTTTGTTTTCGGCTCATTTTCTGTTAAGAAATCATCTGCACTTATGGCGCATGGATATGGATTACCTACCAAATAAAACCGATCTGCGGCAATCAACTCAACTTCTATTTTACCATTGTTTGGAATTCCTTTGAAAACACCTTCAAATATTGCTCGCTCTGTAGTAGAAAAACTTTGCGGAGCTCTAATACTGTAGCCACGACCAGAAGTCATAGTCATGCTTCCGTAAAGGTTTGTTTTCCATCCTAAAGTGGAATCGTGCCAGAAATATTTATCAAAAAGTGTTTCGGATGAAAAATCATGCAATGTCATATCGGCTACTGGTGAAGACCAATAGGTAAGGTCAAATCGAATTACTGGTTTTGTTTTTCTTTTTAAATGAACAATTCCTGTGTTAACTATATCATCATCTTCTTGATATAAACTAGCAGAATCTTCTAAAACAAGTATTCCTTTACCGGTGTAAGCAAACTCAATTCCTAATGTATTTTTTTCAAGTAACGTAACCGTTTTATCTTGTTCAATATTGCATCCGCATATATTAGCTGTTTTCAAGTTTGGAAAACTTTCTTTAAAGTAAACGTCTTTTCCCGCAGAAGGATAACCATTCGACCACGAAACTCCATCCCAAGTTGTGGTATTAACGCAAAGTTTTAAGCGGGCAATTCTATGTTTTGAAATACCCGAAACAGAGTTAAAATTACCACCAATCATCAATCTATAATCTTCATCGAATTTCATTGCAAACAGCGTATTATTTGATGGTGCCACAAAAGAATTATCATACGATCCCGAAGGCAATAAACGAATCAATCGAGAAGAAACAATAGTATTATATGTCCCCGAAAAACTTCCTCCCAACAAAATTCTATCGTCTGGCTGCACTAAAATAGCACGAATATCTCCTTTACTAAAGCCAGCGCCTGATTGGAATGTAGTATCGAGACTTCCATCACTATTTAATCGAAGAATGCGTTTTTCTGAAACCTTATTAAAAGTCAAAAAAGAACCTCCCACAATAATCTTATGATCGGACTGAAGTGCAATTGCATAAACATATTTATCGAAACCCTCTTTTATATTAAAGCTAGCATCAATACTTCCATCTTGATTTAGCCTTACCAAACCTGCAAAAGGCATATCGTTGAAGGTTTTAAAATGACCTCCAACCAGTATCTTTCCATCTTCTTGCACGACTAGACTTTCTATTACACTGTCTGCACCTAAACCAATATTAAAAGTTGGATCTTTTATTCCGTCTGGAAGAATTCGGACAATTCTATTAGCACTAACAGTATTGTATTTAGTAAATGATCCTGCCACAATTATTTTTTGATCGGACTGAATTGCCATGGTATACACTTGCGCATTAAATCCGTCGCCAGTGTTAAATGAATTATCAATTTCCCCATTGGCTAATATTCTAACAATACGATTATGAGTAAGATCATTGTACTTTGTAAAATTCCCTCCTAAAACAATCTTTCCGTCATTTTGAAGTACAGTAGTTTTGATTAGATTATTACTTCCAGAATTTGTGGTATTAAAAGTGGGGTCAATTGCTCCGTTTTCTAATAAGCAGACCATTTTGGGAGCAGCAAGCCCGTTAAAAGTTTTAAAATTTCCGCCAACTATTATCTTTCTACTTGGAAGGGGTAGAATACTAAAAACAGAATTATCAAATCCTACTCCAGAAGCCAAATAGGAAATATCGTGTTCTCCTTCACTATTAATTTTTGCTAACCTTCCTTGATTTTGGCCGTTAAAAACAGCGAAAGAACCTCCGACAAACCAAGAATCTTCTTCATCAAATTCTAAAGCCAGAACTGAGGCAGAGGCAGGTCCTGCACCGATATCAAAATTAGGTTTTACGCTACCATCAGATTGTAGAAAAATTAATCTTATCACTTCGGTTTTATTATAATATCCGGTAAAAGAACCGCCTAGCATAATATCGCCATTCTTATTAATTCTGATTGTCTGAACTCCCTCTTTGCTGAAACCTGAACCAGTTGAGAAGCTTTCATCTTTAGTTCCGTCTTCATTTAAGCGAATAATTCTATTCGCTTCAACATTATCAAAAAAAGTAAAATTACCTCCTAAAATCATTTTACCATCAGACTGTAAGGCAATGGCATTAACATCATCATTGAATCCAGCGCCAGTATTAAAACTGGAATCAAAGGTCCCATTAGAGTTTAAACGAATTATTCTGTTGGCAGAAATGCCATTAAAAGTGGTAAAATTACCTGTAAGGATGATTCTCTGGTCTGATAAAACTTTTACTTGTGTAACATTTAATGAGGATCCAGAACCGGTAAGAAACGTAGAATCGATTGTTCCGTTTGGCAATAAACGTACTACTCTGTTTACTGTACTATTATTATATTTTGTAAAGCTGCCAACTATAATTATTTTACCATCTGCCTGTAAAGCAATATCATATACAATTCCTGTAGCTGCTCCAATTGTGGTATCAAAAGTAGCATCATAAGAACCGTCTTCATTTAAACGAATTAATCTTCCCGCTTTTATTCCGTTATAACTTGTAAAATTTCCTCCCACAATAATTTTTCCATCGGCTTGTAGACAAGAGACATAAATTTTACCATTAAAACCTGTACCTGTATTGAAACTTTCATCTATAGATCCGTTTGGATTTAATCGAGTCAGGTACGAGACGACTGTGCCGTTTAAACTCAAATAATCTCCCCCTACCAGCAAAGCACCTTCTTTTTGAAGGAGAAGCGTTCGAACAGTATTATTAAATCCATCTCCATTTTGGCCATTATCTAGAACGTTAAATGAACTGTCAACTTTACCTTGCTGCGAGAAAAGTGTTTGAGCTGACATCAAAATTAGCATTAACGAATAAAATATATTTTTAATCAAAACGGCGCAATTAAAGTTTAAAATTGTAAGAATTAAACTAAATTATAAAGTCATAATTAAAAACACAATACCAAGATTTAGGGATTTTTCTAAATAAAAAATGCCCATTCTTTTATTAAAGAATGGGCATTTGAAGAAATATTATTTTTTATTACAAATTAGAAAAAATCACTTTTTTAGTAATAGTAGAACCATTTTCTAAAGTTACTTTAACTAATAAAACCTGATCACTAGACTGTAAATTTGTAATCTGCAATTCTGATGAATTCACTTTGTTTTTGCTGTATATTAACTGAGCGCCAAGGTTGAAAATAGTAACATCTTTGATGGTTTCTTTAGAACAAGTAATAGTAACTATTTTGTTTTTTACAGAAATTAAGACACTGTTTTCAAGATTTTCTAGATCATCTGTACCTAATGTTTTACCTGTATAGCGAAGGACAAAACGATCGGTAAAAGTTCCAACTAATGTACTAAATGTATAGTTTTCATTTCGCAAATTAATTGTCTTTCCAGTAGTTTTATCTTCTAGGTAAACTTCTTGTTTACCAAAGAATCCATCCCCATGATCTATTCCGATCGTAAAATCGCCTGCAACAGTAGTTTTATATCCTAACGGAACTAAGTCGGTATTTTCAAAAGGCAGAGCACGTCCTTGAATAGTTAATTTCTTTGTTTCGTTTAAACTATAAAAATCAAGATAAGAGTTACCTGCAATTGTAGGAGCGTCATAATTAAAATCTACGTTATTAGTAGCGCCCTCAATATAACCAACCAATATTTGTTTAAAAGCACCTTCGTTATTTACCATATTTAACCAAATACGGTTTCTTTCAATGCTTTTACTTTTACTAGCTACTTTAAAGAAGCTACCATTAACTGATGAACCTCTACGCATATCATTGTTAAAATGTATTTCAGTCGTTTTTGGTCTAGCAAAAAATCCCTGACCCGCAGCTATAAATCCGTCAAATGATTTTGTTCCACTAACAACAGTACCTCCTGAAGCAGTATAAACTACATAATCATTACTTGTATAACGATAGGTATTCTCCCCTGGTGCTTTAGTTGGAGGAGCAACGTGAGTCCAGAAATAAAGTGCACCTAATTGATCAGCATTAGCATCCCACAATGCATCTACATCGATCGCAGATGGATAAGGATTTCCTAATAAAAACCATTTATCTGGAACCACTGATGGTACCGTTATATCACCATTGTTTGGTCTTCCTTTAAATTCTCCAGTAAAGTTAGCAGCGGTTTGACTGTCAAAAGACTGTGGTCCTCTAATGCTATATCCTTTTCCAGGTTCCATTTCCGCCATTCCGTACATATTAGTTGCCCAGCCTCCAGTAGGGCTGTAAGTGAAGAACTTATCGAAAAGAGTTTCCGATGACAAATCCTTCATTTTAAAAGTATCTGGTTCTCCAGTAACTGGACTTGACCAGTAAGTCAAATCGAAACGGTTTATTTTAGTTGTTCTTTTATAAACAATATCACCATCATTTTTCACATTAGTAGTCTGTAATAGACTTGAACCACTTTCAAACACTAATTTACCGTTACTTGTCACTTTATTTGTGATTGTCAGAGTTACTCCATTCGGAATAATTACATCTGATGTCGCGGTAATAGTTAAAGAACATGCCTGTATATTTGGTTTGGCAATTGTAAAAGGCTGGTTTGGCACAACTGAAGAAATGGTAACACTTTTGCTTCCATCTGGTTCATCATTTGACCATGCAGAGCCATTCCATTCTGTATTAGAGCTTGTATCTGTTATCGTAACAGTTGCAGGACTTGAAGTACAACCTGTCGCATTATTTGTAACAGTAAAACTATATGTGTCTGCTGCTAAATCTTGAATAGGGAGAGTAGATGTCGTACCAGTGTATGGATGAGTTGAAGTAGTCACTCCTGTACGAGTAATTGTCCAGTCTGCTGGCAAACCACTTAGGGTTATACTTCCTAAAGTATTACATGCAGCATCGTTGTTTTTTGTAATTGTTGGAGTTGTAGGTGTTGCATTAACTGACAATGTTACATCACTTGTAAATGCTGAGCTACAATTTGGAGTCGAACTTGTTGTTGTAATCTGAGTTATGCGTAAAGTTTGCCCATTATTCGCATAAGTCAATGCTGGTGTGGTAAAGCTAGCCGTTCCGCCAGCAGTTGCTACAACAGAAGTAATTGGAGTTTGCGCTACACTATTTATCGAATATGAGATTGTTGATGTACTTCCTGCCAATAATCCAGTCAAATTAATTGTTGCCGCAGACCCTGTACACACTGAAAGTGGTTGACTAGCCCCTGTTAATGTTGGTGTAGAATTAACTGCTAATGTCACATTTGTTGAGAATGATAAGCTACAGTTTGGAGTTGAACTTGTTGTTGTTACTCCTGTTATCTGTAAAATCTGTCCATTATTGACTTCTGTCAATACAGGTGTAGTAAAACTAGCCGTTCCTCCAGAGGTTGCTACAAGAGAAGTAATTGGAGTTTGTGCTACACTATTTATCGAATATGAGATTGTTGATGTGCTTCCTGCCAATAATCCAGTCAAATTTATTGTTGCTGCAGATCCTGAACAAACTGAAGCTGATTGAGATGCACCTGTCAATGTTGGTGAAGGATTAACTTTTATCAAAACAACCGCAGAAACATTCGGGCATGTACCACCTGAAGTTACCGTTCTTCTAAACCAAGTATCTCTAGTCACTTGAACTGTTGGAATATAATTCTGAGTATTATTTGTTCCTGGAGCTGCACTAAATCCTGAAGTCGAACTTGTTGTGCTAATCTCCCATAAATAAGCATAAGCTCCGCCTCCTGTAGGTGCACTTCCTGAAATTTGTCCCGGTATTGTACCAGCACAAATTGGCTCTGAATATCTCGCAACAGCTTTGTAAGCTTTAAAAGTACTAACACATGGATCGTCAAAATTCTCGTTATTAGCTACAACATTAATGGTTCCTGTATTTCCTAAAAGACTACTTTCTGTGTAAGACTGACTTTTTACAGCAGAGTGACATACATAATTAATTTGAAATGCCCCACAAGATCCGGTCGGAGAACCATAACTCGCAAAACTTACTGTGTTAAAATAAGTTCCAGCAGGAGCTGTAAAGATGGCTGTTTGATTTTCATCTACAGCCACACAAACCAAATTAGAATTACCATTATTGTATGTTATGATGTTATTGCCTATTCCAACAGTTATGGTTCCAGTTGTGGTTGCTATTGTACAAGAATTACCTGTTGTAGTTATATTATAGTTGAATACGCCTATTGCAGTTGGATTTCCGCTAATTGTCAAAGTATTTCCAGTAACTGAACTTGTTACTCCAGAAGGAAGACCAGTGACAACTGCATCTGTTGCGCCACCACCCAATGTCAATACTATTGGTGTCATTGTACTATTTTGACAAACGCTTCGATTTGCTCCTGCAGAAATAGTGTGTACTGGATTTACTGTATTAGTAATTCCAGCACTAGTGGCTGTACAGCCTGAAGCATTTGTAACATCCACTGTCACGACCTGTCCGTTTGTTAAAGACGAAGTGGTATAAGTTGAATTGGTTCCCGATTGAACTGTTGTTGAGCCTACTTTAAACACATAGCTCGTTCCACCTGATGCCGTAAAAGTAACAGACGTTCCCACACAGAAAATGTTATCTGAATCACTGCTGGTTAACCCTGCTGTAGGACGTGCGTTAACTGAAAGTGTTGTATTACGATTAAATGACTGACTACAATTTGAACTTGTGGTTATTCCCGTTATCTGTAATGTCTGTCCATTATTGGCTACTGTCAATGCAGACGTAGTAAAATTCGCTTCTCCTCCTCCAGTTGCTACAACAGAAGTAGCATTAGGCTGGGCAATACCATTTATTGTATATGAAATAGTAGACGTGCTGTTTGCTACTAAACCTGTTAAATTTATTGTAGCTACAGATCCTGCACAAACTGAAGCAGATTGCGTAACTCCTGTTAAAGTAGGCGTAGCATTTACTGTAAAGGTAGCAGCTGTTCTAGAACAAGACGCTCCTCCAGATGAGGCATAAAAAGTATATGGTCCTGGTGCAGGTGTACTACTTATTCCTGACCCAGTAACTCCAACAGGATTAAATACTGAACTATTCCATATTGGATTTCCTCCCGCAGGCGTGGTATACCAATTTACAGTCGATAAAGTTAATTGACCACTTGATGGAGGAGTAACTGTCCATGTATAATTACCAGAATATGTTCCCGTATTATTTGCCCAAGTTGTAGAAATTAATGTATAAACAGTACCTACAGTCAAATTTGCAACCAATCTTGGCTCTCTATCAGCTTGTACATCATCATCGGCACCGACTATCCATGTTCCAGATCCACAAGATCCTGGAGTAAATGCTCCTGTATAGATATATGCCATCCCATCAAAAGCAGTATCATCAGTCATTTTAAAAGTATATGATCCTGTTTGACTTACAGTAAAATTTACTGCAGTATAATTTCTTTTAACTGATGAATTAAAATCACAAGGACCGCCAATAACCATACCTCCCACAGGCATATTTGCAGTAAGATCTACTGAGGCATCCCAAGATCCAGAAAATGTAGTTGATGTGGTAGTAGCTCCACTTAATGTTGCACTTAAAGCTCCAGACCCACCTTGACATATTTCGGCATTTGTAGTAGTTGGCGCTGGAGGACAAGTATTACCAGTAACAGCAAAATTTCTAATTCTTAGAGAACGACCACTTCCATCGGATTCCCATCCATAAATACGAATTGTTATAGAAGTAGTAATTGCAGGTATAGAAATTGCTGTATTTCTGTTTGTTGGTGTACTACTATTTGAAGAAAATGCATTAGAAATTTGCGTCGAAGTAGCAAAATTATCTGTAGAATAATAAGCTTGTACCTGCCAATTTCCACTGCTTACACTATGCTGAAAATTAATATTTGTAACGTTTAATGTATAACCAGTCGCAGGTGTAACTTTAAACTCATAATACTCAGTTCCTCGCAAGCTAGATGCATCATCTGACCAACTCCCCGTAGTTGCTCCGTTAGTTGTAAAACTAAGACTATTTAAACC
Source organism: Flavobacterium sp. B330r (assembly GCF_056824325.1). Classification (NCBI taxonomy): domain Bacteria; kingdom Pseudomonadati; phylum Bacteroidota; class Flavobacteriia; order Flavobacteriales; family Flavobacteriaceae; genus Flavobacterium; species Flavobacterium sp. B330r. The sequence continues at coordinate 1,602,449 of NZ_CP124860.1, forward strand.
TGAGCCAATAGCTATTGGCGATGCACTTACATTTCCAGTAACGACAGCATTTGCATTTCCTGTTAAAGCCCATGTACTAGTAGTCACTTGAGCATTAGCAAAATTTACCCAAAAAAACATTCCAACACAAAGTAATCCTAAACTTGGTTTACACAATCTTTTGAAAAAAGATTTAGAAGAAATGAAAAATAAAAACGAGTAAAGTAATTTTCTCATCATATAACAGTAGGTATTTGTTTGTAAATTTGTTTTTGGTTGCTTAGAAAGCAAAAAAGGCATTTCTTTCAAAAAGAACAATGTTCTTTAGGTAATCAGCTGAACCCTAAAATGTTAAATTCTGGCATTTTAGACCGAAACTTAAAATGTTAAAATTCCGTACAAAAATATTTAAATTAGCCTAATACGCAAGGTTATAATTTATTTCTTTTTATAAAATATTAACAAATTTCAGAATTATTTTATAACTAATTGAGCAAAACTGAATTTAAACGTTAAAACGCATGAAAAACCCGACGAACAGCACTTTCACCATCAAGGAAGCTTTACAAAAGTTAGAGCACTTTTGTGCTTACCAAGAGCGCTGTCATGATGAAGTTGTGGCTAAATTATACAGCCTAAAAATGACTCGTGATGAGATTGATACTGTTGTGGTACAGCTAATTGAAGGGAATTTTTTGAACGAAACTCGCTTTGCTTGCAGTTTCGCAAGAGGCAAACACAGAATTAAACATTGGGGAAAAATCAGAATTACCAATGAATTGAAAGCAAGAAATATTTCTTCAACCAATATTACTTTAGCCCTGAAAGAAATTTCTTCTGAAGAATATTTTGAAACTTTTGAAAATCTTGCAGAAAGATGTTGGAATTCTATTTCCGAAACCAATCTTCTCAAAAAACGCAAAAAATTTTGCGACTATATGCTCCGAAGAGGTTATGAAAGTAATTTAGTTTACGAAAAAGCAAAAGAATTAGAAGAGAACTAAGTTCATTTTCAGCACTACAAAAAAAAGAATATTTGCAACTTTCTTAAAATTCTTAAAATTTCCCTACCCCTTTTGAAAGGCTTAAAAACCATATTCTCTTTAGTTATAAATTATTCCGTTTTTGAAGAATTTATCGCAAATCTGACGTTTTTTAGTCTAAAAACTCAAAAAACAGTCTTTAAAAGCTTCATATTTTACGAATATTCCTATAATATTTTTCATTGTTTTATAAGAATATTTGCCGAACATTAAAATTTTTAATGTAGTTCATCGACTATTTTAACAATTCATCGATTAAATGAGGGTTCCCAAAACCCTATCAAATTGTAGCTCGTAGATGTGTATATCTTTGCGCGGTTCGAAAAGTCTTATGCCAGCATAACAAATTGATAGAAAACATTTAACATGAAAAAAACTTTACTTTTATTCTTTTTATTGCCTTTTTTAACGTTTGCACAAAATGTAGATTTAATTAAATGGAGAGCTGAAACACCAAGCGATCCAAAAAAACCAACTGTTAATCCAGCTGTTAACGCGACTGTTCTACCATTGTCTTACCTATCTTCTTCTAATGACCCGTCAAAAGTAAACGTGGAATACACTAGCGGGTGGGAAGAAGAACCGTTTTTTTTATGCAAAGACTGGCCAAACGGCGAACAAAATGAGGGCGACATCAATCTTGCAAAATACGTAGAATTTAAAGTAACTCCCGATTCTGGCAAAAAATTAGACTTGACTCTTTTTAAAATGACATTTAGAAGTCAAGGTGGTGGCGAGTCAGAGAAATTCACAATATTATATTCCAAAGATTCTGAATTCAAAAAAGACGTAAAAGTATTAGTTCCCGAAAGAGCAAGTGTTAACACTTGGACCTCAATAGACCCTCCTTTTTCAGAAGAAATTAATCCTGTTTTACCAGGACAAGTTGTGTACATACGTTTATATGTTTATAATTCGTACAATAATTTCCATATCAAAACTGGAAATGTTAATACTTCAACAACCATTACAGGGGCTGTTTCTAGCTTTGATCCAAACAAAATTTTAGCAATCAATGATTTTGTTAAAGCTATAAAAAACGTAGAAGTAAATATCTCACCATTAAACAATGATATTAAAAAAGAAAATGTTACTTCGATGGCAATTTCTTCTCCACCACCAGCATCTGCGGGAACGGCAATACTTCATCCAGATAATACTGTTAGCTTCATCCCTGCCAATAATTTTACAGGCACAACATCATTCAAATACACAATAAAAGACGCGGCAAATAATTCATCAGAAGCAACCGTAAAGATAACAGTAGCAGAAGAAACACCAGAACCTTTGGTAATCTGGTATGGGCGAAATGAATCTAACAGACTTGAGGCAACTCCGCTATCACCTTATATAACTTCAGGCAACATTTTATACCCGAACACCTATTTATGGTATGATATAAACGAAGACAAAAAAAATCCATTTTTTCATACTGGCAGCTGGCCGTCTGGTGCAGCAGATAATAGCAAATATTTAGAATTTACAATAAAAGCCGACAACACGTATCGCGTAAACTTAACCACTTTCAACTTCATGTTTAGAAATCAGGGAGGAAGCGGTCAAAAATTTAAAATTAACTATTCTGACGATGCCACGTTTACTACCAATGTAAAAACCTTGTTAGCAGAAACAAGTACTAGTGGAACTTGGAGAAGCATTAGCGCTCCTTTTGCTTCAGATTTAAATTCTCTGACACCTGGAAAAGCCATTTTTATTCGTCTTTATGTTTATAATTCAAACGAAGAATTTCATTTTAGAACAAAAGTAAACATTGCAGGAAACATAAAAGATTCTAATGTATTTATCGCATATAGTGATTTTGCCACTACACCATCTAACAAGAGTATTTCAATTCCAGTTTTAGCTAATGATGTCGTTGGAAATACTCCTGTACAAAATATTACTGTTACTCAGCCAACTTCAGGCGGAACAGTAGTGGTAAATGGCACAACTGACATTACCTTTACTCCAACACCAGGATTTGTAGGCACGTCAAATTTCACTTATAGTATTTTTAATGGAACCATATATTCATCAGCAACAGTAAGTGTTGATGTAACCGCTGCTCCATGTACTCCAACTGGAGATCAAACTGACTTTGGGCCTAATACATGGATTGGATATGTTTATAAAATGGCAAATAATGCTGCTCTGCCTCCAAACATTTCTTATCCAGCTTTACCAAATACTAGTATTGCAACGTACATAGGAATTGTAACTGAAAACAAAAACTTTGATAGAAATATTGGAGGAGGTTCTGTTACTGGACAAACTTCAAATTTTGCTTGCGAAGCTGCTCCTTCTGACCGATTCTTTGTACGATATAAAATGCTTGCTGAGATTACCGAAGCCGGTCTATACAGTTTTGATATTGGAAGCGACGATGGAGTAAGACTTTACATCGATGATGCAGCTGTTCCAATTATAACAAGATGGAATGGTCATGGTTTTACTATGGATTACGCTACACAAAATTTAACTTTAGGCCAACATAAATTTGTTCTAGAGTATTATGAAGATGGTGGTGATTCGAGAGTTTCTTTTTTCACTGGTATACAAAAAGGAAATCCTTCTGAATACGGAGACAGAGTATGGAATGTTTATGGTTATGTTAACAACGATATAACCTTACAAAATGTTAGATATGCTGGTTATTATGTTGACCCTCATTTAAATCCTGATTCAACAAATTATTGGACAAAAGACAAATCGCCTTCATCTGCAACCATTTGGCAAGGCTCTCAAATACCAGACAACAATTTTACTGTTGTTTACAAACGTAAAGGTTTCGATTGTGGATTATATCAATTAAAACATATGAATCATGATGATGCTGTTGAGCTTTATATCGATGATAAATTAATCTTTTCTAGAGATGGGTGGGACAATACCACTTATTTAATTAACGGAGGAGACCTTTACCCTTTAAACAGCGAATCTAGAGTAGAAATACGTTTAAGAGAAGATGGTGGTGATGCTAATCTTGGAATTAATTTTACCAAAACGGATATTATATACAATGGAACTGGCACTATTCCAAATGGTAGCTCTTTAGTGATAAGTGCAAATACAGAACTAAAGTCAGATATTACAGTTTGTTCTTGTACCATAAATCCGAATATCACATTAACAGTTCCAAAAGATGTTACTTTAACTGTTGATGAAAATGTAAACGTTGGTACAGGAGGAAAGCTTTTAATTTTAGACGGAGGATCATTTCTTCAAACTTCTACAAGTAAAAATATGTTTACCGGAAGCGATAAAGCTTTTGAAATTCAAAGAATAACTGAAATTCGTCGTTTTGATTTAACGTATTGGTCATCACCTGTAGACAATCCAGATTTTAAAATGAGTACTTTGTCTCCTGAAACTTTATTTGATAAATTTTTCTATTGGACTTCTGATTTCAAATGGGCAACGGATTTGTACGGGAAAAAGACAATGGAACCTGGAAAAGGATACAGCATTAGAGGACCACAATCTTTTGATACTCAAAATCCTTCTAACTTTACTGGAAAATTCTATGGAAAACCAAACAATGGAAATATTTTGATTCCGATTACGCCTGATAAATACCATTTTGTTGGAAACCCTTACCCATCTGCTATTGATGCTCGAAAATTCATTAGAGATAACGGAGAAGTTGGACCTTTATACTTTTGGACACATATTTCGCCTCCAAAAAAAGAGAATGGCAGCAATACTTACACCTACAGCAGTCCAGATTATGCAGTACTAACATTACTTGGATCAACAAAAGCGACAACTGGAGGAGAAGAGCCTTCAGGATATATTGGAGTAGGACAAGGTTTCTTTATTAAACCAAGAGTTACTTCGGTAACTTTTACTAATGAGCAACGTGTAAAAGCACAAAACACACAATTTTATAAAACGACGGCTAAAGAAACTGAAGTTGAAGTAAATCGTTTGTGGTTAAATTTAAGTAATACCGAAGACGCCTTTAAACAACTTCTAGTGGGTTATGCAGAAGGAGCATCAAACAGTTATGATCATAACTATGATGCAACTACAATGGCAGGTAATTCTTTTATCGATTTTTACACCATAAATGAAGCTAAAAAACTTACTGTTCAAGCAAGAGCTTTACCTTTTGATAATACAGATACTGTTCCACTTGGTTATAAAACAACTGTTAGCAGCGAACTTACAATCTCGATAGATCATGCAGATGGATTTTTTAATAAACAAGCCGTTTATCTTGAAGATAAAACAACAGGGATAATAACAGATCTTCGTGCTTCAAATTATACTTTCCAAACAGCTGCAGGAACTTTTACAGAGCGTTTTGTATTACGCTATACCAATAAAACATTAGGTACAGATGATTTTGAAAATGTAGAAGATGGAGTTTTAGTTTCGATAAAATCAAAAGTAATAAATGCAGTTAGCGGATCTGAAAACATTAAAGAAGTACAGATTTATACTATAGGCGGACAATTGCTTTACAACAAAAGCAAAATCGAAGCAAAACAAATACAGATTACAAATTTACATTCTAGCAATCAAGTTTTACTAGTAAAAGTAATTCTAGAAAATGGTCATGTAGTCACGAAGAAAATCATATTTAATTAAAAAACAAGAAACCCATCGTAATGATGGGTTTCTTGTTTTTATTCTTCTTTTAACTCGTCTATTACTTTTTTGATCTCTTTGGCGTATTTTCCATAAAACTTTTGAACCCACCATTCTAAAGAAATTCCCATAGAAAGTATCGTAAAAACAATGATAGCAAAAAAACCAAATAACTGTCCGTTAGTAAATTCGTGATTTAATAAACCTGATTTTTCAGAAAGGCCGTAAAAATAAAAGCCCAATAAGTACACAACGATAAAAGGAGTCAGAGAGAAACCAAATGTTTTATACAATTCCATATTCAGTCTAATATCAAAATACGTCTCATACAAACTGTCTTTTGTTTTCAATGTTATTGCATTCAATCTTTTAAAAAAGAAATATAATTTTAATAAGTAGTAAACGCAAACAGCCAAAAACAAGCTATAGATTAAATAATACAAGAAAATCATCTGTGCATTAAAATGACAAATTATCGGAATTGCTGCCATAGAAATTATGGACAATATTTGATAGATAAATTCATTTTTTAGATTTGTTCTGATTTTGTCTAATGGTGTATTAGCAGACTGAATCTTTTCTAGGTTTGACGGCAGAACAACATTTTCAGGTTTTTCGTTATTCCATGCATTTTGTATGTCGTTAAAATCCATATCCTTGTTTTTTAATAATTTCTTTTAATTTTTCTTTGGCTCTATTCAGTTTCACTCTAGCATTCCCTTCAGATATTCCAAGATTATCTCCTATTTCTTTATGAGAGAATCCTTCTAGTTGATAGAAAATGATAGCCTTATCTATTTTTTCTAGTTTCTGTACCGCTTTGTAAAAATGATCCAACTGGCTTTCTTTTATATGAGAATCTCCTTCATCCTCTTTGACATTTTCTGAAGCGATTTCATATCTGTCCACCTTCCGTTTTTCTTTCTTCAAAAAGACAATTGCCGTATTTACTGCAACTCTATACATCCATGTCGAAAACTGGCTTTCATTCCGAAAAGATTCATATGATTTCCAGAGTTGGCATACAATCTCCTGGAACAAATCCTGCTGATCATCAGAATTATCCATATACATCTTAGAAACTTTATACAAAATTCCTTTATGGCTTTCTATTCGATTTAAAAACTCTTGTTCCTTCTCTCTCAAAGCAGATTTAGTTCATTACAGGTTTTACAGTATATCCTTCTTTTCTCAATAAATTAATAACTCCATACTCACCACCTAAATGCGCTGCGCCAATAGCTATGAAAATACCATTTTGCTTTAGTAACTCCGGCATTTGTTTTACCCAGTTTAGATTTCTATCATCAAGAATCTGCTTTTTAGTTTTTTCACTTGTAAATCGTTTATCTGTACTAAATGCATACATCGCTTCAATGTTTTCTTTTTTGTAGGCATCTACCAATTCCACCGTTTCTTCAGGAGTCGATTCTTCTAGAAGTGCCAGCATTTCATCATTAGAATAAGCCTTTTCAAGAATTTCGAATTGAGCTTTAACAGACTCTAATCCCGTAATAGAAACATTTCTTTTTTTGGCAGCATCAGAAAATTTCATTTCATAAAACTTCAAATCTGTACAACCAAAACTCTTCATAGAAATCAGGCTCAAAACTGTCACAAGACTAAAACTGTCTACTTGCTGTACCGACATTCCGGTGCTCTTTTTTAAAATAGAATCTAATTTTGTAAGTTGTTCTGGTGTTAGCTTTTTACTCAAAGGTTCTTTTCCCATTGCCAATTGCTGCATTTGGCTCATTTCGTTCGGATCGGTAAAGTTGATTTCTAAAAACAATTTATCCGATTTCTCAAAAGCATTTTTGGCTTTTTCAGATAAGAAATAGTCTTTTGAACAGATCATGTGAATCGTTCCGTATAAATAAGAAGATTTCTGAAGCCCTTTTCCTGAAACCTCCCAAAGAAGAGAATTTTCCAGTTTTGAAGTTTTGCTTTGAGCTGAAATGTCATTACAAACAAAAAAGAAGAATATAAGTAAAGTTGCTATAAATTGAAATCTGGTTTTCATGATTTAATATCGTTTATTTGATTACAGTGTGTAAGTAATCGAAAAAACAAAACGTTACAAAAAACTTTACTCTTTTTTCAAATTTAAGTCTTGAAAAATCAGAATCTAAAAAACAAAATCTCTAACTAATTCCAAAACCTGATTAATTTCTTGCTGCGAATTATAACTGTGAATGCAAAAACGAAGTCGTTCCTGATTTTCTGGAACAATTGGCGAAACAATTGCCTGCACATCGAATCCTTTATTCTGAAGTTCTTCTGCCAATTTTTTGACATTTTCATTGCCTGGAACAATTGCAGAATGAATTGGAGATTTACTGTGAACGAACATTGGTTTTAAACCCAGCAAATTTTTCTGCTGATTAAAGAATACAATATTCTGGCGAAGCTTTTCAATCGCCCCTTTTTCGATTTCCAACTGCTGATAAGCCATAAAAATTGTTGCTACAGCATGAGGCGACAAAGCGGTTGTAAAAATAAAACTGTGTGCAAAATTGATTAAATATTCTCTAAGTTCAATACTTCCTAAAATTGCCGCTCCTTGAGATCCTAAACCTTTTCCAAAAGTTACGATTCGGGCAAAAATTTTATCGTGAAGTTTCAGATACTGAGTAAGTCCCTCTCCTTTTTCTCCAAAAACGCCCAAAGCGTGAGCTTCGTCAACAATTAAATAACAATTGTATTTTTCTGAAAGCTGTATCAACTCTTCTAAATTTGGACTATCTCCGTCCATAGAAAAAACAGTTTCGGTTACAATATAAATTGTGCTATCTGGAAATTTAAGAATGTGTTTTTCTAAATCTTCAACATCATTGTGAATATAATGATGCGAATTTGCTCGAGACATCGCGATGCCATCTTTTATAGAAGCGTGACACAATTCATCATACAAAACAACATCATTTTCTTGCGGTACAGCGCTAAAAAATCCTAAATTGGCATTGTATCCCGAATTGAAAATTAAAGCCGCTTCTGCTTCATGAAATTGAGTTATAAAGCTTTCTGCAATTGGATAAAGAGAATGGTTTCCTGAAGTTAATCTAGAACCCGTTGCTCCATTCTGAAAAATCTCATTTTCTAGCAAATAAGCATGAGTGTGTTTGAATAAAGTTTCCGATTTAGAAAATCCGATGTAATCATTAGAAGAAAAATCAATTAGATTATTAAACACAGGAAGTTTTCGAAAACTATTTTCCTGTTTACAACTTTCTAATTTACGATTAAGATTTTCTGGCAGCTTCATAAAACCAAAGTTAGGCAATTCATTTTAGAATTAACAAAACAGCGGATTATATGAAATCCGCCGTTTTTCTAAATTTAAATGGCACTAATAAAAGGAGATTGTCTACTATAGTTTGACTCGATCATTTCTTTTACCATAAACTTCGAAATATCAAAAGCCGAAATTTTTTCGCCCAAACAATCTTCAAGATTTACAGTGATTTCAGAGCTTTCATCAGAAAAAACAATTAAAGGAACCCGGACTTGCGTCCAATCTATTTTGCTATCAACCAAAAGATCATAGGTGAACTGTCGGTCTTTTTGAATTTCAGGAAAATTCGTTTTCATCCAATCGGTTGCCATAATCGTCTTCGGACTCTTCTTATCAAATGGGGTGCCTATATTTAAACCCGCCAATAAAACATACCGCTCAATTCCGTAACGTTTCATGGCATTCAAAACATTCTTCGTTGCCTGACTGGCAACCATAGGCTCGCCTGGCCGCTGACCAATAGTACTGACCACTGCCTGACAATCTTTAAGTAATAAGTTTATCGATTCTTCATTAATAGCATCACCTTTAATGATTTCTATTTTTGAGTTTTGAATGGTAAAATCGTCGGGATTTCTCAATAGAAGTTTTACGCTAAATCCGTTTTCTAATAACTGTTGTACAAGATACTTTCCAGTTCTTCCGCCGCCGCCAAGAACAGCAACTTTTGATATATTTTTCATATATATTCTTTATAAAATTTGACATAAGAATGTTGCTTCATTGTCTAATTATGAAGCAAAACTGCAAAAGCTTACTAAGCTTTTACTATTGATCGAATATTTTATAAAGAGATTTTAATAGTTCAAAAGTAATAAAATAAAAAAAGCCAGACAATACTGTCTGGCTTTCCTGCTTATTTTGAAATTGTCTTAGTCAACTAAAACAATTATCTTATTGTTTTTCATTTCGATTGTTCCTGACTTAATCTCTAAAGTATAAGTTTGGTCATTAACTCTCGTAAATTTATCAGCAGCCTCTTTAGAAAAATTGAAGCTTGGAGCTGCAATTTTAATTGTTCCCTCTTCTAAGATAGAAACAATTGGCGCGTGATGATTTAAAATCTGAAAACTTCCATTAACTCCTGGCAAAGTAACCGATGTTACCTCTCCTGAAAATAATTTCGCTTCTGGTGATACTATTTCTAAAATCATAACCGTTTTTTAAAATTCCAAATTATAAAATTCCAAATCCCAATCTTGGAATTTGGAATTTTTATTTTTTTGATTTTATCAAGCTCTGCTTGATTATTATGCTTCAGCTAACATTTTCTCTCCAGCTTCGATTGCATCTTGAATAGAACCTTTCAAGTTGAATGCTGCTTCTGGAAGGTGATCTAACTCACCATCGATGATCATGTTAAATCCTTTGATAGTATCTTTAATATCAACTAATACACCTGGGATACCTGTAAATTGCTCTGCTACGTGGAATGGCTGAGACAAGAAACGTTGTACACGACGTGCTCTTGCTACTGAAAGTTTATCCTCTTCAGATAACTCCTCCATACCAAGGATAGCAATGATATCTTGTAATTGTTTGTATTTTTGAAGAATTTCTTTAACTCTTTGTGCACAGTCGTAGTGCTCGTTTCCTAAAATTTGAGGAGTTAAGATTCTAGAAGTAGAATCTAACGGGTCAACCGCAGGGTAGATACCTAACTCAGCAATTTTACGTGACAATACAGTTGTTGCATCTAAGTGGGCGAAAGTTGTAGCTGGCGCCGGGTCAGTTAAGTCATCCGCAGGAACGTAAACCGCTTGTACAGATGTAATAGATCCTTTGTTTGTAGATGTAATACGCTCTTGCATAGCACCCATCTCTGTTGCCAAAGTTGGTTGGTAACCTACTGCAGATGGCATACGACCTAAAAGTGCCGATACCTCAGAACCTGCTTGAGTAAAACGGAAGATATTATCAACGAAGAATAATACATCTTTACCTTGATCAGATCCAGCTCCATCACGGAAATACTCAGCGATAGATAATCCTGAAAGTGCCACACGTGCACGAGCTCCAGGTGGCTCATTCATTTGTCCGAAAACGAAAGTAGCTTTAGACTCTCTCATTCCTGGCATATCTACTTTAGATAAATCCCATCCTCCATTTTCCATAGAGTGCATGAAATCATCACCGTATTTAATAATTCCTGACTCCAACATCTCACGAAGCAAGTCATTTCCTTCACGTGTTCTTTCACCTACTCCAGCGAATACAGAAAGTCCACCGTGACCTTTTGCGATATTGTTGATCAACTCCTGAATCAATACTGTTTTACCAACACCAGCACCACCGAACAATCCAATTTTACCTCCTTTTGCATAAGGCTCAATCAAATCGATTACTTTAATACCTGTGAATAAAACTTCAGATGAAGTTGACAAATCTTCAAATTTAGGAGCTTGTCTGTGAATAGACAAACCGTTTTCTCCTGTTTTTGGCAAGTTTCCTAAACCATCAATTGCATCTCCAATTACATTAAATAATCTTCCATATACGTCTGGACCGATTGGCATTTGGATTGGATTTCCTGTTCCAACTACTTCATATCCTCTAGACAAACCGTCTGTAGAGTCCATAGATATAGTACGAACAGTGTTTTCTCCAATGTGAGATTGTACTTCTAGAACTAAGATAGTTCCGTCTTTTTTAGTGACTTCTAGTGAATCATAAATTTTTGGAAGTTCAACATCCTTACCGTTGAAAACTACGTCAACTACTGGTCCAATGATTTGAGCAACTTTTCCTATTACTTTTGACATTACTTATGTATTTATTAAATAGCTATTTAGGTTTATCGAAAATACCTCTTTTTTCAGAGCGCAAAGATAATTTTTTAAAATATAAAATCAATTTTTTTTTCATAAAAAATAGCATGATTTTGTTTGATTCATAAAACTTGGCTAAAAAATAACAAAAACAGCATTTTTTTATTAAATAAAAAAACCGCTTCATTGGTAAAAATGAGCGGTTTTAAGGTTAAAAATAGTTATACATTATAATGTAGCTGGAAATAGAACTTGATAATTACCAATATCTACACCTTTTAAGTTAGAACCATACTTAGCATTAATCGCTTGGATAAATTTATTAGCAATAAAAGCATATCCTCTTGGAGATGGATGAACACCATCTAAAGAAAACATACCGCCAGTAACAAATGTCGCTTTTAATGTAAAGCTGTTCATTGTAACTCCGCTTGGTTTGTTTAGATCATCCATAATTGTTTTAGCATCAACCATTGCCAAGCCATTTGCTTCAGCCGCTGCTTTAATTACAGAATTATATGCCGTAGTCGCCACTTCAATCTCTGCCACTTCAGAAGGCAATAAAACATATCTGTCTGGCAACGGAAAAGTAATTCCTAATTGAGAGAGTGAAGCCGAAGGAGAAGCAATTCCGTCAGCAGCTACCGATGGAACTTTTCCAATTCTTGATGAAGCTCCTAAAACAATTAAATCTGTAGGAAGCGCTTGTCTTGCTCTTCCAAAAATCATTCCCATTGCCGTAGCAGTATTAACATCTAATCCGCCACCCATTAGCACTGCTTTTAAATTGGCCGACAAATCCGGCAACGTTTCATCTACTATTAGCAACGGATTATTCCCTGTTGCAGATAAAAGTTTAATTCTATCCCCTTGCCCTAAAAATTTCAATGCATTACTCAATGGCCCATACAATTGCGCATTTAAAGTACCAACCATACTCGCTCCTCCAACTGTTAAATTAGCCTGAGTAAGCTGATTGTATGTTATCACATGAAAATGAGGAAGAGTGGTAATATTTGGCAAATTAGCTATAACTCCTTTTCTTCCGCCTGCAACAAGCTGAGCCACTAAACCTTTGTAAGCCGCCTCAAAAGTCGCAGGAGGCGTTAACGGATTTACTGTTGGATCTCCACCTGCAGTAGCATATCCTAACTCATCATTCCCTCCAATCCATAAAGAAAAGAAAGTAGGGTTTTGACTTAAAGCATCGGCCAAAACAGTTGTTGTCGCGCTAGATGCAAAACGAGCAAAATAAGGATTTGCCATTCCTGTAGTAACACCTGCAACATTACCATAACCAGGAGCAAGTAAATGAAAACTTTTTGCTCCAGGAACCCCTAAATTATTAAATGTTCCTGACAAATGAGCTGTAACCTCAGTTGTTGGCACTCCTGTAACCGGCACAGGTGTTCCATTAAAATACAAACGCGGACCAGCAACAACATTTCCTCCTAAAAGCAAACCGCCGATATTATCATTTGCAAAAGGCGTTTTGAATTCGCCCCCGCCCACTAGAGCAAATTGTTGCGCTAAAATATTTGGATAGGCTCCTTCTTGACCTTTAATAAACAAAGCATTATCACTAAATCCTGCCGCAAAAGAATCTCCTAAAGCAACATATTTGGCAAAATCAGCAGATCCAGAGGTCAAAGGCTTACCATCAGACGACTCCACTGCAGGAGTCACATCATCATCACTATTACAAGCCATAAAGGTTAACGAAACCAATAAAAGCCATTTGAAATTTTTTATCATAATTTATAATTTTTTATAATTATCTGCTTCCAAATCTGCATCGAGAAACATAAATAATGAATTTGACTAAGAGTTAAACAATCAATTATGGATTAATAGTCCAAGAAGCAAAATACTGCTGTCCGATTAATCCAGCTCCAATTACTTGATAGTATTCTTTACCGCCAATATTAGCAGCTCCTAATTTTACTACCGATTTCAATTTCGGAATTCCATAATTTATCTGAGCATCTATTACTGTTGCCTCTTTAATTATACCATCAGCAAAACCAGCCTGCCATAAATATTCACTATTCCATCTTCCGCTAACATTAAATCCGAAATTCTTAAACAGCTTATCATTTCCAATTGACATTTTAATTCTATGTTTTGGCGTATTAAATCCAGGCTCAAAACTTGGGTCTTTTGCTTGATCAAAATCAAACTGAGCATAGTTGTAGTTCACTCCCAACTCAAAGTTTGAAATAATTTTTCTAGAAAGTCCAACTCCAAATCCCAATGAATTTATTTCTACATCTGAATTTGTATACAATTGATACGTTCTATACTCTCCGTTTTGAAGCGCTCTAATTGACTGAACACCTGGATCAGAAGTTCCTGCAGCAATGTTTGGATTATCTTGAGCAGTTCCGTAGAAAGGAGAAACTACATTTAAGTTACCAATAAAATTGTTGTAAATATTGTAGTATCCATTAATATCTATTGACGTCCCTTCAAAAACAGAACGGTATCCTAACTCAAAAGCTTTTACTTCTTCTGGCTTTACATAATTAGCTCTAGATTTTTTCAATAGCGCAGCAGCACCAACTGGGTCTGTTCCTGCCATTGCAGAAAATGCAGTTACTGAACTTGCTATATAAGAATTCCCATAAGCATCGTTACCATTCATAACTTTTGTTGGACTTCCTGTATAAAGTTGGCCTTCTGCACTTAAATTGAATGTTTCATTAAATCTAGTTAAGTTATCAGGAGCAGAACCCAATAATACTGCATTTCCGATATTAAATCCTATGTACTGATCTTGAGTTGTAGGATTTCTAAAACCTGTTTGGAAAGATCCTCTGAAATTATGATTTCTTTTTTCACCTGCAGAATACACAAGAGATAAACGTGGAGAGAAATTACCATCAAAGTTTTTAGATTTATCATAACGAAGAGATCCTGTAAACTTCAATCTGTCGTCCATAAATTTTTTCATCAATTGCGCATATGCACCATATTCATTGTAATTTATCTGACTATTAGCATCCGTATAAATTCTTCCATGAGAATTTAACTCATAGGCTCTAAAAGATCCTCCAACTTGAATTTCAGCAAATTTTATTACATCTCTGAAATTATAATTTGCATCTGAGTGATACATTTTTGAATTATCCACCAATCTTGATCCAGTTAAAACATCCGGATCATTTATAACCTGATTGAACGCATTGTTAAACTGAGGCGTTCCTGGTAAAAAACGACCTGTATCTGCTGTAGATCTAGCCGCTGCATGTGCTTGTTGCGGATTCATTCCTGCCAAAGTCCCTTGTATGAAAGCCCCAGCATATTGACCAAACCAAGTATTATCGTCTTTCCATTTTCTATTTACATTAATACCGGTAAAAATCATATCATAAGAATTTCCTCCATCCTCTCCAGTCATGTAACCTCTTACAAAAAAGTTTTTCCCTTTAAGCTCTAATTTATTCTGATACATAAAAAAGTTATTCAAATAATACCTGTTTGCCCCTTGATAAACAGCATTTCCAGTACCAATTTTACTCTGCCAAATAACTTCCAATCTTTCATCTCCAAAAGGTCTTGCATGCAAAGAGAAATCAACTTTCATATTCGCAGCTTTATTATCTGTCAAATCAATTTCATTATACCCTGTTCTACTAACCATAGAATTCGGCAAAAGATTAGATGCCCCTGCCGGAATCAAACCCATTGCTTCCAACTTCTGACCAACACCCTTAATATTTGTAGCTGCTTCATCTCCATACACGTTAATTCCATCATAATTAGGATTCGTTCTATCAACACCTGCCCTAGTCTTGTCATTATAATTTGTAGCATACCAATCAGTAGCCTGCATGTAAGTAATGTTTGCTTTAGCCGCAATATATTTATTAAAAGCACGAGCAAATCGAACACCAAAATCATAATAGCCATTTGTGCCTGCAGCCTCTTGAGAAGTTACCCCATACTTTAAATAAGCCGAAACCCCTTGATCTACAAACGGGCTTTTACTAGTCATAAACAAAATACCATTAAAAGCATTAGCCCCATATAGAGCAGACGATGCCCCCGGAAGTAATTCCACACTTTGAACATCAATTTCTGACACTCCAATCATGTTTCCTAAAACAAAATTCAATAACGGAGACGAATTATCCATTCCATCTACCAGTTGCATAAAACGAGTATTCGCGACAGTAGCAAACCCCCTAGTGTTTATCGACTTGAACGACATACTACTAGTATTCATCTGCACTTCTTTCATATTCTCTAAACCATCATAAAAAGAAGGGGAAGCCGTTTTTTTGATTTCCTGAGCCCCCATTCTCTCAATGGTTACAGGAGACTCCAGAATTCTTTCTGGCGTTCTTGATGCAGAAACTACAATTTCATCCAATTTTGTTTCTTCATCCTTTAAAATCACATTCACTTTTTGATTTGCAGCTGTTACGTTTATCGTTTTAGTTTCAAATCCTACTGCCGAAACTTTTAAAGAAAAAGGCGGTTTAGCATTAGTAGTTAATTTAAACGATCCGTCGAAATCAGTAGAAGCACCACTATTTTCTCCGACAACAACAACATTAGCACCAGGGATAGATTGCTTATTAGCATCTGTAACCGAACCTGTAATTGTATTCTGCGCAAAGGACACTCCGCTGAATAACAACATAATTAGCAAGTAGACTCTCATTTTGGGTTAGTTTTTCGTTAGTATATATAGCCAAAATAAGAAAATATTTTAATATGCATAAAAAAACGTTAAATAAAATCAATATTTACCATCAAAATATACAATATTTTAACTATTTATTAATTCAATTTATTATAATAAAAACAAATAAAATGATAAGAAAAACCAATATACTATGCATACATATAAATTTTAATCAAAAAACTGAAAATTTCATAAAAATACATGTGTCAAAAAAAATTATTGACAATAAAAAAAAGCGAGACCTAAATCTCGCTTTTTTAACATATTAATACTTAATAGAATTTTTACTCTACTGTAACCGACTTCGCTAGGTTACGAGGCTGGTCAACATTACAACCTCTCATTACTGCAATGTAATAAGAAAGTAGTTGCAACGGAATTGTTGTAACCAATGGCGATAATGCATCTGAAGTTTCTGGAATTTCGATTACATAATCTGCCAATTCGCGTACTTGAGTATCTCCTTTTGTAACTACAGCAATAATTTTACCACTTCTTGATTTAATTTCCTGAATATTACTTACAATTTTATCATAATGCCCTTGTTTTGGAGCAATTACAATAACCGGCATAAATTCATCAATTAAAGCAATAGGGCCGTGCTTCATCTCTGCAGCCGGATATCCTTCTGCGTGGATGTATGAAATCTCTTTTAATTTCAATGCACCTTCTAAAGCTACAGGGAAATTGTATCCTCTACCTAAATAAAGACAGTTTGGCGCATCTTTAAAAGCAGCAGCAATTTCTTTAGCTCTACCATCAGTTTCTAATGCCTCAGACACTTTCTCAGGAATAATTTCTAATTCTTGAAGATAAGTATGGAAATCTGTATTTGATAACGTTCCTTTTGCTTTTCCTAAACGTAAAGCAATCATCGTTAAAACTGTAATCTGAGTAGTAAATGCTTTTGTTGAAGCTACTCCAATCTCTGGACCTGCGTGCGTGTAAGCACCTGCATGGCTTTCTCTAGAAATAGAAGAACCCACTACGTTACAAACTCCAAAGACAAATGCTCCGTTTTCTTTAGCCAATTTAATAGCCGCCATAGTATCTGCAGTTTCACCAGATTGTGAGATTGCAATAACTACGTCATCTTTATTAATAATCGGATTTCTGTATCTAAACTCAGAAGCATATTCTACCTCTACAGGAATACGGGTAAATTCCTCAAAGATATATTCTGCTACTAAACCTGCGTGCCAAGAAGTTCCACAAGCAACAATCAGGATTCGTTTTGCATTTAAGAATTTCTCCAGATTATCCTCAACACCTGCCATCTGAACAATTCCTTCATTAGCATGAAGTCTTCCTCTATAAGTGTCTTTAATTACACTTGGTTGCTCATAGATTTCTTTAAGCATGAAATGATCATACCCTCCTTTTTCAATCTGCTCCAAATTCATTTGAAGTTCTTGAATATAAGGATCCACTAAAGAGTCATCTTGGATTTTTCTAATTTTAATTGGCTTATGCAATCTAATATTTGCCATTTCGCCATCTTCTAAATAAACTGCATTAGAAGTATATTCAATAAATGGTGAAGCATCAGAAGCAATAAAATATTCTCCTTCTCCAACACCAATTGCTAACGGACTTCCTAATCTAGCCGCAACAAGTTCATTCGGATTTTTTTTATCAAAAACAGCAATTGCATAGGCACCAACAACTTGGTTCAATGCAACTTGTACAGCTTTACCTAATTTAAGATTTTCTTTCTTTTGAACTTCTTCTATTAAATTAACTAAAACTTCAGTATCTGTATCCGACTTAAAATTATAACCTCTTTTGATAAGCTCCTCTTTTAAAGGCGCATAATTCTCGATAATTCCGTTATGAATAATTGCTAAATCTCCAGAATTAGAAAGATGAGGGTGCGAATTCACATCATTTGGAACCCCGTGAGTTGCCCAACGTGTGTGTCCAATTCCAATATTACCGTTTATTGAAAAACCTTCATCGGCTTTAGCTTCAAGATCTGAAACTTTACCTTTTGTTTTGCAAACTTTAATGCCCGACTCGTTGTCATACAACATAACGCCGGCACTATCATATCCTCTGTACTCCAGACGCTTTAATCCCTTTATTACAATAGGATAAGCATCTCGATGACCGATATATCCAACAATTCCACACATATATATTTATTAATTTGGTTTCGTATAGTACACCTCAAGTTTCAATCTTTTATCTTCTGGAGTAGAAGTAGAGACTTTTCCTCCATATATAATTGTCCCAAGCGGATTTAATAATGATGTTCTAGGCACTACTGGAGTAATAGCATTTTTATCCTTAAGCGCATTAAACGCAACTGTAGTTGGGCTTAGAGAAACAACCAAGCCTAAATCAACATTTTTAACTGTCGCATCTTTTACTAAATTACGAATATGGCTCGTTATTCTAATTTTATAGCTTTTACCTCTTTTATCAGTACCTTTACTAATTACTCCACCATAAGCAGATACAGCATCTGTAGAGTAATCTGCTAAAATGGCATTATCTGTTAAATTATACAAATACACTCTATTCGGTTCTTGTGTACCAGTCATTTTATCAGCATCGATATAGAAAACTAAATTAGCTTCGTTTACTTTCCAATTCTTAATAGCGACATTACTTCTAATTTCATCCAATTGGTCAGGAACTCCATTTGCTCCATTTACTACCGCACCATTAGAATCATAACTTAAAACATCTGTTGGATTAAAAAGTTTTATAACCGCCAAAGAGCCTACTCCACCTTTTAAATAAAGCCTTTCATCTCCATCTGTTTTATTTACGTTTGTTGTTATAGCACTTTCATAGTCTGCATTTCTAGTATCTTGTAGAAAATTAGCCGTAGTTGTAAAAGTACCTTTCAAGTTCAAAAGAATCTCCTTGTCTTCGGTAGCTTCTGGATCATCTGTAGTTGAACTAGTTTTTGCTTTGTATTTAATTGTAATAACCCCTTTAGAAAAATCCATCAGCGCCAAATTACTCGGATTAGATCCAGATTTCTCAACATTAAAATACAAACCTCTAAAATATTCTTGAAAAACATCTTCTGCAGCAAGCTTTGAAGCATCTGCATTTAATATCCTATCTTGAAAAAACTGCTTGTTAAGCTGCAGCGTCATTTGAGGCGCTTTTCTTGTAGTTGTTTCTACTTTAGTAGTAGGATCTGTTGTTTTTATTACAATTTCTTTTGCATCAAAAAAGAATTCATCATTTTGCAAAACATCTCCATCATTCAATCTTGAGCCCACTTTTTTACTGTCAAATTCACTGTTTTGATCTGTATAATAAAACTGCGGCAACTGGGTACCTCCACTTAAATAACTGCTTCTCATCTGGATTCCAGACTCATAAACACTTAATTTTATTTTTCCATTTTTGTCTCCATAAATAGAATCCAATACATAAGTGGTATTCCCTTCATTATCTGTAGTTGTTGCATGGTTGAAATATGGAATTTCAAGCACAACACTTTGAATTACTGGAGAATCCCCAACTTTTATAGGATAGCTAGAAAGTCCTACCTGAGTTACAAAATTTGCCGTAGTGCTTGCAAAAAGCGGATTGTCTAAAATACCAAGAGCATTTGGTGTCATGGTATTTGATTGAATAGGGGTAACTTCTTGATTAAATGCTACAACATCGTATTTTTCAGCTTCAAGTCCAAAATGATCATCTCCAATCAAACCATCACCAATCGCATTAAAATCTTTGTCACAAGAATATAGAAAAACAGCCATTACAGCCAAAAGAGCTTTCTTAATAAAAGAAGTTTTATACATGTCAAAAAATAAAATTAAAATTTAAAGTCCAAATGTTCTATAGAAATTTGTATAAGCGTCAGCAAATGCATCTTTCGTGGCGAAAGGTAAAAAAGGTTTTCCTGAAGATTCTATAAATTTTGTTAAACTTGGAGAAACATTCTCTGATGCAATGATCACACCATCAGAATGTAAAATACTAGCTTTTAAAACATTCTCATAATTTGGCACTTCCAAATCTGACACTGCTTCATGAGGAACACCGTCAAATTTAACTTTATTTATCATTTCTAAATCTAGGTTCTCATCAAATGACTGGCCATAAACAGAAGTAATAATTTTCGTTTCAGAAAATAGTGCTTCGTGTTTATAATAATGCTTCATATAAATGGGTAGCATTGCCGCAAGCCAACCGTGAACGTGTATAATATCTGGAACCCAGTTTAATTTTTTCACAGTCTCCACAACGCCTTTTGCAAAGAAAATTGCTCTTTCGTCATTATCTGGATATAAAGCGCCCTCTTCATCTGTAAAAGTGGCTTTACGTTTGAAATATTCATCGTTATCAATAAAATAAACCTGGATTCTTTCTTTCGGAATGGAAGCTACTTTAATAATCAACGGCATATCTAAGTCATTCACTACCAAATTCATCCCTGAAAGTCTAATCACTTCATGCAATTGGTGTCTTCTCTCATTGATATTTCCATATCTTGGCATGAAAATTCTTATCTGACCGCCTTGGTCATTAATCATTTTCGGAACGTCATAAGACATTAAAGAAACCTCATTTTCAGCCAAGTAAGGCACGACTTCAGATGATACATATAATATCCTCTTATCTTTCATAATAGTATTTTACTTAATTTTGGTAATAAAAACGTCGCAAAATTACAAAAATTTATGCAGTTTATAACTAATATATTATGTTTGCATAAATTTTAATAATACCTCAATGCATATTTTCTACAGTAAAGCAGCGTTGATAGCTTATCTTAAAACTATCAAAACCGCAAATTCTACTATCGGATTTGTACCCACAATGGGCGCTTTACACCAAGGACATTTGGCTTTAATGCAACGTTCGTTAAAAGAAAACAACGATACAGTAGTAAGTATTTTTGTCAACCCAACTCAATTTAACAACGCCGAAGATTTAGCAAAATATCCTAGGACACTAGAAGAAGATGTTAAGAAAATGCGTACATTAAGCGATAAAATTATTTTATACGCACCTTCAGTCGAAGATATTTATGAAGGAAATACCGTTTCGCAGACTTTTGATTTTGACGGATTGGAAAACCAGATGGAAGGAAAATTCAGACCTGGTCATTTTAATGGTGTCGGAACAATTGTAAAACGTCTTTTTGAAATCGTAACTCCAACAAATGCCTATTTTGGAGAAAAAGATTTTCAGCAGCTTCAAATTGTAAAAAAATTAGTTGAAAAAACTGATTTACCAGTAAACGTTGTCGGTTGTCCTATTTTTAGAGAAGAAAATGAACTTGCAATGAGCTCAAGAAACGAACGTCTAACTTCGCAAGAAAGAAAAGATGCTTCTATTATCTACAAAGTTTTAACCGAGGCAAAAGAGATTTTCCAAACTCACTCTCCGCAAGAAACAATCGAATTTGTAGAAAATTCCTTCAAAGACAACAAAGAGTTCGAACTGGAGTATTTTGTTATTGCTGACGAATCTACACTTTTGTCTATCGATAAGAAAGAGAATGATAAAAAATATCGCGCATTTATAGCGGTATTTGTTAATTCTATAAGACTGATTGACACCATTTCATTAAATTAATCTAACTTTGCAGCATGCAAATTCAAGTTATAAAATCAAAAATTCATCGAGTTAAAGTAACTGGAGCCGATTTAAATTACATTGGAAGTATTACTATTGATGAAACTCTACTAGAGGCTTCAAATATTATTGAAGGCGAAAAAGTATCTATTGTTAACATTAATAATGGCGAGCGTTTTGAGACTTACGCTATTAAAGGTGAAAAAAATTCAGGAGAAATTACTTTAAATGGTCCTGCAGCTAGAAAAGTGCAAAAAGATGATATCATCATTATCATTTCTTATGCTACTTTGGATTTTGAAGAAGCAAAAACCTTCAAACCATGGATTATTTTCCCGAATGAAAACGACAATTCTTTAACCTAAGATTTTCTTTTTCTTACCGAATTCCCCTACTTTGTCAAAAGTCAATTTTGCACAAAGAAAGTTTCTTTTGTCTTAATCTAAAGTGATTTTGACGCTAAAATACTGTGCTTCAAATTTTAACCTCTTTAACAAAGAAGCAAATAAAATAGTATATTGCTACACTATTTTCAATACTTTTTAATTTACTGAAATGCCACAAATCATGAAAAAAGTTTACCTACTATTTTTATTAATTTCGTTTTCGTCGTTTGCCCAAAAAACGTTCGACAACATTAAATCGGAAAAACTCGGAGAAGAGCGTAGAATTACAATCGGACTTCCTGCTTCTTACGAAGCCAACAAAGACAAAAAATATCCTGTTCTTTATTTATTGGATGGCGATTATTTATTTGATCCTTTTTCTGGAGCTGTAAGCTACGGAACTTATTGGGATGATATTCCAGAAATGATTATCATTGGAATTCATCAAAATAAAGATGGAGAACGTTTTGATGACACAACAATCGACCAAAATGAAGGACTTCCTTTTGAAAAAGGCGCAAAATTTTTCGAATTTATCGGAGCTGAATTAGTACCATATATCGAAAAAAAATACCGCACTTCGCCTTTTAGACTTATTGCAGGTCACGATTTAACAGCAAGTTTTGCTAATTTTTATTTATATAAAGAAATTCCGCTTTTTAACGCCTATATCTGTTTAAGTCCAGAACTTGCTCCAAAAATGGAAGTGCGTATTGCAGAGAAATTTGCTAAAATAAAAAGCCCTGTCTTCTATTACCTTTCTGCAGGAGAAGGTGATATTAAAAAAATTAAAGAGCCAATAGAAAAATTAAACAGCAATATTAAAATCGCCAATAATCCGTTAGTGAATTATAAATATGATGTATTTAAAGGCGCAACACATTATACAGAAGTATTGCATTCTATACCAAGTGCATTATATCAGATTTTTGAAGTATACCGTCCTATAAATTCTGCCGAATACAACGACAAAATTGCGGTTCTTCAAACAGGTTATGCAGAATATTTAGAAAAAAAATATGCTACAATGTCTGAAGTTTTAGGAGTTCAAATTCCAGTTCGAATGAGCGATTTTAAAGTAATGGAAAACCTTATTCTAAAAAGAAATGCCTACGATGAGTTAGGAAAAATGGCTGAAATTGGAAATGTAAATTATCCTAAAGCCATGTTGGGAGAATATGAATTAGGTTTGATGTACGAAAAAATGGGCGATCCTAAACATGCTTCGAAAAAATACCAAAACGCTTCACAAATGGAGCCAATTGGTGATTTGAACAAAGACTTGATGTATGAGAAAATTGACGAAATGAATACACTTGCTAAAAAAAGTAAATAATGTCAAAAGTTAAAACTTCCTTTTTCTGCCAAAACTGCGGAACCCAATATGCCAAATGGCAAGGGCAATGCAACGCGTGCAAAGAATGGAATACGATTGCCGAAGAAATCATTCAAAAACAAGATAAGGTCGCTTGGAAGAGTGAACCTACTCCAACAAGCAAAGCACCAAAACCTTTAAAAATTAACGAAATTGATTCTACACAGGAAGTCCGAATGGACACTACTGATAGCGAATTGAATCGTGTTTTAGGCGGCGGACTTGTTCCTGGATCTTTGACTCTTTTGGGCGGTGAGCCCGGCATCGGAAAAAGTACACTTTTACTTCAAGTATCATTAAAGTTACCTTATAAAACATTATATGTTTCTGGAGAAGAAAGTCAGAAACAAATTAAAATGCGCGCAGAAAGAATAACTCCAAACAGCGACAACTGTTATATTCTTACTGAAACCAAAACGCAGAATATATTTAAACAAATTGAAACCATTCAGCCTGAAGTGGTCATAATCGACTCGATTCAGACTTTACATACCGATTATATCGAATCGACTGCGGGAAGTATTTCTCAGATTCGTGAAACCACAGCAGAATTGATAAAATTTGCTAAAGAAAGTAATATCCCCGTAATCTTGATTGGGCACATTACAAAAGACGGAAATATCGCTGGACCAAAAATTCTAGAACATATGGTCGATACTGTGCTCCAATTTGAAGGCGACAGAAATCATATTTATCGAATTTTGCGTTCGCTTAAAAACCGTTTTGGATCTACATCAGAACTAGGAATTTATGAAATGTTGGGGAGCGGATTACGAGAAGTTAGCAATCCTTCTGAAATCCTGATTTCTCATAAAGACGAAGAATTATCGGGAACTGCAATTGCGACAACTTTAGAAGGTATGCGTCCGTTGATGATCGAAATACAATCTTTAGTGAGTACAGCTGTTTATGGAACACCGCAAAGAAGTACAACAGGTTACAACGCAAAAAGGCTAAACATGATTTTGGCTGTTTTAGAAAAAAGAGCTGGATTTCGCTTAGGCGCAAAAGACGTTTTCTTGAATGTAACTGGCGGAATTTCTGTTGATGATCCTGCAATTGACTTGGCGGTTGTTGCCGCAATTTTATCATCAAATGAAGATATTCCGGTTGGAAAAGGATTCTGTTTTGCTGGCGAGGTCGGACTTTCTGGCGAAATTCGTCCTGTAAACCGTGTAGATCAACGCATTCAGGAAGCTGAAAAACTAGGTTTCGATACTATTTTTGTTTCTAAATACAACAAAATTGCTTTAAAAAATACCGGAATTAAGATTGAGCTTGTAGCAAAAATTGAAGATGTTGCCAGCATACTTTTTGGCTGATTTCAAATACCACTCCTCCTATGAATTTTCCAAAACAAAAAATATACAAAGCACTAAAAATACTAGGAATAGTAATAATCGTGCTTTGCATCGGACTTTACTATTTTCGTGATTCCCTTTTAAAACAAGCCATTGCAAAAGTTACCCATAAAATGGCCGTTCAATACCAAAGTAACTTTTCTGTACAATCGGCTTCATTTGATGGTTTATCGACTATAAAATTGACAGATGTAGTTTTAGCTCCAATAAATGCTGATACCCTTGTCAAAATAAAAAATGTCGAAACCAGCATCAGTTTAAGTAATTTATTAATTGGAGATATTCAAGTTGGAACTTTAAAAGTAGACAATGGATATATTCAATTAGTAAAAAAAGGCAAAAAACGAAATTTTGATGCTTTTCTAAAAAGAGATCGAGAAGAAACCGATTCAAATGAAAAACGTAAATACGCTGCTTTTGCTTACAGAATCATTTCGAAAGTATTGAATTTGGTTCCGACCGATATGGATTTGAAAAACTTCAAATTCAAAATTGACGATAACGGAAAACAAACCAATATTGCTGTAGATAAACTCGTTTTAAGCAACAAACAGCTCGAAACCAATCTTCATGTTCAAGCAAAAGATTTTGATCAGCGTTGGAACATTAAAGGATTTGCTGATCCGAGAAACAAAAAAGCAGACATTCGTTTTTTCAATTTAGATACTGGCGCTATTCGCGTTCCGTATTTAGATCAGCGTTATAACTTAAAGGCAAGTTTCGATTCTATCCGTTTGAATGTTCAAAACATAGACAAAAGCGGCAGCGAACTCCATATAGACGGTTACACTTCTATTGCAAATCTTAAAATCAATCATCCAAAAATCGCGAGCAAAGATGTCGTTATAAAAAATGCGCGTTTTGATTACCGATTTTTATTAGGCGATAGCTTTATTTCTATTGACAGTACATCAACCATGCAGTTAAATAAAATCAAGGTTCGTCCTTACATTTCTTATGATACTGAAAAAGACACGATTTATACTTTGAAAATGGACATTCCAAAAATGAAAGCGCAAGATTTTATCGTTTCGCTTCCCGACGGTTTATTCACGCATTTTCAAGGAATGCAGGCAACTGGAAATTTCGATTACAAATTGGATTTCAAATTCAATAAAAACAAACCCAATACGCTTGTTTTTGACAGTAAGCTTAACAAAGAAGATTTACGAATCACTAAATATGGTGAAGCCGATTTAAATAAACTAAACGGCGAGTTTGTGTATCGTGCCATTATTCAGAATGTGTTGCAACGACCTGTTTTGGTCGGAAATGCAAATCCGAATTATACGCCTTTGGACCAAATTTCTCCTTATTTAAGAAAATGTGTTTTAACAACCGAAGATCCTTCTTTCTTCTCGCATCGCGGATTCATAAACGAAGCCTTCAAACAATCGATTCTTAAAAACATTCGAACTAAGAAATTCTCTCGCGGTGCCAGCACAATCAGCATGCAGTTAATTAAGAATGTCTTTTTAACTCGTGAAAAGACGCTTTCGCGAAAGCTTGAAGAAATTCTTCTGGTTTACATTTTAGAAAACAACCGAATTGTAAGCAAGGAAAGAATGTTAGAAGTGTATTTCAATATTATTGAATGGGGACCAAATGTGTACGGAATTGGAGAAGCAAGTCATTTCTATTTTCAAAAAAGCCCTTCGGCTTTAAATGTTGACGAATGTTTGTATTTGGCAACTATTATTCCGAAACCAAGAAAATTCATGTATCAGTTTAACGATCAAGGTAACTTGAAAGATTACGCTATTAAAAACCAAAAATTCCTAAAGAATTTAATGTTTAGAAGAGGCCTTTTAGTTCCAGAAGACACAATCGGATTATTGCCTGTTTACATTTCAGGAAATGCGCGTTCTCTAATCAAAATTAAAGTTCCAGATTCTACAGCAATCAAAAAAGATTCTTTGGCTGTTGATGATGAATTTGATTTGTAATTAAGAGAAGTTTAACCGCAAGGTTCGCTAAGATTTACGCAAAGCACGCAAAGATTTTTTAACTTTTAAAAGGAAAATCTTTGCGTGCTTTTCTATTATTTTATTGATTAAAACATTGCGAACTTTGCGTAAATCTTTGCGCTCTTCGCGGTTAAATATACTTTAAGGCGCAGGATCTGGAATTATAGCCTGAACCGCATCAATTTCTGCTAAGATTTGTTTAGAAAGAACCACATCAATTGTGTCGATGTTTTCTTTTAATTGTTCCATAGTTGTCGCTCCGATAATAGAACTTGTTAAAAAAGGCTGTTGCAAAACAAATCCCATTGCCAATTGCGTTAACGTTAAACCATGTTTTTTAGCGATTTCCAGATACAATTTAGTCGCTTCAGTACATTGGTCACTATTGTAACGTTTGTACTGCGGAAAAAGATTAATTCTTGCTTTCGGGTGACTTTCTCCAGTTAAGAATTTTCCAGTCAAAACTCCGAAGGCTAAAGGCGAATATCCTAACAAACCAACATTTTCATATTTCGAAACTTCTGCAGAATTCACTTCAAATAAACGGTTCAATAAAGAATATGGATTTTGAACTGTTTTAATTCTTGGAAGATTGTTGTATTTGCTTTCTTCCAAAAGACGCATCATTCCCCAAGCATTTTCATTAGAAACTCCAATATGTTTGATTTTCCCTTCTTTGATTAATCCGTCAAAAGTTTCAAGAATTTCTCTAAAGTTATCCTCCCAAACATCATCATGTCCGTGAAAAGCGCGCTGTCCGAAATTATTCGTTTTTCTTTCTGGCCAGTGCATTTGGTACAAATCGATATAATCAGTCTGTAGTCTTTTCAAACTGTTTTCAACTGCATACTTAATACTTGCTGGAGAAAAATCCAGTTTCTCACGCATGTATCCAAAATTCGGATTCGGACCCGCAATTTTAGATGCTAAAACCACTTTGTCTCTATTTCCTGATTTTTTAAACCAAGTGCCAATAATTTTTTCTGTGCTTCCGTAAGTCGCTTCACTCGCAGGAACCGAGTACATTTCGGCAGTATCAAAGAAATTAACTCCTCTTTCAAGAGCATAATCCATTTGTTCGTGCCCTTCTGCTTCTGTATTCTGCTGCCCGAAAGTCATTGTTCCAAGGCATATTTTACTAACTTTTATATCGGTGTTGGGTAAAGTAGTGTATTTCATTTTTTTTAAAGATACTGAGTTGCTAAAATTCTAAGGTTCTAAGTTTTTTCCCTTTTTTAATAATAAGTCTTCAAAGATACGAACCGATTTTTCAAATCTAAAAATGAGAAAGGTTAAAAAAAGTACAAGATTTATTTTGAGAGGCTAAGGTACTGAGGAGCTAAGGTTCTAAGTTTAAATTCCAATCAATAAAAAAGGTTCAAAGTAAAACTTTGAACCTTTTTAAAATCTTAAAAACTTAGTATCTCAGAACCTTAGCATCTTTAATTAATACTATTCAACATCTCCGCAATCTCATCTAATCTTGGAGTTAAGATAATTTCGATTCTACGGTTTTTCGCTTTTCCTTCTGGAGTTGCGTTGCTTGCCAAAGGAGAAAACTCGCTTCTTCCTGCTGCTGTTAGTTTTTGTTTATTGATTTTTGGATTTTCGGTTAAAATCGCTACGATTGCTGTTGCTCTTTTAGTCGATAAATCCCAATTGTTTGCGATTGGCCCCGAACCAGCATACGGATCATCGTCTGTATGTCCTTCAATTAAAACAGAAAGATCTGGATTATCACCTAAAACTTTTCCAAGTTCGACAACCGCTTTTCTACCTTCTGTTCCAACAGCCCAACTTCCTGAGTTGAAAAGTAATTTGTTTTCCATAGAAACATAAACTTTTCCGTTTTTATGTTCTACTGTCAAACCTTTACCTTCAAAACCAGTTAATGCTTTAGATAAAGTTTCTTTAAGCTTACGCATTGCTTCTTCTTTCGCAGCAATCATATCTTCCAATTCTTTTAGACGATTTGCCGTTTTGTCCAAACGAGCCTGTTCCTCTGCAAGAGCTTTACCCTTTGCTTCCAATTGCGCTAACAATTCGCGGTTTTTAGCCATGTTTTTCTCTAGTGCATCATTGCTGTTTTTCTCCAATGCATTATACGAATCTTGTAAAACTTTGTATTTATTTTGAGCCGCCGCTAAATCTGCTTTTTGTTTTGCCAAATCATCATTAGCAGTTGCTAAATCTTTAACCAGTTTATCACGATCGGTTTCCAATTGATTCTTTGCTTTCTTCAAATTTTCATTTTCATCAGCAATAGAACGATTTTCTTTTTTCAAATCTGAATATTTTGTTTCTAGATCATTGTAAATTTTCTTAGAAACACACGACGTTGTGGACAAAGCTAATGCTAGTAATCCGATGGAGGCTTTTTTAATCATCTTCTTTAATTCGTTTTTATTCTGGGGCGTTTAATAATTTTTTAATGTCAAAATTCAATGCCAATTGCAATCTGAATTTTAAGACCAAAATTCATTCAACAAGAACAATACCAAAAATTAGTCAATCTCGACTAAAATCGGACAATGGTCTGAATGCATAGCATCTGGTAGTATAACCGCTCTTTTTAATCTCTTTTCTAGCGCATTGCTTACCAGATTATAATCGATACGCCAGCCTTTGTTATTTCCTCTCGCTCCTGCACGGTAACTCCACCAAGAATAATGATGTGGCTCTTTATTGAAATGACGGAAACTATCTATAAATCCAGATTTCATAAAGGCATCTAACCATGCGCGCTCTGCCGGAAGAAATCCAGAAACTGTTTTGTTACGAACCGGATCGTGAATATCAATTGCTTCGTGACAAATATTATAATCACCACAAATAATAAGGTTCGGAACCGTAAGTTTCAATTCGTTGACATAATTCTGAAAATCATCCATAAACATAAACTTATGATCCAGCCTTTCAATGTTTGTTCCAGATGGAAGATACAAGCTCATTACAGAAACATCATCAAAATCTGCACGAAGATTTCTACCCTCAAAATCCATATGATGAATTCCCGTACCGTAAACAATATTGTTTGGTTTAGTTTTAGAAAGAATAGCTACTCCACTGTATCCTTTTTTGGTTGCAGGATAGTAGTATTGAAACGGATAACCCGCTGCTGTTATATCATCTACCGGAATTTGATCTTGTGTTGCTTTTATTTCCTGAAGGCATATTACATCAGGATTTGCTTGTTGCAGCCACTCGATAAACCCTTTGTTTATTGCCGCTCTAATTCCGTTTACATTATAAGAAATAATTTTCATCAGTGATTTTTTTAGGATTTCAAATGTAATAAAAAAGTGCAAAGTTTGTCTTGGAAACAACGAAAAGTAGACTTTTTTGTTATCTTTGTTCGCTGTTCTAATAAATTAAAAGTAGTACATGGGGTTAGTTACCGCGAAAGAAGTTGCAAAGGCAATAAATGTTGAAAAGTACGGAGTTTTCGGTACCTTTTCTGGCTGGATTCTTATGAAGGTTCTTAAGATCTCGACCCTTAATAAAATTTACGATCGTAATAAACATTTGGAAGACCTTGACTTTTTGAATGGAATTTTGGATGAAATGGAAATTAAGTTCGAAATCCCAGAAGAAGATTTAAAACGTCTACCAAAAGATGGTGCGTATATTACCATTTCAAATCATCCGCTTGGCGGAATTGACGGAATTTTGCTTTTGAAATTAATGCTTGAAAGAGAGCCAAATTTCAAAATCATTGCCAATTTCTTGTTACACAGAATTGTTCCGATGAAGAAATACATTATGCCGGTTAATCCTTTTGAAAACCATAAGGATGCAAAATCGAGCGTAATTGGCATTAAAGAAACGTTACGCCATTTAAGCGACGGAAAACCTTTGGGTATTTTTCCTGCTGGTGAAGTTTCAACTTATAAAGATGGCAAATTAGTAGTGGATAAACCTTGGGAAGAAGGTGCGCTGAAATTAATCAGAAAAGCAAAAGTTCCTGTAGTTCCAATTTACTTTCATGCCAAAAACAGTAAATTATTCTACTGGCTTTCTAAAATTGATGATACTTTGCGTACCGCCAAATTACCTTCTGAATTGCTTACGCAAAAAGATCGTGTAATTAAAGTTCGTATCGGAAAACCAATTTCTGTAAGTGAACAAAACGAAATTGAATCTTTTGAAGAATATTCAGAATTCTTGAGAAAGAAAACCTATATGCTAGCTAATCCGTTTGAGAAAGACACCAAACTGATCGATACAGCAAGTCTTAAAATACCGAAAGCACCTAAAAAAATCGTAACAGCTGCAAGCGAATCAAAATTGATTGATGAAGTTCAGGCATTACGTGATAGTGACAGCAGGTTTTTACAAAGCAAAAACTACGAGGTTTTCTTTGCAAGCGCAAAAGAGATTCCGAACATTTTGCACGAAATCGGCCGTTTACGCGAAATCACTTTCCGTGAAGTTGGAGAAGGAACGAATGAATCTATCGATTTAGACGAATACGACCAATATTATCACCATATGTTTTTATGGGATGACGAAACCAAAAAAATCGCTGGTGCTTACCGTATGGGATTAGGTTCTGAAATCTATCCAAAATATGGAATTGAAGGTTTCTACTTAACGGATCTTTTCAGATTTGAACCAGAACTTCATGATATGATGCACAAATCGATTGAAATGGGTCGTGCATTTATCGTAAAAGAGTATCAGCAAAAACCAATGCCTTTGTTCTTATTATGGAAAGGTATTATTCATACCACTTTGCGCCATCCAGAACATAAATATTTAGTTGGAGGTGTAAGTATCAGTAATCAGTTTTCAGATTTCTCTAAATCATTGATGATTGAGTTTATGAAGTCGAACTATTACGATCCGTATATCGCGCAATACATTCACCCGAAAAAAGCGTACAAAGTAAAACTAAAAGACGCCGATAAAGAT
This sequence comes from Flavobacterium sp. B330r, assembly GCF_056824325.1. NCBI lineage: Bacteria > Pseudomonadati > Bacteroidota > Flavobacteriia > Flavobacteriales > Flavobacteriaceae > Flavobacterium > Flavobacterium sp. B330r. Next base: position 1,634,379 of record NZ_CP124860.1, read on the forward strand.
TTCATTTTTGACGAAGCAGAATCTGACTTGAATAAGTTTGATAAAATCATTGATGAATTAGAACCAGGAAACTTACGTTTGCCTGTTTTAATTAAGAAATACATCAAACAAAACGCAAGAGTAGTTGCTTTTAATGTTGACCCATTATTCAACAATGCAATCGACGGTTTAATGTATATTAGAATTGCAGATATTCCAGAAAGCACCATGAAACCTGTAATTGAAGAGTTTCAGATTGAATTGGAAAAGAAATTATCTGAGAAAGAAGATTAAGTTTATCTTTTAAAACATAGAGAAAGCCTCATTTGAAATATACAAATGAGGCTTTCTTATTCACTGTCTTATCCTAAAAAACAATTCATTCCCTATAAATGTCTCGTTGCTAGTAGGATTAAATTTTAATTTCAATCATACGCTTCGTATGAATGTTTGATAAGGAGACCAGATCGCAAGGATTTAAAATCTGTGCCCCAAAAGAGTATGACAATAAATCTATACAACAAAATTCAATTCATTTTCTAAGACTAATCAGCTATGATTGCTTTTAACTTTGTTGGCATAAATATTCTTTCCTATTGAAATGCGATTTTTATATTTCATCTATCACCACACCCAATCCTTGATCTTGCATAAAATTCTGAATTAGTAGTAGTAATTCATTTCTTTGAGTTGCATTAAGGTTTACACTGACAAAGAGCCCAATAGAAATCAAATTTATATCTACTAACTCCCAATTAGATGTCTTATCAGAAATAAACAAACCATTTTCTTTCACCTTAATATCTTCAAAACTTCGGTTTTTCTTTAGATAGTCGCACAATTTTTGCAAAAGAGCAAAATCAATTTTCTTATCCGTAACAACATTATATTCAAAACTCATAATCTAAATCTTTTACTTTACAACCTCTGCTGTCGTTGCTTTGTACTTTATTGATATTATAATTTTTTCTATTTGAAAAGGGCTCGGATTTCAAATCAGTGCTATCGAGTTTTCTTTTTTTCATACTAATCCTTAAACCACTTCATTTCGCTCTAAATTGAATATTTCCTCTCCTATACTGTCAAGTTTACTTAGTACAGCTTGTGAGCCAGATTCTTTCATTACCTCCAATTCTCTTTCCGAAACTGGCACAATCCATAAAAAAGATATATTTGATTTGGCATAACTAGTTAAGTTCATTTGAGGCAAAACTTTTAATTTATTAGTAAGTACCGCATACTTAAATTTTTCGCTAATACTTGTTTGAAATTCTACCGTATGTCCTTCTGCTAAAAATGTAATATAGTCCCATGGTATCATTGTAATTCCGCTTACCAAACCCGCAACGTCATTTATTTGCTCATTTGTCATTCCTGACTTTAAAATAACTCCAAGTTCAATCCTATTCACTTCATTAGGATTTTCACAATACATTTCTACTTTTGGCTGTGGACGTAATGATACTGCTACAGTTGCAAAAACAGTCTTTTCTTTTCCTTCAAACACATACAAACCTTTTGGAGGTCCTTCTGGTCCATCAATTGCAAAATATTTTTCACTTTTACCGAATATTTCATCGTAGTAATTTAAGATTTCAGGCTGTACCAATTGAAAAGGATTAGGTTCTTTATCCCATGCTTCCAAAAAATCAATGGCGCTTTCAATACGTTTGCGCATTTCATTGTCTGCTGAAAGTTCCCATGCAAAATCGCCAGCACCGTTGCAATCACGCGAATACCCATAAAATCCTCCATCACCTCCCCAACTAGGAATTACGCATAAAATCTCTCCATTTTCCAATAATGCTGCTCCATCTCCTTCTTCCAACCAAACAATTTCCAAATTATCAGAACTAAGTGCCTCTTGACCTTTTGGGAATTTGCAAAACTCTTTGGTTAACATAGGAGGAACACCTTTTTCCATCAATTTTGTTTCTATTTTTTCTGGTGCTTCAGTTAAATTTCGAATCCAGCAGCTTTTCATACCAAAATCTTCATTATCACCAAACAAATAAAAATAAGCTGTTCTATTGTCTTGCTCTACAACAGCTGTTATTGGACAACTTGGACTTCGAAGTTCAAGAAGAACTTCGGGCTTTTCAATCTTATTGTTTCTACTAAATAATCCCATATTTTACATCAAAATTTAATTACAATGAAGTAACGTTTTTTATTTAGTAAAATAAAATTTTTATTCTCGTGTCTTAAGTTAAAATCATTTCTTCGCGAGAAAATTCAAAAAAAAAATCCCATTTTCATTTAATACATGAAATGGGATTTACTTCTAATTACATTTTTTAAAACCAGAAAAGTTATTCTTTCCCAATTTCATTGATTTCCTCTAACTGATTCTTAGGATCTGCACCATACTGATTTGGCCCTTTTTCACCTTCTGTACAAGCTAAAATCAAATTATAAATTGGAATAAGTACATACCACCCACTTTTTGCGACATCATGCATTCTTCTAACCGCAACAGCCAATGATGGAATTAAAACCAATAAAGAATATATCAAACCTAATATACCCGTTTTTCCAGGTCCAAAAGTTAAACCAGTAGTAGCATCTATAACGTTCAACACTACAGATATGATGGTACTTACCAAGAAAAACATCCAATATTCTTTTCTTCTTGCTCTTCCATCAAAATTTGTATAGTTCTCAAGAACTACTTTTTTGTACATTTCTAACATAATAAAAATCTTTATAATTCCCTACTCTTTATGGATTTTCAGTTACTCCATTACTCTCTTCTATCAGAGTGCAAGATTACTCACTTTGAAAATCTTCTAGAGCCATTAAAAGTTTTTAAAATATCACGAAAAGACATTTTTAGACATAAAAAAATCCCATTCAGTTCTGAATGGGATTTTTAGTATTATATGCATTTTTCTCTTAAAACCAGCCTTTTTTACCAACTTGGTACGTTTGGTAAAAATCTTCATCTGATTTTGTTAAGTAGATGATTCCTTCAATGAATCCAATTATACTACCAACTCCGCAAGTTACGATTGTAATTACAATTTGGATGATTCCTTCTTGAGTGTATCCTAAGATAAATTTATGAATACCTAAGTATCCAAAAATAATTCCCATAATTCCTGCTAATACTTTTTTATTCTCTTGTCTAGGTTGAGATGGTGTATTCCAGCTTTCTGGTTTTGTAGTTTCCATTTTTATATTATTTAGTTAATTATTAATTCCGATTTCATCAATTTCTTCAATAGTACTTTTAGGATCTGGACCGTAATAGTTTTCTCCGTGTTCTCCTTCTGTTGCTAATAAAACAAGAAACCAGATAGGACCAACCAACGGAATAAAAGAAATTAAAACATTCCAACCGCTTTTACCCAAGTCGTGCATCCTTCTAACTGTTACAGCCAAAGATGGGATTAAAGCAATAAGAGAATACAAAGCAATTAATCCTATTGCAACTGGAAAACCTAAAAATCCTCCGCCAATTACTGATACTATTATAGCTAAAGCAATAAACACAAAAAAGATTACTGCTGTTGCCAGACGAAAATACCAATATTCACTTCTTCTAGCTCTTCCGCTAAAATTTGAATAGTTCTGGAACATGGCAATTTTATACCATTCAATCATACTTAGGATAATTTGTTTTTGGGCCTACTCTTGGGATTTTCGGTTTTCTCCGAACTTAAAAAAAAAGAATCTATTTAGACTCATTCTTTTAAATTCGGAAACAATATTATTAAAAATTAACAAATAAAACTAATCTTGCCAAATAAAATTTACAGGAAAAAACTCGTTATTAAAATCTAAAGGCTGTGGGCTATTTTTTACCGTAAACTGCTTTGATTTTATCGACAATTACCTGAGCCAAACGTTCGTGACTTTCAAAAGTCCAACCGGCAATATGAGGCGTTAGCAATACATTTTTTGCCTCCATAAGATATTGAAGTGCTTCTGGTGTATTATTTTCTTGGAATAAAGTTTCAAACGAAAGCTTTTCATATTCCAGAACATCCAATCCAGCACCGAGAATTTTTTTAGACTTCAGGGCTTCAACCAAATCTGCTGTAACAATATTTTTACCACGTGAAGTATTAATGATCCAAAAAGGCTTTTTAAACGCATTTATAAAGTCGCTATTCACCATTTTATCTGTTTCTGGTGTCCAAGGAAGGTGAAGACTTAAAACGTCTGTTTTTTCGCGTAATTCTTCCAACGAAACTTGTTTGGCATTTTCATCGCCAACGTTGTCCAAAATATCATAACATAAAACTTCTGTATCAAAACCTCTCAGTTTTTTAGCAAAAGCTTTACCCATATTTCCGTAACCGATAATCCCGACTGTTTTTAAATCCAATTCATGGCCGCGATTGCTTTCGCGATTCCAATGTCCGGCTTTTACTTCTGCATCAGCTTGGTTTAAATTATTAAATAAAGATAAAATTACGCCAAGCGAATGTTCTGCAACAGCGTTGCGGTTTCCTTCGGGAGCAGCAATAAGATGAATTCCTTTCGCAGAAGCATACTCACAATCAATACTTTCCAGACCTGCACCCACTCTCGCAATAAATTGCAACTTTGTTGCAGCGTCTAAAAAAGTCTTATCAATCTTGAAACGGCTGCGAATTACGATTCCATTATAGTCTTGAATTTTCGCTTCAATTTCTTCTTTTGAAGATTTAAAATCGGCGTGATTTTCGAAACCCGCTTCTTCCAATTGATTCCATAAAATTGGATTATTGCTGTCGATATGAAGAATTTTTATACTCATTTTTTTCTAAATTTTATAAAAAACAAAAATACGGTTAATTTGATCTCGTGAAGTCACAAAGCCCCAAAGTTTTTCCTATTACAATAAACTTTGAACCTCTGAATCTTTGCGCCTTTGCTCCTAAACTTTTTATTGGTCAGATTTTTTTTTAACTTTGAAAGAATAAGGATTTTGCAATCCATCATATAAATCTTCAGAAAATCTTCCCAATGAAATTAACCAAGACTTTTAAAGCCTTTTTTGAAAACGAAAAATCGGGAGGAATTATCTTGCTCGTGGTCACGATTTTATCTCTTTTTCTCGCTAACTCTTCGATTCAAATTCCGTATGTTTCTTTTTGGGAAAAAGAATTTTCAGGACATTCTGTAACCGATTGGATTAATGACGGATTGATGACCATCTTCTTTCTTTTGATCGGTTTGGAACTGGAACGCGAGATTTATCATGGTGAATTATCCAATATTAAGAATGCTTCATTGCCTATAATGGCTGCTTTTGGCGGAATGCTGGTTCCTGCCGCAATCTTTTTGGTTTTAAATTACGGAACAACTACAAAAAACGGAGCTGGAATTCCGATGGCGACTGATATTGCTTTTGCTATCGGAATTTTATCGCTTCTAGGAAACAAAGTTCCTGCTTCTCTAAAAGTATTTTTAACGGCTTTGGCCGTCATTGATGATTTGGGTGCCATTATCGTGATTGCGATTTTTTATACCACTTCGATTTCATTTTTAAACCTCGGAATTGCACTTGGAATTTGGTGTCTTCTTTTTGTTTTAAACCGAATGAAAATTCACAATCTCATTCCGTATCTCATTGGAGGAGTTATAATGTGGTATTTTATGCTTAATTCTGGTGTTCATGCTACAATAACGGGTGTAATCTTAGCATTTGTTATTCCGTTTGGAGATGGTGGCGAGAAAACATCTTCATACAGGTTACAGCATTTTTTGCACCAACCTGTCGCTTTTTTTATTTTGCCTTTGTTTGCCATTGCCAATACTGCTCTAACGATTACCGAAAACTGGCATGAAGGCTTAAATCATGCCAATACTTACGGAATCATTCTCGGACTAGTAGTCGGAAAACCACTTGGAATTTTACTTTTCTCTTCTGTTGGTGTAACTGCAGGTTTGTGCACTTTGCCGAAAAATTTAAAATGGGCGCATATCTTAGGTGCAGGAATGCTCGGCGGAATCGGTTTTACAATGTCGATTTTCATTACCGTTCTTGCTTTTAAAAATCCTGAAATTATTGTTTTTTCTAAAATAGCGATTCTAATTGCTTCTTTCTTAGCGGGACTTATGGGATTTGTTTATTTGAAATACACGCTAAACAGATTGAAATAAAAATCCAATTTCCTTACGCTTGCTAAATGAAAAGAATTAGGCAAATACTTGCGATATCAATATCACTAATAATATTCCTTGTTGGTATTATTATTTATCAAATAAAATATAATCCACCAAACCCTAACTTAAATCCTCAAATACCCGTTTCGTTTTGCGGAACTCAAGCTTTTGAATTAACAGGAGATGCTTACAAAGGAAAAGAGATTTTTAATTCCAATTGTGCAGCTTGTCACAAACTAGACGCCAAGAGTACAGGACCTGCACTTAGAAATTTAGACTCGTTGGTTTTTGTCGAATGGATGTTAAGGAAAAACCATAAAATTGACAGTTTGAAAATTAAAAAGTTTGGAATTGATTATCACAGAATGACATTTAAAGATGTTCTCAATGAAGAAAATCTTTCTGACTTAATTGATTATTGTTCAAGAGTACGATATTGAACTTCAAAACAAAAAAATCCCAAAGTCCAGTTTGAAAATTGGAATTTGGGATTTTTAATATTTGGAATTTCTTTAAAAACCTAACCTTTAATTTGTTTCAAAGAAGTCTTGATTCCTTTTATTAATGACGAACTGAAACCATTATGCTCCATTTCATTTAAACCTACGATTGTACAACCTTGGGGTGTTGTTACACGGTCGATTAATTGTTCTGGGTGTACTCGTTCTTCTAAAAGCATTTTTGCCGCTCCTTTAACGGTTTGCGCCGCAATTGCTAAAGCGGTATTAGAATCAAAACCAATTTCGATTCCTGCCTGCATAGACGCGCGAATATAACGCAATGCATACGCAGTTCCACAAGCACCTAAAACGGTTGCCGCATCCATCAATTTTTCGTCGATTACAGGAGCAGTTCCTAAATCTTGGAATAAATCAACAATTGGCGAAGCGTTTGCTGCATATTTTTCTGGGAAAGAAATACAAGTTGCCGACTCTCCAAACTGTGCTGCAATATTTGGCATAATGCGAACAACTGGATATTCGTAGTTTGTTTTGGTTTGAAGCACATCCAAAGACAATCCGCTTACTGCTGAAGCAATTGTTTTGTTTTGAATAACGGGCAAAATTTCGGCCAAAACAGTATCTACCTGATACGGTTTTATAGTTAGAATTACAACATCGGCTTCTTGGATGTTGTGTTTATTATCGTTAGAAACAGCAATTCCATATTCAGATAAATATTGAATGCTTGCTATGTTCCTTCTTGTGACAGTAACTTGGTTGTTTTTCGAGAATTTAGCAATTCCCAAGGCAATAGAAACCCCAAGGTTTCCTCCTCCAATAATGTGTACTTTCATTCTGGTTGGCTTTAATTATTTGTAGCTGATAAACAGCGTTTTTTCCGCCTGTAAATTACGTAGATTTTAGAGATCTTAAATCACTGTAATCTACTAATTTGTGGCAAAAATCTAAAATCCAAGAATTAAGTTTGCTACTCCAAAGTAGAGCATAATTCCGAATACGTCGTTGGTCGTTGTGATAAACGGACCAGTCGCAATTGCGGGATCAATTTTATTTTTATTTAAGAAAAGAGGGACCAAAGTTCCTAAAGTCGCCGCAAACAAAATCACAACAATCATTGAAATTGAAATCGCAAATCCTACTAAATACTGCTGATACATGATAGAATGATAGCATAACAAAAGAAACGAAATGATACTTCCGGAAATCATTGAAACGGTAATTTCTTTAGTAAAATAAGCACGGCTGAAATCTTTAAGCGTTCCGTTTGCCAAACCTTGCACCACGATTGCCGAAGCCTGAACTCCGATATTTCCAGCAGTTGCCGAAAGCAAAGGAACAAAAATAATTAGTGTAGAATATTTCTGAAACGTTGCTTCATTGCCTTTTAAAACAAAAGACGCTACAATTTCGATCACCATCCCGATTAAAAGCCAAGGCAGACGCGCTTTGGTTAATTCGTAAACGCTGTCATTCGATTCAACGTCTTGGGTAATACCGGCAGCTAACTGGTAATCTTTATCGGCTTCTTCCTTGATTACGTCTACGATATCGTCAATAGTAATTCTTCCCACCAAACGACCTAATTCGTCAACAACCGGAATTGCCTCTAAGTCGTATTTCTGCATGATACGAGCGACCTCTACGTCTTCTGTATCAACATTTACAAAATTTAATTTTCGGATATAGACTTCACCAATCTGAGTTTTGGTAGAAGAAGTCAGTAAATCTTTAAGAGATAATCTTCCTTTTAAACGGTTTTCATCATCGACTACGTAAATAGAATGTACTCGAGATACATTTTCAGCCTGAATTCTCATTTCTTTAACGCAGGTCAAAACGTTCCAATTTTCATTCACTTTTACAAGCTCTTTACCCATCAAACCACCTGCAGTGTTTTCGTCGTAACGCAAAAGATCAACAATATCTTTGGCGTGTTCAACGTCTAATATTTCAGAGATTACTTCCGCTTTGATTTCCTGCGAAAGTTCTGCGATAATATCGGCAGCGTCATTGGTTTCAAGCTCGTCAAGCTCTTCTGCGATTTCCTTTGGTGAAAGTCGGCTTAAGATATTTTCACGCAGATCCTCTTCCAATTCAAGAAGAATCTCGGCTGTTTTATCACTATCTAAAACCTTAAAGATATAAGTTGCCTCGTCGAAATCTAATTCGTCTAAAATTTCGGCAATATCAGCATGGTGGAGATCATTAAGTAAAACTTCCAGTTCACTGTCGTTTTTCTTATTGATCAGCTCCTCAAGCTGGTGTATAAATTCTTTACTAACTTTGAACTCCATCGGTTTCTATTTTTAGAGTTAGTTCAATAAATTCATCGACGCTAAGCTGCTCCGGACGTTTATCAAAGATAGTGTCTTCTCGCAAATGGTCTGATAAATTTAATGTTTTCAAACTGTTACGTAATGTTTTTCGTCTCTGCTGAAAAGCGGTTTTTACAACTGTAAAAAATAACTTTTCGCTGCAAGGAAGACTGTAATCTTCCTTTCGGGTCATTCTCATCACACCCGATTTCACCTTGGGCGGAGGAATAAAAACGTTTTCATCAACCGTAAACAGATACTCTGTAGTATAGAAAGCCTGAGCTAAAACGGATAGTATTCCGTAGGTTTTCGAGCCTTTCTTTTCGCAGATGCGCTCGGCTACTTCTTTCTGGAACATTCCTGAAAATTCAGGAATCTGATGTTTAAGATCTAATGTCCTAAAAACAATCTGAGAAGAAATATTGTACGGAAAGTTTCCAATTATGGCAAACTGTTTGTCTTGGTAAACTTCATTTATATTATATTTCAGGAAATCCTGAGAAATAATCTTGTCTTTTAATTTTGGATAATGTGCATCCAAATATGCTACAGATTCGGTATCGATTTCTATAACATGTGTAGTAATTGGCTTTTCAAGCAAATACTTAGTAAGCACACCCATCCCTGGTCCTATTTCTAAAACCTCATCGTACCCTTTCAGACTTAAAGTGTCTGCAATAGCTTTTGCTACGCTTTCGTCTTTAAGAAAGTGCTGTCCTAAATGTTTTTTGGCTTTTACTTTTTCCATTTCATTTCTTGTTTGCCACGAGGCTGCAAAAGTATTCTTTTTTTGCCACAATCCCGATAGCTATCGGGACAAAGACACAAAGATTTAATTTCTTTTGACTGAATACTAATTACTGAAAACTGAACACTAAATATTAATGCTCAGAAACAACCTCTAATTCTGTTCTAAAAGAAAGCATTTTATCTGCAAATAAACCTAATGCTTCTCTATGAAACTCTGGTTCGTCTTCGATATAAAACTTCTCTAGAGTTTCCTTGCTGTCTGTTATGTATTGCACAGAATACGTAATTCCGCCCATTTCTTCTTCAACCAAAACTTTTACAATTCGCGCCGAAGAGAATTTATTAGTGGCCAGAATTTCTGGTATGTGCTTTTCTTGCATCCATTTTAACCATTGGTCATGAACGCTTTCGTGTATGTTTGTGGTAACGTTGTAAATAATCATTTTTTCTAAGGTTCTGAGATGCTAAGATTCTAAGGTTCTGAGTTTTTCCTCTTGCCTCTTAAATCTTTTCAAATCATCATTTTACTAATTTTTATTCTTGGAATTTGGAATTTAAAATATTGAAATTTATAAATTCTTATCCCCTCTTAACTCACGGTATTTTTTTCTAGCATCGACAAAATAAATACTGTCTTGATGATTAAAAATTACCTTTTCATATAAAGGCTTTGCCTTTTCTGGATCTTTTAGTTCGTCGTTATAAATTTCGGCTGAGAAAAACAGCGCTTCATCAACATAAATTCCGTCGCTGTGATTGTCTATAATCTGCTGGTATTGACTTAAAGCCGAAGCAAAATCTTTCTGGCTTTCGTAAACTTTTCCTAAACGCAATAATGTTACGGCTTCTATTTCTTGTCCTTTGTAGGTTTTTAAAATATTCTGAAACTGTGCAATCGCTTCTTGTTTTTTATTCTGATAAATTAAAAAATCTCCTTTCGCAAATTGTTTCAGCGCCACTTGAGTTGAATCGGCGGCGGTATTATCATTAATTAAAAGAAAATATTCTAAAGCATCGTTGGCGATTAACTGCGTATTGGCTGCTTTTAATTCTTTAAACTGTTTATTCGCCCATTCGAAATCGCCTTTATAATAACTGGTTTTAGCCGCTTTCAAACTCGCTTCGTGCGCCATTACATCATTCTTTAAATCCAATTGAATCTGCGAATAGTAAATAAGTGCCTGATTGTACTTTTCTTCTAAAAGCAGAATATCAGCCAGCTCCATTTTGGCATCGGCTTTTTGATATTCATTTAAATTTAATTCTAAAGCTTTTTTGACAACTGCCTTTCCTTCTTCTGTCTTTTTCAAATTAAAGGCCAGAAAATGGGCTTGAATGATTTGCAAAGATAAGGTAAAAGGACTGATTTCGTAAGTTGCCAATAATTGCTGCAATTCTTGATTGATAGCTGGATAATCTTTTTCCTGCGCTTTATCAATCTTGATTTGCATTAAATAGGCATTACACTGAATCAGTAAATCACGATCTTTTGTGTTTTGAAGAATAAAATTCAGAATTTCCTCAGCCGTATCGGTGTCTCCTTCATTCATCGCAAACTGACTCAAATTGACAATACTCATTAACGATTCTGGTTCGCGTTTGTAAATGGCTTTTTCCTGAATAAAGGCTTTTCCGAATTCTTTTTGCTGCACATAAAACCAGCTCAAATAATGATTCCAAAAAACGTCCTGATCTTTCTGGGTTTTCAAGATTAAGGCTTTTCGCATTGCATCTTTAAAAGTCGTATTATCGGTTTCTCCATTCATGAATCGCGACAGTTGCGTCTGAATCAAATTGGTATTCTGCGGATTTGTAAAAGATTCTGTCAATAACAAATCTATCATCAAATCGGTTTTACCTAACTGTCCATACAACATTCCGATCTGAAAATTGAAATTGAAGTTTGGCTGAATCTGCATTGCAGTCTGATACGCTTTTAAAGCATATTCTAATAATACTTTTTTCTCAAACGAACTCGCAACTCCATACACATCGTTTGGATTTACCTTTATTTTTTCGATTGCCTGTTCGTAGTAATTTTTAGCTTTCGAATCGTTTTTCTGCAACTGAAAATTATATCCTAATTCAACCAAGAAAACACCTTGTTTGTAACGATTGTAACGCTCTTGAATAGCTTTTTCGGCATTGGCAAACTGCTGTAATTGCTGATAGCAATCTACAGTTCGTAAAAAATACTGCGTATTGGATGGCGCACTTCTTAAAAGCTCTTCATAACTGATCTTAGCTTTATTAAAATCACCTTTATCGTAATAATATTGCGCCAGCTGCTCGTTTTGACCAAACGCCAAACCAGAACATAATAAAACGATTCCAATCAATATGTTTTTCATACTGCCTTTTTTATTTAGTTTTCAGCCTTTTTTTAGTTTTCAGTCGCAGTTTTTAGTTGCAGTCGCAATCGCAGTTTTCGATCATACTTCAACAGCAAACTGAGACTTTTTTAGTTTTTAGTAACTGTAAACTGAGACTTTTCTAGTTACTGTAAACTGAGACTTTCTTAGTTTTCCAAAAAATCAATCCTAAACCAATTAAAATAAATGGGATACTTAGAATCTGTCCCATATTAATTAGCATATTGTTTTCAAAAGCTTCTTGATTTTCCTTGAAAAATTCAATTATAAAACGAGCTGTAAATAATAAAGTTAAGAAAGTTCCAAAGATTAATCCTTGTGCACTTCTGATTTTTTCTGATTTGTACATATAAAACAGAATTCCAAAAATCAACAAATAAGCAAAAGCTTCATATAATTGTGTTGGATGTCGAGGAATTAAATCGTCTTTTTGGAAAACAACTCCCCAATTTCCGTTGGTTGGTTTTCCATAGATTTCAGAATTCATAAAATTCCCCATTCTGATAAAAGTACCCGTTACAGGAACTGCAACTGCCATTTTATCTAAAAGTCCTAAAAACTGAACTTTATATTTTCGGCAATACAAAATCATTGCCGTTATAACTCCGATCGATCCTCCGTGACTTGCCAAACCTTGGTAACCCACAAATTGATAAACTCCTTTTATTTTCTGAATCGGTAAAAGAATTTCTATCGGATGTTTCAAGAAATACTCCGGTTCGTAAAAGAAACAATGTCCAAGTCTAGCGCCTAAAACGGTTCCGACAATTACATAAATCAATAAAGTATCGAGATTATCTAGCGAAAGATTTTCTTTCTTATAAATATTTCTAACAATGTAGAAACCTAAAAGAATTCCGCAGGCAAAAAGAGCTCCGTAATATTTTAAAGGAAAACTATCTGTAATCCAGAAAATAACAGGATCTACGTTCCAGTTTAAAATTCCATTCATCATGCTCCGTTTTTTAATTTCTATAAATTAAGAAAACCTAACAGGTTTTAAAACCTGTTAGGTTTGTATCTTAAAAACTATCTTTTTTTAGTTTATAATATCAAATCCGCAGTAAGGACGTAAAACTTCTGGGATTACGATTCCTTCTGGAGTTTGGTAATTTTCTATAATTCCTGCCAAAACTCTAGGAAGCGCTAATGAACTTCCGTTAAGTGTATGCGCCAATTGATTTTTTCCGTCTTTGTCTTTGAAACGTAATTTCAAACGATTTGCCTGGAAAGTTTCAAAGTTAGAAACAGAACTGATTTCTAACCAGCGGTCTTGTGCTGTAGAAAACACTTCAAAATCGTAAGTCAAAGCAGATGTGAATCCCATATCGCCACCGCAAAGACGTAAAACTCTGTAAGGTAATTTTAATTCTTTTAAAATGTCTTTTACATGTTCTACCATTCCATCTAATGCTGCGTAAGAATTATCAGGATGCTCAACACGCACAATTTCAACTTTATCAAATTGGTGCAAACGGTTTAAACCGCGAACGTGTGCTCCGTAAGAACCTGCTTCACGACGGAAACATGGTGTATAGGCCGTATGCAAAACTGGCAATTCGCTTTCGTTTAAAATAACATCGCGGAACAAATTCGTAACTGGAACCTCAGCAGTTGGAATCAAATATAAATCATCAATTGTAGAATGATACATTTGTCCTTCTTTGTCTGGTAATTGTCCAGTTCCAAAACCTGAAGCTTCGTTTACCAAATGCGGAACCTGAACTTCGTTATATCCTGCAGCAGTATTTTTGTCTAAGAAATAGTTAATCAAAGCACGTTGAAGCTTTGCTCCTTTCCCTTTATAAACAGGAAATCCTGCCCCAGTAATTTTTACACCCAATTCAAAATCGATGATATCGTATTTCTTTACCAATTCCCAGTGTGGCTGTGCGCCTTCATGCAAAGTCGGAATATCTCCTTCTTGGAAAACATTCAAATTATCATCTGGCGTTTTTCCTTCAGGAACAATATCTGCTGGAAGGTTTGGTAATGTGTATAATTTATTCGTCAACTCAACAGCCAAAGCTTCTGCTTTTTCGCTCAGTTCTTTGCTTTTTTCTTTTAGCGAAACTGTTTTTTCTTTTAAGATTGCGGCTTTCGCTTTCTCTCCAGCTTTCATCAATTCACCAATATCTTTGGACAATTTATTAGATTCTGATAAAGTATTGTCTAATTCCACCTGTGCAGCACGACGATTTTCGTCTAATTGAACCACCTCTTCAACAACGCTTTTAGCATCGATATTTCGTTTTGCTAAAGCTTTGATTACTTTCTCTTGATTTTCTCTAATAAATGCAATTTGTAACATAGCTTGATTTTTATAACTATTGTATTTTTTATAACGGAAGCAAATTTAAGGAAATGTTTGTTAACAATAGGTCAAAGTTTTGCAGTAAAACCGAAATCTCCTATAAACACCAAAAGCACCGTAAAAGTGCCCTTGATGTTATTTCGCTTTTTTTGAATTTTACTCCAGAAAACGATGCCTGTCGTCTCTATGAAAAGCGTATTCTCTGCCGTTATACTTGATTTTTTCTAATTCTTTTTTAATTTTAAGGTCACTTTTTTCTTCAATTCCGTTTTCAGCATCACTTTCGAACGCTTCTTCATAAGAAAATTTTTTGGTTATGATCAAATCAAAATAACCGTTTGTTTTATGATCCGAAAAGCTCATGCCGGTTTCTAAAGTTTCTACTTGAAAAGTTCCGCTTCCGTTAGAATCGCCATTCGTTAATCGAATTGGATATTCGTATAAGACCTTTTTAATTTCATTGTCAGCCAAAGTAATCAGTGTAAATTTCTTCTCAGAATACAAAACAATTCTACTGCTTGCGCTTGCTTCTGTATAAAAGGCAATTGCGGGAGTATTTTCGTTTAAAAAAAACAGATCTTTCAAAATATGCGATTTTGAAAACTGAATGGCTTCATTATCGTAATAACCTAGATTTTCATCAAATTCTTCGGCAATTATGCTTCCATCTTCCCGATTTACAAACAAGTATTTACGTTGGAAATAATTTCCCATTTCTTCGTCATCTCGAGATTTCAATACTTTTTTATCGTGCGCAACAGTTGTCAGAACAAAAAAAGTGGTTTGATTATCGTAATCGATAGAACTTGATTCGGCAATTTTAATATCTGAATATTTGATTTTTAAGTTTGATGCCACTATGGAAAGTAGCTGCAGATTCATTTCTTTAGAATCTTCGATCTCATCCAGATTTTTAAAAATGAGTTTTTTTATTGGTTTTTTATTAAGAGCAAGATGTGCTTGTGTTTCCGAAAGCAGTTCCTGATACTGAACTTCGGCATCGTTTGGAACCTTTTCATTTTTCCCGCAGGAAAACAAAAACATCAAAACGCTGCTTAAAAGAATCGTTTTTTTCATAGGTTTCGATTTGTTAGAAATTTTAGGGCATTCCAAATATATAATTTTCTTACAAACCACAGCAAAAAAAACAAAAACTTAATCTCTCTTAATTTCGTGTCCTATAAACTCTTCTAGTGTAGCAAACATTTCTTCTACCGAAAGCACTTCTGTATCGGGATGCGATTTTAAGAATGCAGCATTCAATTCGGCCAAATTTTCATCCAATTCAAAATAAGCATTGTTGTTTAGCAAATCTTTGAAAGCGTTTGGAGCATCGTATTTCTCTTTTAGAAATTTCCCTAATTTGATTGTACTCTGCAAACGCAGCTTGCGGCATTGCTCTTTAAACAATTCCAAATGCTTTTCTGCGCCAATTAAAGCCAAACCTTCTTCAATTAATTCGTTCAATTCTTTATTCCATCCAGAATCATACACGAACTTCGAGAAATTTCCTTCCGCATACTTTGAAGCGTAAAAATCTAAATAGTAACTCATTAAAGCATCTTCGTGAATCAAGTCGTCGTCTATCTTTTCTTCACGCATTAAATTGATTACTGAAATATTCGAATTGACAACGTCTTGCGGATTTTCACTATTCGCTGCAGTTTCTGAAATTATGATTTTACCGAATTCCATTTGAGTTTTTGTTTAAAAGATTGTGATGCAAAGTTGGGAGAAATAATAATATAAATTACATTTTTTTGCATGTTTCCTAGCTCATCAAACTTTAATTTCGTCATTCCTAAATAGAAAAACTGTATTTTAGCACTATCTGAAACTCTTCTGCCAATTAAAAACTTCCAAATAAATACATCTCAAAAATGTATTGTTAAAATGCTCCATAGATTAAAATGAAAAAGATAATACCGACTCTTATTAGTTCTTTTGAAAATAATGACCGTACTAATTTTGAAAAAACATTTACTTATTTGGAAGAAGTTGGAAAAATACTGCCTCACTCCAAAATTTGTTTCGATCTTTTAAAAAAGTTGAATTTTCAAACTTCAAATTCAGAATCAGAAGCTTTAATAACAGCATTACATAAAATACAATTTGCTTCTAACACCACTAATAATTTTTACTTCTATTTTCCTCTGGTCAGTCATATTTTGTATTACAAACCTATGTCCGAAAAAGAAATTTTAAAATATTTAATCGGTCCAAACTTTGCAAATGGCACATCGGAAGTCGAAGAAATGATAGACATGATTAATGGCTCTATGAAGTACAAGCTAAACGAAAATCAAAACTACCTCAGCAAAGAAAGCCAAGATTGGATTACCAACGAATTACCAAAATTGAAAAATGAAGTACAACGCGAAATAGATATTTGCTGGAAAGAACTTGAAAACTAAAATTTATGGCGATAAACTTGGATCAGAATGATGGCAAAGTCGTTGAATTTTGGCATGAAAGCGGAGAACTTTATTACACAAATAAGTCGTTTCAAACTTATATAAGAGAACAAATGCTAATATGATGAGAACGGTATGAAGTAAAATAAAACCTTTTGCATCATATTTATTTGCTATTGAGCACAATCTTTCTTCAAAATTAGCGTTATCTTTATCTAATAAAAGATGCAGATAAAACTAAACACCTTTTACGCAACTATTTGAACATAAATGCATCTGTTTATATAGAGAAGGCTTAATACAAAAAGTCTTTGCAACCAAAACCAAAACCATGAAAAGGATTATCCTAATATTTAGCATATTGCTAGCTTTAACGAGTTGCGAGAATGATGACTTACCAAATTCTGACGTGCAATATTCGTTAATTGCTAAAGGAGATTCTTTTCCAAATGATGAAAGTCTTGCACCAATACATTTGATTATTAAAGACCAAAAAGCTTGGGATAAATTAATTGCAGAAATGAATGTTTCTACCAATTTGTCTAAAGATTTTAAAGAAATTAATATTGATTTTAGCAAATATCAAGTTATTGCTGTTATAGATAAAACTCAAAATACAGAAGGCCATTCGATCGATATTGTTGAAATTACCGAAAATCGAAATACGATAATTGTAAAAGTAGAAAGACTAAAAAGCGGCAATAGCACTTTAAAACTATCAAGACCGTACGACATTATCAAAACAGATAAGACAGACAAAAAGGTTATTTTTGAGCAATAATCTTTAATAAACTCCCTTATTCTCTACCAGCAAATCTTTCAATTCATTGGTTTTTAAATAAGCAGCAAAACGTCCAGATAGCAATAACATTTCTTTTTCTTCTGGAGTTGTTTTTAGTTTGGTTTCAACATGCGAAGCATATTCATAAAGCATTAAAAGTTTGCCTGCATCAAAATCTTTAAATTTTTCCTTATCCAAGCTAGAAAGAATAGGTTCGCCGTATTTATCTTTCTTAAAACTATCTAAACCAAATTTTGCAATCAATTCTGCTTTAAAACTATCATGAAGTTTCAGCCAATTTCCGGCGTCATCGTCGGTTTCTTTCAATTGTGCGACTAAATCTTCGTAAGCTTGATCTTTTTTTAAGGTTAGTAAATAATCACGCAAAGTCGTAAAACCAATAACTTGATAATTTGAAGTTGGAATTTTATATTTTTCCAGCACATTTTCGACATCTTTCTCAAAAGTCATGTATCTGGTTTGAACCGTATATAAGGAAGCGGTTTCCAACAAAGAAAGCAATCCGATTTTACCATCGTTTATAAAAGGCGCTTTCTTTCCTTGTCCTAAACAATCGATAAAAAGTGCTTTTTTGTTTTTGTCTTTTACTTTAGAATCATTGTGAAGCAGTTCTATCAAAGTTTCGTACCCCATATTATCCGAAGCGCCACCATCAATCACACATAAAATTTTATCTTGATTTTTGATTCCGAATTTCGTTTTAGGAAGAACTCCAGGAAAAGCCGAACTAGCCGTAATTGCATAAGTCAGTGGAAAATCGTACCCATTATTAATATAATTTTCGTCAAGCGAAAGTGAAGCTTTATTTGGAGCCAAAGACGAATTGATTTTTAAGGCACGAATAATATGCGGCATAAACGGAAAGCGTTCTCCATTGTTATAAGCCGTTCCGTTGGCCACCATAATAGGCAACTGCGGATTAAGTTTGCTGTCTTTCGGAATAAAGAAATCCGACAAAAGCATTTGAGTCTTAAACTTATTCTGATTTTCTGGATTGGCGCTATCGTATTGCAAAACTTCCAAATCGAGACGCTGCGCCATCGAGACTTTTTCTCCTTTTTCGTTTCTGCCATTATTTAAAAGAGAAAAAATAGTAGCCGATTTATTGACATCCGATTTAAAAGCATCGGCTTTTGAAAAATAAAATTCGTTGAAGGAACAATTATCATATTGCAATCTATTTTTCAGAATTGTCAAATAATATCCTGCTGAATAACATCCGCCAGAAACAGTCGAAAAATAATCGATTTCATTTAGAAAGTTACGACTCGAATTGTCTTCTTGAATTTCTTCCAATCCCAAAAGAATACCCATGCTAAAAAACTGCGCTCTAGATCCGCCGCCAGAAATAGCAACTCCCAAAGCAATATTAGGATTTTGGATTCGGTTGTCGCGATCTTGAACCGATTTGTATTCATTTAAATTGACTGCAGGAATAGAATTATAGTTAATCTCAGAAAAAAGATTAATCTTATTTTGAGCCATCCCATCATTTATTAGAAAAAGAAAAAAGAATCCTATCGAAAGCTTTTTAAACATCATAAAAACGACAACATTATTTTGAAGGTTTAAAATTAACTGAATTAATTCAAAATGAAATCCTTGCCTAGTATTTTTTTAACTTTTCTCCTTTTTTTTTTTGATCTCGAAAGCAAATTATTAATCAAAAAGTAATGCTAAAATAACCATGAAAAACGAAACGTGTCTATGAAATACAAGAATAAACCGTAATTTTATTCCATTAAGAATCGTTTTAGATTCAAAATAGGAAAATATGAGCGGAAGAAAAGCATTAGAATATTACGTTTTAGACGTATTCTCAAACGAAAGCTACAAAGGAAATCCACTTTCGGTTGTTTTTACAGATGGAAATTTAAAATTAGAAACTTATCAGGATATCTCTAGAGAATTTCGCTATTCTGAAACCTCATTTGTCTATTATTCTACAAGAGAAAAAGCACTTGTTGTTCGTTCATTTACGCCAACCGGAATTGAAATCGATGGCGCAGGGCACAATTTATTGGGTGCAGTCTGCGGAGCTCTTCTAAAAGGAATACCCATTTTTGAGGAGCAAAATGAAAGCGAACCGTTTGTAATTATGAACCATTCGGCAATTCCAGTATCAGTAAGTTTCGATTTGGATAATTATTCACCAGTTGTTCAAATGCATCAAAAATCGGCGGTTATAAAAAGCGAAATTCCAACTTATAGAATTGCGGTGGCACTGGGCTTAAAGATTGAAGATTTGGATGTAAATTCTTTTGTTCCAACAATAGTTAAAACAGAAGTTGCGCATACAATGGTTCCTATAAAAAACAGCCAAATATTGAACAGTTTTATTCCAGACAACCAGCTTTTAATTCAGATCTCAAAAGAATATAATTTTGAAGGTTTTTATTGTTTCGCTCCAGCAGAAGAAGGTCAGGAACATATAGTCGAAACAAGATTTTTCAATCCTATCATCGGAATAAATGAAGACCCTGCAACGGGAACAGCCGCTGGCCCTTTAATTGGTTTTTTAACGCAAAAGAAATTTACTAAACCAGATAAAGAGTATAAAATTCTTCAAGGAGTTAAATTAAAGCAGCCCTCAATGATTGAAGTCATGAATCGTGACGAAGATATTCTTGTGGGCGGTTCTTCGATTATTACTATGAAAGGGGAACTTTATACTTAATATATTTGTAGCTTTAAAACTACAAAATATATCAAATATGACATTTTATCAAAGATATTTAAATGGAGAAACAAAAGAAGTTTATGATGATATTTCTAAACTAGGGAAAGACGCTTTTCTATCTAATAATATTAATGACATTGAGCAAGTATTAACAGAAACCTTTGAGAGAGTTGCTTATAATCTCAACATTATTTACAAAGAATTAGTCAACATTGATTATCTTTTTAAGACTGAATTTCAATTCAACTTTGATCGTCCTTTAGTGAATCCTCTACCAAACACAGATTCTTTACTGAAAGAACTTGATGAATCAGTTAAACCATTTGGCTTTGTCCCATTATCTTTAAAAATGTTTTATAAAATTGTTGGCGCTTGTAATTTTGGTTGGGACTATGATAAAAATGAAGATTTTATTTGGGAATGTGCAGATCCAATTCAAGTTATAAGTTTAGATGATCTTGTTTCAATAGCTACAGATGAATATGCCCTCGAAACTTTTCAAGAATATTATGAAGATGAGGGTTTTATTTCTCTAGAACTTTCACCAGATTATTTCCACAAAGACAATATTAGCGGAGGTGCTCCATATTCATTACAAATTACCAGTAAACAAAGTATTGATTCTCAATTTTTGTATGAAGAACATAATACAACTTTCATTGATTATTTAAGGATTTGTTTTGAGAATTGTGGCTTTCCACGAATAACAAATCCAGAAAACAAAAATGATTACAAAGCTTTTTTTGAAAAGGTAAAACCACAGTTGAAACGAATATAAAAAAATCGCATCTGGCAGAATGCGGTTTAACTATTTAAAACTAGATAACTCTTCTTAGTTCGTTTTCATTGGTAGCAAATCGAAAGCCTTAGAATCGTGTTCGAAGTTGTTTCTATGAAAGGCGAACTTTACTTGTAGAAAGAATAGTATTACAATTATTATTTGTTTATTTACTGCTCAAAAATAAATTGTTTACTAATCATTCAAATACCTGTATAGCTAATGGCTAAAGATGTTACGCACAATAAAATAGACTTAAAATATATTTTAATTATCCTAATAGTAGTTTTTCTTAGCACATTATTTCACGAATTAGCACATTGGTGTACGGGAGAAATCCTTGGAAATAAAATGACAGCATCCTTAAACTCTGTAAATTTAGTTTCTGGGGAATATAAAAACGAATGGAATAGAAACGTCGTAACTGCAGCTGGACCTTTGTTTACCATTTTGCAAGCAATTGTAACCTATATTCTATTAAATAAATATCCAAAAAAAGAATTATACCCCTTTTTGCTTTTTACACTTGTAATGCGTTTTTGGGCTGGATTAGCAAATTTATTAGGACCAAATGACGAAGGAAGACTTGGACTTTCTTTTGGTATTGGACTTCTTACGATTTCATTTATAGTTTGTAGTTTTCTTTTCTTTTTGATTTACAAAAGTTCTAAAAAGCATCATTTTGGTTTGAAGTTTAATCTAATAAGCTTTTTATTGTGTTCTCTTTTCTTGATTGCATTATCATTTATTAACGAATATTTTAAAATTAAGATTATATAAAAAAAACCGCATCTGGCAGAATGCGTTTTTTATTTTATTTTTTAAGCTCTTGCTCAAATTTTTGTTTCTGTTCTGGCGGAATTCGTTTTTTTAGAAACAAAATCTGACCTAAGTGACTCGATTGATGCTCCATAACGTGAAACCAGCAATATTGGTTTGTCCAATCGTATCTTGTTTGCACTTCTGCAAACCAAGCATCATCTCTTTTCTTTAATTCTTCAATTGTTTTTGCTCTTACTTGGTCATAAATATCCAAATAATACTGAATATCATGACCTTTTATTTCTCTTCCTGCCTGATCAAGATCTAATGCTGGACCCCATATTTTCTTTTCTTCTTCATTAAAATCTCTATTTTCAAAAGTAAAAACCTGATAATATTTTTCGGCTGCAGCCAAATGCATTACCAAAGCTCCTATTCGGTTTGCTTCTGCATCATGAAGATAATCAATTTCATATTGGCTCATGTTTTTTACTGTTCTCTCAACGCGAGCTTTTAAATCTTCAAGCATAGAAATCATATCTGCAATTTTAGGAGATGCTCCTTCTACATTTCCAATTTTTGCTTCTAATCTTGGTTTTATTCCTTTTCCTTCTATAAGCAAACTGCTTTTTCCATCAACACTAGATTTGTTCGAAGTAATTTTATATTCTTTTACTTTAACAATAGCGTCGTTACTTATTCCTTGAATCCATTTTGGAACATCTCCATTACTTATCGGACTTTCAAAACTTGAATTTAAAACAGTCACAGGTTCGTAAACACCTTTATCATTTTCGATAAAAAGTTCAAATTTATCAAAGTAAAACTTCCCATCAAATAGACATAAACCTCCAAAGCTTAAAGATTTACTATTCTTATCGATAGTACCTTCAACAGTGTACGAATTCCATTCTTTAGATTTTACAGGTCTGTCTCTCATATTGTCAAAAAAACCATCTTCGTCATTTTTGGTATCAACACGAGCCCAAACTCCTGCCCATGATTTTGGTTCTGTAGTTTCGACTTTTACATAAGCAGTAACTTTAAATTTTTTCTTAACAGAAGTCTGAACAGCAATGGTCTGAGATATAGAGGTCCAATCTGTAGAAACTGTTTTTACAGTTTGAGCCTGACTCATGCTAAAAAATAAAAATAGTAGTGGTATTATTAGTTTTTTCATTTTTAGGAAATTAATGTTGCAGTAAATGTAATATTGTTTTTCTAAGTAATACCTTACTTTTATAAAAACTTCATAAAAAAAAACCGCATCTGGCAGAATGCGGTTTAACTATTTAAAACTAGATAATTCTTCTTAGTTCGTTTTCATTGGTGGCAAATCGAAAGCCTTTGAATCATGTTCGAAGTTGTTTCTATGCGCTCCATCGCAAAATGGTTTGTTTGCAGAATGTCCGCAACGACAAAGACCTAATGCAGATCTTCCTTGTAAACCGTAAAGTGCTCCTTCTGGATCCATAATTTCAAAATCACCTTCGATTTTGATTGACCCATTTTTATTGATGATTAATTTAGTCTTGCTCATAAGTTTGTTTTTTTCGAGTGCAAAGATTGCGAAATATATTCTCATTTATAAGCGAGAAACGTAGTTTAAACTGGTTCTATTTTATTTGGAATTCCGCAGAGAAACACGAAGATTTCACACAGAGATTCGCAAAGATTTTAACTTATTTTGAGGAACTAATCTCGCAAAGACGCAGAGTCACAAAAGTTTTTTATTCTTTTGTCAGACTGAACGAAGTCGAAGTCCCGCAAAGATGAGCTTAACTTACTCTAAAGTTTTATAAACAAAATTCTTAAATTTCACACTTCCCTTTCCAATAGAACAAAGACCGATTCTTAATCCCAAAAATCCGCTTAAGACATTATGATTGTATCCTGAAACTTCTACTGAATTTTCGATTTTCTTCCAGTCTTTTCCGTCTAAACTGTAAAACATATCTACTGTGTTTTTGATATTCTTTAAACGAAGAAAGACTTTTCTATTATGTGTATTTTTTTCTGTTGGAAACTGCCATCCTCTCAAGTTTGCCAAAATGTTGTTTTGATCGGCTAGTATTCCGGAGTAATATTTATTATCGTAAAAAAGCGTTAATCCGCCTGTTGCGTTGCCTTCAATTTCCATTTCAACTTCAGCTGTATACGAATGTCCGCCTGGAACAACTACTAGAGGCGAACTGTTTCCTACTCCGTCGCCTTTTCCTTCAATAGTCAACGTGTTATTGGCAACTTTAAATCTTGAAGCTTCTACTCCACTATAAAACTTCCATTGCGGTTTAAGAGCCGAACCTCCAAAATTGTCACTCAAAGAAAATTCAGGAAGCGTTTTTCCTTCTGGTTTTGCAATTGGTTTATCGGTCTCGATATTATCTGGAATTTTATACCAGCCGTCTTTTGTCCATTCAACAGGCTGCAATAAAGTCTGACGCCCTAAATTGTAATAATCCTTTTCGTAACCATGAAAAATCATCCACCATTTTCCGTTTGCATCTTCAAAAACGGTGCTATGTCCTTTTGACCACCACGTTTCAGAACTGCTATTGGTTCTCACAATCGGATTATGAGGCGAGTTTTCCCAGGGACCTAATGGCGATTTTGATCTTGCCGAAATGACCATATGACTTGTGGCGGGTCCAGCTGTTCCACCTTCGGCAACCGTTAAATAATAATATTCTCCACGCTTGAATAATTTTGGCCCTTCCATACAAAAACATTCAATACTCCATTCACGCGGAATTTTCCATCCGTCGTAAACATGTTTTAATTCGCTTGTTACTGAAAGGCCATCTTTGGATAAAGCCACATAACCTCCGTTACTAAAATATAAATATCTATTCCCTTTATCATCTGTTACGTGTCCAGGATCAATATTTCCGATTTTTAAATCGACAGGTTCACTCCAAGGTCCGTTAATAGAATCGGCTGAAACTACGAAGTTGGTATTATTCGCAGGAAAATAGATATAATATTTATTGTTGTACTTGATTAAATCGGGTGCCCAAACTGCGCCAACATATTTGTGAAGCGCATTGGTTACCGGTTCCCAATTCATTAAATCGGTAGAATGCCAAATTAAAAGTCCTGGATAATAATCGAATGAAGAATGCACAACATAATACTCTTTTCCGTCGCGCAATAAACTCGGATCGGGATAATCACCCGCAAAAATCGGATTAGAATATTGGTTTTGTTTTGGACTTTTTTCTGGTTGTGATTGAGAATAACCGTAATACGAAAACAGTACTAAAAAGGTTAGATATATTTTATTCATATTTTGATATTTTTTTTTCAAATATAGTCAAAAAGACTATAAGTAAAATATACCACATAATAAAGAAGATTTTTCAAGCGTTTGTCAAATTGAACGAAGTCGAAGTCCTCACAAAGCACATTATTTAGTTGAAGTAAAACAACCTCGCAAAGTCGCAGAGGCGCAAAGTTTTTCATGGTTTTCTTGTCATTTCTGTAAAGGTTAGATATTTCGGTAACAAAATTTACCTTTAATAAATTTTGTTGCGATGAGAAATAACAGTCATGATTCAACACTAGAAAGAAACTATTTAGAGAAGTATCGTTTTTTGATAAAAGAATATGAGCAGGTAAAAAACAAGACGCATCCAGTGCATAAAAAGGCTATGGAATTTTATAAGGCAAATGACACCTGCAGAAAAAGTTTCTTAAAGTATTATAACCGCTATAAGCAGAGCGGTAAGTCTTTAGATCTACTGCCTCAAAAGCGAGGTCCAAAATACAAGACAAGACGTCCTGTGCCATTTATAGAGCGAAAAGTAATTGAATTAAGAGAAAAAGGAAACAACAAATATGAAATTGTTAGTATCTTAAAGCCCAAATTAGGAAGGAGCACTCCTTCATATTCTGGAGTTTATAATATTTTAAAACGCAATAATATAAATAGGCTAACTCCGAAGATTAAAAAGAATCATCAAAAAATAATCAAGGAAAGAATGGGTCAGCTTGGTCACATTGATTGTCATCACTTAAGCAAGAGCATCATAAAAGGAGAGAATCGAAGATTGTACCTAGTGTGCATAATTGATGATTACAGTAGGATTGCCTGGGCGGAATTAATTCCCGACATTACTAGTTTAACAGTTATGTTTGCAGCATTAAAATGCTTAAACATCTTAAGTGATCATTATGAAATAAAATTTGAAGAGATTTTATCTGACAATGGGCCTGAATTTGGAATCAAAACCAGCCAGCAGAAATATAACCATCCTTTTGAGAGAATGCTTATGGAATTAGGGATTATCCATAGACACACCAAACCTTACAGACCACAGACAAACGGAAAGGTTGAACGCTTCTGGAGAACTCTTGAAGATGATCTGCTTAGAGAAACTGATTTTGATTCTTTGGAAGAGCTAAAAGAAGAATTATTACAATATTTATATTACTATAATCACGAAAGGCCACATCAGGGAATTGATGGAAAAAAGCCAATCGAAATGATAAATCCGTTACCGAAATAAGTGACTTTTACAATTTCGACGGAGGAGAAATCTTCGCGAGTAACTCCGCTCCTAAAAGCGCCAATCTTTGTCGAGCTACTTGCGAAGATTTCTCCTCCGTCGAAATGACAATATTGAGGAAGAACTCAGTGAATCTTTGTGGAATTCTCTTTGAATCTCTTCGAAAATAAAAGCGAATCTCCGTGTAATATTAAAATCTCAAATCTATTGCTTATTTTTGCACTCAATAAAATTGAATTATGATACAAGATCCAAAGAGATATACGATCACGGCGGCATTGCCTTACACCAACGGACCTATTCATATTGGTCACTTGGCGGGAGTTTATGTGCCTGCAGATATATATTCGAGATATTTAAGATTGCAAGGAAAAGATGTAGCATTTATTTGCGGAAGCGATGAACATGGAGTTGCAATCTCTATGAAAGCCAAAAAAGAAGGAATTACACCACAGCAAGTTATTGATAAATATGACGGGATTATCCGCAAATCGTTTGAAGATTTCGGGATTTCATTCAACAACTATTCAAGAACTTCGGCTAAAATTCATCATGATACGGCTTCGGAATTCTTTAGAACATTATATGATAAAGGAGATTTTATTGAAGAAGTTACCGAACAATTATACGATGCAAAAGCAAATCAGTTTTTAGCAGATCGTTTTGTTGTGGGAACTTGTCCAAAATGTGGTAATGATGGAGCTTACGGAGATCAGTGTGAAAATTGCGGATCTACTTTAAACGCTACGGATTTAATTAATCCAAAATCGACCATTACTGGAGAAACTCCAATTCTTAAAGAAACAAAACACTGGTTTTTACCTTTAGACAGATATTCTGATTTTCTAACAGAATGGATTTTAGTCGGACATAAAAACGATTGGAAAACGAATGTTTACGGACAAGTAAAATCTTGGATCGACGCAGGATTAGAGCCTCGCGCCGTAACACGTGATTTAGATTGGGGAATTGATGTTCCTGTTGAAGGTGCCGAAGGCAAAAAATTATATGTTTGGTTTGATGCGCCAATTGGATACATTTCTTCTACAAAAGAATGGGCAGCGCGCGAAGGAAAAGATTGGCAACCGTATTGGAAAGATGAAGAAACTAAATTGGTTCACTTTATCGGAAAAGACAATATTGTTTTCCATTGTATCATTTTCCCAGCGATGTTAAAAGCTGAAGGAAGTTATATTTTACCAGACAATGTTCCTGCAAATGAGTTTTTGAATTTGGAAGGAAACAAACTTTCGACTTCTAAAAACTGGGCCGTTTGGTTGCACGAATATTTAGAAGAGTTTCCAGATAAGCAAGATGTTTTGCGTTACGCTTTAACATCAAACGCTCCTGAAACAAAAGATAACGACTTTACTTGGAAAGATTTCCAAGCTAGAAATAACAATGAATTAGTTGCCGTTTTCGGAAACTTCGTGAATCGTGTTGTAGTTTTAACTAATAAATACTACGATGGCGTTATTCCAACTCCAAACGAATTCTCAGAAGTTGATGAACAAACTTTAAACGAATTAAAAGCATATCCAGCTGTAATTGCAAGTTCGGTGGAACGTTACAGATTCCGTGAAGCTTTAGGCGAATTAATGAATGTGGCACGTTTAGGAAATAAATACCTTGCAGACGAAGAGCCTTGGAAAGTAATGAAAGACAATCCAGAGCGTGTAAAAACTCAAATGTATGTGGCATTGCAAATTGCTGCTGCTTTAAGCGTTTTAGCTGAACCGTTTTTACCTTTTACTGCTGCGAAACTTTCTAAAATCTTGAATTTGGCTGACCTTAAAGAGCATTTTGCAGGTTTCAGTAAATTCTTAAAAGAGAAAGATCGCGATGCAAAAGACATCTTTATTGAGAAAACTTTAGGTTGGAATGACATTTCTGAAAATTCAGATTTAATTCCAGCAGGACATAAAATTGGCGAGGCAGAATTGCTTTTTGCTAAAATTGAAGACGAAGAAATACAAAAACAAGTAGATAAATTGGAAGCGACAAAAACCGCAAATATTGCTGAAAACAAACAAGCAGAACCACAAAAAGATTTAATTCAGTTTGATGATTTTGCGAAAATGGATATTCGTATCGGAACTATTTTGGAGGCTGAAAAAATGCCAAAAGCAAACAAACTTCTGGTTCTTAAAGTGGATACCGGAATCGATATTCGTACGATTGTTTCAGGAATTGCGGAGAGTTTTTCGCCAGAAGAAATCATCGGAAAACGTGTTTCTGTATTAGCAAACTTAGCGCCAAGAGCTTTACGCGGAGTTGAAAGTCAAGGAATGATCTTGATGACAACAAATGCAGAAGGAAAACTGGTTTTTGTAAATCCAGATGCTGATGCGCCGAACGGAGCTACGGTAAACTAAAAGTTCTTTTTAAGAATCGAAATATAAAACATGAGAAATTTCTCATGTTTTTTACTTTTATATAAGTTTATAATTGTAAGTTTGTTCTGCAAAAATACCAGAAGTAATTCTGAACTTTATTAAAAGTTAAAAATAAGCGAACCCTCGCCATGATGTCCCTATGGAAACTCGGGAAATCTATCCTTCTGGGTATTTTTGCACATCTAAAGCGAGGGTTTCGTGCGTCTAATATTTTCGATTATGCAAAGAGAAAATCAAAAACCGACACATCAAGATGTAATGCCATCGATGGCAAAATTCCTTTCAGACCTTTGGTTTGAAGGAGATTTTAGAGAACAGCCCAATTATCTGTCTGAAATTTTCAAGCGAATTCTTGAAACAGAATTGGGAGATGACAAAGAGCTAAGATCAAAAATGATGGAATGCATCAAAACCAGTGAAATGCTTGCCGAAACACTCGAACCGTTTTCGGATAAACAAATTCAGAAAGCTTGCAGTAAATTTTTAGCTGCTTAAAACAACAAAAAAGCGCATGAAATTTTAATTAAGATCATGCGTTTTTACAATTATGCATTTTATAATCTTTAGATCAATAAGAAATTATGGGCTACAGTAAATATGAATATATCAATGATAAAAAATTCTACACCGTTACAATTAATGCCAGTAAATGTAGTGGCAACCAATCTTTGATTAATGAAATATCAGAATGCATGATTTTATCAGAAAGATCAATTAATATGCACATAATCAATGATTTTTTTTACAACCAAATTTCACAAGGAAATTGTAAATTTATTATCGAAAAAAGTAAGTTCTTATTAGAAAAAAACAAAGAATCATACACCTTTCTAGTGGAACTTCTTGAAATGTATAAACAATATTCATTAGATTCAAAATATGAATGTATAATTGAATTTACTTAATTTCAAGCAAAAGCGTTAATTGGTTAAAATTAATCAATTCGCGCTTTTTCCTTTCAAAATAGTTGCTTTCTAAGTTATCTTTGAAAAATAATACAAGAATAAAATACATCTAATGAAACTCACAAAACCAAGATTAGCCCTAATCTGCGGTATACTCTGCATATCTATTTTCCCGATATTGGTAAAATTACGTTTAACACCAGGATTAATTTCGGCTTTTTACCGAATGTTCTTTGCTGTGGTGCTGTTACTGCCTTATGTACTTTTTAGTGGAAACTTTAAACTTCCAAAACTAAAATTTGCACTTTTGGCAATACTTTGCGGTGTTTTATTTTCGTCTGATGTTGCGGTTTGGAATATCGCTATTCAGGAATCAAGCGCGACTCAGGCTTCACTTTTAACCAATTTATCTCCAGTTTGGGTTGGTGTTGGTTCTTTCTTTTTTCTGAAAGCAAAACCTGCAACAAATTTCTGGATCGGAACATTGGTCGCTTTATTCGGAATGGTCACTTTGGTCGGTTTTGAATTTTTTATCGATTTAAACTTCGATAAAGCATTTCTATTTGCCGTTTTATCTGGCATTCTATATTCCATTTACCTTTTGGTAAGCAAAAATGTCCTTTCAGAAGTCGATGTTCTTTCGTTTATGACGATTAGTTTAATGGCTTCAAGTATTTATTTGGGAATTTTATGTTATTCATTAAACGAACCTTTCACAGGATTCACAGATATGGGCTGGTTTGTTTTGGTTTTACAAGCCGTAATTTGTCAATTGTGTGCTTGGCTTTCGATTAGTTATGCCACACAACACATGCGTGCGACAAGAGTTTCGTTAAGTTTATTGAGTCAAGCTGTAATTACCTCAATTTTAGCTTGGTTGTTTTTGGAAGAACAAATAACTTTACAGATGGTTTTGGGCGGAATCATTCTGCTTTTCGGAATCCGAATTACGTTTTACGATAAAACGATTTCTTTAAAAAGGCTTTTTTCTAAAAATCAAATATAAATAATGAGATACAATTACTTAGAAGGTTTAAGAGGTTATATGGCATTATGGGTATTTTTTTATCATGCCTCTGGTTTTCTTCCTCAGGCAAAAACACAAAATAAATTTTTAAGCTTTTTTTTTGATGGTTCTCTTCCAGTCATTATTTTTATTATACTTAGTGGTTTTGTAACACATTTACTACTTCAAAAAAATGAAACTTATTTTTTTTATTTAAAAAGAAGAGCCTTAAGACTGTTTCCAATTTATTTAATTTGTTTGCTGATTTCACTATTTCTATTAAAATTTTCTTTACATACACTAGAGCAAATACCTTTTGAAGGTTCTAAAATATATAGCCGAATTAAATTAATTGAAACCTATTATAATTCTAATAAAATATTAAACATACTTAGTCATTTAACTTTATCACACGGTTTATTTCCTGAAAGTAGATTCCCTTTTACTTATACAATAATGGGCCAATCATGGAGTTTAACCTTAGAATGGCAGTTTTATATTCTAATCCCTTTCTTATATTATTTTCTAAATAAAAAAAACGTCATCCAAAATGGTTTAATAATAATGCTATTTATTCTCACAATGTTGTTTTCAAAAAATCATATAACACAGCCTTCTTTTTTACCAAATATGATTGCTTTTTTCTTAGTAGGCTATTTTTCGATGCCACTCTTTAAAAAATTTGAATCTTCAAATAATAAATATCTTTTTATATTCTTAGGTTCTATTGCTTTAATCTATTGTTTCAAAAATTGGATGATTACTTGTTTAATACTGATTTGGGGAATCACTTTATATTTTCAAAAATATAAAAACAGTTTTTTTGATATTCTTTTTGGAAGCAGAATAATTCAGTTTTTAGGAAAAATATCTTATTCGGTATATTGCATACATATGATAGTTTTAATAGTTTTAGTTAATATTTTACAAAAACTAAAAATTGATTCAGTTTTCACTTACTCAGTATCAATTCTATTTGGAGGTGCTTTTTTCACAATATTAATTTCTCATTTAACATACAAATACATTGAATTATATTTTATAAAACTAGGTAAAACAAAATATGATTCAAATTTTTAATCACTATTCAAAAGATTAATTAGTTATTTTTTAGAAGAACAAATAACTTTACAGATGGTTTTGGGTGGAATCATTCTGCTTTTCGGAATACGAATTACGTTTTACGATAAAACGATTTCTTTGAAAGGGCTTTTTTCTAAAAATTGATATTATAGTTTCACGCAGATTCGGCAGATTGAGCAGATTTTAAAAATCATTTTAATCTCAATGATCTGTGGCGAAAAACCTGAAACCTGAAACAAACATAACTTGAAACAAAAAACATTATGTTACATAAAACTAAAATACCAAACTTAAAAGTAATCGCTTTTGATGCCGATGATACTTTGTTTGTAAACGAACCTTATTTCGAGGAAACCGAACATAAATTTTGCGCTTTGATGGAAGATTACCTTTCACATCAAGGCATTTCGCAGGAATTATTCAAAATAGAAATTGCCAATCTGCCTTTGTATGGATATGGAATCAAAGGATACATTCTTTCGATGATTGAAGCCGCGATGAATATTTCTAACAATACCATTCCGATTGAAGTCATTGAAAAAATCATTCAATATGGAAAAGAATTATTGGAAAAACCAATCGAATTGTTAGACGGAATTGAAGAAACTCTTGAAGCTTTAAAAGGAAAATACAAATTGGTCGTTGCTACAAAAGGCGATCTAAAAGATCAGCACAGCAAATTGCATCGTTCTGGTTTGGGGCATTATTTTCATCATATCGAAGTAATGTCAGACAAACAAGAAATCGATTATCAGAAACTTTTAGGCCGTTTAGATATTGAGCCACACGAATTTTTGATGATTGGTAATTCATTAAAATCAGATGTTCTTCCTGTTTTAGGAATTGGCGGTTATGCTGTTCATATTCCATTTCATACTACTTGGGAACACGAAAAAATTAATCATACTATAGAACACGAGCATTTTAGTTCATTTGAAACTATTGCAGAAGTGGTTCCGAATTTATTATAATGAAAACACTTTTAGACCTAGAAAATTGGAATAGAAAAGAGCATTTTGCCCATTTCAAACAAATGGAAGAACCGTTTTTTGGAGTCACCGTAGAAATTGACTGCACCAAAGCGTATCAAACCGCAAAAAGTATAAACGCTTCTTTTTTCATTTTCTATTTGCATAAAACTTTGGCTGCAGTAAACGCCATTGATAATTTTAAATATCGAATTTCAGAAGACAAAATATACATTAACGATCAGATTGATGCGTCGGCAACAATAGGTCGTGAAGATGGCACTTTCGGATTTTCTTTAATTGAATATCATCCTGATTTTAAAACATTCGAACAAATTGCATTAACCGAAATCGAACGAATTCAAAACACAAACGGACTTTTTACCAGATCTTTTGATGATGATAATCTGATTCATTTTTCGGCAATTCCGTGGTTGAATTTTAGTTCGATAACTCATGCACGCAGTTTTACGTATCCAGACAGCTGTCCAAAAATTTCGTTTGGTAAAATGATGGTTTCCGAAACTGGAAAAAGAACCATGTCAATGGCCGTTTATGTTCATCATGGTTTAATGGACGGAATGCACGTTGGTCAGTTTGTAGATCTTTTTCAAGAGCTTATGAATCAGTAAAATAATCGGAATGATTTTTGCGCCCAAAAACATATGAAGCGAATTTTTCTTTTTTTGTTTTTTATCTCTAGTTCTGTTTTGTTAAGTCAAACAGTACTAACTTCTTATGCAATAGATTTAAAAAACCAAATTGGCCAATCTGAAATTATGATTGGTGAAAACACCATTACTCATGATGTTTTTCTTTTTGCTGCCAGTGCAGATAGCCTTTCGATATTAAAGTACAATAGTGCTTTATTTCTTAGAGATAAATTTGTTACAAATCGTCAGTATACTCAAAACAGATCTTTAATGGGTTACAGTTTTAGCGAAGATGGAAATCCTACTTTATATTGGTTTTCGAAAGAAGACAAATCAATTATTTTAATTAAATATTATCTGGAAAACAAAACCTCTAGAGCATTAAAATTTCAGATTCCGCTTGAAGAGAATTCGCTAATAACAAATTATCAGAGAGACAACAACTTCTATTTGTTAATGAAAGATCGAACAAAAGAGGCTTTGATTGCTTTTATTTTTAAAAACGGAATGGCCGAACAAAAGTTTTTAGATTTTAGCGCTTTCAAATTTATAGATCAGAAAAACCAGCCTAAAACATTTCATCAAATTTTGTTTGAAAATCCAATAGAACTGATGGGATCTGGCGAATACAATCCGTTGTATAAGGTTACTGCCAAAAGTAAAATTTATACCCTTCCTAATCGCTTGATTCTAACTTTAGATCAAAACTTTAGAAAAACGCAATTGTTTGATATTGATTTAGAAAATCTAGAAATAAAAGAAAAGACATTTTTAAAACCGGTTGGAGATAAAAACCCAAAAACATCTAATTCTTATTATCACGAAAATAAATTATATCAAATTAATCTTAATGCCGATGAGCTTTTGCTTGACATCAAAGATTATGGATCTGGTGAATCGATAAAGTCTTTTGCGGTTTCAAAAAAAGACACCATTCGTTTTAGTAATTCCCCATTACTAATGCAAATTGAAGATCGTGAGCCCAGAAAATTAAAGAATACAGCGAAATTTTTAAAAGCTTTATCTTCCCTTGACGCCGGAGTTTCGGTTTATAAAAACGAGAAAAATCTCTTTATCACATTAGGAGGAAGCGGAAGAGATTTCCATACGGTATCTATTAATGGTTTTAATTTTAGCGATCCTTTTGGAGATTTTCCTTCAAACAATTATTACAATGTTGAGACCAATTATTCTGTTTTTTTTGAAAGTATATGGACCAAAAAACTAGAACCAACACAAGAAACACACGAGCCTTTTGCTACCGATAAAATCTTCTACTTTTTAGATTCTCATCGAGAAGCAGTTCTTCCTAATTCTGTTAAACTAAGTAATTACACCATTTTAACTTATTACGATATGGTTGCGAAACAGCTTGTTCTTCGCAAATTTGCTGACGGATTTAATTAAACCCATTCGTTGATAAAACCTATTTGCTCTTATTTTCCTTATTTTTTATCGCTTAGATTTTTGCCAATTACCCTATTTTAATACTTTTTTGTCTTTAAGGGAAAGTTTTTACTTACAATTTGTTGTTGTTTTGGACAATATTTAAAATTAAGAAACAATGAAAAAAATTGTAATGACTCTTGCATTTGCCCTGGCTTTAACAGGAGTACATGCGCAAACAGAAAACAATAGCAGCTATAATAAGTGGTCTGTTGAACTAGCTGGCGGACTAACTAAGCCACAACGATCATTTTCAGCAGGTTACTCAACAAGTACTCCAAGCCCTTGGGTTGGCGAAGTAGGGGTTCGTTATATGTTCAACAACAAATTTGGTTTAAAGGCCGATTTTGGATACAACAGTTTTACTTCAAAAAGCAACTCTATTGATTTTGATTCAAAAAACTACAGAGTAGATTTACAGGCTGTTGCTAACTTAGGTCGTATCATGAATTTTGAAACATGGACAAACACTGTTGGTTTATTAGGACATGCTGGTTTTGGTTATGGTCAATTAAGAAGTGATAACTTTAAAGGAGCAGATGAAGTGGGTAACTTTATTGCCGGTGTAACTGGACAAATAAAATTATCAAACAGAGTTGCTTTAACTGGTGATTTCTCTACTATTTTGAATGCATCACAAGATCATACCTTTGATGGAGCTTATGTAGCTCAAAACAGAGGTTTCTCAGGTTTGATTTTTAATGGTACAATTGGTTTAAATGTGTACTTAGGAAAAAATGCAAAACATGCAGACTGGACTGTAACTTCAAGCGAAGGTAACAATGTGGATATTTCTGGTTTAGAAAGCAAAGTAGCAGATCTTGAAGCACAAATCAAGAAAATACCTGCACAAAAAGAAGTAGTTGTTGAAAAACAAATAAACACTCCTCAGGCAACTGATAACGAATTAATCAGAAGAATGATTAATGATAAATATTACAGTGTTTATTTTGATTTCAATAAAACAACTCCAATCGAGAACTCAACAGCTGCGATTGACGTTGTGTTAAATTACTTAAGAAAAAACCCTTCTGCATCTCTAGACCTTGTTGGTTATGCTGACCAAGTTGGAAAAGCTGAGTATAATGAAAAATTATCTTATACTAGAGCTACTAACGTAAAAACAATTTTCGAAAAAGCTGGAATTGCTTCTTCTCGTTTAAATGTTGTTGCAAATGGTGCAGATACATCAATTCAAAAAGATTCTGAGGAAGCTAGAAGATTAGCTAGACGAGTTACTTTTATTGTAAAATAATTTCTTTTTAATACTTGATTCGAAAGTCCTTAAGATTTTTTCTTAGGGGCTTTTTTTATGCTACACACCTAAAGCCTAACTTCTTACTATTATTCTACTTACAGTTAATCAAAGAGTCTAATGTTTTCGAGCTTTAGAAAAATGAAATGAATAATTTTGCTTAATTTTACAAAAAAGACACTTATTATGTTAGCAAAAAATATTGAATCAGCTTTAAACAAGCAAATCCGCATAGAAGCAGAATCTTCGCAAACTTATCTTTCTATGGCTTGTTGGGCTGAAGTACAAGGATTAGAGGGAATCGCTCAATTTATGTACACACAGTCAGATGAAGAGCGCGCACATATGCTTAAACTAGTTAAGTATGTAAACGAACGCGGAGGACACGCTCAGGTAACAGATCTTAAAGCGCCAAAAACAACTTATACTACTTTTAAAGAGATGTTTGAGGAGCTTTACAATCACGAACTTTTTGTTTCGCAATCTATCAACGAATTAGTGCACATTACTTTTGAAGAAAGAGATTATGCTACGCACAATTTCTTGCAATGGTACGTTTCTGAACAAATTGAAGAGGAAGCTACAGCTAAATCGATCTTAGATAAAATCAACTTAATTGGTGATGATAAAGGTGGACTTTATTTGTTTGATCGTGATATTCAGCAATTAACAGTTACGAGTTCAATCGCTATCAATCCTAAATAAAAAAGTTAAAGTTTATTTAGAACATTTAAAAATAACTTTTTTGGTTTATATTTGTCTCTGTTTTTAAAATTCAGAGGAAAAAGTGAGCAAGAAAGAAAAAGACAAGGACAAAAAAAAGGATAAAAAGAAAAAGAAAAACAAAGATATCCTTGATAAAATTAAGAAGATTGAAAACTGTAAATCTTCTTGCTGTGAGAAATATAAAAAGAGCGAAAAGAAACGCTGCTCACGCTGTCCTATGTTTGACTTATTCAAAAAAACTGCTTAATACAATATAGAAAAACCCATCAGATTTCTCTGGTGGGTTTTTTAGTTTTAAATTGCAGTCACTTTCGATTTTTAAATTCAATTATGGAAAACACTGTTACAATTCCCAAATCTAGTCTTGACTTTTTAGTTGAACTGAAAAAGAACAACAATAAACCTTGGTTTGAAGAGCATAAACCACAATATTTAATAGAGCTCAATCATATTGAAAATTTTGCAGGCGCTTTACTGAAGGAACTTTCCAAAACTGATGTTTTAGAAAATGCTTCGGGCAAGAAAAGCGTTTACAGAATTTATCGAGACATTCGTTTTTCTAAAGATAAAACCCCTTTTAAGCATTATTGGGGAGGAAGTTACACACGAGCAACTGCAGCAAGACGTGGCGGTTATTATTTTCATCTGGAAAAAGGAAACAGCTTTTTTGCTGGTGGTTTCTGGGGACCAAATGCCGC
Source organism: Flavobacterium sp. B330r (assembly GCF_056824325.1). NCBI lineage: Bacteria > Pseudomonadati > Bacteroidota > Flavobacteriia > Flavobacteriales > Flavobacteriaceae > Flavobacterium > Flavobacterium sp. B330r. The sequence continues at coordinate 1,671,752 of NZ_CP124860.1, forward strand.
AGATTTAAAACGAATAAGAAACGAATTTGCTCAAGATCCAGAAACCTTTCAAGAAATATTGAATTCAGATTCTTTCAAAAGCAATTTTGGCACTTTGCAAGGAGAACAGCTCAAAACAAAGCCAAAAGGTTTTGATGTTGATCATCCTGCCATTGATTTGCTTCGTTTCAAACAATTTTTGGTCATTAAGCGTTTTACAGATGAAGAAGTCTTGAGTCCGCAGTTTTTAGAACTGGCATTGGATGCTTTCAAAAACATGAGACCTTTTTTTGATTATATGAGCGAAGTTCTTACAACTGATGCTAATGGCGTTTCGATACTTTAATTCATTTATAAAAACAACAAACCCGACAGGTTTTGGATCCTGTCGGGTTTAACTATCTCGAAAAAAAAACGCTATTTACTCAACAGTAAAATTTCATTTATTACAACCTCGGTTATATAACGTTTCTCTCCGTTTTTATCATCATAGCTTCTGTGTGTCAGTTTTCCTTCAACAGCGATTTCTTTACCTTTTACAACATACTTTTCTATAAGTTCTGCGGTTTTCCCCCAAGCAGTTATTCGATGCCACTCTGTTTGTTCTACTTTCTCGCCTTTATCATTTCTATAAATCTCATTTGTTGCGATCGTAAGGTGTGCTAGTTTTCTACCGCTTTCTAATGTTTTAATTTCTGGATCATTCCCTACATTCCCGATTAATTGTACTTTGTTTCTAATTGCACTCATGGCGTATACTATTTTAATGTTACTATTAAATTGAATCGTTTATCAAATTCAACATGGCAAAGATGCGAAAGCTCAGACGAGACAGTCGGTTATTAACTATTTACTATCGACTGTAACTATTTGTAAGCGTTTGTAAATGGAAATTGTTTTTTGTATATTTGAGATAAATCTTACGATATGCAGGCAAAAATTAAAAAAGTAGAGTTACGAAATCTTGAAATAGAAGACTATAAACAATTAAAGAAATCGATGATCGAATCGTATCCAGAAATGGCCGATTCTTATTGGAGATCTGAGGATATAGAAAGACTTCTTTCTATTTTTCCAGAAGGACAGCTGGTAATTTTGGTTGATGGAAAAGTTGTTGGCTCTGCCCTATCTCTTATTGTTGATGAAAAATTAGTAGAAAAAAGACATAATTATCAGCAGATTAGTGGCGATTATACCTTTTCGACCCACAATCCGAATGCTGAAATTTTATACGGAATAGATGTTTTTATTCATCCAAATTATAGAGGCTTGCGTTTAGGACGTCGTTTGTACGATGCAAGAAAAGAACTTTGCGAACAATTGAACCTTAAGGCGATTGTTTTTGCAGGAAGAATTCCGAACTATAGAGAACATGCCAAAAAGATGTCTCCAAAAGCTTATATCGAAAAGGTGCGTACCAAAGAATTGTACGATCCGGTTCTTTCTTTTCAGTTAAGTAACGATTTTCACGTTTTGAGAGTCATCAAAAATTATTTGGAAGGAGATGAAGAATCGAAAGAATTTGCGGTTCTATTGGAATGGAATAATATTTACTATGATGATAGTCCGAAGCTGATTAATTTGAAGAAAAATATTATTCGCTTAGGATTAATTCAGTGGCAGATGCGTCCACTTAATAATGTTGAAGCGCTTTTTGAACAAGCCGAATTTTTTATTGACGCCGTTTCGGGTTATGGTTCTGATTTTGCTTTATTCCCAGAGTTGTTTATTGCGCCTTTAATGGCCGATTACAATCATTTGTCTGAAGCAGAAGCCATTCGTGAACTGGCTCGTCACTCTGATCCTATTAGAAAAAAGTTTCAGGAATTTGCCATTTCATACAATATCAACATTATTACTGGAAGTATGCCTTATCTCGAAGGCGGAAATCTCTATAATGTTGGTTTCTTATGCAAAAGAGATGGAACATCAGAAATGTATACCAAAATTCATATCACGCCAAACGAAGTTATCCATTGGGGAATGAAAGGCGGATCTCAGTTTAAAACCTTTGATACCGATTGCGGTAAAATCGGAATTTTAATCTGCTATGATGTTGAGTTTCCAGAACTTTCTAGACTTTTAGCAGATGAGGGAATGAATATTTTGTTTGTACCATTTTTAACAGATACTCAAAACGGGTACACTCGCGTAAAACATTGTTCGCAGGCACGCGCCATCGAAAATGAGTGTTATGTAGCCATAGCAGGTTGCGTTGGAAATCTTCCGAAAGTAAATAATATGGATATTCAATATGCGCAGTCTTCTGTATTTACGCCATCCGATTTTGCTTTTCCAAGTAACGGAATCAAAGCAGAAGCTACGCCAAATACAGAAATGACCCTAATTGTAGATGTTGATTTAAACTTACTAAAAGAACTTCATGAACATGGAAGCGTAAAAACATTAAAAGACAGAAGATCCGATCTTTATGAAATTAAAAAATTGAATTCATGAAAACATGCCTCGAATGCTCAGCCAAAATTGTTGGCAGAGAAGACAAGAAATTCTGCTCAGACAGTTGTCGAAATGCCTACAATAACAAAATAAATAAAGATAGTACGAATTTCATGCGAAATATAAACAACAAGTTACGCAAAAATTACCGTATTTTGGCAGAGTTAAATGTAGACGGAAAATCGAAAGCTTCGAGAGATAAATTACTAACAAAAGGTTTTGATTTTGAGTTCTTTACAAACATTTTACAGACCAAGACAGGAAATACATATTATTTCTTGTACGATCAAGGCTATCGTTCCTTGGACAATGATTATTTTATGCTTGTTAAAAAAGAAATATAGTTAGTATTTATTACCATGAGAAAAAACCCCACCTCAATTCTAGCCATAGTCTGCGTTTTAGCCTTACTTGGCATTATATACGCCACGATGATGCCGCAAGGAATCTCAAAAGATGACGAAGCTCTTGCAGAATTTTCGACCGAAAGAGCCTTAAATCAGGTCGAAATTATTGCACAGAAACCGCACTATGTAGGGTCAACCAATCACGAACTTGTGGCCAACTATTTAAAACTAGAATTAAACCGAATTGGTTTAGAAACGAGTGTCCAAGAAGGTTTTACTCTAAACGATAAAGGTCTTTTGGTAAAGTCAAAAAATATTTTGGCTCGAATTAAAGGAACTAACAATACAAAAGCACTTTTACTTCTTTCTCATTATGATAGTGCACCACACTCGTTCTCTAAAGGCGCAAGCGACGATGCTTCTGGAGTCGCTACCATTTTAGAAGGTGTTCGCGCCTTTTTGTACTCCAAACATCCTCAAAAAAACGATATTATCATATTATTCTCTGATGCAGAAGAATTGGGATTAAACGGCGCTGCTTTATTCGTAAACAAACATCCTTGGGCAAAAGACGTTGGTTTGGTTTTAAACTTTGAAGCAAGAGGAACTTCTGGACCAAGCTACATGCTGATGGAAACCAATAAAGGAAATCAAGCTCTGATTAAGGAATTTACCAAAGCAAAACCTTCACATCCCGTTTCAAATTCGTTGATGTATAGTATTTACAAAATGCTTCCTAACGATACCGATTTAACTGTTTTTAGAGAACAAGGAAATATTCAAGGTTTTAATTTTGCATTTATAGATGGGCATTTTAACTATCATACGCAACAGGATGATGTTCAGCATCTAAACAAAAATACATTGGCACATCAAGGCACTTACATTATGCCTTTGATAAAATACTTCTCTAATATTGATTTAAACCAAACCGAGTCTACAGAAGACGATGTTTATTTCAATGCTCCTTTTACTTTCATCAGTTATCCGTTTACTTGGGTAATGCCAATGACACTTATTGCTTTTGGCTTATTGGTTATTTTCATTTTCGTTGGAAAAGTAAAACGAATCATTACTTTCACAGAAATTTTTAAAGGTTTTGTTCCACTTCTTGGATCACTTATAATTGCAGGATTGGTAACGTTTTTAGGATGGAAACTTGTTCTTGAAATCTACCCGCAGTATTCTGATCTTCTAAACGGATTTACTTATAACGGTCATGCTTACATTGGTGCTTTTGTTACGTTAAGTATTGCAATCTGTTTTGCTTTTTACCATCATTTTTCTGAGGCAAAAACTACGATGAACCATTTTGTGGCGCCCTTACTAGTTTGGATCATCATCAATGCCTTTTTAGCAAATAGCTTAACAGGTGCAGGTTTCTTAATTATTCCGGTTTATTTCGGAATCTTATTATTCGGAATCTTTGTCTTTACACAACATTACAGTTTAGGAATGAATTTAATATTTTCTATTCCTGCCCTAGCAATTGTTGCGCCTTTCATTGTAATGTTCCCAGTTGGTTTAGGTCTTAAAATATTGTACGGAAGTGCTGTTCTAACCGTTCTTTTGTTCGGATTATTACTTCCGATATTTGGTGCATTTGCAAAAAAAGGAGCTTGGATCGTTGTTTTCTTCCTGTCTTCTATCGCATTTTTCATTTACGCAGGTTACAATTCTGGTTACGAATATGGTAAAGCAAAATCGAATAGTTTATTATATGTTTACAATGCAGACAACAATTCGGCTGTTTGGACAACATACGACACTAATTTGGACGAATGGACGAAATCTTATCTAGGCGAAAGCAATCAGAAAGCAGTTGGATTAAATACGCTTCCACTGGCAAGCAAATACAATACAACATTTACCTATAGCGCTATTGCTCCGGTTGTTGAAGTTCCGAAACCAACAATTCAATTTTTAAGAGACAGTGTAATTGGAAATAATAGATATCTAAAAATCAAAATTACTCCAAACAGAAAAGTAAACCGTTATGACATTTATGCTAATCCGAAAATGACGTTCTTTAACTTTAAAGCAAACGGAGTGGCAACTTCTGGCGAAAAAGGAAATCGCCTGCAAAGAGAAGACAGCAAAATTTTATGTTATTATGTTGTAGGGAATGAACCCCTTGAAATGGAATTCTACATCAATAAATCGTCTATTTTTGATATGGATTTAATCGAAAGTTCATTTGATTTAATGAGCAATCCGTTATTGAATGTTAAACCAAGAAATGATTGGATGATGCCAACACCATTTGTTTTAAATGATGCCATTTTAATACAGCAGAAAATCAAAAGATATGTGCCTCCAGTAAAACCTATTGAGCCTGTTGTGCCAGTAGATAGTTTGGCGATAAGTAAAGACACTTTGAAACCGGCAGTTGTTAAACCAGAATAAGAAAATCACTCTAACCTTAATCATTTAAAATGAAAAAAAACTTCTCGTTATTTTTAACTTTTAGTGGCTTTTTAGCACTACACGCACAAACCGTTGAAGAAAAAATCGCCACAAAAGCATGCGAGTGTTTAGAAAAAAGTTCGAAAATTACCGAAGATGTTTATAGAGATTGTCTAACTAAACCAATGAGCGAAGTGATCTTGACAGATAAAGATCCTAAAGTTAGAGAATCAATAAACACAGTTGAAGGCATTCAGGGAATGATTTTGAAAGTTCAAGGTGTCATTTCAAAAAAATGTCCGAATCTGGTTCCTGAATTAATGGAAAACAAAGACGATGTTTTTTATAGCGAATCGAAGAACAAAAACGCGCAGAATTCTTATGTAATTGCAAAAGATTTTATGCGCCAGAGCAACTATAAAATGGCTATCGAAAGTTTTCAGCTAGCTCTAAAAGAAGATCCAAATTTTGTTCTTGCTCTTGATGATATGGCGGTTTCTTACAGACAGTTAAACGATTATGATAATGCCATTAAATATTACAAAAAATCGCTCGAAATTTATCCAGAAGGAAATTTTGCCTTGATGAATATTGGTGTTGCCTATACTTTTAAATCTGATTATCAAACTGCGATAAGTTATTATGAAAAGCTAATTCAATATCATCCAGACAATGCTGAAGGCTATTTTGGTGCTGGAAAAAACTATTTTATGCTGAAAGATGATGAAAAAGCATTGGATAATCTTTTTTTGGCCCATATCATTTATACCAATGAAAATTCTGAATATGCAAAAGATTCGGAACAGCTTATTGGTGCTCTTTACCAAAAAATGAAATCGGAAAACAAAGAGGATTTATTCAAAAAAATTGCAGAGAAAAACAACATTAAAATAGAATAAAACTTAAATAAAAAAGGCAGACTTATAATTTTCTAAAGTCTGCCTTTTTTCAGTTTAACAAGCGCATTCTATTTTCAATCCTTGCTTTTCGCCTTTTGTCCCTTCGGTTGCATATCCGTCGATTTTCCACCATTCAAGTCCGCCAATTAGTTCTTTTACTTTAAAACCTAATTTCGTCATATTCAAAGCTCCTTTTGTCGAAGCATTACAGCCAATTCCGATGCAATATGTCACATATAGAATATCTTTATCTAAATGACTTGTAGTTTCTAAATTCATTTCGCGATGCGGAATATTAACTGCATTCGGAATATGTTCTTCATCGTATCCAAAAGCTCTTCTGGCATCGATTACAATTATTTTCTCGCCATTGTTTAAAGCTTCAAATAAATCAGACGGATCCATTTCAAAAGCTAGTTTGTTTTCATAATGTTTAATTTGTGCTTCCATGTTGTTTGCGTTTTGATGTTTTACTTTTCCAAAAGTAGCCGAACATCAAACATCATAAAAACGAAAAGAATTCATCAAAAGCATTACTTTTTTTCATGCAAAAGCCAGTTTAAAATTTTGTTACTTTGCGTATTAATTCTTCAAAAAATGGAAATACGCCACTTAAAATTGATAAAAGCAATTGTCGAAGAAGGAAGCATCACAAAAGCGATCGACAAACTTCATTTGACACAATCGGCTTTGAGTCATCAGCTTAAAGAAGCCGAATATCAATTGGGAACAGCCATTTTTTTAAGAACAAATAAAAAACTAGTACTTACAAAAGCAGGCGAAAAAATCTACGAACTGGCCAATGAAATCCTGAACAAACTTGCCGAAGCCGAAACTCAAATCAAACAAATGGTCTTTGGCGAACATGGCGAAATCCGAATCAGTACTGAATGTTTCTCAAGTTACCATTGGCTTCCTTCCGTTTTAAAGCAATTTCATCTTTTATACCCAAATGTCGAATTGAAAATAGTAGCCGAAGCGACTCATATCCCGTTGCAAAAACTTCTAGAAAACACAATTGACATTGCCATTGTAAGTGATCAGATAAAAGACAGCAATATAAAATATCAAGAGCTTTTTCAGGACGAGGTGGTAATGGTCGTTTCTGAAAATCATGCTTGGGCAGATAAAAAATATGTCGTTGCAGAAGATTTTATTAACGAGCATTTTATAATTCATTCGCTTCCGTTAGAAACCGTTACTATTCATCAGTTTCTTTTGGCTCCAGCCAAAGTAAGTCCGAAGAAAATAACTCCGATGCCATTAACCGAAGCTTCTCTAGAAATGGTAAAAGCCGATATGGGAGTCATGTCGATGGCAAAATGGGCATTTACGCCATATTTAAAAACCACTTCGCTAAAAGCAGTAAAAGTTGGAAAAAATGGTTTAAAAAGAAAGCACTTCATTGCAACACGCGCCAATGAAAGTTATCCCGATTATTTTTATCATTTTATCAGCTTTTTACAAAACGAAATCAACTTGCAATGGAATATTCAATAAGAAACTGCGAAATCACAGACTTGCCTAAACTATTGGTTTTAATTCAGAAACATGCCGAATTTGAAAAAGCCGAATTTTCTCCTGAAGGAAAAGAAAAAGGTTTAAAAAATGCTTTATTTGGTCCAAACCCAAAACTATATTGTTTGGTTGTGGCTACAGAAGAAACCATTGTCGGTTATGCCTCTTACACTTTTGATTTTTCAACCTGGAATGCACAGAACTTTCTTTACATGGATTGTTTGTTTTTGGAAGAAGAAACGAGAGGTTTTGGAATTGGCGAAATCTTAATAGAGAAATTAAAAGAAATCGGAAAACAAAACAATTGTGTCAACATACAATGGCAAACTCCAGAATTCAATACAAGAGCTATTAAATTTTATAACAGAATGGGCGCAAAAGGAAAAGACAAAGTCCGATTTACTTTAACTTTGTAACCAAAGAATCTCTCTGTGACTTTTAATCTTGCAAAGTCGCCAAGACGCTAAGTTTAATTTTCTTTGCAACTTTGTAACTTTGTAACTTTGCAACTTAAAAAGAAAAAATGACAAAAATTAGTATACTTGGCTGTGGTTGGCTAGGACTTCCTTTAGCAAAAAACTTAATTGCAAAAGGTAATGCAGTAAACGGGTCAACAACTTCAGAAAATAAACTTTCAGTTTTAAAAGATGCAGGAATAAATTCGTTTTTAGTAACTGTTGAAAGCGAAAGTGTTTCTGAAAATACAACTAATTTTTTAGCGGAAAGCGAAATCTTAATCATAGACATTCCTCCAAAATTAAGAACCGTCGATCCTAATTCTGAGAAGAAAGCTTTTGTAGAAAAAATCAAGAATTTGATTCCGTTTATAGCAAAATCAACGGTTAAGAAAGTCCTTTTTGTAAGTTCAACATCGGTTTATGGAGATGAAAATGGTTTGGTAACAGAAGAAACGAGTCCAAATCCAGATAATGAAAGTGGTAAACAGTTAGTTTTAGCTGAAAAGCTTCTTCAAGAAAATCAAAACTTCGACACTACAATTTTGCGTTTCGGCGGATTAATTGGTGCAGATCGTCATCCTATAAAGTTTTTAGCTGGAAAAGCAAACATAGACAATCCTGATGCTCCAATCAATTTAATTCATCAAAACGATTGTATTGGCATTATTGACGAAATCATAAATCAATCGAAATGGAATGAAGTTTTTAATGCAGTTGCGCCTTTTCATCCAACAAGAGAAGACTATTACACTCAAAAAGCGATTGAAATGAATTTGCCAGAACCAAAATTCAGTTCTGAAAAATCAAATATTAAAAAAGTGGTTTCTAGCGAAAAGATTGAAAACTATTTGAACTATAAATTCTGTTTAGATAATTATTAAACTCTAAGATATCCGGCTTGGTAAAGTTAAAATCCTTATTTAAACTTAAAGTGATACAAATACATCTTATTGAGGCTATTAAAAACACATCCATAAAACATTTTTGCAAAAAATTTTAAAGCGAAAATCATGTCAATGGAACACAAATCATTTTTGTTTAATACGTCAGCATTCACAAAAGAATTATCAGAAATCATTCTTACTGCTGGAGAAACAGATAACGAAAAATTGTTAATTACTTTTATAAACCAAAATTTAAACGATTTAAAGTCACCTTATTCAGGACAAGAACTTACATCTGAATGGGTAGAAGAGTTAGAAACCGAAGATATTCAAGAACTAGCAGATTTTGCAATGACAAAATATTATAATCCTGATGAAGAATTAGGGTTATCTTATAGCTGGGAATTATTATTAGAATCATTTGATGAATTAGACCTTAAGTTTAATAATGAATATTATATACTTGGCAAATCATTAGATTCTGAAAACTTTACTTTAGACCCAGGCAGAATGGGACTTGGTTTTATTGACTCTCAGCAAATTTCTAGCATTCATAAAGAACTAATAAGTTTAAAACAAAACTTCATAAATATCTTCGAGACTGAGAGCTTAGACAAAGAAGTTATCCAAGCTTATGAAGAATTAATTGAGATTTACGAAGAAGCCAAAGAATCAAACTGTGGACTATTAATGACTTTTTAATTGATTCTTTATGCTTCTAGACTTAACAAAGTCAGGGATATACTATTTTTCACAAGCCTTAGACTCGCTCAGGGTGACAATCGTTTAAAGCGTTATACAAAAACTTAAATTACTTACATGATTTAAAAAAACTTTGCGAACTTTGCGATTGACCTTTGCTTCTATACGGTTATAACTCAAAAATCATGGAAACAGTTTTCATCAATTCGCCTCTCGGAATCACCAAAATCATTGGAGATGAAAACGGTATTTCGGTAATTTCTGTTTCCGATGTTGGAACAAATGAAGTTTCTAAGGAAATTCCAGCCGTTTTGCAAGAAGCCGTTTCGCAATTGAATGAATATTTTGAAGGAAAAAGAACCGATTTTGATCTTAAACTAAATCCACAAGGAACCGAATTTCAGCAGAAAGTCTGGAAATCTCTTTTAGAAATTCCTTACGGAAAAACGGTTAGTTATATGGACCAGACCAAGAAATTGGGCGATGTAAAAGCAATTCGCGCTGTAGCATCAGCAAATGGCAAAAATCCGCTTTGGATTGTGGTTCCCTGTCACCGCGTTATTGGAACAAATGGGTCTTTAACTGGATATGCTGGCGGATTGTCACGCAAAAAATGGCTTTTGGAACACGAATGTCCGTCTGCACAACAAAGTTTATTCTAACGATTTTTAAATAGTAAGAATTTTACGCATATTTGTAAAACATAAAAATACAAGTCTAATTATCTAATATCTAAGAAGTCTTAAAAATGATTGAAAAAATAAACCTCAATAACATTTTATTTCTTGATATAGAAACCGTTCCCGAAGAAGAAAGCTTCAATTCGCTTGATGCGGAAATGCAATCGCTTTGGGATTTGAAAACACAATATCAGCGAAAAGAGGAGTTTACACCTGAAGAATTTTACGAACGTGCGGGAATTTGGGCCGAGTTCGGAAAGATAATCTGCATCTCTGTTGGCTTTTTTACCATCAAAGGAGATGTTCGTAATTTTAGGGTGACTTCGTTTTTTGGTGAAGAAAAGAAAATCTTAAAAGATTTTTCAAATCTGGTTAACAATCATTTTAATCAGCCTCAGCATTTGCTTTGCGGACATAATTCGAAAGAATTTGATATTCCGTTTATTGCCCGAAGAATGATCATCAACCAAATGCCCATTCCCGACAAATTGAATTTGTTCGGTAAAAAACCTTGGGAAATTCCGCATCTTGATACTCTCGAATTATGGAAATTTGGCGATTATAAGCATTTTACTTCGCTAAAATTGCTAACCAAGATTTTGGGAGTTCCTTCGCCAAAAGGCGATATTGACGGAAGCCAGGTTGCTCACGTCTATTATGTCGAAAAAGACATTGATCGAATTATTACGTATTGCGAAAAAGACACCATTGCAGTTGCGCAGGTTTTTCTTCGCTTGCGCCGCGAAGATTTATTGATTGATGAAGAGATTATTCATGTATAGCTTCTTTTTAGATGCTAAGGTTCTGAGTTGCTAAGATTCTAAGATCACTTCATCTGAACTTATATAACTTTTATGGTTTAAATTAATTGCTAGAAATGAATCATTCGGAAATTTCACATTATCGTATGGCTTCTCAGAAGCTTTATCAGGAAAATCAATGTTCTCCTCAAGAAATTGTAAAGCATTTCGGTGCTATGCAAGCTCAGGATTATGCTATGGCAAAATGGGCAATTGGTTCTCGTTGTAGTTCAAGCGAAAAAGAAATAGAAGAAGCCATAAATTCAGCTCAAATTATTCGAACTCATATTCTGCGTCCAACTTGGCATTTTGTTTCTCCTGATGATATTTATTGGATGCTCGAGCTTTCTTCGCCACAAGTAAAGCGCCTTTTTGCTACAATGGCTAAACAGCATGGTTTTGACGAAAAGAAATTCGATCAGGTCAATGCCGCCATAGAAAAACTTCTAGCAGGAAATAATCATTTAACACGAGAGGAAATCATGCAGGAACTTAACATTCAGAAAAAAACTGGAGATTTATCCCCTGTTATTGTAATGATGAATGCCGAATTGGATGGTTTAGTTTGCAATGGTAAAATGAAAGGCAAACAAATTACTTATGCGCTACTGGAAGAAAGAGTTTCTAAACCAAAAACCAAATTGTCAACAGAAGAAGCATTAGCCAAACTTGCCTTACGCTATTTTGAAAGTCATGGCCCAGCAACAGTGTATGATTTTTCCTGGTGGTCAGGATTTCCTGCTACAATATGCAAGAAAACAATTAACGCAATAAAGTTGCAATTAGAAAACATTACTATTGATAGTCAACAATATTGGTTTAAACAAGGGCTAAGAGACGAGGAAAATTTTCGCGAAAGCTTACATTTTCTTCCCGCTTTTGATGAAATTTTAATTTCGTATAAAACACGCGATGTTTCTTTTAATACCGAACATCAATCAAAAGTTTTTACCAATAATGGCATTTTTAAACCCATAATTTTAGAAAACGGAAAAGTAATTGGAATCTGGAAACGAACCATAAAAAAAGATCACGCTAAAATTGAAACGGAATTTTTTAATGAAACCGAAAGTTCGAAAAAGGAAATTTTGTTTGAAGGAATTAAAGCTTTTGAAACCTATTTGGAAACCAAAGTTGTGATTGAATAGTCCATTTAAAAAAATAGATAAATTAGATTTTGCCCCGCTGAGGCTTTTTAATTATTGTCTAATCGATTTCTATAAATATTTCGCTCTTCCAGAGCTATTTCACCTAACTAAAATTCAAAAAGAGCTCTGGAAGAGCGATATATTAATAGCGAATGAAATTTCCTATTTCAAAAAGCCCCAGCTGGGCGACATATAAACTCAAATTACCGTCTCATTACATAAAATCTTTATGCTTATTATTGCTAAATAATTACATTTACAAAAAATTACAATTATGGTATTAAGCAGATTTTGGTTAGCGATTTTTATTTCTTCGATTGTTTTTATTGTAGTCAGTTTGTTTACTGCCAACACGTATACCATTGATTCTATTTTGAATGGAAAGAAAGACGATCCAATTTTGGTTTCTGAAAAATACGTCGAAGAACTTCCTGCTTTCTTAAAAGACAGCATTAAAAAAGCGCCAGATCAGACCATGATTATCAATCGTGATACGCTTAATGCCGACACTACTTACGTTTACAAAAACAAAACCGTAAAAATTTACAGCGGACTTCAAAAATCTGATGGTTTATTGCCAACTTGTAAAAGCACTTTGGTCGATCTAATTTTGCCTCTTATTGCTTATTTAGCTTTTTTCTGTGGTTTGATGGAACTTTTAATCGTTTCTGGAGCTTCAGGAAAATTGGCCAAAGCTTTGAGTCCGGTTTTTGTGAAAGTTTTCCCGAGTATTCCTAAAAATCACCCTTCGATATCTTACATGACTTTGAATTTTGCTGCCAATTTCTTGGGATTAGATTCTGCTGCAACGCCATTCGGATTGAAAGCCATGGAAAGTTTACAGGAAATAAATCCCGAAAAAGACAAAGCGAGTGATGCGCAAATCATGTTTATGTGCCTTCATGCTTCTGGTTTGACTTTAATTGCAACTTCAATTATTGGTTACCGTGCTGCGGCAAATGCCAGTAATCCTGCCGATGTTATGCTGCCTTGTATTATAACATCTTTCATTGGAACCATTGCGGCTTTCCTGATTGTTGGAATCAAACAAAAAATCAATTTTAAAAGTGCTTCGCTTCTTATTGGTTTGATGGTTCTAATTGCTGCAATTGTAAGTTTGCTGATGTATGTGAATCATTTGGACTTAATCGGAAAAAACTATTTTACTTCTAACCTTTCTGGATTAATCTTAATTGCCATTATTGCATTTACTCTAATTTTCTCATTCATACATGAAAAGAAATTCAAAGAGGCAGAAACCACTGTTTTCGACACTTTTGTAGTTGGCGCCAATAACGGAGTTAAAACTGGAGTTACGATTTTTCCTTATGTTTTAGGAATGCTGGTTGCAATCTCACTATTCAGAAACAGCGGTTTATTCGAAATTATCAGCGATGCAATCGGATTTGTCTTTTCGAATTTAGGTGTAAGCAAAGAAATTACTAATGCGCTGCCAGTTGCGATGCTTCGTCCATTTAGTTCTGCAGGTTCAAGAGGTTTCCTAATTGATTCCATGAATACTTTTGGAGCCGATTCTTTAACTGCAAGACTAAGCAGTATTTTCCAATGCAGCGCCGAGAGTACTTTCTACGTAATTGCGGTTTATTTTGGATCTGTAAACATCAAAAACACTCGTTACGCTTTGGGTACAATGCTATTGGTAGATTTAATCTGTGTAATTACAGCCATTTTTGTAGCGACTTGGTTTTTTTAAAAAATTAAGAACATTTTTTTCTCCTTAAAAAAGCCACTCTAAATACCTTTATTACAAAGAATAAAGACTAATTAATTAAAGTTTTAAAAGAAGCCTTGAAAGTAATTAAACTTATTTTTCATGTGCTTCTTTTTCTTTTTTCTTCAAAAAAATCTCATAATTTTATACTTTAGAGGTTTCGCTAGAATTAAAAAAACAATTAAAATATCTCCCCAAAGATGAAAATCCACACTCTATTTTTCTCCCTACTTATTTTTATCGGATGTCAAAAAACAAAACCTACAGATGCTGCGCCACCTATAGCCGAGATAATTGAACCACAAGAGACATTAGAGGTTTCTGCTGATGAAAAGATTATTAAAACCGATACTGTAGCCATTTACACGGACGGAACAGAATCTTCTACAGATTTTATCCTGGCGCATTTGGTAGATCAGCAAGCAGATAAGGACAGTATCGTTACGGTAAAATACCGATTAGACTTTTATCAAAATAAAACCAAAACAGCATCTTCTAAAGTTGCTATAAAAGGTTTTGAGAAAGGTTCTGAGTGGACAGCTTCTTACGGATTAACATCTGAAACTTCTAAAAATTCGCCATTCATACAAATCACCGTTGGATTTCCTGCTTGTGGCTATGCGCATGACAACTACTTGTATTATATAAAAAACAGCGAATTACAATTGGTTCACCAATGGAGCTCTATGACCGACAGCGGCTGGGGAAGCTGGGTTGAAATTGTAAATACTTCTACTAAATCTGATCCAAAATCCTTTTATTGCAAAACTGTTGCGTTTATACCTGCGGACGAAGATGAAAACATGGACATGGGCATCCTTAAGCACTCAGACTCAATAGCTTTCGAATTAAAAGATAATAAATGGAAAAAAATGTTACTCTCTGCCAAAGACAAACCGTACTTTGAAAAAAAGATGACGTTTGATCAATTTAACGCTGCAGAGTAAAAAACATCTGCAGAAGAGTCCTAATTCAAATTCTTTCTTAGGTAAATAATTTCTAAATTTGTAAAAAAACAAAACAATGATCGATTTTATATACCAAGATCCTTATCCGATCTTAAAGGATGATACGCAGTATCGCAAAATCACTTCTGATTTTGTGAAAGTAGAACAATTTGGAGAACGTGAAGTTTTAACCGTTGATCCAAAAGGTTTAGAATTATTGGCTGAAGAAGCTTTGACAGATGTTTCGTTTATGCTACGAACAACGCATTTACAGAAACTAAGAAAAATTCTTGACGATCCAGAAGCAACAGACAATGATCGATTTGTAGCTTACAACTTGCTTCAAAATGCTTCTGTCGCTGCTGAAGGTCAGTTGCCAAGCTGTCAAGATACTGGAACTGCGATTGTAATGGCTAAAAAAGGCGAAAGCATTTTTACTGGTGTTGATGACGCAGAGTGGTTAAGCCGTGGTATTTTTAATACGTATCAAAAAAGAAATTTACGTTATTCTCAGATTGTTCCGATTTCGATGTTTGAAGAGAAAAATTCAGGATCAAATCTTCCGGCACAAATTGATATTTATGCTAAAAAAGGAACTTCTTACGACTTTTTGTTCATGGCAAAAGGTGGAGGATCTGCAAACAAAACATACTTATACCAACAAACTAAGTCTTTGTTGAATGAAAAATCATTAGATGAATTCATTCGCACAAAAATTAAAGATTTAGGAACTTCTGCTTGTCCTCCATACCATTTAGCTTTGGTAATTGGCGGAACTTCTGCTGAAGCAAACTTAAGCGCTGTTAAAAAAGCTTCTGCTGGATATTATGACCACCTTCCAACTTCTGGAAACATGGCGGGCCAAGCTTTCCGTGATTTTGAATGGGAAGAAAGAGTTCAGAAAATCTGCCAAGAAAGTGCTATTGGAGCGCAATTTGGAGGAAAATATTTCACGCACGATGTTCGTGTAATCCGTTTGCCTCGTCATGCAGCTTCTTGCCCGGTAGGACTTGGAGTTTCTTGCTCGGCAGATAGAAATATCAAAGGAAAAATTACTAAAGACGGAATCTTTGTCGAGCAGTTAGAAGTAAATCCAAAGCAATTTTTACCAGAAACAGCTCCACATTTAGAAGCTCCTGTAGAAATTGATTTAGATCAGCCTATGGCAGATATTTTGGCTAAATTATCTCAATATCCAGTTAAAACTCGTTTAAAACTAAACGGAACTGTAATTGTTGCCCGAGATATTGCTCACGCAAAAATCAAAGAATTATTAGACGCTGGAAAACCAATGCCAGAGTATTTCAAAAATCACCCAGTATATTACGCTGGTCCTGCAAAAACTCCAGATGGAATGGCTTCAGGAAGTTTCGGACCAACAACTGCTGGACGTATGGACGTTTATGTGGATGAATTCCAGAAAAATGGCGGAAGTATGATTATGCTGGCAAAAGGAAACCGTACCAAACAAGTTACTGATGCCTGCAACAAATACGGCGGATTCTATTTGGGGTCTATCGGTGGGCCTGCTGCTATTTTGGCTCAAGATAATATCTTAAAAGTGGAAGTTGTTGATTTTGAAGAATTAGGAATGGAAGCTGTTCGTAAAATCACCGTCAAAGATTTCCCTGCGTTTATTATCACCGACGATAAAGGAAATGATTTCTTTGCTAATTTATAAAGATGTTTTGCCACAAAGGCACTAAGACGCAAAGTTTTTTATAAAAATAAAGCTATCCCTAACGGATAGCTTTATTTTTTTCTCTTTAAAAAACATCTTTGTGTCTTAGTGCCTTTGCGGCAAAATAACTAAGCGCTTATGTCTTGTTTTTCGAAGGCTATAAAATGAGATATCTCACCTTTCAGGTTATAAACTGGCGAGGCATCGATTTTACATTTATAGGTTTGACCGTTTTTTCTATAATTTTCGAGGGTTTTGGCAAAAGGAATCTTCTTTTTTACCGCATCTCTAATTTCCTTTAAATCTTTTTGTGAAGTTGCTGGGCCTTGAAACATCTTAGGGGTTTTTCCTAAGACTTCTTCTTCTTTGTAACCCGTCATTTTTTTTATTCCGCTTGACGCGAAAACTATTTTCAAATCTAAATCGGTTATTAAAACCACTTCATTTTTGATTCGTTCCTGAATATTGAGCGTTTTTTCATCCCAGATAAACTCATCTGAGATTTCGCTTACCCTTTTTAAATCAGTACTTAATGCTTTTAGCTCGTTTAGATATTCGTAATGAAAATCCCAAGAAAGAATTGGAACTGAATTTCGCTGTAACGGATCGTCGGAATTTCTATTTTTCATACAAAATCAATTCAGAAGACAGATATATCTTTTTACTCAAAGATAGCAGAAAAATCTTGTTATTCATAACCTAGCCTTATTTTAAACTTTTCAAAATTGTTATTAAAAAGTAAATTTAAGCTGTACTACCACCGCTTTTTTTACCTCGTTATTTAAATTGCTCAACGAAATTCCGAGCAATCGTACTGAATCTTTCATTTTTTCCTGGTACAATAATTCCTCAACGTTTTCCATAATCAGACTTTTATCAGAAATAAAATAGGGAAGCGTTTTACTCCTCGTCTGCTGCGAAAAATCGCTGTATTTGATTTTGAGCGTAATCGTTTTTCCAGAAATGTTATGCCTTTGAAGACGTTTCTCTAGCGAAGTTGCAATACGCTCCAACTGTTGCATCATAAAAATCTCCGAAGACAAATTCACATCAAAAGTATGTTCTGCAGCAACAGATTTGGTAATTCGTGAAGATTTTACTTCGCTATTATGAATGCCTCGAACCACATGGTAATAAAATGTTCCCGATTTTCCGAAGTGCTTTTCTAAAAACTCTAGAGATTTGCTTTTCAAATCGGTTCCTGTAAAAATTCCGAGCTGATACATTTTTTCTGTAGTTACTTTTCCAACTCCGTAAAATTTACGAATGGGAAGATCCTCCAGAAAAGCTTCTACCTCGTCGGGATTTACCGTTTTTTGTCCGTTTGGTTTGTTATAATCGCTGGCAATTTTAGCCACAAATTTATTGACCGAAATTCCCGCCGAAGCCGTCAACCCTACTTCATTAAAAATTCTTTGCCTAATTTCCTGTGCCAAAAGACTTGCGCTAGGATTTCCTTTTTTGTTTTTGGTAACGTCCAAGTAAGCTTCGTCAAGCGAAAGAGGCTCGACTAAATCAGTATAATCATGAAAGATCTTATGAATCTTGGATGAAATTTCCTTGTAACGATCAAATCTGGGTCTGACGAAGATAATGTCCGGGCAGTATTTTTTTGCTAAAACCCCGCTTATGGCACTACGAACGCCAAATTTTCTGGCTTCGTAACTTGCGGCTGAAACTACACCTCGATTTTCAGAACCCCCAACTGCTACCGGTTTGCCTCTTAATTCCGGATTGTCCATCTGTTCTACCGATGCGTAAAATGCATCCATATCAATATGGATAATTTTGCGATATTTTGGTGTTTCAGACATTTTGCAAATTTACTGAGGAAAAATAATAAAAAAGTATTGTAAGTAGTTATAAATCATATCAATTTTTAAAGAATCTGAATTCAATGAGTTCAAACCAATTATTCTTTCTATTTTTGTTCTTCTACTCGAAAAATTAAATAATGCGAACATTTGTTATAGGTGACATTCATGGCGGATTACTTGCACTTGAACAAGTACTAGAGAGAGCCAACGTTACCACAGAAGATACTCTAATTTTTTTGGGCGATTATGTTGACGGCTGGAGTCAGTCTGTTGAAGTAATCGACTATTTGATTGATTTAAAAAGCAAACAAAACTGCATCTGCATACGAGGAAATCATGATCAGCTGGCTTTGGACTGGCTCGAAAACAGACATGATGATTTTGATGAAGAAATGTGGTACAAACATGGCGGAAAAGCTACGGTTGAAGGTTATGCTAAAATTTCTGAAGAGAAAAAGAAAGCGCATATCGAATTTCTAGAAAATCTTCAGGATTTTTATCTTGACGATCACAATCGTTTGTTTGTTCATGCAGGCTTCACTAATTTGAATGGTGTAAAATGGGAATATTTTTCTAAACTATTTTACTGGGATAGAACCCTTTGGGAAACAGCACTTTCATTAGACCCAAAATTAAAAGAAGACGATTTACACTATCCGAAAAGATTTACCGTTTATAAGGAAGTTTATATTGGTCACACACCCGTTACCCGAATTGGAGAAACGGTTCCTGTAAACAGAGCTTGTGTCTGGAATGTAGATACAGGCGCAGCATTTAGAGGTCCGCTTACGATTTTAGATGTTGATACTAAGGAATACTGGCAAAGTGAACCACTGAACGAACTCTATTTTAACGAAAAAGGTAGGAATTAATTTATTTAAATTTTACATTTGCTGCCCAAATAATTAATATTAAATTTTTATGAAAAAGGTTATTACACTTGTATTTTTAGTTACATTCGGATTTGTTAATGCTCAAGAAGCTTTTAAAGGAAAGGGAGATATTAAAGTAAACGTAGGAGCTAATTTACAAGATGGTGGTTCTGGAATTCAAGGTTCTGTTGATTTTGGTTTAGGAGAAAATTTCTCTTTTGGTTTTGTTGCTAACTACATACTAGGGTTTGATAATTTTAACGGTTTCTACCACGGCAGCACAAATCCTTACCGTGATGCTGAGCCAGATTTCTCAGATCGTTTTGATGCAAAAGCAAGAATCAATGCTAACTTATCTAGCGTAATTGGTGTAAAAGAATTGGACGTTTACCCTGGATTAAGCTTAGGTTTACATAATTTCGGCGGACACGTTGGTGGTCGATATTTCTTTACAGATGGATTTGGTGTTTTCACAGAAATCGGATTCCCAATTGCAAAATACGGTTCAAACAATGATCCTTTTTATCATTTGAATAATCAAGCTACTTTTAGTTTAGGAGCTTCATTTAATTTATAGTTTTTAAAGTTTCTAAGATTTTGAAAAAAGAAAAACCGCCCAAGTAGGCGGTTTTTTACTTTTTTATAGTTATTATTTTATTTTTTAGCGAATTTCTTAACGATTCTTTTTGTACCGTTGTTCAATTCTATAATGTAAACTCCTGTACTTAATAGACTTACATCTATAGGGCTTTCAGAAAGTTCACCTTTACTAATTTGTTGACCTAAAACATTTGTAATTCTAAATGTATATCCTTTATTATTTAAGAATGAGACATTTAGCTCATTTGTAACAGGATTTGGATATAATACAAATTCAGAATTTTCATTAGTCTCTATCAATCCCGCAACAAGTTCTTCATTCACAATTGCTCCTGAAGCTGTTATGTTTATCGAATAATCTTCAACTTGTCCATAAGAAAAACTTTCGCAAGATGTTGGAACTCCATTGTATTTCATAGAAACTCTAAGTCTTGTTGTCCCAAGAGTTGCCGTTGCTGGAATTGTAATAGTTCCAGATGCCGAAGTTGCTGTTGATGTCGCTTTTGTCCAAACCGTTTCACCAGAATCGGCAAAATCACCATCTTGATTATAATCTATAAATACAGCATATCCTTCACTGTAAACTGTAGATGTCCAGCTCGGTGTGATCGCAATTGTATATGCAGTTCCTCTTGTTGCATTTGTCGAAATTGAGGTGTAATTTTCATAACCCGCTGTTCCTGTAGATGTATTATTGATTGTTCCAAATACAACTTTACCAATTCTTTCGTCTGCCGTACTATTACCCTGAGATGTACAATATGTTAATCCCGCAGAAGTAGTTGTAACATTTACTGTATTACTCGCTGTCGAAACATTTCCTGCTGCATCTTTAGCTTTTACACTAAAACTATAAGCTGTTAATGCTGTTAAACCAGTTACGGTATAACTTGTTGTTGCAGACGAACCTTTTAATGTTGTTCCTTGGTAAATATCATACCCTGTAACAGCTACATTATCTGTTGAGGCTGTCCACGATAAATTAGTTGTTGTTCCCGTAGTACCCGAAGCTGCAAGACTTGTTGGAGCTGTAGGCGCAACAGTATCACTAGATCCTACATAAGCTGGGCCAATACCTACTGCATAAAAAGCATTGGTTGTTGCTATAACTTCAGCCGAACCTGCACCATACAAATCTATTGCAGATTGTATTCCTGATGTCCTTGCATTTGCATAAGTAGAATTTGCGGTTAAATACACACTTTCTAAACGATAGGCAATTTTTGCCGCTTTATCGATAGTTATACCAGTCACATTATAGGTGCTTCCAATATCATTTGTTCCTGATTTACCAACTGATAAAATATAAAACCAATGATTCAGAACTCCCGAATTGGTATGAACGCCACAATAATCATTACTACTAGTGGGTGTACAGCTTTGGCTCACCCAATTAGTTCCTCCATAAGTATCTGGCTGCCCTTCAGATTTTGGATTACTCATAGAACGCAAAGCAAGATGCCCTGATCTTCTTTCAATATCTTCTCCCACTAACCATGTCGATTTTGTTGGTGCAGCACGATATTCGATACAAGCTCCCCAAATATCAGAGAAACCCTCATTCATTGCTCCTGATTCTTTTTGATAAGCAAGATTTGCTGTATAAGTACAAACCGCATGTCCAATTTCATGTCCAGCAACATCTATTGACGTCAAGATATCAAATCCTCCAGTTCCTGTTCCGTCACCATAGGTCATAACGCTTCCGTTCCAGAATGCATTATTGTTATTTGGATATCCAGCAGCTACTAAATTGTAGTGAACATAACTTCTAATTTTTGCTCCAGCATTGTCATAACTGTTTCTTCCATGAACAGCAGACCAATAATCATATGTCATTTCAGCACCCCAATGTGCATCTAATGCTCCATTATCTTTATTTGTATTATTATACTCAGCAGCTGTCCAGTTATTGTCAGCATCTGTGAAATTGGTTGTTGGGTATGTCGCTGTTCTGGCAGAATTATAAGTTTGAATTCCATTTCCGCGAGTTCCATCAGATAAAATATAAGAAGATCCACTTAGAGTAGTCTGAATGGTCTGAGTTCCGCTGTAACGTGTTGCTGCATTTGCCGAAACAATTACAGCTTTTGCATTAGATATTTCCTTTTGCTTTGCTTTCGCAGATTCCAATTTCCCTCCGTGACTATATTCTCCAAGGTGTTTTATTGTAGCATTATAAAACAAAACTTTTCCAGTTTCAGCGTCGATATAGAGATCACCTCTGCTCAACGGATTCGTAGCATAGATATCAAACTTATAAGCCAATCGAACTTTGTCTGATTTTCTATCCTGCCCTTGTTCTTCCATATCTGGTAATAAAACCAACTCCCCTTTTGGTTTTTCATAATCCATTGCAGCAGCATCTTTGGGTTTTTCCCATAAGTATTCTTTTGCTCCCGTGTAAGCAATCGCTTTAGCAAATGCATCCTGACTTGATAATTTCGGAGTAGTTTTTACATTTTTAAAAGCATAAAACTCACCATTCATAGAAACTAATTTGCCTTCTTTAGAATGTAACGTATAATTGGCAAATTCTACTTTAATTCCTTGTTCATACAACTGAAACTTTTCATGAGTAAACCCCTCTCTGTCTGATTCGGTTTTAACTTTCAAAAAAGATTGGTTATCCTTTAGTCCAAGTTGCTCTTTAAAAACAGTATTGTAATCTGTTCCCTTGTAAGTAGATTTATCACTAAAAGTGATTAGACTCGGTTGTCCATTTTCTGATAAATTTTTCTGATTTATCCGCTTGTCTGTATTCTGAGCAAATACAGGTGCTGAAAATGTAAGAATAATAACGGCTGACGCCATAATCTTAGGTAATTTTCTTTCCATAATAATGTGGTATTTAATTTTGGTTAAATGGATTACAAACAAAATATTTAATGTAGGTAAATACTTTATTTTTGTGTAAAAATATTTTATTTATGTTATATAATCGATTAAATATGTCTTTAATCGATTAAAAGCAACATTTTTTACATTAATTCCATTTTTATGTAACAAACCATATTGATTTCGTAAGAAAATAGCTCAAAAAACAATTATTTGACTGATTAGTAGTTGTTTATATTTAAAAATAAGTTTTGAATCTACTATAGTTTATTAAAATCAATAACTGTAAATCCTTTAATTAATTCCTACAAAAAAGGCCAGCTCTTTTAAAAGCTGGCCTTGATCGGTTTTTTAGAAAAAAAAATTTTTTTAGCTGATATCCATCTCAGGAATTTCTCCTTCAATAATCAAATCGGCTTCGGTTGAGGCGATGATGTGCTCGACTGAGACACCTGGCGCTCGTTCTAAGAGCTTAAAACCTTTTTCAGTTACTTCTAGAACCGCAAGCTCAGTTACAACCTTTTTAACGCATCCTACACCAGTTAATGGCAAAGTACATCTTTTTAAGATTTTTGACTCTCCTGCTTTGTTTACGTGCATCATGGCAACGATGATATTTTCGGCAGAAGCCACCAAATCCATTGCGCCTCCCATTCCTTTTACCATTTTACCTGGAATTTTCCAGTTTGCGATGTCTCCGTTTTCAGAAACCTCCATTGCTCCTAAGATTGTCAAATCTACTTTTTGGCTACGAATCATTCCAAAACTGAAAGCTGAATCAAAGAAACTTGCACCCGGAAGTGTTGTAATGGTTTGTTTTCCTGCATTGATCACATCCGCATCTTCTTCTCCTTCAAAAGGAAAAGGCCCCATTCCGAGAACTCCATTTTCACTTTGGAATTCAACCGCTATATCCTCTCGAACATAATTTGCGACCAAAGTCGGAATCCCAATTCCAAGATTTACGAAATAACGGTCTTTTACTTCTTTTGCAATTCGCTTTGCTATATCTTCTTTACTAAGTGCCATAGTTTTAATGTATCTTTTTAATGTGTCAATTAGTCAATTTGATAATAAGATAATTCTATACACAATCTAAATTAATTATCTAATTACCTCATTTTCTAATTATCTAATTTCTAGCTCTTACTGTGCGTTGCTCAATTCTCTTTTCAAATTTTTCTCCTTGAAAGATACGCTGTACCATAATTCCAGGAATATGAATTTGATTGGGGTCTAATGTGCCAACAGGAACCAACTCTTCTACTTCTGCAATTGTGATCTTTCCTGCACCCGCCATACAAGCATTGAAGTTTTTGGCTGTTCCTTTGAAAATCAGATTTCCGGCTTCATCGCCTTTCCAAGCTTTTACAATAGAAAAATCGGCTTTAAAAGCTTCTTCCATAATATGCATTTTTCCATTAAACTCGCGTGCTTCTTTTCCTTCAGCAACTTCAGTTCCGTAACCTGCTGGTGTAAAGAAAGCAGGAATTCCAGCCTGAGCCGCACGACAGCGTTCTGCCAAAGTTCCTTGAGGCGTCAATTCAACTTCTAATTCTCCCGAAAGCATCTGACGTTCGAATTCGGCGTTTTCTCCCACATAAGAAGAAATCATTTTTTTGATCTGCTTTTTCTGCAACAACAATCCTAAACCAAAATCGTCTACACCAGCATTGTTGGAAATACAGGTTAAATCTGAAATGGATGTATTTACCAAAGCTGCAATTGTATTTTCAGGAATACCACATAATCCGAAACCACCAAACATAATGGTCATACCGCTATCGATTCCTTCAATAGCTTCATGAACGCTATTTACTTTTTTTGTTATCATAACAAACTATCTTTATTGCTGAATATTTTTGATAAAAATAAGATTTTTAGGTGAAATTATAACGATTTCGTAAAAATAAAACGAAAAGAAAAATCCCTTTACAAATCTTCTACAAGACTGGTAAAGGGATTGATATATAATTAGATAAGATTTATTGCAACAATGTTACAATTCAAATTCATCTGTATTTTGTTCGGTCTGTGTGGTATCTTTCACTATAACTGGCCTAGCGTAACAGTCTACTTTTATAGAAAGGTTTGCTGGACGTTCAAACTCGCCTTTAGAAACCTGAAGGCTTTTATCAGCATAACACTTTTTCATGTAATACCCCCAAACAGGCAAAGCTGCAGTTGCTCCTTGTCCGTAAGTCAAACTTTTGAAACGTGCTGAACGATCTTCACATCCAACCCAAACTCCAGTTACCAAGTTCGGAACCATTCCCATAAACCAACCATCAGACTGGTTTTGCGTTGTTCCTGTTTTACCTGCAATTGGGTTTGTAAACATGTATGGATATCCTGTCCAACGATTATCTCCACTTCCGCCGCCCTGAG
Organism: Flavobacterium sp. B330r; assembly: GCF_056824325.1. NCBI lineage: Bacteria > Pseudomonadati > Bacteroidota > Flavobacteriia > Flavobacteriales > Flavobacteriaceae > Flavobacterium > Flavobacterium sp. B330r. The sequence goes on from NZ_CP124860.1 coordinate 1,696,905, forward strand.
TACGTAAACGCACACCAGAACCACTTTCTGTAACCCCTTGAAGCAATTTGATTACCGCAAAGGCAATATCTTTATTTAAAACGTCGTGAGACTCTGGAATTGGTTCGTAAATAACCTCTCCGCTTTTGTTTTCAATTCTGCTTAAAAACTGTGGTTTTACATAAACTCCTTGGTTCGCAAATGTACTATACGCCGCAACCATATCTTCAACTGTAATATCTACCGCACCTAGTGCAATTGAAGGCTGAACTGGAATTTCTGTTTTTACTCCTAATTTTTTAGTTAATTCTACAACTGCTTCTGGACTTGTTCTATCAATTAATTTAGCCGAAACTGTATTGATAGAAGCTGCCAAGGCTTGTTTTAAAGTTACCATTCCGCGGTATCTGTAATCTGAGTTTCTTGGTTCCCAGTCTTCTGTTACGTGGTGACGTCCTTTATGGATCATGAAAGGTCCATCAAGAATAGAATCACATGGCGACATATTTAATTCTTCGATTGCCGTTGCATAAACAAAAGGCTTGAAAGTAGAACCTACCTGTCTTGCTCCCTGCCCTACGTGATCGTATTGGAAATATTTGTAATTGATTCCTCCAACCCAAGCTTTAATTGCTCCTGTTTGAGGTTCCATAGACATTAAACCAGATTGCAAAAAGTGCTTGTAGTAACGAATAGAATCCAGTGGTGTCATAGTGGTATCTCTTTCACCTTTCCAAGTAAAGACACGCATTTTAGTTTTTACTTTGAATGATGCAATGATATCTTCCTCGCTTTTATCCATATCTTTCATCTGAGCCCAACGAACAGAATTTTTCATGGCTTGCATGATGATTCTATCTGTCTCAGCTTGTGTAATATTTACGAAAGGAGCATTTTTATTGTTTTTTTGATCAATAAAAAACTGCTGTTGAAGGTTTTGCATGTGCGCAGCAACCGCTTCTTCAGCGTAGGTTTGCATTCTAGAATCTATAGTAGTATAAATCTTAAGACCATCTTTGTAAATATCGTAATCAGATCCATCAGGCTTTTTGTTTTCAGCAACCCATTTTTTCATGTAATCGCGAAGATATTCTCTGAAATAAGTAGCGATACCTTCACGGTGGCTTTCCAATTTAAATTTCAGCGTAATTGGAAGCGCTTGAAGTCTTTCTTTTTCAGCTTCCGAAATCATTTTTGCTTTTGCCATTTGCGACAAAACCACATTACGACGGTTTTTTACGCCCTGCGGATTTCTTACCGGATTGTACAAACCTGAATTTTTGAACATTCCGACCAAAATAGCAGATTCGTCAATTGTCAAGTCTTTTGGCTCTTTTGAGAAATAAGTCTGAGCGGCAGAACTTACTCCAACAGAATAATTTCCGAAATCATAAACGTTGCAATACATCGCTAAGATTTCGTTCTTTGTATATTGTCTTTCCAGACGAATGGCAATAATCCATTCTTTTATTTTTTGTACAACTCTAAAAGGCAAAAATTTCGATCCTTCACCATGAAACAACTGTTTTGCAAGCTGTTGTGTCAATGTACTCGCACCCCCATTTGTTCCTAAACTAAAAACAGCTCTTAAAGTTCCACGCCCATCAATTCCTGAGTGGTCGTAAAAACGTGCATCTTCAGTTGCAACAAGTGCTTCAACTAAATTTTTAGGCAAATCAGAATATTTAAGTTGCGATCTATTGGTTTTGAAATATTTACCAATCACAACTCCATCAGAAGAGATAATTTCGGTAGCAAGGTTTGAATCTGGATTTTCTAAATCTTCAAATGAAGGCATAGAACCAAATAAACCCCAAGAAGCAAATAAGAAGAAGGCTAAAACTCCTAATAAAGAGTAGGCAAAAACCCGCCAAAATTTCTTTTTGTAATAATTAATATCCTTAACGCTTTTGGATTGATTGTTTTTTTTAGCAGCCATAACTATTTATCTAATCTTTTTGTTCTATTCTAAAACCAACGTCTGTAATTCCTTGCAAAGCTTCAACACCTGGGATTTTACCCGATTGTCTAACCGCTTGTTTGATGTGAACTTTGTATTTCCCTGTAAACTTCACATCTTCTTTGTAATAAAGTTTACTTTCTTTTATGTCAGAAAATCCATTTCCTAACAACGTTCCATCTGGCTCTGCCATTTGGTATTCTAATGTATCCACTTTTGTAAAACCGCTTGGTGTTTCAAGAGCAACAATTAAAAATAAATTATTAAACGGATAATTATTATTGTCTCGTATGTTTACAAAGAGGTTGAACTTTTTTGTAGAATCTAAAACTGGCAGATCAAAGCTTACAATACTGTCTTTGTGCCAAGCACTTCCAACAGATTTATACTGATCAAATACTCTTTTTTTATCACAAGAAAAAAGAAGTATAGCTACCAAAAGAAGAATTCCGCTATTTTTTATTCTCATTTTTAGTATTCGTTATTGGTTTTCTAGGTTCAGCAGGTTTGTTTTCATTAGAATTTTGCTTATTCGGATTGTTCTTATTCGAATTATGCTTTTTCTTATGATTTTGCTTATTTGGATTGTTTTGATTGTTTGGTTTGTTTGCGTTGCCATTGTTTGCATTACCATTGTTAGGATTAGTATTTCCTGCTGGTTTAGCGTGGTTTACATTTTTCTCCTGCTGTGGTTTTGCTGGAGTCGCAACGGCAGCCGTCTCTGCATTTTGCTTGCGTTTGCGATTTGGTTTTTTCTTTCTTTTTGGCTGATCAAAACGAGTTAAACTTTCTTGACCCATTGCATTATTGAAATCTTTTTCTGGCTCTGCAACTACTTCAACAGCAAAATCTTCTAAAGAAGAAACTTTGTTTTTCTGTTTATTTTCTGCAATGATTTCTTTTACCTGATCAATTTTTAAAACATGCCAGTTTGCGAAGTTGTTTGTATACGCAAACCACATTAATCCTTTAAAAATATCTTGTTTTTGGCAAACAGCATCTCCTTTTTCTGTGATTAGTTTGGTATCGTAATCCGGAAAATCTTTTAATGCGTCCATGTAAGTGTCTAACTCATAGTTCAGACAGCATTTTAATTTACCACATTGTCCCGCTAATTTTTGTGGATTCAACGATAATTGCTGATAACGAGCCGCAGAAGTATTCACACTTCTGAAATCGGTTAACCAAGTCGAACAGCAAAGTTCGCGTCCGCAAGATCCAACTCCTCCTAAACGAGCCGCTTCCTGACGGAAACCAACTTGTTTCATCTCCACTCTAGTGCTGAATTCTTTAGCAAAATCCTTAATCAGCATTCTAAAATCGACACGATCGTTTGCTGTGTAGTAAAAAGTCGCTTTTGATCCGTCGCCTTGAAATTCAATATCCGAAATTTTCATTTCCAGTTTGTGCTGAATCGCCAATTCTCGTGCACGAACCTTCATTGGTTCCTCACGATCACGCGCTACAGACCAGATATCGATATCTTTTTGAGATGCTTTTCTATAAATTTTTGGAACCTCATTACTTTCGTAATTCACTCCTTTTTTCTTCATTTGAATCTTTACCAATTCTCCTGTAAGAGTCACAATTCCAATATCATGTCCTGGCGAAGCAACAGTTGCTACAATATCGCCAATACTTAAAGTTAATTTCTCTGAATTTCTAAAAAATTCCTTACGTCCGTTTTTAAAACGAACCTCAACACAATCAAAAATCGCCTCTCCATTAGACGGACTCATGTTCGAAAGCCAGTCAAAAACCGTCAATTTATTGCAGCTATCGGTGCCGCAAGTCCCATTATTTTTACAACCTTTTGGTGCGCCACCATCTGAGGTTGAACAACTTGTACATGCCATAATTATATATGTAGTGCTGCCAGAATGCAGCTTAAGTTCATAAACGTTTGATCGGTAAAGATAGTATTTTTTTTATTTGGCTATTTATAGATTAGTTCTAAAGGGTTGTTAAATAAAAAATGACCCTATTTTTTAAAATAATCCTTTTAAAATTCTCTGCTCAAAATATTTTATTCTTCTCTAAATAAAAGACTTATTGTGTTTGTTTTATGATTTATTAAGCTCGTTTTCACTTTCTTCAAAAAATCAGAAGAAAAAAAAGCTTAAAATTTCTATTTGGTCTATTTCTTAACATAAAAAGCCGTTTTTAATTTTTATCCTGAAATATATTTCTCATTTTTATGTTTTATCTTACAGCAATGTTTGTGAAGCCACTAATTACAAGCCAAAATTGCGAATAAAACTTATAATCATATTTTAAATATATTTCGAATGCAAACACAAAACCAGATTGAAAATTTCCTTTTTCAGGGAAAATTTGACGAGGCCAGAGAATGCCTAAATAACGGAGAAAACTTTAACGATCAGTATCTTAAAAACAATTTCTCTCAAATAGCTGCCAAAATTATTGAAGCTAAAGAAATTGATTTCATCGAACGGCTAATAAAAGCCAACTTTATTGAAACCGATATTTACGAATTGGACAGTTTTGACAAATCGATATTCAACCCACTTTCTCGAAATATAAAAAATGACGAAGAATCTCTTTCTTTCTTCAAAGAGATAATGTCAAAAGTCGACAATTTTAATGACGAAATCAGCGATCAGACTTTATTGGGATATTTTATAGAAAAAGAAGCGGTTCCAGAAGTCATTAAAAGCTTAATTGAAGATTTTGGATGCAATGCGCAATACCAAAACAACGCTCAGGAAAATCTAATTCATAAAATCGTAAACAATTATTCTTTAAATGCTGAAAAAGGCAAAGAATATATTAAAATACTTCTTGAAAATGGGGTTGATATCAACGAGAAAAATGTCGTTGGTACAACACCGCTTATGTACGCTGTAAAAAGAAACAAAAAAGAATACATTCCGACCTTATTAGAAAACGGAGCAGATCCTAACGAAAAAGACAATCAGGAAAACAGTTCTTTTTATTATGCTGTTGGTGAGCAGTTTTCTATTCCGATGTACGAACTTTTAGCCGAATCCTCTTCAGCAGATTTCAGCAGCATCAATAAAGACGGAAGAACTTTACTGACTGAGTTTATCCGAATGATGTCTGATTCGGAGAATGATCTCAATTCTTTCCAAAGGTTATTATCTGATGGTGCCGACTTAAATCACTGCGCTCAATATTATGGAAATCCGAAATCCGGCATCGATTATATAGCGGAGAAAAAATCGGGTATTTTAAAATCAGCACTAGACAGCGGAGCAATTGATGTTAACGAACAAGACAATCAAGGCAATACCATTTTGCATAAAGTCTGTGCCTATAATGTGAATTATGATGCCGAAGCGGCAAAAGAAATTTACAGGAAAGTAAAATTGCTTCTTGAAAATGGCGCAGATAAAGAGATTACAAACGATAAAGACGAAACTGCTCTTGCGCTTGCTTCTACAGACAATTTGAAAGTTAAAACTGTTGAGCTTTTAATGAAAGCCTAAATTTAAAATCACAATTCTATGTCAATGTCATTTATAATTGCCTGTGAAAACGGCAATCGAAAAATAGCTGAATTACTGCTTCAAAATAAAGAAGTAGAGGTAAAATATACCGACGAAAAAGGAAGAACAGCCTTGCATTATGCCGCACACAGAGGATATCTGGATATTGTGAAGCTATTAGTTGAAGATGGAGCCGATATCGATTATGAAGATCATGCAGGAGAAACGCCTTTATTCTTTGCTTGTCTGCAAAAGCAAAAACAGACCGCTTTGTTTTTGTTGGAGAATGGCGCCAAAATTGAAATCAACGATAAAAACGGTAACAGCTTGTTACACTTGACCGTACAAACTGCTCAGGTCGATATCGCAACAAAGTTGCTTGAAGCAGGAATTGATGTTAATTTATTGAATAACAATGGAGAAACTCCACTATTATTGGCTTCTGCAAAACTAAACCGTGAGATTATCCAATTGCTTTTAGATAAAGGTGCCGACATTAATGTGACCGATAAACAAGGTAATACGCCATTACTTTACGCATGTTATAGAAAGTCATTGCCAATAGTAACTTTACTCTTGGACAATGGCGCGGCTATCAATCATACGAATCATTCTGGGGAAAATGCGCTATTAATTGCATGCTACGAAACCAATAGAATGTTGGCTAAATTATTGATTGAAAGAGGATCAGACGTATTTACTTCAAGTAATAATGGACACTCTCCTATTTGGTACGCTTGCGCGAATAATCAAAAGGAGATTGTCGCATTGTTTTTAGAAAATGGCGTCGATGTGAATTACAGCAAACCAGTCACCAGTGATACTTCTTCAATGAATGATTATCTAGATTGGATTGTCAGTGCAACCAATATTTCTAACGAATCTAGTTTCACCTTAAATAACTCTTATACTTACGGAGGAGAAAGTCTTCTACATGTTGCAACCAAAAAAGGCAATCTGAGTATGGTAAAACTCCTCATTGAAGCTGGTGCAAACATCAATATTCAAGACGAATCTGGAAATACGCCACTTCACTACAGCGCTGCAAACGGAAAGAAAGATGTTGTAAAATATCTATTGGACAACAAAGCCGATGCTTCAATCGTAAATGTAAAAGAACAAAAAGCAATTGACTATTCGAATGTAAAAGGTTTCAATGAAATTACGGAGTTGATTTTGAAATATGCTCCTTCTGGAACTACTGTAAATCCAATAAACACTGCACCGCAGACCGAAGCTCCAAAAGCGGATACTTCAAATTCGATGGAAACAAAGAAAAAAGCATTATTAGACTTAAAAGAACTTTTAGATGCTGGAATTTTAACTTCGGAAGAATTTGATATTGAAAAAAGTAAAATTTTAAAAGGATAAATAATAAATAAACTCACAAATGAAAAAAATCTTAAATGCCACGACTCTATTTTTAGTATTAATTGCCTCGAGCATAGTTTCTACATCTTGCACCAACCTTTCGCCAGAAAAAACCTTTGAAATTGCTGCTTTAAATTCGAATTTATTGTCTCGTTTTGGAAGCAAAGAAATCAATGAAAAACTGCAATCGGAAGCACAAGTTTATGATGAGAGTCAAAAAAAGATGGTTCCTTCTTCTTACTACGATGCTTTTAAATATGATATTACCAATCTAGAAATACGTTTTCAAACTATTAAAGATATTGCTGAAGACGATGATAACAAAGAACTTCTTCAGGCTTCAAAAGATTTATTTTCTTATGCAATCGCCAAACAAAAAGAAGGTTATTTGCCGATTGCTAAACTAAAAGACGAAAAAGCTTCGCCAGAGCAAATACAAAAAGCAATCTCAGATTTTGACACCTCAACTCAAAGTGAAATTGATGCAAAATTTACAAAACTGATGAATGCAGCAAAAGCATATGTTGAAAAGCATAACATTAATGCTAAAATTGGGGTCTGAAATCAAATCTCTTGACAAATGATTTTAAAAAGGAACAAAAAGAATGGGAAAGAAAAAGAAAACGCTTCCGAAAAATTTTAATGAATTAATCGAGAAGAAAGACATTGAAGGTTTGAAAGCTGTATTTGACACCTGCGAATTGGACGCAAGAGGCGGTTACGGAAAAACAACCGCGTTAAGCTTTTGGGGTATTCCCGATGAGCTTATAGTCTGGCTAGTAGAAAATGGCGCAGATATAGAAGCGGTTGATACTTATAACCGTACTGCATTGCATCAAAACGCGATGATACGAACTGGTAAGGTTTCAACTTTATTAGCACTCGGTGCCAATATACATGCAAGAGATAATTATGGAGATACGCCTTTGCATTTTGCAAGTGGAAGTGGCTTTAATGTTGATGCTGTCCAAAAACTGATAGCATCTGGAGCAGATACCAATGCATTGAATACCTACAAACAAACTCCTTTGGAACGTGCTTTGGTTAGAGCAAATAACATCGACCTTAAAAACTTGGCCGAAATATCAAAAATACTTTTAAAATCTGATGTCGAAATAACTCAAACCATGAAAGATGCTGTTGTTCGAAGGGGAGAAGATTTTGAATTTCATAGGGAAAATTTCAACAAAGATTATTTGGAAGAGACAGACCATGCATTAAAGCAACTTTATGAAATGTTTCATGTTCCGCCTGTAAAAAGACGTATTCTACACGACGGCGTGTCTCCCATTTCTGTAAGTGGCACAACCTGGGAAAAACAATTCGAAGAACTATGGGAACTTTTAATACCGTCAAAGGGCAGTTCAAAAACCATACAAGGCGAAGTCGTGCGCATATCAGGAAAAGTGCGCGATGAAATATATAGAAATGGCGGCGGGAATTGGAATATTGATTTTAAAAAAATGTTAGATGCCTTTTTTATCCATTTGTCCTCAAATAATTCATTGTCTGATAACGAATTGGCAAAAGCAGCTTTAATTATAAAAGATGTTCGAAAAAATGGAGACGGGGAAATCGACGAACTTAATTTTTTATGCGAACTCGCAACTAAATGGGTTCTTGCCAATACGACACCGATTTTGCTAAGCGAACCAAATTACAAAAGATAAGATTACAAAACATTTTGAACGATACAAGAGTGTTTTTCTTATGAAATCTAAAAAACTATTATGATTAGAAATTTACTTATTACAGTCCTTATTTTACTATTTACTGGATTTTCAAGTTGCAACAAAACCAAAGAAAAAACAGCATCTTCTCAGGTTACAGAAATTCCAACTGTTCCAGAAGTTTTTGAAAAAGATACAGCTTCAATCGAAATAAAGAAAAAACCTGAAGATTTTATTCCGAAAGGATATGTTCCTTTTGATACTATTAAGGGAGATTTTAATAAAGACGGACTGGAAGATTATATTCTGATCATTAAAGGAACTGATAAAAGTAAAATCATTCAGCACGAATATCGTGGAGAACTAGACCGAAACCGCAGAGGAATTATTGCTCTATTAAACAAAAATAATGGCTACGTACTGGCTGCTAAAAACTATGACAGCTTTTCTTCTGAAAATGAAGAAGGAGGTGTTTATTATGCTCCCGAACTTGACTTTGAAATAAAAGACGGAAAATTATACATAAACTATGCTCATGGAAGATACGGTTATTGGCAGTATACTTTTAGATATCAAAATTCAGATTTTGAACTAATTGGTTATGATGCCAGCAGTAATCGAGGACCAATTGTTCTTACAGAAACCAGCATCAATTTTCTGACTCGAAAAAAGATTGTAAATCATAACATCAATGAAAACAATTATGATGAGGATGAAGTTTTTGAAAAAAGCGAAAGTAAAATTAAAAGAACAAAACTTCTTAAATTATCTGAAATTAAAGATTTTGATGAACTTCATCTTTTTGATGAATAATTTCACGAACCTTATTCTGAATACAATATGAAAATAAAGTTTTACTTCGTCTTTTTTCTAATTGCGCAAACCTATATTTTAAATGCTCAAAAAGCTTATGTCGTTAATGATTTCTTGAAAGGCCATACTTTGTATTTTGCCAAACAAACTAAGAATTCGAAAACAGAAGAATATTATAGGCTTACAGAGAATCAAACAAAGAAAACGGTACTCGAATATGGTTCTAAGCAACTTTCTAAATCGGAACTAAGCAAAACAGCCAAAATCACGACATTCAAAAGTATTCCTGAATGTAATATTCGCGTTTTAGGAGATGTCAACTTTGACGGACGTACCGACGTTATCCTTTTTAACAACGAGAAAAATGACGACGAAGGTTGTTATACACCGCAAGCAACAGCGTATATATTTATTAATATGTCAAATTCTTTTGTGTTAAGCAATAGTATTAGCGACTTGTATTACAATTCCTTTTGTGTAAGAGGTGGAGGATTTGAAATTGATGCTAAAAACAAACGTCTTATAACCTCAAGCAGCGGCGGTGCAGCCCTTCATGTTTGTTCCTATTATAGCGTTTCTGGTTTGGAAGCTAAAGAAGAATGCACTTTTGAGGAAGATGGATATTCTTTTCCGTTTCTAAAAATAACTGGCAAAAAGCGAAAAGGTGGTGATTTCATCTCTTTTTCTACTTTATCTGTATACGAGCCTAACCTAGAGAAAGTAGTTTCTTTTGATACTAAAAATGGTAAGGGGCGCATAATTTTATTTAAACATAACGGTATTTTGTATTACGCATTTCGCCAAAATGATGAATATAAATTTGTTTCGTTTGCCCACCCATCAACTCCTGAAAAAGCAGATAAAGCAGGGTTTAAACTTCGAAAACAAAATACAGTTTACGAATTGGAATTTAATAGTGGGAATATAAAATATATAATTTATGAAAGAGCCACAGACATTGGAATCAAAATTTACGTAAACGGAAAACTATCTGATTGGCAGGGAACTTCTAAAGAAGGAAGCTTGTCTGTCTTATCAAACAGTACTTTCAAAAATATGGTTAAAGAATAAAATTGCTTTAATAAAAAAGAGCTGCGTTTTGAACTGCCCCCAAAAAGTTAGACACTATTTGGGGGCATTTTTATGGAAAGAAAAGTCAAGTACAATTGTGAATTTAAACTTCGTTGTGTAGAAGAAGTTATGAAAAGGCATAACTCGGTTAAAGGCACAGCTAGAGCAAACAAGATAGCTGAAAGCAACCTTACATGCTGGATTAGCCGCTATAATGAATTTGGAATTGAAGGTCTTTTACCAAGGCAGAAAAATAAAGTTTATACTGTAGACTTTAAATTAAAAGTGATACAAACCATTCAAAATAAGTCATTATCTTTGGATGAAGCCTGCTTGATTTTCAAAATTCCAGCGCAGTCAACCATAATAAGCTGGCAAAGAAAATATGCAAAAGATGATTTGGCAGGCTTAGAACTTAAATCACGTGGCAGACCAGCAGTTATGAATTTTAAGAGAAAGCAACGAAAAACAGACAAACCTTTAACCAGGGAAGAGGAACTCTTAAAGGAGTTAGAGTACCTGCGCGCTGAGAACGAAATTCTAAAAAAGTTCAACGCCTTAGTTCAAGCCGAGCAAGCCAATCAAAACAAAAAGCTCAAACCATAATGGAATTAAGGCATAAGTATGATTTAGATCTTTTACTAAATTGTATGAACATGGTTAGAAGCACGTATTATTACTATGAAAAGAAAGGTCAGGTAATCGATAAATATCAAGAGATAAAAGATTTAATTAAACAGATTTACAATTATCATAAGGGCAGATTAGGATATAGACGTATTACTCTATTACTCAAAAAAGAGGGGATTTTAATTAATCACAAAACAGTGCTTCGATTGATGAAATTTTTAGGATTAAAAAGTCTAATCAGAATCAAGAAGTACAGATCGTATAAAGGAGAGCAGGGAAAGATAGCCCCTAATCTGCTACAGCGCAATTTTAAGGCTGATATACCTAACCAGAAATGGGCAACCGATGTCACTGAATTTAATGTTTCTGGCAATAAATTATACTTATCGCCGATAATCGATCTGTTTAATGGAGAGATAATCAGCTATGACTTATCGCAAAGACCAGTGTTTAATCAAGTTTTAAATATGCTTGAAAAAGCATTTAAAAAAATACCGGACAATACTAATCTGACTCTGCATTCTGACCAAGGATGGCAGTATCAAATGACACAATATCAGCATTTATTAAAGAAAAAAGGAATTATGCAAAGCATGTCCAGAAAAGGTAATTGTCTTGATAATGCAATAATTGAAAACTTCTTTGGAATATTAAAATCAGAGTTGTTTTATCTTAAAAAATACACTTCCATTAATCAATTGAAAAAAGAGATTATCGAGTATATAAATTATTATAATAATGACAGAATTAAACTTAATCTAAAAGGAATGAGCCCGATACAATATCGAGCTCATTATTATAAAACTTAATTATTAATTTGTCTAAACTTTTGGGTGCAGTCTATTTTGCAGCTCTTTCTTTTTTATATATTCTATGTTTCTTTAACCGTAATAATCTTCACTGGACAAGCTTTTGCAGCGAGTTCACAACTTTCTACAATGGCATGATTTGGAGATTTTAAAGTGAAAAATCCTTTTGCATTCTGCGAATGAAGCAATACCGATTTTCCGTCTTTTTTCGACATCTGAAAATGAACTGGATCCATTTCGACGCAATAATTACAACCAATGCATTTGTCTCTCTGTAAAGTAATAATAACCATTATGCCTCAACGATTTTATATAGCTTGTCTGACATTCTGATTCTAAACGGAAGCTTGAAAGTACAATCGTCTCCTTTTGTTGCTTTTTCTGCTGTAAGATCATTCACAAACATTTCATCGATAATCATTTCCTGAGCTCCTGTACTTGGTCCTGTTACCAAGATTTTATCTCCAACTTTAATATCGTAAGCTTCAATTTTGAATTGTCCAACTTCGGCTTTTGGGAAATAATGCGTTCCTTTTCCAACATAAACTTTCTTTTGAGTTGCCGCAGATCCAGGAATATCGCTCCATTCTCCTAATTCTTGTCCCAAATAATATCCTGACCAAAAACCGCGATTGTAAACGGTATTCAAAGCTTCCATCCAAACTGCCGTTTTCTCTTTTGAGAAAGTGCCCTCGTAATACGCATCGATCGCTTCACGATAGGTTTTAATGACCGTTGCCACATATTCTGGCGCACGACCTCGACCTTCGATTTTTAAAACCTGAATTCCAGAATCAATTACTTGATCTAAGAAATCCAAAGTACATAAATCTTTTGGCGACATCATGTATTCGTTATCCAATTCGATTTCGAAACCTGTTTCTTGATCGATAACTGTATATTTTTTTCGGCAATTTTGTTTGCAGGCACCACGATTGGCAGAGGAATTATGTGAATGTAAACTCAAATAACATTTTCCTGAAACTGCCATACACAAAGCTCCGTGACCAAAAATTTCGATTTCTACTAAATTTCCGTTCGGCCCTTTGATTTGTTCTTTCTCAATTTGGTCTGTGATTTTCTTTACTTGACGTAAACTCAATTCACGACTTAAAACCATCGTATCTGCAAATAAACTATAGAATCTAATGGTTTCGATGTTCGTTACATTCAATTGGGTCGAAATATGAACTTCCATTCCGATCGATCTTGCCATAGCAATTACAGCTTGGTCTGATGCAATTACAGCAGTAATATTAGCATCTTTAGCTTTTGTCAATAATGTTTTTACGACAGATAGATCGTGATCGTAAATAATGGTGTTTAAAGTAAGATAGCTTCGAACATTTTTTTCTTCACATCGATTAGCTATTTCTTTTAAATCTTCAATAGTAAAATTAACGGTCGATCTTGCACGCATGTTGAGTTGTTCAACACCAAAATATACAGAATCACATCCATTGTCTAAAGCAGCTTGAAGCGACTCAAAGTTCCCAGCGGGAGCCATGAGTTCAATTGTATTGTTAATCGTCATTTTTGATTTATTATTCAAATGACAAAAATAATGCGGGTATAGATTAGATTCCTATGATTTATATCATAGTCTATGTTTTAAAAATTATTCGTAACAGATGAATATAACCCACGATTGAAACCGTGGGCTATATTTAATATTGATTTTTGGTTGCCCAAATGGCACGAATCTATAATTTGGTAAAAATACGGCTCCGACATTTTAAATTAGGATTTTAAAAATCGCTAATTTAAAATTTTATACAATTTATCTGATAAACGAATACGGAAAGGAACCTCAAAAGTTACCTTATCACCAATTTTAGCAGATTGAGTTTCTGCTCCATTAACAATGATCCTATTCAAAACCAATTCCTGATCTCCTGTAGTTGGACCAGAAATAAGGATTTTATCACCACTGTTTAATTCTTGATTTTCTATAGTGAATTGTCCAACTTGTGCTTTTACATAATAATGTTCTGCTTTTCCAAGAAGTACTTTTTTTACTTTTACTTTCTGACGGATATCAGCTGGTTTTTGCGCCGTTGCCAAAGCAGTCTCTGGCAATTCTCCTGAATGTTTGAATTTCAAGTTTTCAGATTTACCTTTTCTGAATACTTTGTTCCCAACTTGTTTTCCAGTTCTTAGACGAACTTGGTCAACCAAAGGCATATGTATGATATCCAAGCATTCTGTTGAACAGCAGTTTTCCATTGCTGCTTTACAATCATCACATTGAATAAACAATAAATGACAACCATCATTTTCGCAATTGGTGTGGTTATCACAAGGTTTTCCGCATTGGTGGCATTGTGAAATGATATCATCTGTAATTCTTTCGCCTAGACGATTATCAAATACAAAGTTTTTACCAATGAATTTACTTTCTAAACCTTCCTCTTTCAATTGTTTAGCGTAATTAATAATTCCGCCTTCTAACTGATAAACATTTTTGAAACCTTGATGTTTAAAGTAAGCACTTGCTTTTTCGCAACGAATACCTCCCGTACAGTACATTACCAGATTTTTATCGTCTTTGTGATCTTTAAGCTGATCGTTGATAATTGGCAAACTCTCTCTAAAAGTTTCAACATCTGGAGTGATGGCGTTTTTAAAATGCCCTACTTCACTTTCGTAATGATTTCTAAAATCAACCACAATCGTGTTCGGATCATCTAAAATCTCATTGAATTCTTTGGCTTTCAAGTGAACGCCTATATTGGTAACATCAAAAGTGTCGTCGTTTAAGCCGTCTGCAACGATTTTGTGACGCACTTTGATTGTCAATTTTAAAAACGAATGGTCATCATGTTCTACAGCTTCATTCAAACGAATGCCTTTCATGAAATCATAAACTTCAAGAGTTGTTCTAAAAGCCTCCAAATTTTCGGCAGGAATACTCATTTGAGCATTTATCCCTTCATTGGCAACATAAATTCGTCCTAATGCATCTAGGGCATTCCAGGCTACGAATAAGTCATTACGAAATTTTTGTGGATCTTGAATTTTGGCATACGCATAGAAAGACAACGTTAGTCGTTGTTTACCTGCATCATCGATCATGATGGCTCTTTCTTCTGCGCTCAAAGTGTTATACAGTTGCATGCTATAAACAGTTTTAAGTTAAGAATATATGTGTTTTTAGATTTTTCTCTAAATCTGCGGCAAATTTAGGGTTTATTTTGAGATTAAAAATGATCTTGCCCTAATTATCTGATTTTTTTAACATCAAAAACAGAATTCTGCTCCCAACAATCTTTCTTTTTATTTTCTATTATCCTGTATAGCATGCTGCACTAAATCGTCTACAGATACAGAACGGCTAATGTGCCCAAACAGAATTTCGAGATTTTCTGCCCGAAGACTGTCGCGAACGTCAGAGCGGGCTTCGGCAATTTTTAGGGTAATATTCTTTTTTTGTAAATCGACAAATAAATTCTTTAAGAAACGTGCGCCAGCAATATCAATACGTGGAGACGAATTGAGATCTAATATTACTATTTTTAAAGAATCCTGTTCGCTGTAGATTTTTTCCAAGATTCGTTCTTTTATATATTCTGCATTGAAATAAAATATGGAAGATTCAACTCTAACAATCAATATGTTTTCTATTATCTCATTGTCAGGATGTCTCTTTAAATCGGTGTAAATTCTTGTTCCTGGAATTCTGCCCAAAAAAGCTACGTGCGGTTTTGATGCAGCTTTCAGTAATAACAGCAAGGTCACGATTGTAGCTAACAAAACTCCTGCAAGGATTCCCCAAATAAGCACTCCCGCAAGTGCAACCATTACTACAGCAAATTCTTGTTTGTTTATTTTATAGAGATGTTTCATTTCTTTCCAATCAAAAAGTCCTCTAATGGCAACTAAAACGATAGCAGCCAGAATTACGGTTGGAAGATTCTGAAGATATCCTGTTAAAAACAAAAGACAGCAGGCAATTGCACCTGAAGCAAATAAAAGCGACAACGGTGTTTTGGCGCCTGCAGCATCATTTACAGCTGATTGTGACAAACCTCCTGCAACAGGATAACCGTGCCCCAATGAAACAGCAGCATTAGCAACTCCAAGTGCCAGAAGTTCCTGACGCGGATCTATAACATACCCGTATTTTTGTGCCAATGTCCGGCCAGCAGAAACACTTTCTATGTAAGACAATAAGAAACAAGCCATCGCGAGCGGCAAAACTCCTTCAACATCTCGAATTCGGAGCGAAGGCAGATGAAACTCAGGAAGCCCAGTCGGAATAATTCCAACCGTATTAAACTCGGCATATTTTAGTGAGGTAACCGAAATAAGGATAATAGATAAAATGACAATCAATATTGCAACAGGAAACTGCGGCGCTATCTTTTCTCCTATGATTAATATTGAAATAGCGATTATTCCAAAAATAAAAACAGTAGTATTCATATCAGGAATTTGATGAAATAGAGTGACAATTCGTTCTAAAAAATTATCTCCTCCTCCTTTAACTCCAAACAATTTCGGCAATTGTGTTAAACCGATAGTAATAGCCGCACCTGCTTTGAAACCAACCAAAACCGTTTCGCTAATAAAATTAATGATCCCGCTTAACCTCAACAGATAGGCAACAATCGCCATTCCTGAAAATACTAATGCAGTAAGAGAAGCAATCTCAGCCCAACGTTCTACATTCCCATTTGCCATACTTGCAATAGTTGTGCCTACTAATAAAGAAATTGCAGATGTTGGACCTATGGCAAGCTGTCGGCTGGTTCCAAACAAAGCATAAAATATTCCACCAATGAGATAACCATAAACTCCATATTGAGGAGGCAATCCCGCAAGAGTGGCATAGGCAAGAGATACAGGAATTCCGTAAGCAGCAAGAGTTACGCCTGCCATAAAATCTCTTTTGAGATCCTGCTTTTTATAATTTTTAATCCAGTCTTCAGCGGGCAAAAGTTTAGAAATCATATTCAAAAGCTTATTCTTTCTCTTCTAGCAATGCTTTTTTAACCTCATTAAGTTCAGCAATTTTTTCTGCACTTACTTTAGGATATTCCAAATCCATTTCGTCTAACGCATGAATTATTGCAGAAGCAATTGCAATTCGAGCATACGATTTATCATCAGCAGGAATTACGTACCAAGGTGATTTTTTGGTAGATGTATTTTTAATTAATTCCTCATACGCATGCATATAATCATTCCAATAGCCTCTTTCTTTGGCATCGGCTGCACTAAATTTCCAATTTTTATCAGGATTGTCAACCCTTTCAATAAATCTTTTCTTTTGTTCTTCTTTAGAAAGGTTTAGAAAAAATTTAATAACAACCGTTCCGTTTCTATTAAGGTATTTTTCAAAGTTTCGAATATCTTCAAAACGATCTTCCCAGATGTCTTTAGTAATCAATTTTTCAGGAATCTTTTGACTTCTCAATATCTGTTCATGAACACGAACTACTAATACTTCTTCATAATAAGAGCGATTAAAAATTCCTATTCGGCCTCTTTCTGGAAGATGTTTCTGGCAGCGCCATAAATAATCATGGTCTAATTCTTCTGAGCTTGGTCCTTTAAAAGAAGAAACCTGACAGCCTTGCGGATTTATACCCGACATGACATGTTTGATCGCGCCATCTTTTCCGGCTGCATCCATGGCTTGAAAAATAATAAGAACCGACCATTTATCTTGTGCGTACAAAATATCCTGCATGGCAGCTAGTGCTTTGACTCCCATTTTTAATATTTTTCTAACCTGTGTTTTATCTCCTTCCATAGAGTAAGAAGTTGGTTTGTCCTCTAATGTGAAGTTCTTATCATCTCCAACACAATATTGCTCAGAAAATTTTTTTGCCCGATGTAATAATTCCTTTTTATTTAATTTTTTCAAATCATCATCATCTTCTTTTTGATGTTTTTTCTTGTTATTTTTTGACATGATTACAAAAGTTTTTGAATTATTATTTCTTGTTCATTGAATAATCTATTCTTACAAAAATGCAGTTTATCGGCAATAAATGGCCTTTCATCCGACTTTGCATTATTAACTGATAAACAGATAGATGTAATTTTAACTAAAATTAACAAAATTCGCACAATATTTAACCACCTAACCAAAAAAACGCTAACTTAGCTAATGCACTTTACTGGTTTTTAATTAGTTGTATTTAATGAATTTTATCTAAAAGAATTTAACAATGAACAAAATCTACTCCTCAGCAATCTTACTAAGTCTTTTGATGTTTTCTTGCAAAAAAGAAACACCACCAAGCCCCAAACCATTAGAAATTTCAGTTACAACAGTTTTACAGCAAGATGTAAATTTAGAATCTGAATATACGGGGCAGACTTTTGGTCAATCGGATATACAAATTAACCCACGAGTTGATGGTATTATTGAAAGTATGAATTTCAAAGAAGGAAGTTTTGTTAAGAAAGGACAAGTCCTTTATACAATTGATCCTTTGCCATATAAAGCAAAACTTAACGAAGCGCAAGGAATTGCGGCAGAGTCGCAGGCAAGATTATCTAAAACCAAATCAGATTTGGACATGATTACTCCGCTGGCCAAAATGAATGCGGTCAGCCAGCGCGAATTAGTTTCGGCAAAATCAGCATATTCTGCTTCATTAGCTCAAATAAAAGCTTCCGATGCTTCTGTACAAAATGCTAAAATCGAATTGGGTTATTGCCAAATTTTAGCCCCAATTTCAGGATTAATCGGTATTTCTAAAGTCCGCGTTGGTGATTATGTAAGACCTGGTGCTATGTCTATTTTAAACACCATTTCTGATCTTGGCGACGTAAGAGTACGCTTTACTATAAGCGAACAGGAATTTCTGCGCCTTTTTAGAGAATTTAGCAAACCAAATTCTGCCTTAAAAGGCTCTGGCGCGATTGTCACTATAAAATTATCTGACGGTTCTGCCTATCCAGAAAAAGGAAAAGTAAGTTTTGCCGACAGACAAATCGACCCTTCTACGGGAGCTATCACATTTGAAGCAGCATTTCCTAATCCTGATAAATTACTTCGTCCGGGTCAATATGTAAAAGTCTCTTTGCTTACCGATATTCGCAAAGAAGCCATTGTAATTCCGCAACGAGCTGTTATCGAAGTTCAAGGAATCTATCAGGTTTATGTAGTGGGCAATGATAATAAAGTTCAAATGCAGATTGTAAAACCAGGTCCTTCTGTTAAAAACGGTTATATTATTGAAGAAGGATTAAAACCAGGTGATAAGATAGCCATGGGAGGTACTTCTTTGTTGAAAAACGGAAGTGTTATTACTCCTAAAATTGTTCAATGGCAATTGGGCGATCCAGAAACTGTAGCTACAAAGTAATCTAAATCACATACTATTATGGGAGAATTTTTCGTCCGAAGACCAATTGTTGCCATTGTAATTAGTATTATTATTGTGATACTTGGATTACTGGCACTGCAAAAAACACCTATTTCGCAATATCCGGATATCAATCCGCCAGTTGTAAAAATCACTACTTCTTTTACAGGAGCAAATGCGCTCAATGTAGAACAGGCAGTTGCTACTCCTATCGAGCAAAAAGTGAATGGTGTTGAAAACATGTTGTACATGAAATCAGTTAATACTTCTGATGGTGCTTGTACCATTGAGGTAACTTTTGACGTAGGTACAAATTTGGACAATGCCAATATGCTAACGCAAAACAGACAAAACCAGTCTGCTCCGTTTATGCCTTCAAGCGTAAAACAGCAGGGTGTGGTGGTAAAAAAGTCCCTTTCATTCCCTATGATGTTATTTACCATTACATCCAATAATCCAAAATATGATGCCAAGTTTTTAAATAACTACGCCAGTATCAATGTTGTTGACCAGCTTGCTCGTATAAAAGGAGTTGGAGAGGTTGCTCTTTTTGGAGGAAGCGATTATTCTATGCGTATTTGGCTAAAGGCAGATATAATGAATAAACTCGGCGTAACGGTTGAAGATGTTAAAAATGCATTGAATGCCCAAAACATGATTAGCCCAGGAGGAAAATTTGGAGCTGAACCCGCACCTCCAAATACCGAATTTACATATGGTGTAACACTCCAAGACCGATTAGTAACCGAACAAGAATTTGGAAATATCGTAGTTCGAAGCAAAGAAGATGGAGCTCAGGTTTTATTGGCCGATATTGCCCGAATTGAATTAGGAACCGAAAATTACAGCTCAACAGCCAGAAGAAACAGTTCTCCAAGTGCGGTTATTGCCTTATATCAAATGCCTGGAAGTAATGCTCTTGATGTGGCAGAAATGGCAAAAACAACCATGAAACAATTGTCTGAAAGATTTCCACAAGACATTGTTTATCAAGAATCTTTAGATACAACATTGGCTATTACTGCAGGAGTTGATGATATTGTGCACACTCTTTTTGAAGCTATTATACTAGTTATTTTGGTGGTTTTTATATTCCTTCAAAACTGGCGCGCCACTTTAATTCCGTTAATTACCGTTCCTGTTTCTTTAATTGGTACCATTGCCGTTTTTCCAATGTTAGGTTTTTCGATCAATACACTTTCGCTTTTAGGATTAGTATTAGCGATTGGTATCGTGGTCGATGATGCTATTGTGGTTGTAGAAGCCGTAATACATCATATCGAACATGGGAAAAATCCGCGAGAAGCGACTATTCAGGCCATGAAAGACGTTTCTGGACCCGTAATTGCAATTGCATTAATCCTCTGCGCCGTATTTATCCCCGTTGCTATGACACCCGGAATTACGGGACGTTTTTATCAACAGTTTGCCATAACCATTGCCGTCTCGGTCGCCTTTTCGGCATTTAGTGCTTTGTCTTTAAGTCCCGCACTTTGTGCCATGCTTTTAAAACCAACAAAACCTGTAGATCAGCAAAAAGGATGGCTTGCTAAATTCTTTTCTTGGTTTAATAGGGTTTTCGAAAATGTTACAGGAAAATATATTGGTGGAGCAACATTTTTTGCCAAAAAAGCAATTCGTATTGTTGTTTTGCTAGCTGTCATACTGGTTTCAATTGTCCTTTTAGGCAAAAAGATTCCGTTAGGATTTATTCCAGAAGAAGATCAAGGTTATGTTTTGGTAAATATTGCTTTACCTCCTGCATCATCTTTACAGCGCACCGATGAAATATCGAAAAAAGTTGATAGTTTCCTTAAAGAAGAAAAATCTATTTTATCTTATACTACGATAAACGGATTTAGTATGCTTACCAACTCTTATCAGCCCAACAACGCTTTCATTTTTATTTCCCTAAAACCTTGGGAAGACAGAGCTGAAACGGCTAAACAGTTTGTAGACAGATTCAATAAAAAACTGGCCACTCAAATTACAACTGCGACTTGTTTTTCATTTGGCCCACCCGCAATTCAAGGTCTTGGCGCCTCTGCAGGATTTAGTTTAATGTTACAAGACCGAGGAGGAAATACGCCTCAATATTTAGCAGAACAGACACAAAATTTTATTGCCGCAGCACAACAACGTCCTGAAATAAAACGAATTTACACCACTTTTAATGCGGGTACTCCACAAATTAAACTGGATATCGACAATGACAAAGCGATGAAATTAGGAATACCCGTTTCTAAAGTCACCGAAGCACTTGGGGCATTTTTAGGAGGAAGTTATGTAAATGACTTTAACCGTTTTGGACGTCAATATAAAGTTTATGTGCAAGGAGAAGCTGTCAATCGTGTCAAACCAGAAGATCTAAACATGATTTATGTGAAGAACAATAAAGGCGACATGCTCCCAGTCTCCACATTGGTTACAGCAACCAAAGTATCTGGACCTGATTTTACGAATCGTTTAAATTTATTCCGATCTGCTGAAATTGGAGGTAGCCCAAATGATGGTTACAGTAGTGCACAAGCTTTAACTGCATTAGAAGAAGTGGCCAAACAGACCTTGCCAGCAGATATGAGTTACGATTACATCAACTTGTCTTATCAGGAAAAACATTCGCCTGGAGGATCTTCCGTATTTATTATGGCATTAGTTTTTGTATTCTTAATCCTAGCCGCACAATACGAAAGCTGGAAACTGCCATTTAGTGTACTCCTTGGAGCTCCTTTCGCCGTATTTGGAGCATTTTTAGGACTGCTTTTGGCAAGATTTGGAAGTGATGCTTACGTCAATAACGTTTTTGCTCAAATCGGACTCGTTTTACTTATCGGATTAGTGGCAAAAAATGCCATTCTTATCGTTGAATTTGCGAAAGAAGAATATGAGAAAGGGAAACCGCTTTACGAATCGGCAATGTATGCCGCGAGACTTCGTTTTCGACCGATCCTGATGACTGCTTTTGCTTTCATCCTTGGAGTAGTTCCGTTACTGACCGCTACAGGTGCGGGTTCACAAGCTCGTATTGTAATGGGAATGGCCGTGTTTAGCGGCATGTTGATCGCCACCGTTTTGGGTGTATTAATTGTACCAGGTCTATTTGTTATGATTGAAAAAATTGGACACAAGAAAGAAGAAACAATCACAACAGGAGAAAACAATGTAGAATCAAATACTACAGACCATGAGTAAGAAATATAAGATAATCGTTATTGTATTGGTTCTTTCCTTATTTCCTGTAGGATGTATGGTCGGGCCAAAATATAAAAAACCTGAGCAGTTAAAATCAGATTCTTATAGAAACGAAAGAAATTTAGACAGTCTCGCTTCGGTAACCAATTTAAAATGGTTTGATCTGTTTAATGATGATGTTTTAAAAGGTCTTATACAAAAAGGTCTTGAGAATAATTATGATTTAAAAATTGCGGTTTCGAGAATTGAGCAGTTTCGTGCTGAATTGGGTTATACTAAAGCCGATTTATTTCCGTCTTTTCAATATGGAGCTACGATAAACAGCAACAAGAAATATATTACTCCATCGACCGCGGGTGCGACTATGTCTTGGGAACTTGATTTCTGGGGAAAATATCGTCATGAAAACAATGCTGTTAAAAATGAACTTCTTGCCACAGAGGAAGCTCGTAAAGTAATATTGTCTGATATTGTTGCCAATATTGCAATAGCGTACTTTCAGATGCGGAATTTTGATGATCAGCTGGAAATAACCAAACATACCCTTGAAACAAGAGAGAAGTACTATCAGATTATAACCGAAAGATTCGAAAAAGGATATATCTCTGAAGTAGACAAAGTACAGATTGAACAGCAGGTTGCCATTGCCGAAGCAGCAATTCCTAACATTGAAAGACAAATAACGTATCAAGAAAATGCAATTGCTTTGCTTACCGGTCAGCTTCCTTCTGAAATTCCTAGAGGAAAAAGCAATACCGAGTTGCAGATCGTCAGTAAGATTCCATTGTCAATTCCGTCTGCTCTATTAGAAAACAGACCTGATGTCAAAGCGGCCGAATTAAGATATGCGGCAGCAAACGAAAGAATTGGCGTAGCTCAAGCCATGCGTTTCCCGTCTATTAATCTAGCGGCCATTGCTGGATTTGCCAGTGCCGATTTGAGCAATCTGTTTCTAGGAAGTTCGTATATGCAAAATGCTTCTGGTGGAATTGCAGGGCCAATATTTGCCTTCGGGAAAAACAAAAGAAGAGTTGAAATAAACAGACAACAAGCAGAACAGTTTAAGTTTCTTTATCAACAAACCTATATCGGTGCCGTTTCTGAAGTAGAACAATCGATACAAAACGTTAGAACTTATCAAGAAGAATGGAAAGCCCGCAACAGACAAGTTCAGGCGGCTTTAATAAATTTCAAACTCTCTCATGAAAGATATGATAGCGGTTACGTTTCTTACTTAGAAGTTTTAGACGTAGAAACGAATCTTTTTAATGCACAATTAAGTCTAGCACAATTATCTGAAAGACAATTAAGTTCCATGATTGAATTGTACAAAGCACTTGGAGGGGGATGGAATCTTTAAGGTTCTGAGATTCTGAGTTGCTGAGGCTCTAAGTTTTTTGACCCGAAAAGCATAAAAAAAAGCACTATTTTAATAGTGCTTTTTGTTTTTATGCTTTGTGCCTATGTTACTCTGTCACTTTGTATCTAAAACCTTAGAGCCTCAGCAACTCAGAACCTTAGTACCTTAAAAATTAACAAAACTCGTTAAACGCATCCTGTAAATTCTCAGCGATTAATTCAGCTGGGCGTCCTTCGATGTGGTGACGCTCTAACATGTGAACCAATTCTCCGTTTTTAAACAAAGCCATAGATGGCGAAGATGGAGGAAATGGAAACATATGTTGTCTCGCAGCATCAACAGCTTCTTTGTCTACACCTGCGAAAACAGTAATTAGATGATCTGGTTTTTTAGCATTATCCAAACTCATTTTTGCTCCCGGACGTGCATTTCTTGCAGCACACCCACAAACAGAGTTTACAACAACTAAAGTGGTACCTTCAGCTTTGATAGCATTCTCTACAGCTTCAGCACTATGTAAATCTTGAAAACCAGCTGCTGTTAATTCAGCCTCCATTGGTTTTACCATATCTAGTGGATACATATTCTTTTGTTTTAAATTGTACTTTTTGAACTGCAAAGTTACAAAGTTTACTCGCAACTAGTTACTTTCAAGTATAAAGTTTTGTTATAGTTTAATATTAAATTTAATATAGTATGTGTTCACCCTCCTTACTCCAATTTTTCAGCAATAACTTCGCTTTCTTCTTTTGATTTTTTATGCGAAAACTGGTAATTATATTTCTTCAAATGACTATTCTTGCCTCTTACTTTATGCTTAGTAGTTAAAACTGTTTCTTTATTGTCTTCAGAAATTTCAATTGTCGAAAGATAACTGCTACAATATTTTTTAGGGCATTAATATTATCTACTCCAACAGAATAAATGGTCTTCTTGCCTTCATATTGTATCTGAACCAGATTTGCCTTTTTTAGCTCTAACAAATGCTTGGATATCGTTGATTGCGCTAGTGGAATTAATTCCACTATTTCACCACAAGTTCTTTGATCTCTTTTCCACAGAAGAGTCATAATCTGAACTCTCGTCGGATGTCCGAGTGCTTTACAAATTTCAGCTATTACTTCTGTTTCTTCATCAAATTTTAGAGGCTTGGCCATTCTTATTGATTTACAAATTCTTTCATCGTTAATTGTCTATCATAAGCGACATATTATGTCTTTAGACAATAAACAAATCTAAGTACAATGCAAATCTATAACTACCCCTGAAAGTCGTTAAAGTAAAAGAATAAGACAAATTATTCGCGCCAGCTTCTATTTTGCCATACTAAAAACCACGTACTTTGGGCTATCAACTATTTTTTACGATTATAAAATACTACTTGCCAAATTTCTTTTGATACGGATACGTCTCATAAATAGTATTGTCTTCGTTTATCGAAAATCCTTTTGCGGCATCTTCTCTTGCTATGCCAACCAATGCGATAACTTCATCTCGAGATTTACCTTGCTTGAGCCAGCAAATCGCTTTATAATATTTAGCATCTGAGAATTCTGGATATATTTTTAATGCTTTATCAAAAATAGCAATTGCTTCATCCCATTTTTTAAGTTCATACTTTGCAATTCCTTGATAAAAATAAGCCGTAGGATGCTCCAGCTGCTGCCTGTTTTTATAAATATCATTCACATAATCATCTAAAAGCTTTTCTGCTTTTTCGTATTCATTTAACTGAAGATAGCATAGCGCTTTATAAAAATTAAACGAATGGTCCATAACATAGCTGTTTCCGTATAATTTTATAGCTTCATCAAAATCAACAATGGCCGCTTTGTAATTATGTGAAAAAATGCATTTCATAAAGGCACGATAAGAAAGCCAGCGTTCTTTATCATAGAACACTGCTTTATCTAAATAAGGCATGCCAACTTCATACTTTTTGCATTTAAAATACGGCATTGCTTTCTGTTGCCATAAATAGGCAATTGTACTGTCTTTTTTCAAACCTTCGTCAATACAATTTTGCCATTCAGACATTTCAAAAACATAATTATGCTTATAAGCACAACTGTCGAGATATTGAGTAACAATCTCATCTTGCGCTTTGTTTTTAGACACTTGTCCAAACGATAAAAGAGTAAAAAATAAACTGAATCCTAGAATAATGTTTTTCAATGGTTACGTTTTTTAGTTAGATTTATTTGAAAGAAAAATCACTCTAAATAACGCTTTAATAAATGGTATTTTTGGACACTTTAAAATAACTTTAACATCTTCAAAAAAACTCGTTTCTTCATCTAAAAATTTAAAAATCAATTTTGGATTTCCTTTTCGAAATAAGGAGGAGAAAATAGAACTTCCCAGTTCGTTATGACGATAGAGAATATCCAAAAGCAATAAATCGTAAAACCAAAACTTAGACTTTTTATGAAAACTTTTCATTTCGAAATCTTTCTCTTGAATAAACTCCACCAAATCTGAAGATTTTTTATCTGCGTTTTTAAAAGTATAACCTGTACTGGCTTTTGTCCAGCCACCAGCCGTACCAATATTCAAAACCCGTTTGGTGTTTTTTTTCCAAAAAGGATAGCAAGTCATTGGGATACTTCCCTCCTCTTTTTCGAGAATTTCGTAGTTTTCTGTCCCTAATTTTTTCAGATAAAGCTCAATGGCTTTTTCGTATTCTTTTTGCGGAAGGAGTTTTTCGGAAAATAAAGTATATTCAACCAAAGCCTCCGTTTTTGAAGTTGGCAAAACATACATAAATCGCGTATTTCCTTTTTGTTCAACAGAAAAATCCATGAAAGTGACTTCTTCTGGATTGAAAACTTCCTCTTTCGTTTTCACAAACCAACCCACAAAATGCTGTTGCAAAACGGGATATTTGTTTTGCCTTTCGGCGAAAGCCTTAGTATAAATGCTATTGAAAAGATAATCGCAAGTATATCGATTCTCTTCTGTTCCGACAAAAACGTGCGTTTCCAATTCGTTGATATCGGTCACTTTTTCGTTTAAAAAAGTAATATTCGGTTGTTTTGAGATGGTTTTGAAAACAAAATCATAAAAATCTAAACCCTTGATTTTATTATATGAATAAGGTCTAAGATCCAAATCGCGTTTGAAATTCTCATTGGCAAATAAGGCCGAATCCCATTTTTTTGAAATAACCGAATTCCAAACACTTTCTTCTTTCTCCCAAAAACACCAAGTTCTGTCATTGGTTTTCTTTGAATTCTTATCTAGCAATAAAATCGACTTATCGGAGAATTTTCCAGACAAAACCATTTTGTAAACCGTCATCAAAGATGCTAGTCCTGTTCCTGTAAATATGTAGTCGAAATGTGGGATTTGTGAAGAATTCATTCTCAAAAATAAGAAAATTTACTTTTCCAGATTTTCTAATAGTGCTTTAAAATCTTTTAGCGCCATATAATTGTTGTATTGAAAGATAATTTCATTCTTATCGTTCAAAACACATAAAATAGGATATGCTATTTGATTGTTTATCGTTCCAAGCTCCAAAGCCAATTCATGAACACCAACATTATTCCCCGAAGGTTGAAATTTAAAAGTGTGATTATTAAATCTAATATCTCGTTTTTCCTCTGCATTGAAATCAATAAAATAGAAATCGGTATTTAGTTTTTCTATAATCTCGTGATTATTGAAAGTTGTCGCTTTCATTCTTTGGCAAAACTGACACCAATCGGTATGGATGAAAACAATGATTTTTCGTTTTTGAATTTGTTGCAAGCTATCTATTTCTTCAAAAGTTCTGCTTTTTAATTGGCAAAATCCTGTTGAAGTTATCCCGAAGAAGAAAATAAATAGAAATAGCTTTTTCATTTTTTTGTTTTGTTTGCCACAGATTAAAAGGATTAGAAAATCTTTTTTCTCCCTGAGCGAAGTCGAAGGGCACTCCAATTGGAAAGGGCTTCAACTTCGCTCAGCCTGACAGACTAAAAATCTTTTTAATCCGTGTAATCTGTGGACTATAAATTTACCTAAAAGTATATCGTAATCCCAAAAATCCGCGAATAGTTTGGTTCTGCCCATAAACATAAGTGGTATCAAATGTCAAACCGTATGGATTATCTGGCGTTACTAATACTTTTCCTGCCGAATCATATTGTACATTTTTATCGAAAGGATCATTCGTTCTCGAAATCAAAAACGGATTATTTTGTTTTGGTGTAAAGTTCAGCAAGTTTTTAATTCCTCCATAAACTTCAAAATCTTTCCATCCTGAATACGTAAACTGAATGTTCTGAATGCTATACCAAGGCGAATTTGGACTTCTTGGGTCAGTTTCGCTCAACAAAGGCAATTTCATCGGACTGTAAACATTTCCTGTATAATCCATGGATAAATTCCAAGGTTGAATTTTGTATGAAACACTCCAAGTTCCGGTGAAATTCTCAGTCAAAAAGGGTCTTTCCGAAATTCCGTTTTCAACATTTTTGTTGTCTAAAACCGTTGCTCCAACAATAAATTTTAATCCAGAAGGAAAATTAAGATCGACATTTGTACTGATTCCTTGGCTTATTGCATAACCATCAATATTGTCGTAGATAATTTCGTTTGGATTAGTTTCGTAATCTGAAATAATCTTATTACTGAATCTCGTATAGAAAGCAGTCATTTCAATTCCCATAAACGTTCCGTTTCCGAAATTGATTTTCTGAATGTAATTCAAATTAACATTTACAGATTGTTCGGGTTTCAAATCATTTTTAATAATAACGTCTCTTGAACCCGTCAACGCCGCATGATCTTCGGTAAACAAATTCACAACTCTAAAACCCGTTCCAGCATTTAATCTAAAAATGGTGTTTTCGCTTGCCTTAAATCTATAGGCAAATCTTGGTGTAAAAATAGATCCGTGAATAGAGTTATAATCATAACGCATTCCCAACAAAACCTGACTTTTTGGAGAAAATGTAATTTCGTCCTGAACAAAAATTCCTGGAAGCCAAGTATTTTCAGCTTCTTTGGTTGCAGTCGTGTTATCGTCATAATAGGTATATCGGCTTGCGATTCCTGCCAGCAAATCGTTTCGTCCAATTTTTTTATCCCAAGTCAATTGCAAAAATCCAATTTTCTGATTGGCGATATACGAAGTTGTTCCATAACGGCTGTCCTGATAATGAACATTTCCAGAGAAAGAAAGCATCAATTTTTCTTCAAACGGCAATTGGTAACTTCCAATTAATTCGGCTCTTTTGGTATAAATACTTTCCCCATAAATTTCATCGCCTCCACGGTATTTTTTTTCCCAACGAATGTCTCCGCCCCAACGATCTTCATACATTCCGCGCGCTGCAATGGTAAATAATCGATTATGATTTCGTTTAAAACTCCATTTATTAAAAACCGAAATACGTTCAGAAAGCGTAACATCGGTAAAATTATCTTTGTCTTTATCTATAACTTGATCGTAGTTGAAGTAATTAATTCCGATAAGCGAAGTCGCTTTTTTTCCAACATTAAATTTCGTTCCTAAATCAAGATTGCTTTCAAAATAGGAAGTTGTAAAATAATCAGCAGAAAAAGTTGGTGCATTCGTTGGATTTTTAGTGATAATATTAATCAAACCACCAACGGCTTCACTCCCATAAAGAGACGACGCTGGACCTTTTACAATCTCGATTCGTTCCACCAAAGAATTCGGAATTCCAGACAAACCATAAACTGTCGAAAGACTGCTTACAATTGGCATTCCGTCTATCATAACCAAAGTGTATGGCCCTTCCAATCCGTTTATGTGAATGTCTCCCGTATTACAAACGCCACAATTCAACTGCGGGCGGACACCATTTATGTTCTGAAGCGCATCGTAAATACTTGGGGTTGGGTTTTTCTTAAAGAAAGTTGGAGAATATACCTCAACGGGAACGGCACTTTCTAATCGTTTTACAGGTTTTAGAGTTCCTGAAACTACCACTTCGTTCAATTCATTTTGATCTTCTTCTAATTCAAAATCCAAGTTCAGATTTTCATTTTCTAAAACTGAAATTCTTTGCGTTATGGGTTTGAATCCTGTTGAGGTTACATTTATTTTATATGTTCCGCTAGGAATATTTTCTAATTTATAAAGTCCTAAAGAATCAGTTTGTGTTCTAAAGTTTGTATTTAATAAACGAATGGTAATTTCCTGACCAATAGGAAGTATACTTTCTACTTTTCCAGTAATATTTTGAGAGAAAATGCTTTGTGTTGAAATTATTAATATTGTCAAAAATAAATATTTCATTGTTGTAAAATTAAATTTAGACAAAACTAAAAATTAAATTCGACAAACAATCATTCTTAAAACAAAAATTTCAAACTGATTGAAATCAAGATGTTATATTTTTTTAAAACCATATAAGTTATATAAGATAATTTAAGTTTGTGCTAAAATGGACTTATATAACTTATATGGCTTAACTACTCTTTTCTATTGACTAAAAATCTTCGTCAATAAGTTCTTTATTAATTACGGCGCCAGCAAAAGAACCGGTAGAAACCGCAATAGCCACAGATCGCATTTGTGTTGTGCAATCTCCGCTAGCAAAAATTCCAGCAATATTTGTTTTCTGCATGCCATCTACTTTTAACAAACCTTGTTCGCTACTATCGCATCCCAAAGTTTCAGGAATTGGACAATGCTGTTCAAAAGGCGGTCGGGCATAAATAGCTTTTACCTTCACTTTTTCTCCGTTATTAAAAATGATCTTTTTAATATAACCCTCATTATGCTCAAAAGAATCTATTTCTTCTTCGAAAATCTGAACACCATGATTTTTAAGAATTTGTGTTTGCTCTAAACTCAATTCCGATTTTCCGTTGGTGCATAATCTCAAGTCTTTTGTCCAATTGGAGATTAATTTAGCAAATTCAAATCCCATTTCACCATTGGCAATAATAGCAGTTTTTTCATTTTTTACTTCATAGCCATGACAATACGGACAATGCAAAACAGAAATTCCCCAACAAGCTGCAAAACCTTCAATTTCAGGAAGCAAATCTTTAACTCCCGTCGCAAACAATACTTTTTTCGAAGTAAAAATAACTCCCGACTCCATTTCAATTTCGAAACCGCCTTCTGTTTTAAGTGCTTTTATCGCAAATCCATTAAAAAATTGAACAGTTTTATAAATGTCGACTTGTAATTTGGCTTTCGCCGAAATAACTGCTGGCTTCTCGCCATCTTGAGTAATAAAATTATGAGAATGCGGTGTCTGTCTGTTGCAAGGCAAACCGCTGTCGATAACCAAAACCTGACGTAATGAACGTCCTAAACTCATTGCGGCAGATAATCCGCTGTAACTGCCGCCAATGATAATCACTTCAAAATGCTTCTGTTCCATATTTCTATTTTTAATGATTTTGTTTTCTATGTAATTTGTAATTGATTAAATGCCCGATGATCATTCCAATTCCTCCAAAATAAATCAGATCAAGATGAATTTCGAAAAAGAGTTCTGTCAAAATACTAATCCAAATCAGCGCCATTGAAACAACCAAAATTGACGATACCAAGAGAGCTGATTTTTTTATAATTTTGAGAATTGCAAATAAACCTATCGAAGCAAATAGTAAATCTATAATTGGGTTGTGACTCAAGCCTAAAGGGAGAATCGTTAAAAGAGGAAAAATCAAACAATGCACCAGACAAATGGTCGCGCTCGAAATTCCTAAAATATCGTAAAAGGATGTGCTTATTTTCTTCATTATGTGTACTTTTGCTTAATGCAATTTTGTTGCAAATATATACAATTTTATCAATTGCAACATTGTTGCGTTTAAATTTTAATTCCGTAAAAAATGAAGACTACACGTAATACCGCAGCAAAGACGGCTGTTTTAGAGGTGTTTGAGAAATCTAAAACGGCTCTTTCGCATACCGAAATTCACAAACAATTAAATGATTTGTGCGATCGCGTAACCATTTACAGAATTTTGGATCGTTTGATTAATGAAGATGTAATTCATAAAATTTCAAATTTGGACGGGACGGTAAAGTATGCCAAATGCAATCATTCGCATCAGCGTGTGCACATTCATAATCATGCTCACTTTAGTTGCGAGAATTGCCATGAGATTACTTGTCTTGAAACAGTAAAGCCGAGTTACATTATGCCGCACAATTATAAAGTGAACGAAATCAATTTTACGTTATCAGGATTATGTCCGAATTGTTTAAATTCTAACATTTAACTTTTAGACTCGTCTAAAAATATTGTTTCGCGAATATAATTTTTCTCTATATTTGTGAAAACAATACTTTTACAATGACCAAATCTTTAGAAGAAGTCCACGAATCGGTTTCTACAGAAAACAAAAAAAAAGGTTTTAGAAAAATTTTAGCCTTCTTAGGCCCTGCATATTTAGTAAGCGTTGGCTATATGGATCCAGGAAACTGGGCGACTGACATTGCCGGCGGAAGCCAATTTGGATACACTTTGGTTTGGGTTTTATTAATGAGCAATTTAATGGCGTTGCTTTTACAGAGCTTAAGTGCGCGCCTCGGAATTGTAACGCAGCGCGACCTCGCACAAGCCTCTCGAGAAACCTATTCCAAATACATCAACTACATTTTATATTTTCTCGCCGAAATTGCCATTGCGGCCTGCGATCTGGCAGAAGTTCTTGGAATGGCAATCGGAATTAATCTGCTTTTCGGAATTCCGTTGCTTGAAGCCGTTCTAATTACCGTTTTAGACACCTTTTTATTGCTTTTCTTGATCAATAAAGGAATTCGCAAGATGGAAGCCTTCATTATTGCTTTGGTTGCCATAATTGGCTTCTCTTTCATTTTCGAAATGATTTTTGCCGAGCCAGAAATGGGCAAAGTTTTACAAGGACTTATTCCTTCGATTCCAAATTCAGCAGCTTTATATATTGCTATCGGAATTATCGGTGCCACTGTAATGCCACACAACTTGTACTTGCATTCGTCTTTAGTGCAAACCCGAAAATTTGATAGAACTCCAGCGGGAATCAAACAAGCTTTAAAATATAACTTTATAGATTCTACTATCGCCTTAAATCTTGCTTTCTTTGTAAATGCGGCTATTTTAATTCTGGCAGCAGCCACTTTCCATAAAAACGGAATGTATGAAGTGGCCGAAATTCAAGACGCGCACAAATTTTTAGAACCACTACTGGGAACAAAATGGGCCCCAGCTTTATTTGCTATTGCGCTAATCGCCGCTGGACAAAGTTCGACTGTAACGGGAACGCTCGCTGGGCAAATCGTAATGGAAGGTTATCTTCATTTTAGAATTCAGCCTTGGGTACGTAGAATTATAACACGTTTAATTGCTATTATACCAGCTGTAATCGTGATTTTGATTTATGGAGAAAGCGTGACTGGAAAACTGTTAATTCTAAGTCAAGTCATTTTGAGTTTGCAATTGGGTTTTGCGATTATCCCGCTTATACATTTTGTGAGTGATAAGTCGAAAATGAAAGGTTTTCACATTTCGAGAACTACTCAAGTCGTATCTTGGATTATCGCAGCGATTATTGTTTCTTTAAATGCCAAATTGGTTTATGACGAAATCACTTCTTGGCTAGCAAACTCAAACCATCCGATGATTCTTTGGTTTACAGTAGTTCCTTTAGCATTCGGTTTTTTAGGTTTATTGCTCTACATCATTTTCAATCCTTTTATTGCAAAAGCAAAAAACAAAAACATAAATCATTCGCCTCATAATCTTAAATTGAAGTTTTCGCCAAGAGAAAGCCAAAGCATCAAAAACATTGCAGTTTCTGTCGATTTCTCACATGCCGATGAAGCTGCTTTGAACAAAGCCTTTGAATTGGGTGGCATTGACACAGAATATACCCTCATTCACATTGTAGAAACGGTCGGAGCCTTAATGTATGGCGTTCATGTTCACGATCACGAAACCACAATCGATGAGAAATTATTGCTGAAATACAAGGACATGCTTTCAGACAAAGGATTCAAGATCAAAACAGAACTTGGTTTTGGAAAACCAAACAAAGTAATTCCGAAAATTATAAACGAAGGAAATTTTGACATTCTCGTCATGGGAACCCACGGCCACACTGGATTAAAAGATATTCTTTTCGGCACAACAGTAGATAAATTGAGACATAAAATTTCAATACCTTTGTTGATTGTTAAATAAAGTTTCTAAGATGCTAAGCTACTAAAACTCTAAGGTTTTTATTAAAAAGCCTGAAAAGAAAACTTAGAATCTCAGCATCTTAGAAACTTAGAAGCTTAAAAAAAATGACCTTTTCAGAAGAAAATTACTTAAAATCGATATACCATCTAACAGCGGCTTTAGAAACTGAAGTGAGCACCAATGCTATTGCAGAAATTATGGAAACGAAAGCTTCCTCTGTGACCGATATGCTTAAAAAGTTGGCAGAGAAAGATTTAGTAAATTATAAAAAATATCAAGGAGTTTCTTTAACCGAAAACGGAAAACTGGCTGCAAAAATGATTGTGAGAAAACATCGTCTTTGGGAAGTATTTTTGGTGGAGAAACTAAACTTTAGCTGGGATGAAGTCCACGATATTGCGGAACAGTTGGAACACATCAAATCGGAGCAATTGATTAACCGTCTGGACGATTTTCTTGGAAATCCAACCGAAGATCCGCACGGCGATCCAATTCCGGATGCAAATGGACGAATCATTAAAATCGAGAAACACCTTTTATCAGAGCTTGAAGAGAATCAAATCGGAGTTTGTGTCGGCGTAAAAGATACTTCGTCAGAATTTTTAAAATATCTGGATAAACAAAGAATCGCTTTAGGATCAAAAATTGAATTGCTTTCTAAAGAATCCTTCGATCTATCGGTTAAAATTAAAGTGAATGATAGAGAATTGTCTATTTCTAATAAAATTGCTTCTAATTTGTTTGTGAAGCTGGTTTAAAGGTTATTTCGGAGAGATTCACAAAGAAGTTCACAGAGACACCCTTAAGAGTTTGAACAAGGTTTTTTCTGTCAGGCTGAGCGAAGTCGAAGCCCCCGCAAAGTGATTCTGCAAACGTAGGCTTCGACTTCGCTCAGCCTGACAAATAAGTTCTATAGCGACCATAGCCACTTAAATTATTCTTTAAACAATCCCCTTCTCAATCATTTCCAGCATAACTGGCGAAGCATTTTTAAAAGTTGGAGGTTGCTCAATAATACTTCCTGCATTCTTTTTATTTACTTTGAAAGTCACATCATCATCAGTTGTAAATAAAAGTGCCGTCAAAAAAGGATTTTTGATATGTGAGCCTAAAACCAACAAGGCTGCATCTAAAGTATGAATGCTTTCTATTTCTTCTGTTTTATATCGAAAAGTCAGCGAAATTGAGAATGTATTATCTTCATTGAGAACCAATCGGAAATAAACATTTTTAAGTTCGGTATCTCCCATGGTTTTGGCCAAAGTCAGTTTGGCGAAAGTTCCTTTTTGGATGCTTTCTTTAACTCGTTCACAAAAAAGGGCAAATATTGGTTCGTAAGACATATTATTGTGTTTATTTAACCGCAAAGGTCGCAAAGATTTACGCAAGGTTCGCAAAGTTTTTTAATTTTCCTTGTGTGCTTTTCGTAATCCCTTGCGACCTTTGCGGTTAAGAAAAAATTACTTTCCTGTAAATTCAGCTTTACGTTTTTCTAAGAATGCTGTGGTTCCTTCTTTAAAATCCTCGGTTCCAAAACATTCTCCGAATGATTTTATTTCAGTATCAAAACCATTTTTACCGTCTTTAAAGTTGGCATTGATTGCTTTGATTGCTTTTCCAATTGCGAATGGCGCATTTTTGATAATTTTCTGAGCGATTACGTTTGTAAATGACAAAAGTTCTTCTTGAGGCACAACATGATTTACCAAACCGTAATCTTTTGCTTGTTCAGCAGTAATCATTGCAGCGGTCATGATCATTTCCATTGCACGTCCTTTTCCAACTAATTGCGGTAAACGCTGTGTTCCACCATAACCAGGAATTAATCCTAAAGTTACTTCTGGAAGTCCCATTTTTGCATTGTCCGAAGCAACTCTAAAATGACATGCCATTGCCAATTCTAATCCGCCACCAAGAGCAAAACCATTAACGGCTGCAATAACTGGCTTTTTAAGGTTTTCAATAAAATCAAATAAAGACTCCTGTCCTTCAGCAGCTAGTTGTGCGCCTTCAACAGTGGTATAATTTGCAAATTCCGAAATATCTGCTCCAGCAACAAAGGCTTTCTCTCCGCTTCCGGTTAAAATAATAACACGAACATCATCATTTTTAGATAATGATAGAATAGCATTACTCAGATCACTAATGGTTGCTTTGTTTAAAGCATTTAATTTAGTTGGTCTGTTAATAGTGATGGTAGCAGCTTTTTCTACAATTGAAATTAAGATATTTTCGTAATCCATGACGCTATATTTTATGAGTTGGTGATAGGGAGAGAAACCGTAAATGTTGTTCCTTTTCCGTAAGTTGACTCAAAGGTAATTGTTCCTTTGTAATTTTCGATAATGTTTTTGATAATTCCGAGTCCAAGTCCCATACCGCTGGTTTTGGTAGTAAATTTTGGTTCGAAAATTCTTCCGATATCTTGTTTCTGAATACCGATTCCGTTGTCTTTTACGGCAATTTCAACATCGTTATTTCGCCTTTTTACCGAAACTACTATCGATTTCTGAAATTGACTTTCTGGAATAGCCTGAGTGGCATTTTTAACCAAGTTGGTAATCACACGAATCAATTGCGTACGATCCATTTTGGAAATGATTTCTTCTTCTTCTTTTTCAAAAGAAATATAATCTTCGTTGAAGATATCCAAAGCCAATTCGACAACCTCAACTACATTCAGCGTTTCGTTTTGCTGTGCTGGCATCGAAGCAAAGTTTGAAAATGCGGAAGCAACAGCTGTCATTGTATCTATCTGTTGAATTAAAGTTTCGGAGTAATCATTCATTTTCTGCTTCACATCTGGAGCAGCAGGATCGAATTTTCTTTGGAAACTCTGAACCGTCAAACGCATCGGCGTAAGCGGATTTTTAATTTCGTGCGCGACCTGTTTCGCCATTTCACGCCAAGCTTCTTCACGTTCGCTTTGCGCTAGTTTGATAGCACTGGTTTCCAATTTGTCTACCATTCCGTTGTAAGCTCTAATCAAGAAATTAACTTCTTTACTGTTGGCTTCCAGAACAATTTTTTCGTTCTTCTGATCCAGATTAGTCTCTTCTAGTCGCTCTGAAATCGTTTTTAATGATTTCGTGATATACGTTGAAAGGAAATACGCCAATGCAAAAGCAACAATCAGCATAAAAGAATAAACCTGACTCAGACGAATTAGGAAAGTATTCAACTCGTTATCATAATAACCATCGTCTTCTAAATAAGGAAGATTCAGGATTCCAAGCGGTTTAAATTTTTCGTCTTTAATTAAACTGTATGAAGAGCGGTTTTTGACTCCATCGATAGTTTTAATATCCACAAAACGTTTTTCGATGGAAGAACGAACCAGTTTAAGAATATATTCTGGAATTGGAGGTGCAATTTTATCTACAGCGAAAGATTCTTTGGATGACTTTAAAAGTTTTCCATCCAAACTGTAAATGTTGATTTCAATTTTATGAATCTGCGCTAACTCGTGAATTTTATCTTTAAAGATTAAATCTAAATTCTGAGTTTTTAGCGGATAAGTTGTAGTTGCCAGAACATAATTAATATGTTCTTTTACCGCATTTTCTTTTCGTTCTAAACGTTCCTGATGGTATTCTTTGGCCTCAGTTTTAAACTGAATAATCGAAATCGAAGCCAATAAAAAAGATGCCACAACAATCAATACAATCATCGATAGGAAAATCCTAGTTCGAAGTGATAGCATTGTCATTTTGAAGTTTAGCATGTTTTTAGTGATTAGTGAATAGTAATTAGTGAATAGTAAAAGCTTGAAACTAATTACTAATCACTTTTTACTAATTACTTTTTTCTCTTATTCTTTTATAAAAACGGAAACCCAGCATAATTAAAACGGAGAATAAAATAATTCCGATTACGCCGAAAATCCAGTTGATGGCACTTTTTAAAACTACTAAAAAGACAACCGCAAATAGAATAATGGTTGCGCCTTCATTCCATAAACGCATAAAATTATTGGTATATTTTACCTCATCGTTTTGCAGTTGTTTAAAAATCTGATGACATTTTCCGTGATATAAATATAAAAGAAAAACGAAACATAATTTTACGTGCATCCATGGCATTTTGATCCAAACACTTCCCGCATCTGTAAAAAACAACATCCAAAAAGCAAAAATACTCGCCAAAACCGCCGATGGCCAAGTAATAATGTACCACAAACGATAGGCCATTATTTTGTATTGCGCCTGCAGAATTTCTTTTTCTGGCGAAGGTTTTTCATTGGCTTCAATTTGATAAACAAACAAACGCACAATATAAAACAAACCCGCAAACCAAGTAATTACAAAAATAAGATGCAGTGATTTTAAGTAATTATAGTATTCCATTATTTTCGGTTTAAAGTTTCAGGTTTAAAGTTTCAAGTTATCAACTTTGAGAAAAACTTGAAACCTGAAACTTGAAACTAAATATTATTTCGCCCAATCATTAATCCAGTTAGAAACCGTCTTACACCATTCGTCATCGTCATTCAAACAAGGAATTGCTAAGAACTCTTCTCCTCCATTTGCTTCAAAATCCTCTTTGGCGCGCATGGCAATTTCTTCTAAAGTTTCTAAACAATCTGAAACGAAAGCCGGTGTAACAACTGCCAATTTCTTGATTCCTTTTGCTGGCATGTTATCAATTTCAACATCGGTATAAGGTTCCAACCATTTATCTCCCGCTAAACGTGATTGAAATGTCAGACTGTATTTATCTTCAGGAAGCCCTAATAATTTTACAACTTGTCTTGTTGTTTCGTAACATTGGTAACGATAACAAAACTCGTGCGCTGGTGAAGGCGTATTGCAACAAGAACCGTCAATTTTACAATGCGATTTAGTTACATCCGTTTTGCGAATATGACGCTCTGGAATTCCGTGGTAAGAAAACAATAAATGATCGTAATCAAAACCAACTAAATGTTTCTGAATTGAATCGGCTAAATTCTTGATATAATCAGGTTTATTGTAAAATGCCGGAACATCTGTAAACTTCATGTGTGGGAATTTCTTCTTACGGATTTCCTCTGCTTTTACTAAAATAGTCAAAGTTGAAGCCATTGCATATTGTGGATATAAAGGAAAAAGCATTACATCTGTAACTCCTTTATCGCTCAATTCTTGAAGTCCTTTTTCGATTGTCATACTTCCGTAACGCATTGCTAAAGAAACAGGAACATTTACAAGAGGCTGAACCTTTTTCTGCATTCTTTCTGAAAGAACAACTAATGGAGAACCTTCTTCCCACCAAATTTTTGCATAAGCATGCGCAGATTCTTCTGGTCTTTTTCTTAAAATAATACCGCGAACTAATAATGCTCTTAATAAATACGGAACATCGATCACGTATTTATCCATTAAAAATTCATCTAAATAAGGTTTAACATCTTTTGGAGTTGGACTTTCTGGAGATCCAAGATTTACTAATAATACGCCTTTCATTATTGTTTTTTTGCATTAGGCTTTAAGCATTAGGCTTTAAGCTTTTATTTGTTTTTAAAAATTTCGTCAAAAGTAGAACTTGCTACTTTTTAGAAATATGATAATTATTACTTTTTAATTATGTCTTTATTTATAAAATTGATTTCTCTCGCAGATTCGGGAAATTTAGCAACTATTTATTTTGTGCCAATTCGTGAATTAGTGGCGAACAAAAACTTACACATTCGCATTAATCGACATTAAATACTTCTTTGGAGTTGTCGCAAATTTTTTCTTGAATGCCGCGATGAAATGACTTCCTGTACTGTAACCGATTTTCAAACCAACTTCATTTACATTATAGGAACCGCTGTCTAAAAGTTTTCGGGCGAAATCCATTTTGTAATCGAAAAGAAAACCGTATACCGTGTCGCCGTAAATTTGTTTGAAACCCATTTTAAGTTTCTTCAAATTCAAACCAATTTCGTCTGCCAATTCTTGCAATCCTGGCGGTTCGGCCATATTAGCGATAATAATTTCTTTAGCTTTTCTGATTTTCAGAACGTTATCTTCATCAATTAAAAACGGACATTGTTCTGCGTTCGGATCTTCAGTTCTGTTGAAATACAAACTCAATAATTCGTATCCTTTTCCTTTATAATAAAGGTTTTTTATAGACGGATGAAGATTGTAATGAAACAACTGACTCAGCACAATCGCCATTGACGGACTGATATTTCCTTCGTTATAATACTTTTTATCCTTATTGTCTGGACTCAAAAAAGTAATATAATCGGCTTCGGCAGAAAACAACGCGTGAAATTTTTTAATCGATACAATTACCGAAATCGCCCAAGAGTTTGGAGCCAATTCTAAATTTAGCGGTAATTCTTTCTGCGGATTGTATAAAAGTAGCGATTTTTCTTCTTTCAATTCTAAAGCATAATTGCCTTGATTGAATAAGAATTTTGCATTTCCTTTTATCCCGAAGTGAAACTGTATCAGGCCAGTACCTATTATTTCATGCTGTGCATAAAATGGCTCTAGACCGTCATTTTGAAAACGGATCAGCGTAAAGTCGTCTTCAATTTTTATAATTTCTTGAGAACCCATAGCGATATTTTTTTGAAACAAAAATCGAAACAAACTCAAAATGTTATTTAGAACGACTCTAAACTAATCACTTCAAAGGAGTTGATTTTGCTACAAAAGTAGTCCTTTTTACTCAAAAACACCTATTTAGGTTCAAAAAAACATACAGCGACATAAAAAGTACTTTTAGCGTTATTTTTATCGATGGTATAGTAATAATTTTGTTGCACTTTTATGAAAGTGAATTTATGGAAAACAATAACGTACCGAAACACCTTTATTTTTACTCAGTTGGTCTGAGTTATAAAAAAGCTGATGCTGAGGTTAGAGGTCAATTTAGTTTGGATGCCGTTGCGAAAACACGTTTACTGGAACAAGCTAAAAACGATGGAATAGAAAGTTTACTGGTTACTTCAACTTGCAACAGAACCGAAATCTACGGTTTTGCCGAACACCCATTTCAATTAATAAAACTTATCTGCGACAACAGCAACGGTTCTGTTGATGCTTTTCAAAAAGTTGGTTTCGTTTACAAAAATCAGGAAGCAATTAATCATATGTTTCGCGTAGGAACTGGTTTAGACAGTCAGATCTTAGGCGATTTTGAAATTATATCTCAAATAAAAACCAGTTTTACACATTCAAAATCAATGGGATTAGCCAATGCTTTTATGGAAAGATTGGTCAATGCGGTAATTCAGGCAAGCAAAAGAATTAAAACAGAAACAGAAATTAGTTCTGGTGCTACTTCGGTTTCTTTTGCATCTGTACAATATATTTTGAAGAATGTTGAAGATATCAGTAACAAAAACATTTTACTTTTTGGAACTGGTAAAATTGGAAGAAATACGTGTGAGAATTTAGTAAAACATACTAAAAACGAACACATTACTTTAATCAACAGAACGAAAGACAAAGCTGAGAAATTGGCTGGAAAATTAAATCTGATTGTTAAAGATTACTCTGAATTACATTTAGAACTTCAAAAAGCCGATGTTGTGGTTGTTGCAACTGGCGCTCAAAACCCAACGGTTGACAAAGCCATTTTGAATCTTAAAAAACCTTTGTTGATTCTGGATTTGTCGATTCCGAAAAACGTAAATGAAAACGTAGAAGAATTAGAAGGCGTAACTTTAATCCACATGGATTATCTGTCTCAATTGACAGATGAAACTTTGGAAAACAGAAAATTACACATTCCAGCAGCTGAAGCAATCATCGAAGAAATCAAAGAAGAATTTGTTACTTGGATGAAAGGCAGAAAATTTGCTCCAACAATCAATGCTTTAAAAGAAAAATTAAACGCTATTAAAGCTTCAGAACTAGATTTTCAAAGCAAAAAAATTGCCGATTTTAATGAAGAGCAAGCTGAAATCATCAGTAACAGAATCATTCAAAAAATCACTACACATTTCGCAAATCATTTAAAAGACGACGATACCATGGTTGATGAAAGCATCGAATGGATCGAGAAAGTCTTCAAAATAAAAGCATCTTAAATACAGTTTAAACCAGATAAGTTATCTAAGTTCATTTAAAAACTGTGTTTTACCCAAACCGCTTAAATTTACTTATATAACTTATATAGTTTAAAAAAACAAAAAGTTATATCACACTATTTAAACTGTGTTTTACTCAAACCGCTTAAATTTACTTATATAACTTATATGGTTTAAAAAACAAAACATGGCTGAAAAAACAATCAGAATTGGAACGCGTGACAGCGAATTAGCACTTTGGCAAGCACATACTGTCGAGAAAAAACTAAACGACTTAGGTTATAAAACCTCGATTGTTGCGGTTAAATCTCAAGGCGATATTATTCTGGATAAACCTCTTTACGAATTAGGGATTACTGGAATTTTTACCAAAACGCTTGATATTGCTATGATCAATGGCGATGTTGATATTGCAGTGCATTCTATGAAAGATGTTCCAACGGCTTTACCAAAAGGTATCGTTCAAGGTGCTGTTTTATCAAGAGCCAATGTTCTGGACATTTTAGTTCATAAAGGAAATCCTGACTTTACAAATCCAAGTACCATTGCAACTGGAAGTTTGCGTCGCCAGGCACAATGGTTCAATAAATACCCAAATCATACTGTTGTAGATTTACGTGGGAACGTAAATACGCGTATGCAAAAACTTCAGGACAATAATTGGGATGGAGCTGTTTTTGCAGCTGCAGGTTTAGAGCGCATCAACTTAAAACCTGAAAATTATATCAATTTAGATTG
Source organism: Flavobacterium sp. B330r (assembly GCF_056824325.1). Taxonomy (NCBI): domain Bacteria; kingdom Pseudomonadati; phylum Bacteroidota; class Flavobacteriia; order Flavobacteriales; family Flavobacteriaceae; genus Flavobacterium; species Flavobacterium sp. B330r. Next base: position 1,739,452 of record NZ_CP124860.1, read on the forward strand.
GATGATTCCTGCTCCAGCACAAGGCGCAATGCTTGTCGTGGGAATGGAAAATGACAATTATACACTGGATGCCCTTTCGCAGTTAAATGATATCGAAACTGAAATTTGCACCTATATCGAACGTCAGTTTTTGAGAACGCTTGAAGGTGGATGTACTGCCCCAATTGGAGCTCTAGTAACATATAATGAAGATGAAGATACTTTGCATTTTCAAGGTGTTTTACTTTCTATTGACGGAAAACAAAAACTAGAAATCAACAAAACGGTTGATATTTCAGAATGGAAAAAATTAGGTTTCAATTCTGCTCAGGAGATTTTGAATAATGGTGGAACAGAATTAATGCAGAAAATTAAAGAATCTTTGAAGAAATAATGGCAAACGCAGTTCAAATACTATCTACTAAAATATTATCTCCTCTTCATAAACAAGAGCTGATGAAATATGGCGTAGAATTAATAGAAGCCGATTTCATTAAAACCGAAAACAAACCCTTCGAATTAAAAGACATTAACGAAAGCCTGATTTTTACAAGTCAGAATGCTGTTCATAGTGTTCTATCAGACCCAAAATCCGAAGAACTAAAAAAGAAAAACGTGTACTGCGTGGGTCTTAAGACCAAAACGCTTTTAAGCGATAATGGTTTTAATGTAGTGGCTTATACCGGCTATGCATCAGATTTAGCAGAAATTATCACTTTGATTTATGCGAATGAAAGCTACACTTTTTTTAGCGGAAATCTTAGAAGAGACACTTTGCCTGAAGCTTTCAAAGAAAACGGAATTAAATTCAATGAAATTCAGGTTTACGAAACCACACTTCAGCCACAGAAAATAAAAGCAAATCCTGAAGCGATTTTGTTTTTTAGTCCGTCTGGAGTCAAAAGTTATCTGAAACATAATACCATCAATAAACAAATCTGCTTTTGCATTGGTGATACTACCGCAGAAGCTTTATCAAAAATCACAAAGAATATCATCATCGCAGATCAGCCCACAATTGAAGACGTGATTGAAGATGTAATTCACGAATACAAATAAATTAAAGCAATAAGCTTTAGGCAGTAAGCCGTAAGCAAAAAAATCATAGTTAAAAACAAGCTTAAAGCCTAAAGCTTAAAGCCTAAAGCAAGAAAAAATGTTAAAAAACGACCTATTTTTAAGAGCATTAAAAGGAGAAACTGTGCAACGTCCGCCGGTATGGATGATGCGTCAGGCAGGAAGATATTTACCTGAATTTAGAGAACTTCGTGATAAATATGATTTTTTTACGCGTTGTGAAACTCCAGAATTAGCTGCTGAAATTACAGTTCAACCTATCCGAAGAATCGCTCCAGATGCTGCGATTTTATTTTCGGATATTTTAGTAGTTCCACGTGCTATGGGAATTCATGTAGAATTAAAAGACAATTTGGGACCAATTATTCCAAATCCGATTCGTTCTCTAGCAGATGTTCATAAAGTTTACGTTCCAGATGTAAATGAGACTTTAGGCTACGTTTTTGACGCTGTGAAATTGACTAAGGAAATGCTGAATGATGAAGTTCCGTTAATTGGTTTCGCAGGTTCGCCTTGGACTATTTTCTGCTACGCTGTTGAAGGAAAAGGTTCTAAAAGTTTTGATACTGCAAAAGGATTCTGTTTCTCAAACCCAGCTGCAGCACATACTTTATTGCAAAAAATTACCGATACGACTATTTTATATTTAAAAGAAAAAGTAAAGTCGGGAGTAAATGCCGTTCAGATTTTTGATTCTTGGGGAGGAATGCTTTCTCCTGTTGATTATCAGGAATTTTCATGGAAATACATCAACCAGATTGTTGACGCTTTAGCTGATATTACTCCTGTTATTGTTTTCGGAAAAGGATGCTGGTTTGCTCTTGGCGAAATGGGTAAAAGTAAAGCTTCTGCATTAGGAGTTGACTGGACTTGTTCGGCTAGAAATGCTCGTTATTTGTCTGGTGGAAATATTACTTTACAAGGAAATTTTGATCCGTCAAGATTACTTTCTCCAATTCCGACTATCAAGAAAATGGTTCATGAAATGATCGATGAGTTCGGAAAAGATAAATATATCGTAAATTTAGGTCACGGAATTTTACCAAATATACCTGTAGATCACGCCAAAGCGTTTATTGACGCTGTGAAGGAATACGGAAACTAGTATTCAGTTTTCAGTCGCAGTTTTTAGATTTTACTGCGACTGAAAACTAAAACTCAAAACTCAAAAACATGCTCAACAAAGGTTTAAGAGACGAAGAAAAAATCAGAATTGATAACGTTCTAAAGACATTGCGAACACTCATTTTTGTGCCTTATCCTTTGAGTCATTTACAAAAATCAGATATCGAAAATCATTTAAAAGAGTTTGGACTAAATATCCAAACATTAATCGATTACTCCAACGAAGAATTAATTACCTTATTAGCCCGTCTTCATTTTGACTGGGAACAATTAGAACAATTTGGTGATATTTTAATAGAATTCTCAAAAGAAGAAAACCATAATTTTACAGCTAAAGCTTTGGCAGTTTATCAATATATTCAGCAGGAAAGCAAGGTTTTTTCTTTTGGGATAAACAATAAAATCGCTTTCTTAAAATTTAAATGAGTTATCTAGAAAAAATTTTAAACGATATTGCTGATTTTAATTTTGAAAAATTGAATCCATTATATCAAGGTTTTTTTGTAATGGTGTTTTTTGCGGTATTTGCTAGTACTTGTTCTTATTTTTCAAATGAAGCCAAAATTAGTAAAGACGCATATAAAGAAATGTTTCATGAAAATTTTTCTGGGTTAATTGTGAAAAAATTTTTAGATAAACATAACCATATGTCTCAAAAATTTATTCTGAGAGATTCGACTCCAATATATGTTTATCCTGTTCTTTGGGAAAAAGCTGAAATAGGAGATTCGATATTTAAAAAATTAAATTCAAGATTTGTAAAAATCTTTAAAAAAGATACTACAATAGTAATTGATATGAATGCTGCATTCAAGTATCATGATACTATACCAGAAAATGAAAATTAGGACATGAAAGACAAATTTTACGCATACATACAAAATTTACAAGACCAAATCTGTGCTGGATTAGAAGCTGTTGACGGAACTACAAAATTCCGTGAAGACTTATGGAAACGTCCTGAAGGCGGAGGCGGGAGAACGCGCGTTATAGAAAACGGTGCTGTTTTTGAAAAAGGCGGTGTCAACATTTCTGCTGTTCATGGAAAACTTCCTGAAACGATGCAAAAAATGTTTGGCGTTGGCGAAGCCGATTTCTTTGCTTGTGGATTAAGCTTGGTCATTCACCCGAAAAACCCGATGGTTCCTACTGTTCACGCCAATTGGCGATATTTCGAAATGTATGACGAAAACGGAAATGTAATTGAACAATGGTTTGGTGGCGGACAGGATTTAACACCATATTATTTGTTTGAAGAAGATGCAAAACATTTTCACCAAACGTGTAAAACCGCTTGCGATAAACATAATCCAGAGTTTTATCCAAAATATAAAAAACAGTGCGATTCATATTTCTGGAATGCGCACCGAAATGAAGCCCGCGGACTTGGCGGTTTGTTCTTTGATTATTGCAAAGCAAATGAAGCAATGTCAATGGAAAACTGGTACGATTTTGTAACCGAAGTTGGAAATAGTTTCTTGGAAGCTTATGTACCAATTGTAGAAAGAAGAAAGAATTTAGAATATACTCCAGAAAACAGAAACTGGCAGGAAATCCGTCGCGGTCGTTATGTGGAGTTTAATCTAGTACACGATAAAGGAACTTTATTCGGATTAAAAACCAACGGAAGAATTGAAAGCATTTTAATGAGTTTGCCTCCGCATGTTCAATGGGTTTACGATCATCATCCAGAAGCGGGAAGCGAAGAGGAGAAATTGATAAATATATTGCAGAACCCGATTGAGTGGGTTTCTTAATCTAAAAATTTATTTAACACATAGAAACATAGATTTAAAGACCTATCTTAGGGCTAATTTTTAGAAAATTATATTTTTTCACATAGTCTGATTGTTCGGAATGAAACTTCTTTTAAAATTATCTAAAACTATGTTTCTATGCGTTTGAAACTGATTTACATCACATTTTTTATCAGCTTTTTTGGATGTTTTGCCCAAAACGATTCCCTGCACAATTCGTATTTTAAATCTTATAACGATAAAATCACAGCCAGCGTTTATTATTTAGACACTTCCAATAGTTTTCAAATTGCTTCAGGTCAGGATTCGCAAACGTATGTGAATCTAATTCCGAATCGAAGAGAACAGATTGGTTTTACTTTAAATTATAAAATCGTTGATATTACAATTGGTTTTGCTCCCAAATTCTTAAGTCAGAACAAGGGTGATTCTCATTCCAAAAACTTTAATTTCAACACCCGTTTTTACTATAAAAAATGGATGCAGTCTTTTACTTTTATCAACCAAAAGGGATTTTACATTAGTGATGATAATATCATTGCACAGCTGCCAAACATGCGAACAACAAAAATTGGCGGATCGACAGCTTACATTTTTAACGATAAATTCTCTTTTAAAACATTGGTGAGCCAAAACGAATGGCAAACCAAAAGCTCTGGAAGTTTTATCCCTTCATTTTCTTTTTACTACACCAATCTCGATTTAAATACTCCCGATTCGTCACCTGGGGATCTTTATGTATTCACTTTGGCTCCCGCCTATTTTTACAATTTCGTAATCAGTGATCGGGTTTTAATTGGCGCAGGACTTGCTTTGGGTGGTGGGTTAAATATTATTGATAAAGAAACCTCAGCTTTATATCAAGCCGATTTCAATTTAAAACTGGCCTACAATAAAGATCGTTTCTTTGGTTTTGCCAGTCTCAATACCGTAAGTTTTGCACAAGATGAAAAAGTCGATCCAAGATTGAATGACAATATTGCTACGGTAAAACTTTCTGTTGGTTACCGATTTGATCCTCCAAAAAAAGTAAAAGAAGTCTACGACAATGTCAATAAAAAAATAGGTTTGTAAGAAATCTTAACCCGAAATAAGCATACAGCCCAATTAAAATGCTTAAATTACAGAGATTTATAAAAACTAAAATTCATTGTTATGAAAGGTATAAACAGCGAACAGTTAAATCTCATGCATTCTGGAAAAGGTTTTATTGCAGCATTAGATCAAAGTGGCGGCAGTACACCTATGGCATTATCGCAATATGGCGTTGAAGAAAGTCAATACACAAATGATGAAGAAATGTACACTCTTGTACATGAAATGAGAACCAGAATTATCAAAAGTCCCGTTTTTGACAGCCAATATATTCTTGGTGCTATTTTGTTTGAAAACACAATGGATCGAAAAATTGACGGACAATGGACAGCAGATTATCTTTGGGAGAAAAAACATATTATTCCGTTTCTAAAAGTAGACAAAGGTCTTGCCGATCTTGCCAATGGCGTTCAGTTAATGAAACCGATTTCTAATTTAAAAGAATTGCTTGATCGCGCTGTAGAGCGAAAGATTTTTGGAACCAAAATGCGTTCTGTTATAAAAGAAGCAAATTCAAAAGGAATTCAGGAAGTGGTGAAACAGCAATTTGAAGTTGGTCTGCAGATATTTAAGAAAGGACTTGTTCCGATAATTGAACCTGAAGTTGATATTTACAGTACTGATAAAGAAAAATCAGAACAGATTTTGAAAGATGAAATTCAAAAACAGCTAAATTCTTTAGACCAAGACGTGAAAGTTATGCTGAAACTTTCTATCCCGACTGTAAATAATTTTTACAGCGATTTAATGACTGATCCTCATGTGGTTCGTGTTGTAGCGCTTTCTGGCGGATATTCTCGAGAAGATGCCAATCAGAAACTAGCAGAAAATCATGGATTGATTGCAAGTTTTTCAAGAGCTTTATCAGAAGGGCTTAGCGCTGGGCAATCTGAGGCTGAATTTAATTCGCAACTAGGAAATTCAATTAAAGAGATTTACGAAGCTTCCATTCAATAAAATCATAAAAAAATCCCTGAAGAGTTTCAGGGATTTTGTTTTTCAATTATTTAGAAGTCATTTCTGCGGCCATGTCTAAAGTCTGTAAAATGATATTTTTATCAGACTTGAAAGAATTCAGTTTAAAAACAAATTTCAATTTATTATCAATTAACTTTTTAGGCGATTCTATAGCAACATCCGAAAACTGAGAAGAAATTTTAGTCATTCGATCCAATTCGGAGTCTTTTGCGTTTTTACCAAATGTTTTAACTGTTTGCGCAATATTCAGTTTTCCAGAAATATAGTTTTTGCTCAAATCTTTCTTGGTATCTTTTGTAAAAGATCCGTTTCCTGCACCAAAATACTCTTTTGTATTGGCAACAATTACCACGTCTTTGTCTTTCAGAATAAATATATTATCATATTCCTGAGTTCCAGCAATCGTGTAGAAATTTCCATTTTGAACCAATACTTTTTTGCGAACACCCAATTGCAATAATTTATCTCCAAATGTTGGATGCGTAGAAGTAAAAATTACAGAAAACAACGGAATTTCTTTTTTTACTTTCTCCTCCGTTATTTTTTCTTCATAATTCTCATCGTAGCCATACTTTTTGGTCATTACCTCAACTTCTTTCACATCATATAAAAACGCGCTTAAATCGCCATCAAAAAGCTTTGCTGTAGCTTCTTCATCTACAATAGTCGAGATTAAATCTGTAATAAGTGTAATATCTTCTTTGGAGAATTTCGGATTTTGAAATAATTCTGTCATTAATGAAGGAAAGTTTTCTAACGCCGCTTTTGTATTGGCATGATACGAAATATAACCTAAAGGTTTCTGAGCAGGGAAATAATTAAAGATATTTTTATTGATTTTTCTATTGCTGATTTTACTAACAACATTCGCAATCTCTGGAGAATATTCTACCTCTTCTTCGATTCGGGCATTATCATTATCAAAATAAAAATCCAAATTGATGCCCTTTATAAAATTCCCAAAATTATTCTGCATTGGCAAATATTTATCGTAACCGCCAAATAACGAAAGCGGATAATTATACATGGAATACAAACTAGACATCATTCCGCCATAATTTACCCAAGAAGAAATATCGGCAGCAACATTTATTTTTGGAGAAATCGGCGCTGTAAATCCGTTTTCGAATAATGCTTTTATGATTTCTCGCTGTTTTTCAGCTAATTTTTTATCAAATTCTGCTTGTTCAACAGTATATTCTTCATACGGATTTCCATCATACAGATAATCGTTCTCTGCTGGTTCTTCCAATATTATTGAGTCGGTACTTCTTTCTGCAGGTACCGGAATCGCTGGCGGATAAACTGGCTCTTCAATCACAGTAGTCTCTTCATAAGGCTCAGATATGGAAACAGAATCTGTTGCTACAGAAGTTTCTGCAACATCATAAAATTTAGAAGGAAGTCGTTTTGTTAATTCTATAACAACCAAATAATTGTCGTTCCAGACAAACGATCTTTTTACTCCATTTGGTGTATAAACTTCGTATTTTCCGAAATCTTCAATTGAACTGTTCGTTCCGTTTGCTCCCTGCTTTTCGATTAAATATTTTCTAACCGCTTCTTTGCTTTTTACCGGAATCGTAACTTGGTAAAACGGAACAGAATCTAAGAAGTTCCCGTGAATGGTAATTTTTTCATTCAATTTAATAATATCAGCATATTTACGAAGATCAAAATCAGGTTTTTTACTGATGTATTTGGTCAAAATTGGATGATTTAAAACCTCATCGATACTAACTTTTTTAGAAAGCTGACTTCCGTTAAACTGTACAAAATAATCGTATTTTTCTGGAACGGTCTGCCCAAAAGAGAAATACGTGGCGAATAAAAAAATGAGTGTGTAAAAATGCTTCATAAAATCAAGGCGTTAATTGGATGGTATTATTCATTAGTGTCGATTTTTTAAAAACGCTGTACATACTTTGTTTTAAAAAAACCGTCTTTTTGTTTTTAGAAATTTTGCTGTTTGCATTGTCTGCAGACAGAATATCTTTATCGAAAGTATAAATAGAGATAATGCTGGCTTCTTCGAGATCTTTCTTTTTCTTTGGGTCATTTACTACTTTTTCTGGAATGGGATATGACGCAATTCTTTCAAAAGTTTTGCCGCTTCCGCTAAAGTGAATCTGATCGCGCTGATTGTTGATTGTATTTACAACGGCGTTCAGTGCTTTTAGATTGGCGTAGTTGAGTTTGATAATGAAAACGTAATTCTGAAAATCTGTTTTGGTGCTAACGTTGGAAATTCCGTTAATCTTTAAAGCCTTATCTTTAAAATCATTGAGTTTTGCTGTAATTTCCTGTTCATTCGGAATTTTTACGCCATCGACTTCTTCTAGCCAAATAGCCGATTTGGTTTTAAACCATGATCGCGAAAAGTCGATGATAAGAGTATATTCACCACTTTGATCGTCGTGATGTTTAATTCTTTCTGTAATCTCAAAACAACTCGTTAAGAGCAAACAGCAAAATAAAGCGAGAATTTTCTTCATTTAGCAAATTTAGATGGAATATTCTGAAAAACCATACTTTGGTTGAAACAATAAAAAATTCAAATTTTTAGATAATATTAACTCATTCTACAGCAAGCTAAACGCCTTATTTTGTTCCTTTTTCTTTAACTTTGCGCCACTCATTAAAAATTGAGATAAACTTCAAAAAAAATAAAAACAACTGCAGTTTTAGAAATAGATTCTCAGTCTGAGTTTCAAAGAAAATCAACTAAAAATCTAAAATCTAAAATCTAAAATCTAAAATTATATGTTCCCATTACAAAGAGGCAGAAGATTAAGAGTAAATGAATCCATTCGTTCTTTAGTTCGTGAAACCAGTTTAAGTCCATCGGATTTTATGTTTCCAATGTTTATTGCTGAAGGCGAAAATGTAAAAGTCGAAATTCCGTCAATGCCGGGAATTTTCAGAAGATCTATAGATTTAACGGTTGAAGAAGTGAAAGAACTTTATGATTTAGGAATTCGCGCCGTAAATATTTATGTAAAAGTTAGTGAAAACCTAAAAGACAATACTGGAAAAGAGGCTTGGAATGCTAACGGATTAATGCAGCAGGCTATTCGTGCTATAAAAGCGGCTTGTCCAGAAATGATCGTTATGCCAGATGTTGCATTAGACCCTTATTCTATTTATGGTCATGATGGAATTATAAAAAATGGAGATGTAGAAAACGACAGCACAGTTGATGCTTTAGTAAAAATGGCCGTTTCTCACGCAGAAGCTGGTGCCGATTTTGTTGCGCCAAGTGATATGATGGACGGACGTGTTTTACGCCTTCGCGAAGGTTTAGATGCTGCTGGATTTCAGAATGTTGGCATCATGAGTTATTCTGCTAAATATGCTTCAGCTTTTTATGGTCCGTTTAGAGATGCTTTAGATTCGGCTCCAAAAGAAGCTGATGTTGTGGTTCCAAAAGACAAAAAAACATACCAAATGGATTATGCAAACCGAATCGAAGCGATTAAAGAAGCGTTGTCTGACGTTGAAGAAGGTGCAGATATGGTTATGGTAAAACCTGGAATTGCTTATTTGGATATTGTTCGCGAAATAAAAAACACAGTGCATGTTCCTGTAACCGTTTATCAGGTTTCTGGAGAATACGCAATGGTTAAAGCAGCATCTGAAAGAGGCTGGCTAGATCACGACAAGATTATGATGGAACAATTAATGTGCATTAAACGTTCGGGTGCTAATCTTATTTCGACTTATTTTGCTAAAGAAGCGGCAATACTTTTAAAGAAATAAGATGAAAAAGATTTTATTTTTAGCTACTGTTTTAGCCTTTGCTTCTTGTAAAAAAGAAAATGCTAAATCAACAAATACAGCAACAGAATCGGTTTCTGAAGGCGAATCGGCGAAAGCCAAAAGTCCAGAAGAACTAGGAAAACAACTTTTTGAAAGCAGCGGAAATTGTTTTGCATGCCATCAGCCAGATCAAAAAGTGATTGGCCCAAGCATTAAAGAAATTGCCAAAATCTACAAAGACAAAAACGGCAATATCGTTACTTTCTTAAAAGGAAATGCAGAACCAATTGTTGACCCAAGTCAGTTTGAGGTTATGAAAACCAATTTTGCTATTACTCAGGCCATGTCTGACGAAGAATTAAAAGCAATTGAAGCTTACATTTATAGTCATTTGAAATAATAGCACAATGGTGTTCCGTAGGAACATCTTCTGATTATCTAAAAATAATAAAGCAAAAGGGCGGTTCCGAAATTCGAAACCGCCCTTTTTATGATTATTAAAATTGATTACCAGATTTTAACTCGTTTTTCTGGTTCAACATACATTTTATCACCTTTCTTAATATCGAAAGCTTTGTAGAAAGCATCAACATTCTGAATTGGAACATAAGCTCTGTACATTCCCGGTGAGTGCGGATCTGTTTTTACTTGATTTTTGATTGCTTCTTCTCTAGATTTTGTTCTCCAAACTGTAGCCCATGAAATAAAGAAACGTTGCTCTGGAGTAAATCCGTCGATTAAACCTGGATTTCCATGAGCTTTCAAATACAATTGCAAACCATCATAAGCAGCGTTGATTCCGCCTAAGTCACCAATGTTTTCACCTAAAGTAAAATGACCATCTACATGAATTCCTGGCAACGGCTCAAGAGCGCTGTACTGATTTGCCAAATCTGTTCCAAGAGCAGTGAATTGTTTCAAATCATCTTCTGTCCACCAGTCAACCAAATTACCTTCTGCATTGTAACGCGCACCAGAATCATCAAATCCGTGAGAAATCTCGTGACCAATTACTGCACCAATTCCACCATAATTAACCGCTTCGTCAGCTTGGTAATTATAGAAAGGCGGTTGTAAGATTGCAGCTGGAAATACAATTTCGTTATAAGATGGATTGTAGTAAGCATTTACCGTTTGAGGCGACATATGCCATTCTGTTTTATCAACTGGTTTAGACAATTTATCGACGCTTTTCTTAAATCTCCATAACGCTAAGTTTTTAGAATTCTCAAAATAGCTTCCTCCTTCTGCAATACTTTTAATTTCCAAAGCCGAATAGTCTTTCCATTTATCAGGATATCCAACTTTAATCGTTATTTTATTCAGCTTTTCGATTGCTTTTGCCTTAGTATCTTTAGACATCCAAGTTAAATTGTTAATACGGTTTTGGTAAGCCGTGATAACATTATGAATCATATCAATCGCTTTAGTTTTAGCCTCAGCTGGAAAAACCTTCTCTACATAAAGTTTTCCAAGAGCTTCACCAACATTTCCATTAACAACATTCAGTGCTCTTTCTTCAGACGGAAGCTGTTTAATTGCACCTCTTAATGTTTTGCTGTAAAAATCGAAATTAGCATTATCAATTGCTGTTGTCAGTTTACCTGCAGCACTGTTAATCAAATCCCATTTTAGGTATTCTTTCCATTGTGCTACTTTATTTTCTTTGAAAACAGTTTCTAAAGCAGTCATATATTTAGGCTCAGAAACAATTACATTCTGTAAATTAGTAATTCCTAAACCAGCAAAATATTCGTTCCATTTAATAGCAGGAGTCAATTTTTGAAGTTCAGCAACTGTCATTGGGTTGTATTGCAAACGACTGTCTCTTCTTTCTACTCTGTTTAATCTTGGTTTTGACAATTCTGTTTCAAGAGCTAAAACCTCAGCAGCACTTTGTTTTGCTTTTTCTGGAGATTCTCCAATAAACTGAAGCATTCTCGCAACATGCAATTCATATTTTACACGTTTTTCTTTTGAATCTTTATCTTCAGAAGTGTAGTAATCTTTATCAGGAAGTCCTAATTGGTTTGGTCCTAAATTTACAGAGTTTTTAGAACTGTCTTTATCATCAGCTCCAATGTAAATTCCGAAAAATCCAGCATTTCCTTCTTTTTCCATTTCAACCAAATATTTCTGAACATCGGCAATGTTTTTAATTGCATCAATTTTTTTCAGATATGGTTTTAATGGTTCGATTCCTTTTTTATTTCTTCCAATAGAATCTAAGTAAGTATTATACAGATTCACCGCTTTTCCTTGATCTGTATTTGATTTGTACTTTGGATTCTTTGCAGCCTCCTGCAAAACTGCCATAACATCTTTGTCAGTTTTCTTAATCAGTTCATTAAAACTTCCCCATGTCGTACGATCACTCGGGATTTCTGTTTTTTCTAGCCAAGTACCGTTTACATATTTGAAAAAATCCTGACTTGGGCTAATATTCGTATTCATGTACGAAACATTAATACCTGGTTCCTTTGGAGCATTTTGAGCTTGGGCTGCGGTAATTGCAAACATTGCAGATATCACACCAAACACAGGTTTAGCAAATTGTTTTTTCATAAAAAATTATAGTTTAAGGGAAAATACAAACATATTGTTATTATTTCAAAAATTATGTTAAAATTCTAACTGTACAATCAAAAAGACGGATAAATTTCACAAATAGAACTTAAACATTGAGGTATATGTCTACAGATACTGGTAAAAGTTACAAAAGGCTGTTAAAAAAATAATCCAGTAAAGTTTTTAGAATCTGCTTTTTGTATTTTTGCGCCAAATTATTTTTATGAAATCGCTTTTATATAAATACCGCAAATTCTTCATTGTTCTAATAGTATTTTCGGTTGTTACGATATCCTTGTTTTACTCGGCTTTAAAACCTAAAAAAACGCTTCCGATTTACAATCCAGCCGATGTAAATCCTGAATTGGTAGATAGTACAGTTCAATATAAAAGCAAATACCACACTATTGCCGATTTTTCATTTATCAATCAAAATGGTGATACCATTACCCAAAAAAATTACGAAGGGAAAATTTATGTTGCCGATTTCTTCTTTACCACTTGCGGATCGATCTGCCCAAAAATGTCAACTAATCTTGTTGAGGTTCAAAAAGCAGTTTTAAATAATCCTAAAGTAATGCTGCTTTCTCATACTGTTTTTCCTGAAGTTGACAGTGTTTCCGTTTTAAAAGCTTATGCCATTAAATATGGCGTTGTAGACAGCAAATGGAATCTGGTTACTGGAGATAAAAAAGAAATCTACACTATGGCCAGAAAATCGTATTTGGCTGTGAAATTGGGTAGACCAGATCAGCTTTATGATATGGTACATACGGAGAATTTTGTTTTGGTCGATCAAAAGCGCCGCGTTAGAGGTTTTTATGACGGAACAAATAAAGAAGATGTAAAACGTCTTTTAGAAGACATCGAATTTCTTTCTCAAGAGTAAAAACCCTTATTTTTAGAAACATTTAGCATTTGTGGAAGTGTTAAATGCCTTGAAATAAAGAATAATTGCCTACTTTTGCAATCTAAATTCAATCTAAATAAGCTTGCAAAATACAATACACACTCTGAAAAAAGGCGAAAAAGCCATTATCAAAGATTTTGATATCGATCTTATTCCACTTAAATTATTAGAAATGGGTTGTCTGCCTGGCAGCTTAGTTGAATTGCTGCAGGTTGCTCCTTTTGGCGATCCTTTATATTTAGATATTAATGGCTCTCATGTTGCCATTCGTATTGAAACAGCTCGTGAAATTGAAGTTGAACTTATCAAAACCAATTTGTAATGAGTGTTCAGAATATAAATGTTGCCCTTATCGGAAATCCCAATACCGGAAAAACCTCTGTTTTCAATCAATTAACAGGTCTGAACCAACAAGTTGGAAATTATCCTGGAATAACGGTTGAGAAGAAAATAGGATTTTGCAAATTACCTAATAACGTAAAAGCTAATATTCTAGATTTACCTGGAACGTATAGTTTGAATGCGAGTTCGATGGACGAAAGTGTAGTAATCGAGCTTTTGCTAAACAAAAACGATAAATTATATCCAGATGTAGCGGTTGTTGTAACAGATGTTGAAAATCTGAAACGAAATCTACTCATCTACACCCAAATAAAAGATCTAGAAATTCCGACGATTTTGGTTATCAATATGTCTGATCGTATGGAGCGTAAAGGAATTTCTTTGGATATTCCGTATTTAGAAGACAAACTAAAAACAAAAATTGCATTAGTAAGTTCTCGCAAAGGTTTAGGAATTGAAGAATTAAAAGAACTGATTGTTTCTTATAAAACACTTCCACACGAACCTTGTTTGAATGCTTCTGTAATTGATCCTGAATATTTTGAAAAATTACAAAAAGCATTTCCAAACCAATTGATGTATAAATTGTGGCTGGTCATTACGCAAGATGTCAATTTCTTGAATTTAGACCGTAATGAAATCCGAAGCACTTTTACCAAATCGCATTCAGAATTAAAGCGTTTACAACAGAAAGAAACCATCAAAAGATATCAATTTATCAATGATGTTTTAAAAGAAGGTTTAAAGATTGATGCTTCGATGGCGAAAGATATCCGAGCAAAATTAGATCGCGTTTTAACACACAAAGTTTGGGGTTACTTTATTTTCTTTGCCATTTTATTCTTGATTTTCCAATCGATTTTCAGCTGGTCAACTATTCCAATGGATTTCATTGACAGCACCTTTGCTTCTTTAAGCAGCTGGGTTGCAGAAGAACTGCCAAGCGGTATTTTAACCGATTTACTTTCGCAAGGAATTATTCCAGGAATTGGAGGAGTTATCATTTTCATTCCGCAGATTGCTTTCTTGTTTTTATTCATTTCGATTTTAGAAGAAAGCGGTTATATGAGCCGTGTTGTATTCTTAATGGATAAAATCATGCGCAAGTTTGGACTTTCGGGAAAAAGCGTTGTGCCTTTAATTTCTGGAACTGCCTGTGCCATTCCCGCGATTATGGCGACTCGAAATATCGAAAACTGGAAAGAACGCCTTATTACGATCTTAGTAACGCCATTCACCACTTGTTCGGCAAGGTTACCTGTTTATGCCATTATTATTTCACTTGTAATTCCGAGCAAACGCCTTTTTGGAGTTTTAAATCTTCAGGGATTAACGCTTATGGCGCTTTATGTTTTAGGATTTTTTACAGCTATTTTATCGGCCTATATCTTGAATAAAGTATTAAAGTTAGATTCTAAAACGTATTTCGTTGTGGAAATGCCAAGTTATAAAATGCCTCTTTTAAAGAATGTTGGAATCAACGTTGTAGAAAAAACAAAAGCTTTTGTTGTTGGAGCAGGTAAAATTATCTTGGCGATCTCTGTTATTCTTTGGTTTTTGGCCTCATACGGACCTGGAAAAGAATTCAACGAAGCCGAAACTATCGTAAAAGAAAGATTTGCCAATACAGCTTTGGATGAAACTCAGTTTGAAAATGAAGTTAATTCTCAAAAATTAGAGAATTCCTATATTGGATTAATGGGACGCGCGATCGAACCAGCAATTAAGCCTTTGGGTTACGATTGGAAAATCGGAATTGCTTTAATCAGTTCTTTTGCTGCCCGTGAAGTTTTCGTAGGAACGCTGGCAACCATTTACAGTGTTGGAGATACTGATAATGAGTCGACCATAAAAAGCAAAATGCAGGCAGAAGTTTGGCCAAATACCGGAAAAAAAATATTTGATTTTGCCACCGGAATTTCTTTATTGCTATTTTATGCTTTTGCTATGCAATGCGCCAGTACATTGGCGATTACCAAAAAAGAAACCAATTCATGGAAATGGCCTGCAATGCAACTGTTTTTAATGAGTGGTCTCGCTTATTTTACCGCATTAATTGCGTATCAACTTTTAAAATAAAAAGTTATGTTTCAGGAAATAATAGCCTTTGCCATATTAGGAATTGCCGTTGCTTTTTTGATTAAAAAGTTCTTCTTTAAATCCAAAAAGAAAAAAGACTGCGGTAGCGGAACCGATTGTGGATGTTCTTAAAAAGGTACAAAGTAAAAAAAAGCTGTTCATTTGAATGGCTTTTTTTATGAGTTAAAAATGTCTTATTCTGTTGTTTTAAAAACCTATAATAGCTTATTAGTATATTTTCTACAACTATTTTTGTCTTCTAAATTTATTAAAAAATGACACCAGAAGACAGAATGGAAGTAATACGAGACAACAGAGTTGCTCGATTACTGTGGTTTGCAATAGGTTTTTTCTGTGCAACAATAATCACTTATTTGATAATGAAACATCATCATTAGTTTTTTCTCAATTTTATCTAATTAAGAATATAGAATAAAGAATATAGACTGTAACTCTGATTGAGACTGAGAACTGAGATTAAAAAATGTCTTATTATAATGGTTTAAAAGCTTTTCAAGGCACCATCATACCTTAAGTCAAATTATTTTTGAATTATTAAAAATACATTTGAAATGACAAGGTTTGAAAAAAGGGAAATGATTCGAAATATCAACATAACTAGGATACTATGGTTTTCAATTGGTTTTTTATGCGCTTTTGTAATAATGTGCTTTTTAAAATCCCGATTATAATCCTTTAAAGCTTCTGATATACCTTATCACAAAATAAAAAACGGCTCTAGATTAGAGCCGTTTTTTATGTTTATAATCTGAATGTAATTTCTATTTCAACCCTTCCCATTCGGCATAAAACTGAGCTAGAAAAGTTTCCATAAAACGATGTCTTTCTGTCGCAATTTCTTTTCCTTTTTCGGTATTCATTTTGTCCTTAAGCAGTAAAAGCTTTTCGTAGAAATGATTAATGGTTGGAGCGCTATTCTTTTTATACTCCTCTTTTGTCATATTGGTTATCGGCTCAATTTCTGGATTATATAAAGCTCTGTTCTTAAATCCTCCATAGTTAAATGCTCTTGCAACACCAATTGCACCAATTGCGTCAAGACGATCAGCATCTTGAACGATATCCAATTCGACAGAAGAGAACTTTCTTTCGAAATTTCCGCCTTTATAAGAGATATTTTCAATGATATTGACAACATGGGCAATAGTGTTCTCAGATACATTTTCTTTCTCTAAAAACGCTCTTGCTGTTTTTGGCCCGATTGTTTCGTCTCCGTTGTGAAATTTACTATCGGCAATATCATGCAATAAAGCACCCAATTGTACAACTGTAAGATCACACTCTGTTTCTCTGGCAATCAATATTGCATTCTTATAAACTCGTTCAATATGAAACCAATCATGTCCACCTTCGGCATCATTTAGTTTTTCTTTAACAAAAGCAATAGTTTTAATAATCAGTTGTGAATCGCTCATATAGAGGTTTTTACAGTTAATAAAAAATGTTGATTGTCAAAGATTTGAATCTCTAACAATCAACAAATATATTTTAAAGCAACAATGTTGCGTTTCTTTGAGGTTTCAAATTTTTTAAATTCTCATTCGAAATACATTTAGCGTGAGATCCTTCGACTTCGCTCAGGAGGACAAGCTTTATAAAATCATCACGAAAATCTAAAATCTACATTCTAAAATCTAAAATTTAAAGTCTCGCTGGTTCAACCCATTTGAAAATATGTGACTCTTGTGGAATAACAATTCTTTCAGATATTTTGGCCATACGACCTGGCAATTTCATTAAGTAATCACGAGCTTTTTCTGCTTCATCAGTCAAATTAGAAATTTTATCAATTTCCCATTTGTTGATTAATTTCTGCATGATTTCAACATAATCGTTTGCAGTATAAACCCCAATACGTTGCGCAGAATCTGAAAACTGTTCGAAAGCTGTGCTTATTTTTTGACCAGATTCTCTCAAAAAGTGAGCAGGCATAACAATTTTCTGCTTCATCATGTATTGAAAAGCCAACATCATCTCGCTTGGATCCACTTGGAAAATTCTAGTAACAAATTCGCTATAAGCGTGGTGGTGACGCATTTCGTCTCCCGCAATCATTTTGCACATTTTAGACAACTTGTTATCACCAAATTTCTTAGCCATCTGCGCTACTCTATTGTGCGAAACATAAGTTGCTAATTCCTGAAAACTAGTGTATACAAAGTTTTTGTATGGGTCACTTCCAGTTCCAATATCAAAACCGTCGTTGATCAAATGCTGTGTCGTCATTTCGATTTCACGCATGTTCACACGACCAGACAAATACAAGTATTTATTTAAAAGATCTCCGTGGCGGTTTTCTTCTCCAGTCCATTGACGGATCCATTTCGACCAACCGTTTCCACCATTTTCTACTTGGTTTACCCCTTCTACATCCATTAACCATGACTCATATGTAGGCAATGCTTCCTCAGTGATAGTATCACCAACAAGCGTAACCCAGAAATCGTATGGAAGTTCTTTTGCAATCTCGCGTAATTCTTTAACCTCTTCAAAGAAATTTTCTCCTTCAGAATTAGGCAAGAAATCAGACGGCTGCCAGATTTTTTCCACTGGAATTAAATACTGTTCAACGAAGCTATCCACGTTTTTTTCCAAAAACTGCATTACTTCTAATCTAATGTTTTTTATAGACATTACTTATTATAGATTTGAGTTGTACGTTTTAGCTCGGACTAAAACTTAAACTTGTTTATATTCATTTATTCCTTCTTTAACTGCTTTTTCAGTTATCTCCATTAGCTCTTCAAACTTGTAATCTTTAACAGCCAAAGCTTTATGAGCTGTAAACTTCAGGTGATTTCCTAAACCAACAGGAAAAAAACCAAACTTTACCATTTTCCAAGAATTATTGATGCTTACCGGTACAACATACGCAGATGGTGCATATTTGCATAAAATTTTTAAACCGCTTTGCGCAAATTCTTTTGGTACTCCCGTTTTACTTCTTGTCCCTTCTGGGAAAATAACGGCAGATCTTGTGTTTTTTTCGATATATTCAGACAAGCTTTTAATAACGGGTATCGCTTGTTTAGGGTCTTTACGGTCAATTAGGACAGATCCTCCATATTTCAAATTGAAAGAAACACTTGGAATTCCGCTGCCTAACTCCTTCTTACTTACAAATTTACAATGAAAACGTCTAAAGTACCAAATCATTGCCACGATATCATACATACTTTGGTGATTTGCCACAAAAATAATTGGCACACCCTTCGGAACCGTGTCCACGCCCTCAATTGTATATCTTGTCCCGACAAGATTAGTACATTTTAAAAGACAGAAATTTAAATAATCAACACTTTTTTTGTGAGCCTGGTAGCCAAAAACATTTAAACAAATCCACTGAATTGGATGAAAAACAGCCAAACACAAACCAAATAATAAATAGTAAATTACCGATATGGGATAAGAAATAATTTTTTCCATGCTTCAAAAATTAATGCGCAAAAGTAGTAAATATATTTTTAGACTTATTAAAATTGAAAACAATAACTGTTTTTATGGTTTAATTGTACCTTTGCACTAGAATTTGCAAATTTTTTCTGAATTAAATGAACTTTACTTACCCTAAAAACGAGCGTTTAAAAAGCAAAACGACAATTGGATTACTGTTTTCTAATGGAAAATCGGTGTCCAAATATCCGCTTCGTTTGGTTTACCGTCAAGCGGAAGAAAATTCAGAAAAACAAACCAAAATTGGCGTTTCGGTTTCTAAGAAATATTTCAAGAAAGCCGTTGACCGCAATTACTTCAAAAGAGTTTTGAGAGAAACCTATCGATTAAACAAACATCTTCTTTTGGACAATCTGGATCAACCATATTCGATAATGCTTTTTTACCAGACCAAAGACCGTTTGTCTTACGAAGAAATCAACACCAAAATGATTCAATTGTTTGAGAAATTTGCAGCGCAAATCAACAAACCTCAAGATTCTGAGACGAAAACAGAAGCGTAAATTTCAAAACGTAAGATTATTAATCAAGTTAGACAAAAAAATCGTAGTTTTAGCTCTAAATTGAAATTTTATGCGTCAACTTTTCTTTTTATCCCTTATTGTTTTAATTTTCTCTGGATGTAGTAAATCTGAAGCTGACAGCAAAGATATTGCTGTAAGCGCTGTGATGGTTCCTCCTCCTCCTCCTGCTGGAGCGAGCGAGTCTAATAGAAAAGATCAAGATTTAAACGAATCTTCATCTGAGATTCCTAAGAAAATAATTAAACAGGGGTCACTAAGATTTCAAACTGATAATCTTGAAAACACTTTCAATCAAATTCAAAAAGCGGTTCTAGACAACAAGGCAAGAATCGTAAATGATTCTGAAGGAAAAGATTACAACAGTGTTTACAGAAGTCTTACTGTAAAAGTACCAAGCCAGAATTTTGATCGTTTTATAAATAATGTTTCAAAAGGAGTTTCTTATTTTGAAGTTAAAAATATATCTGCAGAAGATATAACAGAACAATTTATTGATTTAACTTCAAGATTAAATACGAAGAAAAAACTCGAAGAACGTTATCTGCAAATCTTACAGAAAGCGACTAAAGTAAGTGAGATTTTAGAAATTGAAAAACAAATTTCAGCTATTCGCGAAGAAATAGAATCAAAAGAAGGGCAACTGAAATACTTAGAAAGTCGTGTCTCTGAAAGCACTGTCACTATAGACTTTTATAAGACGGTGGCAGAAAAAGAAGGCGTTAAAATATCTTACGGTTCAAAACTTTGGAACGCTGTTAAATCTGGATTCTATACTTTATCTGGTTTATTGATTTCACTATTAAGTGCTTGGCCGTTTGTAATATTATTTGTTGTATTTGCCTATTTTATAAGAAGAAGATTAAAAAGAAGAAAAAAAGAATAATCATGTATCCGTATTTCAAAAAGAAATTTATTATACCAGTCGCTGCGGCGGGAATGTTGTTTGTTGGAACCAGTTTTAAAGAAGATTTTTTTGAAATTGCCAAACAAATTGAGATTTTCACCACTTTGTTTAAAGCCGTAAACACCAATTATGTTGACGAAACCAATCCTGGAGATTTGATGGACAAAGCGATTAAAAGTATGCTGGGAAGTCTAGATCCGTACACGGTTTATTTTAACGAGCAAGATGTTGTTAACTTTAAAATCAATAATACGGGAGAATATACTGGAATTGGCGCTCTGATTTCTAGAAAAAAAGACCGTTTGGTTGTTCGTGAACCATACAAAAATTATCCCGCAGATAAAGCCGGACTAAAAGCTGGTGACGAAATTATTCAGATTGGCGATGTTCTGATTGCTGATTTTAAAGATGATGCCTCTCAATTATTGAAAGGAACAAAAAACACGAAAATCAACATCAAATACCTTCGTCAAGGAAAACCATTTACTACCGTTTTAGTTTTGGATGAAGTTGATATTAAATCGGTTCCTTTTTACGGAAAAATTGATGATAAAACGGGTTATATAGTTTTAGCTCATTTTAGCAGAAAAGCTTCTGCAGAAGTTAAAGATGCATTGGAAAAACTAAAAGCCGACGGTGCCAAACAAATTGTTTTGGATTTGAGAGGAAATCCTGGAGGTTTATTAAACGAAGCCATTGATATCTGTAATTTGTTTGTTCCGAAAAATGAAGTTATTGTAACAACAAAATCTAGAATTGAAAAACACAATAATACATACAAAACACAGAAAGAACCAGTTGATACTGAAATTCCATTGGCGATTTTGGTGAATGGAAGAAGTGCTTCGGCTTCAGAAATTGTTTCGGGTGCTTTGCAAGATTTGGATCGCGCTGTAATTTTAGGAAGCAGAAGTTTTGGTAAAGGTTTGGTACAGCGTTCTGTCGATTTAACTTATGGAACACAATTAAAAGTAACTATTTCAAGATATTATACGCCTTCAGGAAGATGTATTCAGGCTTTAGATTATGCACATAAAGATAAAAATGGTGTAGCCCAAAAAACGGATGCCAAAAACTATAACGCTTTTAAAACTAGAAAAGGCAGAACGGTTTATGATGGAGGAGGAGTTTTACCAGACATAGAATTGGAAGAAGCAAAAACCAGTTCGATTGCTACTGCTTTAATCAAAAATGATGGTGTTTTTGATTATGCAACAACATATTATTATAAAAATCCAAATTTGGGTGATAAGATTCCAACTTTGACCGATGCAGACTATACTGCTTTCAAACAATATCTAAAAACTAACAAAATCACTTTTGACACAGAAACTGAAGTGGCTTTGAAAAATACTTTAGCTGCGGCTAAAAAAGAAAAAATAGACGAGACCATTACTGCCGAATATCAACAATTGTTAAATGCTTTAGAAAAAAGCGAGACTACTTTACTAGATAAAAACCAAAAAGAGATTAAAAACATGATTTTGGAAGAATTGATTAAAAGATACCAATATCAGGAAGGTTTGTATCAGTATTACTTAAAAAACAATTCTGAAATTAAAAGAGCAGTTAGCGTATTAAATAACCAAACAGAATATAAGACGATTTTAAAAATGTAGTGAATGAAGATAACTCTAGCCCTGATTCTTTTTTCATATTATACAGTAAATGCACAACAAAAACCTGTTGAGACTATTTATTTTGAATTCGACAAGTATGATTTGACAGAAAAACAAATCAGTGTGGTTTCTAATTTTATAAAGAGCATAGATACTTCTAAAGTGGAGTCTATACAGATTTATGGCTATTGTGATGATCGCGGAAATGATGAGTATAACTTTAGATTGTCAAACAATCGAGCCAATACGATTCAAGATCTGTTGATTAAAAAAGGATTTAATCAAAGTAAAATTGTTATTCTGGAAGGAAAAGGGCGTGTTGTCGTAAAAGCAGATACAATAGAAAATCTGTACGAAACACGTCTCCGAAATCGGCGGGTTGACTTAATTGTGGTTAAAAAGAATAGTTTCGGAAAAGGAATTCACACTTCTTTTAAAGACAAATTAAAAGTAGGCGATAAAGTTTGTCTGGAATCTATTTTATTTGATATTGGAAGCGCCAAACTAACTCCTAATTCTAAAAAAGAACTGGATAAAATTGCGGTAACGCTTCAAGATCATCGAAACTTAAATTTTGAAATACGCGGACACGTTTGCTGTACACCCGAAATTTATAGCGACGGAATTGATAAAGACACTAAAGAAAGGAGACTTTCTTGGAATCGCGCCAAAACTGTTTTTCATTATCTAATGTCCAAAAAAGTATCCAAAAGCCGCATGACCTATATTGGATGCGGCAATCGATATCCTTTAGGCCGCGGCGATAATTACGATCGGCGGGTGGAGTTTGTGATTACTAAAATTTAGTTTTTCTAAGATGCTAAGATACTGAGGTGCTAAGATTCTAAGTTTTTTTTACTTATGCTAAAAATCCTTGCGGATTTACTTCATTTTTAATCATTCTCGAATCATCTCGATATGCGGAATATCATCTTCCAAATACATTTCGCTAGTTTGAACAAAACCGTGGCTTTCATAGAATTTCTTCAAATACAATTGTGCTCCTATGGTAATTTTATCTTTTCCAAAATTGGATTGAATTTGGGCTATGGCTTCTTGCATTAATTCGTGTCCCCATTTTCTGTCTCTGTAATATTGATCTACAACGACTCTTCCGATGGAAGCGTTATCGAAACTAATCCCCGCATCAAATAAGCGCGAATAAGCTACTATTTTACCTTCAAACTCACCGATAAGATGTAATGCTTTCTTGTCTTTGCTATCAAGATCTAAATAAACGCAATTTTGTTCCACTACAAAGATTTCACTTCGTAATCTGAGCAAATCATATAACTCATGAACAGTTAATGCCTCAAAAGGCTTTATTTTCCATTTTAATTCCATTCTTCTTTTAATTTTTTGCCACGAAGACACAAAGGCGCTAAGTTATATTATTTTTTTAGCTGTGCTAAAGTTTATTATAGAAATCACAAAGACACAAAGTTATATCTTGTAGAATAAACCTTTGTGTCTTTGCGCCTTTGTTTCTTTGTAACTAACTAGAAAACTACTTTTTCGTCATTACGATTTCCATGCTTTTATATTCAGTTCCGTTTTTTGTATCGTACATTTCCATTTTTCGGGTTTTA
Source organism: Flavobacterium sp. B330r (assembly GCF_056824325.1). Classification (NCBI taxonomy): domain Bacteria; kingdom Pseudomonadati; phylum Bacteroidota; class Flavobacteriia; order Flavobacteriales; family Flavobacteriaceae; genus Flavobacterium; species Flavobacterium sp. B330r. The sequence continues at coordinate 1,763,231 of NZ_CP124860.1, forward strand.
GCATCTACGATGGTGTAAACTTCTCTGTACTTGGTATTTTTTGCTGTTACTGGATCGGCCATTTCTCCGTCGTAATCTATACTCTTAGTACTTTCATTATACTTTCCTCTACCTATCATCATTCCGGTTCCCATATTATCAATAAATGTGGAGACGTATTCTTTGCTCGCGTTATTATAGCCTACTGTTCCTTTACCATCAAATGGCTGTCCCATCATAGTTCCTTTATAAGTTGCTTCTTGAAAGCGTCCGCCTAAGATCATTTTGATTTCGGCTATACAAGTTTCTTTTTCAGGTTTTGCATTGGCATCCGACCAAAATGTCATATCACAATTCCATGTTCCAACTTCATCAGCCAGTATTTTATGTGGATTTCCTGGTGTTGCATATTCTTGCCAAGCTTTCATCTGCGCTGCAGAATCTAATGGCGCTTCAGCAACTGGTTCTTCCGTTTTAATAGAATCTGTCGCTGTTGTAGGTGTGGCTTCTTCCTTCACTTCTTTTTTACAAGAAATAAAACACAGCGTTATTAGTGCTAAGGTTGCGGTTAATTTTTTCATAACTAATTGTTTTTATGTTTGTTATGAATAAAAGTACGAAATTTTTTGTTTCACGTTTAAAGTTTCAGGTTTCACGTAGACAAACTGAACGAATTGAACCGTAAAGAAACTTCAAACTTCAAACATGAACCGAAACACCTATCGTTTGTCTATTCTGACTGTTTTAATAATGGCTTCAAGTTCTAGCATTAGATCGCGTTCTTGGTGTGAGGGTGAATAAGAGAATCCTTCAATAACCAAAACACGATTAAAGGTTGGGTCTATAATGGCATAATTGATAAATGGTCCAGTCATGAAATCATTTTTCAATTCCCATGTTCCTTTTGTTTCGAAGGCTTCTTTATTGTCCAACATTATTTTTGAGAAATAGGGTGCGTAAGCTTCACTGGTAATCATTTGTGTATTAGGTTCACGTCCCTGAATGTATTTACCAATTGAATCGCGCATTTTGACAATAGCATTTACAACGTCTTTTTTCTTCTTGAAATTATATAGCGGAATCTGATAAATTAATAAACTGGTATTACCACTTATAATTTCCTTCTTAAGCCATATGAATTTCTTTTTATGCAACATGTATTCATATCCTGTCGGGATTTGAATATTGATGTGAAATTTGTTCTTAATAATTGCTTTATTTAGCAATGAAGCACTATTATCTTCTTGAATTTTCTGAATTTCGGCATCGTGAATAATTTTGATTATTTGCGGTGCGTTCAGTTCAAGACTGCATATTATATCGTCTACCGATTTTCCGTAAATGCGAAAAGTATTGTGAGGAAGGGTTGTGCTTCGAATGATTTCGAATTTCTCTGCGTTTGTTTTTTTGACTACAATGATGCTTCGGCTGTCGGTAACAAAACCTTCAAGCAATCTCGCAGGATATTGATTAATGGTAAAAAGAGGTTCTTCTTGGGTAAGTCCAAGAACCGGTGAGGCAAATTTATTTCTAATACTATCGCCTACTTCTCCGTACCACAACTGATCATCAATAATGACCGAAATGGTATTGGTTTTTCCAGAAACTGTTTCACTTTGTTTTTCACTTTTGAAACAAGAAGTCAGGAAAAATGGAACTAATAGCAATAAAAAATGGGTTTTATTCATTTTTTTAATTTATGAAATAAAACCCAAATTTAATAAGATTTTTCTATTATCCGTTTATTTTAAGTTTCATTCCCGGTTTAATATCTTCATCTTTAATACCATTCCATTTTTTAATATCTGAAATTGTTACTCCAGGATATTTTTTAGAAATGCTGTATAAAGAATCTCCTTTTTTAACGTAATAATCTTCACTAACGTTTTTAGAAGGTGCTTTTTTCTTGAATGAATCAACCGAGTTTGATGCAATTGCTGTTGAAGCCGGCTCTTCTATAACTATCGCTGCTTTAGAAATAATAAGTGTTTTTCCTAAACCAATGTTATTTGAAGTTAAATCGTTAAGTTCTTTTAACTCCGCAATAGTCGTACCGAATTTCTTTGCAATGCTACCTAAATTGTCTCCAGCCACTACAACATAATCCATATCGACAGCTGTTTTCTCTTTATTTTCAGCAGATGCGATTGCTTCTTCTTTTTTATCTACAATTGCATTTGCCTTAATAGCAGAAGGTGAAGGCTCTTCTGGTTTAATTTTTAAACTTCTGCCTATTGCAACGGCATTTGTTTTTAAATTATTCCATTTTTTAATCTCGCCAATGCTTACATTATATTTAGAAGCAATTGCACCTAAATTATCTCCTTTTCTAACTTTATAAAATTCGAAATCTCCATTATCAATAGCAGCAGGTTTAACTGTTGCTGGTTTTGCTTTTGGAGCGTATTTTACAGCTAATCGAGAAGATGTCGATCTAAATTCTGTATTATGTTTTACGTAAGCATAAATTTGCTCTTCGTTTGATACAAAAGTTGCTACTTTATCTTTTGGAAGTCTAATAAAATGCTGTTCTCCCTGATAAAACGGAACAACTCCCATTTTGTATGACGGATTTAAAAGTTGAATCTGTGATTGTGGCATGTCTAACAAATCGGCAATTTGTTTGAAAGACATTTGATTTTTGATCGCTACTGTATCTGTTTCAAAGTTTTTAACCACAGCTCTTTCCGGATTGATTCCGTGTTCTTTGTGGTATTCAAAAAGGTACATTGTTGCTAAGAAAGCGGGTACATAACCTTGAGTTTCTTTTGGAAGATAATTACGAATGTCCCAGTATTTTGTTTTTCCTCCAGAACGACGAATCGCTTTAGTAACATTTCCTGGACCTGAGTTGTAAGAAGCTAAAACCAGTTCCCAGTCGCCAAAAATATTGAACATTTTGGTCATATATTCTGAAGCCGCTGCCGTAGCTTTAAGAGGATCACTTCTTTCGTCGATATAAGAATCGATTTTTAAAGCGTATTGTTTTCCGGTTCCGTACATAAACTGCCAAAGTCCCGTAGCGCCCATTTTAGAAACTGCTTTAGGATTTAAAGCAGATTCTACAACGGCTAAATATTTTATTTCCAAAGGAACGTTTTGTTTTGCAAAAGCATCCTCGAACATTGGGAAATAATATTCTGATAAAGCCATTAATCGAGAAAACGATTTTTTACGGTTCTTAAGAAATGACTTTATTATATTTTCTAAACCTTGATTGTATTCTATCTCAAAAGGTGATTTCTGATTCATCGCCGCCAAACGCTGTTTTAGCAGTTCGGTTGGAAGTTCTTCATCAACAGTAACATCTTTGTTAATGGTTTGAATTTCTTTGGTCAGATCATCATAAATATCTAGACTTACTAATTCATTCATCCAAAGACTATCTACTTTTGTAGCTAAATGATCTTTTTTGAATGTGCTTTTAATAGAATCTAAATATGAAAGCTTAACCTCTGGCTTCAGTTCTACATCTGCCTTTGCCGTTTCCTGTGCACAGACAGCTAACGAAAAGAAAGCGGAAACCACTAATGATAATTTTTTTACAATCATATAACATTATTTTAAAATTCTGTAATTCAATCTATTACAAGAGTTGTATTTTTGCAAATCTAAGCCCTTTATTGAAGAAAAGTGTTTAAAAAAATGTTAATTGTGATATTTTAGTCTAAAATCGCTGCGATTCCAGGTAAAATTCTTCCTTCTAACATTTCTAGCATTGCCCCACCACCAGTAGAAACATAGCTCATTTTGTCTTCAAATCCGAACTGTTTTACTGCTGCAACAGAATCTCCACCTCCTACTAAAGAAAATGCTCCATTTTCTGTAGCTTCAGCGATATAATCTCCTAATGCGATTGTTCCTTTAGAGAAAGTTTCCATTTCAAAAACTCCTAATGGACCATTCCAAAGAATTGTTTTTGACTCTAAAATAACTTTTTTGAAGTTCTCTAAAGATTTTGGACCCGCATCTAAACCTTGCCATCCGTCAGGAATTGCAGTTACGTCTACAATCTGAGTATTTGCATTGTTTGAGAAATCGTCTGCAGCAACAACATCAACAGGAATATGTACCTGCACTCCTTTTTCTTTTGCTAGTCTTAAAATTTCTAGAGCCAAATCTAATTTGTCATCTTCGCAGATAGACTCTCCGATTTTTCCTCCTTGCGCTTTAACGAAAGTAAAAGTCATTCCACCTCCAATAATCATGTGATCTACTTTATCCAAGATATTTTCGATAACAGTGATTTTAGAAGATACTTTAGAACCTCCAAGAACAGCAGTTACAGGTTTTTCACTGTTTTTAAGAACTTTATTTAAACTTTCAATTTCTTTTGCCAATAATGTTCCGAAACATTTTTTGTCTTCAAAGAATTGTGCAATAATTGTAGTAGATGCGTGTGCTCTGTGAGCTGTACCAAATGCATCGTTTACATAAATATCTCCAAGAGAAGCTAATTCTTTAGCGAAAGCTACATCTCCTGCTTCTTCTTCAGCATGGAAACGTAAATTTTCTAATAAAAGAACTTCGCCTGGTTTTAAATCTTTTGCTGCAGTTTGAGCTGGTTCTCCAACGCAGTTTTCAGCAAATTTTACTTGAACTCCTAAAATATCAGAAGCTGTTTTTAAGATATGTTTTAGAGAGTATTTCTCTTCTGCTCCTTTTGGTCTTCCAAGGTGCGACATTAAAATCACACTTCCACCTTGAGCTAAAATAGCATCAATTGTTGGCTTTGCAGCTTCAATACGTGTTGTATCTGTTACATTAAAATTCTCATCCAATGGCACGTTGAAGTCAACACGGATAATTGCTTTTTTATTTTTAAAATCGAAATCGTTTAAAGTTTTCATCTGCTAATTTTTTTAATTTTTTGAAAGAATAACAAATATAGAACTTTTACAGTACTCTAAATTTCAAAAAAGCAAAAATAATCCATTAATAAAAACGAAAACGTTGTAAATTATGAAAACAAACAAAATAATTCTCAAAGATGATAAAAATTACTTGTCTAATCGTGAACTGGACTTTGTGTACAAGGACAGTTACTGATAGATTGTAAGAAATCGAATCCGATTGTGATGGAATGTGTTCCTGTGTTATACGTTCCAAGTCCATTAAACATTAACTGGTAAGAGTATGCAAAATAGAATTTAGATTTCATAAAACCGGCCATTGGCCCCATTGCCAAAGGTTTTGGGAACTGGTCATTTAAGAAACGGTAAGATACTCCAATCCAGTAGTAATCTTCGTAACGATTGTAACGTCTGTATTTGAAGTTAAAATCTGTTGTAGAACGTTGGTCATTTGCAAAGTACTGTAAGAAAACCGATGGCTCGTATTCGATACGTCTGTTTTCTCCATCTTTAAAAGTAAATCCAGAATATACCTGAAAGTTCGATAAAAGATCTGGTTCATTTGCTCTCTCAAGACTAATATTCTTTTTCAATACGTTATTGGCATTGAAACTAAAATAAAATCCTCTGTTACGATACAATGCACTAAGATCAAAGTTGTTGTTAGATGTACGACGATCGTCTGTTATCCCTCCGTCAGTCCCCGTAAAATTATTTGTTTCTAAACGAAAAGTATTGATGTTATACGAAATACCAAATGAAAGGTATTGCTCTGTACGATAATCTAGAATCAAGTGGTGCGCAAATGAAACTTTGGCTCCCGTTTGTCTTGTATTACCATTGCTATCATTATACAATGACAAACCAACTCCAGAACGATCTAAAACACGAAAATCTGCATACAATGACTGGTTATCTGGTGCGTCTTTAATTCCGACCCACTGTGTTAAACCATTGGCTCTAATACGGAGATTATCTCCAATACCAGCATAAGCAGGAGAAAGAATAAAAGGGTTATCAGCTAAATACTGGGTAAACACCGGTAGGTTTAACTCTTGGCTGTAACTTGTTGTTACAGCCATGAGTACTAAGGATAAAATAAGCTTTTTCATTGTATTAATATTTTTAGATAACATCATTGGGGCTATAATTTTGTTATCTGTATAAAGTGAAATGTCCGACAAATTCTCTTGGATCTTTAGGATCATTTAATTTAAGAACATACCAGTAATCACCCGTTGGTAATTCGTTTCCATGATATCTACCATCCCATTTTTGACCTACGTGGTATTTCGCTACTACTCTACCATATCTATCATAAATATCGAAAGTTAACTCTTTGTATGCTAATGCACCACAATCTGGACCAATAGTATCATTTTGTCCGTCACCGTTTGGAGTGAAGTAGTTTGGCAGACAGAAGTCATAGAATGTACCCTGAACTGTTATTGTTGCCTCACAACCATTTTTGTCTCTTACGATCACTACATAATCACCCGATTTGTAGATTCTATAGCTATTAGATGATGAGAATGATTCACCATTGAAGCTGTACTCGTAAGGAGCAACTCCTCCAGAAGCTTTTACAACAATTGTGTTGATGTCTTTACTTTGGTTTGTAACGTCAATTAAACTTACTGGATCAACAGCTGCTACCTCAAATAAGTCAGTTGTCAATTCACATCCATTTGAATGTTTTACTACCATGAAATGAGGTCCAGCCGAAACATTTGTAAATATATTACTTGTTTGGAATGTTCCATTATTATCAAGAGAATAAGTTACTTGTGTTGGATCTGTATTTGACGGATCTATTGTAACTATAACCATGTTTGCTTGAGCATTGTTCACACAATCATAAGTTACTTCTACACGTGGATCAAGTGTTACTGGCGGAGCCATATCGATCGTAATTTCTTGAGAACATTTGTTAGCATCTAATATATAAACTACATGCGTTTTACCTTCAAGATTATTAAATCTAAAATTAGTTTGCGTAGGATCTCCTAACGTAAACGGTCCGTTTTGATTATCTAAACTATAGCTATAAGGCATTGTTCCTCCGATAACTTCGATTTCAAATACTCCATCTTTTTCACCTGCGCAATGTTCTTCTTCTCTAGAAGCTACAATCTCACTGATTACTATTGGGTCTGGTTCTTTTACTTCTACATCTTTAATGAATACATAACAATTGTTTTCATCTTGAACTAAGATATCATAGAAACCAGGTTTTAAGTTTTCGAATACATTTTTGTCAAAGAACTGTTTAAATTCTGGTTCAATTGCATATTTATATTTTCCTACTCCTCCTTGAGCATTTACAGTGATTTTACCATTGTTATAACCGTTACATGTTAAAGGCGTAGCAATTGCATCTGCTGTTAATGATGTTTCCGGCTCTGTTAACTCGAACAATGTTGATACCGTTTTACAATCTGAACTAGTTAATTTTACAATATACTTACCAATTGGCAATTCTGTAAAGACACCAGGAATAACTTGCGCTGGAGCTGGAACAATATCATTTCCTGCAGCATCTTGTAAAGTGTAAGTATAGTTACCTAAACCTCCTTTTGCTACTACCGTAATAGAACCTGTTGCTCCACCTTTACATTTAATATCGATCTCACTAGATTTCTCGAATCCTAATTCTGGAACCGGTAAGAACTCTGTAGTGTTAGATACAAAACTTCTACAACCATTAACATCTTTTACAAAATACTTGTATTCAGTTCTTGCAGTAGTTGCTGGCAATTGAATTGAAACTTCTGAAGCGAAAGGCCCTGTGAAGTTAATTCCATCAGCACTGTACATGTACGGTCCTTGACCACCTGTCGCTCTCAACTTAATAACTGGAAGCACCTCACAAGTTTCTGTTGTCTCGATTTCTAATGTAGCATTCACAATCTCTGGCTGATCAATCGTTACTTTATTAGAATCATTTGTACAATTCCAAGTATCATTTGCAGTCACATAATATGTTCCTGCTTTAAGATCTGTAAATTGTGTAGTTCCTTGAGATTGTGCAGTAATAACTGTACCATCAGCTAATACACCGTGAAGTGTATAAGTGTAATTTCCTGAACCACCTGTAACTGTATTAATAGTTACAACTCCATTTTCATTATCAAAACAAGTAAGCATTGGCGTTGCGCTAATGTTTATTGCAATTGGAGTAGGAATTGACAATGTAACAGTATCAGAATCTTCACAATTGTTCACATCTTTTACAGTTACTGTATAAACTCCTGGAGTTAGATCAGTAAAGTGATTATTAGTAGAATAAACCGCTGAAACTGGCCCATCTAATTTGTATAAATATTCACCATCCCATCCGCCTGTTGCAGTAGCTATAATTTCACCATCTTTAGATCCTGCCGCACAAGTAATTTCTTGTTTTGAAACTGCAATTTCTAATGCCGCATTAGGGCCTTGGATAGTAAATTTAGTAGTAACCTCACAGAATGGTCTACCATTTAAATTAGCAACAACAGTATATTCTCCTCTTTTCAGACCTTTTAAGTTTATACTAGTTGATGTGCTCACATCAGTTATAACATCTCCTGAGTCAACATGAGTAATTACATATGTAAATATTCCTGCATCGTCGTCTGGTATAATATTATCAACTAAAGTCAATGTAATTTCACCATCAGAATCTGCATAACAAGTGATGTTCTTGATATTTGAAGCAACAAACTTAAATGTATTTGGTTCGTTAACTCTGTGGTATCTTTCAACAGAACATCCTGTTACTGTATTGGTTACTATAATTTTATAATTACCAACTATCAATCCTGCAAATAATCCTGTTGGACTAGATGTTAATGGGAATGCTGTTCCATCAATACCTTGTATTGTATAAGATAATGTTGGCAATGTTCCCGTAGTAGCAATTGCTGTTACTTGAACAGTTTCTTTATCTCTACAGTTAATTGGTGTTACATCTATTTTAAGATCAGCAATACCAATGTAAGGATCAACTGTTACGCTAGCATAACCTCCTTGACATCCCTTAGAATCAAATACATTCACGATATACTCACCACCTAAATAATCATATTCAGTAAAAGTGTTTCTATCATCGTTTTGAACTTGAACATTATCTCTCATAAATTGATATCTAATGTAAGTCCCTGAACCACCACGCACAGAACCCGGAGCTACAGTAATTGTTGCATTAACTGCACTGTTTGTTCCTACTGAACAAAGGTATTGCGTAACTACTGGCTTATCAACTACAATAACCGGTGGTTGACCTACAGTTACTCTAGCAGTTTCAGTACATCCTCTTCCTGAAATTACTGTTACAACATAATCACCATATGGTAAATCATTGAAAATAGGAGATTCTTGAGCTGGTCTAATTTCTGGACCAGTAAGGCTGTATTTATAAATAGGATTATCGTTTGATGCTCCAATTGTTACTGTGATTCTACCATCAGAATAACCGTTACAAGATACGTTTGTTGGTGTTGCAACAACATCTTTAATCAGTGTAGGGATAAAAATCTCCTCTTTTACTTCTGCCTCACATCCTGTCGCAATATCTCTTACTCTAAAAGTATACTTTCCAGGTGCTAAATTTCTAAATACTGGATCTGTAGTTGAAGTGCCCCAATTGTTCATTGTATACAAGTAGCTTGGAGACGATACTGTTCCTCCTTTAGCTGTTAGGGTAATTATTCCATTTGCATCAAAACAAGTTGACAATGTCGTGATCTTCGCACTTAAAGTAAGAGGATCTAAAATATGAACTGGCGTTGTTGCAGTTGTAGTACATTGGTTTGCGTCTTGTACAGTAACAGTGTAATCTCCAGGTGTATTTACAATAAAGTAATTATCAGTCTGGAATTGTTTTCCGTCTAAACTATATTTCAATTGACCTATTCCACTTGCAACTACATCAATTCTATAACCTGTAGTGCTTGCACATTGGCTTGCTACTTCTACTCTAGTAATCGTTGGTAACGGATCTACAGAAATATGTACCGTTACAAACTTAGGACATCCGTTTCTGTCTTTTACGTAAACATCAATCGCATCAAACAATGGCGCTATTTTAGTAGTCGCAATCACTTTAGTTTTTAATGTTTGGTATTGAGCATCTGTCGGTACAGTTCCTGCTGGAACAAAAGCATAAGTATATCCTCCTACACCACCAACAATTTGAGTTTCATCTATAGTAAGTTCAGCACCTTTATTGTTACAATTTTGATTTTTCACCGCAACAATTAAATTGCTTAAATCAAGAACTGGTGGATGAAGTATTTTAAACTCATTTGAAGTTACTGTACAGAATGGATAAGCTGTTTCTGTAATTTCAACAGTGTATTTATCACTTGCATTGAATCCGTAAGGAATTACAAATGGGTTTGCTGTTGCAGAATCTGCAGATCCTGCTGCTGCAGTAATCTCTACATTATTATTAAATACTTTATAAGTATAAGGTCCTTTGTAATCAACAATGTTGATTGTTATTTCACCATTGCTTAGACCGTTACAAGTAACATCTGCAGATGCATTTGCAACCACTTTCGCTATATTGTACACTGGCACTTCGTAAGCAGCTGATATAATTGAACAGAACGTATTTTTATCTGTTATTTGGAACTGATAGAAATGACCCGCTGCCGGAGCTGTATACTGGAATGAATTACCTGTAACTGGGATAGTCGGAAGACCAAATGCTCCACCATCTACAGAAACCTGATATTCAAAATTATGTGGAGTTGAACCACCATTAATTACAACATTAATTACTTCACCAGCATTATTACAAGCAATTTGTGTTACTCTTGTTAACGTTGGAGGCTGTAATTTCGGGAATGGATTTACCGTGATCTGATCACTATCAATACATCCATTAGCATCTTTAACATAGTATGTCAAAGTTTGTACTGTTTGGTTGTCAATCACATCAAATAAATTCGATTTTCTCCAATTCACCCCATCTTGGCTATACAAGTAATCACCTGCACCTCCTGCACCTGTAACCGTAACTACAGTTGCATTTAACGTATTCTGTGGAGTTGCACAAGTAAAGTTACCCGGTGTAGCAGTAGCAACCACTAATGAAGGGCTATTTATAACAACCGTATCAGGAGCGTCACAATTTCTTCCAGAAGTAACATTTACTGCATAAGTACCAGCAACTAAACCTGTAAATAAAGGCGTCTCTTGTGTAATTAATAGACCACCTGGAGCAGATGTAAGCTGGATGCTATAGTAATACTTCGGATTATTGCTATTTGGAGCTAATTCAAACAAGATTGTTCCATTAGCCATATTTCCTTGACCTCCTGCACAATATGGTGCAGTTGGTGTTGCAGTATATGCAACCGGAGTTGGAGCAGTCATTTCGATTACTTCAATTGGGTAAGCACAGTCATGTGCATCATATACTGTAAATATATAATTTCCTGGAGTTGCTGAATCAACCGCATAATCAGCATAGTTGAAACCTGATCCGAATGGAATTTTTGCAGAAGGTAATCCTCCATTAATAGCTACTGTATAGCTATAATCTGGGTAACCGCCAATAGCGCTAATTCTAATTGATCCGTCAACATTATTACAGAAAATTTCTTTCGTGTTTTTAACCGAAGCAAAAAGCTGTGGTTTAATAACAGTAGTTGTCGTAGCAGATTCACAACCATAGTTGTCTCTAACCTTGATCAAATAAGTTTTCGGAGTTAATTTCTCGAACTTATTTGTTCCATGCCAAGTTTCACCGTTATCAATAGAATACTCAAAAGTAACTGGGAAAGTCGATGTAGTCGACGCAGTAATTTCTAAAGTAGTTGAATCTGTATTGTAATAACAGTAATCAGACGTCGTTGCAATATCTAACGTTGGTTGAGGAGCAACAAGCAATTCGAATGAATCTGTTACTTTATCTGTACAATTGTTAGCATCTTTTACCTCAATATCATACGTTCCTGGTTGAATAAGGTTTTTGAAAACACCATCTTTATTCGTTATCGTAGTATTATCTGGTTGTGTTAACGTAAATGTATAATCACCCCATCCGCCATTTGCTGTTAGAGTAACTGCTCCAAAAGTTTTACAACCTAATGGTGTAACTACAGGTGCAGCTAAAACTAAAGCTGCTGGTGGAGCCGCGATAGTAAAGTTGATTAATTTGCGACATTTCGTTTCATTGTCGAATACTTCAATAGTATGTGCTCCTGCTGTCAAATTAATAAGATTGATTACAGGATTAGAATGATTACCTGGAACTGCTATACCATCTACTTCATAGTGATACGTTTTTGCACCTGTATCATATTTAGACACATAGAAAGTCGCTTTTCCATCAGTTGCACTAGCACAAGTAATTCCTTCTTTAGATTGTTCTACAATATCAATATTGACAACATTAGCAATCTTAAGATTTTTTTGAACAGTACATTTGTTTTCATCTGTTACTTGGAACACGTACTCAACATCTGGTAATAATCCTGCAAATACTGGACTATTAAAATTCTCAACTAATGCTGGAGAAATGATTTGGTATGTTAATGCGCCTGAGCCACCTAAAACACCTGAAATAGTAACAGTTGTAGTAGCATCATCACAAGTAATTGCAGCATATGGATCAAAATCAAAACCAGTAGGAGGAGTTAATTTGTGAATATCTATTGTACCACTATCCTTACATCCATTTTCATCCATTACAACAAATGGAATACCTAACTGATCAGCTCCATTTTTGTCTGCTACTGTAAATTTCGGATCTGGAGTAAAATCACCATTGTTGAAACTATAAGTATATTTACCTGATCCACCAGTAGCTGATAATATAACTGTCGCTGATTGAGGAAGATTTCCAACTCCACAAGAAAGTGGCGTAACGTTAGGAATTCCTGCAACAACTTCATCTGGTTCACCAAGAATTGCTGTACCAGCCTGTTCACATCCTAAATCATCTTTTACAATGAATGAATAAGTTCCTGCTGCAACGGTATATAATGTTGTTTTAGAGAATCCTAATCCATTAAAGTTATATGTATAAGGACCTTTTCCTCCTTTTGCAGATACTTCTATAGTACCATTTCCTCCATGACATAAAGGCTCAATTGGCACGTAATCTGGATCGATTGGAACAATTGCTTCAACAGTAACCGAAGTAGTTTCTATCGGACAAGCATTTGCATCTGTAATTCTAAATTGATATACATCAGCATTAGCTTCAGTAACAGTGTAAGTAAACGTTGTTACTCCTGCTACTGTATTAATTGTTGGCGTAAATGCAGTATATGTACCTGCTATGCCTTTCTTAACTTCGTACGAAGCATAAGGTAGAGTACCTTTTTCAATTTTCACCGTTATGGTAGCATTAGCTACAGCATTTCCGGATACAGAACAATCTAATTGTTTTGTTACTTGCGCACTTGCAATAGGTGTTTCTGTAATGGTAATATTATCTGCATCCTGACAATCGTTAAAATCTTTTACAATCACGTTTACTGGACCAGAGCTTAATCCTTTAATTGTGTAAGGGAAAGGAACTGCATCTTTAATTTCAGTCCAATCACCTCCATTTACACTAATGTAATAAGGAGCAATACCATTAGTTGTCATTGAAACTGTAACTTCAAACGCACCTTCAGCAGCACATTTGTTTACAATAGCCAAATTATCAATTGCTGGAGCTGGATCTAAAATAACATTTACAGTCGTAGATTTGATACAGTCGTAAGCATCTTTAACCCAAACGTAGTAAGAACCTGATTCTACATTAAATACATTCTCATTATCTGCACCCCATGCATCAGTTACTAATGGTGGTACAGCAGATTTATTAATAATATATTTGAACGGACCTGTTCCTCCATTTGGAGTTGCAACTACTTGTCCTGCATCGTTTTTACAATTGTCATTTTTTGGAGATCTTGCACTTACTGTAAGATCAACCGCTGACTCTGTTACAACAAAAGGAAGTGATGATGATGTACAACCTAAAGTTGAACCATCTACCTCTGTAAATTTAACATAATATGTACCAGGAGAAAGTCCTAAAACTTTAAATGGTACTGTAGTCGGCATTGGTATAACACCGCTAATTCCTGTAGTAACATCAGATTGATCAACAAATATTTCGTAATTCACCTGAGTTGCTGTTGTATTACTTAAACTGATAGATACACCACCTGTTTTAGTTCCTTTACAAGCTACAGGAATAGTCGTCGCAACACTTGTTAAAGATGTTAACGGATCAATTGGGCCTGCTGCTTTTTCAAAATAATAACAGTTTGTTGTTGGATCATATACCACAAAAGTATAAGTAACTCCAGGTGTTAATCCTTTGAAAGTGTGTCTCATTGGGAAACCTGGATCAGGAGGCAACAAATCTGTTGAAAATGGCGCCACTGGTAAATTATAAATACCAAATTCATAAAGTGGGGTTGCCGGAATAACTAGCGGTTTAACTTCAACAATAACTGTTGCACCATCTGCACAAGTTGTAATTGGTGTTGTTAAATCAATATCTAATTCATTTGGCGGAGCAACAATTTTAACATCATCTCTAAAATTACTACAACCATTAACATCAGAAACTGTCAATACAAAATCTCCATAACTTAAATTTTGGAAAGTATATGGTGTAATTCCATTTTGACCTGTTACAATAATACTACCTGTAACAGCATTTCTTAATTCATATGTGAAAGGACCAACTCCATTAGTAACTGTACTAACCGTAATAGAACCTAAAGATGGGCCAGGACATAACATGTCAACAGTAGTATATGAAAACTGTATTTGACCTGGTTCTGTCACAATAGCATAAGCTACATCAGAAGTACAACCTTTAGCATCAGTTATAGTATATGGATATCCTAGACCTGTAGAAGCCGCTAAATTTGAGAATGTAGGATTATCTGTTAATGGACCTCCATTAAAACTATATTTAAACGGAGCTACACCAGAAGTTGGAACAATTGTTACAGTACCATCAGCAGATTGGAAACAACTTAGGTTTGTAATATCTGCATTTGCAGTTGGTTTTGTAGGGTTAGTCACTACGAATGGAACAGTAGATTCTGCTGAACATCCTGCAGACGTAACTCTAAAATAATAACTTCCAGGCGCCGTAGTTTCAAATACATTTCCTGCTGGAACTATAGCAGCATAAGTTCCTGTTGTTCCTTCTTTAAATTCATAAACATAAGTATTATCTCCACCTACAGCATTCAAAGTAACTTTTGCATCGATTTTTGTGAATGGAGGAATTACAGTACATGTTACATCTTTAATTGGTGTAACTGTAAGCTTTAATTGATCTGTAATAACTAAATCAAAAGCATCAGAGATACATCCGTTATCATCTTTAACCGTTAATTTATATGTACCTGGACCAGTAATCGTTTTGTTTGCATTTGTGCTATAATTACCGTCTATTCCATAAAAAATTCCTGAACCTGCAAAAACACTTCCAGAGATGGTAATTGTAATATTACTACCTGAGTAACAAGGAGCTACTGCTATTGGATTAACTGTTGGTTTTACATCTCTAACAATCTGAGCAGTCGTTTGAGCTGGACATCCTTTAGAATCTCTTACATACACATCATAATCCAATCCGTCAACAAGAGTGTTTTTAGGGAAAGTTTTAGAAGTAGTATAATCCGCTGGATAAGTCGGCGCTGTAGAACCTGCCTTAACTACGGCATAATACAATGTACCTGTACCTCCACTAGCAGTTACAGTTATAGTTGTATCATTTCTATCACAAAATACTTTAGGTCCAGTTGCGCTTACAATTGTAACTGCAGCAGGGTTTGCTAATAAGATCGTTTCATGAGCCTCACATTTTGTCTGGTTGTTTGTAACACTAAATGTGTAAGAATCTGCTTTTAATCCTGAATAGGTAATTACATCTCCTGATTTAGAAATACCAGTAGTAATTGCACCATTAGTAACTCCTACTAAGCTATAAGTATAACCTGTAGTTCCGTTAGTATTTCCAGAAACTGTAAAAATAAGTCTACCATCAGACAAATCATGACAAGATACGCTTGCATCAATTTTACCTGATTCCAAAATTGGAGTTACAGGGTCTATTACTGCTGTTCCGGTTTTTGTACATCCGTTATCATCTGTAATAGTGAAATTATACGTTCCAGAAACTAAGCCTGCAAAAGTATAAGTATTAGAATTTTGAGTTGTTACTTGTACTGCTGGCGCAACTGCGGCAACATAACTAGTAATTTCATATTTCAATGGTAATTTACCGCCAGTAACTGTAACTAATAAATCTGATGTCAATTTAGTTGCCTCACAAGTAATAGCTGGAGCTGAAAAAGCTATAGCTGTTGGAGGAGTTAATGGCGCAACTGTTGCCGATGTTGCTACTGTACAGCCATTTGCATCTGTAACAGTAATATTTACAAGACCAGGAGCATTAATTGTAAATGTATTTGAATTTGTTAAACTTATTGATGTCACTGGATTTCCAGTATCATAAGTATATCTGTATTTATTTGCACTTGTATAAGGTGTACCTCCTGAAGCAGTAACTGTTATAATAGCTGCTTGAGAAGCATTGTTTGTTCCACATTTTAGATCTGTTGTAACTTGTGCATCAGCTTCAAATATAGCTGCTGGACCATTAACAGTCACTGGTTTAGAAACAAAACATTTCGTATTAATATCTCTAACTACGATATCGTAAGTAGTCGCTGCTAATCCTGTAAATTCGTTAGACGACTGCCAAGTACCTCCATTATTTTTACTGTATTCATAAGTTCCAGAAGCTGGAGTTGCAGTTACAGTAATTTTTCCTGTAGATTCTCCAAAACATTTAACATCGATGATGTCTGTTGTAAAATCAGGCGTCACTTTAGTAGCAACATTTTCCGTAAAACTTGTTTTACAACCTTTGCTATCTAAAATTTCAAACTCATAAGAACCAGCAACAGATGCAGGATATGTGAATGTTGTTACACCGATTCCAAGTGCTGTATAAGTCGCTGGGAAACCTGCTCCATTAGCATTCACTCTATATCTGTAATCTGGATATCCGCTACCAATTGTAACCTCTATCACAGCATCTCCACTTGTGCTACAGTCTAATTTTTTAGTGATTTTATGGTCTGTAACTACTACTGGTTCAGCAACTACTTGTTTAGTTAAGTCTATTGAACAACCTGTAGAAATATCTTTTACTGTAACAATATATTCACCAGGAACTAATCCTGTAAAAGTTCCCGTGTTTTTAGGTGTACCTCCATTTAGACTATATGTATAATTTGTTGCAGCATTTGGAGAAACAACAATTGTAGCTCCAGTTCCGCCCGCACATAAATCTGTTGTTGCATCAATTGATGCAGTAGGTGGCGATACAGTACCGATAACAAAGTCACCTGTTACTTCGCAACCATTTAAATCTTTTACTAAAACATCATATGTTCCAGCATTTAAATTAGAAAATAAATTTGTTTTTTGTGTAATCGCAGGTCCTGCTGGTACTTTTGGAGTTATAGTGTATTCATAACTTCCCCATCCTCCAATTGCATTGATTGTTGCTGTACCTTTATTATCGCAAGTAACATCTGTTACAACTTCTGGATTTAATTCTAATAGAGCCGTTGGTGCATCAATTATAACATCTTGTTCCTCAAAACAAGCTGTATCAACATTAGTTACTATAATTTTATGAGTTCCTGCACTTAATCCTGTTACAGAAATATCAAATGAAGATCCTCCTGCAGGAGATATTAACCCTGTAACTGGTGCCAAAGCATCAACTTTGTAGTTATATCTTACAATGTTACCCAATCCAGAAACAGTAAAGATTGCTGTACCGTTTATTGCTCCAGAACAAGTTACATCCGTTTTAGATTTTACTGAAACTGTAAAGACATCTAATGCTTTAATCTCGTGAGATTTCTCAAAAAGACATTTATTAGCATCTCTTACTTCAAATGTATAGATTACACCTGCAGCTAATCCAGTAAATGTATTGCTTGGCTGAAATGCAGTTGCTGTTGGTGCTTTTATTCTATATTCTAAACCTGCTGTTGGTACTGCAACATTAGAAGCATCAACAACATTAGTAATTGTTACAGTTGCCGTATTTGTTGGACAAGTTACTAGAGAGTTTTGAATTGTCATTCCTTTCGGAGGATTCAATGCTGTAATTGTTCCTGCAGCAATTGTTTTAGAACAATTTTTACTATCTGTAACTGTTACTTCATAATCACCAGCAATAGTTAAAT
The DNA here is from genome assembly GCF_056824325.1 of Flavobacterium sp. B330r. Lineage (NCBI taxonomy): Bacteria > Pseudomonadati > Bacteroidota > Flavobacteriia > Flavobacteriales > Flavobacteriaceae > Flavobacterium > Flavobacterium sp. B330r. The sequence continues at coordinate 1,781,292 of NZ_CP124860.1, forward strand.
CTGGGAATAATCCAGTAGTATTACTAGCGATTGTAGTGTTTGTGGTTTTATTTTTCAATACGAAAGTAAAACCTCCGTTTCCTTTTGTTGCAGATGCAGTAATTGTTGCACCTCCAATACAAGTATATGGTGTTGTAATAGATGCTTTAAGATCAATGTCTTCTGGTTGGAAAACTTTGAATGAATAATTTGCAGTACAACCTTGAGCATCTTTTACAATATAATTGTAAGTCGTCCCTGCAACAGAACCAATCAAACCATCATAATGTGTTTTATCTGTAAATACTCCTTCACCGTTAAAGTCATATGAAAATGGTGCAACACCTGTTAATGGTGTAATGTCAACATATCCATTTTTAGCATCGTAACAAGTTACGTTTTCTACCTTCTCTGAAGCTGTAACTGGAACAAGTGACAATACTTCTTTTTCTACAGAGAACGGACAGTTATTTGCATCTTTAATATCAAAAACATAAATTCCAGCAGTTGAAGCAGAATAAGTAAATAAAGGTCCTGGTATAGCGCCACTAGTATATAAAATGTTAGTAGTTCCTTTCTTTTTTACTGTATAAGTATAAGGACTAGTTCCTCCCTTAATTTCAACTTCTATTGTTGCATTTGCATTACCTGTAAGACAGCTTAATGCTTTTGTAATATCAGCGTCGGCAGTAATTTTATCATTGATTGTTTGATTTGCTGTAGTAGCACCACAACTATTAGCATCTGTAATCAAGAATTGGTATGTTCCTGTTGCAGTTGCTATATAATCAAAAGTAGGTCCGTCAAAAGTAGCACTTGAAGGTCCATATGTTAAACCTCCGTCTGTACTTACTTGATAACTGTAAGGCTTAAGACCTCCAGAAATATTAACTCTAATTGTAGCATTGCTACCATCAAAACACAATCCTACATTAGATACTATGGTTGCTACTGGTAAAGGAGCTTTATCAATAACTAATTCTGTATCCATGTCATCAGTACATCCGTTCGCATCAGTACCTGAAATAATATAAGTCCCTGCTGGAATTTCTGTTAATTTCCAGTCAGTTGTTGGGAATGTCTTGGTGAATGGTGAATTTTTATCTTTAAGTGTAACAACATAATCTGGAGTTCCTCCAACAACGTTTGCCGTTACTGTCGCACCTTTACACGTTGCTGCTGTTGCAGCTGCAGTTACTACAAGTGCTGGTGGTGATTTAATTTCAGTTGGAATAGTGAAGTTACAAGAAGTCGCATCATTTGCATAACGAACTCTAATATCATAAACTCCTTCACCTTTATCATTAAAATCAACAGGAGAAGTCATTGAATTAACCCATGTTGGATTAGTCGCGCTTCCATTTAAAGTATAATAGAATCCAGTTGCTGGATCAAAGTTTTTAGCAACTATACTAAAAGTACCGTTTTTATCTCCTTTACATTTAATACCGTTAACGCCTATAACTTCTGCAGAGAATGCTTTTCCTGCATCTACCTTTAAGTTTAAAATTTCAGCAGATAAACATGATTTTGGTAATTGATAAACTAAAATATCATCAATAGCCAAATCACTACCATCAACAATTGCAATATTAGTTTTAATTACAAAATCAAGATCTTTATTATTACCTGGATTAATTGCAAGTTCTATTTTATTCCATTGCTCGTTCTGAGTAATTTTTGCTGTTTTTATAGAAGCTCCAGGAACTGCTACTCCATTTTTACTCAATTCGATTGTTAAATCTGGCGCTGCTTTTAAATTTGTGCTTTTTAATAAATTTAAAGCATAGAACGTAACTTTAACATCCTGATTTGGAATAACATCATGAATTGGCTTACTATAAATGATTGTTCCAACAGGAATACCTTCTGTTACACCACCAATGTTAATAGCCAAATATCTACCATCTGTTATGCCTGGCGCATTAGTATGGTCTTTTGGAATTACCCATCCAAAATCTGGACCGTGATCAGGAAGAATACCTTTTGTAACTGTATACTCCCCATCGTTCATTAACCAAGGGTGCCAAACATTAAATTTATTACAATCAACAATGTCATCTTGCCTTTCAAAACAGTAAACATTATTAATTCCAGGTGAAGTAGTATCGTCTCCGTTTCCAAAATCCTCACTCAATAAATTACTAAAAGTCGGAGCTGAAGCTAAATTATATTCAACTTTAATTTTATAATCTCCAACAGGAATATCTTTAAAGATATTAGAAGGTACATTTGTATTTTCTGTGTAAATATAGCTTCCGCTGTTTGCAGGATCTGGTTTACCAATAAAATACTTATATGTATAAGTTGTGTTTGGGTCAGTAGTTACTGTTACTGTAGACGTTCCCTCTCCTTTACAGTTGTAAACTGGATTAGTAACTTTAAAATCAGGTTTTGTAGGTTTAGATTCTAAAACAATACCAGGAATAGAGAAAATACAACCCGCCGCATCTTTAATATATAAAGTATATGGTGTTGCACGAGGATCTACCCACTGTTGGTTACTAGTTATCCAAGTTTTTTGATCATCGAAACTATATCTATATAAGTTTGGTGCAGGGAAAGGCACACCTCCTTGTGGATTTGTTATTCTAAGTAATCCTTGATTTTCATCTGTTGGTCCGCAACCAGATAATTCTGCTACACCTCCAGAAGCCGTCAATCGATCTGATGGACCTGTAATTACTACTTCTCTTTCAGGGTCAAAACATTCTACACCATCATAAGTATATCTTACGATAACTTTGTATTTACCCGCTTTTAAATTGGTTGTTGGAAGTGTTGTATAAGCACCACCATTTACATTATAAGCAACTGCATATCCAGAATTTGCTGGTGTAACAGTCATCGATATTTCACCTTCGTTAACATTATAACATGTAAGGTTTTTTGTATTGATAGTAACTGTTGGTTTTGCAATTTGAGTCATTGTAATAGGAGGTATCGTAACCGAACATCCTTTAGAATCGACAACAACAATCTTGAAAATACCATCTGCAGGCATATTATCTTTAGTTACAACAAGCGTAGATGATGTAACAAAATCAGTACTGCCATTGATGTAATACAAATAATATGCTGGTGGCCCAGGTCTTGGAGTTCCTCCAGTAACTGTTATCTGAATCTCTCCATCGCTACATGCAGAAAGACTTTTAGTCACTTTTGCTTGAGCGCTCAAACGATAATCGAATACTTCGATTTCTTTAATTTGGCTACATCCGTTCTTAGCGGTAGTCATCACAACTTCATACAATCCAGGTTCAACCCCTTTAAATAATGTAAAGTTGTCATCAATTAACCCAGTGTTCTGAATCTCTACTGTGCTACCTTTTTTTCTAAGAACAAATTTATATTGACCAGGAACAGCATTAATGTTTGCACTAATAGTTCCTAGATCACCTGTACAAATTGGGTGAGTTGCTTTAACGTCTGTTGTTAATACAAGCTCTTCAACATTTACATCCACAAAGAATGGACATGTTGACATTTGACCATCTATTAATACAGACTGTCTAATTTGAACTTTATAGCTTCCTTTAGGTACATTATTAAATGTACTTTCTGGCTGATAATTTGTTCCATCCAAACTATAAACATATCCTGTGTTTTGAGGAGGATTAGTTACAGTAATTCTTCCTTTAGTGTCACAAACTATATCTTGTTTTTCAGCCTTAGGATCTAGGTTGTTTTGGTAAACATTAAAATAATGAGTTACCACACAAGTATTACCATAATTTACAACAAGTCTGAAAACACCAGCTCTGTCTGCAGTAAATTTAGTACTGTTTTCAACAACTGTTGTCCAGTTCGTTGCTCCTTCATAAGGACAACTTTCCGGATTAGGTTGATTTGCTGGAGGAACATCTTTTGTCTCTTGCCAAGTTACTTTTGTAGCTCCTGTAATTTGTGTGTCAATTTCCCTCTTATCGTTAAGTCCACATAAGAAAATTTTCGGGAAGGGTTTATTATCTCTCACACAGGCAAAAGCAAGTCCCGTTGCTGGATCAATATTATCTCCTTTAATAGGATTTTGAATTGTTCCGGCAAGATAATCTTTGACATTAAATGTCTGCTGAATTGGTTCGCAATTTTCTGCACCACTATTGTTAACTGTATATTTTCCTGGTTTGTCAATAGTAACTGTTCTATTGTTTCCACCAAAAATTACTCCGTTTGGATCTCTCCATACATAAGTTTTATATCCTAAAGCAGCAGTTAATGTAGCAGTTCCACATATTGAAACATCTCTGCTAAATAAACAATCTTGAATACCTACCAAAAAGTTTGTAGCTGTTGGTTCTCCAACATTACACTGAGAGATCGAAGAGTAACTTCCTTCTCCAAATCCTTCTGGAGTAGTATTCTTTACACCATAATATTTAGAGTAAGCAATATTTTCGATTCTGTTTGCACAAGCATCAATCAGCTCATTACAATCATCTACTACTTTTACTTTAAATTTAATTGAGTATGGCGTAAGCGGCCCATTTGCAACTACCATTGCATCGGGTATTGTAAATACTAATTTTCTTGTTACATTATCATAAGTTGCCGTAATTCTTGAGTCCATTGTAATACCCGAAAGGCCTCCAAAAATTACATTTTTAGGAAGTTCATCGGTTATGGTAAAATTTTTAGCATTATCATTTCCTTCATTTCTAAAGTTAATTTCGTACTGAATATCCTGATTTAAACTTACTGGCTGTCCATTAATATTCTTGTCATTTTTATCTAAAGCATTCTTTTTTAATACGATTTTAGGAGCAATAATTTCAACTGACATCGCAGTGAAAAACATATAATACGAATCTGATGAAGTACTAATTCTAAGAGTAGCACTAGTTTCATCGTTTTTGATTATTTCATTATTGTTATTGTCAACTTCTACAACACCCGCATCATAACCAAGAGTATTTATACTATTTGGTTCACGATCCATCATAACAACATCTCCGTCTGTAATACTACTATTAAAAAAGTTCGGTGTAGCTATAGAATTGTTCCAACCAGATAAAGCAATAGGTCTAGTTAAAGAAGATATATTTCCCCATTTAGTAGATCCTGCTCCTTTAATTTGAAGTCCATCTCCAGTTAATCTATTATCACCTTCTAATGCACTAAAACCTAATTTTACATTTACATCCCCAAAAGGATTCGTTCTAAAACCAGAAATCGGGATATCTAATGGATCATCACTATTTCTAATAATTCCAAAACCATCAAAACTTGTAATATATTTATTTGGAAGTAATGGGTCTTTATAAATTACAAAAATGCTCCATCCTCCAGACTGACCTCCTCTACCTCCATCAAATTTTCCTTCAGAAGTAGTTATATCTGCAACAGTATAATATCCTTGTTGAGCAGCAATAACATCGCTTGTAATATCTGCAAAACAAGCATATGGTTTAGATACATAAGCGTTTGGAACACCTGAAGCGCCTTCATCCCAAATTAAAGTACCTGTTACCTCTTTATACTTGGCATTTGCTGCTGGAGTTTTTAATTTGACTTTATTAATGGCTGTTCTGCTTGAACCCTGATAAGTTCCACCCCAATACAACGCTGCATAAACAATCTCATAGCACGTTTGGCTAGCTTGCGGAATTGTTAATTTCGCAGAACTTGAGTTAAAAGTACTATTGTCACCATCGATGTCAATATACTTCATCACTAGTTCATCGTTTACTTTACTAGTAGGACCAATAGTGTTATATGGATCGTTAGGACGTTCTTTGTTTTTGTCATTGTCCCTATTCAAGATATTGTTTCCAATAACCAAAATATCTCCATTGAGGCTAGTAGTTTTGCGAGGATCGAATTTTTTTCTTACCTGTGCATGGGAAGAAGCACAGAGCAAGAGAAATACAGCTGCAATAAATACTTTAAAAATAGTAGGTTTTTTCATAGTCTTCATTTTGTTGTGGCCTTTTTTTAATTTTTTAAGGGGCATTAAAAAATAAATCATAGCATTCTTAACATTTTATTTATGTCCTTCTGAACCTCAGAAGGACTATCTTATCTATATATATTTCTATTAATTCTCAATTTTTACGACAGCCATTCTACCGTTGTATGGCTTGCTCCCTTTTGCTTCCAAAGCTTTTGTAGCTTCTTGTAAACCGTCGTATTTTTCATAATAGATGTAATATTTACTTGTTGTCACATTATAAAAGAAATTCACATCTGTAAGTCCCGCAGCTACTGCTTTCGTTAAAAACTCATCTCGTTTCTGCACACTATTGTGTACGGCAAGAATCAAGTAATATCCACTATCAGAGTTTTTAATATTTTTAATAATCTGCATGTTTGACTGCTCTTCACCAAAATCAAAATCATTTGCTTTCAGTGGTGTGCTGCTTACTTTTGTTGTCTCTTTTATTCGTTTAAGAGCGGCAACGTCCTGCGCATATCGTCCTTCATCATTCTCATAAGCTGCACGCTTAATTCTACGTTTACGCTCAACTTCGGTGTCTGTTTTAATACGCTCCAAATCGGCAATTAATGCTGCACCTTCTCGTTCCATTTTTAACTGAGCCGCTTTCAATTCGTTTATCTTTTCAAGATAAGCTTTATTCAAAGGATCATCTTTAGGGAACTTTTTACTTCTTTCGTTATAAAGATTTGTCAACTTCGCAATTTCATTTTTCATGCTGTTGTTTGCATCAGCAATCTGAACTTTTAATGCTTCAATCTGACTGTTTTCTGCCGCTACACTCTTAAATGGTTTTGGCTCTTTATAAATACCTTTTTCACTTAAATCATTCTCCTCTTTTAAATCATTTAAGTCTTTTTGCTTATTCGCAACAGTTGCTTTAAACTGATCTAATAAATCTGTTTGTACTTTACTTGTACTTTCTACAGACTGAGTCAAGTTTTCAATACTTTTTCCAGTATCATCTTTCGCTTTCGCTGCTAGTGCCGCCGCTGCTGCATCTGCCTTAGCTTTGTCCGCCGCTAATTTTGCCTGACGCTCCTCTTCTTCTCTTAACAGTCTAGTTTCTTCTTCCGCTTTCAATTTTTCTGTTGCTTCTGCATCAGCTTTTGCTTTTGCATCTGCAAGAAGTTTAGCTTGAAGAGCTTCCATATCAGCTTTTGCTTTCGCATCTGCAGCTAGTTTTGCTTGAAGAGCCTCAGCATCTGCTTTTGCTTTCGCATCTGCAGCTAGTTTTGCTTGAAGAGCTTCAGCATCTGCTTTTGCTTTTGCATCTGCAGCTAATTTCGCTTGAAGAGCCTCAGCATCCGCTTTTGCTTTCGCATCTGCAGCTAATTTTGCTTGAAGAGCTTCAGCGTCTGCTTTTGCTTTAGCATCTGCTGCTAATTTCGCTTGGCGAGCTTGTTCTTCAACTCTAGCTTTTTCTTCTGCAACTTGTTGCGCTTTTAATGCATCGGCTTTCGCTTTTGCATCCGCAGCCAATTTCGCCTGACGTGCCTCTTCCTCTTCTTGTAATTTTTTAGCTTCTGCTTCTGCTTTCGCTTTTGCCGTTGCTTCTGCGTCTGCTTTTACTTTTGCATCAGCTAATAGTTTTGCCTGAAGAGCTTCCATATCGGCTTTTGCTTTTGCATCTGCAGCCAATTTTGCTTGAAGCGCTTCTGCGTCTGCTTTTGCTTTTGCATCTGCTGCCAATTTCGCTTGACGAGCTTCTTCTTCTACTCTAGCTTTTTCTTCAGCAACTTGTTTAGCTTGTAATGCTTCGGCATCGGCTTTCGCTTTTGCTTCGGCTGCTAATCTTGCTTTCTCTGCTTCAGCATCCGCTTTTGCTTTTGCGTCAGCGGCTAATTTTGCTTGACGAGCTTCTTCTTCTACTCTTGCTTTTTCTTCAGCTACTTGTTTAGCTTGTAATGCTTCAGCATCGGCTTTCGCTTTTGCTTCGGCTGCTAATCTTGATTTTTCTGCTTCGGCGTCAGCCTTTGCTTTTGCCTCTGCTGCCAATCTCGCTTTCTCAGCTTCTGCATCTGCTTTCGCTTTTGCATCTGCTGCTAATTTCGCTTGACGAGCATTTTCTTCATCTTGTAATTTTTTCGCTTCAGCTTCAGCTTTTGCTTTTGCCGTTGCTTCGGCATCTGCTTTCACTCTAGCATCTGCAATTAATTTAGCTTGTAAAGCTTCCATATCTGCTTTAGCTTTTGCATCAGCTGCTAATCTTGCTTTCTCTGCTTCGGCGTCAGCTTGTGCTTTTGCTTCTGCAGCCAATCTTACTTTTTCTGCTTCAGCATCGGCTTTTGCTTTTGCGTCAGCTTCTAATTTCGCTTTTGCAGCAGCTTCGGCATCAGCTTTCGCTTTTGCATCTGCTACAAGTTTCGCCTGAAGTGCTTCAGCATCGGCCTTCGCTTTTGCTTCTGCCGCCAATTGTGCTTGGCGTGCATCTTCAGCTTGTTTTATTTTCAGCGCTTCTGCATCAGCTTTTGCTTTTGCTTCTGCGGCAATAAGTGCTTGTCTAGCTTCTTCATCTGCTTTTGCTTTTGCATCTGCAGCTAATTTTTCTTTAAGTGCAGCTTCTTCAGCAGCTTTTGCTTTTTGATCAGCTGCCAGTTTCGCTTTATTTGCTGCATCGATAGAAACTTTAGTTTTAGCCTCTGCAGCTGCTTTTGCTTTTGCTTCTGCAGCTAATCTTGCTTGTAATGCATCTGAGTCTGCTTTTGCTTTAGCATCTGCTGCTAAAATTGATTGCATGTCTGCAGCTTCAGCTTTTGCTTTAGCATCTGCTTTACGTTTTGCTTCGGCAGCATCTGCTTTAGCTTTATTGTCTGCAATTAATTTCAATCTTGCTGTTTCAGCATCTGCTTTTGCTTTCTCTGCCGCTGCCAATCTAGCTTGTCTTGCGGCCTCAGCATCTGCTTTTACTTTTTCAGCTGCGGCTAATCTTGCTTTTGCTGCCGCTTCTGCATCTGCTCTTGCTTTATCAGCAGCCAATTGTGCCGCTGTTTTTTGTGGCGCTGGAGCTGTTTTTGCAGCTTCTGCTTTTGCCTTAGCCGCCGCTTCTGCATCTGCTTTCGCTTTTGCATCTGCAGCCAATTTCAATTTCATTGCTTCAGCATCGGCTTGAGCTTTGTCAGCAGCTAATTGTGCCGCTGTTTTTTGTTCTGCTTGAGCTGATTTTGCAGTTTCGGCTTTTGCTTTAGCAGCTGCCTCTGCATCGGCTTTCGCTTTTGCATCTGCCGCCAATTTCAATTTCATAGCCTCTGCATCAGCTTTTGCTTTATCAGCAGCCAATTGAGCTTGTGTTTTTTGAGCAGCTGTTGCAGTCGGTTTATTTGCTACTGCTTGCGCTCTCGCTGCTGCTGCTGCATCTACTCTAGCTTTGTTATCTGCAGCTAATTTTATTCTACGCTCTTCTGCATCTGCTCTTGCTTTATCAGCAGCTAATTGAGCTTGTGTTTTTTGTGTTGTAGCGACGGCTCTATTTGCTGTTGCAGTTTGTGCTCTCGCTGCGGCTGCGGCATCTGCTTTTGCTTTTGCCTCTGCAGCTAATCTTATTTTAACAGCTTCAGCATCTGCTTTAGCTTTATTGTCTGCTTCTAATTTTGCTTTTGCTGCAGCTTCAGCGTCGGCTCTAACCTTTTCTGCTGCTGCTAGTCTTGCTTGTTTTGCTTCGGCATCTGCTTTTGCTTTTGCTTCTGCAGCTAATCTGTTCTTTTCAGCAATTTCAGTTCTGTTAACCTGAGTTGCTTCTGACTTTGGTTTAGCTGGTACCGATTTTGGTTTTGAAGGATCAATCAACGAACCTTCATCATCATCTCCGTAATAGTAATTTCTATTTTTGAATTTGTAGGCAATAGCGAATTCATGAGAACCACCTAAATTAGAGAAATTACCCATTCCTCTTTCGTAATTATATTCTATAGCAATACTTGGAGAAATATTAACCCCAAGTCCTGCAGAAACTCCATATAATGTATTATAGCCCACTTGTGCCCAAACTCCTTGTTGAAGTGCAAGCATTCCTAGACCTGAAATAACTGTTTTATCTTTTTTAATTTCTGTTCTAACCAATCCAGAGAATTTACTTCTATCAAAAAAGCCATAACTGTCAATATATCCAGTATACATGGCGTGCAATTGAATTGCTCTTTCTGGATCTTCTTTTACCATTCCAGATCCGAAATTATAAAGTACTAAATTGTTAATAGCCAATCCGAAATCTAAAAAAGCAGTACCATAATTAATCCCAGGATTTACAGTTAAAAGCGTGCTTTTTGGAAAATCTCCAGTTAAAATCGTTGAATCATCAGATATGATTTTTCCTGTATTTAGTCCGCTTTGATAAATACCCGCATTTAAACCAAAAGTTAAGTTACTATCTTCTTCAAGAACGATGTTATGAGCGAAATTGGCAACTCCGCCAAAAACAGTCATAAGCCCGTAATTTTGTTGAAATAACCCCACTGCAAATGCTTCGTTTTCTCTAAAACGACCTGAATAATTGGCTAAATACGTCTGCGGAGCATTCTCAAATTGTACCCATTGTCTTTTGTTATAGAAACTTACGTATGGATTTGATTCTCTAACAAAACTGAATGTCGGGTTAATTAAATATCTATTGAACTTCAAAGAATTTCTAATAGGTAATGAAAACGAAACAACTCCATCCTCACTTGCGTTTTGAGAATAGAGTACATTAGATAAACCGTAAAATAACGTGATGAATAGTAAAAGTTTCTTCATATTATTTTATAACAGTTATTGATCCTTTTTTTTCACCTGTGTCGGATTGAATGACATAGTAATAAACGGGATTTACATTCTTAAAATCTACATTGTTTTGAGGCCAATCGCCTTGGTAATTCACTACATCCAAAACCATATCTCCGTTTGAACTAATGATCATTACCTTTGTATTTGCATTCTTATATTCGTCTGGAATATTCCAGTACGGATTCATACCACTTAATTTGATAATGTTTGGAATAACACTAGATGGGCCAGATTCTCCATTTATTCTAAATGTAAATTCTTTGCTAGAAACACATCCAGATGCCAAAGAAACCTTAGCTTTATAATTACCTTTAACAGCTACAACATAAGATCTTGTTGTTTCGTTCTGAATTAAGTTATCGTTTAAATACCATTCATAAGTTGCATCTGTAGCATCTGTCGTAATAGTAACCGTTACTGTTTCTCCTTCGCTTAATTTGTATCCATCTTGAGCATCAATAGTTGCTTCAAAACCATTACTTTTCAAGTCGATAGTTCCAGTTGCTTTACATCCACCAAAATCAACATCAACAGAATAAACTCCAGATTCGTTTGTACTATACGTACGATTTGTTGCTCCTACTATTACAGTTCCATTTTTCTTCCATACGTAACTATTTCCGGCAGTAGCTGTCAAAATAGTTCCTGAGCCACTAGCACAAAAAGGATTTCCTAAACTAGACTCTATGACAACTGATGAACCTGAAGCTGCAGAAGTAACGGTAACACGGTTTGAATAGGATCCCGAAGTACATGTGCCGTAATTAGTTTCTGCATAGTAAACTCCTGGAGATGTAACTTTATAATCTTTTCCACCATTGCCTTGTACAAGAGTTGGTAATGCAGTTTCACCATTATCTCTAAACCAATTGTATGATAAAGAAGGATATTGCAAAGGTGAATCCGGATTAGTAGCCACATCATCAATAGATAAAGTAAAACTTCCTCCAGCACAAAAAGCAGCACTACCATTAAATTTATTAATCGTATACTGTCTATCATGTGCTCTGTAATAGATTGGGAAAGAATTACTGAATCCAAATGAAACGAACTTACCACTAGAAAATCCAGTTGTAGAAACTCGAAGACTATAAGTATCTGATCCTACCAAATCTATTGGAACAGCAAACGTTATTCTTTTTTGATTGCTGGCAGGATCTGATACTGAAATAGTAGTTGTTTTTACAATATTAACGAAATTGTTAGTTGACAATTCGACTTCAAACACTGTTCCCGCAGGGAATCCGCTATATGTAAAGGTAGCATTATATTCGTTACCGCCAGGTCCAGCACAGATTCTATCAAAATCTAAAACCTGAGGGTTTATCGATTTTGACTGCGCATAAGAACTCGATCCAGTAAAGAAGATTATGCTGAATAATAGTAAAACTTTAAAAAAAGATAAAGTAATTTTTTGAATCATATAGTGCGTGTTCTTGCTAGATCTATACGCTCAAAAAACAAGATATCTATGAATGTTTCTGAGAAATCGTACTTGTAGTTTTCAATCACTTCTTTTGCAAGAACTGAAGTAGCCGCAAGTGTAGAATTCTCTTCACAATCGTTAGATAATGCATTTGACTCAGCCGCTATAGTAAGGCTGTCCTTGGGGTTGGACATCCCTACTATAAACTGATTAAAATTGCTGTTTTCAATAACAGCACTATTATTACTGTTCTTTTGGTTATTACAAGCCAAAGTTAAACTGTGCTCAGAACCAGCAGCCTTTGTAGGTTGTTCTGCTGTATTCTGTGCATATAGAGTTAACGAAATAGGCGAAACCAAAAATATTATATATAAAAAATATTTTTTCGTAGATACCATTATGTTTTGATCTTTATTTAGGCCCTTTAGACGATACATAAATTGTGTCTGGGGACTTAATTAATAAAATTTACGCGTGGGAAATAAAAATCGAAACTATTTATCTATTACCGCTAGAAGCTGTGATTTTTCCTAATTGTAATCTAAAATCTGGTTTTTTTGGATTGAACATATCAATGAATGTTTCTTTGTTGTCACTTTGTGACATTACGTTAAAGAAAACACTGTTTCCATACCAACTTTCTAGATCTTCATTGTTAGAATTGTACTCTGTAAAGATGTTTCCATTACATAAGTTGAAGTACATTTCCTCAAATTTGATTTTTTTAAGGTTGGCATCATTGATTTCAGTTTTGCTATCTAATAATACAGCAGGGTTAAATCCAGAGATTACACTTCTTTTCATTTCAAGAGAAGCATTCTCTGCTACATAAACAGCCTCTTTTACTAAACCTGCTTGAATATCAGCTTTAATGTTTTCGCTGTCGTTAACCATTGTAATATTACTAGCAACAACTAAAGTTTGTTTTTTAGTGAAGTCTGTTTCACTTTTCTTCTCATAAGATTTAACCTCCATACAACGAGATCCGTCTTTAGTACTTGAGAAGTAAGAAGATCTAACTGCTAGAGAGTTGAAGAAACGACATTGAACTCCTTGAGAAAATTTAAAGTCGTCGTTAACTGATTTATAAGATACGAATTTTGTAGCATTTAAGTCACCACCTAAGACTCCGAAAGAATCTCCTCCAGCGTAACTTACCATAATGTTTTCAAGAACAGTTTTGTTTCCAACAGCTGCAAGAGTCAAACCGTTGAAAGTATCTGAACCCTTTACTTTTTTACCAGCAAACTCGATTCTAACGAATCTTAAAACTCCAGAGTTTGAAGCTACATTATCACCACCGTAAGTAGTCATTGTAGGATCTAGGTCAAGGTTATAAGAACCAACATTTCCGAATTTGTTAATTGGTGCATCTCCAAGGATTACAATTCCACCCCAATCTCCAGCTTTTTTCATGCTGCGGTTTGAAGTAAATACAATTGGATCTGTTTCTAAACCATCAGCCACTAATTGTGCACCTTTTGTAATTACCAATGTTCCTTTTGTTTCGAAGTCACCAATAATTACAGTTCCAGGTTCGATAGTTAAAACAGCATTGTTTGTAACATAAACGTTTCCTTGTAGAACGTAGATATTTCTTTTTAGCAATTTAGTATTAACAGAAATGTTTCCTGCTAAAATTTGGTTTGCTTCTCCATAGTCAACTTTATTAGGCTTAAACTCGGTCCAGTTGTTTAACCAATTAGTGTAGCCCATAATTCCTTTCTCTTGTTGAGCACTCATACTCGTAACTGTCAAAAGAACGCAGATCAATTGAGTAATTTTTTTCATGATAAGGGGGTATTACGGTTAATAATAAATTTGGGTATGCGCAAATGCAAAAACTCCTCTCGAATTTTCTGGAATTTTACAGAACCCTCGAGAATGAGTTTTTTTTATTTTGTTTTCGAAGAATGTCAAAGCAATATTTTACTGAGACTTTCCAGAAAAAAATTTCAAAAAAAATGCTTTATTACATTTCGTTCAAATCGTTGAACTCGTGTAATGATTTCAATGTACTTTCGTAGAACAAAATTGCCGCGATTAGATTTCCTTTATCAGAGTAAGGCATCATTTTTCTTTGGAATTCTACAGTTGTATCCAAAAATGTTGTTGTACCAACTGCTTGAGCATCCAAAACTTTTTTGTGTTCACTATCGTCTGGAATACCAAGGTCGGCCATAGTAACTCCAGGTTTAGTAACCAAAGCAATGTAAGGGAGAGTTTTAACTAATACTTTGATACGCTCGATGTATAATTCCAAAAGTTCACCCTTTTGCATACCACTTAATTCTTTTTGATCATGGTATTTTCGGATAAGAGCAGTTGTACTAATAATACTTCTCGGTGCGTTTTTAGCTTGTGCTGAAACAGCCGCAGTAGTTAAGATAAAAAAAGCACTAAATAGAATAATTTTCCCTTTCATAGATTCTTATTTTATAATTGGTTGTTGATAAAAACAAAAATATAGAAATTAACTTAAATTACAACTCTAATGAATTTTTTTTTCAAAAAATTTCCTTAAAAAAACCTTAAAAACCAGTCTTATGTCGAGAAAATGTGCGTTTTAACGGGCTTTTTGTTAAAAATGTTAATTAAAAAATCGTAAGAGATTATCTATAAAAAATAAAAAATTAACTCTATAAATAGCCAAAAAAAACCTCCGTTTGTCGAATTTCGAAAAAAAATATTAACAAAAACATCTTGATATTTACTCACTTGAAGATATTTATTAACAAAATTCTGTCGAAAATGATCCGAATTTTTTAAAAATCATCTCCTCACTTCGACTCCGAATTTGAAAATTGTGAACTACTAAATAATCTTATCCTGAAAATTTTTGCCTCCACATTTTCTTCTATCTTTGCGCAATGCAATTTTCTCAAATTTTAGGTCAAGATTACATCAAAAGCCACTTGATAAAAAGTGCTGCTTCTGGTAGAATTCCTCATGCACAATTATTTGTTGGTCCAGAAGGAAGTGGCACATTAATAACTGCCATTGCTTATGCTCAATATATTTTGTGTAGCAATACCGGCGATGAAAATTTAAACGGAAACGATTCTTGTAATCTAAAGTTTGATAACATCTCTCATCCCGATCTCCATTTTATTTATCCAACCGTTACAACCGAAGATGTAAAAACAAAACCTAAGAGTTTAGATTTTATTCAAGATTGGCGCAGCTTTATTCAAGAAATGCCTTACGGAGGTTTGTTCGATTGGTATAAAATTCTGGGTGTACAAAACAAACAAGGAGAAATTCGTGTTGAAGATGCACAGGAAGTTTTAAAATCGCTTTCGCTAAAATCGTACGAAGGCGGATACAAAATCATGATTATCTGGATGGCCGATAAAATGAATATCGCCGCTTCCAACAAACTTCTAAAACTTCTGGAAGAACCTTCAGAAAAAACCATGTTTATTCTGATTTCTGAAAACGAAGAAGATATTATCCAAACCATACGTTCGCGCTGCCAGGTAATTCATTTTAACGGATTGCCAGAAAAAGTTATTGCCGATGCTTTAATTGCCCAAGAAAATATAGATGCCGGCTTAGCCAAAAAAATTGCACATCAGGCGCAAGGTAATTTTAGTAAAGCATTGCATTTGTTAAAAGAAGATGATGATGATCTTCCGTTCGAACAATGGTTTGTTAATTGGGTACGCGCCGCTTTTAGAGCAAAAGGAAATGCTGCGGCCATTCAAGATTTAATTTCTTGGAGCGAACAAATTGCAGCACTGGGACGCGAAAGTCAGAAAAAATTCATTCAGTATTGTATCGAAATGTTTAGACAAGCTCTAATGCTAAATTATCAGACGCCAAGTTTGGTTTATATAGAGCCCAAGGTCGATAAATTCAAATTAGAAAATTTTGCTCCTTTCGTAAACGGAAATAACATTCACGAAATATTCAAAGAGCTTTCAGATGCTTTGTATCATATTGAAAGAAATGGAAATGCAAAAATAATCCTTACCGATTTATCCATCAAATTGACTCGTTTAATTCATAAAAAATAATTCATAATGAACAATGTTGCCTCAATTTTACTTTTAGCTTTTCTAGCTTTAACTTTTTTACAATCGGGTTACGAAAAAATTTTTTATTGGAAAGATAATGTGGCTTGGCTAAAAGAACACTTTGCCAAAACACCACTAAAAAATCAGGTTCCGCTGGCTCTTTTACATTTACTAATTTTGGAATTAATTTCTGGAATTTTATGTGTTGTTGGAGGAATTCAATTATTTACAAATAATGGCAGAGAATTTGGTTTTTACGGAGCTATCTTTTCATGTATCTGTTTGTTAATGATGCTTTTAGGACAAAGACTTGCAAAAGATTACGATGGTGCGAGAACCATTGTTATATATTTTATACCAGCCGTTATGGCTGTTTATTGGTTAAATTAACCAATACAATTTTTAAATTTTTAGATCAAAAAAATGAATCCAAAACATCCTTCAGAATCCCTAACTATTTTAACTGATTTAGTTTTACCGAGCGAAACAAATCCTTTAAACAATCTTTTTGGTGGTGAATTATTAGCCAGAATGGATCGCGCCGCAAGTATTGCAGCCCGCAGACATTCGCGCCGAATTGTAGTAACGGCTTCTGTAAATCACGTTGCCTTCAACAGAGCCATTTCGCTTGGAAGCGTTGTAACCGTAGAGGCAAAAGTTTCAAGATCATTCAAAAGTTCGATGGAAGTTTTTATTGACGTATGGGTAGAAGACCGCGAATCTGGAAACAGAACCAAAGCCAACGAAGCAATTTACACCTTTGTTGCTGTTGACGATACCGGAAGACCAGTTGAAGTTCCAGCAATTATTCCAGAAACCGAGCTAGAAATTCAGCGATTTGATGCAGCGCTTCGTCGCAAACAATTGAGTTTATTGCTTGCTGGCAAAATAAAACCTTCTGATGCTACAGAATTAAAGGCTTTATTTTTATAGAACGATTTTGTGACAATTTGGAACAATCAAACTTCAAAAAAAGAAGTAATTTTACAAATTATAAAACAGATCAATAAGATTACGGAAGAATTTTCTTATTTTTATCCAGAAAGACAAAACAATAATTTAGATATTAGAAAAAAATGAGTTCAGAGAAAGAAGCCAAATTAAAAGCACTACAATTAACGCTTGACAAACTTGACAAAACCTACGGAAAAGGAACCGTAATGAAAATGGGCGACAGAGCCATTGTAGAAGTAGAAACGATTTCTTCTGGCTCACTAGGTGTTGACTTAGCTCTTGGAGTAAACGGATATCCTAAAGGAAGAATTATCGAAATATATGGTCCAGAATCTTCTGGAAAAACAACTTTGACGCTTCACGCTATTGCAGAAGCTCAAAAAGCAGGTGGTATTGCTGCCTTTATCGATGCCGAGCACGCATTTGATAGAAACTATGCTGAGAAATTAAATGTTGATATCGAGAACTTAATTATTTCTCAACCAGACAACGGAGAGCAAGCTTTAGAAATTGCCGAAAACCTAATTCGTTCTGGAGCTATAGACATTGTTGTAATTGACTCTGTGGCGGCTTTAACTCCAAAAAGTGAAATTGAAGGTGAAATGGGAGATTCTAAAATGGGTCTTCACGCACGTTTGATGTCTCAAGCATTGAGAAAACTTACTGGAACTATCAGTAAAACAAACTGTACTGTTTTCTTTATCAACCAGCTTCGTGAAAAAATTGGTGTTATGTTCGGAAATCCAGAAACTACAACTGGAGGTAACGCACTTAAATTTTACGCTTCTGTTCGTTTAGATATTCGTCGTTCTGCTCAAATTAAAGATGGTGAAAATGTAATCGGAAACAGAACTAAAGTAAAAATCGTTAAAAACAAAGTTGCACCACCATTTAAAACTGCCGAATTTGACATTATGTACGGAGAAGGTGTTTCTAAAACGGGTGAAATCTTAGACTTAGCAGTTGAATTTGATATCGTTAAAAAAGCAGGATCTTGGTTTAGCTACGGCGATACAAAATTAGGTCAAGGTCGTGACGCTGTTAAAACTTTAATTAAAGATAATCCAGAACTTGCTGAAGAACTGGAAATTAAAATTAAAGAACACATAAAAGAATTGGCAAATGCCTAAAAAATAAGTCGAAAAAAGACGCTTTTAAATAGCCGAGTGATGTAAAAATTACTCGGCTATTTTTATTTTGAAATAAATATGAAATTTTCACGCAACCTTTTTACAAAACTTCCATCTCTATAAAAAAGCAGTTTATAATTGGTACTGCCATATATCAATTTCGAGTTTTTTTTAGAATTTACGTTGGTTGGTTATTTGATTAAAAACCCGTTGGCATCTTCATCTGACGGGTTTTATCAAATTTTTTAAATTTTGACGCAACCTTTTTAATTTTTCTACATCTATAATAATGTGACATTAACTTGAGTTATTAACTAAACTCTTTATTATCAACCATTAATATTTTTAACCATGAAAGAAAAAATGGAATTGTTGTACAGTAAAAACCGAAGAAAAACCAAATTAAGATTTAAAAAAGTATTGCGTTTTATTTCAGAAAAGATAATTCACAGATAATAACTTTTGAATAAAAATAGGGGGTTTTTAATTCAAAGAAAAGCCGGTAGATAATTAAATCTATCGGCTTTTGTATTTTACATAATGTTTTTATGGTTATTCCTTTTGATAATCCATTAAACCATTATAAATCATGTTTCTAACTTGATCTCTTAATTCTTTTCTGTTGTCGCTTGTCAATCCTTTTGTTTCTACAAAAGGTAAAATTCGCGCGCGCATTTTTCCTGGACTTCCACTCAAAAAAGTATATGAAAAACGTTTCTTACTATCTGGATAAACAATTGGCACAATCGGAATCTGATGATCGATAGCCAATCTAAATGCGCCGTCTTTAAACTCATCCAGCAAAATGCTTTCGTCATCTGGAACTCCTCCCTCTGGGAAAATGCAAATACTTAAACCTTGATTTAATCTATTTTGAGCTCTTTTAAAAACTTCATTTTTACTTTTAGACGAACTTCTGTCAACTAGAATACAAGTTCTTTTATAGAAAAATCCAAAAAGCGGAATCTTTACCAGCTCTTTCTTCCCAACAAAAACAAACGGATTTTTAATTAAAGCCAACGTAAGCATAATATCGGTCATTGAGGTGTGATTGGCCACGATCATGTAACTTTTGCCTTTAATGAGCTTCTGTTCACGTTTTACGGTATAAAAGAAACCCATTCCGAAAAGGATGAATTTAGCCCAAATGCGGGCCATTTTAAAGAAATATGGATATCCTTTCTCAGAAAGGATAGAAACTACCAGAAAAGGTAACATAATGAGTATTGGAATGGCCATCAAAACGTAAAACCAAACTCTCCAAAGAATCCAAAAAGTAATTTTAAATATTTTCATAGCTTCAAATGTAAGAAAACCGAAATGAATTTTCTATATAGAATTTATTCTCCTCACTGCTTTTATTTCTAGCACAGAGATCGCTGAGTTTTTCCACAGAGTAAAGAAGTTTAATTTAATTTTCGAGATTTACTAAAGTAAAAGTTCTCAAAGATTCGTATTCTTTTGAGTTTAGCTCAAATTTTTCAAAATCCATTGAATAAATTTTTATATTTTTATACGAAATTCTGCGTTAAAATTAAATATAAAATGAATGAAAATGAAATCTCGACTCGTGTTATTGGTCTAGCAATCGAAATACACAGAAAACTTGGACCAGGTTTGTTAGAAAATGTTTATCAAGAATGTCTATTTTATAAACTCAAGCAAAAAGGTCTAATGGTAGAAAAGGAAAAACCAATGCCGTTAATTTTTGAGCAAATAAAACTAGACTGTGGCTATCGTATCGATTTACTGATTGAAAACAAATTCATAATTGAAATTAAAGCAGTTGAAACTTTAACGGTAAACCATTTAGCGCAAACATTAACATATTTGAGATTAGGAAACTACAAACTTGGTTTACTAATAAACTTTAATGAAGCGCTTTTAAAAAATGGTATCAGGAGAGTAATAAATAATTTTTAAAAACATCTAAAATACTGTGATCTTCAAAAAACTCAAAAAATCTTCCTAATCTCTGCGAAAAACTCTGTGAACTCTGCGCTAAAAAAACGAACTTTGCAGATCAAGTATAAGAAAAAACTAGAATGGCAAAAATACTTACTGGTGTTCAAAGTACAGGAACACCGCATTTAGGAAATTTATTAGGCGCAATTATTCCGGCAATCGAATTATCAAACGATCCAGCAAATGAATCTTATTTGTTTATTGCCGATTTGCATTCCATCACACAGATTAAAGACGGAAAAACTTTAAGAGAAAACACCTATAGCACAGCTGCGGCTTGGCTTGCGTGTGGTTTAAATCCTGACAAAGTTACTTTTTACAGACAATCTGATGTGGTTCAAACTACAGAATTGACTTGGTATTTGAGTTGTTTTTTTCCATTTCAAAGATTGACATTAGCACACTCTTTCAAAGATAAAGCAGATCGTTTAGACGATGTTAACGCTGGACTTTTCACATATCCGATGCTAATGGCTGCCGATATTTTATTGTATGATGCTGAATTTGTTCCTGTTGGAAAAGATCAGTTGCAGCATTTAGAAATTACTCGTGATGTTGCGTCTCGTTTCAATCACCAGATGGGTGAAACTTTTGTTCTTCCTGAAGCTAAAATTGAGGAAAACATTATGCTGATTCCTGGAACTAACGGAGGAAAAATGAGTAAATCTGCAAACAATATCATCAATATTTTCTTGGATGACAAAACATTACGCAAACAAGTAATGAGTATTGAAACTGATTCGACTCCACTTGAAGCTCCAAAAAATCCAGATACTTGTAATGCATTTGCGATCTATTCTTTGCTAGCAAACGAAGAACAAACTGCACAAATGAGAGCAAACTATTTAGGAGGAAATTACGGTTACGGACATGCTAAACAAGCTTTGTTCGAATTGATTACAGAAAAATTTAAAACAGAAAGAGAAAAATATAACTACTATATCAACAACCTTGAAGAAGTTGACGCTTTGTTGAAAAAAGGCGCTGCAAAAGCTTCGGTTATTGCCGATGGTGTTTTGGCAAAGGTTAGAGAGGTTTTAGGATTTGGGAAGTAATTCCATTTAAAAAATGTTTTCAAAGAAACGCTGATCATTTTAAAACTGGTCAGCGTTTTTCTTTTAATATTCATTTCAATTATTTTTTGTAACTTCAAGTATATTAACCTCTTAAAAATAAAAAAGATGGATAAGTATATTGAAGATTACAATGTTCCGCCGTATGTATTTCAAATTCTAAATATCGTTTTTGGGTTATTGCTGATTTACATTTTATATCGATTGTACAAGCACTTTATAAGAAAATAATATATAGGATTTTCTGCGTTAAATTGACTCAAAAAGTTTTCCAGGAAGTGGTCTTATAACGCCTTTTAATTCCATACCAATCAGAATTCCAGATAGTTTGAAGATTGGAATATCACATTCAATTGCGATGGTGTCTAATAATTCCTTTCCGTTTTTCTGGAGAAAATCATAAACCTTTTGTTCTACGGGTTCTAATTCTATAAAAAGCTGTTTCTGAATCGTTTTTGGATTTTCTTTAATATCCCAATTCAACATATAAATCAAATCTGCAGCACTTGTTAACACATTTGCTTTCTGAGTTTTAATTAAATTATTACAGCCTTGGCTATACTTATCGGTCACTCGTCCTGGCACTGCAAAAACATCCCGATTATAATCATTAGCCATATTTGCCGTTATTAAAGATCCGCCTTTATCAGCAGATTCTATCACGATCGTAGCTTCTGCCATTCCTGCCACGATGCGATTTCTGCGAACAAACTTTTCCTTATCCGGATTCGAATCACTCCAAAACTCGGTTATAAATCCACCCTTCTTTTCCATTCTGGCCATGTACTTTTTATGAGTTCTTGGGTAAATTTGATTTAATCCATGAGCCAGTACGCCAACCGTTTGCAAATTAAAATCCATTGCTGCCTGATGCGCCACGATGTCGACTCCATAAGCAAATCCGCTTACAATTACAGGATCCAGAGGAGCAATATCTTCTATCAATTTTTTACAGAAATCGGTTCCATAAGAAGTAATCTGACGCGTACCAACAATGCTAATTATTCTTTTGTTTTTGAAATCCAGATTTCCAGCGGTAAAAATCAGAATGGGTGCATCAATGCAATGCTTAAGCCGTTCTGGATAGTTTTCATCCTGAAAAAAAGAAATCTGAATATTGTTATTTTTAATAAACGAAAGTTCTTTATCCGCTTTCTCAAAAACACTTTTATCTTTCAGATTTTTCAATAAAACACTTCCAATTCCGTCAACAGCTGCCAATTGCGAATTTTTAGCTTTAAAAACAGCCGAGGCATCACCAAAAGAATTAAGCAATTTTTTGCCCATTATATCTCCCACTCCATCAACCTTTAATAAGGCAAGTAAATTAAATAATTCCTGATCGTTCATTGTTTTTAACATTATGTAAAATAGAAAAAATAAATCTACTTTTTATGAGGCGCAAATATCTATAAAACAAAGTAATTTCTTAATAAATTTAGAAAATAATTCTTACGGTGCTTTTTAAATAAGAAAAACCAACCACTTAATTAATTGAAAACGAATTGTCTAAAAATAATTCTGAATTGTTAATAAAAATTGTGAATAAAATTTTGATAACTATACGCGTTGTCTAACTTTGTTACTATGAAAATCGAAGTATATATCTCACAGTTATTGTATCGTTATCAGTGTGTAACGGTTCCAGGGTTTGGTGCATTTTTAACAGAAACTCATTCGGCGCAGCTAAATGAAAGCACTAATTCGTTTTTTCCACCAAAAAAAACCATTTCTTTCAACAGCCGTATCAAAAATAATGACGGATTGTTGGCAAATCATATTGCACAAGCAGAAAAAACATCTTATGGTTTTGCTGTTAGCGCGATTGCTTTTGAAATTTTGAATTGGAAAAAAGCATTAGAAGAAGATGGCGTAATTCTTTTAAAAAATATTGGAGAGCTACGTTTAAATTCTGAAAGCAATATTGTTTTCAAGCCAAACGATCAGACCAACTATTTATCTGCTTCTTTTGGACTGAGTCCTTTTGTTTCTCCAATGGTGAAAAAAGAGGCATTCGAGAAAAAAATCGAAAAGATTGCAGCAAAAGAAAAAGATGCTGTTTTAATATACGAAAGTGAAGAAGAAACCAAATCTTCGAATCCGTTCTTGCGATATGCTGCGATTTTGGTTTTAGGACTAGGAATTACAGGAAGCATTGGTTATCCATTATACCAAAATCAAATTGATAACCAAACACTTGTTGTAGAACAAGCGGTTCAGAAAAAAGTGCAAAACAAAATTCAAGAAGCCACTTTCTTTATCAAAAGTCCACTTCCAGCTGTAACTCTTTCTGTAGATTCTGCTGCTGTCGAAACTGTCGAAACCACAATGCCCTACCACATTATGGCAGGTGCTTTTAGAAGTGAGCAAAATGCTAGAAAAGCTTATAACCAATTAATTAAAGATGGTTTCAAAGCTAGAATGCTGAAAGAAAACAAACACGGTTTATTTCCTGTTTTGTACGGAAGTTATGCTACAATGAAAGAAGCAGAACAAGCTCAAAAAGAAATACAAAAAGGCGAAAATCCACAAGCCTGGATTCTGGTCGAAAATCTATAAAATACTTTTAATCCTGTTCGAAAGAGCAGGATTTTTTTTGCCTTATTCTGTTGTTTTAAAATCTTTGAATGGACACTTCTTAAACTCTATTCAAATAAATTCGTCTTCATAAAATTTAATACAATCATGAAGACAATTTTTAAAACCTTTGCTTTTTTATTACTACTAGGCTCTCAGTCCATTTTTGCACAACAAACCAATTCTGATCAAGAAAATCAAATAAAGAAGAACGAAGCTCAAACACAGCAAGTTCTTAAAGAAAATTATAAAAAGCTTGATGATAAAATTGCTGTACTCAAAAAAGAACAGAAAGAATTGGAAACCAAAAAGAACACTCTTGTTAAGGCTGAAAACCAGTTAAAATCGACTAGAGATAAAATTGAAAAGTTGGAAAAGGCCAATCAGAAAATCGAAAACAAAATATTGACTACATCAGTTTCTGACGAAGAGATTCAAAAGCAAAAAATTAAAACCAAAGAGAATGAAGTTACAATTCAGAAATTGAAGCTTACGCAAATTTCTCAAGAAAAAGAATTAGAAAAAGTACTATCAAATATCTAAACAAAAAAGCCTGATTCGTTCTGAATCAGGCTTTTTTAATGTTTATCGTGAAACAATTTTTGCGTCTTGAGATAGGATTTCTTTTCCAGACTGATAAACGGTCAATATTGCTGGCGGCGAATCTTTTTGTCCCAAAACAATAAAATAGCATCGGTATTTGAAATTGCCTTTTTTAAAATCGAAGTAATGGTTTCCTCCCGTTCCATCTGCAACAAAAACTCCTTTTTCGATTACGAGATCTGGAGTTTCAGTCATTTCCTGTTTGATCGACCAAGAAGCATAGCGATAATTATCATTTCCTAAATCATCGATTCTAATTCTGAACTTCGAAGTTTCAAGAACTGCAACAGGTTCTTTAAAATTTGAAAGTGAAGAATTTACTCTTTTTTTCTGCTTTGCGATTAATGAATTTTTTAATTTCAATTCTTCCTCCGATTGATTATTGATGCTAATAATTCTTCCATCAATATCGATCCACATGTCTCCACGATTTAGCATAATTCCGCGCCATCCCACTTCTGACCAATCTTTTGGATCCGATTTTGTTATTTTTTCAATTAAAACCTTATCAAAAATTTGGTTATATCTTTTCACAAAATCTGCTTTATCCTTCACCGAAGGAATTGGATAATCTCGCTTGAATGGAAATTTTATACGATTTGCAATTGCATCTTTATCGCCATTTTTTACTTCGAGAATAAATTTCGAAATGAACTTTTGATATTCTGGTTTCAAATCCTGGGCAATCAAAAACGAAGAATTAAACACCAGAATTGTTAGTAATATTTTAAATGTTTTCATGTCAAAAATAATTTAATGCGTTAGAAATTAGATTTTTGAAAAACAGAAAACCGTGTTTCACGTGGGACGTTCAAAAAATTAATTGATGCTCGCTTTGAACATTTTTAGTTCGTCCCAAGTAAATTCATCTCCATATTTTTCTTTCAAAGGACTCAAAGATTCTTCTTGATAAAACTGAAAAGCTTCTCTCAAAGCCAAAATTTTATCATACGGAAGAACATCGGTAATTTCGATTTTCTTCGACTGAATAAGTCTTATCAAATGGCCTTCGATCGTTTGAACATTTAATTTACGCATTCTCGCAATATCTTCAACCGAATTTTTATCCATCCACAAATCGTACGTTTCTTCGACTGTCGTTTTTTTAGCCGTTTTAAGCTCGCCTTTCTCCGTCTTAGTTGATTTGTATCGAACAACGGGCTCTTCTGTCCTAAAAATGTCCGTATTTGTCGTTTTCAGCTCTTCTCGAATCCTTTCTGCTTTGTTCGTTTTGTAATTTTTAATATTTGGCGATGTTAACTTTTCTTTACTGATTTCTTCGCCGGCCACAACCACTTCGATCAATAACTTGGCTTTCATCAATCTCAAAACCGCCTTGGTCTGAAGATCTTCCAAAAAGTTAAGCTCTTCGTAGAATTCTTTTACTTTTTTAAATTTTTGAATTTCGGCCATTTTATAAATCAGATCATCAACCAATTTGTCCATTGGCTTGAAAAAATAATCGTAGGCCGCATCTACCCTTTCTTTCACAAAAAACAAATCGACCGTTTCTTTGATGAAGATTTTATTGAGTTGCGAAATGAATTTCTGCGAAGGATCTAAAAGCTGTTCTATAATTTCCATTCGTTTATGCGCCCAAACCGCATGTTTCGTTTTTTCGGAACCTGCTGCGTTTTCGTTATAACTGAAACGATGATTTCGCCATTCTTGCGCCAATTCTCCCCAATTAAAACTGTTTATCAAATAGTTGTGAATAAAATTTTTGGTTTCGAAGTGAAGCGCTTTCTCCAAAGTTTCTTCCGTTGCTCGGTTCAAAGCGTAATCCATCACATCTTGGTCGTTCGAAATGCCATTCATCTGCATCGGAGAAAGCAAAATAAGCCCGTCTAACGAACGCAAACGCGAAAGCGCTACATAGGCCTGCCCAGGCAGAAAAACTTGCGATACATCGAGCGCTGCTTTGTCAAAAGTTAAACCTTGGCTTTTGTGCACCGTAATCGCCCATGCCAGCTTGATTGGATAATGCGCAAAAGTTCCTAAAACCTCTTCTTCGATATCTTTGGTTTGTTCGTTGACTTTGTAGCGGATATTTTTCCATTCGTACTTCTCCACTTCGAGTGTCATGTTCTCTTTTGGAAAGTGAACAAAGATTTCTTCGTCAGAAAGCGATTTGATTACGCCCATCTTTCCGTTGAAATATCTCTTTTCAAAAGACAAGTCATTTTTAACGAACATGATTTGCGCGCCCACTTTCAATTTCAATTCTTCTTCAACAGGAAATATCTTTTCTGGAAAATCTCCTACCACAAATGGCGTATATATATATTCTTTACCATCTAAATCATTGATTGACTGCGAGTTGATAGAATCAGCCTTAGCATTATGCGTTGTTAGCGTGATATAGCCTTTGTTCTCTTTGAAGTCAAAATCTGGCTTAACATATTGATTTAGAATAGTTATGTCCTCGGGAGTGATCTGGTTATTTCTTAAATTGTTCAAAACCGAGATAAAAGCATCATCGGTCTGGCGGTAAATTTTTGACAATTCGATATAAATCGGCGGATACGTCTGGAGAACATGAGAATGGAAAAAGAATTTCCCACGGTAGTAGTTTTTCAGTGTTCGCCATTCTTCATCGCGAATCACTGGCGGCAATTGCAGCAAATCTCCAATAAACAAAACTTGAACTCCACCAAACGGATGAGTGTTTCTTCGAACAGTCTGCATCATGAAATCGACTGCATCCAACAAATCGGCACGCATCATACTCACTTCATCAATCACAAGAAGCTCCATGTTTTTAATTACATTTCGCTTGACGTTATTCATTTTGAAATGGCGGCGAAGTGATTCTTTGTTTTCAAATTTTACTGTTTCTGTAAATTGGGCGCTCACATCATACGATGGAATAAACGCAGAAAACGGAAGTTGAAACATGGAGTGAATAGTTACGCCACCCGCATTCAAAGCAGCGATTCCCGTTGGTGCAACGACCACAGTATTTTTATGCGTTGTGGCTATAATTTCGCGTAAAAGCGTAGTTTTTCCCGTACCTGCTTTTCCCGTAAGGAAAATAGATTTCTGGGTCTGATTGATGAATTGCAAAGTATAAGCTGCCGCTTCTGAAACGTCCTGCATTGGGCTTGTATTAAAAAAATAAAATTACCGCATTTTTATAAAAAGAAAAAACCTAAATCGCAGTGGATTTAGGTTTTCAGTAATTTAGTTAGTTTGGTAGTTTTATTTTTTAGCTTCGCCTTCTTTTGTTTCAGCTGCTGGTTTTGCATCTGTTTTTGGCTCTGCTTTGTATTTATCATTTAAAGCTTTGATAATTTCTTTTGTAATATCGTATTTCTCTTCAGCATACAAAATTGTAGCAGCATCTCCTGTTCCGTAGATGTAAGAGTAACCGTTTTTCTTTCCGTAGTCTTTAATGAATTTTTTAACTCCACTAACAAGAGAATCCATTTCAACACCACTTTCTTGTTGTAATTGTTGTGCTAATGCTTGTTGTGCATAACCTAATTGCTGCTCTCTTTTTTGCAATTCAGCTCCTCTTTGCTGTGCCCAAGCTTGACCGTTTGCTTGTGCCTGGCTTTGAAAATTAGCAGCGTCTTGTTTAAAACGTGAAATCTCAGCTTGTAATTGTCTACCTTTTTCTTCCGCTTGAGCTTTGTACTTTGCCTCTAAATCTTTTGCCTCAGTGTATTCTTTCATCAAAACCGAAGTATCCACGTAAGCTGTTTTTACTTCCTTTACCTCTGCTGTTTTGTTACAAGAAACTGCGAAAACTGAAAGTGCGATAATAACTAATGCTTTTTTCATTTTTTTTAATTCTATTTTTTTAAGTATTGAAGACAAAAATATAAAAAAATCAATAGCATCAACATAAAGTTTAAAAAATGCGTAAAATTTATGATATTGTTTTTATTTATCGAAAAAAATATCACCATAAACCAACGCTATCGCAGTATTTTAGATGCTTTTTTGCTTTTTTTATATCAACCATAAAAAGCCACTCTGTCCTTTTAGGGTAAAATGGCTTTCTGTATTTTTGTGTTATTTATTTTTTAAAATATAAATATGCGATGAATATTCTTTTGAGTTCTTCGCTTTCCAATTTGATTTCAAACCAATCAAAAAAGCTTTAATATAATTCATCTTTCCCGTTTTGTATTTTTCAGACAAAAGGCTTACGTAAAACGAATCGAACTTCATTGGAAGAACTTTTTCCAATTTCATATCTACTCTTTCAAAAAGCAATTGAATTGATTTTTTTGAAAAATGCCAAAAATGAATTGGAACATCATAAGCAGCCCAAAAAGTTTGATAATGGTTTGCATCAAATGATTTGTAGTTCGGAACCGCAATAATTAATGTTCCAGTTGGTTTTAATAAACGCTTCAATTCTTGGATCTGAAGTTCTAAATCTGGAACGTGTTCTAAAACGTGCCACATAGTAATCACATCCAGAGAATGATTTTCTAAAGTGTTTATTTCTTCTACAAAAGAAATTCCTTTTTCTTTTGCAATGTTTTTAGCACGATCGCTCGGCTCTACTCCAATTGTTTCCCAACTGTCATTTTTTGCTGTCAAGAGAAAATCTCCAGTTCCAGCTCCAATATCTAAAAGTTTTCCTTTTTGTGGTTGTTGGTTATTAATTAAATTCAATTTATTCTTAAGAGCAATATTTTTCACAAAGTGATATGCTTTTTCAAATAAAGAACGTTTGTTGTCGGTATGCGAAATATAATCTTCGCTTTCGTAATATTTACCTAAATTTTGAAGTTCAGGTTGTGGAGAAGTAATTAGCATATCTAAATCTTCATCATAATACAAATCAAAAATTTCTTTTGAAACAGAGTGGTCTTTTACCGTAAGAAAATGTTTTTTATTTAAAACGTTCATTTTTTAAATTTATAGATATTGGGTTTAATTTATAGCAAATCCTAAAAACGAAATTATATCGCTTTTAGGATTTTTTTGTCTTTTTTATTTTTAATTCTTCTGTAGATTTCTTTCACTTTTCATAATTCAGCACACCTGTAAAGTTGCTTTAATAAGATATTCTTTCACTAAATTTTCAAAAGGTTTCACGTGGAACAGCAACAATTTTAGATTTCTGACTTTAGATTTATAATGGATTCTGAAAATAAAAAACCGAAAAATAGTTTCACGTGGAACAAGTCATTTTCAAAATATTACAATAATCTGAAATCAGCAATCTAAAATCTAAAATTATTTACCTTCCCATATAAATCAAAAGCACCGAAATATCACTCGGTGATACTCCGCTGATTCTTGAAGCTTGCGAAATAGTTACAGGACGAATCTTGCTTAATTTCTGTTTTGCTTCAATCGACATGGATTTAATTTTATTATAATCGAAATTGTCTGGAATTTTTACTTCTTCCAAACGATTCAATTTATCTGCATTATTTCTTTCTTTTTCGATATAACCAGAATATTTAACTTGAATTACTGCTTGCTCTACAATTTCTTCATCCAAATCATTTTCTTCAACATACGCTGAAACCTTTTCAAATTTCAACATATCCTCCAATTCAATTTGTGGACGAGAGAAAATCTTGAACATTTTATCTCCTTGAGAAATTGGAGCCGATTCTTTCGCTTCTAAAATCGGATTTGTTTCGGCAATCGTAACACTTGTTTCTTTGAAGAATTGAACCATCTTTTCAGATTCGTTTAGTTTCTTTTCCATTCTTCGTAAACGATTTTCAGAAGCTAAACCAATTTCGTATGACATTGGAGTCAATCTGAAATCGGCATTATCTTGACGCAACAATGTTCTATATTCTGCTCTCGATGTAAACATACGATATGGTTCTTCTGTTCCTTTAGTAATTAAGTCGTCAATTAGAACTCCGATGTATGCTTCATCACGTTTTAAAATTAATGGATCTTTTTCGTGCACTTTTAAATGCGCATTTATTCCAGCCATCAAACCTTGAGAAGCTGCTTCTTCATATCCAGTTGTTCCATTAATCTGTCCTGCGAAATATAATCCTTCAACTAGTTTCGTTTCTAAAGTATGTTTCAATTGCGTTGGTGGAAAGAAATCATATTCGATAGCATAACCAGGTCTAAAGAATTTTACATTTTCAAAACCTGCAACAGAACGAAGCGCTTTAAATTGAATATCCTCTGGAAGCGAAGTTGAAAATCCGTTTACATAAACTTCGCAAGTATTCCAGCCTTCTGGCTCAACAAATAATTGGTGACGCTCTTTATCTGCAAAACGATTTATTTTATCTTCGATAGAAGGACAATATCTTGGTCCTAAACTTTTGATTCTTCCGTTGAACATTGGAGAACGATCAAAACCTTCTCTCAAAATATCATGAACATTCAACGAAGTGTATGTCATGTAACAAGAACGCTGATGCGTTAACGGAGCGGTAACATCTGAATAAGAAAACTTAGCTGGCTTCGCATCTCCTTTTTCTTCATTCATTTTAGAATAATCTAAAGAACGCCCATCTACTCGAGGTGGCGTTCCTGTTTTCATTCTTCCAGCTTCAAAACCTACTTTGATCAAATCTTCGGTAATTCCGGTTGCGGCACTTTCTCCTGCTCTTCCTCCTCCAAATTGTTTTTCTCCAATATGAATTAAACCGTTCAAAAAAGTACCATTTGTCAAAACCACAGATTTGGAACGAATCTCCACTCCTAGTGAAGTTCTAATTCCTTTTATCTTTCCGTCTTCAATAATTAATCCTTTTACCATTTCTTGATAAAAATCAAGATTTGGAGTTGCCTCCAACATCATTCTCCATTCTTCTGCAAAACGCATTCTATCACTTTGAACTCTTGGCGACCACATTGCAGGTCCTTTTGATTTATTCAGCATCTTGAACTGGATCGCAGTTTTATCTGAAACGATTCCTGAATAACCACCAAGCGCATCAATTTCACGAACAATCTGTCCTTTTGCAATTCCACCCATGGCAGGATTACAAGACATCTGTGCTATGTTTTGCAAACTCATTGTAACCAATAAAGTTTTCGATCCCAAATTTGCAGCCGCAGCCGCAGCTTCAGAACCAGCATGGCCTGCACCAACCACAATAACATCGTATTCTTCTAAAAACATTTTGTTTTATTATTCTCCAAAAACCGCTAACGCGGTTTTTAGAATTAAATTTATTTCTTTCTTGTTCCACGTGGAACTTTATATTTCATTTCAAGTTTTAAAATTTCAGGTTTCAAGTTCAAACTGAAACAGGTCAACTGGAATTCTTAAATTCTGAAATCAATAAAAATGTTTCACGTGAAACATTTTACTTCATTCAAATCAAAACTCTCAAATCAAAACTCTCAAATCAAAACTCTCAAATCAAAACTCTCAAATCAAAACTCTCAAATCAAAACTCTCAAATCAAAACTCTCAAATCGAAACTCTCAAATCGAAACTCTCAAATCGAAACTCTCAAATCGAAACTCTCAAATCAGAACTTTTAAATCAGAACTTTTAAATCAGAACTCTCAAATCAGAACTCTCAAATCAGAACTTCCAAATCAGAACTCTCAAAGCAGAACTCTCAAAGCAGAACTCTCAAAGCAGAACTCTCAAAGCAGAACTTCCAAACAGAGCTTCGAAACAGAGCTTCGAAACAGAGCTTCCAAACAGAACTTCCAAACAGAACTTCCAAACAGAACTTCCAAACAGAACTTCCAAACAGAACTTCCAAACAGAACTTCCAAACAGAACTTCCAAACAGAACTTCCAAACAGAACTTCCAAACAGAACTTCCAAACAGAACTTCCAAACAGAACTTCCAAACAGAACTTCCAAACAGAACTTCCAAACAGAACTTCCAAACAGAACTTCCAAACAGAACTTCCAAACAGAACTTCCAAACAGAACTTCCAAACAGAACTTCCAAACAAAACTTCCAAAAAGAACTTCCAAAAAGAACTTCCAAAAAGAACTTCCAAAAAGAACTTCCAAAAAGAACTTCCAAACAAAACTTCCAAAAAGAACTTCCAAAAAGAACTTCCAAAAAGAACTTCCAAAAAGAACTTCCAAAAAGAACTTCCACACAGAGCTTCTAAAAGAAATGTTTCACGTGAAACATTCTAAACTTCCATTCTAAACTTCCATTCTAAACTTCCATTCTAAACTTTCATTCTAATCTTCCATTCTAAACTTCCATTCTAAACTTCCATTCTAAACTCCCAAAGAACATTTTCAAACCATGTTCCACGTGAAACATCTTTTTTTTCTCTTTAAAATTCAAACTTAAAAATCGTTCCACGTGGAACGATTTAATCTTCTACTCGAATTCTTTACTATAACGTTCCACGTGGAACGTTATAAAACTCTTTTATTTTCTTAAACATGTTTCACGTGGAACGTTTAAGAAAATCAAAAACCAGAACGTTTCACGTGGAACATACATCTTAAAAGAGATTTAATTACCGTTCCACGTGAAACATCTTCATCTTCTCTTCTTCCTTCTGTCTCATTAATTCAGCTTCCTTCTCTGACTTATCTTTGTATCCACAGTAATGTAGTATACCATGAGATAGCACTCTCTTTAGTTCTTCAGTAAATGAAACATTGAAGTCTTTTGCATTGTCTGCAACCCGTTCTACAGAAACAAAAATATCTCCATTTAACTCGTTACCAACAGTATAATCAAAACTAATAATATCTGTAAGTGTATCGTGATCTAGATATTCAACATTGATCTTATGTAGATATTCATCATCACAAAATATATAGTTGATCTCTCCTTCATTCTTATTCTCAGAAACAATTACAGCACTTAGCCAGTCACTAAAAGCCTGCTCGTCTCCTAAAGTAAAATCTGTTTCGTAATTAAAATTTATCATTTTGTATTAAAGTATTCTTGAACTTTTTGATTAAAATTCGAGCGCAAAGGTAGTGATTGTCTGTTTAATATCTCAACGCTGTTTAAATATTCCAATAATGAACTTGGCAAAGCATTTGAACGATTACTAAATTCAGCCTTATTAGTTTCAGATTGTCTTTGTGTATCTTGCCCTTGTTGCTGAACTGCGTTGTTTAATTTCCATAATTCTTGTTGTATATTTAGTATACGCTGCAGGTTCTCATTCTTAAATCCTTTGTTCAAAATCTGCTTTTCAGATTGTTTCATTTGATCTATTATAGATTTTCCTTGAGCATCCAAACCTTTCTTTGCTAACTCCTTTTGCAATGCTTCTCTAAGTTTAACTTGCTCTTTGTATATCTCCATAATAGCTTCTGCACCTCCTTCTCCATCTTCACCATCATTACCATTCTTCTCTCCTTTTCCGCTCTTACCCTCTTTACCAGAAGAACCTTTATCTCCACTTTTGTTACCTTGTCCTTCTTTACCCTGACCTTCTTTTCCTTGTCCATTTTGCCCTTGTCCATTTTGCCCTTGTCCCGACTTTCCATCTTTACCTTCTCCAGGTTTATCTCCAGATTGCTGTCCAGGTTTCATACCTTCTTTCATCTTATCAGCAAGTCCTTTTTGTTTCTGAATAATATCTGGCAATTGCATTCCTTGTCCGTCTCCTGGTTTAGGTTTTCCCGCTCCCGGTTTAGACATAGACATCTGCATATTATTCAATAAATCACTCAAGAAATCGGCTAACTTATTAGCAGATGAAACTGCATATTGTTGGTGTGAAACTCCACGAGGAATTTGAACATCGGTTAAAGTTTCAATAGCCTTGTCCATGTTGTATTGTACGTTTCCAATTTCTTTAGTTACGTCTTCTGCAACCTTTGGATTACGTAATGAAAGTGCAAACAAACTATCATCAACATGTCTAAACTGCTGTTTCAAATTCTGCTGAATCTTGATGTTCTTTGTAAATGTAGAGGAACCCAATTTCATTGCTTTGAACTGTTTCATCACATCTTCTTGTGATAAAGAATAAGCCAAAAGATTATCTAGAATCTGACGAAGCATTGCTACATCTTCTTCCAATTGTTCTTGTTCTCCACCTTCCATTTCGTTCTGCATTTCTTGAGCCATAGACTTCATTTTCTTAGCTGCACTTTTCTGCTTTGGCTTAGCCGCAGAAGTATTCTTTTTGCTCAATTCTTCAGAAGCTTTATTAAGATCATTATCTACATCTTTCTCTTTAGAAGCATCAGATGGAATATCCAAAGGTTTCTTCAAAGTCTTATTCTCTTCTTTCAAATCCTTTAAATCTTCCTGAATCTTATCAAAAGATTTATTGATTTCATCTTGCTTCTCTTTCGTATTTTCTTTCTCTTTATTAGATAACTGTTCTTGTTGTTCTGACAGTTTGTTTAGTTTTTCAGCAACTTGCTCTGCTTTCTTAGAAACATAAAAACGCTTGGTCAACTCCACCAATTGTTCTAAATTACGAGATTGGTTTTTACTGATTTGTTTGAACTTTTCCATCTTATCAAACAGTTCTTCGCTGTTTAACTTATCGTTCAAGTTCTTTAATTCGTCTAATAATTTCTGATTCTTTTCTAAATCTTTCTGTGCATTATCTAAACGCTTTTGCAAATCCTCAGCAGTTTTATCTTTCTTATCATCTTTGAATTTATCTAGATTCTGATTCATTTTCTCAGAGAATTGTTTCATCATTTCGTCTTGTTGTTTCTGACGTTTGATAAAATCATTGATCTTCTGCTGATCTTTAAACTCTAAATTATCTTTTTCTTTTCCGGTATTCTGAAGCTTATCCATTTCTGAAATCTGCTTCGTTTGGTTCTTCAAAGATTTAGATAAACTATTAATATTTTGATTTTGTTGCTGTAATTCCTGATCTTGAATTTCATCTGTTGTAGCTACACGATCTGAAAATGTAGAAGACTTTGTAGACTTAAATCCGTGTGGAGCATCGTTATCAAAAACTTCAAAATAGTATTCATAGGAAACTCCTTCTTCTACTGGGAGATTGCTTGGGAAATTAAAAACAAACTGATCAAATACTCCTGCCTTTACAGGAATGTTTCCACGCTTAGCAGACTGAGGTTTGTTACGTTCGTAGTAAACAATTTGCAGTTTCGAAAGTCCATAATCATCACCCAATCTACCTAGAATATAGTTCTTATCTAACTTCAAACTATCTGGCGCTGGCCCCACATTGATGGTTGGAAACTGATCTTTTATCACAGACAGCTGATAGTCCAATTTCTCGTAGTTTTTAACCTTATCGTTAGACGTAAGAATTTGATATTCTGTATTTTGACTAATATTTTTAGCCAATTTAAACTCATTTTCTACCTTATTAAACTTAAAAACTTCATTGTCTCTTTTCCACGCTACTTCTTGCGTAGATTTGGTGTTCATTTTCCAAGTTACAGTTGTTCCTTCAGGTACTATTGCGTTTCCAGTTCCTTGAATTGTCTCTGATTTTTTCTTTAGATAAGAAGGAAAATTCAAAACCATCTCGAAGTTTGCAATTGATGGAACAGTGATAACTTTCAAATCATACTCTTCAGAAACTACCGAGTTTCCTTCAAAAGAAAAACGAATATCTTCTGCTGGTTTCTCCACTTTAAATTCAAACTTTCCAGGTTGAGAAGATTCCATAAAATAACTTTCATCACCAATATGAATCATTACATTTTCTGGAACTATATTCCCAACAGATTCCATTTTGATCACGAAATCTTTGTTTTGCTCTGCTTGCAAATTCGAATTCAAAACCACAAATTTGAAAGGAGCTGGCGGTAAAAAAGCAGAATTGAAATGCACTACTCTATTCAAACTTTGCGAAATAATATTACTATTTCCAGAAATATAAAACACCGCAAAAAGTAAAATTGGAACTAAAGCCAATGGTAAATATTTTTTATTTGCTTTAAAATTGATTGCATTTCCAAACGGAATTGGTTGCAAAGAATTTGCTTTTTGTTCGATTGAAGCTAAAACCAATTCCGAACTTTCATTATTATTTTCAGAAGACAATTGCAAAAAGTTCGTCAGCTTATCACTCACTTCTGTGAAATGATTTCCAATAATTTTTGAAGCTTGAGTATAATCAATTCCCTTTTGAAGTTTGAATAATTTAAACAAAGGGAAAATAATTAAACGGACCAAAAGGAAAACTTCAACTCCAACAAATAACCAAAATAGAAAAGTTCTTCCCAGAGGTTTTAGCCAAAGAAAGTACTCTACAAAAAGCGTAAATAGAAAATATAGTAAACCAAAACCAGTAAAAAGTAATATCCCTTTTATCAATTCGTTGGTATAATATTTCTTAATGAAAGCCTCTAGCTTTTGATATATCGCAGATGATGTTTTCAAAATAAATCTGTTTTAATTATAACCTATAAAAGTAGTAATTATAATAATACCTTTTTAAGATTCTAAGTTACTAAGAGGCTAAGGTTCTAAGATTTCAAAATCTAAAATCAACATTCTGAAATCTAAAATCATAAAACGTATCTTTGCAACAAAATTTAAACAAATGTCAAAGCAAGTTCGTGTGCGTTTTGCACCAAGTCCGACTGGACCGTTACATATTGGCGGAGTTCGTACTGCCCTATTTAATTATTTATTTGCAAAAAAACATAATGGTGTTTTTTATCTGAGAATTGAAGATACAGATCAGACTCGTTTTGTTCCAGGTGCAGAAGCTTACATTATGGAAGCTCTTGAATGGTTAGGAATTGCTCCCGAAGAAACAGTTGGAAAAAATGAAAAATTTGGTCCATACAGACAAAGCGAACGTAAAGATTTATACCAGCAATATGCAGATCAATTAATCAATTCTGGTTGGGCATATTATGCTTTTGATACTCCAGAATCTTTGGATACTTTGAGAAAAGAACAAGAAGCTGAAGGAAAAACATTTATTTATAATCACACCAATCGTGAAAAACTAGATACATCTCTTGTAATTTCTGCTGACGAAGTTGCTAAAAGAATTGCAAATGGAGAACATTATGTAATTCGTTTTAAAACTCCAGTTGATGAAACTTTGCATTTGAAAGATATTATTCGTGGTGATGTGAAGTTTGAAACTAATCTTTTGGATGATAAAGTTTTATTTAAAAGTGACGGAATGCCAACCTACCATTTAGCCAATATTGTTGATGATCATTTGATGGAAACTTCACATGTAATTCGCGGTGAAGAATGGTTGCCTTCTATGCCACTTCACGTTTTATTATACAAAGCTTTTGGTTGGGAAGCTCCAGAATTTGCGCATTTACCTTTGATTTTGAAACCAATTGGAAATGGTAAATTATCAAAAAGAGATGGAGACAAAATGGGATTCCCAGTATTTCCATTAGAATGGAAAACTGAAGAAGGCGTTTCATCTGGTTATAGAGAAAAAGGATTTTTCCCGGAAGCAGTTGTAAACTTCCTTGCTTTGTTAGGATGGAATGACGGAACAGATAAAGAATTATTTTCTTTAGAAGAATTAGCTCAATCTTTTGACTTGAACAGAGTTCACAAAGCTGGAGCAAAATTTGATCCAGAGAAAAACAAATGGTTCAATCACCAATATTTAGTAAAACAAAATGATGCTGATTTGGCCAAAACCTTCTCTCCTATTTTAGAAGAAAAAGGGTTCTCTACTCCAATTGAAGTGACAACTCGTATTGTTTCTTTGATTAAAGAAAGAGCAAACTTTGTATCAGAATTTTGGGATCTAACTGATTTCTTTTTTCAGGCTCCAACATCATACGATGAAAAAGCAAGTAAAAATTGGAAAGAAGAAACTCCTACTTTAATGCAAGAACTAATTTCTGTTTTAGAAAATATTGAAGATTTTACTTCTGTAAATATTGAAACAATCGTAAAAGATTGGTTAACCAAAAATGAAATCGGAATGGGTAAAGTAATGCAACCTTTCCGTCTAAGTTTGGTTGGAGCGCTTAAAGGTCCTCATCTATTTGACATTGTTGAAATCATTGGAAAAGAAGAAACTATTTCGAGAATTCAGAAAGCGATTGAAACTTTATAATTAGAATCAACTTAAAAAATAGAAACGCTAAGAAACATGTCACAAATGTTCTTAGCGTTTTTTTAATGTTTTAAAATTTTAATTTAGAAGAATTTTCGTAATTTACCAGAATCATAAATATAAATTACATAACCATGAGTACAGCATTTATTATCTTTTTAGTATTGGCATTCTTCATTTTCATGTCGTCTTTCTTTACTGTAAAACAGCAATCGTCTGTTATTATTGAACGATTTGGAAAATTTCAGAGTGTTAGAAATTCAGGATTACAACTTAAAATTCCGTTGGTTGATAGATTGGCCGGAAGAGTAAATCTTAAAATTCAGCAGTTAGATGTTATCATCGAAACTAAAACTAGAGACAACGTTTTCATCAAAATGAAAGTTTCAGTTCAGTTCAAAGTAATTCAGGAAAAAGTATATGAAGCTTTTTATAAACTTGAATATCCACACGATCAAATTACTTCTTACGTATTTGATGTCGTTCGTGCCGAAGTTCCTAAACTAAAACTGGATGATGTTTTTGAAAGAAAGGATGATATTGCAGTTGCAGTAAAACGTGAATTGAACGAAGCAATGTCTACTTACGGATATGATATCATCAATACTTTAGTTACTGATATTGATCCAGACATTCAGGTAAAAAATGCAATGAATAGAATCAACGCTGCTGATAGAGAAAAAACGGCTGCTGAATTTGAAGCTGAAAGTTCAAGAATTAGAATCGTTGCAAAAGCAAAAGCCGAAGCAGAAAGTAAACGTTTACAAGGACAAGGTATTGCAGATCAGCGTCGTGAAATTGCAAGAGGTCTTGTAGAAAGTGTTGAAGTTTTGAACAATGTTGGAATTAATTCTCAAGAAGCTTCTGCCCTAATTGTAGTGACACAACATTATGATACTTTGCAAGCAATTGGAGCTGATGCTAATTCTAATTTAATTTTACTTCCAAATTCTCCACAAGCTGGTAGTGACATGTTAAATAATATGGTTGCATCATTTACAGCATCAAATCAAGTTGGCGAAATGATGAAAAAACACAATAAAAAAGTAGAGAAACCAAAACCAATTCAGCCACAGTCTGGTTATGAAGATGACATTCAACCAGATGTTCAATAATAATTTTACAAAATAAAAAAGAGGCTTAATTGCCTCTTTTTTTATTTATAAACCAATTGATCACAAATGGTAAAATAGATTGTAAAATTTCTGGAAATGATTTTTTGACATAACCTGTATAAGATGAAATAAAACCATTTACAATATTTTGCGGTGTTATGCTTTCCTTAGTTTTCTGAAAACTTAAAACCAATTTTTGATAATTGATATCTTTTTCTAGTTTTAGAATTTCCAGATCCCTTTCAATCTCAGCATACGAAGAGTATTTTTTTCTTTCCATAATTAATCATTAAAAAAGATTTCTG
This sequence comes from Flavobacterium sp. B330r, assembly GCF_056824325.1. Classification (NCBI taxonomy): domain Bacteria; kingdom Pseudomonadati; phylum Bacteroidota; class Flavobacteriia; order Flavobacteriales; family Flavobacteriaceae; genus Flavobacterium; species Flavobacterium sp. B330r. The sequence goes on from NZ_CP124860.1 coordinate 1,821,036, forward strand.
AAAATTTCTCCAAAATTGGTCCTTCAACAAACTTATCCTTTAGAAAGAAAAGTAAAATGGTAAAGAAAAGATAGATCCCTCCTACTGCCAAAAATCCGAGAGCATTACTTTCAAACAAAGAACCAAAAGCATACGCTGCGGCAAAAGATCCAAAAATCATAACCATACTGAAACACAATAAAATCAAGGTAAACTTAAAGATCAAAGTTGTCGATTTCATTGCAACCTTAAAACCCCAAAGTTTGTAATAAGCTAAATGACTATCAATATATTCTTTAGCCTGACCTTGAACTTTTTCAGTGCTTTCTTTTAATTCTTCAAAAGCCATAATTAAAATTTTAGATAAAAAAAAGCACAAAACTTTCTTATAAAAATAAGCAAGTAATGTGCTTTGTACAATTATTATTTCTGAAATTTAGCGTTTTGTGCTTTTAAATCAGCCAATTTAGTTTCTAAAAAAGTGATTACTTCTTCTGTTTTATGGCTGACATTAGAAAGTAACTCATTCAAAGTTCCGTCAAGATTATGAGTAGCACTCGTAAATTTTTCACGAAGAACTTCAGAGCTGGCATCAAAAGAATCTTTCAGATTATGTTTGGCATCATCTATACCTTCTTTAATTTTTGCTCTAGTTTTTGATCCTTTATCTGGAGCAAATAAAATTCCAATTGCCGCTCCTGCAGCTGCTGCAGCTAAAATTGCTGCTGCTGTATTTAAATTCTTAGACATGATAGTTACAATTTAAAATTATTAATAAAGATACTCTTTTTTAAAATGATAAAACTTTGATTAATTGCAATTTACACAAAATTAACAATATTATTAATACACATAAGCTACAGCTTCATACTTACCATCTGCTTTTTCAACAATGCTAACAAACGGATATCCATTTGAAGCCGACTTAGATTTGATTCTCATAGCAGTCTGGTTCTGATTTGCAATTGGCGGTTCCCCTTTTGTCCTTGTTGAGACACCAGTAAAACTAGCAACTTGTTTCAGTCCTATTGTTTTTTCTTGTGGCAGAACAGTTACCATTTTGTAATCATCTTTTGAATCCACTACTATTTTATCAGAAACTTTCTGAGTTTGTTTACTCTGTTTGTTTGTAATTGATGAAACAGCATGTTTACTAATTTTGATTTCTTCAGAACTTCCGTTTAAAGAATAATAAACAAAGCCATTTTCGTTTTTAATAAAATTTACATCAAGTTGTTCTCCATTGTGTTTTGTAATTTGATGTGTTTGCGAAATTGCAACGTTTGCAAATAATAGCGCTACTGCGAAATATAAAATTTTCATGATAATTAGATTTAAATTAAAAATTGTCAGACCTGAAATTTAAAAACTAAACTTTCACTCAAATTCAACATTATGGAATTTTGTACATTATGATACAATTTGAAAAAATATCTTTTACGGGAAATATTATCAAAATTACATCATAATAAAAATCAGAACATAAAATTGTCTTTTTAGGAAATCAGTTTTGAAAATCTATTGTTATAAAAATTACGAGTTTCTAAAAACAATAAATTTCAACTTAGATTCTTTACGGCAAATTTTAATTTTTTACAAAAATCATCTCTGACTTTTGGTATTGAGTTAAAAATAGCAGTTTTATAAACAATTGTGTGTTAACAACCCGTTAAACTGACTAAAATAACAGTAAAAAGTTAAATAAAGACCGTAAATAAACAATAATCTAAAAAATGAGTTATCTATCAATCAAGTTTTAAAAACGTCTTAAAATCAATTTATGAAGGTTAAAATCAATCTAGAAAAACTATTATTTTTAATTTTACAATCAATTAAATAAATAATAATTAAATACTTAAATTAAATAAATATCAATAAATAAAACTTATAAACTAAAAATTGAAGTCAAAATTTTAAAAATTAGGAAAAAACTGAAGTTTTAAGATTTAGAGAAGAAAATTGGAGTCAAAAAAGCAAAAAAATGAAATAAGGAGTTTTGTTACATGAAAATTTAAAAAAGGTCTTCTCTATTTAACCATTTTTTATTTCCTCTTAAAATTAATTTATGAAAGTTTTTTTTAATCTATAAAATAAATTAAAAATTAAAATATAATAGATTTTATAAATAATATATATAATGAATTAAAAATTAAATATTAATCAAATAAATTTATAATAACTATTCTCAGATCAAAATCTGCACTTAAAAAAGACTAAAATTAAAATAAAGGCTCTAAATAAGCTAAAACTTAAAAAATGAATTCCTTATCCAACATATTTTTATTTTCTATTAAAATCAATTTATGAAAGTCACTTTTAATCTATAAAAATTATAAATTTATATATTTTAATAGTTAATCTATATAATAAAAAAAAGCGCTTATAAAAGCGCTTTTCATAAATTTAGTTGATATTACTTCTTCACCATTTCAGAAAGAATTTCAATTTCTCTTTCAGAAGCATTTTTTGGTGGATTTGAATATAATTTCAAAATTTCATCATCATATTGATTTTTGAAACTTTCACTTTCAATATCCCTTAAATTTAAAAGTGCTTTTGACCTTACATAAGTCGATTCACTTTTTAGAGACATTGAATATAATTTCTTAATATCTTCTTCTTCAAAATCTGTAGATTTCCAGTTTGAATACTTCAAAATAAATTGAGAAAATAACAGCGAAGCCTTATTATTGTTGATATTCTTCTTCAAAGAATTCTGTAAAAGTGAAAAAGTAGAGATATTTTTGATGTTCTCCCCTATCGCACTTTCAATTGCAATACGCTCGGGTTTAGTCTCAACTTTAAAATATTTGTTAATATCTTTCAAAGAATTATTGATGCTATTTTCTTCTTTTTTACCCTTTTCTTCCCAAGCATCTTTCAATCCAACAGTTTTGTTAAATACTAGTTTTGAAGCAGTTGAGTCTTTATCAACAGTAAAATAACCTAAACGTTGAAACTGAAATTTATCTTCATTTTGAGCTGTTGATAAACTTGGTTCAACAAATCCGGTTACAATTTCTAATGAATTTGGATTCACAAAATCTAAGAAGTTTTTCTCTTTATAACTGTCTGGAGCTTCATCTGTAAACAAACGATCGTACAAACGAACTTCTGCTTCCAATGCATGCTGGATTGAAACCCAATGCAATGTTCCAGATACTTTTCTTTGGCTTGCTTCAGTTCCGCTTCCGCTTAAAGAATCGGTATCATACGTTACATGAATTTCTGTAATATTACCTTCAGCATCTTTTATAACAGATTCACCTTTAATAATATAAGCATTTTTAAGACGAACTTCTTTTCCTAAAGTCAAACGGAAAAACTTAGCTGGAGCTTCTTCCAAAAAGTCTTCTCTTTCAATGTATAACTCACGAGAAAATGGCACTTTTCTGAAACCTGCACTTTCATCTTCCTGATTGTTTTCGGCTTCCAACCACTCCTCTTTTCCTTCTGGATAATTAGTAATTACCAGTTTTACCGGATCTAAAACAGCCATTACACGAGGTGCAATTTTGTTCAAATCTTCACGAATACAGAATTCTAAAACCGATACATTAATCAGATTATCACGTTTTGCAATACCAATTGTATTAGCAAAATTACGCAAAGATACAGCTGTATAACCACGTCTTCTTAATCCAGAAATGGTTGACATTCTTGGATCATCCCAACCGTTAACATGCTTTTCTTTAACTAGTTGCTGTAATTTTCTTTTACTAACAACGGTATGTGATAAGTTACGTCTAGCAAATTCTCTTTGCTTTGGACGCAGTTTATTTTCATCTAAAATCTGATCTAAAAACCAATCGTATAATTCACGATGAGGCAAGAATTCTAGTGTACAAAATGAGTGCGAAATCTGCTCTAAATAATCACTTTGTCCGTGTGCCCAATCGTACATTGGATAAATTTTCCAGGCATCTCCAGTTCTGTGATGTTCTTTATGTAAAATTCTGTACATGATAGGATCACGCATTAACATGTTTGTTGATTTCATGTCAATTTTTGCACGAAGAATATGTGTACCAGCCTCAAATTCACCGTTTTTCATTCTTTCGAATAAATCTAAGTTTTCTTCAACAGAACGATTTCTGTATGGACTATCCGTTCCTGAAGTTGTTGGAGTTCCTTTCTGGATCGCCATTTCTTCAGAAGATTGGCTGTCAACATAAGCTTTATCTTTTTTAATTAATAAAACTGCCCAATCGTATAATTGTTGGAAATAATCTGATGCATAACATTCTTCGGCCCATTTGTATCCTAGCCATTCTACATCTTTTTTAATAGCATCAACAAATTCCTGTTCTTCTTTTTCAGGGTTTGTATCATCAAAACGTAAATTCACAGGAGATTGATAATCAATTCCTAAACCAAAATTTAACGCAATAGAACTTGCGTGCCCAATGTGTAAATAACCATTAGGTTCTGGTGGAAAACGAAAGCGAAGTTTAGTATTTGAAAGACCTGATTTGACGTCTTCCTCTATGATTTGTTCAATAAAATTGAGTGATTTCTCTTCTGATGCCATTATTTTATAGTAATTTTAGCAAAGATAAAAAAAAGGTTTCAGGTTTCAGGTTTAAAGTTATTTAAGTGGCACATAACCTGAAACTTTAAACATGAAACAATATAAAAATGGGAGTTATAAAACTGAAAAATATCCGTACTTTTTCTTACCACGGATGTTTAATTGAAGAAGGAAAAATTGGATCTGATTATACTGTTGATCTAAAAATTAAAACCAATTTACAGAAATCAGCAGAAACAGATCATCTTTTAGACACTGTAGATTATGTTCATTTGAACAAAATTGTAGCCGAAGAAATGGCAATTCGTTCGCATTTATTAGAGCATGTTGCCAAAAGAATCAATATTCGTGTGCTGGCAGAGATAGAAACAGTAGAAAAAACTACAGTTTGGGTTTCTAAAATAAATCCGCCTATTGGTGGTGATGTTGAGTCAGTTACTATAAAAATGACGGAAATTAGAAAGTAATCACTGTAATTAAATCTGTATTTTTTTAAAATAGTTCATTCGAAACTTTTGAAATTTAAAGATTTTAGTTACTTTTGCCAACCGTTCAAGTAATGGCGTCGTGGCCGAGCGGCTAGGCTGGGCTCTGCAAAAGCTCCTACTCCGGTTCGAATCCGGACGATGCCTCAAAACCTTCAAAGCAATTTGAAGGTTTTTTTTATGTTTAATTTTTAGAAAAAATTAATTAAAATATATTGGTTCGAATCCAGACGATAACTTAAAACCTTCAAAGCAATTTGAAGGTTTTTTTTATGTTTAATTTTTAGAAAAAATTAATTAAAATATATTGGTTCGAATCCAGACGATACCTTAAAACCTTCAAAGCAATTTGAAGGTTTTTTTATGTTTAATTTTTAGAAAAAATTAGATAAAGATTTATGTTCGAATCTGAACGATACAAAAAAGAGATACAGAAATGAACTGCCCCCAAAAAGTTAGACACTATTTGGGGGCATTTTTATGGAAAGAAAAGTCAAGTACAATTGTGAATTTAAACTTCGTTGTGTAGAAGAAGTTATGAAAAGGCATAACTCGGTTAAAGGCACAGCTAGAGCAAACAAGATAGCTGAAAGCAACCTTACATGCTGGATTAGCCGCTATAATGAATTTGGAATTGAAGGTCTTTTACCAAGGCAGAAAAATAAAGTTTATACTGTAGACTTTAAATTAAAAGTGATACAAACCATTCAAAATAAGTCATTATCTTTGGATGAAGCCTGCTTGATTTTCAAAATTCCAGCGCAGTCAACCATAATAAGCTGGCAAAGAAAATATGCAAAAGATGATTTGGCAGGCTTAGAACTTAAATCACGTGGCAGACCAGCAGTTATGAATTTTAAGAGAAAGCAACGAAAAACAGACAAACCTTTAACCAGGGAAGAGGAACTCTTAAAGGAGTTAGAGTACCTGCGCGCTGAGAACGAAATTCTAAAAAAGTTCAACGCCTTAGTTCAAGCCGAGCAAGCCAATCAAAACAAAAAGCTCAAACCATAATGGAATTAAGGCATAAGTATGATTTAGATCTTTTACTAAATTGTATGAACATGGTTAGAAGCACGTATTATTACTATGAAAAGAAAGGTCAGGTAATCGATAAATATCAAGAGATAAAAGATTTAATTAAACAGATTTACAATTATCATAAGGGCAGATTAGGATATAGACGTATTACTCTATTACTCAAAAAAGAGGGGATTTTAATTAATCACAAAACAGTGCTTCGATTGATGAAATTTTTAGGATTAAAAAGTCTAATCAGAATCAAGAAGTACAGATCGTATAAAGGAGAGCAGGGAAAGATAGCCCCTAATCTGCTACAGCGCAATTTTAAGGCTGATATACCTAACCAGAAATGGGCAACCGATGTCACTGAATTTAATGTTTCTGGCAATAAATTATACTTATCGCCGATAATCGATCTGTTTAATGGAGAGATAATCAGCTATGACTTATCGCAAAGACCAGTGTTTAATCAAGTTTTAAATATGCTTGAAAAAGCATTTAAAAAAATACCGGACAATACTAATCTGACTCTGCATTCTGACCAAGGATGGCAGTATCAAATGACACAATATCAGCATTTATTAAAGAAAAAAGGAATTATGCAAAGCATGTCCAGAAAAGGTAATTGTCTTGATAATGCAATAATTGAAAACTTCTTTGGAATATTAAAATCAGAGTTGTTTTATCTTAAAAAATACACTTCCATTAATCAATTGAAAAAAGAGATTATCGAGTATATAAATTATTATAATAATGACAGAATTAAACTTAATCTAAAAGGAATGAGCCCGATACAATATCGAGCTCATTATTATAAAACTTAATTATTAATTTGTCTAAACTTTTGGGTGCAGTCTAAAATGTATCTCTTTTTTTGTGCTTAATTTTTTCACAATCTTGTCATTCTGAGGAACGAAGAATCACACTAGAAATTTCGTAAACAATATCGCCAATCTTTGTCGAGTCCCTAGTGTGATTCTTCGTTCCTCAGAATGACAAACTGGAGTCAACTTTAATGAACGTTATAAACACAAAAAAACCTCTGAAATTCAGAGGTTTGATTTTATATTTTTGAGTTATTAACACCTACTTTTTCTCTATTCTTTCGAAAGCATTTTTAACCATTTCTTTTTCCTTTGGAAACCAGCCTTGAATTACTAAAGCAAATCCGAAAACCATTAAAACAATGCTAATTCCTTTTTTAATTTTAAGAATATTAGTTGGCGTCATTTTCGATTTTAACTGTTTGGCTAATAAAATCTTAGCACAATCAATTAATAAATAAGTGATAATTACTGCAGCAAAAAAGGTCATCATTCTTGAAGTCTGCATATCTAACTTTGGTCCTACAGAGATAATTACTGCTAGCCAGAAGCCTAAAACTCCGATGTTAATAACATTCAGTAAAAAGCCTTTTACAAACAAACTTCCATAGTTTCTTTTCAGAATGTCACGATCAATTTCTTCATCGTTTATTTTTTCCTCTTTCTTTAGTTTTACAAACGAAATAATACCGTAGGAAAGCATAATTATTCCTCCAAAAATAAAAAGCGCTGGATCGTCTTTTAAACTCGAAATCAAACGGTAACTTCCTAGATAAGCAATAGCAATAAAAAAAATATCACCTAGTACTACTCCAAGATCAAAAACCATTGCAGCTCTGAATCCTTTTGTAATACTGGTTTCTAATAAAACAAAAAATACAGGACCTACCATAAAACTAAGAACAAGTCCCCAGGGAAGTCCCGCTAGAATATCATTAATCATCAATTGCTACTTGTTATTTTACTTCTTCTATTTTACCGCCAAAAACAGTTTTTTGGTTTATTTGCTTTGGTTTTCCATAAATGTAAATAGAGCCTCCTGCGCTCACTTTTGCATCGACAAGGGTAGAAGCATTAACATCTGCTTTTCCTCCCGCAGAAACGCTTACAGTAGTCTGAGAAGTCTCTAATTTACTAGCAAGTAAATAACCTCCTGCTCCTAAACTTGCAACTTGATTTTCTGCTTTTCCTGTCAAAGTGATAGAACCTCCTGAAACAGAGCTTACTTTGAGTTTATCAACATTCAAATCAACATTAATAACACCTCCTTCTTGTGCGCTTACTTTAAAAGAAGTTGCTTTGATAGCTTCACTGCTTTTTACCTCTGCTCCTTCATTAACATCAATAAGTTCTAAATGTTTGTAGTATAATGTAATATCAAGATCATTTCCAGACAAAAGTTTTGGGAAAGGCATTCTTAATTTTAAAATACCATTTTTATTAACCGCTTCAACCTCTGCTTCTCTTGCTCCTTTGATAATAATTTTATTTTCAGATGACTGAACTAATTTTACACTTAATTTATCAAATACTTTTACGGTATCAAAATCACCTAAATCTTTGGTAACCTGACCAAAAGACATTTGTACAAATAAAATTGCTGCTCCAATAATTAGCTTTCTCATACTTTTATTTTTAAATTAATTATTTATTCTGCTCTTCTTAAAAAATGAAAATCCAGTTGTTTTTTAACTAAATCGGCATTTTTTACCTTCACATAAATCTCGTCTCCTAATTGTAGTAAACGGTTTGAAGTTGCTCCAACCAATGCATATTGTCTTTCGTCAAAAGTATAGTAATCCTCTTTTATTTCTCTGATTCTTACCATTCCTTCACATTTATTAGAAACGATTTCAACATAAATTCCCCATTCGGTAACACCAGAAATAACTCCAAGGAATTCTTCATCCTGATGATCCTGCATGTATTTAACCTGCATGTATTTGATACTATCTCGCTCAGCATTTGTTGCTAAGTTTTCCATGTTTGAACAATGCAGACATTTGGTTTCGTAAGTTTCTTCATCTACAGAAGCTCCTCCGTCCAAATAATATTGTAACAAACGGTGTACCATAACGTCTGGATAACGACGAATTGGCGATGTAAAATGACTATAATAATCAAAAGCTAAACCATAATGACCAATATTATCAGTGGAGTATTTGGCTTTGCTCATACTTCTAATGGCAAGAGTATCAATAAGATTTTGTTCTTTCTTACCATTTACTTCTTCCATCAAAGCATTTATCGATTTCGCTATATCACCTTTTGTTCTAAAATCAATTTTATAACCAAACTTAGCAATTACAGTTTGCATGGCAACCAGTTTATCTTCATTTGGTTCATCGTGAATACGGTAAACAAAGGTTTTCTTTTGTTTACCAATGTATTCTGCTACTTTTCTGTTAGCCAAAAGCATAAATTCTTCAATCAAATGATTGGCATCTTTTGAAACTTTAAAGTACACTCCTTCTGGTTCTCCTTCTTCATTAAGATTAAATTTAACTTCCACTTTATCAAAAGAAATAGCGCCTTGCTGCATTCTTTTCTTTCTTAAAATCTTAGCTAATTCATCCAATTTTAAAGTGGCTTCAACAATTTCATCTGAAACTATATACGATTCTCCGGTAATAGAAATATCAACTGGAATGGTATTATTTCCTTTCGTTTCAATAATATGCTGAGCCTCTTCGTAAGCAAAACGTTGATCAGAATAAATTACTGTTCTTCCAAACCATTGGTTAATAACTTGTGAAGTTGGTGAAATTTCAAATACTGCAGAAAATGTATATTTCTCTTCATTTGGACGAAGTGAACAAGCAAAGTTAGACAATACTTCTGGAAGCATTGGCACTACTCTATCGACCAAATAAACCGAAGTAGCTCTTTGATACGCTTCATCATCCAAGATTGTTCCTTCTTCTAAATAATACGAAACATCGGCAATATGAATTCCAATTTCAAAGTTTCCATTCTCTAACTTTTTGAAAGACAATGCATCATCAAAATCTTTTGCATCTTTTGGGTCAATCGTAAACGTAAGTGTATCACGCATATCACGACGTTTTGCAATTTCAGATTCCTGAATCGAAGTGTCCAGCTTTTGTGCAAACACCTCTACTTCAACAGGAAAATCTGCTGGCAAGCCATATTCAGCTAGAATAGCATGAATTTCTGTATTATGTTCTCCAGGTTTTCCAAGTACTCGAATTACAGATCCAAACGGACTATCGGCTCTTTTTGGCCAGTCTTCAATCTTAACTAAAACAACATCACCATTTTCTGCTTCACCAATTTTATCTTTTGGAATAAAAATATCGGTATACATTTTAGGATTTGCAGTAGAAACAAAAGCAAAATTTGGCTGCATATCAATTACACCAACAAATTCTGTTTTATCTCTTTCGACTACTTCAATTACTTCACCTTCAGGTCTTTTTCCTTTTCTACGGTTATAAACGTAAACTTTTACTTTGTCTTTATCTAATGCACGATTCAAATTATTGGTCGGAATAAAAACATCTTCTTCAAATTCATCACAAATAAAATATGCCGTTTTTCTGCTCGTCATATCTATTGTTCCTTCGTAGTAGTCCTGGCTTATTGCTTTAATCAAGTATTTTCCAGGTTCTGTTTCTATAATCTTCTTTTGAGCTGCAAGAATCTTTAGTTCTTTTATAATCTGATTTCTACTATTTGTATCATCTAATTCTAGCTTAGCTCCTATTTGTTTGTAATTGAAAGGTTTATTAGCATTTTGCGATAAAATCTTAAGTATTTTTCCAGAGAAATCTTTCTCCTTTTTTATCGGCTTTCTAATTTTCTTACTCATATATCTTTTCTAATAAGGCTTAAAATTACAAATAAGATATCAGATAATACTTTTTAGCAAATAGAATTATTAAAAATATAACTTTTCGTACATTTACAAAAAGACCTAAAATGGAAAGCTTCAAAACGATTGCCGTATTCAATTATCTGCACGAAACCGTAGTTCTCAAACACTTACTAGAACAAGAAGGAATTCCATTCTTTTTTGAAAACGAAATGACACTCTCTGTCATGCCGTTTTACTCCAACGCACTCGGTGGCATCAAACTCAAAGTTCATCCAAACGATTTCGAAGAAGTCCAACAAATTCTGGACAATCTCAACAATCCTTTAAAAATTGTATAGATAAAAAAAGGCCACCATTTGGCAGCCTTTCTAATCATTTTTTTAATTAATCAAGATTTTTTTTGTTGCTTTTCCTTTATCTGTAACAATTTCAAATAAATAGGTTCCATTTGATAAAGAATTTACATTGATAACCTTATTATTTTCTGTTCTAATTAATTGTCCTAGAATATTGTAAATATTTACTTTTTGTAAATTCAAATTTTCCTGAAGATCTATAGTTACAACTTGTGAAGCTGGATTAGGAAAAATTCTAGAATTATTTAGAACAAATTTATTTGTATTTAATTCTCCAAATAATTGAAATATTCTGATTTCTCCTCTACTTTTTCCGCCTCCAGCACTTATTGAAGCATTAATTGCAACTATAGAACCATCGGCAGAAATCGCAATTTTTGTACCGCTTAAATCATAACCTGTTCCATTAATATTATCTCCAATTTGGTTCCAATTACCATTAGCATACTTATATACTTTTGTCTGTCCCGCATTATATATTATATCACTATTTTGATTATCACTAAAAGCAACTATAGAACCATCAGAAGATAAAGCTACATCATAACCAATATGATTATTTTGTTGAGTTCCAGAAAATGTATTTCCTTTTTGTTTCCATACACCTCCTTCATTTTGATATACGCTTACAGAGCCATAACTTATACTTTGATCTATCCCAGGTGCGCCCACAACTACTGTATTTCCATCTGAAGATAAAGAAACTGAAAAACCACAATTAGCATTTTTTACCTTTCCATCAATATCACTTCCAATTTGAATCCATTTATTATCTACGTTACTAAAAACTCTTACATATCCAGCATTTAAAAAACTTCCACTATTTTGGTATCCTCCAATAGCAATTTTAGAGCCATCAGGAGTTAGAGAAATACTTTTTCCAAACTTGCTATTTGAAGCTTCTCCATCAATATCTTCACCTATTTGTTGCCAATTGCTTGAATTATTTCGAAATATCTTAACTGTACCTGAGTCAAAACCAGCATGATCTTCTTCCGAAAAGCCAAAAGCCAATACATTACCATCATTAGATATAACAACCTTATCTGGTCTAGAAAGTGTTGAAAAATCAAGATTATTTGTCTGTTTTATCCAACTTCCAGAAACATTTCGATACATTCTAACATAATTAGCCCCTGAAGAAGTATAACCACAGCAAACCAAAAATTTTCCATCACCAGAAAGTGTTAAATGTCGTCCAAGATAATCTTCCTTTTTTTCACCATATATATCATTTCCAACTTGCTTCCAGACATTAGATATCCTTTGATAAACTCTAATTAATCCTGCACCTGTACCGTTGTCAGCATTAAATGCAGAACCAATTGCAATCGTTGATCCATCTGGAGTTAAAGAAATAGATTGCCCCATTGTATCATAATCATTTTTTCCATTTATGGTTCCAATCTCAGTTTGTCCAAAAGATAAAATAGGAAACAAAATAAAAAGTAAAATTTTCTTCATACATCAATAATTTATATTTCAGGTAAATATACATATTTCTACAAGCAATAAATTTCTTTCTCAAATCAACAATTTGAAGAAATAGAGTTCGAAACTCAATTTTAAAGATTTTGAACAGAGCACCGACAATTTTGACAATCTCAATAATCCGTTGAAAATCGTCTGAAACAAAACTCAAAACAGAACAAAATTCAATTCATCAAAAAATTTTTTTCCTTTTCAACTTTTTTAGTTTTCAACATATATTAAATACAACAAAAAAGATTTTTAAAAATTTAAAAAAATTTGTTGGTTATTATAGTGTGTTAATATGTCGAATAAATTTATTTTTAAAAGTATTGAAATCAAGTTTCTCTTAGTTATTGTGAGTTATCAACATAGTTATTTTTGGTTAAATGATTAATTTATAAGACTTTTTGTATTTTAATTAACAACGGTTGACAACCAAATTTGATTTGATTTTGTAGATAAGTTGATATGTTGATTTCTGTTGAAAATGGTATTTTTGATATTGATAACTTTTCTAAAAATTCACGAAACTTTTCTTGCATATTTAATTCCTCTTTTGGATTAGGCATTTTTTTGAAACAACCAAAAAAAACTTCTAATTTTCTTTTCGAACTTATTAACATTTTCTGTTAACTTAAAGTTAATTGAATATCAAGTAATTACAAACTCCTATTAACACCTCAAAATTTTAACAAATATTCTGTTTATTCTTCATTGATTATGAGATAGTTATAGAGTTATTAAAATTGTTAATAACCTATAAGGTTTTGACAGTAAGATAGTTGTGATTCTTGTTTTTTTGAAACGAATTACACGAATGTGTACGAACTTATATTAGAATGTTTATATAGTATTGAAAAAGAAAATAATTTGTGAAAATTGGTGTAATTCGTAGCAACAATTTATTAATTGAGTAAATTTGCATAACACAACTTAATAGTATAGAAAAATGAAAATTTCGATAGGAAACGACCACGCAGGACCAGAATATAAAAAAGCAATTGTTGAAATGCTGAAAGCTAGAGGATATGAAGTAACTAACTATGGTACAGATACTGATGCTTCTGTTGATTATCCTGATTTTGGACATCCAGTGGCAAATGATGTATCTGAAGGAAAAGCTGATTTTGGAATCGTAATCTGCGGAAGCGGAAACGGAATTGCAATGACTGTTAATAAACACCCTAAAGTACGAGCTGGTTTATGCTGGACTAAAGAAATTGCCTATTTAACTCGTTTACATAATGATGCAAATATTGTGAGTATTCCAGCAAGATTTACCTCAATTCATCAAGCTGTTGAAATCGTTGAAACTTTCCTTGATACCGCTTTTGAAGGTGGTAGACACCAAAATAGAGTGAATAAAATTGCTTGTGCATAAAAAGTCAAAAAAAAATTCGGTGCTTCGCACCTAGTAATAAACACACCGGGCCGATTTTTTAATTTGCCCGTTTTTTTATTTAAGTATTTATAATTCAATTATTTAAACTTGTATGAGATCAATGTTTTTTGAGTTATCAACAATGTTAATATCTACTTTTTGTAATTCATAAAGGCAATTATAAGTAATGCTTGAATTATTAAAATCAAAACAAACTTCACAATAAAAGAAGTTTTACTCGTTTTATGTCTAAATAGTAACATTGCTGTTAATAACCCTGGCGAGCCTCCAGCTAAAGCCATGAGAAACAAGGTTTTTTCAGGAATTCTTCGGTTATTTTTTCGAGCTTGAGATTTGTCATATCCAGCGAAAATAAAAACCAGAACATTTATAAATAAAAAATATAGTAATAAAACTTCCATTGGTTTAAAATTAGAAACAAAGATATTATTTTAGCCAAATGATTTACTATTTTGCAGAAACATTTTAACAAGTAAATTACACTATTTTAAATAAGAAAATCATTTCATTAAAAGTATGACTAATATTCAATTCATTGCCAAGTCTGTGCAGGCGCCAGCAGTTAGTATTCAAAACACAGTAAAATTATTAGAAGAAGACTGTACGATTCCGTTTATTTCGCGTTACCGAAAAGATGCTACCGGAAATCTTGATGAAACTGTAATTGAGCAGATTGCAAAACTTCAAAAAGATTATGATACACTTATAAAACGCAAAGAAGCCGTTTTAAAATCTATTGAAGAGCAAAAAGCACTTACGCCAGATTTGAAGAAAAAAATTGAAGATAGTTTTGATTTACAAGAAATTGAAGATTTTTACCTTCCGTACAAAAAGAAGAAAAAAACAAAAGCCGATGTTGCGCGCGAATTTGGTTTAGAACCTTTGGCGAAATTGATTATATCTGAAAGTGATGCTGATATTGATTTTATTTCAACACAGTACATTAATGAAAATGTTATTAACGAAGAGGCCGCTATTCAAGGCGCAAGAGATATTGTAGCCGAATGGATCAATGAGAATATCTATGTTCGTAAACAGCTTCGTAGATTATTTCAGCGAAAAGCGTCGATTACTACAAAAGTGGTTAAAAAGAAAGCCGAAGAAGAAGGAGCACAAAAATTCAACCAATATTTTGATTGGGAAGAACCTTTAACAAAAGCTCCAGCACACCGTTTATTGGCAATGCTTCGTGCAGAAAATGAAGGTTTTATCAAAATGAAAATAGATGTTGATATCGACGATGCGTACGATGTTATTGACGAAATCATCATTAAAAAACAAAATAATTCGACAGCTCATTTACAATTAGCAATAGAAGATAGTTATAAACGTTTATTGAATCCGGCAATTGGAAATGAAACCCTGCAGGAAGCAAAAGCAAAAGCGGATGCCAACTCAATTCAGGTTTTTGCCAACAATTTAGGACAGTTATTATTGGCTCCGCCGTTGGGAGAAAAACGTATTTTGGCAATCGACCCAGGATTTAGAAGCGGTTGTAAAGTCGTTTGTCTGGATGAAAAAGGCGATTTGTTATATAACGAAACCATTTATCCGCACGCGCCTCAAAATGAGGAATCGATGGCAATAAAAAAAATTCGTTCGATGGTAAATGCGTATCAAATTGATGCGATTTCTATTGGAAATGGAACGGCTTCGAGAGAAACTGAATTTTTCATCAAAAAAATTGCGTTTGACAAACCAGTTCAGGTATTTATAGTTTCTGAGGCTGGAGCTTCAGTATATTCGGCTTCCAAAATTGCGAGAGAAGAATTTCCAAATTACGATGTAACGGTGCGTGGATCGGTTTCTATTGGAAGAAGACTTTCAGATCCGTTGGCCGAATTGGTAAAAATTGATCCAAAAGCGATTGGAGTAGGGCAGTATCAGCACGATGTTGACCAAACTAAATTAAAAGAAGAATTAGATAATACGGTTATTCGTTGCGTAAACTCGGTTGGAATTAACATCAATACGGCAAGTAAACACTTATTAAGTTATGTGAGTGGAATCGGGGAGAAGCTGGCTGAAAACATTGTACAGTATCGTTCTGAAAACGGACCTTTTGAAGATAGAAAACAGTTGAAAAAAGTACCTCGTTTGGGAGATAAAGCCTATCAGCAAGGAGCAGCGTTTATTAGAATTACAAATGCTAAAAATCCGCTGGATAATTCGGCGGTGCATCCAGAAGCTTATTCGGTTGTTGAAAAGATGGCAAAGGATTTGAATATTTCTTTAAATGAATTAATTGCAAATAAAGAGAAAACAGCGCTTATTAAGGCCGAAAAGTATGTTACTCCTGAAATTGGTTTACTTACACTGAAAGATATCATAAAAGAGCTTGAAAAGCCCGGATTGGATCCAAGAAAGTCAGCTAAGGTTTTTGAATTTGACGCAAACGTAAAATCGATCAAAGATGTGAAAACTGGAATGATTCTTCCGGGAATTGTTAATAACATTACCAACTTTGGCTGTTTTGTTGACATCGGAATTAAAGAAAGCGGATTGGTTCATATTTCGCAGTTAAAAGCGGGGTTTGTAAGCGATGTAAATGAAGTGGTGAAACTGCATCAGCATGTTGATGTAAAAGTTACTGAGGTTGATGAAGATAGAAAGCGAATTCAGCTGACGATGATCTTGTAAAATCCCAATTTATAAAATTCTAAATCCCAAAAAATTTGGAATCATTAAATAAAAAAACTCCCAAATTACAATCGTAATTTGGGAGTTTTTGATTTAGAGTTATTTCAAAATGACTTTTTTAGTAATGCTTTTAAAATTCTCATTAGATATTTTTACAAAATAAACACCTCTTGATTGGTTAGCTAAATTTATTTCTGTCAATTCTGAAGTTGTTTTTTGCTGATTAATAACACTTCCAGAAGAAGAAATTATCGAGATAGTAGATTGCCCAGGCGCGTTAACTGTGATTCGATCAGCACTCGGATTGGGGTAAAGCGTGACTGTAGATTTTTCAATATCGAAAGTATCATTAGACAATGTGGCGTTTATAGGTAAATAGAAATTACCTGTTAGTAAAAAGGAGTATAATGTTTTTAATGTTTGATGAAAATAATTATTTGGCTCGTTGAGGTTTTTTAAATCAGTATAAGATGCATCTAGATGATTCTGATTTTCTCCAGCCATTGCAGCGCAGGCAAATGCACCTACAAAAGTAGCATTATGCCACTGTCCGCTTACGGTTCCGTTTTGGTTGTAACCGTCTTTAATGTTGGCAGATCCGCCAAGATTTACACGAACAAAATCCGATGATTTTTTAGAGTAAGTTTTCGCATCAGCGTTTCCATACCATAAATAATCAACCGCAATTCGCCAAGGTGTTCTTGCAGCGTCATAAGTATATAATTTTCCAGCGTTTGCATAATTTCCAGCTTGAGAAGAATACGCTCCAGAAGCTTGGCACCAATCTGAAACTAGTCCGCCTACAGCATTATTTTGTGTCAAATTGTTGTTGATAACCGTATAAGCTTTAGCCGCAACCTGATTCCAAAAAACAGCATCGTTTGTATAAACTCCAAAAGCGCGATAATAAGCTGGTGAGAAGTAAGAAGGATTGGTAATCTGGCTTCCGCCGAATTGGTCTCCAGGTTTTAAAACGTAAGTATTGGCTTCGATTTCATAATTTTTAATGGCAGAAATTAAAGCTGTTGCCTCACTTTTGTAATTAATAGTTCCAGTGCTTGCCCATTGGTAATCGGCGACAATAAGAGCAAAGGCTGCGTCGAGTTCGGCATCGGTTGCGCCGTTATAGCCAATAGTTCCAGAGCATCCGCTGATTTTCCAGTTCATAACCTTGTTAGCGTTTACGTTGTCTTTGTAATACAGCCAAAGTCCATCGAAAAGTAATTTATCTGCTTTGTAAGCAGAAAGGAGCATGCCGTAAGCGATTCCTTCAGAAACCGTTTCAGACGAATTATCAAATTTTACGCGGTAGCGCCCATTAGAACAGGATTCAACAAAATTGTTTTTCCAGACATCATAATTGGTTTGAGCATCCTGACTGCTTCTGGGGACAGCCATAAGTCCATTTCCGTACACCTTGTTGGCGGGAAAAGGCTGTGTTTGCGATTGACTTTCTATAGCTAGAAGAAAGGCGATCACGAAAAATAGGTTTTTCATATTTAAAAAATTTAGGGTGCCTAAAAGTAAGATTTTTTAGATATAAAAAAAATCCCAAACTACAATTTGTAATTTGGGATTTAATAAGTTTTTCGAATTTATTATTTCGTTTCTTCTTCTTGTTTTTTAGAAGCAGCAGGTTGATCGTCTTTAGCAGCGTTTTTAAATTCCTTAATTCCACTTCCTAAACCTTTCATTAATTCTGGAATTTTTTTACCTCCAAAAAGTAATATCACAATACCTACGATAACAAGGATTTCTGTAAGACCTAATCTTCCCATGACTAATATATTTAATGCCGAAGCAAATTGTTTATCTTAATTATTCCGCAAAGGTATATAGAAATATACGAAATAGAAGTATTTTTAGTTTAAAATATTTCGATAAGACCACGTTAAATATTTTATAAAATCGTAAATTATAGCTCTTCATGAAATTTTTAGAACAAATATCATGACGATTAATTACTATATTTGCTAGCATAAAGATGTAGAATGACTAAGAATAAGAAAAAGAATTTTAGGAAAAAACTATTCATTAAAAACCGATTAGTAATTTTAAATGAAGACACTTTTGAAGAGATCTTTTCTTTTAAGCTTACTTTAATGAATGTGTTTGTAACGTTTACTTTAGGCGGAATATTTCTAATTTTGGTTACAACTTTCATTATTGCATTTACCCCACTTCGCGAATTTATTCCTGGATATTCTTCGACAGAATTAAAACGAAATGCTACGAAACTGGCTATTAAATCAGATTCTTTAGAAACGGCTTTAAAACAAAATGAAGTTTATATAAAAGGGATTCAGAAAGTTTTAAAAGGGGAATTAGAATATTCAAAATTTAATAAAGATTCTATCTTAGCAGAATCTGTTGAAGATGCTTCAGATTTAAATATGAAAGCATCTGATGCAGAAATAAAGCTAAGAGAAGACGTAGCCGAAACAGAAAAAGAGCTAAAGACAAAATCTCAAGACAAAAAGAAAAGTGACAAAAAATAATACCACAAAAAATGTCAATTAAGTCAATTGCGGCAAAAATTTTTGCCCGAAAAATATATAAACAAACGCTTAAATGGACTGAAAAACCAGTTGAAACCCAACAAAAGGTTTTTAAAGGTTTGATAGATAATGCAAAAAGTACTGCATTTGGAAAAGATCATCATTTTGATCAGATAAAAAACTTTGGGGATTTTCAGAAACGTGTTCCTGTAAGAGATTATGAAGATTTAAAACCTTATGTTGAAAAGGTTGTAAAAGGCGAATCGGATATTTTATGGAAAGGAAAACCATTGTATTTTGCTAAAACTTCGGGGACAACTTCGGGAGCAAAATTTATTCCGTTAACCAAAGAATCGATGCCTTATCATATAGAAGCAGCTCGAAATGCGATTTTACATTATATTCATGAAACGGGAAATGCTGATTTTATTGACGGAAAAATGATTTTTTTGCAGGGAAGTCCAATTCTAACCGAAAAATACGGAATCAAATTCGGAAGACTTTCTGGAATTGTAGCACACTTTGTTCCTAAATATTTACAGAAAAACAGAATGCCATCTTGGGAAACCAATTGTATTGAAGATTGGGAAACCAAAGTAAATGCTATTGCAGATGAAACTATCAAAGAAAATATGTCGGTGATTTCTGGAATTCCGTCTTGGGTCCAGATGTATTTTGAACGTTTACAGCAAAAAAGCGGCGGAAAAAAGATTGGCGAGATCTTCAAAAACTTTAATCTGTTTATTTACGGAGGTGTAAATTACGAACCTTATCGCGCCAAATTTGAAAACATGATTGGTCGAAAAGTTGATAGTATCGAATTGTTTCCTGCTTCTGAAGGTTTTTTTGCCTATCAAGATTCTCAGAAAGAAAAAGGAATGCTTTTATTGTTGAATTCAGGAATTTTCTTCGAGTTCATAAAAGCAGACGAATTCTTTAACGAAAATCCGAAAGTATATACAATTGGGGAAGTTGAGGTAGGAGTAAACTATGTTTTGATTATTTCGACCAATGCAGGACTTTGGCGTTATAATATTGGAGATACTATTCTATTTACCTCTTTGGCTCCGCATCGTGTTATAGTTTCTGGACGTATTAAACATTATATTTCGGCTTTTGGCGAACACGTAATTGCCAATGAGGTCGAAAATGCGATGAAAGAAGCCGTAAATTCTACTAATATTGTAATTAACGAATTTACCGTTGCACCACAAATAACGCCTGCAAGCGGATTACCTTATCATGAATGGCTAATAGAATTTGAAAAAGAGCCTGAAAACATGGAAATTTTTGCAGAAACGATTGACAATTCAATGCGTAAGCAGAATATTTATTACGATGATTTAATTACCGGAAACGTTTTACGAAAAGTAGTGATCACGAAAGTTTCTAAAAATGGATTTCACGATTACATGAAATCGCAAGGAAAACTGGGCGGGCAAAATAAACTTCCTAGATTATCAAATAATAGAGATATTGCAGATAATTTAAAGTAGAATTTAGCTTTTTCAAAAAAACCTTCTAACAATTTGTTAAATGGTAATTCTTTAAAGTTATATATATAATTCCTACTTTCGCCTTTCGAAATATTCGAATCTTCTTTAAAAATAAAAGTTGATTTTTTAAATAAAAAGACATGAAAGAAACCAAACATATATCAAGATCTAGAGCGCAGGAATCTTCTGCGGCGATAGAAAAAATGTACATTACAATGCGCCATTTATTCAACCGTGGTTTTTACAAACCAATGGGAGTTTCGGGCGATAGTTTAAGAGAATCATTATTAGCATTACGTCCTGAGATTTACGGGAATATTGCCGAAGAAAAAGTAGAACTTAACGGACTTTTATATGTTATTGAGCGTCTTCCGATAGGAATTGAGCAATGCCGTTTTATCAATTTAACTTCAGACGAAGGATATTCTAAATCGCATTTCCAAGCAATTGTTCCTCCAAAAAGAAGAAGAAACTGCTATAGAATCGACGAAGAGCAAATGAATGTCGAAATCACGCGTGGACGTTCAGACATTTACGATATTCTTACCCACTTGACTTTCATTTTCATTGAATCTCATAAAATTAAAAATAGAGTTTTAATAGACGATGGAGGAGAGGTTTCTCGCGATTGGCAGAAACTGGAACAAGCTGTTATGCAGACCAAAAAGCTTACTTTGGTAGAAAAAGAAAAAGCGATTTCTCATGTTGCGAATATTTTGGCGAGAACTTTTGAAGAGGTTTTAGACATTTACGACGCATTTGGTTCAGAAACTGCGCCAGATCGTTTCTTGCACGTTATTTATTGGTTAGGAAAATTAGCAATTGAAGAAATTGTTGAAAATAATAAACGTACAATTACTTTTAGCCCAGTTTTACGTGAGCGTCTGGGACACCATATTCACGGAGAAATTTGGGCAACAAATATCAAAGAAGTTCTTAAAGCAAATGATTTACTGAAAAGACCAATTCACGTAATTAGTGCTAACATGCACAGTGTAATGAATTCGATTTTTGCAACACCATTGTTAAAAACAAAATACAAAGGAAAAACAGATTTCTTTATTTATGAAGAATTAAGCGGTTCTGGTTCAAAAGAAATTAGATCTCAAGTAGAAGATTTGGCTTTAAAAAATGGAATGATTTCATTGCCAGATTGCTCAGGAACGAATATCGATGTTCAAATTTTTGATACCGCTAAAATTGACTGGTCAAAAACAGCATTTTCTCATGCTAATGTTGGGGAAGATAAACCAGTAATTATCGTAATGGATTATGCTTTTGGCGAACAAGCCTACGAGACTATCGATGAACTTTTAAAACCATATAAAAAAGAAACTTTACTAAATGTAAAATCAGTTTCTATTATGGGTAAAGCGGGAATTCTAGAAGGTGGAAAAGGAGATATTATGATTCCGTCTGCACATATTAACGAAGGAACGGCTGATAATTATTTCTTTGAAAATGAACTTAATGGCGCAATGTTCGAAGGAAATGATATTGATATTTATGAAGGAGCGATGGTTACCGTTTTGGGAACTTCGTTGCAAAATAGAGATTTATTGAAATTTTTCCACGAATCGACTTGGGGAGTAATTGGTCTAGAAATGGAAGGTTCTTATTACCAAAAAGCAATTCAGTCGGCATCAAAAATTAGAAAAAGTGTACCGCACGATATTAAAGTTCGTTATGCGTATTATGCTTCAGATAATCCTTTAGAAACAGGAAGCACTTTGGCTTCAGGCGGATTAGGGACAACAGGTGTAAAACCAACTTATTTGATTACCATTAAAATTTTAGAACAGATTTTCAATTTATAATAGCGCTTTTAAATGAGTACAAAAGTACCGCAGAATACAGAAGATCAAGAGATTGATTTAGTTCTGATATCAAAGAAGTTTAGTAATTTTTTTGCTAGAATTAATACTTCTATTTTTAAAGGAATTCAGTTTTTTATAAAAAATTGGGTAATTGTTTTGGTTTTAGTTTTGCTAGGGTTTGGTTTAGGACTATTTCTAGACATTACTCAAAGAAAATATACGCATGAAATTATTGTAGCTCCAAATTTTGAGAGTACTGATTATTTATATTCAAAAATTAATTTAATTGACTCTAAAATTAATGAAGGCGATACACTCTTTTTAAAAAATACTGTTGGAATTCAATATCCTAAAAACCTTAAATCTATTGAAATAAAGCCTATAACGGATATCTATAAATTAATTGAAAATAAACCCGAAAATTTTGAATTAATAAAATTGATGTCAGATAATGGCGATGTCAAAAAAATTATAGAAGATAATCTGACAAGTAAAAATTACCGATATCACAGAATTTCTATTATGACAGATGGATTACTTGATGATAAAAAAGGTACAGAGCCATTTTTGAGTTTTTTAAATAAAACAGATTTTTATAAAAAAATTCAAGACGTGCAATTAGCTAACGTTAAAGCGAAAATGGAGCAAAATGATGCGACAATTTCTCAGATTGAAGGCATATTGAATGAATTTTCTAATAAAGCAAATAACTCTCAAAAAAGTGATAAACTAATTTATTATAATGAGAACAATCAGCTTAACGATGTTATTAAAACAAAAGGGGATTTAGTTAGAGAACAAGGAAATCATAGAATTGAATTAATAGGCTACGATAAAATTATAAAAGATATTAGTACAACATTAAACATTGAAAAAGAAGGTATCCTTTATGGAAAAAAGAAACTGTTTTTTCCTTTCTTATTTGTTTTTATTTATATTTTGCTACAATTTTTTAAGGCTTTTTATAGAAAGCAAAAGTTATTAGTTGTAGATAAAATAGCATAGAAGAAATATTAATATAGATAAAGCATTTTTAAACTTTAAAAACTAAATTAGCCCAAAAATTTAAAATGAGAACAAAACTATTTTTTGCAAGTTTGATTTTATTCGTCACATTTACTTCATGTAAGAAAGAAGTTAGTAAAGAAGAGGTTAAACCCGCTGAAGTTGAAACAAAAAATAATAATTTTCAAGTGACTTTAACAGCAACAGTAAAAACGGACGATAATTTTCAGTTGTATTATAGCCAGGATGCTTATGAGGCTCCTTATAAAGAAGAAAATTCAGTTTGGACAGCTGTAAAAGGTAATGATAATCCGCAAGACATTGTTTTTAATCTTCCAGAAGATGCAATTCCGAATTATATCCGAATTGATTTTGGAACAAATGAAGACCAAAAAGAAATCATTATCAAAAATTTTAAAATGAAGTATTACAGTAAAAGTTTTGAAGCTAAAGATTCCTTATTTTTCAACTATTTCATTCCAAATGATTGTATAAAAATTGTAGATAAGAAAAATGCTATTATACAAAACTTCAAAACTAAGGAAGGAAAATATGATCCGTTGTTTTATTCAGAAAAAGCACTTTATGATCAAATACAATTAATCGTAAAATAACTATATTTTATAAATATTTAGGAGCCACATTTTGTGGCTCTTTTTATCTGGTTTCGATACAAAATATTTTTTAACTTTTTTATAATGAATTTCGTAGCTTTTAAAATTAACCAAAAGCTTTATTCTAATTTCTAAACAAATCCTGTAATCTTGTTTAAATTAAATTACCAAAATATATTGCAAAATAGCCGAATCAGGAATTTTGTTATTTACGGAATTGGTCAGATTGTTAATCTGGTGAGTCCGCTTTTGGTAATGCCATATTTGGTAACTATTTGTGGAAAAGAAGGATTAGGTAAGATTGGAGTAGGATTTTCGTTTGCTTTAGTATTAAATGTCTTGGTCGATTACGGTTCTTATATTAACGGAACTAAAGAAATATCAATTAACAGAAATAACGCTGAAATTATAAGAAAGAAAATAGTTTCAATTTATGTAATGAAGTTATTTTTGATTGTAATTTTATTGTTTACAGCTCTTTTCCTGGTTTATTTTATACCCTTTTTTAAAAAAGAACAGGCTGTATTCTTTTTCAGTTTTTTATATGTGGTTGGTCAATTAATAAATCCCACTTGGATTTTTCAGGGTCTAGAAAATTATAAATGGATTTCCTTCATCAATATTATTTCTAAAGCAATATATGTAGCTGGGATCTTTATTTTTATTAATAAAAAGGGAGACTACATTTTTGCCAATGCTTATTTAGGATTGGGATTAATTATTTCGAGTTTGATAGGATTAATTAGTCTGATCGAAAAATACAATTTAAGATTCTACCGTAATGTCACTAAAGATGCGGTGCTGTTGTTAAAAGAGGAATTTTCTCTGACTTTTTCTCAGTTGTTTCTTTCATTTTATCAATATCTGCCAATAATGATCATTAGTTATGTAGGAGGAAATAATATGGCCGGACAATATAGAATTATAGAGCAGATTGTTATGACTTTCAGAACCTATTTGCAAATGTTTTTTAATTTCATTTATGCTGATGTTTGCCTGCAGATACATACGAGTTTAAAAAACGGAATTTCTAATTGGTTGAAGTATAATGGTCTAAATTATTTGTTTATCCTATTATTAGTAGTTGTTGCATTTGTATTGACAGATCAGATTTTAATGTATTTCAATATTTCTTCAAATGAATTAGATTCTATGGCATTCTTTTTCAGACTAGGTCTGATTATTCCTCTGTTTATGGCAATTTCCTTTGCTTTAAAACAATTACTTTTTGCATTAGACAAGAATAAAATGTACATAAATATTACGATTGGCTCTTCTATTTTTAGTTTGTTCGTAATTTACTTGTTCGTAAAAAACATTGGACTCCAAGGTGCTTTTTTGGCTACAATTGTTATCGAAATAATGGTAATCCTTTTATATTGTACTGTTTTAAAACCAATAATTAGATTGAACAAGTAATAATGAATATCAAGATTTATAAAAGTTTTCCGTATCAAGTTTTATTTTTGCTATGCATTGTAGTTTCCTTGTTTGCTAATTACGAACTTACTTTTGCAGTTTGGTCTTTAACTTTATTGGTAACCGTTAAAAGAAAATACTCTTTTACTATAATTCAATACAATGCCATTTTTCTCCTAATACTTTTAATTGCAATTGTTTCTACTTTTTTCAATAATACAACACCATTTTTATTCATAAGAGATTTTACTTATCTCGTTAAACCGATTTTAGGATTATTTGTAGGTTATCAACTATGCAGATTTAGTAGTAAACTAGGATTAAAAGTCATGGTTTATACAGGATTAGCGATTGCTATTATGCACTTGTTAATGATACTTTTTGCTGTAATTGAATTTAGAACTTTAAGTGTAAATCTTTTAAGAGAACATGGAGGATATTTTAGTGATTATGAAATCTATATACTAATTATTCTTATTTTTTATAAAAACCTGAAATTAGAAATTTCCAAGAATCAAAGATTGCTTTTAATAGTCATAATTGGTTTATCAAGCTTTTTATATTTGGCTCGTACCAATTTGATTCAATTTATAATTCTATATGTTGGTTTAAAAGGATATTTAACTTTTAATAAAAGATCTTTAAAAGTAATTTTATTGGTTCTAGTGGCTGTAATTGTAGGCTATACAGCCATTGTTTATATTAATCCAAAAAGAGAAGGAAAAGGAATTCAAGCTTTTTTGTATAAAATAAAAATTGCTCCTCAGGAAGCTTTTAAAACAAAAATAGACAAGGATGACTGGAAAGATTTTAATGACAATTATAGATCATTTGAAAATATAATTACTGTAAAACAAGTTTCAGCTAACGGAAATAGGGCTATAATTTTTGGTGAAGGCTTAGGATCAACTCTGAATTTGGGTAGAAAAATTTGGACAAACGACCACGAATATGTTCAGTATATTCCAATTGTACACAACGGATATATGACTGTATTTTTAAAATCAGGATTATTAGGTGTTTCATTGCTACTGATTTTTTTGATTGTTTTATTCAGACAAAAGAAATCTGATGTAGAGAACGTGCAGACAATAAATTATTTATTAATAGGCTCAAGTGTTTTTCTGATAGTTTCAAACTGGGTATTTTTAGGATTGTATTTAAAATTAGACAACAAATCGATAATAATTGGATTCTTGATTGCTCTTAGAGAAGTAATGATTAGAGAGCATAATAGCCAAAAAAGAATAAAAGATGAATATTAAAAACACAACCAGTATTTTTGTTGACTGTCATGTTTTTGATAGTGGTTTTCAAGGAACTAGAACATATATACAAGGTTTATATTCTGAGTTGATTATAAAAAGAGATCTTCATTTCTTTTTAGTGTCTTCTAATCCAGATAATTTAGCATCTATTTTTGGCAATCATTCAAATGTTACGTATTTGAAATATAAATACGAAAACAAATATTTGAGATTGCTTATTGATATACCGCAAATTATAAAAAAACATAAAATAGATTTTGCTCATTTTCAATATACCGTTTCACCGTTTAAAAGGTGTAGATACATTGTTACAACACATGATATATTGTTTATTGATTTTCCAGAATATTTCTCTTTTTTTAGCAAAACCATCAATACGTTTTTATATAAACAAAGTGCCAAATGGTCAGAAATCAGATTGACAGTTTCAGAATTTTCTAAACAAAAAATCCATCAGCATTTTGGTTTTTCAAATTATGAAATAACGCCAAACGCAATTGACAATGTATTTTTTGAAGATTATGATAAAGTGTTAATTAAGAATGAAGTAGCCCAAAAATTTTCATTAAAAAAATATATTATTTATGTAAGCCGGTGGGAGCCAAGAAAAAATCACCAAATGGTTTTAAAGGCTTTTTTAGACTTGGAGTTGTATAAAGAATACGAGCTTCTTTTTTTAGGAAATGATACGTTATCTAATCCTCAATACAATGAAATTTTTAGCCAAGTAGATTCTGAAATAAAAAAGAAGATATTTACTTTAAAAAACACCGATTTTAATACCATGTTATTACTACTAAGAGGGGCAGATGCATCTGTTTATCCTTCTATGGCTGAAGGTTTTGGAATTCCTCCATTAGAATCAGTAGCAGCAAAAATTCCGACAATTTGCTCAGATAAAACAGCTATGTCAGATTTTAGCTTTTTTGAAGACTATTATTTCGATCCTCATAATCAGATTGATTTTAATGATAAACTTCAAAAAATCTTAAAAGAAAACTTAGGCACAGATTTTAAAATAATGGCACAAAAGATTAAAGAAAAGTATAGCTGGAAAAAATCAGCAGAAATAGTATACCGTCTTATAAAACAGAATCAGTAATTAAATTATCTAATTACTGATTTTTAGCAGTATTGCTTCCAAACAACTTATTTTTCGTTTGCACTAAAAAGTTATAATTTTTTGCAAATTGTTTCTTTAAAAAAGAAGCATCTTCTTTTGGAAACCAATCTGTTGTTCGCGGTTTTTCAATTTGTCTTTTATGAATTTGATAGGCGTACGTTGCGATTGATGTTCTATAACTTCCTTCTGGAAAATAAGTCATATCATATCCATGAAGTGTGTAAGGAGCACATTGTTGGATAATTAATCGATTAAAAGGAACATCAAGTTCAGCTTCTTCTTGAGTTCTTAAATCACATATTTTTAAACCTCCTTTATATTCTGGTTTCCAATCTTTATTTAGATATAAAAGCAGATTCAATTCTCGATACCAATCTTTGTTTATAGGATGATAATTAAAATCTAAATGCATATCTAAAAAACTATTTTTCTTGCCCTGATGTAATCCTCCACCGTGATTTTTCGGGTCAACAAAAATTGATTTTGATGTTATATAAGATATGATTTTATTGAATCTTTCAGATGAGAGGTCATCATATAATTCATGAAGTTCAGGGCCTAATTCTCTATAATTTGATTTTTCAAATTTATTATTTGCAAAAGAATAATCGCGACTCTTGTTGTTGAGTTCAGGAATACTTTTATGAGCTTTGAGTAATTTTTCTTCTTCACAAAAGTTATCAATTATTAAATGCGGAAAAGGGTTTGCTGTTAAATACTTTAAGCGAAGATCATCTAAATGGTTTTCGAGATATTCAAAATTTATCATAAATATTGCTATAAGCTGCTTTCAAACAAAAATAGGAATTTAATTATGTATTCATAATTTAAAATAGAATTTGTTATAACTAAATTTTAATTTTTAAAATCATTATTTTTGGCTTCTGATTGATAAAAAAATAGATGAAAATAGCCATTCTTGGTACTAGAGGAATCCCTAACAATTATGGCGGATTTGAGCAATTTGCAGAATGTTTTGCAGTGTATTTAGCGCAGCAAAAACATGAAGTTTATGTATATAATTCACATAATCATGTTTTTCAAGAAAAACAGTATATGGGAGTACATATTATTCATCAATATGATCCCGAAGATAAAATGGGTTCTGCAGGACAATTTATTTATGATTTGAATTGTATTCTAGATTCAAGAAAAAGGAATTTTGATATTATCTTGCAATTAGGATACACAAGCAGTTCTATTTGGTCTTTTCTTTTCCCTAAAAAATCGACTATTATTACCAATATGGATGGATTGGAATGGAAGAGAACAAAATATTCTAAAACCACCCAAAAGTTTTTAAAATTTGCAGAACAAAAAGCAGTGAAAAGCAGCAATTATCTGATTGCCGATTCACTTGGAATTAAACAATATTTGCAAGAGAAATACAATGTAGAAGCAACTTACATTGCGTATGGAGCTGAGCCGTTCCTTAAACAAAATGAAGAATTACTTTCAATCTATAATGTAGAAAAAAACAACTACAATCTATTAATCGCTCGTTTTGAACCTGAGAATAATATCGAAGTAATTTTAGACGGAATTGTCGATAGTAAAGATGATAAGGTTGTATTGGTTGTAGGAAACAGTAATAATAGTTTTGGGAATCATCTTAAAAATAAATTTAACAGTTATCAAAATATACGTTTTACAGGCGGAATTTATAATAAAGAACATTTAGATAATTTGAGATATTTTTCTAACCTATATTTTCATGGGCATTCAGTAGGAGGGACAAATCCGTCTTTACTAGAAGCGATGGCGGCAAAAGCATTAATTGTAGCGCATAACAATGAGTTTAACCGTGCTATTTTACCAGAAAATGCATTTTACTTCTCGGATGCAACAGATGTTAAGCGTCTCATAGAAACGGTAAAAAGAACAGATCATGACCAAATGGTTCAGGATAACTTCGATACTATAATTCAAGAATTTAATTGGAATAAAATAAATGAATCCTACCTCAGATTATTTGAAAAAAGTCTTCAGTAAAATTGATGAATTATGGCAGAATAAAACATTGCTCATTTTTCTTTTAGCCGCAATGTTGATTGCCCTTCCATTGAAACATTCAATAGGAAGTTTAACCTGTATTGTTTTTTTACTGGTTTCTTTAGTCCAATCAAAAAAAGCAAATTTTTCAATTCCAAAGGTTTTAGTATTTCCAATTCTATTGTATGGTTTAATGCTTTTATCACTTATCTGGACCATAGAAAGTAAGCAAACAATTAAGGGGTTACAGAAAGAAGTTTTATTTTTATTAATTCCTCTAGCATTTTGCAGCTTGCCAAAAATAAATCGAAATGATGTAAATAAGGTTTTCAGTTGGTATAGTTTTGCAATGGTAGGTTTTACGGTTTTCTATATTTTAAAGGCAATTGTAAGATTTATAAATTCAGGAAATAAAGAAGTCTTTTTCTACCATGAACTCGTTACTTTAGAATTGAATGCTATATATATGGCTGTTTTTGTTTCATTGGCCATGTTTTTCTTTCTAGCTAAAAAAGAAAAGGCAATTATCGATAAAATAGCATTTACGATCCTTATTGTTTTTATTTTTTTATTATCATCGAAGAATATTATCATAGTCGATTTAATAATGATAATAATATATTACTCGTTTTTTTCTGATGTTTCTAGAAAAACGAAGAAAGCAATATTGTTGGCAGTCATTATATTATCTGTGAGTTCTATACTTTTTATTAAACCCGTTAGAGATCGATTTATGATTGAATTTGAAACTGTATTTGTTGATGGATCTTTGAATGAAACTACAGCAAAAAATCAAGGGCCAATTTATAATATTAGTCTAAAACAAGCTTGGAACCAAGATCAATTTCAACAAAATGATTTTTTTCCAGGAACAGCTTTTCGACTTTTTCAAATTAGGATTTTTAAAGAAATGCTTGTGGAAGAGAATATCTTTTTCACGGGATTTGGATTAGATGCTTCTCAAAATAAAATAAAAGAAAAAGTAAAAGAACATAATTTATATCCCAATTATGGCGAGTTTAATTTCCATAACGAATATGTTCAAATATTTTCAGAATTAGGAATATTTGGCTTTTTGACAGTTGTAATGATGTTGTTTACCACCATTAGAAAAGGAATTGCTACTAAAGATTTTGTACATATTGCTTTCGCGGTAACAATGATAGTCTTATTTTTGACCGAATCTTTTTTGAGTCGACAAAGAGGAATAATTTTCTTTATAATTTTTTACTGTATGCTTAATTTGGTAAACGATTGTAATGAACAGAAAATATTGAAATGAAAAGAATACTTATTACCGGAGCGGCAGGATTTTTAGGATCACATTTATGTGACCGATTTATCAAAGAAGGTTATTTTGTAATCGGAATGGATAATCTGATTACGGGAGATCTTAAAAATATTGAACATTTATTCAAATTAGAAAACTTTGAATTTTATCATCATGATATTACTAAGTTTGTTCATGTTCCTGGAGATTTAGACTATATATTGCATTTTGCTTCGCCGGCAAGCCCAATTGATTATTTAAAAATTCCGATTCAGACTTTGAAAGTAGGATCTTTAGGAACTCATAATCTACTTGGATTGGCGAGAGTAAAAAAGGCTAGAATTTTGATTGCATCAACATCAGAAGTTTACGGAGATCCTTTGGTACATCCGCAAACAGAAGAATATTACGGAAACGTAAATACAATTGGTCCACGTGGTGTTTATGACGAGGCAAAACGTTTTCAGGAATCTATAACAATGGCGTACCATACTTTTCATGGCGTAGAAACCAGAATCGTTCGTATTTTTAATACTTACGGACCAAGAATGCGATTAAATGACGGACGTGTAATTCCTGCTTTTATCGGACAAGCACTTCGCGGAGAAGATTTAACAATTTTTGGTGACGGAATGCAAACACGTTCTTTCTGTTATGTTGATGACCAAGTTGAAGGTATTTACAGATTGTTGCATTCAGATTACGTATATCCAGTCAACATTGGAAATCCAGACGAAATCACGATCAAAGATTTTGCAGAAGAAATTATAAAACTGACAGGAACAAATCAGAAAGTAGTTTATCATCCTTTGCCAATAAACGATCCTTTGCAACGTCAGCCAGATACCACAAAAGCAAAAGAATTGTTAGGTTGGGAAGCAAAAGTAAACCGTGCAGAGGGAATGAAAATTACCTATGAGTATTTCAAATCATTATCTCCTGAAGAACTTGCAAAAGAAGAACATAAAGATTTTTCAAGCTACATTAAATAACATTCAACTTTGAAAGACATTCAATTCTAATGAACGATTTAGTATCTATTTTAACTCCAACATATAATACTGAAAAGTTCATTAGATCAACAATAGAATCAGCTCAAAACCAAACCTATACAAATTGGGAAATGATTTTGGTTGATGATGCTTCTACAGATAATACGGTTGCTATAATTGAAGAATTTGTAAAAAAAGACAGTCGAATAAAGCTTTTCAAACTACCAGAAAATCGAGGAAATGGTTTTGCCAGAAACGCCGCTTTAGAAAAAGCCACAGGAAAATATATTGCCTATTTAGACGCTGATGATTTATGGTTTCCTGAGAAATTAGAAAAACAGATTCAGTTTTTAAAAGCAAATAATTTACACTTTACTTTCAGCTTTTACGATTCTATTGATGAGGATGGAAATAATTTGAATAGAAAAGTAGAATCACCAAATCCGTTAACTTATAAACAATTGTTTTTCTGCAATTATGTAGGCAATTTGACTGCTATTTATGACGCGGATTATTTTGGGAAAATTATCTTGGAGACGTCGCAAAAAAGACAAGATTGGAGAATATGGCTTACGATTTTAAAACAAATTAAAATAGCAAAACCAGTTCCAGAATCTTTGGCTTTTTACAGAATTAGAAAAGATTCTGTTTCCTCTTCAAAATTTAAATTGATTAAACATAATTTTGGTGTTTACAGAGAATTTCACGGATATAATTTTGTGTTTTCTATTTTATTGATGATAAGGTTTTTGTTTACTCAATTGATAATCAAATCAAAATATATAAAGAAGATTTAAAATTCAACTTGAAGTCGCAAATAGCGACTTCAAGTTTCAAGGTCACAAATTGTGACCTTGAAGAATTTCGCTTAGAATTGGAGGTCGCAATTTGCGACCTCCAATTTTTTTAAATAATACGTTTCGAATTTTAAGGTCGCAATTTGCGACCTTAAAGATTTTAGTTTAGAATTGGAGATCACAATTTGTGACTTCCAATTTTTTCAAACCGTAATATAAATGACAAACTTGAGGTCGCAAATTGTGACATAAAGTTTCTAAGGTCACAATTTGTGATCTTAAAGAATTATTTTTTATAGCCAATCTTTACTCTTTCAGATTCATCTTCTTTCTTTTCAGTTAATTCATCTAAATAAGAAAATACCAATTCAATGTTTTTATCGTGATTTTCTAACTTCTTCTGAATCTGAGTATCTAAAAGCATTTGTCTCACTTTTGTGAAAATACGCATGATTTGTATATTGGTTTGAATGGCTTTGTCGCTTTTTAAGATGCTTGAAAGCATTAAAATTCCATGTTCTGTAAAAACAAAAGGCAGATATTTTTGACATTTACCTCTTCCTTTCTCTAAGGTCACAATTTGTGACCTTAGAGAATCATATTCTATTTTTAGTAAGTTCAAACATAAAATCTTCCGGAAATCGGGATAAATTTCTTTTAACAGATTGTTTTAGAACTTTAGTTTCTATTTCATAAAGCAAAGCCAAATCCCGATCAAGCATCACTTTTTGACCGCGGATAAAATATATTTTATTTGAAATTGTTTCTTCAGAAAGAAGAGATTGATCTTCCATAAGTTTTTAATTAGAAAATAAATGTAAGATTTTATTTATTTTTTATAAATAAGATTTAAATTGTTTTAGTTTCCCGCGATTGGTTCTTTCTAAAACTATTTTTCTGGTGAAAGTGAAGATTAGATTTGGCTCGAGATACAAATCAATTGCTTCTTTTATTTTTTGAATTTGTTCTGAAGCTAATTCATTTTCAGAAATATATTCAATTTCAAAAGTGTTTAATTTAGTTTGTTTGATAATGAATTCTTTCACGTTTCCATCATCTTCAATAATGCTTTTGGTTACATAATAAAAGGTCAAACCTGGAGATTTTTTACCGCTTGGCAAAATGGCAACATCATTCGTTCTTCCAATTAATTTTTTAAGAATTGGTTTTTGAGGTGTACTTTTTTCGTCCAAAATTCCAATGTCGCCAATTTCGTATCGTATAAAAGGATTTGCTTTGTTGTATAAAGAAGTAATCACAATTTTTCCTTCTGTTCCATGTGGAACAGAATTATTGTTTTCATCCAAAATTTCGACAAAAAGGGTTTCGGCATTAACTTGCCATTCGCCTTTTGGATTTTCAAAAGCAATCAAATCCAATTCAGACGCGCCATATTCACTAATGATCGGAATGCCAAATTGTTTTTCCAATAACTTTTTATCGGATTCAAAAAGCATTTCGGAAGTTACAAAACAAGCTTTTAAAGTTGGAGAAATATCTTTTAAAACAATATTTTTATTTTCTAAATATTTGGCAAACAAAACAATAGAGCTGGTATATCCGTTGAGGTAATCGAATTTTTTGGTTTTGAATTTTTGCAGAAATTTTTCCAGCACTTCGTCAGACAAATCAAAAACGGGAAAACGATAGCGATGGCTCAAAAAATCTTTGAAACGTTCTTTTTGATATCCAATAAAATCCATTGGAATTCCGTAAAAACGTGCCTGATACGAATGGTTAAAATCAATTCCAAACCAGCCAAAGCGCATAATGTTGGAAGCCCAAGTTAAAGCATGTGAATATTTATCTTTAGCAAAAACAAAAGGCGTTCCGCTTGACCCAGATGTTTTATTGAGGTAAACAGATTTTTTAAAATAACCTTTTGAAAGTCTTTCTTCAAGAGGT
This sequence comes from Flavobacterium sp. B330r, assembly GCF_056824325.1. NCBI lineage: Bacteria > Pseudomonadati > Bacteroidota > Flavobacteriia > Flavobacteriales > Flavobacteriaceae > Flavobacterium > Flavobacterium sp. B330r. The sequence goes on from NZ_CP124860.1 coordinate 1,855,783, forward strand.
TTTTGTAAATTCTGTTTATTTAAAATAGGAAGATTTTCCCAATTTTGTGCGGTTGTATTTCCTGCTAACTCTCTGTAAAAAGGGTTGTTTTTTAAATGAAAATCAACAATTTCTGCTTTTTTGTTTTGAAGAAACGAATCAAATTCTTCTTCAGAAAAATGAACAATTTTATCCAATTCGGTTTTGGCTTTCTTTATAGGAAAACCATTTAATTGAAGTGAAATATCAAAAAGGCGAATCATTTTTTAGAATAATTTTCGTCAAAAATAATGTTTAGGAATGATTCAACAACTTTTTAAAGATTTAATTATTTTTTACGTATAAAAGCAAGTATTTTTGCAGCACAACTAAATACAACTACACCATGACAATTTTACTATTGGGATCAGGCGGAAGAGAACATGCATTTGCGTGGAAAATGACTCAGAGTCCGCTTTGCGAAAAACTTTTTGTAGTACCTGGAAATGCAGGAACTGCTGCAATTGCTGAAAACGTTGCGATATCTCCAACTGATTTTGAAGCAGTAAAAGCATTAGTGCTTAAAGAAAATATAAGTTTAGTAGTCGTAGGACCAGAAGATCCGTTAGTAAAAGGAGTTTACGATTATTTTAAAAACGACGAAAGTTTAAAACATATTCCGGTTATTGGACCATCAAAATTGGGTGCTCAATTAGAAGGAAGTAAAGAATTTGCAAAAGAATTCTTGATGAAACATAATATTCCAACTGCAGCTTATGATAGTTTCACTGCTGAAACAGTTGAAAAAGGATGTGAGTTTTTAGAAACATTACAGCCGCCTTATGTTTTAAAAGCAGATGGATTAGCAGCTGGAAAAGGTGTTTTGATTATTCATGATCTTGAAGAAGCAAAAACAGAATTGAGAAATATGTTGGTTCATGCAAAATTTGGAACAGCAAGTGCAAAAGTTGTTATTGAAGAATTCTTGGACGGAATCGAATTAAGCTGTTTCGTTTTAACTGACGGAAAAAGCTATAAAATTCTTCCAACGGCAAAAGACTACAAAAGAATTGGAGAAGGAGATACAGGTTTAAACACAGGCGGAATGGGAGCAGTTTCTCCAGTTCCTTATGTTGACGCTGTTTTAATGGAAAAAATTGAAACACGCATTGTAAAACCAACAATTGAAGGTTTCCAAAAAGACGGAATTGAATATAAAGGATTCGTTTTTATTGGTTTGATTAATGTTAAAAACGAACCTATCGTTATTGAGTACAATGTTAGAATGGGAGATCCAGAAACTGAAGTTGTGGTTCCTAGATTAAAATCAGACTTAGTTGAATTATTCTTATCTGTTGCAGATCAGAAATTAGGAGACTTTAATTTAGAAGTTGATCCAAGAAGTGCAACAACTGTAATGGTAGTCTCTGGCGGATATCCTGAAGAATTCGAAAAAGGAAAAGTAATTTCTGGTTTAGAAAATGTTACAGATTCTATAGTTTTTCACGCAGGAACAAAATTAGATGGAGAAAATGTCGTTACTAATGGAGGACGTGTAATTGCTGTAACTTCTTATGGAGATAATTTCCAGGAGGCCATAAAAAAATCTTACCAAAACATAGATAAACTAAGCTTTGATAAGATGTATTTTAGAAAAGATATCGGTTTTGATTTAATCTAAAAAATAAATTCACAAGCCCTTTTTAATTAAAGGGTTTGGTTTTTTATTTTAAAAATGAATGAGCCGTTGTATCTTGGTTTTCTGTTCCAGCGTCATCAAAAATACGTAATTGTTTAATCCAATAAACGATTGCGCATGCACAGATGATCATAAAAATCCAGTTAATAGTGTTTGCACCAAACCACGTAATTAATTCTAAATGACGTAAAAAGTCAAGAGGAGCAAACAAAATGTTAACAAATAGGTATTGAATTCCTTCAAAAAAAGCTGTCATAATTTTAAAAATTATATGTTATTTATTGTTGTGTAATGCCTTGAAGATAAAATTCGGTAAACCAAATCTTTTTTCAACTTGTTAGGTTTTTCCTTTTAAACAAGTATTATCTTTACAATCACAAAAGTATAAAATATCCTTATGATAACAAGTGTTTTTAAAAAATCTACACCATTAAATTATTCATTGGTTGTAATTTTAATACTGGTTTTCTTTTTTATGTTCCAAATTAAAGACCCATCTTGGGTTACTTCTTATTTTTTGGCTTTTCAAAAAGTGAGTTTGTTATGCTTTATTTTGGCTTCTTTTTTTATGATTAATTTTATCGTAAAAAAGAACGGGCTTAGTAAAGACAACGGTTACGCGATACTTTTCTACTTGTTGTTTATTTTATTTTTTCCAACGATCTTTAATGATTCAAATGTTGTCTATGCCAATTTTTTCATTTTATTGGCGCTTCGAAGATTAGTTTCGTTGCAATCTCTAAAAGCATCAAAAGAAAAAATATTTGATGCTGCATTTTGGATTTTTGTAGCTTCTTTATTTCAATTTTGGAGTATTCTCTTTATAATATTGGTTTATATCTCTATTATTTTTCACGTTTCAAGAGATTATAGAAACTGGGTTTTACCTTTTATAGCACTTTTGGCCGTAATAATTTTATTCTACATGACATCATTAATTTTAAATATCGATGCTGTAACGTTCGTTCAAGAAAGAGCTGTAGTCGATTTTAGAATAGATTATTTTAAGAATAATTATGAAAACGCGGCACTTTCTATATACACAGCTGTAGCGCTATTTTTTGTTACTTCCATGTTAATGACACTATCAAACAGACCACAAATTGTACATTCTTCATACAAGAAAGTTGTCGCTTGTTTTTTTATAGCAGTCTTTGTTTACATTATTTCGCCAAATAAAAGTAACGATTTATTATTGTTCAGTATTGCGCCATTAACAATAATGGCAGCAAGTCATGTCGAATATGTGCAGCAGAAACTTAACAACGAAATTGTATATTATACCTTGATTGTATGTAGTTTATTTACTTTTTTCTCTCAGTTATAATTTGCTTCCGTAAGCAAGATCGCCAGCGTCGCCAAGTCCTGGAACAATATAGTTTTTTTCGTTTAGTTTTTCGTCTAGAGAAGCAACCCATAAGTGGCAGTTTTCTGGAAGATTTTTTTCGAGGTAAGCAATTCCTTCTGGAGCAGCAATAACAACAACAATATGTATTTCTGTTGGAGTTGCATTTTCTACTAATTTTTTATGAACAGCGACAATTGATTGTCCAGTTGCCAGCATTGGGTCAAGAAGCAGAACGGTCTTATTATTTAAATCTGAAATGGCTTGATATTCAACTCGAATTTCAAATTCGTCATCATTATTTGGATGATATCTACAGGCAGAAACAAAACTATTTTCGGCATGATCAAAATAATTTAAGAACCCATTGTGAAGAGGCAATCCAGCTCTTAAAATTGGACATAATACCAAATCGGCATCAATTTCTGTAGTGTTCTTAATTCCTAGAGGCGTCTGAATTTCAACTTTTTTATAAGGCAAAATTTTGCTTAATTCATAAGCCATAATTTCTCCAATGCGTTCAATATTTCTACGAAAACGCATACTGTCGTTTTGAACATTTACATTTCGAATCTGACCTAAAAAATGATTTAATACGCTGTTGTTATCAGAGATATAATGGATTTTCATATTATTTTTTTAGAAGATCAATTGATTATTAAGAATAATTGAAAAATTAATGTTTTTTTTCAAAGTATAAAAGTATAAAAAGTATCTTTGTTTTATAAAAAAATAAAAACATGTTTTCAAAATTAGCATATTCTGTTTTCGAGCAAAGCATCAAAGATTATCACCAGTTTGATAATGTAGATCAGCCGATCAATAATCCTTATCCAAAAGATAAGTTCGAGCATTTGTTATATCTAAAAAACTGGATTGATACCGTTCAATGGCATTTTGAAGATATTATTCGTGATCCGCAAATTGATCCAGTTGCGGCATTAACTTTAAAAAGAAGAATTGATGCATCAAATCAGGAACGTACTGATATGGTGGAATATATAGATAGCTACTTTTTACAAAAGTATAGCGATGTAAAAGTAAAAGACGGAGCGAAAATCAATTCTGAAAGTCCAGCTTGGGCTTTTGACAGATTGTCTATTCTAGCTTTAAAAATTTATCACATGAACGAAGAAGCTAATCGTGCTGAAGCTTCTCAGGAACACAGAGATAAATGTCAGGAAAAATTAAATATTCTTTTAGAACAAAGAACAGATTTATCTACAGCAATTGAAGAATTATTGACAGATATCGAAAACGGAGATAAATTCATGAAAGTGTACAAACAAATGAAAATGTACAACGACGATGATTTGAACCCAGTTTTATATCAAAATAAAAAATAATAATTTGGCAGACTTGTCTAGCAAAATTAAGCATATAGCCGTCATGAGACTATCCGCAATGGGAGATGTCGCCATGACGGTTCCTGTTTTACGAGCTTTTGTAAAACAATATCCAACGGTAAAACTAACCGTTATTTCTCGCCCATTTTTTAAACCTTTTTTTGACGGAATTCCTAATCTTGAGTTTTTTGCTTTTGATGAAAAAGAAAGACACAAAGGATTTCCTGGACTTTTACGTTTATTTAAAGATGTAAAAAAACTGAAAATTGATGCTTTTGCAGATCTTCATAACGTTTTGAGATCTAAGATTGTGAGTTTGCTTTTCGCTTTAAGCGGAAAAAAAAGAGCAACCGTTGATAAAGGAAGAGAAGGAAAAAAAGAACTAACGCGTGATGAAAATAAGATTTTCAGACAATTACCAACCATGTTTGAAAGACATGCAAAAGTGTTTGAAGAGTTAGGTTTTCCTTTAGATTTATCGAAACCACAATTTCCTGAAAAAGCAGTTTTAAGTTCTGATGTTTTAGATATTATCGGAAATGAAAATCAAAAGCTTATTGGAATTGCGCCTTTTGCACAATATGATTCTAAAGTTTATCCTTTGGACTTAATGAAAGAGGTAATTGAAAAATTGGCTGAAAATAAAAATCAGACGATTTTGCTTTTTGGTGGAGGAAAAAAAGAAATCGAAATTTTAGATTCTCTTGCTCAACCATTTGAAAATGTAATTAATATGGCTGGAAAAATTAAATTTCAGCAAGAATTACAATTGATCAGTAATCTCGATGTAATGCTTTCTATGGATTCTGGAAATGCTCATATTGCAGCAATGTTGGGCGTAAAGGTCATTACGCTTTGGGGAGCGACACATCCGTACGCAGGATTTTTGCCTTTCAATCAAAGTTTAGAAAATGCACTGACTTCAGACCGAAATCAATATCCAAAATTGCCAACTTCAGTTTATGGCAATAAAATTGTTGAAGGATATGAGGATGCTATGAGGACAATTTTACCGCAACAGGTTGTTGACAAAGTTATAGAACAGCTCTCATAAGAGATTTAAACTAAGCTAAAAGGATAGCTATTTTTTAAGCTTCGGAGAAGCGAAATATTTATAGCAAAGCATAACGTCTACAATATTAAAGCTCCAGAGGAGCGACATATTTTTTATAATATAGTCGCTTCTTTGGAGCTTTTTTCATTTGTTTCTATAAATGTTTTTCCCGGTTGGAGTATTGCTGGTAAAAATAATATTTAAGCAATATTTTTGTTTAAATCGTATCTCTCATCAGAATCGATAAAAGAATATCCGATGGTTTTTTTTCTTTTTTTGTTTACTATAATGGTGACAAAGTTATTTTTGTCTTCAGTTGACAATAGGATATGTTCGAATTTATTAGATGAATCTCTGTAAATTTTATAAATTAAGTCGTGATCTTTAATTTTCTTAGATAAAATTTTAGCCGATTTAAGTCTACTTACATAAGGCCAGATATTAAAAATATTCGAATCTGTCTTTTTTACTTCTAGCATTTTTTCGGTCAAAGTTGAATTGTATTTTTCTCTTTCGAGCAACTTCGGACCTTTTTTGTTTTTCATTTTTATAATAACTGCCAGAACGCATAGTGAAGCAGTTACAACCAGCATAATAAATAGGTATAAATGAAAGTGTTGAACGTGAGCTGTCATGATATTTAATGTTTAAATGTTTGACAAATTAGATTTAGCTCTACAAATTCTCAAACAATGAGATTGAGATTACCATAATTACACCTCTAATTTAATGAAAATTTGGCAATATTTTAATGAAATTTTGCTTTTATTTCAATTTAGAGCCAAATCTTCTCGTCATGGCACCAACGATAATATAGCTTTTTAGATTTGCAATGGTTTCCTGATAATTTGGTGCGTCATAACCGTAGCGTTCATGTTCCATTTGTTCTCTTTCTATGGCATCACATCCTTTTATAACTTCTTTTATCACGTCAAGTAAAGCAAGTTCTTTATTGTCGGTTTTTTGAAATTTAAATTCAACAATTTCATCCTGAAGTTCTTCACAGTAATCAACCAGCTTCATAACTTCTGGCTCTTCCAAAAGATATTCTTTATTCCTAAAAATTTCTCGTACAGATTTCATATTCAATTAAATTTCAATTTTTAAATGCCAAATTCCAAGCCAGATCTTTGGCAAAGTTTTAAAGTTTGGCAAAGATTAGAAATAACGCAATTAAACAAAAAAAATTCCAAACCCCAATGGTAAAGTTGGAATTTGGAATTTTTGATATTGGAATTTTACAGACTAAACGTCGTCGTAATCAACATAAATGGTCTCTGATGTTGGATGTGCCTGACAAGTTAAAATTAAACCTTCGGCAATTTCACCGTCTGTTAAAATAGAATTTTTAGTCATTTCTGCGCTTCCTTTTGTAACACGGCCTAAACAGCTGCTGCAAATTCCGCCTTGACAAGAATAAGGAGCGTCAACACCTTGTTTTAGAGCTGCATCAAGAATAGTTTGTTTTTTAGACATTTCAAAAGTAGTTTCTTCATCGTCTACTAAAACAGTAATTTTTGTATGCCCTTCTTGAGAACCCTGAATTTCATGTTCTTCAGAAGAAGACGTGAACAACTCAAATTTAATAGCAGATTCTTTTACATTTTTCTCTTTCAAAACATTAGAAACGGTGTTAATCATTTCTTCTGGTCCGCAAAGGAAAAACTTATCAAATTGAAGTTCCTTGTGTTTGTTGTTTAAAACAAAATTCACAGCCGATTTTTCAATTCTTCCAAATAAAGCATTTTCAGCTTTTGCTTGGCTGTACACATAATGCACAAAAAATCTGCCTACATATTGTAATTGCAAATCGTGAAGCTCTTGATGAAAGATAGTGCTTTCAGGAGTTTTATTTCCGTAAACCAATACAAATGAGCTTTTTGGTTCATTTTTTAAAACCGATTTTATGATAGAAAGAACTGGAGTAATTCCGCTTCCTGCAACAAAAGCCGCATAGTTTTTTTGCCTTTCAGCATCTGGTTCAAAAGTAAATTTACCTTCTGGCTGGCCTACTTCAAGAACATCTCCTGCTTTTAAGGTTGTATTGGCAAACTGAGAAAAAAGACCATTTTTTACTGCTTTTACAGCAATTCTTAATTCGCCGCTGTCTGGTGCAGAGCAAATAGAATACGCACGTCTAATTTCTTGGTTATCAAGAGTTAATTTTAAATTTATATATTGACCTGCTGTAAATTTATAGTCAGATTTTAGTTCTTCAGGAACATTAAAAAGAATCGAAACAGCATCTGCAGTTTCGCGTTTAACCTCTTTAATTATAAGTTTTAAGAATGAAGGCATGATAGAATTTTTATGCAAAAGTAGCAAACCACTATTAAAATTTTAGCACGAAATTATTTTTTTTAACTTTTTTTGTAACGTTTTCCTACATTTGGTCTCTTACTACAAAAATATTAAAACCATAAACCATGATTAAGAAGTTTATTTATCTCGAATGGAAGGCCTTTATTCGGTCTGCATCTTTCGGTAAAAATCTAACAATGAAAATAATAATAGGTTTTTTGATGATCTATTTTTCATTAATTTTTATTGCTATGGGAGTGGGGGCATTTTATATGCTTAAGGAAATGAATTTGGAACCTCTGGCAACTTTAAACAAATTTCTAATTTATTATTTTCTAGGCGATTTAGTAATTCGATTGTTATTACAGTCAATTCCTGTATTGAACATCAAACCTTTGCTAGCTCTTCCTTTAAAGAAAACAACCATTGTTCATTTTTCTTTAGGCAAAACCATTTTATCTTTTTTTAACTGGATACACGCTTTATTTTTTATTCCATTTACAGTTGTCCTAATTTTAAACGGATATGATGTTGTCCAAATTATTTTTTGGCATTTGGGAGTAATATCTATTATTTATATTAACAATTTTCTGAATATTATTTTAAGCAATATTGATAGATTATTTGCTCTTTTTCTACTGCTAATTGTAGTTCTAGGAGGTTCGCAGTATTATCAATTGTTTGATATTACGGAGTTTACAACTCCATTTTTTCAAAACTTTTATGAAATAGATGGATTGTTCTTGATTCCGATTCTAGTATTAATTGCGTTGCATTATTTTACATTTAAATACTTCGAAAAGAATTTATATCTCGATGCAGGACTTTCTTTAAAACATGATGTTGCCTCTACAGAAAATCTTTCTTGGCTAAATCAGTTTGGTACTTTGGGGACTTTCCTTAAAAATGACATTAGACTCATCAAAAGAAATAAAAGATCAAAAACTACTATAGTAATGAGTGTGATCTTTTTATTCTACGGATTGATTTTTTTCGGAAATACACATCAACCGCCTGCTATGCAAATTTTTGCTGGAATATTCGTTTCAGGAGGATTTCTATTTGTCTTCGGACAGTTTGTACCGAGCTGGGATAGTTCATATTATCAATTAATGATGACACAGAATATTCCGTATAGAGGTTATATTACCGCAAAATGGTGGCTAATTGTAATTGCTACTTTTATTTCTACAATTCTAGCATCTTTTTATCTTTTTTACGGATGGGAAGTTTATCTAACTATTGTAGTTGGTGCAATTTACAATATTGGAGTAAATTCTCATTTGGTACTTTTGGGAGGTGCTTTTACTAAAACACCAATTGATTTAAGCAGTGCTGGTGGTGCCTTTGGAGATAAAAAAGCGTTTAATATAAATTCGATGCTTCTGTCTTTGCCAAAAATATTCCTTCCTTTATTATTGTATTGGCTTGGACTTCGTTTTGCAGATAAAACTGTAGCATTAAGCTTGGTTGCAGGAGCAGGAATTTTGGGTTTTATCTTTAAAGAAAAAGTATTTTCATCAATAGAAAAGAGGTACAAAAAAGAAAAGTATAGTACAATAAGTGCTTATAAACAAAAGGGTTAATTAGATAAATTGTCAATTTGAAAATGAGATAATTATCTCCATTTTATATCTAAAATCTGAAATCAACAATCTAAAATTATTATGATACAAGTAAATCAGCTTTCAAAAACATATAACGGAACAACAGTTTTAAATATTAATAATCTAGAAATTCCAAAAGGACAAAGTTTTGGCTTGGTGGGAAATAACGGAGCAGGAAAAACAACTTTTTTCAGTTTGCTTCTTGATCTAATCCAGCCTTCAACAGGATATATAAAAAGTAATGATATTCAGGTAAATACAAGCGAAAATTGGAAATCTTTTACCGGATCTTTTTTAGATGAGAATTTCCTTATCGGATATTTAACTCCGGAAGAATACTTTTATTTTATTGGTGATTTACGCAATCAGAATAAGGCAGATATTGATGCATTGCTAGCAAAACACGAAGAGTTTTTTAATGGAGAAATTTTGAACAACAAAAAATACCTTCGCGATTTATCTAAAGGAAACCAGAAAAAAGCGGGTATTATTGCCACACTTATTGGTAATCCTGAAGTTGTAATTTTAGATGAGCCTTTTGCAAATTTAGATCCTACAACAGTGAGCCGATTAAAAAAAATTATCAAAGAATTAGCCGACGATCCAAATGTAACTGTTTTGGTTTCAAGCCATGATTTACAGCATACTGTAGAAGTTTGCAATCGTATTGTGGCGCTTAATAAGGGCGAAATTGTTAAAGATATTCAGACCTCAGAAGAAACCTTACAAGAACTAGAATTATTTTTTGCGGTGTAAGAATTTCTATATTTCAAAAAGAAGCGTATTTTTACAAATGAATATACTAAAACCAATTTTTAGTAGTTATCTGTTTTAAACTCTTTTCTATTGAAAAAGAATACTCTTAAATATAGTTTTACTTTCGTTTTTTTATTCTTTTTGATAGCTTGTTCTACCAAAAAAAATACCTTTTTGGCTCGAAGTTCTCACTCGATCGGGACAAAATACAACATTCTTTACAATGGAGGAATTGGTTTAGACAAAGGTTTAAAGTCCATTCAGGCCAATAACGAAGATAATTTCTGGAAACAACTGCCAATTGAAAAAATGCAGTTTGATGAAAATTTTTCTGAAGGAGAAAAAGCTAAAAACCCTGATTTTGAAAAAGCAGAAACCAAAGCTACAAAAGCCATTCAAAAACACTCCATGAATATTGGAGGAAGAGAAAGAAACTGGCAGATTGACGAAGCGTATTTGATGCTTGGAAAAGCAAGATATTACGATCAGCGTTTTATTCCAGCAATTGAGGCCTTCAACTATATTTTATACAAGTATCCAGAAAGCAATAATATTTATACGGCAAAAATCTGGCGTGAAAAAACCAATATGCGTTTAGGTAATGACGCGATTGCTCTTAAGAATATTAAAATTTTACTTAAAAAAACAGATTTAGATAAGCAAACTTATGCAGATGCCAACGCACTTTTGGCAGAAGCCTTTCTAAATCTGGAACAAAAAGACAGTGCTGTTTCTAGACTTAGAGTTGCAGAACAATTTACTCGAAATAATGAAGAACGCGCAAGATATCGTTTTATACTTGGCCAAATGTATCAGGCGGAAGGAAAACGTGACAGCGCCATTTATTTTTATGATGCGGTTATTGATTTAAACAGAAAAGCAGATCGTAAATATATGATGCACGCATACGCGAAAAAAGCACAGATGTTTGATTATGGAAAAGATAATGATACGATTTTCTTAAAAACATTTAATAAATTGGTGACTGATCGTGAAAATCGTCCTTATTATGATGTTCTTTTTTATGAAATGGGAGTTTATTATGATAAAAAGAAAGATCAAGAAAACGCATTAACATTTTACAATAAGTCTTTAGGAAGAAAATCTAAAGATCCGTATTTAATGGCTTCTGCTTATAGAAACATTGGAAACATGTATTTTAAAAATACAGATTATTCGATGGCGGCAAAGTATTATGATAGTACTTTGGTTAAACTGGATCCTAAAACAAGAGAATTTGCATTTATAGAAAAAAACAGAAAAAATCTGGATGACGTAATTAAGTACGAAGCTATTGCAAAACGCAATGACAGTATTATTAAAGTATATAATCTGCCACCAAACGATAAGAAAGCTTATTTCGAAAATTATATTGCAGAACTTAAAAAGAAGGACGAAGCAAAAAAACTTTTAGAAGAAAAGGAAAAAGAACGATTAGCTAATATTGATCGAAATTCTCAAGCAGATTTTTCAGGAAATGGAGCTGTTAATCCTAATTCTTTAGGTAAACCAGTAGAACCAGAAGGAGTTGGAATGCCTCCTGGAGGAAATGATAATGCCAGTTCATTCTATTTTTATAATCCAACAACAGTTGCTTACGGAAAACTACAGTTTAAAAAAATGTGGGGTAGTAGAACTATGGGCGGAAACTGGCGATTGTCAGGTATAAAAGGCGCAAATAGCGATGCTATGAATGATACGATTTCTACTAAAGAAGTTGCCAATGTGCTCAATGACACAATTGTACCAGAAAAATATACTGTAGCCTATTATGTAAAACAGCTTCCAAGTTCTCAAACTGCAATGGATAGTATTGGCAAAGAGCGTAATTTTTCATACTATCAATTAGGACTTATATATAAGGAGAAGTTTAAAGAATATAATTTGGCTAGCGACAAACTAGAACAGCTGCTTCAGAACAATCCTGAAGAAAAACTGGTATTGCCATCAATGTATAATTTGTACAAAATTTATCAAATTACAAATCCGGCAAAAGCCGAAGCTATAAAAGCCGAGATTTCATCTAAATATCCAGATTCGAGATATGCTCACATTTTAAACAATAAAGAAGACGATCCAAATTCTAGTCCAGACAAAGAATATCAAAAATGGTATAAACTTTTTGAAGAAGAACATTTTGATGAAGTCTTGGCGAATATTGATAATCTAATTAATCAATATTCTGGAGATGATATTGTTTCAAAATACGAATTGCTAAAAGCCAATACTTCAGGAAAAGTATATGGTTTAGAAGCCTATAAAAAAGGACTTGAGAACGTTGCAGATAATTACCCAAATAGTGAAGAAGGTAAAAATGCAAGAGAGATCTTAGAAAAACAAGTTCCTGTTTTGGAGAAACTTAACTTTACAACAACAGATACTAAAAATTGGAAAATAGTATATCGTGTTGCAAACAACGATACAAAAGCGGTTAAAAGAATAGAAGAAGCAATTAGAGTGTTTTTATTAGTTGAAAACTACGAAAGATTGACAACATCTCTAGATAAATACAATAAAACAGAAAGTTTTGTAGTTATTCATGGTTTAAAATCTGAAGCTTATGCAAATGATATTGCTGGAGTTTTCAGAGAAGATAAGAAATATAAAATCCCAGATCAAGCAATAATTATATCAAATGATAATTACAAAATTGTTCAGATTAAAAAAAATCTAGACGCATACCTTACCCCGAAAACCCCTTAAATCTTAACCGCCATGTTTGAAAAAGTAAAAAAAAACGGAACTGAACAATTAGGAAAAACTAATAGAATTGTTGAAGGAACATCAATAATAGGAGATATAGTCTCTCAAGCCGACTTTAGATTAGACGGTGAATTGATAGGAAATTTTACTTCGCAGGGCAAAATTGTGATAGGAGCAAAAGGAGTTGTAAAAGGAGAAATTATCTGTAACAATGCAGACATCGAAGGAGAATTTCATGGAAAGATAAAAGTTCTTGAAACCCTTAATATTAAATCGACTGCTCAAATTCATGGAGAAGTAGCAGTAGGAAAACTTTCAATAGAACCAGGAGCTGACTTTACAGCAACCTGCACTATGCTTGCGCATTCAAATACAGTAATAATGCTAGAAGATGGAAAAGGAGCCGAATAATAATAGGAGAAATAAATGGTTGGCATTTATTAATATTCCCTTTCAAATGGGAGTAATCATTTTCGTATTCTCTTATTTCGGAACCTGGCTCGACGAGAAACATCCAAGCCCAAAAGTATATTATAACACCATTTTTGTATTAGCCGGTGTTGGAGTTGCATTGTACAATGTAATCCGACAAGTAAACGATATCAATAAAACAAAGTAGTTTGTAAATAAAAATGGCTTGAGATAAAAGTTGCATCTTTGCACAAAAATTATTTTAAATGCTTTCAAAAAATTACAAACCAGTTTTTTATTTGTTATGTCTTGCTTTAGGAACTTACAGTATTCATAAAGCCGTTTTTTTATTTAGTGAAATTAGTACGGAGAAGTTTCATTACAGTTTAGAATTACTGTATTTTTCTTTCTTCGCAATTTCGTCTTTATTATACCTTATATTATTAATAGTAAAAAAGAAGAATTTTGAAATTGTCGGAATGGCGTTTTTATTTGGAACTTTTACACAAATGTTATTAGCCTATTTATTTCTTCAGCCGATCTTAAAAAATAAAACTGGAGAAAGCAATGTTGAAAAAGTCAGTTTTTTTATAACATTTGTGCTGTTTTTGTTATTTCAGACGCTTTTAACTGTCCGATTATTAAATGAAAAGCGTTAAAATAACAATTCTTTAAAACAAGGTTTAAAAATAATTTTTCATATCCTTTTGAATATTAATAAAAAATGTACCTTTGCACCAAATTTTAGAAACGTAAAAAAATAAGATTTTCCACGATATGGTGATTTCAAACAAACCACTCAGCTTTATTCTTGCAGCTTTTGTAGCTTCTCTACCTATTATGGGTTTTGCAAATCAAGAGAATGATTCGACGCATGTTCAAACTGAAACAGCTCACGAAGAGAAAGTAGTTTCACATACTGCTCACGAAGAAGGGGAGCATGTTGCTCTTGATCCAAAAGCTAAAGTAGATGCTTTTATTGATCACCACTTACAAGATTCTCATGACTTTGTTTTCTTTTCAGATGAAAAAGAAAATAAACACTACGGTTTTCCATTACCAGTTATTTTAATTGATGGTGGTTTAAAAGTTTTCTCTTCTTCAAAATTACACCACGGAGAAGAAGTTGCAGAAGTTGACGGTAGCTACTACAAATTAGTTCACGGTAAAATCTACAAAACAGATGCTGCCGGAACAATCAACTTTGATGAGCACGGTCATCCATCAAATGAAAAACCATTAGATTTTTCAATTACTAAAAATGTTGTTTCAATGCTTTTCGTATCAGTACTATTATTAGTAATGTTTACTGGTTTAGCAAGATCATATAAAAAAGGACCAATCCCAACAGGATTTGGTAGAGTTTTAGAACCATTAGTAATTTTCATCAGAGATGAAATTGCTGTTCCAAATATTGGAGAGAAAAAATACCGTAAATACATGGGTTACTTATTAACTGTATTTTTCTTTGTTTGGATCTTGAACTTATTAGGAATGACTCCGCTAGGAATCAACGTTACAGGAAATATTGCTATTACAGTTTGTTTAGCAGCCTTTACATTTATCATTACTCAATTTAGTGCAAACAAAGATTATTGGGGACACATCTTCTGGATGCCAGGAGTACCAGTTCCAATGAAAATTATCTTAGCTCCAATTGAGGTTTTAGGAACATTAACAAAACCATTCGCATTATTAATTCGTTTGTACGCAAACATTACTGCAGGTCACGTAGTAATTATGAGTTTGATCGCAATGATTTTTGTTGGAAAAAATTTAGCAGCAGATTTGCCAATCTCATTAGGATTGACATTATTTATCTCTGTTATTGAAATTTTAGTTGCATTTTTACAGGCATTCATCTTTACAATGTTATCATCATTGTTTATTGGTATGGCAGTTCAAGATCATGATCATGCTCACCACCATGAAGACGAAACAGCAATTATTTAATTTAGAAGTTTAATTTTATATATATAAATAGTTATGGGAACAATTCCAACTTTAGTAGGTGCTGGTTTAGTAGTAATCGGTGCAGGTTTAGGTTTAGGTAAAATCGGTGGATCTGCTATGGACGCTATTGCTCGTCAGCCAGAAGCTGCTGGTAAAATTCAAACTGCGATGATTATTATCGCGGCTTTATTAGAAGGTTTAGCATTCGCTGCTTTGATCTTAGGAAAATAATAAAGAGAGAAATAACAGCATCTTTAACGGTTGGTTAAAGATGTTGTTACTTTTAAAAAAGAAATTAAATATTTAATATAGTTATATAAAATGGATAAGTTAATTAACGATTTTTCATTCGGATTATTCTTCTGGCAGGCTTTAATCTTGGTAATATTAATTTTGCTTTTAGTAAAATTTGCTTGGAAACCAATTATGGAATCTATTACTGCAAGAGAAGAAGGTATTAAAAATGCATTGCTTTCTGCTGAAAACGCAAAGAGAGAAATGGAAAATTTACAAGCTGACAATCAAAGAATTTTGAATGAAGCTCGTGCAGAACGTGACGCGATGTTGAAAGAGGCTCGCGAAATGAAAGAGAAAATGATTGCTGATTCTAAAAACGAAGCTCAAGAAGCTGGTCAAAAAATGATTGATCAAGCTAAAGCGGCTATCGAAAGCGAAAAAAATGCTGCAATGGCAGAATTGAAATCTCAAGTTTCAACTCTATCTTTGAGTATTGCTGAAAAATTATTGAAAGAAGAACTATCTAATAAAGAATCTCAAACTAAACTGGTAGAGAAATTATTAGGTGACGTAAAGTTAAACTAAGATTATGGCAAGTACAAGAGCAGCAATTCGTTATGCAAAAGCAATTCTAGACTTAGCAAACTCTAAAGGTGTTGCCGAAGCTGTCAATAACGATATGAAATCAATTGCAAATGCAATTGAGACGAATCAAGAATTGAGTACATTTATCCAAAACCCAACAACTACTGTTGAAGTTAAAGAAGGTGCTCTTTTGGAAGTTTTTGCAGATGTAAATGGAGTAACAAAAGGTTTGTTCCATTTATTATTTGAAAACAAAAGATTCGAAATTCTAAATGCAATTGCATTAGAATACAATAAATTATTTGATGAAAGTAATGGTGTTGAAGTAGCAAAAGTTACAACAGCTATTCCAATGGATGCAGCTTTAGAAGCTAAAGTTTTGGCAAAAGTTGCAACTTTATCAGATAAAAAAATTACAATAGAAAATGTAGTAGATCCTTCAATTATTGGTGGATTTATTTTGAGAATAGGAGATAATCAGTACAACGCTTCAGTTGCTAACAGATTACAAGTATTAAAAAGAGAGTTAAGTAATTAGTTTTATAACACAAAAAGTGTCTAAATTATAAATTAAGATGGCGGAAATCAAACCTGCTGAAATTTCAGCAATATTAAGAAAGCAAGTAGAAGGTTTTGAATCTGGTGCTACGCTAGAGGAAGTAGGATCAGTACTTCAAGTTGGAGACGGTATTGCTCGTGTTTACGGGCTATCTAATGTTCAATATGGTGAGTTAGTGGAATTTGATAACGGTATGGAAGGTATCGTATTGAATCTTGAGGAGGATAATGTTGGGGTTGTATTATTAGGACCATCAACTGGAATTAAAGAAGGATCTACAGCAAAAAGAACTCAACGTATTGCTTCTCTTAAAGTTGGTGAGCAAATGGTAGGACGTGTAGTTAACACTCTTGGTTTTCCAATTGATGGAAAAGGACCAATCGGTGGTGACTTATACGAAATGCCTTTAGAAAGAAAAGCACCTGGAGTTATCTTCCGTCAGCCAGTAACTGAGCCATTACAAACAGGAGTAAAAGCAGTTGATGCTATGATTCCAGTTGGTCGTGGACAGCGTGAGCTTGTAATCGGTGACCGTCAAACAGGTAAATCTACTGTTTGTATCGATACAATCTTAAATCAAAAAGAATTTTACGATGCAGGAAAACCTGTATTCTGTATATATGTTGCAATTGGACAAAAAGCTTCAACTGTAGCGGGAATCGCTAAAATGTTAGAAGAAAAAGGAGCAATGGCTTATACAGTTATCGTTGCTGCTAATGCTTCTGACCCAGCTCCTATGCAAGTTTACGCTCCATTCGCTGGTGCTGCAATTGGAGAATACTTCAGAGATTCTGGTCGTCCAGCTCTTATTGTTTATGATGATTTATCTAAACAAGCTGTTGCTTACCGTGAGGTTTCTCTTTTATTAAGAAGACCACCGGGACGTGAGGCTTACCCTGGAGACGTTTTCTACTTACACTCTCGTTTATTAGAGCGTGCTTGTAAAGTAATCGCTGATGATGGTATCGCTAAAAACATGAACGATTTACCAGATTCTATTAAGTCTATCGTAAAAGGTGGTGGTTCATTAACTGCATTGCCAATTATCGAAACTCAAGCTGGTGACGTTTCTGCATATATCCCAACAAACGTAATTTCTATTACAGATGGTCAGATTTTCCTTGATGGAGATTTGTTCAACTCTGGGGTTCGTCCTGCAATTAACGTAGGTATCTCTGTATCTCGTGTTGGAGGTAATGCTCAAATTAAATCAATGAAAAAAGTTTCTGGAACTTTAAAATTAGATCAAGCTCAATTCCGTGAATTAGAAGCTTTCGCTAAATTTGGTTCTGACTTAGATTCTGTTACTTTAAACGTAATCGAAAAAGGAAAAAGAAACGTTGAGATCTTGAAACAAGGTTTAAATGATCCTTATACAGTTGAAAACCAAGTAGCTATTATCTACGCTGGTTCTAAAAACTTATTAAAAAATGTTCCTGTTAATAAAGTAAAAGAATTCGAAGCAGATTTCTTAGCTTACTTAAACAGCAAACATAAAGATACACTTAACGCTTTGAAAGCTGGAAAATTAGATGACGCTATTACAGATGTTATCGAAAAAGCGGCAAAAGAAGTTTCAGCAAAATATAACTAATTAGATAATTGGTAAATTAGATAATTAGATAATGTTCTATCATTATTCTAATTATCTAATTTTAAAATTGTCGCATTTTCTAATTAATAGATGGCAAATTTAAAGGAAATCCGTAATAGAATTACTTCCGTTTCATCGACGATGCAGATTACATCGGCTATGAAAATGGTTTCTGCTGCAAAGCTGAAGAAAGCACAAGATGCAATCACTGCAATGCGTCCTTATGCCGAGAAATTAACGGAGTTATTGCAAGATCTTTCTGCTACACTAGAAGGTGAAATAGGAGGAGATTACACTACACAACGTGAAGTAAAAAAAGTATTGTTAGTTGCTGTAACTTCAAATAGAGGTTTATGCGGTGCTTTCAATTCAAATATTATTAAAGAGATTAAAAATCGTACTGAGTTTTATGCTGGAAAGCAAGTTGACGTTTTTGCCATTGGTAAAAAAGGTGGTGATGCTTTAGTTAAAACACATAAAATTCACGGTCATCATAATGCAATTTTTGATCATTTGACATTTGAAAATGTTGCTGGAATTGCAGATAATTTGACTGAGAAATTCTTATCTGGAGAATACGATAGAATTGAGTTAGTATACAATCAGTTTAAAAATGCTGCTACTCAGATTGTTCAAGTAGAGCAGTTTTTACCGTTGGCACCTATTAATACTGATGGTGCTGCTGTTTCTGGAGATTATATTTTTGAACCAGGAAAAGAAGAAATTGTATTAGCTTTAATTCCTAAGTCTTTAAAAACACAATTATACAAAGGTATTCGTGATTCTTTTGCTTCTGAGCATGGAGCACGTATGACTGCAATGCACAAAGCAACAGATAACGCAACTGAATTAAGAAACCAATTAAAATTAACTTACAACAAAGCTCGTCAGGCTGCGATTACAAGTGAGATTTTGGAAATCGTTGGTGGAGCAGAAGCTTTGAATGGATAATTTATCCTATTATATATAAAAAGAAAAGCCAGCTAATGCTGGCTTTTCTTTTATTGGAAGTTTTATTCTTTTTTAAAAATAATTTTATAAAATGGTGATTCTCAAATTACAGTTAAGTTGAGAATCACTACCATTTTATAAAAATAGACAGATAACTCTGCGTGCTTTGTCTTTCATGGGAACAAACTAGCTTTATTAATCCCAATGCTCTGTTTTTTTAAGGGTTACAATACAGCAGAATCAATCCCTTATGCTTTGTCTTTTGTGGGAACAAACAAGCTTTATCAGTCCCAGTGCTCTGTTTTTATTAGGGTTACAATACAGCTGAATCAATCCCTTATGCTTTGTCTTTTATGGGAACAAACAAGCTTTATTAGTCCCAGTGCTTTCTTTTTTTTGAAGGGTTGTTGCTAGCTTTCTCATTCCCTTTGAGACAAATTTAAAAAAACAGTGTAAAAAAAATGTTACATAATTTTCATGTGTATTTTATATATTTCACATGTTGTGTTAAAAAACAGTATAATTATCTGTAAGTAAGGAGATTGATGAAACATTACGAATGTTTCTGTAGTTTTGCTCAGACATTCCTCAGTTAGTCTGCTATCAAGAAGTTTTCAAAGCATTGCTTTTATGTAAAAACGTAAAAAAATCGAATTTATTTTTCTGAGATAAAATTAATGTCCAATAAATTAGTTAAAGATTTATAAGAAGAAGAGATAGATGGATGAAAACAGATTCTTTGATGATTATATTTTGAGTATTTTTGACTTCTATTTCATTTTTAAACGATGGCTTTACAAATAAAAGAGCTAACTACCATTGAGGATATGGCTGCTCAAATAAGTACAATTCGATTTTTGTATCCTAATATATCTCTAGAAAAATATCAATCATTTCTTTCTGAAATGGTTCCGCATAACTATATTCAGATTGCAATATTTGAAGATGATATTTGTCTCGGTCTAACAGGTTGCTGGTCGGCTACAAAACTTTGGACGGGAAAATATCTAGAAATTGACAATTTTGTTGTTAATCCGGATCATCGATCTAAAGGAATTGGAAAATTGCTTACCGATTATATAGAGAAAAAAGCAATTGAGTTAAATTGCAGCAGTATAGTTTTGGATGCTTTTACAGGAAATTTTGGAGCACATAGATTCTATTATAACCAAGGATATGCTCCAAAAGGTTTTCATTTTGTCAAAATTTTGGATGAAAAGAAAATGACAGTCTAAGAAACGACCAGAAGTTTTCTTTATTGCATCAACAAAAACTCCATTAAACAAAAGAAATGGTTATTTTTGTCTCACAAACATTATTAGAATTATATTTTGGGATTATATAAAAATCTATTCAAGCAAACGGCAATTTACGGACTGGCGACAGTTTTACCGAGAATGCTAAGTTTTTTATTAGTGAGATTATATACAGGAATTTTGCCTACGGCTGAGTATGGTGAAGTTTCGATCGTATTGTCTTGGATGGTTTTCTTTAACGTGGTTCTTTCTTACGGAATGGAAACTGCGTTTTTTAGATTTTACAGTGCCGAAGAAGATAAGAAAAATGTAATAGCCACTTCGACTATTTCTATATTTTGGACCTCAATAATCTTTCTTTTTGTTGGGTTAATTTTTAGAAACACACTGGCAAATCTAGCCGAAGTTGATGTTCAATACATTACTTATACCGTATGGATTTTAGTTTTAGATGCACTGGTTTTAATTCCGTTTTCTAAACTTAGAGCCAATCAGAGACCGATGGTTTATGCGG
Source organism: Flavobacterium sp. B330r (assembly GCF_056824325.1). Lineage (NCBI taxonomy): Bacteria > Pseudomonadati > Bacteroidota > Flavobacteriia > Flavobacteriales > Flavobacteriaceae > Flavobacterium > Flavobacterium sp. B330r. Next base: position 1,876,612 of record NZ_CP124860.1, read on the forward strand.
CGATCAAGATTGGAAATGTTGTTATAAACTTACTGCTGAATATATTTTTCTTGATTTATCTGCCAAAATTGGCGGCAGAAAATCCGAATTCTGTTTGGGATAATTTATATGTACAAAATTTCCAAATTGCTTATATTTTCATTGCAAACCTTTTGGCAAGTTTGGCAACTTTTATTGTGCTCTCTCCAAATTATCTTTCGCTTGGACGAAAATTCGATCCTGTGCTTTGGAAGAAAATGATGAAGTATGGATTGCCTATTTTAGTGGCTGGACTAGCGTTTGCAGTAAATGAACACTTCGATAAAATTCTATTAGGATATTTACTTCCAGAAAATTTAGCAAAGTCTGAAGTTGGAGCTTATTCTGCTTGTTACAAACTAGGACTATTTATGGTTCTTTTTGCAACTGCTTTCAGATTAGGAATTGAGCCATTCTTTTTTAGTCATGCTAAAAATGAAAATGCACCGCAAACTTATGCGGTAATTACTAAATATTTTGTGATTCTGGGATCATTAATTTTATTAGGTGTAATTGTTTTTGCCGACGTTTTGAAATATTTGTTATTAGATAATAAATCGTATTGGGAAGCCATGAAAGTGGTGCCATTAATTATTTTGGCAAATTTCTTTTTAGGGATTTACAACAATTTATCAGTTTGGTATAAACTGACGGATAAAACAAAAATTGGAGCTTACATTTCTATTGTAGGAGCAATTGTTACCTTGATTTTAAATTATCTATTAATTCCGAAATACAGCTATTATGGTTCTGCAATTGCGACCATTTCAGCTTATGGTAGTATGATGCTTATTTCTTATGTTTTAGGAAATAAATATTACCCGATTCCTTATGACATGAACAAAATTGGCGCTTATCTAGGCGTTTCAATATTGTTTTCAATTATCTCTTTTTACGGATTTAGAGAAAAATATTATGTTGGAATTCCGCTTCTTTTAGTCTTTATGTATATGGTTTACCATTTTGAAAAAGATACTATTAAAGGAATAATGAAGAGAAAATAAGACGCTTTTAAAAATTTTATATTTAAAAATGAAAATTCAAATTATCAATAAATCACAGCACGATTTACCAAATTACGAAACGATTGCTTCTGCAGGTATGGACTTGCGTGCCAATATTATAGAACCAATTACGTTAAAGCCTTTAGAAAGAACTATTGTAAAAACAGGACTTTTTATCGAATTGCCAATTGGTTACGAAGCACAAGTAAGACCAAGAAGCGGTCTGGCTGCAAAAAAAGGCGTAACGGTTTTAAATTCGCCAGGAACTATTGATGCAGATTACAGAGGAGAAATAGGAGTAATTTTAGTAAATTTATCTAATGACGATTTTGTAATCGAAAATGGAGAACGAATTGCACAGCTGATTATTGCTAAACATGAAAGAGCAGAATGGATCGAAGTTGAAACACTTACTGAAACATCAAGAGGTGAAGGAGGCTTTGGAAGCACTGGAGTGAAATAATAAAAAAGAAAGACCAAACCCAATGAAGATTTTTATAAAATCTTCACATAAAATCAAATAAGAAAATGAAGATAATTGTGCCAATGGCGGGCCGTGGATCAAGATTGAGGCCTCATACATTAACCGTTCCAAAACCATTAATTCCAGTTGCAGGAAAATCTATCGTTCACCGTTTAGTAGAAGATATTGCAAAAATTTTAAAGGAACCAATTGAAGAAGTTGCTTTTATTTTAGGAGACGAGGCTTTTTTTGGAGATGATGTTGTAGCAAGTCTAGAAGATCTAGCAAAAGGATTAGGGGCTAAAGCTTCTATCTATCGTCAGGATCAGCCTTTAGGAACTGGACATGCGATTATGTGTGCGAAGGATTCTCTTTCTGGACCAGCTGTAATTGCTTACGCAGATACTTTAATTAGAGCTGATTTTGAATTAGATCCAGAAGCAGATGCTGTAATCTGGGTAAAACAAGTAGATCAGCCAGAGGCTTTTGGTGTTGTAAAACTAAACCAAAATAATGAAATTGTAGAATTGGTTGAAAAACCAAAAGAGTTTGTAAGCGATTTAGCCGTTATCGGAATTTATTATTTTAAAGAAGTTGGAGTTTTAAGAAACGAACTTCAAAATGTTTTGGATAATAACATTCAGAATGGTGGAGAATACCAGATAAATGATGGTATCAAAGCGATGATGGCAAACGGAAAAGTTTTTAAAACTGGAAGCGTTGATGAGTGGATGGATTGCGGAAACAAAGATGTTACCGTTGAAACGAATACTAGAATGTTAGGTTTTCTTCACAATGATGGCGAGCATTTAGTAGATTATGGTGTGACGTTAGAGAATTCAACTATTATTCCGCCTTGTTATATTGGAGAAAATGTGGTCTTGAAAAATACGACAATCGGACCAAATGTTTCTCTTGGAAATGGATGCCACGTAACAGACAGTATTATCAAAAACAGTTTGGTACAAACGTATTCTAAAATTAAAAATGCTAATCTTGATAATGCAATGATTGGAAACCATGTAAGTTACGATGGTAAATTTACAAGCATCAGCATTGGAGATTACGCTGTTTTAGAATAAAATAAAAATTAGCAAAATTTCGTTTTGTTTAAAATGTAATTTTTACAAATGATAAAAAAAAGAGTTTTTACAGTTTTGTTTTTTGCTTTCTTCAGCGCATCATTTTCGGTTTTTGCACAGACAGAACCCGAAGATATTGCCATGGCACCAGACGAATACCAAGACTCGTTTTATGAATCTTTAAAACAAAAAGGAATTGAAAATTATGATAAAGCCATTGTATCATTGGAGAAATGTATCAAACTGAAACCCAATGATGCAGTTGCTTATTTTGAATTAGGAAAAAACTATCTGGCGCTTAAACAATATCCAAACGCGCAAGATGCTTTTGAAAAAGCAACACAGCTTGATCCTAAAAACAAATGGTTTTGGCTTGGAATTTACGATGTAAGTTATGAGACAAAAAACTATCCGCTGGCAATTGAAATTATTCAAAAAATAATTGCTTTTGACGAAGAATATAAAGACGATTTGATTTCGTTATACATGATTACCAATCAGTATGACAAGGCATTGACAGCGATTAACGAAATGAACGATAAGTTCGGAAAATCGTCTGATCGCGAAATTTATAAAGCGCAGATTTTATCGCAAGGAAAATATCAGAATGCCGAAATTGATAATTTGATTCAACAGATTAAAAAAGATCCAAAAGAAGAATCGAATTATTTGAATCTCATTCTTTTATATTCAAAAAATAATGAAAATGAGAAATCGCTTGAAGTAGCAAAACAGCTGGCAAAAGAGATACCAAATTCTGAATGGGCGCAGGTAAGTTTATTTAAAACTTATTTAGATGCCAATCAGGCCGATAAAGCTATAAAATCAATGAATGTGATTTTAGCAAGCTCAAAAATTGATTCAAAAATCAAACATAGAACTTTGAATGAGTTTTTGATTTATGTAAATAAAAATCCACAGTATTCTGCCGATTTAGAAAAAGCCATTTCTTATTTTGACAATGATAAAGATGTTGACGTAGCCAAAGAAATTGGAAAGTTTTATCACAGCAAAGGACAATTTGAAAATGCCATTAAATATTATGAAAAAGATTTAAAAGCAAATTCAGATACTGATCTTGAAACCAATATGTTATTGCTGGACGCATATGCCCAGGCAAAACAATACGAGCCAATGACCAAAAGAGCCATGATGCTGATCGAAGTTTATCCGAGTCAGGCTCAATTTTATTACTATGCAGGTTTAGGAAGCAATCAGCTTAAACAGTTTAAAAATGCAAAAACCGTTTTAGAAATGGGTCTTGATTATGTGGTGGATGACGTAAAATTAGAATCAAATTTTAATATTCAGTTAGGAGAGGCATACAATGGATTGGGAGATGCAAAGAAAAAAGAGGAATACTTTTTGAAGGCAAATGAATTATTAAAGAAGAAAAAATAAAAAAGAGAATTCAGATGAAAAAATATATATCAATACTAGTATTGTCTATTGCTGTAATTTCATGTAAATCGAAAGCAGTAGCAGTACAGGGAAATACAAGCCAGACAATTGCACCAAAAGAAGACAAAAAAGTAATCGAAAAACATTATGATAATAAGTTAGATTTTTCGACTTTATACATCAAAGCAAGTGCAAAATATGTTGATGAAAAACAAAGCCAAAATGTTACTGCTGAGATTAGAATCGAAAAAGATAAACAGATTTTAATAAGCATTCGTTTCTTAGGAATAACAATGGCAAAAGCTTTAATAACACCTGATGCAGTAAGTTATTATGAGAAAATAAACAGTACATATTACGAAGGTGATTTTACTAGTTTAAGCAAATGGTTAGGAACAGATTTAGATTATTCTAAAGTTCAGAATCTGTTGATTGGAGAAGCATTTGATGATTTAAGAAAAGGAAAATATACTCAAACTATTGTAGATAATCTTTTTAGGCTAGACGAAGAAAAAGATGCCAATTTGAAAAAAACCTTTTTCTTAGACGGAGAGAAATATTTAATTCAGAAAGAAGAAATTTCGCAGCCATCAGAAAACAGAACTTTACAAATTGCGTATTCTGACACTAAAAATTTTGATCAAGGAGCCTTACCAACAAGCATCGAAATTAATGCAGTGCAGCCAAAAGACAAAACAAGTATTAACTTGAATTACAATAATATTTCATTTAATGAAGAACTTTCTTTTCCGTATAGTGTTCCAAGCGGTTATAAAAAAGTTACAATTAAGTAAATTTGCAAAAATAAAAATAGAAAGATGCCAAAATTTCTCCTAAGTCTAGTTTTAGTTTGTGCCACTACATTTGTATGGGCGCAAGATTCTCAGCAAGAAAAACTGGAGCAGCGTAAAGCTCAAATTCAGCAGGAAATCAGAGATAACGAAAAGATGCTACAGTCTGTTCGAAAAAAAGAGAAATCTGCTGTAAATGAATATTTAATTCAGGCAAACAAAATCAAGCTAAAAGAGAAATTAATCAATACTACAGCAAAACAAGAAAAACTGATTAGTAATGATATGTACATTAATCAGGTTCAGGTTAATAAACTTAAAAAAGAATTGAAAGTTCTAAAGGAAGACTATGCCGAGATGATTTTAAAATCATACAAAAGCCGTTCTGAACAGAGTCGTGCTATGTTCATTTTATCTTCTGAAAGTTTCTTACAAGCTTATAAAAGAGCGCAATACCTAAAACAATATACTGCTTTCAGAAAAAATCAAGGTCTTGAAATTCAGTCCAAAACGGCTCAATTAGTAGATTTTAATGCTAAATTGGATGGTCAAAGACAAATAAAAAAGAAGGTAATTGCTGAAAACCAGAAAGAGAAAGTTACGTTGGAAGCAGAGAAAAAAGAACAACAGAAATTAGTTAATGCCCTTAAAAAGGATAAGAATAAAATTGCTGCAGATATCAGATCAAAACAAAGTGAAGCGAAAAGAATTGACAAACAAATTGATCGTTTAATTCGTGAAGCCATTGCTGAAGCCAATAGAAAAGCAGCTGCAGAAAGAGCAAAAGCGAATCCAGGATCTAGCGAAGCAAAAGCACCAGTGTCTTCTTCTAAAATTGCATTGACACCAGAAGACAAAATTTTAGCTGCAGATTTTAAAGCCAACAGAGGAAGATTACCATGGCCAGTTGAAAAAGGATTTATTTCTCTTGGATATGGAGATCAGCCACACCCATTGCATCCTTCAATTACAGTTCACAATTCTGGAGTTGAGATTACAACAGAAGACGGGGCAAGCGCTAGAGCAGTATTTGCTGGAGAAGTTTCTAAAGTAATCGTTTTATCACCTGTGAATAAAGCAGTCGTGATTCAGCATGGAGACTTTTTCACGGTATATCAAAATTTAAGCTCTGTTTCGGTTAGCCAAGGAGATAAAGTGACTATCAAGCAAAATATTGGAAAAGTAAGAACAAGTGGAGATACGGGAAAAACAATTATTAAATTCTTGATTCTTCAAAATACATCAAATAATAATCCAGAAGGATGGCTGCAAAGTAGATAAAATTCTTCCAAAAGATTATCCTATAAAAAATCCTTTCCATCGAACTGATGGAAAGGATTTTCTGTTTTAATTACTTACATTATCAGGATTTTGAATTAATGCAGGATTAGAATCTAAATCGTATCTCGGAATTTTAAATAAGAAATTTTTAGAAGGAATAAATTGTAAAGGGTTGTTTACGTACATGTTGATTCCGTTGTCATTTCCGTATTTGACATGTTCAGAAACATTTTTTCCAATACGATTGGTTCTTAATTCATCAAAAAACAATAATCCCTCTCCAACAAATTCCCATCCTCTTTCTTTATAAATGGCATCTGCAAATTGCTCTTTGCTTAAGCCTGGAGTTAAATCTGGCAGTTTTGCTCTGTTTCGTACTTTGTTTACATACGCGTAAGCGGCAGCAGGACCGTTGATTTCATTTTCTGCTTCGGCATAATCTAGCAACACATCGGCATAACGAATGACATAAGAATTTGCCTGAGGTTTTTTTAGCGAAGCAGAACTTTCGGTTCTGTCATAAAATTTCAGATTTCCTGGCGAGGCTGTTTTCCATCCTTTAGAGCCGGGAAAGAAACCTTTGTCGGCTGGAACAAATTCGATGGTTTGCAAAATATGACTTGAATTTCCTTTTTCAGTGACATTTACTTTTGTTAAAAAACTACCTTCTTTTCTTGTATCATCATTGCTATAAGAAAGATAATGCTGAATTGAAGGACCGAATCTGTGATACATATAACAGCCCAGCGTTGTCTCAGTTATATTTACACCAAACATAACATGGTTATTATTATATTCATTTTCAACACTGCCATATTGCAATTCAAAAACAGATTCTATTCCGTTTTTATTGTTGATGTTCCACCAAAACCATAAATCTTTAAAGTTGGATTGTAAATCGTATTGACCAGACTGAATAACTTTTGCGGTGTAATCTTTAGACTTTTGAAAAAAGGTTTTGTCTCCCGTCATGCTTCCTCTTGTAAGGTACAAATCTCCAAGCAGGGCTTGCGCAGCTCCTTTTGAAGCTCTCCAAATATTGTCGCTTTGATAACCCGATTTTTGAGGTAAATTTTCTTCGGCATATTCAAGATCTGCAATAATGTAAGCGTAGGTCTCTTCGGTTGTTTTTCTTGGTATTGCCAAGTTTTTTAAACCTTCTGTAAAAGTTTCCGGAATTGGGACACCTCCATACATACGAACTAAATTGTAATACGTTGCCGCCCTCAGAAATCTTGCTTCGGCAAAATATCTTTTTTTAAGCGTTTCGTCCATTTCAACATCTTCCCCTCTGCCAATAACTAAATTTGCTCGGTTGATAATGTTGTAGGCATCATCCCAATTGGTAATCACCATTTTATCAGCATTATTCATGTCTGACCAAACGTTCCAAAGTTGGGCATCGTCTTTTGCGTAAGCAGGCGAACCAAATTCGGTTAACACTTCCAAATACATAATATATTTGTAATTGCCATTAAATCCGTTTTGATAACCATCGTAAACGCTTACCAAAGCAGTATTTAATTCATCTGCATTTTTATAGTAATTACCAGGCGATAGGAAAGTAAATGGTTCTTCAGCCAAATCGGTGCACTGTGAAAAAAGCAGTAATGCACAACCCGAAAAGATATATTTTTGAATTTTCATTTGTATAGTTTTTTAAATTAAAATTTCGCAGTAAAACCAATCAGCATTGTTTTTACATAAGGAGAAGTTACATTTCCACTTTCTGGATTATATCCTCTGTGGTTGGCAATATTGATAAAGTTCTGCGCATTCACGTACACGCTTAATTGTTTTACCCAATCAACACTTTTGATTACGTTAGATAAATTGTAAGCTAGTTTAATGTTTTTAACTACAAAATAATTCCAATCTCCGTTTGTACGATCAGACAGATACACATCTTTAGCACCTGCTCTTGGGAAATTTCCAGACGGATTTGTCGGACTCCACATTCTATCATAAGCATATTGAGTCGGAATATAATTTCTGTTCTGAATCTGGTTTTCACCAAAAATCATATAATTGCTATCTTCATCAGAAGCTAGACCAGTTGCGCCTTGTCCGTAAATGTCTAAGGTCAAATTCTTATAACTTAGATTAGTTGATATTCCGTAAAAGAAATCAGGAGAAGTTGTTCCGATATTTACGTAATCGTCATTATTAATGATTTTATCGTTGTTTTTGTCCACATACATTTCTTCTCCAAGCTGTGCTGTTGGACGTATTTGCTGATAGGCAGTCAGCTGTTCCTGCGTTTTAATAATACCAGCAGATTCTCTAGCCCAAACACTATTTACAGGCTGACCAACAATTAGATATTTAGCAATTCCAGCAGAAGAACTTCCAACATTTATGCGGCTAACATCTCCATAAAGGCTCACAATTTCGTTTTTGTTTTTAGAGAAATTACCGCTTATATCCCACTTAAAATTAGAGTCTATTACTTTTACTCTTGCCGTAACTTCAAAACCAATATTTTTGACTTCGCCAATATTCTGAAGCATACTAGAATAACCAGAAGTGGTAGGAATAGGAACGTTGTATAAAAGATCTGAAGTTTGTCTCTGATAAAAATCTAAGTTCAAATCAAATCTTTTCCATAAGCTTAAATCGACTCCAGCATTGTACTGAATGTTGCGTTCCCATTTCAAATCAGGATTTCCAATTGTCTCCACAAATCCAAAAATCGGATTGTTATCGTACACATAATTTGCTTTAACAAGTTTAGACAAAGATTGATAATTACCAATTTCCTGATTACCTGTGACACCATAACTTGCTCTAAGTTTTAAAGCAGAAATTACATTACTGTCTTTAAGAAAATTTTCTTTGTCAACATTCCAGCCGAGTCCCACAGAAGGGAAAAATCCCCATTTGTTGTTGCTTCCAAAACGAGACGATCCATCATAACGACCAGTTAAGGTTATAAGATATTTTTCGTTGTAAGCATAAGAAGTTCTAGCTGTCCATGAAATTAATTTGCTCGAATATTTGTTAGAAGAATTGGTAATACTTGCTCGATCTGCATAAGTGATATCATTTGCTCCTGTAGCATCATTTTGAAAACCAGAGCCTTTTACGCCCAAATCTTCATAAACATATTCTTGCCATGAATAAACCGCTGTTGCAGTAAGACTATGTTTATCTTTCCAAGTATTAGCATAACTTAAAATATTGTCGGTTAGCTGAGAGCTTTGTCTTCTGTAATATTGTCCTCCAGTTCCTGTGTTTCCAGATCCAATTCCAGCAGTAGATTTTGAAGTATAATATTCATATTGTTTTTCATTAGAAATATCTACGCCATAATTCGTTTTAAAAGTCAAATTTTTGGCAAGTTTAAAATGCGCATACACATCGCCAAGAATACGATCTGTAGAAATTTCGTTTGTCATTTCAAATGCCTCCGAAACAGGATTCCAAGTTCCTTCAAAATAAGAACTTACCGCAGGATCTTCTGTAGCATAATACCAGCTTCCATCTGGATTTTTTACAGGTATTGTTGGCCAGCCGTATCTGAAAATGTCTCCAGTCGGATTGTTTCGAATATCTCTTTGCGAACGACCCACTTGTAAATGTGTTCCAACTGTAAGCCAAGGTTTGTACTCGTGATTTAAATTGGTTCTAAGAGTCAGTTTTTTAAAACCAGACGCTTCTACAATTCCGTCTTGTGAAAAAATATTTCCGGAAAGTAGATAAGTTGTGTTTTCTTTTCCACCGCTAAAAGACAAAGAATAGTTTTGCATAAGCGCCATATTCTGAATAATTTCATCCTGCCAGTCTGTATTAATATTTGGGGCAGGATTGGTAGCAGAGTAAACAGGTTTTCCTGTAGAATACGTGTAAGCGTCATTTATAAAATTGATAAAACTATCTCGACTTAATGTTTTAGGAAGTCGGGTAGGAGTTGAGATTCCCTGAGTGCCTACGATTTCTAAATTGTTTTGTCCTTTTTTCCCTCTTTTTGTTGTAATCAAAATAACACCATTTGCCCCTCTCGATCCGTAAATAGCAGCCGAAGATGCATCTTTAAGAATCTCCATAGATTCAATGTCGTTAGAACTTATGTCATTTAAGTTACTATTTACCAGCGGAAAACCATCAACTACAATTAAAGGATCATTGCCTGCACTAACAGATCCGTTTCCGCGAATTCTTATTTTCGGAGAAGAACCTGGAGAAGAATCGTTGTTTAAAACAGCTACACCAGCAGCTCGTCCTTGAACAGCTTCTAATGGATTAGAACTGGTAACGGTATTAAGAACATCTCCTTTAATTTGTGCGATCGATCCCGTTAAATCACTTTTTTTCATAGTTCCATAACCCACAACAACTACTTCTTTGAGCTCGGCAACTTCATCGCTTAATGTGATATCTATAATGGAAGATTGTTCAACCGTTTTTTCGATTGTTTTAGAACCAGTAGAACTAAAAACTAAAACGCTTCCCGTATTGGCGTTTATGGAATATTTTCCATCAAAGTCGGAAATGGTGTTGATTTGTGAACCCTTTACGACAATATTCGCTCCGGGAATTGGAATTCCGTTGGAATCCGTGATTGATCCACTTACCATTTTGTTTTGTGCTAGTGTGGTTAGATGCACAAAAATGGAAAAGATCAAAATTAACAAATGGCTAATTTTGTTTTTCATAAGAATAGATTTCGGTTAGTTAAAGTTGTTTAAACTTATTTATAACAGAAACCCTTAGTATCCTGTTCTATCCTGTTAGTTTTGAATTGAATAAGTTCTTTTTACAAGAATCCTTGAGTCTTTTTTTCTTTGAAACGCTGATTTACTGCTTTTTAAGTTTAGTAGTACTAATTTTATTTTTATCAAAAAAAATGTAAAATTTTAACAATAATAAAATTATTTAATAATGAAATATGTGTTGATTTTTTGTTGTGATGTTTAAAAAATTATATAATTTATTGAAATATGTGTTATGTAAAAAACAAAAGTGGCAGAAAGAATGCTCTGCCACTTTTAAGAATAAATGTATGTATGATGAATATTTGTTAATCGTACTGTTCTAAGAGATATTTCATGACATCAGTTGTAGTAACAATTCCTTTCAATTCTCCATTGTCAACAACTGGAAGAGCATGAAATTCTTCTTTCACAAAAATTTCGGCTAAATCTCTTATTATGGTATCAGATGATACTGTTTTCGGTTTCGAAGTCATAACCTGAGAAATAGTTAGCATTTCTAATATCGCTTCATCGGCATTTTCCTGACCTTCAAATAAAGCTCCAAAAGTTAATCGGTTTATATCAGTTCGGCTAATAATTCCAACAACTTCTTTACCTTTTACAATCGGAATGTGACGTATTGTATGTGCTTTTAATTTTTCGACTACTTTTTTAAGATCATCTTTTTCGTTTGCAGTCACTACGGTTTTAGTCATAATATGACTAATTGGTTCTCTTTTTTTCATGATAGATTAGTTTTATATTTATATCAAATATGTAGAATAATTCCCTCAAAAGCCATGACCTTTATCAGCTTTTAAAACAATTAAAAGAGCATGTAATACGACTAAATTTTAGTATTTTTGCAGTATGGAAACAAATAGACAGAAAAAAATAGGCGGTGTTATTCAGAAAGATCTGGTTGACATTTTGCAAGGTGAAGTGAGAAAAAACGGAATTACAAATTTGGTAATTTCTGTATCCAAAGTGAGTGTAACTACAGATTTATCTGTGGCGACAGTATATTTAAGTATTTTTCCACAAGAAAAAGCCAAAGAAACTTTAGAGGCAATTAAAACCAATACCACTTTAATCAAACATGATTTATCACAACGTGTACGTTTGCAATTGCGCCGTGTTCCTAATTTAGTATTCTTCATAGACGATTCATTAGATTACATCGAGAAAATCGACAATGCACTTGCAGGAAAAGAAAACCCAATAGAAAACAGAGATCTTTTAGAAAAAAGAAGAAAATCATAATTTGAATTTCCCCTTATACATAGCCAAACGTTATATTTTTAGTAGCAGTAAAAACAATGCTATCAATATCATCAATCGTATTGCCAGCATGGGAATCATTGTTGGAACAATGGCTTTGTTTGTGGTTTTATCTGTTTTTAGCGGATTAAAGGTTTTTAGTCTTTCGTTTACAAACGAAATTGATCCAGACTTAAAATTGACAAATACCTATGGAAAGTCTTTTTTACTTACTCCCGATCAGGAAAACGAAATTAAGAAAATCAATGGTGTTGCTTCTTATACCAAAATTATAGAAGAACGTGTTTTGTTTTTATTTAAAGACAAACAGCAAGTTACTTATCTAAAAGGAGTTGATAGTGTTTATCCAGTTGTTAACGATATTAAGAAAAAACTTTTTAATGGACAGTGGCTCAAACCAGACAGTTATCAGGTTGTAATTGGTTACGGATTGGCTCAAAATTTCTCAATGGGAATTCTTGATTTTGAAAACCCACTTCAGGTTTTTGCTCCTAAACCAGGAAAAGGCGCAATCGAAAATCCAGAAGAAGCGTTCACTAAAACCGATGTTTTGCCTGTTGGAATTTATTCGATTAGTGAAGATTTAGATTCAAAATATGTATTTGCAGATTTAGGATTGACACAAGAATTACTAATGTACAAACCAAATCAAATCTCGGGAATTGAATTTAAATTAAAAGAAAATGCAGATGAGGGAGCAGTAAAGACACAGCTCAAATCTATTTTTAAAGAAAAAATCACTTTAAAAAATAGAGCACAACTGAACGAGTCTTTGTATAGAATGCTAAATACTGAAAACATTGCAGTTTATCTGATTTTTACATTAGTAATTATTGTGGCTCTTTTTAATTTGATTGGCGCATTGATTATGATGATTTTAGAAAAGAAAGGAAATCTTAAAACGCTGTTCAACTTAGGAACAGACATCACTGGACTTCGAAAAATATTTTTGCTTCAAGGCACTTTATTGAGTGTTTTTGGTGGTTTAATCGGACTTGCTTTAGGTATAATCCTTGTCCTATTACAGCAGAAGTTTGAACTTATCATGATCACGCCAACTTTGGCTTACCCTGTTGTTTTTACAATAGAAAATGTTCTAATAGTAATGACGACCATTATTTCATTAGGGTTTGTTGCTTCATTAATTGCAAGCAGCCGAGTAAGTAAAAAATTACTGGATTAATTTCTTCTTTAGAAATATTACTTATATTTACTGCCTTGAAAATCTACAGCATATGATTGTTTCTGCCTAATCCTATTTTATTTTTTTAGATAATTAGGATACTTACGTTTACTTTTTTAGTTCAGATTAAGATACATCTGGACCAATTTTATTATTTATCCTAAAATATCATGACAGAAACATCTATAAAGAAAAGCTTCTTTTCTAAAATTTTTACCACACTAAAACAAGCCTTAAAAGGCGACGAATCTTTTGATTATACTTCTGGGAGTATCAAAAAAGCAGTAATTCTACTAGCCATTCCGATGGTTTTAGAAATGATGATGGAATCGGTTTTTGCTTTAGTCGATTTATATTTCGTTGGGCATTTAGAACATAGCAGTTTTGCCATTCAGACCGTCGGTTTGACTGAATCTGTATTGACAGTAATTTATTCTCTCGCAATCGGAATGAGTATGGCAGCAACAGCAGTTGTGGCACGAAGAATTGGAGAAAAAGATCCTGTCGCTGCGGCAAAAGCTGGAATGCAAGCCATCATAATTGCATTTGCAGTTAACAGTTTGATGAGCATCTTTGGAGTTATTTATGCCAAAGAGATTTTAATTTTGATGGGATCTTCTGTAGAATCTGCCGAACATGGTTTCCGATTTACTCAGATTATGATTGGCTCTAGTTTGTGCATTATGCTTTTGTTCTTAATAAATGGAATCTTTCGTGGAGCAGGAAATGCAGCTATTGCCATGAAAAGTCTTTGGATTGCGAACATTTGTAACATTATTTTATGTCCAGTTCTAATTAATGGTTTCGGACCAATACCCGCTTTCGGACTAGTTGGTGCAGCTTTGGCAACCACTATCGGAAGAAGTATTGGGGTTTTATATCAGGTTTATCATTTGTTTTTTGGAAACGGCATTTTAAAAATTAAGATTCCTTATTTTGCTCCCGATTTTAAACAGATACGCGCTTTAGTAAAAATTGCAGCACCTGGAATTCTACAGTTCGTGATTGCTTCTTGTAGCTGGATTTTCTTAGCACAATTAGTCGCGACAACGGGCGGTGATCATGGTTCTGCAGGTTATCAGACAGCTTTAAGAATTATGATGTTTTTCATACTTCCAGCTTGGGGATTGAGTAATGCCGCTGCGACTTTGGTTGGACAGAACTTAGGAGCCAAACAAATTGAACGCGCAGAAAAATCGGTTTATACAACAGCCAGATATAATGTAATTTTCATGGCTTCGATTATGATTATTACTTTGGTTTTTGGACAATATATAATTTCTTTTTTCACGAATGACGAGCAAGTAAAATCCATTGCAATTGAAGCATTGCAAATCATGAGCATCGGTTTTATTTTCTACGGAATCGGAATGGTTTTAATCAATACTTTCAATGGAGCAGGGGATACCTGGACACCAACCGGAATTAACTTTTTTGGTTTTTGGCTGTTTCAAATTCCGCTGGCTTATGTATTAGCAAAACATTTCAATATGGGACCAACGGGAGTTTTTATTGCTATTCCTGTTGCTGAAACTGCGATAACTTTGGCTGGGATATTTTTCTATAAAAGAGGAAAATGGAAACGAGTTCAAGTATAATAATAACAAAAGCCCTTCAAAACTTGAAGGGCTTTTTTGTGTCAGTATCTTTTCGAAACTAGTTCACACATTTTTGTCATTTCGACGAAGGAGAAATCTCCACGAGAAGCTCGACAAAGATTGAGAATGGAGATTTTTAAACAAACTCATATCCCGCGTAAACCTCTTCAATTTCTTTCATAATCGCGAATAAATCTTCGGGAGCATCAGTTGTAACTAATTTTTGTTTGAATTCTTTGAAGGAATGAATTCCTTTGAAATAGTTTGTATAATGACGACGCATTTCTACAATTCCTAAACGCTCGCCTTTCCAATCCATAGACCATTTTAAGTGGTTTCTTGCAGCTTCAACACGATCAATAACCGTTGGAGCAGGTAAGTGCTCGCCAGTTTTGAAATAGTGTTTGATTTCGTTAAAAATCCACGGATAACCAATTGCTGCACGGCCAATCATGATTCCGTCAATTCCGTATTCGTTTTTATATTTTAATGCTTTTTCCGGACTGTCGATATCACCGTTTCCGAAAATTGGCATTGTAATTCTTGGGTTGTTTTTTACTCGTGCAATATGCGACCAGTCAGAATGACCTTTGTACATTTGAGCACGAGTTCTTGCGTGGATTGTTAAAGCTTGAACACCAATATCCTGAAGCCTTTCTGCAACTTCATCAATATTAATTGAGCTTTCATCCCAGCCTAAACGCGTTTTTACTGTAACAGGTAAATCAGTTCCTTTGATAACCGCTTTCGTTAAACGCACCATCAAATCAACATCTTTTAAAACTCCTGCTCCAGCACCACGACAAACTACTTTTTTTACTGGACAACCAAAATTGATATCCACTAAATCTGGTTTTACAGTAGAAACAATTTTAGACGACATTTCCATCGCTTCTTCATCACCACCAAAAATCTGTATTCCAACAGGACGTTCGTAATCAAAAATATCCAGCTTCATGCGGCTTTTTATAGCGTCACGAATTAATCCTTCCGACGAAATAAATTCAGAGTACATCATGTCCGCTCCATGCGTTTTGCATAACCTGCGAAACGGCGGATCACTAACATCTTCCATCGGAGCTAGTAATAAAGGAAATTCAGGTAATTCTATGTTGCCAATCTTGACCATCTTCGTAATTTTTTGCAAAATTACAACTTTTAGTTCAATTTGTGCCAAATTGAGGTTCAAAGGTTCAGAGAGACAAAGGTTCAAAGTTTATATTGTAAGTATTGGTTCACAAAAAATAATTTAATAAAATAGGATTTATCTTAAATTTATATATATTTGATGATTATGTTATTAACCCAAAATACCACATTAATCCCATGAAAAAATTAAAATTTCTGATAATATCATTCATTGTTTTGACATTTGTTTCTTGTTCTGAGGAAAATATTTTAAAAAATGAAAATCTTGCAGAAACAGCCACAGTATCAAATATCGCAAGTACAAGAAAAACATCAACACAAGAAAACTGTTCTTTTGCTAAAGTGAAAGTTGGACCAGAAGATAATTTATATAACTGTCATGGACTTTCATTTGTTTTAAGTGAAAAATATCTAGAAACAAAAGAAAAAATAGATTTGCCAGGAGATGTTTATACTAGGTTTATTCAAAATGGAATATTTGTAGAAGATAGCAGCAGCAACGCCACAAAAGTTATTTATTGGAATAATTTAACGGATTATAAAAATCGTAATTTTATTGGAGTCGACCATTCTGCAATTATTGTAGAAGGCGATAACATTGTATATTCTAAACAAGGAGCTAATGAAGTATTTCAAAACTGTATCAATGATGTTTATTTAGCAGGTACACACTATTATAGAACCTATGCTTTAAATCTAGCTTTAAATCCTTACGAAACCAACCCAACTAGAAAAGTGCCATTTACAATTTCTGCAATACATAATGCAACAAGCATTTTAGATGTTCAATATGCTTGGGATGCAGACCCAGCTGATTATAAATATTTGCGAATGATTGGAAATGGATCTAGTTGCAGTTTTGAATTTAAAGGTGAAGCTCCAAGTAAGGCATATACATTTACATTAAAAGCAAAACATCAAAGAGGTAAAATTAATGGCGTTTCATTTGAAAAAGAGGCAACAAAAAAAGTTACAATTAATTTAACAGGAACTCCGGAACCTATTCCCACTGCAAGTTTTACAGGTTCAACTTATGTAACAAAAACATCAATGGGATCTTGGTCTGCAACAGCTTCAGGAGGAACCGCTCCTTATTCTTATTATTGGTGGATTAAACGTCAACAAGATCCGGATTCATTTTACTTGCAAATTGGAACAGGTTCAGAGTTATATTTATTGACAAAAACATCAATTAAATCTACTTATTATAATTTATACGTAAGAGTGGTTGATGCCAACGGCCAGTCATTTTCAACTGCACCACAAGTAGTTCAATCGACTGGTGTGTTAGAAGAAGCTTATTAAATAAAAAGAAAAAGCCTAGTTTGAATAAACTAGGCTTTTTTTATATTTCTTAAACAGAAGTTTTTCTGTAATCAAAAAATCGAATTGGTTTTCGGCTCATTGGATTAAAAACCAACGGATTTAAAACTTCTTTTGAAGCAAATTCTATTTTTGGAGTCACTCTCAATTTGGCTCTAAAGTGATCTTTTATTTCTTGTAAAAATTCTGGGCTTTGATTTTTTACCGCAATTTTAATCAAGATTTCATCAGTACCTAAATCATTAGTTGAAATTTCAATCAAATGATTTTCGATATTGTCAAAACTGCTCAAAACATCGTTCATCGCTGGCGGATAAAGCGTTGTGCCTTTATATTTAATCATTTGTTTTTTACGGCCAACAACGGGACCAACACGTAAAGTATTTCTTCCGCAAGCGCAAGGCTCGTCGTGAAACTGAACCATGTCTCCCGTTTTAAAACGCAGTAAAGGCATCGCTTCAATTCCTAAAGTAGTAAAAGTCAATTCGCCGGTTTCCCCATTTTTTACTGGCTGATTGTTTTCGTCTAAAACTTCAACAATGATCAATTCTGGATGATGATGTCCGCCTCTTCCGTGTTCACATTCTGTAAAAGCGGTACTCATTTCCGTAGAAGCATAAGTCGAAAACAACTTGATATTCCATTTATCGGTGATTTTTTTCGATAGAATATTCATTGAAAAATCCTGTTCTCTCAAAGATTCTCCAATGCAGATGGCACCTTTTATGCTCGAATTGTTATAATCGATTCCGTGCATTTCAGCATATTCGATTAATTTTAAAAGGAAAGAAGGAACCGTAATCAAATAAGACGGATTGTATTTTAAAATAGAATCCCACTGCATTTCTGGAATTCCAGCGCCAACACGAATTACGCCCACTTTCAGTTTTCGAAGTCCTAGAAAATAAGCCAAACCAGCCATAAATTTTCTATCAATGGTGGTCATTAACTGTACCACATCGCCTTCTGCAATTCCAGCGCAGGCAAATGAAATCGCTTCATTATAAGCCAATCGATCTAAGTCAGAATCGGTTAGACCGAAAGTAACGGGATCGCCTAAAGTTCCTGATGTTGAAGCATAATCAATAATTTTATGCTGCGGAACACACAAAAAATCATCATTGTATTGCTGTAAATCTTCTTTGGTTGTAACAGGTAAATGTTGTAAATCTTCCAGCGTTTTTACTTTCGAAATATCAATATTCTGTCCTGCAAAAAGTCTTTTATAAAAAGGAGAATTCTCACTGATATAAGATAAAAGTTCGGCTAATTTTTTTTCTTGAAAAATTTTAATCTCTTCTAAAGAATCTTTTTCTATTGCTGGAATCATTGTAATTTTCTTTTGACTTTTTTTAAATATTTTTCAATCTCTTCTTTTTGAGGAACTGTAGTGATTTCATGACTTAAAGCTTTTTCAAAATTAAGCTTTGCCTGAAGAAATTCCTTTTTTTGGTAAAAGTACAATCCTGCCTTATAATATACAACCCAATAATTAGGGTTTAACGCTTGATAATTCTGAAGAAACTCGGGAGAAACGTTTTTTTTCTTTTCTAAAATAGAATCTATTTTATGATCTTCAATTTTAAATTTTTTAAAACTCTGAAAAGCGGTGGTTTCCAAGAAAGGATCTTTGGCAATATTGAGATTTTCTTTTTGAAAAGATTTTGCTGCATTATGGTTTTCACCAAAAATCAGATTTAAATCATAACAGACAAATTCACCCAATTGAAACGGATTTGCCGAAACCCAAACTAATTTTTCTTTTGGTTTAAAGATAATTCCGTGATGTGCCAACAGTTGGTTCAAGGCTTTTTCATTTCCATAACCTAAAGAAATATTTTTTAAGCCTTCTTTGTCTCGAAGAATTTCAGAAGCAATCTCAGGATTTACTTTCGGATTTTCAGACAGCAATTCCTGCATTCTTTCATAACGGTATTCAGAATGGCTGTTGGCAATTTGTTCTAGATTTCGTTTATCGTTTGCAAAAGCGTCACCCTGAAAATGATTTGAACAAATTAATTGATCGCTGTTTGGAACATCATAAACATCCATTTTATTTGGCGAAACTTCAATTAAAATGGCTTTGTTATCATTGGCACTTCCAACCATAATCGATTCAGAAACAAAGACTTTTCTTTTTTTTGCAATAGCAATGGCTTCGTCCAGATTTTTCGCATGTTGCAAAATTTCGCGGGTCAAGATCGAAATCGGAGTTTTCGCACTAAGCGGAATTTTAGATTTGGAAGCATTTATGGTTACAGTCAATCCTTCATAATTCATTCCAGAAACCGCTCCGATCATTCCTGGCCAGGTTACCATCATAAACGGATATCCTTCTTTTGGTTTGATAAAGGCCGCAATTTTATTTTCCGCGAAAGCGTCATTGACATAAAAATCAAAATTTCGCGCCAGAATTAAATTTCCATCTTCCGATTTTTCGTTCCAAGCCGCAAAAGAAGAACAGCCCACTAAAGCTAAATCTTGTAACGCGTGTCCAATATCATGAGCGGCATGTAAGTACAAACTGCGCTGATATTGCGGTGCGATATTATCAAAGTCATTCGAAGTATATTGCGAAACGCCATAAATTTCGGTTTGATATTCGTCAGGAACATTTAAGTATAATTTTCGATTATACCATTTTAAAAACTGACGAAGCATTTTCTGCTGGAATTTTGACGGAATTAAATCGGTTATTTTCGAGAAAAAAATACGCTGCTGTTTGTGCAAAAGAGAATCAGTCAGCGCGCCAGTCGAAAGCCCAATTTCTAGCGGATCTCCTTCTACGTATAATTCCCAAAGACCTTGTTTGTTTTTTAAAAGTGAATTTTTTCCAGAGAGAAAAATACTGTCTGATATTTTTTCAACAACAGGTTTTGTCGAATTAAAAGCAGTGATATCTGGTATATGTTTTTTTGATTTTGAAGTACCGCAGGAAGTCATCAAGCTTAAAAAACCGATAAGGAAGAAATAAAAAATTCGGCTTTTCATGATTCAATTATTCAGATGCTTTTTTAATTTTTCCCAGCAGATATTCTTTTCCTACAATTTCAGAACAGGTTATGACCGCTCCAACCGTAACTCCCAAGACACCGTGCATGTTAATACTTTGGCCTGTAAGATAAAGATTTTCTACCTTAGTTTTAGTCGGAATCATAGTTTTCATCGGATTATTTGAATCTTTAACATATCCGTACATATTTCCGCCATCTCCGCCAATATAATCACGATACGAAAGCGGAGTAGAAGTATGAACCGATTGAATGCAATCTTTTATTCCGGGGAATTTTTTCTCGATTTCTTCTAAAAATTTGACTGCTTTTTTAGCTTTGAAATCCTCATAACTTTCTCCTCGATCATTTTCTTCAAAAGTGGTATTGAAAGTGTTTTCCCAAGCTTTGAGATCATCATATTTCATGTACGTTAAAAACGTCATTCCGTCTGCCCATTCTTCGTCTTTTTTCGACGGATTCATAGAAGCCATAAAGGTTTTGGGCCAAGAATTTTCGTCATATTCATAAGAGGTCCAAACATCATTAGCACTTTTAAAATGGTAATAATTATGATTGATGTATTTGAAAGTTTTAGGTTTAAAAACGATATACAAACTAAAAGCAGAAAGTACACTTTCAAGATTTTGAATTCTATTGAAAAACGGTTTTCTAAAGTTTTCTTGACCCGCCATTTTCAAAGTCGTTTTTGGTTCGATGTTCGAAATAAAATACGTTCCCGAAACCTCGGTTCCGTCTTTCATTTGTGCCGAATTTACCTTTTGGTTTTCGACTTCAATTTTGGTGACTTCTTTATGTTTGAAAAACTCACCGCCATATTTTTTTAATTGTTTCAGCAATTGTTTGGTGATCTGACTTCCGCCATTTACACATCGCCACGAACTTTCGATATACGAGTTGACTACAAGCGCATGAACGTAAAAAGGCGATTTGTCAGGAATTCCGGCATAAAGAAAATTAGATCCAGCCAAAACCGCTTTCAGCTTTTCATTTTGAGTAAACGAATCAATGGTTTCTTTCGCGTTAAGCGCTAAGATTTCATCATCGTATTTTCCTTCCGATTCTATATTGTAAAGCGGAAATGCTTTGCAGACCGTTTTTATTTTCTGGCAATATTGTTCGAGATTTTCTTTTTCTTCAGGAAAGTAATTCGTCAGTTGCTGAATGAAATTTTCGAAACCTTGCGCATGCGGATATTCGGTTTGATCGTCATCAAAAGAAATAATATCAAAACAATTTTCGTCTAGTTTTTTTAGATTCAAATGATCCATTATTCCAATATATTTGAAATATTGATGAAGATTCTGGCCTTCGCCCAAACCTCCGATGTAATGAATTCCCGTATCAAAAATGGTTTTATCTCTTACAAAAGTCTGAAGATTTCCACCATATTGATTGTTTTTTTCAAGTACACAAACGCTGTAGCCTTCTTTCGCCAGAATTACCGCAGAAACCAATCCGCCTAAACCGCTGCCAATTATGACTACATCGTACTGTTTTTTCATTCTTTTTTCTTTAAAACTAGCAAAGCATTTTCTTCAGAAACAATTTCAAAATTCTCAAATTGATTTTTCAAACGAGAACAATTGATTAAAATTATAAATGCAACATTCGAAATTACTTTTTCGATTTCAACGTTATAACTTTCATCAGAAATTAAAAGTACATCCAAATGATTTTCAAGTGCCGATTCAAGTTTGTCGAGATAAACTATTTTTCTCTTTGTAACGATATAATTCGTTTTGGCCACCAGCAATTTTTCTTCATCATTTATAAAAGAAACTATTTTTCGCTGTGGTTCTTGCAAAGCGAGCAAAACATCCAATTGCCCGTAATCATTTTCTAAATGCAGGATTTTTGCTTTTGGCGCAATGTGTTTGTTTAAATTATAATAAACTTCCAGATTCTGTTTCAAATCTTTTTTCACGCTATTTCCAACCTCGATTTCTTTATAGTCGTAACTGTTGATTAGCATTGTTTTGAAATAATCCGGACCTTCAAGTTCTTGTCTTATTTTGCGATATTCTGCTTTAAAGAAAGTACTTATTTGTTTAGTTCTTTCGGTATAATTAGTTCCAAAAGAAAGATCATCTGGAGCAATTCTTTCTAAAATAGTAACCGTCAATTTTCCGTGGTGAATGACAAAATCGCCTTTCGGAATCAACTCTGAAGCACCATGAATAACAACCGGAATAATGTCAATTTTAAATTCTTCGGCAAGGAAAAAAGCACCTTTGTGGAATCGTTTCACGACATTATTTTCTGATCGAGTTCCTTCTGGAAAAACCATTAAAGAATAACCTTGTTCTACTTTTTTGCGTAAATGTTCAACACCGCCTTCCAAACCTTCAGAAACGGGATAAAAACCTGCTTTTCTCACAACACCACCAAAAATAGGAGAGTTGTAAACCCAATCGCTCACTAAGAAAATGATTTTCGGGCTTAGCATTCCGATTGCTAGAATATCTAGAAATGAAGAATGATTGGCAATAATTACGGCTGGTTTCTCAAAAGTTTCATTGAAATTATTAACGACTTTTTTGCGAATAAACGGATTCGAATACAATACCGATTTCATGAATTTTGAAATCACATATCGGAAAGCTTTCATTTTTGATTTTTTACTAAAAGGCAAAATTGGCATTATAGTAAAACTGAAAACCGACATTACAATTCCGCCCAAACCATAATACGCAAAAGAAATTACACCATGAACAAAAGTTCGCAATTGAAAAGGTGGATTTCCTTTTTTAGGACGATTTGATAAAAACAGTTTGAATAAAATCGGATAGAAGATAAACGTTATAATCAGTGCTGCAAAAACCCCGATTAATGAAACTAGTGAAATGGAAGTAAGCGCAGGATGTTTGGCAAAAATCATGGCACCAATTCCTAAGATTGTCGTGATAACGGCCAGAATAATTGAGGTTCTGTAAATGGCAATTTCGTTAACTCCATTAGTATATTCTTTTTGCAAGGCACTGGTCATGAAAATACTAAAATCGACTCCGTGACCAAAAATCAAAGTGCAGACAATCATACTGAAAATGTTCATTTGAATGCCAAAAAGCCCCATAATTCCTGCCGTTACAATTCCAGTTAAAGCAATTGGAATACAGCTGATAATGACCAATTCGATTCTTCGGAAAAAGAAAAACAGAATCAAAATTACCGCTACAAAAGAATAATTTACAAGCGAATTGAAATCGGTTTTTAAAGTGCTGAAAAACGTTTCGTTCATCTGCTGACGATCGATTGCAATGACGTTTGCCTTTGCTGAAGCCGATTTTACAAAAACATCACGCTGTTCTGGCGTTACTTTTACTAAAGTTGAAACCGTGTAAAAACCATTTTTCTCGGTTATGAATTCTTGTAGTTGAAGTGCTTTTATTTTTAAAAATTCAGCTGCAGAAACTGGTTTGAAGTCAGAATCTAAATGATCAAAAAATAAATTATAAGTTGAAGGTTTAAAACCAAGTTTAGCGCCTTCAGCAATTAATTCAGATTTTATAAATTGTTTTTTCTGCGAAGTCCAAAACGAATTCCATTTCTTAATTTTTTCGATTTGAGCTTGTTGCGAAAGTACAATTCCACCAACAGAGCTGAAATTTAAAATTTTATTCTGATTTTTTGCTGCAGATAAATCATCAAAAAGTTTACTATTATGCTGTAAAGCTTCTTCCATCGTTTTTCCATACGAAGCAACATAAATCGTTTTGGAAGTTAAACTCGTGCTTTCTTCCAACTGTTTTTCGGCGGCTTTAATTTCTTTCGGAATAAAATTCAGCTGCGATAAATCGTTGTTGAAACCCACATCATTATAAGTAAAAAAGCAAATAATGGTAATGATAACGCAAAGCCCGATTAAGATTTTATTGTTGTGAAAAGAAAAATGAGCCATTTTATCAATCACATTCTTTTTATGATCTGCCGGATTTTCTTTTGGTTTATATAAATGAGGAATAATCAAAAGAGAGAAAATAGCTGAAGCCATAACGATAACAGCAGCGAAAATTCCGAGATCGTTTAAGGCATCCGATTTTACAAAAAGCAGACATAAAAACGCAACCGCAGTTGTAGAACTACTCATGATGACTGGCATTGTAATGTCTTTGTACAACGTTTTTACATCGCTATTATGTTTGTAATGCGTAAGAATATGAATAGAATAATCAATCGTGATTCCCAATAAAATAGAACCAATTCCTAAAGAAATTGCCGAAATCTGTTCTCTCACAAAATATAAAAATGCCACAGCAAATAAACCGCCAAAAACGGTTGGCAAAAATATAATCAGTGGAATTAATACTTTTCTATAAAATAAAATCAGAATGAGCATTAAAGTAAACATCGCGATTGATGTTGTCAAAATAATATCTCCTTTAATCTGATTGGCATTGGCAACGGCAATTAAAGCAGAACCAAAATAACTGATAGATGTTTTTCCTTTGAATTGTGTATTCAGATTTTCCTGAATCGATTTCAATTTTTCAGCAAAAATGGTATTCTTTTCTGTTTCGCTTGACGGAATATTGGAGGTGATAAAAAGCAATAATTTCTTTTTATCCTTCGTCATTACAAAACCATTTTCGAGTGTAAAATCGTCGCCAATATTTAATTGCTGTAATTTTTTTAAAGCGATAAAAGAAATCCCAAACGGATCTTGAAGAATAAAATCTTTAGTTATAAATCCAGATGGAGAAATAATTGATTTGTAATTTCCTTGAACGGTTGCCGCAATACTATCTTTTTGGAGTTTCTTTTCAATAGATGCATAATCATTATCATCTAGAAAAAGAGGCAAATTATTGTAAACAAAATCTACAGTTTCCTGAATGTTTTCTTCGTCAATTTTTCCTTGAATTCCGGTTATGTATGGTTTGCAGGATTTAGAAACGCTGTCTGAAAATACAGTTGCCATTTCTTTTAAATCCTCGGCAGAACCATTTTTATCCAAGCTAAAAATTACGGTTGTTTTATCCGCAAAATTTAATTGTTTTAAGACTTTGGCAGTAACATCGGTTTTGTCGTTGGTTGGGATAAGTTTGGTTATATCTTCTTCAAACTTTAGTCTTGAAGCAAAAAATCCAAAAATCAAAAGCATCAGAACAGCCAATAAAACCGAAAGAGATTTTCTTCGGTTTACAAATAAATGAATGGCATAGAAGTATTGATGCATGGTAATTTTATTTTTTTTCCGCCACGAATAAAAAGATTAACTTTAGTTTGTCACCCTGAGCGAAGTCGAAGGGCGTTCCAATTGGACGTGGGCTTCGACTTCGCTCAGCCTGACAAACTAGATGTAAAAATCATTTTAATCCTTTTAATCTGTGGCAAACTTAACTTAAATATTCGGTTTGTTTTTAGAACTAAAAGCCGTTAAAAGCAAATAACTTATGAGACCAACTGATAGTGCTGAAACGGTTGCTAAAATAAGACTTCCTACGATATATTGCGTAGCATTTTTTTGAATATCATCGAGCGTAATCGAGCTATCCAAAACCAGTGGCGCATCGCTGGACACAAAAACACTCCCCACTTGTAGCGAAGCAAAAATAATAAACGGAATAAAAGGCGGAAAACTTACATTTGAAGTAAGATAAGCAATGACTTTGTTGAGTCGGAACAAGGCCGCAAAAGTGAAAAGCAATATAGTCTGAAATCCCCAAAAAGGCGAAAGTCCGATAAAAATACCTAAAGCAATGGCGGCCGATTTTTTAAAATTTGAATCGTTGCTTTCTAAAATATCTTCTAGAAAGAATTTTTTAAAACCTTTTTTTTTAGCTCTTCTAAAAAAATCTCTCGGTTTTATGTACAGCAAAGCATTGGTAACCAAAACCGTATTCAAAATACTGATTCGGGTAAAATCTTGAAACGGACGAAAATGTGAAACTCTTTCTGCAGGATCATACAAAACCTGAATCGGAATATTTTTTACTGTAATTCCTTTCCAGGCAGCACGCACGATAACTTCGATTTCAAATTCGAATTTATTGGTATAAAAACGTTTTGGAAGTAATCGAAGTGGGTACAATCTAAAGCCAGATTGTGTGTCGTCTAGTTTAATTCCTGTTTCAAACTTGAACCAAAAATTAGAAAACTTGTTACCAAAACTGCTTTTCTTCGGAACATTTTCCTGTGTCATATTTCGGCTTCCAATCAAGAGAGCGTTTGGCTCATCTGGAATTGCTTCCAAGAAAACAGGAATATCTGCTGCAAAATGCTGTCCGTCAGAATCGATTGTTATGGCATATTCAAAATTCAATTCAAGCGCTTTTCTAAATCCGTTTCTTAGCGCTCGTCCCTTTCCTAAATTTTGAGGATGGTGAATTTGAGTAAGCTGTGAATATGATTTTAGAATTTCGCTCGTAGAATCAGTTGAGCCGTCATTGACAATAATGACATTTGTGGTGAAATCT
This sequence comes from Flavobacterium sp. B330r, assembly GCF_056824325.1. NCBI lineage: Bacteria > Pseudomonadati > Bacteroidota > Flavobacteriia > Flavobacteriales > Flavobacteriaceae > Flavobacterium > Flavobacterium sp. B330r. The sequence continues at coordinate 1,903,310 of NZ_CP124860.1, forward strand.
AAAATAGAATCCAATACTTTTTTCAGCGTTTTCTGATTATTGTACGTAGGCACAATAACGCAAAAGTTGGTCGAACTAAGTAATTCTTGCTGTGATTTCATGAGGTGTTATTGAGCTTACTTTACAAATTGCTTCTCTTTTTCGGAGAAACTTTTAGATTGTAAAACAAAGTCTTTAAGATAATCTTTCAAAGCCGCACCTTGTGATGCATAATACGTGGTTATGAATTTTTTATCTTCTTTAATGTTTTTCTTGTAGCCTGTAATTCCAGGAACATCTTCCTGAACACTAAGTCTAATCATTCGCATTTCGATATTGCTTGGGTCGCTTTTTATGGTGGCTTCAAGCAATTTTGCGCCTTCTTTAAAACGTTCCATTTTCTGGCTTAATTTCTTTTCAAATTTAGATTCCAATAAAATAGAAGCCGCTTTATAAGCCACTAAAATTTTATCATCATTGCTTGAAACACCTGCAAGTTTGGCTACAAACTCTTTGGCGTTGGTTTCTGATTTTGCCACATCAGAATACATTTTGCGGATCGAAGCCAAATCTGGCGTTCCAGCAAAACCTACCCATAAAAATAAGGTCAGTAATAGTTTCATAATTTATATTTTTTTGTACACATTGCTCAATTTAAGAGCAGTTGTGTCGTTAAAGTAAGTCGTGTTTTTCACTTTTACCAAACCGTCTTCAGTTGTTGTAACATCCAATTCCAATCGCAATTCTGGAGTAACCTCTGGATTAATCAGCGCCATGAATTTTACATTTGCCAAAGACTGGATCATCAGCGAACTTTTGGTAATAGATTCTGTAAGTTCTTTGATAATCTGAATCATACAAACACCAGGCATAATTGGATTTCCAGGAAAATGCCCTTTAAAAACCTCATGTTTTTCGTTGACTAAAATTGTAACAGTATATTTTGAATCAGATACTTTTTCTTCTGATAGTATTTTATAAAAATCTTGTAAAATCATATTTTTTATTTTCCAAATGAATAGGAAACTCCTAACTGAAAATTAATGTTTGTGTTATAATCTCCAAATAAATAATGGTTATTGGAGTCGTTTTGATAATAATCGCTGCTTAAAACATCCAGCAGTCCTTTTTTAAATCGAGCTTCAAATGTCAAACCTGAAGGCAGGGCATAAGCAACTCCTAAAACCAAACCAAGATCATTTTGTGCTTTTCTAACCGCAAGATTATCATTCAATAAAATATCTAATGTTGGCCCTGCTTGAAACTGAATTCCTTGTGGCAGCGTAAACTTATTTATCATAGAAAGAGACAAATAGTTGATGTCCAGATCTAAATGTTCTATTTTATTGGTCTGTGTATTTTCATCAAAATAATTTCGCGCAACATTATTAGAACCTTGTCTGCTGTAATTAATTTCAGGCTGAAGGGAATAAATTCTTGTTATCTTAATTTCTGTAAAACCACCAGCATAAAAATCAGTTTTATAATCGGCGTGCATTTCAGAAATAGTAGAAAAACTAAATCCAGCTCTTAAACCTGGTTTAACTGATACTTGCGCTTGTATATTTAAAAGCGAGAAAAAAACAGCAATAAAGAAGAATATTCTTTTATTCATTTTTATTTTGTTTTAAACGTATAACTAATTCCGATTTGGAAAACTTGATTTAAGATTACATCATTATAGTAATATCCATTATTGTCATAATCATATCCGTTATAACCATAAATATCAATTAATCCTTGTTTAAGTCGAGCTTCAAAAGTTAAACCATTTGGCAAAGTATAACCAAGACCTCCAACAAATGCAAGATCAAAATCTTCAGGGTTAGTATTTATATAATTATCACTAACTTTTAAATCTAAAGAAGGGCCTGCTAATAAATGAAAACCTCCACCTCCAAAGTTAAATTTTGCAACCGCTCCCAGTGTTATATAATTCAACTCATACTTTTCAGAATAATAACGGCCGTTTTCAAAATATCTTCCTTCATCACCTTGTCTGGAATAATTTATCTCTGGCTGAACCGAGAAAAATTTATTGAATTTAATATTTACCAATCCACCAACATAGAAATCAGTTTTAGAGCTATTATCATCAATATTCGTTAATGTTGATACATTCAAACCACCTCTTAGTCCTGGACTAACTTTTACTTGAGCTTCTGCTTGGATTCCGATTAATAAAACAAATGCAATTAAAACAAATTTTCTCATTTTGGGCTTGGTTTAAGTTTAGGATTAGTTTAAGTTTTTATTCTGATTTGAAATAATTCAGTTCGATTTTCAATTTTATATTCTGATGGATTATCTGAATCCTTTCGGCAAAAATATTGTTTTCTGAACTGAAAAGCAGTGTAAATTTTTCTTTTGTTTGAGAAGCATGGACGATCTTTTCTAATTTCTGATCTTTTTTGGAGATAAAAATGTAATTGTCGCGTTTGCCATCTGCCGATTTGTAAATGTCATCCGATTCGTTTTCGAATTGTTCCTGAATCGAATATTCTTTCTTTAAAAGCAATCGGAAATCTTCTTTTAAAGTATTGATCAATATTTTTCGATCCAATTCTGAAACGATAGAATTGACTTTAAAATCGGTTTCTGAAATTTCGAAATCCATTAATTTGTTTCCGAATTCGGTTGTAAAAACAATTCGGTGTGTGGTGTCATTTATTTTCTTGGCAATAAAAATTCCAGACAATTCATTTCCGTAAACACTAATGTTGGTTTTATAAACATAATCGGTTTTTGAGTCTGAAAAATACGGAACCGTATAAGACGTTTTGTCTAATTTTTTGGACGTATAATTTTTTGTGACCGAGCCACAAGAAATTAATACAATTGCCAGAAAGCAATTAATTAGTAAAAACTGAATCGTCGATTTTTGCATTGATCACTTTATTTTTAAGTACAATTCGGGTATAATCTTCAGATGATTCTAACAATTTTACCTGAACAACAGTCGCTTCTTCTTTGTCAAAAGTCAGTTCAATTTGTTTGATGTATTTTTTAAGCGTCGCATCTTTCGGAATAAATTTCGCTAGATTCTGACCTTTCAATTTAAAATACGAAATTGTAAATTCCTTATCGTCAAACATATTGCCACTTACGCTTCCCACAATCAATTTATTGATTCGGGCAAAGATTTTACTGTTTCCAATATCAACCGCGCTTTTCTTTCCTTCATCGTTAATCAGGATTTTTCCGTTTTTGAAAGTAATGCTATAATTGTACGGTTTTTTATATTGCCATTGAAGTAAAGCAGGTTCTTTAAAAATCATTTTTCCTGAAGTTTCAATGTCTTTTGATAAAAAATCTAAATGTTTATACTGAACAAAATCAGTAGTCAAAGTCTTGATTTTTTTGGCCACCACATTTACGTCTTGTTTAAAAGAAGCAATTTCGGCATCGGTCATTTTTTGTTCCTGCGCCGATAAATGGAAACCGCTGATAATTAAAAATAAGAAAAGATATATTTTAGTTTGCATAAGCTTTAAGATTCAAAAGTTCTTCGATCGAAATGACTTGATAATTATTTTGCTGTAAAAATTGCAAAAACTGTTCCAGTACCAAAACCGAATGTTTGCCTGTATCATGCAAAAGTACAATTCCACCGGGAGAAATATGTTGAATTAACCGATTGAAAATTAATTCCTGATTTTGGGTTCCTCCGTCAAGCGAACGAATATTCCAGCCTATTGTTTTATGTCCGGTTACTTCTAAAGCTCTTCTAATCGAAGGTGTCGTAACTCCATAGGGCGGACGAAAGAAGTTTATTTTTTTGGAAGTGAATTTTTCCAGAAGCGCGTCTGTTTTCTGAAGTTCTTCGGTTATTTTTTTAGCATTATAAAAATCAAAAAACTTAGAATGTGAATAAGAATGATTTCCAACCAAGTGCCCTTCATCAATTACTTTTTGGAGAATTTCAGGATGCATTTCGATGTTTTTTCCAATGCAGAAAAAAGTCGCTTTAGCATTGTATTTTTTCAAAAGTTCCAAAACTTCCAAAGTGTAAATACTTGGACCGTCGTCAAAAGTAAGCGCAATTTTTTTTTCGGTTTCTAACGGATTACTGCAAAAAGCTTTTACATGATAATTGGAAGAAATTCGTGCAGATCCAAAAGCATTTATTCCGATCCAAACGAGAATTATAACAATAAACCACAGAAAATGAATTGCGTTATACAGATTCAGGAGAAACAATAAAAGCAATAAAAAGATAAAAAACAGCGATATGTTTTTGTGCGTTATCATTTTGACAGCAGCGTAAAACTATGGTTTTTTCCGTTTAATTGATTGTATAATAAAATCGTTTTGTACTCTGATTTTTCAACATTATTTACTTTTGTAATTTCAGGAATTTCCTGAGTTTTCAAAATTTTAGAAGCCATCCAAAAAGCAAAAGCCGAAGCCGTATCGTATTCTCCGCTCAAATGTTTGTAATATAAAATAGGAGTTTGAGCAAACGAATTTTCGGCAAGATTTCTATAATAATTCTCAAAATCAGCATTTCCGTCAAAACCTAAAACAAGAGCATCTACATCTGAAATTTGTAAATGATTGGATTTTAAGAACGAAATAACTGCTGCTTCAACTTCATTTTCTTCCAGCGTATTTACAATAGAAACATCTAGAAGTTCGGCATAAGTGTTTTCTTTTCTTTCGTTTTCTAAAACAAAAAAATTGGCACCTTCACCATACACAGCACCGCTCGTTGTAGAATTTAAAACGTCATAGGGAGCAGTATCATCTGCTTTAATGCGACCGTTTAGTTTAAAAAGAGAAGTAGTGTAATCGCCATTTTCGTCAACACCGCCCACTAAAATTGAATTGACTTCTGCTTCTTCAATCTGCATTTTGGCATCAATAAGAGCCGACTCAAAAGAGACCGCGCCATTCACGTAAGTAAAATTATAACCTTTACATTGCTGTAAAAGTGCAATCTGCGCTCCAACTGTATTGTGAGTAGACTGAATGAAAGAAGTCGGAGTTAAAAACTCTTCGTTATTATCTAAAATACTTTTCAGGAATTTTTCAGAATCTTCGATACAGCCTAAACCAGTTCCGGTAATAATCGCATCGACATTTTCAATATTAGCATCTTTCATGGCTAATGCCGAAGCTACGATTCCGTTTTTTACACCTTTTGCCATACGTCGGCTGGCAGCAGGCGAAATATATTCTTTGTATGCTGGCGGAACAATTGCCAGTACATTTTCGTCATGATTCACAACAGCTTCTTCCAAAAAAACAGTATCAAATGTTTTTTGAGTCGAAATACAGCCTACTCCATTTATATATGTTTTTTTTGTCATTAGCTTTTTGAAAATATAAGAGTTGAACAGTTTCCTCCAAAACCAAAAGAGTTAGATAAAACATGTTCGATGTTTTTATTTTTTAATGAAGTCTGTGGTTTCAAGTCAAATTCTTCCATCGGAACTTCAAAATTCAAATTTGGGTAAACCACATTATTCTGAATTGCCAAAACACTGTAAACAGCTTCAATTGCTGCCGCCGCTGCTAAAGTATGTCCGGTAAAAGGTTTTGTAGAACTGAAATCTGGAACTTTTTCGTTTTCATAAATTCGGAGCAAAGCTCTTCCTTCAGATAAATCGTTGTTTGGTGTTGCTGTCCCATGAACATTGATGTAATCAATTTCAGAAGGTTTTAAACCCGAAACTTCAAACGCTTTTTTCATGGCCAAATAAGCGCCTTCTCCATTTTCTGAAGAAGCGGTTTGGTGAAAAGCGTCGTTGGCATTTCCATAACCAGAAACTCTTGCCAGGACTTTTTTGTTTTGCTTTTCAACAATTTCATCCGATTCTAAAACTAAAAATGCCGCCGCTTCTCCAAGATTTAATCCTTTTCTAGTGTTGTCAAAAGGTTTGTTATAATCGTCAGATAAAATCATAAGAGTCTTAAATCCGTTGATGGTGAATTTTGCCAAAGCATCGGCTCCGCCCACAATTACTCGATCTAGTTTTCCCGTTTTGATTAATCTTGCGCCCAACATAATCGAATTGGCTGCAGAAGAACAAGCCGTACTAATGGTCGTTACCATTCCTTTTAAACCTAATTCTTCAGCAATTTTTTCGGCAACATCGCCGCCATCGTGGCAAGTAATGTACTTGATCAATTCTGGTTTTTCGAAATAATCGTAATAATGTCTTTCCGTCATGTCCATTCCGCCCACACTTGTCGCCGAAATAAGTCCCGTTCTAAATTCATTTATATCGGTAATGCCGGCATTTTCAACAGCTTGTTTCGCTGCCAAAGTGCCAATCATAGCGGTTCTGGAGAAATTATTATTCTCATTTAATTTCAGTTCATCAACAAGATCTTCGTTGGTTTTTTTGATCTCACCAACTTTGATAACATCTGCGTGAACAGTCGAAATATTTTGAATACGAGAAATACCGATTTTGTTTTCGGTCAGCGAAATATAATTTTCCTCAACCGAATTACCAATCGCAGAGATAATTCCCATTCCCGTTATTGCAACACCTCTTGCCATTTTAGATTTTAGATTTATGATTTTAGATTCTTAGAACTTTGTCAAAGTTTTAAACTTTGACAAAGTTGACGGATTTTTAAACATTTAAAATTTTAGATTCAGGATGGAATCTAAAATCTAAAGTCTAAAATCTGAAATCTATTTAGTTCTATTTGCGCTGATATACGCCGCCATAGTTTCGATAGACTGGAAAATAGATTTCCCTTCTTTCGGATCTACTAATTTAATTCCGTAATCTTTATCTAAAATCACGATCAATTCAAGTGCATCAATCGAGTCTAAACCTAAACCGTCTCCAAACAAAGGATCGTTATCAGCAATGTCTGCGATTGTGATATCTTCAAGGTTTAAAGTAGTAATGATTTTATTTTTTAATTCTTCTTTTAATGCTTCCATGATTATTTATTATATAATGTATTGATAGTTTCGTTTGTATATTTCTCGTTTTCTTCCTTGTTGATAAGGCAAAGAAAAGCTTTATAATTGTCATTAAAAAATTCTACCCAGCCACACAAAACAGAATCAGCTTTATTTGTGTTTAACAAAATCTCCGAATAGTTCCACAAAAACTCTGAATTGAAAGCATCAAATATAAAGAAAGAATTCTCACTTTTAAGCTGATGGCGGATACTTATTTCGCCCAGACAAATATTTGGCAGCGTGTAAACAAAAACCGCCGGACTTGGAAAATAGTTTTCTTTGTCTGAAATCGATTCCTGATATTTTACATCGTTATCTAAACTTGACGATTTATTGGCCAAAACCAAAGCGATATTATTTTCCTGCTCCGTTGAGGTTATCGGACTCAAAAGCAATTCTGAACCTAAAAAAGCCAGTTTGCTCAAAGCATCCATTTTGAAAAACTTTGGATATTGCATTTCAAAATTGCGATAAGCTTGTTTGGAGAAATCAGCAAAATCTGTTGGTTCAATTTTGAATACAGAAGTTCCGTTCAAAACAATTTCGTTGTTTTGGATAGTGATGTAGGATTGTATGTAGGTTTTGTTTTGAGTCATTTTGTTTTTTAAGAACATAATTTTTTAATGTCCGACTTTAAAAATAATTGCGAAAACAGAACAGGAAAATTTGTTTTAGGACCATTCTTGATCATTGTTACATAAATTTCATTCTTCTCTAAAATAAATATCCTGCTTGATTGGTATAAATTATTAATAGCAAAAGTATCGGATTTGTTATAAATGATTAAGTCTTTTGAATTTACAGCCTTTTGAAATTCTAGTTTTTTGCAATAGTCATTAATGATAGTTCTATTTTTTTCAGCGTCATATTTGCTTATAATTTTCGTAAGATGTTTTTCAGTCACCTTTCGATAAATTGCATAAGCAAAAAAGAGGCTTCCAAAAAATAGCAGATAATATTCGGTTCCAGTTTTAGAATGATCTCGATATGGATCGTAATAAACTAAAAAAGGACAAACAATTCCAAAACCAAAAAATAAGTAGAGCATTATTGTATTAAATTTTTCACCCCAGCTTTCAGTATAAACTAATTTACTTTTTTCTATACTTTTTTCAATATCTAAGTTTCTTAAACTTTTCATTTTATCTTTTCAAAAACCACAGCCGTATTACAACCACCAAATCCAGAAGCCGTTTTCAGGAAATAATCAATTTTCTTTTCTTCATTTTTCTCAATAACATTAATAGCTTCACTAACTCCAATTTCATCAAAACCTTTCGATTCAAAAAGTTTATTTTGATTGGCAGATTCTATGGCAATTACGGTTTCCAATAATCCCGAAGCGCCTAATGTATGACCGTAAAATCCTTTTAAACTATTAACAGGAACATTTTGTAAATCTAAACGAGTTAAAGCAATCGCTTCCATTTCGTCGTTGTAAGGCGTTGCGGTTCCGTGTGCTGAGATATAATCTAATTTGTTCGCCTCAATTTGTGCTTCTTTCAAGGCATTCTGAATGCTTCTAAACAAACCTTCACCTGTTCGTGACGGACCCGAAATATGATTCGCATCGTTTATCGAACTGTCGCCAATTACTTTTATTTTGGCGTTTCTGGCTTCTGTCGAAACTAAAATTGCTGCTGTTGCTTCGCCTAAACTTACACCAGTTCTGTTTTTAGAATATGGTTTGCAAGGCAGTTCGCTCATTGCTTGGAAAGCATTAAAACCAGACAAAACAAATTCTGAAACTTCGTCTCCAGCTACCACAAAAACATTGTCGTAAAGTTCAGATTGAATCATTCTTTTAGCAACAGAAACGGCTAAAATTCCAGAAACGCAGGCATTCGAAACTACAATGGGTTGTGTTTGAAATCCGAAGAAATCGGCAACGTTTTTTGCTAAAACATCTAAATGTGCGTTGTTGAAGCTTTCTTCAGAATCATTTGCTAAAGCAGTTATATTTCCTTTTGTGGTAGAAAGTATAAAAGCAGTTTTTGAATTTAATTCGATGTTTGAATTTTTGATAATGGGCTCCAAAGCCAAAATCATCATTTTCTCTAAACGGGAATATTTTGTCTCAGTGCTGATTTTTGAAAAAGCACTGTTTATTTTTTCCTCAGAAATAATCGAAGCATAAAACGGATTCGGCATAAGAGAAACATCACTATGAAGCTGAATTCCAGAATCACCACGAAGAATGGCGCTGATATTAGATTCAACATCAAAACCTAAAGGCGTGATACAATTCGTTTCTGTAATGTATATTTCTCTTATCATTTATCAAGTTTAAAATAAAAATAAACATATTTTTCCTCGCTTTCACTCATATAATTAAGGTCTTTCGCTATAATATCTTTATCTTTAGTTTCGTATAAAATTTCTTTTGATTTTGTTTGGGGTTCATCAAACCCATGCCAAACTAAATAATTTTTTTCAAAGTTATTTCCCTTTCTAATAATGGTATCACTTCTTGATACTTCATTTTTGTATATAGAAGTTAAAAAATAAGTTTCCTTTTTATCTTTTGAAATAATGTATAAATCATCTATATATGACAAATGTGCGCAGCTGCCAAGATTAAAATAATATCCATAAACATTATGATCCTTTAAAGAAGTCGAACTTTTTTTAGATTTAAATTTTGCAATTTTCTCATCAAATTCTTTTTTGACTTGATCAAAGTTTAAAATATTAATTTCGATATTTCCTTCTAGTATTTTTTTATCACTATATACAATTTTATAAGGCTTCTCGTCGTATTTTAATATGGCCTTAATTTTGCCTTCTATTCTGCGATCATCTTTGTAATATCCTTTTATCAGTTTTTCTATTTCTGCATTATCTAAAACTTTGTCTGTGTTTATTATTAAAGCAGGAATGTAATAATTGTTGTTGCCATAATATAATGTTGAATCTTCAACGTTGTTTTTGTTACAGCTAATCAAACACAGAAGTAAGATTAAGGAAATAAATTTGAAGGCTAGTTTCATAATGTTTTGGTTAAAATATTTTATTTCAATAATCCAACTTTTCGTTTCCAATCCTCATAAAAAGGAGGATTGGTCAACATCAAATTTCCTGCTGCATCTAAAAAAACCTGAGTGGTTTCGCCTGTGCACGCCACTTCTCCTTTGTCATCAATTATTTTAAAGCGGTAAATCATTTTCGCGGCTGGAGTGTCAACAACTGTTGTTTCTATCGTTACCACATCTCCATAACGCAAAGACAATTTGTGTTCGCAAGTCGATTTTACAATTGGCGTGGTATAACCCGTTTTGGCAATATCCAGATAAGTAAGTCCGTGTTGGCGTCCAAATGCTTCGCGTCCATCTTCAAAATACGTGATATAATTGCCGTGCCAAACAATTCCAAGCGGATCTGTTTCGTTAAAACGAATCCTAATTTCGTGCGAAACGGTTAGATCTGTAGCTTCTTTAAACTGCTCTTTTCTTTTTATCATAAAATAATGCGATGGAAGTGGTAATAATGAAAAACAAAAATAATAAACTTATTCTTGGTATGATTTCAACGAAAGAAACGTTTCTAAGCAATACATCGTAAAAAGCCTCTAATCCCCAGTTCATTGGAGATGATTTTGCGATATATTGCATGATTTTTGGCATAGCAAAAACAGGAACCCAAACACCGCCAATTGCTGCTAAAATGATCACACTTGTAGCGCCAAAAGGAGCAGATTGTTCTTGTGTACTTGCCACAGTTCCTAATAAAATTCCGAACCCGATTGCTGCAAAACCTGAAAATAATGCGACAACACTTGTCAGCAAGAAATGACCTTCGATATTAAGAGAAGGCAATCCGATGGACGGGAATAAGAATACGGCAACGGCAACCATCATGTAAAACTGAATCATACAAATGATCGAGTAGGTGATGGTTTTTCCAATAATCACAACCAGATTAGAAACCGGATTTGTTCTTAATCGTACAAAAGTTCCTTGCGATTTTTCTTTTACAATATTGATAGATAACGGAATCACGATAAAAAAGATCGCAAAAAGAGTCCAAGCTGGAACGTTGTGTTGAACGGAATTCGGACGAACTTCTTTGTTGTTGATTCTCGGAATTATTTCTTTGAAAGTAATAAAGTTTTTTTGCTCAAAATCGATTGTTTCTTCTCCTAACTGTTTTTGAAAAGTGCTGTAAATCGATTTGGTTTCAATCTGCGAAATCATTTTGTCTATCGAACTCATTACGGCATTTTTGAAACTCATTTGTACCGCTGGATCAAAATACAGTTTTACTTCTTTTTCTTTAATAACGCGCTGAGGTTCGGCAGCTGTCGTACTATCAGTCAAACCTAAATTGCTCACAATTTTCTCTACATTCTGATTTACTTTTTCCTGCAAATCAGAACTTAGGTTTTCTGGAATTACAATTGCCAGTTGAAATTTTCCTTTGTACACATTTTCTTTGGCAATTTCTTCGGTAATCGGTTTATTGTCAAGTTGGGTTACAACGGTAAAATATTTGCTTTTTTCTAAATTTTCAAAAACGGTTTTTGATACAGATCCTTTGTCTTGATCGACCAAAAGAATCTGAAGTTTAGAATCGGTTACGGCTTTAAAAGTGCTGTCTTGAATTAAGGTTACGGCAATTACCAAAACCAAAGGCATGATAAATAAAATAATCAATCCGCCCAAATCTCTTTTTAGCAAAAGGAATTCTTTTACTACCGACATCCAAATTTTATATATCATCTCTCAACGCTTTACCAGTTAATGAAATAAAAACATCTTCGAGATTTCGAGCGTCTTTTGTAGATTCAATTAATGCCGAGGGAGTTGCTTGTGCGTAAATCTGTCCTTGATCTAAAATCGCGATTTGCGAACAGAAATCTTCGGCTTCAGCCAAATGATGCGAGGTATAAATAATAGTTGTTCCGTTTTGGTTCAACACTTTCAAATAATCAATAATGGCAGTTTTAGAATGCACGTCGACACCAACTGTTGGTTCATCCAAAAACAAAACTTTCGGATTATGAAGAATTCCTGCAATCAGATTGACACGACGTTTCATTCCGCCTGAGAAAGTCTGAACTTGTTTATCGGCAAATTTCAATAAACCTAAAAGATCCAGAGTTTCGATTACTTTATCTTTTAAATCAGAACCTTTTAAACCGTACATACTTCCAAAATAGAGCAGATTTTCTCTGGCGGTCAAAGTCGGATACAAAGCATATTCTTGTGGAACAACGCCTATGATTTTTTTAATTTTTGAAGCGTGGTGCTGATAGTCTAAACCATCAATTGTAAAATGTCCAGAAGTTGGTTTTACCAATCCGCAGAGCATCGAGATTAAGGTTGTTTTTCCGGCACCGTTTGGGCCAAGTAAACCAAAAATCTGACCTTCATTTATATTTAGCGAAACGTTGTTCAAAGAATACATTTCTGCATTTTTGTACTTTTTCGAAAGGGATTCTATTTGAATGATAGATTGCAAAATATGATTTTAGCTGATCGCTTTTTTTAGTTTTTTGAAAAAGATTTCTTCTCTATTGGCAATGTCCAAAAGTTCATCGGCAATAGTGTTGTAGGCGTCTTCTTTAGCACTTCTGTTTTTGTAAATTCTTGAAGCTTCAACAGCAAAATCACGCCATGAATCTCCAATTTGTGTCATTTCTTTAGAAAGTTCTTTCAGTTCTTCGTTAGCTAAAATAACTGAAGCTTCCTGCAAAAATGCGGCATAAATAAAACGGAAACCACCGCCGCCGGTTCCAATTTCTTCTTGCATACGAACCATTTGCGCCAGGTAATGATTGGCTTTTCTAACGCCATGTTTTTTAGGCCATTTACGAATCTGGCGAGAAACCATTTTGATGCCGCGAACACCAACAATTGGCATTGGCGCTAGCATATCTCGACACGTATTTTTGATTCCTTTAATAATGGCGCTTTTTAAATCGACTTCTTTTGGAATCTGAATCGGATAGTACATTTGTCCGCGAGGTGCAAAAGCTCCTTTGGCAAAACGGACTTTATTCATGTCTTCGTAAGTTAAAGTCGTAACGGTTTCCATTACTGGATCGCTCACTAAATATTCGGTTTCGGTTTTTCCGTAAACAACTAAATTGTGCGCGTTGAAATGAAAACGATATTCGTCTGGGAAATAACTTAAATTGTAAACGCCAACTTGTAATCCTGTTGGAATATTATTTTTTAAATTTTCGTCTAAAGCTTTATTGGCACTTGAAATAGAGGAAAATTTTTGTCTTTTTATTTTTAAATTTAAACGAGTGGCAACTTTATTGAAAATCTGTCCTGGCAAAGTTCTATAACTAATTGCTGGTGCATGATTCACTTTTATAAAAGGCAGATAAACAAAGAATAATCCAGAGCCAATACCAAAAACCATCGGTTCACTAATGTTTAGTCCGCTATTTTTTAGCAGATTTGACGCTACTCCATTCTCGCAATGAGCAGACTGATGATGTGTGAAAGTTAATTCCATTTATTTGGTAATGCTGTTTTTTAATTCTTCGATTGATACTCCAAAAGTATCAGCATATTTTTTCAGGATTTTATCGTTTAGTTTGGCAAAAACACTTGGTTTAAAATGTCTTTTTACGCGCCATTTCCAAAATCCCACATAACTTGATAATATGTTAAGATCCATTTTATTGACTTCCATAAAATACACAATCGGACTTGCTTCGCCGTTTAAAACCTGTTGTTTGGCATCGGCAATACGCTCGTTTATTTCATCAATAGAATTTGAAAGGGCAATTGTTTTCGGTTCCCAGCCCGTACTTAATGTTGTGGTATAATTGCCGTTTTCATCAGTTGCGTACAAAAGCTCTTTTACGTTGTTCTTAGTTAAGTTGCTTTGATCCTGAGGTACTTGATCTTTTTCCATATTACTAATTTAATTTATTAGAAACATATAATAGAAAACTATACATATACTAATTATTAAAAATCCAAAATTTACGAAAGCCAGATTGCTTTTTCTCTTTACAAATAAATAAATCATTTCTACAACTAATCCGAGATAAAAGATTTGTATTACCATAAAGAGCATAATAAAAAAGCCCAAACCAGTATCAAAATGTTTGTGATCATCTCCATGACAGTGTTTATGACGATCGGTTGTTAGATACCAAAATAAAAAAACTAATACTGTTAATAAGATTAAAATGACAATCCTGATAACTAAATGTAAAATGATTTTTTTTGGATTATCCAACCGAGATTGTTTTTTGAATGAACAAATTAATTTCGCATTCTAAGAGAATCTGGTCTTCTACTAAGCTTTTGCATTTCATTGTGCATAAAGTATAATCCTCACCAGTAAATTTAGAAACCAAATCGGCTTTAGTTATAATGGTGTCGCCAACTTTTGGCAGAGCATGAATTTTGACACTTTTTAAAGCGCTGATAAATCCAATTACATTTACGTTTTCATTCTCGATTCCGTTGTCGTCAAAAAAGTATTTTTTTCCAACGATTGCAGAACAAGTCTGTGCCGTATTTTCGATTAATCCCGCTTCGATAAAAACATTATTCTGAATAAAAATATTGTCTTCTTTTATCAAAAATATGGTTTCTACAAAGTTGGAATCTATATCCAAAATCAAATCCACCATAAGCATCGGTGCTCGGTGTGGTAAATAATTTTGTATGTCAACAGCAGAAGTAGTTTTCATCGATTGCTTTTATTTTGCCAAAACGGTTTTCATTTGTCCTCTGGCAATCTCTTCATTATTTAAAGTCGTAACAATATCCACTAAAGTAATTCCGGCAAATTCCTGCAGAATCGTAACTTCAGATTGAATAGTATCGCTCAGCTTTGGAAGTTTCTTAATTTCAATTTCTTTAATAGAACCAATATAGCCCGTTGGAGCAATTTCGCTTTTCAAGAAATATTGATATCCCGTATGCAATGCTACAGACTGTGCCATATGTTCTATTAATCCAGCTTCAAGAAAAATATCGTTTGATACAAAAATATTTTCGCGCTGAATTTCTAAACCCGAAACCAACGAAGTTTCAGAATAAGAATGCATAGCGTCTACCATCACAAAAGGAAACTTTTGAGGCAGTAAATTTTCGACCATTTCTTTTTCTAAAAGCATTGTTTCCATTAACAAACCGTTAAATAGGCATACGCAAAAGAGAATCTTCCGCTTTCTGGAACAGATAATAAAATTTTATCTCCTTTTTTCAAATTCCCTGAACTCATCAATTCTTCAAGAGCCAAGTAAATAGAGGCAGAGCCAACATTTCCAACTCGAGAAAGATTCATGAACCATTTATCATCGCTCATTCCGATACCTTTTTCGTTTAATCCTTTTTTCAACCCTTCAACAAAAAAGTTTGAAGAAACATGAGGAATAAAATAAGTAATATCTTCCGATTTAATATTGTTTTTATCCATGGCGTCTTTCATGCTTTGAGCACCTTTTGCCAAGATAAATTCGTCTAATAATTTAACGTCTTGTTTTATTGAAAAAACAGATTCGTTCAGCCATTGTTCTGGCGAATAATCGCTCCAGCCTTTAATTTCACCATTTTCCAATTTATCACCTCCGGCATACATGCAGGTTTCTAATTCGTACGCATACGAAAAAGCTTCCATCCATTCGATTTTTAGCGAAATTGGTCCTCTTGGTTTATTTTCCAAAAGAAAAGCTCCAGCACCATCTGACAGCATCCAACGAAGAAAATCTTTTTTGAATGCAATAATTGGCTGTTCTTCAAGGCTTTTTAAATTATCGGCCTCGTGATTGTATTTTTGAGCATTTAGCCAGGTAGAAACTTTTTCTGATCCTGTGCAGATTGCGTTTTTTGAATTTCCAGATTTAATAGAAAGAAAACCAAATTTAAGAGAGTTCATTCCGGCACAGCAAACTCCTGTTGAAGAGTTTAATTCTACCGATTTATTTTTTAGCAGACCATGAACCATCGCAGCGTGCGAAGGCAGAAATATGTCTGGAGTCGAGGTTCCACATGAAAGTACTTCTAAATCTTGAGGCGTAAAATTTTCGTCGAATAACGGTAAAATGGCATTTTTGGTTAATTCGGCATTGCTGTGTGTGCTTTTTCCTTCTTTGTCAACAGCGTAATATCGGCTTGTAATTTTATTGTTGCGCAAAATAATGCGTCTTGCTTTAGAAGCAGTATCATTGATAAGGCCCAAGTAGGCTTCCATTTCGTCATTTGAAACGGCTTCGTTTGGCAAATATTTTGCAGCTTTTGTAATATATACTTCAAACATAATTTAAATTTCGTCTTCTAAACTCCCTGATAATATTGAGTTTCCTTTTTTATAGATTTTAACTTAAGCGGATAGGTAATAAGGTGCAATATATACACTATTGGTGAGATTAACCATATCGCAAGGAATAAATAAACATTAAATACTTTAAGCAGCTGTTTTCGGTTTTTTTGATTTTTATAAATGATATTTGACCATTTATTAAAAATTTTGTTAGCCGTTTTATCAACCGTTACCAAATACGAACTTATTTTTACAGCACCAGCATGGACTAATTTGGGCTGTAATTGCGCTAAATTATTTTGCTGTAAAGAATCCAGCATGATTTCTCCAAACTGACTCGATTCTTGTATGTCTTTTTCTGAAACTCCAGGAAGCGGAAAAATACCTAAATATTTTTTCTTAACTCCAGAGAACATCCATTCTACAATGGTGATTACACTTATTAAATTTCCAACACGGTCTACCAAAGCTACGTTTCCAACCAAATTGGCATTGGCCTTTCTTAGCAAAACTTTGATTTTTTCCTGAGCCATAATCCACATGTTTCTTGAACCGCTGATCGTAATAACAGGAGTATTGTTTAAAATTTTCTTGGCATCTTCACTTTTCAAAAATGAATTGATTGGAATAGAAGGAGATAGATACCAAACCTGATAATGAAATAATACTAAATCAAATTTTGTGTTTAAAATTTCCTCAGGAACAGGTTTTAATGCGGTCGGAATCTGTAAAAACGATTCTGGAAAGGCATCAAAAAACGATTCTTTGTTCCAAGGAAAAGGAAACGGTTTCTCTAATTGTATTTCATGAAATGTGAGATTTATTTCTTCTGAATTTAGAAATGGTTTTGCAATATTTTTTGCAATAGATTCCAGCTGTCCAGATTGCGTATAATAAATTACGAGAACATTTTTCATTTTAGGTTTTTCGGCTTTGGTGGTCAGCAAAAATAAGTAAATTTATTTAAACGAATTTTCTTATTTCGACCAATGGTTTTTTATTAGCCCCGAATTCACGAATTATTTAAAATACTGCAGTGATGATTGATTTTGTTTAAATTATGAATGACATTTATTTCACGAATTATCATTCGTGCAAAAGTTATGATTTTACGAAAAACAGATTAATTAAATTGGTGAAATTCACAACTAAAATTTCGTTCCAAATGATTAGTGAAAATTCGTGAATTTGTGGCGGAAAAATATCGCAGTAAAACCTAGGATTTTATATCGTTCCAAAAATCAAAATAATTGAACCATTGCAAAGGATATGTGTGCAGAATGCTTTCAACACTTTTTACATATTCCTTCAAAAGTGCTTTTTCGTCTCGGTGTTTGACTTCGGCCTCTCTTGCGTACAAATGATAATGAAGATTGGGTTCTTTCATTACATAAACAAAAACCACAGGAACTTTTAATCGTGAAGCAATTAAAAACGGGCCAGCAGGGAAATTGGCTTCTTTGCCCAAAAGGTTTTCAGAAAGCGATTTTGTTCCTTCAAAATAACGATCGCCTGTAAAGCAGATTAGTTCATTATTGGCCAAAGCGGCATTGATCTCAAATATATGAGATAAATCTTCTTTGATGATAATAAATTTTACAGTTGGTTTTTGAGAAACGCTTTCGAGATAATTTTTAATGGCAGAATGCTCTAAATCTGTTGTAACCAAATTGATTTGGAAATTAAGATCAATATCTCCCAAAAAATGTTCGGCAATTTCAAAATTTCCGACATGGGCACTAATTAAAACACCGCCTTTTTTCTCGGCAAGTAATTTTTTTAGTGTTTCTATTCCATCAAATTCATAAGTAAATTTGTTTCGCATTCCTGCCGAAATGGAAACTTTATCAATAATAGTCTGTCCAAAAGTATAATAGCTTTTGAAAACCATTTTTTTGGATTTGAAATAGGAGTATTGCAGTCTTTCTTTAAAATAATAGAAAATGGCTTTGTTGCTTTTTCTTAGAAATAAAAAATAATAAGACGCAACAAAATAAAGTAAGACATAAGCCGCTTTGACACCCGCTTTTTGAATTAAAAAAACGAATATTTTATAACCTAATACAGTTCCTTTGGATTTACCATCCCATTGACTCATTTAAGCTGATTTGGCTTTTATTTTAGTTTCGATTAAGTCATAAAAACTTTGAAAATCAGAAATTCCAACAAAATCTGCTTCTACTAGTTTTACACCAAAGTTTGCCTCTATTGAAACGACTAAATCAACATAATCCAGACTGTCTAACCCAAGTGTATCTTTCAAATTAGCATTTGGTTCAATGTCGTCATTGTCTACTTCAAATTCATCAACTAAAAAACCATTAATTTTTGCTATAATCTCTTCTTTATTCATTGTTCAATTTAAACTTTTTAACCACCAACGCAGAGTTGGTTCCTCCGAAACCGAAAGAATTGGACAAAAATATGTCAAATTTTTTGTTTAACGTAGTTTTAACTAAATTTAATTTTGACGCATCTTCATCTGGAGTTTCCAAATTGATGTTTGGCGCGATAAAATCGTGCTGCATCATTAGGATAGAATAAATGATTTCGCTGGCTCCTGCCATCCAGCATTCGTGGCCAGTCATAGATTTTGTAGAACTTACAGGAGGATTTTTTTCTCCAAAAACTTCAAAAATGGCTTTGGCTTCATTAGCATCTCCAACAGGTGTTGAGGTTGCGTGAGCATTTATATATTCAATATCTGAAGCTTCTAATTTTGCATCGTCAAGTGCACGTTTCATTGCTGTGGCTGGTCCTTCAACGTTTGGAGTAGAAATATGCCCGCCGTTTGATGAAAATCCGTAACCGCCAATTTCTGCAATAATATTGGCACCACGTGCAATGGCAGATTCGTAACTTTCTAAAATTAAAGTTGCACCACCACCACTTGGGATTAATCCGTCGCGGCCAGTATCAAAAGGTCTTGAAGCTTTTGTAGGATCCCCTTCTCGGTTAGAAAAAACACCTAAACCGTCAAAACTGCTCATGGCGTATTTGTTGATTTCCTGTGCTCCGCCAGTTATAACAATATCTTGGAAACCGCTTTTGATTAAAAAATAAGCCAAACCAATAGAGTGAGATCCGCTGGCACAAGCCGCACTAACGGTAAGATTGATGCCGCGCAGTTTAAAAATCGTAGAAAGATTCATCGTTACAGTAGAATTCATCGATTTGAAAATAGCACCAGAACCAATAAGAGCGGTGTCTTTTTTCTCGCGAACAATATCTGTTGCGTCAATGATTGCTTTAGAAACGCTGTCGTTTCCGTACATAATACCTACTTCGTGTTCATCAAAAAAAGCATCATCAATGTTTGCATTTTTTAATGCTTCTATAGTTGCCATATAAGCATATTCGGTTTCTTCACCGATGCTCATACGTTGTCTGCGCGTCAATAAATTTTTAAGATCGGCTTTCGGAACCATCCCTGTTAAGGCCGACTGGAAACCAAATTCTTTACGTTCAGAATCAAACTGAATACCAGATTTTCCTTCGTATAACGAATCTTTTACTTCGTCTAAAGAAGTTCCGATACAAGAATAAATTCCCATTCCAGTAATTACAACTCGTCTATTCATCGTCTTTCAAAAGTAATTTTTTATCCTTAAAGTGTAATTTTTAAAACAAAGGCACAAAGTTTTTATTTTTTAATCTCGCAAAGGCGCAGAGTCGCAAAGGTTATTTTTTAAAGTCTTTTTTTAATAAAACTTTGCGACTCTGCGACTTTGCGAGCATTTTTTTTGTTAAGTAAAAAACTTAAAAATAAACTTCGCAAACATAGTATTCTTTAAGAATATATTCCGCCGTTAATATTGATAATTTCTCCTGTAATATAGCTTGCTTTTTTAGAAATCAAAAAGCTTACCAAATCTGCAACTTCTTCGGCTTCGCCAAAACGATTTACCGGAATTAGTTTTAATAATTCTTTTTCGTCTAAATCGCTTGTCATGTCAGTTCTAATAAAACCTGGAGCGACAGCATTTACAGTAATATTTCGTTTTGCAACTTCCTGAGCCAGAGCTTTGGTTGCCGCTACAATTGCACCTTTTGCAGCCGAATAATTGGTTTGTCCTGCAGTACCTTTTACTCCAGAAACCGAAACCATATTTACGATTCGGCCATATTTATTGCGTAACATTTTTTGAATAAAAAATTGTGTAACATTAAAGAAACCATTTACGCTTGTATTCATAACGCCGTTCCAGTCTTCTGGTGTCATCCACATAAAAAGACCATCTTTTGTGATTCCGGCATTGTTTACAATTGCTTCAACCAATTTTTCAGGATTTGCTTCCTGCCAAGCAGTTAAAACATTTTGTACGTTTTCAAAATTAGAAACATCAAAACCTAAGATTTCTCCTGTCGCGCCTAATTTTTGTACTTCTTGTAATGTCTCTTCGGCAGCTGTTTTATTCGAATGATAATTAATCAGAATATGATAATCGGATTCTACGGCCAGTTTTTTACAAATCGCACTTCCAATTCCTCTTGAACCGCCTGTTACTAATACACACTTCATTTATGTAGGGTTTATTTTTATTCGTCATAAAATGAAACCGCTTTATAAAATGCGATTTCATTTATGCAAATGTCTAATTTATTTGGAGATAAATATTATTTCTTTTTTTTAGGTGCTGATTTTGCAGCTGGTTTCGCTGCTGGCTTAGTCTCTTGTTTTGGTTTTTCGGCAGAAATAGGAGCTGCAGCTGGCTGAGGTTTTTCAGCGCTTTTAGAAAACAATTCAGCGTTTTCAAACCATTGGTTAGCTAAAACGGTTCCGTCTGGTTTAAGAAATCCCCATTTTCCTTCGTTTTTTACTCGGGCAACGCCATCAATAAATCCTTTGTCCTGTTGTACAAACATTGCAATTATCGCATTTGCAGTGATACCGTATTGAGTTGGGATAACCAATTTTCCAGATTCATTGATAAATCCCCAATTGCTTTCTTTTACAGGAGCCAGACCGTTTGTACTAAAAACTTCTGCATCGCTGTAAGTTGGTTCAATAACAAATTTCCCTTCTGGATTAATGAATCCCCATTTTTTTCCTACTAAAACGGGAGCTAGATTTTTTGAGAACGCTTTTCCTTTATCATAAATAGGAAGAATGGCCCAATTTCCTTTTAAATCGATATAACCAATTTTTCCATTCTTTTTAGCAAACGTCAAATCATAAGTTTCAAAATCCCAGATTTTTTCGGCTCCGTCAACCGGAATAAATTTTCCGCCGTTTACCAATCCGAAAGTTTTATCTTTTTTAGCCCAAGTTGTTCCTTTAAAATAATTTCCAACTTCGGCATAAACAGGTTCAACCAATTCTTTTCCGTTGGTATCAATAATTCCCCAGTTTTTGTTCAGTTCAACTCTCGCGTAACCATTTTCAAAAGGTTTAATTTGATCGTATTTTGGTTCTAAAACAACATTCATTTTGTTGTTGATTAACCCCACTTTATTGTTTTGTCTGAAGAAAGCAACTCCGTCGTTAAAATCAAATACTTTGTCCGTAGTTGGTCCTTTTTGAATTTCTCCTTTTGTATTAATATAAACCCAGTCTTTGTCTTTTTGTACAACTGCGATTCCGCTGTTAAAATCTTTAGCATCTTTAAAATCGGCTGGAATTACCCAGCTTCCTTTTGAATCAATAAAACCCCATTTTCCTCCGTTTTCTACGGCAGCTAATCCATCAGAAAAGCTTCTGGCAGATTTATACTGAGGTTCGATTTTAAAAGATCCATCTTTAGTGATATAACCAATTTTAGAATTTTTCTTAACTAATGCTAATTCTTGACTATTAACAAATTGAATGCAGCTTAGCAATAAAAAAACAAGTGACTTTTTCATGATTTTAAGATTCAATATTAATACTGTAAAATAAAGATTTTTAACTGTTGATCAAATAATCTTTTACTTTTTGAACAAAAGGATACATTACTTGATCTTCCTTAAACTCTGGAATTATATTTCTGATATCGTCGTACCATTTTTTAGTTGTAGACGAAATTTGATCTTTTTGTTTCAAATAATCAATTGCCTGCACAATGGTGATTAATTCGATAGCCAACACTTCAAAAGAATTCTCAATTACTTTTGATGTAATAACCGCTGCATTGGTTCCCATACTTACAATGTCTTGATTGTCATTGTTGTTTGGAATACTGTGCACATACATTGGGTTAGACAGCATTTGGCTTTCGGCAGTTGTTGAAGTCGCTACGAACTGAACGCCCTGCATTCCGAAATTAAATCCTAATGTTCCTAAGTTTACGAATGGAGGAAGTATTTCGTTGATTTTTGAATTCAATAAATAATTCAATTGACGTTCTGCCAGCATCGTTAATTTCGTAATAACGATTTTCAGTTTATCCATTTCAAGCGAAATATAATCTCCGTGGAAATTTCCGCCATGGTAAACATGTTTGTTTTTTACGTCTATAATTGGGTTGTCGTTTGCCGAGTTAAATTCGTCTTCTAGAATAGAAGCGACATTATTTATAGTTTCTAAAACAGGCCCTAAAATTTGAGGAACACATCTTAGTGAATAATATTCCTGAACTTTTTCTTTGAAGATTTCTTCGGTGTTTTCACCAGAATATAAATGGTCTTCTCTTTTACGGATTAAAGTACTGTCAGAAAGATTTTGTCTCATTCTTTCAGCAACTTCCTGCTGTCCTTTATGGCGTTTGGTTTGATTTAATTCTTCAGAGAAGTGATCATCGTAAGCTTGAACTAATTCGTTAATTGCGCATGAAGCTTTTAACGACCAGTCTAATAATTTTTTTGAATAATGAACATTTACCACTCCAATTCCTGTCATTACAGAAGTTCCGTTGATTAATGCCAGACCTTCTCTAATTTCTACTTGAATTGGTTTTAAACCTTCAATTTCGAAAACTTCTGCCGTTGGGCGTCTATCTCCTTTATAAAAAACTTCTCCTTCGCCAATTAAAACCAAAGCTAAGTGTGATAATTGTACTAAGTCACCGCTGGCACCAACACCGCCGTGCTCAAAAATTAAAGGCGTAATATCTCTATTGATTAATTCTGCCATTAAATGAATAACAGAAGAATGAACTCCTGAATTTCCTAAAGAAAGGGTATTTAATCTTGCTAAAATTGCTGCTTTTGCGCACTCAGCATTTAAAGGTTTTCCAGTTCCAGAAGAATGGCTTCTGATTAAATTATATTGTAACTGAATTTGATCTGACTCCTTAATTCTATATTGAGCCATCGGACCAAAACCAGTATTTACTCCGTAGATTACTTTGTTTCCTGAGAATTCTTTTAAGAAATTAAAACTTTCGTTTACTCGATTTTGAACCACATCGCTTATGGCAACTTTGTTTTTTCCAAAGATTATGGCTTCAAATTCTGCTAAACTTAGATATTCATTTATTGTATTCATCAAATCGTTTTTGGTTGCGCTAATTTAATTTTATTTATCAAAATAAATGTAGTTATTTTGATGATGGCAAATGTAGGTTAATTAATGATAATAATTCTAATATGACAAAGGAGTTTGTTGATGTTTTAGTGATTGGTGCAGGACCGTCTGGATGTGTTTCGGCATCGTATCTTTTTAAAAACAACGTAAAGGTAAAAGTTGTAGAAAAAATGAAGTTCCCGAGACTTGTAGTAGGCGAAAGCCTTATTCCGCGAGTGATGGACCATTTTGCTGAGGCAGAATTGTTTGACGCCCTTGACGCGATGAACTTCGAAAAGAAATTGGGAGCTCGTTTTATCAGAGGAGAAGAAATCTGCAATTTTGATTTTAGTGTAAAATTTGGTGAAGGTTGGGATTGGACTTGGCAAGTTCCGAGAGCTGATTTTGACAATACAATGGCTCAAGAAATCATACGAAAAGGAATCGACTTAGAATTTGAAACCGAAGTTTTGGAAGTTTCTTTTGAAGGGAAAAATTCAAAAACTATTTTAAAAGATAAGGACGGAAACTTAAAAGAAATTCACGCTAAATTTATCATCGACTCTAGTGGTTACGGACGCGTTTTACCAAGACTTTTAAATTTGGATACGCCATCAAAACTAGATCCGCATTCTTCGATTTTTACCCATGTCAAAGATATTAATAGAGAAGAAGGAGTAGAGGGAACCCAGATTTCATTTGACATTCTGGAAACTCAAGTTTGGCTTTGGGTAATTCCGTTTTCTAACGGAAATACAAGTTTAGGCGTTGTGGGTCCGACAGATTTTATCAATTCGCTTTCTGAAAATAAAGATAATGCTGAGGCTTTGCGAAATGCCATTCAGAAATCGGATTATTATATTAAAAGATTTGCTGGAACAGAATTTTTATTTGAGCCAGTTAAATTAGAAAACTACTCAAGAGCCGTAAAAAGAATGTATGGTGACGGTTTTGCCTTAACGGGAAATAGTTCTGAATTCTTAGATCCAGTTTTTTCTTCGGGAGTTGCTTTTGCAACCGAGTCTGGAATGCTGGCAGCAAAATTATATTTGAAAGAATCGCAAGGAATTCCTGTTGATTGGGAAGTGGAATTCACTCAATACATGAAACGCGGAATTGCTGTTTTCACCACTTACGTTCAAGAATGGTACACAGGAAATCTTCAGACTTTATTTTTCCACCAGCCTGAAAATCCAGAAGTAAAAGAAAAAATATGTGCTGTTTTAGCAGGTTATGTCTGGAACGAAGAAAATTCGTTTGTCAAAAAGCATGATCACGTAATTGCTAATATGGCGTATTTATTGAATATGCAAAAAGAACAAAGCCCTGAATAATCAGGGCTTTTTTTTGAATTATAATCCAAATATTTTATCCATTAAAATCCATTTTTGTCCCGGTTTTGCCCAAGGCAAAGCTTGTTGGAATTTCCACATTAAAGTTTCCCATTCCTGAACTTTTTCGTTTGCAGCATCAGCTTTGTCTTTTTTCTCAAAAGAAAAATCGGCATCAGCTTCGATGATCATGAACAATCGGTTCCCTGTGCAATAAATATCCAGAACTTCAATTCCAGAATCTTGAATGCTTTTTTTAATTTCTGGCCAGACATCTTCGTGCAGTTCTTTGTATTCTGCAATTAAATTGGCGTCGTCTTTTAAGTCTAAAGCCAGATAGAATTTTTGAGTTGCCATAATTTTATTTTTGTTGATACGCTACAGCAGTTTGCTTGCTTGTGCCTAAACCTTCAATTCCTAATTCGATTACGTCGCCTGCTTTAATGTAAATTGGATCTGGTTTAATTCCTAATCCAACTCCTGGAGGCGTTCCTGTACTAATAACATCGCCTGGAAGCAAGGTCATAAACTGGCTTAAATAATGAACTAAGAACGGAATTTTAAAAATCAAGTTTGAAGTATTACTGTTTTGGAATGTTTTTCCGTTTACCGTAAGCCACATTTTTAGGTTATTTACATCTCCCACTTCGTCTGGAGTTGCCATAATTGGTCCAAGAGGAGCGAAGGTATCAGAACCTTTTCCTTTTGCCCATTGTCCGCCACGCTCGATTTGGAATGCTCTTTCGCTGTAATCATTCAAAAGGCAATATCCAGCAATGTAGTTTGGCGCATCTTCTTCAGAAACGTAACTTGCTTTTTTACCTACAACAAAAGCCAATTCAACTTCCCAGTCTGTTTTTTCACTGTTTTTTGGAATGATCAAATTGTCATTTGGTCCGCATAAAGAAGTCGTAGATTTAAAGAAAATAATTGGTTCTTCTGGAATTGCAGCGCCAGTTTCTTCACAGTGATCTACATAATTTAATCCGATGCAGATAATTTTTGAAGGACGCGCAACTGGCGAACCTAAACGTACTGAATCGCTTACTTCTGGTAGTGCAGGATTATTTTTTAAAGCTTCTTCTAATTTCGCTAAACCGTCATTTTCAAAAAAAGTTTCGTTGTAATCTGTTACGATAGACGAAACGTCATATCTTTTATCATTCAGTAAAACTCCTGGTTTTTCCTTTCCTTCTTCTCCGAATCTAATAAGTTTCATATTTTTATTTTTTTAGTAATGTGTATTTTTTTTGCCACAGATTAAAAGGATTAAAATGATTTTTAAAACTGTGCTTAATTTTTTTTGCCACGAATTGCACAAATTTTCTCGAATTAAAATTTGTGGAAATTCGTGAAATTCGTGGCTTATTTTTTTGCACGCAGATTTTGCAGATCGAGCAGATTTTTTTTAATCCTTTTAATCTTTTTAATCTGTGGCTAAATAAATTTTTAGTTATTTAATTTAATAAATCCACCATCAATTGGGTAATCTGAACCTGTGATAAAAGATGACTCGTCACTGCATAAGAATAACGCTAAAGTTGCAATTTCTTCTGGTTTTCCCATTCGGCCGATTGGCTGTGATTGTGAAAGTTTTTCGAAAATTTCTTCTTCTTTTCCAGGATAATTTTTAGCAATAAATCCGTCTACAAAAGGCGTGTGAACTCTCGCAGGAGATATAGAATTACATCTGATTTTATCATTCAAATAATCTTTTGCAACCGATAAAGTCATGGCCATAACCGCTCCTTTTGCTGTAGAATAAGCAAAACGATCTGGAATTCCAACCCAGCAAGCGATTGAAGCTAAGTTCAAAATTACACCTCCGCCAGAATTTCTCAGCGCCGGAATTGAAGCATGAAGACAGTTGTAAACTCCTTTTACGTTTACATTCATAATTCTGTCAAAATCAGATTCTGAAGTGGTGTCTACTTTTCCAACGTGAGCAATTCCAGCATTGTTTACTAGAATATTGATATTTCCGATTTTTTGGAAAGTTGAATTTACTTGTTCGTGGTTTGAAACGTCGCAGGCATGAGCAAAAACATTTCCGCCAGCGGATTTAATTTCTTCTACTGTTTCTTTTGCGCTTTCTTCAGTCAATTCTAAAATGTGAACTTCAGCTCCTTGTTTTGCAAATAAAACCGAAATCGCTCTTCCAATTCCGCTTCCACCGCCGGTGATAATTGCTTTTTTATTTTGTAATGAAAACATTTGATATAAATTTTTATGAGTTGTTTTTAATAGTCTTTTACAAAGATACGCCGCGTTTCCACGGAATAAAATCGTCTTGGTTTAATTGAACAGCTTTCGGAATAATTTCACCGCTTGCCGCTTTGATGCAGTATTCCAAAATTTCTTCGCCCATTTCTTCAATAGATTTTTCACCACTGATAATTGGTCCGCAGTCAATATCAATAATATCTTTCATTCTGGTTGCTAGAACAGAATTTGTTGCCACTTTAATTACAGGACAAACAGGATTTCCTGTTGGAGTTCCCAATCCAGTTGTAAACAAAATTAAGGTTGCTCCAGAAGCTGCTTTTCCAGTTGTCGCTTCAACGTCATTTCCGGGTGTACAAACCAAACTTAAACCAGGTTTTGTAACTAGTTCTGTATAATCTAAAACATCAACAACAGGAGAAGTTCCGCCTTTTTTTGCTGCTCCAGCACTTTTGATAGCATCGGTAATTAAACCATCTTTGATATTTCCTGGAGACGGATTCATGTGGAAACCTGAACCCACTTTATGAGCCAGTTCATCATAAGACTCCATTAAATCTATGAATTTTTTCGCCTTATCTTCTGTAATACATCTGTCGATTAAATTCTGTTCTGCACCGCATAATTCTGGGAATTCAGCCAAAAGAATTTTTCCGCCTAAAGCTACGACTAAATCTGAAGTATAACCCACAGCAGGATTTGCAGAAACACCGCTGAAACCATCGCTTCCGCCACATTTTACACCAATACATAAATCGCTTAACGGCGCATCAGTTCTTTCATATTTATTGATTTCGATTAAACTTTCAAAAGTTTTTTTGATGGCATTGGTAATCAGAACTTCTTCGCTTTCGGTCTGTTGCTGTTCAAAAATAAACAACGGTTTGTCAAACTCTGGATTTTGTCTTTTTACATCATTTACAAAATCCTGAACTTGTAAATGCTGGCATCCTAAACTCAAAAGCGTGATTCCGCCCACGTTTGGGTGATTCGCGTAAGAAGCCAATAAAGCGCTCAAAGTAGAAGCGTCCTGACGTGTTCCGCCGCAACCGCCTTGGTGATTTAAGAATTTAATTCCGTCTACATTTTCAAAAACACGTTTGTTTTTTGGAGTCGGATTTAATTCAATATTGATATCGTTAATGTCATTTCCACTCAAATAACCTTCCAATAATTCGTGTGTAAATTGGTTGTATTTGTCCGTTACAGCATAGCCCAATTGTTTGTGTAATGCTTCTTTGATTACGTCAAGATTTCTGTTTTCACAAAAAACAGTCGGGATAAAAAGCCAGTAATTTGCCGTTCCAACGCGTCCGTCTTTTCTTTTATAACCTTTAAAAGTTCTGTTTTCAAATTTAGAAACATCTGGTGCATTCCATTCGTAAGAAGCATTTCTGTAAGCATAAGGATCTGCGGCATGTTTAAGATTCTCGGTTGTCATTAGACTTCCTTTTGCCAAATCGTTTTGCACTTTTCCAACCAAAACACCGTACATATTTACTTCTTCTCCCTGCTTCATATCCTGCATGTAGAATTTATGTTTGGCTTTGATGAGGTCTTGTAAAACGTAAGTTTCATTTTCAAAATGAATCGTTTCGCCTTTTTGAAGATCGGTTAAGGCAACCAATACATTATCGTCTGGATGCAGTTTTACAACCAGTTTTTTTGTGTTATTCTCAGACATTGTGTTGTTTGTTTTTTTCTTTTTTTTGATGTCACTGCTTTTGTTTTATAACAATTTAATCCCTTGATTTTGTATAGAATTCTGGCAGTTAACGAAAAATAAAATTAGCTTTTTTACACATTGCTTAGTGGTCTAATATTATCCGTATCTAATCTTTAATTATCTTTGCAGTATGAAATTGGAACAAACCAAAATAGCATCTTATCTTAACACGAAGGTTTCGGTGCTGAATCGTATTGAACCTTTTTTTCAAGCGCCTTTTCATTCGCATCCGGAATTGGAATTGGTGTATGTAAAAGAGAGTTTCGGCAAGCGGATTATTGGAAATTCGGTTATGCCGTTTGAACCGGGAGATATGGTTTTTTTAGGTTCTGATATTCCGCATGTTTGGTTAAATGATGAAAAATACTATCATGGAATTGAAGATTTAAGAGCCAATTCAATTGTTGTATATTTTCATAAAGATATTTTTGGTCCAACTTTTTATGAATTAAAAGAAACCCAAAAAATTAACGAACTTTTTTTTCAGGCAGGAAAAGGAATTTCGATTATCGGAAAAACCAATAAACAGATCGCAAAGAAACTAGAGAAGTTAGTTGCTAAAAAAGACTTCGAAGTTATTGTCGGACTTTTTGAAATTTTATCTATTCTTTCCGAAAGTCAGGATACGATTTACATCAACGATGAAATTTATTCGTTGATGCAGAAGGATTCGAAAGTAGATCGTCTTTCGGAGGTTTTTCAATATGTCAACAAAAATTATAAAAAGAATATTTCCTTGGAAGAAATTGCGGCTGTCGCAAATATGACAAGAACGTCTTTTTGTAGAATGTTCAGGGTAAAAACGAAGAAGAATTTTGTAGATTATCTGCATGAAATCCGAATTTCGAATGCTTGTAAATTGTTGTTGGAAACGGATAAAAGCATGTCTGAAATTGCGTATGAATGCGGTTATAAAACGGCTTCAAACTTCAATAAACTCTTCAAAAAAGTTAAGGGAATTACGCCATCTGATTTTAAAAATAATGCGAAGGTTAGTTTTGCCACAGATTATAAAGATTAAAGAGGATACAAATCTGTTTGAAAAGAAATAGCCACGAATTCACGAATTAAAACAATTCAAAAGAGCTGTGAAAATCTGAATCAAAAACTAGCTAACAATTTCACAAATTAAGTTGATTTAAAAATTTGTGAAATCTAAGTGAGATAAAAAAGAAAACCACGAATTCATAAATTTATTCCCAAAGATTATCAAAAAATAATTCGTGAATTCGTGGCTAAAAAAAAATTAAATAGAACGATCTAAATGCGTATAACCACCATCAACATAAATAATCTGTCCAGTGGTATGACTTGATTTTTCAGACAATAAGAAAACCACCATATTCGCGATTTCCTCCGCTGTTGTCATTCTGTTTTCTAGCGGAATATTTTTGGTAATTGCAGCCAGTTTTTCTTCTTTATTTTCAAAAGTGTTGATCCACGTTTCGTAAAGCGGCGTGTAACATTCTGCTACGATTACAGCGTTTACACGGATGCTGTATTTTAATAATTCAACAGCCCATTCTCTGGTTAAAGCATTTCTTCCGCCGTTTGAAGCGGCATACGCTGAGGTTCCGCCTTGACCTGTTTCAGCCGTTTTAGAACCAATGTTTACAATTGCTCCTTTTGATTCTTTCAAATACGGAAGTGCGTGCTGCGCCATCAAATAATAATGCACTAAATTTTTGTGAAGAGAAGCAGCGAAATCTTCATAATTTCCGTTTTCTAATCCAACACCGTCATTAACGCCGGCATTGTTTACCAATCCGTCAATTCTTCCGAATTTTGCGATTACGGCTTCAACGGCTTTTTTGCAGTCTTCAGGTTTTGTCAAATCGGCGGCAACTTGATGCGCTTCTTTTCCAATGGCTTTTAATTCTTCTACGGCTTTGATGTTATCATTTTCGTTACGTCCAACGATAAACGGAATGGCATTTTCTTCGGCTAGAACTTTAACGATTCCTAAACCGATTCCTTTTGCACCTCCCGTAACGATAATGATTTTTTGGGTTAATGATAACTGCATGGTATTTATATATTATAATTTAAAATTCTTGTTTTATGAATTAGATTGTCACCCTGAGTGGAGACGAAGGGCGCTCCAATTGGACGTGGGCTTCGACTCCGCTCAGCCTGACAAAATCAGATATATTTTTTATTCAATGAATATACCTTAAAAATTTACAGCTGTTGTTCATGACAAACAACAGCTGTAAAGATAGAGAGAATAGAACTGATAATTTATTACCAGAACTTAACATAAAGAGCCACGATAATCAGTAATGTAATTACGATTAAAACTGTTGTTTGTGGCTGTACTTTGAACATTCCAGGTTCTGTCTCGAATGCTTTTGGGTTTACTTTTGGACCAGCGAAACTTATCAAAATCATTGCAATCATTGTGAATAAGAATGATAATCCCATACAGATGTGGAAAGGAATTTCAAAAGCTCCTTTTCCGTTATTGTAAGCGGTATATAAAAGTGTGTCGTTTCCAAATATAGCTGGAGCATATTCGTTGAATAAAACAGATAATAAGAATCCTAAAATTACACCCACGATTGCAGCTGTTCCAGTAGTTCTTTTCCAAAACATACCTAAGAAGAACATAGCGAAAACCCCAGGGCTAATGAATCCAGTGTATTTTTGGATGTAGGTAAATCCTCCAACACCGCCAATTCCTAAAACGTCATTCCAAGTAAATAAAACAGCTAAAAGCATTGCAGCAAAAACGGCAAGTCTACCAATGTTTACTTGTTGTTTTTCACCAGCATCTTTCTGGATGTATTTTTTATGAATATCTAATGTATAAATTGTAGAGATACTGTTTACTTTTCCAGCTAAAGAAGCTACGATTGCAGCAGTTAAAGCGGCAACAGAAAGTCCTTTTAATCCAGTTGGCAAGAATGTTAAAACGGCAGAATAAGCACCATCTTTTCCTCCAACTAATTGTGGTAAATGTCCGTTTGTGTATAAAACGTAAGCAGCAATACCAGGTAACATTACGATAAGCGGCATTAATAATTTTAACATACCAGCGAATAAAATTCCTGTACGAGCGGTTTGTAAATCTGCTCCAAGTGCTCTTTGTGTAATGTATTGGTTACATCCCCAGTAATT
Organism: Flavobacterium sp. B330r; assembly: GCF_056824325.1. Lineage (NCBI taxonomy): Bacteria > Pseudomonadati > Bacteroidota > Flavobacteriia > Flavobacteriales > Flavobacteriaceae > Flavobacterium > Flavobacterium sp. B330r. Next base: position 1,935,280 of record NZ_CP124860.1, read on the forward strand.
TAAGTTGATGATCCAGATGCCTGCAGCGTAAGATAACAATCCAGGGAAAGTTAAATATTTATCGATTTCAAGCTGAGAAGATGTTGCAGTTGGTTTTGGAATAATCATTTTAAAATGCTCCGGCGCCTCAGTCATTAATACTTTGAATCCTTCAATTGCACTACTGCTTATTCCTAACTTTTCTCCAACAGTTACCAATGCAATATAAGAAGTTACCAAACCTCCAATAATTAACACGGCAACCTGAATAACGTCTGTATAAGCTACCACTTTCATTCCTCCAAGAGAAATAAATAGAGCAAAAACAGCTAATCCGATCATGATCGCGTGAAGATATTGACCTCCAGCAAGACCGTTAATGGCAACAGCTCCCAAATAAAGAATAGAAGTTAAGTTTACAAAAACGTACAAGAACAACCAGAAAACCGCCATAATCAAAGCAGTAGATTCGTTGTAACGTGTTTTTAAGAATTGTGGCATGGTGTAAATCTTGTTTTTAAGATAAACAGGAATAAACCACACAGCAACAATAATAAGTGCAATAGCGGCAAGCCATTCGTACGCAGCAACAGCGATTCCTAAAAAGAATCCTTCACCGCTCATTCCGATGAACTGTTCTGCAGAGATATTAGAAGCAATAAGAGAAGCTCCAATTGCCCACCAAGTTAAATTTCCTTCAGCCAAAAAGTAAGCTTTAGCGTCTTGTTCGTCTTGTTTACGTTTGCGGTAAACGGTGTAACCGTAGACCGAGACTACGATGAAATAAATAATAAAAACCGCATAGTCTGCGAAAGCGAGGTTTTGGTTCATTGTTAGTAGTATTTTAAATAATTATTATAGGGTTGTTTGTTTATGTGGTTTTAAATCTGTTTTTGTGTTGTCAAATCTTGTTAAAAATGCAAGATGTGTTTTATTTCTGTTATTTTTTTGCGAAAATAAAGCAGAAGCCAAATGTAAAATAAAAATTTAGAAATCAACTATTAGTAAATGTGTTTTTTACATTTATCCAGCAAGAATTGTGTTAAATTTTTAGATTTGGATGAAGTACAACACCAAACCGTTACGCTTTTACTAGGCTTTTGTAATGTACATCTGAAAGCTGTCTCAAAATTTCAGCACTTTTTTCAGGTGTAATATCACGTTGCGATTCGCCCAACATTTCATATCCGACCATGAATTTCTTTACCGTTGCAGATCTCAACAAAGGCGGATAAAAATGCATGTGAAAATGCCATTCAGGATGTATTAAACCATCTGTTGGCGATTGGTGAATTCCTGACGAATATGGAAATGAAGTATTAAATAAATTGTCATACTTCGTTGTAAGTTGCTTTAGGATTTTCGCGAAAGCGGTACTTTCATCAGCAGTAAAATTGGTGATTTTGTTTACAGCTCTTTTGCTGATAATCATGGTTTCGTATGGCCAGATTGCCCAAAACGGAACCAATGCCACAAAATGATCATTTTCGATTACAATGCGATCGCCAGCTTTCAATTCGGCTTTTACGTAATCTTCTAACAATGTTGTCTGATTTTTATCGTAGTACGATTTTAAGCTGTTTTGTGTTTTTTCAACCTGAGTTGGTAGAGAAGATTGTGCCCAAATTTGGCCGTGTGGGTGTGGGTTACTACAGCCCATAACACTTCCTTTGTTTTCAAAAATTTGAACGTGGTTGATAAATTTAATGTTTCCTAAATCGGTATATTCTTTCTGCCAAGTTCTAATGATGTTTTCAATATCGGCAATTTCCATTTCTGGAAGAGTCAGATCGTGTCTTGGCGAAAAGCAAACCACTCTCGAAATTCCTTGTTCTGGTTTTGCCTTAAAAAAAGTATGTTTAATATCATCTTCAAAAATGATTTCGTCCTGTTTCATAGCAGCAAAATCATTTTCAAAAACAAAACTGCTTTCGTATTGCGGATTATTCATTCCGTTGGCACGAACATTTCCTGGACACAAGTAACAAGTTGGGTCGTATTTAGGAAGTTCTTCAGTTGAAATAGTTTCATTTTGTCCTTGCCAAGGGCGTTTTGCACGGTGAGGTGAAACCAAGACCCATTCGTTAATTAATGGGTTGAAGCGTCTGTGCGGATCTTCGTTAATGTCAAAATTTTTCATTGTACAGTTGTGGTTTTAAAGTAGCGTTGTTCCGTTAGAGATTTTTACATCATAGAATTTTAATTCAATTCCAAATGTATCTAAATAAAGTTTAGAGAACTTACGCTTTACCTCATTTTCATTTCCTTTTTTAACTAAATTTATAGTGCATCCTCCAAAACCACCTCCCATAAGTCGGGAACCAATAATGGAATCATCTTCTTTTGCGGTATCAACAAGCATGTCTAATTCTTCGCAGCTTACCTCGTATTCTTTAGATAAACCATAATGTGTTTCAAAAAGCAGTTCTCCTAAAAGTTCAATGTTTCCTTGGTCTAAAGCTTCACAAGCTTTGATAACGCGGTTGATTTCTTTTACAACAAAATGAACTCGGTCAAAAACTTTTTCAGTCATTTTATCCTTTAAGCTCAAAACTTGTTCTACAGAAGAATCTCTGAAACTTTTTACTTCTGGGAAATGATTTTTTATGATAGATAAACCTTCCTCACATTCAATTCTTCTGGTATTATATTCTGATGTAAAAAGCGAATGTTTTACATTAGAATCAAATAAAATCAGAGAATAATCTTTGAAGTCGGCATTGTGATATTCAAAATCTAAAGTGTTGCAATCTAGTTTGATCACTTTATTTTCAAGACCGTGAACGCTTGAAAATTGGTCCATAATTCCGCAGTTGATACCAACCCAATGTTCTGCTTTTTGCCCTAATAATGAAATGTCTTTTTTCTCAATTTTTAAATCAAACAGCGATTTGATTCCGAAAATCATTCCGCATTCCAAAGCTGCAGAAGAAGACAATCCAGAACCAACCGGAATATTACTGCTGAAAACACAATTGAAACCTTCAAAAGAAAATCCGTTATCCTGCAATTGTTTGATTACGCCACGAATGTAATTGGTCCAAACCACATCGCTCAGTTTTACTTCCTGAGTCAAATCGATTTCGAATTCTTCATTCAAATCGATGGCAATTATTTTAGAAGTTTTGGTGTTGTTTTTTTCAAAAGCAAAGCAAATCACTTTGTCAATTGCAGCAGGCAAAACATAACCGTCATTGTAGTCAATATGTTCTCCAATGATGTTGATTCTGCCTGGAGAAAGTACCGTTTTTTGAGGAGAAGATCCGAAAGATTTCTCAAAAAAAGCAACGGTATTCTGTATTAAAATATCATTCATTATATAGTTAGTGTATTGTGGTTTTTGGAATTGTATTAATTTAAACTTTCAAATTTGTAAAGTGTTTTTTGCGTGTATTCCTCGCCTTTTTTCAAAACTGCATTTGGAAAATGAGCATGATTTGGCGCATCTGGGAAATTTTGAGTTTCAAAACAAATTCCGCTTTGCGCATTATAATCAACGTTTTCTTTTCCTTTCAGTTTTTCGAAACAATTTCCGCCTACATATATATGTACACTTGGCTGATCGGTATAAACATTCATTCTTAGGTTATTTTTTAAGCTGATTAACTGCGCTACGATTTCAGTTTTAGAATTCACCACAAAAGAATTGTCAATTGGAAACGGACAGCTTTTTGGATTTCTAAAATCAAATTCATGATTGGTTAAATCAGTAAAATTTCCTGTTGGAATATTATCAGAATTGGTTTCCAGCATTTTAGCCGATTTGATAAACATTTGCTGTTCTAAAACATTTCCGTCATGTCCATCCAGATTAAAATAACTATGATGCGTCAAATTGATAATAGTATCTTCTGTTGAGGTTGCTTTGTATTCTAACTTCAATTCATTTTCTTCGGTCAAAGTATAAGTCAAATAAACCGTCATTTCTCCAGGAAAATTTTCGTCTAAATGCTCGCTCAAAAGGGCAAAAGTAATAGAAGGATTTTCGCCAGAAGTTGCATTAACAACACTCCATGCTTTTCTTCCAAATCCCATTACTCCTCCGTGAAGCGTGTTGCCGTTGTTGTTTCCGTCTAGCTGAAACTTTTTATCGTCAAGGCTAAAAGTTGCATTATGAATACGACCTGCATAACGACCCACAGTAGTTCCGAAATATGGAGCACTTGGTAAATTGTATGATTCTAAATACGATTCTAAATTATCAAACCCTAATACAACATCTGTTAATTTTCCGTTTACCGGAATTTGGATTGAAGTTACAGTTGCACCATAATTGATGATCTGAACTTTCATTCCATTTTTATTAACCAAATCAAAAGAATAAATTTCTTCCTTATTGGGCATTAAACCAAATAATTTGCAATTGTGAGTCTCTTTTAAATGCGATATGTGTTTTATTTCCATAAAAATTTTACCAAAAATGAAATCCAAAAATAGAAACATTTATTATTTTTGCATACCAGTACCTACCAGTTTTTGCTATTTATAGTCAAAATGACTTTTATTATGAACATTATTTCAATTCACAATAACATCGGTCTGCCAAAATATAAGCAGATTATTCTTTCAATCGAAAAAGCGATTGAAGAAGGAAATTTGATTAAAGGCGATAGGCTTCCGTCGGTAAATAAAATCTGTCTGGCTTTTTCTTTATCTCGCGATACGGTCTTATTGGCGTATGACGAATTGAAGAAAAGAGGAATCATTTATGCTATTCCAGGAAAGGGATATTACGTTAAAAGCGTTGAAATCACTATAACTCAGAAGGTTTTTTTGCTTTTTGATGAGTTGAATATTTTTAAAGAAGATATTTATAATTCGTTTTTAAAAAACATTGGAAAAAATGTTCAAGTCGATATTTTTTTTCACCATTTTAATGTTCAAGTTTTCAAAAAGCTGTTAAATGACAGCAACGGAAATTATACAAAATACATTATTATGCCGACGAACTTAAACGATATCGTGGATTCTATAAAAACCCTACCAGTAAGCGACGTAATTATTTTGGATCAGACCAATCCGGACTTAAAAATGTTTCCCGCAATTTATCAAAATCACCAAAAAGATATCTTTGAAGGTTTGATGAAAGGCAAATCGCGATTATCAAAATACAAGAAACTGATTTTAATTTTCCCTGGTTTTAGAGAACCTCCAGGAATGAAATTAGGGTTTGAGTCGTTTTGCCAGACTTATGGTTTTGATTATGAAATTATTTCAGATTTCGGCAATCAATCTATTGCTTTGGGAGATCTGTACATTATACCGCATGATCGTGACTTGCTTTTGGTTATAGAAAATGCAATGAGCAGAAATTTAAAATTGGGAGAAGATTTCGGAATTATATCCTACAATGAAACTCCATTGAAGAAAATTGCCGCAAACGGAATTACCACCATTTCAACCAATTTTGAATTGATGGGAAAAATTCTGGCCGATATGGTTTTAAAAGGAACAAAAGAGCAGATCGAAAATAGATCTGCTCTGATATTGCGTAATTCGCTATAAATTTCTCCCGCAGATTTAGCAGATGCAGGGGATTTTTTTTTATTAAATCAGCCAAATCTCCTAAATCTGCGAGAGAATAAATAAAGTTTATAAATTCAATACAAAATTATTGAGTAGTTTTTCTTCATATTTCTCTTTGTTGAAAGTATATAAGTAAGAACCTTTTCGAGAAGACTGCATGTCTTTTTCTTCTAGTTTATTTAGAATTTCTAGAGAGTTTATTTTACTGATGAAATTTCTTTTGTCCAATTCTTTGCTCAAAATAGCTTCATAAAGTTCTAAAAGTTGACGCATGGTGAATTTCTCCGGAAGCAATTCAAAACCAATTGGTTTTACCGAAGTTTTATATCGAAGCCTCTTAATAGCATTTTGAACCATTTCGTTATGGTCAAAAATTAAGTTTGGAGCGTCGTTAATCGGGAACCATTCAGCGTGGTAATTCTGGATCAATTCTGCATTGTGGTTTTCGATATTAATTAAAGCGAAATACGAAACCGAGATGGTTCTTTCTACAGGGTCACGATCAATTTCACTGTAAGCATGAAGTTGCTCCATATAAATATCGTTAAGACCTGTATAGGTATTTAAGATTCTGGTTGCGGCAGCATCTAAGACTTCATCGCGTTTTAGAAAACCTCCAATTAAGGACCATTTTCCTTTTTCTGGCTCAAAATCTCTTTGTATTAAAAGGATTTTTAGACCATCATTGTCGAATCCGAAAATGATGCAGTCTACTGCCAGTAAAACTTTATCAGCAGAGCTATAACTATTTAGCATATATTATTAATTTGGATGGGTAAATATATGAACTTCTTAAAACGTATCATAATTTATTAATGTAGATTTCACACTTACATAATTAACTACTCAAATGTATAGTTAAAAAAGCTACTTTTTACATAAAAATAACATACAAATTGTCTTTTTAAGATTTTTTTAAGAAAAAAACAGGACAGTCAAGGATAGTTTTTTATAAAAATAGGTTCTGTTTAGTCAAAAACATTCAAAAATAAGCAATCTTTTACCTACAAAATCATCTTTTTTTTGAATTCAAAACATTAAAAAACAGATTATTTATACTTTTTTTTATTCCCTTCTTTTTTTGATTAAAAAACGACTTTTTCAGTAAAAGTGTATTTTTTACACAATTAAAATCATTAAAACAGCAGTTTTTTTGAAAAAACCTTGAATTTTTAAATGTTAATTTGACACTTAATTTGCGATATGTGTTTTTTTTGAGCTCTTTTTTTGTGATATTAATTTGTTTACATGATTTTTTTTTAGTTAAATTTACAAATGTAAGATTAACACTTATTAACTAAACCACTAACCAATCTTAACTAAACCATTATGATTACAAAACAAAAATTACTTTTGTATTGCAATTTTCTATTGCCAAAAACAAATTGGATTTTAGCAGTTTTAATGCTATTATTTTCTGTTAATCAGATGTCTGCTCAAGGCAAAACGATTACAGGGGTTGTTACATCGGCGCAAGACAATCTTCCTTTGCCGGGTGTAAACATTATAATAAAAGGAACCAAAACAGTTGCCACAACTGGATTTGATGGAGAGTATTCGATTAAAGCATCCACAAATGATGTTTTAGTTTTTTCATTTATAGGATTTCAGAACAAAGAGATAGTCGTAGGAAGCCAGTCTAAAATTGATGTGGCGTTGGGCGAAGACACTAATAAACTTAATGAGGTAGTTGTTATTGGTTACGGAACTCAAAAGAAATCAGATTTAACAGGTTCTGTAAGTGTTGTAAATTTAGAATCGGCTAAAAAAGTAGTTACGTATGATGCCGCAAAAATGCTTCAAGGACAAGTACCAGGTGTTACTGTACAATCTTCAGGAGAACCGGGAGGTTTTGTTAACGTAAAGATTAGAGGTATAACTTCATTTAGCAACAATAATCCACTTTTTGTAATCGACGGAATTATGGTCGATTCACCTTATGATTTTGCTCCAGGAGAAATAGAGTCTATGCAGGTTTTAAAAGACGCATCATCGGCTGCTATTTATGGTGTTCGCGGTGCAAATGGTGTTGTAATTATTACGACTAAAAAAGGAAAACAAGGCAAAATGGACATTAAATTCAAGTCTATTGTAGGTCTTCAAAATGTTGCTAAAAAATGGGATGTTACAGATCGCGTTGGTTATCAAAAAATTACTAGCGAGGCCGAAAGAAACAGAGATATTAGAGCAGGTGTTCCAGTAAGCATTGCTCCAGGAAATGACCGAAATAGTGCATCGTACATATCAAATGTAGATACAGATTGGCAGAAAGAATCTTTTCAGACTGGTGTTGTACAAAATCAAGCCTTGACCTTTACAGGAGGTGCAGAAAGTATTGCTTACAGCTTTAATGTTGACTATTTTAAAAATACAAGTTACATTAAAACACCTCAGGACTATGAGAGATTGTCTACCAATTTAAATTTAAATGGTAAAAAAGGAAAATTTAAATACGGTGCAAAAATTGCTTATACACAATCTGATAAGGAAATTTTTAATGAATACAATGCAGGTCAAACGGTTGTAAGTGATATTTTAGGAGCTATTCCGACTATGCCCGTTTATGATGCAAACAGACTTGGTGGTTATGGAGGTACAGACAACCTGACTCAGAGAGCAATTTCTATGAACCCTATTGGATACAATAATCTGATTGATAATAATGGAAAAAGAAACCGTTTTATTGGAGATGTTTGGGGAGAAGTAGAAATCGTTAAAGGTCTTAAATACAAACTGGATGTAAGTTATGATAGAACAGATTGGGAAAATAGAAAATTTATTCCACCAAGTGATTTAGGATGGTATTACATTACTACAAATGACGAATCATCTTTGGATGTTGAAACAGGAAACGAATTAAGAACGTTTTTGAATAATTTGCTAACTTATGAAGTAACTCTTGGGAAGCATAAAATTGACGCTCTTGCAGGTTGGATTCAGGAAAAAAGAGATTATCATAGATATAATATGAGAGGTGTAGGTTTTACTCCAAACGACATTCCGATGCTTCAATATGCTGATGCTAGAAATGCATCTGAATATAAATTTACGATTACTGGAATATCATACATCAGTAGATTAAATTATTCTTATGATGATAGATATTTAGTGCAGGCTAACTTTAGACAAGATAAAACGTCTCTTTTTAGTGAAAAAAATAATTCGGCAAACTTTTACTCTTTTTCAGGAGGATGGAAGATCAGCAACGAAAAATTCTGGACATTGCCAGAATGGATAAGCAATATTAAACTTAGAGGAGGTTACGGGACATTAGGAAACAATACTATTTCGCAATATTTCTTTGCTTCAACTGTAAACAGTTTTGCAGGTTATGATTTTAATAATGAGCTTGCTCCAGGAACAACTGTAGTTGCGGCATTAGACCCTAATGTAAAATGGGAAAAATCTACAAACTCAAACGTAGGTATCGAATTAGGTTTTTTAAACAATGATTTACAGTTTACAGCAGAATACTTTGTAAAAAAATCAGATGATTTATTGTTAGGCGTTCCGCTTCCGTTTTCTACAGGGGCATTTCCAGCAAGTGTTACCACAAATGCAGGATCAATGAAAAACTCAGGGGTTGAGTTTACAGCAGCTTACAGCAATCATCATAATAAATTTAAATATGATATTTCTGCAAACTTTGGAACACTGAAAAATGAAGTTACTAAAATCGGTGTAAACGGAAATCCAATCTACGGAGCAGTTTCTAAAACTGAAGTAGGAAGATCTGTTGGAGAAATGTTTGCTTGGGAAGCAGTTGGAATTTTCCAAAATGCAGCTGAAGTTGCGGCTTCTCCAACTCAAACGGGTGCAGCTCCTGGAGACGTGAAATTTAGAGATGTAAATGGCGACGGAATAATTACAGATGCAGATAGAACTTTCCAGGGAGTAACAATTCCTAAATATGGCTTCGGATTCAATTTCAGTGCTTCTTATTCAAACTTTGATTTCTCTATGTTTTGGCAAGGAGCGGGAGGTAACAAAGTATTTAATGCAATGTACCGCAATTTGATGATCGGACAATATACAAACCATCATACAGATGAGTTAAATTATTGGACACCAACGAATACCAATACCAATATTCCAGCTCCAGTTATTGGAGATCCAAATGGAAACAGCAGAGATTCAAACAGATTTATTGAAAGCGGTGATTATGTGAAACTGCAAACAATGGAAATCGGGTATAACATTCCGATAAAAGATAAATTTATTGAAAAAGCTAAGGTTTACCTAAATGGTCAAAATCTGTTGATTATCTCTAAATATAAAGGATATGATCCTGACTTTAACAGTGACGGATTACTTTCAAGAGGATATGATGCAGGATCTTTTCCAAATCCAAGAACAATTTCTTTAGGAGTAGAAGTGAGCTTCTAACCAGGTCTAACCATTAAAACGTATTAAAATGAAATCTAAATTTTTTAGCTATATAACCGTTTTCCTTTCACTAGCCTTGGTAACCACAAGCTGTGTGGATAACGAAGATTTGACTCAACTAGATCCAAATAATGATTCAGTCGATAACTTTTGGAAAACAGATGAAGATGCATTGCAAGGTGTAAATGCTGCTTACGGAAGTTTACTAACAGACGGAACTTACATGAGAAGCACACCATTATTATTAGATGCAAAAGCAGATGATTCTCGTACCAACAGCCCTTGGGCATCAATGTATAATGTGGGGCACTTCAATTCAAATGTTGCAGATGCAGCGATTTATGGATGGGCTTACGAAACCTATTATCAAGGTATTTACCGTGCCAATCAAGTATTGACAAATGTACCCGGAATTGAATTTGAAGACGAAGCTTTAAAAAACAGAATTATAGGACAAGCTTATTTCTTAAGAGGATTGTACTTTTTTCATGCAGTAAACATGTTTAAGAATGTACCTCTTCCAACAGAATTAGCGGTTTATTATCCTCAAAAAACACAAGATGAAGGCTGGGCGCAAGTTATTGCAGACTTTAAAGCAGCAGCAGAATTACTTCCAAATTCTTATGTTGGACTTTCAGGATTAGATGGGGGACAAAAAGGACGTGCAACTAAAGGTGCGGCCTTAGGATATTTAGGAAAAGCCTATTTGTTTACAAAAGATTTTACAAATGCTAAAACAACTTTTAAGCAAGTTATAGATTTAGGAGTTTACTCTTTGGTAGCAAATTACCGTGACAACTTCACCACAGCAAACGAAAACAATTCAGAATCTCTTTTTGAAGTGCAATTTAGCCGTGATGCCGGAGGTGTCGATTTAGGTTGGGGAGGTGCTCCTGCTTCTGGATGGGGAAAAACATCTGCAAGAGCCATTACCTATGCACCCCGTGCTTTTGGATGGACAGACGTTCAGCCAACTTGGGCATTGTTTAATGAATTTAAAGAAGAAAAAACAAAAACAGGACAAGATGATCCTCGTCTAGATGCTACTATTTTCTACAATAAACCAGGCGGAATGCAATTGTACGGAAAAGATTTTGCCACATTCTATGCTTCAAGTCCAGCCGATTTAAATGATTTATTCTGCAGAAAATACCAAAACTCTGACGGACAATTTGCAGACGAATACGATTGGCGTTCCGGAATCAATGAGCGTTTATTAAGATATGCCGATGTTCTTTTAATGTATGCTGAATGTTTAAATGAAACAGGCGATACTCAAGGAGCTTATACTTACATTCAAATGGTGAGAGACAGAGTAAATCTTCCTGATTTAGCCACTGCAAAACCAGGATTGTCTCAAGCGCAAATGAGAGAGCAGATTGGTCACGAAAGATTTTTAGAATTTCCTCTAGAAGGACACCGTTTTGACGATATCCGCCGTTGGGGATGGCTTCAAGACCCTGCTAAATTAGCTTGGTTAAAAGCAAGAGATGCTGAGTTTAATTCTTATACAGCAGGAAGAGAATATTTCCCAATTCCACAATTAGAAATGGATAACAACCCGGGAACTGTTCAAAACGACAGTTATTAAGTTTTCACTCTCGGTTTTCAGTCACAGTCTCACTGTATACTGTAACTGAAAACTGAGACTATAATATTATGCCTTAGAATTTGGAATACAAGAGAAGTAATTTTTAACAGTAACTAAAATTAGAATAATGAAAACAATTACAAGTTTGATTTTATTAGCGATATTATTTGGGAGTTGTCAAAATGAAGATATTGTCCCAACACAAGAAGGAACAACAGCAGTTGTAAATGCAGAGGATTCAAAGGTTACCAATTTAACAGCAAAAACAGTCAGCGGAAATGTGCCATCACATGATCCAAGTACGATTGTAAAAAGTGGTGTTAATTATTATGTTTTTACTACAGGAGATAATATTCCAGTTACCTATTCAACAAATCTAACAAGCTGGGCTTGGGGAACATCGGTGTTTTCATCAACGCCAAGTTGGATTACAGGATATGTTCCAGGGTTCGTTAAGACCTTTTGGGCGCCAGATGTTGCTTGGTTTAATAACAGATGGAATATGTACTATTCCTGTTCTACATTTGGTTCAGCCACTTCTGCAATCGGACTGGTTACAACACCAGCCATTTCGCAAAGCGCGGGAACAACATGGACAGACAGAGGAGTTGTTGTTTCTTCTTCATCAGCATCAGATGTTAATGCAATCGATCCGTCAATTTTAGTAGATGGAAGCAATGTCTATATGGCTTACGGTTCATGGCATGCTGGTATTGGTGTAATTCAAATTAATCCTTCGACAGGAAAAACAACAGGAAGCAGAACCATTGTTGCTGGCGGAAACAGTGCATCTTGGGAGGCTCCTTGTTTAATTAAAGAAGGAAGCTATTATTACTTATTTGTAAACCGAGGAACTTGCTGTAATGGAGTTAACAGCACCTATTATATTGTAGTTGGGCGTTCTACAAGTCCGTTTGGGCCTTTTGTGGATAAAAACGGAGTATCTCTAAAAAGCGGCGGCGGAACAACCGTTCTGGCTTCACAAGGAAATTATATCGGTCCAGGGCATTTGTCAAGAATTACAGGAACGCAAAAGGGAGCGGTTCATTATTATGACGGAGCCGACAGCGGAAATCCAAAACTCGAAATTGTATACTTTACTTGGTCATCAGGATGGCCGACACTTTCTTATTAAAAAATTAAAATTCAGAGGAAAGTTTTCGGGCTTTCCTCTACAATAAAAACCACTATGAAAAAAGCACTTTTAATCACATTTCTTATTTCGTTTTGCAGTCAGCTGAATTTTGCGCAAACCACAATCACCATTAAAAATACGGCCGATGCGCCAACAATTGACAAAAATATTTACGGTCATTTTGCAGAGCATTTAGGGCGTTGTATTTACGGAGGATTTTTTGTGGGAGATACTTCGAAAATTCCAAATACAAAAGGAGTAAGAAATGATATTATTGCGGCTTTAAAAGATTTAAAAATCCCAAATTTAAGATGGCCAGGAGGCTGTTTCGCTGATACTTACCATTGGAAAGATGGAATCGGGCCACAAGAACAAAGACCAAATATTGTAAACAAATGGTGGGGCGGAGTTACTGAAGATAACAGTTTTGGAACACACGATTTCTTGAACATGTGTGAACTTCTTGGAGCAGAACCTTATTTATCTGGAAATGTAGGAAGCGGAACGGTTCAAGAATTAGCAGACTGGGTTCAGTATACGAACTTCAGCGGTAAAAGTCCGATGAGTGATTTACGTGCTAAAAATGGAAGAAAAGAACCTTGGAAAGTAAAGTATTGGGGAATTGGAAATGAAGCTTGGGGATGTGGAGGAAATATGACGGCAGAATATTATGCAGGAGAATACCGTAAATATGCGACTTTCATGTCTGACTGGGAAAATACGGGAGGAATCACAAGAATTGCTTCTGGATCAAACAGTGCAGATTACAATTGGACAGAAGTTTTAATGAAAGGAATTCCGCTAAATATGTTAGGCGGAGTTGGAGTTCATCATTATGCTGTAATTGACTGGGGTAAAAAAGGAGATGATAGAAATTTTACAGAAGAAGGCTATTTTAAAACGATGCAGTCGGCTCTAAAAATGGAAGAATTAGTTACGAAACATTCTGCTATTATGGATAAGTACGATCCTGAGAAAAAAGTAGCCATGATTGTTGACGAATGGGGAGGCTGGTACGAAGTAGAAAAAGGAACAAATCCAGGATTTTTGTATCAGCAAAATACCATGCGTGATGCGGTTTTAGCTGGAGCAACTCTTAACATTTTCAATAACCATGCAGATCGTGTTCGTATGGCAAACCTAGCACAATGTGTTAACGTTTTACAAGCTGTAATCCTTACAGACAAAGCTAAAATGATTGTAACGCCAACGTATCATGTAATGAAAATGTACAGCGTGCATCAAGATGCGAAGCTATTGCCAGTAAATTTCGAATCACCATCATACACTTTTAATGGAGAAAAACTTCCTGCGGTTTCGGTTTCAGCATCAAAAGATAAAAATGGCGCAGTTCATATTTCATTAGTGAATGTGGATGCAAAAAACAAAAACAAAATCGAAATTGATATAAAAGATTTAGGTGTGAAAAACTTCACAGGAACGGTTATAACATCGGCTAAATTACAAGATTACAATTCATTTGAAAACCCAAGTAAAATTGTTCCAGCAGCTTTTAAAGGTTTCGAAAACAAAAAAGGAAAATTGGAAATTACTATTCCTCCTTTTTCAGTTGTGGTTTTAGAAGGAAAATAAAATAGAAGCAGATGAAAAAGAAAAACTTCATTTTGAAAACCATTTCTCCCATCGGATTTTTTGTAGCCGCAATTCTAATGGCAAGCTGTTCCAAAGATGATCCAGCGGTAGAAACCCCAGATCCAGATCCTGTGGTGACACCTCCAGTGGTAACGCCAACATTTGCAGGGCCAACTTATGCAGATAATTATACTGCATTTGCAAGTTGGAACACTAGATCACAATGGAATCTGGCAAATGTACATGATCCGTCAGTCGAAAAATCGGGAGAATACTATTATATGTACCAAACCGATGCTTCGTACGGAAACGCACATGAGGGTAACGGACATTTTTTTTACAGAAGATCAAAAGATTTAATCAATTGGGAATTTATGGGATCTTCAATGGCTCAGGCTCCAGCTTGGGTAAAAGATTCTTTAAATAATAAAAGAGCCAGAATGAGTCCAGCTCTTCCTCCGATAGAAAATCCAAATTACGGATTTTGGGCACCGTGCGTTCGAAAAGTAGGTAATGTTTTCAGAATGTATTACAGCATCGTCGTAACCAATCCCATTACTGGAACAGACACCAATACTTCTTGGACAGAACGTGCTTTTATTGGTTTGGCTGAAACAACAGATTTGGCTTCTAATAATTGGGTTGATAAAGGAATGGTAGTCTGCTCAGAACCTGACGGCGTAAAAAGTTATGTTAGAAATGGAGGAAACGATTGGGATGCTTATTTTAAATTCAATGCCATTGATCCGAGTTTTATTGAAACCCCAGAAGGTGAACAATATTTAATTTACGGTTCTTGGCATTCTGGAATTGCAGCTTTAAAACTAAATCCGACAACAGGAAAACCAGATAAATTAAAAACAATCGACGATTACGGAGTTCGAATCGCGGGTCGTGGAAATGTAAATTCAAATCGATGGCAAGCACTTGAAGGACCAGAAATTATCTACAATCCAGACACGCAATATTATTATTTGTTTCTGGCTTATGACGAATTATCGGTTGCTTATAACACACGAGTTGCGCGTTCTAAAAACATTCTTGGTCCTTACGTAACCAACACTGGAATGAGTATTACAAACGGTGCCGAATGTTTTCCATTGGTAACGCATCCGTATCAGTTTAAAAATCATACAGGTTGGGTTGGATTTGCGCACTGCGCTGTTTTTCAAAATCCAGAAACAAAACAATGGTTTTATGCTTCGCAGGCACGTTTGCCAGAAGGAGTTTCTGGAATTGCGGTTTCAAATGCAGTCATGATGGGACATGTGCATGGAATTCAATGGACAGAAGACGGCTGGCCTGTAATAGAACCAGAACGTTATGCTGGAGTACCCACAACGACTTTTGCAGAAGGAAATCTGGTTGGAACATGGGAACAAATTACCATGAATTATCAGTACAAAACCATGCAGAAAGCGGTTACGATTTATTTAACTGCCGACAAAAAAGTAAGTGGGGATATAACAGGCACTTGGTCTTACGATCCTGCAAAAAAAATTGCTACCATAAACGGAGTGAAATGCAACGTAATTGATGCCTGGGATTGGGAATCGGCAACCAGAAAAGTGACTTTAAGTTACACCGGAATCAATAGTGCGGGATTAGCAGTTTGGGGTAAAAAAGTAAATTAGAAAATTCCAATTTTTTAAATGCCAAATTCCAAGTATTAAACAATAGCCACAAATTAAAGGATTAAAAAGATTCAAAAAAATCTGCCAAATCTGCGAGAGAATAAAAATTTAAACACATAGAAACATAGGTTTTTTTGATCTGTAAAAAGAGTACAAAACAAATCTAGATTTGAACACATAGATTGCTATGTGAATTTTAAATAAATGAAATGCCTTTTTCAGACAAAGTAATACTATGATTCTATGTGTTAAAAAAAGAAACTATAGACTAAAAGATAAATCCATTTAATCTGTGAAATCTGTGGCAAAAAAAAGTAACAAATGAAAAACCTATTTATAAACCTTTCTGTTTTGCTTTTATCGATTGTGGGAACAGCACAATCGGTAAAATTCAACAACCCCATTATTACAGATAAATATACAGGAGATCCCGCAGCATTGGTTTACCAAGACAAAGTGTATTTGTATGCAGGTCATGATGAAGCGCCAAACGATTTTAATTTTTATAAAATGAATGAATGGCTAGTGTATTCTTCTTCTGATATGAAAAAATGGGAATCACATCCTGTGCCATTGAAAGTAACCGATTTTAAATGGGCAAAAAGTGATGCATGGGCTTCACAGGTAATAGAAAAAAACGGAAAATTTTATTGGTATGTAACAGTTGAACATGGTACTGTTCCAGGGAAATCAATCGGAGTTGCTGTGGCAGATAATCCGCTTGGGCCTTTTAAAGATGCATTGGGAAAAGCACTAATCACCAACGATATGACCAAATTTAGCGATATAAGCTGGGACGATATCGATCCGACGGTTTTTATTGATACTGACGGACAAGCCTATCTGTTTTGGGGAAACACAGCCTGTCATTACGCCAAATTAAAAGAAAATATGACTGAAATAGACGGAGAAATTTATCACATAAAATTACCAAATTTCACTGAAGCACCATGGATTCATAAGCATAACGGCTGGTACTATTTGTCATACGCATATGAGTTTCCTGAAAAAATTGCCTATGCCATGAGCAAATCCATTACAGGACCTTGGGAGTTTAAAGGAATTCTGAATGAATTAGCAGGAAACAGTAACACCAATCATCAATCTATAATTGATTTTAAAGGACAATCGTATTTCATTTATCATAACGGAGCATCAAAACCACATGGAGGAAGTTTTAGAAGATCTGTTTGTGTAGATAAATTATTTTATAACAAAGACGGAACAATGAAACGTGTCGTAATGACGTCTGAAGGAATACAGTAATAAATGTTCAGTGTTCAGTTACAGTTTGACTTATATTATCTAAAGCAGTTCTCATTTAGCCAAAACTTAAACTTACTTAAATCACTTATATGGTTTACAAAAATATAAAATATACAATTTCAATTTTTTTGATGCTGACAACTTCGGTAATTATGGCGCAGGAAATTGTCGTGCACGATCCTGTTGTTATTAAGCAAAAAGACACTTATTATTTGTATTGTACAGGGAACGGAATCAGTGTTTTTAGCTCGAAAGATTTAAAAAAATGGAACAAAGAATCACAAGTTTTCAAAGAAAAACCAGTTTGGGCAGATGGCGTTGCGGCCGATTTTAAAAATCATATTTGGGCGCCAGATATTTCATTTCACAACAATACCTATTATCTGTATTATTCAGTTTCGGCTTTCGCCAAAAACACATCGGCGATTGGCGTTGCGACTAATACAACTTTAGATCCAAAAGATAAAAATTACAAATGGGTCGATCACGGAATTGTCATTCAATCACAACCAAACAGAGATATGTGGAACGCTATTGATCCGAATCTAATTTTTGATGAAAACAACACGCCTTGGCTTTCTTTCGGTTCTTTTTGGGAAGGATTGAAATTGGTAAAATTAAATCCCGATTTAAAATCAATTGCACAACCTCAGGAATGGCATACGATTTCAAAACGTAAAAGATCTTTTGAATTAACAGATTCAGATCCAGGAGATGGCGCGCTAGAAGCTCCTTTCATTTTTAAGAAAAACGGATACTATTATCAATTTCTTTCTTGGGATTTATGCTGTCGCGGAGAAAAAAGCACTTACAAAGTGGTTGTTGGAAGATCAAAAAATGTAGCAGGACCTTATTTGGATAAAGAAGGGAAACAACTCGATCAAGGTGGAGGAAGTTTAGTAGTTCAAGGGGATGAAAATTACTTTGGCGTAGGCCATAACAGTGCTTATACTTTTGATGGAAAAGATTATATGTTTTATCACGGTTACGAAAAGAAAAGCAACGGAACATCAAGATTAGTGATTAGAGAAATACAATGGGATACTGATTTGTGGCCTGTTTTAAAATAGAATACAACAATAATGAAGAAATACAACTTACCCATTTTAACGATTTTCATGTCACTTCTGATTTTGGTTTCCTGCAAAGAGACCAAGAATGATGTGGTGCAGCATAAAACATCTGTTTTAAAAGCAGGTTACGAAATAGAGCCGGTTAACATTCAAAATGTAAAACTGACAGATTCTTTTTGGCTTCCAATTATCAAAAGAGTGCAGGAAGTAACAATCGAATATGCGATTAAGAAATGTGATGAAGAAGGTCGTTTTGAGAACTTTTTAATCGCTGGAAAACAGAAAACTGGAAAAGTGCGAGGCGATATGCCTTTTGATGATACCGATGTTTACAAAATCATAGAAGGAGCATCCAACACTTTAATCAGTGCTCCGAATCCGAAATTGGAAAGAGTTTTAGATTCGATGATTGCCATTGTAAAAATTGGTCAGGAACCAGACGGATATATTACCACTTGGAGAACGATAAATCCCGCAAAACCACCAGCACCTTGGGTTCCTGTAATTGAAGGAAAACGTTGGGAATCTTTGCAGATTAGCCACGAATTGTATAATCCAGGACATTTAATTGAAGCGGCAATCGTGCATTATGAAGCCACAGGAAAAACCAATTTTCTTGACATTGCGATAAAAGCTGCCGATATGCTGGTGCGAACTTTTGGAGATAATCCAGGACAGGTAAAAGGAGTTCCGGGGCATCAGATTGTAGAAACGGGCTTGATAAAATTATACCAGATTACAGGAAAAGAAGATTATCTGAAATTGGCAAAATACTATTTGGACAATCGCGGAAATCCGAACAATCATAAATTATACGGAGAATATGCACAGGATCATATTCCTGTAATTCAGCAAAATGAAGTTGTGGGGCATGCGGTTCGTGCCGTTTATATGTACGCAGGAATGACCGATATTGTTGCCATGACCAAAGATAAAGCCTATGAAAATGCCGTAAATAATTTATGGGATAATATGGTCAATAAAAAAATGTACATCACAGGCGGAATCGGTTCAAGACACGACGGTGAAGCTTTTGGAGCCAATTATGAATTACCAAATCTAACGGCTTACAACGAAACCTGTGCGGCAATTGGCGATGTATATTGGAATCATAGACTGCATAATTTATACGGGAAATCACAATATTTTGATGTCATAGAAAGAACGATGTATAATGGATTAATTTCGGGTATTTCGCTTGACGGAAAACAATTTTTCTATCCAAATGCCTTAGAAGCCGATGGTGTTTACAAATCAAACAGAGGCTCTTGCACGCGTCAGGCTTGGTTTGACTGCTCTTGCTGTCCAACTAATTTAATTCGTTTTATTCCGTCAATTCCAGGATTGATTTATTCGAAAACAAAGAACGATTTGTATGTGAATTTATATGCTTCAAACGATGCTTCTTTCACCTTAGGAAAAACCGATTTACAGATTTCGCAACAGACTTCTTATCCTTGGAACGGAAAAGTTAGAATCTCGGTTAATCCTAAAAAAGAAAGCCAATTCACGATTAAACTTAGAGTTCCAGGCTGGGCAAGAAATGAAGTTTTGCCAGGAGATTTGTATACGTATAAGAAGGCTTCAACTCAAAAACCAACCATTACTGTAAACGGAGAAATAGTAGCAATTCAGCCTGAAAATGGCTATTTCAATGTGACTAGAAGCTGGAAAAAAGGAGACAAAATAGCGCTTAATTTCCCGATGGAAGTTCAAGAAGTAGAGACTAATTCTAAAGTTGAAACAAACAAAAACAAAGTGTCTTTAGAATATGGTCCGATAGTATATGCTGTTGAAGAAATCGACAATAAAAACAACTTTGATAAAATCGACATTTCTTCTTCAGATACTTTCAAAGTGAGAAAAGAAGCCAATTTATTGCAAGGTGTAAATGTCATCGAAAATTCAAAATTCAAAGCCATTCCATATTATTCTTGGTCAAATCGTGGAGTTGGGAAAATGAAAGTGTGGATTGATTTTAAAGACTGAATTCCTCACAAATAAATTAAATGCAAACAAACCAGTATAACATGCAAACAAACCTATTAAAAAATTGGGCACTTTCAGCAATTGTTTTTGTAAGTGTTTCTTCCTGTACAGATAAAAAAGCAGAAAAAGAACTGTCTAAAGAAGTGACTACTACAAAAACAACTTTAACTAATAAACCTATAGTCTTGCAAAGAGCAGATCCTTTTATTTACAAGCATACAGATGGGTACTACTATTTTACAGGATCGGTACCAACCTACGACGCTATAGAGTTAAGACGTGCAAAATCTATTGCTGAGCTTCAAAATGCTGAAACCTTTAGAGTATGGGAAAAACATAAAAGCGGACCAATGAGTCGTCATGTGTGGGCTCCTGAAATTCATTATTTAGATGGAAAATGGTACGTGTATTTTGCAGCAAGTGAAGAAGAGGATATTTGGAAATTAAGACCGTATGTTTTGCAATGTACAGGTCAGGATCCTTTACGTGACAAGTGGATTGAACTTGGGCAAATGCAGGCAGCTGATGCAGATCCGAAAAGCTTTACCGATTTTTCTCTGGACGGAACTGTATTTGAGCATAAAAATAAACGCTATTTCTGTTGGGCAGAAAAAACAGGCGGACAGTTCGCTGCTTCCAATTTGTATTTAGCCGAAATGGAATCGCCAGTAAAACTAAAAACAGTTCAATTCATGCTAACGACTCCCGATTATGATTGGGAACGCGTAGGTTTTTGGGTAAATGAAGGTCCTGCGGTTATTAAAAACAAAGGGAAAATTTACATTACTTTTTCGGCAAGTGCTACTGGTTCTTGTTACAGTATGGGAATGATGGAAGCAGATGAAAATGCTGATTTACTAGATAGAAATTCTTGGAAAAAATCTAGATATCCAGTATTAAAAACCAATGAAGCCAAAAAGATTTATGGGCCAGGACATAACTCATTCACTGTGGATGAAAACGGAGAACCATTAGTAATTTATCATGCAAGGGATTACGAAAAAGCTGTTGGTGATCCAAAAGTGGTGCCTGCAACAGATAAAAGACCGTTGAAAGAAATTATTGCAGATCCATTATATGATCCTAATCGTCATGCGAGAATGATGAAATTAAAGTTTGATGAAAACGGTAGACCAATATTCGAATTTAACTAAAAAGGCCAAATGGTAATGGCGAAAAATCATTTGCAGTACCAATCAAAATTAGTTCAAAAAAAGTCAGTTTTTGGTAAGCGGATGTAAAGTTCAGTATGATTTTTCAGCTTATTCTGTGGCTGTTTTGAAAATTAAGATGAAATAATCGCAACATTATAAATGTAACATTGACATTTATTTTTTGTTTTGATCATAAATCCTTGTTTTGATGCATTTTTTGTAAAAATTAAAGAACAGAATTTTGTTAAGTGTTTTTTATACACTTATAAATTATTTATAATTATATTTGTCAATATTTTAAAAATAAAATACGAATGAAAAATTATGTAATAGGATTGGACTACGGAACAGATTCTGTTCGCGCGGTGCTAATTGATACAGAAAATGGGCAGGAGCTAGCATCGAATGTTTCTCATTACAAAAGATGGAAAAACAAACAATATTGTGACGCTTCTATAAACCAATTTCGCCAGCATCCTTTGGATCATATTGAAGGATTGGAAACGACGATTCAAAACGTTGTAAAAGAAAGTAAAGTAGATCCTTCGTTAGTAAAAGGAATTTGTATTGATACAACTGGATCGTCTCCGGTGCCGGTTACAAAAGACGGAACGCCCTTGGCCTTGACAAAAGGTTTTGAAGAAAACCCAAATGCGATGATGGTTTTATGGAAAGACCATACTTCTATAAATGAAGCAAACGAAATCAACGAATTGGCAGTAAGCTGGGGTGGAGAAGATGTTACAAAATATGTGGGCGGAATTTATTCTTCTGAATGGTTTTGGGCAAAAATCCTTCATATTGCAAGACAAGACGAAGCGGTTAGAAATGCAGCGCACACCTGGATGGAGCATTGCGATTTAATGACGTATTTGTTAATTGAAGATAAAGATTTAAAAACCTTCAAAAGAAGCCGTTGCGCCGCAGGTCACAAAGCAATGTGGCACGCAGACTGGAACGGATTACCGCCAGTTGAATTCTTAGAAAAATTACATCCGTATTTAGCGCAGCTTCGCGGTAATTTATACGATGAAACTTATACCTCTGATTTAGTTGCCGGAAATTTAAGCAAAGAATGGGCAGATCGTTTAGGGCTTTCGACAGAAACTGTTGTGGCTGTTGGAACTTTTGATGCACATTCTGGAGCGGTTGGAGCTAAAATCGAAGAGAATACTTTAGTTCGTGTTATGGGAACTTCAACTTGTGATATCCTTGTTGGTTCTTATGATGAGGTGGGAACAAAAACGGTTCGCGGAATCTGCGGACAAGTTGACGGTTCTGTTATTCCGGGCTTTATTGGTTTAGAAGCAGGACAATCTGCTTTTGGAGATTTATTGGCTTGGTACAAAGAATTATTAATGTGGCCAACTGAACATTTATTAGGAACATCTTCTGTTTTAAATGAGGCTCAAAAAGAGCAGTTAAGAGAGGAATTCAGCGATAAATTAATTGTAGAATTAACGAAAGAAGCAGAGAAAATCCCCGTTTCAGAAAGTCTTCCAATTGCTTTAGATTGGATTAACGGACGCAGAACTCCAGATGCTAATCAGGAATTAAAAAGTGCGATTTCGAATCTTTCTTTAGGAACAAAAGCACCTCATATTTTTAAAGCTTTAGTAAACGCAATCTGTTTTGGAGCAAAGAAAATTGTAGATCGTTTTGAAGAAGAAGGTGTAAAAATCGACAGCGTAATTGGAATTGGCGGTGTTGCTAGAAAATCTCCTTTCATCATGCAGACTTTGGCTAATGTTTTAAATAAGCCAATTAAAATTGCAGCTTCAGATCAAACACCAGCTTTAGGAGCGGCAATTTATGCAGCCGTTGCAGCTGGAATTTATCCAAATGTAATCGAAGCAAGCCAGAAAATCGGAAGTGATTTTGATGGTGAATATTTCCCTCAGACAGACCAAGTTGAAGCGTATCATAAACTGCTTTTGGGATACGAAAAATTAAGTGCTTTTGCAGATCCAAACCTTAAAATATCGCAACATGAGCTCTCAATATAAAGATTTAAAACAAGAATGTTACGAAGCCAATATGCAGTTAAATGCATTGAATTTGGTGGTGTATACTTTTGGAAATGTAAGTGCCGTGGATAGAAAAAATGGTGTTTTTGCCATTAAGCCAAGCGGTGTTCCTTACGAAGATTTAAAACCTGAAGATATCGTAATTGTCGATTTTGATAATAATATTATTGAAGGTACAATGCGTCCGTCATCTGACACTAAAACGCATGCTTATTTATACAAACATTGGCCAAATATTGGCGGAGTGGCTCATACGCACGCTACTTATTCTGTGGCTTGGGCACAATCGCAACAAGATATTCCAATTTTCGGAACAACGCATGCCGATCATTTAACAGCAGATATTCCGTGCGCGCCGCCGATGGCAGATCATTTAATTGAAGGAAACTACGAACACAATACCGGAATTCAGATTCTAGATTGCTTCAAAGAAAAGAATCTTTCTTATGAAGAAGTAGAAATGATTCTGATTGGAAATCACGGTCCGTTTGCATGGGGAAAAAATGCAGCAAAAGCGGTTTATAATAGTAAAGTCTTAGAAGTTGTGGCAGAAATGGCTTACTTGACTTTACAAATAAATCCAAACGCACCAAGATTAAAAGATTCATTAATAAAGAAACATTACAACCGTAAACACGGAAAAGATTCGTATTACGGACAGTAGTGATTTTAGATTTTAGAGTGCAGATTTTAGATTAAAGAAAATAGAATAAAGAACAAAGAGTAAAGATTTTCGTTAATCGTGAATTTTAGATAAAGAAAAACGATTTGACGATTAAACAAATAAACGATTAAACAAAATGATAGATATATCTCAAAAAGAAGTATGGTTTGTAGTAGGAAGCCAGGAATTATACGGTGAAGAAACACTTAGAAAAGTAGCGGAACACTCTCAGATAATTGCAAAAGGATTAGACGCTTCGTCTTCAATTCCAGTAAAAGTGGTTTACAAAGATGTGGTGAAATCTCCATCGCAGATTTTAGATGTATGTTTGGCGGCGAATTCTACTAAAAACTGTATCGGAATTATCGCTTGGATGCATACTTTCTCTCCAGCAAAAATGTGGATTGGCGGTTTAAATATCCTTAAAAAACCATTATGCCATTTACACACACAATATAATGCTGAAATTCCGTGGGGAAGCATCGACATGGATTTCATGAACTTGAACCAATCGGCTCACGGAGATCGTGAATTCGGTTTTATCATGTCTAGATTACGTAAAAAACGTAAAGTTGTTGTTGGACATTGGGAAGATCAAAGAGTGCAGAAACAATTAGGAATCTGGTCAAGAGTTGTCTTAGGATGGGACGAACTTCAAAACTTAAAAGTTGCTCGTATTGGAGACAATATGCGTGAAGTTGCCGTAACAGAAGGTGATAAAGTGGAGGCTCAAATTCGTTTCGGAATGTCTGTAAACGGTTACGATTCTTCAGATGTTACCAAACATATCGAAAAAGTAACTGACAAAGAATTAAATGATTTATTAGCCGTTTACGAGCAATCATACAACTTAACAGATTCATTAAAAGAAGGCGGTGCACAAAGAAGTTCTTTGGTTGAAGCAGCAAAAATCGAATTAGGATTAAGAGCTTTCCTTGAAGAAGGAGGATTCGGTGCTTTTACAGATACATTCGAAAACCTTGGAGCTTGGAAACAACTTCCAGGAATTGCCACACAAAGATTAATGGCCGATGGTTATGGTTTTGGTGGAGAAGGAGACTGGAAAACAGCTGCAATGGTTAGAGCTTTAAAAGTAATGTGTATTGGTTTAGAAGGCGGAACTTCTTTCATGGAAGATTATACATACCATTTCACACCACAAAAATCATATGTTTTAGGATCTCATATGTTAGAGATTTGTCCATCTATTGCTGACGGAAAACCTTCATGTGAAGTTCATCCATTAGGAATTGGAGGAAAAGAAGATCCTGCTCGTTTGGTTTTTAATTCGCCTGCAGGAGATGCAATCAATGTTTCTTTGGTTGATATGGGAACTCGTTTCCGTTTAATCGTGAACGAAGTTGAAGCTATAAAACCAATGGCAGAATTACCAAAACTTCCAGTTGCTAGAGTTTTATGGGATTGTAAACCAAATTTAGAAGTTGCAGCAACAGCTTGGATTTTAGCTGGAGGAGCGCACCACACGGTTTACAGCCAGTCAATCACAACAGAATATATGGAAGATTTTGCAGACATCGCTGGAATCGAATTATTGGTAAT
The DNA here is from genome assembly GCF_056824325.1 of Flavobacterium sp. B330r. NCBI lineage: Bacteria > Pseudomonadati > Bacteroidota > Flavobacteriia > Flavobacteriales > Flavobacteriaceae > Flavobacterium > Flavobacterium sp. B330r. Next base: position 1,960,857 of record NZ_CP124860.1, read on the forward strand.
CGATGAAAAAACGACTGTAAGAGAGTTTAAAGATAAAATCAATGCTAACGAAGCGTATTTCCATTTGTTTCAACACGGCCTGTAAGGCGGTAAAATGTAATTTGTAAGATGTAAAATGTGAAAAAACTTAAAAAGGTAATTTTTACATTTTTAAAATGATTAAATTTCACATCTAACAATTTACATCTAACATTTAACTTTTTTACAAACCCAAAATTATCATTTATGAATGTATTAAAACGCTCTCTTTTCATATTAAGCATGCTTGGTATTGCTATAGTTTCAGTTCAGTGTAAAGGCGATAAAAAAGCTGATACAGAAAAAACGGAAGCCGATGCAAAAGCTTTAGTTACAATTGACAAATCGGAATATGGAACTACTGCTAAAGGAGAAAAAGTAGAAAGCTATAAATTGAAAAACCAAAACGGGATGGAAGTGGACATCATCACTTTTGGTGGAAGAATTACGGATTTGAAAGTGCCTAATAAAGCTGGTGTTTCTGAAAATGTAGTAATAGGATTCAGTTCTTTGGCTCAATATGAAAAAGAAAATCCATTTTTTGGAGCTTTGATCGGAAGATACGGAAACCGAATTGCCAAAGGTAAATTTTCATTAGATGGAAAAGAATATCAATTGGCTTTAAACAACGCCCCAAATGCTTTGCACGGAGGTCCACAAGGGTTTTTTAATGTAGTTTGGAAAGCAGATGAGGTTAAATCTGGTGATACAGCTTCTTTAAAATTATCTTATGTAAGTAAAGATATGGAAGAAGGTTATCCAGGAAACTTAAAGGTTTTTGTGACTTATACCTTGACAAATGATAATCAGTTGGAAGTGCTTTACGAAGCAACAACAGACAAAAAAACAGTTGTTAATTTAACTCAACATTCATACTTCAATCTATCAGGAGATTTTACCAAAACAATCTTGGATCATGAATTGACTTTAAATGCTGATAAATTAGTTCCAGTTGATGCAGATTTGATTCCGACAGGAAAATTAGAAGATGTTGCTGGTACACCTTTCGATTTCAGAACTCCAAAATTAATTGGAAAAGATATCAATGCTAAAAATGAGCAGTTAGAAAAAGGAAAAGGTTACGACCACTGTTGGGTGTTGAATAACTCTGAAAAAGGAAAAACAATTATTGCAAAAGTATATCACGCAGCAAGCGGAAGGATTATGGAAATGACAACAGACGAACCTGGAATTCAGTTCTACTCTGGAAATTTCCTTGATGGAACTTTACCAATGTCAAATGGAGGAACTTTTGCACACAGAACAGGATTGTGTTTAGAAACAGAACATTATCCAGATTCTCCAAACCAGAAAAATTTCCCAACAACGGTTTTAAACCCGGGAGAAAATTATAAAACTAAAACTACTTTTAAATTCTCGGTAAAAAAATAGTTTTAGAATCTGTTAATTAGTTTAGTAATTCTCTAAAAACCTCGGAAGTTAAATGCTTTCGAGGTTTTTTTATTTGTAAATAATAAAACGCATTAAGATTTGTAATGACTTTGTTAATTTGTTAAATTATTTCTTACGTTTGTAATATAACTATAACAAAAACCTCCCTTATGAAAAAACCACTTCAAGCATTACTGCTATTATTAACTTCTTCATTATTTGGAATTGTACATGCTCAGGTTCAGATGAATTCTAAATTTGACACGCCTTATGGTAACAATACTGCTGTCGGAAAGTTTGTCGAACTCAATGGAGCTAAAATCTATTATGAAGAATATGGAAAGGGAGAACCGTTGTTATTGATTCACGGAAATAGTGGAAGTATTGAAACAATGGGAAATCAGATTGCTTATTTTAAAAGTAAATACAGAGTTATTGCTCTTGATAGTAGAGGACAAGGCAAATCAGAGTTGAAAACAGATTCTTTAACATTTGTCCAAATGACAAAAGATACTGAAGCATTAGTTAATCACTTAAAACTGGATTCAATAAGTATTATTGGATGGAGTGACGGAGGAATTGTTGGATTACAAATGGGGATTTCAGGGAAGTCAAAAATAAAGAAAATTATAGCGATGGGTGCCAATTTACGACCTGATTCTACAGCTATTTATTCGTGGGCGGCAAAATATGTTCAGAATTTTAGGAAATTGATTATTTCAAAAATTAAAGAAAAAGACACTAGTGAGAATTGGAATCTGCTGAAACAACTTACTGGACTTTTGGCATATCAACCTAATATTGCAGCAAAAGATTTATCAAAAATAAAAGCAAAAGTGCTTGTAATAGCTGGAGATAGAGACGTAATCAGAAATGAGCATACCGTTGAAATTTTCGAAAATATACCTAAGGCACAGCTATGTATTATGCCTGGAGAAACCCATTTTGCGCCGGCTTCAAGCCCGGAAGTATTTAATACAATAGCAAATAAGTTTTTATCAGAACCTTTTAAAAGACCAGATTCAGATTTTACTAAATGGGATAAATAAAATTGGATCAACAGAATTGTGTTATTTTAGCCATGAATTATTTAATTCGTGGCTAAAAAAAACAAAAAAAATGACTTTCAAACACATTTTCAAAGCAGAAGCAAACTGGACTTCCAAACAAAAATTAGCAGATTCTTCCAAAAGATTCTATACCAAAAGCCATCAAATTCAAGTTGAAGGAAAACCCATTTTAGATGTTTCGGCAGCAAAAGCTTTTAAAGGTGATCCAGAATTATACAATCCTGAAGATTTATTGTTAAGCAGTTTAGTTTCCTGCCACATGATGTCATATTTATATGTCTGCTCACAAAACGGAATAGAAGTTCTGGAGTATTCAGACAATGCAGAAGCGACCTTAGAAGTAAATCCAGAAGGAAGCGGACGTTTTGTTGAGGCAAGATTATATCCGAAAGTAAAAATCTCAAATTCAGATCAAATAGAATTGGCTTTAGAGTTGCATCATAAAGCAAATCAATTGTGTTTTATTGCTAATTCTTGCAATTTTCCTGTTTTGCATAATGGAAGTTGTGAAGTAGTATAAAAGAAAAAACCTCTTCCGTTAAGAAGAGGTTTTTCGTACCCGGAGCCGGAGTCGAACCGGCACGGTTTCCCACAGGTGTTTGAGACCAGCGCGTCTACCAATTCCGCCATCCGGGCTTAGCAGACGAAAAAATAACCAAAAGCGATTATTTTAACGCAATAGAATGAAGTCATAAATGGCGCCATTCCTTTAACACGGTGCAAATGTAAAAAATAATTTTAAACGAACTACTAAAAATACTTAAATTTTTGCTTTCAGTGTTCAATAAATTTTATAAATTTGCAGCTCGTTAAAACGAAGCACACACAACTAACTACATCCGAGACATTTATACGCATTCCACTTTATTGAAATATAAAGTTGAATTTTTTTAAAAGTAACGGGATAAAACAACAAATTACAATGTCGCACCTAGAACCAGAAGCTAAAATTTTTGCTTGTTCACAAAGTGTTTATCTTGCAGAAAAAATTGCAAAAGATTACGGAATTCCGTTAGGAAAAGTAACGATGTCAACGTATAGTGATGGAGAATTTCAGCCGTCTTACGAAGAATCAATAAGAGGTTTACGAGTATTCATCGTATGTTCAACTTTTCCAAGTGCAGATAATCTGATGGAATTGTTGTTAATGATTGATGCGGCAAAACGTGCATCAGCAAGACATATTACAGCTGTTATGCCTTATTTTGGTTGGGCAAGACAAGATAGAAAAGACAAACCAAGAGTTCCAATTGGAGCAAAGTTAGTGGCAAACCTATTGACTGCTGCAGGAGCAACAAGAATCATGACTATGGATTTGCACGCAGACCAGATTCAAGGATTCTTTGAAAAACCAGTAGATCATTTATTTGCATCTACCATCTTTTTACCATACGTAGAAAGTTTAAAATTAGATAATCTAACAATTGCATCTCCAGATATGGGAGGTTCAAAAAGAGCATATGCTTACTCTAAGTTTTTAGAATCAGATGTAGTAATCTGTTACAAACAAAGAAAAGCAGCCAACGTTATCGACACTATGGAGCTTATTGGTGAAGTAAAAGGACGTAACGTAATCTTAGTAGATGACATGATCGATACAGGAGGAACTTTAGCGAAAGCGGCAGACCTAATGATCGAAAAGGGAGCGCTAAGTGTAAGAGCAATTTGTACGCACGCTATTTTATCTGGCGGAGCATACGAAAAAATCGAAAACTCAAAATTAACAGAGTTAATCGTAACAGATTCTATTCCGTTAAAGAAAGAGTCAAAAAAGATAAAAGTGGTAAGCTGTGCGCCTCTATTTGCTGAGGTTATGCAGATGGTTCACCACAACAATTCCATCAGTGGAAAATTCATTATGTAAAAGCAGTAAGCTGTAGGCATTAGGCCGTAAGCTTATTTACTTTGCATAAAAAGCCTGAAGTCTAGTGCTTAAAGCTTACAAAATAGAATATTTATATTAATAACTATATTTTTTTTACAATGAAATCGATTACAATTAAAGGATCAGAAAGAGAAAGCGTGGGCAAAGTGTCAACTAAAGCCTTACGTAATGCTGGAGCGGTTCCTTGCGTGTTATACGGAGGAAATCAAGCAGTACACTTCTCAGCAGACGCTGCAGCGTTCAAAAACTTGGTTTACACTCCAAATGCACACACAGTTGTGATTGAGCTTGGAAAAGGAAAATCATTCAATGCAATTTTGCAAGATATCCAAGTTCACCCAGTAACTGACAAAATTTTACACATTGACTTCTTCCAATTATTTGATGATAAAGAAATCACAATGGAAGTTCCTGTGAAAATCGTTGGTACATCTAAAGGTGTTCTTGCGGGAGGTGTTTTACGTTTAAACCAACGTAAATTAAAAGTTAAAGCTTTACCAGCAAATCTTCCTGATTTCGTTGAAGCTGACATCACTCCACTTGAAATGGGTAACAAATTATATGTTACTAAAGTTGGAAAACCAGAGTACAAAATTATGCACCCAGACAACACAGTTGTTTGTCAAGTGAGAATCTCTCGTGCTGCTATGAAAGCTGCTCAAGAGGCTGCAAAAGCTGCAAAAGCTCCTGCAAAAGGAAAGAAAAAATAATTTTTTTTAAACTATACAAAAAGCCTCAATCTTACGATTGGGGCTTTTTTATTGAGGTTCTGAGATGCTGAGTTCCTAAGGTTCTAAGTTTTTTACTGCAAAAGTGCCTCGACTCCGCTCAGCCTGACAAATAGTATACGTATTAGGTTGAGCGGAGTCGAAGCTACTTTAAGAATTCTCTAATTGCCACATTCTCAAATTCTCTAATTATTTTTTAGAAGCAGCAACTTTCCGTTTTCATAAGATGTAACATTCCTGCCATCCGCTGTATCTTTTCCTGGCTAAAGAAGCCAGAAAAAGGATGCCGCTCCTGTCAGGGCTAGTAAGAAAATATCTTTTTCATAAGGTCCTAAGTTGCTAAGAGTCTGAGATACTAAGTTTTTTCATCGTTGTCAGACTGAGCGAAGTCGAAGTCTTTGTGTTCCTTGCAAATCTCAGTAAAAGCTATTTCTTAGCGTTCTTAACGCAAAACCCTTGCGATCTTTGCGGTTAAATCTCGGGCAACAGTCAATTCTCTAATTTTCACATTTTCAAATTATCCAATTGCCACATTCTCTAATTAATCTTACTTTTGCAATCATGATAAAATGGATAACAAAACTGTTTTCATCGCCATCAAAAGAAGGGAACACACAAGATAATAGCAAACCGGAGGTTCACGAACACCAAAAAAACAATATAGAAAGCGTGAGTAAAAAATATTTAATCGTCGGATTAGGAAATATCGGAGCCGAATACGTAAACACCAGACATAATATCGGATTTAAAGTCCTAGACTTTTTAGCAAAAAAAGAAGGGCTTTCGTTTGAAACCGTAAAAATAGGCGCTTTGGCTGAATACAAATTTAAAGGAAGAACCTTTTTTCTTTTAAAGCCAAACACTTACATGAACTTAAGCGGTAAAGCGGTAAAATATTGGATGGATAAAGAAAATATACCATTAGAGAATATTTTGGTTATTACAGACGATTTAAATCTGTCATTTGGCACTATTAGAATCAAACCAAAAGGAAGCGACGGTGGTCATAACGGTTTAAAAAACATTAATTTGGTTTTAAATACACAAAATTATACACGCTATAGATTTGGTATTAGTGATGAATTCAAAAAGGGACAGCAGGTAGATTATGTTTTAGGAGAATGGACACCTGAAGAAGAAGCAAAACTTCCAGAACGTTTAGAAACTTCAGCAGAAATTATTAGAACTTTTGGAACGGCTGGTTTAGAAAATACAATGACAACATTTAATGGAAAATAAAGATTTTCAGATGTTTATATTGTAAAAATGTAAATTATCAGAGAATTTAATTCAATTATAACGAAATAGTATTTTCAATTCCAAAGTTAAATGTCTAAATTTGGGATAAATTATTTATAAACCATAAAAATCATAATACCATGGCTTTTGAATTACCACAATTACCTTATGCATACGATGCATTAGAACCACATATTGATGCACGTACAATGGAAATCCATCATACAAAGCACCACAACGCCTACACTACAAATCTTAACGCAGCTATTGCTGGAACAGATTTAGAAGGAAAAACAATCGAAAACATCTTAATCAACTTAGATAAATCTAACGCTGCAGTTCGTAACAATGGTGGAGGTTTTTACAACCACAATTTATTCTGGACTGTAATGTCTCCAAATGGAGGAGGATTGCCTACAGGTGATTTATTGGCTGCAATCGAAGCTTCTTTCGGATCATTCGAAGAATTTAAGGCAAAATTTGCTAAAGCTGGAGCTACACAATTCGGTTCTGGATGGGCTTGGTTAACAGTTCAAAAAGGAGGAAAATTAGAAGTTGTAGGTACTCCAAATCAAGATAATCCATTAATGCCAGAAGTTGCTGGTAACGGTGGAACTCCAATCTTAGGAATGGACGTTTGGGAGCACGCTTACTACTTAAACTACCAAAACAGAAGACCAGATTATATTGAAGCTTTTTTCAGTGTAATTAACTGGACAGAAGTTGCTAGAAGATTTGCTTTAGACAAATAAGAAAATAGAATAAAGAATAAAGATAAAAGACGAGCCCAAAGGTGCTCGTCTTTTTTTATATATACATTTTCGTTCTATTCTCTTTCTTCTATTTTCTTTCTTCTATTTTCTTTTCTATCTTCTCAAAAAAAAGAAAAATAAAAAAGGCAGATATTACTCTGCCTTTTTTGCCCCAAATCTACCATAAACTTAACCTACTAATGTTATGGTCCTGTAAAGGTATGGCAGATGTTTTTTTAAAAGAAACTTATCAGATAAAAAGCAAGTATATCCGATTAAAGGCGTATAATGCTTGTTTTTGTGAATCGCGGATGTATTTCAATAAAAAAGGCGGAATTTCTTCCACCTTTTTTGCCCCAAATCTACCATAAACTAACCTACTAATGTTATGGTTCAGTAAATGTATGGTGGACATTTTTATAAAGAAAATTTTTTAGATGAAACGCAATTATATCCGATAAAAATCATTTAAGCAATTGTTTTTCAGTGCATTACGGATTAAAATAAAAAAGGCAGATATTACTCTGCCTTTTTTGCCCCAAATTTACCATAAACTAACCTACTAATGTTATGGTGTAGTAAATGTATGGTGGATATTTTTGTGATGAAAAAAATTTAGATGAAAGGTAAGTAAATCCGATTAAGAGATATAATCGGCTGTTTATAAATTGTTTGAGTTAATTCCAATAAAAAAGGTGGAATTTCTTCCACCCTTTTTGCCCCAAATCTACCATAAACTTAACCTACTAATGTTATGGTATCTCAAAAGTATCATAGCTTTTCAATTTCACCAAAGAAATAGGATGAACGGCAAAAAAAACCGATGAAATGCACAATTTAACCTTTTGTTAGTATTTTATTAATAAGCTCGAGCATCTTTTCCTTCGTAAAAATTCATGAAGGCGCGATTTACAACTCGATTTCCACCAGGAGTTGGGTAGTCTCCTGTAAAGTACCAGTCTCCTAAATTTTTAGGACATGCTTTGTGTAAATCGTCTACGGTTTGGAAGATGATTTTAACTTCAGCATTTATTTCTGGTGAGCTTAACATTTCTGCTATTTTATCTGAAATCTCCTCGTCTGTAAACTGGTCGTAAATTGCTGTTACGTAGTTTACAACATCTTTATCAAGGAAATTTTCTTGAGCTTTACATTTTGCATATACTTCATCTACAATATGGTAAAGATTTCTTTCTTTTAATAAAGCAAGAGCAGCTCTAAAAGCAACTAGGCCTTCTAGTTTTGCCATATCAATTCCGTAACAATCTGGATAACGAATTTGTGGTGCAGATGAAACGATTACGATACGTTTTGGTTTCAAGCGATCCATCATTTTAATGATACTCATTTTCAATGTAGTACCCCGAACAATACTGTCGTCGATAATTACCAAATTATCTTCTGGTTTAATTACACCATAAGTAACATCATAAACGTGAGCCACTAAATCGTCACGGCTGCTGTCTTCGGTAATAAAAGTTCTAAGTTTAGCATCTTTAATTGCTACTTTTTCAGTGCGAATTTTTACAGCTAAAAGTTCCTGAAGGGTTTCTGTCGTTAATGTATTTCTATTTTCAAGAATATAATTGTTTTTTCTCTGGTTTAAGAAATCCTGAGCAGCTTCAACTAAACCATAAAAAGAAGTTTCGGCTGTATTTGGAATATAAGAGAAAACAGTGTTATCTGTATCGCTATCAATAGCTTTAAGAACAGCTGGTAAAATTAATTTTCCTAAATCTTTACGTTCTTGGTAAATTTCGGCGTCGCTTCCTCTTGAGAAATAAATTCTTTCGAACGAACAAGCTTTTTTGATTGTTGGTTCCAAGATTTGATTCATAGAAACATTTCCGTTTTTCTTAATGATTAAAGCGTGGCCCGGATCGATTTCTTGAACACTTTCAAAAGGAACGTTGAATACAGTTTGAATAACAGGTCTTTCAGAAGCTACGACCACAACTTCATCATCTTGATAAAAGTAAGCTGGACGAATTCCTGCTGGATCTCTAAAAACAAAAGCATCACCATGACCTAATAAACCAGCCATTGCATAACCTCCATCTAAGTTTTTGGCCGAACGGCCTAATATTTTAGCGATATCCAAACGTTCTGCAATTACTGGAGAAGCTTCTCTTTTAGAATATCCTTCAGCTTTACAGTCTTGGTACAATTGCATTACTTCCTTGTCTAAGAAGTGACCAATTTTTTCCATTACCGTAACAGTATCAGCCATTTCTTTTGGATGCTGTCCTAATTCAACCAGATTTTCGAAAAGCTCCTTAACATTGGTCATGTTGAAGTTTCCTGCCAAAATCAAGTTACGGTGCATCCAGTTACTTTGACGTAAGAATGGGTGAACGCTTTCGATGCTGTTTTTTCCAAAAGTTCCGTAACGAACGTGGCCTAAAAACAATTCTCCAACGTACGGAATATTTGCTTTTAGTTCTTTCATGTCGTCTCCCAGTTCTGGATGCGCTTTTAGTTCTTCACTAACGCGCTCATTGATTTGTTTGAAAACATCTTGGATAGGTTGCGAATGATTTGATCGAACTCTGCTAATATAGCGCTGTCCAGGTTCAACATCAAATTTAATGCTAGCAAAACCAGCTCCGTCTTGTCCGCGGTTGTGCTGTTTTTCCATCATTAAATACATCTTCTGGATTCCGTAGAAAGCAGTTCCGTATTTTTCTTTATAATATTCAAGCGGTTTTAGTAGTCTAACTAAGGCTATACCACATTCGTGTTTTAAAGCGTCGCTCATTGTTTTTTGTTATTTGTGTGTTGTTGTAAGTTGTGTGTATTAACGTAATAAAAAAAGCCCCGTTTTATCGAGGCTCTTAGGCATTATATTTCTATGTCAAACTGAGTTAACGACTTAAATTGTTGTAATCGAATCGCTACTTCGGCTTTGCTTAATGTTTCCATCCTTTCAGTTCCAAATTTTTCAACGCAGAACGAAGCTAAATTTGAACCATAAATAATTGCATTCTTCATGTTGTTAAACGAGATGTTTTCGCTTTGCGCAATAAATCCAGAGAAACCACCTGCGAAAGTATCTCCAGCTCCAGTTGGATCAAAAACATCTTCTAATGGTAAAGCTGGTGCAAAGAATACTTCTCTGTTGTGGAATAAAAGTGCTCCGTGCTCTCCTTTTTTGATCACCACATATTTTGGCCCCATGTCTTGGATTTTAGAAGCTGCTTTTACTAATGAATATTCGCCAGAAAGCTGTCTAGCTTCTTCATCATTGATTGTAATAACATCTACACGTTTAATAACGTCTAATAATTCAGGAAGAGCGCAATCCATCCAAAAGTTCATTGTATCTAAAACAACTAATTTTGGTTTTTTCTCCATTTGATCTAAAACACTGCTTTGAACTAATGGATGTAAGTTTCCTAACATGACAACATCAGCATCTTTGTAGTTTTGAGGAACCTTCGGCTGAAAATCAGCTAAAACGTTCAACTCTGTTACAAGAGTGTCTCTAGAATTTAAATCGTTGTGGTATAAACCGCTCCAGAAAAAAGTCTTTCCTCCTTTTACAATTTCGATACCAGAGATATCAATATTTTTTGAAGTTAAAAGATCTAAATGTTCTTGAGGGAAATCGTCGCCAACTACAGAAACAATGGCCGATTGCAAGTTAAAAAATGAAGCTGATAAACCAATATACGTTGCAGCACCACCTAATATTTTATCTGTTTTTCCGAAAGGAGTTTCAATCGCGTCGAAAGCAACTGTTCCAACAATCAATAGTTTATTCATTTTATGAATTTCGAATTAGGGTGCAAAGATACTTCATAAGTTACAATCTTGCAATGGTTTAGGTTCTCAAAATTTTCTTAAAAAAATGACAACGATTTCGGAGTAAAACTATTGTAAATGAATTGGTTAAAATTGATTTTTTAACGAGATTAAAATATGTTTTTTAGATTTAAATTGCAAGTTTTTTGAAAATAATTGCGAATAATTTACAAGTGATTCTTCTATCTTAATTTTCTAAATGAAGAAGATTTTCTTTTTCGATTGAAACACGAAAAATTCTTGCGCATGATTTCTTAATTTGTTTTTCTATTCTTAACCCAATTGATTGCATCTTTCATAGGCTCTTCAGAGTCTGAAAATGCGGTGTTGTGACCTAAGTTTGGAAACAATTTATATTCATAAGGTTTTCCTTTAGATTTTAATGCATCAAGATATTCGATGGATAGATTCGCAGGAACTTGAATATCCTTGCCTCCAAAAATCCAAAATCCTGGAATTGATACTTTAGCAAGAATACCTTTGGGATCTGTGTCGACAAATTCGTATTTATCAGGGTCATTAAATACATGTTTTCTCGCTTCTTCTTCTGAATGTGTATCCCAAAATAAATTATTGCCATTGGTATAAAATTGGAATCTCAATTGTTCTTTAACTGTTATAAGAGCTCCGCTAAAGATGGTCATAAATTTAACTTTCTTATTTTTCTCTGCAGCCAATGGAATTATCCATCCCGCTTGACTGCCTCCAATTAAACCGATTGGTATTTTATTATTGGATAGAGATTTAGATAAATTATTTACAGCAGCACTCGCGTCTAAAGACAAAAGGTTTAGATTGGAGAAATCGACATTGTTAGTTCCTACTTCAGGTCCGGCATATACACCGCCTGATTCTCCGACTCCACGTTTATCATACGTTAAAACGGCAATTCCATTGTTGGCTAGAATTGTAGCAAAGTCTATCATTCTTTTTTCTTGCCCAGATCCATGAACAATAACAACGGCAGCCTCAATGTTGTTAGGTATAAAAACAGTTCCAGCGAGTGAAATTCCTTCACTAACAAATTTTATTTCCTTAGTAGTAAAGCTTGTTGAAATTGCTGATGCATAATTAGTGATAGAAAACAACAATATTAAAAGAGAATAGGTATATGTTTTTTTTGCTCTTAAAGAGTGTTTAAATATTGCCGTTTTATTTTTCATCTTTAAATCTATAGTTGATACTTCTTATCAAAATAATTTTTCAAAATCCCAACCTGAATCAAAATCATAATGGGAACAATTAAAATGGCATACAAAATGTTTTTAGAGAAATGAATTCCTGAAAAGGCTGTTGACATTCTATCAGAATATAATTTCCCAACTTCGTCAATTTTGAAATCAGTTTCTGAAACTGAGAATAGAGATACATAAATTACTAATGCCGCTACCGCCAAGCCGATCGAAATCCAGATTGGTTTAGAAATTAAAGGTTTGTATGTTTTCAATTTTTTCTCCTCTAAAATTTGAACATTTGCCATAATTTTTGAAGTGAAATCTATTGATGGTGACTGCAGTTTTTCCTCAGCCATCATTTTCTCAATAAGTTGTTCTATATTTTTATCGCTCTCTTTCATAACATTCTATTATTTCTGGTTCTAACTGCTGTCTCAAAATTACAGCTAATTTCTGTCGGCTCCTAAATAATTTTACTTTCGCATTATTGGCCGAAATGTTCATTATTTTTCCGATTTCCTCTAAATTCTGATCATCAAAATAAAATAAGGTTAAAAGGAAGTTTTCGTCACTGGGTAATAAATTTAAACATTTTTGAATGGTTTGCTTTCGTTCTTTTTCTTCCAAGGCGCTCAAAGCATTGTCCATTGTTTTGATTAAATGAGACGAAAAATCATCAATAGAAATATTTAAATCTTCTTTTTTATTTTTCTTTAAACGATCTAGACAAGTATTGTAAGCAATTTTATAAATCCAGGTCGAAAATTTAGATTCTCCTTTAAATTTAGTCAGCGAATTATAAATCTTTATAAAAGTGTCTTGTGCAACTTCTTCTGCTTCTTCCCGGTTTTTAACCATTTTAAGAGCCAAAGTAAAGATCATATCTTTATAACGATCCACAAGAACGGCAAACGCATTGGTCTCGCCTTGCAGAATTTTATCGATATAATGTTGATCAGGTATTGTGCTCATATTATATAGGACGACAAGTTGTTTGTTTAGGTTACAAGAAAATTGAAAATAAATTCCAATTTTCAGGAAAACTGCAAATATCAAATTCCAATTGCCACTCTTTAATATATAATTAAAGTACAGGAGTTGAACTTTGTCAAAGTTTTAAACTTTGACAAAGTTGTAGCGACGAATAAATTCAAGTCAAAATTAGTTGATTATCAGTTAGTTTTAGAGCTTGGAATTTAAAAATTGAAATTTTTCACCAAAAGTTGTAACCTGATTTTAAAAACCCTCGTCATATGGGATATATCAATCAATTAAAAACGTAAAATATCATGGACGACAAAATTTTAATTCCAATTAGCTTTTTCTTAATGATCTTCGGAATTGTTTATCTTATTTATTCAACAAGAAACAGAGAGCGTCTAGCTCTTATAGAAAAAGGAGTAGATGCCAGTATTTTTATTCAGGGAAAAGGAAATGGAGTTCCAGCTTGGAAAATCTTTGTAGTAAATCTAGCATTCTTATTAATAGGTAGCGGTGTTGGAATTTTTCTTGCGCTGTTAATTACAACTTATACCTCTTTAAACGATGGAGCGGTTTATCCTTCAATCATTTTTATCATGGCGGGAATCGGACTTTTGACTGGATTTAAAACAGCAAAAGATTTGGATAAAGAGTAAATAAAAATAAAGTTAGTACAAAAAACGCATCAAGTAATTGATGCGTTTTTTTTATTCTTTTGATCCGATGGTTTCGTAATAAACATCAACGGAAAGTTTTGGTTGCATAGATGCCATAACAGCCAATTGATCGCAACGCTCATTTTGCGGATGATTGTTGTGGCCTTTAATCCATTTAAAGTCGACTTGATGTTTGCGGTACACAATTAGAAAACGTTTCCATAGATCTGGATTTTTTTTATCCTTGTATCCTTTTTTCTCCCAGCCAAAAACCCATTTTTTTTCGACAGAATCTACAACGTATTTAGAATCGGAAACTACAAGGACTTTCATATTTGGTTTTTTGAGTTTCTCTAAGCCTACAATTACGGCTAGAAGTTCCATTCTATTATTGGTAGTAAGACGAAAACCTTCGTAAAATTCTTTTTTATGAGGAGTGCCAACCAATTCCATTACCACGCCGTAACCTCCATTACCAGGATTTCCTTTTGCTGCGCCATCTGTATATATATGTACTTCGTGATTCATTTAATTTTAGATTTCAGTCCCGATAGCTATCGGGATGATTTTTGTAATTGTAATTGATTTTTGAATTGATTTATTTTTCCAATATTCTATGAATAATCTCTGGAAAATGTTTTTGTTCCAGTTCATGAATCTTTTCTGCAACTGTTTCAGGTGTGTCTTCATCAGTTAAGGCAACATTAGCTTGAAAGATAATAGCGCCTTCGTCATAGTTTTCATTAACGTAATGAATCGAGATTCCTGTTTCTTTCTCCTTATTATTTACAATTGCTCTATGAATGTGCATTCCGTACATTCCTTTACCTCCGTAATTAGGTAAAAGTGCAGGATGTATATTAATTATTTTGTTTGGATATTGTTCGATTATGTTTTCTGGGAACTTTAGTAAGAAGCCAGCCAAGATTATTAAATCTGGGTCGATTTCTTGTACTTTTTGTAGTACGTTTCTTTCTAAAAGTTCGTTTTTTGAGAAGATTTCGACTGGAATTTGATGATTTTTTGCTCTTTCAATCACTTTTGCCGAAGCATTATTTGTAAATACCGAAACGACCCTTGCAATTTCGGTGTTCGAAAAATATTTTATAATGTTCTCTGCATTAGTTCCTGATCCTGAGGCGAAAACGATAATTTTTTTCATAGAGTTGTGTATTTTGAGACTGCAAAAAACGGAATAAAAAACGAAAATAAATAGCTTTAAAAGACCTTTCTTGAAATTAATTTTATAAATTAGTGTCACATTTATAAACTAAATAGTTGTTTTAAAATAAAGTTTTTTATTTTTGCCAACAAATTAAATTCTAAAATTAAAGATTATGTCAGACATTGCATCAAGAGTAAAAGCGATTATCGTAGACAAATTAGGTGTTGACGAAAACGAAGTTGTAACAGAAGCAAGCTTCACTAATGATTTAGGAGCTGACTCATTAGACACTGTTGAGCTTATTATGGAATTCGAAAAAGAATTTGATATTCAAATTCCAGACGATCAAGCAGAAAACATTGCTACTGTTGGTCAAGCTATTTCTTATATCGAAGAAGCAAAAAAATAATAATACCACACCCGATTTCTAAAAATCCCAATTTTTGAAATTCCAAATTCCAATTGGAATTTGATTTTTGAAATTTGAAATTTTTAAGAGTCGGGTGTTATTATTTTTTAAATTTTTAAATTTCGATTGATTTTCAATCAAACAAGATATATTTATATAAATACCCATGGCTCTTAAGTAGCAATACGATTAAGAAAGCAATGGGTTTTATTTGTTTAAGACACAAAATACATATTTATGGCATTAAGGCGAGTTGTTGTAACAGGATTAGGTGCACTTACTCCTATTGGGAATAATATCCAGGAATATTGGAATGCACTTGTGAATGGAGTTAGCGGAGCCGCTCCGATCACATATTATGATACCGAGAAACACAAAACGAAATTTGCCTGCGAAGTAAAAAACTTCAATATTGAAGATTACATGGATCGCAAGGAATCTCGTAGATTAGATAAGTTTGCACAATATGCAATTGCTGCCAGTGATGAAGCTATTAAAGATGCTGGAATCACAAATGATAACGTAAACAAACAAAGAGTTGGTGTTATCTGGGGAGCAGGAATTGGAGGTTTAGAAACTTTTCAGGATGAAGTATTGTACTATGCAAAAGGCGATGGAACTCCAAAGTTCAATCCTTTCTTTATACCTAAAATGATTGCCGATATTGCTCCTGCGCATATTTCTATGCGTAACGGGTATATGGGACCAAATTATACAACGGTTTCTGCTTGTGCATCTTCTGCAAATGCATTAATCGATGCTTTCAACTACATTCGTTTAGGAATGTGCGACGTTATTGTTTCTGGTGGTTCTGAAGCTGCAGTTACAATTGCTGGTATGGGAGGATTTAGCTCAATGCACGCTTTATCTACAAGAAACGAAAGCCCAGAAACGGCTTCAAGACCTTTTGACGCAACTAGAGATGGTTTCGTTTTAGGAGAAGGAGCAGGAGCTTTAGTTCTTGAAGATTATGAGCATGCTAAAGCAAGAGGTGCAAAAATCTACTGCGAAATTGGCGGTGGAGGTATGTCATCTGATGCTTACCACTTAACTGCACCACATCCAGAAGGAATTGGAGTTATTGCAGTAATGGAAAACACATTGAGAGATGCTGGTATGACACCTGATCAAGTTGATCATATCAATACTCACGGAACTTCTACTCCATTAGGAGACGTTGCAGAGTTAAAAGCAATTAGTAAAGTTTTTGGTGATCATGCTAAAAACATCAACATCAACTCTACAAAATCTATGACAGGACACTTACTTGGTGCTGCCGGAGCTATTGAAGCAATTGCTTCTATCTTGGCAATGCAACACGGTATTGTTCCTCCAACGATTAACCATACAGTTGTTGACGAAAACATTGACCCATCTTTAAACCTTACTCTAAACAAACCTCAAAAAAGAGAAGTAAATGTTGCTATGAGTAATACATTTGGTTTTGGTGGACACAATGCTTGTGTATTGTTTAAAAAACTAGCTGATTAATTTTCTGTATATGAATATTATCAAAAAAATATTTTCTAAATCCCGTTCTCTAGAAGACGGGATTTTTTTTGACACTATTCAGAAAATTCTTGGTTTTCCGCCTACAAATGTTGATTTTTATCGAAGAGCTTTCACGCATCGCTCTTCTAATAAATTAGATCAAAATGGGCATCCTATAAATTATGAACGCTTAGAATTTTTAGGAGATGCGATGTTAAGTGCCGTTATTGCTGCACATTTATTTAATAAAGCTCCAAATGGCGATGAAGGTTATTTAACCAAAATGCGTTCGAAAATCGTGAGCCGAGAACATTTGAACGAATTAGGAAAAGATTTAAATTTAGTACAGTTTGTAGAAAGTAAAGTGCCTATTCAGCACTTTGGAGAAAACATTCATGGTAATATTTTTGAGTCTTTAATTGGAGCAATTTACTTAGATAAAGGCTATTCTTTTTGCGAGAAATTCATCCAGAAAAGAGTAGTCACTCCTTATGTCGATATTGCTCGACTAGAAGGAAAAGTTATAAGTTATAAAAGCCTTGTTATCGAATGGTGTCAGAAGGAAAAAAGAGTTTTTCATTATGACATTTTTGAAGACAATGGTATAGACGGCCAGCGTTTATTTGGTGTCAAATTGAGTATTGATGATAAAGTTGTCGCAAGAGCGCGCGCAACATCAAAAAAGAAAGCAGAAGAAAAAGCATCGCAAAGAGCTTATTTTGCATTTCAAGAGAAAATTGACAAGAAATAGCTGCAAAAATGTTGTAACTATCACAAGGCTACAACGTTTTCGTTTATAATTTAACAAAACAAGCATGTCATAACTGTTGATGCTCCGTTTAGAAATAGTATATTTACAACTTGATTTTTCAAGACATGGCTATTCATAAATTGGATTTAGACGAATTTGACGAAATTGATTATTATTTAATGGCAATTCATACTTCATTAGAAGATTATAGATTAGCCTATTTTATCAATAAAATCCTTCCGATCAACTTAAGTAAGAGCAAAAACGAGATCCATGCTCAAACTAAGGAAGGTGAAGCAAATTTTTCCAGATTCTATTATTATGATGAAGAAAAAGCTGTTTCCTGGAATTTAATTCAGAATAAAAATGAAATCATTTCTGTGAGTACAAATGATTTTCAGAATTTGTTTTCTAATGAAACAAGTGAGGTTTCTACAACAATTCATTTACTTCCTGAATTTAAAAAAGTCGATTTTTTCCTGAAAATTGATAATAGCGAAGAGGCGCTTAATTTTTCAGAAATTCAACAAAAATTAAACACAATAGAAAGTATTGCGGCTATTTATGCCGTTGATACAGACAAAATAAAATCAAAAAACAATCTAATTTTTTAAAAAAAATGCTAACAAACAAGAAAACCAAAATTGTTGCTACACTTGGCCCCGCTTGTAGTACAAGAGAGATCATTAAAGATATGATCGATGCAGGTGTTAATGTGTTTAGAATCAATTTTTCGCATGCAGATTACGAAGGAGTAAAAGAAAAAATCGACATTATTAGAGGATTAAACGAAGAGTTTGGTTACACAACTGCAATCTTAGGAGACTTGCAAGGACCAAAACTTAGAGTTGGTGTAATGGAAGAAGGAACTGTGGTAAATGATGGTGATGAAATCACTTTTACAACTGCAGAGGATATTATCGGAAATGCAAAAAAAGCATTTATGAAATATCAAAATTTCCCAAATGATGTAAATGTTGGAGAGCGTATTTTGCTTGACGATGGTAAACTTATTTTTGAAATCGTTTCAACGGATAAAAAAACAGAGGTTGTTGCTAAAGTTATTCAAGGTGGAGAATTAAAATCTAAAAAAGGAGTTAATCTTCCAAACACAAAAATTTCTTTACCAGCTTTAACAGAAAAAGATATTGCAGATGCTATTTTTGCAATCGAACAAAAAGTAGACTGGATCGCACTTTCATTCGTGAAAACTCCACGCGATTTACAAGATTTGCAAGAGTTAATTGCAAAACATTCAGAAGTTAAAATTCCAATTATTGCTAAAATTGAAATGCCAGAAGCTCTTGAGAACATGGACAAAATTGTAGCATATTGTGATGGTTTAATGGTTGCTCGTGGAGATCTTGGTGTTGAGCTTCCTGCTCACGAAGTTCCATTGGTACAAAAAGATTTGATCAGAAGAGCTAAAACAGCTAGAATTCCTGTTATCGTTGCTACACAAATGATGGAAACAATGATTACAAGCTTAACTCCAACAAGAGCAGAGGTAAACGACGTTGCTAACTCAGTAATGGATGGCGCAGATGCTGTAATGTTGTCTGGAGAAACTGCTACAGGAAACTATCCAGTACAAGTAATTCAAAGAATGGCGCAAATTTGCGAGGCTGTAGAAAACTCTCCGCTTATTCAAGTGCCTCAAAATACACCACAAATTAAAACTAAACGTTTTGTTACTAAAACAGTTTGCCACCAAGCAGCGTTATTAGCTAACGAAATTGAAGCCAAAGCGATTTGTACGCTAACTAATAGTGGTTATACAGCGTTCCAAATTTCAGCTTGGAGACCATCAACGGCTCACATTTTAGTATTTACTTCAAACAGAAGAATCTTAACACAATTGAATTTATTATGGGGAGTTAAATCTTTCTACTATGATAATGAAGAAAGTACAGATGATACTGTAACAGATGTAAATCAAATTGCAATCGAAAAAGGTTATGCACAAAAAGGAGATTATTTAATCAACCTTGCTGCAATGCCAATTAAAGATAAAGGAATGGTTAATACGATGAGAGTTTCTGAAATCGAATAAATTTATTCTTTAATAATTTAAAAAAAGCCGCTTCTGTAAGCGGCTTTTTTTGTTTTAGCCTGTTTTTGCAAAACTTCATTTGCTTTTCCCCAGTTGTTATTTTGTCTTTTTAGGAACGTTTTGCAACTCACAATTTGTTAAAATTTTACCTAAAAAAGAAGAATTTTTTGTTTCATTTGACCATTTTTTAAAAAATACCTACTCAAAAAACGAACTTAAATCGTTATTTACCTCTTTTTTGTCCTTATTTAAATTAAACACAACTTCTTAATTTTCTGATGTTTTAATGTGTTTCATTTTTTAAAATGAAACATTTTGGTGCAAATTCTCCAATTTTCTTGTTTCATTTTATAATATGAAACAAGTTCATGCCGAATAAATTCAATAGTTCGCTCTTTTACTAGTTAAATTTGAGATACTTAAGAAAAAGTTAAAAATATTTTGTTTCAGATTTTAAAATAAAAATGAATTTGAAACATTCAAAAAAATGCAACCCAGATTAGAAATGCCTTTTCAAAGTTTATCATTTTTCCTATTTATTTTTTTGCTTTTCAAACTCATATAAATAAGTATCATTAACGAATTTTTATTATCATGAAACAAATCAAATTTAAGTACGGATTTGCAGATACCTTGAGAGTATTCGCATTGCTGTTTTTTACGGGAGTTTCTGTTACAGCACAGAGCAAAAAACCAAATATTCTAGTGCTTTGGGGAGATGATATTGGAACTACTAATATAAGTGCTTATAGTGATGGACTTATGGGATACACTACCCCAAATATTGATCGCTTAGCCAATGAAGGTTTACGTTTTTTACATTATTATGGAGAACAGAGTTGTACAGCTGGGCGTGCAGCATTCTTAACAGGACAGCACGGTTTAAGAACTGGGCTTACAAAAGTAGGTTTCCCAGGAGCTCCAATGGGAATGAGTCAGTTAGATCCTTCTGTTGGAGGAATCATGAAAAGTTTAGGATATGTGACTGGTCAATTTGGTAAAAACCACGTTGGAGACCGAAATGAGAGTTTGCCAACCGTTAATGGTTTTGATGAATTCTTTGGAAACTTGTATCACTTAAATGCTGAAGAAGAACCAGAATTGCCAGATTATCCAAAAGATCCAGAATATTTGAAAAAATTTGGACCACGTGGAGTTTTAAAATGTACTGCAACAAATGCTGATGACGCTACTACAGATCCTCGTTTTGGAAGAGTTGGAAAACAAAAAATTGAAGATACTGGAGCCCTTACCAAAAAAAGAATGGAAACTATAGATGATGAAACCTCTGCCGCAGCAATTGATTTTATCAAGAGACAAAGCGCTTCGGGAAAGCCATTTTTCTGTTGGTTTAACGCAACTCGTATGCACCTTCGTACACACGTAAGAGCTGAGCATAGAGGCAGATATACTCACGGAGATAGTGAATATATCGACGGTATGATTGAGCATGATGAAACTATTGGAAGTATCTTAAAAGCACTAGACGAGTTAGGAATTGCTGATAATACTATTGTAGTGTATTCTACAGACAATGGACCTCACATGAATACTTGGCCTGATGGTGCGATGACACCTTTCCGTTCAGAAAAAAATACGAACTGGGATGGAGCTTTCCGTGTACCATGTATTGTACGCTGGCCAGGGCATATTAAGCCAGGAGCTGTAACTACAGAATTGATGAGCCATAATGATTGGATTCCTACATTCGCTTCAATCGCAGGTGAACCAGATATTGTGAATAAACTTTTAAAGGGATATTCAGCAAATGGAAAAACCTATAAGGTGCATTTAGATGGTTATGATCAAAGTAAATTTTTGGAAGGGAAGACAGAAAAAAGTTTCAGAGAAAAATTCTTTTATACAGATGATGATGGACTTTTAGTTGGTTTAAGAGAAGGGGATTATAAGTATGTTTTTGCAGAACAGCGACTAGAAGGTACAATGGGAGTTTGGGCAGAACCGTTTACAAAACTACGTTTACAAAAGATTTTCAATTTGTATCAAGATCCTTTTGAGAGAGCAGATATAACTTCTAATTCATTTTGGGAATGGCAGTTAAATCACGTACAGTTAATGTACGGTGCAATTCAAGATGTGGTTGCATTTGCAGAGACATTTAAAGAATATCCTCCAAGATCAATTCCACCAAGTTTCTCTGCTTATACTATTATGGAAGAAGCAATGAAAGACATCAAAGCACAAAAATATGTAGAGAAAAATGTTTTACCTAAGTTAAAAGAAGAAGAGGCAGCTTCAAAAAAGAAAAAATAAATAATCTAAAAAAAGATTCAGATTGAAAAGTCTGAATCTTTTTTACTAACATAAAAACATCATGAAAAAAAATATATCAATTTGGTCTTTGGTGGTTTTGTCTTTGTTTTTCTTTTCCTGTAAAAAATCAGATACTTTAACTGCTCCAACAGAAAATAAACAAACAGAAACTACCGCAAATAGCGGAGATCCACTACCAAGCTGGAATGATGGAGCTTTAAAAAAAGACATTATCGCTTACGTTGAAAAAGTAACCAAAGAAGGAAGTCCGGATTTTATTCCGGTAGAAAGTAGGATTGCAACCTTTGATAATGACGGAACTCTATGGGCAGAAAAACCATACGTACAAGAGCTTTTTGCTTTTTATAAAGTAAAAAAAATGGTAGAAGCTAATCCTGCTTTAGCTCAAAAACAGCCATTTAAAGCCGTGGTTGAAAAAGACAAAACGTTTTTTGAAAAAGGAGGCGATAAAGCACTTATTGAACTTGTTGCGGCAACTCATACTGGAATGACAGAAGATGAATTTGAAGCATCAGTGAATGATTTTTTTAAAACATCGCAATATCCTGGTAAAAATGTTCCAGTAAAACAAATTAGATATCAGCCTCAATTGGAACTTTTGAATTATTTGCGTGCAAATGGTTTCAAAACTTTCATTGTTACTGGCGGAACGGTTGAAGTTGTTAGAGCAATATCTCAGGATTTTTACGGGATTCCAAAAGATCAGGTTGTGGGAACGTCTTTCAAATATAAATTTGATGATGCCAAAAATGCAGTTTTAAGAGAACCAGGATTAGATCATTTTAATGACAAAGAAGGAAAACCTGTTGGCATACAGCTACACATTGGTCAAAGACCTGTTTTTGCTTGCGGAAATGAAGGTGGAGCTGGCGACCTTGCCATGTTGAGATATTCTTCTGGAAGTAAATATCCATCTTTTCAGTTAATTGTAAACCATAATGACTCCATTAGAGAATACAATTATCAGGAAAAAGATAATCTTTCATTAAATACGGCAACAAAATATAAATATCATGTAATAAGCATGAAAGACGATTGGAAACAGGTTTTCGCTGATAAATAATTTGATTTTGAAAGTGATAGAACTTTTAAAAATATATTCATGAAACAAAATAAGCATTTTATCGACCTTAAATTATTTTTCAGTACTCTGTTTTTTGCAATTTCACTAGGATCTTTTGCACAAGAAGAGCCAAAGCCGGGAAATAGCGCACAGGAACTCGCCGATAAAATGGCCAACCCTGTAGCAAGTTTAATTAGTGTCCCGTTGCAAAATAACCTTACTTACGGTATTGGTGCTTATAATGGATCAAAATATCAGATCAATATACAGCCGGTTGTTCCTTTTAAGTTGAGTGAAAATTTAAATTTAATTACGCGTTATATTCTTCCAGTTGTAGATCAGCAGGATGTTACGGGAGAAAACACACATGAGTTTGGTTTGAGTGATGCAACAGTCACAGCATTTTTTGCTCCTAAAACAAAGGGAATTATCTTGGGAGTTGGTCCTGCTTTTTTGGTGCCAACTGCTACAGAGAAACTTTTAGGAACAGAAAAGTTTGGAATTGGACCCAGCGTTTTGGTCATGCATCAAGGAAAAGGACTTTCGATTGGTTTTCTAGCCAATCAAATTTGGTCTGTTGCAGGAAATGCCGACAGAGCAGATTTTAATCAGTTTTACACGCAATTATTTCTAACACATAGTTATAAAAGCGGTGCAAGTTTAGGAATCACTTCAGAAATAACCCAAAACTGGGAAGGAAAAACGACTCTTATTACCGTTAGCCCAAACGT
This sequence comes from Flavobacterium sp. B330r, assembly GCF_056824325.1. NCBI lineage: Bacteria > Pseudomonadati > Bacteroidota > Flavobacteriia > Flavobacteriales > Flavobacteriaceae > Flavobacterium > Flavobacterium sp. B330r. Next base: position 1,984,515 of record NZ_CP124860.1, read on the forward strand.
TGGCGCCATTACAAAATTAGGAGGTCAGACCATGCAATTTGCTGTTATGCCTTTAATTCCGGTTGTTGGGCATTCAAGCATAAGACCAGACTGGGGATTAAGAGCGGTCGTAGCCTTTATATTTCCACAATAATAAAAGAAGTTTAAAACGGTTTTTTTAATTTTATTTATCGGAAATTATGGAAGAAGATTCAAAACATACAGCCGAAACCGTATTTAATCCGATAGCATCAAAGGCTGAACGCTATGAAAAAGGAGCTTCAATTAGAAAGAAAATCTCTTTAGCGAAGCATGGAGAATGGAATTCTTTTAAAAACAGAAAAGATCCAGTAGATATTTTAATTCAGACCAGTGTGGGAAGGGTTGAAAGTCTTTTGCCTATTCGGTACAGAAGAATGATGGAATCTCCTTTTTCATTTTACAGAGGTGCCGCTGCTATCATGGCTGCCGACTTGGCTCACACTCTGGTATCGGGAATAAATCTACAGCTTTGCGGTGATTGCCATTTGATGAATTTTGGCGGATTTGCAACTCCAGAACGGAAACTGGTTTTTGATATTAATGATTTTGATGAAACTTATCCAGGACCCTGGGAATGGGATGTAAAAAGACTTGCGGCCAGTTTTGTTATCGCAGGAAGATGGCGAAAATTTTCCAATAAAAATTGTAAAGAATTTGCTTGGAATGTTGCAGACAGTTATAAACGGCACATGTTGGATTATAGTAAACTCTCAGCGCTTCAAATTTGGTATGCCGATATTGATCTGGCAGAACTGATTGAATTAGGCCGAGACAAAGACTTTAAAGAATTTGACCAAAAGAGAATAAAAAAAGCATCAGAATATACTGCCCATGAAAAGGAGTTTGCCAAAATGACCTATTTTGATGGAGCCAGAGCACGTATAAAAGATGATCCGCCTTTGATATTTCATCCAACCGGAGATCTTGAAAAACAAGTTGCCAAAGAAGGAGAAATTATCCATAATAGATATTTAGAATCTCTTTCAGAAGAAAAACAAGTTTTGCTAAGCAGATATAAGCTTCATGATATAGTCATAAAAGTTGTTGGGGTTGGCAGTGTTGGAACATTGTGCGGGATTAGTCTGCTGATGTCGGCAACTGGAGAACCTATTTTTTTACAGTTTAAAGAAGCCCGAAAAAGCGTATTGGAAGGAAATGTAAAAACAAAAGGAAAATACAGCCATCAAGGCGAACGAATTGTAATGGGACAAAAATTAATGCAATCGGCATCTGATATGTTTCTGGGCTGGACAGACGACAGCAAAAACAAGTTCTTCTACATACGCCAGCTTAGAGATGCTAAAGTAAAACCGGTGCTAGAAGTGATGAAACCTAAAAATATGGCAGAGTACGCCAAAGCCTGCGGATGGGCACTTGCAAGGGCTCACGCACGTTCGGGAGATCCTTCGCTGATTTCAGGTTATATTGGAGATACAAACGAATTTGCTAATGCCATTTCGGAGTTCTCAGTTTTATACGCCGATCAAAACGAATCGGATTATAATAAAATGCTGGAAGCAATAAAACATGGCAAACTGCCTATAGCTGCAGAAATTTAATAAGCATCATACAGATAATGATGTAGCTGTGCAAGGTAAATAGAACTTTAAACAATCTTAAAATTTTGAACAAAATAGGTTAAAAAATGATAAAGTAAGATTTTATTTATTTAATACTGTTAATTAAATAAAATGATTTATCTTTGAGAGTGATCTAAGTAATTGTTTAGTAGGTCTTTGTGTCATACTGACAATTATTAATACATTTTTGTCCTCCGTTCAAGATTTTTACGATTTTAATACATTCGAGTTAAACTGATTTAATTATTAATTTAATAAATACCACAACATGAATATTAAAAGAACAAGTCTTCGTATACTCCCAGTCTTATTTTTGGGTTTGTTTTACAGCTGCTCTCCAACTGTAAAAGTTACAACTGATTATGATCATTCTGCTAACTTCAGCGAATACAAAACTTTTGCGGTTTATGACTTAAAAGCGCAGCAAGGTCAAGTAAATCAGTTAAATGTTGATCGTGTTGCAAAAGCAATCCGAAATGAAATGCTTGCAAAAGGATTTACAGAATCCAGCAATCCTGATTTAAAAGTTAATGCCGTTTCTATTCTAAAAAATAAAACTCAAGTGACAGCCGATACTAATTTTTATGGCTATGGAGGAATGTATCGTCCATACGGATATTGGGGCGGCGGTGCCATGATGGGTGGTGGTAGCACAACATTCAATACCTACGATTATGTTGATGGTTCACTAGTAATAGACATCGTATCTACAAAAACAGACAAATTGGTTTGGCAAGGAATCGGAAATGCTGAAATTGACAGTAAACCAGACAATCCAGAACAGTTTATCAATGATGCAATCAAAAAAATATTAACTGGTTTTCCTCCGGGAGCAGTTAAAAAATAACTACAGCCAAATATTGTACTTGCCAGACTTCGGCAAGTACAATACTTTATAATTCCTGCGTACGCCCCCATCGTATTCTATTTTTAAGATTTTAAGAAAACCATTCACTAATTAAGCTTAAAAAAATGATCGATATTTTACTCTCCCTTTTCTTTTTTATAGCCACAATTGCTGGCCTGGCTACTGCAATTATGGTTTTATTTTCCAAAAAAAACTATTCAAAGAGTTTCTTTTTGGGAATGTTCTTATTGAGTCTTGCGTTGGTAAGTATCTACAATTTTTATTTGTCGGCCAATTTATTTAAAAATTTCCCAGATCTATTTACCATCACAAAAGCGTTTATATTTTTAACCGCTCCTTGCTCATTTTTGTACGTTAGAAACATTTTATCATTAAATAAAAGTTTCAGAAAATACGACTGGCTGCATTTTGTGCCATTTGCTATTTATTTCTTTTTAACGCTCGTTGTTTATGTCGGAAGTTACACTAATATAAAAGTGGTCCATTATATTGCGGGATTAATTAAAAATCCATTTTCTGTTTTAACACTGACGATTTGGCTTTTCTATGTCTTTTTTCAAACCATGTTGATTTTAAACTATGATCTGAAAAAATTTACAGGAAACCAATTTCATCATAATAAAGTAATTAACTGGATTAGAGTATATAATCTCATGATTTTGTTTTTATTTTCGGCACTTTTTGTACATCATTTTTTATTGCAAAAAGTAGAGGCAACAGATCTTTCGTGTTACATTCTCATTTCTTCTGTATTGTTTTTTACGGTTGGCTGGCTTTATTTCAAACCTCAAATCTTTCATGACGAAGAAGAGTCATTCGATTTTGTTGTCGACAATACATTAATGGTAAAAACAAAAGAAACAAAGAATACGCTTCCCATTGCAAACGAACTGACTCTTGAAAAAAGAGAAGAATACCTTTTAAAATTAGATTATGAGTTAAACTCTAAAAATCTATTCTTAAAAAAAGATTTTGTAATAAGAGATTTGGCTGAAGAAACAGGAATATCGGTACATCATTTATCCAATTTGATTAATTCTGAATTTGGTCTTCATTTTCAGGATTATGTTAATCTCAAAAGGATTGAATATTTTAAAGATAAAATAAACGATCCCGAGTGGAAAGACTTATCATTAGAAGGTATGGCTTGGGGCTCTGGTTTTAAATCCCGAACAACTTGTTTTAGAGCTTTTATAAAACATACTGGAAAATCTCCTTCAGAATATTTTAAAACTATACGAATAAATCCGGATCATAAAGGAGCGTATTATTTTAAATAAAATTATCCCCTTCCAAAATAGCGTTGTTGACAGCGGTTGTAAAGTCTTAATTTATTTTAAAACATTTCAGCATGAAGGCAAAAAAAATTTTTTCAATACAAACATTCCGATCAATATATGCAGCAATGCTTTTATTGATTTCTTTTTGTAGTAATGCTCAATTAAAAGGTGGGCATATTTTGGGTGCAATGGGGCTTCAATCTGGAACTCAGGCTCCAGATAAAACATTGAGCGTCTACATTCCAGGTTATATTTATAGTGCATCTTCTTTAAGAAATGCTGACGGAGATAAAATGGGCAATCCAGATCTTACCATGTTTATAACAGGCGTTGGAGCAAATTATGTAACTGATTTTAAAATTCTAGGAGCCAATTATGGTGCTACAATTCTGTTGGCTGGTGCTTCCAATACCATTCAAGGGAGTTACATCGATTCTAAAAGCAGTTTTGCTTTTACAGATATGTACATACAGCCCGTTCAGTTAGGCTGGCACAATAAAAGAGCCGATTTTGTATTCAGTTACCAATTGTATTTGCCAACAGGAAAATATGAACTTGGAGCTAGCGATAATAGCGGTTTAGGAATGTTTATGAATGAGTTTTCGGCAGGGACAACTTTATTCTTTAATGATAAAAAGACAATTCATTTTTCAGCTTTAGCTTCTTATGAAATCAACGGAAAAAAGAAAGACACCGATATAAAAACGGGAGACATTTTAAGTATTGAAGGAGGTTTGGGAAAAACGTTTTATTGTATGAATGCCGAAAAAACCGCACCCAAAGGCATATTCAATGCAGGTCTGATTTATTATTTGCAATATAAAGTTTCAGACGATAAAATTCCAGTAGGAAGCATTTTGGTTGTTGAACCCGACAAAGATCGAGTTGGCGGACTAGGCGCTGAGGTAAATTACTTGCATCTTGGCTGTATGACCTCGGCAGGTTTTAGATGGATTGGCGAAGTAAACGCAATAAATAGATTTCAGGGAAATACTTTCTTTATTACGCTGGCACACGTATTCAGTTTTAAGAAAAAATAATTGCTGGAGATTTTTCTTGACGAAGTGAAAATTTAAATCTAAAACGATAAACACTGTATGGAAAACAAAAAAACAACAAAAAAAAGCGTTCTGTTTTTGCTTTGTATGATTCTATCGTTTAATGTTTTAAATGCACAAAAACACCATGCAGTTTTAAAAGATTCGCTAGACGGAGCTTTTGATTTAAGCGACTTTCTTATTTATGCCAACGGATTTATAGTCGTACCAACCATAATTACAGAGCCTGCTGTTGGAGGATTTGGGGCTGCAATTGCACCAATTTTTCTAAAAAAACGCGCTCCTGTTATTGAAGCAGACGGAAAAAAACGATTTATAAATCCAGATATTACGGGAGGAGTCGGAATGTATACGGCCAACAAAAGTTGGATGGCTGGCGCTTTCCGTTCTGCAACCTTGGTAAAACCTAAAATTCTGTACCGGGCTTTTGCGGCTTATGGCGATATGAATTTATCCTTTTATGCCAATAACTTGCCCAATCAGAAAGATGAGGAATTTAAATTGAATTTTAAATCGACTATTTTTTATACACAATGGCTCAAACAGTTTAACAATGCCAAATGGAGTGTAGGACCTCAGTATTTGTTTTTAAACTCAAAAATAAACCTGCCCGACTTTAATCTTCCGCCGCCATTTGTAGACCCAAAAGACATAAAAAGCACCATAAGTCAGCTTGGAGCCGCGCTCCAGTTTGATGGACGGGACAATATATTTACGCCAGATAAAGGAATACGGCTTCAGTCCGATTTTTTCTGGTCAGATAAAGCGCTAGGAAGCGATTATCAGGCGTGGCGCATCAATTTATCGGCAATTGGATATTATCCGTTGGCGAAAACCTTAATTGGCGGACTCAGGATTGAAGGAGAGCAGGCGTTGGGGAGTCCGCCTTTTTATTTAAAACCAGGAATTAATATGCGCGGAATTCCAGCGGCGAGATACATGGGAAACACCAGTATTGTGAGCGAGTTAGAATTTAGATGGGATCTCTACAGGCGATGGAGCTTAATGGGTTACGGAGGTCTCGCCAGCGCCTTTAACGATTGGGATCAGGCTTTTGCCAAACCCGTTATTTACAGTTACGGAACCGGTTTTAGATATCTCATTGCCAGAAAGTTTAAACTCCGAATGGGAGTAGACGTTGCCAGAGGGCCAGAAGAGTGGGCCTACTATATTGTTTTTGGAAGCAACTGGATGAGATAGATTTAAAGTGAAAAACTTGTAAGAAGTTAATTTATAAATTAATAAACGCAAAAAGCCTCAATGATACGTTATTGAGGCTTTTTGTGTTAAATGCCTTAATAATTAATGCCGTTAAGAAAACATTAACAACTAAACATTACACAAATTGTATAATATTTAATTGTTTTGTAACAAATTGGAAACATTGAAGACTAATTTTGTTAAATCTTAAACATAAATTATGAATACATTTTCATTCAAATCAGTGTTTGCTGCTTCAGTATTTTTGGCTGGAACTGCAGGCTGTTTTGCGCAAGACATTTTAGTAAATTCACTTAAACTAAATGCAAGCGACAAAAGTAAAGAGAACTTCAAATTTACAGAAGTAATTAATCTAGGTACAACATCGGTAAAATCTCAAGGATCATCTGGAACTTGTTGGAGTTACTCAACAAACTCATTCTTAGAGTCAGAAATGATTCGTTTAGGAAAACAGCCAGTTGAGCTTTCTCAAATTTATTCTGCAAGAAACGTGTATGTAGAAAAAGGGGTAAACTATGTTCGTATGCACGGAGCAATTACGCTTGGTGACGGAGGTGCTCTTCACGATGTAATTAATATGTACAAAAAATACGGAACTGTGCCAAGAGAAGTTTACACAGGATTAAACTACGGAACAGACAAAAACAAATTTGCTGAAATGGGAGCTCTTATGGAAAGTGTTCTTGCAGCAGTGGTGAAAAACCCGAATGGAGAATTGACTCCAAACTGGCAAAAAGCATACGCAGCAGTTATTGATTCTTACTTAGGAAAAGTGCCAGAAAACTTTACTTACAAAGGAAAAAACTATACACCACAAACTTTTGCTAAAGAAGTAGTAGGAATTAACCCAGATGAGTATGTAGAAATGTCATCTTTTACAAACGCTCCGTACTACCAAAAAACAACTATGATGGTGCCAGACAACTGGTCATTGGATCAAGTTTACAACGTAAAAGTGAACGATATGACAGACGTTATCGACAACGCACTTAAAAAAGGATATACTGTAGCTTGGGCAACAGATGTTAGCGAGAAAAGCTTTAGCTGGAAAAACGGTGTAGCGTATGTAGCATCTAAAAAATTCGACGACATGACGGCTGAAGAAAAAGCAGACATGTTTAACGGACCAAAAGCAGAACCAGAAATTACTCCAGAAATGCGTCAGGCTGCGTTTGATAACTACACTACAACAGACGACCACGGAATGCACATTATTGGCCTTGCAAAAGATCAAACTGGAAAAGAATACTATATCGTAAAAAATTCTTGGGGAGAAACAAACGACTACAAAGGTTTCTTGTTTGTAACTAAGAACTTCGTAAAATATAAAACTACTGCACTTCTAGTAAACAAAGGAGGAATTCCTGCTGAAATTGCTAAGAAATTAGGGGTTTAATTAATCTGAGAGTTTTTAAGAAATAAAAAAGCGCCGTAATCCAAAAGATTACGGCGCTTTTTTTGGTTTATGGGATTTTAAATAGTTTATCTTCTTGTGATAATGATAAAACTTCAAATTGTTCTATATGAATGTTAGAAGGAATTTTATCTCTTAATATGGGCACTATGTACTGACCATTAATAGAGTTTGCTACATCAACTAATGTATTTAATTGGTTGTCATGTATGCTTTCTAATTGATCGTGCATTATAAAATGAAGACATTCAATGTTTAGAGAATCAGCAAATAAAATATAAGCAAAATCAAACGCAGCAATTTGCCCTTTTTTCTTACCGGTACTAGGGTTTCCTTCTAAATTTGTTACTATTAAATCGTATCCTTTTTCTGTTTTTTGAGAGCTTAGTAAGTAATACTCTCCATATAATTTATATGAAATTTCAGAAAAAAACTTATTAAATTTGGTAATTCTGCTTTGAATTATACTATCTTTTGAAATAATACCAGAATTAATTAACTCTAGATTCTCTGCTATAGTTTCTAATTTTTTAGTTGAATTTTCCCAAACTCTTTTTTGTTCTTCAAGGGTGCCTTTTCTTTCGTATTGTTTATTTAATTCAATGACGATTTTTTCTAAATCTTCTGTAATTCCTGACTTATAAAGTCCGTTTGCGAGTTCACTTTCTCTTTGAGCTAGTTTGATATTTTCAAATTTTAAGTGAGTTAAATTCTTTTCTAATTCAGGTAATTCTTTTGTTATAAAGGTTATTTTTTCCTTTATTAAGTCATTGTGAAATTTTACAGTTTCTTCAAATGAAGCTTGAATGTTGGGAATTAAAGATTTAGCTTTTTCATATAAAGCTTTTATATGAGATGTATCTATAGAGCTATATTCTTGTTCAAGATCTTCTCTGCTTTCTAAAATTAATTCACGCCTAATTTCTAAACGGCTTAATTCTGTAGAATTTTTGTTTAAACTAATTCTTATCTGATTAAGATTTTCTAATTCCGAATTGTAATTTTCATTTAGATTAAAAGTATTTCTTTTATGATTTAATTCTTCAATCTTTCCATTTACAAAATTTAAAGTTTGGTCTATAAGTGATAAGCTACTTTCTTTCTCTAATCTTTTTTGAAGCCTTTCTTCAGCCTTTTTTTCCTCAGTTAGACGATATTTGTCACTCATAGTATCTAGCTGAATTCCTAACCAGAATAGATATAACGCTTCATATTCTTCAGGTCTGGTATAAGGATTTAAAACTTTGACTATATTAGTTAATTTGTTTTTTTCGTCTCTTATATTTTTTGAAACAATTTGTTTGAAAGTAGGCTTTTCAACAGTTGACTTAAAAATAATTTCTTTTAGTTTTTTGTCAAAATCAGAATTGTTTATAATGTTTTCGCCATCTACACTTTGAATTTTTTGTTTGTAGTTTAAAAAATTTCTCTTGATGATTATTTCCTTAGAATTTGAATCGTCAAGGTTTTCAACTAGAATAATTGTAATAGTGATATTGTTTTCTTTGAGAAAACTTTCAATTTTTGTATTTGGTTGTTTGTTAAATTCGGTGTCTTGGTAGATGTTTTTTCCATCTGCACCAAAACAAAAATCAATTAATCTAAGAACAGTTGTTTTCCCCACATTATTGCCAGTGGTTTGTTCTGTGTGATTTTCAGGCGTTTCATCTATTATAAAATTCATTCCTTTATGAAAAGGAATTTCTCTTATAATTGAATCTTTATTTGATATAATTAATTTTTTTAAAAACATTTCTCTATTACTCCATTGTCTTTTTTAATAATTCCTAAAATAAATAACCAGTCTAAAACTAGTGAATAAAGATTTATTGAAATTTTTTGGGTCTTATTCAAATTATGAAATAACTCAAAATAGTCAATTACTTTACTGTCTGATGAGCTTATTACATCTATCGCTTTAGCTCCTAAGAAATACACATCTCTTTCTGGATTTATATTTTTATCAATTATCATTTTTAGGTTCTTCTAAAATTTTACATCTCATAAAAGCATCGACTAGAATTATGAGTAAACTTATCTGTATTGCTTCAATTGGAATTGAATTGTTGAGATTGCCTGTTGATTCAATCAATTTCCATAGTTCTTTTTCAACATTTGAAATTATATGATCTGCATTTAACCTTATTTGTTGAATATCGGAGTATTTTCCTTTCTCAATTAAATAAAGGCTCCTAATTTTATTTAATACAAAACTTTTCTTTGAAGAGCCATCTTTTTCGATTTCTTCATAAATTTTATTTAGTTTTCCTTGATAAACCTTATATTCTTCTATAATGGGTTTGTAGCTTTTTATATTGTTATAAGAAATCTTACTTTCAGGATCTGGTGCATTATTTGGCTCTCCCAAATCCTCAATTGTATAAAAGGAAACACCAATTTTATTTATTACTTCATTTAGTGCTGATGGATTTTTAGAAAGAGATCCTGTCCCAGACAAAATTTGAAGAATTTTAGATTCATGTTCTTTTTTTATTTTTAACAGAGTTTCTTTAGGATAAAGGGCTTCATTATTTGTTTCAATATGATGATTTGGGCAAAATAATACTAAATTATTATAATCAGCCCGTTCCTTATCAGTCATATTTGGATTATAACGACATCCAGGGTTTGCATCTTCAATATGGCAAATATTAGAATAATTTAAATCTTCTTCTGGTTTTAAAAATACTACATTACAATCAGGGAATGCACATTTGTTTCCTGATAAAGCGTAAAGTTTTTTAATTGTTAATGTTGAATAATTTCTAGCTTTATTTTCAGCCATGTTAAATATGGATGTTGTTAAGATCGTAATTGTTGTATAAAATTATACTTTTATAAATTGACTGCTAATGTAATTAAAAGGGTTTAAAACAGAAGCTATGAGTTTAATCATTTTTTAGATTGACTTTCATCAACTTTTCCAAATACTCCACTTTATCTTTTTCAGCCTGAACCAAACGCTCATAAAGTTCCACAATTTTATCAATCGGATTGAAAGTGCATTCTAGCGCATTTGCATTAACAATACTATCGGTAATATCGTTGTCATATACATTATTGAAATAATTAACGACACCTTCATCTGAGAAACTTTTTATTGAATCAGCGGAAACTCCCAAAGCTTCTGCAATAACGTTTAGTTTTTCATCGTCAACTGTTTCGCTTCCTTCAATATTAGAAATCGTCTGTTGGCTCATGCCAATAGCAATGGCAAGTGCTTCTTGTTTCATTCCTCTAAGCTCTCTAATACGGCTTATGTTTCTCCCGATATGTTTTGGTTTTGTTGCTGTGCTCATACTTCAAAGATATTAAAAATCCTTAAAAATTAAGATATTGGTAAAAGACTATCTTTTTTGGTGAATTACCAAACCCGATGTTTTGTTAGAATGTATGCTATCGTTTATTTAGCCGAAACAAAAATACAATTTTTCGTACAATAATTATTCATAACCAAAACCATAAATAAACGCCATGAAAACAGAAAACGAAAGCAATGCCAATCAAAACAAAATAATAGAATCGGTAGCTAGATTGGTATCAGATCTTTGTTTCGACGGAGAATATAAAAACCATACAGAATACTTAACCGAGATTTTTGAGCATCTTCTAGAAACAGAATCGGGAGACAGTCGTTCTTTGCGAATTAAAATGCTAAGCTGTATTAGAACCAGTAAAATGGTGGCAAAAGCGCTAGAATCATTTTCAGACGAAGAAATACAAAAAGCCTGTGTTCAAATGATAAATGGGTAAAAAGAAGTATTTTATCGGTTTTCTAAGTAATTCGTGGTCAGAATGAAAGCTAACTAAAAGAAAATCAGTAACTTTAGGCTGAGTTTTTTAATTGGGGCATCTAATTTTATTCAAAAATCATGAAAAAGTATGAAGCAATTTTATGTACACTTGCGTTCGTATTTTCTCTCGGCTGTTTTGCTCAGCGCACCAACCATGCCTCCGCTTCTCCAGCAACAGGAAAAACGACACTTTTGACGGATAGTCTTTCTAATGATGATTTGGTCATTCAATCTTATTATGTAGAAGAGAGAATAAATAAACTTTTTGGAGGTAGAATTATTACCTACCAAGTTTCAAAATTGGACATGGTCGACACTTACGATCTCGGACCAAACAATACTAGAACAGTAATTCCTAATTACGTAAAAAGAAAGCCTAAGGTAGCTCCAAATACAATAGAGACCAAAACGCTTGTTGCAAGTTCGTCTGTCTCTGTAGAGCCCGTTAAAGTCGAAATTACAGCTCCCGCTCCAACAACTTCAAAATATGTAACCGTTAATATGGTTGATACCTACGAAAAAGTTATTGATAAAGGGTATAAATCTATCGATATGCTTAAAAAAGTAGCCGACCGTTTTTATTTTGAAGGGAATCTAAGCGCCGCAGCGGGCTATTACACGCAATTATTTGAAGAAGCTAAAGATTTAGAGGTTATTTATTATTACAGATATGCACAGTCCTTAAAAGCAATAAATGAAAATGAAAAAGCAAATACTTTAATGAAAAGGTTTAAGAGTGAAACTTTGAGTATGAAATAAGGTTTTCTTTGTGTGAAGATTTTTTACCGCAGAGAACGCTAAGATTTACGCAAAGTTCGCTAAGGTTATTTTGAGCTAAATCTAAAGATTAAGTTCGCAAAGCTTTGTGTAGATAATGCTTTGCGAATTTTTTTGTTTTACCTACAGTCGTCAGGATGACAAGGACAAGATTGGGTTAATTTTTTTAACGCAAAGTGCGCTAAGATTTACGCAAAGAGCACAAAGCTATTTTAATGTGGAGTTTAGCCAAAATCTAAGGATTAAGTTCGCAAAGCTTTGTGTGTATAAAGCTTTACGAATTTTTTTGTTTTACCTACAGTTTGTCATCCTGAGGAACGAAGGATCGCACTCGCATATCGGCAAAGATTGGCAACCTTTGCGATCTCTTTTATAGATTCCTATTAAGTCTCGGATAAAAAAACTCTTAGCGTCCTCTGCGTTAAATCTTTGCGACCATTGCGTAAAAACCTTGCGCTCTTTGCGGTTAAATAAACAATCCAATATATTGGAATTTCTAATTTTTTTAACGCAAAGTGCGCTAAGATTTACGCAAAGAGCACAAAGCTATTTTAATTTGGAGTTTAGTCAAAATCTAAAGATTAAGTTCGCAAAGCTTTGTGTAGATAATGCTTTACGAATTTTTTTGTTTTACCTACAGTTTGTCATCCTGAGGAACGAAGGATCACACTCGCGTATCGGCAAAGATTGGCAACCTTTGCGATCTCTTTTATAGATTCCTATTAAGTCTCGGATAAAAAAAACCTTAGCGTTCTCTGCGTTAAATCTTTGCGACCTTTGCGTAAAAACCTTGCGCTCTTTGCGGTTAAATAAACAACCCTATTATTGGAATTTGGAATTTTTTTACCGCAGAGTGCGCAAGGTTTTTACGCAAAGTTCGCTAAGATTATTTTGAGCTAAATCTAAAGATTAAGTTCGCAAAGCTTTGTGTAGATAATGCTTTACGAATTTTTTTGTTTTACCTACAGTTTGTCATCCTGAGGAACGAAGGATCACACTCGCGTATCGGCAAAGATTGGCAACCTTTGCGATCTCTTTTATAGATTCCTATTAAGTCTCGGATAAAAAAACTCTTAGCGTTCTCTGCGTAAAACCTTAGCGAACTTTGCGGTTAAATAAGCAATCCTATAATATTGGAATTTGGGCAAAAAAAAAGACCATCATTTCTGATAGTCTTTTTTGCTCCCCCTCTTGGGCTCGAACCAACCCCGATAGCTATCGGGGCTCTGATTAACAGGTTAGTTGTATTTTTCTTTCAATTTTAAAATAATATCGGGATACTTCATTAAGTTTTCAATATAAGTTTTGCTCTTCATGTTTTTGATATGCTTTTCTATTGAAAGTGCTTGGGTTTTGTTGGTACAGTCAAAACTAAGAAACAAAGTCCAGTCATTTGCATTTGCTGTAAATTTGTTGGAAGGTGAATTTTTGTGAAATTCCAATCTTAAGTCAAAATTAGTTGTATAACCAATATAATAGCGATTAAGCTTTAGGGAGTGTAAAATATATACAATATGATTCATGGTATAGGGATAAAAAAAAATACCACTTACATTTGTAAGTGGTATTTCTTAAGCTCCCCCTCTTGGGCTCGAACCAAGGACCCTCTGATTAACAGTCAGATGCTCTAACCAACTGAGCTAAGGAGGAATCACCTTAAAAGGTTAATATGTTTGCTAAAAAAAGTTGCTCCCCCTCTTGGGCTCGAACCAAGGACCCTCTGATTAACAGTCAGATGCTCTAACCAACTGAGCTAAGGAGGAAAGTGTTGCTCTTTTTAGCGAGTGCAAATATAAAACTATTTTTAGTTTCTCAAAAACATTTTCACTCTTTTTTTGACTTTTTTTTACTTGCCTACAATTGCTTTGTAAATGTCGTTACCATTAGCAAATAGTAGTAGTGAAATAAGTAAAACAAAACCAACCATTTGCGCATTCTCTAGGAATTTATCGCTCGGTTTTTTGCCGCTTACAATTTCATACAATAAAAACATTACGTGTCCACCATCAAGTGCCGGAATTGGCAATAAATTCATAACTCCAAGCATAATTGACAATAAAGCCGTGATTGACCAGAAAACTTCCCAGCTCCAAGAACTAGGGAAAATATTATAAATCGCAGCAAAACCACCCACTTGTTTGTAAGCTTTAGTTTCTGGATTAAAAATCATTTTCAATTGTTTTCCGTAACCTACCAATTGATCTTTTCCTTTTTGAAGACCAACCGGAATAGATTCGAAGAAACCGTATTCTTTTGTACTTATTTTATAGTATCCTAGTTTCTCTAATGATTTCATGTCTAAACCACCAGCAAAAACGCCTAAAGTTCCTTCTGGAGAAACTTTCACATTAAGAGGTGTTTCTTTTAAATCACGTAAAACAACAGCAGAAATCTCTTTTCCTTTATTAGCGGCCAAGATTGCTTTTGCTTCGTCAAAATATTTAACTTTTTGTCCGTTAAGAGAAAGAATCAAATCTTTTGCTTTTAAATTCTGATTAGGAGATTCTTCTCCAACTTTTCCAATTGCAAAAGGTCTGCGGATATCGATAAGCATTCCTTTTTCTGTTTTAGAAAGTTGGTCAACAAAATCAGTTGGCATAGTAATCGTTTGCTGTTGTCCGTTTCTTTCAATCAAAACGTGTTTTGCCATGATTACATTCATGTTCATATCACTGTCAAAGTTTTCTACCGCTTTACCATCAATAGAAATAATTTTATCACCAGTTTTAAAACCAGCTTTAAGCATAGCAGGATTTTCAATCGCAACACCATCTTTTAAGTCAGAGTTTGCAATGTAAGTATCGCCGTAAGCAAATGCCATTCCGATATAAATAATAAAAGCCAGAATAAAGTTTACAGTAACACCGCCAAGCATAATAATTAAACGCTGCCAAGCCGGTTTAGTACGAAATTCCCAAGGCTCAGGCGGAAGCGCCATTTGCTCTTTGTCCATACTTTCGTCTATCATTCCAGAAATTTTCACATAACCACCCAGCGGAAGCCATCCGATACCGTATTCTGTTTCTCCGATTTTCTTTTTGAAAAGTGAGTATTTAACATCAAAAAACAAATAAAATTTTTCGACTCTGGTTTTAAACAATTTAGCAGGGATAAAATGCCCTAATTCATGAAGAATAATAAGTAAAGATAAACTCAATAGAAATTGAGAGAGTTTGATAACTATATCCATTTTTTGTTTTTAATTCGTATTTAACGCACAAAAGTAGCGTTTTCTATTTTAATATAAGAGTGCAAGATAGTGTTTAAGGTTTTAAATGTTTGTTAATAATTACATTAGTTTTTATTAAACAAAAAGTAAATCTCACTTATTGTATTAGTACTTCATTGCATGAAAATGTTACAAAATGTCCTATTCTGATATTTTTAAAACTTATTGGGGAGGTGTTTTTAAAATTTCAATTCTAATTTCATTTTTTAAGCTTAAAAGATTATTCTTAAATAGTTAACAAAACTATTTTGAATTTCTTAAAGACTTTTTTGTTTTATTAATTTTTTACAGTGAGAATATGAATTTTATTAGACAAATTGAAAGAATCAAAAAAATGCATAAGTTAATTTGCGGAGAAAAAACAGGCTCTCCTTTAACATTTGCCAAAAGGTTATGTTTGAGCCGAAGCCAGTTTTATAACGAGCTAGATCTTATAAAAGAACTCGATGCGCCAGTAAAATATTGTAAAAAGAGGGAGACATTTTATTATGAAACTCCTTTTGAATTGATATTAATTTTTTCGCTAAAAACAATAAAAGATGATGAATCAAGAGAAATTTTTGGCGGTTCTAACTTGCGTCCAAGTTTATTGGACGGAAGTCTAATAAGTTTGCTCTAACAAAATGCTTCTCGAGAAAATGAATTTTGTTGGATTTATTAATTAACCATTTAAATTTTAAAGTTATGAATTTAGAAGAATTGAATTTAGTTGAACTTAATGTTCAGGAATTAGAAGAAGTAGTAGGAGGTCATGAACCTTGTTTCTGGGCTGGTGTAGCAGCAGTAGCTTTTCCATGGGCAGCAGGAGCATGTTTGGCATATGTTATGGCACAATAATTAATTAGAAAAATGTAACAATGAAAACAGAGAATTTAGAATTAGAACAATTAAATGAAATTGAGTTAATCCAAATTGAAGGAGGATCTCATTTAAAAGATTTTGTTGAAGGCATTGCTTGTGGCTTAGCATTTGCCGGATTTTTAGCTTCGGTTTTATAAAACTTTAAGAATGAAACTGTCCCTAACTTGGACAGTTTCATAAAAATTTAAAATACATCCTCAGAAGAGGTTTAAATACCCTTGTTTATGAAAAAAAAAATTATCTTCATTTTAGGAATAATATATTTCATTACGATTGTTATATTAAGAGAATATCCTGAAAAACACATTAGCTCTTTTTTAATCGGAATTTCTTGTTCGTTAACGGTTTTGTTTTATATATATATAGTTAATAAAAAACAAAAAATTAAAAAATAAATAGTTATGAATTTTTCTAAAGGATTTTTAAAAGAAGACCCCTTTCTTAAAATTGTTTTATTGATAGTTGCAATGTCATTTTTATTGTATTGGGCAGGTTATGTGTGTGGCAAGCTTGTATATTATATATGCCATTAACTCTTTAAAACTAATCTCTTTCCAAAAAATAAATTGAAAATTCCACAGGAGTTGCTAGAAATTATAAAATCATAGAAAATGAAAGAAATCTCTATTGATTCTAAAAAAGTACAAATTTTAGGAATGCTAATAAGTGTTCCGATTGTTTTGCTTTTCCTATTTGTTTTGTATTTGACATGGAATGAGATTTTTACAGCGAATTTGAAAGTAGTAAAGCAAACATTTCAGTTTTTTGATAATAAAAAACTAAACGTACTTTTAATTTTATTGGTTCCTAATTTAATTATTTGCGTAGGTATACTTGTGCATGAAATTATACATGGAATTTTTATGGCGCTTTTTTCAAAAGAAGGATGGCAATCGGTAAAATTTGGTTTCATTAAGAAATATTTAATGCCTTTTGCAAATTGTATAGAACCGTTAGAATCCAAGAAGATGTTAGTTGTTGCACTTGCACCATTTTTTATTCTTGGATTATTGCCTGCAATTTATGGATTTCTTTATAATAATTTGACTTTTTTATTTATAGGCTTTTCCATGACTTTAGGTGCAGTCGGAGATTTTATCTATGCTTATTTAATATTCAAAGTAGGTTTAAATCATAAATTATTAGATCATAAGAGCAAAGTTGGTTTTATGATCATAGATTAAAATGAAATAAAGTGATCCAGCAAGAAAGAAGAATATCTATTCATCAAGGAAGTAAAGAAGAAGCAACTGTTTTGAAAATGTTATTGGAAAGTTTTTCTATTCAAGTTTTTGAAGATGCATCACTAATGTCTGTTTTGAACCCATGGGGAGTTTTAGTTGGAGATATAAATGCTATAAAACTAAAAGTAGCTGAAGAAGATTATGAAAAAGCAAAGGCAATAATTGATAATTACAATTCTGGAGAATACGATATTTAATTTATTGACAAGCACCGTAAATTAATTGATATGCAGTTTAGTTCAGACCCTATAAACACTCTCGAAAATCTTATTGCAAAAAACAAAACAAAAAGCTTTTCAATTTATTTGATAATTCTTCTTGCTGTTATCACTTTATTGGGTTTATTGCCAGTAATTAAATTAGATATAAGCAGTCAGAGTAGAGGAATAATTCGAAGTAAGATAGATAATGTTCCTGTTACAACAATTGTAAGTGGCAGAATAAATGGTATAACATTAAAAAATAATGCTTTTGTAAAAAAAGGAGATACACTTTTAAAGATCTCTAAAGAAAATTTGGAAAGCGATAAAAGAACCCAAGATACATTGTCAAGCTCTGTTTTGTTGTTGTTAAGTGATATTTCAAATCTTTTACAAAATAAGCCATCACAATTGCAGACATCCACAGCGCGTGAAGATTTATTTAAATTTCAATCTGGAAAAAATGAACTGCAAAGCAAAATTTCTCACGCTCAGATAAATTATGACCGAAATAAGATTTTGTACGATAAAGATATTATCGCAAAAGCAGATTTTGAAAAATATGAATATGAGTTAAGCTTAGCCAAACAAGCATTGCAAAGTTTTATAAGTCAGCAAAAATCAACATGGGAAAATCAGAAAAGAGATTTAGAAGAACGATTAAAAAATCTTAATGGAACTGTTGCTAAAATAAACGTTGAGGCCAATAATTATTTCGTTTTGGCTCCCATTTCTGGAACTATAGAAAACTTTTCAGGGATTCAAAAAGGTTCTTTTATAAACGTATCGCAATCTATTGCAACAATTTCTTCTCCAGATCATCTTATTGTTGAGAATAATGTTTCTCCAAACGATATGGGTTTGATTAAGAAAAATCAAAAAGTAAAATTTCAAATTGATGCTTTTAATTATAATCAATGGGGTTTATTAGAAGGGAAAGTAATTGATATTGACCAAAATATAACAATGCAGGGAGAGCAAGCTTTTTTTAAAGTTCGCTGTGCATTAGATTCTAAAACTTTACATCTAAAATCAGGATATAAGACTGATGTTTCAAAAGGAATGACCTTAACTACGAGATATATAATTACACGCCGAAGTTTATTCGATTTGCTATTTGACAAAATAGACAATTGGCTCAACCCAAAACAACTATCAGCTTAAAATTAAATGGCTTCAATAAAAATAAAACAACATGATATTAAAGATTGTGGTGCTGCTTGTCTGGCGTCTATTGGAAACCATTTCAAAGTTAATCTTCCAATAGCGAGAATTCGTCAGTATGCCAACACAGATAAGCGAGGCACGAATGTTCTTGGAATAATTGAAGCTGCCGAGAAAATGGGTTTTACAGCAAAAGGAGTAAAAGGAGGTTTAGACTCTTTAGATAAAATACCGCTTCCTGCTATTGCCCATATTATTGTAAAAGAGCAATTGCAACATTATGTAGTGATTTACAAAGTTGAAAAATCTACAATCACGGTTATGGATCCAGGTTTTGGCAAAATGGGAACATACACTTTTGAAGAATTTCAAAAAATATGGACAAGTGTTTTAATTCTTTTTGCACCAAATGATGATTTTAAAATAGTAGATGAAAAAACGTCACCTATAAAAAGGTTTTGGAATTTAATTCAGCCACACAAAACTATATTAATTCAAGCATTAATTGGCGCTATAGTATTTACAGTTTTAGGATTGGCTATGTCTATCTATATTCAAAAAATAACAGATTATGTTTTGGTTGATGGCAATAGAAATCTTCTTAATTTATTAAGTGTCTCTATGATCGCTATTATTTTGCTTCAAGCTTATATTGGGTCAAAGAAGAGTGTTTTTGTGATGAAAACTGGTCAGTTAATCGATGCTAAATTAATCTTAGGTTATTATAAACATTTGCTTCATCTGCCTCAACGATTTTTTGATACCATGCAGATTGGAGAAATCACATCAAGAATAAATGACGCTGTAAAAATAAGATCCTTTATAAATGAAACCGCAATCGAAATGATTGTAAATGTTTTTATTGTTGTCTTTTCATTTGCATTAATGTTTACTTATTATTGGAAATTGGCTTTGGTCATTATTCTGGTTATTCCGTTTTATGTTTTTGTTTATTTTCTGCTAAATAAATTCAACAAAAAGGTTGAAAGAAACATAATGGAGAATGCGGCAGAATTACAAACACAATTAGTTGAAAGCATTACGCATGTTAGAACTGTAAAGGAATTTGGGATTGAAGAGTTTTCAAATTTAAAAACCGAAAACAAATTTGTAAAACTATTATTCATAACCTATAAATCTGGTCTAAATGGCATTTTTGCCGCAACATCGACACAGTTTTTGGCATCTGTATTTACTGTAATCTTAATGTGGATTGGTTCAGGTTATGTAATCGACAGAGCAATTACTCCTGGAGAATTGTTTTCCTTTTATGCGTTAATCGGTTATTTTACTTCGCCCGTTGCATCCTTAATTAATATGAATAAAACAGCACAAAATGCACTAATTGCAGCAGACAGACTTTTTGAAATCATGGATTTGGAAAGAGAAGAAACAGAAAACAAAATTGAATTATCAAAAGAAAATTTGGGAGATATAAAATTTGAAAATGTTTCTTTTCGGTATGGGTCTCGAGTGGAAGTTTTTAAAAATTTTAATGCCATATTCAAGAAAAACCAAACTACAGCTATTGTTGGTGAAAGCGGTAGCGGAAAAACCACTTTAATTTCGCTTTTACAAAATCTTTACCCAATAAAAGAAGGTAAAATTAATATTGGAGATTTTGATCTTCAACATGTTCATTATAAGAGTTTAAGGAAAATTGTTGGTGTTATTCCCCAACAGCTTAATTTGTTTTCTGGAAATATTATAGAAAACATTGCTTTAGGGGAATCTTTTCCTAATATTCAGAGAATTTTAGAGCTCTCAAAACAACTTGGAATTCATGAGTTTGTCGAAAAATTGCCAAACGGTTTTGAAACACAGATTGGTGAAAACGGAGCGATGCTTTCGGGCGGACAAAAACAAAGAATTGCCATTGCAAGAGCATTGTATAAAAATCCTGAAATCTTATTAATGGATGAAGCGACTGCATCATTAGATACTCATTCAGAAAAAAATGGTGAAAGATGTTATTGATAATTTTAAATCCTCAGGAAAAACTATAATCGTCATTGCACATCGCTTGAGCACAATAGCCAATGCAGATACTATATTAGTTATGAAAAATGGTTCAATTGTGGAATCTGGAAATCATTTTGATTTGTTAGAACAAAAAACGGAGTATTATAATTTATGGAATAAGCAGAATTTGGTTTAAATGTTTGTTAATAATTGTTGTTAGTTTTAATAATTTAAATTAACCTCATTTTATTAGTAACGAATTTGCTATTTATGTTACAAATATGCTATAACGATTAACTTGGTAAGATATTGGTTACGATTTTAGAATATTTGTTTATTGTTCGTTTTAGAAAGTTAATTTCTAAAGGAGACCGTATAGCCTTACTTTTAATTGTACTTCTTTATTTTGCGATTGCATTTTTAGTTTTTAGAAATTACCAGCATTTTCAAAATTATATTTTGCTCTTTTTTCTTGATACTGTTGGTTATCATTTGCAAAGATCCGATATCGAAATCTTGAAGCTGAGAAAAAATTATAAAGCAATATTGTTCTTAGAATATCTTATTTATTCCCTGCCTTTTTATTTGGTTTTATTATTTAAAGAAGAGTTTTTGCTTATTACGGGAGTATTAATTTTTAATATTGTTTTAATAAATCTTCCAAAATCAAATTTCAAAACAATACGATATCCTTTTAATTTGTTTAATGTTTACTGGCACATCAATTTTAGAAAATACAAGTTAATATATCTATTTCCTCTTTTAGCCATTTTAATTTATGTAGCTACAGAATATCAAAATCATAATCTTATTTATTTTGTATTGCTCGTTTTAGGAATAATAGCTTGTAGTCCGTCTTTTGAGAGAGAACAGGTAGAAGAAATTAAACGAAATCCTTATACGGCAGAAAAATATTTGAAGTGTTAACTAAAGAATACCGTTATTAATACATTTTACATCACCATTCCAATTGCCGTCATGCTTTGTTGCTTTCAGCAATGGGAAAAATTACTATGGGTTGGATTTGTATTTATTGCACCATTATTAAATGTTATTTTAAAATACCTCTATTTTAGAAATGACCTAATGCATCAAATTGTTTTTGTTCTATTTATTGTGTCAAGTGTCCTGTCTTTTGGAGCTTCATTAATAGCAATACCTTTTATGTACAAAAAAGCAATTCAAAATTTAAAAGCCATTAAATATGCTGAAGATTCAAATTGATCAAAAAAAATACGGTGACAAATTGATATTAGAAGACATCAAAATTAATATTGAAAAACCTGGAATTTATGGTGTGATTGGGAAAAATGGACATGGCAAAACAACACTTTTTAAATGTATCTTGGGCCTTGAAAGGTATAATGGAAATTCTATTTTAAATCAAGAAAAACTAATGCTGCAGAATGCGGGTTGGGTTCCTACTGAACCTCCAATTTATGATGAACTTACTGCTCAAGAATTTTATGATTTTTATGCCCATTTGTTAGATTTGAAGACTTTTGTTTTTGATGAAATTTTGAAGTTCCAGAAAACCAGTTAATTCGAGAATTTTCAACAGGCATGAAAAAGAAAACGTATCTCAATGCTGTTTTTCAGAAAGATTTTTTAATCTACATTTTAGACGAACCCTTCAACGGATTGGATTTAGAATCAAATTATTTGTTAATGAATTACATTCGAGAACTTTCTAAAACCAGCATAGTTTTGATTTCTTCTCATATTCTAGAAATCTTATACAAAGATTGTGATCAAATTTTTCTGCTGAAAGACAAAAACATACAGCTATTTGAGAAAACTGAATTTTCAGAAATAGAGAAAATGCTTTTTAGGTAATGTAGAATAAGGTGGCATTTGATTTAAATGTTTGTTAATTAATAAACATTTCGATTTCTCGTTTTAACAAGATACTGTAACTTTACTTTTTGAACATTGCCTTAATCAATTGGCAGTATAAACTCATTAAAAGTTACACGTATATGGCAACGAAATTATTTTCTCCGCTTACTATAAAAAATATCACTTTAAAAAATAGAATTGCAATCTCGCCTATGTGCCAGTATTCTGCCGTTGACGGATTTGCAAACGATTGGCATCTGGTTCATCTAGGAAGCCGTGCCAGCGGAGGTGCTGGGCTTATTATTCAGGAAGCGACGGCGGTTTCTCCAGAAGCGAGAATTTCTCCAGCCGATTTAGGAATCTGGAAAGACGAACACATTGAAAAACTAAAACAAATCAATGCTTTTATTGTTTCTCAAAATTCAATTCCTGGAATTCAGTTAGCGCATGCAGGAAGAAAAGCAAGTGTTTCGGCTCCGTGGTTGGGAAATAAAAAGTTAGATTTCGCTCAAGGCGGATGGCAAACCGTTGCACCAAGTGCGATTCCGTATCATGACAACGAACCCTTTCTTCCAGAAACGTTAGATAAAAACGGAATCCAGAAAGTGATCTCCGATTTTAAAACGGCAACCAAAAGAGTAGTCGAAGCAGGATATCAAGTTGTAGAAATCCATGCGGCTCACGGATATTTATTGCACCAATTTTTATCGCCTTTAACAAACGTAAGGACAGATGAATATGGAGGAAGTTTCGAAAACAGAATTCGCTTCACTTTAGAAGTTGTAGAAGCAGTACAGTCAGAATGGCCTTCAGATTTACCTTTATTGGTTAGAATTTCAGCAACCGACTGGGCAGAAAATGGTTGGAACCCAGAAGAATCTGTACAGCTTTCCAAAATATTAAAAGAAAAAGGAGTAGATTTAATTGATGTTTCGTCAGGCGGATTGGTTTCGCATCAGAAAATCACATTAGGGCCAGGCTATCAGGTTCCTTTTGCAGAAAAAGTAAAACAAGAAGCAGGAATTTCTACAGGCGCAGTGGGTTTAATTACAGAAGCCAAACAAGCCGAAGAAATTTTAAATAACAGTCAAGCCGATTTAATTCTGTTCGCCAGAGAATCTTTAAGAAACCCAAACCTTCCGTTGGATTTTGCTAAAGAACTAAACGACGATATTCAATGGCCAAAACAATACGAAAGAGCTAAACTTTAAATATTTTTATTAGCCACAGATTAAAATGATTTTTTTTAATTTTTTTTTTCGCCACGAATTGCACAAATTTTCACAAATCGTTGCGTTCAGAAACTTAAAAAAATTAGTGAAAATTTGTGTAATTCGTGGCAGACAGAAAATCCTTTTTAATCCATATAATCTGTGGCAAAAAAAACATAACAACATGCAAAAGATAAAGACAGCACTATTATCATACGGAATGTCGGGGAAAGTTTTCCACGCTCCGTTTTTAGATATTCACGAAGGATTTGAACTTTTAGGTTCTTGGGAAAGAAGCAAAAAATTAATTCAAGAAGATTATCCATACGTAAAAAGCTATGCTTCGCTGGACGAATTATTAAACGATGATGTCGATTTGGTAATTGTGAATACGCCAGTTGGAACGCATTACGAATATGCTAAAAAAGTGCTTTTGGCAGGAAAACATGCTGTTGTAGAAAAAGCATTTACCACAACGGCTGAAGAAGCAAAAGAATTGGCAAAAATCGCGAAAGAAAAAGGATTGAAATTGGTTGTTTTCCAGAACAGAAGATGGGATAGCGATTTTAAAACCGTTAAAAAAGTAATCGATGATGGTCTTTTGGGAGATTTAGTCGAAGCCGAATTTCATTTTGACAGATACAATCCGTTATTGAGTCCGAAAGCACATAAAGAAACTGCCAATGATGGAGCAGGAGTTCTAAAAGATTTAGGGCCACATATTATAGATCAGGCGGTTAGTTTATTTGGCTGTCCAAAAGCTGTTTTTGGAGATATTCGAGTAACGAGAGAAAACTCAGTTGTAGACGACTGGATCGATCTGACTTTGTTTTATTCTAATTTCAGAGTCCGTTTAAAAGCAGGATTTTTTGTGAGAGAAGCCAATCCGGCATATACCTTGCACGGAAAAAAAGGTTCTTTCTTAAAACCTCGTGGAGATGTTCAGGAAGATGATTTAAAAGTCGGCAAAAAACCAAATCTAGATTCTTGGGGAACAGAAGATGAAAGTTTACAGGGACTTTTACACACCGAAATAGATGGTAAAATTGTGCGAGAAAAAATACCAACGCTTCAAGGCAATTATTTCAGTTTCTTCGATGGCGTTTATGATTCTATTGCAAACGACAAAAAAGAGCCTGTTACCGCAGGCGAAGGTGTAAAAGTAATGCAGGTTATAGAAGCTGCAATTGCGAGTAATGCACAGCAAAAGGTAATAAGCATATCCTAACACATTCCGTAGGAATGTCTCATTGGTAGTAATGCAGGTTATAGAAGCTGCAATTGCGAGTAATGCCCAGCAAAAAGTAATAGGCATATCCTAAAAACATTCCGTAGGAATGTCTCGTCGGTAGTAGAAAAAAATAATATTCAGGTGCATTTACGTTCCGTAGGAACGTTTGATTTTGCGCATTATTTTTTAATAATCTAATGTCTCAAACGTTCCTACGGAACGTAAAATATTGGCAACGATTTTTTTACCAACGAAATGTTCCTACGGAACAGAGAAATATAAATAAAAGGGGATGTCTTAATTTTTGAGATTATCCCTTTTTTATTTTCTTAAAAAAATCAAACCAGTTATAATTCTACTAAAGCCGAAAAATTGTAATTTTAGGAATAAGAATTCAACTCAAAACCTTTGAATTTATAAACAATAACGTTGTATATTGTGTATAACCTTAGACTTTATGCACTTTAACGAGCGTTTTTAGTATTTTTGATCCTATTCCAATAAAATTCAATATGCTGTTAAACATTAATCCATTATCGCTTTTTCAGACTAAAGCCAAAATCAAGAAAGTATTTAGAGAAGCCAAAGCTTCCTATTTAAATCGGATTCGTTTTGCTGTTGGAATGTTTTATTTCGGAATGGGTTTGAGTTTTGCCACATGGGCTAGTAGAATTCCAGATATCAAAACAGCTTTGCATTTAACAGAAGGAGATTTAGGTTCTATTCTTTTTGCACTTCCGGTTGGACAGCTAATTGTTATGCCTTTTTCAGGAAAAATGGTAACCAAATTCGGCAGCCATCGTATTCTAATTTTCTCTTTAATAATGTATGTTTTGTGCTTAATCAATTTAGGTTTGGCGACAACATCATTACAATTGTCATTAGGATTATTTTTGTTTGGCGTGTTCGGAAATCTTGCCAATATTGCCGTAAACACGCAAGGGGTTTATACTGAAGTTTTGTTTAAAAAAACAATCATGTCCTCTTTTCACGGAATGTGGAGTTTTGCGGGATTTACAGGTGCATTGGTAGGTTTGGGAATGCTGGCTTTAAATTTAAGTCCGCTGCATCATTTTATTATTGTAGCCGGGATTGTTTTATTAATGGTGGCATTTAACTTTAAATTTTTGGTTAGAGCCAAAGAAAAAAAGAAACCAAAAGAAGAAGGCAAAAAGCTATTTGTAAAACCAGATACCGCTTTACTTTGGTTAGGTGTTATCGGATTCTGCAGTATGGCCAGCGAAGGCGTTATGTTCGACTGGAGCGGCGTTTACTTTAAAGATATTGTAAAAGCACCTGGACCATTGGTGGTTTTAGGCTACACTTCTTTTATGATTATGATGGCTAGCGGAAGATTTCTTGGCGACGGATTAATCAATAAATTTGGACGTGAACGCGTTATGCAGATCAGTGGAGTTATGATTTCAGCTGGACTTTTTACAGCTGTTTTTCTTCCTTATATCATTCCGTGTACCATTGCCTTTATGTTTGTAGGTTTGGGCGTTGCAACGATCGTTCCTACAGTATATAGTATTGCAGGTAAAAACCCAACAGTTCCAGCTGGAGAGGCTTTAACTATTGTTTCGAGTGTAAGTTTCTTAGGTTTCTTAATGGGGCCACCAGTTATTGGACACATTGCACAAAGTTTCGGACTGCAGTTTTCTTTTGCCTTTATCGGAATTTTTGGTGTTCTAATCGCTTTTATGGTTTCTAAAATTAGAACTGAAGCGTAATGAACTCCCTTTGTAAAATTGACTTCTTTTAACTATTCTTTCATTATATTAAAATAAATTTGAAAGAATTTAATTACAATTAAATATTTTGTTTATTTTTGAATTTCAAACTTCAAGCGCTGAAGTTTGAAATTTTTTTTTTTCCAAAAACCAATTTTATCTTTTGAATTAAGGATTGTAATCCTAGAATATTTTCAAAGTTAATAATAGGTTTTAATGGTAAAAAAATACGCAGTCTTCTTTATTTTTTGGTTCTTTAATTTTGCTTTTTCGCAGAAAGAAATTACGGTAACAGGAATTGTTATTGATGCCCGAACACAGAATCCGTTGGAAAGTGTAGTGGTAACGATACAGAACACAGCCGTGATGCAGCTTACGTCAAAAACAGGGAAATTTGAACTTCATATATTTCCCAAAAAAGAACAGCTGCTTTTACTAAGAAGTCAAGGATACAAAGATTTTCTTTTAAAAGTAAAGTCTAATTCTGGGCAAGATATTGATCTTGGAATTTTACAATTAGAAGACACTTATTCAGACGAGGTTCCGGCTGCATTGATTACGCTCTCAGATAATGATTTTTCAGATGATAATAGTTCCTCAGAAATGACATCTGGACTTTTACAATCTTCAAGAGATGCTTTTATGCAGGCATCGGCATTCAATTGGGGACAGGCTAGATTTCGTGTTCGCGGTTTAGATAGCGAAAACGCCATCACGATGCTTAACGGAATGCCAATGAATAAAATTTACGATGGCAGACCACAATGGGGAAATTGGGGCGGTTTAAATAATGTGCTCCGAAATCAGGAATTCTCAGTAGGAACAGCAGCTTCCAATTATACTTTTGGAGGCGTTTTAGGAACACAACAGATTTTTACTCGTGCTTCTTTGTATAGAAAAGGAACATCACTAACATTTTCGGGAAGCAATACCACTTATTTATGGCGGGCAATAGGAACATATGCTTCGGGAATGAATGCTTCTGGTTGGGCTTTTGTAGTTTCGGCTGGAAAACGCTGGGCAGATGAAGGGTATTTTGAAGGAACCAATTTCGATGCCAACTCTTTTTTTCTTAGTGTCGAAAAGAAGCTAAACCATAGGCATTCTTTCAATTTTACAGGATTTTACACGCCAAATTCTCGCGGAAAAAATTCTGCTAACACGGCTGAGGTAACTGATTTAATCGGCGAAAAATACAATTCGTACTGGGGATTTCAGAATGGTAAAAAGAGAAATGCAAGAATAAAAAATGTAGAAGAGCCGCTCTTTATGCTGAATCATTATTTTAAAATTGATGATAAAACCAACCTGAATTCTGCCATTATGTATCAATTTGGAAAAGTTGGAAATAGCAATATCGATTATCAAAATGCTGATAGTCCCGATCCTGTTTATTACAAAAAAATGCCAAGCTATTTTAGTTCGCTTTACGCGAAAGATCAAGGCGAATTTTCGGGTGCGTTTATTCCAGACTATGAAAATGCAGAAAAAAACAAAGTGGCATTTCTGGACCAGTCACAGATAAATTGGGATGAGATGTATTTTGCCAATCAAAAAATAGGGCAAAATGGTTATTTGCCTGCTCAAAGTCATTATGTGCTTTATGAAGACCGAACAGATGATCAGACTTTGGCAGTAAATTCAAATCTGAATACACAGATAACTCCCAATATTTCTTTTGATGGCGGATTTACTTTTAAGAAATTAAAATCGCATAATTTTCAATATTTATTAGATCTTCTTGGTGGCGCTTATTTTGAAGATATTGATCCGTTTTACAAAGGAAGCCTTTCTCAGTCCGATTTGCAGCATCCAAATCGCCAAGTCGAAAAAGGAGATATTTACGGATACAATTATAATTTACTGGCGAATACTTTAGATGTTTTTGCGCAGTTTAAATTTAGCTATAATAAAACAGAATTCTTTTTGGCGCAATCCTATTCCATGTCAGATTACCAAAGAGAAGGGTTATATCAAAACGGATTGTATCCAACAAATTCGCTAGGAAAAAGTGAGAAAGTAAATTTTGAGAATTTCGGCTTCAAAGGAGGTTTCACCTATAAAATTTCAGGAAAACAATTGTTGTTTTTTAATGCTGCACATTTTACCAGAGCGCCTTCGCTTCGAAATACGTTTTCAAATTCACGCTTAAATAATAATGTCGTTGACGGAATCGAAAGTGAAAATATCAGTAGTGCCGAGGCTAATTATGTATACCGTTCTGCAAAACTCAAATTACGTTTAACAGCATATTATTCTTTGATTAAAAATACTTCAAAAACTTCTTATTTCTATGCAGAAGGAATTTTTGACAACGGTTCGGGTTATGATTCAACCAATGCATTTGTAAGTCAGACTTTGACCAATTTGGATAAGAAAAATACTGGAGCAGAATTAAGTTTTGAATATCAGATTTGGCCAACAGTAAAAACAACTTTATCTGCAGCATTCGGGAATTACATCTACAATAGCAATCCGAACGTAATCATTGTAAACGATGCCAATAGAGCGAAAGAAGGAGCGCAAATGTCTTTTGATTTTGGACGCGCTTATTTAAAGAACTACAAACAGCCAGGAACTCCACAACAGGCCTATTCTTTTGGATTAGAATATCGTGATCCAAAGTTCTGGTGGATTGGAGGCAACATCAATTATTTGGCAGAAAGCTATATTGATGTTTCACCAATTTCTCGTACTTCTCAATTTTATATCAATCCAGCCAATGGTTTTCCTTTTCCTGAAGCAACTTCCGAAAGAGGAAATGAATTATTAAAACAAGAAAAGTTTAATCCTGCTACATTACTAAATTTTAGCGGAGGCAAATCTTGGCGAATTCATAAAAAATACGTTGGACTTTTTGCCAGTATAAATAATGTTTTCGATTTAATGTATAAAACTGGTGGTTTTGAACAGGCAAGAAATGCCAATTTTAGAGCACTAAATCAGGACGCATCTAGTGGAACGCCATCTTTTGGACCAAGATATTATTATGGCTATGGCCGAACTTATTTTCTAAATCTTACAATCGGTTTATAAACCTATTCCTTATGAAAAAACTAATTTTATTTTTTGTTATATCGTTGCTGTATGGTTGCAGTAACGAGGTTGAAACACCAGAATTAAAATGTAATCAACCCAATTTTACTGTAAACAAAACGGTAGCAAAAGTATACGAGCTTTCGGGAACGACTGCTAAACAATATTTATATGATGATATCATAGAAGCTTATGTTGTATCGAGTGATGAAGGCGGTAATTTTTTCAAAACGATTTCATTACAGACAAAAGAAACTGAAAATGCGCCTGCTATTGGTTTTAGTGTTCCAGTTGATGCCACCAATACTTACATTGATTATCGAGTGGGAAATAAAGTGTTTGTAAAACTTAAAAATCAATTTACAGATTTGTATTATGGTGGTTTAAGAATTGGAAGTTTGTATGTGAGCAATGCTGGAGACCCGACAATTGGAAGGATTTCTCAAAACGAATATAGAAATGTGTTGAATGCTTCCTGTACAACTATAGACGAAAATCAATTGGTGAAATCACTTTCTGTGGAAGAAGCGTTTTCAGATTCTAAACTAAATACTTTGATTGAATTAAATGATGTTGAATTTACAGAAGCGGCATTAGGACGCCATTATTTTGAAGAATCCAATAATGTAGGAGGTTCAACGAATTGGTATTTGAGGGATAAAACAGGAAATCAGATTATTTTTAGAACAAGCGCTTATGCAAAATTTGCAGATCATTTTGTGCCAGAGGGAAGTGGAAAAGTGAGAGGTATTCTAACAAAATTTGGTTCTGATTATCAATTTATGGTTCGCTATGAAAGTGATATTGTAATGAATGGGAAAAGAAGCACTCCATTTTTTTCTGAAGATTTCCAATCGGTTAAAAACAATATCAATTTTACGCTTCCAGGTTGGAGTAATATTGTTGAAAAAGCAGCAAAATTGTGGAAAAGCATGGTGTATTCTGGAAATGGATATGCAGAATTTAATACCACAAGTACAACTGCAGCTGAGAATATAGCTTGGTTAGTTTCACCAAAAATAAATCTTACAGGATACAAAAATGCTGTTCTCTCGTTTAGAAGTGCACAGCATGATTTGAAAGTAGATTCGCCTCTAAATACTTTAGAGGTTTATGTTTCAACCAATTTTGACGGTGCAAGTGTGACCAAAGCAAAATGGACAAAATTGGAAGCAAAAGTGCCAACGCTTTCAGCGCCTGCTCGAGAATTTATAAGTTCTGGCGGAATCGATCTTTCTGCTTATTCTGGAAACATACATATTGCATTTAAATATATTGGTTCTGGAAAAGACAAAACATTAAATGGCGCTTTTATGGTAGATGACATTAAGATATTTGGAGAGAAGTAAGTGGTATTTTGTGAAAAGGAAATTAAGAGGTTGAATTAGTTTTTTTTTAGCGGGTTTAGGCCGTTAAATCTATAGCATTCTGTTAAGGTCATTAAAAACCGAAAAATATTAAAAGAAGAGATTTTTAAAAACGTACTATTTTTCTTTCTTATTTGATTTAATCCTTATATTTGATTTTCTAAAATATAAAACATGTCTTACATAAAGCCTTTTTCTTATGATGATTTTTTGACGTATAAAATCCAAGATGGAGATACGCCAGAAAGTGTTGCCAAAAACCTAGACATCGATTTATATGCATTAAGAAGCTACCATAATTGTTATTGTGAATCTATTGATGATTGTATTGGACCGACTTTTCCAAGACATTTAAAGTTTCTTATTATTCAATCACAAGAAGAAAAAGAGAAAATAGAAGCACATCGTGAACCTATTCATTTTTCTACTCAGAATTTTAAATTACCATTCTTTCCATCGCACTTAAATAAAAGATATTTGGCGATGTATGATATTGAAAAAGGCTCCGAAAAAAATTCAATTAAGGAAGAGATTAATGTAAAGTGGCTAGCTACAGATAAAAATGACTATTCATTTATAGAGATAGAAAAGCCTTGTTTGTAAATGAAAATTATGAAAAATCGGTTGCTGATGAGTTAGCCGAAATAACGGCGAAAGTATTTTACCCTCTTGAAGTTGTTGTTGATTCGAATGGAAAGTGTATTGATTTATACAATTTGGATAAGATTCTTGAACGTTGGAGTCAAGTCAAAAAAGAAGTATTTAAGGAGTTTGGAGGTAAAGCGGTTGAAGAGCGTTTGAAAGAATTTGAAGTTAAGTTAAAAGATGAAGATCTAATCAAAAAATCATTTCTTAATGATTGGTTTTTAAAGGCATTTTTTAATGGTTTAAATATTGAATACAAACAAACTTTATCGATAAAAAATATTGTTCAATTTCCATTTTCCAAAAAAATTGGAGAGCTAGATTTTGAAGTTGAACAAACTATAATGCCTACTGTAGATCAATATAATTTAGTGAATATAACTCAAAATGGTTTTCTTGTTGATAGCAGAAGTAAAGAAGATTTTGAAAACAACTTGCTTTTCCCATACAATAGTTTAGAAGAAAGTGAATCTAAAAAATTAGAAGGTACGTTTGAGGCTTATTATTTTTTAAATCCCAATAAAAATACAGTAGAAAGTCTTTTTCTTCAATGTGAAATCAAGCTTGATATACCACAAAAAATTACAATTAAAATATCGGATTTTGAAGATGAAGGGAAATTAGTTCTTAATAATAGTAACATACAATTACATATTCCTTTACAAAAGAAAGAATCTAGCTTATTTCGACAATTTTTTTGGTTTATAATTCTTATCGTTATTATGTTGTCTGCACTTGTTTGGGTATTCATAAATCTTAAAAAAATATAAATATGAGTGATAAACATATGGTAGTCCAAAATGCTGTTTGTAAATGTAATTTAAGCGTTGAGCCAAAAACAGATATTCTGAAAGTAAAAACACAATCTAAACATTTTGCTAACGATAAAGAAGGGGAAAACAAATTACTGGCAACAACAAAAGAAATTGGAAAAACTCTGGAAAAAAATACGTTCGGGAAATGTAAAAAACAGCCATCAGGAAATGATTATTTGCCCTGTATGGTTCAAATAACAAAGTGGAGTAATTTTTATGAAAAAATAACCTTAAGTAACGGAGGTAAAATATTATTGGAGAATAGTAAAGCCACCTGTGCGATGGGGATTCCAGATTGTATTGAAATTATCAATCATGGACAAATTGCAGAACCGACCAAACAAAATTTTACAAAAGCAAACCGCGATGTGCAGAATAAAATTAATCCCTTGCTAGATTTAAATGGAATAGAAAAACCAAAGCCTAATTTTAAGGGAATTGAACAAAATTAATCATGGCAAAAGGAATTAAAAAAATTGAATGGACAGGCGAAGGAAGGATTGTTAGTAATCTTTCAATTCCAAATCAAAAAGCGATAATACAGGCAGATCAATTTGTATATTTTAAAATTGCAGATTGGTATGAAGGAACAGCAGTCGAAGAGAAAAAAGGAAATATTCTTTGGCATTTTCAAACTCACACCCCAAGAGAAAGTGTTCTCAAAACAAGTAAAAAGTCTGAGGATAAATATGGTATTAAACTGCCTAAAAAATTATGCGGTCCGTTTGTTTATTATTTGCAGGCAAGCGTTCCAAGTCTTGATTATTCTAGATCGGCTGGTTTAGTTATTGGTGGCTGGTGCGAGCCTAAAATTGTATCTAGTGCATGGGCAACAGAAACAAAAGGAAAAGATGTTAGATTGTCTCATTACTTTTATTACGGACATCCTATTTATCTGCATTTAGAAACAGAAGGTTTAAATGGGTATAACAATTTGATTATTGAAGTACACCGCAGAGTAAAAGGAAATAAAGGAATAGAAGACGATGAATTAATAAAAGTCTATACTCAAGTTCCAGTTGTAAATGGAGAAATCAATATTATTTTAAGTGATACAATAAGTTGGAAAGTAACACATAAAATAGAGATAGAAGAGTTTTATATTAAAGTTAAAAACCCATCAACAAAAGAATATATTAAAGATTATAATAATGATGTTTATCATGCACGTTTTCTGCGCATACAAAATAGAACAGAATTAATTCTGCCAGAAATAGAAACAGGAAATAGTAAGGTAAAAGTACAAGGAGAACAAAAAAAATACGAAAGAAACCCCGGGAGCTGTAAGTTTCAAAAAATTGGAATTACTTATAATGAAGATTATGACGTCATTTTTGATGAAGGAAAATTTATTCGTAGGATAAACCCAAACGACAAATTTGATATACTAGAAAAAATACATTACGATTATGATAAGTGGGAAATTCGTAATGATGCGAAACCGCTTTTAGATAAAGTTGCAATTTATCTAAAAGAACCACCATTATTGCCAGTAGAATTAGGTGCACATACAGATATTAGAGGAACAGACGAATATAATATGGAACTATCCGCTAAAAGAGCAGATTCTGTAGTAAAGTATTTAATCTCAAAAGGAGTTCCCGCCAATTTAATTTCTGCTAAAGGTTATGGCAAAACCAAATTAATTCATGCAGGGGAAAATATCTCTGAAGAATTTCATCAAGAAAACAGAAGAACAACGTTGAAGTTTAAACTTTTTGAAAATGATGCGCAAGCACTTGTACATGATGTAATTGTTCCAAGTTATAAAATGCCTGCTAAACTGCGGATTTCCATTGAAGGATTTAGCAGAAAAGCATGTCATAAAACAAAGGAACATTTAAACAAAATAATTTCCAAAGACAGTTATAAAGAAATAGATTCGCATAACTTAACAGAAGGCAAGCCTAATTACATAGATGTAAAATTACATTCTATAACGCCAAATATTCAGGAATTGATAAATGCTTTTATGTTTGATAAAGGGCAGAACATTTATAGTTATTATCTGAATTCTTGCGCCTATTATTCAATATCAAATCAAAAGAAGCCAACATTTGTAATTAATGCTTATCCTGATGTAAATTGGGTTAGCCATATGCGGTATGATTATCCCAATGCGCCATTTTTTAAGGACTTGCCAGTTGATTTGGTTGCAGGAATCAGGTTTGTTACAAAGCTTAAGGAGAAGTTGCAGGATTTTATCCAGAATATTCCTTTCCTCTCAGGAGAACAGCAGGAAGCGGCAGAACAGGCGTTAGAATCACTTACAGAATTGCCGGATAGTGTAGCGGTAGGTATGCATGCATTACATGATTTCTCAAATCCTACAACACCAACACAGCGAATAGACTATACAGAGGAATACAGATGGATGGCTGAGGTTTATATAGGAATGGTTTGTTTAGCTGTTATACTTGTTGAATTGCTGATTGTATATTTGACAAAAGGAAAAGGCTCATTTGGACGATTGAGAAAATATAGAAAATTGGCAAGGGTATCCAAGAAATTGAATGAGCTGGGTTTTGAATTTATGACTCCAAAAATCTCATGGTCTAAAGGATATTATTTTGAAAAGCAAAAAGACGGTCGCATTGCAAATGTTTCCAGCGAAAGATTTATGGCTTATCCTGTAATTGGAATACAATACCATAAAACTCATTTGCTTAGTGATTTGGCAAAAGATTCTGGAGATAATACAGGAGCAAAAGAACTTTTAGATAATTATGGTTTGAAAGCCACATTAAAACTCGATTTTGAAGGTACTATAAATGCTGACTATACAGCCAAGCTTAATTCGCTGACAGGAAAAATTTCGATATATGATAGAGCCAGCAATATTTTGACAAATTCTGAAGGTTCATTTACTGCCAGTGAAGCCATTGCGGTAAAAGCAGAACTAAAAGTAAGAGGCGTCGTTGAAAAAACAATAACTTGGATACCTTTTACAGTACCACAAAACATAAAAATAGATGTAAACCTCGAAGGAGAATTAGGCGGTTATATTTCGTTTGAACGAAAATATAGCATCGAGAACAGGAAAGCGTATCATCAGGATGTCATAACTTTTACGGGACTTAAGGGGAGTTATGTGTTGAAGGTGAAAGGAAGTAAAAACGATAAAGAGGTTTATGATTCTAATCCCGCAGGAAAAAGCGTCCCCATTATGGTATTTAAGGAACAAAAAATAAAAATGAAAAAAGTAACCACATTTAATTTTTAACCGAATGAAAAAAGTAATCATAGCTCTCGCATTAATAACAACTTTGAGCTCGTGCTCTCAAAAAAAAGAAAATTTAAACGAACAAAATATGGAAATCACTTCAGATAATATAGCATCAGAAACAAGCAAACAAGTAAAACACTATCCCTCAGAGCCTATATATTATGTATATGTGGCTAATTCTTTATGCGTTTACGAACTACTGGTAAATGACTTTCCTGTTCGTCTAAATTATAAGTATGAACAGTTGGCAACACCTATTTATATAAATGAATCTATATTAAAATCAGGCAGACAAAAAATTACCTGTCGTATATATCCTGCACCAAAAGAGTTTAACGGTAAAAATGGGGATACATTTTCGCCTAACACCACATGTGAAATATCCGTTTACCAGCAGGATTTAAAAAGACCTGATGTAGATACTGAAAAACTGGTAGCAGAAGACAAACTGCCTACCCAAGAAGTGCAAGTGGGTGAAACAGAGTTTCAAAAAGTGAAAGAATTTGTAGGAAAAGGGCAGAAATATTATGAGCTTACTATTTATTTTGATGCTACAGTGCCTTATGAAATAGAAGGCTGGAGCAAAGGACAGGACTTACAAAAAATAAATCCTGATACCTTAAAGCAGGCAGTGCTTAAATTCTATAATTCAAGAAAAAGAATAGTTGAAAATAAGGACAAAGATGCTCTTGCAAGACAGATGTTTAGAGGCTTCAAAGATCAATTTATTGCAGAATATAGAGATGAAAAATATGTGAAGGATGCTTGGGACGAGTTTAAAGCGACTTATGATAATTCTACTTATGAATTTCAACCTGTAGAAGACTATAAAATGGAGTTTTTCAGTTACGGGCAAATTGTATGTTTAAGACAGATAAGTAATGACCCACGCCAAAGAGAAAAGTCGGCATTATGGGGAAAATATAAAGATGAAGATGGAAATACTATTGCAGATTTTCATCGTCTTTATCTTTTTGTGCCAGAGGGCAAAGGTTTGGAGGATTTGCAAATGATTCGATAATATAAATTATATGAGTAGCATTAAGATTTTTGGAGAGAAGTAAAAACTAATTTAGAATAATGAAAATAATGTGCTGATTTTTAAAGTATTATTGAAAAGTTTGTAGTTTTTGTATTTCAAAACGTTAAAATCTAATTGAATTTTGTACTTTGGTCATCCCAAATCAATACAAATACCACATGAAAACCTACTTTATTGCCATCTTAATGATGGTGTTTCCTTTCTTGATGCACAGTCAAGACGACGTTAAACTAAAGCAGATTAACATTGTAAGAACAAATTACCAAAACTCTAAAGACGGCGAAATTGTTAATAAAACAATGGTTTTTAAAGAGGGTAAGCTTCAAACCATAACCACTTCAGATGTTGTACAGCATTTTTATTACAACAAAAATGGTTTGCTGGATATGACTGTAAAAGACAAAGTGGGAAGCGATTGGAAAGAAGTAATCAACTATACTTACAACCCTGACAACAACATTACCAAATTTGTAAAAAAATATCAGGAAGGCCCTAATTATATTACAAAAGTGGTTTCGTTTGTATATGAAGGAGCAAGGGTAAAAGTAACTACAAAAAAGAGTACCAACCATCAGAATTTAGTAGACGATATTGAATATCTTGTTGAAAACGGAATTATTGTAAGACGTACTTCACGAGATAGAAATAAGGCTATTATTGGAAAATTAGAATATGTTTATGTAAACGATAATGTGTCAAGACATAAAGGATTGGTAGGAGATAAAATTTCTAAATCATATACTTACGATGATAAAAAGTCGGTTGACCAGTTAATCGTTCAGAGTCTTTTTGGAGATAATTACAAAGTAATTGTTCCAATGGTTTCTTATCATGAAGAAGAATTTGAGTTTGAATCTATTTCTTATAATAACGAAATGAATTTCAGCCCATCATCTACAGCTTTAGTTGCGGTGAGCAGAAAATACAAATACAACAAATTAAATTACCCAATTTCTTGTTCTCAAATAGAAGAAAACGGAATTGTGAAAACGGAAAAAACGTTTATTTACGAATAAAGGTTTTAAACTTAGACCATTCATTTGAAAAGTGGAGCTTTAGTTGAGTTTATCTTGACGGGTTCCATTTTTTTTTGAATTATAATGTCTTAATATAAACGTAAAAACAAAATTGTATAATTGATTGTAGCTGACAAATGATTAAATTTGCACCTTATTCAAGACTATGTTAGAAAAAGAAGTTATAAATTTTGAGAGAACAGTTATCGTTGGTATTGTTACTCAGAATCAAAGTGAAGAAAAACTAAATGAATATTTAGACGAATTGGAGTTTTTAACTTTTACCGCTGGAGGTGAAGTTATTAAACGTTTTTCGCAGAAAATGGAACGCCCTAATCCGAAAACTTTTGTTGGAACAGGGAAAATTGACGACATTAATCTTTTTGTAAAAGAGAACAAAATATCTACTGTAATTTTTGATGATGAATTAACGCCATCTCAGCAAAAAAATATCTCAAGAATAATTGACTGCAAAATCTTAGACAGAACGAACTTGATTCTAGATATTTTTGCACAGAGAGCCGAAACTTCATACGCAAGAACGCAGGTAGAATTGGCGCAATGCCAATATTTGTTGCCAAGACTTTCTGGTTTATGGACACACCTTGAGCGTCAAAAAGGGGGTATCGGTATGCGTGGACCTGGAGAAACGGAGATTGAAACAGACAGACGTATTGTACGTGATAGAATTTCGTTGCTGAAAGATAAAATCAAAACGATTGACAAGCAAATGAGTATTCAGCGAAGCAATCGTGGAGCAATGGTTCGTGTAGCTTTGGTTGGATATACCAATGTTGGAAAATCGACTTTAATGAATGCAATTGGTAAAAGTGATGTTTTTGTTGAGAATAAATTATTTGCAACTTTAGACACAACAGTTAGAAAAGTGGTTATTAAAAACCTTCCTTTTTTGCTTTCTGATACAGTTGGATTTATTAGAAAATTACCAACACAATTGGTTGATTCTTTTAAAAGTACCCTAGATGAGGTTCGTGAAGCCGATTTGTTGCTTCA
The DNA here is from genome assembly GCF_056824325.1 of Flavobacterium sp. B330r. NCBI lineage: Bacteria > Pseudomonadati > Bacteroidota > Flavobacteriia > Flavobacteriales > Flavobacteriaceae > Flavobacterium > Flavobacterium sp. B330r. Next base: position 2,023,363 of record NZ_CP124860.1, read on the forward strand.
TGTGGTAGATATTTCTCATCCAGATTTTGAGGATCATATCGAGTCTGTAAATAAGACTTTACAAGAGATCAAAAGCAACGATAAACCAACCATTATGGTTTTTAATAAAATCGATGCTTACAAACATTTAACTATCGAAGAAGATGATTTGATTACGGAAAGAACCAGAAAATACTGGACACTTGACGAGTGGAAACAAACTTGGATGAGTAATGTTGGTCAGAATAAAGCTTTATTTATTTCTGCAAGAAATAAAGAGAATTTCGAAGAATTCAGAGAAACAGTTTATGAAGCTGTTCGCCAGATTCATATAACACGTTTTCCTTATAACAATTTCTTATATCCAGATTATAAGGATGCAGTTGAAAAGGATGAAGAAGAGGAATAATTAACCGCAAAGATTATTTAAATTATCTTCAGAAAGTATAAAGTTCGCAAAGCTATATGTAGATTTAGCTTTGCGAACTTTGCATTTTTATAAAAACGTAGCTTATGAAAACCTTGGCGTTTTTTAAGATAAAATATTAGCAGTTTCAATTTTCAGATTAAAATCCAAAATTAACGCCTAAACCAAATACTTGTCTGGTTTGAAGCCCTCTGAAGGCATTGTCATCATATATTGCTTGAAAAGCAAAATTTGCAGATAAGAATTTGTTAATTTTCATAATGATATTCAAAGAATAATTGATATCTACATTTTGAGGATCTTCTAGATAATTAGAATATAAATTAAGTGTGTTTTCTGCCGTTACATTCGTCATAATGGCTAATTTGTAATAAACTGATGCATAAAAACCAAGTTCATAGCGCATGGTTTTGCCTTCATCAACACCAAAATAATCTCCATCTACATAAGGCAGACCAGTAAACCTATCAATGCCGCTTGTATAAGCGTTGTCTACAAAAGTGAATTTTGAAGTCAGTGGGGCGAAGTTAATTTTAAGATTTTCATCTTTAGACCAATAAATACCAGGTCTAGTGGTAAGATATCCTGGCGACATAAACTTCGTCTGTTCAGTTCTGATTTCTTTACCGTTGGCATCCTGCCCATAAATATAACCTGTCGTAAATTGAGTTCTGAAGTTTAAGAAATAAGAGTAATACCATTCACCAAAGGCTCTTTTACCAAGAATGGAGTTAAATTCTAAACGGTCATCCGTTTTTTTTCCGAAATCAGTATTTTTAGTTTGTAATAGACCGTATGACGCTAGTATTTTGTTGTCCCAGGTTACATCTTCTTTTTTGTAATTGAAGTCGTAATTGATTCCGAGTGTTCCCGAAAAGCTGTCTTCACCTCCCGCAATCCAGTTATTGAAGCTGGACTGATTTAATAAAAGAGATACGGTTCCTTTTGCTTTCCAGCCTTCTTTTTCAATTGTATCATTGATTTTTTTTACGGCTTTTTCGGTGTTTTGTGCTAGTTCTTTTTCGGTGTTTTGGGCTTGAACAAAAGTAAGATTTGCTAAAACGAAGAGCAATGATAGAATCTTTCTCATGGTTTTTAGTTTAGAGTGTATTATCAAATATACTAAAAACCAATGGAAAGTTAAGAGATGTTATCCTGTTATTGCAGGTTATTTCTTAGATTCTTTGTATAAAGGCACTGCAGAGCATGCTTCGCCGTACATAATGCTTCTGGCAAATGGCTGAAGATAAGTTGTTGCCAAAATGTAAGCCCTCATAGGAACGGGTTTTCTCGAGCAACCTTTTACAATTACAGGTTTGCCTTTGTATGCAGAGTAATCAATTTTAGTTAGAATTTCTTCGTAAAGACTGGCGTCAAGATCTTCAATTGTTCCGTTAACGACTTTTTTTGCGAAAGGTGCTAAATGAACACTTACCAAAATTAATGCCCAAGCCGGAATTATAGCATCTGTACTGCAGTGTACCGCCACATATTGATCTTGATATTGTGACCAATCGTGGTTTTTAAGGTGTTCTCTAAAGTCTTTTTCTTTCAATAAAAATCCCTCCAAAAGCCATTGCGAAATGTCAATCTGCACACGCATTCCTTTTGGATAATAATCCTCCAAATCAAAAACTTCTAAAGCACTATTGGCAACTTTATTGATAATTTCTTCCATATGAAAAGTTAGTTTCAAGTTTGAGGTTTCACGTTTCAAGTTGTGTAACCTGAAACGTGAAACTTTAAACCTGAAACAAATATTAAAGCATTCCTAATTCTAATTTCGCTTCTTCGCTCATTAAATCTTTGCTCCAAGGCGGATCAAAAGTAATTTCAACGTCAACATCTTTAATGTTTTCGATTGTTTTTACTTTTTCTTCTACTTCTCTTGGTAAACTTTCGGCAACTGGGCAGTTTGGAGAAGTAAGCGTCATAAGGATTTTTACTTCGTAATCTGTATTTACCATTACATCGTAAATTAATCCTAATTCGTAAATATCTACAGGAATCTCAGGATCGTAAATTCCTTTTAAAACTTTTACGATTGATTCTCCTAATTCGTTTGTGTCTATTTCTTGTTCCATTTTGTTATTTGTTTTTTTGCCACGAATTTCACAAATTTCCCGAATTTAAAAATTAGTGATAATTCGTGAAATTCGTGGCAGAAAGAATTTTAATTATTGTTTTTTGCATCAAAAGCCAAAGCGTACATTTTGATGTTTTTTATCATCGAAACCAAACCGTTGGCACGAGTTGCAGATAAATGTTCTTTTAGTCCAATTTCGTCGATAAAATCCGTATCGGCTTCTAGGATATCTTTTGGTTTTTGATTGGAAAAAGCACGAATTAAAATTGCGATTATTCCTTTTGTCAAAATAGCATCGCTATCTGCTGTAAAAACAATTTTATCGTCGTTTTGTTCACCTTGCAGCCAAACTTTTGACTGGCAGCCTTTAATTAAATTATCGTCGGTTTTGTATTCTTCTTTTATTAACGGAAGACTTTTTCCTAGTTCGATGATGTATTCATAACGCTGCATCCAATCATCAAACATTGAAAATTCGTCTATTATTTCGTTTTGTATTTCTTTTATTGTCATAATTATTCTTTAGAAAAATCAACTAATAAATTAACTAGTTTTTCAATTTCTTTTGGAGGAAAACCATTATCGAAACCTGGAGTTTCATACGTTTTTCCGTCTTTTACTATTTTTAAATTTCCTATTGCAGCACCGTCATAAGTGCGTTTATCCGTTGGGGCTTTTAAAGTAGAAAGTCCTTCTAAATTTACTTTTGAAAAAGCATCAACAATTTTATTCCATTTTGCATCATCTATATTGCTGCTAACGGCTTCAGCATTACGTTCCTTAATAAGCGAAACAGTTTTGTCTTTTACCGTTATCACTTTAAAATAACCTCTAGAATGAGCGGAGTATTCAATTTGTGTCGATTTCATATCGGTCTTTTTTTGACTGCAACATCCAGTTGCAATAAAAAGAGTTAAAAGCAATAGTGATAATATTCTCATATGTTTCTTTTTTAGCTTAACATGGTTTGTGCTTTTTTTACAGCATCAACCATTGCGTCAATTTCTTCTTTTGTGTTGTAAAAAGAGAAAGAAGCACGAATTGTTCCTGGAATACAGAAGAAATTCATGATAGGTTGCGCACAATGATGTCCTGTTCTAACGGCAATTCCTAATTTATCTATAATAGAACCAACATCATACGGGTGAATTCCATCAATGTTAAATGAAACTACAGAAGCTTTATTTTTGGTGTTTCCATAAATTCGGATACCTTCAATTTCGTTAAGACGTTTTGTAGCATGTTCTAATAATTCATTTTCATATTCATGAATTTTATCAAAACCAATCTCGTTTAAATAATCAATCGCAGTTCCTAAAACAATTCCGCCAGCAATATTTGGCGTTCCTGCTTCAAATTTATGAGGTAAATCAGCGTAAGTTGTTTTCTCGAAAGTAACTTCTTTGATCATTTCACCACCGCCTTGGTAAGGAGGAAGTTTGTTTAGCCATTCTTCTTTTCCGTAAAGAATTCCTGTTCCCGTTGGTCCGCACATTTTATGACCAGAAAAGGCATAAAAATCACAATCTAATTCTTGAACATTTGGTTTTAAATGCGGAACAGCTTGCGCGCCATCAATTAAAACTGCTGCTCCTACAGAATGTGCTTTGTCAATAATATATTTGATTGGATTGATAACGCCCAATGCATTTGAAATATGATTTACGGTAACAATTTTTGTTTTGTCTGAAAGCAATTTGTCAAATTCCTCAATGATTAATTCTCCATTGTCATTGATTGGGATAACTTTTAAAATTGCTCCAGTTTTCTCGCATAACATTTGCCAAGGCACAATATTACTGTGATGTTCTAATGAAGAAACTACAACTTCATCACCAGGTTTTAAAATGGAAGCAAAACCATTTGAAACCAAATTAATTCCATGTGTTGTTCCCGAAGTAAAAAGAACTTCGTGGGCATGTTTGGCGTTGATATGGTCTTTTACTTTTCCGCGAGCAACCTCGTAAGCATCAGTTGCTAACTGGCTCAAAGTGTGAACGCCACGGTGAATATTGGCGTTGATTTCCTGATAATATTTTACTTCTGCATCAATTACAACTTGTGGTTTTTGCGAAGTAGCTCCGTTGTCGAAATATACTAATGGCTTTCCGTTTACAGTTTGAGAAAGTATTGGGAAATCAGCTCTTATTTTTTGAATATCTAGCATGTCTTATTTAGAAAAAATCTATTTACAAAAGTACTAAAACTAAATTTGTTTATACAGCAATTCTATAATTTCCTTTTATGATGCCATTGATTAAAGGCTTAAATGATGATTTTGTAAAAATCGGTTCGCTTTTATGAATTATCTGAAACAGTTTTCTAATTTGATGCTTAAAATCGTGAACATAAATTATTTATATTGCATTAAAAATAAATTAAATCATCATGAAAAAATTTCTCAAAGTACTTTTGCTTGCAGTGGTTCTTGCTTTTTTGTATTTCGGATTTACAACTTATCCAAAGCTTGATTTGATTTCAGGCTTCTCGGCCAAAAGTGTCGCATCTGGACATTTTATAGATAATCGTCCGTTGGATCTAATTGAGAAAACCGACAATGATATCGATATGATTGATCTGGCGAAAAACTCCATTGATGATGCAGGAAAATATGCTATTTCTTCTGTTTATGGATTGAAAGAAAGAAAAGCAATTTATCGTGAAGGCCTTGGAGCAACTTTGATTAATGATAATTTTGATGTTTCAAAACCATATCTACTTCCAAAGAGAACGAAATTAGAAAACAATCTTCCTTTTCCATACGGAAATAATGAGCCAAAAGACACTGCATTTTCTGATGTAGATTATTCGAAATTGAAAAAAGCTGTCGATAATGCTTTTGACAAAACAGGCGGAAGAATCAAAAGAACTCGTGCTGTTGTGGTTTTGTATAAAGATAGATTGATTGCCGAAAAATACGATACAGGTTTTAATAAAGACAGTAAAATTTTAGGCTGGTCAATGACAAAAAGCATTACAAGTTCGGCTTTTGGAGTTTTGGCTAAACAAGGAAAAATAGATATTTACAAACCTGCTCCAGTTATAGAATGGAAAAATGATGAGCGTAAAAACATCACACTTAATGATTTGCTTCACATGAATTCTGGTTTAGAATGGGAAGAGAATTACAGTACAATCTGTGATGCTACAAAAATGCTTTTTCAGGCCGAAGATATGGGAAAAGTACAATTGGATAAACCAGCACAATTTAAACCCAATACACATTGGAATTATTCGTCAGGAACGACCAATTTATTATCTCTGATTTTAAGAAGACAATTCAAAACACAACAAGAATATCTTGATTTTTGGTACAGCGCCGTAATTGACAAAATCGGAATGAATTCTATGATTGTCGAACAAGATATGTCAGGAACTTTCGTAGGTTCATCTTACGGATGGGCAACGCCAAGAGATTGGTCAAAATTTGGATTATTATATCTGCACAAAGGAAACTGGAATGGTGAGCAAATTCTAGACGAAAGCTGGGTAAAATACACCGTAACTCCAACAAATACTTCTGATGGCAAATATGGTGCACAGTTTTGGTTAAACGCTGGAGGGAAATTTCCAGATGTTCCTAGAGATATGTTTTATTGCAGCGGTTATCAAGGTCAAATGGTAGCGATTATTCCGTCTCTGGATATGGTAATTGTGAGAATGGGAGTAAGAGAAGGTGATAAAAGTTTTGACTTTAATGGGTTTTTGAAGGAAGTTATTGCTTCGGTAAAAAAATAAAATTTAACCGCAAAGAGCGCAACGGTAAAAGCGCAAAGTTCGCAAAGTTTTGTAATAAACCTTTGCGAACTTTGCGTAACCTTTGTGTCTTTGCGGTAAAACCTGACTACAAATCAAATCCTAAATTCACGCCCAATTTCATGGCAATGATTTTAGTAATTCTTTGTTTTAATTCTGGTATTTTAATGCTTTCGATAACGGCATTTGAGAATGCGTACATCAATAAAGCCTTAGCTTCTTTTTTCGGAATTCCACGTGATTGCATGTAGAACATTGCTGTTTCATCAAGCTGTCCAACAGTACATCCGTGAGAACATTTTACATCATCTGCGAAAATCTCTAATTGTGGTTTTGCGTTGATAGTAGCTTTGTCACTCAATAAAATATTATTGCTTTTTTGGAAAGCATTTGTTTTTTGAGCTTCTTTTTCTACCAAAACCTTTCCGTTGAAAACTCCTGTCGAACGATCAGAGAAAATTCCTTTATAATCTTGGAAACTTTCGCAGTTTGGCTGCGCGTGGTTTACCAAAGTATAATGATCAACGTGTTGTTTGTCATTTAAAATAGAAATTCCGTTTAACGTACTTGTCAATCTTTCACCAAAGTGGTAAAAGTTTAAGTTGTTACGAGTTAGATTTCCACCAAATGAGAAAGTATGAACATAAGAATGACTTTCTTGTTGTTGAGAAACGTATGTATTGTCAATTAAATTCGCTTCGCTGTTGTCGTTTTGAATTTTGTAATAATCAACAATTGCACGTTTTTGAGCAAAAATCTCCGTAACAGAGTTTGTTAAAACTGGATTTTCATTCAAACTTTGGTGACGCTCAATAATTTGAACATGTGAATTTTCGCCCACAATAACCAAATTTCTTGGCTGAACCATTAAAGCAGCTTCATTTCCAGTTGAGAAATACATAATCTCAATTGGTTTATCGGCTACTTTTTTCTTCGGAATATTGATAAAAGCACCTTCAATTGCAAATGCAGTATTCAATGAAGTCAAGCTGTCATCTTTACTTGCGATTTGATTAAAGTACGTATCAATAACCATTTTATATTTTGGTTTGGTCAATGCCGATGACATCAAACAAACATCGATTCCGTCATGCGTTGTAGAAGACAAATGCGAACTGAAAACGCCATCGATAAATACCAATTTATAAGTATCAATTTCGTGTAAAAAGTATTTTTTAACTTGATTGAATTCGATTGCATTTTCCTGTTTTGGAAAAACCGTAAAGTCATTTTTTAAGATGGCATTTAGCGATGTATATTTCCAAGCTTCTTCTTTTTTGGTTGGGAAACCTTTATTTTCGAAGTTTTTTAAGGCATTTGTGCGTATGTCATGTAAATCTGAATGTACATCGACACGTTCTTCAAAAGCCATAAAAGACGATACTAATTTTTCTTTTAAATCCATTGTTCTTTTGTTTCCTTCGGTGTTTCAGGTTTCAAGTTTCATGTTGCCTATTGAAACTTATTCCCCTTGAAATCTTTTTTATTTAGGTAAGTGATAAAGTTTTTTATTTTACCGCTTAAATTTTCATAATCTTTTTTTAAAGCTTCGAATTTTTCTTCTGAAATATATTCAAAATCAAAAACTCGATACAATTGAGATCTTGTTTCTCCGGCAGAACCTTTTGCAATTGATAAAAATTGTCGAAATTCTAAATTTCCATCTCTTTCAAATCCTTCAGCAATGTTATCCATTACTGAACCCGAAGAATCTTTTATTTGATTTTTAAACCTGAGATCGGATCTTAATTCTGTTTGAACGGCAATGAGATGAATTTCTTTTGCTAATCGTCGAGCCTCTTTCCAGATTTCTAAATCTTCAAATCGAGTAATTGTTGCCATAATTTCTGTTTTAAATAATTTAAGTTTAAACTTACAAAACGTAATTCAACTTGAAACTAAAAAAAACATGAAACTTGAAACAAAAATTTAATTTTCTGCTTTGATCCAGTCGTATCCTTTTTCTTCTAATTCGTATGCTAGCTCTTTTCCTCCAGATTTTACAATTCTTCCGTTGTAAAGAACGTGAACGAAATCAGGAACGATATAATCTAACAAACGTTGGTAGTGCGTGATAACAATAATTGCGTTTTTGTCGCTTTTCAATTTGTTTACACCATTAGCCACAATTCTTAAAGCATCGATATCAAGACCCGAATCGGTTTCGTCAAGGATAGCTAATTTTGGCTCTAACATTGCCATTTGGAAAATTTCGTTTCTTTTTTTCTCTCCTCCAGAAAAACCTTCGTTTAAAGAACGAGATAAAAATTTACGATCAATTTCTAACAATTCAGATTTCTCACGAATTACTTTTAGCATTTCGTTTGCAGGCATTTCTTCCTGTCCGTTTGCTTTACGAGTTTCGTTGATTGCAGTTTTCATGAAGTTAGTTACACTAACCCCAGGAATTTCTACAGGATATTGAAAAGAAAGGAAAACACCTTTATGTGCTCTCTCTTCAGGAGCTAAATCAGCAAGATCTTCTCCGTCAAGGATAACCTCTCCATCTGTAACTTCATAATTTTCATTTCCTGCAATAACAGCAGAAAGTGTACTTTTTCCAGAACCGTTTGGTCCCATGATAGCGTGAACTTCTCCAGCTTTAACTTCTATATTAATTCCTTTAAGGATTTCTTTATCACCAATTGCGGCGTGAAGGTTTTTTATTGATAACATCTTTTTTTTGTTTAAAGTTTCAAGTTTCAAGTTCTCAGTTGTGCCGAAAAGCGAAACTTTGAAAAATCTTTTATTTTAATATGATATAAAATTCTTTTTTAATGGTTAAAAACTCGGTTCTTAACCTACAGATCCTTCTAAAGAAATCTCTAATAATTTTTGAGCTTCAACAGCAAATTCCATTGGAAGTTTATTCAATACATCTTTACTGAAACCGTTTACAATTAAGGCAATCGCTTTTTCAGTTGGTATACCTCTTTGGTTACAGTAAAATACCTGATCTTCTCCAATTTTACTTGTTGTTGCTTCGTGTTCTATTTTTGCAGATGGATTTTTACTTTCGATATAAGGAAAAGTATGTGCTCCGCAATTGTTACCCATTAACAATGAATCACATTGAGAAAAGTTTCTTGCGTTTTCTGCTCTTGGAGAAATCTGCACTAAACCACGGTAACTGTTTTGTGATTTTCCAGCCGAGATACCTTTAGAAATAATAGTCGATTTAGTATTTTTTCCTAAATGGATCATTTTTGTTCCAGTATCTGCTTGTTGGAAATTATTGGTAACAGCGATAGAATAAAATTCTCCTACCGAATTATCTCCTTTTAATACACAAGAAGGATATTTCCAAGTTACAGCAGAACCAGTTTCAACTTGTGTCCAAGAAATTTTAGCGTTTGTTTCGCATAAACCTCTTTTGGTTACAAAGTTGTAAACTCCACCTTTTCCTTCTTTATTTCCTGGGAACCAGTTTTGAACTGTAGAATATTTAATTTCAGCATCATCCAAAGCGATTAATTCAACCACAGCAGCGTGCAATTGGTTTTCGTCACGGCTTGGAGCAGTACATCCTTCAAGGTAAGAAACGTAGCTTCCTTCATCAGCAATAACCAAAGTTCTTTCGAATTGTCCAGTTCCTGCCTGATTGATTCTGAAATAAGTTGAAAGTTCCATTGGACATTTAACGCCTTTTGGAATATAACAGAAACTTCCGTCAGAGAAAACAGCTGAGTTTAATGCTGCGTAGAAGTTGTCTTTTTGAGGTACAACAGTTCCTAAATATTTTTTCACTAATTCAGGATGTTCTTTAATAGCTTCAGAAATCGGACAGAAAATAATTCCTTTTTCTGCCAAAGTTTTCTTGAAAGTTGTTGCTACAGAAACAGAATCGACAACAATATCCATAGCGACATTGTTCATCATTTTTTGTTCATCAACAGAAATTCCAAGTTTTTTATACATCTCTAATAATTCTGGATCTACATCGTCCAGCGTTTTATTAGGGTCTACTTGTTTTGGAGCTGAATAATATGAAATGGCCTGAAAATCTGGCTTTTCGTAACGAACGTTTGCCCATTCTGGTTCGATCATTTCTTTCCATGCACGGAAAGCCTCGATGCGCCATTCGGTCATCCATTCAGGTTCTTCTTTTTTAAGAGAAATAGCTCTTACAATTTCTTCGTTTAAGCCAATAGGGAAAGTCTCAGATTCTATATTGGTATAAAATCCGTACTCATATTCTTTAGTTTCCAGTTCGATCTTTAAATCGTCTTCGGTGTATTTGCTCATTATTTTTGTTATTGTCTAATGTTTTAAAGTCTAAAATTTGAAAGTCAATTGAAGTCTTTATGACTTTACAACTTTCAGCTTTTGACTAAAGAGAGAATGATTCTCCGCATCCGCAAGTTCTGCTTGCGTTCGGATTGTTGAAAACAAATCCTTTTCCGTTTAATCCGCCAGAGAATTCTAAAATTGTCCCAGCTAAATAAAGGAATGATTTTTTTTCTACAGCAATTTGTATGTCGTTGTCAACGAATATTTTGTCGTCATCTCCTTTGGTTTTGTCAAATTTTAAATCGTAAGACAAACCAGAGCATCCACCACTTTTCACGCCTACTCTTACGTAGTCGCTTGCGGCGTCAAAACCATCATCCGTCATCAGGTCGATGATTTTCTTTTTGGCAGTATCAGAAACTTTTATCATTGTTCTTAGATGTTTGTTTTTAATGAACATTTTTTGTCTGTAATGAATTTATTACAGATTTAAAACGCTAATTTTCAATGTTAAATAGAAATTATCTGCAAAGATACGACTTAAAAACCTTTTTCCATAACGGTTCACATTATTATAACAAATGTGAAAATAGATAATACTTATTTTGACAAAATCGAAATCAAAATTCGAAAAGAATTGTTTTTTGAATCGTGCTGCAAATATCGCTCCTAAATGTTAAAAAACAAGTATTTCTACTGATTATAGCCATTATTTATTCGGTACTTTTGCAGAAAATTGTGAGTAATTATGAAAAAACAACACAAAAATAAGTGGCTAAAACCCTTATTGGCAGTAATTTTTGTTTTTGGATTAGGTGCTGCAGTATTGGTTTTTAGCAGTGAATCTGATAAAATTAAGGAAGAAGTTAAAGCGGAAAGCGATAAAGCTTTAGTGGTTAATAATGAAAAAACGGAGCAGCAAAACATTTTAGATTCATTAAGTACACTTAAAGCGGCATACGATCTGGTCATTCAGGAAAATACAGCTCTGTCTAAAGAGTTGGAACTGGAACGTAAGAATGTCGAAAATTTAATGGAAATTATAAAAGTTTCGCAAAATCCGTCGGCAGATCAAATTAGAATTTACCGAAACCAGCTTTCGGGGCTAAAATCTTCATTGGATAGTAAGGTCATAGAGATTAAAAAATTAAAATCTCAGAATAAAAATTTACTGACCGAAATAGAAAGTCAGAATGTTGTCATGTACAAACAAAAGGCAGAAAATGACACTTTGATTTCTAAACAAGTGAAATTGGAATCGACTTTAAAAGATGCTTCAAAACTTTATTTAAGCAATTTTAAGGCTATCGCGCTTCGCGAAAAAAGTTCTGGAGCCGAATTGGAAACAACAAAAGCAAAGAATACGAAAAAGCTTAAAATTAGTTTCACCGTAAACGGAAATGCGGTTGCAAAAACAGGAAAAAGAGTTTTTTATGTTCAAGTTTTAGATCAAAAAAATACGGTTTTAGGAGATAACAAATTAATTGAATTTGGAAATGATAAAGCACTAGTTTATAGTTTTATTGTCAGCACCGATTTTCAAGGTAAATCTCTCAATGCTTATGGAATTTTAAATGCAGATGGGTTTAAGAAAGGAACTTATTTTGTGAATTATTTTGATAAGCAGGAAATAATGGGAAGCACTTCGATTACATTAGAATAATCTAAAAGTTTTTTAGCTTTAAATTTTAGCAAAAGGAGTTTGAATTTTCTAGCTTTGTTCTTTTAGAAAATCATTCTCATGAAACTTTACCCAATAGAATCTGGAAATTTTAAGTTAGATGGAGGCGCAATGTTTGGCGTTGTTCCTAAAACAATTTGGAATAAAACAAATCCTGCCGATGCCAATAATCTTATCGATATTGCTGCACGCTGTTTATTGATCGAAGACGGAAATCGTCTTATTTTGATCGACACAGGAATGGGAGATAAACAATCAGAAAAATTCTTCGGGTACTATTCACTTTGGGGATCACATTCTTTAGATAAATCTCTGGCAAAATATGGTTTCAATCGAGATGATATCACCGACGTTTTTATGACGCATCTTCATTTTGATCATTGCGGAGGAAGTGTACAATGGAATTCCGATAAAACAGGTTACGAGCCAGCTTTTAAAAATGCTAAATTCTGGACCAACGAAAACCATTGGGAATGGGCGACAAAACCCAACGCTAGAGAAAAAGCCTCTTTCTTGTCTGAAAATATTTTGCCAATGCAGGAAAGCGGTCAATTGAATTTTATTGAGAGACCAGAATCTGATTTTGGCTTTTCAAAAGAACTTGGCTTTGATATTTATTATGTTGACGGTCATACTGAAAAACAAATGATTCCGTACATTAAATACCAAGATAAAACAATTGTTTTTTGTGCCGATTTATTGGCTACAGCTGGGCATATTCCGCTTCCGTATGTTATGGGATACGATACAAGACCTTTGCTGACAATGCCTGAGAAATCAAAATTCTTGAATTTGGCAGCAGATAACAATCATTATTTATTTTTAGAACATGATGCGCACAATCAGATTATAACTGTGGAACATACCGAAAAAGGCGTTCGACTAAAAGATGTTTTTACCTGCGAAGAAATTCTTTAATCGAAATAAATTAGATATAAAAAATCCCGCTTTCAACATTCTGAAAACGGGATTTTTAAATCAAATTAAATTCTAAACCTATTATTCTATTATTACTTTTTTCGCAGAAGCCGTGTCTCCATTGATTAAGTATATATAATAAATTCCTTTTGGCAGTCCAGATAAATTGATTGTATAATCTGTGTTTGCATTGTTTAAAGTAAAAGATTTTACTAATTGGCCTAATGAGTTGTAAACTGTTGCTTTGTCTAGGGCAATATTGTTTATGTTTAATTCTCCTTTTGTAGGGTTTGGATATATTGCTGCTTTAGAAAATACTGAATCTTCAACGCCTAATACAGAACAATTTAGAGAATAGACTGTCGAAGCATCTTTTTTATCTGCCCATGTTGTATTAGAAAAAGTCACATCATCGACCGTAATACAAGTTAAATTAGGGTTGTTGATAAAGGTTGTATATACAAGATCGAAATTATTGTTGTTTCCGTTTTTTAAATTCAGGGACTTTAGTTCATTGTCATTACACGATATTTCGTTAATTTTTGGATTTTTAGAAATATCTAAATCTGTAATCTTATTGAAATGACAGTTTAACATGTACAATTCTGGATTAAGTAATACATCAATGCTTGTCAATTCATTGTAATGGCACATCAGCTGTTCTAATAGAATGTTTTGAGAAACATTTAAAATTGAAATTTTATTTTGGTGACAAACTAAAGAAACTAATTTTTTATTGTCTGATACATCTAAACTTGTTAGTTCGTTAATTCCGCAATTTAAATCACTTAACTCTAGATTTTTATTGATGTTTAAACTTGTCAATTTATTGCTTCCACACCATAAACTTTTCAAAGCAAGATTTTTATCTACATTCAAAGCAGTTAACAGATTGCCTCCACAGTTTATGCTTTGCAATGCTAAATTGCTGTCGATATTTAAGGAAGTTATTTTGTTGGTATTAGTAGCTAATGCAGTTAATAATGTATTTGCAGTGACATTTAAACTAGTCAATGCATTTGAGGCACAATTTAATCGAGTAAGACTAGTGTTGTTAGAAATATCTAATGCCGTTAATTTATTTTTCTGACAATCTAAATTATCTAATGCTGTATTTGTATTTAAATCTAATGCAGTTAGTTGATTAGTGCCAAGATCTAAATAAGTCAATTTTGTATTTTTTGAAAGATTGACACTTGTTAGAGAATTTCGGCTTGCAATTAAAGTTTGTAAAGAGGTAAAGTTTTCAATTCCTGTCAAGTCTGAGATAGAACTTCTTGAAACATCCAAACTAGTTACTGATGAAATGCTTGAAGTCAAAACCTTTCCATCTGCAGTACCAGAATCTATGCCTAGGTCAATCAATTTATTTTCGAAATTTATGTCTGGAATAGATGTGTATTTGTCTATGACAGAAACATTGTCAATTAAAATTTGTGAAGAAGTTGTTCCTGTAACCCAAATCATAACTCCGATATTTCTAGAGGCAGTAGCTACATAGTCAAATTCAATTTTTCTCCATTGAGAGTTTGAAGTGGTATTGTCTGTAGTACCTGTAATTTTTGTCTGCCAAATATCAGAATCTATAAGCCTTAATTCGATAGAAGTAAAAGAACCAGAGGCTAATTTATGGTATGCTGTAACTCGATAAGTTTTACCAGTTTCTACAGGAAATTTGGTGTCAGTATAAAAATAATGAAACGTGCCACTTGTGATTTCCACCTTTGCACTTGAATTTCCATTTTGAGCATCAGAATCCTGATAAAGGAGGCCATTAGAATAGCGTCCCCATTGATTTGGTTGAGAGTAAGGTGTCCAGTTTTCGAAATCTCCATTCGGAACTAAGTTTGTTTGGGCATAAAAAGAAAAATTTGCCAATAATAGCAATAAAAGTAGTTTTGTCTTCATAGAATATATTTAGAATTAGGTCGCGCAATGGTACGTCTTTTTAACTGATAATATTTACGTGAACCCGTAAACGTTATATTATTTTTTTTACACTGCTAAGTAAATAGTAAACCAAAAGTATATTTATCCATAAACACTTATTATTTTAACAAGAAAATATTTTCTATTAATATATTTTTGTAAGTTAATTTTTATATTTTAGCAAAATATAGCGGATACCGAAAAGCTAAAGAGTAGGCAAACAAAAATTTTATTAATTATGAATTTAGACGATTTTATTAAAAATGCTGATGAGTTAGGTGTTGTAGCACTTGAATCTGATCAATTGAAAGAAATTAATGGTGGAATAGGTGGGCCGGCTCCTAGAAAATATGATGTCGATCCTTTAGATTGGATTGAATATAATATACATTCTGAAGGTTGTTACTCATGTTGATTAATTTCTAACATTGAAAATCCGCTATAAAATGGCGGATTTTTTTATTGTATTTATTCAACTAGAAAATTGATGGCTAATAAAAAATAAATTTTTATGGATGAAATTTCTTTACTATTTAAATAATTAAGACTTAAAAACAACGGTAATTTCATAACACATTGTTAACAGTTAGCATTTTGTAACAAAAAAGCATAATTTAGACCCATCTTTTAACTTTACAATTATTTATAGATATATGAGTCATATAAAACCACTTAAATTATCTGCGTTTGCATTACTTGTTTTAGCAGGTTGTAATGCCACTTTACAAGCACAAACTTCAGTGCCAAAACAGCCAATTGTGGCTCCTTTAGCAGTAGTGAAAAAAGCTCCCGTTAGCGAAAATGAATTGAAGAGATGGAGTCATCTTGATTTGATAAAAGATTCTATTCCGGGAATGAGTGTAGACAGAGCTTTGACTGAATTACTGCAAGGTAAAAAAGGACAGAAAGTAATCGTAGGAATTGTAGATTCTGGTGTCGATATCGAGCACGAAGATCTTCAAGGAATGATTTGGACGAATAAAAAAGAAATTCCAGGAAACGGAATCGATGACGATAAAAACGGATTTATAGATGACGTTCACGGATGGAATTTCCTTGGAAATGCTGTTCATGAAAATCTAGAGATGACACGTATCGTGAAAAAAGCCGATGACGGTTCTCCAGAATATAAAGCAGCTTTAGCACAATATACAGAGAAGTATCAAGAAGCTCTTCAAAATAAAGGGCAAGCAGATCGTTTAATGGCTTTTCATAATACGATTAAAAAAGAGCTTAATAAAACGGATTATAAATTAGAAGATTTAAGTACAATTACTTCTGCAGATCCAAATGTTTTGGAAAGTAAAAGGGCTATGACTATGATTTTTACAAATGCAGGACCAACTTTTGATCCGGAGGCTCAATTTACAGAGTATAGCGATTATGTAGAAGAACAGTTAAAATATAATCTTAACAAAGATTATGACGGAAGAAAAATCGTAGGCGATAATCCAGAAGATATTAAAGATGCTTATTATGGAAATAATGTGGTTTTTGGTCCAGATAAAGAAAAAGCGCTTCACGGAACTCACGTAGCTGGAATTATTGCCCAAATTCGTGGTAATAATTTAGGTGGAGACGGAGTTGCTTCTCCAAATGTTGAAATTTTGACGGTTAGAGCCGTTCCAGATGGAGACGAATACGATAAAGATATTGCTTTGGCAATTCGTTATGCAGTAGACAATGGCGCTAAAGTAATCAATGGAAGTTTCGGAAAAAGTTTCTCTCCACACAAAGAGTGGGTTTACGACGCGATTAAATATGCAGCCAAAAAAGACGTTTTAATTGTGCATGCTGCAGGTAATGACGGTTACAATATCGATGAAACAAAAAACATCAATTATCCAAACGATTCTAAAGACAACGTAAAAGAATTTGCAGATAATGTAATTACAATTGGAGCGATTAATAAATCGTACGGAGAAAATGTTGTTGCTCCATTTTCAAACTTCGGAAAAATAAACGTAGACGTTTTTGCTCCAGGTGAAGAAATCTATGCAACAGTGCCAAACAACAAATACAAATACTTGCAAGGAACTTCAATGGCATCTCCAAATGCGGCGGGTGTTGCAGCATTGATTCGTTCGTACTATCCAAAATTGAAAGCAGCTCAAGTTAAAAAGATTTTAATGGACTCTGGAGTAGCGCTTCCTTCAATGGTTGTTTTGGGCGAAAGTGAGAATCCAGATGAAAAACCAGTTGCGGTTTCTTCTGCAGAATCATCAAAAACAGCAAAGATGGTAAATGCTTATAATGCGTTATTAATGGCTGAAAAGATGTCTAAAAAATAAACAATAATAAACGATTAATCCAATGGAAGGGCTAACGCTCTTCCATTTTCTATTACATATAAACATGCGAAAAATTATTTTACTTTCTTTCCTAAGCTTAGGTTTTAACTCGGCTTTTGCACAAAGCGCCCCATATTGGCAGCAGCACGCTGACTATAAAATGGAGGTTTCTATGGATGTAAAAAACTATCAGTACAAAGGAAAACAAGAATTGGTTTATACCAATAATTCTTCTGATACTTTAAAAAAAGTATTTTATCATTTATATCCAAACGCATTTCAACCAGGAAGCGAAATGGATGCGCGTCTTCATTTTATTAAAGATCCAGACGGAAGAATGGTAAACAAAGTAAAACAAGCTGACGGAAAAGAAGTAAAACAAAGCCGTATTGAAACTTTAAAACCAAATGAAGCTGGTTATTTAAAAATTACAAACTTCAAACAAGATGGTGCTGTTGCTCAAACAAGAGTTTCTGGAACGATCTTAGAAGTAACTTTAGCGAAACCAATTTTACCAAATTCTAAAACAACTTTTACCTTAGATTTTGACGGACAAGTTCCGGTTCAGATTCGTCGTTCTGGAAGAAACAATTCTGAAGGAGTAGAACTTTCTATGTCGCAATGGTATCCAAAATTAGCCGAATTTGATTTTGAAGGATGGCATGCAGATCCATACATTGCAAGAGAATTTCACGGTGTTTGGGGTAATTTTGATGTAAAAATTACAATCGATAAAGAGTACACAATTGGTGGTTCTGGATATTTGCAAGACAAAAATTCGATCGGACATGGTTATCAAGATGCTGGTGTAACGGTTACTTATCCTAAAAAAGCAAAAACACTTACTTGGCATTTTATTGCGCCAAATGTTCACGATTTTACTTGGGCTGCCGATAAAGAATATACGCACGATATTGTAAAAGGACCAAACGATGTAGATTTGCATTTCTTCTACAAAAACAACGAAAAAACAACTGCAAACTGGAAACAGTTAGAGCCGTTAATGGTTAAAGTAATGGAATATTACAACCAGAGAGTTGGAGCGTATCCATATAAGCAATACTCATTTATTCAAGGTGGAGACGGTGGAATGGAGTACGCAATGTGTACTTTAATGCTAGGAAACGGCACTCTTGAAGGAATTCTAGGAACAGCTACACACGAATTAGGGCACTCTTGGTTCCAACATATTTTGGCTTCAAACGAGTCAAAACACCCTTGGATGGACGAAGGTTTTACAACTTACATCGAAGACAGTGCTTTGAATGAATTAAAAGGAGACAAAAAGGAAGTAAATCCTTTTGTAGGAAATTATAAAGCATATTACAGTTTAGTGAATTCTGGTAAAGAACAGCCACAAACTACGCATGGAGATCGTTACGATGAAAACCGTCCGTACAGTATTTCTTCTTATATCAAAGGAAGTCTTTTCCTTTCTCAATTAGAATATATAATCGGAAAAGAAAATGTTGATGCAACTTTAAAAAGATATTTCAACGATTTCAAATTCAAACACCCAACGCCAAACGACATCAAAAGAACAGCTGAAAGAGTTTCTGGAGCTGAGTTAGATTGGTATTTGATTGATTGGACACAAACTACCAATACGATCGACTACGGAATTAAAGACGTTGCTGACAATGCAGGAAAAACAACCGTTTCTTTAGAAAGAATTGGAAGAATGCCAATGCCAATTGACTTGAAAGTGGATTATACGGACGGAACATCTGAAACATTCTACATTCCATTAAGAATGATGAATTTCATTAAACCAAATCCAAACCCGAACGAGAAAAGAACAGTTCTAGAAGACTGGGCTTGGGCACAGCAAAATTATAGTTTTACAATTGACAAAAACAAAACGGCAATCAAAAAAATCACTATCGATCCAAGCGGATTAATGGCTGATGTAAAACAAACAAATAATGTTTTTGAAGTGAAGTAAAGATTCTACATTTTCAAATAGAAAAAATCCAAAGCAGTTTCTGGCTTTGGATTTTTTTTTGCTTTATAAATTTAAAAGAGTTGTAATTTTGATACAATAGTAATCTTGTAGATTGAAATATTTAAATCAAAAAAGGATGACAGAATACGAGTTTTTAATCAAGCATTTGCAAGACCGAATAGAACTTTCTGACGAAGAGGCCAATCAATTTGTTTCTAATTTTAAAATAAAAAAGATAAAGAAACGGCAGTTTATAGTGCAGCCAGATTTTGTGGCTCAACATAGAAACTATGTGGTCGAAGGTGCTTTAAGAGCGTATGTGGTAAATGATGAAGGTCAGGAACATACGATTGCCTTTGCTATTGAAGATTGGTGGATTTCTGACTATAATAGTTACATTTATCAGCAACCAGCTACGATGTTTGTTATGGCTTTAGAAGATGCTGTTTTGCTGCAAATAGATTTCGAAACGGAAGCGAAATTAAAAGGGGCTAATCCAAAATTTGAAACTTTTTTTCGTATTACAGCAGAACGTACGGCTGCATTTTTTCAACGAAGAATTATTACAAATCTCACTTCTTCGGCAGAAGAGCGTTATGAGAAATTTATAAATCAATTCCCTTTAATCGCAAATCGGGTACCTCAATATGCTTTGGCTTCTTATTTGGGAATGACAACAGAATTTCTTTCAAAAATAAAAAACAATAAATTGAAAAAATAAACTTGAACTAGTTCAACCTTATTTCATAATCCACTTCATTTTATAGCTCTTTAGCTTGTCTGAACTTTGTAAAACAATTTTAAATACAAAGAAAATGACAGCAAATAAAAATACAGCATTGGTTGTTGGCGCAAATGGCGTTATCGGTGCAAATCTTATAGAATATCTTTTATCTACTAACAATTGGGATATTATTGGATTATCCCGAAAAGGAGGCAATGATGCGCCTAATCTGAAATACATTTCAGTTGATTTGCTGGATACTGAAAACAGTAAGAAACAATTATCTGATCTTAAAAATATTACCCATATATTTTATACCGCTTATCAAGATCGTCCGTCATGGTCTGAACTTGTTGAGCCAAATCTAAACATGCTTAAAAATGTAGTTGAGATAATTGAACCAATATCTAAAGACTTACAGCATATTAGTTTGATGCAAGGTTATAAAGTTTATGGAGCTCATTTAGGGCCATTTAAAACTCCAGCCAAAGAAACAGATGCGGGACACATGCCTCCTGAATTTAACATGGATCAGCAGCAATATTTAGAAAAAAAGAAAGAAGGAAAAAAGTGGAATTGGAGTGCAATCCGTCCATCGGTTGTTGGCGGTACAGCAATAGGAAATCCAATGAATCTGGCACTTTTGATAGCTGTTTACGCATCAATTTCTAAAGAATTAAATATTCCGCTTAGATTTCCGGGGAAGGCAGGGGCGTACGATAAACTTATGGAAATGACTGATGCAGGGCTCTTAGCTAAAGCAACTGTTTGGGCAGCTACAAATTCGCAATGTGCCAATCAGGCTTTTAATATAACAAATGGCGATCTGTTTCGTTGGACAGAACTTTGGCCAAAAATTGCTTCTTATTTTGATATTCTTGTTGCACCTCCGCTTCAAATGGAATTAAAAACAGTTATGGCTGACAAAAAGGTTTTATGGGGAAATATTCAGGGAAAATACAATTTAGAAAAACACGATTATGAAAAATTAGCCAGTTGGAACTTTGGAGATTTTGTTTTTTCGTGGGATTATGATTTTTTTGCTGATGGAACCAAAGCAAGACGTTTGGGTTTTTATGAATTTATAGATACCGAAGAAATGTTTTTTAGTCTTTTTGATCAATTGCGTCAGAAAAAAATCATACCATAAATTTTTCCTTTAGACTACTTAAAAAAAAGCCCTTAAATCTAAATTTAAGGGCTTTTCTTTTATGTTCAAGTTTATTCCAAATTTCTAATTTTAGACCATTTTTATATCAGCAGCAACCTCTGGTTGTGCTTTTTTAAAAGGAACCCATTCTCTATAACTTGCAGATCTCCATAACCATTCAATTGGGCCATAATTGTATTTTGAAAGCCACCATTTACTAATAAACAATTGAATGATAAAGATAAAAACAGCCAATAAAAAGTAAAACCAATACGGCATTGAATCTGCAATTCCGAATCCAATTCCAGAAAAAATAATACCAGCCAATATATTTTGGCTCATATAATTGGTCAATGTCATTTTTCCGCCTGCGCTAAAATAACTGAAAACTGTTTTTAATTTTCCATTGACGTATAAAAGACAGATTCCAGTCGAGATAAAAATCATTGTACTTAACACTAACCAGTAAAGTGGGTGAAAGAATTTTAATAACGGAGCTTTGTATATTATAGCAATATTAAACCCAATTCCGATAAGTATAGCAACAGCCAAACTAATGATGCACACAGATTTTAAAAGTGTCTTTAATTCTGTTAAGCGATTGAAGAAGTTTAGTTTTTGAAGCATAAATCCAAAAAGCATACAGCCCAACATTACATAATGAGCAGTAATCGCATAACCTGGAATTATAATTTGTTCGTAGAATGACGCAAGCAGATTAAATCTGAAAAAGTCAATCCAGTTTCCAGAATGATACAGTTTTAAATATTCTGGATTTGTTGCAATTGCAGGATGTTCAATTTTTAAACCATTTACATACGCCATTACAAAAGGAATTGTAAGTATAATTACGGCAGAAATAATGGCTAAGGTTTTGGCAGAACATCTGTAAAAAAGCAATAATACAAGTCCTAAAAAGGCATAATCTTTTAAAATGTCGCCAAGCCAAAAAGCAGAATTAATAAAGGCTAAAATAAATAGCAAAAACATTCGCCATGCAAAAAAAGCGACAGGATTTTTTCCTTTAGAAGCAACATTGTTAATCAAAATGGCAAATCCGTAGCCAAATAAAAGAGTTAATAATGTCCAAGATTTTGCCGCAAATAAATAGCGGTTAATAAATTGAAGAGTTTCAGAGAAAGCACTATGCTTAAGCTCTTTTTCTATACCGATGTATAGAAAATCCAGATAATTGCCAATGGCTACACCCAATATAGCCCAGCCCCGAAGAATGTCGACAATTGCAGTTCTTTTGCTCTGCTCGACAGGATGATAAGAATTTGTCATTTGATTGATGTTTTTGTTGTGATTTGATTGATGATTTTGGAATAAACTTGATTAATGTTTAACGTAATCAAATGTAGATAAATTATAGATTCAATATTTTTTCTTACAAATAAAATGTACAAAAAAACGCGTTATTTTTTAGAATAACGCGCTTTAAAATTTTATCGTTTCAGATTATGCCAAATGCTCCAGCATATCTTTAGTCATAGTTTCCAAATCAAATTTATGATTCCATCCCCAATCTTTCCTTGCTTCAGCATCGTCGATACTTGCGGGCCAGCTGTCTGCAATTTTCTGACGGAAATCTGGGTTATACGTAATTTCAAATTCAGGAATATGTTTTTTGATTTCTGCCGCAATTTCAGTGGGAGTAAAACTCATAGCAGCCAAATTGTATGAAGAATGTATTTTAATTTCTTCAGCTGGTGCTTTCATAATATTAATTGTCGCATCGATTGCATCATCCATATACATCATTGGCATTTTGGTTTCAGAAGATAAAAAGCATTCGTATTTTTTATCAGCAATAGCTTTATAAAAAATATCAACAGCATAATCTGTAGTTCCACCGCCTGGAGGGGTCGACCAGCTAATTAAACCAGGATAACGGATACTGCGAACATCAACACCATAAATATTATGATAGTATTCGCACCATCTTTCGCCTGCTTGTTTACTAATTCCGTAAACCGTAGAAGGTTCCATTACGGTATACTGAGGCGTGTTTTCTTTTGGAGTTGTTGGTCCAAAGACGGCAATACTTGAAGGCCAGAAAATTTTCTGAATCTTTTTAGCTTTAGCTAAATTCAAAACATGAAAAAGGGAGTTCATATTCAAATCCCAAGCAAAAGCTGGATTTTTCTCAGCAGTTGCCGATAAAAGTGCCGCCATTAGATATACATCAGTAATTTTATGCACTTCTACCAAATGTTCGATCTGATTAAAATCTAAAGCATTGACCACTTCAAAAGGTCCCGAATTAACAACATCAGTATTTAATTTTCGAATATCAGAAGCGATAACATTCTCGGTTCCGTATATTTTGCGCAGTTTTTGCGTCAGTTCTGTTCCAATCTGACCGCATGCGCCAATGATCAATATTTTAGGATTCATTTCATGATGATTTTTAGAGACACAAATATAACGTTTTCGCAATTACTTGCGCTTTTTTGAATAATAAATTATAAATTCAATAATTTAAAAGTTTGTTTGTTATATTATTCTCTTTTAAGAGTGTGTCTTTGTGCCTTTTTAAGAATCCCATGAAAAAGCGCTATTTTATTGAGATAATGATCAAATGATTTTTTTTAAAATTGATTTTCTGATAAGGATAAAAAGACGAAAAAATAACCTTGATTTATAGAATCTTTAGCAAAAAACAGAATTCGTAATTGTAAATTTACTTCGTAACTTTGCAGCCTAACATTTTAATAAATGAAATACAAAATATCTCTTTTTCTGCTTTTGACAACTGTGTTATTTTCTTGCCAAAATGAAAATGAAAAACGCCTTGCAGAAAATGCAAAAGAAGCAAAAAAGAAAGAAGCTATTTTTAACAACATAAATAAAGGTTGGACTTTTCTAGACGAACCCATTAATGAAATTTCAGAATCACAATTGAATTCATGGACAGAGTGGCGTGAATTTAATAAAGAAATTTCAGAAAAGCCTAGAAAGACAATTGGGGCATTTCAGAAAAAATCGGCTGCGATTTCTAAGAAAGCAATGGCTTTAAACAATAATATTCCGGCTCAATTTAATCAGCCACAGATCAAAAGCCGTATTTCTATTTTGATTACTAAAATTAAAATGCTGGATTTATTTATTCATTTGAGTACCATTCCAGATGATAAAGTGGTGTTTTTGATACAAGAAATCAATAAAGAGCTGATTTCTTTAGAAAGACAAATGGATAAAATTGTCGAAAAAGCCAAAATACCTAAAGAACAAGGAGAAGAAGATTTCCTTAGAATGTTAGACACAACACGCGCGATTCCGAGTTCGGCACCGCCTTTAGATAAAAATATACCAAAAGTTGAGTAAAAACGCCTTATATACAACCTACGATAATCTGCCAAAAGCCGAGCAGATTGCTAAAAGTTTACTGGAGGGAAATCAGGTAAAAATGAATATCAGCGGATTGTTGGGATCTGCTGTTTCTTTTATAATACGTTCTGTTTTCAGGAAAACCGAACTGCCTTTTCTGATTGTTTTAGACAATAAGGAAGAAGCGGCATATTATTTAAACGATCTGGAGCAGATGATTGGAGAACAAGATGTATTGTTTTATCCAGCGTCATTTCGTCGCCCATACCAGATTGATGAAACAGACAACGCCAATGTGCTGCTTCGCGCTGAGGTTTTAAACCGAATCAATTCAAGAAAAAAACCTGCCGTAATTGTTACCTATCCTGAAGCACTTTTTGAAAAAGTTGTTACGAGAAAAGAACTCGATAAAAACACGTTAAAAGTGGCTTTAAACGATAAAATTTCGATTGATTTTATTAACGAAGTTTTATTTGAATACGAATTCAAAAGAGTAGATTTCATTACAGAACCTGGCGAATTTTCAGTTCGTGGAGGAATTGTCGATGTATTCTCTTTCTCAAATGATCATCCGTATCGAATTGAGTTTTTTGGAAACGAAGTAGACAGCATCAGAACTTTTGATGTGGAAACGCAATTATCTGTCGAAACACATAAAAAAATCACGATTATCCCAAATGTGGAGAACAAACTTTTTCAGGAAAACCGAGAAAGTTTCTTAGATTATATTGCCGAAAAAACAGTTCTTTTCATCCAAAATACTGACGGACTTTTTAGTCAATTAGACAAACAATTTGCAAGAGCAGAAGAAGCTTTTGAGAAATTGTCGAAAGAAATCAAACACGCTACTCCGGAGCAATTATTCTTAAATCAGGCTTCATTTATTAAACGTGCTTTAGATTTTTCGGTGGTAGAATTGGCCTCAAGACCGATTTTTAAAACGACTAAAAAATTCGAATTTCATATTCAGCCACAGCCGTCTTTCAATAAACAATTTGACTTATTGCTGAATAATCTGAGCGAAAATCATTTTAACGGTTATGTCAATTATTTGTTTTGTTCGAATGATACGCAGGCAAAACGTTTTCACGATATTTTTGAAAGCTTAGATGAAGCCAATTCAGAAAACATCAGAAAGCAATATCATACCATTGTATTGCCTTTATACCAAGGTTTTATTGACGAAGAAAATCAGATTACGGCTTATACCGATCACCAGATTTTTGAGCGTTATCATAAATTCAATATTAAAAACGGATATTCTAAAAAGCAGAATATTACTTTAAAAGAATTAACCGCACTTTCGGTTGGCGATTATGTAACGCATATCGATCACGGAATTGGAAAGTTTGGCGGTTTGCAGAAAATTCAGGTTGAAGGCAAAACCCAGGAAGCCATAAAACTGGTTTATGCCGATAATGATATTGTGTATGTGAGCATTCACTCGCTGCATAAAATCTCCAAATACAACGGAAAAGACGGAACGCCTCCGAAAATCTATAAACTAGGATCGAATGCTTGGAAGGTTTTAAAGCAAAAAACCAAAGCGCGTGTCAAACATATTGCATTCAACTTGATTCAGCTTTATGCAAAACGCCGTTTAGAAAAAGGTTTTCAGTTCGCACCTGATAGTTATTTACAAAACGAATTAGAAAGTTCGTTTATTTACGAAGATACGCCAGATCAAATGAAATCAACGGCAGAAGTAAAAGCCGATATGGAAAGCGATCGCCCAATGGATCGTTTGGTTTGTGGTGATGTTGGTTTTGGAAAAACAGAGGTTGCGATTCGCGCTGCTTTTAAAGCGGTTGATAATAGTAAACAAGTTGCTGTTTTGGTTCCGACCACTATTTTGGCATATCAGCATTATAGAACTTTTTCGGAACGATTAAAAGATATGCCGGTTACAATTGGTTACTTAAACCGATTTAGAACGGCAAAACAAAAAACACAGACTTTAAAAGATTTAGCTGAAGGAAAACTAGATATCGTAATTGGAACACATCAATTGGTCAATAAAAATGTAGTTTTTAAAGACTTAGGATTATTGATTGTCGATGAGGAACAAAAGTTTGGTGTAAACGTAAAAGATAAATTGAAAACCATTGCGGCAAATGTCGATACGCTGACTTTGACTGCAACGCCAATTCCGAGAACGCTTCAGTTTTCTTTGATGGCAGCTCGAGATTTATCGGTAATTACAACGCCTCCGCCAAACCGTTATCCAATTGAAACGAATGTGGTTGGTTTTAATGAAGAGATTATTCGTGATGCGATTTCGTATGAAATTCAGAGAAATGGACAAGTTTTCTTCATTAATAACCGAATCGAAAACATAAAAGAAGTGGCAGGAATGATTCAGCGTTTGGTTCCAAATGCAAGAGTTGGAATTGGTCATGGACAAATGGACGGTGCCAAACTCGAAGAATTGATGTTAGGTTTCATGAATGGAGATTTTGATGTTTTGGTGGCAACCACCATTATCGAAAGCGGTTTGGACGTTCCAAATGCGAACACGATTTTCATCAATAATGCCAATAATTTCGGATTATCAGATTTGCATCAAATGCGCGGTCGAGTAGGGCGAAGCAACAAAAAAGCATTTTGTTATTTCATATGTCCGCCTTATTCGTCAATGACGGAAGATGCCAGAAAACGTATTCAAGCGTTGGAACAATTCAGCGAATTGGGAAGCGGTTTCAACATTGCAATGAAAGATTTGGAGATTCGTGGCGCTGGAGATTTATTGGGCGGAGAACAAAGCGGTTTCATTAACGAAATTGGTTTTGATACGTACCAAAAAATCATGAATGAAGCGATTGAAGAATTGAAGGAAAACGAATTTAAAGATTTGTATCCTGAAGAAAATGATATTGATACCAAAGAATACGTAAAAGACATTCAAATTGATGCCGATTTTGAGCTTTTATTCCCAGATGAATATATCAATAACGTTTCAGAACGTTTGGTTTTATACAACGAATTAGGAGCAATAAAAGACGAAGCGGGCTTACAGGAATTCGAGAAAAAACTAATTGACCGTTTCGGGCCTTTGCCAAAACAAGCAACAGCATTGTTAAACAGCATCAGAATAAAATGGATTGCGACTAAAGTCGGAATCGAGAAATTGGTGTTGAAACAAGGCAAAATGATTGGTTATTTCGTATCCGATCAGCAATCAGATTATTACCAGTCGGTGAAGTTTAGAAATGTTTTAAACTTTGTTCAAAAGCATAGTAATCTTTGCAAAATGAAAGAAAAACAAACCGTAAACGGCTTACGCTTGTTATTGACTTTTGAAAATGTGAAGTCGATAAAACGTGCGCTGGAATTGATGGAGTTGTTTGAGGAGTAAAGTGTACACTAATAAATAATAAAACCGATATAGAAATATATCGGTTTTTTGTTGCTAGAACTAACTATGATTTTTCTCCATTTAAAACATTACTGATATTATTAAAAGCTTCTGTTATGGTTTTAAAATTAGTATTTTCTTTATGAAACATTAAAGATGTATAAAGTTTAATAGTTTCTGTATCAGAATCTAGTTCAATAATATTATCAAGCTTTGTGATATAATTGGTCATGGAACTTTTTTTGTACCATCTATCAAAAACAGAAAATCTTTGAAATGCTTTTTTATCATTATCATCACAAATATAAATTAATGCATCATGAATATTTTCAAAAAACTAGGCAATAATGTTTTTGATTGTTTTTGAAATCAATACATCAAATTGTTCAGGACGAGAGCTAATTTTGTCTATGGTAATTTGATAAACATTTCCAAGTTCTTTATCGTTCCCAACGCAAGATGCTAATGTGAAATCTTCGTAGAAAGCAACTCTGTATTCAATTTGTCTTTTTGTAAAGAAACTATAATAACCAGAATCAGAATTAAAAGTATAATTATATGGTTTTAACAAGTTTGATACCTTTTAAAGTTAAGGTTTCTGCAGAAGTTTTTCCTTGTAAAAAAGAGCGTACAGCAACCTTATCATCTCTCATCTTGATAATGGCTTGTTTAATTGCTTCCTTGTTTACTGTTGTAGTTTTCATGTTGCAAAGTAACAGTTTTAAGTTGAATAATACAAAACTTGTAGTATTATTTTTATCTTTTAGAGATATTTAACTGGTTATCAGTTAATTTAAAAATTAAGTTTTCTTTATCTTTTATTTAAGAAAAACCTTAGAATTAAAAAGTTTTCTTTGAGCCAAAATTTTCAAAGACACTTTATATGCAGAATCAATTTCTTGTTCTTTTTTTACTTCTTGGATTTACTTCAATTTTCGCTCAGGGAAAAGATAGAATTATTTCAAATGATTCCTTAAAATCAGAAACAATCGATCCGCTTCGTCCAGCAAAAGCAGCTTTTTATTCTGCAGTTTTGCCTGGTTTAGGGCAGATTTATAATAAAAAATATTGGAAACTTCCTTTGGTATATGGTGCTATTGGCACGAGTGCTTATTTCTACATCGACAATCAGAAGAATTACAATCTTTATAGAAACGAATATAAAAATAGGCTTGAAGGTAAAAAAAGCGATTCGGAATTTTTAGCAGGATTAAGCGAAAGCCAGTTGATTACAGCTCAAAAAGGCTATCAAAGAAATAGAGATTTATCTGCTTTGTTTATGGTTGGTTTTTATGTCTTAAATATTATCGACGCTAACGTTGATGCTGCTTTATCTCAGTTTAATGTAAATGAGAATTTAGCTTTTAAACCCGCATTAAATAAAAATGAAATCACATCGGAGAATAATTTCGGATTTGCTCTGAATTATACATTTTAAAAAATAAAAAAAAGCGCATGATAATTTCATGCGCTTTTCTATTTCAACCAAATCGAATTTATTTAACGATCAGTTTTTTAGTAGCTTTAAAATCTTTAGAAATAATATTTACAACATAAACTCCTGAAGATAAATGATGATTAACCTGTCCTGAAGCAGAAAGTCTTTCTGTTAAAAGAGTTCTTCCGTTTAAATCTGAAACGAAAATTTCAGCAGAATTTCCCTTTGCTAATTCAGGCATTACAATATTAAACTCATTATTAATTGCAGGATTTGGATAAATGCTAATTTCAGGTTCAGTTGTAGAAACTTCTTCAACATTTAGAGCCATTTTTGAAGTTCCAACTGTTGTCGCTTCCAATTGCCATTGTGCGCTGTACCAACCATCTTGTGAATTTCCGTATTGCGCGGCGCCAGTTTGATTTTCAACATGAATAATATTTCCTGACTGCCATCTGTTTCTTAAACGAGTCCAAGTTCCGTCGATATAATCGCTTGACCATTGTGCACTCCAGAAAGTAGTATCAGTTATATTGCACTGTACATTTCCGGTTTGGCCTTCGATATTCATTAGTTCACCTGTTGCCACATTTTTAAGTACAAAATAAGTGGCATCAATAGCGATTTTCTGCCATTTGTAATTGTTTCCAGAAACGCTTGCTCCGTATCCTGTATTTGTTCCTGCATCAGATAAATAAGAGCCTGTCCATCTGTTTTTAATCGTATAATAATTTCCTCCACTAGGAGCTGTCGTAACCGATACTAAACAAGTGTTTGTTTTGTTTCCGTCTACAGTTGTAACAGTAATTGTTGCCGTTCCATTCGCTACAGCGGTAATTAAACCAGAAGCATTTACAGTTGCAACAGCGGTATTATTTGAACTATACGTTATCGATTTATTCGTTGCATTTGCAGGAAGAATAGTAGGAGTAAGCTGTTGTGTTCCGCCAACATTTAATGAAGCTGTTGTAGGACTCAAACTCACACTTGTAACCGCAACACCCGTTCCTGGATTAGAATCGTACCAAGCGCTGTTCATGTACCAGCCGTTTTTATCTCTGCTTAAATCAGCCGTTTGGTTGGTTCCGTCGTTGAAAATTAAGTTGGTTGAGGTTACATTTGTAAAAGTGTAGCTATACCATCCATTTCCATTATCAGTCATGTTTACTCCAGGCCACGTTGCATTTGCTAAGACGCCTGTTGGTAAAGCGCTCCAATAATATATTTTAATTCCAGTTCCCCAGTTTGATGGTTTGTAGAAATAAACCGTGAAATTCGTATTCGGATTAACCGTAATGGTTGCCGAAGCTGTTTTATTTCCGTCTTGTGTAGTTGCTGTAATCGTTGCTGTTCCTGCTGCAACAGCTGTTACTAAACCAGCGCTATTAACAGTTGCAATTGCTGTATTGCTTGAAGACCAAGTTACATTTTTGTTTGTGGCATTTGCTGGCGAAATTGTCGTCGAAAGCTGTTGTGTATTTCCAGCATACAGACTTGCAGAAGTTGGAGAAACTGCCACAGAAGAAACTGGAATCGTAGCAACAGTTATAGCCGAAGTTGCTGTTTTATTTCCGTCAACTGTTTTAACTGTAATCGTTGCAGTTCCTGCTGCAACTGCCGTAATCAATCCAGAAGCATTTATGGTTGCAACCGCTGTATTACTCGATGTCCAAGTTACATTTTGATTTGTGGCATTTGCTGGAGCAATCGTCGCATTTAACTGCTGTGTTGTGCCTAAACCAACTGTTACCGTTGTTGGACTAACTGAAACTCCGGTTACTGCGACAACAGGTGCATTGGTATTCGTTAAAACCAAATATTCGTAAGCAGCAAAATTACGTGTAGACCCTGCTGTTAAAGTTACTGAAGCATTATTGTTATACGGATTTACATAAGTTCCTGCCAAAGCTGCTGGAATAACATACGATTTAGCTGCATTTCTCAAATTCGACATTACGATTACTTTTTCTGTACCTAATGTTTTAGTGAAAATGCTAATATCATCATTTGCGTATGTGGTTAAATCACCGCGCCTGATGGCTGCGCTCGTTGTTCTGAAATTTAAGATTTTTGCAAAATCTGCAGCAGCCGTTGGATTTTGAGACCAGTTAAATTTAAAGTTCTGCCACGGCCAATCCGTTTTGGGTTCGTAATCGATTTCTTGTCCGCTCATTAAAAAAGGTACCCCTTTCATGTAAGCTGAAACCAAGAAATTAGCAACAATTCCGTTATGATTCTTGAATACAATAATTGGTCTTCTTACGCCATCATCATTGGTGTATGTATCATGGTTACCCGTATATCTAACGATTTGCTGATTACCTGTTGCTTTTGCATATTCATAAGTTGTCTGATCTTGGATTCTTTGAGAAACTGGTCCGCCATTGGCAATATCATACAAACCTGCATGAAACCATCTGTCGCCATAATTCATATCGAAACCAACTTGAAAGTTTTCTTGTCTGTCACCTTCGGCTAACATTAATAAGTTATGAGAAGATATGCTTCTAAGATTTGAATTCACTTCTGACCAAAAATCCAAGGGAGGATTATTAGCATAATCGCAACGGTAACCATCAATGTTGGCTGCGAAAATCCAATAACGCATGGCATCTTTTATAGCTGCTCGTGTTGCCGAACTGTTAAGATCTAACGCTGCAATATCAGAGAAGTTTCCTAATTGCTGAATGGTTGTACCAGTTCGTTTATAATATTCAGGGTGTGAAGCAATCCAGACATTGTCCCAAGAAGTTCCGTTGATGGCGATGTCTAAAATAACGGCCATTCCGCGGCTGTGTGCACCATCAACCAGAGTTCTTAGATCGGCCAAAGAACCATATTCTGATCCGACAGCTTTAAAATCTTTGATACAATAAGGCGAAGGTGAACTTCGGGAATCGGTGCCGTGCGGAAAAATCGGCATTAAATAAATAACATTGGTTCCTAGTGCTTTTATATTATCTAATCGGGCAGTTACTCCGGCTAAATCTCCGTTGGCACTAAACGGACGAATATGAACCTGATACATATTAATATCTCTCGTGTCAGGAACTCCTGCAAACGGTGTCCCGTACTGCGGAGGATCTTGTGCATAAGCTGAACTTGCAAATAATAGTAGAAAGCAAATTAATGCTTTGGTAATATGAAATAATCTAGTGGTAATTTTGATTTCCATAATAATAGTTTTTTGGATGCTTGTCGGCATTTCTAACTAAAATTCATTCTCACTCGCATTGTTTTTAAATTCGACAAACATTTGTGGTTAATAGTTTCAAAATAGTAAGTTTTTTTGCTTAAAAAGGAGCATAGGTTTTTCTGCCACGAATTATCGAATTAAGGATTTATCTAGAAAATCTTAATTCTGAAAATTCGTGGAAAAAAAATTAGAAACTGAGTATCTCAGAATCTTAGCGTCTTAAATTATAATTTTTTCAATCCTTTTAAATCTGAAGCAGTTCCTTCTTTGATGCTAATGGCAACACCTCCACCAGGAGCTAAATATTGCTTCAATTTGCTTTTTGAGTTTACGATAACTTTAGTAA
Organism: Flavobacterium sp. B330r; assembly: GCF_056824325.1. Taxonomy (NCBI): domain Bacteria; kingdom Pseudomonadati; phylum Bacteroidota; class Flavobacteriia; order Flavobacteriales; family Flavobacteriaceae; genus Flavobacterium; species Flavobacterium sp. B330r. Next base: position 2,056,147 of record NZ_CP124860.1, read on the forward strand.
CCGTATATTTTTGTGGATTTTGATTCCAATTGGCCTCTTTAGCATCGGCATAAATGGTGGCAACGAAATTTTTTCCTGCAGGTAAATAATCAAATGAAATGTTTGCTGTTCTGGCATTTTCATCTGTAATTCCGCCAATATACCATTCTTTTTTGCCTTTTGCTTTACGAGCAATTGTAATGTAATCTCCAGGTTCGGCTTCTAGAATATAACTGTTATCCCAATCTACGGCAACGTCTTTAATGAACTGAAATGCATCTGGAAAACGCTCGTAATTTCCAGGAATATCAGCCGCCATCTGCAACGGACTGTACATAGTTACATAATAAGCCAATTGTTTTACTAAAGTCGTGTTTACTCGTTGTGAACTTCCTGTTCCGTAATACGAAAGATCGGTCTGGAAAATTCCAGGCGTAAAATCCATTGGACCTCCCATTAAACGGGTAAATGGTAAAATTGTAGTGTGATCTGGAGCTAATCCTCCCATAGATTCGAACTCAGTACCGCGCGCTGATTCCTGAGCAATCCAGTTTGGAAAAGTTCGGTTTAATCCTGTTGGTCGAACGGCCTCGTGGCTGTTAATCATAATTTTATAATCGGCAGCACGTTTCGCAACGTTAATGTAATGATTCACCATCCATTGCCCGTCATGATGTTCGCCACGTGGAATAATCTGTCCTACATAACCTGTTTTTACGGCATCATAACCGTTGTCATTCATAAATTGAAAAGCACGATCTAGACGACGTTCGTAATTTGTAGCCGATCCAGAGGTTTCATGGTGCATGATAATTTTTACACCTTTTGAAGCAGCATAAGCATGAACCGCTTTTACATCAAAATCAGGATATGCAGTTACAAAATCAAAAACGTCTTCTTTCCAGTTGCCAATCCAGTCTTCCCAGCCAATGTTCCAACCTTCTATAAGGATTGCATCAAAGCCATTTTTAGAAGCAAAATCAATGTATTCTTTTGCACGTTCTGTAGTGGCTCCGTGTTTTCCGTTTGGCGTAAGTTTCGTAAAATCATCTGTCATTTTTACGTTGTTTTCTTTCCCGAAAGCCCACGTGCTTCTTCCTGCAACGAAATATTCCCACCAAATTCCAATGTATTTTACAGGTTTAATCCATGAAACATCTTTGTAACTGGTTGGTTCGTTAAGGTTTAAAATTAATTTTGAAGCTAAAATGTCAGTTGCTTTATCACTTACTACAATAGTTCTCCAAGGTGTTTGAGTGTCAGTCTGCATGTAGCCTTTTGCACCAATGGCATCTGGTGCCAAATGACTTGTCATTTTGTTGGTTTTAGCATCAACTTCAAGGTACATTGCGGGATAGTTAATTAATCCTGCTTCGTGAATGTTGATATATAAACCATCGTTTGATTTCATCATAGATGGTGTTTGTACAGATAATTCTTTGATTGGCTGCTGTGCATTAATCTCAATCGTAGCTTTTTTCATCAAAGAAGGAATTTCTGAAATCTTTGATGTTGTATAAGCATATTCGTTGGTGTCATAATCTCCTGGAATCCAGAAAATTTTATGATTTCCAGCCAATTGAAATTCAGTGCGCTCTTCTTTAATTACAAAATAATTCAGATCATTTTGTTTCGGAAATTCATATCTAAATCCCAATCCGTCGTTAAATAAACGGAAACGAATACGGATAAACCTATTGTTGTTTTTCGCTTGCGCTAAAGTGACAACCAATTCGTTGTAATGATTGCGAATTGTTTTTTCTTCTCCTAAAACCGGATTCCAATTTTCATCAACAGAAGATTGTGCAGTATTTGTAATGGTAAAACCATCCATAAACGAAGCGTTGTTTTTAAGCTCTAAACCTAAAGAACTTGGTTTAATAACCGGTTTCTGTTTGTATGATAATTGGTAAGACGGAATGCCGCCTTCTTTTAATTCAAATTTTAGAGAAAGATTTTTGTCTGGCGAAGTTATTTCTTGTGCCTGAAGCGAAAATACACTTAGGATAACAAAAAATAAAAGCGCTGTTTTTTTGTTCAAACGCATTTGAAGCAATGTTTTTTGGGATTGAAAATTCATTTTATTTAGTTTTTTGCAAATCTAACTTTATTAAAAGCTTTTATTCTTTTTTAAGTATTAAATATTGGTAAGCTTCTAAATTAATTTCTGAACCAATAGAAATTGTACTTCCAGTTAATGCATCTTTCCAGTTGGTATTAGCCAAAGAAGTTGGAGTCGTGTATTTAATAGATTTATTTTTAATATTTGCTACAATTAAGACTTTTTCATTTGTAGTTTCCATTGTAAAAATACTCACATCATTGCTGCTATAACCCGTTAGTTTTCCTTTTCGGAGTGCTTCACTAGAATTTCTAAATGCGATTATTTTCTGATATTCTAAAAGCATTTCATTATCTGCAGTAGACCAATCGATAGGAACATTGTCAAAATAATCGATGCGTTTGTTGTACCCAATTTCCTGACCATTATAAATCATAGGAACAGATTTCATGCTTGATGCAATTACAAATGCGGCTAAAGAACCTTTTTTTCCTCCAAAAAGTTCAAGCGGAGTTCCGTCAGAAAGATTCACGTCGTGATTTGTTGTATAACGTACAATTCTTCTTGAAGCGTCCAGCTGTCCATATTCTTTGGAGCTTTCAGTTTGAAGATAACTTGCAGGTTGCGCTTCTGAAAACACTTTTTCTAAAGCGCCGAAATAAGCAAAACCAAAAGTGTAATCGAATCCCGCATCAAAATGATTGACTCTAGTGCCTTCTGCCATTAATATCATTCTTTGCTTTTTGATTTTACGGATTTTAGAAATCGCTTCTGACCAGAAATTCATCGGAACAAAATCGGCTGCATCACATCTAAATCCATCAATGTTGGCATTGTAAACCCAATAGGACATGGCATCGATCATCGCCTTTTTCATTTCTGCATTGGTATAATTTAACTGCGCTACATCTTGCCAGTTTGTTCCAGGCGGAATGGTAATGTTTCCGCTGGCATCTTTTTGGTACCAATCAGGATGAGCCGTTATCCATTGATTATCCCAAGAAGTATGATTGGCAACCCAGTCTAAAATTACCGCCATATTTTTGCTGTGTGCCTCGGTAACCAATGCTCGAAGGTCTTCTAATGTTCCGTAATCAGAATTAACGGCTTTATAATCCTTAATAGAATAAGGAGAACCTAATTTTCCAGCTGTTTTTATTTTTCCAACAGGATAAATCGGCATCAGATAAATGACATTTGCACCTAGTTTCTGAATATCTCCAAGTCGTTTCTGAACACCTTTTAAGTTTCCTTCTGGACTAAAAGAGCGCACATTTACCTGATAAATTACGGCATCTTCGTTGGCTGCCACTTTATCAAATGGAGATCCATACTGCTGATATTCGTTTTCTGTTCCTGGATTTGGCTCTGGTTTAAGGTTTTCTTCAGAAGAACTGCACGACACAAAAGCTATTGAAAGCAGTAAAGCAAGAAAAATATTGGAGTTAGACTTCATAATTTTAAAATTAAATTGGATAGGTTTTGAGCGGCAGTTTTTATTTTTTTAGATAACCTGCCTTTTGCTCAGAAAGGCAGGTATCACTCAAAACTAATCTAACCAGTATGAATGATGTTAGATTATTTTTTAACTATGCTGCAAGTTGCTGTTGCAGGATAGCCATTTGTGTTTGGATCTGTTTCTTCAATAGTGAAGGTAATTTCATAAGTTCCCGCTTCAGAAATAGTGTAAGCACCTGCATTATCTTTAGTAATAACATTTTTAGACTCATCAGCAGGGCCATAATTTACATCCCATTTGTTGTTCAATCTGAATTTCAATGCTCCAGGAACTAAGTCTGCTGTTACTTTCCATGTTTTAGTTTGATGATCATAACTCATTGGTGTGCTGTTGTCCCATCCTCCTGTTTGAGCAGTTCCAACAATTCCCCATGCATAAGCAGTTGCAGACCATTTCAACGTGTTCAAATTTACTTTAATTTGGTACGAACCTGCACTTGGAAGAAATAAATTATCATCATCCATTCTAACTAAATCTTCATTAGTAGCACCTGCACCATAAAATTCAGCCCATGTTCTGGCAGTATTTAATTTGAATGCTAGTGCAGTTCCTTCAGCAGTCATGTATCCTTGATAGACTCCTTTTTCAATTGCGGTTAAAGTTGCAGCAGTTTCAACCGCCCAACCTTGATAATCGCCAGGCATATAAATTTCGCCAAAAGCAACTGCTTTTTCATAAGGAGTTACTGTTATCTCAATAGGATCTGAATAAATATTTCTATCCATCGCAGCCACGACTCTTACCGCTAATTTTCCGTCTACATTCGGTTGTATTCCTAAATCGGTTGCAATTTTATTCAAATCACGAACACTAAAAGACTTACTCAAAACATCGTTTCCTGCTTCAAATACTTTAGCATTTAACCAAGCTTTAGTGCCAGAAGTATTTGCTGGCAAATCAAACTGAACCGTATATAAAACCGGAGCTTCAATCGGGAAAACAACAGCAGACCAAGAAATAGTTGTTGCAGTTTCATCGGCGGTATCTTCTGTAAGCACAATTTTGCTTGCAGAAGATGTAATTGCTGCAGGAAAACTAACCGATTTTAAAACGGTTAATTCTGCGTCAGATTCACAAGAGGTAGCCACGATTACTAATGCAAGTAATGCAGCAAATTTATTTATATATTTTTTCATATTATTTAGCTGTTTTAGTAACCTGGATTTTGTTTAAGTCCTGGATTTGCATTTAAAGCTGAAGTTGGGATAGGGAATATTTTTCTATATTCTTCTGAAGCGCCTCTGAATTCATTTGGCAACAAAAATTTGTCAAAACGAATCATATCTTCTCTACGATGTCCTTCCCAATTTAATTCACGTCCTCTTTCATCAAAAATATCATCAAGAGTAGGGTTTGAAGCTAAAGCTGCAAGACCAGCACGAGTTCTAATAGCATCAACTAAAGGTTTAGCAGCTCCTGCATTCCCTAAACGAACATTACATTCTGCTGTCATTAACATAACGTCAGCATATCTGTAAATTGGGAAATCATTTGAAGCTCCGCCACCGTTCATTGAACCTGCAGGATAAAATTTAACATTTCTAACCCCTTCTTGGGCACCAGCTCCCGGATTATCTAATGAAGCGATGTCTAATGTATAATTTACATTACCTGGTTGAGGCCCTAAAAGGAATTGTTTCTTACGAATATCTTTATCGTCATACTTTAGGTAAAAATCTTTAGGAACAACAGATCCGTTCCAACCACTGTAACCAAATAGAGCATTAGCATGTGGCCCAATCAAGCTGCGTACAGTAAAAATATTACGGCCCACAACATCTACGGTAGTATAAATAGATAAAATGGTCTCATCTTGCGGATTTACATCTCCAAACAATTCGTAGTATTTATTTCCTAATGGACTTGAAGCATCTGACAGCGCAGAATGTAATGAAAATCCTCCGCCATTTACAACATTACAAGCAGCAAGACATTCTTCCCATTTTGGAGTTCCAGTTAAAACGCCCGCATTCATGTATACTTTAGCTAGCAAAGTGTACCCAGCCCATTTATTGAATCTGCCGTAAAACTCTCCACCTTTAGTACCAGGTAATAAATCAATATTTGCTTTTAATTCAGAGACGACGAAATCAAATACGTCTTTACGGCTTGCTTGTGGTATTTTATCAACAGTAATATTGTTGTCTGTGTAAAATGGCACATTTCCAAAATCGTCAATCAATAAATAATAGAAAAAAGCTCTTAACACTTTTGCTTCAGCAATTTTTGATGCATCAGCTTTAGAGTCTTCCAATAGTTTTATTGCAAGGTTTGCATTGAAAACGGATACATATAACCAGTTCCAGGTATTTCTAACTACTTCGTCTGTTGGCAGCCACTGGTGTTTAAATAAGATTGCAAATTCAGTAGACCAGTCACCTGTATTTCTATGAGGAATAACTTGGTCATCAACACACATAGAGTTTAAGTCGTACCAACCCAAATCTGCTCCGGCATAACCAACCCCATTCCAGTTACCAGGAATTTGTCCGTATACACCAGCTAAAGCAATATCTGCCCCTTGAGGAGATCCATAAAAATCTGATGCAGGATATTTGTCGTACACATTTTCATCAAGATCGGTGCAAGCTGTAAGAGCAAAGAAACAAATGCTTCCTGCTATAAATATATTTTTTAATTTCATTTCTTTTACTATTTAAATTTAACATTTACACCAAACGAAATGCTTCTGGTACGAGGATAAATTCCTCTATCACCTCCAAAATAATCATTTACGTCACCACTACCACTCAAGTTAATTTCAGGATCAATACCTGAATATTTTGTGATAAGGAATAGGTTATTTCCAGTAAGAGAAAGTCTAATTGACTCTATAAATCGATCTTTAAAACTAAAATTGTATCCTGCAGTAACGTTTTCTAAACGAACAAAAGAACCGTCTTCTAGCCATAAATTTGAAGAATATTGAGAGGTGAAAATACCTAAGTCAACAGCGCTTTCTAAAACATTACTTTTTCCAATGTTTTCCATATAGCTTGAACGTTGATTTACGGTGTTATAAATTTTATTTCCACCAGATCCTCTTAGTAAGAAAGAAGCGTCAAACTTTTTATATCTCAAAGTTGGATTGAAAGCAAAAGTGTAAGTTGGTAAAGCAGAACCTTGCATTACACGATCTGCACTCGTATTACTTTGATCGAAATTTCCGTCACCATTTTGATCTACAACTGTTTCAGCGTTAGCAGCATTTTTTCCTTCGTGCTGCAAAATGTTAAATGTACCAATTGGTTGTCCTTCTATTAAGTAAGAATTTGGCGCACCCCAATCTATATAGTTTGTTTTCAATGGTACACCATTAATCTCTCCGTTTAATTTAAGAACCTCATTGCGCATAAAAGATACATTTCCAGCCAAAGTTAAAGTTGTATTTTCATTGCTAATTACATCATATGCTAAAGCAAACTCGACACCTTCATTTTTTAGACTACCAATATTTGCTTGAATTTTGTCGTATTGGTAAGGTGGTAGAGAAACGGTATAATTGAATAATAAATTGTCAGTTGTAGCAGTATATAAGTCAACTGTACCTCTCAATCTATTATTAATTAAGCCAAAATCAAGACCAATATTAGTTTGTTTTTTAGTTTCCCATTTCAAATCAGGATTAGCATTTTGAGTAATTTTGTAATTTGAAATTTGAGAACCTCCAAAATAAGTAGTTCCTGCAGGCCCTACTAAAGAAATTGATCCTTGGGGCTGTAAACCTTGCTGATTACCAGTAACGCCATAACCTACACGTAATTTCAAATCATTAACTACAGATTGATTCGCCATAAACGATTCTTTTGCAATTTGCCAAGCGACTGAAGCAGATGGGAAATTACCCCATTTATTATTTTCTCCAAACACAGAAGATCCATCACGTCTGATACTTGCTGTAACCAAATAACGGTCTAATAAAGAGTAATTTACTCTTCCTAAAAAAGAAACTAAGGTTCTGTCATTTTTATTAGATTTAATATCTCCAGGTAGAGCTTTACTAATATCACCTAGTTCAAGGTTATTGTAAGTTGCTAAATCATTAACAAAACCTCTTACTTGAGAATAATTTTCTTGCTTGCTTTGGTATTGCCATTCGTAAAGACCTAAGGCATTGATTGAGTGAACTCCAAATGTTTTTTTGTAATTCAAACTAATGTCCATTAACTTCTCTTCTTGGCGAGTATTATTAATGTTTCCAAAACCTTTTTGGTTAATTGCGTTTGCATCTGTAGATTTTGCCGGATTGTAGAAACCAATTGAGTTATTAGCTTTTCTCCAGCTTCCAAACCAACCCGCCGTTAAACCATCAACGATATCTAAATCTGCTTTAAGGCTTCCAAATAAATTATCATATTTTCCTTCGTTTGTAATTTCTTGTTGAGCCGCATAAGGATTTAAATATTGAAATAAGTTAGGATCTGTATAATAAGTTGTTCCGTCTGCTTGAAACACAGGATCAGTAGGACGCATTTGATAAGCCTGAGAAATTAGGTTTGAAACCTGATTTACTCTACCAATACTTTGTACACTACTTGCAGTATTACTAATTCCGTTAGTTAAAGTATAATTCAAAGTCAATTTATCATCCAATGCTTTTTGAGTCGCTTGTAATCTTGCAATATATTTTTTATTGCTAGAGTTAATTACAACACCATCTTGCAAAATAGCACTCAAAGACCCGTGGTAACTAAATTTATCACTGCCTCCACCAAACGAAAGTGTATGAGTTTGTGTAAATCCTGTTTGTGTTAAAATCCCGTACCAATCTGTATTTGCACCGTGATTTGCAGAAGCAGGAACACCAACGCTTTGCGCTGCAGTCCACCACTGGTCAGCATTTAGAAAATCCAGTTTTTTTGGAATAAAATCGATAGAAGAAGAACCTACATATTCAAAAGTTGTTTTTCCAGATTTGTTGGTTTTAGTAGTTACAATGATAACTCCAGGCGCACCTCTAGAACCGTAAATAGCAGTAGCCGAAGCATCTTTAAGAATATCGATAGATGCAATTTCTGTTGGAGGAATAGAATTTAATAAATCCAAGTTTCCCTGAATTCCATCACTACAACCAAAGGGTCGCTTCCGCCAATTAAAGAACTTACTCCACGAATACGTACACTTGGTCCAGAACCTGGCTCGCTTCCAATCTGGTTAATATTTACACCAGCCGCTTTTCCAGAAATTAATTGCAGCGGATTTACTATTGGACCTTGATTCATGTCTTTTGCAGCAATAGAAGAAACGGCACCCGTTACATCCTTTTTAGAAACAGAACCGTAACCCACCAAAACAACCTCTTGTAAGTTGGTAGCATCAGGTTCCAATTGAATATTTAAAACGCCATTTCCAGCAGGAACTTTTTTAGTTTTATACCCTACAAAACTTACTACGATAATAGAAGAACTGCTTTCGACAGTAAATTTAAATTTACCATCAAAATCGGTTACCACACTATTTTTGGTGCCTTCTTCGATGATAGAAGCTCCAGGAAGCGGAGCACCATTTTCGTCAGTAATAATTCCAGAAATAGTTTCTTTTTCGCCTTGAATATTTTGCGATTTTAATTCTGGTTTTTTAAGAATAATCTGTGTGTCTCGAATTTTAAATTCGGTTGGGGTTCCTTTAAAAATTCGGTCCAAAACCACATATATCGATTGTTCCTTTACAGAGATTGAAACCGTTCGATCTAAGTCGACGTCATTCATTTTGTAAATAAATCTGAAATCTGTTTTTTGTTCAATGGTCTCAATAACCTTTTCGATTGTTGAATTGTTTAATTCAAGGGTAACTTTTGTTTTTTGAGCATAAGTACTTGCTTTGATATTAAACATGGCGACCAAAATAAGTAGAGTAGTTAATTTCAATTTTAGGTCATTTTGGAACAATGAGTATAGAAACCCATTATTCTTAGATTTTTTTTTCATAATTTTGTTAATTGATTGTAGTTAATTCGTTATATTCAATCACTTAGTTAATCGGAAATTGTTCGCAGCTCTTTCCGATTTTTTTATTCCCGTAATGTTATCTCATCATATATTTTTATTGGTTTTAGTGGTTATTTAATTAGTATTTGATTGTTTTTTATCGTGTAATTAATGCCATGAACATCATTAAAATAGCTCATCACATTCTCAATTGATTCTTCTTTAAAGCTGGCATTAAATTTCTCGTTGGCCAGTTTTTCGTTTTTATTAATGATCGTTACGTTATAGCGTCTTTCTAGTTTAGTTATAATGTTTTTGAAAGTCATGTTTCTAAAAGTCAGTCCGCCATCAATCCAAGAAGTATAAATTTCAGTAAGAACCGGTTTTGTAAAAATCGAAGCATTTTCTTTATTGAAACTTCCTTTATAACCAGGTTTTAAGACTGTGTTTTTAGAAGCATCAAATTCTTCGTTTGAACGGTACATTCCAACAGAGCCTTCAACCAAAACAACATCTGTAGCTGCATCTTCTGGATAATTAGAAACATTAAAATGAGTTCCTAAAACGCGTACATTCAGCGCATCAGCATTTACAATAAAAGGATGTTTTTTATCTTTTGCAACGTCAAAAAAAGCTTCTCCGTCCAGATAAACCTGACGATTTTCTCCAGCAATAAATTTTACGGGATATTTTAAAGTAGTTCCAGCGTTTAAATGAACCATAGTTCCGTCAGATAATTGCAAACGAAATTTTTTTCCAAACGGAATTTTAAGCGTGTTGTAAGCCAATTTATCAGAATCGGTTTGATTTTCGTAAACTAATTTATCACCGTTTTGATTTCCAATAATATTTCCTTTTTTATCATGAACCTGAACTTTTCCATTTTCAGAAATAACCTGAACGCTTCCGTCTTCCATCTGCAAGACAATATCCGAACTTTTAAAATCGAATGGAACTTCCGCACTTTTAGTAAAGAAACCTTGTTTGTAAGCAAAACCAACACCCAAAAGCACCAAGACAGAAGCCGCAATAGAAATATATTTTCTATAATTAGATTTTCTAGGCTCTATTTCTATTACTGTTTCCTGTTCTTTTGCTGTAGCTAGAATAGCATCAAAAATAGAATCAGCTTTCTGTTCCTCCATTTTTGGCATTTCGCCCAACAGATTTTTCACTTCTTCTACTGTCGGAAAATCATCAGTAAGATTATTATTGCGGCAATAGGCAATAACTTGTTCTGTTTCTTCGGCAGTACATTGGTTTAAAATAAATTTCTCTAAAAGCGTTTTTATTTCAGAATTTGAATTCATTAAGAATGTTTTTAGGTTCTGTGTTTCTATAATACAGCCGAGATGCAATCGAGTACTACTCAAACGTTATAAATTTTTAAATTTTAACATTTTGAATTATTTAATGCATTGGTTTTTAATGAAATGAGAATTTGTTTTTTTGAAGAAATAATGATTAAATGCATTTGTCACCCTGAGAAATGAAGGATCACACAAGAAAATCGACAAAGAAATCCCTCAACCTGAATATAAAAATGATTTTTTGGGCGAGCCAGCATTAGAAAAAAGGGCCAACAATCTTTGTCTTTATGCGCCCCTTTTCCTAATGCTGTCGGGCTGTCCGCGCTACTTCGGTAGCTTGCTCCCATCCCTCTCGCGGGCAAACAGGTTTATTCACGATTCTATTTTTTCATTTTCATAAGGAAATATCAAAATAAAAGCAGACAAAAATTATCGATTTCGATTGTGGAATTTCTTGTGTGATCCTTCGTTCCTCAGGATGACAAGATCGGGTGAAGTTTTAAAAGCATTCAAAAAAAAATCACCCCGGAGAGTGATTTTAATGGCATTATTGTGGTTTTGGTTAGATAATTTCATCGTGAAGTTGAAAAAAACCGCGCATCGATTCGAGCGCTTTACTCATTTGGTTCCGGACTGTATTTATCGAGATTCCGAGTTCCTCGCTTATTTCTTCGTAGCTCATTCCTTTTTTTCGCGACATTTTAAAAATCTGCCGTCGTTTGGGCGGGAGCTGTTTTATAGCTTGTTTTCGAAGTTTTTTGCAATCGGCTTCCCGAACCGCATAATCTCCGTATTCATGTGATTTCTGACTTTCGTAGAAAACAGCTTCTTTCAATAAAATTTCATTCGCAGCCTTATTCAAAACATTAAAAGCCTGATTTCTGGCAATGGTAAAAATGTAGGCTTTAAAAGATTGTTCTACATTTAGACTTTCGCGATTGAGCCAAACTTTCATAAAAACATCCTGTACATTTTCCTCTGCAGCTTCTTTTGATTTAAGAAGACTAATGCTGTATCCATAAATATCTTGGCGGTACATATCAAAAAGTTGTCGAAAGGCTTTTTCGTTTCCTTTTTTGAGTTCACTTACCAATAATTTTTCACTATGGTTGGCCGCTTCTAACAATTTAATTTGCGTTTATTTAATTCCAGTGGTATTAAACTATCAAAATGCGAGGTCTGATGTCTGACTTCTTCGCAAATATATAAAAATATTATTCTCAACAAATCATATATAAAAAAACTTAATTCAAATTTTTTGTTAGTTTTTTTAGAGAAAGACATAAAATGTTGTGTAAAGTGGCATTTTACAAGTAAGTGTCATTTTGACGCTTTTCTGAAGTAAAAAGTAATTTTTGAATTTTACTTTTGAGAATATTCTTATTTGAGAAATATAAAAAAATTCTTGTTCTACTTTATTTCAAAAGAAAAATCCTTTTGTCTTCCTGAAAAGACAAAAGGATTTTGTTATGTATAAACTCTAATTTTATTTTTAAAAAGAAGAGGGATTAAATTAGTTTTTCAAGTCTTTAATTACTTTAAAAGCTACATCAACTTGATCTTCTCCAACTAAGATTGTAAATTCATTCGAAGTAGAAATTACCTCATTGATAATAATTCCTTCCCAAGCCAAACGTTGGAAAATGAAGTAGTAAATACCAGGAACAACAATATTTTCTTTTGGTAATTTTACCGTAATCGAAGCTAAATTATCTAATTTTTGGATTAATTTTTCTCTCATAAAGTGTTTTTCAACTAAGTGATTTACACTGCTGCTCACTACGATATTCGTTTCGTTTACTCCACGAGATGAGGTGTAGAAAATATCAGATAGAGCATTAATATCAGAGATCAAATCTGCTTGTTTGTTTAAGACAGTTTCAGATGCAGCAAAAGTGTAATCGGTAAGTTCCGAACGAACTGTGATTTCACCAATATTTTTAATTACTTTATTGATTTTGTGGTTTAGTTTAAAATCTAGTTCTTCCGTTAGTCGTTTTAAAGACATTACAACAGCGCCTTGTTTTACTTCTTTGCCAAACTCACTTTCTAATTCGGTCATAATATTTCGCGAAAGTGAAGTTAGGTTAATAATTCCGAGCGACAGGGCATTTAATAAAAATGGTTTTGTTTTAATGTAGTTTTCTACAATAGAAGAAACAGTTTTCATAATCTTTTTTTTTTTTGGTAACAGTTGAGTTGGTAGTTAATTTAACATTGCGATGTTATAATTCTTTGCAAATATAAATAAAAAAACAAATTGTTACAATTATAACAATGAAAAAATATGTTAAAAGTGATAAAAAGCGTCAGTAAGATGTTCAATTGCAAATGATTCGCCGTTTTTATGCACCGCAATGATATCAAAACGGATTTCTAAATCTTCTTGAAAATCCTTTTCCCTATCGTTTATGTAGGCATTTACTGCTTTAATGAGTAATTGAATTTTTTTGGACTTCACAAAATCTTGCGGAGAACCAAAATCTAAACTCGAACGGGTTTTAACTTCAACAATTGCCAAAACAGCATCTTTTTGTGCAATTATATCTATTTCTGCTTTTTGGATAACAAAGTTTCGTTCTATAATCGAATATCCATTTTCTTCAAGATATGCTGCAGCGAGATCTTCTCCTAATTTTCCTAAATCGTTATGTTCTGCCATGGGTTTTGTTTTTTTGTTTCAGGTTTCAGGTTGTTGAAAATTGAATAATAGGTTTATGTTTTTTGCACGCAAAGACGCGAAGCTGCAAAGAATATTAAAACTTTGCGACTTCGCGTCTTTGCGAGATTTTATGTGGTATTGTTAGATTTGCTTAAATCCTAAGCAATGCGATATTACTTTTTAAAAGTAACCGTGCTTCCAGAAGCAGTAACTTCTATAGAAACAGTATTTCCCATGATTAAGGCTCTGTTGTCTCTAATATGACCTGCTGGGAAATTAAAAATTACTGGAATATTGTATTTTTTTGTTACATCATCAATAATTTCCAGAGCATTTTTCCCCCAAGGAACTTCATTGTCTTTCATGCTTGTCATTCCGCCAATGATAATTCCTTTTAAATTTTCGATACATCCGTTACGTCTTAGATTCATCATCATTCGGTCAATATGATACAGATATTCGTCTAAATCTTCTATAAATAAAATTTTATCCTTGCAGTCAATTGCCGATGGGGATCCTAATAAACTATACAAAATAGATAAATTACCGCCTACTAATTCTCCGGTAGCACTTCCCAAACGATTCATAGGATTTGGACTAATAGAGTAAGAAATAGGTTCGTTAAATAAAGCGGCTTTTAATGAGCTGACGGCATCTGGAGTTGCTCTAGGAACAGTTACTGGCATAATACCATGAATAGATTTATAGCCCATCGTATTCAAATGATTATGTAGAACCGTTACATCACTAAAACCGATAACCCATTTAGGATGCTGTTTGAATTTGGTAAAATCTAATAAATCTAACATTCTAACAGTGCCATATCCGCCGCGAACGCACCAGATAGCTTTAATATTTGGATTGTCCATTTGTTTCTGAAAATCGGCAGCTCTCTGTTCATCTGTTCCAGCCAATTGATGATAATCTAATCCAATTGTAGAACCAATTACGGCCTCTAAACCCCAACTATGCAATAAATCTATTGTTGGTTTTAAATTGTCATCAATGTTTTTTCTTGCTGTTGCCAAAAGAGCGACAGTATCTCCTTTTTGTAAATAAGGCGGTGTTATCATGTTTTGTTGAGATTGACAGTTGAATGAATGTAAAGCAAAAATAAGAAATGCGAGTTTACAAAAGACAAAGTGTCTCTTTATATAGTGAAAGCAGTTTTTATTCATTTTTTTCTTTTGCTTAAAATTATAAAATTAATTTTTAAGGTTTAACAATTTAACCTCCATATTGTTTTTGAAGCTCGGCCAAAAGTAACATTAAACCTTTGTCTGCTTCTTCAGACTGCACATTGGCAAATAAGATAAAAGCTTTATCGATGTCTTTGCAAATATACACTTTGGTTAAAAATGTTCCTGGATTTCCGTAGTGAAAAGAATATTTTAGGCCCGATTTTTCATTTATTTCAGAATACCATCCAAAAGAAAATTCAGAAAAACCAAAATGCATTTTATTAAATTCTTCTTCAGACAATACTTTTGATTTTCCTAACAAACCTTGTAGTTCCATCTGTGTAAATTTGCAAAAATCAGGAAGATTTATATTGATATTTCCTGCTGATGAAAGCCAATTTAATTTATAATTTACAAATGGTTTTTCGGGCTTCAAATTTTCATCATGTCCCCACGGCTGGTTTATATCAGTCACGTTTGGTTGTCCAAAACCGAAGTTAATATTTAGCTTTTTACCCAATTCTTGCACTAAAGTTTCATAACTCTTTCCAGTTGCTTTTTCAAGCATTAAACCTGCAGCAACAAAACTTGGATTGGAGCCATACCATTCTTGTTTTTCTGTAACAATTTGTTTTTGCTTAAAAAACCAGCTTATAAACTCATAACGCTGTTCTTGATTATTTCCTTTAATTTCTTGTTGATTTGGAGTTTCATTTCCGTAAGACCAAGTTGGAATTGGTGCTCTAAATGTCAAGAAATCTTGCAGAGTTACATTATAAATTTCTGGATTACTTTCTGCTTTTAATTCAGGATATAAATCAAAAAATTTAGAATTCCAGTTTATTTTTCCTTCTTTAACTAAAGTCGCCGCAATATAACTTGTGACCGTTTTTGTGATGGATCCTAAACGAAAAACATCATTAATTTTTGCTTTATGAGAAG
The DNA here is from genome assembly GCF_056824325.1 of Flavobacterium sp. B330r. Lineage (NCBI taxonomy): Bacteria > Pseudomonadati > Bacteroidota > Flavobacteriia > Flavobacteriales > Flavobacteriaceae > Flavobacterium > Flavobacterium sp. B330r. The sequence goes on from NZ_CP124860.1 coordinate 2,071,729, forward strand.
ACTTGTAACGTTGAAATCCTAAAGCTTCAATTTCAAAAATAGAATCTGATGAAACGACTGCATAAGCCAATTCTGGAATTTTATATTGTTTTCTGATTTCCTCTGCTCTGGAACTATTTTTTTGTCCGTAAAATGGATTCATAAAGCTCAAGAATAAAGCAAAAAACAGTATTTTTTTCATGTTATAAATTGTCAGATTTTCTCAGCAAGATACAAGAGTTTTATTAGAAACAAATGTAATATTTTTAAATTTTATTCAAGTAAAAATCTTACAAAATAATTAAGTTTGTCTTTTTAAAAATCTTCTCTATGCCGTTAAAATATAAATTCTTTTTGATTATTCTTTTTGCGTTGAACGTTCTGTTTAGCCAACCTAAGAAATACAAAATACATACCGTAGCTTTTTACAATTTTGAAAATCTTTACGACACTGTAAATGATGAATTTACAAATGATGATGAGTGGACGCCAAATGGCACACAACGTTGGACGACAGAAAAATACCAGCAGAAATTAAAAAATTTAGCAAGAGTTATTTCTGAAATTGGAATGCCCGAAAATTCGAATGCGCCAACCTTAATTGGTGGAGCTGAAATAGAAAATCGTGACGTTTTAGAAGATTTAATAAAAGAACCAAAGCTATTGCCACTAGATTTAGGAATCATTCATTTTGATTCCCCAGACAAACGAGGAATCGATGTGGCTTTGCTGTATCAGAAAAAATATTTTAGACCCACTTCTTATTCGAATATTCCTTTAATTATTTATAAAAAAGAAATGATCAAAAAAGAACAAGAAGCAGAAGTTTTGGATGACGAAATTGAAATTAAAAAAGAAAATAAAAATCGAGTTTTTACAAGGGACCAGCTTTTGGTTTCGGGATTTTTGGAAGACGAGGAAATCCATATTATTGTCAATCACTGGCCGTCCAGATCAGGCGGAGAAAAAGCAACAATGATATTTCGGGAAGCCGCAGGAAAATTGAACCGAAAAATTATCGATTCATTACAACAAATTAATCCGCAGGCAAAAGTATTGACAATGGGAGATTTTAATGACGGACCATTTAATAAAAGTATAAAAATAGGGTTAGGTGCTAAGGGAATAAAATCTGAAGTTGCTGAATTTGATGTTTTTAATCCGTTTGAAGAGCTTGCTAAAAAAGGCTTAGGAACTATTGCTTATCGGGACTCTTGGAATATTTTTGATCAAATTATCATTACAGAATCCTTGGTTAAAGCTGATTTTTCGACTTTTAATTTTTGGAAAGCAGGTATTTTCAATAGATCTTATCTTATTCAAAATTTTGGGGCTTATAAGGGTTATCCCTTACGAAATACACTCAGCGAAGCAGGTTTTAGTGATCATTTTCCGGTTTATATTTATTTGATAAAAGAGGTTTTAAGGTAGAGACGCACTGCAGTGTGTCTAACGTTTTTCAGAAATTAAAATACAAACCCATAGACGCACTGCGGTGCGTCTCTACAATTTCACTACCTTAGCTTTTCATAAATTTTGAATAAAAATGGCTATAGCAAAACCTTTTAACCTGACGCAATGGATTGACGAAAATCGTCATTTACTAAAACCGCCTGTTGGAAATAAAAACCTTTATGTTGATTCTGGAGATTATATTGTAATGATTGTTGCAGGTCCGAATGCGCGAAAAGATTATCATTATAACGAAACAGAGGAGCTTTTTTATCAGTTAGAAGGAAGCATTAAGGTTGTCATTCAGGAAGATGGACAGCGTAAAGAAATGGAATTAAATGCAGGCGATATGTATCTGCATCCTGCAAAAGTGCCGCATTCTCCTGTTCGTTCAGAAGGCTCTATCGGACTCGTGATCGAAAGAAAACGTGCTGGGCAAGGTTTTACAGATGGTTTGCTTTGGCATTGCGATAACTGCAATCATAAATTGTATGAAGTGTATTTTGAACTTCATAATATAGAGAAAGACTTTCTTCCTCATTTTGAACATTTCTACAACTCAGAAGAATTAAGAACCTGTGATAATTGTGGAACTGTTATGGAAACCGATCCTAGATTTACGGCTAAGAAGTAATATTTTATTTGATAGAAATACGAAACCCGACAGGTTTCAAAAAACTGTCGGGTTTAATTAATGTTTTATGTTTAGGATTTATAAAAAAATAATCCTCAGAATCAGTAACAAAATAAAATTACAACTCAAATTTCTTTCCTTGTTCAGGATAAATAATCTTCAATCCTAAATTGTTTTGAGCTTTTAACTGCTCTTTAATTTTGGCAATATTCTTTGCCGGCGGTTTCAAATGTGTAATAATAATTTTAAAGTTTTCCAGAGAACCTTTTCCTGCTAATTCCTCTAAAACATGAAGTTCCTTCATTAAATAATTCGGAGTCAAATGACCAAACAAAAATTTATCTGGCTGTTCATTTGGAAACGAAACTTCAATAAAAATTCCTTTCAATTGCTTGGCTTTAACCAATGGAGCAACTGCGGTCCATAAATTGCGAAGATTATTGCTTTTTTCTACTTCGTCAGGCCCTGTATCACCTAAATACAAAGCATAATTATTGTCGTTTTTAATTAAGAAAGCGGTACTTTCAAACGGATTAACATGGCTTAAAGGAAATGCTTTAACCGTCATTTTAGCATTGGTCAAAAGAGTTTCTTTCGCCAAATCTAAAGTCTGAAAATGATATTTTTTGATATGAAAACCAGGACCTGCATCTCCAAAATTAGCCCAAGTCTGATCGTTGAAATAATGGTTTTCCATCATTTCCATGCATTTCTTTGTAGCATAAACCGTTTTCGAAGAATCGGCAGGAGAATTGATTATCAAACCTGACACATGATCTAAATGTGCATGAGAAATCAAATATCCTTTGACGTATTTTCGTAAAACTTCGCTTGTAGAAACTTTAAAAGTTTTATTTTCTATAGCTTTTTCGATTCCGGCGTTTACAGTTCCAGCATCAAGACAGATATAATCAGTTGTATTGGCTGGAGCGATTAAGTAAGACGAAAGATTTTTCTCGTCGATACCGCCCATTACTCCCAATGGAACTACAGAAAAAGAGGTTTTTTCCTTTTGGGAAAAAGCATTAGATGAAATTAAAATGATGCAAAGAAAAAAGCGATGGAAATTATTCATATTCAAAAAAATTAGAATTGCAAATTTCATCAATAAAGAGAAATAAAGCACTCAATTTTGAAAAAAATCATGTTAATTAACCCTAAATTTACATTTAACTAAAAATATATACGATGATTAAAAAGGCGCTATTTGTACTGTTTTTGTTTTTAATGAGCTCAGAAGTATATTGCTGTGATTGTTCGGAAAAACCATCGATAAAAGAAAATTGGGAGCTAGCCCATCAGGTTTTTATTGGAAAAGTAGTAAAAGTTGATAGTTCTTTATATTCTGAATATGGTCAAAAAATGTACTCCTATACTATTAAAATTTCAAAAATTTATAAAGACGAGATTATTAATGGACAAAGTTTTAGAACGATTCTAGGAGTTAGTATGGGATCTTGTGATTATTATTTTGAAAAAGGAAAAGAGTATTTGATTTATACCCAAAAGATTATAATGCTTTAGACTGTTCGATATGTTCGAGAACGAATCTATTACAAAATATTCAGAATAGTGAATTAGAATTGTTAGATGAGTTGTATAATAAATCAAAAAAAAATAGAGGTATACAAATCATTAAATTTCAGAATAACATTAAATATCAAATAGATTTAGTTAAAAAATCATTTGAAGAAAAATTAGAAAGAAAAAATAAAGTGATTTGTATTTTATCAAGTCTGAGTTTTATTCTTTTTGTTATTCTGCTTTTATTGTTTCTTAAAAATAAGCGTGTTTTTAAAAGCGACAAATAATTAAAATTAATTCTAAAACAATATCTTTACATAAAAATATAACAATTTTAACCAAAAAAGTTACAATGACAACAATAGCATCGCAATTTGGAATGAAGGAAGCTCTTGATAAATTGGGCATCAAGACAATAAATGAAGGAACATCAACAGGAATTAATAATTTTTCTTCTGGAGAAATCCTAGAAAGTTATTCGCCAGTTGATGGAAAATTAATTGCTTCGGTAAAAATGTCAACGGCAGCTGATTACGAAAAAGCAATTCAAACTGCGGCAGAAGCTTTTAAAACTTTTAGATTAATTCCTGCTCCACAGCGTGGTGAAATTGTGCGTCAGTTTGGAGAAAAATTGAGACAAAATAAAGAAGCGCTTGGTAAATTGGTTTCTTACGAAATGGGGAAATCATTACAAGAAGGATATGGAGAAGTACAGGAAATGATTGATATCTGCGATTTTGCAGTAGGGTTATCTCGTCAGCTTCACGGGTTAACAATGCATTCTGAAAGACCTGGACACCGTATGTACGAGCAATATCATCCGCTTGGAATTGTTGGAATTATTTCGGCATTTAATTTCCCAGTTGCAGTTTGGTCTTGGAACACAGCTTTAGCTTGGATTTCTGGAGATGTCTGCGTTTGGAAACCTTCTGAAAAAACACCTCTTTGCGGAATTGCCTGCCAAAATATAATTGCTCAAGTTATAAAAGAAAACAATCTTCCAGAAGGAATTTCGTGTTTAATAAATGGTGATTATAAAATAGGAGAATTATTGACTGCGGATACTCGTATTCCGCTTATTTCAGCTACAGGTTCTACCCGAATGGGGAAAATTGTAGCACAAACTGTTGCAGGAAGACTAGGAAAATCATTGTTAGAATTAGGAGGAAATAATGCTATTATTGTTACTCCAGATGCCGATATTAAAATGACGGTTATTGGTGCTGTTTTTGGCGCTGTTGGAACTGCAGGACAACGTTGTACTTCAACTCGACGATTGATTATTCATGAAAGTATTTATGATAAAGTAAAAGACGCGCTAGTTGCGGCTTATAAACAATTAAGAATCGGAAATCCGCTTGACGAAAATAATCATGTTGGACCTCTAATTGATACTCATGCTGTAGAAATGTATGCAGCAGCTTTGAATAAAGTTGTAGCCGAAGGTGGAAAAATCCTTGTTGAAGGAGGAGTGCTTTCTGGTCAAGGTTACGAGAGTGGTTGTTATGTAAAACCTGCAATTGCAGAAGCTGAAAATTCGTTTGAAATTGTACAGCACGAAACATTTGCTCCGGTTTTGTATTTAATTAAATATTCTGGAGAAGTAGAGAATGCCATCGAAATTCAGAATGGCGTTGCGCAAGGATTATCTTCTGCAATTATGACTAATAATTTACGCGAAGCAGAAAGATTTTTATCTGCAACAGGTTCTGATTGTGGAATAGCAAACGTAAATATAGGGACTTCTGGTGCCGAAATCGGAGGTGCTTTTGGTGGTGAAAAAGAAACAGGAGGAGGGCGTGAGTCAGGATCTGATGCGTGGAAAATTTATATGAGACGTCAGACCAACACCATTAATTATACTACAAATCTTCCGTTGGCACAAGGCATTAAATTTGACTTGTAATACAGGAAGTTTAAAAATAAACAAAAACCGCTTTTTTCAGTATTTGAGAAAGGCGGTTTTTTAATGCTAAAAATTTGTAGTATTTTTACTTTTATTAGCCTAAACTTTCTATAATTTATAAGCAACCCAAAATGACTCTATTTTTTTTAGCCGGACTTACCCCATTTGGATACGGATTTATTGGAGTTCTTCTTTTATCATTTTTATTGGCCTATTTTTGGTTGAAATCAAATGGGAAAGAGGATAAAATTGGCTGTGTTTCTATTGGAATTGGAGGAATAATTATTTGGTTTGTTTTGATGTTTCCAACTTTTATTTCCTTTTCGATTATTGAAAATGGAAACCTATGGGCTAAAATTGGAGTTGCTGTTTTTTGGGTCTTAATCTTGGCATTAGTTGTCTATTTCCGATTTGCAAAAAATACTTCTAACGTTAAAAAAGTGATTTTTACCTTTTTTAAATACCTTCTGTATTTAATTTTTTTAGGTTTATTTCTGGTTCTGTTTTTCGGAATGGCATTTTATATTTACCAAAGACTTTTCACAAACGAAAAAAATCAAGATCCTGTTTGGGTTGCTTTCTTGTGCATTTTTTTTGTAGCAGCACTTATTTTAGCTGGATTTGGCCTTTTGAGTAAAAATAAAGAAGAGAAGAAAAGAGAAAAAACATCTTTCTATGATCTGGAACAAGCGAAATTAAAACCAGAATTAGTATTAGAATTGGATTTGTCTAAGAACAAATTAACACTATTTCCTGAAGAGATTTTGAAGTTTAAAAATTTGAAGTTTCTTATTTTAAGTCATAACCAAATTACCGAAGTTCCAAACGAAATCAATAAATTGAGTAAATTGATTGGTTTGGATTTAAGTAATAATCCAATTTCAGATGTAGAAAGAAATAGAATCAGAAAATTAGTTTCTACGGAAGTTGAGATCCTATTTTAAACCTTTAACCATATTACTATTTATCATTTTATGAATGATCTTTTCGAATTTTTAACTCAAAATAAAACAGATGCCGTAGAGGTTGTTTTTCTGATGCTTTTTAGTTTAGGAATTGCTTTGTTCCAGACGGTAATTTATTCAGGGCTTTTTAATTTTAAATTTCCAAACTGGCTGTTTTTTGTTTTATCTCCTGCAATTGTTGGAGTAAGTTTTCTAATTGATTCTTCGTATCCTTTGGCAGTTGTATTGCTATTGTTTTTGTCTGTTTTTTTATCAGCTTTTATTGGAATGATTGTTTCGGGAATTAGAAGCAGTAAAGAGGAAAGAATAGAAAGAGAAAAATTCAATCGGAAACATAATATTCAAAAAACACCATTGAGTAAAAAAATCCTTGGAATCGTTGTTTTGATCGGTATTATTTTATCTTTTATCTATTTGGCTGAAAATGGAAATTTGAAACTTCTTTTGCTTATTATTCCAGGTTTCATTATAGTTAGTTCTATATTTTTCCCAAGTAATAAAAGCAAATTTATGAGGCTGCAGTCTATTTTACCAACTTCAAAAATTGATGCAATAGCGATGGGTCAGGTAGAGATTGTAGGAGATTTAGAAGAAATCGAACCCATTATTTCGCCCTATTTTAATAAACCTTGTATTGGATATTATTATAAAATTGAAAAAGAAAGTCCTCGCGATGATGATGGAAGAACGACTTACAGCACTATTTTTTCAGAAATTAAAACAGGTAAATTTAAGATAAAAGACGAAACAGGCTCGGTAACAGTAGATGGGGAAGGATTAGAATATTATTTCAACAGAATAGATAATCAAGCAGGAGGAAAGACCAGGTATACCGAAACTTACTTAAAAAGCAATGATTATATGCTTCTTATAGGTTACGCAGATTCAGACAATGGTACTACCATAATTAGAAAAGGAAGTCCAGATACTGTTTTTGGCATTGCTATGCCGAGAAGTATTTCATTCAGAAATAAATATAAACCTTTATTAGACTCTTTTTTGGTGACTTTGTTTTTCATTTCCCTTATACTCATTTATATCATTTTAAATTAAAAAAATATGACCGCTCAAAACATTGCCTTAATTGTTGGATTACTTCTCATACTTATATTTTTTAATGTACTTATCAGAATTTATAATAAGTTGGTTATGCTAAAGAATAATTATGAGAAAGCTTTTAGAAACATTGATGTTATTTTAATGCAGAGAGCTGATGAAGTTCCAGAATTGGTGAAAGTAGCTTCGAAATTTATGGAACATGAAACCGCAATGCTAACCAGTTTGACCAAATTAAGAACTGATTTTTTGAATTCAAAAACAGTTGATGAAAAAATAGAAAATGCCAATGAGTTTTCAAAAACCATCAAAAATCTATTTGCAGTTTCTGAAAATTATCCAGCTCTTTTATCCAACAATAATTTTCTAGAATTGCAGAAAAGAGTTTCTCAAATGGAAGATAAAATTGCAGACAGGAGAGAGTTTTTTAATGATAGTGTAAGTCTTTATAATGTTGGAATTCAGGAATTTCCTAATTTTATATTAGCCAAAATGATTGGTTATAGAGCGCAAGGTTTATTTGAAGTTACACTCAATGAAAAGAAGTATGACGGGATTCAATTTTAATACTTTTTTTGGTCATGAAAACCAGATTAACAATCTGGGGGACCAAGTTCTAATCTATGGTTTTGCAGGTATTATTTTTAGTATTGTTGCGCTGTTATTTATTTCAATAGTGATTAGAAAACTGGGACTTAAAAGTTTCAATACCTATTTTATTAATCCGCTTATGTTATCTTTAGGATTAACATTGCTTGTGGCTATTTTGCCAACAATTGTCTTTTATGTTGTTGCTTCAGATATTTCTGGTGTAAAAATTATGTACAGTTGGATCACCATTTTTATTGGAATGTTTTTTTTTGTTGGTTTGAATCTCGAAACAATCAAAAAATGTTTGAATGAATTTGGAAAAGTTACAGAACAAGAGGAGTTTAGAAATCGAAGAAGATAATGATAATAAAGTAAAAAGGCTTCCAGATTTGGAAGCCTTTTTAAGTTAAGTTATTTTTTAATTAATGTTTGGTTAAATGACCCGTCAACGGTATAAATTTTAGCTAGATAAGTTCCAGGAATTAAACCGCTTGTATCAATGCTTTCAGAGTTTCCAGAATTAACTACAAGGTTTCTAGAAATATTGTAAATAAGTACTTTTTGTACTTTCTGTTCTGGATCTGATAAGTATAATGTACTTGAAACAGGATTAGGATATAAAATTATTTTTGCTGATTCTACAGTTGTAGTTTCGGCAACTGTAGCCATTTTCAAAGTCGTTCCGCTGTAAACTGTACTAATATAGAATAAATTAGCAACAGAGCCTTTTGTTATAGTATGAGAACCAGCAGCAATTGAAGCCGTTACGATACCTGCCGATGCTGTATAAGAAACATTATCTACTTTGATCGTTCCAGTAAAGCTTGAATCGAAAACCAAAGTTAAAGTTGATGCACTAGTTGTTGTATACGTTATTGATGTATTAGATTCTATCTTTAAACGCTCTGTCAATGTTAATCCGTTATAGGTTACAGATCCAGGAGTAGAATTCATGTTTCCTGTAATAGAGTAGAACGTACTTGTTTTTCCAGACGTTGTAAAGTTATGAAGCTCAGATCCGCCAGTTGAGCCTGTTGTTACCGTTATTGTTCCTGATGCCGTTACAGGTGTTCCTGCAGTGCCTGATGTTGTTACAGAATAAGATGCATTTGCTGTTGGTGTTCCTGTAATAGTTATAGTTTTTGCTGTTGTGTTTTTTACAAAAGACAATCCAGAAGCAGGTAATCCAGTTACAGATGCATCTGTAGCGTTTCCGCCCCAAGTAAATACAATCGAAGCAATAGCAGTTCCAGAAGAAACCGTTTGGCTGTTGTTGCCAGATGAAGTTAATGTTTGTGTTCCAGCTGCAGTTACTGTTACAGTTCCAGAACCAGTAGCTGGGGAACCACTAGTTCCAGAAGTTGCAATGGAATACGAAACTGTTGCAGTTGGCGTACCCGTAATAGTTATAGTTTTAGCTGTAGAATTTTTTACAAAAGATAATCCAGAAGCAGGCAATCCTGTTACTGTTGCATCAGTTGCATCTCCGCCCCATGTAAATACGATTGAAGAGATTGCCGTACCACTTGCAACTGTTTGATTGTTGTTTGATGCAGAAGTCAAAGTTAAGGTCTGCGTTCCAGCAGGTGGATTTCCTTCTCCTTGTACAGCTACTAAAGTTCCCGTATAGTTTGTAAGAGCTGTTTTTAATGCAGTTATTACTAATGAAGAAGTATCATCTGTTGCATTATTAAATGTCCATTTTAAATCTCCTCCAGAAACACGTCCAGCATATTGAGTAGTTTTTGTTTTCGCCGCAGCGGGAGTATCGATTACTAAATTTTTTACATACAAATTAGCATCTGTATCGAAGTTATTGTAAACATTAGCGCCCGATTTAGATTTTACAGCACTGCTCACTGTTTCTCCTCTTGTTGCTGCTACGTAAGCATCAAAATCTGTTGTAGAGCTTATTTTTCCTGAAATATTGTACAACGGATTTGGATCATTATAAGCTACAAAACGCATATTGTTTGTTCCGTTAGAAGCATCAAAAGTATTGTTGAAAGCTTTAATGCTTCCTCCAGCTTCACCTGAGAATGTTCCCATTGTTCCAGCATTATTCACTTGGTTTGCTTCATCCCAAATATCAGAACCTTGAAGTGAAGTTAGCATTGGGTGCTTACTATTTCTAAAATAATTTCCTTCAACAAAAAGTGAAGATCCCATAGTTGATCCTGCTCCATATTTAGAAACACCATCGTAATAGTTGTTATAAATATGTGCTGAATAATAACGCACACGAGGATGACGTGAATCGGAATGGTCAAACCAGTTGTGGTGATACGTGATATAAAGTCCAGAAGTTGTTCCTTCGCTTAAACCTAAAAGACTTGCTTTTCCATTATCCCAAAAGTGGTTGTATGATAATGTGATATAAGTTGAAGTTTTATTGTCAAGTGCACCATCGCCTTTTATTTGGTCAGCATCACTACCTGCATTTCCGTAGAATAAATCACAGTTATGAACCCAAACGTGGTCATTGTCCTGCTGCATTCCTACGTTATCACCTGCAGTACTATTGCAGTTCATAAATCCAAGATTGCTTACCTCGATGTTGGAAGCCGACTTCAGTCTAACTCCCCATCCATTTGCGACAGCATCGTCTCCAATACCTTCAATGGTAACATAACTCGAAGCATTATTTGCGTTTTCAATAACAACATCGCCACCTTCCATAACCGTCATATCAGTGATATTTCCGATTAAACGGATAATAAACGGACGAGTGTCTTTTCCTTTCTTGATAGCGTAAAGAATATTCTGTAAACCAATACAAGGGTTTGAACTTGCACCAGTAATATTCATTGAAATGGTGTTTTTAGTATTTTGGGTAATATACAGAATTACCGCATTGTCTTTAGGCGTTCCGTCTGCTTTGTATCCTCCAGGAACACGACCGCCATCAAAAGCAAATCCGTTTCTGTCGTGTGCAGTTACAGTTAGATTTCCTGTTGTGGCTCCAGTTTCTTCTGTGCCATTTACAACAGGTTTTACTTTTACAGTGTAAGTTCCGGCTTTAAGTCCCGGAATGTCAGCGCGGAAATAAGAACCATAACTTCTAATAAGCTGGTCGTCTATTTTTTGGTCTGTAAATCCGTTGCCAGTGTAATAAACATTGTAGGTTTGAGCACCAGTGACTGGCTGCCATTTTACAAAAGCAGTTTCCAACCAGCCAGAAGCTTCATTAATTTGGATAGTTTGGGACCATAATTGAACTGTCATGAGAAAGACAGCCACGAAAAGTAGGTTTTTTTTCATAAGGTTTGTTTAAGATAGTTAATAAAATAAGTAAGTGGTTTTTACTTTCGATTTCAAGTGGTTTAATTGTAATCGATTACACAAAATTATATATTAATTTTAAATAGTATAATTTTTTTGCTAAAAAAAAGAGGATACTTGAATTATTGAGCTTTTAAAATATTAAAAATGTAATAAATTGCATTAATTGTAATTTATTACATATTAGTCGTTGAGTACGGAAAGCCGTATTTTTCTCGCCTTTAGTAATTTTAAAACTTAAACAAAATGAATGGGGATAATCTGTAATTTTTTTTTATTACATAAATTACATTTTAATTTTTTGTAGGAAATGGATTCTTTTTGTGTTTTGAATAAGAGATTATTCTTAGAAGATTTAATTAGAATATTGAATTGGCATTCAAATTTTAGTCTATTAGAAATAAAAAAAGCCCTTTTGATTTTACTCAAAAGGGCCTGAATTAATATTTTTGGACAATTAGTCTTTACTAGAAAGTTTAGATAAAAGTCTTAAGAATTCAATATACAACCAAACCAATGTGATCATTAATCCCATTGCTCCGTACCATTCCATAAATTTTGGCATTTTTTCTCTTGCACCTTTTTCAATTAAATCAAAATCTAAGAAAAGGTTAAGTGCTGCTATAATGATAACAAAAACACTGATGCCGATACTCATCATGGAATTTCCATAATGAACAGGTGTCCAGCTTGTAAACATTGATACAACCCAAGAAATTAAATAATAAGTCGCAATTGCTAACGTTGCAGCAACCACAACAGATTTGAATTGTTCTGTAACTTTTACGATTCTAAATTTGTACAAACCAAGGCAAACCAAGAAAGTAACAAGAGTTGCACCAACTGCATTGATTACGATTCCTGGAAATTTTAATTCAAATATTGCAGAAATACCACCTATGAACAATCCTTCGAATAAAGCATATCCTGGCGCTAGGTAAGGAGATAGCTGTGGTTTGAATGAAGAAACTAATACTAAAATAAAACCAATAATTGCACCTCCAATTGTAGGTAACATCGGATTCATTCCATTAAAAGCCATCCACCATGTTACCATAGCAGCTCCGCATAAAATTAGAAATAAGATTGCTGTTTTGTTAATTGTTCCAGACACCGTCATTTCTTGATTGTAATCAATAATCTGAGCTTGGTGTACTTCTGTTCTTGATTCAGTATTAGACGAAAAACGCTTACTGTTTAAAAATGGATTTTTTGAATTAAAGTTCATATTTTAATACATTTAATTGAATTCAAATATATGGAGATTTTTTGATGTGCACTTGCATAGAATAATTTTTTAACATGAATTTCTGTTCTTTATTAAGACATAAAAAAAAATCCATTAAAACTAATTTAATGGATTTTGAATATTTTAATTTAAAGAAATTTTCTTATTTCAATAAGTCTAAAACTAACGATGGGAATAAACCTAAAGCAATATTTAAAACAATTGATACTACAGCTGTAGCATAAATAAGGAATGGTCTTCCTGTTCTTTCTTGATTAGGTTCTTTAGAATACATTGCAATGATCAGTTTGAAATAATATCCAACACTAATGATAGAATTGATTACTGCAACGATTACTAAACCAATATATCCTGCTTGAATTGTTTGATTGAATAAGAACAACTTAGCAAAGAATCCAGAGAAAATAGGAATTCCAGCCATTGATAATAATGAAGCCGTTAAAACTGCAGCCAATAGCGGATTTGTTTTTCCTAAACCGTGGAAGTTTGTAATATCTTCATTATCTTGATCTCTGCATACATATAAAATCACACTGAAAGCTGCGATTCCTGCTAATGCATAAGCAGCAGTGTAGTACAATAAAACTCCAGCTGATGCAGAAACAGTTAACAATGTCATTAACATGAAACCTGCGTGAGAGATTCCAGAGAAAGCAAGCATACGTTTTACGTTTACTTGTCTAAGTGCCATAATATTACCAACAGACATTGAAGCAATAGAAATAATAACCACTATAACTTCAAAAGTATGCAATAGATCTTGATTTTCTAATGAAGAAATGAAGTTCATGCCAGCAATCAGTTTAAATAAAGTTGCAATTGCGACTACTTTTGCTAATGTACTCATTAAAGCTGTTGTTAAAGCAGGAGAACCTTCATAAACATCTGGAGCCCAGAAATGGAAAGGAACAGCAGCTACTTTAAATAACATTCCAACAACCATTAAAATCATTCCGATTGGAAACCAGATTGGTAATTCTGCAGACAAAGCGCTTTCGTGAATTTCGCTGATATCAAAGCTTCCCATAGCACCGTAAATCAAACAGATTCCGAATAAGATAATTCCTGATGCGAAAGATCCCATTAAGAAATATTTCATTCCCGCTTCATTACTTTTGATATTTAAACGATCACTTGCAGCTAAAACATATAATGCAATAGACAAGATCTCAATTCCTAAAAAGAACATCGCTAAGTTTCCAAAAGAAACCATTGCTACAGCTCCAGCAAGTAAGAATACTTTAATTGCAACGAAATCTGAAATTTTTGTTGGGTGATTTTGGTAAAAATTGTGACTTAATGCTACAAGGAAAATCGTCAAAACGATAAACAATGATGAAAACGCAGTAGAAAACTTACTCACTGCTATCATATTGTTGTAATAACTTTGTTCTGTTCCAAATTCACAGTAATTAAGTGCCAATACACCTATTAAACCCAAAATGGTAATAGGGATTATGGCCTTTCTTAAATTAAGAATTTCAAACAATAGGCAGAAAATACCCAATCCTGTTATAGCTATTAATGTATTCATTTTTATCTTTTTGATTTAGGATTTCAATTTTTAAGTGGAATCCTAATTTATTTTTTGTTTAAAATATTAGTTCTTATTGATAACTTGTAAAATAGTTTCCAAGCTTGGTGTAATCAAATCTGTGATTGGTTTTGGATAGAAACCAAAGAATAATAAAACTGCAATGATTACCGCAAATGAAACTCCTTCGTTAAGCGTAACATCTGCAAAAGTTTTAGAATTAGTTTCACCTAACATTACATGTTGGAACATTCTTAACATATAGTAAGCTCCTAAAATGATAGTTGTTCCGCCAAGAATAGCAAACCAAATATTGATTTGAGATAAACTGTACAATACGGTAAACTCTCCAACAAAGTTAAATGTGCTTGGTAATGCAACAGAAGCCAATACTAAGATTAAAAACATTGATGTGAATTTTGGAGACTGAGTACGGATTCCGCCCATTTCTTCAATTTCTCTAGTTTCATATCTTCTGAAAATTACTTCAGCAGCAAAGAATAATCCAACTACAACAAAACCGTGAGCAATCATTTGCAAAATAGCTCCTCTTAAACCATCAAGAGTTAAGGTGTAAGATCCCGCAGCAATTAAACCAACGTGAGCAAGAGAAGAATAAGCTAATAATTTCTTTAAATCTTTTTGTCTCAATGCAACGATTGAACCATAAATTACACCAGCAATTCCTAAACCAATAAAGATATACATGTATTCTTTAGCAGCAATTGGTGCAATTGGCAATTGCCAACGGATAACACTGTACAATCCCATTTTTAGCATGATACCAGATAAAAGCATTGTTCCAACAGTTGGTGCTTTTTGGTATACATTTGCTTGCCAAGTATGGAAAGGAATAATTGGAATTTTGATAGCATAAGCTAAGAAGAAAGCCAAGAAAATCCAGAATTGCTCGCAAGCAGATAAGTTTACTTTATATAAATCTTCGATTAAGAAAGAACCTGCTTTTTGATATAAATAAATAAATGCAGTTAACATGAATAACGAACCAGCAAGTGTGTAAATAAAGAATTTAACCACTGCTTTTCTGCGTTCTTCAGCGTCGCCATTACCCCAGATTAAAGCAATAAAGTAGATTGGAATAAGTGCTAATTCCCAGAAAATATAGTATAAAAGACCATCAGCTGCTAAGAAAGTCCCGACCATAGCAAATGCCATAAACAAGATTAGAGCATAAAAGCCTTTTGCATTTTTATATTCATTTCCGAAAGAAGAAAATATAATAATCGGAGTTAAAGCTGCAGTTAGTAAAACCATTGCAAGTCCAAGTCCATCGCCATTTAAAGCGAAAGAAATTTTTGGCTGATTAATCCAGCTGTTGATTACGCTAATATTTTCACCAGCGTTGTAATTATTCAATAATACAATTGAACATCCTAAAGCAGCTAAACTAAAAAGTAAAGCAACTTTTGAAGCTAGTTTGTCACCAGAAAAGTAAGTGGCAAATGCACCAATTAAAAGTATAATTAATATAGTAGAAACGTTCATAGTAATAATATTATTGAGCTAAAAATATATAGGAAACAATTGCACAAAGTCCTAAAACAAATACAAATAGATATAATCCTATACTTCCGGTTTGTAATTTTTTTCCTTGGAAAGCAATTTCGCTTGCTATTTTACCTAATCCAAAAACAGCGGCAGATAATACAGTTTCAACGTGATCTCTAAAGAATTTAGATAAAACATTAATTGGCTTCACAAATACTGCATCGTAGATTTCGTCTACATAATATTTGTCATATAAAAGTCTGCTTAAACCAACAATGTTTTCATCAGATTCTGGAACATTATCTTGTTTAAAGTATTTTACGTAAGCAATTAAAATTCCAAGTAATCCGCCTAAAACAGCTACACCCATTAAAGTGTATTCTGTTGGACCTAAATGGTGTTCTTCACCTGCCACTTTTGTGAAAAGAGGAGCAAGGTATCCATTTAACCAGCTGTTTCCAGGTAAACTTATTAATCCTCCAAAAGTTGCTAAAATAGCTAAGATGATAAGTGGAATAGTAATTAATGAACCACTTTCGTGTAAGTGATGTTTTTGTTCTTCAGTTCCTCTAAATTCTTTGAAGAAAGTCAAGAACATTAAACGGAACATATAGAAAGCTGTCATGATTGAAGCAATCGATCCAACAACGTATAATGGAATACTGTGGTGGAAAGCTGTCAATAAAATTTCGTCTTTAGAAAAGAAACCTGAGAAGAATGGAACTCCTGAGATTGCTAATGAAGAAATCAACATGGTCCAGAATGTAATTGGCATTGCTTTACGCAAACCTCCCATGTTACGCATATCTTGTTCACCGTGTAATCCGTGAATTACAGATCCAGATCCTAAGAATAAACAAGCTTTAAAGAAAGCGTGAGTGATTACGTGGAAAACCGCTACTTCGTAAGCTCCAAAACCTAATGCTAAGAACATTAAACCTAATTGTGAAACTGTAGAGTAAGCTAATACTTTTTTGATATCGTTTTGAACCAATCCGATTGTAGCCGCAACTAATGAAGTGATAGCTCCAATAACCGCAATTACAGTTTGTACATCTGTTGCAAGGTCAAAAACAAAGTTTAATCTAGTTATCATAAAGATACCAGCAGTAACCATCGTAGCCGCGTGGATTAATGCAGAAACTGGAGTTGGTCCAGCCATCGCATCAGGTAACCAAGTGTATAACGGAATTTGAGCAGATTTACCACAAGCTCCAATAAACAAACATAAAGCTGCTAAAGAAAGTAAAGGTAAATTTAAGTTTGAAGCTCCTGCAATTGCCGTTTTTAAAGTCGCATAATCTAATGTTGAAAACATCGAACCGATTATAAACATACCGATTAAAAGACCTAAATCTCCAATTCTGTTCATGATGAAAGCTTTTTTTGCAGCATCATTGTAGTCTTGGTTTTTATGCCAGAATCCAATTAATAGGTAAGAACAAAGTCCAACACCTTCCCATCCAATGAAAAGAACTAATAAGTTGCTTCCGATTACAAGTGTAATCATGAAGAATACGAATAGATTTAAATAAGCAAAAAACTTGTGCATATTCTCATCATCGTGCATGTAACTGATAGAGTATAAGTGAATCAAAGATCCAATTCCAGTTACAAAAAGTAACCAAAGAACAGATAATTGATCTAATAAAAATCCAAGATTGATTTTTAAGTTGCTAATTTGAATCCAATCAAATAAAGTAACTTGAATTCCTTTTCCAGTTGAAGTTATTTGATTAAAAAGTAAAAGAGAAACTACAAAAGAAATTGCTACAGCAATTGTTCCGATTGCACCAGAAACTGTTTTGCCTAAGCTTTTTCCAAAAAAGACATTTACTAGAAAACCTAGTAAAGGAGTTAAAACTAAAATTAAAGCTAAATTGGTATCCATTTCTGATTATCCTTTTAAATTTTTTAAATTATCGATACTGATTGATCCGATATTTCTAAAGATAGAAACTAAAATGGCCAATCCTACCGCAACTTCGGCTGCAGCAACCGCCATCGAGAAGAACACAAAAACTTGTCCTTGTGCATCTTGATGATAAGTTGAAAAAGCAACAAATAAAAGGTTTACCGCATTCAACATAATTTCGATAGACATGAAAACGATAATAGCATTTCGTCTGTACAATACACCAAAAATACCAATACAGAAAAGTACAACACTTAAAAAGATGTAGTTTTCAATACCTATTTGATTTAATATATTACCCATTATTTATTTAATTTTTCTTTTTTAGACAATAGAACTGCTCCAATCATAGCAACCAAAAGTAGGATCGAAGCAAATTCGAACGGAACCATATATTCGTTCAATAATATTTTACCTAAAACTTTAATTGATTGGAAATCTTCTCCAGTAGAATCGTATTCACCAACAATTGGTTTCGAGTTAATAAAGATTGTAATCAAAACAATCAATATTAAACAGAAAGAAACAATAGCACCTAAACGTGTAATTCTAGGGCGGTGAACTTCTCGCTGTTCGTTCAGGTTCATCAACATGATGGTAAACAGAAACAGAATCATAATAGCTCCAGAGTAGACTATTATATGAACAACAGCTAAAAACTGAGAATTTAATAGTAAATAATGACCAGCGATAGAAAAGAAACAAATTACCAAGTAGATGGCACTATGAATCGGGTTTCTACTGAAAATAGTCAAGAAAGCAGTAATAACGGTAATGAACGCTAAAAAGCAAAAGATAACTTGAACAGTTGTTGCGTGTGCAAAATCAGGAATATGTATCATTTAGTTAGCATTTTTAAGTTGAGCGTTTTTCAAAGCCATTTCTAAAGGCATTACTAATTTATCTTTCCCGAAAATGAAATCTTCTCTATTGTAATTAGCAGGAACTAAAACTTTAGATTCAGTTAAGTAAATCGCGTCTTTTGGACAAGCTTCTTCACATAAACCACAAAAAATGCAACGAAGCATATTGATTTCGTAGATTTCTGCGTATTTCTCTTCTCTATACAAGTGTTTTTCATCTGGTTTGCGTTCTGCAGCTTTCATAGTGATCGCTTCTGCAGGGCATGATAAAGCACATAATCCGCAAGCTGTACAGTTTTCACGGCCTTGTTCATCACGTTTCAACATATGTTGACCACGGTAAACTGGACTCATTTCACGAACCTGCTCTGGGTAATGAATGGTAACTTTTTTTCTGAAAAGGTGTTTTACTGTAATAACCAAACCTTTTACAATCGCCACAAGATACAATCGTTCAACAAAAGACATGTCTTTATTTGACACCACCTTTTTTCTACCCGATAATGATATAGTTTCTATTGACATTTTTACTATTATAGTTTATGATTTATAATTTGACATCGATCAAATTCAAAATCTATTTTGTTTTTATTTGAAGCTAATTACAGTTCTTAGAACCCTAAAGCTGCTAAGATTTCGTGTCTTAAAATAACAACACCTGTAATCATGATATTAATAATCGAAAGCGGAATTAAAATTCTCCAACCTAAGTTCATTAATTGGTCATATCTAAATCTTGGAATTGTCCAACGTACCCACATATAGAAGAAAATGAAGAAACATATTTTTATAAATAATGCTCCAATTCCTAATAAGTTTGCTGTATTTACACCTACATTTTCTACCATCCATTGCATTCCTGGGTAGTTGTATCCACCAAAGAATAATACAGAAATAATAGTAGAAGAGATAAACATACTTGCATATTCAGCAAATAAATAGAATCCCATTTTCATAGATGAATATTCGGTATGGTAACCTCCAATTAATTCGTTTTCACATTCTGCTAAATCGAAAGGAGTTCTGTTTGTTTCTGCAAACGAGCAGATTAAGAAAATTAAGAATGATAACGGCTGATAGAAAACATTCCAATTCATTCCTTGCTGCTGTAATGAAATTTCTTTTAAACTCATTGTTCCAGTCATCATCAATAAAGCAATTATTGATAATCCCATTGCAACCTCGTAAGAAACCATTTGAGAAGCTGCACGAATAGCTCCCATCAAAGAGAACTTATTGTTAGATGCCCATCCACCAATCATGATACCGTAAACTCCAACAGAAAGAACTCCGAAAATGTACAATAAAGCAATGTTTACATCTGTAGCTTGAAGAATAATGTCTCTTCCGAAAAGATGCAAACGATCTCCCCACGGAATTACAGCACTAGTCATTAAAGCTGTACTCATTGCAATTGCAGGTCCAACTACAAATAAAAATCTATTTGGTGTGTTTGGGAAAAACTCTTCCTTAGAGAACAATTTCATACCATCTGCAAGTGGTTGTAATAAACCTCCCCATCCAGCACGGTTTGGTCCAACACGATCTTGCAAGAAAGCAGCAACTTTACGTTCTGCCCAAGTAGAATACATCGCCATGATCATTGTTACCGCAAAAACGACAACAATAACAACACTTTTTTCTATAATAAATGCACTTTCCATTTCTTACTATTTTTGATCTTTATCAGTTAATGGAATTGCAGCCATACTAATCTTTTTACGGTCAATATCTCTACCTAAAAGAATATTCTTTTCTGTATCGATTGTAACTTTCTCTAATTTTTGAGTGTAATTGTTTTGGTTGATAACAGAATCTTTTTCAAATTCTCTTGGTCCTTCAATTACCCAGTCTTTCACATCTTTGTGATCAAAACGACAGCTGTTGCAAATGAATTCTTCCACTTCATGGTACTCGTCTTTACGACCAGTTACACGCTGAATTTCTCCACCAAACATCCAAACTGTAGTTTTTCCGCAACATCCTGGAGTAGTACATTCTCTGTGCGCGTTATAAGGTTTGTTAAACCAAACTCTTGATTTAAAACGGAAAGTTTTATCTGTTAAAGCTCCAACTGGACAAACGTCAATCATGTTTCCAGAGAACTCATTGTCGATCGCTTTAGAAATTCCAGTTGAAATATTAGCGTGGTCACCACGATCCAATACTCCGTGAACTCTGTTGTCTGTCAATTGATCTGCAACTTGCACACATCTTTGGCATAAAATACAACGGTTCATGTGAAGTTGAATATTTGGACCAATATCTTCTGGTTCAAATGTTCTTTTCTCTTCAATGTAACGTGATTTCGGATTTCCGTGCTCAAAACTTAAATTCTGTAAATCACATTCACCAGCTTGATCACAAATAGGGCAATCTAATGGGTGATTGATTAATAAAAATTCTGTTACAGATTTACGGGCTTCAGTTACTCTTGCAGACGATTTACTGTTAACTTCCATACCATCCATACATCCTGTTACACAAGATGCCATTAATTTTGGCATTGGTCGTGGGTCAGCTTCACTTCCTTTAGAAACTTCAACTAAACAACAACGACATTTACCGCCGCTGCCTTTTAATTTTGAGTAATAGCACATGGCTGGTGGTACTAAATCCCCTCCAATCATACGTGCAGCCTGCAGGATCGTTGTTCCTGGTTCTACGTCTATACTTTGACCGTCTATGGTTACTTTCATCTCTTTATGATTTGAATGTTGAAAGTCGGAATATTCAAAAGAGTTGCTGTCCTTTTAATATTTTTAACTTTATAACTTTCTGCTATATATTTTTTAAACGATTACTTTACTGCCAATTAAATGCTTAACTTGTGAGAAAGGCTCGGCAACAAAGTGATCTCTATTTTTAATTTTTTCTGGGAAACGAACGTGATATTCAAATTCATCTCTAAAGTGACGAATCGCTGCAGCTACTGGCCAAGAAGCAGCGTCACCAAGCGGACAAATTGTGTTTCCTTCAATTTTACTCTGAATGCTCCACAATAATTCGATATCTTCTTCACGGCCTTGACCGTTTTCGATTCTCCATAAGATTTTTTCTAACCATCCAGTTCCTTCACGGCATGGAGTACATTGTCCGCAAGACTCATGGTGGTAAAAACGAGCAAAGTTCCAAGTGTTTCTAACCACACAAGCAGTGTCATTGTACACAATAAATCCTCCAGAACCTAACATAGATCCAGTAGCAAAACCACCATCACTTAAAGATTCGTAAGTCATTAAACGATCTTCGCCATTTGCTGTTTTGAAAATCAATTCAGCTGGTAAAATTGGCACAGAAGAACCTCCAGGTACAAATGCTTTCAAAGGTCTGCTTGAAGACATTCCTCCTAGATATTCATCAGAATTCATGAATTCGTCAACACTCAAACCTAATTCAATTTCGTAAACACCAGGATTTTTAATGTGCCCTGAAGCAGAAATTAATTTAGTTCCAGTAGAACGTCCAATTCCAATTTTAGCATAATCATCACCAGAATTGTTTACAATCCAAGGCACAGTCGCAATTGTTTCCACATTGTTTACCACAGTTGGATTTGCCCAAAGACCAGAAACCGCTGGGAAAGGTGGTTTAATACGAGGATTTCCTCTTTTACCTTCCAAAGATTCGATTAATGCTGTTTCTTCTCCACAGATATAAGCTCCAGCTCCACAGTGTACGTGAAGTTCAAGATCATAACCTGATCCTAATATATTTTTTCCTAACCATCCGGCAGCTTTTGCTTCGGCGATTGCTCTTTCTAAGATTTTGAAAACCCACATATATTCTCCACGAATGTAGATATACGATAGGTTAGCGCCTAAAGCGTAGCTTGAAGTAATCATTCCCTCAATTAATAAATGAGGAATATATTCCATCAAAAATCTATCTTTGAATGTTCCAGGCTCAGATTCGTCGGCGTTACAAACTAAGTGTCTTGGTTTTCCTGATTTTTTATCAATAAAGCTCCATTTCATTCCCGCAGGGAAACCTGCTCCACCACGTCCACGTAATCCTGATTTTTTTACTTCTTCCGTAACTTCGTCTGGAGTAAGTGTTTTTAAAGCTTTTTCTACAGAAGCATAACCACCATTTTGGCGATACACTTCGTAGGTTTTAATTCCAGGAATATTGATTTTATCTAATAATATTTTTTGTGACATCTTATTTATCGTGTAATATTATTTTATCATCTCTACAATCAGCAATGATCTGATCGATTTTTTCTTCTGTCAATTTCTCTTTGTAGAAATCACCTAATTGCATCATCGGAGCATATCCGCAAGCACCTAAACATTCTACACCAGCAATGGTAAACATTCCGTCTGGAGTTGTTTCGCCCATTTTAATGCCAAGTTTTTCAGAAGTATAATCCATTAAATTTTCGGCACCGTTTAAACAACAACAAGAAGTCTGGCAGAACTCAAACATGTACTTACCAATTGGCTTCTGGTTGAACATCGTATAGAAAGTAACCACTTCATAAACCTCAATTGGTTTTATCTGAAGAATCTCGGCAACTTTATCTTGCAATTCAATACTTAACCAGTTGTTATGCGCATCCTGAACTTCGTGCAAAACAGGCAATAAAGCCGATTTTTGTTTGCCCTCAGGATAATGACTAATCAATTCATTGATACGAGCGATCAATGCTTCAGTCATGTTTATTTCTTGTTTGTAATGTTTACGTTCCATTTTTATTTTAGATTTTAGATTTTAGATTTTAGATTTTTTCAAATCTTTATCTACAATCCTTATTCTGCAATCTTTGTTTTAAGTTTTAGATTCTTCAATCTGAATTTTACAATTCTTAATTATAATTTTAAATCTAAATTCTAAAATCTGCATTCTCAATCAGCAATCTAAAATTTAAAATCTAAAATCAACAATTATTTAGGCGTCTAATTCTCCTGCAATTACGTTCAAACTTGATAAGATGATAATTGCATCAGAAAGCATGGCACCTTTAATCATTTCTGGGAATGCTTGATAATAAATAAAGCATGGTCTTCTGAAATGTAATCTATATGGAGTTCTGCTTCCGTCTGTTACTAAATAAAAACCTAGCTCTCCATTTCCTCCTTCTACTGGGTGGTAAATTTCTGCAACTGGTACAGGAACTTCTCCCATTACGATCTTAAAGTGATAAATTAAAGATTCCATAGAAGTGTAAACGTCTTCTTTTGGAGGAAGGTAGTAATCTGGAACTTCAGCGTGATATTCGTTTCCGGGAGGCATTTTTTCTAACGCCTGACGAATAATGCTTAAACTTTCCCAAACTTCAGCATTACGAACACAGAAACGATCGTACGTATCTCCTGATTTTCCAACAGGTACAATAAAATCGAAATCTTCGTAAGATGAATAAGGTTGTGCTACACGTACGTCATAATCAACTCCAGCAGCACGTAAGTTTGGGCCTGTAAATCCGTAAGCCATTGCTTTTTCGGCAGTGATACCACCTACGTTTACAGTTCTATCAAGGAAAATTCTATTTCTCTCGAATAAGTTTTGGAATTCTTGCCAAACTGGTGGGAATTCTTCAAGGAATTTATCTAGTTTTTTGAAAACTTCTGGAGACCAGTCTCTTTCAAAACCACCAATTCTTCCCATATTTGTAGTCAAACGAGCTCCACAAATTTCTTCGTAGATTTCGTAGATTTTTTCTCTAAATTGAAAAACGTATAAGAAACCAGTATACGCACCAGTATCAACCCCTAGAATTCCGTTACAGATAATGTGGTCTGTAATACGAGCCAGCTCCATAACGATAACTCTTAAGTATTGAGCTCTTTTTGGAACTTCAATGCCTAATAATTTTTCTACAGTCATCCACCATCCCATATTATTGATAGGAGATGAACAATAGTTCATACGGTCTGTAAGAGGTGTAATTTGATAAAAAGGACGATTTTCGGCAATTTTTTCGAATGCTCTGTGGATGTAACCAATAGTTGGTTCAGCCTCAAGAATTTTTTCACCATCCATCAACAAGATATTTTGAAAAATACCGTGTGTAGCAGGGTGAGTCGGACCTAAATTCAGTACAGAAAGTTCGCTTCCGTCTTCGTTTAGTCTCTCCTTAATTATTTTAGCATATCGATGCTCTGGTGGTAATAATAGTTCTGACATTTTATAATGTTGAATTATTTTTTAGCAATTTGTTGTTGTTCTTCCGAAGAATCGGTCATCCTTATCTGTTCTTCCGCTGTCTTCCAATGGGAATTCTTTTCTCATTGGGTGAGACAACATTTCATCCATATTTAAAATACGTTTCAATTGAGGATGTCCTATAAAGTCAATCCCATAGAAATCGAAAGTTTCTCTTTCCATCCAGTTAGAAGACAAGAAAATGTTTGAAACCGATTTAATTTCTGGTTTTTCGCCGTTTAAGAAAACTTTGATTTTCAATCTTTTGTTTTCGTACCAGTTGTGTAAATGATAAACAACTGCAAACTGGCGTTCTGTTTCGTTATCTGGATAATGAATACCACACAAATCTGTTAAGAAGTGAAAGCGTAATTCAGGATCATTTTTAAGGAATAGAATCAGGGGCGTAATTTTATCAGCCGAAGCTTCTAAAGAAAAAATATCTCTTTCTTGCTGAAAATTGAAAACATCGTTATTAAATGTTTCAGTAAGTTTATCTTGGATCAGGGTGTTTTCTAAAGCCATCTTATGAGATATTATATGAAGCTAATAATTCTTGGTATTCAGGTGAGCTTCTTCGTCTCACAGATTCGCTTTTTACCAGGTCTTGAAGTCTCATAACTCCATCAACAATTTGTTCTGGTCTTGGCGGGCATCCTGGCACATAAACATCAACAGGAATTACTTTGTCAATTCCTTGAAGAACAGAGTAAGTGTCAAATACTCCTCCTGACGAAGCGCATGCTCCAACAGCAATAACCCAGCGAGGCTCGGCCATTTGTTCGTATACTTGTCTTAAAATTGGGGCCATTTTTTTAGAAATAGTTCCCATAACTAATAACATATCGGCTTGTCTTGGCGAGAAACTCACACGCTCAGAACCAAATCGAGCTAAGTCATAGTGAGATGCCATTGTTGCCATGAATTCGATACCACAGCATGAAGTCGCGAAAGGAAGCGGCCATAATGAGTTAGCTCTTGCTAAACCAACAACATCACTAAGTTTTGTAGCGAAGAAACCTTCACCAGTAACTCCTTCTGGCGGCGCAACCATATTTACTTTTGAATCGCTCATTTTATTTTAGATTTCTGATTTTAGATTTTAGATTCATTGAAATCGTAAAAAGTAAAATCAATTTTTTAAATCAGTACTTTAAATTTGAATTCAAATTTTAAATCTCAATATTAGATAAATCTAAAATCTCCGATCTAAAATCTAAAATCATTATTCCCACTCTAATGCTTTCTTCTTGATGATGTAAAAGAAACCAACTAAAAGCAAAGACATGAAAACTAACATTTTTAGCATTCCTTCAATTCCTAAGTCTTTAAAGTTTACTGCCCAAGGATAAAGGAAAATAACCTCTACGTCGAATAATACGAACAAAATGGCAACTAAGAAGTATTTTACAGAGAATGGAATACGGGCGTTACCAACAGATTCGATACCACACTCGAAGTTTTTATCTTTAACTTCAGAGGTTCTTCTTGGTCCTAATTTTCCAGAAATAATGATTGTTCCTACCACAAAACCAACAGCTAGAATAAACTGCATTAAAATAGGAATGTAACTGTATTGATCAGATTGCATAAACTTCGATTTTTTACTTAAAAAATGAGCCACAAAGATAACTTGGAACTCTGTAAAACACAAGCTAAAAAAGGATTTAAGTAGGGTAGTAAACCGCGTTTATGTCTAATTTTTATTGATTATAAATAACATTGCGTTATTTTAATATTTTTTTAAGAAATGGGCAAAAAAAAACGTCCCGATACTTCGGGACGTCTTCTGAGACCATTCAGAGGCAAAAAAAATAAATTGCTATATTTTTCTTAGATTACTGCTACTTTAGCAGCAACTTTCCCTTTTCTTCCTTCTTCTTCTTCATAGCTTACACGGTCACCTTCGCGTAATTCTTCCGCGTTAATTCCTGAAGCGTGAACGAAGATGTCTTTTCCTGTTTCTTCGTCTGTAATGAATCCATAACCTTTAGATTCATTGAAAAATTTTACTGTACCTGTACGCATTTGTAATGTAATAATAATTTATAATAAACAAATGTAATATTTAAAATCATACAAAAGACATATACGTGTTAATTTTTTGTAAAAATTATTGATTTACAGTGTTTTTACGCGGTTTATTGCGTCAATTTGTTTATAAAATACCATAATTTGCGAATCATTAATTGTAGGAATATAAAAACATTACGTTTGTAGGAATATGATAATTCTAAAAAAAATAGCCTTTAAGATTTTTCTTAGTATTTGGTTAAATTAAAAAAGCCGCTGAAATTTCAGCGGCTTTTTATTTTTTTATGAATAATTTACTTCAAATTAAGCAATATTTACTTTAATTCGAAGTTCTTTTAATTGTGCGTCGTCAATTGCAGCAGGAGCATCGATCATTACATCGCGTCCTGAATTGTTTTTAGGGAAAGCGATGAAATCTCTAATTGTTTCCTGACCTCCAAGAATTGCCACAAGTCTGTCAAGACCAAAAGCAAGTCCTCCGTGAGGTGGTGCTCCAAATTGGAAAGCATCCATTAAGAAGCCGAATTGTGCTTTTGCTTCTTCTTCAGTAAATCCTAAATATTTAAACATTAATTGTTGTGTCGCTTTATCGTGAATACGAATAGATCCACCTCCAATTTCATTTCCGTTTAAAACCATATCATAAGCGTTTGCACGAACTTTTCCAGGTTCTGTTTCTAGTAAAGCCATGTCTTCTGGTTTTGGAGAAGTAAATGGGTGGTGCATTGCATGATAACGTCCGCTTTCTTCGTCAAGTTCCAATAATGGG
Organism: Flavobacterium sp. B330r; assembly: GCF_056824325.1. Classification (NCBI taxonomy): domain Bacteria; kingdom Pseudomonadati; phylum Bacteroidota; class Flavobacteriia; order Flavobacteriales; family Flavobacteriaceae; genus Flavobacterium; species Flavobacterium sp. B330r. The sequence goes on from NZ_CP124860.1 coordinate 2,099,141, forward strand.
AAATCAACAACCCATAATGGAGCAAATTCTTCTGGATTACGTAAGCCTAAACGAGTTGCTAATTCCATACGTAAAGCAGAAAGCTGAGCACGTGTTTTGTTTGCTGGACCAGAAAGAACAAAAATCATATCTCCAGGATTTGCTTCTGTTGCTTTTGCCCAGTTTGTCAAATCGTCTTGATCGTAGAATTTGTCTACAGACGATTTGTAAGTTCCGTCTTCGTTACATTTTACATAAACCATTCCTGACGCTCCAACTTGTGGACGTTTAACCCAATCAATTAACCCGTCGATTTCTTTACGAGTGTAATTTCCTGCTCCAGGAACCGCAATTCCGACAACTAATTCAGCCGCATTAAATACAGGGAATTCTTTGTGTTGTGCAAATTCGTTCAATTCTCCAAACTTCATTCCGAAACGAATGTCCGGTTTGTCGTTTCCGTATGTTTTCATGGCGTAGTCGTAAGTAATTCTTGGGAATTTATCTACTTCAATGCCTTTAATTTCTTTTAATAAATGTCTTGTCAATCCTTCGAAAATATTCAAAATATCTTCTTGCTCTACAAATGCCATTTCGCAGTCAATTTGAGTAAACTCTGGCTGACGGTCTGCACGTAAATCTTCGTCACGGAAACATTTCACAATTTGGAAATATTTATCCATTCCACCTACCATCAACAATTGTTTGAAAGTTTGCGGAGATTGCGGCAAAGCATAAAACTGACCTTCATTCATGCGGCTTGGCACAACAAAATCTCTTGCTCCTTCTGGAGTCGATTTGATTAGGTAAGGTGTTTCAACTTCGCAGAAATCCAAATCAGATAAATATTTACGAACTTCCATTGCCACTTTGTGACGGAATAATAAACTATTTTTTACTGGATTTCTTCTGATGTCCAAGTAACGGTATTTCATTCTGATATCTTCTCCACCGTCAGTTTCATCTTCAATTGTAAAAGGAGGAGTAAGTGCACTATTTAAAATCGTTAATTCTGAAACTAAAATTTCAATTTCACCAGTTGGGATGTTTTTGTTTTTAGCTTCACGCTCAATAACAGTTCCTTTTACCTGAATTACAAATTCACGTCCAAGTGTTTTTGCCAATTCAAAAACAGTTTTATTAGTACGACTTTCGTCAAAAATAAGTTGTGTAATTCCGTAGCGGTCACGTAAATCGACCCAATTCATAAATCCTTTATCACGTGATTTTTGAACCCAGCCCGCAAGTGTAACTTCGGTATTAATATTTGAAGCGTTTAATTCGCCACAATTATGACTTCTATACATAATCAAAATTTTAGACTGCAAAAGTAAATACAAAATTCAAGATAATATAGTAAAGTGATAAGTTGATGCAGAATAATTTTAAATATTTTGTTAATTCCAAAAAGTGGAAGCTTTAATTTCTTTAGTTTTGATTATCTAAAAACTAATTGAAATACCTATGAAAAAACTCTTTGTTGCAGGATTAGTAATTTTTAATGCTTTAAACATAGTCGCCCAAGACACAAATTCTATCAAGTTTACGGCTACAATTGCCAATAGAAATAGTGATACTTTAATAATTAAAGGAAGAGATAATTTTGAGAAAATAATCCCAATTGATAAAAAAGGAGTTTTTGCAACCACTTTTAATGCTCCTCAAGGATTTTATGTATTGTATGATGGGAAGGAATCTTCTAATTTGTATTTAAAACCAAATTCTGAAGTCAATTTAACATTAAACGCGCAAGAATTTGATGAAACGATTGTATATAAAGGTAAAGGAGTAGAGGAAAGTAACTTTTTAGCGCAACAGGCCTTAAGGGATGAAAACTTTACTAAAGAGGCTTTTACTAAAGAACCGAATGAATTTGCTGCTTTACTGGATGGCAAATTGAAATCGGATACAGAAAAAATAGAGAAGAGTGATTTTTCGGCAGATTTTAAAACGGCTTTAAAGCGCAGTTTTGAAAGTTTTCATCAATATGTAGCGCAAGATTACGAGAGAGTTTTAAAATCAAATAAATTTATAGGAAAAGCTTCTCCGAGTTTTGATTATGAAAATTATAAAGGAGGAAAAACCAAACTTTCTGATTTTAAAGGGAAATATGTTTACATTGATTTATGGGCAATTTGGTGCGCACCTTGTAGAGCTGAAATTCCGTATTTAAAAAAGTTAGAAGAAAAGTATCATGGAAAAAATATTGAGTTTGTGAGTATCTCTATTGATAAATTGAAAGACAGTGAGAAATGGAGAAAATTTGTTGCCGATAAAAGTCTTGGCGGTACACAACTTTTAGCCGATAAAGATTGGGAATCTGAGTTTATTGTTAATTATAATGTAACTGGAATTCCAAGATTTATTCTGCTAGATCCAAGTGGTAATATTGTAAAATATGATGCGGCGAGACCTTCAGACCCAGAATTGGATAAACAGCTTACAGCATTATTGAACTAATTTATTTACGAAATTTACAACGTTATCGTAAAGTTTAAATATTTCTAAAACACCAGTAAAACCAGTGCCTGAGCGCTGGTTTTTTTATTAGGTCTATTTTTCCAATGTTAAGTTTTTAATCAATGTTACCAAATTGTTAAGTAAAAGTTTTTTTAATGTAAACTATTAACTATATTTGATAAAGATTTCTTAACATTAATACCTAAAGATATGAAAAAGAGTGTAATTTTAGCTGCAATATTGTTCTCTGGAATTGTAGTTGCACAAGAAGGAAAGCCTGAATTAGAAGCTGCTGGAAACAAGGTAAAAGCAACGTATTACTATGAAAGTGGTAAAGTGCAGCAAGAAGGCTTTTTTAAAGACGGTAAATTAGACGGTGTTTGGGTATCTTATGACGAAAATGGAAACAAAAAAGCCGTTGGAGAATACGCAGACGGAGTTAAAACTGGAAAATGGATTTACTTTAATGAAGACAGCTTGAAAGAAGTTGCTTATGTTGACAACAAAGTAAGTTCGGTTAAAAATTTACAGAAAAATGCTTTAGCAAACAGAAATTAATCACATAATTTCAGTCCAATTATAAAAAGACCGTCCCGTTAAAAACGAGACGGTTTTTTTATGCTTTTACTTTTTTAGATTTCTTGTTTCTTCCAAACCAAATTATAAATCCAGTGATAGGAAGTATTGCGGCAATTAAGCTCACGGTAAAGGCTATAATTTTTCCTGGAAGATCTAAAACTTGTCCTGTATGTATTCCGTAATTCATTTCTACCACTTTTAATCCTAAAGTCTTTTTATCGAATGTCTGGCTTTGAATCAATTTTCCGCTTGACGGATGAAAATAATAATTGCTCTGCTGATCGTAACGTAAGGTGTGCGGATAGGCGCCTGTACTCACAATATCGCCTTTTTGTTGCGGAATCATTACAAAGAACATTTCTGCTTTTGGCTGTAATTTTAAGGTTTGGATAAATGCTTTGTCAATTGCAGTAACTGAATTTGCCTTGAAAGTGGTTGTGTCAATTACAGGCATTTTGGTTTCGCCTGCTTTGTCTCCGCCAAAATTGAAAGATTTATAAATTCCGTCGCCAACCCATTCGTAAGTAAAAGTAAGTCCGGTTATAGCAAGAATTAAGGCAATTAATGAAATGTAAAAACCGGTAGTATTGTGCCAGTCGTAATTTACTCGTCGCCATTTTGCAGACCATTTAATGGTGAAACTTCTTTTAATGTCACTTTTTCGTTTTGGCCACCATTGTATAATTCCGGAAATTAATAATAGGATAAAAATAATGGTTGCGCCACCAATAATATGTTTTCCAATGTAATCGGGTAGGAGCAGATACAAATGAATGTATTCTACAATAATAAAGAAATCGGTTTTTGGATTTTCTGTTTTTAAATATTTGCCTGTGTAGGGATTAAAATAGAGATATAAATTCTCTGTGTCCGAATAGGTATAAACAATTGCTGATCTGTTTTTTCCATAATAAGCAACCATACTGGTTTTGTTTGCCGGAAGAACTTCCTTCGCTTTTTTCTGTAATTCAGATGGTAATAGAAAAGGTTTGTTTTGAGGTTCAACCAAGCGCCATTCTTTTCTTGTGATGTCTTTTATTTCGTCGTGAAAACAAAAAATGCAGCCCGTAATACAAACTATAAAAACAATAAGCCCAGAAATTAATCCGAGCCATTTGTGTATAAAACGTATTTTGGTTTTGAATCCCATATTTTGATTAAAAGCGTAAAAGTATACGCAAAACCAATAGAGGGCAAATAAATTAAGCTAATTTTTAAGAAACTGCTTTTTTTGGCTTTAAATGATAAGCGGTGTATAATGAAATTCCAGCTAGGAAAATCCAGAAAACATCAATAAAGAAAATCTGAAATTTGTTTTCCATAAATGAAGTCCAAAACCAATTTCCAGAAACGATTCCGTTGGTAATTGGAATTAAGAATCCTAAAATACTTCCTGAAATCAGACAGAATTTGTTGGTAAAAGCATCATTCTTTTTAATAATAAAGAAAATAGTTAGCAATAGCCAGCCTCCAAAATAAAGTGCATACAAATTAGACTGACTTAACGGATAGAAAATTTTACTTCCTATAAAGGCTAGTGCTGTAATTGGATACATGCTCAAGCAAATGGCCAGATAAATGCGAACAACAGCATTATTGAAACGCCTTTTCTTTTCTGGCATATTGTTTTTTTGTCGGGCAACAAGCCAGATCATAACTCCAGAAATAATGACAAAACAGGTTATAATTCCTAAAATGAAGCTTACAATTTTTAAAGCATATCCGCCATAATCGCCAAAATGTATTCTATACAAAACATTTTTTACAACATCTAAATAACTGGTTTGTGCAATTGGGTCTTTTTTGGCAATTTCTTTTCCGTCGGCAACTCTGTGAACTACTTTTCCAATTCCAGTAAACTTTTTATGGCTTAAAAGTTCGCCTTCTACCAAAACATGCATATTTGCATCTCCATAATTTTGGATAAAAACACGGGTAATTTCAAAATCGGCCCAATTCTTTTTGGTTTTGGCAACCAGCTCATTAATATTAAATGGATTGGCCAGTTTTTTATTTTCAAATTTATAATCGGGATCTGTATATTCCAGTTCCTTGTATAGTTTATCTTGGTCTCCTTTGTATAAAGCCATTACGGCTGGTGCTACAATTAAAAGTTTAATCATAAAAAATGCTCCTGTAACTGCATATACAAATTGAAATGGCAAACCAATCATTCCTAAAGCTGTATGTGCATCTGTCCAAAGTGTTTTTAATTTTTCTTTTGGACGGAACATGTAAAAATTAGAAACAATTTTATTCCAATGCAACAAAACGCCTGTTATGATTGCGAATAAAAAAAACAAAGCTGTAAATCCAGATAAATAATATCCCACAGGATATGGAATTTGCGCCAGAAAGTGCAGACGGTATAAAAGCTCACCTAATGAATACGATTCTTCATAAGTATAGCCTTTGTAATTTTTGTTGTCTAAATAAAAAAACTCTCCTGCTTGCTGTTTTTTTGGAGCCAAGGTATCTTTGGTTCCTTCCATATAAACAGCTACTCGATTTTCTACTGAAGGTTTAGAAATAGTGATATTTCTTCCGTGCAAAACATATTTTTTGTCCAGATGCTGCAGTGCGTTATTGTAATCTAATTGAATTTCTCTTGTGATTACTGTAGATTCACTTCTTTCCCAATTGATGATTTCATCTCTAAAAAAAGAAAAAGACCCAGCGAAGAAAATTACAAAAAGAACTACACTGATAACGATTCCGCTGACAGTATGTGTGTGAAAATAGATATTGTAATGACGGTTATTCATAAATATTATTGTGCCGTATTATAGGTTTGACCCAGATAGATAAAAAGACAAAAAAGTAAAGAAAGCAAGATGTAAATTCCCCATATTTTCCAACCACTTTTGGCTAAAAATGCGATGATCATTAAAGCGACCCATAGAATAAAACCGCTAAAGGCCATTGTGATTAATACATTGGCACGGTTAAACCAAGAAGCTAAAGCCAAATGAAAAGTAACAGAAACAAAGTATCCTCCTAAAATTGCAGCAGTAATTTTGGAAAAGCGTGGCCAAAAAGAGGGATTTAGATATTTTGAATTTGCTGGCATAATTTGATAATGATTACTGGTAGTAGAATTCTGTTAGTGCAATAAAAACCAGTAATGCCAAAAGTAACTTACTGTTTATTTTTTTTAATGGTGTAAGGATAATGATTAAACTTCCAACTGTCATGAGCTGAATAAAAAACATCAAAGTGCCACAGCCTAATGATTGTGTAAAAAGCCACATCATGTAAGCAGATAACAAAAGCATTAAGCCAATGATTTTAGTTTGTTTTGGATTTTTCTGCATCCATTTTTCAAAACCTAAATCATAAGACAATACAGCTCTTTTTGAAGTATAATAAAGAGTGTAAAAAGCTAAAAAAACGATAACGCTGGCAGTTGTAATCATAATCTTTAAAATTTAAAAAACACCTTTCTTTTATGAGAAAGGTGTTTTTGCTGTTTTTTATTAGAATCTGTACGAGAAGTTCGCCGCAACAGTTCTCATATTTCTTGGATGAATTGTTGACCAACCATCATATGTATCAACATTAGCAATATTGTCTAATTTTAATGTCAATGTGTATTTTTCTGTTCCGTAGAAAATAGAAGAATTTAAAACAGTATAAGAAGGGATTGTAAATTGACCAACACCGTTTCTGTTCATGATTAAGTTTTTGTCGGCGTAGTTTCCTCCAAATCCTAAACCAAAACCTTTTAAATCTCCTTCTGGGAATTTATAACTTGCCCAAAGATTTGCTAAGTTTCTTGGTCCTGAACTTTCTGGTCTACGTCCTACAAAAGAAGGATCTCCAGCGTTTAAGACAGCATCAACATAGCTGTAACCTGCTACGATGTTTAAACCATCAATAGGGCTTGCAACGAATTCTGCTTCAAAACCTTTATTTCTTTGTGCTCCATCTTGGTAAGGCGTTTGAGATGTTGCCGTATAAACTACATAAACTTGGTCTTTTACCTGAATGTCATAGTAGCTAAATGTCGCGTAAAGTTTGTCTTTAAACACGTTTAATTTTGTACCAATTTCAAATTGGTTAGCATGTTCTGGTTTGAAAGTTCTTGGGCGAGTAGTTCCGTCACCTAAAATTTCTGTTACTGGAGCAGAATTAGCAAAACCATCCATATAGTTTGCAAAAAGCGAAACTTTGTCTATAATTGGCTGATAAACGATACCAAATTTAGGAGAAAATGCAGTTTGATTGAAATCATCAGCATTTGTTGATAAATCACCAGCAGTTACAAAACGGTCAACACGTAAACTTGCCATTGCTGATAAAGCAGGTGTAAAATTGATTACATCAGAAAAATAGGCGCTGTAAACTTCTTGTTTTGTTTTGTTCATACTAATTCCGGCACTTGCAATAAGAGCATCAGTTCCAGCTTTAGTTAAGTTTCCATTATCTCCATTAGTGATGTATTTAGTAGGATCTGTGATGTTATAAAGATATTGATTCACAGTGGCAACATCTAGATTACCAATATAGATATTACCATTTCTTACGTAATTAGAGCTATTGTCAACCATGCCTCTGTTGAAGTAGTCTAAACCAACAACAAGACGGTTTCTTAGACTTCCTATTTTAAAGTCTCCAATAAAGTTTTGTTGAATATCTGTTGTTAGAGTTGTTGAATTTTGATAATTCATAGAACGTCCTAAAACAATTCCTTCGCTTATTTCAGCTGGAGCGTATTGTGTTCCTTCGTATAAATAGCTATAGTATCCATTAGATGAAGAAGAACCTCTTGAAACTACAGTTTGTGAAGTCCATTGGTCATTGAATTTGTACATCATTTGACCTTGTAAATTGTATGAAGGAGTTTCGATTGCCAATTCATTACTAGTGTAAGAACGTTTGTTATCATAACCTAATTCATCCATATTGTGAACTCTCAACGGAGCTGCTCTGTCTAAAAATAACATAGTAGCGTTCGTCTGTTTGTTGTTCATGAATTCTGTATTAATGAAAAACGAAAGTTTGTCATTTACTTGGTAAGATAATGATGGAGCAAAAAAGAATGACTTTTTAAATCCAGCATCTTGGAAACTGTTTTCTGTATGATAAGCAGTATTTACGCGGAAATTAATTCTGTGTTCCTCGTCTACAGGAGTGTTAACGTCTGCTGTTACTCTGTTTAAACCGTTGCTTCCAGCAGTGTAGCTAACTTCTCCTCCAAAACGATCATAAGGTTTTTTTGTAGTTAAGTTAATTAAACCTCCGTAAGAGATTAAACTGCTTCCGAATAAAGTACCAGACGGTCCTTTAATTACTTCAATTTTATCTATGTTAGCAGGGTCTAAACCTCCGTTTGTTAATCCTGGTAATCCATTAGTCATTGTTGGTTGTACAGCAAATCCTCTTAAAGAGAAATAACCCGCGCCATCACCTCCACGACCTGTAGAAGCCCAAAGAGGGGTTAATCCTGGAGCATTTTTAAGAGCATCGTCAAGATTGGTAACCACTTGTTCTTTTAATAATTCAGCAGTAATTGTAGTATAAACTTGTGGGTTTTCAAGATTTTTAAGAGGTAATCTTGATACTTGTTGTGTTTCTTTACGAGCTAGCGGATTTTTTCTGTTTCCGTTTACAACAATTTCATTTAATTCTTGAGAGTTTTCGCTAATTCTAAAATCCTCAATAATTGAGTCGCCGCTATTAAGACTAACGCTTTTTTCTTTAGAAGAATAACCAATTCCAGAAACTTTTAACACATAGTTGCCTGGTTTGATATTTTTAATTTCATAGAAACCATTGGCGTCTGTGCTAGTTCCTATTTTTGTTCCTTTCAATGTGACAGACACATTATCTGCAGCTTGATTATTTGTTAAGCTAATTTGGCCTTTAATAGTTGCTTTTTCTTGAGCCAAAGCTGATACGCTGGTCATTAAAGCAAAACAAAAACTCAAAAAAGAAATTGTAAATTTTAATTTCATTTTTATTTAGAATTAATTTTGATAGTGCAAATTTAATTGTTGGATAGCAACTAAACAAGTTATTCTTATTTATTCTAAATTAAATAGTTTTTAAAGGTTAAAATTTTCATTAATTCAAAAAATTAACATCTTAAGCTAATCTTAAGTTAATTTTAAGCAAAAAAAAGCCTGTTCTAATGAAAGAACAGGCTTTTATATTGTCGAAAATTACTTAAAAATTACAGCTCTAAAGCACGTTTAGCGTCGCCATTCATCAATAATTCTACTGGGTTTTCTAAAGCCTCTTTTACAGCAACTAAGAAACCAACAGACTCACGTCCGTCGATGATTCTGTGGTCGTAAGAAAGAGCAACATACATCATTGGGTGAATTTCAACTTTTCCGTTTACAGCAATCGGACGCTCAATGATGTTGTGCATTCCTAAGATTCCTGATTGCGGAGGGTTGATGATTGGAGTAGATAACATACTTCCAAAAACTCCACCGTTAGTAATTGTAAAAGTTCCTCCAGTCATATCGTCAACTGTGATTTGACCATCACGAGCTCTTAAAGCTAATCTTTTGATTTCAGCTTCAATTCCGCGGAAAGTCAATAATTCAGCATTACGAACAACAGGAACCATTAATCCTTTTGGTCCAGAAACTGCGATTGAGATGTCAGCAAAATCATAAGCGATTTTGTAATCACCATCCATCATAGAGTTAACATCTGGATATAATTGTAAAGCTCTTGTAACTGCTTTTGTAAAGAATGACATAAAACCTAAACCAAGACCACCATGTTTTGCTTTGAAAGCATCTTTGTATTCGTTACGAATTTGGTTGATTGGCGTCATGTTTACTTCGTTGAAAGTAGTAAGCATAGCCGTTTCGTTTTTAGCTGAAACTAGTCTTTCTGCTACTTTACGACGTAACATTGATAATTTTGTACGCTCAGTTCCACGGCTTCCACCAGTTGGAGTTCCCATTGAAGGCACTGCATTTACAGCATCATCTTTAGTAATTCTTCCGCCTTTACCAGTTCCAGAAACTGTTGCTGGAGCAATATTTTTCTCGTCTAATATTTTTCTTGCTGCCGGAGATGGAGTTCCAGCTGCATAACTTGTTGCTGCCGGAGCTGCTTTAGGAGTCTCAGCTTTTGGTGCTTCTACCTTTGGAGCTTCCGCTTTCGGCGCCTCTGCTTTTGGAGCTTCAGCCGCTGGAGCTGCGCCACCTGCTGGTTTAGCAGCATCTGTATCAATTAAACAAACTACAGCACCTACAGCTACTGTATCACCTTCTTCAGCTTTTAGTGTAATTACACCGCTCATTTCAGCAGGTAATTCAAGAGTAGCTTTATCTGAATCAACTTCAGCAATCGCCTGATCTTTTTCTACATAATCTCCGTCTTTTACTAACCAAGTTGCAATTTCAACTTCTTTTATTGATTCCCCTGGTGATGGGACTTTCATTTCTAAAATCATCTTTGTTTTTGTTTAAGGTTTTTATGGTTTCATTCCCGATAGCTATCGGGATTGAAACTTGAAACATTTTTTTATTATCTGAATAAATTTTTATCGAATACCATTCTAATTGCATCTGCATGACGACGTTTTGCACGTGTGTAGCTTCCAGATGCTGGAGCAGAATATGCTTTTAATGAAGCCAATCTCCATTTTACAAGATCGAAGTTCATTAACATAAAGCTGTAAGCTCCCATGTTTTTAGGCTCTTCTTGCGCCCAAACATAATCGTCAGCATTTGGATATTGTGCAATAATTTCTTTGATTTGATCTACAGGGAAAGGGAATAATTGTTCGATACGAACCACTGCAACATCATTTCTTCCGTTGTTTTCTCTTTCTGCTACGATATCATAGTAGAATTTACCTGTAACAAAAACTAAAGTTTTTACACCTTTTTTGTCTACTGTATTGTCATCAATTGTTTCTTGGAAACTTCCATTTGCAATTTCTTCAACTGTAGATACACATCTTGGATCACGCAATAAACTTTTTGGAGAGAAAACTACCAATGGTTTACGGAAATTCGTTTTCATTTGTCTTCTTAATAAGTGGAAGAAGTTAGCTGGCGTTGTACAATCGGCAACATACATGTTGTGTCTTGCGCAAAGCTGTAAGTAACGTTCCATTCTTGCAGAAGAGTGTTCTGCACCTTGACCTTCATATCCGTGAGGCAATAATAAAACAATACCGTTTTGGTTGTTCCATTTATCTTCGCCACAAGAAATGTATTGGTCAATCATGATTTGAGCACCGTTAGAGAAATCTCCAAATTGTGCTTCCCAAATTGTTAAGGCTTTTGGGTTTGCTAATGCATATCCATAATCAAAACCTAAAACTCCATATTCTGATAAAAGTGAATTGAATACGCCAAAGTTTCCTTTTTTGTTTTCAATAGCGTTCAATAAGATTACCTCTTCTTCAGAATCTTCTACTTTTACAACAGCATGACGGTGAGAGAATGTACCACGCTCAACGTCTTGACCAGAAATACGAACGTCAAATCCTTCTGTTAAAAGAGAACCGTAAGCTAATGCTTCTGCAGTTCCCCAATCGATGGTATTGTTATCGTAACCAGCTTTTCTGTCTGTAACAATTTTACTTATTTTGTTGATAAACTTTTTGTCTTCTGGTAAAGTTGAGATTGTCTTAATGATAGAATCTAATCCTTCTTTAGCAAAAGTAGTATCAACTTTTTGAAGCATTTGAGTATCTGTTACTTGAACAAATCCGTCCCATTCGTTTTTCATGAATGGAGTAATGATTGTTAAGTCTTTTTTACGTGAAGCTTCTAAGTTTTCTTCTAAAGCAGATTTGTATTGTTTTTCTAAAGCATTAACATAAGATGCATCGATTACACCGTCAGAAAGTAATTTATCTGCGTAGATGTCTCTTGGGTTTTTATGTTTAGCAATGATTTTGTATAAAACAGGTTGTGTAAAACGAGGTTCGTCACCTTCATTATGTCCGTATTTTCTATATCCTAATAAGTCAATAAATACGTCACGTCCAAATTGCATTCTGTAGTCTAATGCAAAAGATACAGCGTGTACAACAGCTTCTGCATCATCAGCATTTACGTGTAATACTGGAGAAAGGGTTACTTTAGCAACGTCTGTACAATAAGTAGAAGAACGAGCGTCTAAGTAGTTTGTTGTAAATCCAACTTGGTTGTTAATTACGATGTGGATTGTTCCTCCAGTTTTGTAACCATCAAGTTGAGCCATCTGAATGATTTCATATAAAATACCTTGACCTGCAATTGCAGCATCTCCGTGTACTGCGATTGGCAATACTTTAGAGAAATCGTCAGCATAGTATTTATCTTGTTTAGCTCTTGTGATACCTTCAATTACAGCTCCAACGGTTTCTAAGTGAGAAGGGTTTGGTGCTAAATTGATGTTGATGCTTTTTCCAGATCTTGTTTTTTTGTCGGCAGTAAGACCTAAGTGGTATTTTACGTCACCGTCAAAATATTCTTGATCGTAATCTTTACCGTCAAACTCACCAAAGATATCTTGAGTAGATTTTCCGAAGATGTTTGCCAAAACGTTCAAACGACCACGGTGAGCCATTCCCATTACGAATTGTTCAACACCTTTTTCAGCAGCTTGCTCGATCAAAGCATCTAAAGCTGGGATGATAGATTCTCCTCCTTCTAATGAGAAACGTTTTTGTCCAACATATTTAGTATGAAGGAAGTTTTCAAAAGAAACAGCTTCGTTTAATTTATTTAAGATTGTTTTCTTTTCTTCTGTAGAGAAATTTGGCTGATTAACATTTACAGCCAATTTGTCCTGAATCCATTTTACAACACCAGGATTTCTAATGTACATATATTCAATACCGATATGCTGGCAGTAAATAGCTTTAAGACGATTTACGATATCTTGTAAAGAAGAAGGCGCCATGCCGATTGTTTGAGCAGCATCAAAAACAGTTGAAAGATCAGCTGTTGTTAATCCGAAGTTTTCAATATCCAAAGTTGGAGATGAAGTTCTACGGTCACGAACAGGATTTGTTTTCGTGAATAAATGCCCGCGCGTACGGTATCCGTCGATTAATTTTAGTACATTGAATTCTTTTTGCAGTTTTTCTGAAACCAAACTACAGTCTGCGTTATCGCTAGTCACGTACTCAACGATCGTTTGCACTGGATTTTCGTCGTTATAAGTTGTTTGTCCAAAGTCAAAACCTTGAAAAAAACTTCTCCAGCTAGGCTCAACGCTGTCTGGGTTAACTAAATATTGATCGTATAATTGTGCAAAAAACTCGGTATGCGCTGCGTTTAAAAATGAAAACCTATCCATAATATGAGTGAATATACTTTTTTGTTATATAGAAAGGCAAAAGTACAACAATCACATTTATTTAAATCTTTTTTTTACGTACTTTTACGTAAAAATTTGTTAAAATAAACGTTAACTATGAATAAAATTCAATTTTCAATCGATTGCAGATATTTTTTTGTGATTTTGGCCGTCTTATTTTCAAGTTATAGTATTGCACAACAAAAATATGTCATTGACAACAGTAACCATTTTTGGGAAAAAGTTCAATTTGGAGGCGGTTTAGGTCTTGGGTTTGGTTCAGGATACACGAATGTCTCTGTAATGCCAAGCGCCATTTACAATGTCAACGAAATTGTTGCCCTTGGAGTTGGATTGCAATTTGGTTATTTATATCAAAAGAATTATTACGAATCATTTGTTTACGGCGGAAGTTTTATCACGCTTGTAAACCCGATTCCACAACTTCAATTATCTGCAGAATTAGAACAAGTTAAGGTCGATACCGACTACGATGAAAATTATTATCATCCCGGTTTTTCCGATTCTTATTGGAATACCGCATTATATCTAGGAGCAGGTTATAGAACAGGAAACGTGACAATTGGTGCACGTTACGATGTTTTATACGATCCTAATAAAAGTCTTTACGGTTCAGGATTTATGCCTTTTGTGAGGGTTTATTTTTAAGTTGCTAAGGTTCTGAGATGCTAAGATTCTAAGTTTTTTAGCTGCAAGATAATTTAAAAATATATTTTAATAGTGGTTGAGCCAGAATTTAGATGCGGAACAGGAAAGGCAATAGCTTCCTTAGCTAAGAAATTGGATGTAGAGTATAATGATTTTATGCAGGATTGGTCCTATGAAATTGCAAATCCAAATGAAATTGAAAAGTATATTGAATTATACAAGAATTTAAGAGATGAAGAAGAAAAGTTTGTTCTTATGGAAACTATAATCCAGGCGACAGAAGAGCAGAATGGGGAAAAATTATTCTTAAACTATTTGAATATAGTTAAAAATTTTTTGGAAATAGATTTCCATATTCATAAATATACAATTTATTACTGGGCATGTTTTGATACTGAAGATATAGAAGATTGTTTTAAAATTAGCGTTTTTATGAGAGAGCTTTTAATAGATCAGCAAAAACCTTAGAATCTTAGCATCTCAGAACCTCAGAACCTTATTTATAATAATTTCGAAACCAAACCTTCTGCCATTCTCTTTTTAAAATCAAGAAAGCAACTTGTTCAGCTAGGATAACCAAATCTGAACCGTCAAGTTGTTTGATTTCGTTTTCGGGAACGTCAATAATGTACAGCAAGTTTAAGTATTCAGCAAATTTGTACTGAATCATTCGGTAAACTTTTTCGTGAAGCTGAATCTTTAATTCATCTGGAGAAATGCTTAACGGAAAATCGATTCCTTCGTTGGCTAGATTGAAGTCTTTATTAATCTGCTCAATAAGATTCAAATATAAAGTCTCTGCCTGCGCTTGCGCTAATAATGATTCGGTATTTACGGGTGCTACAAACATGTGATTTTAGATTTTAGATTGCTGATTGTAGATTTTTTTCTGAATACTAAACTTTACGTCCCATTAAATTTTCTCCGAAAGTCCTCAAAACGTTTTTCTTTTCACCGCTGATTTCCATTTTTTCTAATGTTTCAAAAGCTTTAAAAGTGTACATTTCAATTGCTTCCTGAGTGGCTTTTGATGCTCCAGATTGATTAAAAATTGCTTTGGCAGTTTCTATTTTTTCTACATTATCTTCTAGCTGAAGCGTAAACAATTTTTCTAATTCTGAAGCTTTTTCGTCAGTAGAAAATTCTAATGCTTTTAGATACAAATACGTTTTTTTATTTTCAATAATATCTCCTCCTACTTGTTTTCCAAAAGTTTCAGGATCTCCAAAAGCATCCAAATAATCATCTTGAAGCTGGAAGGCCAATCCTAAATTCAATCCGAAATCATAAATTAAATCGGCTTCTTTTTCAGAAGTTTTAGATACAATTGCGCCCATTTTCATGGCAGCTGCAACCAAAACAGCTGTTTTGTATTCAATCATTTTAAGATATTGCGGAATCGTAACATCTTTACGAGTTTCAAAATCTACATCCCACTGCTGTCCTTCGCAAACTTCAAGCGCTGTTTTGCTGAATAATTTGGCTAGATTTCTAAAAACAGTCGGTTCATATTGTTCAAAATACTGATAAGCCAAAATAAGCATGGCATCTCCAGAAAGAATCCCAGTATTTAAATCCCATTTTTCATGCACGGTAACTTGTCCTCTTCTCAAAGGCGCATCATCCATGATGTCATCATGAACCAGCGAAAAGTTATGAAAAACTTCCACCGCCATTGCTGCCGGAAGCGCAATCGAATAATCAGTATCAAAAACCTCTGCGGCCATTAAAGTTAAAACAGGACGGATGCGTTTTCCGCCAAGTCCTAAAATATATTCTATAGGCTCGTAAAGATTTTTAGGCTCTTTATGTATGTTTTGGCTTTGAAGATAATTGATGAAAAAATCTTGGTACTGACTTATATCGTGCATAATGAATTCTGATTTCGAGGCTCAAAGATACAATTCAAATATGAATTTCAATTATTGAAATGATTAAAAGCTTCTTAAAGAATTGGAAAGAGTTCTTAATCATTCTCATTTCTAATATGTTAAAATTTTTTCTAAAAAACTTGGAAACTTTTTTGGTATTTAGAGTTTCCTGTCTATATTTGCAGCGTTGTAATGGAAACTAAGAACACTGTAAAAGTTTCCATAAGAGTTTGAATGATTTATAAACTCAATTAAATCAAGTATTTATGAAAACAAAATGGACCTTAGATTCTAGTCAGTCAGATGTTTTATTAGAAATGAGAAGATCGAGAACTGCTTATATGGGTGGAAGCACAAATAAATTTGATGGTTATGTAAACATTGAAGATAATGAGATTGAAGATGCTTCGGTTGAATTCTCTTTGGATATCAATAACAAAAATGAAAGTTTCCAATCTATAGATGCTTATTTACAGCTTCAAGACTTTTTTGAAGAAGATGAGCATCCAATTATTAGCTTCAAATCGACTTCATTTCAAAAAGTAAATCAGAATATCAATTTCTTCAAAGGAGATTTAACCATAAAAGATATTACAAGAGTAGTTGAATTGGATGCTGAATTTCTTGGAGAAAATATTTATAATGGAGAAAAGAAAGTAGCTTTTGAAATTAAAGGAAACATCAAACGAGAAGACTTTGGTTTAGATTTTAGCTCTTTTAATCATTCTTCTGGCGCCGCTTTGGGTAAAGACATCAAACTTATAGCAAATTTAGAATTTAGCATATAAATCTTACTAAAAGAATAAATTAATGTAAAATTATTACAAAAATATCGGAAACTATTTTTTTGATTTTAGTTTCCAAAGTATATTTGTAAGGCAATTCGAGAATTTAAAATGAAAGAGAAGATTATAGCAAAAGCAAGCGAGTTATTTTTAAAGCTTGGTTTTAAAAGTGTTACAATGGATGATATTGCAGGTGAAATGTGTATTTCGAAAAAAACGATTTACAAATATTTCTGCAACAAAGAAGTTTTGATTGAGGAAAGCACATCATTGGTTCATGGTCAAGTGCATGAAATTATGGACACGATTATAGCAAAGAATTATAACGCTATTCATGAG
This sequence comes from Flavobacterium sp. B330r, assembly GCF_056824325.1. Lineage (NCBI taxonomy): Bacteria > Pseudomonadati > Bacteroidota > Flavobacteriia > Flavobacteriales > Flavobacteriaceae > Flavobacterium > Flavobacterium sp. B330r. The sequence goes on from NZ_CP124860.1 coordinate 2,116,092, forward strand.
AATTTTGAGATTAGAGAAATGTTTCGTGATATGTTTAAAAACAACATTGACACTTCGCCAATCTATCAGTTGAAAAAACACTATCCAGAGATTTATCAAAACATTTTGTCTTTTGAAATTGATCAGTGTACGCAGCTTTTTAGAGAAAATATCGAAAAAGGAATTCGTGAAGGACTATATAGAAGTGATTTAAATGTAGAGGTATATGTTAAGTTTTATTACACTCTAGTTTTTCATATAAACGAAAATACGGTTTCTGAAAGTGAAGCGCAAAGAATAGAGTTGGAGGCCTTGGAGTATCATACTCGTGCAATGGCAACCGAAAAAGGAGTAGAGGAATTAGAAAAGCAATTAAAAAAAATAAATAATTAATTATCCAAATTGTCGTCATTTTATTCTAGGAGAGTTGTAAAAGAGGAAATGACGATGCCATCTCAAATTTTTAAAATAAATAGTAACTACTTATGAAAAGAATCTTTCTTATAGTTTTGTGTACACTAGGCATAACTGCTGGCGCACAAGTCAAAACCTTAACCTTGAAAGAGGCTGTTACATATGCACTTGAAAATAAAGCCGATGCTAAGAAGGCAAAACTTCAGGTCGAAAACAGCGAATATAAAATTCAAGAAATACGCTCGAGAGCATTACCGCAAATAACTGCAAATGGTAACTTAACTTATAATCCTATCATTCAAACAACAGTTATTGATGGTGCGGGATTTGGACAGCCAGGAACGACAATTCAAGCTGCTTTTGGTCAGAAATGGACATCAACAGCTGGGGTTTCTTTAACTCAGGCAATATTTGATCAGGCGGTTTTTACAGGTTTAAGAGCAGCACAGTCTACACGTGAATTTTATCAGATTAATAGTCAATTGACAGACGAACAAGTTATTGAAAGAGTTGCAAATAACTACTATTCTGTTTATGTACAGCGTGAAAGACTGATATTGTTAGACAGTAACTATGTAAATACTCAAAAGGTTCGTGATATTGTGCAAGGACAATTTGATAATGGGTTGGCTAAAAAAATAGATTTAGACCGTATTATTGTAAAAATGTCTAACATTGATACAGATCGTCAGCAAGTTAAAAATCAAATTGAACTGCAGGAAAATGCATTGAAATTCTACATGGGTATGCCTATCGAATCTCAATTTGTGATGCCTAAAGAAGAATTTGAAGTGGTTCCAACGTCTTTAACAGAAGAGCCAAATGTTGAAAACAGAACAGAATACCTGCTTTTAAAGAAACAAGAAGAGCTTTTAGTATTTAATAAAAAGGCAATTCAGGCAGAATATTATCCTACTCTTTCATTGACAGCTGGATATAACTATATAGGTCAAGGTCCAGAATTTCCTTGGTTTGCAAAACCATCATCTGGAGTATACTGGTCAGATTTCTCTGGAATCGGATTAAATTTGAGAGTACCGATTTTTACAGGTTTTGGAACTCGTTCTAGAGTAAGACAAGCTGATGTTGAAATCAGATCTCTTCAAGAAGATATCAAAGACACTAAACTTTCTCTTGATTTAGATTATAGAAATGCAATGACGCAGATTAATAATAATCTTGTGACTATTGAGAATCAGAGAGAAAACATGCGTTTAGCGTTAGAAATTTTAGGAAATACTAAAAACAATTACCTTCAAGGTTTAGCATCTTTAACCGATTTGCTAGATGCAGAAAATGCATCACTTGAAGCTCAAAATAATTTTACAAGAGCAGTTTTAAATTATAAAATTGCCGAAATATCTCTAATCAAATCGAAAGGCGAACTAAAATCTCTTACTAAATAACAAATTATTACAATGAAGAAAATAATTATAACAATCGTAATCATAGTCGTGGCTATTGTCGGGATTAACTACATTCTAAATAAGAACAAAACAGAAAACGAAGCGAAAACTGCAATTGTAGCAGAAAAAAATGCAGCAGTTTCTGTAAAAGTAGCTACAGTTAAAACAGAAGATGTTAACTTAGGTTTTACTGCAAACGGAAACTTCGCACCGATTCAGGAATTGACTTTTTCTGCTGAAAAATCTGGAAAAGTAATTAGTGTTTTAGTTAAAGAAGGTGACTATGTAAGAGTGGGACAAACTCTTTTAACAGTAAGAGGCGATGTTATCAATGTAAATGCTCAAGCAGCAGAAGCAGCATATCAAAACGCAAAATCTGATTATGCTAGATATGAAAATGCTTTCAAAACAGGCGGTGTTACAAAACAACAATTAGATCAAGCAAAATTGGCTTTGACTAATGCACAATCTAACTATACTCAAGCTAAAATTAATGTTGGAGACACAAGAGTAAAAGCTCCAATTAACGGATACATCAATAAAAAATATATCGAACCAGGTTCTATTTTAGCTGGAATGCCTGCAACTGCTTTATTTGATATTGTAAATGTTTCTAAATTAAAATTGGCTGTTACTGTAAACGAAACGCAAGTTGCTAGTTTAAAATTAGGACAGACTGTAGACATTACAGCAAGTGTTTATCCTGATAAATCGTTTAGTGGAAAAATTACTTTCATCGCTGCAAAAGCAGACGCGTCTTTAAATTTCCCTGTAGAAATTGAAATTACAAACAATGCGAACAATGACCTAAAAGCGGGTATGTATGGAACGGCAAACTTTGGTGCTAAAAACCAAAAACAAAACTTGAAAGTGGTTCCTAGAAATGCTTTTGTTGGAAGTGTGAGCAGCAACGAAATCTTTGTTGTAGAAAACAATGTTGCTAAATTGAAAAAAGTTGTAGCTGGAAGAATTTTAGGAGATAAAGTTGAAATCATTAATGGTTTAAATGACGGAGAAGTAGTAATTGTTACAGGTCAGATCAACTTACAAGACGGAAATACAGTAGAAATTATTAAATAATTATACCGCTCTAAGCCTTAAGCCATAAGCTTTAAGCCTTTAATAAAAGCCTAAAGCCTACAGCATATAGCTTATAGCCAAAAATAAGATATATGAAATTAGCCGAAATATCCATAAAACGTCCGTCGTTGGTAATTGTATTGTTTACAATTCTGACTCTTGGTGGATTGTTCAGCTACAGCCAATTAGGCTACGAGCTGATCCCAAAATTCGAAACCAACGTTATTACGGTTTCAACTGTATATCCTGGAGCTTCTCCAAGTGAGGTTGAAAATACAGTAACAAAGAAAATTGAAGATGCGATTGCGTCTCTGGAAAATATCAAGAAAATTGATTCTAAATCTTATGAATCTCTTTCTGTAGTATCGATTACATTGACATCAAATGCAAATGTTGATATTTCGATGAACGATGCGCAGCGTAAAATTAATGCCATTTTAAGTGATCTTCCAGACGATGCAGATCCACCGTCATTGACTAAATTCTCTTTGAGTGATTTACCAATTATGACGCTTGGTGCGAATGGAAAAATGGACGAAGCAGCGTTTTACGATTTGATCGATAAAAAGATTGCTCCAGTTTTATCTCGTGTACAAGGGGTTGCTCAGGTAAACATTATTGGTGGTCAAGAGCGTGAGATTCAAGTAAACCTTGACGCAGTAAAAATGCAAGGTTACGGACTTTCAGTTCCTCAGGTGCAGCAGACTATTTTAACTTCGAATCTGGATTTCCCAACGGGTAACATTCAAACTCGTAACCAAAAAATATTAATTCGTTTAGCGGGTAAATATAAAAACGTAGATGAATTAAGAAACTTAGTAGTTTCTTCACAAGACGGAATCCAAGTTCGTTTAGGAGATATTGCTGATGTTCAGGATACACAAAAAATCGCGGAGAAAATTGCGCGTGTAGATCAAAAAAGTGCGATTGTACTTCAAATTGTAAAACAGTCAGATGCTAATGCCGTTGCGGTAAGTGAGCAATTGATTAAGACAATTAAGACTTTAGAGAACGATTATAAATCGGCTCAATTGAAATTGGAAGTAGCAAAAGACAGTACAGTCTTTACTCTTGAAGCAGCAGATTCTGTTGTACACGATTTATTAATTGCGGTTATTCTGGTAGCTTTCGTAATGTTGTTCTTCTTGCACAGTATTAGAAACTCCTTAATCGTAATGGTGTCTATTCCAGCATCTTTGATTGCAACATTTATCGGAATTTATTTATTAGGTTATACGCTTAACTTAATGTCTTTACTTGGTTTATCTCTTGTTGTTGGTATTCTTGTGGATGACGCGATTGTGGTATTGGAGAATATTTATCGACACATGGAGATGGGTAAAAGCCGAATCCGTGCAGCTTATGATGGAACTGCCGAAATTGGTGCAACGGTAACTTCGATTACATTAGTAATTGTGGTAGTGTTCTTGCCAATTGCAATGAGTACAGGATTAGTATCGAACATTATTACACAATTCTGTGTTACGGTAATTATCTCTACGATGTTCTCATTATTGGCTTCGTTTACTATTATTCCGTGGTTGTCTTCTCGTTTTGGAAAATTAGAACACATAGAAGGTAAAAACATTTTCGGAAAAATCATTTTAGGATTTGAAAGCTACTTAACTCGTTTTACTAACTGGGTATCTAACTTGTTAAACTGGTGTTTAGATCACTATATTAAAACAATGGGAGTTATTCTGGTATTGTTTTTTGGTACGATCTTCTGGTTAATGGGAGGTGGATATATTGGAGGAGAGTTCTTCGCATCATCTGATAGTGGTGAGTTCTTAGTGCAAATTGAGATGCCAAAAGATGCTTCGTTGGAGCAAACTAACTTTATGACGCAAAAAGCAGAAGCTTTCTTAAAAGGAGAGAAATATGTTTTCAGCCAAATTACAACTGTAGGACAAACCAGTGAAGGTTTAGGAGCTGCTCAGGCAACTGCTTATAAAGCTGAGATTGACGTTAAAATGATTGAGCAAAAAGATCGTACAGATGACGCCAACGTATACGCTGCAAAAGTAAAACGTAAATTAGAAAAAGTTTTAGTTGGTGCAAAAGTAAAAACGGTTCCGGTAGGTATTTTAGGAACTGCTGAGGATGCAACTTTAGGTTTGATTGTAACAGGTCCAAACGTAGAAAGCGCGATGAAATTTGCAAAAATGGCTGAAGCTGAATTACGTACTATTCCTGGAACAACTGAGATTAAATTAACAGTTGAGGACGGAAACCCTGAGATCAACGTTCAAGTTGACAGAGATAAAATGGCTGCTTTAGGATTAACACTTCAAACGGTTGGTTTAACTATGCAAACAGCTTATAGTGGTAATACAGACGGTAAATTTAGAGCTGGTGAATACGAATATGACATCAACATTAAATACAACGAATTTGATAGAAAAAACATCACAGATGTTAGTAATTTGATTTTCATCAACAATGCTGGTCAGCAAATTAAATTAAATCAATTCGCAACAATTACTGAAGGTTCTGGACCAAGTAAATTAGAGCGTAGAGATAAAACAGCTTCTGTAACTGTACAAGGTCAGAACGTTGGGGTTCCAGCAGGAACAATCGTTCAGCAATGGCAAGCAAAACTGGATAAATTGCAAAAACCAACTGGAGTTAACTACATCTGGGGTGGTGACCAAGAGAACCAATCTGAAGGATTTGGTACTTTAGGAATCGCATTATTAGCAGCTATTATCTTGGTTTACCTTGTAATGGTTGGATTATATGATAGTTTCGTTCACCCGTTTGTCGTATTATTTGCTATTCCGCTTTCGTTCATTGGAGTTTTATTTGCCTTAGCATTAACAAACAACACTTTAAATATCTTTACGATCTTAGGGGTAATCATGTTGATTGGTCTGGTGTGTAAGAATGCGATCATGCTTGTCGATTATACCAATCAGCGAAGAGCAGCGGGAGAATCAATTAGAAATGCCCTAATCCAAGCAAACCACGCTCGTTTACGTCCGATCTTGATGACAACAATTGCGATGGTGTTTGGTATGTTCCCAATTGCATTAGCATCTGGAGCAGGAGCTGAATGGAAAAACGGATTAGCATGGGTAATCATTGGAGGTTTGATTTCATCATTATTCCTTACTTTGATTGTTGTACCAGTTATCTACGACATTATGGAGAAAATTATCCGTAAGTTCTCTAAAGGAGAAAAAATCGATTACGAAGCTGAAATGCATGCCGATTATGAGCATACAGAATTAAGCGAAGATGGTTTTAATCCGAAACATACACATTAATAGTTTTGATTTTCAATAGAAATTCCAAAGTCCGAAATTGGAATTTCCCCATTAAAATCCCAAGTTCCTTCAATTAGGAATTTGGGATTTTTTTTTATGGATATTAAAATATAGCCCGTGGTTTCAACCACGGGTACACCATGTATATAATACGTCTCCCATGGTTGAAACCACGGTCTATGTTAATAAAAATGATGAATATTGCAGAAGATCAGATTGAAAGAAATCTGCGTTTATTAAATTGGAATTTGGAATTTGAACTTTGGAATTTAAACATTGAGATTTGGAATTTTCCTTTTGTTAATTGAAAAATATGTTTATTTGCATCACCTTACTAAAATAATTATGCTACAAAAAGATAAGTCAGCAGCTATTGGTTTTATTTTCATAACCATGTTAATAGACATTACAGGATGGGGAATTATTATTCCTGTAATACCAAAATTAATCGAAGAATTGATTCATGGAGACATCAGCGAAGCCGCAAAAATTGGTGGCTGGTTAACTTTCGCGTATGCGATAACCCAATTTGTATTTGCTCCTGTAATTGGAAATTTAAGTGATAAATTCGGAAGAAGACCAATCATTTTAATTTCCCTTTTCGGATTTTCTTTAGATTATATTTTACTGGCGTTCTCGCCAACCATTATCTGGCTTTTTATCGGAAGGATTATTGCTGGAGTTACTGGCGCGAGTATTACAACCGCTTCGGCTTATATTGCCGATGTTAGCACTGCTGAAAATAGAGCTAAGAATTTTGGATTAGTAGGTGCTGCTTTCGGATTAGGATTTATCATCGGACCAGTTATTGGAGGGCTTTTAGGACAATACGGATCACGAGTTCCTTTTTATGCTGCAGCCATTTTATGTATGGTAAACTTTCTTTATGGATTTTTTATTTTACCAGAATCCCTTAAAAAAGAAAACCGCAGACCTTTTGATTGGAAACGTGCCAATCCAATTGGAGCTATTTTAGGTTTGAGAAAATACCCAACTTTAATTGGTTTAATTGCCGCAATATTTTTGTTGTATGTAGGTTCGCATGCCGTACAAAGCAATTGGAGTTTCTTTACCATTTATCAATTTAATTGGGACGAAAGAATGATCGGAATCTCATTAGGAATAATCGGTCTCTTGGTAGGAGTTGTGCAAGGCGGATTGGTTAGATACATCAATCCGAAAATTGGAAACGAGAAAAGTATTTACATCGGTTTAGCTTTATATACAATCGGAATGCTATTATTTGCTTTTGCAACAGAAAGCTGGATGATGTTTGTGTTTTTAATTCCGTATTGTCTTGGCGGAATTGCTGGGCCAGCATTACAGTCTGTTGTAGCAAGTAAAGTCGAACCAAACGAGCAAGGAGAAATTCAAGGAACTTTAACCAGTTTAATGAGTGCTTCTTCTATTATTGGTCCGCCCATGATGGCCAATACATTTTACTTTTTCACGCACGATGATGCACCGTTTAAATTTGCTGGAGCGCCTTTTATTTTAGGAGGAGTTTTAATGTTGCTAAGTACAGTTGTTGCTTATTTTTCATTGAAAAAACATGTCACTCCAAAAATAGAAATTAATAATCGAGAAACAGTATAAATCTAAAAAGTCTTCATTTTAATGGAGACTTTTTTATTTAGAACTTGGAATTTTTCTACTTAAGGTACAAATAATGGTTAAAATAGTCAATAATTGCTTTTCCTTGCAATAAAACATCGGCACCAATAATACCGTGAACCGGTTTTGCCTTGTACGATTCTAATGCTTCGTTTACATGCGAAAGATCAAAAATGACAATGCTAAAATCTTTACTTTTCCAGCTGCCTAATTGCAGTTTATTTTGAGACGAAATCTGTGTTGCCATTCCAGTCCCGCCAGCTCCAGAAGCTTTTGTTTTAGAATTTTTTGCAGCAAGTTCAAAACGTTCAATAGACTCAAAACCTACACAAGTATTTGATGCGCCTGTATCTAAAATAAAATTTCCAGAATAGCCATTAATTTTAGCTTTAATTAGTAAATGCTGTGTTTTGGTTATTTTAAACTTTATTTTTTTGTACTTCTCTATTTTGAGAATTTCGTGAAGATTTTCCATTCCTACGTATTGATTGAAACTCAAAAATAAAGCAATTAAACCCAAAAAACTAATGATATGCAAAAGATATAATTGCAAGCCTTTTAGGAGTTCCGAAATATACGGTAGGTCGTTTCTCATTTTATTCCTTTCTTTTTTTTAGCTTTTTAATGAAGTTTTTTTTGATTATATGCAGTTGATTATAATGTGGTTACCTTTTGTTTTTTAAGATTTTTAGGATTCTTTTTTTTAAATTAGCTATAAAATGCTTTTTTATGGATCTAAATACAATTCATCCTGATCAAAAATATATCGACGGACTTGCTGCAAATGACTCGGTAGTAATTGAAATGATATATAAAAAGTTTGCGCCCAAAGTGGTCCAGTTTATAACCAATAATTCTGGAGACAAAGATCAAGCGCAGGATGTGGTTCACGAAATCATGGTTTTGCTTTTTAATCAGGCGAAAGCAGGAAAACTTCACCTAACATGTCCATTTGATGCCTATTTTTTCTTGCTCTGTAAAAGACGCTGGCTAAACGAACTGAAAAATTCTGCCCATAAGGATGTGACAATTTATGAAAACGTGGTATCTGTTAATGAATCTGCTCACGAATTGATTGCTCAAACAGAAAAATTTGAAGAAGAACAAAAGCATTATGGAAACGAAAACAAACTGGAAATAGAGGATAGAATTGCTTTTGAAGAAAACCTGACTAAAATTTCCGATAAATATTTCAATAAAAAGAAACATAAAACAGCGTCGCTTAAACCTTGGTATTTTGCCGTAGCAATTTCTATAATTGTAATGTTCGGATTGTTTTTCTTCGATTATAGACATTATCCTAATTTTGAAGATTATAACCATCCAGAAAGTGCTTATTTTACAGAAAGAGGGGTTTCTGAAGCAATTTTAAAACAAGCAGAAAATAATTTTAACGGAAAAAGATATGATACCGCGATTCCGATTTTTGAAATGATTTTAAAAGAAAACAATTCAGACGAAATAAAATATTTTTATGCTGTTTCATTATTGCAGGTAAGCAAATACGTAAAAGCAGAAACCATTTTTAAAGAATTGGAAGCTGGAAATTCTATTTACAAAGAAAAAGCAAAGTGGAATCTGGCTTTATCTAAGCTAAAACAAGGAAAATATAACGAATGCAAAGCCATTTTACAGACTATTTCGCAAGACTATGAAGGCTATGATGAGGTAGAACAACTGCTAGAAGAATTGGAATAAAAATTAATTATTAAGAAAAATTTTATCTCTTTACGGAAAACCTCAATCGAATTTGGAATTTTAGTTCTAAATTCGATTTTCTTTTTTAAGGAATAGCCCAAAATCAATTTAACCTAACCATTAAAACCAAAATGAAAAAAGTTATCCTGTTGTTTCTTTTTATTTGTTCGCAAACCATTTTTAGTTTCAATAAAATTACCGAGACTGAAAAGTTGGCTGCGACTTGCAAAATTTGGGGTTTCTTAAAATATTATCATCCAAAAGTGGCTAATGGAGAATTGAATTGGGATAATCAGCTTTTGGAGAAATTGCCATTAATAGAAAAAGCACAAACTAAAGAAGAGTTCTCTTTAATCTTAGAAAATTGGATTGATGATTTGGGACCAGTAAAAGAAATTGCTCCAATTGTTACTCCAAAAGAGGTTAAATTTTTTGATAAGAACTTTGATCTAAGCTGGTTCAATGACAAATTGTTTTCTAAAAGGCTCTCAAAAAAATTAAAATTTATCGAAGAAAATAGATTTCAAAGTAATGAAGAATTTGGACCAAGTTTTGACGGTTTTAAAAACTTAAAAAACTATTTTAATCTTGATTACACTAATAAAAATTCAAAGTTTTTAATGTTTTATGCGTATTGGAATGTGGTAGAATATTATTATCCATACAAATACATAATGGATCAGAGATGGGATAAAACTTTAAATGAGTTATTGCCTTCTGTTGTTGAATCCAAAACACCAGAAGATTTTTATAAAGTATTGAGAAAAGCGGCTGCAAAACTCAATGATACTCATGTCCAGTTTCATATTTACCCGTCTGAAACAGCAAAAAAGAGTTTTTATTATTTTCCAGCAACAGGTAAAGTAATAGATGAAAAATTAGTAATTACCGAGATTTTGGGAGATAGTCTTGCAGAGGTCGACAATATTAAAATTGGAACTGTAATTACTAAAATAAACGATAAGAGCATTAGAGAAATTATTGAAGAGAAAAGAGATATTGTTTCTGCTTCAAACGAGGTTGCTTTTCTGGATAAAGTTCTGCGCACAATTTTAGTGAGTGAATCTGAAAAGGTAAATGTAGAATTCCTGAAAGATGGAAAATACGAAACAAAGTCAATGACTTGGTTTAACTATCACGATTCACATCGAAATGAGTATAAAAAAGGAGCACAAATAAAGAAAGATAAATTTAAACTTTTGGACAATAATATTGGTTACGTAAACATGGGAGTTATTAAACCCAAAAATGTTCCTAATATGATTGATGCTCTGAAATCGACAAAAGCTATAGTTTTTGATATTAGAAATTATCCAAATGGAACTTTTGGAGAAATTGGTAATTTTTTGAATTCTGAAGAAAAAGAATTTTGCCTTTATACCTATCCATATCCAAATTATCCAGGAAAGTATATTTGGGAAGAAGGAAGAAAAGCGGGATTTGAAAATAAAGACAATTACAAAGGAAAAGTAATTGTATTGCTTAATGAAGATTCTATAAGCCAGTCAGAATGGACGGCGATGTGTTTTCAAACAGCTGGGAATACCACAATTATTGGAAGTCAGACTGCTGGAGCGGACGGAAATGTTTTTGAATTTGATTTTAGTGGCTATCATACTAATTTCTCTGGTATTGGCGTTTACTACCCAGACGGAAGAGAAACCCAACGTATAGGAATCGTACCCGATATTGAGGTAAAACCAACAATTTTAGGTATTCAACAAGGCAAAGATGAAGTTTTGGAACGGGCTTTGCTATATATAGAAACGGGAAAATAAAGCCTCGTTTGTCATACTGAAGAACGAGGGGTCACACTAGCTGATCGAGAGAAAAAATGGGGGTTTTCTTTTCGACGCTTCTTGTGAGGCCCTTTGTTCTTCAGAATAACAAAAATTAGGTGATTATTATTCTGACCTTTGTCAAAGCTCCAAGCTTTGACAAAGGTTTTTTATTTTTAGGCATTTATAAAAAAGAGAAAATCAGTTAAAATCAGCGTTTTCACGAAAGTGAAATCCGTTTTATCCGTGTCCCATTTACGAAATTGCTATTCTTTTATTATTGTCGTAATTTTGGCGCTTTAAAATTATAGTCTTGAATTCAACACCAATTATTACCGATACCCACACGCATTTATATTCTGAAGAATTTGATCAGGATCGTGACGCCATGATTCAGCGCGCAATTGATGCCGGAATTACTCGTTTTTTTATTCCAGCAATTGATGCCGCCGCTACGCAGTCTATGTACGATTTGGAGAAAAACTATCCCGAAAATGTATTTCTAATGATGGGTTTGCATCCCACCTACGTAAAAGATAATTATCTGGAAGAATTGGCGCATGTAGAAGCAGAATTATCTAAAAGAAAATTCTATGCTGTCGGCGAAATCGGGATCGATTTGTATTGGGATAAAACCCATTTAAAAGAACAGCAAATCGCTTTTAAAAGACAAATTCAGTTAGCAAAACAATATAAATTACCCATTGTAATTCATTGCAGAGAAGCTTTTGATGAAATCTTTGAAGTGCTAGAAGAAGAAAAATCTGAAGATTTATTTGGGATTTTTCATTGTTTTTCCGGAACTTTAGAACAAGCAGAACGTGCGATTTCCTACAAAATGAAATTAGGAATTGGCGGCGTTGTTACTTTTAAGAACGGAAAAATCGATCAGTTTTTAAATCAAATCGATTTAAAACACATCGTTTTGGAGACAGATTCGCCGTATTTAGCTCCGATTCCTTACAGAGGAAAAAGAAACGAAAGCAGTTATTTGGTCAACGTTATCGATAAATTAAGCGATGTATATGGTGTTTCTACAGAAGAAATTGCAGCAATTACAACCCAGAATTCTAAAGACGTTTTCGGGATTTAACTTGTACCTTACAAAACTTTAATTTTTTTTTTGTTCTTTTGCCCACTTAAACCCAAATAAATAATGCAGAGATTTGATGCCATTCGACCGTTTTATGATTCCGAAATAAATGAAGCACTTCATGGTGTAGTAAATCATCCTATGATGAAAACCATGATGAACTTTACTTTTCCGGATGTCGAAGATGAGGTTTGGAAGGAACAATTAAAGAAAACACATTCTATTCGTGATTTTCAATGCAATTTTATTTACAATACAATCCAGAAAGTTTTAGAAAAAAGTTCTGAAGGTCTTACAACTTCAGGTTTTGAGAAACTAGAACCCAATACTTCTTATCTATTTATCTCGAATCATAGAGATATTCTTTTGGATACAACATTATTAAATGTTTGTTTATTCGAACATGGTTTGGTGATGACTGCTTCGGCAATTGGAGATAATTTAGTAAAGAAAGCTTTCTTGGCAACTTTAGCAAAATTAAATAGAAACTTTTTGGTTTTAAGAGGATTAACGCCTCGTGAAATGCTGCAAAGTTCAAAGTTGTTGTCTGAATATATGGGACAATTACTCCTTCGCGAAAATCGTTCGGTTTGGATTGCCCAAAGAGAAGGAAGAACAAAAGATGGAAATGACGAAACCAATCCAGGAGTTTTAAAAATGATCGGAATGGGTTCTGACGAAGAAAACTTAATGGATTATTTTAAGAAATTAAAAATTGTTCCAGTTTCTATTTCTTACGAATACGATCCTACCGATGTTTTGAAAATGCCGCAATTAATGGCAGAAGCAAATAATGAGGTTTACGTAAAAGACAAAAATGAAGATTTCATGACCATTTTAAGTGGTATCATGGGAACGAAGAAAAGAATACACATTTCTGTTGGCGATGTTCTAGATACAGAAATCGATCAGATTGTGGCTGAAAACGATAATGCAAACAAGCAAGTTCAAGCTTTGGCACAAACTATTGATGATGTTATTTTGAAAAACTACCAATTATGGCCAACAAACTTTATTGCTTACGATATTTTAAACGAAACAGACAAGTTTGCTCACAAGTATAAAGAAAGCGAAAAGCAGCTTTTTGAGCGTCGTTTAGAAATGCGTATCGGAAGCGATAATCCTGTGACAAGACAAGGATTCTTGGCTATGTATGCTAACCCTGTTGTCAATAAATTGAAATACCAAGATGTCATCTAAAGCAAAAATATTATTGGTTTATACCGGAGGAACTATCGGTATGAGCAAAGATTTTGAAACGGGAGCACTTAAAGCCTTCAATTTTGGTAAATTAATTCAGAAAATACCAGAAATTAAACAATTGGACTGCGAAATTGAATCAATTTCGTTCGAACATCCAATTGATTCTTCTAATATGAATCCCGAAATGTGGACAAGAATTGCCACCATTATCGAGGAAAATTACAATACTTACGACGGATTTGTAGTGCTTCACGGATCAGATACCATGTCGTATTCGGCTTCGGCATTAAGCTTTATGCTCGAGAATTTGGCCAAACCAGTTGTGTTTACAGGCTCGCAATTGCCAATTGGTGATTTGCGTACCGATGCAAAAGAAAACTTGATTACAGCAATTCAGATTGCTTCTCTTCAAGAAAACGGAAAACCGGTTATTACAGAAGTGTGTTTGTATTTTGAATACAAATTATACCGCGGAAACCGAACTTCTAAAGTAAATGCAGAACATTTTAGAGCTTTTACAGCGCCAAATTATCCTGAATTGGTAGAATCTGGTGTTCATTTAAAATTAAACAAGCATTTATTTCTTCCAATAAATAAAGATGCAAAGCTTATTGTTCATAAAAACTTAAACAACCACGTTGCGATTATCAAAATGTTTCCTGGAATGAGTGAAATTGTTCTAGCTTCCATTCTTTCAACGAAAGGTTTACGAGGAATCATTCTGGAAACCTATGGTTCAGGAAATGCTCCAACAGAAGATTGGTTTTTAAACCTAATAGAAAAAGCAATCAAATCTGGAATGCATATCGTAAACGTAACACAATGCTCGGGCGGAAGCGTGAATATGGGACAATACGAAACCAGTACAGCTTTAAAATCGCTTGGAGTGATCTCAGGAAAAGACATCACGACAGAAGCGGCAATCACTAAATTGATGTATTTGCTTGGTCATAATATTCCTCAAAACGAGTTTAAAGATATTTTTGAAACTGCACTTCGCGGGGAGATATCTTAAATTTAAATTACAATATTTTAAAAATCCCAAATTCCAAAATCTAAAGTTGGAATTTGGGATTTTTTTATTTAAAAAAATTTCACTTAACCGTTTCATTTTGTCATCCTGACGGAGGAAGGATCACACAAGAAACTCGACAAAGATGGGTTATTTTGCATGCGGAGTTACTAGTGTGATCCTTCCTCCGTCAGGATGACAAAATGCAATTGGAATTTAAAACTTAAAACTTCGAATTTTTATAAGTAACCGGGCAAGTTTCCAAATCTTCGATTGCTTTATGTTTTTTGTAATACAAATAAACGATTACAGAAATAATACAGATAATTCCCTGAACAGCGACTGTAGCTCTTACACCTAAAAAGTGAGAAACATATCCAATAATTAAACTTCCCACAGGAATCATTCCTTGATAAGCCATCATGTAGTAGCTAATGCTTCTTGAGCGCATATTGACAGTACTGTGAGTCTGAATGTAAATGTTGATAGAAGAAGTTTGTCCCATCATTCCAATTCCGCTTAAAGTCATACAGATCAATGCAATTGTAATACTGCTTGAAAGGGCCAGAATAATTACGCTGAAACCAAGAAGTAAACTTGCTGAGATCATCAATTTGTTCATGTTTTCAGCAGATTTTAGATTGGCCAAATAAATTGCAGACAAAACAGAACCAATTCCGGCAGCGCTTTCAAACCAGCTGAAAGTTTCGGCATTTCCGTTAAAGATATCTTTTGCAAAAACCGGCATCAAAGTATTAAAAGAAATGACGAATAAACTGCTGCAGGTAAGCATTAAAAGCATTCTGGCCATTTCGGTTTCTTTTTTTACATAATCTAAACCTTCTACTAAATCATCTAGCATATTCAGCTTATTTTCGGCTTTAATATGTGGAGTGATTTTCATCATCATTAATGAAATCAAGACAGGAACATAACTCACGAAATTTCCAATAAAACAGATATCTTCTCCATATTGATGCAAGATAATTCCAGCAAGAGCAGGACCTGCAATTCTGGCAAAATTATTCATGGTAGAGTTTAGCGCTACAGCATTCGGGAGATCTTCTTTATTATCAACAATATCAATCATCATGGTTTGACGGCACGTCATATCAAAAGCATTGATAATTCCCTGAATAAGACTTAGCGCAAGTATAAAATTGATATTGTAAATTTTAAGATAAATTAGCAAGGCTAGAGCTCCAGCTTGAAGCATTGCCAAAGATTGCAATACCATCATCGCTCTATGTCTGTCATAACGCCCAATAATGCTTCCTGCTAAAGGTGCCAAAAACAAAGACGGAATCATACTTAAGAAAGTTGCCAAACCTAATAAAAAAACAGATCCTGTAATGCTGTAAACCATCCAGCTTACTGCTGTTTTTTGCAACCAGGTTCCGATAACGGATACCGATTGACCGTAGAAAAATAATTTGAAATTTTTTGATTTTAAGGCTTTAAACATGACTCTAAATATTTAATACAAAGGTCGGGATTATGATAGCATTAGAAAAATTAATAATTTTACTGATAATAAGTAGTAAAACTTATCAATATGGAGATTTATCAACTGCAATATTTTATCAAAACAGCTGAGGTTTTGCACTTTACCAAAGCGGCAGAATTATGTTTTGTAACCCAATCGGGACTTTCGCAACAAATTAAAAAACTCGAAGAAGAACTTGGTTTGCCTTTGTTTAAGCGAATCGGCAAAAAAGTGCAATTGACAGAAGCAGGTTCGGTTTTTTTAATTCATGCTAAAAAAGTAGTAGAGAATGTAGAAAACGGAAAACAGGCCATTGAGGATTTAAACGAAATGATTGGTGGCGAATTACGTATTGGCGTGACGTATATTTTTGGTTTATTGATTTTGCCTGTTGTGAATGCATTTGCTAAGAAATACCAAAATCTCAAGATTATTGTCGAGTATGGAACTACTGAGGTTTTAGAACAGAAGTTAATTGATAACGAATTAGATTTAGTATTCGTTATTTCATCACACGAAATTGAAATGCCGATTCAGAAAGTGCCATTATTTACTTCAAATATGGTTATGGTGGTTTCTAAAAATCATGCTTTAGCCAATTTGGACAAAATTGCTTTTAAGAAAATAGAGGATATTCCGCTGATATTGCCAGGGAAAGGATCCAATTCGCGAGAATATGTCGAAGAATTGTTTAAAAAGTTTAATATGAAACCAAAAATTTCGATAGAGCTCCAGTCTATTCACGCATTATTGCAAATGGTAGAAAATAGCGATTGGGCCACAATTGTAGCCGAAATGGCTTTAAAAGATTGGGATAGCCTACAAGCCATTCAAATTACAGGAGTTTCTACAAAGAGAGATTCCTACATGCTGACAATGGGAGGTTACCAGAAAAAAGCCGTAAAACTATTCATGGAAGAATTTAAAAAAAGCATTTAAAAGGAACTTACGTTTTACTTTTGTAAAGTCAGTTTTTTTTGTGTTATTTGCAGACCAAATTAGAAAGGTGTCCGAGTGGTTTAAGGAGCTAGCCTGGAAAGCTAGTATATGGGTAACTGTATCGAGGGTTCGAATCCCTTCCTTTCTGCGAGTTTTTAATTAAAAATAATACCAAACCTCGAAATGTATATTTCGAGGTTTTTTTATTAAGATTCTCTTAGTGCCAGATTTTTTGATACCTCTAGAGAAATTTACGTTTTTTTGTTTTAATGTATTGAAGTTTAATAGTCTGCGCGGTTTGAGTTGTAAAGGATTACTTGACAACTGAATTTCTCTTTTCTAAATAAGAAAACCTCAATTTATTTTTGATGGTATAGTTTTTCTAATTCTTAAGTGCTAATCTGTTGATTTTAAGTGATTTGTTAAATTTTTTGAAATTTTAACATATTTTTTATTAACTGTCAGTAATATATTTCTATATTTGCATCATAGTTCTTTGAAACATGTTTTGAAAGTTAATTGCTAAATGGAGAGTTTAAATTTTTGTTCATTTTCTTGAACAACCCTTTACAGGGATTTAGGACACAATTATCTAAAGTTGCTGAACGCTGTCGACGCCCCCTGAAAAGAGCGCCGCTGTCTTTATCGTGAAAGGAAAGGAATCGAGAAATCAATTCGATTATGATCAAAGGAAGTTTTAAGTGAATAAGGAGATAAATTGATTGTTACTAAAGTTTCTTTTTTTTAGAAGCAGAATTTTGAAGTGGTGCCTAGAGAGCATTGTCTACGCATTTAGTAATTAACGAGTGTTAAATAAGCAGATAGCAACGAAGCTATTACTAAAAACTTAAATAATATGTCAAGAATTTCAAGACTTCAAAACATCGATGGATTAATAAATGCTTTAACCATCGCAAAGAACCAGTGCTCTCTATCGGAGAATGATGTTAATTTATTAAATGATGCTGTAGTTAAATTATATAGATTAAGAAATAAAAAAGGATTGACTGATAAGAATTACAAATCTGAGGTATCAGATATTATCGCTCTTCTAATAAGATTTTTTAATTTAATGCTATAAGCATGATTTTAGAAACAATATCGCTAAATTCCCGACACCCCTTTAATTTTTTTAAACTAATTATTATGAATATAGGTCAAGTCATCAAAGGCGCAAGAAAACAGAAGGGGCAAACTCAGAACGAGTTTGCTTTATCTTGTGGAATCACTCAGACATATCTTTCTCAAATAGAAAATAATTCAAAGGAGCCCAATTTATCGACTTTAAAAGTTATAAGTCAAAAGCTTGATATTCCTTTGCCCATATTGTTTTTTATGTCTTTAGATGAAGAAGATGTAGCTCCAGAAAAAAGAGAAGCTTTTGCAATTATAAATCCATCCGTTAAATCCTTTATTAGTGAATTCTTTAGAGATAAAAAATAAATTGTTTTTACCATCAATTATAGGTGAGAAAAGTAAAGATCTTGATGAGATTATACAGTCAATAGATAATCATTATAGAGAGCGTATTGAACAAAAAATTGATAATAAAACGGGAAAGCCTAAAACATACTTAGATGGAACTGTTAAGGAGCGAATAATTCGACCTTCAAAAAAAAGATTGAATCTTATTCAGTCAAAAATTAAAGATAGAATTCTTTCTAAAATTGAATTGCCAAAGAATGTGCATGGTGGAGTGAAGAGAAAGAGTAATATAACAAATGCAAAACCACATCAAGGCAATAAATATGTTTTTGTAACAGATTTAAAAGATTTTTATCCTTCAGTTAAATCGAAGAAAATTCACGATTTATTTATTGAATTAGGTTATAATAAACAGTTTGCTTTTTATATGACTAAATTAACAACTTGGAAAGGTGAACTGCCACAAGGGACTCCGACAAGTACACATCTTTCAAATATATTTTTTCTTAAAACAGATTATGAGCTTATAAAAATATGTGAGGAAAATGATATTACTTATACTAGATATATTGATGATTTAACATTTTCATCTCCAAAAAACTTTCAACACGTAATTCCAACTCTTTTAAGTATAGTGAAAAAAAGTGGATTAAAAATTAGTTATAGGAAAACAGATTATCAAGGAAAACAAACTGTTACAGGAGTTAGGGTGATGCTTTATAAAATTGATGCACCTCAAAAGATAATTGAAAAAGCAAATATGGAAATTGATAATCATCCATCATGTAAACCTTTCAGTAATTACGTTGAGAATATAAGAAAAACTAATCGATAAATTCTTTATTTGAAATCTTTTCGTAATATAAAAAAGAGATCTAAACTAGACTGCACCCAAAAGTTTAGACAAATTAATAATTAAGTTTTATAATAATGAGCTCGATATTGTATCGGGCTCATTCCTTTTAGATTAAGTTTAATTCTGTCATTATTATAATAATTTATATACTCGATAATCTCTTTTTTCAATTGATTAATGGAAGTGTATTTTTTAAGATAAAACAACTCTGATTTTAATATTCCAAAGAAGTTTTCAATTATTGCATTATCAAGACAATTACCTTTTCTGGACATGCTTTGCATAATTCCTTTTTTCTTTAATAAATGCTGATATTGTGTCATTTGATACTGCCATCCTTGGTCAGAATGCAGAGTCAGATTAGTATTGTCCGGTATTTTTTTAAATGCTTTTTCAAGCATATTTAAAACTTGATTAAACACTGGTCTTTGCGATAAGTCATAGCTGATTATCTCTCCATTAAACAGATCGATTATCGGCGATAAGTATAATTTATTGCCAGAAACATTAAATTCAGTGACATCGGTTGCCCATTTCTGGTTAGGTATATCAGCCTTAAAATTGCGCTGTAGCAGATTAGGGGCTATCTTTCCCTGCTCTCCTTTATACGATCTGTACTTCTTGATTCTGATTAGACTTTTTAATCCTAAAAATTTCATCAATCGAAGCACTGTTTTGTGATTAATTAAAATCCCCTCTTTTTTGAGTAATAGAGTAATACGTCTATATCCTAATCTGCCCTTATGATAATTGTAAATCTGTTTAATTAAATCTTTTATCTCTTGATATTTATCGATTACCTGACCTTTCTTTTCATAGTAATAATACGTGCTTCTAACCATGTTCATACAATTTAGTAAAAGATCTAAATCATACTTATGCCTTAATTCCATTATGGTTTGAGCTTTTTGTTTTGATTGGCTTGCTCGGCTTGAACTAAGGCGTTGAACTTTTTTAGAATTTCGTTCTCAGCGCGCAGGTACTCTAACTCCTTTAAGAGTTCCTCTTCCCTGGTTAAAGGTTTGTCTGTTTTTCGTTGCTTTCTCTTAAAATTCATAACTGCTGGTCTGCCACGTGATTTAAGTTCTAAGCCTGCCAAATCATCTTTTGCATATTTTCTTTGCCAGCTTATTATGGTTGACTGCGCTGGAATTTTGAAAATCAAGCAGGCTTCATCCAAAGATAATGACTTATTTTGAATGGTTTGTATCACTTTTAATTTAAAGTCTACAGTATAAACTTTATTTTTCTGCCTTGGTAAAAGACCTTCAATTCCAAATTCATTATAGCGGCTAATCCAGCATGTAAGGTTGCTTTCAGCTATCTTGTTTGCTCTAGCTGTGCCTTTAACCGAGTTATGCCTTTTCATAACTTCTTCTACACAACGAAGTTTAAATTCACAATTGTACTTGACTTTTCTTTCCATAAAAATGCCCCCAAATAGTGTCTAACTTTTTGGGGGCAGTTCAAACAAGATCTCTTTTTTGTGGTTTCTTATTTTAAGAAACTTATTTCTTATTCAACAACTTCTCCAAATACTCATTTTTATCCTTTTCAGATTGCAATAATCGTTCGTAAAGTTTCTCCTTTTCTGCATAAACTTCAACTAATTTATCTAAAGGATTAAAAGTGCAATTGTAATTGTTAGAATTAAATATTCCATTACCGCCACTACTATTATCATAAAAGTTGTTGAAATAATTAATCATATTTTCTTCCGTAAAATTTTGAATTGCTTCAACGCTTACGCCAAGAGCTTTTGCGACAGCTTTCAGTTTTTCGTCGTCTATAGTTTCGCTGTTTTCCATAGCAGAAATCGCCTGCTGATTTGTTCCTAAAGCTTGTGCCAAAGCTTCTTGTTTCATGTCTTTCAGCTCACGAATTCGGCTGATTTTTCTTCCTATATGACTTGATCTTGTTGTTGTGCTCATACTTCAAAGGTATTTAAAATTTTTTAGAGAAAAATAGATTTCAGTAAAAAACAGGCTAGATTTTGTAAGATACGGTTTATAATTATTCTCTAAAAGCCAAATTTATGAAAAAGAAAACGTCTAATCTAGCCCCGATAGAAGCGATATCCTTTTGTGTTGGGGTTCAACACAAAAGATACAGTCCCGATAGCTATCGGGACGGGACTAAACGTGATTTTGAAAATGAGTTTTTCTGCTTCTAATAAATAAAAAATCTTAATCCTGCAGTGCTATTTTAACCTTCGGCATCATTTTATCGACAAACATTCTGTACGCGGCTTCTGAAGGATGCAAACCATCTGAAGCAACCAAAATAGGATTATTAAGTCCTTCGCGAGTGATTTCTGTAATCGATACAAAGGCAATTTGATTGGTGTTGCAATAATTTTCTGCAAAAGCATTGTATTGGTTAATTTCTGTTGAAATTGTACCGCTTTGATTTCCTGCAAGAGCTTGTCCGTATGGAGTATACGCGTAGTCTGGAATAGAAATAACAACAACATTTTTTCTGTCGCCTTTGGCTAGCATAATGGCTTTGCTGACTAATTCGGGGAATTCTTTTTCGTAAATAGAAAAACTTCTATGCTGAAATTGATTGTTAACACCAATTAAAAGTGTTACGAGATCGTAGTTGGATTCTGGATTTTGAGAATCAATGGCCGAAATTAAATTGGATGTTGTCCAGCCTGTTGTAGCGATTATTTTAAGAGAAATGCTACTAGAGTACATGGCGTTTAAACTTGCCTTTAATTGCTCAGGAAAACGGCATGTAGCGCACACGCTTTGACCAATGGTGTAACTGTCGCCTAAAGCTAAATAATTTACTTTGCTGGC
Organism: Flavobacterium sp. B330r; assembly: GCF_056824325.1. Classification (NCBI taxonomy): domain Bacteria; kingdom Pseudomonadati; phylum Bacteroidota; class Flavobacteriia; order Flavobacteriales; family Flavobacteriaceae; genus Flavobacterium; species Flavobacterium sp. B330r. The sequence goes on from NZ_CP124860.1 coordinate 2,138,148, forward strand.
AATTGGTGGTTCTGTGGTTTTAGGTGGAGTTACAACTGGTGGAGAAGTTGTGGGAGTAGTTTCGTCTGAACTGCAGCTCAAAAGAAATACTGAAAGTATAATAGTAACTATTTGTTTAAAATGTGGTTTCATAATTTGTTCCAATTAGATTCTAGTCGCTTTAAACAAATAGTTACGTTAAATGACTAGTTACGGTTTTGTGGCTTCTTTGTAAATATTTCGTTCCATAGTAATGTGAAGTCTTTCAAACATTTCAAAGATATTAAAACTTTCTTTTTTATAGTAAGCTTGTACAGCTTCTTTGGCGCTTTTCAAGACCGTTTCATTTTCCCAAACGGCAATTGTAATGTAAATTAAATTGCCTTTTTCATCAACGCGTTCGTAAGCATTGTCATTTACAAATCCGTTTAAATGTTTTATAAAGTTTCGGTTGATTTGCACTCGTTCTAAAAATTCTTGTTTTGATTTCTCAGGAACAATAAATTTATCGATAAAAATTTGCTGCATGGTTTCTGATTTTTTAGGTTCAATTTCTGAATTGATTGTTGTTGATTGAGCATTTGTTCTATAGCTGAATAATGTCAAAAAGACAATTACGATTAAAAGATTTGTTTTCATAATTCTTGTTTTTATTGATGTAAAATTCAGAATTACGAAGCTCTAATCATTGTAAAAAATCATTGATTTACCAAAATGAAGGAAAGTTGAAAAACTCTGTTGGAGTTTGTCCTGTAAACAATTTGAAGTCTTTATTAAAGTGAGGCTGGTCAAAATAACCCGCATCAAAAGCCAGATCGATAAGGTTTTGGTTTTTTTGTTTGTGATCGATAATTGATTTTATACGAACAACATAACAAAATTGTTTTGGAGATGATCCAATTGTTTTTCGGAATCTTTTCTCAAAAGCATCTTGACTGATAAAAAGTGCATCGGCAAGTTCTTTTATTTTAACGATGCCTTTTTTAGATTGTATGATATTAATGGCAGCCGAGATTAAATCGTCTGGTTTATAATTGTGGAGTCTCGATAAAAGAAACTGTTCTATAATTGCAATTTTTTGATTGTTGGTTTTTGCTTCGGCTAAAAGTTCTTCAATAATGGCAATTTTTTGCCGTGGAATAAAGTTGTCGAGCGAAACACTTTCTTCAAATAATTCATGAAGCGGTTCTTTAAAAAAAGCTTTAGCACCAGCTTCTTTAAACTGAACGACAAGAGTTGCCGTATCTTTTGCATAATTAATTAATCGTACAGATTTGCGAATACCCGAAATTGTAGAAAGGGGTAATTTATCATTCCGATTTTCTTGAATATAATTGACGTCGCCTTTGCAGCGAAAAGCAATTGCTAGCGAAGTGCTAGGCAAAACCCTGTTTGTCAATTCGTCTTCGCTTTCAATAATTCTGTAAGTTTTGACAAAAGGCTTTAATTGTTCTGTTGGAATGAAATCGATAATTTTCATTTGAAAGTGTTTTCAACAGTTTGAATGTCAAAGGTATGAAAAACAAAATTCCAATAACTTATCTGTTGTTAAAACAGTTTCAGTTATTGGAATTTTTTAGAAAAGAGTTACGTTAAATAACTTATTTTGTTTTTAAACCATTTCGGTTTTCATCACAATTTCTTCTTCGATGGCGTTCCAAAGTGCGATACGTCTTTCTAAGGCAAGAATTGAAACTTCTTCAACTTCTTTCCATTTTTGAGCATCTTCTTCACATAGTTCTGTAATCATTTGCATAGCCATTGGTCCATGCTCGTCGGCATCCAATTCGATATGTCTTTCAAAATAGTATAGCAATTTTGCTAGATCTGTATCGGGAAGGTTTTTCTGGAAATTTTTCAAAATCTGAGTAAACATACTCGGAATCAAATCTTCTCTTCCAAAGGTAAATGCAGCAGCAATTTCGTGTGGTTTTCCTTCTTCGATAACTCTAAAAGTAAAATCAAGAAAAGATTTTACATTTGGATGTAATGAACTTTGTTTGATGGCAACAAATATATTTTGAAGCGAATGTACTTCTGATAAAAAGCTTAAAACTCCGGTTGTATTGGCTCCACAAGCTTCCATTGCTTCTAGATACATTTCGTAGTGGCTTTGTCTTCTTCCGTCAATTGTCAAATCGGTTTCTTCTGCAAGAACAATTTCGTTAATTAAATAACGAGTTTCTGGGTTTTTAGTTGCAAACCAAGGTGTTGTTGTGCAAGTAAGTTTGGCCTGCAATGCTTTTAAAAGTGACATAAAATCCCAAACAGCATAAACGTGTGTTTCTAGAAAGCTGTGTAAGTCATCTATGTTTTGAATCTTATTGTATAAAGAATGATGTAATAGTTGGTCTTTTTGTGTTTGTATGCTTTTGTTTATCGTTTCGATATTCATTTTAAAAAAATTTTAATGCAAAGATAAAAAGCTTCTCTGTTAGAAGAAGCTTTTTAAGATTGATTTTGTATATATTTTAATAATTATCAATTATTTAAACGCAGGGATTCCAGTTACATCCATTCCAGTTATTAATAAATGTATATCGTGAGTTCCTTCGTAAGTAATTACACTTTCTAGGTTCATCATGTGGCGCATAATAGAGTATTCGCCTGTGATTCCCATACCTCCAAGCATTTGTCTTGCTTCGCGAGCAATAGTAATCGCCATGTTTACGTTGTTTCGTTTTGCCATAGAAATCTGCGCAGTCGTAGCTTTTCCTTCGTTTCTTAAAACACCTAAACGCCAAGTTAATAATTGTGCTTTTGTGATTTCGGTAATCATTTCGGCCAATTTTTTTTGCTGTAATTGAGTTCCTCCAATTGGTTTTCCGAACTGGATTCTTTCTTTTGCATATCTTAAAGCAGTGTCATAGCAGTCCATTGCTGCGCCAATTGCTCCCCATGCGATTCCGTAACGAGCAGAATCTAAACAGCCAAGCGGTGCGCCTAAGCCAGATTTATTTGGTAAAAGGTTTTCTTTTGGAACTTTTACGTTATCAAAAATAAGCTCGCCTGTTGCAGATGCACGAAGCGACCATTTATTGTGCGTTTCTGGAGTCGAAAAACCTTCCATACCACGTTCAACTATTAATCCGTGAATACGGCCTTCTTCATTTTTAGCCCAAACAATAGCAATATCGGCAAACGGAGCATTTGAAATCCACATTTTGGCACCATTTAAAAGATAATGATCACCCATATCTTTAAAATTGGTAATCATACTTCCAGGATCCGAACCATGGTCGGGTTCTGTTAAACCAAAACAACCAATAAATTCTCCTGTCGCTAGTTTTGGCAGGTATTTCATTCTTTGTTCTTCATTTCCGTATTTCCATATTGGATACATGACCAAAGAAGATTGTACAGATGAGGTAGATCTTACGCCAGAATCGCCTCTTTCAATTTCCTGCATAATCAAACCATAAGAAATTTGATCTAGTCCTGCGCCTCCATATTCTACAGGAATATAAGGACCGAAACCACCAATTTCGCCAAGACCTTTTATAATTTGTTTAGGAAATTCAGCTTTTTGAGCATATTCTTCTATTATAGGAGAAACTTCTCTTTTAACCCACGCACGTGCAGATTCGCGAACTAATTTGTGTTCGTCTGTTAGCAAATCGTCTATGTTATAGTAATCTGGAGATTGAAATAGGTCTGGTTTCATGTTATTTAATTTAGCAAAGCAAATTTACTGAATAAAAATATAACAAATAGATATAAAATTGTTATATTTTTTTATAGTAAAAATAAAATTAATAGGAATTTGGCAAATAAATTGTAGTTTATTGATAATTTATAGACTATTTTTGAATTCCAAAAACAAACTTAATGAGGCTGATCATCTCTTTTTTCTTTTTATTACTAATGCTTTGCAGTGGAGCTGCTCAAACCAATGGAGAGCTTACAGAAGAAAAGTATTTAGAATTACAGGATAAAATTCGCTTTAGTGTTAATGGAGATAATGATGAAGGCTTAGGTTATGTGAATCAGATGCTTAAGTCTAAAGATAACATCCACAAAGCTTTTGCTTATGGCGCAGGTTCGTATTTGTATCAGTTAAAAGGAGATGCTGATAAGTCTGAAAAAATGTATGCGGAAGCGATAAAGCACTTAGACAAGATTCCTGAATCAAACGAAAAAACAAAACTGCAAGCTTATCTATGTAACTATAGAGGTCTTACTTATTGGAAAAGATCTAATTATGGTAAGGCTCTAGGCAGCTATCAGGAAGGGGTTAAACTTTCTACTAAAATAGGTGACGTTGTTCAAATTGTAAAATTTAAAGCCAATATTGCCTTGCTTAATGAAAGTGTTGGCAACTATCAGTTATCTATAAAAATCTTAAAACAAAATGAAGCATTCTTAGACAAGAATGAAAGTCTGTACGAAAAAGATCAGTTTCAAAATTCTAAAAGTAACACTTATACCAATCTTGGAAATTCTTATGAAGGTTATTATTCTAAAAATCGTGAAAAAAGCTATTTATTAGATTCTGCAGAATATTATTATAAAAAAAGTGTAGCCTATTCGGATAAATTTATTGATAACAAGACTACTGCCAAACTTAGTTTAGGTAATATTTATGTGTTTAAAAAGGACTTTACCAACGCCGAAAAAATTTATTACGATATCTCTTTTTATGCAAAACAAGTGGACAATGAATCGCTATATCAAGTTGCTTGTTTTAATTTAGGAGACCTTTATTATTCGATTAAAAAATATGATAGAGCACTTATATTTTTAAAAAAGGTAGATTCTATTAGTCAAAAAAATAAAACGGTAGACATTAGTTTTTTTAGGTCTAACTATATACAGGCTAAAATTTACAGTATCAAAAATGAACCTGAGTTAGCCTACAAACACTCTAAACTATACTTGGATTCTTATGAAAAATATGAAGGAAATCTAAGAGATGAAGCATTAGAGGTTAACTATAAATTGGGTACGGCAGATCTTAGCGGAGAAATGCTTAGCGTTCAGGAGAAATATAAATATGAAGTGTTTTGGAATAAAGCATTAAAAATATTTTATGTCATTCTCGTAGTTGGAATTGTATTTTTTCTCATAAAAAATATTAGGGATAAAAATAAAGCGCAAAAGAAAATGAACGCTTTAATTGAAGAGTTCAAAGCTAATCTGGAAAGAAAAGAACTTGAAAAAACAGAAACTGAGCAAGTTGCAGCTGAAGCAATAGTAACAGAAATTCCAGAAGTAGAGGATGTTGCCTTGAAAAAAGAAAATGCTAATTTGAGTATCGACGAAGCCAAAGAAAATAAAATAGTAGAAAAACTATTGCTTTTGGAAGAAAAGCTAGAATACTTAAATGCCGATTTTACGCTTTCCTATGCTGCAAAAAAAATAAAGACCAATACCACTTATTTGTCTTATGTAGTGAATAAAAGATTTGGAAAATCATTTAGTGAATATTCTAATGAATTGAAAATTAACTACGTGATCAATCAGATGATTACAAACCATTTGTATCGAAAATATTCGACGCAGGCAATTGCAGAAAGTGTTGGTTTTAAAAATGCCGTATCTTTTGCAAAATCATTTCGCAAAAGAACCGGAGTGTCTCCAGCTCAATTTGCGAATAATATCTAGTTTCATAAGATGTAACTTTTTTTTAATTGTTTCCATTTCCGCCAGTTTTTTTAGGCTCGTTTTGATTATTTGGATCAATAGTTGGATCGTCACCTCCTCCTTTAATTGTTTTTAGCTCTTTTCTAGAGATTGCTTCTAATTGAAAATTTCCGAATGTTAATTTTTTATTTTTCAAGACTTTATTTTTTTTTGGATTAGTTTTTAAAAGTTTTTTCTATTGCTTAGGGATTTCCATTCCCGCCCGTTTTTTTAGGCTCGTTTTGATTATTTGGATCAATTGGATCGTCACCTCCTTTAATTGTTTTTAGCTCTTTTCTAGAGATTGCTTCTAATTGAAATTTTTCGAATGTTAATTTGCTATTTTTCATGACTTTATTTTTTTGGATTAGTTTTTAGAGTTTTTTTCTATTGTTTATGGATTCCCGTTTCCGCCAGTTTTTTTAGGCTCGTTTTGATTATTTGGATCAATTGGATCGTCACCTCCTTTAATTGTTTTTAGCTCTTTTCTAGAGATTGCTTCTAATTGAAATTTTTCGAATGCTAATTTGCTATTTTTCATGACTTTTAATTTTTTGGATTAGTTTTTAAAGAGTTTTTTTTCTATTGCTTATGGATTCCCGTTTCCGCCAGTTTTTTTAGGTTCGTTTTGATTATTTGGATCAATTGGATCGTCACCTCCTTTAATTGTTTTTAGCTCTTTTCTAGAGATTGCTTCTAATTGAAAATTTCCGAATGCTAATTTGCTATTTTTCATGACTTTTAATTTTTTGGATTAGTTTTTAAAGAGTTTTTTTTCTATTGCTTATGGATTCCCGTTTCCGCCAGTTTTTTTAGGTTCGTTTTGATTATTTGGATCAATAATTGGGTCGTCACCTCCTTTAATTGTTTTTAGCTCTTTTCTGGAGATTGTTTCTAATTGAAAATTTTCGAATGTTAATTTGCTATTTTTCATGACTTTTAATTTTTTTTGGATTAGTTTTTAAAGAGTTTTTTCTATTGTTTATGGGTTCCCGTTTCCGCCAGTTTTTTTTGGCTCGTTTACATCATTGGGGTCTATATTTCCCCCTCTAATTATTTTTTGTTCTTCTTTAGAAAGTTTATCTATTTGAAAATCGCTGAATGTTAATTTTGAATTTTTCATGTTTTTGATATTTGTATTATTGAAAATTAGTACTATAAATCTTTCATAAATATTTTTTGGCAGTCATATCAGATGCGATAAAAAACAGCGCTAAAAATTGATTATGTAAAGTTTTTTGGGTTTATTTTTTGGTCATTAAAAGCAGTAGAAAAAGAGATTTATTTATAAGTTAATTCCTGTTTTTTAAAATTGTTTTTCTTTGCTTTTTTGGGAGTGTTTTTTGTTCTTTTGGGGGATCAATTATGGACTAAATTGGTCATTTTTTGCATCCTCTTTTTATGATTTTTTTCTTGTAAAATCACCTCTTTTTTAGGGCCTATTTTTCATGTTTATTAATGTTTAGATTATTACTTATCCAAAACTAGATAAAAAGCGAAACCGTTAATCGAAAATGGGCTTTTGAAGCTTTTTGATAAATAAATAAACATTTAAAACCTTGTTTTTCAACATGTTGCCTTGGTTACTATACTTGGTATAATTTATAAATTGTATGTGGTATAATTAATAAAATGTATGTGTTCATGCGATTTTAATCAATAAAAACCCCAATCTTTGCAGTGTAATTATGATTTAAAAACGATCCAAAACGATGTTAAAGCTGGTCCAAAAATTTCTGCAAATCAATCGCTACTCAGATATCAAAAATGAGTTTAAGGATCTGTTTTTGTCACATCCAAATTATCCGAGTTTGTTTGCCATTACAGACTCGTTTGATTTGCTTTCTGTAGAGAACGCAGCAGTGAGAGTTTCGAAAGAGCAGATTGAAGATTTGCCTTCAAACTTTTTGGCTTATTTTAAAGACGAATTAATACTGGTAGAAAAAATTAAAAGCGGCGTTAGAATCACAACAACAAAAAAAGGAACTCAAAAATTATCTTATGATAAATTCCTTTTAGACTGGAATGGTGTAATTGTAGCTATTGAACCAAACAATGTTGTAGCAAGAGATAATCTTAAAATAGAATACAATTGGTTGAAATATTTTCTGCCTCTTGCCCTAGTAGCTGGATTATCTTTCTTCTTTAATCGTTTTGATTTGTTTAGCGCTTCCTTTTTGGTAACATCAGTACTAGGTTTTGTTGTAAGCATATTTATTGTACAGGAGAAATGGGGAGTTAAAAACACCGTAATTTCAAAATTCTGTAATTTAAGTTCAAATTCTTCTTGCCATTCTGTAATAAGTTTCAATGATGATATTGCAAATAGATGGTTGAGTTTTTCAGATTTGCCATTGCTTTTCTTTGGATCAAGCATCATTGCCATATTAGTTCAGCCTTTAAGTTCGGCTATTTTTATTGGATTCTTAAGTCTATTAGCCATTCCAATAATAGTTTGTTCGATCTGGATTCAGAAATTCGAGATTCAAAAATGGTGTATAATGTGTTTAGCAATATCATTCTTAATCTTGGTTCAAAGTATTGTTTGGTTTTCATCAGATCTTTTTACATTGAGTTTTAGTTTTAATGCCATTTTTCCTTATGTATTTTCTTTATTGCTTTTAATTCCGATCTGGGCGACAGTTAAAGTGATGATTAAAAAAATGCTTGATAATGAGAACTCTTTAAAAGAGCTTAAAAAATTTAAAAGAAATTATTCGCTATTAAATTTCTTATCTAAAAAAGTAAAATATACAAAAGGATTTGAAGATTTAAGAGGCTTGACATTTGGCAATAAAAATGCAGGAGTTAGACTTTCTGTAATTCTTAGCCCAAGTTGCGGACATTGTTATAAAACTTTTCAAGAAGCTTTCGATTTAGTATTGAAGTTTCCAGACAAAATATTTTTGAATGTTCTCTTTAATATTAATCCAGAAAACAACGACAATCCTTACAAAGCAGTTGTAGAAAGACTATTAACAATTAATAGAACAACGCCAGGAAAAACAGTTGAAGCAATCTCAGATTGGTATATCAAGAGAATGGTTCACAAAAAATGGCTTAAAAAATGGAATGTTGATTCTGTAAGCATGATGATAAATCAGGAAATTCAGAAACAATACGATTGGTGCTCTATGAACAATTTTAATTATACACCTATTAAAATTGTCAATGAAAGGCTGTTTCCAAATGAATATGAATTGAACGAATTGAAATATTTCTTAAATGATTTTGTTGAGGAAGTTCAAGTTTTAGAGAAGACAGCATAAAAAAACAGAAATTTCGACTGTTAAAATAGAAAAAGTGAATCCCCCGATTTAAAACCTGCAGTTATGTTAAAGAATATTTTGAAATTGAAAGGTGCAGTAGAATTGACTGCAAATGAGCTGAAAACAATGAATGGAGATCATGCTCCTATTTGTGAAGATGGATTTAAAGCGAAAAGATGTACAGAATTTGGAACTGTGCCAGCACACTGGAGTTGCATACCAAATAGTTACGTCGGAAGCTGTTAAGGAATAAATACTAAGCATCAAGTTATTAGGGATTTGAGGCTTAAACTCAAAAATGTAAATAACCAGTTATGTTAGAAAAAATTTTAAAAAGCAAAGAAACAAGAAAGCTGACAAAAAAAGAGCAGAAAAGCATTTTAGGAAGCGAGTATTCACAAGAACTGAATTGCAATGACACTGCTGTCGAGAAATATTATGCTTGCTAATTTTAATGTTTAGATAGTAACAATCAAGCACTGTTATTATATAAAAAAGGTATTAATTATGTTAAAGAAGATTTTAAAACTCGAAGGTGCTCAGTACATTAACAAAAATGTGCAGAAGACCATGAAGGGAGGAATTCCAGATTGTTGGGTTTATGCTTTGGAAGCAGGATGCATTTTAATACCGTTAGGCGAAACTTGTCCGCTAAATACATCATCGGGTATTTGTGATACAAGTCGTCTTTGTTGTTGATTTTTAACTTTTTTTAAAAGTAATACGATATAGCCTTATTTAGAATTTAGTCATGTTTTTTTTGAATGTATAGGCGCTCGATCGTGGAACATTGAGCAAATTCTCAGTATTGATGATTGGTACTGAGATTCTTAGGAGTTGGTCGCTGTGTTAATTTTATTTGGTTAGGGTAACCGCGACCATGTCCTAAAGAAATTGTGTTGCTAAAATTTGTTTTTAAATACGAAACAGAGAAGATTATATCTTCTCTGTTTTTTTATGTTAAAATTTAAATATTACTATTTTGTAAGTTTAAAAGTATTATATTTATAATAATCATAAGTTTAATCTTAAAATTGTGAATTTGATCGCGAGCAAATCATAAAACTTTAAAATTATTCTATGAGTTATTTCCTAACTATAACATTTTTAAATTATGAAAAATTTACAAAAATTTGGTAAAGCTTTAAGCAAAGCTGAAATGAAGAGTATTAATGGCGGATTTTCTTGCTCTTGCAATGGTCGTTATCTAGGAGAGTATTCTTCTGCTAGCGCATGTTGCTCTGCTTGCAATGTAAGTTGCTAAATTACAGAGTAGGGTAAGGAGGGAACTCCTTACTCTTTATTAATTTTTCTTTTAATCAGCAACAAAGCCTTCAGAATTATCTTAAATTATTATGACTATAAGTATTTATAAATATAAACAAAGACTACTAGTTTTGTTTCTTGTGCTATTTTTTAACCAGGAAACTTTTTCGCAAAATAATGCAGTTATTCTAGGCAAAGGTTTTGATAAACAAAATGGCAAACTTCTTAAAGTAGCAAAACCAATTGGAAATTATCCTAAAAGTTTTTATAAAAAAAATAGCGACGATATAAAAGTTGAAAATGGCCAATTTGTAAAAAAATTAGAATTAGATTCTAATGGCTTTATTACAGTTTATGAAGATCCGTATATGTTTGGAAGTTTTTCTTTTTTTGTAGAGAAAGGAGATTCCATAATAATAGAACAAAAAAAAGATAGAATTGAAATAAGCGGGAATAATTCAGCTTTTAATAACCTTTATACAAATAATTCATACTTAAAATTAAGTGCAGATAGCGTTTTTGATGTTTTGACGGTTTTAAAAAAGTACAAAAATGCAGATGATGTTATTAAAAATGTAGATATTCAAAAACAAAAAATATTTAATTTTTACAAAGTTTTAAACAAAGAGAAAAAAATTAGTGCGAATTGTTTAAAAGCAGTTAATGCTGAAATAGAGGGGCGAATTAATTTTTTTGCGGGTAATTATTCAGAAAACGGAAGAAATGAGGAAACGAAAAAAAAATTAGGATTAGCATTTGATACAAAAGAAGCTCAAAAATTAGTTGAGTTTTATAATTCAAAGTATTCTGTATTCAACGAAAATAGTTTGTATAGTACCATATTGGATCAAAACCTCTATATGACGGGTTGGAATATGGAAGCACAGGCCAAAAAAACAAATAAAAAAGTCAATAGGTTTTGGAATCAATTTGATGAGCTATTTAAAAGTTGCAGATCAAATTTTGGTGTAATTGATTTTGTAGAGCCCGAACAATACAAAGAAATATATATTGCAAGTTGTATTTTTGAGTCAATACGATTCAATTGTGTAAAAAATAAAAAAGACTTAATAGCTGTTTACAGGGCCTTTATAAAAAAATATCCTGAAAGCAATTATAATATGATAATTGAGAATCTTCTTTTTGAAGATGATCTAAAACAAAAGGAGAATAATAATTCTCCAATAGGAAGTTTAAGTTCGTATGACTCAACTGTTGGGTTGTCGATTTCAAATAGCCTTATTGATGAAAAGAAATCCTTTGAGGAGGCAATTGCTGAAAAATATCCAAATCAAAATTTGTTCATTGATTTTTGGGCAACATATTGCTCTCCATGTATTAAACAATTTGAATATAATGACGAACTGCATCTGTTTTTAGGCAAACAGGATATTAAAACGATGTATGTGACTATTGATAACGAAGCAAGTGTTGATTTATGGAAGAAAATGATTAACGACTACAGTTTAGTTGGGTATCATTATTTTGCAAGCGAGATCTATAGAAATGAAAAAATAATGAAAGCAGTTATTGATTATGTGCCTCATTATTTTGTTTATAATTACAAAACAAAAAAAATAACTTTAGTTGAAGGTTATCCAAGCGAGAAACAAAAATTTTATGATAAAATAACGGCTTCCCTTATTAAATAAATTAGAGCATGGATAGTCCTAAGAAAATAGCTTTGCTATATCCTTACTATGGAAAATTCCCATGGTATTTTAAATTTTTCATTGAATCATGTAAGTACAATCCGTTAGTAGATTTTATAATTTTCACAGACATAAAAATTAATGACGAACTGCCGAAAAATATAATTGTAATTGAATACTCATTTTTAGAATTGAAAAAATTAATAAGTGAGAAAATTGGCTTTTCTGTTTCATTGAATTCTCCTTATAAATTATGTGATTTTAAGCCCGCATATGGAGTAATTTTTTCAGAATTTATTACTGATTATGACTTTTGGGGACATGGAGACATTGATTTAATCTTCGGAAATATAAGGACATTTATGACCGATGAGGTTTTAGATAATTTTGATGTGGTCTGTGTTCGGGATGAATACGTTACAGGTTTTTTTACTTTGTTTAGAAATAATGAATTTGTAAATAAATTATATGAGGAAAGTAAAGATTATAAGTTTGTTTTTCAGAACGAGAAAAACTTTGTATTTGATGAATGCGGCAACTTGTTTTCAGAGCTTCAAGCGGGAGAATCTATTTTTGAATTAGAATCGGAAATAGAAACAATGACTCATGTGATAAAAAGACTTAATCAGGAAGAAAAAATTAGAGCTTATTTTGATTTCTTTGTTGTTGAAGGTGTTCCAGGAAATTTACTTTGGGATAATGGTACGCTTAGCTTTAAAGATCAGTACGAAATACTATTGTATCATTTAATCTCATTTAAGAATTTTCCACACTTTGTGCCTTTTTTTTGGAAAAAAGTACCTTCAAAATTTTATATCGGTAAGAATTACTTTTCCTCTTATCCTGAGAAATCCTTTAGAATTAAGTTCTATAAGATATTCTTTGAATTCTATTTAAGCATTTTAAATCTAAAAGAGGCATTTTCGAGATGGCTTGAAAATTTAAAAATATCTACATTATTATTTTTTAATAAAAACGCATATGACGTAACAGAGGTAGTTATAATCATAGATAACAAAAAAACAAGAAAGGTAAAAAGGTTAGAAAAAAAACAAATTAATGGAAAAGCTTCTAAAGAGATTTTTAGTATTAAATGATTATAAATATTTAACTGAAGAGTTTACTGACCTATTTTTATCTCATCCTAATTATCCTAGTTTGTTTGCTATAAATGATACTTTAGATATACTAAAGATTGAAAATATAGCAACTCGAATTTCTATCGATCAATTTGAAGATTTACCAGATTCTTTTTTAGCATTAATAAATGAATCTAGTATATCTGAAGAGTTAGTGTTAATAGAAAAGAAAGATTTAAATATTTTAGTTCATTATAAAAATCAAAATTCAATCATATTAAATCGGAATGAGTTTAATGACATTTGGACTGGAATTGTTCTTGGTTTAGAGGCAAATACAGAAAAAAAAGGTAATGCTAATATCAAAAGCAAGTATTGGTTTTATCTTGTGCCAACAGTTTTTATATTTGGTTTTATATTTTATAATTCATTTAATTGGATCAATTTAGTTTTTTTCTTTTCTACACTAGTTGGTCTTATATTTAGCATCTTTATAATTCAGGAAAAGTTTAATTTGACAGAAGAGTCATTGTTTAAATTTTGTTCTTTAAGTAAAGAAGTATCATGTAATAGTGTTATAAAATCAGATCAACAATTCTTTTTTGGACTTTTAAGTTTTTCTGATTTACCTCTGATTTTTTTCGGAAGTAGCTTCTTTAGTTTTATTTTTGACACATATAAAGCAACTCTCACTATTGGGATGTTAAGTATTGTTGCAATTCCATTTATTTTATATTCTATTTGGTTGCAAAAAGTAAAACTAAAAAAATGGTGTTTACTGTGTTTGATAATATCATGTATTCTACTATTTAATGCAGGCTTTTATTATTCGGTTTTATTTGAGGGAAATTTTTATTCTTATAGTATTTACTTTGAGTATATAATCTCTTTAGTTCTTGTGATGTCATCTTGGTTGATAATAAAGCCAATTATTTCTAAAAATATAGATTTAAATACACAAAATAAGGAATTAAAACGATTTAAGCGTAATTATAAAATATTCAAAATACTAACGGATTCAAAGCTTGTTTTAGAAGAGAAATTTCATAATCTTGATAAGATATTTTTAGGGAATTCAGATGCTAAAATCGAGCTAAATTTAATTTTGAGTCCAAATTGTAAATATTGTCATATTGCTTTTAAAGAAGGTGTAGATTTGGTAAAGAATTATCCTGATAAAATATCTTTGAGCATTTTGTTTAATATTAATAAGGACAATCCATCGGTAACTATTCCATGCAAAATTTTACAAATCAAGAAAAATAATCCTGAAAAAGTTGCTGAAGCACTATCTGACTGGCATATTGATAATCTTCCAATAGAAGATTGGAATAAGAAATGGGATATAGTTATAGAAGATGAGACTAAAGTACAAATCCAGACACAATATGATTGGTTTGAAAAAAATGGATTCAATTCTGTACCTGTAAAATTAATAAATGGAAGTATCTATCCTTCTGAATATGATTTGCTGGATCTGAAATATTTTATTAGTGAAATGGCAGAGGATGCAATATCATAGTAATTTTATACTCTTTTGTAAGTATTTTAGATTATATTGCTGACAATAAATTTGAATGAAAATTGAAAAAATTTCCCCATTATAAACAGGCAGATTACAAAGATTGTGGCCCAACGTGTTTAAAAATAATTGCAAAACATTACGGAAAAACAATCAAAATTCAGGAATTGCGTGATGCAAGCGAGACAACTCGTGAAGGAAGTAATCTACTTTTTTTAAGCGATGCTGCCGAAAAAACAGGCTTTAGAACTTTAGGGGTAAAGCTAAGCCTGGAGAGATTAGAAGAGGTGCCCTTGCCTTGTGTTCTGCATTGGAACCAAAACCATTATGTTGTACTTTATAAAATCAAAAAAGGGACATACTATATTTCTGATCCAGGTTTTGGACTAATTCAATATAATAAAGAAGACTTTTTAAAATTCTGGATTGGCAATAATGCCGACGATCAAACCAAAGAAGGTGTGGCATTGCTGTTGGAACCAACACCTGTTTTCTTTCAGTCTGAATTTGATAAACAAGAAGGTGGAGAAATAGGTTTTGGACTGTTATCGCATTATATTCTTCGCTATAAATCATTTTTGATACAGTTGAGTATCGGTTTATTGGCCAGCAGTTTGCTGCAGCTTATCTTCCCTTTCTTGACTCAAAGTATTGTTGATGTCGGAATCCAAAATCAAAATCTTAATTTTATTTATCTGGTTCTTTTTGCCCAGCTTTTTCTTTTTGCTGGAAGAACAGGTTTGGACCTTATTAGGAGCTGGATTCTACTACATTTATCAACCCGAATCAATATTTCCCTTATTTCAGATTTCTTTATTAAATTAATGAATCTGCCTATTTCCTTCTTCGATGTCCGAATGACTGGAGATATCATGCAGCGAATAAATGATCATCGCCGTATCGAAAAAATTCTTACCACATCATCGCTCAATGTTCTATTTTCTGTAATTAATATGTTTATAATGGGAGCTGTTTTGGCTTATTATAATCTGCAGATTTTTTTAGTCTTTTTTGCAGGAAGTGTGTTATACTTTGGTTGGATAATTCTATTCTTGAAAAGAAGAGAAGCATTAGATTATAAACGATTTGCAGAAATTTCGAATGAGCAAAGTAAAGTAATAGAGCTGATAAACGGAATGCAGGAAATTAAACTTCATAATGCCGAAAAGCAAAAACGATGGGGCTGGGAGTATGTTCAGGCAAGACTTTTTAGGGTTTCTATAAAAGGATTGGTTTTGGAGCAGACTCAAACCATTGGTTCTTCAATTATTAATGAATTAAAGAATATTTTTATCGTATTTCTTTCGGCAAAATTAGTGATTGATGGTTCTATAACTTTAGGTATGATGTTAGCAATCAGCTCGATTGTTGGGAGTTTAAATGGGCCGATTACGCAGCTTATTGAATTTGTTAGGGAGCTTCAGGATGCTAAAATATCTTTAGCCAGATTGTCTGAAATCCATCAAAAAGAAGATGAAGTCCAGCAGGAGGTCAACCAGACAAGTGAAGTTCCGCAAGATGTCGATATAGAAATTAAAAACCTTTCTTTTCGATATTTAGGTTCAGATATTCCTGTTTTAGACAATTTAAGTCTTGTAATTCCGAGCAATAAAGTAACGGCAATAGTTGGTGTTAGCGGAAGCGGTAAAACGACTTTAATGAAGCTCCTGCTCAAGTTCTACGAACCCGAAAAAGGAGAAGTGCTTATTGGAAACGCACAGCTTAAAAATATTTCGCAACATGCATGGAGAGCTAATATTGGAGCCGTAATGCAAGAAGGTTTTATTTTTAGTGATACCATTGCGAACAACATTGCTATTGGAGTTGATAAAATTGATAAAGAGAGATTGCTTTATGCTGCAGATGTGGCAAATATTAAACAATATATCAGTGAGCTGCCTCTAAATTTTAATACCAAGGTAGGTTCTGAAGGATTGGGAATGAGTACAGGACAGAAACAGCGTTTGCTTATAGCAAGAGCCGTTTATAAAAATCCCGAAATTTTATTTTTTGATGAAGCCACTTCGGCTTTAGATGCCAATAATGAAAAAGAAATCATGAAAAAACTCGATATCTTTTTCAAAGAAAAAACGGTTGTGGTAATCGCGCATCGATTGAGTACTGTTATGAATGCTGATCAGATTGTGGTTTTAGATAAAGGAAAAATCATAGAGATAGGAAGCCATTCGTCATTGGTAGAACAAAAAGGTAATTATTTTGAATTGGTTAAAAACCAACTGCAATTAGGAAATTAATCATGAACAAAGATACATTTGAATTAAGAAGCGAAGAGGTTCAGGATATCCTGACCAAAGTACCACATTGGATGATACGATGGGGAACAGTTTTAATATTTACCATAATTGTTTTATTGTTTTTTGTTTCCTGGTTTGTCAAATATCCAGATGTTGTAAAAACAGAAATCGTAATTACCACTAATATTCCGCCAGAGAAGATCGTTTCAAAATCTTCTGGACGTATTGAGGCTATTTTGGTTAAAAATAAAATGCTGGTTCCTAAAAACAGCACATTGGCTATTATTGAAAACACAGCCAATTACAAGGATATTTTTCGACTAAAGGATATTGTTGACAAATACGACATCAATAACTCCCAAAAAGAATTTCCTTTTGAGCTATTGAAAAATGTTCAGTTCGGTGAAGTAGAAAGTGCGTATGCTACATTCCAGAAAGATTATCAAGCGCAGGAGTTAAATAAAGACCTGCATCCATTTCAGGTAGAAAGTAGAGCGCAACAGTCTGAAAAAGTCCAAATAACAGAAAGACTGGAAATCCTGCAGCAACAGAAAATAATTAACGAACGCGAATTGGAGCTTCAGAAAAATGAAGTGGCTCGTTTTGAAACGCTGTTCAATAAAGGAATTATTTCTGCTCAGGAAATGGAAGTTAAAAAATTGAATTTCCTTCAGGCGCAAAAGAACTATCGAAGCCTGCTGT
This sequence comes from Flavobacterium sp. B330r, assembly GCF_056824325.1. NCBI lineage: Bacteria > Pseudomonadati > Bacteroidota > Flavobacteriia > Flavobacteriales > Flavobacteriaceae > Flavobacterium > Flavobacterium sp. B330r. The sequence goes on from NZ_CP124860.1 coordinate 2,155,494, forward strand.
CCTCGATTTCTCAATTGAGATCTTCTTTGATTGACAACACAAAATCAAGCCAGAATTTGCAAATAAATAGCACTAAAGAAGAGGTTAATCTCGACCGTAGTGTTTCTCAGTCCTTTTATCAATTGAAAAAAGTGATAAGAGATTGGGAGTTGGCGTATGCTTTAAAATCATCAATTAGTGGAAAGGTCACCTTTTTGCAGGTTTGGAACGAAAATCAGACTATAAATGTTGGAGATAACGTGTTTTCTATTATTCCAGATGCAAAAAACAGTTTCATAGGAAAAGTAAAAGCTCCAGCTTTAAATTCAGGAAAAATAAAAGTGGGGCAGAGGGTGAATATTCGTTTGGCAAATTTTCCTGATAGAGAATTTGGCGTTTTAAAAGGAGAGATCAAAAATATTTCGCTGGTGCCCGATAAAGAAGGAAATCTACTTATAGATGTTGCGCTTCCAAACGGTTTGAAAACATCATACAATAAACAAATTGCTTTCCAGCAGGAAATGAAAGGAAATGCAGAGATTGTAACCGAAGATCTGCGTTTAATTGAGAGAATCCTGTATCAGTTTAAAAGCATTTTTGAACAAGTTTAAAAATTAACCAATCCCACATACCTAACCACTAACCAAAATCACAAATTTTAAATGAAAAAAACAGTACTTATTGCCTTTTTATTATTATTTCAATATTCTTTTTCAAAACCAATTACCGAAACTCAAAAGCTAGCTGCAACCTGTAAAATCTGGGGTTTCTTAAAATATTATCATCCAAATGTTACCGATGGAAGTAAAAATTGGGATGAACAATTATTTCAAATCCTACCAAAAGTTGAAGAAGCGAAGACTTCTGAAGCATTTTCTCTGGTAATTGAAAATTGGATTGATTCTTTGGGGGAAATTAAAAAACAGGAATCTTTAAAACCTGCTGTAAAAAAAGAATATTTTGATAAAAATTTCGATTTGTCATGGGTCAATAATAAAGAATTGTTCTCGAAATCACTTTCAAAAAAATTGAAATTTATTGAAGAGAATAGAATTCAGGAAAAACAGTACTATGTTGCTTATGAATTCGGCAGTAATGGCCCTCCATTACAATTTAAAAATGAAGTAAAATATGCAGATTTTAAATGGACGGACAAAAAACTTCGTCTTTTGGCGTTATTCAGATATTGGAATTACATTGAATATTTCTTTCCCTATAAATACCAAATGGATCAAAATTGGGATAAAGTATTAAATGAAATGCTACCAAGATATTATACTCCAGAATCTGAAAAGGATTTTAATTTGGCAATGCGCGAGATCTCTGTAAAGCTAAATGATACTCACGCTTCAACTAGTATGTCTCAATTGTTCGAATATTTTGGGGATAAATTTATTCCTGCAGATGTTAATATCATTGATGAAAAAGCGATAGTTGTTGCATTGAAAAATGATTCTCTAGCAAAAGTTAGTGACATTAAAATTGGAGATGTAATTACAAAAGTAGAAGGAAAAACAATTGCGGAAATTTTGAATGAAAACCGAAAGTATGTAGAAGGGTCTAACGAGCCGTCTGTTTTAAAGAATGCATATTGGGCAATTTTTAACGGAAAAACACCTTCTTTTGAAATCGAATTTATTCGAGACGGAAAAACGGCAGTAAAGTCTATTAATAGATATAAGTACGAAGATTTAAAAATTCAGTTTTCAGATAAAGAAAAATGGAAAATTTTAGAGGGTAATATAGGTTACGTTGATTTTGATGAACTTAATCCAGCAGATGTCCCAGCCTTAATTTCGGCATTAAACAATACGAATGCAATAATTTTTGATAATAGAAATCGACCACACGAGGTTATGTATCCAATTGCAGATTGGCTTAATTCTGAAGAGAACGAATTTGCTAGATTTCTTGATCCAGATGTAAATTATCCTGGGCGTTATTATTGGAGAGAAGGAATTCAGAAGTGCGGAAAAAATAATCCAGATCATTATAAAGGAAAAGTAATTGTTATAACTAATGAAAAAGCTGTAAGTCATGCTGAATTTACTGTAATGAGTTTACAAACGGTTCCTAATTGTGTAGTTATCGGAAGTCAGACTGGTGGTGCAGATGGAGCAAACTACGGATTTTCGCTCATTAAAGGATTTTATACTTCATTTACCTGCTATGGAGTTTTTTATCCAAACAAAAAAGAAACTCAAAGAATTGGTATTGTTCCAGATATCGAAGTTAAACCAACTATTTTAGGTATTCAGCAAGGCAAGGATGAAGTTTTGGAAAGAGCAATTCTTTTTGCTAAAAACGGCAAATAATTAAAATAATAGTAAAAGTATAATGAAAAAAATCATCGTTTTTTGTCTATTCTTATTAGGGGCTGTTAGTTATTCTCAAAAATTAGATTGTACTAAATTTAAGAATGGAAAGTTTGCGGCTCCAGCTTTTCCAGATGAATATGCTATTCGGAAAGATTCTATTGAAGAGGGTTATTTTGAAAGTAAATTGCAAACAGTTTGGAGTGTCAAATGGCTTAGTGATTGCAAATTAGAAAAGATCTGTATTAAAAATTTAGGAGCAGATAATGTTAAAATTGGGGATAAAAGTGTAGCAGAAATAATTTATACAGATGATCAATGTGTTACTTATTCAATAGTATATTTTAATGAAGAAAATCCGAATGGAATAGGTTTTCAAAGAGGAGTGTGTCTGCAAAAAGAGTAATTTATTTAAAGATGCTTTTTACATCTTTAAATAAAAATCTTTAGTCAATTCAATATACTCAGGAGTATAAACGTGTCTGTCGATTTCGATGATAAGTTCATCGATTTCAATTTCAGGAACTTCATTTCGGCTAAAAGCTAATAAACTACGCTTAATTTCCGATTTTGGAGTTCCCTTAACTCTTGTGATTTTTATTGGATAAAGTTCTGATTCTTTTGCTAGGGCAATAAATTTTTCTTCTTCTTTGAAAGGAAGAATAACGGCTAAAATTCCGTTTTCTGAAAGTAATAAATCGGCAGCCTCAACAATTTCTTCAAAAGGCATTGCATCCTGAAAACGCGCTAAATCGCGTTGTTCGTTATCTGTTTTGTAATCCTCAGCATAAAAAGGCGGATTCGAAACAATTAAATCATATTCATCTTCCGGTTCTTCAATAAATTCATCTAAACCAGCATGAAAACAAAATAAACGATCGCCCCAAGGAGAACTTTCAAAATTTTCTACCGCTTGTTCGTAAGCGTCTTCATCAATTTCGAGCGCATCAATTTGTTCTGCATGACTTCTCTGCGCAAGCATTAAAGCAATAATTCCTGTTCCAGCGCCAACATCTAAAACACTAAACGGATTATGATGAATGGGAGCCCAAGCGCCAAGTAAAACACCATCAGTGCCTACTTTCATAGCGGTTTTGTCTTGTTTAACAGAAAATTGCTTGAATGAAAACATTGCAGTATATAATTGAATTTAAAAGTTTATGATGCAGTTAGAAAACTGAATACTAAAAACTGAGACTGAACACTAACTTTAAAGGTACATCTCCACAAGACCTTCAGGAAGATCCATGATTACTTTTTTGTTCTCACGATCAATTTTTACAAGAAAATTATCAATCATTGGAACTAAGATTTCAACTTCACCATTTAAAACTTCAAAAAGAGGCTGGGCAGTTGAATCGTTTATAGAAGTTATTTTTCCGAAAACACCTAAACGTTTGTCTTCGATTTCGAAGCCAATAACTTCGTGGAAATAGAATTTATTGCCAGTAAGTTTTGGCAACATAGTTAAAGGAAGATAGATAGCATTTCCTAATAAAGCATCTGCATCTTCTTCGGTATTTACATCTTCAAAACGAACTCTTAGAAAGTCGTTTTTGTGTAATGAGCTTGTTTCAATAAAAAAAGGAACCAAGTGTTTGTTGTGTTCAACAAACACTGATTCCAGATTTTCGTATAACTCAGGTTCATCTGTGTCTAAATAGACCAAGACTTCACCTTTGAAACTAAATTTTTTAGCGATTTTACCTAAATAAAAACAGTCTTCTTTACGCATTATCGCTAAGTAAAATTATGCTTCAGTTGTTTCGTTATTCTCTTCAGCAGCAGGAGCTTCTTCAGTAGCTTCAGCAACTTCTTCAGTAGCCTCAGTAGCTTGTGCAGCAGCTTCAGCTTCAGCTTGTGCAGCAGCAGCATCAGAAACACGTTTAGCGTTAACTTCTTGCTCAGCTTTTAAAGCTTTTGCTTTAGCATCAGCTTTTGCTTTAGATAAACCATCTTTTTTAGCATCAACTTTACCAGCTTTTGATTCTAACCAAGCAGTTAATTTAGCATCTGCTTGCTCTTGTGTTAAAGCACCTTTACGAACTCCTCCATCAAGGTGGTGTTTCAATAAAGCACCTTTGTAAGAAAGGATTGCTCTTGCAGTATCAGTTGGTTGAGCACCATTGTGTAACCATTTTACTGCACTGTCAAGGTTTAAATCAACAGTTGCTGGGTTAGTGTTTGGATTGTAAGTACCGATTTTCTCTAAGTATTTACCATCTCTTTTTGAGCGTGCATCTGCAGCTACTACCCAGTAAAAAGGTTTTCCTTTTTTACCGTGTCTTTGTAATCTAATTTTTACTGACATAATCTAGTGATTAAATTTTGAGGTACTCGACCTCTGTTAATTAAGGGCGCAAAGATATAATTTTTTTATGAAAAACACGTTTTAAAGAAGATTAAATATACTTGAGTTGTTTTTTTAGCATTTTTTTGACTTTTTAATTTAAGTATTTAGTTCTTAATGCAATACTTTTGCATCAAATTCATTTTAAACATGAAAAAATACTTTTACTTTTTATCATTTTTACTTTTACTTATCTCTTGTACAGAAGATGTAAGATTTAATAATCCTGCTTTTCAGACTTTAAAAGACAATAATTTTTGGAGGGCTCAAGTTTATGAAGCAGGAACAGAATCGAATGGAACTTTTGTTATACACGGTTCTCTAGGGTATGAACAAATCAGTTTTAAACTTCCTACGCCAACTGTAAAGACTTATGTTTTAGGTATAGATGATGTTACAAAAGCGACTTATAAAAACACTTATAAAGGACAAGAAGCAGAGTTTAGTACTGGAACTGCAAAAGGAAGCGGGCAAATTGTCGTGACGGAATATAATACGGAAGAAAATACTATTTCGGGAACATTTAAATTTACTGTAGTTAATACTGATCCTACTGCTGAGAAGCAAGAAATGCACTTTTCGGAAGGTGTTTTTTACAAAATTCCGGTTGCGCCAGAAGGGAATTTTGTTCCTGTTGATTAAGTTCTTCGTCTAAATATATTTTGCAAAATCAAAATAAAAACTTAAATAAACTAATATATAGTAGATTACAGAATAATAAGACTACATTTGCTTATTATTATAAATAAATATCTATGAATATTTTTGTTGGAAGCCTTCCATTCAGTATTGAGGAAGCAGATTTAAGAGAGTCTTTTGAGGCTTATGGAGCAGTTGACTCTGTTAAAATTATTACTGATAAATTTACTGGAAGAAGTAAAGGATTTGGTTTTGTTGAAATGCCAAATGATGCAGAGGCTCAAAAAGCAATCGATGAATTGAACGGTGCTGTAGTTTCAGGTCGTACAATCGTTGTAAATAAATCTGAGCCAAAACCAGAAGGCGAAAGAAGAAGTTTTAACAACAACCGCGGAGGAAACGATCGTGGTGGTTACGGAAACAACCGTGGCGGAGATCGCGGAAACAGAAGAGAATATTAATGTTTTTTTTCTAAAATATAAAAGGGATCAACGAAAGTTGATCCCTTTTTTTGTTTCAGGTTTCAAGTTTCAGGTTGTTGAAACTTGAAACCTGAAACAAAAATTAACTAAGTTATACATTCGCAGCTAACCAGTCACCAACTTCTTTAGTGCCGTATGCTTTTCCGCCATTAGCTAGATCTTCAGTAACAACTCCAGCTTCTAGAGCTTTGTTTACAGCATCTCTCATCGCTTTTCCTTCTTCCATCAATCCGAAGTTTTCGAACATCATCGCAGCAGATAAAATAGTAGCCATTGGGTTAGCAATGTTTAATCCTGTAGCTTGTGGGTAAGAACCGTGAATAGGTTCAAATAAAGATACTTCAGCTCCCATAGATGCAGAAGGCATTAATCCCATTGAACCTGAAATTACAGAAGCTTCATCAGTTAAAATATCTCCAAATAAGTTCTCCGTAATCAATACATCATAAGAGTTTGGCCATTGAACCAAACGCATAGCAACCGCATCAACAAATTCGTAGCTTACTTCAACTTCTGGATACTCTTTTTCCATTGCCTGAACTGTTTCTCTCCATAAACGTGAAGTTTCCAAAACGTTTGCTTTGTCAACGCAGCATAATTTTTTAGAACGAGACATGGCTAATTCAAAACCTTTTTTAGCTAAACGCTGTACTTCGGCTCTTGTGTAAACACAGTTGTCGTAAGCTGTATCTCCGTTGTCTTTTCTTCCTTTTTCACCAAAGTAAATTCCTCCAGTTAATTCTCTTAAGAAAACTAAATCAGTTCCTTCAATTCTTTCTCTTTTTAAAGGAGATTTATCTAATAAAGATGGGAATGTAAAAGTTGGTCTTACGTTTGCAAATAAACCTAAAGCTTTACGCATTTTTAACAAACCTTGCTCTGGACGTACTGGTGCAGAAGGATCATTATCATATTTTGGGTGGCCGATTGCTCCAAAAAGAACCGCATCAGCATTTTTACAAACTTCGTGTGTTGAATCTGGATAAGGTTCTCCCACTGCATCAATTGCAGCAGCACCGGTTAAAGCTGGTTTCCAAGTGATTTCATGTCCGAATTTTTTCGCAATAGCATCAGATACTTTTACGGCTTCATTTATTACTTCTGGTCCGATTCCGTCTCCGGCTAAAAGGGCTATGTTTAATTTCATTCTATATGTGTTATTAAGGTTCAAAGTGACAAAGTGACAAAGTGACAAAGTTTCAAAGTTTCAAAGTTTCAAAGTTTTTAAAAGCAGACTAAAATCTTTGTCACTTTGTCACTTTGAAACTATATTAAGTTATAATGTTAAGCATTTTTTGCGTTGCAATAATCGCTGCAACGGTTTGATCTGAATCTAATCCGCGGGTTTTGAATTCTTTTCCGTTGTTGACCCATGTAATAATGGTTTCGCACAATGCATCAGAACTACTTCCTGGAGGGATTCTTACCGCATAATCAATTAATTTTGGAAGCGTTAATTTTTTGCTTTTATAAATCTTAGATAAAGCATTCATAAAAGCATCAAACTGACCGTCTCCTTGTGCATTTTCTTCGATTATTTCTCCGTTTAAATTTAAAGATAAAGTCGTAGATGGGCGCATTCCTTTAGAATGAACCAGCATATAAGAATTTATAGTTATTTTTTCTTCGTAAGTATGACTGTCCAAAACATCCGAAATAATGTATGGAAGATCTTCTTTGGTTACGGTTTCTTTTTTGTCGCCCAACTCGATAATTCTTTGGGTAACCAATTTCAAATCCTCGTTGTTTAGTTTTAAACCTAATTCCTGAAGATTTTTTTCGATATTGGCTTTTCCTGAAGTTTTTCCTAGAGCATATTTTCTTTTTCTTCCAAAACGTTCCGGAAGAAGATCGTTAAAATACAAGTTGTTTTTGTTGTCACCGTCGGCGTGAATTCCAGCTGTTTGTGTAAAAACATTATCACCTACTATAGGTTTGTTGGCAGGAATTCTGTAGCCTGTAAAAGTTTCTACCAACTTGCTTACAGAATACAGAGAAGTCTCTTTTACATTGATGTTTACTTGTGGCAAATAATCGTTAATTACGGCAACAGTACTTTCAAGAGGTGCATTTCCAGCACGTTCTCCCATTCCGTTTACTGTTACATGAAGTCCGTTGATTCCAGCTTTTATCGCTTCCATAACATTAGCAACGCTTAAATCGTAGTCGTTATGTGCGTGGAAATCAAAGTGAATGTTTGGATATTTTGCTCTGATTTTCGAAATAAATTCAAAAGTCAGAGAAGGAATTAAAACTCCTAAAGTATCTGGAAGTAAAACTCTTTTGATTGGTTGTGTTGCTAAGAAATCCAAAAATTGAAATACATAATCAGGAGAATTTCGCATTCCGTTGCTCCAGTCTTCCAGATAAACATTAGTTTCTATATTATTTTCTTTAGCTAAAGATATAATCTGAGCAATTTCAGAAAAATGCTGTTCGGGTGTTTTTTTCAATTGATGCGTTAAGTGATTCATTGAACCTTTGGTCAACAAATTTTGCACTTTGGCTCCAGCTTTTTTCATCCAGTCGATTGAAAGGCCTCCGTCAACAAACGTCAGAACTTCGATTCTTTCAATGTAACCACGTTCTTCAGCCCATGAAGTAATGCCTTTTACGGCCTGAAATTCTCCTTCGCTTACACGTGCAGAAGCAATTTCGATTCTATCAATATTTAATTCCTCCAACAACAATTGCGCAATGGTTAGTTTTTCTGCAGCAGAAAAAGATACTCCTGAGGTTTGTTCACCATCACGAAGTGTCGTATCCATTATTTCAATTTTTCTTTTTTCCATATTGATGTTTCTAACGGGTGGAATATTTTTAATATTCCTGTTTTAATTTTGACGCTGATTTTACGGATTCGTTTTGCGAAGACTCTGATAAAACAGATTTTTTATATTGAATAAAATAAAATCCGCGTCCAATTATTCTAGAAAGACCCGACTGGTTTTTGAAACCTGTCGGGTCTAATATCCTGAATGAGATTTCTATTTAGTAAGGAAGTTTATCAGCAAAAGCTTTAATATCTTCCTTCATATCTTGTAAATAATCAATGTCGTCAAAACCATTAATCATATTGTTTTTTTTGTATCCGTTGATAGCGAAAGATTCTTGCTGACCAGTCGACAATAAAGTAATAGTTTGGTTTGGAAGATTGATTTCTAATTCTGTTTTAGGATCAGTTTCAATTGCTTTGAAAATAGTTTCAGCAAATTCTGGGCTGATTTGTACTGGCAAAACACCAATATTTAAACAGTTTCCTTTGAAGATATCAGCAAAGAAACTAGAAACTACAGCGCGGAATCCGTAATCGTAAACTGCCCAAGCAGCGTGCTCTCTAGAAGATCCAGAACCAAAGTTTTTTCCTCCAACCAAAATTTTTCCAGAATAAGTAGAATCATTTAAAACGAAATCTGCTTTTGGTGTATCGTCTCCGTTGTATCTCCAGTCTCTAAAAAGGTTGTCTCCAAAACCTTCGCGTTTTGTAGCTTTTAAGAAACGAGCTGGAATGATTTGATCTGTATCAACGTTCTCAATTGGCAGTGGCACTGCACTGCTGGTAAGTATAGTAAATTTATCGTATGCCATTTTGATTTTTGATTTTAGATTAACGATTTCTGATTTTAGATTTGTTGTTGTATCTTAAAATTGTAATCGTTAATGTTTTTTTGTAAAATGTAAATTGAAATTTTAGAAGATTTTTTAATGAAGCGTATCGAAATCTGAAATCAAAAATCGTTAATCTTCATTCCTAAATCTTTAAAAAAGCTCTCTAGGATCTGTTAGTTTTCCTGTAACAGCAGCTGCAGCAGCCATAATTGGACTTGCTAATAAAGTTCTTGAACCAGGACCTTGACGACCTTCAAAGTTTCTGTTTGAAGTACTTACCGCATATTTTCCTGCAGGAACTTTATCATCGTTCATTGCTAAACAAGCAGAACAACCTGGCTGACGTAATACAAAACCAGCTTCAGTCAAAATGTCTAAAATTCCTTCTTCTTTAATCTGAGCTTCAACAACGTGAGAACCTGGAACTAACCAAGCCGTAACATTATCTGCTTTTTTTCTTCCTTTTACAATTTCAGCGAAAGCTCTAAAATCTTCAATACGTCCGTTTGTACAACTTCCTAAGAAAACATAATCAATTTGTTTTCCGATCATTACATCGTCTTCATTGAAGCCCATGTAAGCCAAAGATTTTTTGTAAGTTTCCTCACCACCTTCAACTTGGTTGGCACTTGGGATATGTTTTGTGATACCAATTCCCATTCCTGGGTTTGTACCGTAAGTAATCATTGGTTCGATATCTTCAGCTTTGATGTTTAATTCAGCATCAAACACAGCATCATCATCAGTTTTTAGAGTTTTCCAGTATTCAACAGCTTTTGTCCAAGCTTCACCTTTTGGAGCGTAAAGTCTTCCTTCAAGGAAATCGAAAGTAGTTTGGTCAGGAGCAATCATACCGCCGCGAGCACCCATTTCGATACTTAAGTTGCAAACTGTCATACGGCCTTCCATAGTCATGTTTTCGAAAACATCACCAGCATATTCAACAAAATATCCTGTACCTCCAGAAGTAGTTAATTGAGCAATAATATAAAGCGCAACGTCTTTTGGACCAACACCTTTGCTTAATTTACCGTTTACGTTAATACGCATTTTCTTTGGTTTAGGCTGCATAATACATTGAGTAGAAAGCACCATTTCAACCTCAGATGTTCCGATACCAAAAGCAATCGCTCCAAAAGCACCGTGAGTAGACGTATGCGAATCCCCGCATACAATAGTAGCACCTGGCAAAGTAATTCCGTTTTCAGGACCTACTACGTGTACAATTCCATTTTTTTGGTGACCTAATCCCCAGTGCGAAATTCCGTATTCGTTAGCATTGTCTTCAAGAGCTTGAAGCTGATTAGCAGAAAGCGGATCTTGAACTGGTAAATGTTGGTTTATGGTTGGTGTATTGTGGTCGGCAGTTGCAAAAGTACGTTCCGGATATAATACGTTAACGCCTCTTGATTTTAATCCTAAAAAAGCAACAGGACTCGTAACTTCATGAATGAAATGGCGGTCAATAAAAAACACATCTGGTCCATCTTCAATTTTACGCACAACATGTGAATCCCATACTTTGTCAAATAATGTCTTACTCATTTTTTATTTTTTTTAATTGTAATTTCTATAACCACAGCAATTTCCTGTTCATTATAATAGCAAAACAAAAGTAAAAAAAGATAAAAAAGCGTCAATTTCAATATTTCATTATATACGATACCCAAACTAAATTACAAATTGCCAAATGGCTTTTGCAAACTAAAATTTGAAAGAAAAATGATTAAGAAACTGATTTAGCTTTTCTTTTTCTGCTTTAATTTTTCTTGTTTGTTTTTTGTTTTAATAGTTTGCAAATTTATCTCAAAATCAATATAAAATATAAGAATTTGTTTGAAAAAATCTAACAAAATGAATAAAAATAGTAATAATTGTTAGTTTTGATTTCTTTGTAAAAAGTGTGGTTTTTTGGTTTTTTAAAGCTTTTAAAGGAGTTTTTTTGGTGTTATTTAGATTCAATAAAACACCAAAATACTACGACATCCAAGAGGTGTATTTTTATGAAATTTTATGATTTTTTAAGACCGAAATTGATTTTTTGAAGACAATAATTTTTAAAATTAATTCAACGAATTTTTAAATTCTAATGGAGTAAGACTGGTTTTCTTTTTGAATAATTTACTAAACGATTGCGGATATTCAAAACCTAACTGATAAGCAATTTCTGCTACCGAAAGATTGGTAGTAATCAAGAAATCTTTTGATTTTTCTATTAATTTCGAATGGATATGCTGTTGTGCATTTAATCCAGTTAAATTACGAAGCATATCACTGAGATAATGACTTGAAACATTAATCTGCGAAGCCAGAAATTCTACTGTTGGCAATCCTCTTTTTAAGGTTTCTGCATTGCTAATGTAGTTGTCCAAAGTTTCTTCAACTTTTAATAATAAATCGTTACTGATGGTTTTTCTCGTAATGAATTGGCGCTTGTAAAAACGATTGCTGTAATTCAGCAAAACATCAATGTAAGATACAATCACGTCTTGACTCATTTCGTCAATTGCGGTATTGAGTTCGTTGTCGATGCTTTGTAATAATCCAATAATAATTGTTTTTTCACTGTCTGAAAGGTGCAGAGCTTCATTGGTATCATAAGAAAAGAAGCCATATTTTTTGATGCTTTTTCCCAAAGGATAATTTCGAATAAAATCAGGATGAAATAAAAGGGTATAACCGCCATATTCAACGCCTTCTTCATTTTCAGTAAAAATTAACTGAGTTGGAGAAGCAAATAGGAGTCCGCCTTCGTTGAAATCATAATAGCCTTGACCGTAGCCCATTTTTCCTTTGGTAGAAAACTTATAAGAGATCTTATAAAAATCAAGCATAAAGGCATGATTCGCTAAATTTTCATTTATAACCAACTGTGTATTGTCTACCAAACTCACCATCGGATGAAGTGGTTTTGGAAGTTGAAGCAGGTCATGAAACTGCGATATAGAAGAGATTTTTTCTGGATTATTGTTTTTCTTTTCCATGATATAAAAGTATGAAAATTTGAGAGTCTAAAATCAGCTTCGGAGAAGCGAAATATTTATAGAAATCATGTTTGTTATTGAGAACAAAGCTCCAGCGGAGCGACATATTCATTGCGATAAATATTTCGCTCCGCTGGAGCTCTTTTGTGTCCGGATTATTGAATTTCTATAAATATTAAGCCCCGCTGGGGCTTAATAAAAACAAAAAAACAATGTTTAATGCTTTTTGGTAGCGTTATTAGAAATAGTTATTCTCCAAAAAATTGTTTGCCAAATTCAGAACGAAAAACTTCGTCTCCAACTTCTAATCTTTGTTTGTAAAGTGCTTTTGCGTCTTCTCCCGCAACATATCTTAGCTGGTTTTTTCCATCCGTAGCAGCTTCATAAACTACACTCGCAATTTGTTCAGGAGTTGATGCCATTTCAAACATGGTATCAACACTTCCAAATATACGATTCGTCATTGTTTCGTACTCTGGCAAAGTGCTTGTGTCAAGTGAACCATGAAGGAATTCGGTTTTGATTGCTCCAGGAGAAACTGTTTTAATGTTTATTCCAAACGGATTTAATTCATAAGCCATACTTTCGCTCCAGCCTTCTAATCCCCATTTTGTGGCATGATAGATTGATCCTAAAGGAAAAGCAATCAAACCTCCAATAGATGTTGTCGAAATAAATGAACCATTTTTTCTTTCTCTGAAATATGGAATGAAAGCATTTGTAACACGAATTACGCCTAATAAATTAGTGTCCAATTGTTTTGTGATTTGATCATCTGTAAGACTTTCCAAAGGGCCAATCAATCCATAACCAGCATTATTAAAAACAATGTCAATATCGCTTAGTTCCAATGCTTTTTTTACAGTAGTTTGAATTTGATCGTAATTGGTAACGTCTAATGGCAAAAGCGTTACGTTTTTTAATTGAGAAAGTTGCGTCTCTTTTTCAGGATTTCTCATTGTTGCAATTATATTCCAGCCTTGTTAGTGGAATAATTTTGCTGTTGCTTTTCCTAAACCTGATGATGCGCCTGTGATAAAAATTGTTTTCATGATTATTTTTTTTAATTGTTATAATTTGATGAAGCAAAGTTCAGGATACACTTCAGTTTAAAAGTGTTCATTTTGGTGTAATGAGTATCCAAAATGAATAATCGAATTTTTTAAGACTAAATAATCTAAATTTTATCATTTTTATTAGTTTTTAACAGTTTGTAATAATGATTTTGATTAATGCTTTTTGTTGAATTCTTTATTTCTTGAAGCCAAAAAAAAGCGTAAATTTGAATTCCTCCGATTTTTCATTTCGCATTTTATTATGTTTCATGTTGTCAATGGTTTACAATGTGAAAGATATGAAATTTGGAGCTTTAAAACTTGACCTTTTATAATTCTATGTATTTAATATTCGATACCGAAACAACCGGATTACCAAAACGCTGGGATGCCCCAATTACTGATTCTGATAACTGGCCTCGATGTATACAAATCGCGTGGCAGCTTCATGACGAAATGGGACAGCTTATTGAGCATCAGGATTATTTGGTAAAACCAGAAGGATTTAACATTCCGTATGATGCCGAGCGTATTCACGGAATTTCAACTGAATTGGCTGAAGCGGATGGAATCACTTTGGCCGAAGTTTTAGAGAAATTCAATATTGCCTTAAGCAAAACCAAATTTATCGTTGGACAGAATTTAGGTTTCGACGTTAATATTATGGGAGCCGAATTCCATAGAATGGGAGTGGAGTCTCAAATGGCTTCAATGCCGGTTTTGGATACTTGTACCGAAGTAACTGCTTCGTTATTACAGCTTCCTGGAGGTCGTGGAGGAAAATTCAAACTTCCAACTTTGACCGAATTACACAGCTATCTTTTCGATCAGCCTTTCGCGGAAGCGCACAACGCAACTGCCGACGTTGAGGCAACTACGCGTTGTTTCCTTGAATTGGTTAGAAGAGAAGTTTTTACAAAAGAAGAATTAGATGTTCCGAAAGAATATTTCAAAGAATTTCAGGAAAGAAATGCGGAGCCATTTAAGTTAATTGGTTTAAAACACATTAATTTAAAAGCAGCATCTGATAAAATCAGAGAACAGCTTAAAGCTTTAGCTGGAGAAGGTCAGCAGACCGTTGTTTCAGAAGAAGATAAAGCTGATTTCAAAGCAGCAAAATTTGCACATTTGCACAATCATACGCAGTTTTCGGTACTTCAATCGACTATCGGAATTGGAAATATTGTAGCTGCTGCTGCCAAAAACGGAATGCCAGCCGTTGCCATGACTGATACTGGAAACATGATGGGGGCTTTCCATTTTGTGAGTGCTGTAATGAACCACAACAAAGCGGCTTCTGGAAAAAATAAAGCTTTGGTTGAAGCTGGTGAAGAACCAACAGAAACCGAAGTAAAACCAATTGTAGGCTGTGAATTTAATATTTGTGAAAACCATTTAGATAAAAGTAAAAAAGACAACGGTTATCAGGTTGTTTTGATGGCTAAAAATAAAGCAGGTTATCACAATTTGGCCAAAATGGCTTCTATTGCGTATACCGAAGGATTTTATTATGTGCCGAGAATTGACAAAAAGATTGTCGAGCAATACAAAGGAGATATTATGGTTTTGTCTGGGAATTTATACGGAGAAATTCCGAGTAAAATTCTGAACATTGGTGAAAACCAAGCCGAAGAAGCTTTAATTTGGTGGAAGGAACAATTTGGCGAAGATTTCTATCTAGAAGTTATGCGCCACAATCAGGAAGACGAAAATCGCGTTAACAAAACCCTCATTGAATTTTCGCAAAAGCATAATGTCAAATTAATTGCAACTAATAATACTTATTACTTAAATAAAGAAGATGCCAATGCGCACGATATTTTACTTTGTGTAAAAGATGGTGAAAAGCAGGCAACACCTATTGGAAGAGGACGCGGTTACCGTTACGGACTTCCAAATCAGGAATACTACTTCAAGTCGCAAGAAGAGATGAAAAAACTTTTCTCCGATTTGCCCGAAGCGATTATCAATATTCAGGAAATTATAGATAAGGTCGAAATATATTCACTTTATCGTGATGTATTGCTTCCGAAGTTTGATATTCCAGAAGAATTTGTGGTACCCGAAGATGAAGAAGATGGTGGTGTAAGAGGGGAAAATAAATACTTGAGACACCTTACTATGGAAGGTGCCAAAAGACGTTATGGCGAAATAACCGAATCGATTCAAGAGCGTTTGGATTTTGAGTTAATGACGATTTCAAACTCGGGTTATCCAGGTTACTTTTTGATTGTACAAGATTTTATTGCCGAAGCTAGAAAAATGGACGTATCGGTAGGGCCAGGTCGTGGATCTGCAGCGGGTTCGGCCGTTGCGTATTGTCTCGGAATTACCAATATTGACCCAATTAAATACGATTTACTTTTTGAGCGTTTCCTAAATCCTGACCGTGTATCGATGCCCGATATTGATATCGACTTTGATGATGAGGGTCGTGGACGTGTAATGGATTATGTAATCAACAAATACGGTCAAAAACAAGTGGCGCAGATTATCACTTATGGTAAAATGGCAACCAAATCGGCAATTCGTGATACGGCGCGTGTACTGGATTTACCATTATTCGAGGCGGATAGAATTGCAAAACTGATTCCAGGAATGATGCCGTCAAAATGGAATTTGGCGCGTTTTATTTCGGAGAGTGAAGATGAGGTTAAAAAAGCGCTTCGTTCTGACGAATTTGATAACGTAAAAGAATTAATCGCGATTGCCAATGAAGATGATTTGGCAGGAGAAACCATTCAGCAGGCAAAAATTCTGGAAGGATCGATGCGTAATACGGGAATTCACGCCTGTGGGGTTATCATTACGCCATCGGATATTACAAACTATGTTCCCGTAACGACAGCAAAAGACTCCGATTTATATGTAACACAGTTCGATAACTCGGTGGCAGAAAGTGCCGGATTGCTGAAAATGGACTTCTTGGGTCTTAAGACCCTTACGCTGATAAAAGATACCGTTAAACTGGTAAAATATAGGGTTGGAATTGATCTGGATCCAGATAATTTTCCAATTGATGACGAAGAAACGTATGCGCTTTTCCAAAGAGGTGAAACCGTTGGAATCTTCCAATACGAGTCACCTGGGATGCAGAAATACATGAAAGATCTGAAGCCAACGGTTTTTGGAGATTTAATTGCCATGAATGCATTGTATCGCCCGGGACCTTTGGAGTATATTCCGTCTTTCGTTCGAAGAAAAAATGGTGACGAAGAAATCAAATACGATTTAGATGCCTGTGCCGAATATTTATCAGAGACGTATGGAATTACGGTTTACCAAGAGCAGGTAATGCTTTTGTCTCAGTCTTTGGCAGGATTTACAAAGGGTGAGGCCGACGTTTTGCGTAAGGCGATGGGTAAGAAACAAAAAGACGTACTGGATAAAATGAAGCCTAAGTTTGTGGAACAAGCTGCTGCAAAAGGTCATGATGCGAAGGTTTTAGAAAAAATCTGGAAAGACTGGGAAGCATTTGCGAGTTACGCCTTCAACAAATCGCACTCGACTTGTTATGCTTGGATTGCGTACCAAACCGCTTATTTGAAAGCGCATTATCCTGCAGAATACATGGCAGCGGTACTTTCGAATAACATGAACGATATCAAACAGGTTTCTTTCTTCATGGAAGAATGTAAACGTATGGGATTGCAGGTTTTAGGTCCAGACGTAAACGAATCGTACTATAAATTTACGGTAAATGATGATTACGCCGTTCGTTTTGGAATGGGAGCAATTAAGGGAGTAGGTTCTGGAGCGGTTGAAACAATTGTAGAAAACAGAAAAGACGGAAGATATAAATCGATTTTTGATTTGGCGAAGCGAATTGATCTTCGTGCTGCCAACAAAAAAGCGATTGAAAACTTAGCATTGGCTGGAGGTTTTGATTCTTTTGAAGGAACAACCAGAGCGCAGTATTTCCACGATGATGGTGACGGAATTACATTCTACGAAAAAGCCATGCGTTACGGATCGAAGTTTCAGGAAAATGAAAACTCATCTCAGGTAAGTTTGTTTGGAGAAACCAGTGAAGTACAAATCGCAGAACCGGTTGTGCCGCCATGTGAAGACTGGAGCACTATGGAAAAACTGGCTAAAGAAAAAGAGGTTGTCGGAATCTACATTTCTGGGCATCCTTTGGACGATTTTAGATTTGAAATGAAATACTTCTGCAATGCTCGATTGGAAGCTTTAAAGAGTATGAATGAATATGTTGGAAAGAATTTGCACTTTGCCGGAATTATCAATAACGTACAGCATCGTGTAGCCAAAAACGGAAAAGGGTGGGCGGCTTTCAACTTAGAAGGGTATGATGAAAGTTACGAGTTTAAGATTTTTGGAGAGGAATATTTAAAATTCCGCCACTTCTTAATTCAGAACAATTTTGCCTTTTTAAAAATATTGATCAAAGACGGATGGGTAAACCATGATACAGGTAAAAAGTCAGATCCTAGAATGCAATTTGTAGAGATTCGACAATTGCAGGATATTTTAGAAGCTTTCGCTAAGAAATTAATAGTTCTGTTAAATATCAAAGATCTTCATCCTGAATTTATTCATAAGCTGAGTCATTTGTTTGCTGAATACAAAGGAGAGAATTCTGTGACTTTTGAAATCATGGAATTAGAAAAAATTAAAAAATTGGTTGAAGTTGAAACTCCAACAGATTTTGATTCAGATGATGCTGTTTTTGAGGGAGAAAATGAAAATGAAGATAGTGCGATGGAAGACACTAAGATTCAAGAGGTAAATGAGGTCGAAGAGATAAAAGTAGTCACCAAATTAACCATGCCGAGTCGTCGTTTGAAGGTTAAAATTTCTGCTGAATTATTGCAGGAGTTGGAGAAAATGCAGATTAATTTTAAATTGAACTAAAAAATTAACAGTTAAAATTTAAACACATGTTAATTTTTTATGTTAAAAATATGCATGCATAATAGTTTTTTAGTAATATTGCCCAAAATTACAACGTTTTCGTTCCAAGTCTAACTTTACAAGCTGTAAGAATGTGTTAAAATATTCTATGTTTGTACTAATCAATAAATCAAAATTATGAAAAAGAACCTATTTTTATTAGGGTTATTAGTTTGCTCTATGGCCACAATGGCGCAAACAGAAAAAGCAGAAAAACCGGAAAGCTGGTATTTTAAATTGGGTGGATCTTATTTCAACCAAACTGCTTCAACTGAGTTTCCAACTGTTGGAGGGAATGCAGCATTAGACAGAACTTATGTAGGAGGAAAATTGGTTTCTGAAAAAAGCATTACAGGTTCTTTCGGACAAGGTTTTAGAACTGGTATAACTGCTGGTTACCGTTTTTCTACACGTATTGGAGTGGAGTTAGGAGTTAATTACTATTCTAGTAATGATAAAACTATGGCACAGACTACTTCAGATCAGCCATATATCCCTACATCTGCAACTACAGGAATTTACAACTTTAAATCAGTTGGTCAAATTACAGCTTTTGATTTAGCGCCTGCAATCGTGATGTTTTTAGGAGAATCTAACGGATTTGAACCTTACACTAAAGTTGGGGTTTTAGTTCCAATTCATGGAGATTTAGAAATTAAAACAGATGCTGTTGCTCCAGTTGGAGTTAATCCAGGTACTGGTGCTCCAGTTTTTGGAAATGTTCACAGTGTGGATAAAGTAAAACCAAACCCAACTATCGGATTTACAGCTGCTGTTGGTACAACTTACAAACTTACGTCACATCTTTCTGCTTTTGCTGAATTAGAGTACCGTAACTTTACTGTGCATGGTAAAACAAAAGAAACAACTGAATTTACTGTAAACGGAAATGATGCTTTAGCTTCTAGATCTACAGCTCAAATTCATACTAATTACCAAGATGGTTTAGATGTAAATTCAAACAATGCTTTAACAAATCCAAACGGTGTTAATAAAGACAAACCAATGGATGAATTAAGTTCTTATGTTGGAATTTCTGGATTAGGATTAACTTTAGGTATTAAATACAGCCTATAATTTTCCAATTTTTTTATAGTTTACAAAAAGAGGATATTCGAAAGAATATCCTCTTTTTTTTTGAGTCTTGTCTGTCATCCTGACGAAGGAAGGATCAGACTAGAGACTCGACAAAGATTTACGACTTAGATTGCAGAGTTTCAAGTGTGATCCTTCCTTCGTCAGGATGACAAATTGTATTTTAATTGATAATTATAATTTCGAATCTCTAAACTCCTTCAAAACTTGATCAATAACCCAAGTGGTTCTGGCGCCAGAAGTACCTTTTGATGGAGAAGCGTTTTCATTCCCTAAAAGTTCAGCAATAACAGTTTCAATAAACGGCTGTTGAATGTGAAGCGGGTTTTCTATTGTAATGCTTTCTTTTTCTCCATTTGTATATTGAATATGAACGGGATCATTTCCAAAAGTAGAAAACGAGATTTTACCTTTATCGCCTACAATTTCAGTATTATCATAACGTTCAAAACTCGCAAAATTCCATAGACCAGATCCGTGAATTCCGTTTTCAAATAAAAATGACATTGATACAGCATCTTCGGCAGGATAGGCTTTTAATTGAGAAGTAGCATGTCCGCGAACTGATTTTATCGGACCTAAAACAAAATCTAGAAAATCTAGAGTATGACAGGCAAGATCAACAAAAATTCCACCTCCTGAAATATGAGGTAAAACAGTCCAAGGAAGATTGATTTCGTCATCATAACGTGCTTCAAAAGGATGATACAAAACACAATTTACGTGTCTAATAGTTCCTAATTTTCCCTGATCGATTATTTCTTTAATTTTTAAAAAACGAGGCAAAGCCCTTCTATAATAAGCAACAAACAAAGGAACATTATGCTCTTTGCAAGCGCTAATCATTTTGTTGCATTCTTCAAATGTCAAAGCCATTGGTTTTTCTACGTAAACAGGTTTTCCAACTTTGGCGCATAAAATAGTGTATTCTTTATGAGAAGATGGAGGAGTAGCTATGTAAACAGCATCAACTTCTGGATCATTTATTAAATCTTCAGCGTTAGAATACCATTTAGGAACATTATGGCGTTTGGCGTAATCTTCGGCAAGAGTCGCATCTCTTCGCATAACCGCAACTAAAGCCGAATTTGGAGCTTTCTGAAAAGCTGGTCCGCTTTTAACTTCGGTTACATTTCCACAGCCAATAATTCCCCATTTTATAATTTTCATGGTTTAAGTTTTAAGTTTCTCAAATTTAAAAAAGGTTTGCCACGAATTCTACTAATTTCCACGAATTTATTTTTCCTGCAGATTTAGTAGATTTAATTTTACCGCAAAGCACGCAAAGTTTTTATACTTAGAATATTTATAGAAAAACAAAGTTCGCAAAGCTGGTTCAATATAAAGCTTTGCGAACTTTGCTTTTTTTTTACAAAATCAAACTGATAAAAAAACTTTGCGTGCTTTGCGGTAAAATTCTCAAACTCAATCAAAATAAAAAGCCACAAATTCACAAAATTAAATTCGTGAATTCGTGGCTAAAAAAATTAAGCTTAAAGTCTTACTTTTTAGGCAAAGCTTTGAAACCCATATTGTAAAGCGTGAAAGCTTGAATGTCTACATTTTCCTGAATTGTAGCTGCAACAGATTTTCCTGCTCCGTGTCCTGCTTTAACATCAATTCTAATTAAAACCGGATTTTCTCCTGTTTGTTTTTCCTGTAACTCAGAAGCAAATTTGAAACTATGCGCAGGAACAACACGATCGTCATGATCTCCAGTAGTTACCATTGTAGCAGGATAATGAGTTCCTTTTTTTACATTGTGTACTGGCGAATATCCTTTTAAGTATTCGAACATTTCTTTGCTGTCTTGAGCAGTTCCGTAGTCAAAAGCCCATCCTGCACCTGCTGTAAAAGCATTGTAACGAAGCATATCCATAACCCCAACAGCTGGTAAAGCTACTTTCATTAAATCTGGACGCTGTGTCATAGTTGCGCCAACTAATAAACCTCCATTAGATCCTCCTCGAATAGCTAGATAATCAGAAGAGGTATATTTTTGAGCAATTAAATATTCTGCAGCAGCAATAAAATCATCAAATACGTTTTGTTTTTGAAGTTTTGTTCCCGCATCGTGCCATTTTTTTCCATATTCACCGCCTCCTCTTAAGTTCGCTACAGCATATATACCTCCGTTTTCCAACCAAACAGCATTTGCAATGTTGAAACTTGGAGTTAAAGAAATATTGAATCCGCCATAACCATAAAGAATAGTTGGATTTTTACCGTCTAATTTTGTTCCTTTTTTATATGTAATAATCATAGGAACTTTTGTACCGTCTTTTGACGTATAGAAAACCTGTTTAGATTCATAATCTTCGCTTTTGAAATCTACTTTTGGTTTTTGATACACTTCAGATTTACCAGATTTTGGCTCCAAAGCATAGATGCTCCCTGGAGTTGTATAGTTAGTAAAGCTGTAGTATAAAATTTTATCTTCTTTTTTACCGCCAAATCCGCCTGCGGTTCCAACAGCAGGAAGTTTTATTTCACGAATCAATTTTCCGTTGTAATCATATTGCTGTACAAATGAAACAGCATCTTTTGTGTAATTAGCAAAGAAATAGCCAGCACCAGTTGAAGGAGATAAGATATCTTTGGTTTCTTTAATAAAATCTTTCCAGTTTTCTGGTTTCGGATTTGCTGCATCAACCGTTACAACACGTTTGTTAGGAGCGTTAAAATCGGTTTCTATAAACAATTTGCTTCCTTCGTTTTCGATAACATTGCTATCGCTGTTAAAGTTGTCTACGATTGTAACAATTGGACTGTTCGGTTTTGTCAAATCTTTAATGTACAATTCATTTCCGTAAGTTGAGTTAGCAGCTGTAATTACCAAATAACGATTGTCTTGAGTAACATATCCGCCCACATATCTTCTTTTTTGATCTGCTCCAAAAATTACTTTATCGTCTTTTTGAGGAGTTCCCAGTTTATGGAAATATAATTTGTGCTGATCTGTTTTAGCAGATAATTCACTTCCCTTTGGTTTGTCATAACTAGAATAGTAGAAACCTTCATTTTTGTACCATGAAACACCACTAAATTTCACATCTACCAAAGTATCTTCTACAACTTTTTTAGAAAGCGCATCTATGATGATTACTTTTCTCCAGTCGCTTCCACCTTCAGAAATTGCATAAGCCGCTTTGTTTCCGTCTTCAGAAAAGTCAAGACCGCCAAGAGAAGTTGTTCCGTCTTTAGAAAAAGTATTCGGATCTAAGAAAACTTCTTCTTTCCCATTTGCATCTTTTCTGTAAACAACAGATTGATTCTGAAGTCCATTGTTTTTAGAGTAATAAGTAAATTTTCCTTCTTTAGATGGAGCTCCAATCTTTTCGTAGTTCCAAAGTTTTTCCATTCGCTTTTTAAGTTCTTCGCGAAACGGAATTTTATCTAAATACGCATAAGTAACTTCATTTTCAGCTTTTACCCAAGCACCGGTTTCGGCAGACTTATCATCTTCTAGCCAACGGTACGGATTGCTTATTTTAGTATCAAAATAAACATCAACAGTTTCTCCTTTTTTGGTTTCGGGATATTTAGTTTGGGCAAACGAAACCCCTGCAGTTGTAAGTGCCATTAATAAAAATGTTTTTTTCATAATTAGTTTTATCTGTTGTAACAAAAATAGCGCTTTTTGTGAGATTGTTGTGTTACTAACAGCAAAGAACGCAAAGAGTTTACGCAAAGCACGCAAAATTAATCTCGCAAAGACGCGGAGGCGCAAAGTTTTAAAATTTCTTTGCGGCTTGGCGTCTTTGCGAGAATCTTTTAATCGTCATTTTATAAAATAAAACTTAGCGAACCTTGCGTAATACTTTGCGCTCTTTGCGGTTAAATTTAAAATTATAAATTGAAATTAACCCCTAAAACGATATTTCTTCCAATATTCGGAATTCCGTCTGTTTTTAATCTAGAAAGGTGTGCAATGTATTTTTTATCAAATAAATTGTTTCCGTTGAGGTTAATGTCGAAAGCCGTTTTTCCTAGTTTGACCGTTCCTCCAAAACCTAAATTCACCAAAGTATAACCTTTAGAAGCCGTTTCGAAACCGCTTACATTATCTTGATTGAAAGTAGAAGAAACATTCAAAGAGGCAAAACCTTCACTTAACCAATTTTTGATATTGAATTCGGTTCTAAGCGTATTGTTCCAATTGTTTGCAGGAATCAAAGGAAGATAATCTTTGTTGTCTTTTTTACCAGTAACCGTTTCAAAGCTCGTTTCAAAATGCAACCAATCTAATGGATGAGGGTGAAAATGAAGACCAACTTCTCCACCGTACAACTGTGCATTATCCTGAATATAAGCAAAAACATCATTGTCTTCTAAAACCTCTCCTGTTGGCGAAGTGTAAATATAGTTGTTTACGTGATTGTAAAATCCGTTTACGAAGAACTCAAAATGCGAGTTTTTATATTCTAAATTCAAATCAGTCTGAACGTTTTGTTCTGTTTTCAGATTTGCATTTCCAATTTCGTAACGATTGGTTCCTTCATGAACACCGTTTGAAGTCAATTCTGCCAAATTCGGCGCTCTAAATCCTGTTGCTACATTCAAACGAAAAGTTAGAGGCTCAGCAAATTTTGTTTTGTAACCTAAAGAAGCGTTAAAGCTATCAAAAGAGCGATCTAAAGCTTGAAAATAGCCTTCTTCGCCTTCAATTCCGTGTGCTATCGAAGTAATGTTTCTGTTGTCAAAACGCAATCCGGCTTGAATAACGCTATTGTCCCATTCGTAATTGGCAGTTCCAAAAACTCCAAAATCATTCGTTGTGGCATCTGGAATTAAATATTCTTCTCCAGAATTTTTGTTGGTCTGGTGCATTCCTTGAACACCAAAAATAGTTTCAATTTTTCCGAATTTAGGAAAATGATATTTCGCATTATAATTGAAAGTATTCAATTTCATGTGAAGAGAAGCTTCGTTGCTATCTTCAAATTCGCTTCTATCATTGGCGATATATCCTAAATCGACATCTAGTTTTGAATTTTCAAAGAAAATCACATTATTCAAACTTAATAAATGATTGTAAATTCCTTGTCTCGGAAATTGAGTGTCTTTGCTGGAAGATTGGTCTGCAATTCCATCTTCTGGAATTCCAATGTCAAGTTTGTTAAAATTATATCTTACAACACTAGAAAAAGTAGAATTGCTGTACCCGATTCCCGTTTTAAAATCAGTTTCGTTATAGCGTGAATTGGTTACGCGATCGCCGTCAGCAATTTTGTAATCAGAATGCGTGTTGTAGCTTCCTCGTGCTAAGAATTTCCAGTTATCGGTAGAAGTTTTCAATCCGATAGACGAATTGCTTCCTTGTGTATTTGTAAAATATTTTTGACTGAAATTAGCTTTAAAATCGCCTGCATCTGCAAATTTTTCAGGATTGAAATATAAAACACCTCCCAAAGCATCAGAACCGTACAATAAAGAAGCAGGGCCTTTAATCACTTCAACACTTTCTATTCCTGCATCGTTTAAACCTAAACCATGTTCGTCTCCAAACTGCTGGTTTTCTATACGAACGCCTTGAGAGTAAACCAAAACACGATTACCGCTAAGCCCGCGAATTACAGGTTTTCCGATAGAAGTTCCTGTAGAAATCTGAGAAACTCCAGGAATTGTTGCCAAACCTTCAATTAAAGTAGAAGTTCCTTTTTGCTGTAATGTTTTAATGCTTTCGTGCTCAATCTTCATTACGTTTTGCGATTGCAGTTTGTTAAAAGGCGTTGAAACCACTACTTCATCCATTTCTAAAATAGATTCTTCAAGAACAATATCTAGTGTGTTTTGTTTCAATAATTTAGCAATCGTTTTGTTTTGATTGGCATATCCAACATAAGTAAAAGCAATACGTAGAGTTCCATTTGGAAGATTATTCAATTCGTATTTTCCGTTTGCGTCTGTTGTAGTTCCTTTATGTAATTCTGGAGCATAAACAGAAACTCCAGGCAGTGGATTATTCTGATTGTCGGTTACGGTTCCAGAAACCGAATTTTGAGCAGTAAGTATGCTCGAAAACCCTAAAATAAGGGCTATTATAAATTTTTTCATTTGAAAATGATGCTATAGTTAAATGGATTTTTTTCTTCGAATGAAAAACCAAAAGCCAACAATAAAGCATTCTGATCCCAATTGATAAAATAGGATTAGGAAACTCAATGTTATTTGAATTTTAAATTAAAAGAAATGTGCTGTTTTTTCGAATAATCGAAACTTAAGAAACTATAGTGGCAGGAGGCCCCCGTAAGAAATACGAAGTGGTCGAAATTGAAAAAATCTTCTCCGAAAATGGGAAGAAATAAGGGGTTTCTCTATCAAATGAACGAAATTCAAAAGAGAAATCTTGCGGAAGAATAAAAGATTCAAAAGCAAAATGGCAAACAAAACAAACGTCATAATCATGATGCTGATGCGTTATTTCGCCGTTCGGATCATTATAATTATGATGGCACTGTTTTTCTGAAAGCTGCCTTACAATATGCTCATAACTATGTATAGACTGAAACAATATTGAGAACAATATCGTGACAGCAAAAGATAAACTTAGTATGAGCTGTTTTTTCTTCATTTACTGCAAAGGTATAAAACATAAAAAGATAATTCATTTATTTTTGGTTTTTCCAGCCGATTTATTGAAAAATATGCAGCAATTAATTTTATTAGCAGGTAAAATAAGAATATTTGCATTTCTTAGTGTTGCTAAAAGCATTGTATTATATTTGTATATGAAATAAATAAACACATAAAAACGTTTATTTTAAAATCCTCTTTTTAAACCCAATTTACGATATGCGAATTATTTTTAGCTGCTTATTTTTACTCACTTTTTTTAACTCTTTTGCACAAGAAGACGTTAAGCCTGAGATAAAACCAGTTGTAAAAATAGATTCTTTGTATCGAGAAGATCAGTTTTATTTTTCGGTTACTTATAATATGTTTACTGATATTCCAGTTAATTTCAAACAGAATAAGTTTTCTCTTGGGCTTTCGGGAGGTTTCTTACGCGATATGCCGGTTAATAAATCGAGAACTATTGCTATTGCTACGGGTTTGGGATTGAGTTATCAGAATTATTATCAAAATTTAACGATTTCTGAGGATGCTTCAGGTGCAATTATATATGGAGTTAACAGTTATGGAGAATTTGTTTCTAATCGTTACCGACAATATTCTGTAGATCTTCCAATAGAATTTAGATGGCGTAATTCGACTTTCGAGAGCACTAAATTCTGGCGTATTTATGGTGGTATAAAATTGAGTTATGTGTTTTCAAGTTCCTCTATTCTTGATGATGGAGAAACGACATATAGAATTAAGAATAACGATAATATCAATAAATTTCAGTACGGCCCATATCTTTCGGCGGGATACAACACTTGGAATGTTTACATCTATTATGGTTTAAGCCCTTTGTTTAATTCGGCAACTACTTTGTCTGGCGAAAAAATCAATATGAAAACCTTAAATGCAGGATTGATCTTTTACATTTTATAGCCACAAATATAAAAATAGAAGCTGCGGCATTATTCCAACAAACAATCCAATTAATATTTCTCTAGAAGTATGTGCATTCATTTCTAAACGGGATGAGGCCACAATTCCCGATAATAAAATAAGTAAAGCGGGCCAATACGGATTATGAAGCTGAAGATGAATATTTAATCCAATAACAAAAATCGTTAAACCTGAGATAGCAACCATATGTAAGCTTGCTTTTGTCTTGAACAGTACACATACCAGTGCTAAAATAGTACTGAATAATGCTGCAAGAAAAAAGAAATGAAGCTCTGGATAACGCGTAATTATGATGCTTCTTTTAACTAATAAAATATACAGGAAGCATTGCAGAATAAGCGGAATCGTTCGTTCTGAAGTCTGACTTAGCATTATTGATTTTACATGCCCAGTCGATTTTAACAATAGATAAAACAAGACAGGAACAATGACGTTAATGACCAAAATCTGAATTAAGACAAAATACTTTTCGTTTGTACTGAAAATATCGTCTTTGTAAAATAGGTAAAACAAAGTTGCATATAACGATATAAAAATCGGATGTAATATATAGGAGAATATCGGAAGTACTTTTTTCAAAACATGGAAATTTGTAGTGTAAAAACAAATATAATCAATAAATTTTTTCTGCCACGAATTACACGAATCCACAAATTATTTTTTTTGCCACAGATTTTTAGGATTAAAAAGGATTATAATCAGTGATAATCTTTTAATCTGTGGCTAAAAATTTTCACGCAGATTCTGCAGATTTAGGCAGATCTAAGCCAATTTAATTAATAAAAAAATCTGCGCGCATCTGCTTAATTTTTTTTAAATCTGCGTGAAATTAATTTGTAAAAATTTGGGACATTCGTGGCAAACCTTTTTTTAAATTTGAAAAAAAGAAATTTCTAAATGAGTCTAAATTTAAAAAGCCTTGTTTCAGTTCTCAACGCCAAATGGATTGGCTCAGATGCTGATGTTTTAATCGATCATATCTCAATTGACAGCCGTTCGCTTCAAAACGGATCGCAAACATTATTTTTTGCTCTGGCTGGGGTTAACAATGATGCTCATTTGTTTATTCCAGATTTAATAGAAAACAAGGTTCAAAATTTTGTTGTGCAATATATTCCAGAAGGTTATGCCGATAAAGCTAATTTTTTGATTGTTGAAAATACGCTTTTTGCACTTCAGGAATTTGCTGCTTACTATAGAAACTTATTCCATTTTCCAGTTATTGGATTAACAGGGAGCAATGGTAAAACGATTGTAAAAGAATGGCTTAATTTCTTATTGAGTCCGGATTATAATATTATTAGAAGTCCAAAGAGTTATAATTCTCAAGTAGGG
This sequence comes from Flavobacterium sp. B330r, assembly GCF_056824325.1. Taxonomy (NCBI): domain Bacteria; kingdom Pseudomonadati; phylum Bacteroidota; class Flavobacteriia; order Flavobacteriales; family Flavobacteriaceae; genus Flavobacterium; species Flavobacterium sp. B330r. Next base: position 2,183,772 of record NZ_CP124860.1, read on the forward strand.
GTTCCACTTTCGGTAATTGCAATTAATGAAAAGCATAATTTAGGCATTTTCGAAGCTGGAATTTCGACGGTTAACGAAATGACTCATCTGGAAAAAATAATTAAACCTACAATAGGTGTGCTCACTAATATTGGAAGCGCGCACGATGAAGGGTTTCTAAATTTGGTGCAAAAGATTGATGAAAAATTACTTTTGTTTAAAGATTGTCCGATCATTATCTATCAAAAAAACGAAGTTGTCGAATCTTGTTTAACGCAGTTTGCAGCAGAATACATGGTGCATCCACGAAAACTTTTCTCATGGAGTTTTACCGATCAAAATGCAGATGTTTTTATTGAAAAACGAGAACATAAAAATGACCATACTTTTATTCAATATCGATACAAAAACGAAATTTTCAGTTTAGAAATTCCCTTTAACGATTCGGCTTCGGTAGAAAATGCGATTTCTTGTTTATTAGTTTTATTAAACTTTAATTACGATCAAGAAACGATTCAGAATCGAATTGAGATGCTATATCCTGTTCGTATGCGTTTGGAAGTAAAAAACGGAATCAATAATTGCAGTATTATTGACGATAGCTACAGTTCCGATTTTCAATCGCTTAAAATTGCTTTAGACTTTTTAGAAAGTCAGAAGAAAAAAGGTGCTTCAAAAACGGTTATTTTATCAGATATTTTTCAAAGCGGATTCAGCAATGAAGAATTGTATTCTAAAGTTGCTCAGTTAATCTCAGATAATAAAATAAACCGCGTAATTGGTATAGGGCCCACAATTTCTTCTTTTAAAGCGAAGTTTCCAAACAGTACAATGTTTGAAAACACGACCGATTTTATAGCCGAAATCGATAATCTGAATTTCAATAATGAAACGATTCTAGTAAAGGGAGCAAGATCTTTTCAATTTGAAGAAATTGTTTCGCTTCTAGAAGAAAAAACACATGAAACCGTTCTTGAAATTAATCTCGATGCGATCACGCATAACTTCAATTATTATAAGTCAAAACTAGCGCCAAATGTCAAAATGATGGTGATGGTAAAAGCATTTGGTTATGGAAACGGCGGATTAGAAATTGCAAAATTACTAGAACATCAAAAAGTAGATTATTTGGGTGTCGCTTTCGCGGATGAAGGAATTGCGTTGAAAAACGGAGGAATAAAACTTCCCATTATGGTTTTAAATCCAGAATCGACCAGTTTCCCATCTATTATTCAATACCAATTAGAGCCTGAGATTTATAGTCTGAAAGGACTAAATGCCTTTTTGAAAATAGCTCGCGAAAAGAACTTAAAAGAGTATCCAATTCATATCAAAATAGATACAGGAATGCATCGTCTGGGTTTTGAAAACAATACGATCGACGAATTGATTGCAACTTTAAAAGGAAATTCAACGGTTCGTGTTCAAAGTATTTTATCGCATTTGGCAACAAGCGATGATCCAAAACATTTTGATTTTGTGCGACAGCAGATTGCATTGTTTGAGAAATTATCTTCAAGACTAAGAAGCGAATTAAATATTAATCCAATCCGACATATTTTGAATACTTCCGGAATCAGTAATTTTCCTGATGCACAATACAGCATGGTGCGTTTAGGGATTGGATTGTACGGAGTTTCAAATGATCCTGCAGAGCAAAAGTATTTAGAAAATGTTGGAACATTAAAATCAATAATTTCTCAAGTCAGAACCATTCCTGCTGGCGATAGCGTGGGATACGGACGCCGTTTTATGGCCGATGTAGCAACTAAAATTGCCACAATTCCGATTGGATATGCAGACGGAATTGCGAGATTATGGGGAAATGAAGTGGGTTTTGTCACCATCAAAAATCAAAAAGCCAAAATCGTTGGAAGCGTTTGCATGGATATGCTAATGGTCGACGTAACCGACATAGATTGTAAAGAAGGCGATTCGGTAATTATTTTCGGCGAAAGCCCGACTGTGATAGAGATGGCTGTAGCCTTAAAAACAATTCCGTATGAGATAATGACGAGTATTTCGCAACGTGTTAAGAGGGTATTTTTTAGATAATATTAAGAATTTTCAATAAAATTGCGTATTTTCGATATTCATTTATTATTCAACTAAACAGATCAGATATGGGATTTTTTTCAGAATTTAAGGAATTTGCAATGAAAGGCAATGTGGTTGACCTGGCTGTCGGGGTGATCATTGGAGCTGCTTTTGGTAAAATTGTCAGCTCATTTATTGAAGATGTAATTACGCCATTGCTGTTGAAACCAGCTTTAGATGCTGCACATTTATCGACTATTGAGCAATTAACTGCTTTTGGAGGTGTAAAGTACGGAGTCTTTATATCGGCAGTAATTAACTTTATTATTGTGGCTTTTGTTTTATTCCTGATAATTAAGGCAATGAACCATGCTAAAAAGAAAGATGTTGCACCGCCACCTCCAGCTGGACCAACTCAAGAAGAATTATTGATACAGATTAGAGATTTATTGAAAAATAAATAAAAATATAATACCGCTACACTAAGTCTAACTTAACCGCCTTCTAAAGAGGCGGTTTTTTTACAAAATGTTTATTTTATAACATTTTGTTATTTTTTGTGAATCGCCTTGTGGAAACTTTTATTATACTTACTTTTGCCTTACAAATTAGATTAATTGATTATTTAAAAATATAAAAATGAGAATTGCAGTTGTAGGCGCTACTGGAATGGTAGGCGAAGTAATGCTTAAAGTATTAGCAGAAAGAAATTTTCCTGTTACAGAATTAATTCCTGTTGCATCAGAAAGATCAGTTGGAAAAGAAATCGAATACAAAGGAACCAAATATAAAGTAGTAGGATTACAGACAGCTGTTGATATGAAAGCTGATATTGCTGTTTTCTCTGCTGGTGGAGATACTTCATTAGAATGGGCTCCAAAATTTGCTGAAGCTGGAACAACTGTAATCGACAACTCTTCTGCATGGAGAATGGATCCTACTAAAAAATTGGTAGTTCCAGAAATCAATGCTGACGTTTTAACTAAAGAAGACAAAATTATTGCAAATCCAAACTGTTCTACAATTCAAATGGTTTTGGCTTTGTCTCCTTTGCACAAAAAATATAACATTAAAAGAATTATAGTTTCTACTTACCAATCTATTACAGGAACTGGTGTAAAAGCGGTAAAACAATTAGAAAACGAGTACGCTGGAGTTCAAGGTGAAATGGCTTACAAATATCCAATTCACAGAAATGCAATTCCACACTGCGATAGTTTTGAAGAAAACGGATACACTAAAGAAGAAATGAAATTAGTTCGCGAAACTCAAAAAATTCTTGGTGATAATACCATTAGAGTTACAGCAACTGCAGTTCGTGTACCAGTTGTAGGCGGACATAGTGAAGCAGTAAATGTTGAGTTTACAAATGATTTTGATGTAAATGAAGTTCGCGAAATTCTACACCATACAGATGGAGTAGTAGTTCAAGATAATTTAGATACCTTTACTTATCCAATGCCATTGTACGCAGAAGGTAAAAATGATGTTTTTGTTGGAAGAATTCGTCGTGACGAAAGCCAGCCAAATACATTAAACATGTGGATTGTTGCCGATAACTTAAGAAAAGGTGCTGCAACAAACACGATCCAAATCGCTGAATACTTAATCAAAGCAGGTTTGGTATAATCTAGAGATTAAATTAAATTGTTATAAAGAGAAAACCGTAATTGCAGCAATGTAATTACGGTTTTTTTGATTTAATAGAATTATAATTCTAGAATATTTATTCTGCTAGTATCGATTTTCCTATTTTGTCCTGATTTTTGGTAAGCCATTCCTGAGCACATTCTTTAGCAGCCTGTTTTACTTTTGATTCATTTTCAGGTTTTTTAGTGTCATTAGGTAAAATGTTTTGCTGTTTGAATTTTTGAACAGAACAATCAACAATATAATCCACCTGATCTTCTGAAAGCATTCCTTTCCCCTTTTTTAGCATTCCTTCTTTTGCATCAATTTTAAATTCAGCTTCTACTTCTGGCGTCCATTCATTTTTGCTGCATGAAAACAATGTCAAAGCAATTAATGTAATACTGATGTAATTTAGAAACTTTTTCATATTAGAATATTTTTGCTGATTAATATAAGGATAGGTTTAGTCCTTAATTTTTTACAAAAGTATTTTCAAAAGAGTCTATGGGTAGCCTGTAAAAGTCAGGATAATAATATAATAAGCTTAATGTGGTGTAAACTTATTTAGTTTTTGTCTAATTGCGGGAACAAAATTATTTAAAAACCCGAGGGAGTTTATGAAAGCTTTGTAAAAGAGAGTTTAATAATTCTGAAGAATGAAACCGTATATGAGAGAAATAGAATCTATTTCGAAGTTATATTGCTAATGAGAACTGATAATAAAAAAGCGAGAATCAATAAATCCTCGCTTTTCTTTTATTTTTAATATTCCGGAGCCAGTTCTAATTCTAGTCCTTCTAATTCTTCAGTAATTGGTATCTGACAACCCAAACGGCTATTAGACTTAACATAAAATGCTTCCGAAAGCATAGCTTCTTCATCGTCTCCCATTTCTGGTAATGCAACATCATTTAGAACATAACACTGGCAAGATGCGCACATGGCCATACCTCCGCAGGTTCCTTCAACAGGAAGTTCGTATGCTTTGCATAACTCCATTATATTCATTGCCATATCAGTCGGAGCCTGTAATTCGTGTATAACTCCTTCTCGATCTTTAATTTTAATTAATACATCCATTTTAATTATTGGAATTTTTGGCAGGATTTTATAACGTGAAAAAATCCTAATTTATATTAGCTAGTAGGTTTAGTACTAAAAGCGTATTCTTTTCTATCATTCTCTTTTAAGTGCATTTTTACACCAAGAACGTTATCGTTTTTTTCAAGAATTGTAACCACTGCGATTACAGAATAATAATCTCTATCAGACTGGAAAATCAATGTTCCTTCGTAAGTCGTGTTTAATACTCCTTGTTTGTCAGTTGAAGCAGAAAGCTTTCTCGGATTTGAGAATTCTGCTGAACTGTAAGTTGATTTTACTGTAAATTTTGCTTTTCCTTCTACAAAATCGTATAAGAAATCGTAGTTTCCAATTCGCAATGTTCCAGGTGCTTCGTTTGGATTGATTGAAAAGATAATCTTACCTGAATATTGAAAGTCAGACCATTCTTCAGATTCACTTACCCAAGCCTTGTCAACCACAACATTCTTACTTTGGGCATATCCTACAGAAACAAAAAACAATAATAAAAAAAGAGCGTAATAGTTTTTCATAAGTTTAAGATTTAAGGGTTTTGTGACAAATTTAAGTTAAAAATGTAACAATTCCTTAACAGAAACTCTTAAATCTTTGCGTTGTTTTTTGTGAATGTGGCAAAAAACGTCTTTTTTTAGGTGTTATTTTATGATTTTTTCAATCAAACAATAATTTACCTATTATTCTTGTTAAACTTTTAGGGTTTAATTTGGAAAAAAAGATGCTGTTTTTGTTACATTACATTTACCACAGTTTCAATTTGTGGCGCATATTTTTTTATGGTAGTTTCAACACCAGCTTTTAGTGTCATTTGATTAACGCTACAGCTAATGCAAGCTCCTTCCAAACGAACTTTTACATGTTTGTCATCTTCGATAGAAATTAATGAAATATCTCCACCGTCAGATTTTAAGAATGGTCTTATCTCATCTAAGGCCAATAAAACATTACTTGTTAATTCTTCTGTTGTCATAATATTAATGTGTCAATTAGAGAATGTTTTTTAATTCGAAAATGTGCCAATTAGAAAATTAGAAAATTTACTTTGTTGCGTGAAATTATCTCATTATCTAATTTTCAAATTATCTCATTAGTTTCATCATCTCAATTATCTAATTATTTTTTAACTGCCGAGCAACCTGCCATTGTTGTAATTTTGATGGCTTCTGTTGCTGGTAAGCTTTCGTTTCTGTTTACTGTTTCTTGTACAACATTTCTAGTAATTTCTTCAAAAACTGTTTCTATTGGAGAACCAGTCTGCAATGCTGCCGGACGACCGTAATCTCCTGCTTCGCGAATAGATTGTACAATTGGAACTTCTCCTAAAAACGGAACTCCTAAATCTTCAGCAAGGTTTTTAGCACCTTCTTGTCCAAAGATATAATATTTGTTTTCTGGCAATTCTTCTGGTGTAAAGTAAGCCATATTTTCTATAATTCCTAAAACAGGAACATTGATGTTATCTTGCATAAACATTGCCACACCTTTTTTTGCATCTGCAAGTGCCACCGCTTGCGGAGTACTTACTACAACCGCTCCAGTAATTGGAAGTGACTGCATGATAGAAAGGTGAATATCTCCAGTTCCAGGAGGCAGGTCAAGAAGCATGAAATCTAATTCTCCCCAATCTGCATCAAAAATCATTTGGTTTAATGCTTTTGCAGCCATTGGCCCTCTCCAGATTACAGCTTGACTTGGCGCTGTAAAAAATCCGATTGAAAGCATTTTGATTTCGTAGCTTTCAATAGGTTTCATTTTTGATTTTCCGTCAACTGTTACCGAAATCGGTTTTTCGTTTTCAACGTCAAACATAATTGGCATAGAGGGACCATAGATATCAGCATCTAAAACACCAACTTTAAAGCCCATTTTTGCAAGTGTAACAGCTAAGTTTGCAGTTACAGTAGATTTTCCTACTCCTCCTTTACCAGAGGCAACTGCAATAATATTTTTAATTCCAGGAATAGCACGGCCTTTAATTTCCGGTTTCTCTGGAGCTTCTACTTTAATATTTACCTTTACTTTTGCATCTGGCGATATTAGTTCATGAATTGTTCTTCTAATATCATCTTCAGCTCTTTTTTTGATGTGCATAGCAGGCGTATGCAATACAAGGTCTACAACAGCTTCATCTCCAAATGTAATAACATTGGTTACAGCACCGCTTTCAACCATATTTTTTCCTTCTCCAGCAATAGTGATTGTCTCTAAGGCTTTTAGAATTTCTTTTCTATCTAGTTTCATTGTAATGGGCTATTTTTTTATTCTCTAAAAACAGTCTTATAAGATTATATTTATTTAAACTGATTTCAGGGTGCAAAGATAACAGATTAAGTTCGGAAATTAAGCGTTTTTGGATTGTAATTATTGATATTGAGATTATTCAAAATTATTCAACATAACTTTTCATTAAAATGGAATTTATGTAGCATTATCTATTTTGATGCATTTAGAAAAGTTTTTCCAATTTAAAAGAATGTTCTTTTATGTAAGTTTTCTTTCAAATAAATAAAATTCTCACAAAACTTCGTTATATTTGATTACCCAAATCGATTGATTACCAGACAGGAAAAAAATATGTGAAAACTAAGGTTTTTTGAGTAATTTTTTGGGTTTTCGGTATTTTTTTTAAAGTTATTTCTACCAATTTAAACTTTAAAAATATGCGAAATTTTACTTTTTCTTTAATTATTGTTACAGTCAGTTTTTTTGCATTTTCATTCAATTCATTGTCAAACAATGCTAAAAGCAATTCTGATCTGTCAAATCGAAAAGATGTTGCTGTCATTACAATCGATGCGGCTTCCATCAATGCCTTCTTCAAGAAATATCCAAAGCTTAAAAAATATCAGAAAGATGTTGATGATATTTATAAAGCCAAACAGTACAAATCTATTTGGTATGATGATAAAAGTATCACTGAATTTGGATCCTTATTGTATCAGAAAGTAAATGTTCTGAAAGATCAGGGAATTGAAGAAAAGATGCCTTATAAAGAACAAATTGATGAGGCGTTTAATGAAAGTTCTTCAAACAAACCATCTCAGCTTGATACCGAATTACTACTTACAAGTATGTATGTGTTTTATGCAAGCAATGTGTATTCTGGAGTTGATCCTGCGACATTGAAAAAAATAGGATGGTATCTGCCTGCAAAATCCATTTCGTATTCTCACATTCTCGACTCATTAATGGTAGATTCCAATAGATTGGATAAAGACGATAATCTGTTATTCAGCCAATACTACAGATTGAAAGATGCGCTAAAAAAATACCGTAAAATTGAAACCGATAATCTATGGCAGAAAATTGCGATTGACAGTGCGACTTTTAAAGATTTAAGACCAGACGATACAGCTATCGCCATTAAACAAATTAGAAATCGCTTATTTGTAGTAGGAGATTTAAAACAAGATTCTGGCAGTGATATTTATGATGAAGAATTGATGGCGGGAGTTTTAAATTATAAAAAAAGATATAATTTAAAAATAAATTATGCCCTAACGAGAGATATTATCAATCAAATGAATGAGCCGATTAGCAAGAGAATCAGAACCATTATGTTGAACATGGAAAGATGCAGATGGATTCCGACCAAATTGGCAAAAGCAGACGAGTACGTTATGGTTAATATTCCTTCATTTAGACTGTTTTATGTTAAGGACGGAAAATATGATCTGGTTTCGGACATTTTTGTGGGTAACAGACTTAGTGAAACAGTGATTTTTAGTGGAAGTATGGATCGAATAGTATTTAGCCCGTATTGGTACGTACCCAATAGCATTATTCAAAACGAATTAAAACTCCAGATTGCAAGTGATAAGAACTATTTGGAAGAGCATAACATGGAATGGAATGGAGGTAAAGTGCGACAAAAACCAGGACCGAAAAATTCGCTGGGATTAGTAAAATTCATGTTCCCAAATCCGAATGATATTTACATGCACGATACGCCTGCAAAAAGTTTATTCGAATTTGAAAAACGCACTTTTAGCCACGGCTGTATCAATGTGAAAGAAGCCAAACAGCTTGCATTGCATATTTTAAAAGACGACCCAGACTGGCCGGCAGACAAAATTGAGAGTGCTATGAATGGCGGAAAAGAAACAACCTGCATGCTTAAACGTAAAATTCCGGTTTATATAGGTTATTTTACCTGCTGGGTTCAGGACAATGGAGAAGTCAATTTTTTCCCAGATGTTTACGATCGAGACCAAAGTCTGGATAAGTTAATTTATAATGATGCCATTACAATGAAAGATTAAAAATAAAAGCCCGACGGATTTTACTGAAATCTGTCGGGCTTCTTTAAAAAAAATGGTCTACAAGCTTATTCGTATTTTAGATATTTTAATACATCTATTCTAGTTACCTGAAATGCTTTTGTTAAAACAATTACTAATGTTAAAAACAAAAGTGAAATCAGGGCAATTATAAACGGAACTGTTGATATTCCAATTCTAAAAGCGAAATCTTCAAGCCATTTCTGTAATAATATATAAGCAGGAACAATCCCGATTGCAAATCCTATAAAACAGAAAACAATATATTGTTTCGACAATTCTTTTAAGAGTATATCTGTTTCGGCTCCTAATGTTTTTCGAATGGCGATTTCTTTCAATCTTCTCTCCATCGAAAATGATGCCAAAGCGAACAATCCAAAGATAGCAATTATGATTACGACTAAATTTAGGATGAAAAAGAGGTTTTTTTGTTTGACTTGCTCTTCATAAGTTTTTGCAAATCCTTTGTTAACAAATTCGTAATCAAACGGATAGTCAGGGTTAACGTTTTTCTCCCAATATAATTTCAATTTTTCTAACGTTTCTGTTAAATTATTTGGAGAAACCTTTACAAGCACTCTATTGAAATTATTCCATTTTAGTGTTTTTAAACTAATAAAAACCATTGGCGGAACCTTATTCTGTAAATTGATTAAATTAAAGTCTTTCACAACTCCAACAACTTTAAACTTCAAATTATCACTGTTTCCAATACTCCAGCCCGATGTTATCATGGTGTTTACTGGATTCTTAAGATTTAGTTCTTTGGCAAGTGTCTCGTTTATAAGCATGCCGTTTACAGTGTCTGAAGCAAATTGAGCAGATAAGTCGCGTCCTTCAACTATTTTAATCTTCATCATTTCAAGAAATCCAAAATCCATTTCGATGTTTTTTGGCTGTACAAAAATTCCATTATGCTTAAATCCTGAACTTGATCCCGAATTGCCTCCAAAAGTGCCAGCAAATGTAGTAACATCTACAACTCCTGGAATTTTTTTAATTTCTTGTTTCTCTGCTAAATATTTATCTGTTCTGCTTAATCGGTCTTTTGTGTTGTAGGTAATAGAAAGTACCTGATCACCGCTAAAGCCTAGATCTTTGTTCATCATGTAACTAACCTGCGAATTAACAATCAATGCTCCAATGATAAAGAAGGCAGCAATTCCGAATTGAAAGATAAGCATTGAGTTTCGAATCCAAATACCGCTTTTACTTCTTGAAAAATTCCCTTTTAAAACCTTTAATGTTTCAAAATTTGAGATATAAACAGCAGGGAAAATACCCGCAAGAACGATTACTAATCCAAATATAAAAATAAGCTGCAGGTAAAATTCGCCGCCATTCATAGTCAAAGTTTTTCTCAAAAAGGTATTGTAATAAGGCAATGAAAGTTCTACAATTGCAAGTGCAAAAACAATTGCAAGCGTTACGATTATAGAGGTTTCAAAAATAAACTGCGTAACAATTTGTTTTTTTGTTGCACCCACAATTTTACGCACACCTACTTCTTTGGCACGTTTGATGGCCGATGCAGTTGCCAAATTGATATAATTTACTATAGATAAAAATAAGATTAGAACAGACAAACCGCCCATAATGTAAAGCAATTTTAAATTGCCCTGCCCTTCAGGAAAATTTTGGCCTCCTGAACTTATTGTGCCATATAAACGAGACGTTTTCAATTGATCTAGGATCACTTCTACCTGTCCGTTTTCTTTTAAATATTGCTCTACGGTCTGACCGCTGGCTTTGGCATCTTTTACGGTTCTGTTAACAAAAATTACATTTTGCATTTTCTTTATAAGAGCAGCAGAATTGGTTCCTTTTTTAGCTTTGACCATTAAAGCATAATTAAAATTCCCCCATTGATCTCTGTCGCCCTCGCGTTTAACCCCGTTAAAGACATAATTTGGCTCGATTGAAGACGGTTTAGTTACGCGAAAAACCGCTTTTACGATATAATCGCCATTACCATACGTAATTGATTTACCAATTGGATCGTCGTTTTTGAAAAGCAATTTTGCTTGATCTTCGGATACGGCAACACTATTTTTTTCTTTTAAAATGTTCTGTTTATTTCCTTTTATAATTTCAAAAGGGAAAAAATCAAAAAAGTTTTCGTCTGTACGGATAACTTTTTTATCTAATATTTTTAGATTTTGAAATTTAACAACGCCATCTTCGTACCAATTGTAGAGAAAACAAATTTTGTCAATTTCAGGGATTGTAGCTTTACAAGTCTCGCCAAAAGGGATCGAACTAGTCGCCCAGATATCTCCCGAACCAATTTTGTTTAGAACAAGATAAGCATTCTCTTTTTCAGGATTCCATTGATCGTATGCGTTTTCATTGTTCCAATATAAGATCGCAAAAATGACAGAAGCAATCCCGATGCTTAGTCCTAAAACATTTAAAAACGAAAACAATTTGCTTTGTTTTAAATGATATATAAATATTTTAAACCAGTTAAAAATCATTTTGAGGTATATTTTTTATAGTTGATATGGTTGTTTTTAGTAAACCTTTCGGTTTTACATCATAGTAAATATTTTGCATACTAGTTCTACCAGAACTACAAGTGCAGTAACAATAATTTTAATCATCACTTTATTATTTAGCGTCCATAAAAACATCAACATTGCGTTGATTTAATTTCTCAGAAAATATAACTCCGTCTTTCATATGAATGGTTCTTTGCGAAAAAGAAGCGTCATAATCAGAGTGGGTAACCATCAAAATGGTAGCGCCTTTAGCGTGCAAATCGGTTAAAAGTTCCATTACTTCATTACCGTTTTTACTGTCTAAGTTTCCTGTTGGCTCATCGGCCAAAATAATTTTTGGATCATTTACCAGAGCTCTTGCAACGGCAACCCTTTGCTGTTGTCCTCCAGAAAGCTGTTGCGGAAAATGTTTCAAACGATGAGAGATATTAAGTTTCTCAGCAATCGCCTCAATTTTCTGTTTTCTTTCAGAAGCTTTTACATTGTTGTAAAGCAAGGGCAATTCGATATTATCGTAAACAGAAAGCTCATCAATTAAATTGAAATTCTGAAAAATAAAACCAATGTTTTCTTTTCTCACTTGCGCTCTGCCTTTTTCTTTTAAGCCAATCATTTCTTGGTCTAGCAGTTTGTAGCTTCCTGTGCTTGCGCTATCCAAAAGCCCGATAATATTTAATAAAGTCGATTTTCCACATCCAGAAGGCCCCATAATGGTTAAAAAATCTCCTTTTTTTATTTCTAAATTGATACCGCTCAAAGCAGCAGTTTCTATTTCTTCTGTTCTAAAAACTTTGGTTAAATTCTGAATTGTGATCATAATTTTTTTAGGTTTTGAAATGTTATTAAATACGTTTTTTGATTGATGATTGAAATTGTGTTTTTTTATAATTGTAAACTGAGACTGAAAACTGAACACTGAATTACTGTGACTGCGACTCCAGAGAAAGCTCTTCGATATCCTTATAATCGCTGTAAGAAGAAGTAACTACAGATTCGCCTTCTTTTAAGCCTTCTAAAACTTCATAATACGAAGGATTTTCTCGGCCTAGTTTGATATTTCTTCTTACTGCTTTATTTCCGTTTACAACAAAAATCCATTTTCCTGCTGCTTCCTGGTTAAAAGCTCCTCTCGGAATTACCAAAGTTCTATTCTTTTCAGACAAAATCAGTTTTACGCCAAAACTAAGTCCGTCCTGCAGAACAATATTTTCTTTACTTACAAAAGCAAGCTCCACAGTAAATCGTCCGCCTTTTACTTCAGGAATTACTTTGGTCACGATAACTTCAAGATTTTTCCCTTTAAATTCTACCTGTCCTTTTAAACCTTCTCTAAGTTTTTCCAGATAAAATTCGTCTACTTCGGCAATAAGTTTGTATCCTTTGTTAGAATCGATTCTTCCGATGCTTGCGCCTGCCTGAAAAGTCTTTCCTAAAACAGGTTCAAAAGAGGTTAATCGTCCTGTTTCTGGCGCTGTAATTAAGAAGTTCTTTTTATTATTTCTCAGAATATCCAAACTTTTTTCCATAGTCTGGATCGAACGGTTTATTTGTGAAATCTGAACCTGATTGCTTTGTTTTTCTTTTTGAATACTCTGCTGAATTGTTCTTTTGCGTTCTTCCTGAAAACGAAGGCTTTCTTTAAAAGTATTCCAGTCATTTTTAGAAATTACATCTTTCTCATACAACTTCGCATTCATATCATATAATCTCTTCGCGTCGTTATAATCATGCTCTATCAAAACCAAATCTTTGTTTAGATTTAATTCTTGATTTCTGATATTTAATTTACCCGTATTCAAATTGTTGATTTGCTCAATAATAGCGGTTTCCTGAGTAAGATAATTCAATTCTGTATTTGGATTGTACAAACGAGCCAGCGATTGTCCTTTGGTAACCATTGCACCATTTTCTACAAAGATTTCTTTTACAGAACCTCCCTCAGTAACATTTACAAGCATAACATTCAAAGGTTCTACTTTTGCCTGAAAAACAACAAAATCTTCAAAAAAAGCTTTTTCTGCTTTTTGAATTACCAATTCGTCGGCTTTTACATTTAAAGTTCTTTTGGTGTTAAATGCAAAAAGGACGATTACGAGCAAAACTAAAAAAACAGCAATTGCTATTGCGAGATATCTAAATTTTTTACTTTTACGAGGAATTATCGTGTCCATTTTTTAAATTATTTTACTGATAATCAATAGGTAAATATTGTGCCATAAAATTTATTATCTGTAAAGTATTGATTTTAAAGAGGCTCTAAAAAACACTTCTAAAAAGCAGTGTCCGATAATGAACAGTTGACCGTTCGGAAGCGGACAGAAAAAAGACTACATGAGAAAAAAACTAGCCCAAATATTAGTTGTTGACGATCAGGAAGAAATTCTTTTTTCTGCAAAAATGATTCTTAAAAAACATTTCGAGACCATTTTTACAACCAATAGTCCTAAAAAAATCATTTCAATTTTAAGCGAAAATGATATAAATGTGGTGTTGCTGGATATGAATTACCGAATTGGTTTTGAAGATGGGCGTGAAGGAATTCATTGGTTGAAAGAAATTAAAACGCTTTCTCCGAATACAATTGTGATCTTAATGACCGCTTTTGGTAAAATTGAAACCGCTGTAGAGGGTATTAAAATTGGAGCTTTTGATTATGTGTTAAAGCCGTGGAATAACGAAAAATTGATAGAAGTTATTGATAAAGCAGTCGCTGAAAGCAGAAAAACTAGCAAAAAAACAGCTTCAGAAAAAACAGAGAAGGCCGAAAAGAAATATTTTGTCGGCACTTCAGCAAAAATAAAACAAGCTTATTCAATTGCCGAAAAAGTGGCCAGAACAGATGCCAATGTTTTGATTTTGGGCGAAAATGGAACGGGAAAATATGTTTTTGCCGAATTTATTCATCAGCATTCTGAAAGGAAAAACGAGCCTTTTGTACATGTAGATTTAGGTTCTCTAAGCGATAACCTGTTTGAAAGTGAACTTTTTGGTTACGCCAAAGGTGCTTTTACGGATGCTAAAATCGATACCGCTGGCCGTTTCGAAAATGCATCAAACGGAACTATTTTCTTAGATGAAATTGGAAATATTCCGCTGCATCTTCAAGCTAAATTATTGCACGTTTTACAAACCAAAACCGTAACGCGTTTAGGCGAAAGCAAACCGCGATCGCTGAATGTTCGTGTTATTGCCGCAACGAACAGTGATATAAAAACAGAAGTCAAAAATAAAACGTTCCGTGAAGATTTGCTGTACCGAATTAATACCATGGAGATTAATCTGCCTTCTTTAAGAGAAAGAAAAGACGATATTGTACCGATGGCCAATTTTATTCTGGAACAAATTGCCGAAAAATACAATCAGGAAAATTGGCGTTTTGAAGAAAATGCTGCATCCTATCTTGAAAAATATCCATGGAAAGGGAATGTTCGAGAAATGGAAAACAAAATTGAACGCGCTTTGATTTTAGCAGAAAACAATACCATTTCTGTAATGGATCTGGATATTCTGAACTTCGAAGAAATTCAGGAAAATGATGAAAATCCGTTATCGGAAATGGAGAAAGGCGCAATTGAAAAAGCACTTTTTAAGCATAACGGAAACATCAGTAAAACGGCTGAAGAATTAGGATTGTCGCGGGCTGCGTTGTACAGAAGAATAGAAAAATACGATTTGAAGAATTAAAGAGGAAGAAGCAAGAGGCGAGAATCAAGATTTTTGCTTTGTCTTAAATTTTAGTTTCACGCAGATTTTGCAAATTCAGCAGATAAAAAATCCCTTTAATCTTTTTAATCTGAGGCTAGAAAAAAACGTGACAAAAAAATAATTAAATGAAAAACTGGAAATTTTATAACGCGTTGTTTGTAAGAGTTGTGTTTGTAATGGCGCTCTTTATTGGCAGTGCATTATTGTTTTACAAAGGATTTCAATACAACGCTTTATTAGTGGGTGTTTTTGTTTTGATTTTTCTAATTGAAATGTATTTTTTTGTCAAAAACCAGTTGCTGTTTTATGACAAAACGATCAACTCTATTTTGCATGACGACTTTTCTGCCCATTTTCCAGAAGAACATAAAAAAGACAATTTTAATAGTCTCTACCTTTTGTATGATACTTTAAAGGTTCAGAAACAAGAGCAGATCTCTAAAGAATTAATCTATCGTTCGATTTTGAATAGTATTGATACCGCTGCTTTAATCTTAGAAAAAGAAAATGAGGATTGGTCTATTTTTATAATGAATGACTGTTTTTCGAATCTTTTCAAAGTGCCAAAAGTAAGTCATTGGAAATACCTTAAAAACTATCTTCCGAGTTTGTGCAGTGAAATTGAAAAGGTTGGTTTTGCAGAATTAAAAACCGCTATTTCAATCAAAATTGAAGATCAGGACCTGCAGACTTTTATGTTGCAAACTTCTCTTACGCAGACTTATGACAAAGAGTATTTTATCATTTTGCTAGATAGTATCCAGCGCGTTATTGAGAAAAAAGAAAAAGAAGCATGGATTAATCTGATGAAGATTATTTCGCATGAATTAATGAATTCTTTAACGCCTATTCGTGCGCTTTCGCAGAATTTGCTCCACATTGTAGATCAGGATGAATTGGAAGATGACGATTTTGAAGATATCAAAAGCAGTATTTCGACCATCATAAATAGGAGCGATCATTTACAGTTTTTCGTGGAAAATTATCGCAAACTGGCAATGCTACCAACGCCAAATAAACAAATGACACCAATCAATGCGCTGTTTGAAGATTGTCTTAGAATTATGAGTCCGATCTTGAAGGAAGAAAGAATAGAATTGATGAATGAAATACACAGTTCACGTTCTATTATGATTGATAAAAATCAGATGGAGCAGGTCATAATCAATTTGATTACCAATAGTATTCATGCTTTAAAAGAAAAGATAGAAAAGAAATTAATGATCTCAAGCTATACCGAAAATAATCGTTTTTTTATTGTGATTTCAGATAATGGAAAAGGAGTAGATGCTGAAATTAGAGATAAAGTTTTCCTTCCGTTTTTCACCACCAGAAAAGATGGAGCTGGAATAGGATTAACGCTTTCTAAGAATATTATAGAAGCTCACGGAGGTTATCTAAGCTATCAAACTGATGAAGATAAAACAAGTTTTGTGATTTGTTTGATTTGAAAATAATAAGGTGAGGTTGTCTTTGTCAGGCTGAGCGGAGTCGAAGCCATTCTTGCGCTAAAGGGCTTCGACTCCGCTCAGCCTGACAGACGAGATATGACTGTTTTTAAATCTCAACTTCCGGTTTCCAAAAGTGCTTTTCTAAATCTACAATCTGATTGTTGACCACTTTTATTCCTTCATTTTCTAAAAGTTGCTGCATTAAATTGGTTCCGTCAAAGTGATGTTTTCCTGTCAAAAGCCCTTTTTGGTTAACCACTCTGTGCGCAGGAACATCATCCATATTATGACAGGCATTCATTGCCCAGCCGACCATTCGAGCGGAACGAGCTGTGCCTAATGCTTTTGCAATAGCGCCATAAGAAGTAACTTTTCCAAACGGAATTTGTCTGGCGATTACATACACTCTTTCGAAAAAATTTTCCTCTGCCATTTTAAAATGTTTTTCTAGTAAGATATGAAGTTAATAAAGATAAAAACTTAATTTTTCTTAATCTCTTAATGGTTCGTTTTATTTATCCGAAGTAGTAATTCAGGATATTAAAAAGTGTTGCTAGAGCTACTAATCCAGTAATGGTCCCGATAATAGTATTCATGTTTCTCATGAAGTAATCGGTTTTCTTTTCTATTCTTCCGAAGAAAGCAATATAGCTGTATAAAATTCCGAAAGCCCCAAGAACAGAACCTAATACAAATGTTAGTATAATCGGGTTTTGAAATGTAAAAAGATTGTATGAAGCCAGAGTAACACTTACGACAACATAATACGGAATCGGAAAGAAGTTTAATCCAGAAAGTAACATTCCGAGAAAGAAACTGCTTTTTTTACTCTTTTTGATTTTCGTTTTTTTCTTTGCTATCGGATCTTTTGCAAAAAACAAAAAGTAAATAGTTAAGATAGAAAAAATGACAAAACCAACTTCACGCAATAAGGTTACAACATCTGGACGATTGTCTATGACGCGAGCAAACAATACGGCAACATAAGCTTGAAAAAAAATAACTAAAACAGCCCCGATTACAAACCATAAAGCATTCTTTTTACCTTCTTTCATTTTTATTTTGGCAGCTGTCATGTTGAGCAATCCTGGCGGAATAGTCCCGATGGCTGCAGCAATAAAGCCTGAAAGTAATGGGGTAAGATAGGTCATTTAGTTATTAAAATCGGTTAGATAAAGGTTTCAAAATTAAAGTTAGTCTTTAATTTTGAAACGAATATACGTAATTGCCTTATTAATTTCTAAATATTGTTTTTCGTAAAAAGTCTGTATAGAAGTTACAACTTCTGGGCTTCCTTCGTTTTTATAGACGTTATGGTTGGCATACAAAACTTCGTGACCTTCTCCGTGAAGTAATCCAAGAGTATAACCGTGCATAAATTCGCTATCGGTTTTAAGGTTTACGACACCGTCTTTTTTCAGGATTTTTTTGTACAATTTCAAGAACTCAGAATTGGTCATTCTGTGTTTGGTTCTTTTGTATTTGATCTGCGGATCTGGGAAAGTAATCCAGATTTCGTCTACTTCGCCTTCAGCAAAAATATGATTGATCAATTCGATTTGTGTACGAACGAAAGCAACATTATGAAGTCCGTCTTCAACAGCAGTTTTGGCACCACGCCAGAAACGTGCTCCTTTAATATCAATTCCGATAAAATTTTTGTTTGGGTATTTTTCTGCTAATCCAACAGAATATTCTCCCTTTCCACATCCTAATTCTAAAACTAATGGATTATCATTTTTAAAGAAATCAGAATTCCATTTTCCTTTTAAAGGCATTAAATCGCCTACAACTTCTTCTCTGGTTGGCTGAAAAACGTTTTGAAATGTTTCGTTTTCTCTGAATCTTTTTAGTTTATTTTTACTTCCCACTTTTACAAAAATTTTCCGCAAAATTAAGGAATATAAACGGTAGGATTGTTTAAAAAAGAGAAAAATCGCAAGAGTTGTCTTTTTTAAAACAAATCTTGCGATTCTATAATGTATTAACCGTAGTGAGGTTCAGTAATTGGTTTTGATTTCGGATCTAATGTTTCATCATGTTGTGATAAATCCAATCCGATGTGTTCTGATTCTTCTGAAACTCTTAGCGGAATAATGAAATTGGTTACTTTGAACAAGAAATAAGCTCCAAAGAAAGTAAAGACTGAAACCAGAACCAATGCCATCATGTGATGTCCGAAAAGATTCCATCCGCCGTGAAGTAAACTTGCATTTTCGCCGTGAGCGAAAATAGCGGTTAGAATCATTCCCATAATTCCTCCCACACCGTGACAAGCAAAAACGTCAAGTGTATCGTCAAATCTTTTAGAATATTTGCAATTTACAGCCGTATTAGAAACCAAAGCTGTAATGAAACCGAAGAACATACTTTCTGGGACAGAAATAAATCCTGCAGCAGGCGTAATGGCAACAAGACCAACAACAGCTCCAATACAAGCACCTAAAGCAGAAACTTTTCTTCCGTTCATTCTGTCAAAGAAAATCCAAGTTAACATCGCTGCAGCCGATGAAGTTGTCGTTGTAGCAAAAGCCATAGCGGCAGTTCCGTTGGCCGCAAGCGCAGATCCAGCGTTGAATCCGAACCATCCAAACCAAAGCATTCCTGTTCCTAATAATACAAATGGAATATTGGTTGGAATATGCTGGCTGTTTTTTCTTTTTCCTAAAACAATAACTCCGGCTAAAGCTGCAAAACCAGAACTCATGTGCACCACAGTTCCTCCAGCAAAATCTTTAACACCAAAATAACTTCCTAAAATGCCCGTTGGGTACCAAACCGCGTGACATAAAGGAGCATATATAAAAATGGTAAATAAACTAATGAAAACTAAATAAGAGATAAAGCGAACGCGCTCTGCAAACGAACCTGTGATAATCGCAGGACAAATGATGGCAAATTTCATCTGAAACAAAGCAAAAAGCATAAACGGAATTGTATTGGCCAATTGTTTATGAGGCAGAACGCCAACATAATCCATAAAAGCAAAAGTGGTCGGATTACCAAAAAAGCTGTAAAAATGATCTCCAGAACCAAAACCAACCGGTTCTCCAAATGCCAAACTAAATGCAACTACAACCCATAAAAGCGTAACGACACCTAGACAGATAAAACTTTGAAGCATGGTCGAAATAACATTTTTCTTTCCTACCATTCCACCATAAAAGAAAGACAATCCTGGTGTCATGATTAAAACCAGACAGCTTGAAGTAAGCATCCAGGCAACATCGGCAGGAACGATATGATCTGTAGTTCCAAATTCTGATAAAACATAATTATTTTCGGTAACTGTTGGCCAAAAAGCCCCTATCGTACATACGACGCTTATCATGATAAAGGAGATAATCCAGCGTTTTTCTATTTTCATTTTTAAAATACTTTGTTTAACCCTATTTTTTTTGGGGTCAAAGTTAGAAAAAAATAAATATTCTTGTTTTTAAGGCTGATAAAATAGAGGTGTGGCTTTTATTTTGATGAATTTTGTAAAATACCGCTCGTTTTTTTGACAGTATCTTATTCTAAAGTTACAAAAAAGCACTGTTTTTGCCGAATTAATTAAAAATAATCTGCTAACAGTGCTTCTAAAGTGCTCAAAAAGTTACGTTTATAATAAGAAAACCGTAAAATGTTTTATTTTTTCTGAAGTTTTGCAATCAAAGCGTCTTCAATTGGAGCTTTTATCTTTGTTACAGCATCAACTTCGTCATTTGGAACGGTCATCGATAGAACATAATGCTGAATTTTCCATTCGTTCCCCACTTTAACCAAAACTCCAGAACCGCGGCAAATTTTCATTTGCGTATCCAATAATTCATCAAACCACGCAATCTTTCCGCTTTTATCAAAAAAGATATGACGCTCTAAAGCTTTAAAATTCCATGTAGTTCCTTTGTTGAAAAAGGGTTTTGCCCAAACGGCAAATTCTTTTTTAGTCCAATTCTCGGTTGCATCGGTTCCAATGTAAATTGCGTCGTCTGCCAATGTATTAAAGTAAGCATCAAATTTTACTTCGCCGGCAGCTTTATGCCACGCATCTAAAGTCTGATTGATTTTGTTTTTGTCTGTTTGTGCATTGGCAAAAGAAGCAACGAATAAAAGAAGTAAAAGTGTTTTTTTCATGAGATATAGTATTTGAGTTTAAAGTTATAATTTTTTTTGAACCATGTAAGTGATATAAGGAAATGGAAGTTTTCAAAACAATTTAAAATCCTGTGTTTAATTATCATTAACATTACTCATGTGATTTAATCTCTCAAAAAACCACTATATTTGATTCATCAATAAAAATACCCCCAGTCATGAAGGCAAAATTACTTATAAGTTCACTCGCTGTAACTTCTCTATTGTTCGTTTCCTGTAAAAAGGAATTAGAACCGCAAGCAAGCACAGCAACTTCTGAATTAGTAAGATTAGGACTTGCAAAAGATACCACAAAACCTGCTGCACCACTGGTGCAAGCACCTGCAACAAACCCAAATACAGTTTTAAGCGATACAAAAGGAATTAACCCTGCTCACGGACAGCCGGGACACCGTTGCGATATTGCGGTTGGCGCACCTTTAAATTCTGCACCAACACAGCAAGCGCAGGCAACTCAAGCACAAACCGTTCAGGTAAATCCGACTCAGCAGAAAATGGTTACGACTACAACTGCTGCTCCAGTTAAAGTAGCAAAAGGAATGAATCCGCCACACGGACAGCCAGGACATAGATGTGATATTCCTGTTGGAGCACCTTTAAATTCTGCTCCTGCAAAAACTACAACAACAACAGCTTCAAATACCGCTCAAAGCGGAACAGTTACTCAAAACTTTACCGTTACTCCGCCAGCATCAAACCCAGTTCCAGCTTTGTTAAGTACCGAAGGTAATGAAGTGAAAGTAGCAGACGGAATGAATCCGCCGCACGGAAAACCAGGTCACCGTTGCGATATTGCAGTTGGTGCACCACTGCCAAAATCATAAGTTAAAGAGACAAAGTAATAAAGTAACAAAGTGACAAAGGTTCCAAGAAAACTTAGAATCTTTGTCACTTTGTTACTTTGCAACTTATTATATTAATGTTCTTTTATTTTTTCGAAAGTGCTCGTCAATGTTTTTTTAGCTTTGGCCAATGCACCGCTAAAAGCTTTTTCAAGACTTTCGGCGTGTTCTGTAACTGTAATTGGCTGTAGTTTTACGGGACGAACTTCAATCACACACTTTTTGTCATGCAAGCTGAACTTTTCTCCATTTTCATCTCCAAAATGAATTTCTACGCGAGTAATTTTATCTTGAAAACGGTCTAAGCTTTTTTCTACTTCTCCAGAAAAATAACTTTCTAATCTTGCACTTCCTTCAATGTTTTTGTCGGTGTTGATTTGTACTTTCATAACAAATAAAATTTAATGATTCATTCTCAAACTTATCCATTTTAAAGATAAAAGACAAGTAGGTTAAGGAAATATTATGAAATTTTAAATTGATTTATTTTTCAATTTTGTAAATTCGATTTGGAGAAAATATACTTATAGTACCTTATTTTTAAATAAAGAAAAAACTTACAATTTATTGTTTTGTTTCGTATGTTTGCAATTCTAAACTTTCAGAATATGAACAAAACAAAACTTCTGCCCGCATGGCATGCTGGCGGTATTGGAAACAACCGCAACGCTCTGAAAGGCGTAGAGCAGCTAACCCATGCGGGTTTTATACTCTCTAAACTTTCAGACTTATGAGTACAAACACCCTTTCCAAAGAAACCGAATTGAGGTTAACTGAATTCTTCAACAATTCAATCGATTCCAAAAGTATGGCAAAAACCATTAGGCAAGTAAATTTCCTAATTGCGTTAAATGCAATACGAGAAGATGGATTTATGAAAACGGAGACCGTAAATATTGAAGATGGTTTCTTTTGGCTAAATGAATTAGCAGAGATTCTTGATCCTTATTTG
Source organism: Flavobacterium sp. B330r (assembly GCF_056824325.1). Classification (NCBI taxonomy): domain Bacteria; kingdom Pseudomonadati; phylum Bacteroidota; class Flavobacteriia; order Flavobacteriales; family Flavobacteriaceae; genus Flavobacterium; species Flavobacterium sp. B330r. Next base: position 2,206,392 of record NZ_CP124860.1, read on the forward strand.
GGGATTGAGTAGATTTTAGAAATGGAAAAAGCCACTTTTCAGTGGCTTTTTATATTTATTGTTTAGAAATTACTTTATGAATCTAATTTGGAGATTCAGTTTAAAAAATAAATCTCCATCTTTTTTGTATAGCATACCAAATCCGTGTCTGCTTGAACTTGCTGTTTCCAGTTTAGTGTTATTTAATAAATAATTTTCAAACTCACTTTTATTATAAATATGATAACAAACTATTTCTCCATCTTCTTTGATAACTAAATATCCTCCTGTGGCATCATATTCTCCATTCCATACTTTTGAAGGAGTCATTCCTAATGCAACATCAGTTAAAAATCTTTTAATTTTATAAGAATAAAATTTATGCTTATTTGTTATGTCAAAATTCAATGGATTTGTTTCTTCAATCTTCGAGACTAGGTCTAAAAGCTTAGAATGAGCACTAGTATAAAAATCAATTAAAATGTTTGAAATAATTTGAGGTAGCAAACTGTCAATCAATATAAGATTGTTTGAAAAAATTTGTTGTTCAGTTTCTGAAAAATTGAAATACCCGCCTCTGTTTTTTATATACTCAATTCTATCTTTTATTTTACTTCTCGAATCAATCGAATTAACAATATCTATTTCTTCTTCTGATAGATTTAGTCCTGAAATACTAAAAATAAAGTTTGTTGTTCTACCTGCATTCAGAAGTGTAGAGGGATTGCCTAATTGCGATTTTATGCTAAATCCAAGAACTGGTTGCTGATTTGTTCTTTGATCATGAATAACTATTGTTATGTCTGTTTTTGCTGAAGAGCTTGCTTTTATTGATATGCAATTAATAGTCTGCATGAAATCTTCAATCTCAGGGACAGAAAAATTTCCGTCTTGATTTGACTTTATAGCCTGCAATAAATAAGTTGCTTTTTCTTTAAAAACAGAAACAGGAATTCTTAAAAGCTCTTCTTTTTCAGATATTAAAACAATGTCATCTAGAATTGAATATTCGAAATTTCCATTCCTTTCTGAGCGTAAGATTTTAATTATGGGGTAAAGGATATCTGGGATTTTTTCAATTTTTTCATTTCCAGAGGCGAGCACTTTGTCGCCAAGTAATTTGAAAAGCGCATATATTTCACTCCATTCCCCTTTATTACCCGTCATTATAATTTATCTTTAATTAAATCAATTATTTTCTCAGCAGTTGCTTGAATTGCAGGAATAGCAACAGAATTTCCAAATTGTTTATATGCAGAAGCATCAGCAACTGGAATTACAAAATGATCAGGAAATCCTTGTAATCTTGCCCATTCGCGCGGAGTCATTTTTCTAATTCCCTCACGATTTACTTCTCCTTTAATATGTGTTGATGGAGTATAGTCTGTAATTCTATCATCTAAAACTAAATTTCTTTCTCTTCCCATTCCTCCGACTAAGATAGAATTTGATATTTCGTCATCTTTAATGATTTGATATCCAAATCCATTTCCTTTGCTGGCGTGTCTTTCTTTGTGATTTTTTAAAGTTTGAAGATATTGAGATGATAAATAATATTTTGTAGGTACAACATCCTTCTCTTTTACATCTTTGAATGTAACTTTTTCATCTAAAGTTTCTGGATATTCAAATGAATTTATTCCTAAGTCACCTCTAAAACCAACAATATAAATACGCTCTCTGTTTTGAGGTACACCAAATTCTTTAGCGTTCATGATTTCAGGATCAGGCACGTAATATCCTAAATCATTTCTAAGAACATTTAAAATTGTTTCTAAAGTTTTTCCTTTATCATGACTTTTTAAACCTTTTACGTTTTCTAAGAAAATTGCTTTTGGTTGTTTGTCTTTTATAATTTTAGCAACATCAAAAAATAATGTTCCTCGCGTATCTTCAAATCCGCCTCTTTTTCCTGCAATTGAAAAAGCTTGGCAAGGAAATCCTGCGCATAAAACATCAAAACCTTCTGGAATATAATTCTTTGTTCTTTCTTTTGTTATATCTCCAAAAGGAGTTTCTCCAAAATTAGCTTTGTACGTTTTTTTTGCGTTCTCATCCCATTCAGAAGTAAAAACACATTTTCCTCCTAAATTCTGTAACGCAATTCTAAAACCTCCAATTCCTGCAAAAAGGTCGATAAATTTAAAAGTATAATTTTCGGGAGTAGGAAACGGAACATCTTCCACTTCAAAAAGTAATTGTTGTAATGCAGAATCAGAAACCATATTTAGTTTCTCTTCTTCATTTTTGTATTCAACAATTTGTTTTATGTATTGAGCAGCTTCTTCTTCAAAATGATCTTTAACGCCATTGTGATAATTGTGCAGATAATGTGTAACAACGGCTTTTCTATTATCGTCTTCTTCTACAAAGCGATTTTTAAATTTTTTACCATCAAATTCGTCAATGTTGATCTTTTCTTCTCCCGTCATTTTGCGCTAAAATTAGTGGTGCAATTTATGAATAATAATCCAAAATCAGGAATTATGTTTTCCACAAACTGGATTTGATGAATAGTAATTATTTGTTTACCCCTTATCCTTCTTCCCCCACTTAACCTTCATTTTTCCTTCATTATCATAAGCAATCAAATGCAGGACAATACCGCGTTCGCGAACGGCTTTTCGTTCTTCTTTGGTGGCTAGTTTGGCGTCGTTTTTAGAATTTCTTAGCGGGATGGTAAGGGCGAGATTGGTACCTCGTCCGAAAGAGTAAATGCCATTTATGTCAAAATTTAAGACACTGGAACTTATGGTAAGTTTATTGACATCGACTTGTTCTCCGCGCAGATTGAGTGAACCCGACAAATCGCTGAAAGTAATATTCTCTACATCGCGAAACGGAAAAGCAAATTTTCCGACTTTCATAATCGGTTCAAAATTGAGTAATGCACCTTGATTGACATTAAAATCCAGTTTTCCTTTCATCGAATTGACAATCAAATCGCCTTTACTGCTCATTAAACCCGCAACATTGGCATTGCTGGTTAATCGTCCGCGAATGTTTTTTGGACTGAAAGATTTGATTCCGAAATTATTAAAAGACCTTAAAAAACTTGCAATATCAACTCGGTTTACCTGTGCGTTTGAAGTAAAAACATAACGATTTCCGCTTGGTTCGACAGAACCGCTAAAGTTTATGCTTCCGCCAGAAGTATTTAACGTTCCGTTTTTGAGCAGAATCTTAGAATTTAGCATCTGGATTGTGGCCTGAGTGTTGGTTGCGGTAAGCGATCCGTAGGTAATGTTATCAGCTTTAAGATTAATTACGGCCGTGCATTTTTCTATTACAGATCGTAACTGATTCGTAAAATTGACATTCTTTTTAACTGGTTTTTTCTCTGCCACTTTTTGTTTCGGAGAATTTTGCAGAACGCCTAAAAACTGTTTTACATCAATATTCGGGCAGTAAATATTCCAATTTACGACCATTTTTTCGGGCGCGTCGTAGTAGAGATTCAGGAAATTATCGATTTTCCCATCAATGCGAATAATGTTCTTTTTGTGTTTGTAGGCTATTTTTTTAATGTAAAGCGCTTCTTGCGTAAACGACAATTGTACAGCCGTTTTTTCGGCATGAATCTTTTTCGGAAGATAATCGAATGTGGCATCCGCAATATCTACATCGCCCGTAAATTTGGGTTTATTGATGTACAAATCGACAATATCAAACTGAAATTTCAAATTGGCTTTGGCATGACCGCTTTCAAAGTGAAGAATTTTCTCGTTCATCATTCCGTTGAGTTTCGAAATGTCAAAATCGGAATTTACAACTCCTGTCGCAATCGGTTTCTCGAGATTGTTAATTACGGCTTGAGCAATTTTTAATGGAATGCTTTCGTATTCAGCTTTAAAATTGGTTAGAATAATGGCTGAATTTGGATCGCTGGATTCTTCTTTGGGTTTAAAAGTGTTAGTAAAAATTCCTTTGAAACTGCAATTAGCAAACAAACCATCTGGAATACTCACTTCGTTATCGCGAATGTCTGCCTGCACCACAATTTTCGGATCGCCTTCTACATTCAAATCGCCTTTGATGTCGCAGTTTACCTTAATCGGTTTTTTGATGTCGAATTGATTAAGTTTGGAGCTGATGTTTGCTGATAATAAATTGGAAGCATTTCGCCATAAAATATCCGTTCCGATATTGATTCCGAAAAACGAATTGCTTTTTCCGATATTAAAATAAGCGATAATGTCAAAAACGTCAGAACCAATTTTAAGTCCTTTGGTTTTAATATCTATTTTCTGATTGACTTCAGCATACGAAATGTCAAAATTGCCTTCCAGAACTTTTTCCTTCGCAAAACTTCCGTGAACGGTATTAAAGGCTAGACTGTTAATTTTGGTTTTCAAATACAGATTCGTCTGCCAGCTGTCGTCTTCATAGTTTACTTTAGATTCTAAACTCGCCACATCAAAATCAAATAGTTTGTGTCCCAGATGATTGTCAATAATTACACGAACATCGTTGAGGTTTACTTCGTCAATCGTAGTTTCGGGTTTTTCTTTATCGGTCTGCGTTTTTTTCTGTTTAGGTTTAAAAATATTGACGTTAGAATAACCATTTTCGGCTTTATAAATATAAATATCGGCGTCGTTGATTAAGATTTTATGAATGTTGATTTCGTGCTGCAATAAACTCAAAATGTTCAAACGCGCTTCGATTTCTTTTGCTCTCAGCAAAGTATGTTTGTGACTCTGCCATTGATTATCCTTTATCTCGACATCATTTAGCGCCAATGTAAAGTTTGGGAAACCAGTAAGAAACTTATAATGAAAATCTCTAATATGGAATTTGCCATTTATATTTTCGTTGATTTTAGTATTGACTTTAGCAATAATCTCGGCTTTATTTCGATTAAAATAAATCGACAAACCTCCGCAGGCAAGCAAAAGTATTGCAATTAAGCCCAAGATAAAATATCCAAAACGTTTGGCATATTTTTTAAAAGAATCAGATTGCAGAAAGGATTTGGTTTTGGATATAGCTTCTTTCATTGTAGCCGAATTTTGAATGTATTAAAGATACTACAAAAAACATTAACTTTTTATTGGTTTGATTTTCAGATAAATATGTTGTAATTTTAAAGTTATCTAGCTTATAATTAATGATAATACATTTATAACGAAAACTAATTTAGTAATGGTGTTTGATTTATTTTAAATTTTTAAATTTGTACTGTAGTTTGAAAGTTAATATTTCAGACCTAATTTTAATCTTAATATATTATGGCATTAGCAATAACAGATGCTACTTTTGATGAAGTAGTTTTAAAATCAGATAAACCAGTAATGGTAGATTTTTGGGCAGCATGGTGTGGTCCTTGTAGAATGGTTGGTCCAATCATTGACCAATTAAGCGAAGAGTACGCTGGTAAAGTAGTTGTTGGTAAAGTAGATGTAGATGCTAACCAAGAATTTGCTGCAAAATATGGTGTGCGTAACATACCAACCGTTTTGGTGTTTCATAACGGTGAAGTAGTAGGAAAACAAGTAGGAGTAGCTCCGAAACAAACCTACGCAGATAGTTTAGACGCTTTATTGTAATCTTAGATTACGATTGATATAAAAAAGGTCCGACGAAAGTTGGACCTTTTTTATTGTTTTTTTTGCCACGAATTTCACGAATTAACACGAATTAAATTTGTGAAAATTTGTGAAATTAGTGGCAGAAAAACTTTGTATTTTAAAAGAAAACGGCACTCTAAATCTAGAGTGTCGTTTTTATTTTGTTTTAAAATCAATTAGTGGCTGTGAGTTTCGCTGTTTTCATAACCTAAAACCGTAATCATATATGGCGTGCTAGAAACCTTAGTCTTTTTGATTGCCAATGTAGAAAGGTTTACTTGTATTAATTCTCCAGTTGTTGGCGAAGTGATATAAGCAAAACGATCTGTAACTGCCATTTGAGGTTTTAATGTAGCATCTGTAGCCGTTTCTGCAGTTGCTTTAGTTTCTTTTACCGCTTGTAAACTGCTGATGTCGTAAAGTTTAAATTCTCCAGAATGTAATAAAACGGCCAATTTTTTATGGTCGTAACTTACTTTGCATTGCATAATGGTTGTGTTCGCAATAATTGGTTTTACAGTATTAGCCACAACATCAATTAAATAAGCGCCTTTTGCAGCTGTATACCCAATAAATTTTCCAGCAGAAGCTGTTTCTAAAATACTTCCAAACCAAGCCGTTCCAAAATCTGCTGGATGATCGATTAACTTTTGGTTTCCGTTGCTTTCTACAACCAAAATTCCGCTTGACGAACCAAAAACAGCATAAACACCGTCTGAAGCATTTCCGTGAATTCCTTTTGTCGCAAGTTTAGCATCAAAAAGTGTTTTTGCGGTATTGTCGATGATTTTTACTTTTTCTGGAAGCGTTCCCGTAACCGAATTATCTTTTACCGTAATCGCATAAGTTCCGTTTGTAAAAGTCGCCATTGCACCGTGATGCGCCAATAAACCAGCATTTATGGTTTTGAAAGTTGAACCAGCTTTGTTTACATCGGCTTCTTTACCAACAGAAAGTGTTCCGTCGCCATCATTAAAAGTCAGGATTTCGCCAATTTTACTTTTAAAATGCGTTGGTTTTAATGCGCTTGTCGCTAAAACTCCAAATTTCGGAACATCATCAACATCAATATGATCGCCGTGTAATTCCAATCCGCTATCAAAAGTTTCTACGAAATTATTGTCTCTGTGAACAATTCCGGCAAAACGTCCAGATTCTGTTGTGTACAAAGAGGCTTTAGCAAATTTTGCAGTAAAAGAACTGATCTTATCTTCATGCGGATCAAAAAGCGTTAACTCTGTAGTTTTTTCGTCAGAAAGTAAAACTCGAACAAATGTATGTTCTTCTGAAGTGTCGTGATCATGATCGTGATCATCGTGGTTGTCATCGTCGTTGCTGCACGAAACTGCAAAAAGCGACAAAGCGAATAAAAATAGTAGTTTGTAAAATTTGTTTTTCATTGTAATAAAGGGTTTGAAATTTGTAAATAATTGATTTTTGAATGGTTGGACTTATCTCGAAACCGAAAACGGAATCTTCATAGAAACAATAATGTTTCGTCCCGCTTCAGGAAGTTCGATAAGTCGATAAAAACTGGTGTGATTTAAGTATCTTGTATTAAATAAATTTTGGATCTGAATATTGATGCTGATATCCTGTTTTCCTGTTTTTATTTTTGAGCCCAAAGCCACATTAAAAACATGGCTTTCAGCCGTTTTTTTCTCTGGCGGAACGATATTGTTTTGCTGCGCCGTAAAGCGATAATCAACAGCGAAATAAGGTTCTTTTAAAAAGCTAATTTGAGGTTCATAATTCAATCCAAACAAAACAGAAGGTGGCGGAGAAAACGGGAGTGTATAGCCTTTTTTGCTTCCTGATTTTTGTTCCGAATAAAGATATTCGGCACCAATTTCTGCACTTAAAGATTTCAGGAAATAATAGCGAGTCTGAAATTCTGCGCCATAACGAAAGACTTTGCTTTGTTCATATTCAAAAACCTGATTTCCTGCACCATAATAAATATCATGAGCGGAAGTTGGATTCAGATAAATGAAATTCGGAAAATAGTTGGCAAATGGAGTAAACTGAAAAGAGAAGTTTTGCGCTTTCCATTCCATTCCCAAATCCAATTGATACGAACGTTCTGCATCCAGATTCGAATTCCCTTTTTCGAATCGGAAATAATGATAATTTACACCGTTTGAAGCCAGTTCTTTGGCAATCGGCATTCTAAAACTCGAACCCAAATTGGCTTTCAGTGAAAGCTTTCCGGGATTGTAATTTGCTCCAACCGACCATGTAAAACTGTCAAAGTTTTTGGTTAGATCTTGAGAACGCTGTAAATATTCCAACTCCGTCTGATTGTTTTCAGAAACGGGACTTTGAAACCAATCGTAATACGATTTCATTTTAATTTTTCCGTAATCGTAACGAACAGCGCCATTTAAAAACCATTTTTCGTTTAGTTCAATTTTGTCATAAGCAAATAAACCTGCATTAAATTGAGTGAAAGCAGGAATTAAAAAACTCCATCCGCCGATTTCATTTTGCTGAAAAGCTACATTAGAACCAACCGTAATTTGATGATTTTGAATTCTAAATTCGTCTTTAGCAGAAAACGACCAAACATCTTTATCATATTGACGTTCCAAATCTTGTGGAGCGTACATATCTTCCGGATAAATCGGTGGCATATAACCGTGATTTACATAATGGCTATATTCTCTTCTGAAGTTATTTTGAAAACCAATTTGCATCTCAAAAGCATGATTTCCCAATTGAAAAGAAGTCGTATTGCTAACCTTTAAATGATTGACTTGCTGATACGGCATCAAAATATCACGACTTGATTTGTCGTGTAATTCGAGATCTACATTTCGAGGTTCGAGTCCGTGCGCATTCGCAAAAAAACCGCTTTTGGTATGCACATTACTGAAATAGAAAAGCGATTTAAAATGTTCTCCCGAATAACCTGTACTCAAATGGAAATCAAGTTCTTTTCCTGCTGTATTTCGCAAATGATTTTTATACAACGGAACAGCATAACTGTACACATGAACCACATCGGTTGGAACGCGATAATCTCCATAATCCATTGTGGTTACTCTGGAATCAAAGAACCAGTTTTTGTTTCTTCCAAATAAATTAATAGAACTTCCAAATTGCGCATTGTTGCTTTTTCCAGTAAGATCTATGCTTCCGCCAAAACTGTTTTGCGACGGAAGTGGCAAAGGTTTAATATTGATTGCGCCCCCCACAGCATCAGATCCGTAAATAAATGAAGAAGGGCCCTTTATAATTTCTACCCGATTTACAGCATATTGATCGATTTCCAAACCGTGATCTGCGCCCCATTGTTGGCCTTCGTGTTTCAAGCCATTCTCCACCACAATAACCTGATTGAAACTCAAACCACGAATAAGCGGTTTTGAACCTCCAGAACCAATCGAAATAGTTTTAACGCCTGGCAATTTCTGCAAAGACTGCATCAAACTCCCGCCAAGATTACGCTGAATGAAACTATTGTTTACCGTTTCGACATTCAGCGATTCTTCTTTTTTGCGTTTTTCAATAGAATTTCCGTTAACTAAAACTTCGTTAAGTTCTTTGATTTCGGTTTTTTTTTCTGATGGCTGATTTTGAGAAAAAGCTTCCGCCGCAATCAATAAACTGAGGAGTAAGAAACAATATTTCCAATATATGGATAGGGCATTCTTCATTAATCTGATCTTATAAAATTTTAATACTTAAACCTTTCAGCGTTTGCCAGCCTTCTTTATCCGTCAAGCGAATCATAAAATGGTAATCTCCAGGATCAACATCGGCTGGAATGGTAATTTGTGTCGTCGCTTCGTAGCTTTTTACCCCGTTCGGAATGGTGTAATTATTGATGAAAAGCATTGGTTTTACAGGCTTTTTTACCGCTTCCATTTCACAGCTCGTCACTTCTGTACTGTGCGTGTGATGATCGAAATTGTGATGAATATCTAGGCTGTAAGAACCCAAAGCGACATTATCATTAAAAGTGGCTTTGAAAGTGAAGGTTTGCCCGCGCTCGATTGTACTGCATTGAATCGGAAAAGCATTTGCTTCAGTAATATCAATTACAGGATATTCGCTGTCAATTTCTGCCTTATCGCTTGAGCAGGATGTTGCAAAAGCAAATACCGCAACGGCAATTAAAAACTTTATCTTTTTCATGTTTTTTTGATTTTGAATTAAAGTGCAAATGGAAGCTCCAGAGATTGCGAAAAGTTGATATTGTACGTCGTATTTTTATACAAAACCAAGAAAGTATAGTTGCCAGAAGTCCAAGATTTATTAGCAATCAAATCTTGTGGAACTGGTAAATTGTTATCTTTTGAGGCACCAATAGTAAGCTTTGGAGTTTCTCTCAGAAATTTTGTCCCGTCCCACGGAATATTAGAGAATTGACTGGCATCTGCCACGTTTTTATGTTCAAAAACATCATATACAATCACTTTGCTAAAATCAATCTGATCTACACTTTCTGGATTGTGTTTGGCATTTTTATTAATCAAAAGCAAATACATAATTCCGTCGCCTTTTACGCCTTCAAGTGTTACTTGCGAACTGAAAATATCGTTGTTTTTGTATTTAGCCGTCTCATCAGAAAACTTGCCTTTTCGATACATAAAAGTGTCATTTATAAAAAGCGTAAATACCGAAGCAACAGGGTTTACAGGAATGTTTTCTAGTTTATAAATCGTTAGGTTTTTCTTTACTTCTAGCTTTGTTCCGTTTTGATCGTTTATGATAATGATGAAATCATATTTTCCTTCTGCAGCATCTTCGGGAATATCAAAATGTTTGTGAACCGTTGCATTTTTTGCACCCGCATATTGCGTCCATGTAATTTCATGCGACCAGATTTTAGAATACGTTTCGGTACTTCTTTGTACAATCTTAACTTGTACATTTTCGATTTTATCAGCAGCTGTCACTTCTGCATTAAAATGGAAATCCTGACCAATAGTTGCTATTTCATTATTGCCAAGACCGAGTTCGATTTTGTCAATAGCGGGAATTGCCTGTTCTTTTTCGGAATCGTCATTACTACAGCTTGAAAAAGCCATTGCAGCAAAGAATGAAGTCAGAATGAGTTTTGTTGTTTTCATTTTTTCTGATTTGATTTTGATCATTTTATAAAGGGTATTTGGGTTGCGAAAGACAATGCCTACCGATTTTAGCAATCGGATAAACAGAATAAAAGCAGTTCATTTCAGACTAAAACTTTTGGATAAAGCTTTGTTCTAAATGAAAAAAGAATAAAATTTTGAGGTGATTTTTTTGTGTAGAAAAGCTATTTCAATATCAATATCAATATCAATATGTTGCATTAAATGCTTAAAATGAATGAAATAGCCTTTGAATGTTTTAAGATTTTGAAATCATAAAAACAATTAAATAGCCGAATGGCAAAACAATCGGGAACACAAAAAAATACTAAAGTGTAAAAGGCGGGGCTCGAAGGGAAAATAAAGAGCCCTTAAAAAATGTAAAATGTGGTTTGCTGTGAAAACTAAGGTGTTTTACAACAGGATTATTCTTGAAAAACTGAAAAACAGTAAACTCAAAGGTGCCAACAGCACTGAATTTAAAATCACAAATCGAACATTTATGAAATGAATGCAGTTTGGCTTTAAATTGCGGTTTTTCGGAAACAGAAAACTCTAATTTCTCTTTGCAATTATGAGTGTCTAAAATATGTTCGTACGAATGGACAGCCGGAAAAAGTATTGCGAACAATACAATTAAAGGCATTAAAAGGTTAATAAGTTTAAGTTTCTTTTTCATTCGTTGAGATTATTTCCGACTCATTTAAGGTCAGAATTAATGCAATAGTGTTGCAAATATAGAAATCTTATTTTTAAATGCAATGTTGTTGCAGTAATTGTTTGCGAAAAATCAATGCTTTTGCTAATTTTAGCAAATCTTATATTCCTTAAAAATGAAAATTTTCTACAGCTTTCTTTGTTTTTTTATCCTGATTTCCAATAGTTTTTCCCAATCAAAAACAAGTGAATTGTTTGAAAACGGTGTTTCTGAGCAGTTGGCGCATTTTCGTAAAAAACAGATTTCAAATCTTCGATACACTTTGTATTTTGAAATTCCGAATCAGAAAGAAGAAAGAATAAAGGCTTATTCAATTGTAAATTTGAATTTGTCTGATATAAGTCACCCCTTACTTTTTGATTTTAAAGAGAAAACATCCAATATAGAAACCGTTGAAGTAAATGGAAAAAAACTTTCTATAGTTCATGAAAACGGACATATTGTAATTCCCGTTTCGGCTTTGGTTTCGGGGAAAAATCTAGTTTCTTTTTCATTTATTGCGGGTAATTTATCATTAAACAGAAATGATGATTTCTTATACACGTTGTTAGTTCCCGATCGTGCGAGCACATTGTTTCCTTGTTTTGATCAGCCCGATTTAAAAGCGACTTATAAATTGAATCTTTCTGTGCCCAAAGAATGGTCAGTTTTGGCTGGAGCCCATGTAAAAGAAAAAACCGAAAAGGGAGATTTTACACTGTACACTTTTGGAGAATCAGACAAAATGAGTACGTATTTATTTTCTTTCGTTGCAGGAAAATTCAAAAGCGCGACACAAAAGCCAGGTTTAGAAATGACAATGTTGTATCGTGAAAACAGTCCGGAGAAATTTCGCGTAAGCGCTGATACTATTTTCAGTTTACATCAGCAATCTTTAGATTTTTTAGAAAAATATACTAATTATAAATTTCCATTTCAGAAATTGGATTTTGCTTCGATTCCCGTTTTTCAATATGGCGGAATGGAGCATGTTGGTGCGATTCAATACAGAGAATCGACTTTGTTTCTGGACAACAGTGCAACCGACAGCGAGAAATTAAACCGTGCAAAACTCATTGCTCATGAAACCTCACATATGTGGTTTGGCGATTTGGTTACGATGAAGTGGTTTGACGATGTTTGGATGAAAGAGGTTTTCGCCAACTTCATGGCCGATAAAATCATGAATCCGATTTTTCCAAAAGTCAATCATAATCTGCAATTTTTTACGGCGCATTATCCTAGCGCTTTCGCGGAAGATCGATCTTTAGGAACTCATCCGATCAAACAGCATTTGGCGAATTTAAAAGATGCGGGTTCGTTGTACGGAGCCATTATTTACAACAAAGCGCCAATTATGATGCGTCAGTTAGAGGCTTCTATGGGAAAGGAAGCTTTTCAGAAAGGAATCGAAAAATACATTCAGAAATATGCCAACGACAATGCAGATTGGAATAATCTCGTAGAACTTCTTGATGCTGAAACTCCGCTTGACATGAAAAAATGGAGCGATGTCTGGGTAAATAAATCGGGGAGAGCCATTTTTACGGATCAAATCGAATATGATGCTAAAAACCGAATTAAAAGCTTTGAAATTCAGCAAAAAGCAGAAGATAAATCAGAGAATATCTGGCCTCAGGTTTTTCAGATTGGTTTGGTTTATGCCAAAGAAGTGAAGGTTTTATCAGTCAATGTTAATGACAAAAATACCGTTGTAAAAGAAGCTATCGGACTTGAAAAACCGTTTGCTATCATTTACAATTATAATGGTTTTGGATACGGTGTTTTTCCGCTTGACGGGAATAATTTGAATTATATTGCTTCTTTAAAAGATGAAATGGCGAGAGCTTCGGCTTACAGTAATCTCTACGAAAATATGCTTATTGGGAAGATTTCACCTGATGATGCATTTAGATGTTATTTTAGAGGAATTCAATTAGAAGAAAATGAACTGGTTTTGCGAATTATAACTAATAATATAAACAATATATATTGGAGATTTTTTACAGAAAAACAACAGACAATTAGTGAAAAAATGCTTGTATATACTTTGTTTACACGTTTGCCATCGGACTTGTCTTTTAATATTAAAAAGACCTTATTTGGTTTGTTTAGCTCGGTTGCTTATTCAGATCTTGGAATGACTAGTTTATATAAGGTTTGGAGCAAAGAAATCTCGATTCCGAACTTGAAACTTAACGAAGATGATTACACCAATATGGCGATGAATCTAGCGATTTTTAAACATCCAAAAGCCGATGAAATCTTGGAAAAAACCAGAACATCTTTCACAAATCCGGATAAACAAAAGCGTTTTGAGTTTTTATTGCCTTCATTATCAAATGATGAATCGGTTCGAAATGCTTTTATGGAATCTTTAAAAGACGATGCAAACCGTGAGAAAGAATCTTGGGTTTCGGTTGGTTTGGCAAATATTCATCATCCGCTTCGTCAAGAAAGTGCGCAGAAATATATTAGATTTTCATTAGATTTGGTTGATGAAATTCAGCGCACGGGAGATATTTTCTTTCCGAAAGATTGGCTGGATAATACTGTTGGAAAATATTCGTCGAAATTTGCTTTTGATGAAGTACAGCGATTCTTAAAAGAAAACCCTAATTTTAGTCCGATCTTGAAGCGTAAATTGTTTCAGGCGACAGATTTGCTTTATAAAGCACAAAATATTAAAAAAGAAACCGAATGAAAATCGAATCGGAAATAGAGAAAGTCTCCAGTTTTCAGCATCTAGAAATGCTGGCGAATCAGGTTGTGGAAGGTTTTATATCGGGAATGCACAAGAGTCCGTTTCATGGATTTTCGGCCGAATTTGCCGAACATAAAGTTTATAATGCAGGCGAAAGCACCAAACATATCGACTGGAAATTATTCGCCAAAACGGATCGTTTGTACACGAAACGTTTTGAGGAAGAAACCAATTTACGCTGTCATCTTATTGTAGATAATTCGTCATCAATGCATTATCCTGAGCTCAAATCGAATCAGCCTTTTTATGAAAAGAAGATTGGTTTTGCAGTTTTGGCCTCGGCAGTTTTGATGAATATTTTAAAGAAACAGCGCGATGCTGTTGGTTTAAGCGTTTTCTCCGATCATTACGAATATTACGCACCAGAAAAAGGAAGCGATCGCCATCACAGAATGCTTTTGAATAAACTGGAAGAATTATTGGTTCAACCAAAAGTCAAAAAAACGACGGATACGATTACCTATCTACATCAAATTGCAGAGAAAATGCATCGCCGTTCTATGATTATTTTGTTTACCGATATGTTCCAGACCGAAGATGATGAAAAGCTTTTTAATGCATTACAGCATCTTAAACACAACAAACACAAAGTGGTTTTGTTTCATGTAGTTGATAATGAAACCGAATTGAAATTTGATTTTGATAACGCACCAAGAAAGTTTATCGACTTAGAATCAGGTGAAGAGGTTTCGATTTTTGCTGACAATGTAAAAGAAGAATATGAAAAAAGGGTAGAAGCTTACTTTAAAAACTTGGCTTTAACCTGTGCAAAGAATCAAATTAAGTACGTTCCGGTAAATGTTGGCGATAATTTTGAAAAAATATTGACAACATATTTAGTTGAAAAACAAAACTTTGGGTGATTTTTATAAAAATAATTTCATTTTTTTTATAAAAACACTTGCAGAAACGAAATTCTGTTATATCTTTGCAACCGCAATAACGCAGAGGTTTGGTAGTTCAGTTGGTTAGAATACATGCCTGTCACGCATGGGGTCGCGGGTTCGAGTCCCGTCCAGACCGCAATATTGGGGAAGCCTTTCTTAACAGAAAGGCTTTTTTGCCCAAATACGGTATCTAAGATTAGTTGTGTTGTTTTGCTACGACTTTGTAACTCGTAGCTGGTTTAGTAGTTAGACCAATGAAAAGCTTTCCACTTTTGTGGATGGCTTTTTTGATTTAAGACCTTTTGTAAAAGGTAAATTCCAAATTCCGATACTCGGTGAAAATTCCAAATTCCAAAATTTGATTGCGTAGGTTTTAATCGCAAAGGGCGCTAAGATTTACGCAAAGTCTGCAAAGATATTTTTTAAAGAATGCAAAGTTCGCAAAGCTTACAATTGAGAAAGCCTTGCAATTTTTTTTGCTTAATCCCAACTTTAACGTAACAGTTTGTCATTTTGAGGAACGAGACTCGAGCGATAGCGAATAGGCGAAGCAAATCTTCGCGAGTAACCCTACAAAGATTTTCTATTTATAATATTAAAATATAGCCCGTGGTTTCAACCACGGGATACGTATTTATATGCATTGTGTCCCCGTGGTTGAAACCACGGGCTATGTTTAACAAAAATGATAAATATTTCTATGTGAAAATCCTTCTCGGTTAAGAAAAAGAAAGAAACTTCTTCTTTTTTGATTTCGTCGCCAATTTTTAAAATATTGGAATTTAGCCAATTAAAAATTTCTCAAATTTTATTTTAAAAAACGCTTGCAGAAACGAAATTCTGTTGTATTTTTGCACCCACAATAACGCAGGGTTTGGTAGTTCAGTTGGTTAGAATACATGCCTGTCACGCATGGGGTCGCGGGTTCGAGTCCCGTCCAGACCGCCTAAGTTTGTAAAATGCCTCTCATTATGAGAGGCATTTTTTTTATATAAACTTTCTGGATTATTAACCGCAAAGAGCGCTAAGATTTTACGCAAAGTTCGCAAAGGTTTTATTTAAAAGCTTTGCGAACTTTGCGTTTTTACCTTACGTGCTTTGCGTTAAATTTCTCCTATCTTTATATTATGGAACAATCAACATTCAAAGTAGACAAATATTATCTCCATAAAGTAGATGCTGATAAAAAAAGCATTTATTGTCATCATAATATAATGGGAGAATTACTTGTTCCAACACATAAGCATAAGAAAGCGCAAATGCTGTATGCAGAAGGTGATGTAGTTTTTGTGACAACTGAAACGAAATCATATTTTTTGCCTGCAAGACATTTTATCTGGATTCCCGCGGGAGTAGAGCATAGTATCGAACCAAAGTCGGAACACGTGATGATGCGAAATTTGTATTTTCCGGTTGAAAAGGATGAAGATGAATTCTATAAAATCGAAGGTATTTACCCGGTGAATAATCTGCTGCTTCAAATGATGATGTTTACCAATCAGTGGAACGGTGATTTGAAAAAGGGGACTCCGAGTTTTGTCATAGCAAAAGCTATAAAAGCGATTCTTCCGCAAATATGTCATACGAATTTACCTTTAGAACTTCCTCAGCCTAAAGATAAACGATTAGGAAAAATTCTTCGACATATCGAAAATAATTTGGGAGAAACGATTCTTTTTGCCGATGTGGCGCATGAATTTGGGTTTAGCGAACGCTCTTTGTATCGCTTATTTCAAAAAGATCTCAAGATGTCTTTTATTCAATATTATACCATTCGAAGAATCCTCAAAGCAATCGAACTTTTGTTAGAAAGAAAACTTTCGGTAAAAGAGGTAGCTCTAGAAGTTGGGTATAATAGTGTTCCGACCTTTAGTAACACTTTTTTCAAGATTTTAGGCCAAAGACCTTCTGATTACTTAAACGGAGAGGAAATTTTGGAAAAGAACTAGATAGTTTTTGTTTCACGCAGATTTTAATAGATTTTAGCTGATTTTGCAGATTCTTTTTTTCCATGCGTAAAAAAAAATCTCTCGCAGATTCCGCAGATTTGAGAGATTTTTTTAAATGCTTTATAATCTGCACAATCTGCCAAATCTGCGAGAACAAAAAATAAAAATCTGCGCCTTCTGCTCAAATCTATTAAAATCTGCGTGAAATAGCACAATCCAAACCTATTTTGTAATAAATTGTTTTTCAGTGTTTTAATATAACGTTTTCGAAAAATGGAATTTTAACATTTGTCCGAAATGAATATGTTATTGACTTTTTAGAATCATCCGCCAAGCAAAAAATGAAGGAACTTTGCAGCATAAATTATTCAAATATTCATGTTCCTTACAAAAACAAACTCTAAAGAAGATTGTTTTCCCAGAAGCTTATTGATTTTACTAATGGTATTAGTATTCAGTAGTTTACAAGCTCAGGAAGTTCATACGGTTTCTTTACAAGAAGCGATGAAACTGGCGAAGGAAAACAACAAGAAAATCCTTAAATCTCAACTGGAGATTACGCTCGCTGAGCAAAACATCAAAGAAAGAAAAGAACTTAGATTACCGGATGTACAACTAAACGGAATGTACTCCAGAATTACCAACATTACAGAATTTAAAGGAGATGGTTTCTTAAACGGAAAAGAAGTTACGAAAGCAATTCCTGAAATCTATGAGGTAAATTCAACTTTTAAAATGCCAATTTACGTTGGAAACAAGATTAATAACGCAATAAAAATTGCGAATCAGGAAAACGAAATTGCAAAAATAAAATCGGAAAAAACAGAAAATGATATTGAACTGGAAGTTGTTTCAAACTATCTGGCGATTTATAAAATGATGGAACTTCAAAAGATATTTGAAGAAAACATCAAAGAAGAAAAAAGCCGATTAAAAGAAGTGCAATCGCTTCAAAAACACGGAACTGTAACCAAAAATGAGGTTATACGTGCCGAATTACAGCTTTCAGATCGTGAGTTGAACGCGCTTACAAACTCCAAAAACATTAAAATTGCGCTTCACGATCTGAAGACTTTAATTCAGATTTCGGAAAACGAAGAAATTGCAATCGACACAACTGCAAGTCTGGACGAAATGAACGGTTTAGATCCGTATGATTTTTATCTGAATAAAGCGATGCAGAATGAAGAAATGCGAATTGCAAGTCAGGAATTAAATATCAGTAAAACCGAAATGCAATTGGTAAAAGGGAATTATCTGCCTAGCGTAAACTTCTTCGGGAATTATGGCTTTTATTATCCAAACTACAAATTCTTTCCGCCAAATCCGTATTTGTACACTTTAGGTCAGGTAGGAATCGAGGCGCGTTTTGATCTTTCGGCTTTGTATAAAAACAAAACGAAAGTGGCAAAAGCGAGTACTAAAATCGATGTGCAGAAAATGCAGACTGAAATTATAAAAGAAGAAATTCAAGATCAGTTATACAAAGAGCATACGCAGTATCAGGAAATTCTCGAAAAATTTGTTGTGGTTGACAAAGCTTTGGATTTAGCTGAAGAAAACTACCGAATTGTAAAGTTGAAATACTTAAACCAATTGGTTTTAATTACCGAAATGGTCGATGCTGATAATGCTTTGCTTCAGGCAAAATACAACAAAATCTCTACCCGATTGGATGCTGTTTTGAAACATTACCAAATGATGCACACGGCAGGAATTATGCCTAATGCAGGAAGTTAAACGGAAAAGCTAGAGGAAAGATTTTAAAGAAAGACTAAGATAAAGAGATAAAAAAGATGGTTAAGATAAAAAATGAAACTAAAAGAAATAAAACGTTTCATATACTAATAACAATTATTGCGTGTGCGCTGGTAATAAGCGGGGTTATTTTAGGAATTTGGTTTTATGTGTTTAACCGAAACCACGAAGAAACCAATGATGCGCAGGTCGAACAATACGTTACGCCAATTATGTCGAGAATTACAGGTTATGTGCAGGAAGTTCGTTTTGACGAAAACCAATTTGTGCATAAAGGAGATACTTTGGTAGTGATTGATAATAGAGAATATAAATCGAAATTGAATGTGGCTCTTGCCGATGTTCAAAATGCGCAACAAAATAGTGTTGTGGCTCAAAAAAATGCCATTAATACAGCAAGTGCAACGGCAATTAACGAATCGCAATTAGAAGCAGCAAAATCAAATCTTTGGAAAACCAAACTAGAATACGAAAGATACAAAGCTTTGGTGAGTGAAGAAGCAGCAACTTCTCAGCAATTGGAGAAAGTAAAAGCAGATTACGAGTCGGCGCAAGCACATTTTCAGGAAATGAAAAACAGAATTCATTCGGCTACTTTAAGTACTTCTGTCGCTGAAGCGAATGTTCCAACAACGCAAACGAATATTACTTCAAAACAAGCTGTTGCAGATAATGCGGCATTGTTTCTTTCGTACACTGTAATCACAGCGCCTTATGATGGCTGGGTCGGAAAAAGAACTTTACAGCCAGGACAAATGGTAAAAGAAGGACAATCTTTGCTTTCTATCGTAAGTAAAGAAAAATGGATTACAGCGAACTTTAAAGAAACGCAATTGCAATATTTAACTGTTGGGCAAGAAGTAGAAATCAAAGCAGATGCAATAAGCGACAAAGTTTTTGTGGGAACAATTGCTTCGTTATCGCCTGCGAGTGGTGCGAGATTCTCGTTGCTACCTCCAGATAATGCGACTGGAAACTTCGTAAAAATTGAACAAAGAATTCCAGTTAGAATTCAGTTAAAAGAGCAAGACAAACAAACCGATTTTTTAAGAGCAGGAATGAACATTACGGTTGTTGCTGCGCACAAATAAAATGGAAGATAAAAGTATATTTAAATCATGGGTTCCAAAATGGGCGATCATTATTATTTTGTTCGTTTGTTTGTTGCATTCCATGATTTTATTGGGAGTTTATACGTCAAACGTAACGTATGCGGCGAGTTTTCTGGACATTGAGCCAGAAGATTTGCAGTTTGCAATGTGCGTTACGTACGGAACTCTGCTGGCAACCATTTTAATAGAAAGCCGATTTTCGAGTTTTTTCCCTGCAAAAAATTACTTGATGGCGGTTTATTCCTTAATCGGAATTACAATTATTTCATCTGCTTATATTACTAATTTTTCGGTTTTTCTATTAATGAGAGTTGCCGAAGGAATCCTGATGGCGCTTCCTGTAATCACGATCAGACAATTGCTTATTGAGCAGTTCAATACTAAAAATGCCATTATTATCGGGTTTTCATTTTACTACGGCGCGCTGTTGTTGTCTACGCCTTTTATTATGAATATCGCCGTGTGGTTTCTCGATCATTACGACTGGAAATATATGTTGTATGTTTCGGGAGGACTACAAGTTTTAAACGTCTTTTTAATCTTAGTTACTTTCAGGGGGCACCGAATTACAAAGAAGATTCCGTTGTATCAAATCGACTGGATGAGTTATTTTTTGGTTTTAATTTCGATTCTTTGCGGTGCCTACTTTTTTGTTTATGCTGAGAAAAAATATTGGTTACAGTCTTCAGAAATGGTTTTAATCTTGATGATTTCGCTCATTACAGGCGGATTATTCATTTTTAAAGAACGTTTAGTAAAAAGACCGAGTTTTAATTTTGAAGTTATAAAATACGCCAATCTGCGAATAGGATTTTTATTGTTTTTCCTTTTCTATATCAGCAGAGCAACACTGAGTCTTTGTCATTCGGCAATGTTTTCAATCTGGAATTGGGATCCTTCTCGTGTTGCGGGCGTTCAGTATATAAATGGATTAGGAAACGTAATCGGACTTATTTTAGCCGCATTTTTTCTGATGAAATCTGTTTCGACAAAAATTATTTTTATGATTGGTTTTACGCTTATTGCTATTTTCCATTTCTGGTTTACGTTTCTTTTTGTGCCAGATATTGCACTAAGCGATATTATCATTCCCTATATTTTGCAAGGAATCGGTGTTGGATTTTTATTTGTTCCGCTCATCTTATTTACCACATCATCGGTTCCGGCAAATATGGCGGTTTCTTCAGGAATTGTTGGGGTTTCAGGGCGTTTTTGGGGAAGTACAATTGGTTTCTGCGTCATGCAGAATGCAATGGTTTTCTTAAACAAAAAACACTTTCTGAAATTAAGCCAATTTGTTACTGGTGAAAATCCAGAAGCACAGCAAACCATTGCAAGCACAACTCAAAGTTTTATTGCCAAAGGATATTCGGCAGATAATGCAAATGTTTTGGCTATGAAAAAAGTTTTCAGCACAATCTCTAAACAATCGACTTTATTGGCCGATATGGAAATTTATACTATTGTTGGTTATGGTTTAGTGGTTTTGATTATTCTAATTGCGTGCAATCAGCATTTGAGACAAACTATGACTTTGGTTAAAAGTAAGATTTGGATAGGGTAAAGATTTTGTTTCAGGTTTAAAGTTTCAAGTTCTTTGCGCAAAGTTTTTGTTGCCAATCTTTGTCTGGTTTAATCTCGCAAAGTTGCGAAGTCGCAAAGATTTTTTACCTCTCGCAGATTTGGCAAATCGAGCAGATTAGATTTTTTAAATAAGAAAATAAATAATCCGCATAATCTGCCAAATCTGCGAGAGACAAATCCTTTTAATTTTATTAATCTGTGGCTCTAAAACAAAAAACTTTGCGTCTCTGCGCCTTTGCGAGATTAAAAAAAAACTCTGCGAAAAACCTCCGCGCAACTCTGCGGAAAAACTTATCTTGCAACCGTTAAAACAACAAAACAAAATTATGAGCCAGCAATGTGTAATTTTTGATATGGATGGCGTGATTTCGCACACCAATCCGCATCATGTGATCGCTTTTGAAAAGTTTTTCGATAAATATAATGTTCCGTACACTCAAGAAGAATTTGAAGAACATATGTACGGAAAACACAATAGTTATATCATGACGCATTTCTTCAAACGTCCAATTGAGGGAGAAGAATTGATCAAGCTTGAAGACGAGAAAGAAGGAATGTTCCGTGAGATTTACAAAGACAAAGTCGAAACGATTCCGCATTACATGGATTTTTTAAACGAATTAAAATCTCGTGGTTTCAAAACTGCAGTTGCCACATCGGCACCGCGTGCGAATTTGGATTTGATCGGCAATTTCCTGAAACTAGACGAAAAAATGGATTCGATGATGTCGTCAGAAGACGTAACGTTTCATAAACCAAATCCCGAAGTATATCTAAAATCGGCAGAACGCGTTGGAGTTTCTCCTTCGGATTGTGTGGTTTTCGAAGATTCTTTTTCGGGTATTACAGCAGGACTAAATGCCGGAATGAAAGTCGTTGGAGTTTTGAGCACGCATACCAAAGAACAGCTTCCACCATGTGATTTTTATATTAATGATTATAGTGAAATCAATGTGGATAAGATTATTGAAATATTAAATTCCAATAAATAAAAATCCAAATTCCAAATCTGCACGAGAGACCTTTGTCAAAGTTTTAAACTTTGACAAAGGTTTTTTTGTGTAGCTAAGTTATCATAAGGTTTGTCATTCTGAGGAACGAAGAATCACACTAGAAATTCCGCAAAGTGAATTTCCAATCTGTGTCGAATCCCGTGTGCGATTCTTCGTTCCTCAGAATGACAAACTAGATGTTTGAAAATGATGGCCTAATACTTCTCCTTCAAAAAAGCAATCCAGCCTTTTTCAAATTCCTCTTGCGTTACGTTCAATGTTTTTTCGATATTGCCGAAAGACACAATAAGTTTGGGCAGAATGTCTTTTCCCCATTTTTGGGTCATATATTCGATTATCGTGTAGCCAATATTATAAATCTGATTGCTGTGATTTAAATCTTCTAAAGTCAGGTTTTTGCTTTTGGCGTATTTCACGCTTAACGTATTTACTTCTTCTGCTTCAAACATACTAATCGATTCCCAGAGCCAACGCGGATATTCGGCTTTAAACTTTTTATCAAATTCCCTTTCAAAAGTAAGTCGGTCTTGGGTGATGATGGTGTCTTTTGCTTTGTATATTAATATGTTTAATTGAACGCAATGCGTAAACTCGTGCAAAGCCGTTTTGAGCGGATCGTCTGGAAAAATAGAATTAAACCAATTCGTCCATACAAAATGAAATTCGTTTGGACCACGACTTGTGCCTTTTGTATTTTCTTTTAAACCCGTAGCTTCATTAAACTTGAATTGCGAACCGTAAACAAAAACCTTTATAGGGTCGTGTTCTACGTCTTTTAGATTTTCTCTTATTCTAGAATAATTTTCCTCGAGATGTTTGCTCACTTTTTCGGCCTCGCTTTTATAAATTCCGTTATAGGAAACAATAAAATGCTCCGATTTAAGGGTTTTGGTTTCGTGCTGAACGGTAAAGCTTCGAATCGTTCTCGCAAAATAAAAGACAGCAATAATTGCTAATAGAATGACTAATAATCTGTATTTTCTCATGTGTTCTAATTGTTTTTGAGATTTAAAAACAAGCGAAATTTTGAGAATTAGGTTTTTGGTGTTTTAAAAATAAGAATATTTAAATACTAAAGCATAAAATAATTAAAGAAATTTCTGAATTTATAATCTTTGATGGTTTTTAATCTCGCAATCCCGATAGCTATCGGGAGCAGGGTCGCAGAGTTTTTTTTGTTTAGCCACAGATTATTAAGATTAAAAGGGTTTTTCTTTTTTTTTGTCATTCCGAGGAACTAGGACACGAGCGATAGCGAACTGGCGAAGCAATCACACTAGAAACTCCGCAACGAAAAGCCAATCTTTGTCGAGTTTCTTGCGAAGATTTGCTTCGCCTATTCGCTATCGCTCGGGTCTCCTTCGTCGAAATGACAAACTAGACGGATTGTCTTTGACTAAAATTTAAACTCGTCTGTTCTTTATCTTCAAAAAAACTTCATTTCTAAACCAATTTTCATCTTCTTGAGTTTCAAAAATTCGTTTTGGAAGGAAGATTGCTTGTCCTTTGGTGTAGTATAAAAGATAGAGGTCGTTTAGTTCGAAAACTTTTACAAAATTTTGCATAGGAACTGTACTATTAGAGATTTCCCCCATTCCAGAAATAATTCTATCTGAGAATATTTCATGTTGTCTTTCGTAGAAAATAATCTTATTGTCTTTTGAATTTGCAAAAATCCAATATTTATAAATCGTAAGAACAGGATACATAAAACCAACGACTATAATAAAAATGCTAAAAGAATCTTGCTTTCCAGTAAAAAGAACGAAAGCAGAAAACATCCACATAAAAAGAAATAACCATCCTCGTCTTTTTAATTCAAGTCTAACGAGGAATATGAAATATTCTTTTTTTGTAAGTTGAAATTTTTTGGTTTTAATCATTGGAGACTAAGGAAAATTTTAAGGTTTTATTTCAAAGGAAAATCAAACAATTCTTTAAGTTCAACATCTAAAGCATTGGCAATTTTTGCAAGGGTCTTTATGCCTGTATTTACTTTAGCAACTTCTAATCTTGCTATTTGAGATTTGTTAATATTACAGTCGTCAGCTAAACCTTGTTGAGATAAGCCTTTCTTTTCACGTAATTGTCTAACGTGAATACCAAGATTAACGAGAAAAGTTTCTTCTGAAATATTCATATTTCAAAAGTGGAAAGATTTATTTTGTTCATGTAGGCTAATTAGCATACAAATTATTATATTTGCTTCAAATAAAAAATAAGATAATGGCTACAAATTATCTTTCGGAAGAAACAGAGAAAAGACTCTTAGATTTTTTTAATAATGTTATTGATGCCAAAGATTTGGCAAAAGCGATACGACAATTAAATTATGCAATTGCTTTAGTTGTTATGAGAGATGATGAAAGAGGATATGTCTATGCTCAAAAGGAAAACCTAGAAAAAGGTTTTTATTGGCTGAATGAATTAGCCGAAATTTTGCATCCGTATCTGGAAGTTGAATAACAGAAAATAACGTTTTAAAATATCTTCATTTCGACGAAAGGAGAAACCAAAAGCAAAACCGACAAAAAATTCCAGAGTGATTTCCGCAATTTTTTTCATAGTTTGACAACCTGTTGGTGATGCTGAAAAGCTCCTTTCGTCAAGATGAATTATTAAGGAATTGTATAAATCTTCGAAAATCCATATTTGATTAAGATTTATGCTAAAAATGTTTATGGAAAACCGTAATATATATAGTCTGCAACTACATATATTTGATACAAAAAATAAATAAAAATAAAATGAAAAAAATACTACTATTAATGTTGTTTATTTCGGGAATATTAAATGCCCAAGAATCTGAATTTACATTTGATAACAACAAAGGAATGACTGATTTTATAGTTACTCCTGTAGAGGGGAAAACAGCTTCAGAAATTTATAAAAAGATTATCGAATGGATAAAAGTTACCTACAAAAATCCTGATAAAGTCGTGCTTTCTACAATTGAAAATGAATATGTAAGATTTGAAGGAAGTTCGGAAACTTTATTTTCAAACCATATTCCTATGCTAGGGAAAACATATTATCCAACAAAGTATCAGATAGAAATTTCTATAAAAGATAATAAGTACAAATTTGATTTAATTAGTATGCAGAATTATTATACTGGAAATAAATATTCTGCTGGTGGGTGGGTGGATAATGTGATTTTTAATAGTAATACTCCAAAGGAAGGATTGGATGCCTATTATAAAAAAGATGGAAGTTTTAAGAGCTTGTGGAAATATATTCCTGAAGTTCCATCGTATTTTAACGAACTTAATAAATCGATTCTTTTAAGTATGGATTCAAGTATGAAAAAAAATGATAATTGGTAGTTTGGATAAGGTAAATATTTACGATGCTTTAACAATTGGAACACATTCATTGCCCACAATCTTTGTCTCCCGTGGTTGAAACCACGGGCTATATTTGAAATAAAATCGAATAATATAAAATCGCATAAAACAAAAAAGCTTCTGAAAAATCTTCAGAAGCTTTTTTTTGTGCGGATAATAGGACTCGAACCTACACGCCTTGCGGCACCAGATCCTAAGTCTGGCACGTCTACCAATTTCGCCATATCCGCGGTAATTGTGGGTGCAAAGATAGGCATACTTTTGAATTATCAAAGCATTTTTTGAAAATTTTTTTTAATTCTCTTTTTTGTACTTTTGGGTTTCTATAAAAATAATTTAAATGGAAAATATTAAGTCCTACGTTCAACAACATAAAGATCGGTTTATCAACGAATTGATCGAATTATTAAAGATTCCGTCGGTTTCTGCCGACACTGCATATTCTCAAGATGTTATTGACACAGCAGAGGCTGTAAAAGAAAGTTTATCAAAAGCAGGGTGCGATTATGTCGAAACTTGCGACACTCCAGGTTACCCAATTATCTACGGAGAGAAAATTATAGATCCAAATCTTCCAACGGTTTTAGTTTACGGCCACTACGACGTACAACCGCCAGATCCATTAGAATTATGGACTTCACCACCTTTTGAACCGGTTATTAAAACTACAGATATTCACCCAGAAGGAGCAATTTTCGCGCGTGGGGCGTGTGACGACAAAGGTCAGATGTACATGCATGTAAAAGCGCTTGAGTTAATGGTGCAAAGCAATACGTTGCCTTGTAACGTAAAATTCATGATCGAAGGTGAAGAAGAAGTAGGTTCTGCAAGTTTGGCTTGGTTCGTAGAACGCAATCAGGAAAAACTGAAAAACGACGTAATCTTGATTTCAGATACAGGAATGATCTCCAACCAACAGCCATCGATCACGACAGGTTTAAGAGGTTTGAGTTATGTTGAGGTAGAAGTTACAGGTCCAAACCGCGATTTGCATTCAGGTTTATACGGTGGAGCTGTGGCGAATCCAATTAATATTTTGGCAAAAATGATTGCTTCGCTTCACGACGAAAACAATCATATTACAATTCCAGGTTTCTACGATAAAGTAGAAGAATTGTCTGCAGAAGAAAGAGCCGAAATGGCAAAAGCGCCTTTTAGCTTAGAAAAATATAAAAATGCTTTAAACATTGCCGATGTTTATGGTGAAAAAGGGTATGTAACCAACGAGCGTAACTCAATCCGTCCAACATTAGACGTAAACGGAATCTGGGGCGGCTACACTGGCGAAGGTGCTAAAACGGTTATTGCGAGTAAAGCTTTTGCTAAAATCTCGATGCGTTTGGTACCAAATCAGGAATGGGAAGAAATTACAGAACTTTTTACCAAACATTTTACAAGCATTGCGCCAGCTGGAGTTACGGTAAAAGTTACGCCTCACCACGGTGGTCAAGGTTATGTAACGCCAATTGACAGCATTGGTTATCAGGCGGCAAATAAAGCGTATACAGAAACGTTTGGAGTTCCTGCAATTCCGGTTCGTTCTGGAGGAAGTATTCCGATTGTGGCTTTGTTTGAAAAAGAATTAAAAAGTAAAACCATCTTAATGGGATTTGGTTTGGATAGCGATGCAATTCACTCGCCAAATGAGCATTTCGGAATCTTTAATTACTTGAAAGGTATTGAGACTATTCCGTTGTTTTACAAGTATTTTGTGGAATTAAGTAAATAAGTTTTTTAACCGCAAAGAGCGCAAAGTTTTACGCAAAGTTCGCAAGGATTTTTTAAGTAAGATTTATAAAAGTTCGCAAAGCTTCATCACATAGCTTTGCGAACTTTGTGTTTATAAATGTAACCTTAAATAAAAACCTTG
This sequence comes from Flavobacterium sp. B330r, assembly GCF_056824325.1. Taxonomy (NCBI): domain Bacteria; kingdom Pseudomonadati; phylum Bacteroidota; class Flavobacteriia; order Flavobacteriales; family Flavobacteriaceae; genus Flavobacterium; species Flavobacterium sp. B330r. Next base: position 2,234,000 of record NZ_CP124860.1, read on the forward strand.
CATTCTTTGCGGTTAAGTTTTTTTAACCGCTAAGAACGCTAAGAATTACGCAAAGTGCGCTAGGATTTTTTAATAAGATTTATAGAAGTTCGCAAAGCTATGTCTGCAAAGCTTTGCGAACTTTGCGTTTATAAAAGCGATCCAAAATAAAATCCTTGCGTTCTTTGCGGTTAAATTTTCAGCAGCATTTTTAAGATATAAATCCGTTCAGAAATGAGCGGATTTTTTTGTTTTTAATCTTTTAATATTCAAAGGAAAAACTTCTGTCACTTTGTACCTCTGTCACTTTGCAACTAAAAAAAAACCTCTTTTTCTTGCATATTTAAAATTTAACTCTACATTTGTAGAAACGAATCTATAATTGTAGAGCAATCATGAAATTGAAAAACATCTTTTTATTATTTCTTTTCGGATTAATGCTTTTGGGGTGTAAAAGTCAGCCGATTAATCAGAAGATTGACAAGAAAAAAGAAGGTGTTTGGATTGATACATATTCGCAAGACGGAACAGATTATAAATCGTATGAATATTATAAAAATGATCTTCCAGTAAAAAAGTGGAAATCGTACATTAATGGAAAAATCTACAAAACGGAGAAATATAAAAACGGAATCTGTATTGTGAAAAGTTATTACGAAAACGGAAAACTGGAATCGAAAGGAAAAACAAAATTAGAAACGAATTCGGTAGAAACGCATTGGTTTTATTTTGGAGAATGGAAGTTTTATTCGGACAAAGGAAAATTAAAAGGAATCAAGAATTACGAAAAAGGAGAATTGATTTCGGAACAAAATATTAAATAAACCAACTAACCTCTAAACCATGAAAAAAATAATTACACTCTCTTTATTAGTGATGAACTGTATTTTTCTGCAAGCTCAAACGTATAAAGAATGGGTTCGAAAAGCCGATTCTTGTTACACAGTAAAAAACTATGAATTGTCTGTTTCGTATTATGAAAAAGCGTTTAAAATAGAACAGAAAGACGATCGAGACTTATACAACGCAAGCTGTTCTGCTTCTATGGCAAAAAAGAACAAAAAAGCATTTAAATGGCTAAATCTTTCTATCGATAACGGATACGAGAATATTGCCCATCTTAAAATTGATAACGATTTAAAGCCTTTGCACTCAGAAAAACAATGGAATAAAACAATTGATAAACTGCAGAAGAAGTTAGATATTATTGGAGCAAATTATGATAAAGTGCTGGAAAAAGAACTTGCAGAAATTTATACCGAAGATCAGGAAATTCGCGGAGAATTTATGAATGTTTATAGAGCTTCAAAACCTGATAAAAAGAAAATAGACAGCATTGGTAAAATCATGGAAAGAAAAGACAGTATTAACCTCATTAAGGTGATGAAAATACTGGACGAAAGAGGCTGGCTAGGAAAAAATGTGGTAGGTTCTCAGGGAAATCAGACTTTATTTCTGGTGATTCAGCATGCCGATTTAAAATACCAGCAAAAATATCTGCCTATGATGAGAGAGGCGGTTAAAAACGGAAATGCCAATCCAGGGAATCTGGCGTATTTGGAAGATAGAGTGGCTTTGAGAGAAGGAAAAAAACAAATTTATGGCAGTCAGAGTTCAATGAATAAAAAGACTAATAAAATTCGTATAGCACCAATGATAGATCCAGATAATGTCGATAAAAGGCGTGCAGAGGTCGGACTTGGAACTATGGCCGAATATGCGACAAAATTGAATGTTGAATGGAATTTGGAGGAATATAAAAAGGAATTGGCTGAAACAGAAAAACTTGAAAATACAAAACCATGATACAATTATCAAATGCAGAAGAACAGTTAATGGAGCATTTGTGGAAGCTTGAAAAGGCTTTTATGAAAGATTTGCTCGAAGCGTATCCGGAACCAAAACCAGCAACAACAACCGTAGCGACGCTTTTAAAACGAATGATTGACAAGAAATTTGTGGCGTATAATGAATTTGGAAATTCTCGAGAATATTATCCGTTGGTCAAGAAAACAGACTATTTTGCAAAACACGTAAAAGGGCTAATTAGTAATTTCTTTAATAATTCGGCTTCGCAATTTGCTTCGTTTTTTACGACCGAAACCAATTTGTCGGCTTCGGAACTGGAAGATCTTAAAAAAATAATCGATTCAGAAATTCAAAAAAAGAAAAAATGATAGCTTTTATTGTAAAATCAACAGTCGCTTTATGTGTTTTTCTAGCTTTTTATCATTTGATATTAGAGCGAGAAAAAATGCATCAATTTAATAGATTCTTTTTGCTTTTTGCAATTTTAATTTCCGTTGCAATTCCGTTTATCTCATTTGAAATTATCAAAGAAATTACTGTAGATTTTTCAAGGCAAATTACTACTAGTCAGCATAAAATAAATACATCGATTCATCAAACAGCAGAAAAAGTAGATTATAAATTCATTCTTTTATGGACTTTATACGCAATCGTAACGCTGTTGATGGCAGTAAGGTTTGGAAGAAACATTTGGAAGATTTTTTCCAGAATTGGCAATTCTCCAAGTGTAGAATTTAAGAATTCAAAATTGGTTTTGGTAAAAGAAAAAATATTGCCACATACTTTTTTGCATTACATTTTTATCAATTTAGAAGATTATAAAAAGCAAAATATTGAAGCCGAACTGTACACGCACGAATTGGTTCATGTGCATCAAAAACATACTTTGGATATTCTTTTTATAGAGCTTTTAAAAATTGTTTTTTGGTTTAACCCGATTTTTTTGTTTTATAAAAAAGCAATACAGCTCAATCACGAATTTCTTGCCGATCAGGAAATTGTGAAAACTTATAATAATGTTCCGTTTTACCAAAATTTACTTTTAACAAAAGGAAGCGAGAAACAAACGATTTACTTGGCCAGTAATTTGAATTATTTAGTAACAAAAAAACGATTAATAATGATGAAAAAAAGAACATCAAAAAGCACAGCGTTTTTAAAGAAAATTGCTGTAGTGCCTCTAATCACGACTTTAATGTTGCTGTTATGCATGAAAACAGTTGCGCAAGAAGTGAAAACAGAAGTGAAAAATAGTAGAAGTGGAAATTCTTTTGATGAGAAAAAAGTTATTTCAAAAGATAAAAAACAAGACGTGGTTGTAAAGGAAAAATCTGCTAAGTCAACAGACGGGAAGAAAATCAAAGTTTCGTCTCAGCCAGCAGTTGCTTCAAAAAAAACGCAGGATGTAAAAGAGAATGAAACTTTAGATAAAAAACAAGAATCTGGTTCTGAGGTGAGTACTATAATTAATGAAAGTGAAGGAAGAGCAAAAGAACGAAGGAAATCTTATGGTTATCAAAATATTCAGTTTGATACTACAATGTTTAGAAGACCACAAAATCCTTGAGAATAAAACATTCCTAAAAAAAAGGTAAATAATCGATTCAGAAATTCAAAAAAAGAAAAAATGATAACGTATCTTTTAAAATCAGGTTTACTGCTTGCTGTTTTTTATGCAGTATATAAGTTGTTGTTAGAAAACGAAAGAATGTTTCGATTCAATCGTGCTTATCTTCTCGGAAGTTTGATTTTTAGTTTTATAATTCCGTTGCAACTATTTACATTCAAACCTTTATTTGAGAGCGGATTAAACGCAATTCAATTGGATGAAATCGTGATTCGAACAAGTCAAGCTCCTCTAAATGAAAGCTTCATTATGCAGAACATATTTTATTTTTTAATTCGTATATATGCTTTTGTTTTATTGGTTCTGGGACTTCGTTTTGTTTTAAATCTAATTTCATTTTTTATGAAATTGAATAGGAAAGAAACTCGCTTGATAAATGGGGCAAAGATTGTTTTAACAGATGAAGTTGTTTTGCCTCATTCTTTCTGGAATGCCATTTTTGTCAATAAAACAGATTTTGAGATGGGTAAAGTTCCATCAGAATTAATCGCGCATGAAAAAGCACATTTAGAGCAAAAACATACGTGGGATATTCTTTTTGCTGAAGCCTTGAGAGTCGTGTTTTGGATAAATCCGATTATTCCTTATTTTATAAAAGCGATTAAACTAAACCATGAATTTTTAGCCGATGAAGCTGTAAATAACCAGTTTGGAGAAGTAAGCAATTATCAAAATTTGCTTCTAGAATTTGCTTCAAATAAGCAAACTGTTCCATTGGCAAGTAATATCAATTATCAAATAACTAAAAAACGTTTAGTTATGATGACTAAAAAAGAATCTACTTTGAAAATAGTTTTTAAAGTTTTTGTTGTTGGGATAATTTGCAGTTTACTTCTGTTTGCTTTTAGTTCTGAAGCGACAGCTCAAACAATGGATACTATTAACGATAAGGTTTATAAATCTGGCGATTTAGAAATAAAACAGCCCGAATATCCTGGCGGAATAGAGAAGTTCTACATGTTTGTTGGACAGCATTTTAAAGTTCCAGCAGAAGTTTCAAAAAATAGTGTGAACACCAAAATTTCAATGCAGTTTATGGTTGAAAAAGACGGAAGCTTGTCTGAAATTACAATTTTAAAAGATTCTGGATATGGTCTTGCAGAAGAGGCGACTCGAGTTTTAAAACTTTCTCCAAAATGGATTCCAGGAAGCGAACACGGAAAACCTGTTAGAGTCCTTTATACTTTACCAATTACTATTCAAAATAATAATTAGCAAAAAATTTAAAAGAAATAAGAATTAATGTAGATTTGTAAAAAATATGCTACAAATGAAACCGTTTTCTAATTTAATATTTAAAGGTGCTTTTTCCTTTTTTTTACTGCTTTCATGTAATTCAAAAAGTTGGGCACAAGAAGTAGAACTAATAGATCTTTCTGCTAAATCTGATAATACTGTAAGTGTAGAAACTCAGGCAGAATTTCCTAATGGTTTAACCGATTTTTACATCTTTTATGCTCAAAATTATAAGATGCCTGAGATTGCTTACGAAAAAAAAGTAGATGGAAAGTATTATATACATTTCACAATTGAAAAAGATGGGTCTTTATCTAATATAAAAATTGTAAAAGATTTAGGATATGGTCTGGGTGCCGAAGCTATTCGTGTTATGAAAATCTGCCCAAAATGGATTCCAGCAACTAAGGATGGCGAACCTGTAAGTTCTAAATTTATTTTACCGATGGTTGTTCAATTGGCCAGACCTTTAGGGCGTTAAATCAAAACAAAAAAATCCGTTCTTTTTGAACGGATTTTTTTTGTTCTTGCGCTAAAATTGGAACAACTTTAATTAAAGTAAAAATCTATATTTGTACGTATAAGACATAATATTTTAGCGGTTAAACATTTTAAAAATATGAAGAGAATAATTACTCAGAGTTTTATATTAGTAATACTGATTTTCATGAGTACTAAAAGTATGGCTCAGGAAAATAATTCGAAAGATGAGGATAGACCTTTGGAAATGAAGGTTGATAGCATTGAGAAAAAACCTGATTTTCCGGGTGGAATAAACAAGTTTTACAGGTTTGTGGGTAAAAACTTTATAGTTCCAGAAAAAGCACTAAAGTACGGAGGAAAGGTGAAACTGCAGTTTATTATTGAGAAAGACGGTACGCTATCTGATATTAAAGCAGTAGAAGATATAGGATATGGAACAGGTGAAGAAGCTGTTAGGGTTATAAAACTTTCTCCTAATTGGATTCCGGGTTCAAACAAAGGTTTGCCAGTAAGAGTATTGTATAAATTGCCAATAACGCTTACGCCAGTTCAGTAAAATAAAAAAATCCGCTTCTGATGGGAGAAGCGGATAAAATTAAAAACTAATTAAAAAAAAATTCTAAAAATAAACATGCAGATCCAGACTAAAACAGGTCCGGATTGTATCCAAAATAAGGCACATTTTGTTCATTAAAAATGACCCCATATTCTTCTAACTCTTTCAAAATAGGCTCATAAACTTCTTTTTTAATAGGAAGCTGAACGCCTGGAGTTGTAATTTTTCCATTTAAGATTAATAAAGTGGCAATTGCAACCGGAAGTCCGACTGTTTTTGCCATTGCGGTATAAGTCTGGTCTTCGCCAATACAAACCATTTTCGAATCGATTTGTTTCTTTTCTCCATTTAGTTCATAACCAAATTTATGATACATCACAATCATATCTTTGTCATCTGGTTCAAGAGCCCAGCTGTCAGTCAGAATTTTTTCTAAGATTTGAGCCGGAGTAGCATTTGGCAGATTTACCTTTTTATCTGGGTTAAATAAATCCAGTTCCAAAAGTTTATCCCACATAATATCGTCCTGATCGATTTTTAGAATCAATCGAGTTTTAATTTCTACAGAATCAGTTGGATGATACGGAAGGAAAGAATTGATGAACTGACGATAACTCATATTTTCTGACCCCTCTAAAACATAGCTATCATCAGTCATCCCGAGCTGTACAAACATATTCCAAGCGCGAGAATACCCCACTCTTCGAATAGTTCCTCTATATAATGTCAGAATATCATCTAAACCATAAACCGAGCGGTATTTAAGAGAATCGCGATTAGAATACGCTTCAAATTTTCCGTAACCTTCTACTTCTAGAAATTCAGTTCTTCTAAACAAAGCGCTGTACGGAATGTATTTATAAGTTCCTTCCTGAATAAATTTTGCAGCACCTCCTTGTCCTGCTAAGACCACGTTTCTGGGTGCCCAAGTAAATTTGTAATTCCATAAATTATTGTCAGATTCAGGAGCTACAAGTCCGCCACAGAAAGATTCAAACAAAAGCATTTTACCGCTTTTCGATCTTATTTCGTCAATAACTTTCATGGCGCTCATGTGGTCGATTCCTGGATCGAGACCAATTTCGTTCATGAAAATCAGATTGTTTTTGATGGCTTCTTCGTTTAAAGCTTGCATGCCATCACTTATATAAGAAGCGGTAACAAGATGTTTTTTAAATTCTAAACAATCTTTTGCAATTTCGATATGCAAATGTGCAGGGAGCATAGAAATTACTATTGACGCATTTGCAATAGCTTTTTTTCTTTCGTCGGAATTAAAAATATCTAAGGCAAGCGGTGTGGCATTCGGATGATTCTGAGTCTTTGCTTTTGCGAGATTCAATGAAAGGTCGGCTACGGTTAAATGCAGCTTTTCTTCATTAGATTTTGATAGTAAATATCGAATCAAAGACGATGCAGATCTTCCTGCTCCAATTATTAAAACGTTTCTCATGTCTCAAATATTTAACACAAATATATTTAAATGTTATAAATATAACAATTCAAATTAAATAAAATTCAATTTATTTTTTGAAATCGGATAAAAAATAACCTGATTTTGTTCTAAATAATCCAGAAACTAAAGCGGTTTTTCGGTTCGTTTGAAGTATTTTTGTTTCAAATTTCAAAAGAAATATATTATGAAAAGAAGAATCGTTTTAACTGGAGCTTTTATCGGTATGTTAGCTATTATTTTGGGTGCTTTTGGCGCTCATTTATTGAAAAAATATCTTTCAGTTGATCAATTAAATACTTTTGAAGTTGGTGTTCGTTACCAAATGTATCACGCCTTATTTCTTCTCTTTTTATCGACTCAAAAAGATATAACCGAAAAGACCTTAAAAACGATCTATAATTTTGTGGTAGCAGGTGTTGTTCTTTTCAGCGGTTCAATTTATGTATTGGCTACAAAAGACTACACTTTGTTTGAATCTAAAATTATCGTATTCGCAACTCCTGTGGGTGGTTTTCTATTAATTATTGGTTGGGCGCTATTATTCTTTACGATATTGAAGAGAAAATCATAAAATCCCGAAAAAAAAATTCTGTCTAAGAATTAATCTTTAATTTTGTCACATAAATAACATATAACTTTATTTATGTGACTTTTTTGTATTTTCTGTTGTCAAACAAAAATAATATAACAAATTCGCGTATAAGGTTGTAAATAAACAAATTAGAGGCGGTTATTTTTTTCTTTTTATAATTTTTAAAGTGAAATTTCTCTTTTTTCATATAAATTAAAGTGAAATTTAAGTATTTTAAAAGAAATAAAAATAAATCTGTAATTTTGCTTTAAACAAAAAATCACACACAACTTAAAAACTTATGGACACTAATACAGTTTTCGCGCAATCGATTTCGTTAAAAGAGTTAGGAATTGAAAATGCAAAAGTTCGTTATCAACTATCTGCAGATGAATTACATGCGATTACTTTGCAGTCAGGACAAGGTGTTGAGAATTCTACAGGAGCGTTAGCAATTAATACAGGCGAATTTACAGGTCGTTCTCCACAAGATCGTTTTATCGTAAAAGATGATATCACTAAAGATCAAGTTTGGTGGGGAAATGTAAATATCCCTTTTGAGCCCCAAGCTTTTGAAAAGCTTTATAATAAGGTAACAGCATTTTTATCAGACAAAGAGGTTTTTGTTCGTGATTCTTATGTATGTTCTGATCCAAATTATAGATTAAATGTTCGTGTTGTAACAGAAACTGCTTGGTCAAACTTGTTTTGCTACAATATGTTCTTACGTCCAGAAGATTCAGAACTGGCAAATTTTACTCCAGAATGGACTGTAGTTTGTGCTCCAAGTTTTATGGCAGATCCTGCTGTAGATGGAACACGTCAGTCTAATTTTGCTATTTTAGATTTTACTAAAAAAATTGCTTTAATTGGAGGAACAGGTTACACAGGAGAAATGAAAAAAGGAATTTTCTCTGCATTGAACTTTATTCTTCCGGTTTTCAAAAATACACTTCCAATGCACTGCAGCGCCAATGTTGGCGAAGCAGGAGATACAGCAATCTTTTTCGGATTGTCTGGTACAGGAAAAACAACTTTATCTGCAGATCCAGAACGTAAATTAATTGGAGACGATGAGCACGGCTGGACAAACGAAAACACTGTTTTCAATTTTGAAGGCGGATGTTATGCAAAAGTGATTAATTTAACAGAAGAAAACGAACCAGACATTTTTAGAGCAATCAAAAAAGGAGCGCTTTTAGAAAATGTGGTTTTCAAAGAAGGAACAAACGAAGTAGATTTTGACGATGTTTCTATTACTCAAAATACTCGTGTAAGCTACCCAATTACACATATTGATAATGTACAGCCAGGTTTGATTGGACATAATCCTAAAAATATATTTTTCTTAACGGCCGATTCTTTCGGAATTCTGCCTCCAATTTCAAGATTAAATCCAGGTCAGGCGGCTTACCACTTTATTTCTGGATATACAGCAAAAGTTGCTGGTACAGAAGCTGGTGTAACAGAGCCTCAGCCTAATTTCTCTGCTTGTTTTGGAGCACCATTTATGCCTTTGCACCCAACGCGTTATGCTGAAATGTTGAGTAAGAAAATGAAAGATGCGGGAGTAAAAGTTTGGTTGATCAACACAGGTTGGACAGGCGGACCTTACGGAGTAGGAAGCCGTATGAAGCTTAAATATACTCGTGCTATGATTACTGCTGCATTAAAAGGAGAATTAGACAATGTAGAGTACGTAGATCACAAAGTGTTTGGAATTGCAAAACCACAATCTTGCCCGAATGTTCCAGAAGAAATTCTAAATCCTAGAAATACTTGGGAAGACAAAGATTTATACGATAAAAAAGCGTTAGAATTAGCTCAGAAATTCAAAGCTAATTTTGCCAAATTTGAAGAGTTTGCAAATGCTGAAATCTTAGCAGGAGCACCAATTACAGAATAAAGGGAATTATTTAATTCAAAGTAAAAAAGCTGTTCAGAAATGAACAGCTTTTTTTGTTTTTTGTGTTTGTTTGATACTTCTTCCTTGTCTCCCTGAGCGGAGTCGAAGGGCATTTCAATTGGAAACTTGGCTTCGACTTCGCTCAGCCTGACAATAAGTACTTTTTAAAGACATTGAAACGCAGTTTTCAGTACAGTTTAAAGGAAAGTACCGAAAAACTGCAATTTCAAATCAACACTGAATCTTTATTTCTTAGCTTCGTCGATGCGTTTTTGAATTAAATCCCAAGTGTAATAATGGAAAGTCATTCCGTTGCTCATCGCTACAAAAAGTCCGTTTTTATATTTTGGCCCTAAGTTTACGCTCGTAACATCTGCACCATCACATTCGATTGTCGAAGTCGGAACTTCTGCCAATAAAGGATGATTGTTCGGATTTCCGTTTGCGCCTTCTCTTGGATAAACCATAAAAGAATTGGCCTGCTGATTGGATACTAAAATGTACCCTGTAGAATCTGTTTTTTTGTAAATCGCAATTCCTTCGTGATCTGCTTTGAAATCTTTCTGACCAAAGAAAGCCAATTCTTTATTATCGTTTAAAGCAGGATCTGCTTTGTATTTTCTAATTCCAGCTTGCTCGTCGCAATAGTATACAAAACCTAACTCGTTATCCACAGCAATAGCTTCAATTTCTTTTTTACCACTGTATGTTCCAAATTTGCGAACCACTTTTGCTACAGCAAATTTTCCGTTTCCAGAAAGTTCATATTGCCATAAATAACTTCCAGAAGAACCCGTTTTTCTTCCTACAATAGCAAAGATTTTTCCATCAGTCGGGCGAGTGTATAAAGCAACTCCCATTGGGTCGCGTTGTGCTTCTCCTTCAAAAACAGGAATTCCGCCGTTATCAATAGGTTCTAAATCTGGTAAACTGAAAATTCTGATTTTGTTTTCTTCACGTTCTGTTGTAACGGCAACGTCTACTTTTTTTCCGTCGATAATCAATCCATAAGCGATATCAACATTGTTTGGACGTTTTAACGGAATTGATTTTTTAAGGATTTTTCCATTCAAATCAAAAGCATACAAACCTCCGTCTGTGTCTTTATCTGTTCCAACAATAATACTTTTTGAAGCATCTGTTGGGTTTATCCAAATAGAAGGATCATCTGTATCGTGAGGTAAAGCTTCTGTAACAGCTGTAGGTTTTACAGCGTTTGGCTGAACTGGGGCTAATTTATCGTCTTTACAAGCTGTAAATGAAACAGCTAAAAGTAAAAGAGCAACTAAAGATTTATTTTTCATTATGTTATATATTTTAATGCAATTAGACAGAGCGCTAAACTCTGTCTAATTTAAGAATTTTAAAAAAGTTCAGATTACAAGTCTAATTTCAATCCGAAATTGTAACGTGGCTGGTAATATTCAGCTTGTTTTGTATGAGCAGCAACTCCTTGGTAGTAACGTAACGGTTGGTTGGTTAAGTTATTAGCTTCAGCAAAAAAGCGAAGTTTTGGAGTAATCTTGTAAGCAGCATTGGCATCTAAGAAAAACTGTTTGTCATAGTAGCTGTCTTTGTAAGATTCAGAACCTAATTCGTCTAAGTAATCAGATGTAAAGTTGGTTGAGATTCTTGCAGAGAAACGTTTGTTTTCCCAAGATAAAGATCCGTTAAACATATGTGGCGTTGTACCAGGAAGACTGATGTCATTTCTTTCGTTTCCATCCTCATCGGCAATACCTTTTGCTTTAGATTGCGTGTAAGTATAGTTCAAATAGATTGCAAAACCTTTTAGGAATTTACCTGGCAAGAAATCCAATTGGCGTTGGAATGCAACTTCAAACCCGTAAACATCTACATTTTCTCCATTTCTTGATTGTAAGAAAGACCAGTTTTCTCCTGCTGGAACTGGGTTTACTTGATTAGGGAAATCTGCAGCAAATTTCGCATCTGTATATTGATTGTCGCTGTAGTTGTAAATGAAATCGTTTAATCTTTTGTAGAAAACACCTCCAGAAATTAAACCAACAGATTTGAAATAGTTCTCAGCCATGAAATCATAATTGTATGAATAAGTAGCTTTAAGATCTGGATTTCCAGCTGTAATTTCTTTATCGGCAGCGATATTGTTTACATAAGGAGCCAATGCATAATAGTTTGGTCTAGCTAATGCAGTTGTAGCAGCAGCTCTCAAAACTAAATCTTTTGTTGCGTTGTATTGGAATGAAATACTTGGCAATAAATTAGTGTAAGAGTTGGTGTTGTTGATTTTGCTCTCTAATTCTTCCTCGTCTAATACACGGTTTCCTGTATAATCGATATGAGTATTTTCAACACGGAAACCTAAAACCATAGAAAGTTTATCGTTAAAATCCTGATCCCATCTTACATAAGCAGCAGTAATTCTTTCTTTAGCATTGTAATTTACAGCTAAATATTCTGCTGGATCTGCTTCTTTTTCGAATAGAGAAGCATTATTCAAATCTAAACTTCCTAAGTAAGAAGCTGAAGCGAAAGTTCCTGGAACATATTTACTTCCTGGATTAAAATCTTTTCCATCATAATAAGATGTCGGAACTTGCGATAATAACTCCATATCATCGTTAAGCGGTGTATAAGAATAGAACATATTGTTTCTTTCTTTTTCTTTCAAACGAAGTCTAAGACCCGTTCTCAATCTTCCTTTTTCTCCTGCAATTACAGAGAATGGGAAACGAATGTTTACTTTAGCACCAAATTCGCTTTCGCTTGTTTCGTCTGTGTTTTCAGTAACAGAGTCAAATTTAAATTCGTCAAAAGACTCGCCAACGGTAGTAATTAAAGGAAATCTGATATCTGATAAATCTTCGAACATTTCTAGGCCTTTTTGACGGTATTCGATATAACGCTCACCCGGACGGTATTCTCTAGCTTTTGCATAATTAGCAGACCAATCTAAATCTAATGTTGAATTGATTAAGTGCTCTCCACGAATAGAATAGTTTTGTACTCTCTGGTCTTCTAATCTTCTGTTTTTGTTTCTATTGTTGTCTAAACCACCTTTTGTCTGACGTTTTACACGACCTTCAAAACCAACAATTTCTTCGCCATTATAAAGTGGCTCAATATCATCGTAAGTAGTTCTAAAACGGTTTTCTCTATCATCTCTCCAGTTGTAGATTGCATTTGCAAAAATCGTATTGTTGTCATTGAATTTATAATCTAAAGCAACAGAAGCACTACGACGGATACGCTGTACATCATACTTTCTAATTTCAGAAGCTTGTAAATAGTCATTTCCAAACTCATCTTTTACCCATTCGTTTTCGATGTTGTCAGAACCGTAATCCACATTATTGTAAGATCCGCTAAAAACTACTCCTAATTTATCATTTGCAAAACGGTTACCATAAACAAAACCAGCAGTATAAGAAGCATGGTCACGAATTGGTAAATAACCTCCTGCAAGAGTTGCAGAAATTCTTTCTCCGTTTGGAGTTGCTCTTGTAATTAAGTTTACAGAACCCCCAATTGCATCAGCATCCATGTCTGATGTTAGTGTTTTGTTTACTTCGATTGTAGAAATCATATCAGATGGAATTAAGTCCATTTGTACGTTTCTGTTCTCTCCTTCAGCAGATGGAATACGGTCACCATTTAAAGTTACAGAGTTCAAAGATGGAGCTAAACCTCTAATAATAATGTTACGCGCTTCACCTTGATCATTCTGCATTGTGATACCTGGAACACGTTTTAAAGCGTCTCCAACGTTAGCATCTGGGAAACGTCCCATTTGATCTGAAGAAATTACGTTTCCGATGTTTTTGTTATTTTTCTGTTGATTCAGCGCTTTTGCCTGACCTTTTAAGATATCTCCAACAATAACCTCTTTCAGTTCATTTTCAGAAGCTTTAAGAGAAAAATCAATTACGTTGTTTTTTCCTTGCTCCACTTTTATTTCTTGAGTTAAAGAAGTATATCCAATATATTTTACTTCAACTTGGTAAGTTCCTTCATTAATATTTAATAATTCGAAACGACCGTTGTAGTCAGAAACGGTGTATTTTTTCTCGCCTACAATTTGAATCATTGCTCCAGGAAGAGGCAGTTTGTCATCGGCGTCTAATATCTTTCCAGATATAATAGCCTTCTGAGCAAAACCTGTAAAGGCGAATAAAAAGAATGCTGTTAATAGATAGAATTTTTTCATTGTGTGTGTTTAGTTTAATTTCGGTTGCGAAACTAAGACCCGTGTATTACTAAAGCCTTGAAAAAAAATTAACATAGTGTTATGATTAGTCAGTTATTGCTTATAATTATTAATGTTTAACTAACATTGCGTTTTCAAACGTTTGATTCACAACTAAAAAGAAATTGATATTTTGACTGTATTTGAAAATTTGGCGTTAAATTTGCCATATCAATCACAATCAAAAATCATCAATCATGTTAAAACAATTTTTTATCCTATGTTCAGGAGCCGACCGTGATCTCTTGAAAGACTGCTCAGAAGGCGAACAAACCAAATACGTTGGTATTGGCGCCACCGTGTTCTTTACGGCAGTTATGGCTTTTCTAGCCAGTGCTTATGCGCTTTTTACTGTTTTCGATTCTATTTATCCCGCTTTAATTTTCGGATTTGTTTGGAGTTTACTAATCTTCAATTTAGACCGATTTATCGTTTCTACGATTAAAAAAAGAGATCGTTTCTTAGATGAATTCCTTCAGGCAACTCCGCGTATTGCTTTGGCTATTATTATTGCAATTGTAATTTCGAAGCCTTTGGAGATTAAGATTTTCGAAAAAGAAATCAATACCGTTTTATTGAAAGAGAAAAACGAAATGGAATTGGCAAACAAAAAACAAATTGGAACGTATTTCAAAACGGATTTAGATAAAAATAAAGCTGAAATTGCTGCGCTTAAAGCGGATATTGTAAAGAAAGAGAAAGAAGTAAACGATTTATATTCAGTTTATATTACTGAAGCCGAAGGAACAACCGGAACTAAAAAATTAGGAAAAGGTCCGGTTTATAAAGAGAAACGCGAAAAACACGATGCGGCCTTAAAAGAATTTGAAATACTTAAAAAAGCAAACGAAGCTAAAATTGCCGAAAAAGAAAAAGCTGGCGTACAGCTTCAGGCCGATTTAGATAAAAAAGTTTCGCAGACACAGCCTATTATTGAAGGTTTCGACGGATTAATGGCGCGCATCAATGCCTTAAATAAACTGCCTTGGCTTCCGTCATTTTTCATTATGTTGTTGTTTCTTGCTATTGAAACATCTCCGATTATCGCTAAATTATTAGCGCCAAAAGGGGAATTCGATTTCAAGCAAGAAGAAGCCGAAACCGCAATGAAAGCAACTTTGACACAAAATAAATACCAACGTGAATTATTGGTTAAAACAAGTGCCGAAATGCATGATAAAGTGTACGCTGATATTGCAGAAGATAAAGGTTTATTCGATCTGCAACGAAAAAATGCAAAAGAGTTACTGGAACTGCAATCTCATAAATTTGTAGAAAAGCAAAAAGCGACTTTATAAGTACAAAGTGCAAAGTTTCTAAATACAAAGCTATAAATGCAAAGCCCGAAATAGAATCTCTATTTCGGGCTTTTTTATTTTAGACAAAGTCAATAATCTTTGTACTTTGTACTCAGAACTTTGTACTTTAAAATTACATATAACTTAAAATCTCTTTTTTGTAAGCATCATATTCTCCTTGCATGATCAAACCATTATCAAGAAGTTTTTTGTAATTCTGTAATTTATCAAAAAGTTCTTCTTTAGATAAATCACTTAATCTACGTTCTCCAGCAGGTTGAGTTGGTTGCGTCGGAAGCGGTTCAAAAGTTTCTGTCACAGCTGGAGCTGCAGGTAAAATTTCTGCAAAGCTTGTTACTTCTTCTGTTTCTACCTCTTCGATTTCGTCTTCAACTTCTGCTTCTTCCACAATTTCTTGAACTGGAGCTGCTGTCTGAACAGGATTTTTTAATAAATCTAATTGCTCTTTAGCATAGGTATACATTTTTCTAGCCTGAATTTTCGGAATGTAATCTATAGAAATAATCAGGTCTGTATTAGTGCTAAATGAAAATTCAGAACCTAAAATATTTTCTTTTACAAATGAGCTTGTAATATCATCCCAAGTATAATCTGTAAAATTCATTGAAAGGCCTAAGTTTTTAGGCGTGCAAATAATAATACGTTTATTGGTTAAGATTATACTATCAGGAAAAACAGTAATTGCAGGCTTTTTTTGCACGGCGATATAACCAACTTCTTCACCTTTCATTAATAAATCAGTAAGTTTCGAAGTTATTTTTTCAATCGCTTTTGGATCTTGTTCTTCGTTTAGAAATTTTTTAAATTGTTCTTTCATTGTTTATTAGTTGCTAAGTTTCAAAGCGGCTAAGCTGCTAAATTTTTTTTCTTACGATGCAAATGTAATGCCTAATTTTCTAATTCGATAATTTCATTTTGAATTTTCTTTGTCAAACTTTTGAAAACCAATTCGTATGAATCGTCTATAAGTTCCTTCACGAATTTATCAGGTAAATTTCCGTTCAAAGCCACGGTATTCCAGTGTACTTTACTCATATGAAATCCAGGTTGTATTTCGTCATACTCTGCTCGAAGTTCCTGTGCGCGGTCTGGGTCGCATTTTAAATTTGCTGATTGCTCATTTTTTTCCCATTGAGAAAGCGAAGACAAAGCAAACATTTTTCCGCCCACTTTAAAGACCAAAGTGTCTTCATCAAAAGGAAAATGTTCACTGACTCCTTTTTTTGAAAGACAATATTCGTAAAACGTTTCTAAATTCATAACTGTTTATTTACCAATTTCACCTAAATGCGTGTATTTAAAGCCTTTTTCATATTTAAGACCATAACCAAAAATTCGATCCATTGCCGAATGTGAAAATAAAATAATTCCCGCTAATTGCACCATTTCAATACTAAAATAAAATCCGATGGCATAAATTAAAAGCGCAATTCCTTTGTGATGAAAGATGTTATAAAGAAATGCTCCAGCTTTGTTTCCAAAAACATAGCCCATCATTGATAAATCGGGAGCTAAAATTAAAGTAAGAAACCACCACCATTCATAATTTAAGCGGTTGAACAAAAAGATTCCAAGAAGGAATAAAGCGATTTCCTCAAGTTTTAAAACTGTTTTCATTAGACTATTTTTTCCATCATCTTTTCAGGATGATTTAGTTTTGTAAATCCGAATTTCTCGTATAAAAAGTGAGCATCAGTTGTTGCCAATCGCCAGATTTTAACTTCTTGCAGTTGAGGCTCATTCATCATCGCTTGAATTAAAATTGATGAGTAGCCTTTTCCACGATGTTCTTCATCAATAAAAACATCCATTAAATAGGCAAAAACGACATAATCGGTTATCACACGTGCAAAGCCAATTTGTTTGTCCTCTAAATAAATTCCAAAACAAACCGAAGCATCAATCGTTCTTTGCACTTCATCAATCGTTCGTCCCGCAGCCCAATAAATGTCTTTTAAAAAATTCTGTATAAACGGAACGTCGAGTTTGGTTTTATCTGTACAAACGGTTATCATTTTTATTTTAGATTTTAGATTGTAGATTTTAGATTTTGCAGTAGAATAATCTAAAATCTACAATCTAAAATCTGCAATTTTATATAGAATCGGTTTTGATGGACTGGCATCATTTTCAAATGAAGCGATTTGAAGATTTAGTATATAATTTCCATCTTCAATTTCGTCTGGAACATAAATCATCTCAGTAATTGTAGCATTTAATCTTGCATCAGAATTTAGATTTACTGTGTCTTTTACATTCCAAAATGCTTTATGCGCTAATAATTTTCCTTCGTCATGTTCTTTGTCCACACTTGGGAGATCAATCAGTAAATGCTGAATTTCGCTCTCGCGGATGAAAATTGCAGCATCTTCAGACAAATACGGTGGATTGGTATTCGAATATTTTCTTGATTTTTTATCTTTTTGATTGGGAAGAGTGCGAATAACTAAGGCTTCGTTTGTCACGCTGAGCGGAGTCGAAGCGCTATCCACTGCTGTCACATTGAGCGAAGTCGAAATGTTTTCTTTCGTAATCACAAAATCATCTCCAATCTTTTCAGGTTCAACCGTAATCAGTTTAGCAAAAAAGAAAAATTGTTTTAGAGATTGGTTAATACTGTAAAAATCATTGGTAATATGCCCCAAGCATTCCGTATGCGTTCCATGCCCATGTGGATTGAAGAAAATATTGTTGAAATTCGTAGATGATTTTCCTTCAGAAACTTTTCCAATCCAATCGCCAAAAACTACAGGCTCAATAATAGGTTTTTCGATGTACCACGCAATCGGATTTTCATCTGTATTGGTTAATGGAATAGAAATATCAATGGGTTTTGATAAGTCGATTTCGAAGTTGTTGATTTTTGCTAACACAAATTTGGATTTTATGCCGCAAAGACGCTAAGTCACAAAGTTTAATAAATTTGAGCCTTTATGCCTTCGTGGCTAATTTTTATTCATCCAAATTTAGATAAAATAAATCTGAAGCAATTCCATCTGTTAAAAATTTTCCTTTTGGAGTTGGTTTTAAAATGTTGTTTTCGATCGATAGCAAATCGTCGTTTAAGAACTTTTGAGCTTGTTCCAGTAAATAATTCAAATATTCTGATCCGAATTCCTTTTCAATTCTTTCTAAAGAAACGCCCCAAATGGTTCGCAATCCCGTCATGATATATTCATTGTAACGATCAGAAACAGTTAAGATTTCGGTTTCGATTGGAAGTTCGTTGCTCTGAATAGCTTTTAAATACAATGAATTATTAGCAATATTCCAGCCTCTTTTTACGCCGTCATAACTATGTGCCGAAGGTCCGATTCCGATGTATTTTTTGCCCAGCCAGTAAGCCGAATTGTTTTTGGAGAAATACTCTTCTTTTCCAAAATTGGATAATTCGTAATGAATAAAACCATTCTGTTGAAGCATTTCAACCAAAATCATAAAATGATTTGAAGCCACTTCGTCTTGTGGTTCAGCAACTTTTCCGGTTTGAATTAATTTGCTTAAAGCCGTTTTGGGTTCAACCGTCAAAGCATAACTCGATATATGCGGAATGCCGAAATCTAAAGCCGTTTGGATATTCTGTCTCCACATTTCGTCACTCATTCCTGGAATTCCGTAAATTAAATCCAATGAAATATTATCGAAATACTTTGTCGCTTCTTCTAAACATTTTTTGGCTTCCGCCGAATTATGGGCGCGATTCATCATCTTTAAATCTTCTTCATAAAAAGACTGAATTCCGATACTTAATCTATTTATTGGGCTTTTAGATAATTCCAGAATTCGTTCAGCAGACAAATCATCCGGATTAGCTTCAAGTGTAATTTCAGGGTTTTCTACAACTTTATAGTTTTTATAAACTTCAGAAATTAAAAAGTTTATTTCGTCATTGGTTAAAACAGAAGGAGTTCCTCCGCCAAAATAAATGGTTTCTATAATCTCATTGTCACTTCGAGCGGAGTCGAGAAGCTCATTTTTGCGCATGCCAATTTCTTTGGCTAATGCCAAAACCATCTCGTCTTTCTTTTTCATCGAAGTCGAAAAATGAAAGTCGCAGTAATGACAAGCCTGCTTGCAAAAAGGTATGTGGATGTAGATACCGCTCATTTTTAATTAGATAATTAGAGAGTGTGTCAATTAGATAATTTATTTGTTGTCTATAGAAAATATCTAATTATCAAATTGGCACATTGGCTCATTTCTTAACTCGATCCTCATTCTGTTTCACAAAAGCATCCCAACCAGAATAACTTTTTCCAGCCACAACTTTTCCCGAATTAAAGAAATGACAAACCGCTGCCGCTAAACCGTCTGTAGAATCGAGATTTTTTGGTAATTCTTTTAAGCCTAAAAGCTGTTGCAACATTTTGGCAACTTGTTCTTTACTGGCATTTCCGTTTCCGGTAATCGCCATTTTTATCTTTTTAGGTTCGTATTCAGTAATCGGAATGCCTCTTGAAAGTCCTGCTGCCATTGCAACACCTTGCGCTCGTCCGAGCTTTAACATCGACTGTACATTTTTGCCAAAGAATGGTGCTTCAATTGCAATTTCGTCAGGACAATGCGTTTCGATTAGTTCAATCGTTCGCTCGAAAATGATTCTTAGTTTTTGGTAATGATTGTCGTATTTGGAAAGCTGCAATTCGTTTAATTGCAGAAATTCCATTTTTTTATTGATTACTTTAATCAATCCAAAACCCATAATTGTGGTTCCGGGGTCAATACCTAATATGATGCGTTCTTGTGTCAAGAGATTTTTGTTTCAAGTTTAAAGTTTCAAGTTAGAAAATTGACTCATTTTCTAATTGTCACATTTTCATTGCCACATTTTCAAATTGATTACTTTTGCGGCATGATTTCAATTCCTCACAAAGCTAAGCAATTCCTAGTTCTCGTAGTCAAACTTTTAATTGTTGGCGGCGCATTTTATTTTATTTATAATCAGTTGGCTAACAACGATAAATTAGACTGGCAGAAGTTTATTGCTTTGTTCCAAAAAAATCAGTCGGTTTTAGGGGTTTCATTTATCTTGCTTTTGAGTGTTTTAAACCGTTATTTCGAAATTTTGAAATGGCAGAATCTAGCGCAGGTTATTCATAAAATATCGGTTTATGAAGCGACAAAACAGGTTTTGGCTGCTTTGACAGCAGGAATTTTTACACCGAATGGAGTAGGAGAGTATGCAGGAAAAGCGCTCTATTATCCGAAATCAGAAGCCAAAAGAGTGGTTTTCTTAAACTTAATCTGCAACGGAATCCAAATGATTTTAACGATCATTTTTGGGATCTTCGGATTACTCTATTTCAATGCGCAATTTAATGTAATTACAGCCAAAACAGTCTTGATTCTTTTTGGCGGATTTGTTCTGATTTTGATTTTATTATTCTCGATTAAAAAGATAAAAGTCAAAGGATATTCGATAGAAAAACTGATTCATAAAATCAATGAAATTCCGAAATCGGTTCATCAGAAAAATATCTTTTTAGGTATCTGTCGTTATTTGGTTTTCTCGCATCAGTATTACTTTTTGTTTTTAGGTTTTGATGTCGATTTGCCTTATTTAACTTTGATGGCAGCGATAACATCAGTTTACTTTTTAGCTTCTTCATTGCCAACTTTTCAGTTTTTAGACTTTGCAGTAAAAGGAAGTGTTGCGATTTACTTCTTTGGAATATTGGGCGTAAACGAATGGATTGTTGTATTTATAAGCACTTTAATGTGGTTTTTAAACGTAGTTCTTCCAGTAGTTTTAGGAAGCTTTTTTGTGCTGAATTTTAAAACGAAAACTCCAGAATGATTTTCGGATTGTTTGCCATATTAGCCATTTATATCGTTAGCATTTCTTTGCTGATTTATGGTTTTTTCAAGGTGAAACAATACCAGAAAAGTAATTTAAAGCCAAAAACAAGTTTTACGATAATTGTTCCTTTTAGAAATGAAAAAGAAAATCTGCCCCTACTTTTGGAAAGTTTTTCAAAGCTAAATTATCCAACAGATTTATTTGATGTAATTTTAGTTGATGATGCTTCAGATGAAAAATTTCAATTCTCACATTTCACATTTCACATTTCGCAAATAAACAATATTCGGGTTTCCAATTCTCCTAAAAAAGATGCCATTACAACGGCAATGCAGCACGTAAAAACCGATTGGGTTATTACAACCGATGCCGATTGTATTGTTCCCGAAAATTGGCTGTTGACTTTTGATAATTACATTCAGCAGAACAAAGTTTCCATGCTTGCTGGAGCTGTAACGTATCAGTGTGAAAACTCATTTCTAGATCATTTTCAGCAATTGGATTTAACGAGTCTGCAAGGCGCTACAATTGGAAGTTTTGGTTTAAATAAGGGTTTTATGTGCAACGGAGCTAATTTTGCTTATACAAAAGCATTCTTCGAAAGTTTAAATGGTTTTGAAGGGAACGATAAAATTGCCAGCGGAGATGATGTTTTTTTACTGCAAAAAGCGATTCAAAAGTTTCCTGAAAAAGTATATTATTTAAAAGCAGAAGAAGCGATTGTAACAACAAAACCAACCGAAAACTGGAAATCTTTATTTTATCAAAGAGTACGTTGGGCGGCTAAAACAAGTTCGTATAACAGCACTTTTGGAAAGTTTCTTGGATTGATTGTTTTCTTCGGAAATCTGAGTTTTGTAATCGGATTTTTCTCTCTTCTTTTAGGGATTTGCTCTTATCCAATTTTTGTAATTTTTGCTTTTTCTAAAATTTCAATTGACTTTATTTTGCTTTCAATAACTAATAGATTTTTGACAAAAACCAGAATTAAAAGTCTTTTGTTAAGTAGTTTATGGTATCCGTTTTTTAGTTCGACTGTTGCTTTGTACAGTTTATTTGGTTCTTATAAATGGAAAGGACGTCAATTTAGAAAATAACTCATTTTGAAATTGAATGCCCTAGCCCTGATGGGAGCGGCATCCTTTTGCTTTTTTCTTTAAAAAGCAAAAGATATAGCGAACAGCAGGAATTAGCTCCTTATAAAATTACTTCTCGTCTTTTGCTTTTATAATAACAGGCAGAATAAACTGTGTTTTTACCGGAATACCGCGTTTTATGGCTGGATTTACTTTCGGAAAATCGACTAGTCGTGCGTGCAGAATGCTGTCAATTTTTATGGTATCGTAAACTACAGAATCTTTAGGAAACTGAGGTTCAAACTTCATAGTTGAGTTAGGAAAAACGGTTACTTTGACTTCGATGGTGTCCAATTCTGGATATAAAATAGATAAAGTATCAACGTTGAGTTTTTCTTGAATAAGATTCGACATCACTTCAAAAAAACATTGCTGGCGAAGCTTTTTATCACCAATTTTATCGCAATCAGGCAAAGAAGGATATTCATCAACTTCTTTCCAGTTAATAGATTTCAACTCTTTTTGAAGTAATTCTTTTTCAGACGGAACCTGCTTCTCAAAGTATTGACAAGAATTAAAAAGGATACAAATAAAAAAAGGGAAAAACTGCCTCAAAGTTTTAAAATTGGATGATATAACAAAAATACGATTATTTTTTTTGAGAAGCTTTGTATTCTAAATAATCTTCATAGTTTTCCGAAAGCCAATTTTCTTTGTTTTTTTCTGCAACTTCCTTTTGATCAGGGTATAATTTGATAAGTCTGTCTGAAAAAGCTGCTATTTGAACCGTATAGGTGTAAAATTCAATTTTACTCAGAAGGATATTAGGATTGTTTTTTTTATTAAAAAAATCGAAAAACAGATTATCAAAGTCTCTCATAGAAAAATTTATTACTTTTTTCTTATTGCTGGTGTAAAGACTGTCCTGTATTGCTTTGTCATCTGTAGAAAGTTTCTTAGATTGAGCTATCGTATTTTCGCTAATGGAGAATACAAAGAATAGAAAAAAAACTATTTTTACAAGAGTTCTCATACTATTAAATGTTTAAAATAATAAGTACAAACTTATAAAAATATTATGGATTTACTTTTAGTGCTGCTAGGATTTATATGTGTAATCGTTGGTATTTTTGGAAGCTTTATTCCTGTTCTTCCCGGATTATCGAGCTCTTGGGTCGGATTGCTTTTGCTTTATCTTACTAAAGCTGTCGAAAATAATTACTGGGTTTTAGGGATTACTTTTGTTCTAATGGTCATCATTACTGTATTAGATTATATTATTCCGTCAAAAGGCACTAAAAAGTTCGGAGGAAGCTCTTATGGAGTATGGGGAACCAACATTGGTTTGATTGTGGGAATCTTTGCTCCAATTCCTTTTGGAATTATAATTGGACCATTTTTGGGCGCTTTAATTGGGGAATTAATGTATGATTCTCAAAATCATAATCGAGCTCTAAAAGCAGCCGCCGGATCGCTATTAGGATTCATTGCTTCAAGTTTTGTTAACTTTCTGTTTGCGGTGGTTTATTTGGGCATATTTTTGAGTATTGTGTGGGAATATCGAAACATTTTATTTTAATTCTATAACAATTTCAGCTTTTTAGCGTTGCTAGCAAAAATAAACATCAAACTTTTCTTAACTTTTTTTCTTTTGTATTTGACAACGAAAGGGTTGTGTTTGCTAGTGTTAAGACGTTTTTAGTGTTAAGAACTGGTTATTAAGAAGGTAAATTTTTAACTTAATTTTTGGAAATGTTAAAATTTTTTATATTTTTATCTCGATAAACGATAAAAAGCCTCATTTTATCGATTATTTTAAATCAGTATAAATAATTATTTTTTAAGTTATGAGTATGACCCCAAACCTACAAATTGAACTTAGACGCTTTATTTCTTCTAATGTTGTCTCCAAGTTAAACAAGTTTTATTTTGAGAATGATGCACTTTTAATAAAGGGAATAGACGTCTCGATCGGTACAATTTTAATGGGACTCTACAACAAAGCCGAAGAATCTGATTTTTATTCTGAAATCGTTTCATTAATCCAAGAAGATTCTACTTTTTACCAAGAAATAGACTTTAATGCAGGCAGAATTTTATCAGTCGACGACTGTTACCGCATAGAAGGAAATGCTTTACTGAAAGAATTATTCTCCAACAAAAAAGGCAGAATTTCAGAAATGGTTTCAAACGAAGTTGGTATCAAAAGCGAAACAGCCAGAGAAATACTTAACTTTTCAGCATTACTTGTAATGTCTTATTTAAGATACAATCTTCAATTAATAGAAAGTTTAAAACTCCTTTTAGAAGACCAAAAAAGAGATATTTTAAACAGCATTCCTCCCGGAATTAAAATCATCCTAGGTTTTTCATCTTACGAAACTGTAGAAGATAAAAACCAATCTATCGGAAGATCTATTTTTACCCTTTTCGGACATAATTTCTTTAGTTTTTAAAAATAAAAAATCCCATTTTCTAGAAGAAAACAGGATTCATTTATGACTTAAATTTGAAAAATGCTTATGTGTTTTTCAAATTGATAACTTCTTGATCGGTCAAAAAGCGCCAGTTTCCACGAGGAAGATTCTTTTTGGTTAATCCAGCAAACGAAACACGGTCAATACGCAATACATTGTATTCGAAAGATTCAAAAATTGAACGCACCACTTTTACGTTAGCAGTACGCAGTTTAAGACCAACTTCGCTTTTTGGTTCATTATCAATATAGCTTACTTCTTCAACAAAAACGCGGTGTCCGTCAAGAACTAAACCTTTGCTGATTTTTTCTAAATCTTCAAATTTTAAGTTTTTGTCTAAAGAAACCTGATAGATTTTAGACGATTTCTGGTTTGGCAATGTAAACTTACGAATCATATCAGTATCGTTTGTAAACAATAATAAACCAGTTGTATTCTTGTCCATTCTTCCTACAGCAGCAATTTTTGCATTTGTAGCGCCACGAACAAGTTCTAGAACGTTACGATATTCTTGACCTTCGTCAAAAGCAGTCGTAAAGTTTTTAGGCTTATTTAATAAAATATATTCTTTCTTTTCAGGAGTCAATGTAACACCGTCAAAGTTTACAACATCATTTAGTTTTACCAAATAACCCATTTCAGTAACTACAGTACCGTTAACTTTAACGTTTCCAGACTGAATATAAATGTCGGCGTCACGACGAGAGCAAACACCAGAATTAGAGATGTATTTGTTTAGACGAATTTCATCTGAAGCCTTTTGTCTCTTTGCTGGCTGATTTTGTTTTCTCAATTTTTCAGCAGCAGCTTCCTGAGCAGCTTTAACTTCAGGTTTTACTTTTTTAGGCCCTTGCGCGCGCTTAGCCATAGGAGGTTTTGGCTTGTTAGAGTTTGGTCGTGAGCTATTTGGTCTCGATCCGCCTCTTTTATTGTTGCCTTCCTTGTTGTTCATAGAATCATTAATTTGTGCAAAGATAGTTTTTTCCTGCTAATAAATCTTAAGTTCAATGTTCTTAGATTAATAGCGCTTTATTTTAAGAGGTTTAGGAGCAATACAATTGGCTTTTTTTTGAGGCATGGTTTCCCGCTTTCCGTTTCAATTTTTTATTTTTTAAAGAAAAAAATAAAAAGATTTCCACTATAATCGGGGCTAAAAAACAATCAATTGGCTTCTTTTAAAGAGTGTTATTTCACAGAGATTCGCAAAGTTTGCACAGAGCCACACAAAGAAAAAAATCTGCTAAATCTGCCAGATCTGCGGGATATTAAAAAGCTTTAGTAATTAGAAATCAATTCACGACCATGCCATAAGACGCTCGGGTTAATCAGAACAATACAGCAAACGCCAGATACAATCAGGAACTTAAGAACATTATGGAGTCTTAAATATTGTTCTTTAGAGTCCGATTTCCATAAATAAATCAAGAAGAAAAGAAGAACTCCAAAACACACATAAAAATAAATGTCCATATAGCCTACATCATAAATGTTAACCAAAACGTAAACAGGTAAAATGGTAGACAAAGTCAAAACCGTGATAATTTGCTTAGAAATTTTTTCTCCATATAAAACTGGAATTGTTCTATAGTCGCTTACTAAATCGCCTTTCAGGTTTTCTAAATCTTTTATCATTTCGCGAATCAATAAAAGCAGAAACAAGAAAACCGCATGTGCCGAAATCACCACAAAATGACTCATATGATTCTCAATTTCTTCAAACGAAATCTTATTATAGAAATATAAAAGAATGGCAAAAAAAGGTGTTACAGCAAGCAAAGCAGACATTAAATTTCCAATAATGGGATATTTTTTAATTTTATGAGAATAAAACCAAATCATAAAAATATAACCTGAAAAGAACAAAAAAGCTCTCCAGGAAACAATAAAAGCCATTAGAACGGCAAGAAAATTCAAACTGAAATAAACGTTCAATTTAGTTTTCTGACTAACCAAACGATCCAGCATCGATTTATTCGGACGATTAATCAAATCCTTCTGACTGTCGTAAAAATTATTGATGATATATCCTGAAGCGATTGTAATAGCCGAAGCAAAAACAATTAAAAACAAGTGAAAATCAAGCAAAATATCCAATGCTCTAATTTCTGGCGCCAATATAAAAATTGCTGATAAATACTGGGCTAAAACGATGATTGGAATATTGTAACCTCGAA
Source organism: Flavobacterium sp. B330r (assembly GCF_056824325.1). NCBI lineage: Bacteria > Pseudomonadati > Bacteroidota > Flavobacteriia > Flavobacteriales > Flavobacteriaceae > Flavobacterium > Flavobacterium sp. B330r. The sequence continues at coordinate 2,260,697 of NZ_CP124860.1, forward strand.
CTACAGAGAACAGACTAACAATTTTCATTACTAAAAGTTTTTGTTGTCTGCTTAACATAGATGATATAGTGGAGTTGATTTGATGTAGGGAAGTTAAAGTATATTTTTTGATTCTGAAAACTAGAGCTTGTTTTTTAACAATTCTTCAGATCCGTAACCTAATTTTCGAATGCAGGCCAAAGCTTGTTTTTGCGTAATATCGATTTCTGTAATATCTTTTTTATCTACAAAAACCACCGACCCGCTCCAAGGGTTTGGAGCATCTGGTATAAAAACTGTAGATTTCTCATCACTGATTTGTTCTATTAAAAAAGCAAATTGTAAACCAGCATCAGTAGGAACTAATATTACTTTTAAATCGTCTTTAGATTCTAAACCCAATATGTTTTCATTTATGCTTTTCATAAATGAATAACCGGGAACAAAACTTAAAATTCCTTCTTCTAATTTCTGAACCAATTTTTCTGCCGCTGCAGTTCTTGCCAATAATCCAGCAACCAGACAGATTAGAATTATGATTAATAATCCAACAAGTTCTTGAATTGCAAGTCCTAAAACGCTTACTTTTGGTAAAGCACTTACTAACGGAAGTGTTGTTTTTTGTACAATACCATATCCTTTTTCCAAAACAATTAATAGTACAACTAAAGGCACTAAAAAAAGAATTCCTCCTAAAAAAGTTGCTTTGATAATCTTTAAAATACTTTTCATAGGCAATAATTTTTTAAGATTAAATGTTAGGAAAGGGTATTCAATAAATCACAACAATATTTTTAAGAGGTTTAACTTTAAAATTGATAAACTACTTCTAATTTATAGTCTTTTAAGGATGCTTTGGCTCTTTCTAGATCTTCGGTAAAACCAAGGATATAACCGCCTCCTCCAGAACCGCAAAGTTTTAGGTAATAATCGTTAGAATCAATTCCGTGTTGCCAGATTCCGTGAAATTGTTCAGGAATCATTGGTTTAAAATGATTTAAGACAACTTTAGAAAGTTTTTTAGTATTGGTAAACAAAGATGTCATATCGCCATGCAGGAAGTTTTCTACGCAGGCATCTGTATATTTCACAAACTGATTTTTAAGCATAGCACGGAAACCTTTATCTTTTAGGTTTTCCATAAAAATACTTACCATTGGAGCAGTTTCTCCAACAATTCCTGAGTCTAACAAAAATACAGCACCTTTTCCGTCAAAACTTTGAGTCGGAATTCCAGTTGCTTCAATATTGTCTTTCGAATTGATCAGGATTGGGATGCTCAAATAGCTATTTAAAGGATCTAAACCAGAACTTTTTCCGTGGAAAAAGCTTTCCATTTGAGAAAATATATTTTTTAAGTGTAATAATTTTTCGCGAGTCAGATTTTCCAGAACAGTGATTTTGTTGGTAGCATATTTATCGTAAATAGCTGCTACAAGTGCACCGCTGCTCCCAACGCCATATCCCTGCGGAATACTAGAATCGAAATACATTCCAGTTTCAACATCATTTTTTAAAGCTTCTAAATCAAAAGTAACCAATTCAGGCTGTTGCGTATGTAGCACTTCAAGATAAGAAGCAAAACTTCTTAAGCTTTTGTTTGATGAAATGGCTTCTTCTGTAGGCTCTTCAGATTTTTTTAAAGCGCCGTTGTAAAAGTTATAAGGAATAGAAAGTCCTTTAGAGTCGCGGATAATTCCGTATTCTCCAAAGAGTAATATTTTTGAGTAAAATAGTGGTCCTTTCATGATTTATTTTATGTCTTTCTTTATTTTATTTGGGTTTTGTCTAGTGTCGAAAATGTTGTGAATCCTGATTTCGTTTGCACTAAAACTATATAATAGGCTCGATTGCTTTGTTATAACACATTTTCGATATTTTTTATTCACAGCTGATTTTGGAAAAATCTCAGGATTCATAATTATTATTGAAACTGCTTTCTGCAATTTTATAGTAAATATCTCTCTCGATTTCTTAGACCATCTTGCTTCAATAAAATCTAAAAGTGAAGCTAAATTTTTTTCAGCAGTTTTAGAAATGTTTATTCTAACATCCACTACTTATTTATATTTTTTCATGACCTCTTCAAAACTTGTAAATTCACCTCTCTCAAATTCTAATTCACTTTGAGCGATGTCTTCTTTTTGCTGATCTGTCAAATCGTCCCACCAATCTTTTTTATTCGTTCTAAGCAATTTAGCAACAGCCATAATGATTTCTGGATCATTTGTCTCTTTCAGCATATCAATCGCTTCGCGTTTTTCTAATTGAATGTCCATAATCAAAAATTTAACTAAAGATACGCAAAATTATAATGCAATCGCGCCACTTCCAATTTTGTCGCAAATGTATTGACTATTCTGACAAAATACAACTAATTCGTCCTGAATAAATTGAAGTACTTTTTCGCTAACGTTTTCGGGATAAAGTACGTGCACATTTGCTCCAGCATCTAGCGTAAAACAAACTGGAATTTGTGTTTCATTTCTAAATTTCCAGATTGCATTTATGATCTGTAGCGTGTTTGGTTTCATCAAAATAAAGTACGGCATAGAGGTCATCATCATGGCGTGTAATGTCAATGCTTCACTTTCTACCACTTTAATGAATTCGTCTAAGTTTCCACTTTCAAAAATGGAAATTAATTTATCCAGATTTTCATGTGCTTGCGCAAAACGTCTTTCAGCATACGGATGGTTGTGCATTAAATCGTGCCCAACTGTGCTCGAAACTTGTTTCTCGCCTTTGTCAACCAATAAAATAGTATCTTGATAATTCTTGAAATTTTCATGAATAGCATATGGAAATTCAACACCAAATAAATCTGTACTTCCTTCAATATTTTCCTGATTTCCCCAAACTACCACATTTCCTTTCACACTTCTGCAAGCGCTTCCAGAACCTAATCGAGCTAGAAATGAAGCTTTTTGATAGAAATAATCATCGGTCATTTCGGGATTCAATTTTCTCTCCAAACTCATAAAATTCATTGCCAAAGCCGCCATTCCAGAAGCCGAAGAAGCAATTCCTGAACTATGAGGGAAAGTATTTTGAGTGTCAATTGTAAAATGATATTCTTTCAAAAACGGCAGATAAACTTCAACTCTTTCTAAAAACTTCTGAATTTTTGGTTTAAAGTCTTCTTTTGGTTTTCCTTCAAAAAGTAAATCAAAAGAAAAACCATTTGTTTCGCTGAGCGAAGTAGAAGCGTCTCTTTTTTCAAAACCTAATTTTGTAATTGTTTTACAGTTATTTAAAGTAAAACTAACAGAAGGATTTGCTGGAATCTGGTTGTCTTTTTTCCCCCAGTATTTCACTAATGCAATGTTGCTTGGAGCGCTCCATTCAAAGTTTCCGTTTTCGATTGCTGAAGTATATGAATTTGGTATAAAATCGGCTGCTGTTAACATGAATTGTAAAATTTTGGCAAAGATAGTTTTTTCGCCCTAAAGGGATAATTTTTTATCTATATGGTTTAAACTTTTCTTTTGACTATTTTTGAATTCAAAATTTGATGTCATGAATAAGTTTGTAAAAATCGCTATAGCTTTAGTAATTTGTTTAACGGTTGGATATTCTGCCAGTTTAGTAACAAGACCAAGTATTGAGACTTGGTATGTAACGTTGGAAAAACCAGTTTTTAATCCGCCGAATTGGATTTTTATGCCAGTTTGGACAGTTCTTTACATATTTATGGCAATTGCAGCAGCATTGGTTTGGAACCAAATAAAAGAAAACACTGAGGAAGTTAAAAAAGCACTGCTTTTCTTCATCATTCAATTGATTTTAAATGCCATTTGGTCTTATTTATTCTTCGGATTAAAAAACCCGATGTTGGCTTTAGTCGAAATCGTGCTTTTATGGCTGATGATTTATGAAACGTATTTGAAATTTATCAAAATCAATAAAACTTCAGGTTATTTATTGATTCCCTATTTAGCTTGGGTTGGATTTGCTACAGTTTTGAATGCTAGTATTTGGTGGCTGAATAAGTAGTTTTTTGTTTCAAGTTTTTCTTTGTTTCCGGTTTAATCAAGACGTATTGCTTTATGAATAGATTCAAGGTTTTTGTTATTGCTTTAGTTTTAATTTCCTTTAAAGCGTTCGCTTGTTTGAATGGTGAAACGAAAATTCTAAAAAATGGAGCTTATGCTTATGAAGATTATGATGGAATTAATCCTCAAGGGCACAATTTTTTCGAAGGAGATTTTCCAAGATTGATAATTGAACTTGACAGCTTATATAAGAAGACCAAAGATCTAGATTATTTGTCTGATAAAGGATATCTTTTAATTGTTTTGAGGAAATATGATGAAGCTTTAAAATTATATCTGAACATTGAAAAAATTAAACCCAATAGATATTCGACAGCATCTAATTTAGGGACACTTTATGAATTAATGGGCGAAAACCAAAAAGCCTATAATTGGATTAAAAAGTCTATTGCTATAAATCCCAAATCCCATAAAGGATCAGAATGGCTTCACTTGAAAATATTAGAAGCAAAAATCAAGAACCTAAAAGATGTTTCTGGTCAGTTTCTAATTAATACAAATTTTGGAACGTCACATGAGCCTAAAACAAAATTGTCTCAAAAAGAGATTGATGAATTGGCACAATCGATTTATTTTCAGGTAAATGAAAGAATGTCATTTATAGAGCCAAAAGATAAAATCATTTCAATTCTACTCTTTGAACTTGGAAATCTTGCAGAATTATTAGGAAAAAATAGCAGTGCGCTTGAGACTTACAGGACTGCCAGAAAATATGGTTATGAGGGAGATTTAATTGTAGAAAGAATGATTAATAGTTCCCAGAACGAAATTAACTATTATAGTGAAAGAGCTCAAATTTATGGTTCTCAACTTCGGGCTTTAAGAGAAAGCAAAGGGAACATATATTCAGGTTATATATCTCAAATTGAAATAATTATTGTTATCCTTTCGGGAATAATACTAATTTTATTAATTGCTTTTGTTGCATTTTTTATAAAATGGAAGAAGCTGAAAAAGCCTATTTCAGCTTCTTAAATTCCTCATTTTTAGCATATAGAAAGTCTAACAATTCCAAATCATTTGATTTTTCTAAAAGTGTTTTAGATTTCGAATCGGCATTACAAAAGTTTAAGAAAATTTCTTTTTCTTCGGGTTTTATTTTCAAATTCTTCATAAAAAAATCCGGAGGACAAGTAGCGATGACGAGTTTCTTAAAACGGTCATCACGTGGCTCAATTTTTTTCTTCGGTTTATCAAAAATAGGGTAACTGAAATCTAATCCATTTTTGATCCTCCCGTCATAAACTGTCACTTTTGAAGTGACTTCGTCAAATTTCTTTCGAATTATAATCTTATTTATTTCTTCTTTATCATTTGCGATTTTTTTAATTTCAGCTTTATTAAAAACGGATCTAGAAACTGTAACATTCTCCAATTCTTCAGCTTTTGGAGTCATTTCGACAATGAGATAGTTTTTTTCTAGATCTTTTGCGGTTAGTTTCAATCTTGTAAATAAGTAATTATTGGAAAAAAACAATATACTGTCTTGCTCTTTCACTAAAATTGAAAATTCTCCAAATTCATTTGTTCTCGTGCTGGTTTTGGCTGTTTTATTAATGACTTCTACATTTTGAAGCGCATTTTCCCGAGAAATAACCTTTCCGTGAAGTAGTTTTTCTGTCTGCGAAATACTAAGCTGATAAGTAAGAAAAGAAATTGTAGTGAGTAATTCAACTTTCATTTACGGATTTTTTAGTTTTTAATTCCAGTATTCAATTTTTTAAACTCTTCATTTTTAGCATATAAAAAATCCATTGTATAAAGTAAATTTTTCTGTTTTAGAATAATTTCAGATTGCGGATCGGCTGCGCAAAATTCTAGGAAAAGAGCTTTTTCATCAGGATTTAATTTTAGATCTTTTGTAAAAAAATCTAAAGGACAAGTTGCTTCGGCGAATGTTTTGAAATCCAATTCAGGAGTTTTCTTTTTAGGTTTTTTGTTGCCACTATCTTCTTTTTTAAACAAACTAAAAAGGCCTGCTCCCATAGCGCCAAAATTCATTCCGTTTGCAATAGTACCGTCATAAACGCCAGTATATTTTCGTAAATCTTGCGAAGATCTCATTAATGCAATCGAATCCGAAACTTCTTGAGTAGGACCAACATGAGGAAATTTTATAGTTGTAATTAAGACTTCATCGAGTTCTTCAGGTTTCAAAATCATATTGACAGCCAGGTTATTTTGATCTATGTTTTCCTGAGAAATTTTAAATCTTTTAAAGAAATAGTCTTTGGAGTAAAAAAGAAGGCTGTCTTGTGGACGGACTAAAATTGAAAACTCGCCTAGCTCATTTGTTCTGGTACTAATTCGAGCTGTTTTGTTAATCACCTCTACTTTATTAAGCGGAATGTTTTGCGAAAAAACTTTTCCGTTTAATACTTTTTCCGTTTGAGAAACGCTGAGCTGATAAGTGAAAATAGAAATTGTAGTAAGTAATTTTACTCTCATATAGGATTAATTAGTTGAGAGTAAAATTATTAGAATTGTCTTAATGAAAACTTACGGAATATGTAAATTCTTGTTAATAAAATTATCGCATGTTTTGAATAAATTTTTCCAGTTCTCCATTATTAAATAAAACTGGTCCGTGACCAAAACACAATATTTTAGGTTGTAATGATGCCAATTTGAGAATCGATTTTCTATTGGTTTCTTTATTAGCAGTAAATAAATGGGGAGGTTCATGCAAACCGACTTTTGTAGTGAGAAGATTCATATTGGTCATCACATCGCCTACAATTAAAACGCCATCCTTTTCTCTGAAAAAAGAGATATGTCCGCTTGAATGTCCAGGAGTTTCAATAACCGTGAATCCGCCGATCTGATCTCCTTCTTTTAAAGTTTCAGAAACGGGATGTCCTTTTCCTGCCCAAAAGTTTTTCTGAAATTTAGAAATGATATGATTCGGATTTGGGTATTCTGTAATTACATTTCCGTTTTCAGCAAATGCTTTTTCAGGTTCACTGCATAAAAGGGGAATATTAAAGGTTTCGCAGATTATTTTACTGCTTCCCTGATGATCGGCGTGAGCGTGCGTCAAGGCGTGTTTTGTAATGGATTTATCTTTAATTGCTTTTACTATTTTACTGGAAGAAGTTCGAATTCCGGCATCGATTAAAACATCTTCAATTACGTAACAATTAATGGCGTTGCGCGGAAATAAAGGAATCTGGTAAACTTCTTTGGCAATATTCTTCATCTTTTTCAAATTTTATTTTGACAAAGATTCGAATTCAGATTCTTAATCCACTTGATAAATGTTAAGAAATGTCCTGACGGATTCTGCTCAAAGATTCTGGAGTAATTCCGAGAAAGGAAGCGATATAAATTAAAGGCGTTCGCTGAATTATTTTGGCTGGAGCCGATGCCAAAAAAGTCTGGTATTTTTCTTTTGCCGGAATCATTTGCAGTTTTAAAACGCGATCAGCCATACAAAGGTAATTCTGCTCGGCGAGAATTCTTCCAACACGTTCCCAATTCGGAATTTCGTTATACAGAAACTGCATTTTTTCGAAAGTAATCGAAAGAACTTCGCAATCTTCAATACACTGAATATTTTCAAAAGAAACGGATTGATTTATAAAACTGGAATATGAAGCGATAAAACCCTCATCACAACTTAAATAAGTCGTAATTTCTTTTCCGTCTTTTAAATAATAAACCCGCGCTAGACCTTCGACAACAAAAAAGATTTTATTGCTGATTTTTCCCATTGAAGAAAGAGATTCTTTAGCGGTAAACCTTTCATATTCAAAACAAGAATCTATCTTTTCGATTTCTTTTTCAGAAAACGAAGCGATTGATAGTATTTGTTTTTGTAATTCAGCATTCACGATTTACAATATTTCGATTAACTCCGAAGCATTATTAATAACCGCTTTTGCACCGCTAGATTTCAATTCATCTGCTGTTCTGTAGCCCCAAGTTACTCCCACAGGAAACATATTAGCATTTATAGCCGTTTTCATGTCAATATCAGAATCTCCGACAAAAAGAATTTCTTCGGGTTTTAAATTCCATTTTTTACTGATTTCAATCGCTTCAAACGGATTTGGTTTTTTTAGTTCTTCTGTGCTTAAACCAATAGCTGTGTCGAATTGTTTTGGAAATAATTCATAAGCTATTTTCTTTGTCAATTCATCTGCTTTGTTAGAGAAAACTGCCATTTTGATGTTTTGAGAAGTCAGATTTTCTAACAATTCTACAATGCCTTCATAAGGTTTTGTTTTCAGCGTACAGATTTTAGTGTATTCATCGACCATACATTCAAAACAACTTTCGATTTCATCATCAGAATTGTTTGTAGCAGGTAAAGCTTTACTTACTAGATTTCGTAAACCGCTCCCAATAAAATATTGATATGTTCCGTAAGTATGTGTAGGATAATTTAAAGCGGTAAGCACTTTGTTCATCGCATCTGAGATGTCTTCTAAAGAATTGACTAATGTGCCGTCTAAATCGAAAATAATTCCTTTAAATTTCATTTTGTATTAAATATTTTGAGCCAGAATAAACCCGCTTGTCCAGGCATTCTGAAAATTAAATCCTCCCGTTATGGCGTCGATATTTACAATTTCGCCAGCAAAATAAAGATTTTCGTGAATTTTACTTTCCATGGTTTTGAAATTGATTTCTTTTAAATCAATACCGCCTGCCGTTACAAATTCTTCTTTAAAAGTGCTTTTTCCGTTTACTTTAAATTCGGCTTTTGTTAATTGTGAAGTTAGATTCTGCAATTGAATTTTAGATAAATCGGCCCATTTGGTTTCAACTTCAATTCCCGAAGCCAAAACTAAACTTTCCCATAAACGATTCGGAAAGTCAAATGGAGATTTTTTTGAAACTGCTTTTTTAGCGTGTTCCTGTTTTAAGTCTTTTAGGATTTTTTCGGCATCTTCAAAATCAACATCATTTAGCCAATTAACGAAAATGGTAAACTGATAATTTTTATCGTGTAAAATACGAGCGCCCCAAGCCGAAAGTTTAAGAATTGCGGGGCCGCTCATTCCCCAATGTGTGATTAACAAAGGTCCTGTAGATTCTAATTTAGTATCTTTTACATTTACGGTAACTTGTGCCGCAACGCCTGGCAGTTCTTTAATTCTAGAATCTTTGATGTTGAAAGTAAATAGGGAAGGAACGGGACTTACAACAGCGTGTCCGTGTTCCTGAAGCATTTCCCAAATTTTTGGGTTGCTTCCGGTTGCCATTACTAATTTTTCGGCAGCATAATTGTCGCTTTGTGTGTCTATTTTCCAATGGTTTTCTTTTTTGAAAATAGATTGAACGCTTTGTCCTGTCAAAACTTTTATACCTAGTTTTTCGGTTGCTTTTAGGAAACAATCAATAATGGTTTGTGACGAATTAGAAACAGGAAACATTCTGCCATCTTCTTCAATTTTTAATTCTACGCCGTGTTTTTCAAACCATTCAATGGTATCTCCAGAACAAAATTGATGAAAAGGCCCGCGAAGTTCTTTTTCGCCTCGGGGATAAAATTTTACCAATTCGTTGGGTTCAAAACAGGCGTGCGTAACGTTACATCGTCCGCCACCAGAAACGCGGACTTTAGAAAGTACTTCTTTTCCTCTTTCTAAAATAGCAATTTTTAGTTTCGGATTTTTCTCTGCAATATTAATCGCGGTAAAAAAACCTGCAGCGCCTCCGCCAACGATGATTATGTCGAAATTTTTGATCATGCTTTTTTTGTTAGCCAAGAATTCACGAATTATTTTTTGATAATCTTTGACAATAAAAATTCGTGAATTGTTTCACCTATTCGCTATCGCTCGAGTCGTGGCTATTTTAAACTTTATATTTTATCTGGATTATCAGAGATAATTCCGTTTACTTTATAATTTTTTACTTTTTGAATGTCTTCTTCTGAGTTTACTGTCCATGGTAAAACTAAGAATCCTTTTTCCTGAATTTGTCGAACATTTTCTTCATTCAATAAATTAAAATCAGGATTTATGGCTTTTGCTTTTATTTTTTCGGCGAAAGCCAAAGCAGTATTTATATCTTCTTCAGTTAAAACACCAATTGGGATATTTGAATTTAAAGTTGAAGTTTCCTCCAGCATATTCCAATCAAAACTTGAAATGATAAAATGCTCGTATTTCCAGTCTTTTTCTAAGATATATTCTTCAATTAATGGAACAACTCTAGAGGCAGTTCCTAAACCTTTTAATTCGATATTGATGAAGCATTTTTTGTCAACCAAATCAAAAACCTCGTTTAGAGTTGAAATTTGGTATTTACCATCAATTAAAAAAGATTTCAATTCAGCTAAAGTAAAATCATTTACAAGACCTTTTCCATCGGTGGTTCTGTCTATGGTTTCGTCATGAATTACGATAACATGTCCGTCAGCGCTTAGATGAACATCTAGTTCAATTCCGTCAGAATTTAAGTCTAAGGCCTTTTGAAAAGCTTGTAAAGTATTTTCAGGTTCGTAGGCTTTGGCGCCTCGATGTGCAATTTTGAGCATTTTGCAATGTTTTTTTCTAACCGCAAAGGTCGCAAAGTTTTACGCAATCCCGATAGCTATCGGGAGCAAATATTATAAAAAAATGTTAGCCACAGATTATTAGGATTAAAAGAATTTTAAAATCTGTAGTAAATTATATGTCTCTCGCAGATTTAGGAGATGGAGCAGATAATTAAAAAAGAAATCCGCCGAATCTGCAAAATCTGCGAGAGAAAAAATATTTATTGGTTTAAATCTCTTCTAGTAAAACAATATCAAAATCGTTGTCTATAATTACTTTTCCATCAATTACTTCGACTTCCTGATTTGAATAAGTATCTTTTAATTTTGTTCCGTTTGGGAAGACATCGCCAACAGGAAGCTCTTTTCTGCCTTTTGGTAAATCTACTCCCATCACGACTTTATCTGTAAAGGAACCTTTAATAAACGTTCTGGAAAAAGTATAAGGATACGGATTAATGAGTTTATGAACTCCAGCTCCAACCGCAGGATGATTTCGTCTAAACTGACCTAATTTCTGCCAGTGTAAAAGTGTTTTTTGTGTTTCAGGATTGTTCTGAATCTCCTCCCAATTCATGTTAGAACGTAGAGTTGCATCGCCTTGAGTCCCTTCAACAACTAAAGAACGATTTGATTCATCACCATAATAAACCTGAGACATTCCAGGCGAAAGCAATAGTTTGTTGGCTGTTTCGATGTTTTTTGTTCGGTTCGCATCAAAAGGTTGTCCGTCGTCGTGAGAAGACATATAATTAAGGACAGAATAGCCTTTTAAGTCATTGTTTAAAGCGTTAGAATATTTCGAAAATAAACCTTCATAATCGTTTTGAGCAGCATTCCATTTGAATTCAAAATTGATCATGCTATTGAAACCATTTTGGAAATAATTTACTTTTCGATCTCCAAAATCATAATCCTGCCCACCGCTGATTCCGTAACCGTAAACTTCGGCAATAGTATAAAACGGATTCTGATCTAAAACCTGCAAAGGATGATGTTTTTTCCAAGTCTCAAATGCATAATCACATTCTTTTTTAAAGTCTGCCCAAACTCCTTCTTCGGTATGTTTTACAGTATCGGCGCGATAGCCGTCAATTCCGAATTCCAGAATATAATCGGTCAACCATTTTATAATGTAATATTTTGGTGTTCTTGGATATCCTGTTCTTTTAAAGAAATCATTCAACGAAGCAATTTCTTTTTCATAACGGCCTTCTTTTTTCCATTTTTCTATTAAAAAAGGAGGGAGTTCGACTTCTTGTACACTTTCAGTTCTAATATCTGGAAGATTGTCAACCAAAGTACACATCGTAGTATTTTCAAAAGATTTATAATCGCATACTACGCCAGTTCTTACCCAGTCAGAAGGCCAAACGGGATCTTCTGGAGTTACTGGTCCTGTATGATTAATTACGCCATCCAGAATTATTCTGATGCCTTTTTCGTGTGCTTTTTTTACCAGATTGGCTAAATCTTCTTTTGTTCCAAAGTTCGGATCGAGAGCTGTCCAATCTTTTGCCCAATAACCGTGAAAGCCATAACTCAATCCAGTTCCTTCGTCAACGCCATCATGAATCTGTTCGACAATCGGCGTAAGCCAAATGGCATTGATTCCTAATTTTTCAAAATATCCCGATTCTATTTTTTTGGTAATTCCGATGATGTCACCACCTTCAAATCCACGTAGTTTTCCGGGAGTTTTGGTTCGATTGAAATTGACGTCGTTGGAAGTGTCTCCATTGTAAAAACGGTCTGTAAGTAAAAAATAAACATTTGCCCCTTCCCAAACGAAAGGTGTTTTCGAAGTATTTTCGTTATTCATTGTAACTGATTTTGAGCCAGAACAACTCATTGTTAAGTATACTAAAGATAAAAAAAGGAAAGTGTATTTTTTCATTATTTTAGAATATTTTAGGATGGATTGTGTTGAAAAAAATAGCCACGAATTCACGAATTATTTTTTAAAATCTGTGAGAATAAAAATTCGTGAATTCGTGGCGGAAAAATAGTTTCTCGCAGATTTGGCAGATTTTTTTTTTAAAATTATCTGCTCACTCGAGCGTAAGCGAACAGGCGAATCAATCTCCTAAATCTGCGAGAGAAAAAACATTGTTATTCCAATTCTAAAACCAAAGCTGATTTTGGTTCTAAAGTAATTTCAGAAGCTAAATCGAATGTTTTTCCTGAAATAACATCTTTTCCTGATTTGTAGTTTTTGATGCTTTCTTTAAAGCGGTTTGTTTTTACAACCTGCTCTTTTGCATTGTTATTGAAAACCACCATAACCGTTTTATTATCAGTATATCTGAAATACACATACGTATTATTTTCTGGAATATAATGCTTCATTTTTCCGAAATGAACCGCTTCGTTTGTTTTTCTCCAGTTGAATAATTTTGCACTGAAATCAAAGTAAGCCGCTTGTTCTGGAGTTCTTCCTTCTTTGGTGAAAGCATTGTTTTTGTCCCCAGCCCATCCGCCTGGAAAATCCTGACGAATATCGGCATCTCCGCCTTTGCCTTTATCTCCACCCATTCCGATCTCTGAACCGTAATAGATTTGCGGAATTCCACGAACTGTTGCCAATAAAGTCATTGCCAGTTTGTATTTTGGTAAATCATATTTGAATTTTTCATTCATACGATCCGTGTCATGATTTTCGGCAAAAACCAAAATGTTATTGGTATTTGGATATAGAAAATCCATAGCAAAATTGTTGTAGAATTTAATCAATCCGCTATCCCAGTTTGGCTCATCTTCACTAAAGGCAGAAGTAATCTGACTTTGAAGCGTAAAATCCATTACACTTGGAAGATTCGAATTGTAGTTTTCAATAGCACCAATTTTACTGTCTTTCTGCCAAAAAGCTAAATTTGCTTGATTGTGCATCCAGATTTCACCTACAATGTTAAAATTAGGGTATTCATCTGTAATAGATTTTGCCCAATTTGCCATAGCAGTTTTATCTGAGTAGTTATAAGTATCTACTCTGAAACCATCAAGATTTGCAAATTCAATCCACCAGATTGCATTTTGAGTTAAATATTTTGCAACCAAAGGATTTCTAAGATTTAAGTCTGGCATTGAAGGCACAAACCAGCCGTCAACACAAACTTTCTGATCTATTTTAGAAGCGTGAATATCTGTAATTACTTCACGTCTGTGATGCGTTTGTGTAAAAGTTTCAAATTGATTGAACCATGTTTTGGTTGGAATATCTTTCATCATCCAATGCGTAATTCCCCAGTGATTGGTAACATAATCCATAACCAGTTTCATGTTCTTTTTGTGCATTTCTGCCGATAAACGAGCGTAATCATCGTTTGTTCCGTAACGCGGATCAATTTTGTAAACATCCGATTGTCCGTACGTATGATACGAATGCTGTTTGTCGTTGTCTTCACATAAAGGCGTGCTCCAGATTGTAGTCGCGCCAAGAGAAGAAATATAATCTAAGTTTTTGATAATTCCTTCAATATCTCCGCCGTGACGTCCGCTTGGATCTTGACGGTTTCCTTTTTCAGTTAAAGAAGCGTCGCTGTCATTTTTAGGATTTCCGTTAGCAAAACGATCTGGCATGATTAAGTACATCAAATCAGATGCGTCGTAACTTTTTCTGTCTGCCGAATTTGCTCTTCTTTCTTTTAGAGTATATTTTTGTTTAAAGGCAACTTTATTATTGTTTTTGAAAGAGAAAACCAATTCAGAAGTTTTTACGTCTTTTGTATCGATTGTCACGAAAAGATAGTTCGGGTTTTCTGTTTTTTCTACATTTTTAATTACAACATTGTTTGAAACCGAAGCTTCATACTGTGCAATGTTTTTTCCGTAGAACATAATCTGCAGTTCTGAATTTTTCATTCCAGCGTACCAGAAAGGCGGTTCTACTTTTTGAATTTGCGCTTTCGCGGAAGCGGAAAACAACAATACCAATAAGGCTAATTTATAGATAATAGATGTTTTTTGATTTTTCATAGTTTGTAATTTTTATTTCTTTTGTTCAAGCATCCATTTATAAATTTCAGGATTTGTTTCATAGAGATATTGAATCTCATGTCCTTCATTTTCTAAACGAGTAAACTTGAATTTATTCTTAGTTTCACACGATTCAAGACCTTTTGCAATTCTTTCCGTTTCACTAAATGGGATTTTATCATCGGCTGTGCCATGAAAAGCCCAAATTGGAATTTTACTAAGATTGCAAACTCTCGTTAAATCGCTGTCGTTAATTCCGCCGCAAAGCGCAACAACTGCAGCAAATTGGTCAGGAAAGTCTAGAGCTGTAATGTAAGCTCCGTAACCGCCCATGCTAATTCCGGTAATGTAAATTCTGCTTTTATCAATTCTATATTTTGCTTCTAAATCGGCAAATAATGTTTCAAACCAATTTTCTGTCGACCAGTATTTATTATCTGGACATTGAGGCGAAGCAATTATAAAATCAAAATTTTGTCCTTTTTCAACTAAATAAGGTAAACCGTATGTTTTGAGCTTATTTAAATCATTTCCTTTCTGCCCTCCGCCATGAAGATAAATTACAAGTGGATATTTTTTATTTTCTTTTGAATAGTCTTTTGGCACGTATAATAAATAATCATATTTCGCTGCAACTTTCTGTTGAGAGTAGCTGTTAAGAGTCAAAAGTGTTATTAAAATAATTAAAAAGCTTGATTTGTAATTCATTTAAATCGGATTTAAGTAGGATTATGATTTATGCCTAACAGATTTTGAAACCTGTTAGGATAAGCTTTTTGCAATTTAAAAAAAAGACAAGTAATCTTGGGGTTAATTACTTGTCTTTAAAAATTATTTGTTTTCAATAATGCTTATCGCATAACCTCCACCTGGAGCAGAAAACTGAGATAATTTTGATTTGTTTGTTACAGCAATTTTTTTGATAGTATAAGCCTGCGGATTAGTTTTGTAATGCGCATCTTTTGCATCAGCATAAATTGTTGCGGTATATTTTTTACCTTTTTCAAGGAAACCGAAATCGATGTTTGAAGTACGTGGCGTTTCTCCGTTTACGTTTCCAACAAACCAGTTATTTGTTCCCTTTGCTTTACGAGCAACAGTGATAAAATCTCCTGGCTCAGCTTCAATATATTTACTTTCTGACCAGTCTACAGCCACATCTTTAATGAATTGGAATGCATCTAGAAAACGGTTGTAGTTTTCTGGAGTATCAGCAGCCATTTGCAACGGGCTGTACATAGTAACGTATAATGCCAATTGGTTTGCAATTGTACTGTTTACATGCGATTTGTTATCAGGATTCATTTTGCTAATATCCATTTCGAAAATCCCAGGAGTATAATCCATTGGACCACCAATTAAACGTGTAAATGGTAAAACGGTAACGTGATTTGGTTTAGAACCTCCAAAAGCTTGGTATTCTGTTCCTCTTGCAGCTTCGTTTCCAATTAAGTTAGGATACGTTCTAGCAATTCCTGTTGGACGAACTGCTTCGTGAGCGTTCACCATAATTTTATAATCAGCTGCTTTTTCGATAGCGTATTGATAATGGTTTACAATCCATTGGCTGTAGTGGTTTTCGCCTCTTGGCAAAATATCACCTACGTAACCGCTTTTTACAGCATCATATCCATTATCATTCATGAATTTGTAAGCAGCATCCATGTGGCGCTCGTAGTTACGAACAGATCCTGAAGTTTCGTGGTGCATGATGATTTTTACACCTTTAGATTTTGCATATTCATGCAGACCTTTTACATCGAAATCTGGGTATGGAGTCAAGAAATCAAAAACATAATCTTTAGAATGTCCAAACCAGTCTTCCCAGCCTTCGTTCCAGCCTTCAACCAAAACAGCATCAAAACCGTGCTGTGCAGCAAAATCAATGTATTTTTTCACATTAGCATTGTTTGCTCCGTGTGTTCCGTTTGGTTTTGCTTTCGCGAAATCAGTAACTCCCAATTGTACTGTTGGGTAATCATTAGTGTATGACCAAGAGCTTTTTCCTGTAATCATTTCCCACCAAACACCAACGTATTTTACTGGTTTAATCCAAGAAGTATTTTCAATTTTTGATGGATCATTTAAGTTATAAGTCATTTTTGAAGCTAAGATTTCTCTAGCATCATCGCTTACAATAATCGTTCTCCAAGGTGAATGATTTGGTGCTTGCATATGACCTTTATCTCCTTTTGCATCTGGAGTTAACCAAGAGGTGAAAGTCATGTTTTTATCATCTAAATTCAAGTGCATACAAGAATAGTCAATTAAAGCCGCTTCGTGTAAGTTGATATAGATTCCGTCGTTTGTTTTTAACATCAAAGAAGTCTGAACTCCTGTTGGCGAAAAAGATTTTTGTGAAACGTTTGCTGTATATGCTTTTTCAGATAATCCTCTAATTTCAGATAATTTCGATTTTGTGTAATCATATTCTTGAGTATCATAATCTCCTGGAATCCAGAAAGCAGTATGATCTCCAGTCATAGCAAATTGAGATCTTTCTTCTTTAATTACAAAATAAGTAAGATTCTTTTGTGCTGGGAATTCATATCTAAATCCAAGTCCATCTTCGAATAAACGGAAACGGATAATAATTTGTCTGTCTGTTCCTTTTTGATTTAAAGTAACCGCTAACTCATTATAATGATTTCTAATGTGATCTACTTCTCCCCAAACCGGTTTCCAAGTTTCGTCAAAAGTGGAAGTTTTAGTATCAGCAATTGTAAAGTCGTTTAATAAAGATTTTTTGTCATCTTTAAGTTCAAGACCCAATTTACTGGTTTTTACAACTTCTTTGTTTTTGTATTTTAAATTGTAAGTTGGAGTTCCGTCGTTTTGAAGAGAAAATTCCATTACGAACTTGCCTTCGGGTGATTTTAATTGCTGCGCTTTTGCAACAGTGCTGAACGCAAACAAAATTAAACTTGCGAAAAATAAGTTTTTCATGTTTTTTAGATTTTTAGTGTATTGTAATTTAATTTATTTGTACAAATTTACTTGCAATTTCAGGTTTTCCGTTAACGATAATTGTTAAATCTTTATCGCCATCTATAGTAAATGTTGTTTCATTGTGATTTACAGCTACTTTTAAAATTTGATTTCTGAAATTAATTTTAAAAGAATACCCTTTCCATTCTTTTGGAATTTTTGGTGAGAAATGAAGCTGGTCATTTTTAACACGCATTCCTCCAAAGCCTTCCACGATACTCATCCATGTACCGGCCATTGACGTGATATGACAACCTTCTTCCACTTCTTTATTATAATCATCCAAATCCAGACGAGAAGTTCTTAAATAAAATGTATATGCCATGTCCATTTTATCTAAAGCTGCAGCTTGAATCGAGTGCACGCAAGGCGAAAGCGAACTTTCGTGTACGGTAAATGATTCATAAAATTCGAAATTGCGTTTTAATTCTTCTTTTGAGAAATGATCTTCGAAGAAATAAAAACCTTGTAAAACGTCTGCCTGTTTGATGTATGGCGAACGCAACACACGATCCCAAGACCATTTTTGGTTAATCGGGCGTTGTGAACGATCTAAATCTTTTACCGGAACTAAATCTTTGTCTAAGAAACCATCTTGCTGTAAGTAGATTCCAAGTTCTTCAGAAATAGGGAAGTACATATCGTCTGCCACTTTTTTCCATTCTTTGATTTCTTCAGATGAAAGATTAACTTTCTCCATCACTCTTTTGTGATCTGCTGGATATTCTGAAGCTACTTTTTCGATTTGTTCTGAAGCAAAATCAATACACCATTTGGCAATATAATTGGTATAGAAATTATTGTTGATGTTGTTTTCGTATTCGTTTGGACCAGTAACTCCAAGAATTACGTACTGATTTTTATCTTTTGAGAAAGAAGCTCTTTGGTGCCAGAAACGTGCAATACCAATTAAAACTTCTAAACCTTTTTCTGGAATATAAGAGTAATCGCCCGTGTAACGGTTATAGTTGTAAATTGCAAAAGCAATCGCACCATTTCTATGGATTTCTTCGTGTGTGATTTCCCATTCGTTGTGGCATTCTTCACCATTCATGGTAACCATTGGATACAACGCTGCGCCGTTTTTGAAACCTAAATTATCCTTAGCATTTTCAATCGCTTTGTCTAATTGATTGTAACGATACGTCAATAAGTTTCTTGCAACCTGCTGGTCTTTTGTTGCCATATAAAACGGAATACAATAAGCCTCAGTGTCCCAATAAGTAGATCCGCCGTATTTTTCTCCTGTAAATCCTTTTGGACCAATATTTAAACGAGAATCTTTTCCTGAATACGTTTGGTTTAATTGGAAAATGTTGAAACGAATTCCCTGTTGTGCTTTTACATCTCCTTCAATGGTAATATCTGACATTTCCCAAACTTTTGCCCAAGCCTCAATTTGATTTTGAAGCAAAGTATCATATCCTAAGGCAACCGCAGATTTGATTACTTTTTCGGCTCCAGCCAAAGTATTTTCGTGGTTTAAAGAAACCGTATAACCTCCAATTTTTTGGATTGTTGAGGTTTGTCCTTTTGCGATAATAGTACCGTACGTATATTGAACTTTATCTACAGTTGAATCGATTGTTGATGGCGAAACATTGATGTTTTCTCCATTTGCCAAAATCGTATTGTGCATAAAAGTCGTTACTTTAAAATGCGTTTTGAAAGTTTGAGCCGTTACAAAAGCTTCATTTGTACCTTTTTTAACTTCCAAAGGTTCCCAGAATTTTTCTTCCCAGTTGGCATCTTCATTGGTTACACCAGCGTCGATATAGGGTTTATAAACGATTTTTGCATCTTTATTTAAAGGTGTAATATCGTATTTGATCACTCCAGCTTCGTCTAAATCTAAGGAAAGAAAACGACGAATGTTTACCGCAATCTCAGTTCCGTTTTTAAGAACAGCTTCAAAAGAACGATTGTACCATCCTTCTTTCATATTCAATTCTCTACGGAAATTTTTAACTTCGGTACAATTGTGTAAATCAAGGTTTTCTTCGTTGATTTCAATATCAATTCCAATCCAGTTTGGTGCATTTAGTACTTTGGCGAAATATTTCGGATAACCGTTTTTCCACCAGCCCACTTTTGTTTTATCTGGATAATAAATCCCTGCGATATAACTTCCTTGGAATGTTTCGCCAGAATATGCTTCTTCAAAATTCGCACGCTGCCCCATAGCACCGTTTCCGATACTAAAAAGACTTTCGGACGATTTTACTCTTTCGACATCAAATCCTTCTTCTATTATGGACCAATTGTCTGGTTTTATATAATCTTGATTCATTTTTAAATTAGATAATGTGGCAATTTGAGGAATTAGAAAATGTGTCAATTTGATAATTAGATAATTATTTTTTTGACGCTTTTTTTACCTTTTGAACTGCTTGGTTGTTCTACGTTTTTTTTAAGTGAAATAATTTGTCGATCTGATCATTAAATAATTCTCATTTTAGAAATTATCTAATTATCAAATTTTCTTATTGACTAATTAAATCGTTAATAAAGCTTGTTTCCATTTGGGTAAAATCTTTAAAAATATGATCAGCTTCATGTAAAATTGTTTCCTCACCAATTCCAACACTTACCATTTCTGCGATGTTTGCTGCCTGAATTCCAGCAACAGAGTCTTCAAATACAATTGAATTTTTTGGATCAATGTTTAATAAGTGAGCCGCTTTTAAGAAAACTTCAGGATCTGGTTTTGCATTGCTGACATCGTTTCCGTCAACAATAACATCGAAGTAAGACAGAATCTCTGTTTTTTCTAAAATGGGTCTTGCATTTTTGCTGGCAGAGCCCAATGCAATTCCTTGATTTTTATCTTTTAATAGTTTTAGAATTGTAATAACTCCTGGAAGAACCTCACTTTCGTCCATGTCAACTAAATAAGATAAATAATCTTCGTTTTTCTGAATTAGCCATTTGTCTTTGTCTTCCTGAGAAGCCTCAACATTTCCTAATCCAAGTATTATATCCAACGAACGAACTCGGCTTACGCCCTTAAGAAGTTCGTTGTCTTCATGTGTAAAATTTATATTTAACGACTGAGCAATTTTTTGCCAAGCCAAAAAGTGGTATTTAGCGGTATCAACGATCACGCCGTCAAGATCGAAGATGAATGCTTTTTTATTATTCATGGATTTCAATTTTAGTTTTACTATTTACTCTAAGAGTCAATAATCCTGCGAAAATCATTGATACACCTCCAATTATTAGAGCGTAAATAGGTTCATTATGGAAGAATTGTTTGATTACGAATCCTAATATCGTAGCGGCTACGATTTGCGGAATTACTACGAAAAAGTTAAAAACTCCCATATAATAACCCATTTTTGCAGCTGGCAAAGCACCAGACAACATAGCATAAGGCATTGATAAAATACTTGCCCATGCAATACCAACGCCTAGCATTGGAAGGATAAGCATTTGTTTGTCACCAATAAAATAAATTGAAATTAAACCAACACCTCCAGCGCATAAGGCCAATAAGTGTGTTGCTCTAACGCCTACTTTTTTTGCAATAATTGGCAGTAAAAAGGCAACTGCAGCGGCAATTCCGTTGTAAACTGTAAACAATACCGAAACCCAGTCGGCGGCATCATTGTAGGTTTTCGAAGTTGTGTCTGTAGTTCCAAAAATATGCTGTGTGACTGCTTGAGTTGTATAAATCCACATTGAGAAAAGCGCAAACCAAGAGAAAAATTGAACCCAAGCTAATTTTTGCATTGTTTTTGGCATATTCAATAAATCGGTCATGATTATGGTAAAACCATTCTGAACTTTTTTTGTTCGTAGTTGCGATGCAATTACAAATAAAATACCCATGAAAATTAGACCAATAAATAGAATATAAAGTTCTTTTGCCAGGCTGTTTTCGAAAATTAAAAATGAAATTAATGCTCCGATACCAGCAAACAATAATCCTAAAAGCAATTGTTTTTTTGTAGAAACGCCAGATTCTGTTTCAGAATTTGATATGCCTTCGGAGTCTTTTTTGCTGTTAGCTTCAAAAGCATGAAGTTCTTCAGGCGTATATTCGGTTGATTTAAAAACGGTCCATAAAACGGAAAGCAGAAAAACGATTCCGCCAATATAAAATGACCATTTTACGGCATCCGGAATAATTCCTTTTGGCGCAACATTGCTGACATCAAAAACATTTGTGAAAAGATAGGGCAGAACAGAACCAACAACGGCACCGGTACCAATAAAGAAACTCTGCATAACAAAGCCCAAGGCACGCTGATGGTCGGGTAAATTATCGCCTACGAAAGCACGGAAAGGTTCCATTGAAACGTTGATCGAAGCATCCATTATCCATAAAGTTCCTGCAGCAATCCATAAAGTTGGAGAGTTGGGCATTACGAACAAAGCCATCGATGACAAAATAGCGCCAATTAAAAAATAGGGGCGTCGTCTCCCTAAACGAGTCCAAGTTCTATCACTGAAATAACCAATAACGGGCTGAATAATTAAACCTGAAACAGGCGCAGCAATCCACAAAATTGGGATTTCATCTATTTTAGCACCAAGGGTTTCAAAAATTCTTGAAGTATTTGCGTTTTGCAGTGCAAAACCAAATTGTATTCCTAAGAAACCGAAACTCATGTTCCAAATTTC
Organism: Flavobacterium sp. B330r; assembly: GCF_056824325.1. NCBI lineage: Bacteria > Pseudomonadati > Bacteroidota > Flavobacteriia > Flavobacteriales > Flavobacteriaceae > Flavobacterium > Flavobacterium sp. B330r. The sequence continues at coordinate 2,282,810 of NZ_CP124860.1, forward strand.
CCAGAAACTTAATTTACGCTTTTCCATTATCGTAATTTGAAAAATTATACGATAAGCGCCTTGCTTATCAAAACTTTGTTCTTTTCGAAGTAAAACTAAAAGCCTTGACGGGCGTAAAATTATAAATTATTTTTTTATTTATGCTAATAAAAAAGCCATAAATATTTTTTATGGCTTTAGAAAGTGTTGATTTTAAGTTTTTTAGTCAGTAGATTCTCTTTTTATTAAATGAGTTTCGATAACTTCTGTGGTGTAATTTTCAGTATGTTCTTCGTCGTCATCTTCTTCTGTTTCAAGTCTTTCAATAAGCATTTTTGCCGCTTTATTGCCCATTTTTTCTCCACTTTGGCTAACGGTTGTAATTGTTGGAGTTGAGTATTTTGAAATGATTCCGTCAGTAAATGCAATTACAGCTAAATCTTCAGGAACTTTTAATCCCATTTTATTTGCTGTTTTGATAATTGTTACAGCAAAAAGCTCATTTACAGCAAAAACGGCATCAAAAGCTCTTTCATGCAAAAGCTGACTAATGGTTATTTCGCAAGTTTCTACATCTTCAATTTTTATGATTAAATCTTCATTAAAAGGCAATCCATTGTCTAATAATGCTTTTTCGTAACCGTCGGTTCTCAGTTTTCCAACACTTACATAATCGACCGTGGTCACAAGAGCGATCTTCTTGCGGCCATTGTCAATTAAACTTTGAACTGCTTCATAGGCTGCAGATTTATCATCAATAATTACTTTATCGCATAATATATCGTTTGTAACGCGATCAAACATTACTACAGGCATTCCTTGATTGATGACTTCGGTAATGTGGTGAAAGTCGCCTTTAAATTGTGTTTCTTTAGAAAGAGACATGATAAAACCATCAATACTTCCGTTGGCTAACATCTCCATATTTAGAACTTCTTTATCAAAAGAATCGTCTGATACACAGATAACTACGCTGTATCCGTATTCGTTTGCCACTTGCTCTACTCCGTTGATGACAGTAGAGAAAAAGTAGTGTACGATTTCTGGAATAATAATCCCGATACTCTTGGTTTTTCGGTTCTTTAAACTAAGGGCAATATTGTTGGGCTTGTAGTTGTAAAACTTCGCAAAAGCCTGCACTTTTAGTCGTGTTTCTTCGCCAATTTCTAGACTGTTTCTAAGTGATTTTGAGACAGTTGAGATAGACACGTCAAGCTCCTTTGCAATCTGTTTGAGGGTTATTTTACGTTTCATGGAGTTAATTGAAAAAAATCTAATTAATAATAAAGGTGTGCAATATTTTTGGTATTTGCAATTTTAACGCTAAAAGATTACAAAAAATAGAAAGTTTTCAACACTACCACGTTTTCGTAAAGCAATAAAAATTGTCTCTGGTTGAGCATGTTAATAAATTCATAATTTTGGAATTCGAAGTAAAATTAAAAACTTAACTAACAGTCAAAAACTCAAAACTAATTTAAACAAAAAGTATGAAAACAATTTACAAAAAGTTGTTATTTTTATTCCTTCTGCTTCCGTTTACAGTACTAGCTCAGAGTACTTTAAGTGGAGTAGTAACTGATCATGCCACAGGTCAGCCAATACCAGGGGTAAATGTAAATGTACAAGGTTCCGCAACTGGTACCTCTACAGATTTTGATGGTAAATTCCAATTGCCAAATTTAAAAAATGGAGACAAGATTTTAGTTTCATTTATTGGATACAAAACAGCGACTATTGTCTTTAATGGTCAGAAAAACTTGCCAGTATCTTTAGAAGAAGATACCAATCAATTGCAAGAAGTTGTAGTGCAGGTTGGTTACGGAACTGTTAAGAAAAAAGACGCAACAGGATCTGTTTCTCAAATTTCTGCCAAAGAATTTAATAAAGGTATCAACGTTACTCCAGAATCTTTGATTGGTGGACGTATTGCTGGTGTAAATGTTGTTGGAGGAGGTGCTCCAGGAGCAAAAGCAGATATTAGAATTCGTGGAGGATCTTCATTAAGTGCTTCAAACGACCCATTGATTATTTTAGATGGACTTCCTTTAAGCAACGCTGTTCCAAGTGGTGCTACAAGTATATTGTCGACAATTGACCCAAATGATATTGAGTCATTTACAGTTCTTAAAGATGCTTCTGCAGCGGCTATTTACGGTTCACGTGCAGCAAATGGTGTAATCGTAATTACAACTAAAAAAGGAACTAAAGGTGGTGTAAAAGTGAACTTCAGCTCTCAAGTTGGTATCAATACAGTGGCTAATACAGTTGATGTTTTAAATGCAGATCAATTTAGAAGTTTTGTAAACTCAAAAGGATCTGATGCTCAAAAAGCATTAATGGGTACTGCAAATACAAACTGGCAAGATGAAATTTTCCATACAGCTTTAACAACAAACAATAATATCTCTGTAAGCGGTGCTTTATTCAATAAATTACCAGTACGTTTATCTGTTGGTAATGTTGATAATCCAGGAATCTTAAGAAACACTTCTTTTGAAAGAACAACGACATCGATATCGTTAAATCCAGTATTGTTTGATAATCACTTAAAAATTGATATTAGCGGAAACTTATCTTTCAGCAAAAATCAATTTCAAGACGAAGATGCGGTTATTGGTTCTGCAATTAGTTTTGATCCAACACAATCTCCTTACGAAGCGGGTTCTCGTTACGGAGGATATTTTGAATGGTTGGAGCCAAACGGAAACTTAGCATTATTACCTGCTAAAAACCCAGTTGCAAGATTAAATCAAGAAGACAAAAGATCTAAATCTACTAGAAAATGGGGTAACATCAGCCTTGATTATAAATTCCATTTCTTCGAAGATTTAAGATTTGTTGCAGAAGCTGGTATCGATAGATTCGACAGTAGCGGATACAACAGACAAAGTACAGAAAGTGCTTTAGGATATCAGCCAAACCCATTCAGTTCTGGAAACTGGGTAAATTTAGGAAACGATAATACGTACACAGATGATCTTCAAAACAAAAACTTGAATGCGTATTTTGTGTATAGCAAAACTTTTGGAAAACTTAAATTGGATGCTACAGCTGGTTACAACTATCAGTTGTTCCAAAAAGAAAAATACCAATCTGGAGAGCTTACACAGCCTGCAGCTAGTAGAAATGAAGATGTTATTACTGATCCAGATATTAATTTACAATCTTATTTTGGACGTGTGAATTTAGGTTGGGACAGTAAATATTTATTGACTTTAAACTACAGAAGAGACGGAACTTCTCGTTTCTCTGAAGAAAACAGATGGGGTAACTTTATGGGAGGTGCTTTTGCATGGAATATTGCTGAAGAGTCTTTCTTAAAAGATAACGAAACACTTTCTAGTTTGAAATTAAGAGTTGGTTACGGTACTACAGGTCAGCAAGATATTTCTGCTCAGTATGACTATTTAAGAAGAGTTACACTTGGTACGGTTAATACTCAATATGTATTTAATGGTGTTGTTTACAGAACAGCTAGACCAGAAGGATATAACCAAAATATCAAATGGGAAGAATTGGCTGAGATGAATATCGGAGTTGATTTTGGATTCTTAAAAGATAGAATTACTGGATCTGTTAACTATTTTGATAAAAAATCATCTGACTTATTAGCTGATGTATTAGTGCCAGATGGTGCTAACTTGAGAAACCAAGGATTTAATAATATTGGTGATTTAAGAACTAAAGGGGTTGAATTCAGCCTTCAGTCAGATATCATCAAAAAAGATAATTTAACTTGGAACGTAGCGGTTAATGCTACTTATTTAGACCAAAAAATTGAGAGTTTAGGTCAGACTGTTGAAGGTTTCCAAGGTTATGAAGTAGGAGATAATATTAAAGGTGGAAACGGAAATAAAGTTTTAATTAATACAGTTGGATCTGCTCCAAATTCATTCTTTGTATACGAGCAATTGTATGATGCAAACAAAAAACCTATTGCTGGAGCTTATGTTGACAGAAATGGAGATGGTAAAATTGATGGAAATGATCGTTACAGATACAAAAAACCAACAGCAGATTATACTTTCGGTTTATTCTCAACTTTAAACTACAAAAAGTTTGATTTTACAATGAACTGGAGAGCAAGTTTAGGAAATTACATTTTTGATAACGTAAATTCTAACTTAGGATATTCAGATGCAGGTTTAAGAAGACAAACAGACTTATCAAACGTAAGTTCAGATTATTTAAATACTGGATTTACTTATGAAGATAATGGAACTCAGCGTTATTTATCTAATTACTATGTAAAAGATGCTTCTTTCATCAAATTAGATAACGTAACAGTTGGTTATACTTTGGATAAAGCTTTATTGAAAGCTGCTTCTTTAAGATTCTCAGCAGGTGTTCAAAATGTTTTTGTACTTACAAAATATGATGGATTAGATCCGGAGAAATTCAACGGAATCGATGGTAACGTTTATCCAAGAGCAAGAACATTCTTGTTTGGAGTAAATGCAAGTTTCTAATAGTACATTGAAAAACAAAATTTTAAAACATACAAAATGAAAATATCATTTAAATATATATCTTATTTCTTCCTATTTATTTTAGGAATAAGTATGACGCTTACTTCGTGTACTGACGATTTAAACGTGACACCAAAAGATGATGATGAATTTTTATCGGAAACTTTTTTTGAAGATCCAGCATCTTACAAGCAGGTTTTAGCAAAATTATATGCTGGACTTTATGTAGGAGGAAATGATGGTGACGGACAAGCAGATATTGCTGGTCTTAGCGGGGATTTTAGTAGTTACTTGCGTTTGCTTTTTGTAACGCAAGAATTACCTACAGATGAGGCTGTTATTGCTTGGGCCGATGGTGCTTTGCCAACATTAAACACACAAACATGGTCTCCTGTAAATGAGTTTTTATACGGAACGTATTCTAGAGCATCTTACCATATCAGTTTGGCAAATGAATTTTTAAGACAAACTACAGATGAGAAATTAGAAGCAAGAGGTGTTGATGCAAGTCTAAAAGCTGAAATTGCAACTTTTAGAGCAGAAGCTCGTTTCTTAAGAGCTTATTCTTATGTAAATTTAATGGATTTATTTGGTAATGTGCCAATTACAACAGAAGCTGATCCTGTTGGATTCTTTTATCCAGTACAAAAATCTAGAGCAGAAGTTTTTGCTTTTGTAGAGTCTGAATTAAAAGATTTAGATAATAGTTTAGCAAATGCAAAATCAAATGAATACGGTAGAGTGGATAAGGTAGCGGCTAAATTTTTATTAGCTCAAATTTATTTGAACTCTAAAGTATATACAGGAACAGAAAGAAACAATGACGTAGCAACTTTATGTACTGAAATCATTAATTCAGGATATACATTTGCAAACGTTCCTTATTCTTACTTATTCTCTGCAGATAACAATACAAATGGTGCTCAAAACGAATTTATTTTCCCGATCATAAGTGATGGAAATGCAATTAGAGCAACTGGTGGAGGAATGAGTTTTATTATTCACGCTGCTATTGGAGGAAGTATAGATGCTGCTTCAAGAGGAATGGACGGAGGTTGGTTCGGTACTAGAACTCGTAAAGAATTCGTGGCTCTTTTTCCTGATGCAACTGCTACTGGAGATAAAAGAGGAACATTCCATACTGATGGACAAGCTTTAGATATTACTAATATTTCAACATTTACAGATGGTTATGCTGTGACTAAATATATTAATAAAAAATCGGATGGTTCACCAGCTCAAAGAACTGATATTCCAGATACTGATTTTCCAGTTTTCAGAGTTTCTGATGCTTATTTAATGTATGCTGAAGCTGTTGTACGTGGTGCAACTACAGGTAATTTGGCAACTGCTGTAGATTATGTAAACCAAATTAGAACAAGAGCAGGAGCAACTACAATATCAAGTGCAAATTTAACTCTTGATTTTCTTTTGGCAGAAAGAGGTAGAGAGTTATTCTGGGAGTGCCACAGAAGAACAGATTTGATTCGTTTTGGAAAATTTACAGGAGGAAGCAAGATCTGGCAATGGAAAGGTGGCGTAATGAATGGTATGGCAACAGATTCATATAGAGACTTAATGCCTATTCCTTCTAAGACAATTCAGGCGAACCCTACATTGAAACAAAATCCTGGGTACTAATATCTAATAGAACTGTAAAATGAAAAATATATATAAAATTTTAATCGCATTTATTGGTGTGCTATTGGTGTCGTGTAATGCGGACTCTGTAGACGAAAGACCAGTGCTTAATGTTGTTGCAGCTCCAGAAATTACAGCGCCAACAACAGGTCAGAATTATGTTCTTGATGTTGATAAAGCATCAGACGAAGTAGCTAAATTTACTTGGTCGGCTGCGCAATATTCTTCAACTGTAGCAATAAAGTATACTTTGCTTATTGATAAGAAAGGCGGAGATTTTACTGCTGCAAAAACATTGCAAAGTACTACAAACAGTATTACTGAGGTTTCTGTACTAGGTAAAGAATTAAATCAAGCAGCAATTGATTTAGGAGGAAAACCAGAAGAAGCGGCTCAGTATGATGTAAAAATTACTGCTAATGTTTCTGGAGGTTTTGTTCAAGTTGGAAAAAACTTAATTACAATTAGTGTTACTCCTTATTTAGGAAGAGTTACTTATGATTTCACAGATTGGTATCTAATAGGAGCGGCTGTTGCTGGCGGATGGGATAATAATGTTGATACGAAACATCAGCCAATGTTCAGAGATGGTAAAGATGATACAAAATATAAATTTGTTGGTTATTTCAAAGCAGGTAACTTTAAACTAATATCTGTAAAAGGAAGCTGGGATTCTCAATTGGGGAAAGCAGATGACAGTTCGATTGAAATTAAAAATAATGCAGGTGAATTTACAATTCCAGCAGATGGATATTATAATTTCCAGTTTAATACCAAAACTTTAAAATATACTTTGACACCTTACACAGATGCTGCATCAATAGCAAAATTATATGATACTGTTGGTGTTATAGGAAGCAGTACTCCTGGTGGCTGGGATGCTTCTACTGCATTAGATAAATCGACTTTTGACAAACATGCGTGGTCATTAGGATCAACAAGCTTAAATGATGGAGAAGCAAAATTCAGAGCGAATAATGCATGGGATGTTTCATGGGGTGGAACTACTGCTTTTTCTGGTGGAGGAACTGGGGATAATATACCGGTTGCAAAATCTAAATATGTAATTTATTTCAATGATTTAGACGGAAGTTATTTGATGATTCCAAATCAATAAAAACTTCAGTTAATAACTGAAAAAGGGCTATCTCAGATAGCCCTTTTTTAATCAAACTTACTAATCAAATAACCACACTGATTATGAAAAAAACTTTACTATCAATATTTTTATTGATGGGACTAACTGCTTTTGCCCAACAGCAAACGGTTAGTTTTTCAATAAATCCGCCCACTTTTGAAGATACCACTTCCATAACTATTTCAATTGCAGGAACAAGTGTTAATGAAGGCACTTGGGGAATTACAGACAATGCCTTATATCTTTGGTCGTGGTCTTATGATATAAATGATACAAATCAAGCAGATTCTCCTTCAAACGGATCTTGGACCGCTTCAAACGAAGCCAGCAGATTTACATACAATGCAGGAGCCGATACGTATACCAAAACATTTATACCCTCTGTATATTTTGGCAGAAACGGAATAGGCAGAATAGGTTTTTTGGTTAAAGCAAAAGACGGATCTGGATCAAGACAATCTCAAGATGCCGTTGCTGAAGTAGGAGCTTTTCAGGTAAATCTCACTTCGCCAGTTGAGAATAGTGCTTTAATTATAGCTTCTGGATCAAATTTTAATATCGTTGCAACAAATACAAATGGAGCGGCAAGTTATTCTTTAAAAGCAAATGGAGTAGTTATAAATGCGAATGCAAGTACAGCAAGCTATTCCTATTCTCATACAAATGTTACAAGCAATCAGATGTATGAATTGAGTGTCACTCAAGCAGGAGTTACCCTTATAAAGAAGTTTTCGGTTGTTGTAAATCCGAATACCGTTTCTGAAGCAATGCCAACAGGATTGGTTGATGGAATTAATTATTCTAGTGATGTTTCAAAAGCAACATTAGTGCTTGATGCTCCATCAAAAGATTTTGTTTACGTTGCCGGAAGTTTCAATAACTGGCAGCCTACATCGGCGTATGCCATGAAAAAAGACCCTGCTTCGGGAAAGTTTTGGTTAGAATTGACTGGATTGGTTTCAGGTGTAAATAATACTTTTCAATATTGGGTTGTAGATGCTTCGCCGCTGGCTAATTCTCCATCTTTAGTAAAAACAGCAGATCCTTACTCAACTTTGGTTTTATCTCCTTATGATGATCCTTGGATTCCAGCATCTTCCTATCCAAATTTACCAGTTTACCCAACAGGCCAACAATTTGAAGTTACCGTTCTTAAAACAGGACAGACTCCATACAACTGGCAGGTTACAAACTTTGTAAAATCAGAAAAAGAAAAACTGGTGGTTTACGAAGTTTTGGTTCGTGATTTTGATGCTTCTCGCAATTTTCAAAGTTTAATAGATAAGATAGATTATTTTAAAAACCTTAAAATAAATGCTATTCAGCTAATGCCGGTAATGGAGTTTGAAGGCAATGAAAGCTGGGGTTACAATACTTCATTTCATATGGCTTTAGATAAGTTTTATGGAACTTCGGATAAACTAAAAGAGTTTATCGATTTGTGTCATCAAAATGAGATCGCAGTAATTTTGGATGTTGCCTTAAATCATGCTTTTGGAAGAAATCCGATGGTTAGAATGTGGATGAATGATCCTGATGGAGACGGTTTTGGATCGCCAACAGCAGAAAATCCATATTTTAATACCGTGGCAAAACATACTTATAGTGTAGGAGAGGACTTTAATCATCAGTCGGATAAAACGCAATATTATGTAGAAAGAGTAATTAAACAATGGATTGAAGAGTATAAAATTGATGGATTTCGATGGGATTTAACCAAAGGATTTACTCAAGCTTGTACGGCTTCAGATAATGCATGTACTGATGGTTATCAGCAAGATAGAGTAGATGTTTTAAAAAAATATGCCGATTATTCTTGGAGTTTAGATCCAACTCATTATACCATTTTTGAGCATTTAGGAAGTGACGCCGAAGAAAAACAATGGGCAGATTATAAAATTTCTGAAACGCCAAGTAAAGGAGTGATGATGTGGGGGAAAATGACAAAAGAGTACAATCAATTGTCAATGGGATATGCTTCTGAAAGTAATATTTTTAGAATGAATAGTGCAAACCGCGGATTTGCTGCCAACCGTTTAATGGGGTATGCAGAAAGCCATGACGAAGAACGTTTAATGTATAAAAATGTACAATACGGAGCTTCAAACGGAAGTTATAATGTAAAAACATTAAATACAGCTTTGTCAAGAATGTCGGCAATTGGTGCCGTTTCTTTATTAATTCCAGGACCAAAAATGATTTGGCATTTTGGTGAACTAGGCTGGGAGAAGTCTATTTTTACCTGCAATGATGATTCTGTAAATTCAGATTTTGATGCTGTAGGCGGAGATTGTAAATTAGATACAAAGCCACAGCCTCAATGGGTAAACAATTGGCTTGGAAATTCTAATCGTAATAAGATTTATAACGATTGGGCAAAAATGATTACACTTAAAAAAACGGAGCCCGTTTTTTTAGGTACAGCCATAATTCCAGACGCCAATACATTAACTTTAAATGTAAAGATTACGAATGCAAATCTTACTTCAGCACAGTTAAAAGATGTCTTGATTCTAGCTAATTTCGATACTTCGGCACAAAATATTTCAACTGGTTTTCCATATACAGGAATTTGGTATAATTTGATGGATAACACGACAATAAATGTTATCGATGTAAACGCCCCAATTAATTTACCAGCTGGAGAGTATAGAATTTATGGTAATAAAACAGCAAACTTGGCAATTGAAGATTTCGAAAAAGGAAGCCAAGTTAATTTATATCCAAATCCTGTTGCCGATTATTTTACTTTAGGATTCAAAACTTCAAAAGTAGAGATCTATTCTGTTACAGGACAATTAGTAAAAACATTTAATACAAACGGAAATACAGATTATCAATTCTCTGTAAGCAGTTTAGCATCTGGATTATATCTAGTAAAAACGTTTGACGAATATAATAAGGTTCGCGTTGTGAAGTTTATTAAAAATTAGGTTTGGTTAGTAATGAAAAAGGGCTGTCTAGAAATGGACAGCCTTTTTTTTTGTTAAGTAGTTTTTTAATGCAAATGTTTTATTTTAATGTTTTTTATATCTTTTGAAGTAATTGAATAAGCAGATATTATTTTTTGTGTTAGCTATAATTATTTATTTGTTTTTCTTTTAGGGTCGTTATATTCTCCAATTAAAGAATAATATCCAAATGTTCCTAATCCCATAACGATTAGCGGAGTAAGTATAAATAAAATTATTACACCAAATACTAAATCGTCTTGTTGGTCTGAAAGAAGTTTGGGCAAACCAAATTCAAACACGCAAAAATAAGCAGCAGCTGCGGCCAAAGCAATCCATAACGCCCCTAAAACTTGTTTAATCGCATTCATTTTTTTTGTAAATTTTAAAGGTGAGTAATTTTGTTTTTGTTGTCAATATAAATCATCCCAATAACAAAGCAGATTCCAGCAATAATTATAGGATACCATAATCCATCCAGATAAAAATCGGCTTTGCCTGCTGTTTTGGCGTGTGATACAAAGTAAGTAGAGATAGCAGGGAGCAATCCTCCAAAAATTCCATTTCCAACATGATAAGGCAATGACATAGAAGTATATCTAATTTTAGTTGGAAACATCTCCACCAAAAATGCCGCAATTGGACCGTAAACCATGGTCACAAATAGTACTTGAATAAAAACCAGAAAAATTAAAGCCCATTTATCATTTGGAGTTATTTGAATGGAGACACTTGTTTGCACATCTTTTTTCTCCATGTACGTTTTTTTCTCCATTACGGTTGTACCATCTGTATATTTTTTTTGAATGGTTGTAACAGAACTTCCATCAGCTTTCTTTTCGGTTGTTTCTCTAGGATTTTCTACGATTTCTATTTTTTTGCTAATGTCTGTTGTGTTGTACATTGCCTTATAAATAGGTCTATAGGATAAAATTGCCAATAGCATCCCGAACATCATAATGTATTTGCGTCCAATTTTGTCGCTCAGCCATCCAAAAACAATAAAAAATGGAGTTCCAATTAAAAGAGCAATTCCTAATAATTCATCAACTTGAGAAGAATCAACATTCATTACCGTTTTCATAAAGCTCATTGCATAGAATTGACCTGTATACCAAACAACACCTTGTCCCATTGTCGCTCCGAACAAAGCCAAAAGAACAAATTTTAAATTATATCGGTTTCCAAAACTCTCCTTTAACGGATTTGTGCTTGTGGTTCCTTCTTTTTTAGCTTTCGCAAAAACTGGAGATTCGTCCATGTTTTTTCGAATTAAATACGAAACTCCAACCATCGCAATCGAAACCCAAAACGGAACGCGCCATCCCCATAAATCAAAAGCTTCGGCAGAAAGCACGCTTTTAGTTGCTAGAATAACCATTAGAGAAATAAATAAACCAACAGTAGCTGTAGTCTGAATCCAAGAAGTCCAATATCCTTTTTCTCCAGCAGGTGCGTGTTCGGCTACATACGTAGCGGCTCCGCCATATTCACCTCCAAGAGCAAGCCCTTGCAGTAGGCGTAAAATCAGAACTAATAAAGGAGCGAGAAAACCAATCGTTTCGTAACTCGGAATACAGCCAATTAGAAAAGTAGAACCACCCATTAATAGTAAGGTAGCCATGAAAGTGTATTTACGCCCAATAATATCGCCAAGTCTCCCAAAGAATAAAGCTCCAAAAGGTCGAACTACAAATCCTGCGGCAAATGTGGCCAAAGTAGATAAAAACGCTGCGGTTGGATTGTCGTTTGGAAAAAATTTAGTTGAAATAACGACAGCCAGACTGCCAAAAATGTAAAAATCGTACCATTCGATCATGGTGCCCATAGAAGAGGCTGAAATTACTTTCCAAATGCCCTTAGTAGAAGTTTTGCTCATAAAACTGCTTTGAGATCTTGTTAATGAATGAATTCTAAAAATACAGTTTTACGAATATAGAAGATATTTCGTTATTCACTTAATACTTTTTTAACAAAAACTATTTATTTGTTGACATTTGGATTTAACCGCTAAGGCGCAAAGAAAAAGCGCAAAGGTTCGCAACGTTTTTTTGAATTGGCTCACAAAAGAAAATTTGAAGAGGGTTTAACCGCAAAGAGCGCAAAGAAAAAACGCAAAGGTTCGCAAAGTTTAATTTTAAAAACTTTGCGAACCTTTGCGTAAACCCTAGCGTTCCTTGCGGTTTAAAAAAACAGAAAAGTATAAAAACAAAAAACCCGAATATTTCTATTCGGGTTTCGTGGTACCTCCAGGGATCGAACCAGGGACACATGGATTTTCAGTCCATTGCTCTACCATCTGAGCTAAGGTACCGTGCTTGTTGCGGGTGCAAATATATAATCATTTTTGGTTTGTGCAAAACATTTTTTAGAAAAAATCTATTCGTATCTTCGCAAAAGCAAAAATGGAAATATGATTTTAACGATCGATGTTGGCAATACCAGAATTAAAGCGTCTGTATTTGAGGATAATACTTCTCTAGAAAATTTTGTTTTTGATAAAAATGAAATCGAAAAAAAAATTGAAAAAATTTTAGAAAAATATCCAAAATGCTCCGATTTGGTTGTTGCTTCGGTAGGAAATATCGAAAAACAGTCCTTTTTGATTTTTGAAAACAGACTAAAAGTTCACTTTTTTACCCACGAAGATGTTTTTCCTTTTCAAAATAAGTATGCAACTCCAAAAACTTTAGGAATAGATCGAATGATTTTGGCTGCAGGAGCAACACTTCAATTTCCAAAACAAAACCGTTTGGTTATCGATGCCGGAACTTGCATAACCTACGATTTCATCGACGAAAATGATAATTATTTAGGAGGAGCCATTTCTCCAGGGCTTCGTTTAAGATATGAATCGCTGCATAATTTTACGGCCAGACTGCCGTTACTAACCTTAGAAGAGCCCGACTCTTATATAGGAAACTCAACGGCACAGGCTATACATTCTGGTGTTGTCAACGGTTTCGTCTATGAGATTGACGGTTTTATCGATGAATATCGGAAAGAGTTTTCAAATTTTATCATAATTTTAACGGGAGGCGATGCAGATTTTTTGGCTAAACGATTAAAAAATACCATATTTGCCAATTCAAATTTCCTTCTGGAGAGTTTGAGCCAAACATATCAATATAAAATCGACAATGATTAAAAAAGTAATACTAAGCGCTTGTTTGCTTATATCGTTCGTTTCATTCGCTCAACAAGGTACTGCTTCACCTTATTCTTTTTTCGGAATAGGAGATGTGAGATTCAAGGGAACACTTGAAAACAGATCTATGGCAGGAGTTGCAGTAGAGCAAGATACGATTCACTTAAATATAGAAAACCCGGCAAGTTATGCCAGCTTAATTCAGACAACTTTTACAGTTGGAGGAACATTTGCTACTTCTAATTTAAAGACGACTTCTCAATCAGAAAAAGCACAAAGAACTACTTTTGATTATTTAGCATTAGGTATTCCGATGGGAAAATTTGGTGCTTCATTTGGTTTGATTCCTGTAAGTTCAGTAGGATACAAAATACGTAATGACAATTCAGCTACAGAAGGCGCATTAAATTCTCAGCTTGATGGAAAAGGTGGTGTGAATAAAGTATATTTTGGTTTATCATATAAAATCATGAAAAACTGGAATATTGGAGCAGATGCACAATATAATTTCGGAAAAATTACAACTACAACTATTGAAGGTATTACTGGAGTTGAAAGCGGAACGGCAGAAGTGAATACGTCTGAACTTTCAGGTATGGCATTTAGTTTCGGTACAATGTATCAGAAAAAAATCGATAAAAAAACGAGCATTTTTTCTAGTTTAAGCTATACTTTCGCTAGCAATCTGAATTCAGATAACAAAAGAGTTATTTCGGTTCAAGGAGATTCTGACCCGTATATTTCTCCAACAGAAACAACAAAATTAAAACTTCCGAACAAATTGAGCGTTGGTTTTGGTATTGGTGAATCTAGAAAATGGCTTGTGGGAGCTAACATGACTTTTCAAGGAGACGGACAGCTAGCAAATTATTATAATGAGGCAAGTAATGTAAGATATGAGAGCTATTCTAAATATGCTCTTGGTGGATATTACCTTCCAAATTATACTTCTTTTACTAGTTATTTGAGCAGAATTACCTATAGAGCTGGTTTGAAATATGAAAAAATCGGTCTTATTGTAAATAATGAATCTATTAAAGATATCGGAATGAGTTTAGGAGCTGGAGTTCCTATTCCAGGATCTTTTTCAAATCTAAATTTCGGAATTGAATTTGGTAAACGTGGTACAACGGCATCAGATTTAGTGCAAGAGAATTATGTTAATTTTAGTGTGAGTTTCTCTTTCAACGACAAATGGTTTGTGAAGAGCAAATTCCAATAAACAAAATATTTTATCTTTTAGAAGCTCATTACAATTTACTACATTTGGCAAATGAATTTACCAAAAAGATATAGTCTATTAGTTGTCACAGTTATTGCTGTGACAATGTTTTTTGGATGCGAAAGTAATTTTAAAGAAGTTCAGAAAATTAACTTCTCAGAATTTGTTCCTGCCAGTGATGCTGATACTGTAAATATTAAATACACAGATTCTGGACGCATTACAGGGGTTTTGATCAGTCCGAAAATGCTAGATTATTCCAATCTTGATTTTCCTTTTACAGAATTCCCTAAAGGAATCGATGTTACTTTATATGATAAAAAGCAAAAACGTACCTTTATTAGAGGTAATTATGCGGTTTCCTATAAAAACACGGGAATTATTGATTTGATCGGTAAAGTAAAGATTACTTCTGAAGAAGGACAGGTTTTAGAAACAGAACAATTGTATTTCGATCAGAAAAACGAGTGGTTTTATACAGAACGAAAGTTCAAATTGACTGATAAAAAAGGGGTTTCCTATGGTCAGGGAATAGATTTTAGTAAAGATTTTAAAGTGATTAATTCGCAGCGAATAAGCGGTGAAATAGAATCAGACGAAGAAATATAATATTATGGGTTATTTAAAATATACACAATACGTTTACATCCTTTTTGCGGTTTTCTTTACTTATGATGGTATTGTAAAACTGAATGAAGGTGATGAAAGTTATCCTTTCTATTTTGTAATTGCAGGGATGGCTGTTTTTATGTTTTTCTTTAGGAGAAGATTTCTTAATAGGCATAATGATCGAAACAAAAAACAATAAAAATGGAAATTAGTATTATAGTAATCTGTTTAATACTAGCTGCCTTTTTTTCTGGGATGGAAATCGCTTTTACATCCGCCAATAAAATTTATCTCGAAATAGAAAAGAAACAAGACGATTTCTTGTCTCGAATCTTAACAAAATTAACCGAAAATCCTTCTAAGTTTATCGCTGCCATGCTTATAGGCAACAATGTAGCTTTGGTGATTTACGGTTTTTTTATGGGCGATCTAATTTTAGATTGGATGGCCTATTTTGGTTTAGTTTTTTCTGATTGGTGGAATATCCTTATTCAGACACTTCTAGCTACATTTGTAGTGCTGTTGACTTCAGAATTTTTCCCGAAGGTATTTTTCCAAATTTATGCCAATTCTTTAATTAAGATTTTGGCACTTCCGGCTTATTTATTTTACCGATTGTTTTATTATATCTCGACTTTCTTTATTTGGATTGCAGATTTTGTGTTGAGTAAATTTTTTAAAACAGAAGGAAGCCAAATTCATTTATTTAGTCGAATTGAGCTAGGAAATTACATAACAGAGCAAATGAGCACGGTTGAAGAAGATGAAGAGGTAGATTCTGAAATTCAGATTTTTCAAAATGCATTAGAATTTTCCGGAGTAAAGGCACGAGATATTATGACGCCTCGAACAGAAATTGTCGACATAGATTTGTTTGATACTGTAGACGATCTTAGAGCCTTATTTATCGAAACAGGATATTCTAAAATTATCATAAGCCAGAATTCATTAGATGATATTGTAGGTTATGTTCATTCCTTCGATTTGTTTAAAAAACCAGCTACAATAAAATCGGTTCTAATGACCGTTGAATTTGTTCCAGAAACCATTTTAATTAAAGATGTTCTGAATTTATTGATCAAAAAGCGAAAAAATGTTGCAGTAGTTTTAGATGAATATGGAGGGACTTCAGGAATTATCACAATTGAAGATATTGTAGAAGAGCTTTTTGGGGAAATTGAAGACGAGCACGATTTAGATGAAGAATTGATCGAAGAGCAAATTGGAGAAGGCAAGTATTTGTTTTCAACCAGATTAGATGTTGAGTATTTGAATGAGACCTATAAATTAATGATTCCAGAAGAAGATTCTTATGGCACATTAGGAGGTTTTATTGTCAATCATACAAAAGAAATCCCACAAAAAGGAGATAAAATTGTAATAGATAAGTTTCATTTTTATATTGAAGAGGCATCAAATAAGAAAATAGAACTAGTCAAAATGACAATTAAAGACTGATTTTTTAAATTAATGAAAAAAAATGTTGAAAATAAAACGCTAGTTGTATTGTTATTAACTAGATAATTGTATTTTCGCAAACTGAATATAAAATTAACGATAATAAAATGGCAGTTTTAGCAAAAATTAGACAGCGTTCCGCTTTATTGATAGGAGTTATTGCACTTGCATTATTTGCATTTATAATACAAGATCTATTTACAAGAGGAACATTTGGTCAAAGTTCAAAAGATGTAGGAAGCATCGATGGAAAAGATATTTCATTTGAAGACTTTAGAGTTAAAGTTAGTAATGTTGAAAAAAGTGGGCAAGGTATAACTTCCACTGAAGCTGCAAACAGAGTTTGGGATCAAGAAGTTTCAATCGCTTTATTGTCATCTCAATTTGATAAATTAGGATTGAGAGTTGGTGAAAAACACATTTTAGAGGTTTTGAAATCAGATCCAAATATTGGTAAAAACCCAATGTTCTTAAACGCAGCAGGAATTTTTGATGTTGTTAAGTTTAAAGATTATTTTAAAACAAATCCAGAAGCTGCACAATACATCGCTGAGAAAGAGAAAGATGCTGAATTGAACGCTAAGTTTCAAATCTATAATACTTTAATTAAATCAGGACTTTACACAACTGCTAGTGAAGGAAAATTAAAGTACGAAATGGAAGCTAATAAAGTGAGTTTTGCTTATGCAGCAGCTCCTTATTCTTCTATTAAAGATAGTGAAGTAAAAATCTCTGATGATGAGATCGTAGCTTACATGAAGAAAAACGAGAAAAAATTCAAAGCTGATGCAACTCGTGAAATTCAGTACGTTTTAGTTGAAGATAAAGCTTCTAAAGAAGATGAGGCTGAAATTAAAGCTAAATTAACTGCTTTATTATCAGGAAGTGTTGTTTACAATGCAAAAACAGGTAAAAACGATACATTGCCAGGATTTAAAAGCGCAACAAACATTGCTGAATTTGTAAATGCAAATTCTGATGTGCCTTACGATTCTACTTATGTTCCTAAAAATGCATTACCAGCAGTTGATGCTGATAAATTATTTAGCTTACCAGCTGGAGCAATCTACGGACCATACGTTTACGGAAGATACTATGCGATCTCTAAATCTTTAGGGTTTAAAGCGGGTGTTAACGCAAAAGCAAGTCATATCTTAATTGGTTATGAAGGATCTCAAACTCCAAATCCAAAAGAGAAAAGAACTAAAGAAGAAGCTAAAGCTAAAGCGGAAGAAATTTTAGCTCAAGTTCAAGCTAATCCAGATAGTTTTATGATGTTGGCTTTTACAAGTTCTGATGATTCATCTGCACAGCAAGGTGGTGATTTAGGATATTTTGGGCCAAACCAAATGGTAAAAGCTTTCAATGATTTTGTATTCAGCAACGGAATTGGTAAAGTTGGTTTAGTAGAAACTCCTTTCGGATTTCACATTATCAAAGTTACAGACAAACAAGACGGAATTCGTTTAGCTACAATAGCTCAAAAAATCGAGCCTTCTGAAGCTACTTCTGATAAAGTATTTACATTAGCTACTAAATTCGAAATGGATGCTGCTGATAAAGATTTCAACGCTGCAGCGAAAGAATTAGGTTTAAAAGTGGCTCAGCCAGTTAATGCAAAAGCTATGGATGAAGCGTTTGGGCCATTAGGAAACCAACGTAACATTGTAAGATGGGCTTTTGATAAAGAAACTGACAAAGGAGATGTAAAGCGTTTTGAAATCGCAAACATCGGACACGTTATCGCACAATATAAAGGGGAAAACAAATCAGGTTTAGTTTCTGTTGATATGGCAAGACCTTATGTTGAGCCAATCTTGAAAAACAAGAAAAAAGCTGAATTGTTAAAAGCTAAAATGCAAGGTTCTAGCATTGAAGCTATTGCTAAAGCTGCAGGTGTTGCAGTTCAACAAGCTACAGATGTAACTCTAGACAATCCTGTATTGCCAGGTGGAGTTGGACAAGAGCCAAGAGTAGTAGGTAATGCATTTGCATTAACAGCAAACAAAATCTCTGCTCCAATTGAAGGAAATACTGGTGTTTATGTTGTTAAAAACATTAAAACTGTAAAAGCTCCTGCAATTGGTAATCACGCTGCTTATGTAGAGAAAGTAAAAGCTCAAAGTGCTAATGATGCAAGTAGAGTATTACCAGCATTGAAAAACAATGCTAAAATTGAAGATAACAGATTACAATTTAACTACTAGTTTTATTAAGTTAAAAAGGTTAATATATAAAAGCCCAAAACATTTAGTTTTGGGCTTTTTTGTTTTTAGTGACTTTGCTAAAAAAATGGTTTATTGGTAATTAGCGGTTTTAATTTTGTAAATCTAAATAGAGTTTATTTATTTTTCAGAAGTAAATAATTTTACTTTGTATTAATTTTCCTAAAGTATATAGGGATTATCGAAATTTAATTTGAAAAACTTGTGATTTTCAAAATATTACAGTTTATTTGCTCGATTTTTTATTTTAACATATTTTTGGCTTTTGCTGAAAAAAAATAAGAAACAAACCAAAACCAAAAGCAATATCCTTAATAATTAATCATTTAATGTTTTTTACTTTTAATTTTTTTAGAAAGAAGCCGAGAGTATATACCAAAATAGAAAGTCATATTTATGGGATTATTATCGAGCTTTTAAAAGTGGGCAGCACCGACATCAATGTTGATGAATTGGGTGGAAAGTATTATTTGAGTAATGAAGAGCAGCATTTTAAAGTTACTATTTTGAGTAACGACTATGTGATCAGATTGACAAATACACATGATTCTGTTGCCGAAAAATATGATAAAGTTTTTGTAGAAGATGTTTTAAGAGCAGTAAAAGAGGAGAAACATCGCCGAATGGAAGTGGTTTACGATTCTATTACAAACAGCATCGAAAAAATGGCTGAACGCTTGCACAATAGGCTTATAGAGTCTAATGAGCAAGAAAGCAAAGCTGTGCGTCGTTTGGAGACAAAGCACGTTAAAAGCACTAAAAAGGCTAATTAATGTCTTTTTTTCAAAATTGATTTTATAAAATCATTTCTTCATAAGTTAAAATCGTCTCATATCCTTTATTAAAGAAATAGTCTTTCGGATTTTCTTTAGAAACTACCATAACAAAATCGCCGCCCCAAGCTCCTAGACTTTTAATGACACCATTAAAATCAGGAAAAATAGCTTCTTTTATAGTTTGCATTTCTAAGACTTTGCTCAAATGAATTTCATGTTTCTGAACTGCAGAAGCAAAATCTTTTAATGTTTGAGCATGAAGAATCGCATTTGTGATTTTATTGTTTTCTGTAACTCTGTCTGCTAAATGATTGTTTTTGTGATTGTTGTAAGAGAAAATTGCAGATTTGCTATTTTGTTTTTTATTCAAATAAACAAAATAAATGTGCTCCTTAAAGTCTGGGTTAAATTCAACTTGCTGTACAAAATTATCTTTTATTCTGTATAAAACAGGGGTGTTGTTTTGTGCGCACGCAATATCATAACCGCTTCCGCCAAAACTATTATTTAATAGCGTAAAAGCATTAATTTCAGTCCACTGTGCAATATTATTTATAAGAGTCGAGGAGGTTCCTAATCCCCAGTTTTTTGGAAAACTCAAATGCGTGCTTACTTTATAGCCAGTAGCGTTATCAATAAACTTTGGATTTAAAATATAAGCTTCATGCAGTATGTTGACTAAAGTCGATTTTACCGTGTCAATTTGAGAGTTTAAACCTTTTATAACTTCGTCAAATGAAATAGTCTCTTCAAACCATAAGTGTTTGTCGTAATCATAACTTTTCCATTCAATTTGTTTGTCTTCTGAATCTTCAATCACTAAATCCTGACCAAATTTTGTAGGCAACGCAAAAGCATCTGCTCCATCCAAAACCAGATATTCTCCAGCAATAAAAAGTTTTCCGTTACTATAAAAGGTTGTTGACATACTTGTTTTATTATATAAATTCTAAATCTTAAATTTCAAATTCCAAATGTGAAATTCCAAGTAGGAAATTTGGAACTTAAAATATTGGAATTTTTGACTTTTTTATTTTCTTAAGTTTTCAATAAATTCTACCACAGCGCTATGAGAAACAGCTGTTTTTTTGAAGTGTGTTTTAATTAAATGACGCTCTTCATCGGTAGCTTCAAATTGATTGATAATGTTGTTAAGGTGCATTTTCATATGTCCTTCCTGAATTCCAGTGGTGGTTAGCGAGCGCAATGCAGCAAAATTTTGTGCTAAACCTGCAACTGCTACAATTTGCATTAATTCTTGTGCGGATGGTTTCTCTAAAATTTCTAAGCACAATTTTACTAAAGGATGTAAAGAGGTTAAGCCGCCAACTGTGCCAACTGCAAGCGGAATTTCAAGCCAAAAAGTAAAGATTCCGTTTTCGATTTTGGCGTGAGATAAACTTGCGTATTGACCATTTCGAGCTGCATAAGCATGAACGCCAGCTTCTACGGCTCTAAAATCGTTTCCTGTTGCCAGAATTACAGCATCGACACCATTCATGATGCCTTTGTTATGGGTAACTGCTCTAAAAGGTTCAACTTCTGCGATTTGAACGGCTTGAACAAAACGTTCTGCAAATTCTTGAGGATTGGTGATGTGTTTTTCTGCTAATTCTTCGATTGGGCAAGAAACTTCAGCTCTAACAAGGCAGTGCGGCACGTAGTTAGAGAGAATACTCATTATGACCTCTAGGTTTTCACCATTTTTGCACAAGTCAGAATTTTGAGCTTCTTCTTTTAAAGTTGTAGCAAATTGCTCTAAGCAAGAATTGATGAAATTGGCTCCCATGCTGTCTTTTGTTTCAAAAGTAGCATGAAGCTGATAGTAGTTTTCAAGTAAACTTCTTTTGTCTTTTAGTTTAATATCTAAAATTCCTCCACCACGCTGCTGCATATTTTTGGTAATGCTTTGCGTTTCTGAAAAGAATTTTGGTTTTAATTGGTCAAAAAACTGAGTTAGTTTTTCTGCATCTCCGCTATAAGTAAAATGCACCTGACCAATTTTTTCAGTATTGATAATAGTAGCTTTAAATCCGCCTCTTGTAGACCAGTATTTTGCGGCTTTTGAAGCTGCTGCAACTACAGAACTTTCTTCAATTGCCATCGGAATTGTTTTGTATTTTCCGTTAATCAAAAAGTTAGGAGCAACTCCAAGTGGTATATAAAGGTTTGTAATGGTGTTTTCTATAAATTCGTCATGAAGCTGCTGAAGCTTTTCGTCTGAATTCCAGTAATTTCTTATAATATTTTGTGCCTCTTCAGGATTTGAAAAATATTCATTTGCAATCCAGTTAATTTTTTCTTTTTTGGATAATTTAGAAAATCCGGCAACAGCGTTGTTCATTCTCAATGTATTAAATAATATTGTGTGCACAAAGATACTATTTTAAGAGTTTTGATTGCAATCTATTTCAGACATGAAAGTACGCAATCGTTATTTTTTTTAACATTTAACACTTAAAATGTGTATTATGTTTATTTTTTTTACTAAAATTGGGCTCTTTTTATATTTAAAATAATTCTAATGAATACAAGCAAATTTACTGCAGTACTTTTATTCTTAACTGCGGTTGTTTTTGGACAGCAAAAAATAACTGTCGAAAATGTTTTTGGCGGTACTTTCCGGGCAAAAGGAATGGATGAACTACAATCGCTGAAAAATACAAATCAATACACTGTTTTAAATGTGGATCAGGCGAGTAGAAGTATGCAGATTGATTTATACGATTTTGCTACCCTGAAAAAAGTATCGAATCTTATTGATACTAAGAACCATAAAGAACTTGCCGACGGAATTAACAGCTATACTTTTGATGCTTCTGAAAAAAAGATCTTAATTGCTTGTCATTCTTCTAAAATCTTCCGTCACTCTTTTACTGCCGATTACTACCTTTATGATATCGCAGCAAAATCTCTGATCAAACTTGTTGATTTTCAAATTCAAGAGCCAACATTCTCACCTGACGGAACAAAAATCGCTTACGCAAAAGAAAATAACTTATATGTATACGACGTAGCATCAAAAAAATCTACGGCTATTACAACAGACGGAAAGAAAAATGCTATTATAAATGGTATTACGGACTGGGTTTATGAAGAAGAGTTTGCATTTGTTCGCGCTTTCGACTGGAGTAAAGACAGTAAAAAAGTAGCTTATATTCGTTTTGACGAAAGCCAAGTTCCTGAGTTTTCAATGTCAATCTTCCATAAAGATTTATATCCAAAAATTGAGACTTTTAAATATCCTAAAGCTGGAGAAAAAAATTCAGAAGTTTCATTACATATCTATGATGTAGCTGCTGCAGCAACTAAAAAAGTAGATTTAGGAAAATATAATGATTTCTATATTGCAAGAATGCAATGGACAAATGATGCAAATGTACTTTGTGCACAGGTTTTGAACCGTCACCAAGATAATTTAGACTTGTTGTTTGTTGATGGAAACACAGCTGCTGCAAAAGTAGTTTTGAATGAAAAAGATAAAGCATATGTAGATATCAATGATAATTTGACGTTCTTAAAAGATAACAGTTTTATCTGGACAAGCGAAAAAGACGGTTTCAATCATATTTATGTATATGATAAAAACGGAAAACTTAAAAATCAAGTTACAAAAGGAAACTGGGAAGTAGTTTCATACTACGGTTTCGACGAAAAAACAAAAACTATTTTCTACCAATCTACAGAAAATGGTTCTATCAATAGAGATCTTTACAGAATTAGTTTAGATGGAAAAAATAAAGTTCGTTTATCTTCAAAAACTGGAACAAATAAAGCCACATTCAGTCCAAATTTCCAATACTTTATCAATACGTATTCTAGCGCTACACAGCCAACGGTTTATACTTTAAATGATGCAAAAGCTGGAAAAGAAATTCAGGTTATCGAAAATAATCAGGCTCTTGCTGATAAATTGAAAGCGTATGACCTTCCTTCAAAAGAATTTATTGTTCTAAAAACAGCAAAAGGAAATGAATTGAATGCTTGGATTTTAAAACCAAAAGATTTTGATCCTTCAAAAAAATATCCTGTTTTCATGTTCCAATATTCTGGTCCAGGATCTCAGCAGGTAGCAAATCAATGGAATAATTCTAATGATTACTGGTTTCTTTCATTAACGCAGCAAGGTTATATTGTAGCTTGTGTTGACGGAAGAGGTACAGGTTATAAAGGGGCTGATTTCAAAAAAGTGACTCAAAAAGAATTAGGAAAATATGAGGTTGAAGACCAAATAGATGCTGCAAAAGTAATTGGTGCTTATTCTTACGTTGATGCTTCAAGAATTGGAATCTTCGGATGGAGCTACGGTGGTTTTATGGCTTCTAACTGTATTTTCCAAGGAAACGATGTGTTTAAAATGGCAATTGCTGTTGCGCCAGTTACCAACTGGAGATTTTACGACAGCGTTTATACAGAAAGATACATGCAGACTCCACAAGAGAATGCAAGCGGATACGATCAAAACTCTCCAATTAATCATGTTAGTAAATTGAAAGGAAAGTTCTTGTTGATTCATGGTTCTGGAGATGACAATGTTCATGTTCAAAACACGATGCAGATGATGGAAGCTTTAATTCAGGCTAATAAGCAGTTTGATTCTCAAATTTATCCAGATAAAGACCACGGTATTTATGGCGGAAACACTAGAGTTCAGCTTTACGCAAAAATGACCAATTTCATCAAAGAAAATCTATAATTTAAAATCATAACCTAATTAAATAGTGAATAATATGGGAGAAACACAAGTAAAAACCGCGCATCCAAAAGGGCTTTGGGTATTGTTTGGAACGGAGATGTGGGAGCGATTCAATTTTTATGGAATGCGAGCTTTATTAACTTTATTCCTTGTGAATTCATTATTAATGAAGGAAGAAGAAGCTTCTTTAATTTACGGAGGTTTCCTTGGGCTTTGTTATTTGACTCCAATGTTAGGAGGTTTTGTTGCTGACCGCTATTTAGGAAACAGAAATTGTATCTTATTAGGAGGGTTATTAATGGCAATAGGACAAATGCTTTTGTTTACCAGCGGAAGTATTTTTGAGTCTAATTTAGACTTGGCAAAAATCGTTATGTACTCTGCATTGGGTGTAATTGTTTTTGGTAACGGATTCTTTAAGCCAAACATTTCTAGTATGGTTGGAAGTTTGTATCCAAAACAAGAAAAAACAAAATTGGATAGTGCATTTACTATTTTCTATATGGGAATTAACATCGGAGCATTCTTAGGTCAGTCTATCTGTCCTTTGTTAGGAGATGTTAAAGATGCTGGTGGAATTAGAGATATCCACGCTTTTAGATGGGGATTCATGGCGGCTTCTGTGGCTATGTTGTTAGGAACAATTTTGTTCTACTTCTTAAAAAATAAATATGTGGTTTCTCCAGAAGGAAAACCATTAGGAGGACTTCCTTCTAAAAATGATGCTTCGGATTTTGAAGAAGGAGAAGCTCAGAAAGCAAACTTTTCTAATAAAGCTTTAATAAGTGCAGGAGTTGCTTTTATTGCTTTAGGTTTCTTTTTTCATTATGTTGTAGGTCAGAACTTAATTTATACTTTGATTTACTCAAGTGGTTTGGCTTTGGCAGGATTAATTATCTCTGATACTTCTTTAACTAAAATTGAAAGAGATAGAATTATTGTAATCTACATCGTATCGTTCTTTATTATCTTTTTCTGGGCGGCATTTGAGCAGGCGGGTTCGTCTTTAACTTTTATTGCAGATAACCAAACAGACAGACATTTCTTTGGTTGGGCAATGCCACCATCGATGGTTCAAATTTTTAACGGATTATTTGTTGTGCTTTTAGCAGTTCCTTTCAGTGTGCTTTGGGATACTTTAAGAGCTAAAGGGAAAGAGCCGATTTCTCCTGTAAAATTGGCTGCAGGTTTAGTAATCATTTCGATCAGTTTCTTTATGATCGCGACTCAGGTTTCTTATATCGGAACTTCAGGTTTCTTGCTAGTTAAATGGTTGATCTTATTATATTTCTTAAATACATGTGCAGAGTTGTGTTTGTCTCCAATTGGTTTGTCATTGGTTGGTAAATTATCTCCAAAACGTTTTGCATCATTATTATACGGAGTATTCTTCTTGTCTAATGCATCAGGTTACGCTTTAGGAGGAACTTTAGGTTCTATTTTACCAGCAACTGGTGATAAATTTGCAAAAGCAAAAGAATTAGGAATCGATCTTCAGGCAGTTTTAGATAAAAAAATAACGCTTTCAGCAGACCAATTGGCTTTGTTGGATCATCATCAAATTAGTGCGCAAAACCCAATTTTTGCAGGATTTGAAATCCATAACTTATATGAATTCTTTATGGTATTTGTTGTCCTAACTGGTATTGCTGCAATTTTATTATTTGCTTTAACACCACTATTGAAAAAATTAATGCACGGTGTTAGATAAAAAATGGAAAACAATATTACTTTAGAAGAAATTCAAAATTTTAAAGGCAAGTACCCAAAGCAATTGTGGTATTTGTTTTTGGTTGAAATGTGGGAGCGTTTTTGTTTCTACGGAATGAGAGGGGTTTTAGCTTTTTTTATGGTAGACCAATTAGGTCTAGTAGAAGGAAAAGCAAATTTGCAATATGGAGCAATTCAGGCTTTTGTATATGCATTTACTTTTATCGGTGGAATCTTTGCTGATAAAATACTAGGTTTTAAGAAATCGCTTCTTTTTGGAGGAATTGTCATGATTCTTGGGAACTTGCTTATTGCAGCTTCTCCGCATGATTTCTTTTACTACGGAATAACACTTTCTATTATCGGAACTGGTTTTTTTAAACCAAACGTATCTTCAATGGTAGGGGAGTTGTATCATGAAAGTGACGGCCGTCGAGATGCTGGTTACGGATTGTTTTATGCAGGAATTAATATTGGAGGTATGCTTGGTGGTGCAATTCCTATTTATTTAGGAAAGAACTATTCTTGGAGTCTTTGTTTTCTTTCTGCGGCAATTGTGATGATAATTGGAGTTATTACTTTTCTTTTAACGAAAAAGCATCTTGCGCCAATTGGAAATTCTCCATTAGAAAACCATGCACCTAAAAAACGTAATCTTTATGAAACTGCAGTTTATGTAGGTTCTTTTGTTGTAATTCCACTAGTTTATATAATGGTTATCAATTCTGATTTTACAGAGTACTTTATGTATACTATGGGAGTAGTGGCATTAGGATATTTTGCATATGAATTGATAATGTTAAAAGATGGAAAACAGCAGAGAAAACTTTTAGCTGCATTTGTATTCATTTTTGGATACTTTATGTTTATGGCCATCTCGGAGCAATCTGGAGGTTCATTGTCTTTGTTTGCAAAAGACAATTTATCGAACAAGTTGTTGTTTTTTCATATTGATCCAAATGTGGTAAATAATAGTATCAACTCATTGTATGTTGTTATTTTTAGTCCATTGGTAGGTTTGTTATGGATATTAATGGCTAAGCGAAAAATTGAACCTAACACTGTTATTAAGTTTGGTTTGTCATTTATTCTTCTTGCGGCAGGTTTCTTTATCTTTTACTCTGCTAGATTTTTTGTAGATGCAGATGGATTAAGTTCTTTGGATGTTTTTGCTTTAGGATATCTTGTTTATACGCTTGGAGAGTTGTGTATTGGTCCAATCGGAATGTCGGTAATTACCAAATTATCTCCTAAACGATTGTTTGGAATGATGATGGGATTGTGGTTCTTGTCTAGTGCATTTGGTCAGTTTGCTGCTGGGAAATTGGGAGCCGAAATATCTGATGCCAACACTGGAACTACATTAATGTCTAAACTTATTGCCTATACAGACGGATATTATCAATTAGCATTATATTCTTTAATTGCCGGAGTTGTTTTAATTGTGGCTACCCCGCTAATCAAGAGATTAATGCAGGAAGTTAAATAATTATATTGTAATAACTTTTTGCATAAATTTGCATAAAATTCCTCGTTATGAAAAAAATACTACTCATCGCTTTGTTTTTAATTGGAGCCGCAAATATTCAGGCACAAGAATTAAAATGGTATACAGATGTTAGAGAAGCCATTACTATAAGTAACAAAGAACAAAAGCCTATGCTAATGTTTTTTACAGGCAGTGATTGGTGTGGTTGGTGTATTCGTTTGCAAAATGAAGTTTTAAAAACTGCCGAATTTAAAAAGTGGGCGACTGATAATGTAGTTCTAGTAGAATTAGATTATCCTAGAGCTGTTGCACAAACGCCAGAGCTTAAAAGTCAAAACAATGAATTGCAGCAAGCTTTCGGTATTCAAGGGTTTCCAACTGTTTTCTTTACAAGTGCAGAAACAAAAGACGGAAGAGTTAATTTTAAAGGTCTTGGTAAAACAGGATATGTTGCTGGTGGGCCATCTGCTTGGTTAAATGTTGCAGAAGGTATAGTGCATCCGAAGAAATTATAAATTTAGAATAAAAAAATATCAAAAGGTCTCTTACACTGTAAGGGACCTTTTTTTTGTTTAGTAGGAAAAATTCTTTACAAAATATAGGCAAATTGAGTATTATTTATTTTATCACGTTTAAAAAAACATATAATGTATTTTTTGTGCTAATAAAATTTGGATAACTAAAATATAATGTTAATTTCGTCTTGCTAATCTAACCAAAACCAATTTATATGACTAAAAAACTACTTATCCTACTGTTTTTTTTAGGTTCATTTATGGCCCAAGCACAAAACTTAGCATGGAGAACAAACATGACAGATGCTATTGCTATAAGTAATGACCAGAAAAAACCAATGCTGATTTTATTCACTGCCTCAGGTGTGCCAGAAAATCTTCAAAATGAAATCTTTAAAACGCCCGATTTTGCGGTTTGGTCACGTGACAATGTGGTCTTAGTAAAATTAGATTTGTCTGATATGAATGCTTCAGATAGCGATCGTGAACAAAATGTGAAATTAAAAAATGCATTTGGAGTTCAAGATCTTCCAGAAGTATGCTTTGCAATGGCATCGGTAAGAAAAAACAAAACTACATTTAGTGCTTTAGGAAAAATAGCCTATAAACCTGGAGGAGCGAAAGCTTGGATTGCAGAATCAAATGCAATTTTACATCCATCAGAATAGTAAACGATTTCATTCGACTTTTATTTTAATTTTTTTTAGTCCCCTTTCTGTTTTACAGGAGGGGATTTTTTTTATTCTAAAAAAGATCAATCAATATTTGATTGTTTTTATTAGTGTTTATTTCACATTTATTAAAAAACAGGCAATTTATTGTCAATTTGATTTTAATGCTTAGAACTTGGTTTTTAATCTCTTAAAATCTTTATTGGATTATATTTTTATACTATTTTAGTTTTATTAACATAACCTAAACCAAAATTATATGCCGAAAAAATTACTTATCCTACTATTTTTTTTAAGTCCATTTTATATGAATTCTCAAAATATAATATGGAAAACAGACATTAATGATGCCGTAACTGTAAGTGCGGAAAAGAGAAAGCCTTTGCTGATTTTTTTTACTAGTCAAAACGTGAGTCCTCAATTACAAAATGAAATTTTTGCCACTCGTGATTTTGAAGAATGGTCGCGTAAAAATGTTATTTTGGTCAAGCTTGATCTTTCTGATCCATCTATTTCTGATGCTAGTAAAGAGCAAAATTTGCGATTGAAAAATGCTTTTGGTATAGAAGAGGTTCCGCAAGTGTGTTTTTCTGAAGTTACCAGTAGAAAAGGAAAGACCAATTTTAATAAACTAGGACTTATAGGCTATAAAGCTTCTGGCGTTAAATCATGGATTTCTGAATCGGATTTGATTTTAAATCCAGAATAAAATTACAATCTATAATATCCCTTTTCTTTTGTTGAATGAAAAGGGATATTTTTTTTAAGACAACTATTTTTCCAATTTTTCTGAATCGAATTAGAGTTCGATCCATCAGCAATAACAATTTTAGGACGAATATTTTCTAGCAATCGATCCAGATTTATTTTTGAGGTCTGAGTAAGAATTAAAATATCTGGATTTACTTTTTCTGGTAAAGTTTTAGTGCTGTCAATAATTAGAATTTTGGTGTCTTTAAAATAAAGCACATTTTTGATCTCTTTGATTCTAGATAACGCAATTGAATTCCCTACGAGATACGAATTGATGTTTCTGTTGTTTTCAATAACAGTATCTCTAGTAAAAAGCACAAGATTTCTTCCTGAACGTTCAGAAATGAGTGTATTGTTTCTTTCGTTGTAAACAATCAATTCTTCTTCTTTTTCTGTTTCTATTTTGGTTAAAATAAAGGCAAGCTGGATCGTAATAATTGAAATCAATGCAAATAGCAATTTGCTGAAACTTGGCTTTTTAATCCAGATAATGGTGCTGATTATAAATAAAGAAAATGCCCATAAATGAAACAAATTAAAACTGATGTCTCTGATAACAAATGAATCTATAGAAGCAACAGCATGAATCGTAAGATTTAGCAGATAAATGCTTTTCTCAAAAATCATAGTGATGAATAAGGGCGGACTGGTGAAAATGGAGATAATCATAACCACAATTCCAGCAATCATGATAAAGGATAAAATAGGGAGTATAATAATATTTGTGACAAAAAATAACCCTGGAAATTGATGGAAATAATAAAGGCATAAAGGCAATGTGCCAATTTGAGCAGCGAATGAAACCGTTAAAGCTTCCCAAATGTAAATTGTTATTTTGTTTTTTGGTTTATAAATGTTTTTTAAAACAGGCTGTAGCCAAAGAATGAAAAAAAGTGCGATGTAACTTAATTGAAAGCCAACATCAAATAAGAAATAAGGCTCAAAAAGTAATATTAGTAAAATTGAAACGAGTAAAGTATGGTAGATGTTGCCAGTTCGGCGCAAATGATTTCCAATTGCAAGAAAGGAGAACATGACTACAGATCGTAAAACGGAAGGCGATAAGCCAGAAATAATAGCAAAACCAGCTAAGGAAATTAGAATGCAAGCCAGTTTAAAAAATGAACCTTTTTTTGTGTTTGGAATTGGTTTGAGTATAAAGGTTATAAAAATCATTATAAAGCCTACATGAAGCCCAGAAACCGATAAAACGTGTGTAGCGCCAGAGTATTGATAATCTTGGATAATGTCTTGTGAAATGTCCTGCTGCTGACCTAAAATGAGCGCCAGAGCAACATTCATTTCAGATTTGTTGAATTTTGACTTTTCAAGATTAAAAATTATTCGCGAATGTAATTTGGCACAATAATACCAAATGTCTTTTTGAATGTTTTTGTTCACCAAAATTTCTTTTTTAGAACAATAAATCTGAGCATAAATTTGTTTGTCTGCCAAATATCTACTGTAATCAAATTGATTTGGATTTTTACTGGGTTTATTTCGCTGTAAAAGCGTTTGAATTTTAATGTTGTTTCCTATAATTAGAGCATTGCGGTTACTATCTTTTTGAACGTTTACAATTATTTTTCCAGAATAAACTTTTCCTGAAATGGTTTTGATATGCCCAATGTAACGATCACTGAAATCATTGCTTTTTAATTTTTCTCTCAAGATTAAAGTAAGAGATTGTTTTGTTTCAAATGCTGCTTTGCAATGCGTGTAATTGTTCTTTTGAAGACTTTCGGTATGGCTAATAAGAGTAAAAGAACCTAAGAAAAAAGAGAGCAAGTAAACTGAAATCCCAAAAAGAATTGTTTTCTTATTGTTTTTTAAATTCCATAAATAGGTACTGACAAATAAGAAAAGACAAATTAGTAGCAAATAATGAATTGCCGCAATAGATAAGTGTAAATAATAAGCTGTGATGACACCTATTATAAAAGCGATTGTAATTTTTATTAACGGAAAATCTAATACTTTCATGGCTTAAAAGTATTAAATATTTGTAAGAAAAATAATAAAAAAATATCTTTTTATTGAAGAATCCTATTTACCTGCTCAAAGGAGTTTTTGTAATAAGGTTCTTTGGTAGAGGAAATAATTACACCTTTTGAGGTAGATGAGTGGACAAATTTTATTTCATCAGAATTGACCTCTGTAATTAGTCCGACGTGATTGATTTGTCTGCTTTTGTTGGTTTTAAAGAAAATTAAATCTCCCTTTTTGGCGTCATTTAATGGGACAACTTTTCCAATTTTTGCTTGATCAAAAGAACTTCTCGGAAGTTGGATATTTTCACTTTCAAAAGTGGTGTAAACTAATCCAGAACAATCAAAACCGCTTTTTGTAGTTCCACCTGCTTTATAGCGAACGCCAATATTATCAGTAGCTTTTTCAATTAAATTATTAACCAAAGCTCTGTTTTCTTTTTTTGATTCGCTTTTTGTGCTGTTTTTTGATACCGCTGTCGAAGTCGATTTACAAGAAGTAACAGCAATTGCCAAAAGCAGAAAAATTACAATTCGTTTCAAATCAATTAATTATTTTGTTTTAAATCGGCAACAATTAGTTTTGCTGTGTTTTTACTCGCGCCAACTCCGCCTAATTTTTGTTCTAATATATCGTAATTTTGCAGCACTTTATTGCGATGGCCAGGCTCTAATAATTTTTGAAGTTCTTCTTTGATTCGTTTTTTATTACAATCTGCTTGAATCAACTCGGTTACAACTTCTTGATCCATAATTAAATTGACAAGAGAAATATACTTTAATGTAATAATGCGTTTTGCAATTTGGTACGAAACTTCGCTTCCTTTATAGCAAACGACCTCGGGAACTTTAAAAAGTGCAGTTTCAAGAGTTGCAGTTCCAGAAGTTACAAGAGCAGCTGTCGAAGAACGAAGCAAATCATATGTTTTGTTCGAAACAAAGGCAATGTTTTTATTTTTCAGGAATTGCTGATAAAATTCATATTCCTGACTTGGAGCGCCTGCAATAACAAATTCATAATCCTGAAAATCATCTACAACGCTCAGCATCACACTCAGCATTTTGGTAATTTCCTGTTTACGGCTTCCTGGTAGAACGGCAATAATGGGCTTTTCGCCTAAATTATTTTCTTTTCTAAAGAAAGCTTCATCAAAAGCGGGCTGATTCTGAATGGCATCAATAAGCGGATGTCCAACAAAATCTACAGGAAAATGATGTTTGTCTTCGTAGAAACTTTTCTCGAATGGCAAAATAACATACATCTTATCAATGTCTTGTTTGATGGCTTTAATTCGATTTTCTTTCCAAGCCCAAATTTGAGGAGAAATATAGTAATGTGTTTTATAACCTAATTCTTTTGCCCATTTTGCAATTCGCATATTAAAACCAGGATAATCAATAAAAATAATCACATCTGGTTTGAACTCCGAGATGTCTTTTTTACAGATTTTAATATTGTTTAAAATGGTTTTTAAATTGAAAACCACTTCAATAAAGCCCATAAAAGCTAGGTCGCGATAGTGTTTTACTAGAGTTCCGCCTGCTTTTTGCATTAAGTCTCCACCCCAAAATCTAATTTCTGCTTCTGGATCTTCGGTATATAAGGCCTTCATTAAATTTGAACCATGTAAATCTCCAGAGGCTTCTCCTGCAATTATGTAATACTTCATGTTGGTTTTTTTGTAAATGTGCTAAAGTTGTAACCATTAAAAGGAACTTAGCAAAGATAAGATTTAAATAACTAATGTAGAAATTGCCAGTACAATCACGGCTAGAATTACGCCACGCGCCATAAATTCTTTATTTCTTTTTAACAGAATACCAAAAACGGCAAGGTCTAAAAGTGTTCCTATAGTAATTATTTTTCCGAGATATCCGTATTCTCGAATCATTTGAAATCCTTGCGAAATATCAAATGTGGTAAAAAAAGTGATGAATAGATAACTTCCTAAAAGAGCCGTAAAAATTCCGATTAAAAATCCGATCAGTATTTCTTTAGTCATTTAATTTCCAAGTATTAAGTTGTTGAATAGAGTGGTGAGCGGTCAAGTCAAATTGTACTGGAACTACAGAAACATATCCGTTTTCCAATGCCCATTCGTCAGTGTCTTCGCCTTTATCTTCGTTTACAAATTTTCCGGCAAGCCAGTAATAATCTTTCCCAAAAGGAGTTTGTCTTTTATCAAATTTTTGCGCATAGTAGGCTTTCGCTTGACGGCAAACTTTAATTCCTTTAATTTCAGACTCCTTTAATTTTGGAAAATTGACATTTAAAACTACTCCTGGCGGAAGTTTATTGGCTAGGGTTTCTAAAGTGATTTTTTTTACAAAAGACTTTATTGGTTCAAAATCAGCATTCCAATCAAAATCTAAAAGAGAAAATCCTATTGCTTGAATACCTTCTATTCCAGCTTCAACCGCGGCGCTCATGGTTCCGGAATATATGACATTAATAGAAGAATTCGATCCGTGATTTATTCCCGAAACGCACAAATCGGGTTTGCGTTTTAAGATTTCGTTTACTGCCAGTTTTACACAATCGACAGGCGTTCCAGAGCAGCTGTACTCTGCAATTGTGTCATTGTCTTTGGAGATTTTATCAATAAATAAAGTATTATTGACGGTGATTGCGTGACCCATTGCGCTTTGCGGTTTGTCTGGCGCAACGACAATGACATCGCCTATTGTTTCCATGACACTAATAAGGGCTCTAATTCCAGGAGCCAAAATACCATCGTCGTTGGTTACTAATATAAGTGGTTTCTCGGCTTTCATTTAATAAATATTATGTGTAGTTTTAACAATTGTAAGATTTTAAGAGCAAAATTAATCACAATTATTTGCGAGAAGTCACAAATACTGTAAAATTTGTCAACTAAGGTAAAGAACTTTTTTGCGAATTAAACATTTTTATATCTTTAACAAAAAATTATCGAAGCGTTAGCTCTCGTGGCATAGTTTTTAACGTAACTTAGATAAAAAAATTGATGAATGCTATTATAAAGTTTATGAAAAGAAATTATAAGATACTCATAGCCGTATTGTGCTTATCGCTTACATTATTTGCATTTAAGATGAATGCCGATAGGACAATCGACCCAGATCCAAACAAAGACAAGACACTTTTAGAATTATTAGCATTTGTTATTGAAAAAGGACATTACAGCCCAGCAGAAATAAATGATGAATTTTCTAAAGGTATTTTCAAGGATTATATTGATGCTTTAGACCCTTCAAAAAGATTTTTCCTTCAGTCTGATATTGACGAATTCAAACAGTATGAATTAATGCTGGATGATCAATTTTTGAATAAAGATATTACGTTTTTCAATCTTACTTATACAAGGTTAATGAAGCGTATGGAGGAAAGTAAAAAACGTTATAAAACGATTTTAGCTCAGCCATTTAATTATAATGTAGATGAGACTTTTGATGCGGATTATGAGAAAATCCCGTATGCAAAAAACTTAACGGAGATAAATGAAAGATGGAGAAAACAGATTAAATTATCGACTCTTTCTTCTTTGGTTACAAAGCAAAAAATTGAAGATGAAAAGAAGAAAAAAGATCCAGCTTACAAAGAGAAATCTTTTGAAACTTTAGAGAAAGAAACTCGTGAAAGTTCATTAAAATCTCTAGATGATAATTTTAGCGTGATTAAAGATTTGAATAGAGACTACTGGTTTTCTGTTTATTTGAACTCGATCATGGCTCGTTTTGATCCGCATACAAGCTATTTTGCACCAGAAGAAAAAGATCGTTTTGATGTAAACATCAGCGGTAAATTGGAAGGTATTGGAGCTCGTTTGACTAAGAAAAATGATTTTACTCAAATTGATGAGTTAATTTCTGGAGGTCCAGCTTGGAAAGGAAAACAATTAGAAGCAGGAGATTTAATCTTGAAAGTGGCTCAAGGAAACGAAGAGCCTGTAGATGTTGTTGGAATGCGTTTGGATGATGTTGTAAAGAAAATTAAAGGTCACAAAGGAACTGAAGTAAAGTTAACTGTTAAGAAAGTTGATGGTTCTATTAAAGTGATTTCTATTATTCGTGATGTTGTTGAAATTGAAGAAACATACGCTAAGTCTAGTATTGTGGAGAAAGATGGTTTAAAATATGGAGTGATCTATCTTCCTAAATTTTATATCGATTTTGAAAACAAAGACGGACGTGATGCAGGAAAAGATATTGCTCGTGAAGTAGAGAGATTGAAAAAAGAAAACATCAACGGTATTGTTTTAGACGTTCGTGATGATGGTGGAGGATCTCTTTCTACAGTGGTTGATATTGCTGGTTTATTTATCGAAGAAGGACCAATCGTTCAGGTAAAATCTGCTGGTAAAAAGAAAGAAGTTTTATATGATAAAGATAAAAAAATCGAGTGGGATGGTCCATTAGTTATCATGGTAAACAGTTTTTCTGCTTCGGCTTCTGAGATCTTGGCGGCTGCAATTCAGGATTATAAACGTGGTGTGATTATCGGAAGTAAACAAACTTACGGTAAAGGAACTGTACAAAACGTATTAGATTTAAATCAGTTTGTGCGTAATGCAAACTATGGAGATCTTGGAGCATTGAAAATTACAGGACAGAAGTTTTATAGAATTAACGGTGGTTCTACTCAATTAGAAGGTGTTCATAGTGATGTGGTAATGCCAGATCGTTATGCTTACTTAAAAATGGGAGAAAGAGACATTGATAATGCAATGCCTTGGGATAAAATTGATCCAGCCGATTACAGCACTTGGACTTCTAATGAGAATTTCAACAAAGCAATTATGAACAGTAAAAACAGAATTGCTCAAAATGCTCAATTTAAGTTAATTGATGATAATGCGAAATGGATCGATGTTAAAAATAAAGAAAACGTATATAGCTTGAATATTAAGAGTTTTAAAGAAACTCAAGAACAAGTTGAAAACGAAGGAAAAAAATATAAACCAATTTCTGATTACAAAAACGATTTGATTTTTAAATCATTACCGTATGAAGAAGATGAAATGAAAGCTGATGCTTCTTTAAAAGAAAAAAGAGATGCATGGCACCAAGCTTTATCTAAAGATGTTTATGTAGAAGAAGCGTTAAACGTATTGGATGATTTACAATCAAAAAGTTTGGTAAAAGCTACAGTTAATCCTAAAATGAAAAAGGACAAGCTAGTGAAGTCTTAAATTCGAGAAGAATTTAATTTGTTTAAAAACGCTCTATGAATTTTAAATTTATGGAGCGTTTTTTTGTATGTTTAACCTCTAAAAATAGAATTATGAAAGTTGGCCTGAGTTTGATTTTAATGGGTTTTGCATTGTTCTCTTGTAAAAAAGAGAATACAGGAATTACTGAAAAAGTAAATAATGATGAAGCGGTTTCTTCTATTAAAGGAAATTCTTCTAGCACAGATTCTGTCTATACGGTTGCTTATTTGCCAACTTCGACGACAAAGCAGATTGTAAAACACCAATATTATACTTTATCGTATAATGAAAAGTTCGAGCAGGCAGAATGGGTGGCGTACGAATTGAAAAAAGAATATTTAAAAAATAATGATTTTAAAAGACCTTATTTTATTGAAGATCCAAATGTAACGACAGGTTCTGCAGATTGGAGAAATTATAAAAATTCAGGTTATGATAAAGGACATCTTTGCCCTGCTGGAGATATGGAATTTAGTAAAGATGCCTATAATGATACTTTTTACACGTCGAATATATCACCTCAGAAAAAGGAATTTAATGCTGGAATTTGGAATAGAATAGAGCAGAAGACGCGTTATTGGGCAGGAAAATATAATGATATTTATGTCGTAACTGGCGGAATTGCGAAAGAATCGGATAGAAAAATAGGAACAGAAAAAGTTGCTGTTCCTAAATATTTTTATAAAATCGTTTTGGCTAAAACAGGTAAAGAGCATAAAGCAATTGCTTTCTTGGTTCCAAACGAAAAAAGCGATAAATCTATTTATGATTTTGTTGTTCCGATTGAAACTTTAGAAAAAATGACTGGAATTGATTTCTTCCCGAATCTTAAAAATCTTAAAAGCAGTAAGGATTTTTAATTCAATACTATTTAGTCATAAATTAATACAGAATACAAATAAGAATGCATTTTTTAGAATGAACAAGCAAATGACTTTTGTTGGTTTAATGATTGTTTTTATCATAAACCAAGGCTATAGCCAAATACTACTGAATAAACAAAATATAGAGAATACACTTAATGAGGCCTTTAATAAATTTAAAGATTTAAAAGAAGGAAAAAATGCCGACTATATTCAAGAGCTTGCCAATGTTGATCCCGATATTTTTGGTATTGCAATTGTTACCGCAGAGGGAGCCATATATACAAAAGGTGATATAACATCAATGGTTTCGATTCAAAGTATATCGAAAGTGTTTACTATGGCAAAAGTAATTGAGCAAGAAGGGTCACAATTTTTGGAAGATAAAGTAGGAGTAAATGCGACTGGATTGCCATTTAATTCTATTGTTGCAGTAGAAATGCACAAAGGCGATAAAATTAATCCTCTTGTAAATCCAGGAGCTATTGCAACCACTAGCCTTATTCGGGGTAATGATTCTATAGCAAAATGGAAAGAAATCCAGAAAATTCATAGTGATTTTGCCGGAAGACAGCTTTCTATAAATCGTCCTGTTTATAGAAGTGAGGCTGGTGATAATTTGCGGAATCAAGCTATTGCACATTTGCTATTGGCTTATAACAGAATATATTTTGATCCGGTACAAGCAACAGATCTTTATACGAAACAATGTGCATTGAATGTAAATGTAAAGGATCTTGCTACAATGGCGGCCACATTGGCAAATGGAGGTGTTAATCCTATTACAAAGAATAAGGTGGTTAGTCAGACAACTGTTATGTATACTTTGCCTGTAATGGCAACTGCTGGGCTTTATGACAATTCTGGAATTTGGCTGTTTAACTCGGGGCTTCCAGCAAAGAGTGGAGTTGGAGGAGGAATATTGGCAGTGTGTCCTGGCAAATTTGGAATTGCGGTTATTTCGCCGCCATTAGATGAAACTGGAAATAGTTTGAAAGCTCAGAAAGTGATCCAATACGTTGTAGAAAAACTTAAAGCAAACCCTTATTGGATTACTCCTAAGTAGGTTTGAGGTAATAAAAAAAGAAAAGGACAAAAAATGTTTTGGCCTTTTCTTTTTTGTTTTTGAAAGTTTAAAAAGCAGTAAGAGCTTTTAACTCTGCAATTGTTTCTGTTGGGTTTTCGGCTTTAAAAACAAAGCTTCCAGCAACTAAAACATCTGCACCAGCTTCTACCAATTGTTTGGCGTTTTTGCTGGTTACACCGCCGTCAATTTCGATTAGTGTTGAAGCATTTTTGCGTGTAATCAATGCTTTTAGTTTTTTTACTTTGTCATAAGTATTTTCGATGAATGATTGTCCTCCAAATCCTGGGTTAACACTCATGATGCAAACTACATCAATATCATTTATAACGTCTTCTAAGAGATCAACATTAGTGTGAGGGTTCATTGCTACTCCCGCTTTCATTCCTTCTGCTTTAATGGCTTGCAGTGTTCTGTGCAAGTGCGTGCATGCTTCGTAATGTACGGTTAATCCGTTTGCTCCTAAATCGGCAAAGGTTTTAATGTATCGATCTGGGTCAACAATCATTAAATGTACATCGATATATTTTTTTGCATGTTTTGTAATTGCTTCTAGAACTGGCATACCAAATGAGATGTTTGGAACAAAAACGCCGTCCATAATATCGATATGGAACCAATCTGCCTGACTGTTGTTAAGCATTTCTGCATCACGCTGTAAATTACCAAAATCGGCAGCAAGAACTGAAGGAGCAATAAGTGTATTTTTCATTGTAGTGTGTTGTTTTTTTTACAAAGATAATTTTTTTTTAACGGCAAAGAGCGCAAAGAATTACGCAAGGTGCGCTAAGTTTTTTTATGCTGTAGTTAATGATTTAAACGCAAAGAGCGCAAAGATTTTTCGCAGAGTTCACAAAGTTTCTGTTTGAAATTATTTGAGAAACCAAAGTCCACAAAGCTTTGTGACCTTTGTCTTTCGACTGATACTTAAATAAAATCTTAGCGAACTTTGCGTAAAAACTTTGTGTACTCTGTGTTACTAACATTTTAGCTAAATACTAAAAAAATAAAAAACTCCGGTAATCAGCCGGAGTTTCAATCATCAATCAAAAAACGAACAGTCAATCAAACTGTTGTTTGGGGTAAAATTCCAAGTTATAAATTCCAAATCCCAATTAGATTGGAATTTGGGATTTTAAATATTGAAATTTAATATCGTTTATCCTAAATAAGTTTTAAGGATTTTACTTCTAGAAGTGTGTTTCAATCGACGGATTGCTTTTTCTTTAATCTGACGAACACGCTCACGAGTTAGATCGAAAGTTTCACCAATTTCTTCAAGAGTCATTGGGTGTTGGTCGCCAAGTCCAAAATACAAACGTACAACATCTGCCTCTCTTGGGGTTAATGTTTCTAAAGAACGTTCGATCTCAGTACGAAGAGATTCGTGAATTAATTCTCTATCTGGATTTGGAGATTCGCCAGAACGCAATACGTCATAAAGGTTAGAATCTTCTCCTTCAACAAGAGGAGCATCCATAGATAGGTGACGTCCAGAGTTTTTCATAGACTCTTTTACGTCGTTTACAGTCATGTCAAGTTCTTTTGCAATTTCTTCAGCAGAAGGCGGGCGCTCGTTAGATTGCTCTAATAACGCATACATTTTGTTGATTTTATTGATAGAACCAATTTTATTTAATGGTAAACGTACAATACGAGACTGTTCAGCTAGAGCTTGAAGAATCGATTGACGAATCCACCATACAGCGTAAGAAATGAATTTAAAACCACGAGTTTCATCAAAACGTTGAGCCGCTTTAATTAAACCTAAGTTTCCTTCATTAATTAAATCCGGAAGAGTTAATCCTTGATTTTGATATTGTTTAGCCACAGATACTACGAAACGTAGGTTGGCTTTTGTTAGTTTTTCTAAAGCTCTTTGATCACCAGCCTTTATTCTTTGTGCTAATTCTACCTCTTCATCAGCGGTAATTAGGTCAACTTTTCCAATTTCTTGTAGATATTTATCTAACGATGCAGTTTCACGATTAGTTACCTGCTTGGTGATTTTAAGTTGTCTCATGTTGTTGTCTCCCTATTTTTAAAGTGTACAAATGGTTATACGTAAGGAGTATCAAAAAAGTTACAATATTTTAAAAATATTTTTTAAAATTTATAACTAACACCAGTTTGAAGCGAAATACTATATGGTTTAGCCTCTTCTTTTTTATTGAAAGTGCTTAAGTAATATTTGAATAAAGGGTTTATGTCCAATGCAATACGTTCGGTCAATTTATAACTTAATCCGAGACCTAAATTATAGGAGAAATTTACGCCTGAAAGATTTTTTGCTTCTCCTATATTTTGCTGAGACACATTTTCTGATTTTAAATACAGTTTGTTTTTATCCAATATTAAAAAACTAAAGCCTGTAAAAGCTTCTATTCCAACTTTGCTTTCGTCTTTTTTTATTGCGTAATTAAATTCTAATGGCAGTTCATAATAAGAGAGATTTTGTACTAAATCTACTTGGTTAGAATCGCTAAATGTTTCTTTTACGTTTATTTCTGTTTTTAAATTGATATTGGTGTAATCTGGAATTAAATTCTGATTTAATCGCGTTGATGTTTTTAGATTTATCTTAGAAAATCCTGCTCTGAAACCAATTTTGTCGTACATCGTTTTTACATAAACACCATAATGTGAGGTAATAGGATGACTTTTAGACAAATCATTCATTCTAGGACTAATCATGGATTTACTGTTTAAAGAGCCAAAAAGTGCAGGGCCATAAAAAGCAGCAACTGTAAATTCAGGTTCAATCTCTGTTGTTTGAGGCGTGTACTTACGTTCTTTATACTCTCGTTTTGGAGTTGTCTTTTTCTTTAAATCTGTGCTGTCTTTTTTGGCAACACTATCCATTTTGGGTTCAGTTATTACTATTGAAGTTGGGAGGTCTTTTTTGAAATTATTATCAGTTATAGTATCTTTTCCTGAAATTGCCTTTTCTGAAATTGCGTTTTTTGGAGTTTTGTTTCCTGCAATAGTATTTTTTGAAATTTTATTGATTTCCTTTTTTTGAGTTTTCTTCGGATTTGTGAAACTAGATTTTGCTGTTTTTTGTGCAACACCGTTTTTAGAATTGCCTT
Organism: Flavobacterium sp. B330r; assembly: GCF_056824325.1. Taxonomy (NCBI): domain Bacteria; kingdom Pseudomonadati; phylum Bacteroidota; class Flavobacteriia; order Flavobacteriales; family Flavobacteriaceae; genus Flavobacterium; species Flavobacterium sp. B330r. Next base: position 2,324,479 of record NZ_CP124860.1, read on the forward strand.
TTTTATAAGCTACAATTGGTTTTTTAGCATTAATTGTATTGCGATCTTTTGCAGTTGTTTTTATTGGTTTAGAGGTGATTTGTTCTTTTTTAATAATGACTTTATATTTTTTTACAACTTCATATTCTTCGTATTCATTAGTCGATGTAACAAATTTGCTTGACTGTTTTACGAGTTTTACGGTCTTGATTTTTTTAACAGTAGTAACTTCATCCGATCCTTTTTTTTGCAGGTTAACTGGCAAAGTTTGGTTTTTCGAGCTAGTCGAATTAGAAGCATTTTTTTGTGACGGAGTTTTTGGGTCTATATTTTCTTTCTGAAAATCTGAATTAAGATACAGCAAGCTTGATAAAATTGTAACCATAAGGATGCTAGGAATTAGCCAAAACAAAATTCTTTTACGTCTTTTATTATTTAAATCTTTTTCAATTTTAGACCATACAAAATCACTCGGACTTTTGTCTAAATTGTCCAATTTGTTTTTGATTGCTTTTCCTATTTCAGTTTTATTCTCCATTTTTTTGTTTTGAATAATAAAATGTATTTTTTGATTTGATTTTTAATTTCAGAATCTGTTTTGCTCGATGTAAATTTGATTTTGATGTGCTTTCGGAAATGGATAACATTGTAGCAATTTCTTTATGCGTATAATCATCGAGTTCGTATAAGCTAAAAACCAATCGGTATTGGTGAGGGAGTTCTTGAACAAAAGATAAAATGGTGTCAAGAGAAAAATCTATTTCACTTTCATTTACGGTGTCGTCTTGAGAGAAATCGTCTTTAATTGCAGTAAGCAGGTACGATTGCTTGTATCGTATTATGGCTTTATTGATCGTAATTCTTTTAATCCAGCCTTCAAAACTTCCGTTTCCTTTGTAGTTTTTTATATTGGTAAAGATTTCAATAAAAGAATCATGCAGATTATCTTCGGCTTCTGCTTCATTAGGGCAATATTTTAGACTAAGTACAAAAAGAGTGTTTTTATACAATTGGTATAATTCTTCTTGTGCTTTTCTGTTTTGCCTAACGCAATCTTTTATGAGCTGATCTAAATTCAAATTTTAAAAACTATAATTTTGAAATTAATATAGTGCTTTGACATTCTAAAGATTTCTTGTTATATGCTGAAATTTCTCCCTTAGTAAAATCTTTATTAAAGTAAAAAGTGGCTTCTTTTGTGCCTTGTCCTTTCAGTAAAATTATTGAGCCACTTATAACAGTCCATTCAATTTCATAATCGTCAGATGGTGCATTAAATGCTTTATAGTTATAGGTATATTTATATGAAGTTTCTGTTTCTACCCATATCCTGCCATCTACATCGCAGCAGGTTCCAGACGTTATATCTTTGCAATCCGGATCTTGATCATAGTATGCGCTATCATCTATTGGGATTGTATTTTTTGTTTCTGCAGCTTCATTATTGCATGAAAATAAAAAAACAAGCAGAATTGCCGAAATAAAAAGTGTTGCTTTTTTCATCTTAGTTAGCCTTTTATAATCTATAGTATAAAAACAATGAAAAGGTTGCGTAACTATGAAAAAATAAAAAGCCCATGTTTCTAAGTTTTTGAAACATGGGCTTTTAGCGGTTGTATTTTTTTTAATTTGTCGCTGTATCTTTTACTTCAATTAATTCTTTAATAGAAACTGGAGTTCCGTTTTTTGCAAAACCTTCCAATCTTATTTCATAATTTCCGGCAACATCAGAAGTGTAGAATGAGGTTTGAGAATCCTTGTTTAATTTTACATCAGGATTCCAAAGCAATTGATTTCTAAAATCAGGAATTCTTGCATTATCAGCCAAGTTTGTATAATCTACATTGTTGTAGATTTTTTTAAGCTGTGGTCTCAAAATTGTAGTTTTTAGAATTGAAGAACCGCTTTGTGTGCTTGCGAAATCCTTATCAAAAGTTATAAAACTTACTAATCCGTTAAATGATTTTGGTCCAACATAATATCTGCCGACAATAAGGTCGATTCTATAGATATTTTTCATGTTGTATTTTAATAAATCATTTTGGTTTTGCAATTGCAATCCGTCAACTAATACTAATGCAGGATCTGGCAATTGAGGGAAAACAGATGGATCTGTTACATGCAAATGCATGACTCCGTTATTTTCTTTATGATATACTTCTGTTGTAACCTCTGTTATTGTTTCTCGTAACGTTTTAAATCTTGTATAATCATCCAAAACATATTCTTTTGCTTTAGTGGCATAGAATGGATCTTGAGTAGTTTGCTTTTCTAAGTTGTCCTTTTTTCTATGGATATAAGCATTCTCAATTTGACTTGAAACCGCTCTGTCCAAAAGACTTTCCTTAAACGTGTATGATAAATTGTTATTTGGCGAAAATGCTAATTGTGTTGTGTTTATACTTGGAAGTTCGTCCAATGCAATAGAATAATTATCAGCACGTTCATCAATTACTTGAATAATGATGTTTGGATTGTAATTCTCTTTATCAATACTAAAAATAAAGCGTCCTTCTGAATTTGTCTTTACTACCTGAAAAACAAAAGATTTTCCTGGCAAAGAAAAAGAAACCGTAACATCTTGAATCTTATCTGTTCCGCTTTTAGAAACCACTTTACCAGAGATCATTTCTCCTCTTAATTCTGGAAGAACTGCTTTTGAAGTAGCATCTAGCACAACAGTATTTGATGGTATAGTGGCAAAATTAGTTGCTGAAATTGAATTTTGAGTAGGAATGTTGTCTAATTTTCTAACAGATAAAGAGTAACTTCCTTCTTTAATATTATCATTTGAAGATTCTAGTTTTAAATCGACATGTTCGCGGCTAGAGAAAACTTTTTTGTTTAATCTAAGGTTTAAATCTGTCGCGTTTACTGAACTCTCTAAAGTATTTGAAGTGCCTGTTAAAACATTGCTGTTTGGAGTTTTTTCATTTGTTTTATAAGGATTAACGATATTAATATCCATTTGAAAAAATTCTGAAGCAGGTTTGTTTAACATCCAATTGGTGTAAGCAACTAGTTTGTAACTTCCTGTTTTAAGAGTAGTCGGAATAAAATAATCTCCTTGTCCTAACGCATTTTCTAGCTTGATTTTGGCTTTAAAAACGCTTTTTTTATCGCTGTCTACCAATTCTACATAAGCAATTTTACTAATATGGCTTATAGTTTTGTCAGACGATTTTAAGCAGTAAATTTTATACAATAATGTCTCACCCGATACAAATGTCGATGCATTGGCATGAAGGTAAATAGTTTCGTCTACAACAATATTTTGCTGTGCGTTTCCTAATTGTGTGCTAATTAAAACAAACAATAATAATAGGTGCTTTATTCTGTCCAAAATGAAGGTTTTACGTTAGATGAAAATGTTGTGCAGTCTCCGCATTCTATAGGTACCATAGTATAATAATCGTTGGTATTATAGCTGTACCAAAGTCTATAGCTGTTAAGTTCTGTTATTAATTGTGGCCCAAGGCAAGGAGGGTCACCAAATCCGAAACAGAATCTGTACTCAGCGTCAATACATGGCACATAATAGGGAGGTAAAGGTCTTCCTGGATATAAGTCAGCATAATTAAAAAACATTCTTTTTGATGATACCGAAGACACGTCAAAAAAGCCTATTACTTTGCTTTCAGTATCGGTAACACATTTAATATTACCATTTACAAAGCCAGGCTGTTTAGGCGATAATACACTAGAACTGCTTGAGATTTCTTTTAATGTTTTGTAAAAAGTAAATGCCTCAATACTTTGTACATATTGGCGCACTAGAATACTATATCTGTGACTGATAATATAACTTTGGTCACTTATAAATCGCACAGGAAAATTAACACGATCCTCTTGTAGATTTGTTGTTGATGTTTGAATGATATCAACAGATTTTTTTGAGCCATAACAAATTTGAATGTCTAATGGACTTGGAACAAGCGCAATTTCTTTTGGACCCGTTGCAATTAGTTTTTGGTCACCCCATTTTGGTGCGATTATTTTATAAGTTTCTTCATATTCGTATCTATAATATTTTGAAGTATTTGTTGGGTCATAGCTTTCAACACTTATTTGTACGCCTTCTCCTTCTTGGGTTGAAACCACTTTAGGGACTAGGTTTTCAATCTGATTTTCAGTTGTCAAAACTTCAGTTGAAGACTGGTATTTCTTACCGCCTTTTGTAGTGATTTCTAAAGAATATTCTGTGTTAGGTTCTGCTTTAAACTCTGAATCAGAAATATATTTTTCTGAATTTTCAGTAAAGTGATAGCTGTTTCCTTTATTGTCGGTAACTACAACATTCGCACCTGTTTCTACTTGTACGCCTTCTTCTTCCAAACGAGCAGTTTTCGTCAGTTTAATTTCCTGATTTTTTAATTCATTTGTTATAGTTGCTTCTACAACAAGTGCCTCCTCGTAAGAATCAGTCTTAAGGTTATAGGTTTCAGTACAGCTAATGAATATAGTACTCATTAGTAGTAATACTGTTATTTTATTTTTTAATAATGTTTTCATGATTTTTAAATTCTGCTTTACGGAAGATTAAAATTTAAAATTATAAGTTATACTTGGAACCGGAATAGAGAAGATTGATGTTTTGTATCCCTTTAATTTTCCGTTTGGATCTGTTACAAAAAATATCGAGTACGGATTATTTCTTCCTAATACATTGTAAACAGAAATATTCCAGAAACTATGCGCTAATTTTTTAATTTTATGATTCCCTTCAATGTTGATACCGATGTCTAAACGAATGTAATCTGGTATTCTAAATTCATTTCTGTCGCTATATAATGTGTATTCTGCGCCTCCAAGATTATAAGTTCCAATAGGGTAGGTAATTGGCCTTCCCGTTTGGTATATAAAGTTTGTTGACAGACTATAACGTTTTGTGAATTTGTAATTTAAAACAGCGCTTAAATCATGTGGCTTATCAAAATTAGAAGCGAAGAATTTACCATTGTTTACAATTTCTTCATTAAACTCACCATCTAATTTAATCAATGATCTTGAATAAGAGTATCCTAACCATCCATTTAATTTACCAACTTGTTTTTTAATTAAAAATTCTACACCATAAGCTTTTCCTTCACCTTGTAAAAGTTCTGTTTCTACATTTTCGTTTAGCAATAATTGCGCACCAACTTTATAGTCTAAAATATTTTTAGATTTCTTGTAGTAACCCTCTAAGCTAACTTCGTATTCATCATCTCCAAAGTTTTTAAACAATCCTAAAGATGCTTGTTGTGCACTTTGTGGTTTTACGTTTGCATCAGATAATTTCCAAGTGTCAGTAGGAGATTGTGTGGTGTTGCTAGACAAAAGATGAATGTATTGTCTCGTCACATCATAACCCGCTTTGATAGAAAAATCTTCTGTAAAGAAATAACGTGCCGCTATTCTTGGTTCTAGACCTCCATAAGTTGTTACAACTTCATTATTGTTGTAGTGCTTAGTATCGATAATTGTAGCGTCACTGATCGGTTTTCCACTTTCATAAGTATTGACATCAGCAGGCCCTAATGATGCGTATAAAGAATATCTTAAACCAAGATCAATCAATAATTTGTCGCTTACTTTATAATTGTCTGCCAGATAAATTGCCGATTCTAATCCTTTTTCCTTATTAATATCAGTCGGAACTAAAGTTGAATTAGGGTTTGTTGGATGTTGGTAGCCTGGCGAAATATTATATAATTTACTAGCTAAACCATAAGAAAAATTGTGTTTTTCATTCAACTTATAATTCATCTTTAATTGCAATTGAGTCTCGTTTATTTTATATCCGAAATCAAAAGAATTAATATTGTCAGAATGATAATCTATGTTGAATTTATATTCGCTATTCGTTAAAATAAGAGCTCCTTTGTTTTTGTCATTAAAAGTATGATCCCATTTTGCAGAAAATAATCTGTTGCTGTATTTGTATAATGAATCTGAACTCAATCTGAAACGGTCATGACTGTAGTATGCCATTGCTTCAATTGCATTTTTACTGTTGATGTTGTTTTGGTATTTTAAAATTCCATCATAAAATCCAGCTTCACTATTTTTAAGTCTTTCGTCATCCAATTGTTTTAAAATCCAATCAGAATATGTTGCACGACCTCCAACAATTATGCTTGATTTATTTTTTTCAAGAGGCACACTTAATGTAAGGTTCGAAGTAATTGGTCCTATAGCACCTTCTCCAGAAATTTTCTCTTTGTTTCCATTTTTTGTTGCAATATCAAATACAGACGATAGTCTTCCTCCAAAATCGGCAGGAATGCTTCCTTTGTAAATGTCTGCTTTTTTTGTTGTGTAAGGGTTAACGGCAGAGAAGAAACCTAAAAAGTGCTGCGGATTATACACCACTGCATTATCTAAAAGAATTAAGTTCTGATCTTCTTTTCCTCCACGAACGTTAAACCCTGAAGATCCTTCACCAGTAGTTTTTATACCTGGAAAAGTAGTAGCAACTTTAAAAATATCTCTTTCTCCAAGAATAAGAGGAACATTTTTTATGTTTTCAATATCAATAGAAACCAAACCAGATACAACTGTTTCTGTCGCTCTTTGGCCTTTCTTTTTAATCACGACTTCGTCCAATTGATTCGATTTTTCGTTAAGTTCTATATCAAATTGGCCATCATCGTATACCACTAAAGTTTTTGTAACCTCTTTGTGACTAAGCGATTTTATTTCTACTATGTTAATTCCTCTTGGTAATTGTAAAGTATAATTTCCATCAAGATCACTAGATGTGCTTATGTTTTTATTTTTTACCTTAATATAAATATTGGCTTCTGGTTTTCCGTTTTCTTCATTTTTAACGGTTCCAGTAACTGTAAATGTTTTCTTTGTTGTGTCCTTATTCTCTTTACCTATAAATACAATAGAACTCTTTTTGCTTACACTATAGCTACTAGTTGAGTCATATTGCTGATAAAAAACAGGATTGTCATTTTGATCATTTCCTTGGCTGTTTGTTTGAAGTGGTTCGTCAGGGAAATAATTAGATGGTAAAGTACTGTATATTGTGCTGTTAAGCGTCAAGATTACTTTGTTCTTGATAACAACATAATTTAAGTCTGTTTTATTTAAAACAGCAGACATAAATTCATCAATACTAACATTATTAAAAGTGCCAGAAATAAGTGTTTTGTTAGAATTTAACCAAGCCGAATCAAAATAAAATTTATAAGATGTCGATGATTCAATACGTTTTATAGTGTTTTCTAAAGTTTCATCTTTTAAAGTAATCGATAACTTCTCATTAGAATTTTGTGCAAAAGACAATTGAAAGGAGAAGACGATAAGTAAGGAGAGTAAAAATTTTTTCATTTGTTTTATTTGCTTGATATTGAAAGAGAGTTAAAAGTGTATTTCATCAAATTTTTCATGAATTGATTTAAATCGGATTTTCGTAGTTCTCTGTTCAATAAATAAAACCCATTGATTTGTTTTTTCTGTTCTGGGAATAATTTAATAAGGTCGCCTTTGCTTTTTATTAAATAAATTTTGCCTTTTAAATCGATAAAATAAGAATTGTTTTCTTTGAATACATAATAGATGCTGTTGTCAGAAATTGTTTTTTGCATGTCTTTATGATGTCTGATATATAAAATTAATTCGGGAGCAACTTTACTTTCTTCGTAGTAGCCTGTGGTAAATTCAGGAATGTCTTCGGTTGTTCTTTCTCTTTTGATAAAGTTTTTATCTTGTAGAGAAAACGAACTGACTTTATTCTGTATTAAGCTTATACCGATATTTTCTGAACCTCCAGCTGGATTTAAAACCAATATGTCGCGATAGATATCGTATTTAAGTTTAATGTCATAATAGGCTTGGTCTTCGTAGACCGCTTTTCCTAATTCGTATTTATCTACTAAATACAAATGAATGTCATTTCTTAAGGTTCTGTAAGGATTTGTGTGTGGTACCCCATTATAAATATCCAGATTGTCTTTGCCAACTGTAGTGTCAAACCAATTGTAAGTTTTTACGTCATTGCTAGTTTGACTCTGGATAGGATGAATATTTAATAATAATTCAAATAAAATGAGAAAAACGATTTTTTTTTGGTAATTTTTCAAAGGATTTAATGGTTTATTAGTTGTTTTTGGAAGATTTCAAAAGTATAAAAAAAAGGTTACAAATAAAACGCTAATTTGTTAAATTGTTATAAAATGACGCTACAGGCTAGTGAAAGGCATTGTAGGACTATTAAAATTTAGAATTTTTATTAAAAATATTCGAAAAATGATGTTGTAGTGGTGTGTTTTTTGATTTTATGAAGGATAAGCTTGATTTGTAGAAAGATAGCAAAAAGATGCAAATGTCCAAAAAACTGAAAAACCCCAATTCTTAATCGAATTGGGGTTTCTAATATTTTTTTTCAAAAAAACAAATCTACTTGTGAATTTATCTTTTCCAAATAATAATCAATTTTTCGAATGGCTCGATTAAAGAAAAGATTTTGTTCTTTAATGCCAGATTGACCCAAAGGTATAGAGTTCGTGATTTGTTGCTTAAAAAACTGATGAACATTTTTACAACTTTCTTTATTGTCGGTTATAAAATATCCCAAAAGAGTATAGGGTACAAACATCGTAAGCTTGTCTTCTGTTTCTATAAGCATATTGTTGTTTAATAATATGAGTTCATTATAATAAATGGAAAACTTATTATTAGTATCGTTGCACTTTGATTTTATTAGATTTACAATCCGTTTTAAATCTAAACAAAGGGCATTGGCACTTTTTAAATTTAAAAGGCCAGCTTCATAAAAATATAAAATTTGCTGTAAGCTGCTGTTTATGGTAGTATCATTCCATACTTCGTTGACAGAAGTATTCTCATATATTTCTTTTAATTTCTGCATGTACTCAGTAAACGATTCATCGACTACAAAATTTTCAAAAGCAACTTTTTTCTGATTTGAATTTAATAGATTCAGCCATACAAAAGCTTTAAATTTAGATAGGATTGTACCATCCATAAAATAAAACAGAGGAATATCTTTTGCGGAATAAAAAAGTGTTGTTTTCTTGTTTTTTATTAAGGTTGCTATATTTTCAGATGATGTTTTGAAATATTGAAGCATGTCCTTTAAGTTTTCAATCTCAATTGTTTTTTCAACCACCACCTTTTCCTTATTTGAAAATAAGTTATCTAACGAAATGTTGAAATAGCCTGCCAGTGTAATTGTTTCATCTATAGAGAATTTACTTTTTCCCGAAACTCTTCGGTGTGAAGCATCGTAGCTAATTTGTAAAATGCCTGCAATTTCTTCTATTAAAGAAACTGATTTAGGTATTTTTTGTCTAATTGCTTTTAAAAATAATTCTTGCGATTTCATATTTTGCGATAATCGCAAATGTATAAAAATGATTTATTAGTTTACACAAATTGATATGCGATAAATGCAATACGTTTGTTCTGTAATTAAAAAAAAATAAAATTTTATGAAAGCTAAATATTTTAATAAATCAGAAGACGAAAAGCTTTTCTTTTCTGTTTTAAAGAAAAGAGTACAGGAGAAGCTTCAGGATAAAACTATTTCTTATGGAGATGCTCAGTTTTGGTTTAAAGGTTTGTTTTGGACATTCGTTTGTTATTTGTCTTATTCGTTGCTTTTTTTGGAGTCCATCACTAAAATAAACTTTTGGGTATTATATGTTGTTTTTCAATTATCAGGATTGTTAATAGGATTTAGTTTTGGGCATGATGCTTCGCACAATACAGCATTCCAAAATAAAAAGGCAAATTCCGTTTTGCATTTTTTTAGTTTTCTTACGGTAGGAATTGACCCGATGCTTTGGGGATTAAGACATATTCGATCACACCATTTATATGCAAATGTAGAAGGAAGTGATATTGATATAGATAAAAACCCTTTTTTGAGATTAAGCCCAACGCATCCTTGGAAACCGAAGCATAAATATCAGGCATATTACGCGCCATTTGTTTATATGTTTACTTTATTGCACTCTGTTTTTATGAGTGATTGGGTATATTTATTTTCAGAAGACTACAACTGGATGAAAAGGGGTGTTCCTAAAGCGGCGTTATATTTTAGATTTGTATTGTATAAAATATTTTATTTTTCTTTGGTGCTGGTTCTTCCATTACTGTATTCTGATTTTTCATGGAGATTTGTGGTTTTGAGTTATCTTACCGCCAGTGCATTTACATCAATGGTATTTATTATTATGCTTGTTGGAACCCATTTTTTTTGATGGCGCAGATTATCCGCAGCCCGAGGGAGAGTTTTTAGAACACACTTGGGCGGTTCATCAGCTTTACACTAGCTGCGATTGGGATGCAGATAAAGGTTGGGCAAGATTTTTAAGTGGAGGTTCCAATTGTCATGCTGCTCATCATCTTTTTCCTAATATATGTCATACTAATTATAGTGAAATAAATGAAATAATTAAAAAAACAACAAAAGAGTATAGGCAGCCTTATCATCATAAAACATTGTTTGAAATGATGTTTTCACATTTTGTTCATTTGCATAAAATGGGAAATCCTGTAGCGGAGACAAAATAAAAACTTAAAAACCCCAATTCAATTAATGAATTGGGGTTTTCTATGAATAAACCTTTAGTAAACTAAGATCTGATTACTCTTTTTTCTCCTCACGTGGAGGTCTTGGAACAAGTGCTTTTTTAGACACTTTTTCTTTTTTAGTTTTAGGGTCAACTCCTAGGTATTTCACTTGGAAAACATCTCCCATTTTAACTACGTCAGCAACATTTTCTGTACGCTCCCAAGCCAATTCAGAAACGTGAAGTAAAACTTCGTTTCCTGGTGCAGCAGTATATTCTACGACAGCTCCAAAATCAAGCATTTTAATTACTTTAACTTCGTAAGCTTCTCCTAATACTGGCTTGAAAGTGATTGAAGCAATTTTTGCTAATACTGCTTCAATTCCAGCAGGATCTGTACCTAAAATCTCGATAACACCTTGTTCATCAACTTCATTAATAACGATAGTTGTTCCAGTAGCTTTTTGTAATTCTTGAATTACTTTTCCACCAGGTCCAATTAAAGCTCCAATAAAGTTTCCAGGAATAGTTCTGGTAATGATTTTTGGTGCATGAGCTTTTACGTCAGCTCTTGGTGCAGCGATAGTTTCAGTTAACTTTCCTAAAATGTGTAAACGTCCATCACGAGCCTGAGCCAAAGCTTGCTCCATAATGTCATAACGTAAACCATCAATTTTGATGTCCATTTGGCAAGCTGTAATACCGTCAGCAGTTCCAGTTACTTTAAAGTCCATATCTCCTAAGTGATCTTCGTCTCCTAAGATATCAGACAATACAGCAAATTTCTCACCGTCAGTAATCAATCCCATAGCAATACCAGAAACTGGTTTTGCCATTTGAACTCCAGCATCCATCAAAGCCATTGTTCCAGCACAAACTGTTGCCATAGAAGAAGAACCGTTAGATTCTAAAACCTCAGAAACAACACGAATTGTATAAGGACAATCTGCAGGAATCATATTTTTTAAAGCTCTTTGAGCTAAGTTACCGTGACCAACTTCTCTTCTTGAAGTTCCTCTTAATGGTTTTGCTTCACCTGTAGAGAAAGGAGGGAAGTTATAGTGCAAGTAGAATTTCTCTTCACCTTGTTCAGATGGAGAATCGATTTGGTTTGCTTCTCTAGATGTTCCTAAAGTTACAGTTGCCAAAGCTTGAGTTTCTCCACGAGTAAATAAAGATGAACCGTGAACTCTTGGTAAATAATCAGTTTCACACCAGATTGGTCTAATGTCTGTAGTTTTTCTACCATCTAAACGAACACCTAATTCTAAAACTACATTACGAACAGCTTCTTTGTTTGTTTTGTAGAAGTATTTAGAAACTAAATCACCATCGGCAGCTAATTCTTCTTCAGTAAATAAAGCTTTAACTTCTTCTTTTACTTCAGCAAATGCAGCACCTCTTTCGTGTTTAGCAGAACCAACTTTTGCAATAGCATAGATTTTATCGTATGCTGCAGCTTTTACTTTTGCGTAAATTTCTTCATTTTCTCTCTCTCCTTCGTAAGTACGAATTTCTTTTTTACCAAAAGCTTCTTGTAAACGATATTGAGCCTGAATTTGAACTTTGATAGCTTCGTGAGCAAACTTAATAGCTTCGATCATTTCAGCTTCTGAGATTTCTTTCATCTCACCTTCAACCATTGCTACAGAATCCATAGAAGCTCCAATCATCATATCGATATCAGATTTTTCTAATTCTTCTCTGCTTGGGTTGATTACTAATTTCCCGTCGATACGTGCAACACGAACTTCAGAAATCAAGTTGTAAAATGGAATGTCTGACACAGCTAATGCCGCAGAAGCAGCTAAACCAGCTAATGCATCTGGCATAACTTCTTCGTCGTGAGACATTAATTGAATCATAACTTGTGTTTCAGCATGGTAATCGTCTGGGAAAAGCGGACGCAATACACGGTCAACTAATCTCATTGTCAATACTTCGCTGTCGCTTGGACGTGCTTCTCTTTTAAAGAAACCTCCTGGGAAACGACCTGCTGCTGCAAATTTTTCGCGGTAATCTACCGTTAACGGTAAAAAATCAACGCCTGGGTTTGATGTGCGAGCTGAAACTGCTGTTGCAAGAATCATAGTGTCGCCCATTCTTACTACTACAGAACCGTCAGCTTGTTTCGCTAAACGTCCTGTCTCGATTGTGATGCTTCTGCCATCACCTAAATCGATCTTTTCTACAAATAATTGTGGAATCATAAATTTTTTCCTTATTGATTATACAATGGGTTTTAGTTGTGTTGTAGTTGTTGTTGTGTGTAGTTGTTGTTATCTAAAACCCAATGAAAAACCAAACTTTTTTTCTTGTAATATGCTTATTATAAATAGCTATAATGTAAAAACAAAAAGAGGCACTTTCGCACCTCTTTTCTATATTGATTATTTTCTGATATTCAATACTTTGATAATCTCACGATATCTGTTGATATCTTTCTTTTTCAAGTAGTCCAACAAAGCTCTTCTTTTACCTACTAATAGTACAAGAGAACGCTCAGTGTTGTAATCGTGACGATTTTTTTTCAAGTGTTCAGTTAAGTGAGAAATTCTGTAAGTGAACAATGCGATTTGACCTTCAGCTTTACCAGTGTTTTTTGCATCACCGTGTTGTGCGAAGATTTCTTCTTTCTTTTCTTTAGTTAAATACATTCCAATATTGTTTTAATGATTTTTATGTATGTCAATACAACTTTTGTAAGACGGGTGCAAAATTAGATTAAAAAAACAAAAAAATCAAACAAAAATAAAAGAATCTTAAAATAAGGGTTAAGAAATTTGTTTTTAATGATTTACGATCGTTTTTTTACTTAAGCTTCTGAGCTTTTTTACCAGATTGCTTTTCGCTTAAAGAAGAATACGAAAATTTGACATTGTTTGTATCAGTGCTCACACCTGAAATTAAAACACCTTTGTCGTAATTATCAACAAATGTAATTTTTCTCGACGCATCATTTCCTTCCCAAACTCCTTGTTTCAATCCGTCTTTAAGAGTTCCTTTTTGTGTTACAAATAAATCTATTTCTTCATAATCTCCATTTCCATCAACTACAGTCTGACTTTTGTTTTCATCCCAGCAGTTAAGAACTAAAGTTTGTGTCTTTTTTGTTTTCGGATCCCAGAGATTCTGTTTTTCGCACTTTTTATTTTGGTTTTCGTACCAATTGATTTCTTTTCCATTTTTATGATCCTCAGAATAATTGACAACGGTTTCTTTTGCTCCGTTTTTATAATAGTAAATAAATTCGCCGTCTTTTTTTAAGACATCGCGATCCAGAGTAGAACCAGTCATTTTCTTTCTTCCGTTCTTATAAAAGTCAGTTACAACATAGCGAACACTTTTCTGCGAATAATTGGTAATTACTCTTGTGTAGGCAGAGTTTTCTAATGTGCATTCACGATTTAAGGAGTCTAAAAAGATTTTTTTAGAAACCATATTAATTTGTGCAGACAGATGAGCTGAAATTAGTGTAAGCAAAAAGAGAAGGAAGTTTCTTTTCATTCTGTGCTATTTTTTATCTTAAAAATAGTTCTTCTAGAATAATTTAGCAACTTCTTGATTTACAAATTCTAAAAATCTTTCGTCAGCTTCTGTAAAAGGATCAATTACGTGGCTGTCGATGTCGATTTGACCAATATTTACTCCATTAACAAAAAGGGGTACTACGATTTCCGATTTTACAGTTAAACTGCAGGCGATGTAATTGTCTTGTGCTTTCACATCTGGAACAACAAAATTGGCATTACTTTCAGCAACTTGGCCGCAAATTCCTTTTCCAAAAGGAATAACAGTATGGTCTGTTTCTGCACCAACATAAGGTCCTAAATGTAAAGTTTTAGCCTCGTGATTAGCAAAATAAAATCCAACCCAGTTGTAATACTCCACGTTTTCGTTTAAAAGTTGGCATATTGCTAATAATTTTCCGTCTCTATCTGTTTCAGTGCCAGCAACAATTGCACTTATTTTTGGTTGTAATTCTTGAAATGTCATAATGTAAAAATTTATACAAAAGTATTTAAAGCTGAACTCAAAAAATACATAAATTTGAAAAAAAAAATCTCTTGAAAAAATATTTAGTCCAGTTTAAGCCATTCTTAATTTTTGTAAGCGTCTTTTTTCTTACCTATATTGTGCTTACACTGCTGTATAAGTTTTATTTAAATACCTATCAAGCCGAGGAACTTGATGGAGCGACAATGATAGCCGGGCAAAATGCAGAGCAATTACTAAAGCTTTTTAATTATGATGTCATAATTCAGAAAAGTTCACAAAATCCGTGGCAGGAGATTATTTTAAATGGCAAATTTATAGCGCGTATAACAGAAGGGTGCAATGCTGTTAGCGTAATGATACTTTTTGTGTCATTTGTATCTGCTTTTTCGAGAAGCTTAAAAAAAACAGTATTGTTTATACTTTTTGGACTTATATCTATATACCTATTAAATGTTATAAGAATTGCGATTTTGATTGTCCTTGTATATAACTTTCCTCAATATACCCGATTTTTACACGGTACTTTCTTTCCGTTAGTGATTTACGGATATGTTTTTATTTTATGGGTTTTCTGGATTAATAGATTTTCAAAATATGCTAAATAATTTAAAAGAGAATAAATTTAAAATCTTTACAGCAATTGTTGTGGTAATAGGTTTTGCTTTGATTAGGACATTTGAAAGAAATTTGTTTTATGATCCTTTTCTGAGATACTTTGAAGCCGATTACCATTCGAGTCCTTATCCAGAAGTGGAAACTTTAAAACTTTTCGGGTCGCTTTTTCTTCGTTATTTTCTAAACTCTGCTTTGTCACTTTTACTGATTTATGTCTTATTTCAAGATCGTGATATTTTTAAGTTTAGCTCATTTGTTTATGCCTGCTTTTTGGTTGTGCTATTGAGTTCATTTTATATAATACTTCATTTTTTTCCAGATGGCAGTTGGCTTCTTTTTTATGTGAGAAGATTTATAGTTCAGCCAATTTTGGTGTTATTGTTTATTCCTGGATTTTACTATCAGCTCCAGAAATCTAAAAAATAACAATTCATTTAGTTTTTTATCAACAGTTTTTGAATAGCTTTGCAGTATGAATTTGAAAAAGTGTACAGGTCTGTTTTTGGCGTTCCTTTTATTGGTTTCCAATATTGGGTTTGCTTTTGATGTGCACTATTGTGGCGGAGAAATTGCTTCGGTTTCATTAAAGACTACCGCAGAACCTGTTGTTGAAAAGAAATGTTGTGGTTCTAAAGAGAAAAAGAACTCTTGTTGTAAAGACAAAGTTGTTCATTTCGAAAAGAAATCAGATAATGCAACAATCAAATTCTTTTTCTTTCAATTTGCTTTCCCAGCAGTTGTACAAGATTACAAACCTCTTGTCTTTTTAGAAATTCCAAGTTTTAAAAAGAAAGAAGTTCTTTCGTACTATGCTGATGCGAATGCGCCCCCTTTATTTAAATTATACCATCAGTATATTTTCTATTCCTGATTTTAATGTTAAGATGCACTACGAGTCTTAATTAAGGCTTCGTATTTACATTTTAATTGCTTTTGCTTTGCGCAGAATGCAATAATGTAATTCTATTTCAACATTAAAATCATTTTTTATGCAAAAAAATATAATGCTTTTTGTGGCGTTTTTGCTTTCTGTATCTGTGTTTTCACAAGAAGATCTAGAAGAAGTAAAAATCACTAAAAAGCAAAAAGGAATTAAAAAATCCTATACGTTAACAGCCAATACTTCTGTAATTACTAGTAAAGAACTGCTTAAAGCGGCTTGTTGTAATTTGGCAGAAAGCTTTGAAACCAATCCATCAATCGATGTCAATTTTTCTGATGCTTTAACAGGAACTAAGCAAATTAAAATGCTTGGATTGACGAGTCCTTACTTAATGATTACAGAAGAGAATATTCCTTCTGTTCGAGGAGCTTCTCAAGCTTACGGATTGTCATTTACTCCTGGAACTTGGATCGAAAGTGTTCAGATTACCAAGGGAGCGGGAAGTGTTATAAATGGATACGAAAGTATTTCAGGTCAAATTAATACGGAACTTTTAAAACCTTTAAACGATATTCCGTTTTTCTTGAATGCTTATGGTTCAACCGATTCTCGTTTTGAATTGAATACTCATTTCAATAAAAAATTATCAGATAAATGGGCAACAAGTTTGTTTGTTCATGGAAATGCGCGCGTAGCTAAAAACGATATGAATAATGATGGGTTTTTAGATAATCCGTTAGGAAAACAAATCAATGTTTTAAACCGTTACCAATATTATGATCCGGAAAGCGGTTTGGTTAGTTTTATCAATTTCAGATATATGAATGATAAAAAACAAACGGGAGAAGTTGATTTTGATAAAGATCGCGATCGAGGTACAACTAACCATTGGGGTTCTGAAATTAATACAGAACGTTTTGATGTGTCAACAAAAATTGGATATGTGTTTAAAGATATGCCTTATCAAAGCATCGGTTTTCAAAACGCTTTTAATAGTCATAAACAAGATTCTTATTATGGCTTAAATCAATACGATATCAAACAAAATAGTTTTTATTCTAATTTGATTTTCAATTCGATTATCAATAACACCATGCACAAGTTTACTACTGGTCTGAATTTTACTTACGATCAATATCAAGAGTTTGTTAATTTAACAGATGTGGGTAGAATTGATAATTCGGTTGGTGCTTTCTTTGAGTACACTTACGATAATACAGACAATTTTAGTTTGATTTTAGGAGGGAGAGTAGATAACCATAATCGATTAGGTTTTTTTGTTACACCAAGATTGCACATGAGATATAATCCTTGGAAAAATGGAGTAGTTCGTTTTTCTGCGGGAAGAGGGAAACGTTCTGCCAATATTTTTGCCGAGAATCAGCAGCTTTTTGCTAGTTCAAGAACTTTTTCGATTTTAGATTCTAGCGGAAAAGTTTACGGTTTAAATCCAGAGATTGCTTGGAATTATGGCGTGAGTTTCTCGCAGAAATTCCGTCTTTTCAATAAAAATGCCGATGCAGGTTTTGATTTTTACCGCACCGATTTCCAAAATCAAGCTGTTGTAGATGTGATGCAAAGCCCGCAACAAGTTTTGTTTTATGATTTGAAAGGAAGTTCTTTTGCAAACAGCCTTCAAGTAGAGTTTAATTATGAATTGATTCATAACTTAAATTTGAGAACAGCTTATAAATATTACGATATCCAAACCGATTATTTAAGGGGGACATTCCAGCGTCCGCTTCAGGCTAAACATCGCTTCTTAGGAAATTTAGAATACGAAACAACAATGAATGATGATAAACAATGGAGGTTTGACTTTACGTATAATTGGTCAGGAAAACAGCAATTGCCTTATACGGCAACAAATCCTGTAGAAGATCAGTTTCCTGATTTTTCACCAGCTTATGGCGTGATGAATGCTCAGGTAACTCGTGTTTTTTCATCGGTTTTTGAGGTATATGTAGGAGGGGAGAATATTGGAAATTATAAGCAGCAAAAAGCAATTTTAGGGGCAAACGATCCTTTTGGATCTAATTTTGATGCATCGATCGCATACGCTCCAATTTTTGGACAGATGTATTATGCAGGATTAAGGTTTAAAATTAAATAACAATTTCAATATCAAAAATCAATTTTAATAACAATAAAAATAAATACAATGAATAAGATAGTTTTAATCGCAATGATGGTTTTTTTAGGTTTGTCGGCTCAGGCTCAAACGAAGAAAAATAAGAACTTAAAGTATGCAACAGAAGTAAATGGTAACTGCGAACAATGCAAGAAACGAATTGAAAAAGCGGCTTACGGAGTTCCGGGTGTAAAAAGTGCAAGTTGGGATGTAAGCTCTCATCAGCTTTCGGTTATTTTAAACGAAGAAAAATGTTCTCCTTCAGATTTAAACAAAGCGATTGCAAAGGCAGGTCATGATACTAAGGAAGTTAAGGCGACAACTGCAGATTATGATAACTTACACAGCTGTTGCAAGTATGTAAGAGAATAATGTAAAGAAGGCCCAGACGAATAGTTTGGGCTTTTTTTAATAGTTAATTTATGTTTAAAATACCGTATTTTATTGTGGTTAAGCTAAATTATTGTTACTTTCACGAACTTATAAGATAACCAATTCCCCTTTTATGAATAATTTTGAATGGACCCAGTTACTAAACCCTGAATTTTATATTACTTTAAGCGTTGGAGGTTTTCAGATTGGGTTGTTTATTGTTCTGTTTATCGTTTTTGCCGAAACAGGACTTTTTGCAGGTTTTTTTCTGCCTGGAGATAGTTTGCTTTTTTTGGCAGGTATTTACAGCCGTGATCTAGTTGAGAATGTTGCCTCTATTCCAAATGATTTTATAAATGTCTTTCTGCTTGCTACAGCAGTTGCTGTAATGGGAGTTTTAGGTAATATGACTGGTTATTGGTTTGGCGCAAAAAGCGGTTATTATTTATTCAAAAAAGAAGATACATTCTGGTTCAAGAAGAAATATCTGTTGCAGTCAAAAGATTTCTTTGAAAAATATGGTGGAAAAGCAATTATTTACGCACGTTTCCTTCCAATTTTCAGAACCTTTGCTCCAATTGTTGCGGGTATTGTATCGATGGATAGAAAGAAGTTTATGTTTTACAATATCCTGAGTTCTTTTCTTTGGTCGTTTATTTTAATTTTCGCAGGACATTATCTATACGGTATTTTCTTAAAGCAAGGCATAGATTTAAAGAAACATATTGAATACATTATAGTTATTATCGTTATAATCTCAACGTTCCCGGTTCTAGTTAAACTATTTAAAAAGACACCAAAGGAACAAATATAATCTTAAAGTAAATAAAAAAATCCGAAGCTTAAACTTCGGATTTTTTTATGCTTTGTTTTTAAAGTTATTGTTGACTTTTCCATTGTATGATATATAATCTTACTTAGAAAATAAAATCGAAGCTAAGAGAGTAAATGTAAAATCAAAAAAAGCTGCAATTAGTTTTTAAAACGTAATTACAGCTTTTAGGTTAAATTATTTTAGTTGTATAAATATTTCTAATTGGAATTTAAATCCGAGCAATAGCGAACAGGTAAAGCAACTAAAATGGAATATTTTAAATTACCATTCATTCACTTTATTTGCATCCATTTTAAGGAAAATAAACAGCAAAATGGTGAATCCCCAAAGTCCAGAGCCTCCGTATGAAAAGAACGGCAGAGGAACACCAATTGTAGGGAAAATTCCAATTACCATTGCGATATTTACAAAGAAGTGTATAAATAGAATTGCGGCGACGCAATAGCCATAGACTCGGCTAAACTTTGTCTTCTGTCTTTCTGCCAAATAAATTACTCTAAGCAATAAACTAACGAAAAGTAAAATAACGACAAAAGAACCTGCAAATCCCCATTCTTCACCAACAGTTGTAAAAATATAATCGGTATGTTGCTCAGGAACAAATCCTCCTTTGGTCTGAGTTCCTTCTAGGAAACCTTTTCCGATCCATCCACCAGAACCAATTGCAATTTCAGACTGATTGGTATTATATCCAATCCCTTTCATATCTACAGTTTTACCTAGTAAAATATTGAAACGGTCTCTGTGGTGTTGTTTAAAAACATTATCAAATACATAATCTACAGAGAAAACAAATCCTGAAATTAAAACTAATAAGATACCGCTTAAAATAATATTTCGATCTACTGCTCTGCCTTTAAAATGTATGATTGCCAAAACCACAAAAGCCATTGCGATAACAGCGTATGGTTCTAAAACCAAAGTAAGAACAAAGAGGATAATCGTTATAAATGCTGTCCAAACATACCAGGAAGGTAAACCTTCTCGATACAGAACAAGAATAAAAGCACTATAAATTAAAGCGCTTCCAGGATCTGGCTGTGGAAGAATAAGTATTACAGGTAATAGCATAATGGCTAAAGCCTGAATTTGTCTATTGGTTTCTTTTAAGTTGATCTGCGTGTCGCTTAAATATTTGGCCAAAGCCAATGATGTCGCGGCTTTTGCAAACTCAGAAGGCTGCAAAGTAAAGCTTCCGATGGCATACCAGCATCGCTGTCCAGCAATTGTTTTTCCGAAGAGAAACAATCCAGCAAGAGATAATAAAGAAACTCCAAATATGATACTAGCATATTTTTCATAGAATTTACCATCAACAAAAAGCACAACAAATATCAAAGGAATTGTACAGCAAATAAAAATCAGCTGTTTTTGATAAGTACCATCTGTTGATAATAAGGAAGACGAGTAAATATTAAGCCAACCTAAAGTTACCAGCGCAATGTAGATAAAGACACTTATCCAATCAATATTATTTTTTACACTTTGATTTTTCATTTGAAATAATCTTTCTTAGTTTTTCTTAGTTGTGTCTACCGCTGTTTTTTTAACTTCAGTTTTTGGTGCCGTTGTAACTGGTGCTTTTGGCTTTGCAATTTTAGCTTGCAAAACAGAATCTTTAGGAACAGATTCAATTTTAAGAGCCTCACTTATTCCTCCCAATTTAGCATATTCTGAAAGTAAGCTTTTATTCAGTACTCTTATTTCTAGATCGGTTCTTGTAATTTTCTTTCTTAGATATTTTTCAATCATTAAACTCGCTATCGGACCCGCAACTGTTGCTCCAAAACCTCCATTTTCAATCATAACCGCAATAGCAATTTTTGGATTGTCTTTTGGTGCAAAAGCAACAAATATAGAGTGGTCTTTAAGCTGTGTTCTTTTGCCGTTTATTTTGGCAAAGTTCTCGGCAGTACCTGTTTTTCCGCAAATATCGATTCCTTCTACTCTTAAACTGTAAGCTGTACCTTTGTTGTAAACATCAAACAGTCCACTGATAACTGGTGGGAAATATTTTTGATCAACCGTAGTCACGTGTTTTGTAGTGAACTTTTCGTCGATTTTTTCTCCTTCAATTTTTTTAATGATATGAGGAGTATAATAATAACCCTGATTTGCAACAGTCGCCATCATGTTGGCCAATTGAATAGGTGTCATTAAGACCTCTCCCTGACCAATTGCATTCGATACAATAGTGGAACTTCTCCATCCTCCGTTAGGATAAATTCTTTTATAGGTTTTAGAAGTTGGGATATTTCCTCGTTTTCCAATAGGTAAATCATATCCCATAAATTGTCCTAAACCAAAACTTTTTATGTGACCGCTCCAAACATCAACTGCCTGACCAGGATCTTTATATTTATTAATGGTCAACATATAGGCTTGTCCAAAATAAGTGTTGCAAGAATTGTAAATTCCGTTATGCAATTGATGTGGACCAAAACCGTGACACTTCATGAATCGGCCTCCACCATAACTAAATCCGTGATGACACATAAAAGTAGTCTGCTCATTTATGACACCTTCTTGAAGCGCAACTAAACCAGTTAGGATTTTAAATGGAGAACCTGGAGGATACTCTGCTAAAAGTCCTCTGTCGTATAATGGTTTTGAAATAGAATCGTTATATAAAAGCGTATAATTTTTAGATCTTTGGCGACCTACTAAAATACCTGGATCATAGGAAGGAGCAGTGACCAATGCTAGAATTTCTCCAGATTTAGGTTCAAGCGCGACAATTCCTCCTCGCTTATTAATCATTAATTCTTCTCCATATTTTTGAAGTTCAGCATCAATAGTTAAATTAATATCTTCTCCAGCTACGGCGATGGTGTCATATTTCCCTTCTTTATAAGCACCAATTTCTCGGTTGTATTTGTCTTTTTGAATGTATTTTACACCTTTTATTCCGCGTAAAATTTCTTCATAACTTTGCTCTACACCTTGTTTTCCAATTAAATCTCCACTATTGTAGTAAGGATTTTTTTCAATCTGTTTTTCGTTAACCTGTGTAATAAAACCAAAAATATTTGCTCCATAATCTACTTCATAATCACGAAGTGATCTTTTCTGAAAATAGAAACCATCATATTTTCTGATTTTTTCCTGAAAAGCAGCAAATTCATTTTTATTTAGCTGAGATAAGAAAACAGAAGGAAGTCTAGGGCTGTATACTTTTGCCTTTTCAACGCGTTTATGATATTCTTCTTCAGTAATATTTAGAAGAGCGCAAAATTCGGCAATATTTAAATCTTTTTTAATGTCTCTTGGAATAACCATGATGTCATAAGAAGCCTGATTCGCAACAAGAAGTTTTCCGTTGCGATCATAAATATAACCTCTTTCAGGATAGTCATATACTTTTTTTATCGCATTATTTTCCGATTTCAATTTAAAAGAATCATCAATAATCTGCAGGTAAAAAATTCTAATCACTAGCAAAGACGCTGCAATAATAATTATAGTGGGCAGCAAGACTTTTCTCATCGTTTATTGGGCTTAATAAGATAAATTATTATTATTGAGGTGATTATAGTAAAGATAGAACTAAATAAGGTTCGGAGCAAAATGTCCCAGATGAATTTGAATTGAAATGCTTCTAAGACAAATAATACAATATGATGCATTAAAACCGAAACCAGTATAAATGAAAATCGTTCTGGTGTTAAAGATTCGTTTAGTTTAATAGTTTGATATTCATAACTCAGACCAAAAGAAAATTTAAAAATATAGGGTCTATAATACGCTAATATAACACATGCAGTTGCATGTATACCTCCAGAATTACAGAACATATCCATTGTAAGTCCAAGTAAAAAACTAGAAATTATTAATCCTGCTTTATTGCTGTTTACAGGGTATAGAATGATATACAAGATATACGGAAAAGGACTTATATATCCTAAGAAATTCATATTGTTGAAAATAACAATCTGAACTGCCAGTAACATAATAAATCGAAAAATATTGACTAACAGAGCGCTATTCATTTTTTTCTTTGTTTTTGTTTTCTAAGTTAATAAGTTCTTCTCTGTCTTTACTTTTGATGACATATACGTGACCCAAGTTTGTCATATCGTTAAATAGTTTAACTTTTATAACATAAAAACTTGTGTTTTCTTTTTTGTATATAACGTCTACAGTTCCGATATTAATTCCTTCAGGGAAAATTACAGATTGTCCTCCGGTAACAATGGTGTCGCCTTTTCTAATTGATGCTAATCTTGGCACATCTTCTAGCTGAACAAATCCTGTGCTTTTACCATCCCAAGTTAAAGAACCAAAGTGGTTGGATTTTTTGATTTTAGCATTAATATGCGACTTCATGTTCAAAATACTCACTACTGTAGAATAGTTTGCAGAAGTATTGTCTACTACTCCAATAATACCTAAACTGTTTATAACTCCCATATCTGGCTTAACTCCTTCTTTGCTTCCAGAGTTTAAAGTGATATAGTTTTCGTGTGTGTTGTATGTATTATGAATTACTTTTGATACCACGATATCTGCAGGTTTTACACCTTTAATGCTATCTGGCAATGGTGCTTTGGTAGTGTCTTCTTTGTTAAACAAAAGACTTTTTAACCTTGCATTCTCTAATACAAGTTCATCATTTTCGGCTCTTAAATTCAAATATTCGTTTACACGATTAATTCTTTCATAAACACCTCCGCTTAAAAAATTAGCCGAACTGATTACTCTGCTTCTGTGGTAGGAATGCGATTGAATTGTGAGCGTCAACGAAATACCTAAAAGCAGCAAAAACAGCAATCGATTACTGTTTCTTATAATGAAATTAAATATTTGCTGCATTTCTTGTCTGGTTATTTTGTTTCAGGATATGCTTAAAGGTTTCAGTTTTTACAAGGGCCTAATATTGAAAATCGGGCCCTTATAAAAGTAAATTGATTGTTATTTTAAATCTTATTTGATTAAGATACTTTTAAATTTAGCGATGTTTTTAAGAGCCATTCCTGTTCCTCGTACAACTGCTCTTAAAGGATCTTCGGCAATATAAACCGGTAAGTCTGTTTTTTGAGAAATACGTTTGTCAAGACCTCTTAACATTGATCCACCACCAGCTAAATAGATACCAGTGTTGTAGATATCTGCTGCTAATTCTGGCGGAGTCTGAGATAATGTTTCCATTACCGCATCTTCAATACGCTGAATAGATTTGTCTAATGCTTTTGCAATTTCACGATAAGAAACATCTACTTGTTTTGGTTTACCAGTAAGCAAATCTCTACCTTGAACTGACATATCTTCTGGCGGACCATCTAAATCTTCAATAGCCGCTCCAATTTGAATTTTAATTTTTTCTGCAGTACTTTCTCCTACAAAAAGGTTGTGCTGTGTACGCATGTAATAAACGATGTCGTTTGTGAAAACGTCACCTGCAATTTTTACAGATTTGTCACAAACAATTCCGCCTAAAGCGATAACGGCAATTTCTGTTGTACCACCTCCGATATCTACAATCATGTTACCTTTTGGTTGCATAATGTCTATACCAATACCAATTGCCGCTGCCATTGGCTCATGAATCAAGTAAACTTCTTTTCCGTTTACTCTCTCACAAGATTCCTTCACCGCTCTCATCTCCACTTCAGTAATACCAGAAGGAATACATACAACCATACGTAAAGCTGGAGTAAACATTCTTTTTTTCAATGCAGGAATACTTTTAATGAACATATTGATCATTTTTTCCGAAGCATCAAAATCAGCGATTACACCATCTTTCAAAGGCCTTATAGTTTTGATGTTTTCATGTGTTTTACCTTGCATCATATTGGCTTCCTTACCAACAGCAATGATTTTGCCTGATACTCTATCACGTGCAACGATAGATGGACTATCAATGACAACTTTATCATTATGAATGATTAAAGTGTTTGCGGTTCCAAGGTCTATCGCAATATCCTCGGTCATGAAATCAAAAAATCCCATAAGTTTTTTAGGGGTTTAAAATGTTATAAATTATTTATCGAACAAAGTTAAACAAATTAATGTTTAAAATGACGAGTTCCTGTAAATACCATTGCAAGATTATTTTCATTGCAATAATTTATACTTAATTCGTCTTTAATTGAACCTCCTGGCTGAATTACAGCAGTTATTCCTGCTTTTTTGGCTAATTCTACACAATCCGGAAATGGGAAAAATGCATCACTTGCCATCGAAGCTCCATTTAAATCAAATCCAAAAGCTTTTGCTTTGTCAACAGCTTGAATTAAAGCGTCAACTCTTGAAGTCTGACCTGTACCTGATGAAATCAATGTTCCGTTTTTAGCAAATACAATAGTGTTTGATTTTGTATTCTTGCAGATTTTAGAAGCAAAGATCAAATCTTCGATCTCTTGAGCAGTAGGTTCTGTAATTGTAACGGTTTTTAAATGCTCTTTATTATCCGTAATATTATTTCTGTCCTGAATTAACAAACCATTAAGACAAGTTCTTACTTGACGAGAAGGTAATTCAACTTCATTTTGAACTAATATAATTCTGTTTTTTTTCTCCTGTAACACAGTAACAGCCTCATCATCATAAGCCGGAGCGATTACAACTTCGCAGAATAATTTGTTGATTTCTTGTGCAGTTTCTAAATCAATTTTTGTGTTAGAAATTAACACTCCTCCAAAAGCAGAAGTAGGATCACAAGCTAAAGCGGCTAAATAAGCTTCGCTAATTGTTTTTCTTGAAGCCAATCCGCAAGCATTGTTGTGTTTTAAAATGGCGAACGTTGGTCCGTCAGTTTTAAATTCAGCAATTAAATTTACTGCAGCATCAACATCAAGTAAATTATTGTATGATAATTCTTTTCCGTGAAGTTTGTTGAACATTGCATCAAAATCTCCAAAGAAGAATCCTTTTTGGTGAGGGTTTTCACCGTATCTTAAAACCTGACCATTTGCAATGCTTTCTTTGTAAATAGTCTCGTCTGTGTTGAAATAATTAAAAATAGCTCCATCATAGTGAGATGAAACATGGAATGCTTTAGTAGCAAGCAATCTTCTATTTTCAAGAGTTGTTGCTCCATCTTGCTCCGTAATCAAATCTAGAAGCAAGCTGTATTCGTTAACAGAAGCTACAATTACAGTGTCTTTAAAGTTTTTTGCACCTGCACGAATTAATGAAATACCGCCAATATCAATTTTCTCAATAATATCTTGTTCGCTAGCTCCAGAAGCAACAGTTTTTTCAAAAGGATACAAATCAACAATTACTAAATCAATTTGAGGAATGTCAAATTCTTTCATTTGCTGAACATCGCTCTCATTGTCCTGACGATTTAAGATCCCTCCAAAAATTTTCGGGTGTAAAGTTTTTACTCTTCCGCCAAGAATTTCAGGGAAAGAAGTGATATCTTCAACAGGAACAACAGGAATGCCAAGGTTTTTGATGAAATCTTCAGTTCCTCCAGTTGAATAAAGTGTTACGTTTTGTTCGTGTAATTTTCTAACAATTGGTTCTAATCCATCTTTAGAAAAAACAGAAATTAATGCCGATTGTATTTTTTTTGTTGTGCTCATTGTGTAGTTATGATTTTGAGACTGCAAAAGTAGTTTTTTTATATATTATATTAAAGAAAATTAGTGTAACAAGATGCTAAAAAAATCTACTGATGAGTAAGTTAACTTTTATTAGGTTTTTGAATTTAAATTATTGAATTTTACTTTATTGAAATATACAAAAATATGATCGTTTATCTAAGATTATTAAAAGAAAGTCTAAGCTTTGCCATCAATGCTTTGCGAAATAATAAATTACGCACATTATTGTCGCTTTTAGGTGTAACGATCGGTATCTTTTCAATCATTGCTGTTTTGGCCGCTGTTGACTCTTTAGATAAAAAAATCTCTAAAGATTTGAGCAGCTTAGATAAAAATACAATTTATTTAATGAAATATTGCTTTGGGCCATCTGAAATTCCGCAATGGAAGAGAGAACAGTTTCCAAATGTAAAATATGACGAATATATTGGTTTAAAAAATTCAATGAATAATACCGACCAAGTAGCATATCAGCTTTTTGTAAATAGGGAAAGTTTAAAATATGATTCTAAAACAGTCAGCGATGTAAATATTATTCCGTCATCAAACGAAATGGTCGATATTGATGGATTGAGTTTTGACAAAGGAAGATTTTATAACGAATCTGAATCTAATTCGGGAACTCCTGTTATTGTTCTTGGATATGATATAGCCGAAGGTCTTTTTGGCACAAGCGATCCAATTGGGAAAAATATTCGCTTATATGGCCAGCGATTTACTGTAATTGGTGTAATGGCAAAACAAGGAGCTGGATTTTTTGGAGACAGCAATGATACTTCGGTTTATCTTCCGGCTAATTTTCTAAGAAGAATGTACGGAGATAGCGATTCTATGACGCCAGTAATAGTTTTAAAACCGGAAAAAGGCGTAGACATGGAGGCGTATAAAGCAGAAATTGCCCAAAAATTGCGAGCAATTCGCGGAATGAAAGCGGGAGAAATGGATAATTTCTTTATTAATGTGCTTTCTGGTTTTACCGATTTTATTGACGGAATTTTAGGTCAGATGAATTTTGTTGGGTGGATTATCAGTGGGTTTTCTCTTTTGGTTGGCGGTTTCGGAATTGCGAATATCATGTTTGTTTCGGTTAAAGAAAGAACCAATCTTATCGGAATTCAAAAATCATTGGGAGCGAAGAACAAATTTATCTTATTTCAATTTTTATTTGAGGCCGTTATTCTTTCTGTTATTGGCGGAATTATAGGTCTGTTAATGGTTTGGGGAATCGCTGTAATCTTAACAAAAGCCCTCGATTTTGAATTTGTTTTGAGTTTAGGAAATATTCTTTTAGGAACTAGTTTAGCGGCTCTTATTGGTTTGATTTCTGGAATTTTGCCAGCGATTTCGGCGGCAAATTTAGATCCGGTTGAAGCAATTCGAACTGGAATGTAATATTGTTTTTGTGTTATTTTACTGTAAATTTTGATGACACGAAATAATTAGATATTTTTGATAGACCAAGAACATAAATTGCTAAATATATGAGCTTTAACCTTAGATCTGTCGATACTGTTGAGTCTATTTCTAGAGAAGATTTCAAAAAGAATTATTTAGACAAACGAAAGCCTTTAATTATAAAAGGGCTTACTAAGGATTGGCCAGCAAGAGAAAAGTGGTCAACAGACTATTTCAAGCAGATTGCTGGAGATATAGAGGTTAAACTTGTAGATAATTCAAAGGCAGATCCAACAAAAGTGATCAACGCTTCTATAGCAAGTATGAAATTTGGAGAATATCTAGATTTGATAAAACGCGAACCAACTCAATTGCGTATTTTTTTCTTCAATCTTTTCAAACACAGACCAGAATTAATTGATGATGTAAAAGTTCCTAAAGAATTAATGGGAGGTTTTATAGAAAGTATGCCTGCTATGTTTTTTGGCGGTTCAAAGGCAATTACTTTTTTGCATTATGATATCGATTTGCCACATCTTTTTCATACCCATTTTGGTGGAAGAAAACATATTATACTATTTGATAATAAATGGAAGAAAAGGCTTTATTGTATCCCAAATACGACTTATGCTTTAGAGGATTATGATGTCGCGAATCCTGATTTTGAAAAATTTCCAGCTCTAAAAGGAGTAGAGGGTTATGAAGTTTTTTTAGAACATGGTGATACGTTATTCATGCCAACAGGAATGTGGCACTGGATGCGTTACATAGACGGTTCTTTTTCGCTGACACTTCGCGCATGGGATCAATCTGTATCAAGAAAAATTGCGAGCGTTTGGAGCTTATTTATGCATGGAGCAGTAGATAGCGGTATAAAAGTGATTTTTAGAAAGCGTTATGCGATTTGGCGTGAAAAAAGAACTTTTATAATAGCAGAAAAAGAACTTCGAAACAACAAGCCGAAATAATAAATATTGTTTTTTCTTCGAATTTTAATCTATTATGGATTTAGTAATAGTTAAAGGGATAATTGGTTAATAGAGTAATACTAATTTCTTTTAATTTCTCTTCATATTCTACTATAAGATGTTTGTCAATTTTATCTTGATTTATGAGAAGAGTATCAAGTTGATTATTGATATCTGCAAATTGCAGCCATTTTTCAAAGTTTAAGCCAGTATCTAAAAAGTTTTCAGGACTCATTTCTTCTTGGTCATGATCGTAAAAATGAATGTTGTTTTCTTTATCAAAAAGCCAAAGGTCACCTTGTCCATTATTTGCAAAAAACCAATAGCTCGAAATTTCTTCATTTGTCAAATTTGCTTTCCAATATTTTGCATTTGAAAATTCTTTGTTTTCATTAAAAGATTGAACGCTGTCTAGTAATATACATTCGGCGGAAATTTCGATAGTTTTAATTTGAGTAACTATTTCATTATACAAATTGTCAAATAGAAATTGAGCAGATTTAGGAAAGTTTCTTAATTGTTGTTTTTGAGTCAAAAGCTCATGTTTTAATTTTTCTATGGGTTTAATTTCAAACATAAAAATAAGTTTTATATTACAATAAGCGAATATACCACCAAAAAAAATCCCTAAGAAGTAATTTCTTAGGGATTTTCTATTTTAAGTAGTTTTAAAACTATCGAATATCATTGTTTTGAATCAAATCGATATATAAGTTGATCTTATCTTTCAATTCTTTTCTAGGCGTGATAAAGTCTAAGAAACCGTGCTCTAATAAGAACTCAGCAGTTTGGAAACCTTCAGGTAAATCTTTTCCTGTAGTGTCACGTACAACACGCGGACCAGCAAAACCAATCAAAGCGCCTGGCTCAGAGATGTTGATATCTCCTAACATCGCGTATGATGCTGTTGTTCCTCCAGTTGTTGGATCTGTACAAAGAGAAATATAAGGTAATTTAGCTTCAGCTAATTGAGCTAGTTTTACAGAAGTTTTTGCTAATTGCATTAAAGAATAAGCAGCTTCCATCATACGAGCTCCACCAGATTTAGAAATCATTACAAACGGAAGTTTGTTTTTAATAGCGTGATCAATACCTCTAGCAATTTTTTCACCTACTACAGCTCCCATAGATCCGCCGATGAATGCAAAATCCATACAGCAGATTACAAGCTCTCTTCCTTTAGATTTTCCTACTCCCGTACGAACAGCGTCTTTTAAGTGAGTTTTTTCCATTACATCTTTCAAACGCTCTGCATATTTTTTTGTGTCCACAAAATGCAAAGGATCTTTAGAAGTCATGTTTTTATCTAACTCAACAAATTCGTTGTTGTCGAATAAAATTTCAAAATAGGTTGCGCTTCCAATTCGAACATGAAAATCATCTTCAGGGCTCACGAATAAATTTCTCGCTAATTCGTCAGCATCAATAATTTTTCCAGTAGGAGATTTGTACCACAATCCTTTCGGAACGTCCATCTTATCTTCTGTCGCGGTCGTAATCCCTTTTTCTTGTCTTTTAAACCAAGCCATTTTTCTAGTATTCAGTGTTCAGTAATAAAAATTTCAGTGTTCAGTGGTATTCAGTTTTAAGTACTCAGATACTGAATACTTAAAACTGTAAACTGAATACTTTTTTATAACGTGTTTACGTTATTTAAATCTGCAAAAGCTTGTTCCAATCTTGCGTTGAATGTTACTTCGCTTTCACGAACCCATCTTCTTGGGTCGTAATATTTTTTGTTTGGAGCATCAGCACCTTCTGGGTTACCAATTTGTGATTTCAAATAGTCAAGGTTTTTAACCATGTAGTCACGAATTCCTTCAGTGTATGCAAACTGTAAATCAGTATCAATGTTCATTTTGATAACTCCGTAGCTAATTCCTTCTCTGATTTCTTCAAGTGTAGAACCTGAACCTCCGTGGAATACGAAATCAACTGGATTGTGTCCTGTGTTGAATTTGTTTTGTACGAAATCTTGAGAATTTTTTAAGATTTTTGGAGTTAATTTTACGTTTCCTGGTTTGTAAACACCGTGAACGTTTCCGAAAGCAGCAGCAATTGTAAATTTAGGGCTTACTTTAGATAATTCTTCGTAAGCGTAAGCTACTTCTTCTGGTTGAGTATATAATTTTGAGCTGTCAACATCAGAGTTATCAACACCATCTTCTTCACCACCTGTAATACCAAGTTCGATTTCTAATGTCATGCCCATTTTGCTCATTCTAGCTAAATATTCTTTACAGATCTCGATGTTTTCTTCGATTGGCTCCTCAGACAAATCGATCATGTGAGAACTGAATAATGGTTTTCCTGTTTCTGCGAAGTGTTTTTCAGAAGCATCTAATAAACCATCAATCCAAGGTAAAAGTTTTTTTGCACAGTGGTCAGTGTGTAAGATTACAGTTGCACCGTAAGCTTCTGCCAAAGTATGAATATGTTTTGCTCCCGCGATTCCTCCCGCGATTGCTGCTTTTTCACCTGCATTTGATAATCCTTTTCCAGCGTTGAATTGTGCTCCTCCGTTAGAAAATTGAATGATAACTGGCGCGTTTAGTTTTGCTGCAGTTTCAAGAACTCCGTTAATTGTGCTTGATCCAGTAACGTTTACTGCTGGAAGAGCAAAACCCTTCTCTTTAGCATAATTAAAGATCTCTTGTACTTGATCTCCTGTAGCTACTCCTGGTTTAATGTTATGTGCCATTGTAATTTTTTTTATAGTTGTTTTTAGTTTTTAGGTTGCAAAAATAAGAATTAATTAGCATTAGAACGGATAATTTATACCAAAATTTAAAACCGAGTGTCCAAAATTGTATTCTTTAAACCATCGATCTCCCTTCTCATGCGCCGGATTATAAGTCTTAAAGCCTAAATCTAAACGAATAACAAAAAAGCTTAAATCGTATCGTAAACCGAATCCTGTACCCAAAGCAATTTCTTCTAAATCGTTTAAGTTGTCAAATTTTGCTTTAGGATCTACGACATTATCGAGCACATTCCAGATATTTCCGGCGTCTGCAAAGAGAGCTCCCTTAACATCTCCAAAAATTTTGAAGCGATATTCTATACTTGCCGCAATTTTCATATTTGCTTCATTAAAGTCATTTACAGCATTTGTACTTCCCGGTCCCAAAGCATAAGGTTGCCAAGCACGGTTGTCATTTGAACCTCCGGCATAATAACTTCTTGAAAACGGAATGTAATTTGAATTTCCAAACGGAACTGCAATTCCGAAGAAGCTTCTAACAGCCAAAACTTTTTCTTTTCCAAAGTCCCAGTGTTTGATGTAATCAAATTCAGTTTTAACATATTCTGAGTATTCTAGGTTGAAAATCTCATAATTTCCTCTTGAATTTTTTTGAAGGTTTCCAATTTCAGAGACTAGAGACAACAAAGTTCCTGCTGATTCTATTTTTGTTCTAAATTGATAGAAGTTGTTATCTGCTAAATCTTTTTTAGTTGTTTTAGTAAAAGAGAAACTTGTTGCTAGAATGAAATCATTTTCAGTTAAACGAACTCTTCTTTCTTCAATACTTTCAACTTCTTGGTATTGAGAGTCTGAAGGTGTTAGAGCAGTTTGGCCTGTTAATACGTCATTCGTAAATCCTGTTGTCCCTTTAGGTATTGTCAGATCTTTTCTTGCTTGTTCTTCTGTTGTTTCTCCCCAGTTGCCAGGGTTAACATTGTAGTCTTTTCCAATTCCATTCAAATCATCATAAGAAGAAGTGTAAACTCTAAAATAGTTGTCTGGATTTAAGTTGCGGACAAACTGTGCATTCAATAATTCCAGTTTCGCAGTATTATGGCGTTTTGGACTCCAGTTATACGAGATACCTCCTGTGAAGTTTTCTTTATCAAGACCAATATTTCTCTGTTTGGAAAAACCAGAAGATATTGAGGTATATGGAATCATGCTTTTCGGAATGATTTTTTCGGTTCCAAAGGGCAGTAAAATTCTCGGAAAATTTAATTTCATATCTAATCCATATTCCGAAACGTTAAAGAAGTTGTTGTTCGGATTGGCCATATCTCTAGATGAACCAATGTTTAAACGCGCTGAAATTTCAAGAGTTTCTGCTCGATTAAATACATTTCGAATCGTTTCAGAAATGCTGGCTCCAATTCCGAAATCCTGAATATTAGAGTGCGTTACGTCAAGAGTAGCTCCAAAGCTGTATTTTTTTCTTGGAGTCAGATAAACATTAGCGATAAGAGATTGAGCTGTAGAATCTCTCTTGTCTACTTCGTATTGAATAGAAGGATAGTTGAAAATCCTTAAATTGTTTAAAGAGCGAGAAGAAAGGGTGGTTCTAAAATCGGCAAAAGTGCTTCCTTTTGTAATGAAAATAGCATCGGTAATAGCACGCGGTCTATATTTTAATCCTTTGTAACTGTATAGATTAAAATTGTTGTATGTTACGCTATCTGTTGGTTTTTTCTTGGCATTGGTAGCAGAATAATCGGTGTAAATATTTACATCGCTAATTTTGTATAGTTTAAAAGGTTCTGTACGGCTCGAATCTTTTTCCTGAATAGTATTGTTGTTTATAATTAAGCTAACATCAGC
Source organism: Flavobacterium sp. B330r (assembly GCF_056824325.1). Lineage (NCBI taxonomy): Bacteria > Pseudomonadati > Bacteroidota > Flavobacteriia > Flavobacteriales > Flavobacteriaceae > Flavobacterium > Flavobacterium sp. B330r. The sequence continues at coordinate 2,358,308 of NZ_CP124860.1, forward strand.
TTTTGCTTTTTTGCCAATGGTATCAATGTCAAAAGTTACATAAGTAGGCTGAAAATAATACGCTCCGTGATTTCTAAAATAGGTTGTAATACGATTTTTCTCTTCTTCAAAATCGGTAGTTTTATATTGATTTCCAAATTTTAATAAAGAAGGTTCATTGTTGGTTCTGTATAAAGAGTCTAACGCAGGAGTCATTATTTTGGTTCTAATAGTATCCAATTTATAAGCTGGTCCTGTAGTGATGTTATAATTAATTTCGGCTCTTTTTACTCCAACCGTGTCGATTGTGTAATCGGTATGGACGTTGAAAAAACCATTGTTAAAATAATAGTATTTTAAACGCAATAATGATTTTCTGGTTTTTGAAGTGTCAACTATTACAGGCGGTTCACCAGTGCTTTTTAAAAACTCATGAATTCCTTTGTAATAAAACGATTGTCCAAGGCGATCTACTTGTTTTGCAGAAAATATTTTGGACATTCGTTCATACTTTCCAGGATTATTTTTAAATTTTGCTTGATAAGTAGAATCTGGATTTAAATTGGCTAAATTGTATAAATTTAATCGAAGTTTGTAACCTAATAATTTACCATTTGGTTTTTGGTACATTTGGTTAGAAGCTGTTTCGTCATTTGTAGATTTTCCGTTAACTAAAATATTATTTTTTACAAGAAGGTTTTTTCCATCGGGAACTCTTTTTACGGCATTACAAGCGCAAATTAATATTGCAATTAGAAGAAATGCTATTATTTTTGTGGAATTATTTTTCAAGTGTTTTTTAATATTTAATTCAAAAGTACATTATTTTATGGTTAGTAAAAACCAAATAAAGCTTATCTCTAGTTTACATCAAAAAAAGCAGCGTTTTGCTAGTCAATTATTCTTTGCAGAAGGAGTAAAAGTAATTCAAGAATTGCTGCAATCCAATTTTGAATTAGAACATTTATACACCACTTTGAATGATTTTGAAACGGTACATGCTTCAAAACGAACGCTTATTAATGACCAAGAACTGAAAAAAATAAGTGCTTTGTCGACTCCGAATTCTTGTTTGGCAGTTTTTAAAATTCCAGCTCCCAAAAAGACAATCGATTCGGGCTTAATTTTAGCATTAGACGACATTAGAGATCCTGGAAATCTAGGAACTATTTTGCGTTTATGCGATTGGTTTGGTATTAAGCAGATTATTTGTTCTAAAGAAACGGTAGATATTTATAATCCGAAAGTGGTACAAGCTACAATGGGTTCAATTACCAGAGTAAATGTAAGCTATGTTGATTTAAAACTTTTTCTTGCTCAAACTAAACTGCCAGTTTTTGGAACTTTTATGGACGGAGAAAATATTTATCAATCCAAATTACCTCAGGATGGAATCATTATTATGGGTAATGAAGCCAATGGTATTTCAGAAGAAATTGAAAAAATAGTAACCAGTCGCCTAACAATTCCTAGATTTGGAGAGCTTCAAAAAACCGAAAGTTTAAATGTAGCTACTGCAACAGCAATTATTCTTAGTGAATTTAAACGAAATAGTTGATATTTTGTTTTAATGAAAAGTGAAATTTATTAAAATTGCTCTAGATTTCATCGAATCGATATTTCCAGTCCAAGGGCTGTCTGGAGTTTTATCTCTAATAAGTTCATCAGTGATTCCGAACATACCTCTAACAGAAGGAGAAAAAATAAAGTATTCGGTAAAAATATCAATTCCTAAACCTAACTCGTAAGCGGCTGTCCATTGTTTTACTCTAAATTTTTGCTCAAAGTTATCATCTTGAGACTTAGCATTACTAGATAAATTTAAAGTTGTAGACATACCGCCAACCAAGTACGGACGTATATTTCCTGTGCGCAAGGCAGAAAATTTCAATAATAAAGGAAAGTGAATATAAGTACTATTTACTTCTCTTAAATAGTCGTTTTCTGTAGTTCCTACGCCAGGAAAAAATAAATCACGTTTAGTATAATACAAACCTGGTTCAAAACGAAGGTTAATGTATTCCTGAAGTCTTAAATCGGCTACGACACCAACATTAAAACCAGTAGTTTTTTTTACTTGAATATCTTCCTGTACAGGAGTTTTGTAGTCAAATTTAAAGTCAAAACTATTAAAACCTAGATAATAGCCAAAATAGACACGCTGTTTTTGCCAGTTTTCAAGATTAATGATAGGGTCTTTGCTAAACATGTTTTTAGCAAATTGAGAATGTCCTTTTGTCGTTAAGACTAATAAAAATAAGATTACAACTTTTTTCATACTATTTTTTAGATGCAGAATAAATTGTTGCGACACCAAAAGTTTGGGGCATTGCCACAACATCTATAAACCCAGTTTTTCTCAAAATATTGTTTAAGGCTTCGCCATAAGGAAAAGCAGCAGCAGATTCAGACAAATAGCCATAGGCATCATTATCTTTAGAGAATAATTTACCAATTAATGGAAGTATATTTTTGCTGTAAAAATTATAACCTTGTTTATAAGGAAATTTATCTGGTACAGAAGTCTCTAATATAACAAATACTCCATTTGGTTTTAATACTCTTAAGATTTCTGCAAAACCTTTTTCTAGGTTTTCAAAATTTCTTACGCCAAAGCCAACCGTAATAGCATCAAAGTAATTGTCCTCAAAAGGCATATTTTCAGAATCGCCTAAAACTAGTTCAATAATATTAGATAGATTTTTTTCTTCAACTTTCTTTTTACCAACTTCTAGCATTCCAGCAGAGATATCTAGGCCAATAATTTTTTCTGCATTAGTCTTTGCCATTAAAATGGCTAAGTCACCAGTGCCTGTTGCAATATCCAGAATAACTTTTGGTTTTTTGTCTGAAACAATTTTTAATACTTTTTTACGCCATTTAACGTCAATTCCAAATGAAATTACACGATTCAAATTGTCGTAATTCCCAGAAATGGTATCAAACATTTGGGTTACTTGCTCTTTTTTACCTAAGGTAGAGTCTTTATACGGAGTTACTTTTTCAGACATTTTTTTTATTTAGGCAAATATAAACAATCTAGTTTAACTGTAATTGAGTTTTTTAATTTGTCAAATAAATGTTTTGGAGTGTTTATTTTAAAACAGAATAAAAGGGTATTTCTGCTATCCCTAAATCTAGGTATTTTATCAAAATCCCTAAATCATGGTATTGTCTAATAGGCCTATTATGGCCAACTTTGTCAAAGTAAAAATGATTAAAGTTAATGATTGATAATGTCGCTATGACTTAAACAAATGGTTGCTTTTTTTGCGCTGGTAATTTCATTTGTTCATGAAAGAGTTTTGGAAGTATTGTTCTTTGGGGGGATATACTATATTAAGTGCAAAGTACGTTCTTAGGATTAAATTTGTTTTTGGAAATTTTAATTTTCTGCCTTTAATATCTTAGTGGTATTTGTTATTAAAGGCTTTTTGAGATTTAGGTCTCAAACAACATTAAATGTTATTCAGTTTTGCGAATGTTTCTCAACATTTGTGATTTTTTTAAACAAAATTTTTCTTGAGCGAGTTATAAGCTTCACGTCAATTATTTAAAAACATCCTCCGTAAAAAGAGGATGTTTTTTATTTATTTTCTAATGTAAGTTTCATAAGTGTAATCATAAAGATGTTTTTCGTCTTTATAATTTTCTTCAGATTCTACCAAAGTCCATTCACTTTTATTGATTTTAGGAAAAAAGGCATCTGCTTCAAAAGAATGATGAACTTTGGTTAATTCAATAATGTCGGTAAACGGAAGAGCTAGATTGTAAATTTCTCCACCGCCTATAACATAGCTGTCATCATTTTCAGGGCATATTGCAATGGCTTTTTCAATACTATCTACTACGATGCATCCTTCTGGTTTATAATTTTCTTGGCGAGAAATTACAACATGAACGCGGTCAGGTAATGGTTTCGGGAAACTTTCAAAAGTTTTTCTTCCCATAATAATATGATGACCAGTAGTAAGCGATTTAAACCTTTTAAAATCATTTGGCAAATGCCATACTAATTCGTTATTTTTTCCAAGCGCATTATTTTCGGCTGCAGCCGCTATCATTATAATCATGGTATGCCTAACTAAATTTTATTTTCATTTTCTTCATTAATAGAAGATTCGAGCTGACTGATTCGTTTTTGCTGTAAAGCAACTAATCGATCAATTTGTTCTCTTTCCCATTTTTTATTCATAAAACGGTCAGTTATGTACACTTTTATAAAATGTAGAATAAAAAGGAAAAGCCAGATTGTAATTCCCCAAATACACCAGTTTTGGGTTGTGCCCTCACCAAAACCAAAAAATTTGTTGCCAATAAATAGGAATAAACTTCCTAGAAGGAAAAGAACAAAATGAAAATATAAGATTTTTTTTTGTCTTAACCGGCGTCTAGCGTATTCGTATTGTTCGTGTACTTCTTTTTCCATAAGATAAAAATGAGATTATAAAGTTAAAATTTATTTTCGAAAGTCCATATTTTGGATTGGGAATATTTGCTTTTAAAAATTATAAGAATTTGAAAAACAAAATTTTAACCACTTTAAATTACAGATAAAGCGAAAATAATATGCTGTTTTTGGTATTATCATAAATCGGTTCTGGGGTTAGTTAGTGTTTCGTTGAATTTAAGTAATTTTAGATGTATAAATCTAAAAACGAAATAGTTATGTCTTTGAAAAAACAATTTATCAAAACGAAGCCGGTTGTTAAAGTTACATTTTCAATAGATGCCAAAGATGCTGATTCGGCAGCGGTGGTTGGAGATTTTAATAACTGGAATGCCTCAGAAGGAACTTTAAGCAAGTTAAAAAACGGAACGTTTAAAGCAACTTACGATTTGGTGAAAGATGCGATTTACGAATTTAAGTATGTAATCGACGGAAATTATGTTAACGATCCTGAAGCCGATTTTTACAAATGGAACGATTATGCCGGAAGTGAAAATGGAGTTTTAGTTGTATAAAAAAATCCGCTTAAATTTTTAAGCGGATTTTTTTATTATTATACAGCAACACTTCCTTTTATGGCTGGATGCGGATCGTAATCTACCAGTGTGAAATCATTATAATCAAAATCAAAAATGTTTTTAATCTCCGGATTTAAAATCATTTTTGGTAATGGTTTTGGTTCTCTCGAAAGTTGTAATTCTAATTGCTCAAAGTGATTGTTATAAATGTGTGCATCACCAAAAGTATGAATAAATTCGCCTGCTTCTAAATCGCATACTTGTGCGATCATCATGGTTAGCAATGCATAAGAAGCAATGTTAAAAGGAACTCCCAAAAAGATATCAGCACTTCGCTGATACAATTGGCAAGATAATTTTCCTTTTGTTTCGCCTTTTTCAGGATCTGGGCTTGCTACATAAAACTGAAAAAAGGCATGGCATGGAGGTAATGCTGCTTTGTTATTGGCAACATTCTCTTCAAAAGACTTTTTAGTATCTGGCAAAACCGAAGGGTTCCAAGCAGAAACCAACATTCTTCTGCTATTCGGATTTGTTTTTAATTCTTTAATTAATTCAGAAATCTGATCTATTTCCTCACTATTCCAATTACGCCATTGATGACCGTAAACAGGTCCTAAATCGCCATTAGAATCTGCCCATTCATCCCAAATTTTGACTCCGTTTTCCTGAAGGTATTTTACGTTTGTATCGCCTTTTAAAAACCAAAGCAATTCGTAAATGATGGATTTTAAATGCAGTTTTTTTGTTGTGACCATTGGGAAACCTTCACTTAAATCAAAACGCATTTGGTAGCCAAAAACACTTTTTGTCCCAGTTCCAGTTCGGTCTCCTTTTTGATTGCCGTTTTCTAAAACGTGTTTTACTAAATCTAAGTATTGCTTCATCTTTGCTTTAAGCTTTAGGCTTCAAGCTTTAGGCTTTTTCCTAATGCTTAAAGTTTGTTTTTTTATGATTATGCTTTAAGCTTATAGCCTAAAGCTTACGGCTTATAGCCTAAAAATTATCTTCTAGAGATTTCGTCTCTAATTTTTGCTGCTTTTTCGTAATCTTCTTGAGAAACGGCTTGGTCTAAAAGCTCGTTTAATTCCTGTAAAGAATGTTTTGCGTAAACATCTCCAGATTGGTTGCTTTCTTCTTCGTGTCCGAAAGTTTCAGGATTTGAAAGAACATCATCTATTTCCTGAGCTCCAGAATCTGTTTCAGCAGTATTTGATTTTAGATAAATCCCAGCTTTGTCTAAGATGTTTTTATAAGTAAAAATAGGAGCATTAAAACGCAGTGCCAAAGCAATAGCATCAGAAGTTCTTGCGTCGATAATTTCTTCGATTTTATCTCTTTCACAAATTAAACTAGAGTAGAAAACACCATCGACTAATTTGTGAATGATAACTTGTTTTACTACAATATCAAATCTTTCGGCAAAATTTTTAAATAAATCGTGAGTTAAAGGACGTGGCGGTTTTATTTCTTTTTCTAAAGCAATAGCGATTGACTGGGCTTCAAAAGCGCCAATAACAATGGGTAATTTTCTTTCGCCATCGACTTCATTCAAAATTAAGGCATAAGCGCCATTTTGAGTTTGACTGTATGAAATTCCTTTTATGGATAATTTTACTAGACTCATATATGTTTGTAAAAAAGGCACTTAACACCTTATTTTAATACTTTTTTGGTTTGAAAAATAAAGCTGCAATTTTAATCAAAAAATATGGAACAAAAAAGCCGCCTATAAACAAAGATACAACATCTTGTTTTTAGGCGACAATATTTTTTAAAGAGAATTCTTTGTATTAAGAATGCTGCGCTTTAAAAGCTTTTAATTTCTCTGTCAATTGCGGTACAATTTCAAAAGCATCTCCAACGATACCATAATCTGCAACTTTAAAGAAAGGTGCTTCTGGATCATTGTTGATTACTACTTTTACTTTAGAAGAGTTAATACCTGCAATGTGTTGGATAGCTCCAGAAATACCAATTGCAATATATAAGTTTGTTGCTACAGGTTTTCCTGTTTGTCCAACGTGTTCGCTGTGAGGTCTCCATCCTAGATCTGAAACTGGTTTAGAGCAAGCAGTTGCAGCGCCAAGTACAGCGGCAAGATTTTCAACTAATCCCCAGTTTTCTGGACCTTTTAATCCACGTCCGCCAGAGACTACGATATCAGCGTCAGCGATAGAGACTTTTCCAGATACTTTTTCTACAGATTCTACTTTTACTCCAAAGTCATTTTCTCCAACCGTTGGGTTAAAGTCTTCAGCTGCAGCAGCTCCTGCGCTTTCAAAAAGACCGTAAGAGTTTTTGGCTAAACCAAGAACTTTTACATCTGTATCGATTTGAGTAATATTGAAAGCCTTGTTTGAGAAAGCATTTCTTTTTACTTGAAATGGAGAAGTGCTAACAGGCAATCCAACTACATTTGAAGCAAAACCAGCTTCTAAGCCTACCGCTACTAGTGGAGAAAGGTAGATGCTATCTGTTGTAGAAGAAAGTAAAACTACTTTTGTTCCTTCTTTTTCAGCAGCTTGTTTAATAACATCAGCATAAGCTTTTGCATTAAAACCAGCTAATTTATCATTGCTTACTTTTAGAACTTTATCAACTCCGTATTTGCCTAATTCGCTTACATCGCTAATGTTTACAGTCAAAGCCGTAACAGTTGTTCCTAATGATTCAGCTACTTTCTTAGCGTAAGAAGCTAATTCGAAAGCAACTTTTTTAAATTTTCCTTCTGCAGATTCTGCATATATTAATATTGACATAACAATTTTAGATTTTAGATTTTAGATTTCAGATTTAAAAATTGAAATCTAAAATGATTATTGATTTTAGATTTTGAAGTGAATCAAATGTTGAGTTTTAGATTTAGTATTGCAATCTGCAATCTAAAATCTAAATTCTACAATCTTAAATCACCTTTGCCTCGTTGTGTAATAAATTGATTAACTCATCTAAATTATCTGCAGAAACTAATTTTACTGCCGATTTTGGAGCTGGTTTTTCAAATTTCACGGCTTTTGTATTTACAGCAGCATCAACTGGCTCAAGAATAGTAAGAGCCTTAGTTCTGGCTGTCATAATTCCTCTCATGTTCGGGATACGTAAATCTTTTTCTTCAACAAGACCTTTTTGACCTCCAATGATTAAAGGAAGAGTTGTGCTTACTGTTTCTTTTCCACCGTCGATTTCACGAACAGCTTTTACATTATTTCCGTCAACAGTTAAAGAAGTGCAAGAGTTTAAGAAATTAGAGCCTAAAATACCAGCGATCATTCCAGGAACCATCCCTCCATTATAATCTAAAGATTCTTTACCAGCAATTACTAAGTCGTAACCACCGTTTTTAATAACTTCTGCCAATTGTTTTGCAACAAAAAAACCATCAGTAGGGTTTGCATTAACACGAATTGCTTCGTTTGCTCCAATTGCCAATGCTTTACGCAAAGTTGGTTCAGTATCAGGACCTCCAACGTTTACAACCGTTACATTTGCTCCTTGTTGTTCTTGAAACCAGATTGCGCGTGTAAGACCGAATTCGTCGTTAGGGTTAATTACATATTGTACTCCATTAGTGTCAAATTCTGAATCACCGTTGGTAAAGTTAATTTTTGAAGTAGTATCAGGCACATGGCTGATGCAAACTAGTATTTTCATAAGTATATATTTTGAATTTATAATATGCTTTTACAAATTTAGAATTTAATTTGGAATAATTATACTATGCATGCATAATATTTTTTAAAACTATTACGATTTCGCAGATTGTTCAGTTTTGGATGATTTTCATCGTAATCTAAAAATAAAATAATATTCATTTTGTCTGATTGTTAGGAATTTTGCAATAACCGATAATTGGAATGTAAATTATTTTTGTCTGATAAATACTATTTTTTGATTTTTTGCGTTTTGATGAATGAATTTTGGAGAGACAAGAATTAAACAAATAGATAAAAGTTTGTCTGAAAAATATTTTAGAGCGATTAAGTGTGGTTTATACGTTATTATATCGATTTCGTAATTATCACAATAAAGATTAAAAAGTTAAAACGGGAGAACAGATAGAAGTTCATGCGATTTTAAATTCAATTTATGCTTTTAAGTTATTTAAAATATTTATTTTTGCTCTTCAGAAAATTCAACATACAATATAAAATATGAGAACAATACAATTTAGAGAGGCCATTTGCGAAGCGATGAGTGAAGAAATGCGTCGCGATGAATCCATATATTTAATGGGAGAAGAGGTTGCAGAATACAATGGAGCTTACAAAGCTTCTAAAGGAATGCTTGCTGAGTTTGGTGAAAAGAGAGTAATTGATACTCCAATCGCTGAGCTTGGATTTTCAGGAATTGCAGTAGGTTCTGCAATGAATGGAAACCGTCCTATTGTAGAATATATGACATTCAACTTCTGTTTAGTTGGTATTGATCAAATTATTAATAACGCTGCTAAAATGCGTCAAATGACAGGAGGACAGTTTAATGTGCCTATCGTTTTCCGCGGACCAACAGCTTCTGCTGGTCAATTAGGAGCTACTCACTCACAAGCTTTAGAAAACTGGTTTGCAAACACTCCAGGTCTTAAAGTTGTTGTTCCTTCAACTCCTTACGATGCAAAAGGACTTTTAAAATCTGCTATCCGTGATAACGACCCAGTTATTTTCATGGAATCTGAGCAAATGTACGGAGACAAAGGCGAAGTGCCAGACGGAGAATATACAATTCCTCTAGGTGTTGCTGATGTTAAACGTGAAGGAACAGATGTAACGATTGTTTCTTTCGGAAAAATCATCAAAGAAGCTTTTATCGCTGCTGATGAGTTAGCTAAAGAAGGAATTTCTTGTGAGATTATCGACTTAAGAACAGTTCGTCCAATGGACAAAGACGCAATCTTAAAATCGGTTAAAAAAACAAACCGTTTAGTAATTCTTGAGGAAGCTTGGCCAGTTGCCAGCCTTTCTTCTGAAATTTCTTATATCGTACAAGAGCAAGCGTTTGACTTCCTTGATGCGCCAATTCAACGTATTACAACTGCAGATACTCCTGCACCGTATTCTCCAGTACTGCTTAAAGACTGGTTGCCAAATGCAGGTGATGTAGTAAAAGCAGTAAAAAAAGTATTATATAAATAATACAAATACATAATACTCATAAAACTTCATCAGACAAACATGGATTGGTGAAGTTTTTTTTTACTTTATAATGAACAAATTAACTCTACTTCTCTTATATTTTTTATTTGCATTTGCGAATGTTGCTACTGCACAAACTAAGGTGAGTGGAGTTGTTTTGGACAAAACCAATCAGCCAATACCTTTTGCAAATGTTGTATTTAAAGGTTCTAATATAGGAATCGTTTCTAACGAAGATGGACGTTTTTATTTAGAATCTCCAAATACGTATACGGCACTTATTGTTACTTCGGCAGGATTTTCAGACAAAGAAGTTCCTTTAGAGAAAGCAGTTAATTATAATTTTAAAATTGTTTTAGGCGAAGCCGAAGCGCTAAATGAAGTTGTAATTTATACGGGTAAAACTTCTAAAAAGAACAATCCCGCATTGGATATTTTAAGAAAAATCTGGGAAAGAAAACGTAAAAACGGACTTTATCAGTTTAATCAATATCAAATGCAGAAGTATGAAAAAGTAGAGTTTGACATGAACACTATTGATAGTGCATTCATGAAAAACAAGCTTTTTAAAGGAATGGAGTTTATCTTTAATCATGTTGATACTTCAGATGTTACAGGAAAAACGTATCTGCCAATTTTTATTAACGAATCTGTTTATGATGTTTATGGCGATAATAAATTAAAGAAAGTAAAAGAAAATATAACAGGAAATAAAATGTCTGGTTTTAATGGAAATCAGCAGATTTTATCCTTTGTAAAAGACCTTTATTCTGAGTATAATATTTACGATAATCACCTTAAGTTTTTTGATAAAAGTTTTACAAGCCCACTTTCAAGAACAGGAATTGATGTTTACAATTATGTCTTAAAAGACAGTGCATTTGTAGATAAAAAATGGTGTTATAATATTGTCTTTTATCCTAGACGTAAAAACGAATTAACTTTTAAAGGAGATTTTTGGGTTAACGATACCACTTTTGCGATCAAAAAAATTAATATGGGCGTAACCAAAAGTGCCAATATTAACTGGGTAAAAGATATTTATATCGAACAGGAGTTTGATGTGCAAAACGATTCAATTTTCCTTTTGACGCGTGATTACATGATGTCCGATTTTGCTTTAAATAAAAAAGAAAAATCAAAAGGAGTTTATGGTAAAAGAACAACTTTATATCGCAATCATAAATTCAATATTCAGAAACCCGAGAAGTTTTACAAAGAAGAAGTCAATTTTATTGATAATGCAGTCTATGATCGACCGCCTGAATTCTGGGACGAAAATCGTTTTGAAAAATTAAATAAAGACGAACAGGGAATTTATAAAATGCTCGATACACTGCAAACAGTAAAGCGATTTAAGCAGTTGTATAATCTCGTCTCCATTTTAGGAAGTGGTTATGTTGAGTTTAAAAACTTCGATTACGGACCAATTTTTTCAACTTTTGGATATAATGAAGTCGAAGGTTTAAGGTTGAGAGTGGGAGGAAGGACCTATTTTGGACCAAATGATCCTTGGCGTATTCAAGCCTATACAGCTTATGGATTTGATGATAATAAATTCAAATACGGAGTTTCTGGAAAATGGATGGTTGACAAGAAAAACCGTGTTATTATTTCTGGAGGAAATAGGCGTGATATTGAACAAATTGGTGCAAGCTTAACTACAACAAATGATGTTTTAGGGCGAAGTTTTGCTTCTTCTGCTTTGTTTACAACGGGAAGTAATGGTAAGCTGACTAACATTAATCTGAGTAATGTTTCTGTTGAAATGGAAGCTAAAAAGAACTTTATAGTTCAGGCTGGTTTCTCGTATCGTACATTAGAATCGGCATCAAAAACATTTAGTTTAGATTATTATTCGACTTTACCAACTCCTGAAAATCCAGCTGGAGTTATTGAAAGTGCAGTAAAACAATCTGAAGCAAATATTCAATTTGAATATATGCCTAACCGCAAAACTATTGGTTATGGTGTCGAAAGAGATTTAGTTGATAGCCCTTTTAGTCATTTCTTTGTGAATTTTAGTTATGGTTTAAAAGGAGTTTTTGACAGTGATTTTGCTTACGAAAAAATTCAAGTTTTTTACAGGCAGCCAATCATTATTGGACCTTTAGGAAGATCAAATATTACAGTTGAAACAGGAAAAACATTTGGTATAATTCCGTTAGGTTTGATGAGTGTAATTCCAGGTAACCAGACGTATTTTACAATCGAGAATACATTCAGTAACTTGAATTTCTACGAATTTGTTACGGATCAATATACGACCCTGCAGTGGAACCATGATTTTGGAGGAAGATTATTCGCAAGAGTTCCTTTTATGAGAAAACTTAATTGGAGAGAGTTTGTTGGAGTAAGAGCGGTTCACGGAACAATTTCTGATGCCAACCGCGCGATTAATGCCTCTGGATTACCTTATAATGCTCCAGAAAAAGTGTATTGGGAGTATCATGCAGGAATTGGAAATATATTTAAAGTTTTTCGAATTGATTTTTCTTGGAGAGGAAATTATCTAGATATGCCAGATGCTCACAAATTTGCAGTAAAAGGATCTTTTGGATTCTATTTCTAATTGTATTTAGGGGCAAAGGTTCAAAGTTACAGAGTCGCAAAGGTTTAAATCTTTGCGACTTTTTTTGTGTTTTTAATACTTTTTCTCACGCAGATTCTGCGGATTTGAGCAGATAAACACAGATTAAATATATTTAAGATTGGAAAAATAGAATTTGCTTAAATCTGCAGAATCTGCGTGAAAAAAAAACTTAGCGCCTTTGCGTCTTTGCGAGAACTAGTTTCATTTTTCTTATTTTTGATTTACTTTCAAAACCCAAAACCATGCAAGAAGCAATTGATTTTCTTTCATCTAAAAATCCAATATTTCTTGAAATCATAGAAAAATACGGATTGCCTCCAATTCCAAAACGTCCTCCAGGTTTTGAAACTTTGGTTTTGCTTATACTCGAACAGCAGGTTTCTATTGATTCGGCGAAAGCCACTTTTTTAAAAATAAAAGCTTACAAAACTTGCGACCCTGAAAACATGGCCGTTTTGTCTGATGAAGAATTTAGAAATCTAGGAGTAAGCCGTCAGAAAACAAAATATATCAAAATCTTAGCGGAAGCAGTTTTAAACAAAGAATTAGATATTGAAAGTTTGGCTTTGAAATCTGCAAAACAAGTTCGCGAAGAACTCATTAAATTAAAAGGAATTGGAAACTGGACTATCGATATTTATTTAATGTTTTGTCTGGAAGAGCCCGATTTGATTCCGCTTGGCGATATTGCAGTAATCAATACCATCAAAGAATTACTTAATATTCATGATAAACAAGAAATGGAAATTCATGCAGAACAATGGAGTCCATATCGATCTTATGCGACTTATTTACTTTGGCATTATTACCTAAAAAAAAGAAATCGAACGATTAGTTATTAAATGCTTGTATTTTAAACTCTAATGCAGATAATTTAACCTTGTTTTTTATTGTAGAACTAGATTCTTTAGTTATTTTTGCAACCGAAATTATAGAAATAATAAAAAACGAAAATGACCGCAGACAAATTAACGACTTTCGATGTATTAATCGAAATACCAAGAGGAAGCAGAAATAAATATGAGTACGATTTTGAAATCAAAAGAATGCGTTTTGACAGAATGTTATTCTCTTCAATGATGTACCCAGCAGATTACGGATTTATTCCAGAAACTTTAGCTTTAGATGGTGATCCTCTTGACGTATTAGTTTTGGTAAACGAACCAACTTTCCCTGGATGTGTTATGGAAGTTAAGCCAATCGGTGTATTCCACATGGCAGATGATAAAGGACCAGACGAAAAAATTATTTGTGTACCAGTTTCAGATCCAATTTGGAATTCATTAACAGATTTATCAGATATTAATCCTCACTTAGTAAAAGAAATCGAGCACTTTTTCCAAGTTTACAAAGATCTTGAAAACAAAAAAGTAGATGTAGAAGGATGGGGAGACGTAAAAGAAGCTTACGAGATTATCGCTGAGTGTACAAAACGTTTTGATGACATTGAAAATAAACCGGCTGGATTATTTAGTATTAAATAATTTTAACCGCATTCTAATATAAAAAAAGCAATACTACCGTCAGGAGTATTGCTTTTTTGTTTAAATTCGTTTTAGTTAGATTGTTGACTATTAACCAAAACCATTAAAATATTATGAATGCATTTATGATTTACCTGCCCATTATAATGGCAGTTTTAGGATTACTTTTCATGGGAATAAAAAGGACTTGGGTTTTAAAACAAGACGCTGGAGACGGTAAGATGAAAGAGATTTCAGATTACATCTACGAAGGAGCCTTAGCCTTTCTAAAAGCCGAATATAAATTATTAACAATCTTTGTAATTATCGCCAGTTTAGCTTTGGCAGGAATTACTTTTATTCCAGGAGTAAAAACACATTTATTAATCGTAATAGCATTTATTTTTGGTGCTTTATTTTCGGCTTATGCTGGAAATATCGGAATGAAAATAGCAACTAAAACAAACGTTAGAACTACTCAAGCGGCTCGTACAAGTTTGCCACAGGCTTTAAAAGTTTCTTTTGGCGGTGGAACTGTCATGGGGCTTGGCGTTGCTGGTTTAGCCGTTTTAGGTTTAACATCCTTTTTTATTATTTTCTTTCATTTATTCTCTGATGGTGTTTGGAAAGATACAGATACCATGACAGTTGTCTTGGAAACTTTAGCAGGATTTTCATTAGGAGCAGAATCAATTGCTTTGTTTGCTCGTGTTGGAGGTGGAATCTATACTAAAGCAGCCGATGTTGGAGCAGATTTAGTTGGTAAAGTAGAAGCGGGAATTCCAGAAGATGATCCTCGTAATCCTGCTACAATTGCAGATAACGTAGGAGATAACGTAGGAGACGTTGCAGGTATGGGAGCTGATTTGTTTGGGTCTTATGTAGCAACAGTTCTTGCAGCAATGGTACTAGGAAATTATGTTATAAAAGATATGGGCGGAAGTATTAATGATGCTTTCGGCGGAATCGGCCCAATTTTGCTTCCAATGGCAATTGCCGGTTTTGGGATTATATTTTCCATTATAGGAACACTTTTAGTGAAAATTTCAGATGATAATGCCAAAGAAGCACAAGTTCAAAAAGCTTTAAATGTAGGAAACTGGGTTTCGATTGTTTTAACAGCTGTAGCTTGTTTCTTTTTAGTACAGCACATGCTTCCGGAAACGATGCAGATGAGTTTCTTTGGAGAAGGATCAAAAGCGATTTCGTCAATGCGTGTTTTCTACGCTACATTGGTCGGATTAGTTGTTGGTGGAGCTATTTCATCAGTAACAGAATATTATACAGGATTAGGAACAAAACCAGTTTTGGCAATTGTTCAAAAATCATCTACGGGAGCAGGAACAAACGTAATTGCTGGTTTGGCAACAGGTATGATTTCGACTTTCCCAACGGTATTATTGTTTGCTGTTGCAATTTGGATCTCCTATGCTTTAGCAGGATTTTATGGAGTAGCTTTGGCGGCTTCAGCCATGATGGCGACAACTGCTATGCAATTAGCAATTGATGCTTTCGGACCTATCTCTGATAATGCTGGAGGAATTGCTGAAATGAGCGAATTGCCAAAAGAAGTTCGTACCAGAACCGATATTTTAGACTCAGTTGGAAATACAACAGCAGCGACAGGAAAAGGATTTGCTATTGCTTCTGCAGCCTTAACTTCATTAGCATTATTTGCAGCCTATGTAACTTTTACAGGAATTGACGGAATCAATATTTTTAAAGCTCCAGTTTTGGCGATGTTATTTGTCGGCGGAATGATACCAGTAGTTTTCTCTGCTTTAGCAATGAATTCTGTTGGAAAAGCGGCAATGGATATGGTGTACGAAGTTCGTCGCCAGTTCAAAGAAATTCCTGGAATTATGGAAGGAACGGGAAAACCAGAATATGGAAAATGTGTTGAGATTTCTACAAAAGCTGCTTTACGAGAAATGATGCTTCCAGGGATTTTAACGATTGGTTTCCCAATTTTAATTGTTCTTTTAGGAAAATTAGTTTACTCAGACAACAATCAGTTAATTGCTGAAATGTTAGGAGGATATATGGCTGGAGTTACGGTTTCTGGAGTACTTTGGGCAGTTTTTCAAAACAATGCGGGAGGCGCCTGGGATAATGCTAAAAAATCTTTTGAAGCAGGAGTAATGATCAACGGAGAAATGACTTATAAAGGTTCTGATGCGCATAAAGCTGCCGTAACAGGAGATACAGTTGGAGATCCGTTTAAAGACACTTCTGGACCTTCAATGAATATCTTAATTAAATTAACTTGTTTGATTGGATTGGTAATTGCTCCAATTTTAGGAGAAGGTCACGCGCCATCAGATATTGCTACAAAAGCTTCTTGCTGTGCCAAAACAGAAATGCATGCAGGAATTTCTAAATGTGGAGATATGTCTGGAATGACAAAAGAAGAATGTATTAAAATGTGTAAAGAAAAAGGTTGTTCTGAAGAAGAAACAGCTAAATGTTTAGCTCATTTTGATGCGAAAGGAAAATACTCTCATACCGAAAGCCAATCAGTTCGTGTTGAGGTTAAAAATATTAACGGAAAAACTACTGGAACTGTTACTAAAACAGAAAATGGTAAAACAACAACCGAAGTTTTTGAAGGAACTGAAGAAGAAGTTCTGGCAAAAGTTGAAGCTGCGAAATAATAATCTACCTGAGAGGTTTTAAACCTGCCAGGATAATCAAATTAAAAGTCTCTTGAATTATTCGAGAGACTTTTCCTTTTAACAAAGTTTTGCAATCAGGTTTTATTCTATGTGTTAAAAATATAGGTCTCCGTTAAAAAGTTTTTTTTTGAAATCTTTAGAAAACTCTTTTTTATAAAGCACATTGTGATTAGTAACAGCCCTGTTTTTTGGAATTCCAGAAACAGTTAGAAGTATAATCCAGATTGCTAATGAAGCTATTGAGAGAACTATAGTCAGAACAAAATTTATGGTTGCAACTGTCCAATTTGACTTATCTGTAGATTTTGGATTGCTGGAAAAAATGTACCATTGATAGCAAAAATTTGTAAATAAAAGCAACGGTAAAATAGGGTACAGATTATCGAGTTTTCTGTCAATCATTAAAGCGCCGATAATGAATATTATAATATTTAGAAAGAGACCCCTCGAGATGATTTTTATTATAAGCATAATCTTTTTAAAATATAAAGATCGCAATTTTAATTGCTTAAAGTAGTATTTTGTTTGTTAAATTTAAAAAAAACTTATATTCTTTCTAATGCAAGATTTTATATTATAAACCAATAACTTATATGGTAATTCTGAAAGTTGAAAAATAAAAAATGCCTCTAAATATTATTTAGAGGCATTTTTTTATTTCGTGTTAATCTGTGTAATTCGTGTTCTAAAACAATCCGTTCAATTCAGCATCAATTCTATTAATGATATCACCCAAATCTTCAGGATTATCAACAAAATTGATATTATCAACATCAATAATCAAGAGTTTTCCTTTAGTGTAAGTCTGGATCCAAGCTTCATATCTTTCGTTCAAACGACTTAAATAATCTATCGAAATAGAGTTTTCATATTCGCGTCCGCGTTTATGAATTTGTCCCACTAGATTCGGAATAGAACTTCTTAAATAAATCAATAAATCTGGAGCTTTAACCAGAGATTCCATTAATTCAAACAACGACGTATAATTTTCAAAATCACGACTCGTCATTAATCCCATTGCATATAAGTTGGGAGCAAAGATGTGAGCATCTTCATAAATCGTTCTATCCTGAATGATTCTTTTTCCGCTTTCGCGAATTTGCTGCACTTGACGGAAACGGCTATTTAGGAAATAAATCTGAAGATTAAATGACCAGCGCTCCATTTGATGGTAGAAATCATCCAAGTACGGATTATCAACTACATCTTCATAATGAGGTTCCCATTTGAAGTGTTTCGCCAATAATTTGGTCAGAGTGGTTTTTCCTGCGCCTATGTTTCCTGCTATTGCTATGTGCATTACGGTGTTACGATTTTATAATTTGATATATCTGTAGCTGTAAAAATAGATAAAATTTGGTCTTTGTAATAAAAATTGTCAAAGGTTTTTTCTAAAATTTTAATCTCAGAAATTACCTCTGGATTCGACTTATTAATACCTTTAAAGTACAGTAAACGATTCTTACTGAAAAGATATTGTGAAGGACTAATTATAACAATTTTATCAAAATCCCCTATTGGGCCTAATGAAGTGATTTTTCCAAAAATATCACAAGAATAACCGTTGTTTTTTTTATCAATCCAATAGAAGGTATTAAAATCGGTTTGATAATATTGAATTGGTTCAGTCAACGGAATTGAAATCGTTTTGTATTCATTTTTTAAATAATCAAAAAGTCCAATTTGCTGATTTAAAGTATTATAAATCCATAACTGGTTTTGCGTTGACATTCCGATGGCACTTACTACAATTGGCGTTGCATTTTGCGAAAAGTTAATTTCGGTCATTTTATTCAATTGATTGTCTAATAAAACGACACTGTTGAAATCTTCATAAAACAAAACAATTTTTAACGGATTTTGAAGATCGACTTTTGTTATTTTTCCCAAAGAAACATTTTTATATTCGAAGATTTCTTTTCCTTTAATTTTGCTAAAAACGTTGTTCGTAATCTGATAGGAATATCCAAACGAATCGTATCCTAAAAATTCATCAGCAGTGTTTTTATACTGCGAAATTAAAGTTGGATTTATGCTCAGATCCTGAGCTGAAAGCGCATGAAAAGTGCAGAAAAGAAATACGGAAAATAAAATTTTTTGCACGTTTCTATACATTAGAAAATTAATTTACAAGAGCACCAAATTACAAAAAACTCTCCTTAAAATTTCAATTTGGAGTCTTAAACCTTTTTTTAATCTAATAGTCTAAAAAATAAGCGGTTCTATCTATGCCTTAATGCCGTTTATATATTTAGTTTTTTGAATTTTAAAATAAGTAATACATTTGAATGTAAGCTTTATCGGATTTACTCACTTAAAGAAAATGAAATGAAAAAGATATTTTTTTATATGACTTTACTGCTTGTTTCTGCACAAATTCAAGCGCAAAAAGATTTTCAGGGAATGGCTGTTTATGAGTCAAAAACACAGGCTCCAAAATTTGAAGGCATGCGCGGGAATAGAGATATTACCCCAGAAATGCAGAAAAACATGGAAGAGCGTATGAAAAAGATGCTCGAAAAAACATTCGTTTTAAATTTCGATAAAGCAGCATCGATTTACAAAGAAGAAGAAAAACTAGAAGCGCCAGGTCAGCAGCAAGGCGGTTTTCGCATGATGTTTGGTTCGCTTACAGGTGGAGGCGGTACTTTTTACAAAGATGTAAAAACAAAAACGTATACGGTTGATAAAGAATTTATGGGTAAAGAATTTCTTGTGATTGATTCGCTGCCAAAATTAGACTGGAAACTGGAACAAGAAACCAAGCAAATTGGAGGCTACAATTGTTATAAAGCAACAGCAGTAAAGCAAGCCAGTAAAACCGATTTTAGAAACTTCAGACCTAAAAAGGATGAAGATAAAAAAGAGGAGGCTAAAAAGACTTCGGGAGATACCAAAACGAATTTTGCTGATAACTTCGAAATTCCAAAAGAAATTGTAGTAACAGCTTGGTATACAGCTGAAATCCCTATAAATCAAGGGCCAGAAAATTACTGGGGACTTCCAGGTTTAATTTTAGAAATTAACGACGGAACCACTACAATTTTGTGTTCGAAGATCGTTTTGAATGCTAAAGAGAAAGTGGAAATAAAACCTTCTAAAAAAGGAAAAGTAATTTCTCAGAAAGAATACGATGAAACGGTAATTAAAAAAATGGAAGAATTTAGGGAGATGAACCGCGGTCGTGCGGGCGGACCTCCTCCAATGGGAAGATAAAATTTATAAAACTCAAAATCTCAAATTGCTTCGCCTGTTCGCTATCGCTCGGGGTCCAAACTTCCAATATTCTTATCATGAATAAGACACTTTTTTTATTTGCCTTACTTTTTACTTCTTTTTCTTTTGCTCAAAGTATCCGTTTTGATGGTTTGATTCAAGACGAGCAGAAAAATCCGTTGGAAATGGCCAATATCATGGCGATTAACAATGGCACCAAAGCAATGGATTCATACGGAATAACCAATGATAAAGGAAAGTTCCAGCTTACTTTAAAACCGAATACAGCTTACACCATTAAATTAAGTTATTTGGGAATGAAATCTAAGGAAATTGCTGTAGTTACAAAGGCTGAGAACATGACTCAAAATATTGTAATGGATGGTGCTGGAATCGAATTGGAAGGTGTAGAAATTGTTCGAGAAATGCCTGTTTCTATAAAAGGCGATACAATTGTTTACAATGCAGATTCTTTTAAATCGGGAACAGAAAAAAAGCTCGAAGATGTTCTGAAGAAATTGCCCGGAGTTGAGGTAAATGCCGATGGTGAAATCGAAGTTGAAGGAAAAAAAGTCAGTAAATTGATGGTGGAAGGAAAAGATTTTTTTGACGGAGATACCAAATTAGGCGTTAAAAATATTCCGGCCGACGCTATTGATAAGGTTCAGGTTTTAAGAAATTACAATGAAGTAAGCGCACTTAAAGGTCTAGAAAACGATCAAGATAATGTGGCAATGAATATCAAATTAAAAGAAGGAAAAAAGAACTTTTGGTTTGGAGATGTGACTGCTGGAATTGGAGTTGCAGAATTGGATAGTCGCTATATTATTAATCCGAAATTATTCTATTACAGTCCAAAATACAGTATTAATTTAATCACCAATTTTAATAATATTGGAGAATTACCACTTACTGCACAAGATTATTTTAAGTTTACGGGCGGATTTAAAAATATGATGAAAAAGGGGGGAAGCAATTTTAATGTTTCTTCAAATGATTTAGGAATTTCATTGCTTCGAAATAATCGCGCTAAAGAAATCGAAACCAAATTTGGAGCAACAAACTTCGCTTATTCTGTAAATAAAGCTTGGAATATAAGCGGTTTTGGAATTCTTTCTTCTTCAAAAACAGATTTAGAAACCAAATCTCAAACTACGATTTTAGATTCTGGAGATCAGCAGAAACGGGATGAATTGACGCATCAAAAGAATAATTTGGGACTTTTTAAACTGAGTTCGACTTACAAACCAAATGATAAATTTCAGTTTGATTATGATATCCTGACCAAATTATCAAAACAGAATGAAGATACAGACTTGCTTCGTGAATCGGTTGTTGATAATGTTTCGGCAGTTGAAACTATTTTAACTCAAAAGAAACAAGATCCAACTTCTATCAATCAAAATCTGAGTTTGTATTATACGCAAAGCAGTAAAAATATTTTTGCTTTTGAAATGCAACATTTATATCAAGACGAAAATCCGTTTTACAATGCCAATTTAAGAACACAGCCTTTTGATTTATCAGGATATATTACGGGACAAAATCGAAACGACTTAAATCAAGATCGTTTTGTAAAAACCAATAAATTGGATACCAAATTGGATTACTATTATATGGTAACGCCAAAAAGTAACATCAATATTACGGTAGGAAATACATATTCGTATCAGAATTTCAATTCTCATATTTTTCAAATTTTAGATAATGGGGATAAAAATGATTTGAATGATGCCGAAAATAACAATGATGTTGATTACAGTTTTAATGATGCTTTTTTAGGTTTTCATTATAAAATTCTAACAGGAAAATTTACATTAACGCCTGGAGTGAGTTTGCATACGTATCAAATGACAAATGGGCAATTGGGAACCGATTATTCTCAGAATTTCGTAAAGCTCCTTCCTGATTTCTTTGCCTTATATCAAATCAAAAAATCGGAAACGCTTACCTATAATTTCTCTTTGACAAACGATTTTACCGATATTAATCAATTGGCTTCGGGTTATGTTCTGTCAGATTACAGCAGTTTGTTTCGCGGAAATCGTTTCTTAGAAAATGCGACTTCACAAGTGCATTCGCTTCGATATTTTAAATATAATATGTTCAATTTTGAGAATATTTTTGCCAATGCAACCTATACCAGAAAAGTGGACGCCATTAAAACAAAAGCCAATTTTGACGGAATTAATCAGTCTTCTGTTCCTTACAATTCCAATTTGGCCGATGAAACTCTTACAGGAATGGGAAATTACGGGCGTTCGTTTTTAAAAAATTATAAAGCTTCTGTGAATGCTAGTTTTAATTGGTCGAAATTCAATAATATTCAAAATGACCAATTGTCAACCACAGAAAGTTTCAGTCAAAGTTATACCGTCAAAGCTTCAACAAATTATAAAAATCTTCCAAATATAGAATTTGGTTATAATCTTTTGGTTAACAAATACAGTGGTTCAACTTTTTACACCGACAAGCCATTTGCAAGATTAGATTATTATTTCTTGGATAGTTTTTCTTTTGTTTCGGAATACGAATTCTATCATTATTATAATGGAGATAAAACGGTCGATAATGAATATGATTTCTTAAGCGCGAGTTTGGTTTATCAAAAAAAGAATAGCAAATGGGAATATAAAGTTTCAGCAACCAACCTGTTAAACACTACTTATCTTAACGACGACAGCTTCTCTCAGTTCTCTACACGAGTTTCTCAATACACAGTTCAGCCGCGTTACATCATATTTTCGATGAAATACAATTTGTAGTATTTTTGGTGCTAATATTGTGGTTTTTGTGATTTGTTTAATGAAGAATCAAATATCTTTGCGATATAGTATTAACGACAAAAAACGTAATCATGCGCAATTTTATTTGGAGTGTATCGCTCCTGTTTGCTGGAATTTCTATCTCTTTCTCTCAAACAAATGGCATCGAAAAAGGAACTTATTTATCTACAAATAAAGGAGGAAAGATTAAGTTAAATTTATTAGAGGATAATAAATACGAATTGGTTTTTTATTCGGGAGGTTACGAGATTAAAGGCGATTCGCTAGTTTTTTTAAAAAGCACTGAAAATAAAACAAATAGATTTGATCTTGCTTTTGCTAAAGATAAAAAGGCAAAAAAAGTTAAGATTAAATTCTTGAATCCATCGTATTATTCTTTTTATATTGGAACCCAAAAAGGTATAGAATCGGTGCAATATGTGAGACTTTCTGATATAAAAACGAAAGTAGATCCTGATTATATCAAAACAGATTTAGATTTTGAAATTGAGAAAACCGACTTCCTTTATTTGGTTTACGAAGATTACGACGGAAAAAGCGATGTGAGTAAATATGCATTGCCAAAAGATGTTTCGGAAGTGACGATCAATTATGATATGGCAGTTTTAAGCGATTTAAATCTTATTGGATCTTTTGATAAAAGAACAAAAGAATTGAAAATTTCTGATCAATACGGAAAAGATCCTTTGGTTTTTATAAATGAAAAAGAAGAGAAACCTGCTAAAGCTCCAACAGTTGTTCCGATAGAAAATCAAACCATAAAAAATTGGACGTATCCAGGAAAAGAAAATACTTTAATAAACGATGATTTTGGCTCTGGAGTAGCTGTGGATAGTGCAGCTGTAATAGTTGATGACGCTGCGGTTGATGCTACAATTCCTCCACCAGCCTATACGAAATATGATTTTAAGTTAAAAGTTGAAAACAATCTAAAAAAGGCAATAGAATCTACAAAAACGGCAAATAATAAGTTTTTGGTTGTTGTAGTTGACCATAAAGATAAGACTGCAAAAGAAAATTTTGATGCTTTTGTAAAAGAGCAGGAAACTCAGACCGGATATAATATGTACGATTCTTATAATGCCCTATATGATATCTACAATTATTATTTGGCTGGAGCCGATGATAAAAAATGGCTTAAAAACAATAAAATTGCAAGCGACCAAAGTGTAATTATTTTAAATGGAAATGGTGATCTGCTTGCTGCTGCAAAATCAGATTTAACTACGCAACAATATCAATTTAGTTATTATGGAGATTTCTATAGAAAACTTCAGAGAGCAAATGCATTTCTTTCTGTCGATAAAGTTTTAAAGAACAAAAAAGCTTCAGACTCAGATTTAATTGCAGCTTTTAATAAGGCAGCCTTATTAGAAACATCTTATGATTATGATTCAGATTATACGGTAAACGATCCTAATTCGACTGAATTTGTAATTGCAAAAACGGCTTTAAACCAAAAAGAGGTGGCTCAAACTTGGAAAAAGTTGATTGAAGCGCATCAAAAAGATAAAGTTGCCAATATGTATTTGGTAGAAACGATTATTAAAGAAATCAAAAACCAAGGATTTACAAAACAGCTTTTTAGTACAGATAGAATTCTAAATGTTACCGATTTCTTAGCAATCGATTATTTGCTAAATCACTCAGAAGATATTGAACGTAATCGCGCAGATTTTAATAGCAAACAAGGAGAACTTCATACGATTGGAAATGTGGTTTCTGAAGTTTCAGATGCATTGCAGCAAAACCTATATCTTGCTCAAGATGGAGTTTCTGGAGAGATGAATAAAGAAAAGATCAATTCTATTTATAAAAAGATTATCGCATCTGGAAAAGGGAATTTCGATTCGTACAGAAACTATTTTTATTATTTAGGCCAGCTTGAAGATCAAGACGGTTCAAACACAACTTATTTAAAAGAGTTCAACACTTATTTTGATAATACTTTGGCAGGAGCAAGTCCGATTGAAAAATTAGATGCAATCTTTTCGGGATTAGATTCTAGTTCAAGCTATTCTTATGATGGATGGAATTCATTCAAACTTTACCATTCAGACATCTGTAACAATGCGGCATGGACAGTTGTATTAAAGCCACAAAATTCAAACTTTATTAAAGATGCTATTAAATGGTCTGAATATAGTTTGGTGATCTCTAAAAACAATCCGTATTATTTAGATACTTTGGCGCAGTTGTATTATAAAGATGGACAGAAAGATAAAGCTATCGAAACGCAAGTTTTAGCAGTAAAGTTTATCACTAGTGATATTGATGGAGAGACTGCAAATCAAATGAAAGAAGTTTTAACTAAAATGAGCAACGGAACTTACTAGTTTTAGGAATAATAGAATTAAAAAGAAAAAGGCTGTCTAAAATTTTAGACAGCCTTTTTTTGTATGTAATATTTAGATTGAATTACAATCCAAATGCAGCTTTTACTTGGTCAACAAAATCAAGTTTTTCCCATGTAAACAACTCAACAGTAACCGTTTTTTCATTTCCACCTGGAGCAGAGAAAGTTTTAGTTACAGTTTCTGGTTTACGTCCCATGTGTCCGTAAGCAGCAGTTTCGCTATAAATAGGGTTTCTTAATTTTAAACGTTGCTCGATAAAGTAAGGACGCATATCGAAGATAGCTTCTACTTTTTTAGCGATTTCACCGTTAGTTAAGTTTACTTTAGAAGTTCCGTAAGTTTCAATGAAAATTCCCATTGGTTCAGCAACTCCAATTGCGTAAGAAACCTGAACTAAGATTTCGTCAGCAACACCAGCAGCAACTAAGTTTTTAGCGATATGACGAGTTGCATAAGCAGCACTTCTATCAACTTTACTTGGATCTTTTCCAGAGAACGCACCACCACCGTGAGCACCTTTTCCACCGTAAGTATCAACAATGATCTTTCTTCCTGTTAAACCAGTATCTCCGTGAGGTCCTCCAATAACGAATTTTCCTGTTGGGTTAATATGGTAGTTGATTTTATCGTTAAATAAGTGAGCGTGCTCTGGGTTTTTAGCGATAATTCTTGGAATCAAGATTTCGATAATGTCTTTTTTGATTTTAGCCAACATTGTAGCTTCTTCATCAAAATCATCGTGTTGAGTTGAAATTACAATCGCATCAATACGAGTTGGTTTGTTATCGTCGCTATATTCTAAAGTTACTTGAGATTTAGCATCTGGACGTAAATACGTGATTTCTTTGTTTTCACGTCTTAAAATAGCTAACTCTTGTAATAATTTATGAGATAAATCTAATGCCAATGGCATGAAGTTTTCAGTTTCGTTTGTTGCGTAACCAAACATCATTCCTTGGTCACCTGCACCTTGCTCTTCTGGCTTAGCTCTGTCAACACCTTGGTTAATATCTGCAGATTGCTCATGAATAGCTGAAAGAATTCCACAAGAATTCGCTTCAAACATATACTCACTTTTAGTATATCCAATTTTACGGATTACTTCGCGAGCGATTTGCTGAACATCAAGATAAGTATTCGACTTTACTTCACCTGCTAAAATAACCTGACCTGTAGTAACTAAAGTTTCACATGCTACTTTAGAATCAGCATCAAATGCCAAAAAGTTATCGATTAATGCATCCGAAATTTGATCTGCAACTTTGTCTGGATGCCCTTCACTAACAGATTCTGACGTAAATAAATAAGCCATAATAATGTAATAATAAAATATTAGTTTTTAAAAATTTAAGCAGGGAAAGTAATTGCTAAAAAGGGCTAAAGGAGAGTTTCTGCTTTAGCATTTTTTACTACTGAAATGAATCTTTCAGCATTCATAATGAAATCATTTCATTATGAAGAGGTTGCAATCAGTTCAAATTTTTCCTCTGTTTCGGGTGCAAAGGTATGAAACCATTTTGATTTGCAAATTAAAGTTCAACTTTTTTTATTTTTTCTAGCAGAAATTTAACAATAACATACTATTTTGATAGGGTAATAGAAAATAATTTGTTTTTTGTTTGGTCGATTAAAAAATAGTTTGCAACTTTGCCCCGTTAAAACAAAAGAAACAAATGAAATTTACAGTTTGCAATATGATGTCTTGTAAGATGCCGGAGTTATCCGCAGAGACACTATTGTAATTATTTTTCAATAAAATATAAATAGAACCTCTGCCGAAACGCAGAGGTTTTTTTTATGCCAAAAATAAACCTGTAAGATTTTTTTTAAGCCAAAAACAATAATTAATCAGTAAAAGAAGAAATGAAGAAAAATGTACTAATCGTTTTAGGTCTTGTGACTTTTTCAGGACTTTATGCTCAGGACAATAAAAAAGAGCAGGATAGTTTAAAAAACAACGAACTGTCTGAAGTTACTATTATTGGATCAAGAAGTAAAAACAGAGTTAAAACAGATGTGCCGGTTCCGGTTGATGTTTTTAACGTATCAGAAATAACAAAAGGAGCACCGCAAACGAGCGTAACTCAAATTTTAAATTATGTTGCGCCGTCGTTTACGAGTAACCCCACATCTACAGCAGATGCAACAGACCACGTTGACCCTGCGCAATTAAGAGGATTAGGACCCGATCAGGTTTTAATTTTAGTAAACGGAAAAAGAAGGCATACAAGTGCTTTAGTAAACATAAACGGATCGCCAGGAAGAGGATCTGTAGGAACAGACTTAAATGCAATTCCGTCTTTTGCCATAGAAAGAATAGAAGTTTTACGAGATGGAGCTGCCGCACAATATGGTTCTGATGCGATTGCGGGAGTTATTAATATTGTTCTAAAGAAAAACGCTAATTATTTGACAGGAGGAATTCAGTATGGAGCCAATTTGTCTTCGGGATCAAATAATTTTGAAGGAGGAGCAGACGGTCAAACTGCCCAAATCGATTTAAACTACGGAACTTCATTGGGTAAACCAGGAAGTTTCTTAAATGTTACAGGAACTGCGGTGACGAGACAAGCAACTAGTAGAGCAGGAATAAGAAGTAATGGAATTTTTAATGCTTACAATGCCGTTGAAAATAGAGCGGCGCAAAATGGAGTAGAAATCAACTCTTTGTTTAGCAATATTAATACGACTGCAAACTCGGCTCAGATTTTGTCTTCTTTAAAACAATATGCGCCGCAAGTAGGTTATTTTACAACAGCACAACAAAATGCTATTGCATCTGCAACAACAATTGCGCAAATGCAGACGGCTTTAAATTTTGACGTAACTAATAATGAATTGGCTTACAGAGGCCAGCAGAGAAGTGATTATAATATGAGTGTTGGGCAGTCAGAATTGGCTGCAGGACAATTGTATTTTAATGCTAAATATCCTTTGAGCGAAACCACTTCTTTATATTCTTTTGGAGGGGTTTCTTATAGAGGAGGTAAATCGTATGCGTTCAATAGATTGCCAAATGGTTCTGGTACTTTCACGCAAGTGTATCAAAACGGATTCTTGCCAGAAATTGAATCAAAAATTTTAGATGCTTCAGCAGCAGTTGGTGTAAATACACAATTATTTGGGTTTGATACCGATTTAAGCACCAACTTAGGAACAAACTCTTTTAATTATGATGTGAATAATTCCATCAACGCAACTTTAGGAACCAATTCTCCTTTTAGTTTTGATGCCGGAAAAGTTTCGTTTTTACAAAGTACGACCAATTTGGATTTTAGTAAAAAACTAGATGTTCTTTCGGGGTTGAACGTTGCTTTTGGAGGTGAATTCAGATATGAAAATTACCAAATTAAAGCAGGAGAAGAAGCTTCTTACGGATTGTATGATGTAAACGGAAATTTAGTTTCAGGAATCTTGCCAAGCAATTCGCCATTGATTGTAACTGACTTCTTCGGAAACAAACGTGGAGCAGGAGCGCAAGGATTTTCAGGATTTCAGCCTTCTGATGCTAAAGAAAAAGACAGAAAAAGTGGTGCCGCTTATATTGATTTAGAATTGAATGCCACTGAAAAATGGCTTATAAATGGAGCTGCGCGTTATGAAAACTATTCAGATTTTGGAAATACAGTTACATTCAAACTAGCTTCTCTTTTAAAATTAAATGATAATATCAATTGGAGAATTTCTGGACAAACGGGTTTTAGAGCGCCTTCTTTGCAGCAAAGATATTTTGAGTCAAGCTCTACTCAGTTTATCAACGGCTCTCCATACCAAGTGGGTTATTTTACCAACGATTCACAAGCAGCAAAAAGTATTGGAATTGAAAGTTTAAAACCAGAAAAATCAAAAAGCATCAGTACAGGATTTACATTCAAAATTCCTGAAGCTAACATAACCATTGCAACTGATGCTTATTTTACAAGAATCAACGACAGAATTGTACTGTCTGGACAATATTCTAGACCTACAGATGCACAAATCGGTGCTGCAACTTCGCCAGAACAGGCAGAGGCGTTGACTTTGTTTCAGCAAGCATTTGATTTGAAGGGTGTAGAAAGAGCTTCTTTCTGGACAAACGGAATCGATTCTGAAACAAAAGGAATTGATTTGGTAATTTCTCAGAAATACGATGTAATTCAAGATTTTGTCATTAAAAATGATTTTGCATTTAGTTTCAACGAAACCAAAAGAGTAGGAGATCTGCATATTCCGCAATCAATAGTGAATGCAGGAGGAGAACCTTACATTTATTCTTTCTTCCCAGAATCAAGCCGAGTGTATTTGGAAGAAGCAATTCCGAAAGTAAAAGCCAACTTAATGACAACATTCAGCATTAAAAAACTAGATATTTATTTAAGAAATAGCTATTTCGGAAAAGTTACAGATCCAGGAGCAACAGATGTTAATTTAGACGGATTTTCTTCTGTGTACGAACATCCAGAATACAGCGCAAAATTGGTGACCGATTTGTCTTTAGGATATCAGATCAACGAGCATTTAAGAGCTACAATTGGAGTGAATAATATAGGAGATGTTTATCCGGACAGAAATAATCCTGCAACTCCTGCCTTTACAAATACAACTCCAACTTTGTCGCCAGCGCCAAGTACAGATTTGACAAATGCGAATCAGTTTGCTTATTCAAGAGCAGTTTCTCAATTCGGATTAAACGGAAGATTTGGTTTTGCCCGCTTAAGCTTTAAATTTTAATTAAAATAGGCTCTTTCAGGCCTTTATTTAAAAGGCTTGAAAGAGATTTTTTAAAAAAAAAGTATAAAATTTCAATTTTAATTTGGTCGTTAAAAAAATACTTATTACATTTACTCTATCGAATTAGTCGAATTTAAAAAATAGTCAAATTCAAATTTTAAATCAAAATGAAAACAATAGCAAAAAGAAATATGATGTGTTGTGAGATGATGCAAATGTGCATCCCAATTTGCTGTTGCCAAAAGTGAAAGAGACAATCTTTGTTATAGTTAAACTATAAGCCCTTTTGGTCGCCATCCGAAAGGGCTTTTTTATTTCCAAAATTTTAAATTTTAAATCATGAATACACTAGATATAAATACAATCGCATTTCAATACTTATTAAGAAATAATAATTCGGAAGAAGTATCAACTGAAACTCCAAAATATGATCCTGCACAGCAGATAAAAATGCAGAAATCATTACTGTTTCATCTATATGATCTTGAAGAAGAAGCTGAAGATATTTTGGCTTAAATCAATTTCAGATTCAATGGCAACTTCTAAAAGCGATTTCAATTGCAATATCAATATTAATATCAATTACATATAACAATATATAAACGTATTAAAAATACCTAAAAACTAAGAAATCATGAGTACACAAAAATTCGCAACAAACGCATTACATGCAGGTCACGACGTTACTAAAAATTCAGGAACAAGAGCCGTGCCTATTTACCAGACATCATCATATGTGTTTAATAACGCAGATCATGCTGCCAATTTATTTGGTCTTGCCGAAGCTGGATTTATCTACACTAGATTAAATAATCCGACAAACGATATTTTAGAACAACGTCTGGCATCTCTTGAAGGCGGAATTGGAGCTGTAGTAACTGCTTCTGGAGCATCTGCAATTTCAACAACTTTATTGACACTCTTAAAAGCGGGAGATCATATTGTTGCTTCAAATAGTTTATACGGAGGAACTTACAATCTATTAAAAGTTACCTTGCCAAGATTAGGAATTACTACCACATTTGTAGATCCTTCAAAACCTGAAAATTTTACCAAAGCAGCAAAAGAAAATACAAGAGCTTTCTTTGTGGAGTCTCTTGGAAATCCAAAATTAGATGTATTAGACTTAAAAGCAATTTCGGCAGAAGCCAAAGCATTCAAAGTGCCATTTATAGTAGATAATACAGTTGCGACACCTTATTTGTTGAATCCAATTAAATATGGTGCCGATATTGTAATTCATTCCTTAACTAAATATATCGCAGGAAACGGAACTTCATTAGGAGGCGTTATCATTGATTCTGGAAACTTTGATTGGGCAAACGGAAAATTTCCTGAATTTACCGAACCATCTGCAGGATACCACGGATTAGTATATCATGAAGCTTTAGGAAATGCAGCTTTTATTGCAAAAGCTCGAATTGAAGGTTTGCGTGATTTTGGTGCTGCTTTAAGTCCATTTAATGCTTTTCAGATTATTCAGGGATTAGAAACACTTCCCATTCGAATTAAGAAACATAGTGAAAATGCTTTGGCTCTAGCCGAATGGTTAGAAAAACAAGATGAGGTGGTTTGGGTAAATTATCCAGGTTTAAAATCGAGTAAATATAATGATCTGGCCAAAGAATATCTGCCAGAAGGACAAAGCGGTATTATCACTTTCGGATTAAAAGGAGGTTTTGATGCTGCTAAAAAAGTGGTTGATGATACTAAATTATTCTCTCTGCTAGCCAATATTGGCGATACAAAATCGCTGATTATTCACCCGGCAAGTACTACGCACCAGCAATTAACAGATGAAGAACAAATAGAAACAGGAGTTTCTAAAGATTTGATTCGTCTGTCTGTGGGAATTGAAGATATTGAAGATTTGATTGCTGATTTGCAAACTGTTTTTGAGAGCGTTTCGCTTTCTCAATTCAGCATCAATAAAAATTAGGTTTTTTTGTTTTTTGTTTGAAAAATTGCCTTTAGCGAGTGGTTTTGCTAAAGGTAATTTTTTATGAAAAGCATCTTTATAAAATTTAAACCCTATAAGGAATATAAGTGCATTTTGTAGAGACGAACCGTAGTGCTTCTAACCTGATAAACGTTGGAATATTAAATGAACTCATATCTCTTATATGGTTTCAAAAATTAAAAAATAGAAATTATGTCAAAGCTTAAAATAAACATTATCCTTTTTGGAATTGGAAATATCGGAAGTACTTTGATTAATCAGATTGTCGAAAGTCAGGAGTTTTTTCTTGAAAGCAAAAATGTCGATTTTCATTTTCCCATAATAACCAATTCGACGGTTGCTTTTTTTGAGAAAGAAGGTGTTGGTTATGCTTGGGAAACCAATTTTAGACAATTGGCAGTTCCTTTTAAAGTAGAAGATATTGTCGGATTTGCACAAGAAAACGAATTTGAAAACTTGATTGCCGTAGATGCAACTGCCAGTGATGAATTGGTAAAGCATTATAACACGCTAATCAAAAACGGATTCAATATTGTAGCGGTAAACAAAAAAGCCAATACGCTCCCGATTGACTTATATAAAGAACTACGAGCAGATCTTAAAAAGCATGGCAAAGAGTTTTTGTATGAAACCTCTGTTGAAACTGGGATTCCCGTTTTGCAAACCTTAAGAGATTTGTACTATTCGGGCGAAAAAATCACAAAAATTCGAGGTGTTTTCTCTGATAATCTAAGTTATGTTTTTAATCGATTTTCATCAGAAGAAGTTTCGTTTTCATCTGTTTTAAAAGATGCGAGTCTTTTAGGATTAATGAAGTCAAACTTTAAAGAAGATCTGTCGGGAAACGATACTGCAAGAAAACTTTTGATCTTGGCCAGAGAAATAGGAAAAGATTTTGAGCTTTCAGACATTAAAATCAAGCCATTTATAACCGAAGAGCATTTGGAGAAAAACGGAGTGCTAAACAAAGACGCTCTCGATAAATCTTTTAAAATCACCAAAATTACTCAAGCAGAAAATCATGTATTGAGATATGTGGGTGAGTTTGATGTGGAAAAAGGCATTTTGGAAGTTAAGTTGATTTCGGAACCAGTAGATTCTCCAATCGGACAATTGAAAGGTTCTGACGCCATTTTTGAAATTTTCACTAAATCTTATGCAGACATTCCGATCGTAATTCAAAGTGCTCCACCTTGCAAACAAGCGATTTCTAGAGGAATTATAACCGATATTCTGAAAATTGCGGAGCGAATTAGGAGTAAAGAAGCTGTTTGGCTTTAATTTTTTAGTTAAAAAAAAGAAAAAAGAGAAAAAAGTTCTTTGATAAATTGATTTGTCAAATGGAGTCATGAAGAAAAAATTAGCTTTTTTGTAAGTTTTTTACCTTTGTTATTTCGTTTTCGTTTTTGTAAGATGTTTTTTGTCGTTAAAAAACACATTTTCAACGAATTTTGTAATTAAATTCTTGAATTTTATTTGTGTAATAAAAAAAATATTTGCATATTTGTTATACCCAAAAACTACTAGAAATCAAATGAACTTAAAAGTCAACAAAATGTTTTGTGCCATTTCGGTTAAGACCGAGGCTGGGGTGTCTATTGCTTAAAAAAATTGTAAGAATACAATAACAATATAGTAAGAGCCTCCGATAGAAATATTAGGAGGCTTTTTAATTTAACAGAAATGCAAAATTTAAAAATACAATATAAATCACAGATGAATAAATCCTTACAGATGAACAAGATGTTTACTGTCGCGCTTATTTGCGCATACGTCTGTTGATACTAAAAGCATACATGAGTGTAAAAACTTAAACCCTTTTGGTATCTAAAAATCCAAAAGGGTTTTTTTATTCGGTAAAACGAATTAACAAAAAGATAAACGAGAAATAAAGATTATAAAACACAACTTAACTAAAACTTAATATCATGAGCAAATTGAACTACTTCGCAGAAAAAATTTCTAAATTTAAAAATAGAAGAACAAAAAATAGTAATCCGCCGCCAACAAACGAATTGGCTCACCCAAGATTCGGAATCACAGAGGAAGATAAAAGCGCTGCAAAAAAAGCACCAAACTCTTTATTGTTTTTGATGTATTCAAAAGAAAATGAAACGCTTTTTATCTAAACGGAAAAGCATCATAAACTAGGTGAAAACCTGCTTAATTTTACTGGGCATTTTTGTTCGGTAAATTTTTGCGTATAATAGTTTTTGCTAAAGTATGTCACAGAAATTTAACAAACACTTTTAGATAAAATTTGTTTGTTAGCGAAATTAGTAGTTAATTTGCACTCGTTAAGTTCAAACACGTATTGAAATGTTATAAAGAAAGGACGAGGGATTAGACCCGATGAAGCCTTAGCAACCCTTCGGTAAAACGAAGAAGGTGCTACATTCTACCACGCCAAACGTGGAAAGATAACAACAAGATTTTTTCTAGTTAAACCTAGTTTTTCTTTCTAATATTTCCATATACAAATCAATAATACAACAGATTTGAAATTGGAAAATATACCAAATCCCATTATAATTCAAGATTTCATCACAGAAAGTGGTGCAACTTATCATTCTATACCATTAAGTTTTACGCTGGCAGGACAACCTTTGCACAGCGCGCCTATTGTTTTGGTTAATCATGCTTTAACTGGAAATTCCCAAGTTACTGGCGAAAATGGCTGGTGGAATGACTTGATTGGTAAAGGTAAAACCATTGATACTGATGTTTATACCATTCTCGCTTTTGATATTCCAGGAAACGGAAGCAATTCTTTTTTAATTGACAACTATTTAGATTTTACGGCTAGAGACATTGCCAAAATCTTTATCGAAGGTTTAAAAACTCTAAATATAGAAAAGCTTTTTGCGGTTATTGGAGGTTCTGTTGGAGGTGGAATTGCTTGGGAAATTTTAGTTTTATCGCCAAATATTACAGAAAACCTTATTCCGATTGCGAGTGATTGGAAATCTACTGATTGGCTTATTGCAAATTGCTTTTTACAAGAGCAAATTCTCAATAATTCTTCGAAACCAATTGAAGATGCCAGAATACATGCAATGCTTTGTTACCGTTCGCCAGAATCTTTCAAAGAAAAATTTCAGCGTACGATCAACCAAGATCTTTTGATTTTTAATATCGAAAGCTGGCTGGCACATCACGGGAAAAAATTGCAGAAAAGATTTCAATTGTCTTCTTATAAATTAATGAATCAGTTGCTTAAAACAATTGATATTACTAGAAATAGTGAAAGTTTTGAAAACTTATTGTCTAAAACAAAAGCGTCAATTCATATTGTCGGAATCAATTCGGATTTGTTTTTTACAGCTAAGGAGAATGTAGAAACCTACGAGGAATTGAAGAAATTTAAAGATAATGTTTTCTATAGCGAAATTGATTCGGTTCACGGACATGACGCTTTTTTAATCGAGTACAAACAATTAGATCATTTACTTGCCGATATTTTTAAGGCAGAAACAATAAAGAAATAAAATGAAAGTATTAAAATTTGGAGGTAAATCGTTAGCAAACGGAGAAGGACTTAACAAAGTTGTTTCAATCATTTCTGATAAAGTAAGTCAAGGTGAAAAAATTGCCGTTGTGGTTTCTGCACGCGGAAATGCTACAGACGAATTAGAGTTTATTTTGAGTATTGCTGCTAAAAATGGCAGTTACAAAGAATTGTTAGAGAATTTTAAAAAATATCAAATATCAGATTATCCGAATGTTGATTTATCGGAAGAATTTAATGTATTAGACAAACTTTTTGAAGGCGTAAGTTTAATTGGAGATTACAGCAAAAAAATCAAAGATCAGATTTTGTCAAAAGGAGAATTGCTTTCGGCTAAATTATTGACAGCAATTTTATTGGAAAAAGGAATTCCTGCCAATTTTGTAGATACAAGAGATTTGTTGAAAACAGATTCTAAATTTGGCGATGCTCAGCCTTTAGAACAGCTTTCAAAGAAAAACGTAGTAAATTATTTTAAAGAACATAACGGCGAAACGGTTAATATAGTTACAGGCTTCATTGGCTCAAACAACAACAACGACACAACTACTTTAGGTAGAAATGGCAGTAACTATACCGCTTCGTTAATCGCAAATTATTTAAATGCAGAAGAATTACAAAACTTCACGCACGTAGACGGAATCTATACAGCAAACCCAGATTTGGTTGCCGATGCTAAGAAGATTGAATATTTATCTTTCAATGAAGCAAATGAGCTGGCAAATTTTGGTGCAACGATTCTTCATGCGAAGACAATTATTCCTTTGTTAGAAAAGAATATTCCGCTTCGTATTTTAAATACTTTCAACCACGAAAACCGTGGAACTTTAATTACATCTGATTCTTCTAAAGAAGGAATTAAAACGCTTTCTGTTTTAGAAAATGTCTCTCTTGTAAATCTTGAAGGACGTGGATTACTTGGAAAAGCAGGAGTTGATGCTCGAATTTTTAAAGTAATGGGAGATCACAATATCAGTGTAAGTATCATTTCGCAAGGTTCTTCAGAAAGAGGAATCGGATTGGTTGTGGCAACAGAAAAAGCTACTCTTGCAATGGTAGAATTAGAAAAAGAATTCGAAAATGACTTCTATTCTAAAGACGTAAATCAGATTACGGTAACAGATAATGTATCGGTAATTTCGATAATCGGACAAGATTTGAGTACTTTCCATAAACCATACACCGCTTTAATTAAAAATAAAATTGTTCCGATTTTGTTTAACAACACCGTAACGGGAAAAAACGTGAGTTTGGTTGTTAAAAAAGAAGAATTAAATAAAGCTTTAAATGTAATTCACGGAGAGATTTTTGGAGTTTCGAAAAAGATCAACATTGCTATTTTCGGTCATGGACTAGTAGGAGGAACTTTGATTAATCAAATTTTAGAATCGGCTGCAGCAATCGAAAAACGTAAAGATATTAAGCTGAATGTTTTTGCTATCGCAAATTCTAAAAAGCTGCTTTTAAACAAATATGGTGTTACAGATAACTGGAAAAATGATATTCAAACAAAAGGCGAAGCTTACACGATTAAAGATATTATTACTTACGCAAACGAACATCATTTAGAAAACTTAATTGCAATTGATAATACAGCAAGTGCGACTTTCGTTGAGAATTATATTCCGCTTGTAGAAAGCAGTTTCGATTTGATTTCTTCGAATAAAGTAGCGAATACTTTGACGTATGGTTTTTATAAAGAACTAAGAAAAGCTTTAGCAGAAAACCAAAAGAATTATTTGTATGAAACGAATGTTGGTGCAGGATTGCCGTTAATTGATACCATTAAATTATTGCACCTTTCGGGAGAAAATATCACAAAAATTAAAGGAGTTTTCTCGGGAACATTAAGTTATTTATTCAATAATTTTTCTGCGAAAGATGCGCCTTTTAGCGAAATCTTGCAAGAAGCAATTGATAACGGATATACAGAACCAGATCCGCGTGAGGATTTATGCGGAAATGATGTTGGTAGAAAATTATTAATTTTAGCTAGAGAATTAGATTTGCAAAATGAGTTTGAAGAAATCTCAATTCAGAATTTAATTCCAGAACACTTACGTGAAGGAAGTGCTGCCGATTTCTTGACGAAATTAAAAGAATTCGATCCAATTTATGCTAAAATAAAAGCAGAGCAACAGCCAAACCATGTCTTGAGATATATAGGTGAGTTGTCTGGAGATTTGCAGAATGACAAAGGAAATCTAGAAGTAAAATTGGTTTCAGTACCAAAAGATACTGCATTGGGCGGATTAAAAGGTTCTGATTCTTTCTTCGAAATTTATACAGAATCATACGGAGATCGTCCAATCGTTATTCAGGGAGCCGGTGCAGGTTCTGCAGTAACAGCAAGAGGGGTTTTCGGAGATATTTTGAGATTGTCTGATAAAGGATAATTGAAATTTTAGATTTACATAGAAATTGAAAATTAAGACTTTTTTGCAAGGTTGGGGCTGTGGAATATTATTTCTCGGTCCTTTTGTAATAGTTGGCTTGGGAACTTTGTTTTTTAGTTTCTACACTATCATAAAGGGAGTGCAAGCTGAAAATTGGATCCAAGTTCCAGCGAATATCGAAAAAGTCGATATGAATTCATATTCTAGAAAAGGGAGTACTTCGTACGAAGTTGCGATTAAATATTCTTATGTAATAGGAGCGCAAAAATATTGGGGAAATAGAATCGGGTTTGGTTACGGTTTGAGTAATGTAGAAGACCATGATACTTTGTTTCTTGTTTTAAAAGAAAGCAAAAGAATTATGGTTTATGTTGATCCCGATGACAACAAAGAATCGATAGTAATTCCTGGTGTGAACGATAGTATTATGTTTACGTTGATTTTTTCAATATTGTGGAATTCATTGCTTCTCTTTTTGATTTTTTTGCCTTTAATAGCGAAAAGTAGAAATAGAAATATTGAGAATAGTTTTATATTGAAATATCGTATTCATGCATTAATAATTATATGGGTAATAGGTCTACTTATTTTATTAAATGACTATTTTCATATTAATATAGAAAACAAAATCAATGTTATTGAAAGAACAAAAAATATTGATTCAAATACAGAATAAAAAAAACAAAAAAATAACAACACAATGAAAGTAAGTTTAAACAGAGTAAATGACGCATTTCATTTTAAAGTAAAAAATGAACGCGGACACGTAGTTGACGTTGACAGCAGAGCCGAATTTGGCGGAAGCGATTTAGGTGCAAGCCCAATGGAATTGGTATTAATGGGAGTTGCTGGATGCAGCGCTATTGATATGATTTCGATCTTAAAAAAACAGCGTCAGGAAATTACTTCTTTTAATGCTGAAGTTGAAGGAACACGAGTTCAAATCGAAGAAGCAAAACCTTTTAAAGAAATCGATGTGGTTTTTTATTTAGAAGGAGAAATCAACCCAGAAAAAGCAAAAAAAGCAGCACAGCTTTCTTTCGAGAAATACTGTTCGGTAGCTAAAACGGTTGAGCCAACGGCAACTATTAAGTACAAAGTTGTCTTGAATAACGAAGCTTTATAAATTAGATAATTAGTCAATTAGATAATTACAAAATGCTCAGATTGCGCATAAATAATTGACTTGTTTTAGTTTAGGTTTCAGTTTTTAAAACCTGAAACTTTAAACTTTAAACAAAAAAACAAAAAACAACACACAATGAATACAGAAGAATTTGGTTTTGAAACACAAGCCATTAGAACACAATTAGAGAGATCACAATATTTAGAACATTCGGTGCCTTTGTACCTTTCATCAAGCTTCGTTTTTGAAGATGCTGAAGATATGAGGGCTTCTTTTACAGAAGAAAAAGAAAGAAATATTTATAGCCGTTTCAGTAATCCAAACACTTCGGAGTTTGTAGATAAGATCTGTAAAATGGAAGGGGCTGAGTCTGGTTATGCTTTTGCAACAGGAATGGCGGCAGTATATTCTACTTTTGCAGCTTTGTTAAATTCTGGAGATCATATTGTTTCTGCAAGCAGTGTTTTTGGTTCTACTCACGCTTTGTTTATGACTTATTTTCCAAAATGGAATATCGAAACTTCTTATTTCGAAATTAATAAGCCAGAAACAATCGAAAGCTTTATTAAGCCCAATACCAAAATATTATACGCCGAATCTCCAACAAATCCAGGAGTTGATGTAATTGACTTAGAATTGTTAGGAAATATTGCTAAAAAACACAATTTGATTTTAATAATCGACAACTGTTTTGCAACACCATATTTACAACAGCCAATTAAATTTGGAGCGCATTTGGTTATCCATTCAGCAACAAAATTAATTGATGGACAAGGACGCGTTTTAGGTGGAGTAACAGTTGGAGATGCAGAGTTAATCAGACAGATTTATTTGTTCTCTAGAAATACAGGACCAGCTTTATCACCATTTAATGCTTGGGTTCTTTCAAAAAGTTTAGAAACATTAGCAGTTCGTGTTGATAGACACTGTGAAAATGCTCTAAAAGTAGCTGAATTTTTAGAAAGCCATCCAAATGTAAACAGTGTAAAATACCCGTTCTTGAAATCGCATCCACAATATGAAATTGCTAAAAAGCAAATGAAAGCTGGTGGAAACATCATCGCATTCGAAATTAAAGGCGGAATCGAAGCAGGAAGAAAATTCTTGAACTCAATTCAACTTTGCTCATTATCTGCTAATATTGGAGATACAAGAACAATTGTTACGCATCCGGCTTCAACAACACACAGCAAATTATCTGAAGAAGATCAATTAGCAGTGGGAATCACGCAAGGTTTGGTTCGTGTTTCTGTTGGTTTGGAGACTGTTGAAGATGTAATTGCAGATTTAAAACAAGCACTTTCTTAAATTTTAAATTTTAGACTTAAGATTTTAGATTTCTATATATAAAGACGATTTTTGATAGTAAGTTTTACTATTGAAAATCGTCTTTTTTCTGGTTTATATAAAAAGCCTATTTTTGTGTGTCTGAAATGAACTTAACGAAGTAATCTGATAGATTTAGTAGAATTTAACTTTATTCTTTGTGATAGTTCAAACAAAAAGCATACTTTTGTTATTCAATAATTTGCAAGAGTTTGATTTGAAATTAAATTCTGCAATCAAAATTTTACATTAGTGCTTTCAAAGAAAACAAAATACGGAATTAAAGCTTTAACTTATTTAGCCAGACGTGAGAATAATGAACCGGTACAAATAGCTGAAATTGCGAAAAGCGAACATATTTCGATAAAATTTTTAGAAAGTATTTTACTGCTGTTAAGAAACTCAGGTTTCCTTGGTGCTAAAAAAGGAAAAGGCGGAGGTTATTATCTGATAAAAGATCCGAAAGATATCAGCATGGCCAAAGTGTACCGAATTCTTGAAGGTCCAATTGCGTTACTGCCTTGTGCAAGTCATAATTTTTACGAAAGATGTGACGATTGCGATGATGAATCAACTTGTGCTGCTAGACGTTTAATGACAGAAGTTCGTGATAATACACTTAAAATATTAGAAAGTAATTCTTTGGCAGACATTGCATTTTAGAAAATACTTTAATTTATAAAACAAAAGACCATTTCTAAATTTGAAATGGTCTTTTGTTTTGTTTATGACGATTAAAATATCAATTTGTATCCAGCTAAGAAAAGCATTACTGCGATTGCATTTCTTAGAAATTGATCTGGCACTTTTCCGCTTAGCATACTTCCCATGTATATTCCAGGAAGTGATCCCATTAATAATTGACCCAATAATCCTAAATCTAAATTCCCCATAGAAGCATGGCCAATTCCAGCTACTAAAGTTAAAGGAACAGCATGTGCAATTTCGGTTCCAACTAAACGAGGAGTTGGTAATAATGGATAAAGGAAAAATAAAGTTACAGTGCCTAATGCTCCAGCGCCAATAGAGGTTAAAGTTACGGTTGCTCCTAATAAAACTCCAATTCCAATGGTAAGCATGTTTTGTGTAGTGCTTTCACTATGAAATTTATCTCCAGCATGTTTTTGAGAAAAAACTAAAAGTTTCTTTTTGAATATAATCGCTATAGAAGTAAACAGTAAAGCCCATCCTAAACTATACTTAATAACCCTATTTATAGTTTCTATGTCGGTTTTAATGCTATGTAAAATCCATAAAGTTACTAAAGCGGCGGGAACGCTACCTAAAGTCAGCCAGCCCGTGATTTTCCAGTTGATGTTCCCTTTTTTATTGTGTACAAATATTCCTCCAGCTTTGGTAAAAGCAGCGTATAGTAAATCGGTTCCTACTGCGGTTGTTGGAGAAATGCCGAAATATAATAAAATAGGAGTCATTAAAGAGCCTCCTCCAACACCTGTTAACCCAACAATAAAACCAACTGCTAAACCTGCTATTACAAGACCGATCTGAAAATCCATGAAAAATTATTTGCCGCTAAAATAATAACAATTTTATAATTATCCTATAGATTTTGTAGAGATTAAATGTGTATTTTTGTGGATCACAAAATTGGAACATGTTGTTAAAATAGTAAGAGGCAGCATTTAATTTGTTAAAATAATCACTAATTCTTTTTTAAATCTCTTTTAACTTGGTTTATAAGAGGATAGCTTATGTAAAAAAGTAAATATATTGTTTTGATATTTCGAAATATATAGTACTTTTGTAAAGTAATCTACTAAGCCGATAGGGTAATGGATTTTTAAGAACAAAAACAATTCTTAAAATATGGAAAATGAACTTAAGTTAAACAACACGATAGTAAAGTCTGATTCTTTATTAAAGGAAAAATTGTGGGTTGTAATACCTGTTGTTTTATTGTTAGGTTTGGCAGTTACATTAATTTATAATCATCACGCTGAATTTTCGTGGGATGGTTTTGTTCAGGGGCTTGATGAAAATCTTTTAGCGTTTTTTTTAATTGGTGCTTTTGCTCAATTGGTAGATGGTGCTTTAGGGATGGGATATGGAGCAACTTCTACGTCATTTTTATTGGCTTATGGAGTTTCGCCAGTTTTGAGCAGTACGGCAGTTCACGTTTCAGAAATGTTTACAACTGGAGCATCGGCGCTTTCGCACCACCGTTTTGGAAACATCAATAAAAAATTGGTTAAACATTTATTGATTCCAGGAGTTTTAGGATCAATTACAGGAGCTTATTTATTATCAGATGTTATTGACGGAGATATTATTAAGCCTTTTATTGCGGTTTACATGATTAT
This sequence comes from Flavobacterium sp. B330r, assembly GCF_056824325.1. Classification (NCBI taxonomy): domain Bacteria; kingdom Pseudomonadati; phylum Bacteroidota; class Flavobacteriia; order Flavobacteriales; family Flavobacteriaceae; genus Flavobacterium; species Flavobacterium sp. B330r. The sequence continues at coordinate 2,400,824 of NZ_CP124860.1, forward strand.
TCTGGCAGTTGTAATTATCAGAAAAGCTTTGAGAAAAAGTGTTGTTAAAAAGAAAACTAAGAAACTAGGAGTTTTGGCAGTGTTTGGAGGTTTCATGGATTCTGTTGGAGGAGGAGGCTGGGGGCCAATTGTGACTTCAACATTGTTAGGAAGAGGAAGAAATCCGAAATATACCATAGGTTCTGTGAATGCGGCCGAGTTTGCCATTTCATTTGCAAGCGGAATTACTTTCATGCTTTTTGGCGGAATTCACGGTTGGCAGATCATTATCGGATTGATTTTAGGAGGAGTTATTTCAGCGCCAATAGCAGCTTATTTGGTAAATAGAATCAAAAGAAAACCAATGATGGTTGCAGTTGGAGTTCTAATTATAATATTGAGTTTAAAAACATTATCTAAATTATTGTAAAAGATAATTTTAGAAAGGAGAGATTATGAGTGCGATTATTGTACAAGAATTATTAGAGAAAACTGCAGCTCTTTCGCTTGACGAAACCTTAGTTTTTTTATCAAAAGAGTTTCCAGGAAAAGTAATTTTTTCGACATCTTTCGGTCAGGAAGATCAGGTAATTACTGATTTTATTGCAAAAAGTAATACAGATATTACGGTATTTACTTTAGACACTGGAAGATTATTTCAGGAAACTTACGATGTTTTTCATAAAACATTAAAAAAATACAAAAGACCAATCGAAGTTTTTTTCCCAGAAGCTGCTTCAGTAGAAAATCTTCTGAAAACAAAAGGGCCCAATAGCTTTTACGATTCGGTTGAAAACAGAAAAGAGTGCTGTTTTATTCGAAAAGTGGTTCCGTTAAGAAAAGCTTTGGCAGGAAACTCAGTTTGGATTACAGGTTTAAGAGCAGAACAATCAGAAAACAGACACGATTTAAGTTTGTTTGAATATGACGGAAACTTCGAAATCATCAAATTCAATCCGTTGCTAAAATGGACTTTAGAAGAAGTTGAAACGTATTTATCCGAAAACAATGTTCCTCAAAATGCATTGCACAAACAAGGTTTCGTAAGTATTGGATGTGCACCTTGTACGAGAGCTATTTTCCCAGGTGAAGATATCAGAGCCGGAAGATGGTGGTGGGAATCAAGCCATAAAGAATGTGGACTTCACAGTGCGAAAAAAGAGTAAATAGAAGGAAGAAGCAAGAGGCAAGACTTCTGCAGAGAATAGAATATAGATTATAGAATAAAGAGTGGAGATTTTTAGATCAGGCAACTTGAAACCTGAAACTTAAAACTTGAAACTAAAAAATATCAAACAAAAAAACAATGAGTTCAGTATTAAAAACAAACGCTTTAGAGAGTGAAGCGATATACATTTTCAGAGAAGTAATTTCACAGTTTGACAAACCGGTTTTACTTTTCTCAGGAGGAAAAGATTCTATCACATTAGTGCGTTTAGCGCAAAAAGCATTTTTCCCTGCTAAGATTCCGTTTCCTCTATTACACGTTGATACGGGACACAATTTCCCTGAAACAATTGCTTTCAGAGATAAATTGGTAGAAGAATTAGGTTTAGAGCTAATCGTTCGTAATGTTCAGGATGCTATTGATGAAGGAAAAGTGGTTGAAGAAACTGGAAAATATTCAAGCCGTAACAGCTTACAAACAACAACACTTTTAGATGCAATTGAAGAATTTAAGTTTGATGCTTGTATTGGAGGCGCACGTCGTGACGAGGAAAAAGCAAGAGCGAAAGAACGTATTTTCTCGGTTCGTGATGATTTCGGACAATGGGACGAAAAAAATCAAAGACCTGAATTGTTTGATATTTTGAATGGAAAAATTGAAAATGGACAAAACGTTCGTGTTTTCCCAATTTCAAACTGGACAGAATTAGATGTTTGGAGTTATATCGAAAAAGAACACATCGAAATTCCATCAATCTATTTCTCACATAAAAGAAAAGTTTTTTTGAGAGACGGTTTAATCTGGTCGCATTCTCCTTTTGTGTATCAGGAAGAAGACGAACAAATCGAAGAAAGAATTGTTCGCTTCAGAACCGTTGGAGATATGAGTTGTACAGCGGCAGTTGAATCTTACGCAGCAACAATCGAAGAAGTAGTTGGAGAAATCAGATCATCAACTATTTCTGAAAGAGGTGCCAGAATCGATGATAAACGTTCTGAAGCTGCAATGGAAAAGAGAAAACAACAAGGATACTTTTAATTTTTGGTAAGAAGTTAAAAGTTAGATGTAAGGAGTTGATTGTAAGAGGTTAACAACGGAGTAAAATTCAAAGATTCAAAAAAACAAAATATTTAAAAGTAAGGTTGAAAACTTGAAACCTGAAACTTTTAAAACTTGAAACAAAATAAGATGGACGTTTTAAAAATAGCAACAGCAGGAAGTGTAGATGACGGAAAAAGTACTTTGATCGGGAGATTATTGTACGATACAAAATCATTGACGACTGATAAGATAGAAGCAATCGAAAAAAGCAGTAAACAAAAAGGATACGATTACCTTGATTTTTCTTTGGCAACTGATGGTTTAGTAGCAGAAAGAGAACAAGGAATCACGATTGATGTTGCGCACATTTATTTTTCGACTGCAAAGAAAAGTTACATTATTGCCGATACTCCAGGGCACGTAGAATATACTAGAAACATGGTTACAGGAGCTTCAACTTCTCAGGTTTCTATCATTTTGATTGATGCTAGAAAAGGGGTAATTGAGCAGACTTACCGTCACTTTTTTATCAATAATTTATTGAGAGTAAAAGAAGTAATCGTTGCCATCAACAAAATGGACTTAGTAGATTACTCAGAAGAAGTTTTCAATAAAATCAAAGCTGATTTTCAGGCATTAAATGCAAAAAGTACTTTCAAGGAACAAAATGTAAGTTACATTCCTTTAAGTGCAATCAACGGTGGAAACGTGGTTGATAAATCAGAAAATATGCCTTGGTATGACGGACAAACAGTATTGGAACATTTAGAAGGATTACATGCTTCTGATGTTTTTGAAGCAGGTAAAGCACGTTTTCCGGTTCAAACAGTGATTCGTCCAAAAACTGAAGAATACCACGATTTTAGAGGTTACGCAGGAAAATTATACGGAAACTCAATTAAAGTTGGAGATGCCGTAACGGTTCTTCCTTCTTTAACAGAATCAAAAGTATCTAAAATTCACTTTTTCGATAAAACATTTGATGAAGCCGTTGCAGGTTCTTCAATTACAATCGAATTAGAAAATGATATCAATGTAACAAGAGGTGACATGATTGTAAAATCAAGCGAGCTTCCAAAAATTGAAAAAGATATTACTACGACAGTTTGCTGGATGGACAGTAAAAAACTGGTTCCAGGAACTAAATATTTGGTACAACACAATACAAACAGAGTGTTAGCAAAAGTAGAAAGCATCAAAAATACGATTGCAACAGATTACTCAGGAACAACAGAAGCTTCTCAATTAGCTATTAACGAAATTGGAGAAGTAACGATCAAATTAAGCAAACCGTTATATTTTGATTCGTACAACGAAAACAAATCAAACGGAGCTTTCATCTTAATTGATACAGCAACTAACACAACAGCAGGAGTAGGATTCATTAGATAGTTGATGGTTTTTAGTTGATAGTTGATGGTTTTTAGAGCCAACAACCAACAACCAGCAACCGACAACCAAAAACTCAAAAGAGAAATGGAAAGTTTTAGAACAGAAATAGAAAATCCGGTAGTTCAGAAGGAGATTATCGAATTAGAAAAAAAGATTCACTTATTCCGTGGAGGAAAAATTGATGATGAGCGTTTTCGTAGTCTTCGTTTAGCGCGTGGAATTTATGGTCAGCGTCAGGAAGGCGTTCAGATGATTCGTATCAAATTGCCTTATGGTAAAGTGACCAGCGAGCAATTAGTGCGTATCACGCAGGTTTCTGATGAATATTCTACAGGACGTTTGCATATTACAACACGTCAGGATATTCAGATTCACTACGTGAGTTTAGACAGAACACCAGAACTTTGGGCAGATTTGGCTAAAGACGATATCACACTTCGTGAAGCTTGTGGAAACACAGTGAGAAATATTACAGGAAGCGAATTGGCTGGAGTTGACGTAAACGAACCATTTGATGTTTCGCCTTATGCACACGGACTTTTTCAATATCTGTTAAGAAATCCAATTTGTCAGGAAATGGGACGTAAATTTAAAATTTCGTTCTCTTCTTCAGACGAAGATACTGCTTTGAGTTACTTGCACGATTTAGGATTTATTCCGAAAATTAAGGACGGACAACGTGGATTTAAAATCATGTTTGGAGGAGGTTTAGGATCTCAGCCAGCACATGCTGAATTACTTTCGGAGTTTGTTCCGGTAAACGAAATCATCCCAACAGCAGAAGGAATCATCCGTATTTTCGACAGATACGGAGAACGTGCAAAAAGAATGAAAGCGCGTATGAAATTCTTAATCAAAGAAATGGGGAAAGATGCTTTTCTTGATTTGGTTGAAAAAGAGAAAAAAGCCATCGCTTTTGAAACATACGAAATTGATACAACCGCTTTTGACGGTCCAATTCCAGAACCAGTTTTAGAAGTTCCGCAAGTTACAATCGAAGATACAGAAGCATATGAAGCATGGAAAAAATCGAATGTAATTAAGCAGAAACAAGACGGTTATTATGCTATCGGAATCAAAGTCTTATTAGGTGATTTTTATACTGATAAAGCCAGATTATTAGCCGCTTTAATTAAAAATTACGCAGCAAATGAATTACGTTTTTCATTGCGTCAAAATATTGTAATACGTCACGTAAAAGAAGAGAATTTACCATTCTTTTACCAAGAATTAGCCAAATTGGATTTTGTTCAGTTAGGATATAATTCAGTTGGAGATATTACGGCATGTCCGGGTACTGATACTTGCAACTTGGGGATTGCAAGTAGTACCGGTATTGCAGAAGAATTAGAAAGAGTTTTAACGGCTGAATATCCTCAGTATTTAAACAATCGCGAAATCGAAATTAAAATTTCTGGTTGTATGAATGCTTGCGGACAGCACAATATGTCTGCAATCGGATTCCAAGGAATGTCTATTAACTCAGGAAAACTGGTTGCTCCAGCGTTACAGGTTTTATTAGGCGGAGGAAGATTAGGAAACGGAGCAGGACGTTTTGCCGATAAAGTAATCAAAATTCCAAGCCGTAGAGGACCAGATGCTTTGCGTACCATCTTAAATGATTTTGATGCCAATGCAAACGGAGAAAAATTCCTAAACTATTACGATCTGAAAGGAGAAAAATATTTCTACGAAATCTTAAAACCTTTCGCAGACGTAACCAATTTAACAGAAGCTGATTTTGTGGATTGGGGTAATGCAGACAATTACGTAAAAGCAGTTGGAGTTGGAGAATGTGCTGGGGTAGTGATTGATTTAGTAGCGACATTATTGTTTGAAGCGAAAGAGAAATTGATTTTGGCTCAAGAATCTTTCGACGAGAAAAAATGGTCAGATGCAATCTATCATGCTTATGCAGGATTTGTAAATGGAGCAAAAGCTTTGTTATTGTCAGAAAACCAAAAAACAAATCATCATGCAGGAATTGTAGACTTGTTTGATACTGTTTTTATCGAAACTAGTAAAATAGAATTGAATTCAACTTTTAAAGACTTGGTTTACCAAATCAATAAAAATGAACCATCTGAAGCTTTCGCTAAAGAGTACATTGCACAAGCAACAGTTTTCTTTGACAAAATCGAAACTTTCAGAGCACAGGAATTAGCAAATGCATAATATAAAACCCAAAATAACTTTAGTCGGTGCAGGTCCGGGCGATCCCGATTTACTTACGCTAAAAGCTGTAAAAGTATTGGCTGAAGCAAATGTGGTTTTATACGACGCTTTGGCCAACGAAGAAATTCTGGACTACGCGCCTAAAAATGCGATTCGAATTTTTGTTGGAAAAAGAATCGGAAATCATGCTTATACGCAGGATCAAATCAATCAATTGATTGTAGATAATGCTTTGACTTACGGAAACGTAGTTCGATTAAAAGGCGGGGATCCATTTATTTTTGGAAGAGGTGGTGAAGAAGTGGAATTTGCAGAAAGTTTCGGAATTGAAACCATTGTTGTTCCAGGAATTTCATCTGTAGTTGCCGTTCCTGCAAGTCAGGGAATTTCAATAACAAAAAGAGGCGTTTCAGAAAGCTTTTGGGCTATTACAGGAACAACATCTGATAGAAAATTATCTTCAGACGTGGCTTTAGCGGCGCAATCATCAGCAACAGTTGTGATTTTGATGGGAATGCACAAATTGCCTCAAATCATCGATTTGTTTCAAAAAGAAGATAAAGGAAATTTACCAGTTGCGATCATCCAAAACGGAACAACAGCGGAAGAAAAAATAGGCGTTGGAACTGTAGATTCGATTTTAGAAGTTGTAAAAGAAAAAGAATTAGGTTCACCAGCCATTATTGTTTTGGGCGAGGTTGTCCGCGAAAGCAATAAACTAAAAGGATTTTACGAAGAATTTCTATCAAAAGAAACCATTCATTAAAATAATTATATGTTCCGTTAGGAACAATTCGTTGGTAAATCATCTAATTTTGTTTAGATGAAATTAAATTAAAATGGAACAAAACGAATTATATCCAATATTTCTAAAGCTTCACAATTTAAATGTACTAATTGTAGGTGGAGGAAATGTAGGTCTGGAAAAGCTTTCTTTCTTGCTAAAATCAAGTCCGAACGCAAATGTTGAGGTAGTGGCAAAAGAATTTCATTTAGAAATAAAAGTTTTGGCTGAAAAACATCCTTCGATTAAATTGACGGAATCGAAGTTTAAAAAGAAAATGCTCAAAAAGCGTCACATGGTAATTGCCTGTACAGACGATTTGAAAGTAAATAAAAAGGTTTACGATTTAGCGAGAAAACGTTATTTGATTTGCAATATAGCCGATACGCCAGATTTATGTGATTATTATTTGGGCGGAATCGTAACAAAAGGAAATGTAAAAATTGCCATTTCAACCAACGGAAAATCACCAACAACAGCCAAAAGGCTTCGGGAGTTTTTTGAAGAAGTAATTCCTCAGGATATCAACCAAATGGTTGAGAATCTGAACGAATATCGAAAAACCTTAAAAGGCAATTTTGAAGAAAAGGTTAAACGAATGAATGAGATAACCGATTCATTGAAAAATAAAGAGTAAAAAAGTTTCGGAAAGAAATTAATGATAAAAATCATTGAAAGTACAAGGATTTATTCGTTTCTTTGCGTTATTAAGAATGATTATAAACAACAACATAATGATTAAAACAGATATACTTATAATTGGAGCAGGCCCAACAGGTTTATTTGCCGTATTCGAGGCAGGATTGTTAAAATTAAAATGCCACATTTTAGATGCTCTTCCACAACCAGGAGGACAGCTATCAGAGTTATATCCAAAAAAACCAATTTATGATATTCCTGGATTCCCAGAAGTATTAGCCGGAGATTTAGTTGACGGATTAATGGAGCAAATCAAACAATTTGAGCCAGGATTTACTTTAGGAGAGCGTGCTGAAACAGTTGAAAAGCAAGAAGACGGAACTTTCATTGTAACATCAAACAAAGGAACTAAATTCCACGCACCAGTTATCGCAATCGCTGGAGGTTTAGGAAGTTTCGAGCCTCGTAAACCACTTATCGAAGATATCGAGTTTTATGAAGATAAAGGAGTAAAATACTTCATCAAAAATCCTGAGAAATTCAGAGATAAAAGAGTTGTAATTGCAGGAGGAGGAGATTCAGCATTAGACTGGAGTATCTTCTTAGCAAATGTAGCTTCAGAAGTAACTTTGATTCACAGAAGAAACGAATTCAGAGGAGCTTTAGATTCTGTAGAAAAAGTACAGGAATTAAAATCAGCTGGAAAAATCAAATTAGTAACTCCAGCAGAAGTTATCGGAATCAATGGTGCTGAACACGTTGAGTCACTAGATATTGAAGAAAACGGAGCACACCGTAAAATCGAATGTGACTATTTCATCCCACTTTTTGGATTAACACCAAAATTAGGTCCAATTGGAGACTGGGGATTAGAAATCGAAAAAAATGCAATTAAAGTAAACAATGCATTAGATTACCAAACAAACATTCCGGGAATCTTTGCTATTGGAGACGTAAATACATACCCAGGAAAATTAAAGTTGATCCTTTGTGGTTTCCACGAAGCAACTTTAATGTGCCAAGCTGCATACGGAATCATCAATCCAGGTAAAAAATACGTATTGAAATATACAACGGTTTCTGGTGTAGACGGTTTCGACGGAACTCGTAAAGAAGCTCCAAAAGCGGTTGTTAAGGCGATTGTTTAATCGAAGGAGCTAAGGTTCTAAGGGACTAAGGCGCTAAGGTTTTTTAAATATCTTAAAGCCCAAACTTTTAAAGTTTGGGCTTTTTTAATTAATCCCAGAGGGATGACATATTTATAGAAAAGAAATAATTACGTTTATGTAAGAGCTCCAGCGGAGCGAAATATTATGTCGCTCCGCTGGAGCTTTTGTGTTGTACACGTTGTTTTTTTATAAATATTATGCTCCTCCGAAGCTAAACCACGTAAAAGATAAAATCTTAGAACCTTAGCATCTAAGTCCCTCAGAACCTTAGAAAAAAAACATTTGCAAATAGAAAGCCTATTTCATACCTTTGCACTGTTCTTAAAATTATTGTCAGTTATCACGAAAGGCGGAGGGATAGACCCGATGAAACCTTAGCAACCCTTTATCATAAAGAAGGTGCTAAATTCTACTTTATACGACATTTTCCAGTATTAAAGATAGATAACACAAATACATACTCGTATTTCTCAAAACTTTTCTCGATAACATATAATATTTACTGAAACAGATTCTATATCAGGAGCGAATCATTGGCGCATTTTTGCAGTCAACAGTTCCCGCTTTTCGTTGCAATCTTTTGCTTTTTTAAAGAAAAAAATCAAAAGGATTTCCACTTCAATCGGGGCTAATGAGCCAGCAATAGTGCACTTTTGGAATTAATGTGAACAAAAAAATATCCGAAGCAAACCTAACAGGTTTTAAAACCTGTTAGGTTTAAACTTCACAATCATAATAAAAAAACTTAGCATCTTAGAACCTTAGTATCTCAGAAGCTAAAAAAAGAAGCCATGGCAATAACAATTCAAGAAGCAATAAAAAAAAATATCCTAATCCTAGATGGAGCAATGGGAACAATGTTGCAGCGCTATAATTTCTCAGAAGAAGATTTTAGAGGAGAGCGTTTCAAAGATTTTCCACATCCGTTAAAAGGAAACAACGATTTACTATCCCTAACACAACCACAAGCGATCCGCGATGTTCATGCCGCTTATTATGAAGCTGGTGCTGACATTGTAGAAACCAATACTTTCTCGGGAACGACAATCGGTATGGCCGATTATCACATGGAAGATTTGGTTTACGAGTTAAACTATGAATCGGCAAAAATCGCAAGACAAGTAGCCGATGAGTTTACCGCAAAAAATCCGGAAAAACCACGTTTCGTAGCGGGTTCAATTGGGCCGACAAACCGTACAGCAAGTATGTCGCCAGATGTAAACGATCCAGGATACAGAGCCGTCACTTTTGACGATTTACGAATTGCTTACAAACAACAAGCAGAAGCTTTAATGGATGGTGGATGCGATTTACTTTTAGTAGAAACGATTTTCGATACACTAAATGCAAAAGCAGCACTTTTTGCAATTGAAGAAGTAAAAGAAGAACGCAACATCGATATTCCAATCATGGTTTCGGGAACAATTACAGATGCGTCTGGAAGAACACTTTCTGGACAAACTGTAGAAGCGTTTTTGATTTCAGTTTCGCATATTCCGTTATTAAGTGTAGGATTCAATTGCGCTCTTGGAGCCGATTTGTTGAAACCATACTTAAAAACATTAGCACATAATACAAGCTTTAATGTTTCGGCACATCCAAACGCAGGATTGCCAAACGCATTCGGACAATACGATGAAAAGCCAGAACAAACTCAGGCTTTCATTAAAGAATATTTAGATGATAATTTGATTAATATTATTGGTGGTTGTTGCGGAACAACTCCAGATCATATCCGATTAATGGCTGAGGTTGCGAAGGATTATAAGCCGAGAGTGGCGCCAGTAACTGTATAGTCTAATTTTTGAAATATTAAATATGAAATTTAAATATCTGGTTTTATTAGTTTTTCTTTCAACTTTACTTACGCAATGTGCTTCGTCAGCAAGCATCGAAGGAATGACAGTTAAAGATTATAAAGCCGAAAAGAAAATTGGAGATAAAATTTTCATTAAGTCTGTTACAGGCGGAAAAAAAACAAATCCTTTATGGACATCTAAGATTTCTAATGAAAATTTTGGAGAAGCATTTAAAAAATCTGTTATTGAATCGGAAGTATTTTCGAAAATAGATTCGATTACAAATGATGAGGATTGGGTTCTTGAAATTAATTTAGTTTCTGTTGATCAGCCTTTTTTTGGTGCGACTTTTACAGTCAAGACTGCAATAGAATATAAATTGTATTACAAAAATGAATTAAAGTTTAGTAAGAATATACAACAATCAGGTAGTGCTAAAATGTCAGATGCTCTTATAGGGGTAAAACGATTACGATTAGCTAATGAAGTTTCGGCAAAAAATAATATAAAAGAGTTACTTCGATCACTAAACGAAATTTCTTTATAGATAATAATTTTAAATAATTAAATAAAGAAATTATTGAATGAAGTATTTACGAATAATAGTATCAGTATTTGTACTTTTTGGTTTGTTTGGTTTCGGAAGTAAGAAAAGAGAGAAGCCATCTGATTTTTATTTTGTAATTAACGATGGTAGATGTGATGCTTATAATTCTCAAAACAGTACTTTTTCTCGAAAATATTCAGAAGGAGAAAGAGTTACAAAAATTGAATTAACAGAAAAGGAAAAAGAAAAAATATATTCATTGATTCAGAGAAGTAATTTTTTGAAAATGCCAATGAAATTTGAACCAAGAGGCGAAATAGTAATTAAGGATCCAAGCTTTACAAGAGTAATAGTTGCTAATGTAAATGGAGAAAAAAAATGGGTGAGTTATAATAATGGATGGACAAATACTTTAAATGAAAAAAAAGCGAAACCTTTTTTAGATTTATATACTGAGATTTGGAATGTCTTGTATAAAAAACAAGAAGTAAGAGGAATAGATAAATCGGATATTCATTTTAAATAATTGAAGAAAAATAGAGTTCATTTTGAAACCGAATCTGCGTGAGGGATAGAAGTGAAAAGCCCACAGCCTGACGAAGGAAGTGCGAGGACTTGTAACGGATAGCCCGACCCGGAGGGGCACGCCCAAAATATTAAAAAGATTATAGGTTTAGAAACCTAAAAATATAGAATAAAAAACTTAGAACCTTAGAATCTTAGAATCTCAGGATCTTAGTAACTTAAAAAGAAATGACAGAAAAAAGAAGAGACCTTGTATTATCAGGATTAGAACCGTTGATTATTACGCCCGAAAGTGTTTTCGTGAATGTTGGCGAGCGTACAAACGTAACAGGTTCAAGAAAATTCCTAAGATTAATCAAGGAAGAGAAATATGACGAGGCGCTTGATATTGCAAGACAGCAGGTAGAAGGAGGAGCACAAATCATCGATATTAATATGGATGAAGGAATGCTTGATGGGGTTAATGCAATGACTAAATTTTTGAATTTAATTGCTGCAGAACCAGATATTTCGAGAGTGCCAATTATGATTGACAGTTCGAAATGGGAAATCATTGAAGCAGGTCTTAAAGTAGTACAAGGAAAAAGCGTTGTAAACTCGATTTCATTAAAAGAAGGAGAAGAAGCCTTTATTCACCACGCCAAATTAATCAAACGTTACGGAGCAGCTGCTATTGTTATGGCTTTTGACGAAGTTGGTCAGGCGGATAATTACGATCGTAGAGTGGAGATTTGCCAACGTTCGTATGATATTTTAGTGAACAAAGTAGGATTCCCTCCGCAGGATATTATTTTCGATTTGAACATTTTCCCCGTTGCAACAGGAATGGAAGAACACCGCCTGAATGCTCTTGACTTTTTTAGAGGAACAAAATGGGTTCGTGAGAATTTGCCTCATGCACATATCAGTGGTGGAGTGAGTAACGTTTCGTTCTCGTTTAGAGGGAATGATGTTGTTCGTGAAGCGATGCACTCGGTGTTTTTGTATCACGCAATTAAAGAAGGAATGACGATGGGAATCGTGAATCCAGAGATGCTTACGATTTATGATGATATTCCGAAAGACTTATTAGAACACGTTGAAGACGTAATTTTAGATAGACGTGACGATGCTACTGAAAGACTTCTGGATTTTGCAGAAAATGTAAAAGGTGAAGTAAAAAGCGATGAAAAAGCCATTCAGGAATGGCGTTTAGGATCTGTTCAGGATCGTATTACGCATTCGTTGGTAAAAGGAATCGATGCTTTTATTGAAGAAGATGTAGAAGAAGCTCGTTTGGCCGCAACAAAACCAATTGAAGTTATCGAAATCAATTTGATGACGGGAATGAATGTGGTAGGAGATTTATTCGGAAGCGGAAAAATGTTCCTGCCTCAGGTAGTTAAATCGGCTCGTGTAATGAAAAAAGCTGTGGCTTATTTATTGCCTTTTATCGAAGCAAGCAAACAAGCGGGAGATAAACAAGGAAACGGAAAAATCCTAATGGCGACTGTAAAAGGTGACGTTCACGATATTGGAAAAAACATAGTTTCGGTTGTATTGGCTTGTAACAATTATGAGATTGTAGATCTTGGCGTTATGGTTCCTCCAGAAAAAATCATTGCAGCGGCGATTGAACACGAAGTAGATATTATTGGATTAAGCGGATTGATCACACCTTCGCTTGACGAAATGGTATATTTAGCCAAAGAATTAGACAAACAAAATATTAAAATCCCGATTATGATTGGCGGGGCAACTACTTCTCGCGCGCACACCGCGGTGAAAATTGCGCCTCAATATAGAGAAACTGTAATTCACGTAAACGATGCTTCAAGAGCCGTTACCGTTGCAGGAAATCTGCTAGATCATAACCGAAAAATATATGCGGCAGATATTCGTGCAGAATACGATTCGTTTAGAGAAACGTTCTTAAATCGTTCGAGAGATAAAAATTTCTTGACGATTGAAGATGCCCGTAAAAATAAATTACCATTGGATTGGTCGGAGTACACACCGACTAAACCAAAAGTAATTGGAAAACAAACCATCGAAATTGAACTGGATGTTTTGGTTCCGTATATTGACTGGACACCGTTTTTCCAGACTTGGGAATTGTACGGAAAGTATCCAGCAATTTTAACCGATGAGGTTGTGGGCGAACAAGCAACATCTGTTTTTAAAGATGCTCAGGCGATGCTTAAAGTAATTTTAGAAGAGAAAAAACTAAAAGCGAAAGGTATTTACGGAATTTTCCCTGCGAATCAAGTTGGTGATGACGATATTGAATTGCGTGATGAAAACGGAAAAGTTTTAGAGAAATTCTTAACACTACGTCAGCAGTCGCAAAAAACAAAAGGTGCTCCAAACATTGCTTTAGCCGATTTTATTCTGCCAAAAGAAAGCGGAATTGAAGATTATATGGGAGCGTTTTGCGTAACCACAGGTTTTGGTGTAGATGAATGGGCTGCGGAATATGAAAAGAATTTAGACGATTATAATTCGATTATGGTGAAAGCACTTGCTGATCGTTTTGCTGAGGCTTTCGCCGAATATCTTCACGAGAGAGTTCGTAAAGATTTTTGGGGTTATGACAGCGAAGAATCTTTAACCAACGAAGAATTGATTAAGGAAAATTATAAAGGAATTCGTCCAGCGCCAGGTTATCCGGCTTGTCCTGATCACTTGGAAAAACCAACGATTTGGAAGCTTTTAAATGTAACCGAAGAAATTGGAGTAACCTTAACAGAAAGTATGGCGATGTGGCCGGCTTCTTCGGTTTCAGGATATTATTTTGGAAATCCAAAAAGCCGATATTTCGGATTAGGAAAAATAAAAGAAGATCAGGTTGTAGATTACGCCAAACGACGTAATGTCTCAACAGATTACGCAATGAAATGGTTAAACCCTAATATAGCAGATTAACGAAAAGTTATTTTTGTTTCAGGTTTCAGGTTTCAAGTTACAGTAGAGAACTTGAAACATGGAACCTGAAACTTGAAACAAAAAACAAAAAATGAAAGTAACAGAGCATATAGAAAACGCCAAAGGAAAAACATTATTCTCATTTGAAATTATTCCGCCTCAAAAGGGTAAAAGTATTCAGGAATTATACGATAATATTGATCCGTTAATGGAGTTTAATCCGCCGTTTATTGATGTAACGACTTCTCGTGAAGAATATATTTATATTGATAAAGGTAACGGACTTTTGGATAAGAAATTAACTCGTATGCGTCCGGGAACGCTTGGAATTTGCGCTTCTATAAAACATAAATACAATGTAGATACGGTGCCGCATTTGCTTTGCGGTGGATTTACACAAGAGGAAACCGAATACATGCTGGTTGATTGTCAGTATTTAGGAATCAACAACGTAATGGCACTTCGAGGCGATGCAATGAAAGACGAACAATCTTTTGTACCGAAAGCAGGAGGAAATCATTACGCAGTTGATTTGGTTCGTCAAATCAAAGATTTAAATTGTGGAAAATATCTGCATGAAGTGATGGATATCGATAACAAAGCTGATTTTTGTATTGGTGTTGCGGGTTATCCTGAAAAACATTTGGAATCGCCATCTTTACAATCAGATTTGAAAAGATTAAAAGAAAAAGTAGATGCAGGAGCAGATTATGTCGTAACACAAATGTTTTTTGACAACTCAAAATATTTTGCCTTTGTAGAAAAAGCAAGAGAAATGGGTATTACAATTCCGATTATTCCTGGAATTAAACCAATTGCGGTTCAGAGGCATTTACAGGTTTTACCACAGATTTTCAGAATCGATTTGCCAGAAGATTTAATCGATGCTGTAGATAAATGCAAAAACAACGCTGAAATCAAACAAGTCGGAATCGAATGGGCGATTCAGCAGTCATTAGAATTAAAAGCCGCTGGAGTTCCATTTTTGCATTATTACTCAATGGGGAAATCTGAGAATATTCGCCAGATTGCAAGTCAGGTTTTTTAATCTGTATGCAGTTTGTCATTCTGAGGAACGAAGAATCACACTAGAAATTCCGCAAAGTATGTCGTCCAATCTTTGTAGACATGCGAGTGTGATTGCTTTGCCAGTTCGCTATCGCTCGTGTCTTCGTTCCTCAGAATGACAAAAAAATACTCTTCGAATTTGGATTTTTGTTTAATTTAGATACTTAAATTTTCACGCCATGAAAAATGAAGAATTACAAGAAATCGCCTCTCAATTAAAACATCCATCGGGAGAAAAAGGAATCGAAATGGGCAATATGATGAACGAAACGAACATCAACATGACCCAACATTCGATTCAGAATTTAAATATAGCAAACGAAAACAGAATTCTAGAGCTAGGCCACGGAAATGCAGGTCACGTTGAATTTTTGTTTGAACAAGCCGAAAAGCTAAAATACTACGGACTGGAAATGTCGGAACTGATGTTTCAGGAAGCAAGACAAATCAACCGAAATTTCGTTTCTCAAAAACAGGCTTTCTTTTCACTTTATGACGGAAATACTATTCCGTTTGAAGCTGAATTATTTGATAAAATATTTACAGTAAACACCATTTATTTTTGGCAGAAACCTGAGGAATTAATATCAGAAACCTACAGGGTTTTAAAACCAAATGGAAATTTCTGCTTGACATTTGCCGAAGAAGATTTCATGAAAAAACTGCCTTTTACACAATTCGAATTCGAATTGTACAGTACAGAAAAAGCGCAGGAATTAATCAAAAAATCGGATTTTAAAATTGTGTATACAGAAACACAAACCGAAAAAGTAAAAAGCAAAACAGGAGAATTAGTCGATAGAGCTTTTACTACCATTGTTCTGGAGAAATAATTTTTTTTTCACAGATTATAAAGATTAGAAAATCATTTTAATCCCTATAATCTGTGGCAAAAAAATAACCAATCAATTTTTGCAATCCTTTTTTAAGTACTTTCATTCTTTATTATTAATCTTTTCCGAACTATAATTCTCTACAGCTTATGGAAGTTAAGAAAATCAATTTTTTGCAGAGTTACAGCAGTATTTTATGGCTTCTTGGCGGTATTATAATCGGAAGTATTTTCGGATTGGTGTTTGGAGAAGATGTTTTGATTATAAAACCACTTGGGGATATATTCCTGAATTTACTTTTTACAGCCATTATTCCGCTTATATTTTTCACAATCGGTTCTTCGGTTGCGAATCTGGAACGAACAGAAAAGCTAGGAAAACTGTTTGTTATAATGGTATTGGTTTTTCTCGCAACAATTCTGATTTCTGCCATTGTAATGATTTTTGCTGTTTATCTTTTTCCAATTCATGAAGATATAGCAATTGCGAAAGTTCCGTTTGAAGAAGTAGCGTCAGGATCAGCGGGAGATCAAATTGCCAAACTGCTTACAGCAAATGATTTCTTCGAATTATTGTCTCGAAAAAGTATGTTGGCGTTGATTATTTTTTCTTTTTTAGTGGGTTTTGCCACATTACAATCAGGAGAAAAAGGAAATGCTTTCAAGAGTTTTCTGGATTCTGGAAACGAGGTAATGAAACAGCTTTTGAACATCATCATGAAATTTGCGCCAATTGGTTTAGGAGCGTATTTTGCTTATCAAGTTGGAGTCTTCGGGCCACAATTGCTAGGAGTTTATGCAAAACCAATGGCAGTTTATTACGCTGCTTGCATTTTCTATTTCTTTGTGTTCTTTAGTTTATATGCCCTTGTCGCTGGCGGAAAAAGAGCTTTTAAAGTTTTTTGGAGCAATAACATAATGCCTTCTTTAACCGCTATAGGAACCTGTAGTAGTATAGCGACCATTCCTGCCAATTTAGCGGCAGCAGAAAAAATGGGAATTCCGGCACATGTACGAAATCTGGTAATTCCGCTTGGCGCACCTCTACACAAAGACGGTTCGAGTATGTCATCCATCTTAAAAATAACCTTTTTGTTTGCCATGTTTGGGAAAGATTTTACAGATCCGATGACGATTCTTTTAGCACTCGGAATTACAGTTATAGTTTCAATTGTCGAAGGCGGAATTCCAAACGGAGGTTATATTGGAGAAATTTTAGCCATTACTGTTTATGGTTTTCCGATGGAACAAGCTTTGCCGGTTGCCATGATTTTAGGAACTCTGGTTGACCCAATTGCTACTTTATTAAATGCCAATGGAGATGTAATCTGTTCTATGATGGTTTCACGATTCTCCGAAAAGACAAAGTGGTAGCTTCACTACAAATTTCCAATTCTTAAAATAAATACTAAAAACAACTTATCTCGCGTGAAATGGCTTCGACTTCGCTCAGCTTGACAATGCGTGATATAAATAACTATATAATATGAATTCAAAATTACAGCACGATCTCGACAATTTTGAGAATATCTTAGAAAAAACAAAACAGCAAGGAATTGATTTTTTGAGTAATATCGATAACATTCCAACCTCTAATACTTATTCAATAGATCCTAAAACGGAGCTAAATGAGCTAGGATTAGGATCTATTGAAGCTTTAAAGGAATTTAATGAAAGATTGGCTCCATTGATGGTTTCCTCGCCTGGTCCACGATATTGGGGATTTGTAACAGGGGGATCAACTCCCGCTTCTATTGTTGGAGATTGGCTGGCATCAGTTTACGATCAAAATACTCAGGCGGTTAAAGCACAGGGCGGAGCATCTGCATTAATAGAATTCGAAACCATCAATCTATTGTTGCAATTATTAGAACTTCCGGATGCATTTTTAGGAGGATTTGTAACTGGCGCAACAATGTCCAATTTCACCAGTTTAGCAGTTGCGAGACAATGGTTTGGAAAACAGTATGGAAAAGATTTTGCTAAAAACGGGATCTCTGAAACCATTAATATTTTAACAGCGACTCCACATTCTTCCTCCATAAAATCATTATCGATGTTAGGAATTGGAAGCCAGAATTATACAGTTATAAAAACAATTGAAGGCAATCGTGAAGCTTTGGATACTGCCGATTTAGAAGAAAAGATCAAAGCTCTAAACGGAGAACCTTTTATTCTAATTTCAAGTGCTGGAACGGTAAACACCGCCGATTTTGATGATTTTGAGGCAATTGCCAAACTAAGAGAAAAATACAATTTCTGGTGGCATATTGATGGTGCTTTTGGCGGTTTTGCGGCAGTTTCAGAAAAATACAAACATTATGTAAAAGGCTGGGAAGCAGCAGACAGTATTACGATTGATTGCCATAAATGGTTGAATGTTCCATACGAAAGTGCTTTTTATTTGGTTAAAAAAGAGCATGTTAATCTGCAAATTGAAACATTCCAAAATTCTAATGCGCCTTATTTAGGGAATCCTTTAGAGAATTTTAATTATCTGAATGTGCTTCCTGAAAATTCACGCCGTTTGCGTGCGCTGCCGGTATGGTTTTCGCTTAAAGCCTATGGAAAAGAAGGTTTTAGAGATCTTATTGAAGATAGTGTGGCATTGGCTTTACATTTTGCAAATGCTTTAATAGAAAATGATTTTGAGCTTTTAGCGCCAATTCGTTTAAATAATGTTTGCTTTACATTAAAAGGAGAACACAATCAGGAAAAAGTAACTCCCTTTTTATCTGCTTTGAATGATACTGGAAAAGTATTTATGACGCCAACAGTTTATCAGAACAAAAAAGGAATTAGAGCTTCATTTGTGAATTGGAGGACGAATGAAGAAGATGTTAGAATAGTAATTAAAGAGATGAAAGATCTATTAGAAATCATTTAATCTGAAACATAATTACTCCTTTTAGAAACCTGCTTGCTAAGCAGGTTTTTTTATTTTTTGTAAGTTTTTTTATAAAAGCGATTTTAAATTTCTGATTTTATTTTGATTTTTTTTAATGTGATTTTAATCTAAAATTAATTAAATCTTAAGAAAGCATCTTTTTTTTAGAAGAAAATCATTTTTTACGTTAATAAAAACTTTTATTTAGAATAATTAAAAATAATTTGTTAAACCTGATTGTTGATGTTAATTTTGTGCCAAATTTAATTTAAACTAATTTTAAATAATGCAGATTAAAAGAATTGTAATCCTGTTATTACTGACACTTTCTTCGGTTCAGGGTTTCTCGCAAAACGGCAAAGTAGTTTTAAGTGGAGTGATTATGGTAGACAATGGTCAGCCGGCAGAAGGAGTTTCTGTAGCTCTAAAAGGAACCAATTATGCAGCCCTTACAAATGCAAATGGTGAATATGAAATTACTGCAGAACCTGGTAATTACACTTTAGTAGTTAATTATGTTGGTTATAAATCCAAACAGACCAAAATCAATTTACTATCCAATCAAACTGCGCCAAAAATTACTATCGAAGAAGATATGGCGGCTTTAGATGAAGTTCAGGTAACTGGAAAGTCTAAAATTGAGCGAGTTAAAGAACAGCCTTTTAATATTGCAGCAATTGATTTAAAGAAAACATATAATTCGTCAGCAGATTTAAATCAAGTATTAGGTACAACTACTGGAGTTCGTATTAGAGAAACAGGAGGAATGGGCTCTGATTTTAAATTTTCATTGAATGGATTTTCAGGGAATCAGGTAAAATTCTTTATGGACGGAATTCCAATCGACAGTTACGGATCTTCATTTACCCTGAATAACATTCCAGTAAACATGGCAGAGCGTATCGAAGTTTACAAAGGAGTGGTGCCTGTTGAATTAGGTAGCGATGCCTTAGGAGGAGCGGTAAACATTATTACCAACCAATCTGTAAAAAGATATATTGATGCGTCTTACAGTTTTGGTTCTTTTAATACACACAGAGTTGCTGTAAACACCAGATTTACAGGTAAAAATGGTTTAGTGGCCAATGTCAATGCATTTGGTAATTATACCGATAACAGCTATAAAATTACTGCGACTACCTCTAATCCCGATGGTACATTTAACCCAGAACAAGAATACAAACATTTTCATGACGGTTACAAATCTGGAGCTATTATGGCTGAGGTTGGAGTAAAAGGAAAGAAATATGCAGATTATTTGTTGATTGGCATGATGGCTTCAGCAAATAAGAAAGAAATACAAACGGGATCTACTATGCAAAGAGTAGTTGGACAGGCTTTTAATGATAGTAAAGCTTTTGTGCCTTCCCTAAAATTCAAAAAAGACAGTTTATTCACTAAAAATTTATCGGTAAACTTCATTGCTTCGTACAATGTCGTTCAAAGCCGTTCTGTAGATACTTCATCTTATAGATATCAATGGGATGGGAGTAGTACGCCAAGTGTAGTAAGCAATAGCGGAGGAGAGTTAAATGATGAAAAAACGATTTATGTTTACGATGATAATTCTTTTCAAGCTAATACTAACTTCAAGTATGATTTGAATGACAGGCAGTATTTTGCTTTTAATTATTCTGTTAATACTTTAAAAAGAAAAGAAGATGATGAAGTTCGTGAAATTACTAAACCAGGTTCTCCAGTAGTAAACAAAAACATTTTAGGACTTTCTTATAATCTTGCTGCATTTGACAGAAAACTATCTGTAATCGCATTTGGAAAGAAATATTTCTTGAATACCAGTATGAATGTTTTAGAATACATTAATGGTAAAAATGTCTATACGCCACTTAAAAGCTCTTTTGATGATATAGGATATGGAGCAGCATTAGCGTATTTTGTAACAAGTGAACTGCAATTGAAAACGTCTTACGAGCATGCATATCGTTTGCCAACAGGCGATGAAATGTTGGGAGATGGTTTAAATCTTAGACCAGCACCGACTTTGAAACCAGAGGCAAGTGATAACTTTAATGCAGGACTTGCATACAAGAAAGCTTTAGAAGATCATTCTTTTGGAGTGCAAGGAAATTTCATTTATAGAGATGCAAAAGATTTTATCCGAATCCAGACTCAAGGATTTCAGTCTATTTATCAAAATGAATACAGTGTAAGAGTTACTGGTTTTGATGCTTCTTTGCATTATGGATATAAAAATTGGCTGACAGTTGAAGTAAATGCTACTCATCAGAAAACTATTGACACCAATAAATTTGACCCTCCTGGATCTAATATTATCAATTACAATAATGGTTCTCAGCTGGCAAATGTTCCTATTTTTTATGCTAATGCAAGTGTTGGTTTAAACTTTAGAAAACTAAGAACTTCAGATGACAATTTATCAATTAATTTATTTACAAATTACATTGATGAATATTACTTAGTATCAACAAAAAATGGAACTCCTGACAGTAGAAAAACAATTCCGGAGCAACTTACACAGAATATTGCCGCTTCTTATGCTTTTCAAAATGGAAAATACAATATCGGAATAGAATGTAATAACGTCGCAGACACAAAAGTCTATGACTATTTTAAAGTGCAAAAACCAGGAAGATCTTTCGCAGTTAAACTTAGATATTTTTTAAACTAATTATATAATTTTAAATTGAACACAATGAATAAAAGAATTAAAAATCTTTTGGCTTTAGCAGTATTGCCTGCTCTGTTTTTTTCATGCAGCAGCGATAATGATAATTCAGAGGTAAGAAATCCAGCTGATGAAACGTATGTGCTTTCATATCAAACAACTGATTGGGATGTTTATGTTTGGCAGTTTGAATCTGTAGATGAATTGATGACTGGATCAATCAACATGGTTGGTAAAGGTATCGAGCAAGCAGGAGCTTTAGTTCCGGTTGCAAACACATTTTTTGCTTTAACAGGAAATGCAGAAGGGTCTGTTGGATATTACCTTAACACAGAAGGTAAATTAGGTACAACGGCAAACTTATTTACAGGAGATAGTTATGCTTACGGAACTACTGATGATAACAAATTGGTTATGATTAATTCTCCATGGGATGCTAGTTCTACTCAAAATGAAATTTTAATTTACGATCCAGCTACAGTTACAATTTCAAAGCGTGTTTATGATGACTTTGCTATTTCTAACGGACACTTTTTATGGCCAACTAGTGTAAATGTATCAGGAGATAAATTATTTGTTTCGACATTTGAGCGTGATAAAGACTGGAAACTTTACCAAGAAAAAGCAGTTGTAAAAGTTTACGAATATCCATCTTTAAAATACTTAAAAACTCTAGAAGATTCTCGTACTACAGCAATTGGTCAATATTATACTAATACTGGTATGGTACAAACAGAATCTGGAGATATTTATACTTTCTCTTCAAATTCAGTTTTATGCGGTTACACGCCAACTGCGTCTCACTCAGGAATTCTTAGAATTAAAAAAGGACAGTCAGAATTCGATTCAACTTACTTCTTCGACTTTGAAACAAGTTCTCTAAAAGGAAAAGTTTTATCTGCTTATCCAGCAGGTGGAGAAAAAGTATTAGTTAACTACATTCCTGCAGATATTGACGCTGCACAACCAAACTGGGGATTCTTAAACTATAAATCTTTCAATTTAAAATCTGCTATCATCGATCTTAATACAAAAGCAATTACGCCAGTTACAGGATTGCCTGATCACGCTGGAGACAATTATTTTGGTTTCGGAAGTGCTTTAATTGAAAGCGGTAAAATTTACAAAAGCTTTGTAACTAATACAGAAGGACGTGTTTATCAAATTGATATTGCAACTGGTGTGGCAAAAGCAGGAGCTTTAATTACAGGCGGAGTTGATTTGCCAGCAATCACAAGATTGACAAAAAAGAAATAAGCAGTTACACAATTTAATTTTTACATAATTAAGACCATACAATTATTGCTTTAAAGCATTGATTGTATGGTTTTATTGCGTCATTAAACTAGGAACAAAATGAGTGTTATTAAATCACCAAAACCAAAATCAAAAGAGAAATCTCGATTCAGTAAAATTAATGCCTGGTTGCATCTATGGCTTGGACTTGCTTCTGGAATAGTAGTTTTTATAATGGGAATTACAGGCTGTATTTTGGTTTTTGAACATGAAATAAAAGAATTGACTTCTCCGTGGCTAAATGTAGAAGCACAAACTCCAGATAAAGTTTTGCCTCCTTCTAAAATTTATGCTGCAGTAAAAAAAGCCTTGCCAGAAAAGGATATTCATGGAGTATGGTATAATGGTTTAGATAAAACAATAAAAGTAGATATAGAATCTGATTCTTTGATTTATGTAAATCCTTATAACGGAAAAATAACCGGAATGGTCGATCATGAAGATTTTTTCCATGAAATTGATGAAGGTCATCGCTATGTTTGGCTAGGAAGAGAAATAGGAACTGCAGTAACCTCTTGGGCAACTCTTATTTTCTTCTTTTTATTAATAAGTGGCATCATTTTATGGTTTCCTAAAAAGTGGAATAAAACAGGAATCAACAATAGTTTTAAAATTAAATGGAGCGCCAAATTCAAAAGGCTGAATTATGATCTTCATAATGTTTTAGGGTTTTATTCGCTTCTTTTGGCATTTTTAATTGCGTTAACAGGTTTAATAATGAGTTTTCATTGGGTACGAGAAAGCACTTACTGGATTACAGGAGGTTTTGGCAATGAAAAAGCAAAGAAAGAAGTGGTAGCCGAAATAAAATCGGATACGCTCTTAAAACCTAAATATGATATGCTTACTTCTGCTGATATTATATTTGATAAAGTTAGAAATGAGATTGCTAAGCACAATAATGAAGCGGTAATTATTCATTTTCCAGATGAGCCAAAAGATGATTTTTATGCCTGTACCGATATGCATAACGGAAATTGGAGGGATTTATATTTTGACCAGAAAACATTAGAATTGCTTCCGAAATCTAGAAAATATATAGGCGACGAGAAATTCCACGATTGGATGAGCCGCTCAAATTATAGCCTTCACGTTGGTGCCATTGGCGGAATAACAACTAAAATTCTCTACTTTACAGCAAGTTTAATCTGCGCTAGTTTACCAATTACAGGTTTTTATATTTGGTGGGGAAGAAAGAAAAAAACAAAGAAGAACTAAGAGGATTTCAAACAAAATAAAAAAAGTCTTTTAAAGCGAATAGCTTTAAAAGACTTTTTTTATGTCCCGAAATTCCAAATTCCAAATTCCAAATTCCAAATTCCAAATTCCAAATTCCAAATTCCAAATTCCAAATTCCAAAATCTGCAATCTAAAATCTACAATCTAAATTCTACAATCTACAATCTACAATCTAAAATCTGCAATCTAAACTCCCAAAATAGAAGAGCCTGTTTGAAGGAACAGGCTCTTGACTAACACAAAAAAAAACAAAAAACAAGGTATTTAAAGAACGAAACTTTATATACGGTATGTAAATGCGATTGTCGCTATACGATTGTCAAGATCATATCTTTTATCAATAGTAGTTTGCGCAACAGCAGATTTAATGTAGAAATTATTGGTATTGAAAACATCAGTAAAATTGAGTTTGATATTCCCTTTTTTAGCCAAAACTTGTTTAGAAATCCCAATGCTAAAATCAAAGAAACCATCTCTTTGGTAAATTCCAAGATTAGATTTTGACTGGTATTGTGCGTTTCCTTCTGCTTTCAAGGTTTCGGTTATAGCAAAAGAGTTTTGAACACTCAGATTGATTGTCATAATGGGATCAATTGTATTGCTGTTTAAAATTTGCCCCATAAATTTATTTTCAAAAACATTCAATAAAGTGTTTACAGACCACCACTTGCTTAACTCAGAAGTATTGGTAATGTTAACTCCGTAATTGTATGATTTATCCACGTTTATTTGAGTGGTAACGGTTGTATTTGTGTCTGGATTGTAGTTGTACACTTCGGTAAAAACATCTTTGGTACTATTAAAATATAGAGAAGCCATAAAATTACTTTTCCAAGCATAACCAATTTCCATAGCATGTGTAATCTCTGGAATCAAGTTCGGATTTCCCTGCGAATAATTGAATGAATCATCGTAAAAACGAAACGGATTTAAATCAAACTGACTTGGTCTATTAATTCTTTTGCTATACGATGCATGTGCAGAATGATTACTCGTGAATTCATATTTTAAAGAAAGACTTGGGAACCATTTCAAATAATCATCTTTGTGTTCTTCATTCAATGTTTTCTGATCAATATTGATTGCGGTGTATTCGCTTCTTAATCCAGCCTGAATATTTAATTTTTCTAACTGATATTTGTAGTTGGCGTAAGCGGCGTAAATCTGTTCATTATATTCAAAATGATTGGTCGAGTTAAAATCAATAAGCCATTCGTTGTTTTCATAATATTCGTAAACAGACGGATTATCATTGTTTTTAATGCTGGCTTTAAAACCCCATTCAATAGATTGTTTTTCCTTGAACGGATTTACAAAATCGACTTTTCCTGTAAAGACTTTTAGTTGAGAAGGAATATAACCGCGACGATCGTTTACAACAGTGGCATTTGCTGTATTATCGGCACTCTGAAATTGATTAGATCTGAACTTCGAAGTTTCATATTCAAAATCAAAAACCATATTTTTTCCTTCGTCATTGAATTTATGCGTGCCAGAAAAAGCATAAGTGTAATCGTTCCATTTTTCTTTACTATCATTGTAAGTCAAAGCATCAAAAATGGGCTGATTCGAAGTGTTGAAGACTTTATTTGTCCCGTCAGCCATATTTTCATAGCGTCCGATTTTGGCATCAACATAGAACTCTAAATTGGTTTTAGGCGAAACCTCATATTGAGTTCCAACCTTAAAATTATTAGAAGTCAAAGGTTCATCTGTTATAGAAGTTTGATGATTTGTAGAAGCAATTTCCTGATGCGTAAGACTTGTATATTGAGTCTGATTGAATTGTTTATGCTCTTCTTCGCCACGGAAAGTATAGCTGTAATTTCCGAAAACGCCCCATTTATCTTTATTGTAATTTAAATTGAAACCCGAATTGGTTCTGTTTTTTCGTCCTCTTCCGTAACTCGCAAAAGCGGTACCTTTTAAACCGGCTGAGTTTGGTTTTTTTAGTATGATGTTAATAATTCCAGCTTTTCCAGCTGCATCGTATTTAGAAGAAGGATTTGTAATTACTTCAATTTGTTTGATGTTCGATGAAGTTGTAGCTTTTAGATAATTGGCCAATTCTTTTTGAGAAAGCTGTGTTAGTTTACCGTTAATCATTACGGCAACGCCTTGTTGTCCGCGAATGGACAAATCGCCATCTTGAGACACAACAACGCCTGGCGCACGTGATAAGACGTCAAGCGCGGTCCCGCCTTCAGAAACGATGCTGTTTTCGACATTAAAAACAAGACGATCCGATTTTTGAGTGTAAAGTACTTTCTTTTTACTAATCACAATTTCATCTAAAGCATTTATAGTGGTTTCAACAATACTATCGGTTTCTTTTTCTGTTTGAGAATATCCATCATATACCGAAAAAGCAAGCATAAGAGAGGTTATAATTTTTTTCATGTTGTTTAAATTTGGCTAATTCTAAACCGAGATTTAGAACATAATAATCTTTTGTAATTTTTAAAATCAGAGTTTATCGCAATACAATTTGTTCTAATTTGTCTGATAATCTTTTTCGAAGATGTATTACTTGATTTGGAACAACAGAAATAAGTTTTTTAAGAGTAAGGAGAATAGGTAACATACCGTGGCATTTAAAATTTGATTTGCCAAATATAATACTATTTATAACAAGTCTAAATAAAAATAGAAATTATTTTTATTGAAAAACCCCTATTTTACTGATTTGCAGAAAAAAGAGAATAAAAAAAGCGGTTTGTTTTTAAATAAAACAAACCGCTTTCTAACTGAAAACTGAGACTGCGACTGAAAACTTACTTAGTAATTTCTCTAAAAACAGCTTCCAGATTTTTATTTTTCTGATTGAGTTGTAAAGTTTTTAATCCATTTTCGTTGGCAAAGTCAAAAATAGCAGGGCGCATATCTTTCTCTGTAACAAAAGTTAGCTCCCATGTCATGTCATGCGTATTTATATAAGAAGAAATATTTTCTAGTCTAGCCAAAAGCTGTTCTTCTACTTTGTAATCAAACTCTACTTCAATTACTTGCTCTTTATTGGTAGTAACTAAATGATCCAATTTATTGTCTGCAACGATTTGTCCCTTGTCAATAATTATGACACGATCACATATTGCTTCAACCTCTTGCATGATGTGTGTCGATAAAAAAACAGTTTTATTTTTCCCTGCATTTTTAATCACATTTCGAATTTCCATTAACTGGTTAGGATCCAGTCCAGTAGTTGGTTCATCCAAAATTAAAACTTCTGGATCATGAAGCAGGGCATTTGCCAATCCAACGCGTTGGCGGTATCCTTTAGAAAGCTGTCCAATCTTTTTATGACTTTCGGGTGTCAGTCCTGTCAGTTGAATTACTTCTTCAATTCTTGATTTTGGCACGTTGTAAACATCAGCATTAAATGCCAAATACTCACGAACATACAAATCCAAATATAACGGATTGTGCTCTGGTAAGTAACCAATCGAGCGTTGAACCTCTTTTGCGTTTGTCATGACATCGTGACCATTTACAAGGGCTGAGCCACTATCGGCAAGTAAATAAGTGGTCAAAATTTTCATCAAAGTAGATTTTCCAGCTCCGTTTGGACCAAGAAATCCTACGATTTCTCCTTTCTCGATTTTAAAAGAAATTTCATTTAGAGCTTTTTGCTCTCCGTAACTTTTTGATATACTGTTTACTTCTATCGACATGACTTTTTATTTGTTACAAAAGTAGCGAGAAATAGTTTCGATTGCTACAAATTTATCTCTTAAAGTAATTATAAAAAAATTGGACAGCCCAGTATTCACGGCATCGTTATTGTTAAAGGAATGCTAAAATTAAAATAAAACCCAAATCATGAAAAAAATTCTAGTGATGGCTGCTTTAGCTATCTGCAGTTTTGCAAACGCACAAAAAGGTACAATCTTAGTTGGTGGAAACATCGGTTACACTTCTGAAAAATCAGAATACAGATTTAGCGAAGATAAAACAAGTACATTTACTTTTTCTCCAAAAGTAGGTTACCAATTTAACGATAACTGGACAGTAGGAGGAGAATTTGCAGTAAGTTCATCTAACAACGAAACTACAGCTGGTATCGAAGAAAAAAACAACAACTTCAAATTAGGAGCATTTGTTCGTTACTCTGTGCCATTAAGCCAAACTTTTGCAGTTTTTGCTGATATGGGTGCAGGTTTCCAAACTCAAAAAGACAAAGTATACGGTCCTGGAAATGCTTTCTCAAAATACAAAGGAGACGGTATGTATGTTGGAGTAACTCCAGCTCTTTTCATCAACATGAAAAAAGGTTTTGGTCTTAACTTCAGCATTGGTGGTTTAGGATACGAAACTTTAAGCTATGACAATAATGGAGCTGATTATAGTAAATTCTACTTCAACTTTGGTCAAACATTTAACATTGGAATCTCTAAAAACTTCTAATCTTAGTTTTTATATTCAATTTCAGAAAGCGCTCCATTTGGAGCGCTTTTTTTATGCTCTAATTGTAAATTTATTGTTTACGAATTTGTAATAAAAAACGCAATTATTGCTAATGTGTTTAGAATGTATTAAGTAACTGTAAATGTTTGGTTTTTCGATTATTATTGATTGTCTGATGGCATTGTTGTTGGTTAATACCTACAAATTTTAAATTATAAACCATTATGAAAAAAATGCTACTTATTCTTGCATTGTCAGTTTTTGGCTTTGCAAATGCCCAAAAGGGAACAATTTTAGTTGGAGGAAATATTGGTTATACTTCTGAAAAAACGGATAGAGAAATTGTATCAGCAAAAAACAATTTTTTTGAGTTTTCTCCAAAAATCGGATATCAATTTCATGACAACTGGACAGCTGGAGTCGAATTTTCGGTACAATCTTCAAAAAGTAATCTTGGAGAGGGTGAAGGTAAAGCGAATACTTTTAAAACAGGAGCCTTTGTACGTTATACAATGCCATTGAACGAAACTTTTTCAGTTTTTGCCGATTTGGGGGCTGGGTTTCAAAATCAAAAAATCAAAAATTACGAAAATGGATCGCTTGTGTCAGAAAACAAAGCTGATGGATTTTATACGGGCATCACTCCAGCTCTTTTTATTAATATGAAAAAAGGTTTTGGCCTAAATTTTAGTATTGGTGGATTAGGATACGAGACATTAAACTATGATATAAGTGGCAGTGATGTTGATTATAGTAAGTTTTTCGTCAATTTTGGAAAAACCGTAAATATTGGGATTTCTAAAAACTTCTAGTTTTAGATTTTAACATTATTTAATCTTATCAAGCATCTGTCGTGGCAGATGCTTTTTTTATTTGCATAATCCAAAAAACCGAAATCTATTAATTCAATCTTCTCTTAACAAATACAGCTTTAAACAGTATTTAATTTTAGATTCTTTTTTATTTTTTTTCAATATGGCATTCAATTTTAACAACTCAGATCGAATGATAAGCCATGGTAATGAACTTCTTTATTTTCAAATAAATAAGAAAAATCACTCAATTTTATTTTTTAATTCAAAAAAAATAACATAAAATTGTAAGAAATTTATATTATAAAAAAAAATACTGTTGTTATAATGAAGCCTTATGAGAAAAATTAAAAGCCTACTGATTTTAAGTTTTATTATGTTTTTTAATGTTAAATCCTTTAGCCAGTCTCCTGGAGGTATTTCTGGATTTCAGGCTTGGTTTAAAACTAGTCGTCAGTCTAATGGATACTTCAAGTGGCAGGATTTCAGTGGAGACTCGTCTAAATTAAATAACTGGAATACTAGTACCGAGTATTATAGTCATGGTCGGTATTTTAATTTTAATGAAGCTCTTTATCTTGATGGAGGTAGCAGACAATTTTTCTTAAATCAAACCAATTTACAGCAAGGAACTATTATAGGGTTGTTTGGTTATACAGCAGCTTATTTCAATTATGAAAATATTTTATTTGGTATAACAGGCCGAGCTAACGAAGGAGCTATAATTACTAATGATAAAGTAGCCAATAGTACCGAAAGAGATGGGGAAACCCTAGATTATGGCAGTACTAACGGTGAAGATTTGTACCGTAAACAAGACAATAGTGAAGGAACAGAAGCAAAGTTTAGAGAACGTTCCTTAAAAATTGTTTCCTATTATCAATACCAGCAACCTAACATTTCGGTGTGGGGCGAAGATCAAAAATCAAATTTGACTTTGGGTTATGGTTACCTTAATACTGCAAACGGGTTAGCTACTTATTCACTAAAAAATTTTAGCAATAATTTTTACGGCTATATACCGGAATTATTGGTTTACAGTCGCGTTTTGAATCCTCTTGAACGTCGAAAAGCAGAGACCTATCTAGCCATAAAGTATGGTGTAAGTTTAAGTAATTCTTATATCTCCAGTGACGACAAACTACTATGGGACTTGGATGCCAATAAAACATATAACAATCGAATAACCGGAATTATGCGGGATGATATAAGTGGCTTAAATCAGCCATTTTCTACCACAAGTTATGAAGAAGGACCTTATTTTTCTGATGGCTATGATTCTTATCAGGAACCCAATTATAAAGATTTATCTACCCGTTATCGCCTGTTGGCAATGGGACAATTTCCTGGGAACGATCTTGCAGACAAAAGTGCAGCTTTATGGGGAGATGATAATGGTGCTTTAGTCACACAAAATTCTGGTGGAATTGCAGGAATTAAACGAATGACAAGAACGTGGAAACTCGTTACAAATACTTTGCCTCCCACAACAGAACAAAAAATACTGCTATTTGTTAGTAATGGTTTAGATGTAGATTCAAATTTTGGAAAAGCAACATTTACCAACAAAACGGCATCTAGTACAGGAGTAAGTGTAACAAAAACGCCATTGCTAGGAGCAAATGGCTATATGGAATTTAAACCAGTAGCAATAGGAAGTTCAATATTCGTAAAATTTGGATCTCAAAGCGGTGTTGCAGGTACACAAGATTATGGTGTAAGAATTGATCCCAATGGGGCAATTTATGCAATAGAAAACACTAAACAACCCTATAATTTAGGGACAATAATTGCTAATTATCATAAAATTACCATTGAGAAAAAAGGAAATGAAGTTGCTATAAATATCTATAACCCAATTGGCAATAAAGATAGTGCTACAAAAATCCTGACAATATTACCTTCAGATGCTAATAAGGCTTTTTATGGGGCTGTTTTGTTAGAGAAAAAGACAACAGATTTTTCAATAAACTTAATTCATGGTGGTTTTGCAGCCACCGGTTCAAAAGTAGAACTTTCATATGATAGTTCAAGAGCGGCTGAATTTGCAAACAATACTGATCGAAGTTTTCTAATTATAGACCGCTCGGGTACTGGTACTTTTGAGGTTGAAAATGTAGAATATTATCCTGTTAGTGATATAGATCAAAATAGAAAGAAAATTGTTTTCAATAATGTCATTTGGGATGCAGATGGCAATGGAAAAGATGTTTTTTCTTTTGGATATAAAGACGCTACAGTTAAACTAATAGCGCTGGAAGATGGGATTCCTCCTAGTTGTGCAAATGGTGTTTTACAGCAGGATGGAAAAATTAATATTGAAGTAAAAGAAGGAATTCCAGGATATAAATATTCTCTAAGCAAAACAGGAGTTGCCACGGTTTTGAAGTCAGACACTTTTTATGATTCTAAAATAACAATAACAGATCTGGAAGCAGGTAGTTATGATTTGACATTAGAAATGATAGGAACCAATTTTGAAAGATCAGGAGGAAGCAGTCAGGTTGGTGTAACCACAACTACTTCATTGCCAGCTGGAGGAAATGGAAGTTTAGAATGGGCAGTAATCGATTTTGCTTCAGATAAATATATTGGTTTTATCAATCAAAAAACGACAAAAACATCGGCGGTATTAAATTATGGTGTTCAGATCAAAAAAGATCAATTGTATTTCTGGAATAAAGGAGTCGCATCTGCTACTTCTTTAGCGACATTAACTAAAGGCAGTAAAATAAAACTGGAAATCCAAAATGGCATTTTACAATGTTCTGTGGATGGTATTCTGAAAGGAACTCAAAATATCGCGACTGCAGATGTAGGATTAACTTATTTTGGGTTTGTCGCTCTTGATGCAGGCAACAATGCAATTTACAATTTAGTCCATACCGGTTTTGTAACCAGTCCAGCCAAGCTCGCTTGGGGAACAGCAACGTATCTAAATATCACAGAAGGTGATGGTGTCTCAAGTAAAGTAACACAAAAAATAATACTCACAGCTCCCGAATGTAATGAAATTCTGCCTCCAGTTACACCGGTAGTAACAGACAACCTTGTTGTGTCGCCGGTACCTTCAAAAGCAGGGGCGAATTTTAATATCAATGTCAAATTAAACAATCCTTCAGAGGTGATGGTCTTGATATTTAATACATCAGGAACCTTAATACAGCAACTGCGTAATCCTCAATTGCAAAAAGAAGCTGTAATTACCACCAGTCTTCCAGCACCAGGAATTTATCTTATAAAAGTTTTGACAACAGAGGGTGAGTTCTCGAAATCAATCATCATCAATTAGACATCAAGTCAATAAAAATTAGTTATACGCCAAAACCAGTAAAAATGGAAAAGAAAGAAAACTTAAAATCAACAATACAGAGAATCACTGCAAGTGTTCTGGCCGTTATAATATTTGGGCAGAGTGCTCTCGCTTATAATTTTAAATCGGCAACAGAAGTATTTTTTAATGCATCTTCTAAAAGCAGTTCCAATAATAGTGCAAAACATACTAAATCTGCTGGGGCATCAAATCAATCAGCGTCCAATAATTTAGTAAAAAAAACAGATAAAACTTTTGCAAAAGTAACTCAGGAAATTATTTCTGCTGAAGAAAAAGCAGGAGTTATTGGAGTTTACGCAGGCAAGCTTTTAGATAATCCGGCAGACAATATTTTTCATTTTAGTCTTAAAGAAAAGCCAGCATCAGAAGACCGTGTGAAACTGGTTTACGAATTACAAGGAATTTCAGATTATCATGGGGCAGCTATAAGTATCAATGATGAATTTTCAAGAGGAGGAAACTGGGTGCAAAAAAGCGACCAGTGGAGCCAGCAGGAACAATATATCAGTGCCTCAAGTTTACATCTTGGCGATAATACAGTATTATTTTCACTTCCAGAAAATGCTTCTTACGGATATCAGGTTCGTAACTTATCTATAATCATAGAGAAAGGAAAAGCAAAATCACTTAGGTTAGATAACATGACAGCCTTAAGTTACAAAGGCGAAAGCTATATTAGTGGTTTTGTTGATGGATTATCTGCGGACAGCAAAATTAGTATTGACGGAAAAATGATTCCGCATTATAATGGATTTTTTGAAACGGTTCTGCCAATCGAAAACAATTCAAAAGCAACAGTAACGATAACGGCTAACGGCCAGACTTTACAACAAAATATTATTGTAAAACCTGTTTCGGTAATGCATCAGGAACCCTTAATGAGTGTTCTTGCAGGACAAGCTAAAACATTTGTAAAAGGCCAAAAAATGATGCTTTCTGTAGGAGCAGCAAGTATCGAAGTAAATAATACAGCTTTATTAGAAAATAAAACATTAAGTATTACACCTTTGCGATCTTTAGATTTGCCTGCATTAGATCCTACAATGACCAATTTAACCAACGGAAGAGGATATCGTTTTCTGCCTCATGGCGAACATTTTGCAGAGGGAGCCCTAGTGAAATTAGGATATAATAAGGAATTGCTGCCTCCAGGCTATACGGAGGAAGATATCCGTACCTTCTTTTTTGACAAAAATACAGGACACTGGGAAGCTTTGGAGCGCGATAGTCTTGATGTTGCCCATCAGATTATTATTTCTAAAACAACTCATTTTACAGATATGATCAATGGTGTTATCAAAACACCAGAATCTCCCGATACACAAGGCTTTGCAGCAACGATGATGAATGACATTAAAGCAGCAGACCCAACCGCGGCAATTCAAATGATACAACCGCCAACAGCCAATCAACAGGGTTCAGCCAATTTAAGTTATCATATTGAGGTGCCACCAGCACGTAATGGCATGCAACCTGATATCAATGTTACCTATAATAGTGACGGCGGGAGTGGCTGGCTAGGAGAAGGCTGGGATATACAAATTCCAAAAATTGCAGTAGATACCCGTTGGGGAGTACCGCGTTTTAGCCCTACAGAAGAAACAGAAACCTATAGTTTGAATGGTGTAATGCTAGTTCAGATGGACAATCAAAAACCAAGTGTGGCGCACCGTGGAGATAAAATTGCCCGTAAGAGTGGCGATGTTCAATTTTACCCGAGAAATGAAGGTCGCTTTAGTAAAATCATTAGAAAAGGGACTGATCCTAAAAGTTATACGTGGGAAGTAACCGATAAAAGCGGTACTGTTTATCAATACCAACAACAGCTAAAAGGAGGCAACGGAAATATTGCCGAATGGTATCTGACTACCGTAACAGAGTTGCATGGAGATTATATCAAATATAATTATACTAATGCAATAATGGAAAATACGGGAGATAAGCTTTTATCTCAATCAAAATACTTGAGTTCTATTGTATGTGGCACTAAAGAAACTACCACACAAACTACTATTTGGTTTAAAAGTGGATCTACAAAAACAGTTAAAACAAATAGTGGACGATATGGTTTTTTAACTTCACAGCAAAAGTTATTAACTAACATTACGGTAACTCAATTTGAAAAAACGTTACGCAGTTATGATTTTGTCTATAAAAAAGACGATGGAGCCTTCAAGAAAACCTTATTAGAAAAAATAGTGCAGAATGACGCCAGCGGAGCCAAATTCAACGAGCATGTTTTTGACTATTATGATGATGTAAAAGCAGCAGAAGGATATGTGCCTTTTAATAGTAATACAGAAGATTGGAATACTGGAAATGATAATGTGAGAGGGAATGGTGTGATTACTAAAAATGAAATTACTAAAGATAATGTTATTTTTAATGATAAAATTTCAGCACTTGGCGGGGGAGTTTCTACTTCTGAAGGGTTTTCTTTATTTGTAGGTGTTGGTCCGAATGATGGGGGATTAAATTCTACGAGTAATACCGTGGGAGCAAGTTTCTCCTATTTGCCATCCCAATCAAAGGGACTTTTAGCACTGGTAGATATTAATGGTGATGGTTTAGCAGATAAAGTTTTTAGCGAATCGGGTAGAATTTTTTATCGTCCTAATCTAGGCAGTAATACTTTTGGAGATAAATTAGAAGTTCATGGAATTTCCAGAATTTCATTCACCAAATCAAAAGCGACAAGTTATGGCGCAGTGGCAAAAATTGGATTTGCATCTGCCGTTGCAACAGTAGGAACCAGTTATGAAAATAGTACGACTACTACCAGTGCTTATTTTCAAGATGTTAATAATGATGGTTTAGTAGATTTGGTACGAGATGGCGTGGTATATTTTAATCATATTGTGGATCTTAACGGTAATGCAATACCAACTTTCACTACTTCAAGTTCTGATACTGCCAGTCCAATAAAAGGAGGCGGAAAAATAGATAGCAGTGTAACAAGAGTAGATCCTGCAGAACAGGCAGAAGCTATTGCCAATTCTCCTTTACAAGATGTGGTTAGAGTGTGGGAAGCGCCTTTTGATGGAACCATAAAAATAGAAAGTACAGCTACGCTTATACCGCCAACAGGAAATTATGATGAAGCAGAATATGCTTTGGCAGATGGTGTGTTTGTGGGTATTCAAAAAGGAGGAATTCAAATTGTGTCGCAACAGCCTTTAACCAAAACAGCTCCTTCAGCCAATCTTTCTGTTCTCTCGCAGACAATAACAAAAGGAGAGAAAGTATATTTTAGAGTACAATCAGGTCGTACAGATTTGGCAAATGGAGCTTTTGATCAGGTCGATTGGAATCCCGTAATCACTTATACCGATGCAAACAGAACCAATTTACCAACAAATCCTGATGGGCAGCAGCGTTTTAGCTATAAAGCCAGCGAAGGTTTTGTGGTAGAAAACAGCACGACAAATGTTATCATTCAGAAGCCTAACGAAGCAGGAGCCATACAAGTAACTGGAATTTTTACAAAACCAGTAACCAGCGATGTAATTCAGGTCAGTCTTTTGGGCAAAAATAATTCAGGAACATTTGTTACCCTTTGGTGTAAAAACTACGCTGCAACAGATGTTGTAAATGGAATATTGACAGCGAATACTGTTTTACCAGCTATTACTGCAGATTTTCAGGAATTAAAAATTGCCATAACCAGCGAGACAAACGTAGCCTGGGACAAAATAAACTGGGATGCGAAACTAACCCATTATCCTTTGGGGAATTTTACAGCGATAATGCCAGCACCTTCAGATGTAAATTGTACAGGGGCAAATTCAGCAGTTATTACTGGAACATCAGATTATGAAACGGTTCCTTTTAAAGACTACAGCATTTTTGCCAGTCATTTAATTGAAGGTAAAATCTATACTGCGACAAATACTGGTACACTTACCTTACTGCCCAATTTAATGGCAGTCAATACAAATGGAATTTCTTATAAGGTAACATTGTCAGCTAAAACAAGAACAGGTATTTTATTGGGCAAAAGTAATTATACGATGCTAAATGGAGTGCTCACTGCTCCAACACCACTAACGGTTACAGCAAATGCAGGAGATCAAATCTGGATTGAATATACTATTGACGATCGTTTAGCATTAGGGACAATTCCAGCATCTGCCAATACAACAGCAACAGTAACGGCAAACGGAACTCCCGTCGTGGCTGCAGTATTTGCTCCAGTTCTAGCCGATACAGAGAAATTTGGGCCAATGCAGCGCCATTGGGGACAATTTATTTATAATGCTATGGATGGGCGTTATAATAAGACTATTGATGAGAGCAAACTGGTATTGCCACAATCGGAAAGAGCAGAAACAGATCCTAGAAAGATGATCTTTAATATGATGACTCCTGATGTAATGACTAAAAAATACTGGTCAGGAGCAGACAATCTAACTTATATAAATGGAACTGTAATTTCAAGTTCTCGTTTAGGTGAGGATAATGTAGTGCTTACAAATCCATTAGACGGATTGAATGCAGGAGAAGTAAACACAAATAATCCTTATTGTGCAGAAGGGGCTGGTGCAGCTGGAATTAACAAAGTAACCAAATCTCAAAGTATATCAATACAGGCAGGAGCAACGCCCTTAACAGCTAGTACAGCAACAGGAACATCAGAGGTTATTACTGATTTTCAGGACATGAACGGCGATGGCTTTCCTGATATTATTACCAAAGCAAATATCCAGATGACCAATAGCAATGGTGGTTTTGATGGTGAAAATATTGCGATTAATGGAGGACATAAAAGCAGTCATGAAGCTTATAGTTTATCTGCTGGAGGAAATGCCTTCTTCTCTAGTGAGGTCGCAACAGCAAGAGCAGAATTCAAGAAAGACAAATCAAACAAAGCTGCCAAAAGCGCTTTAAATAAAGCTAAGGCAGAATCTTCATCATTAACTATAAGTGGAGGAATAAGTTACAATAAAGAAGCAGCGGTACAAAGCTGGACAGATATAAATGGTGATGGCTTGCCAGATAAAATATTGAGCGATAAAAAAGTGCAGCTTAATTTAGGTTACAGCTTTACAGAACCAATAGACCTTGGTTTAGAAGATATTTCTAAAGGGGAATCGATATTTCCAAGTTTTGGTTTGGGGGTTGATTTTGGTTCTTCATCTATAAGTGCTGGTTACGGAATTTCGAAAAATATTAGTTGGAATGATTTCAGTTTGCAGGATGTAAATGGAGATGGATTAGTAGATCAAGTATTTAAGAACAATTTGGTTCGTTTAAATTTAGGAGATCGCTACAGTGCTCCAATGCCATGGAACGGATTAGATGTTTTAGGCCAAGTTTCTTCTACGGCTGAATCGCTTAACACAGCCTATACGGCTGGTGTGCCAATACCAATTATTCAAATAAAAGTAGCGATTAACCCTGGAGTAAGTGCAGGACTTTCAAGTAACCGTGTAGAAACCCAATTACAGGATATTGACGGCGACGGATTCCCAGATTATTTAACCTCGACTACAGATGATCTGTTAAATGTAAAACGTTCTACTATTGCACGTACCAATAAATTAAAATCAGTTCATACGCCATTGGGTGGGGAATTTATAGTAGACTATAGCCGCAGTACACCAACTTACGATCATCCGGGAGGAAAATGGGTCATGCAGAGTGTGGTGGTAAAAGACGGAATTGCAAGTGACGGTCCTGATATGAAAACACAATTTGCTTATGCAAAAGGGAGATACGAACGCCATGAAAGAAGTTTCCTTGGCTTTGGCGAAGTGAAAACACAAAACATCGATACCGAAAATGGCGATAAAGTATACAGAACAGTAACCCAAAACTATGATGTGTCCGATTATTACAATGCAGGACAATTACTAAGTTCTGTTCTGGAAAGTAATGAAGGCGTAAATGCTGTAGCCAATACTGGAGCAAAATATACAGAGAGTACTCAGGATTATTATTCGTATGCCGTAAAAGCAAGCGGAGACAAATACGATTTTACGCCTATAGCTAAAATTTGTTCAGACAGAGGAGTGAGTTTTAACCCTGTTAAAAATATAACTTCATTAGCGTATGAAGGTGGAGTAGCACCTTTAAAATTAAGCGAAATTCACAATGAATATTATGTAGGTTCAGGAGATTTTGGAGATCTAAAAAGTTATAGTTTTAAAGATAACAGTACCGGAAATTATAAAACAGAAATTGGATATACTACTAATTTGTCTAAACATATTTTAGGACTTCCAATTAGCAGTAAAGTCACTATGAATGGGATAAACGTACATGAAGTCAAAGCGGCTTATGATATCTATTATGCTAATCATCTTACAAAGCTATCTCAGAAACTCAATGACAGCCAATGGGCAGTTACAGATATAAATTATGATCTATACGGGAATATAGTACAAAAAACACTGCCTGCAAACTATAAAAATGAGCGTCCGTTTTACAAATATCGTTATGACAGGTATTATAAAATGTACGTAGAAGAAATCTCCGATAATTTTGAATACCGCAGTTATGCCCGAGATTACGATTACCGTTACGGAATTGCCTTAGAAACAGAAGATGTAAACGGTTACGTGATTAAAAAAGAAATTGACGAATTTGGTCGTCTGACCAAAGTTCAGGGACCAAAAGAAGCAGCAGCAGGACAACCGTATACGATTATGATGGAATATTTCCCGACGACTATAGTATCTAACGGAAACATCAGCAGAACGGCTTATGCGAGAACCAAACATTTTGACGCGCAGCACCCGAATGATCCTATTGAAACGGTGACTTTTGCTGACGGACTTGGGAGAGCGATTCAGGTGAAAAAAGACGGAGCAATTACCGACAATAAAACACCTGACCAGCAGAGTGATGTAATGATTGTTTCGGGACGTGCGAAGTTTGATGCCTTCGGACGCGTAAAAGCGGCATATTACCCGCAGACTGCACCGCTTGGCGACTGGAATAAATTGATGGACAGTTTTGATTCGGTTGAGCCGACTAAAACTACGTATGATATTCTGGACAGACCAGTAACCACGACTCTGCCTGACGGTGCAGAAACCAAAATGGCGTACACCATTGAAAGCGGTTTATTGAAAACAGAAGTAACCGATGCGTTGAATAATACCAATTCAAGCTATGCCAACGGATCTGGACTAACGATGAAAACCTTGGATGCCAACAGTGTAATGACGCAGTTTGGTTATGACGGAATTGGAAGAAATATTACCGTAACCGATGCTCAGGGACAGCAGACATTGAGCAAATACGATCTAGCCGACAGAAGAATAGAAGTCGTGCAGCCGGATGCAGGAAAAAGCACGTTTAAGTTTGATGCTTTAGGCAATTTACTGGAAAGGCAAACGGCAAATCTGGAAGCCAAAAGCAAAAAGATTACTTATGAATACGAGTTTAACCGATTAACCAATATTCATTATCCGGAGAATCCTCAGAACGATGTGCGTTATGTTTTTGGTTCTAAAAACGAAAGCCAGAACCGCAAGGGAAGACTGATTCTGATGGAAGATGCCACAGGAGCGCAAGAGTTTTCATATGGCGTGATGGGTGAGATCGAGAGCATCCGCAGAACGGTAATTGTACCTAATTCTGCTGTAGCAACCTATGTAACGAGCTGGAAATACGATTCATGGAACCGTCTTCAGGAAATGATCTATCCAGATCAGGAAAAGATCAGCTATACGTATAACTCAGGCGGATTACTGCAGTCAGTTGCAGGCAAGAAAGCCTACAGCTACAACTATGTCAACAAAATTGGCTACGATAAATTTGAGCAGAGAAGTTACCTGAAATACTGCAACGGAACAGAAACCAAGTACAATTACGAGCCTCTGAGAAGAAGACTCGATAATATGACCGTGGCTTCGGGAACTGGTTATCAGGGAACCAATACGTCGAGAATGTTCATGAACAACAACTACCAGTACGACAAAGTAAGCAACGTGCTGAATGTAACCAACAGTGCTGCAGGCGTAACCAATAAAATGGGCGGGATCATGGCGCACAATTACAGTTACGATAATTTGTATCAGCTGATAAGTGCCAACGGAGTCTACACGGGAGCCGACCAAAAAACGGCCAATTATAATCTGGAAATGAAATACGATGACCTGCACAATATTGTGAGTAAAACACAAAACGTGATGCAGAACAAAGTTTCAGAAACAGGCGCACTCAAAGCAGGTTATACTTTGAATTACAATTATAACGGCACGAACAAACACCAGTTAGATAATGTAACCGAAACGGAATACAGAACGAAAAACACAGACCCAAAAGTCGATAAACAGAAAAACAACAAATATGTTTACGACAAAAACGGTAACATGATTTATGTAAATACCGAGGAAGTAAAACTTGATGGAAAAGTGGCTGAAAAAGCGCAGGAAAAGAAATTTATCTGGGACGAAGAAAACCGTTTAGGAGCGATTGATATTAATGGTTACGTTTCTAACTACACTTACGATGCAGGAGGTGAACGTGTAACGAAAATGTCAGGAGGCGGGCAGGGAATTTTTGTAAACTCTGTTTTTGCGGGAGGTAAAACTTCTACATCAGACTTTACATTGTATGTGAATCCTTATTTGGTTGCACAAAATGGCGGGCGCTATACCAAACATATTTATATTGGAAGTCAAAGGATTGTGAGTAAACTTGGAGATTTTGACAGCTACGGAGCAGATCCACGACGTGTTGAAAAGGCTGGAGAATCATTCTCAGGAGTGAAAGTGAATTACGATGCTAAATACAAGAAATCTCTAGAAGTTGTAAAAGCGAATTATGATACTTTTGAAGTGCCTTACTATGGTTTGGACAACAATGATTATGTAAATGGAATTGGTTTCTGCTGCAATCCTTCTGGGGAAAGTTCTAGTTCTTCTAGTTCTACAACTGGTAAACTTATGGCTGGTAAAAATGACAATGCTGAGCTACAGCAGTTTTATTATCACCCTGATCATTTGGGAAGTTCATCTTATATCACTAATTTAGACGGCGAGGTTGTTCAACATGTCGAATACGTACCTTTCGGGGAAGTTTTCTTGGAAGAAAAGAATGCTAAATGGAATACACCTTATCTTTTCACAAGTAAAGAGCTTGATCGCGAGACGGGATTATACTACTTCGGAGCGAGATATCAAGATCCTAAACTTGGAATCTTTATATCGGTCGATCCATTGGCGGAGAAATATCCAAATATTTCATCATACTGTTATGTAGTTAATAATCCAGTTAATATGATCGATCCTGATGGAAGAGATTGGTATAGAAGTGATAAAACTGGTAAGGTAGCATGGGTTGATGGTAATTCAAATATTAAAGGATATACGAATCTTGGTTATAGTTACAGTAATCAAAGTTATGGAGTAAATAAAAATGACCATTTAATAATGGACGGAAATACTAAAACCATTAGTGTAAACGGAACTACAATAGCTGATTTTAACAGACCTAAATCCTCAGGATCCAATTCAAGTGGAGTTGCTTTATCTGATGGAGGAAGTTATCAAAATCCTGGTTCTCTAGAAAAAGGTGGAAGAAACGTTGAGTGGTATGATTTCAATGGTATACTTGAGCCTATCTTGGCCTATCTTAGTTTGGATAAAGATCTATTTAAAAGAACGAATGGAAATGGTAAAGGTAGCAATGGAGGAAAAGCAACTTCTGAAACAGCAGCGGGTAATGTACTTGATGCAACTAATAATGCTGCGGATGCAGCAAAAGAAATAACTGTGATTGTAGAAAAATATTCTACTACAGGTACATTGAGAGGGAATGACTCCCAAGTTCATACGGTAAAAAAAGACTCCACTGTGCGTAATCAATCAGATGCAAGAAAAATTTTCAATAGAAATAATCAAAGAAGAGCGGAAGCAGAAAGAAAAGCAAATAAAGAGAATGAAAGTAGCAATTAGAATAATTATTATATTTTGTGTGTTTTTCTTTACTCAATGTAAAGAGAAGTCTACTAAAAGTGAGGAGTTTGTTAATACTACATTCAAAGGGAATGGTGTTGAATACAGTATAGAATTCCCTGATACTGTCTTAAAAGGAAAGACCTATAAAGGAAAAGTTAATTTTAAAAATGTATTAGATACTATAACAGAAAGTATGAACAATGATTCTACAAGTAAAAAAAATAGATATATTATTTTTTCAATGGCTTTAACTGATAACATTGATTATGTAGAAAAAGACTTATGGAAAATTGCTAAAGATACTTTTGGGGCTCTCAATAATCATACAATTCCTTTTTATGATGTTAAGTTCAATAAATCAGGAACGTTCTTTATAGATGGAATTATAAATGATCAAGGATATATAACTTCGGATGTAAAAAATAAAAAAGGAAGTTATGATACAAGGATTATCACTAATGAGTTTAGAGCTACAAAAAAAGTAATCGTTATTGATGGTACTCTTGAAAACAAATAAGGATTGAAAGAATAAAAGAAAGAAACCTCGCCAATGGCGAGGTTTTTTTTATATCTTATATTATTGTAAAGAAAACTTTTAATGGCTTTTTGTTGAGTTTTAAATAACAATCTTTGAGTTGTTTCATTTTAAAATTATGTAGTTATAAAAAGAAAATGCACGGAAGATATACGAAATACATTTATATTGGAATACAGATGGTAAGGAAATTTTCGTTCCCGCTCTTCGAAGAGTTCTGCTGAAAGGCTGTGCGCTGTGCGAATGTCCCAGGTTTTGGTGAAGAGATGGTTAGAGAGTATTTTAAAGGAGTTATTACAGTTGGAGCTAATTCAGTTCCACAAGAAGTTAAATAATCATGAAATTAAAAACAAAAGCAGTATTAGTTCTAAGCCCTCTAATTTTTATTCTTGTATTTGCCTATGTACGAAGTCATAGATATGAAAAAGAATTAGCTAAAAATGGTAAAGTAACAATTGGACACTTTGATAGCATAAGAGAATACCCAAAACGCACTTATTTAGTCTTGTCATATTATATTGACAATAAAAGATATAGTTCTTTTGAAAGTGGCTTACATAAAGGAGTTTCAGAAAAAGATATTGGTAAGTTCTATGAAATTAGATATTTGCAAGATTCACCTGAAATATTTAGAGGTAATTACACAAAAGAGATTACAGACACAAATGCTATTTTAAAAGCTGGATTTTCAAGAGGAGAAATAGTGAATGCGTCAAAATAAAACCTTCAGTTGGTATAAATGTTGGTGCTATGATATCGGAAACAACCAGATGGGTTTGGGATTTTTAAAACAATTTATTGTGTTAAGAAAGAGAGAAAATATATTTAAATTAATTGTGTTGGTAATATTAATAATTATAGCTGTTTTTTGCATTAAATATCTTTCTGTAAATGAGAATTTATATAAAAGAATGTTAGAACAAAGAAAAAAAGAATCTTATTCAGGAGTTGTATCTGAAAAATATATAGATAAATCAGAACATTCGACTCCCATGTTAAAATTTAGAGATAATACAGAAATTTCTTTAGAAAATGTATTTTGGGATCAAGTCAAAATTGGTGATT
Source organism: Flavobacterium sp. B330r (assembly GCF_056824325.1). Lineage (NCBI taxonomy): Bacteria > Pseudomonadati > Bacteroidota > Flavobacteriia > Flavobacteriales > Flavobacteriaceae > Flavobacterium > Flavobacterium sp. B330r. Next base: position 2,444,976 of record NZ_CP124860.1, read on the forward strand.
CAATTGTTAAAAGTAATAATGAAGTTTATATTACCTTATATCGTAATAACAATTTTAAGCAGGTATTTAATTATGAAGATTACTTTAATGAATTAATAGAAGATCATTCTAATAGGTAACTTCGCTGAGTGAAGTCTCCCGACTTCGCACCCGCAAAGGAAATCGACAAAGAATAAAAGAAAGAAACCTCGCCAATGGCGAGGTTTTTTTTGTCTTATATTATTGTAAAGAAAACTTTTAATGGCTTTTTGTTGAGATTTAAATAACAATCTTTGAGTTGTTTCCCTGCTGGAGTTAATATGGCTTCAAATGCTACAGCTCAATATTTAGCAAACGGAAGAAGTTTTGGTGATATAAATGTAATTTCAACAGCAAGTTCAGTAGTACCTGAAATTGGTCCAGCAGTTTTTGGAGAAACTATTACTTGGACAGCTAATGACATTATGAATGGTATAGCTCCTCAAACACCAAAATCTTTAAATAAATGGGCTGTTCAAGCAGGTTCTGCCGTTTTGGCAAATTAACCGACAATTATCTTTCAGGTTCAGGTTTTGGTGAAGCGATGGTTAGAGAGTATTTTAAAGGAATTGTAACAGTTGGAGCTAATTCAGCACCAAATTTAGTAAAAGAATAAATTATGAAACTAAATATAAAGGCAGCATTAATTCTTGGTTCTATATTTTCTTTCTTTTTGTTTGCATATATTAGAAGTTACATATATAAGGAAAAATTTAAAAAAGATGGTAAGATAACAATTGGTAGAATTGATAGTATTAAACGATTACCGAAGTGGTCTAACATCTATTTGTCATATCATATAAATAATAAAAGTTATAATTATTATGAGAATGATTTAGATGCTGATATTACAATAAAGGATATTGATAAGTTTTATGAAATTAAATATTTGCCAGATTCTCCTGAAATAATCAGAGTGAATTATTCAAAACAAATTACTGATACTAAAGCTATTTTAAAAGCTGGATTTTCAAGAGAAGAAATAGGAAGTAAATAAAACCAAATTAAAAGAAAAAAGAGGCTGTCTCACAACTAGTTGAATAGCCCCGCTCTTCGAAGAGTTCTAAAGATACAGCTGTTCGCTGTGTGAAGTCTCCCGACTTCGCACCCGCAAAGGTAATCGACAAAGATTAAAAGAATTAATCTGATAGATCTTATTATGGAATTTCAGCTGGATTTGGCAAATCTAAGGAGGTTTTTGGAGGAAAAAGAGATAATAAAAGTTTTGGATTATCTGGGGCTAAATTATTAGATAAGTTGTCAATTAATCCTGACCCTAAAAAAGATTAAAATTATGAATAAAATTTATTCGTTTGGGTTTTTATGTTTTCTCTTAGTAAGCTGTAATAGTACTAAAGATGGAATCAATAAAACATTATTAGATTCTGTTTACGAAATACATATTAAAAATAGTAGCCCAGAAAATTTTGGAGGTCTTGAGGAATATAAGATTAAGGATAAAAAGGAAATAACTTCATTTTGTGAGGAATTACTATCCTTAAATGAAGAGAATGATATACAATCTAGACCTTTTGACGGAGCAATATTGATAGAATTTTATAAAAATAATAGCGATGGTTCTTATAATGCTAGTAACCTTCTTTCTACGGGAATAGTTTTTAAGCCTAATGATGAATATTTTATACATTACTCTAAAGGAAGATTTAAATCAGATCATTTTTTGGCTAGGATTCTTAAATATTTACAAATAGATGAAAGTAAAGTGCTTGCATTAGATGCCTATAGAAAAAAGCAATTAGAGAACCCCGTGCCCTTAAAGAGCATCGACAAAGAATAAAAGAACTAAACGAGAGCGGATGGAGTGGAGGTAGCTGAGGCCAAATAAAAACTTATGGTACTTCTGAAGTTGTCACTAGTTTTAAAATTTCAGGTTATGGAATAGGATTATATACAGTTTCTATTCAGTCTCAACACAATTCGGGAGAAATTAATGGTGTTCAGGCAACTTTAGAGCATAGTTCAAATACATATTCAACATTTGGTGGAATGTATGGAGCTGCTTGGGGAATAGGATGGGAAGGTGGTAGAGAAATAACAAAATTGTCGGCTTATCAAAAATGGAAAAAGGAAAAATGGTTACCCTTCAGAGAAGAAACTTTTGGATATTAATATGAATAAGCAATTAATAAAAGATATGTTAGAAAGGAATAAAGTTGCATTAAGTAAAAAAGAATCTTTTTGGCATTATTCAATTGTGCCATTTCTTTTAGTAATTCCGTTGATAGATGTATTCTATAAGATAAAAAAAAGTCAATCTTTAATGGAATTAAATTATAGTTATATATTGATTTTATTTGCAGTCTTAATGTTTTATATTCAAAGAAATAGATTGAAATTTAAAAAAATTCAAAGTTTTTCTTCATTAGTTGAGTTTAATATTGCAGTAGAAAAAACAGCAGAGGAACTAAATTGGTTTATAGATAATAAAACAAGTGGTTTTATAAGGGTGTATAGAAGAATTGATTATATAACTGATGGTAGTTGGGGAGAAATGATAACTATTATAAAAATAGAGGACAAGATATATATAAATAGTATTTGTGATCCAAATGGACTTTTTACGTCATTGTTATCATATGGAGGTAATAAAAGAAACGTTAGCATATTTAAAGCGAATTTAGCTAATGTAGGGGCCTGATAGCTCGGATATGGAGACCCCGATCCCCCTGCTGGCGCGAGCGTCCCGCTCGTGAGACAAAGCAAATAGACAAAGAATAAAAGAATTAAACCTCGCCAAATGGCGAGGTTTTTTTTATGTCTTATATTATTGTAAAGAAAACTTTTAATGGCTTTTTGTTGAGGTTTAAATAACAATCTTTGAGTTGTTTCATTTTAAAATTATGTAGTTATAAAAAGAAAATGCACGGAAGATATACCAAGCATATTTATATTGGAAGCCAAAGAATAGTTTCTAAATTAGGAGATTTTGATTCTTACGGCGCAGATCCGAGAAGATTAGAGAAAGCGGGAGAATCATTCTCAGGGGTTAAGGTAAATTATGATGCGAAATACAAGAAATCTTTAGAAATTGTAAAAGCGAATTATGATACTTTTGAAGTGCCATATTATGGCTTGGACAATAACGATTATGTAAATGGAGTAGGTTTCTGTTGTAATCCTTCTGGGGAAGCTAGTTCTTCTAGTTCTGGCAGTACTACAGGAAAATTAATGGCAGGTAAAAATGACAATGCAGAGTTGCAACAATTCTATTATCACCCTGATCATTTAGGAAGTTCTTCGTATATTAGCAACTTAGATGGAGAGGTTGTACAACATGTTGAATACGTGCCTTTCGGGGAAGTTTTCTTGGAAGAAAAGAATGCTAAGTGGAATACACCGTATCTTTTCAATGCTAAAGAGTTAGATAGAGAGACAGGATTAGTCTACTTCGGTGCAAGATATTACGATCCAAAAGTTAGTGTTTGGACATCTGTCGATCCGCTGGCAGTTTATAATCCTGTAATGGAATCTCAATTTTATTATAATGGAGACCATAATGGAGGAATGTATAATCCTGGAAATTTAAATACTTATGGCTATTGTTATCAGAATCCTGTTAAATATGTAGATCCTAATGGGAAACAAGTTGATTTCGGAGCACTTTTAGGGACGTTCCAGCTAGGTGCAGAAGCTACAATACTTTAGATGGCATATCCAAACTGTGGTGGTGAATGTAAGTCTTGGTTCAAAAGTAATTATATTGGACCATCTACTTCCCCATTGTCTGCAATGGAGCAAAGAAAAACGGGTGTAGAGCCAGTTGATGAAGTAGATTTAGCTGCATTTAATCATGATGTCGGCTATGATAAAATAAAAGCTGCTGGGGTTAAAGGGGCAGTTTATGATTTAGTAACCTTACCTGCAGATGAGAAACTGCTTGCAGATTCAAGACAAGTATTAAAAAATGCAAGTGACGGAAAGAAAGATAAAATTACGGGAGATGATATTTCTTTGCCTACACTTGCTCGAGCAAAAGCAGTTATTAGGGCATTTGAACCATTAGTAAAACAAAAGCAAATTAGAATTGATGCAGCTATAAAAGCTGATATAGTTGGAGAAAAAATAATACAAGTTTTAGTACAGCCTATTGTTTGGGAATAACTTTTTGGTGCAATTCATTTTACTTAAAACATTGTATATATTTTTTATGAGAACAATTTATAAAATATTATTAATAATTATTACACCACTATTTGTTATAGTAATTTCATATTTTACGTTTATCTATTTTTTTACAAAAGAGCCAAAACCAATTAAAGTATATACTTTTCCTATATCATATAATGAATTAGAAAGAAGAATACAGAAACAAATGACAAAAAAAAACAATCTTAATACTACTTTTAAGAATAGCGCTTATACAACTAGATATATAACTTTAGGAAAAGATTGTGATAGCTATTTCTTTATAACTAATTTAGATAAAAACAAATCTACAGAATATAAAGGGGCTTGGATTGAACTTCAAGCTGTAGTAGATTCTAATTTTAAAATGATTGATGTTTTTTATAAAAACAAAGATGAATATCCTGACAAAATAAAAGTATTTAAAGAAGGCTTTATTGATAAATTGGGTCATGTATCAGATTAGGTATTTTATATAAATCAGCTTTACAGCTTATTGTAATAAAGAAAAGTATTAATTTTTAAAAGAAAGAGACAACCTTCGGGTTGTCTTTTGGTTTTTTAAGGTTTTAAAACGTTTAAAAGAAAGATATTTTATGTCTTATAGTGTTGTAAACAAAACTTTTAAAGGTTTTTAATATTAATCAATATTGCAATATTTGTTTACGACAAAAACGGTAACATGATTTATGTAAATACCGAAGAAGTAAAAGTAAACGGTCAGGTTGCTGAAAAAGCTCAGGAAAAGAAATTTATCTGGGACGAAGAAAACCGTTTAGGGGCGATTGATATTAATGGTTACGTGAGTAACTACACTTATGATGCAGGCGGAGAACGCGTAACAAAAATGTCAGGAGGAGGACAGGGAATATTTGTAAACTCTGTTTTTGCTGGAGGTAAAACTTCTACGAGTGATTTTACACTTTATGTGAATCCATATTTAGTAGCGCAGAATGGAGGAAGATATACCAAGCATATTTATATTGGAAGCCAAAGAATAGTTTCTAAACTTGGGGATTTTGATTCGTACGGTGCAGATCCAAGACGTTTAGAAAAAGCAGGAGAATCGTTTTCAGGGGTTAAGGTAAATTATGATGCGAAATACAAGAAATCTTTAGAAGTTGTTAAAGCAAATTATGCAACATTTGAAGTTCCTTATTATGGTTTGGACAATAATGACTATGTAAATGGGATTGGATTCTGTTGTAATCCTTCTGGGGAAAGTTCTAGTTCTTCTAGTTCTACAACAGGAAAGTTGATGGCAGGTAAAAATGACAATGCAGAATTACAGCAGTTTTATTATCACCCTGACCATTTGGGAAGTTCTTCGTATATTAGCAACTTAGATGGTGAGGTTGTTCAACATGTCGAATACGTGCCTTTCGGGGAAGTTTTCTTGGAAGAGAAAAATGCCAAATGGAATACGCCGTATTTGTTTACGAGCAAAGAACTTGACAGAGAGACAGGACTTTACTATTTCGGGGCGAGATATCAGGATCCTAAGCTTGGGAATCTTTATATCGGTCGATCCATTGGCAGAGAAGTTTAAAGGAGTAAGTTCTTATGCTTATGCTTTAAATAATCCTGTCAGGTTTACTGATCCCGATGGTAAAGCCCCAAATGATATCATTTTATGGGGATGGGATCCTATCTCAAAAAAATACAGACAAACTCTTGTTATGAAATCTAATATATATAACATAGATTATTATTCAAGAAATATTTTAGCGCCTATGGCTCCAGTGAGCATGGCACCAATGGAACCGACCGTTATGTATGGACTGGATTTATGGGCTACGCTTACAGGGAAGCCAGATGCAGTACGATTTAATGTTGCAGCAGAATTGCATGCTGGAGGGGTCAATGTAGGGGGGACATTGGGGATTGTTACTCCTCTTCAAGGTCCTGATAAAGGAGGATTATTCTTTTATAGACCTTCTGGTGAAAAAGGCTTTAATATTGGATTTGAAAAAGCCAGTTATTCTCTTGAAATTAGTGCAGGATTAGGCGCAAGTTTAATTTATAAATCAGATAGTAATTTTGAAAAATTTAATAGATATACTTTTGAGGGGCTTGAAACTTCTATAGGGGTTAGCCGTGGTATTTTGAATGGGTCATTATTTGTTGCAGCTGATCAATCTTATTATGGAATTTCTGCTGGATTTGGCAAGTCTAAGGAGGTTTTTGGAGGAAAAAGAGATAATAAAAGTTTTGAATTATCTGGAGCTAAATTAATAAAAGATTTATCAATAGAACCAGGACCTAAAAAAGATTAATTATGTATAAATTTTGTTTATTATGCTTGTTGTGTTTTTTAACGAGCTGTTGCAGTACTAGGGATAATATTAATAAAGAAATGTTAGATTCTATATATGAAATCAATATTCAAAATCGAGCTTTACATAGGTTTGGAGGAATTGAAGAAATTAATATTAAAGATAAAAAAGAAATAGCTTCTATTTGTAAAGAATTAATTTCATTAAAAGAAGAGAACAATCTGCAAACAAGACCTTTTGAAGGAACAATTCTTATACGATTTTTAAAAAAGGATCAATATGGAATGGGGGAGTATATTAATAGCTTAACGACAGGTATTATTCTTAAACCTAATAGTGAATATTATATAGATTTTTCTACAGGTCAATATGTATCAGATCATTTTTTGGCTAGGATTTTAAAATATTTAGAAATAGATGAGAGTAAAGTTCCTGCATTAGATGCCTATAGAAAAAAGCAATTAGAGAAACCCGCTCGTGAGACAAAGCAAATCGACAAAGAATAAAAGAATTAAACGCTTTACCCCGCTCTTCGAAGAGTTCTAATGACAAAGTTATGCGCTGTGCGAATGTCCCCGCTCTCCGAAGAGTTCTGCTGAAAGGCTGTGCGCTGTGCGAATGTCTCTGACTTCCCGGTAATGTATCAGATTAGGGCATTTATAAGAAAATATGCTTTTAAGAGCATTAGAGTAAAGAATGAATATTAATTTTTATAAAAAATGAGGCAACCTTAAGGTTGCCTTTCTTATTTTTCAAGCATTGAAAAACTTATTAAGTGTACATGGATGTAGAGTGTAGATTTTGCGGAGGAAAATGTAATAAAAATGGTTGTCAGTCTAACGGAATTCAGCGTTATAAATGCAAGGTTTGCAAAAAGAAACAACAATTGAATTATAACTATAATGCCTGTCAGAAGGATGTTGATCAGCAGATTATTTTATTTACAAAAGAAGGTTTGGGAATACGAAGCACTGCTAGGGTTCTGAAAATTTCTACAACAACTTTGATCAAACGCATCCTATTAATTTCAGAAAATTGTACAAGACCTATCTTGAGTTTAGGTAAGATTTATGAAGTAGACGAAATGAGAAGTTATATAAAAAGTAAAGATAAACTAATATGGATTGTCTACGCACTAGAAAGAGAGTCGGGAAGAGTAGTTAGTTTTAATGTAGGCAGTAGAACCAATAAAACATTAAATGTAGTTTTAACTACTTTGAAGTTATCACAACCAAAAGCGATTTATACAGATAAACTGAAGCATTATAAATATCTTATCTCTTCAGGAATTCATAAAACAAAACAATTTGGTACAAATCGTATAGAAAGAAAGAATCTTTCAATGCGAACACATTTAAAAAGACTGAATAGAAAAACAATTTGTTTTAGTAAAAGCAAGAAAGTACTGACTGCTATTCTACAAATCTATTTCTGGCTATAAAATACCAACAAAATGAAGCCGAACCGAATCAGAACTAATATTCGGCCTTATTTGTTGACATAAAAAACAAAAACTATTTAAAGGTATTAAGTCAAATTATAGAATGTTAGAATATTGCTGGCGATTACGATTTTATGCTCAAGATCTTAGTGCAAGAGATGGCTAGTTATCAGGATTTTGTAATGAATAAGCTGTCAATGATTGAAAACATTGGAAAGACGAACAGTATTTTTGTAATGGGAGAAATCAAACACAGCACCGCTTTAGAATTTTAAAGCAGAAGAAAATCCTAAAATAAAACGTATTTTTGAAATCTAAAATCAGCAATTTAGATCAAAAATCTAAAATCGTTAATCTACAATCAAAAATTAAAATGAACTGGGAACAACTTTTATCATTAAAACGTCAGGGGGATACAAGCAAAAGATTACGTGTAGAACAAGATGATACTCGTCTAGGATTTGAAGTCGATTACGACCGAATTATATTCTCCGCCGCTTTTAGAAGTTTGCAAGATAAGACACAAGTTATTCCGCTTTCTAAAACCGATTTCGTGCACACGCGTTTAACGCATAGTTTGGAAGTTTCTGTTGTAGGGCGTTCGCTTGGGCGTTTGGTTGGAAAGAAAATCATTGAAAAGTACCCTTATTTAAAAGAAGTTCATGGTTATCATATGAACGATTTTGGCGCAATTGTAGCTGCGGCTTCTTTAGCGCACGATATCGGAAACCCGCCTTTTGGGCATTCTGGCGAAAAAGCAATTGGCGAATATTTTGCTATCGGAAATGGTCAGAAATATAGAAATCAGCTAACAGATAAGCAATGGCAGGATTTAATTGATTTTGAAGGAAATGCAAACGGATTTTCAGTTCTAACCGCAAGCCGCCCTGGAATTGAAGGCGGACTTCGTATTTCGTATGCTACTTTGGGGGCTTTTATGAAATATCCGAAAGAGAGTCTTCCGAAAAAGCCGACCAATAATATCGCTGATAAGAAATACGGTTTCTTTCAAACAGATAAATTATTCTTTGAAGAAGTTGCCAAAGATATGGGAATGATTGCCAATAAATCTGGAGACGATATTGGTTTTGAAAGACATCCTTTAGCGTATTTGGTTGAAGCGGCAGATGATATTTGCTATACGATTATTGATTTTGAAGACGGAATTAATTTAGGTTTGGTTTCTGAAGATTTTGCTTTAGAATATCTGATTAATCTCGTAAAAGATAATATTGGGGTTTCTAAATACAAATCGTTAACTACAAAAGAAGATCGTATCAGTTATTTGAGAGCTTTGGCAATTGGAACTTTAATTAATGATGCTGTAAATGTTTTTGTTGAAAATGAAGAAGCAATTCTGGCAGGAAATTTTCCGTATGCTTTAACAGATAAAAGTAAATACAAAGCGCAGATGAATGATATTATCAAACTGAGTGTTGAAAAAATCTACCAGAGCAGAGAAGTAATTGAAAAAGAAATTGTAGGTTACCAGATTATTCAAACGCTGTTGGATAAATTTATTACAGCATTTAATAATAAATATGATGGAACTGCCTCCAACTACGATAAGTTGATTTTGAAAATGCTTCCAGAAAAACATCATTTAGAGAAAACAAATTTATATGAGCGCCTATTGCATATCTGCCATTATGTTTCGCTCTTAACAGACGGAAATGCGCTTGAACTCTATGAAATGATTCAAGGACAAAAAAAGCGTTAAATAAAAAAGCTTCTTTCAGAAATATTCTAAAAGAAGCTTTTTTATTTTTATTGATTTCTTTATTTGAAGGCATAAACCAAACCAACGCCAAGAACTTGTTTTAACTGCATTCTTGGACCTTCAGTAACTTGACTTTTTGTTCCTGTGGCAGGATCAATAACGTCTTTTTTGTTTTTAATGTCATCATCGTAAATTAAATGAACGCCAATGTTTGCTTTGACATAAGCATTTACAACCAAATCTAGACGTGTGTCATAATCAATGTCGACATTTCCGAATCGATTTAAATAGTCAGTATATAAGGAAAGTCTGTTTTCGTAAAAAACATTTTTATAGATTTCGTTTTTCATGTAGGCAGTAAAAAGGATACCAAATTCGGCTTTTACCTTTTGACCTTCTTCAATCAAAATTTGCTGGGTTGGATCTAAAGGATCTGGCGCATAAACGGCTTTTTTAACACCAAAAGAACCTTGGTTTGCCAAATTTTGATCTAATACCAATGTAGTCTTTAAAGTAATTGGTGAGAAATAAAATGTTCTGTTTTTCTCTTTATTTGAATTTTCTGCTCCGGCTCCTAAAAAGACATATGCTGGTGCAAAAGGTCTAGAAATAGGAACGTCTCGATTAGGATAATTGTAACCGTTGGTAAACTGCGTATTGAAGTTAAACTTTGCTGAGTAGTACCAATTTGAAGCGGTATCTTTTCTAAAACCGTAAGTAGAGTTCAATTGAATCGCATCATCCGTTTTTCTCGTTTCAATATCTTCTTGTTTGTTTAGACCATATTTCATAATAAGTTCGTTGAACCATTTATGATTTCCTTTCAAATAAGTTCTAGAGAATTCTCCTTTAAATAATCCAGAGATAGAACTTGTTCCCCCCGCGCTCCAGTTTACAAAAGCTATTTGTGAAAGGTCAAAACCAAGTTGGTTTTTTTCTGTCCAGTTTGAAGGCGGTTTAGGTGCTTGATTGGGGCTTAGAGTTGTTTGTATAATCTGGGCAAAGTTATTAGAAGTACACAAAAGCAATAATAGCAAAAGGGTAGAACGCAATAATTTCATTATAGGTAATTTTTGTTTTGGTATCGCAAAATAATTATTTTGAACCGTTAGAAAAAAGATTTATTAAATTTTTAACGTCAATTTTACACAATTGTTGTAATTGATTTACTGTTCCATGCTCAATAAATTGGTCTGGAACACCCAAAATTTCAATCGAATTTTTAAAATTATTTGATGCTGCAAATTCTAAAACAGCACTTCCAAAACCACCATTTTTAACTCCATCTTCGATTGTAATAATGTTTTTAAAAGTTTTAAATATAGTGGTTAATGTATTGTTATCTAGTGGTTTAATAAAGCTAAAGTTGTAATGGGCAATCTCATCTGAATGGGTAGATTCTTTGAGGGCTTCTATAACATTATTTCCAATTGTTCCGGTCGACAGTACCGCAACTTTTGTACCATCTTTTAAACATTTTGCTTCACCTAAATTAATTTTTTTGTAATGTCCGAAATTTTCTACTTCCCAATTTGGAAGTACGCCTCGACCTCTTGGATATCGAATTGCAATTGGATGATCTAATCCAAGTTGCGCAGTATACAAAACGTTTTGAAGTTCAATTTCGTTTAAAGGCGCATAGATAATCATATTCGGAATCGAACGCAAGTAGGCAATATCAAAAACACCATGATGTGTTGCTCCGTCTTCTCCAACTAGACCTGCTCTGTCCAAACAAAAAATAACAGGAAGGTTTTGCAGCGCCACATCATGAATTACTTGATCATAGGCGCGCTGTAAAAAAGTCGAATAAATATTGCAGTAAACAATCATTCCCTGAGTTGCCATACCAGCCGCTAATGTAACGGCATGCTGTTCGGCAATTCCAACGTCAAAGGCGCGATCTGGCAATTCGTCCATCATAAATTTTAATGAACTTCCAGAGGGCATTGCAGGCGTAATTCCGATTATTTTTTCATTCTTTTTAGCTAAATCTAAAATGGTCAAGCCAAAAACATCTTGATATTTTGGAGGGAGATTTTCTTCCGATTTTGAATGAATTTCGCCAGTCGAAGCATCAAACTTTCCAGGCGCGTGATATTTTACCTGATTTTCTTCAGCCTGAAGCAAACCTTTTCCTTTTGTAGTTACGATATGAAGGAATTTTGGGCCTTTAATCTTTTTTAAACGTTTTAATTCTTTAATTAATTTCGGAAGATCGTGACCGTCTATTGGTCCCGAATAATCAAAATTTAAAGACTTTATGATATTATTTTGTATTGGATTTTTTCCGTTTTTGACAGAAGTCAGATATTGTTTTAAAGCGCCAACACTGGGGTCAATTCCGATTGCATTGTCATTTAGAATAACCAAAATATTAGCATCGGTAACTCCAGCATGATTAAGTCCTTCAAACGCCATTCCGCTTGCAATAGAAGCATCGCCAATTACAGCAATATGTTCTTTGTCAAAATCACCTTTTAGCTTAGAAGCAATCGCCATTCCTAAAGCTGCAGAAATTGAAGTGGAAGAATGCCCAACGCCAAAAGTATCGTAAACACTTTCGCTTCTTTTAGGGAAACCAGAAATACCTTCGATTTGCCTATTGGTATGAAAGTTTTCTCTTCTTTCGGTCAATATTTTGTGCCCATAAGCTTGATGTCCAACATCCCAAACCAATAAATCATCGGGGGTGTTAAAAACATAATGCAAAGCAATTGTAAGCTCTACAACGCCCAAGCTTGCCCCCAAATGCCCTTCTTTTACAGAAACGATATCAATAATAAATTGACGAAGTTCTTGAGCAACCTGAGTAAGCTGTTCTTCTTTTAAAAGACGTAAATCGGTCGGATTGTATATGTTTGAAAGTAAATCGCTTTTCATTGTATGGTAAAAAGCAAATTTACGGTTTTAAATTTAATTTCTCTGTGCGTATTATTTTAGAAGAATAGGCACAGAATATTGCATTCTGACTTTTTTTCCGTTTGATTCGCCTGGTTGCCATTTAGGACATAAGTTTAAAACCCTTATAATTTCTTTTTCTAGAGGCTCTTCAACAGGCGGCGAACATTCAAGAAATGAAACACTTCCATTTTTTTCTATCGCAAAGGCAAGTGTGAAATTGAGTTTCCAGTAATTCACATTTTCTGGTTTTTTATATTCTTTCATGAAGAAAGTATGAAATTGATCAATACCACCAGGAAATTCGGCATTGGTATTCGAAAGAGGTTTTAGAGTTGAAGAAGAAGCATCATCTTTTTTTACTTTATCAGATTTTGAAGATTTGTTATCATCAACTTCTCTAGAGGCTATTGTTGTTGTTTTTTTTATTTTAAGCTGCTCAATTTTTGATAAATCTGATGGCACTTGATCTGTTTTTTTTGTACTAATTGCAGTTGCATCTAAAGCTTCTGGTTTTGCTGTCAAAGTATCTTTGGCAACCTCAATACTTTTAACTTCCTGCTGTTTATTTTCTTTGTTTTGACAACCGAAAAAAACTACAGCCATAACTACATACAACGTTGGCAAAAACGATTTGCGATTTATATAAGTAGTTATTTCATGTTTTATTTTCATTATTTAAGTGTAATTGGCAAAATGAAAGTTGATCGAACAAATTGATTGTTTACTTTTCCAGGAATCCATTTTGGACCAGATTCTAAAACTTTAATAACTTCTGCTTCATTTGCTGATGATGTATTTTTTGTTACATTGAAATTACTTAAAGTGCCATCTTTTTCTACAACAAATAAGATTGACATTTTTAACTGTTTTGAAGCCTTATAATTTTTTGTAAAATAAGAATAGAATTTTTTCATTCCATCTTTTGGAGAGGGTACTATATCTAAATCATTTGAACTAAAAACGACATCATATTTCAAAGGTTTTTCAGTCATTACAAGTACTCCAGTTGTGAATCCTTTAGAAAGTTCTCCGACATATTTTGCTTTTTTAGGTTCAAATTGATGTCCATAACATGCCGGAACAGTTTCATTTTCATCTTGATTTTTCTCTGTGTTCACAATTTCGACCTTATGGATTCTGTTTTTGTTTCCATCTTTGTCCGAACAACTAAATAGAGTTGTTCCCATAGCAATAAATAAAGCGAGCAGAAATATTTTATGGTATTGTGTTTGCGTATGTAAAATTCGACTTGGAATTTGAATTATTATGGTTTCTAGTTGCGAGTTTTTAAATCTCCCACAAACCCCTTCATTTTTATTTTGAGTAAAATAGTGCTGAATTTCTTCTGGAGACATCAAGGTAAAATCAACAACAGTTTTTGAACAGCTCATGCAGAAACGACCATTTTCATTTGGCGTCATTTTGTTCCATTCTTCAGAGCATGGTTCAGGAATGCTGATTTTGTAATTTCTTTCCATATTCAGATATCAAAGATTAAATGTAATAAAAATAAGTTCTAAAATCCTATTTTTGCAATTATGATAAATCCTTTTACAGACGAATATTTTATGAAAAAAGCTTTGCAGGAAGCAGAAAAAGCCTTTGAAAGAGGCGAAATTCCTGTTGGCGCTATAATTGTCGTTGCAGATAAAGTAATTGCAAGCAGTCATAACTTAACCGAATTATTAAATGATGTTACAGCTCATGCTGAAATGCAATCTATCACAGCAGCAGCAAACTTTCTAGGCGGAAAATACTTAAAAGACTGTACCCTTTATGTCACTCTTGAACCTTGCCAAATGTGTGCGGGCGCTTTGTACTGGAGCCAGATTTCTAAAATTGTTTTTGGCGCAAGAGACGAACAACGTGGGTTTATCAATATGGGAACAAAATTGCACCCTAAAACGACTGTTGTTTCTGGGGTAATGGCTAATGAAGCTGCGGATTTGATGAAACGTTTTTTCTTAGAAAGAAGAAAATAAAACTAATTATCATGACAGATTTTTCAAGAATAAAAAAGCTTTTTGGCATTACTGAGCCCAATGGTTTTACCGAAAATGAAATTAAGGTTATAAAAAATATTTTTGGAGATCTTCCAGCAGTTTTTGTTGATTACTATAATGAATTGGGGAAAATTCAAAATTTAAATCAGACCCAAGATTTATTGATTGTTCCAGAACGTTTTCAATATTTTAAGCACAATGATTATTTGATTTTTTACTATGAAAATCAACGGGCTTGTGTTTGGGGAATTCATAAAGACGATTTGTCAAAAACGAATCCGCCAGTTTACATGAGTTATGATGAAAAAGAATGGAATTTGGAAACAGAGAACTTGACAGACTTTTTTACTGCAATGGCTTATCTTCAGGCTGGTTTTGCGTTAGGGTTTACTTCTGATTGTTTTTACGAAATAGACGATGAAGGTTTTCGCTTTATTGCTACGAATTATAAAAATAAAATTGTTTCTTTTACGCAATGGGCAGATGGAATAAATTTCTATGGAAATCATGATGATGATGTAATTATAGTAATGAGTAACAATCAAATTTTTTATTCATCGGGTACAGAAGAACACTTTTTAGAAATGGATAAAGTTATATCAAAATTAGGTTCTGAGCTTTGAGAGCAATGATAAAACTTCAACAAAAGTTAAATAATCATATTAGAGAATTTTCTTCTTAAAGGATTCGGAAAATATTTTACTTTTATAATAATTTAATTACGTTTTTGCTGTTAAGGCTTTTGACGGTAAATTGTATTAAATTCTTAGTTTATTAACCAATTAACTCTAATTAAAGGTGAAAGTAAAAGGACTAATTCTCGTATCTTTTGTGTTTTTTATTTTTCAATCTTGCGGGCGTAAATCAGCAGCAGATTTCAATTCAGATTTTTCACTATTTAAAGATTACATTACCAGTTTTACGGGCGGAATTGTTTCTTCGGATTCTGACATTCGTGTGGTTTTGGCTTTCGATAAAAACGACTGGAAGCCAAATCAGGAATTAGATGACGATTTGTTTGACATTTCGCCAAGTGTTCACGGAAAAGTCATAGCGCTTTCAACAAACACGGTAGCTTTTATTCCGGAGAAAAAACTAAAAATGGGAACAGAATATCAGGTTACTTTAAACTTAGATAAACTGACTGCCATTCCGAAAGAGAAAGAAAAGGAGCTGTCAAAATTCAACTTTACAGTTAAAACGGTTAAGCAAGATTTTACCATCAATACGGGTGATATTCAATCGTACAGCAAAGAATACCAATATTTAAACTGTGTTTTAAAAACAGCCGACAATATTGATTTGGAAACCGCTCAAAAGCTTGTTGAAGCGAAGCAGAAAGGTAATAATCTTAAAATTAAATTTGAGAAAGTAGCTGGCCCTGCTAAAGAATTTCGTTTTATAATTGACAGTATTCAGCGTCAATCGGAAGCTTCTAATTTAGAAATTATCTATGACGGAAATGATTTTGACATTGATCAAAAAGGACAAATCGATTTCCCGATTACGAGCATCAACGAATTTAAAGTTATAAAAGTTGAAGTTCCAGACGGAAACAATCAGCAGGTT
Organism: Flavobacterium sp. B330r; assembly: GCF_056824325.1. Taxonomy (NCBI): domain Bacteria; kingdom Pseudomonadati; phylum Bacteroidota; class Flavobacteriia; order Flavobacteriales; family Flavobacteriaceae; genus Flavobacterium; species Flavobacterium sp. B330r. The sequence continues at coordinate 2,461,053 of NZ_CP124860.1, forward strand.
TTAATTAATTTTTCTGAGCCTTTAGAAAAAGGTCAAGATTTTGCGGGATTGGTTTCGATTCAAAACACCAATAATCTGAAATTTTCTACCCAAGGAAATTTACTTAAAGTATATTTTACAAACCAAAATGCTTCTAAAAAACAAGAGCCTGTAGCAGTAGCTGTGCAAGAACCAGTTGCAGTTGCAGTAGATTCGGCTGCGGTAATGGTTGACTCAGCTGCTGTTGCTGTAGATTCAGCCGTGGCAGTTGTAGAAGAAGCCTTTGAATATGTACCAGACGAAGAACCAGAACAAGTTGTTACGGGCGAACTATTATTGGAAGTTTTTCAGGGAATCGAGAGCCAATATGGTAAAAAACTGGAAAACAATTACAGCGAGAAAATTTCTTTTGACCAGATAAAACCAAACATTCGTTTTATTAAAAATGGAACAATTTTGCCAAGTTCCAACAATTTAAAACTGAATTTTGAAGCTGTAAATCTAAGTGCTGTAGATGTAAAAGTATACAAGATTTATAAAAATAATATTCTGCAATTTCTTCAATACAATGAATTAAATGGCGGGCAAAATCTTAAAAAAGTCGCACAGCCAATTGCTAAAACCACTTTAAATTTAAAAGAAAGTACGCTCGTAAATCTGGCGAAATGGAATACGTATGCCTTAGATTTATCTAAGATCATTAAACCAGAACCAGGAGCAATTTACAGAGTTGAATTTGTTTATAAAAAGAAATATTCGCTTTATAAATGTGAAACATCAGACAATAGCGATGATGAAGCCGAGGAAGAAGAAGTTGATGAAAACGACGTAAACTACAGCGGAAACTCTTATGACGATTACTATTATTATGATGATTATGACTGGAGAGAAAGTCAAGATCCGTGTACAGGTTCTTACTATTACAACGCTAGAATTGCAACCAATATTTTAGCATCAGATTTAGGAGTTATTGCCAAAAGAGGAGAAAACAAATCATATTTATTTGCGGTAAATAATATCGTTACAACTGAACCTGTTTCAAATGCAAGGGTAGATTTATACAATTACCAACAGCAAAAAATAGCGACAGAAGCAACCAGCAGTGAAGGTATTGCATCTTTCCAATTGGATAAATTTGCCTATTTTGCCATTGTTACTTTAGGCGATCAGTCGACTTATGTGAAGTTAGACGATGGACTTTCGTTATCTGTAAGTAATTTTGATGTTGCAGGTGAAACTTTGCAAAAAGGACTGAAAGGATTTATTTATGGAGAAAGAGGCGTTTGGCGTCCGGGAGATAATTTGTATCTGTCATTTATTTTGAATGATGCCGCGAATAAACTTCCAAAATCACATCCAATTAAATTCAGATTAAACGACCCGAACGGTAAAACGGTTTATCAGACTGTTCAAAAAACGAATGATTTAAATCATTATGCCTTTATAGTGCCAACAAATCAAGATGCACCAACAGGAAACTGGGAAGCAATGGTAAGTGTTGGTGGAGCTAAATTCTATAAGAACATTAAGATTGAAACCATCAAACCAAATCGTTTAAAAATCAAGAATACATTTAGCAGAAAAACACTTTCGGCTTCGTATCCAAATACAGACAATCTTGAGGTAACATGGCTTCACGGTGCAATTGCTAAGAATTTGAATGTAGAAATGCAGGCTAAATTCTCTCAACAAAGCACGACTTTTAAAGGTTATGAAAAATATACTTTTGATGATTTAGCACGTCAATTCAGTACAGAAGAAATTAATATTTTCTCTGGCAAATTAAATGAAAGCGGAAAAGCATCAGTAAACATTCAGCCAAGATTACAAGGTCAGGCACCCGGAATGCTTCGTGCTTCATTCATTACAAAAGTGTACGAAGAAGGAGGAGATTTTAGTACAGATGTGATGTCAACGACCTATTCTCCATACAAAACCTATGTAGGTTTAAAAACGCCGGAACTGAATAAATACAGCATGCTTGAAACGAGAACAAACAATCGTTTTGATGTTGTAACAGTTGACGAAAACGGAAGACCAAAATCGGTTCGTAATCTCGAAGTACGAGTTTATAAAGTAGACTGGAGATGGTGGTGGGATTCTTCGAGTGATAATTTATCAAATTACAACTCGTCGAATGCAACAACTTCATACAAAACTTTTGTCATCAATACCGATTCAAGTGGAAAAGGAAGTTTCCAGTTTGCCTTGACAGATGAAGAATGGGGACGTTATTTAATTCGTGTCGCCGATCAGCAAGATGGTCATGCAACATCTTTAACCGTAAATATCGATTGGCCAATCTGGTCTGGAAAAACACGTAATAGAGATGCTTCAACAGCCAATATGTTAGTTTTCTCTACCGATAAAAAGAATTATGCTGTTGGAGAAAAAGCACAGATTTCTTTCCCTTCAAGTGAAGGTGGCCGTGCTTTAATTTCAATTGAAAACGGATCGAGAGTTGTACAGACTATTTGGGCTGAAACTAAAAATGGAGAAACAAAAGTAGAGGTTCCAATTACGGGAGCGATGGCGCCAAATGTATATTTCAATATCACGTTATTACAGCCTCATGCTTCGACTAAAAACGATTCTCCGATTCGCATGTACGGAATTGTGCCAATCGAAGTCGTAGATAAAAACACCATTTTGACACCAACTCTTACTATGCCAGATGTATTAAGACCAGAACAGCCATTTACGGTTAAAGTGGGTGAAAAATCAGGTAAAGAAATGACTTATACAATCGCAGTTGTCGATGAAGGTCTTTTGGATTTAACTCGTTTTAAAACACCAAATGCGTGGGATAGTTTCTATGTGCGTGAAGCTTTAGGAGTAAAAACTTGGGACGTGTACGATGATGTAATTGGCGCTTATGGCGGAAAAATAAATCAGATTTTTAGTATTGGTGGTGACCAGGATTTAGGTGGTGGAAAAGCTAAAAAAGCCAACCGTTTTAAACCTGTAGTGTTATATTATGGACCATTTAAATTAGGAAAAGGAGAAACGAAATCGCATGATTTAAAGCTTCCAAAATATATTGGTTCTGTTCGAACAATGGTAGTAGCGGGTGATGCGAATACAAGCGCTTACGGAAGCGTCGAAAAAGCAACGCAAGTTAAGAGCCCTTTAATGGTGCTGGCTTCGTTGCCTAGAAAGATTTCTCCATCAGAGAAAGTAACATTGCCTGTAACTGTTTTTGCAACTGAAAATAAAATTAAAAATGTTTCAATTCAGGTTAAAACCAGCAACGGATTGAAAGTAATGGGAAGCGCGCTTCAGAAGCTAAGTTTTGCACAGCCAGATGAGAAAATGGCTTATTTTAATTTGGTTGTAGGCTCTGCAACAGGAATTGCAAAAGTTCAAGTAATAGCAACATCTGGAAGTGAGAAGTCAACTTATGATGTTGAAATCGACATGACGAATCCAAATCCGGTTACGAGTACATTTACAGATGTTGTTTTAACGCCAAATAGTACGAAGACAATTTCATGGAAAACTTTCGGAATTGCAGGAAGCAATAAGGCAAGATTAGAAGTTTCGTCAATGCCATCAATGAATTTGAATGGAAGATTGCAATTCTTAATTCAATACCCTCATGGATGTGTAGAGCAGACGACTTCATCTGTTTTCCCGCAATTGTATTTGGGCGATGTGGCAGATATAGATGCGAAACGCAAAGATCTGATTCAGAAAAATATCGCAGCCGGAATTGCCAGATTGGGTAATTTCCAATTATCAAATGGCGGAATGCCGTACTGGCAAGGAAATGCAATTGCAGATGATTGGGGAACTTCTTATGCTGGACATTTCTTAATTGAAGCAGAGAAAAAAGGATATGTACTGCCAATTAATTTCAAATCGAAATGGCTGTCGTATCAGCAGAAAGAAGCGAAACAATGGCGTTTTGAACCAAAATACGGAAATGATCTGGCTCAGGCATATCGTTTATATACTTTAGCTTTAGCAGGAAATGCTGATTTATCAGCAATGAACAGATTGAGAGAAACAAAAGGCATTTCGAATGAAAGTATGCTTCGCTTAGCCGCAGCTTATGTTTTAGCAGGTCAGAAATCGGCTGGGCAAAGTTTGTTCCTGAAAACCAGCATTGATGGAAGTTCAGATGGCTACAGCTATTACTATTATGGTTCAAGTGAAAGAAACCGAGCAATGGCTTTAGAAACGATGCTTCTTTTAGATCAGAAACAAAAAGCATTTGTTACTGCAACAAAATTAGCTAAAGAAATGTCAGCCAATCAATGGATGAGTACGCAGACAACGGCTTATTGTTTGTATGCAATGTCGAAATTTGCGGTGAGTAATGGTCCGAAAGGAATCAATATCCAATTTAGTAAAAACGGAAAAGGAGAGACAATCAATACAGGTAAATCGGTTGCTGATCGCAGTTTGTCTGTTGCTTCTGGAACAAATAGCGTTACGTTGAAAAACAATAAAGCCAATACAGTTTATGTTCGTGTATTGAACACCGGAATATTGCCTATCGGACAAGAAAATGCGGTTCAAAGTGATGTTACGGCTTCTATTGTTTTCAAAAACAGAAAAGGAAGCGTAATCAATGTTTCAAGAATTAATCAGGGAACTGAATTTGTGGCCGAGGTTACGATTAAAAACCAAAGAGGAGAAAGCGTTCAAAACGTAGCGTTATCTCAAATTCTGCCTTCAGGATTCGAAATTGTAAACACTCGTTTTACCGATTATGGAGATGCTGTAAACAACATTGCAGATTATATTGATATTCGAGATGACAGAACTAATTTCTATTTCGGAATGAAAGCTAGAGAAACTAAAGTATTTAGAATCCTGTTAAATGCATCGTATTTAGGGAATTATTACCTGCCAGGATTACAATGTGAAGCGATGTATGATAATACATTCTTAGCCAGAACAAAAGGATTCTGGGTTGAGGTTGTGAAATAATTTTTTTTAGCCACAGATTGCACAGATTATCACAGATTTCAAAATCTTTTTTAATCCTTTAATCTGTGACAAAAACTTTGCAAACTTAGGAAAAAAGTTTCTCGCAGATTTTGCAGATCAAGCAGATAAAATAAGATCTGCTGAATCTGCGAGCAAAAAAAAACTTTGTGAATTTGCGATAACTTAGCGCCTTTGCGGTTAAAAAAAACAAGCATTGAAAAATAAATTAAAAGCGTTCTTTCAGCGCATTCTAAACTGGATAAAAAGAAATAAAATAAAATCAGCAATTGCATTTCTGCTCTTGCTGATTTACTATTTTTCGATACCTCGAACGTTATTCAAAGAACCTTATTCAACCGTAATTGAAAGCAAAGAAGGAGAATTACTTGGAGCTAAAATTGCCCGTGACGGACAATGGCGTTTTCCAGCACAAGATAGCGTTCCAGATAAGTTTAAAAAATGCATTGTGTATTTTGAAGACGAGTATTTCTATAAACACCCCGGATTCAATCCTGGTGCGATGATTAATGCTTTTAAACAAAACAGAAAAGCAGGAAAAGTGGTCAGAGGAGGAAGTACCTTAACACAACAGGTTATTCGATTATCCCGAAAAGGAAAAAACAGAACGTATTTTGAAAAAATAATAGAAATTATTCTCGCCACGAGATTAGAATTAGGGTATTCTAAAAATGAAATTCTAGAAATGTATGCTGCACATGCGCCTTTTGGTGGAAATGTTGTGGGATTGGAAATGGCTTCATGGCGCTATTTTGGAGTGCAGTCCAATCAGTTATCATGGGCAGAAAATGCAGTTTTGGCTGTTTTACCCAATGCGCCAAGTTTAATTTATCCGGGGAAAAACCAGATAAAATTATTGAACAAAAGAAACCGACTTTTACTAAAACTACATGAGGAAGGTATTATCGATAAGCAGACGTACGAACTTTCAATAGAAGAACCATTGCCTCAAAAACCGTATGATTTGCCTCAAATCGCTCCGCATTTATTACAGAGAGTTGCAAAAAATGAAGAAGGAACAAGAGTAAAAACTACTATTGATTATGCCTTGCAAAATCGTGTCAATCAAATTGCAAGATATTATTACAACCAGTATAAACAGAATGAGGTTCATAATCTGGCGATTTTGGTTATTGATGTTCAGAGTAGAAATGTAATGAGTTATGTTGGAAATTCTCCGGCAGATGCAGATCATCAAAAAGACGTAGATATTATTGATTCGCCAAGAAGTACAGGAAGTATTCTAAAACCACTTTTGTATGGAGCAATGTTGGATGATGGCGAATTACTGCCCAATACTTTAGTAGCTGATATACCAACACAGATTTCTGGATATACGCCTCAAAATTTCAATTTAACTTTTGATGGCGCTGTTCCTGCACATCGTGCATTGTCACGTTCGTTGAATATTCCTGCGGTTTTAATGCTTCAGGAATTTACTGTAAACAAGTTTTACGAAGAACTTCAAAAATTTAAATTAAAAAACATAAATAAAACTCCCGATCATTATGGGCTATCGCTTATTTTGGGAGGTGCCGAAAGTAATTTATGGGATTTATGCCGAACCTATGCAAATCTTTCGTCTACGGTCAATTATTACACTAAAAATAAAAGTAAATATCGTACTAACGAATTTACCGAACTCAATTATAAAAATGATTTTAAGCCCGATTTTGGCTCAGAAACCGACCAGAAGAATATTTTGGGTGCGGGATCAATTTGGTTAACGTACAATGCGATGGAAGAGGTTAATAGGCCGGAAGGAGATGAAGCCTGGAAGTTTTATGACAGTTCGCTTAAAATTGCATGGAAAACGGGAACCAGTTTCGGAAATCGTGATGCGTGGGCTATTGGAACAAATTCAAGATATGTAGTTGGAATATGGGTAGGAAATGCAACAGGGGAGGGAAGGCCAACTTTAACTGGAGTTACGAGCGCTGCACCAATTTTATTTGACGTTTTTAATTTATTGCCAAGACAACGATGGTTTGATACTCCGTATAATGATTTAGCAGAAGTTGAGGTTTGCCGTTTAAGCGGTTATCTGGCAAAAGAAAATTGCCCAAAAATTAAACAATGGGTCTCTAAAAAAGGTAAATCGACTAAGGTTTGTCCGTATCATAGAACCATTCATTTGGATAAAACAGAGCAATTTCAGGTTAATAGCAGCTGTGAGAGTATCGATAATATTGTGACTAGAAACTGGTTTGTACTGCCTCCTGTTATGGCTTGGTATTATAAAAGCCAGCATATTGAATATTTGCCGTTACCGCCATTTAAAGAAGGATGCGAAGGAACGCAAACCACTACAATGGACTTTATTTATCCGAAAGCGAATAGTAAAATATATTTAACAAAGGATTTTAACAGTAACATACAGCCCGTAATTTTGAAAGTAGCGTATTCTGAAAGAGATAAAGAATTATTTTGGTATGTTGATGATGTTTATAAAGCCACAACAAAAACTTTTCATGAACTGCCTATTAGGCCAACAACAGGAATACATTACATAACAGTTGTAGATGCTTCTGGAAATGAAATTAGAAGAAAAATTGAAATTGTAAAGGAATAATGAATTTATTACATGATTTTGAATTTGCCATATACATTTTTATTGTTTGTAAATCGGAACGTAATTGAAGTGGTAAATCCCTCATAAGTTGGAATTTTTTCTTTGTTATATGAAAGTGAATAACCTAAGCCTAAATCTATCATGTTTAAAAAGGTTACGCCTCCCATTGCATATGCATTTTTAGTAGAACTCCCAGCTTTTAAAAATAGAAAATATTCTGTATTAAATGACAAATGTAGATCTGGAAGACCATAATATTTGTCATTGTAGCTGTTTGTAATTCCGTACCCAGCACCTATGAAGAGTTTGTTGTCAGTATGGCAAACTAAACAAAATTCCATACCTGCAGTTAAAAGACTTTTGTTGGCAATTGAATAATTTAAATAAAGTATAGGCCAATCTGGAATCCTAAATTTTGGTGTAGCATTGTTTTCTCTGTAGTCAAATTCTCTCGTTTCAATTGTGTCGTCGTTTTCATTATACCATTTTGCTTTCCCAACTAAATAATCACCATTGTAATCTTTAGAATAGCCTTGAAATTGTATTTTATTGCTATTTAAATAGTAATCGTAAATTGTAAAAAGAGAGTCAGTATTCTTTATTTTATATCCTAAAGCATCTTTTGTTTTTATTTTTAAAGGCTTAATTCTGTAATAAAAAGCAACTTCTTTGGTAGATATTTTCCATTGTTTATCAAAAAAGAGAGTATCGTTTTGCGCAGCCACTTTCGAAGAAAGCAAAAAAAGGATTGTTATAAGAAGGTAAATGGCATATTTTTTTTTCTCAAAACTATAAGTCGTAACAATTTTCATTTATTATCTTTTAAAGATTATATAAACTTACTTTAAAATATAAATATTTTGTAAACGCATAAGCTTTTTTTGTGTTAGTATAAGACATAAAAGAAGTTATAAAAAAGCACAAAAAAACCGCCAATCTCACGAAAGGCGGTTTTTGATTTATTCTGAAATAACATTTCCTTTTTTATCATAGAAATGGTATTCTAAGTACGTGTAAGCGTCACGAGGTATGATTTTCACCCATTTCTTATGTTCAAAAAACCATTTTGAACGTAATGATGGAAAACCTTTACTGAGGTATGCAGCCACAAACGGGTGTGTGTTTAGTACAACCTTATTGTGGGTTTTTAAAAGTCTTTCTAAATCAGCGGTGATCTTATCAATGATTAAAATTGGAGCTTCAATTTCACCATTATGTTTGTTAGGATCTTCCTCTCTGGTTTTGATATTCACTTCTGGTCTTACGCGCTGTCTTGTAATCTGGACCAAACCAAATTTACTCGGCGGTAATATTTTATGTTTTGCTTTATCGTCGCTCATTTCTTCTCGCAAGAAGTCGAACAAAACTTTCCTGTTTTCTGGATTAGACATATCGATAAAATCAACTACGATTATTCCGCCCATATCACGCAAACGAAGTTGTCGTGCGATTTCTGCTGCGGCAATCATATTCACTTCCATGGCTGTGTCTTCTTGGTTGGTCGCTTTATTAGAACGGTTTCCGCTGTTTACGTCTATAACGTGTAACGCTTCAGTGTGTTCTATAATAAGATACGCACCTTTGCTCATGGAAACAGTTCGGCCAAAAGAAGTTTTGATTTGTCTCTCTATATTGTATTTCTCAAAAATGGGAGTGTCATTTGATTGATAAAACTTAACAATCGATTGTTTTGAAGGTGCAATTTCTTGCAAATATTCCTTCGTTTGATGGTACAACTCTTCATCATCTATTTGAATACCACTGAAGGTATCATTAAATACATCTCTTAATATCGAAGAAGCTCTATTAAGCTCTCCTAATACTTTTGATGGATGATGAGCAGTTGGTAATTTTTTACACATTGCAGACCATCTGCCAAGCAGGTTCTGCAAATCTTTTTCTAATTCGGCTACGTTTTTGCCTTCGGCTACTGTACGAACAATAACACCAAATCCTTTAGGTTTGATCGATAGAACAAGTTTTTTTAGACGATCCTTTTCTTTTTTGTCCTCTATTTTTTGAGAAATAGAAACACGGTCAGAGAAAGGAACTAGAACAATAAATCTTCCGGCAAGAGAAAGCTCAGCACTTATTCTTGGGCCTTTGGTTGATATAGGTTCTTTAACTACTTGAACTAAGACAGATTGATTGGCACTTAAAATATCAGTAATGATGCCATCTTTGTCAATCTCTTTTTCAAACTGAAAGGTTTTTAGGGAGAAATCTTTTAATTTACCTGCGCTTACAAGTTTTATGAATTTCAGCTGAGAAGCTAGATTTGGACCCAAATCGTGATAATGTAAAAAGGCATCTTTTTCGAAGCCTACATTTACAAAAGCGGCGTTAAGTCCAGCAACTGGTTTTCTGATTTTGGCAATAAAAATATCACCAACCTGAAAGTTGCTTTTTTCTTCTTCTTTGTGTAATTCAATTAGTTTTCCATCTTTTAATAAGGCAAAATCTACTGCTTCAGAACTAGATCTAATGATTAATTCTTTATTCACACTGTAAATTTTTATCTGTTTTTTCAGAAAATAGAAAAAGAGAGAAGAGTATAGATTAATAAAAATCTAAAATCTTAAGTCTAAAATCTAAAATCTTATCTACAGATGGATTAAACAATATTTTAACAGGTATTGAACCCGGGGAAAATCAGCTTGCAGTTTGTAGTTCTAAGTAATCAGTAGACTGAAGACTAAAAACTGATGACTGAATACTAATTTTCAATTTCAATGAACGTTTAAAAAGAAAAAAGTAGTTTAAAACTACTTTTTCTTTTTGTGGCGGTTAGCTCTCGCTCTTTTTTTACGTTTGTGAGTAGCTACCTTATGTCTCTTTCTTTTTTTACCACTTGGCATATTGTGTCAGATTTATGTTAATTAATATTATTTTGCTTCGTTGTTGGTTTTAACTCCTTCTACAAAAACTTTTGCAGGTTTGAAAGCAGGAATGTTGTGTGCTGGAATTTTAATAGTAGTGTTTTTAGAAATGTTTCTTCCAGTTTTTTCAGCTCTAGTTTTAACGATAAAACTACCAAAACCTCTAAGGTATACATTGTCTCCAGTCTCTAAAGAAGTTTTAACTTCTTCCATAAAAGTTTCTACTGTTGCTTGAACGTCTCCTTTTTCAAGACCTAGCTTCTCTGAAATCTTCGCTACGATATCTGCTTTCGTCATTTTCTTTCCTATTTTATTTTATAAATGGTGTACTATTTTTTTGAGTTTGCAAATATAGGAATTAAAAAAATAATTAATCAAGCTAATTCGTTAAATTTTAATTACATAAACATTTACTTTTGTAATCTAAGTATTTTGCAATGGATTTTTATAACATATTGATAAAATGGTATTTACAGCACCAGCGTGATTTACCGTGGCGAAAAACGGTCGATCCGTACCAGATTTGGCTCTCAGAAATCATGCTTCAGCAGACGCGAGTTGCGCAAGGAATGCCTTATTTTTTTTCATTTACTCAGGAATTTCCTACTGTAAAACATTTAGCAGATGCTTCAGAAGAGAAAGTTTTGAAACTTTGGCAAGGTCTGGGGTATTATTCTCGCGCTCGTAATCTTCATAAAACGGCTCAATATATATCTAATGACTTAAATGGAGTTTTTCCTGATTCTTATAAAGAGCTGCTAAAACTCAAAGGTGTTGGCGAATATACAGCTGCTGCAATAGCTTCTTTTTCTTATAATGAAGCGGTTCCTGTTGTAGATGGAAATGTGTTTAGGGTTTTGGCTCGTTATTTTGATATTGAATCTGATATTGCGCTTCCTGCAACCAAAAAAGAGTTTGCCGCTTTGGCACAGCAATTAATGCCTAAAGATAATCCAGCGATATTCAATCAGGCCATAATGGAGTTTGGTGCGCTGCAATGTGTTCCTAAAAGTCCTAATTGTGCGATTTGTGTTTTTAACGAAAGCTGTGCTGCTTTGCAAAAAGGAAAAGTAAATATGCTTCCTGTTAAGTCAAAAAAGGTAAAAGTGACCAATCGTTACTTTAATTATTTGATTTTAGAAGATGCTTCAGGAAACACATTAATTCAAAAAAGAACTGCAAAAGGAATTTGGCATAATTTATATGAGTTTCCGTTATTGGAAACGCAATCAATTGTTGATTTTGACGAGATTTCTCAAACAGTCAAAAATGAAATTTTTACAAAGTATACTATTATAAGTATAGAAGATTGCAACGAATCGATGCTTATACACAAGCTTTCGCACCAACATTTGCATATTCAATTTTGGAAAATTAAAGTGAAAGAGGAAGTCGAAAACGGAGTAGATGCTCAAAAATTGAAAACTTTTCCTTTTCCTATTGTGTTGTATAATTTTATAGAAAAGCAAGAAATAAATTGCTAAAAAAATGTATCTTTGGGAGAAATACCACCAAAACTATGAACGGAACATTAAATAAAGTGATGCTTATTGGCCATTTAGGCGATGATGTAAAGATGCATTATTTTGATGGAGGAAACTGCATCGGACGTTTTCAGCTGGCTACCAATGAGGTATATATCAATAAAACGACTAATGAAAAGATAACTTCTACAGAATGGCATAATTTGGTTGTGCGTAATAAAGCCGCAGAGATTTGCGAAAAATATCTTTCTAAAGGAGACAAAATTTATGTCGAAGGAAGAATAAAATCTCGCCAGTGGCAAACAGAAGATGGGACGACAAAATATACGACCGAAATTCAGGTAACGGAGTTTACTTTCCTGACAACTAAAAAAGAAACTGCGTATACTAAACAAAACCAGGATACAGAGTCGGCAAAAAACACTAACTTTGATGCTCCTGAAGGGCTTCCAATTAACGATCTGCCCTTTTAAGCGATGTTTAACTAATTTTATGCAATTTGGACCCAGAGCCCAGTTTACTTTTTTCTACAAATCTTGACGCCAATTTAATTATTGGTTTCGTCGGAATTTTTATTTTATTATTTCTTTCAGCAATCGTTTCTGGTGCTGAAGTAGCTCTTTTTTCTTTATCACAGCAAGACATCGATGATTCTTTAAATGATAGTCCAGCAAAAGGTAAAATTATTTCGAATCTACTAGAAAAGCCTAAAAAACTTTTGGCAACTTTATTGGTTGCGAATAACTTTTTTAATATTGGTGTAGTAATCCTGTTCGCTTATATAGGGCAAAATATTTTTGCCAACATAAGTTCGCCAGCCTTTAAGTTTACTCTAGAGGTAATTTTAGTTACTTTTTTAATTTTATTATTTGGCGAAGTTCTTCCTAAAGTTTACGCTAGCAGAAATAGTATTCGTTTTGCTAAGCGAGTTGCGTATCCGCTGGCATTTTTAGACAAAGTGCTTTCTCCGGTTAGTTTGCCAATGCGTGCCGTTACTATATATTTTCAAAATAAATTAGGAAAGCAAAAAAGTAATTTTTCTGTCAATCAACTTTCTCAGGCATTGGAACTTACTGATTCGGAAGGAACATCTACAGAAGAGCAGAAAATTCTAGAAGGAATTGTTTCTTTTGGAAATACAGATACAAAACAGGTAATGAGTCCGAGAATTGATATTTTTGCATTGGAAATATCAGAAACATTTGCGGAGATTTATCCTAAAATAATAGAAACAGGTTTTTCGAGAATTCCGGTTTATCGAGATAATATCGATCAGATTGAAGGCGTACTTTTCGTAAAAGATTTATTGCCTCATATTGAGAAAGAAGAATTTGACTGGACTTCTTTGATTAGAGAAGCCTTTTTTGTTCCTGAGAATAAAAAATTAGATAATCTGCTAAAGGATTTTCAGAGCTTAAAAAGCCATTTAGCCATTGTGGTTGATGAATATGGAGGTACTTCTGGATTAGTTTCTTTAGAAGATGTTATCGAAGAAATTGTTGGTGATATTAGTGATGAGTTTGACGATGAAAATCTAAACTTCTCGCAGATCGATGAGAATAATTTTCTTTTTGAAGGAAAAATAAACCTGAAAGATTTCTATCGAATTGTAGATGTCGATGAAGATGTCTTTGAAGCTCATAAAGGAGAAGCCGAAACATTGGCCGGATTCATTCTGGAGATTTTGGGTAATTTTCCGAAAAAAGATCAAAAAGTGCCTTTTGAAAACTGTATTTTCACTGTAGAAACAGTTGATAAAAAGCGTGTAAAACAAATAAAAGTAACAATAAATAAAAATGTTTAATAAAATACTTTCAATAACAGCAATTTTGCTTGCTCTAACGGTTATAAGCTGTAAAAATGATGTTTTGCCAAAACCAGCAAGTTACCTGCGATTAGATTATCCGGAAGCAAAATATGTGAATTTTGAAAACAATTGTCCGTTTGCTTTCGAAATGAATGAAGATGCAATCATCAAAGGAGAGAAAGAATGCGGATTTGCAATCACGTATCCAAAGATGAAAGCAACGATTTATTTGACATATAAGCCAGTAAATGGAAATATTGATAAGTTATTGCGTGATGCACAAAAACTGACTTACGAACACGTTATTAAAGCCGATGATATTTTGGAACAGCCGTATTTAAATCCGCAGAAAAAGGTTTACGGAATGTTTTATCAAGTTGACGGAAATGCAGCGACAAACTCTCAATTTTACGTTACAGATAGCACAAAACATTTTTTAATAGGTTCTGTGTATTTTTATGCAAAACCAAATTTCGACTCGATTATGCCTGCCGCGAGTTACGTTAAAAATGATATGCAGCGTTTGATGGAAACGTTGAAATGGAAATAAAAAAAGGAATCCAAATCGGATTCCTTTTTTTATTGTAATTGATCTGTTTACGATTTAAAATTCGAAACTTTATATGTTTTCCCATCTCCAGTTTCTTGAACCACTTTTGTTAAAGATTCTGAGTTTTGGATTGTTTTGTCAAAACTTACCGTTGCAGTTTTTTTGTCAAAATCAACTGTTGCTTTGTCAACTCCGTCAAGATTAGCTAATTCTTCTTCTATTGTTTTTGCGCATCCCATAGCACAAGTCATTCCGTCAATTTTGAAGCTTGCTGTTTGAAGATTTTCGGCAGCAATAGGTTTGTGTTCTTTTGGAGCACTTTTTTCTGCATTTACAACCTCAAGACTTTTGTCTTCTGCTTTTTTACAGCCAACAAATACTAAACCAGCGATTGCTGCAGCGAATAAGATTTTTGAAATTTTCATTATATATAAATTTAAAAATTGCGAATAAGATTCTTGCAAAATTAATAAAAAGAGAATGCTTAGTCCGTAAAATAATTACAAATTTGCAGTAAATAACAATTTATGGAAACAAAACAGTTAAAGTGGATTTACTTAACGATACTTTCTCTTATCTGGGGAAGCTCTTTTATTCTAATAAAAAAAGGATTGATTGGCTTAAGTGCTGTTCAGGTAGGATCGTTCCGAATTATTTTTGCTGCTTTGTTTTTATTGATTGTGGGTTTTAATAGTCTGAAAAAGATTTCGCGCCGCCAATGGAAATTTGTCGCCATAACTTCGCTTTTCGGGACTTTTATACCGGCTTATCTTTTTGCTATTGCAGAAACTCAGGTTAATAGTTCGATAGTTGCGATTTTAAATTCGTTAACGCCATTAAACACTTTGATTCTAGGAATTATAGCATTTGGGATTCAGTTTCAAAAACGACAGGTTTTAGGCGTTTTTGTCGGACTTGTAGGTTGTCTGCTTTTGGTTTTAAGCGGAGATTCTGCAAGTGGAACTCAAAATTACCTCTATGTTTTATTGGTTGTTATTGCAACGCTTAGTTATGCTATTAACGTAAATCTAATTAAAAAATATCTTCACGATCTAAATTCTGTAAGTATTACAACAGGAAATTTTGCAGTTTTACTTTTACCTGCATTAATCATTTTAAGTACAACCGATATCAGTCAGAAAATACATTTTGCAGAAACACAGCATTCTATACTTTTTGTAGCGATTTTAGGTGTTCTTGGGACAGGAATCGCCAACATTCTTTTCTTCAAGCTGATTCAGATGTCATCGCCAGTTTTTGCAACATCTGTGACATATTTAATTCCGATCGTAGCATTCTTCTGGGGACTTTTAGATAATGAATTCCTGACGCCAATTCAATCTGTTGGCGCTTTTATTATTTTAATTGGAGTTTATTTGTCGGCTAAGAAGTGATTTGAATTGTGAAATGTTACTTGTAAAATGTAAAATGTGATTTGATGCGAATGTCTCCCTGAGCGATTCCGAGGCTTGGGGAGAAAGGCGTTCCAATAGGGGTGGGGCTTCGACTTCATTCAGCCTAACAAAAGAGAGTTTTTTTCTAATATCGCGGAGTCGCTTAGCCTGACAAAACGTAATGAATAAAAAAAAGCTTTGTCAAAGTTTTAAACTTTGACAAAGCCTTAAAGTCTTAGGCCCTTAGCAACTTAGTATCTTAGTGTCTCAGAACTTAGCATCTTTTAAAGAAAATCTTTCTCAGAAACCCCTTCGTTAATCTTAATATCAGACATCTTAATATCTAATTCAAAACCAACATTCTGAACTAAGTTAAAAGGAACTTTAACGCCTTTTACTTCTTTATAATCATTGAAATTAGTGATTTGTTCAACTGATTTTCCGCCTTGTTCGCGAACTTTAGATTCGGCTGTTTTTAATCCAGATTTAACGTCGTAATAATACTTTGTTTTGCCATCTTTAATTACGTAAGCATCATTTCCGTTAATTGGTTCAATTCCTTCTACTTTAAGGTCTGTTCTTTTTACAAGTTGTAATTCTTCAAAAGGAGCGGCATTAGCTTTCATTTCGGCTAAATCTTCACCTTCAAGGTTTTTTCTTTGGCCTTGCTGTTCAACGTAAGCACCTTTTTCGTTAACCACCTGTTTCATTAAATTCATAGTTCCCATAGAAAGCGAAACCATCATTTTTCCTTTCGAATCTAATTTAGAGGTAAACGTTAATGGATTAGGGGCCTGCGGAACAGTTGTTGTGCCATTCATGTATAATGTTTTTACTGCGGTAACAGCTTTTTCTCCACCAATTGCGTTAATATAGTTTTCAAAAACCGTTTTTGCGCTAACATCTTTAGGAGCCTCTTTTTTTGTAGCAGGTTTTTCAACTGGATTTCCGTATTTGTCGAAATAATGAATCGGAATTTGTAATTTTTCTAAACCAGGAAGTACATCAGAACCTTTGCCAACTATTACGATACGCATATTGTCTAACAAGAAATACTTGTTGGCCACACGATAAATATCATCGGCAGTAACATTGTTAATGGTCTGAATGTATTTTTCGTAGAAATCTGCAGGAAGTTTTTCTGTTTCAATGTTCAAGGCGTAACGCGCAACAGCTTGCGGTTTTTCAACTTGCATTACAAATCTTCCAATATAGCCTGCTTTTACATTTCTTAAAACTTCTGGATCAACTCTTTCTGTTCTAATTCGCTTTATTTCTTTAACGAATTGAACAACAGCGCTATCTGTTACCGTATTTCTAACAGCAGATGAAGCCTTAAATTTAGTAACATATTTCCCGCTCCCAATGCTAGAACTTGCTCCATAAGTCCAAGCGTGCTGTTCGCGTAAATTCATGTTTAAGTAGCTATTAAAATCGCCTCCAAGAATTTGATTGGCAATAACGGCAGGAAAAAAATCTGGATCGTTCATTCTTAAATTTACCGTATTTACTAATGAAATTTCAGATTGAACCGCATTTGGAACATCAACAAAATCGATTTGTAAGCTCGAAACATTTACTGGAGTTGGGTAAGTGTTTTTTGGTGCAGTCTGCTTTTTCCATCCGCTGAATAATTTTTCAACAGCAGTTTTTGCTTCTTTAAATTTGACGTCACCAATAATAACTAAATAAGCATTTTCTGGAACGAAATAAGTATTGTAATTGTTTTGAACATCAGCAAGAGTTACATTTTTTACAGTCTCTTCAGAAAGATATTCTCCTACCGGATGATTTTTTCCAAAAGCCAAAACGTCAACTACTCGGTTTGAAATGGCAGGAACACTTTTTTCATCGGCTTTAAGACCTTCCAAAAGTTTTGCTTTTTCTTTATCAAATTCAGTTTGAGTGAAGTTGGGTTGTAAAGCACCTTCTGCTAATAGCTCTAAAACGCGGCCAGAATACTTTGACAATGAACTTGCATAGGCGCCTTGAGAAGTAAAGTTGATATTAGCTCCGTAAAAATCAATTTCTTCGTTAAAAGCTTCTTTGGTTGTTTTTTTAGTTCCGTTTCCAATTAAGCTGCTGGTCAATTCATCAACCCCTTTTTTGTTGCCTTCAGTAAACGGAGCATTATCTAAAGTAAGTGTATAGCTCACTCTAGGTAATTTGTGGTTTTCAACAACTAAAACTTTCATTCCGTTTGCTAAAACAAAGGTCTGCGGTTTTTTGATGTTGACTACTGGGGCATTTCCTGGTTTGGGTTGTGGACGATCTTGTGCTTGCATAATTCCAGTTAGGAAAATAAGGATTAAAAAAGGATATATTTTTTTCATGATTCGATATTCTTAGTTTTGAGATTTGGCAGTAGGAACATAATCTAAAATCAAACGCTGATTCGGATTCAGGTATTTTTTGGCAACTTCTCTAATTTCTTCTCTCGTAATAGAATGGTAAATGTCGATTTCGGTATTAATTAAATTGACATCTCCGTAAAGAAGATAATAAGAAGCCAGATTTTCTGCAATTCCTTCTACGCTTGCATTGGCATTTACGTAATTGTTATCGAATTTATTCTGTAATTTTTCATAATCTTTTTCGGAAATAAGATCGGTTTGGATTTTTACAATTTCCTCATCCATTTCCTTTAAAATATCATTAATGGTGTATGGTGCCATTGGTAGGCCGTAAAGAATGTACATTCCATAATCTTCTTGACTAAATCCTACTGCGCCAATTTGTAACGCCATTTTTTTGTCGTCAACTATTTTTTTGTAAAGTTTAGAACTTTTCCCATCACTTAAATAAGAAGAAATCAAATCTAAAACCCTTGCGTCTCTTGTTTTCATTGAAGGCGTTCTGTATGAAGCTACAATCATTGGGATCTGAATATTCGGATCTTCGTAAGTTGCTTTAATGGTTTGGTTTATAGGTTCTTCTGTGTAAGTTTGTTTTTTAACTTCTTCACCTTTTGGAATTGGTCCAAAATATTTCTGAATCCATTCTTTTGTTTTTGTTTTTTCAAAATCTCCTGCAACGACCAAAACGGCATTATTTGGAGTATAGAATTTTTTATTAAAAGCCTGGAATTCTTCAAGAGTTGCTGCATCCAAATCTTTCATAGAACCAATTGTGGTCCATCTATAAGGATGATTTTGGAACATATTCTTTTTAACCTCAGGAAGAATATTTCCGTACGGCTGATTGTCATAACGCATTCTTTTTTCTTCTTTTACGACTTCATTCTGCGTGTCAACTCCAATCTTATTAATAATAGGATGCATTAATCTTTCAGATTCCATCCATAAACCAAGTTCTAAACTGTTAGAAGGAAAAACTTCATAATAATAAGTTCGGTCATCAGATGTGTTGGCGTTGTTTACGCCTCCATTTGCAGTAACAATTTTCATCCATTCCCCACGTTTTATATTTTGGGTTCCTTCAAATAATAGATGTTCAAAAAAGTGAGCAAATCCAGTTCTGTCAGGACGTTCGTCTTTTGATCCCACATGATACATTACCGAAGTGATAACGACAGGGGCAGAAGAGTCATTGTGTAAAATGACATGTAGGCCATTGTCTAAGTCGTATTCTTCGAAAGCTACTTTTTGGGCATGAGCCACTCCGCCAAGCATTAATGCAGCACTTAACATCATTACTGATTTTTTCATAAAGATTAATAATTTTAAAATATCAACATATAGTAGGTAGACAAGAGTTGATTTTGGTTACATCAAAAATAGTTTTTTTTAATTACGAATTGTAGATTTGTTTTTAAATAAATACGATTTTAACAATCTTTTACTTTAAATTAATTGTGTTTTATGTGCAGAACTACTTGAAAAACAAGGTTTTTTCGGGTAAAAATATTTTTGCTTGTATGGGTTGCATAGTAAATTATTAGTTGTATATTTGCAACCTTAAAATTCAATAAATCAATTTGATATGTATGCAATCGTAGAGATAGCAGGGCAACAATTTAAAGTAAGCAAAGACTTAAAGGTTTATGTTCACCGTTTAGCTAATGAAGAAGGTTCAAAAGTTTCTTTTGACAAAGTTCTTTTATTAGATGATAATGGAAATGTAACTTTAGGCGCCCCAGCTATAGAAGGTGCTTCAGTAGAAGCTAAAGTGTTACAACACTTAAAAGGTGATAAAGTTATCGTTTTCAAAAAGAAAAGAAGAAAAGGATACAAAAAAAGAAATGGTCACAGACAATATCTTACACAAATTGTAATTGAAGGTATTACTGCAGCAGGAGGAACTAAAAAAGCAGCAGCTAAAAAAGCGGTTGTAGCAGAAGAAGCAGCTACTGAAGAAGTAGAAGCTCCAAAAGCTAAAAAAGCAGCTCCAAAAGCTAAAAAAGAAGCTACTAAAGAATAATAACAATATTTAAACTCATACGTCATGGCTCACAAGAAAGGTGTCGGTAGTTCGAAGAATGGTAGAGAATCAGAATCAAAACGTTTAGGCGTTAAGATTTATGGTGGACAAGCTGCTATTGCTGGGAACATCATCGTTAGACAAAGAGGTTCAAAACATAATCCAGGTGAAAACGTTTACATTAGTAAAGATCACACTCTTCACGCAAGAGTTGCTGGAGTTGTTAAGTTCCAAAAGAAAAGAGATAACAAATCTTATGTATCTATTATTCCTTTCGAGGCTTAATAATCAAAGATTACTTTTTATAAAAAACCCGTTCAGAAATGATCGGGTTTTTTTATTTCTATGACTTTTTTGGAAAGACTTTAAAACTTACATTTGTTAGCCTCTTTAAATAAAAAAGTTTGAAAAAGATTTTAATATTGTTTTTGTTGTGCTGTCTTGGCGCTTATGCAAATACTCCTTCGGAAAATATTGTAAGTCATTTAAGTTCTTTAAATGAAAAACAGAAAAAAACTTTATATGAATTTGAAGTTCTAAAAAGGAATGGCTTTAAAACAGATCAATTTTGGGAGGAAAACAAAAGATTGTTTCCAGAGTTTGATTCTAAAACGAGAGATGAATTAGCGCAGCAGATTTTTGAAAATTCCAAAGTAATCTACGAACCTCAAAAAAACTCCAGAGTTCAAATTTGGATGCAGACTCAATTGTTTACGAACTGGATGTTTTATTTGTCGGCCTTTATAGCTATTTGTGCGGTTATTGCGCTCTTTAAAAAATATTGGAGTTTGTGGATTGGATTTCTTCTCAAGCGTTTAGAGCCTGTTTTAAGATATTTATTTTCTCCTTTATTGTTGACTTTTGAACTTTTGATAGTAGGAGTCGCTTGTATCTTTTATGCCGTTTCTGTTGAGGATTTTGTAGTGCGAACAGTAAGTATTCATTTGGGACTATTTTTATTATGGAGTCAGTCAACGGCTTTGTTTACTAGAGAATATTGGGTTAAAAAATACGTTTTTGAGATCGGAAGTAATTTCTGGGGAAAAGATCCGTGGGAGACCATAAAAACAATATGTCTGCCAGCTGTTTTGGTTACATTGGCTCTTTGGTATGTATTGTATAAAGTTCCCACAGATATTTTTTATAACTACGAAATTGTGGTTTCAGCAATTGCTGCAATTTATGCTTTACCGTTTTGGCGTACATTGGAAAAATTTATGTATCCAATTTTATTTCCTTTTAAGAATGAAGTATATAGAGAAAGAAGTGTCAATTCTCTAGCTGCATGTACAGTTGTAGCGGTTGTTTTGACTATTGTTCTTGTGCTGCAATGGAATGCTGTTTTTTATAATGTTATTGCGGCATTCATAAGTTTGGAGATTTTTTCATTTTTAATACTGTCATTAAAAATGAATCATAAATACAGTTTTAGAAATTATTATTTTATACAATTGGTAACGTTCCTTTTTCTTGGTGCGGTTTTTCTGTATGGTTTTTATTTTGGTTTATACGAAGTGATCTGGTTTGCCATTATAGGATCAACCTTATTTGTAATAATAAAGTATATGGAAGTTTTTTCTTTTTTCTCAAATTGGAAAAGAGGAAGAGGTTGGGCTTGGAAATTATTGGGACTTGCTTTATTGTTGTGGTTGATGGGCAAAGGGATTTTGTATGTTTCTAAATTTGTCTTTTCTTAATTGAAATTATAAAATATTGTTTTCTTTTTTCCACTTGCGAATTCTGCCTCTTGCATTATTGTAAGGAGATGCCGTATTAAATTGTATCATTCTGCCTAATGTCCACTTTTCATACCAAGCGGTTTCATATAATTCTGTATTAGATTTCTCTTCAATTAAAGAAAGAATCTTTTGAACGGTATTGTTTAGTTTAGTGCATAAGGTATTAAAGTCGTCTTTTTCATAATCCTTATAGAATTTTTGTGCCAGTTTTCCCAATTCATTCCATTTGTAACCTGTTTCAGGAAAATCGACCGTTTCGTTTAGTTCTTTCTTTGTGTTCCATTTTAGCACCAATTCTCCCCATCCTATTAAATAAGAAACAAGATTGTTAATGCTCATTAATGTATCTTTTGCATGCCCCTGTAAATTTGGAATTGTGGTGGATTCTTCAGGAGTTTTAGACAACTCTTTTTTGAGCTTACTGTAATTGGTTTTGATTGCAGTTTGCAATTCTTCTTTGTTTGTCGGAATAGCCATGATTTAAGGGAGTAAAACTTTATCAAATTTATATAAAAAAACCTTTGTCAAAATTTTACACTATGACAAAGGTTGATATGTTGAGATCGAGTTTGGAATTTGAAATTTTTAATCTTCAGTATCCTTAGTTTCTTCCAAGTCTTCAGTTTTTCTTCCCACTTTTACTTTTGGATTATCCTGTGTTCCTGTTACGGTTAATGGAATTCCAAAAATACCGAAAGGAGGCAGTCCTAAACGCATTTTTAGGTTAAGTCTTCCGTCTAGGCTTGATGTTCCTTCGATTCTTGGTCTAAAGCCAGCAAACTTAAATTTAAAGCGCTCTACAGTTATAATATTGTTTTTAACGGTTGTTTTAATATCTACTTTAGAAAGATCTGGATTTTTCATAGACTCTGAATTTGTTTGTTTGCTTACAGCATTAAACATTTTCAAACCTCTCACTTTTACATCTTTTACAGAAAGTGTCCCGCCACCTACAAGAGAAGGATAGACAGGATCCATATTTGCATTTAAGCGACCTTTTAATTGATAATCTAAAGAAACAATCCCTTGTGCTTTTTCTGCAGCGCTGGCCATTTTTCTAAAAACTTCGATTTCATTATACGCTCTTTTAATATCAAAATCAGTAGCTTTTATAGCATAATCAAAATTTGCTTTTTGCGGAGTTACAGCTTGATAATTGGCGTTCATAGAAACGTTGCATCCAATTAGGTTGAAACCAGTATTTTGCATAGTTAATTTACCATTTTTTATGGTTAAATTTCCAGTTGCATTTTGCAGATTTAGTTTGTCGAAATTAACTTTTTGTGCATTTGCGAATAACTGTAAATTCAAATTGTTTGGAATGATAATAACGCCAGTTTGGGTGTTGTTTGATTGTTTGGCTTCTGTTTTTGGAGCTGGACTTTGTGTTACAGGTGTATTAGGATCTACACTCGACATAAATTCGTCAATATTGATATATCGAGAAGTAACTTTAAAAGAGCCTCTTAAAACGCCTGTATTGGTCATGGCGTAATTGAAAACATTCTGTAAATAACCATTCATTTTAAAATCAGATTGTCCGTAAGCGGCCAAGAAATTATTGAACGACATTTTATCCTGATTGATTTTGAAAATTCCTTCTTTGATAATGAATCTCTTTGGAAGATATTCAGAAGCAATTCCGATGTTTCTTAATTCAAGAGTTCCTTTATTGTTTAGTTTGCTGTAATTTCCTTTTTCGGCATCGCTTTGTTTTCCTTTCAAAGACAAATCTGCTTTTACGAAACCGTCAAGATCAAGGCCTTTTTGCGAGAAAACTTTATAAATTCTGCTCACATCCAATTCTCCTTTTGCTTTTATGTCGTAATTTAAATCGTCAAAATTGCTTAAATAAGCTTGCACAAAAACCGGTTTTCCTTCAAAAGTAAATTGAGTTGGGGTTAAGTTTATTTTTAAATCCTCAAAAGTTCCTTTTTGGTTTTCGATTTTAGACTTAATAGTGATGTTTGTAATCGGATTTGGGTAATACGGTGTTTTTAAATAACCATTTTCTAAATTAATGATTCCGTTTGTAACAGGAAAACGCTTGTTTTTTTGATCGAATACTCCGTTTGCTTTTACATCTCCAGCCAAAGCTCCTTTTAGCTCAATATCAGGAATTCCGAGTGCTTTGGTTAGTTTTTCAAGATCAATTTTAGCTTTGAAATCGGCGTTAATTTCGGGTGTGTTTATTCCTTTAACCAAAAATGTAGATTTTAAATAATCCTGATTAATGTTCAAGGAAAGGTTTTTTGCATCGACAATAACCAGATCCGGATTTAAAGACGGAACTTTAGTTTTGATGTCTAAATTTAAGTTTGAAACAGGGAATGCGCTTTTGTTATAATTGACAAAACCGTCATTTATCTTTACATCTAAGTTCAAATCTGGAGCAATATTTTCCGAAGCAATATACTTTCCTTTTAAGGTCAGTAAAAGATTCGTATTTCCTTTCAATTCGGTTTTAGAAAGCCAAGTAATGTATTTTGGAGGAAAAGCGGTAAAAACATCATATAGATTGCTATTGTCAGATTTAATAACAAAATCCATGTTGTAACCATCTTTCAAAATGTCAAATTTTCCTTTAAAGTCCACCAGAAGCTGATTGATTTTAAGGTTGTTTTGTTGGAAAAAGAAAGAAAGCGAGTTGATGTTGACTTTTGTGATCAAATCAGCATCAATTTTTTTGTTCATTAAATATGGTTCGTCTTCATAAACGATATTCAATTTCTCGATTTTAGCTTTCGAATACAAATCAAAAACGGCTTTATTCAAATCTCCTTTTCCTAAATAATTAAATCCGTAAGCATCAAAATGGACTTTTGTCGACTTATCGTCGTAAATAATTTTACTATTCAAAATCTCAATTCGCTCTAGTTTTAAGGCAGTGTCGGAGCTGTCTTTTGGTTGCGAAGCCTGTTCTTGAGATTTATAAATGTTGTAATTGGCTTCTCCATTTGGATTCACTTTTACATTTATAAAAGAATCGGATAAATAGATCTGGTCAATTTTTACCGATTTGCTGAAAATAAGACTCGCTACATTGATTCCAAAAGAAACCTCTTTTGCAGTGATAAATTTTTCGTTTGTATATGGAGCTGAACCATTTAAACTTAAATTATCTAAAGTTAAAGTAAGAGAAGGAAAATGGCGGAAGAATGAGACAGAAACGTCAGAATAATTTAGTTCTGCGCTTAATCTTTCATTAGCTGTTTTCTTTATTTGCTCTTTTATTTGATCCTCAAAGACGATAGGCGTTAAAAATAATAATCCTATAATAACCGCGAAAGTTATTCCGAAATACTTCGCAATTTTAAAAACGATTGATCTGGATTTACTTTTCTGCATAGCGAATAGTGGTGTTTAAATATGAAAATAGAGTAATAAAAAAGAGCGTAATTTATCCGTGAACGGTTTCGTTTTTACCATAATTAGTAATAATCGAACCTTCATATTCAATCCATTCTTTCCAGCGTTTATCGATATCAATATTATCTTGATATTTTCTGGCAAATCCTAAAAATGTAGTGTAATGGCCAGCTTCAGAGATCATTAAATCGCGGTAGAATTTTGCTAATTCTTCATCTTTAATGTTTTCAGAAAGTACTTTAAAGCGTTCGCAACTTCTAGCTTCGATCATTGCAGAAAACAATAATCGATCACAAAGTGCATCTCTACGGCTACCATCTTTTTTCATGAATTTAAAAAGTACATTTACGTAATGATCTTTTCTTTCGCGGCCTAAAGCAAGTCCGCGTTGCTTTATAATGTTATGAACCATCTGAAAATGTTCCAGTTCTTCTCTTGCAATTTCAAGCATTTCGGTTACCAATTCTTCGAGTTCAGAGTTGTAAGTAACTATACTAATCGCATTTGAAGCCGCTTTTTGTTCGCACCAGGCATGATCCGTTAAAATTTCTTCGATATTTGACTCAACGATATTTACCCAGCGAGGGTCTGTAGCTAATTTTAATCCCAACATAATTTCCGACCATTTAGATTTTGCAAAATTAGTGTTTTTTTACGACCGAATTTCAGGAAATTGGGTGCAAATCCGCGGAAAATAGTATTATTTTGTAATATGAAACAAAGATTATGAATCAAATCAAAAAACTTTTAATTATAGGGTTTGTCTGGCCCGAGCCAAAGTCTTCTGCAGCAGGTGGAAGAATGATGCAATTGATTTCTATTTTCAAAGAAAATGGATTCGAAATTACTTTTGCAAGTGCGGCTCAGGATAGTAATTTTATGGTTGATTTGTCTGAGTTTGGAGTAATAAAAAAGAACATCGAGCTCAATTCTTCCACTTTTGATGATTTTATCTTGGAATTAAATCCAGATGTTGTCTTGTTTGATCGCTTTATGATTGAAGAACAATTTGGGTGGCGCGTAATTGAAAAGTGCCCAAAAGCGATTAGAATTTTAGACACAGAAGATGTGCATTGTTTAAGAACGGCGAGGCAAAAAGCTTTCAAGGAAAATCGCATTTTTGAAATCCAAGATTTGTTATCTGAAGAAGTGGCAAAACGAGAAATTGCCAGTATTTTAAGATGTGATCTGTCTTTGATTATTTCTGAATTCGAAATGAATATTCTAAAAGATGTTTTCAAAATTAATGAAGACTTATTTTTTTATCTTCCTTTTTTGGTGGATGAAATGAAAGAAGAAGAACTTTTGAAATTGCCTTCTTTTGATGAACGAAAAAATTTCATTTTCATTGGAAACTTTCTTCATGAACCAAATTGGAATACCGTTCAATATTTGAAAGAAGCAATCTGGCCTTCTATAAAAAGAGATTTTCCAGAAGCCATTTTGGAAGTTTACGGAGCATATCCCTCACAAAAAGTACTGCAATTGCATCAGCCAAAAAATGGTTTTTATATAATGGGAAGGGCTGAAGATGCCAATGAAGTTGTGAAAAAAGCTAGAGTAGTTCTAGCGCCAATTCGTTTTGGTGCGGGTTTAAAAGGTAAACTTTTAGAAGCCATGCAATGTGGAACGCCAAGTGCGACAACGTCAATTGGTTCTGAAGCAATGCATGAAAATTTGCCTTGGAATGGTTTTATTGAAGATGATTCGGTTGAGTTTGCAAAAAAAGCAATTGCACTTTATCAAGACGAAAATCTTTGGAAACAATCTCAAAAAAACGGAATCGAAATCATTAATAAATGCTATCAGAAAGGCACTTATTCAAGTCAATTGATTTCATTGATAAATTCACTTTTAATAGATTCTAAAAGCCATCGTCTTCATAATTTCATGGGAAATCTGCTCCAGCATCACGCTTATACAAGTACGAGATACATGTCTAAATGGATAGAAGCGAAAAATAAGTAATTAGTAACAGTTTTACAGTAATCAGCAAACTGCGGCTCTAAACTAAGCATCCATTTTTCCAAAACCTACCGTTTCGCGATAAATTTGTGGGGAAACATCGGCATTAGTTTTAAAGAAACGACTGAAATAATGTTCATCATCATAACCTAATTCGTATGCAATTTCTTTGACCGTTTTGTTGGTCATGTATAATTCCCTTTTGGCTTCAATGATGATTCTTTCCGAAATTAAATCTGTTAAGGTTTTATTGAAATAATTCTTAGATAATTTTGCCAAGGCTTTTGGAGAAATGTTCAATAATTCAGCATAGTTTCCAGCAGAATGTTTCGTTTTAAAATTCAGTTCAATGGCATCTTTTAAGTTTTGGAGAATTACGGGTTCTTTAGAATCTGGAACCGATTTCATTTCTTCCAATTGTTCTGTTTTTAATCTTGAAGCGGTAATTAGAAATATTTTCAAATAAGAAATCAATAATTCATACTGCGCCAATTCTGCATTTTGAATTTCAGCTTTCATCTGATCAATTACCATATTAAAAGTTTGTGAAGCTTGTTCTGTAACCTGAACATACGGAGGCTGATAAATATTATTGAATAAAACGCCATTGCAAGAAACTTCTTTTTGATGCATGTGAATGCAATAGAAATCAGAATGAAAATGGATTGCGATTCCTTCAATTGGTTCGCTTACACAAAGCATAAAAGGCTGGTAAGGCGAAAAGGCGAGAAGTGAATTTTCTTCAAAATGATGTTCTGCAAAATCGGCTTTTACTTTGCCTTTTCCTTTGGTTACCCAAATTAAAGAGTAATAATTGTTTCGCTGCAAATGATCAAAATAGCTGTTGTCTTCAAAAGGAAGGATTTTAAAGGCCAAATTTCCATTCTGCGGATTTATTAAAGTGAAAACATTTTGAGCGCTCATATTCGGTCTTGTTTTTGAAAATATAAAGATAGTTATGAAATAAATTCACAACTATCTTTATAAATTGTTTTTTGTTATAGTGAATGTGCAAATCTTGATTAAACTGCTGGAAAATCAATTTCGGTATTTGCTACATTGTTAAAGTAGTTTGTCAATACATTCAAAGCTACATGAGCGATAGTTTCTGCAATTTCAGCATCAGAAACTCCTGCGTTTTTAGCTTTGTTTACATCTTCGTCATTTACTAGACCGCCTTTGCTGATTAGTGTTTTAGCCAATTGTAAAATCGCTTCTGTTTTCGCATCATCAGAATTTCCAGATCTTGCTGCTTTTAAAACTGCTGGATCTGCTTTTACCAATTTTTCTCCAATAAAGGTGTGAGCTGCTAAACAATAATCGCAAGAGTTGCTTTCTGAAACCGCCAATGCAATTAATTCACCTGTTTTTGCGCTTAATTTTCCGTGGCTTAATGCACCGCTCAAATTCAAATATCCTTCCAAAACGGCTGGAGAATTTCCCATTGTTCTCATCATGTTTGGAACAACGCCTAATTTTGCCTGAACTGCGTTGAATAAATCTTTAGTTTTTCCTGTTACTTCTTCTGGGTTTAAAGCTGTTAATCGTGTCATTTTATTTAATATTTAATTGCTATTATTTGTTGTTGTCTTTTGACATTACAAAGTTGCGACGATTACAGATTTTAAAACATGGAGAATGTACGCTATGTGATGGATAATTTTTCCCAGTGGTTTTCAGGAGCTAATCCCGCTATCCGTTGCAATCTTTTGTGCCGAACCCCGGTACAAAAGGATTTTCACTTCTATCGGGGCTAGAACACTCATTTTCATAAGATTGTTTTCGTTTATTTATCATCCTGATGAAGGAAGGATCGCACTAGAAATTCTGCAAACAATTAACACAATCTTGTCATTTCGACGAAGGAGAAATCTTCGCGAGTAACTCCGCAATGAGAATCCAATCTTTGTCGAGCTTCTTGTGAAGATTTCTCCTTCGTCGAAATGACAAATAAGGCGTAAAAAAAAAGTGGCTATTCCTAAAGAACAGCCACTTTTTAGAGTTATAATCTTGAAAAAATTATTTCAAAACACCTTCAGCATCCTGAATTGTAGTTGCATGATAGCCAGATTTAGCTTTGTCAAATACTTGTTTAGCCCAAATTTTTCCTTCTGGAGTTTTAACCATTTCTTTATAAAGCATCATAATAGAGCCAGTTCTGCTGCTTCCAATTAGGAATTGTTCAATTGCAGGATTTGTTGCTTTATATTGATGACGAATTGCCTGAACAAACCATTGGCGTTTAATGATGAAATTACCGCCTTTAGTAAAGTTGAATTCTTTATCAATTGCTTCCATTTCTTTTGCAGTAATATCAACAGGAAGATGATCAATAAAATGCTGTTTTTCTGCTGTAGTTGTGATTTTTTTGCTTAAACCTGCAACGCCAGTTTCTCTCCAGCTTTTTTGAATAGCATCAATGGCATCAAAATCTGCAGAACTTACAGGAAGAATGTTTGACGGAATTCCTGGTTTGTAAATCCAGTTGTCTAATTGGATTTTATCTGCTAAAGCTTTGTCGCCTTTAATAAGGTTTTCGTTGATGTATTTAACGAAATCTTCTGTTGTAATAGATTGAAAAGCGTGAGAATCAAAATAATTTTTAATAAACGGATCGAATTTTTCACGCCCGACAGCATTTTCAATAACTCTTAAAAAAGCATATCCTTTTACGTAAGGAATCATACTGATACCTTCATCAGGGTTTCTTCCTGTCAAGCTAACTTTTAATCTTGTGTCTGGATTTGTATCTCCATATTCGGCAACATTATCAACCAATTCTTTATTGGTGATAACATTCTGCATGTCAAATTCTTTCTTCCCGAAGATTGCTTCTCCAATTCTATGCTCAACATAAGTAGTAAAACCTTCGTTTAACCAAATATCATCCCAAGTTGCGTTTGTAACTAAGTTTCCGCTCCAGCTGTGTCCCAATTCGTGTGCTAGTAAACTCGTAAGAGAACGATCTCCAGCAATTACTCCCGGAGTTAAGAAAGTCAAGTTTGGATTTTCCATTCCGCCATAAGGGAAACTTGGAGGTAAAACTAGAACATCGTAACGTCCCCAGCGGTATGGTCCGTATAGTTTTTCGGCAGCATTTACCATTTTTCCTAATTCAGCAAATTCATAAGCAGCGCTTTTTAGAACAGATGGTTCTGCGTAAACTCCAGTTCTGTTGTCGATGGCTTGAAAATCAATATCTCCAACGGCAATTGCCATTAAATAAGAAGGAATTGCTTTGTCTTGTTTGAAAGTATAAACTCCGGTATCATTTTTCTTCTGCGGATTTACAGCGCTCATTACGGCTAATAAATCTTTAGGAACCGTAACTTTTGCATTGTAAGTAAAACGAATTCCAGGTGAATCTTGACACGGAATCCATGTGCGTGACCAAACACTTTCGCCTTGAGAGAAAACAAAAGGTTTCTTTTTGTCTGCAGTTTGTTCTGGTTTTAACCATTGCAATGCCACAGCATCTTTAGTGGTGTTGTAGTAAATATTTACTTTGGTTGTATTGGGTTCGATTGTAATATGAAGCGGTTTTCCGTGAAATTCAGTGGCTGCCCCAAGTTCGAATTTGGTTTCTTTTTCGTCATCGCCTAAAGTTACTTTTGTGATGTCTAAAGTGTTTTCGTCGAAAATAATTTCGTTCCCTTTGCAGATGTTATCAATTGTCCAAGATGCTTTTCCTGAAATTGTCTGTGTATCAAAATCAACTTTAATATCAAGATCAAGATGTTTTACAACAGCAAGTTCTGGTTTAGAATAACTGTGTTCGTCTACAACGTTGGTTGGTTTTTCTGTTTGCTCTTTTTTCTGGCAGGCAATTGCTGTCAGAAATAAAGTAACAAGAATTAGTTTCTTCATTTTGTGAGGTTTTGAATTTGAGGATGAAAATTAAACAAAAAATCCCGTCCCGAAAAACTTCGGGACGGGATTTTATTATGGATACCTTCGACTTCGCTCAGGCTGGCAATTTGAAATTATGCCAACATTGTAACTGGGCTTTCGATGTATTGTTTTAATGTTTGTAAGAACTGAGCTCCAGTTGCACCGTCAATTGTTCTGTGGTCACATGCTAATGATAACATCATTGTGTTTCCAACTACGATTTGACCGTTTTTAACTACTGGTTTCTCAACAATTGCACCTACAGAAAGGATAGCAGAGTTTGGTTGGTTGATAATTGAATTGAATTCAGTAATACCAAACATTCCAAGGTTAGATACTGTAAAAGTACTTCCTTCCATTTCTTGTGGTCCTAATTTTTTGTTTTTAGCTCTTCCAGCAAGATCTCTTACAGAACCGCCAATTTGAGATAAACTCATAGCATCTGTAAATTTCAATACAGGAACTACTAATCCGTCTTCAACTGCTACAGCAACACCAATGTTTACGTGGTGGTTGATGATGATAGCATCTTCTTTCCACTGAGAGTTGATTTTTGGATGTTTTTTCAATGCTAAAGCACAAGCTTTGATTACCATATCGTTGAAAGATACTTTTGTATCTGGAACGCTATTGATAGCAGCTCTTGCTTGCATTGCTTCGTCCATACTTACTTCGATCACTAAGTTGTAGTGAGGCGCAGTAAATAAAGATTCTGCCAAACGTTTTGCAATGATTTTACGCATTTGAGAATTTTTGATCTCTTCTGTGTAAACTTCTCCAGCAGGAACAAAAACTTTTGGTGCAGCAGGAGCAGACGCTTCTTGTTTAGCAGCAGGTGCAGAAGCAGTTTGCGCTTGAGCAGATGGAGTAAAGTTCTCGATATCGCTTTTCACGATACGTCCGTTTTCTCCAGAACCTTTAACTTGAGATAATTGGATTCCTTTGTCAGAAGCAATTTTCTTAGCTAATGGTGAAGCTAAAATTCTTCCTCCGTTTGAAGTTTCAGCAGCAGCTTCAGGTGCTTTTTCAGCAGCAGGAGCAGCTTTTTCTTCTGCAGCAGGAGCACTTGCAGTTGCAGCGCCTCCAGCAGTAAAGTTATCAGCAACTCCAGAAATATCAGTTCCTGCAGGTCCAATGATCGCTAATAAGCTGTCAACAGGAGCAGTGTTTCCTTCTTGAATTCCGATATATAATAATGTACCAGCATTGAAAGACTCAAACTCCATAGTAGCTTTGTCTGTTTCAATTTCTGCTAAAATATCTCCTTCAGCTACAGTATCGCCAACTTTTTTCAACCAAGTTGCTACAGTACCTTCAGTCATTGTATCACTCAAACGTGGCATAGTTACAACTATAACACCTTTTGGTAATTCAGCAGCTTTTGCAGGAGCAGCAGTTTCAGTTTTTGCTTCAGCAGCAGGAGCATCCGCTTTTGGAGCTTCAGCAGCAGGAGCATCACCACCAGCTAAAAGAGCAGATATATCTTCTCCCTCTTTACCAATGATAGCTAATAATGAATCAACTGGAGCAGTTTCTCCAGCTTGAATTCCGATATGTAAAAGAGTTCCTTCGTTAAAAGATTCGAACTCCATTGTTGCTTTGTCTGTTTCGATTTCAGCTAAGATATCACCTTCGCTTACTTTGTCGCCTACTTTTTTAAGCCAAGTTGCTACCGTTCCTTCAGTCATAGTATCGCTCAAACGAGGCATTGTTACTTTAATCGCCATGATATTATAATTTATGAGGTGTAAATGGATAGTCTTCTTGTGCGTATACTACATCGTATAATTGTTGTAAGTCTGGGTATGGAGATTCTTCAGCGAATTTCGCACACTCTTCAACTAAGTCTTTAACTCTTTGGTCAATTACTTCAATTTCTTCTTGTGTAGCATATTTTTGATCCAAGATTACGTCAAGAACTTGAGTAATTGGGTCGATTTTTTTATACTCTTCAACCTCTTCTTTAGAACGGTATAATTGAGCATCAGACATAGAATGTCCTCTGTAACGGTACGTTTTCATTTCAAGGAAAGTTGGTCCATCTCCGCGACGTGCTCTTTCGATAGCTTCGTGCATTGCTTCAGCAACTTTTACAGGGTTCATTCCGTCAACAGGTCCGCAAGGCATTTCATAACCTAAACCTAATTTCCAGATGTCAGTGTGGTTTGCAGTTCTTTCTACAGAAGTTCCCATTGCGTAACCATTGTTTTCAACGATAAATACAACTGGAAGTTTCCATAACATAGCCATGTTAAAAGCTTCGTGAAGAGAACCTTGTCTAGCAGCACCATCACCAAAGTAAGTCATAGTAACACCGCCAGTGTTGAAATATTTGTCTGCAAAAGCAATACCAGCTCCCACAGGAATTTGAGCACCTACGATTCCGTGTCCTCCGTAAAAACCATGTTCTTTAGAGAAAATGTGCATAGAACCTCCCATACCTTTAGAAGTTCCTGTTGCTTTTCCTAAAAGTTCTGCCATTACGTTTCTAGGATCAACTCCCATACCAATTGGCTGAACGTGGTTTCTGTAAGCAGTAATCATTTTATCTTTGGTCAAATCCATAGCGTGCAGTGCGCCAGCTAATACAGCTTCTTGACCATTATATAGGTGTAGAAAACCTCTAACTTTTTGTTGAATGTATAATGCTGCAAGTTTGTCTTCAAACTTTCTCCAAAGTAGCATGTCCTCATACCACTTTAAATATACCTCTTTTGTAACTTCTTTCATCTGAATTCTTTCTTTTGCTAAAGTTGTTTGTGTTATCGATTATTGTGCCTGTAACGCAAAATAGTTTCCTCCCACAAATTTGCGCCCGAAAGGTCGGGATGCAAAAATAAGACATTACATTTAAGAACTAAAATTAAAACGATACTTTTTGGCTTTTTTTTACAAGAACTTTTTGTCGAACATCAATGGGAGTAAATTTTTTAGGGATGATGATTTATAAATTTCACCAATTTCTCCCATAAAATAGATTTCAATAGGGGTGTCTTGTTTTATTTCGTATTCTGCTATTGATTGTCGACAAGATCCACAAGGCGGAATAGGGGCAGTGGTCTGATTGATGTCTGAAGCTGCTGTAATTGCCATTTTTAAGATTTTTGCTTCTGGATACGTACTTCCTGCGTAAAAAATCGCAGTTCTTTCTGCACAAAGTCCAGACGGATAAGCGGCATTTTCTTGATTAGAACCTAAAATAACTTTTCCGTTATCTAAAAGCAAAGCGGCTCCAACTTTAAATTTTGAATAGGGTGCATAAGCTTTTTTTCTAACCTCAATAGCTTGATGCATTAAATCCTGAATTTCAGTTGGAAGTTCATTTAGGGTATCAAATATGGTAAATGACGTTGTTATATTGATTTCTTTCATCTGTTTTTAAGGGAAAAAAAATCCAAATTCCTAAAATGCCGGAATTTGGATTGAATTATTTTTATTTTAAACTTTCTCTATTAATACGTTTCGTATTTGTCTCCAAAGTTAAACGTTAAAGAGAAACGAAGTGTGTTTTCTAAAGGATTTTTTATTTTAGATGCTGAGAATAAGTACGACACATCGATTTTCATAATGTTGTATTTGAATCCTGCTCCTAAAGAGAAAAATTGTTTAGCACCTTTTTCTGGGCTTTCATGGTAATATCCTAAACGCATTGCAAAAGCATCTTGATACATATACTCTGCAGCTACGCTATACGTTACTTCTTTTATTTCTTCTTTAAATCCGCCTGGTGCATCTCCAAAAGACTTAAAGATTCCTTGAAACCAGCCAATGTCGTTATAATTTTTATAACCAATGTCTGTTGCTTCTTGTTGAGAAATATCTTCTGGATCGTCAAAATCACCATCGCCGTTTACGTCTA
Source organism: Flavobacterium sp. B330r (assembly GCF_056824325.1). Taxonomy (NCBI): domain Bacteria; kingdom Pseudomonadati; phylum Bacteroidota; class Flavobacteriia; order Flavobacteriales; family Flavobacteriaceae; genus Flavobacterium; species Flavobacterium sp. B330r. The sequence continues at coordinate 2,495,877 of NZ_CP124860.1, forward strand.
CAGGTGTTCCAATTCCTGGAGGAGTCGGAACTAAAAGTTTAGTAAGCTCAGCACTTAAAGTAAGTTTGTTGTAATCATCAAAGATAAAATCAAATCCTCCTCCTAATCTTAAATTTGCAGGTAAGAAGTTTGTGCTTACGTCGTCATTATCATAGCTGATTTTTGGTCCCATGTTTTGGAAGTTAACACCGGCTCTCCATCTACCATTGAAATCTTGATAAGCAATTTCTTCAGATTGGTAAAAAGCTGCCACATCAACAGCAAAAGATCTTGCAGATGTAGCATCAACTTCTTCTGAAGCAACTTTTAAGTTTGAACTGATGAAACGTCCGGCAACAGCCATCGAGAATTTCTCGCTTAATTTTAATGAATAAGATCCGTCTAAGGCAAATTCGTTTGGATTTACTTCTCTTACGGCCTCATTTGGGTCTCCAGTGTATCTTAATTCGATTCCTCCAAAACCAAAATAGCGAAAACTTCCTGCAAAGGCGCTTTTTTCGTTGATTTTGTTGTAGTACGTAATCTGGCCTAATGAGATATCATTGGCAAGATCTGTTAAATAAGGAGTGTAACTGATAGAAAGCCCTTGTGCATCTTCAGAAAATGCATACTTAGCAGGGTTCCATTGTTGAGAGAAAACGTCTGCAGAAGTGGCGACACCTTGATCTGCCAAACCTGCTGCTCTAGCATCAGCAGCGACTAATAAAAAAGGTACTCCGGTAACAATAGGTCTTGATTCCTGAGCCCTAGAATTGTAAATGCTAAAAATACAAATTAATAAAAGTGATAGTTTTTTCATTTATGGGACTAATGTTTTTGGTGGTGCAAATATATATAATATTATAGGATGACAAGCTTTTCGTATTTTTCTGCTTTTTTATTTGTTAAATTAGATTTTACAGTCAGTTTGTAAATATACACTCCTTTTCCGATTTTGTCACCAAAATCGTCTCTTCCGTCCCATGTTATTTCTCTAGATAAAAAACCTTCTGTTGTAATCGTTTGATTTTTTGTCCAAACTACTTTTCCAGTAATAGTCATTACTTGTACTTGTACGTCTAATGGTTCATAGGGCCTATTGTGTGAAAACCAGAATTGGGTATAAGTTGAAAATGGATTTGGATAATTAAGAACGTGTGATAGTGTCAAGGAATCGTCTCCTACCACTGTAAATTGGATTTCACTCGTTACGGGATTATTGTAAACATCCCAAGCGGTAAAGCTTATAGTGTGCAGTCCAGGGGCTAAATTTCGGAAAGGAAAACGTAAATTTCCATTAGTGTAATCGTCTAATTTTGTTTGGTAATAATCATTCAAAATATAAGGATTACTCACATCTCCGTCTAAAATAGCGACAATATCATGTCCGATTCCACTTGCTGTATTAATTCCGTTTTCATCTTCTAAAAAAGCCAAAAGAAAAGGCGATTCATTCGTTATTCCACCAGATACAAAAGTTTCGTCGTTCATATATAACTTCACTTTTGGACTTATATTGTCCTGAGGTGCATTTTCGTTAATTCCTCCAATTTTGATCGTATTGTTGTATCCTGTTTGGTTTTCTAGCGATTCGTTTTTCTTTGAATAAAAACTGATTCTGCCGTTGTCAACAGGAATTCTAATGTCTCTAGGGACAACAAAACTAAATTCGAATTGTCCGTTGGTAACAGATGCATTTCCTCTAAAAATGGTTTCTCCCAAAGTTTTAAACTGCATTGGAGGGCTAAATCCGTCGTTGTTTAAAGTGGTGTTTGTGATTAATTTATCGAAAATTGCCGTTGCCAATTCTCCGTTATAATTGCTTAAAAGCGTATTGTTTTCGTCTGTGATTTCTCCTGAAATTTTAATTTTTGACAATGATTTTAAATCAGGAATTGCCTGCGAAATCACAATATCATTTACTTTAGTTAAATTAATTCGTGGTTTTGCAATAGCAAGCATCAAAGCAGGGTCTCCTAAATAAAAGACCACATTGCTGGAAGAGCTTGGGTTTTCGTTTTTGGATATTCTTAAAGACTCTGCAATAGTGTTGTATTGATTTGAGCCATAAGAAAGAAGGTTTTTGCTGAGTGTTCTATTGAATTCTTCTGCGTTTGCCTGCCCGATTTCGCGAATGGTTGTCAGCATTGAAATAGCTCCTCCTTTTGGATTCCAGAAAACATATTCGCCAGCAGTTGGTCTCGTCGGATCGTCAAAACGAGAAAATTCGCAGGTAATGGTAATAAATAAAGGGTATTTGTATTGATTGGTCAAGTTTTGCCCATCCGATTTCTCCCAGATTCTTTCGCTTGCCAGACCGTCCTCTCCACCATGACCTAAATAGTTAAATATTAAAGCACCTTTTTCAAAAGCATTAAAAAAGTCGGTTCTTGCTTTAGGATATCGCGCTCCACCCGCAGAAGCTTCTTGTGTGTAAGCGTCTAAGAATATTTTATCGATATTAAAAAAAGGCTTTTCTGTTGCAATTTGATCTGCAAGAGAATTTTGGTTTGCTTGTAACGTCTGATCGCCAGCTTTGTCTGAATCGTCGCTAATTAAAACCACATTATTTCTCCAATTCCCGTATGATTTTGTGTCATAATATTCAAAGACTTTGTTCACCATTTCCTGTGCTTGGGCATTATCTGAAACTAGCATTCTTCCTACGGCTATGTCTATTCCTGCAAGAGACGGAATAATAATTCCTTCGTTAGGGTCCATTAATCCGTAAAAATCATCAGAAGCAAATGAAGATTCTCCGACTGTATTGCTTATTAGAGATTGATATATAGGTACAATATTGGTGTTGTTTGAGATACGATCTTTATAATCAAACGAAGCGTCTCCAAATAAGTTTACGTAACGTAATCTTTTTTCTGGAGAAGAAGCATTATTGTAAATATATCTGATACAATTTCGAATAGCGGCAATATCTTGTTTGCCAGAAGAAAATTCTTGATAGATATTTTCTAAGGCAATCACTTTTACATTTAAATTGGAATTGGTTCTGTGAAAACTTGCCAATCTTTCGGCCTGTGACGCTAATGCCTTTGGAGTTATAATTACATAGTCAATATCTTGAAAAGAACTTTGATTGTTTCTGAAAATCGTCCCTTTTAAATTCTGGTTGGCAACTTTTGACTGATTTTCTTTTAATGGAGTATAATAATCAGAAGCATCTATTGCGATATATTTTCTAACTTCTCCCAAATTGGCCTTAAAGCTAAAAGAGGTTTGATTGGCATTTTCGATTTTATATACATTATATAGGTCAGTAACGTCCCAGATTTGTGTTATTCCAGATGCGTTTCCGATGGTGTAATTGACAATTCCTGCTTTAGAGCCAGCATCATTGTATTGAAAATGAAATTGTTTGCCTGTTCCTAAAAGTTTTCGTTTGGCAGTAAGATTGATATAATCTAAATAGCCTTTAGATCCCGGAACACCATTATTATTATAGGTAAGCTTTATTTTGATATTGTCTGTTCCAGTAAATTCGGTATTAGCTGGAAGTTTTCCCGTCCTATATTTAGTGTCAGAGTTTGCAATTAAAGCAGGAAAGCTTATAGATCCCGCATTTTGTGTGTTTGCAGCTATTGAAAAAGAAGTGTTGGTTAAAGACGCAGATGCTGCACTTACTTCTATTTTTACAGGCACAGTGGTATCAAGGTTTGGAAAAGTAAAAGAAAATTCCTGTTCCTGATTAATATCAAACGATTCGCCGACCCATTGACGACCAAGATGGACAATGTTGGTTTGGTCGATTTCATGATATTGATAGTCATCAAACGTGTTTAGCTCTAAGGTGCTATTTCCTGAAGGCTGATTTAAGTTTGGAATTCTTTTTCCGTCTCCGCCAGAAGCTGTAATATAATAATAGGACTTGGTGTCGTATAAATTTAAGTTAGTTTGGTTTTCAGAACTCCAATTGTCGGGGCCTTCGGCATAAAAAAGAATGTAATCTTCATTGTTAAAAACGCCATCATTTTCACCTATTACCTGTATAGTGTTTTCTGTTAAATCATCAGGATAATAACTGTCATTAGGAAGAGGTAACATTCTTCCGCCATTTCCATAGATTTTAATTTTTCTCGGGTCAGCTTTAGAAGCGTCAAATCCTAGGCTTTGTAAAAAAGATCGGTTTATTCTGTAAACACCAGATTTCTGAATATAAAAGCGATACCAATCTCCAGATGCTAAGACCGAATTTGAAATTGCTGCCGATTTTTGAAAGGAAGAAGTAGACGCCGTTCGTCCTGTTGTGTTACTAATAAAGTAAGAAAAAGATTTGATGCGTTTGTAGCTGTTTCCTTCCTTAATTATAGGAGATAAGGAGAGAAAAGTATATCTTATGTCTCTTGCATTGGTCACTATTAAGGATTCATTTGGTTTTTCTGGAATGTTTTCAAGTGTTAAATCTCCTAAATCTGCTCTAGAAACCGACTCATAAATGACATTACTAATTTGTGCCGAACTACTGCCTGAAGCGTTAGGTTGATTCAGATTTTGCAGGAACATTATGTTTTTTTTTGTAGTGTCGAAGCGAAAACTACTTCCTGAGAAGAATGGAATTGTAATTTTATTTTCGCCATAATTTACCTCTTTTTTGTTTTGCCAATCTATCGTTATACTCCCATTTATCTGGGAAAACGAAAGAATTGGGATCAGTAAAAGAGAGATAAGAATTGCTTGTTTCATGAGTTAAAAAACCGAAATTTAATTAAAAAATAATTAGTAAGTAAAAATATAGTATTTCATGTTACAGTAAATAATAAAAAGTATATTTTTGCGTTCGTAACTAAAGGTTATTTTCTGGAAAAAACAGCTAAATAAAATTATTAGAACAGATGTTGCCAATTAAATGTTAATTATTATATTGCAGCACCTAAATTTATCACCTAAGAATGAGTATGAAAGTAAACAAAATTGTAGTCTTGCAGTTAATGATGTCAATGGTATTGATGTTGGGCACGGCTAGTTGTAGCAAAAAATCGAGTTCGAGCCATGCTTCTAGAGCTACAGGCTGGGATGTAGATAGTCAGAATGGAACTGCTGCCAGAAATGCAGGTAAAAAACAACAGGCTGGTCCTGGTTTGGTTTTTGTTGAAGGAGGTACGTTTACTATGGGTAAAGTACAGGATGATGTTATGCATGATTGGAATAACACGCCGACTCAACAACACGTTCAATCATTCTATATGGATGAAACCGAAGTTACGAACGGTATGTACTTAGAATACCTAGAGTGGTTAAAGAAAGTTTTTCCACCAACAGAAGAAAATTACAAGAATATTTATGAAGGAGCATCTCCTGATACATTAGTTTGGAGAAATCGTTTAGGATACAACGAAACGATGACTAATAACTATTTAAGACACCCATCTTATGCTAACTATCCTGTAGTTGGTGTTAACTGGATTCAAGCAGTTGAGTTTAGTAAATGGAGAACAGACCGTGTTAATGAGGCTGTTCTTGAAAAAAGTGGTTATCTTAAAAAAGGAGCTAAAACTGCAGATGTAAGTGCAGAAAGCTTGTTTAATACTGAGGCTTATTTAGCTTCTCCATCTACTACTTATGGTGGAAACGAAGAGTTAGTATTGAAGAAAAATCCAACAGGAAGAAAACCTAGAGCTGGTAAAGACGGTGTAGTTCCTGAAGAGAAAAACGTTTATGCTCAGCGTTCTTCTGGTATCATTTTACCAGAATATAGACTTCCTACTGAAGCAGAATGGGAATATGCAGCTGCTGCAGACGTTGGACAAAGAGAATACAACATCTACAAAGGGCAAAAGAAATATCCTTGGTCTGGAGATTATACACGTTCTAACAAACGTAAAAATAAAGGTGATCAATTGGCTAACTTTAAACAAGGAAACGGTGATTACGGTGGAATTGCAGGTTGGTCTGATGATGGAGCTGATATTACGAATGAAGTAAAAAGTTACGCACCAAACGATTTCGGTCTTTATGATATGGCAGGAAACGTTGCAGAATGGGTAGCTGACGTTTACAGACCTATTATTGATAATGAAGCAAATGATTTTAACTACTACAGAGGAAATCAATATGCTAAAAACAAAATTGGTAAAGATGGTAAACTTGAAATCGTTTCTACTGCTAATATTAAATATGATACTTTAAGTAACGGTAAAGTTATTGCAAGAAACCTTCCAGGAGAAATTGCTCAGATTCCAGTTGACGAACAAGAAACATATTTGAGACAAAACTTTAGCACAAGCGACAATATCAATTACAGAGATGGTGATAAACAATCTTCTAGATATTTTGATTTTGGTGACTCAGAGTCTGGATCTAAAACAGAACAGGCAATGTACAACTCTCCTAAACATAATGTTACAACAGACAGTTTAGGAAAAATGATCAGAAAATACGATAACTCTAGTAAGCGTACTACTTTGATCGATGATAAAGTAAGAGTTTACAAAGGAGGATCTTGGAGAGATAGAGCTTACTGGTTAGATCCAGCTCAAAGAAGATACTTCCCACAAGATATGGCAACTGATTACATTGGTTTCAGATGTGCAATGTCTAGAGTAGGTTCTAAAGCTGAAAAAAGAAAATCTCCTAGAAACTAAGATTTAGGAATTCAAATAATAAAAATTCCAAATTCCAAAAGCTGAATATTCAGTCTGGAATTTGGAATTTTTTTATTGTTTTTTTTCTACTTTTATGACATATTAAAAAAATTATAAATGAATATTCAAGACATTCATAACTTATATTTAAAGTGCAGTTCTTTGTCTATCGATACAAGAAAAATCGAAAAGGACTCGATGTTTTTTGCTATTAAAGGAGAGAATTTTGATGCTAATACATTTGCGAAAGAAGCATTAGATTTAGGAGCTTTATTTGTTGTTATTGACAACGAATCTTATTTTATAGACGATAGGACTATTTTGGTAAAAAACAGTCTGGAGACGCTTCAGGAACTGGCAAAGTTTCACCGTACTTATTTAGCGCTCCCAATTGTTGCTTTAACAGGTAGTAACGGAAAAACGACAACAAAAGAATTAATCAATGTTGTTTTGTCAAAAAAGTTCAAGACAAAAGCGACTGTTGGTAATTTAAATAACCACATTGGTGTTCCGTTAACATTGCTTTCTTTTACAAAGGAAACCGAAATCGGAATTGTAGAAATGGGGGCCAACCATCAAAAAGAAATTGAATTTTTATGTCAGATTGCACAGCCTGATTTTGGCTATATAACCAATTTTGGAAAAGCGCACTTGGAAGGTTTTGGCGGAGTTGAGGGTGTAATCGCAGGTAAAAGCGAAATGTACCAATATCTTTCTGCAAACCAGAAAACTGTTTTTGTAAATTTAGAAGATCCGATTCAGATTGAGAAATCAGCAGGTATAAAGTCTTTTACTTTTGGATTAAAAAAAGAAAAAGCAGACTTAAATATCGAGAATATTACGGCAAATCCTTTTGTTGCTATTGAATACAATGATTTTTCAATAGAATCTCATTTAATTGGTCTTTACAATGCCAATAATATAAATGCGGCTACAGCAATCGGAAAATATTTTGAGGTAAAAGAAAGTGATATTAAGAGCGCTATTGAGAATTATATTCCGGCTAACAATAGATCTCAAATGATGCAAAAAGGCTCAAATGAGATTATTTTAGATGCTTATAATGCTAACCCGAGTAGTATGGCAGTGGCGATTACCAATTTTTTGCAATTGGACAAGAAAAATAAGATTATGGTTCTTGGCGATATGTTCGAATTGGGAGATGAAAGTCTTCACGAGCATAAAGTTATAATTGATTCTTTAGCAGATCAAAAACAGGCTTTATGTTTTCTAATAGGAAAAGCTTTTTTTGCGAATAAGATTTCGAGTGAAAATATTCAATTTTTTGAAACATTCGATACTTTTGCCGAATTTTTAAAGACCTTCCGTTTTGAGTATAATATGATATTGATAAAAGGTTCACGAGGTATGGCCTTAGAACGAACTTTAGATTATATTTAATAAAAGAAAAGCCATTCAAATTTGAATGGCTTTTCTTTTATATACTCATTAAGAATCCGATTAGGTTTTCCTTTTTGTTTAAGCCTAATTTCTTTCTTAAACGATAACGGGCTAACTCGACTCCACCTGTAGAAATGTTCATAATTTCGGCTATTTCTTTGGTAGACATATTCATCAATAAATAGGTAGATAAATCTAATTCTCTTGGAGAAATGGTTGGATATTGTCCTTTTAATCGCTTTAAAAACTCAAAATGAACGTTTTTAATGTGCTTTTCGAGGTCTTTCCAGCTCTTGTCGGTATTTACTTCTTTTACAATGCTTTTATGTAATTTGCTAAACTCGGATTTGGTTGTTTCGTCTAAAATTCCAGTGTCAATATCTTTCAGTTTATGAATGATTCCGTTTAAAACTTTGTTCTTTTTTACAACCTGTAAAGAGTTGTTTACCAGTTCTTTATCTTTTGCTAAGATTTTGATTTGAAGCTTGTCGTTTTTTAGCTTTTCAATTTCTTTTTCCAAATCATGTTGTTCATGTCTAATTTTAGACTCCTTTTCAAGATATAGTCTTCTTTGTTCAATGGTTTCATAATATCTGTTTTTTCTAATCTTCAGTTTAATTCTAACAGAGATTAAATACGCGCCAAGCAAAATGAGCACTAAATAAAATAAGTAAGCCAAAAAGTGTCTGTACCATGGTGGAGATACGGTAAATTCTACTTCTGTGATACTAGATTCTATACCATAGCTATTTCTGGTTTTTAGTTTCATTACATAATTGCCTTCTCTTAGATTGGTATATTCTTTTATTGCTGTCGATGACCATCCGCGCCAATTTTCTTCAAAAGGTTCTAACTTGTATGAGTACATTACGTTTTCTTGGTTTTCATACGTTGGCGACGCAAAAGTAAATTTGACACGATTGTACTTATACGGTATGCTGTAGGATTCTAGTTTATTGGCCAAATTACCAGTCAAAATTGTATCTCCAGGATTCGTAAAGCTTTCAATAAAAGCTTTTGGCTTTGTCATAAAAGTGTTTGGAATAATGGAGTTATAGTGAGCCAAACGATCTGTTAATCCTATAAAAACATTTTGCGGATCTATTGCATTTACAGATATGTAATTGTTAACCAAATTCCCAGTTAAATTTGAAAAAATAGCTTGTTTTTTCGTAAAAGTTCCGTTCTTGTTTTTGACTAATACGCCAAGAGATTCGTTAAAAGCATACCAAAGGTTTCCGGCAGAATCTTCAATTAAGGTATTAATAGTAGGAATTCCGTTGAATAAGTTTGTTATTTTTTTATCTTCAAAAAAGGCTTCCTGCTCGACAGAATATCTGTAAAAATGATTTTTTACCTGAAAATAGACTCTGCCATTTATATTTTGCAGACTGTTTATTCCTTTGTATTTTTCTGATATGTTGACGTGCTTTTTTATGAAATCAAAGCGCTGTAAGTCTTCAGATAATTTTACTTGGTACAAGAAAGGGTTTTTCTTTAGCCATAGATAGTTCGCATCAATTTCTATAGAAAAATTATTGGTCGTTTCATCAAATCCTTTTACTTGATGTAAATAATCGTATCCAGTTGCTGATCGTTTAAAGACTGAAAATCCATTATAACTTTCACCTATAATGTAGTTTTCATGATCAGGTATTTTTTTGAAGCCAAAATATCCTTTATTGTCCAGTATTTTTGATACCCTATTGTTTTCAATAATTAAGGCTCCACTATTACTGGCGCATATTAATACATTATTTAAAACCTGAATGTTCCAAACTTGAGAGATTGTTCCTTCTACTCTTGTAAACGGACTGTCTTTAAAAGAACCTCCCCAATTGTGATAAAATAAACCCTGATTGGTTGCGACATACAGATTCCCGTTATACATCGTAGAGGCGTATACGGTACCTATATTATAACTGTAATCAAAGTAGGAGAATGGAGAATTTTCATTTATAAAAGTGATACCATTATCTAGTCCGAGCCAAATATTACTTTTGTTGTCAACAAATGAAGCTAGAATTGTATTGTTCTGAATTCCTTTTTGGCGGTTTAAATGTTGGATTATTTTTCCGTTTAGATCGCAGATAATCGCTCCGTCTAACACCGAATTAAGTATTATAAATTTATTTTTGATGATAGATCCACCCAGCGAAGTATTTTTCTTTATGAATTCATTGGCTTCAGTTGCCCAAGGTTTAATAATGCCATTTTCGGATACAAAAAGTCCTTTCTCTAAAGTAGCATATAATAACTTATTGTTAGACAACGGGAAAAGTGACCAGATCTCTTTGTCATTAAACACAGTGGTACCTTTTATTGCAGTAAGTCTTCTGTTTTTGTATTCGAGTACGCCTAATGTTTTGTCTTGAAAATAAAGTCGATTGTTTACTAAAAATGAAAATTGAAATTTATGAGGAGCTGTAAGTGTGGTGACTTTTTCATTTTTCAGAAAAAATACTTTGCTGAAAGACTGAAAGATAACTTCTCCATTAAAGATGTGAATTCTCCATATTAGATTAATGTTTTCTTTGTCTATTGGGCTCAATAGATTGTAAAGAGAATGGTATTTTAAAATTCCTTTTTCGTCGTTTTTGAAATAGCCAAATTCGTTATTTCCTCCGACAAATATCCTTCCTAAAGCATCAATTTTTAAGCTTCTAATCTCAGATTTGTTCGGTAAAGAGTATTTATGCCAGTTGGAGCCGTCAAATTGAATTAGACCGCTGTTGTTTGCAAAATAAATATTTCCATTTTTATCCTGATCAATACTCCAGTTTTGAGTTCCTCCTTTATATTCTGATCGTTTATAATTTTTTATATCTGGAATTCCAATATTTTTTACCTGCGAAAAACCTTTAATTTGTAAGAATAATAACAAAATTAATGTAAAAATTCGAACTATGTATTTCATAAAATTTTAAATATATTTTTATTAGAAATGCTTTATTTTGATTTTAAATTGTTGATTTATCAATCACGATAAATCTTGTTTTTTGATTTTTTTATAAATTATAACGTAATAGTTACTCTTCTGCTCATGTAATATACGTTTTTTTTAATTAACATTTTTATAACAATTTTTTTTAAAAATTAAAACGCAGTAAATCAATTTTTTAAAAGATAAATGTTGTGTTTTTGTAGTGTATTAATATTTAGTTTGAAGTGTTTTTGTAAAGATTTTTAATAAGAGTTTATTCAAATTTAACATTATCATTGCATTAAATTACTAATTAATTAACCAAAATTTTTAGAAAAATGAAATTGACAAAATTATTTATTTTTTGTGTTTCGTCTTTACTGTTTTCTGTTGTCGCATTAGCTCAGGATGTGACAATAAATGGAATCATTAATGACGAAAGTGGATTACCCGTCCCAGGTGCGACGGTTTTAGTAAAGGGGACTAATAAAGCAACTGCATCTGACTTTGATGGGAAATTTCAGATTAGTGCTCCCTCTAACGGAACTTTGACTATTAGTTTCGTTGGTTTTGAAACTGTAAATGAAGTAATAGGAGGAAAAACCAAACTTACTATTGTTCTTAAAGCAGTATCTCAAAGTTTAAATGAAGTTGTAGTTATCGGATACGGTACGCAAAAGAAAGCTTTGATTACGGGTGCTTCTACCAACTTAAAAGGAGAAACACTAAAGGAATTGAATACGGGATCGGCTATGGAAGCTCTTCAAGGTATTGCGCCAGGTATTAGCATTACAAGAAATAGTGGTGCACCGGGAGCTGGAACAAAAGTTGTTATCCGTGGTATCGGTACCATTGGATCTTCAAATCCTTTGTATATCGTAGATGGAGTTGCTGTTGGAGATATTGATTATCTAAGCCCTTCAGATATCGAATCTATAGATGTTCTTAAAGATGCGGCTTCTGCTGCGATCTATGGTTCTAGGGCAGCAAATGGAGTTGTTTTGGTAACTACAGTGAAAGGACGTAAAGGAAGACCAGCTAAAATTTCTTATGACACTTATTTTGGAATTCAGAACATCTACAAAAATCTGGATCCTTTAAATGCACAAGAATACATGTACATCATGGATGAAGGAAGAGTAAATGATGGTCTTGCTCCAAATGATTGGAAAACAATGTTAACTACCAACGATTGGTTAGAAAGAAATTATCCTGGAGCTGGAACACAGCTTGGAGAAGAGATCTGGAATAAACTGCAAAATGGTTGGACAGGAACGAACTGGATCAATGAAATGTCTAAAAAGGATGCTCCTGTAGTGAATCATTCGATTAATATTACTGGAGGAACTGAAGATATTACGTATTCATTTGGGGTTTCTTATTTTGATCAAGACGGTATACTAGGTGGAAATATAGTAGATGCTGGATTTAAAAGATTAACCGCAAGGATGAATACCCAAATGGTTTTGAAAAAAAATGAAAGCCATAATATTATCACTATTGGAGAGAATTTAACTTATACCAATATTCAAAAGAGAGATGTTTCAAATGGAAACATTTATGGAAACGACTTACATAATGCTCTTACACAAAACCCGTTACAGCCTGCTTATTGGCAGACAGCGATTGATAGAAATATCAACGAATACGGATTTACTCCTACATTAGATGGATTAAATACAAATCAAACCAACCCTTTGGCGGTAATGTATTACAGAAGTAATTACAATTATCCAAAAGATCATAAAATTATTGGGAATGTATTTGTAGAGATTGAGCCAATTTCTAACCTGAGATTTAAATCAGTTTATGGAATCGATTCATGGTTTGGATACAATAGAACAATGAACCCAACCTATCATTTGGGAGTACTGTACAATGATGCTATTGATGGCGCTACGCAATCTCAGTATTTTGGTGCTAACTCAACATGGACAAATACAGCTGCGTATCAGAAACAAATTGGTAATCATAATATTAATGCAGTAATTGGTACAGAGTTATGGCAAAGAATTGTTGATAATAATGTATATGGTTCAAGAAACGGTTTATTGTTTCCAAATGATCCAAAGTATTCTTATTTAGATAACACTAAGAGCCCTGGAACTGTTGCCGATATTAATACGACAGGCTTTGATAAAGCAGCGGGTGGTGGTGCTATTATGTCTTATTTTGCACGTGCACAATACGATTATAAAGAGAAATATCTTCTTTCTGCAGTTATACGTCGTGACGGATCTTCAAACTTTGGTGATGGAAACAAGTATGGTAATTTCCCGTCAGTATCTGCAGGATGGGTTGTGACAAAAGAAGATTTTATGGCAAGCACTTCAAAATATCTTAATTTTTTGAAGTTAAGAGCAAGCTGGGGGCAAAACGGTAATCAATATACTGATTATGCTTTCTATTACTCATCTAGTATTAAATATGCTTTCCCTGGGTACTTCTTTGGAGATACAAAACCAGTTTCTGGACAGACTGCATATCCTTCAACAGTGCCAAATCCAGATGTTAGCTGGGAAACGTCAGAACAGTTAGATTTCGGATTTGATTCAAGTTTTTTCGATTCAAGATTAGGAGTAACATTTGACTGGTACAAGAAAACAACAAAAGACTGGTTGGTTAAAGCACAATACCCTGGAACTGCTGGTGCCGATGATCCTTATATTAATGGAGGAGATATTGAAAATACTGGTTATGAGCTTTCTGTTACTTGGAAAGATAAAATTGGTGGTTTTAAATATGGTGCTACTGTAAGTGGAGCTTTCAATAAAAATAGAGTTACAAGAATTGCAAACGGTAATGGTATCATTAACGGTTTATCGCACGTACTATCTCAAGGAACCTCAGAGATTTCAAGAGCACAAGTAGGTTACGCGATTGGTTCTTTCTATGGCTTTAAAACAGCAGGAATTTTGCAAAACCAACAAGAGGTTGAGGCTTACGTAGGTCCTACAGGTCAGCCATATTTTAATGATCAGCGTCCTGGAGATGTTCGTTTTGTCGATCTAAATAATGATGGTGTTATAGACGAAAAGGATAAAACAATGTTAGGAGATCCAAATCCTGATTTCCAATTAGGTATTCAGTTAAACTTCGAATATAAAAATGTGTATTTAAACACTACAATGGCAGGGAAATACGGAATGCAGGTAATGCAATCTTACAGATCATTTGCTGATAGCCCGAAACAAAATTATACTTCAGATGTTTTTGATCGTTGGCACGGAGAAGGAACTTCAAACAAAATGCCTCGTTTAAGTTCTGTATCAAACAGAAATACAAATTATATTTCTGATATATACATGCACAATGCTGATTATTTGAGAATTAATAATTTAACTGTAGGTTATAACTTTAATGAAATACTGAAAGATTTTAAATTTATCTCGAATCTTAAATTTTATGTTGCTGTAAATAACTTGTACACATTTACTAAATATGATGGTATGGATCCAGAGGTGCGCTGGGGAGGAGATAATACAAACTATTCATGGGCTTCTGGGGTAGATCTTGGTCTATATCCACAATCGAGAACAGTAATGTTTGGATTAAGTGCAGATTTTTAATATTAAAACATTGACAATGAGAAAACTAAGATATATAATAGCAATTTCAGCAATTTTTGCAGTATCAAGCTGTGATGATTATCTGGATACCGAGAACCTTTCAGAAAAGAGTTTAAATAGTTTTTATAAGAGCCCTACTGATATAAACGAAGCCATGGCAGGTGTTTACAATGCCATCTATACAGCGAATGTTCATAGTGAAGAACAGGTTGCTGCCAACTTGATGGATAATATGATGTTTGGTGGAGGAGGTCCTGATGATAAATCTGCAAAGTGGGTAGATAATTTTGAAGACCCTGCTGAAGATACTTATCGCGACATGTGGAAACAATCGTACAATGGAATTTCTAGAGCAAATGCTATTATAGAAAAAGTTCCAACGGCAGATTTTTCTAAGTATTTTAATACACCACAAGAAGCAGACGATTTTAAAAAGCAAGCGCTTGGTGAGGCTTTATTTATGAGAGCTTTCTTTTATTTCAGATTAGCTAAATTCTTTGGAGGAGTTCCATTGATTGTAACATATGATGCAGATAGATTAGTGCCAAGAGCAACTTATGAGGAGACCTTTGCACAAATTGCATCTGACTTGAAATTGTCTATTGAAACCTTGCCTTCTACGCCATTTACAAGTATTCCGACTTCTAGATATGGACATGCTAATAAATGGGTTGCTGAAGCTTATTTAGGACGTGTATTTTTGTTTTATACTGGATACATGAGCAATATCGAAAAGAAAGCAACCGCAGATTTACCTCTTGTGGGCGGCGGTTCTTTAACAGGAACGCAGGTTGCCTCTTATTTAGATGATTGTATCAATAATAGTGGTCATAAGCTAGCATCTGATTTCAGAAACCTTTGGCCGTATTCTTATGTGAATAAAAGTGCAAAAAGCGATAGTGTATTGCCTTGGGCTGCTGCAGAAGGTTTGTCATGGGTAGGCCAAGATGGCGTTACACCAACATTTGGCACAGGAAATTTAGAGACTATGTTTGTACAAAGATATTCTTTTGGTAACTGGGATTGGACAAATGGTCAGAGCTATACTAATAGACTTGCCCTGTTTAATTCATTACGCGGTAACTCACTGGCACCTTTTGGAGAAGGTTGGGGATGGTGTACCGTAAACCCAAGATTGTATAGTGGCTGGGATGATGCTGACCCAAGAAAAAGAGGTTCTATACTTGAAGTGGGTAAAGCGGATCAAGGAACAGATGGCTATGCAGCAGATAAAGGGGACCATGAAACAGGGTATTTTAATAAAAAATATGTTTCATTACAGCATGACAATGGTAAAGGATCATATGTTGGTATGTTTGTTCAAATGTATGCTTGGTCAATTACAGATATGCAGTTAATGCACGCTCAAGACTTTATTTTCATGCGTTTTGCAGATGTATTATTAATGCACTCTGAAATTACTAAAACAGCTGACGGTATGAATGCAGTAAGAGGAAGAGCTCATCTTGGACCAGTTGCCTATTCTCTTGAAAATATTAAAACAGAACGCTTGCATGAATTGGCTTTTGAAGGTTTACATTGGTTTGACTTAGTTCGTTGGGGAGATGTTGAAACCGCTTTTAATGATGTAACTCAAGTTAGAAATTCTGGTGTTGATGCTAATTATAGTGTAAAATACAGAACCGAAACTAAAGGGTTGGTTCCGATTCCTGAAACTGAAATTAGACTATTGAATGGAGTTTACAATCAAAATCCGGGTTGGTAATATTTAATAACTATTAATAATTAGAAAGATGAAAATTCATAATATAAAATATTTACTAATTGCTGCATTTATGCTGGTCTTTTCGGCATGTGACCCAATTGTAGATGAACAGCATTTACAGAATTCTACAGACGTTGCAGGTGTTCAATTAAAAAGTGTGCAAACCCCTCCTGGCGGAAATAAAATTACTTTAAGTATGGATACGCCTGGTGTTACGGGGTATTGGGACTATAATTTAGGAAAAGCGCTTACAAATGAAGTAACTGTTGTTTATCCAATTCCTGGTAAGTCTACTTTTACATTCATAGGAACTTTAGGAGGAGAATTTTTTACAAAAACGATAGATGTACAAGTTGACAAACTTGATACTCCATTAGATCAAGATTGGTATGATTTAGTTAGTACTAATACTGCGGCAGGTAAGACATGGGTTTTTGATGGTGCTGCAGGTACAGGTGAAGCTTATTGGTTTATGTCTCCTCCAGATAATCCTGATTCAGCCATGACTGCTTGGTGGAATGCGGGAGATTGTTGTCCTCCTTTAGACGTTGATGGCAAAATGCATTTTGACTTAAATGGGGCTGCGAATTACAATCATTATCAAACGGCTTCTGCAACAGCTGAAAAAGGAAGCTTTGTTATGGATATTGCTAATAAAAAGTTATTTATCACTAATTCAAAAATTTTAGGATATGAGGCAGGAAATACAGCTAACGAATATTCTATTGTTACACTTACAGAAGATAAATTGGTTTTATATGTGCCAAGAAGTTTAAAAGATGCTGGAACTGGTTGGACATTTGTATACAGACCTGAATAATATTTTGTGTTAGTTATTTCGAAAAAGGAAGACTAAAAGATTCCTTTTTCGAATTTCAAACCTTTTATGCTTCATTCTAAGAAAGAAGTGTATTTAAGATTTAAACTATGGTTAGTTTAAGTTAAGTTTATTGCCTGGTTAGCCCATAATTTCGATTATGGGCTATTTTTTTGCTTATTACTTTCCTAGAATTTATACACTTTGATTATGATTGATATGCTCTCTAATGCCTTAAAAACGCTCTTTATATCCAATTTCTTGGCCGTATTCCAACACAACTCTTTTTTATTTTCATTTAAGGCAGTATAGGATAGTTTTAAGCATGTAAAAATGGTGTTTTGAAGCTTTTTAAAGCTTTTCTGGAAGATTCTTTTCTGTCTTCTTTAAAATAAAATTATAGTTGTCCTGAAAAGGCTTAATAGAAAGCCCAATTGCGAGATTAAAATTCATTGAAAAAACCAAGCTTTTTCTCATTTGCGCTAAAAAATGATGTTTTCCCCATTTTTTAAGGCGTTATTTCTCATTTTTTTGATTCGTAAAGCCTTTTAAAAGAAAGTAATTTCTGGTAAAATTTAGTAAAATAAGTTTTTTCTTATAATAAAAATTATTGCTGATAATGTAAAAAAAGTAGGGTAAAAAAACGATATTCTCTATTTTTTTGATTTTAGTAAAAATGAACGTTTTATTCTTCTAATTGTTTATTTAATAGCTATTTACAACGTAATAGTAGGCACTACCACGTTGTAGTTTTGATGTTTTTTAATAAACTATTCAGCTAAAAAGTTGATGTAGTGTTATTTTTTAATATTAACTTTTTTTTAGTACTATTTTTTGTTTTATCAAAACATTAATAATCAAATATTTATACTTTTTTTGATGTGTTTTTATAATATTATTTTTTTGTTTTTGATGTGTTTTTGTAATGACTTTTAGATGTGAAAAGTAAAAATTTAGTTTTAGTATTGCATCAAATTACTAATTAATTAACCAAAATTTTTAGAAAAATGAAATTAACAAAATTACTTGTTTTTTGTATTTCATCTTTGTTATTCTCGGTTATCGCTGTGGCTCAGGATGTCACAGTAAATGGAATAATTAAAGATGAAACTGGTATGCCTGTTCCAGGTGCAACAATTTTATTAAAAGGTACTACTAAATCTACTGCGTCAGACTTTGACGGAAAATTCCAGATGCAGGTACCTTCAAACGGATCACTAACAATTACGTTTATTGGTTACTCTACAGTAACAGAAGCGGTAAACGGAAGAACAAAAATTACTATTCAATTAAAACCAGAATCACAATCTTTAAATGAAGTTGTTGTTGTTGGATACGGTACTCAAAAGAAATCTGTTGTAACTGGAGCAATCTCTAGTGTAAAAGCAGCTGATCTTGAAAAAGTGCCAAACGGAAGAGTCGAGCAGACGCTACAAGGTAGAGTAGCAGGGGTTTCTGTAGCGGCAACTTCTGGACAGCCTGGTGCGGCATCAAAAGTTCGTGTAAGAGGTATCACTACATTTAGAGAAGGCGGAAATGATCCTTTATGGGTTGTTGACGGTATTGCTGTAGATGCTGGTGCAATTGGTTTCATCAATCAATCAGACATCGAGTCTATCGAGGTGCTTAAAGATGCTGCTTCTGCTGCAATCTACGGTACTCGTGCTGCAACTGGGGTTATTTTAGTTACTACTAAAAAAGGAAAATCAGGAAAAATTTCTGTAAATTATAATGGTTTTGCAGGTATTTCTGCTCCAGCTAAAAGATTAGATATGTTGAATGCTACTCAGTATGCAACTCTTATGAATGAAAAATCTTTGAATGATGGTGGTGCTATTAAATATGCAAATCCAGCTTCTTTCGGTAAAGGTACAGATTGGCAAGATGCCATTTTTAATGATTCTGCTTTCAGATACACACATGAATTAAGCATTAGCGGTGGTGGTGAAAAATCTACTTTTTATGCTTCTTTTGGAATTCAAGATCAAGAAGGTATCGTAGCTACTCAAATTTCTAACTATACAAAGAAAAACTTCAGATTAAACTCTACACACAAAATTTCTGATTACTTTACTTTCGGACAAACTTTCGGATATACACACCAAAAGTCTAAAGGCATTGGTAATACAAACAGTGAGTTTGGTGGACCTTTAAGCTCTGCAATTAACTTAGATCCACTTACTCCACTAGTGGTTACTGATCCTGCTGTAGCAAATACAGGTTTCTATACAAACCCAAATGTTATTAGAGATGCAAACGGAAATCCTTACGGAATTTCTTCTTTAGTGCAGCAAGAGATGACAAACCCTCTAGCATATACTCAAACAAGATTAGGAGGTTACAACTGGTCAGATGATTTTGTTGGTAATGCTTATTTAGAAGCGAACATTACAAGTCATTTAAAATTTAGAACTACACTTGGTGGTAAGATTGCATATTGGGGAGATGAGATGTTTACTCCGGTTAACTTCTTAAACCCAAATATGAAAGCGGATAGAAACAACTATAACCAAAACAATGAGAAATCATTTTCTTGGACTCTTGAAAATATCTTAACATACGCTAACAAATTTGGAGATCACAATTTTAGTGTTTTAGCAGGACAAGGTGCTTATGTTGAGAATATTGGTACTACACTTGGAACAACAATGTTTGGTCTTCCAATTACAAGCTACAAAGATGCTTCTTGGAATTTTGATATTCCTCAAACAGATAGATCAACAAGAACAAGCGATAAAGTAGAGCACAAATTATCTTCACTATTCTTACGTGCAAACTACGATTACATGGAAAAGTATCTTTTCACTGGTATTGTTCGTCGTGATGGTTCAACTCGTTTTGGAGAAAATAACAAATGGGGAGTTTTCCCTTCATTCTCTCTTGGATGGGTACTTTCTAAAGAAGGTTTCTGGAAAGAAAACAATGTAGTTAATACTTTAAAAATACGTGGAGGTTATGGAGTTGTAGGTAACGATAATATTGATGATTTTAAATATAGAGCATTAGTAGTTGGAGGTTACAATTATGCTGTAGGAAATACAGGAGATATTACAACAGGATACGGAAACTCTACTCTTCCAAATGCAAACTTAGGATGGGAAGAAACTTCTCAAACAACTGTAGGTCTTGACGCAAAATTATTTAATGATTTTACTTTTACTGCTGATTACTACAAAAAAACAACAAAAGGAATCTTAAGAAACATTGTAATTCCTGGATATGTAGGAGTTGTTGATGCGCCTTCTGCAAATATCGCAGATATGGACAATAGCGGTTTTGAGCTTGAATTAGGATACAAGAAAAGACTTGGCGATTTTAACTTAGGTGTTAATGCCAACGTTGCTTACCTGAAAAACGAAATTACTTATGTAGGATCATCTACTAATTTCATTGTTGGAGATGCTAGTTTCCAATCTATGGGGCCAGTAACTAGAACACAAGTTGGGCACTCATTTAACGAATTCTATGGTTTTAAAACAGCAGGTATTTTCCAAAATGAAGCTGAAGTTGCAGCATACAAAAATGCAGCAGGTGGTTTAATCCAACCAAATGCAAGACCTGGAGATTTCCGTTGGGTAGATACAAATGGTGACGGAAATATTACTGAGGACGATAAACAATTCTTAGGAACAAACTTGCCTAAATATACTTTTGGTTTTACAGTAAATTTAGATTACAAAAACTTTGACTTTATGGCATTTACTCAAGGAGCTGCGGGAAGTAAAATTTTCCAAGGTTTAAGAAGATTAGATGTGCTTAATGCAAACTATCAGACTAAAGCTTTAGAGCGTTGGGTTGGAGAGGGAACTTCAAACGATTATCCAAGATTGACAAATAATGACCCAAATAAAAATTACACTAACATGTCTGATTTTTATCTTGAAAATGGAAACTACTTGCGTCTAAAAGTTGTAACTCTTGGTTACACAATGCCAGCTAGTTTATCATCTAAAATTGGAGCAGATAAATTACGTTTTTATTTAACTGGAGAAAACTTAATCACTTTTACAAAATATACTGGATTTGATCCAGAAATTGGAGGTCAGGTTTATGGTGTAGATAAAGGAGTTTATCCGCAAGCAAGATCTATTCTGTTTGGAGCTAACGTTCAATTTTAAAAAAATTAAAGAATCATGAAAACGATAAAATTTAAATATATATATATCGCTGTGGCAATGGCTGTTCTAGGATCTTGTTCTGAAGATTTTGTGACCATCGATCCACAAGGAAAATTTGATACAAGTACCTACTTTTCTAATGAGCAGCAATGTTATGCGGCTTTAATTGGAGTTTACGATCCAATTAGAAAAAACACAGGTGGTTTTGAAAACCTAGTAGCAATGTTGAATGCTGGTTCTGACGATTTTTATGCTGGTGGAGGTAGTTCTACAGATGGAACAGGAATTCAAAATTTCTCTACACACTCACTTTCTTCAATCACTATTCCAGGAAGCTACTGGAACGATCACTATCAAGGTATTTCTAGAGCAAATATTTTGTTAGCTAAGTTACCAGCTGCTTCAATGAATGATGCAGTTAGAAGTAGATTTGCTGCAGAAGCTAAAACACTACGTGCATTTTACTATTTTAACTTAGTACGATTGTTCAAAAACATTGCATTAGTTTTAGAGCCATTAACAACAGAAACAATCTTTACACCTGAGCAAGTTGCACCAGAGGTAATTTATGCTCAAATCGAAAAAGATTTAACAGAGGCTATTGCAGTTTTACCAAATACGGTAGTTGCAAAAACTGAAGCTGGAAGATTTAACAAAGGAGCAGCTCAAGCACTATTAGGAAAAGTATATTTATTTGAAGGTAAAAAAGCTGAAGCAGCAGCTGTTTTAGCAGAAGTAAATGGTACTCCAGGAGGAGTAAATCAATATGGCAATAAATTGTTAGATAAATTTAGTGACTTATGGATTACATCAAACAAATTCAACGCAGAATCATTAATCGAAGTATCTCACAGTAGTGCAGGAAACTCTGATTGGACTTTCTGGGGGAATGGTAGAGACGAAGGTAACTCTTTAAATATCATGGTTGGACCTAGAGGATATTCTAGACCAGAAGGTTCTGATGCACCAAATCTTCCTGCGGGATGGGCATTTAACGTTGCAACTCAAAAATTATATGATGCAATGCAAGGTGATCCACGTTTAGAAGCTACAATTCTTGATCTAAAAGCATTAAAAGCAGCAGGAAAAGCAGATTATATTCCAGCTTACCAAGATACTGGATATTTCTTGAACAAATACCTTCCAAGACAGTCAGATGTTAGTACTGGTGGAGGTAACTCAGAGTTGAACTACAAACAAAATTCTTATATAATCAGACTTGCAGATACTTACTTAATGGAAGCAGAAGCTTTAGGATCTGGAACAAGAGCACAGCAATTACTTGATGCAGTTAGAAAAAGAGCAGGACTAGATCCAGTTCCTGTAACATTAGCAGCTATCAAGCATGAAAGAAGAATGGAGTTAGCAGGTGAAGGACATAGATTCTTCGATTTAGTAAGATGGGGAGATGCAGCGGCAGCTTTATCTGATAGAGGTTTTGATGCTGGAACAGATGAGATTTTCCCAATTCCGTACACAGAACTTAACGGTACTAAATTGAAACAAAATCCTAATTACCAATAGTATTTACTAATTAACCAAAACAAAAAGAAATGAACCTAAATATATATTTTAGAAAAAGTGTATACCTAATGCTAGCTTTAGCATTAGGAACACTAAATAGCTGCAGCGAAGAAGTTAATGAAAATCCTCTTGTAGCTACTAATGTTGATGCTGCGTTTACTATTACACCAGTTGCTGGCGCAATGAATACGTATCTTCTAACGGCACAGACTAAAGGAGTTATTTCTTCAAAATGGGATACTGGAGACGGTGCTAGTCCGGGAAAAATGAATCAAGTGATTTCTTTACCTGATGCAGGAACGTATACAGTTACACATACTGCTATTGGAGCTGGAGCTGCTATGGGAACTTCTTCTCAGCAGATTGTGGTTGCTCAGACAGATCCTGCAAAAGGAAACTTAGTGCAAGGCGGAACTTTTGCAACAGCTGCAGATCAAGCTAAATGGACAAGTGCAAAATTAAGCCCATCTGGTACTGCTTTTTGGTCTTATGCTAATAACAGTGCTACAATTCATTCGCCAGGCGGATGGGCTCAGGAAGGTATTTATCAAGCAATCGAGGTTGTAAAAGATAGAGAATATACTATCGACATGTCAATCTCTTGCCCTAGCGGTTTAAAAGAAACTTTTTTTGAAGTATATGCTGGTAAATCGGTACCACAACCAGGTGTTGAGTATAAAGAGAATAAAGTGATGGGATTAAGTACTTGGGATGGTTGCGGAACATCTAAATTTTCAGGAAAATTATCTGGAATTGGATGTGTAAAAAACGATGTAACTAAGACAGTTTCTAATGTGGTTAAATTCTCTGAAAGCGGAACAATTTACCTTTTAATTAGATCTGGATGTAATGCTACAGGTAATGAGCCAATTACTATCACAAAGGTTGAATTCAGAGGAAAATAAAAAGTTAAGTTAAGTTTAAGTTTAAGTTTGGTTGTAAATAGCCCATAATCATTATGAGTATGGGCTATTTTTTAAATCCTTCAAAGGGTAGAACTCGATTTTTGATTTCTTCTAAACTTCAATTTAATAACACACAATAATTGGAAGCGAATGAAAAAAAATAGCCTAAAAATTATATGCCTTTTGTTTTCTGCTGCAGCTTTTGCACAACAGCCAAAAACAAAAAAAGAGTTTACAACCAACGGCAAAAAAATAACCGTTTACACTACCGCAGAGAACTCTAAGTTGCGATTAACTACCACAGACAATTTGACTTTTTCTGCCGCAAAACAGCCTTTAGAAATAGAAACTTCTGTTTTTGTACAGCCAGCTAAAAAATTTCAAACATTTATGGGAATCGGAGGTGCTATTACAGATGCTAGCGCCGAAATATTTGCTAAACTTTCAAAAGAAAAACAAGCAGAATTTTTAAATGCCTACTACGATCAACAAAAAGGTATTGGCTATTCTTTGCTAAGAACAACAATTCAAAGTTCTGATTTTAGCAGTGGAAGCTATTCTTACATCGAGGAAGGTGACAAAGATTTGAAGACTTTTTCTATTGATCATGATAGACAGTATCGTATTCCTTTAATCAAACAAGCCATTCAGAAAGCGGGAGGAAAATTGACAACATACGTTGCGCCTTGGTCTCCAAATGCTTTTATGAAAAGCAATAAAAATGTATTGAAAGGTGGTACTTTACTTCCAGAATACTACCAGACTTGGGCAAATTTCTATGTAAAGTTTATTAAAGCCTACGAGAAAGAAGGTATTCCAATTTGGGGAACTTCTACACAAAATGAGCCAATGGCGGTGCAGACTTGGGAATCTTGTATTTACACAGCTGAAGCTGAAAGAGACTTTATCAAAAATTACCTTGGACCAACTTTGAAAAAAGAGAACCTTGGCAATAAAAAAATAATCGTTTGGGATCATAACCGCGATTTAATGAACTATCGTGCAAACGTAATTTACTCAGATCCAGAAGCGTCAAAATATGTTTGGGGAATGGGATTTCACTGGTATGAAACTTGGTCGGGCGGTGCGCCGATGTTTGATAATGTAGGAAAAGTAAACGAAGCTTATCCAGATAAAAAATTGATGTTTACCGAAGGATGTATCGAAAAATTTGACGCATCGAAATATCAATTTTGGGGTAATGCAGAGCGTTACGGAATCAATATGATAAATGATTTTAATAATGGAACAGTAGCTTGGACAGACTGGAATATTCTTTTAGACCAGTTTGGAGGACCTAATCATGTTGGAAATTTCTGTTTTGCACCAATCCATGCAGATACTACAACAGGAGAATTAATCTACACACCATCTTATTATTATATCGGACACTTTTCAAAATTCATCCGTTTAGACGCAGTTAGAGTAAGTACTGCAGTAAGCAAAAGCGCTTTATTAAGCACCTCTTTTTTAAATGCTGACGGAACAATGGCAACAATTGTCATGAACCAATCGGCAAACGACCTTACCTACAATTTGATTATTGGAGATAAAAAGGCAGAAGTAAAAATTCCGCCACACGCTATACAAACACTTGTTTATTAATATTTTGCAGTAAAGTAATGAAGAGGACTAATTTGAATCATCCATCTTAGTCTTCTCTTGCTTTTAATTTTAAAACGATTATTTAAGCAACATGAAAGTTACCTCTCAAATATTTTTATCAGCCTTTGTCTTAATACAATTAAGCGGTTTTAGCTCAAAAATAACAGCTCAAAAAAACAGTAAAATAAAGGTTTATACTACAGCCGAAAACACCAATTTGAAATTGACTTTATCAAACGATTTAATTTCAAAAAACAACACTACACAACAAAAAATAGCAACAGTATCTATTCGAATAAATACTGAAAAAACAGACCAGACTTTCCTTGGAATAGGAGGAGCAATTACAGATGCAAGCGCAGAAGTCTTCGCAAAATTATCGCCGAAAAAACAGCAGGAATTCTTAACTGCTTATTACGATAAAAACAAAGGCATTGGATATTCTTTAGCAAGAACAAACATTCACAGCTGTGATTTCAGCAGTGACAGCTATACTTATGTTTCAGAAGGAGACAAAGAATTAAAGACTTTTAATATAAACCACGATCGCAAATATAGAATTCCATTAATTAAAAAAGCAATTGAAACAGCCGGCGGGAAACTAACCTTATTTGTCAGCCCTTGGAGTCCCCCAGCTTTCATGAAAGACAATAACGATATTTTGCACGGCGGCGTTTTGTTGCCAGAATTTGCTCCTGCTTGGGCATTGTATTATGCTAAGTTTATAAAAGAATACGAAAAAGAAGGAATTCCAATCTGGGGATTAACGGTTCAGAACGAACCAATGGCTAAACAAAGATGGGAATCTTGTATTTACACTCCAGAAGCAGAAAGAGATTTTCTTAAAAATCATCTTGGTCCAACTTTAGAAAAAGAAGGGCTGGGTTCTAAAAACGTTATTATTTGGGATCATAATAGGGGAGATATGTTGGAAAAAAGAGCCAATCTTGTTTTCTCAGATCCAGAAGTTTCTAAATATGCTTGGGGAATTGGATTTCACTGGTATGAAACTTGGAATGGAGGCCCACCTCAATTCGAATCTGTAGCGAAAGTTCATGAAGCATTTCCAAATAAAAATCTCCTTTTTACCGAAGGATGTATTGAGAAATTTGATGCTGCAAAATATCAGTTTTGGGGAAATGCAGAACGTTACGGAACCAATATAATTCATGATTTTAATAACGGTACTGTGGGCTGGACAGACTGGAATATTCTTTTAGACCAGAACGGAGGGCCTAACCATGTTGGTAATTTCTGTTTTGCGCCTATTCATGCCGACACCACAAAAGATGAATTAATCTATACTCCAATGTATTATTATATTGGACATTTCTCAAAATTCATTAGACCAAATGCAAAAAGAGTACTTGAAACTGTAAACGATACATCGTTGTTAAGTACTTCTTTTAAAAATTCTGACGGAAAATTGATTACGATCGTAATGAATCAATCTGAAAAAGAGATTGTTTATTCTTTAGAAAATCAAAAAGAAAAAACAACAATTACAATTCCGGCACACGCTATACAGACAATTGTATATTAATTGTCAGCTAACTAAATAACCACGAAATATGAAATTTAATTTAAAGAACTCTATAAAAGTATTTTTCTTTATTACAGCCGTATTGGCTCAAGTAAAATGCTCTTCTTCAAGTGATCCAGTAGAAAATCCGCCGGTAGATCCACCGGTTGTAAACCCTCCAGTAGTAGTAACAAACGATGTTGATTTTTGGCTTACAAAAGGCAATCAAAGTGTTTTATTGGCAAAACAATCAGGGACATTAGGATTTGGTACAACAGCAAATGGGTATGCTAATATTGAAGTGAATGTTGCTCAAAAATACCAGACTATCGATGGTTTCGGATATACCTTGACAGGAGGAAGTGTAGATGTTATAAACCAATTAAACGCTGCTAAAAGAACCGCTCTTTTGCAGGAATTATTCGGTAATGGAGAAAACTCAATTGGAGTGAGTTATATTAGAATCAGTATCGGAGCTTCAGATTTAAATGCAACACCATTTACTTACAACGATCTTGCAGCTGGAGAAACAGATTTAAATCTAGAGAAATTCAGTTTAGAAAAAGACAAAAATCTAATTGCCATGCTGAAAGAAATTGTGGCAATTAATCCTAAAATATTAATCTTAGCAACACCTTGGTCTGCACCTATTTGGATGAAAGATGTAGCAAGTTTTAAAGGCGGAAAACTGAAAACAGAATACTATGATGTTTACGCTAAATATTTTGTAAAATACATTCAGCAAATGAAAGCAGAAGGAATTACCATTGATGCTGTAACTCCTCAAAACGAACCTTTGCATGACGGGAATAACCCAAGTATGTATATGTCTGCTGCTGATCAGGGAAGTTTTATTAAAAATAGTTTGGGGCCTGCATTTAAAGCCACAAATCTAAATGTAAAAATTATTGCTTACGATCACAATTGCGATAATCCAAATTATCCAAAAGCAATTTTGGCAGATGCAGATGCCTTTCCTTTTGTAGACGGATCGGCTTTTCATTTATATGCAGGAGATATTAGTGCGCTAACCAATGTGTACAATTCTTATCCGACCAAAAACGTATATTTTACAGAACAATGGACTTCTTCTGAAGGTAGTTTTGATGGCGATTTAAAATGGCATCTTCGAAATGTAATTATCGGATCAATGAGAAATTACAGTAAAAATGCTTTAGAATGGAATGTGGCCAACAATCAAAATTTTGGCCCGCATACTGATGGTGGTTGTACAATGTGTAAAGGGGCTATCACGATAACTTCAGCCGATAGTTTTCAGCGTAATGTGGCGTATTATATTATTGCTCATGCTTCAAAATTTGTTCCAATGGGATCTACTAGAATCGAGAGCAATTCTGGTGGTAGCTTGCAAAATGTCGCTTTTATCACCCCTTCAGGTTCAAAAGTATTGATTGTTGAAAATGATGGATCTGCAACAGAAACTTTCAATATTAAATTCAATGGAAAATGGGTAACCACTTCACTTGAAGGAGGATCTGTCGGAACTTATACATGGAAATAATTGAAAAACTATTTTATATGAAAAAAATACTTTTAACATCGCTGCTTTTTGTTTCGATTGCCTCTTTTGGACAAGGTTTTTTGCATAGAGACGGACAAAAAATAGTAGACGGAAATGGTAAAAATGTTCTTTTAAGAGGTTTAGGTCTTGGCGGATGGATGGTGCAGGAAGGTTATATGTTGAAGACCCAGCCATTTGCTAGTCCGCAATATCAGATAAAACAAAAAATAGAAGATGTAATAGGCGTAGAGGGAACAAAAGAATTCTACGCAGCCTATAAAGCAAACGGGATCACAAAGCGAGATATTGATTCTTTGGCAAAATGGGGATTCAATTCGATTCGTCTTCCAATGCATTACAATCTGTACACACCGCCAATCGAGCAGGAAAAAAATGGTGAAATCACTTGGATAGAAGAAGGTTTTACCATGACCGATAATTTGTTGAAATGGTGCGCAGAGAATAAAATATATCTGATTTTAGATTTGCACGCAGCTCCTGGAGGACAAGGAAACGATGCTGCAATTTCAGATTTTGATACTACAAAACCAGCGCTTTGGCAGAGCGAAGCCAATCAGAAAAAAATGATTGCTTTATGGAAGAAATTGGCTTCTCGTTACCGAGATAATCCTTGGATTGGAGCGTATGATATTATCAACGAACCCAACTGGAATTTTACAGGATCAAACAAGAATGGTTGTGACGAAAATTCAAACGGACCTTTAAGAGATTTAATGGTCGCAGTTACAAAAGCCATTCGCGAAGTCGATACCAATCATTTAATTTTTATTGAAGGAAATTGCTGGGGAAATAACTACAACGGAATTTTTCCGTTATGGGATGATAATTTGGCTTTAAGTTTTCATAAATATTGGAACTATAACGACAAAGCTTCTATCGAAAAGATGTTAGAGTACAGAGAAAAATACAATGTACCAATCTGGATGGGAGAAAGCGGAGAAAATTCGAATGTCTGGTTTAAAGACGTACTGACTTTAGTAGAAAACCATAATATCGGATGGGCATTCTGGCCAATGAAAAAAATAGACAACATTGCTGGAGTAGCTTCTGTTACTAAAACTCGCGAATATGATGTTTTATTGAAATACTGGAAAGACGGTGGTCTAAAACCATCTCCAGAATTTGCAAAAAAGGCGCTGATGAAAATGGCCGACAACTACAAAATGGAAAATGTAACCGTTAAGCCAGATGTTGTAGATGCCATGTTTAGGCAAGTTCAGACAGATGATACAAAACCATACAAGAAAAATACTGTTCCAGGAAAAATTGCCGCAACGCATTACGATTTAGGAACCAATGGAAAAGCCTATTCAGATACTGATTTTGTAAATTATAGAAGCGTTACCGGAAAAGATGATCAATGGAATCGCGGTAACAGTATGAGAAATGATGGAGTTGATATTTTGCCTTGCCAAGACAAAGATTCAAACGGTTATCAAGTTTCTTTTATTGAAGACGGAGAATGGATTCAATATACGGTTGATGCAAAAGAAGGAACTTACAATGTTGCCATTCGTTATTCTAGCGAGAAAGCTGAAGGAAAATTGCACTTAGAAATTGATGGAACAAAATCTAATGAAATCACGCTTCCCGCAACAGCTGGAGATAACAAATGGAAGACTGTAGTTTTATCTACGGTAGCATTAAAATCGGGTTCAAATAAAGTAAAAGTTGTATTTGAAAAAGGAGGTTTTAATTTGAACTATTTTGACTTTGTTATGAACAAAAACAAAAAGTAGAAGAAATAATATTTATCTTGATATTCAATTTATTAACTAAACCATTTAAATAATAAAAAGATGAAAATGATTAATCTCGCAAATAGAGCTGGAGTTCTTACTTTAATCCTATTGTTTGTATTCCAGTCTTGCAGCAGTAACAACGATACGACAGATACTCCTGTTGTTGTAGCTCCCGATAAAATTTCTGTACAAGTTGATGTAGTGGGCAAAACCGCCGAAATGCCAAATGGAGACGGAAGCGGAAAAATTAATTTAAAAATTGAAGCTCCTAATGCAAAGTCATATAAGGTAGTGGTAAACAACGAAACAAAAGAGTTTACAACTAGCAGTTTTACATATGAATTTACGCAGCCAGGAACCAAAACCTATACGATTGATGTTACAGCATTTAACGGAATAAAGTATACGAATACTTCTGCAACAGTAAATATTTTCGTAGCCAGAAAATTAATTTGGTCAGATGAATTCAATACCGATGGAGCGCCTGATAGTTCAAAATGGGGTTATGATTTAGGAACAGGAAATGGCTGGGGAAATAACGAATTGGAATATTACACCAATCGTTCTGAAAATGTAAAAATCGAAGGAGGTCTTTTGAAAATTACGGCAATCAAAGAAAATTACCAAGGAAGCCAATACACTTCTACAAGAATGCTAACCAAAGGGAAGTTTTCTTTTAAATACGGAAGAGCAGAGATTCGCGCAAAATTGCCAGCTGGTGGCGGTACTTGGCCTGCTTTCTGGTTGCTTGGAGATAATATAGATACTGCAGGTTGGCCGTTATGCGGAGAAATAGATATTTTAGAATCAGTTGGTAATAATCCAAATGTAATCCATTCGTCCTTGCATTCACCAGGACGCTCAGGAAATACGCCAGATACTAAAACAACAACGGCTCCAAATTCGACAACCGAGTTTCATGTCTATGCTGCCGAATGGAGTGCAGAAAACATCAATTTTTATGTAGATGATAATTTATTTTATAGCTACAAAAACTCTAGTACAACTCCATTTAATGATAAATTCTTTGTGATTATAAACTTTGCAATGGGAGGAAATTTTGGAGGAGCTGTCGATCCAAACTTTCAAAGAGCAACCTACGAAATTGATTATGTAAGAGTATATAATTAACATAATTTTTAAACAGATTTTTTTCTTTAAAGCCTCGTAAACACTAGCTTTACAAGATTAAAATTTTTTAACATGAAAAAGATAAACAAACTTGTTTTTGCAGTAATCCTGCTTTTGAGCGTGAACTCATTTTATGGTCAGAATTTAAAAATTATGACTTATAATATCCGTCTGGATGTTGCCTCAGATGGAGAAAATGCTTGGACAAACCGAAAAGATTATTTTACATCTCAAATTGGTTTTTACAGTCCAGATATTTTCGGAGTTCAGGAAGCAACGCCAAACCAAGTGTTAGATATTGCATCGGCTTTGCCAAATTATAACAAATTCGGAGTTGGAAGAGAAGAAGGAGGTTTAGGTGAAGCGTGTACGATTTACTACAAAAAAGACCGTTTTAAAGTAGAGCAATCTAATACTTTCTGGTTGTCTGAAACTCCAAATGTGGTTTCAAGAGGTTGGGATGCTGCTTGCAATAGAGTTTGTACATACGGACTTTTTAAAGATCTAAAAACTAAAAAAATATTTTGGGTTTTCAATTTGCATTTAGATCACATGGGGGAAGAAGCAAGAGTAAAAGGCGTACAGCTTGCTCTTTCTAAAATAAAAGAATTAAACACAAAAAATTATCCTGCTTTTTTAATGGGTGATTTCAATTCTGAACCAAACACAACTCAAATTGGAGAAATCAAAAAAGTGATGGATGATACCAAAGATGTTTCAATAGAAAAGCCTTTTGGTCCTTCAGGAACTTTCAACGATTTCAAACACAATGAACCCGTAACATTATTATTAGACTACATTTTTATTTCAAAAAATAGTGGTCTAAAAGTTCAAAAACACGCAGTGTTAAGTGATTCTAAAGATTTAAAATATCCGTCAGATCATTTGCCTGTCTTAATAGAAATAGATTAAAAATGAAAAACATCAACAAAAAACTTCAGATCCTAGTTTTGCTGCCATTAATTGCAATGCAGTTCAACTGTGGATCTTCAACAAATGCTGTAAAAAATACTGGAAAAGTTTCTTCTTGGATTACCACAACAGATGAAACTTCAAAACTTAAAAAACAACCTGAGTTAGTTTTCACTTCAGAAACAAATTCAAATCAAACTATTGAAGTAAATCCTTCAGAGAAATTCCAAACTATTGAAGGTTTCGGATTTTCATTAACTGGAGGAAGTGCGCAAGCCATTAAAAAGCTAGACAAATCAAAAAGAGAAGCTTTGCTTCAGGAATTGTTTTCTAGAAAAGAAGATGCCATTGGTTTAAGTTATTTAAGAATAAGTATTGGTGCATCAGATTTGAATGAAAAAGTTTTTTCGTATGATGATATGCCAGAAGGTCAAACCGACTTAAAATTGGAACATTTCAATCTTGGTCCAGATTTAGACGATGTAATTCCGGTTTTAAAAGAGATTTTAGCTATAAATCCTAAAATAAAAATAATGGGTTCTCCGTGGTCGCCTCCAGTTTGGATGAAAGATAACGGAAGCTCAAAAGGCGGTAGTTTACAGCCAAAATACTATCAGGTTTATGCGGAATATTTTGTAAAATATATTCAAGCAATGAAATCGCACGGAATTGTAATTGATGCGATTACGCCTCAAAATGAACCTTTACACCCAGGAAATAACCCAAGTTTGCTAATGTTGGCAGAACAGCAAGCAGATTTTGTTGGGAATAATTTGGGTCCCGCTTTCGCGAAAGCAGGAATCAAAACCAAAATTATTGTTTACGATCACAACTGTAATAAACCAGAATATCCTTTGACGATTTTAAGAGATTCAAAAGCAAATCCGTTTGTAGCAGGATCAGCTTTTCACTTGTATGAAGGAGATATTAGTGCTTTATCAACTGTTCATAACGAATTTCCAAATAAGGATTTGTATTTTACAGAACAATATACCGGAAGCGGAACTAATTTTGAAACCGATTTGAAATGGAGTGTAAAAAATGTAGTAATTGGTTCAATGCGTAACTGGAGTAAAAACGCACTTTCTTGGGGATTAGCAAATGATGAGTTTTACAAACCTTTCACGCCAGGAGGATGTTCAACTTGTAAAGGTGCTTTGATGATTGACCAAAATCAAAATATCAAAAGAGAAGTAGGATATTATATTATCGGACATGCTTCTAAATTTGTTCCAGAAGGTTCAGTAAGAATCGGCAGTAATATTGTAGGAAATTTACACAATGTTTCTTTCGTGACTCCGTTAGGACAAACAGTTTTAATTGTAGAAAATGACGGAACTTCGGCAGAAACTTTTAATATAAAATACAACGACAAACAAACTACAACCACACTAAACGCAGGAGCAGTTGCTACTTACGTTTGGTAAACCACTTAAACTATGAAAAAAGCAACGACAATTACACTGTTTATGCTCTCGCTTTTTGCGACGGCACAGCAGCAGTCAATAGATCAGAAAGTCAATGATCTGTTGAAAAAAATGACAATTGAAGAAAAAATTGGCCAGCTAAATCAGTACACTGGCGACAATCAGGCAACGGGACCAATTACGATTAATCCGAACAAGCAAAACGAAATCAAACAAGGTTTAATTGGTTCGATGCTAAATGTTATCGGAACAAAATACACAAGAGGATATCAGGAATTGGCGATGCAGTCAAGACTTAAAATTCCGTTGTTGTTTGGCCAAGACGTTATTCACGGTTACAAAATGACTTTTCCTCTTCCGTTAGCGGAAGCGGCAAGTTGGGATTTAGCAGCAATCGAATTAGGCGCAAGAGTTGCGGCAACAGAAGCAGCAGCAAGCGGAATTCATTGGACATTTGCTCCAATGGTAGATATTGGTCGTGATCCTCGCTGGGGACGTGTAATGGAAGGCGCGGGAGAAGATACTTACTTGGGTTCTAAAATTGCCTACGCAAGAGTAAAAGGTTTTCAAGGAAACAAACTTGGAGACTTAAACTCTGTTATGGCCTGTGTAAAACATTTCGCGGCTTATGGAGCCGGAGTTGGAGGAAGAGATTACAACTCTGTAGACATGAGCGAAAGAATGTTATGGGAAACCTATTTACCGCCATTTAAAGCGGCTTTAGATGCAGGAGCTGCAACATTTATGAATTCATTTAATGATATTAACGGAATTCCAGCAACTGGGAATGCACATTTACAAAGAGATATCTTAAAAGGGAAATGGAACTTTCAAGGTTTCGTAGTTTCAGACTGGGGATCAATTGGAGAAATGGTCGCACACGGTTATTCTAAAGATCTTAAAGAAGCAGCTTATTCAGCGATTACAGCAGGAAGCGACATGGATATGGAAAGTAATGCATATCGCTACAATTTAGCAGCTTTGGTAAAAGAAGGTAGAGTTTCTATTGATTTAATTGATGATGCTGTAAAACGTATTCTTCGTAAGAAATTCGAATTAGGATTATTTGATGATCCTTACAGATACTCAGACGAAAAACGTGCTGAAAAAGCATTAAACAATCCGGAGCACAGAAAAGCAGCTAGAGAAATGGCTGAAAAAAGTATCGTTTTATTAAAGAACGAAAACCAAACTTTGCCAATTTCAAAAAATGTTAAAACCATTGCATTTATTGGTCCAATGGTAAAAGAATATAAAGAAAATATGGGATTCTGGTCTGTAGAACTTCCAGAAGTTGATTACAATAAATGGATCGTTTCGCAATGGGATGGATTGCAAAATAAAGTAGGCAAAAACACTAAATTATTGTATGCAAAAGGTTGTGAAATAGAAGGAACAAACAAAGATGGTTTTGCAGAAGCGGTTGCGACAGCTAAACAAGCCGATGTTGTGATTTTGAGTATTGGTGAAAGACGCGACATGAGCGGTGAGGCAAAAAGTAGAAGCGACTTGCATTTACCAGGAGTTCAAGAAGATTTAGTAAAAGCAGTTATGGCAACAGGAAAACCGGTTGTAGTTTTAATAAATGCTGGAAGGCCTTTGGTTTTCAACTGGACTGCAGATAATGTTCCAGCAATTTTATACACTTGGTGGTTAGGAACTGAAGCTGGAAATGCTATTGCAAATGTTTTATTTGGAGACTACAATCCGTCTGGAAAATTGCCAATGACTTTTCCAAGAGAAGTAGGGCAGATTCCAATTTACTACAATCACTTTAGTACAGGAAGACCTGCTAAAGACGAAAACGCAACAAACTATGTTTCGGCTTATATCGATTTGAAAAACTCTCCAAAATA
The DNA here is from genome assembly GCF_056824325.1 of Flavobacterium sp. B330r. Taxonomy (NCBI): domain Bacteria; kingdom Pseudomonadati; phylum Bacteroidota; class Flavobacteriia; order Flavobacteriales; family Flavobacteriaceae; genus Flavobacterium; species Flavobacterium sp. B330r. The sequence continues at coordinate 2,531,173 of NZ_CP124860.1, forward strand.
TCCTTTTGGATATGGTTTGAGCTATACAACGTTTGATTATTCAGGTTTGAAATTATCTTCAACTAAAATAAAAAGCAATGAAACGATTAAAGTTTCTTTCCAATTGACAAATAGCGGAAAAGTAGCTGGAGAAGAAGTTGCTCAATTGTATTTGAAAGATAAATTTGGATCTGTTGTAAGACCAGTTTTAGAATTAAGAGATTTCCAGAAAGTGAAATTAAATGCAGGAGAATCTAAAACAATCGAATTTACAATTGACAAAGAGAAACTTTCTTTCTATAATGATAAAGTAGAATGGGTTGCTGAACCAGGAGATTTTGAAGTAATGATCGGAACTTCATCAGCAGATATTAAATTAAGATCTGATTTTGAATTAGTAAATTAAATAAAAAACGGGGCTTCTTTTTGAGCCCCGTTTTTTTATATCGAAATTATTTTAATCGTTTTTTAAAACTATATTTCAGCATATTCATTAAACCTTGTTCGATAATGTCAATTCCAACGCCATAATTACTGTCGGCAATTTCATGATGTGCATTTCTAAAATCTTCAAAATCTTCACTTGGAATTTCTAAGTTGATTAACGGTTTATAATCAACAATTATAGAAGCACCATGTTTGGTTACTTTTTTACGGCTTGTGAAATCAAAATAAGGATTTGTGATCGTACTTTCCTGAATTGTATATTTTTCCTGAGTATCGATTTTTTGATCTGTCGTTAAATTGATTTCGTACTTCTCGTTATCAAAATTATGCCAAAACAAAAGATCCGTGTGCATAAAGTCGCGTGCAGCATTTTTAACCACATTGCGATCAAAATACATTAAAAAGCGATTCTTTTCTGCATCTGTAAAATACGGATTTTCGACTGTAGCATTATACTGAATCGTAAATTCATTTAGCTTTTTATCATCACTTACAAGTTCAATCGTCGCATCTTTAAAAATGGTTCTGATATCCGTTCCGTTTCGATCATTAGAATAATTTAAAGCATAGAACAAGAAATTATTCCAGCTGTCAATGATCTCTCTTTTGTTTGTGTTTTTGAAATATTTACGCATATAATTGGCACGACCTCCTTTGTAAGTCGAAACCAATTTTAGCGTTCCTATATTATTTTGAGCACTAAAATCTGCTTTTTCAGTTATTCCATAATAAGGAAATCTGTAAGGCTCCTTAATCTGCAATTCCTGATTTGGTTTTACTTCCAAGTAATGCATAAAATAGATATAGCCGCGATTTTCAATTAATCCGAATTCGTCTCTTGAAGTAGCATCAACAAAATAAGTTTCGCCTTTGTAATTGATTTTTACAATAACATGATTAAAAGTCAATAATGACGGAAGGTAATATTTAATGTAAAGATCTGAATTGAAATTAACCAAAACTACAGAAGCATCAACATTGATATAATCTAAAACCACTTTAAGTAAAACCGATTTTGCCTTGCAATCTCCCTGTTTATTTTCATACGTTACTGATGGCTCTTGCGGTTTATGGCCATTCATTTCATCCGCATTATAAATGTAGTAAACATGGTTCTGCACGTAATCAATTGCAAATTGTAATTTTTCGTCTTGATCTGCAATGGCATCCAATTTTTCTACCAGTTTTGGAGCAAATTCTGTTAAAGAAGCTTTACTGTATATGTCTTCGTAAAGCGGAGAAATGTAATTTGATAAGTCAACCCAGTTGCGATCTGTTGCAAAATCAATAAAAGGAGCAATTTCTCGGTTTGAATCAAAAGAGTTAATATAATCTTCTTTTTCGATTACAAACTTTTCTTCTTTTTTCAAGAAATTAATTTCTGGTTCCAAAACATTTCCTTCTTCATCTCTAAAGAATGTTTTTTTGTATGTAATCGCTTCCTTTCTGTCATTGATAAAAGAAAACTTGTATTTGCCATAAGCCCAATAAGTGCTTGGTGTTACGTACACATACTTAAGAAATTCTTTTCGCATAAAATCGCGATCAGTAAAAACCTTGGTGCGCGAATCTTCAGTAATTAAAACATCATAAAGACGTAAATCTTTAATCGTAATATTTACTTTTTTGTTACTGCTTAAAATGCCGCCTTCACTCTGATTTTCGCTATCTAAAACTTTAATTTTAGTATCAGGAATTTTATCAATCAAAACACCATCTCTCAGCACACTAATTCTGTGTATCAAATAAGTTTCATTTTCTTCCACAACAACATCTTTTACCGAAGCGTTTTCAAGATTTGAAGGCTCGTTAAGAGTGTAGGCCACGCAAGCATATTCGCTGTTTTCAGTATCGCTTGTGTAGTAGATTTTATCTAAGAAGTAGCAGAAATCACGACCTTCTTCAACTTGCTTTTTTGAGAAATCGGATTCTTTTATATAGTCAATAAGTTGATCGTCATTAATTGTAGGAGCCCAGTTTTCTGGTTTTTGAATTTTGTAACTTTCTGATTCAATGATGTTTTCCATGTATTCGTTCTGTAGGGGTATATTCTTACTTTTAAAACAGCTAAAATAACTAATAAATGACCATTTTCTTTCATTTTAGTGTAAAATTTATAATAAAAAACCTCACCGAAGTGAGGCCAGCATTATAAATTATAAAAATGTGTAGGTATTTATTTTAAAACGTTATTTATAAAATCCATTGCACCAATTCCTTTATAAGATGCATACAAAGCTTTTTCATAAGCTTCTCGCTTTGCTTTTTTATCTTTTGCATCAGTTTCGACGATCATTTCATTGAAAATTCTCTCCTGTTCTTCGCTATATTTTAGAGATTCTTCCAGAAGATATGTTTTCGAAACAAATCCGAATGAAGACCAGATTCTGGTTCTAATTTTTTTATTGATGTCTTTTAAAGGATTGGCAATCATAACTTCTGTGTTTAAATTTCTACGCTCACTTGAAGAAAAATGGAAACAGCTTGTATTATTTTTCTTTGAATTTGATTCTAATTTTAACAATTAAAATCATTAATGTGTTATTATGACGCAATGTACTTATTTTTTTTAAATTTGATTTTAAATTTTCGTTAAAATTGTAGTTTCAACACTTCTGTTTTAATGAAAATCAGCGCTTTGTTTTTTAATATATTTCAGTTTTATAAAAATGAAGTAAATTGCAGTGTTATTAAAAGAAAGAATTTATACGAATCTGATGTTAAAAGACATTATAGATAATAACGAAAATTATCAACCAGGACTTTCTATAGACTGTGTTATTTTTGGTTTTCATGACAATCAGTTAAAAGTTTTATTGATTAAAGTGGAACGTGCCAATAAATGGTCTTTGCCCGGCGGTTTTATTCCTGTAGATCAGGATATTGATACGGCTGCAATCACGGTTCTGAATGGCAGAACAGGTGTTGATGGAGTATTTTTAAGGCAATTTGCAACGTTTGGAAAAGTAAATCGTAACCATCAGCATTTTGATAAAAAAATCTTGGAATATCTTCAAATTGAAGAAGAAAAAGGAAAATGGCTAACACGCCGTTTTGTTACAATTGGATATTATGCTTTGGTGGATTTTTCTAAAATTCTTCCAAATCCAACAGGCAGATACGAAATAGTGGAATGGATTGATCATAAAGAAGTTCCTGAGCTTATTCTAGATCATAAGGAAATTTTGGATAAAGCTTTAGACACTTTGCGTACAGAATTAAATTTAATGCCAGTGGGTTACAATTTATTGCCAGAGAAATTTACCATTCCAGAACTGCAAAAATTGTACGAAACGATTTTGGATAAAAAATTAGACCGACGAAATTTTTTACGCAAAATCACCAATATAGGAATTCTTAATAAATTGGACGAAAAGAAAAGTAACGTAGCACACAAAGCTCCAAACTTATATTCTTTTGATAAAGAAAAATATGATGAGGTGCTTAAAAACGGACTGAATCAAGGGTGGTAAATTTTACATAACGAAGACCGAACAGGTTTTTAAAAACTGTTAGGTCTAACTAAAAAAGCCGATATGATTTCAATTGAAGAATTTAGAAAATTAGCAATGTCGTTTCCAGATGCGACTGAAGAACCCCATTTTGAGAAAACTTCCTTTCGAATCAAAAAAAAGATTTTTGCCACTTTTGACGAAAAGAATAATCATGCGGTTTTAAAACTAAACGAAATAGATCAATCGGTTTTTTGTGCGTCAAGCGAAAAGATTTTTTATCCAATTCCAAATAAATGGGGAGCGCAAGGCTGGACTATTGTTGAGCTTTTAAGAGTAAGACCCGAAATGTTCGAGGACGCTTTAATACGTTCGTACGAAAATGTTGCTACAAAAAAGAAGTAATATTTTATCTCACAATAGTTCTAAAAGTCAAATTTACTCGAGGTTTTTGAGTTGTTTTTGTTGGAGGTAATCGATGCAGCCAATGCGTTTGTGTTTCGTCTTTCATAACCAATAAACTTCCGTGTTCCAGAATTAGAGAAACGGTTTCTTTAGATTCTTTATGTTTGAAGGCAAATTTGCGTTCGGCACCAAAACTTACCGATCCGATTGCGCCATTTTTTTTCAAATCTTTCTCAGCATCGCTGTGCCACGCCATTCCTTCTTCGCCAGTATGATATAAATTCAGTAAGCAAGAATTGAAAGTTTCTCCCGTTTTCTCTTCAATGATTTTCTTTAACTTTAAAAGTTCAGGAGTCCAAGGCAACGCTTTTTTGGTCGTATTCGAATACGTATATTCAAATTCCTGATCGCCGTACCAAGCCACTTTTCGTTTGGTTAAAATTAATTTTCCGAAGATCACCGCTTCGTCATTTTTCCATTCAATTGTATTTAATAAGACATCGCGATAGAAATCGGCTTCCTGTCTGGAGAAGCATTTTCCATAATAATTCACCGTTCCATCTTTCGGAAGCAGATTGGTTGTTTCGTCTGTTTGAGGATTAAATAAGTCCATTTTTCCATTTTTGATATTCCGATTTCATACAATGCCCGCAAGGCCTGAAACTATTTTGTTTGGCGTCATTTTCAGATAAAAAAAAAACACGATTTTCTCTTTTCATTCTTTTTCCCGAAGAGCATTTGAGCGTTCCGTAGATTTTTAGTTTTTGATTGCCACCGAAACAAATTTCGCCTTTTTTAATTTTACGAAGCAATTCAGAATCGGTTATTTTTTGATGATTAATCATGAAGTTATAAGTTTTGTATTGTAGAGACGCGCTGCAGTGCGTCTACACAAAGATTGGTTTTTAATCTGCCACAGATTAGAAGAATTATTAAGATTAAAAATCTGTTTAAATCTGCGGTATCTGCGAGAAAAATGTCTTTGTGGATTAACGTTGTGCAGACGCATTGCAATGCGTCTTTTGAGTGGATAAATTTCTCGCAAAGTCGCGAAAACGCAAAGTTTTTAGATACAGTTTCTATAAAGTTTGTCATTTCGACGAAGGAGAAATCTTCGCAAGTAACTCCGAAACGAATGTCCAATCTTTGTCGAGCTTCTCGCGAAGATTTCTCCTTCGTCGAAATGACATAAAATGAGAAAAAACTTTGCGCCTCTGTACCTTTGAACCTTAATTTAACGCATCATGAAAAATAATTCCCAACGTGTATCTTTCGCCAGAAAGGACTTCGCTTACCCCATGTTTCATATTCACGCGATAATATCCTTTTGTGCCTTTTACTGGCCTGAAATTAGTTGTAAAAACAAGAATATCTCCCTTTTTAGGTTTTAAGACAATGGCTTTCGATTGTGCTCGTGGAGTTTGTTGCGTAAGCACAAATTCTCCGCCAGTAAAATCTTCATCAGGTTCGTTTAGAAAAAGCACAATTTGAATAGGAAAATATACATCTCCATATAAATCCTGATGTAAAGTATTGAATCCGCTTTTTCCATATTTTAAAATTAAAACAGTCGCTTTCAGCTGATTATTGTCGTGACATTTTTTCAATAATTCTTCGTGTTTGTTAGGGAAAACGGTATCGATGTTCAATGCTTTCATCCAAGAATTAGCAATCGAAGCTAGTTTCGGATAAATTGAAGAACGAATATCTTGAATTAAATCAGGCAACGGATAATTGAAATATTTGTACTCGCCTAAACCAAATCGATAGCGTTCCATAACAACGGTTTTTCTATATAAATTCGGATTATCATAATCGAATTTTAAATCTTCGCATTGTTCGTTATTAAGCACTTTTGGAATAATGGCAAAGCCGTTTTCGTGCATAGATTTGGTGATGCTTTCCCAGTCTTGAGAAGCGATTTTTGATTGTATAGTTTGCATGGCAATTATATTTTATGAAATTTTCAATGAAGATCAATCATTGAAATTTGGAATTTGGGATTCGAAATTTGGAATTTTGTTTTTATGGTTTTATTTGAGCACCTTCCCAGCCAATAATGGCTGTTTTTCGTGTATTTCCCCACATATAGCCACCAAATGTTCCCGAAGATTGAATTACGCGGTGACACGGAATTAAAAACGCCACAGGATTACTTCCAATTGCTGTTCCAACTGCTCGTGATGCATTTGGTTTCTGAATTTGGTGCGCAATAGTTCCGTATGTAGAAAGCTGTCCCATTGGAATTTTTAGTAAAGTTTCCCAAACTTTCAATTGAAAATCGGTTCCTTTTAAATGTAGTTTGATTTCAGATAATTTGCTCCAATCGTTTTGAAAAATGAATAAGGCATTTTGCTGTAATAAATCTAGTTTTTTCGAAAATTGAGCATTCGGAAATTTATCTTTCAACGCAATAAATCCGGTTATTTCATCTTCGGCGAAAGCCATAAAACAAACGCCCTTTTGAGTAGACGCAACGATAATATTCCCAAATGGACTTTCGGCAAAACTATAATTGATCTCAAGATTTTTTCCTCCATTTTTATATTCTGCAGGTGTCATTCCTTCGATATTTACAAATAAATCATGAAGTCGGCTGGTTCCTGAAAGGCCAGTTTCAAAAGCAGTTTCAGATATTGTGGCTTGATTTTCTTTAAGTAACTTTTTAGCGTGTTCGATGCTGGTATATTGTAAAAACTTCTTCGGACTTGTTCCTGCCCATTCACTAAAAAGTCTCTGAAAGTGAAACGGACTTAAATGCACTTTCTCAGCCACCTCATCCAGATTGGGCTGTTCTTTAAAATTAGCTTTGATATAATCTATAGCTTCAGCGATACGATTATAATTTATGGTTTCCTGTGTGTTCATCTTCTTTCCATTTTATAATACAAATATCGATTGGTTTTAGAAGGTATAAAATCCGAAACTTGCGGAAGTTTTTTTCTAACCGCAAAGAGCGCGAAGATTTACGCAAAGTTCGCTATGTTTTTTCTTGTAACGGTGCAAAGGGTTCGTCTTTTTGTCATTTCGACGAAGGAGAAATCTCCGCAAGTAACTCAACAAAGATTGGCATAAAGCCTTGTACAAAAATTATAAATTTTTCTCCATTTTGTAATTAATCAATTCAACGCCCAAGCGTACGTTTTTTTGCTCAGCTTTTGCAACAAATCCTTTCTTTTCAAAAAAAGGTTTGGCAGTAATGCTAATATCCGAAGTTATCATTTTTGAATGCTGTTTTTGAGCTTCAAGTTCTAATTTGGTTAAAAGTTTATCTGCAATTCCTTGTCGTTGAAAATCTTTGTGAATGTAGAAAAAATCAATGTAATCTCCATCTTTTAAAGTTGCGAAGCCTGCAATTTTGTTTTCAATTACCGCTAATAGAACGTATTGTGTTTCGATAACGGCAATCCAGCGTTCTGTATTTTTTACGCCAGAAATCCAAGCTTCTCTTTGCGCTTCATTATAATCCTTTTTGCATACAGATTGTATGGTTTCGATATACAATTGCTGCATTTCGTTTAAATCTGAAATTGTAGCATTTCTAAAAGTCATTTTCTCCTAAGATTTAAATTAGTGAGCAGTAGTTTTAGAAAAAACATTAATTACAATAACGCCAATTACAATCAATGCAAGACCAATTATTGCTGGCAAATCTGGAATTTCTTTGAAGAAAAGAGCGCCAATTGCAGTAATTAAAACAATTCCGACACCAGACCAAATGGCATAAGCAAAACCAACCGGAATGGTTCTAATGGCAAAACTTAAAAAATAAAATGCACCACAATAACCAATAATAGTAATAATGCTTGGAAGCAATTTGGTGAATTCTTCAGATTTTTTTAATGCTGAAGTAGCAATAATTTCGAAGATTATGGCAAGGCCTAAAAATATAAAATTCTTCATAGTTCACTTTTTTACAAAGGTAAACTTTAAAGCTGAAAATTATTTAAGATTATCTGTTCTAGAAGAAACACTGATCAGCTTGTATCCGTTTTCTGTTCTTAGAAATTCAAAATGATCTTGCCCGCGATCGGTTTGCTTTTTTGGATTGATAACAATATCCATTGTTGGATAAATCCAATCTTTAGATTCATTACAATTGTTGAAGTAAATGTCGTATTCGCTTGATTCAAAAATAAACTGATTTAATCCGTCAGAAGAAATAAAGTAATCTGTTTTTGGATTTTTAAGTTCCTGTAGTTTTAGTTTTAAATAGGTATAATTTTGATTAATGAATTGGGTTTTCGAAGCATTTATCCAGCCGTCTGGTTCTTTCCAATAAGTGATTTTGTCGAAGGTGTGTTTTTCTAAATTGGCTTTGGATAAATCCTTAAGGAGAGTATTTTCTAACCAATATTTAAACTCTTTATCAAAATTTATGAAAGAATAATATTGTCCATCAACTCCAAGAAAACTGTCCCTTGTTGGATCTTTGCTAGGTTCTTTTGACTTTTCTAAAGAATAAAAATTCAAATCATCATTGTAGGAGAAATTTTCAATCAGGACTTTGTTGTTGATATCGATTAAAAATTCTTTTCCTCCTGTCAAGAAAAAATGTTCTCCGTCTTGTTGCTTTTTGGCGTCTTTTAAAACCGTTATCATTCCGTTTGTAACTTTGCTTAAGGCGCTGTATTCTGCTGGAATTGCAATTTTTCCTTCGGCATTAAATACTCCCATTTTATCAGTTTTACGATCTGTAAATCTTATAAAACCTTCGTTTTCGCAGTCAGGACCATTATCAAATACATACAGGCTATCTTGCCCGATAATCTTTCCTTGTTTGGTTAAATAATAGCTGTTCCATTTACCGTTTTCTTCTTCAGTAACAGCAATTATATTTTCGAATTTGCGCGCAATGGTAAAACCACTAAACTTGGGTTCTATTTTGATTATTCCATTTTTGTCTTTAAACCCGGTTAATGTAGTGTCTTTGTTAGGAAATGCAGTCCAGATGTCATTGCTTTGAGCAAATGTTAAAGAATTAAAGAGAAAGAATAGAATGAGGATAAGGATTTTTTTCATGAAAAGGCAGTTATCGAATATGAACTTCTGTTTCGTTGTTTCTTGCTTCTTCAAAACAATCAGAACATAACATTTTGAAATCGGCAAGAGATTGAAAAGTTTCTGTCCATTCTTCTCCATTATCCAAAAGATATTGTTCGCAGGAACCGCACCAAGCAATTTGTGGAAGATCTTCCTCGGCTTCTGAATAGAAAAATCCAACTTGATTTTTTGAATCTATTGCAGTTGCGATATGAATGCAGGTAAAAGACATTTCTTTTGAGCCGTGTATGTCGCAGGAAATTTTTTCGATCATTTTTTGAATTTTAAAAAGCTTTAAGTTCAAATTTAAAGCTATAAATTAAAAACCTTGTAAATGTCTTGTTAAATTAAGTCGTTCTTGATCTACGTGAGCGTGAGGGATAGAAGTAGGCTACCAAAGTAGCACGTATAGCCCGACAGCATCCCGATAAGAAGGCGAATGAGCATAAAGTATTTTTGCCCTCTTATCGGGATGGTGGCACGCCCAGATTGTTTTTTTGTTTAAAGTTTCAGGTTTCAGGTTTCAAGTTTAGGCGTTAGGTTTTTCTTTTAAGGATTAAGGGATAGTCCAACGCTAAAAAATAATCGTACTTTGTCGATATTATTGATCCATGAAGTATCGAAATGGATTGGGCCTAAAATGGATTGATAGGAAATTGCGGCGCCTCCCGATATTACGAGACTGGTCTCGATATTTTCGTCCCAATTTCCTTTTGGATTGAAGGCATGTTTTAGATAATCGTTAAAAGTGTCAAAACCTACAGATGCGATATTGAAGTGGGGCGTTAGATAAATTTTTCCGATTAGATTGATCTGAGATGCAAGTTTGACTCCCATATATTGCGTAACATTAAGTTCGTCTTCATGGAGCCCAGCAAACGAGAAGCGATTGCTGCCAGAACTAGGTATAATACCGCCTATGAAATATTTTGCAGCATAACCAAATCCTGAAAATGGAATATCGTCATGTTTAAGTTTGTCTTGAAAAATAAAATAAGAATCAAACCCTACGATTCCTGTAATTTTCTTTTTTATAGGCAATCTCTTTTCGTAGGTTAAACCAAATTTGGTGTAGCCATTTGTTGAGCCAGAAACACGTGTTAAGTCTGGATCTGAAAATGCGGCATTAAGATCGGTAAGAAATGACCGTGCTATGTTTGATTTTATAATGGTTCCGTTTGTGGCAAAGAAAACTCGATCCATGTCATTATAAGAATAATGCAGGTTGAATTCGATGTTGTTAAAGTTGTAGTCGTTAATACTCACAGAATTTGGGTTGTATTCTCGGTCATATTTTGGTTTTAGATTCGTATAGCTGTAATTTAGTCCAAAGCCTAAATAGCTTTTCAGGGAATTTATGTTTCTGTTTACTTCACTGTTGATTTCAAAAGTATTGTAGAGTATATTGTCTGATGCTTTACCATTTATATAAATTTCTTGACGGAGAAAAGCTCCATAAGCTTCAGTTGCCCACCACCATTCTCTATGGCCTCCAAAATTTTTCTGATAATTGATTCTAGCTTTTGGCTGTTCGGCAATATCGGCAGTTATCAAAAGTCGTGAGGCATCAGCTAAGATATTTCTTCCGGTGTAGTTAAAAATTATTCCAACACCTCTATATGTATCATAATGCACTGATGTGTTTAGCTGATTTTTGGCACGTTCAAAACCAAACAATGTAATGCCTAATTTATCACCGTCTTGGATGAAATAACTGTATGTAATCTCATCAAAAAGATTGGTTCCCATTGCTCTGTTAATGCCTGCTATTAAATCTTTTGTAGTGTATTTTACATGGGTTTTAAGATTGGCTCTTCCAACAACAAGAGGAAGATTTTCGGGGCTTATTTTTTTATAAACAATGGTGTCTAGAACAAACTCATTTGGCATATCGGGCAATTTGTGCGTTCGCTGCTGAAATCCTTTTAATTTTTCTGAAAGAGCAATTAAAGCTGGGAGATTTTGATTTGTTGCTATTTTTCCATCTTTGTAGATTTCGTTGCTATCGGCAAAATCGGCTGTTGAGAAACGGAGATTGGGTAGATGATCAACCAATATATTACATAAATCACGATTTGCAGGATTTTTAATGTTACTCGGAAACATACTGGTCTGCATTAAGATCGTCATAAGATTGTTTAGCTTATCTACGGGTTCCATTCCGCCTCCGACGTCACTTCCAATAATAATGTCGGCCCCCATTTGTTTGGCAACATCTGTTGGGAAATTATTCAATACTCCGCCGTCTACTAAAACCGTTTTTCCGTAAGGCATTGGCTTAAAAATAGCGGGTAGCGACATACTAGCGCGCATAGCGTAGGATAAACTTCCTTTGCTTAAAATAACTTCTTTTCCTTCTACCAAGTCCGTAGCCATGGCTCTAAAGGGAATCGGAAGACTGTCAAAATCTTTAACATTGTATACAGGGAAAGTTAATTCAGAAAGGTATTCTCTTAGATTTTGATCATTTAATAGAGAACCAATGCTGTTAAGTTTCCCGTCTTTAACACCTATTCCGACTAAATATCGTTGAAATTCTCTTTTTTCTTCGGCACTTACAGATCGTAGCGCCTGTCCTCCGCCTAGGAGTTTATCCCAATAAATATCTTTGGTGATTTTTTCTATGCTGTCACCAGAATATCCCATTGCATACAAGCCACCTATAATACTTCCCATACTGTTTCCAACAATAAGGTCTGGAACGATGTGAAGAGAATCTAATTTTTGCAAAAGAGGAATATGTGCAATTCCTTTTGCGCCGCCACCACTTAATACTAATACAACTTTAGGCTTTTTTTCCTGAGAGAAAAGAAAGTGCGGAAGGGTTAATAAAAATAAGAAGACGAGTAAATAAGATGTTTTTTTCAATTTTTTACTATTTAAGTATTTGATAAATAGATTCTTATTCTGGTTATTAAAAGTAAGCAGATATTTATAAAAGTACAATTTTTTGATAAAAATGTTTTGCCTGAAACATAAAAACAGAAAACCCGACAAGTTTTTAAAACTTGTCGGGTTTGAAATATGTAATTAAAGAAATCTAAAATCAGAAATCTTCAATCTAAAATCAATTAGTATCTGTAGTACTCTGGTTTGAATGGTCCTTGAACTTCAACACCGATGTAAGCAGCTTGATCTTCTCTTAGAACTTCAAGTTCAACACCTAATTTAGCTAAGTGTAAAGCAGCAACTTTTTCATCTAAGTGTTTTGGTAACATGTAAACTTCGTTTTTGTAAGCTGCGCTGTTGTTCCATAATTCGATTTGAGCCAAAGTTTGGTTTGTAAATGAGTTACTCATTACAAAACTTGGGTGACCTGTAGCACAACCAAGGTTTACCAAACGACCTTCAGCCAAGATGATGATATCTTTTCCGTTGATGTTGTATTTGTCAACCTGAGGTTTGATTTCGATTTTAGATGCACCGTGGTTTTTGTTTAACCAAGCCATGTCGATTTCGTTATCGAAGTGACCGATGTTACAAACAACAGTTTTATCTTTCATTTGCTCGAAGTGCTCTCCAAGAACGATATCTTTATTTCCTGTAGTTGTAATGATGATATCAGCATTAGCAATTACAGTGTTTAATTTTTTAACTTCATAACCGTCCATTGCAGCTTGTAAAGCACAGATTGGATCAATTTCAGTAACTGTTACAATAGAACCAGCACCTCTAAAAGAAGCAGCAGTTCCTTTTCCAACATCACCGTATCCGCAAACAATTACTCTTTTCCCAGCTAACATTAAGTCAGTTGCACGACGCACAGCATCTACAGCAGATTCTTTACATCCGTATTTGTTATCAAATTTAGATTTAGTAACAGAGTCATTAATGTTAATTGCAGGCATTGGTAAAGTTCCAGCTTTTACTCTTTCGTAAAGTCTGTGAACACCAGTTGTAGTTTCTTCAGAAAGACCTTTAATTCCAGGAACCAATTCTGGGTAACGATCAATAACCATATTAGTTAAATCTCCACCATCATCCAAAATCATGTTTAATGGTTTTCTGTCTTCTCCAAAGAATAAAGTTTGCTCAATACACCAGTCAAATGATTCTTCGTCAAGACCTTTCCAAGCGTAAACTGAAATTCCAGCAGCAGCAATAGCAGCAGCAGCCTGATCTTGAGTAGAGAAAATGTTACAAGAAGACCAAGTAACTTCTGCACCAAGAGCAATTAAAGTTTCGATTAAAACAGCAGTTTGAATCGTCATGTGTAAACATCCAGCAATACGAGCGCCTTTTAATGGTTGTTCGTCTTTGTATTCAGCGCGAAGTGCCATTAAACCTGGCATTTCAGCTTCAGCTAGTTCAATTTCTTTTCTTCCCCAAGCCGCTAGAGAAATGTCTTTTACTTTGAAAGCCACGTAAGGCGTAGTCGTTGTACTCATTTATATTATATTTGTAGAATTGTAAATTTTTTGCAAATTTAAGGAATAGCTTTTTATTTTTACTAATTTCTGACAGATTTGTGAAATCTTTAATTTCTTAATCTCTAGAATGTTAGTTTCTGAATCGTTTTAAACCATATAAGTAATATAAGTTCATTTTAAAAAAGATTCTGAAACTATTACCTTTGCTGCAAATTGCTTATATTTACTAATACATTTTTTGAACCAGCAGTTATATCTTCTTAAATGACTTATATGGTTTAGTAATCAAGAAAATAATTTATCATTCACCATTCATAATTTACAATTAAAAAGTAATGCCTTTATTTCAGACCATACAATTCAATGAAACGACTAAAATTTTAATTTGGGAAATCACAGAATCTCTCGAAGAATTATTGAGTAAAGTGGTGTTGAAAGAAAAAACACAAAAGAGATTGGACGGAATGAAATCGCAAATGCATCAGCGTGCTTTTTTAAGTGTTCGTATGCTGATTCAGGAAATGGGTTTTACAGATAAAGATTTGCATTATGATGAGTTTGGAAAACCTTATTTTGATTGTGATAATCATATCTCAATTACACATTCTTACCATTTTGCGGCGATAATTATAAGCAAAGAAAAGGTTGGAATTGACATGGAATTGCAGCGAGAAAAAATCCAGAGAATTGCAGATAAGTTTACAGACTTTGAATGCGATTATTTAGATCCTTCATCTATAGAAGAATACATAAAAAAACTTACCGTAATCTGGGGAGCCAAAGAGGCGATCTTTAAAATCAGAAATGAAAAAGGAATCAGTTTTAAAGATCATATTAAGGTGAGCAACTTTTCTTTAGGAGAAACCCAAACGCAGGCAAGTCTTCATTTTGATAATCTGATCAAGGATTTTGATGTACATTATCAAGAAGTCCAATCAGATAATTTTGAGGGTAAGTTTACTTTGGTTTATGCTTTTGAGAAATAGATTTTTAATATAAAAATTCCAAATTCCAAATTCCAAATTCCAAGATTTATATTTAAACTTCACTTTCTTTTTGACGGTGCTGAAACATGCTCATGTATAAAAAAGTGCTCATTTTTCGAGCGCGTCTTTTTAATGTTTCTGCGTTTTCGCCTTCAAAATGTTCGTCAATAGTTTGAAACCAATGATTCAACCAGATTCCGAATTCGTTTGTTGTTATTTTTTCGTCAAAATGAGCGTCAACTTCATTGTGGACCGCATGAGGATTTCCTTTGTATTTGCGAACGCCAAATAGATTGGTTTCCCAAAAATCAGTCAGTTTTTCGAGATGAGCGTCCCAATCAGAAATCATTTCATTAAAATAAAAGCCGATTTCTCGATCGGCTCTTATTTTAGCATAAAACTGATGAACCAAAAAGGAAACATCAGCTCTATTGTCTATTTGTTTTTTCATAGAATTAAACTATTTAAAAGTATAAAGAACAAACTTAAAAATGCACTTAGCATTATAAGGTTGAAAACTACTTTATGTTTCATTTGTGCCAAAATAGATGTGTTTGCAAAAACACAAGCTAAAACAATAATTCCTAGCTGAATCATTTGCGGAATTGAAGTTCCATTGGCTAAAACATACATAGCTGCAGCGCCTCCTAAACAGCTTTGTCCAATAACTGCCATTGCAGCAGAGCCCATATAGTTTCTATTGAAAATGTCGAATGTTGTTTGATATAGTGTCATGGTATTCAGTTTTTTATACCAACAAAATTACGCCTACAATAGTGCTGCGTTTTATGATTAAAATCATAAAATGGGATTTTTTTTATCTGTATACTTTTCGGTTAATAATCTTCAATTCGCCTTTTTTCTCCAATGCTTTTATGGTTCTAATAACTGTTTCAACACGTAAACCTGTTAAGTCTCCAATTTGCTGTCTGGTAAAATTAATCAGATATCCATTTTTGTCTTTTTGAAAATTGAAATAGGCAATACCGTGATCTATGAGCTTCAATACACGATGTTCGGGTTCGTGTGTAGAAATTTCGGCGGCCATAACCGATTTATAATACAATCGCTGCGCAAGATTCTCAATTACTTTAATGCTGACTTTTGGGTTTTCTTCTAAAAGCTTCATAAAGTTTTCTTTTGGAAGAATGAAAACCTCAGCTTTTTCTACAGCAATAGCATTTGCTGGATATTTTTGGTTTAAAAATAAAGGTGGTTCGCCAAAAGATTGTCCGTTATAAAATATACCTTGAATAAATTCTCGTCCGTCATCATTATAATTACTCATTTTTATTTCACCCGAAATAATCTGATAATAGTGTAAGGGCAGATTTCCTTCTTCGAAAATAATGTCATTTTTATCAAATGATTTTTTTGCAACACCATATTTTTCTAGTAATTCAACTGTAATCATAATGTATTATTTATGTTATCAAAAGACGTAGAACAAATATAATTTATTCAAAATAGTTCTTCTGCATTAAAAAACTTTTACTTTTACACCTTGGTATGCAAGAACAATTACTCACTATTAGACAACAGATTTTAGAAGCTAAAAGCAACGGTCAAAAACTACTGGCAGTGCTTTTGGATCCTGATAAAATTGTACTGGAAAATTTAAATCATTTAATTGATAAAATCATTCAGTCTCCAGCAACTCATATTTTTGTGGGAGGAAGTATTGTTCAGAATAATATTTTGGAGGAATTAATTACGGCATTAAAACAAGAAACGAATCTGCCTGTTATTTTGTTTCCTGGAGATCCTTCGCAGATTTCACCAAAAGCAGATGGTATTTTGTTTCTGTCTTTATTATCTGGCCGAAATCCCGATTATTTAATTGAATATCAAGTTCAGGCTGCTCCAATTCTTAAGAAAACAAACTTAGAAGTTATTTCTACTGGTTATATTTTGATAGAAAGCGGTAACGAAACCGCTGTTGCTCGTGTAAGTAAAACGAAACCCTTAAGTCGCGAAAATCTTGATTTGGTCTTGGCGACAGCACAGGCAGGAGAAATGTTAGGAAATCAACTGATTTATTTAGAAGCCGGAAGTGGCGCAAAACAGTCTGTTCCGACAGAAATGATTGAGCTGATTTCTCAAAATATTAAAATTCCTGTTATTGTTGGTGGAGGAATTGTAGATTTGCACGGAATTCAGAAAGCATATAAGGCTGGTGCAGATTTGGTTGTTATTGGAACTGCTTTTGAAAACAACAGTCATTTTTTTGAACAATAAACGCCAAATACCACATTTCCGATGATAGATTTTTTCTTAGAAAGTTATAAAAATGCACCGCTATGGCATATTGCTTTAGAGTTTTTAGTATTTGTTTGCGGAATTTTGAGCGTTTGGTTTGCTAAAAAGGAAAATATTTGGGTATATCCAACAGGACTAATTGCTACCGTAATATCGGTTTATCTGCTTTATGTTGCGGGTTATATAGGAGACATGATTATTAATGCTTATTTCTCAATAATGAGTATTTATGGATGGTACGTTTGGGCAAAAGGAGGAACGACTGAAGACAATCTGCCGATTACCCGTACAAGTTTTAATGAAAAAATAATCGGAATCTTACTGTTTATTGTGACCGTTTTTGTAGTTTTCGGGATTTATAAATATTTTGACTATGAAATTCATAAAGACAATTATGTCGATATGATTTCGTCTGGGATATTTTTTGCTGGAATGTGGTACATGGCCAGAAAAAAAATAGAAAACTGGACACTTTGGATTATTGGTGATATTATTGTTGTGCCTCTTTATGCTTATCGTGGCCTAGGGATGCTGTCACTTCAGTATATAATTTTTACAATTTTGGCTATTTCAGCTTATTTAGAATGGAGAAAGATCTTAGACAGCAAAAAACAAATATCATAAAAATTGCTTTGTTTGGACCTGAAAGTACAGGGAAAACAACCTTAGCAAAACAGCTTGCCGATTACTACGAAACAGAATGGGTTCCTGAGTTTGCACGTGACTATTTGCAAGAAAAATGGGAAGAAAATCAGCATATTTGTGTAGCAGATGATATGTTGCCAATTGCTTATGGACAGACTGCATTAGAAAACGAAAAATTGGCCAGTGCAAACAAATATTTGTTTTGTGACACCAACTTAATGGTGACTAAAGTATTCTCTGAAATGTATTATGGTTTTTGTGACCCGCTTTTGAATGAGGCGGCATTAAAACATGAATACGATTTATTTTTCTTGACCGATATTGATGTTCCTTGGGAAAAAGACGATATTCGCGATACTCCCGAAGGAAGAGAAACTGTTTTTTCTGCTTTTAAACAAACTTTAATAGATACAAAAAAGCCCTTTATAATCTTATCTGGTAATAAAGAAACGAGATTGGAAAAAGCAACAGCCATTATTGAGAATTTGACTATTGCTAAAGAAAATGATTTCTCATCGAATGATTTTGTGCAGATATACAATAGAGGTATTTCTTTTGATGCTATTCTAAAACAGTTAAAAAGTTTTAAAAAAGGAATTGCAAAAAGTAATTTAATTAGACCAGCCACAATCAATGATGGGATTTTAAATTTATCGGAGAATGAATTTCAGCAGAAAGCCTTATTTTTTGATCAGCAAAAGGATAAATTTAAAATTAAAAAATTTGTTCCAGCATCAGGTGCGGCAACAAGAATGTATAAATTCTTAATAGCATTTCTGAATGATTTTGATATTACAAAAGAAACAATAAATGCATACATAAACAGAAAAAACGATAAAGAACTTGCTATTTTTATTGTTGGTATGGAGAAGTTTCCCTTCTTTGAGACGGTAGATAAAAAATTAAGAGAAATTTATCCTGAATTTGAGAGTTTAGAAAGAGATTATAAAAATTACTATTTTATAAAATTACTCCTGTCTCCAGAATATTTTAATTCAGCGAACAAACCCAAAGCTGTTTTACCATTTCATCAATATGATACCCACATTGCCAATCCGATTGAAGAACATTTGAATGAGTGCGTACATTATGCATCATCAAAAAATGTATCTAATTTGCATTTTACAGTTTCAGAGATACATCAAAACTTATTTGAAATAGCGGTTGCTGAAATTAAAGATAAAATCGAAAAACCTTCAGGTATTAAGATTGACATTGGATATTCCTATCAAAGTAAAAGCACAGATTCTATCACAATAGATACAAAAAATAAGCTGGTAAAAGATAAGAACGACAATTTGGTTTTCAGGCCAGGAGGACATGGCGCTTTGATTGAAAACTTAAATAATCTGGATGCCGATGTAATTTTTATTAAAAATATAGATAATGTAATCCAAAATCATATTGATCAAATTACATTGTATAAAAAAGCTTTGGCAGGCGTTTTGGTTGAGATGCAGCAAAAGGTTTTTGAATATTTAAGATTAATTGATCAAGAGAAAATTAAAGAAGATAATATTGAAGAAATACTTCTTTTTTTAGAGAAGGGTTTTAGCGTTGAAATGACTGCTGATTTCAATAAATTTACTTTTGAAAATAAAATAAGTAAACTGAAAGAGCTTTTAGATAGACCAATTCGCGTTTGCGGAATGGTTAAAAATGAAGGAGAACCAGGCGGTGGCCCTTTTTGGGTTATGAATAAAAAAGGAATAAAATCGCTTCAGATTGTAGAGACTTCACAAGTTGATTTAGAAGATAAAAAACAAGAGAAAATTTTAGCCGAGGCAACACATTTTAATCCTGTAGATTTGGTTTGTGGTATAAAAAACTATAAAAACGAAAAATTTAATCTGCTGCAATATGTAGATCAAGAAGCAGGATTTATTGTTGAAAAAAGTGTTGAGGGAAAATCAGTTAAAAATTACGAATTACCTGGTTTATGGAACGGATCAATGGCCAACTGGTTAACCGTTTTTGTCGCTGTTCCTTTGATTACTTTTAATCCCGTAAAAACGGTAAACGATTTATTGAAAGCGGCACATCAGCCACAATAATATGGATGCAGAAAAAATTATATCAGAATTAAGCTTTAAAGCCGTTCGCAGTAGCGGCTCGGGCGGACAAAACGTAAATAAAGTTTCATCAAAAGTAGTTCTGAATTTTGATTTGAATGCTTCTCAAGCTTTGTCTGATGAAGAAAAACTACTCTTGCAGGAAAATCTCTCAGCAAGATTAACTTCAGAAAATCTCCTGATTTTAAATTGTGACGAAGACAGAAGTCAGCTTAAAAATAAAGAAATTGTAATTAAACGATTTTTGGAAATTATCAAAAAAGGATTGCATGTTCCGAAAGTAAGGAAGGCTACAAAAGTTCCGAAAGCGGTAATTAAAAAGAGAATTAAAGACAAAAAGAATGTTTCTGATTTAAAACAATCTCGAAGAAAACCGAACTTGGAATAAATTCCAAGTTTTAAAATTCCAAATTCCAAAAGAATCAGAATTAGTCTGTTTTGGAATTTGGAATTTCTTTTTTGGAGTTTTAAATATTTTAACATTACCTTTGCACTGTCTCAAAGGGGTGCTCTAAATAACGAGCTGAGATCATACCCAAAGAACCTGAGCGAGTAATGTTGCTAAGGGAAAAACGACACAATCGAGCGTACACACTTTATTTTGTCGGGAAACACATTTATTAATTTAACAAAAGAATAATTCCCCCTTTTATTCGTAATTCTTTACGAATGAAAACTATCTTTAAAGGTACTGAGGTACTAAGTTGCAAAGGTTCTAAGGTTCAAAAAATGAGCAGAACCAAATCTATTTTATTTCTTCTATTCTCTTTTTTCTATTCTCTTTTCTCTTTTGCGCAACAGCAAGATTCTACAAAGGTTAATCAGCTTGACGATGTTCTAGTTTCTGCAGTTCGTGTCACTTCTAAGACCCCAGTGAGTTTTAGCAATATGGATAAAAAAGAAATTAAGTACAGAAATTTAGGTCAGGACATTCCTGTTCTGATGAATTATCTTCCTTCGGTTGTAACAACTTCAGATGCAGGTAACGGTGTAGGTTATACCGGAATTCGTGTGCGTGGAAGTGATGCTACTCGTGTAAATGTAACCATAAACGGAATTCCGTATAATGATGCAGAAAGTCAAGGAACTTTTTGGGTAAATATGCCTGATTTTGCTTCTTCTGTAGAAAGCCTTCAACTACAACGCGGGGTTGGGACATCTACAAATGGAGCAGGTGCTTTTGGAGCTAGTTTAAATTTACTAACAGATAATTATGCTAATAAAGCAACTGGCGAAATTTCTAGTTCTGCAGGATCTTTCAATACATTTAAAAATACAGTGAAATTTAGTACTGGTTTGATGAATGATCATTTTGAAATTGCGGGACGTTTATCTACAATAAAAACAGATGGTTATATTGATCGTGGAAGCGCAGACTTAAAATCATATTTCCTTCAAGGGACTTATGTTGGCAAAACGACTTTGATTAAAGCTTTGGTTTTTGGCGGAACTCAAAAAACATATCAATCCTGGAATGGAATTGACGGGGAAACATTAAACGAAAACAGAAAATATAATTCGGCAGGAGTATATACAGATGAGTTTGGTGTAACACGTTATTATGATAACGAAACCGATAATTACAATCAAGATCATTATCAATTGCATTGGAGCGAATCAATTTCTGATAAATGGAGTACAAATTTTGCATTGCATTATACAAAAGGAAAAGGTTATTTCGAAAATTATAAAGAAGATGCAGACATGGCCGATTATAGTTTAAATCCTGTTGGAGCAGTAACAACGACAGATTTGATTCGTCAAAAATGGTTGGATAATGATTTCTACGGAACTACTTTTTCTGCTAAATATGTAACAGAGGACTTGAATGTGATTTTAGGCGGAGGCTGGAATAAATATGAAGGAGATCATTTCGGAAAAGTAATTTGGGCGAGATATGCTTCTCAGTCTGAATTAGGAGATCACTACTACGATGATTATTCATCAAAAACAGACGGTAATATTTTCGCGAAAGCAAATTATCAATTCACAGAAAAATTAAGTTTCTATGGCGATTTACAATATAGAAATGTAAAGTACAAGGCTAATAGTGCAGAAACTGGTTTGGTAGATGATAATTTCAATTTCTTTAATCCTAAAGCAGGTTTAAATTATGCCTTTACTCAAAACAGCACTTTGTATTTTTCTTATGCAAGAGCGAATCGTGAGCCAAATAGAACTGATTACGAAGGCGGAAATGTAAAACCTGAAAAATTAAATGATTACGAGTTAGGATGGAGATTTAATACAGAGAAATTCCAACTTAATTCTAATGTGTATTATATGGCTTACAAAGATCAATTAATCTTAACAGGTAGATTAGACGATGTTGGAAACCCAATTCGTGCCAACACAGAGAAAAGTTACCGTTTAGGTTTTGAATTTGACGCCACAATTGCGCTTTCTGAGAAATTTACTTTACGACCAAACTTTACTTTAAGCAGCAACAAAAATGTAGATTTGGCTGTTGATGGCGAATACTATGGAACAACTAAAATTGCGTATTCTCCAGAAGTTATTGCAGGAAACGTAGTGGTATATAAACCGCTTAAGGGATTGTATCTTTCATTATTGCAGAAATATGTTGGAGAACAATACATGAATAACATTGAACTTCCTGCGGCAAAATTGGCAGATTACTTCGTAAATGATTTTAATGCTTCTTACGAAATAATTCCTAATAAGATTTTTAAATCGATAACCGTAACGGCTTTGGTTAATAATATTTTCGACAAAAAATATGTTTCAAACGGATACATGTACGATGTTTATCCATACTATTATCCTCAAGCGGGAACCAATTTCTTAATTGGTTTGAGTTTGAAATTCTAATTAAGCCAAATGCAAAAAAAGCCTGAAATTTATTTTTCAGGCTTTTTTGTTTTTAGTTGTATACGTGAATAACAGTTCCAGAAGATTCCACTCGATATTGTTTCATCGGATATTCTTTGTCTCCAAGTCCCGTGTATAAATTATATTGAGTTTTATCACAAGAACAAACAGCATAAATTCCGTCAATTGTCATTGCAGTGCAAGAAGTTAAGGCTTGATTTGGACACGCAGCATCAAAAGCGGTGTAGGTTCCTTCGCCAGTTTTCATAACAATAATTCCTTTTGCACCGTAATTGGCAACATAAACAGGGTTGCTCGGATACATTAACTTGTTATAAGTTGGCAAATTGGTATCAAGATATGCGTTTACAGAATAATTAGGAATGTAAGGATTGTTGTTGCTCTTGCTATTGTCACTACAAGAGAATAAAATAGCAGTAAATGCGATAAAAAACCAGATTTTTTTCATTATTTGAATAAGAATTAGTTAAAACAAAAATAATTTATTTAGATTTGAAATCTATATGATTAACATATAATTATGTACTATTAAAAATTATAGTATATTTGTGGTAAGAAAATCCCGTCGCGATGGGATTTTTTGTATTTATATAAACGATGAAGTTATGAGTAAAGTATCTTATTATACAGCTGAAGGATTAAAAAAATTAAAAGATGAATTGGAGCACCTGAAAAGTGTAATGCGTCCAAAAGCATCTCAAGATATTGCAGACGCAAGAGATAAAGGAGATTTGTCTGAAAATGCAGAATATGATGCGGCAAAAGAAGCACAAGGCTTGTTAGAGATGAGAATTTCTAAACTAGAAGAAGTATATGCAAATGCAAGATTAATTGACGAATCTCAATTGGATGTTTCTAAAGTTTTGGTTTTATCGAATGTAAAAATCAAAAATCAAAGCAACGGAATGGAGATGAAATATACGCTTGTTGCTGAAAGTGAAGCAGATTTAAAGACAGGTAAAATCTCTGTAACTTCTCCTATCGGGAAAGGTTTATTAGGAAAATCTGTTGGAGAAGTAGCTGAAATTACAGTTCCAAACGGAATTTTGAAATTTGAAATTCTAGAAATTTCTAGAGACTAAATTTTAGTTTAACTGGTTAATCGTTTATTCGTTTAACCGATTACACAAATAAACCATGGCATCAATATTCACTAAAATAGTTAACGGAGAAATTCCGGCATACAAAATCGCTGAAGACGAGAACTATTTAGCATTTTTAGATGTAAATCCAAATGCTAAAGGACATACACTTTGCATTCCGAAACAAGAAATCGATAAGATTTTTGATATGGACGAAGAACTGTATTTAGGGTTAATGAAATTCTCAAAAAGAATTGCCGCAGCATTAGAAAAAACAGTTCCATGCAAAAGAATCGGAATTGCAGTTGTTGGGCTTGAAGTGCCCCATGCACACGTACATTTGATTCCGTTAAATCATATGGATGAAATGCGTTTTATTGATAAAGTTTCTCTTTCAAAAGAAGAATTCGAAGCTTTAGCAAAAGATATTCAGTCAAATTTATAAGATTCAAATAGAATAAGCTTGTCAGGCTGAGCGGAGTCGAAGCCATATAAAGCTGAAAAATTATATAGAAAACAAAAAAGTGCAGCAATATTACTGCACTTTTTTATTTAATGAAATCTGAAAAGTAGTTCCTTTCCCAATTTCAGAATGCAGGACTTTTATTTTTCCATTGTGATATTCCTCGACAATTCTTTTAGTTAAAGAAAGACCAAGACCCCAGCCACGTTTTTTAGTGGTGAAACCAGTTTCAAAAATAGTTTTAAATTGTTTTTTAGGAATTCCGCTTCCAGAATCTTTAATGTTGATTTTTACATGATTTGCATCTTGTTCGAGATAAAGATCTAGTGTTCCTTTTCCTTTCATAGCATCAATAGCATTTTTAACTAAATTTTCGATAGTCCAGCTATGTAGTGTTGGATTTATCATAGCTAAAATAGGTTCGCTTGGAGCTTGAAACGAAAACGCGACTTGCTTTGAAAAACGAGATTGTAGATATTCATAAGCAGTTTTAGTTTCTTGTACGATGTCATGAAGTTCTAAAACGGGTATCGAACCAATCTTGGAAAAACGATCTGTAATAGTCTGTAAACGTTCGATATCTTTTTCGATTTCGATACTAATAGACGGATCAATATCTTCTGTTTTTAATATTTCAACCCAGCCAATTAATGAAGAAAGTGGTGTGCCAATCTGATGCGCTGTTTCTTTTGCCATCCCTGCCCAAAGTTTGTTCTGGGTTGCCATTTTGGTGCTTTTATAAAAGTTGTAAATTAAAGCAATACATAAAAATATAATTAGAAGCAGTGCAATTGGATAATATTTGAGTTTATTTAGCAATGAAGAGTTGCCATAATATAACGTCTGATATTTTCCTGGCGCATATTCGAAAGTGATTGGTTCATTTTCATTTTTCAGCTTATTCAAGAAAGCAATTCTTTTTTTCTTATCATTCAGAATTTCGTCGGGAACATTTACCGCACTCACCACTTTATCATACAGCATTATTATACCCGGAATTGAAGTGTTATTGTTGAAAATCTGAAGAGGAAGCTCTACATCCGTATTTTCATCGGCATTAACTATTGAAATTTGAGCCTTTACAAAAAGGTTCATTTTCAAGCGTTCTTCATTTTTAAAAATTTGGAAGAAAGTATAAGTGTTCCAAAGAATTAGAGAAATGATTATAAAACAGACCGAAATAATAATCCAGCGGGTTGTATTTGTTCTTTCAGAAAAAGACATATCAGTTTTTTTGAGGTATAAATATAACGAAATATACACATTTTATATTTTGCCGATGTGGAAAGATTTTTCGTTTTTATCTGCAAAACTATTTCTTCGAATTAAACCATTTCAATACTTTTGTAGCTACTAAAATGAGATTCTGTCTAAATTTTAAAGTATGATCAGCGTTAACCCAAAAGAAATTCCAACGGCCAAATTGCAAGGCTATCTGCAGAGTTCAATCGGACCTAGGCCTATTGCTTTTGCAAGTACAATTAGCGAAACAGGGATTCCAAATTTATCTCCCTTTAGTTTCTTTAATGTATTTAGTGCCAATCCGCCAATTTTGGTTTTTTCGCCATCAAGACGTGTTCGCGATAATACGATTAAACATACTTTAATTAATGCCGAAGCAACTCGAGAAGTAGTGATAAATGTTGTAAATTACGATATTGTACAGCAAACTTCTTTAGCAAGCACAGAATATGGAGACGGAGTAAACGAATTTATTAAAGCGGGATTAACCCAAATTCCTTCAGATTTAGTAAAACCATATCGTGTAAAAGAATCTCCCGTTCAGTTTGAGTGTAAGATTACGCAGATTATTCCGTTAGGAACAGAAGGTGGAGCAGGAAATCTGATTTTGTGCGAAGTGGTGAAAATTCATATCGATGAATCGATTCTAGATGAAAATGGAGCAATCGATCAGCATAAAATTGACTTAGTTTCGAGACTTGGAAATAATTGGTATTCAAGATCTAATCAAGGACTTTTTGAAGTCGCAAAACCCTTGACAACACTAGGGGTTGGAGTAGATGCAATACCAGATTTTGTAAAAGAAAGCAATGTTTTTGATGGAAATGATTTAGGAAAATTAGGTAATATAGAAGCCTTGCCTACAAAAGAAGAAGTTACTATATTTGTGAAAGAAAATTTCGCAGTCAAAGGAGTTTTAAGCTCAGACGACCAGAAAAAAGTACACTTAGAGGCCAAAAAATACTTGGATAATGGCGATGTAGAATCGGCTTGGAAAGTACTTTTAGCTAAAAAATAAAAAGAAATAGAAACAATAATTAAATAGACGAAGATGGAAGTTACAGGAAAAGTAAAAGTGGTTAACCCAGAGCAGCAAGTTAGTGCCTCATTCAAAAAAAGAGAGTTAGTTGTTACTACTGAGGAGCAGTATCCACAACATATTTTAATCGAATTTACACAAGATAAATGCGATTTATTGAGTAGCTATAAACAAGGAGATGCAGTAAAAGTTTCTATCAATTTAAGAGGAAGAGAATGGGTTAACCCACAAGGAGAAACTAGATATTTCAATAGTATTCAAGGTTGGAGAATCGAAAGATTAGCTCCAGAAGGGCCTGCACAAGGAGCACCAATGCCAGCTGCAGAAACTTTTGCACCAGCAACAAGTATAAACGAAGACGAACCAGACGATTTACCGTTCTAAAAAAGGTTTAAATTCCAAATTATAAATTCCAAATTCCAATTCATTCACGTGAGTTTGGGATTTGGAATTTTGTTTTTGAATTAATAATTCTAATTAGAATTTTGTCATTGAAATTTAAATAATGTATTTCTTATTTGATAATTTATATTTTCCGCCCGTTTCAGAAGCCGATGAAGAAGGTATTTTGGCTGTTGGTGGTGATTTGAGTCCCGAACGCTTAAAATTGGCGTACCAAAAAGGAATTTTTCCTTGGTTTAATGAAGGTGAGCCTATACTTTGGTGGGCACCTGATCCTCGTATGGTTTTGTTTTTAGACGAATTAGTTATTTCTAAAAGCATGCGGAATATTTTAAATAGAAAACAATTTACAGTTACCTTTAATACCAATTTTAAAGAAGTAATTTCGAACTGCCAGAAAATACAACGTATTGGCCAGGACGGAACTTGGATTTCAGATGATATAGTAGAATCGTATTGTGAACTTAATCGTCAAGGAATTGCAAAATCGGTTGAGGTTTGGCAAGACAATGTTTTAGTTGGAGGTTTGTATGGCGTCGATTTGGGACATATTTTCTGTGGAGAAAGTATGTTTTCGAAAGTGTCAAATGCTTCTAAAGTGGCTTTTATATCTCTAGTAAATCATTTAGAAAAAGAGAATTATAAATTATTGGATTGTCAGGTTTATAATCCACATTTGGATAGTTTGGGTTGTCGCGAAATTGATCGTGAAGAGTTTATGTCCATTTTAAAAAGTAAATAGAAAATGAATGCAATTTACAGCGTAAAAGAAATTTATATTTATCCGATAAAGAGTTTGGCAGGAATCAGCCTTGCGTCTGCAAAAGCTGAAGAAATGGGATTTGAAAACGATCGACGTTGGATGCTCATTGATGCAGAAAATCAAATGCTGACGCAGAGAGAACATCGCATTATGAGCCAGTTTTATCCGCAGATCTCAAATGGAAAAATCAGTATTACGTTTCAGGATCAAAAACATGAATTCTCTACTGACGAAAGTTTAGAAGATGCAATAGAAGTAAATGTGTGGGATGATAAAAGCCAAGTTGTTGAGGTAAATCTAGAAACATCAAAATGGTTTAGCCTGCATTTAGGTTTTGAATGCAAATTGGTTAAAATACTTAAAAATGGAGCCCGTAAGCACGAAAGTTCCAGGTTAAAAGAAACATTCAATGTAAGTTTGGCAGACGGTTATCCATATTTATTAATTGGATCCAAAAGCTTGGATTTTTTGAATGAGAGGCTCGATGAAAAAATTACTATAAAAAGATTTCGTCCCAACATTGTAGTAAGCACTGAAAATCCTCATGAAGAAGATGATTTTAAGACTTTTGCGATAGGCGGAGTTCAATTTAAAAATATAAAACCCTGTGGAAGATGTGTTATGGTGAACAATGATCCAGAAAACGGGCGTTTAAAAAAAGAACCTTTGAAAACTTTAAGTAAATACCGAAATGTAGATAATTCGGTTTTATTTGGGACTAATATCGTGAGTTTGAATTCTGGAATTATTAGCGTTGGTGATGAGGTTATTTTTTAGAAATTCAGTTTTGTAAAATTCCAATTTAGAGTATTAAAAATGACCAATTCATTTTTTAAAGTTGGTAATTCTAAAATTAATTTTAAGGTTTCGTGCGCCATCATGTTGCCAATAATTCCTGGCAATGTTCCCAAAACACCGTTTAAATTGCAATTTGGAACATCTTTTGGATCTGGCATTTCGGGAAATAAATCTCTAAGATTTTTACTTCCGTTATGATTGAAAACCGCAATTTGCCCTTCAAATTTTAAAATACTTCCGTAAACTAAAGGTTTGCCGTGCTCAATGCAAGTATCATTGACTAAATAGCGAGTTGAAAAATTATCAGAACCATCAACAACAATATCATACTGCTGAATGATTTCTGAAGCATTTTCAGCAGTTAGTTTTTCATTAATTGCAACAGTTTCAATCAACGGATTGAGTTTTGAAACTACATCTTTTGCCACAATTGCTTTATGTTGACCAATTTCATTTTCGGTATACAAAATCTGTCTGTGAAGATTGTGAATTTCAATAATGTCAAAATCCATGATTCCAATAAAACCAACTCCTGCAGTTGCAATGTATTGTAAAATCGGACAGCCCAAACCTCCTGCGCCAATTACTAAAACTCTAGCTTTTTTTAATTTTTCCTGACCCTCATCACCAATTTCAGGCAGAATAGTTTGTCTGTTGTAACGAAGGAATTCTTTGATAATACTCATTTTTTAATTGTGAATTGTGAATTGTGAATTGTGAATTGTGAATTGTGAATTGTAAAATGTTAAGTTTTCAAACCTGAAACCTGAAACCTGAAACCTGAAACTTGAAACTTGAAACTTGAAACATTTCAACTATAAGCTTTGTCCCAGTCTTTCCAAACGGGTTCATAGCCCGCGTTTTTAATGATTTTTGAAATTTCTTCTGCTGAGCGCTCATCGCTGATTTCAAATTGTTCCAAAGATTGCGGATCTACAACATAACCACCCGGATTGGTTTTAGAACCAGCACTCATACTTGTAACCCCAATTGGAATAATGTGGTTTCTGAATTTTTCGTTTTCGCGAGTTGAAATCGAAATTTCTAAATCTTCATTCCACAATCTGTAAGCACAGATAAGTTGTGTCAAATCTTTATCATCCATAATAAAATTAGGTTCGATAATGCCTTCAGCAGGACGGAGACGCGGAAAAGAAACAGAATATTTCGTTTGCCAATATTTTTTTTGCAGATAATCTAAATGCAAAGCATTAAAAAAACTATCTGTTCGCCAGTCTTCCAAACCTAATAAAACGCCCAAACCTATTTTGTGAATTCCGGCAGTTCCAATTCGATCTGGAGTTTCTAATCGATAATCGAAGTTTGATTTCTTCCCTTTTGTATGATACTTTTTGTAAACTTCCTGATGATACGTTTCCTGATAAACCAAAACCGAATATACTCCAGCATTGTGTAAACGTTCGTAATCTTCTGTAGAAAGGGGTTGCACTTCAACAGAAATAATCGAAAAATCTTTTTTGATTAAGTTAATGGCATTCAAGAAATAATTGATGTTTACAGTATAATTCGCCTCGCCTGTAACCAATAAAACATGATCAAAGCCAGTGTTTTTTAGGGCTTCTACTTCCAGTTTTATCTCAGCATCAGAAAGTGTTTTTCTTTTGATTTTATTGTCTAGACTAAATCCGCAATAGGTACAAATGTTTTGGCATTCGTTGCTTAAGTAAAGCGGGGCATACATCTGGATGGTTTTCCCGAAACGTTTCTTGGTAATTTCATGGCATTTTTGTGCCATTTGCTCTAAATAATTTTGAGCAATAGGTGAAATTAGAACTAAAAAATCATCAAGATTGTATTTGGTTTTGGCCAAAGTGCGTTCAACATCTTTTGACGTGGTTTTATATATCTTGGATTGGATTTCATCCCAATTATATTGCTCAAAAATAGATTTGAATGTTTTCATTTTGTTTTGGTTTCACGCAGATTTTACAGATTTAAGCTGATTAAAATGATTTAAATTTTGATCTGTGTGATTGATTAGATTTTATTTGCAATTCTTTTAATGTCATTAAGAATGTTTGTCGTATTGAAATTTACTAACAAGCCTAATTTTTTGTTTGTTAATCTTAAGTATGTTGCTACTTGTTTGTAATGAATAGGGGCTAAATCCTCTACAGATTTTAATTCTATAATTACTTTGTCTTCTACTAAAATATCAATTCTAAAAGCTGGATCTAACGTTATTTCTTCATATGGAATTATAACTTCAACTTGTTTTTGAATCTTTAAATCCAGCTTTTCTAATTCATAAAACAAAGCGCTTTCATAAACAGATTCAAACAAACCTGGCCCTAAATTGTTATACACTTTAAAAATTGCTCCTCTTATCAGATACGAAATTTCATTCTCAGTCATAATTCTTTAAATTTTATTAAAAAAAACAAAATCAAAGAATTTTCTTTCTTTTTAAGGTATTGGTTTTATACAGATTTGAGCGATAAAAAAAATCAAATTAAATCTGCTTTAATCTGCAGAAATCTGCGTGAAACCAAAAATTACTCATAAAGAAAAGAAGTCAAAGGGCTAGAAGCCGAAGCATAATTTTGTTGATTGGCAACTTTGGCTTCAAAGGCTTTTCTTCCTGCAATTACAGCTTCCTTAAAAGCCTCAGCCATTAATTTCGGGTTTCCTGCAACAGCAATTGCAGTATTTACCAAAACAGCATCGGCACCAATTTCCATTGCTTTTGCGGCATCAGAAGGAGCTCCAATTCCTGCATCGACAATAACAGGAACCGCACTTTGTTCAATTATAATCTCTAAGAAATCAATCGTTTTTAAACCTTTATTGCTTCCAATTGGCGAACCCAAAGGCATAACGGCAGAAGTTCCTGCACTTTCTAAATGTTTGCACAAAACAGGATCAGCATGAATGTAAGGAAGTACAATAAAGCCGAGTTTAGCCAATTCTTCTGTTGCTTTTAAAGTCTCAATTGGATCTGGCATTAAATATTTCGGATCGGGATGAATTTCGAGTTTTACCCAGTTTGTTTCTAAAGCTTCACGAGCCAGTTGTGCTGCAAAAACAGCTTCCTTGGCATTTCTTGCTCCTGAAGTGTTGGGTAATAAATTAATATTTGGATGATTTAAATGCGATAAAATAGCATCTGTATCAGTTTCCAGATCGATACGTTTTAAGGCAACCGTAACCAATTCACTTTCTGAAGCTAAAATAGCGCTTTCCATTTCTTCATTAGAACCAAATTTTCCCGTTCCAAGAAACAAGCGGGATTGAAGGGTTTTGTCTCCTATATTAAACAATGATGTTTGCATGTAATTTTTCGTTTAGTTGTTGAATTAATTTTTCTTTCTCATCACTTTCGGTAATGATTCCAGAAACGGCAATTCCATGAATTCCAGTCTCCATTAACGGACTCACATCTCTTAATGTGATTCCTCCAATGGCATAAACCGGAATGTCGATTTTATTTTTTTTCAGTTTTTGAAGAATATCGAAATAGCCTGATAGCCCTAAAATTGGACTTAGTTTTTCTTTTGTGGCAGTAAAGCGAAAAGGCCCTAAACCAATATAATCACAGCCATTTTTAACATGATTTTCGATATCTTCAAAAGTATTTGCAGTTCCTCCGATAATTTTTGTAGCGCCTAAAATTGCTCTTGCTTCGTCGATTTTGGTATCGGTTAACCCTAAGTGAACTCCACAAGCGTCTATTTCTTTGGTAAGATGTAAATCGTCATTTACAATAAAATTGGCGGTGTACTTTTCGCACAAACATTTTACCGCTTCCGCTAAAGTGAAAGCATCTTTTTGTGTTTGGTTTTTAAAACGCATTTGTATCCAATTGCAACCAGCGTCAAGTGCTTTATGAATATTATACAATTGATTTTCGATAGTTTCGCCCTGCGAAATATATTGAAGTTTGCTATACATAGTGATATCCTATTAAAGTTGTAGTTGAGCTCAAGTAATTTTCGATATAGATTTTAGCGTTTTTACAGGCTTCTTTTGCAGGCTGATTTAAAGCTAAATTCGAAGCAATGGCAGAAGAAAGTACACAACCTGAGCCATGTTTTTCAAAGCAGTTTTTTTCTGATGGAAGCAATTCTAATACTTCATCTTTTAGAAACAGACGATCTGTTCCTAGTGCCTTTTCGTTATGTCCGCCTTTTAATAAAATGTTCGTTGAAAATCTATTTTTTTTAGAAATATAATCAGGAAATAAAATTTCAGCTTCATGATAGTTCGGTGTAATCAAATCTATTTTTGACAGTATTTTATTTAAATCTAATTGATCTTCAATATTCATAAATTCAAATTTTGTAGTCGATTTCAAAACAGGATCCCAAACAATTTTTGTTGAAGGAGAAAGCTGTTTTATAATTGAAAGAATCTGGTTTAAATCATGTAAAGAAGACACAATTCCTATTTTCACAACGCTGATTTTATAATTTAAAAACAAAGTTTCGATCGAACGAATTACAAAACTCAAATCAGTCCACTGAATTTCATAAAACTGATTTTCAGTTTGAATAGTATTCGCTGTAGAAATAGCAAAACCAGTCACTTTATGCTGTTCAAATGTCTTGATGTCAGCCAAAATTCCAGCGCCTCCAGACGGATCTAAACCTGCTATTGTAAGTGCGAATGGACGATTTTCTGACATAATTTAAATTGTTTTAACGGATTTTCATTTTTCCAAATAGTTCCCAAAAGTGCGACATCATCAAAACCATTTTCAAATGCTTTTTGAATGTTTCCTGAATCAATTCCGCCCAAAGCAACCATTTTTGTTTTATGATTTTTTCTTGATTTTATTTCTTCAAAAAGATCTTTTTGAGGAGAATAATTTTCTTTAGAAATACTTTTAAAAACAGGACTTAAGAACGCATAATTAAATTTCGTTTCTAACGAATTGAAATCTTCGATGGAATGCGTTGATGTTGAAATTGATTCGCATTTAAACCTACAAGGTTTTGGAAACCTTGCAGGAAATTCTTTTCTATCTTTCTCAGAAAAATGAAATCTTTCAATGCCAAGATCTTCGGCTAACTGATGATGACTGTGCAAAACCAGATTAGTCCGAAATTCTAATTTGATCTGATGAATGAACTTTGCCATTTCTAATTCTGAAAAATCAGGTTTGCGGATATGAAGCGAATACAATCCTTCTTCCAATAAAGAATGAAGAATTTGAGTTTCATCTTCAATAAAAAAAGGATTTGTAATCACAATCATATCTTTCCTCTATGTTCTTTTAGATGTAAATCTCTTTCCCCTGTTCAATAAATTCTTCCGATTTCTCCTGCATTCCTTTTTCAGCTGCAGCAACATCCCTAATTTCCTGAGATATTTTCATAGAACAGAATTTAGGACCGCACATCGAGCAAAAGTGTGCTACTTTTGCGCCATCAGCAGGAAGTGTTTCATCGTGGAATTCTCTTGCTGTATCTGGATCTAAGGCCAAATTAAACTGATCTTCCCAACGGAATTCAAATCTTGCTTTGCTCAACGCGTTATCGCGATACTGCGCACCCGGATGGCCTTTCGCTAAGTCGGCAGCATGAGCAGAAATTTTATAAGTGATTACCCCATCTTTAACATCTTTTTTATTCGGTAGACCTAAATGTTCTTTCGGTGTAACATAGCACAACATTGCACACCCGTACCAGCCAATCATAGCGGCCCCAATTGCCGAAGTGATATGGTCGTAACCTGGCGCAATATCCGTAGTTAAAGGGCCTAAAGTATAAAATGGAGCTTCATGACAATGTTCCAGCTGTTTGTCCATGTTTTCTTTAATCATGTGCATTGGTACGTGCCCTGGACCTTCAATAAAAACCTGAACATCATGTTTCCAAGCAATTTTTGTCAATTCACCCAAAGTTTCTAATTCGGCAAATTGTGCAGCGTCATTCGCATCCGCAATCGAACCTGGACGTAAACCATCTCCCAAAGAAAAGGCAACGTCATATTGTTTCATGATTTCGCAGATTTCTTCAAAATGCGTGTAAAGGAAGTTTTCTTTATGATGAAACAAACACCACTTTGCCATGATAGATCCGCCTCGTGAAACGATTCCGGTAACACGATTGGCAGTTAAATGAATATAACGAAGTAAAACCCCAGCGTGAATAGTAAAATACGAAACGCCTTGTTCTGCTTGTTCAATCAGTGTATCACGGAAAATTTCCCAAGTTAAATCTTCGGCAATTCCTTTTACTTTTTCTAATGCCTGATAAATTGGAACGGTTCCAATTGGTACGGGAGAATTACGAATAATCCATTCTCTGGTTTCGTGAATGTTTTTTCCTGTGGATAAATCCATTATAGTGTCAGCTCCCCAACGGCAAGCCCAAACGGCTTTTTCAACCTCTTCTTCAATGCTTGAAGTCACGGCGCTATTTCCGATATTGGCATTTATTTTCACCAAAAAATTACGTCCCACAATCATAGGTTCGCTTTCTGGATGGTTGATGTTGTTTGGAATAATCGCCCTTCCGCAGGCAACTTCAGAGCGTACAAATTCTGGAGTGATTTTGTTTTTTGGGGTATTTGCACCAAAACTATTCCCACCGTGCTGGCATTGCATGGCTTTGGTTTGCTCATTTAAAAGTTCAATACGCTGGTTTTCACGAATCGCAATATATTCCATTTCTGGAGTAATAATGCCTTGTTTGGCGTAATACAATTGTGTTACATTCGCGCCTTTCTTAGCACGTTTTGGCTGATGTAAATATTCAAAACGAAGATGATTTAGACTTTCATCTTTTAATCGGCTTAAGCCATAATCTGAGGTGATTTCGTTTAGGATTTCAACATCATTTCGATCTAAAATCCATTGTTCTCTTAATCTCGGCAATCCTTTTCTAATATCAATTTCAATATTTGGATCTGTGTAAGCGCCCGAAGTGTCATAAACGGTTACGGGTGGATTTTTCTCAATTCCGCCATTTGAAAGTTTAGTATCGCTTAAACCAATTTCGCGCATTGCTACTTTTATGGGATGAATTTCTCCATCGATATATACTTTCTTAGAATTCGGAAACGGGGTTCTGGATATTTGTTCTTCTGTTGTCATAATCTTGTATATTGTAAAAAGTTAGATGTAAAATGTGAATTGTAGAGACGCACCGCAGTGCGTCTGCATCCAGTATATAATTGGAATTTGGAATTTTTAGATTGGAATTTATGTCATCCTCCCTGCGTTGCAGAAATAATTAAAATTTCGTCAGTTTCTTGTACGAAGAATTCGCTCCATTTGTTTTTTGGAACAACAGTATTGTTGACGGCAATAGCGATTCCGTTTTGTTTGTGCGGAATTTCGAGATCGAGCAATGATTGAACGCTTAGCGATTCAGCATTGAATTTTTTAGTTTGTTGATTGATTTTTAGTTCCATTCCTTATTTGAGTTTAGTGTATAGATACACCTTAGGAATGGCTACAAGAACGCATAGAAATGCGTGCAGAAGTCATCTTACTTTTCCCTACGCTAGTATGAACTAGATCAGGTTCAGAGGGTAAAATCTCAGCCTACAAGTTTGTAGACACCCCTAAAGTGTGAAGCAAATATATGTAATTTTTGTTTAAAAGTTTCAGGTTTCAAGTTTCAGGTTCAAAAAAACTGAAAACTGTGACTGAAAACAGAGACTATTTTCTTTTTCGGGTAAAGCAATCTTCCACATGATCATTGACCATTCCAGTTGCCTGCATGTGTGCATAAATAACTGTCGAGCCAACAAATTTAAATCCGCGTTTTTTTAAATCTTTGCTGATTTCATCTGAAAGAGGAGTAGTAGCTGGGGCATCTTTTGAATTTTTTAGATGGTTTACAATCGGTTTTCCATCAGTATATTTCCAAATATAATCGGAGAAAGAACCAAATTCCTCTTGGACTTTCATAAAAGCGAGAGCATTAGAAACCGCTGCCTTAATTTTTAGTTTGTTTCTAATAATTCCTGTATTCTGCATTAGCTCTTCAATTTTATCTTCAGAGTAAAGAGCTATTTTTTTATAATCGAAATAATCAAAAGCAGCTCTGAAGTTTTCTCTTTTGTTTAAAATTGTAATCCAACTTAAACCAGCCTGAAAAGTTTCTAAAATTAAAAATTCAAATAAAGTAGGATCATCATAAACAGGAACGCCCCATTCTTCATCATGATATTTTTTATATAAATCGCTGGCAGAACACCAGCTGCATCTTATTGGTTCCATCTTTTTATTTTAAATGTAAAAAAAAACCTCAAACTTGAAGGCTTGAGGTTTAAAAAAAGTTTCAAAAAAATTATATGCGTTTGAACTCAACTACATATGTTTCAGATACACTGTATGTATATTTAATTTTTAAAGTTGTTTTATTTAATACTAAGATTTCTCCATTATCAACAGAAGTATCACCGTCATATTTAACAGTTATTGTATTGTCTTTTCTAGTCCAAGTTCCATTTTCAGAATAATCATTACATTTTGAATTGCTGTATTCAGAATAATGATCGATGAATTTTCCTCCTGCTTGAATTTCAAAAACATCTTTGTTGCAACCTCCTTCGTAAACTACTGGAGTTAATTTTTCTTTTCCGTCAACAATAGTTCCGTCTTGGTATACTTCCCATTTCCCTTCAAGAGACGCGTTATCACTGTCATTACTGCTGCAAGATACTGATAATCCTAGTGCCAATACAGACACAAAAAAAATACTTAGTTTTTTCATTTTGGTAGATTTGTTTGTTAAATTTTTTAACAAAAGTAAAATCTTTTTTAAGAAAAACTAGCTTTTAAAATCAGTTTTTTCGTATTTATTTAACATTTTTTTATAATTTGTTGGTTTTTAGGTAAATATGATTTTTTTTTGCTTTTTAATAGTTTTTTTCTTTTTCTATCTTCCTATTTGCCAGCTATATCCTTTTACACTCGGGATATAAGCAGAACGTCCAACAATGACTAAATTAGTGTAGATTTTTCGATTGTATTTTATACCAATTGCATTTCCAGAAGTGTACATTTTATTGGCCTTAAAGACTACTTTCATTTTGCCGTCTTCAAGTTCTGCGTCAGATACTCTTTCAACAAGCCAAGTAGATTGCCATTTTACGGCCAATTCATTTTCTGCCGTTTTGGTTACGCTTTTTACTAGTTTGACAGCTTCTTCGGGAATTTCAAAGTGTTCCGTTAACTGTTTTTGAGTCATCGTCTGGCCCATTTTGCATTTTGCTAATATTTTACGGACATTAACAAAATTCAATAATTCCTCATTGACTTCTTTTTTTACAGAGATTGGAGGACTTACAACAGTATTTTCCGCTTGAGAGTTTAATTTGTTTACTTCTATCGGATTTTTAAGTGAAAAAGGATTTTTTTGAGCAGTAGTTTTCTTTGATTCAAACTCTTTTGGAGCGGTGATGTTTTTTGAAGAAACTTTATGGGGTATCTTCATAGTTGCTGGTGTCAACTTATTGACAGACTGAATGACTTTTTTAGGCTGTTTTTTTTCGTCATTGCCACAGCTGAAAAAGAAATAGGTAACAGAGAATAAAATAAGTAAATAATTATTTTTCATGACCTAAATATGTTTTTTTATCCCTTGTGTGCAGGATCTTGGTCTAAATATTTTTTAATCAGATGATGCCCTAAATAAATTGCGGGAGTTAATAAAATAGCAATTGCTAATTTAAAAGTATATCCTATTAACCCTGAAGATATAAAAGTGTCAAAATCAATTTTTCCCGGAAGCCAAAAAGCAATTCCTAGAACAATAAATGAATCAAACAATTGCGAAATAACAGTAGAACCAGTTGCTCTTAGCCATATTTTCTTTTCGCCAGTTCTGTTTTTGAAAAACCAAAATATCCAGACGTCAATCAGCTGAGAGGCCATAAAGGCAATTAAACTTCCGACGATAATCCACATACTTTGCCCAAAAACAGCTTCAAACTGCTGATCGTTAACAGGGCTGATTCCTTTTGCGGCGGGAATAACAATTGCCATAAAAAGTATCAGAAAAGCATAAGCAATCAGACATGCTGTAATGAAAGAAAGCTTTTTTACTCCTTTTTCGCCAAAATATTCATTAATCAAATCGGTTGTAAGAAATACAATTGGCCAAGGCAAAATTCCTATACTCATCACAAAAGGACCAATTTGAATTAGCTTTCCCCCAATTAGCTCAGCCACAACGGCGTTGGTTATAAATATTCCTGCTAAAATTACAAAAACAATTTCTTTTCTGGTTTTAAACATGTCATTTTTAAATTGATATTTCAAAAATAAACTATTTCTTTTAAATCTTTGAAACGGATTAATTTTTATAATCCGTTTCGATATGAAGTTTGCTTTTGATTGGTTATTTTTGAGATTCTGTTGCTTTTTTAAATTGAAATTTTGCACAGACTTAATTAATGTATTTGTTATGAAAACACCAATAGAATTAGATAATTCATTATTAAAAAGTTGGTCCGGTCCATATGGAGGAGTTCCAGATTTTACAGCTTATAAAGTTCCAGATTTTCAGCCCGCAATAGAATTTTCTATCAAGGAAAAATTAGAAGAAATTGAGGCAATCGCCAATAATCCAGAAAAGCCGACATTTGAAAATACAATCGAAGCTTTAGAACTTTCTGGCGAAAAATTAGATCGAATTCATGCGGTTTACGGTATTTACAGATCCAATTTGAGTACTCCAGAATTTAATGTAGTTGATACCGAAATGTCTCCAAAATTGGCAGAGATTAATGATAAACTGTATCAAAATGATAAACTGTTTGCTAGAATTGAAACCTTATACAAATCAGATGGAAAGGAGAATTTGACTAAAGAACAGGAACGTTTGCTTTGGCTTTATTATACCGATTTTGTTAGGGAAGGAGCAGAGCTAAATGAAGCGGATAAAGATAAAGTGGCTAAGATCAATCAGGAATTAGCAGGACTTTTTACCGCTTTTAGTCAAAAGTTGTTAGCAGAAGAAAACAATCAATATATAGAGCTAAATACAGAAGCTGATTTTGACGGTTTGCCTGAAGAATTTAAGAATGCAGCAATTGCCGAAGCGAAAGAAAGAAATCTAAATGTTTTAGGGTGTATTGGAAACACGAGATCTTCGATTGAGCCTTTTCTTACTTTCTCAAACAGAAGAAATTTAAGAGAAAAAGCTTTTGATATTTTCGTAAAAAGAGGTGATAATAAGAATGAAAATGATACAAATGAAATATTGGTATTTATTTTAAGATTAAGGGCTGAAAAGGCGAAGATTTTAGGTTTTAAAAACTTTGCTGAATGGAGCTTGTCTAATAAAATGGCCAAAGACCCACAGAAAACGCTCGATTTAATGAACTCGGTGTGGAAACCTGCCGTAGAAAAGGTGAAAAATGATGTTTTGGCCATGCAGGAAATGGTAAATAATGAGGGTGGAGATTTTAAAATACAGCCTTGGGATTACCGTTTTTATGCGGAAAAAGTGAGAAAAGCACAATATGATTTGGATCAAAATGAAATAAAAAAATATCTGCAGTTAGAGAATTTGCGAGAAGGAATGTTCTGGACGGCCGGTGAATTGTTTGATTTAGGATTTAAACAATTATTTGATGTTCCCGTTTATCATTCCGATGTTCGTGTTTGGGAGGTGAATAATAAAAAAACAGGAGAACCAATTGGTTTGTGGTATTTTGATCCCTATGCACGTGTTGGTAAACGTTCAGGCGCGTGGATGAATTCGCATAGAGATCAGCAGAAGATAAAAGGAAATGTACTTCCAATTGTTTCAAATAATTGCAATTTTATTAAAGGAAATAGCGATGAAGCTGTTTTGATTTCGTGGGATGATGCCACAACTTTGTTTCATGAATTTGGTCATGCGCTTCATGGATTGTGTTCCAATGTTACTTATCCAAGTCTTTCTGGGACTTCAGTTGCCAGAGATTATGTAGAGTTTCCTTCGCAATTGCTAGAGCATTGGTTAGCGACTCCAGAAGTGTTGAATAAATTTGCGCTTCATTATAAAACGAACGAACCTTTATCACAATCATTGGTAGAAAGAATAGGAAAAGCGGCTAATTTTAATGAAGGTTTTGCAACTGTCGAAACGATTTCAAGTTCTTTTGTTGATATGAAATTGCATTTAACAACTGAAACAGTCGATCCGCATGCATTTGAGAAGAAAGTTTTAAGTGAAATTAATATGCCTTCAGAAATCGTGATGCGACATAGAATTCCTCAATTTGCTCATATTTTTTCAAGCGATGGATATGCGGCAGGTTATTACAGTTATTTATGGGCAGATGTAATTAATGCAGATGCGTACGAAGCTTTTTTAGAAGGTTATGGACCTTTTGATAAGAATGTTTCTGAACGTCTTTATAAGACAGTTTTAAGCGTGGGTAATACTATTGATAATGAAGAGATGTATGAAAATTTTAGAGGGCATGCGCCGAAATCTGATGCATTGATGCGAGCAAGAAATTTTCCAATTGAAAGCTAAAAATAAAAAAAAGCCCGAATAACTAAATATTCGGGCTTTTTAATATTGAAAAAATAATATATTAACCTAAAGAAACTCTTTTGAAACCTGTAATTTCAACATTGAATCCTTTTACGTAATCACCAACTTTTTTACTATCATCTTTGATGAAGTTTTGATCTAATAAAGCTTTTTCTTGATCTAAAGTAGTATTGTCAGAAATGAAACGTTGAACTTTTCCTGGAAGAATTTTATCCCAGATTTGCTCTGGTTTTCCTTCAGCTTTTAATTCAGCTTTAGCATCTTCTTCTGCTTGTTTGATAACTTCAGGAGTTAATTGAGAGAAAGAGATGTATTTAGGAACATTTTTTAAAGTTTTTCCTAAACGTGCAGCTTCTTCATTTTCTTTTTCGATTACAGCAATACGAGCAGCAAGTTCAGAAGCAACGAAAGCAGGATCAAAATCTTTGTAAGATAATGTATCAGCTCCCATAGAAGCAACTTGCATAGAAACGTCTTTTGTTAAAGCCTCAGCATTAGCGATTGGAGCAGAAATAGCTGTTAAAGCGGCAATTTTGTTAACGTGAACATAAGATCCAACGAAAGCACCTTCTAAAATTTCGAAACCACCGATTTCGATTTTCTCACCGATAACACCAGTTTGCTCGATTAATTTCTCAGCAACAGTGATTCCGTTGAAATCAGAAGCTAAAAATTCTTCTTTAGAAGAGAAGTTGATCGCTTTTTCAACTAAATCTTTAGCTAAAGTTACGAAAGCTTCATTTTTACCTACGAAGTCAGTTTCACAGTTTAAAGTAATGATAGCTCCTTTAGTGTTGTCTGCATTGATAAAAGAAACAGCAGCTCCTTCAGAAGAATCACGGTCAGAACGGTTAGCAGCAACTTTTTGTCCTTTTTCTCTAAGGATTTGGATCGCTTTATCGAAATCTCCTTCAGCTTCAACTAAAGCTTTTTTGCAGTCCATCATTCCGGCACCTGTAGATTGTCTTAATTTATTTACGTCTGCAGCAGTAATTGTTGACATAATATTTTGAATTTTTAATGTTAAAAGTAAAAAATTCCAGCTTTTAAATCCCAAACTCCAATTTTAATAAATTATCAACATAACGTTTTTAATTTTGTATTTGGACTTTGGAATTTAAAATTTGGAATTTAAAATTTGATTTATTCTTCAGTTGCAGGAGCAGCTTCAGCCTCAACAGCAGGAGCTTCTTCAGCAGCTTCAACTTCTTTTTCAGCACCTCTGTCAGAAAGACCTTCGATTACTGCAGTAGTTACTAAAGATAAAATTTTGTCAATTGATTTAGAAGCGTCATCATTTGCAGGAATCACGTAATCAACCTCTCTTGGGTCAGAATTCGTATCAACCATTGCGAAAACTGGAATGTTTAATTTTTGAGCTTCTTTTATTGCGATGTGTTCAGCTTTGATATCTACTACGAACAATGCTGCAGGTAATCTAGACATATCAGCAATTGAACCTAAGTTTTTCTCTAATTTAGCACGTAGACGATCAACTTGTAAACGCTCTTTTTTAGATAAAGTGTTGAAAGTACCATCTTTCTTCATTTTATCGATAGAAGACATTTTTTTAACTGCCTTTCTGATAGTTACGAAGTTAGTCAACATTCCACCTGGCCATCTTTCAGTGATGTAAGGCATGTTTGCAGCTTTTGCTTTATCAGCAACGATGTCTTTTGCTTGTTTTTTGGTAGCTACGAATAAGATTTTTCTACCTGATGCAGCGATTTTTTTCAAAGCTTCGTTAGCCTCTTCAATTTTAGCTGCAGTTTTATATAGATTGATAATGTGAATACCATTACGCTCCATATAAATGTAAGGAGCCATGTTTGGATCCCATTTTCTAGTCATGTGTCCGAAGTGAACACCTGCTTCTAGTAATTCTTTTACTTCTATTTTGTTTGCCATTTTTGTACTAGTTTACGTTCTGTTGATTAGCAATGTATAAATGGCGATTTCTCTGGCTTTATACATTTAGATGCTAAACTATATCCTACCTCGGTAGGAGAGCAACAATAACTGTGTTTTTTAATTTCAATAAATAATTGATAATGTCTTGTCCCATTTGAACAAGACAGGTAATATTAACGTTTAGAGAACTGGAATCTCTTACGAGCTTTCTTCTGACCGAATTTCTTACGTTCAACCATTCTTGGGTCTCTTGTTAATAAACCTTCTGGTTTAAGGATTCCTCTGTTTTCAGCGTTAACTTCACACATTACGCGTGCTAATGCCATTCTTACAGCTTCTGCCTGACCAGTTGTACCACCTCCGTAAACGTTTACTTTTACATCAAAGTTACCAGCGTTTTCTGTCATAGAAAGCGGTTGTAAAACTTTGTATTGTAAAGTTGCAGTTGGAAAGTAAGTTGCGAATTCTTTTTTGTTTACAGTGATGTTTCCAGTTCCTTCAGAAACGTATACACGTGCAACAGCGGTTTTTCTTCTACCGATTTTGTGAATAACTCCCATTACTTAAGATCATTTAGGTTAACAGTTCTAGGTTTTTGAGCTCCGTGAGTGTGCTCAGATCCTACAACAACATTTAGATTTCTAAAAAGTTCAGCTCCTAATTTGTTTTTAGGTAACATACCTTTTACAGCTTTTTCTACTAATAATGCAGGGTTTTTAGCTTGCAATACTTTAGCAGTTAA
Source organism: Flavobacterium sp. B330r (assembly GCF_056824325.1). Classification (NCBI taxonomy): domain Bacteria; kingdom Pseudomonadati; phylum Bacteroidota; class Flavobacteriia; order Flavobacteriales; family Flavobacteriaceae; genus Flavobacterium; species Flavobacterium sp. B330r. The sequence continues at coordinate 2,574,596 of NZ_CP124860.1, forward strand.
AGTTCTTTGTCCTCCTGGGTAACCTGTATGACGCATGTAAATTTTGTCATTCAATTTTGTACCTGTAAGGTTAATTTTTTCTGAGTTGATAACAATTACGTTATCTCCACAGTCAACGTGCGGTGTGTAACTTGGCTTGTACTTACCTCTTAAAATCATTGCAACTTTAGAAGCAAGACGTCCTAAGTTATGACCTTCAGCGTCAACAACAATCCACTCTTTAGTTACAGTGGCTTTGCTTGCTGAAACTGTTTTGTAGCTTAATGCGTCCATAATATTATTTTAATTAAACATTCCATCCCCAATAAAGGGGATGCAAAAGTACAATTAATTATTTTAAAACCAAATACCTGAAAGAATATTTTATCTGCTGAAAATCAGGGCTTCAGTTTTTTAAATAATTTGCGAATAAAAAAACCGTCTCTACAATAAAGTAAAGACGGTTAAATATTTATGAAAAAAAGTGATTATACAATAAATATATTGGCAATATCAACAACTTGCTGTGTCGTAAGTGGCTCATCGTAAGCTTCTGAGCCCGCTGCGGCACCAAAAGCGGCTGCGGTATTAAATCCTGCTTGAACGGTTACGCCTTCGCCATCGTAAACGGCTTGAGTTGCTGCCGGCATGCCAGCGCCTCTTTCGGCATTAGAGATCCATCCTTTTAAACCTCTTAATCTTCTCACTTCAGATGCATGGCGCGCTTCAACAGAATGTATCTGCAATGCGGCGGTCAATAAATCGGGTGTGGTTATCAAGTTTGCAGCTTGTCCTTTATAGGCTCTAACACCTGTATCTTCAAATGCTTGTGCCAAAGCTAAAAAGGTTGGGTAATCTCCAAACGGATTAAATGCTCCTCCAACTGTAAAGTCAAAAGTAGGTTTAGGAACGAAGTTGGCACTTGCGGTGCCGCCTAAGCCTGCAATTAAAAATTTAACATGATCAGATTCGTGTGCAGCAATTTGTTGGAATACTTTTAAGTCTCTTCCTGCGTTTTCTGAAGCTGGAATTACTCCAGAATCTAAAGCCATTGCATAAAATTCGTTTTCAAGATATTCTAACGTTAGCGCGAATTGCAGAGCTCCAATAGGTGTTGCCGGAGTTGCTGTAATGTCTTTTGCGAAAGCCTTATTGGTAAGAGCCGACAATCCGAATGGAATTGATGCTAAAGCTAAATTTTTTCCGATATTTCCAAACTGTGTAAAACTGTCTCTTCGAGAACCAGTACTGTTCATCAAATTATCGTCAGTAAAGGATTCTATAAATTTTAAAATGTTCATAATTTCTAAGTTTTTGACGTTTAAGATTAAGGTAGGTATTTAGCTGTGAATTTTGTGGTAATAAAACCAGCAGCAATTGGCAGTATTTTAGATGGATCTTTTGCATCATCTAATCCTGTTGACATATTTACAATATCATCTCCGGCAAAATCTTTCGAATTCGGATTAATTAAACTTCTTATTGCTGCAGCATGTCTGGCTTCAACAGAAACAATTTTTCCTGCCAATAATAAGTAGTCTGCTGTTTTAATTAGTTTTCCAGCTCCGTTATAAGCAGCAACGCCAGTATCTTCTAATGCTTTTGCAGTTGCGAGAACTTCGGTACGGCTATTGAAATTTAATGAACCATAATTAAAGGCTAAAGAAGGTAGTAATTGCGAACTTGGATCAGGAAGTGCTCCATTCAAAGCCGCTTTGAAGAAATCTCTGTGAACCACTTCATGGTGGTATAAATCGGTTAGAACTTCACGTTCAAGACTGCTAAATACAGTATTAAAACTACTTGCATTAACAACTTTAGTATAAAAGTCGGCTTCTAGTTGTTCGAGAGCGTATGCGTAAGTCAAAACTCCAAAATCTCCAGAGCCTAAATCAAAAACACCATTTCTTATTCCAGGCAATGAGGTGTCTGGCATATCATTATCATTGTCATTGTCGCTGCAGCCAGCTAGAACCAAACCTGTGGTGACTAATGTTAATCCGCTGAGCTTAAGAAAGCTCCTTCTGCTATTCAGTGAAGGGTCAACTTCATGAATTTTAACTTCGTTTTTCATAATCAAGTTTTTTATTAGGTTAACAACATTGGTTTTTAGTTAACGGGTATTTAGTTATTAACGAAATTTTAGTAAGAGCGGTTTTAAAATCTCGGTTTAATTAATTATTATTTCGAAATGACTTATATTTTTAAATACTAATGGCTTGTTTTTGTTTTATTTTAGGTAATTCTACTATATTTGTATTAATTACATAAAATTCAATTGGATGAAAGCTAAAGCAACTCTAAAACAAATTGCGAAGGAACTGGGAGTTTCGGTTTCGACTGTGTCTAAAGCATTGAATGACAGTCCAGAAATTAGTGAACAAACCAAGGTGAAGATTAAAGAGTATGCCAAACTCAAAAATTATAAGCCGAATGTTATTGGTTTGAATCTTAAGAATCGTAAGACAAAAACGATTGGCGTGATTATTCCTAATATTTTAAATTCTTTCTTTGCGAAAGTTTTTAGCGGTATTGAGAAAGTTGCCGATAAAAAAGGATATAATGTAATTACCTGTATCTCGAACGAATCTTTGGAGAAAGAAATTCATACGCTTGAAATGTTGAGCAACGGAACAATTGATGGATTTATTCTTTCGGTTTCTGAAGAAGCTCAAAAACTTCAAGATTACAATCATTTTTCGGAAATAATTAATGATGGAACACCAATCGTGATGTTTGACCGTATTGCCGATGAAGTAGATTGCGATAAAGTTGTGGTAGATGATTTTGATTCTGCATTAAACTCAACACAGCATTTAATTAATTTAGGATGCAAAAATATTGCTCTAATTTCTTCTGTAGATAATTTAAGTGTTGGAAAATTGAGAGCAGATGGATATTTGAAAGCTTTGGCAGATAATAATATTCCGGTTAACGAAAAAATTATTCTTCGTACCGATTCTGAAGATGATATGAAAGCAAAAATTGATTCGATTTTTGATCATAAAATTGACGGAATTTTTGCCTTAGACGAAAATGATTCTGTTGCGGCTTTAAGAGTAAGTTTGAAAAAAGGGTATAGAGTTCCCGAAGATATTTCAATCATTGGTTTTGCTGACGGAATTTTGGCTTCAAGACGTTTGTCACCAAGTCTGACTACTGTAAGTCAGCATGGAGTTGAAATTGGAGAAGTTGCTGCAAAAAGATTAATCGAAAGATTGGAAGAGCCAGAAGGAACAATTTCTGAATACGAAACAATCGTCATTAAAACAAAATTGAAAGAAAGAGAATCGACTAGAAAAAAATAAAACTAAAAAACCATCAGCTGAAACTGATGGTTTTTTTTATGAATTGTAAAATCAGATTGTTTTAAAGTTATCAAAAATCTAAAATCAACAATCTGAAATCTATAATTATTAATGCGCTTCTAACCAATCTTTACCCATTCCTAATTCAACTTCCAATGGAACCGACATTTTAAATGCATTTTCCATTTCATGTTTAATCATTGGCTGGATTTTTTCGAGTTCATCGTTATGAACATCGAACACAAGCTCATCATGTACCTGAAGCAACATTTTAGATTTCCAGTTTTCGTCACGAAGTTTTTTATGAATGTTGATCATTGCAATTTTAATCACATCAGCAGCGCTTCCTTGAATTGGGGCATTTACAGCATTTCGTTCAGCGGCACTTCTTACAACGGCATTGGCAGAATTGATATCTTTTAAATATCTGCGACGGCCTAAAATGGTTTGTACGTAACCTTTTTCTCGTGCAAATTCAATTTGTTCTGAAATATAAGATTTAAGACGAGGATATGTTTTATAATAAGCGTCAATCAAGGCAGCGCTTTCGCTTCTTGATAACGAAGTCTGATTACTCAATCCAAAAGCAGAAACACCGTATATGATTCCAAAGTTTACTGTTTTTGCATTACTTCTTTGTTCGCGGGAAACTTCTTCCAGCGCCACATCAAAAACTTTTGCTGCAGTTGCTCTGTGAATGTCTTCTCCGTTTTGGAAAGCTGCAATCATATTTTCTTCACCACTCAAAGCAGCAATAATCCTTAATTCGATTTGCGAATAATCGGCAGAGATTAAAGTATAATTTTCGTCGCGTGCCACGAAAGCTTTACGAATCTGACGGCCTCTTTCAGTACGAATCGGAATATTTTGCAAGTTCGGATTATTAGAGCTCAAACGTCCCGTTGCAGCAACAGTTTGCATATAATCGGTATGAACGCGTAACGTTTTTTTATCAACTTGTTCTGGTAAAGCCAAGATATAAGTGCTTTGCAGTTTTACCATCTGACGCCAATCTAAAATCTGTTTTACAATTGGGTTGTCATTGGCCAAATAAGTCAAAACTTCTTCGCCAGTTGCGTACTGACCCGTTTTGGTTTTCTTTTGCTTTGCGCCACCAATTTTTAGTTTGTCAAATAAAATATCTCCTAATTGTTTCGGAGAAGCCAGGTTGAATTTCTCGCCAGCAGTTTCATATATTTTTTCTTCTAACGATTTTATTTCGACTTCCATTTCAGAAGACATTGCTTTTAAGAAATCTACATCCAAACGAATTCCTTCCGTTTCCATGTCGGCCAATACGCTTACTAATGGAATTTCGATTTCGTCAAATAACTTTTTAGTTTCGGTTTTGTCTAATTCGGTTGTGAAGATTTCTTTTAATTGTAAAGTAACATCGGCATCTTCAGCAGCATATTCTTTAATGTCTTCCAAAGGAACATCGCGCATATTAAGCTGATTTTTTCCTTTTTTACCGATTAAAGTTTCAATAGATTTTGGTGAATATTTCAAGTATGTTTCTGCCAAAATATCCATATTATGACGCATATCCGGATTAATCAGATAATGCGCAATCATCGTATCAAAAAGTTTTCCTTTTACGGTTACACCATAATTAGAAAGGATTTTTAGATCGTATTTTAAATTCTGTCCGATTTTCTCAATGTTTTCATTTTCAAAAAACGGAACAAATTTATCTACTAAAGCTTTTGCTTCTTCCTGATTTTCTGGAAACGGAACATAAAATGCTTTTCCTTTTTCATAAGAGAAAGACATTCCCACAAGTTCTGCGTGTAAAGCATCGATTCCTGTAGTTTCAGTATCAAAACAAACTGAAGTCTGTTTTTGTAAATTTTGTAAAAGCATTTTAATACCTAAATCGCCTTGAATGGTTTGGTAAAAATGTTCTGTGTTTTCTAAAGTATTATAAAACGAAGTTCTTTCGATTTCAGCGTTTTCTCCATTCGTATTTCCGCCTCCAAAAAGATCAAATTGGTCTTCGTTTTTAGGCTGTGCTTTTTTGTATAATTTGGCATCAGGAGCTGGAGCAGTACTTTGAGTGCCATCAGTTTTAAATAAATTGTCAAACTGTTCTGCCATTCTTCTAAATTCTAATTCTTGAAAAATAGCATCTGTTTTTTCGATATCAGGACGAGAAAGTTCGTAATCTTCTTCATTAAAAGTAACATCACAATCGGTAATAATTGCGGCTAATTTTTTAGAAAGAATCCCTTTTTCTTTGTTCGCTTCAATGTTCTCCTTCATTTTACCTTTTAGTAAATGGGTATTTTCTAAAAGGTTTTCCATGGTTCCAAATTCTTTCAGGAATTTTTTAGCTGTAACTTCGCCAACTCCAGGCAATCCAGGAATATTATCCACGGCGTCGCCCATCATTCCAAGAAAATCAATTACTTGTTCCGGTCTTTCGATCTCAAATTTTGCCAAAACCTCAGGAACGCCCCAGATTTCGATTCCGTTACCCATTCGAGCAGGTTTATACATAAAAATGTTTTCAGAAACTAGTTGGGCAAAATCCTTATCTGGAGTTACCATGTAGACTTTGTAGTTTTGTTTTTCTGCTTGTTTAGCGATTGTTCCAATTAAGTCATCGGCCTCACAGCCCTCAATTTCAATAATAGGAATATGCATTGCTCGTAATAATTCCTGAATATACGGAATGGCAATTTTAATAGCCTCAGGCGTTGCATCACGATTGGCTTTATATTCTACAAACATTTCACTTCTTACGTGGCTACCGCCTTTATCAAAAGCAACGGCTAAATGATCTGGTTTTTCTCTTTTAATAACATCCAAAAGTGAGTTCATAAAACCCATAATTGCAGATGTATCCATTCCTTTTGAGTTGATTCTCGGGTTTTTTATAAAAGCATAATAACCACGAAAAATTAGTGCATAAGCATCTAGAAGAAAAAGGCGTTTTTGAGTTGACATATTAAAAATATTAGTCTGTAAAAATAAACAATTGAGATTGCAAAAATTAATCAAAAAAGAAAATTTTTACCATATAAGTTATATAAGTTCATTTTAGCTGAGATGCGCCTGTAGAGACGCACCGCAGTGCGTCTCCTATTTTATCGTTAATGTTATTGTAGTGAATGTTTAAAATGAACTTATATAACTTACATGGTAAAAAAAACGCAAAGCGTTAATATCAAGTTAAAATTTTTTATTCAGGGATTTCTTCATTTTCTCTTCATGTTGCGAAGGTAATTTTGAGGTATAAAATAAAAGGTTATTAATTCTTAAATCTTAGAAATCATGAGAAATTTATTAATGTTACTAGTAGCAGTTTTAGGAACAAGTGCAATGGTTCACGCATTTCCTGCAAAAGATGGAAAAGAAGCTCCAGCTAAAGAAGTAAAAGCAACCAAACACCCTAAACACAAATCTGATAAAAAAGCAAAATCAGCAAAAACTGAAGCAACAAAAACAGAAACTGCGAAACCAGAAGCTGTAAAACCAGAAACAGCAAAGGCTAAAAAATAAAAATTGCTCTCGTTTTGTTTTCGAAGCTTTGTAACGAAGGCAAAACAGGAATAATGATTATGAGAATGCGATTGAAGAAGCTGATGAAGAAATTTATCAGCTTTTTTCATTCGTTAATTTTTTAATAATACGCTACTCAATTTTTTATAATTGATTAATTTTAATTGCGCTTAAATGTTGTGCTTATGAATGTTTTAATTGTTGAAGATAATAAGGAACTTGCCGTAGAGGTCTACGATTTTTTATGCAACGCAGGATATATTTGTAAAATTGCAAACAATTGTGCTGAAGCGCTTGAAGAATTTGGAAGCAATGATTACGATATTATGCTTTTAGATCTTGGTTTGCCCGATGGTGATGGTTTTGAGGTTTTGCAGGCAATTAGAAAAACAAAATCGAAAATAGCGGTAATTGTTCTTACTGCCCGTGGAGAGTTGGATGATAGAATAAATGGACTGCATTTGGGGGCCGATGATTATTTAACCAAACCTTTTGCTTTGACAGAATTGGCCGCAAGAATGTTTGCCGTAGTTCGCAGAATTCATGGTTTTACTTTAAACAATTTAAGCATTCATGGTTTTCTATTGCAACTTCAGGATTATAAGGTGAGCTTTAGTGATCAGCCAATCAGTCTTACCAAAAAAGAATTTGATATTTTTCAGTATTTGGTTCTCAATAAAAACCGTGTTATTACCAGATTGCAATTAACAGAGCATATTTGGGGAGATATTCTAGAAGTTAATTCTGATTCTAATTTTATAGATGTGCATGTTCGTAATCTTCGAAAAAAACTGGATAAGCATACTGCTATAGATTGGTTTGAAACGGTCCGAAATGTTGGTTATCGTATAAACGAATAAATCGATTCTTGTGAAAATTAAACATCAATTAGCTATTTTTAACGCCTTGACCAGACTGCTGGTCATTTTGGTTTTATGGCTAATGCTTCCAATTTTGGTAGAAAATGTGGTGTATCATCACATTAATAATACACTGCTAGAGAAAAAGAAAAAATTTATTGAACATCTGAATAAGGAAGAAATAAATGATTTTATAGAAAATCCAGACGATTCAACCGATGCTTTTTCTGAGTTTTCGACACTTCACAGCGAATTTTTGGTTTTATCCAGAGTTTCCATAAAACCACATCAGAAAAAAACAACTTTTAGTAACGAATATCGAAAAATAGAAGGGGAAGAAAGCGAGTATCGAATCCTGCAGCATCATTTTACGTATGAAGGCGAAGATTATCAGCTTGAAATAGGAAGTAGTTTGAGCGAGGTTAATGATCTGACTTTTGCGATTAAACTTTTCATTATCATTGTTTTTGTGGTAATTCTTCTGATTACTTTTTTGGCCGATACTTTTTATATCGAATATCTTTTAAAACCATTTTACAAAATTATCGATACCAAAATCAGGCGTGTAAACGAGCCAGAAACATTTGATCATACTCCAATAAAAGCAACTTCAAGAGATTTTAGAGAATTGGATTTTGTTTTAAATCAAATGATGGATAGAATTACTGAAGTTTTTAAAAAGGAAAAACAGTTTATTTCGAATGTTTCGCACGAACTTCTTACTCCAATTGCACTTCTTAAAAACAAACTTGAAAACTTGTTGCAGAATGAATCTTTGGATGATCATGCGATTGATAAGATTGCAGGTTCTTTGAAGACATTAGATATGCTGAAAAAAATCATTAATAATTTACTGTTGATTTCTAGAATAGATAATAATCAATATGAAGCAAATGAAGAAATCAATCTTAGAGAAATTGTTATTGATTTGCAGGAAGATCTTCAGGATCGAATTGAGGATAAAGATATTCAGTTTATGAACGAAATGGAAAATGATTTTGTTTTTATAGGAAATAAAACCCTAGTTCATATTCTTATTTATAATCTCGTAACCAATGCTATAAAATACAATAAGCCCAAAGGAAAAATAATTATAGAAGACGGTTTTGTAGAGGAACATTATTTTATTTCGGTAAAAGATTCAGGAATAGGAATGGACGAATCGCAACTTGAGAAAATATTTAGCCGTTTTGCGAGAATTAATTCAGATCAAGAAGGGCAGGGGCTAGGCCTTGCAATTGCACAAAGTATTGCTTCTTTTCATCATATTCAAATCAAAGTTAAATCGGCTTTAAATCAAGGTACAATTTTTACGTTGTTATTTGAAAAAGCCAATTAAAAGTTAAAATTTTCTGTAAGACTTTTTCTTCATTTTGTCTTCATTTTGCGATTATATCTTTGACTTGTAAAAATGAAAATAAACAATCATAAAAAATTTAAAGTCATGAAAAAATTAGCAATTTTAGCAGTAGCAGTTTTAGGAACATTCTCAATGGTAAACGCACAAACAACTCCAGCGCCAGCGCAAACGAAAGAAGTGAAAGCCGCTAAACACGATAAAAAAGCAGAAAAGAAAGCAGACAAAAAAGCTAAAGGTGAGAAAAAAGCAGAAGCTGCAAAAACAGAAGCTCCAAAAGCAAAATAAAACGAGACTTTAGGTCTTAGAGTAAATAGTTTTAAAGGTTGGTAGGTTAAAGCTGAAAGAGCCATCTTTCAGCTTTTTTATTTTAACAGCGTTAAATTTTTTATAATAAAAAGAAATAGAATTTTCATTCTTTGTTACTTTGTTTAAAACTATAAATTAAATGATCTTTCGTTTTATAATTCTATGCGCTCTTTTATTATTTATTGAGTTCTATTCTTATCAGGCTTTTCGAACTTTAATCAAAGCACGTTGGGTTTTGATTGGCTATCAAGTTATAAGCTTGCTGGTTTTAATTTTTATTATCTATTCTTTTTCGCAGGTAGACCGATCAGTTGGTCAGACTAGGCAATTTATGTTTACTACAGGTTTGATGCTTGTCGTATATGTGCCAAAAATTGTACTTACATTAATAATGTTTGGCGAGGATATTATTAGAGTAGGGGCCAGTATACTGAATTATTTTGTTTACAATACTCCTCGAAAGGAGATGATGCCCGACAGAAGAAAATTTGTAAGCCAGATTGCTTTAGGTTTGGCGGCAATTCCGTTTCTTTCTATTATTTACGGAATTTTTGAAGGGAAATATAATTTCAAAGTAATCAAACAAACCATATTTTTTCCAGATCTTCCAGATGCTTTTGACGGTTTTAAAATCACGCAGATTTCTGATGTTCACAGCGGAAGTTTTGATAATCCAGAAAAAATTAATTATGCTATTGATTTGATCAATGCACAAGAATCAGATTTGATTTTGTTTACAGGAGATATTGTAAATACACATGCCAAAGAAATGCATCCTTGGCTGGAAACTTTTAAGCGTATTAAAGATTATAAATACGGGAAGTTTGCTGTTTTAGGAAATCATGATTATGGCGAATATGTAACATGGCCATCTGAGAAAGAAAAAGACGAAAATTTCAAGGCGATTAAAGACCTTTATGGTCAGATTGGTTTTAAATTAATGTTGAATGAGCATACTTATATTCAAAAAGGTGACGATAAAATCGCTTTGATTGGAGTAGAGAATTGGGGAGTGAATTTTAAAAAAGCAGGCGATTTAAACAAAGCTTCAGAAAATGTGCATCAAGACGATTTTAAAGTTTTAATGAGCCATGATCCGAGCCATTGGGATGCTGAAATTAAAGACCATCCAAAGAATTTTCATCTGACTTTTGCTGGCCATACTCACGGTATGCAGTTTGGAATTGAAATTCCAGGTTATTTTAAATGGAGTTTGGCACAATACATTTATAAACAGTGGGCAGGTTTGTACGAAAACGTCGGAAAATACGTTTATGTTAACCGCGGATTTGGTTTTCACGCTTATCCAGGACGAGTTGGAATTATGCCTGAAATAACAGTAATTGAACTAAAAAAAGGCCGTAATGTCGCTTAATTCGTTAAAAATGCTACATTTGTATAATATTTATTTCTTTTAAGAGATTTAAAAAACTTAAATTTTTGGTTTTATGTCAAAATTTGGAGAACTAATAAATGCCCAAGTTCCAGTGTTAATTGATTTTTACACAGATTGGAATGAATCTTCGGTTTCTATGCATCCTGTTATTAAGGACGTAGCGGCTGCACTTGGCGATAAAGCCAAAGTAATCAAAATTGATGTAGATAAAAATCAGGAACTCGCAGAAGCACTTCGTATTAAAGGACTTCCCACTTTAATGATTTACAAAGAAGGACAAATGATCTGGAGACAATCTGGAGAGCTTGATGCTAATACTATTATCGGAATTGTTCAGGAACAATTTAATGTCTAAATAACTTCTTTTAATTGATGTTATTTAGTGAATAATATCAAACTTATATCCGTTTTCTTTTAAAAAATGCAGTGTTCTAGGCAGGGCAAATCTTAAATTTGGAGAAGCCTTAATACTGTCATGAAAAACAATTACGCTACCTGATTTTACATTTTTCGTTACGTTTTCAAGACATTTTTCTGGCGTAATACTTTGATCAAAATCAGCACTTAAAACATCCCACATTACAATCTTATAGCCTAAGCTTCTAAGAATTTTAGACTGTGCTTTTTTAATTTTTCCATAAGGAGGACGAAATAATAAACGGTGAGGGGTTTTCTCTTGCTCGTCTAAAATAGCGGCGCAGTTTTGTACATTCTCAATATATTCATTCGTGTGGCTTTTCCATCCATTAACATGATTCATGGTATGGTTTCCAATTGAATGTCCGTCGGTGATTAACTTGTCAAACAAAGCCAGATTGGCTTTAATGTTTTTTCCGATACAGAAGAAAGTGGCTTTAGCATCAAATTTTTTTAATTCAGATAAAACCCAGTCTGTAATTTCTGGAGTAGGGCCATCATCAAAAGTGAGGTATATTTTCTTTTCGTTGTTAGGAATATCCCAGCAATATTTAGAAAATACCTTTTTGATAAATGCGTTAGTTTTTACCCAATAGAAGCTCATTTTGAATTAAAATTACAATAGTATAAAATTAAAAAATGCAGCGCTATTTATCAAACAGCGCTGCATTTTTTTAATAAGTAAGATTTACGTATATTAATTACTCTTTTTCACGTCCAAAACGCTCGAAAACATTTACATAAGTGTTAAACGTAGTTTTGTGCTGGTTGTAAAAAGCATTGTCTTTATTGTCGTCCATTACGTGTAGCAAGCTTCTGTAACGTTCAATATCAGTAATAATGTCTACTGCTAAAGAAGTTTGGTCAGAAGGAGGCAATGTGCTGTAATAGTTTAGATTCTCTTTATATTTCTGAACTAATTTATTTAAAAGGTCTTGCGCCTTAGCTTTTTCACCAACTTTATAATAACCATCTCCAAAAGCTTCAACTAATGAATAATAACCATATTTGTCTAAAGGCATTTTGGTCATTGCTAAATTGATTATGTTTTTGGCTTTATCAATTTTGCCTTCAGCAATAAGCTCGTTCATTAATCTCGAAAGATTCGTACGGTATGTAATACTGTTTCTTCTAGTTTCAGGATCGTGATAGATTTTTTCACTTTCGCTATTGCCCCAATCCCATTTCATTACAATATCATACATTTTATCTGCATCGATTTGTCCCATATCTAATGGTCCTCCATCTTTAGAAGGAGTGTTTTTTACTGGAACCAATTTGTAAACCATTCCGTCCAATTGCAGATAATCTTTTAGCCATAAATAATCTTCATCATCAAAAGCACCACCACTAAAATAGATTGGTCTTTTCCAGTTGTTATTTGCTAAGATATCAAGCATCATTAAACGGTTTTTGTATAATGCGCTTCCTTTGATATCAATGTCTAAATAAGGAACAATAGAATCATAATATTTAGGATTAACTACTTTATTTTGAATAATAGTGTTTTTGTCAACATTCACTCTAATCTTGTTTGTTGGGTAGAAATGGATCGTTTGTCCGTTTTGTAAACCAACAGTCGATTTAGGGTTTTTGATGAAATCGATAAAATCTTTAATATTCCAGCGTGTATCAATTTTCTGAATGTAAGCTGTGTAATCCAAGTTATCTCCTACATATTGGCTGTGTACAAAAGAAATAGGCAACGGATTTGATTCGTAAGACTTCGCTTTCATTTGATCAATATACCAATCTGTCATAAATAAACTTGTATTTACAATCTTCACATCGGTTCTAAAATGCTCAATTTCCTGCGCGTACCAAAGAGGGAAGGTGTCGTTGTCTCCAATGGTAAATAAAATAGCATCTTTATCGCAAGAACTTAAATAAGCTTTTGCCATAGCAACTGCTGTATATCTTCCAGATCTATCGTGATCATCCCAGTTTTGAGAAGCCATTAAAACAGGAGCTGCCAATAAACTTCCAGCAATAATTACTGGTCCAGCAATTTTTGGAGCCAAGTATTTCTGCAGACTTTCATAAAGCGAATAAACACCAAATCCGATCCAGATGGCAAAGACATAGAAGGAACCTACCAGAGCATAATCTCTTTCACGAGGTTCAAAAGGTCTTTCATTTAAATATATTTTTAGTGCAATTCCTGTAAATAAAAACAAAGCCAGAAGAACATAGAAACTCTTCAAATCTTTATTGGCATGGTACATAATACCAATTAATCCTAAAATAAACGGAAGGAAATAATAAACATTACGCCCTTTGTTATTTAATACATCAGAAGGTAAATTGTCTTGAGAACCTAAATGAACAGAATCTAAAGCTTTGATCCCGCTAATCCAGTTTCCGTCAAGATTATCGTATTTACCTTGAACATCGTTTTGGCGTCCAACAAAATTCCACATTAAATATCTCCAGTACATATATCCAAATTGGTATTCAAACATAAAACTGAAGTTGTCTGCTGTAGAAGGTTTTTCGATAAGTAAATACTCGCCGTAGCTTCTTAAGAATTTTACGTAACCTTCGTTGTCAATTTGTTTTTGAGCGTAAGCTTTTCTGAATTCAGAAACTGTTTTTTCAACCTCATTACGCAATTGAGCCGTAGCTTTATTGTATTCATCTTCGCTTAATTGGCTAGCATCGATTCCGTATTTTGCCAAATCTTCATCATAATTGTAATTAGGATTGATTCGGAACTTCGGAGGATTTGTAAAGTTGATGTAGTTTTGAATGTGACCCGTTTCTGTACTCCACATTCTTGGCAGAATTGCTTTCTGGTTATCGTCAGAATTTTGTTCTGCATTCTTATAATTATTGGTAATAATATATTTACCTGTTTTATAATCTCTTTCGTAGTTTGGTTTTTTGTCTAAATAAGGTGTTTTAGCATCAAGACCAGCAAAAAGTTCCGTGTATTGAGGTCCGTAAAACAAAGGATTTACACCATATTGCTCACGATTGTAATAAGCTAAAACCTCAGTAGCATCTGATGGTTTGTTTTCGTTAATAACGGTATTCGCATTTGCACGAACAGGAAGCATTAACCAAGTTGAGAAACCAATCAGGATAAATAAAACACATAATATAATAGTGTTGTAGAATATTAAACCTTTTTGTCTCGTGTATTTTAATCCAAAATAGAAAAACGCAATAAATACTAATGCAACAAAGATAGTCCCTGAATTGAATGGAAGTCCCATACTATTCACCATGAAGATTTCGGTTTTTCCGAAAAATGCCATCGTCAATGGAAGAAGTAATTTAAAAATAAATAACAAGATTCCGATAACAACTACATTGGCAATAAGGAAGTTTTTTATGGTAACTTTTTCGTAATGTTTGAAATAATATAAGAATCCAATAGAAGGAATAGTTAAAAGAGCCATGAAGTGAACTCCAAACGAAAGACCAATAACTAAAGAAATAATTAAAAGCCATTTGTTTCCTTTTGGTTTGTCCATGTCTTGCTCCCAACGTAAACCAAGCCAGAAAAGCAATGCGATTAATAAAGATGCCATTGCATAAACTTCGGCTTCTACTGCGTTAAACCAAAAACTATCAGAAAACGTATAAGCCAAAGCCCCAACAAAAGAGCTTCCTAAAATAACAATCGAATTGTTTTGGTCAATTTCTGCAAAACGAGCCACAATCTTTTTTAAGATCATAGAAGAAGACCAGAACATAAATAATATGGTAAATGCGCTAGAGAAAACAGACATCATGTTAACCATTAGAGCCACATGTTGAGCATCTATTGCAAACATTGCAAAAAATGCACCCATCATCTGGAAAAGTGGAGCTCCCGGTGGGTGACCTACTTCAAGTTTAGCTGCGGTAGCAATATATTCTCCGCAATCCCAAAAGCTCATTGTAGGTTCTACTGTTAATGTATAAGTTATTAAAGCGATTGCAAATGCAAACCAACCAATAATTGTATTCCATTTATTGAAATTGAATTGTGCCATATTTAGGTGTTAAAAATTTGAGTGTTTTTCTATCCTACAAAGAAAATGTTTTTTTATGTAAAGAAACGAGCATTAACAAAAAATTCTATAAAACTATCGGGAAAGAGCAATATGTTGTTTATGAGGAACTTCTATTGTTGTTAGGGATTTCAAACGGAGAAAAATCAAAAAAAATGATTTTTTTTGGCCAAAAAGTTTGCACAAACTAAATAAAGACTTAAATTTGCACTCGCTAATAGCACTGCTGGTCTATGGTGTAATGGTAACACTACGGTTTTTGGTGCCGTCTTTCTAGGTTCGAGTCCTAGTAGACCAACAGAAAAGTCTCTCAGAAATGAGAGACTTTTTTTTATTTAAAAAAGTTTTGCTTAAAATTTGCATAAATTAAATAAAGTTTTAATTTTGCACCCGCTTAACCGCACTGCTGGTCTATGGTGTAATGGTAACACTACGGTTTTTGGTGCCGTCTTTCTAGGTTCGAGTCCTAGTAGACCAACAGAAAAGCCTCTCAGAAATGAGAGGCTTTTTTTATGCCGTAAATTTAAAATGAGTGGTTGTTCTTTTTAAGTGTTGATTTTGAATCGCCTTGGTCTTTTTATTTGTGATTTAAAGAAGAGGGAACGATTCCGAATTTCTTTTTAAATGAAAATGAAAAATGTGAAAGATCCTCAAAACCAACACCAATATATACTTCTGATGGCGGATTTCCTTGGCTGATTAAATAATAAGCTTCCTGAAGTCTTTTGTTTAAAAGCCATTTTCCGGGCGTTTGTTCAAATACTTTCTGAAAATCTCTTTTAAATGTTGCTAGACTTCTCCCTGTAAGATAGGCGAATCGATGCATTTGAACATTAAAGTGGAAGTTTTTGTTCATAAAAGCTTCTAGATCAATTTTTCCAGGTTCATTAAAATCAAATAAAATGTCTTTTAATTCAGGATTTACTTTTAATAAAAGATGAATAGCTTCTTTGATTTTTAAATTGAATAAAGCTTCGTTGTTTTCTTCGTCGACTTCTAAATAGGATATCAGTGATTCCATAAAAGATTTGTAGAGTGGGTTGGGAGCTAATGAGAACATAGCATCTGTGTCAGCTTTCTTATCTGCTTTTATGTTGTGCTCTTTGCTAATCTCCCTTAAGATTTCTTGATCGAGAAAAAGAGAAATGGTTTTGAATTCTCCTCCTTCGGGCGGAATCTTCGTAAACTTGGCCAAATGATTTCTTCTGCTAAAACGGAAGTCTCCTGGTTTTGAGTGAAAAGTATTTTGATTGTCTGTAACGATCATTTCGCCAGAAATCTGATAGCTAAAAACATGTTCGGGTATAAAATGTTCTCCTTCTCGGCTTCG
This sequence comes from Flavobacterium sp. B330r, assembly GCF_056824325.1. NCBI lineage: Bacteria > Pseudomonadati > Bacteroidota > Flavobacteriia > Flavobacteriales > Flavobacteriaceae > Flavobacterium > Flavobacterium sp. B330r. The sequence continues at coordinate 2,591,057 of NZ_CP124860.1, forward strand.
TGAGTAGTAGCAAGAGTAGAGTATTTTTGGCTTTGTATGTGTTTCTGTGCTCATATTGTAAAAATACTAAAAGATCTGGAAATCTTTAAACAGAAAGATTTCCAGATTAATGAGGATTATTTTGGCTGAATTAATGCTCTTGGTTCTAAGTATGCTTCTAGGCCAAGTGTTCCAAATTCGCGTCCGATTCCTGATTGTTTAAATCCTCCAAAAGGAGCCATCGGGTCATGGCCGATTCCGTTAACTTGTACGCGGCCAGCATTAATTTGTGATGCGACGGTATAGGCTCTTTTTGAATCTGATGAACTCACGTAAGCCTGTAATCCATAAGTGGTGTCATTCGCAATTTCGATTGCTTCTTCTTCGGTTTTATAAGTAATAATAGATAGAACAGGTCCAAATATTTCTTCTCGTGCAATACGCATTTGATTGTTTACGTTGGTAAAGATTGTAGGTTTAACAAAATTTCCGTTTTCTAATCCTTCTGGTTTTCCTAATCCTCCTATCAGTATTTCTGCGCCTTCATTAATTCCGGTTTGGATATAATCTTGAACGCGATTGTATTGTTTTTTGCTAACCATTGGTCCTACGGCTGTATTTGGGTTTTTTGGGTCGCCGACAATGAAGTTTGAAGCTATTTCTTTAATGAGAAGTTTTGTTTCTTCTAGTTTATGTTCTGGAATCAGTAACCTAGTACCTGCAATACAAGCTTGTCCGCTATTCATAAACGCTGCTCCAAGTGCAAGCGGAATGGCTTTTGAGAAATCGGCATCGTCTAGAATGATGTTGGGAGATTTTCCGCCAAGTTCGAGGGTGACTCTTTTCATCGTATTAACAGCCTCTTTTGCGATTATTTTTCCAACGTTGGTTGATCCTGTAAAAGATATTTTGGCAATATCTGGATTTCTGCTTATTTCTGCTCCAACAATTTCTCCCAAACCATTTACAATATTAAATACGCCTTTCGGGAGATTTGCTTCATGAAGACATTCGGTAATTAATTGTGTTTGTTGAGCACTCATTTCGCTTGGTTTAATTACGGTTGTGCATCCTGCTGCGATTGCGGTAGATAATTTGCTGCTGATAAAGCCGTTGCTTGAATTCCATGGGATAATAATTCCTACAACGCCAATTGGTGCCATTTGAACTTCAGATTCGCCCATTGTTTTGGTGAAGTTGTAGGTGTTAAGCAGATTGATTGTGGAGTCAAAACCTTTTATCATGTAATCGTAACTTACGCTTGCAAATTGAAATGTTCCGCCATATTCTTCTATCATTATATTGATAAAGTCGTCTTTTCTTTTTTCAATAGAAGATTTAATGTTTTTGAGGTACTGAATTCTTTCTAAGATTGTTGTTTTTGAAAAAATTTTGAATGCATTTTTCGCAGCTTCGATTGCTTTTTTGGTGTCTTCGGTATTTCCTAAAAGAACTTTTCCTAGTTTCTCATTTGTTGTTGGGCTAACAAGGTCAAAATATTCTGTTCCTTGCGGAGTAACAAATTCTCCGTTAATGTAAATTTTGTCTATTGTTTTCATGATATGTACTTTTTGATTTATTTGACAAAGTTCCGCATAAAGCTTGTTGGTAACTTTGTTGTAAGGCTCAAATAAACTTTGTTGAAAAGCTCATGAATGAGGAGTTTTTTTTTTAGAAGGAAAAAAAAGCTAATTGTTTGGTTTTTGTTATGCAAATAAATATTTAAAAATGTTGTCAAATCTATCTTGGAGTTTTTCTTTAAAATATTTTTTTTATTTATTATATTGATTGTCAATGTTTTGTGTGTATTTGTTGTAGTGGAAATACTACATACTATTTCTTTGTTTTTAACTGATTAATAATTTAATAATTGAAGCTATGGAGAATTTAGATTTTACGGAGTTAACTCCTTATGAGATGAAACAAGTAAAAGGAGGGAACTGGGTTGATGAGGTCGAAAAAATTGTTAATGCTATTGGTATTGATGCTGCTGCCGCATTTCTTGGTATGACTGTGCAGCAGGTACGAGATTTACTTGGGTTGTGATAACAAATAAAAGAATGTTGTCAATTCTATAATGTTTAATTAGTAAAAAAAAGCTTCTCATTTGAGAAGCTTTTTGTATTTATATTTTAAATGTAATTACAGGTTTAACGGCATGGTTTACTAATCCTTCACTTATGCTTCCGTTAAAGAAGTGTGCAAAACCAGTTCTTCCGTGTGTACACATTCCAATTACATCAGCATCTATTCTGTTGGAGAAATTGATAATTCCTTTTTCGATATTGGTGTCATTATAAATTTGGGTTGTATAATTGGTAATGTCGAATTCTGCCACAAAATCGTTCATTGCTTTTTCGCTAACATGAGTTGGTTTAAAACTATTAGGTGTGCAAATGGTAACCAGGTGGAGTTTTGAATCAAATAGTTTCGTAAAGCTTAAAAGTTTTTCAAATGGTTTTTTTGCTTCTTCAGAAAAATCAGAAGCAAAAACAATGTTTGAGGCGTTAAAATTTGGGATGTTTTTCTTGATGACTAAAACAGGGATTTCTGAATTTCTAACTACTTTCTCAGTGTTAGAGCCAATTAATAGTTCTTCAACGCCAGATGAGCCGTGAGATCCCATTATTATTAAATCGACATCATAATCTTTTCCTATTTGCGTAATTCCGTGTATCGGTTTGTCCATTTTTACAATTTCAGTTACCGGTATTCCTTCTAAATATTCTTTTGAGGCAACTTCATCTAGTGTTTCGTTTGCTTTTTTCATAAAAAGCATAGTTTCAGGGATGCTTGTTCCGCCCACTATAGCGTCGTTAGATTGTTGCGGTAATTCGAGCATGTGTAGAAGAATGATTTCAGAATTGTTCTTTTTTGCGATTTGAGCGGCAACTCTTAAAGCGTCTTCTGCATGTTCTGAGAAGTCGGTAGGTACTAAAATTCGTTTCATGATTTTGAGGGTTAAAAATATGAATAATTACATGTTTTGATGCTATTATAAAGATACGGAATTATTTTAGAGCAATCAATTTATTTGATTTATAAAAAAAACACTATATTTGCACTGTTATTTATTAAAATCTAAATAATGAGGGGACTAAGTGTCCCCTCTTTTTATAAAATTATGACATTTAAAGAAAAAGTAAACGGATTAATTACAGAAGCTCTTCTGGAAAAACCATCAGTCTTTTTGGTTGATTTGGCAGTTTCGGATTCTTTTAAAATTAGTGTTGGTTTAGACGGTGATAATGGAGTGGCGTTGCAAGACTGTATCGACATTAGTCGTGCAATCGAGAATAATCTGGATCGTGAAGAACAAGATTTTTCTCTTGAAGTAGCATCGGTTGGAGTAGGAACGCCATTGAAAATGGTAAGACAATACAAGAAAAATGTTGGTAGAACGTTGATTGTTACCACAAATACGGAAAAAATAGAAGCAGAATTAGTAGAAGCTAATGATGTTTTTATAATTTTGTCTTGGAAAGCAAGAGAACCGAAAAAAGTAGGAAAAGGAAAAGAAACAGTTCAAAAAGAGCAACAAATACCTTATACAGAAATTAAAGAGGCAGTTGTTACGGTAACATTTTAATTTTAATTAAAAAATTCGCATGGAAAATTTAGCATTAATCGATTCATTCTCAGAGTTTAAAGATAATAAACTTATTGATCGTGTAACGCTTATGGCAATTTTAGAGGACGTATTTAGAAATGCATTAAAGAAAAAATACGGTTCAGATGAAAATTTCGATATCATTATAAACCCTGATAAAGGTGATATGGAAATCTGGAGAAGAAGAGTAATTGTTGCTGATGAGGATCTTGATTTTGAAAATGAGGAAATTACATTGACTGAAGCAAGAAAAATTGAAGCGGATTTTGAAATTGGTGAAGAAGTTTCTGAAGAAGTAAAATTGATTGATTTGGGAAGAAGAGCTATCTTAGCGCTTCGTCAAAATTTAATATCTAAAATTCACGAACACGATAATACAAATCTTTACAAGCAATTTAAAGATATTATCGGTGATATTTATACAGCCGAAGTACACCACGTACGTCCAAGAGTAGTAATCTTAGTGGATGACGAAGGAAATGAAATTGTACTTCCAAAAGAAAAACAAATTCCGTCAGATTTCTTCCGTAAAGGAGATAATGTGCGTGGAATTATTGAAAGCGTTGAATTAAAAGGAAATAAACCTCAAATTATTATGTCTAGAACTTCAGAGAAGTTTTTAGAAAAATTATTTGAACAAGAAATTCCAGAAGTTTTCGACGGATTAATTACGGTTAAAAATGTAGTTCGTATTCCTGGTGAAAAAGCAAAAGTAGCTGTTGATTCTTATGATGATAGAATTGATCCAGTTGGAGCTTGTGTGGGAATGAAAGGTTCTCGTATTCACGGAATTGTGCGCGAATTAGGAAATGAAAATATTGATGTAATCAATTATACAAACAATATTCAATTATTTATAACAAGAGCTTTAAGTCCTGCTAAAGTTTCTTCTATCAAAATTGATGAAGATAACAAAAGAGCTGAAGTGTTCTTGAAATTAGAAGAGGTTTCTAAAGCAATTGGTAGAGGTGGTCACAATATCAAATTAGCAGGTCAATTGACAGGTTATGAGCTAGATGTTATTCGTGAAGGAGATGTTGCCGGTACTGTTGCAGATGAAGACGATGTTGAATTAACAGAGTTCTCAGATGAGATCGAAGAGTGGGTAATTGAAGAGTTTGCAAAGATCGGTTTGGATACAGCAAAAAGTATCTTGAAACACGACGTAGAAGATTTAGTAAGAAGAACAGACTTAGAAGAGGAAACGATTCTAGATGTTATGAAGATACTAAAAGAAGAGTTTGATAATTAAGCAATGGCTTAGATCTGCTCTAACAACACAACGAAAAAGGTAATAATAAAAAGGTTATATGTCTGAAGAGAGAGTAATAAGAATAAACAAGGTTTTAAGGGAATTAAATATTTCGTTAGAAAGAGCTGTAGATTATCTAAAAGATAAAGGAATTGCTATTGATGCAAATCCAAATGCAAAAATTTCTGATAGCGAATTTAATATCCTTCAAAGCCAATTTGCGGGCGATAAGGGGAACAAGGAGGCTTCTAAAGAGGTTGGAGAAGAAAAAAGAAAGGAAAAAGAAGCATTACGTGTAGAGCGTGAGAAAGAAATTGAAGACAAACGCAGACAAGAAGAAGAGCGTCAAAAACAGCAAGAAATAATTAAAGCGAGAGCGGTTGTTTCGGGACCTGTACAAGTGGGTAAAATTGACTTGAATCCAAAAAAACCTGCGATTACTCCTTCTGAGGAAACGGTTAAGGCTGAAGAGCCAAAAGCTGTTGTTGCACCTGTGCAACCAGAAAAACCTGTTCAAAATGAAACAGTAAAATCTGAATCAGTTGTTTCAACTCCTGTTTCTGAAACAAAAAAAGAAGAACCTATTATTACTGAGAAAAAAGAAGTTAAAGTAGAATCTAAAGTTGCTCAGGAGCCAATCGTGTCTACTGATCCAACAACTTCAGAGGAAACTATTACTACTCAATACCAAAAACTTACAGGAACAACTCTTACAGGTCAGACAATTGATTTATCTCAATTTAATAAACCTAAGAAGAAGAAAGAAGATCCTAAAGCGGCTCAGAATAAACCTGGAGCTCCTGGTGTTGGTAATAACAACAACGCAAATAATAAAAATAAGCGTAAAAGAATTGGTCCAAAACCGGGTACGCCTGGTGCGCCAAAGCCTGCTACAGGTAATGCGGGTGGAACGCCAAATCCGAATAATAAACCAGCTCAAAATAGTGGAGGAGGATTTAATGCGAACAGAAGTCAGAGACCAGGTTTTGTAAAAGGAAACCGTCCTGCAATTGTAGCAAAAGTTGAGCCTACTGAAGAAGAAGTAAAAAACCAAATTAGAGAAACTCTTGAAAAACTTCAAGGTAAAGGAGGGAAATCTAAAGCGGCAAAATATAGAAGAGATAAAAGAGAAACGCACCGTCAGAAATCTGATGATGAGCAAAGAGCTCTTGACGAAGGAAGTAAAACGATTAAAGTTACAGAGTTCGTTACTGTAGGTGAAATTGCAATCATGATGGATGTGCCGATTACTAAAGTAATTGGAACTTGTATGTCTCTTGGTATCATGGTTACCATGAACCAGCGTCTAGATGCTGAAACATTAACTATTGTAGCAGATGAATTTGGTTATGATGTTGAATTCATTACGGTAGATATTGAAGAAGCAATCGAGGTTGTTGAAGATAGAGAAGAAGATTTAGTAACACGAGCGCCAATTGTGACAGTAATGGGTCACGTTGACCACGGTAAAACATCTTTACTGGATTATATTCGTAAAGAAAATGTAATTGCTGGTGAGTCAGGAGGTATTACTCAGCACATTGGAGCATATGGGGTTACTTTAGATAACGGACAAAAAATAGCATTCTTAGATACTCCGGGTCACGAGGCGTTTACCGCGATGCGTGCACGTGGAGCTCAAGTTACAGATATTGCGATTATCGTAGTAGCGGCAGATGATGATATCATGCCACAAACTAAAGAAGCAATTTCTCACGCACAGGCTGCGGGAGTGCCAATTATATTTGCAATCAATAAAATTGATAAACCAAACGCGAATGTTGATAAAATTAAAGAGCGTTTGGCTGGTATGAATTTACTTGTTGAAGATTGGGGTGGAAAAATTCAGTCACATGATATTTCTGCAAAAGTTGGAACAGGTGTTAAAGAATTATTAGAGAAAGTTTTATTGGAAGCTGAGATTTTAGATCTAAAAGCAAATCCAAATAAAGGAGCTCAAGGAACTGTTGTTGAGGCTTACTTAGATAAAGGAAAAGGATATGTGTCTACGATTTTAGTGCAACAAGGTACTTTGAAAATTGGAGATTATATGTTGGCAGGTAAACACCACGGTAAAGTTAAAGCAATGCATGATGAAAGAGGGCATACTATTTTAAGTGCTGGTCCTTCGACTCCGGTATCTGTTTTAGGTTTAGATGGAGCTCCAACAGCGGGTGATAAGTTTAATGTATTTGAAGACGAAAAAGAAGCAAAACAAATTGCATCTAAACGTTCTCAATTAATGCGTGAACAATCTGTACGTACACAAAGACATATTACACTTGATGAAATTGGACGTCGTATCGCTCTTGGTCAGTTTAAGGAATTGAACGTGATTCTTAAAGGAGACGTGGATGGTTCTGTTGAGGCATTATCAGATTCGTTCTCTAAGCTTTCTACAGAAGAAGTTCAGATCAATATTATTCATAAAGGAGTTGGTGCGATTACAGAAACTGATGTTAACTTGGCTTCTGCATCAGATGCAATCATCATCGGATTTAACGTTCGTCCAGCAGGAAATGCAAGACAGCTTGCAGATAAAGAAGAAATCGATATCCGTTACTATTCTATTATCTATGCTGCTATCGATGACTTGAAAGATGCAATGGAAGGAATGCTTGCTCCAGAAATGAAAGAAGAAATTTTAGGAAATGCTGAAATTCGTGAGATTTTCAAAATTTCTAAAGTTGGTTCGATTGCTGGATGTATGGTGACAGATGGTAAAATCTTAAGAACCTCTAAAATTAGAGTTATTAGAGATGGAGTTGTGGTTCATACAGGTGAGTTAGTTGCTTTAAAACGTTTCAAAGACGACGTGAAAGAAGTAAGTAAAGGTTATGATTGTGGTATCCAGATAAAAGGATTTAATGATATCGAAATTAATGATGTTATTGAGGCTTACCATGAAGTAGCAATCAAAAAGAAATTGAAATAATATTCAATTATATAATTAAAAAGTCCCAATGTGAATTGGGACTTTTTTTATTTGTGAAATTTTGAGCCAAAATTGATTTGTAATAATTTGAGATAAATGTGTATTTTAGTTTGTTCAAGTTTGATGTATTGAATTAAAAATAATGAAATATGAAAAAAGTATTTTACTCGATGATTTTGTTTATGTGTTTTTTTTCTTCGTCTTTTGCTCAAGAAGCTGTAGAAAAACCAGCTCCGCCAGCAGGCAATGCTTTCGTTGGAGATTATTATGGTGAAAATGTTTCAGAAGCTTTGATGAGTAAAGCGATTTCTGTAGGGGAATTGCAGAAAGATTTAAAAGCTACAAATAAAATAGAAAGCGTTGCGGTTAGGGGAGAAGTGACAGATGTTTGTCCGAAAAGAGGTTGTTGGATAAGCGTTAAAACGGATGACGGGGCATCTTTCTTCGTTAAAATGAAAGATTATGCTTTTTTTGTACCTACGGCAGTAAAAGGTAAGAATGTTGTTTTAGAAGGAAGTGTAGAGAGAAAAGTAACATCAGTTGAGGAGTTGAAGCATTATGCAAAAGATGCTAAAAAAACAAAGGCAGAAATAGATGCTATTAACGCGCCTAAAGAGGAAATTCGTTTCTTGGCTAGTGGAATAAAAGTGGTAAATTAAAAATTAAAAATGCGACGGTTTCTAATGAGTGAAATGGTTTTATTTTTTAGAGGATAAGTGTTTAAGATATGTTAATGAATCAAAAAAAGGCGAGATAAAAATCTCGCCTTTTTTTGTTTTTTTAATGGATTATTTTCCAGGTTTAAGTAAGAAAACGCTTTTGTATCTTTTTTTGATTTCTGCTAGGTTTCTTTCTGCTTCTATTCTGGTTTTAAAATTTCCAACAATTACTTTGTAGTTTGGAGTGCTGAAAATAATGGTTCCGTCGATATTCGAATTTTCTCTTTTAAAATCCGATAACGTTTTTTTTGCCTCGTCGCTTTTACCGCTAAAGATTTGAATTCTATAAGTATCGTTTGTATTTATTGACGTGTTAATTTTGCGCTTTTCGTTAAGTAGCTGCTCAAATTTAGGGTCTTGGTTCAGTGTTAAATTTTGATCTTGAGCATTAATATTATGTGCGAAAGCAATCGTTGTAATTGTTAAGAAAAGGTTTTTTGAAGGACTTAAAATTCTCATAATGTGATGGTTTTTATGCAAAAATACTATTTAAAGTTTGAGTGTGAAATTTTAATATTATTTAGAATTGATATAAATTGATAATTAAGACTATTTTAAGGTTTTGAGAATAGTTCATAAGTCGTATTTTTGTGCAAGTTTTAAAAGAGGGTATAGGTTTTTACTGGATTTACTACAGAAAAAATCATACCAAAAATTAGTAGACAATTATTTATACTATATGAAAAAGGTGGGTAACCATAATTCGATCTCAAGAAAATTGCTGTTTGGCTTATCGCTAACGTTAATTTTCTCCCTAACTTCATTTGCTCAAGAAGCTGCTGCTCCGGCGGCGCCTGAGGCTGCTGCGGCTGCTCCAGCTGCAGGAGGCGGTGATCCAGCAAAAGGGAAAGAACTTTTTAATGCAAATTGCGCTGCATGTCACAAATTAGATGCTAAATCAACAGGTCCGGCCTTACGAGGAGTTGCTGATAAACATGATAAAGCTTGGCTTTATAAGTGGGTGCATAACAGTTCTGACATGATTAAGTCAGGTGATCCTGTTGCTGTTAAACTTTTTGAGGAAAATAATAAAGCGGTAATGACTTCTTTTCCTCAATTATCTGAAGGTGATATTGATAATATTATAGCTTATACTTCTCAGCCTAAAGCTGAACCAGCTGCGGCTGTGGGAGGTGGTGCGACTCCTCCTGGAACAAATGTTCAGGATGGCGCTATTTCAAATAACATTATTTTAGGAGCTCTTGCTCTTGTAATGGCTATTTTAGTTGTGATGTTGTTTATGGTAAACAAGGTTTTAACTAAAGTTGCAAACAAAAACGGTATTGAAATTGCTCCAAAAGAAGCAAGACTTCCAATTTGGAAAGCTTTCGTTAAAAACCAATTTTTGGTTTTAGTAACTTCAATCTTCTTGCTTTTGGCTAGTGGTTATTTTGTTTACGGATACTTAATGCAAGTAGGTGTAGATCAGAATTATGAGCCAATTCAGCCAATTCACTACTCTCACAAGATTCACGCTGGTGATAACGAAATCAATTGTAAATATTGCCACTCTGCTGCTCGTGTAAGTAAAACAGCTGGTATACCTTCATTAAATGTTTGTATGAACTGTCATAAAAATATTTCTGAAGTTGCTGAAACAACTGCGACTCCTGAGTACAGTAAAGCATTCTACGATGCTCAAATTCAAAAATTATATGATGCTGTTGGATGGGATAAGACGAAACAAGCTTATACTGGAAAAACACAGCCTGTAAAATGGGTTCGTATTCATAACTTACCTGACTTTGTTTACTTCAACCACTCTCAACACGTTTCTGTTGCAGGTATTGAATGTCAAACTTGTCACGGTCCAGTACAAGAATTTGAAATCATGAAGCAGTACTCTAAATTAACAATGGGATGGTGTGTTGATTGCCATAGAAAAACTGATGTTAAGATGGAAGGTAACGCTTACTATGACAAAATTCATGCTGAACTTTCTAAAAAATACGGTGTAGAGAAATTAACTGCAGCGCAAATGGGAGGTTTAGAGTGTGGTAAATGCCACTATTAATCGATTTATTAAGATTTTAATATATATATACAATGTCATCAAACAAAAAATACTGGAAAAGTGTTGAAGAGCTAGAAAATAGCTCTATTGTTGAGGCGCTTAGAAATAACGAATTTGTTGAAGAGATTCCTACTGATGAGTTTTTGGGTAACGCTGAGGCTTTATCTACATCTGGGACTTCACGTCGTGACTTTTTAAAGTACGTAGGGTTTAGTACAGCGGCTGTAACATTAGCTGCTTGCGAAGGTCCTGTTCACAAGTCTATCCCTTATGTATTACAACCAGAACAAATCATTCCTGGTGTTGCAGATTATTATGCAACTACGGTTTTTGACGGATTTGATTTTGCTAATCTTTTGGTGAAAACTCGTGAGGGTCGTCCAATTAAAATTGAAAACAATACAATTGCAGGAGCTAAATTTTCTGCGAATGCTAGAGTTCATGCATCTATCTTAGGGCTTTATGATAGTACTCGTTTGAAAGAGCCAAAGGTAGATGGTAAAAATTCTTCTTGGTCAGCTGTTGATTTAAAAATTAAATCAAGTTTGGCAGATGCAAAAGCTAAAGGTGGTCAAGTAGTATTATTAACTAACACTTTAGCGAGTCCATCTACAGAAAAATTAATTGCTGAGTTTATTGCAAAAAATCCAAACGCTAAGCACGTTGTGTATGATGCAGTTTCTTCATCTGAGGCTTTAGATGCTTTTGAATCTGCTTATGGTCAAAGAGCTTTAGTTGATTATGATTTTTCAAAAGCTTCTTTAATCGTTTCTGTTGGTGCTGATTTCTTAGGAGACTGGCAAGGTGGAGGATATGATACAGGATATGCACAAGGACGTATTCCTCAAAACGGAAAAATGTCTCGTCATTTTCAGTTTGAATCAAACATGACATTATCTGGAGCTGCTGCTGATAAGCGTGTTCCAATGACTGTAGCTGCTCAAAAGCAAGCTTTAGTTCAAATTTATAATATTGTTGTAGGTGCTTCTATTCCTGTGGCTTTAGAAGGAAACTTTAAAACTGAAGTAGTAAAAGCTGCACAACAGCTTAAAGCTGCTGGTTCAAAAGGAGTTTTAGTATCTGGAATTGAAGATAAAAATGCTCAATTATTAGTTTTAGCTATCAATCAAGTATTGGCTAGTGAAGCTTTTAGTACTGCTGGAGCGAGACAAATTAGAAAAGGTTCTAATGTTGCAGTTGCACAGTTGATTAAAGATTTGAATGCTGGAAGTGTTCATACTTTAATTATGAGTGGAGTTAATCCTGTTTACACTTTAGCTGATTCAGCTTCTTTTGTATCTGGATTGAAAAAAGTTAAAACGTCTGTTGCTTTTTCATTAAAAGAAGACGAAACTGCATCAATTGTTTCAATTGCTGCACCAGCTCCTCACTACTTAGAATCTTGGGGAGATCTTGAGCTTACAAGCGGAACATATAGCTTAACTCAGCCTACAATTCGTCCAATCTTTGATACAAAACAATTTCAAGATGTTTTATTGTCAGTAAATGGTACAGCTGGTACTTTTTATGACTACTTAAAAACAAACTCTGGAGCTTACACTGCAGGAGCTTCTTGGAATAAAGTATTACATGATGGTGTAGCTGTTCTTGGATCTTCAGCTTTGGCTGGAGGTGCTATTGATGCTGCTACTGCTGCAAATGCTGTTGCAAGATCTAAATCTGCTGGTGATTTTGAATTAGTATTATATACTAAAACAGGATTAGGAGATGGGCAACACGCTAATAACCCATGGTTACAAGAGTTCCCAGATCCAATTACAAGAGTTTCTTGGGATAACTATGTTACAGTATCTAATGCTGATGCTAAGAAACTTGGTTTATCAAACGAAATTGTTGCAAACGGAGGTTTAAATGGTAGTTATGCTACTATTACGGTTGATGGAGTTAAATTGGAAAATGTTCCAGTTATCGTTCAGCCAGGTCAAGCAGTTGGTACTTTAGGTCTAGCTCTTGGATACGGACGTAAAGCAGCTCTAAAAGAAGAAATGCAAGTAGGTTTAAATGCTTACGCTTTATATAAAGGTTTCAATAATGTTCAATCAGTATCTATTGCTAAAGCTGGTGGTGTACATGAGTTTGCTTGTGTTCAAGGTCAGAAAACTTTAATGGGTAGAGGAGATATTATTAAAGAAACTACTTTAGAAATATTCAATACTAAAGATGCTGAACATTGGAATGAAAAACCAATGGTATCTTTAGATCACCAAGAAGTTGAGGCTACTACTGTAGATCTTTGGGAATCATTTGATCGTACAACAGGGCACCACTTCAACCTTTCAATTGACTTAAATGCTTGTACTGGTTGTGGAGCTTGCGTTATCGCTTGTCACGCAGAAAACAACGTTCCAGTTGTTGGTAAAGCAGAGGTAAGAAGAAGCCGTGATATGCACTGGTTACGTATCGATAGATATTATTCTTCTGAAAGCACTTTTGAAGGTGATAACGAAAGAAAAGAAGGAATTGCTGGCTTATCTAGTTCATTATCTACATTTAATGAAATGGAAAAAGCAGGAGATAATCCTCAAGTAGCATTCCAACCTGTAATGTGTCAACACTGTAACCACGCACCTTGTGAAACAGTTTGTCCAGTTGCAGCAACTTCTCACGGTCGTGAGGGTCAAAACCATATGGCTTACAACAGATGTGTTGGTACTCGTTACTGTGCTAACAACTGTCCATATAAAGTACGTCGTTTTAACTGGTTCTTATACAACAAAAACAGCGAGTTCGATTATCATATGAACGATGATTTAGGCCGTATGGTATTAAATCCTGACGTTAACGTACGTTCTCGTGGTGTTATGGAGAAATGTTCTATGTGTATCCAAATGACACAAGCTACTAAATTAAAAGCTAAAAACGAAGGCCGTCCAGTTAGAGATGGTGAATTCCAAACAGCTTGTTCTAGTGCTTGTTCTTCAGGAGCGATGATATTTGGTGATGTAAATGATAAAGAAAGTAAAGTTGCTAAATTAGCTGCTGACGAAAGATCATACCACTTATTAGAGCATGTAGGTACAAAACCTAATGTGGTTTACCATGTTAAAGTTAGAAATACTTAGTAAAATTATTAATTAAGAAACAATATAAAGGATTATGTCGTCTCACTACGAAGCACCCATTAGAAAACCTTTAGTTATTGGTGATAAATCTTATCACGATGTAACTGTAGATGTAGCTGCACCTGTTGAGGGGCCTGCAAACAAGCAATGGTGGATTGTATTTTCAATCGCATTAATAGCCTTCCTTTGGGGGTTAGGTTGTATAATTTACACCGTATCTACCGGTATCGGAACATGGGGATTAAATAAAACAGTTGGCTGGGCTTGGGATATTACTAACTTCGTTTGGTGGGTTGGTATTGGTCACGCTGGAACATTAATTTCTGCGGTATTATTACTTTTCCGTCAACGTTGGAGAATGGCCATCAACCGTTCTGCTGAAGCTATGACTATCTTCTCTGTAGTACAAGCAGGTTTATTTCCAATTATTCACATGGGACGTCCATGGTTAGCATACTGGGTATTACCTATACCAAACCAATTTGGATCTTTATGGGTAAACTTTAACTCACCTTTACTTTGGGACGTATTCGCGATTTCAACGTATCTTTCAGTATCATTAGTTTTCTGGTGGACTGGTTTGTTACCTGACTTTGCAATGCTTCGTGATAGAGCTATTACTCCATTTAACAAGAGAGTGTATTCTATCTTAAGTTTTGGTTGGAGCGGTAGAGCAAAAGACTGGCAGCGTTTTGAAGAAGTATCTTTAGTATTAGCTGGTTTAGCTACTCCACTTGTACTTTCTGTACACACGATTGTATCTATGGACTTTGCTACTTCTGTAATTCCAGGATGGCATACAACAATTTTCCCTCCATACTTCGTTGCTGGAGCGGTTTTCTCAGGATTTGCAATGGTAAATACATTGTTGATCGTTATGAGAAAAGTATCTAACCTGGAAGCATACATCACATTACAACATATCGAGTTAATGAACATCATTATCATGATTACTGGATCTATCGTAGGTGTTGCTTACATCACTGAGTTATTCGTAGCTTGGTATTCAGGTGTAGAGTATGAGCAATATGCATTTTTAAACAGAGCTACTGGACCTTACTGGTGGGCATATTGGTCGATGATGACATGTAACGTGTTCTCTCCTCAGTTTATGTGGTTCAAAAAATTAAGAACAAGTATCATGTTCTCATTCATCATCTCGATTGTAGTAAACATCGGTATGTGGTTTGAAAGATTCGTAATTATTGTTACTTCTTTACATAGAGATTACCTTCCATCTTCTTGGACAATGTTCTCACCAACATTTGTTGATATTGGAATTTTCATTGGAACAATTGGTTTCTTCTTTGTATTGTTTTTATTATACTCTAGAACATTCCCTGTAATTGCTCAGGCAGAGGTTAAAACAATTTTGAAAGGAACAGGAGATAATTATATTAGAGAAAGAGCAAACAGTAAAGATTCACATCATGAGTAATAAAGTTATATACGCCATTTATAATGACGATGACGTTTTGATGAATGCAGTAAAGAAAACTAGAGCTGCTCATCATCATATTGAAGAGGTTTTTACTCCATTCCCGGTTCACGGATTGGATAAGGCCATGGGTTTAGCACCAACAAGATTAGCAATATGTGCTTTTTTATACGGTTGTGTTGGTATTTCTGTTGCAACAACTATGATGAGTTATATCATGATTCATGACTGGCCACAGGATATTGGAGGTAAACCAAGTTTTAGTTTCATCCAAAACATGCCTTCTTTCGTGCCAATTATGTTTGAAATGACTGTGTTTTTTGCAGCCCACTTAATGGTAATCACTTTTTACATGAGAAGTAGATTATGGCCATTTAAAGAAGCTGAAAACCCAGATGTAAGAACAACTGATGACCACTTTTTAATGGAGGTTGCTGTAAATGATAACGAAGCTGAACTAGTTTCTTTCTTCGAAGGAACTGGAGCTGTTGAAGTTAAAGTAATAGAAAAGAATTAATTGTAGCTATGAAAAGGATATATAAAATAACACTTTTAGTTGGTATAACTATTTTAGTTTCATCTTGCCACAATAATTCGGCACCGAACTATCAGTATTTCCCTAATATGTATGAATCTGTTGCTTACGAGCCATATTCAGAAGCAAAAATATTTAAGGGAGGAAAAGAAGGACAGCTTCCTGTTGCAGGAACTATCAATAGAGGTTTTGAACCTTATGAATATGAAAACTCAACTGCTGGTTATGAATTAGCAAAAGCTAATTTAAAATCACCTTTGACAGAAGAAGAGAAAAATTCTGGAAAAGGTAAAGAGCTTTTTGATATTTATTGTATCAGCTGCCATGGTGCAACTGGTAACGGTAAAGGTAAATTGGTTGAAAGAGAGAAATTTCTTGGAGTACCTAGCTATAAAGACAGAGAGATCACTGAAGGAAGTATCTTTCATGTTGAGACTTATGGTTTAAATGCAATGGGTTCACATGCAAATCAATTAAGTGCTCACGAACGTTGGTTAGTTGCTGACTATGTTCTGAAACTAAGAAGCCAATTATAATTGTTGAACAAACTGATCGTAATAGATATGTATACATTTTCAAGTAAATTAAAAACTTTTTCTATCATCTTAATGGCCGTTGGTTTATTAGGAATTGGGTATGGTTTTTTAAGCGCACCAAAAGATATTCAAGAAGTTGAAAAAATACTTGCTGCAGATGAACATGGTTCTCATGGCGCTGCGCATGAAGAAAAAGCGGAGGCATCTCACAAAGAAGCAGGTCATCATGAGGCTGCTGAAGTTGCACATGACTCTCACAAAGGAGCTGAGCATGCAGAAGTTTCTGGTGCAAATGAGCACGAAAAACATTTAGAGCACGTATTGCACCAATTGCAAAATAAGCCTTGGTCTGCTGTATATGTGGCTTGTATTTTCTTTTTACTTCTTTCAATGGGGGTTTTAGCTTTCTATGCAATTCAACAAGTTGCTCAAGCAGGTTGGTCTCCAGTTTTGTTTAGAGTTATGCAAGGTATAACAGCTTATTTGCCAGCTGGTTCTATAATCTTCTTTATACTTTTAGTATTATGTGGATTACATTTTAATCATATCTTCGTATGGTTAGGAGAAGGAGTAACTGATCCTAAAAGCCCAAATTACGATGCTATCATTGCTGGAAAATCAGGATATTTAAACTTTCCTTTCTGGATTGCAAGAGCATTTATCTTTTTATTAGGATGGAATATCTACCGTCATATTTCTAGAAAAAACTGTTTGGCACAAGATGAAGCAAATGATGATCTTTACTACAAAAAGAATTTCAAAGCGTCTGCTGGATTCTTAGTATTCTTTATAGTTTCTGAGTCTATTATGTCTTGGGATTGGATTATGTCTTTTGATCCACACTGGTTTAGTACTTTATTTGGATGGTATGTATTTGCTTCTTTCTTTGTAAGTGGTATTACAGCTATTGCATTAGTAACTATCTATTTAAAATCTAAAGGATATTTGGAGTATGTAAATACAAGTCATATCCATGATTTAGCTAAGTTCATGTTTGGTATTAGTGTATTCTGGACTTATTTATGGTTCTCTCAATTCATGTTGATTTGGTACGCTAACATTCCAGAAGAGGTAACTTATTTTGTAACAAGAATTCAGTTATATAACCTTCCTTTCTTTGGAGCGGTTGTTATGAACTTTGTTTTCCCATTATTAATATTAATCAATACTGACTTTAAACGTCTTAACTGGGTTATTGTTATGGCTGGTGTTGTGATATTATTAGGTCATTATGTTGATTTCTTTAATATGATCATGCCTGGTACAGTAGGAGACAAATGGTTTATTGGAGTTCCTGAAATTGCATCGATTCTTTTCTTCTTAGGTTTATTTATATTTGTTGTATTTACTGCATTAACTAAATCTCCTTTGCTTGCAAAAAGAAATCCTTTCATCGAAGAAAGTAAACATTTTCATTATTAATATTTAAAGAAGTAAACAGATGACAAGTTTGTTGGTAATTATAGTTTTAGTTTTATTAGCAGTTGCATTATGGCAATTGACGAAGATATTTGATCTTACTCAGGTAGGAGCTTCTTCGGACGATTCTCAAGTTGCATCAGATAATGATAATAATATTCAAGGGTATGTTATGTTTGGCTTCTTGGCATTCATATACATATTTACGATTTACGGTTTACTAAAATGGGGAGGTTTAGCACTTCACACGCCTGCTTCAGAGCATGGACTTTTAGTGGATAATTTAATGAATATTACTTGGGTTTTAATTTTTTTAGTTCAATTTATTACACAAGGTTTACTATACTGGTTTTCTTTTAAAAATAGAGGACATAAAGATAAAAAAGCATTATTTTTTGCTGATAGTAATAAATTAGAAGCAATCTGGAGTATTATTCCATCTGTAGTTTTAGCTTGTTTAATTCTTTACGGATTGTACGCTTGGAATAATATTATGTTCGTTGATAAAGATGAAGATGTAATTGAAATCGAATTATATGCTCAGCAATTTAAATGGACTGCAAGATACGCTGGACAAGATAACGTTTTAGGTAAAGCTAACGTACGTTTAATCGAAGGAATCAATACATTAGGAGTTGATATGTCAGATCCAAATGCTCAAGATGATATCGTAGTTTCAGAATTGCACATTCCTAAAGGTAAAAAAGTTCACTTTAAAATGCGTTCTCAGGATGTATTGCACTCTGCTTACTTTCCTCACTTTAGAGCACAAATGAACTGTGTTCCAGGTATGGTTACTGAATTTGCTTTCGTTCCAACATATACTACTTCGGAATATAGAGAGTTACCATTTATGGTTGAAAAAGTTGCTAACATTAACAAACTTAGAGCTGAAAAGAGCATTGAGTTAGTTGCAAAAGGTGGTACAGCTTTAGATCCTTATACTTTTGATTACCTATTATTATGTAATAAAATCTGTGGAGCATCTCACTATAATATGCAAATGAAAGTTGTTGTAGATTCTCCAGAAGACTATAAAAAATGGTTAAGTGAGAAAACTACTTTAGCTCAGGATATTGCTGCTGCTAAAGCAGCTGAAAAACCAGCTGAAGGAACTGCTCCAACTGCAGATTCTACTGCAAAAGTAATTGACACTGTTAAAGCTGTTGTCGATACTGTTAAAGCAGCTGTAGCTAAAGTTGCATTGAAATAATATTATTTAGAAAATTTAAAGTACACATATATGTCAGCAGAAGCGCACGATCACGATCACGGACACGATCACGAGCACGAACATCATCATAAAGACACGTTCATTACTAAATATATTTTTAGTATTGATCACAAAATGATTGCTAAACAATACTTGATTACTGGTATTATTATGGGAATCATTGGTATTGCAATGTCCTTGCTTTTTAGAATGCAATTGGCGTGGCCAGAAGAGTCTTTTAAGATATTTAATGTTTTATTAGGAGATAAATTTGCACCTGATGGTGTAATGGCAAATGATATTTATTTAGCTTTAGTAACAATTCACGGTACCATCATGGTATTCTTTGTACTGACGGCAGGTTTAAGTGGAACTTTTAGTAATTTACTTATTCCGCTTCAAATTGGAGCAAGAGATATGGCATCTGGATTTATGAATATGATTTCATACTGGTTGTTTTTCTTATCAGCTGTTGTAATGTTATGTTCTTTATTTGTTGAAGCTGGACCAGCATCTGCAGGATGGACAATTTATCCTCCTTTGAGTGCATTGCCACAAGCAATTCCAGGATCAGGAACAGGTATGACATTATGGTTAGTATCTATGGCTATTTTCATCGCATCTTCTTTGATGGGATCTTTAAACTACATTGTTACTGTACTTAACTTAAGAACTAAAGGAATGTCTATGACTAGACTTCCTCTTACAATCTGGACATTTTTCGTAACAGCTATTATTGGTGTTATTTCATTCCCAGTATTATTGTCTGCCGCTTTATTATTGATTTTTGATAGAAGTTTTGGTACTTCATTCTTCTTGTCTGATATCTATATTGCAGGAGAGGTTTTACATTACCAAGGAGGTTCTCCAGTATTGTTTGAGCACTTATTCTGGTTCTTAGGTCACCCTGAGGTTTACATCGTAATCTTACCAGCAATGGGTCTTGTTTCTGAAATTATGGCTACGAACTCTCGTAAACCAATTTTTGGATACAGAGCGATGATTATGTCAGTTCTTGCAATTGCATTCTTATCTACAATTGTTTGGGGTCACCACATGTTTATTTCAGGTATGAATCCTTTCTTAGGATCTGTGTTTACCTTTACAACTTTATTGATTGCAATTCCTTCTGCTGTAAAAGCATTTAACTGGATTACAACTTTATGGAAAGGTAACTTACAATTTAACCCTGCAATGTTATTCTCTATCGGAATGGTTTCTACTTTCATCACAGGAGGTTTAACAGGAATCATTTTAGGAGATAGTACTTTAGATATTAACGTTCACGATACTTACTTCGTAATTGCTCACTTTCACTTAGTAATGGGTATCTCTGCACTTTACGGAATGTTTGCTGGTATTTACCACTGGTTCCCTAAAATGTACGGAAGAATGTTAAACAAAAACTTAGGTTATATTCACTTCTGGATTACAGCGGTTTGTGCTTATGGAGTTTTCTTCCCAATGCACTTTATCGGATTAGCTGGTTTACCAAGACGTTACTATACAAATACTAACTTCCCATTATTTGATGATTTACAAAATGTGAATGTTTTAATTACAACATTTGCTCTTGTAGGAGGTGCATTCCAGTTAGTATTCTTATACAACTTCTTTAGCAGTATTTTCTACGGTAAGAAAGCAGTTCAGAACCCATGGAAATCTACAACTTTAGAGTGGACTACTCCAGTTGAACATATCCACGGAAACTGGCCAGGAGAAATTCCTCACGTATATCGTTGGCCGTATGACTACAGTAACCCTAATCATGATGTAGATTTTGTTCCTCAAAATGTACCAATGAAAGAAGGTGAAGAAGTTTTACACCACTAAAAATAATCAAAGGCTGTCAGAAATGACAGCCTTTTTTGTTTAGTTAAAGTTTTAATCGTTCAGTATTGCTATTTTACAAACTGATTACTTTGTATATCTTTGTGGGATGAATGAAAATCTAGATCCTACTACTAAAGGATATAACTCAGAAGAGTTAGATCTTGAAAAAAGATTGCGTCCGCTGTCATTTGATGATTTTGCCGGACAAGATCAAGTTTTGGAAAATTTGAAAGTCTTTGTTGCCGCTGCTAATCAGCGTGGTGAAGCGCTTGATCATGCGCTTTTTCATGGACCTCCTGGTTTAGGAAAAACTACTTTGGCAAATATATTGGCTAACGAACTGCAAGTTGGTATCAAAATTACTTCAGGACCAGTTTTGGATAAACCTGGAGACTTGGCTGGTTTGCTAACGAATTTAGACGAAAGAGATGTTTTATTTATTGATGAAATTCATCGATTAAGTCCAGTTGTTGAAGAATACCTGTATTCTGCAATGGAAGATTTCAAGATTGATATTATGATTGAATCGGGACCAAATGCTAGAACAGTGCAAATCAATCTGAATCCCTTTACTTTAATCGGAGCAACAACGAGATCTGGATTATTAACGGCTCCAATGCGTGCGCGTTTTGGAATATCTTCGCGTTTGCAATATTATACTACAGAACTTTTGACAACAATTGTTGAAAGAAGTGCCTCTATTCTAAAAATGCCTATTGATTTGGAAGCAGCAATTGAAATTGCTGGAAGAAGCCGCGGAACTCCTCGTATTGCAAATGCATTATTAAGACGTGTTCGTGATTTTGCTCAAATTAAAGGAAATGGTAGAATTGATATCGAAATTTCAAGATATGCTTTAAAAGCCTTAAATGTAGATGCTCATGGTCTAGATGAAATGGACAATAAAATATTATTAACTATTATCAATAAATTTAAAGGTGGTCCAGTAGGGCTTTCAACTTTGGCTACAGCTGTTAGTGAAAGCAGTGAAACTATAGAAGAAGTTTACGAGCCTTTCTTAATTCAGGAAGGATTTATCATGCGAACGCCTCGAGGCAGAGAAGTTACAGATAAAGCATATAAGCATCTTGGGAAAATAAACACAAATATACAAGGAGGTTTGTTTTAATTGTATGTCCGACAAGTTTAAATATAATTATCCTCAGAAACTATCTTTACTTAGATTTTTCAAGGATGCTGAAGGTGTTCGTAGAAATCCGATTCCCTTTCATAAAAGATATTTTGAGAAATTCGGAGATTCTTTTTCTATACGAATTGGCTTTTCTAAGTATATAATCTTGTCGCGAGATAATGAAATTGCACAGCATATTTTAGTTAAGAACCAAAAGAATTATAACAAATCTAAATTTCAATCGGTTTATCTTTCAAAATATTTAGGAAAGGGACTTTTAACCAGTGATGGTGATTTTTGGTTAAAACAGAGACGACTTATTCAACCGGCATTCCATAAACAAAAAATGAATCAGCTGGTTGATAATATGAATGCGACTATTGCTTCAGAAGTAAATAATTTAATTGAAGAAAGGCTAATAGATCTTTTTCCGGTTATGAGTAATCTTGCGTTTAATGTTGTCGCAAAATCTTTATTCCAGCTTTCAAATGCTGAGGATAAATTTCATCGCATTAAATTTATTATAGAAGAAGTGCAAAACTTCTTGATTAAGGAAATTAGACTTCCGCACAAAGCTTGGTGGTTTTCAGTCAGTGGTCAGGTCAAGAAACATCTTAAGTTAGCGGAGGAAAATAATGCTATTATTAAGGAAATCATCGAGGAAAGAAAAGCTTCGAATGAGGAAATTAATGATTTATTGAACATGCTTCTAGAAACCAGATATGAAGATACGGGCGAAAGTATGTCTATTGAACAATTGATTGATGAAATTAAAGTTCTCTTTATTGCAGGTCATGAAACTACGGCAAACGCATTAACTTTTACACTTTATCTTTTAGGAAGAAATCCAGAAGTCCAACAAAAGGTTTTTGAGGAAATCATTGAGGTTGAATCGCAAACAAGCAATAGTATCGAACAGCTTCAAAAAATGGCCTATACGAATGCCGTTTTGAACGAGTCTATGCGTTTATATCCGCCAGCTTGGATTACTGACAGACAAAATCTTGAGGACGATGCTTTGGCTGAATTTAAAATTAAAAAAGACACTTTAATTGGAGTTTCTTTTTACGAATTGCACCGTAATCCAAAATATTGGAATAATCCTGATGAATTCATTCCAGAGCGATTTCTTGGAGAACAAAAAAAGGAATCAATGCAATATTTTTATCCTTTTGGAGCTGGTCCTAGAATGTGTATCGGAACTGGATTTGCCATCTATGAAATGTGTTTAACGATATCTCAGATTGTTAAAAAATATACTATTAAAGCCGACAATGATATCGTTCAGTTTAACCCATTAATTACTTTAAAACCTATTAACGTTGAAGTTTCATTTTCTAAACGATGAGTATCAATTCAAAAGAAACATATTCAAAATTTATAAAAGAAGAAGCCAAAAGACTTGGATTTATTTCTTGCGGAATTTCTAAGGCTGGTTTTTTAGAACAAGAAGCTCCTCGACTTGAAAATTGGTTAAAGAACAATCGTAATGGTCAAATGGCCTATATGGAAAACCATTTTGATAAGCGTCTCGATCCAACTTTGTTGGTTGATGATGGTAAAAGTGTCGTATCGCTTTTACTTAATTATTACCCAGATTCTAAGCAAAACGATGAAAGTTTTAAGATTTCTAAATATGCCTACGGACAAGATTATCATTTTGTAATTAAGGATAAGTTAAAGGAGTTTTTGCATTCAATCCAAGAAAATATTGGAGAAGTATCAGGACGTGCTTTTGTCGATTCGGCACCTGTTTTAGATAAGGCTTGGGCGGCAAAGAGCGGTTTGGGTTGGATTGGAAAAAACAGTAACTTGATTACTCAAAAGGTTGGCTCTTTTTACTTCATTGCCGAACTTATTATTGATTTAGAATTAGAATATGATTATGCAGTCACAGACCACTGTGGTTCTTGTACCGCCTGTATTGATGCCTGTCCTACACAAGCTATTGTAGCTCCTTATATTGTTGATGGAAGTAAATGCATTTCTTATTACACCATCGAATTAAAAGAAAATCTTCCTGAAGAAATGAAAGGAAAATTCGATGAATGGATGTTTGGCTGTGACACTTGTCAAGATGTTTGTCCATGGAACCGATTTTCCAAACCCCACTCAGAACCTTTATTTAATCCTAATCCAGAGTTGCTTTCCTTTGCTAAAAAAGACTGGATAGAGATTACAGAAGAAACCTTTAAGCTAGTTTTTAAAAACTCTCCTATTAAAAGAACCAAATTTGATGGTTTAAAACGTAATATTAAATTTTTACAGTAACAACTAAATGTGGATTGTTATTTTATCTTTTTGATTATCAGTTTTTTATTTTAAAAGGCTCTTTCTCCTTCGTACTATTTTTTTTTTCCTACGTTTTTTTACCTATTTATCAATAAATTCTGTGGGAATTGAATATCTCTTCAATTATTTAAGAAAATTCCGCTGTTTTATTATCAAATATTTACAGAAATTAGATTTTCAATAGATGAACAATTGTTAAAAAATGTTGTTTAACGACTTTATGTGCACTTTGTCGGAATAATGTTGATTGATTTCATTCCTCGATATACTTTCGCACTTTCCAAATCTACTTAATTTAAAACCAGTGAGACTTTTATAGTCTTAAATTACTATATGACAATGGTCTGCATAATGTCTTTTTTATATGTATATCTTGAAAAAGCTGTTCTAAGTTTTTTTAAATCCATTTTATATTTTTTCTCGTATCTCATCAATATGCTAAAAACAATCATCTGTTTTTTAGTATCCGAAATTTCTGTTCCACAAACTCAAGTTGTCTATGCGTAACTCTACTTTTTGTAAGTCTGGATTTTACAGGCTAATTCTTTTGATTTTATTCTTTCTATTAACAAGTTATCATGCTTCTGCTCAGTTTTTTACTAAACATTACATAGCACCAGCACCTTGGCAGTATTTTAGTAATGCAAATGAAATTATAATTGCGACTAATTCTGCTGCTCCTGTAACCTTTACTATAACAAAAAGTGATGGCAGTGCTGTGGCTTTCACAAAACCTGATGGTACAGCTGCAGGTACTCTAACGACAGTAAAGGGAAGTCCTGCTGTTTATAGATTTGTGGGAAATCCAAATAGTGTTGCTTTAGGTTATAATGTAGCAGGTACAGTCTATAATGATAGAGGAATAATAGTTACCAGTACAGGGGGGGCTGTTTCTGTAAATTTAAGAAATATTGCGTCTGATGCCATAGGAGATGGTGGAGATAACTATATAAAAGGAAATGCTTCATTAACTAGTTTTGGGGATGCTGGTATTGGTGTGGAATTTAGAGTTGGATATTATCGTAATGTTGGATCAAGTGATAAAGATCGACCTTTCTATAGTGTTATGGCAATTAATAATAACACACAAGTAAAAGTAAATGGAAGTGTAGTAACAACATTAGGAGCAGGGCAAAGTTATTTATTTAATGCTGCAATTGGCTCTTTAGTGGAAACATCAGGGCGCGTTGTAATGAATACAGGAGTGCGAATAGACACTCCAGTTGCATGCGGGGATGGAACTTTTGATCAATTACCTCCAATATCTGTTTTAGGTACAGAATATTTCCTTGAAAGAGGGAAAGGCAATGACACTGCGGAGCAAACTACAGTTGTAGTGACGAAAGATAATACAGTACTGACAATAACCACTTATGGAACTAATGGGAGTGTGGTAGGTTCACCAGTAGTTACTTCGCCATTAAATGCGGGACAGTTTTACACTTTTAAAAATGGTGTTTCGGGCACGGCACTTACATCATCAAGAATTTCTGCAACTAATAATGTTGCGGTTTATTCTGGTACAGCTGATGGTTGCGAGGTTGATATTTCGACAATTGCACCAGTTTCGGCTTGTGGGGGATCTAATTTTATTGAAACTTCGACTTTTAAAGGATATAATAGAGAATCATTAGATTATTTTGGTTATGTATTATTAAGAAGTGCTACAGATTTGGTGATGCTAAATTCTGCGAATCTAGAAGAAACTATGAAGACTAGTAGACGTCAATTAGGGACTACAGGTTGGTATATAATTGATTTTAATAGAGATAAAATAGGAAATCCTAATACAATTTCTCTTAGTAGTGATTCAAAACTTACGGTTTCTATAGCGCAACAAGGTAACGGTTATTCGATGGCTGCATTTTTTTCAAATTTTGCACAACAGCCATCAGCTCCTAAAGAAACTTATATTGGCGGAAGTAGTTGTTTAAAACAATCAGCAACATTAACCACAGATGCCAACTTTGCACCATATGTATGGCGTTATAATGGAACAGTTATTCCAGGAGAAGCTTCAAATACTATAACAGTTACCAAGACAGGCTCATACACAGTAACATCAACATTATCTTGTGGTGTTAGTTCACAATCAACTCCTATTGCGGTTACACTTTGTAGTGATGTTGCTGTAGAAAATACAGTTAATGTTTCTAGTCAATGTGTAGGATCAAATGTTGTTTTCACATTAACTGCTAAAAATTTAGGACCTTCCAATGCGGAAGGTGTTTCGGTAACAGACAAATTGCCTTCAGGATATACATATGTTTCTTCTACAGCCCCAACAGGAACTTCTTATGATAACTCTACTGGGATATGGACGATTTCTAGTTTAGATAGTGGCGCAAGTGCTGTATTGACAATAACTGCTACGGTTAAAGATACAGGAACTTATTCTAATACTGCGACTATTACATCATCTAATGTGGATGATCCTACGGGCAATAATACTGCTACAGCTTCAATAACACCAAATGCTTTACCAGTTGCAGCTACCCTCGGTACAAATAGTCCAGTCTGCTCTGGATCAAATGCTGTTTTTACAATATCAGGAACATCGGGAAATGTTGTTACTTATACAGGAGCGGCTTCTGGAACGGCTACAATAGGATCTGATGGAAAAGCTACAGTTACAGTATCAAATGTAACTTCAAATGGCACCTTAAATTTAACTAATGTAAGTAATGGAACCTGTAGTCGAGCATTAACAGTTAGTGCTACAGTAACAGTAAATTCTGTGCCTGCGACGCCAACAATTTCTGTTGCTGCAACAGGGACAACATTCTGTTCAGGAGGCAGTGTTGTACTAACATCATCTGCAGGATCTGGAAACCAGTGGTATAAAGATGGAGTTGCGATTCCAAGTGCAACGAGTAAAACCTACAGTGCAACAGCGAGCGGTTCATATACAGTTACAACCAATAACGGAAACTGCACAAGTGCAGTTTCTGCAGGCACAACGGTAACGGTAAATTCATTACCAGTTGCTTTATCGTTAACTGGAAGTACAATTTGTGTTTCGCCAGGAGGAAATGGTACAATTTCTTCCTCAACTTCGGTGAGCGGAGTTAATTATCAATTATATGATTCTAGTAATACAGCGATTCAATCAGCAAAAGCTGGAAATGGGTCTGCATTAGAATGGACCAATCTGTCTGCAGCAAATGGATATTATGTGATTGCTACCAATGCATCGAGCTGTACTTCAAAGAGTAATGTAGTTAACATAACAACTAATCCTAATCCAACTATTTCAATTGGAGGTACGTTAACAGCTTGCTTAACAACTACTTTGACCACAACAACAAACGCGAGTTCACCTAATTATGTTTGGTATAAAAATAATGTCGTGATTTCTGATGAAACATCATCTTCATTAGTGGTAAATTCAGATGGAGATTATAAAGTGAAAGTTAAAAATACAGTAACAGGTTGCGAACAGACTTCTGCTGCTTCTACAGTAAAAGTTAGTGATACAGAAAAACCTGTAAAACCAACATTGGCAGATATTACAGGAGAATGTTCTGCAACAGCAACTGTTCCGACAACCACAGACAACTGTGCAGGAACAGTGACTGGAACAACAGCAGATCCATTGACATATAATGCTCAGGGAACTTATACGATCAACTGGAGTTTTAGCGACGGGAACGGAAACGTAGAAACGGCGACTCAAAAAGTAATCATTAAAGACACTCAGAAACCTGTAAAGCCAACATTGGCGGATATTACAGGAGAATGTTCAGCAACTGCAACTGCTCCGACAACAACTGATAATTGCAAAGGAACAGTTACGGGAACAACAACAGATCCATTGACATATAATGCTCAGGGAACTTATACGATTAATTGGAGTTTTAGCGATGGAAACGGAAACGTAGAAACTGCGACTCAAAAAGTAATTATTAAAGACACTCAGAAACCTGTAAAACCTGTTTTAGCAGATATTACAGCAGAATGTTCGGTGACAGTAACGGCTCCGACAACAACTGATAATTGCAAAGGAACAGTTACGGGAACAACAACAGATCCTTTGACATATAATGCTCAGGGAACTTATACCATTAACTGGAGTTTTAGCGATGGAAATGGAAACGTAGAAACTGCGATTCAAAAAGTAATTGTTAAAGACACTCAGAAACCTGTAAAACCAACATTAGCAGATATTACGGGCGAATGTTCTGCAACAGCAACTGCTCCGACAACGACGGATAATTGTAAAGGAACGGTGACTGGAACAACGACAGATCCGCTGACTTATAATGCTCAGGGAACTTATACGATTAACTGGAGTTTTAGCGACGGAAACGGAAACGTAGAAACTGCGACTCAAAAAGTAATTATTAAAGACACTCAGAAACCTGTAAAACCAACATTGGCTGACATTACGGGAAAATGCTCTGCAACAGCAACTGCTCCGACAACGACGGATAATTGTAAAGGAACAGTGACTGGAACAACGACAGATCCGCTGACTTATAATGCTCAGGGAACTTATACCATTAACTGGAGTTTTAGCGACGAAAATGGAAACGTAGAAACTGCGACTCAAAAAGTTATTATTAAAGATACCCAGAAGCCGTCAATCACTTGTCCGTTGGGAGTTTCAGTTTCAGCAGATGCGAATTCATGCACTGCAACTGGAGTTGCTTTAGGTGCTCCGACAGTATCGGATAATTGCTCTGGAACTGTAACAGTGACAAATGATGCACCTTCAAGTTTTCCAATCGGAAACACAACGGTGACATGGACAGCAACAGATGCAGGAGGAAATACAGAGACTTGCACGCAAATCGTTAACGTAATTGGTGAAATTACAGCAAATGATGATAGTGTTTCTTCATCAAATGGAGTAGCTGGAGGAGTTGTTATTACTAATGTTTTTGATAACGATGTTTTAAATTGTAATAAAGTAAATAGAGGAGATATTGATGTTACAGTAAATGGTACTGTACCTTCAGTGTTAATTTTTAATACTGCAAATGGTGCTCTTTCAGTAAAACCGAATACACCAACAGGTACTTATACTTTTGATTATTCAATTTGTGAAATTGCTAATAGTGGAAATTGCAATACAGCTACAGTTAAAGTTGAAATTGTAAATGATTTAGTAGCAGTTAAAGATGATTTCGGAACAAAAACTTCTGGATCTACAGCTGCAGTTATAGGCAATGTTAAATCAAACGACACTTTAGACGGGGCATCTGTTACGTCTGCAAACGCGGTTGTTACAATTGACAGCGACGGACCATTAAGCGTTGATGCAAATGGAGATGTTACTCTAGCAGCAAACACGCCAAGCGGAAGCTACAGCATTACATACGAAATCTGCGAGAAGGGTGCGAATCCATCAAACTGCAAGACAGCTACAGCAGAGGTTAAAGTTGAAAATGGCTTAATTGCGGTTAAAGATGATTTCGGAACAAAAACTTCTGGATCAACAGCTGCAATTGTCGGAAATGTTAAATCAAACGACACTTTGGACGGAGCATCTGTTACGTCTGTAAATACTGTTGTTACAATTGACAGCAACGTAGCATTGAGCGTTGATGCAAATGGAGATGTTACTCTTGCGGCAAACACGCCAAGCGGAAGCTACAGCATTACATACGAAATCTGCGAGAAGGGTGCGAATCCATCAAACTGCAAGACAGCTACAGCAGAGGTTAAAGTTGAAAATGGTTTAATTGCAGTTAAAGATGATTTTGGAACAAAAACTTCTGGATCTACAGCTGCAATTGTCGGAAATGTTAAATCAAATGACACTTTAGACGGAGCGTCTGTTACATCTGCAAACACGGTTATTGCAATTGACAGCGACGGACCATTAAGCGTTGATGCAAACGGAGACGTTACTCTGGCAGCAAACACGCCAAGCGGAACGTACAGCATTACATACGAAATCTGCGAGAAAGATGCGAATCCTTCAAACTGCAAGACAGCGATTGCAGAAGTTAAAGTTGAAAATGGTTTAATTGCGGTTAAAGATGACTTCGGAACAAACACTTCTGGATCTACAGCTGCAGTTATTGGCAATGTTAAATCAAACGACACTTTAGACGGAGCATCTGTTACGTCTGCAAACACGGTTGTTACAATTGACAGCGACGGACCATTAAGCGTTGATGCAAACGGAGACGTTACTCTGGCAGCCAACACGCCAAGCGGAACCTACAGCATTACATACGAAATCTGCGAGAAATCTGCTAATCCATCGAACTGCAAGACAGCTACAGCAGAGGTTAAAGTTGAAAATACAATTGACGCAGTACTAGATATTATTACTCCAATTAATGGAAACATTGGCGGAACAACAGTATCTCTAATAGGAAACGATACGCTAAATGGAGAAAAAGCAGTAATTGGAATCAATTCAGGAGAAGTTACAATAAGTATTGTAGGCACTTTACCATCAGGATTGACATTAAATACAAATGGAACTATTACAGTAGCTTCAGGAACTCCAAAAGGAGATTATAAAGTAGAATATACAATATGTGAAGTAGGTGCAGTCCCTGCAAACTGCGATTCGGTAACTATTACCGTACCGGTAACAGCAGGAAACCTTGTGGCAAATGCAGATGAAATTCCGTCAGTTTTAGGATCGAATGTTCCTCAGACATTAGGGAAAAATGTATTTGACAATGACACTAAAAATGCACAGCCATTAGACCCAGCAGATGTTACGCTGAAAACTACAGCGGCAGATCCGAAAGGATATCTGACTGTAGATGCAGACGGAAAAATTATTTTAGGCGCAAATCCTCCGGCAGGAGATTATGAGCTAACGTATGAAATCTGCGAGAAATTAAATCTGGACAACTGCAGTTCAAATACTGTGAAGGTAACAGTTGGATTGCCAGTAATTGATGCAGTTGAAGACGTGATCGCTTCGATAAACGGAAATATCGGCGGAAAAACGATTTCATTAACTGCAAACGATAAATTAAACGGAAATCCAATCACAGTTGGAACGGCAGCAGGAGAAGTTAAGTTTGAAATTATCGGAACGCTTCCAACAGGATTGACGCTGAATTCAGATTACACCATAACTGTTGCGCCAAATACTCCAAAAGGAGATTACAAAGTAGAATATAAAATCTGCGAAAACACGAATCCACTAAACTGCGACTCGGTTACTATTACCGTACCGGTAACAGCAGGAAATCTTGTGGCAAATGCTGATGAAATTCTATCAGTTTTAGGATCGAATGTTCCTCAGACATTAGGGGAAAATATATATGACAATGACACTAAAAACGCGCAGCCATTAGATCCTTCAGATGTTACGCTGAAAACTACAGCGGCAGATCCAAAAGGATATCTGACTGTAGATGCAGACGGAAAAATTATTTTAGGCGCAAATCCTCCGGCAGGAGATTATGAGCTAACGTATGAAATCTGCGAGAAATTAAATCTGGACAACTGCAGTTCAAATACTGTGAAGGTAACAGTTGGATTGCCAGTAATTGATGCAGTTGAAGACGTGATCGCTTCGATAAACGGAAATATCGGCGGAAAAACGATTTCATTAACTGCAAACGATAAATTAAACGGAAATCCAATCACAGTTGGAACGGCAGCAGGAGAAGTTAAGTTTGAAATTATCGGAACGCTTCCAACAGGATTGACGCTGAATTCAGATTACACCATAACTGTTGCGCCGAATACTCCAAAAGGAGATTACAAAGTAGAATATAAAATCTGCGAAAACACGAATCCACTAAACTGCGACTCGGTTACTATTACCGTACCGGTAACAGCAGGAAATCTTGTGGCAAATGCTGATGAAATTCTATCAGTTTTAGGATCGAATGTTCCTCAGACATTAGGGAAAAATATATATGACAATGACACTAAAAACGCGCAGCCATTAGATCCTTCAGATGTTACGCTGAAAACTACAGCGGCAGATCCGAAAGGATATCTGACTGTAGATGCAGACGGAAAAATTATCTTGGGAGCAAATCCTCCAGCAGGAGATTATGAACTGACATATGAAATCTGCGAGAAATTAAATCTAGACAACTGCAGTTCAAATACTGTGAAGGTAACAGTAGTATTGCCAGTAATTGATGCAGTTGAAGATGTGATCGCTTCGATAAACGGAAACATTGGCGGAAAAACAATTTCATTGACTGCAAACGATAAATTAAACGGAAATCCAATCACAGTTGGAACGGCAGCAGGAGAAGTTAAGTTTGAAATTATCGGAACGCTTCCAACAGGATTGACGCTGAATTCAGATTACACCATAACTGTTGCGCCGAATACTCCAAAAGGAGATTACAAAGTAGAATATAAAATCTGCGAAAACACGAATCCACTAAACTGCGACTCGGTTACTATTACCGTACCGGTAACAGCAGGAAATCTTGTGGCAAATGCTGATGAAATTCTATCAGTTTTAGGATCGAATGTTCCTCAGACATTAGGGAAAAATATATATGACAATGACACTAAAAACGCGCAGCCATTAGATCCTTCAGATGTTACGCTGAAAACTACAGCGGCAGATCCGAAAGGATATCTGACTGTAGATGCAGACGGAAAAATTATCTTGGGAGCAAATCCTCCAGCAGGAGATTATGAACTGACATATGAAATCTGCGAGAAATTAAATCTAGACAACTGCAGTTCAAATACTGTGAAGGTAACAGTAGTATTGCCAGTAATTGATGCAGTTGAAGATGTGATCGCTTCGATAAACGGAAACATTGGCGGAAAAACAATTTCATTGACTGCAAACGATAAATTAAACGGAAATCCAATCACAGTTGGAACGGCAGCAGGAGAAGTTAAATTTGAAATTATCGGAACGCTTCCATCAGGATTGACTCTGAATTCAGATTACACGATAAGTGTTGCGCCAAATACGCCGGCAGCAGATTATAAAGTCGAATACAAAATCTGTGAAATTACAAATCCATTAAATTGTGATTCGGTAATTACAGTAGTAAAAGTTACAGGGGGAAATCTTGTAGCAAATGAAGACCTTATGCCATCGGCAATTGGAGTAAACATTCCGCAGAAACTAATCAATGTTTTTGAGAACGATACTAAAGATGGAAATAAATTAGTGCCTTCAGATGTAGATCTTAAAGTAACTAAAGATGATCCAAAAGGATATTTAACGGTGGATGCAGACGGAAATGTTGTACTAGCTCCTAATGCACCTGCAGGAGAATATGAATTGACATACACAATATGCGAGAAATTAAATCCGAATAACTGTGATTCAAATGTTGTAAAAGTTACGGTAACAGAACCAAAAATGGCAGTAACTGCAAATAGTTATTGTTCAAATAATGTTCCTTATGTTAACTATTCTGTTTCGCCAGAAAATTTCACAACAAATAATCTATTAACAGTAAAATGGATTGATAGTAATAATAATGTAGTGGCAACTCAAACCAATCTGCCATTAAGCGGAGATATTTTATGGCCAGGAGCAGAGATTGACAGCAACAAAAATGGAACAGATTGGCCAGGATGGATTTTAAATAACGGAATATGGTCAGAAGGTGCCGACGGATTTGAAGCTACCAGAAATGGAGTGAAAATTGAGTTTTCATTAAATCCAACGGTTACAGTTTCTGTTGCTTATCCGCCAGCTACGCCAGATTGTAATGCACGTCCAACATTCTCAATAAAAGCAAATAATGATGAAACGGGACCTGTAAATGTGAAAAAAGGAGCAAACGCTACGGTTAATATTTTTATAAATGACTTATTGAATGGAGCGCAAATTAAGCCTTCAGATGTTATTTTATCAATACCTGTAGTAAATCCAAACTTCTCATTAAATGAAAATGGTTCAGTCAATATTGCTGCAAATACGCCAGATGGAATTTACGAATTGACTTATCAGATCTGTGAAGCTGCAAATACATCAAATTGCAGTCAAGCAGTAATTAAAATTACAGTTGATAATGTTGCAGACCCAGCTCCGCCAACAGAAAATCAAATTACTTTAAACAATGATAATGATGTTAGTGCAGATGGAATTAATGGTTCATTAGAATTTGTAAATGTTTTAGAAAATGATTTAATAAACGGAAAACCAATAAATCCTGCAGATGTTACAATTAAGCCTTTAACAGAAAGTCCGTATTTTGAATGGAATGCTGACGGAACGGTAAATGTTAAGCCAAACACGCCAGGAGGAAATTATCCGTTGACTTATCAGGTTTGCGAAAAAGCAAATTCGTCAAATTGTTCTACTGCGACATTAAATGTTTTTGTAGAAGTGCCTGCTATTTCTGTGATCAAAACAGCAGTTTTCAATGACGAAAATAAGAGCGGTTTTGCAAATGCAGGAGAAACAATTACGTACAAATTTACTGTAACCAATACAGGAAATGTACCACTTGTTGGAATCACTATAAACGATCCGTTGCCAGGAGTAGTAGTTTCTGGACCAGCAATTAATTTGGGTGTCAACGAATCTAACGAAACTAATTTTACAGCGGTTTACAAAATCACTCAAGAAGATATTAACCGTGGCAGTGTGAGTAATCAAGCAACAGTTAAAGGAAGTAGTGTAAGAGGAGTTGTAGTTGAAGATCAGTCAGACGATGCAAGCAATAGCGGAGATAGTCCAACAGTCTTAGACCTAAACGGATGTTCAATTAAAGTAATGAATGCTTTCTCTCCAAATGGAGACAGCAAGAATGCAAGATTTTATATTAGAGGAATTGAATGTTATCCAGATAATACGGTTGAAATTTATAACCGTTGGGGAGTTTTGGTTTTCAGTATAGATCAGTACAATAATAACGACCGAGTTTTTGAAGGATATTCTAACGGACGTTCTACAGTCAAACAAACAGATGGTCTTCCGGTTGGAACGTATTTCTATATCTTAAAATACAAAGATAGCGCTCAGAAATCTCATCAAGAATCTGGTTACTTATACCTTAATAAATAAAATGGATTACGGCTTAGTTAACCCTAGGCCGTTCTAAAACTTAATAAATGAAAAAATTAATTTTAGTTTTTATGTTTTTTTCGATTGTGTCAAATGCGCAACAAGATGCGCAATATACACAATACATGTATAATACAATCGAAGTCAATCCAGCCTATGCAGGCTCACGTGGAGCATTAAGCGTTTTTGGTTTGTATCGTACACAATGGGTTGGGTTAGATGGAGCGCCAGAAACGAGTACATTTTCTGTTAATACACCTTTGAATAATAGTGATTTAGGACTTGGAGTTTCTTTGGTAAATGATAAAATCGGACCAACTGTAGAGAATACTTTATCGGCAGATTTGTCGTATACAATTCCAACTTCAGATACATGGAATTTGTCTTTCGGAATAAAAGGAACAGCTAATCTTTTTAACATCGATATCAATAAATTGAGTTATGAAGATCAAGATGATCCCCAGTTTCAGAACCTTAAGAATAAATTTTCGCCCAATGTTGGAGCGGGACTTTATTTTCATTCAGACAGAGCATATGTCGGGTTATCGGTTCCTAATTTTATAGAAACAAATCGTTATGACTCAGACGATGTAGCTATTTTCAAAGAAAAAATCAATTATTATTTAATTGCAGGTTATGTATTTAATCTAGATCATTTAGAGTACATAAAGTTCAAGCCAGCTTTAATGACCAAAATGGTAGAAGGAGCTCCTTTGCAAGTTGATGTTTCAGGAAATTTTATGTTTAATGACAAATTCGTTTTAGGACTTGCTTATCGTTGGAGTGCATCTGTTAGTGCAATGGCAGGATTTCAAGTTACAAAAGGAATGTACATAGGTTATGGTTACGATCATGAAACGACACGATTAAGAAAATACAATTCTGGATCTCATGAGGTTTTCCTAAGATTCGAATTCTTTAATAATTACAATAAAATGATATCCCCAAGATTCTTTTAATACAACCTATGAAAGCTAGAAATTTAATATTGATTATTTTACTGTTTTGTTTTTTTTCAAATGTAAATGCACAAAATCCATTTACTACGATGAATATAAAATATGCAGATAAAAAATACGAAGAGTACGCTTACGCGGATGCCATAAAAGTATACGAGACTTTAGTAAATGCTGAAACTACCAACGAAGGTGTAATTCAGCGTTTGGCAAATTCATACTATTTTAATGGTGAATTAAAGAAAGCCTTAAAATGGTATGAACAACTGTTTATAATAAACGAAAACCAAGATGCTGAATATTTGTATCGATACGCACAATCATTAAAATCGGGAGGAGATTATCGTAGATCTGATGAGATTTTGCAGAAATTCAATCAAAAAGCAACTGCAGAAAAGAGAGCAGATCTTATTAGAAGTGACAAGAATTATTTAGAAGATATAAAAGAAAACTCAGGCCGATTCCAAATTGCCGACGCTGGCGTTAATTCTCGATATTCAGATTACGGAAGTGCTGTTTACAATAATAAAATCGTTTTTACTTCTGCACGCGATACAGGCGGAGTTGTTAAAGCTAATTTTCAATGGACAAACCGATCTTTCTCTAGATTATACACAGCAGATCTGCTTCCAGACGGAAGCGTTGGAAAACCAGAACTTTTAGTAAAAAGGAAAAAAGATAATTTCAATGAGTCGAGTCCGATTTTTACTAAAGATGGACGAACGATGTATTTTACTAGAAATAATTTTACAGATGGTAAAAGAAGAAGCAACGACAAAAATGTAACGCTATTAAAATTGTACAAAGCAGAATTGATCGATAACGAATGGAAAAATGTTGCAGAACTTCCGTTCAATAGCGATCAATACAGTACGGCGCATCCCGCTTTAAGCGTAGACGAAAAAACACTTTATTTTGCATCAGATATGCCAGGAGCTTTAGGACAATCTGATATTTATAAAGTTGCAATTAATAATGATGGAACTTTTGGTACACCCGAAAACTTAGGCCCAACTATTAATACAGAAGGAAGAGAAACCTTTCCTTTTATTTCTGGAGAAAATGAATTGTATTTTGCTACAGACGGACGTCCAGGTTTAGGTGGATTAGACATTTTTGCTTCTCGTATTAAAGCTAACGGAACTTATGATGACGTTTTAAATGTTGGAGAACCTGTAAATAGTAAACAAGACGATTTTGCCTTCAGTATTGACAGTAAAAGCAGAAGCGGTTATTTTTCTTCAAACAGAGAAAACGGACTGGGGATGGATGATATTTACAGATTTACAGAAACAAGAAGATTAATCTGCGAACAAAATTTATCGGGAACAGTAACAGACGCAGAGACAAAGGAAATATTGTCTAATACTTCTCTGACTTTGTTTAATGAAAAATTTGATCCAGTTGGAACAATCACTACAGATGAAAAAGGAAATTACATTTTTCCTGATCTAAGATGTGGTAAAAAATACACCATTAGGACTGCTAAAAACGATTATAATGCCAAAGAAGTTGTAGTAACAATCCTTAAAGAAAAAGGAGAAACTACTGAAATGATTGCATTAAATAAAGTCTTTAAACCACTTGCAGCAAAAACGGTAGCGATCAAAAAAGTGGCAATTAGTCCAGTAAAATTGAGTTCTATGCGTGTAGGTGTAGACATTGCAAAACTGTTAAACCTGCCTATGAATTTCTTTGATTTGGGTAAAGCAACTATTAAAAAGACATCAGAGCCACAATTAATGAAAGTGGTTAATCTTTTAAATGATTATCCAAATATGAGACTTGATATTCGTTCGCATACCGACAGCCGTTCTTCTTCAGAAAGCAATCAGATTCTTTCAGAAAAAAGAGCACAATCAACCAAAAACTGGTTGGTTCAAAAAGGAATCAGCGAAGATCGATTAAGTGCAAAAGGTTATGGAGAAACGCAATTAGTCAATAAATGTGCAGACGGAGTAAAATGTACCGAAAAACAGCATATGCAAAATAGACGAAGCGAGTTTATTATTGTTGCGATGTAAAAGAATCTTCACATAAAATTTAAAAACCCTTTTCTAAATTCTAGAAAAGGGTTTTTTGGGTTATAAATCATCCCTACGGGATAATGGATAGGTGGTGTGATAATTTTTTTTTCTACCGATCAGTCACTCCTACCGGAGTGGGGTTCGAATTATATATAATGTGTGAAAAAAACACTCCGGTAAGAGTGACTGGTCGGTAGAAAGTGAATGTTTATCCGTATTTATAATGTCCCGTAGGGACATTTGATTGGTCAAAAAAAATGAAAAAACCCCGCTAGGGGTTTCTGGTCGGTAAAAGTTAAAAAATCTAATTTTCCTCAAAAAACAATTCTAAACAATTTCATTCTTTACACTATAATTTTGAAAATATAAATTTTGATGTATTATGTTTAAAATGAATTGTTTATGTTTTTAAAAAATCGATTTCGCTGTAGATCGTGTTGGTTTTTGTTTTAACTTTATAAACCTAAAAATTTTTCATTATGACTGTAGATCAAATACTTAAAGCAAAAGGAAGGAATGTGTATTCTATCTTCTCCAATTTAACGGTTTATGATGCGTTAAAAGTTATGGGAGAAAAAAACATTGGAGCAATTTTAGTTATGGATGATACTATTTTAAAAGGAATATTGTCGGAAAGGGATTATGCCAGAAAAATTGTTCTGAAGGATAAATCTTCTAAAGAAACTTTTGTTCATGAGATTATGGAAAGTAATGTTTTTACGGTAAAACTTTCAGATAATCTTGAAGATTGTATGGAACTTATGAGCGAAAAAAGAATAAGACACCTGCCTGTTTTAGAAGACGGAACAGTGGTTGGAGTAATTTCAATCAGCGATGTGGTGAAGGCAATTATGGAAATTCAAAAAGACACAATCAACCATTTGAATTCTTATATTTCTCAATAAACAGTAACTAAAAACGATAAAAATTCAAACGAGTCCAATTTCTATTGGACTTTTTTTATTTATTCGAATAGATTTTAAGAAAAGAAAACGCTAAAAAGACGCCATTTTAAAACAAGACTTATATCTTTGTAAGCTAGAATAAATGCTAAAAAAATGAACAAAGAGAGTAAAAGAAGAGAGGCGTTACTGTACCATGCAGAACCAACTCCAGGAAAAATTCAGGTAGTTCCAACAAAAAAATATGCAACCCAGAGAGACTTATCATTGGCTTATTCGCCAGGAGTTGCAGAACCATGTTTAGAAATCGCAGCAAACAAAGAAGACGTTTATAAATATACAGCCAAAGGAAATTTAGTAGCCGTAATCTCAAACGGTACAGCTGTTTTAGGTCTTGGAAATATTGGTCCAGAAGCAGGAAAACCTGTAATGGAAGGAAAAGGTTTATTATTTAAAATATTTTCTGATATAGACGTTTTTGATATCGAAATCGATACTGAAAATGTGGAAGAATTTATTCAAACGGTAAAAAATATTGCTCCAACTTTTGGAGGTATCAATTTGGAAGATATTAAAGCTCCAGAATCTTTCGAAATAGAAAGAAGATTGATCGAAGAATTGGATATTCCGGTAATGCACGACGACCAGCACGGAACAGCAATTATCTCTTCTGCAGCTTTAATCAATGCACTTGAATTGGCAGGTAAAAAAGCAGAAGACGTAAAAGTAGTAGTTTCTGGAGCAGGATCTGCGGCGATTGCGTGTACAGATTTATATGTTTTACTTGGAGTAAAAGTAGAAAACGTTTTAATGTACAATAGTAAAGGACTTTTAACTAAAGATAATCCTGCACTTTCAGATTTACAATTAAAATATGCAATTGACGGACCTCAGATTCCTTTGGCAGAAGCGGTAAAAGACGCTGACGTTTTCATCGGATTATCTTCTGGAGATATTCTTTCGCCAGAAATGTTATTGACAATGTCTAAAAATCCGATCGTTTTTGCAATGGCAAACCCGAATCCGGAAATCGATTATAACTTAGCTACAGAAACTCGTAAAGATGTTATTATGGCTACGGGACGTTCAGATTTTCCTAATCAGGTAAATAACGTTTTAGGTTTTCCTTATATTTTTAGAGGAGCGCTAGACGTAAGAGCGACAAAAATTAATGAAGAAATGAAAATGGCGGCTGTAAAAGCTTTAGCTATTTTGGCAAAAGAACCAGTTCCAGAACAAGTTAACGTAGCATACGGTGCAACAAAACTTGGTTTTGGTCAAGAATATATCATTCCTAAACCATTCGATCCTAGATTGATTACAGTGGTAGCTCCAGCGGTTGCAAAAGCAGCAATGGAATCTGGAGTGGCAAAAAATCCTATTACAGACTG
Source organism: Flavobacterium sp. B330r (assembly GCF_056824325.1). Classification (NCBI taxonomy): domain Bacteria; kingdom Pseudomonadati; phylum Bacteroidota; class Flavobacteriia; order Flavobacteriales; family Flavobacteriaceae; genus Flavobacterium; species Flavobacterium sp. B330r. The sequence goes on from NZ_CP124860.1 coordinate 2,631,253, forward strand.
GGCAGCTTACGAAGATGTTCTTCGCGAACGTATGGGTAACGATAACAAAATGGTGCGTTTGATTACAAACCGTGCAAAATTAAACCCGAAGAAAATTGTTTTTGCTGAAGCAGATCAATTAAACGTTTTAAAAGCAGCACAAATTGTTTACGAGGACGGAATCGGATTCCCAATCTTATTAGGGAATAAAGAACAGATTTTGGAATTAAAAGCAGAATTAGGTTTTGATGCCGATTTAGAAATTATCGATCCCAAAACAGATGAGGAAGCCGTAAGACGTAACAAGTTTGCAAAATCATTCTGGGAAACTAGAGGAAGAAGAGGTGTTTCTAAATTAGATGCTGAAAAATTCATGCGCGAAAGAAACTACTTTGCCGCTATGATGGTTAACGAAGGAGAGGCAGATGCAGTGGTAACAGGACATTCTAGAAGCTATCCTTCAGTAGTTAAACCAATGCTTCAGTTAATCGAAAAAGCGCCTAACGCTTCTTTGGTGGCAACTGCAAATATGATGCTTACTTCTCGTGGGCCAATGTTTTTATCAGATACTGCAATAAACATTAATCCGTCTGCACAAGATTTGATTAATATTGCCATTATGACTGCAAAAACGGCAAAAATGTTTGGTATTGAGCCCGTTATAGCAATGGTTTCATTCTCAAACTTTGGTTCTTCAACTAGCGAAAGCGCTTCAAAAGTTAGAGAAGCTGTAGCTTACTTGCATAAAAATCATCCAGAATTAATTGTGGATGGAGAAATTCAAGCAGATTTTGCATTAAATCCAGAAATGCTTCAAGAGAAATTCCCATTCTCTAAATTAGCAGGAAAAAAAGTGAATACATTGGTTTTCCCTAACTTAGAATCAGCAAATATCACTTACAAATTATTGAAAGAATTGTATAAAGTGAATTCAATAGGACCAATTATGATGGGTATGGGCAAACCAGTTCACATTTTCCAATTGGGTGCTAGCGTTGAAGAAATGGTAAATATGGCAGCTATTGCTGTTATTGATGCACAGGAAAAAGAAAGTAAAAAGAATAAAATAACACAATAAACGTTCTAACAAGGATTGAACAAATTTGTCGTAGTTTTATGGCATTTTTGTTATATTTGATACTAATAAATTACATTTATGATAGCACATTTGCAGGGAAGATTAGTAGAAAAGAATCCTACAGAGGTTGTAATTGATTGTGGAGGGGTTGGTTATCAGGTAAATATATCGCTACATACCTTCTCCTTAATTCCAAATTCTGAAAATATAAAATTGTATACGCATCTTCAAATTAAAGAAGATGCGCATACTTTATATGGTTTTGCCGAAAAATCGGAGCGCGAAATTTTTAGAATGCTGCTTTCTGTTTCAGGAATCGGAGCTGGAATCGCGAGAACGATGCTTTCGTCTATAGAACCAAAACAAATTATAAACGCTATTGCATCGGGAGATGTTGGCGTAATCCAATCTATCAAAGGGATTGGAAACAAAACGGCACAAAGAGTTATACTTGATTTAAAGGAAAAAGTTGTTAAATTGTACGATATTGACGAAGTTTTTGCTGTTCAAAACAATAGAAACCGAGATGAAGCGTTATCTGCTCTAGAAGTGTTAGGTTTTGTCCGAAAAGCTTCAGAAAAAGTGGTAGAAAGAATCGTAAAAGAAGATCCAGAAGCTACCGTTGAAACAATTATCAAAAAGGCTTTAAAAAGCTTATAAATTTCATTTTATATAAAAGAATTCTATGCGTAAAATTTGTATTTTGTTGCTGGTATTGCTCTGCGGTAATGTTTTACGGGCACAGGTTACACCGGCGGCACAAGATACAACTAAAACTCAGTTTTCAGTAGGTAAGATAGAGCTCGAAGATCCTCCGAGCGTACTTTCGGCATATAGATACGATCCTATTACAGATCGTTATATCTATACCAATTCGGTAGATGGTTTCTCCATCAATTACCCTTTAATTCTAACTCCAAAAGAATACGAAGATTTAGTTCTGAAAGAAGCAAGAAGAGATTATTTTAGAAAAAAATCTGATGCTATTGATGGTAAAAAAGCGGGAGCCGAGGCAGCCAAAAAAGATTTATTGCCAAGATATTATATCAATTCGAGCTTGTTCGAAAGCATTTTTGGAAGTAATACCATAGATGTAAAGCCCACAGGGTCAGTAGAAATGGATTTGGGGATGCGTTATACTAAACAAGACAATCCTTCATTTTCGCCAAGAAACAGATCTTCTCTAACTTTTGATTTTGATCAAAGAATCAGTATGAGTTTAATGGGAAAAATTGGAACTCGTTTGGAGGTAAATGCCAACTACGATACACAATCTACATTTGCTTTTCAGAACTTATTTAAACTAGCTTACACGCCTTCAGAGGACGATATTGTTCAGAAAGTTGAGGTCGGTAATGTGAGCATGCCTTTAAATAGTACCTTAATTCGAGGCGCACAAAGTTTATTTGGGGTTAAAGCACAACTGCAATTTGGTAAGACAACTGTTACGGGAGTTTTCTCAGAACAAAAGTCTCAAACCAAAAGTATAGTCGCAGAGGGTGGTGGTACCGTACAAAACTTCGATTTGTTTGCCTTAGATTATGATAATGACCGACATTTCTTCTTATCACAATACTTTAGAAATAAATACGATTCTTCTCTTAAAAACTATCCGTTAATTGACAGCCGTGTTCAAGTTACCAGAATCGAAGTGTGGGTAACGAATAAACAAAATAGGGTAACAACAACCAGTAACAACTTAAGAAACGTTATTGCGCTTCAGGATTTAGGGGAAGGACAAGTTTCTGGTGTGCCAGATAATCAGGTTGTTGTAATTACAAATCCTGGGGGATTCTTTAATAATCCAATAGATTCACCTACAGATAATACAAATAACAAATACGATCCGGCATCAATTGGAAAAGCAGGAAGTTATTTAAACTCTAATATTAGAGAAATTGTAACAGCAAAATCTGGATTTAATAATACCAACGTAAACGAGGGAACTGATTATTCTGTTCTGGAAAATGCTAGAAAATTAACTACAAACGAATATACTTTTAACGCACAGTTGGGTTACATCTCGTTACAGCAGAGATTGGCCAATGACGAAATTCTAGCGGTTGCGTTTGAATATACAGTTGGAGGAAAAACATACCAAGTAGGGGAGTTTGGTAGTGATGGTGTAGATGCAACTGTAGTTACAGGAAACAACAATGCCAATCAAGCAATTGTAACACAGAGTTTGGTTTTAAAAATGCTGAAAAGTAGTTTGACAAACGTTCAAAATCCGGTTTGGAACTTGATGATGAAAAACGTTTATCAAATTCCTCAAGCCTACCAAATCAAACAAGAAGATTTTAGACTTAATATTCTTTATACCGATCCTTCGCCAATAAATTATATTACGCCAGTAACAGGAAGTACTTTTCCGGCAAATCCTGCACCAGACGATAAAGTAGACCAAACGCCATTATTGAATGTTTTTAATCTTGACCGTTTAAATTACAACAACGATCCGCAAACAGGAGGAGACGGATTCTTCGATTATGTTCCAGGAGTTACGGTTGATGTGCAGAATGCCCGAATTATTTTCACCACTAAAGAGCCTTTTGGAGAACTTTTATTTAGAAAGTTAAACACCAACTCTGGAGAAAGTTATAATGATCCAGCTACCTATAATGCAAATCAGAAGAAGTATGTGTTTAGAAACATGTACAGAAATACTCAGGCTGGGGCATTGCAGGATAGCGATAAAAACAAATTCTTATTAAGAGGAAAATATAAATCTTCGGGAAGCAATGGTATTCCTATCGGAGCCTTTAACGTTCCGCAAGGGTCTGTTGTGGTAACTGCTGCAGGACGTGTTTTAGTAGAGGGTATAGATTATAGTGTCGATTATCAATTAGGACGTGTGCAGATATTAGATCCTTCGCTTCAAGCTTCTAATACACCGATTGAAGTTTCGTTGGAGAACAATTCAATCTTTGGGCAGCAGACAAGAAGATTTATGGGATTCAATGTTGAACATAAAATTTCTGAAAAGTTTGTGGTTGGAGGTACATTCTTAAAAATGACAGAACGTCCTTTCACTCAAAAATCAAGCTACGGACAAGAATCTGTAAATAATACCATTTTTGGTTTTAATGGAAATTATGCGACAGAAGTTCCGTTTTTGACAAGATTGGCTAATAAATTACCTAATATAGATACCGATGTTCCGTCTAATCTTTCGATTCGTGGAGAAGTCGCATTTTTGAAACCAGATGCTCCAAAAGCAAGTGATTTTGAAGGCGAAGCAACCATTTATATTGATGATTTTGAAGGTACTCAGACTACAATCGATATGAGATCTGCTTATGCATGGAGTTTGGCTTCTACACCATTTATTACTTCTGCAACAGACAATACTTTCAATGCCAACTCCAATACGCTTGAGTATGGTTTTAAACGTGCAAAATTGGCTTGGTATACTATCGATCCAATTTTCTACACCTCAAAACCATCAGGAGTCTCAAATGATGATTTATCATTAAACTCAACAAGAAGAATTTATAGCAGAGAGCTTTATCCAAATACAGATATTGCACAAGGGCAGATTCAGGTTGTTAATACATTAGACTTAACATATTATCCATCAGATAGAGGGCCTTACAATAATAACCCTAATTTTAGTTCAAGCAGTCCTTCATCTAATTTTGGTGGAATTATGCGTGCGCTGAATTCTACAAACTTTGAGCAAGGAAATGTTGAATACATTCAGTTCTGGGTACTTGATCCTTATGTTGGAACGGGGCAGGCTCAAGGAACTAATAATGGGAAAATTTACTTCAATTTAGGAGAAGTTTCAGAAGATGTTCTAAAAGACGGAAGAAAACAATATGAAAATGGTTTAGGACCAGATCAGATTATGGTAAATCCACAACCGATTTGGGGAGACGTGCCAGCATCTCAATCATTGATTTATGCATTTGATACTAATCCAGACAATCGTAAAAATCAGGATGTTGGTTTAGATGGTTTGCCAGACGCAAAAGAGGGATCAATCTATACCAACTATGCAGGAGAAGAAGATCCCGCAGCAGATAACTATAAATACTTCTTAAATACAGAAGGAGGCATTTTACAGCGTTATAAAAGATACAATGGAACAGAGGGGAACTCTGCCGTAAGCGTTGATGATCCAAATCGTGGTTCTACAACTCTTCCAGACGTTGAAGACATCAATCGTGATAATACCATGAGTACAATCAATGCGTATTATGAATATAGTATTGATGTAAGACCAGGAATGCAAGTTGGAGAAAATTATATTACGGATATTAGAGAGGTTCAAAACGTAGATCTTCCTAATGGTAGTACAACCAATGCAAGATGGATTCAGTTTAAAATTCCGGTTTCGAAACCTCAAAATACTATTGGAAATATTACCGATTTTAGATCTATTCGTTTCATGCGTATGTTTATGACTGGGTTTAACGATCAAATGACAGTTCGTTTTGGGGCATTAGATTTAGTTAGAGGAGAATGGAGAAAGTATACAGGAACACTTGATGCAAATGATACAAATCCTGATGATGACGGAACTCAATTTGATGTTGCAGCTGTAAATATTCAGGAAAACGGAACTAAATGTCCTGTAAATTATGTTATTCCGCCAGGAGTTCAAAGAGAGCAATTGTACAACAATAACACAATTATCAATCAGAACGAACAGTCTTTAGCATTGCGAATTGCAGGTTCCGGATTAGAATATCAAGATTCTAGAGCAGTTTTCAAAAATGTAAGTGTTGATATGCGTCAGTACAAAAAACTGAAAATGTTCCTTCATGCAGAATCTCTTCCAAATGAAACTCAGCTTTTAGACGATGAGATGATCGGATTTATTCGTTTTGGTAATGACTTCACACAAAACTTTTATCAAATTGAGATTCCATTAAAAGTAACGAGAACTGGAGGGAGTTGTACTATAAGTCCAGATCAAGTGTGGCTTGAAGAAAATAATATTGATGTAGCACTTTCATTACTTACTAGAATGAAAATCTTGGGAATGAATATCGATATTAATTCGCCAAAAAGAGATATAAATGGTATTTATTATCCAGACCGAGATCCAGATGTAGACGGTGGTGACCAGGATGGTAAATTGACTTTAGGTATTAAAGGAAATCCGAATTTCGGTTTAGTTCGAAATTTAATGGTCGGGGTAAAAAGCGCGGCAAACCATAAGGATATTATGGGAGAAGTATGGTTTAACGAACTTCGTATGTCCGATTTGGAAAACAAAGGAGGTATGGCTGCATTACTGAATGTAGATACCAATATGGCCGATTTAATGACATTATCTGCTTCTGGAAAAAAGAGCACAATCGGTTTTGGTTCTCTTGAGCAAGGAGCCAACGAGAGAGATCGTGAAGATATTCAGCAGTACAACATTGTAACCAATATAAATTTAGGAAAGTTATTGCCACCGAAATGGGGTATTAATCTTCCATTCAATTATGCTATTGGAGAAGAAGTTATTACGCCAGAATACGATCCGTTTAATCAGGATATTAAGTTAGATCAATTAATAGCAGAAACTACAGATCCGACAGAAAAAGAAAATATTAGAACCCGTGCGGTTGATTACACGAAGCGTAAAAGCATCAATTTTATTGGGGTAAGAAAAGATAGAGCGCCAGAACAGAAGCCGCATGTTTATGATGTAGAAAACTTTACGTTCTCGCAGTCATATAATCAGGTAGAGCGACATGATTATGAAGTTGAAAGTTATAATGATGAGCAGTCTAATACTTCGGTCAATTATGCTTACACTTTTCAGCCTAAAGAAGTAGTTCCGTTTAAGCAAACCAAATTCATGAAAACAAGTGAATATTGGAAATTGCTAAGCGACTTTAATATCAATTATCTTCCTTCGAACGTTTCATTTAATACCAATATTTTAAGGCAAAGTAATCGCCAGCAATACAGACAAGTTGATGTAGAAGGCATTGGATTAGATCCTCTTTACAGAAGAAACTTTGCATTTAATTATCAGTATGGTTTCGGATTTAATTTGACAAAATCGTTAAAATTAAATTACACAGCAGCGTCTAACAATATTGTAAGAAACTTTTTGAACGACGATAATACGCCAAAAGAAGATTTTAATATCTGGGATGATTATTTTGATATTGGTATACCAAATCAGCATTTACAGCAATTGGTTTTAAACTATGACATTCCAATTAATAAAATTCCAATATTTAGTTTTATAAAAGCAAACTATTCTTATACGGCAGATTACAATTGGCAAAGATCGTCTACGGCGCTTTCTCAATACGTTGATGACAGTGGAGTGTCTTGGGATTTAGGAAATACGGTTCAAAATGCCAATTCGAATACTTTCTCTACGACATTAAATATGAATACGCTGTATAAATATTTAGGTTTGACACCAGGGGGTAAACCAGCAAAACCAAAACCTGTTGCACCACCAAAACCGGGAGAGAAAATTGTAAATACGGCTAAACCAGTTACCAGCAGTAATCCTTTTTATGATGGTTTGATCGGGGTTTTAACAAGTATTAAAAATGTTCAAATCAACTATACAAAAAATAGCGGAACCGTTTTGCCGGGATATATTCCTGGAGTTGGTTTCTTTGGTACATCTAAACCTTCGTTAGGGTTTGTTTTCGGTAGTCAGGATGATGTACGCTTTGAAGCTGCCAAAAATGGATGGCTGACTAATTACCAGAATTTTAATCAAAACTTTACGCAAGTAAGTAATAAGCTTTTGAAAGTAATGGCAAACGTAGATTTACTGCCTGATTTGAAAATCGATCTGGCTATGGATCGTGCTTATTCTGAAAACTCATCAGAGCAATACAGTGTAGATCAAAATACAGGCGAGTATATCGCATTATCACCATACAGTTATGGAATGTTTTCAATTTCTACAGTATTGATTAAGACTGCTTTCTCAACAAGTTCAGAAACGGAGTCTTCTGCGTTTGATGATTTTAGAAGCAATCGTTTAGTTATTGCAAATCGTTTGGCAGAACAGCATTATGGAGGAGGGGAGATTCCTAGATATGGAGATGCAAATAATCCTATCCCAGATGAATCAGATCCGAATTATAAAATTTATGTAGCCAATCAAGGTTATCCTATTGGTTTCTCAAAAAGTAATCAAGCCGTATTATTACCTTCATTTATGGCGGCATATACAGGAGCAGATGCTTCAAAGAGTTCAACAGGGATTTTTAGAAGTTTCCCTATCCCGAACTGGAATGTGAAGTATAATGGTTTAATGCGTTATAAGTATTTCAAAGATCATTTTAGACGTTTTTCGTTACAACATAATTATAGAGCATCATATACAATAAGTCAGTTTAGGTCAAATTTTGATTATTTGGAAACCCCTGGAGGGCAAGACGTAAATACGAACTTCTTCAATAAAACAATCATGTCTAATGTTAACTTAGTGGAGCAATTTAGCCCGCTGATGAGAATTGATTTTGAGTTGAAAAATTCATTCCGTTTATTGACAGAAGTTAAAAAGGACCGTGCATTGTCTATGAGTTTTGATAATAATTTATTGACAGAGGTTAAAGGAATAGAGTATGTTGTTGGAGTAGGATATCGTTTTAAAGATGTTATTATTTCATCAAGATTGGCAGATAATCCAACTGGAATTATTAAGAGTGATATCAATATAAAAGCTGATTTTTCATATAGAAATAATGAAACTTTAGTTCGATATTTAGATTACGATAATAATCAGCTGGCAGCGGGACAGAACATCTGGACTTTAAAATTAACTGCCGATTATGCGTTTAGTAAAAACTTAACAGCAATATTTTATTACGATCATTCGTTCTCGAAAGCAGTTATTTCGACTTCTTTCCCTTTAACGAATATCAGATCAGGTTTCACACTTCGTTATAATTTTGGAAATTAAATTTTAGTTTCTAAACTAGATTTTATTAGAAGATTATTACATTTGTGGCTTAAATTTTAAACAATCAATTTTCAAACACAACGATTATGAGCATACCAGCAAATTTAAAGTACACAAAAGATCACGAATGGGTTAGCATCGAAGGAGATGTTGCAACTGTAGGAATTACTCATTTTGCACAAAAAGAGTTAGGAGATATCGTGTATGTTGAGGTAGAAACTTTAGATCAGACACTTTCAAAAGATGAAGTTTTTGGAACTGTTGAGGCTGTAAAAACAGTTTCTGATTTATTTTTACCATTAACAGGTGAGATCATTGCTTTTAATGAAGACTTAGAAAGTGCTCCAGAAACTGTAAATTCAGATCCTTATGGGGCTGGATGGATGATTAAAATAAAAATTGCTGATGCTTCAGAAATTGACACTTTATTGTCTGATCAAGCTTATAAAGAATTAATCGGTGCCTAAACAACTATTATTAATTTGGGCAATTATCTGCTCTGGAATCATTACTTATTTTTGTCTTACAGATTCTAGTAATATACCAGCGGTTAGTTTTCCAAGCATTGATAAAATTGTACATTTCTGTTTTCATTTTGGATTTACAATTTCATGGATTTTGTTTTTCAAAAAAGAATTAAAAGGAAAAGAAGCAGACGCTTATAAAGCGTATTTGATTTCTTTTATATTCTCTGTTTTTTTCGGAATTACGATAGAAATTCTCCAAAGTGCTCTTACAGTAACAAGAGCTTCAGATGTTACAGATGTTTTAGCAAATGCACTAGGAGCGTTTGTGGCAGTTTTTTCTGCAATAGCTTTTAAGAGTCAAATCGATAAAATATAATTTCAAAACCCACTTCGGTGGGTTTTTTATTACAAGAAAATCAAGCAGTTAAAAGCTATGTTTTTTCAATATAAAATGTACTTTTGTGCTGGTTTCCTGCAACTTCAATCAAAATGAATGTAAAGCAATATTTAGACTCCACGTATTTGAAAACTGCATCGCAAGCTGGTCTTTCGGAAGCAGAAAATACTGTTGTGGTTAAAAATGCAATTAAGGAAGCAATTCTAGAAGGTTTTAAGCTAATTATGATTCGTCCAGAGTATGTTTCTTTGGCAAAAAACATGATTGTTGAAGCCAATTCTGTTTTATTGGTTGGAACTGTAATTGATTTTCCAGAAGGAAAGTCAAGTTTGGAAACCAAAATTAAAGAAGCAAACGAAGCAATTGCAAATGGAGCTGACGATTTAGATTTTGTTTGTAATTATGAAGCCTTCAAGAATGGAGATCTCGATTTGGTTAAAAAAGAAATCTTAATTGGAACGCAGATTGGATTGGCAAATGATAAAACAGTAAAATGGATTATTGAAGTTGCGGCCTTAACAGATAAAGAAATTATCCAGTTATCTTCTTTAATAAAACATGTTGTAGTATCTAATTTTAAAGAAGAAGATTTTGATTCTGTTTTTGTGAAATCCTCTACAGGTTTTTATAAAACAGAGAATGATCTTCCAAATGGAGCAACAGTTCCAGCAATAATTATGATGCTCGAAAATGCTTCGCCGCTTTCAGTAAAGGCAGCTGGTGGAGTCCGTTCATTTGAAGAAGCTGCAGAAATGATTCGTTTAGGAGTAAAACGTATCGGAACTTCGGCAGCAAAAGCAATTGTAAACGAAGAAATTTCCCCAAATCAATATTAAATAAATACCCAAATTTTAAGTGAATAAGTTTTTTTTGTCCCTTGTTTTAATTTCTTCGTTCTTTATTGTTTCTGCTCAGCAAAATGGTAATTCTTCTGTTCAGCCAGGTTTTGCAGCAGAAATGTTTCCAGTTTTTCCTAACTGCGAAAATTTAGAAGGCAAAAAATTAGAAAATTGTTTTTATAAAGAAGTTCAAGATTTTGTGTTTAGCAATTTTCAAGTCCCTCAAAAATTAAAAGAAAACAATTATAAAGGAGTAGTAAAAGTACTTTTTGAGGTAAATGCAGAAGGTGAATTTAAAGTAATTTATGTTTCTGCAGAAACGGAAGAATTGTCTGAAGAAGCAAAAAGAGTTTTTGGCACATTTCAAAAAATAAAACCCTCAACTTACAATGGAAAACCGACATATTCTAAATATACGATTTCTATTGATATATCACTAAAAAATGCTTCACAGCTTGCAGCAGAAGCTCAGGCAGCGGCAGAAATATTAAAGCCAACACAAAAACCAATGACTGAGCTGGATAGTATTGTATACAAAAAATACAATAATCCAGAATTTGATAGTCATTTAAATATTCCTTTTTCACATAGTTATTATGCGCAGTTTGATGCAGAAATGAATCAAGTTGGGATTAATAATCATACAGCATCTAAACCTTATACGTACGCTGAGGTTTCAAAATATTATAATTTGAAAGCGGTGAATGAATCGTTGCAGAAAAAAACATCGACTTGGCTGGGAAGAAAATGGTGGAATGAAAATCTAGTGCAGATTCAAGGAGAAGATTATTGGTTTTCATTAAATCCGATTGTAGATTTACAAATGGGTAAGGCTTCAGATCTTGATGCATCTTACACTTATGTGAATACTAGGGCGCTAAACTTTAGAGGAGGTTTAGGGAAACAAATTAACTTTACAACTACATTTTTTGAAAGTCAGGGAAGATTTGCAGGGTATTTTAACGATTATGCGGAATCTATTAAACCATCTGGAGGAAATCCGGCAATAATTCCGGGAGTTGGAATTGCAAAAAGATTCAAAACCGATGCCTATGATTTTCCTTTAGCGGAAGCGAATATTACTTTCGCGCCAGGAAAAATATTTGATTTTCAATTGGGTTATGGAAGAAATTTCATAGGTGATGGTTATCGTTCTTTGTTGGAAAGCGATGGAGCAAGTCCGTACCCGTACTTTAAAATCAACACTAAATTTTGGAAAATTAAATATACCAATACGTATATGTGGATGAAAGATGTTCGTCCAGAAGTAACAGCAGAGAGAACTTACGCAACAAAATTCATGGCGAACCATTATTTAAGCTGGAACGTTTCAAATAGGGTAAACTTAGGTTTTTTTGAATCTGTAGTTTGGACAGACACCAACAACAGAGGTTTTGATGCTAATTTTGTTAATCCGATTATTTTTTACCGTGCAGTAGAATTTGGATCTTCATCTAAAAGTGGAAATGCACTTTTGGGGATTACGGGTAAATACAAATGGAATAATAGCATAAATCTGTATTCGCAGTTCTTGATTGATGAATTTTCTGTTTCAGATGTTGGAGCGGGAAATCAAAGCTGGAAAAATAAATTCGGATTTCAGCTTGGAGCAAAATACTTCAATGCATTTAATGTAAAAGATCTTTTGGTACAGGTTGAATTGAACAGTGTTCGTCCTTACGTGTACTCGCACAGCGCTGTTATTACAAACTACGGACACAACAATCAGAGTGTAGGACATCAATGGGGTGGGAATTTTAAAGAACTTATTGCAATTGCGAGATACCACAAAGGGCGTTGGCTTGCCGATGCAAAATTGACTGTTGGGACTAGAGGTTTGGATTTTGATACCGCAGCAGACTCATATAACTACGGAGGAAATATTTATAAAAGTTACGATGTAAAACGTCCGTATGATACGGGTGTGAAAATCGGACAAGGAAATAAAACCAGTGTTTTTATTGCAGATGTGCAAGGAGGATATTTAATTAATCCAATGACAAACTTGAAATTATTTGGAAGTTTAATCTACAGAAATTTTGATCCGACTCAAGAAACGGCAGCAACTTTTAAACAAAGTACGACTTGGTTTAGTATCGGATTACGTTCAGATATTTTTAATTGGTATTTTGATTACTAGTCTTTTTAATAAGATTTTTCGAAATAATAGTGTTAAAGAATGCTGAGATCTTAATTTCTATAGGGTTTATTGAAAAAAATCTAAAATTATAGGTTTAAATTCTACAATCTAATTTGTACATTTGCACCACTCAAAAAAAATACACAAAATACAACGGTATTGAACGCTGCAAAAAATACATTATCACTCAAATCAATATTTCTAGATTTTAAAGAGATTACTAAAGCTGGTTTAGCTATTAGTGTATTGTTCTCTTCTATTGCTGGATATTTATTAGGCGTAGATTCTGAACATCCTTTTAAATGGAGTGTTTTGGCTGTTTTGGCAGTTGGAGGCTATTGTATGGTAGGAGCTTCAAATGCTTTTAATCAAGTAATAGAAAAAGATATCGATTCTTTAATGGATCGTACCAAAAACCGTCCAGTTCCTTCAGGACGTATGTCTCCTAAAGTCGCTTTATTAGTAGCAAGTTTGCTTACTATTATTGGTATTGCACTTCTTTATACGATAAACGCAAAGTCGGCAATGTTTGCTGCGATTTCGATATTTCTTTATACAAGTGTTTATACACCATTAAAAACAGTAACTTCGTTGTCTGTTTTTGTTGGAGCTTTTCCTGGAGCGATTCCGTTTATGTTGGGCTGGGTAGCAGCAACTGGCGAATTTGGCATCGAGGCAGGGACTTTATTCTTAATTCAATTTTTTTGGCAGTTCCCGCATTTTTGGTCTATTGGATGGTTTTTATATGAAGACTATGAGAAAGCAGGAATTTTTATGCTTCCGACAGGTAAAAAAGATAAAGGAACAGCATTGCAGATAATATTGTATACAATTTGGCTTATTATAGCATCGTTATTACCTGTGTTAGGTTTTACGGGTCAGTTATTTATTTCTCCAATTGCGGCAGTTTTAGTGTTTCTATTAGGGATTTGGATGCTTTTTTATGCGGTTCGTTTGTATAAGTTAAGAACTGCAAAGGCAGCGAGAACATTAATGCTAGTGAGTGTTTCTTATATCTCGCTTTTGCAAATTGTATTTATAGTAGATAAATTTTTAAGATAGTTTTTATGGAAATGACATTGAAAACAGAAGAACAAGTAAGGAAATCAAAATCGGCAAAACTGATTCTGCTTTTCGCGATGGTTAGTATGACCATGATGTTTGCTGGTTTAACTAGTGCATTTGTAGTTAGTAAATCAAGAGCAGACTGGTTGAAAAATTTTGAACTTCCTTCAGCTTTCTATTGGAGTACAGCGGTAATTATTGCATGCAGTGTTACTTTTTACTTGGCAAAAAAAGCCATTCAAAAAGACAATAGAAGTGCGGTTACTGGATTGCTTCTTGGAACTTTAGCTTTAGGGATTTTATTTGTGGTATTACAATTCAAAGGATTTGGACAAATCGTTTCAGAAGGGTATTACTTTACAGGAGAAGGTAGTTCAATTACTACAACTTTTCTATATGTGGTAACAGTTACACACCTGTTGCACTTAGCTGGCGGATTAATTTCACTTTTAATTATAATTTATAATCATTTTAAACAAAAATACAATTCGACTCAAACTCTTGGGATAGAGCTAGGTGCGATGTATTGGCACTTTTTGGATTTATTATGGGTATATTTATTTTTATTTTTATATTTCTTTAAATAAGAAAAAAACGTAAATTTGGGAACTTTTTAACGAATATCTTTTATGGGAGCGACAGTTACTACTGCAAACAACGACGAAAAAACTTGGGGAGGCGGTCACAATGAGCCTTTAGGAGCAAGTTATGGTAAAATGATGATGTGGTTTTTTATCGTATCAGATGCCTTAACATTCTCTGGATTTCTAGGAGCTTATGGTTTTTCTAGATTCAAATTTATTGAAACTTGGCCTTTGGCTGATGAAGTGTTCACTCACTTCCCATTTATGCATGGTGTTGCGGCTCCAATGTATTATGTAGCATTAATGACTTTTATTTTGATCTTTTCTTCTGTAACAATGGTATTAGCTGTTGATGCAGGACACCAATTGAAAAAGACAAAAGTTGCTGTTTACATGTTCTTAACTATTATTGGAGGTTTAATTTTCGTTGGTTCTCAAGCTTGGGAATGGAAAAACTTCATTAAAGGGGAATATGGTGCAGTTGAAACTGCTGGAGGTAGTTTACTTCAGTTTGTGGATAAAGATGGTAAAAGAGTAGCTTTAGCTGATTTTGCTGTTAAATTGCCAGAACAAAGAGAAGCTTTAACAAGAAGCCACTCAACTTGGTTTATGGAAGACGCTCAGTCTCTTCCAACTTACACGGTTGCTGAAGTTCAGGCTGGTTTTAAAGCACACCCTGAAGTTTTAATCAGAACAGAAAAACTTACAGATAAAAAGAAAAAGACAATCTTGTCAAGAGAAGAATCTGAAAAACATTTAGCAACAGCTAAGTATGTAGTAGAAGGTGCTAACTTGATCAGAAATGAGTACGGTAATAAATTATTTGCTGATTTCTTCTTCTTTATTACAGGTTTCCACGGATTCCACGTATTCTCTGGAGTTATTATCAATATCATTATTTTCTTTAATGTATTATTAGGTACTTACGAGAAGAGAAGAAGCTACGAAATGGTAGAAAAAGTTGGTTTATACTGGCACTTCGTAGATTTAGTTTGGGTATTTGTATTTACAGTTTTCTACCTAGTTTAATTTTTAGCATTTAATTATTATGTCACACGAGCACGTATCAAATACAAAAAGAATCTGGTTTGTTTTCGCATTACTTTCAGTAGTAACTACAGTTGAAGTTATTTTGGGTATCTACAAACCTGCATCATTAGAATTTACTCATTTTATTGGTTTGAATTTGTTAAACTGGATTTTCTATATCCTTACAATTTTCAAAGCATACTATATTGTATGGGCATTTATGCACATGGAAGGTGAAAAAAGCAGCCTTAGATGGTCTGTAGTTTCTCCTGTTATCTTCCTAGTTTTATATTTATTGTTTATTCTATTGACAGAAGGACATTATATTTATGGGGTTTTTAAAGATTCTACTATTAAATGGAATTTTTAACATGATATTAATTCGAAAAGAAGCTCCGATTTACGGAGCTTTTTTTATTTTTGTACCTCAATAATTCTCCGTTAATACAATGAAAAAAAATATAGTTCTCTTTGTACTTTTTGTATTGCCAATTGTAGCGTATTTGTTTTTCGCTTCAGGTGTAAATAGTTTTACAACACTTCCTGTAATAACACCAAAAGTGGCCGACTTTGGAAATTGGAATTCATTAAACGGAAAAAAAATCTCCCTTGATAAAAAGATTACTGTGCTAGGTTTTGCTGGTACAAATATTTTAGAAAATAGAGGTAATTATTTTAATCTAAATGAAAAGATCTATAAACGTTATAACGGTTTTGAAGACCTTCAGTTTGTAGTGTTGTGTCCGATAGGAACTGAAAAAGAAGCTCAAAAAATTGTTGATGCTTTATCTCCTTTCACAGATGTTAAGAATTGGAATTTTGTTTTTGCTTCAAAAGAAGAGATCCAGAAATTTTATGACGGACTGCATTTAAAAGAAAAACTGAATGAAAACCTTGGAACTTCTAATGTGTATATTGTCGATAAAGAACGCAATCTGAGAGGAAGAAAAGATCAGAAAGAATACAAAGAAGGTTATGATACTTTTCATCCGTCTGAGTTGAGTAATGAAATGCTTGATGACTTCAAGATTATTCTTTACGAATATCGCGCAGCTTTAAAGAAGAATCATAACGCTACAAAGCAACTTTAAAAAATCATTTATAATGTTTAAGAACAAATCATATATCGGAATCTCTTTTGTGATTCTAATCTTCGGGATTTATGCCATTCCTAAAATTGTCGATCGAGTTAAAAACGGTGACGTTGTAAAAGGAAACCGTTTGGATAATGTTGGGGTTAAAACTTCAAAAGATGCGAAGCTTTTGACAATTGGTCCGGCTCCAAAATTCGAATTGACCAATCAAGACAATGTGAAAATTTCGAATGAAACGTATAAAGGAAAAGTTTATGTTTTGGAATTCTTCTTTACAACTTGTCCTTCTATCTGTCCAAAGATGAACATGAGCATGCTGGAGATTGAAAAGACTTTTTTTGGGAATCCTAATTTTGGAATTGTTTCTATTACAATCGATCCGAAACACGATACTCCACAAGTTTTAAAAGATCATGCTAAACTGTTAGGTGTTAAATCTTCAAACTGGAATTTCTTAACTGGAGACAGAAACGTAATTATGGATTTGTCTAATAAAGGATTTAATCTTTATGCAGGAGAAAATGATAAAGTAAGCGGCGGATTTGAGCATTCTGGTTTGTTTGCTTTAATTGACAAAGACGGAAACATTCGATGCAGAAAAGATGAATTCGGAAATCCGAGTATATACTACGACGGTTTAGATAAAAAAGGAGTAAGAGATATTCAGCAAGACATTAAAATTTTATTAGAAGAATAAAAATGGAAGATAATACTTTAGAGAAAAAATATAACAAGTTCATTATTGCGGTTTCAATTGTAATTCCAGTTGTCGTGGCAATTTTATTTGGTGTTAAATTAAAAGATTTTGGTTTTAATGTAGAACCTTTATCATTTTTACCTCCAATTTATGCAACTACAAATGGTATTACTGCTGTTGTGCTAATTTTGGCTGTTATGGCAATTAAGAAAGGAAATCAAAAATTACACGAAAGATTAATGACTTTTGCTATTGCATTGTCGGTTGCATTTTTGGTTATGTATGTAGCGTATCATATGACTTCAGATTCTACAAAATACGGAGGAGAAGGAGTATTGCGTTATGTGTATTTCTTTATTCTTGTAACGCATATTTTATTGTCAATTGCTATTATTCCACTTGTTTTGATTACTTATGTAAGAGCACTTGCAAAACGTTTTGACAGACATAGAAAAATAGCTAAAATCACTTTCCCGCTTTGGTTATATGTAGCGGTAACGGGAGTAGTGGTTTACTTAATGATTTCTCCATATTATGTACACTAAAAAAAATAATATTCAAATCTTAAAATTCAAATTTCAAGCTCTGTTTTTTGGAATTTGTTTTTTCTTTATTGGAATTTCTGCTAATGCGCAATGTGCAATGTGCCGTGCGGCTTTAGGAGGAGATTCTAATACCAAAAAAGCTGAAGCTGTAAATGATGGAATTGTTTACTTAATGGTAATTCCGTATTTACTTGTATTAATAATTGGATATTTGATTTATCGAATGTATTCTAAAAAGAAAAAAGCAGTGTAGTTTACACTGCTTTTTTTTTGGTTTTTATTTCAATCCGTTAACCGAAACATTAACCGTTCCGTTTATTTTGATGAAGGCTATAATGGCTTGATTGGTCAACTGTATTTTATCAAACTGAATGTCTTCCATTTTTCCGTTAACAAATACTCCAGGCATCGGCGAATAGTTTTTTAAGTAACCCGCCATACTTTTTTTGCCTTCTTCCAAATTCGGTTGAATGGAATATCGGCAGCTTTCTTCCATTTTTCTAAGAATATATCCTTGTGCAAGCCAGTTTGCTGTGCGCATCAGTTTGCTTTTGGTGTCTAAGACGTAATCTAGCTTTTCAAAATAAATCTCTTTTGTTTGTGCGTTGTATGAAGGGAATCCATTTAAATAAATAGTTCCGTTTATAGATCCTAAAATGTCTAAAGCAATGACCATTTTTCCGTCTTTATGCCAAATTGAAACATTTTTTACGGTTACTTTTTTGCTTCCAGAACCAAACTCCTGACCTGCAAAATTCTTGGTCATAATTTTTGATGCATCTACATAACTCGAAATGGCAGCAATATTAGCAGAAATCTGATTTGGGATTTTAGCAACAGGTTTTAGCGCAATTTTGCTAGCATTATATTTTGATTCTGGTTGTTTTCCAACGATGGTTTCCATATTGCATTTCATTCCCATATCAAGCAAGAAAGAATCGTTTTTCAGTTTTGCATTGGTAGAGTAAATTTCGATCGGAACAATTCGCAACCAGCTTTCATAGGTATCACTCATTTGAAAAGGAGTAGAGATTTTTTCAACAGCCTGAAGAACGTTTGGTTTAAAATCCATTGATTTTTCAATTGCTCCATCAATTTCCTTTTCTAGCTGGTTTTTAAAAATAGAAATAGCGGGATTTATTAAATAAGTAATCGGCATGTTTTTGCCAAATACAGTCATTGTTGGGCTTTCGTTCCAATTTAGAGACTTGAACTCTGTTTTTGTTGTTAGTTTCCAATTGGTAAGAGTGGTTTCGCTAGATAAAGTTATAACTCCGTTTAGATTAAATTCTCTAACGTCGTAGAGCTCTATCCCCATTTTTTTTGTTCCGATTCGATATTTGATATTCGCTTTAAGCGGTAAAATCGTTCTAATTCTTTTATTCGGATTTGAGGGATCGTTTTGAATTTTGATTGGAGCCTGTTTCCAGATTTTTATTTCAATATCATCATCTTGGATGTTATTATCCTCATAAATCAATCCGTTAAGGAGCGTGTTTGTCTGATTTTCGATATCACTTAATTTAATCGTAATAGGAAGATTGATAAAAGACGGACTGCTATCATAAACTAGCGGGCTGGCGTCATCGGGTTCGGGTTTTAATGTTTCTAATTTTGAAGTTGAAGAACAGCTTGTTAGTACGGCAAGCACCGAAAACATTGTAATAATAGAAGTAAGCTTCATTTTAGTATGAATTTTTAGACAAGGTAAAATTACAAAAACAATCATATTTTCTGAAAAAAGTGTAACAATAACTAAAAAAGGTAGTCTAATAGAAAATAGGTAACATAATTATTAACTTTTTATTATCATAAATTACTTAATAAATACGTTATTATTGTCTAAAAAAATTAACAATACCATGATTGAAATTAAAGATTTACACAAATCCTATAAAATGGGAAGTTCGCAATTACATGTATTAAAAGGGATTAATTTTAATATAGAGGAAGGGGAATTGGTTGCAATCATGGGATCGTCTGGTTCGGGTAAATCAACACTTCTTAACATTTTAGGAATTTTGGATGAAGCCGATTCAGGAAGTTATATTTTAGACAAAACACCAATTAAGAAATTAAACGAAACAATTGCTTCAAAATATCGTAACAAATTTTTAGGTTTTGTTTTTCAGTCTTTTAACTTAATAAATTACAAAACAGCATTAGACAATGTAGCGATGCCTTTGTATTATCAAGGCGTTAAAAGGAAGGAACGTTACGAGATAGCGATGAAGTATTTGGAGAAAGTAGGTTTGGGTTCTCATGTTAACCACTTGCCAAATGAACTTTCTGGAGGTCAAAAACAGCGTGTTGCTATTGCAAGAGCATTAGCTTCGAATCCGAAAGTATTACTTGCCGATGAGCCAACAGGAGCTCTTGACACCAAAACATCTTATGAAGTTATGGAGCTTATTCAAGGGATTAATGACGAGGGAAAAACAATTTTGATCGTGACACACGAACCCGATATTGCAGCAATGTGCAAAAGAAATGTAGTCCTAAAAGATGGATTAATTATCGATGATAAAAAAGTAGAACAAGTTAGAGCTTCGTCTTATGTTTAATATTGAACGTTGGCAGGAAATATTTGAAGCCATTTCTAAAAACCGTTTAAGAACATTCTTAACGGGAGTCTCTGTGGCTTCGGGAATCTTTATTTTGGTCATCTTGCTTGGTGCAGGAAAAGGTCTTCAGAACGGAATTGAAAAACAATTCGAACGCGATGCGGCTGGAATTATAGAGGTTTGGTCTGGAACTACTACTAAAGAATATAAGGGATTAAATCCAGGGAGACAAATTCAATTTCGCAATAGCGATTATAATCAATCGGTACAGAAATTCGAAGATAAATTAGATTTGAGAGCTTCAACAAATAATTATTGGGGGCAGTCTTTTGCTTATGGCAAAGAATCTGGTAATTATCAATTTAGAGGAGTAAATCCAGATTATGGCGGAATCGAAAATTTAACCATAGTTCAAGGCCGTTATGTAAACGCGAAGGATTTAGAAAGTAATGCAAAAGTGGCGGTTATCGGAATGAAATTGAAAACCGATTTGCTTAAAGATAAAGAGGCAATAGGAGAAGAAATTCTAATTAACAACATTAACTTTAAAGTAGTCGGAGTCTTTACAGATCCAGGAGGAGAAAGAGAAGAGACTCGTGCTTATTTGCCTTTAACTACAGTTCAGAAAACATTTGGAGGTGGCGATAAAATTAGCAACTTGTTTTTTACCCTAAAAAAGACAAGCGATTATGATGAAGCATTGGCTCAATCAGAAAAATTTACCCAAGATTTAAAAAACTTATTAAAAAGTAAAAACGTAGTAGCTCCCGAAGATGATGGTGGGGTAGGAGTTTATAATTCAGTTAAAGACGCTAAACAGTTTTACGATTTAAATTTATATATCAGACTCTTTTTCTGGTGGGTTGGTATATGTACCATTATAGCAGGAGTTGTTGGAGTAAGTAATATCATGCTTATTATTGTAAAAGAACGTACAAAAGAAATCGGAATTAGAAAAGCACTGGGAGCTTCGCCTTTTTCTATTATCACGATGATTCTTCATGAATCAATTTTCATTACGACCATTGCAGGTTTTGTGGGGTTATTGGCTAGTCTTGCTTTATTGGAGTTCGTTGGTCCGATGGTTCAGAGTGAGTATTTCAGAAATCCTGAAGTAGATTTTAGTGTAGCTTTAACTACTTTGGTATTACTTGTTTTTGCCGGAGCAATGGCAGGATTTTTCCCAGCCTACAGAGCAGCCAAAATTAAACCTATTGTAGCACTTAGAGACGAATAATTATGTTTAAAAAAGATAATTGGGACGAGATTTTACAGGCATTAACCGCCAATCCTTTCAGGACTATCCTGACAGCTTTTGGTGTTTTTTGGGGTATTTTTATCTTGGTAATTTTACTTGCTGCAGGTAATGGTTTGGAAAATGGTATTAAAAAAGGTTTTGATGGAATTGCGACCAATACCATGTTTATGTGGAGCCAGACTACTTCTAAGGCGTATAAAGGTTTACCAAAAACAAGACGTTATGACTTTAGAAATAGTGATGTAACCGCTTTAAAAGCGGCATTGCCAGATTTGTTATATGTTTCTCCGAGAAATCAATTAGGTGATTTTAACGGAACAAATAACGTGGTAAGAGGCACAAAAACTTCTGCATTTACAATTTATGGAGATTACCCAGAGCTGATTAAACAACAGCCGATGGATATTATTAAAGGAAGATTTGTAAATCAGCAGGATATTGAGCAGAGAAGAAAAGTTTGTGTAATTGGTAAAGGAGTTATCAGTGAGCTTTATGGTAAAGAAGAGGAAGCGGTTGGAACTTATATAAAAATTAATAGCATTAATTTTATGGTTGTTGGAGTTTATAAATCGAAACAGCAGGGAGGAAATGCAGAACAGGAACAGAAGAATATTTTTATTCCTTTTACAACTTTTCAGCAAGCCTTTAATTATGGAGATAAAGTAGGATGGATGGCGCTTACCGCAAAAGATGAAACTTCTATAACCGATTTAAAACCTAAAATTTTAGAGATTATAAAAGCATTGCATTCTATAAATCCGACAGATGAAAGAGCGGTTGGAAATTTTGATTTGTATGAGCAGTTTAATAAAGTACAAAGCTTATTTAATATCCTAAAAGTAATTGCCTATTTCGTAGGAACATTAGTTTTGATTTCGGGTGTAATCGGAATTTCGAATATCATGCTGATTGTGGTAAAAGAACGTACAAAAGAAATCGGAATTAGAAGAGCTTTGGGCGCAACTCCTGGAGCAATTAGAGGGCAGATATTATCGGAGTCTATATTTTTAACCATTATTTCAGGTATGCTCGGAATTGCTGTTGCAACAGGAATTATAGCACTTTTAAATATGGTACTAGATTCGATGCCTCCTGATCAAAATACTATGTTTGCCAATCCAACTGTAGATTTAGGAGTTGTATTTGTAGCATTAATTATATTGGTCGGATCTGGTTTGCTTGCTGGATTTATACCGGCACAGACCGCCATCAATGTGAAACCCGTAGATGCATTAAGGACAGAATAAATTATCAATCAAAATAAATCGATTAAACCAAGAACAAATGAAAAAAGGAGTAACCGTAACCATTTTAATATTTATTGCAGTTGTTTTTTTTGGCGCGCTTTACTATTTGTATGCTAAAAACCAAGAATCACCGATTGTATTTAAAACGGAAAAAGCAGAAATAAAAACTATCGTAAAAAATACTATTGCGACAGGAAATATTCAGCCTGATGAAGAAGTTTTAATCAAACCAAATATTTCAGGTATTATAGAAGAAGTGTACATCAAAGCTGGTGAAAAAATCAAAGCTGGTGATATGATTGCTAAGATTAGAGTTGTAGCAAACGTTTCGAATGTAAGTAGCTCTCAGAATCAGGTACAGACTGCTAAAATAGCATTAGATAATCAGGAAAAAATCTATAAAAGACAGAAAACATTATTTGAGAAAGATGTAATTTCTGCAAATGATTATGATGCTGCACAGCTGGCTTACAATCAGGCAAAACAAAATTATCTGGCTGCAAAACAAGGTTTGGATATTGTTAAAACAGGAACAACTTCATCTTTAGGAAATTATGCTAATACATTAATTCGTTCGACAGTTAACGGAATGGTATTAGACGTTCCAGTAAAAGTAGGTAACCAAGTTATCGAAAGTAATAACTTTAACGAAGGAACTACAATTGCTAGTGTTGCCGATGTTGGAAGAATGATTTTTATTGGAAAAATTGATGAATCTGAAGTTGGAAAAATTAAAGAAAAAATGCCAATCGAAATTACAATTGGTGCTATCGAAAACAAAAAATTTGATGCAGTTTTAAACTATATCGCTCCAAAAGGAGTTACAGAAAATGGTGCAATCCAATTTGAAATAAAAGCACAAATGATCAACAGAGACGATACTTTTATTAGAGCTGGTTTAAGTGCCAATGCTTCTATTATTTTGGAGAAAGCAGAGAAAGTTTTAGCAATAAAAGAATCTTTGGTTCAATTTGACAAAAAAACACAAAAGCCTTATGTAGAAGTCGAAAATGCTCCACAGAAATTTCAAAGAAGAGATTTGGTTCTGGGGGTAAGCGACGGAATCTATGTTCAAGTTAAAAGCGGTATAAGTGATACAGATAAAATTAAAATCTGGAATCAGGGCTTGATTAACGAAGGAGACAAAGAAAAAAAATAAGCTAATTTGAAAGGTTAAGGATCTTTTTGGTTTTAAAAATGTTAAATTTGCGTAGTTCGGTTTACTGCGCCTTCATTAAAAGTATATGAAAATAAATAAATATAATAGTCTGATTTTTGCAGTGTTATTCGGATTCGGATTAACTGGGCAGGCGCAATCAAAACAATGGACTTTGGAAGAGTGTGTGAGATATGCACTCGAAAATAATATCACGGTAAAACTATCTGAATTAGATGTAAAAAATGCTGAGATCGATAAAAGAGGAGCTTTAGGAAATTATCTTCCATCTGTAAATGGAACCGCTTCTCACTCTTGGAATATCGGTTTGAACCAGGATGTTACAACAGGTATTTTACGTAACCAAACTACACAATATTCTTCAGTTGGGATAAACGCGGGAGTTGACATCTACAAAGGTCTGCAGAATCAAAACACGATGAGAAAGGCAAAATTAAGTATTATTGCCTCACATTATCAGCTGTTAAAAATGCAGGAAGATATTTCGTTGAATGTCGCTAGTGCCTTTTTGCAGATTTTATCTAATAAAGAAGATTTAAAGGTTAAAAAAGAGCAATTGTTAATCGACGAAAAACGATATGCTCGTTCTGAAGAAATGGTAAATGCAGGAACTATTCCGCGTGGAGATTTGTTCGATTTGAAAGCTACTGTTGCAACAGACAAACAAAACATTGCGGTTTCTGAAAATAATTTATTGATTTCTAAATTGAGTTTGGCTCAGCTTTTACAATTAAAAGAGTTTGCAGATTTTGATGTAGTTGATGATACTAATGTAGCGGATGAAAATAATATCCTAGCTCAGAGTCCAATTGAAATTTATAACAAAGCGAAAGAAACTAGAACAGAGTTAAAATTAGCACAAACCAATTTGGAGATTGCTGAAAAAAATGTTTCTATAGCCAAAGGAGCTTATCAGCCAACACTTTCTGGTTTCTATGGATTTAATACCAGAGCAAGTTATAGCGATCAAGTTAGGTTGGATGCAAGCGGTAATCCATATACAGTAGGGCCAGACCCTATATTCCAGCAGTTTAGCGATAATAAAGGGCATAATTTTGGTTTGCAGTTAAATGTTCCTATTTTCAATGGTTTCTCAGTTAAGAATAATGTAGAGCGTAATAAAGTAAGTTTAGAAAAATCTAAAATAGATTTAGAGCAAAAAAGTTTAGATTTGCAACGTAACGTGTACACCGCTTTTACAGATGCAAGAGGAGCTTTAAATACATACGAATCTTCTACTGTAACTTTAGAGGCAAGACAGCAGGCTTACAATTATGCAAAAGAAAAATATGATGTTGGTTTAATGAATTCATTTGATTTCACTCAAGCCCAAACATTATTGACTAATGCGCAGTCTGATGTTATCAGAACAAAATACGATTACATGTTTAAAATTAAAATATTAGAGTTTTATTTCGGAATTCCAATTGTTCCAATTATTACAAAATAATTCATTATGTCAAAAAAAACTGTTTATTTCTTATTAGGTGGTGCAATAGTTATTATTGCAGCTTTGGTCGGTCTTTCTAAGGCTGGAGTAATAGGAAATAAGGACGAAGGAAAAGAAGTAGAAATTGCAAAAGTAACCGCTTCAACAATTGTTGAAACTGTTTCTGCAACAGGTAAAATTCAGCCTGAAATTGAAATTAAAATTGCTTCGATGGTTTCGGGCGAGATTATTTCATTAAACGTAAAAGAAGGGCAAGTGGTTAAAAAAGGAGATTTATTAGTAAAAATAAATCCCGATTTATATACCTCAGGATTAGAAAGATCTGTCGCAAATTTAGCTGGAACAAAAGCAAGTCTAACTCAGTCTGACGCAAGTTTTAAAGAAGCAAAAGCAAATTATGAGCGTAATAAAATATTGTATGATAAAGGTGTAATTTCGAAATCAGATTGGGATAAAGCCATTTCTTCTTTTGAAGTGGCCAAAGCAACAAAACAAAGCGCTTATTACAATGTTCAAAGTGCTTCGGCATCTGTTACCGAAGCCAAAGACAATTTAGGCCGCACCACAATTTATTCTCCTGCAGATGGAACCATTTCGGTACTAAATGTAGAATTGGGAGAAAGAGTTTTAGGAACACAGCAAATGGCCGGAACGGAGCTTTTACGCGTGGCAAACCTAAACAATATGGAGGTTGAAGTAGATGTGAATGAAAATGATATCGTAAAGATTAAAATTGGAGATGAAGCAAATGTTGAAGTTGATGCTTATTTAAAAAAGAAATTTAAGGGCGTTGTAACCAGTATTTCTAATTCTGCAAGCACAACATTAACTTCAGATCAGGTAACGAATTTTAAAGTTAAAGTTCGTATTCTGAAAGATTCTTATCAAGATCTGTTAGAAGGAAAACCAAGTACATATTCTCCTTTTAGACCAGGAATGACTGCTACTGTAGATATTATTACAACAACGAAAAACAATGTTTTGGCAGTGCCAATTAGTTCTGTTGTCGTAAAGTCGGATACTACTGCTGTAAAAGATTTTAAGGTTGAAGATCCTAATGAAGATAAAAAAGCAGCTCCAAAAAGCGATAAAAAATTCGAATGTGTTTTTGTGAAAGTTGGAGATAAGGCCAAGATTAGAGTTATTAAAACTGGAATTCAGGATGATACTAATATTGAAGTAATGTCTGGTCTTAAACCTGGGGATGTCGTAATTACAGGGCCTTACACAACAGTTTCTAAAGATCTTAATTCTGGAGACAAGGTTAAACTTAAGAAAGCTGAGGCTCCAAAAAAATAACAATATAAGCATACTGTCATCCTGAGCGAATTCGAAGTTGCAACTTCGCTCAGCCTGACATCAATAATTAATTTTTAAAACTACATATTTTGTCTTTTATTCTCAATATCGAAACGGCTACTAAAAATTGTTCTGTATCTATTGCAAAAGATGGTCAAACAATTGTTTGCAATGAATTGGCAGATGAAGGCTATTCGCATGCCGAAAAACTTCATGTTTTTATTGAAGAGGTAATAGCAAAAGCAGGAATTTCGGCGCAGGATTTAAATGCTGTTGCGGTTAGTCAAGGTCCAGGATCTTACACAGGTTTAAGAATTGGGGTTTCAGCAGCAAAAGGGTTGTGTTATGCTTTAAATATTCCGTTAATTGCAGTCGACACTTTACAGGCTCTAGCTTCTCAGGCTGGAGTTGCAGACGGAAAAATCATACCCATGTTAGATGCGCGTCGTATGGAAGTTTACAGTGCTATTTTTAATTCAGATTTGACAGTCGAAAGGGCGATTCAAGCTGAAATTATTGACGAAAATTCATTTCAAGAATATACAGAGAAAGTTTATTTTGTTGGTGATTGTGCTGATAAATGTAAATCTGTTTTGACTAAAGATAATTTTGTGTTTTTAGAAGACATAAAATATCCTTCAGCGAAAGCAATGAGTAAAATCAGTTTTGATAAGTATCAAAAAAGCGACACTGTAGATGTCGCTTATTTTGAACCTTATTATTTAAAAGATTTTATGATTGCTCCTCCAAAGAAACAGTAATATTTATTTTTGTATAGTGTAGGGTTGAACCGATATTCCGGCTTCATCTAATGCTATTTTACAGTTTTCTAATGTTTCAGAAAAAACAGCTCCATAATTGGCATTTTTAGCCCAAGGGCGAACTGCAAAATCCACCGAACTTGCAGATAAATTTTTCACAAAAACTTCTGGAGCAGGATTTTTAAGAACTTTTGGGTTTTTAAGCAAGACATCTAAGAGAACTTCTTTTGCTTTTTTAATATCAGAGTCGTAGGAAACTGAAAATGTCAAGTCGGCTTTTCTTTCTCCCTTCATGGAATAATTAATAATATTTCCGTTAGACAAAGCACCATTGGGAACAAAAACAGTCTGATTGTTTCCAGTAATCATTTTTGTTACAAAAATTTGAATTTCTTCAACCGTAGCAACAATGCCTTGTGCTTCTATCGTATCTCCAACTTTAAATGGTTTAAAAACAATAATAAGCATTCCGCCAGCAAAATTAGAAAGTGATCCTTGTAATGATAAGCCAACCGCAAGTCCCATTGCTCCTAAGATGGCAACAAATGAAGAAGTTTCAATTCCTAATTTAGAAATAAAGGTTACAAATAATAAAATTCTTAAAGCCCATAATAAAATGTCAGCTAAGAATTTTGTTAATGTTGGATCGAGATTTCGCTGAATCATTATTTTTCTAATAATTCGATTAATCAATCTGATGGCGTATAAACCAACAAATAAGATTAAAAATGCAGAAATCAGTTTTGGTGAATAATCGACTAAAATATCAATAAATCGAGCAACGTATTTACTGACTTGTTCTGGGCTAATGTTCATGATTTTGAAATAAAAAAACCTTCTCAAAAGAGAAGGTATATTAGTAGTGCAAATATAAAAATATTTACATTATCAGAAAAGTGTGTTTATGCCTTGTCGGCTGCTTCATCGGCGATTTCTTCTACTTCTGCAGCCGATTTTTCGCTTACATCAACAACGGTTTCAGAAATAGTTTCTGGCGTATCGCTAACAGCTGCAGAAGCTGTTTTTTCTTTAACAGAATCAACTACATCATTTACCACTTTAGCGGCTTTGTCGGCATATTCGCTTACAGTATCTTTTGCTTTTTCAGCATACTCTGCTGCGTTGTCAATAATAGGTTCCGAAACTTCTTTTACTTTTTCAATTGCTTCTTCTGCAAAAGCTTCCGCTTTTTCGATGTATGGCGCAGCAGCTTCTTTTGCTTGCTCAAAAGTACTTTCGGCATTATTTGCCAATTCAGTTACAGACTCTTTGGTTGAGCCAAATAGATTTTTAAAAAATGAAGATAATCCCATGGTTGTTAATTAGTTGGTTAAGATTACAATATTAATTAATTTTATAGAATTACTCGTGTTTTTAATGGTAAATAATTGGTAACTAGTGGTTAATAATAAAAAAAGCGCCTCAATGAGACGCTTTGAATAATAATTTAGTCAAACTATGCATTTGATGCCTCTACTTTTATAGCGTCATCATTCAGCATGCTTTTCAGCATATTTTCGATACCGCTTTTTAAAGTAAATGTAGATGAAGGACAACCACTGCAAGCACCTTGCAATAATACTTTTACTGTCTTGTCTTCTTCATTATAAGATTCAAAAGCAATGTTTCCACCATCAGCAGCTACAGCTGGTTTTACATACTCTTCTAAGATATTGATGATTTGCTGTGAAGTAACATCCAATTTATCAAAAGCTTCATCTTTTGTTGCTTCATTTTTGACTTTAGTTTCGATTAAACTTTCGTCTAAAACCGTTCCTCCGTTTTCAATAAATTGTTTAATGAAAGTTCTTAATTCTAAAGTGATTTCATCCCAATTATTGATTTCATATTTGGTTACCGAAATATAATTTTCGTCAATAAAAATTTCTTTCACATAAGGAAATTTAAATAATTCCTGAGCTAATGGAGAAGAAGCAGTCTGGTCAATATTTTTATATTCTACAGCATTGCGAGTTAACATTCTGCTT
The DNA here is from genome assembly GCF_056824325.1 of Flavobacterium sp. B330r. Lineage (NCBI taxonomy): Bacteria > Pseudomonadati > Bacteroidota > Flavobacteriia > Flavobacteriales > Flavobacteriaceae > Flavobacterium > Flavobacterium sp. B330r. The sequence goes on from NZ_CP124860.1 coordinate 2,660,796, forward strand.
ACAACAAATTTTAATGCAGAAGGGTTTGGAGTTGTTTCTCCGTAAACTGTAATAGGCTGTTTTTTTGCTTTTGTTTCGTCAATTTTAATGATAACGCCACCTTTGTCCACAAAAGCACTAATTTGTTCAGCAACCGCATCTTTTACGTCGTCCCAATCTACAATGCTATATCTTTCGATAGCGATAAAATTTCCTGAGATATAAACTGTTTTAACAAACGGTAAATAGAATAATTGCTGTGCTAGAGGAGAAGCTTGCGCTTCATCAATATTTTTGAACTCAAAGTTTTGATTTTGAGTAATGAAATCATCAAATTCGAACTTTAAAATAGTTGGATTTTGGGTTTCTTTTATAGTGATTTTAGTCATGGTAATATATTTTTTGCAAATTTACTAAAGTTATTTTCTACTAATGGCTATATTTGATTTTTTAATGAAATAATTAAGACTCTTTTCAAATAAATCGTGTTAAATTGCAAGAGTGAAAATTATCCGAAAACAAAATTGTCTTTATGGAATTTAAAATCAAGGTTTTATTAATTTTTCTCATTACTACTTTTTATTCTTACTCTCAAGAGGGACTACCTGTTTATTCGGATTATTTGTCTGATAATTATTACTTAATTCACCCTTCTATGGCCGGCGCGGCTAACTGTGCCAAAATAAGATTAACGGCCAGAAAGCAATGGTTTGGAGAAGAAGATGCTCCATCTTTACAGACTTTAAGTTTTAACGGAAGAGTTGGAGAACGTTCTGGAGCTGGTATAATTCTTTTTAATGATAAAAACGGATATCATTCTCAAAAAGGTGTGAAATTGACTTACGCACACCATATTATGTTTTCAAGAGATGAATTAGATTTGAATCAGTTGTCTTTTGGAATTAGCGGAGGTTTAATACAAAGCCAATTGGACGAAACAAAATTTGGCGGAACTTTTGATCCAATTGTTTTTGGGTCAATTCAGAAAGATTCTTATTTCAATCTTGACGTTGGAGCGTCTTATAATTATTTAGATTTCTATGCACACGCAACAGTTCAAGGATTGTTAGAAACTAGAAGAGAATTATATACTGATTATGAATCGGATAATCTTAGAAAGTTTTTATTGAGCGCTGGTTATGTATTTGGAAAAAATAGTAGTTGGACTTGGGAGCCTTCTTTTCTTTTTCAGCTATTTGATCAGACAAAAGCAAAAACGCTTGATTTGAATATGAAAGCGTACAAAAACATGGATTTTGGAAGTCTATGGGCGGCTTTATCTTATAGAAGAGGTTTTGATGGCGCGCAATATATTTCGGGAACTGGAGTTTCGTCTCAAAAATTACAATACTTTACACCGATTGTTGGAGTTAATTTCAAGAACTTTATGTTTGCTTACACCTATACTCAGTTAATGGGAGATGTTAAGTTTGATACAGGCGGTTTTCATCAAATTACTTTAGGAGTTAATTTATTCTGCAGAAAAGCACGTTACGACTGTAATTGTCCTGCAGTTAACTAAAATTATTATTATGCTTATTAAATCTGTAAACGGAAAATCACCTCTTATTCCAGAGGATTGTTATGTTGCCGAAAACGCGACTATTGTAGGAGATGTTACTTTTGGAGAATCTTGCAGTGTTTGGTTTAATGCTGTTGTGAGGGGAGATGTTCATTTCATTAAAATCGGAAACAAGGTTAACATTCAGGATGGTGCCGTAATTCACTGTACGTATCAAAAACACCCAACAATTATAGGAAATAACGTTTCAATTGGGCATAATGCAATTGTGCATGGCTGTACTATTCATGATAATGTTTTAATCGGAATGGGAGCAATTGTAATGGATAACTGTGTGGTAGAAAGCAATGCTATTGTTGCTGCAGGTGCCGTTGTAACTCAAAATACGGTTGTAACTTCTGGAAGTATTTATGCTGGAGTTCCTGCCAAAAAAGTAAAAGACATCGATCAATCTGATTTTGCAGGCGAAATAGGGCGTATTTCAAACAATTATGTGATGTATTCTAGTTGGTTCAAAGAAGAAAAATAAAAATAACAAAATAACAAAATAGAAATTGCTTCGCCCGTTCGCTATCGCTCGGGTCCAAATTCCAAAAAGATCAGACTTTTGGAATTTGGAATTTTTATTATTGGAATTTCAGAAAATTATAGGTTGATTTTTTCGAAGAAACTATTTTTATAGCTTTCGCTAATTGGAATTCTTTTATCACTTATTAAAACCTTGTTTTTCTGAATCGATTTTACGTGTTTGATATTGATAATATACGATCTGTGAATTCTTGAAAAACCTTTGCTTGAAAGTAGATTCTCAAGTTTGATCAAACTAATTAATGTCAGTGTAAATTTATTATCTGTTGTATAAATTTTGACATAATCTTTTAGGCCTTCAATAAAAAGAATGTCAGCAAAATTCAATTTTACATTTTCATATTCGGCCCTAACAAACATAAAGTCCTGCTCAATTTCGGGTGCATTATTGTTTTCAGCAATTGCAGTATTGGTTACAGGTTGCAAGACTTGTTGTGCTCTTACGACTGCTTTCAAAAATCGATGAAATGGAATTGGCTTCACTAAATAATCAACAGCGCCAAGATTAAAACCTTCTACAGCATAATCAGAATAAGCAGTTGTAAAAATAACAAGAGGTTTTTTTTCAATTGTATTTAAAAAATCAATTCCAGAAAAATGAGGCATCTGAATGTCTAGGAAAACCAAATCAATATTATTCTGGTTGATAAATGAAACAGCATCAATAGCATTATTGAAAGTGCTTACCAGCTCTAGAGCATCTACTTTTTTGACAAAATCCTGCAATAAGTCTACAGCTAAAGGTTCGTCATCAATAATTACACATTTCATCTTTTTCGGGATTAATTTTTTAAAGTTTATTTCGCAGTCAAAAGTAGTTTGAAACCAGTAAATTAAGTTTTAAAATTTTCATAAAATACTGGTTTTTACAAATCAAAATTATGCGTTAACAGTTATAGTTTTAGTCAATGTGAAACCATCTGTCAAATTACCCGTTATAGTAGCTAACTCGTCGGATAAGCTATCAGCAAAAACATTGTCTTTTGTATTTGCAGTATCTGCTTGCCCGTGTGCGATATAATTGGTACTTGAATATACTTCACTTGAAATGGTTTCAGGAAAAGCAATTTGTGTTACCAATAAAGAAGTTCCTGTGCTTGATAGAACTTCTACATGCACATGTGGTGCTCTTCCTTGGTACCAACCAGGATAAATTGAAATAAAAGAAACTTCTCCGCTAGCATTAGAAGTTTGTCTACCTCTAAGGAAATGGACAGAAGTATAATCTGTCTGCTGCATTTGCGTGCCGCCGTATTCAGAATAATTTCCGTCTTTGTCGCAATGCCAAACATCTACTAAAGCTCCCGAAAGAGGTTCGCAATTGTTGCTTTTATTTTCGATTTTTAAATTAATCAATAGCGCAATTCCAACACGATCAGATTTGATGTTTTCTAAAACCAGCTGACTTGGCGTTTTGATAGGGAATGGACCTTTTGTTTCTGAAGGAGAAACGGCACAGCTTCCGTCTCCAGAATTGCTCGTGTCAGTTTCGTCATTGTCGCTTTTAGAACAAGACTCTAAAAATTTTGAAGCTGTTGCCAATGATGCAATGCCCAAAATACCATTTCGGATAAATTTCTTTCTGTCCATAATCAGTTTTGTTTAATGTATTGCGGTTTTAATTTCGTCCAACTTTAAATTCAAATGAACTCGGTAATATTCATTATCCTGAGTAATGGTTAGTTCGTGTGCGTTAGGATATAAAAGATCAAGACGGCTTTGAATATTTACCAATCCGATTCCTGAGTTTTCAGGATCTTTTACGTAATTCTCAATGGTGTTTTCAATCCAGAAATCCAGATTATGATCTGTAATTAGAATCTTAATTTTTACATGAGCTGCGCCTTTATAATCTGTTCCATACTTAAAGGCATTTTCAACAAAAGAAATCAGTAACAAAGGCTCAATAAATTTATTTTTAGTATCGCCATGTACGTTGATAACAATGTCTTCGATATTATTTAATCGTAGCTTTTGTAACTCTATGTAATTCTGGATATAATTGACTTCTTTTTCTAAAGCCACCGTTTTGTTATCTGTCTCATACAGCATGTAGCGCATCAGTTCAGACAAGGTCACGATGGCATCAGGGACCAAATCAGATTTTTTGTGTGCCAAAGAATAAATACTGTTTAAAGAATTGAATAAAAAATGCGGATTGGTTTGTTTGCGCAGATAAATCAATTCTGTATTTGTTCTATGTGTTTCGGCAATCAGTTTATTTTGCTGATTATTATAAAATTCAGTTAATGTTCTAATGATTGCTGAAATGGTAATGATCAGGATGTAGAAAAATGAAGGAGCAATCTTAAAAAAAAACGGCTGTCTCATTTCTACTCTGTGATGCATTCGACCGTCTCTCGGAAAAAAATGGGGGTCACGAATAACGGTCTTAGCATACATTGCATTTTCAGGTCTTAAATGTCTAAATTCAGGAACAAAATAATTAAATCTTATTACCATAAATAGTACAATCAGGCCAACAACAAATATACCATACAGCCAATATTTTTTTTGCAACAGATAATTGGGAACCAAATAAAAATAGTTCAGATAAAACAATAAAATTCCAGAAAGCCATTGGGCGTAAAAATCGCTGTCGAGTTTAAATGGACTTTCGTAAAATTGAATCAAAGAAGTTAAAATAAAGAAAATCCATATCATAGAATGGAACAATATTTTGTTATAGCCTGTATTTTTAATGGTATCGATCTGCATTTACAATTTTATTTTTAATAAAATTAATTCATTTTTGGTTACCGTTGGAGATAAGTTTTGTTTGAGTTTCTGCTTAACAAGATCTGCAACTTTTAGAGCATCTGTTTCTGTTTCAAAACTTTTAGTGTCGCTTATTACGGGAATAACAGACTGTTTAATTAAAACTTTTTCCTTGTAGGCAATGGTGTATCCCCAACCGGAGTTTGTTTTAAAAGAAGCCGTTGTTAAAGTTTCTTTTTTCGCACAAGCGATGAAAAATAGAATAGCAAAAACTACAAAACTCTTCTGGATGTTACTCCAGAAGAATTGTTTAATATTAATTATCATCGTCGCTTTGTTCGTCTAATGGGCTAAACTCCCATGCATCATCAAAATAAGTAGAGCCAACTCTTCCTAACATATAGAACCCACGGTTGTTGATGGCAAAACCAACAGCATCTGTTCTTGTAGCGCCTTCCATTGGAGTTCTTTCTGTCCATAAATCAGTTGACGGATTGTACTCCCAAACTGTTTTTATGTTTTCACCACCTATAATGTATCCTAATCCATTCATAGAAAAGCTTGAAGCATTAGAACGTACAATAGCATAATCATCATTGTAGCTGTAATCGTCATCTGTATCTTTGTCAACGTCTCTTTTTCTGGTCCAGACATCTGTCGCTGGATCAAATTCCCAGAAATCCTCCTGATAAACTCCATTATTTACACCAGTAACTAAATATGCTTTGTCTGCAATTGTAAAGACCGTTGCATTTCGTCTTTTGTTGCCGCTAAAACCATTTACCAGAGTCCACGTATTTGCCTGATCATCGTATTGATAGAAATCTTTCAAATAGTTTCCGTCGTAACCTGTTCCAAAATAGGCTTTACCGCCAACTTGAAAACCTACGGCGGCATAACGCGCTGTTCCTGCAAAATCTGTTTTTTGTGTCCAGCTATTTGCAGAAGGATCATATTGGTAAAAGTCTTTCAGTTTGTTCGTTCCATCATAACCAAGACCAACATAACCTTTCTCATTTAATGCAAAACTAGACGCAGAACTTCTTCCTACGCCTCCAAAATCTGCTTTTTGCTCCCAGTAATCTCCGTTTGAGTTATAAACCCATAAATCTTTTAAATAAACATCGCCAGTATAGCCACCAACTACATAAGCATAATCTCCGATAACGAAACTTGTAGCACTAGATCTTGCAGGACCGTCAAAAGCTGATTTTTTAATCCAGTTACCCATCAAATCATCATCATCATTATCATTGCTGCAGCTTATCAAAAAGAGGCTTGAAAAAAGCGCGGTGAATAAAATTCCTTTTTTTAGATTAATCATAGTGTATTTAATATTTATTGTTTGTATTTGATCCCTATTCCTAAAACGTAACCATTTCCGCTATTGTAGTCATATACTTTATGGTCACTGTTATCTAGTAAATTGTATTTTTTATTGAAATCGTAACCAGCTTTAAAATTTAAAAACCAATTGCCAGTAACATTTCTTTCATATTCTAGAGCAGATGTCATTTGCGATAAAACTGCTTTTTCGGCATTATTATCTGTATTTGTTTCGTTCAAATGATAAAAATTTCCATTAAAACTATTCGTCAGACTGAATTGGTTTCGATCATTATTAGAATAAGAAATTCTCGAATCTGGGAATCCAATTTTAAAATCGGTTTGCTCATTCATTTTATAATCAAAAAACACAATCGGCGTTATTTTTGGTGCTCCAAAAATCGATGTTCTGCCAGCTCCGACAATTAAATTTATTTTTGAAGTCAACTGCTGGCTTATTGTCAAACTTCCTAGAACTGTCAGGTCTGAAAAATCCAGTTTACTTTGGAAATTTGCTGTCGGAATTACAGAAAGTTGCCATTTAGTTTTTTCGGCTATTTCAGACGAATATTCGAATTTGTTTTGAACTTGATTGAATTTATCCTCATCCGCATAAAAATTATAGGGATTGAATTCGTAATTCACCTTCAAATTAGAATATTCTAACGTGTTCGCTATTTTGCTTTTTGTTCCTAGTTTCTTCTGATAAAAAACAGCAACATCTGTTTCGCTAAAATTTATCTTTTCTGTTGGCTCAGTTTTAAAATTTACCGTAGCGCTAAAGTTTTCCTGAGCTTTTAAACCTAAAAACGAAATCAAAAAAAGAGAACAAACTAAAAACCTTACTTTCATTATTTATTTTATTGGTTCAAAATTAGATGGATGGAGCCCTTAAAAAAAAGAAGATATATATATGACGTGTTTTGATAGACAAAATCGCTGTTTTTAAGGTCGAATTAGAATTTGAGAATAGAATTCAGATTATAGATCGTTTTGCGCAATTTGTAGCTTAAAAAAGCGCGATAGTATATGTTATAGTGTGTTGCCAAAGTGCACAATTTATATTTGCCCAAAAATTAAATTATGCACAAGTTTATATTGATACTGCTTTTTGTATTTACCCTATTTTCATGTGGTACAGATACAGATACTGGAGAATTTACTGTTGGTTCAGATTATCTTGCTTTAAGCAATAAAGTAATTATGATAGATACTGTGACAGTAGAAATGTCAACAATCAATTTTGACTCTCTGGTAACTTCGGCTAAAAACAGAATCTTGGTTGGAAATTATGATGATCCTATTTTTGGGAAAGTCAAATCAAACAGCTATTTTCAGATTTCAAGCAATATTTATACGTTAAATAGTGCAGGCTCTGATACTGACGCTGTAAATTATGTTTTCGATTCTATTTCGATGATTCTTAAATACGATAAGTATTATTATGGAGATACTACAAAAGTTCAAACATTTGATATTCATCGTTTGCTTCAAAAAATTAAGGCCAATACTGGCGAGAGTGATTTATACAACAATTCGGCATTTAATTATAGTTCTGAAAGCTTGGGAAAGATATCCTTTATGCCAAGACCAACACAAAAGGACTCTATAAATATTAAAATGAATGATGAGTTTGGAGAAGCTCTCTTTCAGAAAGTAAAAAAGAAAGAAGTTACAGATTTAGATAGTTTTACCGAATATTTAAAAGGACTTGTTTTGGTTCCAGACACATCGAATTCTTCTAGTGTAATCGGATTTAGTGGGGGAAACAGTAAAATTCGATTGTATTATTCAAAGTATAAAGGAGATGCAGATCAAGCCTCTTATTATCTCGATTTTACAATTATTGACAATACAAAACAGTTCAATTCTATTTCTCTGGATAAAACGGGAACCATACTGCAAAATCTTCCCGTTTCTAGCAGTAATCTCTCCAGTAAGTTAACCAATAATCAAGGATTTATTCAGTCAGGAACAGGAGTTGCCTGCAGAGTTGAATTTCCTAATATTAAGCAGTTTAAAAATATCTCGACCAGCGGAGCTATTGTAAATGCCGAATTGTTCGTTAAGCCAATCAATAATTCTTATTCAGATAAATATCCGTTGGCAGATTCTTTGGCGGTTTATGTTGGAGATAATCTGAATCGAATAAGCGGGACATTGGTGAATTCTGCTGGAACCACTGTATATGGAATATTGAATAAAAAGAGTGACGAGTTTAATGAAAATTTAGGCTATACAATTCCGATTGGTGCTTTTCTTCAAAAAGAAATGCTTAAGCAAGCCGATTCTAGATCATCGCTTATTCTGACATTACCTTCGATTTCTAAATCGGTTAATCGAATTGTTTTAGGAAATCAAAAACATGTCGACAACAAAATTCAGCTCAAAATTTATTACATCTCTTATTAAATGAAAAATAAAATTGTTTTATGGAGTTGCTTCCTTTTAATGTCGCTGACTTCGTTTTCTCAAAGTATCTCAAGTTCTCCATACTCACTTTATGGTGTTGGAAGCTTGTATGATTCAGATTTTGGTAATTTGCCTTCAATTGGTGGTTCTGGAATTGCTTTGCCTTCAGATACTTTTATCAATAATCTAAATCCGGCATCTTTAGGATTTATGTATCAGAATCACTTTCTTTTTGATATTGGAGGGAAAGCCATTGCGACAACTTATCAGAGCAGTACTCGTACAGAAAAGCGAAATAATTTTCAATTTTCTCATTTGGCTTTTGCTTTTCCAGTTACTAAAAATTCTGGTTTTAGTTTAGCACTTCGTCCTTATTCTAGTTCGGTGTTTAAGATTTCAAATTTAAAACTCCCAATTGCCGATAGCCAGGAATATTATTATGTGACGGCGCAGGGATCTGGAGGTTTGAACAATTTGGATTTTTCATACGGATATAGATTTGGAAAAAAATTAACATTGGGAGCAACAGGAACGTTTCTTTTTGGAAACACAGTAGACGATCGTGCTTTTTTGATTTCGAATGCCATTACGACCATACATAAAAAAACAGATTATAATGGCGTACGCGCAACATTAGGAGGGCAATTCAAAATAGATTCCACTTTTACAATCGGGACGACAGTTAAAGTTCCGTCAAGAATAAAAGCGTCCAAAGTACAGTCGGTAGCAAGTATTGCAGATGAAGTGGAGACTGCTGTAGAAACCAATGTAGCTACAGATACAGACGATTATTACATGCCTTTAGAGTTAGGTTTTGGAGTTAGTAAACGATTTAAAAATAATTTGAATCTAACTTTAGATTATGAGAAGAGTTTCTGGGATAGCACAAAGCAATCTGAACTTTATGGAGAATTTGTAAATCAAGACCGTTTTGCACTAGGAATTTCCTATAATGCTAAAAAGAATATTAGGAAATATTGGGATAGAGTAGGGTATTCTGCAGGTATAAATTTTGACAATGGTTATCTTGAAGTTGATAAACATCGTGTCAATAATGCATCTGTTTCTATTGGATTAAACTTGCCAATCGAAAATACATTTTCGTCACTTAACATTTCGTATTCTTATGGGCAGAAAGGCCGAATTGCAAATGATTTAATAAAAGAAAATTACCATAAAATATCAATCAATTTGTCGCTGGACGGAATTTGGTTCGTCAAGCGAAAGTTTGAATAATGATTTAAAAGTCTTTTTTGATTACGGGATATTTATATTCTAAAATTGACTCCAAAACTTTTGGGTTTGAGTTGACATAAAATATAGGATCATGATCTGCACTTTCAGAAAAACCGACTTTATCACGTAGCAGATTTTTAGTCTGACGCGCAACAGCTTCTCCTGAATCTATTATTTTAATATGATCTGGGAGAATTTTTTTTATCTGAGGAATTAGATAAGGGTAATGGCTGCATCCTAAAACCAAATAATCAATATTAGCTTCAATCATAGGTCGTAGATAAGATTCTAATAATTGAGTCATTTCTGGCGAATACAAATTGCCATCTTCAATAAGCTGTACAAGTCCGTGACCTACTTGCTCAATGATTTTAGTGTTCTGAAACATCTCAGCAGTTTTATTAAACAATTCGCTGTTGAGAGTTCCTTTTGTAGCTAGAATTCCAATTACCTGTGTTTGAGAATTGTTTGCAGCAGGTTTAATAGCGGGCTCAATTCCAACAAACGGAACATCATAATCTGCACGAAGTTCAAATATAGCATTTGTAGTTGCAGTGTTACATGCTACAACAATTAGTTTACAATTATTCTCTAGTAGAAATTCTACGTTTTTTTTGCTTAATGCAACAATCTCTTCTTTGGTTCTTTGCCCATAAGGAGCATTTTTATTGTCAGCCAAATAAATGGTTTTTTCGTTTGGAAGAAGATCATGAATAGCGCTCCAAATGGAAGTTCCGCCAATACCAGAATCAAAAACGCCTATAGGATTATTGTTTATCATAAAGCAAATTTAATATTTTTTACTATAATTCGTTATTCTAAGTTAAGTCAAATCTTGAAATAATTTCAAAGATTACTTTTAAATTTTTGCAAAAAAAAACTGCTCAATTACAAAATTGAGCAGTTTAATTATAGAGATTTAATTTCTTAGAATCCTAAATCTTTTTTCACGTCAGCAGTGATGTTTGGACCATCAGCTAATAATAAAGTAGAACCGTCTAAAACATATTGGAAACCTTTAGCTTTTCCTACTTTTTGAATAGAAGTTCTAACTTTTTCCATTAATGGTTTTACGATGTCAGTTTCTTTTTGTTGTAATTCTTTTTGAGCATTGTCTCTGTAATCAACAATTCTCTTTTGCATATCTTGAACCTCTTTAGAACGCTCACCGTTTACAGCATCAGTTACAGTTGCAGCTTCAGCTTCGTACTTTTTGATTTTTACTTGATATTCGTCAACCATTTTTTTGTATTCAGCATCATATGTACCACTTAATTTTTGCAGTTGATTTTGAGCATCTAGCATAGCAGGCATTTTCGACATGATCTCGCTTACATCAACATGAGCTACCTTCGCTTGCGCGTTCATTGTGTTACTTGCTCCTAAAATAAGAATTGCAGCAATTAGTAAAGTTTTGATTTGTTTCATCATTTTTAAAATATTAATTAATTATTGGTCGTATTTGTTTTTTGCGATTCGGCTTCTTTTGCTTTTTTAGCCGCTTCTCTTTCTTCTAAAATTTTCTTTCTTCTTTCTTCCAATTCTTTTTTACGTTGTTCGTAAAGTAATTGTCTTTCTTCTGCTTTTGTCATTCCAGACTGTTCAGCTGAAGGTGTCTCTCCATTGGCATCAGGCGTTGCTGTTTTTGCAGTCGAGTTTGTATTAACAGCACCACTCGTTGCAGCAGGAGTGGCTATTGTTGTAGCTGTTCCAGAAACCGTGCCATTTTTTTTCGCATCTCTCTCTTCTTGCAGGGCTTTTCTTCTATCGTCGTATTCTTTTCTCTTAGCCTCTTGCTCTAGTTTTCTATCTTGAATAAGCTTTTCTCTAGCAGCTCTTTTCTCGTCAAGTGCTTTTTGGCGATCAGCCATTGCTGGATTTTCGTCAATTGCATTCTCAAGATTTTCTTTAACTTCTTGCTCTTTCAATTGTTTCTTTGTTAGCTGCTCACGTTTTTCAGTACGGTTTAAGATTCTTAAAACCTGATCGCTAATATCAAATCTTTTATTACTAAAAAGCATTGTAAGATCTGATGATTTGTCAAAAACAAAATCGTAATTTTTTGCTTCTGCGATATCTTGCACAGCAGTAAAAACCTGATCCTGTATAGGCTTTGCTAAAGCCGCTTTTTGTCTCATTAGATTTCCATCAGAACCAAATTGTTTCTGCTGATAATCCATCATTTCTTGTTCAAGAAACTTAATTTCGGTTTCTCTTTCTTCTATTAATTCTTTTGTAAGTAAAGCTTTTTCTGTCTTTAAGCTTTCTTTCAAATTATTTATATTTAATTTTTTGGCCTCTACCTCTTGTTTCCACTTTTGAGCTTTTTGCTCTAATTGTGATTTAGCTTCTTTATAATCGGAAACATTTTCTAAAATATATTCCATGTCGATGTAGCCAATTCGAGTAGTCTTACCTTGTGCCTGACTTGTATTTGCTACAATCAAGGCTAAAAATATAAATAAAAATTGTTTTCTCATAACATAACTTTATTTGATGATTTTTAACCAAACGTTATTTCTTTAAAATTGTTGTCCAATGATAAAGTGTGTTTCCCAACCATTAGCTTTTGTTTGTCCTGGAAGAGCGTCAAACCCGTAACCAAAGTCAATACCCAATAATCCAAATGCAGGCATGAATACACGTAAACCAGCACCAGCAGAACGATTTAAGTCGAATGGGTTATAATCTTTAAACGTTGGGTATGATGAACCTGCTTCTAAGAACGTTAATGCAAAAATAGAAGCCGATGCTTTTAATGTAATTGGGTAACGTAATTCCATAGAGAATTTGTTGTAAATCGTTGCTCCAATTGCATCACCATTTGCATTTACCGGAGTTAAAGAGTTATTTGGATAACCTCTCAACTGAATAGTCTCTCTACCATCCATTGAGTAGTTTGCCATACCGTCACCTCCTAAGTAAAAACGCTCAAACGGAATCACACCTCTTTCTTGGTTATAAGCCCCTAAGAAACCAAATTCAGTAAGTGTTCTTAATACTAATTTTCCATAGACTTTAGTATACCAGTCTCCTTTAAATTTAATTTTATAGTATTCTAACCAGTTGTATTTTTTCTGATCGACTTTTGCTACATCTGTATCAGCACTTGCAAAATCAGATCCAACACTTACATAACCAGATGTTCCATTTATAGTTTCTGTTTTAACATAGTCGCCAGTGTTAAGTGGTTTTCCGTCTATACCGCTTCCTGATGTTCCTGTATATTGTGTTTTGTATTCCTTTTCATTTTGTAAATTACCATAATCAACACCGTTAAATAATGAATATGGAGGCGTAACTTTAGCACTAATACTAAATTCAGAACCATAAGTAGGAAATATTGGGTTTACCCCTTTATTGCTTCTTGAAAGTCCAATTGTATAAGCTAAGTTTCTTGATGCACCATTACCAAAAGTAAACAAACCTGTATTATAATTATTCAAGTCATAGTGCTGATAACTTACAGATTGTGATAATACGAAGTAGTCATCTGGCACAGTTAACCTTTTTGCTAACCCAACTTGGATTGTAAAAATATTAAAACTTTTGCTTTTATCAACAGTTCTAGTGATGTAATTGTTAAGAAATTGCTTACTGTATGAAATAGATGAACTAAACTGTACGGGTTTCTTTCCTCCAAACCATGGCTCTGAGAAAGATAAACTATAGGTTTGGAAATAGGTACTTCCTTGTAAACGAAGCGCAACTTTTTGTCCGTCTCCCATTGGTAAAGGCTTATAAGCTTCTTTGTCAAAGATCTTTCGCGCCGAGAAGTTGTTAAACGAAAGCCCCAATGTACCAATGAAACCTCCACCGCCATAACCTCCTTGAAGTTCGACCTGGCTCGATCCTTTTTCTACTACATTGTACTCAATATCTACAGTTCCTGCTCCAGCATCTACGTTTTTAAACTTAGGGTCAATTGCCTCAGGATCAAAGAAACCTAATTGTCCAATCTCACGAATGGTTCTAACTAATTGTTCTTTACTATATTTTTCACCTGGTTTTGTTCTTAACTCACGGTAAATAACGTGGTCGTTTGTTTTGTCGTTTCCAACAACAGTAATTTTATTGAAATAAGCGATAGGACCTTCTGTAACTCTAATCTCAAAATCAATAGTGTCATTAACCGTTTTTACCTCTACAGCATTGATGTTAGAGAATAAATAACCATTGTTTTGGTATAGATTCGTAATGTCTTCTGCGTCTGGTTTAGTCTTATCTGCAATTCTTTTTTCTAATAAAACTCCGTTATAAGTTTCTCCTTTTTTGATTCCTAAATAACGGCTTAGGAGCTGATCTGAATAAACAGTATTTCCTAAGAATTTGATATTTCCGAAGTAATATTTGTTTCCTTCTTCTACATTAATCTTAATTGCAAGAGTATTTTTTTGCTTGCTGTATTGAACAGAATCGTAAATAATACGGGCGTCACGATATCCTTTTTCTTTGTAAGCAGCAATTACTTTTTCTAAGTCAGTTTTGTATTTCTCTGGAATAAATTTAGATGCTTTAAATACACGAATGAAATTTTTCTGTTTCGTGTCTTTCATTGCGGCGCGCAATTGATTGTCAGTAAGCTGTTTATTGCCTATGAAATCAATGCTGCTAATTTTAACTTTGTCTCCTTTATCTATTCTAACAAGCATATTAACTTGATGTCCATTAATAGTGTCAGGAGTGTTTGTTATAGTAACTTTCGTATTATAAAAACCTTCTTTTTTGTATTTGTTTTCGATGTAATTTTTGGTCGTAGTAATTAAGTTTTCGTTGACAATTTTATTCTTTGTCAGGTTATTATCTTTAATTAATCCTTCGATTTTGCTTTTCTTTACACCAACGATTTTAACTTCGTTTAATTTAGGAAGCTCAACAATATCTAGGTCTAAATAGATACTGTCGTTTTCTACTTTGTTAACATAGAAAGCGATTTCGTCAAAAAGTCCTAGTTTACCTAATTTTTTAATTGCGCTACTGATTTCTTCTCCAGGCACAGTAATTTCTTGACCTTTTTGAAGTCCTGAAAAGGTTACAACAGTTTGCTCATTGAAGCTTATTTTACCAACAACAGAAACTTTAGCTAGAATATATTTTTTTCCTTGATCAAAAGGAACTCTTTCTTGTGCTTTGACTTGTGAAAAACTACCCAGTAATAAAAGGGCACAGATTATTTGTGGTATTCTTTTTTGTAACACTAAAAAATTATTTAATTTGTTCACTGGTTTTTCCAAATCTACGTTCTCTTTTTTGATAACTAATAATAGCCTCATATAAATCTTGGTCTTTAAAGTCTGGCCACAAGACATTAGTAAAATATAATTCTGCATAGGCAATCTGCCACAGTAAAAAATTACTTATTCTATGTTCTCCACTTGTTCGTATTAATAAATCTACGTCTGGTAAATTTTGCGTGTAAAGATGCTCATTTATAATTGAATCGTCAATAGTGTCTATTGAAATTATATTATTTTTAACTTTATCACTAATTGACTTTATGGCATTTACTAATTCTTCTCTAGAGCCGTAGCTTAAAGCGAGAGTAAGAGTTAAGCGAGTATTGTTTTTCGTTTTTTCCATAACATCCAAAAGTTCTTTTTGGGCTGTTTTGGGTAATTTGTCAAGATTTCCGATTGCGTTAAGGCGAATATTGTTTTCTTGAAGCGTAACAAGCTCTTTCTTTAATGAATTGATCAATATTTTCATCAATGCCTGAACTTCCAATTTAGGACGATTCCAATTTTCTGTAGAAAAAGCGTATAAGGTTAGATATTCAATACCAAGCTTAGCTGAAGTTTTGATTATTTCTTTTACAGATTTTGTACCGTTTTCGTGGCCAAATGCGCGCAAAAAACCTTGTTGTTTTGCCCATCGTCCGTTACCGTCCATAATAATGGCCAGATGCTTAGGTAAGTTTGTGTGATCTATTGATTCTAGTAAATTCATTTTTTAGTATGCGCAATAGCATGGTTTCTTTCCAAAGGTATACGTTAATGTCATACCTGAAAAAATATACCAGTCATTATTATTTAAATTTCCAAATTTCATGATATTTGGACTGCTTGTATTAGGATTACTTCCGTCAAGATTATCTGTAAAGGTGTAGCGCGCACCAACTTCAGCGGCTAAAACAAAACGTGGTGATATATTTGATTTTATACCTAATATAATAGGTATAGCAACCGAGCTTTGATTTTTTAGCTCGTATACGGTGTTTGGACTTGAAGTATATCGGTATAAATTATTGTAGAAAAAGTAATTTAGACCAGTAAATACATAAGGTGTTATTTTGGTGTGATAATCGTGAAGATTAAAATCAAAAAAATTGAATTCTAAACCAGCAGAAAGCTCTTTTATATCATTGTCAAAACGATAGCCTCTCTGATTTCTTCCAGTTTCATCAGATTTATAATCATTTCCACTAATGTTTGATTGTGTATAAGAGAATCTCCAGGCATGTCTCGGACTTCTGTTCCATTTGTAAAGAACTCCAAAAGCTAGCTTTTCTGGGGCTATGTAAGTTGTTTTTCCAATATCACCTACAAAGTTGCTTCCGCCAAGAAAAACACCAAGCTCATTGATTTGAGCATTAAGTGTAATAAAGGGGAAAAAACATAACAATAAATTAAAAATTTTCTTCATTTAATTCAAAATTGCGTGCAAATATAATAATTATCAATACGAATCAAAGTTCCTTTGGTTAAATGTGCTTTTTTTTCAATTTACGATATGATTTAGAGCCATTTAATGATGATTCACTACATGCAGAACGAGAAAATGTGGTATTATCGTATAGTGAAGAATCAGAAAAGAGTTTAATTTCTTTTATCTTCTCCCCAGAGCAGTTTGTTTCTTAAGGTCTTTAAGAAAGTCTCGCCTGGTATTTCAACCATTTTAATTTTGTAATCTGTTTTTTTAATCTTTAAAATAGACTCGTTTTTTACAGAAGAAATTCTCGAGTCTAAAGAAACCAAATATTGGTCTTCTCTTCCTGTTACTCGAAGTGTAATTTCGGTATCGTCTGGAATAACAAGCGGTCTGGCAGTTAAATTGTGAGGGGCAATTGGCGTAATTACTAAACTTTTTACATCTGGAGTTAAAATGGGTCCGCCGCAGCTTAGAGAATATCCAGTAGAACCAGTTGGTGTAGAAATGATTAATCCGTCGGCCCAATAAGAGTTTAAATATTCGTTGTTCAAATAAGTTTCTACTGTAATCATCGAGGTTGTATCTTTTCTACTCACTGTAACTTCGTTCATAGCGAAATTAAGTTCTTTAAAGGCTTCATTAAAAGGTTCGCATGTAATTCCTAATAAAGTTCTTTCAGAAGTGGTGTAGTTTTGATCTATTACATATTGCAATAAACTCTCGATATTTTCTTTCTGAACTTTAGCTAGAAATCCTAAACGTCCAGCATTTATACCTAATAAAGGAACACCGGAATTACGAACAAAAGCAGCGGCCCTTAAAATCGTTCCATCACCTCCAATACTAATAAGCATTTCGAAACTATTGTCTAAAGCAGTACTTGGCGAAAAAGTTTTGTATTCTTTTTTTACAAGCTGTTTTTCATAAAGCATATTCAGGAAGTTTTCTTCAATTACCATTTCGACATTATTGGTATTGAAGAATGAGAAAATGTCTTTTATGATAGGTTCAGTGCTATTCTGATAGTATTGTCCGTAAATGGCTATTTTCATTCTTTGTAAATTAGATAATTTGTCAATGTGTCAATTAGATAATTTGGAAAAATGCGAAAATTATCTAATTAACTAATTCTCCCATTGGCACATTCATAATTTATATGTTGAGATATTTGTCTAAATAATCTGATCGCTCTTTTAAGCTGTTAATATAGTTGTCCTCTTGATGTTCTGAAATAATTTCGTATCCATATCTTCTATACGTCTGGATAATTTCATTGATTGCTCCTAAGCCTATTTTTACCGTAATCTGAACATTTTCGGTATCAGCTTCAGAAACAAAACAGCCTAAAATCTTACCATTATTGCTTTCTACAATTTGCGTTACTTCGCTCATAGAATAATCCAAAAGTCCTTTCTGAACAATAATAATTGCACCTGGCTCTTTTAAAAACGGAGTTTCCTGAAAAAACTTCATGATATCTTCCATTTCATAGTAGCCTATGTAAGTATTGTTTTCGTCAAGAATAGGGAGAATATTGGTATGATTTTTTGCGAAAACTTCTAGAACATCTAACCAAATCATAGATTTTCGCGCAAAAAAACGTTCCAAAGTATATTTGTAATCAATTGCTTTTTTATCAATGTCAAATGTTTCAACATCATCAGAAGAGATGCTTCCGATGAAAATACCATCTTCTAAAATCGGAAAATGAGAAAAATTTACATCGATAAAAAAGTCCTGAATCGAAGCAATCGTTTCCTGACTGTCAATCGCTCTGAAATCGTTTGTGATATAGTTTGTAATTTCTGTCATAAATCAATTGAGGATATTTGATGCAAAATAATCAAAAAATACCGAAAACCGCTCTGTTTTACTTTGTATTTTTGTCGTAACAAATATAAGATTACTAGAATTAATATCTATTTATATGACAAAATTAAGTGTAAATATCAATAAAATAGCAACGCTTCGAAATGCTCGAGGCGGAAATGTTCCAGATTTATTAAAAGTAGCTGCAGATATTCAGCGATTTGGAGGGCAAGGAATCACCATTCATCCGCGTCCAGATGAGCGTCATATTCGTTATCAGGATGCACGCGATTTAAAAGCAGTTGTTATTACAGAATATAATATTGAAGGAAATCCACAGCATAATTTTATTGATTTGGTTTTAGAATGCAAACCAGATCAGGTAACCTTAGTTCCAGATGCAATTGGAGCAATAACATCATCTGCAGGCTGGGATACCATCAAGAATCAAGAATATTTAACAGAGGTCATTGGCGAGTTTCAAAGAAACGGAATTAGAACTTCGATTTTTGTTGATCCAATTCTAGAAATGATTGAAGGCGCTAAAAAAACAGGAACGGATAGAATAGAATTATACACAGAATCTTTTGCACATCAATATAGCTTAGGAAACGAAAAAGGAATTGATCCTTACACAAAAGCGGCAGTATTGGCAAACGAATTAGGTTTAGGAATCAATGCTGGACATGATTTAAGTTTAGACAATATCAAATTTTTCAAAGAAAATATTCCAGGTTTATTAGAAGTTTCTATAGGCCACGCTTTAATTTCAGAGGCACTTTATCTTGGATTGGATAATACCGTAAATATGTATCTGAATAAGTTGAAGTAAACTTTCTACTTAAAACAATTATAACCTGATACATTTGGGTTATAATTGTTTATTTTCGCACTTTTCTTATTAAAACGAAGTGCCAAAATCTATTATTTTCTTTCTCTTGTTTTCCTTTTCTGGCCTCTTTGCACAGACCGTAAAGATATCTGGAAATATAAAATCTTCTGACAGCCAAAATCTTGTTGGCGCAAATCTTTTTTTAGAAGTAAATAAAAAACAATGGAATGTTGCTACTGATGTTTTAGGGAATTTTTCAGAACACATTTCTTCTGGCAGACTTGTTATAAAAGTCGATCACTCTGATTTTATCTTAAAAACTATTGAGTTCGATATTCTAAAAGATACCGTAATTGCTATAGTCTTAGAAAAAGATATTTCTCAGTTAAAAGAGGTTATCGTTTCAAGTGATAAAAAAAATCAAATTAAAAATTTATCTGGCGGAAGGTTATCTTTTAACTTGAAAGAATTAAACGGTGTTCCAACACTTTTGGGAACAACAGATGTGATCAAACTTTTGCAGTTAACGCCTGGAGTACAAAACTCAGGAGACGCAAATGGTTATTTGTATGTTCGTGGTGGCGATCCGGGCCATAATGCGATTTTATATAATGAAACTCCAATTTATGGAATGTCGCATTTATTAGGGATATTTCCTTTTTACAATACAGATCATATTAAAGATGTTGAATTTGACAAATCGAGTTCGAATGCAAAATATGGCGGACGTTTGAGTTCTACAACACTTTTAAATGCCAGTAAAAAACTTCCTTCTGAGTTTTCGATTCAAGGGAATGCTGGAATTCTGGCATCGCAGGTAACTTTAGCAGTTCCTGTAAATGACAAAACCGGATTCTACATTTCTGGAAGAAAAACCTATATTGATGAAGTCGTTGGACCGTTGCTAAAATCTGATTCGAAGAATGATGTTCAGGATATGAAATATGGTTTTTCGGATGCCAATATTACTTTTTTGTCTCAAGTCTCAGAAAAGAATTCATTTTCTTTAAATGCTTTTTACAGCGCTGATAAACTCAAAATAAAAGATAAAAATTTTGCGCTTGACACCGATTTAAAATGGAGTAATTTTATAGTATCACCATCTTTAACGACCACATTTTCGTCTAAAGTAAGTATGTCTAATACGGTTTATTTTAGCCAATACTCGAATGACTTAAATATGGAGCAGGCAACAATTGAGTTTGGAGTTTCTTCTTATGTAAAGGACTTAGGATTTGCAAATTCAGTAAGATTTTCAATCCATAATGTTCCGTTTGAATCTGGATTGCAATATGTTTATCATGACTTGCAACCTCAAAAAATAAATGTCGAAAATCTGGCAACAATTGACAATTATTCTCAAAGAAAAATTGATGCCAACGAAGCCGCAATTTTTGTGAGCGCCAAACCTAAATTATTGGAGAATCTAACAGCCGAATTAGGACTTCGAATGAACTACTATATTTCGGGATCTGATTCGTATCTGCATTTTCAACCGCGAGTGGTACTGAATTATTATGCAAACGAAAAGTATTCGTTTTATGCTTCTTACAATAAACAATATCAATATTTAAGTTTGATCACAACTTCGAGTGTTGGTATTCCTACTGATTTTTGGATTGCGAGTTCTGACGGAATTAAACCGCAGTCTTCTAATGAGTTTTCTATTGGATCGAATCAAAATATAAGCAGAAATTTTTCTTCTTCTTTTGGAGGGTTTTATCGTTCGATGAAAAATCTACTCGAATATCCTTATGGAATAACTCAGTTTAATGAAATTACAACTTTAAAGAACGATTTGTATGTTGGAGAAGGTAAGGCGTACGGATTTGAAATGATGTTGAAAAAAAGCAATGGAAAATTTACAGGCTGGTTAAGCTATACTTTGAGTTGGTCTGAAAGAAACTTTGATGAATTGAATAATGGCAACACGTATTTTGCAAAATATGACAGACGACATAATCTTTCAGTAGTTGGAATGTATGATTTAAATACAAAATGGAATTTTGGAATAACTCAAATATTTGGTTCTGGAAATAGATTTACAATGCCAACCTCGTGGTATTTTATAAATAATAATCCTGTAAAAGAATATTCGGGATATAATAATGCTCAAATGCCAAATTATATCAGAACAGATCTTTCAGTTAATTATTATTTTATAAAAACCTCTAAGAAAGAAAGTGCTTTAAACTTTTCGATTTACAATACACTTAATGTTTCTAATCCTATATATGTTGTTTTGGATGTCGAAGTAAACGAAAACAAAGATAAAGTTGTGGTAAAGCAAGATGAGAAAGTTTTATATAGAATTCTTCCTTCGATAAGTTGGAGATTTAAATTTTAAAATGAGATGAAAAAATATCTATTGTTTCTTTTGGGTTTATTAACAGTAAGCTGTTCTAATGATAATTTTAGTGAGCAGAAAAACATAGAATCTAAAATAGTGGTAGAAGGCTGGATTGAAGAAGGAGATTATGCAAATGTTTTGTTGTCTAGCAGTATTCCGGTAACAGATGGCATTGATTCTACAAACGTTTTAAATCATGTGATTCGATCTGCAAAAATTACAATTTCTGACGGAGAGCATTCAGAAGTTTTAAGAGTAAAAAACGATAAAAACCGTATTCCTCCATTCGTATATTTTGGTTCAACTCTAATGGGGCAAGCAGGGAAAGAATACACGATGAAAATTGAATATTTAAACCGTGTTATTGAAGCAACTACCACAATTCCAAAATCGGTACAGCTTAAAAGTGCAGAATACATAAAAAAGAATGCAACAGATACAACGGGCTATGTTTTTGTGAAATTTGATGATCCAGTGTCTGAAAAAAATTATTACCAAATTGCAACAAAAGTGGAAGGAGAAGAACCGATTTTTGTTCCCTCTTTTTATGGTAATTTAGATGATAAAAATTTCAAAAGTTCTGCCATTGAAATGCAGATCAACAGAGGAATTTTATTGTTTCCTAAAACTAAATTCACACCGAATTTTACTGATGGAGATTTGATTCATGTAAAGTTACGAACTCAAACTAAAGAATCTTTAGACTTCTGGAATAGTTGGCAAAACGAAATTGTGAATGCCAAAAATCCAATTTATCCGTCGAATACAAGTTTAAAATCGAATATAAAAGGAGGAATAGGTATTTGGGCAGGATATGGGCAAAGTAATATTATTCTTCAAACTTCTTCTAAAAAACAAAGCCGATTTGAGTAATTCAAATCGGCTTCATTTTTATTAAAAAGGTTTATTTGCTTTTTGTTTGAAAAGCGCTTGTGAAATCTGTAAATTTAGTATGAAGTGAATTAAATATTTCAGAGAAATAAACATCCATCGCAGCTTCTGTAGTATCATTGAACTTTAAATAAACTACTTCATCAAGATAAGGTTGTGCAAATAGTTCGCCATTAGGGCTCCATGTCCAATATTTTCCTTGAGCATTCCAAACAGGTAAACTAACAAGATAATCGTCTCCAACTTTTTCAGAACGCAAAACGATATCAGCGATTTTAGTACCGTCTTTTTTAGAAACTAAAGACAATTTCGTGTTTTTGTTAAAGCTAGCTGCTTTTCCTTCAGATATTTTTTTCTCATAGGCATTCAAAGCTGTGTAATAAGCTTTATAGTCACTTTTAGGATTTTCACCGTCAGGAGATGCAGGGCGAGTATTGTTTTTGTATAAAGCTTCTTTATCGGCAGCGTCAGCAGCTAAATCTGTATTACCAATAACAATAAAGTTATCCATTATTGAAAACAGCGTATTTGCTTTTCCTTTGTATTGGCTTAGTTCTACATTTTCGATCAATTTGTCGATATCAGCAGTACTTGCAACATTAAAGTTAATTAAGCTTTTTCCGTTATAAGTAAACAATGCTTTAGAAGTAGTTTCTGTACCTTTCTTACCGCTCATTTCCCAAGTATAACCGTCATTTAAGGCTAGTTTGTAGCTGTAATCTTCTGGCGATTTGTTTTGGCTTGAGTATTTTGCATTTGAAGTAAAAGTAGCAGCTTGTGCACCATTAATAGTTAAAAGAGCCTCTACAGTTGATGGTAAGTAAAACCAATCTTGTACAGAAGGAGTAATAGGTCCGTATTGCTGCGTTTCTGAATTGTAGCCCCAGTCAGCATAAGTGTCAACATTTGAAAATTTAATGCTTGAAGAAGTGCTTTTAGATGTTAATACAGCATTGTTTGTAGTTTGTCCTTCTTTTGCAGGGAAAACAAATTTCAATTCTGTAGTTGAAGCCGTTTTAGTCCATGTTTTTTTAGCATCATCCCAAGTATATGTACCATATACGCCCGAAATGTTTAAAACTTCTTCTACACCATTTTGACTTTTTCCGTCAAAAAGATCAATATGTTTAAGGCTAAACAAACGGCCTAAGTTTTTAATAGCTTCGATTGCTCCAGAGGTTTTGCTTTTGTCCAATTGAACAAGCATTTCATTAGCTTCAGCTTCAAATTTTGTTTTTTGCTGTGCAGGAGTAAGGTTTGAATACGGCTGTTTTAATAAAGCAGCAATTTGCTCTTCTATGGTTAGCTCTACTTCTGGTTTTGGGTCTGGTTTTACTTCTGGAATTACTTCGTCGCTGTTGTCGCTAGAACATGAAATCATAAGTTGCGAAGCAATCAATGATAATAAAAGTAGTTTTTTGATCATGATTTGTGTTTAAATTAAAATGAAATTTTAGATTTTATTTTGGAGCGCAAGGTAGCAGATTAAATTCTCTAAACATTACGGGAAACCGTAAGTATGTAAAGTTTTTTTTATTAATATCAGGATCTGAAAATGTTTTATAGATATATCTGTTATCGTCGTAATGGATAAGTTTTTTACATTTGTAAATAGAATTTTTATAAGTAAATTAAATGTTATACTCAAAAATAGAAGGCGAAGGAAAACCATTTGTCATCATGCACGGATTTCTAGGAATGTCTGATAACTGGAAAACTCTTGCGGGGCAATATGTAGAAGCCGGATTTCAGGTTCATATTTTAGATTTAAGAAACCACGGGCGCAGTTTTCATTCAAACGAATGGAGTTACGAAGCAATGGTTCAAGATGTATACGAATACTGTCAGGCAAATAATCTAACACGAATTGATATTCTTGGACATTCTATGGGAGGAAAAGTGGCAATGCTTTTCGCAACAACACACCCAGAGATTGTAGATAAATTGATTGTGGCAGATATTGGCCCGAGGTTCTACAAACAGCACCATCAGGAGATTTTGGCAGGATTAAATGCAGTTGATTTTTCGGTAAAGCCAAGCCGAAATGATGTTGAGGAAATAGTGTCTCAATATGTTCCGGATTTTGGAACACGTCAGTTTTTGCTGAAAAATTTATATTGGAAGGAACCTGGGCAATTGGCATTTAGATTTAATCTTGAAGCGTTTAATAATAATCTAGATGCTATTGGAAAACCTTTGGCCGACGATTTAGTTTTTAATAACCCAACATTATTTATTCGTGGAGGAAACTCTGGATACATTCAAGATGAAGATTTGGACGGAATCCGTAAGCATTTTCCAAATTTAAAATTAGAAACCATCCCAAATGCTGGGCATTGGCTTCATGCTGAAAATCCGAAAATGTTTTTTGAATTGACAACAGAGTTTTTGAAAGAGTAATTATTTTTTGATGAAAAATTAGTACTTTTAAATAAATTTTAAACCTGAATAACTATGAAATTATTACTTAGACTTCTTGTTACAGCTGCTTTAGTTTTATTACTGTCTAATATTTTAACCGGAGTGGATGTTAAGAGTTTTGGTACGGCGGTAATTGTGGCAGTAGTTTTAGGATTACTGAATATTTTTATAAAACCAATTTTGGTCTTGCTAACCCTACCAGTAACGTTTGTTACGCTTGGTTTATTTTTATTAGTTATAAATGCTTTGATTATTTTGCTTTGTACAAAAATTGTTGGCGGTTTTGTAGTCGATACATTCTGGACAGCATTAATATTCAGCATTATTTTGTCTATCCTTCAATCTCTTACTTATAAAATATTGGGAGACGATAAATAAAACAATTGAGCAGATTAAAACTGCTTCAAATACAATAGATTAAAAACTTGGTTGGGTTGCAAAAATTTTATAATTTTGCAACCCAATTTTATTATGTAAATTAAAGAAGAAGATGGATATTAAAAGAGTAGCAATAGACGCTGTAAACGAGACAATCGTTATGAACGTTGTTCATATGGATTATAAAGGTCAAGTAGCAAAAAGAATTAACGAAAAAATGCCTTTAGCACAAGTTAAAGGATTTAGAAAAGGGGCAGTGCCTAAAGATCTTGTTGAAAAACAATACGGAAAAGCTATTAAGCAAGAAGAGATCAAAAAAGTAGTTGATTTGGCTTTAGAGCGTTATATTCAATCTGAAAGATTAAATCTTTTAGGAACTCCTCTTGCTAAAGTAGACGAAAACTTTAACTGGGATGCTGAAGAGTTAACTTTCGAATACGAAATTGGTTTAGTGCCAAACTTCGAAATTGATCTTGAAGCTAAAAATAATATCGTAAAATATATCGTTACTGCAGACGATAAATTAATCGACGGACAAGTGGAGCGTATCCAAAAACAATTTGGAAAAGCAGTTCCTCAAGAAGTTTCTGATGCTAAATCTGATTTAACTGGAACTTTCTCAAACGAAGCAAACGGAATCGATAATACGACTACAATTTCTGTTGATGCATTTAGCAAAAAAGCTCAAAAACAATTCACAGGTAAAAAAGTTGGAGATGTTGTTACAGTAAGCACAAAAGGTTTATTTGAAGACGATCACCAATTAATGGATTACTTAAAAGTAGGTCACGAAGGTGTTCACGGTTTAGATGTTGAAGTAAACTTTACTATCAGCGCCATCAACGGTTCTGAGCCAGCTGAATTAAACCAAGAATTATTTGATAAACTTTTTGGAGAAGGAAATGTTGCTTCTTTAGAAGATTTAAAAGCTAAAATTAAAGAAGATGCTGAAGCGCAATTCGCTCAACAAGCTGACCAAAAATTATTATTAGACGTTCAGGATTTCTTGATCGAAAACACAAAATTTGATTTACCAGTTGAATTCCTTAAAAAATGGTTGCAAACTGTAGGAGAGAAAAAACTTTCTGCAGAAGAAGCTGAAGTTGAATACGCAAGATCTGAAAAAGGTTTACGTTTCCAATTAATCGAAGGAAAAGCATTGGCTCAAAGCAATATCCAAATTACATTTGATGACTTGAAAGAGTTTACATCAGGTGCAATTAGACAGCAAATGGCTCAATTTGGTCAAACAAACCCAACTGAAGAAGAAGTTCAAGGAATCGTGGCTAGAGTTTTATCTAACCAAGACGAAGTAAAAAGACTTTCTGAGCAAGTTGTAGCAGCTAAAATGTTAGATATTTTCAAAGAAAAAGCTAACCCAACTACTAAAGAGGTTACTTACGAAGAATTTATTGCTGCTTCTTACGGAGAATAAATTTAAGTCTGAAAGTCTAAAGTTGTAAAGTCAAATTTTAAGATTTTATTACAGAAACTGAAAGATAAAAAAAGTTATATTTGAGCGTCAAAAGATATTTTTGACGCTCTTTTTTTGTTTTAAAAAGATCGTTGTTTTGAAATAATTATTTCTTAAATTTCAATAACGAAACTTCTATTATAAAAAGAAGACAAATTGGCATCTCTTATAAAAAGGTATGAACTTTGTTTAATTCGTTTAAGTCACATGCTGACTTTAGACTTTTCAACTTTAAACTAAAAATATGAACTACGGTAAAGAATTCAAAAAATTTGCTACAAAGCACCAAGGAGTAAACGCAATGTATTACGATAAAATCGTAGCAGCGATGACACCAACAAACATGACTCCATATATTATCGAAGAGCGTCAGCTGAATATTTCTCAATTAGACGTTTTCTCAAGATTAATGATGGACAGAATTATCTTTTTAGGAACTGGTATTGACGATCAGATTGCTAATATTGTTCAAGCTCAGTTGTTATTTTTAGAAAGCGCTGATGCTTCAAAAGATATTCAAATTTATTTAAACTCTCCAGGAGGAAGTGTTTATGCAGGTTTAGGAATTTACGATACTATGCAGTACATCAAACCAGATGTAGCAACAATCTGTACCGGAATGGCAGCTTCTATGGGAGCAGTTTTATTATGTGCAGGAGCTGCTGGAAAACGTTCTGCATTACCTCACTCAAGAGTAATGATTCACCAGCCATCTGGAGGAGCGCAAGGTGTTGCAACAGATATGGAAATCAACTTACGTGAGATGTTGAAATTAAAAGATGAATTATACAACATCATCTCTCAACATTCTGGACAAACTTTTGATAAAGTGCACAAAGACAGTGAGCGTGATTACTGGATGAAAGCAGATGAAGCAAAAGAGTACGGAATGATTGACGAAGTATTAAGAAGAAGCTAAGAATTAGTTTCAGGTCTCATGTTTCAAGTTGCTTCGGCAAATCTGAAACCTGAAACTTTAAACTTTAAACAAAAATATTAAGCTGTAAAGAGCTAAGTTTTTAAGTTTTAGGTCAAAAAGCTTAGAAACTTAGTATCTTTGCAGCTTAGTAACTTAAATATAGAATGGCAAAAGTAGTATTAGAATGTTCGTTTTGTGGAAGAAAGAAGCCAGAAACTAATTTATTAATTGCAGGTATCAATGCACATATTTGTGATAAGTGTATTGAACAGGCTCACGGAATTGTTTTAGAAGAATTAAAATCTAGCGG
This sequence comes from Flavobacterium sp. B330r, assembly GCF_056824325.1. Lineage (NCBI taxonomy): Bacteria > Pseudomonadati > Bacteroidota > Flavobacteriia > Flavobacteriales > Flavobacteriaceae > Flavobacterium > Flavobacterium sp. B330r. The sequence goes on from NZ_CP124860.1 coordinate 2,688,609, forward strand.
AAGCGCGAAACTAGTTGGGGACTTAATTTTAAAGAAACCGAAAGAAATTAGAGCTTTTCTAGATCAATATGTTATTGGTCAAGACCAGACGAAAAAAGTAATGTCAGTTGCGGTTTACAATCACTACAAACGTTTAATGCAACAGCAATTAGACGATGAAGTAGAGATCGAAAAAAGTAACATCATTATGGTGGGTCAGACAGGAACTGGAAAAACATTAGTGGCAAAAACTATTGCTAAAATGTTAGATGTTCCGTTAGCAATTGTTGATGCAACTGTATTGACAGAAGCTGGTTATGTTGGAGAAGATGTTGAAAGTATTTTGACACGTTTACTTCAGGCTGCAGATTATGATGTGGCTAAAGCAGAAAGAGGAATCGTATTTATTGATGAAATTGATAAAATTGCCCGTAAGAGCGATAATCCATCAATAACTCGTGATGTTTCTGGAGAAGGTGTTCAGCAGGCTTTATTGAAATTATTAGAAGGGACAGTTGTAAACGTACCGCCAAAAGGAGGACGTAAACATCCAGACCAGAAATTTGTTGAGGTAAATACTCAAAATATCTTATTTATTGCTGGTGGTGCTTTTGATGGGGTAGAACGTATTATTTCAAAACGTTTAAATCGTCAGGCAGTTGGGTACTCAACTTCTAAAAATGCTGACAATATAGATAAAGACAATTTGTTGCAATATATTATCCCAAAAGACATTAAAGACTTTGGTTTAATTCCTGAGATTATTGGACGTTTACCAGTTTTAACGCACATGGATCCTTTGGATAAAGCAACGCTTCGTGCAATTTTGACACAGCCTAAAAATGCGTTGATCAAACAATATCAGAAGTTATTCTTAATGGATGATGTTGAGTTTACAATTACCGATGAAGCTTTAGATTTTATTGTAGATAAAGCTTTAGAGTATAAACTAGGTGCGCGTGGATTACGTTCTTTATGTGAAGCTATCTTAACAGATGCCATGTACGAACTGCCAACATCTGATGATATTAGTCTGACAATCGACAAAGAATATGCAGAACATACGTTAAGTAAAAACTTATTGAAACGTATGGAGATTGCTTCGTAAACTTTAAAAATAGCTTTTTCAAAGATTTAAACTTTGGTAAAGTTCAATTTATAGAACCTGTTCATTTATTTGAGCAGGTTTTTTTATATACTTTTTTAATTCTATTTTCGTTTGTGCTTTTGTGTAAATATTTGATATGAAAAGAATGCTTTTTATAATTTGTCTGGTATTTGTTTTTTCTTGTAATAAAGAAAGCAAAAGAATAACTATTTCTGAAAATAAGCATAAAAGCGAAGCAGTTTCATTAGAAAATCCTCATATTGAAGTTAATTACAGTAATTATTATAAAGAAGCAGCATACTATTGTAAAGTCAATAATTTAAATCAAGATAAATTTATTTTGATTGACCTCGGATTGCATTCTGGTTATAAAAGATTTTTTGTTTACGATTTTAAAAAGAAGGAAGTCTCAAAATCGTATATGGTAAGTCATGGTTGTGGAGATAATCGATGGGGAGGAACTTCCTCTAAAAATAACGCAAGTATGAGTAACGAATTTGATTCGCATTGTTCTTCGGTTGGAAAATATGTCGTTTTAGATCGTGGTGTAAGTCAGTGGGGAATAAAAGTAAATTATGTTTTGCAAGGAAAAGAAAAAAGCAATTTTAATGCACGAAAACGTGCTATTGTTTTGCATTCTTGGGAAGCGGTGTCAGATGATGAAGTTTATCCAAAAGGAACACCAGAAGGCTGGGGCTGTCCTGCAGTTTCAAACGAAAGCATGAGAGAGATCGATGAACTTTTGAAAGCCAATAAAAAAGTACTCCTTTGGGTTGTTAAGTCTTAAAGCAATTCTGAAAAACAAAAGTTCTATTTTAGCCCTGATCGAAACGGCATCCTTTTGTTGTGGGGTTCACAACAAAAGATACAGTGTAGAGCAGGACGAAACGTTCTTATGAAAACGAATTGATCTGCTCCTTAAAATTATTGCACTCTAAATTTTTCTCGATATTCAATAGGTTTCATACCGACCATTTTATAAAATACTTTTCTAAAAGCTTTTGGATCATTATATCCAGTTTTCTCGATGATTTCCGAAATTGAAAGCTGAGTTTGTTCTAAGTATTTCTTTGAGCTTTCGACCCTGATATTCTGTAAATATTCAATCGGAGGAATTCCTGTTACTTGTTTGAAACGTCGAGTCATGTTTCGGGCACTGGTCGGGATATCTTTTGTGATTTCTTCCAGTTTTTCGATAGAATGATACTGATTTTCAATTTTTTGTTGCAATAGTGCAACTAAAGAATCATTGTGCAAATGATTGGGTCTAAAGGTGCTGAAATAACTTTGTTTATATCGATTCAAATCGATTGAAAATATTTTAGCAATTTTAACCGCCATTTCGTTACCGCAGAATTTCTGAACCAAAAGAATCAATAAATGAAAAGTTGAGGTAGATCCGCCGCTGGTGTATAAACTTCCGTCTGCAGTCAAAGTTTCCTCAGGTTTTAATTTTACCATCGGAAAAGCTTTGGTAAAGGCACTGCAAGCGTCAACATGTGTTGTGGCCAATTTTTCGTTCAATAAACCAGAAGCAGCAAACAAAAAAGCTCCAGTGCAAAAACTGGCTAATTCGGCTCCGGCTTTATGCTGTTTTTGCAACCACGGAATAAAGTTTCTATTCTTTTTAATCATCTCGCTCATATTATCGGTAGTAAAAGCGGGAATTAAAATTAAGTCTAAAAGACTTTCTGAAGTTTCAATAGCATTGCTTTTATATCCAAATAAATTTCCCTGATCCGTTTGCTCTTGCGACTGAAAAATCATAATCTCAAATGGTTTTTTGGTTCCAGCAGTAAGTTTATTGGCAGTTTCAAATACTTCCAAAATCGCTGCAATACTCAGTAATTTATAATCGTGAGGTATGATTAAACCTAGTTTCGTGCTCATGATATTTTGGTTTTTTGGAATTTCAATATCATACAAAAATAAGCAAATTGTCTCAAATGCCCCTAAAAATGACTTTTATTGGCATTTTTAAGTAATCTTAAAAAATTAAATTTGTTTTAATTAATTCGTAATTTTATAAAGATGAAAACAAAAATCTTCTTAAATCTTGCTGTAAAAGATTTAAATCGCGCAATATCTTTTTTTAACGAACTTGGCTTTTCGACCAATCCGAAATTTACTAATGACAAAGGAGCGTGTATCGTTATAAGCGAAAGCATCTTTATTATGCTTTTAGTAAAAGAGTTTTATCAAACCTTTACAAAGAAACAAATTTGTGATTCTACAACAACCAGCGAAGCTCTTATAGCGCTTTCTGTAGAAACACGAGAACAGGTAGATGAAATGATGGAAAAGGCCATTAAGGCCGGAGGAACAGATTACCAGCAATCTCAAGATTATGGCTGGATGTACCAAAGAACTTTTCTAGATGTAGACGGACATCACTGGGAAGTTTTCTTTATGGATGAAAGTCAGATTCCAGCTAACATGTAATAATCAATTAATAAATCACAAAAACGATAAAAATGATAACAATAAAAAACACTGTCAACGCATCTCTTGATAAAGTTTGGAATTTTTGGAATACTCCAGAACATATTACAAAATGGAGCTTTGCTTCTCCTGACTGGCACACACCTTATGCTGAAGCTGATTTAAGAGTAGGAGGGAAATTCAAATCGACTATGGCTGCCAAAGATGGAAGCATGAGTTTTGATTTTGAAGGTGAATTTACTTTAGTAAAACCAAACCAAGCGCTTTCGTATGTTATGGGAGACGGAAGAAAAGTTGAAATTACTTTTACAGAAACTGTAGATGGAGTTGAAATTGTAGAAAGTTTTGATCCAGAAACTCAAAATCCAGAAGAAATGCAGCGCGCTGGCTGGCAGGCAATTTTGGACAATTTTAAAAGCTACGTTGAAGCTAATTAAGGTGCAAAGAAGCAGAGTGACAAAGGTTCAAAGGTTGAAAATAGAATGCTAAATAATACTTATATGGTTTAAAAGAAATAAATATCTAACCCAACAAAAAAAAACAAAAAATGACAAAACAAATATGGTTGAATCTTCCTGTAAAGGATGTGGCAAAAGCGAAAGACTTTTTCTGGAAAATAGGTTTTTCGTTTAATGAACAGCATGACACGCCAAGCTCAACGTGTATGGTTGTAGGTGAAGGACATTTTGTAATAATGCTTTTTGAAGAAATGCTTTTTTCTAGTTTTTCTCAAAATAGTCTTACTGATACTAAATCGAGTTCAGAAGTCTTGATTTCGATAGACGCAGAAAGCAGGGAAGAAGTTGATGAACTAGCTGAAAAAGTCAAAGAAGCTGGCGGAAATATTTTTGCACCTCCTGCAGAAAGCCAAGGATGGATGTATGGCTGCGGTTTTGCCGATTTGGATGGTCATCGTTGGAATGTTTTATTTATGGATTTTAGTAAATTACCAGATTAATATGGAAAAATTAGTTTTTAATATCGATATAAAGGCTCCCAAAGAAAAGATTTGGAAAGTCTTATGGGACGACGAAACTTACAGAAAGTGGACAAGTGCTTTTTGTGAAGGAAGTTACGTTGAAACGAGTTGGAACGAAGGTGATAAAATTTATTTTTTAGGACCAGGCGGAGAAGGAATGAATAGTTTAATTGAAACCAAAATTCCAAACGAATACATGGCTTTTAAACATATGGGTGAACTGAAAGATCATAAAGAAGTTCCGCCAAATGAAGAAACAGAAAAATGGATTGGAGCAATGGAAACCTATCGTTTAGATCAAAAAGGTGATGTAGTTGACCTTCGTGTAGAAGTTGATGTAATCGAAAAACATATTGACTATTTCAAAGAAGCTTTTCCAAAAGGAATGGACGTGATTAAAGAGTTATCTGAGAAGTAGAAAATGTAGAAGAAAGGAGCAAGAATAAAGACTTGATCCTGAATTAGCAATTTATAATTAACAATTAATAATTGAAAAAATGGCAGCAATAAATCCATACTTAATGTTTAACGGAACATGCGAAGAAGCGTTCCTGTTTTATAAATCGGTTTTTGGCGGAGATTTTACTTTTATAGGAAAATTTAAAGATGCTCCGGCAGAAGAAGGCGAAGTGCTTTCTGAAGAAGTCCTGAATAGAATTATGCATGTGTCGCTTCCAATTGGAAGCACCATTTTAATGGGGAGTGACAGTCATCCAAGATATGGCGATGTAGGTTTTGGCGATAATTTCTCTATTTCGATCAACACAGAAAGTACAGAAGAAGCAGATAGAATTTTCAACGGACTTTCGGCTGGAGGAAAAGTAGAAATGCCAATGGATAATACTTTCTGGGGATCTTATTTTGGAATGTTTAAAGATAAGTTTGGCGTAAACTGGATGGTAAGTTTTGATAAAAATGAACCAATGAAATAATCAAAAAGTTATGTTATTTTAATAATAAAACAGAAATGTTAAATTACTCGAAAAAGCACATGAAAATGTGCTTTTTCATTTCAAAAAAACAATGATTATTCTTTTTTATCAACGAGAGATTGCCGATTTTTGTCGCTTCATAATCAAGAAAGAAAAATGGCAGCAGAAGACAAAGAAATAATTTTATTAAAAGTTTCTGGACACGATAAAATTGGAGTTACAGCAGGATTAACGGCTGTATTGGCAACATACGATGCCAATATTTTAGATATCGGACAAGCCGATATTCATGATACCCTTTCTTTAGGAATTTTGTTCGAAATTGCTGCGGGTTCTTCATCAGCGCCAGTTTTAAAGGATCTTTTGTTTAAAGCGTACGAATTAGAAATCAAAGTAAAATTTATTCCAATTTCAATAGAAGATTATGAAACATGGGTAAAATCACAATCTAAACAGCGCTATATCATCAATATTTTGGGCGAAAAACTTGCAGCATCGCAATTGTCTGCAGTAACCCAAATATTGTCAGACCAGAATCTGAATATCGATTCTATTATCCGATTAACAGGCAGAACTTCTATCGTCGAAAAAGAAGAATATCCACGCTCTTGTATTCAATTGTCTGTAACGGGCGAGATTGTAAACAAGATTATCATGACAGCAAGTTTTATGGAAATTTCCAGAACTTTGAACGTTGATATTTCATTCCAAGAAGATAATATTTACAGAAGAAACCGCCGTTTGGTTTGTTTCGATATGGATTCGACTTTAATTCAAACCGAAGTAATCGACGAGCTTGCTGAATTGAATGGAGTAGGAGATCAAGTTCGTGCCATTACAGAATCGGCTATGAATGGTGAAATTGATTTCAACGAAAGTTTCAAGAAACGTATGGCTCTTCTAGAAGGTTTGAGCGAAGAAGTCTTGCAAAATGTTGCAGTTAATTTACCAATAACACAAGGGGCGCATCGTTTAATGAAAGCGTTAAAATATTATGGCTATAAAACTGCCATTCTTTCGGGAGGATTTACCTATTTTGGAGAATACCTTCAAAAAGAATTAGGAATAGATTACGTTCACGCCAATCAATTAGAAATAAAAGATGGTAAACTAACAGGTAAATATTTAGGTGATATTGTTGACGGTCAGAAAAAAGCAGAATATCTAAAAGCAATTGCCGAAAAAGAAGGAATCCACATCAATCAGACTATCGCGGTTGGCGATGGAGCCAACGATCTGCCAATGCTAAATTTAGCAGGTCTTGGAATCGCTTTTCACGCAAAACCAAAAGTAAAAGAAAGCGCCTCAACTTCAATTTCAAGTTTAGGTCTTGATGGTGTTTTATATCTTTTAGGATATCACGATCGATATATTGATATGATGTAAGTTTTCATGTAATTTATCTACTATAATCAGAATAAAACAGAACCTCAGTTCATCAAAAAAGAACTGAGGTTTTTTATAAGTAGTTTCGATTTGAGGTATTATGACTCGTCAGTCATTGAATCCCAAAAATCTGAATCCATTTTCTTAATTTCAATAGTTTGCTCCACTTGCATTCCTAGTCCATAATCATAAATATAACTTGCTAAATTTTTTCCGTCAATTAATACAACAGTCGTATTTCCAAATAAATTTTCGACATACTCAATAGCACCTTTAGAAAAATAGGATGTCGTTATAAAAACACCTTTATTGGATTGTGCAACCGCTAGTGCTCCTACAAATTTTTGAATTTCTTCACGTCCAATAGCAATATCAAGACGATATCTTTTAGCTTGAATATTTATTCTTCCAAAACCCAAGATATCTTCTTTTACAATTCCATCAATCCCTCCATCATTAGATCTTTGCGTCACTAATCCTGAATTTTTTATTTCACCACCATATCCCATTTTTTGCAATAATAGCACAACTAACTTTTCAAAAGCAGTTGGTGTTTTACTTAGAATTGTTGTTAGGATTTCATCATAAATAGAATTTCTAATATTACTAAAAGATGTATATAATTTTTCTTGAGGAGTTGACCCATCATTTGTGTCAATTATTGTGATTTCAGGATTTTTGTTTATTTTTTTTGTTCTGTCGCGTTTTGCAACTTCTACATCAACATATGTATTAATTTTTTCTGGACTCTTTAGCATTTCTACGCCCTTAGAGTTTATTCTGTAATTACCCCTTGCAGGCTTGTCTAAAAGACCTGCCATATTCAGATAGCTTAATGCCCAAGATATTCGATCATAAAAGATATGCCCATTTCCGGAAGTATACATTTCATTTTTTTCTTGTTCCGTTAATGAAAATTCTTTAGAGAGAGGTTCAATAAAATCTTTTAATTTCATTGTTGATCCATCTAGTAACAAATTTAGCGCGGGGACTCTTATCTCATCATGTCTTGGGATTGGCATATTTTAGAATTTTTGATATTAATCGATTAAATAATTTCTATGATTTGAAAATTTCAGATTTTACTTTCTCGATTCCAACTCCCTTTTCATTTCCTTTAAATTCTTAAGATTCAAGAAAAGAATAGGCAATAAGGCGACAGGAATAACATTCATAGCGCTAAAACCTTTCATAAAAACAATGAATATATTAAGAATGAACAGCATAAAAAGTACAACGCAAAAAATCGTATTCACGGTTTTTAATGTCTTCTGATTTTTAATCAGTTCTTCATTGCTCATTTCGCTGAATTTTGTGTCTTTCATTTTATAGTTGTTTTAGCACATTTCTTTCAATTGTTCCAAATAATCCCTCTGATTCGAAAGTCTCGGAATCTTATGCTGACCGCCAAGTTTATCTCTTTCTTTCAGCCAATCGTAAAAAAGATTTTCGCGGGCAACATTCACCACCAAAGGATTTAATGTCATATTGTTGTAGCGTTTCGCTTCGTAATCAGAATTTAGAGTTTGTAAAGTCTCGTCTAGAACTTTTTGAAAAAGACCTACATCAGCAGGGTTTTTCTTAAATTCAATCATCCATTCATGAGCGCCTTTTTCTTTATCATGCATAAAAATAGGAGCAACCGTATAATCGATAACTTCTGTTTGTGTAACCTGGCACGCTTTTGCAATAGCTTGGTCAGTGTTTTCGACCATTAATTCTTCGCCAAAAACATTAATATGATGTTTGGTTCTTCCCGTAACTCTAATTCTGTACGGATTTAAAGAAGTAAAACGAATCGTGTCGCCAATTAAATAACGCCACAAACCAGAATTAGTAGTAATAACAATTGCGTAGTTTTTATTCAATTCTACATCGGCCAGACGAACTACTTTTTGGTTTGGAGTTCCAAAAGTATCCATCGGAATAAATTCGTAGAAAATTCCATAATCCAACATCAATAATAAATCGCTTGAGTTATTTAAATCCTGAATAGCAAAGAACCCTTCAGAAGCGTTGTAGATTTCATAATATTTAAAATCTTTACTTGGTAAAATTTTCTTGTATTGTTCTTTGTACGGAGAAAAACTTACTCCGCCATGAAAATAGACTTCAAGATTCGGCCAAATTTCCAATAAACTCTGTTTGCCAGTATTTTCTAAAACTTTATTCATTAAAACCAGCATCCAAGAAGGAACTCCAGCAAAACTGGTTACGTTTTCATTTTTAGTTTCGTTGATAATTGCAGCCATTTTAGTTTCCCATTCGCTCATTAACGAAGTTTTACTGCTAGGCGTACTGCTAAATTCAGCCCAAATAGGCATGTTTTCAATCAAAATTGCCGATAAATCGCCAAAGAAAGTATTGTTGTTTTCATAAATCTGAGAACTTCCTCCCAAACGAAGGCTTTTACCCAAAAACAATTCAGAATCTTCATTATTATTCAAATACAGACACAAAAGGTCTTTACTTCCTTTATAATGACAATCTTCCAAAGCTTCGTTACTTACTGGAATAAATTTACTTTTTGCATTTGTAGTTCCGCTAGATTTGGCAAACCATTTAATTGGCGTTTCCCAAAACACATTTTGCTCGCCTAAACGCGTACGTTCGATTAGCGGTTGTAATTCTTCATAAGTTGCAATTGGAACTCTTTCTGCAAAGGTTTGATAAGAGTTAATACTCGAGAAATCATATTGTTTTCCAATAACCGTATTTTCAGATGCCGTCAATAAGTTGTGCAATAATTCTTCCTGAACTTCATTTGGGTATTTTAAAAAAAGCTCTATTTGATGAATCCTTTGTTTAAGAACCCAAGATGCAAACGAATTGATAATAGATAAAGGCATGAATCTGTTTTTTAGTTAGCTAATTTTAGGTTTTAAATCTTACAATCTATATAAAACAAAAAACTTAAAATTTGAATATCGATAGACAAATAGTAACTTTGTCTTCATATCAAAAATAATATTTTTTTGTAATAAACAATTCGATTTAAGGTAAAGATTCTACCTAATAAGTCGAATTTTAACACAAAAAATTTAAATCTTTTGATAAATCTAAATCAGCAATTATAAATAAAAAATACGAATGCAATATCAAGGCGTACTCACAAAAATGCAAACCGAACTTGGAAGTCCAATTCAATATTATTTGGTTTTCGAAGATAGTTTCTTAAATGTTAATCAATTATTAGATAAAGAAATTGAAATCAATTTTGTGGGCTGTCAATGCTTAAATTGCGGTAAAAAGAAAAAAATATACCGACAAGGTTTCTGTTACGAGTGTTTTTATTCAAGCCCTGCAGTAGGAGATTGGATTATGAGACCAGAATTGAGTACAGCGCACTTAGGAATTGCAGATAGAGATTTAGAATATGAATCAAAAGCGCAATTGCAGCCACACGTGGTGTATTTGGCTTCGGCTTGTGAAATAAAAGTTGGAGTGACTCGCAAATCGCAAGTTCCAACTCGTTGGATCGATCAAGGTGCTTCTCAGGCCATTGCCATTGTTGAGGTTCCGAACCGATATTTGGCAGGAATAACAGAGGTAGCATTAAAAGACCATTATACAGACAAAACCAATTGGAGAAAAATGTTGCAAAACGCTGTTGAAAGTTTTGATTTAATTGCAGAGAAAGCAAAAATCGAAAGTTTAATTCCAACAGAAGTTAGGGATTATTTTTATGCTGAAAAAAATGATGTTTATGAACTTCAGTATCCCGTTTTGAGTTATCCGGCTAAAGTGAACAGTTTAAATCTTGATAAAACACCTTCTTTCAGCGGAAAATTAACTGGAATTAAAGGTCAGTATTTGTTATTTGAGGATGGTACCGTTTTTAATATTCGCGGTTCTGAAGGGTATGTGGTTTCAATAAATGTCTAGGTTTTCTAAGGAGTTGTCGATGTTTATTGCATAATCGTCTATTAATTTGTTAATTCTGTGATAATTTATTGTAATTTTAGCTCAATTCCAAAACACAAAAAGGTGTAAATGATGATACATTTGGTTACAATTTTGTAACAAATGCTTATTGGAAGAATTTATTTTTAGATAATAAAAGAAGGTAGATTTGAGACTGCCACTATTTCTAAAATTTAATTAAGATTTTATAATTAATAAATTATTCCATAAATGAGTGTTTTAAGCAAAATAAACGTACACAGACGTAGCATAATGCGGAATCTGACTAAGAATGTTGGAAAGACAAATATGCAGGACGATTTTATTTTGGTCGATAAGAGCGAGATCAAAAAAGTTCTGATCTGTAGACCAAATGGAAGATTAGGAAACCTTTTGTTAATTACGCCACTTGTTCAGGAAGTGTCTGAAATGTTTCCAAATTGTAAAATTGATTTATTTGTAAAAGGAACTTTGGCTCCAATTATTTTTGAAAAATACGATACTGTTGACAAAATAATTCATCTGCCTAAAAAACCATTTAAAAGTTTGCTGGCCTATTCAAAAGTCTGGATTTCATTAAAGAGGACACCATATGATTTAGCGATTAATGTAGATCAAAACTCCTCTTCGGGTCGATTGGCAGTTCAATTTTCAAATGCCAAATACAAGTTTTTTGGAGATTCTAATGAAGAAGAAACCGAGCATAAAAGTGATTTTGAACATATTGCAAAATACCCTGTTTATAATTTCCGCAATTATCTTTCAAAACTGAGACTACCAACAAACAGCAATAAAATAATTGCTCCTTTAGAACTTAAATTATCGGCTTCTGAAATTGCAGAAGGCAGAAAGATATTAAGCGAACTAACGAATAACGATAAAAAGACAATTTGTATTTTTACCTATGCAACGGGATCAAAATGTCTGTCGGAGGAATGGTGGGAAAAATTCTATTCTCAACTTACTTCAGAGTATAAAGACTATAATATTGTCGAGATTTTGCCTGTAGAAAACGTATCGCAAATTGGATTTAAAGCACCAACATTTTACAGTAAAGATATTCGAGAAATAGGATCTGTTATTGCAAACGCAGATTTGTTTATTGGTGCCGACAGCGGAATTATGCATTTATCAAGTTCAGTACATACACCAACTATTGGATTGTTTTCTGTATCTAATTTGAAAAAATATGAACCGTATGACAATTGTAGTATCGGAATAGATGTTAATCTCTACACGAAAAAACAATACATAAAAACAATAAATTCAATTTTGAATAACGGTAGATTAAATTTTTATTCAAGAGCGATATAATAAAAAAAAATCCTGTTCAATTCGAACAGGATTTTTTTTTAAAGATGCTAAGTTTCTAAGATACTGAGGTTCTAAGTTTTTTAAGCTTTAGAAAAACTTAGTATCTTAGAACCTTTGCATCTTAGCAACTTTTTTATGGATTCTTCTTCTTAAACAATCCATTCAGCAAATCATTGGCTTTTTTAGTTACTTCCTGAGTTTTTTGCTCTTTCTCAGTTTTAGCAGCTTGAGTTGTATCTTTCGCTTTAGTATTTTTATTGATTAAATCTGTAAGTGCGGTAGTTCCTTTTTGAGTCAGTTTTTCTTTTTGCTGATTAACCAATTGTGTAGTCAAATTGCTTACAGCAGCTTTCATATCTGTACTGATCTTAGGATTTGAAAAGTTACCCGTCAAAGCGGCATTAATTGGAATGTTTTCCAATTTTGCAGCATCAGCAGGAGATAATTTTGCAATTAAATTATTGGCTTCAGTTCCTAAATATTTAGCAGGAACATCAAATTTAATTGTATAATTCATGGTTTGGTCAAAACCGTGAGTTCCGCCAACTGTCGCTTTAATGTCTTGATATTTAATGTCGAATGGTTTTACATTTACTTTTCCGTTGTCAAAAGTTAATGCCATTTTCAAATCATTTAGATTTAGTTTGTTCAAATCTAAAAACTTAACATTTGAAGTAAGTGAATTTAAAACAGTTGAATTTTGGGCATTTACCGTAGTCGATAATAATTGGCCTAATAAATCTCCTGAAATTGATTTAAGATCTGGAGTCAATTCTTTTGCATCCAAATTACCATTCAATTTGATAGTCGAATTTAATTTTCCGTTGATGATTCCCGCAATTGGAGCGATTTTTTTCATCATGTCCAACTGTGTAAAAGTCTGTGCAATATCAACTTGATTGAATCCTAAGTTCATATCAAACGTAGGTACTTTTTCTTTTGTAGAAACGGCTCCGTTAAGACCAATTGATCCGCCGAAGATATTTGTTTTAAAGTTTTGAAGAGTTGCTTTCTCGTCTTTAATAATTAATGTTCCAGCAACATCCTGAAGTTTTAAATTATCGTATAAAACGGTTGTCGCTTTAGCATTTAAAGTACAGTTTAAGAAAGCCGGAATCTTGATCGCTTCAGCTGGTTTCGCTTCTGTTTTTGCAGTTGCAGGTTCGCCAGAAGTCATAAAATCATCAACAGCCAATTGTTTTGAGCTCATGTTGAAATTTCCTCTTAGTTCTTGTTTTTTAAACATAAAACCATAGAAATTTTCTAAAACCCCGTTAATGCTAATATCACTTTTTCCAGTTGTAGCATCAAATTGTTTTAAGTTGATTTTGCTCGGATTAAATTCGACCAACGCTGTACTGATGTTCATTGCTTTATTGTTTTCATCAGTATATTTAAATCCTGACAAACTCATTGTACCCGCATTTTTTATGTTTTGATATTGGCTTTTCTCTACAGAAGCCATATCAAAATTTGTGGTTACATCAGCTTTTAAAATACCTGCCAAAGGCTTATCCATTTTAATTGGATAGGCTTTCGAAAGATTAGCTAAGTTGATAGTTCCTTTTAAAGCGGCATCAACAATTGGATTTACCGTTATGTTTTTGATATTTGCTTTAGCATTAAAAACATCTTGGTCAATTCTGAAAGATAACTGATCTAAATTAACGTAAGTATCATTTAAGATTCCAGTTTCGTTAATGATTTTCGTATCAATTACAATATTCTGAACCGATTTTGGAAGGTTTGGATATTGAAAAGAAGAGTTGTTTGATGCAATTTTGATATTAAATTTAGGAACTGTTGTATCTGTCAATTCACCTTTTGCAAAACCATTTACAGTAAAATCTCCAGTCGTTTTTACACCTTCTAAACTAGAGGCGTACGCCGAAGGAATTAAACCTAAGAAGTTTGTAAACGATGAAGTAGGCGTTTTGAATTTCAAATCGTAAATCTGAGCTTTTTCAGTCATTTGGATAAATCCGTCAAACTCTAAAGGCAATTGATTGATTAAAGCTTTATTTTCTTTGAAAGTATATTTGCTCTTCTCTAAATCAATTCCAAGAACGGCATCTAAAGTCAGTTTCACATTTTTCATGTAATTCATTTTATCCATGTCCAATGAAACTTTTGCAGTAGATTTTGTTGTCAAATCTAATTTTGAATTGGTAAAATCTCCAGTTCCTTCGTGGTTTAAACTGTCAATTACCATTTTAATTTTAGAACCTTGATCGATGTATCTAAAAGTAAAATTCTCAATCTTATAGTTTTGAATTTTAAGCGCAAGTGGTTTGCTTGCTTCATCTTTTTTATCTTCTTTTTTGTCTTTTAAGGCAATATCGAAGTTTCCGACACCATCTTTATTGAAAATAATGTTTATTAATCCGTTTGTAGAACTGATTCCCTGAATGCTTAAAGGTTCATCTTTTCCTTTGAAAAGTTCTTTAACGCTCATTTTTAAATTTAATTCTCCTAAAGAAACCAATGTGTCTCCTTCAAAAGGAGCTTTGTTGATGATAACTAATTTCTCGATTCCAACCGTTGCATTTGGAAAATTTTTAAATAAACTTAAATCGGCATCTGTAAAACTTACTTTGGCGTCAACACTTTCGTTAATTGCTTCGACGATTTTAGATTTGATTTGGTCTTTAAACAAAAACGGAATGGCAAATAAGGCAGCAACAAATACCACAATAACTATGGCACTTATTTTTAAAACTTTTTTTAGCATATATTAATAGATTTGAGGGTTAACATTTTAAAATCGACTCCTGCAAAAATAGTTTTTTTTACTACAGTTTGCAGATAAAGTTTTCTTAAAAAGTAAGAATTTTATTAAAATTGTTAAATAAAAAAAATCCGTTAAGAACTATTTTCAAAACGGATTTTTAAGTGAATTTATTTTATTATTTCTGAATAAATGAAACTATCTTTTCGACCAAGACTTCCGAAATAGGAAGTGTTTCATTGTTGTAGGTAGCCAAATTAGCTTCCTGATTGCCATCAACAATTTTCATGATATGATTCATTTTATCAATAATCTGCAAATCTGCATTTTTGTTGGCTTGTTTTAAATTCTCTGCATCTTTTACTGCAATTTGAATATCATTATTTCCTTGTACTAGTAAAACAGGAATAGTCAGTTTTTGTATTTCGGTCTGCGGATTGTATTTAAACCACGAAATCAAATAGGGTTGAATGCTTGGTCTGAAAAGAGAATTCAACATTGGATCAATTTTTTTAACCTGAAATCCGTTTTTTAAACTATCGATAATCGGAAAAGTCATATCGTTTAACTGTTTCATTGATTTGGCACCAATCTGTGTTTTCAGAATTTGATCTGCCGGTTCGCCCGCGCCCGCAATAGATACAAATTTGTCTGCTTTTGCACTGGCAACCATGCCAATTAAAGAGCCTTCACTATGACCAATTATGATTATTTTAGAAAAACGCTTGTCTTGTTTCAGGTAATTAATCCAGCTTTTGGCATCTTGAATATAATTTTCGAAAACTAGACTGCCTTCAGATCCGCCTGCTGCCTTACTTTCTCCTATAGCTCTTTTGTCATATCGCAAAGATGCAATCCCGTTTTTAGCCAAAGCTTCTGCCAGCATTTTTAACGAATTGTTTTTCATCATCGGATTATTCCCGTTTCTGTCTGTTGGGCCAGAGCCAGCAATGATTAAAGCAACCGGAAATTTTTTAGTCAAATCTGGCGTTGTCAGCGTACCGAAAATCTGGTCGTTGTTAATTTTTAATATAGCCGGAGTTTCCTTAAACGTGATTTCTTTTTTGTCTTGAGCATTTATGAAACTCCAAAACAAAACCGTTAAAAAAAGAATTACTTTATTCATCTTTTAATTGAATTAATAAATATTGATTCCGTAGGGCAATATCGCTTGCACTCCTTTTTGTTTTTGAAATTTCTTAACCTGTTCGATAAGGAGATAGTTTTCTTCGCCGATTTCTTCTTTTATGAAAGCTTCTTTCGATCTTGCAAAAGGAAGATTAGCTAACAAATCGTTTAACGTTTTTTCGTATTCAGGATAATTCTGAGTACTGTATTTTTTTACTTTAGCAATTTTAGCTGCTTCAGCAATCGCATCATTCAATCCGCCAATTTTATCCACCAAACCAATTTTTAAAGCTTCAGTTCCTGACCAAACTCGACCTTGCGCAATAGAATCCACTTGTGCAAAAGTCATTTTTCGGCCTTCGGCAACATGAGTTACAAAAGTGTTATATACTTTTTCGACTCCTTCTAACGTGAAAGCTTTGAATTTTTCATCTACAGGAACAAACGGACTGTAGTTTGCTGAGTTTTCATGCGTTTTAACTTGTTCAGAATTGATTCCTAATTTGTTTGCCAATGGACTAAAGTTTGGCAACATTCCGAAAACTCCAATAGATCCTGTTATGGTATTGTTTTCAGCAAAAATTTTATTGGCGTTACAAGCAATATAATAACCGCCAGAAGCTGCATAATTACCCATAGAAACCACAACTGGTTTAACTTTTTTAGTAATTTCAATTTCCCTCCAGATTAAATCAGAAGTTAGCGCACTTCCGCCTGGACTGTCAATTCTAAGGACAATTGCTTTAACATCATCATTTTTTCTAGCTTCTTGTAAAGAGCGGCGCATAGAACCTTCTCCAATTGTATTTACATCTCCTTCACCGCTTCCAATTTCGCCTTGAGCATAAATAATAGCAATCTGATCGCTTGAACTATCGGCTAAAGCTGTTGTTACATGATTTTGAGTGTAATCTGAGATTGAAATTTTGTTGTAATCTTCATCTTTATCTACTTTTAGAACTTTTCTAATGGCATCGTGATAAACATCTTCGTAAGCAATAATATCTACTAAATGATGCTGTTTTGCCATTTCTGGAGTTCTAGCCAAAAGACCATTTGCAATTTCGTTTAATTTTGGTAACGGAATATTTCTGCTTTTTGAAATATCTGCCGAAACGATACCCCAAATGGAGTTTAAAAGTGCAGTAATCTGCTCTCTGTTGGCATCGCTCATTTTATTGTCTAAGAAAGGTTCAACAGCACTTTTGTATTTTCCGTGACGAATTACCTCCATATGAATTCCAGATTTATCTTGAAAATCCTTGAAAAACATAACTTCAGAAGAAAGTCCTTTAAAATCTAAATCTCCAGCTGGATTTAGATAAATGGTATTGGCAACAGAGTTTAAGTAATATTCTTTTTGAGAATACGTATTGGCATAAGCCCAGACAAATTTTCCAGATTTTTTGAAGCTTTCTAAAGCATTTCTTAAATCTTTATATTGTGCAAGACCAAGAGACGATTCATCATTTAAGATCGAGATTCCTTTAATATTATCGTCTTTTTTTGCCGCTTCAATAGCGTTAATTACATCGGTTAAACCAATGCCTTTTTGTTCAGAAAAACGAGTTACCCATGGATCTTTATATTTTCCTGCGTAATCATTTTTAATTTCTTTTAAATTTAATTCAATAACCGAATTAGATTTAACAGAGACACTGTCGTCACCGCCAAAAACAACTCCGATAAAGATTACTCCAAAAAAGAAGAGCATAATAAAAACAAAAATACCAATAACTGTGGCAATTACATTTCCTAAAAACTTCATATGTATATTTTTTTAATAAGTAGCAAAAAAGGGCAAAATGTTACAAACTAGACATCTAAATTTAGGATTGTATTTGAGACGTCGTTTCACAAATATATTGGTTAATTCTAAAATAGTTTTAGTTAATTTGCATTAATTATGAAATTACAGCATCAAGTCGTTTTATCGATAGGCAGCAACCAAGGCAGCAGACTAGAAAACATTCAAAATTGTATTGATTTAATACATCAAAATGTGGGGACTGTTATCGAGGTTTCAAAACTTTACGAAACTCCTGCGTGGGGGTTTGAAAGTGATGCTTTTTATAATTGCGCACTTCTTTTGCACACCAATTCCTCTGCGCAAAAAGTATTAAATCAAATTTTAAAAGTCGAAAAAGAACTAGGGAGAATCCGTTTGAATCAAGAAGGGTATCAGTCTAGAATTATTGATGTTGATTTGATTGCTTTTGATAACGAAATAATCGATACCGAAAAACTTCAAGTCCCGCATCCGCTAATGCAGAACAGGAATTTTGTTTTACTTCCGATGCAGGATTTAAGGTTAAGTTGGAAACATCCGATTTTGCAAAAAACAATTCCCGAATTGATTGCCGTAACTCCAGATGATAGTGTTTGTACAGTTGTACAGAATCTGGAAAGTCCGATTGCACAAATTCCCCTAAATCAATTTAATTATGTTGCTTTTGAAGGGAATATTGGGGCAGGAAAAACTACTTTGGTGCATAAAATAGCCGAAGATTTTAACGGAAAAACTGTTTTAGAACGATTTGCAGATAATCCGTTTTTGCCCAAATTTTATAAAGATCAAAATAGATATGCGTTTCCTTTAGAAATGTCTTTTTTAGCAGATCGTTATCAGCAATTGGCCGATGATTTGGCGCAATTTGATTTGTTTAAAGATTTTATAGTTGCCGATTATCATATTTTTAAATCTTTGATTTTTGCGAAAATAACGCTTGCCGAAGATGAATATCGTTTGTATAGAAATCTGTTTGATATCATTTATAAAGAAATGCCAAAACCAGATTTGTATGTTTATCTATATCAGAATACAGAGCGACTTCTTCAAAACATAAAAAAACGCGGACGTATTTATGAGCAGAATATTGAAGCTTCGTATTTAGATAAAATCAACAACGGGTATTTGGAATACATAAAATCTCAAACCGATTTGAATGTTTTAATCATTGATGTTTCAGACCGAGATTTTGTAAAAAAACACGAAGATTATCTTTATATATTGAATGAAATTAAGAAGAAGCTTAATTAATTGAGATAATGAGATAATGTGTCAATTAGATAATTTTGTAGAGATGTTTTTTTTAAATTATCTAATTATCAAATTGACATATTCTCTCGTTAAAAACTATCTCTTCAAAGTAAAATGTCCTCTTAAAATAGGCATTGAATCATCTACTTTTAAAGCATACCAATAATCTGAAGCAGGAAGCGGGACTTGATTTAAAGTACCGTCCCAAGTCATTTTGAAGCGACTTAATTGTGCTATTAATTTTCCGTAGCGGTCAAAAATCGTAACGACTGCCTGAGGATAATTTTCCATTCCCGTTACTTCCCAAACATCGTTGTAAGTATCGTTGTTTGGTGTAAAAAATGGAGGAAAAACAAGTACTACAAATTGTTTGGTATTTTGCCCGCAGCCACTTTTTTCTCGTGCATATGCAGTTTGTAATCCGCCAGGAACATCGTAGAAAATAGTAGAATCTTGAAAATTGACACCATCTACAGAATATTCATAATAATCTTCTGATTTTACAGGATAGATTATAGCTCTAGTTCCTTCAACGTCAACTCGCGCAATTTGCGGAATTTTATGCTCTTCGACTATAATTGTTTTTGTGCTCGTGCAATTTTCAGGAGACGGACTTGTAACGGCTACCGTGTATGTTCCGCCAGCACTAACAGTAGTAGTTTGAGTTGTAGCTCCATTTGACCATAAATAACCCATTCCAGAAATTCCAGCATCTAATGTTATGGTTTTAAATTCGCACAATGGCAAAGTCTCATCAGTAACAGCTGGAGGTGTGTAAATCTCTATATTTATAGGAGTTCTAGTTGGGTTTATGCATCCACTATTTGATGCTTCGGCATAATAAGTGGTATTGGATGAAATTGTTGGAGTGGTAAAACTTGTTCCCACATAAAGACTTGTTCCTCCAGTTGCTGAAGTATACCAATTTATAGAACCAATATTTGAAGTTGCTTTAATAGTTAAAACCCCTGGGCCACAATTGGTATAGGTGTCTTGTTCTGCAATAGGAGTTGCGGGAGTTGTATTTACAGTTGCAGTTATCGATTTTCGGTTTAATTCGCAGCCTGCATCAACATAATAAGTGGTAGTTGTATGTATTGGTGGAGTAGTGTAGGTAGATCCAGTTCCTAATAAATTTCCTCCTGTAGCGGCATCGTACCAGTTAATCGTACCGGCATTTGCTGTTGCAGTTAAAGTAAAGCTTCCTGAGTCGCAAACTGGACTCAGATTACTGGCTGGTGTTGCCACAGGAATAGTGATTTTGGTACTGGTTGCAATCTGTAAAGGAGTTTCTCCTGGCATTCCGCCATATTCTACTACATATCCTTTTGGCTGATAATCTCCAGAGGTATCTCCTGCATTTGATAAGTCGTTCCAAGAGCCTCGTATTCCTATACCGGGCTGTGTAATGTGTGCATAATCTTCATCGCCTTGTTGGTTGGGTTCATTCGTGTTCCAAAAAGCATAATTTGGCGTTGAACCATTTGCGTTTCCATTCCAAAAAATAGTTCCTGCTTCAGG
This sequence comes from Flavobacterium sp. B330r, assembly GCF_056824325.1. NCBI lineage: Bacteria > Pseudomonadati > Bacteroidota > Flavobacteriia > Flavobacteriales > Flavobacteriaceae > Flavobacterium > Flavobacterium sp. B330r. Next base: position 2,709,069 of record NZ_CP124860.1, read on the forward strand.
ACCAGTAACCCATTTCCAGACCCCTTCTGTTTCAGCATCGCTTCCTCCAATCCATCCGGTTCCAGAAGCTTGTTCGCCAATTAGTTTTGCTTCATCAGCAGATAATATGGTTGCTAAATAACCTTGAAGACCGTAATAAGTACGAGCTGCCGCTGCCTCTTTCGCAGCTGTCCAAGTTATCCCGATGCTTGGAACATATTCATAATAATGTTGTGTAGAGGGTAAATAATTTGCTTTACCCATTGTAATAGAAAATGTCTTGATTCCGGAAGCTGTTGCAGAAGAATTTGTAAAGGCAACATCTTTAATAGCAGCAACAAAATCGGAATATAAAACATCCGTTCCGGCAGTAGTACTTGATAATGTTAGTTTTCCTGCCACAGCATCCCAACTTGTGGTAATGTTAGAATGAGCTGTAGGATTTAAAAGTACAAGTTTATCAAAACCGCTAGAATATCCAGAAGAAATTTGAATGTAAATGGCTTCGGTTCCAGTTTCAGAAGGATCGTTTGTTATGGTTACGTCTGTTACAATTTTTATAGTTTCTTGAGGACAATATAATTGATCGCCAGTAGCTTTAATTACTGGCGGAGCCACAGCCGAAAATTTACTGCAATCGTTAGAATAAATAGCCGAATTGTCTTTGTAAGCAGCCCAATTGGCATTAGAATAATTTGCGTTGTCTACTTGAATGCAGTTAAGGTTTGGGTTGGAGACAAAACTTAAGTTATTAAGGAGAGTATTGTTCCCGTTTTTTAAATTTAAAGAAGTTAATGAATTACTATTGCAGACTAAGCTGGTTAACTCAGGATTTTTAGAAACATCTAAAGAAGTTAATAATGTGTTAGAACAATATAACTGTGTTAGTTTGGGGTTTTTAGAAGTATCAATATTGGGAATCTTTGTCGAACTAAAAGATAATGTTGCTAAATCGCTATTATTTGCAACATCTAGATTGGATATTGGATTACTACCAATGTATAAATGGATTAATCTTAAATGCTTTGTTACATCGATGCTAGTTAGTTGATTATTGCCAGCATCTATAATATATAATTGAAGATTTTTAGAAATGTCCAACGCACTTATTTTATTGCTATTTAAAGTTAAAGTTTTTAAAATCGGATTATTATTGACATCTAAACTTGTTAGCTGATTGCCATCGCAGGATATGCCTTGAATAATAGTATTTTGACTAACATCTAGAGTGGTTAATTTATTGAAAATGCAATTTAAATTATCAAGATTTATGTTTTTGCTGATATTAAGATTCGTTAATTGGTTGTAATTGCATGCTAAACCGATTAATGCTGTATTGTTTGATAAATCTATATCTGTTAATTTATTTCTGTCGAAAGATAAATGTTTTAATGCTATGTTTTGGGTTACATCTAGATTTGTAAGATTGTTGCCGCCGCAATTAAAAATGGCTAAAAGGTTATTGTTAGATATGTTGATGCTATTTAATTTGTTTCCATTTAAATGTAGTTCAGTCAGATTGATGTTTTTTGATAAATCAAGACCGGTTAGATTGTTGAAGTTGCAGCTTAGAAGCTTTAGCTTTGTGTTTTTGGTGATATTTAAATAGCTGATTTTGTTATTTCTATCAGGATCATTATTAATTGCACCTAAGTCTAAATATTCCAGATTTGTAAAGTTTTCTATTCCGGTTAAATCTGAAATGTTTTTTCCTTGTAGGACTAATGTCTTTAGATTAATAATATTTGCAGTCAGAACTTGACCATCAATAGTGCCACTATCAATATTTAAATCGATTAAAGCTTGTTCGAAGTTAGAATCGGGAATTGAAGTATATTGTTGTGCAGATCCAATAAAACTGGACAGCAGTAAAATGAATAAAAAAGATGCTTTTAAGAAATAATTATTTTTCATTTTATAAAAGTATCAATTTTATAACAACAAAAAAATATATTTACATTTCTAACATTTTAATATTTAAAAATATTATAAAATCACATTTTTTTAATAAAAACACGATCGATTTTATTCTGGCCAGTTGATTTTTTGAAATAAATCCCAAACTACAATTCCGGCACTTACAGAAATATTAAGAGAGTGTTTGGTTCCAAGTTGTGGAATTTCAATACATCCGTCGCAGATTGCTACGGCTTCTTGCGAAACGCCATAAACTTCATTTCCAAAAACTAAAGCATATTTCTGGTCTTTTTCGATTTTAAAATCTTGAAGAAATATCGAACTTTCAACCTGCTCAATTGCCATTGTAAGAACATTTTCTTTCTTTAAGTTTTCGATAACTTCCAAAACATTTTCATGATGTTCCCAAGCAACAGTTTCGGTTGCGCCAAGAGCAGTTTTATGGATTTCCTTATTTGGAGGAGTTGCAGTGATTCCGCATAAGATTATTTTTTCAATCAAAAACGCATCAGCAGTTCTAAAAACAGAACCAATATTGTGTAAACTTCTAATATCGTCCAAAACTAATATTAAAGGTGTTTTCTCCGATTTTTTGAAATCTTCAATAGATTTACGGTCTAGTTCGCTGTTTTCGAGTTTTCTCATTGTTTTTGAATTGTAGTCATAAAAAAAGCTTCCAAAGATAAGGAAGCTTTTTGATTATTTTAAATGTTTTTCAGATTAGCTTTTTACTGGATCTGGTAAAACAGTACCTTTAATAGTAAGGATTTTTGTAGGTTGTCCTTCTGCGTTAGAAGTTACAGTTACAGTTTTTGTAAAAGCACCAACTCTATCAGTAGCATATTTTACACCAATAACACCTTTAGCTCCTGGAGCGATTGGTTCTTTTGGAGTAGTTGGAACAGTACATCCACAAGATCCTGTAGTGTTAGTAATGATTAATGGCTTAGTTCCGTTGTTAACAAAAACGAATTCACGTTTTCCATCAGCATTGTGAGCGATAGTTCCGTAATCGATAGTTTCAGTTTCGAAAGCCATTCCAGCTCCTTCAACTTTAGCAACTTTAGCCACTTTAGCTTTTTTAGTTGTTTGTGCATTAGTAGCTGTAATACCAGCAACAGCTAACATTGCGAATAAGATTATTTTTTTCATCTTTAAGGGTCTTTTTTAATGATAAACAAAGCTATATAAAATTCTTGTACTACGACCTAAAAAAATCTTAAAATATTTTAATTTTTGAAGCTTTTCATATGCGGCTAAAAAAGCATAAATTCGCTGTCTTAATTTTTCATTTAAAAACATTACAATTTGGCAGCTAAAGAGAAAGTGGTGAAGGAAACACCTTTAATGAAACAGTACAACGAAATCAAGGCTAAATATCCTGATGCATGTCTGCTTTTCAGAGTAGGAGATTTTTATGAAACCTTTGGAGAAGACGCCATTAGAGCTTCTAAGATTTTAGGAATAACATTAACAAAAAGAGGTGCGGGATCTGATACAGAAACGGCGCTTGCTGGTTTTCCGCATCATTCTGTTAATACTTATTTGCCAAAATTGGTTAAAGCTGGACTTCGTGTTGCGATCTGCGATCAGCTTGAAGACCCAAAAATGACCAAAACAATTGTAAAAAGAGGGGTAACAGAATTGGTAACTCCTGGGGTTTCTTTGAATGATGAGGTTTTGCAGTCGAAATCTAACAACTTTTTAGCATCTGTTTATTTTGCTAATAAAAATATCGGAATTTCATTTTTAGATGTTTCCACAGGAGAGTTTTTAACGGCTCAAGGAAATGCAGAATATATTGATAAATTGTTGCAGAACTTTAATCCAAGCGAGGTTTTGGTTCCAAAGAATAATAAGAATGATTTCAAAACGGCTTTTGGAGAAGATTTTCATAGTTTCTACCTAGAAGATTGGATTTATAAAGAAGATTATGCTTTAGAAACATTAACAAAGCATTTTCAGACGAATTCGTTAAAAGGATTTGGGGTTGAAGAATTAAAAGAAGGAATTATTGCGTCTGGAGCAATTTTATATTATTTGTCAGAGACCCAGCATAATCGTGTGCAGCATATTACGGCAATTCAGCGTATTGCAGAAGATGCTTACGTGTGGATGGATCGTTTTACGATTCGAAACTTAGAATTGTATCATAGCTATAATCCAAATGCAGTTACGCTTTTGGATGTTATCGATAAAACGCTTTCTCCAATGGGAGGACGTTTGCTGAAACGTTGGTTGGCATTGCCTTTAAAAGATGCTAATAAGGTAAAAGGCCGTCATGAAGTGGTAGCGTATTTAAAATCAAATCCAGAAATTCTGCATAATATCCAATATCAGATTAAACAGATTTCAGATTTAGAGCGTTTGATTTCAAAAATTGCTGCAGGAAAAGTTTCGCCAAGAGAAATTGTGTATTTAAAGGAATCTTTAGATGCCATTATTCCGATTAAAACGCTTGCACTGGAAAGTCCACAGGAAGCGGTGAAGGTTATCGGAGATAGTTTACATGCTTGTGATTTGCTTCGCGAAAAAATTAAAACGACCTTAAATCAAGATGCGCCAGTCGCAATCTCAAAAGGAAATGCGATCGCAGCAGGAATAAATGAAGAATTGGATGAACTGCGTGCGATTTCGACTTCAGGAAAAGAATTTTTAGAAGGAATTGAAAAAAGAGAATCGGAAAGAACCGGAATTTCTTCATTGAAAATTTCTTTTAACAATGTTTTCGGATACTACATTGAAGTTAGAAATACGCATAAAGATAAAGTTCCAGAAGAATGGATTCGTAAACAGACTTTGGTTAATGCAGAGCGTTATATTACGGAAGAATTAAAAGAATACGAAACCAAAATTTTAGGAGCAGAAGAAAAGATCTATAAAATAGAAAGTGAGCTTTTTGAGCAATTAGTAGCTTGGATTTCGACTTACATCAAACCAGTTCAAATGAACGCGTATTTGGTTGCGCAGCTGGATTGTTTATGTTCGTTTACGCAAATGGCTGTCGAAAATCAATACGTGCAGCCTGAAATCGATGATACATTCGAATTGGATATCAAAAACGGAAGACATCCCGTAATTGAAAAGCAATTGCCAGTTGGAACGCCATATATTGCCAATGATGTTTTCTTGGATAGGGGGACACAACAGATTATTATGATTACCGGGCCAAACATGTCTGGTAAGTCGGCGATTTTAAGACAAACGGCTCTAATTGTGCTTTTGGCTCAAATGGGAAGTTTTGTTCCTGCTGATAGTGTTAGAATGGGAATTGTCGATAAGATCTTTACCAGAGTTGGAGCTTCTGATAATATTTCTATGGGAGAATCTACTTTTATGGTCGAAATGAACGAAACGGCTTCGATCTTGAATAACTTATCAGATAGAAGTTTGGTATTGCTAGACGAGATTGGAAGAGGAACTAGTACTTATGACGGAATCTCGATTGCATGGGCAATTGCTGAATTCTTGCACGAGCATCCAGGAAGAGCAAAAACGCTTTTTGCAACGCATTATCATGAGTTGAATGAAATGACAGAATCGATGTCGAGAATCCAGAATTTTAATGTGGCGGTGAAAGAATTAAAAGATACCGTTCTTTTTGTTAGAAAACTGGTGAAAGGAGGAAGCGCACATAGTTTCGGAATTCATGTTGCTAAAATGGCTGGAATGCCTCAGCTGGTTATTTCGAAAGCACAAAAGCTTTTAAAGAAATTAGAAAAGAACCATTCAAGTGATGCTTTAAACGGAATAAAATCTGCTAATGATGAAATGCAGATGAGTTTCTTTAATCTAGATGATCCTTTGTTGGAAGAGATAAAAGAAGAAATTTTGAGTCTCGACATTAATGCCATTACACCAGTAGAAGCATTGATGAAGCTGAATGAGATTAAAAGAATGCTGGTTAAAAAATAAAATCTAAAAATTTTCAATTTTAAAGTTTAGGTTATCAGAATGTTATAAAATAAGTGGATTTTTTTTTGAAAAAACGCTTGTGTAATTGAATAAATGTCCTAAATTTGCACTCGCAATACGAAACAAATCAAGTGTTGCAGTTCTTAAATAGAATTTGAAAATGCGAAAATAGCTCAGTTGGTAGAGCGCGACCTTGCCAAGGTCGAGGTCGCGGGTTCGAGCCCCGTTTTTCGCTCAAAAAACCATACAATGCTCGGATGGTGAAATTGGTAGACACGCTGGACTTAAAATCCAGTGAACAGCAATGTTCGTGCGGGTTCAAGTCCCGCTCTGAGTACTAAAGCCTCTTCTTTTGAAGAGGCTTTTTTTATTTGCAGACTTGCAGATAATAAATTTACGAAGTAAATTTATTAGAATCTCAGAATCTCAGAATCTCAGAATCTCAGAATCTCAGAATCTCAGAATCTCAGAATCTCAGAATCTCAGAATCTCAGAATCTCAGAATCTCAGAATCTCAGAATCTCAGAATCTCAGAATCTCAGAATCTCAGAATCTCAGAATCTCAGAATCTCAGAATCTCAGAATCTCAGAATCTCAGAATCTCAGAATCTCAGAATCTCAGAATCTCAGAATCTCAGAATCTCAAAAAAAAATCAACAATCTAAAATCTAAAATTTATAAATGGGTGCTTTTGTAATTAGCAAGCGGTTTAATGATGAATATAAGTTTACGTTTACTTCTCGGAGAGGGAAAGTAATTTTTACGAGTTTGAGTTATGAGTTGAGGTTTGAGTGTGAAGAGGATATTGAAAAGTTTAAAGCGAATATTGATCTTGCTAAGTTTTTGAAGTTTAAAGGCTCTGGTGGGAAATATTTTTTCAAATTGATGCTTGGTGATGTTCATTTTGCTACAAGTCGAAAATACAGTACAGAATTGCTTTTGCAGAAAGGGGTGAAAGAAATTGTAACTTATTCTTCTAGGTCGGAGATTTTGGATTTTTCTTCAAGTGAATCGATTTTTGGTAACGAAGAATCTGAAGATGAAGAATTGGAAGAAGTGGCTGAATAAAAAAAAGCGTTCGCAATTGCGGACGCTTTTTTTATTTGTGAAATTTGCGAAAAAAAAGTTAATCGCAAAAAAAAAACCATCTAAAAAGATGGTTTTAAAATCGTTAGAACTTAGGTTCTAATTATTTTTTTACTTCTTCTACTTTAGCAGCAGCAGAATCAACTTTAGCAGCAGCAGAATCAACAGTTGCAGCAGCAGAATCAACAACAGCAGCAGCTGAATCAACAGCAACAGCAGTAGAATCTACAGCAGGAGCTTCAGCAGCAGCGTCAGCTTTTTTACAAGATACAACAGTTAATACAGCAACAACAGCTAAACTTAAAAATACTTTTTTCATCTTACTTTATTATAAAAGGTTAATTATTAATTCGTGGCAAAGATATAAATTTTTTAATATGTAAAATATTTTTTCACTTTTTTTTTAAAATATTTTCCTTACTCACGTTTATCTTATTTATCAAAGAATATGCCAAAATTATAAATTTTTCTTAAATTATCTAATTTCTCGTCTAAATAATTTTTTGTTGAATAATCTTTATGAAAATCAGTTATTTATTTTCTTTGATTAAGGGTTTGTTTTGTTTTTTAAGAGTATTTCAGCAGAATGGTTTTTGCTTTTTTCTTCAATTTTAACAGTTTTATCAAGTCAAAAGGCTATGAGATGAGTTTCATGATCGTTTCAGTAGCTCCTTTATGGTCTTGAATAAACGATTTGCAGATTGCGCTTTTTTCTTCTAGAAAGTTTTTATCATTCAATAATTGATCAAAAATCACTTTAAGTTCTTCGCTTGTTGATATGGGCATGCAGCCGCCAATTTTCACTAAATCAACTGCTTCTGCGAAATTCGAATAATTAGGGCCAATTACAATTGGAATTCCAAAAGTAGCAGGTTCTAGTATATTATGTATTCCTGGGTTTCCAAATCCGCCGCCTACATAAGCAATGGTGCTGTAACTATAGATCTTAGTAAGAATCCCAATAGTGTCTATTATAAAAACGCTGTAATCAGATAAATCTTTGTTTTCTTTTTCTGAAAATAGAACCGTTGGTTTCGTGATTTTTGACAGAAGATCTGAAATCTGATCCGTTTTAATATTGTGTGGAGCAATTATGAATTTTATATTTTCGGGTGCTTGATTGATGTATTCGGCAATTAAAATCTCGTCTTTTGGCCATGAGCTTCCAACGACAATTGTCGGCTGATTGTTTTTAAAATTCTCAACAAAATCCAAGCGATTGTCTCTTTCTAAAATAGCATTTACGCGATCAAAACGAGTGTCACCAGAAACAATTACGTTATGAAATCCAATTGATTCAATTTTTTGTTTGGAGCTTTCATTTTGAACAAAAAAATAAGTGAAAGTATTCAGGGCTTTTCTGTAAAAACCGCCATACCATTTAAAAAACATCTGATTGTCTCTGAAAATTCCCGAAATCAGATAAGTTGGTGTTTTGCTTTTTTCTAATTCCTTTAAATAGTTAAGCCAGAATTCGTATTTGATAAAAAAAGCAAATTCGGGATGAACGAGCTTTAAAAATCTTTTCGCATTGCTTTTTGTGTCAAGCGGTAAATAAATGGTCACATCGGCAACTGTGTTATTTTTACGCACTTCGTATCCAGATGGTGAAAAAAAGGTTACAATAATTTTGTGAGATGGATATTTTTCTTTGATTTTTTCTATAACAGGAAGTCCTTGTTCATATTCGCCAAGTGAGGCAGAATGAAACCAGATTGTTTTGTCGTCTGCTTTAATTTTTTCTTCTAATACTGAAAATACATTTTTTCGGCCTTCAATAAAAAGCTTAATTTTCGGACTAAATAGCGCTATGATTTTTAAGAAAAATCCTGCGATGTAAATGGTTAGATTGTATAAAAAAAGCATGTAATTTTTTTTGCAGCTAAATTACATTTCTTTCGACTATTTTCATTGGTTTGAAGCTATTAATAACTATTTTTGTTCCTCCTTTTAGAGATTTCTGCCTGAAAACGGTGTCTTTAATTTTTTTTAAATAGATTCAAAATGAAAAAAATACAAATGGTTGACTTAAAGAGTCAATACGAAAAAATAAAATCGACTGTAGACGCTTCAATTCAAGAAGTTTTAGATACAAATACTTATATCAACGGACCTTTAGTTCATCAGTTTCAAAAAAATCTTGAAGATTATTTAGGCGCGAAACACGTTATTCCTTGTGCAAATGGTACTGATGCGTTGCAGATTGCAATGATGGGACTTGGTCTTCAGCCTGGAGACGAAGTTATCACTGCCGATTTTACTTTTGCTGCTACTGTTGAGGTGATTGCTTTATTGCAATTAACACCCGTTTTGGTTGATGTTGATTTGCATAATATGAACATCGATATTGATGCGGTGAAAAAAGCAATTACGCCAAAAACAAAAGCGATTGTTCCTGTTCATTTATTTGGACGCGCTGCAAATATGGATGCGATTATGGAAATTGCAGCTCAATACAATTTATATGTAATCGAAGATAATGCTCAGGCAATTGGTGCAGATTATATTTCTAAATCTGGATCAAAAGTTAAAGTTGGAACAATTAGTCACGTGGCAGCAACTTCATTCTTCCCATCTAAAAACTTAGGATGTTATGGTGACGGAGGAGCGATTTTTACAAATGATGATAAATTGGCTCACATTATCCGCGGAATCGTAAATCACGGAATGTATGAGCGCTACCACCACGATGTTGTAGGTGTAAATTCACGTTTAGATAGTATTCAGGCTGGAGTTTTAAATGCAAAATTGCCACTTTTAGATGAATACAATCAAGCACGTCGTTTGGCTGCAACTAAATACAATGCCGCTTTCGCTGGAAATGCACATATCATAACTCCAGATTTTGATGCAAACGAAAATGATCACGTTTTTCATCAATATGTATTAAGAATCGTTGATGCAGATCGTAATGCTTTGATGCAGCATTTATTGGATAAAGGAATTCCTTGTGCAATTTATTATCCAATTCCGCTTCACTCTCAAAAAGCATATTTAGATCCTCGTTATAAAGAAGAACAATTTCCTGTAACAAATCAATTAGTTCAAGAAGTAATTGCTTTACCAATGCATACAGAACTTGATGATGAGCAGATTAAATATATTACAGATAGCGTAATCGAATTTTTAAAATAAGACAATTTTAAGTATTAGCCAAAATATAACCACAAACAACCACGAAATGAAAGTATTAGTAACAGGAGGATTAGGATTTATTGGATCTCACACCGTAGTCGAATTGCAGAATGAAGGCTTCGAAGTAGTGATTATTGATAACCTTTCCAATTCTTCAGAAGATGTTTTAAATGGAATTACAGCAATTACAGGAAAAACACCTTTATTCGAAAAATTAGATTTAAGAGAAAAAACTGCTGTGCAGGATTTTTTTAAAAAACATAATGATGTTACTGGGGTAATTCATTTTGCGGCTTCAAAAGCAGTGGGCGAAAGTGTTGAGCAGCCTTTATTGTATTATGAAAACAATATTAGCAGTTTAATTTATCTTTTACAGGAATTACAGCAAAAACCAGAAGCAAGTTTCATTTTCAGCTCGTCTTGTACAGTTTACGGTCAAGCCGAAAAAATGCCAATTACAGAAGATGCTCCGGTTCAGGCGGCAATGTCTCCTTATGGAAACACCAAACAGATTGGCGAAGAAATCATTACAGACACAGCTAAAGTTACTAATATCAGTGCAATTTTATTGCGTTATTTTAACCCAGTTGGAGCACACGAATCGGTAGAAATTGGAGAATTGCCTTTGGGTGTTCCTCAAAATTTAGTGCCTTTTATTACACAAACAGGTGTAGGGTTGCGCCAGGAATTATCTGTTTTTGGTAATGATTACCCAACTCCAGACGGAACTGCTGTTCGCGATTACATTCACGTTGTCGATTTAGCAAAAGCCCACGTAATTGCTTTGCAGCGTTTGTTAAACAAAAAGAATTTAGCAAAAGTAGAAACCTTCAATTTAGGAACAGGAAAAGGAAGTTCTGTTTTGGAGGTCATTCATAGTTTTGAAAAAGTCAGCGATAAAAAATTGCCTTATAAGATGATGCCTCGTCGTGAAGGTGATATTACTGAAGCTTACGCGAATACTGATAAGGCAAATAATGTCTTAGGATGGAAGGCTGAACTAAGTTTAGACGAAGCTATGGCAAGTGCTTGGAAATGGGAACAAAAAGTGAGGAATAAATAGTTTTTTAAATAAAATTATAAATTTTAAGATCCCAAATTATAGTACTATAGTTTGGGATTTTTTTTTAGCGTATCAACTATCATGAAACAAAGTTTAGATTATAAATTAATATTTGCCTTAGCGGCTGTTGGAATTATTTGGGGAACTACCTTTTTAGGAATTCGTGTTGCGGTTGAGACTATTCCGCCTTGGTTTGTAACTTCAATTCGTCAGGGATTGGCGGGAATCATCATGATGATTATTTTATTGTTTAAAAAAGAATTGAAATGGATTGGGTGGGAAAATTTAAAACATCAGCTTGTTCCTTCTATTTTGATGATTGTAATTGCAAATGGTTTTACAACTGTTGCTGAGCAGACTGTGCCAAGCGGACTGGCTTCGGTAATCAGTGCTATGTCTCCTATACTTATTTTTCTGGGCAGTATTTTATTTAAACTACAAAAACCAAGTTTGAGAGGATTTATTGGAGTTATAATAGGATTTTCAGGAGTCGTTTTTATATTTAAAGACGGACTAGGATCTTTTTTAGATGCCGATTACAGAATCGGAATGATGTTTATGGGATTTGCGATTACTGCTTGGGCCGGTGGAACAATTTATACCAAACTTCATGGGAATAAATCTAAAAATATCGTTCTTAATTTATTTTACCAGTTTACGATGGCTTCGTGCATTCAGATTGTTTTAGCATTTATTTTTTCGCCTACTATTGATGTGAATTTATGGAGTTCTAAAAGTATTTTAGCAGCATTGTATTTGTCGATTTTTGGATCTGTAATTGCTTTTTTTAGCTATAATTATGCTCTGAAACACGTCACGCCAGTTCAGGTTTCTATTTTAGCATATATCAACACCATAATTGCAGTATTTTTTGGCTGGCTGATTTTGGATGAAAAAATTACCATTGATTTTATAATTGCAACAATCCTGATCATTTTGGGAGTTTTTATTATTAATTACAAAAAGAAGGAAAAGAAAGTTTTATAAAATTTGATTCATTTTATTTTGTAAATTTGTAAGATTAAAATGTAGGAATAATGAGTTTGGATAAAGAAAATAAAAAGAACAAGGTTGAAGAACCTGCAGTTGAATATGAAGTTCAAAAACCAAAATTTAAAGGTATAGATCGTGAAACTTTTGATTTTGATGCGGAATTTGCAAAAGGGTTAACGCCGGAGGAGTTTAAAGCTGAAATGTCTAAAAGAATAAAAGCTTATCCTTGGAAAAAATAATTTTTGAAAATAACGTTCTGGAATATTTTGATAATTTAGTCTATACACTTTTTAAGGAAGAGTACTTTGGTTTTTCTGAATCTGCTCAGAATTATATAGATAAAATAGTTGGTTTTATTATTTCAAGTGTTTCAAGTTTTCCTCACAAGAAAACTCCAAAAGCTCTTCAATATTTAGGTTTAAATTATATCTTTTATAAATCTAATGCAAGAACAACTTGGTATATTTTTTTTTGAAAAAAGCAATCAAAATTATTTGATTACCGGAATTCTAAATAATTACAGCGAAGAAGCAAAAGAGATATAAAAACAAAAATCCTCATAAACAATCTGTTCATGAGGATTTTTTTATGCAGTTAATGACTGAAAACTATCACTGCGACTGAATACTAAAAATTAAGCATTCGCAGTAACCGCTTCTTTATCAATTTTATTAATCAAACCAGTTAATACTTTTCCAGGACCAACTTCAGTAAACAAAGTAGCACCGTCGGCGATCATTTGCTGTACAGACTGAGTCCATTTTACAGGAGCAGTTAACTGAATGATTAAGTTCTTTTTAATTTCATTAGCATCAGAAACTGCACTTGCAGTTACATTTTGATACACTGGGCAAATAGGGGCAGAGAAAGTAGTTGCTTCAATTGCGGCAGCCAATTCTTCTCTTGCTGGTTCCATCATTGGAGAGTGAAAAGCTCCTCCAACAGGTAAAATCAAAGCACGTTTTGCTCCAGCAGCTTTCATTGCTTCACAAGCTTTTTCAACAGCAGTAGTTTCACCAGAAATAACTAATTGACCAGGGCAGTTATAGTTAGCAGCAACCACAACACCATCGATAGAAGCGCAAACTTCTTCTACAACATTATCAGCCAAACCTAAAACAGCAGCCATTGTTGATGGAGTGATTTCGCAAGCTTTTTGCATTGCCAAAGCACGCTGAGAAACTAATTTAAGACCATCTTCAAAAGATAAAGTTCCATTAGCAACCAAAGCTGAAAATTCTCCTAATGAATGTCCTGCAACCATTTCTGGTTTAAAATCTTCGCCTAAAGTTTTAGCTAAAATAACAGAGTGCAAAAACACTGCTGGCTGCGTAACTTTAGTTTCTTTTAGTTCTTCGGCAGTACCTTCAAACATAATATCTGTAATTCTAAAACCTAAAATTTCATTGGCTTTTTCGAATAATTCTTTGGCTAAAGCCGAATTTTCATAAAGGTCTTTACCCATTCCTGTGAATTGCGCTCCTTGACCCGGAAATACGTATGCTTTCATTTGTCTAATTTGTTTTTTATTTTTTTGATTGAAAATTAGTTTCAATTGAAAGGCAAAAGTACTATTTTTTTTAGCTCGTATATCCCTTAAACATATAAATCCATGCTAATCTTGAAAATCTAAGATTAAAAGGAGTCAGTAAAGTAATAACCACAGCAATAATTGGAATGATTCTTAAATCGAAATTTTTCTCAAAGAAAAATTGAGCAATACAATAGGTTGCAATTCCTTGAGCAACTGTTAATCCGTAGTTTACATACATAGCGCCAAAGAAATAACCAGGCTCTTTTTGGAATTTATAATTGCAATGGCTGCAGTATTCATTCATTTTTGGAAAACTGAAATTCAGAAAAATATTTTTGTCTGTAAAAACTTTTCCTTTATGACAAACAGGACATTCGTTTTTTAAAATATGAGTTAATGCGCTTGACATGATATTGTTGATTTTTGTTTATACAAAGGTAATTAAGAGCATTATAAAAGTCTTTTTAGTATCTTCGCTTATTATAGCACAATAAAGACATTTTTGATTAAATTTTCAAAAAACAAATTCCAAATTATAAAATGGAAAACGGTGATTTTTATAATCAAAAAAATAAATAATACTTATTTATGAAAAAATATCCCATTTATAGTGTTCAGAATTTTAGCTGTAACGATATTCACCGCGATTTCTATGTCAATACTTTTACGGAGCATTTAAAAAATCACAGTTTTGTAGAAGAACCGCACCGACATGATTCGTACTTAATGGTCTTTTTTACAAAAGGTTCGGGATTGCATGAAGTTGATTTTGATCAATTTGATATAAAAAGAGGAAGTCTTTTTGTGTTACAGCCAGGACAAATGCACCATTGGAATTTATCGGAAGATATTCAAGGTTTCGTTATTATTTTTTCTCAAGAATTGTACAATTTGTATTTCGGACAAAAAAAGATCAACGATTACAATTTTTACCATTCCATTCAAAACCGTCCCGAGATGGTTTTTGAAGAAAAGGAAATCCCGAAAATCCTACCTTATTTCGATTTGTTGATTCAGGAAAATAGTCAAGCTAATAAATACCAATTAGACAAATTATTGAATCTATTGGATTGCATTCATATTGAAGTCGCTAGAAAATATGGCGAAACGTATTCGCATCAAACCCATTCTTACAATATTAAAATCAATACGTTTGAATCGCTTTTAGAAGAATATTTCAGAACCGAAAAACTGCCTTCGTTTTATGCAGAAAGACTAAATATTACGCTGAAGCATTTAAACAGAATTTGCAATGAAATTCTCCAAAAAACAGCCACAGAAGTAATCACAGATCGTGTTATTCTCGAAATAAAAAGAATGCTGATCGATAAGCAATTAGCAGTAAGCGAAGTTGCCTTTAAAGTAGGTTACGAGGACTATTCGTATTTCTCCAGATTCTTCAAAAAACAAACGGGAATGTCGCCGACTGAATTTAGAAATATAAAGTAAAAAAGAGCTTCGACTTCGCTCAGCCTGACATATGATATCTTTAAGAATACGATTTTCAGGCTGAGCGAAGTCGAAGCCCCGTTCCTAAAAGCAAAAATCCCATACTAAAAAGTACAGGATTTCTTAACCAACCAATTAAATCCGAGAATGCTTAATTAGGCTTGTTTTACAAATTGTAATTCAATGTTCAAACGAACTTCTTCACCTACCAAAACACCACCTGTTTCAAGAGCTGAGTTCCAGTTTAAACCCCAATCTTTACGATTAATTTTTCCTTCTATGCTTAAACCTACTTTTGTATTTCCCCAAGGATCAGTCATGATTCCGCTAAATTCAACTGGGAATTTTACTGTTTTAGAAACACCTTTAATGTCTAAATCTCCAGTTAATTCATATTCACCATCATTGATTTTTTTGAAAGCAGAAGATTTGAAAGTTAATTTCGGGTGATTTTCAGCGTCAAAGAAATCACCGCTTCTTAAATGTCCGTCACGATCCGCGTTTGCAGTGTCTACTGAAGCAATATCAGCAGAAAAACTGAAATCTGCATTATCAAAACTTTCTCCTTCTGTGATTGCAGAAGCATCATAAGTTCCAAATTTTCCTGAAACATTAGTAAACATCATGTGTTTAACTTTAAAACCAATTTCTGAGTGAGTTGGGTCAATTGACCATTTTGTAGTTGCCATAATTTTATTTTTTTAAATAATTAATTTCATTTTGATAGGACAAAGTTACGGTGACAGTTGTCCTGGAGCACTTAACCTAGATTAAGAAATGAAAAATGTGATAATTTTTTGATTATTAGATTTTGTTTATGAAGTACAGACCTAACAGGTTTTTAAAAGCTGTTAGGTCTTTTGTTATTTGGAATTATTAAGATAATAAGTCAGCGCTCCCGACGGACATTTATTAACTGTCGAAATTATTTTCTCAGTTGTAGATTTTTCTGGAGTAATCCATGGTTTTTCTTTTGGACGAAAGACATCCGGATTGTTTTTGACACAATTTGCCGAATGAATGCATTTTCCAGATTGCCATACAATCGTAACTTCTCCGTTTGTGTATTCTTTAGTTAGGTTATTTGGATTCATGGTTTTAAAATTTTAAGGATGAATTTAATTTTAAAGTCAGACCAATTTCTTATTCATAAAGTTAGTCTTTCTTTTTTTGAAATGGAACAAAAAAAGAAACGATAATAATCTGATTTTCAGATTTATTATCGTTTCAAAGTACAGGTATTAATTGTTTTTGTTTGAATTAATAATTCATCGGAACGTCCATTAATAAAAATTCAGCATCTGTATTCGCTTTAATATTTAAAGTATCAGTTCCTGAAATTCCAACCGCATCACGAGAATTTAATTCATGACCGTTGATGGTTACATTTCCTTTTAAAACGAAAGCATAAACTCCGTTTCCTTCTTTTTTGATTTTATATTCGGTAGTAACTCCAGAATCGAAATTGCCCATATTGAACCAAGCATCTTGGTGAATCCAAACCCCTTCATCATCTGCATTTGGAGATAAAACCTGAGACAATTTATTATGTCTATCGGCAACATCCAAAGTAATTTGCTGATAACGTGGCGTAACATTTCTTTTGTTTGGAAACAACCAAATCTGCAACAATTTAGTCTGCTGATCTTCATTCGGATTAAACTCACTATGCTGAATTCCAGTTCCTGCACTCATTACCTGAATATCACCGTTTTTGATCACTTCCGTATTTCCCATACTGTCTTTATGAGCCAAATCTCCTTCCAACGGAATAGTAATAATTTCCATATTATCGTGAGGGTGAGTCCCAAATCCCATTCCCGCAGCAATTGTATCATCGTTCAAAACGCGAAGTGCTCCAAACTGAATTCTATCCGGATTGTACCAGCTCGCAAAACTAAAGCTATGATAAGCGTTCAACCATCCGTGATTTGCGTTTCCTCTTGTGTCTGCTTTGTGCAATACTATATTTTCCATGATTTTGTCTTTTATTGATTTTGATAGTACAAAGATACGGTCGATGTAAACGAAAAGCACTTAATGTAGATTAAGAAAGATTCTGAGGTTCTAAGATGCTGAGATACTAAGTTTTTTAGGGAGCAGAAGTATCGTTTTCAAAAGACGTTCAGTCCCGCTATCCGTTGCAATCTTTTGTGCCGAACCCCGTCACAAAAGGATTTCCACTTCTATCGGGGCTAAATTAGAAGTTTTAGTTTTCAGAAGAAGTTATTTACCACAAAGTCTGTCATTTCGACGAAGGAGAAATCTTCGCAAGTAATTCTACAAAGATTGGAAATTATAAAGTCTTTTTTATCTTCAAATTAACCACACGGTTTGTCATCCTGAGGAACGAAGGATCACAAAAGAAATTCCGCTTGCATAATCGTCAATCTTTGTGAAGTCTCGAGTGTGACCTTTCGTTCCTCAGGATGACAAGATTGCGTTGAGCGATTGCGTTCAAAGAAAATAATACTTTGCACCTTCGCGTCTTTGCGAGATTATTAAAAAGAGAATTACTTAATTCTAACCAATTTCCCTTTCCCAACCACTTCATCAAGATAATTCGCAGAAGAACTTTTCTTATCATGCATGAAAAAAGGAATCGTATCTTTTTCGATTTGGTCTTTTGGAATACTGATAATCAAATCGGTATTAATGAAATTATCCAGTAGTATTACATTGCCATAAGAAACTTTTCCTTTCGGCAAATATTTGTTATCAAAAGCAAAAATGCTGTCCTTAAAAGTAATTTTATCTTTTAGGATATAGGCATTATCATCTTCAATCAAATAATTGTAGCGGCCATTAAGTTTATCTGTTTTCTGGTTGAAGTTAATGAAAAACAGCGTGATTAGTAAAGCAAAATATTTCATGGCATTCTAACTATATTGATTCATAAATTGCTGTACAACAGCATCTGTATTCTCGTGGCGTTTTTTTCTTTCTAAAACAATTGGTGGGGCAGCTCTTTCTAAGCAATCTTTAACGGCACAAGTCTCACAAGTTACACCAACAATTCGTTTCACCAAAGGTTTTCCGTCTATGAATTTGAATTTCTTTTTCATGGTTGGATTAATCAAAATTCCAACAGAAATACTTCGAATGGTATCATGCAAGAAAGGATCTTTTGTCGCCGATGAAAATACTAAATATTCGTTGCCGCTATTGGCATAACTCGATATTTGAGCATCAAAAAAATGAGATTTATTTTGTTTGATCGCTTCGTCAATTGTTTTTACCGAAACCCATCTTCTGCAATAATGCTCATTGGTTTCGTTGGCATGCGGTTCCTGCTGATGTGTAATATGCAACTCTTTATTGATCTGGTAAAAATCAGAATCGATTTTATGTGATAATCTTAAAAAGAATAAGTTTTTCAACTGAAAATCTTTCGGTAACAAATTGGTTAATCGCTGATAAAAAGATTCAGGCGAAACTTCAAAACTTTCAATTAACTGAACAAATTCTTCGGGTTTTGGATTTTCATTTTCTAAAAAAGAATTGATTTTATCTACGACTAATTTTCTCGGCAATAATAAAGCGCCAGCAAAGTAAGAAGCATAAAAGTTATGCAAAACCTGATCGAAATTTTCAAACTTAATCCAGCTGAAAGTCAGTAATCGATCGGATATTTTTAGATAATTATAAGCAATTTCTTTAGCCAAAATAAAAGCTTTCTGTGGAGCGTCCAATTCGGTAGAAAGCAATAAAGTTTTGCTTGTTGGAACATAAATAGAACGCAAATCGCCCAAAGCTTCCTGATCTGTAAAAACGATTTCTTTAATGTTGTATTCGTATTCTTCTTTTAAAATCGCTTCCAGTTCTTCAACGCTGATTTTAGAATCCAGATTAATCTGAAAAGACTTTGAAAAAGCAATTACTCTTTCTTCTAAATCTTCAAAATAATTACTATGCGCTTCCTGATACGAACGTAAAGCAGCCAAAAAGAAACTTTCTCGGCTTAAATTATAATGCTGTGCAATTTCTATTATCGTACTAATAAATGCATTGACTTTGGCCGGAGCGTTGGCAATAATATCAATTAAATCGGCTTCTTGGATTCCAAAAAGCTCTAGTGGAATCTCTTTTAAAATTCCAGATTTCAAGATTTCGCCAATCGGAGCGAGATTGTTGTCGAGTTTTAACGACACCATTTGGTCGTAATTCACGTCCAAATGTTCGCAGAGAAGTAAAATTTTATCTGTTTTTGGATATTTTTTTCCCTTTTCAATCTCGTTTAAGTACGATTTTGAAAGATTGGTCAATTTGGCCAAGCCAAAAAGAGACAGATTTTTTTGCGTTCTGACTTGCTTCAATTTTAATCCGAAGATCAGCTTTATATAGTCTTTTTCGATATCCATGAACCAAATATAAGTATTCTAAAAATAATCGCCAAAAAATTATTTTTCATTTTTAGCGAACGTTCGCTTGTTTTCTAAAAAACTTTTTTCTAATATTGTGGTGTAGAAAATGTTAATTATCAGTTTGTTATGGATTTGTGTTTTTGAAAAATATAGAATCGATTCAATTACTGCTAATGAAATTAAAAACCACAGCTATGAAAAACCAATTAGAAATTACCGAAACGGCAATGGAATTTTTAGCCGAAAAGAAGCTTCGTTATCCAAAGATCTGGACAGAAGAAGCCATTGTTTTTATAACTGAATTGCATAGAAAATTCGAATCACAGCGAAAACTATTGCTTTTACAGCGTGAGCAGAAACAAGTCACTTTTGATCAGGGAATTATGCCGGTTTTTACTCCTGAAACTAAAAGCATCAGAGAAAGTAATTGGACAGCTGGAGAAATTCCTAAGGACTTACTGGATCGAAGAGTAGAAATTACTGGCCCAGTTGACCGCAAAATGATTATCAATGCTCTGAATTCGGGAGCCAAAACATTTATGGCCGATTTTGAAGACAGCACTTCGCCAACTTGGCAAAACCTGATGGATGGGCAAGTGAATTTGATTGATGCCGTAAAAAAGACAATTACGTTTACAGATTTGGTTAAACAGAAATCCTATCATTTAAATGAAAAAACAGCAACGCTGATTGTTCGCCCAAGAGGTTTGCATTTGCCAGAAAAGCATGTTTTTATTGAAGGAAAAGAAGTTTCGGGTTCTTTGATAGATTTCGGACTGTATGTTTTTCATAATCATAAACGACTTTTGGAAAATAATTCTGGCCCCTATTTCTACATTCCGAAATTAGAACATTATCTGGAAGCACGCTGGTGGAATAACGTAATTGATTTTACCGAGGATTATTTGAAACTGAAAAGAGGAACTATAAAAGTGACGGTTTTAATTGAAACCATAACAGCAAGTTTTCAGCTGGATGAAATTATTCACGAATTGAAAGAACATATTGTTGGCTTGAATTGCGGACGTTGGGATTACATTTTCTCATACATCAAGAAGTTTAGAAAAAATCCAAAATTCATTGTTCCAGATCGCGATCAGGTAAATATGACTTCGCCTTTTATGAATGCCTATTCGAATTTGGTAATTCAGAGATGTCATAAAAGAGGAATTCATGCGATTGGCGGAATGGCAGCACAGATTCCGATTCGAAACAATGAAGAAGCCAATGCAGTTGCTTTCGCAAAAGTAAAAACCGACAAAGAGCGTGAAGTTCGAAACGGTCATGACGGAACTTGGGTAGCGCATCCAGATTTGGTTGCGGTTGCAAAAGATATTTTTGATAAAGGAATGCCAACTCCAAATCAGATTCATATAAAAAGAGAACATCGAAAAATTACAGAAGCCGATTTGATTGAACCACCAATTGGAATCATCACTGAAAATGGTGTTCGAAAAAATATCAATGTTGGAGTTTTGTATTTGGCTTCCTGGCTGAACGGACAAGGCGCTGCAGCATTGCATAATTTGATGGAAGACGCAGCAACGGCCGAAATTTCGAGATCGCAATTGTGGCAATGGCTTCAGAATAAAGTGCTTTTGGATAATGGACGAAAATTAGATTTGGCTTATTATCATGAATTGGCTTTAGATGAATTCAGAAAAATCAAAGAAGAATTAGGCGAAGAAAATCATGAAAAACAACAATTTCCATTGGCTGAAAAAGTATTGGAAAGATTAGTTGTAAATCCAGATTTCGTTGATTTCTTGACGATTCCGTGTTACAAATACTTATAAACTTTTAAAATCTGCTCAATCTGCCAGATCTGCGAGCGAATAATTTTTTCCCCGCAGATTTTGCAGATCAGGCAGATAAAATGAGAAAAGTTAGTCCAGTTAAACTGAAAACTAAAAACTGCGACTGAATACTAAACTTACGAACCACTTTAACTAAACTATATTATGAAAACAACAGAAGACAGAATTCAGGAATTGATTAACGATTGGATTACAAACCCGAGATGGAAAGGTGTTGAGCGTCCTTACACCGCAAGCGAAGTAGTAACGCTTCAAGGGTCTTATAAAATTGAGCATTCTATTGCGAAAATGGGTGCAGAAAAATTATGGAGAAAGTTAAAAAGTCAGGATTATGTTGCGGGGTTGGGGGCGTTGACTGGAAATCAGGCAATTCAGGAAGTCGATGCGGGTTTAGAAGCGATTTATTTAAGCGGATGGCAGGTTGCTGCTGATGCAAATCTGGCAGGCGAAATGTATCCTGACCAATCACTTTACCCAGTAAACAGCGTTCCGATGGTGGTTAAAAAAATCAACAATGCGTTGTTGCGTGCCGATCAGATTCAGATTGTAAACAATATTGAAGATAAAAAAGATTATTTGGTTCCGATTGTAGCTGATGCCGAAGCAGGTTTTGGGGGAAACCTGAACGCTTTCGAATTAATGAAATCGATGATTGAAGCGGGAGCTTCTGGAGTTCATTTTGAAGATCAGCTCAGTTCTGCTAAAAAGTGCGGACACTTGGGCGGAAAGGTTTTGGTGCCAACTCAGGAAGCGATCAACAAATTAATTGCAGCGCGTCTGGCATCAGATGTTATGGGTGTTTCAACTTTAATTTTGGCAAGAACAGATGCTGATGCCGCTAATTTATTAACGAGCGACGCAGATCCAAGAGACAGAAAGTTTTTAACGGGCGAGAAAACGCCTGAAGGTTTCTTTTATGTAAATAACGGAATCGATCAAGGAATTGCAAGAGGTTTGAGTTACGCACCTTACGCCGATTTGATCTGGATGGAAACTAGTAATCCAGATTTAGATTATGCTAGAAAATTTGCAAAAGCAATGAAAAAAGAATTCCCAGATAAAATGCTGGCTTACAATTGTTCACCGTCTTTCAATTGGGCAGCAAAATTATCAGTAGCCGAAATGGAAACATTCAGAGAAGATTTGGCTGCAATGGGATATAGTTTTCAGTTCATTACTTTGGCAGGATTCCATGCTTTAAATACGAGTATGTTTGAATTGTCTAAAGCGTACAAAGAGCGCGGAATGGCAGGATATTCTGAATTGCAGGAAAGAGAATTCGCTTTACAAAAAAACGGATTCAGAGCAGTAAAACATCAAGCTTTTGTGGGAACTTCTTATTTCGACGCCGTTCAGAACACAGTAATGTTAGGAAAATCAGCAATAACCGCAATGGAACATTCTACAGAGGTTGAGCAGTTTTAATTTTTTTTTCCGCCACGAATTCACGAATTTTTATTTTCAAAGATTATAAAAAAAATAATTCGTGAATTCGTGGCGGAAATTTTTATTTCTTCAAAAGTCGAGCTTTCATTTTACTAAAGAATTCCGGTGTTACACCAATGAAAGAAGCGATTTGTTTTTGAGGAACTTTGTGTACCAATGTTCCGTATTTTTTTGTGAATTTTTCAAAACGTTCTTCCGCAGGTAAACTCAAATTGTCCATTAATCTCTGCTGATTCGCAACCAATGAATTTTCAATTAAAATTCTGAAAAAACGTTCCAGTTTCGGAATTTCAAGATACAATTGTTCCTGATTTTCTTTAGACAAAGAAACAACTTCTGCTTCTTCCAAAACTTCAATAAAAAGCTGACCTGGTTTCTGTGAAAAAAAGCTGTACATATCGCTCATCCACCAGCCTTCGCAGGCAAACGATAAAACATGTTCAACAATATTGTCGTTGATATTGAAACTTCTTAAAATTCCAGAGTTTACAAAATACGAATGTTTGCAGACTTCGCCGGCGTTTAATAAAAGCGTTTTGGCTTTGTAAGTGTTCGTTTCTAGTTTAGATAAAAAAAGCGCCTGTTCTTCTGGTGTCAGAGAAACGTGTTTGGCAATGTTTTCGAGAATTAATGCCATTATTTTTTATCGTCGATTAAAGTAAATGAAGTTGCTTTAAATCTATCTCCTTTGATTTCTCCTGTAACTAATGCTTTACTGATTGCATTGCAAAAACCTTTTTCAGCGTGAGCATCTCCGTGATCGTGAATCGTAGTTCCGTCCACGAAATAGCTTTTTCCGTCAATGCGAACGGCTAAATCACAGCTTTTGCCTTTCATACCAAATTGGCATTCTCCGCAAGAAGCTTCAACGATTGTTGGTTTGTCAAATTTCTTTTTGTCTTGCGCCTGCGCCGAAATTCCAATAAATAGGAAAATCATAAATATAAGTTTTTTCATTTTCTAAGAGTTTACAGTTATTAATTTTGCCGTTTCTTTGGCACGCTCTATTACTTCGTTAATTGGAGTTGAAAGTGTATCGTGGCTTAAAACCACACCCATTCTGCGGTAAGGTCTTGAAGTTGGTTTTCCGAAAATCCTGAAATCGGTTTTGGGTAAAGCGGCTACTTTTTCGATTCCACTAAAAGTTGGATTGGCTGAATCTTCAGATGCTAAAATTACGGCGCTTGCTCCAGTTTTTTCTAAAGTAATTTCGAAAATCGGAAGACTTAAAATCGCTCTCAAATGCAATTCAAATTCGTTAAAATTCTGCGTTCCTGCTAAAGTTACCATTCCGGTATCATGCGGGCGGGGAGAAAGCTCAGAGAAATAAACGCCTTCACTGGTCAGGAAAAACTCAACGCCAAAAAGTCCGGCACCGCCAAGTGCTTCCGTAATTTTTTCTGCCATATCCTGAGCTTCATATAAATCCTTTTCTGATACCAAAGCTGGTTGCCAACTTTCTTGATAATCGCCTCTTTCTTGTCTGTGACCAATTGGAGCGCAAAACAAAGTTGGGTTGTTATTTTGAGTAATCGTTAAAAGTGTAATTTCTGAATGGAAATCTACAAAAGCTTCTACAATAACTTCGATAACATCACCACGAGAACCTGCAACAGCATATTGCCATGCTTTTTCGATATCGCTTTCTGTTTTGATTGTAGATTGTCCTTTTCCTGAAGATGACATTAAAGGTTTTACCACGCAAGGAATTCCAACTTTTTGAACGGCTTTTTGCAGTTCTTCTGCAGATGTTGCGTATTGATATTTTGCTGTTTGTAACCCCAATTCTTTTGCTGCTAAATCGCGAATGGCTTTACGATTCATGGTAAAGTTTGCCGCTTTTGCTGAAGGAACAACAGTGATTCCTTGTTTTTCGTAATCGTAAAAACGCTCGGTACGAATAGCTTCTATTTCTGGAACGATAAAATCGGGTTGGTGTTTGGCTACGATTCGGTCCAGCGCTTCGCCGTCGAGCATGTTGATGACTTCAAAGCCGTGAGCAACCTGCATTGCCGGTGCATTTTCGTAACTATCAACTGCAATTATGGTTTGTCCGATTCGTTGTGCGGCAATGACAAATTCTTTGCCTAATTCGCCTGAACCTAGGAGTAATATTTTCATTTTGGAGTAGTGTATTGTTTGAGTAGTAAAAGTAGGGAAAAATGTTTTTAACCACAAAGCCTATTCGCATGGATTGGTGTAGAGACGCACTGCAGTGCGTCTACGTAATCTAGGTTTAACCGCAAAGTTCGCAAAGGATTTACGCAAAGCTCGCTAAGTTTTTGTTTTCATAAGTTGAGATGAGTTCGTAAAGGTTTTACGCAGATTTTGCAGATTTATTTTTTGTATGAGATTTTAATTTTAAGACAAAGTAACCATGTAGTTTGTCATTTCGACGTAAGGAGAAATCTTCGCGAGTCGCTCCGTTCCAATAAGCCAATCTTTGTCGAGTTTCTTGCGAAGATTTGCTTCGCCCGTTCGCTATCGCTCGGGTCTCCTTACGTCGAAAAGACAAGATTCGGAGAATTACAAGCGTAAAGGTTCTTTTGGAGCCGTTTGCGTGAGGGATAGAAGTGGAAAGCCCACAGCCTGACGAAGGAAGTGCGAGGACTTGTAACGGATAGCCCGACCCGGAGGGGCACGCCCAAATTTATATATTTTTATTTATGAATAATGCCTACAGATATCTGTGGAAAATTCAGGTTAAATTAATTCAGGAATTTTGATGTAGGCATTAGTATATTTCTATATTTGCTCGCAAAACAAATAATAATCATAAGATGAGAATAAAATTTATTTTAATAATGAGTGCATTATGCATTACATCGTTTGTTCATTCACAATCGGCAGGACTTACATTTAATTTCGGAATGGGGGAACAAAAAGCTAATGCTGTTATTTTTAAAAAAGACAAACAAAAAGTTAGTGGAATAGTTAATTTTCCTGGGTTTGCCGATAAAAAAGTAAAAATTAAAGTTGGCGAGGAAAATGAAAAATATGCTAGCAGTGATCTTGATTCAATTCAGATTTTTGACGACAATAAAAAATTGTCTTATACTTTTGTAAGAACAAAAACAAAGATTTATAAAAAGAAAGGGACAGAATTTAAGGTTATTGATGAAAACTGGATCTGTAAAATTATTACAGGTAAAGCTTCTCTGTATTTAGGTGGTGAAGAATACGGAATAAAAGAAGTGAAGGTTGAGGATGAAAAAACGAAAGAAAAGGTTAAAGTAAAGAAAATGCAGGTGGTTTCTAAAGAAATAAATCATTATTTAAAAAGAGGTAATGAAGATTATCCTGTATTGGTATCTGTGAGTTCAAACGCCCTTTCTTCCGGCTACAACGCTTTTTTTAAAGAGTATGGGGTTTATTATTTTAGCGACAATGCAGAAATCGCTAAAAAAATTGAAGACAAGGAGTATAAATATGATGATATAGAGAAGGTTGTAGATTTGTATAATGCAAAAAGAGAGAAAAAGGCAGAATCAAAATCAGCATTAAAGGCAACCAAAATAAAGATTACGCCACCTGATTCTAAAACGAAAACAACGAAAAATAAATAAACAAAAAAGCGATACTTAATTAGGTATCGCTTTTTTTATATTAATGAAAATGATCTTCTTCAATTTCAAATTCGGCATCTTTTTCCCAGATTTCCATTTCGCAGGGCTTGCAGTTGAATTTTAGTTTGTATTCCAACTCACCTTGTTTTAAAACCAAAGGTTCTTTTACTTTAACACCAACGATGTCTTTCTGGTGTATTGGGCATTTTTTTAACTCGTATTTGATGCAATATTTGGTTGTCATTACACGAGATTTTCCTGGATCCCATTGTAATTCGAATGCTTTTTCGATTTCGGTAACACCGTGGCGTTCGTAGAATTTACGAGCGGTTTTGTTCGAAACATTGTACATGAAATCCAATTTGGTTTCTGGATACGGATGTGACGTTTTTACCAATTGGTGCTCTTCGCGCACGTAATTTGCCAAACGAATTTCTGATAATTGATCGAAAACATTTCTTCTCATTTCGTTGATTTTTGAAATAGGAAGGAACCAGTTTTGAGAGAACATTACATTGATTTCATCGGCGCTGTAAGGTGTAAAACCTGTTTTTGCCAATTGAACTTTAATGTTTTCTTCGATCGATTCACCAGTTTTAGTTTGTTCTTTAGGATGCTCTAATTTTACTGTACTTATGTTTCCATCTTCGTCGGTAGCGATTAATTCAAAACCGTTTTCGTTTTCTGTAAGCAATAAAGTAGTTCCGATTTTACGGATTGCACTGTCTTCTCTTTCAACAATTTTGATGAAAGCAGCGTCGTTGTTTCTGTAGATGAAAGTCCCGTCTTTGATTTCTTTTAAAACGTTTGGATATACTTTTCCGTTTTCGGCTTTGTTTACGTAGATTCCGTCAGCTTCATTATTTTCGTTGATGAAACAAAGTCCGTCACCGTTATTTAATAATTCGCCGTTTTCGATTTCGTATGCGTTTCCAACAGTTCGAATTAATTTACCAATATATTGTCCTTTTGATTTTGGGCTTTCCCAAGAACCAATAGAACTGTGTCTTTCGTTTACGAAATAATCGGTATAACCACGATTGAAGGTTCTGCTTAAAGTAGAATCAAAAGTATACGTGCATTTTCCTGAAGAGGCTTTAATGTATTTATCACTTCCTTCTAAATAGCTGTCTAGTTTTTGACGTAAATAAGATACGTTATTTTTAACATAAGCAACGTCTTTTAATCTTCCTTCGATTTTGAAAGAAACGATTCCAGCTTCAATCAAATTCGGAATCTGATCTGAAACATCTAAATCTTTTATAGAAAGCAAGTGACTGTTTCGGATTAAAGTATCTCCGTTTCCGTCGATTAGGTTATAAGGTAAACGGCAGTTTTGCGCGCATGAACCACGGTTAGCGCTTCGTTCTCCGTTGGCCACACTCATATAACAGTTTCCGCTAAAAGAAACACATAAAGCTCCGGTTACGAAAAACTCTAGTTCAACATCAGCTTCGTCGTATATTGTTTTAATTTGATGCAAGTTTAATTCACGTGCTAAAACGACACGTTTGATTCCAGCATCTTTAAGGAATTTAATTTTATCTGCATCACGATTATTGGCTTGTGTACTGGCGTGAAGCACAATAGGAGGTAAGTCCATTTCCATAATCGCCATATCTTGAATGATCAGGGCGTCGACACCAATATCGTACAATTCCCAGATCATGGCACGACAAGTTTCTAATTCGTTATCGTACAAAATGGTATTCATAACCACAAAAACCTGTGCGTTAAATAAGTGCGCGTATTTTACCAATTCGGCAACATCTTCAATTGAGTTGTTGGCATTAGAGCGTGCTCCAAATTGTGGCGCGCCAATATATACAGCATCTGCACCACTATTAATGGCAGCGATTCCTCCAATTAAATCTCTAGCAGGAGCTAATATTTCGATTTTCTTCTTCATTTCTAAAACTTTAGACTTTTGTGGTATTCCCGAAAAAAAGTGTGCAAAGGTCTAATAAATTATTCGAGTTTGCTAGTGATGAAGCGATTTTTTTGAAATTGTTAACGCAATATGGAATGAATCGGTTTAATTTTTTAATACTGAATTAATCTGTTTATTCAATGTTATGTATATAAAACAAAAAAACCGCCCAATCCGAAGACTGAGCAGTTTTCAAAAAAAAAGCATGAATCGTTTAGCTTGCTCTCATTTTAATTTGCGATAAAGTATTTTGGATACTATTTAATTGTTTAGAAACAATATAGATCTGATCGTGTTCTAAATGATTTTCTTCTAGTGCTTTTTTGTATTTTTCAACAGCAGCTTCTTCACCTATAATACAAGCGTTTATAATGGATTCTGTGTCGCCGCCAGTAAATGCCGATTTAATATCAATCCAAGCTCGGTGAAGTGCGCCAAGTGGTCCTCCGCCAGAGTTGTCTGTAGATTTTCCTAATTTGTTGATTTGGTCTTGTAATTCTACAATAAACAATGCTCTTTCGCGGGCGTATTCAAGAAAATCGGTTTTTATTGCTGTATTTTCTACATGTTCTGCAGCATCTGTATATCCTAGTTTTCCGTCTTCAAGAATTGAAATCAATCCTTCTAAAGTTTTAACTGCTTCTTGTGTGGTTTCATCTGTATGTATCATGACTAATAGTTTTTAAATTAATACATTACAAAGATGGGGACTTCTAGAATGGAATGTTTTACAGGATTACATTTGGGGTTTTATAATATTGTGGAATGGGAATTTTGAAAGTGCTAATTTGTTTCTCTCGCAGATTCAGCAGATTTTTTATTTTGAAAATGAATTTTCTCGTTTTCCGTTTTGCGTGAGGGATAGCAGTGGAAAGCCCACAGCCTGACGAAGGAAGTGCGAGGACTTGTAACGGATAGCCCGATTCGCCGCGGCGAAACACGCCCAAAAATTATAGAAATTTACTTTCTGTAACCTATAATCAATTGATGCCGTCAAAGCTTTATCAATCAAACTCAAATTATCGCAAAATGAAAACATTCTTAAAATCGTTTATAGTTTTATTTATAATGGCTTTTTCAGGTTTATCGGCTCAAAATCTGGAAACTAAAATAGATAGCTTAATTACTTCAAAGTTTAAACCCGAAAATCCTGGAGCTGTTTTTCTTGCAGTTAAAAATGGAAAAGTGATTTATAGAAAAGCTTTTGGAATGGCTGATTTGGAAATGAATGTTAAAATGAAGCCTGAATTTGTTTTTGAAATTGGTTCGATGACCAAACAATTTACGGCTGTTTCTATTTTGATGCTTGCTGAACAGGGAAAACTGAAGCTTGATGATGAAATTACGAAGTTTATTTCAGATTATCCAACAAATGGAAATAGGATCACATTGCATCATTTGCTGACTCATACTTCGGGAATTAAGGATTTTACGAGTATGAAATCGATTAAAGATATTGCCAGACGAGATTTGACACCTAAAGAATTAGTAGATTTTTTTAAGAATGAACCGATAGATTTTAAACCTGGCGAGCAATATAAATACTGCAATTCAGGATATGTGCTTTTAGGCTATATTATTGAAATGGTGTCTGGGCAGACTTATGAGGAATTTATAACTCAAAATATTTTTAAGAAAATCGGAATGCAAAACAGTTATTATGCAAGCCATGATAAGATTATAAAAAACAGGGTTTCTGGTTATCGTGACAGGAATGGATATGTAAATACAAATTATATTAGTTTTTCTATTCCGTATGCTTCGGGTTCGATCATGTCAACCGTAGATGATTTGCTGAAATGGCAAAATGCGATAAACGCTAATATAGTATTAAGTCCTGTTTACACGGAAAAAGCTTTTACGAATTATAAATTAAATAACGGAACACATATAGATTATGGATATGGCTGGCATTTAGAAAAGGTGAAAAACAAAACAATCCGCGAGCACGGAGGAAGTATTTTTGGTTTTAAATCTATGGGAGTTTATGAGCCAATTGAACAAATTTATGTGGTAGGTTTGAGTAATTGCGAATGTAATTCTCCAACGACTATTACAAAAGATATTGCCACTCTTTTGATTGATTAGAGAAAGTTGATTTTGAACAATCTTTGTCGAATAAGCACATAAAAAAAACAGCTTAAAGTATAAAAGTGATGAAACTTTTGAACCTTAAGCCGTTTTTAATAAAACTTAGAATATGGTTATGCAGTCAAAGCTTCTTTGATTCTGCGTAATGCTTCTTTTAAAATGTCGTTGCTTGTTGCATAAGAGAAACGAATACAGTTTGGATTTCCGAAAGCGTCTCCCGTTACTGTTGCTACGTTTGCCTCAGCTAAAAGATACATCGAAACGTCGTTTGCATCTTTGATTTCAGTTCCTTTTAATGTTTTTCCGAAGAAAGAAGAAACGTCTGGGAATACATAAAATGCTCCTTCTGGAACGTTGATTTTTACTCCTGGAATTTCTTTTAATAATCCAACTACTAAATCTCTACGTCCGTGGAAAGCTTGAACCATTTCGTTTAATACGCTTGGGTCAGCATCTACAGCTGTAATAGTAGCTCTTTGCGCTACAGAATTTGCACCAGAAGTTACTTGTCCTTGAATTTTTGTACAAGCTTTTGCGATAAATTCAGGAGCTCCGATGTACCCAATTCTGTATCCTGTCATTGCAAATGCTTTTGCAACTCCGTTTACAGTAATTGTTTTTTCGAACATTCCCGGAATTGAACCGATACTGCAGAAAGTTCCTGAGAAATTGATATGCTCATAGATTTCATCTGCAACTACGTAAATATTTGGGTGTTTTTCTAAAACTTTTGCCAATGCTGTTAATTCTTCTCTGCTGTAAACAGATCCAGAAGGATTACATGGAGAAGAAAACCACATCATTTTTGTTTTTGGTGTGATTGCAGCTTCTAATTGCTCTGGTGTAATTTTGAAATCAGTGTCTACTGATGTTGGAACTTCAACAGGAACTCCTCCAGAAAGTTTTACGATTTCGAAATAAGAAACCCAGTATGGAGCTGGTAAAATAACTTCGTCTCCATCGTTTAACATTACTTGTGCAATGTTGTATAAAGATTGTTTTGCTCCTGTAGAAACTACGATTTGTGATGGTTTATAATCTAAATTGTTGTCTCTTTTGAATTTTCTGCAAATTGCCTCTCTCAATTCAAGGTAACCTTCTACTGGAGAATAAGTGCTATAATTTTCGTTTACTGCTTTTATTACTGCTTCTTTAATAAAGTCTGGCGTATTGAAATCTGGCTCACCTAAACTTAAGCTGATAATGTCTTTTCCTTGTGCTTTTAATTCTCTTGCCAAAGCGGCCATTGCTAATGTCTGCGAAGTTGCAAGATTGTTGATTCTGTCCGAAAGAATATGATTCATTATAAAAATTTTGAATGTCCTTAATTTGCTGCGCCTATTAAGGAAGGTTAATTATTAATAGATTTTTTTTAGTTTAAACAGATAATTCAGGTTTCATTCCTAAGTCACGTAAATGTTTGAAGTGGGCTACAATAGCGCTTCCCATTGTTTTGTATTCGTAATAGGGTAAATTACATTCTTTTGCAGTTTCCTTCACGATTTTTGCAATTTTACCATAGTGAATGTGACTGATATTTGGGAAAATATGATGTTCGATTTGATGATTTAATCCGCCTGTATACCAGTTTACGATTGCATTTTTTGGTGCAAAATTAGTAGTGGTGTATAATTGGTGAACAGCCCATGTGTTGTCCATTTCTCCCAATTCATTTGGAGAAGGATTTGTAGTATGATCTACAACGTGTGCTAACTGAAATACAATACTTAAAATTAATCCCGCA
This sequence comes from Flavobacterium sp. B330r, assembly GCF_056824325.1. Classification (NCBI taxonomy): domain Bacteria; kingdom Pseudomonadati; phylum Bacteroidota; class Flavobacteriia; order Flavobacteriales; family Flavobacteriaceae; genus Flavobacterium; species Flavobacterium sp. B330r. The sequence continues at coordinate 2,741,098 of NZ_CP124860.1, forward strand.
GTATAATGCATTACGAAAAATCCAAGAAGTACTTTCCACCACGTAATTCCAATTACCATTGGTAAAACAATCCAAATAGAGATATAAATAACTTTAGTAATAATAAGGGTTGTCCAAAGAATTTTTGGGCTTTTTGGTTCACCGTACGATAATTTTCTTTTAAGATAATTTCTCATCTGTTTAAAATCGGTAGTGATGGCCCAATTAAAAGTTAGTAAACCATATAAGAAAACAGAGTAATAATGCTGGAAACGGTGAAAACTATGCCATTCTGCATGTTCTGTAAAACGGATAATTCTTCCTGCATCCAGATCTTCGTCGTGACCAGGAATATTGGTGTAAGTATGATGCAATACATTGTGCTGCACCTGCCAGTTGTAAACATTTCCGGCAAGAACATAAATTGTTCCTCCCATAAATTTATTAATCCAGCTTTTAGTTGAATAAGAACCGTGATTACCATCGTGCATTACGTTCATTCCAACACCAGCCATTCCAATACCAATTACGATAGATAAAAGTAGCATTACCCAAAACGGCATGTCAAGTGTAAGAATTAAAAAGTATGGAGTTAAAAAAACTGCAAATAGAATAACGGCTTTTAAGTGTAATTTCCAGTTTCCGGTTTTTTTGATATTATTTTCTTTGAAGTAATTGTTTACCCGCGAGTTAAGCGTTCTAAAGAACTTCAAATTGTCTTGCCTTGCAAAAGTTGGAGCCGTGTTATTCATAATTGTTTTAAATAGGTTTCAAAGGTAATTATTATAAATTCTCAATTTGCAAAATTGAGTTAAATATTTCAATCGTAAAGTAGTACTTTTGTTAAAAATTTACAGCAATGGATGAGATATTGAAATATTTTCCCAATTTGACCGATCTTCAAATCGAACAGTTTCAAAAATTAGACTTATTATATCACGATTGGAATGAAAAAATCAATGTTATTTCGCGCAAAGACATTGATTCTTTATACACAAAACATATTTTGCATTCGTTAGGAATTGCTAAGATTATGAAATTTGAACCTGGAGCGACAGTTTTAGATGTTGGTACTGGAGGTGGTTTTCCGGGGATTCCGTTAGCGATTCTTTTTCCTGAAACTCGTTTTTATTTGATTGATGTGATTGCAAAAAAAATAAAAGTAGTGCAGGGAGTTGTAGATGCGTTAGAATTAAAGAACGTGAAAGCGGAACAAAAGCGTGCCGAATTGGTAAAAGGTGATTTCGATTTTATTGTTAGCCGTGCGGTAACCAATATGCCAGATTTTGTTTCTTGGATAAAAGATAAAATCAAAAAGCAACACAAGCACAAATTAAAAAATGGAATTTTATATTTAAAGGGTGGAGATTTAGCCGAAGAATTAAAAGATTTTCCGAACACGACTTTGTATGACTTAGCCGAAATATTCGAGGATGAATTTTTTGAAACAAAAAAAGTGGTTCATCTTCCTTTAAAATTTAAGCCTTAATTTGATATAAAAAACCGGAAAGAATTTCTTTCCGGTTTTTGAATTAATAGGCCTAACTAAGATGCTTTTTTAGAAAAATCTAAGAAAGGATTTGCTTTTATATTTAAATTATCAATGAAATTATGAATTGAGTTTTCAGAAGCTTCAATGGTGTATTGGAATTCTGAATCAAAGAAAAACTCTCTAGAAATTATAGGTTCGTTTGAAGAATCGTAAACAGCTTCATCGCTTTGATCTAATTCATCGTTTTTGTATGGATTAGGATGAGAGTGAATTAAATTTATAATGGACTGACTAAACCACTTGTCAAATTTTTTCTTTTTAGGAGTAATATGACGTGCAAGAAGAATCAGGCCAATAAGTTCGCTTTGTAAAAAGTAAGAACCTTTTCTGTATCTCACATCAATCATTCTAACATTCATTAAAGCAATCCATAATGCGCCATTTACTGAACCTGAAGCAGATATTTCAAAATCTGTATCAAATAATAAAGGGTTTGTTTGTTCGCGATTATTAATGGAACACCAAAGTGCTTCAATACGTTTCTGTGTATCGGTTGTTGCTTGAGTGTACCCTGTAAAACGCCAATAAATCCATTCTAGCAATGCAGCAGTTAAACCAATTGATCCCTTGTGATTAATTTGCATTAGAGTGTCTTCAAGGTTAATATTTTCTTCTGAAGGATCTAAAAGTTCGTTTATTTTCCTTTTTGTCCATTTGTAATCTATTGGATGTCCAATACTTTTTGATTCCATAATAATCTTAGGAACATTGTTTAGATTTCTCATTCTTATATTGTTTATTGTATTAAATCTTTTAATATCATTTAAGATTGAGGCAAATTTATAAGGATGATTTTTTTTTGACTGGAACAAAAAGCTTTTAAAGTATTAAAATAAGGCATTTAAATTCTTTAAAGTGTTGATTTACAAATAAATAAGAAAAGTATTACAAAAAAATATTTGTCAAATTATTTTAATGTAGGAAATGATATATTTATGATAAAGGAATTGGCGATTTATTTGCGGGAAAAGTAAATGCTTAGATTCTTTAATTAAAAAATAAAGGCTTAAACTTCAAAATGAAGTTTAAGCCTTTATATAATTCTATAATTTGAATTCTATAATCAGATTAACCTAAGAATGGATATCTGTAATCTTCTGGAGTTACAAAAGTTTCTTTGATAGTTCTTGGAGAAGCCCAACGCAATAAGTTCAATGCAGAACCTGCTTTATCGTTAGTTCCAGAAGCTCTTGCTCCACCAAATGGCTGCATACCTACAACAGCTCCAGTTGGTTTGTCATTAATATAGAAGTTACCAGCTGAGTTTTGTAATTTAGTAGTTGCTACTTCAATTGCATAACGATCTTGGCTGAAAACAGCTCCAGTTAAAGCATACTCAGAAGTAGTATCTACTAATTCAAGAGTTTCTTCCCATTTAGCATCTTCGTAAACATAAATCGTGATAACTGGTCCAAACAACTCAGTTTCCATTGTAGTATATTTAGGATTTGTAGTTACAATAACTGTTGGCTCAATAAAGTATCCTACAGATTTATCGTAATTTCCTCCAACGATAATTTCAGCGTCAGCATCTTTTTTTGCTTGGTCAATATAGCTAGCTAATTTGTCAAAAGAACCTTCGTGAATAACTGCTGTAATGAAGTTTCCAAAATCTTCTGGAGAACCCATTTTCATAGATTTCACATCAGTAATTAATTGCTCTTTTACGGCTGGCCATAAACTTTGCGGAACATAAGCTCTAGAAGCTGCAGAACATTTTTGTCCTTGGAATTCGAAAGCTCCACGAGTAATTCCTGTAGCTACTTGTTTTACGTTTGCACTTGGGTGAGCAATGATAAAATCTTTACCTCCAGTTTCACCAACGATTCTTGGATACGTTTTGTAATTGTTGATGTTTGCACCAATTTTAGCCCAAATATCTTTAAATACATGAGTTGATCCTGTAAAGTGTACTCCAGCAAAATCACGGCTAGCTAAAACAGTATCTGTAATCATTAAAGCATCTCCGAAAACTACATTGATAACTCCGTCTGGAACTCCAGCTTCTTTGAAAACATCGATGATAACTTTTGCAGAGAATACTTGGCTATCACTTGGTTTCCAAACCACAACGTTCCCCATCATAGCAGCACTTGCAGGAAGATTTGCAGCGATAGCAGTAAAGTTAAAAGGAGTAATAGCGTAAACAAAACCTTCTAATGGTCTGTATTCTACACGGTTCCAAACAGTAGAGTCTGATTTTGGCTGATCGTTGTAGATTTGAGTCATAAACTCAACATTATAACGTAAAAAGTCGATTAATTCGCAAGATGCATCAATTTCTGCTTGGTGAATATTTTTAGATTGACCAATCATTGTAGCAGCGTTAATACGAGCTCTGTATGGTCCTGCGATAAGTTCTGCAGCTTTTAAGAAAATAGCAGCACGTTGTTCCCATGCCATGTTAGCCCATGCTTTTCTTGCTTCAAGTGCATTAGCAATTGCTTTTTCAATATGTTGTTTTTCAGCTAAATGGTATTTCCCAACAACGTGTTTGTGGTTGTGTGGAGCTGTAATGTTTCTTGTATTTCCAGTTCTAATTTCTTCGTTTCCAATATATAAAGGAACGTCAATTTGAGAATTCCACATTGTGGTATAAGCAGCCTGAACAGCAGCTTTTTCTGGTGAGTTTGGTGCGTAGCTCTTTACAGGCTCGTTTACCGCTTTTGGTACATGAAAAAATCCTTTAAGCATGTTATTTAAAATTTGTGAATTAGACAATTTAAAGTTAGACGATTTGTTTTGTTACGAATAATCTAACGCTGCACAAAAGTACAAAGGATAAATTAATAAATTGACAATTTTATGATTAAGATAACGATAAAAGCTATAGATGTAAACTATATCTTAATTTAATGCAAAAGGAGCGCACATTCTAAAAGTAGGAACAATTACTTTGAATGTTTTTGTAGTAGTAAAATTGATCATATTGAAATGACCTTTCATTGCGCCATAAGGAGACGATAATAGGCAGCCAGAGCTGTAAGTGTGGTTTTCGCCAGGTTTTAGAACTGGTTTTTTACCAATTACACCTTCACCATCTACAACTTCTAAATCATTTAAAGAGTCAAAAATTTCCCAATGACGAGAAGTTAATTGTACAGAATCTTTACTGTGATTTTCGATGGTAACTACGTAGCTAAAAGCAAAATGAATCTTGTAGTTTTTGAAGTACGTACCTTCAAAACTAGTCAAAACAGATATTTTTATGCCTCGTGTAATTTGAGAAACCATACTAACGCCGTATATATGTGAGTGTTATAGAGGCAAAGCTACGAAAAAAAATCGTTTAAACTAAAACCTTAACATTGTTTTAATTGACTATATTGATAGAGTTTGCATTTCCCTTTCCGATTACACGCTGATAACGGTCTGTTGCCTCTTTGTAATAAACTAGCACGGTGTACTCGTTTTCAGTCTGATAAAAGTTTCCGTCAATAGCATTTTCAAAGTCAATAACCCCTTTTTTATCTGCAACGGTATACTGAAAATTAGTAAAACCTTGTTTGATCATAATAGCTTTTTCAAAAACTCCTTTATCAGTATTATAGTCCATTTTATATTCTGGTGAAAGGCTGTAATTGTTGAACATTCCAGTAATATAAATGTCTTTGTTCATTCTAAAAGCGGGAGCAGAAAGAGTGAAATAAACCCAAGCATAATCGGCTTCAATGTCGTTGTTAGAACCATTGATGTTCTTAACTACAAAATTTCCGTTTACATCTTCATAATTCGTATAAATCTGATTTCCTCTTGCAGCATTGGTGTACAAAAACGCATTGTAAATATCGTTGTTAGAACCTATTTTGGCAACATTATTATTGGCTGCTCTAATGTCTTTGTTTTCAAAATACAAAAACTCATTTCCGCCCCAAAATTGGGTTTCTTTATCATATTTATAAACCAGCTGATTACCAATTGTATATTGAGGAACAATGTTTTTTATCTCGGTATGAAAATTGCCATTTTGAAGTAAAAGCACTTTTACATTTTGTAGTGGAGTTTGAAAAACAATATCATTAGATAAAATGGCAAAATCAAGATTCTGTTTGTAATCAATATTGCTGAGGTTGCGGCTTCTTTTTACTTGAACTCCCACTGTACAATGGTTTTCATACAAAATGAATTTTCTAGAGAAAATAACTTCTTTGTCTTCATTCAGAATTCGTAGCATATAATTACCCGAAAGTTTCAGAAGCTGTGTAAACTGATTCGGAAAAGAAAGTCTGTAATGTGTATAAACCTGTAGTGTATTAAACGAATTCGAAAAATCGGTTATTCTCTGATTATCCATGCCAAGAACATAGTCTGTTTTCGGAATATTTGTTGGAAACCAATTGTAATCGCAATGAATAACTTCAAAGTAATAATTGGCTTCGTTACCAAATAAATCATCAAATTGAAAGGTAAATGCAGAGCCTAATTCGAAAATAGGAGGGACATTGCTGCCATTCTGGATAAACGAAACCGTTTTAATATTATACGGTGGGTCGGTTTCTTTTTCTTGAGCTTTCGCTAAAGTGAAAATAAAAAGAAAAATAAAGCTTGTATATAAAAATTTTGGCATCTTAAAACATTGTAAGATTGTAAATATAACAATTTTATATAACGAAAAAGATGCCATTCTATTGGATTTAACGATTATGAACCCAAAATATATTCTAAGTTACCTTCAATCTCATCATTAATATAGCTTTCTTCTAAAAGGGAATCAGATAATAGTTTTTTGTTTTCTTGGAGTTTGATGATTTTTTCCTCAACGGTGTTTTTAGAAATAAAACGAATCACGTTTACTTTATTCATTTGTCCAATTCTATGCGCACGTCCAACGCCTTGTTTTTCTGCGAAAGGATTCCACCAAGGATCCAAGAACAATACATAAGAAGCTTTGGTGATATTCAAGCCTACCCCTCCCGCTTTTAGCGAAATAAAGAATAACAACGGGTTTTCTTTTTCCTGAAATAATTTTACTTGCTGTTCTCTTTTATCGGCAGGCGTTTCACCTGTAATTTCGCAAAAATCAATTTTGTTTTCTTTACACCAATCGGTATAAAAACTTAAATTGGTAACAAACGAACTAAAAATAATGGCTTTCTGTTTTCCTTTTACTAAACTTTCCAAATAATTGGTTACCGCAATATATTTCCCAGAATCAATTTCAGAATCTGCATCGACCATTTTTGGGTGATTACTCAACTGGCGTAATTTCATCAAAGTATTGATAATGCTAATTTTGTCTGGAGATCCGTCGGTTTTAAGAAGGAAATTACGAGCTTTAGATTTTTCTTTTTCGTATAATTTTTCCTGTTCAGGATCCATATCACAGTAATAGATCTGTTCTGTTAATTCTGGTAAATCTTTTAAAACCTGTTCTTTAGTTCGTCGCAAAATATAAGGCTGAATCAAGTTTTTTAATTCTGCTAAAACTTCTTCATTCTGTTTTTTCTCAATCGGATTTTTAAAATTCTCCATAAAGAAAGCGTAGCTTCCTAAAATCTCCGGATTGATAAATTGCATTTGTGACCATAAATCGTCAAGCGAATTTTCGATCGGCGTTCCGCTCAAAGCAATTTTATGCCCCGTACTGATTTTATTTATGGCTTTAAAAATTTTAGAATTTTTGTTTTTGATGTACTGGCTTTCGTCCAAAATCAAATAACGGAAATCGTATTTTTCTAAAATAGAAATATCTCGGTGAATGATGCTGTAACTTGTAAAAATCAAATCGGTTGAATTGATTCTACTTGCTAAAGATTTTCGATCATTCCCCACATATTGCATTTTCGAAAAGTGAGGCGTAAACTTTCCTGCTTCATTAAACCAGTTAAAAACCAGCGAAGAAGGTAGAACGATCAAAGCTTTAAGCGGTTCTCTTTCGATCGTAGTTTCGTTGGCAAACAAATCAAAATTGGTGGTTTTGGTTGTAAAACCTAATTGTTCTTGTACAGAAACTAAAACAGATAAAGTTTGCAACGTCTTTCCAAGTCCCATATCATCAGCCAAACACGCGCCCATATTGGAATTGAAATGTCCTAAAAGCCATTTTACTCCATCAACTTGATACGGTCTTAAAGTTGCTTTTATCAAGTCTGAAGCTGTAAATTCGGCTTGATGAATTTGATCTAAATCATTATCAATTTCTGAAATTCCGTCCAAAGCAGTAAAATTGCTTTTTCGTAAAAGTAAAATACCATTTTCTGTTTTAGCTAATTTTGCCAAAGAACCGTATTTGCTAAACCATTCTAGCGGAATTAAAAAGTAGTTTCCGTCAGGCAATGCAAAAAGTCTTTCTTTGCTTTTTATATTCGGAATAATTTCGCTGAAATTGATTTTATAATTTCCAACGGTAATTATTATTCTAATGTCAAACCAATCACCAGTTGTTTCTTTTGAAGCAGAAATGGTATGGTTTTCTGTAATGATTTCTTTGCTTTCCAGCTTTAGATTTTCAATGGTAAAACCTAAACGTTTCAGTTCTTCTTTATGATTGATAATTAGTTGAATGTTGGTGTATGGATCTGTATTTTCAGTTTCTGAATTTAATCCAAATAATTCATTTTTGATTTTGGTTAAACCAATTTCATTTAATTTATCGATATATAAATTTTCGTCAGGATTTCTTTTAAACTGAATTATTTTAGGTTCGTTAGCAACGCTGAAATCTACAAAAGAATGTGATTTTTTAGCTTTACTTCCGTCAAATGAATAGCCGTTATAATCAAAATAAAGATTGAGATAATAACAGTTTTTGAAGAAATCATGAATAGGCTGGATTGTGCACGAAATGATTTTATCACGAAGCTCGATCTCAAAACCAGTTGCTTCAATATCTATTTTCTTTGCAATCTGCGGAATAAAACTCTTGAAATAATCATCAACTAATTTGGATGGAATTTCAATAGATTTTTTCTTTAAAAAAGGCATTATTTTTTTTGAATTAAGCTCTTTTAACTGTCCTAATTTTTTATTGATAATCAGCCAGCCTGGTTCATCTAAAAGAATATCAACTTTGCTGTCCATTGGAGGAAAAATAGTTTCATTTTCTTTTAAAGATAGCGTATAAGTGATTCCTTCGGCATGTTTGTCAAATTGAATCTGAGGTTCAAAATCAAGAGGCTCAATGCTGATTCGAGAACGATAAAAATCTTTTTCTGGGCCAAGGTTTAAAGATAAAGGAAATTGTTCTTTTACAATTAAATCGTAAAACGAACTTAAATTGAATTTTAAATGCTGGCGAATGGCAAATTCAATTTTCGAATCTTTCTGTAAATCAGCAATTGTTTTAGCCGATTTGATTTTTGCGCCGAATTTTTTAAAAATAAATTCAGGTTTAAGAGAGTCGCAAGCGGTTAATATTCTTTTTGAATTGGAATCTAAATTGTCAAAAATGATTCCGAAACTTTCAAGCACATCTGGACTTGCTTTTTTATCTAAGTATTTGATTTCGCTAGTATTCTCAACAATGTACGCGGTTGGTATATAGACATTCAGATTTTTTTCCAAACTGATGTCAAAACAGAACTGAAATGATTTTGTAGGTTCCAAGATTTAGGGATTTGGTTAGGCTTGTATTTGGGATTTGGGCAAAAAAATAAAGAGTTTTCAAATCTAAATATTTTGAAAACTCTTTATTAAATGAACTTATATGGTGAAAAATTAGTTTTCCTGTTTAAAGCAAAGCGGAATAATTTCGCCTTTGGCTAAACAGTATTTCTCAACCAATTCTGGTGCAATTTTATTTGTATAATCTTCTTCGATAACAATAAATCCAATGCTTCTTAATTTATCGAAATAATCGCGTCCGTAAACACGTACGTGATCGTATTGTCCGAAGATTTTTGCGCGTTCTTTCTGGTCTGTAATCGAATCATCAGCAAATGTAACTTCGCGAGATAAATCCTGAGGAATCTGTAAAATTGCCATTCCGCCAGGTTTTAAAACACGGTATAGTTCCTGCATTGCTTTTGTGTCGTCTGGAATGTGCTCTAAAACGTGATTGCATAAAATAACGTCATATTCGTTATCCTTAAAAGGCAAATTACAGATATCTGCTTTTACATCGGCCAATGGCGAAAGTAAGTCAGTTGTCGTGTAATCTAAGTTTTTCTGCTTGCGAAATCTTTTGTAAAAAGCTTGTTCTGGAGCAAAATGCAATACTTTTTTTGGTGCTGTAAAAAAATCAGTCTGATCGTTTAAATACAGCCAAAGTAAACGGTGTCTTTCTAAAGAAAGCGTACTTGGCGAAAGCACATTATTACGCTGTTTTCCGTATCCGTAAGGCAAAAACGATTTAAAGCTTTTTCCGTCAATCGGATCTGTAAATTTATCTCCTTTTAAAGAGAAAGCTAAAATTGGACGCGCCACATAACTCAAACGAATTAATAAAGGACGCGGGATTGTATTTAAAACTAATTTGAAAAGTTTTTTCACAGTTAAATAAATTTGAACACGAATTTCACAAATTGACACTAATTATCGTTGTGGTGAAATTTCACGAACTTTGATTTGGGTTATAATATTATTCTTTTGTATTTAAGGCTGTCTTCTCCAAAATTGACTAATAAACCAAGTTTGTTTTTTGATGCAGCCAAATAATTTAATGTTTGTTTTATCTCGCTTGTTGTTAATGATGTAATTGCTTTAAGTTCTAAAATAATTTCATCGAAAATCACAAAATCTGCAAAATAGTAACTCGGCAATATAATGTCTTTATAAGCGATATTATATCTTAATTCTCGATTATAAGGAATTTCATTTCGTTTAAATTCATATTCTAAAGCATCACCATAAACCTTTTCATTATGTCCTTTTCCTAGAATTTTATGGACTTCCATACAAATCCCAATAATTTTATAGGATTCCTCTTTTAAATATAATTCACTCATTCTTCATTCTTTCATTTCAGTGAAATCTCGACAAAATATTATTTCGTGTTAATTTGTGAAATTTGTGTTATAATACCAAAGGAACTTGTCTAAATTCATCTTCTTCGTTGCTCTCAATTCCAAGGGCTTTGTAGATGTATTTGAAAGTTGACAGTAACTCAGGTTTTCCATCAATTAAAGCTACATCGTGCTCAAAATGTGCACTAGGTTTTCCGTCTGCAGTCAAGATTGTCCAGCCATCTTTAAGTTGTTTGATGTTTCTAGTTCCCATGTTGATCATAGGTTCGATTGCTACAACCATTCCTTCTACAAAAAGCTTTCCGCGTCCGCGTTTTCCGTAATTTGGCATTTCTGGTTCTTCGTGCATTTTTTGCCCAACACCATGTCCAACCAATTCACGAACTACTCCGTAACCGTGAGCTTCAGTATATTTTTGAATCGCATTTCCAACATCTTCTACACGATTTCCGGCTTTAAATTCTCTAATTCCAACGTAAAGAGATTCTTTAGTTACGCGCAAAAGTTTTTTAACTTCCGGTGCAACTTCTCCAATTTCGAAACTGTAAGCGTGGTCTCCGTGGAAACCATTTTTGAATGCGCCACAGTCAACCGAAATAACGTCACCATTTTTAAGAGGTGTATTATTAGGAATACCGTGAACAACTTGAGCGTTTGGACTCATGCAAAGCGAATTCGGGAAATCATACAATCCAAGGAAACTTGGAACTGCGCCATGATCGCGAATAAATTCTTCGGCTAATTTGTCAAGATATAATGTAGTTACTCCTTCTTTAATTTCAGAAGCAATCATTCCTAATGTTTTTGATACGATTAAAGCACTTTCGCGCATCAATTCGATTTCCTCTCTAGTTTTTTGGATAATCATATTTTTTCCATTTTTCAGTTCGCAAAAGTACAATTTTTATCTCATTTTTTATGTAATTTTTTTTCGCCACGAATTCACAAATTATCTCAAATAAAAATCTTTGAAATCGAATTTCACAAACTTCATTAATAAAGAATTTAAAGGTGAAGTTTTGATATAATTCGTGAATTCGTGGCTAATAACTCGTGAGGCTTTCAGAAAAAAGCCATAAATTAGTAGTGCAAATGTTTATAATTATGGAAATTTCAACTGATCAAGATATAGCTAAAGTAAAAGCATTAAAGAAAATGAAAGCAACAGCTTTGTCGCTTTTGGGTTTTGCGGTGCTTCTTTTTATAATTGCCATTTATTTTAAAATTCCAATACTTCAGGCTTTTAGTGAGGCGGCAATGGTTGGCGGAATTGCCGATTGGTTTGCGGTTGTGGCACTTTTTCGGCATCCTATGGGAATCCCGATTTGGCACACGGCGATTATTCCGACCAAGAAAAATGAAATAGGAGAAAACCTTGGAAATTTTGTTTCTGAAGAATTTCTGAATCGCGAAAAAATGGAGGTTAAATTGGACGAATTTAATTTTGCTGTTAAAGCATCAGATTGGATTTCAAACGAAGAAAATGCCCATAAAATAGCAAATGTTGTTGCCGTAAATATTATTCCCGGAATTTTACGAACAATAAAAGACGAAGATGTCAAAAGATTTATTCAGGTTCAATTTAAAGAAAAAATAGAAGGAATTAATTTCGGAAATTGGGTTGCTGTTGCTTTGGAACCTTTGCAAAAAGGAGAATTAAAAAATCAAATGCTAACGAACCTTCTCGGAGTTATGAGTGCCGAGTTGACAAATAATAAAGATTTAATTAGGCAAAAAGTAAAAGCTTCGACTCCGCTTTTAAGTTTCGGATTGGCAGATAAAAGCATCACAGAAGGTGTTTTTAATGGTTTGCAGGATTTTTTAAATGAAGCTAAAAAGCCTGAAAGTGCCGTTCGTTTAAAAATTGACGAATATATTTTTAATTTTTTGGAGAAAGTAAAAAACTCCGAAGAAATGAGAATTAAAATCAATGATATGATTTTGGGTTTTGTTGGAAAAAAAGAGGTTCAAGATTACATCAACGGAATTTGGGATGAAATAAAATTGTCTATTACAAACGATTTGAACAAAGGCGATGATTCTTCCATAAAAAATAGCATTTCAAATTTAATTCAAACTTTTGGAAACGGAATTAAGGAAGATCCTGTTATGATTGATAAAATCAACAGTTTTATAAAAAATGATTTGTTATCGGTTCTTTTAAATAACAAAAAAGTAATTGGAGATTTGATTTCGTCAACCGTAAAAAGCTGGGACGGAAAAGAGGTTTCTGAAAAATTAGAATTGGAAATAGGAAAAGATCTTCAATATATCAGAATCAACGGAACTTTGGTTGGTGGTGTTATTGGGCTTATTATTTATGGAGTGGAGCAGATTTATCATTATTTTATTGTTTGATAAAAAACATTTCCAAATATTGGGTTGTCAGGCTAAGCGAAGTCGAAGCCCATTTAAGTTTCCATAAGTCTTCGACTTCGCTCAGGATGACAATAAGAGTATGTATAAAATAGTTCTCGCAAAGTCGCAGAGACGCAAAGTTTAATATTCTTTGCGACTTAGCGTCTTTGCGAGATTTTTTTAAGTTCTATTTAATGAACTTATATAACTTATATGGTTTTAAATTTTCTACAATAATGAATGACAAGTCATTGCATTTGGCTGCTGAACTCCCATTAATTCTAAAATTGTTGGAGCGATATCGCCTAACACACCGTCTTGAATGCTTTTTAATTGTTTGTCAACTAAAATAATCGGCACTGGATTTGTTGTGTGAGCAGTATTTGGAGAACCATCAGGATTAATCATGGTTTCGCAGTTTCCGTGATCGGCAATTACGATTGTTGTGTAATCATTTGCAAGAGCAGCATCGATAACTTTTTTCGCGCAAGCGTCAACAGCTTCACAAGCTTTAATTGCAGCTTCCATAATTCCTGTGTGCCCAACCATATCGCCATTTGCGAAGTTTAAACAAACGAAATCAACTTCGCCTTTGTTCAATTCCGGAACAAGAGCATCAGCCAATTCGTAAGCGCTCATTTCTGGTTTCAAATCATAAGTTGCTACTTTTGGAGAGTTTCTTAAGATTCTTGATTCACCTTCAAAAGGAATTTCTCTACCACCAGAAAAGAAGAATGTTACGTGAGGATATTTCTCAGTCTCCGCAATTCTGATTTGTTTTTTGCCTGCTTTTTCTAAAACCTCACCAAGTGTTTCAGTGATATTATCTTTATTGTAAACTACTTTTACGTTTTGGTACGTTTCGTCGTAGTTGGTCAATGTTACATAATATAGGTTTAGTTTGTGCATGTTTTGCTCGTGGAAATCTTGCTGAGAAAGTGCTTCAGTAAGTTCACGTCCTCTATCTGTTCTAAAGTTAAAGAAGATCACAACATCGCCTTCAACAATTGTAGCAAGAGGTTTTGCATTTTCATCAACAATAACAACTGGTTCGATAAATTCGTCTGTTACGTCTTTTGAATAGCTGTCCAAAACACTTGCAACAGCGTTCGTTGATGGAGTTCCAACGCCATTTACCACTAAATCGTAAGCTAATTTTACACGTTCCCAACGTTTATCACGGTCCATTGCATAATAACGCCCAATAATAGAAGCAATTTTTACTGGGGTATCTTTAATATATTCTTCTAAATCATGAATGTATTTTCCTCCCGATTTAGGGTCAACGTCACGTCCGTCTGTAAAAGCGTGAATGTAAACCTGATCTAAACCGTATTCTTGAGAAGCATCGATTAATCCGCGAAGGTGTGAAGTATGTGAGTGAACACCACCATCTGAAACTAATCCTAAAAAGTGTACTTTTTTATTGTTGTCTTTAGCGTAAGTAAAAGCATCAATTAAAACTTGCTCTTTTGCTAAAGTTTTGTGTTCTACAGCTAAATTTATTTTGGCTAAATCTTGGTATACAATTCTTCCAGCACCAAGATTCATGTGTCCAACTTCGCTATTTCCCATTTGTCCTTCTGGAAGACCAACATTTAATCCGTCAGTTCTAAGTTGAGCGCTTGGGTAATTTTTGTATAGACTGTTTATAAAAGGAACATTTGCATTGTCTATTGCAGATACTTTAGGGTCAGGAGATTTTCCCCAACCATCTAAAATCATAAGGATAACTTTCTTGTTCATTACATTTTTGTTTTCTACAAATATAAGGCATTTCTAAAGTTTGAAACCTGAGGAATGTTACATTTATATTTAATAAAATGAACTATAAAAAAAAATATTGATTTAATTAAAGAAGCCTTTATTTTTTAAAATTAATTCACGCTAAGCTCTTTTTCTGACTTTATTTTTGACGGCATTGTAGTCAATAAAGTATTTGACACTTATAGAAAAGATATGTTTTAGGGCATCATTATTTAATAATCCTGCCACATTGTGTCTGTAATCTTTATCAATAACTCGTTCAAAATTAGCTGCATTATTTCGATATAGGGCCGAAAGCTGACTTCCAGGTGCAAACCACCAAGAATAAGATAAATCGGCATTCCAAGAATAGAAACTTGAATTTTTGTTATCAGTATATTGTGGATACGGACTAAGATTTCCGTTTGATTCTAAAGTCAGAATATCTTTATTGTCTGCATAAGACCAATATTGACGAACGGCCAGATTTATAGTCATGGCGCTGTTTATGGCATATTTTCCTCCTAAAGTATTAGAATACGTAATGACGTTTCGGTTGGCAAAAATGATATCATTTGGAGTGGCATCATTATCGTCGGCATCAATCTGATCGATGTAGCCTTTATTGTTGTTTTTTCTTAAATAACTAAAGAAATAAGTCAGTAAAAGTTTATCACTGAAACGATATCTCGGGCCAATATCAAAGCCGTATGTAATGCGTTCAGAGTCATCAAACACATTCAGTGTTCCGTTTAGATCAATCGCAAATTTATGGTTGTAATTGGTTGAAATGCTTCCCCAAGTTTCTATTTTTCGAGGAATTGTTACATACCTGTTGTCCGCACGCGGTTCGTAATAATCATTAATTTCTATAGGATAAAAAGTGATTCCGGTTCCGTAGTAATTATTTTTTACGGTAGTTAAATTTAAGTTCGCATTAACACTATTGTCCTGCAGTTTTCCAGATTCTTTGTTAAATTCGGTATACATATTATAATTGATTCTAAATGTATTAAAACGTTTAGTTGGATTTAGAATTCTATAATTGGCATTTCCGTAAAAGTTGTAATAATTGGTATAGAAATTAATACCCAAATCATTCGGATCATAATCTTTAGTAACAAAATCAGAACCAATGCTGTATCTGTAATTTCCACTGGTTTCGGCTAAACTTACAGTAGAATAAAAGCCATTTTTATCTTGAAGATCATTAATGTGACTGTATTTTACGTTTCCAAATAAGCTATAAGTATTTGCTTTTGTATTTAAATCCCAAGCCAGACCAGTAACATTTGCATCTCTAGTATGGCCATTTCGAGTTACATTGGTATTAATAAAAGTAACCGATGAGTTTTTTCTAAAACGCTGATCCAAAACCAATACATTATAATTGGTAAGTGGTTCTACAATTACTTGTCTTGTTTCGCCATTTTCGGTATTTTTTATGGTGGCAAAAGTTTTTTCTGTAACAGCATTTAAAACCCCAATTCCAAGTCCGTTTTTTGTTCTTCCTGATAATTTTAAAGCGTTAACTAAATTTACTGCGGCCGGCAATTCGGTAATTTCTTCATTTTCATTTAATGTCGGGTCGATCGATGGAGTGCCACCAATTCTTCTAGAATAGAAAATATTTCCTTTACTAAATAGATCTGTTCCTTCTGTAAAGAATGCTCTATTTTCGTTAAACTGTTGTTCAAAAGGGCCAAGATTTAAGATCTGATCGTCATATTTTGTCTGTCCAAAATCTGGAATTAAAATAGCATCAACTGTAAAAGCATCTGTTATACCGTATTTGATATCCATTCCGCCTTTAATTGTTCCGTATGTTTTTTGCCCCTCAGCAGCATTTAAATAATACGATGCATAAGGCATAAAGAACAATCGAGTAGGAGGTTTGATGTTTTCAATTCCTTCCAATGTTCCAGCCTGTTGTGTAAAAGTGCCAATCTTTCTGTCGACAAAATTCCAAGTATATTTATAACGGTCACGTTTAATTTCTCTAAAGAAATTGATTCCCCAGATTTGTTTGTTTTCTCCTGAAAAACGCAACGCCGAGTACGGAATCTTCATCTCAACCACCCATCCATTTTCTGCCATAGCGGCTTTACTGATCCAAACCGCATCCCAAGAATAATCTTCACCATTTGCATCGGTCATGATACAATCGCCTTGAACATCGGCCGCAGAAACGTAAAACATAAAGTCCTGTTGTCCGTCATTGAAGCCGTTTATAAAAACACCAAATAGATCTGCCGTTCCAAAATTATCACGCTGAGAGATTTCCTTTAAAATTTTAGAAGGCTCATCATCGTACATCATTGCGGCAATATAAATGGCGTCATTATTATATAGGACTTTTACTTCTGTACGTTTTTCATGCGGAATAGCTTTTCCATTGTCTGGCTCCAGCATGATAAAGTCTGTAGCAACTGGTACATTTTCCCAAGCAGGTTCATCTAGTTTTCCATCAATAGAAATAGTGTGCGAAGTTACTTGTGCCTGAATTGATTTTTTCTGGCCATAACTCCATACAGAGCATATTAGAAAACAGAAGAATAGGATTTTTTTCATTGGTTTTTTGATGCGAAATAAAATGCAAATGTATTTTTTTATAGTACAAATAGACTCTCTTTTCTTCTACTTGTTACAGTTTTTGTTTCAAGATTTCCATTTTTGTTTCATTTTTTTTAAGAAATAGGCCAAAATGTTGTGATTTTTTCTGTAAGGCAAAATCTTACAGAAAAAGCATTTTTATGTTAATAATGTTAAAGTTTAAGTAAAAAAGGCCTGAAAATCAGGCTTATATTTTGCAAGGCGTGATTTTTTTATATTTTTGCGATACCCAAATTTTTTGTTTAACCTAAAGAAATTCAATGATTTACAAAATTTATCCGCTATTTGTGTTTTTGCTGTTGTCTTTTGGAAAAGATTCAAAAAGCACACCCGACCTTAAAAAAAATGCCACTGTAAAAGCGATTGCTAAAGTCGAAAAAGTTACAGTAGATTCTAAAATCGAGAGCGTTTATAATTCATTAAATTCAAACAACTTTAAAATGCCCGAACTTAAAACTTTCTCGGAAGCTTTAAAAGGATTTTATTTGTTGAAAGAAAAAGGAGTGATTAAGAAAAATATCTTAACACTGATTGATTTTAGTTTGTCATCAAACTCCAAACGTTTGTGGGTGATTGATTTGACTAGCAATACCATTTTGTTTAATTCGCTTGTAGCTCACGGAAGAAATACGGGTGAAGAATTTGCTTCAGCATTTTCAAATCTTAATTCTTCATTTAAAAGTAGTTTAGGATTTTATGCAACTGGCGAAATCTATCAAGGAAAACATGGTGCTTCACTTCGTTTAGATGGCCTAGAAAATGGCGTAAACGACAATGCTCGCGAAAGAGGTGTTGTAATGCACGGTGCAGACTATGTATCTGAATCTTTCATCAGAGATCATAAAAGATTAGGCAGAAGTCAAGGCTGTCCTGCAGTTCCGGTTGAATTGACAAATGAAATTATTCAATTAATAAAAGACAAATCGTGTTTATATATCTATCATCCATCTAGAAGCTTTTCGATGGAGGAGAGGTTAATTTCTTAATTGATCATATAAATCCGAATCTAAATCATAAATATCAGCTCTGAAAATGAGCTGATTTTTTTTGCTCCATGCCGTCCAATACCATTGATATAAAGCATATTTTTTGGTAATCTTAAAGCTCATCGTTGTTTTGCTTGCAATAATTGTGTCGATTCTGTCTTGAGGCCAGTTTCCATCAACATCTAATATGTGTTGTGCTAGTTCTAATGGATTTTCAACACGCACACATCCAGAACTCATAGAACGATTATTACGTCCAAAAATACCACGGTGATTGGTATCATGCAGGTAAACACTGTGATGGTTTGGGAACAAAATTTTCATTAATCCCAACGAATTATCAGAACCAGGGCTTTGTACGTAACGATAATTATTAGGTTTGTTTTCATTCCATGCCATTGGAGAAACTACCTTTCCAGAAGTATCATAAATCGTAATATTTTTATTGGCTAGATAATTTCGGTTTCTTTTCATTGCTGGAACGACATCTTCTTTTAAGATCGTTGGAGGAACAGTCCAAGTTGGATTAAAAACAACCGTTTTTAAAAACGAAGTAATAATAGGTGTTCTTCTTTTACTAGTTCCTACCACAACATTTCGAACCAAAGTCGTGTCCTGACTTTCAACAACGTTTAAGCTGTAATCGGGAATATTAATAATGAAATAATTTTCAGCCAATTCTGACGGATACCATCTCCAGCGCTCCAAATTGGCAATTATCTGTTTTTTTCTGCTTTCTTTAGAATAGTTTAAAGCGCGGATAGTTCCTACTCCGATAACGCCGTCAGAAGCTAAGCCATGTCTTTCTTGAAATCTTTTAACGGCTTCAAAAGTTTTTTGATTGTAAATTGTTGTAAGGCTGTCTTTTCCTGACATATCGTTCCAATACAAAAGCCTTTTTTTGATGTTTATTAAAGCAGGATTAGTATCGTTTAAAACGATTTTATCAGCAGCTTCAATCGTTTTTACATGGTCATCTGGAAAAGTGTTTATGATTTCAAGTGCTTTTAGCAACTCTTTGTAAATTTGTGTTTTAGGCTGAATGTTTTCAACAACGCTGTCCAATTTGTTTTTGTTGAATCCTTTAATTAAAACAGAATTTACATCAAATTCCTTCGCGTCCAAATCCCAATTGGTATATAATTTTTTAGGGTCTAGCTTTCCTTTATATATATGATTTAGATATTTCTCAAAATTATAAGTCAGTAAAATGTCATAAGCGGCCAAATCTTTATCGCTAAGTGTAGTCACTTTGCTTTCAAATTTTTTAAGCTGAGATATTTTGTAATCTTCTGGCTCTAAGCCTAGTTCTTCAGATTTTTCTAATTGTAATAAAACAAAAGCTCTCTTTTTAAGATTTCCCCAAACCGTTTGGTTTTCAGATGCAATATAGAATTGTTTCAACGTTTCGCTTTTAAAAACATTTATCGTTGCAGTATCTATTTCAACTTTTCTCTCATCAGTAAGTATAATTGCTGGCACCTTTTTTTTGACAATGGGTGTGATTTCGGGGCGCTCTTTTTTGCAGCCCACAAGAATACATATTACTACTAAAAAGTAGATTTTTTTCATATTATAATTTTTTAAACATCAAATAATGTTCGCCAACATCTTTAATATCAAACGATTCTCCTACTGTTTGGTAGTTCATTTTTTGATAAAAGCCTACGGCGGCTGTTCTTGCATTGAACCAAATCAGATCCACTTGATTTTCATTGCAATAGGTTTCACAATGTTTTACCAAAGCTTCTCCAAATCCCTTTTTCTGATGGGTGTCTAAAACCGCCATCCCACGAATTTGCGCCTGATTTTGTGCGGCAAATATAGTGTTGATTTTGTCAAATAATGAAATAATTCCTATTAAATCTTTATCCTCAAATAAACCAAAATGATGAGTAGACTCTAAATCATCGCCTTCAAACACGCAACTTTCGATAGGTTTTCCTTTTCTTAATACAGGTTGGCGAACAGCGAAAGTTTCTTTTGACGTAATTTCTTTAATTGTGATCATGATTTTTTTTAAAAATATTGCATTTATAACTTTTTAATTTTAAATCAGTTATAAATAATTGTTGTTTTTTATTAATTTTTTTTGCCGAAAAGCTTGTTTTTAACTGAACTTTCTTTCTATATTTGCACAACCAATGCGAAAGTAGCTCAGTTGGTAGAGCTCCAGCCTTCCAAGCTGGTTGTCGCGAGTTCGAGCCTCGTCTTTCGCTCTAGAAAACAAACTTATTAGTTTTGTTTTTGTGAAAATAAAATTTTTGATTTTTATTTGTTTTTAAAATTAAAATTTTTAAATTTGCACCCGGTTAATGCGAAAGTAGCTCAGTTGGTAGAGCTCCAGCCTTCCAAGCTGGTTGTCGCGAGTTCGAGCCTCGTCTTTCGCTCTTCAAAAGCCTCAAACATTGTTTGAGGCTTTTTTGTTTTTAGACTAAGCCTAAATTCCAAATATTTTTAAAATTGCTTCGCCTGTTCACTATCGCTCGGGTCCAAATTCCAATTCTGTATTCCTTATGTTGACTTAATTTTGGAATTTGGAATTTTAAAATTGGATTTTACTTTAAATCGCTTAAGTCGCTTTCTGGTTCTAATTCTTGCGCTTCTTGATTTTGTCTAAACAATCTCGCAGATAAAGAACCTTTCAAAGTAATTTTTTCGCCTTTTACTTCAAGCCAGCTTCCTTCTCTTAAGCCCAAAACCGGAATCGAATTGAATGCATGAAATTCTTTAATTCTTGTTTCGCGAGTTTCTCCCATGTGTTTAGATTGCAAATCGGCATCCAGATAATGCGGGTTTAAGTTGAATGGAATTAATCCTAAAGTCTGAAAGCTTGGAGGATAAATAATAGGCATGTCATTCGTAGTTTGCATTGACAAACCGCAAATATTGCTTCCTGCGCTTGATCCTAAATAAGGCGTTCCATTTTTTACAGTTTCAGAAAGTAACTGCATAATATTATTTTTATAAAGCTGGGTAACCAGTAAAAACGTGTTGCCTCCACCTGTGAAAATTCCTTCCGCATTTTTTACAGCATCTTGCGGATTTTCAAATTCATGAATTCCTTTAACATCAATGTTGATGCTCGCAAAAGCTTCCGCAGCTTTTTGGGTATACTCATCATGCGAAATTCCGCCAGGACGCGCATACGGAATAAATAAGATGGTTTTACAGTTTTTAAAATGTGTTTTTAAAGTAGGTAAAATATATTCTAAGTAGTTGCCTCCGTGTAAAGTAGAGGTGCTTGCAATAATAACGCTTTTCATGATTTTTTAGACTCAAATTTTGTTTGTTAAAGATATTAAAAACTCTGTTTTTGTCTAAGTTTTTAATGGTTTAATTAACATATTTTTACGAAGTCATTAGTATTAAATTTGGAAGGACTTGAGATATTTTTACCGTTTTAAGAATATTTCTAATTTATTTTATTTTGTTTCAGAAAATTACTTGTTTTTTAATTGTGGTCGCGGGCCAGGTTTGTTGGTCTCAAAGTGAAGATCGTTCCGTTTTGAATGGAAAAGTGGTTTCGAGCACTTTAGATTTGGAAGGTATTTATGTGATCAATGCGCAAACAGAAGAAACAGTAACAACAAATGCGTCTGGATCTTTTTCAATCTTAGCAAAACCAACTGATGTTCTGGTTTTTTCTTCAATAAGTTTTAAAGAAAAAAGAGTGATGCTGAAACAAGAAGATTTTTCAAATCTTAATTTTGCCGTTAATCTTACTATGATTATGTATCAATTGCAAGAGGTTGTGGTAAAACGGTATGATAATATTAATGCCGAAAGTTTGGGGATAATTCCTATGGGGCAAAAGAAATATACTGCAGCAGAACGTAAATTGCAGACGGCGACTGCGTTAAATGCTACTGCAAATGCGGGATCAATGGCCGGCGGTTCTATTTCTGCAGATCCGTTGCTGAATTTCTTTTCAGGAAGAACAGCTATGCTTAAGAAAGAAGTTGCGGTTGAGAAAAAGGAATTTTTCATAAGGCTTCTAGAAAACATGTTTAGTCTGGATCATTTTATTGACCGATTAAAAATTCCGGCAGATTATGTAAAGGGATTTGAATATTATGCGATAGAAAATGATAAGTTTACGGTGATATTGAACTCTAAAAATAAAACTTCTACAGAATTTCTTTTAGGAGAATTGGCTGTAAAATATAAAGAAATGATTGCTGGTGAGGGTAAATAAGATTATATCGATTATTGTTTTTCTTTTTTTTGTTCAGGTTGGTTTTGGGCAAAAAACAGATTTGAAGTTATTAGTGGGAAGAGTGCAAGAACAGTCGACCTCGATTGAAGGTGTTAATATTATAAATAATGCTACACAAGCTGCTACGGTTTCAGATTCTGATGGTAATTTTTCGATTGCAGTGCATGAAGGAGACGTTTTGGTTTTTTCTGCTGTAAACTTAGAGCCTGTTAAGCGAAGAATATCGGCAGAAGATTTGACTGTTAGTTCTTTGGTTATAAAAATGACGGCTAAGGAAGTGGAGTTAAAAGAAGTGATTGTCAATGAAAATGCGAATATAACGGCTGAGAATTTAGGAATTATTCCGTACGGGCAAAAAAAATATACGCCTGCAGAACGAAAACTTTATACTGCAAATTCGACTTCTGTAGATAAGTTGTTAAATGCGATTTCGGGACGAACTTCGATGCTGAAAAAAGAGGTTAATGTAGAGAAAAAAGAAGCGCTTTTTAGAAAATTGGAATACCTTTTTGAGGAGAATTATTATACAGATAGATTGAAAATTCCAGTTGATGATATTAAAGGATTTCAATTATTTTGTGTGGATGATGCTGATTTTGCTGTATCTTTGAATATCAAAAACAAAACAATGAGTATGTTTTTAATCACAGATCTAGCAAGAAAATATCTAACAATTCTCGAAAATGAAAAATAAATTAGGAGTACTCGTTGTATGCTTATTTTGTCAAATTGTATTAGGACAAAACGGTTTCAGGAAACCATTACACGGTCAGGTTATAAATGATTTTTTAGCCATAGAAAGTGGTTATGTAATGAATATTAATGCTAATGTTAGGACATTTATTGGTTCTGGCGGTTTATTTGATATTGTTGCACAGCCAAAAGATACTTTATTATTCTCAGGCCTTACATTTCAATCAAAAAAAATAGTTTTAACCGAAAAAGATTGTGCTGAGATCCTTTTAAAAGTAAAATTAGATTTAGTTAATAATCAGCTTAAAGAAGTTGTTGTTCATAAAGAATTAAAAGTAAAAGCGTTACAAGGCGGTTCGCAGAAATATGTAGATATGCAGTTTGAAGACGATCAACAGTCTACTGCAAAAAACAATGCAATGCTTTCTGATCAGACTATAAAGTACGGAACTGATTTTGTTCGAATATTTAAAGATGTCAAAAAACTTTTGAGTAAAAAAGACGAAGTAAGAGAGGAAGAAGTTACAGATATTGCTTTTGTAGAATACGCTAAAGATAATTTTACAAAAGATTTTTATTCTAAAACGCTTAATCTGAAAGATGACGAAGTAGAGCTTTTCTTAATGTATTGCTCAAACGATCCGCATTCTAAAGACTTGGTAAATCCGGATCAGAAGTTTCAGTTAATGGATTTTATGATTAATAAGAATAAAGAATTTAAGAAAGCTGAGGCTACTCAAAAATGAAAAAAAAGTTAGTTTTCCCTTTGCTGGGAGTTTTGTTTGTATTGTCTTCGGCATTTGCTTTTCATAAATTTTATGTTGGTGTTTTTCAGGTAAATTATGCGGCAGAAAAGAAAATGCTGCAAATTACTTCCCGCATTTTTATTGATGATTTGAATAATGCAATGGAGAAAAAGTATCACAAAAAGACATTTGTTGGTACAAGCAAAGAAACTCCGGCAGATGTTGAATTATTAAAAAAATATTTATCAGAACACTTTCTGATAAAAGTAAATGGACAATCAAAAGCAATAACTTTTTTATCCAAAGAAGTCGAAGCTGATGATGTTTTGGTCTGTTATTCCAGAATTAAGGATGTAGATAAGTTTAAAACACTTGAAATTTCAAATACGATTTTGGTAGATTGGAATTCAGAACAGCAAAACATTACACATATTTCAGCATTTGATACGAAAAGAAGTGTTCTTTTTACAGAATCTTCAAGGAAAGAATTGTTAAAATATTAATGTATTGGTAAAATTAATGTTTTAATTACTATTTTCACAGCCTAAAGAAATTACCATTAAAAATTTATGAAAAAACTTTCATTATTATTACTTTTTCCTGCAATGTTAGTGGCGCAGGATAAAGCAACAACCACACCAACCAAACAACAGGGAAAGTACGATACGAACAAGTTTAGCCAAATGTACGATTTGCTGGCAACACCAAATATGTTTCGTACGGCTTCTGGAGCTCCAGGACCTGCTTATTACCAACAGCAAGCAGATTACAAAATTGATGTTGAATTGGATGATAAAAATTCAAAATTAAGCGGATCTGAAACTATTACCTACACTAATAATTCACCAGATAGTCTGGAGTATTTATGGGTGCAGTTAGATCAAAATCAAGCAAAGGCTAATACGCAAAGTACATTGGCAGAAAGTGACAAAATAAGTCAGGTTCTTCCATTGGATGGGTTTTCTTCTAAATATTTGAAAAAAGATTTAGAGCGTGGTTTTAATATTGAACAAGTTAAAGATGCTAAAGGAAGTGCATTGTCTTATACGATCAACGAAACCATGATGCGTATTAATTTGACTTCACCATTAAAACCAGGAGAAAAAATTTCTTTCTCAATAAAATGGTGGTACAATATCAATAACTATAGAAAAGAAGGCGGTCGTTCAGGATACGAATTATTCGAGAAAGACGGAAATAAATTATATGTAATCGCACAATTCTATCCAAGAATGGCAGTTTACAACGATGTTGAAGGGTGGCAGAACATGCAGTTCTGGGGAAGCGGAGAGTTTGCTCTTCCTTTCGGAAACTTTGATGTAAATATTACAGTTCCTGCAGATCACGTGATCGATGCAACTGGTGAATTAATGAATAGAAGCGAAGTCTTTACTGCTGAACAAGTTAAGCGATACGAGCAAGCTCAAAAATCATTCGACAAACCTGTTGTTATTGTAACGCAGGCAGAAGCAGAAGCTGCTGAAAAAGGTTTTTCTGAAAAGAAAAAAACATGGAAATTCAGTGCAAAAAATGTTCGTGATTTCGGAATTGCTTCTTCTAGAAAATTCATTTACGATGCAATGGCTGTGAAAATTGGAAACAGAATAGTTATGGCAGAATCTGTTTATCCAAAAGAAGCAAACCCACTGTGGGGAGAAACTTCTACAATGGTTGTAGCGCATACTTTAAAAAGCTATTCTTCTCATACTTTTGATTATCCTTATCCAAAAGCAGTTTCTGTTTCGGCAGAAGATCAAGGAATGGAATATCCAATGATTTGCTGGAATTATGGTCGTCCAGATGAAAATGGAGTGACAAGTAGAGAAGTTAAAAACGGAATGATTGGAGTTATTATTCACGAAGTTGGACATACTTTCTTCCCAATGATTGTAAACTCAGATGAGCGCCAATGGACTTGGATGGATGAAGGTTTGAATTCATTTTTAGAGTATCTGGCAGAGCAGGAATTAGATCCAAATTTCCCTTCAAGAAGAGGTCCAGCAAAAAATATCGTTCCTTACATGAGCGGTGACCAAAAGTTCTTAGAGCCAATTATGTCAAACTCTGAGACCATTCACCAATTTGGAAATAACGCTTACGGAAAACCAGCTACAGGTCTTAATATTTTGAGAGAAGTAGTTATGGGAAGAGAATTGTTTGATCACGCATTCAGAACGTATGCAAACAGATGGAAGTTTAAGCACCCAACACCAGAAGATTTCTTTAGAACAATGGAAGATGCTTCTGCAGTAGATTTGGATTGGTTCTGGAGAGGATGGTTCTACTCAACAGATTTTGTAGATATCGGAATTAAAGATGTAAAACAATATTACGTTTCAGATACGCCAACTACAGATATTAAAGATGTAAAAGTTAGAAAAGGACGTTTTGGTTTTGAAAAAGGACCTTTTGTTTATTTAGTTTCTGGAGATAATGCAGAAGTAAACGATTCTAAGAAAAAAGCTTTAAAAGTGCAAGATTTCAAGTCTTTGGCAGATTACGTAGATCAGACTTTTACTGCTGAAGAAAAAGCTTCTATTAAATCTCCTAAATACTTCTATGAAGTAGAATTTAACAAGCCAGGCGGAATGATTATGCCTATCTTAGTTGAGATTACTTATGAAGATGGTTCTAAAGATAATTACAAATATCCAGCACAAATCTGGAGAAAAAGTAATGATACGGCTAGAAAAGTTTACGCTACTACAAAAGCAATTAAGAGCATTCAAATTGATCCACAATTGCTAACAGCAGATATTGATGTGACCAATAACTCTTGGCCAAAAGTAGAGACAAAGTCAAAATTTGACTAAATAAAATAGAAATTAATAAAATGCTCATCAGGTTTATAAAAGCTTGATGAGCTTTTTTATTTTAACTAAATGTATTTTCAAGGACTTTTTAAGTTAATTTTAAAACTCTAACCTGAAAAGTTTAATATCTTTGCGACAACAAAAATAAAAGTTATGTTTGGTATAGGAGGAGGAGAATTAGTTTTCATACTGTTTATAGTGCTAATGCTTTTTGGTTCTGATAAAGTGCCAGAAATTGCACGTACAATGGGAAAGGCTATGGCTCAGTTAAAAAATGCAACTAATGATATTAAAAGTGAAATTCAAAAAGGAGCAGAGGCTAATGGTCTTGACGCGAAATCTTTGAATGATATTACTGGAAATATCAACGCAGAAATTGATAATGCAAAATCTAATTTGCTTGGAGATACTGGAAACCTTTTAGGAGACACTACAGCTGAAATCGAAAAAGTAAAAGAAGATATTGATACTCTTTCTGGACCTATTAAACGCCAAATGTAATGCTTGAAAAAATACAGGAATTAGATAAAGATCTTTTAATCTTTCTTAACGGATTAGGTTCTGAAACATACGACAAATTATGGCTTATTATTACCAATCAATTGTATTGGACGCCATTTTTTCTATTACTATTCTATCTTATTTATAAAAAAATAGGAGGAAAACAAACCCTGTATTTGTTGCTTTTTATAGCTGTTCTAATTGCTTTTACAGATCAGACCTGCAATTTATTCAAACACACTTTTCAGCGTTTGAGACCATGCAATGATCCAGAAGTAAATACAATTATTAGAGTTGTTCAGGTTAGAAAATCGTATAGCTTTTTCTCTGGACATGCTGCTAACACTATGGCGGTTGCAACTTTCTTGTTTTTGATTTTAAAACGCTATTTCAAATATTTCGGATTCATATTTCTTTGGCCTTTAATATTTGCTTACAGCCGAATTTATTTAGGACTGCATTTTCCAGGCGATATCCTTACGGGATATTTCTTCGGAGCACTCTTCGGATTTTTACTTTATTTAGTTTATAGAAAACTAAAGCCGCAGTATTTTCCAGGATAGTTCTTTTTAAAGGTGCTAAGGTTTTGAGATTCTGAGACACTAAGTTTTTTTTAAGTGCTAAGATTCTGAGATACTAAGTTTTAAAGATATATATATTATAAATTGCCTCCAGCTTTAGCTGGAGGTTTTTTTATGGGTAATTAGTGTAAAACTTAGTATCTTAGAATCTTAGCTTCTCAGAATCTTAGCTTCTCAGAATCTTAGCTTCTCAGAATCTTAGTATCTCAGAACCTTAGTTAATGATTGTTTTTTCGCTCCATTCCAAACCATTTGGAAGTTGCTGTTTGCTAAATTCAATATGAATGACTCTTCTGCGTTCGTTGTTTGTGGTTTTGTTCGATGCATGAAATAATAAGGGTTTCATGATCATAATACCGCCTTTTTCGACTTCACAAATTGTTTCTTTTTGATTTTCAAAATCTAGATTTTCAATTCGTAAAATCCCTTTTGCATGAGAATTATTAATCACTTTTAAAGCGCCATTATCTTTAGTCGTTTTATCGATATGAATTCTTATAGTGAAATTATTTTCTAATATTTCTGTAGGTGGCTGAACCGCAAATTGATTTTGTTTTACAGTCCAGTTTTCAAAATTTTCCGCTTCAATTTTTTGGTCAACAGAAATCGTTAAATCCTGATGATAAGCCACAAACCAATTCGATTTTTCCGGTTTATCAAAGTAGATAGATTTTGTTATAAAAAAGCCTTCGCCAAAAGTAGATTCGATAATATCCTGCAGTTTTTCATTAAAAATGAAAGGAAGTGTTTCAGGTATTTCTTTATGAAATTGTCTAATCGCAAATAAATCCTGAGACTTTCTAAAAGTCGTATTTTCTTGATTATCTGCAGTTTTGTTTTCAATCAGCAAAATTAGATTCTGAATTTCATTTTCTGTAAAAACATTATTTATGATTGAAAAACCTTCAGCGCTTATTTCTGTGTTATAATTCATCTTTAATAGTTGTTGAATTGCCTCCAGCCTTAGCTAGAGGAAGCCCTTCATCTTAAATTATGTTCCTGCATTTCTAGAGGAAACTCAATAATATATTCATTCAGTATAAAAACTTAGAGGCTCAGGATCTTAGAACCTTATCATCTTTTTAAAAAACTTAGAATCTCAGCATCTCAGAACCTTAGCATCTTAAAAAATCACAATACTCTAGAAACCGTCAACCCATCACGAATTGGCAATAGAACGGTTTCTACTCTTGGATCGTCTTTTAAAAGCTGATTGTATTCTAAAAGTACTTTTGTGCTAACATCATTTGGGTGGACTGGCTCTAGGATTTTTCCGCTCCACAAAACATTATCAGATAAAATGATACCTCCCTTATTCATTTTTGGAACAATCATTTCCCAGTAGTTCAAGTAGTTTTCTTTATCAGCATCAATAAAAACCAAATCAAATTTTAAGTCTAAATCTGGAATAATGTTTAATGCTTCTCCTAAATGCTGAAAAATCTGTTCTCCCCAAGGAGACATATCAAAATATTTTCGCTGAAAATCGATTAATTCTTCTTTGATGTCAATGGTGTGTAGTTGACCATTTTCCTGCATTCCTTCGCATAAGCACAAAGCAGCATAACCAGTATAAGTTCCTATTTCAAGAATATTAACCGGACGAATCAATTTTGACAACATACTTAAAACACGTCCTTGAAAATGACCGCTGAGCATTCTAGGCAAAAGTATTTTCTGATACGTTTCTTTATTAAGTTTGGCTAGCAATTCTGGTTCATTTTCAGAATGCTGTTCGATATAATCTTCTAATTCTTGTGATATAAAATGCATGTTGTAGTATCTTGTAATTGGAAGGCAAAAATACAAAAATATCTGCTTGCGATTGGGCATAAAAAAACCATTCGTTTTGCGAATGGTTTATTTTAAGATTTAAAAAGGCTTTATTTTTTCAAAGCTTCGTTTACGTCTTTGGCTGTTTTTACAGTTCCGTCTTTGGCTGCTTTAGCCGCATTTTCAACTTTTTCAGCTCCTTTTTTAGTAGCATCTTTTACATCAGTTGCCGTTTTTTTAGCTGCATTTTCAACATCGTTTGCCGCTTTTTTAGTAGCGTCTTTTACATCTTGAGCAGCAGTTTCTGTAGCATCTTTTGCTTTAGCAGCAGCGCCTTCTGCTTTGCTTACAGCACTGTCTTTTACTTCTTCGATATCTGTTGTAAGAGAATCAACTTTATTGCCTAGCGTTAATTCATCTTCGGCTGGTTTATTTTCTTTTTTTTCACATGACTGAACAGCAAATGCTAATAAGGCAATAACAGCTAAACTTAAAATTTGTTTTTTCATAATTACATTTTTTTAGGTTGATAAAACTTAAAGGTTAAATGGCTGAAAATAAAATTACAAATTTTAAAATGATTGAGCTCTTTGTAAGATTATTTTTCTTTTAAGAGCAAAACAATTCTTGTGCCAAATTTTGACTTTTTTAGCTTGGTGTTCATTTTTTTCTACAAGAAAATTTAGTTTTTATATAAACTGAAATTAATTACAATGTCGTCTTTTACTTTAATCAAGCCAGCCATTTTTACTGGTGGTTCCAACTCAATATCAGAAAATTTTAAACTAAGCGTTCCTTGAATCTTATCATCAGTATTATATAGTATAAAATCTTTGTATTTGAGCGTCTTGTCGGTTATGAAAAAGTTGAGTCTGCATTTGTAATTCTTTCCCATTGGCTTTATGTCGCTTATAGAAACAGTGCTGTTTGGGAATTGTTTGACTTTTACCGTTCCTTGCAAATCTTTGGTCATTACCTTATTGCCACAATCAAATTTTGACATTTTGATATCAGTATTAAAGGTGTTTTTTTTAACTGAGTTTACATAAACAGTATCCTTTATAGCAAAGGTATTGGAGCAATTATATTTACCAACTGTAGATAGTCCTGTGATTTCTATTTTAATTTTATTAATTGCCACAGCGCTATCTTCTGCGAAAAAAGTGGGTTTAGCACTTCCTAGTAAAAAGAACATTGCTAAACCCATTATTAATATTTGAAATCTCGTTTTCATTTTTTTTTATATTAGAACGCAATGGTTGCTTCGAATACTATACCTTCAAACTTACCGCCATAAAAGTTGTTTACATTTCCAGTAGCAGGATCTCCTACAAACTGTGAATAATCTTTATATTTTTGATTCACGTAGTTTAATTTAGCCAAAATGTTTTTCGTCATAAACCAACCAGCACTTGCTTCAAATTTATCTACGGTAACCTTTTTAGCATCAGCATTAGATAATTTTCCAGATACGGTATTGTATTTTCCTCCGATATAGAATTGTTCAGTTCCTCCAAATCTGTAAATAAGTTCTGAAGCATATTGATTAGCAGTACGTTTTTCGTCAGTACCCGCTTTATCTCCTCCTGAAGCTAATTCGATTGTTCCGAAGAATTCAAGTCCTTTATATTTCACAAAAGGGTTAATCATATATGTAGTAGCCCAGTTTTTGAAATTAGGATTGAACGTTGCCTCTGGAGTAGATGTTTTACTGAAACTAGTAGGAACATCAGTAGTAGTTGTAGAAATAACAGTACCATTAGCATCGGTCTTAGTAATCGTATTTTTATAAGCGTTATTATTCAATATACCCCAATAACCAAATCCTGATCTATTAGCAGAATATATGTTTGCGTTACCAAGATTTGCATTATGGTAATAAGAACCAGTTAATCTTACTCTTAAATCTTCATTAAGCTGTTTGTCATAACCCAATTTAGCTAAGATTGAAGGGCTATGTGTTGTATTGGTGTTTGGACCATTAGTATAAAAAACTTCCTCATTACTTTGATTTAAATTACCATTTGTAACACCTAACATGCTTACCAATCCATTTCTGTTGTAGTAAACCTCCATACCCATTTCTGTAGTGAAAGAATACATGATGTTGTTTCCAACAAATGCATTTCTGATGGTATTACCATTATCAGAACCTCTAAAGTGAGCATCACCAAAATTGTTCTCCATTTGTCCAATTTTAATGGTAGCATATTTCATTACATCAGCCAAGAAGTCTTTTTTGATGAAGTCTAACTTGTCAATTTGTAAGTATCCACCTTTTACATAAGAATCATTGTGGTGTCTTGAAGCTAAATAAACATCTAAATTTACTCGTACTCCGTCAAACAATTGTGCACCAATATACATATCAGCTGCAGGAAGAGTAAAATTGTTTTCAGTATTCATTAAACGATATCCAGTAATTGTTCTAGTAATAGTCCCGGTAGCTGTAGTGGTCGTAGTCGTAGAACTAGCAGGTTGGTTGTTGAATGAATTTGTTGCTTGAAAATCCATGTTGAAGGCACCACCAAAGTCAATGCTAAGGCCTTTAAATTCTCTATTGTCTTTTTGTACGTCAAAAACGTTGATGCCGTCTTTCCCTCTAGAAATTTGGTTTTGCATGTTTCCAAAGCTTACTTGTGCATTTACAGCGAACGTACTTATTACTGTAATAAATAGGATATAAATCTTCTTCATGGCGGTTATAAATTAAAGTTTAAATTAAATTTGATAGTCAGGTCTTGTCCTGTTTTGATTGTTCCAAGCATTGCTGTTGGCGATTTCATTCCGAAGTCTGCGAAAGTGATTTTGTTGCTTCCCTGAAGATTTAATCCATTTGCAGTAACAGTCGTTTTTACAGAAGTTTTGTAAACTTTGCTAACGCCGGCAATGGTGTAAGTACCAGTTAGTTCCCAAGTAGTTTCGTTTACTTTTTCAGCAGACTTCAAAACATATTTTATTTGCTTGTTTTTATCTGTTTTTAGCGTTTCGTATGCCACTTTATCCATGCTTTTTTTCTCACTTTTTACGCTTTCTGCCAATAGAGTAACGGTTAGAGCGTCTATGTCAGTTAGCTTTCCGTTAGCAATGTTTAGAGTTGCTGTTCCAGTTCCAGACGCCGATTTCATTTCCCAGTCGTGAAGTGTAGATGTACCAGCTACAGAAAAAGTTGATTTACTATCTAAGGCATATGATTTTTGTGCTGTCGCAAATGAGGTAATTCCGAAAATTGCAATAACAAGGGCGAATAATTTCATTTTATGGGTTTTCATTTTAATTATGGATTTTGATTAAAAAAATAGATAAACTCGGCCAATTCTATCTCTAAGTGTTTATTGTTTGTTTTTAACTTGTATCAAAGATCTACTTATAAACCAGCTTGGTACATGATAAAAATCATTGTTAAAATTTTATTAAATTGGTATTTAATAACTAAAACGTTTTCATTTTCTGCATAATCGATTACTAAAGCAAAAAAGAGTATTGATTTTTATTAAATTGTCATTTTTTAACATTTTCCTAAAAATTAAAAATCTTAAAAGAGAGACAATTTTTAACATTAAGTCGATTTGATTTAGCTTAAAATAATATTGAAGATTACAGTTAAATCTTTTCCTGCTTTAACAACTCCAAGAGCTGCTTTAGGAGGTGTCATTTCAAAATCTCCAAAAGTAATTTGGTTAGAACCCTGCAGAATAATATTTCCTTTACTAGTGGTTACTTTTACTTGGGTTTTGTATTCTTTGCTTACTCCTGCAATCGTGTAAACTCCTGTTAAGTTCCAAGTGTTATCATCTATCTTTTCAGCAGATTTTAAAACGTATTCAATATTCTTGTGTGTTTCGGTATCCAAAGCTTCGTAAGCTACTTTGTCCATACTTGTTTTGTAGCTTTTTAAGCTTTCGGCCAATATTGAAATTCTTAAACTATTTATCGTAGCAAGTTTAGAATCCTTAACTATTAAGTTGGCCATTCCAGTTCCTTCTGTAGATTTCATTACCCAGTCGTGTACTGTAGAGGTTCCTGCTACTTCAAAGGTTGAGTTTGCAGCTACACTATAATTTTTTTGAGCATTTGCCTGTAATGCTATTGTTGTAAAAATTACGGTCAGTAAAAATGATTGAATTGTTTTCATGTTGATAAAGTATAGGTTAATCATTTAAATGAGGAAATTTTAAAATTCAGTTAGTGGATGCAGAATCAAAAAATTATCCTTATTTCTTAGACCAAAATTATCGCGCGCGCGAAGAAAACGAAATGATAAAAATCATGGCTAAAGTTTTATTAAATTGTTATAGTAAAGGAAGGAATGGCCTATTAACACTAAGATTTTATCTTTAAAGGAAATAAAACAAGATGTAAGTAATTGCCTATTAGTTTATTGTGTGTTTGGATCGAAAACATCTCGTACTGTTTTTTCAGCCCAATTTTTTTGGAAAGAAATCAATAAAAAAAGCGGGAAAGTGCTTTAAGTTTTAGAAAATACTGGAAATAAACTAACTTTGCAGCATGCAAATGGAGAAAAAAGACATACGAGCCTTATCAAAAGAACAGCTTCGCGATTTTTTTGTTGAAAATGGAGATAAAGCTTTCCGCGGAAATCAGGTTTACGAATGGTTATGGAGCAAAGGGGCTCACAGTTTTGAAGACATGACAAATGTGGCAAAAGCTACAAGGTCTATGCTTGAAAATAGCTTTGTTATTAATCATATTAAGGTTGATACAATGCAAAGAAGTAGTGACGGAACAGTAAAAAATGCTGTTAGGCTTCATGACGGACTTGTAGTAGAGTCTGTTTTAATTCCTACAGAAACTAGAACTACTGCTTGTGTTTCTAGTCAAGTGGGCTGTAGTTTAGACTGTAATTTCTGTGCAACAGCACGATTAAAAAGAATGCGAAATCTAGAACCTGGCGAAATTTATGATCAAGTTCTAGCTATTGATAGAGAGAGCCGTTTGTATTACAATCATCCGCTTTCTAATATTGTTTTCATGGGAATGGGAGAACCTTTAATGAATTACAATAATGTCATTAAAGCAATAGACATGATTACTTCAGAGGAAGGTTTAGGAATGTCTCCAAAACGAATTATGGTTTCGACTTCAGGAATTCCGAAGATGATCAAAAAAATGGCCGATGATGATGTGAAGTTTAAGCTGGCAGTTTCTCTGCACTCTGCTATAGATGAAACTCGTGCTCGCATTATGCCTTTCAGTAAAAACTTCCCTTTAAAAGATTTACGAGAAGCTTTAGAATATTGGTATAGAAAAACCAAAAGTAAAATTTCGTACGAATATGTAGTTTGGAAAGGAATTAACGATGATAAAGCTTCGGTTGATGCATTGGTTAAATTCTGTAAATATGTGCCTTGTAAAGTCAATTTGATTGAATACAATCCAATTGATGATGGCGAATTCCAGCAAGCTTCAGAAGAATCGATTATGGCTTACATAAAAGCGTTAGAAAATATTGGAGTAGTGGTAAAAGTGAGAAGAAGCCGAGGTAAAGATATCGACGCAGCCTGCGGACAACTAGCCAATAAAGAAGCATAAAAAAATACTCCGTAAGAGTATCTGGTCGGTAGAAAAAAATATTGACAATGATGAATATGTCCCATCGGGACATTTGATTGGTTAATTAAAAAGCATTAAAAACAAGAATTATTTCTCGTTTTTAATGCTTTTTTTCTGGACAAAAAGGATGCTTATTTTTTCAAATCTACTTCTTCAGTAACGCCGTCTTTTGTTACTTTTACAAGCGTATCGCATTCTCCGCTACCATAATCAAGAGTTGCTGTAGCGCCATTTTTAGTTATAGAAACAATTCCTTTTACTGCAATAGATTTTCTGCAAGATGCATTAAACTCTAGAGGAGTTGTAATTTCTGCCGAAAAAGTATCTCCGTTTGGGAAAGTTGTAGAACCGCTTCCGGTAACCACAAACACATTATCATCCCAATCAAACCATGTGTCATAGCCAGAAGTCATTTCTTTTGTTAGCGTTCCTTTTCTAGTATACACTTTTCCATCATCAAACGTAATGGTTAAATCTATAGAAGCTGTAGAAACAGGATGTGCTGTCACCAATAAATTGGTCTCTTTAATAGTTCTCACAATACTTTTACTTCCTTGAATTTTTTTACCATTATGATAAAATCCCTCAAAAGTGTAGCTAATGGTTTGTGTAGAAGAAGTAAAATCGTTTGAAAAAGAAACAACCATTTTACCTTTTACTGTATTTCCGTTATTAAGAGTGCAGCCTTCCACACCAAAATCTACTGTTTTTGTCCAAGTGTTATTGGTTAAAACTGTAGTGATTGTAGCACAGCTAGGAAGATATTTTTTTATAGGTCCGTTTGGTTTGGCATTTACATTCAATTGAGAGCTAAATTGATCTTCAGCAATATCCGTAACATCCTCAACAGAAGCATCGATTTTAGCGTTGGTTACAATCTCCTCGTTGCTAATCGCAGCTCCCGATCCGTCATTTGTTTTTTCATCAGAATTACAGCTGATGAAAAAAGACATAGTAATAAAAGTACTAATTAATAAAAGTTTTGTTTTCATAAAAAAAATGGTTTTAGGTTCTTCTTTTAACTTAATGAATTCAAATCAGTATTAGTTAGAGCTATTTTTGGCGTTTTTTTTCAGGTTAAAACATAAAATATTTAAATCCTAACCTAAAATAAACAACGTATTTTTATTTAAAATAGTATATTTGGAATCTAAATGAATATTACGTCTCAAATAAAGCAGCCTATTTTTACCGAGATGGAACTTTTCGAGAAAAAGTTCCATGAATCGATGACTTCGAAGGTTGCGTTGCTTAACCGAATCACTTATTATATCGTAAACCGCAAAGGAAAACAAATGCGTCCGATGTTTGTTTTTCTTACTGCAAAAATGGTTTCTGGAGGTACTGTAAACGAAAGAACCTATCGCGGAGCTTCGGTAATTGAGCTTATTCATACTGCAACTTTGGTACACGATGATGTGGTAGACGACAGTAACCGCCGTCGTGGGTTTTTCTCAATCAATGCGCTTTGGAAAAATAAAATTGCCGTTTTAGTTGGAGATTATTTATTATCTAAAGGTTTATTGCTTTCAATAGATAATGGCGATTTCGATTTATTGAGAATTATTTCTGTAGCTGTTCGCGAAATGAGCGAAGGAGAATTGCTTCAAATTGAAAAAGCAAGAAGACTTGATATTACTGAAGATGTTTATTACGAAATCATCAGAAAAAAAACAGCAACGCTTATTGCAGCATGTTGTGCGCTTGGCGCGAAAGCTGTAATAGAAGATGATGCTCAGGTAGAAAACATGCGCAAATTCGGTGAATTGATCGGAATGGCTTTCCAGATTAAAGATGATTTATTTGATTATAGCGAAGAAGCCATCGGAAAACCAACCGGAATAGATATTAAAGAGCAAAAAATGACTTTGCCTTTAATTCACGTTTTAAATACTTGTACTCCGCAAGAAAAAAAGTGGCTGATAAACTCCATCAAAAACCACAACAAAGACAAAAAACGAGTAAAAGAAGTTATTGCCTTTGTAAAAAATAATAATGGTTTGGCTTACGCCGAAAACAAAATGGTCGAATTCCAGCAAGAAGCACTTGCATTACTTCAAAACTTCGAAGATTCTGAGTATAAAGACGCTTTGACTTTGATGGTCAACTACGTTATTGAGAGAAAAAAATAATCTTTTTAAATTAGATAATCAGAAAATGTGTCAATTAGATAATTGATTTACTTTGTTGTAAATCAGTTGTGTATTGCTGTATGTTGGAATTTGGAATTTAAAAATTTGATTTTTTTTTAAGCCCATGCAACCATTTCAAATCGACAATCGTCTATGCTAATAGAAGTCTGTTTCTAAAACCAAAACCGAAAAGCTTATTAATGAAAATTATCCAGTTACATCAAGAAGAAACCAAAATCATAAAGCTGGCTGCCGAGAACAATCGTCAGGCACAGCAGCAGATTTACACTAAGTTTTCTTCTAAAATGTTAAGTGTGTGTCGTCAATATATAAAAGACATGCAATTGGCAGAAGATGTAATGATAACAGCTTTTATGAAAGTGTTTACCAATTTAAGCAAGTTTGAACACAAAGGAAGTTTTGAAGGCTGGATCCGCCGAATTATGGTTAACGAATGCATTTCGTATTTAAGAGTTCAGAAAAAGGTAAAATTTGCCGAAGATGAATTTTTTGTAGAAGAAAGCTTCAATGAAATCGACAGCCAATTTACCGTAGAACAGATTCAGTATTTAATTGATGCTTTGCCCGACGGCTATAAAATGGTTTTCAATTTATATGCGATTGAAGGTTACAAACACAATGAAATTGCCAAGATGTTAGGAATTAATGAAGGAACATCGAAATCGCAATTATCGCACGCTAGAAAAATGCTGCAAACACAAATTACTATTTTAAAAAAACAAGATAATGGAACCGAATAATTTTGAAAAGGATTTCCGTGAAAAACTAAATCAACGCGAAATTGAGCCAAGCAACAAAGCCTGGGATCGATTGGATGCGATGCTGGCTGTAGCAGAAGAAAAAGAACCAGTTAAGCTTAATTCAAAAAAATCGAAAAGGAAATGGCTGTATATCGCAGCAAGTTTCGTCGGGTTTCTATTGGTTGGAACGCTGTTTTTCAATCAAAATAAAAATGCAGTTAAAACGCCAGAAACGATAGTTGTTGAAAAAGAAAAACAAACCGAAGCCGAAAAAGAATCGGTAACAGAACCTGTTTTAAACACTGTTGATTCAGTAAAAACGGAAACTGCAATTGCCGAAAAAACTTCGGGAGAAACAGGAAACAAAAACAAAAAAAGCAATTCCGAAACTTCGGAGCCAATTTCAAATAAAAACACTCAAAATGAATCCAATCAAATAACGGAGTCTTCAATCATCAAAAACAATCAAGAAAAACAATCAACAAACAATCCAACTTTAATTGCCGAAACGTCTAAACAAGATAATGTCGATCAATTATTGGAAAAAGCTGAAACTAAAATTTTAGCAGAAAATGCAGTTAAATCAAAATCAAAAATCAAAATTAATTCTAACGATTTATTAGATCAAGTTGACGGCGAACTGGAGCTTTCTTTTAGAGAAAAAATGATTGCAAAAATCAATAAAAGCTACCAGACCGTTAAAGTTGCTGTTGAAAATCGAAACGTTAAAAATTAAATCATCAATCAAATCAATCAATCAAAAAAAGTAATCATGAAAAATTTTACAATTTATCTATTTCTCTTAGTATTCCTGTTTGTTACTAAAATGGTAGGGCAAGAAACTTTTGAAAACAAAGCAAAAACAATTGCAGTTAATATCGAAAATATAACCAATGAAGAAAAAGCGGCATTAAAGAAAGAAGTCGATGAGGTTAACAATCAATTGGTAGAAGGAACAATTTCTAAAGAAGAAGCAGAAAAAAAGAAAAAAGAGTTTGCAGAAAAAAGAGCGCGCAATATAGAGAATAGAGTAGCTGTAGAACAGGAGAAATTGCAAGATTTGGTTCAGGAAAAAGTCGATGGCAAAGTGAGTTATAATAAAGAAAAAGGAGGAACGGTTTTGTTAATTGGTACAGGCAGCGATTCGATTAGACAGCATGAAACCGAAATAAAGATTCCTGCAATGAAGGTGTACAACGGTCAAGATGATAAAGTGAAGAGAGAATCTAAAAGAACAACTTCTCAATTTGTGTTTGCAATGGGTTTAAACAGTACAATGGCTGACGGTAAACTGCAGGATTCCAATTATGATTTTATCGGATCCCATTTTTACGAATGGGGTTTAACTCTTAATTCCAGAATTTTGAATGACAACAATTTGCTGCACGCCAAATACGGACTTTCATTAATGTATAATAATCTTAGACCAACAGACAATCGCAGTTTTGTTGTAAATGGCGACCAGACAGATTTAGTGACAAATCCGATACATTTAAAAGAATCTCGTTTTAGAAATGTGTATTTAGTGGCGCCAGTTCATTTAGAATTTGATTTTTCGAAAGACGGAAACCACGACGGGAAATCCTATTTTAGAACACATAAAGGATTCCGAATGGGATTTGGAGGTTATGCAGGAATCAATGTAAAATCGAAACAGATATTAAAATTTGAAGATAACGACTATAAAACAACGCAAAAAACAAAAGGCGATTACAATGTAAATAATTTCATTTACGGATTGAGTTCTTATATAGGTTACAAAGAAATAAGCTTGTATTTGAAATATGATTTAAATCCAATATTTAAAAATAATGCTGTCGATGAGAATAATATTTCGTTAGGTATTCGATTCGATTTCAACTAAGAAGAAAATTAAGTTTAGTTAGTAAAAGGGCATCTCGTGAGGGATGCTTTTTTTGCTTTAAAAATGATTAAAATTCCAACAAGATTTACGTATTTTTGCAAGCTCTCAACTTCTAAAATTTAATACACTTTGATTTCACAAACCACCATTGATTCTGTTTTTGAAACTGCTCGAGTAGAGGAGGTTATTGGCGATTTTGTGAATTTGAAGCGTGCAGGAAGTAATTTTAAAGGGCTGAGTCCGTTCTCAGACGAGCGCTCTCCTTCGTTCATGGTTTCTCCGGCAAAAGGAATCTGGAAAGATTTTAGTACCGGAAAAGGCGGAAACTCTGTTAAATTCTTAATGGAACATTCACAATTTACCTATCCAGAAGCCATTCGCTATTTAGCTAAAAAATACAATATCGAAATTGAAGAAACGGAGCAGACTGAAGCAGAAAAAGCCAATACAGATCTTCGTGAAAGTATGTATTTGGTTTCTGAATTTGCTGCTAAGTATTTTCAGGATGTTTTGGTTAATTCTGAAGAAGGAAAAGCAATTGGTTTATCGTATTTTAAAGAAAGAGGATTTACGAATGAAACCATTAAAAAATTCAATTTAGGATATTCTCCAGAAACTTGGGATGCTTTGACGAAAGAAGCCTTAGGGAAAGGATATAAATTAGAATTTCTAGAAAGTACAGGTTTGACAATTCCGAGAGAAGATCGACCATTTGACCGATTTAAAGGGCGTGTAATGTTCCCGATTCAAAGTATGTCGGGTCGTGTCTTAGGTTTTGGAGGACGTATTTTAACGAATGATAAAAAAGCTGCAAAATACCTCAATTCGCCTGAAAGTGATATTTACCATAAAAGTAAAGTCCTTTATGGAATTTATCATGCAAAACAATCTATCGCCAAACAAAATAACTGTTACTTGGTTGAAGGTTATACCGATGTGATTCAGTTTAGCCAAGCAGGTATAGAAAATGTTGTGGCTTCATCTGGAACAGCTTTAACACCAGATCAGATTCGTTTGATAAATCGTCTGACGCGAAATATCACCGTTCTTTTTGATGGAGATGCGGCTGGTTTACGAGCGGCCATTCGAGGGATTGATTTGATTTTGGAAGAAGGTATGAATGTTCGTGTTTGTTCTTTTCCTCAGGGAGAAGATCCGGACAGTTTTGCGCGTAAAAATTCTCATGACGATTTAGTCGCTTATCTAGAAAACAACAGTAAAGATTTTATACAATTTAAGGCTTCGATTTTAATGGGCGAAGCTAAGAATGACCCAATAAAAAAGGCAGATCTGATTCGCGATATGGTTACGAGTATTTCTAAAATTCCAGACCGTATTCAGCGTGAAGTTTATATTCAGGAATGTGCTCGAATCATGGATATTTCGGAGCAGGTCTTGACGAGTACTTTGGCACAGCTGATTCAGAAAGATATAGCTGACGCTAATAAAAAGCAGAAACAAGAACAAAAACCTTTTGAGGTAGTTAGAAATCAGCCTCCGCAGGCAGGTTCATTTTCAGGAGGAGATCCAGAAGATCCAAGAACTGGCCCTCCCGAAGGTTACGATTATCCGGGAGATCCAGGATATTTTCCGCAAGAACAAAATCAAAAAGTAGATATTTTATATGGTTTCGAAAGAAAAGTCATTGAGATTTTGCTATTGTACGGAAGTGTAGTAGAAAATTTTGAAGATGTTTTTTTAAGGGCAGATGAAGAAGGAAATGTAAAAGAAGTTTCAGAAAAAAGACAATATAAGGTATTCGAAAAAATATATCTAAGTCTTCAAGAAGATGAGGTGCAGTTGTCTAATATTTTGTTTCAGAATATTTACACGAACATCATTGATTTTTATAATCAGAATGAAACATTTAGTCTAGATAAATATTTGATGCATTTAGAGCCTGATTTTGCTCAGGAAGTAACCAATATTTTGATGGAAGATGAAAGATTAACCATTCATAATTGGGAAGGGCAGAATATTTACCCAAAACATAAAAGTGAAACCATTGAGCAGAATGTTTCAGATACGATATTTTCTATGAGATGGTATTTGGTGTCTGGAATTATAGCAGAATTAAAGAATTCTCTTTTAACCGATCCGCAGGAAGATAATTCAGAAGTTTTGAGTATGGTGATCGATTATTCTAAATTGCTGAATAACTTTTCGAAAAAATTAGGTCGAGTAGTAGTGCCTTATCACTAAAAGAAAAAACTCTATCTAATTTGATAATTCAAAATAGATAGAGTTTTATAATTTTTCGATTCTCTTAAAAGGCTAAGATTTTCGACTTGATTAAATAATTTCTAAAGTCTTAGCTTTGTTCACTAAGTCAACAAGATTAGTAACATTTAATTTTGTTAATAATCTCAGTTTGTAAGTACTGATTGTTTTTTCGTTCAGATTTAAGATTTTAGAGATTTCATTGTTTTTCTTACCATCACTTAAGTAACGTAAAACCTCGATTTCGCGGTTAGAAAGTTTTCTGTACAGACGCTCACTTTTGCTTTGTTTAGCAATAAGTGCCATGTTTTTACGTACTGTTTCGTTGATGATAATTTTTCCTTCGTGTACTTTAATAATAGAATGACCTAATGTTTCAAGTTTTTCTGTTTTGTGTACATACCCAGAAACTCCTGCTTTAATTGCGTTTGGAGCGTACATTTGCTCAGCAAGATCACTGAAAATAACAATTTTTGTTTTTGGGAAATTTTTTAAGATAGATTTAATTTCAAAGATGCTTGAAAGACCTTCTAACTCTAAATCTAGAATTAAAATGTCGATCTCCTTCGTTTGAAGAATATCTCTAACCATTGAAAAATTGCCTACGTTGGCAACAATTGAAATTTGATCGTGGTCTTTAAAATAAGACTTAACGCCAAAGTGCGTC
Source organism: Flavobacterium sp. B330r (assembly GCF_056824325.1). Taxonomy (NCBI): domain Bacteria; kingdom Pseudomonadati; phylum Bacteroidota; class Flavobacteriia; order Flavobacteriales; family Flavobacteriaceae; genus Flavobacterium; species Flavobacterium sp. B330r. Next base: position 2,783,779 of record NZ_CP124860.1, read on the forward strand.
ACAGGATGATTGTCTGCTAGACATACTTTAATCATAATTTTTACCTTTTTTAGAATTGTTCATGTTTTTGGAATGGTAAAATTAATAAATAAATTCTGTAATAACTCGCAGAGAATGTTAAAATGTATTATTTTAACGTTTTTGGGATTAAACAAACAGGAATTGGATCCATTTTATGCTTGTTGCTGGTGTTTAATCGTTTATAGATTTCAAAGACAGATTTTTCTCTCCCTTCGAAGTCAGATGCCGTTTTTCCTGACTCCGCGGCTAACATCGCCCATTCTAATTCGTCATAACTTGCACCTAATTGATCTTCATCTGTACGATTGTCTCCAAATAATCCATCTGTAGGTGCGGCTGTTAAAATAGATTGTGGAATTTGCAAAAATTCTCCTAAAGCATATACATCAGATTTCATTAAATCGGCAATCGGACTTAAATCTACGCCGCCATCTCCGTATTTGGTGTAAAAGCCTACCCCAAAATCTTCTACTTTGTTTCCTGTTCCGGCTACAAGTAAACCATGAATTCCTGCTAAATAATACAAAGAAGTCATTCTAATGCGTGCACGTGTGTTTGCTAAAGCTAAATTAACTTTTGCTGTATCTTCAGTTGAAGGCACTGCGCTTTTAAAAGATTCAAAAGTTTGGGTCAAATCGGTCTTAACGTCAGAAACATTCGGGAAGCGTTTTTTGAGCTGTTCAATATGCTCTCTTCCTCTTGAAACTTGACTTTCTGCCTGATGAATAGGCATTTCTACACATAAAACATTCAGTCCTGTCTGTGCGCATAAAGTAGAAGTTACTGCAGAATCTACACCTCCTGAGATTCCAATTACAAAACCATTTACTTTTGCATTAGCAGCGTAATTTTTTAACCACTCTACAATGTGCGTATTTACTTTTTCTGTCTGAATTGTGCTTTTTTTAGCCATAATAGTTTAAGTTTTAAGATGCAGGGATGTATATTTGCAGAATTATTTTGAGTATGCAACTACTTAAAATTCTGATAACACAAATCTAATTAAAATAAAATGAAAATATATCGCTTTGCAGTGGTTCTATGCCTGTTTTTTTTGTCTTGCAATCAAAAAAGTAAGGTTGAAAAAGAAGTAGAAGAAATTCCTGTTGATATTAAAGTAGAACGATTTGATAAGGTGTTTTTTGAAACTAAACCGCAAGATCTTGCGAAAGTAAAAAAACAATATCCGTTTTTCTTTCCTGGTAATGATGATAACGTTTGGGTTCAGAAAATGAACGATCCAATCTGGAGAGAAGTTTATAAAGAAGTTCAGAAAAAGTACAGTAATTTTGAGCCGGTTCGCAAAGAGTTTAATGCACTTTTTCAGCATGTAAAATACTATTTTCCTAAAACTAAAATTCCGAAGGTAATTACGGTAATTGGAGAAATGGATTATAATGCAAAATCTATTTACGCAGACAGTCTTGTAGTGGTAGCTTTAGAATTGTATTTAGGTAAAAACCATAAGTTTTATGAGTTTCCAAATTACTTAAAAGAGAACTTTGAAGAAAGACAAATTATGCCAGACGTGGTCTCTAGTTTTTCGTATCGAAATATTCCAAATTCTATAGATAAGAGTTTGGTTGCTCAAATGGTTTTTGAAGGGAAACAGCTTTACGCAAAAGATTTGCTGATTCCTGAATATACAGATGCAGAAAAAATGGGATATACTCCAGAGCAGATAAAATGGTGTGAAGAAAACGAAGCCTATATGTGGCGTTATTTCATAGAAAATGAAATGCTTTACAACGAAGATCCAAAGCTGAGAGCACGATTTATAGCTCCAGCGCCTTTTTCTAAATTCTTTTTAGAAATAGATAACGATTCTCCAGGACGAGTGGGAGCTTGGATTGGCTGGCAGATGGTACGTTCTTACATGAAAAACAATAGTGATGTAACTTTGGCTGAATTATTCAAGCTTGAGCCAAAAGAAATCTTCGAAAAATCAAAATATAAACCTAAGAAATAATGGCAAATATAAACTCAGAGATTAAATTTAATATAGAATTGGACGAAAACCGTGTTCCTGAAAAATTAACATGGAGTGCACAAGATGGTGGAGTTCAAGCTGAAGAAGCAAAAGCAATCATGCTGTCTATTTGGGATAGTAAGGTAAAAGAAACAATGCGTATTGATTTGTGGACAAAAGATATGCCGGTAGATGAAATGAAGATTTTCTTCCACCAGACTTTAGTTGCAATGGCTGATACTTTTAAACGTGCAACAGATGATGAAAAAATGTCTGACACTATGAAAGATTTCTGTGACTACTTTGCAGAAAAACTGGAGCTTACAAAGTAATAGAAATTCCAATATAAAAAATCCCAAATTCCAATTTCAAAGATTGGGTTTGGGATTTTTTGCTTTTTATTGTAAATTGTCTGAGTAAAACAAATTCTATGCTATTTCCTTTTCTTGTAAGTCTTGTCGGATTGTTTTTTTTACTTGCCAATGCGATACGGTTTTACATGACATGCAAAAACAGAGATGTATTGTATCGTATTATAACCACTTATTTGATTCTGCTGTTTTGTGTAGAATTGCTTTGCAATATCATCGGATTCCTTTATCCGAATTCTAATTTCTTCCTTTCGCACTATTATTTTAATTTCCAGTTTATCACACTTAATCTCTTTTTCTATAAAAGTTTTTCAAACCAGAAATTAAAGCAGGTTATGATAATGGTATTCGTTTCGGTGCTGCTTTTTTTAGGATATCAATATTATAGCAAGCCTTCGCTTTATTGGGAGTTTAATTTAGTAGAAATAGCCCTAACGTCTATTCCGCTGTTGTGTTATGCGGTTTATTTTATTGTTTCAAATTTAAAAAACCACAAGCATAATTATTTCTATTTCTGTAATGGATTAATTATCTACCTAACAAGTAGTGCGGGTATTTTTCTATCAGGAAATACTGAATCGATAATTTTTACAGAACCGTTTGTGCTTGATTTCTGGTTTTTCAATTCGCTCTTTTATATCCTCTATCAATTTTTGATTTATAAAGAATGGAAAGCTTTAAACTTTAGAAGAACAGCAAAGAAAAAATTCCAATAAAAAAATCCCAAATTCCAAGTTTGCAATTGAGATTCGGGATTGTTGTTTCTTTTTATTTGACAGATCTTTTGTCTAAATCTTTGAATATCTTTTTTAAAGCTCCTTTCATTAATTTATCTGATGTTTTATAGAACTCTACATTATCAATAAACTTGTTTGATTTTTCGGTAGACCACATCGGTTCGGTTTTTGTTTTTTGAGAAATGCCGACCACATTTTGAGAATAGATGATTTCTTGAGAGTTTAGATCGTAAATTTCAACAAGTACGGCGGCTTCGTTTTTTCCTACTTCGTCATCGGATTGATAGAGTTCAATATATGAGAAATCACTTTTGCGTTTTGTAGTTGAGATATTGATAAAAAAATCAAAACCGGTTCCGTCTTTTAATTCTTTTAATTTTGTTTTATTAGGATTTAAATGAATCTTTCGACTAATTAGTAGTCCGTTAACATCATTTATATAAAACAAACGGTCTCCCAAATTCTTTTTAAAAAACGCTAAAGATTCTTCAGTTAATTTGTCTTTGGATTTTTTAGGGCAATCTAATTCATTCATCAACCATCTTCCTGAGGTAAAATTAACACCGGATCTTGGTCCAGATGTAAACATATAAGTTGGTGTTTTGCAAGATGCCAGGATCAGGGTCAAGAAAATAAAAAAGAATGGTTTTGGGTTCTTCATAAACTATTTTTGGTTGTGTCAAATGTAGTTTAAAAGATAGTTTTTAGACTATAAAAAACGATTTATTTTTAAGGTTTTACTTTCAAAAATAAAAATCCCAAATTCCAGGATTACAATTGGAATTTGGGATTTTAATATTGTGAGTTTGTAAAGTTTGGAATTTGGAATTTCAAAAAATTGGAGTTTAAATTTTAAAACTCCGAGTTGTTTTTAAAAACTTCCTGATTCACTTCATCTATATAAGATAATAGTTCTTCTTTTCCGGTAGATTCTGTAGATGAGGTTACAAAATATTGAGGCATTTCGGCCCAGTTGTTGGCAAACATCTGTTTTTTGTAAGCTGCAATATGCGAATCTATTTTTGTTTTGCTAATTTTATCTGCTTTAGTAAAAATAATGCAGAACGGAATTTCGCTTTCGCCCATATAAGACATAAATTCGATATCTATTTTTTGAGCTTCGTGGCGAATGTCAATTAAAACAAAAGCACAAACCAGTTGTTCTCTGTTTTCAAAATAATCAGTAATAAATTGCTGAAAAACTGATTTTGTTTTCTTAGAAACTTTAGCGTAACCATAACCCGGCAAATCGACCAAAAACCAATTGTTATTGATTTTGAAATGATTTATTAATTGTGTTTTTCCTGGTTTTCCAGATGTTTTGGCTAAGTTTTTATTGTTGGTAAGCATATTAATCAAAGATGACTTACCTACGTTTGATCTTCCTATAAAAGCATATTCTGGCAAAAAATCCTTTGGACATTTTGATGCATCAGAATTGCTGACAATAAATTCGGCGGTGTTAATTTTCATGTTCTTTCGTTTTAAAACCTCCTAAAAAAAATAAATTTTGACGGCTAAAAATTCTTTTCAGTAAGCCATTTTTCAAGAATTTCATTAAATTCCTGAGGGTGTTCCATCATCGCTGCGTGTCCGCATTTGTCAATCCAGTATAAAGTTGAATTTGGTAACAATTTATCAAATTCTTCAGCTACATTTGGAGGAGTTACAGAGTCATTTCGACCCCAAATAATACAAGTTTCAACGTCCATTTTTGGCAAATCTTTAGCCATATTATGGCGAATGGCACTCTTTGCAATGGTTAAAGTTTTGATTAATTTGATGCGGTCATTAGCTGTAGCGTAAACTTCATCAATCAAATCGGGAGTTGCAATTTTTGGGTCATAAAATACAGCTTCAGCTTTTGTTTTGATGTATTCGTAATCGCCTCTTCTTGGATAGCTATCTCCCATTGCGCTTTCGTAAAGTCCAGAACTTCCAGTAATTACAAGTCCGGCAACTTTCTCAGGATAAAGTTTTGTATGGTACAAAGCAATATGCCCTCCAAGAGAATTTCCTAGAAGAATAACTTTGTCAAACCCTTTGTAAGTGATAAAGTCTTTTACGTATTTCGCAAAACTTTTTACGTTCGTTTTTAAAATGCTTTGGGTGTATATTGGCAAATCTGGGATAACAACTTTATATCCTTTCGTTGGGAAATATTGTGCTACACCATCAAAGTTACTTAGACCTCCCATTAAACCATGCAGAATAACGATCGGAGTTCCTTCTCCAGCTTCGAAATAGCTGTATTTGCCTTCTTTTTTATAGTGTTTGTCCATCTAATCTAATGCCAATTTCAATTTCGACAAATATAGGGTTAATTCAACAAAAATGAATTTTTGATGCCATTTTTTAACTAGATAATTTCAGTAGAATATGTAAAATGTTAAAAATCAGTAATTAAGATGATATTTGTTAAAATACGTAAATGTTAAGAAATGTGCATTATAATCAATTTTTTAAGAAAATTAGCGCATTATTTTTTTGAATGAATAACGTATTTAAGAATCTGTTAATTAATAGTTAAAGTATTGATTAAATGCAGGTTATGGAAAGTGGTAGCAAAGTGGTTAAACTTATTAACAAAGTGGTATAAAGTGGTAATATGTGGTAATATTTTTTATATTTTTGCTGTATAACATGTTAACTAGTTTTTTTTGAATACAATTGTTGGAACATATGAATGTAAAGTCGATGCTAAAGGGAGGCTAATGATGCCTGCACCTTTAAAAAAGCAGTTGACGGCTTCTCTTCAAGACGGATTCGTTTTGAAGCGTTCTGTTTTTCAGCCGTGTTTAGAATTGTATCCTATGGTAGAATGGGATGCGATGATGAAAAAAATCAACAAGCTTAATCGCTTTGTAAAAAAGAACAACGATTTCATTAGAAGGTTTACTGCTGGTGTTAAAGTGGTTGAGGTTGATGCATTAGGAAGATTGCTTGTTCCAAAAGATTTGGTAACGTTTGCAAGTATTTCTAAAGATGTGGTTTTTTCATCTGCGGTTAATATTGTTGAGATTTGGGACAAAGATTTATACGAGAAATCAATTAGTGGCGAAGATATGGATTTTGCAGATCTAGCCGAAGAAGTAATGGGAAATATTAATGACGACGAAGATGGAATATCATAATCCGGTTTTGCTTCATCCAACAGTAGATGGTTTAAATATTAAACCTGATGGTGTGTATGTAGATGTTACGTTTGGAGGCGGTGGTCATTCAAAAGAGATTTTAAAAAGATTAGGGCCAAACGGAAGGCTGTTTGCATTTGACCAAGACGAAGATGCGCTTGCCAATGCACTGCCAGACGAAAGGTTCACTTTGATAAACGAAAATTTTAGGTTCATAAAAAGGTTTTTACGTTTTCACGGAGTAAAAGCAGTAGATGGAATCTTGGCAGATTTGGGAGTTTCATCACATCAGTTTGATGTTCCAGAAAGAGGTTTTTCTACCCGATTTGATGCCGAACTAGATATGCGGATGAGTCAAAAGAATGATTTGAATGCTTATCGAGTGGTTAACGAATATGAAGAACAGGATTTACGTCGTGTTTTTTTTGATTATGGGGAGTTGAAAAATGCACCGGTTTTGGCTAGAACAATTGTTGAGGCAAGAAAAGATTACCCAATCAAAACGACTGAAGAATTGAAAGATGTTCTGAAAAAGTTTTTGCCAGAGAAAGTTCGAAACAAAGTTTTGGCTCAGATATACCAGGCAATTCGAATCGAGGTAAATCAGGAAATGGATGTTCTAAAAGAATTTATTGAGCAGTCGTTGGAAGTTTTAAAACCAGGAGGAAGATTTTCGGTAATCTCGTATCATTCTTTAGAAGATCGTTTGGTAAAGAGGTTTATTAAAAACGGAATGTTTGAAGGAGAGCCAGAAAGAGATTTTTACGGAAATTTTTCAGTTCCATTCAAAACTATCGGAAAACTGATTGTTCCAGACAACGAAGAAATCAAAATTAATAATAGAGCAAGAAGTGCCAAATTAAGAGTCGCAGAAAAGCTATAATATATATTAAGGTAGGAAATAATGAAAAGTGGTGTATTTAGCATATTAAAAGCAAGATTCCTGATTCATGAAGATGCAGTAAAAAATTGGCGATTTATCGTTTTTATAATTCTGCTGGCCATTTTGATGATTGCCAATACACAGCGATACGAACAAAAGGTTTTTGAAATCGCGAAATTAAATAATGAAGTAAAAGAACTAAGATCTGAATTTGTAGATCGCCGTTCAGAATTGATGAAGTTAAAAATGGAGTCAACTATCTCGGATAAAATGTTAGAAAAACAAATTTTTCCGTCGACGGTTCCTCCAGTGAAAATAGAAGTTAAAAAAGAAGAAGAAAAAAGTTTCTTTAAAAGAATATGGCAGTAGACGATAAACATATATCCTACAGAATTTATCTCGTAGCAGTTTTCATCTTTTTGATGGCAATTGCTATTGTCGTTAAATTAACCAATATTCAGTGGGTTGATGGAGATTATTACAGAAAACTGGCGAAACAGCGTACCGTTAGAAATTTTGTAATTCCTGCCAATAAAGGAAATATTTATTCTGCTGATGGAAGTTTATTGGCAACATCTATCCCGAATTATGAAATTCGTTTTGATGCAAAAGCGCCAAAAAAAGAAACATTCGAAAAGTATGTAAAACAATTGTCAGATTCTCTAGCAACTGTTTTAGATAAGCCAAGTGGCTATTTTCAAAAAGAATTAAGAAAAGCACGAGAGAATAAAAACCGTTATTATTTGATTGCCCGCAATTTGAGTTATACGGAATATGTAAAAATTAAAGGGTTTCCATTATTCAATTTAGGTGCTTTCAAAGGTGGAATTATTGTTGAGCAAGAAACTGTTAGAAAACATCCAATAGGTAAAATTGCAGAAAGAACAATTGGCTACGACCGTATTGATCCAGCAACTGGAATAGAAGTAGGAAAAGGAATTGAATGGGCTTTTAAAAGCTATTTGAACGGAAAAGATGGTAAAATTCTAAAGCAAAAAATTGCAAAAGGACAATGGAAACCAATTCGTGATGTAAACGAAGTGGATCCAATTGACGGTTACGATGTGATTTCGACTATAGATGTTTTCATTCAAGATATCGCACACCACGCTTTGTTGAAACAATTGGAAGATTACGAAGCAGATCACGGTTGTGTGGTAGTAATGGAGACGGAAACAGGATACATAAAAGCGATTTCAAATTTAGGAAGAGCAGAAGATGGTTCTTATTACGAAACAACCAATTATGCAGTTGCTGAATCTCACGAACCTGGATCGACTTTTAAATTAGTTGATTTAATGGCGATTTTAGAAGATAAGGTGGCTGATACAAGTACAGTTTACGATAGTCATGGCGGAGAAATTAGATATTATGGAAGAGCTGTTCGTGATTCGCATAGAGGTGGTTACGGGAAAGTTACTTTGGCACGCGGATTTGAGCTTTCGTCCAATACCGTAATGGTTCAGGCAGTCTACGAAAATTACAAAAGCAACCCTTCTAAATTTGTAAATCATATCAATAATTTAGGCTTAAATAAACCATTGGGATTGCATTTTAAAGGAGAAGGAAGGCCTTATATTCCGCAGCCTGGAGACAAACATTGGTCGGGAACTACGCTTCCTTGGATGGCTTTTGGATATAACGTTTCGGTTACGCCAATGCAGACTTTAACTTTGTATAATGCGGTTGCAAACAATGGGGTAATGGTAAAACCGCAATTTGTATCAGAAATTAAAGAATGGAACAAAACCATTAAAAAGTTTGATACAGAAGTAATGAATCCAAAGGTTTGTTCACCAGAGACACTTAAAAAAGTAAAAGCAGTTTTGGCGAATGTGGTGAAAAAAGGAACAGGTTCTAAGTTGTATTCGAAAGATTTTTCAATGGCAGGAAAAACGGGAACAGCTATGGTGAATTATGGCAACGCAGGAAGAGAAGGAATGTATTATGCATCTTCTTTTGCGGGCTATTTTCCAGCTGATCATCCAAAGTATTCTTGTATTGTAGTAGTTCATAAACCTAATACGTCTAGAAATAATTACTATGGAGCAGATGTTGCCGGACCGGTTTTTAAGAGAATTGCGCAAAAGATTTTTACCGATGCGCCTTCGACAAATAAAATCAAAAAATTAGATTCTAGAATTCCGAAGCAGGATGCTAGTTATGATAAATATACGGCTGAAGCTAATAAAAAGCTTAACCAGATTCCGAATTTAAAAGGAATGCCAGGAATGGACGCGATTGCTTTACTAGAAAATTTAGGTTTGAAAGTAAAAGTAAATGGAATGGGGAAAGTAAAAAATCAATCGATTCAAGCGGGAACCAGTATAAGTAAAAACACAACAATTGTATTAGAATTATCGTGAAAGTATTAAAAGACATATTATATAAAGTAGCTATTGAATCTGTAAAAGGTTCAACAGATATTGCTATTCAGAAAATCGAATTTGATTCTCGTAAAGTAGAAGCAAATGATATTTTCGTGGCAATTCGCGGTTCACTTTCAGATGGACACGATTATATCGAAAAAGCAATTCAGCTTGGAGCTAAAGCGATTATTTGTGATACGCTTCCTGAAAATACAGCTAATGAAGTAACTTATATTCAAGTAAAAGATACCAATACGGCTTTAGCTTTTATGGCCGCTAATTATTTTGAAGATCCATCTGCAAAGTTAAAATTAGTGGGTGTAACAGGAACAAATGGAAAAACAACTATTGCGTCCTTATTATTTCAGTTGTTTCAAAAAGCAGGGTTTAAGGTTGGTTTATTGTCAACGGTAAAAATTGTAGTAGATCAAACAGAATATCCAGCAACGCATACAACACCAGATTCTTTAACTATTAATCATTATTTGAATGAAATGGTTGAAGCGGGAGTTACGCACTGTTTTATGGAGGTAAGTTCGCATGGAATTCACCAGAAACGTACAGAAGCTTTGCATTTTGTGGGCGGAATTTTCACGAATCTTTCTCACGATCACTTAGATTATCACCCAACATTTGCTGAATATAGAGATGTTAAAAAGTCATTTTTTGACTCTCTTCCAAAATCAGCTTTTGTTATATCGAATATTGATGACAAAAATGGATCGGTGATGCTGCAAAATACAGTGGCTAAAAAATTGACTTACGCTTTAAAATCTTATGCAGATTATAGAGCGCAGATTTTAGAAAGCCAATTGTCTGGATTATTGTTGAAAGTTAACGATAATGAAGTTTGGGTAAAACTGATTGGTACTTTCAACGCATACAATGTTTTAGCGATTTATGGAACTGCTGTAGAACTAGGAATTGATAGTCTTGAAGCGTTGCGTTTACTGTCAGATTTAGAAAGTGTTTCAGGACGTTTTCAGTATATCGTATCAGATGGCGGAATTACTGCTGTTGTAGATTACGCACATACGCCAGATGCCTTGGAGAATGTTTTGAAAACGATAAATGATATTCGCACTAAAAACGAACAGCTAATTACTGTAGTAGGCTGTGGAGGAAATCGTGATAAAACAAAACGTCCAATAATGGCAAAGATTGCTTCAGATATGAGTGATAAAGCAGTTTTGACTTCAGATAATCCAAGAAATGAAGATCCAGAAGTTATTTTGGATGAAATGGAGCAGGGAGTTGAGCCTCACAACTATAAAAAAATGCTGCGAATTACAGATAGAAAACAGGCAATTAAAACGGCTTGTCAATTGGCTCAGCCTAAAGATATCATTTTAATTGCAGGAAAAGGGCATGAAACTTATCAAGAAATAAATGGTGTTCGCCATCATTTTGATGATATGGAAACGGTAAAAGAGATTTTAGAACAACTAAATAAATAACAAAAAGGAAATTTCAAATTCCAAATCCCAATAAAATTTGGATTTTGGGTTTTAAAAAATTGGAATTTAATTCGAGATTGGAATTTAAAAAAATAAGAAAATATGCTGTACTATTTATTTGAATATTTTGATAAAACATTGGACGTTCCTGGAACAGGGGTTTTCCAGTACATCACATTTAGATCAGCTTTGGCATTTATGCTTTCGTTGCTTCTGTCGACTATTTATGGTAAAAGAGTAATTAACTTTTTACGCCGTCAGCAAGTTGGAGAAACCGTACGTGAGCTTGGTCTTGCAGGTCAGAATGAAAAAGCTGGTACGCCAACAATGGGTGGTTTAATTATCATTTTTGCAACCTTAGTTCCGGTTTTGTTATTTGCAAGATTGCATAACATTTATATCGTTTTGCTGATTGTAACAACATTGTGGATGGGAACAATTGGTTTTGTTGATGATTATATCAAGATATTCAAAAAAGACAAACAAGGCTTAAAAGGTATTTTTAAAGTAATTGGTCAAGTTGGTCTTGGAATTATAGTAGGAGCGGTTCTTTATTTTAATCCTGCTGTTACGGTAAGAACAGATACTGGACGTACAGATATTTTTAAAACAGCGGGAAACACAACAGTTGTATTGCCAGCGCCTATTGAAGAAAAATCTACAGCAACGACAATTCCTTTTGTAAAAAATAATGAATTTGATTATGCTGAAGTATTGTCTTTTATGGGAGATGGATATGAGAAATGGGCTTGGTTGATTTTTATTCCAGTAGTGATTTTTATTATTACAGCGGTTTCAAATGGGGCTAATTTAACAGATGGGATCGACGGACTGGCCGCAGGAACCTCTGCAATATCCGTCCTCGCACTCGGGATTTTTACGTTCGTTTCTGGTAATATCATTTTTTCAAATTATCTGAATATTATGTACATCCCCAATTCGGGAGAAATGACGGTCTTTATTTCAGCTTTTGTGGGTGCGCTTATTGGTTTTCTTTGGTACAATTCTTATCCAGCTTCTGTATTTATGGGAGATACGGGAAGTTTGACCATTGGAGGGATTATCGCAGTTTTAGCCATTGCAGTTCGTAAAGAAATATTGATTGTTTTATTCTGTGGAATTTTCTTAGCAGAAAGTGCTTCAGTAATTATTCAGGTAACTTATTTTAAATATACGAAGAAGCGTTTCGGAGAAGGACGAAGAATTTTCCTGATGTCACCTTTGCATCATCATTATCAGAAAAAAGGATATCACGAAAGTAAAATCGTAACCCGTTTCTGGATTGTTGCTGTAATGTTAGCCATTTTATCAATCATCACTTTAAAACTGAGATAAATGAGGCTAGTAGTTTTAGGAGGAGGAGAAAGCGGTGTAGGAACCGCAATCCTCGGTAAGAAACAGGGATATGATGTTTTTGTATCCGATTTTGGAAAAATAAAAGAGAGTTACAAAGAAGTTCTTATCATTAATAAAATTGCCTGGGAAGAAGAGCAGCATACAGAGGATTTAATTCTAAATGCAGATGTGGTAATGAAAAGCCCAGGAATTCCTGACAAGTCTCCGATAGTAAAAAAGCTTGTTGCGGCAGGAGTAAAGGTGATTTCGGAAATTGAATTTGCGATTCCTTACACAGAAGCAATGACCATCGGGATTACAGGAAGTAATGGTAAAACAACCACAACAATGCTGACTCATCATCTGTTGAAATATGCAGGATTAAATGTCGGATTAGGAGGGAATATTGGAAAGAGCTTCGCCTGGCAGGTGGCTGAGAATAAATTTGATGCCTACGTTCTTGAATTAAGCAGTTTTCAGTTAGACGGAATAATAAATTACAGACCCGATATTGCAATAATAACCAATATAAGTCCAGACCATTTAGATCGATACGAATATAAATATGAAAATTATATCAATTCGAAGTTCCGAATAACGATGAACCAGACTGAAAATGATTATCTGATTTACGATGCAGATGATGAAGCAAGTACAGAATGGTTAAAAAAGAACAAAACAAAAGCAAAACTAATTCCTTTTTCATTGACGAAAAAATTTGATGAAGGGGCTTCTATAAATAACAACAAAATGGAAATAAAGATCAACCAAGAAGAGTTTACAATGGATACAGAACACATTGCGTTAGAAGGAAAACATAATATGAAAAACGCCATGGCAGCAAGCTCTGTAGCTAAATTGATGCAAATTAGAAATGCAACGATTCGTGAAAGTCTATCTAATTTCCAAGGTGTTGAACACCGTTTAGAAAAAGTATTAAAAATACAGAACGTTCAATATATCAACGATTCAAAAGCAACAAATGTAAACGCTACTTTCTTTGCTTTGGATAGTATGAATTCGCCAACAGTATGGATTGTTGGAGGTGTTGATAAAGGGAACGATTATAACGAATTAATGTCGTTAGTACGCGAAAAAGTAAAAGCAATTATCTGTCTTGGAATCGATAACCGTAAAATTATTGATGCTTTTGGAAACGTTGTTGATATTATGGTTGAAGTAAATAACATGAATGATGCAGTAAAAACTGCTCAAAGATTAACAGAAAAAGGAGACGTTGTTTTATTATCTCCAGCCTGCGCAAGTTTCGATTTATTCGAAAACTACGAAGACAGAGGAAAGCAATTTAAGCAAGCAGTACACAACTTGTAGAAAAGAAAGAGTTTCATGTTTCAAGTTGAACGAAACTTGAAACATGAAACAAAACAAAACCTGAAACAAAAAGATTATGAAGGAGCTAGTAAACAAACTAAAAGGAGATAGGGTAATATGGTCATTTGTGGCCTTATTGGCGTTGTTTTCGTTTATGCCTGTTTTTAGTGCAAGTAGTAATTTGGCTTATATTGGGCACGGAACAGGAAATACATTAGGCTATTTAGTAAAACATCTGGCGCATATCTGTATTGGATTCTTGATTATTTACTGGGTGCATAGAGTGCCGTATCACTATTTTAGAGCAATTTCGAAGATTGCGCTCCCAGTGGTTTGGATTTTACTGCTTTATACGCTTTTAAAAGGAACTGTTATTGCTGGTGCAAACGCTAGCCGTTGGATTCAGGTTCCCTTTATCGGAATTACGTTTCAGACATCAACATTGGCATCTATTGTATTGTTTATTTATGTAGCGCGCTATTTGTCGAAGACTAAAGAAGAAAATGAGCCATTTCAGACCTCATTGATTCAGCTTTGGGTTCCAGTATTTATTACATTAGTATTAATTCTTCCAGCAAACTTTTCGACTACGGCGTTAATTTTTGCAATGGTTTTGATGCTAACATTTATTGGTAAATATCCATTAAAATATATTGCTTTTATCATTGGTTCAGGAGTTGCGATGTTAGCATTTTTCCTTTTAGTGGCAAAAGCTTTTCCAGATTCAAGATTCTTTAGCAGGGTTTCAACTTGGGAAAGTCGTATTACAAATTTTACAACAGACAAACCAGACGAAGATGACTATCAGATTGAGAAAGCGAAAATTGCAATTGCATCTGGAAAATTAGGAGGATTAGGTCCAGGAAAAAGTGTTCAGAAGAACTTTTTGCCACAATCTTCTTCCGATTTTATTTATGCCATTATTGTAGAAGAATACGGTTTGGTTGGAGGAGTTTCAATTGTTATTCTGTATTTGTTATTATTGTTCCGATTTGTAATTGCTTCGCATAAAGCGCCTACGGTGTTTGGAAAATTAGTTGTCGTTGGTGTTGGGTTTCCGATGATATTTCAAGCAATGATCAATATGGCGGTTGCGGTAGAATTATTGCCAGTTACAGGGCAGACGCTTCCGTTGATAAGTAGCGGGGGAAGTTCGATTTGGATGACCTGTCTTGGACTCGGAATTATCATTAGCGTAACGAGAAAAGAAGAAGAAATTGCTGAGGATAAATTGGAGAGAGAAAAACGAAAAGAAGCCTTACAGCGATTGATAGATAAAGAAATGGCAGAAGAGGATTTGCCAGCAGATGAAATATATGAAGAAGAGGCAATGTATTCGATAGAAGACAATTCAAGAAATCCGATGAATGCGGTTTTAAACAAATAAGATTAAAATATAAAAATTTTTTAAAAAGTTGTAATTTTTAGACAGATGACAAAGTATAAATTCATACTTAGCGGAGGAGGAACAGGAGGACATATCTATCCTGCGATTGCAATTGCAAATGAATTAAAATTACAATTTCCTGATGCAGAATTTCTTTTTGTAGGTGCTAGAGATAAAATGGAAATGCAGAAAGTGCCTCAGGCAGGTTATGAAATAAAAGGTCTTTGGATTGCTGGTTTACAGCGAAAATTGACATTACAAAATTTAATGTTTCCTCTTAAACTGGCAAGCAGTTTATTGGAATCAAAAAGAATAATTAAAAAGTTTAAGCCCAATGTGGTAATCGGTACGGGTGGTTTTGCCAGCGGACCTTTATTGCAAGCGGCAGGTTCGGCAGGAATTCCAACAGTGGTTCAGGAGCAGAATTCTTATCCAGGAATTACAAACAAATTGTTGAGCAAGAAAGCCAATGCAATTTGTGTGGCTTATGAAAATTTAGAGCGCTTTTTTCCAAAAGAAAAAATTGTTTTAACAGGGAATCCAGTTCGTCAGGATTTAATTGACATTGAAAGCAAACGTGAAGAAGCAATTGCTTTTTATGGCTTAGATCCGAATAAGAAAACATTACTGGTTTTAGGAGGAAGTTTAGGAGCAAGAAGAATCAATCAGTTAATTGAAAAAGAATTGCAAAATTTCCTTTCGCAAGATGTTCAGGTAATCTGGCAATGTGGAAAATTATATTTTGAAGATTATAAAAAATACAATCAGCCAAATGTAAAAGTGGTCGATTTTATTGAAAGAATGGATTTTGTTTACGCAGCATCGGATGTCATAATTTCACGTGCAGGTGCTTCATCAGTGTCAGAATTGTGCATTGTAGGGAAACCAGTGATTTTTATTCCGTCACCTAATGTAGCTGAGGATCATCAGACTAAAAATGCACAAGCGATTGTTGATGCTAAAGGTGCGATTTTGTTGAAAGAATCTGAGCTTGACAGTCAGTTTAGCATTGTTTTTGAAGCGCTGCTGAAAGATTCTGGAAAACAAAAACAATTAAGTGATAACATTAAAAAATTGGCAAAACCAAGAGCTACACAAGATATTGTGGCTGAAATTGTCAAGTTAATTAGATAAGCTGTAAGCTATAGGCAATCAGCTTTAAGCTTGAGAATGCTATCTAAAACGTAATATAGATTAAAAGGATAAAAGAGGATTAGAAAATAAAGACAAAAGTTATAGGCTTACAGCCTAAAGCTTACGGCATAAAGCAAAAAAAAAATGAATTTAAATCAAATACAAAACGTTTATTTTATTGGTATCGGAGGAATCGGAATGAGTGCTCTGGCTCGTTATTTCAAGTTTATTGGAAAACAAGTTTCAGGTTACGACAAAACGCCTTCTATGCTAACTAATGAATTGATTGAGAGTGGTATTGATATTCATTTTGAAGATGATATAAGCTTAATTCCAAAAGATTATTATTTGGAGAATACGTTGGTGATATATACGCCAGCGGTTCCAAAAACACATTCAGAATGGAATTATTTTATTGAAAGACATTACCAGGTTAAAAAAAGAGCTGAAGTTCTTGGAATCATAAGTAAAGATACTTTTTGTTTTGCAGTTGCAGGAACGCATGGAAAAACAACGACTTCTAGTATTTTGGGGCATATTTTGTTTCAAAGCGGTGCTGATGTAACTGCTTTCATTGGTGGAATTGTAGAGAATTATAATTCAAATTTAATCGGAAGCGGAAAAACGGTAACGGTGGTAGAAGCAGATGAATTTGACAGATCATTTTTGCATTTGCGTCCAGACATCGCTTGTGTGACTTCTATGGATGCGGATCACTTGGATATTTATGGAACTAGTGATGCAATTGAGGCTTCTTTTAGAGAGTTTGCTTCAAAAGTAGAAGATAAAAATAATCTCTTCATTACAAAAGAGTTGCCTTTAGAGGGAGTTCAATGTGCTGTAAATGAAGATGCTGTTTATAAGGCTTTTAATGTTCGCATTGAAGATGGGGCTTATGTTTTTGATGTGCAGACGCCATCAGAAATTATGAAAGATTTGCGTTTTGGATTGCCTGGAAGACACAATTTAATGAATGGATTGATGGCTATTGCGATGGCTAAGACTTTCGGCACCCCGACCGATTCTATTGCAAAAGCCATTGCTTCATTCAACGGAATTAGAAGACGTTTTTCATATCAAATTAAGAGTGAAAATTTAGTATATATTGATGATTATGCACATCATCCAACAGAAATAAATGCTGTTCATCAAGCAGTTAGAGAGTTGTATCCAGGACGTAAAGTTTTGGCAATTTTCCAGCCGCATTTGTTTAGCAGAACAAGAGACTTTGTCGACGGATTTGCAGCAAGTTTATCGCAGTTTGATGAAGTGTTTTTGATGGATATTTACCCTGCTAGAGAGCTTCCGATGGAAGGAGTAACTTCTGAGTGGCTTTTGGGTAAAATGACAAATTCGAACAAAAAGATTGTTACAAAAGAAGATTTATTAGGTGAAATTAAAGCCAGTGATGCACCTATTATTGTAACAATTGGAGCTGGTGATCTGGGAGAGATGGTTCCGTCAATTAAAAAGGTTTTAAATGAAAATATTTAATTGGGCAAATATTAGATTAGTACTTATTTTCGGACTGGTTTTGTTTCTATATTCTTTCGCTAAGCACCGAAATGGCGATCGAAAATTGAAAAAATCAGTAGTCGTTTTTGTAGGAGAAAATACGCTTTTTGTGAAGCCAGAGACGGTTAATAAATTGTTGATAGAAAATAGAAGAGACGCTTCCAGTATTAGAAAAGATGAACTAGATTTGAATAAGATAGAGAAAACCCTCGATACGCAAGAGATGATTGAGAAGTCAAACGTTTTTGTAAGTATTGATGGAGTTCTAAAAGCAGTAGTAAAACAGAAGACGCCCATAGCAAGAGTTTATGACGGCGCTGCTTCTTTTTATATTGACTATGAGGGAAATAAAATGCCCTTATCGGACAATTTCACTGCGCGAGTTCCTCTTGTTTCAGGGGCAATAAATGAAAAAAATAACGAAGATTTAGCAGCTTTATTTCGCACAATTTATGACGATGCGTTTTTGAAAAAAAACATCATTGCTGTAGAGATTATGCCGAATGGAAGCTTAAAAATGTTTAATCGTAACTATGATTACTTCATAGATTTTGGAAGAACGATGAATGTTGATAAGAAATTTAGAAACTATAAAGCCTTTTTTCAAAAAGCAGTTTTAGATAGTTCGTTATACAAATACAAAAAAATTGACCTTAGGTTTACGGAACAAGTAGTTTGCACTAAATAATAGAAAATGGAAAAAGATAATATTGCAGTAGGTCTAGATATTGGAACAACCAAAATCGTTGCCATGATTGGCAAAAAAAATGAATATGGTAAGTTGGAGATTTTGGGCATTGGTAAATCCAAAAGTTTGGGTGTTGCCAGAGGAGTAGTAAACAACATTACGCAGACGATTCAATCGATACAGCAGGCGATAGTCGAAGCAGAAAATAATTCAGGATACAAAATTAAAGATGTGGTTGTGGGTATTGCCGGACAGCACATCAGAAGTATTCAGCATACAGATTACATCAGCAGAAATAATCCAGAAGAAGTAATTGGCGAAAAAGATATTCAGCTTCTAATCGATCAGGTAAACAAACTGGCGATGTTACCGGGAGAAGAAATTATTCACGTTTTGCCACAAGAGTTCAAAATTGACGGACAGTCTGAAATTAAAGAGCCAATCGGAATGTATGGCGGAAGATTAGAATCTAGTTTTCACGTTGTTGTTGGTCAGGCATCTTCAATCAGAAATGTTGGTAGATGTATTCAGAGTTCAGGAATAGAATTGTCTGGATTGACATTAGAGCCATTAGCTTCGGCAGATGCTGTTTTGAGTCAGGAAGAAAAAGAAGCTGGCGTTGCACTTATCGATATTGGTGGAGGAACAACAGATTTAGCTATTTTCAAAGACGGTATCATTCGTCATACGGCTGTAATTCCTTTTGGAGGAAATGTAATTACAGACGATATCAAAGAAGGCTGTTCGATCATCGAAAAACAAGCTGAACTTTTAAAAATAAAATTCGGATCTGCTTGGCCAGGCGAAAATAAAGATAACGAGATTGTTTCTATTCCAGGTTTGAGAGGAAGAGAACCAAAAGAGATTTCGCTTAAAAATTTATCTAAAATTATCCACGCAAGAGTGGTGGAAATTGTAGAGCAAGTTTTTGCAGAAATTAAAGCGTACGGACACGAAGATCCTCGTAAAAAGCTAATCGCTGGAATTGTATTAACAGGTGGTGGTGCACAATTAAAGCACATTAAGCAGCTGGTAGAATACATTACAGGAATGGATACGAGAATTGGTTATCCGAACGAGCATTTGGCAGGAAACTCTGGAGAAGAAATCTCTAGCCCGTTATATGCAACTGCAGTAGGATTAGTAATGAACAGTATCGAAAACAGTTCGCAAAGCGCTGTTAGAATGGAAATGGTAAAAGAGCAACCAAAAATTGTTTATAGAACCGCTCCGCCAGTACAGCGATACGAAGTAGAAGAAAACTACGTTGAAAGAGTAGAAACCATTGATGATCCTGAAGAAGTTGTAAGTCAGAAGGTGCCTAAAAATGAATCTACTGAAACCAAAATAAGAAGATCATTTTTTGATCGATATGTCGACAAAATCAAAGAATTTTTAGACAACGCAGAATAATAAAAGAGAAGGATTATTTCTTGCCCCAAGTCAAGAAGTAAAAAATGTACTTAATAAGAATTTCAAAAAACCAAAAAGATGATGAGCAACTCAGAATTTGGAAGTATTTCATTTGATTTACCAAAAAATCAATCAAATGTAATCAAAGTAATAGGTGTAGGTGGAGGCGGAAGTAACGCAATTAACCACATGTTCAAACAAGGTATTAAAGGCGTAGATTTTATCGTTTGTAATACCGATTCGCAAGCGCTTCAAAATAGTTCAGTACCCAATAAAATTCAGTTAGGAGTTAATTTAACTGAAGGGCTAGGAGCTGGAGCAAATCCAGATGTTGGACAGCAGTCTGCAATTGAAAGTATTTCTGATATTGAAAAGATGTTGGATCGCGGTACTAAGATGGTATTTATTACTGCTGGTATGGGTGGAGGAACTGGAACTGGTGCAGCTCCGGTAATTGCGCAATTAGCAAAAGAAAGAGAAATATTGACAGTTGGTATCGTGACCATTCCGTTTCAGTTTGAAGGGAAAGTGCGTCAGGAGCAAGCTATTATTGGAATTGAGAAATTGCGTAAGCAAGTCGATTCTTTAATTGTAATCAACAATAATAAATTAAGAGAAGTATACGGAAATCTAGGTTTTAAAGCTGGATTCTCGAAAGCGGATGAAGTTTTGGCAACAGCCTCTAGAGGTATTGCCGAAGTAATTACGCACCACTATACTCAGAATATCGATTTACGTGACGCGAAAACTGTTTTGGCCAACAGTGGGACTGCTATAATGGGGTCTTCTGTAGCTGAAGGCGAAAACAGAGCTAAAGATGCTATCGTTTCGGCTTTGGATTCTCCATTGTTGAATGATAATAAAATTACAGGTGCCAAAAACGTATTGTTGCTTATCGTTTCTGGAACTAATGAGATTACTCTGGACGAAATTGGAGAAATCAACGATCATATCCAAGATGAAGCTGGTTACAACGCAAACATTATCATGGGAGTTGGTGAAGACGAAAGTCTTGGCGAAGCTATTGCAGTAACTATTATTGCGACAGGTTTTGATGTAGAACAACAAAATGAAATTGTAAATACAGAACCAAAGAAAATCATTCATACGTTAGAAGATGAGCAAAGAAGTGTTCATAATCTAACGAATAAGCCGCTTGCATCTTTTGATTTAACTGTGGATACACCAACAGCAAAAGTTGAGGATAAAGTAGTTTTTGATTTAATTGATGATGACGAAACTTTTACTCCGACTCCAGTTCAAGCTGTTGCTCCAGCTATTAATCAGGAAGAGTTAGTGGTTATGTCTGAGTTTATCAAAAATCTTGATGTAACTTTCGAAATTGTTTCGCCAATTACCGATATCGACTTTACAATCTCTGCTCCTGAAACGCCAGCAGCAAGAGAAGTGCAACAGCCACCAGTACAGCAGCAGCCAGTGCAACAGCAAAGAGTATTTGAAAGAGAAGAGCAAACTACTTTTTCTTTTGATCTTCCTTTGTTCAAGCAAGAGCCTATAAAAAGAGAACCAGTTGTTGAAGATAATAGAGTTTTGTTTGAATTGACAAATGAAACTCGTGATATTAAAGTAAACGATCCAGTACAATTTGTTCCAGTAACTGAAGTTTCAGACAATGGAATCATTAAGTATTCTCTAGAAGAATATATGGAAGTTGAAAACGATTTGTTGGCTTCTAAACCAGTTGAAAAAGTAGTTGAAGAAACCATTCCAGAGGAATTAAACATCACGTTGAAACCAAGACCAGATTTTGCTAGCCAACCTGATTTGGCTACAACTTCTGAAGTTTCTCCTTTAGAATTAACTATTGAAGAAACATTGCGTTTAAGAGCTGAAGAAAGAAGAAAGAAACTAAAAGAATTTAACTATAAATTCCATAACAATGTTTCTAGAATTGATGAGTTGGAAAAAGAGCCAGCTTATAAAAGATTAGGAATAGATTTGTCTAACTCACAATCTAACAATACAAATTCTAGAATTTCTGTTGGAACAGATAGTAACAACGATTTGCAATTACGTTCAAACAATTCATTTTTGCACGATAACGTAGATTAATTTTAGAATCATAATATTGGGTAACCCGAAAATTGGATTTAATTTTCGGGTTATTTTTTTTATCTTCGCACAGAATTTCAAAATTTGACTTCCTAAATAGGTTTTTAAAGTGAATCTTATGGTTACCCTGAGCGAAGTCGAAGGGCCAAATTAATATATCAATTAATAAGCTTCGGCTTATTTTAAATAAAACATAAACATGAGTTTACAAACACAAATCATGGACGAAATCAAAACGGCCATGAAAGCAAAAGATACAGTAGCATTAGAATCTTTAAGAGCAATTAAATCGGAATTGTTATTAGCTTCGACAGCTTCTGGATCTAAAGAAGATTTATCAGAAGATGAAGAAATTAAATTACTTCAGAGATTGGTTAAAACTCGTAAAGAAAGCGCAAGAATCTTTACAGAGCAAAACCGTCCAGATTTAGCAGAACCAGAATTGGCTCAAGTTGCTGTAATCGAGAAGTTTTTACCAGCTCAATTAAGCGAAGAAGAAGTAGAAGCTGTAATAGCAAAAATTATTGCTGAAACAGGAGCTTCTGGAATCGCTTCAATGGGTAAAGTAATGGGATTAGCATCTGCTCAATTAGGAGGAACTGCTGAAGGAAAAACCATCTCTACAATTGTAAAGAAATTACTTTCGTAAATAATAATTTTAGATTTTAGACTGTAGATTTTAGATTCCAATCAGCAATCTAAAATCTAAAATCATAAATAAACTGACCGCGTAGTTCAACTGGATAGAATATCAGATTTCGGCTCTGAGGGTTGGGGGTTCGAACCCCTCCGCGGTCACTACAGAAAATAAAAGCCTGCAAAGTGTAATTTTGCAGGCTTTTTTTGTTTCGAAAATTATTATCTAAAATTTTATTTTTTTGCAATATCAGTATTTACGGCAAATTTTGGTTCGAACCCCATCATCGATCTCTTAAGTTTCGATATTATCTCACATGCTTATCATTAATAACCATAATTCCACTTAGACCCTTCTCGCTAAATCTTGTTATGGACAGTTTTTATTCTAATGTTTTGATGTGAAATGGAAGCCTATATTGCGTATTGCATTTATCAAAAATGTTTACTTCGTTCTTTTGCCTTATGACTGCCATTAATTCTTTACAGAAATCTTCAACTCCCACGACGGCACATTTACTTTTTCCTTTCGCATCGATCTTGTAATTTGAAATTAAGCAATTTGAATCAATGGTGAAATTGACATATACCGTTTCATTTTCTACAAAACATTCGTCCGCTAACCAAATAGAACTTCTGATTTGTGAAGACTTCCAATCTTGACTAACACTTTTGGTTACGATAAGCTCTCCAAACTTTATTTTAATTCGCTTGGTAATCAATGTATCTTTTATATTGTTTTGAGAATAGGTAAAAGAAATCATCAGCATAATAGCTAGCTGAAATATTTTTTTTAAAATCGAATTTTCTTTCATTACGATAACGGTATTAAATTGCCCAAATCCGTTGTAGTAGCTGTTAGCGGTAGTTTTTTATCTTTTCAAATAATTCAAAAATATATTTCTTTAAAAATTCGGTATTAAAAGCTTTGTGATATATTTCATTATTATCTTTTTGGTGTTCTATAGCAATTCCATTAATTTTTGAATGATAACTTTCCTTTTGATAAAATATTTTCTCATCATTAAATTGGAATACATTTGTACGCCAAGTATCTTCAGAATTTTTACTTTTCTCTTGAACTACAATGAGATGAAAAGTTTTCCTGTCCTCTTCTAGATAATATATTGTACGTAATTTACTTTTGCTATTTTTAAAGTAGCTTTCTGCTTCAATTCCACCAAATTTTTCATTGTAATTGAATTTTATATCAATACTGTCAAGCGTAATTTTTCGCAAAGTTGTTGACATATAGTTTTGGCTAAATAGAAGCACACTTTTAAAACACAAAATAAACAATATTAAGCTTTTCATAAGTTGTCTTTAAATAGTTAGGTCTTAAGAATGACTGCTAACTATCATATACTACTTAAAACATTAGACATATTTTCAGCCCAAAATTAGGTAGATATGTCTGATGAACGTCAGCGCTTATTTATTATCAAATATATAATAATAAGCTTAAAAATGATTGAAGTTTTTTTTAAAAATTTGTTGCATACTTCTCGTACAGGATGAATAGTAACGCGATAGCTGACCACTATTTGACTAACATAAATTCAAACGGTTATACCTCGTTTAAAATCTTTAAATCTTCCATTAACTGGTTCGAATTCTGTACCGTCAAGGTCACAAAAAAAAACATGAAAGGCTGAGGGTGTTGATTATCAGGCTTTTTTGAGCTTCAATCCCTAATCATGTTTTTTTTAAGTCTTGGCTTTCAATTTGAACTTTAAATTAGTACAGCTAGTTTTTAACTTTTCCATTTTTGCACGTGTTTGAGAGAGTTTATGAACTAGACCAGATCCATTCTCTGGATTTGCAAATCATTCAACATTTTTTTGATTAAGCTAACTAGATAATTTCATTTAGTAGTTATGGGCTGAGTTATTTTGATATTTCTTTTATTAATTCTTTTAATTTTTCAAGCGTGAGCTCTTGCGTAACTTCATTTATCAGTTTTTCAACATTTTTTTTCGATGCTAAATCTTGGGAGATTTGCTCTCCGTCCCAATAAATTATACCATATTCATTTGCGAAATCAATAGCTTTAGTTGGATAATAGCTATTTGTTATGAAAATCCCTAAAATTGGCCAATTTGAGCTTATAAAATCATCTTCCATATTCTTAAAATAGGAATTGTCTTTAGCTTTTCTTAATTTGTTTATTTCAGTTCCAAAAGAAGCAACTTTTTGATGATCCACTCCTTTAACTTTTTCACTATGTTTAACCTGTCCTATAACTCTAAACTTGAAATAGTTGTAGATTCTAGGCAATCGATGTTCTGACTTTAATTCGAAATACCCATAAAAATCAATACCTTGATCTTTTTGCGATTTTGTAATTTTTATATTTTCAATATGATTTTCGTCTAAAATTAGTTTTCCTAAAAGCTCAAATTCTCTCCAATCAATTTCTTTTAGCAATTCACTAAATCTATTTCTCCACCTTAATTTATATTCTATATCAACCTGATCTTTTTTATTAACCGAATATTTAGAGTTAATTAACGCATCATCATCAAATTCGTCACAAACAAATTCAGGCAATATATATCTAGATTCACAATAATTAATATAATCTTTAATCTTTTTTTGAATTCTTTTTTCAAAAGAACAAAAAACTTCTACCGTATCATTCGGCGATTTATTACTGAAATTACTATACCAATTGACAAACTCTTCTGAAATATAGAAACGATTTTTATATATAAATTTTAGATGATCAATAAATAGATCGATTTCTCTAATTTTCATATTTGTTTAAATTAAAGAAGCTAACTGGAAAGAAGCAGATTCGTTTATTTTTTCAATGATTTCTCTAAATCTTTCTTTTTCATTTGATTTCATTATGTTTACCATTGGTAAAGTGGATAATTCAGTATATAAATCATTAAGTTTGGTAATTCTTTCTTCTAAATCTAATTGATGTCTTTGAGCACTTTTTTCAGCATCCTTATTTCTAATATCTTGAATTGCTTCATTGATAGAATACTCACTTTCTTCTACAAACTTTATTAATATGCTTTTATTCTCTGGAATTAATAATTTACTGAAATGATCCCTTACGTCTAATACTCTTTCAATTCTCTTATTTCCTTCTTCATCTCCAATATACCAATTTAAAAGATTTTCCAAATTCTCTAGATTCTCAAATATGCCTTCATCATCATTCCAGTTTAACCAATCTTTAATCTGTGGTTTTGTAAAAATTGCTTCTTGAAATAAACTGAAATTACTTTCATCTAATTCTCCGTGGTATATATCTTGACTAAATTCAAAAGCTTTAAATGAACGAATTTTTTTTGCAATAGTGTTTCTTCCGAAACCAGTCATTTTATCCAATTCAGTTGGAGTAAGAGATTCTTCTTTTTGCATTTCAAAAAGAAAACGAGCTTGCTGTAAAGCTCCCCACTCTTTTATTCCATTTATGTGCCTCATACCCTGCAAAAGCCAAATTACATTTTTATCTGTACCAGAATAGACCAACACTTCAATAGCATTAAGTGAATTTAAAACACTGTCATCTAAGGTTATTAAGCCTTCTTGATGTTGGTTTAAAAGTGTTTTAGCTGTGGAAATTCTTCTATTTCCTTCTAAAACTACATACTTATCGGAATCTAAAATTTTTCTTACAACAATTCTATCAATTGATAAAAATCCAAGTTTTTTAATTTTTTCATATAAATCATTGATTCCTTCTAATTTTATGTCTCGTAAAATAGCGCTTTGAATTATATCTTCTGAAATTCTTTCATCTGCTAAATCTGTTTTGCGACTTTTACCCATTAGCCTTGGATTGTTAGGGTTAAGTAAGAGATTTTCTAAATTTAGAGTTTCTGATTTTAAATTTTCAATTAAATCAAGTTTCATGTTTTAGTTTTAAAGTTGTTTCTATATTAATGGGCTCTGGTTTAATTTTATGATGCTCTGTTATTTTCCTTATAGCTTAGGTGTTATGTTTAATAAAAAGCAATTTTTTTGTTTTCAAAAATAGGATTTTTATTTCATAAAGCATCAAAGGGACTTTTATTTATTGAGTACTTTCGTGCTAATACAAGTACAGATTTAGTTGGTTTTGCTGCTTATTTATAACATGTTATTAGGATCAAACGATAAAAGTATGTATCATTTAAAACCTTCAAATCTTCTAACAAATGGTTCTAATTCTGTACCGTTAAGGTCGGTAAAAGTAAAAAATAGCTTTACTCTGTTATTTGACAATCTATTTCATAAGGTTCTTTAGGAAAACCGTATAAAATAATTCTTTGATTGTCTACATATTTTATTGGAATTAGTTTGTCTAAAATGGCATTTTCATAAAGTGAAACAAACAATGTCTCATTTAGCCTTTCTAATAGAATTTTTCGTCCTTCTCTATTCATACGTTTATTTATTTCTTGCATATAAGGAGGATCTAAATTTTCATTAAAGCGTATAATGTTTTTTTCGCCGTTCCAATTTACCTCGAATTTTAAACTCTGAATTTCAATTTCTGTTAGTTTTGTTTCTGTGGGATTTAGTTTTTGATAATTATTTTCGAAAATAGAATCTTCTGTAATTAATTCTTCATCACTTAAAAAGTAAGATGTTTTTCCTTTTTCAAAAAAACGAATCCTATTTTGATTTATAAATTGATGTTCTATTTCGGTTAAATTTTTACTTCGATTTTCAACTTTTATTTTTAATGAAGAATTTTCTTTATCCTTTTCAACAATAAAATAATTAATTTCATTATTTATCAAACTGAATTATTTCGGGTATTCCGTAATGATCTGGAGTTTTTATAAATAGCCAATTTTCTTTCATTGATGTTGTTGGGATTTTAAATTAATTGCTTTGAAAGATTTAAAATTGTTTTTGGATAAATTTAAACAATCGCATTCCCAGTTTTTACTTCCCCATTTCGGATATAATTGGCTAAAATTACTCCTGTTGTAGTTACCGTACTTTCTATTAAGGAAAATCCCGATGGATTTGCATTATCATCAAAAAGCTTTTTTCCTTTTCCGAGTAATAAGGGATGAATTTTTAATCGAAGTTCATCAACCAGATCATTTTGCAATAATAAATGAATCAGTTCGCTGCTGCCCCAAACTTGAATGTCTTTTCCTTCAGAATTTTTGAGTTTTTTGATAGCATCAAGACTTTCAATAAAAATGGAATTTTTCCAATCCGATTTTTGTCTGGTTTTAGACAAAACATATTTATTTCCATTATTAATTCCTGGCCAAAATTCGGAATGGTCGGGCCAATAATTTTCCCAAATTTCGAATGTTTTCCTACCCAAAAGATAATCTGCCGGTTGCAGTTCGTTTTGAACCGCTTTATTGTAAGCTTCGTCACCGTATGGAACTGTCCAACCTCCAAATTTAAAACCTTCAGATGTATCTTCTTTTGGCCCGCCTGGAGCTTGCATTACGCCGTCTAATGAAATCATCGATAAAACAATTATCTTTCTCATAATAGCTAAAATTAATTACTTCAATTTGATTTGGCTATGTTTCAACTTAGGTTTGTTGTATTATTTTTTCTTAGAATTTCTAATAATATAATAAACCGAAAACGCAAAAACTACAATATATATAACTGCCATTGCAGGATTCTCAAATTTTAGACTTTTAAAATCAAATTGCTTGTATAAAGTTACGCCTAAAATGATCGCAATAATCCAAAAAACAAATGTAATAGGTTGGTTTTTATTTTCCATGGTTCTAAGTTTAAAGTTAATTTTAATTCGATTAGTTGCCATCGTATATGATAACACTTTGAAGTCCGAGTTTTTCTAAATCTACTTCGATATTTATATTGGGATTTTCTGCCAGTTTTAAGATTGATTCTCGCATATTAGTTCCAGAAACGACTCCAAAATCATTTTCAATGGCAATTTCTATAAACTTCAAAAAGTCATTGAAATATTCTTTGGAATTAGTTGGAACTAAATTAGCGCGGTCTAGCCACAATAATTTTAAGTCTTCGTTTGTAATCCAGTTCATGATTCCTGAACCATAAGAGTGCGTAGATCCGGATGGTGAATTGTCTATTTGCGAAATAATTGCTTCAGCAACAGATTTTGGTTTTGCACCAACATTTCCAGAAAAAATTCTACGTCCTAAAATGAGATGCGGATTAAATGCAGCACATTCAGAAAACATTATTAATGTTAGTGCCGTAGCAAGATCATCAGCTGCGGTTCCATTTTGTTTGTAGAATTCGTCTGTATCTTGTAGCATCTTCTGCATGAATGTTTGATATTGCTCGTCTGGTTTTTTCTTCCGAGTTTCGATCTCATAAAGAAGTTTATGGGTTTTGAAATCTTCGCCAAAAAATTGACAATATTCCAAGACAGCATTAATTCTTTTGTCATTATCAGAATTATGAAACAAAAGATAGTTGCCTAATTTTGAATCAAAGTATTTTTTAAGCAAAGTTCCTTCGCCTGTTAGATCAGGAACTATTTTTTCATAAAAGTGTTTGTCACTAAAAAAATGTAAGGTATTCCAATCTCCCATTATAATTTTTTTCTTTACAGTTTACTTTGTTCAGCACTTAAAATATCAAAAATAGTCTCACTCTTAAAGTTTTCTAGAAACAAATTGATTAGAGGAACCGTTGGGCTTTTTGGATATTTTTTCAAGAAACGATTAAACTCCTGAATGTTTTCTGGATAAATATATTTTTCGTCTGAAGACCTTTCGGCTGTTGGCGTATTGTCTTGACCCACCAGATAATCCATTTGATAATTTTTGTATTGCTCTTTTACAGATGGAATTAATTTTGAATTCGGGTATTTGACCATAAAATTTTCCCACGAAACGATTCGGTCGCCCAAATCTTTAAAAGAGATTATAAGTCCTGCATCTGCAGAATAAAGCGACTTATTTTCTTCACTCTTTAAGTACAAATAATCTTTATAGTCATTCGTTACATAATCTTTAAAGATCTTATAATAGAAATCATGAAGCGGATCTATTTCAACATATCCTTCTCCAATTTCAGAAAATTCTAATTCATGTTTGGAAAGTCTTTTACCTAAAAGTTTAACCGCTTTTTTGTCGGCTTCGTCTTCATTATAAAACTTATCCAATACTCCAGATTCTTTTGCGGCGATCTCTTGCAATAAAGTGCCATTTGCTTCAAAATATTTTTCATACAATGCATTGGCAGCTTCTCTATTGGGTAATGATTTTAATTGGAGAACCACTTCATTTTTGTTTTTAGAAAACTGTTCTAATAAGTTAGAATCTGATTGTGCTGTTTTTGCACCATCTTCAACTTTAGCACTGTCTTTTTTTATTTCTGCTTTGCCAGAAACGCTTTTATTAGCTGTTTGTTTGCAAGAAGAAAGTAAAATTAAAGAAGTAATAGCGATAATGAATTTTTTCATTTTATAGGTTAGGTTTATTCTGCTAATGCAAAATATTTAGAATGTATTTTTAATCATAACAATATTACAAAAAATATCATTTGTGCTTTTATGGTTATTTAATGATACTGAGTGTTTCTAATCTTTCTTTTTACAAATAAAATGGTGTCAATATTTTTTTCAGAGTAATTATGTATTACAATTTTTATCGAATCATTTAGTTTTTTTAGAAACAGCTCTTTATATTTCGGTTGGCTGCTTGAACCACCAAATTCGTTTGTAGAATCTAAGGCCTTAAATGAAAAAGGAAGATTCATATGTGGGGAATTAAAATAAATTTTAAACATTAAATCCTCTTCTAAATTTTTCTCGTTACTATAATATCTCATAACAGAAATTGCCGAGTCTATTTTTAGAGTAGAATTATCTTTTAGCTTGATTGTCTCTTTTGTAGGAAGGTAGATATATGTTTTAGAATGTGTTAGATATTTATCATAGGAATCAATTGGAAAAAAAAGATTTAAGATATAAACCAAAGATATCAGATAAATGAATAAAATTAGTGTCTTATATTTTTTTGTAAATGGAGTTGGAGTTTTTTTGTAGAAAAGAAAAAAAGCTTGACACAAAAATAAAATAAGGAAAAAGAATACATATAGAACTTTTTCGATCCAATCATTTTTTCTGCTAAAACTTAAACAGTAAAGTCCTAGTTTAAAACTTAAAAGATAAACGGCAATAAGCGTTAGGTATAGGAATGAATTTAATTTTAGAACTTTTGAAAAACTAATTGAATTCCATTTTTTCGCTATGAAAATTATTATTACTGAAATAACAATTGAAAAAGAAAAAAAATAAATTATAGTGGCACATAAATTTAGAATAACATCTATACCTGGCACTCCGAATTTTAATTGGTTGAAATTCATTATTTATATTCTTTGTTCTAACAAAATTACAAAAGCCCTAATTACTAAAAATCAGGGCTTTTAAAAATCTATTATTTATTTTAATTGTTCATCAATAATTGCTGCGATATCGGTATTTGAATAATCGTAAGCCAGAATAGTTCCATTTTTGTCAATTACAACGCGAGTCGGGATGCCGTTTACTTTGTAACTGGTAACTACTTCTGTTTTTGAATCAAAAACAACGTTGAAGTCAAATTTTTTATCAGTGATATAAGCAGAAACTTTTTTAAATATATCTTCTTCTTTGCCATTTTCCCAAGTGTTTACAAACAAAAAGGCAACATCTTTTCCTTTGTATTTAGTCACTAAATTCTGCATCTTCGGAAAAGAAGCTTTGCATGGTCCACACCAAGTTGCCCAAAAATCAAGAACGACCACTTTGCCTTTATAATCAGAAAGTTTTGTTTCTTTTCCGTCTAGATTTTTTAAGGTAAAATCAATTGCATTTGTACTTCCAAATCTTTCAATTAGATCTTTGCTTTTGTTTTCTTTTGCTAATACATCTGTTTTTTGCTCAATTGCATTAAATTCTGCAAGAGGCAATTTCTTCTCGATATAAATCTCTTTTAGTTTAGCTAGAAATACTGATGATGTATTGCCTTTACTAATTTCGTCGTCAATATAAGCTTTTACTTCGTCTTTGCTTTTCACCTTATCCATCATTGTCAAATAGCGATCTTTTCCTCCAGAATCCAAACCGTTATTCTCTTTTACGGCACTTTGATATTTAAACGCCTCTTCATATTTGCCTTGTTTATAAAGCAAAAGCGCATAAGTGTCTGCAAACATATTAAACGACTCTTTATACGCAGGATAAAAGCTTTCTTTATTTCTCTGTTCAAGCAAATACATTGCTCTCTCAGATACTTTTACAACAAAATCAAGATCTTTTACTGGCGTAGTAAGGTCTCCTCCCGATTTCCCCCAAGCAAAGTCGTTGTACAAATCACTAGCGTTTTTTAAATATGGTTCTAATGCAATTGCTTTTTCATATTGTCCATTCTCCAAATATACCGTTAGTAAAGCGCGATAAAAAGTTCTCGAATATTCTGCTGAAATACCTTTAAACTTGGCGTTGTAAGTCTTCATGCTTTCCATAATTGAAGCCTCCGTTTTATTAGGCTGATCGTAGAAGCTTCGCATAAAAAACATTTTTTCAAGTTTACCTGTAGGATACCTAGCCGAAATTTCTTTTCCGAGTTTTTCAGTTTCTTCAGGTTTACTGCTGCCTTGAGAAATATTGTAAGCAAGAGTTAAATACTCTTCTGTGTTTTTTTCAATGCATTTTGATATGAAAGCAGTCAGATCTTTTTGGCCTTGTTCGGCATTAAGAGACTTCTTTAAATACAAATAATTTACAGCATCTTTGTCTTCTCTTAGTTTTGGATATTTTGCAAATAAAGCGTCATAAGCGGCAATAACATTTTCTTTTTTGGTATCTAATTTTAGGTTTAAAAAATGATTCCCATAATTTCTCATGAAAATTTGATTCATCAGAGATTTTCCTAATTCAATATCATTTTGTGTTTTCAGCAATATCGAATAACCTTGGTCTTTGTTGCTGTCAGCGATTTTGTGCAGATCATTTATAGTTACCATAAGCACTCTAGCAGAATCGGAAACTTTTGTGGTGAATTCATAACGTTTTCCATCCTTTTTTAAAGAAACTAAATCATTAGAAAAATCATCTGAAATAGCGTACAAAACATTTGCTTTAGCATTGTCTTCTATAACAAGACCTTGTGGTGGTTCGTAAATATAGGTATTGGGTTTGCCTACATTGAATTTATTGTTTTTTAAATAGATTTTTCCACTTTGAGAAAAAGCGGTGTTGAAGATTGCAAAGAGGAGTAAAAGAATATTTTTTTTCATTTGTTTTTGGTTTTTTGATTGATGATTTCTTAAATTTTAACGAATGCTAAATTATACAATGTTGTCTTTGTGCGATTTTTATTAAGAAAATATTAGCATAAAAAACATATAATAATTTCAGAACAATCAAAAAGAAGTTAGATCGTAGAAGAAAAATGGGTTTCTTTTATTCCAATTGCAGCCCGATAAAATTCGTAACCTTTTTCAGAGCGATCGGGGAGAAATCTATTGCGGTATTCATCGGCTCCGAAATCTTCCAAAAGTTTAATTCCAAACAGATTTAAAAAGCTAGGCACTTCGTCAGGAAGTAAACCAAAAGTCCAGTGTTCTTCTATGCTTTTAAGATCTTCTAACAATTTTTCCCCTCCTAAAAAAGCATCAGGATTTTGAAGGATGTCTTTATGTACGTAAGTAAAAATAATTTGACTCTTGTTGGCAAATTTTGAAATAAACGAAAAAGTACTTTTTACCGCTTCTTCGGTTAAATAATTGGTAACACCTTCCCAGATTATCGTGGTAGGTTTTGAAAAGTCAAGATTGTGTTTTAATGCCAGCTGATTTAGATCTTCTTTATTAAAATCAATCTGAAGAAAAGTCACATTTTCTGGAATCTTACCGATACGTTTCTTATAGATTTCAGCCTTAAAATTTGAAGTATTCGGATGATCGATTTCTATTACGGGAATCGATTTTAAAGAATCAAGACGAACTGCTCTGGTGTCAAATCCGGCACCTAAAATAATGACTTGTTTTACGCCTTCGGAGATCGAATTTTCCAGTAAACTATCAATATATTTTGTTCTTGCAATTCCTGAAGAAAGAGCTCCTGGAATCTTTTTGTTTATGATGCCATTAATATATTTTCTAAAAAAAGGAAATTGAGACAGACGTACAGCCAGTCTCAGTTTAAAGTCTATAAAATGTATGGCATAAGGATCAGAAAACAATCTTTCGTTCGCATTGCGTTTAGTTTCCAACGCTCTAAAGAAGGCCATATATTGTGCCGTTCTACTTGTTTTTGCAGCTTTCATTCTGCTTTTATTTCTTCGAAAATAAATTCTCTACCACCCAAGCTGGACCAATCAATAAAAACTGAAGATCTTTAAGGAATGAAGGTTTTTTACCTTCGATATTATGCCCATAAAATTGTCCAATCCATGCCAAAGCAAAGACACCAATCGAGAAGATCCATAACGGAACCAATTGCGAGATGTAATAATTGACAACTAGGCAAAGCATAGAAAAAATGGCAATTTTAGCCGCCATTGCAATCGATAATCTCACGTAAAAAACGAGAACAAAAAGCAAAACCAGAAATGCCCAATTTTCAATAATAGGAGCATTTAATTGTAAGTTATTGGAGATTATCGTACTCGGAATACTCATAAGTAAACCAACGATCGAAAAGTAAATAGCTGGGACACAAATATAATGTATCGCTTTGTTTTTTGGGTTCTGATGACTTACGGCATATTCTGCAAACCATTGATCTAATGTTCTCATTTTTTGTGGTTTTAAGGTTAGATGCGTAAATCTAATGAAATTTCTTTTAGGTTTTACCGTGCTCTATTTTCATTATTTCATCGACAATAGAAATGGCTTTTTCTAATGTAATTCCGTTCTCTTGGTCTAGCGTCAAAGGATGATTTTCTTCGATCATTTTTATTTCTGGAATTAGTCCTAATCCTTGCTCAATGGCGATTGATTTTAAAGATAAAGTTTTGCCATAAGTAGGCACATTGGTCTGCATCCAGCCAAAATAAGGTTCTTGATTTACTCGATTGGGATCTTCCCATAAATCCATTCGCAAACAAAAATTATCTTCACTTATTGTAGTCCATACATTAAAAACCAAATCTTCATGATAATCTAGAATAGGAATGGTTAATCTGCCACGATGAAAAAAATGTTCTTCATCGATATAACACCAGCTTCCTCCGAATTCAATTCTTTGTTCTCTTTCTTCGGGCGGAATGGAAAAATAATAAGCAGGAAATTCATTTCCAAAACACAAAGGCATTTCATCGAAAACCTCTCCGCAACAAGAACATGTGTAGGTATACATTTTTAATTTTTTAAAGAATCAACTTTCTGGTTATACTGAAAAACATTATCCCATAATTCGTCAATGGCAACAAGTGCTTCATTGAGTCGAATGACATTCCATTTTCCGTTAGTTTCTATTCCTAAACCAATGCTTTTTAGTTTTGCTAAAGCATCGTTTACATCAAAATCCAAATCGGTATTTAGTTTGGTTTTAAACCAAGATTCTATTTGATCGTCTAGCTCTTCGGCAGTTAAAGATTTTTCGCTTTCGTGCAGAAAAGTATAAGCAAGAATCGTTTCTTTCAAAGCTTCTTCTTCAGAAGAATTTAATAAAGAATAAAATGCGCCGCTATTGTTACCAACATTCTTAAAATACAAACTGTCTGAAAGTGTTTTAGAATATCGGATTTTTTTGTTTATAAAGTTATTGTATTGACGGAAACAATACGCTCCTAAAATTCCTAGCGCAATTAAGCCTTGATTTAAGGACGTTTTACTGTTTAAGAGATCAATTGCTTCGCCCGTTTGATAAGCTTCGTACATATTAATCAAAGCAGGAATCACTTTGGCACTTAATAGAGAAAGTCCACCAAAAACACCCGGAACCCAAAGCAATAATTTATCCTTCAGAGACATTTTCGGAATGGCATTTGGAAAAACCGTTTCGAGATCATTCTTAGGAACACGTTTAAAGATCTTTAATGCAATAGAACCTGGATCGATTGGCATTTTGCCCAATTTGACTTTCTTTTCTTTGAGGTAATCTGCATCGCTGTAATTGAGGTAAATGAGAACACGATCGTAATATTCGATCTCTACTTCTTTGGTCCAGAAAAAATATTTTTTGACTTTTTCTTTTGCTTTATGATGCCCACGCGCGTAGAGTTCAAAATCTTTAAAAGCATTAAAATCGATGGCAAGATTCAGACCCACCAAATCAGATTCATTAAAGGCTTCGTCTAATGCATTCTGATTGATTCTGTAGTAATTGCCACGCTCTAAAACTTTAAGAAGTGTTTCTTTAAAAACAGGAAAATTGCTTTTATTGATAAATTGCTCACGTTCTTTTTCGCTTAAATCGGGATCGTAAAGGGCGTAATGCTGTTTTAGATTTCGATTAAGATTAAAAGATTCGTAATGATAATAATGTTCGATGATTTCGAACAATTTCTTAAAATCGCTAACCTTTTCTGGATTTTCGGCAAAAGCTGCGATTTGCTGTTCCAGTAAGAATTCTTTGTTGAATGGAATATAATGTTCTCTAGTCATTTGGACTTTAATTTCGTGGCATTTACAGAACGCAAAAATAGTGCTTTTTTTTTAGGTGCAAAGAGGCAAAGGGGCAGAGGTACAAAGTGGCAAAGAGACCGAGAACATTCAGTTTGTCATCCTGAGGAACGAAGGATCACACAAGTAACTCCATAAAGATAATCAGATAGCAATTTCCTCATAGTTTTGTCATCCTGACGTAAGGAAGGATCACACAAGTAGCTCCGTAAAGAGAGTCGACAAACTTTGTTGATCCCCGAGTGTGATCCTTCGTTCCTCAGGATGACAAAGTAGGGCGTGTGTTTTGTGTGTTTAAGAGGATCATAAACAAAAAAAAAGTGAAATTTCCAATCGGTACCAGCGATTTGAAATTCCACTTTCTGTTCCAAAAAAAAAGTGACAAAAAATTAAGAAGCTCTCTAGAAGCTTTTTTAGAAACTAAAAATTATTTACCGCAATATTACCACTAAATAAAATGGTGGCTATAGGTGTTTTTACCTGTTTTTGTAAACGGTTGTAGATTTTGAGTAGCTGAGCCGCAAATATTATTGTAACACCGTTTTCTTTAGTTCGATTACGCCTTGAATGTATTTTATTAATTCTTCTTTGGTTACAGCAAAAGGAGCTTTTTCTGCCTCGAATTTTAAATACAAATTGGCAATGCTTTCGGCATCGAGATTTTCTGTAAGATAATGATGTTCTGAATATTGTATAAGATGATCTACAAAAAGTTCGCGTAGTTTTCCTTTTTCGACTGTTTCAGGATCGCCTTCTTTTATTTTTTCGATTACAGATTCTGGTAAATCGATTGTGAGATACATACAATCGACAGAAACTTTTGAAAGCATTTCTTTTGGGACTCTTCCTGTAGCATCGCAATAGGCGCATGGTGCAGGAACCCATTTCAATTGTCGGTTTAAACGGCGGATATCATCCCAATCAACAAATCTTTTTCCAAGGCATCTTGGACATTTTACAGTAGATCTTTTAAAAAGATTAAAAATGGACATTGGTTATTAAATAGCTTAGGGGTTGGTTTGCGGCGAATTTAAAGAATTAAGTAGGAAAAGTTACTTTAATCTATACTTTTTTTAAGAAAAAAATTAACAAAATTGCAAATTTGTATATTTTGAGAGCTGATTAGAAGTAGAAAAAAAATAGTTTCGGTAACAATATTAGGCGATGACAAAAACGAAAGAAATCATTTTTTATTTTCAATTAAAATAAGAGGATATGGATATTAAACAAAAAAGACATTAAAAATATAGAAAAAATCTCACTTTATTTCTTGTAAATTTGATAGAAAGTTCATTAAAAAAATAATAACTACCTATGGAACATATAAAAACTTCAAAGCTTCAAAATTTTATTCGAATATTTTTGGGATTGTTTATGATAACAGCTGCTATCGGACATTTTACTTTTCAGAGAACAGATTTTCAGGCACAGGTTCCCAATTGGGTTCCTTTGGACAAAGATTTGGTAGTTATACTTTCTGGAATTGTCGAAATTGTTTTAGGCTTGGCAATGGTATTTTTAACCCAATACAAAGTGAAAGTTGGAATAACGCTGGCTATATTTTACGTGTTAGTTTTCCCAGGAAATATAGCACAATACCTAAACGGAACTTCTGCCTTTGGACTCGACACAGATCAGGCGCGTTTAATACGATTGTTTTTTCAACCCGTTTTAATTTTTCTGGCTTTATGGTCAACTGGGGCACTTGCTGCGTTGTTTAGCAATAAGAGATAGGGAGAAAAATATTTAGGTTTTTTTAAAGTAAGAGATTTCTTGAAATTAAAAAACTTTAAAGAATTTTAAATATCTTTGAATTATGAGCACAGCAACAAAACCAAAACATA
Source organism: Flavobacterium sp. B330r (assembly GCF_056824325.1). Lineage (NCBI taxonomy): Bacteria > Pseudomonadati > Bacteroidota > Flavobacteriia > Flavobacteriales > Flavobacteriaceae > Flavobacterium > Flavobacterium sp. B330r. The sequence goes on from NZ_CP124860.1 coordinate 2,821,619, forward strand.
TTGGCAGAAATATTAGCCGAATTAGAGAGCTTAGAGGAATGAAACAAGAAGCACTTGCTATTGCCATTGGTCTTAGCCAGCAAACGGTTTCTAATATTGAAGGAAGCGAAACTATAGACGACGAAAAACTAAATGCAATTGCAGAAGTTTTGGGCGTTTCTGCGGAAACTATTAAGAATTTTAGTGATGAAGCTGTTTTTAATATTATTGGCAACACAGTTACTAATCATGATAATTCTGCTTTATTTCAATTTCACCCAACTTTTAATCCAATCGATAAGTTGATTGAGTCTTATGATGAAAATAAAAAACTTTATGAGCGTTTGGTTCAGGCAGAGAAGGAGAAAGTGGAGTATTTGGAGAAGTTGTTGAAGGAGAAATAATATTTTATAGAATAATATAAAAATAGGAAAAGAGACTTTTGTGAGAAAGTCTCTTTTTTTATGTTTTTGATTAGATTGTTAGTGTAAGAGAGACGTGCTATAGGAAAGATTTTGATTATTATGCTACTCTTTATATATAATTTCTTTCCTGTTTTTTATTACATTAATTTTGAAATTTACCGGATTATAATTTGCTACATCTGGTTGTTTTAAATTATGACTAAAAAACATAATTTCCTTACCAGACTTTGATATTCCAGCTGAATGATTAAATGAATATTTTTTTGTGGGAAGATCTGAGTAAAGTTTTTCGATATTTATGTTGTCATCATAAGAAACAATCCAATGCACATTGTTAATGGATTTTATTTTATCACTAACACCTTTATGATGTTCATCCATATAGTGATTCATGTATAATTGATCCGCTTTCAGATAATATGGCGGATCAAAATAAAAAATAGTTCCTTTGTTTGTAGCTGTTAATTGAATTTTATCTATTAAGTCAATTGCATCGTCATTGTATATTTCGATATCTGATCCATATTTAGATATTAATCTTATTCTTCGTTTAATATCTTCTTTATTATATCGACAATCAATTTTATAATTTCCTTCTTGATTGATGCCTCCAATAACTCCGCCTTTTATAATTCCTGACCTATTTGTCCTATTTAGGAATAATGTAGAAAAACCAAGAGTTAATAAATCAGTAACTTCTTTTTGTCTTTGAATTTCTTTCTGCTTATGCCAGTTTTCAATTGTGGTTTCTGTTTTGTCAATCAGATTGCATAGTTCTTCACAATTATTTTTGACAGAATACCAAAAAGCAAAAATAGAACGATCTTTATCATTGATAGTAATTTTACTGACATAACCTTCTAATAAAAGAAATAAAGCGACTGATGCTCCACCAGCATATGGTTCAACATAGTGATTATGAATGCTGTTGTCAATGCAAATTTTTGCTAAAAAAGCAGAAAGTTTGTTCTTTCCGCCAGGATATCTTAATGGTGAGTAGAACATGATTATCTTATTTTTGAAATATCTAACGAAGTTAACAAATCAGCCTCATCTTGAAGCATAAATTCTATTAGTATAATTAAATTGTTTTTAATTTGATCTGCATCAATAGTTCTAGATACTACATGATAATTATGAATTATTTGGTGCATTTTTTCAAATTCAAAATTACGGAAAGCTTGAGCAATACCAGTTTCAGTAATTAATTCTATAAATTTTTTATTCAATTCTTCAAAATTTGTATAAGGTTTTCTAGAATACGCTGAACCAAAATGCCCACTGTTTTTAAATACTACATTGCCTGATTTTGTATTTTCAATAACATATTTTAAAACACACTCATATGTTACACGAGCCATCGCTATTTTGGCATTAGGAAAGGTAGAGCTATCAATTTGAAAATATTCATCAATTCTTGATTTTAAACCCGGTGGAAATTGTTTTCTTTTAATTAGTGGAGCTTTTTTTACACTTCCTCGTCCTGAATTATTACTAGTGTTACCTGTGTTACCTGTGTTTGGAACAGTTGAAGCTTGACTTGAGCTTGATTGAGAATTTGGTGAGGGTGTATTTGTTGCTGATGTGCCTCCAGATACATTAGAGTCAGCAGTAGATGTGTTATTTGTATTTGAAGAGTTGTTATTATTTGTATTAGAAGCTGTATTATTAGTTGCTGGTGTTATATTATAATTTTTTTTTCTATCAAAACCATAACTTTTTAATTCTTCAAAAAAAGAGGTTAACTTTTTATCTATAGTATCAGTAGTAATCTCTCCTTTAACATCATCTAATAAGCAATTTACGACTGCTTTGATGTATGCTTCAAATTTTAATTTGTCAAAAACTTCTATAATATATTGTGGTTTTCGTTTAAAACGATATCCACAGTCTTCAGCTTGTTTAAATAGTCTTTCAAAAATGATAGTTCTTCCTGAATTTTTCCCTCTACCTCTTCTGAGTAGTTGTTTTAAATCATCATGGCCAATTTTAACAGCTTGGAAATAGAAACTTGCAAGTTTTATTAGATCAGCAGGCTGAGAATCTAATTCTTTCATAGAGTCAACAGATGTTCCTAGATTGAAAAGTTTATAAACTTCTAAAGCTTTTGCGATTCTTTCCCATCTTCTAAATAAGTTTCCTGCATGTTCTTGTACAATCCTAATATCTATATCTTGTGCATTGTCATAAACGAGTGCAGGTATTTCATTTAAGTTTGTTTTAGGTAAATTAAGTTTAAATTTTCCTGGCATTTGTAAAGCCTTGACAGCAGAGCATCTTCTATTTCCATCTTTTACTAGAAATTTGCCATTATTTTTTATTACCCATAATGGTCGATCAGGATAAAATTCTCCTGCAGAAACAATAGCTTTAGCTACGTCGTCAGCAGCTTCGCTATACAATAGATATTCAATTAAGTCATCTTCATTTTGACTTCCGCTATATAGCTCTGCAAATCTTGGATTGTTTAGATCAAGTTCTAAATCGTCTAATTTTATATGCTTTAATGTAGATTTATTTTTCATAAAGGTCTATTGTTAAGTAGTCAGAAAATAGTTTAAAACAAATTTCTTTAATAAGTATTTATCTTTTTTACGGAAATCCATAATCAAACAAATTTATTTTCAAACAATTATATCAAAAAAATAAAACTCACCACCAAGTACTTTTACGCATTTTGGTAAACCCATAAAAAGCAAAAAAGCCCAACCTAAAAAAGTTGAGCTTTTCAAAAATTATCTCATTATCCAAATTGACAAATTAGCTCATTAAAAAAAGATTATCTCATTGACAAATTATTGAGCAGAATCTGATACTTCCTTCCCACAGGAATAATATCACCGTTAGACATCGTAAGATTTTTGGTTGTAACAGCAGAAATTTTTGTTGTATTTACAATATAAGATCTGTGAACTTGTACGAAGTGCGCACAATCAATTTCGGCACTTATACTCGCAAGCGAACCGTAAATGACAATCGGAGATTTTAATTTGCAGTTGTACAATTTCATGTAATTGCCTAGACTTTCTATGTATAAAATATCAGAAAGAGGCGTTTCAATTACTTGTCCGTTCGAGCGGTAAGAAAGCACTTTTTCGTCGGTGCTGTTTTCTTTTTTAAGGTTATTTCCAGAATGATACGTTTTGGCTTTTTCTATTGCTTTTGAGAATTTATCGAACGAAATGGGTTTCATTAAATAATCTATCGCATCGTTTTGGTAAGCCGAAAGCGCAAAATCAGAATAAGCCGTTGTTACAATCGTAATTGGGCGCTTTGGCTGCAGTTCCATTAATTCTACACCCGAAATTACAGGCATATTAATGTCGAGAAAAATAATATCGTATTGGTTTTCGTTTAGCAGTTTTATGGCTTCCATACCATTAAAAGCGCTTCCAGAATGTTCCAGTTCGTCAAATTTTGAGATGTGCGAAATCAGTGCCTTATGTGCCGGCGATTCGTCATCAATTATCAGACAGCGGTAGGTAAGTGCCATATGGTCAATTTTACGGTAAATATATTTTTATCTTTTTTACAGCTCAAATTGTGTTTTAAGCCATAAACTTCCAAACGTCTTTTTAGATTTTCAATTCCGATTCCTGTGCTCGAAAGTCGCGAACCCGAATCGAGATAATTGTTTTTTAATGTAAAAATAACGCCTCGGCATTGTACTTTCAAATCCAGATTAATAAACGGTTCTACTGTTTCGGCAGAAAACTTGACAGCGTTTTCAACCAAAGGCAGAAAAAACAAAGGCGGAATCTCGATTTGATCGTGCAGACCTTCAATGTTTTGTTTTACAGCAAGTCTTTCGTTTCTAAACGTATAATATTCGATATATTTTTTAATAAAGGCGATTTCTTCTTCCATAGAAACAAAATCCTTTTTAGAAGCTTCAATTTGGTAGCGCAGCATGTCTGAAAGGTTTAGAATTCGATCTGGAACTTTGTCGGGTTCTGCAAGGGCTTCTCCGTAAAGATTATTCATTGCATTCAGTAAAAAATGCGGATTGAGCTGCTGTTTTAAAAACGAAAGTTCAGACTTAAAATTCATAATGTCTTTATCGGCTTGACTCATTTTTTTGCTAATAACAATATGCAGGAAATAAAAAAAACAGCCATTTATGATTAACGACACAATCTGAAGCGCTTTTAAATTTCCTAACTCCACAAGCGGAAGAAACCAGTTCATGAAGAAATAAAAACAAGTCCAATAGATGGCAAGAAGCGTAAAAAAGATTTTGAACCTTTTATGAAATAAAAAAGGCTTAATGATACAAATATTAAAAATCGTAATCCAAACGATACAAGGAAAATAGCCCATGGCAATTTTACCCAGAATATAAGACCAGCTATGTCCGTCGAGTTTGACTTCGTCGTAAATACAGGCGAAAATGACTAAATAAACAAGTGTGTTTACGATTAGGTTTCGTAGAAAAAAGTTCTGGTAGATTTTTGCAATTGTCATAGCGGCAAAAATAATACAATCGTATAGTTTGTAGGTATTTATCAGGAATAATTTATACCAACGCCATTCGTATAAATCATACGCCATTGGTATAAAATTGCTGTTAAAATAGGGACTTCTCCTTTATTTTTGAATTCGAATTTCTAATCTCTTTTTAATAAAAAATAAAAATGTACCAGTTTAAAGAATTAAAAGATGCCGATATGGTCGTGGAAATTTTTAAAACAAATGTTCAGAAAGAATCTGATCGAGACTATGTGGTAACCATGATGCAAAAGCAGTTTCCAGAATGCAAAATTAATTTTGATTTGGAAGATTGTGATAAGATATTAAGAATAGAAGGCTTTGATTTGCAATACGATAATGTTGTGAGTCATGTTGCAGGTTTAGGTTATACTTGTGTACGATTAGAATAATGTTTTGAAACCATCAAAATTAAATCGGGTGAAAATACGCAGCTGTATTTCCTTTTTTTGTAAGTATTTTGCATAATATTTTAATTTAAAATTAAATACAGAAATGATCGGTTTTATACTTTCGATTTTACTTTTCCTTTTAGAACAGCTCACTTAATAAAGCTGTTTAAATTCTCCCATCGTTACTGCTTTTTCATTCCGAAAAGGTTTGTGCTTTTTTGCATATTATTTTTCTAATTTTGTGCCCATGAAAAAAGCATTCCAACTCTTCGATTTTAGCCAGAAAGTCAATTATAAAAACGAAATTTTAGCGGGCTTAACTGTAGCCATGACCATGATTCCAGAATCGTTGTCGTTTGCTATTTTAGCTGGATTTCCGCCGTTAGTTGGTTTGTATGCTGCTTTTATTGCGGGATTGGTTACGGCTATTTTTGGAGGAAGACCCGGAATGATTTCAGGCGGTGCAGGGGCAACGGTAATTGTTTTGATTGCCTTAATGAAATCGCACGGAATTGAATATGTTTTTGCCGCAGTCGCATTGGGCGGTGTGGTTCAAATTTGTATCGGACTTTTTAAACTTGGAAAATTTATTCGATTAGTTCCGCAGCCCGTTATGTTTGGTTTTGTAAACGGTTTGGCAGTTGTGATTTTTATGTCGCAGCTAGAACAGTTTAAAACCATGGTGAACGGTCAGGTTTCTTGGCTTCAGGGAACTCCACTTTACATTATGTTAGGTTTGGTCGCTTTGACCATTGCAATTGTTTTGATTTTTCCGAAGATTACAAAAGCGGTTCCAGCATCTTTAGTAGCTATTATGGTCGTTTTTGCTTTGGTCATTGTTTTTAATATTGAAACCAAAACGGTAGAAGATATTGCTTCGGTTCAAGGCGGATTTCCTCCGTTTCATATTCCGAATATTCCATTTTCTTTTGAGACTTTTAAGGTGATATTTCCGTATTCGGTAATAGTTGCGGCTGTAGGTTTAACAGAAGGTTTGCTTACGCTGAATTTAGTTGACGAAATTACAGGAACAAGAGGAAACAGCAATAGAGAATGTATTGCCCAAGGAAGCTCGAACATCTTAAACGGCTTTTTTTACGGAATGGGTGGATGTCCAATGATTGCACAAACATTGGTGAATCTTGGAGCTGGTTCTAGGGCTAGGCTTTCAGGAATTATTGCTTCTCTTACCATTTTGATTATCATACTTTTTGGAGCGCCTGTAATTGGAAAACTGCCCATGGCGGCCTTAGTTGGAGTCATGATGATGGTTGCGATTACAACTTTTGAATGGGCAAGTTTTAAGATTATCAATAAAATGCCAAGACATGATATTTTTGTTGGAATTCTAGTGGCATTAATCACGATTGTATTGCATAATCTGGCTTTGGCGGTTTTAATTGGCGTAATTATTTCGGCTTTGGTTTTTGCTTGGGAAAGTGCTAAACGAATTCGTGCAAGAAATTATATTGACGAAGATGGAATAAAACATTACGAAATTTATGGGCCATTATTTTTTGGTTCAACTGCCGCTTTTTTAGAAAAATTTGATATTCAGAACGATCCTGATCATATTATAATAGATTTTAAAGAAAGTCGAGTTTCTGATATGTCGGCAATAGAAGCTTTAAATAATCTGACAAAAAAATACAATCAGCTAAATAAAACAGTAGAGTTGCAGCATTTAAGCCCAGACTGCAGGCAATTACTCAAAAATGCAGATGCGGTTATAAATGTTAATGTTATTGAAGATCCCACATATAAAGTGGTTAGTTAATTAGATAATGTGTCCATTTGATAATTAGATAATGATTTTGGAAACGTGTATCTGTAGAGACGTACTGCAGTGCATCTACACAATGTATATAAATAACAAACCCGACAGGTTTTAAAACCTGTCGGGTTTGCTGTTTTTGTCAGGCTGAGCGAAGTCGAAGCCCGCGTGCTAATTGGAGCGCCCTTCGACTTCCCTCAAGGTGACAATCAGTTTATTATCAAATTTTCTAATTTTCTAATTGACACATTCTCAAGTTCTCAAATTAACACATTCTCAAATTATCTAATTAGAATAATTTGATTTTCGTAACTTTGCCAAATGAAACTGACAGAAACACTAGAAGACTTTTATACAGTAAAAATAAAAGGAATGCCCGAGAATCTTAAAAAGGAAATCGGACATTTTAATGTTTTTAAATTGGATGATTATGTTGGAAGTACTTGCAATCCATTGCCTTATACCAGAAAAGACTTTTATAAGATAAGTCTAATCATTGGTAAAAACAAAGTGCATTATGCAGATAAGGTTGTAGCGATTGAAGATCAGGCATTATTCTTTGCAAATCCACAAATTCCGTATAGTTGGGAGCATATTGATGAAAATCAAACGGGCTTTTTCTGTATTTTTACAGATGCATTTTTTAGTCAGTTTGGAAATTTAAAAGAATACCCATTATTTCAGCCAGGCGGGAATCCTGTTGTTCCTGTTTCTGCAGCATTAGCAGAATCTCTAAAAACGGTCTATTTAAAAATGTTCGAAGAAATCAATTCTGATTATGCTTTTAAATATGATGTGCTTCGAAATCTGGTTTTTGAAATTATTCATTTAGCATTAAAAACACAAACCGTAACTGCTTCATTATATAGTAAATCGAATGCTACAATTCGCGTTTCTTCTTTGTTTTTAGAATTATTAGAAAGGCAATTTCCTGTCGAATCCATTTCACAGCAAATTAATTTTCGTTCGCCGTCAGAATATGCCAATCAGTTAAATGTACATGTAAATCATTTAAATAAAGCGTTAAAAGAAACAACAGGAAAAACAACTTCTCAGATTATTTCGGAGAGAATTGTTCAGGAAGCTATGATTCTTTTAAAACAAACCAATTGGAATATTAATGAAATTGCTTGGTGTTTAGGTTTTGAAGAATTGTCTCATTTTATTAATTTCTTCAAAAAAAATGTTCAGGTTTCTCCTAAAAACTATCGATTAGCAGAAATTGATTGATTTTTGCAACTTCTTACTTGATTGCTTTAATTTTTAAGAAGCCCTTTGGCAATACCTTTGTCCTGTAATTATAAACGTAAAAATTTAAGATCATGGAAAATAACAAAGTTTGGTTTATTACAGGTGCTTCAAAAGGACTTGGATTAGAGTTAGCGAAAAAATTATTAGCAGAGGGTTTTAAAGTGGCTGCAACGTCAAGAAATGAAGCTTCTTTAAGTGCAGCATTAGGAAAAGCATCAGAGAATTTTCTTCCTCTTGAGATGGATTTAGTGGATGAAAAAAGTGTAAAAACAGCAATTGATAGAGCCGTAAACCATTTTAAAACAATCGATGTTTTAGTCAATAATGCTGGTTACGGATTGTTGGGAGCTTTAGAAGAATTAACAGATGCAGAAGCTAGAAAAAACTACGAAGTAAATGTTTTCGGATTATTAAATGTAATTAGAAATGCAATGCCTATTCTTCGTGCCAATCAATCGGGGCATATTTTTAATATTTCTTCTGTTGGAGGATATTATGGAGAATTTCCGGGTTGGGGAATTTACTGCTCGACTAAGTTTGCGGTTGCAGGTCTAACTGAATCTTTAGCGGCAGAAATTAAGCCTTTTGGAGTGCATGCTACAATTGTTTATCCAGGTTATTTTAGAACCGATTTCTTAAAAGACAGCTCGCTTTTAGTGCCAGAAAATCCAATTGCCGAGTATAAAGAAGTGAGACAATCTGAAAGTGCTCATAAAGACGATATCAATGAGAATCAGCCAGGTGATCCAGTTAAATTGGCGGAAGCTTTAATTAAAGTAAGTCAAGACCAAAATCCGCCTTTGCATTTATTTTTAGGTGAAGATGCTTTTAATATGGCAAACCAAAAAATAGCAAGTGTTCAGAAAGAATTAGAAGGATGGAAATCGGTTTCGGTTTCGACTGGTTTTTAATGGGCCAATTTGATAATGTGTCAATTTGATAATTTGTCAATTTGATAATGATTTGACCTCATGTATGTCTGTAGAGACGCACCGCAGTGCGTCTCACGCAACGTAACCACAATGATTGATATGCGTAACCTAGACGCACTGCGGTGCGTCTCTACAGATATATACTGTGCGAATTTGTTTTTTTTGAATTGCCTCCAGCTTTAGCTGGAGGTAAGCATTTAGAATAGAAGAAAGGCTTTAGCCAAACGACAAAGTTTGCCTAAAGCCTTTCTCTTATAAAGTTTAATTTTTTTATTCAGCTTTAGTTGCAGGCAATTCAATTAATTATTTAATTCAAGAATTTTCTAATTATCAAATTTTCTAATTGCCTCATTCTCTTATTAGCGAAGCATCGATTTTACATCACTTAACTTCCCGTCAATTTCTCCAATCTGCAGACCTAAAATATGAGCAATTAAAGGGTAAACCGACACATTCTGAAATGTTTTTACTGTTTTATCAACTTTAAAAGCAGGACCTTTTGCATAAAATATAGCGTGCATGTCTTTTTCCTCATTGTCATAACCATGCGTTCCGCCATTTATATGTGTGCTTTCTTTGCTTACTAAACTCCAACCTTTATCGGCTTCTATAACGAAATCATGCACACGCGGATTTGTTCCGTAATGTAATCTTTTTGGGACTTCTGTCGCTTTCCAAAATTTAATATGTGGCACTTTTTTCAAAGCATTGGCAATAGAATCCTGATAGCCTGGTTTTGCCTGCAAACTCATAATTGGATTGACAACATCCTTATATCCTAGCCATTCTGGTTTTAAATAATCTAAAACAGCTACTTTTTTATCGTTACTGATGGTGGCCATTCCGTGATCTGAAACGATAATTAAATTAATTTGTTTTCCAATAGGCAATTGATCTAATCTTCTTGATATTTCGCCCATAATCGAATCCATTTTGATCACTGTTTTTTCAGTTTTTGGCGAAAGCGGACCAAAATTATGGCCTGTATGATCGGGTTCGTCAAAATATAAAGTAACCAAATGCGGACGTTGTTTTTCTGGAAGCTGTAACCATTTCATAACCGTATCGATTCTAGCTCCGTATGGAACTTTGCCATCGTAGTTTTTGAAATAACTCGGATTTCTTTTGTCAATATCAGAACCTGGCCAAAAGAAAGAAGCGGTTTTTACACCTTGCTGTTCGGCTAAATTCCAAATCGGATTTCCGCCATAAAATCTCGAATCATTTTTAGCATTACTAGATAATGAGAAAGATTGATTCAAAGAAGCATCATAAAAAACATTATTGATGATTCCGTGATGATCTGGGTAAAGTCCCGTTACAATGGAATAGTGATTTGGAAAAGTTTTACTTGGGTAAGAAGGTTTCATTGATTTGGCATGAACGCCTTCTTTTTCAATTTGCTTCAGATTCGGAAGATTATACATTTTGCCATAATCCCAGCGAAATCCGTCCATCGAAATTAAAACAACATAATTGTCTTTGCTATTTTGGGCTTGTAAAACGAATGAAAGAGAAAGAAAAACTAAAGATAGGAGTGAAGTAAAATACTTTTTCATTTTTTGAATATATTATGCCTGCAAAGGTAGATATAACAGATTTTTTAAAGAAAAAGAGAATGTTAAATAAAAAGACAGCCACGATTTGACCATTGAGAATAGCCACGAATTCACGAATTATTTTTTTATAATCTGTATCTATTTTGTTAGCCACAGATTACACAGATTAAAAGGATTAAAATAAAATCTGCGAAATCTGTAGGAGTAAATTTTCACGCAGATTTAAAAGAGATTTAAGCAGATTTTTTAAATTTTAATCTGCATAGATCTGCCAAAATCAGTAAAATCTGCGTGAAAAAAATTATAGACAAAGCTTGGAAAATCCATTAAATCAATGAAATCTGTGGCAAAAAATAAACACACAGATTTGAAAATATAATTCGTGAATTCGTGACGAACAAAAAAAGCGCTAGAAGTAAATCTAGCGCTTTTAATTTTTAAGAAGAGAATGAAATTACATCATTCCTGGCATTCCGCCTCCCATTGGCATTCCGCCTCCAGCATTTTCTTCTTTAATATCAATTAATGCACATTCTGTAGTTAAGATCATTCCAGAAACAGATGCAGCGTTTTCAAGAGCTACACGAGTTACTTTTTTAGGATCGATAATTCCAGCAGTAAGCATGTCTACATATTCGTCAGTTTTAGCGTTGTATCCAAAATCACCTGAACCTTCAGAAACTTTAGCCACAACAACAGAACCTTCAAGACCAGCGTTTTCAACGATAGTTCTTAATGGAGCTTCAACCGCGCGAGAAACGATTTGGATTCCAGTAGCTTCGTCAGCATTGTCTGCTTTTAAGTCCGCTAAAGCAAGTTTAGCTCTTAATAAGGCAACACCACCACCAGCAACGATTCCTTCTTCTACAGCAGCACGAGTTGCGTGTAAAGCATCATCAACTCTGTCTTTTTTCTCTTTCATTTCAACTTCAGAAGCTGCACCAACATAAAGAACTGCAACACCTCCAGCTAATTTAGCCAAACGCTCTTGTAATTTTTCTTTATCGTAATCAGAAGTAGTAGTTTCCATCTGACCTTTAATTTGGTTTACTCTGTTTTTGATGATATCAGCTTCGCCAGCACCGCTTACGATAGTTGTATTATCTTTATCGATAGAAACTCTTTTTGCGTTTCCTAACATTTCGATAGTTGTATTTTCAAGAGTATAACCTCTTTCTTCAGAAATTACAGTTCCGCCAGTTAAGATTGCGATATCTTCTAACATTGCTTTTCTTCTGTCTCCGAAACCTGGAGCTTTTACAGCAGCAATTTTAAGCGCACCTCTTAATTTGTTTACTACTAATGTAGAAAGAGCTTCTCCGTCAACATCTTCAGCAATAATCAATAATGGTTTTCCTGATTGAGCAACTGGCTCTAAAACTGGAAGTAATTCTTTTAAAGAAGATACTTTTTTGTCGTATAATAAAATGTAAGGAGAATCTAATTCAACTTCCATTTTCTCTGGATTTGTTACGAAATAAGGAGAAAGGTATCCTCTGTCAAACTGCATTCCTTCAACAACGTCAACGAAAGTATCAGTTCCTTTAGCTTCTTCTACAGTGATAACACCTTCTTTTCCAACTTTAGCGAAAGCTGTAGCGATTAATTCACCAATAACTTCGTCATTGTTAGCAGAGATAGAAGCAATTTGTTTGATTTTATCAGAATCACTTCCAACAACTTTAGCTTGTTTCGCTAAGTCAGCCACGATAGTTTCAACAGCTTTGTCGATACCACGTTTCAAGTCCATAGGATTTGCACCTGCTGCAACGTTTTTAAGACCTTCTTTTACGATCGCTTGCGCTAAAACTGTAGCCGTTGTAGTTCCGTCTCCAGCTAAATCATTGGTTTTAGAAGCAACTTCTTTTACCATTTGCGCACCCATATTTTCTAGTGCGTCTTTTAATTCGATTTCTTTTGCAACAGAAACACCATCTTTAGTAACAGTTGGTCCACCAAATGATTTTCCGATAATTACGTTACGACCTTTTGGTCCAAGAGTTACTTTTACAGCATTTGCTAATGCATCAACACCACGTTTTAATCCGTCACGTGCTTCAATATCAAATTTTATATCTTTTGCCATTTTAATTTTTGTTTAAAGTTTGATTTGTTTCAAGTTATTGAAGTTCTTAATTCTTAATACTTCGTACTTAATACAATATTTTTAGATAATCGCTAAAATATCATCCTCGCGCATGATTAGATAATCAGTGCCTTCTAGTTTTAACTCGGTTCCTGCATATTTACCGTAAAGAACAGTATCTCCAACTTTTACAGTCATTGTGTGATCTTTAGTTCCGTTTCCTACTGCAACTACAGTTCCTTTTTGTGGTTTCTCTTTGGCAGTATCTGGAATAAAAATACCTGAGGCAGTTTTAGTTTCAGCTGCAACAGGCTCGATAAGTACGCGGTCTGAAAGCGGTTTAATGTTTAAAGCCATGATTTTATATTATTATAAGTTATACGTTTTTTTTCTGTTCTATAAACTTTCAGAAACTATGCCATGCTAGAAAAACTGACATTATTTCTTAAAAAAAATGCCAGCTTTGACAGGCTGGCATTAGATTGTATATCGAGCTACTTTTTATTTTGCTGGTGCAGGTGTTGCAGGAGCAGGAGTAGTTCCTTGTGCTGGAGCTGCAGGTGCATTTACAGGAGCTTCAGTTTTATCAATGATTTTAGAATCTGTATCACTTAAAGATCCAGAGAAGCTTAAGCTAGAAAGTAAAATTAGCACAATTAAAACAGTAGCTAAAGTCCAAGTACTTTTATCTAAAAAGTCAGTTGTTTTTTGTACTCCACCTAACATCTGCGTTCCGCTGATAGTAGAAGACAATCCGCCTCCTTTAGGGTTTTGTACCATGATAACGATGATCAATAGAAAACAAACTATTGTAATTAAAACTAAAAAAATTGAAAATGTGCTCATTACTTAATTATTGTTATTGTTATTTTGTTGTAAAATCTTTATATCCGATATGCGGTCTGCAAAGAAAGTAATTTTTTCTGGATATTTCAAAATTAATATTTCATAAGCTTGAATTGCTTTTGTATATTTCTTTTGTTCCAGATATACTCTGGCCAGAGTCTCGGTCATTAAATACGAATTGTCCTCTATAACGGGCTCAATTTGAACTGTTGGAGTACTTGTTCCAGGTTTAATTGGAGAGATTTTCGGATTGGTTTCGATAAATTTATCGATAATTTCAGCCTTCTTTTGTCTCTCTTCTTCTTTAGCCGCTTCAATTTTAGCTTGTTCTTCTGGAGAAATTTCATTTGAGCGGTCAATTGGTTCTGTTCGAGACAATTGAAGCCATTCTTGAAATGAATGTTTTTCGCTAAGAGAAAAATCCAAAGGTTTTCCAATTTCTAAATGTTCTGCAGCTGTTCTAGCAGGCTCATTAGGCTCTTCCTCTTCGATTATTTCTTCAAGCGGCTCTTCATTTTCTTCTATGATTTGCTCTTCTTCTTTATCCTCAGATTTAAGAACTTCTAGGATTTCTGCTTTTGGTTCCTCAGGTGTTTTTGTTTCAGCTTCTTTAATCGAAGAAAGAATAGATCGTTCAACAGAGTTCATTTTAAATTCTGGAATAATCATTTCTTCAATTACGCTGTCGTCTTCATCTTCTTCAACAACATTTAGAGCAGGTTCTTCTACAATAGGATCTGCTTTTACTTCTTCAGTTTCTATAGGTTGTTCAGCGCTTTTGGCTTCTGCTTCTTTAATCGAACTTAAAATAGAGTTTTCGACACGCTCATTTTTAGGTTCTTCAGCTTTTACAGGTTCTGGTAGAGAAGGTGTTTCAGAGCCCTTTATCGAACTTAAAATGGAACTCTCTATACGATCAATTTTAGGTTCTTCAGTTTGTATTGATTCTGAAAACGGAGCTGTTTCAACTTCTTCTTCTATATTACCTGAAATAGTAAGTTCAACAGAATCAATTTTCTGTTCCTCTTCTATTGTAGGTTTTTCAAAAGTTACAGTTTGCGCTTCTTTTATGGCAGTAAAAGTAGATAAATCTATTTCCGGAAGTGGTTTTGGTTTTTCCTCTTCTATTATAGGTTTTTCAAAAGTTACATTTTGTGCTTCTTTTATCGCAAAAATAGAAAAATCTATTTCAGGAATTGGTTTTGGCTCTTCTTCCTTAATTGATGGCTTTTCAAAAGTTATTGTTTGAGCCTCTTTTATGGCAAGAAAAATAGAAGGATCTATTTCTGGAAATTTTTTAGGCTCTTCAACAATTACTGGTTCTTGAGCTTTTATTTCCTCAACTTTTACTGGTTCTTCAGTTTTTGCAGATTCTTCAACTTTTACAGGCTGTACAACCGAAGGTATTTCAACGACAGAAGTTTGAGCTTCTTTAGTTGTATCTGAAACAGGCAGTTCTTCAATATCGGTTTTTACTTCAATTGCTTTTTGAATCTGCTCTGGTGAAATTATTTCACTGTCAAAAACAGTAATCTCGAGAAGATCTCTCAATTTCTGTTCGTAAAAATCATTTTGAATAGAAGTGAAAGCTTCAGATGTAATAAAATCAAATAAAACAGAACGATCAGCCGTGTATGCTGCTGTAACTTTCAAAGCATAATTATACTTAAAACTATTTTGATTGTAAAGTCCTTTTAATCGCAATGCGCGCGCACTTTGAAAATACGGAAATTCATTCAAAACACTTCCTAATGCGTCCGCCTGCTTTTCTGTAATAGCATCGGGTTTATTCATTAAGTAGGTATAATCGCTAACGTTCATTATTTGTTTTTTTGTTTGATCGGTTAATTGTTTATTTGTTTTTGCTTGTTTTATCGATTAAACGGTTTTATAGTTTAACGATTAAACAAACAGGCAAAACTACCATTTTGCCAATGATTGATTAAAGATATCTTGGGTGATTCTCTCAAAAATTACTCTGATTGCTTCGTTTAAAACAGATCCTGTTGGAAGATCTCGTCCAGGGAAATCGTAATAGAATTCAAAAGATTTTTCAAAATCGTCTGTTTCTTTCTTTTTGTTCGTAAAACGCACATTTACACGAATAGATAAACGGTTTTGTGCAGCCTGCTGATCTGCAGTTGCAGTCATTGGTGTAATTCGGTAATCTGTAATTTCACCTTCGTAAACCAAATCGCCACTATTGCTAACCAAGTTTAAGTTGGTCTGATTCATTATCAAATCCTGCAAAGCCAAAGTAAAAGTTCTATCGATTCCTGGTTCAATCAAATCTGCATTATTCTGAAAGAAGTTAACCTGAAATGTTTTGGCATCGATTTTTCCAGTTCCTGTAAAGTTATAAACAGAACAGCCACTCAACATAAAAAGGCTTAATAGTGCGAAAAGAGAATATATTTTTTTCATAATGTGTATTAGTCAAATTCCAAATTCGAAATTTCGCCAAATATAGTAATTTGGGATTTGGTATTTAAAAATTGAGATTTATTATAGGTCGAATTGCTTGATTTTACGGTATAAAGTTCTTTCAGAGATACCTAATTCATCAGCAGCGGCTTTACGTTTTCCTTTATTTTTTTCTAATGATTTTTTGATCATTTCGATTTCTTTCTGCTCCAAACGTAAAATTTCTTCCTCCTCGATAGTTTCAGCAAATAAATAATTATCGTCTTGCATCTGATAATTATCTTCACGAACAACAGGAGAGGTCACAACAGCGGTTCTTGGCTCTTCTTCAAAATCAATCTCGCTATCATTTTGCTGATTTCCGTAAATTTTCTGGATCAAATTCGGGTTAATGTCTTGAACTTTAGAAGTCCCATTTTTCATCAATTCGAGAGTCAGTTTTTTCAAGTCGTTCAAATCGCTTCTCATATCAAAAAGCACTTTGTACAAAATATCTCTTTCGGTACTAAAATCACTTTCTTTTTTGCTGTCGTTAATAACTGAAGGTAAATTGCTTCCTTCGGCAGGCAAATAAGATTGTAAAGTAGCTAAGGTAATATCACGATTAGTTTCTAAAACTGAAATTTGTTCTGCCACATTTCGAAGCTGACGAATATTTCCGCTCCATCTGAATTTCTGTAAAAGCTGAACAGCATCATCATCCAGTCTTAAAGGAGGCATTTTGTATTTATGAGCAAAATCGGCTACAAACTTTCTAAACAACAAATGGATATCGTCGTTTCTTTCTCTTAATGGAGGTAAAGTAATTTCGACTGTGCTTAAACGATAATACAAATCTTCACGGAATTTACCTTTTTCAATAGCATTAAATAAATTCACGTTGGTTGCTGCAACAATTCTCACATTCGTTTTTTGAACCTGAGAAGATCCTACTTTTATAAATTCACCATTTTCCAAAACACGAAGTAATCTTACTTGAGTTGTTAATGGTAATTCTCCAACTTCATCAAGAAATATTGTTCCGCCATCAGCCACTTCAAAATAACCTTCACGCGTGCTTGTTGCGCCTGTAAAAGCTCCTTTTTCGTGACCAAAAAGTTCACTGTCAATTGTTCCTTCCGGAATTGCACCACAGTTTACGGCAATATATTTACCATGCTTTCTGTGCGAAAGCGAATGTATAATTCTAGGAATATTTTCTTTACCAACACCACTTTCCCCAGTTACCATAACCGAAATATCAGTTGGAGCAACCTGAATGGCTTTTTCGATAGCACGATTTAATTTTGGATCATTACCAATAATCTCAAATCGCTGTTTTATTGCTTGAACTGTTTCCATAGTTTTTTGTTTCAAGTTTTTGTTTGTTTCAGGTTTCAAGTTTTAACCGTTAACCTTTAACTTTTAAACTTTTGGCTTATAGTTTTGGCTTATAGTTTTGTTTCAGATTTTTATTTTCAAGTTACGGAAATAACCTGAAACTTGAAACCTGAAACAATTTAATTCATATCAGAATATCCTACTGCTTCACCTTTTAAAGTTCCGCTAGTACAGCTTGTGATTTTTACGTTTACGAAATCTCCAATCTTATAATTCTCCTTTGGAAAAACTACTGTGATGCTTTGAGAGTTTCTTCCTGAGAATTCTTCTTTGGATTTTTTAGAAACTTTTTCGACTAAAACTTCAACTGTTTTTCCAACAAATTCTTCGCTTCTAAACCAAGCATGTTTTTGTTGTAAATCAACGATTTCTTGTAATCTTCTTGCTTTAGTTTCTTCCTCCACATCATCTTTCATTTTTCTCCCTGCCAAAGTTCCAGGGCGCTCAGAATACGAATACATATAACCGAAATTATATTTTACATATTCCATCAAGCTCATTGTATCTTGGTGGTCTTCTTCAGTTTCTGTTGGGAAACCAGCAATCATATCTTGCGAAATCGAAGCATCAGGAATAATTGCCTTAATTTTATCAATCAAAGCCATATATTCTTCACGAGAATGCAGACGATTCATTTCTTTTAAAATTCTATTACTTCCAGATTGAACCGGTAAGTGAATATGTTTACAGATGTTTGGATATTTCGCAATAACATGCAGAATGCTTTCGTGCATATCCTGCGGATTAGAAGTCGAAAATCGAATACGCATTTTTGGAAAACCAACAGCAACCATTTCTAGCAATTGATCAAAATCAACCGCAGTTGCTTTCTGCATTTCAGAAGCGTTTACAAAATCCTTTTTCAAACCGCCGCCATACCAAAGGTAGCTGTCAACGTTTTGGCCTAAAAGAGTAACTTCTTTATAGCCTTTGTTCCATAAATCCTGAATTTCAGCCATAATACTCTGTGGTTCACGACTGCGTTCGCGTCCGCGTGTAAAAGGCACAACACAGAACGTACACATATTATCGCATCCACGAGTAATCGAAACCAAAGCTGTAATTCCGTTACTCATTAAACGTACGGGTGAAATATCTCCATACGTTTCTTCTTTTGATAAAATTACATTAATGGCATCACGTCCTTCTTCAACTTCAGCCAATAAATTCGGAAGATCTTTATAAGCATCTGGACCAACAACTAAGTCAACGATTTTTTCTTCTTCTAGAAATTGGCTTTTCAAACGCTCCGCCATACAGCCCAAAACGCCTACCTTCATTTTTGGATTCGTGCGTTTTACTGCATTGTATTTCTCTAAACGCTTGCGAATAGTCTGTTCTGCTTTATCTCTAATAGAGCAAGTGTTGACCAAAACCAAATCGGCCTCTTCTAGAACAGAAGTAGTGTTATAACCTCCGTCAGACAAGATGGAAGCTACGACTTCACTGTCCGAAAAATTCATCGCACAACCGTAACTTTCTATAAATAGTTTTTTAGTATTCTCAGGTTTATTTTCCAAAACAAGACTTTCGCCCTGTTTGCTTTCTTCAATAATCTTTTCCATTGTAAAAATTCAAAGTGCAAAGATAGGGTAATTGAATCTAATATGACAAGATGTCAGATAAAGAATTAACAATGTTTTGAGAAATGTTGATTAATAGTATTTTACATTTCTCTTTTACGTTTTTACAATATTTTAGGAGCTATTTCCAGCTTTCCACTTCAAGTCCTCATAAAAAAAGCAAAGTTTCTAATGTTATAAAAAGAGCTTCCTTTGGTCGCTTTTTTAAAACAAGAAACTTTTGCTTTTTTTTACTCCGGGCTTTCCGTTGCAATCTGGGCTAGGAAATTCGATTTCAAAAGAAAACTTAACTAAAGTAAGTTGCAAATTAAATCGTAGATTTTAAGAAATGTTTTTTACAATTTAAAATTTTAGCTCTGAAATCTAAAATTAAAAGGGATTTCTTGGTTAAAAATCACTAAAAGTTATACCTATATATATTATCGAGATTATTACAGATAAATCTGCAATTTTAAGTTTCATAATATCAAAATACCTCAAAAATGCATTCGTAAGGTTAATATTTAAAAAAAATAAATACTTTTGTTGCAGAAAAATAGAGCAATGGCAAAGAATTTAGTAATAGTGGAGTCACCTGCAAAGGCGAAAACGATCGAGAAATTTCTTGGGAGTGATTTTCAGGTGGAGTCAAGTTATGGACACATAGCGGACTTACCATCAAAGGAAATAGGAGTAGATGTAGAAAATGGTTTTAAACCTAAATATGAAGTTTCTCCGGATAAAAAAGCCTTGGTAACGAAGCTGAAGTCACTTTCTAAAAATGCCGAAACGGTTTGGTTAGCATCCGATGAGGACCGCGAGGGAGAGGCTATTTCATGGCACTTGGCGGAAGAATTAAAGCTAGATAGAAAAAAGACCAAACGAATTGTTTTTCACGAGATCACAAAATCTGCGATTCTTAAGGCAATCAACAATCCAAGAGAAATTGATTATAATTTAGTAAACGCACAACAAGCACGTCGTGTTTTAGACCGTTTAGTGGGTTATGAATTATCTCCAGTTTTATGGAGAAAAATTAAAGGCGGACTTTCAGCAGGTCGTGTACAGTCAGTTTCTGTACGTTTGATTGTGGAAAGAGAACGCGAAATTCAAAACTTTAATGCAGTTGCAACGTACTCAATTGTTGCAGAATTTGTAAATGAAGCAGGAAAAGCTTTCAAAGCAAAACTTCCAAAAAACTTCAATACTAAAAAAGAAGCCGAAGATTTCTTAAATCAAAACATCGGTTCTAAATATAAGGTAGCTGATTTAGAAACTAAACCTACCAAAAAATCTCCAACAGCACCTTTTACAACTTCTACATTGCAGCAAGAAGCAGCAAGAAAATTGTACTTGCCAGTTGGAATTACCATGCAATTAGCACAGCGTCTATACGAAGCCGGACTTATTACTTATATGAGAACCGACTCGGTAAACCTTTCTAAAGAAGCAATGGATGCTGCACAAGCAGAAATTATCAAATCTTACGGGAAAGAATTTTCTAAACCAAGAGTTTTTGCTAATAAAAGTAAAGGAGCACAAGAAGCGCACGAAGCAATTCGTCCAACTGATATGTCTCTTCACACCGTAAATATTGACCGTGACCAAGCTCGCTTATACGATTTGATCTGGAAAAGAACTTTGGCTTCGCAAATGAGCGACGCACAATTGGAAAGAACAAATGTAAAAATCGAAGCAGATAATCACAGCGAAATTTTTACAGCTTCTGGAGAAGTATTGCTTTTTGAAGGTTTCTTAAAGGTGTACTTAGAAGGTCATGATGATGATGAGGAAGAGCAAGAAGGAATGCTTCCGGCTTTAAAAGTAAACGAAAAACTGGCGAATAATTATATTACAGCCACAGAACGATATTCAAGACCGCCTGCCCGTTACACTGAGGCATCTTTGGTTAAAAAATTAGAGGAACTTGGAATTGGTCGTCCATCTACATATGCACCAACTATTTCTACAATTATTAATAGAAATTACGTAGAAAAAGGAACTCTTGAAGGTGTAGAACGTAATTATACACAACTTACTTTGCAGAATAGTAAAGTAGGAGAGAAGCTTCTAAAAGAAAATACAGGTTCTGATAAAGGAAAATTGGTTCCAACAGATATCGGAACTATCGTTACAGATTTCTTAGTGAAGAATTTCGGAAATATTCTAGATTATAATTTTACTGCAAAAGTTGAGCAAGATTTTGATGAAATTGCCGAAGGAAATATTGACTGGGCAAAAATGATGCAGGATTTCTACAACAAATTTCACCCAAATGTAAAAGAAGTTGAAGCAAATGCTGAACGTGAAAGTGGTGAAAGAATTCTAGGAAAAGATGCAGACGGAAGACAAGTTTCTGTTCGTTTAGGAAAATTTGGACCAATGGCTCAAATTGGAGAAGCAGACGATGAAGATAAAAAGTTTGCTAGCTTAATGGCAGATCAGAATATTGGAAACATAACATTAGAAGAAGCTTTGAATTTGTTCTTGCTTCCAAAAAGTTTAGGTGAATATAAAGGAGAAGAAGTGGAAGTGAGCAATGGTCGTTACGGTCCTTACGTTCGTCACGGAAGCGTTTTTATTTCACTGCCTAGAGGAGAAGATCCGCTAAGTATTTCTAAAGAAAGAGCTCAGGAATTAATTGACGAAAAAGCACTAGCTGATGCGCCAATTGCAGTTTATAAAGGAGAAGCTGTTCAAAAAGGAGTGGGACGTTTTGGACCATTCATTAAATGGAACGGACTTTTTGTAAACGTAAGCAAGAAATATAATTTTGATAATCTTTCTCAAGCTGATGTTGAAGAGTTGATCGAGGACAAACTTCAGAAAAACATTGATAAGGTTATCCATAATTGGGAAGAAGAAGGAATTGTAGTAGAAAAAGCCCGTTGGGGACGCTCTGTGATTCTGAAAGGAAAAATCAAAATTGAATTAAGTAAAGATGTTGATGCAACGAAATTAACATTGGCTCAAGTTCAAGAAATGATCGCGGCAAAAACACCAGCAAAGAAAACTGCTGCTAAAAAAACAACAACGGCTAAAAAAGCTCCAGCTAAAAAAACAGCTGCTAAAAAGAAATAAGTATAAATGGAATTTGATTTTCTAGAACCAGTTAATGACGCAATTGTAAAATTCGTCGGCGCACTGTCTTCACAAGAGCTTGGAAGCAAAGTTGTCTTTCATACCCAAGATCAGTTTCCTGATATTGCACAGATTAATATTGCTATAATTGGTGTTTTAGAAGACCGTACAAATATCAATATGATTAACGAAGTTAATCTTTCTGCTGTGCGTAAAAAGCTTTATGGAATGTTTCCTGGCAACTGGGATGCTTCAATTGCAGACCTTGGAGATATACTTGCAGGCGATTCTGTAGAGGATACTTATTATGCATTAAAGAAGGTTACGGCTACATTAATTAAGAATAAAGTCATTCCTATAGTCCTGGGAGGTTCTCAGGATTTGACCTATGCTTTGTATCGTGCTTACGATGATTTAGAGCAAATGGTAAATTTGGTTGCAGTTGATAATAGATTTGATTTTGGTAAGGAAAATGAATCAGTTTCGGCTAATTCGTACTTGACAAAAATTATTATTGATGAACCAAATAACCTTTTCAATTACTGTAATATAGGATATCAGACCTATTATAATTCGCAAGAAGAAATTGATCTAATCGAAAAGTTATTCTTTGATGCATATCGATTGGGCGAAATTTCAAACAAAATCACTTTGGCTGAGCCAGTTTTCAGAGATGCAGACTTGGTTAGTATTGATTTGAATTCTGTAAAGTCTTCTGCTTCAGCAAATATGGTTACTTTTGAGCCAAACGGATTTAATGGAAAAGAAATTTGTGCTTTAGCAAGATATGCTGGTATTAGTGATAAAGTTTCTTCATTTGGAATATTTAATCATAACAGTACAACGGCGGAGTCGGCTATTATTGCTCAGATTGTTTGGTATTTTATTGAAGGCTATCACTATCGCTCAAAAGAATATCCATTTGGAAGCCGAGCAAACTATTTAAAGTATATAGTTCCGTTGGATGATGAAGAATTGATATTCTATAAAAGTGACAAAACAGATCGTTGGTGGATAGAAATTCCATTTGAATCAAACGGCAACAATAAATTGAAAAGAAATACGTTATTACCCTGTTCTTACGACGAATATTTGTCAGCTTGCAATCAAGAATTGCCGGAAAGATGGTGGAAAGCGCAACGAAAAAACGCTTTGTAGTTCGAAAATTTAAGCGAAATCTTAAATTTTTAAAACTTGTTTAAAATAGTTAAAATTAATTAGTAAGAAAATACGTGTAATATATAAAAATTAACGTTTTACATCGATTTTTTAGAACAGTTTATCGATAAAATATTTTTTTTTTATTTTATTTAACATTATTTTTGAACGGTAAAATAAATTCGCAAGTAGTATTGTTTTTTAGATAAATAATAAATACGTTTACGGACTTTTAATAATGAATAGATAATCCCAAATTTATATGAAGAAGTTTATTGCATTTGCAGCAATGTTAACACTAGTAATCGGCTGTGGTAAGTCAGGTGACAAAGGTGAATTAGTTGGTGTTACAGGAGGGAAATGGCATCCCGAGAAGCCTTATGGAATGACATTAGTTCCGGGCGGATCTTTTATTATGGGTAAATCAGATGCTGATTTAGCTAACGTAGAAGATGCTCCAACTAAAACTGTAACCGTGCGTTCATTCTATATGGATGAAACAGAAATTACAAATAGTGAATATCGTCAATTCGTAGAATGGGTGAAAGATTCTACAATGAGAGTTCGTTTAGCAATCTTAGCAGATGAAACTGGACAGAAAGCTACTGATGGAAAAGGTAAAAAAGGCGGAAGCATTGCTGATTACGCTTTTAATGATTCTGATCCAGAAAAAATGACAGCTTATGATAAATATATGTATGACAACTACTATAGTGTTGGTACTAAGGATGATCCATATGCTGGAAGAAAATTAAACAGAAAAGTTAAGTTAATTAAAGATACAAAAGCATATCCAGATGAGTATTACGCTGAAGTAATGGATTCTATGTATTTGCCAATTGAAGAATCATACAATGGTTTAAGAACAATTGATGTAAATAAGTTGAAATTCCGTTATTCTTGGATGGATATTCAAGCTGCTGCAAAAGCTAAAGTTGGAAAAAGAAGTGATTTCGTAAAAACAGAACAGGTAAATGTTTATCCTGATACTGCAGTTTGGATCAAAGATTTCGCTTACTCATATAATGAGCCAATGCACAACGATTATTTCTGGCACAAAGCTTATGGAGATTATCCTGTAGTTGGTGTTACTTGGAAGCAAGCTAAAGCATTCTGTGCTTGGAGAACTTTAAACAAAAACAGTTATATTAAATCTAAGAAAAAAGGACGTGATCTTGTAAACTCTTTCAGATTACCAACTGAGGCAGAGTGGGAATACGCTGCTAGAGGAGGTCTGGAATCTGCTACTTACCCTTGGGGAGGTCCTTATACTAAAAGTGATAGAGGTTGTTTCTTAGCAAACTTTAAACCAAGTAGAGGAGATTATGCTGCTGATGAAGCTTTATATACAGTAGAAGCAAAATCATATGACGTAAATGGTTATGGATTATACAATATGGCAGGAAACGTTTCAGAGTGGACAGATTCAGCTTACAATCCAAACGCATACGAATATGTTTCTACAATGAATCCAAACGTAATTGATGGTAAAAATCAAAGAAAAGTTGTTCGTGGAGGTTCTTGGAAAGACGTTGCTTATTTCCTACAGGTAAGTACTCGTGACCACGAATATGCTGATTCTGCTAGAAGTTATATCGGATTCAGAACTGTACAAGATTACATGGGTACTCAAGTTACAGGAAACAGAAAAAAGTAATTTTATAATTTTATCAATATCCAACAAATCTATTTTAAACCTAAAAAAAAAGTATTATGGCATTATTAAGTAAAAAAGCAATGAATTTCGCTTATGGTATGGGAGCGGCAGTGGTAATCGTTGGAGCGTTATTCAAAATTACTCACTTTGAGATTGGACCATTAACAGGTACAGTTATGCTTTCAGTAGGATTAGTTACTGAGGCGTTAATTTTTGCGCTTTCTGCTTTCGAACCAGTTGAAGAAGAACTAGATTGGACTCTAGTTTACCCAGAATTAGCTAATGGACAAGCAAGAGAGAAAAAAGCTAAACCTGAATCTGCAACTGATGCTCAAGGATTATTATCTCAAAAATTAGACACATTATTAAAAGAAGCTAAAATTGACGGTGAATTAATGTCAAGTTTAGGAAACAGCATCAAAAATTTCGAATCTGCTGCTAAAGGAATTGCTCCAACTGTAGATTCAATCGCTGGACAAAAGAAATATTCTGATGAATTAACTTTGGCTGCTACTCAAATGGAATCATTAAACGGTTTGTACAAAGTACAATTGGAAAGTGCTTCTAGAAATGCTGAGGCTAACAAAGAAATTGCTGAAAACGCTACAAAATTAAAAGAACAAATGGCTTCTATGACAGCAAACATTGCTTCTTTAAACAGTGTTTACGGTGGTATGCTTTCTGCAATGAGTAACAAAGGATAATTAGTTTTTAACTAAATATTAAATTTATTAATAAGAACTAATTAAAGAAAAATGGCAGGAGGAAAATTAACCCCTAGACAGAAGATGATTAACCTGATGTACCTGGTTTTCATCGCAATGTTAGCAATGAACGTATCAAAAGAAGTAATTTCTGCTTTTGGTTTGATGAATGAAAAATTCGAAGGTGCAAACACTAGTTCTATAGAGTCAAACGCTGGTTTAT
The DNA here is from genome assembly GCF_056824325.1 of Flavobacterium sp. B330r. Taxonomy (NCBI): domain Bacteria; kingdom Pseudomonadati; phylum Bacteroidota; class Flavobacteriia; order Flavobacteriales; family Flavobacteriaceae; genus Flavobacterium; species Flavobacterium sp. B330r. The sequence goes on from NZ_CP124860.1 coordinate 2,847,540, forward strand.
TAAGCTCTTTAGATCAAAAAGCTGCTGAAGCAAAAGGAGAATTTGCTATTGCTGCAGTAACAGCTCACAAAGTTGAAACAATTACAAAAGATTTTTATGATTATATAGCTACTCTAAAAGCTCAGGCAGTTAAAGGTTTCGAAGTTGATAAAGCAACAGGAAAAATGCCTTACGAGTCTATGGATAGAGGAGATAATATCGACGACTGGTTTACAGGAGACGGTTACACTAAAAAAGGTAACGAAATTATATCTAAAATCGAAAAATATAAAGCTGATATTAAAGCGGCTTTAGGAACAGACAAAAAATACGCGTCAATTATTTCTGAGGTTGAAAAGAAATTCGATGTTTCTGATGTTAAAAACAAAGAAGGGATTAAAGAAAAATACTTAGCGTACCACTTTAAAGGATTCCCTGCAATTGCTACAGCTGCAAAACTTTCAGCTTGGCAGAATGACGTTAAAAAAGTTGAAACAGACGTTTACAACAGTGCTTTAGGTAAAGCTGCAGTTGCAGCTGCTTCTTACAGCAACTACCAAGCAATCGTTGTTTTAGATAAAAATGCTTATTTCCAAGGAGAAAAAGTTACAGGTAAAGTTGTTTTGGGTCGTTATGATGAAAATACTACACCAACTTCTTTTCAAGGTCCAGGACAAATTGTGAACGGACAAGCTGTTATCTCTTTAACTGCAGGTGGAGTTGGAGAACAAGACATCAACGGACAATTTACTTTCTTAGAGGATGGAAAAAATATTCCTTTAAAATTCTCTGGAAAATATGTTGTAGTTCCAAGACCAAACGCTGCTACAATTTCTGCAGACAAAATGAACGTAGTATATAGAGGAGTTGTTAACCCAATCTCTGTATCTTTTGCTGGTGTTGATGCAAACAAAATTGTTGCAAGTGCTCCAGGTTTAGCTTCTGCTGGAAAACCAGGAAAATATAACATGAGCCCAGGTCAAGGTACTGAAACTACAATTTCTGTAACAGGTACTTTACCAAACGGTGACAAAGTAACTGATAAGAAAACATTCAGAATTAAAGGTATTCCTGGTCCAACAGGAACAATTAGAGGTGAGATGGGAGTTGTTAAAGGTCCTAAATCTAACTTAGAGATTGCTACTATTGGAGCTAAACTTCTTGATTTTGATTTTGAAGTTGGTTTAGATGTTGTTGGATTCAATATGAAAATTGCTGGACAACCTACAGTTGTTGTTACAGGAAACAAAATGAATGCACAATGTAAACAAGTACTTTCAAGAGCAGGTAAAGGAGACCAAGTTACTATTTCTGAAATTAAAACTAAACTTGTTGGAGCTGGTAGTTATTTATTACCAAGAACTGCTCCTGTAATTTACGAAATACAATAATAAAGTAGTGTAAGCTACATTCAATATCTTATAACGATACCACGATGAAAGTAAGAAATTTTTTAATAGCTATTGTTTCTATCGCTGGAGGTTTTGCTTCTAATGCGCAATCTAATTTGCTAAACGCTAAAACTCCTGCTCAGATTGGACTTAAAACTCCTGCTCAATTAATATCTGATAATGATAAGCCATTGGCTTATGGTTATGTAGATGATAGAGATATCTTGATGGGAAAAACAACATGGGAGATCATTGATTTAAATGAAAAAATCAACTTTCCATTATATTTTCCAGTAGATACAGCTAATATTGGTCCTAACAGACGTTCTCTTTATGACGTTTTAACTAAAGCTATTAAAGGTGGAAAAGTTACTGAAGTTTATACTGACAGTTATTTCAATACTAAAAAATCTATGAAGGACATCGAGGGCTCATTATCTCGTATTGATACAACAGATGCAGGTAGAGAGTTAATTAACCAATATCCAGATGACTATAAATCACGTGTTGTGAAGAAAAAAGTTGTTTCAGGTAAAGGTAAAAATAAATCAGTTTCTTATGTTGAAGAGACAGTTGGGCCAACAAGAACTGTTCCTGCTGAATATATCTTAAAACAAGATCTTACTGCTGCAGATGTTACTCAGTATAAAATTAAAGGATACTGGTATTTTGATAAACGTCAAAGTGAATTAAAATATCGTTTACTAGGAATTTGTCCTGTAACTCCAGACGTTTATACAATGAATAGTGATGAAAAGGATTATATTGAATTGTTTTGGGTATTCTTCCCAAATGCCAGAGAAGCATTGCATGAAGCAAAAGCTTTCAATGACAACAACTCAGCTCTTCCAATTTCATTCGATCAGATTTTAAATTCAAGACGTTTTAATGCTGTTGTTTACAAAGAAGAAAATCTTTATGGAGACAGAGCAATTAGCGATTATATGAAAGACAACGCACAAAATCAGTTGTTGGAATCTGAAAGAGTGAAAGAAAAAATTCGCAACTTCGAACAAGATATGTGGAACTATTAAGTTGATACATAGCATGATAATTAAAAAACTCTTACTACCTTTGTAGTAAGAGTTTTTTTTTATGTCAATATGTTAATATAGCTGCCTAATGTAGGTAAGATATATTATTTTATATTTATGTAAGAAAAATAACAATATTTATGATAAAATTTCGTTTAATGTCTTGTAAAAATTATCATGATGAAAGTAAGAAATTTATTAATCGCTATTGTTACTGTTCTTGGAGGCATATCTTCTAATGCTCAGTCTAATTTACTTAATGCCAAAACTGCTGATCAGATAGGGTATAAGACACCCGCTCAAATGATATCTGATAATGATAAACCTCTAGCGTATGGTTATGTTGATGATCGAGATGTTTTGATGGGAAAGATGGTTTGGGAAATTATAGATTTAAATGAAAAGATAAATTTTCCGTTATATTTTCCGGTTGATACGGCCAATATTGGTCCAGATAGACGTTCGCTTTATGATATTCTAACCAAAGCAATGAGAAACGGTAAAATAACAGAAGTTTATACAGACAGTTATTTTAATACAAAAAAGACTTTAAAAGACATTCAAGGATCTTTGTCTCGTGTTGATACAACAGACGCGGGTAGAGAACTTATTAATCAATATCCTGATGATTATAGAACGCGTGTTGTTAAGAAGAAAGTGGTTACAGGTTCTGGAAAAAATAAGAAAGTCAATTATGTAGACCAAACGGTAGGACCAACTAGAACAGTTCCGGCCGAATATATTTTGAAGCAAGATCTTACGGCGGCTGATGTAAGTCAATATAAAATTAAAGGATTTTGGTATTTTGATAAGAGGGAAAGTGCATTAAAATATCGCCTTCTGGGAATTTGCCCAGTGACGCCCGATGTTTATACTATGAATAGTGATGAAAAAGATTATATTGAGCTATTCTGGGTTTTCTTTCCCAATGCCCGAGAAGTACTGCATGAAGGAAAAGCTTTTAATGAACAGAATTCCGCCTTGCCGATTTCCTTTGATCAGATTTTAAATTCAAGACATTTTAATGCTGTGATATATAAAGAAGAAAACGTCTATGGCGATCGTGAGATTAAAGATTATATTAGAGATAATGCACAAAGCCAATTGCTAGAATCTGAAAGAGTAAAAGAGAAGATTCGTAATTTTGAAGAAGATATGTGGAATTACTAAGTTCATAAACTCATAATAAGAAAAACTCTTGCTACCTTTGTAGTTAGAGTTTTTTTTATTTTATCTATACACTTCACAATGCTTGATTATTTAATCGTCGGATCTGGATTGGCTGGAATTTCTTTTGCCGAAATCGCCTTAAAAAACAATAAATCTATTTTAGTTGTTGATGACAAATCTCAGAATTCTTCGAGAATTGCTGGAGGTTTGTACAATCCCGTTATTCTGAAGCGTTTTAGTGAAGTCTGGAACGCCAAAGAGCATTTGGTTTTAATGAATGAGTTTTACCAACAGGTTGAAGACAAACTGAACGAGAAATTCAATTTTAAAATGCCAATTCTTAGAAAGTTTTTTTCAATTGAAGAACAGAATAATTGGTTTGCAGCTTCAGATAAAATAAACTTGGCTCCTTTTTTATCAACGAAACTAATTACTAAGAAGTATCAAGGTATTGATTCTCCTTATGATTATGGAGAAGTTCTACATACAGGCTATGTTAAAACTGGACAACTATTAGAAAGCTATAAAACCTACTTAAAGGAAAATAATTTGCTTCTTGAAGAATCTTTCCATAGTTCTTTCTTGGAAATTCTTGATTTAGGAATTCAGTATAAAAATATTAAAGCACGCCATATCATTTTTGCAGAGGGTTTTGGGCTGCATAAAAACCCTTATTTTAATTATCTCCCTTTGGATGGAACAAAAGGGGAACTGTTTTTAATAAAAGCGCCAGATTTGAAATTGGATTTAATTGTTAATACCAGTGTTTTTATTTTACCAGTAGGAGGCAATTTGTTTAAAGTTGGAGCTACTTACAATTGGCATGACAAAACAGATCTTCCTACCGAAGAAGGGAAACAAGAGCTTTTAGATCGCATTAAAGAAATTATTACCTGCGATTTTGAAATTGTAAAACATTTTGCTGGAGTTAGACCAACAGTTGCCGACAGAAGACCTTTGGTAGGTACTCATGAAGCATACGAATCGATTCATCTTCTTAACGGATTAGGGACACGTGGTGTAATGCTCGGACCGGCTTTAGCGAAAATGTTGTATGATAATATTGAAAGCGGAACTCCAATAGATAAAGAAGCAGATATAAAACGCTTCCATAAAAGATATTTAAAATCTCTTATTCCTGACCGGCCTTAGGATCGTACGAAACAAACATATTAATGTATAAGTTTCTTGAAAGACGAAGTACAAAAGGAAACAATGCAACTAATGTCAAGATAATTGCAATAAAGGCTTGTTCGATTGTGGCTCCAAAAAAGACAAATGAAACAATAAAAGCAGCAATTCCTACCGCAACATTTAATCCGTAACTAACGTACATTGCGCCATAAAAAAAAGAAGGTTCAATTTGGTATTTGAATCCGCAATGGCTGCAATGCTCGTTCATTTTGAGAACCTTACTCAAATGAAGCGGATTTTTGTCTTCATACATGCTTTCTTTTTGGCATTTTGGACAACTTCCTGTTATAATGCTATTTAATTTGGAACCTCTTTTAAACATTTTAATGCTGATGTAATTTTAGAAATATTGTAAACTAAGAATTAATCTTTATAAAAGTGCTTACAATTTCAATTTTGAGTTTTTAGAATAAAATGTAAATATAGCAATAATGTTTGTTTTTTGCTCGGTCTTGTATTCTCATTAGTTTAAGATAAATCTTTGTCGTAATTTTTTGTTGGTAAATAATTTATTATGTAAAAATTAAATCAACGCAATTTTAATAGAATTGTGCTTTAATTTGTTGATAATTTTTTTGCTTTTACGGTTTTCCTCATTATTAATGGTCTTCTTTTTCGTATTATTGTGCAAGTTAATTTTTTTAATATAAAATAGAATAATGGCAATAAATTTACAAAAAGGACAAAAAATTGATATAGGCCTCTCTAATATTACTGTTGGTTTAGGATGGGATCCAAATGAAGGAACTGGCCATGATTTTGATTTAGATGCTTCAGCCATTATGATTAATGCTGATAGAAAACTTTTAGGTGAAAGCTATTTTGTTTTTTATAATAATTTATCATCTCCAGATGGAGCTTTATTGCATACAGGTGATGATCCAACTGGAGGAAATAGTGATGGAGACGATGATGAAGCGATAAAGGTAGATTTAGCTAAAATTAACGATGCAATAGAAGAAATCCTTTTTGTAGTTACAATTGAAGATTTTGAGCGCAGAAAGCAAAACTTTGGACAGGTCCGAAATTCTTATATTAGAATTGTTGACGATTCAAATGGTCAGGAGATTGCTAAATATGAATTAGGAGAAGATTTTTCTATTGAAACAGGTGTTGAATTCGGAAGATTATATAAGAGAAATGGTAACTGGAGATTTGAGGCTTCAGGAATTGGCTACAGAGCTGATTTAGGTTTCTTCTTAGAGAAATATTATTCGGGAGAAATAATTAAATAAAGGAGATTCTTGAAAATAAATCATAAAAATTACAGCCATCTTTCTTTTGATTTATGGCTGACATTAATAAAATCAAATCCAGAATTTAAACAAAAAAGGAATCTGTTATTTAAGGACTTTTTTGAAATGGAGCATGGAATTGAAAGGGTAAATGAAGTCGTAAGATACTACGATGTTTTATGCAATAATATTAACGAAAAAACAGGATTAAATATTGATACGTACGAAATTTATTATTTAATTTTAGCGGCTTTAAATGTTGATTTTGATAAAAATGGTACAGATCGCTTAAAGGAGTTTTACAGCCATACAGAAGAACTATTTTTAAAGTATAAGCCAGTTTTAATTTATTCTGATATCGAAAAGATGTTTAAAGAAGTAACTAATCAAGGTAAATCGATAAATATTTTGAGTAATACAGCATTTATTAAAGGAAAGGTTTTAAGAAAAATATTAGAACATTATGATCTGGCTGAATATTTAAAATTTCAGATATATTCTGATGAAGTCGGATTTTCAAAACCAAACACTGAAATTTTTAAATTGGTATTTGATGAAGTTAATAAATATAAAAAAATAGAAAAAAAGGATGTTTTACATATTGGCGATAATAGTATTGCTGATTATAATGGAGCATTAAAATTTGGTTTTGATGCACATCTATTAAAAATATAAAAGTGAATATAAGCTATAGTTTACATAAAATTGTTGAAGAAGAAATCTGTCCTTTTAAAGAGACAGAATACAGCAGATTTAAATTTGGAGATAAGTTTTTTGCAGAGAAATTTGCAGAAGATCTTTTTGACGGATTTGTTGCTCAACATAAAGATTTAATTTTATCAAATAGAGACATTGTTATTTTACCAAGTCCTTATTTATCTATTCCAACTGCATCCAACTTTTTGTGCTATTATTTTAAAAAAGAACTAAACAGCTATTTGTTTAAAAATGGGAAAAAAGCTTGTATTGAATCTAAAATTTATAGAAATCAAACTTACGTAACAGATTACGGAAATTTAGATTTTGAACAGAGAGTAAAATTAATATCGAATGATACGTATTACATCGATCGTAATTTTATTGAGGGCAAACTATGCATTTTTGTAGACGATATTAAAATAACAGGTAGCCACGAGCATACAGTAAATAAAATTTTGGATCAGTATAATGTGAAAGGAGATTTTCTATTTGTTTACTACGCAGAATTGACTAATAAAGAGATTCATCCGAAAATAGAAAATCATTACAATTATTTTGCGGTTAAAAACGTAGAAGACATTGTCTCTATTGTAAATAGTGAAGATTTTCAATACAATACGAGAATCGTAAAATATATATTAAGCCTGGATGACAAACAATTTGCTTATTTAATTTCTAATATTTCTAGAAAGAAAAGTAACGAATTATTTCATCTTGCAATTAGTAATAATTATCACCAGATTTTAGAATATCAAAACAATATTAACGTAATAAAAATAGATTAGATTATGGCTATTAATTTACAGAAAGGACAAAGAGAAAATATTAATGCACCAAAATTTACAATTGGTCTAGGATGGGATACAAACAACAGTAGTACAGGTTCTAGTTTCGATCTTGATGCTTCGGCTTTTATTGTTGGTGCTAACGGAAAAATATTATCCGATTCTCATTTTATCTTTTACAATAATCTAAAAGCTCCAGACGAATCTGTTATTCACACAGGGGATAATTTAACAGGAGATGGAGACGGTGATGATGAGCAAATTAAAATAGATTTAACTAAAATAAATCCCGCTGTAAAAGAAGTTTGTATCGTGGTTACAATTCATGATGCTCAAGAAAGAAGACAGAATTTTGGACAAGTGCGTAATTCATTCATTCGTATTGTAGATGATTCTAACAATACAGAAATGGTTAAATATGAATTGGAAGAAGATTTCTCTATCGAAACTGCAGTTGAATTTGGAAGAATTTACAATAAAGATGGGCAGTGGAAATTTGAAGCAATGGGTGTTGGAATGAAAGGCGGATTGGAAGATTATTTAAATAAATATAACTAAGATATGGCAATTAATTTAGAAAAAGGACAACGTATTAATCTTGAAAAAAGTAATGGCTCAAAACTAGTAAACATCTGTGTAGGTGTGAATTGGGGAGCAATCGAGAAAAAAGGTTTTTTTGGCACAAAAAAAGAAGCAGTAGATCTAGATGCTAGCTGTGCTGTTTATGACGACAAGAAAAATCATATTGATTCGGTAAACTTTAGAAAATTAATTTCTAATGATCGTGCAATTAAACACAGTGGAGATGATTTAACGGGAGATTTAAATGGTGACGACGGATTGGATAATGAAGTTATCACTTTAGATTTTTCTCAGTTAACGCCTTCTGCAAGTCATGTTGCGTTTTTTATAAACAGTTTTAGAGGTCAGGATTTTAAAGATATTCCTTTCGCATCTATCAGAATATACGAAGGGACTCCAACTAGAGTAACTCAAGAATTTGCGCGTTACGATGTTGCAAATGATGCTTCATTTGCCGGTAACGTATCCATGATTTTAGGTGTTTTTTATAAAAGAAACGACGAATGGAAATTTAACGCAGTTGGAGTACCAACAAGCGATAAAAAATTAGAACAAACTATTGTTACAATTCAACAGAATCACTTATAAAAATCATGGAGAATCAATTAGTTACTCAGGAGAATACTGCTTTGATTGATAAAGATGGAAATGTAAATTTAGCTTCAATTACAGAAGCGGAAGTAAATAGTTATAAAAGCATTTCAAACCAATTGAATGAAAATGACGCCAATTCGATTCTGAATTATGGTGCAGAAATTCAAAATTCTATTGCTAAACAAAGTGATAATTTCTTAACGAATGTAAGAACTTATAATTCTGGCGAAGTAGGAGGTTTGATTAATGATTTATTAACTGAACTTAATTATATTGATGTAGAGCAGTTAAATCAAAGTCCATTTAAAAGATTTATATCAAAAGTTCCATTGCTTAATAAGTTTATTATTGACGTAAAAAAATTATTTCAGGAATACGACAGAATTACTGTAAATATTGATAAAATCAGTAATAAGGTAAAAGCAGGAATGATTAATTCTGTGAAAGATAACAGCGCACTTCAAACTATGTTTGATGGGAATGTGAATCTTATCAAAGAAATGGAAAAACACATTATTGCAGGACAAATTCGTTTTAAAGAATTAAACGAAGAGCTTGCTGTAATGGAAGCAAATAGCGCTCAATATCAGGATTATCAAATATCAGATAAAAGAACTTTCATCAATCGTTTAGACAAACGTCTGGCAGATATGAAGATTGTACGTTTTATCATGTTACAGTCTTTAGCGCAAATTAGAGTTGTGCAAAACAATAATACTTCTATTGCAGAAAAAGCACAGTCTATACTGACTACAACAATGCCAGTTTGGAAAAATCAGCTTACTCTTGCGGTGGCACTTCAAAGACAAAAACAAAATATAGAAGTACAAAGAAAAGTATCAGAAACAACAAATACTATTTTACAGAAAAATGCTGAAATGCTGAAACAAAATAGTATTGAAGTGGCTAAAGAAAACGAAAATACAGTCGTTTCTCTTGAAACGCTTAAGATGACAACGAAATCTTTGATTGATACTTTGACAGAAGTAAAGCAAATTCATGAGCAAGGTGCAGAAACCAGAAGACAACTTGATGCCGGTTTACAAAGTCTAGAACAAGAATTGAAAAAAGGTGTTGTAAGCTAAGATTAATAAAAATTGAATGTTTGGAAATTAAATAAATGCAGGAGGAAGAGGAAAGATATCTTGAAATAATAAAAGAGAGTAATAGAAAATTAGTGGTTTTAGAATTGTTAGCCAATTTCTTTAATCACAAGGATCTTGTTGGAGTTTTGGTACGAACAAAAATCATTCACAAACTCTTCGAAAAAAATAGAATTTTAGATATTAATAAACTGGAACTTTTTCATATTCAATATACTAACAGTTTAATTGATTTGTTTCAAAAACTAAAAAAATCAAAAGAACAGCAGTATGTTTTAATTTCAGATGAGATTTATATTAACGAAGATATTTTAGCAAAATTAAAATCGGAAATCGGGGAGACAAAGCTTGCAAAACAACTGCAGCTTCATGCTCAAAATATGTCAAGAAAGATAGAAGAACTCTATCAATTGTTTGTTACAGAAAAAGATGTTTTTTTCAATTGGAATGATTTGTTGACTTTCTCACAAAGCATTCAAGCAGAATATTATAGAGAAATTACTATTGATCAATACGAGAAGCTTTCGCAGTTTAATAAAAGTGTATATGAAAATGCACACGCACGATTTGAAAGAAAGCTTTTAGGACGACTAAATATTTTAGGTTTTAAGATCAAATTTTGTTGCGGATTAGTTTGTAATAATGAGATTATAGAAGTTTATGAATTCAGGGATTCTAATGACAAATTTGTTTTTGTTGCTAACGAAAAATCATTCTATTTCTTAAATGAAGAAGCTGTAAAAGGAATTGATCTTTCTAAAAATGATTCTTCTAAACAAATTATTATAAAAGGGCTGAAAAATAAAAATGCGGACCTAAAAAATGAACTTAGTACGATAAAAACAACACTGCCTGAAAGTGTTTTAGAAGTGCTAAATGAATATCTAGAAAAAATTTCGTCTGTCGATTTTCTGGATGAATTACAGAATGTTGATGAACAGACTAATATTTTAAAAACAATGTTGAATATTAATATTAATTAAAAATAAAATGGCAATTAACTTAGAGAAAGGACAAAGACAAAGTATCGATGCTCCAAAATTTACTGTTGGATTAGGATGGGATAGTAATTCAAGCAGCACAGGATCAAGTTTTGATTTGGATGCTTCAGTTTTTTTAGTTGGTGCAAATGGAAAAATTCCGAATGACAATCATTTTATTTATTACAATAACTTAAAATCACCTGACCAAGCAGTTACTCACGCAGGTGATAACTTAACAGGAGATGGTGACGGCGATGATGAAAAAGTATACATCGACTTATCTAAAATTTCTCCAGAAGTTCACGAAATCTGTTTTGTGGTTACCATTCACCATGCTGATACAAAAAGACAAAATTTTGGACAAATTAGAAATTCATTTATTAGAATTTTAGATCAAGCTAATGTTGAGTTAGTTAAGTATGAGCTTGACGAAGATTTTTCTATAGAAACGGCTGTCGAATTTGGTAGAATTTACAAAAGAAACGAAGAGTGGAAATTTGAAGCTGTTGGGATTGGAATGAAAGGCGGTTTACAAGATTACTTAAATAAATATAATTAATTTTAAAACATTAACTCAAATGGCAATTAACTTAACCAAAGGTCAAAAAATTGATTTAAGAAAAACTAGTGGTGAAACATTAACCAACTTCTGTGTTGGAGTAAACTGGGGAGCTATTGAAACAAAAGGCTTTTTAGGATTATCAAAAAATGTAGTGGATATTGATTTAGATTTAAGCTGTGTATTAATCGACGATCAAAACAAACTATGTGATCATTTGTATTCCCCACTTTACAGAGTAGAAGTTTTACAACAATTTGGTTTGCCAAAAGGTAAATTGATAAGTGTAGATGGTGCATTGAAGCATACCGGTGATGACCTTGCAGGTGATACAGGCGGCGACGATGGTTTGGATAATGAAATTATTACAGTTGACCTTTCTAAAGTTGATGCCAAAGTAAATCAGATATTTTTCTTTTTGAATAATGCAGGAAAAGAAGACTTTTCTCAAATTCCTTATGCAAAAATTAGAATGTATGAAGGAACTCCAACAAAAGTAGTTTCTGAATTTGCGTCGTATAATGTAGCCGCAGACCGTCAATACGTAAACAAGCGTTCTATTATTATGGGTAAATTGTACAAACGTAATGGAGAATGGAAATTCAGCGCAATTGGAGATCCAACAGACGATACTTTTTTAGGACAGACTATTCATAAAATAGTTCAATCTTACCTATAAATTGAAAACATTCATGGATTAGAGTTTCTCAGGTGATAGATCTGTTTATCAAGCTGAGAAACTTGTAATATTTTCATGCATTATTTCATTTTTAGTAGCGACTTTAAAAAGAAGCTCTAATATTTATAGCGCTTTTGAAACTTCAACCTATAATATTCCTGTATAAATCGTTATATCATGAGAAGACTGCCTGTATATTTACTTTTAGACACATCTGGTTCAATGACTGGCGAACCTATTGAAGCTGTTAAAAACGGTGTGCAAATGATGATCAGTTCGTTGCGACAAAATCCGCAAGCCATAGAAACTGCTTTTTTGAGTGTCATTACTTTTGACAGTACGGCACAGCAGATTATTCCATTAACCGATTTGGCATCTTTTCAAATGGTTGATTTAAAAGCGACTGGAGTTACGGCTTTAGGCGATGCTTTAAAATTGACTGCACAGAAAATAGAAACTGAAGTTGCAAAAACAACCACAGAGCAAAAAGGCGATTGGAAACCATTAGTATTTATTATGACTGACGGAATTCCGACAGATAATTGGGAAAGCGGTCTGGCAGAATTTAAAAAAGTAAAAACAGCTTTTACGGTTGCTTGTGCAGCGGGAGGCGGTGCAGATACCAATGTTCTAAAACAAATTACCGATACTGTAGTAAGTTTAGAAAACGCAGATAGCGCTAGTATTGGCAAGTTTTTTCAATGGGTAACAGCTTCAATTGGTGTAACTTCTACAAAAATTGAAGATTTAGGCAGAGAATTTACAAATGTAAAAGAATTACCTCCGCCACCATCTGAATTAAACATTGTGGTTTAAATTCAGTAAAAGGCGGGGTTGTACCGTCTAATTAATAGTTCACGAATTCATTGTTTTACTAGTTTTTAAAAATTATTATGAGAAGACTACCAGTATATTTTTTGCTAGACACTTCGGGTTCAATGTACGGAGAGCCAATTCAAGCTTTGAATAATGCTTTAAGTGGTATGATTAATACATTGCGTTCAGACGCGCAAGCATTAGATTCTCTTTGGATTAGTATTATAACCTACGACAGAGAAGTAAAAGAAATTGTACCCTTAACCGAATTGGTTCATTTTCAGCTTCCTGAAATAACTTGTCCGCAAAGTGGTCCAACCAATACGGGAGCAGGTTTAGATTTTGTAATTCAGAAAGTAAAAACAGAAGTTATAAAAGGATCTGCAATTTTAAAAGGCGACTGGAAACCATTATTATTTGTTTTTACAGACGGAAAACCATCAGATATTCAATTCTACAGAGAAAAAATTCAAGAAATTAAAGCCTTAAATTTTGGTGCAGTTGTAGGTTGTGCGGCCGGACATATGGCCAACGACAGTATTTTAAAGGAACTTACAGACAATGTTGTCCATTTAGATTCTGCTGATAGTTCTACTTTAAAGCAATTTTTTAAATGGGTTTCTGAAACTATCGAACAAGGAAATAAAAGCCAGGGAACAGGAGAAAGTGTAACGCTTCCGCCACCGCCAAGCGAAATAACAGTTGTGATTTAATTAAAAAAAATGCTTGATATGCTATTTACATTTTCAAAAGTGCTTATACATGTTGCCACAGCAGTGGATGAAGCTTATTATGAAGGAAAAGAAAATGAGCTTGAAAATTTAGAGCAAACTTCAGATGAGATATTAGACACCATGAATATAGATAATATCAATATGTGTTACGGGACAACAGGTATTGAAGATTTCAATATTAAAAATGTAGAGCAGATCTTAAAGCAGAATTACATTAAAAAGGATTTTATTATCCACGATGTAATTGTTAGAAAAAGTTGTGCTTATTTAAAAGTGAAACATGATATACCTTTAAATGGAGGAAATAAATGTTATGGCGCTTGTTTCTCTATAAATTATATGCAACCAAATAACGGAATAGCAGTTTACGGCTATCCAACCAAAAATACCGCAGAAAGAGAGGCTTTTAAGGAAATAGCGAGCGAGATAATCAAGGCACTTTCATAATGTATACAATTAAAATTCTTATTGAAATTCTGATTATTGCATTATTTTTTTATTCCAAATTATTGCCATATAAAGATAAGCTTCATCATCAGTTTAAATCGTATTTTGATTTTTTCAATAGTATATTTTCCCCCATATTAAATTTCCTGAAAACATTTGTAAAACCTGCTCAAGTCGGCGTTGGATTGGCAGTTAATATGACACAAATTATCCTTTTATTTATTTTTTTAATGCTATTAAAATTCCTTTAAAATGAGAAGATTACCAATATATTTTTTAATTGATATTTCAGAATCAATGGTTGGAGAACCTATTCAGCAAGTTGAAGAAGGTTTATCAACTATTATTCAGGCATTAAAAACAGATCCGCATGCTCTGGAAACGGTTTATGTTTCTATCATCGTTTTTGCAGGACAGCCAAAAACTTTAGTACCGTTGCAGGAAATAGTGAGTTTTTATCCGCCTAGATTTCCAATTGGAAGCGGGACATCGCTTAGTAAAGGTTTAGGGCATTTAATGTATGAATTAAGAAATAATATTGTTAAAACGACTTATGAAGTAAAAGGAGATTGGAAACCAATCGTTTTTTTATTTACTGACGGAGTTCCGACAGACGATACGCAGGCAGCAATAAACGAATGGAAAAATAATTGGCAGCGAACTGCAAATTTAATTGCGGTTTCATTTGGAAACGAAACGGATACAAAATTATTAGGGCAGTTGACAGAAAACGTACTTCACTTTAAAAATACAAATGTACAATCGTACAAAGAATTTTTTAAATGGGTTACAGATTCTATTAAAACCAGCAGTATTAGCGTAGAAAATAATTCATCTGGTTTTGAATTGGCAAAATTAGATGGAGAAACGCTTTCTAAAATTGATTTGACAAAAGAAGAACCAAACAAGCAATATGTAGATGATAATTATGTGGTTTTAAGCGGAAAATGTCAAAATACTAAGAGACCATATTTGATGAAATACCGCAAAAATATTGCGCCATCTATTTATGCTGGAATCGAATTGACGTCAAAAAATTACAAATTAGTTGGCGCTTATCAAGTTGACAATAATTATTTTGAATTGGCTGATAATAGTAATTTCAATACAAAAGTAAATACAGAAGAATTGTTTGGTGCACCAACTTGTCCATGTTGCGGCAATCAAATTGCATTTGCAGTTTGTGTTTGCGAAAAAATACATTGTATTGGCGACGAGCAAATTAGTACATGCCCGTGGTGTAACAATCAAGGATCTTACGGTTATGGCGAAGGTGGTTTTGATGTAAACAGAACGCAAGGATAATACGTATGGAAGAGACCAAAAGATATCTTCAGTCTTTTTTATTCCAGAATAAAATTGATATTCCAAAAGGCAAACAATCGCTTTTTGAAGATTTTATTTCTAGTGAAAACAATATTGCAGCAGTAAAAATAATAAAAGAAAAACAGCAGATCATTATGCAAAATTGGAACTTAATAAATCGAATAGATGATATTACGAATCAATCTGTTTTTCTGCCAAACGGTACCGTAAATAAAGCATACCAAGCAAAAATTGATTTTATGCAATTGGGTTGGGATGATATTATTTCGTACGAAATGGAAAATTTAGAAGAAACCGGACTTTCATTTGATCGCGAAGAAAAAGTGCTTTCGGGAAATCCGAAAATAAGCGGCGATTTAAAAATAAAAATGCTTTTTAAAATTGATGGCGAATCGGAAGAAACGCCTTTAAACGAAAAAGTTTTTACCATAATTATAAATCCTGACCCAAAATCACTTTGGAAAAGTATTGAAAGTGACAAAAATGCTCCTTTTGCTAAAGAAGATAATGTAGCGGTTGCGAGTACTTTTTTAGATAAAAAAATTGTTGTGGCTTCCAAAAGAGGAAGAAGTCATGCCAATGTGGGCTCTTTTAGAGAAGACGATTTTGCATTCAAAAATTTTGATACAAATGGCTGGAGTGTTTTGGCGGTTTCAGACGGCGCAGGTTCGGCGGCTTTATCGAGAAAAGGTTCAAAATTAGCTTGCGATACTTTAATTGAGTACTTCGAAGAAAATCTAGATAAAGAAAATTTAAAAGAATTTGACGAGATTTTACTTCATCATTACCATAAAACAGATTCAGATTCATCAAAAAAAATAAGTCATTTTGGTTACAATACATTATCAAAAGCGGCTCATTTTGTTAATCAAAAGATTGAAGAATTTGCGACGGCGAATAACGAAGAACTGAAAAAATTTCATGCAACTTTAATTTTTGCTTTAGTTAAAAAATATGATTTCGGATATGCCATCTTAACTTTTGGAGTTGGGGATTGTCCCATTGGTTTGCTAAATAAAGATTTAACCGAAATTACATTGATGAATGTTATCGATGTAGGCGAATTTGGTGGTGGAACACGTTTTATTACCATGCCTGAAATTTTTCAAAGCGATAAACTTTCTTCACGTTTCGGCTTTAAATTAGTAGATGATTTCTCTTATTTAATACTAATGACAGACGGAATTTACGATCCTAAATTTGTGGTCGAAGCCAATTTAGAAAAAATAGAAAAATGGAATGAATTTCTGTCTGACTTAAAAGGCAATAATGAAGATGGATCTAAAGTTGATTTTGAATATGAAAATGCAGATATTGCGACACAACTTTCAATCTGGATGGACTTTTGGAGTCCAGGAAATCATGATGACAGAACGCTTGCTATAATTTACTAAATATGAGTACAGTTACAGTAAAATCAATAAACGACTCTACCAAAACGTATCAATTTGTTGATAACGGAGAGCCGATGCGCGGTGGTGTAAAAGACGTTTATTTTAGTCCCGACAGAAAATATGTAGTCGCTATTTTTAGAGCTAAATTAGATTTTAATCAGAAAGAAAGACTGCAAAAAATTACCAATAAATTTTTAGATCAAATTACAAATGGAGAGTCTGGAGACTATTTTATAAATGAAGTTTACAGATGGCCAACGGATGTTATCGATTATAATGGTTTGACGGGTGTAATTGTTCCTATTTATAAATCAAATTATTTTTTTAAGAAAGGATATGCAACAAGTGATTTAATTCAGGGAAAAGAAAAAGAAGGATTATGGTTTTCAAGTTCCAAATTTAGAAATCCTCATTATCCACTTCGAGTAGCAAATTCTGAATTGGGTAATTGGTTGAATTATTTTCAGATTTGTGTTAATTTAACTAGAGGTGTAAAAAAAATGCATGCTATGGGATTGGCACATTCTGACTTATCTCATAAAAATGTTCTGGTAGATCCTATTGATAAAACAGCCTGTATAATAGATATTGATGGATTGGTAGTGCCAGGAGTATTTCCAGCAGAGGTTATAGGTACACCAGGTTTCATTGCCCCTGAGGTTCTTTCAACAAAACATTTAGATAAAAATGATACGAACAGAAAATTGCCGAACAGATTAACAGATTTGCATGCATTGCCAGTTTTGATTTATATGTTTCTATTGCATAGGCATCCGTTAAAAGGAGGAAAAGTCCATGATTTAGATACCGAAAAAGACGATTTATTGTCAATGGGCGAAAAAGCGATGTTTATCGAACACCCAACCGATGCTACAAATAGGCCAAAATTAAACCAAGTTTCTAAATGGGATTTGCCTTGGGCAGATATAACAAAATTGCCATACACCATAACGGGACCTTATTTGAAGACCCTGTTTGATAAAGTTTTTATAGACGGATTACACAATCCGATGCAAAGACCAAACGCAGAAGAATGGGAAATTGCATTGTTAAAAACAACCGATTTAATGCAGAAATGTCATAATCCGACCTGCGACCAAAAATGGTATGTTTTTGATAATACAAATACTCCAAAATGTCCTTTTTGCGGTACTCCGCATCAAGGAACACTGCCTGTTTTAGATCTGTATTATCAGTTTCAGGAAACGACTTGGAAGCCCGAGAATCATCGATTAATGGTTTATAATGATCAATATTTGTTTCAATGGCATGTTAATCGTAATATTGCCAGAAATGAGAAATTAACACCGCAGCAAAAAGTGCCTGTTGGTTACTTTACTTTTTTTAATGGGAAGTGGGTTTTGGTCAATCAAAAACTGACTTCGCTAAAAGATTTAACTGAAGACAAAGAAGTTCCAATTGGTACAATGGTAGAACTTACACACGGAAAAAAAATACTGCTTTCTAATGAAGAGGGCGGAAGAGTCATTGTGGTAACAATGGCCAATATATAATTTAAAAATTAACCTAATTAATATCTAAAATGAATCAACACCCAATCTTTTCGGAACATCCCGGTTTAATTATTGTTTTTGCGGTTGCAGTAGTTATTATGCTGTTGCTAGATTTAGGAATCTTCAACAAAAAAAGTCACGTCGTAACAAATAAAGAAGCTATAACTTGGTCATTAGTTTGGATCAGTTTAGCCATGATCTTTAGTGGTTTAGTGTACTATTTTGCAGGTGCAGCTAAATTCTATGAATTTCAATCGGCATATTGGATCGAAAAAGCGCTTTCTGTTGATAACCTTTTTGTATTCATATTAGTATTTAAATTTTTTGATGTTGCGAATAACAACAAACATAAAGTGTTGTTTTGGGGAATCATCGGAGCATTAGTTTTAAGAGCAATCTTTATTTTCTCTGGTGCTTTCTTAATCGAATTAACGTATTTAAACAAACTTTTAGGCCTTGCAGGATTAGAAGGATTTAAATATGATATTAACTTAATCATGACAGCTTTCGGATTGTTCTTGGTATATGCTGGGGTTAAATCTTGGTCTTCTGGAGACGATGACGATGATGAAGATTACAACAATACTAGAGGAGCTAGATTGATTAGAAAGTTCTTTAAAGTTAGCGATAAGTATGACGGAGATAAATTCTTTACATACGAAAATGGTAAAAAATTAGCAACTCCACTTTTAGTAGTTGTAGCCGTAATTGAATTTACAGATTTACTGTTTGCAGTAGACTCTATTCCTGCGATTTTTGCAATTTCAAATGATCCATTTATTCTTTATACTTCTAACATTTTTGCAATTTTAGGGCTTAGAGCATTGTTTTTCTTGTTAGACAACTTTATTCACTTGTTTAGTAAATTGCAATATGGTCTAGCCATTATCTTGTCATTTATCGGAATAAAAATGATTATTTCTCCATTCTACCATATTGAATCTATTTATTCTTTATTAGTAATTGGAGGTGTACTTTTAATTTCTGTTTTAGCTTCGATCTTAATGCCAGAGCCTAAAGAAGCTTAAAAAAGCATTCAATAATTTAAATTTTAAAAACGGATTGAAAATCACATTGAATTTTCAATCCGTTTTTTTGTTTTAGAATATGGTAAAAGCGATTGTTTTTCAGTATAAAAACTTCAATTAAAAGTTATACTTTTGCACTTTCAAAATTGTAAATGCCAAAGGTTTATTTACAGTTTGTTTTTTATTAATAAAATAAAGGTTTTTCACAGCCTTTAGTTTTTACTCAAATTATGCTTAATATACACAATCTTTCCGTTTCTTTTGGAGGAACCTATTTATTTGAAGAAGTTACTTTTCGTTTAGGCGCCGGCGACCGTGTAGGTCTTGTTGGTAAAAACGGAGCTGGTAAATCTACAATGCTAAAAATGCTGGCAGGAGATTTTAAACCAGACTCAGGAGTTATTTCGCAAGAGAAAGATATCAGAATGGGTTTTCTACGTCAGGATATTGATTTTGAACAAGGAAGAACCGTTTTGGAAGAAGCCTATGAAGCTTTTACAGAGATTAAGGTTGTAGAGAAAAAACTGGAAGAAATCAATCATCAATTGGTTACTAGAACCGATTATGAAAGTGAAGAATACGGGCAAATCATTGAAGATTTATCTGATTATACACATCGTTTTGAACTTCTTGGAGGTTATAATTATGTGGGAGACACAGAGAAAATTCTTTTAGGTCTTGGTTTTAAAAGAGAAGTTTTTAATAACCAAACAGAAACGTTCTCTGGAGGATGGAGAATGCGTATCGAATTGGCTAAATTATTATTACAATCCAACGATGTATTGCTTCTGGATGAGCCAACCAACCACTTAGATATCGAAAGTATCATTTGGTTAGAGAATTTCCTTCGTAATTATCCTGGAGTTGTCGTAATTGTATCGCACGATAAAATGTTCTTGGATAATGTTACCAATAGAACAATCGAAATTTCGTTAGGTAAAGCATACGATTTTAATAAACCATATTCTCAATATTTAGAACTGCGCCATGAAATTCGAGAAAAGCAATTGGCTACTCAAAAAAATCAGCAGAAAAAGATTGAGGAAACAGAGAAATTAATCGAGAAATTCCGTGCAAAAGCTTCAAAAGCTTCGATGGCGCAATCGCTGATTAAAAAATTAGATAAAGTCGAAAGAATCGAAGTTGACGAAGATGATAACTCAGTAATGAATATTTCGTTTCCAGTTTCAAAAGAACCTGGGAAAGTTGTTATTGAAGCTGAACATGTAACGAAAGCTTACGGTGACAAAACGATTCTTAAAGATATAAGTTTACTGGTTGAAAGAGGAAGTAAGATTGCTTTTGTTGGACAAAACGGGCAAGGAAAATCGACTTTCATCAAGGCTCTTGTAAACGAATTTGAATATGAAGGAAATATCAAATTAGGACACAATGTTCAATTAGGATATTTTGCTCAAAATCAGGCAGAATACTTAGACGGAGAAATTACTTTGCTTCAAACAATGGAAGATGCTGCAACTGACACAAATCGTATGAAAGTACGTGATATGTTAGGTTCGTTTTTGTTCCGTGGAGATGATGTGGAGAAAAAAGTGAAAGTACTTTCTGGAGGTGAACGTAACCGTTTGGCACTTTGCAAATTGTTGTTACAGCCAATTAATGTCTTGCTGATGGATGAGCCTACGAACCACTTAGATATTAAATCTAAAAACGTTTTGAAAGCTGCTCTTCAAAAATTTGGCGGAACTTTATTATTGGTTTCTCACGACAGGGATTTTCTTCAAGGAATGTCAAATATCGTTTACGAATTTAAAGACCAAAAAATCAAAGAATATTTAGGTGATATCAACTTTTTCTTAGAACAGCGCAACCTTGAAAATATGCGTGAAGTAGAGAAAAAAGATGTGGTGAAAAATGCGCCAGCTGCAAAAGAAAAAGAAGCTAGTAAATTATCTTACGAAGATCAGAAGAAAGGAAAAGCCCTTCAGAACAAATTAAGCAAAATCGAAAGCCAGATTCAGCAATTAGAAAAGCAAATTCAGCACGACGATAAGATGTTAGAAACTAATTACGACAAACATATCGAAGATGCCTCATTTTTTACTGCTTACAATAAAAAGAAAGAAGATTTGGAGCAATTGTTAATCGATTGGGAAGTTGTTTCAGAAGAAATTGATGGGTTGAATGCTTAATGTTTTTGTTTCAGGTTTCAGGTTTCAAGTTTCATGTTGACGAGTAAATTTAACCGCAAGGCACGCTAAGTTTTTTGTAGTTGGCATTTACAATTTACAAAGTTCGCAAAGCTTTATCAATAGATAGCTTTGCGAACTTTGCGTTTTATAAAACTTGAAACTTGAAACAAACTACTTAATAATCCCGATCGATCTAGAATGATCAATTGCTTTACTGCTTTCTTTAAAATAGCAAACGGAAACATTTATGCTTTCCAGATTTTTTAGAATCTTTTGGACTTCTTTTTTAGGAGATTTACCCGTTTGTCTAATATAAACCGCAACAACTGTAACGGGAAATATTTTGCAAATTCTTTCGTAAAGCATTGGATCGTGCTGCGAGTCATCGCCCATTAAAACATATTTTAAAGTTGGGTAGAACTCTACAACATGCTTTATTTTTTCGTATTTATGATCGTGATTTCCTCTTCCGCTCATGAAGAAATCGGTGACTCCTCTTTTGATGTCTTTTAAGAGAAAAACGGCTTTAGGGAGTTTGTGAATTCGGGTGAATTTAGCAATAAATCGGTATAAATTCCATTCGCTGCTAGAGATGTAGAAAAAAGCATTTACTTCTTCGACATTGTCTCTTCCTGCAGAACTTAAAGCTTGATAGTGAGGTACAACATCTTTAAAAACTTTTCGGTCATTTACATTTTTAAATAATAAAATATAAAGTTTTCGAAAAAAGTTATTGGTGTGTGAAATCAGAAAAGTGTCGTCAATGTCAGATATGATTCCGAGTTTTCCTTTGTGAGGTCTAATAAAACTGCCTTTGCAAGTTATGGTTTCTTCTTTATATTTTAAACTCACTTCGTAAGACATCCATCCAAAATGGGTTTCTTTTTCTAATGGAATGCAAAAATTGAAAAAGCCATCATCTAATGTTTTAGTGTGGATGACTTCGCCATTATAATGAAGATAAACATCAAAATTTTTAATGGTTTTTATTCGGAACAGTCTGAGTATCGAAGTGGCATTTTTTAATTTTCTTTTCTCAAAATCGTATTTGTTTTCTCTTTTTAAAACATGCCCCATTACAATTAACTCTTGCTCATTTGCATAACCGCGATATAATTGTAGAATTGGTTTCATTAATTACGTATATTTATGTAACTGTAAATTACTTAATTTAATTGGTTTTAAAAATAAAATTTTGAAAAAGAATATTCTATTTGTTGTAAATCCTATTTCTGGTGACTTGGATAAATCAGATCTTATTGATGCTGTTGAAGAGTTTGCAGCAACCAATCATTTCAATTTGGAAGTCTACGAAACTACGGGAAAAAATGATCTAAGAACCATACAATCTTTATATAATGAACATGAGCCAGAGCGCATTATTGTTGCAGGAGGCGACGGAACGATAAAAATGGTAGCTGAAGCGGTAGAAGAGCAAGATGTTATAATTGGGATTTTGCCTGCAGGTTCTGCAAACGGACTTTCGGTTGACTTGAATCTTCCTGATGGAATAGAGGAGAACCTTAAAATAGCGTTTCTACACCATTATATCGAAATGGATATGATTTGTATTAACGGAAAAAAAAGTATCCATTTAAGTGATATCGGATTAAATGCCAATTTGGTTAAAAATTATGAAGAAAGTGATGTGCGTGGTTTTTGGGGATATGCATTGCAAGCTTTCACAACGCTCAAAGAATCTGAGGAACCTTTTGTTGCTACCATTTCGGCAAATAACAAAACGGTAGAGCATGTAGCAAGAATGATTGTAATAGCCAATTCGCAGAAATATGGAACTGGAGTTGTAATTAATCCAAATGGAGCTATGAATGATGGGAAGTTTGAGCTGGTGATTTTAAAAAGTTTGGATCTACTTTTAATCGGAAAAATAATTACCGGAAATATGCCAATTGATTCTGATGATATTGTGATTATTTCAACCGATAAGGCTGAAATAAAAACGGATTATCCCGTTAATTTTCAAATTGATGGAGAATATTGTGGTGCTCAGACTTCTTTAGAAATTCATATTCTGCACAAGCAAATGAAAATTGCGGTACCGTAGATTTATTTAAATGGATTACGTTCCTGCCATTCTGTTTTTGGTTCTAAATAATTAAAAAACCTTGAAATGTTATGGTTAATCAATGCATTGCTATGTGTGATTAAACCATACATTTTAACTGGTTTTGCCCCAACCGAACTTTTAATTTCAAGAGCTGTTCTGGCAAAAACAATTTCTTTGAAACCTTTCTTAATAGAATAAGCGATCATATCGTAGAGCATATTTAAATACAGCATTTTTTCGCGCTGAACACTTTCGTCATAACCAAGAAAATACGTATCCATTACATCGCCATTTTTGATTAAAGTGTTGAAGCCGATTAGTTTTTCATCTAAAAAATAGCCATAGAGAAGAAAGTTGTCTCCCATGATTTCTTTGAAAAAGCTGAAATGATTTCTCGCCAGAAAAAAGGTATTGAAAGGTGCATTTTTTGCAACATGAAAATATAAATCGTAAATCACATCTTCATATTGTTTAATGTCAGAAAGAGACATTTGCTGTTTTACAATTCCTTCCGATTTTTTGCGTGCCCGTTTGTATTGATCGCGATATTTTTTTAATAAAGCATCAATATAATCTTGTTCGGTTTTCCAATTTTCATTGATTTCAAAAATCATATTTGGTTGGGTCGAAAACGTGTAGTTGTTTTTGAATTCTGCCTGAAGCGGTTCGATTTCTTTTGCTGTAAAATCTTTTATGCTCGTTATATGAACCTTTCTTCCGCTTTCTTTCAAATCTTTTTTAAGCTGATTGATAGCCTTATGAAGTGTTTTAATCGCTTTGGATTCTTTGATGGTCTTGTCAAAAATAAAAGCATTTTGTCCTGTAAGCATATTGTTTCCAACAAATAAAACGTGTGAAGCAAAATTCTTTAATGCAAAATTACGTACCGAAGTTTTTAAGCATTTATCACGCTCTCCAAAAGATTCAAGTTTTTCTGCAAATAAGAATTGCGTTAAAGCAATTCCGATTAGTTTTTTTTCTTCAAAAAGCCCAATAAAATGGCAGGTCATATTTACTGGAGAAGAATTTTCCAGTACTTCGAGATATTCTCGTGTCAAAAAAATATTATTTGCTGCAAGCGAGTTCCATTCTAAAGGCAGTAATGATGCGCTTTTGTAAATCTGGAAAGAATATGTTGTATTCAAAAGAGTGAGCTAATTTCTTCAAAATTAGATAATATTTATAATAACTAATGGGGTTTAAGTTATTATTAAGAAAAACCCATTTGAAATAAATTTTTCAAACGGGTTTTTTATAAATGATATTAAGCAAATCCGCAGATGATTCCGCCCATAAGGGTCAGAGTAAGAATCCAGTATCCGCTATGGATAAAAATATATTTCCAAGATTTTCTTTCAAACAAGCCGTTGATTCCAATTAAGGGAAAAGCAAAAAATAGTCCCGACATAAAACCGTGAAGCGCACCATGCTTGAAAGTTCTGTAGGCCATTCCGTAATCTGCCATAAAAGCAGCAAATGAAGGTTTTGCACTGTCAATTAATGGCGGTCCACCAACCATTCCGATTGCACCAGACTGATGAATGGTCAGAGACATTAAAGTCATTGTAATCATTAGAGAAAAAATATACGTTAGTCCGAAGATTTTAAGCATATTTCCTTTTTTTAACTCTTCTTGAGTAAGATTATTTTCTTTCATCCAGATTGTTCCGAATACTTTTGGGCTGTACCAGATAAAACCAGTTACGAGTGTGACAATTGCTGCAAGGAATAAAGCAACGAAGTTAATTTGCATAATGTGAGGTTTTTAGAATTAGTTGATCAAATGTAATCAAAAAAAATGCAGGTTCTGAAAAATAATAAAAGTAGCTTAAATCCTACTTGTAAAATTTTTTTAAACAGTTTGCCGATATTTGGTGTATTATAACAGTGAATTGCATAATTTTACACAAGTAACAAATCCCAAATCTGTTATGAAAATTTTAATTACTCTTTCTTTATTATTTGCTTTTTCGCTAAACGTTTTGGCAGATACCATTTCGGATAAAGAAAAAGAAGCGCTTGTAAAATTGTACCATGCAACAAATGGTTTGCAATGGAAAAACAAATGGGACTTAAGTCTGTCTGTTTCTACTTGGTACGGTGTTAAAGCCGAAAACGGAAAAGTGGTCGCGCTCAATTTGGCAGATAATAATCTGCAGGGAGAATTGCCTGAAGCTTTTTACGATCTTGTGAATTTAGAATCGCTGAATCTGGAAAAAAATAAAATTGAAGGAAGTTTGTCTTCTGCCATTTTTAATCTGAAAGAGTTAGAAATGCTTAATATTGCCGATAATAAATTATCAGGAGCAATTCCATCTTCGATTTGCCAGTTGACTAAATTGAAAGATTTGGAGCTTTTTATGAATAAGATATCTGGAGAGCTTCCGTCGGAAATTGGAAAACTAAATCAGTTAGAAATTTTAGCTGTTTGCAATAATGAATTAAACGGAAAACTGCCTGTTTCGATTTATAAAATTTCTGGTCTAAAAGTATTGCTGCTGAATAATAATAAGCTGTCGGGAAATTTGACAAATGAAATTATTAATTGGAATGTATTAGAAAATTTTAGTTTATTTGACAATGAATTTTCAGGCGCAATTCCGCAAGAAATTGAAAAGCTTAACAAGCTTGAAGAATTGAATCTTTCGTACAATAAATTTACAGGCGAGGTTTCAAAAAAGACAGCATTATTAGATGCTTTGAATATGACCATGATAGACGAAAATGGAAATCCGTTTTTATTAGAAATAAACCAAGAAAATAAATTACAATAATTACCCAAAATTAATCGATGCTTATGAATGAATTTTACACTCGTTAAACAAGTTGATTAAATATATTTAGTTAATTGCCAAAACCGTAATTCGTTACGGTTTTCTGGTTTCTAGAGGTTTCGTCTTTTTGAAAAAATAACATTTAATTTAGAATTGAATTCTTTATGTTTGCCTAAATTTTTATAACTTTAATATAAGTATCCGGAGAACCAAAAACCGATTAACCAACGGCATTACTAATCACTTAATAAGAAGAAATTATGACACTGCAATATCAAGGAGAACAGTACGGAAAACCAACCACTTTTACAATTAGAATTATTGGTAATAACTTATCAAAAAGCAGTTCCAACTACCAGGTTGATCTTTTGGTAGGAGATAAAAAACTGCCGACTTTTACAAGTGAAATTCACCAAAGTCTTTCTAATTGTTTAAAAGAAATTTACTTGTTTAGAAAATATAACGGAATCACATTCAATGAATCGTCAGAGAAAATAGTTTCGCTTTATGTTGCTTATGATAAAGTTTTGTACAACTATAATAAATATGCTTTGTTTAGAGCGTAAATTTTTCTCAAAAGAGTATAAAAAAGACCATTTGAAAAAATGGTCTTTTTTTTATTTCAAAAAGCAGCAAGCTATTATCGAATTATCTTTAAATAAGCGCTATATGGATCGTCTTTAAGTGAGGTACGCATGTAGTATACGTTTTCGTCTTTTTCTTTTAAATCAAACTGAATTAAGCCTGCATCGCAATAATAGTAAAGTAGGTTGTCATCAGCAGGAAATTCTATATTGGAAATTGGCAGTGTAGTTAGTTTTTCTTCAAATGCAATTTCACCGTTTGATAAGTCCAGTTCAAAAAGCTTCTTTTTGCGAGTGTATCCCCAAAGATTATCAACTTCTTTAACGATGTATTCCACATTATCGCCTTTAAAATCTGTTTTCCAAAGCTGAGTTCCTGTTTTAGAATCAACAGCATAGATAGAAGAAACTTCTGGCCCTTGCGCTGCAAAATATAGCTTTTTGTCGTGGCATACTATACGTTCCTTAACGTTATTCTGGTTTTCTTCTATTTTAAACTGCCACAAAACATCAAGGCTATTTGGTTTTAAAGCATACAGCCAATTTTTATCGCCTGCTATAAAAACACTTTCGCCATCTGTAACTGGTTTCCCGGTCATGGTTTCATCAAAGCTTTTTTGGTAAAGTAATTTTCCTGTATTAGCCTCAAAACAATATACATTTGTTCCGCTTTGGGTAAAGATCTTATTATCGAAAAAAAGTGGCTCAATATCGTTGTTTGGAGTGTCTAATTTGTAGTTCCAAGCCAAGCTGCCATCTTTTAAATCTAAAGCGTATAAATTACTGCTCTGATTTTGATTTTGAGCAGTTATAAAAAGTTTTCCGTTAGCTATAATCGGAGTTTGGTCTTTTAGAACAATCTGGTCTGTAATGTTTCCTATTCTAGATTTCCAGAAAATAGTTCCTGTTCCATTATCTACTGCGTAAATTTCTCCATTAATAAACGGAATATACACAACTCCGTCATGAATGGTTATTTTGTTGGCGCACATCTCTGTGTGGGCATCTGAAGCTTTTACTGTCCAAACAATGCTTTCGACTTCCAGATCCCATGAAAAAAGCGAACCGTCGTAATCGTAAATTAAAATTGAGGTATCGTCTAGAGAAATCTTTTTAAGCGGTTTTAGAGATTTATTAGTAACAGCTTCTTCTGCAGGTAATTTGCTGTTGGTGTAGTTGGTTTTGCTGGCGGGCGCTTGTCCAGACATATTTGCAAAGGCGAATACAAATAAAAGGGCTATTAATTTGTGTTTCATTTTAAGATTTGGGTTGATTTTCTGATTGTGTTTGTAATCTGAAATTACTTCATTCATAACTTCTTGTTTGCTTTGTTATTGTGTTTGCTGTATTTGTGTCTTTATTAATTGCCAATTTGTAGGTTTTGTGCGCTTTTAATACTGTTCTAAAATCCTCAAACATTTAAAGAAGTAAATATAAACAAAAAAAGCTCCAGATTTCTCTGAAGCTTTTGTCTTAGTAAGTAGTCCGTGGGGGAATCGAACCCCCCTTACCAGGATGAAAACCTGGCGTCCTAACCGATAGACGAACGGACCTGCTTTGCTATTGCGGGTGCAAAAGTGCAACTA
Organism: Flavobacterium sp. B330r; assembly: GCF_056824325.1. Classification (NCBI taxonomy): domain Bacteria; kingdom Pseudomonadati; phylum Bacteroidota; class Flavobacteriia; order Flavobacteriales; family Flavobacteriaceae; genus Flavobacterium; species Flavobacterium sp. B330r. The sequence goes on from NZ_CP124860.1 coordinate 2,875,951, forward strand.
TTTTTGAGATGTACAAAGCATTTTGAGAAAAATTTTTAATTTTTTTTTGATGGAAAACCATTTTGGACGATCAGTATTGGCATGTTAATCGAGTTAGTTGTTTTGTATTTGTTTGATTAATAAATTGTTGTTGTGAGGTTGTGTGGGCGAAATGTTCGTTTTTTAAGTGAAAAATAATTTTTAAAAATATTGAAAAATTTTATTTTTGAGAGAATATTCTTCTATGCTTTTATTGTGTTTTATGTTTTAATGAAGGGAAGAATAATCATGTTTTCTGAGATAGTTCCGATACTTCGACACTTAAAGCTTTAGAAATTCTAATAACTTTATCGATACCCATAATTTGTTTGCCTAACATATATCTTCTTAAAGCTTCAATATCTAAATTAGAATCGCTCGCTAAATGTCTAACTTTTAGTTTTTTTCTTTAATAATCTCATTTATATTATTTCCAACAATCTTTAGAGATTCAGGAACTTCTTTCTTTCTCATTTTTTCATATTGTTTGAACCTGAAAATTATGAGTTAGTAATTAAAAAAATCGTAGCACGAGCCAGACGCTCACGCCAACAGTTGATAGATCCTAAATCCATTTCGTTTGATTAAGATGATTATTAAGAAGCTTTTTTACGAAATTAAATCTATGTTAAAAGAGCACCTTTATTTCAATATTAATGTGAAATTTGTGAAATGTCTAATTAACAACGAGATAATATGGAAGGGCAAATTATAGAATTGGAAAAAAAATACTGGCACGGAGTTGAAAATAATGACTATGAAACGGTAAGAAACCTAACGCTGTTTCCTTGCATAGTTGCCGGGAAAAATGGCATTCAGAGTATCAGCGAGACTGAGTTCAAAAATATGTTCGACTCTGGGCAAACCAATAAAATAAAAGTGCTGAACATCTATGATGTAAAAGAAAAACTAATTGCCGAAAACACTGCGGTAATAGGATATCGTCTCGATTTTGAGATAGTAGATCAAAGTCATAAAGAACCTATAAAGTGTGTCTGCACTTCTACTTGGATAAAAGAAAACAGCAAGTGGGCGTGTGTGATGCATACTGAAACAGAATTGGAAAAGAATTAGCCCAATGGTAGATATCTTTAGATCTTTACAAGAGACATTAAAATTAATGGCAATTCCAAACCATATTAGCATTAATGAAAGGGATGATTTAATTAGATTTAATTTAGAAGAATTAGAGGGTGATTTTTATACCTTTCTGAATCCTATTAATCTCAATAAGTTGCATTCAGAAAACTTGATTGATGGTGATATTAAATTTAAATTGGAACAATTATTTATTCTTTTACAAGATATTGAGAGTAAAGATTGGAACACTGAATCTTTTTTGACTAACCCAAAATGGTTTGTAATACGTAATCTGGCTAAAGAAGTAACCCAGTATTAAATAATATTTAGACTGCTAATTTGAGCGTAATGCTCTTGAAGGCAATGGATATAACAGTTTTAATGATAGTTCTAAAAAAAGCTTCAGAGAAATCTGGAGCTTTTGTATTGGTAGTGAGGACAGTACTCGAATCGGCATCCGTCGTGGCGGATATAAGCCCAACGAACTGTTAGGATTTAAAATAAAAAAACATCAGCTTTTTTAAGTGGTATTTTTCTTAGTAGCGGGAAGCATTCAAACATCTAACTAGATTATCTTTGATTATTATGATTTTTAAAAATGAACACCTTAACTTTTTTCTCTTCTTTTTGTTTGCATAACCACATTTATAAAATAAGTTAGGAGTAATTTTAGTGAACCAAACGGCAAACGGTAAAAGATTTGTCAATGCATAACAAATTTAAAGTCTCGTTGACAGCTGGTGAATCCAATTTTTATAAACTATGAAAATAAAAGTTTATTCCCCTTTAAATCCTTTGCTTAAAAAATACATAGAGTGTATTTATATACTCACGCATACATCTAAAGAAAACCCCGCCCAATATATAACCTTCCCATCTATTTTTACCATTGTATCAATAAGTGAAAAATCAAAAACTATTAATAAAGGAAATAAGTTAATAATTGGGCAATGCGATGACAATAAGATTGAAACAAATTTGGTTTCTAATTTCAATAAGCCGGTGTATGTTCAATACGAAGGAGAAATAAAAGAAATTACTATCTATTTTAAGCCGTTAGCTATTAATTCATTTTTGGAGCATGAATTAAGCCACTATAATAGTTCAAATTTTTCTGAATTTTCACCTTTTAAAGATTATAGAAAAGCTATGATTGAAATTCTTTCCTTGCAAAATGATACCGAAAAAATTCAAGCTGTTGAAAGTTATTGGTTATCCAAATTAATAGGGTTTCAGCATGATTTTCTTGAAACTATTTTGTCTGAAATTATGTGTGAAGAAAATGATGCTTTAACGATTACAGAACTATGTAAAAAAAATGCTATTTCACGTACAACGCTAAACAAACACTTTGGCAGGCATATCTGCAAAACTCCATCTCAATTCAAAAAGATACTAAGATTTCGAAATGCGGTTAATAAATACTCATCAAACAATACAAGAAACAGCTTAACGGATATTGCATATAGTGTTGATTATTTTGACCAGTCCCATATGATAAGAGAATTCAAATCATTGACAGGGTTCTCTCCTAAAGTTTTTTTTGAAAAAACAACTGCGCTAGAAAGAAAACAAGTACACTGGCTGTTTTTATAGGTTTACATTTATACAATTTTTCGTTTTATGGTTAAAGTAGTTTTGTCTCTTTAATCATAAAATGATACCATATGACAACCCGTCAAATATATTTTATTATATCGATCTTCTTTATATCGCTTTTGCAACCTATCGCGGTCCAATCACAAAATTTGGAAAGTGTAGTTTATCCGATAAGGTCTTACTTAGAAAATCTTGAAAAAGAGAATAACTTAAGTGGGGTTGTTCTTATTGCAAAAAATGGCAAACCAATATATAGGGAAGCATTTGGTTTTGCCAATTTGCCAGACAGTATAAAAAATAAGCCAGACACAAAGTTCAACTTAGCTTCTATAAACAAGATGTTTACAGCAATAGCGATTATGCAATTGGTAGAATCGGGCAAAATTTCGCTTCAAGACAAAGTAGGCAAATATCTTGCAGGTTATCCCAATAAAACTGTTGCCGACTCTGTAACAATCCACCAATTGTTAACGCACACTTCGGGAATGAACAGTTTTTGGGAGGAATACGATAAGCTTGCAAAAGAAAAATTCAAAACGGTTTCTGATTACCTTCCATTGTTTGTCAATAAAAAACTAGCCTTTGCCCCAGGTACCAGCTTCTCGTATAGCAATTCTGGATACATGGTTTTAGGATTAATCATAGAAAAGGTGTCGGCTCAAAATTATTTTGATTACGTAAAAGAATATATATACAAACCTTCAAAAATGATTAATACTGATGCTTACGAATTGGATAATGCTATTCCAAATTTAGCTACTGGCTATACAATGTCATTAGAGGAACCAGGACAATGGAAAAATAATATTTTCGTAAATTTATTAAAAGGAACTCCTGCTGGTGGCGGCTATTCAACCGTTGACGATTTGCTGAGTTTTGCCAATGCTTTACAAAACGGTCGTTTGCTTAGTAAAGAAAATATTGCTCTTTGTACATCGGGTAAAGTGAAGTATAGAGAAGGAATGTATGGATATGGATTTGAAGAAAACAAAATAAACGGGCACCGAATTTTTGGACATACCGGTGGGCATGATGGTATTGCTTGTGAACTAATGATTTATCCGGATTTGGGCTATACTGTTATTATTCTAACAAATGGAGAAGTCGAAAATTATTGGGAAGTAAGTAATCTAATTAAAAAACAATTAGTGGGTTCAGCACCATCAATTGACAATTTTTTTTATACTAAAGATATAATTAAGATAGTATGCAATAAAGGTTATGAAGCTGGAATTAGAGAAGTAGAACGCAATTCGAAGAAGTATTCATTAAGAGAAAATCTTATTGAAAGATATGGTTGTAAGCTATTGTTCGAAAAAAAGACGAATCAGGCAATAGATTTATTTAAGTTAAATAATCACCTTTTTCCAGACTCCACCTATGGGTATTATTATATAAGTGAGGCATATAGGTTTTCAGGTCAAAAAAAACAAGCGATTGAATATCTAAAGTTATACATTGAAAAAGAGCCAGAAGACAAGGATGCTAAATTAAAATATAAATTGCTAATGAAATAGCTAGTCCAATCTCCGAAGAATTCCTCATGAAAAGCTGCGCAAATGTCTCTGACTTTGCGCTTTTTTTTGCCATATTGAATACAAACGTCTCAAAAGTTTCCCGACTTTTTTTCGTTCATCTCTTGTTAGAAGTTTTGTTTTAACGTCAGAGACTTTGAGGTGCTTATGTTTTTTAGATATATTTGTTTTGAGTAGCGCAAAGTCAGAGACATTTGCGCAGCACTGATGAAGAAGATTTTGCGGAACACGAAATAATTAACTCAAACTTTAAAACTATAAATGAGCACACAAGAAATATTTGATGAATGGCATAGAAGAGAATATCCAAGTCAATATATTTGGGAAAATTATACGTATCCAAATTTCGGAATTAGTGATGATCAATTAGTGTGCAGATTGCCAATTAGAATTTTTAATTGTGATAATTGTCAATTAATAATTGATAATGAAGAGATTTCAGAAATCCATAAATCAACAATTGAATATATTGTTAGAAATCAAGAATCATTTATAGAAGACATCCGAAAAGGTATTTTTGATTATTATACATTTCTATGGAACGATTACTTGAATGAATTTGAAGATGATAATAAATATCCTAATCCAATGAATAAGGATGCTCAAATTATTGATTTAATGATAAAACCAAAAGCAATTCATATGGCAGGAAAAATAGATGAAGGTTATTTTGGAATCTGTTTCAATTCGACATTTGAAGGAGATCACGGACTTGGGATAGAAATGAGAAATTACAAAGTGAAAAATGTAGGAGCCGAATCTGTTGGGTTTAATTTGCACTCTGTGGAATAATTCAATGAATAAAATATAAATTGTTGCTATTTAAATTTAAAATATGCTAAAGGTTAAAGCTCTTCTTTTTTTTGCTCTTTTAATTATTTTTTTTTCGTGCGATAAATTGGATACGAGAGAGTTGCTTTTAAAAAATAATTCAGAGAAAGTGATATTTGGTATCCTGTCAGGAAATGATAGTATGAATGATGGATCATTTTATTATGAGTACAAAGATGACTTTTCTGAAAGTAAAAGAGGAGATTATGATGCGCCTTTTGTTTTTGAGGAAATTAAAAAAGGGCAAATAATTGCGAATTCTGATAGACCTCGATATTGGAACAATTACTTTAATTCATTAGAAGATAAACAGGCAAGATTATTCATTGTTGAAAAAGATAGTGTAGATAAGTATGGATGGAAAACAATTTTCAGTAAAAATATTTATAGTAAAAAATATCTCTTCACAATTGAAGATTTAGATAATCTGAACTGGACAATTACTTATAAAGGGAAGTAAGTAACAGTTTTGATATTTCTTAAATTTTTTACCTGCTAGTGTTAGTCATCCCGCTCGTGAACACAACGAATATAAAAGTTTCAACAATAGTTCAAAAAACAAAAAAGCTCCAGATTTCTCTGAAGCTTTATCTTAGTAGCCCTAACGGGACAATTTTCGAACCGTGTAGTAGATGATTTGAAGAATCTAGTATATAAAATATAAAGTTTTACTTTGAAACTACGAAAAAGAATATGCACAGAAGTTGTAAATAAATACTTTAAGAGGTTCACTTTTTTGCTGATAGATCTAAATTATTATATAATTTATGTTTTTTAAAAGTTTATTTTTGAATAAGAATTATTACAAATGAAAAAATCAATGATAACATTAGTGTTAATTATTTTAGCAAGTTTCGTTCCTGGGGTCTTAGCTGTTAGGCAGTATTATGAAGCAAAAGAATCGGAAAGATTAAGCGATATAGCTAAAGATAGTTTGAATGTAAAGATTGATAAATTAAATGCTTCTAATGATGAACTAAAAGAACAATTGGCTATTTTGCTAAAGGATAATTTAGAACTCTCACGTCAATTGACGAAAACTGCTTTAAAATTAAATGATAATGTAGTAGGTAGTGGTACTTTAGATGTTGATTTAGCTATTATGGCAGTAAATAATTTTTGCTTTAATTTTAAAAATAACACTGATTTACCAGTAAACAATGTGCACATACATATTTATGATTATGCGGAATTACGTAAATGTGAGGTGTTAAACGAAACTGATGATTATGTTTCTTTTGACTCAAAATGTTTAATTGGTTCTGTTCAAGTGATCAATGGAATAACATTAAATCCAAAGAGCGGGATTTCTACAATAGATCAAATACGTTCATTTACATCTGACTTTATGAAATATGCAATTCTTATTCAAACAAGAAAAGAAAAACAATGGTATTTTTGTGTATATAAGATTGTTGGTGGAGAATTAAAGAAATCATATAGAGTTTATGATTTGATTGATAATAAATTTCATTTTAAAAGTGAATTCAATCAACTTAGTTTGCCTAGTAATTATTGGAAGGATAATTTTTATATAAAAGAAATTAAAATTAAAAATTAATTAATACTTTCCCACGCTATCCGAAGAGTTCTTATGAAAAGCTGTACGAATGTCTCTGACTTTGCACCCGTAATCTAAATCAGGTATTATTTTATAAACCTAAAATAAACAAAAAAGCTCCAGATTTCTCTGAAGCTTTTGTCTTAGTAGCGGGAACAGGACTCGAACCTGTGACCTTCGGGTTATGAGCCCGACGAGCTGCCTACTGCTCTATCCCGCGATGTTTCGGGTGCAAAGATACACACTAAATACGGTTATGCAAACAATTTTAGTACTTTATTTTTTATAATTTTCAGAAAAGACGTTTTTTCTTGCAATTTGAAATCCAGTAATTCTTGGTAAACGTTTCCGTTTAAGCCTAATAGCAAGCCAAATGCTGGTTCGGTTTTTATGCCACTTTCTTTCAGTTTTATGATCTCCAATCTAAAGTTTTCGTCTTTTGAGCTTAGAATTTGGTGCTCAATGAACATATGCCTGTAACCATTTTGAAGTTCGGTTGGAATATTTTGTCCAAAGATTTCTATTTCGAAAGTCTCAATAAAGAAGTTTGCCACAACAGATTCATGGTTATCAATCACAATTTCTTGAATGGTAAAATTGCTTTCTTTTTCGAATAAAGATTTAATCCTTTCAATAAAATCAACTTTGCTTTTCCAGTAGCAGGCAATATCCAAATCGCTATTTTCAATATCAATATTTATCGGAATCGTGCCAACCAAAATAGGATCAAACTCAGTAAGGTTTTCCAAAACTCTATGTTTAGTCAAAACATGAAATGCGGCTTGCTGTTTTAGATTTCCAGTTTCTAAATACGATAGGTCCTTGAAATTAATCATTTATAATAGCGCTTTTTACTTCGTTGATTTCTTGTTGTAATCTTTTATTGATATCGATTTTAGCATTCGTGAACACAAAAATCGTAGCTCCGTATTCTCTAGCATATTGATTAGTTATCTGACCGCCAATTGTTGCCGTTGCAAAATACGGACTCGTTTCTTTAAGTTCTTCATTGTTTTCGTCATATTCCTTAACGCGAATCAGGTTTTTGTATGGAATGCTAAGATCAAACCAGTTCAAATAATCGGCATTGAAGGAAACCGCTTTGATTCCTTTTTTAGAATAAAAATTAATCGCTCCCGCTTGTCCGTAATTATCGCAGAGCACAATGGTTTCTTTTTGGTTGGGCGACAATGCATAAAGCGAATCTGTTTTTCTGGCCAATTCTTTCCAGCCGAGCATATCGGCAAAATCCTGTGGAAGATGATGGTCTTTTCCGTCTTCCCAGCGCAGCATTCCCATTTTTTTGTATTTCTCAGGATGCGCCACTATATATTCTGGACTTTTATTAGGAAAAGCCATTTCGTACATCGGAATAAAAAACAATAAGGGCAGTGCTATAAATACAGGTTTTAAATATCGTTTCCATCCGTTGTTTAAAATTTGAGATAGAAAAACAGAGCCAAAAGCAATATAAATTGGATATAGGCCAATTACATAATACGATTTTGCTTTAAAGTAAATAAAGATCAGCATTGTAAAAACGAAAGAGGTAAAAAAGAGCCTGTATTTTTGAAAAGGTTTATACAATAAAACCGCAAAAAGTCCAGTCAAAATAACCAATAATCCGCCAATAAAAAATAGAATTTGATCTTTTACAAAATCACCTAAATCAACATTAACCAATTGCGTTTCGGCCAATTCCTTCATGTGATGCACAATTGGAAAATGATTGCTGTATTGCCAATAAAGGTTAGGAAGAACTAGAATTAATCCTAAAATAAGAGCAAAGTAGAATTCTTTTTTTGCGAGTATTTTTCGCTGTTTAGAAATTAAAATAGCAGGAATTAATCCGAGTAACAAAAACACTATATTGTATTTGTTCAAGAAACCCAAAGCGAAAATTACGCCTGCCCAATAAAACCATTTTTTATTTTCTAAAGTCAGGTATTGTAGTAAAACATAATAAAATGCAGTCCAGCATAAAACATCAAATGAGTTTGGCTGATAAAGCATATTTAAACGCAGTAAACATGAAAATAAAACACATAAAGCACCAAGAATTAACGCATAAAGATTGCCTTTTAAAAGTTCGATAGCTTTCCAGACAATCAAAAGTGTCAAAGCGCCAAATAGAGCAGGGAAGAACTTAATCCAAAAAATCGAATTTCCAAGCAGTAAAATGATATACGAAAACCAAGAGGTAAGTGGCGGAACAGACAAATATCCCCAAGCCAAATGATTTGCTTGATCCAGATGCAGATATTCGTCGCGCTGCAAATCGTATTCTGGGCTAACTAAAACATATTGTAGGATAAATTTTAAAACTATAAATCCGAATAAAATTAGGTTTCTTTTGGTCATATAGATTCTGGTTTCTTAGGTTTTTTGACTTTGGTGCTGTAAGTGGTTTTAAATCAACGCGCAATTCTGTAGCTAAGATAGGACTTATTTTGATTTATGAAGATTTGCAATGTTTCTTGCTGAAATAGTATAAAGTACAGGTTTTTAGATGTTTATGATTTTAAAATGTCAGATGAATTCACATTTTTATTACCTTTAGTATCAAGCAAATAACTTTAAAAGAAAATACCATGAAAAAGAAATTATTGATTTTAGCTGTCTTTTTAGGGACAATTTCATTTGCAAATGCACAAAGCATAGGAGACGTGACAAAAGCAGCCAGTAAGGCATCGACAACAGCAGTACCTGCTTTTGATGTTGCTAGTGTCGCAAATCAGGTTATGGGCGTACTATCTCCAAAATTGAAATTAACCGAAGCTCAAAAACCGGTTGTGAATTCGTTGGTAAATGAAACGCTAAATAAAAAGAAAAACATTTTGCCTACAATGGCTACTGACAAAGCAGGTTATACTTCTAAAATGACCAACACTAGAGAGTCTTTTATAGCCAAAATGAAAAAGAATATAAGTCCAACACAATTTGATGCGCTTACGTCTTTACTGCCAAAATCGGCTTCGGCAGTAACGCCATTGGCAAAAATGCTTTATTGAAATAGTCTAAAATAAAAAAGCTTCAGACCATTCTGAAGCTTTTCGTTTTTTTTTGCATTTTAGTATATTACTCCTCTACAGCCGTTTCAAATTCCATGTGATCGATCATTTCTGCCTCTGGTTTTTCTGGCTTAGACGCTTTCAAAGCGTTGAATCTTTCCAGCATTTCTGATTCGCCTTCTTCACCGCTGAAATAAGGAAAAACATCCATAATTGCCGTTTCTGAAATGGCCGGAATAGAATATTCGCCCATTGTATTTTTCATGATGTGAAGTGTATTGTCAAAGGCTTCGCGAACATCATTTGCTTGAACGAGCATATACATGCTTGTTTTTCTTTCCTTACCGCTTTCTTCATCATAAGCAATTAAGGTGATTTTAGATTTAAACCATCTGTCTGCATTCTCAAAAGGATGAATTTCGGCATAATTTGCCACTTTGATAGCCGTGATTTTAAATTCTTCACTTGTATACGCGGCCATTTCTTCGGTCATTCTTTTTTCAGCTTCTGTATAAGACAAAGCATCAACCAAATAGGGCTCGGTTAAAACTTTTTGTCCTCCAGTTTCATCTGTCTTTCTATATTTTACTTTGCATTCGTACCAAGTTGCGCTCATCTCTTTTTAAATTTTAAGGATGCCAAAGATAAATCTTACTGCAAAATAAATAGTTAAATCTTCAAATAGATATTCACAATTTTAGATGATTTTTGCTAATGTTTTGAAATTCTGAAAGTTGTGTTTTTAATGGTGAATATGATTTGTAATCACATTCATTCTTTTCTATTTTGATTAAAATAAAAAATAATTCAAGCCTATTTTTAATTTAAATATTTGTAATTCAGTTGCTTATTTTCTTGATTTAAAAATTAGTAAAAAAATAAGAAAATTTCTAAATCCAAAAAATCAATTTGTTCGTAAGTACCAATAACAATGGCTGGGAACGGAGTTGAATTCAAATGGTATTGGTTTTTGGAGCATATTGAATTTGTCACATTTCCAGCTATTGTTTTTATAATTATTAAAAAGAATAGGTTGGTGAAATTAAACGTTCAGAAGTTAAAAGAGACTTTAAAATATTTGGAAAGCAAACAGCGTGAATTAAAAAAACAAAATCAAAACGATACGCGAAGTCTAGAATCGATGATTAAATATTTAAAAAAAGATATGATGGAACAGCACGATTTGTCTGATCATCATCAATTGATTAAACAAGAAATCAAAGACACGGAAACTTTTATCGAAAATGTCAAAAATATCATCAAAATCAATTCTTTAAACCATTTTTTATTGTAGATTTTTACTTTTTATTCCAACTTAAATTTTTCGTTTTTACAATCCAGAATTAATTTGTGCTGGAGGAATAGTTTGTTACCAATCATTCCCTGCATTCCAGACCGCTTCATTAAGAATTTTTGAAGGTCTGAAGTGCCTTCTATATGGGTAACTTCAGAGAGGTCTAAAATCACTTTGCCAAATTGTATTTTCTTTTTCGCAGAAGCGGAATAAATACTCAAAGTATTTCCCCACGAATTTCCTTTTTCGGTTTTTATAGCGCTGTTTTTGTTTCGGTATTGCTGCCAGATTTCTTTTGTTGTTATCAGTTCGTAACCACTAGTTCCAGAATCGTACAGCAGTTTTAGTTTTTCATTTTCGATATTTGATGGAATTAAAATTTTACGTTTTTTAAATTCAAAATCGGTAAAATCATCTTCTTTAGTTTTTTGGATGAAGGAACATTGATCGTTTTTGAAATCTAAAATAGTAATTCGTTTTTCTAATAAATCGGTTCCAATTGTTCCGATTATATTTTCAGCTTTTGGATCATCAAAATTGATTTTTTCACCATAATTCAAAACTTCAAACGTATTTGAAATTACATTCATATTTTCGATTGTAAAGTCAGTTGAAATCGATGAGTTTTCATTATCAATTTTCAGCTGATTTTGAAATTTTTGAGCAATAGATTCCAATGGTTTTTTGTAGAAAACCGTAACGGCAGAACCCGAATCAAATTGCATGTAAAAGGTTCGGTTTATTCCGTTCACTTTTATGGGCAAAAGCAAAGCAGAATGGGGATTTCCGTCGCTCGAAATCCATTTTATCGGAGTATTTTCTACAATTCCCGAAACCTTCAAATAGTTTTCTGGCGGAGTGAATTTCTTTTGAAAATAAAAATATCCTCCCAACAAGAATAAAATAATAACGACTAAAAATACGGTTGCAATTTTCTTAAATACTTTCATGGTTTATTTTTTCTGCAAGATTCGGTTTTCGATTCCGATTTTCTTGCGAAAACAATACGACAGTTTTACGCCATTTTTATGACTTTGGTTATAAGAATTTGTTTTTCAGTTTTATAGCTAATTCTTGTTTTTGGTTTAAACTGATTCCGTTTAGAATAACAATCAGAAATTTTATGCTAAGAAAGGCAATTAAAGGAATGATGAAAAGCGGAAATTTGAAAGTAAATAAACGTTGAATAAACGGACTCACAATCATTAGAACCGAAAGAATAAGACTTAAAACAATTTGAAGGCTTACAATTTGTTTTCCTATTTCTTTGTTTGCAGCATCTTGTGTTTTATACGTTAAAACTAAAGGAAAAATAATGCTTCCAAACGGGATAATAAGTCCAGATAAAACAGAAAGGTTAATGAGTTTGGCTCTTTCGATTTGGATATTTTCCTTTTTGATAATCAGATTTTCGGGATTGGTTTCTAGAGCTTCGGCAATTGTTTTTAGGGTAAAACCTTTGAGAATATTTCCCGCTTCAATTCGCTGAATGGTTCGCAATGAAAGACCCGATTTTTCGGCAAGTTCATTTTGAGTCATGTTTTTCTCTTCTCTCAAAAATTTAACTTTATTCTTCATTGTTTTAAGTTGGATGTCCAGAGACGAATTTATGAAAAAACTTTTGATGAAATCGGTATAAAAGAACCTAGTATTATAGGCTAATTCTAAGTTTTAATAAAAAATTAAGTTTTTTACTTTAACAAAAATCACTAACTTGTTGGATAATAAATGATTTATTATCATAAAAATTCCCAGTTATGCGAGTATCCGTTGTCCGAAAAAATATAAAGTTTTTACCAGATTCAAGAAGAGTTGTTGCCCGATATTTTATGAATGGGCAGGAACGAACCCAGCAAATGGTACTTCGGATAATGATGCTGGATGAGAAACAGGTACTGCAGACTTTGGAGCAGACGCTTCGTGAATTTGCTAGGAGGCACCGAAATATTTCGGCAGTATTCTTCAGACACTGCGAAAGAATACGACCTATAATAGAAGGAATGCAGATCGATTACGAAGGGATGTCTCTAGACCGAAAAATGCTTATTGGATCGTATTGTACAATGGAGTATGCCATCGAATCTGCAGCGATTTTTAATCCGTCAATAGTAGAAGATTTTGATCAGACGGGATTAGAAGCAGGAGAAAAACGCGTTATTATTTCTTTTCGAGCAACGGGTGAAGGTCATATTTCGTCGATTGTTTTTAGAAGAGCAATTTTAGATCGTGACAATAATCTGCATATCATGAAAATAGGAAATCATATTGATCAGGCAGAAATCGAGCATAAAACGTTGTTTAATAAAGAGCGATTTTTGACCAAGCTGTATGAGATGCATACTACTGATAAATATATCGCTCAGATTATGCAGGATCTTCCCGAAGAATTTGAATTTGCTGTTCTTAAAAATACGTTGATTGAGGCTTTAAAAGATCCTTTAATTCGTGAAGAAAGAAAAGTGGCGCTAGAAGAAATTTTGTGGCTGGCCAATTCTTTTTACGATTTGCAGTTCAAACACGATTCGGATATAACGGAACGTGTCATATTTCCGATTTCTGATTCTGAAAGCCGCGGAATAGAAGATGCACGTTTTGTACGTTTTGTTGATGATGATGGTTCAGATCGTGTTATGGCAACCTATACGGCTTATAACGGACACACGATTCTGCCGAAGTTAATTTCTACCGAAGATTTTTATAGTTTTAGAGTTATGCCATTGCATGGAGAAGGCGCACAGAACAAAAATCTGGCTTTGTTTCCTCGAAAAATAAAAGGCAAATATGCAATGCTGGCCAGAATTGATGGTGTTAATAATTACATTATGTATTCTGAGCGTGTCACACAATGGAACACGCCCATTCTTTTACAAAAGCCTAAGTTTAATTGGGAATTGACTCAAATAGGAAATTGCGGTTCGCCATTATGGACAGAAGAAGGCTGGCTTGTTATCACGCATGGAGTAGGTACAATGAGACGTTACTGTATTGGTGCTTCATTATTTGATCTCGACGATCCATCAAAAGAGATAGGAAGATTGACAGAACCGTTGCTTTCTCCGTTGGAAGATGAGCGTGAGGGATATGTTCCTAATGTAGTATATTCTTGCGGGGCGATTATTCATAACAACAGTTTAATTCTGCCTTATGCGGTCTCAGATTATTGCTCAACTTATGCTGTGGTAGATATGGTAGAGTTGCTGGACGCACTTAAGAAAAGTAAATAGTAACACTTTGTGTGAAGCTTTTAACACGTAGAAACATAGTTTTTGAAGACTTAAAAAAGGCGTTTCACTAGTTTAAATGTACATAGTTTTCTATGTTTCTATGTGTTAAAGAGTAATTTTTTAATTTCGACTAATGGCTTAGGTAACATTATCTTTTGTTGAGGTTTGGGATTTTCTCCGTCAGGTTTTTCCAATATCGTTTTGGCATGTGTTTGATATGAAGTTTGGTGTTTTTTCTGGATTCGATATTGACACTTTTGAAATAATTGCGCCATAGATTCTCGAAAAATTCTTCGTTTTCATCGTTGATTTCGGCTAGAAAACTAGAGGATGGATTTGACTCAAATTGCATTTCGACCGTAGAGACATTTTCAAGGTCATAATAAATTCCGTACTTGCGTTTTGAATCGTAAATGAGCCAGCGCTGGTCGGCGTAACGGTTTTTAAAATGCTGTTCGATAAGTGGCAAAACGTCGCAATCTGGTTCTATAATGGCATAATATAATCCGTCTTTTGTTAGTTTAAAACGAACAAAAGCCTTCATTCTATGGCTTTCTTTTCCCGTTAAATGTGCTGCTTTTTTTACGTTCAATACTTCGCTTCGGCTTAAATCTCCTTCAATATTGATTTTACTCGCAAAAGCATAGGCTACAAATCGGAATAAGATTTCTTCAATCTGATCCAATTCAGATAAAAAAGCAAAATAAAGATTGTTGAAGCCATGATGAGAAAGACGTTCCTGCAAACCATTCAAAACCCGATTAGCTTTTACCTCATCAGTCGTTACAGAATGTGTGTTGGAGAAAAGCAAAGTGTTTGAAATCTCTTCTTTGGCAAAAACAACATCTTTAAGTTTGTACTCGTAGATTTCAAAAATTGCTGTAAGCCAGCCTTCATAACTTCCATCATAAAGAATTTGTGTCATTTGAATTAAAATAAAGCAAGCTGGTTCGAAAAATTATTCTTGTATTTACTGTTTTGCAAATTCAAAATCTGATTTTTTATTTGAATCGGCGTCAAGTCTTTTTGTAAATAAAAAGGCGAAGAGAAAGCCAAAAAATACTTGGATCGACTGTACGAAATGCCAAGTTTCTTTAAATCATCTGGCTGTAATCTTTTAAAAGTTCTAGCGGCAACAATCTTTTTCGCGCCCAAAAATCCTATTCCCGGAATACGTTGGATCATTTCTAAATCGGCCGTATTGATATCCACAGGAAACTGATGAAGATTTCGCAAGGCCCATCCTAATTTTGGATCAATATCTAAGTCAAGATTCGGCTGATCAAAACCAACAATTTCATTTACATTAAATCCATAATAACGAATTAGCCAATCGGCTTGGTATAAACGGTTTTCGCGAATCATAGGTACTGGAGTCCCAATTGCAGGAAGCCTGTTGTCGTAACTTATTGGTACATAACCAGAATAATAGACCCGACGCATTTTCATTTGTTCGTAAAAGTAATTGGCCATTCCAAGAATTTCCAGATCATTTTCTTTTGTTGCGCCAATTACCATTTGCGTGCTTTGTCCAGCAGGAGCAAAAAGCGGTGTTTTGTAGTTGGATTTTTTCTCTTCCTGATAACCAATAATCTCATTTTTTAGATATTGCATTGGTTTAATCACATCTTTATGATTTTTGTCTGGAGCAAGTAATTTGAGGCTTTGTTCTGTCGGCATTTCGACATTTACACTCAAACGGTCGGCGTATAATCCAGCTTCTTTTAGTAATTCTTCGCTGGCACCTGGAATTGCTTTTAGATGAATATAGCCATTAAAATTTTCTTCCAATCTTAGTTTTTTGACAATTCTAACCAGACGTTCCATCGTATAATCTGCATTGTCAAAAATTCCAGAACTAAGAAATAGACCTTCAATATAATTTCTTCTGTAAAAACCAATCGTTAAGTCTACAACTTCTTGCACGGTAAAAGCAGCCCGTTTGATGTCGTTGCTTTTTCGGCTTACACAATAAGCACAATCAAAAATGCAATGATTGGTAAGAAGGATTTTTAGAAGAGAAACACAGCGCCCGTCTTCTGTAAAAGCATGGCAGATTCCGCCTCCAGTATCTCCTAATCCCTTATTTTTATTTTTTCGCGTGCTTTGTCCCGATGAGCAAGAAACATCATATTTTGCTGCATCTGCTAAAATTGCCAATTTCTCCATCACTCTTTCCTGTACCATTTTGCTCTTTTTTAGTTGTTTTTGAAACAAAAATTCATTCTTTCAAAACTAGGAATTCATGCTAAAAAAGAAGCAAAAGAAGCTGTTCTAAATTGTATCAATTTTTTTTTGGAAGGTAATTTTTACATTAAAAAATTAATTATATTTAAGATTCAAAAAACAGGTATAAATACGGGGTTGTAAATTGTCAAAACTTTTTACATTCGCCGAAATAGAAAAACTGATTTCCCCCCTTAACATTGGTTTTTCAGATTTAGAAGTATTAGCAAATATTAGTAACAAAAGGCTAAAACAATGAAATTTGTAAAAGGACAAGATGTTTCCTACACTGCATTAAGTGGGAGATCTTACAAGGGAACCATTATCGAAAGAAAAATGGATTTTAAAAAGGGGCTTATAATAAAATCGACTTCAAAGGAGAGAGATTTTCATTATCTCATCGAAATACAGAAGAACGGCACGACCGAGAAAATTTTGTGCGCCGAAAATCATCTTAAATTATTAGAAAAGAAAAAACGTGCAGTAAAGAAAGTGGCTTAGTCGTAGAAGATAGTTTTTGATTAAATCTCTCAGAGATCAGATGCCATTTTTTAACCCGATTCTTTTTAAGCTGTTGATGATTCTAAAAACAATTTCATCAGAAAACATAAAACTCGATAGTATTTCCTTTATTTCTGCGGCTGTTTGAGGCTGTAGTTCTAGAAGGTTATTCAAATATGCTTTTGCTTTTGCATCTTCGCTGAGCAGAGATAAAGAAACGGCTTTAAGCAAAGGATCCCAAATAGTCTCTTCAAAATCCATTTTTTCTGCCCAATATAAAGACTTTTGATATTCTTTTTTATGAATGAAATAGTAACAATATCCAATGCTAATCCACCATGGATGTGCAGGATTTATATGAGTGGCATTTTCTAATAAATTAAAACCTTTTTCAAAATAACCTGCAAAAATCAGTATACAGCCTATTCCTGAAGCAATGCCTGACGAATTAGGGTTCATTTTTATGCATTGCTCTGCGGTATAAAGACAGTTGTCTTGATCTTTTCTAAAACAATGTAAAAGAGTCTGTGCGTACCAAGCCTGCTGGCAATTAGGATCAATATTTAAGGCTTTTGTGATGCAGTGACTGCTTTTTTCGATAGTTTTTTTGCAATTGTCTAATCCTAGGGCAATAGAAGCCAAATGCATTTCGCCCAGCATTGCCCATGCAATAGAATGGTTTGGGTCTATTTCTACGGCTTCAGTTAAATTAGAAAGGGCGGTAGCGTAATTTTCAATAGAAAAGGAACATTGGTATTCGTGGTAACTGCAGACTGCCTTTGAAACGCTTGAGTGGTTTGAAATTTTAGATGATGAAGTTTTTACCATTTCTTTAAAAATAGTACCATAATAACCGCCCATAGTAGAAACGATATCCTTTACGATTTCATTTTGAATTCTAATGCCATCCTCTATAGTAGCTGGAGTAAATACTTTAGTCGAAATAAATTTCCCTGAAGATGAGCTTATTAGGCTGACTCTTATGTGCAGTTTGTTATCGATAATTTGAATGTGTCCTGTAATAAGAAAATCTGCTCCAATCATATTGGCCGCTTCTAGAACATTTTCGTTAATTTTTGAAAGGACATCAGAAGGGAAATGAGCTATTACAGATATATCTTGAAAACGGGAAAGTTCTGCACTGATCTCCTCAGAAAGTATTTGCGAAAAAGCTTCTAAATCTGGTCGATGGACCATTGTTTTAAAAGGAAAAACGGTAATTAATGGATTGGTTTTACTAATACTGATAGAGAGATCAGTAGGTCTCATTTTATTATTATGAATAAATTCTGGAACGTAACCGCCTTTTGGGACATGAATGATAACCGAATTGCCTTTTCCATCGGTAGAATAATATTCAGTAAGTAATTTTCTTAATCGTCCTGCATGAATGCGAACCATGGCATCATCATGCGGATTAAAATGGGAGGGTCTACTTAAAGCATTTACAGCTATAGAATATTCTTTGATAAACTGCTGTCTTTCATCTATAGTCTCGGTGACAATATAGCGAAGAAAATTGCTTAAAAGAGTGGAGTTCTTAAAAGAATAAAACTTTAAAACATTTTCCAGCTCATTATAGATTTTATCCGAGGGGATTTTTTTTATAGACTCCATAATAAATTATTTGAAAATTATTAATGTCAAAAAAAAGTCACTTAGGCGTATAAAATGTTAAAGACCAATTACTTATGAAGATATAAATTTATGAAAATTTTTAACATGTTAGTATTATTTATCTGATATTTTTAACGGTTAAATGTAACGGTTAATAACCCTAGTCGTGCTATTGTATTAGTTATATTTGTTTGATAATTAGGTAAAAGCTGTGTTTTGTTTCTTTTTTTAAACAAAAAAGACTGTAATGTATAGGTGTTAAAATTTTTGCATTCCCGTATTAAGAGCTTTTAGGATCAGATAAAAGCTTTTGAGGTGAATAAAAATTCGTACTGAGAAATATCCATTTTTTAAAATAAAATGACTTTTATTTTAAGCCAGGACTGCAAAAATCAGATTAAAAGTTGTATCCCACAATAAACAAACTATAATCATTATGAAAAAAAGATTTTTGCAGATCGCAACGATGAGGTGTCGTGTCCTCATAATTTTTTTTCTTCTTTCAGCATTTGTTCGAGCTCAAGACGAAGGGAATAAAAGCATGGAAATCTACGGTTTTATTATGACCGATATTGGTTATAATTTTAATCAGATACAATCAGATTGGTACGATGTAGTAAGGCCCACAAAATTGCCTGCTTTTAAAGACGAATACGGACCAGATGGCAGTTACTACGCTTCTGTGCGCCAGACCAGATTAGGTTTCAAAAATTACTTTGATACAGGAATTGGCGAATTAAAAACTCATTTTGAATTCGAATTGTTCGGTACGGGTGTCGATGCTGGACAAACTACTTTTCGTTTGCGTCATGCTTATGCCGAATTAGGAAAATTTGGAGCTGGACAAACTTGGAGCCCATTTATGGATATTGGCGTATTTCCGAATTCATTAGAGTATTGGGGGCCAACAGGAATGGTATTCTTCCGTAATATTCAAATTCGTTATATGCCCATTCAAGGTGATACCCGTTTAACTATCGCATTAGAAAGACCTGGAGCAAGTGCCGATCAGGGAGATTATGCAAATCGTGTGGAACTGCAAGGCGTAAAAGCGCGATTTCCGTTGCC
The DNA here is from genome assembly GCF_056824325.1 of Flavobacterium sp. B330r. NCBI lineage: Bacteria > Pseudomonadati > Bacteroidota > Flavobacteriia > Flavobacteriales > Flavobacteriaceae > Flavobacterium > Flavobacterium sp. B330r. Next base: position 2,895,516 of record NZ_CP124860.1, read on the forward strand.
AGACCTTTCGGCAGAATATCACGTTGGCACAAAATGGGGTTATGTGGAGTTGGCAGGTATCTTAAGAAAAATTGAATGGAAAGATCTGAATAATGATCAGTATGATTTATCTGGAGAGGCTGTAGGATGGGGACTTAATTTAAGCACCAACATCAACTTTAGTAAAAATGATGTTTTTAGAGGACAGGTGGTATACGGAGAAGGAATACAAAACTACATGAACGATGCTCCTGTGGATATAGGTATCGAAAACAATTTTGGTAATGCGGTAACTCCTGTAAAAGGTGTTGCGCTTCCTTTAGTGGGGGTTGTAGCTTTTTTAGATCATACTTGGAGTGATAAATTTAGTACTGCAATTGGATATTCTATGATTGATATCGACAACTCTGATGGACAAATAGATGAGGCGTTTAAAAAGGGACAATACGCTCTTGTAAATGTCTTGTATACTCCTGTAAAAAATTGCACAGTTGGAGCAGAATTTCAGTGGGGTGACCGCGAAAATTTTAATGATGGATGGAGTACTTCAATAAACAAATTACAGTTTTCTTTTAAATATAATTTCTCACAATCATTTTATAAAAGAAACCAGTAAAAGCTTTTGTTTTTAATTAATAAAAAAAAGAAAATATGTGTAAAACTGTACAATACCTGCTATTGTTCGGATTGTCTTTAGGCATTCTTAATGCTCAAACCCGAACTGAAAAAGATCTTCTAGGAGAAAAACAAATCCCAGCAAATGCTTACTACGGTGTGCAAACTGCACGTGCGTTAGAAAATTTTCAGATCAGTAGCTTGACTACGCAATCTTATCCTGACTATGTAAAAGCTTTTGCAATGGTTAAACTAGCTGCGGCACGTGCCAATGCTGATGTAGGCCGACTTAAAAAAGACAGGCTTGCTGCTATAGAAAAAGCTTGTCAAGCAGTAATTGACGGCAAATATCACGATCAGTTTTTGGTCGATTTGTATCAAGGTGGTGCCGGTACTTCTGCCAATATGAATGTGAACGAAGTTTTGGCCAATATCGCGCTAGAACTAAGCGGTCATAAAAAAGGCGAATATCAATTTATTGAACCTCACGATGATCTTAATATGGGGCAATCAACAAACGATGTGTATCCAACAGCTATAAAAGTAGCATTACTGCTCCATAACGACAAACTGCTTAAAGAGGCCGATCTTTTGGCGAAAGCTTTCCATAAAAAAGGTGATGAATTTAAAGACATCCTAAAAATGGGAAGAACTGAAGGACAAGATGCTGTACCAATGACGGTAGGTCAGGAATTTCATGCTTTTGGGAATCAACTTGATGCGGAGATTAGCGCTTTAAAAAAATCGGAGGCTTATCTATGCGAACAAAATATGGGGGCTACTGCTATCGGGACAGGAATTACTGCTTCTCCAGGTTATGCTGAGAAAGTAGCGGCACATCTGGCAAAAATTACAGGAAAACCAATCGTAATGAGCAAAGATCTTATTGCCGCAACAACTAGCCAGCAAGGGTTTGTAATGTATTCTTCTACACTTAAGAGCATGGCAGTTGCTTTGGCAAAAATAAGCAGCGATTTGATCATTTTGGCTTCTGGTCCTCGTACTGGTTTTTTCGAGATCAATTTGCCTGCACTTCAGCCAGGATCTTCAATTATGCCAGGAAAAGTAAATCCGGTTATGCCAGAGTTGATGAACCAATTGTGTTTTAAAGTAATGGGAAATGACCTTACCGTAACGGTTGCCGCACAATCTGGTTTATTGCAATTAAATGCTTTTGAGCCTGTTCAGGCTATTGCCATGATGGAATCGCAAGGATTGTTTTTTAAAGCAATGCCGTTATTTAGAAAAAACTGTATCGATGGCATTACGGTAAATAAAGATGTTTTAGCGCATTACATGGATAGAAGTGTAGGTGTTGTAACGGCTCTGAATCCTGTTTTGGGTTATGAAAAAACAACCGAACTGGCCAAAGAAGCACTCGCAACCAACAAAGGAATTTTAGAACTTATACGCGAAAAGAAATTGCTGACAGAAGATCAAATTAAGAAACTTCTGGATCCAGCAACTTTAACGGGCCAAAAATAATTCTCAATCTAAAACTACAAAATGATGAAATTCAATATCAACTTTTACAAAAAAATACTTTTACTGCTGATACTGTCATTAAATATCAGCATGTTCGGACAGGCTAAACCTAAAGTTCTAATATTGGCAACAGGAGGAACAATTGCTGGTTCTGCTAAAACGGGAGTACAATCTGGATACACTTCGGGACAGGTTACTATTGATGCGATGGTAAATGCCATTCCAGATGCTTTAAAAGTGGCAGATATAAAAGGCGAGCAAATTGCGAATGTGGGATCTCAGGATATGTCATTTGAAATTATGCTGAAGGTAGCTAATCGAATTAATGAATTGGCCAATAGCAATGATGTAGACGGTTTTGTAATTACACACGGAACCGATACGATGGAAGAAACGGCCTATTTTTTAAATCTAACTACAAAAACAGATAAACCAGTAGTGCTTGTAGGATCAATGCGCCCGTCAACAGCCATTAGTGCAGACGGACCTTTAAATCTTTATAATGCTATTGAAGTAGCTGGCGATCCTAAAGCAAGAGGACGCGGAGTGCTTTTGGTAATGAATGATTGGATTCATTCTGCACAATCGTTAACAAAAGTGAGTACAACGGCCGTTCAGACTTTTATGTCTCCGCTTCGAGGACTTATCGGTATTACTTCTTACGGAACAAATGATTTCTTTAATTACCCTAGTCAAAAATTTGGGAAAAACTCAGAATTTGATGTGAAAGGCGTTAGCTCTTTTCCTCGTGTAGATATTATTTATGCCGATGCCGATATGAAACCAGATTTAATTGATGCTTCGATAGAACGCGGTGCTAAAGGAATTGTAATTGCTGGAGTAGGAAACGGAAATATGAATAAAGCTTCTCTAGATGCTTGCGCAAGAGCCAGCAAAAAAGGAATTATCGTAGTTCGAAGCACGCGCGTTGCGACTGGACTTGTAAGCCGTAATGTAGAATGCAATGATGATGAACTTGGACTTATTGCCTCATACGCTTTGAATCCGCAGAAATCTAGAATTTTATTATCAGTAGCATTGCTGAAACAGAGAAGTTTGGCAGAACTCCAAAAGATATTTGAAGAATATTAAAAAGGCCTGTGTTTACGAACAATTTTTTGAACCTGTTTGTAAAATGAAATAATCTTATAACAATTTGAAAATTTAATAGGTATGAAAAATAAAATAATTACAAGAGCGGTTCTCGCAGGGTTTTGTGTTTTATTGGTTTCCTGCAATACAAAAAAAGACGAAAATGTTGTAATTGACTTAAAACAAGTCAAGAAAGAAATTCAGGCAAAAGAAAATGAATATGCTGCAACATACAATGCTGGCCAGCTAAAAGAGATTGGTTACTATGCAGATGATGCCATAACTTTTTATCAAAATAGGCCACCCATTATTGGTAAAGATGCCAGATATGAATTTTTAGAATCAGATTTGGCTAATAATACGAATATAATATCTTTTGAAACCAAAGAAGTTTTTGTTTCTAAGGATGGTAATATGGTTGTAGAAGTAGGATACTACAAAGTAACAGATTCTACTAACACTCCAGTTAATACTGGAAACTATATGAGCCTTTTTGAAAAAAGAGATGGCAAATATGTATGCTTAAGAGACATGAGTGCATCTGATGGATTGACAGAATAAAAATAACATTGAAATACTCCCAATTTAGTTTGGAGTACCGCTTAGCTAAACTTTAGCAAGTAATTAAAAACTATAAAATTAAGATTATGAAAAAAATAATATTTATACTGTCACTAGCTTTTGGATTGAATGTCACGGCCCAGAGCTCTGTTGATGAAATTAAACTCATCCAAGACCTTTACGGAAAATCTAAAGCAGAAGTGGTTAAAGAATATTTGGGCTTGACCGATGTACAGGCAGCTGCATTTCAGCCTATTTACGACAAATACGAAACAGAACGCAAAGCCTTAAGTCAGAAGAAGATTCAAATTCTAGAAGATTATGCGAAGAATTATGCCAATTTGAGTGACGCTAAAGCGACAGAATTAACCTCATCGAATTTAAAGTACAATCAAGAAGCTGAAAAACTGCTTGCGAAAACCCATTCTAAACTGGTAAAACCAATTGGCGGAATCAATGCTGCAAAATTTGTACAGCTTGAGCAGTATTTGCAAGTAACCATACGAGCAGAAATTCAAGATGCAATTCCTTTTATTGGCGAATTGGATAAAACTAAAAAACACTAGACGATTTCTGGGTACAGATTAGAAAGTATAGAAAGAATCATTTTCTACTCTTCTTATTAATATTTTATACTCTTACTATGATAAAGATATTTACAAAATATTTGACAGTCGCATTAATGATGTCTGCCCAGTTGATTTTTTGTCAAGCTGAAAATGATGGCCCAGAACTTGGGCTTCCAGGAGACAATCTTGATTTATATGCCGTGATGTCCCTGTTTCAGAAATCAAAAACTATTGAAGAATTTGAGAAAAACCTGAATCTGGAGAAAACAGGAATCAATAATCTGGATTTGAATCTGGATAAAAAAGTAGACTTTATAAAAGTAGTCACAAAGAAAAACGGAAATTCGTTTACTTTTATTCTTCAAGTTGCTGTAAACAAGAACGAAAATCAAGACGTTGCTGTTATTTTGGTTGATAAAGATAAAAACGGAAAGGTAAAAATGCAGATTGTAGGCGATGAGCTGCTGTACGGAAAAGATTATGTCATTGAACCAGTAGCTAAATCCGCACCAGCAAAAACAGCAAACCCAGCTTATGCAGGAGATGATCCCGTACAAAGCGCGCCAGCCGTAACGGCAGTTGTGGTAGAAACGGTGCCCATTGTACAATATGTATATTCACCGGCTTATGTGCCGTATTATCCACCTTATTATTATGGGTTTTATCCGCCTTACTTCGCCGCTTTTACCGTAATGGCGGTCGGAATTTATCGTCACAACCATTATTACCATCATCATGGTTATCATGGCGGTCATTATCATGGCGGACATAATAACGTATACATTAATAACAGAAACAATTTTAATAATTACAATAATAATAGATCAAGATCTAACACAGTACGAGACAATTCTACCAATAACAGATACAATACCAATCGAGGTAATTCGCGCCCTTCTGCAAGCACACGACCATCGACAGGAACAGGAAATCGAGCAGGAAATACCAATGCATCTGGAAGAACACGCCAGAGTGCATCTCCAAGTGCAGGAACTTCGAATCTTAATAGAGGAAGTTCTTCAAACTCCAATTTTAATAGAGGCGGAGGAGCTTCGTCAAGACCAAGCGCTGGACAAATGGGAGGTGGTTCTCGTGGCGGAGGCGGCTTTGGCGGCGGAGGTGGCGGAAGAAGACGATAAACGGCGTTTTTTATAATGTTTCATCAGAAAAAATGCGTAAGTCCTTTTGGGTTTACGCATTTTTGGTTTTTATATCGATGAGGTAATGTTTAAAAATAGACAAGATTCTACCAACTATTCATTCCGTAGGAATGTTTCGTTGGTAGATTTTAAATATGAACCATGATTATACGTTCCGTAGGAACGTTTGATTAATTGAACGTATTTTTTATTTCCCTAAAATCAGCTGTCCCTACAGGACACAATGCAAAACTATATTATTTTTTTTCTACCGACGAGATATTCCTAACGGAATATTCAATAATGTTAAGTTAGATTTTCTGCCACAAAGTTTTTGCAATATGTTTTTATTAGCTCTCGTACGCTTCTAAACTGCTCCATGATTTCAGAATCTGTTCCTATTGCTTTTGCAGGATCGGGAAAATTGTAATGAAATTTGGCTGCTTTCGTTGGAAAAAAAGGACATCGTTCTTTAGCATTGTCGCAAACCGTAATCACAAAATCAAAATCGATATGGGTATATTCATCAATATTGTTCGAAGTATGATTTGAAATGTCTATTCCATCTTCTTTCATTATCGAAATAGCTTTTGGATTAACGCCATGAGTTTCTACACCCGCGCTGTAAACCTCAGCTTTATTTTCTGCAAAAAATTTCATGTAGCCTTCGGCAATCTGGCTTCTGCAGCTATTTCCTGTACAAAGTATTAGTATTTTCTTTTTCATAATTAAACAAATAACCAAATGATATTTATGATGCAGAATTTGGGTTCAAAACCGAAAATAAGCTGCAGTAAAATAACAGATGAGGTTATTACAATTGGTTTCTTGTATTTAAAGATTTGTTCTTTCATTTTTTAGCAACATCCTGAATTTGGAGTGCAGCATGAAGCATTATCATTGGTTAATTGAGTAAGATTGATCTTTTGTTTTTCAGCTGGAATACCGCAAGCATCTTGGGCTAAACAAGCTGTTGTTTTGTTTTTTAGGACAAAAGTTTTTCCGTTAAATTCTAAATCATATTTTCCAATTGTGGTGCTTTGGTATTCTACTTCAATTTCGAAGTCTTCGATGTTTAGCTTATCTTCAGATAATTGAATGATGTGCAATAGTTTATTTGGTTTTAGACGATGCTCAAAATCATTGGCATCCCAAAGCTGAAAGTTTACTGCTTTTTCATTTCTGATTACTCCGCCGCAATCAATAAAATTTTTGGTAATTACCCCAACTTCTGTCACATGAAAATGTTCTGGCACAAAAGTTCCGTTTTCTAATTGAAATTCAACATTGTCTAATGTTGGTAAAATCTGTTTTATTTCTGATAATTTCATCTTATTTTTATTTATTTGTTAATTGCAATATTGCGATATAGTTGCTCAAAAAAAATGTTTTAGCAACATTTTGATTTTGAAATGGTTTGTGTGATGTTTAAAAAATAGGAGTTTAAAATATCAATTGTTTTTTCATCAATACAATAGCAAATTGCATTTCCAGAAATATTTCCTTTAATGATTCTAGCATTTTTCAACTCTTTTAGATGCTGAGAAACGGTAGGCTGGGCAAGAGGCAGTTCGTTTACAATATCGCCGCAAATACATTCATTCACTTGCAGCAAATATTCGATTATGGCAATTCTTGCAGGATGTCCTAATGCTTTAGCAATTGTAGCAATTTGATTTTGTGCGTCTGTAAAATGTTCTGTTTTAGTTGCTCCCATAATTATTATATTAATATTGCAATATTACGATATAGTTTTTAAATGATGAAACTTTTCAGAGATTAATTTAAAATAAAAAGCTCCAGATTTCTCTGAAGCCTTAATTTTATTGATACTAGTATTTATTTAACTTCAACCGCTTCAGGAAATTTCCATGAGCCATTAAGTATTTCTTTATGCGGACGATATAGTCTAACCCAATAATTCCAGCCTGGAGCGACAGGAATACAATTTGGTGTTTTTCCGTCACAGCCTCCAAACTGTATAGTGATCGATCCGTCAGCATCTTTTTTCGCTGTAATATTATTTAAGGTATACATGTTAAGATCGTTTTTCTCAAAATAGCCTTCTTTATTGTATACACTTATAGACCAAAATCCATCAACAGGAACATTTTTAACTTTAAGTTTATAGACTGTTTTTCCGTCATTTTTTTTAGGATAAACAGAAAGATAAAGTGCATCTTTTTCTGGATTTCCGCCCCATCCTGTTGCGCTTCCTAATAAATGGCGTGTTTCATCAACTTTACCTTTTAAGCCAAACATTCCTTTTGTATCAGATAATTTTTTAGAAACGCCAATTAAAGAATCTCTAACTTTTTTTTGACTCACTAGATCCCAATTTGGAACCGAAAAAGTTCCTTTATCTTTTTGGCTAATTTTAATTGCATCTTGCAATGCTGTAACTTTCGGTAAATCATTAGGATCGTTAGGATCAATAAAAGTTCTTATTCCTAACATCAGATAGCGTGTTCCGATTTTTTCCTTTGTAAAAGTAAAAGTTTCGGGAGCGTAATACGTTTCAGAATATTGATCTTCATCGATAGTCTGCATCGACATAAAACGTTTCCCTGGATCTGGTAGTGTAACGGTTATTGGTCCAGCATCGAGATCATAAACTCCAGAAGAATACAATACATCTCGGTTAGCACGAATTACAGCTTGTTTGTCAATTGGCATTAAAGTTCTATAATGATGTATATTACCAATACCACCAGCATCTTTAACCGAAGTCGTAAAGTAAAGATCTGTTTCTGCGCGGTTAAAGTTTGATGCAGTAACCTTAACACTGTTTTTTTGTGCCACTGAATCCGTATTTACAGCCGTTGAATCTTTTAATGCTGAAGAATCGGTTTCTGATTTGTCATTATTCTGTTTGCAGGAAGAAATCAGTAATGATATCGTAACTAGAAATATTCCTGATAGTAATTTGTAATTTTTCATATTATTTGAAATTAAAATTAGAAAAATGGTTATGATTTTATTTCTGAAATTATGATTTTCATTTTACAATTTCTGGAAGAGGCATTTTCCAAATATTATTAATAACGTTTGGCTGCGGACCGTAAATTCTCATCACAAACATGAATTTTTCGTCTTTAGGAGTCGGAAGCCAATTGCTTTCTTTGTCTTTTCCAGGAGAGCTTTTTTGTAAATAAATGATCAAATCTCCGTTAGGTTCATATTTTAATCCTTTTGTTTTATTGCCAATAGAATATCTGTTAATTGGGTTTGGAATCAGAAAACGTTTAGGAAGATTATACATGGTGATGCTCCAAAAATATTTGGCTTCAGGCAGTTGATCTTTAGTAAATTTTAAAACATAATTATTATTGCCTAAAAGCGGCTGATTATTTTTATCGACACTGCTTCCGGTATAAACTGCTTCTTCTTTAGTGTTTCCATAAATTCCGGCAGCTGCGGCAATTGCACGGTTCAGAAAATTGTTTTTAAGTTCTGCGCGTGTACCAAAAAGGCTTCCCGCATCTTTGACATTATCTATTTTAGATTCCAGTTCTTGTTTGGCTTCAGCAATTCCTTTTTCAATTGCTTTTATCGTTTCAGGCGAGTATTTTGAACTGTCAAAAGGTTGTCCAGGCACAATTCCAATTTTAGCAAAACGTTTTCTTAGTTCTTTTTCGCTGCTATCTTCGTTTGCGTATTGTAATAAAGCATTTAGCGCACTAATAAATTGAAGCGAGTTGTAATCGCTTTCTTTCCAGACTGGCAAAGGCAGATTGTATTTTTTTACAGGAGGAGCAGGCTGTTTTGTATATTCATGCAGCGGAATTAATTTATACTGCGCCTGTATTTTTTTAAGATTTGATACATCTGCAGGATCATGTAACTGGGTACGGCCTACGACAAATATTAAATTGGTTTCAGAATGTAAAACCTTATCAATGCCTTTAGGAGTTTCTCCTTTCCAATCTGGTCCTGCAATGAGATATTTACCTGCATTATTGCCAGTTGCTCGCGATCCTACATATTCAAAATTAAAAGTGTAGAGGTCTACAAACTGCATTACATAATATCGATCGTTTTCTATTTTTGGCACTTGAAGAATAACCGGCTCGTCTGAAACATTAATCGCTGCCATTGAGTACGGAGTATCGTTATTTATGGTTACTATTAAAGTATCTGCGGGAGTTGCACTGGTAGCTACGCTTTTGAATTTGTTAAATCCAGAGTATTCTTTAGCTTCCTTGTTGATTGCGCTAGAGTAAATGGTTTTGTAATTGTAAAATATGGGATAGCCATATATCCAAGCTTCTTTTGCAATAGCAGTTATGGAGTCAGTAGACAATGCATTTGCTGTTTCTTGATTATCTTTTGATGGTTCTTTCTTGCAGGCAGTTACTGCTAAAAGAGTTACGATAAAAAAAGCGGTTAAATTTTTCATAATCGGGAGGTTTTATTTCATGTAAGATTTTTTCCTGATTTTTAAAATTAGAGTTTAAAAGAAAAACTATGCTTTTTTGAATGGTAAATATGGTTGCAAATTATAAGTTGCAACCATTTTGAAATAGTAGAAGTTAGAAATACCAGTATGTTTTAAATTGAAATGAGAAGCAATAAAAAAAGCCCCAGATTTCTCTGAGGCTTTTTTTATTGAAAAAATACTTTTTAGAAATTAGTATTTATTTTTTTAGAACGATCTGCAATATAAGAGATTAGCCAGATTACTTGTCCTTCTTTTACAAACAAAATTTTCTTTGTTGCGTAGTCTGGAATACTTTCAAGACAAGTTACAAGGATGTTGTTTGCCGAAATCAAGTATTTTTGGTCGTAAGTGCTTAAAACTCTCGCAGCTTCTTTATTTGTTTTGGCAAGATTAGTAAACTTGTTAAAGTTGTTTTTAAGAATAGCATCATAATCGATAACATCTTGAAGAGTTAGAGCAACATAATGCTCTTTATTCACATTTTCATCATAGAAAAGAGTTGAAAATGCCCAAACAGCTCCACCAGATAAGTATAATTTATCCTTTTTTGCCAAAGGAGGATTCGCATCAAATAATTCTTTTGTCTTTTTACGTAGAATTACATTATAGTCAAAAGATTTTTCCTGATAAGTCGACATATCGTTTACCTGACTTTTGTTTACCACTGTTTTTTCTACAGCATCAGTAAGTGTCATTGTACCAAAACTAAGCTCTAAAGGAATAAACTCTAATTTACCGTCTTTAAGTTCGTCGATATAACCTCCTTTTGTAGTTTGAGCACCAATATCAAGAAGGAAAGCATTAGCAAAATCAACAGGTGGTATAGCACCTTTTACAAGTGTTTTTGCTTCTTCATTAACATCTAATACTTCTAATTGCTTTCCAGTTAAAATCGCAATTTTATTTTTTAAAACATCTAAGTTACGTGCAGAAGCAAAAACAGGAGCCGCTACAACAAAAATGTTTTCTTCAAGAATTTTGTTTTCAGCTTTAATTTTTTGCAATTGGTTAGTAACTATAACACTAGTTCTAGTGATATCTTCTTGTGTAAGTTCACCGTTAGCAGTAATATGGTCAGCAAACGGAATTCTTTCAGTCCAGAAAGAAAGAATTTTGTAATCAGCTTTTCTGATGTTATTTACATCAATTACAGAAACTTTAATAGCTCTACGTCCAATTTCGATTCCGGCGTAAACACTTTTTTGAGAAAATAAATTGACAGAAAAAAATAAGGCTAAAAGGGCAAAAAATAAGAATTTGGGGTTGTGTTTGTTTTGCATTGTGTTGAATTGTAATTATAATATAATTTGTTTTTAAAAGATTATAAAGTTACTTTTTGTGGTATTGATATGAAAATCATAATTTTAGAATGAAAACAAATGGTTTCATTACGGAATTGCGAATTTAAGAAAACATTTAATAATATAAAATCAGTTACTAAGAAAACATGATATTAAATTATTGTAAAGAAATAACGGGTTTTATATAAATAAAGTATATTTATAAAAAAAGCTCCAGATTTCTCTGAAGCTTTAATTAAAATCTATACTCATCGGTTATTATGATCTTCTTTTTCTAAGGAGTTCCAAGTGTAAAAGCGATGAGAGTATTAAACTTTAGAAAAAGAAGTAACCAACAGATACTTGAAATACTCCATTTCTATTGTCAGTATCAACTTTAGTTATTCCCAAGTTATATCTAGCACCAAAATTAAGTCCGTTTTCTAATTTATAGCCTACGCCAAAATTAGCGCCAAAATCAAAAGTAGTAAATGAGTTTGTTACTTTCACGCCTTCATTTTTCGCAGAAAGTAAAAAACCTATTTGCGGTCCGGCTTCAAGACTTAATCCTTTTGTTACGTAATATTTTCCCATTAAAGGAATGTTCAAATAATTCATAGCAACAACATCATTATTGAAGCTATATCCTTGACGCGAATACATTATTTCAGGCTGGAAGGAAAATTTATCAGAAATTGGAATTTCCGATACAACACCAAAATGATATGATGTTACATAATCAATGTTGTTGGTGTTACTTCCATTAACAGTTGAAAAGTTTAAACCTGCTTTAGCTCCAAATTTAATTTCTTGGGCATTAACATTTGCAAATCCTAAAACTGTAAAAACAGCTAGCAATAAAATTTTTTTCATAAAAATTGATTTGAATTATTTGAAGCCAAAATTGGCATAAGAAAAATTAGAAAAGGTTTCAAAAACTCAAAAATGTATAAAATGGTACTTATTTGAGGTTATTTTTATACTCATTTGGTGTTTGGCCAGTAAGTTTTTTAAAAGCTTTATAAAAAGTTGTTTTGGAAGTAAAGCCAGATTCTAAACCCATTGCAAGCAAATTATAGTTTTCATATTCAGAATTTGAAATCATTTCCTTAACCGCTTCAACCCGATATTTGTTGATGTAGTTGGCAAAGTTATCTTCTGTTATTGTGTTTACAATTAGAGAAACATATCCTGGGCTTATACCTAATTTTTCGGCAACTTTTTCTCTGTTTAGTGTACTGTCAGTATAAATGTGCTGCTCTTTGCAAAGAAGTTCTAGTTCTTGAAAGTAAAGATTTTCTGCCGTGATAGATTCACTATATTCTTCTCGAGTGTCATTTTCTATAATTTGAAGATTGGCGGGCGAAATGGCTAAATCTCTGTTTAAAAAATTGTAAACCGCTTCGTGGTCTTTGGCCAGCTTGTATTTATAAATGCCAATATAAGCAGTCCAATGAATTATGAATGTGGCAAAAAAAGCCAAGATGCTCATCGTTGCAGAAAGGTCAAATGGAAAAATCTTGTTGGCTAGGGCAATAATAAGAAAAGCGAATAATGATGAAGAAACAATTGTTAATAGGATAAAGATCCAATTTTTTTCTTGTGGATCTTTTAAATGTCTTAGCATAAAATAAGAGTAACACAGCAAAAAAGGCATGAATGTAATGGCTAACACAAGATGAATCAGACCCAGTATTTTGAGTAAACCAGAACCCGATTCAGGAATAGTATAAAGTCCAGCAACACGATCCAGATCGCACGCAATATTAAGGATAGCGGTATAGGCAAAGGGAATAAAACACAAATACGATTTTTGCTTGCTTTTTATACTATCGTCAATTCGATTTATAATAAAAAGGAATATAAAAGCAGCTATTAGAAATGTCCATTCGATATGATCAATAAAGCGAAGGAAAGGATATGGAGTAAATGCATCTTCAACCTCAAAAACATGATTCAGTAAAATAATGGAAAGTGTAAAAAGCAAACCTGCTAGATATTTATTTGAATTACTATTGAAAATGGAAGACTTTAAAATAATAAAGCCTAAAACTATTCCCTGAAAAACCGCAATATTTAAAAGTGTGGTATAAATCACGTTTTGGTATTTAGTTGTTTTTAAGTTTTGTTTTTGGAATGTAATTTTAATGATGCTATTTTTTAAAATATAGCTAATTTCATATTAAATGACAGAACGAATTTATAGTAATGCAAATTGTTTTCTTAGCAGATTAAGAAATGATTAACTAAAATTAAGAAAGAATTATAAGATACTTTTGTCTAGGGCGACATGGAGGTTTATTGGAAAAGTTTTATTTGGAAAAGGCAAAAAAGTTTAGGATTTTTTTAAGAGATTTTGTCTTTGTCGCAAGGAATTTTGTTTCTTTAAAGTATCGTCGAATTATACAAATTTGGATAGATTTGTGTAGTTGTCAGATATAGTGACAGTAATTTTAAGCAAACCTTATGAAAACACAATTACTTATAATCTTTCTTGGCCTTTTGGTATTTACTTCCTGTAAAGACGACAATCTTGACTGGATTTTCGTAGAGGGTGGCACTTTTGAACAAGGCAAAAACCAAATCGTCATTAGCCCTAAAGGAGACACCATAAATGGTTTTACGAGTCCGCACCGAATGGTTGAACTCGATGATTTTTATATAAGTACATATGAAATAACGGTTAAACAGTTTAGGGAGTTTTGTGAAAAAACGGGAAGAAAAATGCCAGACGCACCTACAGAAAATGCACATGGAGTAAAAGTATATTATAAATGGATAGACGAAAATCCGATGCTTGCCACATGGGATGAAGCAAATGATTATGCAAAATGGGCAGGAGGAAGATTACCAACAGAAGCAGAGTGGGAGTATGCTGCTAAAGGTGGAAAGAAAACTAAAAACTACAAATATAGCGGCAGTAATAATCCAATTGAGATTGGTTGGGTAAAAGAAAACTCAGATAGTATTTTTCATAAAGTGGGACTTCTTAAACCGAATGAACTAGTAATTTATGATATGACTGGTAATGTCGGGGAATGGGTTTCTGATTGGTATAACCCCGAGAAGGATAGTTTAGTAAGCAAACACAATCCTCAAGGACCACCGGAAGGAGAAGGATCATATAAAATCTCGAAAGGTGTAAGTTGGTTTTACGAAACCCAAAGTGCAGATGGAAAACCATTAGAATACGGAATTCATATGCCGGAAGTGAGATACCAATCTCCCAAAGATACACGAACGATGGATTTGGATTTAGAATCGCAAAAGACAAATAAAAACTGCTAAACCGAGGTATTTTTTTGCCTAATAATCCTCATAAAATAGTTAAGTAGGCAAATGGAAATATTAGTTTATAAATACAGACAGAATGTTGTAGGATTTGAAGATGTGATACTTGTAATTATTCCTTTAATTTGAGAACATTCTGTAGAGCAGATCATATAAATGTTAAGTCATATGAGAAAAATCATTACAAGATTGATATTATTGATCTCTATTCTATCTTTTGCACAAAAGAAAGGCAATTGGAATGAAGTTACAATTAAAACTTTAGACTCAATACAAAACGAATTAGAGCCAGAACAAATCGAGTGTTTTAAATTATTAATTTCAAAAAGAGAAGATTACCAAACTCAAAAACGAATTGATACAACAAGTTCAACAATTTTAATAGTTGAGGGATATAATTTTTTGGAAAGCAAATATGGAATTTATGAAGATTTTCTTTTCGATAATAATCATATATACTCTTACGTAAATGATGCTAAAGAAATTGGAGTAAGTTTCAACGATTATGAAGATTTTATAAAACCTGTTCTCAATAAAAAAGCTTTGGACTCTATTGGACCAAGAAAGTACAAAGTAGTTTTTGGTTGTTCGCCTACTAAAAGGACAATGAGGAAATCAAGGAAAATAATTAAAATGGCTCAAAAAGAAGGAATTATACTCGAAAATTATGTAAAAATATTAACCTTGATTGAAAATAGAACTGGAAAAATAAAAATCTCATTTTTGATTCCAAAAGCAGGAAAAAGAGAAGTTCAAATTTCTTACGGACCTTATTACTCAGAAAAGAAATTGGAATATTGGCTGAATTAAATGGCTATAAGTTATTATTAAAGCTTAAAAGCATTTAAAATAACATTGGTAATTATAAAGTAAGTTGTCCCGTTTTTTGGTTTATTTTTTTATATCATCATACAATTTATTGACTACATTTTCTAAAATTTCTCCTGTTTCATTAAAGCTTGTATTTGTAATTATGGATATCCCTATGCTTTGTTTAGGATAAATTACAAACCAATTCTGCATTCCGTATATACCTCCGTGATGTCTATAAATTAATTCTTTTTCATTTTCTATGATGTACCAATGATATCCTTCCCAAAAATCAGAACCTTCTTTGTATAATTTTCTATGCGATTCATTTACAATAGGATTTGACTTGTCTAGTTGCAATTTCATATATTTTACTAAATCCGTAGGCGTAGAATGCAATCCCGAAATTCCGCCCCATAAAGTTCTAGTGAAGTTAGGCATTAACTCTTTTTTATCATTATAGCCTTTTACCAATCTTGTTTTATCATTTTCAGTTAGTGTAAACTTGGTTTGGTTCATTTTATTTGGTTTCAAAATAAATTCAATTACCAATTCCTCATAAGGCTTTTGATACACTTTTTCAAGTATGTATGCTGTCAACTCGGGAGCAGTATTGGAATAGGAATATACTTCTCCAGGTATCGTTTCAATTTTGATTAGTTTTAGTCCTTCAAAAAAAGCCTTTTTATTTTCGCTTTTTATAGGGAAATTAGGAAAACCACTTGTATGTGTAATAAGGTGTTTGATTTTTATAGGTTCGCCTTTAAATTCTAAATTAGGATAAGGTTCATCAAGATAAATTCTAATATCATCCTCTAAATTTATTTTTTTATCAAGTATAGCTTTAGCAGTTACATAACCTGTAAAAGTTTTAGTTACCGAAGCCAATTCGTAAAGTGTAGAATCGTTTGGTTTGTTTCCTTCTCCGATCGTTAATTCACCAAAATGTTTTATTGTGGCTTCTCCATCTTTAAACACTGTAATGGAAACAGAATGAAATCTTTTGTCCTCTAATAACTTAGCCGCGTTATTTGTAATCGCATTTTCAACAATTTGTTTATTAGTTTTATGAACACTGTTACAGGCAAATAATGTGAAAAATAAAATAGCGGTTAAATATTTCATTGTCGTAAGGTATGGTTTAATTCTCTGGTTAATTTGTTAAAAGTTTGAAGATTTTCGACTTTTCTAACGTGAATTGGGTAGAAATGTCATTCTTTCTTTGTTTCCAAAAATAGGATTTTTATTTCGTAAACATTAAAAAGGCATTTTTATTTTTTGAATACTTTTCGTGTTAACATTAATGTGAATTTCGATTGTTTATCTAAAGTTTGTATTCGAAAAATTATATATTTGAAAGATAAATAATGTATGAGATTTATCACATATAGCTACCCAAATTTGGATGGCTTTTTATGGTTTTGTCACACATATAAATAAGTTGGTGGCAATTTTGCGAGCCATCTTACCTGCATTAATTAACCAGAAATAAAAAAATGAAATTAACAATTACAATCGGACTTCTTTTAGTTGCACATCTTACATTTGGACAAGATCGAATTCAAAAAATCGACAGTTTACTCAATTCTCTTTATTCAAAAGAGAAAATCAATGGAAATGTTCTAATTGCAGAAAAAGGGAAAGTTATTTATAGCCATAGTTTTGGACTTGCAAATGAAACAACAAAAGAAAAATTGAACGAAAATTCGATTTTTGAATTGGCATCTTGTTCAAAGCAGTTTACAGCTATGGGGATAATGATACTTAAAGAAAAAGGGAAGTTGAATTTGGACGATGACATCACAAAATACTTACCCGAACTTTCTTTTTATAAAGGAGTAACGGTAAAAAACTTATTGAATCATACCGGAGGTCTGCCAGACTACATGCAGCTTATGGATAGTTTATTTGACAAATCTAAAATTGCCACTAACAAAGACATAATTAATATATTTAGTAAACATCAACCAAAAATACTATTTGAGCCAAATACTAAATGGGAATATAGCAATACGGGCTATGCACTATTGGCATCAATAATTGAGAAAGCATCGGGTATGACATACGCTGACTATCTAAACAAGGCTATTTTCCAACCGTTGAAAATGAAAAATACCTTTGCGTACAATCGTAGATTATCGCCAAAGAAAATTGACAATTATGCTTTTGGTTATGTTTACTCAGATAGTTTGAAAAAATATGTTTTACCAGACGATTTGGAAGAAACTAAAATGGTTATTTGGCTTGATGGTATTGTTGGAGACGGAACAGTTAATTCAACTGTAAAGGATTTATTGATTTGGGATAGAGCATTATACACCAATAAATTACTCACAAAAGAGGGAATGAAATCAATTTTTGAATTAGCAACTTTGAAAGACGGAGCTAAAAGAAATTATGGTTTTGGTTGGGGAATTGAAAACAATGCTGATTTTGGAAAAATTGCAAACCATGATGGGGGTTGGCCAGGTTATGTAACTTTTATCGATAGACATATTACAAATGATAAAACAATAATAATACTTCAAAATCACAACAACGTTTCAATTCCTTCTAAGGCAATTAGAAGTATTCTATATAATAAACCATTGCCAGTGCAAAAAATCAGAAAAGAAATTAGTATTACTACTGAAGAACTTCAAAAGTTTGTTGGGACTTATGAAGTTGAAAAAGATTTTGAAATCAAAATTTCATTAGATAAAGACCAACTTTTTTCACAATTGACAGGACAAAATGTGTTCCCGATATTTGTAGAAAATGAAATGTTATTTTTCTACAAAGTAGTAGATGCGCAAATTCAGTTTGAAAAGAACGAAAAAGGAGAAATTTCAAATTTGTTTTTATTACAGAATGGAAAGAAGATAGAAGCAAAACGGACGAAATAAAAATCCGATCGCTCCGATGTGTAGACAACGATACCGCAGATTTGCCCATAAAGAGA
This sequence comes from Flavobacterium sp. B330r, assembly GCF_056824325.1. NCBI lineage: Bacteria > Pseudomonadati > Bacteroidota > Flavobacteriia > Flavobacteriales > Flavobacteriaceae > Flavobacterium > Flavobacterium sp. B330r. The sequence continues at coordinate 2,913,719 of NZ_CP124860.1, forward strand.
ATCAGGAAAAGAGTAAAAACAAAAAAAAGCTTCAGAGAAATTTGAAGCTTTTTTTGTTAGTAGCGGAAGCATTCAATTATCTAACCAGATTATCTTGGATTATTACAATATTATAGAATACGCATCTTAATTTTTCTTTTCTATTTGTTTGCATAGCAACTCATATAAATGTCAAAAAGCATTAATTAAATTTAAAGTCCTTATTATATTTTGCAGTGAGAAAATTATATATTTGAAAATAAATAATATTTGAATTTGCCAGATATATTTAATAAAATTCGAATGGTTTTTTCACACATATAAATAAGTTGGAAGAGGTTTTATGAATATATACGAGAGATATATCACAGCGGTAAGAAATTTTAGAAAAGATCAGAAAGAAAGTCTTTACACTTCTACAAAGAGTGCCGAGTCTCTCTTTGATATTATGTACGAACTTGAAGAATCAAATAAAGATGAAGATCAAAATTATTTACTAGCTCGGATTTATTATGAATTAGGTTTGAAGTGGAAATGTAGAAAATTTGTGAAATTCTATAAATCTTCAAACCAATTAGATGATTTAAACAAATGGAAACAACTATTAAATAAAGTTGAAGATTTATTTGAATTGGGGCGTTTTGAATTAGTTGAATTTAGAGATTTAAGAATGGCTAAAAGAAGAAATACGTTACAACAATTATTAAGAAGCGACTTTGTAATTAATGAAGATAAATATTTCATTATAATAAATATAAAACCAAGCCCCAATGATATAATATTGTTAAATAAAAAAGTGTTGCATGATGAAGTAGAATTTAGTGCAGAAAAGGGAAGTAGCATAATTAATATAATTGAAAAAATAAATTCACATTTTTCTTGGATAAATAATTTTCATAAAGAGTTAATTGATTATTATAATGATAATTATAAAGATATTTTGAGTCGTATTGGTCGTTTAGACTATGGTAAGGCTGATGATGAATGGTATGATGGATTAAGGGTAGAAAGTGTAGGCTTTCATTATAATAATGATGGCAGGTTGGAAGGGTCATACATAATTTACGATTATTATAATATGAATTCTGGATTTTATATTGACACTTTAGATAACTCTATTGCAGATCTTTATTACAACGTTGACTTGTAAAAACTACTATACTGTAAGAAATGTACTTATGGAAAGCTGTGCAAATGCCTCTGACTTAGTCATACATCCGAATCAAATTTTCAGTAAATTTAAGACAAACAAAAAAAGCTCCAGATTTCTCTGAAGCTTTTTACTTAGTAGCCCTAACGGGACAATTCTCGAACCGTTTTCATGAGGATTTGAAAAGGATAAATCTATTTCAATCATCGAGTTATGAATTTAATATATAGGTTTTATCAAATCTCATTTTTCTATTTTAGATCTTGACTTTTAATTGTTTTTTAAAGGTTTTAATTCATTCTGATTACTTTATGGTGTCAAATTCCTAGCATAAGAATATTCAATAGTATAATTTCTGTTCTATTGACATGATGTAGAAAAATTAACGCCAGAATCTTTAAACCATCGGGAAGAAGGGAAATCTACGTTATCAACCTGAATGCATTTGAGGTTATCATTTTTAAGAGCAGAAACATAAGATATTGTGCTATTATTTCCGTTTTTGAGATTAAGAGAAGTCAATTCATTCGAAGAACAAATTAAATCAAGCAATGCTGTGTTTTTGGATAAATCCAAAGTTTTGATCTTGTTTTCTTCACATGAAACTCTCATTAATTGCAGATTGTGAGACAGATCTAAATTTTCAAGTTTATTTTGTTGACAACGAAATTCTTTTAAAGCTGTGTTTTTAGTGATATCTAAAGTTTTCAATAGATTAGAGTTGCATTCAAAATGCATTAAAAGAGTATTTTTACTCGGATCCAAATTAGTTAGTTTATTTGAACTACAATTTAAATACCATAAAACTGTATTTTTAGAGACATCCAAAGTCGTTAGTTGATTCGATACACAGCTAAAATTATTCAGTACTTTGTTTAGACTTATATCCAATGCTTTTAATTTATTCTCATTACAATACAACATTTTTAAGTCTTTATTTTTAGAAGTATCAAGGTTTGTCAATCGATTATTTGCACAAGCAATTTTTTCTAATTTTGGGTTCAGGTTTGTGTCTAAAACAGATAAGAGATTATTACTGCAAAACAACTCATCTAAAATTATATTTTTAGATAAATTCAAAGCTGTTAATTTATTATTGTCACACCGTAAAATTGTCAAAGCAATATTTTTAGAAACATCTAAATCTGCTATTTCGTTAGATTGACAATCAATATAGTCTAAATGTAAATTTTTAGATAAATCGAGGTTTGTTATTTGATTCGCATGACAGCCCAATTCGATTAATGAAGTGTTTTTAGTAACACTTAAGTCAGTTAATAAGTTATTGTTACAATATAAGGTAGTCAGTACTTTATTTTCTGAAAGTTCTAAAGTTGTTAATTTATTGCCATCACAATTTAAATTGGTTAGCAATTTATTTTTAGACAATTTCAAAGATTTTAAGTTGTTGTAATCACAATTCAAAGTAATCAACGCTTTATTTTGGCTAACATCTAAAGAAGTCATGTGATTGCGCTGACAATTTAATAAAGTCAGTGCTTTATTATTCGAAACATCTAAATCGATACTATTAGATTCACAATCTAGTTCTTTTAGCACCTTATTTCCCGAAATATCTAAAGTATTAAGATAATTTTCCTGACAGTAAAGCGCAGTTAAATTTTTATTTTTGTTTACAATTAAGGAAGTTATTAGGTTTTTAGTACAAATTAGTTTTGTTAAAGCTTTATATTCGGTAATGTCTAGATTTTCAATGCTATTTCTAGAGCAATCTAATGTTTTTAAAGCGACAAAATCTTCCAAACCTTTCAAGTCTTGGATTTGTCTATTGGAAACGTCCAAATCTGTAATCGAGGCAATATTTGCTGTAAAGACTCTTCCGTCTGGTTCACCAGAATCATATTTTAGTGCAATAAGAGCTTTCTCAAAATTAAGATCTGGAATCACCGTGTATCCAGGTTCGATTTCTGCGCATATTATTTTGCATTTTGAAAAGTCTGAAACATCATTGACATGATAAGGTGTTCCATCAAAATCTGCACTAATACATTTTAGATCAGGATTTTCCTCAGTAAACATATAACTTATAAGAGGACAATTTTTAATATTCAAATCAGTTAATTGATTTTTAGAACAATCAAAACCTTTTAAAGAAAGACTGTTTGATAAATCCAATGTTTTTAGCTGATTCTTACTGCATTCCAAACCAGTCAAAGCTTTGTTAGTGCTAAGATCCAATGCAGTCAATTGATTATTGGAACAGTTAATTTCAGTAAGGCTATTATTTTTTGAAAAACTTATAGCTGTCAATTGATTTTCCTGACATTGTATAGAGCCTAGATTAATATTTTGAGTTAAATTCAATTGGGTTAATTTATTATTATTGCATTCCAAAGTAATCAAATTTGAATTTTGGCTTAAATTCAGAAAAGCCAATTCATTATTAGAGCATTGTAAATACTCTAAAGTGCTATTTTTATTCAAGTTTAAAGAGGTTAACTGATTTTTGGAACACATTAAATAGTGTAAGACAGTGTTTTTACTCAGGTCTAAAGTTGCTAATTTGTTGTTGGAACAATCTAACTGATTTAATTTTGCATTTTGCGTTACATCTAAAGCTTTCAATTGATTATCATAACACAACAAGTGAGTTAGAATAGTGTTTTTTGTTATATTCAATGATTTTAGTTTGTTATTGCTGCAGGATAAAAAGGTTAAGACGGTATTTTTGCTGAGGTCCAGTTTTGTTAATTTATTTCCGAAACAGGTTAAATCATCTAATGCTTCAAAATCTTGTATTCCAGTTAAATCTGAAATGCTTTTTTCTGAAATATTTAGTGATTTTACTTTAGAAATTACAGTCGTTAATACTTTTCCGTCAGGTTTACCAGAATCATATCCCATATCTATCAGGCACTTTTCAAAATCAGCATCAGGAATTAAGGTATATCCTGTTATTGTTTGTGAAAACAAATTAAGTGGCGCGCAACAAAACAAAATAATGAATAGTATTCTTTTCATAAATATTTCTTTTATAAAAAATGGAAAAACAGAATATGATTTTTCAAGCATAAAAAGGGATAATAATCTCTGATTATAATTTATTTATGAATAAGGAAAACAGTAGAATAAAGACATCGAACCGTTTTTCCTTTTATCTGTCCTGGAATCCATTTTGGCATTTTATTCAAAACTCTCAAAGCTTCTGGACCGGAACCATAACCATAATCTCTTAATACTTTTTGATTCGTAATTGTGCCGTCTTTTTCTATTATAAAAGACAAATAAACTTTTCCCTGAAGTATTTCTCCGTCATCTTTTGGTGCTTTAAAGTTTTTATCTATAAATTTCACTTTTGCAGCCATTCCACCATTATAATCGGGCAATACATCGAGTTCTGCTGTATTATAAATTTTGTTTTCGTCTATAGTTCCGGGCGTGATTATTGCCGGACCAGTATATAGAGTGCCAATATTTCCTGTCCCTTCAATGGGTTCATTGCCTAAATATTTAATCTTAACAACATTTGAAATTAGAGCTAGCCAATATCCTTCATCATTTTTAAGAAGATAATAATCAGATGCCGGAGTTGTATCTGAACCACAACCAAGTCTGTAGCCAGTCATAATGGCTAATATTTCGACATTCTTATTTTTAATTATTTTATTAATGCCCCGATAGATATAATCTTTGTCGGCTAGAAAATTGTAGAATGTCTTAACGCTTTGTGCATCAATACCTTTTATGGGAATAAGTTTTTGACCGCCATAATAAATGTAAACGTTATTTTTGTCTTTGTAATAATTCAGAATTCTTTCAAACGTTTCAGCATCTGCAGTGGTTTCTTTACTATTAATGTATATTTTGTTATTCGCTTTATACAATTGATATTCATAATGATTAGTTTGTGTTGAATTGAGGATATCTGTTTTAGCATTTTTTGCGGCATTGATTTGCGCTGGAGAAAGATTTTTATACATTTTCTTCTCATAAAAATCGTAAACCTGATTTTCATAGATTAAATAATAATAACCATGAAAAGTATTTTTGGATGTAACTTTTCGTGTGTATACAAAAGGAAATTTTTTAAGTTCAGATTTTCCTTCTTTTTCGTTCCATTCTTGTCCATAAATTCCATTTTTGTCAAAGTACCAATCTGAAGATGGAATCATTCCAAAAGTTTTAGCGTCAACTGAAGTAAATGGAAAATTTGCGCCCGCATACACCATTTTACCATCAGAAATATAACGGCTGTTTACCTGATCCCAAACTTTAATATTTTCTGGATTTTTGGCTATTAGTGCCGTTTTTTTGCCATCATAATACACAAAATTCTTATCTATAGAATAATGTTTAGACAATGGTCGAATAGTTTTTGCATCAATATTTGGAACAACTGACCTGCCTCCTAATATTAATACGTCGGTTGAAGTTTTCATTAAATAATGATTTACAGGCCGAAGAGTATCTCCGTTATGCAACCCAATCTCACCATCAATATAAATATAATTTTTATCATACATGACGGTGTTAAAAGTTTCTGAAATTGAATTTACATCAGCGTTTTTTATTTTTTTAAAATTATAATAAAGATGATTTTTGTCTTTAAAATAAAGTGTTGAAAAATCGGTCGATATGAAACTTTCGACATCAATATCTTCCTTGATTTCGATATTGTTTTTAAAAAGTTTATACTTTGTTTTCCACACTAAATCCGGGCGAACAAGGTAATCTGTATTCCTGATTTCGGCAATAATTTTAAAACCTGTTGTATCAATTGCTATAAAATCTCCATTATAATAAACGCCATTTTTGTCTAAAGCAAAAAGACCATATTTATTGAATCTTGGAAATCTAAAAGATTCAACATCTGCATCTTTTAGAATTTTTCTTTCACTGGTATTCTTTTGAAAAACAATATAGTTTTTATTTTTGATATAAAGCGGAGCCTCAAAACCAGCATTAGGATTTATTACTAAAGTAGTATCTACAACAGGATCTATTATAGAAAAAGAATCTGGAGTTTGTGCACAGCTTAAATTTGAAATCAATATAATTGATAATACTAAGAAGTAATATTTATTCATGTTGTGGTATGTATTGTGGTTTTTTAGGCTCTCTTTATTATATGGATGCGTTAAAATCTAAAAAGGTTGGAGAGAGAAGAATTTTTTTGCTGTTTTTGCATGTTCCAGATAAATTTTTATGCCATGTTTATTTTTTGTTGAGCGCAAAAACTTAATAATTGGAATAAAAAAAGGCAAACAACTGTCTCATAGTTTGGAATTATTGAATTGACTTTGGGTTAATTGTTTAAAAATCAGTATTTTATATTTTTATCTCTTATTTTAATTTTTCAGAATTTCTTTATTCTCTCTAAAATAAAGAAATTGAATTCATCAAATTAACAATAAAAAAAGTGTTTTTGACGAATAAATTGTTCTTCATAAGTACATATGCTTGAAATTCGGAAAAGGTTGTGACTAAGTTGATTATTTATGACTTTTGCTTTACGAAAAAATCAATTGTAATTGGAGGTTTAACTTAACGGGACTCGAACCAAATTTGCTTGTAACTGGAGGAGTTTAAAAATTTAAGTAATTGAAACAAGATTTTTCGAACCACAAAAAAGCCTGAGAAATATAGATTTCTCAGGCTTTTACTTTAAAGTAGTAGCGGGAACAGGACTCGAACCTGTGTCCGCCGCGGCGGATATGATTCCGACAGTATAGATTTTATAACAAAAAAAAAACACCAACTTTTTCAAGTGGTGTTTTTCTTAGTAGCGGGAACAGGACTCGAACCTGTGACCTTCGGGTTATGAGCCCGACGAGCTGCCTACTGCTCTATCCCGCGATGTTTCGGGTGCAAAGATACGTCGATTTTTGAGAAATCCAACGAAAACTTTAAAAAATGTTTTATTTTCTGTATTGAGTTGATATGACTACCTTTGCAAAATAAATAAAGCAAAAAATGTCACATAAAGCAGGTTTCGTAAATATTATCGGAAATCCAAATGTTGGAAAATCAACATTGATGAACGCTTTCGTTGGAGAACGATTGTCGATCATTACATCAAAAGCACAAACTACACGTCATAGAATTCTAGGAATCGTAAACGGAGAAGACTTTCAGTTAGTTTTGTCTGATACGCCTGGAATCATCAAACCGGCATACGAAATGCAGGAATCGATGATGAACTTCGTAAAATCGGCTTTTGAAGATGCAGACATTTTAATCTATATGGTCGAAATAGGCGAGCAGGATCTTAAAGATGAGGCTTTCTTTAATAAAATCATTTATGCTAAGATTCCTGTCTTATTACTTTTAAATAAAATCGATAATTCAAATCAGGAACAATTAGAAGAGCAGGTTTCTTTCTGGAAAGAGAAAGTGCCAAATGCAGAAATTTTCCCAATCTCGGCTTTGCAAAACTTCAACGTACCAGAAGTTTTCGGAAGAATTATCGAATTATTGCCAGAATCTCCGGCATATTATCCAAAAGATCAGCTAACAGACAAACCAGAACGTTTCTTTGTTAACGAAACTATTCGTGAAAAAATCTTATTGAATTACAGCAAAGAGATTCCATACGCAGTAGAAATCGTAACAGAAGAATTTTTTGAAGACGAAAAAATCATCAGAATCCGTTCGATTATTATGGTAGAACGTGAAACTCAAAAAGGAATTATTATCGGACATAAAGGTGCCGCTTTAAAGAAAGTAGGAACCGATGCTCGCGCCGATTTAGAGAAATTCTTTGGAAAACAAATTCACATAGAACTAGTCGTAAAAGTGAATAAAAATTGGAGAAGCAATGCCAATATGCTGAAACGATTTGGTTATAATCAATAAAGTTTTTAATTGTTTCAAGTTTTAGGTTTCAAGTTATATGGCAGACGTAAAACTTGAAACCTGAAACTTGAAATTTGAAACAAAATAATTAAAAAACTTAGGTACTTAGAATCTTAGCGTCTCAGCAACTTTTTTTAACTACCTTTGCAAAAAATTTAAATAAGGCATTTAGGGTTTTAGTGATTCAATTTTTAGGGACCTAAAAATCTGAAATCTAAAGTCTAAAGTCTAAAATTCAAAAAAAATGAGTAATAACATTGTTGCGATAGTAGGAAGACCTAATGTAGGGAAATCGACCCTTTTTAATAGGCTGATACAAAGAAGAGAAGCTATTGTAGATTCAGTATCTGGGGTTACCCGCGATAGAAACTATGGTAAAAGCGAGTGGAACGGAAAAGAGTTTTCTGTCATAGATACAGGTGGATACGTTCGCGGAAGCGATGACGTATTTGAAGGTGAAATCCGTAAGCAGGTAGAACTTGCTATCGACGAAGCCGATGTTATTATTTTTGTGGTTGATGTTGAAGAAGGAATTACGCCAATGGATGAAACTGTTGCAAAATTACTTCGTAAAGTTACAAAACCAGTTTTATTGGCTGTAAATAAGGTTGATAATGCTATGCGCGAAAAAGACGCGGTAGAGTTTTACAATCTTGGTTTAGGTGAATATTACACATTCGCAAGTATTTCTGGAAGTGGAACGGGAGATTTATTGGATGCTTTAATTGATGCTTTCCCAGAAAAACCAGAACCAGAAACACCAGAAGTTGAATTGCCACGTTTTGCAGTTGTAGGACGTCCAAATGCTGGAAAATCTAGTTTTATCAACGCCTTGATTGGTAAAGATCGTTATATTGTTACAGATATTGCTGGAACAACTCGTGATGCAATTGATACTAAATTTGACCGTTTTGGTTTTGAATTTAACTTGGTTGATACTGCGGGTATTCGCCGTAAAGCAAAAGTAAAAGAAGATTTAGAGTTTTATTCTGTAATGCGTTCTGTACGTGCAATTGAACATGCGGATATCTGTATTTTGGTTATCGATGCAACTCGCGGATTTGAAGGTCAAGATCAGAGTATTTTCTGGCTGGCCGAGAAAAACCGTAAAGGGGTTGTAATCTTGGTAAACAAATGGGATTTGGTAGAAAAAGATACGATGTCTACTCGTGATTACGAAGAGAAAATCAAAAAAGAATTGATGCCTTTTACAGATGTGCCAATTTTATTCGTTTCTGCTTTAACAAAACAGCGTTTATTAAAAGCATTAGAAGCAACAGTTCAAGTTTTCGAAAATAGAAAACAAAGAATTGCAACTTCAAAATTCAACGAGTACATGTTAAAAGTGATTGAGGCTTATCCGCCGCCAGCAACAAAAGGAAAATATGTAAAGATTAAATATTGTATGCAATTGCCAACACAAACACCTCAGTTTGTATTTTTTGCCAATATGCCGCAATATGTTAAAGAACCATATAAAAGATATCTCGAAAATAAAATTAGAGAAAAATGGGATTTTGCAGGAGTTCCGATAGATATTTATATTAGAGAAAAATAAAAAAAGAATCCCCTTGAATTAGGGGATTTTTTTATGTTTGGCGTCTAGATAATTAAAAGATCATTTTTTTATTGGCATTATATTTGAATAAATGTAAAAAATACAATTAAACCTTTTGCATTTTTTTAAGTCTTACTGATCTAACTAACCTAATTTTATGACCAGAATTTATTCATTACTATTGTTTTTAGCCTTTGTATATTCGGCAAATGCCCAGAACAATATTGTTATTAAAGGAACTGTAGTCGATATTAACTCACAACTTCCGCTAGAACTCGCCACCGTTTATTTTACAGCGGTAAAAGATTCAACCATTATTGAATATGCTACGACCGATAAAAACGGAAATTTCATTATCAATACTAAAAAGTACGATAAGCCCGTTTTTCTGAAAGTAAATTATACGGGATATCAAGCGTATTACGAAGAACAAAAAGGACTTACAGAAAGTAAAGACTTTGGTAAATTGTACATGCTTGAAAATGCAAATGTCTTAAATGAGGTAATCATAAAAAGCGAAGCACCGCCCATTACCATCAAAAAAGATACATTAGAATTTAACGCCGGATCTTATAAAGTTCGTCCAGATGCAAATGTGGAAACTTTATTGAAACAGTTGCCAGGATTTGATGTTGACAATACAGGAAAAATTACCGTAAATGGGCGAGAAGTCAATCAAGTTTTAGTCAACGGAAAAGCATTTTTTGATAAAGATGGAGCTATTGCCATTAAAAACCTTCCGGCAGATATTATTAAAAAAGTTCAGGTTTCTGATTTTAAAACCAAAAAAGAAGAACTTTCTAAACAAGAATCTACTTCAGATTATTCGAGTATAAATATTACAATCGACGAAAAGAAAAACAAAGGGTATTTTGGTAAAGTACTTGGAGGATATGGTTCAGACGAACGCTATGAAAGTAGTTTGATGATGAATTTCTTCAAGAACAAACAAAAAATTAGTGTTTTAGCATCTTCAAATAATATCAACTCAACTGGATTCTCTATGGATGAGGTGTTTGATAATATGGGAGGAGGAAGAAATGCAAAAGGAGGTAGTCAAGGCGCGAGCAGCGGTGGAAAAGGAATTACGCAGTCTACTCTTGCTGGAATTAATTATTCTGACGATTGGACAAAGGATTTGGAGTTTATGAGCAGTTATAACTTTACAAATGCGGTGACTAAAAACGACAGCAAATCCAACCAACTTAGTTTTTTGCCAACGGGAAATATCTTGACAGAAGCCGATTCTAAAACTAGAAATGAAAATACAGGAAATAAGGCCAATTTTGAATTAGAATACAAAATCAATCCTACGATGCAGATTGTTGTTGCTCCTAAATTGAATTTATCCGAATCAAACAGCAATGCTGAATCTTCGACTTTTTCTGAAAATGAAAATGGCGATGCGTTGAACGAAAGTACGGCAACATCGCATACAGAAAGTTCAAATACAAGTTTTGCCAATAGTATTAATTTCAATAAAACGTTTGAAAAGAAGTCGCGAAATTTAAGTGTGGTTTTTAATAATAATAACACTAAAAATGATTCGAACGGAATCAACATTTCGGAGACTATTTTCTATCAGGATAATAAACCAAATGACGAAAGAAATCAGAACGCAAAAAACACTTCAAAAAGCGATGCTTATTCACTAGATTTAGAATATACAGAGCCAATTACAGATTCGCTTCGCGTTCGTTTTGGTACCGATTTTGACTGGCAAAGTTCGATGAACGATCAAAAGACATTTAATTTTGATGATGCTTCACAAGACTATTCAGATTTAAATTTGTCTCTTACAAATTACACCACATCCAAACAAAATTCGATTACACCAAAAGTTGGTATTAGTTGGCAGAAAAGTAAATACACTCTTAATATCAATTCTAGAACATCAATTGTGGAGTTCGATAATCATTCTTTTTATTTAAATCAAGCAACCGATTTGAATAAAAGATACATGCTTCCTTACGGAACGGCACAACTTCGATATAAATTTAATCGTTCTAAAAATTTAACTTTTAAATACGATTATTCTAATGCGCTTCCGTCGGCAACACAATTAATGCCAGTTGCAGATTTAAATAATCCGTTGAATAGTGTAATTGGTAATCCAAATTTAAATCCGATTGAGAAAAATACGGCAGGAATCGATTTTAAAAACTTTGACTTTAGAACACGTTCTGGCTATAGCCTGTTCCTTAAAGGAGATTACTACAATAATGATATAGTTTCAACTTCTATTTATGATGATAGCGGAAAAAGAAATACAACTTATGTAAATATTTCGGGAACGTATTCGGCTTCTGTTGGAGGAAACTGGAATCAGCAGGTTAAAAAAGATGCTCATACTTTAAGATATGGCTTGCGTTTAAGCGGTAATTATAATTTTGATAAAGGATTTACAAATGCTATTATGTACAATGCAAAATCGGTTGTAATTACGCCAAGTGTTTATGCTTCTTATGATTATGGAGAAGTGCTTTCAATCGCGCCATCTTATAGTTTATCGTACAACGAAACACGATATGAAAACTATTCTAGAGATGCGACTTCAAACGTAATTCATAGAATTAATTTGCAGACAACATCCTATTGGCCTGCTAATTTAATTTTCGGAAATGATTTTGGATATACTTATAATTCTAATATCTCAGACGATTTCAAAAAAGATTTCTTCCTTTGGAATACGAGTCTTTCTTACGGATTTTTGGATAAAAAATTATATGCAAAAGTGAAAGTGTATGATGTTTTAAATCAAAACCAAAGTGCCACAAGAACCATTTCGCCAACCTCAATTCGAGATGAAGAAAATACAGTTTTAAAACGCTACGTAATGTTTTCTCTAGCCTATAAAATTGGAAACTTTGCTGAAAGCAAAAAAGGAAGAAAACAGAGAGGATCGTGAGTTTTTTTTAGGTTCTGAAGTACTGAGATGCTAAGGTTCTAAGGCTCAAAGATTAAAAAAACCGAAAATCAAATTTTTGATTTTCGGTTTTTTTATTAGAAAATCTAAAATCTAAAATCTAAAATCTAAAATCTAAAATCTAAAATCTAAAATCTAAAATCTAAAATCTAAAATTTCCGATTAATTCTATGGTAAACCGTGAATCGGATAATATCACGATCGTAAAAATCTACACCGCTGGCGCGTCTTTGAAAGTTCTTTAAATAACCCAGCTCCAAACCAAGATTTGGATTGAAATGATAACGTAAAGCAACGTAAAAACGGTTTTGATCGAAAGTATTTCTACGATTATCTTTTCCGAAATTGAATAACACTTCGTCAGAAATAGTTCCTTTTATGCTTCTTCCTTCTTTTTCCCAAAGGGTAAACATAGATTGTAATCGGTATCTAAATCGGTAAGCAAATGAGAATTCGTCTAAAAGTCCATTTTTATCTGCTTTTTGAATGAATCGTTCTTCGAGCTGAAAGCGATTATGAAAAGTTATTTTGGCAATATCATTAATTAAAGTAAGATCTTGCTGTGCACGATATTCGGGAACAGAATAATCAGGGTCAAGGTTTGGGTTTTGAGTATTGACGCTAAAAAAAGCAAATCCAGCACCAAAATCCATCATATTAGTCGCTCTGTAACGAGCTTGAGACCGTATAACGAAAAGATTTTCGTGAACAGGGTTTACAAAGCTTCGATTATCAAATTCAGAATGAATAGCCCATTTTTCGGATAACGGAAAAATATTATAGTATCGAATCCAGGTCAAAGTCTGCTGGTCGATATTTCTTTGATTTTGCCCAGTAATTAGCTGGCAAAGAAAGATTATGGTAAAAAGTAATCTAAAAGATCTGTTCAAAAACTATAAATTCAGGCTGCGAATTTATACAAATGATCTTATTTCCGTCTATTTTAAAATTTGATTTGAAAGTTATTTTGTGAAATAAAAAAAAGGGACACATTTTAAAATGTATCCCTTTTTAATACTAAAACTAACTAACCATCTTACAGTGAATACTTGAATGTAACTCCGTAAGTTCTTTGATCACCAAGAACTCCAGCATATTGACCTGAGTTACCACCTGCAGGCAATAATTGCTCGTAGTAATCTTTATTGAAAAGGTTTCTTCCCCAAATCTGAATAGATAAACCTTGCGAAGCACGGAAACCTAAACGAGCATTAAAGATTGCATAACCTTGTACGACTAAATATTTTGAAGCCGAAGGACTTGAAGAAAATTCAGAACGAGCATATCCGTCAGCGGCGAAGAAAATTTTTCCAGCATTACCAAAGAATTTTGCTTTATCCGAAAGTTCACCTCCAAGAGAACCTGCCCATCTTGAAGCTCCTGGCAATTCAGTTCCAGAAACATCTTTGAAGGCAACTGGCGCTCCAGTTTCTTCTAACGGAAGTGGCGCATTAGTAAACTTCACATATTTACCATCTGTATAAGTTGCCGCTCCATTAATTGTTACATGCGAATTGATAACAAAACTTGCATCCAATTCTGCACCTCTTACACGTACTTTATCTGCATTGGCAAGATATCCACGGTTTACACCCAATTCAGCTGCCTGAACGTTAGTTTGGAAATCTTTGATATCAGTATTAAAGAACGTTAAATTGAAAATTGAGTTTTTAAACGGAGATGTTTTTACTCCAATTTCATAATGATTTACCTTTTCTGGCTTAACCACTGCAAGGTCTGTCATTGGCTGTCCTGCTGCGTTTGTTGGAAGACCTGCTACGTTAACTCCAACTGGCTTGTAACTTTTTGCATAAGTTGCATAAGCATTGATTTTGTCTGATGCTTTATAAGTAAGCGTTAAGTTTCCAGAAAAGTCTGTATTGTCAGTATCTGAGTCAAATGCCTGATCAGAGTAAACCGATTTTTTCAAAGCCAATAAGGCAGGATCTGTAGTTTGAAGTCCTCCATAAGTTTTACGAGAATAACTTGCATCTTTTTTATCAAAATTATATCTCAAACCAGGTAAAATGTGGAATTTCTCTGTAACAGCCCAATCAAGCTGTCCGAATACTGCAGCACTAGAAGCTCTAATTCTTGCGTCAGTTTTAATTCCGTATCCTTCAAAAAGACCTGGAGTTTTCCATAATGGACTAGTTGTACTTTGAGAGAATCTCCATTGTGCATTTCCTGATTCTTCTGTACCATCTGTCTGAGAGGTCTGATCGATAAAGAATACTCCTGCAACACCACTAATTTTTGAAGTTAATTGTCCAGCATAACGAACTTCTTGTGTAATCTGAGTTTGTCTTGTTGGGTTTTGAGATTTAGCTAAAACTTGTAATCCTGTAAAATCTCTATCGTTTGACGGATCCCAGTTCCAGAAACGCCATGCAGTTGTAGAAGTTAGAGTTCCGCCTCCAATTTTTGTATCAATGTTTAAAGAAACACCTCCTAAATCTTGTCCAGAACGCCAAGGTGTATCGTGATCTATTTTACGGTCAAAAGCATTTAAACTTGGCAATTGATAATTTAAATCTTTAATAATAGCATCAAACTGACGGTATGCAGCCCTTTGAGTAGGGGCAACACCAGCAACAACCTGCGCATATCCGTCAGGACGCTGTGTTGTTAAATCTCCTGCAAAAGTAATGTTTGTATTTTCAGTAGGAGTCCATAATAATTGTCCTCTAAAACCTTGATTGTTCAAAGTATTGGTTGGTCTTCCTGTCGCAATGTTATCAATTAAACCATCACGTTGTGTACCTGAGAAAGATAAACGACCAGCGACTTTTTTTCCTAATGCTCCAGTGATAGAAGCTTTAGCTTGTAAAAAGGCATAATTTCCGTAACTCAATTCAAAATCGGCACCAGTTGTAAAACTTGGTTTGCGAGATGTAATATTAAAAGCTCCAGAAGTTGTGTTTTTTCCGAATAAAGAACCTTGTGGACCACGTAATACCTCGATTTGTTCTACATCGATAAAATCTAAAGTAGTTGCTGCAGGACGAGCATAATAAACACCGTCTACGTAGAAACCAACTCCAGGATCGATACCATCGTTGGTAAGTCCGAATGGTGAACCTAAACTTCTAATGTTGATTCCAGTATTTCTTGGATTAGAAGAATATAATTGTACAGAAGGAACCAATTCTTTAATACGGTTTACGTTGAAAGCTCCTGCTGCTTCTGCTTGTTTTCCTGTAACTACAGAAACGGCAATAGGTACGTCTTGTACTTTTTCAATTCTTCTTCTTGAAGAAACTACAACCTCAACAAGTTTGTTTTCTTCGTGTAAAGTCACCAATAATGGTGAAGCAGGGATAGCTGTAATTTCAAGCTCAGCAGTATTATAACCAATGTATTGAACGAGGATTGTAAGTGGTAATTTTCCTTGTGATTCTATCGAAAATCTTCCCTCAGAATCTGTAATCGCGCTAAAAGTGGTTCCTTTAATTACCACATTGGCTGCTTCTAAAGGAATATTTTGATCTGTTGTAACAACCCCGTCAATTTTTTGTGCGAATGAGATTGAGAATGTTAAAACTGCAAGTAGTGTAAGTATATTTTTTATAGATGTCTTCATTTTTTATATTAAGTATATATGATTAGTAGAATTTAAAATTAAATTTTTTTTACCAACACACACACAGCATAGATGAAGCAGTATTCACAGTTGTGAAATTATAATTATGTTTTTTTTGCAAAAGATTTTGTCCACCTGATTTACTAGAATGTACTTTCATGAGTTAAAATTTTGTAAATGATTAGTTAATTATTTTTGGCAAATATATATAATTAATTCTATCGATTTACTAGACTTTAGAAAATATTTTTTTATTTTTTTACCAATGAGGCGATTGTGATGCCTTCCATAGCCTTCAAAGTTTTATCTCTAATTAGCATTAAACCGTGACGAAGACTGCATTCAGACTCGGTTTTACAATCAGAGCAAGGCTCGTAAAAATTTAAAGAAGCGCATGGCAAAAGGGCAATTGCACCGTCAAATAATCGGTGAATTTCTGCCAAAGTGATATCATTTTTGGATTTAATTAGATAGTATCCGCCAAATTTTCCCTGCTTACTGCTTACAAAACGGCCGCGTTTTAGATCTAATAAAATCTGCTCTAAAAACTTTTTAGGAATGTTAGCGCCATCAGCGATTTCTACAGTTCTAGAAATGTGATTTTCGTCTTGTTCTGCTAAATAAAGTAAGGCCTTAAGGGCGTATTTTGCTTTATGTGATAACATCTATTAATAAATTGTAAAATGTAAATGTATGATTTTTTAAGATTGAAACCTAAACTTGAAACCTGAAACGAGGAAAATTAGAACCAGAATAAATTACCAGCCTCCGCTAGATCCGCCGCCAGAGAAACCTCCACCGCCAAATCCGCCTCCGAAGCCACCGCCTCCGCCAAAACCACCGCCAGATGATCCGCCGCCGAAGCCTCCAAATCCGCCTCCTCCGCCACTTCTTCCAAGATTACTCAGAATAATAACATCGAGCAGGCTAGGGCCTCCGCCGCCATTGTTGCCAGAATTTCCTCCTCCGCCTCTTTTATTTCGAGCGAGTAAGATTAAAACAATTACAACAATTACAATAAAAGGCAGAATAGGAAAATCTTGTCCTTTTGCTTGTTTGCGTTCGCCTTTGTATTTTCCTTTAAAAACATCAATAATAGCATCAGTTCCTTTATCAAGGCCGTTGTAAAAACTACCTGCTTTAAACTCAGGTATAATAATATTTCTGATGATTGTTCCGCCAATACCTGCCGTTAAACGATCTTCCAGACCGTATCCAGGATTGATGGCAATTTTTTTTTCATTTTTAGCTAAAAGAATGACCACTCCATTATCATCTTCTTTAGTTCCTCCAATTCCCCATGTTTGCCCCCATTTAGTTGCTAATTGGCTTACATCTTCTCCTTTTAAACTCTCAATTGTAATTACTACGATTTGAGTAGTAGTTGAATCAGAGTAACGGATTAGTTTTTCTTCTAATTGTGCCTTTTCTGTAGAACTTAAAATGTTAGCGTAATCGTAAACAGAAGTCTGGAAACTTGGTTTGGGTGGAATCTCAAATTGCGCAAAAATAGCATTGCTGATAAATAATGCGATAAACAAAAAAGTAATCTGAAAAATTCTATTGGAATTTGGGATTTTAATTTTGGAATTTTTCATTATTTATCCTTTTGAGATTTCGTTAGATAGTTCGTTTACATCATCTTCCTGAGACGGAAAATATTTTTTGAGCTGTTCTCCGGCATTCAAAATACCGTCAACAATTCCTTGTTTAAAATTGCCGGATTTAAAATGATTCACCATAATGTCTTTGGTACAATCCCAAAAATCGTTAGCTACGACATCATTAATTCCTTTGTCTCCACAAATCACAAAGTTTTTATCTTCAACTGCAAAATAGAGTAATACTCCATTTTTCAATCTGGTTTCATCCATTCGTAATTCATGAAAAACTTCTAAAGCCCGATCAAAATGGACTTTAGAAGTTGTTTTTTCTATATGTACTCTAATTTCGCCAGAAGTATTGTTTTCTGCCACGCGAATTGCTTCAACAATTTCACGCTCTTCTTCTTTGGTTAAAAAATCTTCTACTTTTGACATGAAAATGATTTTAGAGTTTAGATTGTAGATTTTAGAATTTTACTTCAACAGGTTTATCAGCTCCAGTAGAGGCTTCAAAGTATGGTTTTTCTTTGTATTCGCTCAAGAACCAGTTGTTTGGAATCTTTAAAACGTATCCGTTGTAAACTTGTACAGCTTCATTAAAACGAGTTCTAGCAGTTAAAATTTGGTTTTCAGTACTTGCTAATTCGTCTTGTAATTTTAAGAAATTCTCGTTTGCTTTTAAAGTTGGATACTGCTCAACAGATACCAATAATCTTGATAATGATGAACTTACGCCACTTTGAGCTTGGTTAAATGCTGCTAATTGTTCTGGTGTAACATTGCTAGGATCGATAGTTACCGATGTAGCTTTGGCACGAGCTTCAATTACTGCTGTCAAAGTTCCTTTTTCAAAGTCAGCAGCACCTTTTACAGTGTTTACTAAATTCCCGATAAGATCATTACGTCTTTGGTAAGCCGTTTGAACATTTCCCCATTCTTTATTAACAGCCTGACTGTGTTGCAAAGCAGTATTTTTAATACCAATCGACCAAAATGCGATAATAGCAATAAGTGCTACAATAATTCCTACAGGGATTAACCACTTTTTCATATTTGTTTTGATTTAAGTTTATTTCTATTTTTAATTACAATTCGTTTTTGATGTCGTTCAGCTGCGTTTTTATCGACTCTAATTTACGTATTATTTCGAATTTATCTAACGTTTTCTTCTGACCCTCTTTTAAGTGTATTTTGGCACCTTCAAGAGTAAAACCTCTTTCTTTTACTAGATGATAGATTAATTGAAGGTTGGTAACATCTTCTGGAGTGAACATTCTATTTCCCTTTGCATTTTTTTTAGGTTTTAGAATGTCAAATTCGCTGTCCCAAAATCGTATCAAAGAGGCATTGACATTAAAAGCTTTGGCAACTTCGCCAATACTGTAATATCTCTTGTCTTTAGAAAGTTCAATATGCATGATTTGTTTTTTTCTATTTTATTTCAAAAATACTATTTTTTCGTGATATTAATCTAATGATTGGTTTTCTTGGTTTGCCATTTGCGAAATCGCCACATATTCTACAGCCGAAATATTTCCGTAATAGAAATTCAGCGGATTTACGACTTTTCCGTCTTTATGCACTTCATAATGACAATGCGGACCTTCAGATCTACCCGTACTTCCAACGAAACCAATCACATCGCCTCGTTTCACTCTTTGCCCCGGACGGCAGTTGTATTTACTTAAATGCGCATATAAACTTTCATATCCAAAACCGTGCCTGATCACGATGTGGTTTCCGTATCCCGAAGCTGTATTGTCAGCTCTTTCTACAACACCGTCACCTGTTGCATAAATGGGAGCTCCAGTATTGGCGGTAAAATCCATTCCGTTATGCATTTTTCTCACTTTCGTGAAAGGGTCAATTCGGTATCCAAAACCTGACGCGACACGTTTTAAATTTTCATTTCGAACTGGCTGAATGGCAGGAATCGCTAACAATAAATTTTCTTTAGCTCCAGCTAATTTTAAAATATCATCTAAAGATTTAGACTGAATGGCCAACTGCTTCGATAGTTTGTCGACTCTTTTGGTTGCATTTAAAACCAATTGAGAATTATTATATCCTTCTAGCGCTTTGTATCTGTCAGAACTTCTAAAACCAGCTTTCCGAATCGAATCTGGAATTTCAGCTTTGTTAAAATATACACGGTAAATATTATTGTCACGTTCTTCTAATGCATCTGCGGCAGCGTCGATTTCGTCCAGTTTTTTATTTAAAATGGAATATTGCAGTTTTAAATTTTCAATTTCACGTGCCTGTAAACGATCTTTTGGGGTTTCGAAATAAGGCGTGTTTATTAAAAGTACAAAAACTAAAAATCCAAATAGTGCTGAAGCCAATAAAAACAGGAATGCGTAACCAATTTTTATTCTTTTTCTGGTTTTTATTTTCGTATAAGCCAGATTTTCTGAGTCGTAATAATATTTTACTTTCGCCATATTTTAAAATACGCTATTTTTGCACCTTGTAAAATGAGTTAGTCGAACGAAACTGCTAAATGTTTCAGTTGTTCGACACTTTTTTACAAGGATTAATGATTAGATATTGGGGCTATTTTATCATTAGATAATGCGCAAAGTAGGTAATTTATTGTTTAAATTATAAGTTTTTTAATTACATTATAAAAAACTTAACGCATCATCAAATGAATAAATTAGCTAATTATCTAATTTTCAAATTGACACATTAAAACAGACACATTTTCTAATTAAAATATGAAATCACAAGACGTACGTAAACAATTTTTAGATTTTTTTGAGAGTAAAGGTCATACTATTGTTCCTTCAGCTCCTATTGTACTTAAAGACGATCCAACCTTAATGTTCAACAACTCGGGAATGGCCCAGTTTAAAGAATTTTTCTTAGGAAACGGAACTCCAAAAAGTCCAAGAATAGCCGATACGCAAAAATGTCTTCGTGTTTCAGGAAAACATAATGACCTTGAAGAGGTGGGTATTGATACCTACCACCACACTATGTTTGAAATGTTAGGAAACTGGTCTTTTGGTGACTACTTCAAAAAAGAAGCAATCAACTGGGCTTGGGAATTATTGACAGAAGTGTACAAAATTCCAAAAGAAAATCTTTATGTTTCTGTTTTTGAAGGAAGTAAAGAAGATAACGTTCCGTTTGATCAAGAAGCTTGGGATATTTGGAAAATATTAATTGACGAGGATAGAATTATTCTTGGAAATAAGAAAGATAATTTCTGGGAAATGGGTGACCAAGGGCCATGCGGACCTTGTTCTGAAATTCACGTTGATTTACGTTCTGCAGAAGAAAAAGCTTTAGTTTCTGGAAAAAGTTTAGTGAACAACGATCATCCGCAAGTTGTTGAAATCTGGAACAATGTATTCATGGAATTCAACCGTAAAGCAGATGGTTCATTGGAAAAACTTCCTGCACAGCACGTTGATACTGGAATGGGATTTGAGCGTTTATGTATGGCTTTGCAAGGAAAAACATCAAACTATGATACTGATGTTTTCATGCCTTTGATTAGAGAAATCGAAACCATTACTGGAGCAAAATATACAACTAATGATGTAACAGACATTAGTGAAGAACAAAATAAAATGAATATTGCTATTCGTGTAGTTGCAGATCACGTTCGTGCGGTAGCATTTGCTATTGCTGATGGACAATTGCCTTCTAACACGGGTGCAGGATATGTGATTCGTAGAATTTTACGTCGTGCTATTCGTTACGGATTTACTTTCTTAGGAACAAAAGAGCCATTTATTTTTAAATTGGTTGAAACTTTAAGCGAGCAAATGGGAGATTCTTTCCCAGAAATCAGAACACAGAAAGCACTTTGTTCGAATGTTATTCGTGAAGAAGAAAACTCTTTCTTAAGAACATTAGATCAGGGATTAATTCTTTTGGATGCTGTAATCTTAAATAATGCAGGAGATACAATCGACGGTAAAAAAGCTTTTGAATTGTATGATACATACGGTTTCCCAATCGATTTAACGGCTTTGATTCTTTCAGAAAAAGGATTGAAATTAGACGAAAAAGGATTCCAGGAACAATTGCAATTACAAAAAGAAAGATCTCGTGCAGCTTCTAAAGTAACTGCAGGTGACTGGAATGTAATTGTTGAAGATGAAATTCAGGAATTTGTTGGTTATGACAGATTATCACAACAAGTTAAGATTACGAAGTACCGTAGAGTTGAAAGTGCAAAGGATGGAGAAATTTTCCAATTAGTTTTCAATGCTACTCCATTTTATGGAGAAAGTGGAGGACAAACTGGAGATAAAGGATATTTAGAAGCGCAAAACGGAGATATCATTTATATTATCGACACTAAAAAAGAAAACAACCAAACGATACATTTGGCAAAATCACTGCCAGAGAATCTTACTGGAACTTTTAATGCTGTTGTTGATGCTATTCAAAGAGCTAAAACTTCTTCAAATCACTCTGCTACGCACTTGTTGCACCAAGGTTTACGTAAGATTTTAGGAACGCATATCGAGCAAAAAGGGTCGATGGTAAGAAATGCTTCATTGCGTTTTGACTTTTCTCATTTTGCTAAAGTTACAGATGAGGAATTATTAGAGGTTGAAAACTTTGTAAATGCAAGAATTCGTGAGAGTTTGCCATTAATCGAGAAAAGAGCGATTCCAAAAGATCAAGCTCTTGAAGATGGTGCAATTGCTTTGTTTGGTGAAAAATATGGTGATTTAGTTCGTACTATTAAATTCGGAGATTCTGTCGAATTATGCGGAGGAACGCACGTTGCCAATACATCTGATATCTGGCACTTTAAAATTGTTTCTGAAGGAGCTGTTGCTGCTGGAATTAGAAGAATTGAAGCTATCACAAGTGAAGCTGCAAAAGAATATTTTGAGTCTCAAGCAATTTCTTTTGGAGAAATTAAAGAAGTGCTAAAAAATGCTCCAGATCCTGTAAAAGCGATCCAAGCATTACAAGATGAAAATGCTCAATTGAAAAAACAATTGGAAGTTTTATTGAAAGATAAAGCTAAAAATATGAAAGCTGATTTGGCTAAAGAATTACAAGAAATCAACGGAGTTCAATTCTTAGCAAAACAAGTAGATTTAAACCCAGAAGGTGCAAAAGATTTAGCTTACGAATTAGGTGGTTCTTATAACAACTTATTTGTAGTTTTAGCAACTGCTCACGAAGGAAAACCAATGTTAACTTGCTATGTTTCTAAAGAAATTGTAGCAGAGAAAAACTTAAATGCAGGACAAGTAGTTCGTGAATTAGGTAAATACATCCAAGGTGGAGGAGGAGGTCAGCCTTTCTTCGCGACGGCAGGAGGTAAAAATGTTGATGGAATTGGGGAAGCTTTAGCTAAGGCGGTTGATTTTGTTAAATAAGATGCTAAGGTTCTAAGATACTAAGGGACTAAGTTTTTTCATAACAAACCCGACAGGTTTTTAAAACCTGTCGGGTTTTGTATTTATATGGTTTTCTCATTTTATGTCATTTCGACGAAGGAGAAATCTTCGCAAGTAACTCTGCAATCAAAGTCGCCAATCTTTGTAGAGCTTCTCGTGGAGATTTCTCCTTGGTCGAAATGACAAATAATACGTTGTACCTAATTGTAAAAAACTTAAATAAAAAAACAGAGTCGCAAAGCTTAAAAATTAAACTTTGCGACTCTGCGTCTTTGCGAGATTCTTTATTCGCACCTACTTACGCTCTCCAATTTGTTGGCGCCACATAGCATAATAAAGCCCTTTCTCGACAATTAAATCTTCGTGTTTGCCTTGCTCGATGATTTTACCTTGCTCTAAGACAAATATTCTATCAGCGTGCATAACAGTTGATAAACGATGTGCAATTAAAACAGTAATTCTGTTTTTATCTGAAATATTTCGTATCGTATCGTTAATTTCTTCCTCGGTAATCGAATCTAAAGCAGAAGTCGCTTCATCAAAAATCAATAAATTCGGATTTCTCAAAATAGCTCTTGCGATAGATAGACGCTGTTTTTCACCTCCAGAAACTTTAATTCCGCCTTCACCAATTGTAGTATTTAAACCATCTTCGGCGCGTCTCAGAAGTTTGTCACAGCTGGCGCGTTTTAAAGCATCATAAAGTTCTTCGTCGGTTGCATTTGGCTTGACGAATAATAAGTTTTCGCGGATTGTTCCAGAGAATAATTGTGCATCTTGAGTTACGAAACCAAGCTGTTTTCTTAAATCTAGTAAATCAATTTCTGTAGAATCAATATCATTGTATAAAACCTGACCTTCTTCTGGAGTATACAATCCGACTAACAATTTTACCAAAGTTGTTTTTCCAGATCCTGACGGACCTACAAAGGCAACGGTCTGACCTTGTTTGATTTCGAAATTGATATTTTCAACGGCTTTAAATTTGGCAGTTTTATGCTGAAAACTCACATTTTCGAAAAGCAGTTTCTGAATTGCACCAATATGTATTGGAGTTTTTGGACGGAATTCTTTTGGAGCGTTCAGTAAGTTTTTGAAATTCTCCATTGAAACTTTTGTTTCGTTCAAAGCGATGATGAAGTTTCCTAACTCCTGCAAAGGGCCAAAAATAAAGAAGGTGAAGAATACCATTGTCAATAAATCTCCAACGATAATTTTTCCTCCAAACAAGAAATAATACAAAGCAAAAACAACACAAGTTCTCAAGAAATGAACGGTTGTTCCTTGAATGAAACTTAAACTTCTAATAAATCTTATTTTTTGTAACTCTAGTTGAAGAATCTTAAAAGTATTTAAGTTTAAACGTTTTTCTTCCTGATACGTTAAGCCAAGACTCTTTACCAATTCGATGTTTCGTAAACTTTCGGTAGTAGAACCTGCCAATGCATTGGTTTGATTCACGATTTTTCGAGAAACAACTTTGATCTTTTTTCCTAAATACAAACTTACCAAAGCAATAATTGGAGCAGTAATTAAAAAGATAATTGAAATTCTCATATCAATTCGGGCTACATAAACGATTACGAAAATGAAACCAATAATAGTTTGGAAAATTAGAGAGATAGAAAGTGTAATCAGTTTTTCTGAATCGATTCTAACCTTTGTCAATTTGCTTAAAGTTTCACCGCTTCGTTGATCCTCAAATTCGGCGTAAGGAAGATCTAGAGACTTTTTGATTCCGTCGGTATACATTTGCGCACCGGTTCTCTGAATTACCACATTGGTAAAATAATCCTGAAAGTTTTTGGTAATTCTGGAAATCATGGCAGCACCAAGTGAAAGCCCAAGCCAAAAAGCTAAAGATTTTATAAATCCGATTTCATTTCCTTTGTATTTTGCCAGACCGACGCCACAGTCCTGCATTAATTTTCCTGTAATTACAGAGTCAGATAAACTGAAACAAATGTTGATAGTAGCCATTATCAAAGCAAAAAACAGAAGCATTTTATGTTTGATAATGTAGGTATATAATAATTTCATATAAGATTTTAAAAAAAATGGAAGATGCAAAAATAAGGAATTGTTTTAGTTTGTGAAGTTCATTTTTGTTATTAAAAATGTAATTTTTTTACAGGTGAATTAACTGATGGAGTTTTTAAAGTTTTTTTACGTGTTCAATTTTTTTTACTCAAAAATAATAGAAGTCATAAAAGAGGTATTGTGTTTTAAGATGCATGTCTTTTAGAACGTTTTCTTACCAAGTGATCCTTTATGTTGTTTGTTATTAGTGTATTAATGATCTTTTTAATTGTAAAATATGCTTCGATGAGGAATCCCGTAAGGTTTTGATTTTTGATTGTACTACGTTTGCTCCATTAAGAATTTTAACCAAATCAAAATGAAAAAATTATTATGCCTTTTTGGTGCTTTAGCACTAGTTTTGACATCGTGTTCAAGCGATGATTCATCAAGTTCTTCAGATCTTGTTTTACTAAAAAAAACTGTTATTACAAATCCAGATGGAGATAAAGCTACCATTAATTATAAGTACGACGGTAACAAAATAGTAAGTGCAACAGATGATACTGGATTTTTTAATCTGCATTATACTTATACAGGAGATTTAATTACAAAAATTGATTTCAAACTTCCTAATGGAAAATCAGAACAAGTAAATACTTTTACATACACTACTGATGGAAAGCTATCAACTTTTGTAAGAGTTGAATATGAATATGAGGAAGGAGTAGCAGTATTAAGAGGATATAAGGAAGTTTATACGTATAATACAGATGGTACAATTTCAGTGAAAGGATATTCAGGAAATGATGTTTTACAAAATGTTCCTTCTGGAACAGCTACAATTAAATTTGTAAATGGTGAAGTAAGCGAAATTACAAGCACTAACTCACCAGATCATAAATACACTTATGATAATAAAAACAATGCAACTAAAAATATTTTAGGAATGGATAAAATCGCATTTGTTGATGGAGAAGCAAATGGAGTTAAATTCAATATCCTAACAGATACAGCAGATGGTGATTTATGGGGAAACAGCACTTTTACCTATAATGATCAAGGATACCCAACTAAAGAAGTTAATACAGGATCTGATAGTTTAGGTAACACTGAATATTTTTATTAAGAGCCAACTTTTTACCTATAGAGCCAGATTTATCTGGCTTTTTTTATTGCTAAAAATAATCGAAATTTGTTTAAAATGTTTAAGTCATGCAATTCAGAACACAAATCCCTATTTCAAAAAGTAATTCGCCAATCGATTATAATTCGAAAATACTTTCTATAGGTTCTTGCTTTGCTGAGAATATGGCGGAGAAATTCGATTATTTTAAATTTCAGAATGAAACAAATCCATTTGGAATTATATTTAATTCGGTCTCTATAGAAAAAATATTTGAACGCGTTTGTAAAGAACAATGGTTTGAAGAAAAAGATGTTTTCTTTCATAACGAACGCTGGCATTCTTTTGAAGTGCATTCTGATTTAAGTAATGCCGACCGTCAAGAATTGCTTGAAACTTTAAACAAAGCGATTTCAGAAACGAACAAACAATTAAAAGAAGCCACTCATATCATTATCACTTTTGGAACTTCATGGATTTATAGAAATCTAGAAAAAGAAGAAGTTGTTGCCAATTGCCATAAAGTGCCTCAAAAACAATTTTCAAAAGAATTATTATCGGTTGAAGTGATTCAGAAAAGCATTCAGAATACAATCCATTTAATTCAGTCTTTAAATCCCAATATAAATTTCATTTTCACGATTTCTCCGGTGCGACACATAAAAGATGGTTTCGTAGAAAATCAATTAAGCAAGTCTCATTTATTTGTAGCCTTGCATTTTGTGTTGAAAACGGAACATTTAAAAGGGAACACTCAATACTTTCCTTCGTACGAAATCATGATGGACGAACTTCGCGACTATCGTTTTTATAATGAAGATATGCTGCATCCCAATCAAATGGCAATCGATTATATCTGGAAGCTTTTCAGCGAAAATTACATTTCTCAGGAAAGTTTAGCTACAATGCAGGAAGTCGACGAAATTCAGAAAAGTCTTCGTCACAGAAGCTTTAATCCAGAATCTGAACAGCATCAAAAATTCTTGACTAAACTCCAGCAAAAGATAAACCTCTTACAAGAAAAGATTTCTCATATCAAATTCTAGGCTATAGTTATCTAAAAAAAACTTCATGACTTAGCGCCTTTATGGCAAAACAACAATAAAATTTTAGAATAATTCCTCATAATTATGTAAATTGTTAAGGTTTAAATTTTACATTTTTGTAAAATGTGTAATCCTGCTTTTTTCAGAAGCAATTTTAATCTAATCCGATTTTATTGACGTATGAATAAGAAACCTGTTTATTTTCTTAAAAAAACACTTCGTATCCTTATGTGGTGCGTGGTTTCTGTAGTTGCACTTTTATTACTTCTTATTATTCTAATTCAAGTTCCTTCGGTTCAAAATTTCGTTAAAGACAAAGCGATTACCTATCTTCAGGGCAAGATAAAAACAAAAGTTTCCTTAGACCATATTTCTATAAAATTCCCCAAAGATGTAGTTCTGGAAGGTTTTTACTTTGAAGATCAAAAAAAAGATACTTTGCTGGCGGGTAAGCGATTAGAAGTTGATGTTGATCTTTTTAAACTCGTTAGCAGTGAACTCGAAATCAATTCGGTTTCGCTTGAAAATGTAAAAGCCAATATTTCCAGAAACAAACAAGGCGTTTTCAATTTCGATTATATCATCAAAGCATTCGAATCAAAAGAACCAAAAGTTGAAGATCCTAATGCAAAGCCCTTTAAAATTTCGGTTGTAAAAGTAAACCTTGATCAGGTTAAATTTAACTTTAAGGATGATTTCACTAAAAATGACATTAGTGTAAACCTGACTCATTTTGATACCAAATTCAAAAAATTTGATCTGGATCAGATGGATTTTAATATTCCGACAATCAATTTAAACGGATTGAAGGTGGTTTTAGATCAGGATGTAGTCGAAAAAATTGCTGAAGTTTCAGTAAAAACGGTTGATACAATTTCGAAACGTCCAGACTTTAAATTGGCTTTAGATAAAATAACGTTGTCTAAAATCGATATTTTATACGATAACAAAGATTCAAAACTAAATTCTGGCATTCGTTTAGGAAACTTAAATTTAGCTGTAAACGAAATCAATCTAAACAAACAGTTTTTGGATTTTGATACTTTCGAAGTAAAAAATCTAAGCGGAAATCTGCGATTGGGAGCAAAAGACAAGCAAATTGACGCACCCAACTTAGATACCACAGCCATAAAGCAAGTAGGCTGGAAAGTAAAATTGAACGAAACCAATCTAGAAAACATTGCTTTTAAATTTGATGATATGCAGTCCAAACCGAAAACAAAAGGATTGGATTATGCGCATCTTGATTTGAGTAGATTTAATTTTAAAGCCGAGAAATTATATTATGGAAATGATACCATTTCTGGAAATATTAAAACATTGACTGTTAACGAAAAAAGCGGTTTGCAGATTCAGGCTTTCAAAACCGATTTCTTTTACGGTCCAAAAAATGCTTCTTTAGAGAATTTATATTTAAAAACGCCACAAACTCTTGTTCAAGATAAAGTTAAGGCGCAATATAAATCACTTGAATCGCTTCAGAAAGATTTAGGAAATCTGGCAATTGATGCTAATTTAAAACAATCAAAAATTGGTTTTAAAGACATTTTGTTGTTTGTCCCAGATTTGCAGAAAACCAATCCGTTTAAAAGCAATCCAAATGCGATTTTGTATGTAGACAGTCGCGTGAGTGGAAAAGTAAAAGATTTGACTATTTCGAAATTTGAAATGAGCGGAATAGGAACAACAAAAGTTTCGCTTTCTGGGAAAATCGCTGGGCTTCCGGATGCTCAAAAAGCGTATTATGATTTAAATATCAAGAAGATTTCGAGTACTTCAAAAGACATTAACCTGTTTGTGCCTGCGGGAACAATTCCGAAAAATATTCAACTTCCGTCACAGTTAAGTTTGCAAGGAAAATTTAAAGGTTCAGTTCAAAATTTTAAAACGAATCTGGCTTTAAACAGCAGTTTCGGAAATGCAAAAGTTGATGCGTTATTCGATCAGCGCATTAAGAAAAGAGAAAAATATGATGCAAACGTTTCTCTGCAGGAATTCGATTTGGGGCGATTAATTAAAAACGACTCCATCGGAAAAATTACGCTTAAAGCGAAAGTAAAAGGAAATGGTTTAGATCCGAAAACGGCAAATGCTTTTGTTGATGGAATTGTTCAGAAAGCGGTTTTTAATAAATATACCTATAAAGATTTAACGCTGAAAGGAAATATCGAAAACGGTTCTTTTTCGGTAAAATCAGGAATGGAAGATCCTAATTTGAATTTCAATTTAACAGCTTCAGGCGATACAAAAGAGAAATATCCAACCGTAAAACTGAAACTAAATTTGGATATTGCCGATTTAGAAAAACTAAATCTGCATGCAGGACCAATGAAACTTCGCGGAAATGTCGATGCCGATATAACCAATAGCAATCCAGATTTTCTGAACGGAAAAGTATTTCTTTCGAACATTCAGATTTTGCAAGATGCCGAACCGATTGTTTTAGATTCAATTCGTCTTTTGGCTTTTGCAGACAAAGACAGCAATTCGATTAAAATTTCGTCTCAATTTTTAAAAGCCGAAGTAACGGGAAAATACAAACTCACGACATTGGCAAATTCGATTCAAAAATCATTATCAAAATATATTGATCTTAAAAACCCAAAGGTTAATTCAGAATCAGATGAACAGAGATTAGCCTTTACTTTGAAAGTAGACAATGATCCTGTGCTTTTAAAATTATTGCCAAAATTAACGGGCTTAGAACCTTTTAGCATAACAGGAAATTATAATAATCAGACAGATTCTCTGACTGTAAAAGGAACGATTCCGAGAATTGTTTATGGAGGAAATACCATTTCGGACGGAAAAATAAATATCGAAGCCAAAGAAAATGCTTTGGAATACTCAATTTCTTTGGCGACAATTGAAAGTGGTTCGCTTAAAATTCCGTTTACAAGTTTATCAGGAAATGTGCAGAATAATATTTTGACTTATGCTCTTGAGGTAAAAGATGCCAAAGACAAACAGCAATATTTTATTGCAGGTGAATTTAAGGCAGAAGATTCAAAAAACATTGTAAAACTGGATGCTGAAAACTTCATTTTAAATTATGATAAATGGAATGTAGATCCAGAAAACAGGATTGAGTTTGGCGAAAAAAGACTTTATGTCGATAAATTCAATTTGAATAATAACGGAAATGAGTTAAAAATTCAATCGCAAGGAACACAGGACAATGCGCCTTTGCAAGTCGATTTTGTGAATTTCAAAATCGAAACCATTATGAATATGGTCAAAAAAGACGAATTGCTTATGCAAGGGTTGATAAACGGAAATGCATTGGTTGAAAATGTGATGACAAACCCGACTTTTACTTCTGACTTAAAAATTGATGATTTTACTTTTAAAGGTTCAAAAGTTGGCGATTTAGAAATAAAAGTGGACAACAAAACGGCCAATACACTTGCTGCAAATGTAGCTTTAAGTGACGAAGGAAATGATTTGAAACTGACAGGCGATTATTTGATGGATACTGGAAATTTTGATTTTGATGTGGCTATTAATAAGTTAAACATCAAAAGTATCCAAGGTTTCAGCATGGGGAATATTACCGAAGGGCAAGGCTTTTTATCAGGAAATTTTAAGCTTACAGGCAACACTTCTGCTCCTAAAATTAATGGCGAATTGATTTTTAACGATGCCGGTTTTAGAGTAACACAGCTCAATTCGTACTTTAAAACTAAAAATGAGAAAATCACTTTCAGCAATGAAACGATTTCATTTGACAAGTTTTCTCTTTTTGATGAAAATGACAACGAATTGTATGTAAACGGAACTATTCAGTCTCCAGATTTTGTGAAATACAATTTCAATTTGCTAGTTGAAGCAGACGATTTTAGAGCCATTCATTCAAAAGCAAAAGACAACGATTTGTTCTATGGAGATTTATTCTTAGATACCAAATTGAATATAAAAGGAAACTTGGATAGTCCGGTTGTTGACGGAACGCTAAAAATCAATAAAGAAACCAAATTCACGGTGGTAATGCCACAATCAGATCCCTCTATTGCAGATCGTGAGGGAATTGTAGAGTTTGTTGATGAAGACAATATGTACCTCAAACAAACAGTTGATCTTCAAAATAAATTAGATCAATCGGAACTGAAAGGAATGGATGTAAATGTTGCCATTACAATTGATAAAGAGGCCGAATTGACGCTGCTGATTGATAAAGCAAACGGAGATTATCTGAACTTGAAAGGAGAAGCGGAATTAGTTGGAGGAATTGATCAATCTGGAAAAACAACTCTAACAGGGAAATACGAGTTTTCGGATGGGGCTTATGAAATGAATTTTAATGGAATTAAAAGGAAATTTGATATTCAGAAAGGAAGTTACATTACCTGGAATGGCGAACCCACAATGGCAAACGTCAATATTACGGCTATTTATAAAGTTGATGCGGCACCGATTGATTTACTTGGAAAACAATTACAAAGTGAGACTCAGGCGGTACAAAACACTTACAAACAAAAACTTCCGTTTCAGACTTTATTGAAAATGAACGGCGAATTGATGAAACCTGAAATTTCTTTTGGAATTGTATTGCCGGATGGAAATTATAATGTTTCTACAGATGTAGTTACAATGACGCAAACCAAGTTGAAACAGTTAGAACAAGATCCCGCAGAATTGAATAAACAGGTTTTTGCCCTTTTATTATTAAACCGTTTTGTAGGCGAAAATCCGTTTGCGAGTCAAAGTGGGGGTATAAGTGCTGAAACCATGGCGAGACAAAGTGTAAGTAAAATACTTTCGCAACAATTGAATAATCTAGCAGGAGAATTAATTACAGGAGTTGAAGTCAATTTCGATTTAGAATCGTCTGAAGATTATACGTCTGGGACGATGCAAAATAGAACCGATTTGAATGTGGAGGTTTCTAAAAAACTGTTGGATGACAGATTAAAAGTAACGGTTGGAAGCAGTTTTGGAGTAGAGGGTGCAGAGCGCGCCAATGAAGAAAGCACCAATATTGCTGGTGATGTCGCTTTAGATTATCAATTGACAAAAGACGGCCGTTATATGGTTCGTGCCTACAGAAAAAATCAATATCAAGTGGCAGTCGAAGGGCAGGTTGTAGAAACAGGTGTTGCTTTTATTATCACGATGAGTTACAATAAATTTAGAGAACTTTTCCATCGTACTGAAAAAGAAAAAGAATTAATTCGAGAAGAAAAAATCCGCAAGGAAAAAGAGAAACAAAAAAAGAAAGAGCAGAAGGAAAAGGAAAAATTGCAAGAGAACGAAGACGAAAAAACAATTGAAGGAAATGAGCAAAAGACTTAATCATAGAAATATATATTTAAAGTATATCGCGCTGCTTTCCTTATTTTTTGCTTTAGGATGCAGTAATACAAAATATCTTCCAGAAGGGGACTTGCTTTATACAGGCGGTTCGGTGAAAGTGAAAGATTCTATCATGAAAAAGAAAGATAGAAAAGCGCTACAAACCGAGTTGGAAGGTCTTCTTCGTCCAAAACCAAATAAAACGTTTTTAGGGTTACGTCCAAAATTATGGTTTTATAATATTGCTGAGGAACCCAAAAAAGATAAAGGATTTAGATATTGGCTTCGCAACAAAGTTGGAGAAGAGCCAGTGCTTTTTAGTAAAGTCGATTTAGATTATAATGCTTCAGTGCTGCGAAATTTTACTGAAAATAGAGGTTATTTTAAAACTCGTGTCAGCGCCGATTCTACTGTAAGTAACAAGAGAGTAACGGCAGAATATACTGTGGTTCCAAAAAAGCAATATATTATTAAAAGCGTCACATTTCCAGATGACTCTTTAAAGATGTCAAAAATAATTGCAAGATCAAGTAGACGCAGTTTGCTCAAAGTGGGCAAGCCGTATGATTTGGATGTTATAAAAGCAGAACGGGAACGTATTGATGCCAGACTGAAAGAAAAAGGGTATTACTATTTTAATCCAGATTATCTTCTGGCGAAAGTAGACAGCAGTAAAGGCGATCATGAAGTAAAAATTAGATTGGTTATTAAAGATGAAACTCCTGTAAAAGCATTAAGAGCTTATACCATAAATAACATTTTTGTTTATCCCAATTATTCTCTGGGAAACGACAGCATGGTTTACAGAAAAAAGAATATTACGCAGTACAAAGATTTTACCATTATTGATACGGCAGAAACGTTTAAGCCAAGAGTTTACGACAGAACAATCTATTTCAAAAAAGGGGATTTATACAACCGAACCGATCATAATTTGACTTTGAATCGTTTTGTGAATTTAGGAACTTTCAGTTTTGTCAAAAATGAATTTAAGCCTTCAGACAGTATAGACAATGCTTTAGATTCGTATTATTACCTAACACTTTTGCCTAAAAAGTTTATTCGTGTTGAAGTTATCGGGAAAACCAATTCAGCAAGTTATACCGGTACCGAATTAAATTTAAACTGGAACAACAGAAACTTTTTGCGTGGTGCAGAATTGTTTACCGCTTCAATTTTTGGTGGTGCCGATTTTCAGCTTGGAGGTGTAAATAAAGGGAAAAATATTTATAAGCTTGGAGGCGAAGTCAGCTTGACCTGGCCTAGATTTATTACTCCTTTTAATATTGAAGGCAATAGCGAATATGTACCGAGGACTAAAGCAACTATTCGTTACGAATATCAAAAACGAACGCAGTTGTATGCCTTGAATTCTTTTAATACTTCGTTTGGATATTTGTGGAAAGAAAACATTCGTAAAGAACATCAGTTAAATATTATAGATGTGACTTATGTGAGTCCGAATCATGTTACGCCAGAATATCTAGCTGATATCGATAAAGATCCGGCATTAGGAAAAGTAATCGAAAAACAGCTGATTTTTGGGCCAACGTACAATTATACGTATACCAATACGATGCAAAAGCGCCGAAAAAACACAATCTATTTTAATGGCGAATTGGATTTGGCGGGAAATCTTACCGGATTGATTACAGGGGCAGATTATCCAAATAAGGTTAAAACTATATTTGATGTCCCGTTTAGCCAATATGTAAAAATCAGATCCGATTTTAGACATTATTTAAAACTCGGAAAAGAAAGCGAATTAGCCAGCAGATTGATTGTTGGAGCTGGATTTGCTTACGGGAATTCGAATACGCTTCCAGCATCCAAACAGTTTGTTGTAGGAGGAACAAATAGTATTCGAGCGTTTAGAGCACGAACTTTAGGGCCGGGAAGTTACGTTATTCCACCAGAAACAACTGATAATTATACACCAGATCAATCAGCCGATTTGAAGTTGGAATTTAATACCGAATATCGTGCAAAGCTATTTAGTATTGTTAGAGGTGCGGTGTTTTTAGATGCTGGAAACATTTGGTTGCTGCATGCTGATCCGAACAAAGCTGGTGCCGAAATCTCAAAAGATTTTATGAAAGAAATTGCAATTGGAGCAGGAGCAGGTTTACGTTTCGATTTATCGTTTTTAGTTTTAAGAACAGATTTGGCCATTCCGCTTCGAAATCCTGCCTTGCCAGACGGACAAAGATGGGTAATTGACGATATTAATTTTGGAAGCAGCTCGTGGAGAAAAGATAATCTCATTTTGAATATCGCTATCGGATATCCTTTCTAGGTTTATTAGCCACGACTCGAGCGATAGCCGAACAGGCGAAGCAATTCACGAATTTTCGCTAATTTCTTTGTCTATAAAATTTTTCAATTTCACAAATTTTAATTTGTGAAATTCAATTATTAGTATCCACATAGATTAGCGAAAATTCGTGAATTCGTGGCAAAAAAAACTAAAAAAAGGAGTAAATTGGTCTAAAATATTTTAGAAGAATGCAAAACTTGATTAAAAGAATTATAGGTGTTGGTGTTATTGTTTTAATAATTGTTCTGGGGTTTAAATATTGCCAGTTCAAAAAAGAAGACGATTCAGATATTCAGTACAATACCAATCTAATTCAGCAGCAGATTCTTAACGTTGGGAAATTGGTGGTAACCGAAGGGCATTTTTCAGAAGTCATTACCTATAAAAATCAGCAGAAATATTTGATGGACATGATTTCTTTTGAGAAAAAAGCGCTTATTGTAGTCAATGCAAATGTGACGGTTGCTTACGATCTGCATCAGATGAAATATGATATTGACGAAAAAAATAAAACCATTACGATTTTAAATATTCCAAAAGAAGAAATTACCATAAACCCAGATATTCAGTTTTATGATGTTGAACAAAGTAAACTGAATCCGTTTACGGGCGACGATTACAATAAAATCAACAAATCGGTAAAAGCCAATCTGGCTAAGAAAATCGAAAAATCTACCCTAAAAACCAACGCCCAAAACCGATTAATAAGCGAATTGTCTAAGATTTTAATCATGACCAATTCAATGGGCTGGAAACTAGAATACAACGGAAAAACTATCGAGTCTGAAACGGAGCTGACTCAGGATTTGAAGTTGTAAAGTTGTAAAAAAGAATCTCGCAAAGACGCAGAGTCGCAAAGAATTTTTGCCACAGATTAAAGGATTAAAATGATTTAATACCAAATTCTTGGATAGTTTTCATACACAGACTTTCAGGAATCTTGCCATTTCGACGAAGGAGAAATCTCCACGAGAAGCTCGACAAAGATTGGTTTTTCGTTGCTGAGTTACTTGCGGAGATTTCTCCTTCGTCGAAATGACAAATATTATGTTATTTACTTAATAAAAACCTTCGCGCCTTAGTGCCTTTCTAGCAAATCAAGCAATAGAACGATCAAAAATCAAATCCAATCCACCAGAAATTAAATGCGCAATTTCGGGACGTCTTTCTTTCAATTGATCCAGATATACCAAAACTTCTTGCAAAAGCTGTTTCTCATCTGAATCTTTCAAAAGCTCGGCAATTTCAATATTTAACAGCCAGTCATTTGAATGATTGCTTTTGACTTTTTCAAAGACCGATTTCAATTCCGATTTAGAGTCTTTATTATTTCTTATGTTTCTAACTGTAGCATATAAAACTTCCAATTCATCACGCTCGTCAGTATGTTTCGCTTTAATCGTTTTTGTTGAAGGAACAATATTAATTAAATCAAAACTATTCACATCGGCTGGGCCAGAGAATGCAGAAATCACTTTTTTACCAATTGCCATATCGTAATTGCCCCATTCAGGTTGAAACAAAATAGTTTCTCCGTGAGTAACGGTACAATTTTTAAAACTGATCAGAATGATTTCTCCATGTAAGTTTCTAGAACCCGTAATAATTTCGCCCTCCACAATAATATTGCCTTCAAATTCCAGTTTTACAGTTTCGTTTTCTACAATACTGTAAGCCTGTAAATCCTTCGGACTCATATCTTCAATCGCCAGATTAAAGCCTTTCAGTTTCCCGATCGGACTTCCAAATCCATGAGGATGCGTTAAAGTTCCATGACCAACTAATTCTTTTTCGCGGTAAGAAAGAGCTGTTTTTCCAGTTGTTTGGATGTATACAGGTTTTCCTTCTTCTTCAATTACATTGGTAAAAACTCCAGAAATTTGTAAACCTGTACTTAATTCGATTGTTCCTAAAGCATTCGATTGAATCAGTTTCTGAATACCAGATAAACCTCCAGTTCGTAAAGCCATTTTATTAGCAAATTCTTCCAAAATCAAACTCAAATAAGAAAAATTTGGAGTTACATATAGCTGAGGTTGCAATTGTGTAATATCAAAATTCTGATTGGCAGCAGAAATATCATAAGGGATTTTCTTCACATTATCTGTCATACACCAAGCGCTTTCTCCAATAGAAGAAAGTAATCCTGCGCCATAAATTTTTGGATTTTCAACCGTTCCAATCAAACCGTATTCAACGGTCCACCAGTGTAGGTTTCGAATTTGAGCCATTTCAGATAATTCGCCCATGTTGTTTTGCAAATCGGCAACCGCTTTTTCGGCTTCATCGATTTTTTCTTGTGGCGTATCTTCTGCTTCTTTTAAAATAGAAAGCAGACGAATCGCTTCATACATTTGATAATCTTTATGAGAAGAAATCGCTTTACAGCCAATTTCGCCAAAACGTCTCAAATATTCCGCATATTCTGGATTGGCAATAATAGGAGCGTGACCAGCACCTTCGTGAATGATGTCTGGAGCAGGAGTATATTCAATATGTTCTAATTGTCTAATGTCTGAAGCAATAACCAAAACGTTATAGGCTTGAAATTCCATAAAAGCATTTGGCGGAATAAAGCCATCAACTGCAACCGCAGCCCACCCAATTTCACTTAGAATTCGGTTCATGCCGTACATGCTCGGAATAGAATCAATTTCGATTCCTGTTTTACGTAAACCTTCTAGATAAGAATGATGCGCCACTTTAGAAAGATAATCTACATTTTTGCGCATAACATATCGCCAAACCGCTTGATTGATAGGAGTGTAGTCACTATAATCTTGAGGTTTGATAAATTGCTGTAAATGCTTCGGCAATCTCTCTAATAACGGATTGGTTTCAATATTTGGATTCATTTCGAAAACGTTGTAGATTAAAATGTAAAATTACGAATTTAAGACTCGATTTTTTATCATCCATCGCAAAATTTTTATTCGAAATTGACTTTTATTGCATTTTTGTAGATTTTTAAAGAGCTGGAATAAATGCGATTTTAGCAGTCGTTATTATCAAAACTTACTCTTTCCATCGTTTGTTGATAGTTTTCAATCTCTTTTTTGGTCATTGGAGTTTCTTTTACCTCTACTTTCAATTGTTTTTTAGCATCAGGGCTAATCCATAAACCAGTGAATGTATTTCCACTTTTCTGTAAAATTAAAACACCACTGAAATTGTGTTCAACCATAACAAACTCATTTTCTTTCTTTTTGTTTTGAGTAGGATAAATTTGAATCCAATTTTTTGATTTATTGTAGCGATACATTGCCGCATAGCTTAAATCGGCATTACATTGATTTTCTGATGTCTGAATGTAAAGTGTAATCGGGGTTTTTCCGTCGACAGTTCCTTTGTATAAATTAGAAGCTGGTGTTTGTGCTGATAATTGGTTTAAAAATGAGAAACAGATTGCAATAAAGAAAATAACTTTTTTCATAAATAAAAGAATATAGATTTGGGTTTAATTCATTTTATCAAATATAAAGTTCTGCTTTTTAATTGAAGGAAATTTTTTAAGATTTTTTTATTGCATTTCTCATTTCATTTTCTACATTTCTAAAATACTCAATTTTATGGCTAAACATAAAAGCCATATTCGTAGCGCGCATTTTGGCTTCTTCGGTTATTGGTCCTGCAAATTGCGAATCGATTGTTGAATTAAAAATAGCGATCCAGCGGTCAAAGTGCGTTTTGTCTACTGGTAATTGTTTATGAGGAGGAAATGGAGTTCCAGAATAAGCACGAACATCAAATAAAATAGTTTGCCAAAAATTGTACATTTTTTGCAAATGAGGTTCCCAGCGATCTTGTAGTTTATCATTAAATATCGGCCCGATTAAATCGTCCTTTCTAACATTTGCATAAAAGCTATTTACCATTTGCTGAATGTCTTCTATTGTCGAAATATCTTTTAAAGCTGTCATTTTATTCTATTTTAAGTAAGCTACAAAAATACAATATATCTTTCTTTTATGTCCCTGATAATTGTCATATGCCCTTTAATTGCTAGGCAAAATCACATTTTGTAAGGAATTGTATAGATTTTTTATTTTATGATGAGTTATTTCGATTTTAATAGGTAAGTTTTTTATGATTTTTAATTTTTTAAAATATTGTTTTTCAGTGTTTTGAAAAACGATTAGATGCGTTTTTGTTATATTAGTTTTTTTAATTTGATGTGTATTTGTAAAGTGTTAAAAATAACAATATTGCAAAAATACTCATAATATTGTGCTGTTTTAGTAAAATAAAACTGAATAAATAAGAAAAAACTAATTATCAAACCAAAACCACAAAAGAATGCACAAAACTACTCAAACACCTACAATTCGGGTAAGTAAAGCGTTGAAACTATTATGTTGCGGTACGCTTTTATTGATGAACAGCTTAAATGCTCAGACGGTAACTCCGTGGATGACCACAGGAGATCAAACGAAACTATTGCAACAGCAGGCAACAGTAAATTTTGGAACCAATTCAGGAACCAATCCTTCTACGGTAACTGTAAATGCAGGAACAACGTATCAAACTATGGATGGGTTTGGTTATACCCTTACCGAAGGAAGCTGCGAAGTTATTTCTGGAATGGCTGCCACTCAGCAAAACCAATTACTGAATGATTTGTATAATCCAACAACAGGATTAAATGCAAGTGTAGTGCGTATCAGTATTGCCGCTTCAGATTTAAGCAGTTCTTCTTACAGTTACAACGAAACTTCAGGCGATACAAATATGAACAATTTCAGTTTGAACGGACCAGATTTAACTTATTTAGTTCCGATCATTAAAAAAATCTTACTGATTAATCCTAACATCAAAATCTTAGCAACCCCTTGGTCGGCACCACGATGGATGAAAACCAATGGTTCTTGGGTTGGAGGTTCGTTGCAAACACAATATTATGCGGCGTATGCGAAATACTTCGTAAAATATTTTGATGCTATGAAAGCACAAGGTATTAATATTTGGGGAATTACACCGCAAAATGAACCGGAAAATCCAAACAACGAACCAAGCATGCTGATGAATTCTACAGAACAAAAGAATTTTATCAATCAACAGCTTGGGCCTCAAATGGCAGCAGCAGGTTATGGCAACATCAAAATTATTGCTTTTGACCACAATTGCGATAATACAGCTTACCCGATTGATGTTTTAAATAATAGTTCTTATGTTGACGGAGCAGCATTTCACTTGTATTTAGGAAATATTGCAGCAATGTCGACTGTAAAAAATCAAACCAACAAAAATGTTTATTTTACAGAACAATACACTGGTGCAGGCGGAAGTTTTAGCGGTGATTTTGGCTGGCATATGCAAAATGTTGTAATTGGAAGTACAACAAACTGGTCGAAAACAGTTTTAGAATGGAATGCTGCCAATAATCCAAGCTATGGTCCGCGTACTCCAGGTGGGTGTACCACTTGTTTAGGTGCGATTACAGTTAATAATAGTACAAGCTACACTAAAAATGTAGCCTATTATATTATTGGTCAAATTTCTAAATATGTTAAACCAGGTGCTGTGCGAATTGGTTCTTCAAGCACAAGTGGCACTATTTCTTCAGTTGCATTTAAAAATCCTGATGGTTCAACCGCACTAGTAATTTATAATTCAGGAGGATCATCAAATACGATAAAAGTAGTTTCAGGATCGTCAGCATTTAATTATGCAGTTCCCGCTTCTTCTGCAGTTACTTTTACTTGGGGAGCATCAAATCCAGTTGCGGTTACAGGAGTTGGTGTAAGTCCGACTTCCGCAACACTTACAGCGGGTCAGTCACAGCAATTGACAGCGACAGTTTCTCCAAGCAATGCTACCAATACAGCAGTTAATTGGAGCTCTAGCAATACATCTGTTGCAACAGTAAACTCAAACGGATTGGTTGCTGCCATCGCTGCAGGAAATGCCACTATTACAGCGACTACGGTTGACGGAGCAAAAACCGCAACTAGTGCAATTACTGTAACAGCTGGTTCAACAGGTTTTCCGGGATATTATAACATTATTTCAAGAAACAGTAATAAAGGTTTAGATGTTGCAGATAATGCTACAACAAGCGGAAGCAGAATTCAACAATATGATATTACAAATGGAGGAGGGAGTAACCAACGCTGGAAGTTTGTTTCTGACGGAAGCGGTAATTATTACATCATCGTAAAATCGACCGGAATGTATTTGGCGGTTGAAAATAACGGAACCGGAGATGGATTAAAAGTACAGCAGAAAACTTTTTCATCTTCAAATGAATTCAAATGGACGGTAACCAATCTTGGAACAGGATATTACAAAATTATAAACGTAAACAGCGGTAAATCGCTTGATGTAGAAAATGTTTCGACAGCAAATGGCGCTAATATTCAAGTTTGGGCTTATACCGGAGGTCTAAATCAGCAGTGGCAGTTGGTGCAGGTTGAATCTTCTACGGCAAAAAGCGCTTTAGCTCAACCAGCTGTTGAAAATACAAGTTCAAATGATATGATGATTTTTGTCGATGAAACAGATGATTCTTTAAAAATCGATACGAATCATGAGGGAGATGCAGATGTACAGATTTTCAATATCACTGGGCAACCTGTTTTAAAGAAAAATGTAAAATTTATAAAAGGAAATCAAGCTGAAATTGAAATTTCTCGATTACCAAAAGGAGTTTACGTGGTAAAAGTGAGCGACAATAAAGGCTCTTATTCGAAAAAAATCTTGAAGCAATAATTTACAATCCACAATTCAATTAGTAATTTGTATTGAATGTGAAAAGGCTGTCATCCCATCTGACAGCCTTTGTTTTTTATTTATCCGATCAACTGTGTAAACAGATCTTGATTATCATTCAGGTATTGAAACTCAAAACCATTTTCGGTCATTTTTATTTTAATAGGCATAATGTCATTTTTGTTTTTCAATTCTAAACCAACGACAACAGAACCAACTTCTCGACTGTTTTTCTTAGCAAACTGAAAATACGTGATGTCGTCATCAGGCCCTAAAATATTATTGACAAATTCTTTTAAAGCTCCCGGACGCTGTGGAAACTGAATCATAAAATAATGCATCAAACCTTCATAAAGTAGAGAGCGCTCTTTTATTTCGGCAGTTCTTTCAATGTCATTATTGCTTCCGCTTACAATACAAACTACATTTTTTCCTTTAATTTTAGCTGCATAAAAATCTAAAGCTGCAATTGTTAATGCTCCTGCTGGTTCAACAACCATTGCTTCTTCATTATACAATCTTAAAATTGTAGTGCAGACTTTTCCTTCGGGAACCAAAATTATATCTTCCAGATTATAACGGCAGATTTCAAAAGTTTTATCTCCAACTTGTTTTACAGCAGCTCCATCTACAAATTTGTCAATTGTTTTTAGTGCCGTATTTTTGTTTTCTTCAATCGAAGTTTTCATCGAAGGAGCGCCTTTTGGTTCAACTCCAATTATTTTGGTATGCGGACTTAAATGCTTAAAAACCTCAGACAAGCCCGAAGCCAATCCGCCGCCTCCGATTGGAACAAAAACATAATCGATAGGTTCTTTACAACTTTCTAAGATTTCTAACCCAACAGTTCCTTGTCCAGCAATTACTTTTTCATCATCAAAAGGGTGGATAAATGTTTTATGATTTTTGATAGCATCAGCAGTTGCAGAAGCATAAGCGTCATCAAAAGTATCTCCAGTTAAAACAATTTCTACAAACGATTTTCCGAATAACTGAACTTGTTTTACTTTTTGTTTCGGAGTTGTTTTGGGCATATAAATTTTGCCTTGAATCTTTAAAAGATTGCAAGAATAGGCAACACCTTGAGCATGATTTCCTGCGCTGGCACAAACAATTCCGTTTGCTTTTTCTTTTTCATTTAACGAAGAAATCTTATTGTAAGCACCCCGAATTTTATACGAACGAACAATTTGCAAATCTTCTCTTTTTAATAAAATAGTAGATTCAAATTCGTCTGAAAGATTCAAATTTTGGGTTAGAGGCGTTGCGGCAACTACATTTTCAAGCTGCTTTTGGGCATTAAGTACTTCGTTAAATAAACTCATGAGAATTTGTTTTTTTGCCACGAATTCACGAATTATTTTTGATAATCTTTGAACATATAAATTCGTGAATTCGTGGCTGTTTAAAATTATTTTTAAAATAAAAAAACCTCCCAATTGGGAGGTTTCTATAAATTATATTTTACAAACTTATATAACACCTCGCCATTACTGCTGAATTGCAATAATGCTAATAATAGCGATAATAATGTTGTTAAAGTTTTTCATTTTTTTAGCTGATTGAGTAACAAATGTATTAATTATTTCTGGAAAGTTCACAACTATTTAAAGTTTTATAAAAGCTGAGAACTACCAATTGAGACTGAAAACTATTTTTTAACTGGCGGATATTGAGCTAAAATTTTGCCTACAAACTCAGCAATTTTCTCATCTTTTTTATCGATGTTTCTTGTCAAAGTTCCAACACCTTCACCTTGCCAGATCATTTCTTTCTTTTTAGCATCGATCAAATCAATGTATAAAGTCCCTTCAGTAGAAGTAGACACGGTAGTCTGGTTACCACCATACATCATATAAGGATTCCAACCCCAGCCCCAGCCGTAACCCCAGCCAGCACTAAATTGGTTTACATCTACTTGCTCTCTGGATTTTGTAAAAATATTGATCAGTAAATCAGGATTGTCACTTTTTGTAAATCCTTTAGCTTGCATTTGATCATCAATAGCGCGTAAAATTCTTCTTTTGTCTAAGTCTGATATTTCAACCTTGTCAATTCCGGGCTTAAAGTAAGCGTATGTTTTATACGGCGCAAAATCGACAGTTTTGTCATAATCAGAATAAACAGTCACAGTACTGCAAGAAGTAAGTATCAGCAGTAACAAAAACGGAATTAACTTAAGTGTTTTCATATATCTAAGAATTAATGTTCTTTTTAAG
Source organism: Flavobacterium sp. B330r (assembly GCF_056824325.1). Classification (NCBI taxonomy): domain Bacteria; kingdom Pseudomonadati; phylum Bacteroidota; class Flavobacteriia; order Flavobacteriales; family Flavobacteriaceae; genus Flavobacterium; species Flavobacterium sp. B330r. The sequence goes on from NZ_CP124860.1 coordinate 2,957,443, forward strand.
TTTGTCAAACTGAGCGAGTGAAAGTCCTTTCATTTCTGTAAGCCCTCGATTTCGCTCAGTATGACATTATGTTATTTTAAAGCAAACTTTCGTCAACTAAATTAGGTAAAGTCACTTTTAATAAAGGTTCAACTTCCATGGCTCTTTTTATGGCAAAAACAGCACCTTCATTTCGAGCCCAGCTTCTTCTTGAAATTCCGTTGTTAACATCCCAGAAAAGCATTGATGCTAAACGTTTTGAAGCCTCTGTAGAACCATCAAGAACCATACCAAATCCGCCGTTTATAACCTCGCCCCAGCCAACTCCGCCTCCATTATGAATAGAGACCCAAGTTGCTCCTCTAAAGCTGTCTCCAATTACGTTATGAATTGCCATATCGGCTGTAAAGCGAGATCCGTCGTAGATGTTGGAAGTCTCTCTATAAGGAGAATCAGTTCCTGAAACATCGTGATGATCGCGTCCTAAAACAACCGCGCCAATTTCACCTTTTGCAATTGCCTGATTAAAAGCTTCAGCAATTTTAATTCTGCCTTCAGCGTCAGCATACAAGATTCGAGCCTGTGAACCTACAACCAATTTATTTTCCTGTGCGCCTTTAATCCATTTAATATTATCCTGCATTTGTTGCTGAATTTCATTTGGAGCAGTTTCAGCCATTTTTTCCAAAACTTCGCAAGCAATCGCATCTGTTTTTAATAAATCTTCAGGTTTACCTGAAGTACAAACCCAACGGAAAGGACCAAATCCATAATCAAAACACATTGGGCCCATAATATCCTGAACGTAACTTGGATATTTAAAATCGATATTATTTTCGGCCATTACATCGGCTCCTGCACGAGAAGCTTCTAATAAAAAGGCATTTCCGTAATCAAAAAAGTAAGTTCCTTTTGCGGTGTGTTTGTTAATAGCATCTGCGTGACGGCGTAAGGTTTCCTGAACTTTTTCTTTAAATAATTCTGGATTATTGGCCATCAAATCATTGGCTTCTTCAAAAGAAATTCCAACCGGATAATAGCCACCAGCCCACGGATTATGAAGCGAAGTCTGGTCTGAACCTAAATCGATCTTGATATTTTCCTCATCGAAACGTTCCCAAACATCAACCACATTTCCTAAATAGGCAATCGAAACGGTTTCTTTATTCGCTTTCGCTAAAGTTACTCTGGCAACCAATTCGTCTGTAGAAGTTACCACTTCATTAATCCATCCTTGTTCGTGACGGATTTTAGTAATTTTCGGATTTACCTCAGCACAAACCGTAATGCAACCTGCAATATTTCCTGCTTTTGGCTGTGCCCCCGACATTCCACCAAGACCAGAAGTTACAAATAAACTTCCTTCAGGATTTTGTTTTATTTTTCTAAAACCATTTAAAACCGTAATTGTCGTTCCGTGTACAATTCCTTGAGGGCCAATGTACATATAACTTCCAGCCGTCATTTGTCCGTATTGAGAAACTCCTAATGCATTCATTTTTTCCCAATCGTCAGGTTTCGAGTAATTCGGAATCACCATTCCGTTGGTAACCACAACTCTTGGCGCTTCTTTATGCGAAGGAAACAATCCCATCGGATGCCCAGAATACATGGTTAAAGTTTGTTCATCTGTCATTTCAGACAAATATTGCATCGTCAATAAATACTGAGCCCAGTTTTGGAAAACGGCTCCATTTCCTCCATACGTAATCAATTCATGCGGGTGTTGTGCCACTGCATAATCCAAGTTGTTCTGAATCATATGCATAATCGCTTTCGCTTGCAATGATTTTCCTGGATATTCGTCAATTGGTCTTGCATACATTTTGTAATCTGGACGAAGACGATACATATAAATACGGCCGTATTTTTCTAATTCTTCTGAGAATTCAGGAAGTAATTCGGCGTGATGTTTTGGATCGAAATAACGTAAAGCATTTTTCAGCGCCAACTTTTTTTCTTCTGCCGAAAGAATTTCTTTTCGTTTCGGAGCATGATTAATTGCTGGATCGTAAGCCTGTTTTGATGGTAGTATAGAAGGTATTCCTTGTTGTATTTGTTCTTTGAAAGTCATTTTTTAGAGATGCTAAGTTGCTAAGATATTGCGGTTAGATTAACAACAGATTAATTTTTGTTTTTTTAATTATGCCGCCCCGCTGGAGCTTAAATGTGACTGACGGTTAATTTGTTCTATAAATATTTAGCTCTTCTGGAGCTGATAAAATAAAGACTTGCAAATGCGAAATATTTATAGAAAAACAGTAACCCCAATATAAAAGCTCCAGAGAAGCAAAATATTAGCCGATGAAATTGGAATTTAAAATTTATTTTAATTACCTCATTTTCAAATTGCCTCATTGGCAAATTGTCACATTTTCTAATTAAAAAGAGCTAGGGATAACGGATATCCGACCTATGATACGATTTGTAAATCGTAATCTTAAACTTTCTTGAACGAATATCCATTTATAATTTTAGATTTTAGATTGTTGATTTTAAATTGGAATTTGGAATTTAAAAAATTGGAATTTTAAATATAAACTTCCTCATTAACACAAAACGGCATTTTTTTATTTTCAAAAAGCGCAATAATATTTTGAGCTGCGCAAATCGCCATTGCATTTCTAGCTTCATAAGTTGCAGAGCCAATATGTGGTAAAATGCAACAATTAGGAAGTGATAATAACGGATTATCTGATTTCATTGGTTCAGGATTGGTAACATCCAATCCTGCGCCCCAGATTATACTATTCGTTAGCGCCTCAAATAAATCATTTTCATTATGAAATTTTCCTCTTGCCGTGTTGATGAAAATCGAATTAGATTTCATTTTAGCAAAAGCATTTTTATTGAAAATTTCGTTATTTTCTTCTGTATAATTCGAATGAACACTCAAAACATCACTTTCTGCAAGTAACGTTTCAAAATCTACATATTTCGCATCCAATTCTTTTTCGGCAATTTCATTATGAGAACGATTGTGGTAAATTATGTTCATTCCGAATGCGGCCTTACATTTTTTAGCCATTTCAAAACCAATTCTTCCCAAACCGAAAATTCCCAGCGTTTTACCGTAAAGTTCCTGTCCTAAATTGGCCAAAGGGTCAAAACTTCCCCAATCATTATTTAAAATTCTTTTATGATTGAAAAATGACTTTCTCGCAACACTTTGCATCAATAAAAAAGCAACATCCGATGTCGCTCTGCTTAAAACATCGGGCGTATTTCCAACAGGAATTTTTCTGCTGTTTGCCGATGGAATATTGACAGAATCAAATCCGACAGAAAACAAAGCAATTCCTTTTAAATTGGGACATTGCTGAAAAAAATCTTCATCAAACTTGTTTGTGCCAACATTCAGCAACGCATCATGTTCTTGACAGATTTTTATAAACTCTTCTCTTGACAATGCATTTTCTGTGGGATTTATTGTAAAGGTAATGCCTTTGTCTTGAAGCAATTTAATGCCATCTTCTGGTATATTTTTATTGATAAAAACCTTCATCCTGTGGTATTCTAATTTTTATTTATTCTTCCTGTTTTTTTATCATATCCGTACGGACAGTGGCGACAACCGCTTTTGCAACAATAACCACGTTTTAAATGATGTTTTTCAGTAAAGCATTTGTAACCTTCGGGCGTATAGTAAAAATCTTCGCCTTCGATTAATTTATTTTCATTACTTTGCTCTTTCATAAATCTGCTTCGGGTTCTTTTTCGGATAAACTAAAATCAAAAATATAAATATTTGATTATGATTTTATTGAAATCGAACAATTTTATAGCTACAAATTTATAAATTTTACAGCCAATGTTTCTGATTGTTGCTAAATATTTAATTCCGAAAGGGTATCGAGGAATGACTTTATTTCCTTTCGTTTTAGTTAAATATGATTTTGATAAAGCAAACGGGACTTTTGTAAATCATGAAAAAATACATTTGAGGCAACAGCTAGAAATGCTAGTTCTGCCATTCTTTATTTGGTATGTTTTGGAATTTTTAATTCGTTTAATTCAATACAAAAACAAAGATCTAGCGTATCGAAATATTAGTTTTGAAAGAGAAGCTTACACAAAAGAAACCGATTTAAATTATCTGAAAAACAGATCTTTTTTCCAGTTTCTACATTACATTAAATTAAAATGAATCCAGTTTTCAATCAATCCATCAATATTCAATTTCCGAATGATATTTCGTTGACTATAAAGCGTGAAGATCTCATTCATCCTTTTGTTTCGGGGAATAAATTTAGAAAACTGAAATACAATTTACTTCAGGCGAAAGCCGAAAATAAAACCACTTTACTGACTTTTGGCGGAGCATTTTCCAATCATATTGCAGCAGTTGCTTATGCAGGAAAAGAACAAGGCTTCAAAACCATCGGAATAATTCGAGGCGATGAACTTTTAGATAAAATAGAAGAGAATCCAACCTTGAAATTTGCCCAAGAAAATGGGATGCAATTTGAATTTGTTTCAAGAGAAGAGTATCGTTTGAAAGGTGAAAAATCTTTTATAGAAAAGTTGAAAGATAAATTTGGCGATTTTTATTTGGTTCCAGAAGGAGGTACAAACGAATTGGCAGTAAAAGGCTGCGAAGAGATTTTAACCGAAGAAGATTCGGTTTTTAATTACGTATGTTGCGCAGTTGGAACAGGTGGTACGATTTCGGGATTAATTAATAGTTCGTTGCAAAATCAGAAAATTTTGGGCTTTCCAGCGTTAAAAGGTGACTTTTTAACCGATGAAATTCGTATTTTTGCAAAAAAAGATAACTGGAATTTAATTTCTGACTATCATTTTGGAGGTTATGGAAAGATAAATTTAGAATTAATCGAATTTATTAATGCTTTTTTTGAAGAAAATAAAGTACCCTTAGATCCAATTTATACAGGAAAGATGGTTTTTGGCGTTATAGATTTAATCAGCAAAAATTATTTTCCTGCACATTCAAAAATTTTACTCATTCACACAGGCGGATTGCAGGGAATTGATGGAATGAATATAAAGTTGAAGCAGAAGAAATTACCAATACTAAAAACCAATGATTAAAAAAATTGTATTACTTCTCGTAATATTAGCTTTAGCAAGCTGCTCTTCTAGTAAGGCTGCTATCGCGACGACTAAAAAAGCGGCAGCAGTTCAAACTCGAACGGCAGCGACAAAAAGAAGTACTCCTGTTAAGCCAATCGGTAAAAACTACCCTTCTACAAATAATACAACTGAGGTTATTCAATCTACTTCCAAAACAGTTGTTACCAGCGATTTGATTAATAATTATGTCTTGCTTTACAAAGATATTGCAATGGGAAACATGAAAACGTATGGAATTCCAGCGAGTATTATTCTGGCGCAAGGAATTTTGGAATCGGGTGCAGGTAGAGGAGATTTGGCTGTAGATGCTAATAATCATTTTGGTATAAAATGTCATAATGATTGGTTAGGAGAAAGTGTTCGTCATGATGATGATTCGGCTCAGGAATGTTTTAGAAAATATCCTCAGGCATCAGAATCCTATAGAGATCATGCTTTATTTTTGGTTGGAAAAAAGCGATATGCAACTTTATTTACTTACGAAAAAGACGATTATAAATCTTGGGCAAAAGGCTTGAGAGCGGCAGGTTATGCAACAGATCCGAAATATCCAGATAAGTTAATTAGTTATATCGAACGTTATAATCTGCATCAATACGATTGCCAGGTGACAGGAAGAAACTATGTGCCAATTAATACTTCGGCTCCACCCAAAAAATCATCTTATGATGTCGCTTCTGATCCAAAGATCAATATGAGCCAATATGATCCAAATTCATACGAAGTTCAAAAAGGAGATACATTGTATTCCATATCAAAGAAATTCAATTTATTGGTTGAGGATTTAAAAAGAAAAAATAATCTAACGGATAATGCTATTTCAATTGGACAGAGACTTAAGGTTAAGTAATTAAGTGTTCAGTCTCAGTGGCAGTTTCCAGTTCTGTTGAAATTAATCTAGAAATTAAAATAGGTTTTCAGTTTTAATCTAAAATCTGAATTCTAAAATCAAAAATAAGAATGTTATATAAAAGAAGTAGTCAGCTTTTTGCTGAAGCAGTAAAAGTAATTCCGGGAGGAGTAAATTCACCAGTAAGAGCATTTAAAGCCGTTGGCGGAACTCCGATTTTTGTAAAAAGTGCCAAAGGTGCTTATTTATATGATGAAGACGGAAACAAATTAATAGATTATATTAACTCTTGGGGACCAATGGTTTTAGGTCACGCTTATCAGCCAGTTGTTGATGCTGTTATTGAAAAAGCAAAACTAGGAACTTCATTTGGTATGCCGACTGAATTGGAAACTGAAATTGCGGCTTTGGCTGTTTCTATGGTTCCAAATATTGACAAAATTCGTTTTGTAAATTCAGGTACAGAAGCTTGTATGAGTGCAATTCGTTTAGCTCGTGGATTTACAAAAAGAGATAAAATTGTAAAATTTGCAGGTTGTTACCACGGACATTCAGATTCATTTTTGATTCAAGCAGGAAGTGGAGCTGTAACTTTTGGTTCGCCAAATAGCCCTGGAGTTACAGAAGGAACTGCAAAAGATACTTTGTTAGCCAAATACAATGATTTAGAGAATGTAAAAACTTTAATCGAAGCTAATAAAGGAGAAATCGCTGCGATTATCATTGAAGCAGTTGCAGGAAATATGGGATGTATTCCGCCTCAAGAAGGATTTTTGCAAGGTTTAAGAGATTTGTGTGCTGCAAACGGAATTTTATTGATTTTTGATGAAGTAATGACAGGTTTCCGTTTAGCTCGCGGTGGTGTACAGGAATTATATGGTATCGATGCTGATATCGTGACTTTTGGAAAAGTTATCGGTGGTGGATTGCCAGTTGGAGCTTTTGCGGCACGAGAAGAAATTATGAATTATTTAGCTCCTCTTGGACCAGTTTACCAAGCGGGAACATTATCTGGGAATCCGTTAGCAATGGCAGCGGGTTTGACGATGCTAAAAGCACTTGATTCTGACAGAGAAGTTTTTACTCGTTTAGAAGAAAAAACGGCTTATTTAGAAGCAGGAATTGACAGAGTTTTAAAATCAAATAATGTTGAGTTTACGATCAATAGAGTTGGTTCTATGATCTCGGTTCACTTTGATGCCAATCCAGTTACTGATTTCCAAACTGCTGCAAAAGGAGATAACGAAACATTCAAGAAATTCTTTCACGGATTATTGCAAGAAGGTGTTTACATCGCACCATCTGCATACGAAACGTGGTTTATTACAGATGCATTAACTTACGAAGATTTAGATTTTACAATCAATGCGATTGATAAAGTATCGAAAACATTTTAAATAATAAAAAAGAGGCTTTCAAAGCCTCTTTTTTTTGCATCAAATTAGATTTTATCTTTTTTGTGCTCTTTCATTTTATCCCTCATTTTGTCTTTTTTCTCTTCTTGCAGGGCTTTCCATTTTGTGTATTGATCAGCTTTTAAGATCGATTTCATTTTAGCATCATTTGCTGCGATTTCGTCTTCCATTTGTTTTTTGAAAGCCGCTTTTTCTTCAGCAGTTGGTTTTGTGTTGCTATCTTTTTTTTCTTTTCTAGCTTCTCTAAATTTTTCGGCTTTTGCACTTCTATCTGCTAAAAGCTGCTTTACCTGCGCTTGCTGACTAGCATCTAGACTTAATTCTGTAGTTAGTTTTTGAAGCTGTTTCTCATTACGCTGTTCTGGAGTCATTCTCTCTCTTTGCTCACGCGCCGGTTTTTGATCCGTTTCTTGTGCAAAACTTGCTATTCCAACAAATAACATAGCTGCGATAAATAATTTTTTCATATTCAAGTTTTTTAATTGTTTACAGATTAGACTTTATTAATTAAAACAGGTTTAATCACTCTTTTGAAATTGTGTTTTATTTAACAGATTGATTACCAGTTTTTGAAAGAATGAATTTAAATAAGATTATTATAACGCTAAATATTTGACAGTAAGTGTATTGCTTTGGATTTTTTTTTTAACTTTAGTAAACTATTGCTTTTCTGTTGTTTAGGAAAAGCAATTTCCATGATTCCCATATTTCAGTAATAGATTTTCAAAAACACAATTTAATACTTTATTCTATGGCAGATCTTTCCCAAGCCCACCGCATCCTTTTTTTAAACACTTTGGCATTTGCAATCTGTTTTGCATGCTGGACACTCAACGGAGTACTGGTTACTTTTTTAGTTGATAAAGAAATTTTTAACTGGAGTGTCGTACAGATCGGATGGCTTTTAGGGATTCCTGTTCTTACAGGATCGATTATGAGATTGCCAATGGGAATTTTAACCGATAAGTTTGGAGGCAGAATTGTGCATTCTGCTTTATTGATTTTGGCATCAATTCCATTGTTTCTTTTACCTTTTGCGACTTCTTTTACTGTTTTTGCTATTCTAAGTTTCTTATTCGGAATGGTCGGAACTAGTTTTGCTGTAGGCGTAGCTTCAACTTCTGTGTGGTATCCAAAAGAATGGCAAGGAAGAGCTTTAGGAATTTTCGGAATGGGAACTGCAGGAGCCTCAATTACACCATTTCTTGCACCTTCTTTATTAAGTACATTCTCAGAAAGCGATCCTGAAAATGGTTGGAAATGGCTTCCTATTCTATACGGTTCTGCTTTATTATTGATGGGAATTGTATTTCTGATTTTTGCCAAAAACAAAAAAAGCGAAGCACAGTCCAAAACGGTAAAACAATTATTACAGCCTTTAAAGAGCGTGCGTGTTTGGCGTTTCGGAACTTATTATTTCTTAGTATTTGGCTCGTTTGTTACTTTCTCACAATGGCTTCTGCCAAATTTTATGAATGTCTATCACACCACTTTAGTTTTGGGCGGAATCTTTACTTCTTGTTTTAGTTTACCTGCAGGTGTCGTACGCGCTTTTGGAGGTTTTTTATCGGATAAATTCGGGGCTAGAAAAGTGATGTATTGGGTTTTGAGTTCTTCAGTCGTTTTAAGCTTTTTACTATTGTTTCCGAAAATGGATATTACAACATCAGGAAGCGGGTTGTTATCTAGCAAAGCAGGAACAGTTACGTCTGTAGCACCAGATAAAATAGTAATAGATGATAAAGAATATAACATCGCTCAAAAAGATGAAAGTCAGCCACATTCTAAATTTTTCCCATCCAAAAAAACATGGCAGGAAGTGGTTGTAGAGCAAAACCAAAAAGTGCAAAAGAAAGATTTATTGGCAGAAGGAATTACACAAATTCATTTTGAAGCCAATATGTGGGTGTATTTAGTTTTGGTTATTCTAATAGGAATTTCGTGGGGAATTGGTTCTGCCGCTGTTTACAAACACATACCAGATTATTTCCCTAATGAAGTGGGAGTAATTGGCGGAATGGTTGGACTCTTAGGTGGTTTAGGCGGATTCTTCGGGCCTATTATTTTCGGGTATTTATTGTCATTTACAGGATTCTGGACGAGCTCATGGCTTTTTATTTTGGCGTTATCTCTGACTTGTTTAATCTGGATGCATCGTGTAATTGTGAAAATGACAAAAGAAAAACTGCCTGAAATGGCTAAAGATATTGAGCGAAAATAATCTGTCATGAAAGAAAAAACATTTAATACAAAAGCTTTATTAATTGCAACGGCCGCTTCGGTTTTTATGGTCGTATTGGTTTTCTATGGATCAAGAAAACTGCAAAATTTTGATGCGGCTTTGGTTACCTATCTGTTCGGAACTCTGTTTGCATTTTTCGGAGTGGTGTATCGATACACGGTTTGGCTGCAGCGACCTCCAACTTGGATGTATTTCAAACGCGGCATTCAATTTCTCTTTACAGGAAAAGTCTTTTCGCATTTATGGTTTTTAGGGAAAGAATCGGTTGAAAATATTGCTTTTCAGAAATTTATTTATCCAAGAGGAAAATACAGATGGCTGGCTCATTTTTGCATTGCAATTGGCTGTTTTTCGGCTTTTGCTATTACTTTCCCGCTCACATTTGGATGGATTCATTTTACCTTGGCACCCAATTCTATTTCTGTTTACGAAGCCCATTTTTTTGGTTTTAAAGTAATGGATTTCAGATTGGATTCTATTATGGCATTTCTGACTTTCCATGCCTTAAACTGGTCTTCTTATCTGGTTATTTTCGGTTCTCTTTATTATTTAAGAAGACGTTTAACCAATCCAGGGTTAATTGCCACACAGACTTTTGAAGGCGATTTACTGCCACTTCTTTTATTAATTGCCATTTCGGTTACAGGTTTATGTCTGACGTATTCATATCAGTTTATGAAAGGATTTGCGTATGATTTTCTGGCTGTAGTTCATGCCGTAACGGTTATTATGTTTTTGATATGGATTCCCTTTGGAAAGTTCTTCCATATTATTCAGCGACCGGCTCAAATTGGTGCGCATATTTACAAAAAGGAAGGAATGAAAAAAGGAATGGCTATCTGTAAAGAAACCGGAAAACCTTTTACAACTCAGCTTCACATTGATGATTTGAAAATTGTAACGAAACAATTAGGTTTTGACTTTAGTGATGATGAAGGAAATTCACACTTAGATTTAAGTCCCGAAGGAAAACGAGATCGTTTAGCGAAAGCACATTTAAAAGCAAGAATTGAAGGCGGAAATTTATTTGGATAAAAATATAGTTTCAAGTTTAAGGTTTCAAGTTTCGTAGCAGAACGTGAAACTTGAAACATGAAACCAAAAAACAACAAAAAAAATCATGGCAAAACTACCTGTATCAACTGAAAAAATAATTGAAGCATTTGGTCCGCATCTGAATTATACGCCAAAAGAAGGATATTCAGGACGTGATGAACCAGATAAAACGGTTAAAACACATTGTTGTTTCTGCGGAATGCAATGTGGTATTCAATTATCTGTAAAAGACAATAAAGTGGTTGGTTTTGAGCCTTGGATGGAATTTCCGTTCAACGAGGGGCGTTTGTGTCCAAAAGGTGTTCAGCGTTATATGCAAAATAATCATCCAGATCGATTATTACATCCAATAAAAAGAGTAGAAGGCAAAGGATTTGAACAAACCACTTGGGATGAAGCAATGGATAAAACCGTTTCTGAAATTAAAAGAATTCAGGAAAAATATGGGAAACATGCGTTTTCGATGTTATCTGGAGTTTCGTTAACTAATGAAAAAAGTTATTTGGTTGGGAAGTTTGCTAGAGTAGCTTTAAAAACAAGAAATTTAGATTACAACGGACGCCTTTGCATGGTAAGTGCTGGCGCAGGAAATAAAAAAGCATTTGGTTTAGATCGCGCTTCAAACAATTATTCTGACTTAGAATATGCTGAGGTTATTATAGTTGCTGGAGCCAATATCAGCGAAACGTTTCCCACTTTAACCCATTGGATTTGGAAAGCCAGAGATCGAGGTGCAAAACTGATTGTTGTCGATCCGCGTGTTATTCCGTTAGCAAGAACAGCCGATATTCATTTGGATGTAAGGCCAGGAACTGATTCTGCTTTGTATGGTGCAATGCTGAAATATCTCGTAGATCACGATATGTTAGATCATGATTTTATTGATAATCATACTTCAGGATTTCAGGAAACGATTGATGCTGTAAAAGAGTATACATTAGAATGGGCAGAAGAAGTTACTGGAATTTCGAAAGAAAAAATTAAAGAAGCGGCCGAATTATGGGGAAAAGCAAAAACGAGCTTTTTACTGCACGCAAGAGGAATTGAACATCACTCAAAAGGAGTAGATAATGTTTTGGGATGCATTAATCTGGTTTTGGCAACTGGAAGAATTGGAAGACCCTATTGCGGTTACGGAACGATTACCGGACAAGGAAATGGTCAGGGCGGAAGAGAGCACGGTCATAAATGTGATCAGCTGCCTGGAAACCGTGATATAGAGAATATGGATCATCGAAAATACATTGCCGATGTTTGGAAAATAAAAGAAGAAGATATGCCGCATAAAGGCATTACAGCTTATGAAATTATTGAAGCAATTCATAGTGGTGAAATAAAAGGATTGATTTCGATCTGTTTTAATCCGTTAGTATCTCTTCCAAACAATAATTATGTGCGTTCTGCTCTTGAAAAATTAGAGTTTTATGTTGCGATAGATTTCTTTTTAAATGAAACGGCCCGTCATGCGGATATTGTTTTAGCAGGTTCATTGCAGGAAGAAGAGGAGGGAACAACAACTTCAGCTGAAGGGCGCGTTATCCGAATTCGTCAAGCCGTAACGCCTCCGGGAGATGCCAGAACAGATACTTCAATATTATTAGAATTGGCAAAAAGGTTAGGAGAAGAAGATAAGTTTACCTACGCAGACAGCGAAGCCATTTTTAATGAATTGCGTGTCGCTTCAAAAGGAGGAACTGCCGATTACAACGGAATTACCTATAAAAAAGTAGAAGATAATATGGGCATTTTCTGGCCATGTCCAACCGAAGATCATCCTGGAACGCCAAGATTATGGGAAGATAAAAAGTTTGCAACTCCAGACGGAAAAGCACATTTTAATCCTGCTCCGTATAAATTGCCAGGCGAAATTACAGATGAGGAATATCCGATAATATTAACTACGGGACGAGTTGTATCTCAGTATTTAAGCGGAACACAAACAAGAAGAATTGGGAAATTAGTAGATCAGTTTCCGGAACCGTTGTTGGAAATTCATCCAGAAATGGCCCAGAAATATAATATTCAGCAGAGAGAATTAGTAAAAGTTTCAACTCGAAGAGGAGAAGGAATTTTTCCTGCCAATATTGTAGAAACCATTCGAAAAGATACTGTTTTTGTACCGTATCATTGGCCAGGAAAAAAATCTGCCAATCAGTTAACGCCCGGAACTTTAGATCCTATTTCAAAAATTCCAGAATTTAAAGTTTGTGCTTGTAAGCTGGAACCTTTGGGAGAAATCGAAAATTCATCAGACAAATCAAATGCTTATGCGAGTGTTTAATCTATAAAAAGCAACAATTATGAATTTAACCAATTATAATAAAAACGAAGAGTTTTTTGTAGACTTACAAAGATGCATTGGCTGTAAAGCTTGCGAAATGGCCTGTTCTGAATGCGAAACTAATGGACAGGAATCGATGATTCATGTTAATTATGTAGAGCGTGCCGTTACCATTCAGACCACAGTTCAGGTTTGTATGCATTGTGAAGATCCAGTTTGTGCCAATGTTTGTCCAGCTGATGCGATTTCGCAAGATGAATTCGGAGTAGTTCATACTGCAAATACAGAACGCTGTATTGGCTGTTCCAATTGTGTAATGGCTTGTCCGTTTGGAGTTCCAAAGAAAATGGAAGAATACGATTTAATGATGAAATGCAACATGTGTTACGATAGAACCAGCGTTGGCAAAAAACCAATGTGCGCAACGGTTTGTCCGAGTGGCGCCTTGTTTTATGGAACTCGCGAACAAATCGAAGAAATGCGTCCAAATAGCACTCCAGTAAATTCATTTATTTTTGGAAAAGAGCGCGTAAATACAAAAGTAAATATCATGATGCCTAAGGGAAGCAACGAATTACGAATATTCTAAATCTAAAATCCATGTCTAAAGAAGATAATTTAAAAGAAAATTGGAAAAAAGATTTTCCTTATAAAAAGCAGGAATCGACACAGGTAAGCCGACGTGATTTTGCTAAATTCCTTACGCTGGTTTCTGGTGGTTTAATGGTGGGCAGCGGATTGGTAGCGGCAAAAGCCTATTTACTGCCAGCTGATGAAGTGGTGGGCGAACATTTTGTATGCGATGTAAAAGATATTCCGTTGGGCGGAACGAGAGGTTTTGTGATTGAAGGAAGTACCATTCCGTATATTTTAGTGCATTTAGAAAGTGGCATGTTTAGAGCTTTTGAGCAAAAATGTACACATCTTTCGTGTGCCGTTTATTACAAACCGGGAACAGGAATTATTCATTGTCCTTGTCATGAAGGTTCTTTTGATGCTTTGACTGGTGATGTTATTGCTGGGCCTCCGCCAAGAGCTTTGCCTCAGTTGGAAGTGGTTTTAAAAGGAGAAAAGATTTTTGTAAAAGCTTTTGAAAATAAAGCGAGTTAATTGTTTAAGAAATATATTATGAGTACATTTAGAAAAAGCCAAAATCAGGCAAATCCAAATAAGTTGAATGTTATTCTTTCTACTTTAATATTTGTTTTAATCTTAAATGTAAGCATCCAAATTTGGTTGTTGTATGCCGCTTTAAACAATGCATTAGATAATAATAAAGAGATTTTGATTCCAGCATTTATAGGTTCGCTTATTTTATTTTTAATTGGTTTTGGATGGCTGTATTATCTGCCAAAAGGGAATTTTAGAAATAATAAAACATAAATAATTCACTATTATGAGCTCAAATCTTGGCGCAAAAAAAATCGCTTTTTTCTCGACCCAGCCTTACGACAAAACGTTTTTCAATAAATACAATGAAGATTTTGGTTTTCAGCTGGACTTTTTTGAAACACAGTTAAATCCTCAGACGGTAGCTTTAATAGAAGAGTGCGAGATTGTTTGTGTTTTTGTAAATGATATTGTAAACGAAACTGTCATTAAACAATTAGCAGAAAAAAAAGTAAAAATAATTGCTTTACGCTGCGCTGGTTTTAATAATGTCGATTTAGAAGCGGCTAAAAAACACCACATAAAAGTTTGCCGTGTTCCTGCATATTCTCCTCAAGCGGTCGCCGAACATGCCATGGCGATGATTTTAACTTTAAACAGAAAAACACATAAAGCTTATAATAGAGTTCGCGAACAAAATTTCTCTTTAAACGGATTATTAGGTTTCGATTTATTCGGAAAAACAATTGGAATTATAGGAACAGGAAATATCGGAAAAGCATTTTCTAAAATAGCGTTAGGTTTTGGCTGTAAAGTTTTGGCGTATGATATTGTTGAAAGTGATGAAATGAAAAAAGACGGCGTTTCTTTTGTTGGTTTAGAAGAGATCTTCAAGGCGAGTGATATTATTTCTTTGCATTGCCCTTTAAACGATCAGACGAAACATGTAATCAATAAAACTTCGCTGACTTTCATGAAAGACAGTGTTATGATTATCAATACGAGCCGCGGCGGATTAATAGAAACATCGTCGGTTATTGAAGGCTTAAAAGAAGGGAAAATAGGTTATTTAGGAATTGACGTTTACGAACAAGAAGAAAAATTGTTCTTTAGAGATTTATCGGCAGACATTATTCAAGACGACGCGATTCAGCGTTTAATGAGTTTTCCGAATGTATTGGTAACAGCGCATCAAGCATTTTTTACCAACGAAGCTTTAACTCAAATTGCATTGGTGACTTTCAATAATATAAAATCATTATTGACGCAGAATGATATTGAAAATAAAGCAGCATTATTAGTGTAATCGATCGCGAATTTAAAACATCAGATTATGAAAAATAGATTTCTGATTTTAATTATAATTTTGGCATTATCATCTTGCCAAAACAAAGACAATTCAAAAAATATTGTAAAAACAATTGTTCAAGATACCTTGTCTAAAACTCTTGGCGGAACGGCCGATTTAAGTGAAGTTTCCGAAAAAAATAATAAAGAAGTAGAATTAATTCGAAAACAATTGCTGATTTTATTGGAGAAAGATTTACCCGCAATGACAAAAGAAGACAGATCTTTCTATTATGAAGCTTTCGATTTAAATAACGATAAGAAAGAGGAATATTTTGTTGGTTTCTCTAATTCTTATTTCTGCGGAAGCGGAGGCTGTTCAGGATATATTTTAAAGAATGACGGAACTGTGATTAATCGTTTCTCTGTAACCGATTTTCCAATTTATGTAACCACTTCAGCAACAGAAAAATTTTATGATTTGATATTTGAAAGCGGAGGAAAATTTCATCTTTTAAAAATGAAAGGTGGAAAATATCCATCTAATCCTTCAGTTCAAGAAGTTATAAAAGGGGATGTTCCAAAAGAAAGCACAAAGGTTTTGGATATTCAAGGGAAAAAATTGGAGAAGTATTCATTTTAAAATAAAAAACCCGACAGATTTCAAAATCTGTCGGGTTTGAAATATTATAAATCCTAATTTTGGAGTTTGGAATTTTTATATTTTTCTAAAACTCAAATTCTCCAATTAAAATTTTACTATCACTTTCACGTTTGTTTTCTTTTTGACTCTGGAAAACAGCAATTTTTCGTTCCTGTCTGCCATCAGAATAGTAAAGATAAACTTCTGCCATTACAGTGGTTGGTCCAGAAAGAATATTCTGTCTCTCACCGAAGAAATTCGTTTTGATTTTATATTTCCCTTTAATTGCTTTTTTAAGTAAAAACTGTTCAGGACCAAAACCTTGAGTGAAATCGTTGCTTAATCTTCCTCCAATTTCTGTAGATCTATGCGAGTACGAACAATCTTCTCCTCTTGGGTCTGTTACCCAAAGATCTATGTCTGTATTGTCTTTATTCCAGTTAATAACAATACGAATGTCGACTGGAAGATTTGCTTTTAGACGATCATCTAATTTGCTTGCATCAACATTTTTGTTTTGGCTCAAAATATTATTGATTTCCATAATCAAGATTTCTTCAATACCATTATCCCTCACAGAGATCTCATCAGTATATTCTTGATACAGCATACCTTTATAGATATTAAGAGCTTCTTGAGGTTTTTTATTGTCTACCAAAGCCAATGCATAATCTCTATGACTTTGAGGATCAAATGGTCTCCATTCTAGAATCTTTTGGGTAATCCACAATTCTTTTTCATAATTGCCTCTTTGTTTCAATAAGTATGAAATCGTTTTGTACAATTCTTCATTTTCCAAATCAAGTTCTGCCAGTGTGCTTAAAACTTTTAAAGAAAGAGCTTTGTCTCCTTTTTTGAAAAGCAATTTAGATACATCAAAATAATACGTTACCTGTTTCTCGTATTTCGGACGATTTTCAAGATATTTCTGATAGATCAATTCAGGTGATTGTAAAGACTGAAAATCTTTCATATACTCTTGAGTACTTTCTACATCTACCAAAGTTATTTTACCTGTAGAAGTTTTTTTATCGCCTGCTCTACTTTCTGCAGAATATACAGCATTATCGCTAACAACACTTTCTTCTGCCGACGACAATTTTTGTGACTGCTTAGAAATGGTAGGATACTGTTTTTTTTCTGTAGGTTTAAATTCGCTATTCCACCAAGTTGTCAATTCTCGTGTTTTATCAAAAGCTTTAGATAGAAGATTTCTTCTTTTTTCTAATATTTGTTTTTTGTTTTGCGAAACGATTTTGTTGTATTCTGGCAATAATTCCTGTGGAGGTGTGATGCCAAAACGCACATAATCATTAACATCTTCCAATACGATAAGACTAGTGTTCTTGCTTACAACCCCAAACTGTTCGCTCAGATTTCTAATTTCATCGCTGTTTTGAGTTGAATTAAGTTCAAGATCATTAATTTTTCGTTGCGACCAAAATTGTGCAAGAGGCCAATTATCTACTTGTACAGCGTTATTAAAATCTACAGGCACTTCAAATTTTTTATCTCCTACTGAAAAAACAGCAGTAAGTTTACTCAAGTTGGAAGATGAAATTCCAAATATATTCACTGGTTCGTTTACTGCGGTTCCAACATTTGGAAACAATTCCTGAAGTGTATTTGTTTCTTTAAAGCCTAAAAATACAATAGGAAGCCTTTTATATGTTTTTAGAGCAGATTGCGTATCTAATTCGTTAAGATTGATAAAATTTCCTCCAGATTGTGATGCTAAAAGTTTCAGCAAATTAAAATCAGAAGTTGGTGTGCTCGTTACAGTGTTGACCGGTTTTTTGAATTTTAAAGTTAAATCTCCAAAATTTGAAATTCCGTCAGAAAATAAAAGATATTCGTCTATTGGCGAAATTTCTTTTAAAGCACTAAAGTCGGTTCCGCCATCATATTTCAGATTAAGAATTCTGTCTTTTAAGGCATTCCAGTTTCCTCCAGAAACAGTAAATTCTTCTGTTTTTTCAAGGATATTATTTAAAAGGACAAAAGAGACTGCAACATTCTTGTTGTCTGAAAAATACGCATTAAGAAAGTCCAGTTCTTTTTGACGATCTCTCTTTGATCCGCTAAATGAATTATCCCAAATAATCGCAATTTTTTGAGATTTTGCTTTTTCCTTTACAGGGAAATTCATCGCAACACTTGCCGCAAAATAAGATTTGTCGTCAGAAGCTTTTTGAAGCATCACATTAGACGACTCGTTTACTTTAGGAATAGCTATTTTAAGGCTTTCATTTGGCGTAAAATTCACTTTATTAATTTCAGCAATCCATTGATTTCCTTTTTTCTGAAAAGTAAAACTTCCATCTGGATTTTCCGTAATTTTAGGAGTGGTTAGACTTTCATTAACTAATACTTTCAGATTAAATTTTGGGATATTTACTGCATTGGCAAAACTTAAAAAATACTGATAATCAGTAGCCGAATTTTTCAATTCCTGATTGTACGTAATTCTAATAAATCTGCTGCCTCTAGCTGTAATGGGATAGATTCTAGTTCTAAAATTGTTTCCAGCTACTTTTTCAATAATACCTGGATCTACATTTCTTTTTTCAATACTTTCAAACACTTCTTTAGCTCGTTCTTTTGGAACAGGTACGGCATCTCTTAAACTTCCATTAATGTCCAAAGCATAACCACTTACGCTTACTCCTTCTGGTAACGGAAGGGTAAAATTTCCTTCTAAAATTCTGTCGCCAGGATTGTAAAATGTATAAGTAGCTGTAGTTGAGGCAAGATTTCCTAGAATTTTGGTTTCAATTTTTACCTCCTGTAAGATTACCGAATTTTTTTTCTGATTTTCGACATCCAGAGTTGGAATCTGTGAAAAAGCGGCACCACAGAACAGTAGTGCACAGATACTAAAAAATTTATTCATAATTGATTAAGTCGATTTTTTATTTGATTGGAAATGTGAAAACCCGATTAGATTTAAGCGTCTTTTTTTTGATTTTTTCAAATTAGAGTGCTTGAATATGCTTAGCAACAATTCCAAAGTTGAAACCCTGAACCTGATCGAATCCACTGAAATTAACTGCAATCAGTTGGCCACATTCATTAAAAACAGGTGAACCACTAGCACCATGTGTGGAAGTGATACTGTATTGAATTTTGTTGCCATCAGATTCTTTACTTATTTGGCCATTGTAAAGCTGTACTTTTATACCAGAATTGGTTTGTGCCAAATCTATTCCCATCGGATAGCCCACCATTATCGCTTTTTGCCCTGGAGCTAGAGAAGTATCATTGTCAACAATATTATCAAGACTTATAATATTGGTAACGGTTTTAGGAGTTTTATGATCAGCTACTTGCAAAATGCCTAAATCAATATTGCTGTCATCTGAAACTTTTTTCATTTCGCAATTAATCCATTCGCTATCAGAATTATGAAGTGCAACTTGAATGTCTACCGTTTTTACATATACTTCAATATTTTCTGCAGAAACATATTCTTTTACTGGAATAGATGCTGCGATATCAGTTGATACTTGCGATGTATCTGTTTCTGTTTCATTAGAACTAACAAATTCTTCACCCGCTGACTCACTAGTTTCTTCGCTCGATTCTTCATATTCTCCCTCTCCTTCACCTTCATCATACGAGACAGAAGCATGTGACCAATTGTTGCTAATAAAACTTTCATAATCCTCTTCAGAAATATCGGTAGTAAGGATAGAAGCAATCTTCATTCGCAGATTTCGAATAGTAGTATTTACTTTTTCGCTTTCTTCTTCAGTTGAATTCCAAGGCTGTAAAACATGTCTATTGGTAATCATGTCTCCTTCTGTATCTACAAAAAATCCTGTTCCGTAAATGGTTTCTTCCTTAGCATCCTCAACATTAAGCGGAATTTCTTTTCCATTAATTTTAGCAAAATAGCCATATTTATGCTTTACAAGTACAACGGCGTTTTTGTAGGTATCATAGATTTTGGTATCTGTGCCTAAACAAACAGCTTCTTTTTTAGGAGTAAAATATTTAAATCCTAAAAAGCCAGCAGCCGAAATAAAGATAACAGCGATGATAGCAATTTTGTAACGATTTCTTTTTTTGTTGACTGTTGTTTCTAAGTCTTCGTTTGGGGCGATTTTTCTAATTTTCATTTAAAGGATTGGTTGAAAAATGTTAATTGAATGGGTTTGGGTTAAAAAAAAATAGACTTTACATAAAGTCTATTTTTTCTTCAAATGTAGTAATTTGTTTGCTAAAAAAAAGCAAAAACAAAATCAATTGCGCATTCAATGCCAGCCAAATTTTGTTTTGTTTTTTAATGTTATATCTAGGCTTGTGAAAGTATTTTCTTGTAAAACAATTTAGAAAAAGTAAAGTGTTGTTTTTCAGTTTTTTAAAAATAAGTTTTGATTTTTGTTTTAAATGGTGATAGGAAGAAGTATTCGTTTTAAAAAAGAAACCCGACAGGTTTTAAAAACCTGTCGGGTTTGAATATTATAAAATCCAACTTGGAATTTGGAATTTTAATTTTGGAATTTATCCAACCAGTTCCACAAATTTAAATTCACCTTCAACAGCAACTTTAGTCAAACCGTGTTTAGATAAGTTTTTCATAGATGCATCCCATTTTTTACCACTTAAATTTGCAGTAATTTTTAATTGCTGAAGATCCATTTTATTATCATTTCCTTTCAATAAATCTACAATGAATTTTTCTTCATCAGAAAGTTCAATTAGTTGTTTTTTCTCAGGACGCATTTGAGGGAATAATAAAACTTCCTGAATAGAAGCATTATTTGTTAAATACATAATCAAACGATCCATTCCAATTCCCATTCCAGAAGTAGGAGGCATACCGTACTCAAGAGCTCTTAAGAAATCTTCGTCGATAATTCCGTTTGCTTCATCATCACCTTTTGCTGCCAAACGCATTTGATCTTCAAAACGCTCTCTTTGATCAATTGGGTCATTTAATTCAGAATACGCATTTGCGATTTCTTTTCCGCAAACCATTAATTCAAAACGCTCCGTCAAATCTGGATTATCGCGGTGCTCTTTACAAAGCGGAGACATTTCTTTTGGATAATCAGTAATGAAGGTTGGCTGAATATAATTTCCTTCACATTTAGCTCCAAAAATCTCATCAATTAATTTTCCTTTACCCATTGTTTCGTCAACCTCGATTCCCATTCCACGTGCTGCTTCAAACAATTCCTGTTCTGTTTTTCCAGAGATATCAAAACCTGTAAAATGTTTGATAGAATCTGTCATGGTAACACGTGCATAAGGCGCTTTAAAGTTGATTTTATGCTCGCCAAAAGTAACTTCACTTGTGCCATTTACAGCAATCGCACAATGCTCTAATAAACCTTCAGCAAACTCCATCATCCAGTTGTAGTCTTTGTAAGCTACATATATTTCCATTGCAGTAAACTCAGGGTTATGCGTTCTGTCCATACCTTCGTTACGGAAGTTTCTAGAGAACTCATAAACACCTTCAAATCCACCAACAATTAATCTTTTTAAGTATAACTCATTCGCGATACGCATGTAAAGCGGAATATCAAGCGAGTTATGGTGCGTAATAAATGGTCTCGCCGAAGCACCACCAGGAATTGATTGTAAAACAGGAGTGTCAACTTCCAAATATCCTGCATCGTTAAAATAACCACGCATCGCACTGAATAATTTAGTACGTTTGATGAACGTTTCTTTAACTTGTGGGTTTACTGTTAAATCTACATAACGCATTCTGTAACGTAACTCAGCATCATTAAACGCGTCGTGAACATTTCCTTCTTCGTCAACTTTTGGTAACGGAAGCGGGCGCAAAGTTTTACTCAAGAAAGTAAAACCAGAAACACGAATACATTTTGCACCAACTTGTGTAGTAAACAATTCACCTTCAATACCAATAAAATCACCTAAATCGGTTAATTTTTTGAATACTTGGTTGTATAAAGTTTTATCGTCACCTTCACACAAAACATCACGATTTACGTACAATTGAATACGTCCTTCGCTATCTTGCAACTCAGCAAAACAAGCTTTACCTTGATCACGAACACTCATCAAACGACCCGCAACGATAACCTTCTTACCCTCTTCAAATGACTCCTTTATCTGCTTAGATGTATGATTTACAGGAAAAAGATTAGCCGGATAAGGATTGATTCCTAAGTTGCGTAAGTTTTGAAGTTTTTCTCTTCTGATGATTTCTTGTTCTGATAATGCCATTTTTGCTTTATTTTTTTAAGTGTGCAAAGATAAAGAAAAGAATGTAGATTTTTTAATGCAGTTTTTAGATTTTTTGCAGCATCAAATTATTGGGTTTCAATCATCTTTAGTCGGCACCGATAGCTGTTGGAATAGACTAGTTTCTAACAAATGTAAAATATGCTCTAATACCAAGTTATTCATTTACAGGGTTTGGATAAAGCCTTAAATGACAAATTTGAAGTTGTTTTAAAATGAAACTAAAATAATTCTTAAAAGAAAGTATCTTCGCTTGCATAACTTAAACCTCAATTATGAAAAAAATTCTACTTTGCTTTTTTATTGCATTTTGTTTTACTAGCTGTATCCTTAAAGAAAAGATGACTATGAACGAAGATGGTTCTGGAACTTTTTCTTATGGTTTTGATATGTCTCCGATGTATAAAATGGGAGTAAAAAAAAGTGATTCGACTAAAGTCAATAAAGTCGTTGACACTACTTTTACCTTCAAAGATATGCTTAACAAGTTAAGCGACAGTATTTCTAAATTACCAGATGCAGATAAAGAGAAAATCGAGATGCTGGAGAAAGAAAAAGAGAAACTTAAAATTTTGGAGAATTTTAAAGTTAGCATGAAAGTAAACGAAGAGAAAAAGCAATTTGAATATACAATGTCAATTGATTTTCCTAGTGGAACAGATTTTAAAACTATTGCAACACCTGCCGAAAGTTTAGAAGCGCTGGCTGCGACAGACAAAAAACGATTAGGAGCTTTAAGTGCCGCGCCAAAGCCAGAAGAAAAGTCTAATACCACCATTTTTTATGACGGTAAGGTTTTCATTAAAACGGTTACTCCTTCTAAAGACGATAAAAAAGTTAAAAAGAAAAAAGAAAACAAGAAAGATAAAAGCGACGATCCGTTCTCTAAAAAAATGGAAGAAATGATGAAAGAATGTAAATATACCGCTGAGTATCAATTTCCGAAAAAGATTAAAACAGTTTCGCTTAAAAATGCAGTACTAACAAAAGACAGAAAAGGTTTTACTGTAGAAGTTCCTCTGGATAATATGCAGGAGAGTAGTGTGGATTTTGGTTTTAAAGTAGAATTTGAGCAATAATTCGAGGTTTTCGATAAAATGTATTTTTAAAAATAGTCTTTGTATCTTTGATAAAAAATAGAACATTAATGAAACTATATAAACTACTTAGTTTTTCTTTTTTACTAGCGACTTTAACTAGCTGTACTTTCACTGAGAATATTTACATAAACGATAACGGAACTGGGAAATTCTCTGTAGATATGGATGGTTCTGCTTTAATGGAAATGGCTGGTGATCAGATTGCTGGGCAAATGGGAGATAACAAAAAAGATATTGATACTACTTTTACTTTCAAAAAAGTGTTTGAAGAGAAAAAAGACAGTATTGCCAAGTTGTCGCCAGAAACACAAAAAGAACTTAAAAAACTGGAGAGTTATATTGTATCAACGAAAATAAGTTCGGAGAAAAAACAGTTTTTAATGAACATGTCGACTGATTTTAAAAATGTAAACGAACTTCAGGATATTTTGCAAACATTAGGGACACTGCAAAAATTAGAAGGAGGCGCAAATCCTATGGGAAGCGGTTTCGGAGATAATGGCAGTAAATTAAGTTATGCTTATGACGGAAAGAAATTTACAAGAAAAGCAGTAGTCGATGAGCAGAAAAAAGCAGCAAAGGCAAAAGATTCGGCGGGAGATATGTCTAAAATGATGTTTGCTTCGTCTAGCTATATTGTAAAGTATCACTTTCCAAAAAAAATTAAGAAAGTCTCTAACCCAACAGCTTTGTTTAGCGACGATCGAAAATCGATTACAATTCAATACTCTTTTACGGATTATATGGAGAATCCCGACAAACTGAACTTTGATGTTGAGTTTGAAAAATAATTAAAATGAACAAAAAAATCCAACTTCAGGATCTGGGCAATAAAGATTATAAATCGACTTGGGAATATCAAGAAGAAATCTTTAAGGATATAGTAGATTTAAAAATCAAGAACAGAAGAGAAGAACTAGATTTGCCAACGCCAAATTATTTACTTTTTGTTGAGCATCCGCATGTTTATACTTTAGGAAAAAGCGGTGATCTTGAAAATTTACTATTAAACGAAAAACAGCTCGAAGCCAAAGGGGCGACTTTTTATAAAATCAACCGAGGTGGAGATATTACCTATCACGGACCTGGACAAATTGTAGGTTATCCGATTTTAGATTTAGAAAACTTCTTTACCGATATTCATAAATACTTACGCTTATTAGAAGAATCCATAATTCTGACTCTGGCAGAATACGGATTAGAATCGGGCAGGAGTGAAGGCGAAACAGGAGTCTGGCTTGGTGCAGGAACTCCGTTTGCGCGTAAGATTTGTGCAATGGGCGTTCGCGCTTCACGCTGGGTAACCATGCATGGATTTGCCTTAAATGCAAATGTCGACTTAGGATATTTTGACAATATTATTCCGTGTGGAATTCGAGGAAAAGGCGTTACTTCTTTAAACGTTGAACTTGGCGTAGAAAAAGTAGATGAAGAAGAAGTAAAAGCTAAAATCATCAAACATTTAACTGAGCTGTTCGAAGCCGAATTTGTTTAAAAAAGAATTGCTAATAAAAAGGAACCCGTTTCAAACGTCGATTTTGAAACGGGTTTTTTAT
This sequence comes from Flavobacterium sp. B330r, assembly GCF_056824325.1. NCBI lineage: Bacteria > Pseudomonadati > Bacteroidota > Flavobacteriia > Flavobacteriales > Flavobacteriaceae > Flavobacterium > Flavobacterium sp. B330r. The sequence continues at coordinate 2,982,281 of NZ_CP124860.1, forward strand.
TTTGAGTGATGAATTGAATAGTAAATCAGGCTTGTTTTTTTAATAGAAAGCAGTTTTTTTCTTAAATTTATATTCAAAAAACGGAAAAACCATTTCGCAAAAGTTAAGATTTTGAAGGGATGGCAAATTCTATACTTCTTGTAGTTCTCTTAGCTATTTATGCTAAATTTGGTTTTGTACTATTAAATTTAAATTTCATTCTAACTGATTGCTTATGAGAAAAATCTACTTATTCTGTTTCCTTTTTGTGCTTAATGGTCTTTTTGCCCAAAAGAAAGATAAATTATATCCAGTCGCAGTTTATGAAAAAGTGTGGCAGGAAAAAAACAGCGATACCAGATTAAAGATGATTAAATCAATCTGGTTGGAAGATAGTACATTTGAAGACCCTTCGGCTTCTATAAAAGGAACTGTAGCGTTTAATAATGTTATCAACGAATTTTACAAGAAAAACCCAGATGCCGTTTTAACTTCGGGAGCCAAAATTGTAAAAGATAATTATGTAACCTGGGAATGGAAAATTTTCGATTCTAAAAATAACCTTATCATGGCTGGCCGCGACTTTGCGCGTTTGAATGGAAAAGGTCAAGTAAGTAAAATTATTGGTTTTTGGGATAAAGGAGCAGCTCCGTCTGAAGCGGATGTTTTGAAAAATCTGGAAGCTGATAATTTGAAAGTAATAGCAAAATATTACGAAAGTCTTTTTAAAACAAGAGACTTTGATGCACTAGGAACTTTAATTGCAGACGGAGCCGTTTATAATCAAGCTGTAGGTTTGCCTTATGGAGGAACGTATATTGGTTTTAGTGAATGGACTAAAATGTTTACAAAATCGACTGAGTTTTTTGATTTGCAAATAGAAAAAGAACCCGTTTATTTTAGTGACGCTTCTAAAAATGAAGTAATCATTTATTTTACGATAAACTGTAGATCTAAGAAATCAGGCAAAACAATGTCGGTTCCGATTTCAGAACATTTTGACCTGAAGGATGGTAAAATTACTGCCGTTAGGCCTTTTTATTACGATACAAAAACATTTGCAGAATTCTTAAAAAGTAAAAAATAAAAGAAAACGACCTATTTAATAGGTCGTTTTTTTATGGAAATAAATCGAGTTCTAATTGCTCGGGTAAAAGCCTAAAACTCATTCTGTGATATTTTGTGGTTCCAAATTCTTTGATGGCTTCACGATGTTCTTTGGTTGGATATCCTTTGTTCTGTTTCCAGTTGTACATTGGAAATTCTTCGTGAATTTGATCCATGTATTCGTCACGATACGTTTTTGCCAAAACAGACGCAGCGGCAATGCTTAAGTATTTCCCATCACCTTTTATAATGCTTTGATTCGGAATCGATTTTAAAAGAGCAATTTCATCGTTAGAAAACTGTTTTCCAAAATTATTTTTAAGACCGAGTTTAGCATTCAAAGAACGGTTTCCGTCAACAATAATAAATTCGGGAACGTGTTTTAGTTTTAAAATACATTCCTGCATTCCCTTCATCGAAGCATTTAAAATGTTTATTTCATCAATTTCGTCTGGAAACAAATGCGTAACGGCAAAACATAGGGCTTCTTTTTCTATAATAGGTCTTAAAAGCGCTCTTGTTTTTTCAGAAAGCTGCTTACTGTCATTCAGAATTTTATTTTCAAAATTTTCGGGTAAAATTATGGCAGCGGCAGTAACTGGGCCAGCTAGACATCCTCTTCCGGCTTCATCAGTTCCAGTTTCTAAAACAAATCCTGAGAAATTTTTTTCGAGCATTTTTTTAGGTTTTAAAAAGGCAAATATTGTACTTTTTTTTCTAAAAAGCATTAAATAGATCCAAAGGAATACAATCTATAGTTGCTTTTTTAGAGTGATCCTATCAAGGAGTAATACGGTTAGAAATTACGCTATTTTTCAAATTGACTATAAGTCTGCGATATTGGTTAAAAACCCGTGAAAACACTTGATTTTTATGATTTTTTTTATGAAATGGATAATTGGTGATTTTCTAAAAATGGCTTCGAAAAAGATAAAATCACGGTTTTTTGCAACTTGGAAGAATTGATTTACAATTTATTACGATTTGGGAACGAAAAGCAAATTAAAAATTTGTCAAATACAACATTTTCAGTCAAGAATGTTTTATTTAATCGACTTTCTTGTAAGATTATACTTTGTTTTATTTTGTTTTTTCGTCTGTTTTTTTAAGAAAAGCGCCATCTTAAATGTTAAATAAATGTTAATTTATTGATTGAAAAAATTGCAGTATTTTATGCTTAAAATTATGTATTGAGTTGTTTTTGCGTTAATTAACTATTCATTAACAAGTATATGTTAAAGAAATATTAAAAAAATGTTAGAGAAAGACCGTGAGTTGCATTGTTCTTTTAAGAAAATATTAAGATGTTTGCGACATACTAATTCAAAATTTTTAAAAATGAAACTAAAGTTAAATGGATTCTTAGTGCTTTTGGTGGCGCTGATTACGCAACTAACCTTTGCGCAAGAAAGAACTGTTTCGGGTATAGTTTCCGATAATGCAGGAATGCCTCTTCCAGGTGTGAGTGTATTAGTTAAGGGAACTAAAAGCGGAACGCAAACAGATTTTGATGGAAAATTCTCTATCAAAGCAACATCAAGCGAAGTCTTGGTTTTTACGTACATCGGAATGAAAACGCAAGAAGTTGCAGCTAGTTCTACAACATTAAGTGTAAAATTAACTAGCAATACTACAGAATTAGAAAGTGTTGTTGTTACTGCATTAGGTATTAAGAGAGAGAAAAAAGCTCTTGGATATTCGACTCAGGAATTAAAAGGAGAAGATTTAGTTGGTGGTACTACTGGCGCAAACTTCCTTAACGATCTTTCTGGTAAATCTGCTGGGGTATATATTAGAAAAAATACAAACTTTGGAGGATCTACAAACGTAGTTTCAAGAGGTGTTAAAAACCTTACTGGAAATAACCAAATGCTTATTGTTATTGATGGTATGCCTATTAATAACTCGAATGTAAATTCAAGCAATGGATCACAAACAGCTGGAGCACGTAATACTTATGATTACGGTAATGCTGGTATGGATATTAATCCAGATGATATTGAAACATTAAATATTCTTAAAGGTGCTGCAGCATCTGCTTTATACGGGTTTCAAGCTGGTAATGGTGTAATCATGATTACTACTAAAAAAGGAAAAGCTCAAAAAGGTATGGGAGTTACTATATCAAGTGAGTTTGGTGTTGGTTCAGTTGATAAAAATACTTTCCCTGTTTACCAAAACAAATATGGACAAGGTTATGGGCCAACTTATAAGACTGATGGAACTCCTAATGGAATTCCAGTTGGACCAACAGGAGCGTTTTTTGTTATGGATAAAAATGGCAACCAAGTAGTAAGTACTACAGATGATGCTTCTTACGGTGTTGCGTTTGATCCAAATCTTTCTGTTCTTACTTGGGAATCTTATACTCCATATTCTTCAAAATACGGACAAAAATCTCCATGGGTTGCTGCTAAAAATGGTCCTATTACATTTTTTCAAACAGCTCAAACATTCAATAACTCAATCTCTTTTGAAGGTGGTTCAGATAAAAGCAATTTTGTTATCAACTACAACAACTATAAAGAGAATGGTATTTTGCCAAATAGTGAATTGAGAAAAAATAACGCAAGTATTAAATTCAACCACAAATTAACAGATAAATTATCTGCAAGTGTTTTTGCTAATTATTTAGCACAAACTACGCAAGGTAGAAATACTACTGGTTATGGTGGTGATAACGTTGCTGGTTTATTCCGTCAATGGTGGGGAACTAACGTAGATATTCAATCTCAAAAAGAAGTTTTCCAAAATTCAGGAGGACAAAATATTTCTTGGAACATGGCAGATCCTGCTAATGGAAATACAAGCCCTAAATATTGGGATAACCCATATTTTACAAGATATAAAAACTACCAAACAGATGAAAGAAATCGTTTCATCGGTTATGGTCAGTTAGATTATAAATTTACAGATTGGTTAAATGCTACAGGAAAAATTAGTACAGATTCTTATTCAGAATTACGTGAAGAGAGAAAAGCTGTAGGATCTTTGGCTGGAACATTTGGAATTAACCGTTTGGCTGTTGGTTCAGGATACCAAAAATATACAGGTATGTTCTCTGAGCAAAACTATCAGTTTACATTAAACTTCAATAAAAAACTTAATGATGATTTTTCATTAACAGGTTTAGTTGGTTATAATGCTTTAAGAACTAGACGTACATCTACATTAGCTTCTACAGATGGAGGACTTATTATCCCTGGAATCTATGCATTATCAAATTCAGTAAATGCTTCTCCATTCCCAATCGAGGTTGAAGACAATACAGCTGTAAATAGTGTTTACGCATCTGCTTCGGTAGGATTTAGAGATTTCCTTTACTTAGAAGGAACTGTACGTAATGATGCATTCTCTCAGTTGCCACAAGACGACAATGATGTTAATACATTCTCTGTTTCTGGAAGTTATGTTTTCACAAAACATATTAATGCTCCATGGTTAAGTTTCGGTAAATTAAGAGCGAGTTATGCTGAAAACCCACAAGGAAGTATCGATTCTTATGCATTGCAAGATGTATTTACTAAATTCAACCCATTTGGATCAAACCAACTTTATTCAAGACCAAACATTGCTAATAATCCAGAATTGCACCCTGTTAAAACTAAATCTCAAGAACTTGGTTTAGAGATGCAATTCCTTGACAGAAGAGTAGGTTTTGACGTGAGTGTTTACAAAAGTTTAAGTGAAGACCAAATCTTTCCAGTAGATTATTCTACTGCAACTGGTAACTCTTCTAGATACGTAAACGCGGGATCTGTAGAAAATAAAGGTGTTGAGGTAATCTTCAATGTAACTCCTGTAAAAACAAATGATTTCCAATGGGATATTAACGTAAACTGGTCTAAAAATGAGAATACAGTTGTAGATTTAACACCAGGTGTTGATGTTTTAACAATTGGTACATTACAAGGAGGAGTTAGTATCGTTGGTACTAAAGGACATGCTTACGGAGATATTCTTGGAAAAGATTTCATCTACAGTGCAGACGGACAAAAAGTAACTAAAAACGGAGTGTATTTACAAACAGCAACTACTAATAATGTAATTGGTAACGTTACTCCAGATTGGATTGGCGGTGTTCGTAACAAATTTACTTACAAACAAATCTCTTTAGGTTTCTTAATTGATGTTCAAAAAGGTGGAGATATTTTCTCTCTTGATCAATATTATGGACAAAGCTCTGGTTTATTTACTTCTACAGCAGGAAACAACGAACTTGGAAACCCTGTAAGAAATACACTTGCTAATGGTGGAGGTGTTATCTTGCCTGGAGTAAATGAAGATGGAACTCCTAATGCTACAAGAACACCAAGTCCTGAAGTAGCTGGAAGTATCTATGGTTACAATAATAATCCACAAAAAGCATTTGTTTACGATGCAAGTTATGTGAAATTAAGAGAGGTAAGCATTACTTATAGTTTCCCTAAACAATTTATAGCTAAAGCAGGTTTGAATGATTTACGTCTTTCTTTAGTAGGTTCTAACTTATGGATCATCAGTAAAAATCTTCCAGATGCAGATCCAGAAAGTGGTATAAGTTCAGGTAACTTATCATCAGGTTATTCAGGAGGTTCACTTCCGACAACAAGAAATATTGGTTGTAACCTAACATTAAAATTTTAAATCATGAAAAAAGTACTTTTATTAATGTCTGTGGTAGGTATGATGGTTTCGTGCAGCCAGGACATTACAGATATGAATGTTGATCCGAAAAGACCAACAACAACCAAAGCGGAATTTTTGTTTACCAATGCTGAGAAGAAATTAGTCGATCAAATGGTTAGTACTAGTGTGAATAATAACGTTTTTAGATTATTTGCACAGCAATGGACAGAGACTACTTATCCAGATGAGAGCCAGTATAACATTACAAACAGAAAAATTCCAGATACGCACTTTTTGGTTTTGTATAGAGATGTTTTAGCCGATTTTCATGATTCAAGAGTTATGATTGCAGCAACAACTCCTGCAACTCCTGCTGATGAAGCGATTAAGCAAAATAAATTAGCGCTTATCGATATTTTAGAAGCTTACGCTTATAGTGTATTGGTAGATACTTTTGGAAACGTTCCTTATTCACAAGCAATTGATATTCAAAAATATCCTTTACCGGCTTATGATGACGCAAAAACGATTTACCAAGATCTTATTAAAAGATTAAGTGCATCTGCTGCAGTTTTAAAAGCAAATAGTACAGTGGCTAACTTTGGTGCTGCAGATATTATCTATTCTGGTAATGCGGCAAGTAATGCAAAATGGGCAAAATTTGCTAACTCATTAATCATTAGAATGGCAGTTAATATGTCTGATATTGATCCAGCTTATGCAACTACTCAAGTTCAGGCAGCTCTTGCTTCTGGTGCTTTAGCTAGTAATGCTGATAATACAAAATTGACTTATTTAACTACATCAGGAAATCAAAATCCATTGTATGCTGATTTGGTAACTAGTCAGAGATTTGATTTTATTCCTGCTGAGCCTTTTGTTTCTGCTATGGATGCTATTGTTCCTGGTGGTGACCCAAGGATGCCTAAATATTTTACTAATTTAACTGCTCCAGCTCCAGTTATTCCTGCAGGAAGAACATTTACTGGTGGTACTTATGGTTCGGCAAATGTTTACACAGCTTATTCGCAAATTACGTCTACATTAAACAATCCAGTTTTTCCAGGAACTATCTTTGATTTTGCTGAGTTGAATTTCTTATTAGCAGAAGCTGCTGAGAAAAGCTTAATTCCAGGTGGTTCTGCTCAGGCAAAAGTATACTATGATGCAGGTATTAAAGCTTCTATGGCAGACTGGGGAGTAACTAGTGCTACAGCTATTGACGCTTATATTGCAAGCCCAAAAGTAGATTACAACAATGCTTTGAGTGGAGCAACATATAAAGAAAAAATTGGTACTCAAGCATGGTTTGCTCTTTATAACAGAGGATACGAAGCATGGACATCGTACAGAAGATTGGATTTCCCTGTGTTAAAAGCGCCTCAAGCAGCTATTAACAAACTTATTTTTACTGTTCCTGTTAGATATACTTATCCAGGTGTAGAAGCAAGTATTAATAAAACAAATTATATTAAAGCATCTGCTGATATTGGAGGAGATTTATTAAATACTAAATTGTTCTGGGATAAATTCTAATCTTTAGAATATAATCTATATCAATAAATTATACCCAGTTTGGGAATAAGAATAATAAATATTTTGATTTTTTTTGAGAGCCCCGTATACTTTTGTATACGGGGTTTTCGTTTTCAAAATTCCAAAACGATCCTAGCTTCATATTATATATTATGTTTTTTCGTTTATACCTTTTTATATTACCTTTGCTTAGCAAATTTTGTCAAAATAAATTTATACAAAGCCATCAAATGAGAATATTCATTTTTTTATATCTATTAGTTGTTCCAACTTTATTGTTTTCGCAAGAAAAAAAAACTGCTTCTAAAAATAATTTAGATATGAATACAGAATATTCAAGTGTCACTGATACCGTAAAAAAGAAAAAACAAAAGATTGCAACCATAGATCAGTATAAAATTGTCACTTTAGAACATGATACTATTTATGCAGATACGTCGCTAACTCTTAAAAGTGCTTATAGACAAAATCATTTAAGAAAAGATCTTTTTGGTCTTATGGAGTTTTCTAATATCGGACAGCCTTTAAATACACTTCAATACAGTTTGACAAGTTTTTCTCCGTATCCTGAAATTGGTTTTAGCGGAAAGCATTCTAACTATATGCAAGCAGATCAAATTAGATATTATTCTGTTGCAACGCCTTTTACAGAATTGTTTTTTAATACTACAATAAAAAAAGGACAGAATGTAGATTCTTTTATCACATTAAATGTCTCTAAAAATCTTAATTTCTCGATTGCATATAAAGGTTTAAGATCTGAAGGAGATTATAATAATCAATTGGTTAGTGCCGGTAATTTAAGAATTACAACCAGTTATGCCACAACTAGCAAACGATATGCGATAAATGCACATTTTACAAATCAGGATATTTTGAATGAGGAAAATGGCGGTATAACAAACGATGCTGATTTTGAAAGCGATAATGATGACTATAAAAACAGGCAAAGATTACAGGTTTATTTAACCGATGCAGAATCGTTCTTAAAAGGAAGAAGATTGTTTTTTGATCATGCTTTTAGAGTGAATCCAACTGATGGAAGTAATAATTTATACCTTACACATCAATTTAATTATGAGTATAAAGATTACGAATACAAGCAGCCAACTGTAATTTCTACAGTAACTGCAAATGATGGAACAACTAGTCGAGTGCAAAGATTTGGTGAGTCGTATGCGGCAAGCAATATTAACGATCAAACTAAATATGAAAGACTTTATAATAAAGTTGGAGCAGCTTACGAAAATTCGCTGTTAGGTAAATTTATATTTTTTGTTGACGATTATAGATCTAATTATAGGTATAACAGAATTATTGTTGATGCAGCTGGAAACGCCGTTCCAGACAATTTGTATTTACAGTTTAACAATTTTGGTGCTCAGTACGAATATCAGAAAAACAAATGGAATGGTCGATTTTTATATTCAAGATCAATCACTAATGAATCGCTTTCCGATTTAGATGCTAAATTACGTTATGATATGAGCGATGAAATTAAGTTTGATTTTAGATATCGCAACATCAATAAACTGCCTAATAACAATTATAACTTATACCAAAGTAGTTGGATTTCGTACAATTGGTCAAATGATTTTAAAAACGAAAAAATTAATTCGTTAAGTGCAGAAATTACAACTCCGTGGCTAACAGGACAAGTTCAATATACGGTATTAAAAGATCATTTGTACTTTACAGATGTAGCGACCGATGCACAAAAAGCGGCTAATATACAGATCGTTAATCCAATGCAGTACGGAAATGTGATTAATTATTTAGAGATAAAGGCTAGTAGAGAATTCAAATTTGGACCTTTTGCATTAGATAATACACTTTTGTATCAAAAAGTAGATCAGTCAGATTTAGTTTTAAATGTACCAGATTTTGTAACTAGAAATACATTCTATTATTCGAATCATTTCTTTAAAAAAGCATTATTCATGCAAACAGGTCTTGTCTTTAATTATCTAACGAAATATTATGGAGATGATTATAATCCTGTTATTGCAGAATTTTTTGTACAGCAAGACAAGAAAATCGGTGGTTTTGCAACATTCGATTTCTTTGTGAATGCCAGAATACGCCAGACACGTTTTTATTTAAAAGCGGAACATTTTAATGCTTTGTTTTCGCAAAGTAATTATTATTCAGCGCCTCATAATCCGTATCGTGATTTTGTACTGCGTTTTGGTCTGGTTTGGAATTTCTTCCAATAAAAACTGGCTTTTTTTATTTCGAACCACTAAATAAACTTAAATAAAAATGGACTTTTCAAATAATATTTTAGAAACAATTGGTAATACACCATTGGTAAAACTCAACAAAATTGTTGCTGAAATTGATGCGTTAGTATTGGCAAAAGTCGAAACCTTTAATCCGGGTAATTCTGTAAAAGACAGAATGGCTGTAAAAATGATTGGAGATGCAGAGGCAGATGGCCGACTTAAACCTGGAGGAACTATTATTGAAGGAACTTCAGGAAATACGGGAATGGGACTTGCACTTGTGGCAATTGTAAAAGGCTACAAACTAATTTGTGTGATCTCAGACAAACAGTCTAAAGAAAAAATGGATATTCTTCGTGCTGTTGGAGCAAAAGTTGTTGTTTGTCCTACAGATGTTGAGCCTACAGATCCACGTTCCTATTATTCGGTTTCAAAGCGTTTAGCAGAAGAAACACCAAATTCTTGGTATGTCAATCAGTACGATAACATGTCAAATTCGTTGGCGCATTATGAGCAAACTGGACCTGAAATTTGGAAACAGACGGAAGGAAAAATTACACATTTTGTTGTGGGAGTTGGAACAGGAGGAACTATTTCTGGAGTTGGAAAATATTTGAAAGAACAAAATCCAAATATTAAAATCTGGGGAATTGACACCTATGGTTCTGTGTTCAAGAAATACCACGAAACTGGAATTTTCGACGAGAACGAAATCTACTCGTATATAACAGAAGGTATTGGAGAAGATATTTTGCCTAAGAATGTTGACTTTTCTCTAATTGATGGTTTTACAAAAGTAACCGATAAAGATGCTGCAGTCTACACTAGAAAGATTGCGCTTGAAGAGGGGATTTTTGTTGGAAATTCTGCAGGAGCTTGTATAAAAGGTCTGTTGCAGCTAAAAGAACATTTTAAACCAGAAGATGTTGTTGTGGTGTTATTTCACGATTCTGGAAGCCGTTATGTAGGTAAAATGTTTAACGATGACTGGATGCGCGAGCGCGGATTCTTAGAAGAAAACGTAACTAAGGCAGAAGACGTTATTAAAGATCATATTGATAAAGAATTAATCGTTGTTCGTACTGAAGAATTAGTTTCGCATGCAATCGAGCGTATGCGTAAATATAAAATTTCACAAATTCCGGTTGTTGATATCAATGGATTTGTGGGTTCTGTTGACGAAACAGATTTATTTAGAAGCTATGTTGCAGATAAAAACGTTGCCGAAAAACCAATTAAAGAAGTAATGGGCAAGCCTTTTCCAATTGTGAAACTAGGAACACCGATTGAAGAGGTTTCAAAGCTTTTTAGCAAAGAAAATGATGCTGTTTTGGTAGACTTAGGAAACGGACACCATCACATTATAACTAAATATGATATTATTGGCGCAATAAAATAAGTCTCTTATAAATATAAATAATCCATAAATCTTGTTGTTAAACAATTAGATTTATGGATTTGTCTTTTAAAATTAGAAAATGAATTTTACAGCTATAGATTTTGAAACTGCGACGGGATATCATCCGTGCTCTGTAGGTATTGTGACCGTCGAAAACGGAATTATTGTGGACGAATATGTGACTTTAATTAAACCACCAAATAACGAATATAATCCTTTTACGATTCGTGTTCATGGAATTTATCCTAAAGATACTATAAATGCAAAATCGTTCTTTCAGATCTATCCAGAGATTGAAATGAGGCTAAAAAATAAAGTTGTAGTAGCACATAACGAAAGTTTTGATCGAAATGTCTTAATGAAAACAATGCTTCTGCATGGCTTAAATTATGACGATTTAAATATTGCCACAAAGTGGGAATGCACGGTTAAAATCTACAAAGCAAAAGGCATAAAACCAACAAAATTAAGTGATTGCTGTCGAGAAATGAATATCCAGTTGAATCACCATGAAGCTTTGTCAGATGCTAGAGCTTGTGCTAAATTGTATATGCTTCGTTAAAAAAAATATTTTTGTAAGAATAATATTAAAAATTAATTACTTTTAGATTTTGTAATTCTACTATAAAATCTAAAAATGAAAGAAGACTTTCTTCATTATATCTGGAAATTCAAGAAGTTTGATTCTTTGAATTTAAAATCGGTTCAAGGCGAATTGATAACAATTCTTAAAACTGGCGATTATCTAGAACTTGCTGGGCCAGATTTTTTTAATGCTCACATAGAAATAGGAAACCAAAAATGGGCAGGCAATGTAGAGATTCATTTGAAATCTTCAGATTGGTATTTGCATAATCACGAGAAAGATCCTGCTTATAAAAATGTTATTCTCCATGTTGTTTGGGAAAACGACACGGCTATTTTTAGAGAAAACAATACCGAAATTCCTGTTTTAGTCCTTAAAGATTATGTTTCAAAAGAAATAATCGAAAATTATAAGGCATTGGTTTCTCCAAAGACTTGGATTTACTGCGAAAGGCAATTAAAAGACCTAGACAGATTTGTTTTTAAAAACTGGCAGGAAAGATTGTTTTTTGAGCGTTTAGAGCGTAAATCTAAATTTATTGCTCATTTATTGGAAGAAACCAATCAAGATTGGGAAGCGGTCTTATTTTGCCTTCTAGCGAAGAATTTCGGGCTAAATACGAACGGAAATTCGTTTCTGCAAATCTCGATGGCAATCCCGTTTTCGGTAATCAGAAAAGAAAGTTTTGAAATTGAAAATTTAGAAGCGCTCCTTTTTGGAACTGCTGGTTTATTTGAGGTTGAGAAAGAAGATGTGTATTATAAAGATTTAAAGTTTCGCTATTTTTATTTGTTGCATAAATATCAAATAGAAAAGACATATACAGAACCGCTCCAGTTTTTTAAACTCCGTCCGGATAATTTTCCAACAATTAGACTTTCTCAATTGGCGGCTTTATACCATAAACATCAAAATTTGTTTTCTAAGATTATCGAATTAAAATCAGTAGATGCTGTATATCGTTTACTAAGCGTGTCTGCAAGCTCGTATTGGCAAAATCATTACCAATTTGACAAAGAGAGTCCGAAGAAGTCTAAAACGCTTTCTAAGTCATTTATAGATCTCCTTATTATGAATACCATTATTCCGCTTCAGTTTACTTATTCGAATATTATGGGTGAATCCATTTCAGAAGATTTAATTGACTTTATGAATGAAGTTACTTCAGAGAAAAACGTCATTATGGACAAGTTTAATTCTTTTGGTATACAATCAAAAACTGCATTTGAAAGTCAGACGCTATTAGAACTTAAAAATGAATATTGCGAGCGCAAAGCTTGTCTAAAATGTGCTATCGGATTAGAGTTGCTTAAAAATAATTAGATAATTTGTACTTTTGTAATCCTGAGCAGTCAGGAATCTAAAAATCTAAAGTATTAAATCTAAAATATAGAAATGTCAGCAATTTTAAAACTTAAATTCTTTTTTGAAAAATATGGTTTCCATGTTTCTTCAAGACTAGCAGATAAACTCGGAATGCGTGTAACAAGCGTGCGATTGTTTTTTATCTACATTTCTTTTGTTACAGCGGGTTTAGGGTTTGGAGTCTACTTGACTCTCGCTTTCTGGATTCGCCTAAAAGATTTAATTCGATCAAAAAGAACATCGGTATTTGATTTATAAAAAAAAAGCTCCAAATTTAGATTTGGAGCTTTTTTTATGAAGTTGTATTTATTATTCTTCAGTAGGATTGTTAAGTTTAGATCTTTTCTTGCTATATCCAAAGTATACAATTATACCAATAATAAGCCATCCAAAAGATAATAACTGTGCATCTTTACTTAAATTAAAAATTAAATAAGAATTGATTGCAATTCCTAATACCGCAATAATTGGTAAAGCGGGAACTTTAAATGTTCTAGTTAATCCTGGTTGTTTTACTCTTAAAATCCAAACAGCAATACAAACCATTGTAAAGGCAAACAAAGTACCAAAACTGGTCATGTCAGCCAATTTGTTGATCGGTGTAAAGGCAGCAACTGTTGCGATAATAATTCCAAGAATCATTAAGTTTGTTTTTGGAGTTCCAGAAATAGGGTTTACTTTAGAGAATACAGATGGAATTAAACCGTCTTTAGACATTCCAAGGAAAATTCTAGATTGTCCCATGATCATTACCATTAATACTGAAACCAAACCAATAGTTGCGGCAACAGTAATAATAGAACCAGCCCAGCCTTGTCCTGCAATATCAAATGCATAAGCAACAGGAGCTTTGATAGCTTCAGGATATTTTCCTAGTGGATTAAAGTCTTGGTAATTCATCATTCCTGTTAATACTAAAGAAACAAGAATATATAAAGTAGTACAAATTAATAAAGAAGCAATAATTGCAAAAGGAACATCTTTTTTAGGATTAATAGCTTCTCCAGCTTGTGTAGAAACAGCATCGAAACCAACATAAGCAAAGAAAATAGCTGCAGCTCCAGAGATAATACCTCCAATTCCGTAAGCATTGTGCGTAGTTTCTTTTTCAATAATCTGAGTTGCTTCAGGAATAAACGGGCTCCAGTTTGCTGTATTAATAAAGAAAAGACCAGCAATAATTACAAAGATTACAGCAGATACTTTAAGAATAACAATTGCGTTATTTGCTTTAGCAGCGCTTTTTGTTCCTTTAATAAGCAATGAAATAACTAAAAGAACGATCAAGAAAGCTGGAAGATTCATAGAAAAACCTTCTCCTGTGTAGCTTGCAGGATCTGTAGTTAACCAATCAGGAAGGTGAATGTGAAATATTTTGAGCAATTTATTAAAGTATCCGGACCAGGAAACCGCTACAGTCATTGATCCCATTGCATACTCGAGAATTAGTCCCCATCCAATTATCCAAGCAAAAACTTCTCCAATTGTACCGTAGGCATAGGCATAAGCAGATCCCTCAACAGGTAAAATGGAAGCAAATTCAGAATAGCAAAGTGCTGCAAAAACACAAGCAATACCTGCGATTATAAACGAAATAGCTAATGCTGGTCCTGCATGATAATAAGCCCCAGTACCTGTAAGTACAAAAATTCCCCCACCGATAATGGCACCAACGCCAATGGCGGTAAGGCTCCATTTTCCTAGGACTCTCTTTAAATCACTTTTTTTCATATCGGCCTCAAAGGCAGATATAGGTTTAACTCTCCAAATTGACATATTATTTTATTGGTTTATTTGTTATTAAGTGCCAAATGTATTGTTTTTTGGAAAAAATAAAAACAATTATCATGTTTTAAGTTATAAAATCTTTGTTTTTTTTACGGTACTCGTAAGAAAGATTCTGTAAGTATTGATATTCATTAAATTAATTGGACTTTTATAAGAGATTCGATAATTTTTTAAAAGTTACTTTTCTTACTAATTTTCTTGATAAATTTGAAGGATTTTTCTTAAGTTGTTCTTCAAAAGTAATTTTAATCATGAATTTTAAGTCGTTAAACCAATATTTTCATTTTACAAAACAGCAGCGGATAGGTGTTTTCATTCTTTTTCTTATTATGATAGGACTGCAATTATTTTATTTTTTATCTGATTTCAATATTTCAGAGGCGAAAAACTCTGAAAGAGAGGAGTGGCTTGCGCTTCAGTCAGAAATTGATCAACAGAAATTAACTGAAAAAGATGTAAAACCAACTGTCTATCTTTTTAATCCTAATTTTATTTCAGATTATAAAGGATACAAACTCGGAATGTCTGTCGAAGAGATTGATCGTTTAATGGCATTTCGCAAAGAGAATAAATATGTAAACTCGGCAGAAGAGTTTCAGGCTGTCACTGGAGTCTCGGATTCTCTATTAAAGGAAATTTCTCCTTTGTTTAAATTTCCAGATTGGAAACAGAATAAAAAGAACTATAGTGTCGAGAAAAAAGAATTCATTGTAAAAAACTTTCCGAAAAAAGAAAAGTTAGAAATAATAAATATAAATGAGGCAACGCAAGAAGATTTGATGAAAATCTACGGGATAGGAGAAGGGTTGTCCTCGAGAATCTTGAAGCAGAAAGAAATCGTTGGATCATTTGTATCGATGGAGCAGATGAAAGAGATTTGGGGACTTTCGCCTGAAGTTATAAATGAACTAAATGCTCATTTTAAAGTTGTAATTCCCTCAAGCTTGAAGAAAATAAATGTAAATGACGCTTCATTAAAAGAATTGGCTCAATTTTCATACTTCAAATATGGACTAGCAAAACAAATTGTAACTTATAGAAGTATGAATGGAAATTTTAATAATATTGAGGATTTGGCAAAAATTAAAGATTTTCCTGTTGAAAAAGCAAAAATAATTAGTTTATATTTGGAGTTCTAAAAGAAACTAACTCATGAACTTTGATTACAACGAAACACAACTAATGATCGCACAGTCTATAAAAGACTTTGCAGAAAAAAATATTAGACCTTATATAATGGAATGGGATGAAGCGCAAATTTTTCCAATTCCGTTGTTTAAGCAACTTGGCGAAATGGGCTTCATGGGCGTTTTGGTTCCAGAAGAATATGGAGGTTCTGGTTTAGGTTATCACGAGTATATTACCGTAATAGAAGAGATTTCAAAAATAGATCCTTCAATCGGATTATCTGTCGCGGCACACAATTCTTTATGCACTAATCATATTTTGACTTTTGGAAACGAAGAACAAAAGAAAAAATGGCTTCCAAAATTGGCTACGGCCGAATTTATAGGCGCCTGGGGTCTAACAGAGCATAACACAGGCTCTGATGCTGGAGGAATGAATACGACGGCTGTTAAAGATGGAAATCATTGGATCGTAAACGGTGCAAAAAACTTTATTACACATGCTATTTCAGGAGATGTTGCAGTAGTGGTAGTGCGAACTGGTGAAAAAGGAGATTCTAAAGGAATGACAGCTTTTGTTTTTGAAAAAGGAATGAAAGGTTTTTCATCAGGTAAAAAAGAAAATAAATTAGGAATGAGAGCCAGTGAGACCGCTGAGCTGGTTTTTGATAATTGTCGCGTTCCAGATGAAAATAGATTAGGAGAAATTGGAGAAGGTTTTGTTCAGGCAATGAAAATTCTGGATGGCGGGAGAATCTCTATCGGAGCTTTGTCTCTAGGAATTGCAAAAGGAGCTTACGAAGCTGCATTGAAATATTCGAAAGAAAGACATCAGTTTGGGCAACCAATCAGTAGTTTTCAAGGAATCTCTTTTAAATTGGCAGATATGGCAACAGAAATTGAAGCTTCAGAATTACTATTGCATAAAGCTGCTTTCTTGAAACAAAAGCATAAACCAGTAACAACATCAGGAGCTATGGCAAAGATGTATGCTTCAGAGGCGTGTGTTAAAATCGCAAATGATGCAGTTCAAATTCATGGCGGTTATGGCTACACTAAAGACTTTCCAGTAGAAAAATTTTACAGAGACTCTAAATTGTGTACTATAGGAGAGGGAACAACCGAGATTCAAAAGGTTGTTATTTCGAGGAATTTGTTAAGAGAATAAAGAATAAAGAGTATAGAATTAAGAATTAAGAATTAAGAATTAAGAATTAAGAATTAAGAATTAAGAATTAAGAATTATATCTATATATCTCTCTTCTCTATATTCTTTTCTCTATACTCTTTTCTCTTTTTTAAAAATAATTCACAATTTATAATTCATAATTCATAATTAATATATACATTTGCAGCCTTAACGAGAGGAGGTGTCTATATTATGTTAATTATACCAATTAAAGACGGAGAAAATATCGATAGAGCATTAAAGCGCTATAAAAGAAAATTTGATAAAACAGGAACTGTTCGTCAATTAAGAGCACGTACTGCTTTTATTAAGCCTTCTGTTATCAAAAGAGCTCAAATCCAAAAAGCGGCTTACATTCAAGGCTTGAAAGATAGTTTAGAAAGTTAATATCAGCTTTTAGAAAATAATTACCGTTAGTGGTCAAAATGTTTTAATTTTGATGCTAACGGTTTTTTTATGCTTAATTTTTAGATTTATGAAAACGAATAAAGAGGCTTTTGCGGATTATCTTTTGCTGGAGAAAAAATACTCTCCACATACAGTTGAGGCTTACTTGAATGATGTGGTTTCTTTTGAAGTTTTTGTAAAAGAATCTTTTGATCAAGAAAGTATTGATTTGGTAAATTATAGTCAGGTCAGAAGTTGGATTGTCTTTCTGGTTGATCATAATATTTCTAATGTTTCGGTTAATAGAAAGATGGCTTCTTTAAAAGCTTTTTATAGATTTCTTTTAAAGACAAAGCAGATCGAAGTTAATCCGATGCTGAAGCATAAGTCTTTAAAGACTCCGAAAGTGGTTCAGGTTCCTTTTTCGGAAAAAGAGTTGAAAGATTTACTTGCTACAATAGAGGTTCCGGTTGATTTTGAAGGAATTCGGGATAAGCTTATTGTGGAAATGTTTTATGTGACAGGAATGCGTCGGGCGGAGTTAATTCATTTGATGATTAAAAATGTCGATCGCTCAAATAACACGATTAAGGTTTTAGGGAAAAGAAATAAAGAGCGCATTATTCCAATTTTGCCGATTATTGCGGATCAAATCGATTCGTATGTGAAGGAAAGAGATAGTTTGGAAAGTTTGATGGATTGTGACTATTTTTTCGTTTCAAAAAAAGGGTTAAAATTGAGCGAATCTTTTGTTTATCGTTTAATAAATTCATACTTTAGTAGGGTCTCAGAAAAGGTGAAAAAAAGTCCGCATGTGCTTCGTCATACTTTTGCAACTCACTTATTGAACAATGGGGCAGATTTGAATTCAGTTAAAGAATTGCTAGGGCATTCTAGTTTGGCGTCTACACAGATTTATACTCATAATAGTTTGGCGGAACTTAAAAAAGTGTATAAAGATGCGCATCCTAGAAATAAATAGTGGTTCTAAATGTTAACCCTAAAATTTTTATTATGAAGGTAGATGTTCATGCAGTTAATTTTACTGTCGACAGAAAATTAGTCGATTTTATCCAAGAAAGAATGGGTAAGCTAGAGAAATACTACGATCGAGTGGTTTCATCAGATGTTTTTTTAAAAGTTGAAAGAACGAGTGATAAAGAGAATAAAGTGGTGGAAATAAAGATTAATGTTCCTGGTGATGATTTTTTGGTGAAAAAACAGTGTAAAACATTTGAAGAAGCTGTTGAGCTTTCGGCAGAATCGCTAGAACGTTTACTTGTAAAAAGGAAGGAAAAAATTAGAGCACACATTTAATTGAAATTTTTTTCAAAAAATGTTTTGATTAAAAGATAAAATACCTACATTTGCAGTCCGTTAGAAATAGCGGACTTTTTTAATGTATTCGCCGATGTAGCTCAGCTGGCTAGAGCAGCTGATTTGTAATCAGCAGGTCGTGGGTTCGAGTCCCTCTATCGGCTCAATAAATTTCAAATGCGATTTGAAATTGGTTCTTTAAAATGATGGAATTTTAAAACTATGGGGAGATACTCAAGCGGCCAACGAGGGCAGACTGTAAATCTGCTGTGTGAACTTCGCAGGTTCGAATCCTGCTCTCCCCACTAAAAAGAAGTTGGAGTTTTATATTGTAAGTTTTAGATTAATAAAGTCTGAAATTTAAAATTTGAATTCTAAACTCAGAACTCTCTGCCGGTGTAGCTCAGGGGTAGAGTGCTTCCTTGGTAAGGAAGAGGTCTCGGGTTCAAATCCCGACATTGGCTCAAGTAAGTAGGAAATTGAAAATTAATATATAACTAAGATTAAAAATTAAGTAAAATGGCAAAGGAGAATTTTAATCGTTCCAAACCGCACTTAAACATAGGTACAATTGGACACGTAGATCACGGAAAAACTACATTAACTGCTGCAATTACAAAAGTATTGTCAGATGCTGGTTACTGTCAAGCAAAATCGTTTGATCAAATCGATAACGCTCCAGAGGAGAAAGAAAGAGGTATTACTATTAATACATCACACGTAGAGTACGAAACTGCTAACCGTCACTACGCTCACGTTGACTGTCCAGGTCACGCGGATTACGTAAAGAACATGGTTACTGGTGCTGCTCAAATGGACGGAGCTATCTTAGTAGTTGCTGCTACAGATGGTCCAATGCCACAAACTCGTGAGCACATCCTTTTAGGTCGTCAGGTTGGTATTCCAAGAATCGTTGTTTTCATGAACAAAGTGGATATGGTTGATGATGCTGAGTTATTAGAGCTTGTTGAAATGGAAATTAGAGATTTATTATCTTTCTACGAATATGATGGAGATAATGGTCCTGTTGTTCAAGGTTCTGCTTTAGGTGGATTGAACAATGATCCTAACTGGGTTCCTAAAATTATCGAATTAATGGAAGCTGTTGATGCTTGGATCGAAGAGCCAGTACGTGACGTTGCTAAACCATTCTTGATGCCAGTTGAGGACGTATTTACAATTACAGGTCGTGGAACTGTTGCTACAGGTCGTATCGAAACTGGAGTTGCTAACACTGGAGATCCTGTTGAAATCATTGGTATGGGAGCTGAAAAATTAACTTCTACTATTACAGGAGTTGAGATGTTCCGTAAAATCCTTGACAGAGGTGAAGCTGGAGATAACGTAGGTTTATTGTTAAGAGGTATTGATAAAGCTGATATCAAAAGAGGTATGGTTATTATTAAGCCAGGTTCAGTAAAACCACACGCTAAATTCAAAGCTGAGGTTTATATCTTGAAAAAAGAAGAAGGTGGACGTCATACTCCATTCCACAATAACTACCGTCCACAGTTCTACGTACGTACAACTGACGTAACAGGAGTTATTACTTTACCAGAAGGAGTAGAGATGGTAATGCCAGGAGATAACTTAACAATCAATGTTGCTTTATTAAGCCCAATCGCTATGAACGTAGGTTTGCGTTTTGCTATCCGTGAAGGTGGTAGAACAGTTGGAGCTGGTCAGGTTACTGAAATTGTAGAGTAATTCTATAAAATAAATAAAAAAGCCAGTGATTATTTTTTAATCACTGGCTTTAATTACGGACGTAGTTCAAGGGTAGAATAGCGGTCTCCAAAACCGTTGATGGGGGTTCGAATCCCTCCGCCCGTGCAATAAAAAATATATCAAATGACAAAAGTTACTAATTATTTATCAGAGGCTTTCGAAGAGTTAAAGTCAAATGTTACTTGGCCAGCTTGGGCTGAAGTACAGAAATTGACAATTGTTGTGGCTGTATTTTCGATCTTATTCGCTTTGGCAACTTGGGGAGTAGACGAATTTTTTGCAAAAGCTTTGGCTGGATTTTTTAACTGGTTAAAAGGATAATTTTTTTGTGATGGCAGATAATAATGTGAAAAAATGGTACGTAGTTAGAGCAGTTAGTGGTCAAGAGAATAAAGTGAAAGCTTATATCGAGACTGAGATTGCGAGATTAGGTATGGAGGATTATGTTTCTCAGGTTTTGGTTCCTACTGAAAAAGTAGTTACTGTAAAAGATGGGAAAAAATCATCTAAGGATAAAGTTTACTTTCCTGGATATGTTATGATTGAAGCTAACTTAGTTGGTGAAATCCCTCATATTATTAAGTCAATTACTAGTGTTATTGGGTTTTTAGGAGAAACTAAAGGTGGAGAACCTGTTCCTTTAAGACTTTCTGAAGTGAACCGTATGTTAGGTAAAGTAGATGAGTTGGCTGTAAATACAGATACTCGTTCTATTCCATTTAGTGTTGGTGAAACAGTTAAGGTTATTGATGGACCTTTCAATGGATTTAATGGATCTGTTGAGAAAATCAATGAAGAAAAGCGTAAACTTGAGGTAATGGTTAAGATTTTCGGAAGAAAGACTCCATTGGAATTGAGCTTTATGCAAGTTGAAAAAGTATAATTTTTTGTTACACTATAATAAACCATTGTAATCGCTTCCATTGATTACAGTGATAAATTTTTTAAAAATGGCTAAAGAAATTAGTAAGGTAGTTAAACTACAAGTTAAGGGAGGTGCTGCGAACCCGTCGCCACCGGTTGGACCTGCTTTAGGAGCTGCTGGGGTTAATATCATGGAGTTTTGTAAGCAATTTAATGCTAGAACTCAGGATAAACCTGGCAAAATTTGTCCAGTGCAAATCACTGTGTACAAAGACAAATCATTCGATTTTGTTGTTAAGACTCCTCCAGCAGCAGTTCAGTTAATGGAAGCTGCAAAGCTAAAATCTGGTTCTGGTGAGCCTAATCGTAAAAAAGTAGCTAGCGTTACTTGGGAACAAATTAGAACTATTGCTGAAGACAAAATGCCAGACTTAAACGCTTTCACAATTGAGAAAGCTATGAGTATGGTTGCTGGAACAGCTAGATCTATGGGTATAACTGTATCAGGAGATGCTCCTTTTTAATTAAGAAAAAGAAATGGCAAAATTAACAAAAAAGCAAAAAGAGGCTGCTTCAAAAATTGAAAAGAACAAATTATACTCTCTAAAAGATGCTGCGGCATTATTGAAAGTTGTTGCTTCTGCAAAATTTGATGAGTCTGTTGATATCGCAGTTCGTTTGGGTGTTGATCCAAGAAAAGCGAATCAAATGGTAAGAGGTGTAGTTACATTACCTCATGGAACTGGTAAAGATGTTAAAGTATTAGCATTAGTTACTCCAGATAAAGAAGCGGAAGCTAAAGAAGCTGGTGCAGACTATGTAGGTCTTGACGACTATTTACAAAAAATTAAAGACGGTTGGACAGATGTTGATGTTATCATCACTATGCCAGCTGTTATGGGTAAATTAGGTCCATTAGGTCGTATTTTAGGACCTAGAGGTTTAATGCCAAACCCTAAAACAGGTACTGTAACTATGGATGTTGCAAAAGCTGTTGCAGAGGTTAAAGCTGGTAAAATTGACTTTAAAGTTGATAAAACTGGTATCGTACACGCAGGAATCGGTAAAGTTTCTTTTGGAGCTGAGCAGATTGTTGACAACGCACACGAAATTATTCAAACATTAATAAAACTTAAACCAACTGCTGCTAAAGGTACATACATTAAAGGTATTCACCTTACAAGCACTATGAGTCCTGCTATCGCATTAGACCCAAAGGCAGTATAATTGGTAGTTAAAAATTTTTAGTATGACTAGAGAAGAAAAATCAATCGCGATTGAAAATTTAACTGCGCAGTTAGCTGGTACAAATATCATTTACATATCTGATATTTCTGGTTTAAACGCAGAGACAACTTCAAACTTACGTAGAGCTTGTTTTAAAGCAGGTATTAAATTAGAAGTTGTAAAGAACACTTTGCTTGCAAAAGCAATGGAAGCTTCTGCTAATGATTATGGTGATTTACCTACAGTTTTGTCAGGTAACAGTGCTATCTTTATTTCTGATGTTGCTAACGCACCTGGGAAAATTATCAAAGATTTCCGTAAGAAATCTGATAAACCAGTTTTAAAAGGAGCTTACATCAATTCTGAAGTATATATTGGAGACAACCAATTAGATGCATTAGCAACTATTAAATCTAAAGAAGAGTTACTTGGAGAACTTATTGGATTATTACAATCTCCAGCTCAAAGAATTATTTCTGCTTTACAAAACAAATTCGCAGGTAGCGAAGAAGAAACTGAAGCATAATAATCAAAGCAGGGAAGCTTGCTTCCTTGTTGCTTAATTAGCGCACAATAATTAAATTATATTTTTACAAATCATTTTAAACGATAGAAAAAATGGCAGATTTGAAACAATTCGCAGAACAATTAGTTAACTTAACAGTTAAAGAAGTTAACGAATTAGCAACAATATTAAAAGACGAGTATGGTATCGAGCCTGCTGCTGCAGCTGTAGTAGTTGCTGCTGGTGGTGGAGAAGGTGCTGCTGAAGAAGCACAAACTGAATTTACAGTTGTATTAAAAGAAGCTGGTGCTTCTAAATTAGCAGTTGTAAAATTAGTTAAAGAACTTACAGGTTTAGGTCTTAAAGAAGCTAAAGATGTAGTTGATGGTGCTCCAAGTACTGTTAAAGAAGGTGTTTCTAAAGAAGAGGCTGAAGGTCTTAAAAAATCATTAGAAGAAGCTGGAGCTGTTGTTGAGTTAAAATAACAAAACACAGTTTAGAACTAGGTTTAGACCTTGGATGTAACCATCCAAGGGTCTAAACCATTTTTCGTATAATAAAATATATCAAGTTTTATTATCAAATAGTTTAAAATACGAAAAAGTTTTTGATCAATACGAAGAAAAAAAATTGAACTTCCTTTACGGTTTATTTTTAAAGATGTATTGATTATAATAAGAAAGTATAGATTAAACAGTGTGTCTTACACAAAAAAAATTACTTTTTTTTAATCAAAATTTTGTCCATTGATGATAACAAATCAGACTGAAAGATTGAATTTTGCCTCTACAAAAAATATCCCTGACTATCCAGATTTTCTAGATGTTCAGGTTAAATCTTTTAAAGATTTCTTTCAATTAGAAACGAAATCTGACGAAAGAGGCAACGAAGGGTTATACAATACCTTCATGGAAAACTTCCCAATTACAGATACAAGAAATAACTTTGTATTGGAATTCCTAGATTATTTTGTTGATCCTCCACGTTATACAATTCAAGAATGTATAGAGAGAGGTCTTACGTATAGTGTGCCTTTAAAAGCTAGGTTAAAACTATATTGTACAGATCCAGAACACGAAGATTTTGAAACTATTGTACAAGATGTTTATCTTGGAACAATTCCTTACATGACTCCTAGTGGTACTTTTGTTATTAATGGTGCCGAGCGTGTTGTAGTATCTCAATTACACCGTTCTCCAGGGGTTTTCTTTGGACAGTCATTCCACGCAAATGGAACTAAACTTTATTCTGCAAGAGTAATTCCTTTTAAAGGTTCTTGGATAGAATTCTCTACTGATATTAACAGCGTAATGTACGCGTATATCGATAGAAAGAAAAAATTACCTGTAACAACTTTATTCCGTGCTATCGGTTTCGAAAGGGATAAGGATATCCTTGAAATTTTCGACTTAGCAGAAGAAATTAAAGTTTCTAAAACAGGAATTAAGAAATATATTGGAAGAAGACTTGCTGCGCGTGTTTTGAACACATGGCACGAGGATTTCGTAGATGAGGATACCGGAGAGGTAGTTTCTATCGAGCGTAACGAAATCATCCTTGATCGTGATACTATTATCGACAAAGATAATGTTGAAGAGATCATCGATTCTAACGTAAAATCTATTTTGTTGCACAAAGAGGATAACAACCAAGCAGATTATGCTATTATCCACAACACGTTACAAAAAGATCCAACAAACTCTGAAAAAGAAGCTGTAGAGCACATTTACCGTCAGTTGCGTAACGCTGAACCGCCTGATGAGGAAACTGCTCGTGGTATTATAGATAAATTATTCTTCTCTGATCAACGTTACAACTTAGGTGAAGTTGGTCGTTATAGAATGAACAAAAAATTGGCTTTAGATATCCCTATGGATAAGCAAGTGCTTACCAAAGAAGATATCATTACCATTGTAAAATATTTGATTGAATTGATCAACTCTAAAGCGGAGATTGATGATATTGATCACTTATCAAACCGTCGTGTTAGAACAGTTGGAGAACAATTGTCTCAACAATTCGGTGTTGGTTTAGCACGTATGGCTAGAACTATTCGTGAGAGAATGAACGTTAGAGATAACGAGGTGTTTACACCAATTGATTTGATTAATGCTAAAACATTATCATCAGTTATCAACTCTTTCTTTGGTACTAACCAGTTATCTCAATTTATGGACCAAACGAATCCGTTAGCTGAGATTACACACAAAAGAAGACTTTCTGCACTTGGACCAGGTGGACTTTCGAGAGAGAGAGCTGGTTTCGAGGTTCGTGACGTTCACTATACTCACTATGGTCGTTTATGTCCGATTGAAACTCCTGAGGGACCAAACATTGGTTTGATTTCATCTCTTGGTGTTTATGCAAAAGTAAACGGAATGGGATTCATCGAAACTCCATACCGTAAAGTAACTAATGGTGTAGTTGATTTAGAAAGTACTCCAGTTTACTTAAGTGCTGAAGAAGAAGAAGGTAAAATGATTGCTCAGGCGAACATTGAAATGGACGCTACAGGTAAAATTACAGCTAGCAATGTTATTGCTCGTGAGGAAGGTGACTTCCCAGTTGTTGAACCATCTGTAGTACATTATACAGACGTTGCTCCTAACCAGATCGCTTCGATTTCTGCATCTTTGATTCCTTTCTTGGAGCATGATGATGCGAACCGTGCGTTGATGGGATCAAACATGATGCGTCAGGCTGTTCCTTTGATCCGTCCTGAAGCACCGATTGTTGGTACAGGTTTAGAGCGTCAGGTAGCTTCAGATTCAAGAGTATTAATCAATGCTGAAGGGCATGGTACTGTTGAATACGTAGATGCTAACATCATTACTATTAAATACGATCGTACAGAAGACGAGAGAATGGTAAGTTTTGATGCTGATGAGAAAACGTACAACTTAATTAAATTTAGAAAAACCAATCAAGGTACAAGTATCAACTTGAAGCCTATCGTAAGAAGAGGTGATAGAGTTGTTCCTGGACAAGTATTGTCTGAAGGTTATGCTACTCAAAATGGAGAATTAGCTTTAGGTAGAAACTTAAAAGTTGCGTTCATGCCATGGAAAGGGTACAACTTCGAGGATGCGATTGTAATTTCTGAGAAAGTAGTTCGTGATGATATTTTTACATCTATCCACGTTGATGATTATTCATTAGAGGTTAGAGATACTAAGTTAGGAAATGAAGAGTTAACAAACGATATTCCTAACGTTTCTGAAGAAGCTACTAAAGATTTAGATGAAAACGGTATGATCAGAATTGGAGCAGAGGTTAAGCCTGGCGACATTTTGATTGGTAAAATTACACCAAAAGGAGAATCAGATCCTACTCCAGAGGAGAAATTGCTTCGTGCGATCTTCGGAGATAAAGCAGGTGATGTGAAAGATGCTTCATTAAAAGCTTCTCCATCTTTACATGGTGTAGTTCTTGACAAAAAATTATTTGCAAGAGCCGTAAAAGATAAACGTAAACGTACTCAAGATAAAGATGCTTTAGGCGCTTTAGAAATGGAATTCGAAACTAAATTTGTTGAATTAAAAGACAGATTAGTTGAGAAATTATTCTTGATCGTTAACGGAAAAACATCTCAAGGTGTAATGAATGATTTGGGTGAAGAAGTTTTACCAAAAGGTAAAAAATATACTCAAAAAATGCTTTACGCAGTAGAAGATTTTGCTCACTTAAGCAAAGGTCAGTGGGTTGCTGATGACGCTACAAATAAAATGGTTAATGATTTAATTCATAACTATAAAATTAAGCTGAACGACTTACAAGGAGCTTTAAGAAGAGAGAAATTCACTATTACAGTTGGAGATGAATTACCATCTGGAATCTTGAAATTGGCTAAAATCTATATCGCTAAAAAACGTAAGTTAAAAGTTGGTGATAAAATGGCAGGACGTCACGGTAACAAAGGTATTGTTGCTAGAATCGTTCGTCATGAAGATATGCCTTTCTTAGAAGACGGAACACCAGTAGATATCGTATTGAATCCACTTGGGGTACCTTCACGTATGAACATTGGTCAGATTTATGAGACTGTTCTTGGATGGGCTGGTATGAACTTGGGTAGAAAATTTGCTACTCCAATTTTTGACGGTGCTTCTCTTGACGAAATCAATGCTTTGACTGATGAGGCTAACGTACCACGTTTTGGACATACATATCTTTATGATGGTGGAACTGGAGAGCGTTTTGCACAAAAAGCAACTGTGGGTGTAATTTACATGCTTAAATTAGGACACATGGTTGATGATAAGATGCACGCACGTTCTATCGGACCATACTCATTGATTACGCAACAGCCACTTGGAGGTAAGGCTCAATTTGGAGGTCAGCGTTTTGGAGAGATGGAGGTTTGGGCACTTGAGGCTTATGGAGCTTCTAGTACTTTACGTGAAATCTTAACTGTTAAGTCTGATGACGTTATTGGTAGAGCTAAAACTTACGAAGCTATCGTTAAGGGTGAAACTATGCCAGAACCAGGTTTACCAGAATCATTCAATGTATTAATGCACGAATTGAAAGGTCTAGGATTAGATCTTCGTTTGGAAGAATAAATAAAAGTTTCTAGTCACAGTCTCAGTATTCAGTTTAGCACTGAAAACTGGGACTGAGACTGTTTACTAAATGTTAGAAGTTTTTAAAGATTTATACCCGTAAACCGTTCCGATTTTTTATAACAATGCAAGGCATTTTATAACTAGCGCTTCAAATAAGAATTTGAGGTTTAGAGAAGTAACCCGAGGTAGTAGCTGAATGATTAACTCTTATTTATTAAGAGTAAATTATAAATCTAAATTCAATTTTTTAATTGCAAAATAAATCAATAGTAAAAACTATGATGAATAACAGAAACAATAAAGAAAAAAATCCAGTAAAAAGATTTAACAAAATTTCTATTGGATTGGCTTCACCAGAATCTATCTTGAAAGAATCAAGAGGAGAGGTTTTAAAGCCAGAAACAATTAACTATAGAACTCACAAACCAGAGCGTGACGGACTTTTCTGCGAAAGAATCTTCGGACCAGTAAAAGATTTTGAATGTGCTTGTGGTAAGTATAAAAGAATTCGTTACAAAGGTATCATCTGTGACCGTTGTGGTGTTGAAGTTACTGAGAAAAAAGTACGTCGTGATAGAGTAGGACACATCAACCTTGTTGTGCCAATTGCTCACATCTGGTACTTCCGTTCTCTTCCAAACAAAATTGGTTATATCCTTGGTCTTCCATCTAAGAAATTAGATATGATCATCTACTACGAAAGATACGTAGTAATCCAAGCTGGTATTGCTAAAAATGCAGATGGAGAATCTTTACAAAGATTAGATTTCTTAACTGAAGAAGAATATTTAAATATTTTAGATACTCTTCCACAAGAAAATCAATATTTAGATGATTTAGATCCTAATAAATTTGTTGCCAAAATGGGAGCAGAGTGTATTATGGATTTATTAGCTCGTATTGACTTAGATGCTTTATCTTATGAATTAAGACACAGCGCTAACAACGAAACATCTAAACAAAGAAAAACTGAAGCTTTAAAAAGATTACAAGTTGTTGAATCTTTCCGTGAGTCTAACGAAAACCGCGAAAACCGTCCAGAATGGATGATTATGAAAGTGGTTCCAGTTATCCCGCCAGAATTACGTCCGCTTGTGCCACTTGATGGAGGTCGTTTTGCAACTTCAGATTTGAACGATTTATATCGTCGTGTAATCATCCGTAACAATCGTTTGAAAAGATTAATGGAGATTAAAGCTCCAGAAGTTATCTTAAGAAACGAAAAACGTATGTTGCAAGAATCTGTAGATTCATTATTCGATAACACACGTAAAGCTTCTGCTGTTAAAACAGAATCTAACAGACCATTAAAATCATTATCTGACTCATTAAAAGGTAAGCAAGGACGTTTCCGTCAAAACCTTTTAGGAAAACGTGTGGATTATTCTGCTCGTTCGGTAATTGTCGTTGGTCCAGAGTTAAAATTATATGAGTGTGGATTGCCAAAAGATATGGCTTCTGAATTATACAAACCATTCGTTATCCGTAAATTGATCGAAAGAGGTATTGTAAAAACAGTAAAATCTGCTAAGAAAATCATTGATAAGAAAGAGCCTGTAGTTTGGGATATCCTTGAAAACGTAATTAAAGGACACCCAGTATTACTTAACCGTGCTCCTACTTTGCACAGACTTGGTATTCAAGCTTTCCAGCCAAAATTAATTGAAGGAAAAGCGATTCAATTACACCCATTAGTATGTACGGCATTCAACGCCGATTTCGATGGTGATCAGATGGCGGTTCACTTACCATTAGGACCAGAAGCTATTTTAGAGGCACAATTATTAATGTTGGCTTCTCACAATATCTTGAACCCTGCAAATGGTGCTCCAATTACTGTACCTTCTCAGGACATGGTCTTGGGTCTATACTATATGACCAAAGAGCGTATTTCTACAGAAGACCACAAAATTATTGGTCAGGATTTAACTTTCTATTCTGCTGAAGAAGTAAACATTGCATTAAACGAAGGAAGATTAGAATTGAATGCTCGTGTGAAAATTAGAGCAAAAGATTTTAATGATGCTGGAGAATTAGTGTATCAAATTATTCAAACAACTGCAGGACGTGTATTATTTAACGAAGTAGTACCTGAAGCAGCTGGATATATCAACGACGTATTGACTAAGAAAAACCTTAGAGATATTATCGGACACATTTTAAGTGTGACTGATGTACCTACAACGGCAGCTTTCTTGGATAATATGAAAGATATGGGTTATAAATTCGCATTTAGAGGAGGTTTATCATTCTCTTTAGGTGATATTAGAATTCCAGAACAAAAAACGAAGTTAATTGCAGATGCTAGAGAGCAAGTTGAAGGTATCTCAACTAACTATAACATGGGGCTTATTACAAATAACGAGCGTTACAACCAAGTTATTGACGTATGGACTTCAGCAAATGCTCAGTTAACAGAGTTAGCAATGAAAAATATTAGAGAAGACCAACAAGGTTTCAACTCTGTATATATGATGCTTGACTCTGGAGCGAGGGGTTCTAAGGAGCAGATTCGTCAGTTAACTGGTATGCGTGGTTTGATGGCTAAGCCTAAAAAATCTACTGCTGGTGGTGGTGAGATTATTGAAAACCCGATTCTTTCTAACTTTAAGGAAGGTCTTTCGATCCTTGAGTACTTTATTTCTACTCACGGTGCTCGTAAAGGTCTTGCGGATACGGCTCTTAAAACGGCCGATGCTGGTTACTTAACAAGAAGGCTTCATGACGTTTCTCAAGATGTTATTGTAAACATCGAAGATTGTGGAACTTTAAGAGGTGTTGAAGTTGCTGCATTGAAGAAAAATGAGGAAATCGTTGAATCTTTAGGAGAGAGAATTTTAGGACGTGTTGCATTGCAAGACGTTATTAATCCTCTTACTAATGAAGTAATGGTTAAATCTGGAGAGCAAATTACTGAAGCAATTATGAGAACTATCGAAGCTTCTCCAATTGAAAAAGTAGAGGTTAGATCTCCATTAACTTGTGAAGCTTTAAAAGGTATTTGTGCTAAATGTTACGGTAGAAACTTAGCTACTGGTAAAATGACACAAAGAGGTGAAGCTGTCGGAGTTATTGCAGCTCAGTCTATTGGAGAGCCAGGTACACAGTTGACACTTCGTACGTTCCACGTTGGAGGGGTTGCTGGAGGTATCTCTGAAGAGTCTAGTATTGTTACAAGATTCGCAGGTAGACTTGAAATTGAAGATTTAAAAACAGTTAAAGGAGAAGACGGAGAAGGTAACTCTGTTGATATCGTAGTTTCACGTTCAACTGAATTAAAATTAGTTGACGAGAAAACTGGAATTGTTTTAAATACACATAACATTCCTTACGGTTCTAGTATCTTTGTTGGAGATGGAGAAACTGTAGCTAAAGGAACTGTAATCTGTAAATGGGATCCATATAACGGTGTAATTGTTTCTGAGTTTACTGGTAAGATTGCTTACGAAGATTTAGAGCAAGGACAATCGTTCATGGTTGAGATCGATGAGCAGACTGGTTTCCAAGAAAAAGTAATTTCTGAAGCTAGAAACAAAAAATTAATCCCAACTTTATTAGTTTATGGTAAAGAAGGTGAATTGATTCGTTCTTACAACTTACCAGTAGGTGCACACTTAATGGTTGAAAACGGTGAGAAAATTAAAGCAGGTAAAGTATTAGTAAAAATCCCACGTCGTTCTTCTAAAGCGGGCGATATCACGGGAGGTTTACCAAGAATTACTGAGCTTCTTGAGGCTCGTAACCCTTCTAACCCAGCAGTTGTATCTGAAATTGATGGTGTTGTTTCTTTTGGAAAAATCAAAAGAGGTAACCGTGAGATCGTTATCGAATCTAAATTTGGTGAGATTAAAAAGTATTTAGTTAAACTTTCAAGCCAAATCTTAGTACAAGAGAATGACTTCGTAAGAGCGGGAGTTCCATTGTCTGATGGTGCGATTACACCAGATGATATCTTAAGAATTCAAGGTCCGGCTGCTGTTCAACAGTACTTGGTAAATGAAATTCAAGAGGTTTACCGTTTACAAGGGGTAAAAATTAATGATAAGCACTTTGAGGTAGTTATTCGTCAAATGATGCGTAAAGTAAGAGTTCAGGATCCAGGTGATACTTTATTCTTAGAAGACCAATTAATCCATACTAAAGATTTCATCGTTCAAAACGATAAATTGTACGGTATGAAAGTGGTTGAAGATGCTGGAGATTCTTCAGTATTGAAACCAGGTCAGATCATTACACCTCGTGAATTACGTGATGAAAATTCATTATTGAAACGTACAGATAAAAATCTTGTTGTAGCAAGAGATGTAATCACTGCAACTGCAACGCCAGTTCTTCAAGGTATTACAAGAGCTTCGTTACAAACTAAATCATTCATTTCTGCGGCTTCATTCCAGGAGACAACGAAAGTACTTAACGAAGCTGCAGTAGCTGGTAAAGTAGATGATCTAGAAGGATTAAAAGAAAATGTAATTGTTGGACACAGAATTCCTGCGGGAACTGGTATGAGAGAGTACGATAACACTATCGTAGGATCTAAAGACGATTACAACGAAATGATGGCAAATAAAGAAGAATACATTTATTAATTAGGAAACTATGAGTAATCCGAAACAACAACAAGAGCAAATTAATATTGAGTTGGACGAAACTATTGCAGAAGGAATTTATTCTAATCTTGCAATTATCAATCACTCATCATCTGAGTTTGTTTTAGATTTTGTGAGTATTATGCCAGGTATTCCTAAAGCCAAGGTAAAATCAAGAATTGTCTTGACACCACAACATGCTAAAAGATTATTAAAAGCAATAGGTGAAAATATCCATAGATTTGAGGCAGCTCATGGCGAAATCAAAGAAACGGAACAAGCGCCAATTCCGCTTAATTTTGGTCCAACTGGACAAGCATAAATTATAAAGCCCCTTTTTTAAGGGGCTTTTTTTTGTAATAAAGCAAAGATGCAGTTGGTCTGATTTAATTTACTTTAGTCGACTAAATTTCTTTTTAATCGTGTTATGTCTTAATTTGGTATAACCTAAAAAAGATTGAATTTTGAAATATAATGACTTAGTAAGGTTAATTTAATTCAAATTAAAAAAAAGCGCTGATTTTAGAATTAGCGCTTTTTTTATGCAAATTATAAAAGGCTGTTTAAAATTTTAAACAGCCTTTTATAATTTATTTAAAGTTTAGATTTAATCAAACTCCGATGTGAAAAATAATTTTACACTAGGATATTTACTCTGCGTCATTTGAATTGTAAAATCAGAATCGGCTAAAAATACCAATTGCCCGTATTTATCGTGAGCAAGGAATTTTTGTTTGATACGTTTAAATTCTTTGAATTCTTCGTTTTTAGCATCATCAGGTTTTACCCAGCACGCTTTATGAACAGGGAAGTTCTCGTAAGTACATTTAGCACCATATTCGTGCTCTAAACGATATTGAATTACCTCATATTGTAACGCTCCAACAGTTCCGATAACTTTACGATTATTCATCTCTAAAGTAAACAACTGCGCTACACCTTCATCCATTAACTGATCAACTCCTTTTTCTAATTGCTTAGCTTTCATCGGGTCGGCGTTGTTGATATATCTAAAGTGCTCTGGAGAGAAACTTGGAATTCCTTTAAAGCTCATAATTTCACCTTCTGTTAAAGTATCTCCAATTTTAAAGTTTCCTGTGTCATGCAAACCAACAATATCACCAGGATAAGAAATGTCTACAATTTCTTTTTTCTCGGCGAAAAAGGCATTTGGACTTGAGAATTTTAAATTTTTCTTCTGACGAACGTGGTAATAAGGCTTATTTCTTTCGAAAGTTCCAGAAACAATTTTGATAAAGGCTAAACGGTCACGGTGTTTTGGATCCATATTGGCGTGGATTTTAAAAACAAATCCTGTCATTTTCTCCTCTGTAGGCTCAACTGTACGGGTCTCAGAATCTTTTGGTCTTGGAGATGGAGCAATTGTAATGAAACAATCTAATAATTCACGAACTCCAAAATTATTTAAGGCTGAACCGAAGAATACGGGCTGAATTTTTCCATCTAAATAATCTTGACGCTCAAATTTAGGATAAACCTCATCGATTAACTCTAATTCTTCACGAAGTTTGTTCGCTGCTTTTTCACCTACAATTTTATCTAATTCTGGATTATTCTGTACATCAGAAAAAGCGATTGTTTCCTCGATATTTTTACGACTGTCTCCGCTGAAAAGGTTAATGTTTTGTTCCCATAAATTATAAATTCCTTGGAAATCGTAACCCATTCCGATTGGGAAACTTAACGGTGTAACTTTTAAACCTAATTTTTGTTCTACTTCATCCATCAAATCGAAAGCATCTTTACCTTCACGATCTAATTTGTTGATGAAAACAATCATAGGAATATTACGCATTCTACAAACAGCCACTAATTTTTCTGTTTGTTCCTCAACCCCTTTAGCAACGTCAATTACAACAATTACGCTGTCTACGGCAGTTAAAGTTCTAAATGTATCTTCAGCAAAATCCTTGTGTCCAGGAGTATCAAGGATATTGATTTTTTTATCTTTATAATTAAAAGCAAGCACAGAAGTCGAAACCGAGATACCTCTTTGGCGTTCGATTTCCATAAAGTCACTCGTTGCTCCTTTTTTAATTTTGTTATTCTTTACAGCTCCTGCTTCTTGAATTGCACCTCCAAATAAAAGTAATTTCTCTGTTAATGTCGTTTTACCGGCATCGGGATGCGATATAATTCCAAATGTTCTTCTGCGTTGTATTTCTTTTAAAAAGCTCATATTTCGTATAAATAGGTTGCAAAAGTACTATTAAATTACGGCTTTTTAAAAATATTCAGTTCCTAAATTTGGTAGTCTTTACTTCTAACGGGATTTTTAAACAAAAAAATAAGGCTGTTTTGCAACAGCCTTAAATAGTCATTTTTAAAATTACTGATTAATTGACCAAATTGAATATCCTTTTGGAGGACATTGTATTTTTACCCATTTGTCTGCCTGAGTAGTTGGGTACCAAGTTGAGTTTCCTGTAAAATCTTTAATTTGAGTATTAGCCCAATTGGTCTGAATCCATCTTTCTTGCCAAACGTCAGAGTTATTAATGTAAACTACCAATCCTGGATTTCCGTTGTATCCATTTCTTCGTGCAACATATTCGTCATTATCAGAATATAAAATAGAAGTTGTTCCAGTTGCTTTGTTGTTGTGGATCCAGATTAGATTGTTTAATTTATTTTTGTCTAACCATTCTTCATAATCTCTATAAAAAATAGTTGGATAACCTTCATGAGTTAATATATAGGAGTACGCAAGCATTTTGCTCCAAATTTCATCAGTATCATGATTAGTTACAAAAGTTACCGCTTTGTATGGATTACGTTTCCACATCATATCATCATTCAGCAATGCAAGATTATTTCCATCAAAAGCATCATTCATTTTGTAATAGCAAGCAAAGTCAAAAACAGAACTATTAGCTGCGTTTGCCCAATCATTTAAAACATTTACATTTGAATCCCATAATTCTCCAACAGAAAATCCGCCTACATTGGCATTCCAAGCATTTACAACCCAAGCACCAAAACCTTTTACGTAGTCGAATCTCCAGCCATCAAATTTCATGGTATTTTTATAGTATTTACCAACTCCATCAGCTCTAATCCACAACCAGTCTTTTACATAAGGATCGGCATGGCATAAGTCAGGAAATCCTCCAAACGAGCCTTCATCATTATTGCCATAGCTGTTTTTGTAGAAATTAGCATAAGTACGTTTGAATTTTCCAGACGCTATTCCATTAAAATTAGTCCAAGTATTTGTTCCAGTAAAAGGATTCGCTTCAGATTGTCCGCCACTGTTATGGTTAATTACAATATCCGCATAAACCTTGATGTTTTCTGTGTGAGCTGCTGTAATTAAATTGACTAATTCGGTTTTTGATCCGAATCTTGTTTCCGTTGTTCCATTCTGGTTATAATCTCCAAAATCAAAATAATCCGTTGGGTCATATCCCATAGAA
Organism: Flavobacterium sp. B330r; assembly: GCF_056824325.1. Classification (NCBI taxonomy): domain Bacteria; kingdom Pseudomonadati; phylum Bacteroidota; class Flavobacteriia; order Flavobacteriales; family Flavobacteriaceae; genus Flavobacterium; species Flavobacterium sp. B330r. Next base: position 3,017,806 of record NZ_CP124860.1, read on the forward strand.
AAAGCTCCATTTTGCGCTTTTGAAGCAGGCGGAAGCCAAATTGAGCCAATTCCAGCATTTCCCCAAGCCGTTACTTTACTGCTTACTGTATTCCACCAATTTCCTCCAGCGGGAACATCCCAGTAGAAAGCTTGCATCATAACACCTCCGCCAGGATTATCAACATATTTTCCTGTTGTAGAATTGCTTGAAACCCCTGTGCTGAAAGGTTTACCATCGTGATGCGTAACATCAATGATTTTAAATTTTTGACTTTCAGCTTTTGCGTCCGATGCGTTGATTTCATTTTCAGAACACGAATACAGAAGTGCGCTAAATGCCGTAATAAGGCATAATTTTAAAATAGGTTTTTTCATAATAGATGTGGTTAAGTTAAATAGTGAGCTTTATAATTGTTTAATTATAAGGTTTAAAAACGCAGATATTGCTATTTTTTTACCTTGTAAATTATTAATTACGCATCTAAAGTAAAGTTTTTTTGATTTAATTTTAATTTGCAATAAAATAGAGGTTAACGAAAACGTTGTAGTGTTGAGAACTTTTTTTTATGGTGCTTATAATTAGGTATTTATTTGATGTTTAAAACTAAATTTAAGAAGCAATTAGAAACTGTCTTTCATTGAATTAGAAAAATTGGAAGAAATGATTTCGTACGTTGAAAGAGAACTATCCTATAATTTTTTGTTAATACTATATCGGATAGTTGGATTATGTAATTGAATTGTTATTTTTGTTCGTTATAAGTTACGAAAGAACTATACTTTAATTATTTATGTTTGATGAACATACATAGTTTCAGAGGGATTATCTAAAACAGGCTTACATTCAAATAAAAATTAAAATAATGCTATTAAAAAAATTACAGCTAAAAACAATTGATTACAAGTTTGCACTAACAATTTGTTTTTTTCTTTTTTTTACTCCAATTATCTCAGCGCAAGAAATTATTCCTGATGTTGTGGCCCAAAAACCAATTGAAGTTCCTTCTGGTGGGAAATTGAAAATCGACGGAATTATTGCGACAGTAGGAGATTATATCGTTTTAGATTCTGATATCGATAAAGGATTTTTAGAAATTACTGCGCAAGGCGGATCTGTAAAAGATATTACAAGATGCCAGATGCTTGGTAAACTTTTAGAAGATAAATTGTATGCTCACCAAGCAATTCAGGATAGTATTATCGTAAGTGATGCGGAGGTAAGAGGAATGATGGAAGATCGTCTTAATTACATGACGCAACAGGTAGGAGATATCAATAAAGTTGTTGAATACTATAAAAAAAGTTCGGTAGAAGAGTTTAAGACATATTTTGCTGATATCTTAAAGGAGCAAAAATTAGCATCAGAAATGAGAGATAAAATCGTTAAAGATGTTGAAATCACTCCAGAAGAAGTTCGTAATTTCTTTAAAAAAATCCCAAAAGATGAATTGCCAACTTTTGGAGCTGAAATGGAAGTAGCGCAGATTGTTGTGGAGCCTAAAATTTCTAAAGAAGACAAGCAAAAAGTTATCGATAGGTTAAATGCAATTCGACAAGACGTTCTAGAAGGTTCTAGTTTTGCAACAAAAGCAGTTTTATATTCTCAAGATCCAGGATCGGCACCAAACGGTGGATATTATAAAATGACAAGAAAAACTCCTTTTGTCAAAGAATTTAAAGATGTTGCATTTAGTTTACAAGCAGGTGAGATCTCTCAGCCATTTGAAACTACTTTTGGATACCATATTATTATGGTAGAAAAAATTAAAGGGCAAGAAGTAGAGCTTCGCCATATTTTGATTGCTCCAACTGTTTCTGAAGCGGCTTTAAAAGAAGCAAAAGAAAGAATTACAAATATTAGAAATAAAATCATCAATAAAGAGCTGACTTTTGCTGACGCGGCAAGAACAGAATCTGATGAAAAGGAAACTAGAGCAAACGGAGGAACATTGGTAAATCCAACCACACAAGATACTCGATTTGAGTTGACAAAAATGGATCCGACTTTATACAGTCAGGTTTCAAATTTGAAAGGAGATGAAATTTCTCAACCACTTTTAAATACTGATGATAAAGGTAAAAAAACATATAAGTTAATTACAGTTACCAACAGAATTGAAGATCATACTGCAGATTATGCTAAAGATTATACTAAGATCAAAGAATTAGCATTAAAAGAAAAGCAGATTAATGCCATTGCAAAATGGTTTGATGCTAAAATTAAAGACACTTACATCAAAATTATCGGCGAGTATAAAGACTGTTCTTTTGCAAACAATTGGTTGAAAAAATAAGTTTTAATAAATAAATAAAAAGAGTTAGTTTTATGAATTCATAGAATTAACTCTTTTTAATTTTAAATACATTCATAAATGTCTGACGTAACAGCAATTCACAATTTAGTTCAAAAAAGAAATGAATTAAAAAAAGAAATAGCGAAAATCATTGTAGGGCAAGACGCCGTTGTAGATCAAATTTTACTGTGTATATTTTCTGGAGGACACGCACTTTTAATTGGAGTTCCTGGTTTAGCAAAAACCTTAATGATTAATACTTTGTCTCAGGCTTTAGGTCTGGATTTTAAAAGAATTCAGTTTACGCCAGATTTGATGCCTTCTGATATTTTAGGAAGCGAAATTTTAGATGAAAATAGGAATTTCAAATTCATTAAAGGGCCCATTTTTTCTAATATTATTTTGGCCGATGAGATAAACAGAACGCCGCCAAAAACACAAGCAGCTTTGCTGGAAGCAATGCAAGAAAGATCGGTGACAATTGCAGGACAACATCATAAATTAGATTTGCCATATTTTGTTTTAGCGACTCAAAACCCTATTGAACAAGAAGGAACTTATCCTTTGCCAGAAGCGCAATTAGACCGTTTTATGTTTGCTATTAAATTGGAATATCCAACTTTTGAAGAAGAAGTTCAAGTTGTAAAAAGAACAACTTCTGATGTTAAAACAGAAATTAATCCGTTATTTACAGCTCAGGAAATTATCGATTTTCAGCACCTAATTCGTAGAATTCCTGTTGCAGATAATGTTATAGAATATGCGGTAACTCTAGTAAGCAAAACTCGTCCAGATAATAGTTTAACTAACGATTTTGTGAAAAACTATTTAGATTGGGGAGCAGGGCCAAGAGCTTCGCAAAACTTAATTCTAGCAGCAAAAGCCCATGCGGCTTTTAATGGGAAATTCTCACCAGATATTGAGGATGTTCAAGCTGTTGCGACCGGTATCTTGAGACACAGAATTATTAAAAACTATAAAGCTGATGCTGAAGGTATAACAGAAGAAGTTATTATTAAAAAATTAATGTAAAATTTAAAATTTACATTAATAGAATCCTGATAATTTATTATCAGGATTTTTTGTTTTTAGCAAGTCAAAAACTCTTCTCAAAAGACGTTTAAAATCTCAACTATAACGTTATAATTGCTTATTTAGAAAGATTCTTCTTGAAAATAGGGGTAAAAACTTACTTGTTTTCTAACATCAAATTTCGACTTTGTTAAAGAAAAGATCTTTAAATGTTAATAATTCATTATTTTGATGTAAAATTGAGTTTTTGTCAAAAACAAGCAGTGAAAATCGTTTTTTAGCAATAATAATTTTTGAAAAGGCTTGTTCTATTAAATTTTTTTTAATTATCGTCTTTAATGCTTAAATTTGCCTCAAAAAAATAAATCCGCTTTTATTATGAATATTTATCAGGATTACATTCAAGAAATTGAAGAAAGAAAAAATCAAGGGTTACACCCTAAACCAATCGATGGAGCTGACTTATTAAGCGAAATCATTGCTCAAATTAAAGATGTTGATAACGCAAATCGCGAAGACTCTCTTAAGTTTTTTATTTACAATACTTTACCTGGTACTACAAGTGCCGCAGGTGAAAAAGCAAAGTTTTTAAAAGAAATTATTTTAGGTGAATCTTTAGTAAAAGAGATTACACCTGCTTTTGCTTTTGAATTATTATCACACATGAAGGGTGGACCTTCAATTGAAGTGTTATTAGATCTAGCTTTAGGAAATGATACTGCAATTGCTCAACAAGCAGCAGACGTTCTTAAAACTCAAGTTTTCCTTTATGATGCAGATACTGACCGTTTAAGAGAAGCGTTCAAAAATGATAATGCATTCGCTAAAGAAATTATCGAAAGTTATGCAAAAGCTGAATTCTTCACTAAACTTCCAGAAATAGCTGAAGAAATCAAAGTTGTTACATATATTGCTGGTGAAGGGGATATCTCTACAGATTTACTTTCTCCAGGAAACCAAGCTCACTCTCGTTCAGACCGTGAACTTCATGGTAAATGTATGATTACGCCTGAAGCACAAAAGGAAATTCAGGCATTACAAGCAAAACACCCAGATGCAAGCGTAATGCTAATTGCTGAAAAAGGTACAATGGGAGTTGGTTCTTCTAGAATGTCAGGTGTAAACAACGTGGCACTTTGGACAGGAAAACAAGCAAGTGAATATGTTCCATTTGTAAATATTGCTCCAATTGTTGGGGGTACAAACGGTATTTCTCCAATTTTCCTTACTACAGTTGACGTAACTGGTGGTATTGGAATTGACCTTAAAAACTGGGTTAAAAAATTAGATGCAGACGGAAAACCAGTATTGAACGAAAATAATGAACCAATTCTTGAGCAAACATATTCTGTTGCTACAGGAACTGTTCTTACTATTAATACTCAAACTAAAAAATTATACAACGGAGATCAAGAATTAATTGATATTTCTAGATCATTTACTCCTCAGAAAAAAGAGTTCATTAGAGCTGGAGGATCGTACGCAATTGTATTTGGTAAAAAACTTCAAACTTTTGCTGCTAAATTATTGGATATCGAAGCTCCTGCAGTATTTGCTCCATCTAAAGAAATTTCTAACGAAGGACAAGGTTTAACTGCAGTTGAAAAAATCTTCAACAAAAATGCTGTAGGTATTGCTCCAGGAAAAGTTTTACACGCCGGATCTGATGTTCGTGTAGAAGTAAACATCGTAGGTTCTCAAGATACTACAGGTCTTATGACGGCTCAAGAATTAGAGTCTATGGCTGCTACAGTTATTTCTCCAATTGTTGACGGTGCTTACCAATCTGGTTGTCATACTGCATCAGTTTGGGATAAAAAAGCTCAGGCTAACATTCCTAAATTAATGAAGTTTATGAACAATTTTGGTTTGATCACGGCTCGTGACCCAAAAGGTGTTTATCATTCAATGACAGACGTAATCCACAAAGTGCTTAATGATATTACTATCGACGAATGGGCAATCATTATCGGTGGTGACTCTCACACGAGAATGTCTAAAGGTGTTGCTTTTGGTGCTGACTCAGGAACTGTTGCTCTTGCATTGGCTACGGGAGAGGCTTCTATGCCAATTCCAGAATCTGTAAAAGTAACTTTCAAAGGAGACATGAAAGGTTATATGGATTTCCGTGATGTGGTTCACGCTACACAAGCTCAAATGCTTAAGCAATTCAACGGTGAGAACGTATTCCAAGGAAGAATCATTGAGGTTCACATCGGAACTCTTACTGCCGACCAAGCGTTTACATTTACAGACTGGACTGCAGAGATGAAAGCAAAAGCTTCTATCTGTATTTCAGAAGACGATACTTTGATCGAATCATTGGATATTGCTAAAGGCAGAATCCAGATCATGATTGATAAAGGAATGGATAACGATAGACAAGTTCTTCAAGGTTTAATCAACAAAGCAGATAAGAGAATCACTGAAATTAAATCTGGCGAAAAACCAGCTTTAACTCCAGATGCCAATGCTAAATATTATGCTGAAGTTGTAGTTGATTTGGATCTAATTGCAGAGCCAATGATTGCTGACCCAGATGTTAATAATAAAGACGTTTCTAAACGTTATACTCACGATACTATCAGACCATTATCTTTCTATGGTGGAGAGAAAAAAGTAGATCTTGGATTTATTGGTTCTTGTATGGTTCACAAAGGAGATATGAAAATCCTTGCTCAGATGTTGAAAAACGTTGAAGCACAAACAGGAAAAGTTGAATTTAACGCTCCTCTTGTAGTTGCTCCTCCTACTTACAACATCGTTGATGAGTTAAAAGCTGAAGGTGACTGGGAAGTTTTACAAAAATACTCTGGTTTCGAATTTGACGATAACGCTCCTAAAGGTGCAGCTCGTACAGAATACGAAAACATGTTATACTTAGAGCGTCCAGGATGTAACCTTTGTATGGGTAACCAAGAAAAAGCAGCTAAAGGAGATACAGTAATGGCGACATCTACTCGTTTATTCCAAGGAAGAGTTGTAGAAGATAAAGAAGGTAAAAAAGGAGAATCGTTGCTTTCTTCTACTCCAGTTGTGGTTCTTTCTACAATCTTAGGTAGAACTCCAACAATGGAAGAATATACTGCAGCGGTAGATGGTATTAACTTAACTAAGTTCGCACCTTCTAACAAACAATTAGTTATGTAATCGAAAGATTATTTAATAATATATTGAAAGCCCGAGTCGTAAAACTCGGGCTTTTTTAGTAATAATTGTTCTATTTTTTGTAACTTGTCATGTTCAAAAAAGAATAATAAAAACAAAAAATCTATGGCTTTTGATATCGAAATGATTAAAAAAGTGTACGAAAACATGCCAGGTCGCGTTGATAAAGCGCGCGAGATTGTTGGTCGTCCGCTTACTTTAACAGAGAAAATTTTATACAATCACCTTTGGGATGGAAATCCTACTAAGGCGTTTGGAAGAGGAATTGATTACGTTGATTTTGCACCCGATCGCGTAGCTTGTCAAGATGCAACTGCACAAATGGCATTATTACAATTTATGCATGCTGGTAAATCTAAAGTGGCAGTTCCAACAACGGTTCATTGTGATCACTTAATTCAGGCAAAAGTAGATGCTGTAACCGATTTGGCAAGAGCAAAAACACAGAGTAATGAAGTTTTCGACTTCTTATCTTCTGTTTCTAATAAATACGGAATTGGTTTCTGGAAGCCAGGAGCTGGAATTATTCACCAAGTTGTACTTGAAAATTATGCATTTCCAGGCGGAATGATGATTGGTACCGATTCTCATACTGTAAATGCAGGTGGTTTAGGAATGGTCGCAATTGGTGTTGGTGGAGCAGATGCTGTAGATGTTATGTCTGGAATGGCTTGGGAACTTAAATTTCCTAAATTAATCGGAGTTAAATTAACTGGTAAATTATCGGGATGGACGGCTCCAAAAGATGTTATTCTTAAAGTGGCAGGGATTCTTACTGTAAAAGGTGGTACTGGAGCTATTGTAGAGTATTTTGGTGAAGGTGCAACAGCTATGTCTTGTACAGGTAAAGGAACAATTTGTAATATGGGAGCTGAGATTGGAGCTACAACTTCAACTTTTGGTTACGATGATTCAATGAGCCGTTACTTACGTTCGACAAATAGAGCAGAAGTGGCTGATGCTGCAGATAAAATTGCTTCTTACTTAACTGGAGATCCAGAGGTATATGCAGATCCAGAAAAATATTTTGATCAAGTTATCGAAATAAACTTATCTACATTAGAACCGCATTTAAATGGTCCTTTTACTCCGGATTTAGCTACTCCAATTTCTAAAATGAAAGAAGAAGCGGTTAAAAATAATTGGCCATTACAAATTCAAGTTGGTCTAATAGGTTCTTGCACAAACTCTTCTTACGAAGATATTTCTCGTGCAGCTTCATTGGCGAGACAGGTTGCTGATAAAAATTTAAAAACAAAATCACAGTTTACAATCACTCCAGGTTCTGAAGTAGTTCGTTCTACAATCGAAAGAGATGGGTTTATTGATACTTTCCATAAAATAGGGGCAACAGTTTTTGCAAATGCCTGCGGACCATGTATTGGTATGTGGGATAGAGAAGGAGCAGAAAAAGAAGAAAGAAACACCATTGTGCACTCTTTCAATCGTAACTTTTCAAAACGTGCAGATGGTAACCCAAATACTTTGGCCTTTGTAGGATCGCCAGAATTGGTAACAGCTTTGGCTATTGCAGGTGATTTAAGTTTCAATCCATTGACAGATAAATTAATCAACGAAGATGGAGAAGAGGTAATGCTTGACGAGCCAACAGGAGACGAACTTCCTGCTAAAGGCTTCTATGCTGAAGATCCAGGTTTTCAAGCTCCAGCGGAAGATGGTTCAAGTGTTCAAGTAGTGGTTAATCCAGCTTCAGAGCGTTTACAATTATTAGCTCCATTTGATGCTTGGGATGGTAAAAATATTACTGGTGCTAAATTGTTAATTAAAGCATTCGGAAAATGTACTACAGACCACATTTCTATGGCTGGACCTTGGTTGCGTTTCCGTGGACACTTAGATAATATTTCAAACAATATGTTGATTGGAGCGGTAAATGCTTACAATCAAAAAACAAATTCGGTTAAAAACCAATTGACTGGCGAATATGATGCTGTTCCTGCTGTAGCTCGTTCATACAAAGCGGCTGGAGTTCCATCTATCGTAGTGGGAGATCATAACTACGGAGAAGGTTCTTCTCGTGAGCATGCGGCTATGGAACCACGTTTCTTAGGAGTTAAAGCGGTGTTGGTGAAATCTTTCGCTCGTATTCACGAAACAAACCTTAAAAAACAAGGTCTTTTAGGATTGACATTTGCAAACGAAGCAGATTACGATAAAATCCAAGAAGATGACACCATTAACTTCTTAGATTTAACAGAATTTGCTCCGGGCAAACCATTAACATTAGAATTTGTTCATGCAGATGGTACAAAAGATATTATCTTGGCAAACCATACTTACAACGCAGGTCAAATTGGATGGTTTGTTGCAGGTTCTGCATTAAATTTAATTGCAGCCGGAAAAGCTTAATATTTAAATTTTATATAAAATAAAAGCCCTGTGAAAAGAGGGCTTTTATTTTTATCAGCAATATGTTGATGTGATTAGTTTTTGTTTGCTAAACTATCTTGTGATAGAACTCTAATTCGGTAAGGTCTTGTGGTCTCAAATTCGTCTATAGAAATGCTATATGTTTTAGACGAAGGAGATGTGTAGTAATTGCTAAAATCGTATCCTCCAATGATATATAATTTATCATTAATAAAGTGCATTGCAGTACATTTTAGCTCAAGATTAATATAAAATTCTTTAATTAGTTTTGATTTTGTATTGTAAACAAACAGTTTTCCGTCTTCAAATATATAAATAGTGTCTTCATTGTATGTAACTGCAGGATTTTCGAGTCGGCAAAGTAAAGTTGCTTCCTTTTTCCAGCTTTCATTTGTTAAATCGAAACTCTGAATATCAGAAAAACTTCTATTGTCGGAATTGCCAATTGTAAAAATTTTGTCCTCAATTAAAACTCCGCTTACTTCTTGGGCTACAGGCATTTTTGCTAATTCATACCATAGGCCAGAAGTTAAATTGTACAGATGTACTTTATCTGTAAAAATTTTTGCACCTCTTACAGTTGATTTTATTGATCCGCCCATAACAATAATGTTATCCTTGTAGGTAAAAGAAGCAAAGTTTACGGCTTTATGTGGATTTGTTTTGTCAATTGCAATTTGATTTGTGTTAAGGTCAAAAACTTCAATTTCATTATCTAGAAATTCATGTTTTTTATTGCCTAGAGGTCCTCTTTTTCCTCCCAAAACATAAAGTGTGTTATTGTAAAAATTTATACTATGGTAGGCTCGTTTTTTTAATTTTTGATTTGATTTCTCCCATACATCTGTTTTTGGATCATAAGTAAGTAGATCTCCCTTGTAAAAAACTTTACCTTGATCGCCTCCAATCTCTTGAAGGTATTTGTTCAAAAAAAGAGGATCGTTAAATCTAGTGGGATCACCGCCGCCAATGTCTTTTGATTTTATAGTAGTTAAAACATTCCATTGTTCACTATTATCACCTCCAACAACATAAATTTTGCCATTTGCTACCACAGAGCCAAAAGAATAAATGCCGTACTCTAAAGGTGACAGTTTGGTGAAGTTAAGTTTCGATTTTAATTTAGACCACCTATTATCATTTACAGTTACATTTTTTAAAGTTTCAACATCTTCTTCAAGAGAGATAATATAATTTGACTTTTTTAAATCTTTAATTGCAATTTTTGTTGTGATATATCCGATATGAGAAACCTGAAGAGTGTCATTTGGATTTATTTTATTATTCAATGAAAATTCTCCTTTTCCATTGGTTAAAGTTCCAATTTGAGTGCGCAATAAATAGATATTGGTATCTTCTACTGGTAAGTTTGTCGCTTGAGATTTAACAATTCCGCTTACTGTTTGCGCATTTGTAATAAAAGGCAGTAAAACGATAATATACAGTAGTTTTTTCACGGTAAATAAGTTTTGTCTTGGATTAAATTCTTTAAAAAGTCTCTTAAAACTGAGGATTATAGTGGCTTATTTGAAGTAAATTTAGTATTAATTTTTTTGAGTTCCAATGAAATAAAATAGACTTTCAGTTAAAAATCAAAGTTTATTCTATTTTTAAAATAAGACATAAAAAAATGCCCTGTTTTTTGCAGAGCATTTTTATCATGAGTTAGTTTCTTTGAGCAACATTATTTTGAGACAAAATTCTAATGCGGTTTGGTGCGGTAGTGTCAAATTCGTCAATAGAAATACTGTACACTTTTGATGAAGGAATCTTCATGAACGAACCAAATGAATAGCCTCCAAGAATATACAATTTGTTATTTATAAAATGCATCGTGGCATCTCTTAATTGAAGATCGACAAAGTATTCTTTAATCTGTTTTGATTTTGTATTGTAGATTGAAAGCTTCCCATCTTCAAAAAGGTAAATATCATCAACATTGTAAGCAATTGCTGGATTTTCTAAATGAGAAATTAAAGTTGCTTCATTTTTCCAAGTTTCATTTGTTAAATCAAAACTCTGAATCTCAGATAAGCTTTTGTTGTCATTATTTCCAACGGTAAAAATTTTATCTCCAATCAAAACTCCTTTTACTTCTTTGGCAACCGGCATTTTTTCTAGCTCATACCATAATCCAGAAGTGATGTTGTACATGTGCACTTTGTCTGTAAAAGTTTTTTCTCCTTTTTCGGTCTTTTTTGTAGAGCCGCCCATAACAATAATATTGTCTTTATAGACAAAAGAAGCAAAGTCTGCAGCCATATGAGGATTGGTTTTGTCAATGGTAATCGAGTTTTTATTAATGTCAAAAACTTCAATTTCGTTTTCTAAATATTCAAATCTTTGGTTTGTAGACATTCTTTTACCTCCTAAAACATAAAGTGTATTGTTGTAGCAATTTACGTTATGATAAGCTCTTCTCTTGAATTTTGTATTTGATTTCTCCCATACATCTGTTTTAGGATCGTAAATAAGCAAGTCTTCCCTGTAAAATTTTTTGGCTACTTGCATTTGAAGTAATTGTAGATATTTTTTTTGGAAGTTAGGATCGTTGTCATAGCTTATGCTTCTTTCCTTTAAAATCTTTAGTACATTCTCTTCTTCGCTGATATCACCGCCTACAATATAAATCTTGCCATTTACAACTGTCGAACCAAAAGAATACAGAACATTATTTAAAGATTCAAGCTTAGTAAAGTCAAGTTTAGATTTTAATTTCGCCTGACGATTGGTGATCTCTACATTATTAAGAGTTTCGATATCTTCTTTAAGTGAAATGATAAAGTTTGACTTTTTAAAATCGGCAATTGCAATTTTTGTCGAGATGTAGCCAATATGTGATACCTGAAGTGTGTCGTTTGCTTTTGCTTTGCTTAAAGAAAACTCTCCAATGTTATTGGTTATGGTTCCTATTTGAGCTCGTAGTGCATATATGTTTGCATCTTCAATTGGTAAATTGGTAGTTTCAGATTTAACAATTCCGCTTATTGTTTGCGCATTTGTAATAAAAGGCAGTAAAATGACAATGTAGAGTAGTTTTTTCACAATATTAGGTTTTAGTTTGGTTCGAAAATTTTTTAAAATGCAACTTTTTATAAAAAACTGCGTTTCAAAAAGTTGGCTCAATTTTTATGCCGAGGCTGTTAATTTGAGGTAAAATAATTGTTAAAAATACCAAATTTTCTACTTTAAAAAGTTAAATTCGCTTTTTAGGCAATATATTTGCTTTTTTTGAGTTGAAAATAATGTGTAATTTAAAAAAGTGTAAAAACTTTATCAAAAGAGTATGGTTTATCGGTTAATAATAGTATTGTTTTTTTTCAGTGTTGGAGCTTTTGCGCAGGATAATTTTATTAAGCACAAGATCTCAAAAGGAGAAAATCTTTCTGTTATTGCTAAAAAATACGGAGTAAAAGTAAAAGATATTGCAGATGCAAACCCGAATGCTCCCAAGGTATTAAAACTAAACTCAACACTTTTAATTCCGAATAAAAACAAAAGTACTGCAAAGACAAAGTCAAAAAATGAAGAAATTGCAGTAAACGATACTCCTCTTAATACTTCTGGAACTCACGAAGTAGCCTCAAAAGAAACACTGTGGGGAATTTCTAAAAAATATAATGTTTCTGTTGATGATCTTAAGAAAGCAAATCCATCTCTGGAAACCGAAGGCTTAAAAATAGGACAACAAATAAATATTCCTTCAAATAACGTAGCGTCGAATATTAGTTCGCCAAGTGAAACTCCAATTACTTCAGAAGTGGTTTCAACAGATGTGGAACTTATAAGAGAAGTTAAAGCTAAAGAAACAAAATACGGCATTTCTAAGGAATATGGTATTACAGTTGCAGAATTAGAACGTCAGAATCCGTCAATTAAAGGAAAAGTTCCTGTTGGGTATCTATTGAAGATTCGCGTTCCAAAAGAAAAAGCAGATGCTATTCAGTCTGCAAAAGCGTTGCAAGACAATAATTCACAAATAGATACTCCTTCTAATCAAGTAGCTGAAACTGCTCCAGAAATAAAAAGGGATTCAACTGTTGTAAGGACAGGAGATTATTCTGCATTAGTTGATCAGCTTATAGCAAGCGCAACTGGGAATATAGGTACTAGATATAGATCGGGTGGAACAACAAAAGCAGGTTTCGACTGTTCAGGATTAATGTTCTGTACTTTTGGCAATTTTGATATTAAACTGCCGAGAAGTTCAATAGAACAATCTCGAATAGGAACAAAAGTAGCGTCGGAGGAGGCTCAAAAAGGCGATTTAATTTTCTTTAGAACCAATGGCAGACGTCATATAAATCATGTAGGTATGGTTGTTGAAAATGTTGATGGTGAGATTAAATTTGTACATTCATCAACTCATGGCGGTGTTATGATTTCTTCTACAAAAGAACCATATTACACAAGAGCTTTCTCTCAAGTAAATCGCGTTCTGAATTAAACTTCTAGAAAAGCATTTTTCAATATTTCTAATCTAAAAGGTTTAGTCCAAAAGTCGGACACATATTTGTTCTCTTTTACTTTTTTAATTTCATCAATATCTAAAGTCGAAGAAAGCACGAAAATTTCAGTTCTTTCTTTTAAATCTTCTGGTAATCTGTCAAATTCTTCCAAAAATTCAAAACCATTCATAATAGGCATCTGAATGTCTAAAAGAATAATCAAAGGGCTTTGTGGCTGATGCTTTAGTATCCAATTAATTCCTTCTCGTCCGTTATTAGCTATGTAGATAGGATTAATGTCGAGCCCTTTTTTAAGTAATTTTTTAGTGACAAATTGATCAATCAAATTGTCTTCTATAATTATAAATTGAGATCTATACGGCATATGATGGTATTGTTACTATAAATTTACTTCCAACACTGCTTTCTGAAAATACAGAAATATCTCCTTTAATATTTTCAACAGCTTCTTTTACAATATAGAGGCCTAATCCTGAACCTTTATTTTTGTTTGTTCCAAAATACATGTCAAAAATATTGGCTTTATGATCGTCATGAATTCCAATTCCGTTATCTGTTACTTCAATTTTATTTAAGCCTTCGCTAAAATAGGTTCTTATTGTAATAAACATTTCTTGTTTGCTGCAATCTGCATACTTTATAGCATTAGAGAGTAGGTTATTGATGATTATTTTTAAACGAAGACCGTCACTTTCAATCTGATCTACTAAAAGTTCTTGCGTGAATTTAATTCTGTTTGCATTTTCAATATGCATTAATTGAAGGATGGCTTCATTGCACAACTCTTTTAGGCTTACTGGTTCCAGTATTATTTCTTTTCTTTTGTTTTTAGAATAATCAATAATGTCACTAATAAATTGATCCTGCCTTTCAAGACTTTGGTGCATCATTTCTAAATAATTTCGAACCTGTTGTGCATCGTCCTCCAATGCTGTTATTTCGATAAGACCTTTTAAAGAAGTAATTGGAGATCTCAAGTCGTGAGAGGCGCTGTAAACAAATCGGTCCAATTCGCGATTTACAATAATCAGATTTTCATTTTTCACTTCCGTTTCTTTCTTCGAAATCAGTAGTCTTTTGACCATTATCGAGTAATAAAGGCAAACGCTGCAGATTATAACCAGAATGAAAAAGATGTTTGTAATAATCAATAAGTCCTTTATTTTTCGGGTTCCTTCACCAAGGGTATTAGAAAAATTGCGTTGGTTAATGGTTAATTGGTCACTTATTGAGCTAATTTGCTTTAAGTGTTTTTTCTGATCTGTTGAGGTTAAAATATTATGTTCGATTTTTGCATTAATCTGCTGGCCAATAACAAATAAATCAAAGATTAATTTATCTCCTTCTCCCCATTCTTTTATGGCTTTAGATAAAAAGCTGACATTTTTAAAATTTTCGAATAGCCAGATAAGATCATCTAGATCATCTTCGTGATTTCGACCAATTAAAAATCCCTTTCTAGCAACTTTATTGTCTCCAGCTTTCAAAAGTGTGATTCTTGCAATACCATCTCCTTGTGGCACCTTTAATTCTTCAAGAAACAATTTCCATTGTGTATGGTTTTTGGTGAATAAATAGGTAATTAAATGTCTTGATGCATCTTTTTGTCCTTTCGAATAATGAGATTCCCCGTTTACATAAGCTCTATTGGCAGATAAGATTTTAATTGTAAAAAAATTGATGCAGATTAGCAATGCACACGAAATAAAAATGATTAAAATAAGGATGAAAACATTTGGGAAACGAAAGTTTTTTAAAGCTTGCAGTTTAGACATAATTTTAAAATTAGTAGGTTAATGAAAAAGTGCCTTTTGCGTTTTTTGTCAGTATGAATAAATAATTATTTGGGGAAATTAATCTATATTAAACATTAAACACTTGTTAAGGTATTTCGCTCTTTGTAAATGCTTTTATAATGATTATCTCAAATATAGTAAAATTTATCTTATGGTTTTAAGAAAAAAAATAGATACGGAGCAAAAATATTTCCATTCTAAATAATTTTGTTTAAGTATTTGGTAGTTAATTTGTTGTGCTTTTTTGAGGGCTTTTTTATTGGAATATTGTTGAAAAAAAGCAACTTTTGATTTCAATTTTGAAGTGAAAAAGGAATTTATGAGGCATTAAAATAAACAAAAACAAGAATTGTTTTTGTTTAAAGATTAAAGGCTGGATTCAGTGAATCGTCTCTTTAAAATTTAGCGTAAATAATCAATCGTCTAAATGCATAGATTGAAGGAACTGAAGGAAAATAAGCATCTATTCTTTTCTTAAACTCTGTTGTTAAAGCAGTAAATTCCTGATCATTCAATCTTTCTTGATATACAGTTAAGGCAGAACCCGAAATGAACTCAAAAAAGTCATCTTTTTTAGTAGAAATAATTGGATAAACTTTCTCATACAGAACCAAATCGGTACCGCCATTTTCGAAAACGATTTTAGCATATTCATCTAAAGTCAATACTGGTGAAGGACGTGTCCAATTTTTAAGATACGATGCAAAGGGCTCTTCCTGCACCAATTGAAAAAGTATTTTATTGAGGATATTTTCATTTTGCTGCGGCATCTGAACAGCCAGCTGTCCGCCTGAATTAATGCGCGATATAATTTTTGGGAAAAGCTCGTAATGATTATCAATCCATTGTAATGCGGCGTTTGAAAAAATCAAATCCCATTTGGTTTCGTCAGCAATCTGTTCTAAAATGGTTTTGTCTTTAAACTCAAGATTTTCTTGTGTTGGAGCTTTTGCCAACATTTCAGCAGAATTATCAATACCCAAAACAAATGGATTGGTAAGTTTTTGATATAATTTTTGGGTAAGTTCACCCGTTCCGCACCCGAGGTCTATAACTTTCAGATTGGGTTTGTCAATAATATGACTTGTAAGATCATGAAAAGGTTTAGAACGTTCTTCTTTAAATTCGTTGTATTTTTTTGGATCCCAAGTCATGATGCTGTTTTTATTTAAAATTAATGAAAATTTCTAATGCTTCAAAACCAAGGAAAAAAGATTGCTCTCTTGTTTTTCAATTTAAAATTGAAAAACTCATTTAAAAGTTATTCTAATTCATGCCAAAAATGATCACAGCCGTTTTTGCATTCTGTATTTCTTCTTTCTGTATCTGTAATTTTAAAAATCCAAAGTAAAGAGGTTATTACTTTTTTATGTTCATTTTCTGGCAGTGAAGCCAATTTATTTAAAGCAATTTTAGTGGAGAAACTTTTTAAGATTATAATTGGCGTGAAAGTTGGTTTTAGTGGAATACTATTTATTGCTCTTTGATACGCTTCTGAATTATAATCTGTTTTGTTTGGAATGGAATTGATAATATAGTTATGTAGAGTATTAAAAAGCTCTTTAAAACTATAATCTTCTTCTAGCAAAATACGCAACCCAAGATGAAAATCTATTTTATCTTGAGCAATTTTGTTAATAAGCATTTCTATATCTTTCAATTCTTATTTCTTTTGAATTGACTTTCCAAATTCTATTCTCAAGCTGTCTTGAGTAAATAAGAGTCTTTTCTTTTGGCTCTCAGTTAATTCATTATTTAAAAATATTTGCTGTAAATCTCTTTGGATTTGCATATAATCACCAATATAACGTTCGTCTAATTGAGTATAAAATTCCTCAATAGCTTTGTTAGTTTTTTGAATTTTATGTTGCTTGAAGTTATTCTGTAATAGATAAATGATGAAGAAAAGAGTAATAAAAATTAATAATCTGAAAACTATTTTTTGGTTCATATTAATTGGTTTTAACTGCCAAATATAAAAAAAGATTTTTGTCTTGTAGTCGTTGTTTGCGTAAGGGATAGGAACGGCATCCTTTTATGGTGGGGTTCACCATAAAAGATACAGTGAATAGCCCGACCCGAAGGGATACGTCCAAATTATTTTTGATAAAGATTAGGGGTAAATCTTGCTAAATATGATCTTTTTTAAGAATTTATAGATTTTATAAATTAAAGATTATGATTTCCAAAAAAAGTATATCTTTAGCCAACCTAAACCAATAAAAATGCAAGAAAACGACCAAGAACATTTTAAAAGAGAACTCGGCCTCTTAGACGGAACCATGCTTGTGGTTGGCTCTATGATCGGATCCGGGATATTTATTGTAAGCGCCGATATAGCCCGACAAGTGGGTTCGGCGGGATGGCTTACATTGATCTGGCTTTTGTCTGGATTTATTACTGTTGTCGCAGCAGTTAGTTACGGCGAATTGAGTGCGATGTTCCCAAAAGCAGGAGGACAATATGTTTACCTAAAAGAAGCTTATAACAAGCTGATTGCCTTTTTATACGGCTGGAGTTTTTTTGCGGTTATTCAGACTGGAACTATCGCGGCAGTAGGAGTGGCTTTTTCAAAATTTGCAGCTTATTTGTATGAGCCGTTAAGTGATGAAAATATTCTTTACGAATTAGGCGCTTTTAAACTAAATGCAGCGCAGCTAGTTTCGATTTTAACCATTATCATTCTGACTTTTATTAATAGTCGTGGAGTGAAAAACGGAAAAATTCTACAAACCGTTTTAACCATAATTAAAATTTTATCGCTTCTTGGTTTAGTCATTTTTGGATTAACGCTTGCTGCGAAAGCTTCTGTTTGGGATGCAAATTGGGCAGACGGATGGAGCACAAGAACATTTGACAAAGAAAACGGTTCATGGCTTCCAATTAGCGGAACGGCTTTAATTTCTGGAATATCTGCAGCAATGGTTGGATCATTGTTTTCTAGCGATGCGTGGAACGGTGTGACTTTTATCGCTGGTGAAATTAAAAATCCGAAACGAAATGTTGGGCTTAGCTTGTTTCTAGGAACTTTTATTGTTACTTCTCTTTATGTTGTGACAAATCTGATGTATTTGGCTGTAATTCCGTTTGACGAAATTGCAACAGCAAAGTTTGATCGTGTTGCAGTTGTGGCTTCAGACTATATTTTTGGAAATATCGGAGCTTTGATTATCGCAATTATGATCATGATTTCGACTTTTGCCTGCAACAACGGATTAATTATGGCTGGCGCAAGAGTATATTATACAATGGCAAAAGATGGTTTGTTTTTCAAAAAAGCAGCTGTTTTAAATAGTTCGAGTGTTCCTGCTTGGGCACTTTGGGCGCAATGTGTTTGGGCTTCGGCTTTATGTCTAACAGGGAAATATGGCGATTTATTAGATTTCGTAATTATCATTGTACTGATTTTTTACATTTTGACTATTTACGGAATTTTTATTCTAAGAAAAAAAATGCCAGATGTAGAAAGACCTTATAAAGCTTTTGGATATCCGTTTTTGCCAATGGTATATATTATTGTAGCATCAGCAATTTGCGTTTCGTTATTAATTACAAAATTTTCAACCTGTGGCTGGGGAGTATTAATTATGTTAACCGGAATTCCAGTTTACTATTTAACAAAGCCAAGCGAATAATATTTTCTATTTGAAGTTGAAAAACTATCTAAATAAAAAAGCATCTTGATCTATTTCAAGATGCTTTTTTATTTAAGGTATGCGCGGTTTACTAATTGGATAAATCGTTATTAATTTTTTCTTCTGTTGGTCTTAGAAAAAGAAGATAAATAATGAGAAGAATTCCGAATAGTATAAAATCGGGTTTAAGAAATAAAATAATAAAAGCAGCACCTTCCAAAACTGCCCATCGCATAATTGAAGCTGTTTGGTAGATAGGCAATTTATCTTCAAGTTTTAGCTTTGGGTCAATCTGTTTTAATTGCGCTTTAAATAATATACTACTCAAAACAAAGGCTAGAACAGGAATTGCAAGATATATTATGGAAGCAGAATCAACATTAGGAACTTGTAGTGTTTCTAGCGAAATATCGCCCACAATAAAATAAGCGATAATGGTTCCTGCGCAAATGCCAAGATGGATAATTTGTAAAGCTTTGATTTTTTCGGTCATAATTTGGTTTAGATTTGAGGTTGATCATGCAATTTAAGATTAATTCTTTTTAAATCAATTATTTATGTTTGAGTTTTACTAAACTGCGAAGTTTGCAAACAAAAAAAAGACACTGTAATTAGTGTCTTTTAAATGTAAATAATCGTTGAAAAACTCTAGTTATATGGTAACTGGTTCATCAACAGATTTTATAGTTGAATTAATAATAGACAAAGTAAGCGGATCGGTTTCTCCAGAGAAGAAAGCGTCCAAAATTTCCTGAAATATCGGATTTGCATTTTCAACCAAAGAAAACAAAGTCATACATGAACGTAGTTTTCGAGCATCTAAATCTCCTAAAATTCCGTCAGCCGATTTCATTTTAAAAGTCAAAAACAACTCTGAAATTTCAATTAAATGTTTTCCCAAAATTGGATGCTCCAAATAATCTGTAGCTTCTTTTAAATCATTAATGGCATAAAGATTTGCAGTATCGCTTTTTCCTAAGCCTTTTATTTGCGGGAAAATGAACCACATCCAGTGTGTTTCTTTTTTCCCTTTACTGATTTCAGAAAGAGCGGTAAGATAAAGTTTGTTCTGTGCGTCTAAGAAACGCGCTAAATCATTGTTCGAATAAGCCATTACGGTATTGTATTTTAAAAAAGGTTGCAAAAATAGTAAAAAAGATAGGTTTTGCCTAGTAAAAGGTTCATATAGTGCATGTTTTAACTTTTTAAAGAAGGAATATCTTACGTTGTTTTAAGTAAAAATTACTTCTTTTTAAAGATTCAATGCTATAAAAATCAAAGATTTCGATTGGTTCTTCTAAAGGTAAGATTGATCCTTGGCAAAACATCACGAGCCGTTTTTGGAACTTGATGTTGCCAAAAACTATTAGTAGTTCCAGCCATCAACAAAAAGGACCCATGATGTAGCGGAATCTCAATTGGCGGGATTTCTTTTCTGAATTTATGGCGAAGTTTAAACATTCTCGTTTCTCCAAAAGTGACGGAAGCAATAATAGGATTTGGCCCTGTATTATGTTCTTTATCGCTATGCCAACCTACGCCATCATTTCCGTCTCGGTATAAATTCAATAATACGGTATTAAAATCAAGCTGTGTTTCTTTTTCTACACGGCCTCTAATTTTTAACAATTCATAAGTCCAATCTGGTCCGTTTGGATCTGCGCCAGGATTATCTTTATCTTCATACCAAGAAATCATTCGCGGAACGGTATAAGTTTTATCGTAAATTTCCATTTCATACTCTCTCCATTTGGTTTTGCGAAGTATTCTCTCGTAAAAAGCATCAGATTCTTCTTTGGTAAAAAAATTATCGATTAAAATTAACTCAGAATCTGGAATGTCAAATATTTTTTTTCCTTCCAAACCTGTGGTAAATAATTCGGTATCGCTAAATAGTGTCATAATTCAGATTTTAGTTTTACAGCTCTATTTTTTATTGGTTTAGGAAATGAAAAGTTGTTTGTTAAAGAATATTTTTCTCGGATGTTTTTCTGCGTAAGCAAAAATTAACTGTTCAATATATTGATTGCTTTTATAAGGCGTAACATAATTTTTTACTTCATCAGAATCGTTGATGGCAACATCTCTCGGAATGTATCCCATTCCATGAAAATGACCATTTTCGATCCAAATACAGCTTCTTTCGTCTCTAGAACGTCCTTTGTCTATAATGGCAAAACTTGGTCTGTTATTCAATAAAAATTCAATAGCATTGTCAACTTGTTCGTTATGAAATGAAACGTCTGGCAAATCTCTTGTATCATTATTTTGGAAAAATTCGCCTTCTTCGGGTCTTGTATATTTGCAAAAACGATGATCGATTTCAAAATGCTCGGCTAGAGTTCGCAATAAATTGATGCCATCGTATTGGCTATTAAACTCATGAATACAAGTCTGAAATTTACTCAATTTACCAACTGCCAAATATTTATAGCCGTTTCGAGCTTCGTATTGATAAATGCCAAATTTGGCTTCAAAACGTTTTAAGGCTCTATTATAAGTGGGCCAAAGTTTTTTGATTTCCGTACATTCTAAAAGAAGCGCCATGAGTTCGGTCGCGCAGACTTCAAAAGATATTCCATGAATATCTCTTAAAAAATGCTGTCTTTGCGGTTTGATATTGTTTCCTGTAAAATGAGAAGTGACACGCTTTTTTAAGTTGATTGCTTTTCCAACATAAATCACTTTTTTTGCCTGATTATAAAAATAATAGACTCCTGGTTTGTCAGGTAAATTATTAAAATCTTCTTGTGGTAAATTGGGTGGCAAGCGCTGATCTTGCGCTGTTTTCTTGATCATTTTATCTATTTCTCCAGCATCGTCCCATTCCAATAAAAGCGAAAATAAAAGAGCAGTAGCATCGGCATCTCCGCCGGCACGGTGTCTATTTTCTAAAGATATATTTAAAGAATTGCACAGATTTCCTAAACTATAAGAACCCAATCCAGGTTTGATTTTTCGAGCTGCACGAACTGTACAAAGCTTTTTTGCCGACCATTTAAAACCCGCTTGCTCCAGTTGATGATGAACGAATGAATAATCAAAGTTCACGTTGTGGGCAACAAAAATACGATCGGTAAGCATTTCCAAAACTTTCTCTGAAATATCATCAAAAATGGGCGCATTGGCTACCATTTCGTTGTTAATTCCTGTCAATCCAAAAATAGAAGGAGGTATGTCCTGTTCAGGATTTACAAGTGTTTCATAACGATCCAATACATTTGTACCGTCATGAATAATAATGGCAATTTCTGTAATACGGCTTCCACTGGCATTTCCGCCTGTGGTTTCAATATCGACTATGGCATATTCTTGCTTCTTCATTTGTGTATAACGTAAGTTGTTCTTTAGTTATTTTTTGAGTTTTCGGTCTCAGTTTTCAGTCTCAATGGTCAATACTCTGAATACTTCTACTGAACACTGAACACTAAAACTTCATTCGGTGTCTCGGAAGATTAATTTCATGTCCTTGCGGATAAGGCGCTCGATGCGTCAAACTAACATCTTCCTTTATCTGATTTTGTGTTCTGTATTGATCTTTAGAATCCATATATCGTGGATCTGGGATAAAAGGCATTTTGGCCATTTTGAGAATCGTAATGGTCGGAAAATGATAGTCGACCTCAACATTCCCTAACAAAAGATAACAGCCTCCACCCTGAAAAGGATGTTTTGCAAGACTATCTGGAAAATGTGCCGTATCAAAATAAGTGCCTTCATGATCGATCCAAGTTCCAAAATACATCGAACCCTTTTTGGTCGGGACGTGTTTTCTAGAAATGAGATAGGCCAGCATTCTAACTTGTCTTTTATGGTGTTTTACTAAATCTTTTGCCATAATATCACCTCTATGTTTGGTTTGTAAAAGATCGAAAACCGTACAAGAAACAGGAAAACTCAATAATTCGATTTCATCAAAAGCATCTTCAAAAACAGAACGTTCCAAAACAGGTAATTTGAATTCTTTTACCGGTTCTTGCAAAAGCATCAAATTTCGATTTTCGGGTTTAAAATTGTTTAAAAGCAAACTCGCACTAATCAAAAGCTGATTTTTTGTTTTTCCTGTAAAGCGAAAAGCACCAATAAAAATGAGAACTTTAACACCTTCAATTCCAATTGGAATACGATTGATGAAATTTTCCAGAGAAATATAATCGCCGTTTTTATCTCTTTCTGATGCTATTAAATTTGCAATTTTAGATTCTAAACTCTGTACATGCATGAACCCTAGATAAATATCGGTTCCGTATAAAGTCGTTTGATATTCACTTTTATTCACACACGGATTATGAACTGTCCCTCCCGACATTCTAGCTTCGTGCACATAAACTTCGGTTCTATAAAATCCGCCTTGGTTATTAATTACCGCTGTCATAAATTCTACAGGATAATTAACTTTCAAATACAAACTCTGATAACTCTCAACGGCATAAGAAGCCGAGTGCGCCTTGCAGAAAGAATAACCCGCAAAAGATTCAATCTGGCGGTAAATTTCCTGACTCAAAGCTTCTGGATGCCCTTTTTGCGCGCAGCTTGCAAAGAAATTATCTTTTACTTTTTGTAAAGCTTCCAACGATCTTCCTTTTCCTGACATGGCACGACGAAGAATATCGCCATCAGGAGCGGGAAGTCCGCCATAATGTTGGGCAATTTTTATCACATCTTCCTGATACACCATAATGCCATATGTTTCGCCAAGATGTTCTCTAAAAACCTCATGAAAATATTCAAACTGATTTGGATTATTATGACGAAAAATATACTCTTTCATCATTCCAGATTGTGCAACTCCAGGACGAATAATAGACGAAGCCGCCACCAGAATTTTATAATTATCACAATTCAATCGGCGTAATAACCCGCGCATCGCGGGACTTTCGATATAAAAACAGCCAATTGTGTCTCCTTTTGCTAAATAAGAATTGCAAACCGCTTCATCTTTAGAAATAGAAGTATTGCGAATGTCTACTTTTATACCTCTATTTTTTTCAATCAATTTTACACTATCATCAATATGTCCGATACCACGCTGGCTTAGAATATCGAATTTGTCAAAACCAATTTCTTCGGCAATATGCATATCAAAAAGCACAATTGGAAAACCTTTTGGAGGCATTTCCAAAGGTGTGTAATTGGTAATTGGTTCTTCAGAAATAATAATTCCACAGGCATGCATACTGCGCTGGTTGGGATATTTCTGCATCATAAAACCATATTCTTGAACCAATTTCACAATCTTATTTGTAGGATGAAGTTCTTCTGGATTTTTTGCCAATACATCTAATTCTTCTTTCGGAAGACCAAAAACTTTTCCAACTTCTCTGAAGATAGAACGGTATTTAAACTCCACATTGGTTCCGCAGAAAGCAACATGATCTCGGCCGTATTTTCCGAATATATATTCTAAAATTTCATTGCGTTCCTGCCAGCTCCAGTCAATGTCAAAATCGGGTGGAGTTTTCCGGTTAAGATTTAAAAAACGTTCAAAATACAAATCGAGTTCTATAGGACAGATATCAGTAATTCCGAGGCAATAAGCTATTATGCTGTTGGCACCGCTTCCGCGACCAATATGCATAAATCCTTGACTATTGCTGTATTGAATTATATCCCAAGTAATTAAGAAATAGGCACTAAATTTTAATTCGTCAATAACTTTCAGTTCTTTTTCGACACGTGCTTTTGCTATTGTATTTTCTTTTCCATAACGACGTTCAAAACCCTCCAACGCCAAGCCAGTAAGCATTTTTATATCTTCTTCACGGCTTTTGGTAAAGAATTTTTTGTTTTGTGAAACACCAAATTCATATTGAAAATTACATTCGTCAATGATGCGTTGTGTGTTTGAAATGATTTCAGGATATTTTTCATAGAAAGGCAAAAGTGCTTCCAATGGTTTTATAAAATCAGAAGTTTTGCAATAATCCGCTTCAGTAAGTTTTGACAGAATAATATTCGTATCAACTGCACGTAGTACTTTATGCAGATTATAT
The DNA here is from genome assembly GCF_056824325.1 of Flavobacterium sp. B330r. Taxonomy (NCBI): domain Bacteria; kingdom Pseudomonadati; phylum Bacteroidota; class Flavobacteriia; order Flavobacteriales; family Flavobacteriaceae; genus Flavobacterium; species Flavobacterium sp. B330r. Next base: position 3,042,565 of record NZ_CP124860.1, read on the forward strand.
TCTTTTTTACTGCTAAAAGTTACGGGCTGTAAAATCACCATTTTGGCAATTTTATTTTTATGTTTAGAGGTTAAAAGACCAGAAACTTCTTCGGTACGCACTCCAATAAATTCATTTTTATGAAGCGTTTCGGGAGCATTTTCTAAAGTATAAATTACAAAAGCCTCCTTAAATTCAGGAGCTCGTAAAGGTAAAGTTTCTCCGCTGAAATTATACTCAGTTAAAAAACGATTCATTTCAGCTAATCCTTTGGCATTTTTAGCTAAACCAATATATCGGAATTGATGATGACAGCGAAATTCCATTCCAACCAAAGGCTTGATTTCGTTTTTCTCGCAATCTCTTATAAAATCATAAATTCCAGTTACAGTATTAATATCTGTCAAGGCCATTGCTTTTACGCCACAAGAAACAGCCAGACCAACAAGATCTTTTAGCGGAATCGTGCCGTAACGTAAGGAATGATAGGAATGACAATTAAGATACATTATTTCTTGCGTTTTAAAATTTCGTCTTTAGTATTCGGTTTAAAATGAGCTCCGGCACAGCGCATTACGGCATCAAAACCGTAACGGCTTTTCATTTTATCCATCGCTTCATAAAGTGAAAGCATTTCCTGAGTATCTTCAAAAAGATCAATTTGATAGGTTCCGCGCACCAATCCGCTAAAGCGAACACCAATCAAGCGCAGACGCATACGACGCTGATACACTTTTTCAAAAAGTTCCATTACATTTTTAGTCAAAACATGATCGGCAGAAGTATAAACAACTCGACATTGTTTGGTTTCGGTATCAAAATTGGCGTAACGAATTTTAACCGTAACGGTTGAAGTCAGCCATTGTTCTGAACGCAATTGAAAAGCTAGTTTTTCGACCATTCCCAAAAGCACTCTTTTGAGTTTCGCAATATCAATGGTATCTTGAGAAAAAGTATGTTCTGTAGAAATAGATTTTCTTTCGCTATATGGTTCTACAGGTGTATGATCGATTCCGTTCGCTTTTTTCCAAATATCAAGGCCGTTTTTTCCAATCATTTGCTGTAAAACCTCAGCAGGCATTTCGGCTAAAGTTTGAATTTTACGAACACCAATTCGAGACAAGAGTTGAAAAGTTACGGTTCCGACCATTGGTATTTTCTGAATCGAAAGCGGATTCAAAAAAGTCTGTACCTTATGTTCTGGAATTTCAAGATTTCCTACTGGTTTGCCTTCGCCTGTAGCGATTTTAGAAACGGTTTTGTTGATCGATAACGAAAAACTAATCGGAAGTCCAGTTTCTTTAATTACTTTTTGTGCCAATTCATCTGTCCATTTATAACTTCCATGAAATTTATCCATTCCTGTAATATCCAGATAAAATTCGTCGACACTTGCTTTTTCTAAAACAGGTGCTTTTTCTTGGAGAATCTCAGTAACATCGTGAGATAGTCGCGAATACAATTCCATATCTCCTTTCATGACTTTCGCCTGCGGGCAAAGTTTCATTGCCATTGCGATAGGCATTGCAGAACGCACACCAAATTTGCGGGCTTCATACGAACAAGAAGCTACAACGCCACGATCGCCTCCGCCAATAATAAGCGGAATATCATTAAGTTCAGAATTGGTGAGTCGTTCGCAGGATACAAAAAAGGTATCCAAATCCATATGTACAATTGCCCGTGCCATTTTTCCTTATTGTTTTTGTATGAAACAAAATTAGTACAGGTGGTAACATTTTTTTGTATATTTGCTGTTCCAAATTATAACAAATTTATTATGTCCTTATTTTCAGACAACATCAGAGCGTTAAGGGTTAAGCATAAAATATCACAGGAGAAATTAGCTGAAAACCTTAGTATTACAAGAGGAAGATACGTGAAATACGAAGACGGAACTTCGGAAGCACCGTATGATATTCTAAAGAAGATTGCGTTATATTTTCATATGAGTATTGACTTGATATTATCTGTCGATATACGTAAAATTGATGTGCAAAATTTGATAAAATTGGAAGGTAACCGACTTATTTTGCCCATTCAAGTGGATAGTTTTGGAGAAAATTTTATTGAAATTGTATCTCAAAAAGCAAAAGCAGGATATTTGAACGGATATGCTGATCCTGAATATATTGAAAGTTTACAGCAAATTACACTTCCGTTTTTAGGACCTGGAAAACATCGCGGATTTCCCGTTGAAGGCGATTCAATGCCTCCACACGAAGACGGTTCTATCATTATTGGTCGTTATGTAGAAAAACTAGGAGAGGTGATGGACGGTAAAACCTATATTCTGATTACTAAAAATGAAGGAATGGTGTACAAACGTCTCAATAAAAACAAAAAGAACTCTTTGGTTTTAGAATCCGATAACAGTTTTTATCCGAATTATGAAGTGAAAGCTTCTGATATTTTGGAGATTTGGGAATATGAATGTAATATTGGCCGTTCGGATAAAAAACAAGAAATGACAGAAACCGGAGCAATGAAAGATTTGCTTTTAGAATTGAAACGTGAAGTTCGAGAGATTAAGAATAATACTTCGAATACCTAGAGGTTCATTAACTATAGAAATTAAGAGTAATGATATTTATTGTTTATACAGGCACAGTGAGTTTTATAACAAGAACAGAATTAACACTTGCAGAATGGGATAAACGATTTCACAAGTTTCTAAGAGTTATTGGTTTTATTAGTGATGAAGAATTTCTGGACGAACTTCGATTTTCATATCGTGTTGATGATAAGACTGTTGAAGAGATTAATGAAATAATCAGTAAAAAGAGTTTTGTCAGTATTAGAATTACAAACAAAGTTTTTGAAGGCTTTCGATATGCTGAGAATTATTTAGATTTTACAACTATAGAAGGACAGATTTTGTATTTTGAAGATTGGAATTTTATATTTCGAGTGTTTATGAAGAATATTTTCTTTGGTGCTTTTTAGGCGGAATAGCAGATGTCCAAAGAGAAATTAAATTAAGCGAAGAGGATATCAAAAAATATAAAGAAATTGGTTTAGCACAAATAGATTATTTGATTGATAATTTGCAGAAAATGAATTCAATCGAATATGAAAAAGCAATTGCCGAAAATAGGAAATTACTTTAAACCGACTACTTTATGAATATCCAAAAAGCCAAAATCGAAGATCATATCTGTTTAACGGAAATCACCAAAAAGTCAAAGGCGTATTGGGGATATTCGGATGAGCAAATGAAGAAATGGAGTAATAATCTAACCATCACCATAGATTATATCAAAACAAATCCTGTTTTTAATTTGGTTGATGAGAATCAGATTGTTGGTTATTATTCTTATTTAAGATTAGAAAACAATCAGGTAAAATTGGATAACTTATTTATTTTACCTGAATATATAGGAAAAGGATTTGGTTCTTTTCTAATGAATGATTTTTTGGAAAGAATGCGAAATGAAAAATGTCAAAAAATCATTTTAGATTCAGAACCAAATGCCGAACAATTTTACCAGAAAATCGGATTTACAAAAATCGGTGAATTTGAAACTTCCATAAAAAATAGATTCATGCCGATTATGGAAATGAATCTTTAATTCTGGAGTTTATTTTAAATCAATTTTCAGTTGCATTTCATTTTTCATATGCAATAATGCTTCAGCATTTCCCATGGCATCATCAACGGGATTATGCGTATGTTCCGTTTTTCGAAGATGTTTCCATTGAGCGAAAGTATCATTTACTAAACCACAGTATAAATCACCTATTCTTCTTGATGAATATCCAAAAGGATTTCTATTCAAAAAATGATGAAAATACCAGCAAATGAACATCCAGTCAAAACCATTATTATCGCTAATAAATATTGGCCTTCCTTTTGAATTTTCTTTTATCCATTCTTCAAAATTTAGCATTACCTCTTTTGGATCATCAAATTCTAAAGTTGTTTCTCTGTTGAAACCTGAAATTGCTAAAGCTTGCGGATCAAACTTATCGGAAATAGGTTTTAATTTTCCATAAAAAGTTTTATCTAACTTTTCATTTACAAGCACAGCACCAAAGCATATCATGGAATAATCTCCAGGAATTGGTCCGTCTGATTCTATGTCTACAACTATATAACTCATTTAATTTTTGATTTGTTTTTCTAACAAACTTAAAATATTAAATAAAGAATAATAGCATTTTATGACAAATTATAAATTAAAAAACCTTCGCAAATCCCAAACCATATTGCTGTCCATTATAAAAGGGCAATATCATAGAAGTAGATTTATTTTCGGCTGATGATTTGAACAATTTTTTAGTGATATACGGATTAATCCAATAGGCAATTTTGGTACTCAAAATCCCGATTCCAGCTCCAGCAGCCACGTCTGTTAGCCAATGGCGGTTGTTGTAAATTCTGAAAAGGCCAGTTCCAGTTGCAACGGCGTAACCTGCAATTCCGTACCAAATTGATTTGTCTTTGTATTCTTGATATAAAAATTCGGCACCCATAAACGCAGTTGCAGTATGTCCGGAAGGGAAGGAGTTGTTTGAACTTCCGTCGGGCCTTTCTACATGTGAAATTGATTTTAAACCTAAAACCGTTGTAGCCATAATTGCATACGAAGTCACCAATATCACAGAGCGGTCACGCATATTGTTTTTGCCTTTTACGCCAAAAGCATTCAACGCATACACCGATGCAGCAGGCGCATACTGAGAAAAATCATCAATTGTAACTTTCTCGTCAATGTCTTCAGTAACTTCTTTTTTTATTTGCGAATTGAAGCTTAACAGCTGATCGCTTTCAAGTCCAATAACACCATACCCAATTAATACACTAGGAATAATCAATTGTTTATAATTGAATTTTAGCTGATGTGAAGTACTGTCAATTTTTGTAATCGAATCGTTTTGCTGCGCATTTACAGAAAATAATCCGAATAGAAATAGTAGGGAAATCGTTTTGTGGAACATTTTCTTAGTCGTTATATTGTACAAAATTAACGAATGTTCGACGCAGGTATTTTGGGCTTAATTGAACCTTAAGCGAACTTTAATTTGTTGGTTTTAAATGAGGTAATTGAATTAAGATTGGCTTATTTTTTATTATTCTGAGTGTCACCCTGAGCGAAGTCGAAGGGCTTTACAGTACAAAAGGTCTTCGACTTCGCTCAGACTGACAGACGTAATAAAATTGATACAAAGCCATTAAAAATCCTTTTAATCTGTGCAATTTGTGGCTTAAAAAAACTTTGCGACTTAGTGTCTTTGTGGCAAAAAAATCTAAACTTTCAACGAAAACCAAAATGTGCTTCCCAATCCTAAATTACTCTCGACCCCAACACTTCCGTTTTGGGCTTCAATAAATTCTTTGCTTATCGCTAAACCCAATCCTGTTCCAGATTTTTGACTTCCAGGAACTTGAAAATATTTATCGAAAACTTTGTCTTTATATCTTGCATCAATTCCTTTTCCGGTATCAATAACCTGAAAAAACATTTGATTATTTTCTTCTTTTAATTTAATAAGAATCGTGCTTTTTTCAGACGAATATCTAATGGCATTCGATAAATAATTAATTAAAACCCAGCCTGTTTTTTCAGCATCTGCTTTTACGTTTTTGAGATTTTCATTGGCATCAACAACTAACAGAATCTGTTTTTGATCTGCCTGAACTTTTACAGCTTCTACGGCATATTTCACAATTTCCTGTGGATTGCTTTTTCCAATATTTAGCTGAATATTTCCAGTTTCCAATTGCGATAAATTCAGTAATTCCCCTGTAATTTTCAATAAACGCTGACTATCATCTTTTATACTTTCAACCAATTGTTTTTGGTCGTCGTTCATATTGCCCGTTTTAGCATTTTCAAGCAATTGAAGACTTAATTTTATAGAAGCAATTGGTGTTTTTAATTCGTGCGAAACGGTCGCAATAAAATTCGTTTTAGCAAAATCCAATTCTTTAAAAAGCGTAATATTTCGAAGAATAATGACATCGCCAATATTAATTTCTTTTTCTTCGCCAGTTGGCGTTATTGTTATATTGTGAATTTCTTTTTCGAAATAACTTTCTTTTCCGTGAGCAAAAATTTTGAGAGGCTGTTTTTTCGGAGTTTCACTTTCTTTTAGAATCAAAGAACGAATTAAATCATTAGAAACAGCTAATTCAGATGCGGGTTTTCCAATTATATCTTCCGATTTTAGACCAATAATTTTCAGTGCTTCATCATTCACAAACAAAACAATTCCTTCGTTATCCAAACCAATAATTGGATCATTCATATTATTGATAAGCGTTTCCAGCCGTTTCTTTTCAAAAAGAAGTTTGTAAACATTGCTGTCATGATATTCTTCCAGCTTTTGCGCCATCGTATTAAACGATTTGGCTAGATCTCCAAATTCGCTGTGACTTGTAAAATGAACACGTTCTGAATAGTTTTTATTGGCAATTTCCTTAATACTCTGCGTTAATTCTCTAATCGGATTGGCAATATTATTAGGCAGATTAACCAATAGATTAAAAGCAATCAGAAAGCATAAAGTTCCCACAATGGCAATCGACAAATTAGCCGTTTCAGCCGAGTGTTTGGCGATATCGCTTTTCTGTTTTATGGCGTCCAGATTCAGTTTCATAATCGTAAAAATGTCTTGGCGGATCTGCACTTTTACAGCTTCATCTGCATTGTTTTTGTCTAAAAGGGCAAAACTAGCTTTCAGCTTTTCAGTAGCTTGTTTTTCGCCTGGTTCTGTAATATTTTGAGTCTGCTTTTCAAGATTTTCCTCAAAACTCTGAATTGTTTCTTTTGAATCCGACTTTATTCCGTCCAAGGCAAAAATCATATTTCGGGAATATTCCAAAGTATTATAATTGGATTTCAGAATATTCTCGGTGTCTTGCTTAATCAAAAAAACAGAATAAGCACTCACTAACGAGAGAATGATAATCATTAAAAATAACAATCCAACACCCAGATTCAATTTGGTTTTAATTCTCATTTTATAAAACATTTAATTTTTTTTGAACCATATAAGTTATATAAGTTCATTTAAAAACTGTGCTTAAAATTTAACCGCAAAGAGCGCTAAGGTTTCGCAAAGCACGCAAAGGTTAGATTAAAAGCTTTGCGTCTTTGCGAGCAAAATAATTCTAGCGAACTTTGCGTAAAAACCTTGCGAACTTTGCGGTTAAACTTCAACGCCCCGAATTTAAATGAACTTATATAACTTATATGGTTTAAAAACTTTTAAGACAGAATAACAAGATCAACATTTGATAAAGACAGCTTGTTTAGCAAACGTCTGAAAATTGTTGTAGACAAAATTACTTTAAATAAATTCAAATGCGGTTTTCCGATGCACACAGTTGTAATTTGTTTTTCTTCTACGGTTGTCAAAATTGCATTGGCAATATTCGAATTTTCGAGTTTAATAACTTCGGCTCCTAGTTGCACGGCAAGTTTAAAGTTATTAATTAAATGTCTTTGTTTATCAAGTGCAATTCTTGTACTGCTTTCCTGCGGAGTTTCGACATACAAAACATACCAGCTTCCGTTATAATAGCTTGCCAATCGAGCTGCTTTTCTGATCACAATTTTAGCCGTTTTATCATTACTGCTAATGCAGGCCAACAATTTTTCATGTCGTAAAGCATGCAGATTCGGTACTTCGCTTTCTACTTTTCGAACCACTTGACTTGCTACTTCTTTCAATGCCAATTCGCGTAATTGCAGAATTTGTTCCGATTTAAAAAAGTTCGCTAAAGCAGTCGGAATTTTATCTGCCGTATAAATTTTACCTTCCTTTAAACGTGCAATCAAATCTTCCGAAGTCAAATCGATATTCACGACCTCATCGGCCAGACGCAAAACATTATCAGGAATTCGTTCCTGAACATCAATATTCGTAATTCGTTTTACGTCTTCGTTTAAACTCTCAATATGCTGAATATTAACAGCTGAAATTACATTTATTCCAGCTTCCAGAATTTCTAAAACATCCTGCCAGCGTTTTTCGTTTTTGCTTCCTTCAACGTTTGTATGTGCCAATTCATCAACAATAACTACTTCTGGTCTAAGGTTGATGATAGCCTGAACGTCGAGTTCTTCGAGTTCTTTTCCTTTATAAAAAATAGTCCGCCTCGGAATAATCGGAAGACCGGCAAGTAATTCATGCGTTTCCTTCCGCATGTGTGTTTCAATGTAGCCAATTTTTACATCGATTCCGTTTTTCAATAACGAATGCGCTTCCTGAAGCATACGAAAAGTTTTGCCCACACCGGCGCTCATTCCAATGTAGATTTTAAACTTTCCTTTTCGTGATTTCTGAATTAAATCGAGAAAGTGCTGTGCGTTATTATTTTCGTTTTCCATATTTTATGAGATAAGATGTTATCTGTAAAATGTAAAATGTCCTGCGTAATGTTTAGTACATCTTACATTTTACAAAAAACATTTCACTAGACTAAAATGAAATCGCCAGCGAAGTCGTTACAAACGTATTCGTATCCGTTGAGAGATTGTCTTTATTTGTGAAGATTTCGTCTTTACTTGAAAGATTTCTGGCTTCAATTCTAAACATAACATTATCAGTAACTAAGTAATCAAAGTTAGCTGAAAATCCGTAAGTTTTAAACCCGTTTGGTGTTTCAGTTGCGATAATTACACCTTTTTCATCACTATAATATTCACCTCGCACGGCAAGCTGAATCTTATCAATTGGTTTGTATTGCAGAATCAAAACGGGCGAAAACCAAGTATCATATTTGTTACTATTTTTAGCCGATTGCTGTGATCCAATATCAAAACCAGCTGTAATATTTGTCTTTTCCGTTACTTTAAATTGTCCGTAAAAGTTGTTGAAATAACGCCATTTTTTATCAATATCTGGTTGCTCATTTCCAACATAAGTACTCCAGTTTAAAACAACTTTATCAGATGGTTTGTAAGTAATTTGAGTTCCAAAAGCAGGTGTTTGATTGCCTTCTACTTTTTCAATTCTTTGCCAGCCATTCAAGTACATACCCGCCAAATACCATTCTCCTGATTCAGAGGTATAACCAATTTTGACTCCTGCTTCATAATAAGGCGAATTCTCAGCCAGAATACTTCTTGATAAAGTTTGACAGTCTTTTCCAATGGCACTTTCAAAACCAATGTGAGCTGGCATAATCCCTGCATCAATCCATAAATTATGGCTTTTCGAAATTTTCACACCCACATTTACCTCGTAAACATTTTTCAACAAACCTTGTTCAGCAGACATATTATATTCGGCATAAGTTCCCGCCATTAAGGCAAAATTTCCCCGAACATTTTCTTTGGTATAATTTACTTTTGCAAGACCTAAATTGATGTTTACTTCATTACTTTTATTAAAGTTATAAAAAAAGCTTGGCCGAGTATGATTTTCAGGTTTTCCAAAATCATAGCTGTAATAGGTTTCTACATATCCCGAAAACGTCAGCGGACTTTTTGATTCTTCTTGTGCATGTAAATTGCTATAACCAAAAGCGATTAGAGCAGTAAGTATTATTTTTTTCATTTTTGTGGTATTCTATTATTTATTAGTAGATTTTTTAGGAGCTAATCCCGCTATCCGTTTCAATCTTTTCCTGGCTAAAGAAGCCAGAAAAAGGATTTCCACTACTATCGGGGCTAGGGCATTTGGGGTAAAAAAGGCATTTTTGTATTATAATATTTTCATATCCTAACAGGTTTCCAAAACCTGTTAGGTATTATTGTAAGTTTAGTTTTTTAGATTCCAATTCTCGCCATTTTTTGTTATCCTGAGGAACGAAGGATCACACAAGGAGCTCGACAAAGATTGGCGATTATAGGGACGGAGTTTCGAGTGTGATCCTTCGTTCCTCAGGATGACAAACTGTGTGGTTACTCTGTTTATAATATCTAATAGGTTTTGGAAACCTGTTAGGATAAAAACCTTAGAACCTTAGCGACTCAGAACCTCAGAACCTTGTTTTAGCGAAGCTGATCCAGCGCAACATTCAATTCCAAAACATTAACCGTTTCAGGACCAACAACAGCTGAATTAATTTTAGATTCCACCACAGATTTCACTTTAGTTTCATCCAGTTTTCTTTCTTTAGCAATTCGTTTTACCTGAATCAAAGCGCCTTGTGGAGAAATATTTGGATCTAAACCGCTTCCTGAAGCCGTAACCATATCAGCCGGAATTTCAGACTTTTTCAAGTAAGGATGAACCAGTAAAAGCGTGTCAATTCTTTTTTGAACCAAAGCCAGATATTCAGCGTTGCTTGGGCCTTTGTTGCTTCCGGCACTTCCGGCAGCATTATAATCAACAGCCGAAGGTCTTCCCCAGAAATAATTCGACTTATCGAATTTCTGACCAATTTTTTGGTAACCAACCACTTTTCCGTTAACCGAAATCGTTTCTCCTTTTCCTTGATTTGGAGCAATTTGTGCGATTCCGTAAATCGCAAGAGGATAAATAACCGCAAATAAAATCAAAGTAAATACGGTAAGTTTTATTATAGAAAATAGATTTTTCATTTTTTTGAGATTCTAAGGGACTAAGTTGCTAAGGTTCTAAGTTTTTTTTCAGAAGCTTAGCAAATCGAAGTCATGTTTTTAATTTAAGTTTTTAAAGATTCCTGTATTTGCAATTCTAAGAGAAAACCTTAGTCCCTTAGAATCTTAGCATCTTAGAACCTTACATGAATAGAGCTACTAGTAAATCAATAACTTTAATTCCGATAAAAGGAACAATCAATCCGCCAAGACCATAAATCAAAAGGTTTCTTTTTAAGATGGCACTAGCTCCAATTGGTCGATAATCAACACCTTTCAGCGCAAGCGGAATCAAAATTGGAATAATAACCGCGTTGAAAATTACAGCCGATAAAATCGCGGTTTCCGGACTGTGCAAATGCATGATATTTAAACCTTGTAACGCAGGAATCGCAGTAATAAAAAGAGCAGGAACAATAGCAAAATATTTCGCAACGTCATTTGCAATAGAAAAAGTAGTTAAAGTACCTCGAGTCATTAAAAGCTGTTTTCCAATTTCAACGATCTCAATTAGTTTCGTTGGGTCACTGTCAAGATCGACCATGTTTCCGGCTTCTTTTGCAGCTTGAGTTCCGCTGTTCATAGCAACACCAACATTGGCTTGAGCAAGGGCAGGAGCATCATTTGTTCCGTCCCCCATCATGGCTACTAGTCGTCCTTCGGCTTGTTCTTTTCTAATGTAATTCATTTTATCCTCAGGTTTAGCTTCGGCAATAAAATCATCAACACCAGCAGCTTCGGCAATAAATTTAGCCGTAAGCGGATTATCACCCGTAACCATAACCGTTTTGATTCCCATTCTGCGTAAGCGCTCAAAACGTTCTTTCATTCCGGTTTTGATAATATCCTGAAGTTCGATTACACCTTGAACTTCATTGTTTTTGATTACTACTAATGGAGTTCCTCCGTTCGATGAAATCGTGATAACTTGTTGTGCAGTATCTTCAGGAAAAGAATTTCCGGCTTGCTGCGCAATGTTTTTTGCAGCGTCTTGTGCGCCTTTTCGAATATTAGTCCCGTCTTTTAATACGACTCCAGAAGTTCTGGTTTCAGCAGTAAATTTTATACTGTGTGAGATGTTTTCTGTAAGAAGTGAAATGTCTGACTGCATTTTACTATTCACATCTAACATTTTACCGAGCTCGAGAATACTTTTCCCTTCTGGAGTATCATCTGCAAGCGAACTCAAAACCGCCGATTTAACGAAATCATCAAAAGAAATTCCTTTTGTGGGATAAAAATTGGTTGCTTTTCTGTTTCCAATGGTAATGGTTCCGGTTTTATCCAAAAGCAATACATCAATATCTCCCGCAGTTTCAACCGCTTTACCAGATTTTGTAATTACGTTAGCGCGCAACGCTCTGTCCATTCCCGCAATACCAATCGCAGAAAGTAAACCTCCAATTGTAGTTGGAATTAAACAAACAAACAAAGCAATGAAAGCCGCAATCGTGATGGGTGCGTTGGCATAGTCGGCAAACGGTTTTAGCGTAACGCACACAATCACGAAGATTAAAGTAAATGCGGCTAATAAAATGGTTAAGGCGATTTCGTTTGGTGTTTTCTGACGGCTTGCACCTTCAACCAAAGCAATCATTTTATCTAAAAAGCTTTCGCCGGGTTCAGAAGTAACTTTTACTTTAATTTTATCAGATAAAACTTTTGTCCCTCCAGTAACCGAAGATTTATCTCCGCCAGCTTCCCGAATAACAGGAGCACTTTCTCCAGTAATGGCACTTTCGTCGATTGTAGCCAAACCTTCGATAATTTCTCCATCGGCAGCAATTAAATCGCCAGCTTCACAAACGAAAATATCGTCTTTTTTTAATGCCGAAGAACTAATGTTTCTAATTTCTCCGTTAGGTAAAATTTGTTTTGCAGGAGTTTCTTCTCTTGTTTTTCTTAAACTGTCGGCTTGTGCTTTTCCTCTTGCTTCGGCAATTGCCTCGGCGAAATTGGCAAATAAAAGCGTTGCCAGTAAAATTAAAAATACAATTAGGTTATAAGTAAAACTTCCCTGATCATTTGCACCCATTAATATTGAAATGCAGACAGCAAACATAATGGCTGTTCCAATTTCTACGGTAAACATTACCGGATTTTTGATCATCATTTTTGGATTAAGCTTCACAAAAGACTGCGCTAAGGCTTCTTTTACCTGTTTACTTTCAAACAATGATGTGGATTTATTAGTTGTCATTTTTTATATTATTTTAAAGTAAAGAATTCTGCCAATGGACCTAAAGCCAATGCTGGGAAGAATGATAAAGCAGCGATAATTGCGATTACGGCAAAAGTCATGATTCCGAAAATTGAGGTGTCGGTTTTTAAAGTTCCTGCACTCTCTGGAATGTATTTTTTACCTGCCAGTAAACCTGCAATTGCCAATGGACCAATTATTGGAATAAAACGGCTTAACAGTAATACAATTCCTGTAGTGATATTCCAGAACGGATTATTATCTCCCAATCCTTCAAAACCAGAACCATTATTGGCAGCACTTGAAGTATATTCGTATAACATTTCTGAGAATCCGTGATTGCCAGAATTGTTTAACCAGCCTGTTGCATTGCCGCTAAACCAATAACCCATTGCAGTATCATGCGCAGCAAAATAAGAGGCTAAAGCAGTTCCGGCTAATATTAATAAAGGGTGAAGAATAGCGATAAAAGCAGCAATTTTAACCTCCCGCGCTTCGATTTTCTTTCCTAAAAATTCGGGAGTTCGGCCAACCATTAATCCGGAGATAAATACAGCCAGAATAATGAAAACATAGTAGTTTAGAATACCAACACCGCATCCGCCGTAAAAAGCATTTACCATCATAGATAATAGTTGCATCGCACCAGAAATAGGCATAGAACTATCGTGCATACTGTTTACAGAACCTGTAGAAATTACCGTTGTAGCAATACTCCAGAAACCTGAAATTGCCGGACCAAACCGAACTTCTTTTCCTTCCATCGCTCCGGTTGCCTGTGCAATTCCCATTTTTTCGATAGCAGGATTTCCGTTGATTTCACTCATAACTGTTGGAACAACCAAGAGTAAGAAACCAACCGTCATTACACCAAAAATAATATTCGCTAATTTTCTTTTGTTTAGGAAAAATCCAAGAGCAAAAATCATCGCAAACGGAATAATCATCTGCGCCCAAAGTTCAACTTGGTTAGTAAAATAAGTTGGATTTTCTAATGGATGAGCTGAATTGGCTCCAAAAAAACCACCACCGTTTGTACCAATATGTTTAATAGCAATAAAAGCTGCAGCGGGTCCGCGAGAAACTTCTACATGATCGCCTTGAAGCGTTGTAATAGCATCTTTACCTTCAAATGTCATAGGAGTACCGCTGAAAACTAATGCGATAGCTACAATTGCAGAAAGGGGTAATAAAATACGAGTACAGCTTTTAATGAAATAATTATAAAAATTACCCAATTGTTCTGTCGTTCTTTCTTTCATTGCTGTAAAAATCATAGCGGCAGCAGCCATTCCGATACCGGCAGAAACAAATTGAAGAAACATTAAGACGATTTGTGAAAGGTAAGAAACCCCGCTTTCGCCTGAATAATGCTGTAAGTTACAATTGACTAAAAATGAAATAGCAGTGTTAAATGCCAAATCAGGCGTCATAGAAGGGTTGTTATCCGGATTAAGGGGCAAAGAACCCTGAAATAATAAGATAAAAAAGCAAAGAAAGAACCAAACCATATTGATACTTAAAAGTGCTTTTAAGTGTTGTTTCCAGTTCATTTCTTCAGCCGAATTAATACCGCTGATTTTAAAAATAAATTTTTCAATTGGATTGAAAATCGGATCAAGAAGTGTTTTATCTCCTAAATAAACTTTAGCAATATATTTTCCTAAAGGAATAGCTAAAACAATGGTGAGGAGAAAAATACCAATGACGCCTAATAATTCTGTGTTCATAATTTTTATATTTTTTAGTGAAAAATGAGAGATGATTTTGTAAAAAGGGTTGATGAATAAAATTTACGTTTACATGTCACATTCAGGATTTCACTTTTTTACATGATTTAAAATTTTTCGGGTTTGATTAATACATATACCAAATACACGAAAACAGCGATTGAAATAATAAATAGTGCGGTCATGATTTAGATTTTTTCAAAAAATTCGACTGACATAAAACAAATTGCAAATAGCACCACGGCCAATGCGAGTAAAAGAAATGTGATCATAGGAGATTATTTTGGATTTTAGATTTAAGATTGTAGACTTTAGATTAAACAGTTAACCGTTTAAACGATTAAACACCAGAGGCATTAACCTGCTTGATATATTCCGCTTTAAGTGTTTGCGGAAACAGGTGCGAAATATTGCAGTGACGCACTTCCATAAAAGAAGAAACCGAAAAAACATACACATTAGAAATGGCATTTTTAGTTTCGATGCTTCCGGTTATAAACAAACGTTCGGCAAGAGCCAGACATTTCTTTGCTCTCACGATATTGCCGGAAATAATCGATTTTTTGGTGATTTCGGCAAAGCGTTCAGCTTGTTTGTAGATTGAGGTAACTTGAGTTTTCATTTGGAATGAATTTTAATGTTCTCCCTCCTTATGCCAAAATATGTTCCGAAAAAGTTGAGGTACAGCTAAAGTGCTGTCAATAAAAGGAATGTAGTTTTATGCCAAAAATCAGGCATAAAAAAAGCCTATCAAAATGATAAGCTTTTATTGAAATGATAAGGTTTAATTAATTATTAATTGTGAATTGTGAATTGGAAAATGTAATCTCCGAATTTGATATTGTAATTGAATTCTGCAATTGTTATTGAATTTGATATTCTTCCAGTTTTCTATACAAAGTCGCAATCCCAATTTCTAATAATCGAGCCGTTTCTGCTTTATTCCCTTTAGTATAATTTAAAACCTTTTGGATATGCAGTTTTTCAACACTCTGCATAGAGAAAGCCGACATTGATTTTGTGCTTTTCTCCGCTTGATGCTGCATCTCGTATGGAAGAACATCAGAAGTTAAAGTATCGCCATTACTCAAAATAACCGATCTTTCGATAATGTTTTTAAGTTCGCGGATATTTCCTGGCCAGGAATAGTTTTCTAATTTCTGCAGAAAATCATCTGAAACTTGTAATGTTTTTTTATTCGTTTTTTCAGAAAACTGTTTAACGAAATAATGAGTCAATACTGATATATCTTTAATTCTTTCTCGTAAAGAAGGTAGTTTTATTTCGAAGATATTTAAACGGAAATACAAATCAGAACGGAAGCGATGCTCATCACTTTCTGTTTTTAAATCTCTATTTGTAGCTGCAATTAATCTAAAGTTTGATTTTTTTGGAGTGGTATCGCCAACTGGAATATATTCGGAAGTTTCTAAAACACGCAACAATTTGGCTTGAAGATCAATTGGCATTTCACCAATTTCATCCAGAAATAAAGTACCGCCGTTTGCTTCTTCAATAAAACCTTTTTTATCTTTTACAGCTCCCGTAAAAGCGCCTTGTTTATGACCAAAAAGTTCGCTTTCTAAAATTTCTTTGGTGAAAGTACTGCAGTTTAATGCCACAAAAGATTTCCCAACACGATTACTATTTTCGTGAATGGCCTGTGCAAAAACTTCTTTTCCGGTTCCGGTTTCACCGGTAAGTAAAACAGTTGAATCTGTTTTGGCTACTTTTTGAGCCAGATCAATAACCTGTTCAATTCCTTTTGATTTTCCAATAATGGTATTAAAAGAATATTTATCATTGATGCGTTTTTCGAGTTGCTGAACCTTTTTTTGCAAATGAACCTTTTCAACCGCTTTATAAAGAAGCGGAATAATTTTGTCGTTATCGTCGCCTTTTACGATATAATCAAAAGCACCATTTTTCATTGCCTGAACGCCATCTGGAATATTCCCAAAAGCAGTTAAAAGAATAACTTCTGTTAAAGGAAAACTTCCTTTTATGTTTTGAAGAAAGTCAACGCCATTTCCGTCAGGCAGTTTTACATCACATAAAACGACATCAATTTCGGTTTGTTCTAGTTTCTTAAAACCTGATTTTAAATCTTTGGCTTCAAAAACTTCAAATCCTTCCGATTTTATAATACGAACCAGCAGACTTCTCAGTTTTTCTTCGTCGTCTATAATTAAAATTTTGTGTGTCATTTGCAGAGATGCTAAATCAAATTTTGATATTTGATCTACAAAGTTAGGTTTAAAATCTGTTCACTTTTTTGAATCGACAGAAATTATTTTAAGCAGTAGAATCAGTTTTAAAATATTTTTTTTGAAAAAGAAATGTACTTTTAAGTCGAAAATGAATCCCTAAAATTTATGTCAAAACGAATTCTCATTATAATAGTTATTGTAATCTTCGGAAGCTTTAATAGTTTTTCAAAAGGAATTATCGAAAAAGATTCTTCAAAACCGAAAACAATTTCATTCAAAATAAAATTAAAATCGACAGATAAAATAAAAATTGCCGTTTCTCCATTAAAATATAACAAACATTTCGCATATAGTTTTACGCTTGACGATGGTTACAGATCGGCTTATTTAACGGCTTTTCCTTTATTGAATGGAGGAAAAGTCAGCAATTCATCAATTAACGAATGGAAAATTGATCAAGGTGGAGACGGAACAACTTCGGAAGGGCTTTTCTATTCGGACGGAATGGGAAATAAAATTCCGTTTAAATTGGCTTTAGCGATCAATGGAGGTTCAATTCGTTATTTACCTGAAAATCGCGGACATCTTTCTTGGTCTGAAATAAAAGAAATGTACAATGCAGGCTGGGATATTTTGAATCACGGTTTCCATCACGCAACAAAACACGGCACAAATTATTTGACAGAAGTAACCGAAAATACCACTTCAATAAAGCAAAATCTTGATTTTACGATGTCGCATTTTGTGGTTCCGGGCGGAGAAGGTGACCCCGATTATCATTTGGAATACGAAAAAGAAGCACTAGCAAACGGATTTCTTTCTGTTGCTTCTTATAAAGGTACAGGTCCAGTTTATAAAGTAAATTCTAAAGTTGATTTAGATAAAATGATTTCTGCAAGAACTTTTGTATTGAGTTCAAAAGACACGACTAGTTTCAAAACAATGAATCGTTATTTAAAAAACATAGATTCAATTGTAAAACATCCAGAACCTGTTTGGTTTAACGATTTCACACACGGAACAGGAAATACAAATCTGTGGAACCTAAGCATGCGTTTTCCCGATTTTAAATATTATATGACAGCGCTTGCGAATAAATATGGTACAAAAGGAAACGATTCAATCTGGATGGCGCCGTGGCAGGAAGTTTACGAATACATTTGGTTAAGAGACAGAATTAAAGTCGATTTTCAGCAGAAAAATAAAGAAGTAATAGTTACAATTAAACTTCCGGAAATTCCAGGAACTTTTAGGAATCGTGATATTTCTTTAGTAATAGATACTTCTTCAAAATTTGAAATCGAATCCAAAAAAGATTTGAAAATTAAAGATGACGGAAAATCAACTCATAAACAGATTTTCATTCAATTGAAATAAAAATGTTTCATAAAAATTTAAACACATAGAAACATAGTTTTTTGGAATGTAGAAAAGGCGTTTCACTTGCATAAATTCACATAGCTAGCTATGTGTTAGAAACTAGTTTCTTTCGATTTTCTTTATGAGTAAAAGAAAAAAACTATGTTTCTATGTGTTTAAAAATTATTCTCAACGAAAAACTTCTAATCAATCTCTTTCTCGTTGTCCTTTATAAAAGTATCAATATTCATTAAATACGGATCAATCACAATTCGCTGAGGTTTTGTTTTGAGTTTTAATTTCCCTTCAATTTTATTGTTTTTGATGGCAAAAGGATAAAGAAATAATTTTCCGTTTTCATCATAAATCCCAATATCTATTGAAGCATCGTTTGGAATTTGTTTTCGTTCTCCGGTTGCATTTTCTCTGAATTTTTCAGAATCAGCTTTAAAAGAAACTTCATAAAAGCCATTTTTTTGAATACTTGAAACAGATTCTATTTTTGACGAATAGGTAATAATCTGCTTAAACATTTCATCTAATTTAGGATGCAGTTTTTGATTCGTTACCTCATAAATTTCTTTTAATAAAGCCTCAGAATCAGGAAACGGATTTGGATATTTATAATGATTCAGGAAATTTTTCAAAGCCAGATTTACTTTTTCTTCACCAATTAAAACCCGAAGCTGATGCATTACCAACATTCCTTTATCATAAGGTAAATGTGGTGTATCGTAATTCGTTTTATACAAAGGCGTTTCAGGATCATAACTTCGACTACTCAAATATAAATCCAGATGAATTTTTAAAGTTTCGAGCGCTTTTTCCAAGCCATGTTCTTTTTCATACAACATGAGTTCGGTGTATTGCGCCAGAGTTTCAGTCAAAATCCAGCTTCCTTCTTTTTGTTCCGGGCTTATTTGTGAATTTCCCCACCACTCATGCGATAATTCATGAGCCGTTAATTGATTAATTACATCTTCTTTATCCTTATTGTTGAGGTTACTGTAAAATCCGAAATTCTCTTTCATAAAAACCGTCGACGGATAAGAAGTCGCAGCAAATCCATCGGCGAAAGCTGAAACTTCGGCATAACGAATTGTTTTGTATGGATATTTACCAAAATTATTCTGGCAGTAATCTAAAGTATTTTTTACATCCTGAATTAGTTTTTTGATATTTCTCGAATGTCTTTTATCATAATAAACTTCAATCGAAATGCCTTTATAATTCGTTTTTTTAATTTCATATTCAGCAGAAGAAAAAGCAAATCGAAACGGAATCTTACCGTTAGATTTATAATGAAAATAATTACGGTTGTCTTTTCTCCAATTCCCAATTAAATCTCCAACGCCAATCGCCGTCTGATTTTTAGAAGTTGAAACTACAGCATCATAATCAATAAAATCATATTTAATTTCCGACTTGTCTTCCAGCTTTTTAAGAGGCGTCTGCGGTTTCAAATGTCTTTTTACCCGTTCTTTTTTACTGCTGATTTCATTCGATTCCTGATAACCGAAAAGTGGAAAGTAACGGCTTATCCGCATAAATGACCCATTTTCGATTATAGAATTAAAGGCAGTATGTCCTTTAAATGGTGACCACGAAGACTCAAAAGAAAAATTCATTTTCATTTTCTGCTTTGGTTGCAAAGGTTTTTCCAATCGATACCAATAATGATGAAATGCCGAAATATCATTTAGGTTTTTCGAATTCGGAATTTCAACAGAAGTCAACTTTGAATTTCGATCTATATATAGGAGTAAACTATCAATAGGTTTTTCAGTATTATTGATCAATTCATAAGTGCCTTCTACTTCATAGCGATTTTCCTCAGGAAATAAATCAACTTTACTTTTTACAGAAACAATCGTAGGCTGAGCAAGATTGGTATATTTTTTAAATTGAGTTTCATATTTTTCGCTCCAGTTGTTTTGATCTTCTTCGGTCAAATACGGATATTCGATATTGGTTTTGTAAAAAAGATAACTCCCAAAACCAATAAAAAGAATAATTCCTAAAGAGAAAGTTACTTTCTGAATGCCATTAAATGAATTTCTTCGAAAGGTTTTTGCAACTGAAGCATTTCTTTTCCATAAAATTCCAGTCAAAGTAAGAAGCAGTAAAGCCAATCCGAAATTGTACAGCATCGAAATATGAAACGGAAAAGTGTATTTTCCGAAACCATTTAAATCAAAATATTCTCTTTTAAAAGCATTTCCAAACCGCAGTAAAGGATGCGAAATTCCCAATTGTTCTCCAATTCCTGTACAAAACAAAATGCAGACAAAAGCAGCAACCGAAAGTCCGATGTATTTATTTTTAATAAAAGTCTGAATTGAGATTATCAAAATCGAAATCAGCAGCAACGGAAATCCGAGATAATAAAACAAGGAAAGATAAAGACCCATTTCGATTGGAGCATTGGCATTCGCAATCTGAAAAGCGCATCCAATCAAAATACTAATGCTGATAATGAGTAACGGAATGATAAAAAGTGCCGTCAGTTTGGCCAATAAAACCACAAACTGAGAATATGGTGCGGTATTTTCGAGCATTTCAAATCTCGAATTTTCACTTCGGTTTAATAATTCACTGCTGTAAAAAAGCAGAATCAAGATCAGAATAAAAGGCAGACGATCCATTATGGTGGAAATCATTAAAGCCGTATCCGTAATTTTTTCCGCTAATCGAATTCCCCCGTCAATTTCATCCGAAATTTCGATTGCCAACAATCCCGAAAATAAAAGAACAATCAATAAAAACGGAATTCCTTTTAAAACTAAAAAGATATCAAGCTTGATATTGCTTTTAAAAACAGCAAAATTATGTCTGAAAGTTTTGAACTCGATGTTTTTTGGAATTTTCGAAGAAAAGATTTTTTCTTCTTTTGAAATGACTTTAGGTGTTTTTATCTTTTTAGTTTTTGTTTTTCGGAAGGAAAATAATCGATACGAAACAAAAAGTAAAAGCAGTGAAACCGAAATCCACAACAATCGATTAAATAAAAAGTTCCCCGAAAGCGAAACCAGTTCGGTATTTTTTTCAATCGAAGTCCAATATCTCGTTTGTTCTAAAAAAGCCGCCAAACCAAACGGATCTATTTTTGCTGCCAAAGACATGGCTTTCGCCGAAGATGGAGAAGCATTTGCAAAGATGGGCGAATTAGAAAAAATAGAACCCGCTATATATAAAATGTAAATTAATAGTCCCCCAACATAAATGAAAAGTTTACTTCGCGTAAGCCAGGCCAAAGCCGTCAATATAGAAAGACACAGGAAAATATTCGGAATCACAATTACAAAATACGGCCAGAGATAATTTATAATTTCAAAAGGACCAATCTCGTTTTTTGAAAGCCATGACATTTGATGTCCAACGATTATTCCAACGATAAACATTCCAAAAGAAACTACGGCGATTATAAATGCTGTAATAAATTTTGGAGCTAAATAATGAAACTTAGAAATAGGAGAGGAGAAAATAATCGAATCGAATTTCGTTTCATATTCTTTTAAAAAACTCTGCGCGACCTGAAGTGTAATCGAAAATATCGTCATTAGCGAAATCAGACCAATCGCATAAGTCAATACATACGGACTATTTTTGTAAGCGCCCGAAAAAGAAAAGTTCGCAAAAGCACTCACAAAAAATCCTAAAACCAAATAAATAATAAACGTGGCATAAAAAGTCCAGCTTCTGGTGTTGTTATGCCATTCAAATTGAATTAATTTAGAAAGCATAACACTAATTTTTAAGTTGATTTTGAGCTAAAACACTAAAATAAACATCGCTTAAATCTGGCGATATCAATTCGAACCCAGAATCTGGACGTTGATGGGAGAAAACATGAATATTGATTTTCCCTGAATTTAAGTTGGACGAAATGATATTAAAATTAGATTGATAGTCCTTAAGTTCTGTTTTCGGAATGGCTTTCATCCAGATTTTATCTTTTAAAGAATCGATTGCTTCGTTTGGTTTTCCTTCCAAAATCAATTTTCCGTTAGAGATAATGGCCATTTTTGGACATAAATCACGAACATCTTCCACAATATGAGTCGATAGAACTACAATAATGTTTTCGCCAATTTCGCTTAGCAAATTATTAAATCGGTTTCTTTCCTCCGGATCAAGTCCCGCAGTAGGTTCATCTACAATAATAATCTTCGGATTTCCTAATAAAGCCTGAGCAATTCCAAATCGCTGACGCATTCCGCCAGAAAAAGAATGAACCGCTTTGTCTTTGTGTTGTAATAAATTCGTCTGCTGTAATAAATACAAAATTTGATCGTGACGTTCTTTTTTTTCGACGATTCCTTTTAAAACCGCCAAATGATCGAGCAGGCGATAAGCAGAAATTTTAGGATAAACGCCAAATTCCTGAGGCAGATAACCCAGATTTTGCCTGATAAACATTGGATTTTCCAGAATATTAATTCCGTTAAACTCAATACTTCCCGAAGTGGGTTCCTGCAAAGCGGTAATAGTCCGCATTAAAGTCGATTTTCCGGCGCCGTTTGGCCCGAGCAAACCAAACATTCCGTTTGTAATTTCAAGCGATAATTGGTCAATCGCTTTTGTGCCGTTCTCATACGTTTTGCTGAGATTTTGGATTGATAAACTGTTCATTTTTTGATTGATTTAGATGATTGAATTAAACTATGATTTGAAAAATTTAGGCAATAGAATACCTGTCGGCTTTAAAAACTGATTTATTAAGAGTGAAATAAGATTTAAAAGAAAGCTATTCTGCCACGTATTCTAAAATATCTCCGGGCTGGCAATCCAATATTTTACAAATAGCTTCGAGAGTATCAAACCGAATTCCTTTTGCTTTTCCAGTTTTTAGAATCGATAAATTAGCAGGCGTAATATCTAGTTTTTCTGCCAACTCTTTACTCTGCATCTTGCGTTTGGCAAGCATTACATCAACATTTACAATTATTGGCATAGTTATATAAATAAGTCTTGTTCGTTCTGAAGGTTTAAACCTTGTTTAAAAATGGCGGCTAAAAAGTAAGCGAAAACACCCAGCATTCCGTGTAATAATATAAAAAGCGAAACTTCATTATCCAGTGGCACAAAAAAGAAAGCTACAAATATTACAATACCCGGAATTAATAAATTGGATAAATAGAAACGCCTTAAATGAGAAATTCCGTTTTGCGTAAATAATTTAGGCTGAAAAAATACTTTAAAAACATTGCTGCTCAATAAAAAGAAAAGTCCATATAAACTCAGCGGAGCCAAAAAATCAAAAAGAATATACGGCAAGTTGTAATCACCTAACATTAAAGGATGAGAAGTAAAAGGATAACAAACCTGAAAATACTTTCCGTTGTCCTTAAAAGTCAAAAACAATCCCGTTACCAAAGTAAAAACAGAATATCCGGCCAAAAAGAAATAAATCACAGACAAAAATCGGGTAAAGTAAAATAATATTCTAGATACAATATGAGTTGTCTTCATATAATGAAAAGTTAGATTGATATTGCAAATGTATAATTAATTATCGTAAAACAATAATTAATTATTGGAAAAGAAACTTTTAGGTATTTTTAGAAATATTATAAATCTATTAACATTAGAAAACAAAAGGCATCCATATAAAAGGCTTAATTTTGCATATTAGCATTTTTTTATATGAAAAACCCAATTTCAGTCTCATTATTAGAGCTCGCTATCATCACTCAGGATAGTAATGCCACAGAAACATTTCAAAAAACAAAAGACATAGCGCAATTAGCAGATACTTTAGGATACAAGCGATTTTGGCTTGCAGAACATCACAATATGGCCCACGTTGCAAGTACGGCAACAGTGGTTTTAATTGGGTATGTAGCAAGTCAGACCAAAAATATCCGAGTAGGTTCTGGCGGCATCATGCTTCCAAATCATTCTCCTTTGGTAGTTGCAGAACAATTTGGAACCCTAGAAACTCTTTATCCAAACCGAATCGATTTAGGTTTAGGAAGAGCGCCGGGAACAGATCAGCCAACCGCCGAAGCAATTCGAAAAGACTTTTTTGAGCAGGCACAGCGTTTTCCGCAAAACGTAAGCAAACTTCAAGAGTACTTTTCAAGTGAAAATGCAACAGGAAAAGTGCGTGCATTTCCAGCCGAAGGTCTAAAAGTGCCAATCTGGATTTTAGGATCAAGCATGGACAGCGCGGCTTTGGCAGCAGCTTACGGATTGCCTTATGCTTTTGCTGGACACTTTGCGCCAAAACTGATGATTCAGGCATTTGAATTTTATAGAGAAAATTTCCAGCCTTCAGAATATTTAGATAAACCAAAAACAATGGCTTGTGTGAATATCATTGCAGCAGACACAAACGAAGAAGCAGAATTATTGTCTACAAGTTTGTATCAAATGTTCCTGAACCTAATTAGAAACGACCGCAAAGGCCTACAACCGCCAGTTCCGTCATTAGACGACATCATGAACGAGCAGGAACGTTTCCATGTCAATCAAATGACAGCCGGAACCTTCACAGGAAACAAAGAACAATTAATAACCGATTTGAAAAAGTTCATTGACTACGCCAGAATAGACGAACTAATGGTAACCAGCCCAATCTTCGATCATCAGGCAAAATTAAAAAGCATTCAAATCACCAAAGAAGCAATCGACAGCCTAAACGATAGTATACATATATAAGTATACTATACATAAGAGTAGATTTCATTCTCATAACCCGACAGGTTTCTAAAACCTGTCGGGTTTGTTTTTGTTATATATATAAGCAGAAAGTTCTACTATAATATATAAGAGTAAAACGGAGTAAATCTAAAATCAGCTTTTAAGATCTATTGTCAGGCTGAGCGAAGTCGAAGCCCTTTTAGCGGCAGTATTTGGAATTTGAGATTTTAAAAAATTGAACTTTGGAATTTATTAAGGAGCTTATCCCGCTATCCGCTCCAATCTTTTGTGCCGAACCCCGGCACAAAAGGATTTCCACTTCTATCGGGGCTAGGGCACCGGTTTCCAGAAGAAAAAAACAGAGAAGATGGATGGTCCCCGAAGAAAAACCAGTGCCAAAAAGAAACTTTGTGCCTCTGCGCCTTGGCGAGATTCGAAAAATACCCACAGAAAACCAAACTTTATATCTTAGTGCCTTTACGGCAAAATAAAGCAGAGTAGGACAAAATCGCCCGAAAACAGACATATCTATAAAACAGCCCAAAAAACTTTGGTTTGTAAAAAACGCATAACCAGTGACTTATAAAAAATATTGAAAATAGTTTGCAAAAAGCCTTGTTTAACTGGAAAAAGGTTCTACTTTTGCACCCGCAACAGCGAAGGCGTTCATCGAAATACTGGCAGGAAAGGAGAATCAGACGGAAAGAAATTTTCAAAAAAAAAGATTCGAAAAAGCTTGCGAGATTTGAAAATGCTTTCTACATTTGCACCCCGCAAAACACGGAAAGTTCATTGAGAGATTGGGAGGGAAATTAGAGAAAACGGGATTGAAAAAAATCTTAAAAAAACTTTAAATTTTTCTTGCAGGAAACAAAAAGAAGTTTTAGTTTTGCACCCGCTTTGAGAGATAAGCGAAAGACAGAAAATTACGTTCGTAGACATATTGAATTGACAGCCGTTCTAACAGAGATGTTAGAACAAAAAGAATAAGAGCAGTAGAATCGTAAGATTCGAAAAGAACCGATAGAAAGAGCATCGATTATATAATATTAAAATATACGATGAAGAGTTTGATCCTGGCTCAGGATGAACGCTAGCGGCAGGCTTAACACATGCAAGTCGAGGGGTAGAGGCTTTCGGGCCTTGAGACCGGCGCACGGGTGCGTAACGCGTATGCAATCTGCCTTTCACAGAGGGATAGCCCAGAGAAATTTGGATTAATACCTCATAGCATTACAGGATGGCATCATCCTGCAATTAAAGTCACAACGGTGAAAGATGAGCATGCGTCCCATTAGCTAGTTGGTAAGGTAACGGCTTACCAAGGCGACGATGGGTAGGGGTCCTGAGAGGGAGATCCCCCACACTGGTACTGAGACACGGACCAGACTCCTACGGGAGGCAGCAGTGAGGAATATTGGTCAATGGACGCAAGTCTGAACCAGCCATGCCGCGTGCAGGATGACGGTCCTATGGATTGTAAACTGCTTTTGCACAGGAAGAAACACTCCGACGTGTCGGAGCTTGACGGTACTGTGAGAATAAGGATCGGCTAACTCCGTGCCAGCAGCCGCGGTAATACGGAGGATCCAAGCGTTATCCGGAATCATTGGGTTTAAAGGGTCCGTAGGCGGTCTTGTAAGTCAGTGGTGAAAGCCCATCGCTCAACGGTGGAACGGCCATTGATACTGCAGGACTTGAATTATTGGGAAGTAACTAGAATATGTAGTGTAGCGGTGAAATGCTTAGAGATTACATGGAATACCAATTGCGAAGGCAGGTTACTACCAATTTATTGACGCTGATGGACGAAAGCGTGGGTAGCGAACAGGATTAGATACCCTGGTAGTCCACGCCGTAAACGATGGATACTAGCTGTTGGGAGCAATCTCAGTGGCTAAGCGAAAGTGATAAGTATCCCACCTGGGGAGTACGAACGCAAGTTTGAAACTCAAAGGAATTGACGGGGGCCCGCACAAGCGGTGGAGCATGTGGTTTAATTCGATGATACGCGAGGAACCTTACCAAGGCTTAAATGCAGACTGACCGATTTGGAAACAGATCTTTCGCAAGACAGTTTACAAGGTGCTGCATGGTTGTCGTCAGCTCGTGCCGTGAGGTGTCAGGTTAAGTCCTATAACGAGCGCAACCCCTGTTGTTAGTTGCCAGCGAGTCAAGTCGGGAACTCTAACAAGACTGCCAGTGCAAACTGTGAGGAAGGTGGGGATGACGTCAAATCATCACGGCCCTTACGCCTTGGGCTACACACGTGCTACAATGGCCGGTACAGAGAGCAGCCACTGGGTGACCAGGAGCGAATCTATAAAGCCGGTCACAGTTCGGATCGGAGTCTGCAACTCGACTCCGTGAAGCTGGAATCGCTAGTAATCGGATATCAGCCATGATCCGGTGAATACGTTCCCGGGCCTTGTACACACCGCCCGTCAAGCCATGGAAGCTGGGGGTGCCTGAAGTCGGTGACCGCAAGGAGCTGCCTAGGGTAAAACTGGTAACTAGGGCTAAGTCGTAACAAGGTAGCCGTACCGGAAGGTGCGGCTGGAACACCTCCTTTCTAGAGCCCTATGTGTTAGCAGCAATGCACGCTGGGGAAATAAGATGCCGGACTATGGTTTTGGAATCTGAGATTGTATTGCTCTTGCTGTTAATTTAAAAAAAATGATAAAATTAAGTAAAACAGAGTCTCGTAGCTCAGCTGGTTAGAGTACTACACTGATAATGTAGGGGTCGGCAGTTCGAGTCTGCCCGGGACTACTATTTAACTTAAAAAAAGGAAATTCTAGAGTTGAGTTCTTATGAATAATCATTCATAATTCATAATTCACAATTCATAATTAGATTGGGGGATTAGCTCAGCTGGCTAGAGCGCCTGCCTTGCACGCAGGAGGTCAACGGTTCGACTCCGTTATTCTCCACTGTCCCGATAAATCGGGAAAAAGTTCATTGACATATTGAGATAAGAAAATAATAAGAAAGTAGAAAGCGTTTTTTGCAATTTATTGCAAAAGACAAAACAAAACGGTCTTGTTTTAATTAACAAGATTGGTGCAATAAGCAAAATAAGGGCGCATGGGGAATGCCTAGGCTCTCAGAGGCGATGAAGGACGTGATAAGCTGCGAAAAGCTGCGGGGACTGGCACACACAGATTGATCCGCAGATATCCGAATGGGGCAACCCGCTATGTTGAAGACATAGCACACCGATAGGTGGGCAAACCCGCTGAACTGAAACATCTAAGTAGGCGGAGGAGAAGAAAACAAAAGTGATTCCGTAAGTAGTGGCGAGCGAACGCGGATTAGCCCAAACCAGTTATGTTACGGCATAGCTGGGGTTGTAGGACCGCGACATTTCATGCATGAGGAACCGGAAGCTTCTGGAAAGGAGCGCCACAGAGGGTGACAGCCCCGTATGGGCAACAAATGTAATGGATAGCGGTATCCTGAGTAGGGCGGGGCACGTGAAACCCTGTCTGAATTTGGCGGGACCATCCGCTAAGGCTAAATACTCCTGAGAGACCGATAGTGAACCAGTACCGTGAGGGAAAGGTGAAAAGAACCGTGAATAACGGAGTGAAATAGATCCTGAAACCATGCGCTTACAAGCGGTCGGAGCCCTTTCGTGGGGTGACGGCGTGCCTTTTGCATAATGAGCCTACGAGTTAACGCTGCTGGCAAGGATAAGTGGTTAAGCCATGGATCCGCAGCGAAAGCGAGTCTGAATAGGGCGCTTTAGTCAGTAGTGTTAGACGCGAAACCGTGTGATCTACCCATGGGCAGGTTGAAGCTGTGGTAACACACAGTGGAGGACCGAACCGGTTGACGTTGAAAAGTCTTCGGATGACCTGTGGGTAGGGGTGAAAGGCCAATCAAACTCGGAAATAGCTCGTACTCCCCGAAATGCATTTAGGTGCAGCGTTATTTTAGTTATATAGAGGTAGAGCTACTGATTGGATGCGGGGGCTTCACCGCCTACCAATTCCTGACAAACTCCGAATGCTATATAATGATTGATAACAGTGAGGGCTTGGGTGCTAAGGTCCAAGTCCGAGAGGGAAAGAACCCAGACCATCAGCTAAGGTCCCCAAATATATGCTAAGTTGAAAGAACGAGGTTTGTCTGCCCAGACAGCTAGGATGTTGGCTTGGAAGCAGCCATTCATTTAAAGAGTGCGTAACAGCTCACTAGTCGAGCGGACGAGCATGGATAATAATCGGGCATAAGCATATTACCGAAGCTATGGATTTGCATGTATGTGCAAGTGGTAGGGGAGCATTCTGACAGGGCTGAAGGTGTATCGTAAGGTATGCTGGACCGGTCAGAAAAGAAAATGTAGGCATAAGTAACGATAATGCGGGCGAGAAACCCGCACACCGAAAAACTAAGGTTTCCACAGCTATGCTAATCAGCTGTGGGTTAGTCTGGACCTAAGGCGAACCCGAAAGGGACAGTCGATGGCCAACGGGTTAATATTCCCGTACTTCTTATTGCTGTGATGGGGTGACGGAGTGATGAAAGCGCCGCGAACTGACGGAATAGTTCGTTAAAGCACCTAGCTATAGGGTCTCTAGGCAAATCCGGAGATCTTGGTGAAATGCGATAGTACTCGGAGTCTTCGGACAAAGAGATAGTGCGCCTAAGGGCTTCCAAGAAAAACCTCTAAACTTCAGGCAGTAAGAACCAGTACCGTAAACCGACACAGGTAGTTGAGGAGAGAATCCTAAGGTGCTCGAGAGATTCATGGCTAAGGAATTAGGCAAAATAGACCTGTAACTTCGGGAGAAAGGTCGCCAGCAGCAATGCTGGCCGCAGTGAAGAGGTCCAGGCGACTGTTTATCAAAAACACAGGGCTCTGCAAAATCGTAAGATGAAGTATAGGGCCTGACACCTGCCCGGTGCTGGAAGGTTAAGAGGAGATGTTATCTTCGGAGAAGCATTGAATTGAAGCCCCAGTAAACGGCGGCCGTAACTATAACGGTCCTAAGG
This sequence comes from Flavobacterium sp. B330r, assembly GCF_056824325.1. Taxonomy (NCBI): domain Bacteria; kingdom Pseudomonadati; phylum Bacteroidota; class Flavobacteriia; order Flavobacteriales; family Flavobacteriaceae; genus Flavobacterium; species Flavobacterium sp. B330r. The sequence goes on from NZ_CP124860.1 coordinate 3,072,206, forward strand.
TAGCGAAATTCCTTGTCGGGTAAGTTCCGACCTGCACGAATGGTGTAACGATCTGGACACTGTCTCAGCCATGAGCTCGGTGAAATTGTAGTAACGGTGAAGATGCCGTTTACCCGCAGTGGGACGAAAAGACCCTGTGCACCTTTACTATAGCTTAGTATTGACCTTGGATAAATGATGTGTAGGATAGGTTGGAGACTATGAAGCGGCGTCGCCAGGCGTTGTGGAGTCATTGTTGAAATACAACCCTTTGTTTATCTGAGGCCTAACCCCGCAATGTGGGGGACAGTGCTTGGTGGGTAGTTTGACTGGGGTGGTCGCCTCCAAAAGAGTAACGGAGGCTTCTAAAGGTTCCCTCAGTACGCTTGGTAACCGTGCGTAGAGTGCAATGGCATAAGGGAGCTTGACTGAGAGACATACAGGTCGATCAGGTACGAAAGTAGAGCATAGTGATCCGGTGGTTCCGCATGGAAGGGCCATCGCTCAAAGGATAAAAGGTACGCCGGGGATAACAGGCTGATCTCCCCCAAGAGCTCATATCGACGGGGGGGTTTGGCACCTCGATGTCGGCTCGTCACATCCTGGGGCTGGAGAAGGTCCCAAGGGTTGGGCTGTTCGCCCATTAAAGTGGCACGCGAGCTGGGTTCAGAACGTCGTGAGACAGTTCGGTCTCTATCTACTGCGGGCGTTAGAAATTTGAGTGGATCTGATTCTAGTACGAGAGGACCGAATTGGACAAACCTCTAGTGTATCTGTTGTCCCGCCAGGGGCACCGCAGAGTAGCTACGTTTGGAAGGGATAAGCGCTGAAAGCATATAAGCGCGAAACCCACCACAAGATGAGATTTCTTTTAAGGATCGTGGAAGATGACCACGTTGATAGGCTACAGATGTAAAGGCAGTAATGTCATAGTCGAGTAGTACTAATAATCCGTAAGCTTATGCACAAACTTTTCCCCCCGAGCAATCGGGGGGAGGAAACTTTCTAAATAATGCTTGTTTGTTTCTTTATCTCAGTATGTTAAAATATTGTTTAATTGATAATTAACAATTTATAATTGGTAATTAATGATTAAAAGCTGCTTGCAGCGAATAGCCTTAAGGTGGTTATTGCGGCGGGGCTCACCTCTTCCCATCCCGAACAGAGAAGTTAAGCCCGCCTGCGCAGATGGTACTGCAGTTTTGTGGGAGAGTATGTCGTCGCCTTTCTTTTGAAAACCCTATCCAAATTGGATGGGGTTTTCTGTTTTTTATATGTTTTGGTTTTTGGAATGTTTGAACATGAAAAAAAAGAATGTAAAATCATTATTTATAATGATGTAAAAAATGAAGTTGAGTAGTAGATTTGTGTTAAAGTTGCAATGTAAACGAGGTATATCAAATTATTTTTGGAGAATTAAATTGATATAAGCATGCAATTTTAATTTGATTAAAATCAGATTTTTATTACTTGCTCGAATAGCTAGTATAGCATTGGGGAGCTTTACTATATTATTCGGGCTTAAGTAATATAATTTGCGAATTGTAATACAATTAATCTACTAAACCATTCTCTACAGCATATTTTACCAAACCAGCTGTGTTTTTCGCATTTAATTTTGATAATAAATTACGGCGATGCGTATTTACAGTATTTAAACTAATAAAAGTTTTTTCTGCAATTTCGGCTGTATTGTATTCTTGAGCTATTAAGACTAAAATTTCTTTTTCTCTAGAACTTAATTCTGTTATATGAGAAGACTGTTTTTCAATTCTTGAACTATTGGTAAAATGTTTTTCCTCTAATTCTTCTGCAAAGTAATTTTCGCCTGAAGCAATTGTGTTAATAGCTTTAAGTAGTTCTTCTTTTTCAGCATTTTTCAATAAATAACCATTTACACCAATTCTAATTAATCTAGAGATAATCATTGCATTGCTGTGTGTGCTTAAAATTAGAATTTTAATCTGTGGATGCTGTTTTTTAAGAATTTTACTCAATTCGATTCCGTCCATTTCAGGCATACTTATATCGAGAATAATTAAATCAATTGCACTTTTTTTAATGATCTCCAAAGCCTCAATCCCATTTACGGCTTTATCAACAATATTGATATTTGTTTCCTGTTCTAATAAGGATATAATTCCTTGCAAGAACATGGTGTGATCATCAGCAATAAGTAGCTTAATTTTAGTCATATAATAATATATTAGTTGCTTTTTAATTCGTGAAATTGGTTCTTCAAATCAATATTTTTTTATTAAAGCTTTTGGTTTTGATCGGAAAATTGGGATTTCTATGTTAATGATAGTACCTCGTTTTAATTTTGAATCGATTATAAATGAACTATTTAGTTTATTAATTCGATTTTCAAGATTAATTAGGCCAATTCCTTTTGGAGTATTTTTGGTTTCAAAACCTATTCCATTATCTTCAAATAAAAGATTGAAGATATCTTCGACACAATTCAGTTGAACTTCAATTTCAGTAGCTTGGGCATGTTTAATTGTATTAGTTAAGAGCTCCTGTATGATTTTAAAAATTTCAACTTGAATATTTTCATCCAATTTATTAATTTCTTCCTTCGGATATGAAATAAAAGAAATCTTGATTTTGCTTGCCTCACCAATATTATTCAAATATGATTCTAAAACTTCTAGAAATTTATTTTGACTAAATTTCTTAGGCAGTAAAGTGTGCGATAAATTTCGAACCTGCTGATAAGTGTCGTCCAATTGTTGGCTTATTTGTTGGATATTCGAAAAATTAGAAGAATTTAAATTGTTTATTTGCAGTTTAATTGCCGCTAAATTACCTCCAATACTATCATGAAGTTCTTGAGAGATACGTTGTCTTTCTTTATCCTGCCCCCTGATTGATGCTTTGATTAGATCCAATTCTTGTTCTTTTAAAATGCTGTTTATTTTCTGAGAACTAATTTCTGATTGCTTAATATTTAGTAAATGTTGCACTTTGAATCGTTTGTGAAACTGAAATAGCAGTGCAATAATCGGAATCAATAAAATAAGAAAAGCACTAATTATAAGTAGTTTTAAATTCTTTTGTTGATTGATTTCTAGGTTTTTTAATTGTTGATTTTTTTTTAGGAGCGCTATTTCGTTTCTTTTTTTGTTAGATGAATTTTGGTAAGCAAGAAGCGTATTTTCATTATTTTTCTTAAAGATTTCTTCTTTAAGAATTATATTTTTGATTGCATCTTCTTGACTAGCCAAGGCTAGTTTTTTAACTTCATTTTCAAATCTCAAAGATTCAATTTCTTTTTGTTTTTGGGTAGTTTGGTATTTAATTTCAAGTTCATTAATTTCCTTTATTCTTTCCAGTTTTGATATAGAATCTTTTAGATGAATTGATTTTTCATAAAACAAATAAGCATTTTTAAAATCTTCTTGTTTGATGGAAATTTTTCTCAATTCATCATAGATCTCTATTTGAGTTTGAAGCAGTCCAAAATGTATAGATTTTTGGAGTGCCTCGGTAAAACACAATTTTGCATCAATGTATTTTTTCTGAGAGATATAACAGTTTCCAATGGTACTTCTTGAAATAACAGACAATTGGTTTAGTTCGTTTTCGTCAGCAATAACAAGTGCTTCTTGAAACGTTTTTAATGCTTCTTGATATTTGTTTTCATGCTGATAATTTTCACCTAAACCAAGTAAAACGATAGCTTTTCCTTGAAAATTATTGTTTTTATCACAGAGCGCTTTTCCTTTTTTGTAATAAATATTGGCATTATCATAATCTTTCAGTCTCGAATAAATATCCGCAATATTGATGTAGCTTCCCAGAATTATTTCGGTATCTTCTTTATATTCCAAGCATTCTTTAAATAATTTTAAAGCATTTTGATAATTTCCTAGTTCTGTATAAGTTTGTGCTAGACCGTGTATATGAGTGTAAAAAAGATTTTTTTCATCGTATTTTTGAGAAGCTTCTATTCCTTTAAGATGCCATTTTTTACTTTCATTAAACAAACCTCGCTTATTGTAATTAATCGCTAGCAAATTATAACCCAAAGCGAAAAGACGGTTTTTTAAAGAATCATTGGTTGTGGTATTATATTTAAAAGCCTGATTTGTGTAGTAAATCGAAGAATCAATTATGGCTCTCTTGTTAAAATAATACGAAAGAAGAAGATTTGTGCTTGCAAGAGATCGGTTGTCTGCTTTTGATTTTAATAGCAAATGTGCGTTTTTGTATGCTTTTTTCTCGTTTCCTTTATTATACAAGTCATAAAGAGCCAATATTTTATGGTCTGGTTTAAGTGAGGAGTTTTTTTTGGAGGCAAAGACCTGCTTTTTATTTTCAATCTGTGCATGGAGACTGAAAGATAAAAAGACAAGGAGGAATAAAAAAAGCCTTTCTAACCAGATTGCCATACGTTTTGGTTTGAACTCTAATTGGTATGAATAAATTTTAAAGTGTTGTATTCTTAAGGTTAATTATATCGGACTTTGTGGGATCCGAAAGGTAAAAATACTACAAAAGGATCAAACACCTATTTCTTAAAATAAATTTTTTAGGCAAAGTTGTGATATATTTTTTCTAAAAATTACAATTAAAAGTTATTGTAAGTGAATATGTTATGATTGTTTAAAAAACTAAAAGTTTCTTAAAATCATTTGAATGCGTTTTTTGAAGTTGTAAATTAGTAATACTATACTTAAATAAATGAATTATGAAAATGAAGCTATTTTTGGCTATAACATTGTTAATTGCAACAATCTCGGCCAGTGCACAGAAGAAAATTGAAGTAACCGAATTACCAAAACCAGCGCAGGAATTTTTAAAGAAACATTTTAGTCATACTTTGGTAGAAAAAGCACAGAAAGATCCTGAACATGGAGAAAAAGGATATGAAGTAAAACTCAAAGATGGAACAGAAGTAGAGTTTTGGAAAGACGGTTCGTATCGTGAAGTTGACGGTGGAGACAACCCAATTCCTACTGATTTTATTCCAGATAATATTAAAGCTTATGTAGCTAAGAATCATCCGAATGAAAAAATAACGCACATCGACTATGGGCACAAAGATCTTGATGTCGATTTAACAAACAAAATTGATCTAGAATTTACCAAAGATGGTAAAATTTTAAAAGACAAAAAGAACGATGTTAAAAAATAACAAATCATAACACGGATGAATTTTCCTGATCGGTCTCCAATTTTAATGGAGATAGTCAGGAAATTTTTATTTTGTGCGAAATCTTACAATAGAACATCTTGAACGAAAATAGTTTATATTTACATCTTTATTTTTTATTTCATGGAAGAAAATAAACATGTAACGATCTACGATATAGCCGAGAGACTTAATCTGGCTACATCTACTATTTCACGAGCTTTAAAAGATCATCATACCATAAGTGACAAGACGATAAAGAAAGTGAAAAAAACCGCTGAAGAAATGGGATTCGTTCCCAATACTTTAGCAGCAGGTTTGCGTGGAAATAAAACCAGAACAATTGGTGTTTTGATTCCCACTGTTACACAGCCCTTTCTGTCTTCTCTAATCAGCGGAATCGAAATTACAGCTCAGAAATCAGATTATACTGTAATCATTATGCAGTCGCATGACTCGTATGAAGAAGAAGTAAATATGGCTAAATCTTTGTATTCCAATCGTGTGAGCGGTGTAATTTGTTCGCTGGCAATGGAAACCAGAGATACAGCGCATTTTCATCAGTTCTCAAACAATAATATTCCGTTAGTTTTTGTTGATAGGGTTCCGAAAGATTATAATACTTTTAGAGTTGTAATTGACAATTATACAGCAGGTTACAAAGCTACCAAACATCTTATTGAACAAGGGTGTATTCGTATTGCACATTTAACGGCTGGTTCAGAATTAGGAAACTTATATAACGAACGAAAAAGAGGCTACATCGAAGCTTTAAAAGACCATAATATCGAGGTTGAAGAAGAATTGATTATCAATCTAAATTCTGTTACTTATGAAGATGGAGTAAAAGCCAGTAACGCTTTATTCGATTTAAACCCAATTCCAGACGGTTTATTTGCACCTGGAGATATTTTAGCAGTAAGTGCTGTTCAAACTGCTAAAAAACGCGGAATTAAAGTTCCAGAAGAATTCAAAGTAATTGGTTTTAACAACGACCCGATCTCGCAGATTATAGATCCGAATTTATCTACTATTACGCATCCTGCCGAAAAAATGGGAAAAGCAGCGGCTGATATTATTATAAAAAATTTGAAATCATCTAAAAATGATGATGATGCCAAAGAAATTACATTCTTAAATACGGAAGTACTGGCAAGAGAATCTTCGCAGAAATAGAATCAAAAATAAAGGATTTAAAATAGTAAATCCACCAGTTAAAGCAGGATAGTTTTTATAATTATCCTGCTTTTATTTGTTGTAGAAATATATTTTTTGAAAAAAAGCAACTCAAAATTTTTTTCTTAAATAACAATCCTATATTTTTACGCAACCGATTGCATTTATTGTTTTGTTTAAGATAATGTATTTTTTAAATTAAAATTTTATCAAATACTTTTAATTGGATGTAAAATATTGATGTTGTAAAAATGACATTATAAAGAATAAATTAAAACCATGGCTTTACTACGATTTCTTTTCCTGTTTCTTCTGATTTCCTTTCAAGCTTCAGCACAAAAGGATTATAAATTGTGGCTTCAGTACAATACAGTTGCTAATTCTACAATAGCTTCAGAATACAAAAACAATCTTAAAGGAATTATTATTTTAGGAAACTCCGAAACTATTAAAATTGCTGAGAAAGAAATCAAAACAGGATTTTCAGATATGCTAGGAAATATTCCCGAAATAAAATCAGATGTAAAAGGAGAAAATAATCTTATCGTTGGTTCAGCATCGAATTTGAGTATTGAACTAAAAAATGAATTGAAATCTGATTTTGATAAAATAAATGAAGAAGGTTTTATCATCAAATCCATTTCTTTAAAAAACAAAAAGCAAATCATTATTACAGGAAAAAATGAAGTTGCGGTTTTATACGGAGTTTTTAATTTCTTAAGAATTTTGCAAACGAATACATCGGTTAAAAATTTAAATATTGTTGATTCTCCTAAAACCAATATCAGAATCCTAAACCATTGGGATAATTTAGACCGAACAGTTGAAAGAGGTTACGCTGGATTTTCGCTTTGGAACTGGCAGAAACTTCCAGATTTTATCGATCAGCGCTATATTGATTACGCTAGAGCGAATGCCTCAATCGGAATTAACGGAACAGTTTTGACCAATGTAAATGCAAACGCTTTGATCTTAACTCCGCAGTATTTAGAAAAAGTAGAAGCTTTAGCCAATGTTTTTAGACCTTACGGAATAAAAGTCTATTTAACTGCAAGATTTTCAGCACCAATCGAAATTGGAAACTTAAAAACTGCCGATCCAAAAGATCCTGAAGTTATTAATTGGTGGAAAAATAAGTCAGCTGAAATCTATAAACGAATTCCAGATTTTGGAGGATTTTTGGTAAAAGCCAATTCAGAAGGTCAGCCTGGGCCGCAAAATTACGGACGAAACCATGTTGATGGTGCAAATATGCTGGCTGATGCTGTTGCTCCTTTTGGCGGAGTAATTATGTGGAGAGCTTTTGTATATTCAGAACATGATGCAAATGATCGTGCGAAACAAGCTTACGCCGAATTTCAGCCGTATGATGGAAAATTCAAAGAGAATGTAATTGTTCAGGTTAAAAACGGAGCAATCGATTTTCAGCCCAGAGAACCTTTTCATCCGTTATTTGGAGCAATGCCGAAAACTCCTTTAATGATAGAGTTTCAAATCACGCAGGAATATTTAGGCTTCAGCACGCATTTGGTTTTCTTGCCAAAATTATTTCAAGAAGTTTTAGAGTCAGATACCTATCAAAAAGGAAAAGGTTCAACTGTTGCTAAAGTTATTGATGGCAATTTATATCAAAACAAATTAACCGGAATTGCAGGCGTTGCTAATATTGGGAATGATTTAAACTGGACAGGACACCCTTTTTTACAGGCAAATTGGTATGGTTTCGGAAGACTGGCTTGGAATCCGTATTTAGATTCTGAAACCATTGCTGATGAATGGTTAAGATGTACTTTTTCAAACGATGAAAATTTCATTAAACCTGTAAAAAATATCATGATGGAATCGCGTGAAGCTGTTGTCAGTTATATGACACCGCTTGGTTTGCATCATATTATGGATACTGGACATCATTACGGTCCAGGACCTTGGGTTTCGAATTTGTCAAGACCAGAATGGAATCCGACTTACTATCATAAAGCAGACAAAAACGGAATTGGTTTCGATAGATCAAAGGCGGGAACCAATGCCACTTCACAATATGCGCCAGAAATAGAAAAACTTTTTGATAATTTAGAAACTTGTCCAGAAAAAGATCTTTTGTGGTTTCATCATGTTTCTTGGGATTATAAACTGAAAAATGGACAAACACTTTGGAATGGTTTGGCATTAAAATATCAGGAAGGTGTAAATCAGGTGGCAACAATGCAGAATGTTTGGAATCAGGCAGAAAAGTATGTTGACAACGAACGTTTTAACGAAGTGAAAATGTTATTAGAAATTCAGCATAAAGAAGCACAATGGTGGCATGATGCATGTTTGCTATATTTTCAGCAGTTTTCGGGAAAAGAACTTCCTGAAGGAGTTGAAAAACCAAGACAAACCTTAGATTATTTTAAATCATTAAAATTCCCATTTGCACCCGGAAATGGATAAATATATTTTATAAAAATTATGATTAAGAAAACAGCAATTGTAACTGGAGGAAATTCAGGTTTAGGATTTGCGACAGCAAAGAAATTATGTGATAACGGTATCACAACCTACATCATTGGAAGATCAAAAGAAAAAACAGAAGATGCCTGCAAAGAAATTGGAGAAAATGCTATTCCAGTGATTTTCGATTTGAACGATTTGAAAGGTATTCCTGCGATGATTGAAAGTATTACAAGAAATAGCTCAGTTGATATTTTAGTTAACAACGCTGGGATTAATATGAAAAAAGAAATTGCTGATGTGACGGACGAAGACTTTCTATCGATTATCCATACCAATCTTTTAAGCGTTTTTAGTGTGAGCCGAGAGGTCGTAAAAAATATGAAAGTAAACGGAGGCGGAAGCATTATCAATATCAGTTCTATGGCATCGCAGTACGGAATTCCAAAAGTAATTGCATATTCGGCTAGTAAAGGCGCAATTGAGTCAATGACACGTGCGATGGCAACAGAATTGGCACCTGCAGGAATTCGCGTAAATTGTATTGCTCCAGGATTTATTAAAACCAAAATGTCGTCAACAGCACTTGATAATGATCCAGAAAGAAAAAATAAAGTGTTAGGAAGAACACCAATGGGATATTTAGGAGAACCATCAGACATTGCAGATGCGGTTTATTATTTCGCTTTAAGCGAATCAAAATATACTACCGGTACAGTATTGCCTGTTGATGGAGGAAATAGTATTGGGTTTTAATTTAAAGTTTTTGAAGGGCAGAGGCTCAAAGGTTTTTTGAAGCCACAGATTAAAGGATTAAAAAGATTAAAATCAGCTTAATCTGCAAAATCTGCGGGAAACAAAAACTTTGCGACTTAGCGCCTTCGTGGCATAAAAAAAAGAAGTATGATAAAAATGCAGCAAACTATGCGATGGTTCGGTCCAAACGACAATGTCAAGTTGATCGACATCCGACAAGCTGGCGCAACGGGAATTGTTACCGCATTGCATCAAATTCCGGTTGGCGATGTCTGGACGACTGAAGCAATAAAAGAAAGACAAGAAATTATTCGGAATTATGGGTTGGAATGGACTGTGGTTGAAAGTCTTCCTGTTCATGAAGAAATCAAACGAGCTTCTGGAAATTATCTGCAATACATTGAAAATTATAAAATCAGTTTACAAAATCTGGCGAAGTGTGGTATCAAAATTATAACGTACAATTTTATGCCGATTCTGGATTGGGTAAGAACCAATCATAATTTTATAAACGAAGACGGAAGCAGAGCTTTGCTGTATAATCAGGAGGCATTTACCTATTTTGATGTGTTTCTTTTGAAAAGACCAAATTCAGAAAACGATTATTCAGAGACTGAAAAAGAAAAAGCTTTGCAGTTCGGAAATCAACTGTCTGAAGATGAAAAAGCACTGTTGTTTAAAAATGTCTTATTAGGATTGCCAGGAAGTAAAATCCATTTTACGGCAGAGCAGATTTTGTCCCTTTTAGAGAATTATGCTGAAATCGATAATCATAAATTAAGAGAAAACCTGATTTATTTTCTATCAGAAGTAACTCCGATTGCAGAGAAAAATGAACAAAAGTTAGCGATTCATCCAGATGATCCGCCATTTTCGGTTTTAGGTCTTCCAAGAATTGTCTCAACAGAAGCCGATTTGAAAGCTATTTTCAGCGCCGTTCCGTCAATAGCAAACGGATTATGTTATTGCACAGGATCATTAAGCGCTGATCCAAAAAATAATTTAGAGAAAATTATAGACGATTTTGGGGATAGAATTTACTTTTTACATCTTCGAAATACCATCCGCGAAAGCGAAACTATTTTTAGGGAATCGGCACATTTAGACGGCGATGTTAAAATGGAACTGATTGTTGAGAAATTACTTTTATTAATGAACAAAACCAAAATGAGTCTGCCAATGCGCCCAGATCATGGTTTTCTTCATCAAGTTGATGAAGCAACAGAAACTTATCCTGGTTATTCCTTGACAGGGAGACTAAAAGGTTTGGCTGAGTTGAGAGGTCTGGAAATGGGAATTGGTTATAAATTGGATTTGTAATTATTCTTTGAAATAATACGTGGAATTTGTCATTCCTCGTTCCTCGGAATGACAAAACTAAACGAATAAAAAACGATTAACTATTGAAACCAAAAGATATGAAATTTATTAAACCTTATTTATTTGCCATCACGGCTTTGCTGGCTGTTAGCTGTATATCGCAAAAAGAAACAGCTTCATTAAAAGATGCTTACAAAGATGATTTCTATATTGGAACTGCTTTAAGTGCTAACCAAATCGAAGAAAAAGACAAAAAGGAAGATTCTTTGATTCGAAAAGAATTTAATGCAATTACGGCAGAAAACATCATGAAATCTATGTTTACGCATCCGCAGAAAGATAAATACGATTTTACTTTGTCTGATAAATTTGTGGCATATGGCGAGAAAAACAAAATGTTTATTCATGGTCATACTTTGATTTGGCACAGCCAATTGGCGCCTTGGATGGAAAAGATTGCCGACAGTACAGAAATGAAAGCGTTTATGAAAGACCATATCACGACAATAGTTTCAAAATACAAGGGAAGAATCAATTCGTGGGACGTTGTAAACGAAGCGTTGAACGAGGACGGAACTTTACGAAAATCTGTTTTTTTGAATACGCTTGGCGAAAAATATTTAGTAGATGCTTTCAAACTCGCAGAAAAAGCAGATCCAAAAGCGGAGTTGTATTACAACGATTATAATATTGAAGAACCCGCAAAAAGGGCTGGAGCAATCGCTTTAATCAAAAAAATAAAAGCGGAAGGCGGAAAAGTTGATGGAGTAGGTATTCAAGGGCACTGGAGATTGCAAAGTCCATCCATTGAAGAAATTGAAAAAAGTATTTTAGAGTATTCGGCTTTAGGAATTAAAGTTGCTTTTACAGAATTGGATATTACCGTTTTACCAAATCCGTGGGATTTAAAAGGAGCTGATGTAAATCAGAATTTCGAAGGAAGCGCCAAAATGAATCCCTATCCTAAAGCATTGCCAGATTCCGTTCAAACACAATTAGCAGAGCGTTACGCATCGATTTTTAAACTATTTTTAAAGCATAAAGATAAAATTAACAGAGTTACATTTTGGGGCGTTCATGACGGGCAATCGTGGCTAAACGATTGGCCGATTAAAGGAAGAACCAATTATCCGTTACCGTTTGACAAGAACTTACAACATAAACCAGCTTACGATAGTATTTTAAAGCTGAAAGAAACTAAAGAATAAATACTAAAAAAGCGTAAGTTTTGAGAAAATAACCAACAATCGGTTGTGGTTTGAAAAATATCTTAAATAAAGTAAACTAAATTTGCAAAATATGTTTTTTTAACTAATTTTACACAACCGATTGTTTGAATTGTAATTCGTTTTCCTGCAAGGTTTCCAAAACCTTGTAGGTAGCTGATTTTAGGAGCTGTAAAAAACAATTGAAACCTAAAAGGTTTGAAAAACCTTGCAGGAATAAAACTAACTAATCAAAAATGACCACAAACCCACGAATGACTAACATTTCACAAAAACTATCCATCAAAGAAAAAATTGGATACAGCTTAGGAGATCTTGCTGCTAATCTCGTTTTTCAAACTTTGATGACGTATTTGGCGTATTTCTACACCGACATTTACGGATTATCACCAACAGATTCTTCGATCATCATGTTGATTGTTGGATTAATTGCAGCCTTTATTTTTAATCCGATTATTGGGGTTTTGGCGGACAGAACCAGTACCAAATGGGGAAAATTTAGACCTTGGATTTTAATAACAGCAATTCCCCTTGGAATAGTAGCGCTATTAGCCTTTTCAACTCCTGATTTCTCTTATAAAGGAAAAGTAATTTATGCCGTTATAACCTATACTTTATTATTGCTTTTTTATGCTGGAAACAATTTGCCTTATTCTGCTTTAAGCGGTGTTATTACGGGCGATATGAAAGAACGAAACAGTATGTCATCATACCGTTTTGTGGCGGTTATGTTTGCTCAGTTTTTTGTTCAGGTTTTCATGCTTGGCATTATAAAAAGTGCTGGAAATGGCGATAAAGCAGTCGGAATTGAAAAAGTCATGACCGCATTAGCGATTATTGGGACGATTATGCTTTTAATTACGTTTTTAACCACCAAGGAAAGAATTATTCCGAAACCAGAACAAAAATCAAGCGTAAAAGAAGATTTAAGCGATTTAATCAAAAACAGGCCTTGGGTTATTATGCTTTCGCTGACGACTTTGGTTTTTGTGACTTTGGCAATGAAAGGCGGTTCATATGTGTATTATTTTGAGAATTATGTCGATAAAGAACAATTAGCCATTTTCATTCAGCCTATTTTAGATACTTTATCGAATATCGGATTGAATCATTTTGGAAATGATCCTGTTTCAGCGGGTTTCGGTTTATTTAATGCGGGTGGAATTATTTTTATGATTGTTGGAATTACTTTGTCCAAAAATCTCGCAGACAAATACGGAAAACGAAATGTTTTTGGTACATTTTTATTCATCTCGACTTTGTTCATTATTGCATTCTATTTTTATCCTCCAACATCAATTAGTCTGATGTTTTTCTCTCAGATTCTACACGGATTTTTCTATGGAATAACGATCCCAATTCTTTGGGCAATGATTGCCGATGTGGCCGATTATTCAGAATGGTTAAATAACCGTCGTGCAACTGCGATTATATTCTCTGCAATGATGGTTGGACTAAAAACAGGACTGAGCGTGGGAGGTGCTTTAACCACTTTATTTTTAGGTTATTTTCACTACGTTCCCAATGCACCACAACAGTCTCAAACAGCCATAAATGGAATAAAATTACTAGTGAGTATTTTCCCTGCAATCCCTTTTTTAATTGGAGCTGGATTGTTGTTTTTCTATAAAATCAATAAAGAAATGGAAGTGCAGATTGAAACAGAATTAAAAGAAAGAAGAGCTTAATTATTTAAACAAAATAGAAGTATGCCTGAAGATAGCATTGAACACATTAATTTTGAAGAAATTAATGACCTGGCGATTTCAAAGCCTTTAGTATCCCATATGTACACAGCCGATCCTTCGGCACATGTATTCAACGGAAAAATTTACATTTACCCATCTCATGATATTGATGCTGGAATTCCGTTTAACGATAACGGCGATCATTTCGGGATGGAGGATTATCATGTTTTTTCTATGGAAGACATTTCATCAGAAGTAGTTGATAATGGTGTTGCATTGCATGTAGATGATGTGGCTTGGGCCGAAAAGCAAATGTGGGCACCTGACGCAGCGCATAAAAACGGGAAGTATTATTTGTATTTCCCTGCCAAACGTGCCAACGGAATTTTCCAGATTGGTGTTGCCATTTCAGATTCGCCAGTTGGGCCTTTTGTTCCCGAAAAAGATGCCATAAAAGGAAGTTACAGTATTGATCCAGCCGTTTTTGAAGATGAAGATGGTAGACATTATATCTATTTTGGAGGAATTTGGGGCGGACAGCTTCAAAAATATCGTAGCAATAAATACGATGAAAACCACGAAGAACCTTCGTCAAGTGAAAAAGCCCTTGGGCCAATAGTAGCTCTGCTGCGAGACGATATGCTTGAATTTGCTGAAGAACCAAAAGAGATTAAAATTTTGGATGAAAACGGCAATGAGATTTTGGCAGGCGATCATGACCGTCGTTTTTTTGAAGCTTCTTGGGTGCATAAATACAACGGAAAATATTATTTCTCGTATTCTACAGGCGATACTCATTTTATCTGTTATGCTATTGGCGATAATCCTTATGGGCCGTTTACGTATCAGGGAAGAATTTTGAATCCTGTTGTGGGTTGGACATCGCATCATTCGATTTGCGAGGTAGAAGACGAGTGGTATTTGTTTTATCACGATTCGAGTTTGTCAAAAGGGGTGACGCATTTGCGAAGCATGAAAGTAACCAAAATCGATTATTTAGAAGACGGTTCGATTATTACGATTGATCCTTATGGAATAAGAAGATTAATTGATTAAGATTTTTTGTATAAAAAATTTAGCAAAAAATACAATCGGTTGTGTTGTGATTTTACTTCTTTTCATTCAATTTGTCATTTCAACGAAGGCAGAAATGGCAAATTGGGTAGAAAATGAAACGGAAAGACCAGTTAGTCGCGGCGTAAAGACGCCCAAATTTTTAGAATAAAAGAGCTTAAAAAAAATAACATATTTAATACGAAAAATAATTTTTTATAAAAGTTTTTTAGCTACTTTAGCATAACAGAACGGAACAGAACGGTATGCTAAAAGAAGAAGAAAAATTTGAGTTTATAATGAATCACGAAAGTGATATTCCGAAGTATCAGCAGTTGGTAGATGGAATTACGAATGCTATTGCGGAGAATATTTTACAGAAGGGAGATTTACTTCCGTCGGTAAATGTGATCTGCAAGACCTATCAGCTTTCAAGGGATACTGTTTTTAAGGCTTATTCGATTTTGAAAGACCAAAAAGTGATTGATTCTGTGCCTAATAAAGGTTATTACGTAGCGGGCGAAACGAGAAAAGTGCTTTTGGTTTTAGATACGTTTAAGGCTTATAAGGAGGTTTTATATCATTCGGTTGTGAATAATCTGGCCGATAATGTGATTATTGATGTACAGTTTCATCATTATAATATTGATGTTTTTAAAACGATCATTAATAACGGAATAGGGAAGTATTACAAATATGTGGTGATGAATTTTGATCACGCGGCTATTGCTCCGGCATTATCAGCGATTTCAAAAGATAAACTGCTTTTGATTGACTGGAACATCAGAGCTGATAAAACGAGTAATTATGTTTTTCAGGATTTTGGAAAAGCATTTTATGAGTCATTGACAGAGGCAAGTGATTTGTTTAAAAAGTACAAAAAGATACAATTTGTGTATCCAGATTTTACCAATCATCCGTGGGAAACGGTGGAGTTTTTTAAGAAATTCTGTGCCGATTTTGGTTTTGAATATGAGGTAATTACAGATCCAAAGAAATTCAGCATCGAAAAAGGGATTGCTTATATCAGTGTAAGCGATAGGATTTTGGGACACTTTTTAGAGCAGTGCAAAGAGAAGGATTTTGAGCCAGGGAAAGATGTTGGATTTTTGTCGTACAACGAAACCCCGATGAAAAAATTTATATACAAAGGAATTTCGGTTGTCTCAACTGATTTTAAAGAAATGGGAACCAAAGCAGCGGCATTTATTACGCATGACGAAGATACTCAGTGTTATGTGCCGACAAAATTAATAATAAGAGAATCATTGTAAGTATGTATTATATCGGATATGATATTGGAAGTTCTTCTGTCAAGGCAGCCTTGGTAGAAGCAGAAACGGGTAAAAAAGTAATCGTTCTGAATGAACCACAGAACGAAATGGAAATCCTTTCGATTCACCCAGACTGGGCAGAGCAGGATCCTGAAATCTGGTGGCAGCACATTTGTACAGCAACGAAAAGAGCTATTAAAGAGGCAAATATTGATGCATCTAAAATTCAGGGAATTGGTATTTCGTACCAAATGCACGGATTGGTGATTGTGGATAAGGAAGGAAATGCCCTTAGAAATTCAATTATTTGGTGCGACAGCCGTGCGGTTGAGATTGGTAATAAGGCTTTCGCCGAAATTGGAGAAGAAAAATGCATGTCGCATTTATTGAATTCGCCAGGAAATTTTACGGCTTCAAAACTGAAATGGGTTAAAGAAAATGAACCTGAAGTTTACAATAAAATCTCTAAGTACATGCTTCCGGGAGATTACATCGCTTTGAAACTGACAGGCGAAGTAACAACAACTAAAAACGGTTTGTCTGAAGGAATGCTTTGGGATTATAAAGAAAATAAAGTAGCCGATTGGCTTTTGGATTACTACGGAATCGACCAATCATTAACTCCAAAAATCGTAGAAAACTTTACGAATCAAGGTATTGTTACTGAAAAAGCTTCTGCTGAATCAGGTCTTCCAGCTGGAATTCCGATTGTGTACAGAGCAGGAGATCAGCCTAATAATGCTCTTTCATTAAATGTTTTAAATCCGGGAGAAGTGGCGGCTACGGGAGGAACTTCAGGAGTTTTTTATGCCGTTAGCGAAATGTCGTCTGGAAAGAGCACAAGAGTAAACAATTTCGTTCACGTAAACTACGAACTAGAAACGCCGAGAGTTGGTAAATTGTTGAATATTAACGGAGCAGGAATTCAGTACAGATGGCTTCGTAATAATATGGGCAACGAAAGTTATGAAGCAATGAATGAAAAAGCTTCTAATATTGAGGTTGGATCTGAAGGTGTTGTCGTAATTCCGTTTGGAAATGGCGCTGAGCGTATGTTCAACAATAAAACTATTGGAACTCACTTTTTAAACCTCAACTTAAATATTCATAATAGTGCGCATTTGTTTAGAGCTTCTCTTGAAGGAATTGCGTTTTCGTTTGTGTACGGAATGGAATGTTTAAAAGATGATAATGCGACAATTAATGTAATTAGAGCAGGAAATGATAACCTTTTCCGTTCGGAGATTTTCTCTAATACCGTGGCAACTTTAATTGGTCACGAAATCGAAATTTACAATACAACTGGAGCAGTTGGTGCGGCGAGAGCGGTTGGCTTAAAAGATGGTGATTACAGCAAGTTTGGAGCTAATGTAAGTGACAACGATCACGTAATGACGTTTTTACCGCTTCATAACGCAGCACCTTACGAAGCGGCTTATAAAAAATGGAAACAAGAATTAGAATTAATATTAACAAATAAATAAAAAAATCAAATGATAGTTTTAGGAGATAAAGAATACTACAAAGGTATTGGCCAAATTAAATTTGAAGGAAAAGAATCTGATAATCCGTTGGCATTTAAATATTACAATCCAGACCAAGTTGTAGCTGGAAAAACAATGCGTGAGCACTTTAAATTTGCTATCGCTTACTGGCATACTTTCTGTGGACAAGGTAGTGATCCATTCGGGCCAGGAACACAACAATTTGCTTGGGATGCTTCATCAGATCCATATCAGGCTGCAAAAGATAAGGCAGATGCTGCTTTTGAATTCATCAGCAAAATGGGATTCGATTATTTCTGTTTTCACGATTACGATTTGATTGCTGAAGGAGCAACTTTCGCAGAATCAGAAAAACGTTTGGCTTTTATTACAGATTACTTAAAACAGAAAAAAGCAGACTCTGGAATTAAATTGCTTTGGGGAACTTCAAACTGTTTCTCAAACCCAAGATTCATGAACGGAGCCGCTACAAATCCTGACTTTAATGTTGTGGCAAGAGCTGGTGGTCAAGTAAAATTGGCTTTGGATGCAACAATTGCTTTAGGAGGAGAAAACTATGTATTCTGGGGTGGTAGAGAAGGTTATATGTCTTTACTAAATACAGATATGGGAAGAGAATTAGACCACATGGCGCAATTCTTAGCAATGTCTAGAGACTACGCAAGATCTCAAGGTTTTAAAGGAACTTTCTTCATCGAGCCAAAACCAATGGAGCCATCTAAACACCAATACGATTTTGACTCGGCTACAGCAATCGGATTCTTGAAAAATTATGGTTTAGATAAAGATTTTAAAATCAATATCGAAGTAAACCACGCTACTTTGGCACAGCACACTTTCCAACACGAATTGGAAGTTGCGGCAAAAGCGGGAATGTTAGGAAGCATTGATGCGAACAGAGGTGATTACCAAAACGGATGGGATACAGACCAGTTCCCAAACAACATTCAAGAGACAACAGAAGCGATGTTGGTTTTCTTAAAAGCTGGTGGATTACAAGGTGGTGGAGTTAACTTTGATGCTAAAATTAGAAGAAACTCTACAGACTTAGAAGATGTTTTCTTAGCACACATTGGTGGAGCTGATACTTTTGCAAGAGCTTTATTGACTGCAGATAAAATCATCACGTCTTCTCCTTACGAAAAATTAAGAACTGAAAGATACAGCTCTTTCGATTCTGGAAAAGGAAAAGATTTTGCTGACGGAAAATTAAACCTTAAAGATCTTTATACTATCGCTCACGAAAATGGAGAATTAAATCTTCAAAGCGGTAAACAAGAATTGTTTGAAAATATCATTAACCAATACATTTAATTGGTAAACTTCTACAGCAAACCTAACAGCCCCGATGCATCGGGACTGTTAGGTTTCTTATAAAACTTAGTGAGACAAAAATCTAAGAAAATTTAAATTTTTAAATGTGATAGCCATAAAGCGTTAAAAATATTTAAAAATGTTTTTTAGATCGAAACTTCGAAAATGTGCATTAAGATTATGGCTTTTTTTACAATAAGATTTAAGAAAAATAGATTGAAGGTTTAGTTACTATTTTTTGAAAATCGAAACGAATAAAAGGTCAGTTTGATAAAATAGTAGTGAGTATTTTTTATTGAAGGTTTTTTGAAGAGCAAAATCTATCGAAATGCACATTTTTCACTCGCTAGAATTTGGACACACTGCAGTGCGTCTCTACTAAATTTATCTACATAAAGAAAAAAACGTACAGTTTTGTCATTTCGACGAAGGAGAAATCTCCGTAAGTAGCTCCACAAAGTAAATAACTAATCTTTATCGAGTTTCTCGCGAAGATTTGCTTCGCCTGTTCGCTATCGCTCGGGTCTCCTTCGTCGAAATGACAACTATGCGATTTACTT
The DNA here is from genome assembly GCF_056824325.1 of Flavobacterium sp. B330r. NCBI lineage: Bacteria > Pseudomonadati > Bacteroidota > Flavobacteriia > Flavobacteriales > Flavobacteriaceae > Flavobacterium > Flavobacterium sp. B330r. The sequence continues at coordinate 3,091,630 of NZ_CP124860.1, forward strand.
CATGTTAAACACTATTGAAACTAGATTACAATTAACCACAAACCAAAAAACTTATGAAATTTTTTATTGACACCGCCAATCTTCAAGACATTGAAGAGGCGCAGGCTTTAGGCGTTTTAGATGGTGTAACCACCAATCCGTCTTTAATGGCAAAAGAAGGCATTACAGGAAAAGAAAATATCCTGAAACATTATCTTGATATTTGTAATATCGTTGATGGCGATGTTTCGGCTGAGGTAATCTCGACTGAATTTGAAGGAATGGTAAAAGAAGGAGAAGAATTAGCCGCTTTACATCCTCAGATTGTAGTGAAACTGCCTATGATTGGCGATGGTATAAAAGCGTGTAAATACTTTTCTTCAAAAGGAATTCGCACCAATGTAACTTTAGTATTTTCGGCGGGTCAGGCTTTGCTTGCCGCTAAAGCAGGAGCGACTTATGTTTCTCCATTTTTAGGGAGATTAGATGATGTTTCTACAGATGGAATGCATTTAATTGCTGAAATCAGAGAAATCTATGATAACTATAATTATCAAACTCAAATTTTGTCGGCTTCTGTGCGACATACCATGCATATTATCAATTGTGCCAAAATTGGATCAGATGTAATGACTGGACCGCTTTCTGCTATAAAAGGTCTTCTGAAACATCCTTTAACCGATATCGGATTAAAGCAATTTGTAGAAGACGCGAAAAAGATGAATTTATAACCTTTTTCATTTCCGTTTTTATAGTTTTAAAAACTCTCTTCCAGTTATTTGGAAGGGAGTTTTTTTATGAAATAAAAGCAACCGATTGTTTCTTTTTTATGTTTTGTAAGAATTATAATATTTTAACGATATACTCTTGGTTTTCAGTTTATAACTTTTATTAAGTCAGCTTTTATAAGGGATAGCGAAAGATTTAATTTATGATGAATTTTTAGACAGTTACTACAACGTTTTAGTTTTTTTTGGAAAAATCTCATTTTTTAACATTTTATATTTTTTTTAAGATTTTGAATCAAATGATTTATTATCTCTAACGTTTTCGTGATATTAAATACTGTTTTTAATGATTGTTTAATATTTTACAATTATTAATACAGATAATTCTTTTTTTTAGCTTTATTTTTTTGAAATTAGGAATAAAAATTAACACAACCGATTGCGTGTTGTTGTTTTTTGCATATATTTGTTTTGACTATAAGCTAGTTATTTGTTTAAAATGTTAAAATAAAAACGAGTAAAAAGTCACCTAAAAAGAAAACTAACTAAACCATACTATTAACTCATTAAACCAATTATTTATGACTAACTTTTTAATTACTAAAAGCAGATCTAAATACTTTAAGAATTGGGGGTTCTTAATCCTGATGCTGGTATTTTCTGCTGCAGTAAATGCACAAATTACTGTTACAGGTACTGTATCTGATGGTGTAGGACCAATACCAGGTGTCAACATTATTGTAAAAGGAGCCAAAACAAGTACCGTATCTAATTTTGACGGGACTTACACCCTTCAAACTATTCCCAATAATAGTATTTTGGTCTTTAGCTTTATTGGATACAAACCGTATGAAGTTGCAGTGAATAATAAAACCAAAATTGATGCTGTACTAGAAGAGAATTTAAACGACTTAAAAGAAGTTGTTGTTATTGGATACGGAACAGCAAAAAGAGCAGATTTAACAGGAGCAATTTCTTCGATATCTAGTTCGGCGGTAACACAATCTGTTTCTACAACTATCGATCAGGTATTGCAAGGCCGAGCGGCTGGGGTGCAGATACAGCAAAATAGCGGTACGCCTGGAGGAAGTTCTTCGGTACGTATTCGTGGTATAAGCTCTATTACAGGTTCTAATGAACCGATTTATGTAATTGATGGTGTTATTATAGATGGTAATTCAGGCTCTTTAAATACAAATCCGCTTTCAGGAATTAACCCTAATGATATTGCTTCTATAGATATTTTGAAAGATGCTTCTGCAACTGCTATTTACGGTTCTAGAGCGGCAAACGGGGTAATTATGGTGACTACTAAAACAGGTAGAAAAGGAGATTTGACTTTAAATTTTGACAGTTATGTAGGGTGGCAGCAAATGCCTAAAGAATTGCAGGTGCTTAATTTAAGAGAATATGGAACGCTGAAAAACACGAGATCAGATTTAGGAATCGTTCAAAGAGATCCTTATTTTATTCGTCCTGATTTATTAGGAGAAGGAACAAACTGGCAAGATGAATTGTTTCAAACAGGTTTAATTCAGAGCTACAATTTATCTGCGTCAGGCGGATCTGATACTACTACTTATGCATTAGGAATGTCTTATTTTGATCAGGAAGGAACGATCATCGGTTCTTCTTTTGATCGTATGACCATTCGTGCAGTTGTGGACTCGCAAGTAAAGAAATGGATGAAAGTTGGAGTAAATTTAAATGCTTACAAAACCAATCAGGTCACTACAGTAAATGATGATTCGGTAATCTTAACCGCTTTAAAACAAACTCCAAACGTAGCCGCTAGAAATGCTGACGGTACTTTTGACGGACCAGATACTACTGAATTCGTTCAAACTAATCCGTTAGGAATTGCAATGCTGAAAGATAATCATGGAAAAGACTACGGAATTAGAGGAAATGTGTATGCCGAAATTGGTTTTACAAAAGATTTAAAATTGAGAACCCAATATTCTATAGATTATGGTTTTGGAAACCGATATACTTTTAATCCATCTTATACTTTTGGAGCATTATCAAATGAAGTTAGAGAAGGATCAAGAACAAAATCTACGAGCGAAAACTGGATGTGGACTAATACTTTGACTTATAATAAAGCATTCGGAAAACATAATATTAATGCATTGGTAGCTCAAGAGTTTCAAGAGCAAAACTGGGAAAATCTGTATGGCTACCGTTCAGGTTATTTAACCAATGGAGCAACAGATTTAAACGCTGGAGACCCAACAACGGCTAGAAACTCAAATGCAAGTTCTACAAAATCGCTTAGTTCTTATTTTGCAAGAGCAACGTATACATTTGATGATCGATATATTCTAACAGGAACAATCAGAAGAGACGGATCTTCGCAATTTGCTGAAGGCAATAAATGGGATTGGTTTCCATCTGCTTCATTAGCGTGGAAAGTTTCAAACGAATCATTTTTAAAAGAAAATCAGACCATTAGCAATTTAAAATTACGTGCAGGATGGGGAGTTACAGGTAATTCAAGCGTACCAAATAATGCTTATACTTCTGTTTATGGCACTTCGGCAACCAATTGGGGAAGCGGGCAAATTGCAACTAATACTGCAAATCCAGACCTTAAATGGGAAAAATCAAACCAGACTAATATTGGTTTAGATATCGGACTTCTAGACAATAGAATTGAAATTACAACAGATGTTTATTATAAAAAAACAGATGATTTATTACTAAGATTATCACTTCCAGCTTACGTAGGAACAACGGGTCAAGGAGCTACAACACCGCCTTTTGCTAATATCGGATCTCTTGAAAACAAAGGTTTCGAGTTTACGATAAACACCATAAACATGCAGAGAAAAGATTTTCTTTGGAAATCAAATTTCAATATCTCGATGAACAGATTTAAAGTATTGAAATTGAATTCAGAATCTGGAGTTTACGATCAGACTTTACAACAAGGTTCAGACGTAACAGTGGTTACTCGTACTGCAGTTGGACAGCCATTAGGACAATTTTATGGTTATAAAGTAATCGGACGTTTTGAAAAAGCAACAGATTTTTATTATAAAGATGCCACAGGAACAGTAAAACCAACAGCATTGCCGGAAGGAATGGTAATTGGTGAAAATGGCGTTTGGATTGGAGATTATATGTTTGAAGACGTTAATAAAGATGGAGTAATCAACGAAAAAGATGCAGGTTATATTGGAGATCCTAATCCCGATTTCACTTTCGGTTTCAATAACAGTTTTTCATTCAAAGGATTTGATGTGAGCATTTTGTTTACAGGTTCTTACGGAAATGATGTTTTAAATTACCAAAGAAGATGGCTTGAAAACCCACGAGAGAATACCAATTTATTGAAATCAGCTTTAGGATACGCGCAATTAGAATTAATCGACCCAAATGGGCCAAATGATTATCGTAATGTGCAGATTGTGGGCGGAGATCCTTACATGCCTAGAATTGCAGCGTCATCTGCAGCTTCGGCTTCAAATTATCGTTTAAGCAACAGATTTGTTGAAGACGGGTCTTATGTAAGACTTAAGAATATTTCGATTGGGTATAATCTTCCTAAAGATTTGTATTCGAAATACGGAATTTCAAACATCAAAGTGTACTCAAACATGCAGAATGTTTTAACCTTTACCAAATATAAAGGATATGATCCTGAAGTAGGTGCAATGTACCAAAACCAACTTCTAAATGGTATCGATAACGGACGTTATCCTTCACCTATGGTAACTACGCTTGGATTAACTGTTAATTTCTAAAAAACGCACAATGAAAACAAAGAAAATATTTTACACGGCTTTAATTATTGCATTGCCATTTGTTTGGACGAGTTGCAGCGACATTTTGGACGTTGAACCGAATGATGTAATTACAAAAGAGAACTTTTATAAAACAGAATCTGATTTTCAGGCCGCAACGGGACCATTATACAATAAAGTATGGTTTGATTTTAATGATAAATTCTACTACGGATTAGGAGATGGACGTGCCGCAAACATGTATGCGCCTTTCTCAGATTATGTTTATCCGTTTACAGATTTAACAGAAACGGGACTAACAGGGCCTTTGGTTTCGGCTTGGGCATCTTTGTATAATGTAATACAGCAGTCTAATAATGTGATTATTGGAATTTCTGGAAGCTCAATGAGCGAGGCTATTAAAAACAAATATATTGCTGAAGCTCGTTTTATGAGAGGAACAGCTTATTGGTATTTAGCTTCATTATGGGGAGATGTGATTATTTCTACAGATCCGAGAGAATTGGTAAAAAATCCAATCGTAAACAAAAATCCAATGAAAGATGTTTACGAATTCTCGATGCGTGATTTAGAATTTGCTGCAAAATACCTTCCGGAAACTGCAGGGCAGGCTGGACGTTTAACAAAATACAGCGCATACGGAATGCTGTCTCGTGTTTACTTATCATTTTCAGGAGTTAGCGACAACCCAAACAGCGGAACACGCAATCAAGAATACCTTGATTTGGCCAAAAAAGCAGCAGAAAAAGTAATGAGTTCTGGGCCTTACAGCTTAATGACAAATTATGAAGATTTGTTCATGATCGACAATAACAACAATACCGAATCTATGTTTGCATTGCAATGGGTTCCAAACGGAGATTATGGAGTAAACAATACACAGCAGGCTTATTTTGCATTAGGCTCTGATATTACAGGAGACGATGCCGCTTGGGGATATTGGACAAGAGCTTCTTATAATGTTTTACAAGAATATGAATCAAAAGATCTTCGTCGTAGAGCGACTTTTATGGGAGATGGTGATCATTATGCAGAAATCAATAAAGCAAACGGAGGTTATACAGTAGATCATACAGCAGATTTCCTTACCATTAAAAAAGGAGTTGTAGGTTCTACCAAAGACAATTCTAAAATTACACGTATGAATTCTGCTTTAAATACATACATGTTACGTCTGGCAGAAGTGTATTTAAATTATGCAGAAGCAGCTTTAGGAAACAATGCTACAACTGCAGATGCAACTGCCATTTCGGTTGTAAACAGACTTCGCTCACGTGCAGGTTTAGACCCTAAAACAACTCTGACTTATGCAGATCTTGCACACGAAAGAAGAGTTGAATTATGTATGGAAGGACAATATTGGTACGATCTAGTTCGAAGAGCTTACTACAAACAGCAGGAAGTAATTAACTATGTGACTGCGCAGAATAGAGGGACAATAACTCCAATTTTGTACGACTCAGCAACCAATACCGTTACGGTTGACGCTACAAAAGCGACAAGTCCGAGAGCAATTGGGGTAATTGATGCGACAATTTTCACACTTCCTTATCCAGAATCTGAATTAGTTCAGAATCCGTTATTGAGAGAAAATCCTGTTCCGTATCAGTTTACAGAAGAGAAAATAAAAGACTTATTCTAGTTTCAGAAACAAAAAACTAAAAGACATAAATATGAAATATATTTTAAATAAAAAGTATTGGGCACCTATTGCACTATTAAGCATGATGGTTTTCGGTATGCTATTTACTTCTTGCGACAGCAACGATTCTGAAGGACGCGCAATGACCATTACAAAAGTGTTTTTAGAAGATGTAAATTCGACCGTACCAGATAGAGAAGTTAGTTTTGCCCGTTTAGGACAGCTATTGCGTATCGAAGGTTCTGGATTTGAAGGACTAAAAAAAGTTTATATTAACGGATATTCGACCTACTTTAATGTGGTTTTTGTTTCCAACAATTCAATGTTGGTAAGCATTTCTGCAGATACACCCATTACAGATGCAGATCCATCGGTAAGAAATACAATTCGTTTTGTAAATGATTCAAACGAAGTGACATTTCCTTTTCAAATCCGTTCAGGAAAACCAGCTATTTTAAGCATGTCGAATACAATGCCAAATCCCGGAGAGACAATTATTGTTTCAGGAACAGGTTTGACAGAAGTGAGCAAAGTAGTTTTCCCAGGAAATGTTGAAGTTACAACAGGAATCACTTCAGATGAAGAAGGCGAATCATTTACAGTTGTAGTTCCAAGCGGAATTTCAGATTTAGGAGGTTCAATTTATGCCGAAACATCAAACGGAGGCGCTTACTCTCCAGCGTATTTCAATTTCAAAAAAGGTTTACTGCTTAATTTTGACGGACAAGGATCGCACGGATATTGGGGAAGTTCAACAAGCATGATCCAGCCAGCAGATTTAGAGTCGGCAGTTTTAGGAACCGGAAATACATCTCAAGGAAAATATGTACCTCATCGTCCAGCTCGTATTGCTTCTTTTGATGCAGCAAAAAACCGTTGTACTGAAGTTTGGACAGCAGGAAATGGAGTAGACAATTGGAGAGCACAATTAACGCCGTATATTCCAGCAAGTACGCCATTGGATAAAGTCGGATTTCAATTTGATATCTATGTGCCAGATGTTTGGAGAGATTCTGGTTTCTTAAAAATTTGTATGATCAATAATTTTAATGGTGGAGAATGGACAGGAGCTTGCTACAACTATGTTCCTTGGATTAAAGATGGTAAATCAATTGGAGTAAATACAACGGGATGGATTACCGTTACCATTCCATTAAACAAATTCTACGCTTGGTCTAAAGAAGCATTTACTTTCGAAACAGTTCTAGCTTTTCGCGAAGCGGCAACGTATCAAAACTTTGGAATTTACTTCGAAAATTCTGATGTAAAACTATCTAATGTAACAGGAAGCGCAAGCGAAGTAGAATTTCCTTCAAAAGCAACTTCTGTAAAAGTCTACACAGACAATTGGAGAATTGTACCATTAGATACGCCAGTATACAATGATTTTAACTAACCCAACAGCCACAAAATGAAATCTAAATATATCATACCAATAATTGCTTCATCACTAATGATTTTGTCATCATGCGATGATAATTTGATGGAGTGGGGAAAAGACCCAGAGCACGGAGAAGTAACAGGAGCCGAACTTCCGTTGGCTTTAGTAGAAAAAATAAGCCGTTACGAACCCTTAAAAAACTATTCTGATTTTCCTTTAGGAAACGGAATAGGAATAAGTTTGTACATGAGCGATGCTAATTATAGAAAAATCGTAAACGAAAATTTTGATGAAGTTACGCCAGGTTACGAAATGAAGCATGGGGCAATGGTAAACTCCAAAGGAGAAATTGATTTTGCCAATGTAGATGCTTTTATTGCTGCAACGAAAAGCGCAGGATTAAAAGTTTTCGGACACACTTTAATTTGGCATTCCAACCAGAATGCAAGTTACCTAAACAGTATTATTGCCCCTACAGTAATTCCAGGTTCAAGCGGAACAAATGTCTTGGATCTAACTCCTATTAAAAACGGAACTTTTACAGGATGGGCTAGAAATAACCCAGGAAAAGGTATAACTACAGTTGCCAATGCGGGATTAACAAGTACATCTGCGGCAATTCAATTAGCATCGAGTGCAAGTTCTTCGGCGGCTTATAATCTTCAGCTTACCTCTCCGAATGTTCCAATTGTTGACGGGCATAATTACGAAATCTCATTTTATATCAAATCTGATGTAACAGGAAAAGGACGTATTTCATTCAATGCTTCATTAGCAAATCAATATCCATACAAGGACTGGTTTAGCACAGGCGGAACTTGGACAGAAGCTTTTGCAACCACTTCTTCTTGGGAACAAGTTAAAATTAAATTAGCGCCAGGCGATTTTAAAGCAGGAAGCACAACTTTTCAGTTTAATTTAGATTTAGGATATCTTCCAAATGTAACTTATCTGATTGATGCTAATACGCTAGCAGTTGTCGATTTGGATGCTGCGACAGGGCCAGTTAATTTAGTTTCTAACGGAACATTTAATTCTGGAATAACAGGATGGAGCAAAGCCAATGGAGCAGCTGATGCATTAAGCGCAGCAGGAGCTTCAAATTCTTATGAAGGAAGTGGAGCTATGAAAGTAGTCAATGCTACATCTGACGCTGGAAACCAATGGAAAACTCAGATTCAAACCACTTTTACTTCTCCATTAGTAGCAGGAAAAAACTATACCATTTCGTATATGATTCGTTCTGAAGCTGCTGGATCTGTAAGATGTTCAACAACTCCATCGGGTGTAGCAAGTTACCAAGGCGATCAGGCCACTACTACAACTTGGAAGCAAATCGAGTGGAAAATCGCAGCAAAAGGCGGTGAAACAGGTTTTGGTTTCGATTTAGGAGGAGCGGCAGGAACCTATTATATTGATAATGTTTTGGTAACCGATGGTGCAGCAACTGGTGGAGGCGCGACAGCTCCAGTTACAATTGAGAAAACAGATGCAGAGAAAACTAAAATTATTAGCGATGCTATGACAGATTGGATTTCTAAAATGATGACACATTATAAAACAAGCGTTTTCTCTTGGGATGTGGTAAACGAACCAATGAAAGAAGATGGAACTCTAAGAAACGGGACAGAAGGCGATACGGCTTCAGATTATTTCTCATGGATAAAATATCTAGGAAAAGATTATGCTGTAACAGCTTTCAAACTAGCACGCCAATACGGAAATGAAACAGATAAACTTTTCATCAACGATTATAACTTAGAATCGAGACTGGATAAATGTGACGGATTAATCGAGTACGTAAAATATATTGAAGAGAAAGGTGCTAAAGTTGACGGAATCGGAACACAGATGCACATTGGTTTAACTACAGAGAAAGATAAAATTGTTCAGATGTTTCAAAAACTGGCAGCCACTGGAAAATTGATTAAAATTTCTGAATTAGACATCAGATTAGGAACCGCAACACCAACAGTTGCACAGCAAGCTTCTCAGGCAGAAATGTATCAATTTGTTATTGATTCATACAAAAAATATATTCCTGCGGCTCAGCAATACGGAATTACAATTTGGGGAGTATCAGATAATTCTAAAGAACATGAATACTGGCTTCCAAATGAATCTCCAAATCTTTGGGATGCAAATTACGTTCGTAAACACGCTTATAAAGGTGCTGCAGATGGTCTTGCAGGAAAAGATGTGAGTTTAGGTTTCTCAGGAGAATTACAGAAACCTTAAGTATTTAATTAGTAATAATATCCATAGTGCAAGTCTGTAAAAAAGTCTGCACTATGGATTGTTTATTTTTCCTAACTTTTATCGCTCAAGATTTTATCAGAGCAAAAAACAAATCAAATGGCTTTGAATCTTAAAACAAACCAAATAAGCATTTTTACAAAAGGCAAATTGTTTCTCATTTCATTCTTGACGATACAATTTGGGTTTAGTCAAAACATACCTCATCTTCAGAAGACAGGAAACAAAACACAGTTAATTGTCAACCAAAAACCATTCTTAATACGAGGCGGAGAATTAGGAAATTCCTCTGCAACCAGTATGGAAAGTATGGAGCCTATCTGGTCTAAATTGACCGATATGAACCTCAACACGGTTTTAACCCCGATTTATTGGGAATTGATAGAACCGCAAGAAGGCAAATTTGATTTTCAGTTAGTAGATGATTTGATTCTTCGTGCGCGAAAAGAAAACTTAAAACTGGTTTTTCTTTGGTTTGGATCATGGAAAAACAGCATGTCGAGCCACGCGCCAGAATGGGTAAAACTCAACCAGAAAAAATACCCGAGAGTTAAAGATGATACAAACAAAAGTCATGAGATTTTAACGCCTTTCAGCGAAAACAATCTTCAGGCCGATCTGAATGCTTTCAAAAAACTGATGACACATATCAAAGATTTCGACCAAAAAGACCAAACCGTAATTATGGTTCAGGTTGAAAACGAAATCGGAATGTTGCCAACTGCTCGCGATTATCATGCTTTAGCGAATGCTGCATTTCAGAAGCCGGTGCCAGAGGAATTGATCAAATATTTAGAAAGAAACAAACAAAAATTAGTTCCTGAATTTTTAGAAATCTGGAAGAAAAACGGATTCAAAACAAAAGGAAACTGGGAAGAAATTTTTGGAAAAGGATTACATACCGACGAAATTTTTATGGCTTGGTATTTTTCTAAATTCACTAATATTGTTGCTAAGGCAGGAAAAGACGCTTATCCAATTCCGATGTTTGTAAATGCAGCGTTGAATGCTCCAGAAAAAAAGCCAGGACAATATCCAAGTGCAGGACCGTTGCCTCATATTATGGACGTTTGGAAAGCCGCAGGAAATTCGATTGACTTTTTAGCTCCCGATTTTTACAATCCGTCATTCAAACAATGGAACGATTTGTTTACCCGTCAGGGCGATCCGCTATTTATTCCAGAACACCGTTTTGATGAAACGGCGCCTTTTAAAGGTTTATACGCTATAGGGCATTACGAAGCAATTGGTTTTTCACCATTTTCTATAGAATCTGTTGCCGATGGCAAAAAAGAACCATTAGGGAAAATATATGATTTAGTGCAACAGTTAACACCGACAATTGAAGCCAATAAAGGGCAAGGAAAAATTGACGGTGTTTTATTAGACAAAGAAAATAATACGCAAATCATAAAAATGGGCGATTACGAATTCACTTTCAAACACGATTATACCTTAAATTGGTCTGACGGAGCAAAAGCAGAAACTTGGCCAATGTCAAGCGCCATTATTATTGAAATTGCCAAAGACGAATTTTATATTTCTGGATCAGGAATTGTGGTTACTTTTAAACCATTAAAGGAAAATGTAAACGCAGGAATTCTAAAAACCGATCAAGGCCGATTTGAAAATGAAAAATGGAATACCATCAGACATTTCAACGGAGATCAAACCCATCAAGGAAGGCATTTGAGAATTTCAGTTGGTGATTACGAAATCCAAAAAATAAAATTATATACTTATGAATAGGTTTTTTAGCCAGGAATTCACGAATTTTTTTTAAAATCTTTGTCTGTAGAGTAATTCAATTACACAAATTAATTTGTGTAATTGAAGATAATTAAAACACAAAAAAGGAATTAGTTTAATTCGTGAATTGCTTCGCCTATTCGCTATCGCTCGGGTCGTGGCTAAAAAAAAATAAAACAGATTATAATGAAAAAAATAATACTTGCATTTCTAATAACCTTTAGCATTAATTCGCAAATAAAACTTCCAAGACTTATAAGCAACGGAATGATTTTACAGCGTGATACAAAAGTCAATATTTGGGGTTGGGCATCGCCAAACGAGAAAATCGAACTCGATTTTAATCATAGAACATACAAAACGATAACAGCTCAAGACGGAAAATGGTCGATCCAGCTTCCGTCTCAAAAAGCCGGCGGGCCTTATGAAATGACTTTAAAAGCATCCAATACAATTGTATTAAAAAACATTCTATTTGGAGATGTGTGGTTGTGTTCAGGACAATCCAACATGGAACTTCCAATGGATCGACTGAAAGACAAATACAAAGAAGAAATTGCAAAATCTGCCAATCCGAATATTCGACAATTTTTAGTTCCCGATGAATATTATTTTGCGAAAGAAAGAAACGATTTTTCAGCTGGTTCTTGGGTTGAAGCAAATCCTCTAAATGTTTTGCAGTTTACAGGAGTTGGATATTTCTTCGCTTTAGAAATATACGAGAAGTATAAAATTCCAATTGGATTAATCAACAGTGCTTTGGGCGGTTCTCCTGCAGAATCATGGATTAGCGAAGAAAGCATTAAAAAATTCCCCGAATATGAGCAGGAATATCTAAAATTCAAAGACGGAAAACTCGAAAAACAAATCGATGAAAATGACCGAAAAGTTAGTTCAAATTGGTATAAATTACTCAATGAAACCGATCTTGGACTGAAAGATAAATGGAGAAATTCGATCGAAACTTCAGATTGGAAGGAAATGAATATTCCAGGTTATTGGGCCGATGGTGAACTCGGGAAAATAAATGGTTCGGTTTGGTTTAAAAAGGATTTTGTTCTGGAAAAAGTAAACGAAAATCAAGCAAAATTAATTTTAGGACGAATTATTGATGCTGACTCCGTTTTTGTAAATGGACATTTCGTTGGAACAACTTCGTACCAATATCCGCCAAGAATTTATTCTTTTAATGCTAATGTTTTAAAAGAAGGAAAAAATGAAATCACGGTTCGCGTTATCAACAATTCAGGTATAGGAGGTTTTGTAATCGATAAACCTTACGAGTTAATTGTAGGCGATAAAACTATTGATTTAAAAGGAACTTGGAAATACAAATTAGGCTCAAAAACGGAACCGTTACCAGGGCAAACTTTTGTGCGTTGGAAACCTGTCGGACTTTACAATGCCATGATTGCACCACTAAAAGAGTATCCAATAAAAGGGGTTTTATGGTATCAGGGCGAAGCCAATACTAGAAAGCCATTGGAATATGGACCTTTAATGGAAGCTTTAATTTCTAATTGGCGTGCGCAATGGAAACAGGAAAAATTGCCATTTTTATTGGTGCAGCTGCCTAATTTTATGGAACCCAAAACAGAACCAACAGAAAGCAATTGGGCGGCTTTAAGACAGCAGCAATTAAATACGTTGAAAGTTCCAAATACAGGCTTGGCGATCACAATAGATTTAGGCGAATGGAATGATATTCACCCATTAAACAAATATGATGTTGGAAAAAGATTATCGCTACAAGCAAGAAAATTGGTTTACGGAGAGAAAAATTTAACGGCTTCTGGTCCGATTTTTCAATCGATGAAACAAAATGGCAATAAACTGATTTTAAGTTTTTCAGATATGGGTACAGGATTGCATAGCAAAAACGGAAATGAGTTAAAAGAATTTGCCATTGCAGGAACCGATGGAAAATTTGTTTGGGCAAAAGCAATTATAGAAGGCGATAAAATTATAGTTTGGAATGATGCCGTTTTAAATCCCGTAAAAGTGCGTTATGCTTGGGCAGATAATCCAGTTGAAGCCAATTTATACAATAAAGAAAATTTGCCTGCTTCGCCTTTTGAAGCAGAGTTGAAATAAATTTTTAATAATGACAACTTTGACAAAGTTTGCTACAAACAATTTTTAGACAAAATTCCGGAGGAATGAAATATTTATAGATCATTTGATACATGGTTAGCAAAAGCTCCAGAGGAGCGACATAATTCTAAAATTAATATTTCACCCCGCTGAGGCTCTTTTGAAATGGGAATAATTGTTTCTATAAATATGCCGTCCCGCTGGGACTTGTTTTAAAAATCCGATATTTAAAAACTATTTCAAATTTTCTACGAGCATTTTCAAAAACGCCTTAACGGCCTTTTTCTCATACACTTCCTTCAAAGAAATCAGCATTGCAGTTCGGGTCATATTTTCTCCTTTTATTGGTATGGCGTACAAATCTTTTTCGTCTTCAATTGTAGTTTTCGTTAAGATCGTGTGCCATTTTCCCGTTTTAATTAATTCAAGCAAAGTTGGAATATCATTTATTTCGATCGTAACATTCGGATGTAAATTGTTTTTTTCAAAGGCCTTGCTGATAAATTGAGTGGTGCTAAAACCACCAGCAGGCATGGCAAGAGGCAACGTACTAATTTCTTCTAGAGAAATGGTCTTTTTATTTTTTAAAGAAGTTTCAGAAGACGTAACCAAAGCCATTGGGGAAGTAAACAATTCTAAATATTTAAAATGCGCTTCAGAAGCAATTTCCTCAAAAGTTAGAATAACATCAAGTTGAAAATGATTTAGTTTTTGAATGAGTTCCTGCGAAGTTCCAAAGATAATTTCGAATTGAATTTTAGGATATTCGGAACTAAACAAAATCAAAGCTTTTGTCACTACATGTCGTAAAGCGTAGGTAACGCCAATGGCAATTTTTCCAGTTTCGAGTTTATTTAAATCTTTTAATAATTGCAATCCGTCAGAAGCTTTGTTGACCGATTGCTGCGCGTAAACCGAAAATAATTCTCCAGCTTCTGTCAATGTAATTCGTTTTCCAATTCGGTTAAAAAGCGGAACTTGAAGCTCGTCTTCCAATTGTTTAATTTGTTGCGATAAAGTACTCTGACTGATATAAAGCGCCAAAGCTGCTTCGGTAAAATTCAGTAATTCTTTTGCTTTGAGAAAATATTTGAGCTGACGAAGTTCCATTTCTAAATCGGTTTTATCGATTGATCATATCGAAAAATAAGGTTTTACAAATATAGAAATTCTTAAGAACTTTGCTTTGTTATACCATTACAAACAAAAGCAACATGAAAATTATAGCATTACAAGAAGGAAATTATATTGTCAATTCTCAAAAAGAATTTCAGCTTTTAACAGAGCATACAATCGATTCTGGTTTAAAAATGGCGATTCAGCCTTTTGTTGTTATTACAGATCATGATGTTATTTTAATAGATTTTGGTTTAGGATTTGTCAATAATGGTGTTCCGTTTATTTACGAAATGCTGAGAAAAAATGATATCGAACCTCAACAGATTACTAAAATTCTGGTTTCGCATCTACATAAAGATCATATAGAAGGAATCGGTTATTTTGAAAATAATCAGTTTGTTCAAAATTTTCCAAATGCGACGATTTACATTCAAGAACGAGAAATAGATTTTGCTTTAGAACAATTGCAAAATCCGTCGTACGTTCCTGAACTATTAAATGAGCTGAAAGAATTGCCAAATGTTGAATTATTAAATGAAGACAGCGGACAAATTTCAGACGAAATTTATTTTGAAGTTACAGCAGGACATACCAAATTTCAACAGGTATTTTGGATTAAAGCCGATAACGAAATTGTTTTTTACGGAGCCGATGATCTTCCTCAAAAAAGATATTTAAAATTTCCTGTTGCCTACAAAACCGACTTCGACGGAAAACGTGCTATGGAATCAAGAAAAAAATGGGAACAGCAGGCAAAAGATGAAAACTGGAAAGTGCTTTTGTATCATGATATGAAGACACCTGTTTTAGATTTTGCTGAAGAAAGAAGTGAGATGAAAGATGCTGTGTAAACAATAAACAAGAATATAGAATAAAGAGGTTAGAAGCAAGAATAGAGATTATAGATCAAAAACATAGAAACAATTCCGGTTTTAATTATTTACGGATCATTGGCTCCGGGAGAATCCAATCATTCGGTTATGGATCCGATTAAGGGAGAATGGAAAAAAGCAATTATAAAAGGAAAACTTGAAGAAGGTGGTTGGGGCTCTTCTTTAGGGTATAATGGATTTATTCCCGTTAATAATGAAGAAGCTGAAACGATTAAGGCGCATGTTTTATTCTCGGAAGATTTGGCTTCGCATTGGGATTATCTCGATGAATTTGAAGGTGATGGCTATACACGAATTCAAACCGAATATGAGCTGGAAAATGGAGAAAAAGGAAGCGGATATATTTATGCTTTGAAACAATAAAAGGAAAATTCAGATTAAATTATTTAGTTTGAATTTTTTTTTAGCAGAAAACAAAAGAAACAAAACACTCTTTACTTTTTCTTCCAAAGAAGTTCGTAAAATCGAGAACGCTTTGGTAATCTGCGCTTCAACGGTTTTGATAGAAACATCCAAATGTTCTGCTATTTCAATATTGGTTAAACCTTCTTTTTTACTTAAAATAAAAACCTCTTTGCATTTTGGGGGTAAATTCTGAATCTCTTTGTTTACCGCATTCAAAACCCTCTGAAAAGATTCAGAATCTTCTTCTTGAACAATTCCGTTTAAGGCATCATAATACGATTTTTCTAGAGAAAATAAAGACTGGTTTTTTCGATACAAATCGATAAATTCATTGTAAACCAGTTTGTAAAGAAAGCTTTTTAGAGAATGATCTACTTTTAGTCTCGTACGTTGTTCCCAAACTTTAATAAAAACATTTTGCACGATATCTTCGGCACTATAAACATTCTTTACCAAGCTGTTGGCATACACACAAAGTTTATGATGATAGGTGTCGATAAGGTACGTGTATGCACTTTCATCTCCATTCTGTAGAGACTCAATTAGAATGGTATTATCGCTGTAATCATCAATCTTCATAAAAACAAATATATAAATTAATAGGTTTTGAGGTTAAAAAGTAAACTGAATTTGCTCAAATCGACCTTTTTTTCGGCTTTCTATTTGAAAATTATTACAAATAAAAAAGGAGGAAAAATGCAAATATAAATCTTTTAGTTTATAATATCTACCAAATTAGTCGGGTTTTATTGAGAGAAAACACTTGCGAAAAATAAAAAAATCAGTAAAATGAAAAAAACTTTATCAAATTGTTAGGGTTTTGTTTTTTGGCTTCGTAATAATGTTAAAAACGACTAAAATGACAGTAAAAAAGTCAGAGAGACTAATTGTTAAATTTATCACAAATCAGGCTTCTCAAGAAGAGATTGAGCAGCTTACGGAGTGGTTAAGAGAAGAAGAGAATCAAATTGTATTTAAGGATTTTGTGCAAACCAATTATGCAATTGATACTGCTTTGAACACTTTTGATTCGACCGAAGTTAGTAAACAGCTTTCGGAACGAATCAATAAGGAAAATAATGTTTTTTATAAACGAAGATTTTCATCTTATTATAAATATGCTGCGATTTTAATTGTGGCTTTGGGAGGTTTTTATTTCTATAAAAATTCTAGTGCAGAACAAGTTAAACAAAATGTTATTGTGCCGAGAGTCGACGAGATTGTTTTACAATTGGGTAACGGTTCATCTGAAACTATTGATATTTCTGGAGAAAAAAATGTTACGGACAAAGACGGAAATATTATTGGAAAACAAGAGAAAAACAGATTGGTTTATAATAAAGCTTTTGCTGAAGGAGAATTGGTTTACAATACATTGAAAATTCCGTACGGCAAAAAATTTGAGGTGCAGCTATCAGACGGAACTTTAGTGCATTTGAATTCTGGAACGTCATTTAAATATCCAGTTCAGTTTGTCAAAAAACAAAATAGAGAAGTGTATTTAACAGGTGAAGCTTATTTTGAAGTTACCAAAGATAAAAGCCATCCGTTTACGGTAAATGCGCAGCAAGTTAATGTTGAGGTTTTAGGAACTAAGTTCAATGTCGATTCGTATAGTACTAATAGCAGTACAGATGTTGTATTGGTCGAAGGTAAAGTTTCGCTTTATAAAGATCAGAAAACAACCCAAAATCAAGTTTATTTAACACCAGGTTTTAAAGGTTCGGCTCAACAAGGACAAAGCGAAATTAAAATCGAACAGGTCAATACCGATTATTATACCGATTGGGTAAAAGGAAGTCTGGTTTTTAAAAATGCTTCTTTTGATGATATTATTAAAAAGTTAGAACGCCAATACAATGTAACTTTCATTAACAGAAATAAAACACTCGGAAAAGAAATTTTCAACGCCCGTTTTGATAATGAACCCATTGAAGTGGTCTTGAAATATTTCAGCGATAGTTATGCAATTGATTACAATATTGACAGAGATAGAATAACGATTAAGTAAAGACGAAGAAAGAGTATAGAATATAGAATAAAGAGTAAAGAAGAAAGAAAGAAGAAAGAGGAAGAAATAAGATTGAGAAATCTAAAATCAACAATCAGAAATCTAAAATCTAAAATCACCAGGCCTATGTAACAGAAATCCAAAAAGAAAAGGATCGTTATAAAAAAACCGGAAAATGCGCCAACATTTCCCGGTAGAGTATATGCGGTCAGTTAATTAACCAACCAACATTAAAAAAAACATTTAAAAGTATGAAAAAACTCTTGAACAGAATCAGGTTTGATAAGCCTTTTTTGAAATTTGATTTGAAAATGAAATTGACCACATTATTTCTGCTAACTGCCTTAACAGTAATGCACGCCGGAACCACTTATTCTCAAAAAAACAAGATTTCTTTTAATGCCAGCAATATGACTGTTGCAAAAGTGATTGAAAGACTTGAATACACTACAGATTACAGATTTGTTTATAATGTAAGATCTGTAGATTTGAACAGAGTAATAGATGTAAATGCATATGAAGCTTCAATAGAAGTTATTTTAAATAAAATCTTTAATAATACGAGTACCGATTTTAAAGTGTCGGGAAACCACATTATTCTGACGCCTAGAAAAGTCTCTGCAGAAAAACCGGAAGAGAAAAAACCTGTAGCAGATTTTATCGTAAAAGGTAGGGTTACAGACGAAAAAGGAATGCCTTTGGTAGGAGCAGCAGTTGCTGATAATGGTTCTGGAAGAGGTGTAAATACCGATTTTAATGGAGAATATCAGATTATTGCGGTAAGCAGCGAAACTACTTTGGCTTATTCTTATTTAGGGTATGTAAGACAAGAAATAAAAGTAGAGGGAAGAAGTGTGATCAATGTTGTTTTAAAAGAAGATGTTCTTGAACTTGAAGGGCTGGTTTTAAAGACTGGTTATCAGGATATATCGGCAGAAAAAGCAACGGGATCTTTCTCAAGTTTAAAAGCAAAGGATTTTCAAGAACAGCGTTTAAACAGTTTAGATAAAATTTTAGAAGGGCGTATTGTTGGATATCAAGATGGAAAAATTCGTGGAACTACTTCTATGAATACTAACGCTATGGCTCCTTTATATGTTATTGATGGTTTTCCTGTTGAGAATACTAGATTAACGCCATACAATACTATAGAAGAGAATCTTCCAAATTTAAACTTAGAAGATATTGAAACAATTACGGTTTTAAAAGATGCTGCAGCTTCTTCTATTTATGGTGCTCGTGCTGCAAATGGAGTTGTCGTTATTACAACGAAAAAAGCAAAAGAAGGAAAAACAAATATTTCGTTTTCTAGTAATTTAACTGTTACGCCTTACCGAAATTATACGGGCAATCTTACTAGTTCTGCTGATATTATTGGTTTAGAAAGAGGATGGGCAGAAGGAAATCCTAACTTGAAAACCGCTAATTCAGCTACTTATGCACAATCATTATTGAATAATGCAGTATTTACGAGTTTAGGAATGCAGACTATCTTAAATGGGTATGCAGGAAATATTTCTCAAACAGATATGAATAATCGTTTGAATCAGCTGGGTTCTCAAGGTTATAAATACTACGATGATGTAGCAAAATATGCCAAACGCGATCAATATTTTATGCAGCACAACCTTAGTTTGGGTAAAGCTAGCCAAAACAATACTTTTAATGCGTCTATAACTTACAAAGACAATCAGTTAGAAGATATGTATTCTGAAAACCAAACGGTTGGAATTAATTTGAAAAACTCAACACAAATTAACAGCTGGCTATCTTTAGATTTAGGAACATATTTAAATTACGGAATAGGAGATACACAGTATTATAAACCAATCAATTCAGTTTCTATTTCAGATAATCCGGGTTATAAATGGCAGCCATACAATCAATTGGTAAATAACGACGGAACTAATTTTGTTTCTACTGCTGCTTCTCGTTACAATAATTTCACGCTTAATTCTATGCAGACTTATGGTCTTTATAACATGGATATTACACCAATGGACGAGTTGGGAAGAAACTTAATCGAGAACAAAAATTTCTTAAACAGAACGTTTGCTAAGTTTAATGTAAAATTCAGCAAAGCATTTACTTACAATGCCATGTTCCAATATGAATTTGCTTCAGATCGTGCAAGCCAACTGTTTGATAGAGAGTCGTACTATGTGCGAAATAAAGTAAATAGTTTGGTAACAGTTGTGAATAATAAGGCGGTTTATAATTTGCCTTACGGAGATATTGTTAAAGAAACGAATCAGTTTTCTAATGCTTATAATTTCCGTCAGCAGTTAAATTTCAATCAGACTTTTGCAGAAAAGCATGATTTCTCTGCGATTGCAGGTATGGAAATCCGTCATTCTAAACAAGAATATAATGATAACACTCGCTATGGTTACGATTCGCAAGCTTTATCTTTTACCGCAATAAATCAAGCCGATTTATTAAAAGTATACGGATCTGTTTTTGGCGGTTATATGTCGATAAATGACTTTGCATTAGAAAAAGAATTGCAAAACCGTTACGTTTCTGTTTACTCAACAGGGGGTTATACGTACGATAAAAAATATTCTCTTTCTGGTAGTATTCGTTGGGATCGTTCTAATCTTTGGGGAACAGACAGTAAATACCAAAACAAACCAATCTGGTCTGTAGGTGCGGGCTGGAATATTAACAATGAATCATTTTTTGATGTTGCTTGGGTTGATGCTCTTAAACTACGTGGTTCTTATGGTATTGCAGGAAATATTGCCAAAGATGCGGCACCTTATTTAACGGCCTTTTACTATGCCAATTCAAATGTTGGAGGAACTTACGGAAGTGTAGGTAAACGACCAAATCCTGAATTATCTTGGGAAAAAACTACAACAACAAATATTGGTTTAGATTTCTCATTCTTTAAAAGCAGATTAAACGGAACTTTAGATTTTTATAATAAAAAAGGACAAGACTTATTAGCAAGTAGTCAGGGAATTCCAACAGAAGGATTTGGGTATTCAACCTACTATCTTAATAATGGAGAAATGACTAACAAAGGTATCGAAGTTACCTTAAGAGGAACAATGGTAAAAACGCCTTCTTTCTCTTGGGATGCAGCTATTTTGTATGCCTATAATAAAAACACTGTAGATTATGTAAATGTAAAAGCTCCTGTTTACTATTTACAATTAGATTATCCGCAGGCTTATCCTAGAATCGGAACAAGTTTTAACAGCATTTATGGTTACCAATGGGCTGGTCTAAGCAATACCGGACTGCCTCAGGTTTATGATGCCTCAGGTACAGCGGTGAAATACAATCCAGGTCAGTTAGACGCAATTAAAGATTATGGTTCAACAGTTCCTTTGCACAGTGGTTCTTTCCATACCTCAGCAAATTATAAAAACTTCTCACTTTCGGCTCTTTTCATTTATGAGTTAGGACATAAAGTAAAAAACACATTCCTGCCAATGTTGGCTAACAATTACAATGGCGGACTTGGAGGTTATGTAACCGATATTACAGTGGTAAACAACAATATTGCAAATCGTTGGATGCAACCAGGAGATGAGGCTTTTACCAATGTTCCGAGAGCGGTTTACGAATATGAAGCAGATTTTAATTCAGAATCTCGTACGATTTATTCTTATGCAGATATTAATATTTTGGATGCATCAAATTTAAGATTAAGCAACATTTCGTTAGCGTATCAAATGCCAAAAGACCTTATTAAAAGAGTAAAACTAGACGGAGTACGATTCAATTTGAATGCAGAAAACGTATACACTTTTGCCAAAAGCAGAGATGCCAAATACATGCTAGGTGGTTTTATATCTCCAAGCTTTGTTATGGGTGTAAATGTTAATTTCTAATTTATAAAGACTAGACGATGAAAAATATATATATAAAAGTAGCGTGCTTATTGGCTTTAGGATTGACTTTGGCATCTTGCGATGATTACTTGAGCGATGTGCCAAAAGGAGCAAAATCGCCTGAAACATTAGCAGATTATGAAGCTTTTTTGCGTGACGAATACAATACAAGAATAGATATCTTGGGAGCTACACATTTGCTAAATGATCAATTTGTAACAGCTGCTACACTTACAAGTAATAGGTTGTATAATGCCAATTATATGTGGGACGAAAATGCAGATCGTATTGCATTGAAAGTATCAGACGAATCTACATATTATACCACTTATAGCGGAATTTCGGCTTTTAATTTAATTATTGAAAATGCACTTTCGACAACAAAAGCGACTGAGCAAGAACAGAGAGCGGTTTGGGCACAAGCAAAAATAATGCGTGCGATGAACTTTTTTTATGTGACTAATTTTTATGCAGATACTTATGTAGCTTCTACGGCAGCAACAAAATTGTCAGTTCCGTTAATTACAAGTGCCAATATCAATGCGCCAAGTAAACAAGTAACCATTCAGGAAATGTATGATTTTATTCTAAATGATATTAAAGAAGCATTGCCTTATTTGCCTAAGGTTTCTCAAACCGCTTTGCATCCTAATTTAGGAGCAGGTTACGCTTTTTATTCAAGAGTTTATCTGCAGATGAATAATTATACAGAGGCTTTAAAATATGCTGATTTGGCATTAGCAGAAAATAATAAACTCTTTGACTGGGTAGCTTTTTATGAAGCAAATAAAGCCATTATAGATGTACCAAATTCTTATACAACAGCAGTTTCGCCAATGGGCTATAACAATGTTGAAAACTATGTTTTTAGACACGGTTCAAGCCGTTCATTAGGGAGAGAGCCAAGTATACCAGTAGAAAGAGCTGCGCGTTTTGAAACTGGAGATGTACGATTAAAATCTCGTTGGAAAGTAAGAACCGTTGGAGCAGATACGTATTACTATTCGATATTATCAGGAATGTACAATTTTGGCGGAATTACAAGTGTTGAGGTTTATTTAATAAAAGCGGAGTGTTTAGCACGTGATAATAAAATTACTGAAGCATTGGCTATTTTAAATGCAGTTCGTAAAACTCGTATTCTTCCAGCATCTTATCAGGATATTTCAACTACAGATAAAGCAACTGCTTTGAACGCTATTTACAAAACAAAAAGTAATGAATTGCTGCAAACGCTTACTCCTTACGCAGATGCACGCCGTTTAAATGCAGAAGGTCTTTATAAAGTTAGTTTTAGCAAAGTTGCAAATGGAATTACGTACACATTATCGTCTGATTCTCATTTATGGACAGCGCCTTTCCCACAAGGAGCAACGCAAAATCCAGGAAACGGAACCATTACACAAAATGTAGACAAATAATAATCTAAAAGCTTCCCGATTAGATTTCCCCGAAAGGGAAGCTTTTTATAAAAATATCAATCAAAAATGAAAGCAATTCAAAATAAAATAATAGGATTCTGTCTGTGCCTGTTTATGGTTTCCATCAACATTCAGGCACAAAAGAAAAAAGCAATCTCAACACCAGTTTCTTCTTATACAATTGAAGGAACAATAACAGGTTTAGCAGACGGAACTGAGGTAAAATTGATTCCCGGCGCTACACATTCTTCTGAACTTCCAGTTGCTGAAACAACTTTAAAAGACGGAAAATTTACTTTCGCAGGAAAATTAAATGAACCTCGTTTTTTCTATGTTGTCTTTGGTAAAAGCAAAGGAAATATTTCTGTAATGGTCGAAAATTCAAAAATAAAAATTACAGCAGCTGGTTTGGTTTCAGATAAAGAAGGAGAGAGAATTTCTTTTAAAGATGTCATAGTTACAGGTTCAAAATCACATGATTATTATAAAAAAGAAACTGCGTTTAGAGAGGAACTTGAAAAAGACTATGCAGCTTATCATACCAAAGATTCAGACGAATTAAGTAAATTAATCGGTGCCGCAAGACGTGATAAAAACGCAAAAGCCGCAGACTCACTTCAAAATCTTCCAGTTTGGAAAAAATTTGAGGCTGATGAAAAAGCATTTTTTACGAAAGTAGAAAAAACAACATTAGAGGTTATCTCAAAACATAAAAACACTTGGTGGGGACCATTTTTCATGATGACCAACTTTAGTTATTTCACACCAGAACAAAAACCTTTGTACGATCAGTTTTCTGAAGCAGCAAAGAAAAGCTACTACGGACAAGTTTTGGATAAAGATTTGAATCCGAAATCTTTAATCGGAACAAGTATTGCAAATTTCAGTTTAAAAGATAAAGATGGAAAACCATATAGCGCAAAAGACATTGTAGCCGGCAAAAAATACATTTTAGTAGATTTTTGGGCTTCATGGTGTGGACCGTGCAGAAAAGAAATTCCGAATTTAAAAACAGCTTACGCTGAATATGGACCTAAAGGATTTGAAATTTTAAGTGTTTCAATTGATAAAGATGAAAAAGCTTGGCAGAAAGCTCTAGGACAAGAAAACATGCAATGGCACAATCTTCTAGACGATGATAAAGTGAGTAAAGCATTTAACGTAAAAGCAATTCCGGCAACTTATTTAGTAGATAGTAAAGGTGTAATTATCGGTGACAATTTAAGAGGTGCAGAATTGGAAGCGAAATTAAAAGAGCTTTTGAAATCTTAATTTTTTAGTCGCAGTATTCAGTCTCAGTCTCAGTATTCAGTCTCAGCGAAAACAGTAAACTGCGACTGCGACTGAAAACTCAAAAAACATCGCAATCTAACAAACAAAAAATATAACATGAAAAGTACAGTATTAAAATCTAGCCTATTTGCATTAGCAATTGCGACTGCATTTACTTCTTGCGAAAAGAAAGAAGAATATAAAATTAACGGAAAAATTGCAGGATTAGATAAAGGAATGGTTTATCTAGAATATGCAGACGAAAAAGGAGATAAAAAAATAATTGATTCTGCTGAGGTAAAAGAAGGTGCATTTACTTTTACTGGAAAAACGGTAGAACCGTTGTTTCATACCATTAAAATTAAAGGGCAAGAGTACGGAGCGTATTTTCTTTTAGATAATGAAGATATTACGATTGAAGCAAAAAAAGATTCGGTTTTTAAGGCTAAAGTAACTGGAGCTACACAAAACGGATTCTACAAATCGTACTACGATAACGAATTCAAAAAAATACAAGCAATCGCAGGGCCTATTTACAAATTATCTGATTCGCTAACACAAGGAGGAAAAGTAAAATTGACTCCAGAACAGCAAACCATGATGGATAAAAAATGGAAAGATCTTGGCGCTTTCGCGGATGATTTGACAGATAAATTTATCAGAAAAAATAAAGACAATTTAGGAGGAGCATTAGTGATTGAAGACCGAATTGTGTCTTATGGAACTCCAGAAAAAGTAAAAGAATATTATGCTGTTTTATCTCCAGAAGTTCAGAAATCATTCTACGGAAAAAAATTAAAAGCTTCAATTGATCTTAACGAAAAAACAGCTATTGGTGTTGCGGCACCAGAATTTTCTCAAACCGATATCAACGGAAAAATGGTAAAATTATCAGATTACAAAGGAAAATATGTTTTAGTAGATTTCTGGGCAAGCTGGTGCGGTCCATGTCGAAAAGAAAATCCAAACGTAGTTGTGGCCTACAAAACGTATCACGATAAAGGATTTGATGTTTTGGGAGTTTCACTGGACGATAAAAAGAAACTTTGGGAAAAAGCAATTGAGAAAGACGGCCTAACTTGGACGCATGTTTCTGATTTAAAAGGATGGCAAAATGAAGCTGCTGTTTTGTATGGAGTAAAAATGGTTCCAACCAACTACTTAATTGGACCTGACGGAAAAATCGTGGCTAAAAATCTTAGAGAAGCTGAACTTCAATCTAAATTGAAAGAAATCTTCAGTAAATCATAAAGTTAGTTTTCAGTCGCATTTTACAGTCTCAGTGAAAACTGAAAACTAAGAAAAATATCAACAAAAAATGAAAAAATATATCTTTTTGGGCTATTGCTCATTAGCTTTCTGTGCTCTTATGTCAGCACAGGGAAAATCGGTTAACTTCAAGAAAATAAAAGAATTAGGTGGAATCGAAGAATATTTATACCAGCCAAACGGAATGAATGTTTTGCTTTTGCAGGACAATGCTTCTCCAGTTGCAACTGTACAAATTGTATATCGAGTAGGATCTAAACATGAGGTTTTAGGAAACACAGGATCGACTCACCTTTTAGAACATTTAATGTTTAAAGGAACTCCAACTTTCAACAAGAAAAACGGAAACACAATTACTGATGTTCTGCAAAATACAGGAGCACAGTTAAAT
This sequence comes from Flavobacterium sp. B330r, assembly GCF_056824325.1. Taxonomy (NCBI): domain Bacteria; kingdom Pseudomonadati; phylum Bacteroidota; class Flavobacteriia; order Flavobacteriales; family Flavobacteriaceae; genus Flavobacterium; species Flavobacterium sp. B330r. Next base: position 3,117,834 of record NZ_CP124860.1, read on the forward strand.
GCGACAACTTGGTATGATCGTACGAATTATTTTGAAACGCTGCCAAGTGATAAAATCGAATTGGCGCTTCAAATCGAAGCCGACAGAATGCGTAATTCTTTATTGTTGAAAGAAGATAAAGAAGCAGAAATGACGGTTGTGCGCAACGAATTTGAGCGTGGAGAAAACAATCCGAATAGTTTATTAGATAAAGAAATTTGGGCCGCAGCTTATATTGCGCATCCGTATCATCATTCGACAATTGGATGGAAATCGGATATTGAAAACGCTCCAATTGAAGTATTGAGAAATTTCTATAATACGTATTATTGGCCAGATAATGCAACTTTAACTATTATAGGAGATTTCAAAAAAGAGAATGTTTTTGAATTGATCGAAAAGTATTTCGGTAAAATTACAAAAGCACCAAACGCAATGCCGCAGCCATATACACAAGAACCTCAGCAATATGGGGCACGCAAAATTACAGTTAAAAAACCTGGAGAATTAGGCGTTGTGAACAAAGCGTATAAAATTCCGGGAGCTTTACACGAAGATCTTCCAGCCCTCAATATTTTAGCTCAGATTATTGGCGTTGGGCCGACTGCTATTTTAAACAAAACATTTGTTGATACTCGTTTAGGAATTTATTCTTACGCAAGTGCAACAAACTTTAAAGAAGTCGGACTTTTTACAATTGGCGTTGGTTTTCCGACAACTTCAAAACACGAAGATATCGATGCTAAAATCGGTGAAGTTGTGGCTAAAATTCAGAAGGAAGGCGTAACTCAGGACGAAGTAAATAGAGTTGTAGCAAAAATCAGCGCACAAACTATTTTAGCACGCGATGGTTCTGGAGTAATTGCATCAGCATTAAACGAAGCAATCGCTTCTGGCGACTGGACAGATTATATTACAGGAGTTGACCGATTGAAAAAAGTAACTCCAGCAGATGTTTTGCGTGTGGCTCAAAAATATTTAGTTGATGACCAAAGTACAACAGGATATTTTATTCCGAAACAAGCTGGTAATCAAAATAATGATACGGCAAAAGCCAGTAATTATATGGCAGAAAATGGTCCGTTTTATTACAGACATTCAGAAGAAGGACATATTCACGAAGAAGCTTCATCTGTACCAACCTCAACAAAAAACACAACAGAAGAATTAATCTCTGCAGAAACTTTAATCGAAAAATCGGCTTCAGCTTTTAAAAGAGAAAAAGTATCTGGAATTGATGTGGTTTCGGTAAAAACATCAGCAAAAGGTTTTGTTACGGTTGCAGCTAGCATTTCGTTAGGGAATTATGCGAGTGAAACTAAAAATGATGTAATTCCAGCCTTAACAGCATCAATGTTATCAAAAGGAACAACTTTGAATGACAAGTTTAAGTTTTCTGAAAAACTTCAAAAACTAGGAGTTTCATTAAATGTAAATGCTTCAAGTTTCAAAATTAATATCGGATTTAAATGTTTGAAAAAAGACTTAGATCAGGTAATTGCTTTATTGGCAGAAGAATTAAGAAATCCGTTGTTTGATGCAAAAGAATTTGAAAATTTAAAACAGCAATTTATTGGAAATACACAACAGGATTTGAATGATCCAGGCGAAAGAGGAAGTATTGCTTTATCTCAGGCGATTTATCCAAAAGGAAATCCAAATTACAGTTTGAGCGTAGAAGACAATATTGCAAATATCAAAAATGCAACTTTGGATGAAGTGAAAGCTTTTCACAAAAAATATTTTGGAACGGCGTCTATGCGTTTGGTAATTGTGGGTGACACCGATGGAGCGAATCTAAATGCTTCTCTAAAAAAATCATTTAAAAATTGGAATGGGGGAGTTACTGAAAAATTAAAATTTGAAGAAGCTGCAAAATCTCCATCAAAAACAGAAGTGGTTACAATTCCTGAAAAACCAAGTGCAGAATTATTCGTCGGACAGTTTACAGGTTTAAAAAGAGCCGACGCAGATTATATTCCGTTTTTTATTGGAAATTATACTTTAGGCGCTGGTTTTGCTGGACGTTTAATGCAGACTGTTCGTGATAATGACGGTTTAACCTATAACATTTCTTCTGGTTTAGGCGGAAATATCGAAACAGGAGGTTACTGGTTTGTAAACGCTTCTTTCAATCCAAATTTATTCCAAAAAGGTCTTGATGCGACAATGGTTCAGGTTGATAAATGGGTAAAAAACGGAATCACAGCAGAAGAATTAGAAAACAAGAAAACCAACTTAATCGGAAGTTTTAAAGTAGGAATGTCAACCACAAGTGGAATGGCGAGAACTATTTTAAGCTTCATCGAAAGAGGTTTAGAGCCAAATTACATCGATCAGTATCCAAAAGATATTGATAAAGCAACTTTACAACAAGTAAACGATGCGATTAAAAAATATGTTCAGTTAGACAAAATGATTATCATTAAATCGGGTTCTCTGGATAAAGATGGGAATCCGGTGAAGTAGTTTTTTTAGTATTCAGTCTCAGTATTCAGTCTGAGTTTACGGTGTAGATAGTTCAACTTTGTCAAAGTTTTAAACTTTGACAAAGTTATACTGCGACAAAATCTAAAATCTAAAACCTGCAATCTAAAATTTTAATAGTTCGTCTTTCATTATTTCATTTTAGAATCTGAATTAGTAAGCCATTTTCTGTGAAAGACCAAAAGAGCTGTTTGCCAACAGCTCTTTTTTTTCAAAAATCTAATCAAAAAACAATGAGAAATACCATAATTACATTCCTGTTATTGCTCTCAGTTTCCATGTTCGGACAAATGTACAATCCGGTAAAATGGACGACAACTGTAGAAAAAATTTCAGATAAAGAGTTCCTTTTAAAAGCACAGGCGAAAATACAATCAGGCTGGCATTTATATGGACAATATATTGAAGAAGGCGGACCTTCGCCAACGGCTTTTACCTTTAAAAATCAGCCGAAAAAAATCGAATTAATCGGAAAAACAACTGAGGATAAAGGACATGAAACAGTCGATAAAATCTTCGATATGAAAATTAAATATTTTGAAGATAAAGCGCTTTTTACTCAAAAAATCAAATTCATTTCAGATGATGTTTCGAATATCGCTGCCGAAGTCGATTTTATGGTTTGTGACGACAGTAACTGTTTGCCGCCGTCTACAGAAGAATTAACTTTTAAAATTCCGAGTGAAAAGAAATTGGCTTCAGCCGAAGAAACTTCAATCGTAAAAAATGATTCTGTAACTAAAGAAGAAAAATCGGTTTCTCAGACAGAAGAAAAAAAATTAAAACAAGAAATTACCGGTTCACCAAAGAAAACGGAATCGAGAGGATTGCTGACTATTTTTATTTTAGCTTTTTTATCTGGATTTGCAGCTTTATTGACGCCTTGTGTTTTTCCAATGATTCCGATGACAGTGAGTTATTTTACGAAACAAAGTAAAACTAAAGCTGCGGGAATTAGGAATGCCATGATTTACGGAATTTCAATCGTAATTATTTATGTTTTATTGGGATCAATTGTAACCGCAGTTTTTGGTGCCGATTCGCTAAATGCACTTTCGACAAACGTTTGGTTTAATTTGATATTTTTTATTTTATTGGTCGTTTTTGCCTGTTCATTTTTAGGCGCTTTCGAAATTGTATTACCAAGCTCATTAGCCAACAAAGTAGATTCGCAAGCCGACAGAGGAGGACTGATTGGGATTTTCTTCATGGCTTTGGCTTTGGCCATTGTTTCATTTTCGTGTACGGGACCAATCGTAGGAACTTTATTGGTTGAAGCGGCTTCAAAAGGCGGCATCGCTCCAATTGTTGGAATGTTAGGATTTTCGATTGCAATCGCATTACCGTTTTCATTATTTGCTGCTTTTCCAGGCTGGTTAAATGCATTGCCAAAATCGGGCGGATGGCTGAATACGGTAAAAGTGGTTTTAGGATTTCTGGAATTGGCTTTGGCTTTTAAATTTTTATCAAATGCCGATTTGGTTCTGCAATTGCATTGGCTGGAAAGAGAAGTTTTCCTAGCGATTTGGATTGCCGTTTTCGGGATGTTGGCTTTTTATTTGTTTGGAAAAATTACTTTGCCGCATGATTCTCCTTTGAACCATATTTCTGTTGGAAGATTAGGTTTCGGATTAATCGTTTTAAGTTTCACTATTTATCTCATTCCTGGACTTTGGGGAGCGCCCTTGAAATTAATTAGCGGATTCCCGCCTCCAATGCAATACAGTGAATCTCCAAACGGACTTGGAGTTTCGGGTAATTCAGAATTAAAAATTACAGGTTCGTTACCAGAAGGAGCAGAGCATGGTCCGCAAAATATCATCACTTTTCATGATTATGATAAAGGAATGGAATATGCTAAAAAAGTCGGAAAACCAGTTTTATTAGACTTTACAGGATATGCCTGCGTAAACTGCCGAAAAATGGAAGAACTAGTTTGGTCAGATCCTAAAGTTCTTGGAGTTCTGAACAATGATGTGGTTTTGATTTCGCTTTATGTAGACGATAAAAAAGAACTTCCAGAAAACGAACAATATGTTTCTGAAACAACAGGAAAAAAGATTAAAACCATCGGCAATAAATGGAGCGATTTACAGATTAAAACTTACAAAGCAAATGCACAGCCATTTTATGTAATTGTGGATCATAAAAGCACGAATTTGACAGAGCCGTCAGCTTATAATCCGAATATTGCGGAGTATTATGGCTGGCTGCAGAGTGGGGTTGGGAAGTTTAGGAAGTAAGTTTTTTTGATATAAAAAAACCTCAATAATATTTTATTGAGGTTTTAATTTTTTATAGAGAAAAATTACGGAAATAAGTTATGTTTTCTGATTTGAATTAATCTTATGATTTATTTTCGAAATTCAGTAATTCATCTATTGATTTGTAATAATCGGGGTAAATAGTTTTTATATGTTCATTAAAATTAATTGCTATTTCTTCTTTGTATTTATCAATTAACAAATGAAAATATCCTGTTTCAGATGCTAGTTTGTAATTTGGATCTATAACTGTGCCGATAGACATTTTTAGTTTATCAGCAATAACAGCCCAAAAATATTGCTCCCAAACAACGCATAATTTGTGGAGTGGAACAAAAGATTTGATTTTTTTTTCGTTTTTATCTATGAAAGCAAATACAGAATCACAGAATAACTTGTTAAATTCAAGATTGTTGCAACCGTAAATTCCAAGATTTACTGCATGCTTTTTGTCAGAGAATCCAATTGGTAAATCTGTTCCATGATTTTCTAACATTTCAATATATGGAATGTAAGTTTTATGATAAGCATCCAAGTTGAAGGGTTCAAAATTTTGGACATATAAATCATTGTTGAGTAGTTTTTGAGAAAGAGGCTCAAATAGAATTACATCTAAATCAACATGCAAAAAAGGCTCTTCTTGAATACTATAAGCTTTTATTTTACCCAAAGCCCATGAACCTTTATCATACTTTTCCAATTGGTCAAGATCTGTTTTAATCGATTCGAAGGGCAAACCTAATTTCTCAATCCATACCTTACTTGCGCTATCAGTTACCATTTCTACTCTGCCATAATGTTTGTAACTATTAATCACAGATAGCACCATTGATGACAACATGAATTGAGCATTAAACCAATTGCTAGGTTTTTTTAATCCATTGCCTGTATCCCAATAACTATAAACTATTTTCATTATTTAATTGTTATATTGATTGCATATTGTGGGCCTGGAGAAGTAACGTAAGCAGAAAATACGGTTCCATTGTTATAGAAGTAACCATTTGAACTATTAGATCCGCCGGTCATATAAATGTAATTTGACGTAGTTAAACCTATTGTTGGTGTTGTTAGATCTAGAGTAAATGATCCATTAGAGAATAATAAGTTAGTATAGGTTGTACTGAATTGATAGATCTGCCCATTTGCTAATGAAGGGAAATCATTGTATGCGACTATTGTACCATTTGCTTTAATAGACATGAAGGCTGCGTCAATTGTACGGCCAGTATTGTTTAATATGTAACCAGTATTGACAGTTCCTCCTCCACTAGATCCTCCTCCCGAAGAAGCTGCTGTATGATTGTAACCTCTGAATTCAGACATTGAATGAGGTGCTATACCATTAGGTTTGCTTGGTGAATTGTTGTTAATCGTACTAATTTCACCTATTGATGCTTTATATAAGGAAATTGATGCACCATTTATTCTCGGTTTTCCAAGTTCATTGGTTATCTGATCCATTGATATTGATCCACTTGTAGGTAATGCCATTATAAATTTAAGTTTAAATGTTCAAGAATAAGTTTTAATTTTTTATCCTGTTCCTCAATCTGAGTCTGTTGTTTTTTAACAGCTTCAAATAATACAGCAACAGCATTTTGATATTTAACAGCTTTTGTCCCATCTTCTCGTGTAAGTACTAATTCAGGGAAATTTTCTTCAAGTTCTTGAGCTATAAATCCGATATTGTCCTTTTGATCGTTATCAATTCGATCATAAACAACTCCTCTTGAAGCTTGAATTCTTTCAATTACATTTGAAATTGGTCTGATATTTTCTTTGACTCTTGCATCAGAAAAAGCGGTAACATCTCCAGATACAGTTAAAGAAGCTCCAGTGATTGCTCCTGAAAATGCTGAATAAGCAGAGTAGTTACTATCTGTTAAAACGGTTTTCCAAGAAGTCCAGCCAGCAGTTCCGCTTCCAGTATTATTTCCTCTAAATTTCATGCCACTACCATCTCTTGCAATAGTCAGTTGCTGTCTGCCATCACCTGAAGCCATATGCAATGTTGAAGTATAGTAATAACCTGAAGAAGGAGCTTCTTCTCTTGCAATAGTTGAAATACTGCCAGATAAATTATCTAATTGTACGCCAGATTGGAATGGAAATCCAGTAGAATTACCATTTAAATTTCCAATAAAAGTAGGAGCAGTTACAGTTCCTGTAAATATTGGAGAAATCAGTGGTGCTTTTGAAGAGTCAACGATAGTAATATTTGCAGAACCATCAAAAGAAACGCCATTAATTGTTCTCGCTGTTTGTAATCTAGTAGCTGTTGCAGCATTTCCTCCAATACTGAATGTTTGGGAGATACCCGTTAGACCTGAACCATTTCCGGTAATTATTCCTGATGTCCAGATTCCGTCACCAATTGCAGATTTAGCTACTCCATTATTACACCAGACCATTTGATGTCCGCCAGCCATATTTCCTTCTGATGGATTATTGGTGTGTTTATATGCAAGACCATATAACGTACCGAAATTTGAACCATCGACAGAGCTTCTATAAGCCGTTCCAATAGACCAAATTGATTGTGTTTTTGTAGAATCGTAAGTTCCAAAAATACCTTCAGAGCGGTCAGTTCCAGGAAATATAATATCTCCGCTCATTGTTCCACCAGCTAGTGGCAATTTTGTTGAATCCGCAATAGTGATGTTTGCAGAACCATTAAAGGATACTCCATTAATTGTTCTAGCGGTCTGTAAAATAGTTGCTGTTGAAGCATTGCCTGTTAAAGCTCCAGAAAAAGCGGGTGCAGTAACTGTTCCTGTAAATGCAGGAGAGGCTAGTGGAGCCTTTAAAGCATCATTTCCATTTAATTTATTAATAGCTGATAAAATTGAATCGGTTGCAGTAATAGTACCCGCTGTTGAGGTATATCCTGTCAATACTGAAGCAATTGATCTTGCATTTGAAAAATATAAGTTGCCAGATTCAGGAACAATCGCTGTTGTTAGAGGTTGCCAAGTTTTATCTCCTCTCCAGTATTGAGAAGGTGTACCTGCAGTAATATTATTTTCTTTTGTTGAATCAGTAATCGTAATATTTGTAGAGCCATCAAAAGAAATCCCATTAATTGTTCTAGCTGTTGTTAATTTAGTAGCCGATAAAACATTTTTAACAGCATCAGAAGTATTATCAACACTTCCGAGACCCACATCGGTTTTGGCTAATGTAACAACGCCAGTTTTACCTGCAACACTGTCTACTGCACCACTTGTAATATAGACATATGCTGATCCTCCCCAACGATAGGTTTTGTTCGTGTCTTTAGCAATATAAATTTTCCCAGTTTCTCCAGTCGTTGGAAAACCTGCTAGATTTGTAAACTCCAAAACGTCATCTACATAGCTTGGCAGTTGTGATGTTAAGATAATTCCACTGGCATCAAGTGTTGCGACTCCATTAGCGACACCCTTCTCGCTGGAAGCGATTCTTGCGGTCGAATCTACGGCATTGATTGTGATATTTGCTGAACCGTCAAAAGAAACCCCATTAATAGTTCTGGGAGTTGCTAATTTTGTTGCAGATGAAGAATTGCCGGTTAATGTGCCTACAAATGTTGGGGCAGTTACAGATCCTGTGAAAGAAGGTGAAGCAGAAGGAGCTTTTGAATCAACATTACCATTTAATTTATTTATAGCAGATAATACTGTATCAGAAGCTGAAATTGTTCCGGCAGCAGAACTGTAGCCTGTGAGTGTTGAGGCGATAGCTCGTGCATTAGAAAAATACAAGTTTACAGATTCTAGAACATTCGCTGTCGTTAGAGCTTGCCAAGTTTTATCTCCTCTCCAGTATTGAGAAGGTGTACCTGCAGTAATATTATTTTCTTTTGTGGCATCAGCAATTGTGATATTTGCAGAACCATCAAAAGAAACGCCATTGATTGTTCTAGGAGTTGTCAGTTTAGTTGCCGATAAAACATTTTTAGCAGAATCAGATGTATTATTGACATTGCTTAAACCGATAGTGGCTTTATCTAGAGTTTGCCATGTTTTGTCACCTCTAAAGTATTGAGAGTTTGTGCCTGATGGAATTGATTGTTCTTTTCCATTTAATTGAGTTTGAATACTTGATGTTGCATCATTGAAGGCTTGCTGATTGGCAGATTGGAATTTTCTTGTTGCTGTTTCTGCGATCTGATCGGCTGTATAATTTCCGGAGTCTGGTTCTTCGCCATTTATAGATCCCTCATAATTATAAGTAATGCTTACCCAAAAGTCTTCTCCGACAATCATTTCGTCAAGAATTTCTAATGTAGTAGGGGTGTTCATACGATATTGCAACGGTGCGCCAGGAGTGCCATTTAAAGTGATGCCATCTACAATTACTGCTAAGACGTTTAATGAAGGCTCGGATAAAGTAAATAATTTTGAACCTGTAAATTCGAAATTTTCTTTTCTAAATTTACTTGCTCCTAATCCTAAATTACTAGCATCACTGAAGGTTAATTCTCCATTTTCATTAGTGATTAAGATTTTGTTAGATCCGTTTGTTTCTAAGTCGGATACTTTTATTCTGTTATGATTTGTATTCATTTGAATTAATTGAAATTACTAATTGTACTCTTTGGAAATTGTATATTATGATTTTTTCTACCTAGAAGTTTCATTACTAATTTTAGATTGAAAAAATGAAGTTTAGAGAAAGAGTAGAATTTGATGATGGTAAAATTTATTTATAAAACAATTTGTAAAGCATACTGTGCCCAACCATTATATGTTTTTTCGTACATTAAAGCACCACTAGAGATACTTAAACACTGAACTTTGAAACCTATAGTTGCCAATGGATAAAGCAGATTTAGTTGATTTTTACTTAGCGCTGCCACAGTAGTGTTGTTTATAGTTCTATTATCAACATATTGCTTTGTAACTAAACTTCTTGAAGTGAAGTTGGCTTCATAATCACCCTCATTTTCAAGACCTTTCTGAGTGTAGTTGTCTACAATTCTTGATTTTACTTTAGAGAAAAATATTCCTTTATGTAAAACCTCATTGTATGTTTCTGTGCCAATTCCAACCAAATCCTTATTATTAAAAACAGTTTCATCCGAGCCATCAATCATATAAAACCCTCGATTATAATTTGAATTGTATGATTCATTTACCGTTGCATAATGTTTGAAGTTGCTTTGAGAACTTTCTATTACTACAGAACCATAGAGTCTTGGATCTGTACCTAATGTTTGCTGCCATGAAGGTGTTCCTGGTATCTCGATGTAAGTATAGATTAGGGTTAAGTTTTGAGCTTCAAGGGGTGGTATTATTCCTTTACCTATATCAGTTAATTCATAAATAAATTTAATTTCCATTATTGGATATTGGGGATAGGTGTTTTCCATAATTATTCCATTTTTTGATTATAATTTTTATACTTTGTTCCTTTTTCCTCTCTCGATCTTCTTTACTGCTAAACATGACAGAATTCTGCTGATCGTTAAAAATGTCTTTTGTAAATACATTTTTGATTCTTATTTCATTATGATTTGCATTATATCCAAAATCTACATCTTGATTAGATTCTAATGTTTCATCAAAGAGGATCATTTTCTTATTAATAAGACGTAAGTTTTTTATTTTAAATATTCCAGATAAGAATATTGGTTTGTCAAGTAGCCTATTGTTCAAATTGATTACGTAGCTTAAGATGTCGAAAGAGCCAATCGATTTTTCTAATATTGTTTTATTAAGAATTATGGTATCATCATCACTAAATAATGCTTCCGTATATTCTGATTTATAAAACATTTGCAATAACTTATTTCTCGCCGTAGAGGCGTTTACTATTTTTGAATCTATATATGTGATGTTCTCTTGATTTATTTGATCTTCTTTTTTATTCATCCAACAAACCACAATATGATATCCTAATTTGGTATATAGGGATATGTTTTTTTCAAAATAACTTTTACGAATTGGGTTTCCATTAAAAAACGAACAGATATAGAGTACTTTGCTATTAGCTATATCTTCCTTCATACAAGACAATATTAACCTTACTATCAGTATCCAATATTGTTTTTTGAGAATCGGGTAATGTCGCTATATAGCTATTAATTGCATTGAGCATATCATCTTGGACTCCAAAATCATATAAATCAAATAGATTTATGTATAAGTTCCTAGCGAAATTATTTTGTCCATCTCCCGATCCATTTCCGGAGTTATTTCCTAATGCATTATCAATACCCTGAAGATGGCCTTTTAAATCATCACTTGTTGGAGTATAATTAGTAGTATTGCGTTTTACATTTATATTTTCTTTACTATGTTTAATTAGTTTTGTCATTTTGTATTGCTTTTAATTTGATTATTTAAATGATAAAAAGCTGTTAGTTTTAGCATATTAACCTTTAATTTTTCGTTTATGTATATTATAGTTTTTAACAGAGGCAAACGTAAACACCTGCCTCTGTTAAAAATTATTTTAATTGTAAACCCTTATCTCTAGTGTTGTATTGATAAGTAATCCATCAGTTGGAGTAATCCCTCTGTTGGTATAAACATCAATATAATTTGAATCGCTTGGGGAAGTAGATGTTCTAACAATTACATCCGATATTAGGTCACTACCTACAAATATTACGGTTTTTGCAAGTGTAAATCTACCTGTACATGCACCTCTGTAAGTACCTATGCCTGTTCTGGTCCAAGCAATACTACTCCCTAATGTGTTTTCGAAAACAAAAGTTTCTCTTGGAGCTAATGTCCCTGTTTGAAATAATTGTACTGTATATATTTTATAAGGCCTACCAAGTGCTTTAACTTGACCTAAAGTTGTTAAATCATTATCGGTTACAGCTTGATTAGCTTTTACAGTTCCATTTACTTGTAATTTTTGCCCTGAATCCGAAGCAATGTTACCAATGTAAACAGTACCACCGTTATAGTTTAAGCATAAAGTCGCCCAGTTAATCGATGGTACTACTGCCCCAATATGACCAATATTAGAATTTGTGTCAAATCCAATAACGACACCTTTTGTTGAGTAGTTCGAAAACTTAGCTGCGTAAGTATTTTCATTGTTTACGGTTAATAAACCACCTTTAACATCTAACTTATTTGATGGAGTTGTACCAATGCCAACATTTCCGCCATTTGGATTAAGTAATAGTTTTTCATAACCAAAACCTTGATGTATTGATTGAATCCAACCATAGTTGGAAGCTGTATTTACACCTAAATTCAAACTGTTTGGATTCGTATCTAAATCATTTATTGTAATACCATCAGTTGCATTGAAACCCGATGAAGTAGCAACCCTAACTGTTAGTTTTGCGTTTGGGGCTGCAGTTCCAAGACCAAGTCTGCCAGAAGTATCAATTTGCATTCGTTCGGTTGTTCCTTGAAACACTCTAAAGCCTCCTCCTGGTGATGATTTTATCAATGCTCCAAATGTGCCATCTTCAGGTGTAATCATTCTGTTTGTATCGTAGCTATAAGCTAACCCACTACCAGCAGGCAATGCAATATTACCATTGATTTCTTGTGCTACTGAGTTAGCAAATGCGTTTGATGATGTCCATTTTGGTAAAAAATTTGCGTTTCCACTTCCTTGTAAAGTAATTGCTTTTACAAAAGCAGTTGTAGCAACTTTTGAACTGTTATCAGTACTTGTTGGTGTTGAGGTTGTTATAATTCCGTTGCTGTCAATTCTAGTAATTGGTACTGAGTTTTTAGTAATGCTTAAAAGATCTCCAGTTGAAGATGAGCTAGAATCTAATCGTATTGCTGTTCCCGTGTTTGAATTTAAAATATCAATAGCTCTACCTGTAAATGAATTAAAAAGACCAATACCGCTACCAGTTCCTTGATTATCAATTCTAACACCATAAGCTGTAGTTGAATTTGCGTTATTAACATACAATCCCAATCCACCGCCAATATTATTGATATAGGCACCATAACCAGTGTTGTAATTGGTGATACTAGTTCCAAAACCAGTAGAATTATTGGTAATTGCCAAAACTGTTGAAAATGTGCTATTATTTTCAAGCTGTAAGGCATTTGTAAAACCACCCGAATTGCTAGTACTTTTAATACCAGACCAACTTTCGTCACCTGTTTTGTGCAGTACGTTTGCATTATCGTTATCGATTAAATCTTTTAAGACTTTTCCTTGTCTTGCATCCAAAGCTTTACCAGGAGTAGTGTAATCAAGGGAGTTATAACTGTCTATTTTGATATCGTTTATGTCAGTAAATTTTAATTCACCATTATTATCAGTTGTTAAAATTTTGTTACGTTCATTTTTTTCTAAGTCGGCAACCTTTATTCTGTTATGATTAGTGTCCATAGTGAGTTGATTTAATTATTTGATTTTTACTGGTTTTAGAAAAAGTAAAAGTAGGTTGATGCTTTTTTATCGAGATATAAATAGGCTAGATAGTTTTTTCTATAGATTATAGGAGCAAATATTTAAGAATAAGTAGAGGTTTTAAGTTCTATTTGCTAATTTGAGCTAATAAATAATCGATCTGAATTTGCTGTTCTTTTATTGCTTCAACTAATAGAGGTACTAGTTTAGCATAATTGACAGTTAAGTAGTTTTCACCAGATTTAGAAATTTCATTTCCATCTTCTGTAATTTCTCTATCAAATGGAGCAGTAGTTACCACTTCTGGTAAAATGGCTTTTACTTCTTGAGCAGAAAGACCAATTTGCAAATCGGTAGATTTATAACCAAAACTTTTTGCCAGACTATTATTCTTATAATAAAATCCGTTTAAGGTTTTAATTTTATCAATAGCATTGGTAATATTGCCTTTTTTTGTTTTTAATCTTTCATCAGAATAGTAGGCTGTTATATCTCCAGTTGCAACAATATTATTATTAACCAAAAGTTGTTTGCTGCCATAAATTTCTACGTTAGTAGAGTTTTGCATCCAAATTCCTCCGCCATAAGTAGAATTGTACCAACCTGATGGTCCACCAGATCTAAACCATCCATCGCAAGAAAATGAATTTGCAACTCCAGCGTCATATCCGGCAGCAAATCTAGATGCGGTAACAGCTCCAGAAGTCCAAATTCCGGTACCAATAGCTGTTTTAGTAGTTCCTGCTTCCATTACCAATAATTGATGGCTAAGCCCGGCTATTGACTGACCTCCAATATTAGAATGTGTCCAAGCTAATCCGTAACAGTTACCAGATGTTGTACCATCTGATGCTAATTTGTAAGCATCTCCCATCGAAAAAATACCTTGATATCTAACATCAGAATAGCGTCCAACAATCCCGCATCCATAATCATCATCAATGTAAAAATTACCATTTGAACGAGAGGATCGATCTGAAATTCTTGCAGAGTCAACTCTAAGCCCATAAGTATTAGCGCCATTCCATCCCATTAGAGAAGGGTAAGTAGAAGACCAAGGAATTTGAGCATTGGCATTATTTACAGAAGTGCCTGAAGGAGATACTGATGCTGAAGCGTCAAAAATAGTATGACCTGCACCATAATTATTCCAATTCATCTGGTTGGCTATTGTAGCAGTACTGGCATTTCCTGATAATGGTCCTACAAAGTTTGATCCAGTAAAGACACCATTTGCGCTAATACTAGCAATATTTGTATTTGCTAAACGAAATACCCATCCTCGATTTGAAGCACCCTCCATGGTAAAATAGGTTGCCCAATCTCCGCTTACAGATCCATGGCCACCATAATTTGATGTTGTGGCAAACATTAAACCATAAGATGGTTTTCCATTTACAGCGCCAGCGTATAAAGAAAGACCTTGTCCATTTCCTGTTGTTTGAGCTACACCTAAAGCAGAACTTGTAGTTATACCAGATGTTAAGAGATCACCATTAGTGGCAAAAATAAATTTTGAACCCGCATTTGTTGCATTTCCAAAATGGATTCCAATTGAATCTGCTCCATTTTGTCCAGCTGATCCCTGAAAGTAACTTAAACCATATCCGTCAGCATTGCCAAAAGACCAAATTCTATTTCTGGTATTGGTTGCATAACTGGCAGTTTGAAAACCAAGACCAGAAGATACTATACCAGAAAATGCTGAATATGTGGCATAATTGGCATCGGATAAAAATCTTCCCCAATCTCCCCAAGTATTTGCATCTCCGTTATGTGTTCTAAATCTAACGTCTGCTATTCCTGATCCGTAGTTTGAATTTAACTGTAAGCTATATCCACCAGAACCAAAGTGTATTAATTGGCCACTTAAAGGACAGTTGTTTGAATATGAGAATCCAGATTTATTCTCTCCAATAGTGTTAGCATCATACCCAGGAGCATTAATCCAACCATCATACCATCTATTTGTTGCAGTAGTAGCTAATCCTAAGGAATTTATGAAATTTGCAGGTGTATAATATCTCAAGTATTGATCATCAGATGCATAAATTCTATTGATTGGAGTAACCCCGCTATCTCCTGAAACAGTATTAATCCATCCTGCCTGGATATAACCATTGCCATCTGTTCTCACAATTTTATTCGGCTCATTGTTTGTTGACGAATGAACGGCTAATCCGCCTGCAGTATTTGCATTTCCTGTTACATTAATACTCCAAGTGCCTGAAGCTCCTAAACCGGTTGTAGAAGCTTTGGAATTTAGTTGTGTCTGAATTGAGCTTGTAGCATCATTAAATGCTTGTTGAGTTGCAGACTGAAATTTTCTTGATGCTGTTTCAGTAATTTGGTCTGCATTGTAATCACCAGCTTGAGCCGTAACCGCACCATTCCTTCCAAAAACTTTTGTTACTTCGCTTGTTGGCGTTAGTAATTCCTGCCAATCATTTAAAATAGCTGAATTTGAACCTTTTAAAATAAATGATTTACTTAAATCGGTTCTTACTGCAATATCTCCTGTTTCTGCAATTAATGCTAACATTGCAGCTTCTGAAGCTACAACGAAAGTATCATTTACTGTAATGGCAGGAAGTTGAGAAGAGATTAATTTTCCATCTGCTCCTAAACCAGCATAACCATTAGCCGTATTTTTATTTGAAGAATTTTCAGGAGTAAATCCTAAAGAGGTTTGCTTTGCATTCCAATTTGCTTTTTCAGCATCAGAAACAAATCGATTTTCTGAATCTTGTGCAATAATATTTGGAGCGTGAGTAGTTGGATGAGTATAATTTGAAAGTGTTGAAAGACGTGCAATTTCGGAATCGGCAAGAAGACTTTTGCCTGTAACTTTATCAACCTTGTTGGTTTGCAAAGTTTTTCCCATTTCAGCCGACAAAGCTTTTGTTGTACCGCCAGAACTTAAATCGTTTACTACTATTGTACTTAAAGAATTACGAACCACTTCAATCGCGTCTCCTAATTTTTGAAGTGTATTTAAATCGACATTATCAGAAGCAAGTAAATCGTTTAATTCATCAATTAAATCTTTTAAAACTTTTCCTTGTCTTGCATCCAAAGCCTTGCCCGAAACAATATAATCAAGGGAGTTGTGACTGATGTCGTCTATGTCGCTAAATTCTAATTCACCATTGCTATTGGTCTTTAAAATTTTGTTTTGTTCATTTTTTTCTAAGTCGGAGACTTTTATTCTGTTATGATTTGTATCCATTTTTGTTTATTGATAATTGCATGTATTTAAAGCCTTTCTTTGGAAATGATATACACGTAAATCCAAATTCTACATTCTTTTTTTGACTAAAGATTATTTCAAGGTCAATTTCAAAAAGAATTTTCTGTAGAATTTGGATTAAATACTTGTAGAGTTTTTAAAAGAAGAAATTATTTTTATTGATTAAGATGACGTTCTGCTTTAATTATCATTATGATTTGCTTCTTTATAGTTGTGAGTTAAAATTCCATTTGCAAAATAGGTGTGAAATGGATTTAAGGTCATTGGATAGATGTTTCGTTTTTCTAAATTCACAGTTACAGTAGTAACAGGAATAATTTCTTTGTCTATCGAGTATAAATTATCTCCAACTATGATATCTCCTAAAGGAATAAATTTCCAAAAGCCATTACGCTGAATTAATTGTAGATGGGTAGGAGTGGCCTCTAATAATCCTTCATTCACGATAATGGTTTTGTCGGCAACTTGTTTTGTAATTTTAGTAATAGGCGATA
Source organism: Flavobacterium sp. B330r (assembly GCF_056824325.1). Taxonomy (NCBI): domain Bacteria; kingdom Pseudomonadati; phylum Bacteroidota; class Flavobacteriia; order Flavobacteriales; family Flavobacteriaceae; genus Flavobacterium; species Flavobacterium sp. B330r. Next base: position 3,134,639 of record NZ_CP124860.1, read on the forward strand.
TAATTCTGTTTTCAGATAAAGACTTGCACGACCATTTATACAATTCGTTAGCGATATTGGTATCCTTAAGGGTTTCAATTTCAGCAGAAAGCAAAAATTTGTCAAGAGTAAGTTTTTCAATTGCTTTTCTTGTTCCGTCAGGTAATGTGATTAGTGTGCCTTCGACAAAACATCCGCCACTGCCACCTCCTCCGCCAGGCGTTGGAGTGACTTCACATGTTCCTGCGATATTTGCATGATTCTGTACGTTTGCTGCTAACCACGCATCTGCTTGTGCATTGGCATCTGTAAGACTTAAAGTTGAAACAAATTGATTTGGAAGAGCAGTAAGTGTAACGGTGCTTCCGCTATATCCTGTTCCGCAGTTATTTTTTTTTGCGCTTAATCTTTTTTCTACACTATAATATCTGATGCTAGGAGCACAAGTTGTAGTGTCTAAAACGGGTGCAATATAATCAGGATCTGTAACTACATTTGGTTTCGTTGGTTGTCCTGTTGGGCTTCCGTCATCAACATAATATAATTCGAGCGCCCCAAAAGATTTGTATCCTGTATTTCCCATACGTTTGTTTTTTTAATATTTAATTACGATTTTTCCTGTAGACGAGTCTTTGATGTAGGTAACGTATCCGAGGTTTGTAACAGCCTCAATGTTTTTGTGCAAATTATCTCCTTGAATGGGTACTTTTTTAGAAAAGTTCTTTTGATCGACCAGAGTTCCGCCAACGTTGATTATGTCGTATCCTGATTTCTGCATTGTACCACCTAGATAAGTAACAATTTCGACATCTATATTTCCTGTTCCAACAGCAGTAAACCATGAGCCAGCCATTCTTACCTGTACTGTACTAAGGTTCGGATAATCAGAAGTAATTTTATTGAAATTAACAAGACAGGCTTCAACACCATTTTTTTGTCTGTTATCTCCCGCCCACATAATGTAAGCATTGGCAGCTGCGGCATTTTCTGGAATTTCGTTATTAAATCCGTGACCCCATCCCATCCATTTATTATCTAAGGAGGTTCCTGAATTAATAATTCCGGTATAAGTGTCGAAATCTTGTCCTGCTCCTAATGCCCATTTATATCTAATAACCATGTAGTTAAAAGGAGATAAGTTTACATCAGGTTCAATAACACAAGACGGATTTATACCTCTCCAGGCCGTAACTCTGCACGAACCTACATTATTGGCATAGGCCTGAACATTTGCTGCCAACCATGCATCAGCTTTTGCATTGGCATCTTCAATACTTACTGTAGATACGAATTGGTTTGCATTTGCAGTTAGAGTAACGGAAGTTCCCATGACTCCGGCAGCGCAATCATTTTTTGCCGCAGTCAATGACTTGGCTATATTGTAATATTCCATACTTTGTTTATAATTGATTATGATTTGTCTCAACTTAGAGAAGAATTGCATCAAGCAACAACTAAGTTTGATAAGGTGAAAAAGTTAATTTTCACGCTTTTTGATTTCATTTTTTTGAAGTGCTATTAATTTATTTTATCGCTGTAAAATTGAGTTTGGTAAAAAAGCAATAGATTAAAAGCAGATTGTCTAGAAGTAAGTAGACGAAGAATGCTATAGAGGAGTATTAAAGCCAATAGGAACCACGCCAGAGACTGGTAAATTTGTGGTTCCTAAATAACTATTTAAAAATTATGATCAAGGATTATTCTTGCTCTTGCTTTACAATTTCGCCAGTTTCAATGTTTACACGAATATCTCCGTATTCTTCTTTAATCGCTTTTTCCAATTCATTAAAGTTTTGCTGTTGAATGGCAATCTGGCTTAAAATATCTGCTTTTTGAAACTCGTATTGAATAGACAATTCTCCCAACGATAATCTTGCCTTATCCATAAAGACATTAAAATCTTGTAATTTCTTTAATTGTTCCGCGTTGATTGTTTTTACTTCTTCTTTGTTGATTTTTGTATTTTCCATTTTTTATTTGTTTTATTTTTATTCTTAGTTTTTTATAATGTGTTGATGTCTTCGTTTAATTATAGATAGTTATTTTTACATCTATATATGTGTTGTCACTAGCGACAAAAGGAGCTAAAACATTATTTTTTAGCATTAATATGATAATTTCACCATTTTGACTATTACGAGTTTTATAATCGATTCTTCTATTTTCTGTAACATTACTATTTGAATCTATTCCACAAGTAAGAAAAACTTTTGTTAAACCTGTTATGTCTGGTGATTGAAGACGATATGCGTATGATGAAACTCTTGTAACAGTTAATGAACCTATCTCATCTTTATAAATTATTACTGAATCATCTTCAGGTCTAATTTTAGCAACATATTCTTTGGTAGTAGATGCTTGGGGGCTTACAGAAGTCACGGATCCATCTGCCATTAAATATTCTGAACTTTTACCACCTGCTTTTTTGTAGGAATTGGCAGTGATATCCCCTTCCTTGTTAAGTTTAAATGTTGAAGTTCCATTATTTGTTGATTCAATAGCAAATCCTGTTGAGGCTGGACCGGCATTTAATACTAGGTTTCGCCCTATAGTATCATTTTGAATTGAATTAATACATGTGCTGCCAAGCCCAGAATTTGCAAGTTTTAGTAGAGGTATAGACCCTCTTGTAGAGGTCATAGATATCATGCCGAGATCTGTACTGCTACTATTGAAAGTCTTTATTCCTGTTATAGTTTGATTAGTTGTTTTATCAACATAATTACTAAGTTCAGAATCACCAATCTTCTTTTCAACCCCATCACTACCCATTACATACAAATCAGTAGTGCCATCAGTTTTGGCGTATAATTTTGCGTGACCAGCCATTGCAGTTGCAGAAGTTGAAGCTGCTAAAGTTAAAAAGCCATCTGTAATATCTGCTTTTTCGTTTAAGGTTGTAAATGAAGTTCCCGATACGTTTCCATCATGTGTGATGAAGGCTTTTTCTACCTGTATTTTTTGAACGCTGATAGCTTTTCTGTTAACATAATCATTATTAGTGTCAAAAGTAGAAGTAGTAGCGCTGGAACTAGAGTTTTGAATTAATTTTAAACAGTTTGCACTATTGTTTTTAGTAATGGTTAAAACATCATCTACAGAGGTATTGTGCGTTAAATTTAATGCTCCATCTTTAGATTCATTTCCTGTGGTATGAATTACGTTATTGTCTTCAGCATATGTTTTAGGATCAAGAGAACCATCTCCTTTTACAAATTTTTCAGCTGTTCCGCCTTCGCTAACAAATTTTTTAGCTGTTACAATTCCCTCAGCATCAATTTTAGCTATTACAACATTATCTTTCGATACTTGCAAAGGATCTCCTGTTGCTGTTGAAGAAGAATTTACTTGTAAACTCGCTCCAGCTCCAGTGTTAGATACTTTAATACCAGTTCCTGTTGCCGTATTTTGAACCGCAATACCGCTTCCAGCACCAGTAACTGTTACGTCTAGTACTTTTGCACCAGCATCTGCACCGCTGTTTGTCAATACAATTCCGCTAGTTGAGGTTGGAGTAGTGTTGTTGAAAGTTAAGATTCCGTTTTTGGTTTCATTTCCTGAAGTATGTAAAAAACTTGTAAAGTCGATTGGTTCACTAGATCCACCTCCTGGATTTGTATTTGGAGCTAAATTTTTATACCAATAATCGACTTCAATGTTTCTATTGTCAATATTTCCCGAAAAAGTGATTTTGGCCATTTCATAATTGATGATGTAATCTCCATCATTTCCTTGACCTTCTTTCTCTAGTAATAATTGTCCGTTTTTAAATACTTTGACGCTGTAATTAACTGGTGCATATTGCAAAGTAATGGTATCGCCAACAAAAGAGTCAAAATGCTCTTTACGTGGCATGTAGCTATTTCCAGTAATGATGCCAATATTCTTTAAACCTGTATATAAAAGGGCAGGAGTTACATAATGCAGGTTATCCCTTCCTTCTTCGACCATCTGAAAGTCGGCCTTGTCTTCGTCTTTATGGATAAAACTGTTAAAAACTTCCTGAAAGTCTCCCTGCGACGGAATATCGCCGTTTTCGAATTTGTAGCCAATTTGAGTTCTGTCTGTTGCCATGTTGTTTGAAATTTATTTTCTTTCTGTAAATATTATTTTTGATTAGCTTGATTTTGAATCCCAACAAAAAATGTCGTTGGGATTCATTTTAGAATTTATAGGGTTAGAATTTTTTCTTCACTACTAAACATGCCTGAAGAGTTTTCAGCAAGCACTTTGAAATGATGGTAGATTCTTTCATCATCAGCATTTTTAATAGCTAATTCGTCAGTTTGTAATTTGGTATCCAGTAAAGCCAACGTCACGGTGTTTTCATTAGAAATTTTCTCTTGAATTTTATCCCAGTTTCCTTGAGTATTCATTTTATACAAATGATATTTACCATTATGAACCGTTTTCTCCCAACTGAATACAACTGGTTTTAATACAGATTCATTTTGTCCAGTTGGAACGCCAGTAGCTGTTAATTCTGGAGATTCTGGAGCAGCAGTATCCGCAATCACAGTAGCTGTAATTTTTGATGGCTGAGAAGGCGTATAATCAATATTGATAATTGGATTAAGATCAGTCGAACTCGGATCAGCGTATTCAATTTCTCTTGAAACCGTAATTCTATAAAAAAGTCCGTCACCAAAAGGAACACTTTCTAAATCTTCAAATTCATCATAAACCGTCCAAACACTATTAAAATCAGTAGACAAAGTGTCCTCATTAATCAAAATTTCTTTGACAGGAGTCATCGTTCTAATCGATTGTGCATCCAACATATTTTTTGCACGATAGATATTAATTTTTCTAATGTTGTACTCTGGTTTGTAAGCATTTAATTCTATCTGAACAGAAGGTTTAATTCCTAAAACCTGATTTTCTAGAACAGGCATAATTCGCTTAATCTCTGGTGTTTGCGGCGGACTTGAAGGAACTAGTTTCACAGGTCCTAAGAAAGTGCTAAACTCACTGAAATTCATTTTAATATCCATTTCACGAACACCGTAGAAATAGATGTTTTGCGAATTACCGTCTAGATTAAAATCTGTAAACTGTGTTTTAAATAGTGCTGCATCTGTGATTTTCATCATTGGTGCAATGTCTAGATCAGGATGTGGATATTTTAGAATATTTCCGTTCTTATCTTTAATGGTTTGCTTTTTATTAACTGGCACATAATCGTTGTCCTTAATATATTCGTAAATAACAGGAACTTCAGTAAGCGGTACAAAAGCGGCATGAATGACTTGTTCTATAAAATGTATTGCTAATAAATCTGCTTCAATTCCTGCGGTCTTAGGAATAATGACTTGGTTAAGAGCGCTTAAAGCAACTATCTCAGGAACATTTTGTTTTTGGGAAGTATTATGCCATTTGATGAATTCGTTAATTTCGTCTCTTAATAATTCACTATCAGGAACTGGGAAATGATAGTTTTCTTCAGAAACACTTTCTGGAGGATAAGTTTCATAATTAGCCTTATTCTGCAATCCGTTAAAGTCTAAGAAATTTTGCCATCTGTTAGCGAAATACTTTTCATTATTTCCACCAAGTTTACTTAGTTCTTCACGAATTCTAACAATTGTTGCTGTTTCATATAAAGCACTTAATAACGCTTGATCATTTGCCCTGTAATGCAACATTCCGTAAGGTTTGTGCGTATATCTGGTTGTAAAGGTGTATGTTGATCTGTTGAAAAAGTCAGGTCTTGTGGCATATAAAGCTCCTTTTACATCCTCAGGTTTTACAGGTTTTTCAATTCTAACGGCATACATTGGATTTGGCGCACTAATTTTAGAATCATAGTTGTAACCATTCGAATGGCTGCTAATTCCGAAAATTGAATAATGCGTATTTTCTCCTTCTCTTGGCTGAATGCTTTCTTTTGTAATTCCGTTTGAAGAATCAGCAAAAAGATATACTTTGTAACTTGGATAATAATTTACTTTTTGCTCTTTTGGGTTGTGGTTCGCATCCTCTTCAAGAATAATATGATCATAAGTCGGATCCATTTCTTGGGTTCCGTCTGTTTTAATTTTAAAATTAGGATCATTAATAGTTAATACTAAATCTTTGTCTGTGCCAATATTGTCTACACGTACAACTTTAAATTCTTTTCTAGATTTTACCGGAATAGGATTAGAGCCTTCAAAACAGCTTGCAGTAAACAAACGAACAGTTCCGTTCGTCCATTCAACTGAATGTCCATTGTTTGCATTGTATTGTGGGTGCTGAGCTAATTTTAATCCTTTGAAAGTAAGTTCATATAAACCAAAATGCTTTTTCTCTTCTTCAGGAAGCGGAATTGGATTCTCATCTTTATCTAATACATATTCTCCTTTTTGATCTACCTGAAAAGCTTGCTCCAAAACTTTTTTAATTTCTACTTTATCATTCCAAATTCCTCGAGTTTTTTCTACCTGCAAAGTGTTATTTCCTTGACTGTCTTTTTGTGAAACAATTTCTCGATGTACAGATTTTAAAGCTTGCGGCACTTGAACCTGAAAACCAATTGGACTCGGCTGTCTCCAGTTTGCAGGCGTTAGCATATTTTCAACTAAAGAACATAAGTCGTTAACTGGTTTTTTGATTGGCTTAATCTGTTCAGAATCGATTGTTGCATTGCCGTCAGAAAGGCTTTGACCTACTTCTTTTTTAAGGACTTCGACATCAGCAGAGTCAAATTTTCCATCTTTTAAAGCAACATTAATATTCTGAATGATATAGTTTTCTTCGCCAACGGTTAAAATACCTCCGATAAATCTATTTTTATTGGCATCGGTTAAGTTAATTTTAATGTCTTCGCCACTGCTTAGAATTTTGTATTCGTTAATTGTAATAATTGAGGTAAGTTCATTTGATAAACTATCTGCAATGTTTGTAATTTTTCCATGTTCAATTTGAGGAAGACTATCTCTGAAATAAAGTTTAAAATAATCGGCAAAGAGCTCTTCATTATCCGGATAAATTTTATCAGAAAGTAAAGCATCTTCTTTAGTCATTCCATCTGGAATGCTATAACTTAATAATTCCTGAGCAGAATAATATTCAAAAAGAAGTCGGATGTAAGTTTTATCAATTATTGACTCATTGTCTAAAAGAGCTTTCATTTTAACTTGCTCACTCATTGACGTAAACATTAACGGATTTTCTTCTGTAATTAGTAAAGAATTAATTCCAGTAGGAGGCATTAACGTATTATTCGGTTTAATGTGAGAAGTAATTTCTAATTGTCTTCCAGATGTTGCTCTCGAGAAAATATTAATCCCATACCCTTGATATACATACGTTTGTAAACCTGTTTTTTCTTGACGAACATTCAGAAATGATTTTCCAGACTCAGGAATAATGATCGGAGCAGGCTCGAAAGAAGCAGTGGCTAAGTCTTTGGTAACGTTAGAATAAGCGGTGTCAGAAGCTAATTCTGGTTTTTGCCAACTTAATTCACCTTTAAATTTATAATCAACTCCGGCATAGATAGGGAATGTAAAAGTGCTTCCGTCAAATTCGTCTGTAGAATCAAAAAAAGAAGTGTTTACACTATAATCTGCGATGTCATTCATAAACAAACTCACATATCTTTTCTTTCCATCAAAACTATATCCATTTGGATCTGTAATTTTTGCCGATTGATCGTCTTCATCAGAACCAGCATTAAGGCCTGGTAAAAATTTACTCAATTGTACAGGAAGAGGCAAACGCTCTGTGTTTACAGAAGTTGGAATACTCATAGAAAGATGCTGCACTTCTTTTGGAGTCGCACCGCCTTCTAAATTCTTAAATGTAACGTACTCTGTTAGATAAATAAATTCGCCTGAAAGAACTGCTTCATCAATATCGATGCATCCTAAACCTAACATTCTCGCAATATGATAATCATTTGCAGCAATGTTCAATAAGTCAAGATTAGAAATTTCAGTTGAATTTTCTTCAAATTTTGCTTCTTCTCCTGGCTCAGGTTCGTTGGCAGGAATATTCTCTTGAAATTTGACCGTTTCTTTTGCAGTCGGATTTGTACCATCACGACTTAGTTCGATGTAACTTTCAATAACTTCTTTGATGTTTTTATCATCGTCATCTGTTGTACGTTTCCATTTATCCTTGTAGTTATTTACGTTTACATATTCTCCATCATTAAATTTTAACCACTTTCCGTGAACAGCATTCAGTTTTGGCTCTAATTGTTCAAAAGCTTTAGAATCAGTGGTCGTTAAAGCATATTTTCCTTTTAAATCCCAATTGCCGCTTGTATTTGCTTTTTGGATAAAGTCACCATAAAATTCAAAATTGATTTCGCTTAACAAACATTTATTTGCTTTAAAACGAATGCTCCTTCCATTTTCAGCTATAACACGAATTGGATTGACTTGTGCCGAAGAATAGGATTTACGATTTGTAACTCTTTTTGATGCAGCAATACTATTTTCAGCAACAGATAATGTTTCTAATTTAACAATGCTAGCGCTTTCTACGGCATTAAATTTAAGTTCGGCAGCGAAAAATAATTCGCTTTTATTTTCAATCTCAATAATCTCATTTCCATAAGCTGCAATAAAACCAGATGGGTCTGTCATTGGATTAATGCTAGCATATGTTAAAAGATACTTTGCTTTGTTTTTGAAATAAACATAGATTGATCTTTGCAGAGCAGGAGTTTTATAAACCCATAATGCTTTATTACGATCAACAGTTTGAGGTTTTTTTGTTAAATCTAACTTATGGGCAACTTTAGTATAAGGCGCTCGATATAATTTTACGAAATCATCAGGTTTATTAAAATTAGTAGTACCGCCTATATATAAATTCCCTTTCGGAAGGTGGTTTGCTCCCAATTCTCCAGCCAAAAGCCAACGAAGATGAATTCCTTTTGTACTATCAAGTCCCTTAGAACCTGCTGCTGCGATCTGCAAACTTGTAGATTGCAAAGCAGTTTTGCCTGAATTAATATCAACAATATAAACCTCTTTGGTTACGGTAAAACTGATTTTAAAATTGCTTGGATTGTAAACGCCCGGTAGAACAATTAAGGCATTGTGGCTTTCCATTGCAGAAGGCGTTCCGTCAATTCGGATTTTTGCTTCTACACTCGCCAAACCAGGAATGACAATAGTTTCTTCAAGTCTGAAAACCAATCCGCCAAGATTACTTGCATTGTGGATTCGTATTCCTGCAGGAAGAGTAAGAGGAACACGGCTTTTATTTCTTAGAGCCAGAGTTCCGGCGCTTTCGTGTACAGCTAGACCTTTCTTTAAAACAGGATAAACCAATTTATTTTGAACTATATTCACATTAGGCAAACACCCAATTTGTGCACCTGACAGATCACTGCTTAACTGATTTAATTCTGCTCCTAAAGTGCTAAAATCAGGAACTCTGATATAGTCTGTATTTAGCATGGAAAGACCGCTGTTTTTTAGTACAGGTGTTTTTCCTAAGAAGTTAGTAATTGGCGTAACTAACTCGGTAGCATTGTTTACGGTGCTTGTGACACCGTAAACAAAAATATGTGATTTATCATCTAGATTTTGATATAAATTTTTCAGCAAATCGGTATCATTGACCTGCAAACCGTCTGTAACAACCACGACAACGTCTGGAATTACAGTCAAATTGTTTACAACTTCTAAACCAGAAGCCCAATGATCAGATTGAGGATTGGCCGATCTTGAACCAAAACCATTAATCCAGCTTAAAAAACTCGAAGTATTTCCCGAAATTCTTTTTTGAATAACATGTTCTGATCTTGAGTTGCTGTCGCTTCCAGACATTCCGATTAACGAAAGTGTAATTTTGCTTTGAGCTTGAGAATTGATAAATGAAGTCAGCCCATCTCGTATTTGCTGCGCTTCATTGCCATTTATCGAACCCGACTCATCGACAACGATAGCGATGTACGTTTCGCAACCTGAGGATTGGCTTTCTTGAAGATTTATAGAACTCATTTTTATTGTTTTTTAAAGATTTATATTTTCAATAGTTAAAGTTACTGGATCAGCAGCACGAACTGTTAATGGCGTTGAATACTGGGCAACAGACCCGTTATTATTCCACATTCTGTATTCGAACTTGATATTTAAATTTTGATCAGTAATTTTTTTGCTGTCATTCATAATTAATACCTGAGCATAATCTTTAGAATGCAGTGCTTTATAGTTTGCTTTGGCTACACCAGCATCGTCAACTACTGAAATTGTATTTTGAATTTCTTCTAATGGAATTTTAGGAATATTGAATGGCTCCGGATTACGAACTAAAAGTGCTACCACTTCACCAGTATTGGTATTGATAATTCGATTAACTTCTGTAGATTGAGCAGGATCTAGAGGAGACATTTTTAAAATTCCTTCAATAGCACGATCAAATAAATGCTGATATTTTAATGCTAATGAATTGCTTAAAGTATCATCAAGTCCCAAAACAACATTGTTTAAAGATGTAATCTGATCTTCGCTTAAACGTAGTGGAACATCAAATAAAGCTTTCCTTGATTCGGCTTGGTTAAGCTCATAACTGTTTACTTGTTCTGCAAAATCTCTGTATCGAGAGGTTTGGAAACCAAATTGATGCACCAATACATTTTCTGAATCTTCGATTTGATTGTTTTGATTTTTATTGAAATAGTTTTTAGCTAATACGGTATACAATTTCGAAGGTTTTAAATCGGTTAATTTGACCTCATATCCATACGATTTCGGTTTTAAAGCATCTCCAATTGTAATGTCACATTTTATTTTGCCAGTACTTCCTTTAATCATGTTTTGTAGCATCTGGATATTCAAAGGAATCCTAGGATCGTTATCATTAACCCATTTTGTATTATCTTTTTCTGCACGCGGATACATTGTAGGATTTTCTACTGTTTGTACTGGTAACGGATATTCAATAAGAACATCATTCAAAGGATCTTTAATGATAAGATTTAAAGCGCCATCAATTTTTGCCCTGCTGTCATAAGCATTCCATTCTTTAAGCATATGATACACATAAGGATTCTTGAAGAACATTGTTATCTTACATTGCTCATTTCCGTAGAATGAAGGTTTAGATAATAATAAACTTCCATCGGCATTTGGATAAGAACGGTTGTAATCTAAATACTGTCTTAATGACGTTAATGGCGATTTTGATAAATCGGTCAATTCATTTTTAACAAGTGTTTGTCCAGGAGGAACCACAGGATCTGGAACAGGGTAGTGCCCTACAGGACCTAATGTTTTGAAACCATAATAGTAATCGAATTTAGTTGTGTCTTTATCATCCACTCTATCTGCAAGAGTAAATTTTAAGCAATAAGTTGAATTCGGTCTCCAAATTGGTTGAACTGTATTCTGAATCGCAGCTTGCATTGCTTGATTATCTTCAGCAACAGCGATTGAACTTGGAATAGTTAGATTGTGCACTGAACTTTCCCTAGTTAACCATCCAATTTCTTGAACAGAAGTAGAGTAGTTTACTTCATTATCATCATCAGAATCTCCTCCAGCAGAACAAATAAGAGCGTTAATTGTCAATAAACTGGAAGATTTTGTTCCTCTCGTATAAACCGCTTTATCAGTGCTGCCTAAGTCTGTATGAGTTGCATTCGAATCTGTTAAAGCAGATGTAGACGTAACAACCGAAACAGTTTCTTTTGGATATAAAGAACAGTTGTCAAATTGGTCATTAAATAAAGAGAAATAAATTCCTTTTTCATTTTGCTTTGTGGAAAGCATTAGAATTTCATTTGTCGAAGGCTCATTTTGAATGTTAATAATAGATGCTTTATCTGATGAACTTCCTCTTTCGATTAATCTTACAAGGTTTAATGAAGTATTAAACACAAACAGGTATTTTTCATTATAGGCGATAAGAGAATTGTCTGCCAAAGTCTTGTTTGACAAATAAATTGCAGAATCAAAAATTGTATCGTTTTTGACAACTGTAATAGAAGTTCCGTTAATTTGAGCTAATCCGAATTTTCCGTTTGTCAATTTAACCGTAAGCAAGACTTTATCATTGGCAATTACTGCATCTATAATTTCAGAGATTGAGGATTCTGCAACTAATTTTGAATCACCAGCTAGAATTGTCTTAGTACTTGCATTGATGCTGAAGCGAATGACTTTTTTGTTTTTAGTAATCAAACTAAAATCGGTGCTACTATGCTGAAGAACTTTAATTGCAACTTCGTTTACTTTTACGCGACGTAAAAGAGAGCGATCTGTACCATTAACCCAGTTAATTTGAGTTCCGTCTTCTAAAGTATTAATCCAAAGCAATTCATTATTTGGCAATGAAATAAGCTTGTTGAAACCTTCAGAATACGTATTCATATACTGCATTCCAGAGTTTCTGTTTAATTCAGAATCAAGTTCGACAATGGCAGTTGTCGCAGCAGGAGCTACGCAGCCTACTATAAAAGTGTCATCAACAATAGCTTCTCCAATTCCTTTGCACTGAGTTGCATCTAAAGCTTGAGTAATTAATAAATTATTATTTACAACTTGCATTGATGTTACCAAACCATTCAATAAACGCTCTCTCAACAGATTTCCTTTTGCATCAATTTGTGCGACAACAGTAGTTTTTGGTGTTGGATGAAATGAAATTAAGTAAGTGTCATTGTATTTGAAAACTTTATCAAAGGCAAAAAGAGCTCTTCCGTTATATCCATAAAAACGAGTAAATGTCAATGGTTCAGAAGTTCCAGTTGGATTATCGTTACCTGCTTCAGCTTTTAATTGAGCCAATAAGGTCATTAAACGATTGTATTCGGTTATATCGCTTGGTTCTGATACAATAAATTCTCCATCAGCTGAAGCGTACGTATCATTAAATAACGCCGCAATTTTATTTCTAACATCTAAAATAGCGTCAGCATTTGCAGCTACTGGACTGATGACAATTTTATCAATTTTCTTTTTCAATAAAACATCGCCGTTTTCATCAAATAAGGTTATTGGTGATCTCAGTTCGGCTTTAGTGTAAGCAATCTCATATAAAGCTGGCGAATTTTTAGCCTTACATATTTTAACTTCTTTATATTTAGACAACTTATCTCCTTCTTCAAAAACTGAAGTATAAGCGCGAATATTAACTGTTTTTGCCTGAGTTGTAAGTTTTAAAGTTGGTTCAATGGCAGATTCAGGGAAAATAATTTCCAGTTTATTATAATTTTTGAATGAAAGCGATCTTCTAAAACCAAAAGGATTGCTTTCTGCAGAAATGTTCATAAAATCACCTTCAGAAAGCTTGCCATCCACAATTTCAGGAGTTTCACCAACGAGTTTAAAGAACAGACCATTGATTCTATCTGCTTCATATTGAGTAGGTACATAATAACGTTTTCCTATTTTTTTATTTTTAAAGTTGACATATTCTGCTTCAATGCTATCAGAGACACAGAATAATTTAGAAGGTGTAATTCCGAATTGTTCGGGAACATGCCAGCCAGGTTCTCCTGCACTTAAGTATGAAAATGGATTAGTTGCCAAAACACGAATACTATCGTATTGATCGATTACTTTTTGCCATTGCGCCCAAGGCAAATCTTTTACAAGATCTCTGGATGTTGAATCCACAACCGCTTTAAAAGGATGATAAGCCTCCCAAGAATTTCCATTTGCAGAAAGTAATTCAATCGATTCAATTGAATATTGGTGTTTTACCTGACGAAGCTTTCTTCCTGCTTTTGATGTTGCTTCAGGAGGCATTAAATCAGTGTAATTTTTCGCATCAGCAGTGTATCCACCAATTATTTTAGAAAGACTAGTGTTAGGTAATACTCCTTTCGTCATTTTAATATCGATGAAAGTATCTAACGGAATCACTTTAGAAATGGCACTAGGACTAGGCATCTGATTAAAATAATCAAGCAAGAAAGCTTCATTTGTAAGCATATGTACTCCTTTTACAGAATCGGCAGTTCTATTGTCATTAGCGTCTCCATATGTCCCCTTAGGAAGCGGACTGTATGGTGTTCTATCTACAATTCTATTGATATCCCATTGCAGTTCTATTTTGAAATTTTTACGCACTCTAACGAAGCCAAGCTTAACACGTACACTTAATTCTAATTTTGCATAAATCAAGAACGGTTTAAAAGATTCTACAGAGAATATGGTGTCTAAGACAATTTCAACATTGATAATCCAGATTTTAATCTGAATTCCTCCACCAGCGGCAATATAACCACCCATTTGAGGACGTTTGAATGAGATTTTTCCGCCCATTTCCAAATAAGCCCATAATTTGACCTTTGCAGGACCGAAGCTTTTCTCGAGTTTAAAGTCTAATCTTGCTCCAGCTTCAATTCCTTGTGCCGAAAGCATAAGAAATGCTTTAGCGGTAAATAAGGTTAAGATTCTAGCCGTAATCGGATCTTTTTTAGAACCAAGATTGATGTACCAAGGCTTTTGGTTTTTAAAGAAAAATCCAGCTTCTAGTAAAGCGTGCAATTGAATAATCTGTCCGCCATCTTTTGGCATTTGAAAATCTGCTCCGGCAGCAAGTTCCAACGAATTATCTCCAAAGGCAACCATTGCAAAGAATGGAGGAGTGCTCTGATCTTTTTCAATAGGACCTAATCTATCGCCAAGAATATTTAATCCTGCCTCAATATAGAATAGAGTAGGCAGAGATAGCAACAGCATGGCTCGCATATTTAAAATAGTTCCGCCTGTTGATTCAAATGTTGCACCAGCTCCAATAGAAAAAGGTGATTTGTATTGCATAGAATCTGGCGGTCCACTGAATTTTCTAATGTTGATTCCGGCTTTTGGATGCTTATAGAATTCGTACCAAGAATTTTCGGTTGTTAATCCAGCTGCTTTTTTGGTAGCCACATATCTAAATCCTAATAAACCTCTGAAGCCTGTGATTGAAAGAAATCCAAGCGGAATACCTGTAGGCAATTCAATACCTGCATCAACTAAAAACGCAGGGTATTTAGGTGCAAAACGCATTCCTACGCTTCCTGTAATTTTAGCTTTAGGTAGTTTTAGGGAAACCTCTCCCATGAATTCTTGTGATTCTCCTGGCTGAGGTAACGAAATCATACCATGAATAATAGCCATCGCAGACTCTTCTGAAGCTGTTCCAGGAATCATCAAATCGACTTCAATAGTCTGGATTCTGATGAAAGAATCTTTGAATCCTTCTTCTGTGCTGTAATAGTATTTAATACCCTCACCACGAGCATCTAATCCTAATGGATTGACACTGATAGCACCATCAAATCCCCAGAAATTATATTTATGTCCATTAAGTTGCGTTGAACCAAAGTTGATGTTGCTCACCGCCATCTGAACTGGTCCAAGGTTCACAGATAAATTAATCGGAATTGGAATAGAACCTCCTTCGACTTCAATGTTTCCATCGCTGTAAATGCGAAGTTTTTCAACATCAAAACCTTGGCCTTTTGCCAATTTGTTCATTAATGTTCCTTGAGGGAAAGACACATAACAAGAAGTTCCTACGTAATAATCATCATCTTGTTTTCCAAGTTCAAAACTGTGAAAATCGAAATCTACTTGACCAAGTAAATTGGCTTTGGGTTCATTTTCTTTATCAAAAGAAGCGGTAAGATTAAAGTCTCCATCGTCATATAAATGACCTTCAATGTCAACAATAAATGGAGTGTTTCCTTTCTTAAATTTTGGAATTTCTAAAGCTCCTTTTATGTTAGAAGAGATAACTCTATTTTGTTTGAAGGAAATATCAAATTTGTTGAAACCAACCCTGAAGCTTTTAGCTAAATTAAACCACATGTAATCAGTCTCACTGACAGGATTTCCAACAATTAGAGATTCTAATCCAATTGTTCCAGAAATTCCACCTTCAGTACCAATTAATAATTGTTTTCCAGTGATTTGTAATGTAGCATCGTTTTCTTTTTTAAACCATTTTTCGGGTAATTTAATAGCCGCTTTTTCTGCGTAAACTCCTCTAAATGCCGCACCTCTTCCGTCTGCATCTGCTTCAGGAATATTTTTATCTCTACTTAAATCTACTTTTAATCCTGAAAACTCTGCGATTAATCCAGTGTTCCCAATCATAGATCTGTTTAAACTAAAACTAGAGATATTATTAAAGATGAATCCGCGATTAGAAGAATATTCCAAGCTTCCAACATCAAATTTTAAGTAGCTAAAATAATTTTCAGGCAAAGGATCATCCAAAGCTATTCCGGTAACATTTTCGTTACCAGTATAAACTGGTTGTAGCCATTTATGAGGAAATTGAAGCCCTACGCTAATTTCATTAATAGCCATTCTAAACTGAAGTGTTAAAGCTTCTTTGATGTTTTTTTCGATATTATCGAAATAGTGAGCAAACAATTTCTTCAAACGATCTAATCCTTCATTTCCAACATTCAGAAGAGTATCGTAAGCAAATTTTAGCAAGTCGATGTCTAAACTTCCTATCTGTTGTGACAAATGCTCTACCTGATTATCAAAAGAGGCATTCGGGTCATTTAAAGTTGCTAAAGCGTCTGTGTGTACGCTATTAAACTGATTAACAAAATCTACTAATGCATTTGCACCAGGATAAAAAGTATTAATAAGTTCATTTAAAAATGTTTTTTCGTTGATTTCTGCTAATTCAAAAAGAATACGTAATACGGATTCGATAGTATTGTCGAATGATTCAAAGTTGAAATCATTGATGTACTTTAGAATAATCCAAGAGTAATCAAAACTGATTGGAATTTCAGTGTTACCATCGACAGTTGGATTCAAAACCAGCTTTAAATCTTGTGCTAGCGGAATATCAAGTCCAAGTGAATTGTACGTGGTTAATGTCATGCTGTAAAAACCAGAAGAGTTATCATAACTCTGGCTGGCAATTAAATCTTTGACAAAAACAGAATCAAAAAGACTTGCGAGGGCATCTCTGATTGCCTCTAATTCATTAGGGATTTTGTCTAATGGTAATAATTGGCTTAACGAGGGGTGCATTATTTGATTTGACATATTCTAAAATTTATTTTCTGTTGTTAGTGGTTTACACAAACTCATTCAATTTTTTTGTTTAAGACCTTGCTGTAATTCTCTCCAAATGTTTCTGTTAGAACAAGGCATAGGTAGAGTGTATTCCTATCGTGCAAGAGAGGACAAAATAATTTTGAAATGTATTTTTGTGTTGTGTTTTACCTGTTCCTTAGGTAGTTGTTTTTTTTAATGGTGTTATGACCATGAATTTTGATTGTTTCAATAGTTAGTTAAAAAACATTGTTGTTAAGTCTTTTTGTCTAAATCAGAAAATTGTGTTTTAAATGTGAGTTTTTGCTTTTAATTTTGATAGTTATTTCTTTTTCACATTGCAAATATTTGAAAAAAAACAGGCCTAAAAAAACGGATGCAAGGTCACTGAACAATTGTATTTTAAGACTTAACACAGTTGTTCAGAAGGTGAACAAATATGTTTTTTTTTGGAAGATCAAATGAATGTTTGCTGTTAAAAGCAAAGAGAATTTTAATGTATTACTTCTATGAAATGAAGTGTGTAGAGAAGAAGTCTACTTTAAAAGCAGCATAAAACTACCATTTACTGCGCCTAAAACTTAAGCGCAGTATTGAGATAGTGTTTTGTAAAAAACTAATTGTAGTATTCGATTTTTCTTTCGGCAACCAAAGTCGGCTCTCCATCTGGTGTTCCTTCAAGAAACATGTTGCATTTTATCCAGTTGTTATGGCTGTCGTATTCGTAGGTGTAGTAGAGTTTTTTAACATCAAGAGTTTGTTCAGGAAAATCAAGGATAAATTCTTTTTCAATCATATCACCTTGCTCATTATAAGTCTTCACAAAATTTTTGGTGGGATTAGATATTTCTCCAGGTCCAGTGACATAATATTTTACTTTTTCTACATAGTCTTTTATAGGATGATAGATATAATCTTCTTTAGATATATTTTGTCCCTCTCCATAAAGCAAAGCTTGTGTCATACGCCCTTGATTGTCATATTTATACTTCAATTGTAAATCATTACAAAATTCATATTCGGTATTTAATGCATTAAAAGAATAAGATTTTATTTGTTCCTCATTCTCTGGGCCGGAAACAATTTTTTGGCTTATAACCTGGTCTTTTTCGTTGTAAAAGAATAATATTTTAATATCAAAGTATTGAGCATTATATTTTTTTAGGGGTACAGAATCTACAGGGTCTAAAACATATTCCAATTCTTCTTTTATTCTTCCTTTATTATCATATTGATAAACATATAGACTTTGGATTAAATCTTTCTGATATACTTCATTTGTTCCTTTAGAATCTAAATACTTGGAAAAGGTATACTTATCAACATTTGGCTTTAGTAGTAAATAATAGTCACTATTTTGAGGATACTTTTTATAAGCTGTTTTTTTGTTTTCTTTTTTTTCAAGGTCTTTGCTATCATAATTAGAATAATTAACATTAACCTCCCTCAAAGAAAGATTTGTTAAGCCAAAATTTGGAATCCCATTTACAGCGATTTTTTGAGAACCATTTTTATAAAGCTCTAAATATGGGTAAACCCAAGGAGCTCCATTATTTACTTGGATAGCATTTTTAATATTCTTTGGAAGATTTTCATTGATTTTGGAGTAGAATGTATGAGACGATTTTACAGAGCCTTTTAAATTTATTTCATTTTTTTCAGAATAAAATAGATTATATCTATTTGAATTCTGTCCGTTTAAAAATGTTGTAGAGAACAGTGATAAATAAATGAAAGTAAAATAAAATGTTTTCTTCATAATTATTATTTTAAGGTCTGTAATACTGTTTTTGCTGCGATACGTTTGCTTTCTTTTTGATAACCTAACAAACCACGTATTTTGTCGTAAGTAATTCGTAAAGGATCTTCCGGGTCTAAAAATGTTAAATTTCCATTCTTATATAATTGAGCTTGATAGTTTATTTCAGCCAGTGCTTCAAGTGTTGCACCAATAGTTGCTCCTTCCCCTGCTTTTACGGTTCCTCCAAAGCTGGCACCAGCTTTTGCTTCTAATGTTACATCAAGTTGTGCTAAAGTAGCAATAAAATTAAAATAATCTATAATTTTAGTTATCCCATAATCAAGATCTGTCCCACGTGATGGTTTTTTATTATTAAGATAGAGATCAAAATGATTAAGGCCCTTTAAAAATCTTAGTAAGCCAGTAACATAATTTACTGGAGGTGCCAATTTTATATATTTATCCATTTCAGCATTTAAACCTACAATACTAGTGCCTGGATAGATTCCTGATTTATTATCATCAAAAAGTTTTTCATAATAATCAGCTCCTAATGCAGCTACTGTTTGATCTTCGGTGGCATTTGGATTAACTTTCTCTTTTTCTTTAATTATATTATGAATTTGACGTCTTTTTTCTTCTAATTTACCTTCGAATGTTTTTCTTTCAGCGGGAGTGTTTAAAGTGGCATACTTGTAATTGAGTTTTTTTAGATAAAATTCTATTGCTTTAGCTACTAGTTTTATTTCCAATTCCATTTTTACATCAATTGCTAATCCTCCTTGAAAAAATGTATTTGATTTGCTTAATTTTAAAGATTGTTCTAACATTTTAGAAATTAATTCGGCTTCAGGTTTTGAACTACCTCTGTGGGCTCCAACGATTAAACCAGTAAGGCTTTTGTCTGGCATTTTTACTCGGACAAGTTTGGTTTGTCCCGTGTTAATATTTAAAGCACCAACTTTTTTGTGAAATTCTATACTTCTAAATAATGATAAAATGTTTTCAAAGTTATAATCGTAGGTTTCTCTATCTTTAATCATTTGATAAAGAGTACCAACATTAAAGTTGTATTTTATTTCGGTACCGGGCTGACAAAGAGAATTAACATCTCCTGTGAAAGTACTGTAATACAATGAAATTTGTTGTATTACTTTTTTTTCTGGGCTAGAATATTTTATAGAATGACCACTAAGAGTGTCGACAATAACATTTTGACCAGTAAAATCGAAATCACCAGGACCGATAGAATCAGCAGAGTCAATTCTATCTAATTTATATTTGACGCCAAACATGGTTCCCTTATCAAATGAGATTTGATTAAAAAACGCTCCTACCAATTGTGCTCCAGGAAGTAAATTCACAAATATTTTTTTTAAAAAACCTCCTAATAGTCCAAAATTTAAAGTATTCTGGGAATAATAGTTTGTATCAATCTCGATAGACTGAAAAACTCTGCCTGAATGATTTTTAGTTAGAGGGTTTTCCCCATAGTCTACCTGATAACTAAAAGCAATACCACTTTTAAAAGCTGCTTCCCCTGTAGCGCCCATACCGGTTAATTTATTGAAAATATTATCTACAAAACCATAACCCCTATTATTATCTTGTTGGGCTGGAGTGTCTTGGTTTTCAGTTGGTGTACTAATACCATTTCCTGTATCAACCCCTATTTGTGCGCCAGCCCAGCCAGTAAGGCTTCCTTCGAAAGAAACTTCAAACTTTGTTAAGTATTGTCTTGGATTTAAGTTTATGACATCAAAATATTCTAAAACGTCAGCAGTAGCATTTACCATTGCTCCTCCAAAAACATTAATAATCATAGTTAATAATGCTGTTTCCTCTTTTCTGACTGGAAATTCATATTCATTTGCAATCTTAATATCATACGTTTTACCTGCGCCAAGACCAACATTTAACCCGAATTTTTTCTGAGATGTACCATGCCCTCCTGTGTGTAACCCCAGACTGGTTCCAACTGCGACATCGGCACCAACTCCAAATGTTGATTGAGTACTGTAGACAATTATTAATTCTTTTTCTTTGGACATTTTTCTAGAAAGGCTTCTTTCTACATTCCCTTTCGTTTGAATTGGAATACCCCAAGTAATGCTTCCTCCAATTGCAATAGTACCACCAAGACCTCTTGGCCAATATTTAGTTAAAACGTCAATAGCAAAATTATATGCTTTTTTAAAAAACTCGGCAGCTTCCTGATACAATGCAATTGCATCATCTACCATTTCATCAACATAATCTAGACCAGTCTCAACAAGATTCTCAAGAGCTGTACCCGCTCTGTTAACAAAAAGATCTAAAACTTCATCAATTACATAGTCCATGACCGATGTAGGTTCACTATTAGGAGTAGTAGGAGGAACACTTACAGGTGTTAACATTTCATTTGGCCTGAAGTTTAGAAAATAATACATCGAATCAGCAAATTTTCTGGAAGGAATTCTAATGTTTTTCCCTTTAATCGTTGAAAATGAAGTTGTATTTCCATCACTATCGAACTCAATTTTACTATTAGGATTCAGCCTTTCCATTTCTTTTAAAAAACGGTAATAATTAGGTAAAGCAGTTTTTGGCTCATCTTGATAAAATTCATTTTCAAAAATATTTATATCATTAAGATGGTTAACTGGATATCGTTGATAGCCATTAGCTTTTACTAGTCCCCATTCTTTTATGCTAGAACCTTTTTCTTCTGAATTATAGTAGTATAAAAGATTAAGATAAAATTGAAAGCGAGAATCATATTTTCTTTTTGCGGCAGGAAATGGTTTTCTTTCGGGAAGATTAAAGATTACGGTGTTGTTATACGGATCCATAATCGGGAAGCCACCGCCCCCATAATAATTGTCAAGAATGATTTTTTCAGGAGAATCACCTTCTTCTATTTTATGCAATTTCGCATCTTCATCGTCAAATAATAATGGAGGGGTATTTTCTTCTTCTTCTTTGTAATCTAAAATATAAGTTTCGGTATAAATTTTTGCGGTACTGTATTGAACTTTAGTTTCATCGGGATTAAGAATTGCAGTGAAATTCTGACCATCAATGCCGTACCTTGAAAATATTTGCTGAACTTCGGGTTTATTTAGAATTTCACTTTTGGCCTTATTTGAAAGATCAATGTTTAAATTTTTATCATTAACAGTGATATCTTTTCGAACTATTGCACCTTTAAGAACTGTATCTAATTCAATTTTGATAGGACGATCATTTTCACGGAATGAGATCGAATATTCATATTTATTGTTTGCAAGAGATTGTTGTACGAAACTAAATTCCTTATTACTAGACTTTCCTATGTATCTTTTCTTGTCAGCATCAAAAAATTCATCTCCTAGAAATTTACTATCAATTTCCAATATGGTTTTGCAATCTACCACATTTGTTATTGGTAGATTGAATTTTTTTTGAAAGAGAGCAATTGCATTTTCTAGATTTGAATCAAATTTATATGAGTTCTCATCTAGTTGAGAAATATTATATTCAGGGTATAGATCATTCCTTTCATTAATGAAATTTAATGCAACCTTGATTAATCTAACAGCTTCATTTTCATCTCCAATTTTTAATGGAGATGTTTTTATACCGCCGCTTCTAGCTATATCTACTAAACGGGAATTGTCTCGAAAAAGTAAACAGTGAAGTTTACCTCCGTCATTATTGTTAGTTTGCTCTTGTTCAGCTAGAGGAACATTGTTTATAGCGTTTTTTGATGTGTATATTGGCATAATTAATAATCTTTATTATTTAATTTTAGTCTACAGCTACACTAGTGAAGCTAATGGGTAAATTATTATATGTGATATCATCAATTGAATCACTGATATCAACATAAAGTAGGGAAGTGTCTTCGTTTTCAATTAGTAATGGCAATCCTAATGTTAGAGTATATTCTTCTACTATAAATTTTGAATGTTCGGTGAAGTTATACTCCTTGCATTTTATATACGCAGGATGATTAGGATATTCATTGTTTAGATTTTGTTGATATTCTTTTAATGCATTGTATTCTTCATGTGTGAAAGTAATGGTTTCAAAAGTTTCAAAAACGATATCATTCTCCCTGTAATCTCCAGATCTTGAGTATGAAAGAAATCTAATAGTATTGTTGCTTTCTGAATCAGTAACTGAGAATTTATTCAACTCAAAGTTTCCAATTTTAGAAGTTTTTACAATTTGATTCAAAAAGCCAATGTGTGGATTTGTTGTATTTTCATAATCATAATCGGCAGTCTCAAATTTTAAATTAAATTTACCTTTGCCAATCAACGCAACAGGATTATCTGCTTTACTAGTTGTTTCTTTATATACAACTTCATCTTTATAAGAAAAAAATGTTACATGATTTTTGTCGATAGCGATTCCCGAAGTAGGTAAATAAGCTTCTCCTCTTTTAGAATCGATAACTATTGGAGAATTAATAGAGGAGTAAGTGTATACTCTAAAGTCGCCATCAATTAAATCATTGAATCCAAAAATATTATTCATCTTTAACGAGAAAAGATTATCCCATATGGATGATAAATTTTGATACTCATTATTATTACTGTTGCCTTTAGTCGATTTTTTCAGAAGGAAGTAATTTGCACCTAATTTTTGATCATCATATTTCCAGTTCTTTAATTTAATAGCTTCAGATTCTTCAAGCTGAATCGAATTACTGCCGTTGCCATCAGCAATTATAAAGTGTTTTTTTTGAGTCGTATCTACCACTGTTGAAATTTTACCGACATAAGATGATAAGAAATTTGCATTCTCAGGACTCCCGATATTTACGGGAATCGTGATATAAAACCACTTCTTACTATTGTTATAAACCTGATCGGTAATTTTAAGAATCGGCCAATTAGTATAATAATTCATGCCAGAATATACGGGATCTTTAATAGCGCTATCTGCAGAATAAAAACCAACATTTAACTCATCTTTGAATTTAAAGAAGTGATTGTATGAAAAGCCCCAATCGTCTCTGATGTCGATATAGACAGTATTTTTGTTGTGAAACTTCTGTAAGAAATTGTCACCGTTATCGGCTCCTTTAATTCTTAATCCTTGATTTTTTGCAGCACCATAAAACGCTGTAATATCCAGATAACTTAAGACTTCTTCTTTTTTAAATCTGTTATTGAATTTTGATTTTAGTTTATCAGCTTCAGTTGCGTTGCTGTCAATAACTAGTTTATCGATTTCTAAAGTATGGTTTGAAGCCTTTAAGAGTTTAAATGTTGGTTCGTAGCCAATCATATCAAGGATAACTTCAACTCCTGCAAGGGTAGATCCACCGGCAAATTTTCCGATTTGGCATCCTCCTTCAACAATTAAAGGGTGGAAAGTATCGGTATCATCGAAGAATATTTTTTCGATAAAAGTTGTGTCAGGAAGTTCTGAAAAGTTTAAACCTAAACAATCTGATTTAGCAATTAAATTGGTGCCATTTTTTGAATTCAGTTTATCTTGCACCTCTTTTATGACTTTAAGGATATTGCTGGAAGCCCATGAACCATCTGATTCGAGGATATTTCCAACATTATCAACCAATGAGGATTTTTTAATTCCTCTGTAAATAAACATTTTTACAGGGAAGCCACTCACATAAGTATTCATAGGAAGCAATGCGATGTTCAATAATGACGAATTCGTATTACTTGGAATTGCAAACACTAATGATTTTGTAATGGCATAAACTGGAGCGTCCTCAGAAACAGAAAAATTATTATCCAAATTGTATTTTTCAACATTGCCTACATCTGGCTGCTGTCCAAAAGCTAATTCTGCTAATTGATCAGTTTCTATTGAGCTTTCTTTTGTAAAAAAATATATTTTCGACATGCGTTTAGTTTTTTAATCTAAAATTCAATTGAAATTTTAGAATGAATTATTTTTTAAATTATTTACTTGATTCTAAAACAATCTGTAGAATCGTGCGATCGGCCTTACTGCATAATAAATCAGCACCAACAGAAAAATCCTCCCCAACCAAATCTGCACTTTTTGCCAAAAAGTCAAATAATTGACAAATTTTATGCTGTTGATGGTTTTTACTTCCGTTTCTTTTACCTGTTGCGATTTCCATCGGGCATAGAGTTCCTGCTCCTTGAGTTCGCAGTCTACATTAAGTTTATTGTTATCAAGACGAACCTTTGGGCTTTTTAATGTACGCCCTGGTTCGGCTTGAGTAACATTCTTAACAACTACTTTTCCGTTTTGGCATTCCAGTAATGCTTTGAAAGAACTACTGTCTTTCTGAATTTTAAAAACAGTATCATGTACCGTTTCTTTGATTGTGATCGTTTTGGTTTTTTCTTCGCTTAGAACCGGCTTCGGACTTTTGCACGAAACCAGAACTAAGACTGAAAAAAACAAAAAAACAAGACGTTTTAAATTATTTAGCATAAATTGTAATTTGTTTATTAAGTATATTTTAGAGTCTTAAAAAGCCTTTAATGCTTTTAATTTCTCTTTTTCTTCTGGCTACTTTATAGCCTTCGCGACCTCCCATGTCGTTTGTATTGCCTTCAATGGTGTAGATAAGACTTCCTGCAACTTTATCGACAATTCCGGCATGACCTGTTCCGTTTTTAAAGTCTATGATAAAAACATCTCCAGGCTGAGGATCTTTTTTAGCTAGAGCTTTGCTTGAATTGTATTGGTCTAATACGCCGCCAGTTTTCTTTAAAGGATTTTTGACTCCCAATTGCAATGCCGCTTTTTGAGTACACCAATAAACAAAAGCCATGCACCAAGGATATCCTTTTCCGAGCCCGACACTTCTCAAGTAAATTTCGACTTCTGGGCCAGCATTGCTGTTTCGTGGCATTTCTTCAACGCCAACCTGAGCAATTGCAGTTTCTAAGGTTTTTTGGGCTAATGTCATTGTTGCTTTCCGTTTAGTTGTTTAAATTTTTGAAGCTCATCTACCAATTGCTGGTTTATGAGCATGAGCTCTTTGTGTTGTATTTCCATTTTTTTGATGGTTTCGGTTGCGGAGGTCAATCGAGCGGTAAGATCATCAAGTAAGTCACGATAATATTTTACGGCGCTCACAGCATTGTCAAGTTCGGCAGCTCGGTCTTCGGCTAATGATTTCCTCATCGAGAAAAACCAAGTAATAAATGCTGCAAAAAATGCGGTAAGAGTGGGGTATAGAAACTGTTCCATTAGTGTTTTGAAAATAGGTGTTAGGATTAAAATTTGTTTTGAGAAACAGCTTGAAGTATTGTTTTGCGGAAGAAATCTGGCCTTAATTTTCTGTAGTAATTGCTGTAGCTGTTTCCTTTTGTGGGTACAAAGATTGCCTTAAAAAAGCAGTAAAAAAAACGAATGAAAGGCACTTAAACACTTGTATTATGGTGCTTTACAGAGTTGTTTAGTCAACGAACAAGAGGTGTTTTTACTGAGGAAAACACCGCATCTTTGCAGAGCGATTCAGATAAAATAACAGTAGCCAATTTGGTTTTGCTACTTTATAAATTCTTTGTCTGATTCGAGATCAGTTCTTCTATTTTTTTGAGTTCAGATGTTATCGGAGTGCAAAGAATCTCATACAAAGTGGTACGAGAAATAGGGTAGACTGGATAAATATATTTACGCCAAACGACAGTAGTAGGAATATCTTCTGTTTTGTGTTTTTTATACAATTCTTTGATAAGCTTATAGCGTAAAAGTTTATTTTTTTGGATGCCCAGACTTCTGTTAGTAGATATTGCCATAATGAAAGAAATAAAATGATTTGAAAGAACTGTTTTAGATTAAAGAAATACAGCCATTTGAGGCTTAAGAATAATTATAAATGCATTACAGATAACCAAAACCATTTGATCCTAATATATCAATGGCGACTCTCTCCTAATGCCGAAAATCGTCTGGAACTTCGTCCTGAAGTCATTCTTGCATAAGCACTTAATAATTTAAGTCAGCAGAGTCCGCACGACAATTTTGTTCCTTCGTTATAAACTTGGAACATCCTGGGAAAAAGAATGGTTTTGAGTTATTTGATTAGGGCAGAAAGCGCCCGTTTTTCGGTTCCTGATTTTCTTAAAATAAGTTAAGAAAACAGGAACCTTTTTTATTGGCTGCAGTTTAAAAAACTGCCGGGTTTTCTAGAGAAATAAGAGTAACGTCAAATCTATAAGTTTGATGTTTTTTAGGAAGTTTGATTCACAATCTTACAACTTTTATGATCTGTGATTGGTCTTGTTTTTACGCTCATTTTTGTATTGCTTAAAAGTTGAATTTATTTTGAAATTGATCCATTCGCGAAAATCCAATATCGGTTTTAAATTCGTTGCAATTAAAAGGGCTCCTAAAAGCAGGGAAGCGTAAATTTCATGGTTTGGTAGCATTGATTTATAGTGTTTTTTAGGTTGTTTTTGGGAAGTTTTTAATTGGTCTTTTTCTTTGGTTATGATTTCTCTTCTTCCATAAAAGGATCTTCATAATAGGGCGTGAAATGAAATTTCATTACAAGATTTGTAACGTTTTTTACTTTATTTTCAAGATCTGATGAAATAGGGCGAGGTTCTGCTTCTGGATTGTCTAAAATGTGCATCCATTGAAAACGCTCTTGATTAATGCAGATTCGTTCTCCAGCATTAAACGTTTTAATTTTCTCCGAGCAAAACTGAAGTGCAACATAAAGTCGTGCAATACGTGCCTTAATTTGTTGTTTATTCATGTTTTCGCAATTGTAAAATAGTTCGTAATTTTTTTAGATCGTATTCAATTAGGCACCTTTCAGCGCTGTTAGGATTTTTAACCAGCCAAGATTCTAGTTCCTGTATTTTTTCTATAATTTGAGAAATAGTCATTTTTATTTAGGATTTAAGATGGAGAGACTTTTTTGCATAAATGAGTTTAAGATTTAGGATATTTGAATGTTGTTTTTTGTAAATGAATTGTCTTAAATTTTTGCAGATGGAGAAGGTCGTTTCAAATCGTGAAATCAGAAAAAATGAAACTTTCTTGATTCACGTTGGAAGAAGTTAATTAGAAGCTTTTTTTATAAATAAAGATAAAATGAAGCAGTACGTTAAGAAAAACGTTTTAAGATCGAAATCGAGTTTTGATTAGAAGAAAAAGCCTGTAAAAATAAATTGTTACAGGCTTTTTCTTTGATTAAAATGTCAAAAGAACGTATTTTTAATACAATAATTTTTAAATCAATTTAGATGATTTTTTGATTCCATTTTTTATAAATGAATCTAGTTGAGAGAGCAAAGATGCGAGCTTTATATGCTTAAAAAAAGTCAATGCAAGGTGTGTGAACACCAATGTTCGAAGTTTTTACAGACTTGTACAGAAAGCAATTTTAATAGCCAATTTATGAGATGTAATTAGGAAGCCATTTTTTGGCTCAATTCTTCGATTTTTTTCAATTCGATTGTAATAGGAGTACACAGAACTTCGTACAATGTAGTTCTTGAGATAGGATAAACGGGATAGATATATTTACGCCAAACAACTGTAGTTGGGATATCTTCCGTTTTGTGTTTCTGATATAAATCTTTTATAAGTTTATATCTAAGTAATTTGTTTTTTTGAATTCCGAGACTTCTTTGACTTGATACTGACATGTTAAAATGATTAAAATGATGAAATAATGAAGTGTAGTAATTTGTGGTGTTTGGTTGAAATTAATTGCTTAAAAAAGAATTTTGCGATCTGTTTTTAACTTTGTTTTTGAGTTCATTTTTATATTGTTTGTACATCGTGCTTATTTTAAAATTTAACCATTCATGAAACATAAGAATAGATTTCAGATTGGTTGCAATTAATAAAATTGCTAAAAGTACTGATGCGTAGATGTCGTTATTAGGCTGCATTTATGTGTTCGGTTTGTTGGTTAAAAAAAATTGAAAACATATCCGTGAATAAAATCAACTGAAGACATAGATAGCGGAATATTTGTTCTTGTTCCGTTTTCGTTTATTGTGCTTGCTTCAATAAACCAGCTTGAACGAATGGGCTTAAATGCTGAAGCAATAATTCCGACGCCATCTGTAAATTCTTCATCATTAAATTCTTTAGTAAGTTTTTGTAATTCAAGAACTCTTGAGCCTTTTAAGTTTCCTTTAGCGTCTTTTTTTAAAAGATTGAAAACAATTTTCACTAGCGAGGCAGTCTCTTTACTTGTAGAAAGTGATGCGATGTAATTTTGCACTTTTTCAATTCCGATCGTTACAGTGTCGTCCCAGCCTTCATTAATTCGATATCCTATTGTAATTTCTTCTTTTTCATTAGAAAATGTATGAGACATTTGTTTTTCTTTAAAGCCATAAACTTGGTTTTTTAAATCTAAAATTGTTTCAAAAAGCTGAAATGTTTCTGTCTTTACATTCTGAATCATTTCTGAGGTTTTTTTTAGTTTTAAAAGTGCTTTAGGAATCGTTTCTGCGACTAATTTTTTATAAGTGTCTCTTTCTTGGTTTTTTTTGCTTTCGACTCTAATTAAAGCTTCTTTTAGCTGTTTAGCTGAAAATTGAGACAAGTCGATTGTTTGGTTGCTGATCATTGAAGTGTTCATAGTTAATTGGTTTTTAAGTTTTTAGAATGTGGTAATAATCTCTTCTTTAAGCGGATCTTCATAATAAGGCTTAAAATTGTATTTCAGAGCCAGTTTCGAAATTTCTGTAATTTTGTTTTCGATAACCGATGAAACAGGTCTTGGGGTCGCGTTTTCATTTTCTAAAATGTGCATCCACTGAAAACGTTCCTGGTTAATGCAGATTCTTTCTCCAGCTGTAAAAGTTTTAATTTTTTCAGAACAAAACTGTAGGGCTAAATAAAGTAGTGCAATGCGTTGTTGAATTTGTGTGTTACTCATGATTTTCTTTTAATTGATTTTTTAATTTTTTAATGTCAGATTCGATTAAATTTCTTTCTGGGCTATTTGGATTTTCAATAAGCCAATTTTCCAGTTCCTGAATTTTCTCTTTGATTTGAATTGTTCCCATTTTTAATTCGGATTAAAGTTTTGATGGTATTTATTGTTTTTAGAATTTTTATGAATAATTATTTTTGAACTCGTAGTATTTTCCATTCTTTTTATGTTTTAGGGTAGTATTTTTCTGTTTTAGGATAAAATTATTTTTATCATTGTAAATCAGTTGTTTGTGGTGTGTTTTGAATAGTTGTAATTTATGTTTTACCAATAAAATGTGGTTTAACCTATTGTTTTTCAATTTTATTTTTCTTTACTTTGCAAATATAATGTAAAATAATACATTAAAACAAATTTTTAACGTAAAATAATACATCTTTTTATGGGGTCAACGGAAAGAGTGCGGGAATATCTTGATTATAAAGGGATTACTAAGTATAAGTTTTGTAATGATTTAGGATTTTCTAATAAGTTTTTAGATAATAGCAGTAATATGGGAACAGATAAGGCGTGTAAAATATTACACTACTATCCAGACCTCAATTCAGAGTGGCTTTTGACAGGAAACGGGCCTATGATTAAAGAAGAAAATACTAGCATTGTGGTTATGAATAGTGATAGAAAAACAGTTGATACGCTTCATGCAAATCAAGAGATACCGTTGTATGATTTAGAGGCCGTTGCAGGTTTAAGAGAACTTTTTAGCAGCGGAGAACCGCAAAGAATTCTGGATACAATAAAAATTCCGAATCTTCCAAAATGTGATGGAGCAATTTCTGTAACAGGAGATAGTATGTATCCTTTATTGAAATCGGGAGATATTATATTGTATAAGGAAACAGAATTTGAAAATATCTTTTTTGGCGAAATGTACCTTTTAAGTGTAAAACTAAATGATTGGGAAGAATACATTACCGTAAAATATGTTCAAAAGTCTGAACAAGGACAGGAGTATGTAAAATTGGTAAGTCAGAATTCGCATCATCAGCCAAAAGACATTCATATTTCAAAAATATCAGCTTTGGCATTAATAAAAGCAAGCATACGTATTAATACGATGATGTAAATTTTTTAGAAATTCTCTTTCATTTAAACGGGAGAGAAAAAACGCGAAAAGGCTTTAGCTAAAACTTAAAAGTTTGGCTAAAGCCTTTTCGCGTTTTTTGCAAACAAATCTATTTTAAGCTGAAATCGGAAATAGTTCTTTTTTTTTGCAGAATTCAGTTTTATATGGAAAGGTTTAAATTATAATATTTCTTATAAAAGTGTTTTTTCTCATTTCTGGAATTCTTTATTTTTTCTTTTTATTGCTTCAAAATGAAATTTTTTTAGAGTTTGAAATATGCTTTTATAGCATCCCTATTAATTATTTGTTAAGCACTTTTTCGCTCCAATTCTGCTTTTTATAAGAGAAAGACTGTTATCTCGGATAAAGTTTCTGAGTTTTTGCTCCAAATGCTGTAAAGCTTTATTTCGTGGCTAATTTTCGACTTCAAATGTTAATAATATGTTTCGTTTCAGAGGGGTTTTATTAATGTAAACGTAACCTAATCAACCTACCCCTAGGTTTAATTTTGGAGACATATAAGAAGAACCCAATACTTTGTATATGCCAATTTTTAAACAGCAGGATCATTATCAAAACAAAATCAGAAAAAGTGTTTTGGCTCACGCTTTTCATTTGATTAATCATAAAATAATGAATCATGTATAAGAAGTTTACAGACGAAGAACTTGTCGAATTATTAAAATCGGGCAAGGATAAAGCTTTTGATGAACTTTATTTTAGATATCGAGATCTGTTAGTTCGATTCGTATATCTCCGAATGAAATCGATTGCCATTTCAGAAGAAATTGTGCAGGAAGTTTTTACCACTATTTGGGAAAGACGCAAAACAATTGTGATCCAGAAAAGTTTTGCGGCATACATCTATACTTCGGTTCGTTACATGACTTTAGATTACATCAAATCGCATGAGGTTACCGATCAATACATTCAGGAAGTTTTAGATAAAAATACCGTTTCGCAAACCAGTTATAATGCGATCGAGGATTCTATTTATTATGACGAGTTGAAAAAAGCGGTTGATGAAGCGGCATCGTTACTTCCTAAAAAATCAAAAGAGGTTTTTATTCTTAGCCGCGTAAAACATTACACCAATAAAGAAATCGCCGAAGAATTGAATGTTTCAATCGAAACCGTAAAATACCATATTACGTATGCGCTGAAATTTATGCGCACTTATTTGGGCGAATTCAATTAAAAGTAAACTTCAGATTACGAACTCAGCTTTTTTCTTAACAGAAGCGTAACCTTTTGCGCCTACCTAAAATTACAATTCCCAAGACATACTATTAAAGACATAAAGAAATTATAATGCCTGAAAATTCAAATAACGAAATCAAAAATTTTTTAGAAGGAAAGTATTCTCCGAAAGGACAAGAAATGTGGAATAAATGGTACGATCGTACAGATGATTTTTTTGATAATATGGAAATGGTTCAATCAGACCGTTCTAAACTTAAAAAAGAATTAAGACAAATAAAGAACACTAATAAAGTTATTTCTCTTTCATACAAAAACTGGGCTATTGCGGCTTCTTTGGTTTTCTTAATCGGATTATCGGTGTTTTTTTATCAAACATCAAATGCAGTCGAAAGCAAACAATTTGCCGTAAAACTAGGAGAGCATGCTAAAATAGAATTAAGTGACGGAACACAAATCTGGTTAAATGCAGGAAGTGTACTTAAATATCCAAAAGAATTTAAAGGAGATACCAGAGAAGTGTATTTAAGTGGCGAAGCTTTTTTTGATGTAGCCAAAGACAAAAAACATCCGTTTATCATTCATACCAATAAAATGGATACCAAAGTTATCGGAACCAGTTTTAATGTTCAAGCGTATCCAGATCAGACCACACAAGAAGTTTCGGTTGCTACAGGAAGAGTAAATGTGAAATCGACTGTGACAGAAGAAAATGTGTATGTAACTCCAGGACAGAAAGTGGTTTTTAAATCTCAAAACAATAAGCTTCAGGCTTTTAAAGATATTCCGGTAAATGCCATTTCGTTATGGCGAAAAAATATTATGGTTTTTGAAGAAACGCCTTTGCCAGAAGTTGTGGCCACAATTAATCGCAATTACAATGTTTCAATTGAAGTCAAAAACAAGAATTTAAACGATTTAAAGATTAGCGCCTATTTTAAAGAACTGCCTGCCGATCAGGTAATTGGGTTGGTGTGCAATATCATCAATGCCCAATACAAAATGGACTCAGGGGTTTACAAAATCGAGTAATTCTTTAAACAATAAAAATAAAACTACGTAGCAAACTAATAAACAAAACAATTACACTAAATCTAAAAACTATGAATGAAAAACAAATGCGGTATGCCGCAAAATGGCAGAGCATAAGGACAATAGGAACAAAATTATTCCTATTTATGACTTTGTTTTTTGCTGCACTAACAGTAAAAGCCGGGAATGTTGACATTAACAAAAGAGTGACTTTAAAAGTTGACAATGAAAGTATAAAAAATATATTTCAAAAAATTGAAAATCAGGTTGATGTGCATTTTATGTACGAAAGCAGCCAAGTAAATGCCAATCAGAAATTAAGTTTAAAACTGAATAATGTAACGCTAGAGCAAGCATTAGATAAAATCTGCGGTAATGTACTTAGATATGAGATCGTTAGTAACAATGTCGTGATTAAGAAAAATCAGAAAGTTGCTTCTGCAGACCAAAATAAAATTATTGTTTCAGGAACTGTTATAGCAGGAGACGATAATATGCCTTTGCCAGGTGTCGGGATTAAAGACAAAGGTTCGGATGCCGCAACAGCAACAGATTTTGACGGAACTTTTAAATTGGAAGTAAACGCTTCTGAAGCAACGCTTATTTTTTCTTACGTTGGGTATGTAACGCAAGAAGTAAAAGTTACGGGTACGCAAACCATTAATGTAAAATTGGCTGCCGATGTAAAACAGCTTCAGGAAGTTGTGGTAATGGGGTATGGAAGCGTGAAAAAAAATGAAGTTTTAGGAGCTGTTGGTAGTGTTTCTATGAAGGAAACTTCAAGCAGAACGTACAACAATGCTGCCGAATTATTGCAAGGAACAGTTGCCGGAGTTACCGTAATCAATGATGGTGGAGATCCTACTGCGTCGCCAACAATTAACATTCGTGGTATCGGATCTTTGAATGCTGAAACGCCTTTAATTGTTTTGGACGGAATTATTTATAGTGGTTCTTTAAATACCATAAATCCAAATGATATTGCATCGATAAACGTTTTAAAAGATGCGGCTTCTGCAGCAATTTACGGTGCGAGAGCTTCTGGTGGGGTAATTTTAATTACTTCTAAAAAAGGAATTTCGGATAAAATTAATGTAAATGTAAACTACCAAGGAGGTTTTCAGAATGTAGCCAAAAAACTAGAGGTTTTAAACGCTGCAGAATATGCTGATGCTATGAATCTTGCAAGAGATAACGCAGGTTTGCCTAGAATTCCTGCTTTCGATCCTGCATTTGAACCAACTGCAAGAACAACAAAAACAAACTGGATGGATGAAATTTTCCGTACGGGAGAAATTCAAGATCTATCTCTTTCGGTAAACGGAAAAACAGAAAAATCTAATTTCTTTCTTTCTGGAAGTTATAGAAAAAACGAAGGTATTTTGTTGAATACATATGGAGAACGTTATACAGTAAGAGCAAATTCTTCTTTTAAATTGGCTGATAATTTCACAATTGGAGAAAATATTTCGTACTCCTTAACTGATGGTCAGACTGCTAATACGTCAAGTTCGTATACAGGAGCAATTCAAGCAGCGATTTTGTATCCGCCAAACGCAACGATTTACAGAGAAGATGGTTCAGGGCAATTTGGTGGTGTTCCAGAAAAATATATTGGTTCTTACGGAGATGTTATCAATCCGGTGGCGTATTTGAAAAGATTAGACAATAAAAATCCAATTTCTACCATTTTGATCAATCCGTATGCAGAATGGGAAATTGTTCCAGGGTTAAAAGTAAAATCGAACTGGGGTTATACTAGAATTCAAGATAATGCATCAGACTTTACAGTAAAAGTTACGGAGCCTGGAAAAATCTTCGATTTCAACAGATTGACGTTGAAAAATATAACAACTACAGATTTATTGAGCGAGCAGACTATTTCTTATGAGAAATCATTTGGAAAACACAATTTGAAAGCTTTGGCTGGATATACGTATCAAGAAACGAAAAGAGATTTTTATACTGTTGAAGGAACTGGTTTTGATAACGAAGATCCATCGCAGCGTTATTTATTGAATGCAAAATTGATTCAGCAGACGGCAGCAGGAAGATCAGATGAAATTATTTCTTCTTATGTGGGAAGAATCAATTACGATTTCAATCAGAAATATTTAATCTCTGGAATTGTTCGTCGTGACGGAACTTCAAAATTATTAGAAAATAACCGTTGGAAAGTATATCCTTCTGTTTCTGCAGGTTGGTTAATTTCTGAAGAAAATTTCATGAAAGGTATCGAGCCAATCATCAGTAATTTAAAACTTCGTGCAAGTTGGGGACAAATTGGAAACTTAGGAAACCTTGGACCATACCAATTTAGCGTGCCATTGGTACAAACTCAGGCTTTAATTGGAGCTGTACCATCAATTAATTATGGTTATGC
Source organism: Flavobacterium sp. B330r (assembly GCF_056824325.1). Taxonomy (NCBI): domain Bacteria; kingdom Pseudomonadati; phylum Bacteroidota; class Flavobacteriia; order Flavobacteriales; family Flavobacteriaceae; genus Flavobacterium; species Flavobacterium sp. B330r. Next base: position 3,169,901 of record NZ_CP124860.1, read on the forward strand.
TGAAAGCGAATTATCAAATCCGAATTTAAAATGGGAAAGCTCTGAGCAGACTAATATTGGTTTAGATTTTACCATGCTAAATAACAGTTTAGTAGGATCTGTTGATGCTTATGTAAAGAAAAACAAAGACATGTTGGTTCGTGACCAATTGCCAGGAGTTTCGGGAACGCCACAAGGAAGAATCGTTAACTCGGGAGATGTTGAAAACAAAGGAATCGAGGTGAGTTTAACCTACCAAAAAACTCGCGGAGAATTTAAATTTGATGTTACGGCAAACGCTGGATTCTTAAGCAATAGAATTGTTTCTATTAAAGACGATTTAAATTCATTAGAACCACTTGGTTTAAGCAGAGTTCGTAGTTTGCCGTTAGCCAATATTTACCAAGTTGGAAGCCCAGTTGGAGCCTTCTACGGATATGCTACCGATGGATTATTCCAAAGCAATGATGAGGTCAAAGCTTTTGTAAATAAAGATGGCGTAATGTATCAGCCAAATGCCGTTGCTGGAGATATTAAATTTAAAGATGAAAATGGAGATGGTGTAATCAACAATAGTGATAGAGTAGTTTTAGGAAGCCCTTTCCCAAAAACAACGTATAGTTTGAATGCCAATTTCAGATACAAAGGATTCGATATGAATGTCTTTTTCAGCGGAGCTGCAGGAAATAGTGTTTTCAATGCGGTAAAACATACCGGTTTAAATGCTTCTTTCCCAGGGTACAATTTATTGTCTGAATCTAAAGAAGCTTGGTCTCCAACAAACACCAATACCAATGTTCCGGTTCTTTCCTCAACGGATAACAATAACAACTTCGGACGTATTTCTGATTTATACATTGAAGATGCTTCTTTCTTAAGACTGAAAAACGTTTCGATTGGGTATACAATTAAAGAAAGCTGGCTGAACGGAAAAGCAAAATTGAGATTCTTTATTTCTGGACAAAACTTATTTACAATTACGAAATATTCTGGAATGGATCCTGAAGTTGGTCTTAAAAACTTCGGAATGGATTTAGGACGTTATCCGCTTTCTCGTATTTACATGACAGGTGTTAACGCAACTTTTTAAAAAATAAAAAACAATTAAAATGAAAAAAATAAGTCTTTTATTATTGAGTTTCGTGCTTTTGGTAAGCACTTCGGCTTGCGAAAGCGAACTTGATGTTGTGCCACAAGGAGCTCCGTCAAGCGGAAATTTCTGGAAAACGCCAGCAGATGCAAAAGCGGGAGTAAATGCAATTTATGCTTTATATTCTGATGATAATATGTACGGTCGTGGTTTCTTCTGGTTGAATAATGCCAGCGATGATATTGGAACAAAACCAAGACAAAATGCAGAAAGAATCAAAAATTTTATTGTAGACGGATCAGAATCGGATACTAAGGATATTTGGAGAATTCACTACGAAATTATGAAACGTTGCAACGACGTGATTCGCAATATTCCAAAGATTGCATTGGACGAAAGTACAAGAAACGGAATGTTGGGAGAAGCTTATTTTAACCATGCTGTAATGCATTTAGAATTAGCGTACCACTATGGAGACGATCGTGCAGGAATTCCGATTCAAGATAGAGAAGATCCGACAAATGTTTTTGTGCCTCGTGCTAAAAATGTAGCCGAAAATTACGCTTATATTGAAGCAGATTTAATCAAAGCGGCAGATTTGTTGCCTTATTTTGATCAGCTTACGCCAGACAATTACGGACGCGCGCACAAAACTGCAGCTTGGGCTTATTTGGTTCGTACGTATTTGTATGCAAAAGATTGGGACAACGCCATCAAATATGCAAACATGATCGTGGCTAGCGGAAAACACAAATTATTAGACAATTTTGAAGATGTATTTAAAATCAGTAACAACTGGTCTTCAGAATATATTTGGTCTGTAACTTCAAGTGCAGAGAATACATCTTTGGGTTCTATTTTTCCTGGAGTTTGTTTAGAAGATAAAGGTTGGGGAGTTTACAACGGATGGGGAAATTTTTATCCAACAAAAGAATTATTCGATACTTACGTAGCTAATGATAAAAGACGAAGCGCTACGATTTTACAAAAAGGAGACAAATTTGTTTATTTCGGAGAAACAGTAACTTTTAACGAAGGAAATCACGTAGTAAGTTCAAGTAATAGAACGGGTTATCAGTTTAAAAAATATATGGAGCCGTTCAGTTATCCAAAAACATCATCGAGCGGAGTAGATATTCGTTATGTCAATGCAAACGGAGACAAACCTTCAACTGCTTTAAATGTGCCTCTTTTACGTTATGCTGATGTGATTTTGATGTTAGCGGAAGCGAAACTAATGAAAGGACAAAATGCAGACACAGAAATCAATATGATTCGCCACCGTGCAGGTCTTACAGATATTGCTGGTGCAACAATGGTAGATTTAAAAAGAGAAAGAAGATGCGAGTTGGCAGGAGAATGGACAGATCGCCATTTCGATTTAGTGCGTTGGGGAGATGCAAAAGAAACGTACGCAAAACCATTGCACCATTATGATGGAAGCGTAATTTATCCTGCTCGTAATTTCAACCCAGCGATTCATCACGTTTGGCCAATTCCGCCAGATGAAATCGCAGTAAGTAAAGGAGCTTTGACTCAAAACCAAGGCTGGTAATACGTTAATTTCATTGTGTTTTTTTAGTTTTTTATACTGCAGTCTTAGTCAGGAGACTGCAGTTGTAAAAAAATACAGAGTAAAGTCTGTCATTCCGAGGAATGACAAGTCGTACGCATTCACACAATCTTGTCATTTCGACGAAGGAGAAATCCTCACAAGAAGCTCCGCAATCTAAAACCCCCAATCTTTGCCGAGTTACTTACGAAGATTTGCTTCGCCTGTTCGCTATCGCTCGAGTCTCCTTCGTCGAAATGACAAGATTACTTTTTACTATGTGCATTTAAACAAGTGAAACGCCTTTACACATAAAGAAAAGCTATGTTTCTATGTGTTAAAAAATAAACAGCATAAACTCATTTCTAATAAAGTTACCTACAGCTTTAAAAGAATATAAATCATTTTCGATGAAAAAAATAATCACCCTTTTTTGCCTTCAATTTTGCTTATTCGCGCAAGCGCAAGAATACAGTTCTTCCAACATTCATTCGCATAACGATTACGAAAGTAAGTTACCATTTTATGGGGCTTATTCTAATGAAACTGGCGTTATAGAAGCTGATGTTTTTTTAGTGAATAACGAATTATTTGTGGCGCATACTTCTAAAGAAATCGCTTCTCACAATACACTTAAAAGCATGTATTTGGAACCGCTTTCTAACAAATTAAAAACATTGGAAGGAAAAGCTTATCCAAGCAATAAATCATTGATTTTAATGATTGATATTAAGTCAGATGCCGATTCGACTCTAAAAGCAATTACACAGCAGCTAAAGACTTTTCCAGATATCATTTCAAATAAAAATATAAAAGTGGTTATTTCTGGAAACAGACCTTTGCCATCGCTTTGGGCAGCGTATCCAGATTTTATTTATTTTGATGGAAGATTGAATGAAAATTATACTTCAGATCAATTGGCGAGAGTTGAAATGATTAGCGAAGATTTGCATGAAATCACTGTTTGGAACGGAAAAGGTGTTTTGACACAGCCAGATGCTGAAAAAATTCAGGGAATTATTAAAAAAGTTCACGATCAAAAGAAAAAAGTAAGATTCTGGGCTACGCAAGACAACGTAAACACGTACATGACTTTGATGAATTTAAAAGTTGATTTCATCGGAACGGATAAAGTAGCCGAACTGACGCAATTTATTAATAGTATCAAAACGACATTTTATCAGAATACAGAATTTCATCAAGCTTATGTTCCTAAAAATGTTTTCAAGAATAAACGTCCAAAAAATGTGATTCTTTTAATTGGTGACGGAATGGGATTAGCGCAAATCTATTCTGGTTATACAGCAAACAAAGGGCAATTGAGTTTGTTTAATATTCCAACTCAAGGATTTTCGATCACAAAAGCTTCAGATAGTTATATCACAGATTCTGCGGCAGGAGCAACGGCAATGGCAACGGGACATAAAACCAATAACCGTTTTATAAGTGTAGATGAACAGGCGAAACCGCTTCAGACCATTGCAGAACAGTTGGCAAAGAAAAACTATAAAATAGGAATTATTTCTGCTGGAAATATTACAGATGCAACTCCGGCTGCGTTTTATGCGCATCAGCCAGAAAGAAGTTTAAGCGAGCCAATTGCAAACGATTTTCTTTCGAATCCGTCAGATATTTTAATTGGAGGAGGACAGAAAGAATTTATTTCTAGAAAAGATGGCAAAGATTTGTCTAAAACTTTAATCGAAAAAGGATACACTTTCTCAGATAAATTCTCGAGTTTAGATACGATTAAAAACAGCAAATTTGTTGTTTTAGAAGACGCAGCGGTGGTTTCTATTAAAAATGGGAGAGGAGATTTTCTAACGAAATCTTTAGCGAAAGCGACCAACACTTTTTCAAAAACAAAGAATCCGTTTTTTATTATGGCCGAAGGCGCTCAAATTGATTATGGCGGACACCAGAATAATGTGGAATATGTTGTGAGAGAAATGCTTGATTTTGACAAATTGGTTGGTCAAGCAATGGAATTTGTAGATAAAAATCCAGAAACACTTTTAATCGTAACCGCAGATCACGAAACTGGAGGATTATCATTAATTGATGGAAGCATTGAAAAAGGTTACGTTCACGGAAGTTTCAGCACGAACGATCATACTGCAATTCCAGTTCCTGTTTTTGCTTACGGTCCAGGTTCTGAAAAATTCATGGGAGTTTATCAGAATACAGCAATTTACGACAAGATTATGGAATTGATTGGAAAGAAATAATTTTTTAAATAAATTCAAATTAAAGGAGCTTCTAAAAGGGAGCTCCTTTTTGGTTTTATCTAAAACTATAAATATTTCGCTTTTCCAGAGCTTGAAAATGTTTCTGTAAAAATCCCAGCGGGGTAAAAAATATCGTTTACCTACTTTTCACATTTCACATTCTGCATTTCACATTTTATTTATTTTCCTTTCAACAAATTAATGCTAACCGTTGCCGTATCGGCATCAGGAAATCTCTTAAAAATAGATTGATCTGGAAACAATCCGGCTTCTGCGGCAATGGCATTAAAAACATCAATTTCAACAATATATTGATCCGAAAAACCATGAGTTGCATCATAAGCTGTTGCTGGAGTTCGACCTAAATTACTGGCGGTAAGTTTCGGGTTTATAGTATGAAGTTCAATTAGCAGCAGACCAAATTTACGTACATAAGGAGACCATTTTTGTAAATGTTCCAAGAGATTATCTTCAACCAGATTATTGCTAATTCTTTTTCCTCTGTAAGCAAATGCGCCTGTTGAGGTACTGACTCTATTTTTGTTACTATGCTTCGGATCTTGCCAAATTCTATTATGATCGAGAAAAGTCCTCACATTTAAAAGATCTTTCAAATCAATATTATAGTTTTCTTTCAGATCATTTGCCAGTAAATCAGGACGTCCGATATCGCCCCAAATTACTTTGGCCCAAATGTCTGCATTGATAAGATTGGCTCTGGTGACTTTCAGTGCCGTCTGATTGTAATCGGCACCGACTAAAAATAACGGATATTCATCGAGCATTTTTCCACGTAAAGTTTGCCTGTCGATTACTTCAAAAATATGCTGTAGAAAAGCGCCATTTCCGCATCCCATATCTAGAATTCCTTTAGGCTGTTCTTCGATCGGAAGATTAAAAAGTTTAATAAGAATTTCATCAACCACCTTAAAATAAGTATCGTGCGCTCCTCCGCTTCCCCAAACATTCATTTCGCGATCGACATGAATTTCGTTCTTGCCTTCTTCAGTTCTTAAAGCGTCTGGATTGCCAAGAATTAATTCTTCAATTTTGGCAAATGTCGGAAGATAAGAAACCGTAACGCCATAGGCGCTTGCTCTTTTAGCAAAAAATAAACCGGCTTCGGTAAATTGATAATTTCCTTTTTTCTCCAGAAACCAGCCCAAATGCACAAAAAAGTCTAATATCTTTTTAAAATTTTCGGGTGATTTATGAAACTCTTCAGGTCTAAAAGAAGTTTCCATAAAATACTTGTGAAACATTCCGTTCATCGCCAATCGAACAATAGTTGGCCCGATGAGGTAACCTTCAATATGTTTTAAAATTTGCTCTTGAATGTTCTTGGTCAAAGGGTCATTGGAAGACTCAATTCCGTATCTTTTTTTATATTTTTCAAAAATAGTATTGAGCTTTTCAAACGGTGTATCTTCAAACAAACGAGGATGAAAATGTATAGATAACTGAAGTAATTCGACAACATCTTCGTAGAGATGAAAAAGCGAAAAAGCAGTTTCGGTTTTCTCATTTACAGCAATTGTGATTACCTGCGTTTTATTATCAATTTCATATTCTAAAAATCCTTGAGAAGCCAAAACTCTCAAAGCAACATTCAGATATCCTTCGTTGGCATTAAAGGTAGTAGTAAGTTCAGCTATCGAGGTCTGTTTTTTATCTAATATAAATTCTAATACAGACTTATTTTTAAGTGCGACCGCTACAGGAGCAGTAACCAAGCCGTCAAGATGCCTGAAGATGGAACTTAAGAGTTGTGATTTATCGGTCATAATGCATAAATGAAGGTTAGTTAAAAATAGTGATTTTTTTCTTACGTAGGATATCTTGTTTTTATTGAATTTCAGGTTTGTTTTTTGTTTTTTGAAAAGAATAAAATACCATATATTAAATTTATGTTACCAAAATAAAATGCGTAAAACTACTTATTATCAAGGAATTAATGTTTTGTAATTTCGTTGTGCTGTTTTGTTACAGTATATTTTTACTTCACGCCCAAAAAAAGCTGTTTTTACATCTTTCTTTATTCTACATGCCTCATTTGTGGATCTATTTATTTTATGTTAAAGGATTGATTTTTAAAATTAATGATAACCAATAAAAAATAAAAAATGCGTAAAAGAGTAAAACAAAAAAATGGGCTGGAAATAACGGCGGTGATAGGAACTTCGGCAGTTCTTCTTTCTTTTGAAATGGAAAAAAGCCTTACCGATGGACTTCTAGGATTTGCAATTGAAAGAGAAGATCATACCGAAAATGAAAAGTATTATCTTAAGGGTTTTAAGTATTTTGAAGAAACCGCTGGAAACACATTTGAAGGGCAACTGCACAGTACTTTTGAGCATCCGGTGCAGTCATTTTTATGGGAAGATTTCAGCGTTAAATGTGACCATGATTATTCCTATAATGTAAGCCCTGTATATGGCAAGCCAAAATATTTGAAGTACGGTAATACTTGCACTATAAGGTTCAAAACACCTACAGAAGATGCAGGAGAACATTCAGTTTATTTTAATAGAGGTGTGGCAGGTAGTCTGGCTTATGCTAGAAAGTTCAAGAATAAAAGACCTGGATCTGAAGACATGACTGAAGAAGAAACTGCTGAAGCGTTAAAATGGCTGTCGAGAGGGCTAGAAGAAGCTTTATTAAAATTTATTGATAAAGCGCAAGATAGTTCTTATCAGCTTCGTGCTGCCTTTTATGAATTTGAGTACCTTCCAGTGCTTGAAAAATTTAAAATAGCATGTGAAGAAAAGGGGGTCGATGTAAAGATAATTTATGATTCTAGAGGCGAAGAAGAAGCAAACAATAAAGCCATAAATGAAGCTGGTTTACCTCGTAATGTTGTGATTGCGCGTAGCGCAGAAGCTTCAAAACGTTTTATTGCACATAATAAATTTATAATCTTGCTCAAAGATGAACAGCCAGTAGAAGTTTGGACTGGCTCTACAAATATAACTCCTAAGGGAATTTTTGGACAATGCAATGTAGGGCATGTAATACGTAACGAAGACATAGCCAAACAATATTTTAAATATTGGACAGAGCTTGCACAGGATCCATTGAAAGATGTGCTTGATAAAAAAACAATCGCTATCCAGCCTGATCTAACGTATGATAAAATTCCTAAAAAGTCAACAAAAGTCTTCTTCAGCCCACGAGAAAAGAAAACAATCCTACAAACCTATGCTGATTATATGGCAGGATCCAAGCAGTTGGTTTGTGGCATGTTTCCTTTTTCTTTTAGCTTGAAAATGAAGGGAGTGATTGTTGAAAAAACAGATAATTTGAAATACATTATTATCGATAAAAAAGATAAAAATACCAGTCTAGTAACAACGGACTATGATAATGTAATTGTATACGGAACATATCTTAAAGATGGACTTTATGATTGGCTAGAAGAAACCCATGCAGGTTTTCTTTTAAATTCGAAACCTACAAATATCGGAACTAACTTTATCCACAATAAAGTACTTTTAATCGATCCGTTGAGTGAGGATCCTATTGTGGTAACGGGATCTGCCAATTTTAGTGACAATTCTATTGCTAACAATGATGAAAATACACTGATTATAAGAGGAAATAAGGATGTTGCTGATTTATATTTTACAGAGTTTTATAGAATATTTAATCATTATTATGCTAGACACACCGCTGTTAAAATGTTGGAAAACCCTAGTGCTGAAAATCCAATTCATTTAAAAACAGAGTCTGCCAAATGGGTGCCATCTTTTTATAATCCTAATGGACTTAAATATAAAAGAAAAAAAATGTTTATCGATATGAAAGTTTGAGACAATTGTTTTGTTTAAAAAAAGATAAAGTCTTTAAATATTTGTGTTTAAAGACTTTTTATTTTATATGAAATTTTGAATTTAGGCTGCTACTTTTTCTCTCACAATAATTTTTTTATTCTGAAAAAAAATGGACCAAATTTTATTGTTTTTGAACTTTTTTTTTGAAGAACGGCAATGAAAAATGATTAATAAATACCTCAAAACTGAATAAAATCTTTATAAAAATTACAAAATCTACATTAAAAGTCAAAATGACAATAACTGATCAAAATCCTTTATTTGCTGAATATTTCGTTTTATTTTGTTGATAAAAAAGAGAGTTATTGAAAAAAAATTTTACTAAAACGTTTTTGTAAGTTTTGCTTACATATATTTGTGATGTACTAAAATATTCAACAATAAATTTTTTACTAGATGAAAAAGATTACAATTAGAGATATTGCTAAACAGGCAGAAGTTTCTATTTCTACTGTGTCTTTTGTTATCAATGGAAAAGGCGAAAAAATGGCTATTAGTCCGTCGGTGATTAAAAAAGTTCAGGATGTAGCACAAAAACTGCACTATAAACCAAGTATGATTGCTAGCAGTCTGCGAACAGGAAAAACAAGATCAATAGGACTCATTGTAGAAGATATATCCAATCAGTTTTTTGCTGATTTGGCAAGAGTGATCGAAGACGAAGCAAAAAATATTAATTATAGGGTTTTTTATTGCAGCACAGGAGACGATAACAATCGTTCGGAAGAATTGGTGCAGAGTCTTTTACAGGCAAATGTTGAAGGTTTTATTATTACACCGACTCGAAATCTGGAAAAAACAATCAGCCAACTTTTAAAATTGCAAAAGCCGGTGGTGCTAATCGACAGATATTTTGCCAATCAAAAAGTAAGTCATGTGGTAATGGACAATCATGAGGGAGCTTACTCGGCTACTAAATTTTTGATTGATAAAGGAAGAAAAAATATTGCTGTTGTAAACAACGAGTCTGGAATGATTCAGATGAAATTGCGAGAAAAAGGATATGTGGAAGCGTTAAAAGAAGAAGGAATTTATAACGAAAATTATACGCTTCATTTAGATTATCATGCAAGTGAACAAAGCAGAGTAGAAGCCATTATAAATTTCTTTGAAAAAAATAAGGATATAGATGCCGTTCTTTTTTTAGCAAATTACCTCGGACTTGCAGGATTACAAGCTTTTAGATATTTAAAATATAAAATTCCAGAAGATATTTCGGTGATCAGTTTTGATGATCACTACAGTTTCAAACTGCATACGCCCACCATATCTGTAATTGCTCAGCCCATAGAAGATATAGCGGTCAAGTCCATACAATTGCTAATGAGTCAGATGACCAACTTTGAAGACTATAAAATTGAAAAAATTCTCAAAAAAGGCTCTTTAATAATAAGAGAATCAGTTTAAAATTTTTTTGACCATTTCACTAAAACGATTTAGTAAAAACCAAAAACAGCAAGACTTGCAAAGGCTTCTTGTTGCTATAATTGAAAGTAGAGTACCAATTTTTATTAATTATTTAAAACAAACACGTAACAACAAAACACAAACGAAATCAAAACCAATAACCAAACAAAAAAGCTTATGAGACGAATATTAGCAGTGTTAGGAGTGATATTGCTTAGCAGTTTAAGTGCTGTCGCGCAAAATCGATTAATAACCGGCATAGTTACAGATGCAGAAAACAAGGGAGTTGTTGCTGCATCAATCGAAGTTCAAGGAAAACCATTTAGCGCTGTTACAGATGCTGAAGGACGATTTAAAATGAATGTTCCAGAAGGTAAAATTACCCTTAATATTTCTTCTATAGGGTTTCAGTCAAAACAAGTTGTATTACAAGAAAAAGAAACGAGAGTTGCTGTTACACTTGCCGAAAATACTCAGGAATTAAAGGATGTTGTGGTAACTTCATTTGGAGTTAAAAAACAGAAGAAAAGTTTAGGTTACGCTGTAGGAGAACTAAAAGGCGATGATCTGACAAAAAATAAAGAAATCAATTTAGGAAATGCTTTGCAAGGTAAAATTGCCGGTGTAAACGTTTCTGCTCCAGTTACAGGGCCATCAGGTTCAAGCCGAGTGGTTATTCGTGGTGCAACTTCTGCATCAGGATTGAACCAGCCGTTGTATGTCGTAGACGGAATCCCGATTGACAATACGCAGCAAGGAAATGCAGGAATGTGGGGTGGAGCTGATAAAGGAGATGGTATGTCTTCTTTCAATCCAGATGATATTGCTTCGCTTTCTGTGCTTAAAGGTAGTGCCGCTTCTGCTCTTTACGGGTATAGAGGATCAAATGGTGTTATCTTAATTACAACTAAAAAAGGTAAAAACGGAACAGGAATAGGAGTAGATTTTAGTACCAATTCTTCTTTTAATACACCTGCAAGTCTTTTAAAATGGCAAGATCAATATGGTGCTGGTGCTCCAAATGCGAGTGGTGTACCCACTAGATTTAACAATTTACAAGAACTTAGAGATTCGTACTATTTTGCATGGGGAGATAAATATGACGGAACACCTTCATTATCACTTGATGGTAAAACAAGACCTTATCAAGCTTATGGAAAAGATAATGTGGAGAATTTCTACAGAACTGGATATTCTTTCAGTAATACTTTAGCGATCTCTGGCGGAAATGAATCAACAAACTTTAGATTATCTTTTGGAAATACTAAAGACGAATCTATTTTGCCAGAAACTACTTTTGGTAGAAACAACGTAGCTTTGAGTTTAAATTCGGCTCCAAATAAAAGAATCAGTATAGAAAGTAACGCTCAGTATATTTCTGAGAAAAGCCATAACCGTCCTTATTTAAATGATTCGCCGAGAAATCCATCTTTCCCAACGACTTTTATGACTCCGGGAACAGATATTAGATGGTTAAGCAATCCTTATGATGCGAATGGCGGAGAAGAAGATTTTTTAGGAGCAAACGTATACCATACAAATCCTTATTTTGCTACCAAATCTCCTTTAAATGACGATCTTAGAAAGCGTTTTATTGGGTCTGCAAAAGTAAATTATAACATTACAGATAAAATTTATGCTAAAGCTGTTATTGGTATTGATGATATTAATTATGAATATACTGAAGTTGAGCCTACTGGAATAAATTATAGCCCAGGTGGATCTATCGAAAACAGAATTGAAACCCGTTCTGAAGTAAATGCTTCTGGTTTTTTAGGCTACAAAGGAGATATTGCTAAAGACCTTTCTTTGGATGCTTTTATTGGGGCAAACCGTCAGCATAACAGATATAGCGGTATTAAAATGAAAGGAAATAACTTTATTGTTCCGTTCAAATATTTCTATGCAAATACGCAGCCAGATAAAACTGAAAAATTATTCTCTGAAAGTGAAGTAAACTCTCTTTTCTATTCAGCAGATCTTGGATACAAAGACTACTTGTTTCTTAGTTTAACAGGTCGTGAAGATTGGTTCTCTACTTTAGATCCGTCAAATAACAGTACTTTTTACCCTTCTGTAAGTTCAAGTTTTATTTACTCAGAAGTTATCGGTCTTCCTGAATGGATTTCTTATGGTAAAATTAGAGCAGGTTGGGGTAACGTTGGAGGTGCATTGCCAGAAGCTTACGCTTTAGCATTGACTTATACAGCACCAGACGGACAGACAGATTCTTTAGGACAGCCAATTTTGGGGGTAAATGGAGAAACAATTCCTAACAGAACTTTAAAACCATACAATGTAAGTACAATTGAGTTTGGTTTTGAGAACACATTTTTCAACAACAGGGTAAGTACAGATTTGACTTTCTACAGCAAGAAAACAACAAATGATATTACCGATGCCGATGTTTCTCAAGCTTCAGGATATAGAACAACAAAAATCAATGTTGGAGAAATCCTAAACAAAGGGGTGGAGTTTGCTATTAATGTAAAAGCAGTTAAGACAGAAAATTTCTCTTGGAACGTAGGTTATAATTTTGCTTACAATGATAGTGAAGTTTTAAATCTTTCAGATAAAATCACAACAAAAACATTAGAAGGAAACAGAGACGGAAGAGCTAATGTAGTTTTAGAAAAAGGACAGCCTTTTGGAGTTATTAAAGCATACGATTATTTAAGAGATGCAAATGGCAACATTGTATTAGATACAAACGGAAAATTCTTAAGAGGAAATTTAATCATTGCAGGACAAGGTGTTGCGCCAACATCTATGGGACTTTCAAATGATTTCTCTTATAAAAATTTCACTCTTTCTGTTTTTGTTGATGCTAAATTTGGAGGAGAAATCTATTCGGCTACAAATCAGTTAGGAACACGTTATGGATTATCTGAAATTACACTTCCTGGTCGTGAAACTGGAGTTGCAGTAAGCGGAACAGATGTTAACGGAAATCCTGTAAACACGACAGTTTCGGCATACGATTACTGGAGAAGCTACAGTGATGTGACATCAAACTTTGTTTACGATGCTGATTTTGTTAAGCTTAGAGCGATTTCATTTGCTTATAATTTTCCAAAAGCATATTTGCAAAAAACACCATTCCAGTCTGTTAGTTTAGCATTTTCTGCTCATAATTTGTGGACTATTTATGACAAAGTTCCAAACATCGATCCGGAGTCAAATTACTCAAACAGTAATGCGCAAGGTATGGAAAGAGCTTCTATGCCTTTGACAAGAAACTATGGTTTTGCACTTAATGTCAAATTCTAATTCTAAAAAAGATGAAAAATAGATATATCAAAATATTTTGTGTCGCAATTGTTGGTGTTTTGACATTGGCTTCATGCGATAAAGGATTCGAAGAAATGAATAAGAATCCGAACGCCTTAACAGATCCAGCTGTAAAATCAATGTTTACACTTGCAGAGATTTATGTAGACGGACAGGATTTTTCTAATACAAGAGGAAATAACTTGTACGCAGCACAAATTGTACAGCAATTTTCTTCACTTGGAGGACCAGGTTCCAAATACACCTACTCTTCGGAGTATTCGGCTGCCCTTTTTGGTGAAACTTACGGAAAAGGTTTAAATCAGATTTTCCAATTATTATCTGTAGTCGAGGATGCGCCAGAGAATACAAATATGATTCAGGCTTGTAGAATCATGAAAGTTTTCTTGTTTCAAAAACTAACAGACACTTACGGTGAAGTTCCTTATTTTGAAGCAGGAAAAGGATATAACGGAAACGTTTTTTCTCCTAAATATGATACGCAAGAAGCTATTTACAACGATCTTTTAAAAGAATTAGACGAGGCTGGAACGGCACTAGATGCTGGAAAACCTTTTGTTGGAAATGCCGATTTGTATTACCAAAGTGATGTTGCAAGATGGAAGAAATTGGCAAATTCTTTAATGTTAAGAGTAGCAATGCGTTTGTCTAAAGTAAATCCTGCAAAAGCAAAAGAATTTGTAGAAAAAGCCTATGCTAAAGGTGTATTTACTTCAAATGATGATAGTTTGGTTTTAAAGCATGATGCTGGTCCTGCAGGGGTTAAGACAAATCCAATTACCTCTTCTTGGGTTAGAAATGATTTAAATGGAGGAGAATCTAATATTAAATTCAGTAAAACTTTCATCGATTTATTGAAAAACACAAACGATCCTCGTTTAAGAATTTATGCAAAACTAGAAGCTACAGGAGATAATAGCCCAGCAAGTCAGCAAGGTTTGGCAAATGATGCAAAAGAATTTCCAGGAGGAGATAAAAAGCTTTTCTCAGATCCAAATACTTCAACAGTATTGCGTTTAGATGCTCCAACATTAATTATGTCTTATGCTGAGGTTCAGTTTTTATTGGCAGAAGCGGCAGTAAAAGGATGGAACGTTGGCGGATCTGCTCAAACGTATTATGAAAATGGAGTAAGAGGTGCTATGAATATTTTAGCAATTTTTGGAGATAAAGTGCCTTTGGTTTCACCAGCAGAATACAACACTTATATTACTACATATCCATTTAAAGCTGGAGGAACAGAAGCAGAAAAAATCGAGCAGATTATTACTCAAAAATGGATTGTTTTATTATTCAACGGTTTTGAAGCATTCTCAGAATACAGAAGAACAGGTTATCCAGTTTTAGTTCCTGTGAATGATCCAACGGGAGACACAAAAGGAACAATCCCGAGAAGATTAATTTATGATCAGTCCGAACTTATTACAAACGAGGCTAATTATAAAGAAGCAATTCAACGTCAAGGTTTAGATTTAATGACCACAAGAATCTGGTGGGATAAATAATTTTTAAAGTGGTTGGTTAGTTAAGATAAGTCGGGTAATGAGCATACCCGGCTTATTTTTAAAATCATATAATAAATTGATCTAAAAATCAAGCAATTTGAGAAGTTGCTTTACAGATTCAAATACCTTTTTTTTCGCAGCAAACTAAGAGAGATTCTGCTGAAAAAGATGGATTTACTTTCTGTATTTTAAAGATTTCAAAAAGCGATATTTAAGAATTTGTTTCATTATTTGAATTTAAAACGATTCCTATCAAAATCAAAATAAAGCATAAGGCAGTGGTAAAGAAGATATTTCTAGTTGTATTTTAGAGTTACTAACAAAGAATAGATTCTAAAGAGAAGGAATAAACTTGGTCATTTCTTTCCTTCTCTAAACTGCCAAATTAGTTACCTTTTTACTAATTTTAGAAGGTATTAATATAGTATTCCATAAAATGAATTATCAAAAAAAACTTCACTGTTTCGTTTGCCTATTTTGGGTAGGTTTTACATCAATTGCCTTTGCACAGCAGATTGATTTAAAAAACAATTGGACCTACCGTGAAGAGAAAACGCAAAAATGGTACCCAGCGACTGTTCCTGGAGAAATTCACACAGATTTGCTAAACAGCAAATTAATACCAGACCCGTTTTACAGAGATAATGAAGAAAAACTGCAATGGATAGAACGCAAGAACTGGGAATACAAAACCACTTTTCAGGTTACAGCAAATATGCTGAAAAAGAAAAATACAGATTTAGTTTTTGACGGGTTAGATACTTATGCATCTGTTTATGTAAACAATCAGCTGGTTTTAAAAGCCGATAATATGTTTCGTCAATGGCGTGTTGAGGTTAAAAAAGTCTTGAAATCAGGAAATAATGATTTGAGAATCGTATTTCAATCGGCACAAAATGTGGTTGACTCGCTGGCAAAAAAAGATTATCCATTTGTAATTCCAGACAATCCGCGTGCCTATGTACGTAAAGCACAATACCATTTTGGTTGGGATTGGGGGCCAAAATTTACAACCTGTGGAATATGGAAAACACCAAGATTAGAATCTTATGACAAAAAAAATCCCGAGAAACCTTATGTTTTAAATCGAAAGATTGAATTAATACAAGAGCCAGATAGCTTGGGTAGATCTTTCTATTTTAAAATTGATGGAAAACCTGTTTATATGAAAGGAGCCAATTACATTCCATCAGATGCTTTTCTTTCTAGAGTAGATAAAAAAGAATATGAAAAAATAGTTTTATCTGCCAAAGAAGCCAATATGAATATGCTTCGCGTTTGGGGCGGTGGTATTTACGAAGATGATTATTTCTACGATTTATGCGATAAATACGGAATAAATGTCTGGCAGGATTTTATGTTCGCGGGCACAATGGTTCCTGGAGACGATGCTTTTTTTGATAATGTAAAAAAAGAAGTTCAGTATCAGGTTAAGAGGCTGCGTCATCATCCAAGCATCGTTTTATGGTGCGGAAACAACGAATCTGATGAGGCTTTTAAAAATTGGGGCTGGATGAAAAGTTTCAAAATTTCAAAACAAGATTCAATCCGTTTGTGGAAAGATTATAGGCGTTTATTTCATGACAGTATTCCGAAATGGGTAAAAGAAGTCGATGATAAACGTCCGTATTTAAGTTCTTCGCCTTTACACCATTGGTCAAAAGCAAAAAGTGTAACTGAAGGAGACAGCCACTATTGGGGAATTTGGTGGGGATTGGAAGATATCGAAGCCGTTCAGAAAAAAACAGGACGTTTTGTGAGCGAATACGGAATGCTGTCTTTACCGAATTATTCTTCAGTTGAAAGTTTTACTTCTCCAGAAGACCGCCACTTATATTCAAATATACTAAAAGTACATTTAAAGGCCGGCAAAGGTTTTGAGAAATTAGATTCCTATTTAGGTAAATATTTCATCGATGCCTCTAAGATTAAAAAGATGAATCTAGAAGATTATGCCTATTTGAGTCAGTGCATGCATTATTATTCAATCAAAAATATTGTCGGAATTCATCGTTCGAAAGCGCCTTATAACATGGGAACTCTAGTTTGGCAATTAAACGACTGCTGGCCTGTAGCAAGCTGGAGTATTACCGATTACAATAACCGACAGCCAAAAGCAGCTTGGTACGCCATAAAAGAAGCATACAGAGACGACATTAAACCAGAAACCGATTTTACACATCCTAAAGATCTGGCATTAGAAGACCCAAAAATAAGCTGGGAAATAAAAGGGAATAACGTAATTGTAAAAGCTCAGAAAATGGCAAAATACGTTTGCATTTCCATGAAAGGGTATAATGGAAAATGGAGCGATAATTATTTTGATTTAAAACAAGGAGAAGAAAAAACAATTTCGTTTGAAGGGAAAATAACAAAACCTGAGATTAAGATTTATTCTTTGTTTGAGGTTTTAAAGAGATACGAGTAGAGGTTCAAAGTAACAAAGAGACAAAGGGACAAAGGTTTTGCGTAGAGACGCACTGCAGTGCGTCTAACACACAGATTAAAAAAATAAAAATATATGAGAATACTATTTAGCGGTTTCTTGGCTTTAGGTTTACTTTTTGCCAATCCAACAATTTCACAGCAAAAAAAGACAAAACAAACCGATACAAATTATACGCAATATGTCGATCCTCTTATTGGTTCGGCAGGGCATGGCCACGTATTTGTAGGTGCAAATGTTCCTTTTGGAGCGGTGCAGTTAGGACCTGTAAATATTTTTGAAGGATGGGATTGGTGCAGCGGTTATAACTATGCCAGCAATACCATTTTAGGTTTCACTCACACGCATTTAAGCGGAACCGGAATTGGAGATTTAAATGATATTCTGGTGCTTCCTGTCAGTGGAAAAGTCGGTTTGACCAAAGGAACAAAAGAAGATATGGTAAACGGTTACGGTTCGTATTTCTCTCATAAGAACGAAGTGGTAAAACCAGGATATTACAGCGTTTTATTGGATAAATATAAAATCAAAGCCGAATTAACGGCCAGCGAAAGAGTCGGTTTTCATAAATATACTTTTGAGAACACAGACGATTCACACATTTTAATTGATCTAGCTGACGGAATTGGTTGGGACAGACCGGTAAAAACGTTCATTAAAAAAATAAGCGAAACCAAAATTGAAGGTTATCGTTATTCGACAGGTTGGGCAGCAGATCAGCGCATTTATTTTGCAATGGAATTCTCTGAACCAATTGCCAATATAAAGGTTTACGATAGTACAGCGGTGGTAAAAGGAACAGAAGGTGAGGGCTTAAAAATAAAAGCGGTTTTAGATTTCAAAACCTTAAAAAACAGACAGATTCTGGTAAAAGTTGGAATTTCTCCCGTTAGTACCGAAAATGCATCTGCCAATATAAAAGCAGAGATCCCGAATTGGGATTTTGAAGCTGTTGTAAAATCAGCAGATTCAAAATGGAACAAGGAGCTAAATAAAGTTCAGATAAAAGCAGACGAAAAAACAATGAAAGTTTTCTATACTTCATTGTATCACACCATGTTTGCGCCTTCTATTTTTAATGATGCCAACGGAGATTATCTGGGAACAGACAAAAAAGTCTACGAAAAAGCCAATTTTACCAATTACACTACTTTTTCGCTTTGGGATACTTACCGCGGACTGCATCCATTATACACCATTACGCAGCCAGAAAAAATCAATGATATTGTAAAATCGTTTTTAGCGATTTATCAACAGCAGGGCAGATTACCGGTTTGGCATTTAATGGGTAACGAAACCAATACCATGAATGGAAACCATTCTATTGCCGTTATCGTTGATGCTTATTTAAAAGGATACCGCGATTATGATGTCAATTTAGCATACGAAGCCATTAAAAAAACGGCCATGCAAACGCGAGACGGAATGGATTATGTTCAGAAACTAGAATATATTCCTGCTGATAAACTATTAGAATCTGTTGGAAATGCTTTAGAATATGCAATTGATGATTACTGTATTGCTTTGATGGCGAAATCGTTAAACAAAACAGACGATTATAATTATTTCACTAAAAGAGCCAATTTATACAAATTGTATTTTGATAAAGAAACCACTTTTATGCGTGGTAAACTAACAAATGGAAATTGGAGAACACCATTTAATCCGCTTTCGTCAGCACATCGTAAAGACGATTATGTTGAGGGAAATGCGTGGCAGTATACTTGGCTTGTTCCGCAAGATCCGTACGGTTTAATTGATTTATTTGGAAGCGAAGATAAATTTATTACAAAATTAGATTCACTTTTCCTGCTAACTGATAAAGTAGAAGGTGAGGATGTTTCACCAGATATTAGCGGTTTAATAGGACAGTACGCTCATGGAAATGAGCCAAATCATCATATTCCGTATTTGTATGCTTATGTAGGGCAACCTTGGAAAACAGCAAAATTAATTCGAGAAATCGATGATAAATTCTACTCAACAAAACCAGACGGGTTATGCGGTAATGAAGATTTAGGGCAAATGTCGGCTTGGTACATTTTGTCTTCTATGGGATTCTATTCAGTAAATCCTGCAAATGGAATTTATGTTCTGGGAAGTCCGTTGGTGAATACAGCTGTTATTCATCATAAAAAAGACATTTCATTTACGATAAATGCGGTTAATAACAGCGCTTCAAATATCTATATTCAAAAAGCAGAATATAATGGAAAACCTTATACAAAATCATATATCACGCAAGAAATGATTGTAAAAGGAGGAGAGCTGAAATTATATATGGGAAGCAAACCGTCAATGACATTTGGAGTTAAGAAAGAAGATAGACCGTTGTAGTTAAAAGGTAAAATGTGAGATGTAAAATGCAAAAAGTAATTGGACATATCACATTTCACATTTCACACTTCACATTTGACAAATCACAAGAATATGAAAATAAAAAGTTTAATTTTTTTTGGATTAATACACTGCTGCATTTCTATAAATGCGCAAGTTAAAGAGCCAGTAGAATATGTAAATCCGTTAATGGGAACGCAGTCTTTGCATAATCTTTCCAACGGAAATACATATCCTGCCATCTGCAGACCGTGGGGAATGAATTTCTGGACGCCTCAAACTGGCAAAATGGGTGATGGATGGGCATACACTTATACCGCAGAAAAAATCAGAGGGTTTAAGCAGACGCATCAGCCTTCACCTTGGATGAACGATTACGGTCAGTTTTCGATTATGCCAGTTACTGGTAAATTGGCTTTCGTCGAAGACGAGCGCGCGAGCTGGTTCAGCCATAAAGCGGAGGTTTCAAAACCGTATTATTACAGCGTTTATCTGGCTGATCATGATGTTACGACCGAAATTACCACAACAGAAAGAGCGGCGCATTTTCAGATTACATTTCCTGAAAATGAAAAATCTTCTATTGTAATCGACGCTTTTGATAAAGGTTCTTATATCAAAATAATTCCTTCAGAAAATAAAATAATCGGCTATACAACGCGAAACAGCGGGGGAGTTCCTCAGAATTTCAAGAACTATTTTGTGCTGGTTTTTGATAAAAAGTTCTTAACCAATTCAACTTGGATTGATAAAGTTTTGACTGCTGATAAATTAGAAGCAGAAGGAAATCATGTAGGTGTGGTTATCGGGTTTCAAACCAAAAAAGGAGAAAAAGTAAATGTTAGAGTGGCATCCTCTTTTATAAGTCCAGAACAAGCAGAGCTGAATCTGAAAAACGAATTAGGCACAGCAACTTTTGAAGAAACAGTTACGCAATCTAAAGCAGAATGGAATAAAGTTCTAGGAAAAATTGCTGTGGAAGACAACAATATAGATCAGTTAAGGACTTTTTATTCTTGTTTGTACCGTACAGTCTGTTTTCCTCAAAAACAATATGAAATTGATAAAGACGGAAAAATTGTGCACTATAGTCCGTACAACGGAAAAGTCCTTTCAGGTTACATGTACGCAGGAACTGGATTTTGGGATACTTTCCGTGCTTTATACCCTTTGTTAAATCTGGTTTATCCTTCTATAAATAAAGAAATGCAGGAAGGATTGATCAATGATTATAAAGAAGGCGGATTTCTGCCAGAATGGTCAAGCCCAGGATTTAGAAACGTAATGGTCGGAAATAATTCTGCTTCTGTAGTTTCTGATGCTTATATGAAAGGATTACGCGGTTATGACATCAATACTTTGTACGAAGCTTTATTGCATGGAGCCAATAATGAAGGGCCTCTGGAAGCTGTTGGTAGAAAAGGAGTTCAGTACTACAATACTTTAGGATATGTTCCGTATGATGTGAAAATCAATGAAAATGCAGCCAGAACGCTTGAATATGCTTATGATGATTTTACGATCTGGAAACTGGCAAAAGCATTAAATCGCCCGAAAAAAGAAATTAGTCTATACGAAAAACGAATGCTGAATTACAAAAAACTCTACAATCCAGAAATAGGATTAATGAGCGGACGAAATAAAGACGGCAGTTTTCCAGCCAATTTTAATCCGTTTAAATGGGGAGATGCTTTTACCGAAGGAAACAGCTGGCATTATAGCTGGAGTGTTTTTCACGACATTCAGGGTTTGATTGATTTGATGGGCGGAGAGAAAAATTTCACAGCAAAATTAGACGCTGTATTTACCACACCTCCAATTTTTGACGACAGTTATTATGGTGCTGTTATTCATGAAATCCGCGAAATGCAGATTATGAATATGGGGCAATACGCGCACGGAAACCAGCCAATTCAGCACATGATTTATCTGTACAATTATGCAGGCGAACCTTGGAAAACGCAATATTGGTCAAGAGAAGTCATGGATCGTTTGTACAAACCAACTCCAGACGGTTATTGTGGAGATGAAGACAACGGACAAACTTCTGCTTGGTATATTTTCTCAGCCATGGGATTCTATCCGGTTTGCCCAGGAACAGAAGAATATGTTTTGGGAGCGCCTCTGTTTAAGAAAGCCACTTTGCAGTTAGAAAACGGAAAACAGCTTATTATCAATGCGCCTAATAATTCAGAAACCAACAAATATGTAAACGAATTAAAATGGAATAATGCTCTTCATACTAAAAATTACATCAATCATTTTGATGTATTGAAAGGAGGCGAATTAAATTTTGATATGACAAGTTCTCCTAATTTTAAAAGAGGCACAACAAAGGAATCATTCCCATATTCTTATTCAACTTCAAAATAAAAATATATGCAGTCACGTAGAAAATTTATAAGAAATGCAGGCATTTTTTCAGCAGGATTACTGGCACTTCAAACAGAAGCTTTCGGATTTAATTCAGATACTTTTCCCTTTCCGCTAAAAGATTTTGTTTCTAAAAGACCTCCTGTTGCGGAAAGAAAATTTACGAGTAAAGCAATTGAAGCCGCTATCGTACGTATTAAAAAACAAATCGGCAATCCTGAATTGGCATGGATATTCGAAAACTGTTTCCCTAACACATTAGATACTACAGTCGATTTTGAAATTATTGACGGCAAACCAGATACGTATGTAATTACAGGAGATATTGATGCCATGTGGCTTAGAGACAGTACGGCGCAGATTTGGCCTTATATTCCGTTTGTAAAAGAAGATCCGAAACTGGCAGAACTGGTAAAAGGTGTAATTAATCGTCAAGCGAAATGTATTCTGCTGGATCCGTATGCGAATGCTTTTTATAAAGATTTTACGAAGGAAAGCGAATGGAAAAATGACCTTACTAAAATGCAGCCCGGAATTCACGAAAGAAAATGGGAAATTGACAGTTTGTGTTATCCGGTTCGATTAGCACACGGATATTGGAAGGAAACAGGAGACATCAGTTTATTTGATGCCAAATGGAAAGAAGCCATGCTTTTAATTCTTCAGACTTTTAAAGAACAGCAGCGAATGGATGGCAAAGGCGGACCGTATAGTTTTCAGCGTCAGACGGCTTGGGCTACAGATGGAGTTCCGTTAGGCGGTTATGGCTATCCTGTAAAACCTTGCGGATTGATTGTTTCGACTTTCAGACCAAGCGACGATTCTACTTTATTCGGTTATCTGATTCCGAGTAATATGTTTGCTATTGAAATATTGGGCTATCTGATTGAAATTTTCTCTCTTCCAGCTTTAAAAGACAATGATTTGGTTGCGAAAGCCACAAAACTGAGAGATGAGGTTCAAAAAGGACTTAATGAACACGGAATTATCAATCACCCGAAATTCGGAAAAATTATAGCTTTTGAAGTAAACGGATACGGCAGTTTCCACATGATGGATGATGCTAATGTGCCGTCTTTATTATCATTGCCGTATTTAGGCGCTATCGCTCCAAATGATCCTTTGTATCTGAATACAAGAAAAGTGGTGCTGTCAGAGAATAATCCATTTTTCTATAAAGGAAAAGCAGGAGAAGGTATCGGTGGTCCGCATACAGGAGTAGATACGATCTGGCCTATGAGTATTGTTTTGAGAGCCATTACAAGTGTAGACGAAAAAGAAATAAAAGCCTGTATAAGTAATTTGATTAAAACAAACGCTGATACAGGATTTATGCACGAATCATTTCATAAAGACGATGTAACCAAATTTACCCGTAAATGGTTTGCTTGGGCGAATACATTATTTGGCGAAATGATTGTACATACCAGTATTCATTATCCTCAAATTTTAAAAGACAAAAATATCTAGTACTAAAGCTAAATAATTAAAAATGAATACATCACATGCCATTGGGCTAGATATAGGAGGAACGCATATTACAGCTGCGGTAATCAACAAAACAGAAATGAAAGTGCTTGACTTTTCACTTTGTAAAGAATCTTTCGATTCAAATATGCCAGCAGATCAGGTTATGAATATCTGGAAAAAAGTAATCAGCACCGCAATAGAAAATTCTAAGATTAAAGATATTACAGGAATTGCAATTTGCATGCCTGGACCATTTGATTATAAAAACGGCATTTGCTGGATTAAAGATCAGTCGAAATACGAACATTTTTACGGATTAAACATTCGAGAATTGCTTTTGGAAACTCTAGATTTTCCTGCAGATTTTCCAGTTCTTTTTGAAAATGACGCTGTTTGTTTTGGAAAAGGAGAAGTTTTTAAACAGCAGGAAAATCTTTCTAAAAAAGTAATGGCCGTAACATTAGGAACAGGATTGGGAGCTTGTTTCATTGATAAGGGAATATCAATCAGTTCAGGAAGTTCTGTTCCCACTGATGGCGAAATATACAATCTGTCTTATAAAGATGGAATTGCAGAAGATTATGTTTCAGTTAGAGGTCTTTTATCACATTACAAATCTTTAAGCGGTAGCGATCTTAATAATGGTTTAGAACTTTATAATTTAGCGAAAAATGGAGATCAGAAGGCTATTCAGGTATTTGAAAGAATGGGAGAGGATTTAGCAACAGTTGCAATTCCGTGGATTACCAACTTTACAGCGGATCATATTATTATTGGCGGAAAAATTGCCAATGCAAGCGATTTGTTTTTGTCTTCATTTAACAAAACAATTCAGAAATCTGGTTCTGAAATTCAAGTTTCCATTTCGAATGACAACGAAGTGGCAGCATTATTAGGAGCGGTCAGTTTTCTTTGTGATTAAAAAGCAAAAAACGGATGAGTATTGGACTCATCCGTTTTTTGTTTTACTATTGTTTTAAAACTTCTCTTGCAGAAGTTTTAAACAAGTTATGTCTGATAAATATTTTTTTAAATTAAAAACAATAAAAAAGCCTTTAAATTAGTATTTAAAGGCTTTTACTTTTAGTTTCTTTATGAAACTTTATCTGGCGGAGAAAGAGGCTCCGCCACCTGTATCGTAAGCACCAGTAAACACTGAGTATTATGTTATGTCAAAAATTGCAGGGCACTAATAGGGCACTCTTAAAATTTTGGGGTTTAAAAACCTCTGTAAATGTAGCAAAAAAATAATTGCAATTGGTGAAAAATATGTAGTTTTATTGCAGAAAAGCAAACTAAAAAAGCATAGGAAATTGTATTGTTATGACTATTTTTAATTTTTCATGCCTGAAAATTCTTAAAATTTTAATATGCTCTTTCTGAGTTAATTCAAATAATTAAGTACGGTTTTAAAAATATTGCAATATGCAAATAAACAAGATTCAATATGCTTCAGATCTGCATCTGGAGTTTGCTAAAAATAAAGAATTTATCAGGGAGCACCCTTTAGCGCCAAAGGGTGACATCCTAATACTGGCTGGAGATATTGTGCCCTTTGCTGTAATGGATAAACATCAGGACTTTTTTAATTTTTTATCTGATAATTTTCAGATGACTTATTGGATTCCTGGAAACCATGAATATTATTATTTTGATGCATTTGCTAAAACAGGAACTTTTTATGAAGAAATCAGAAGTAATGTGATTCTGCTGAACAATTCTGTTGTGGAACATGAAAATGTAAAACTGGTATTCTCAACTTTATGGTCGCATATCAGTCTCGGTTCCCAATGGAATATTGAAAGAGGACTTAGTGATTTTCATGTTATTAAATATAATGGAAGGAAATTTAACGCAGATGACTACAATAAGCTTTATTTTGAGAGTTTAGAATTTATTACAAAATCCTTGGCGGTTGAAGATTCTAAAAAAATTGTTGTAACGACACATCATGTGCCCACATTTAAGAAGTATCCTAAGATTTATAAAAATAGCCTTCTAAATGAGGCTTTTGCAGTGGAACTTTCCGAGCTAATTGAATATTCAAATGCCCAGTACTGGATATATGGCCACAGTCATCATAATACCAAAGATTTTAATATTGGAAGTACGAAAATGATTTCCAATCAGCTTGGATATATTCATAGAGAAGAACATACTCGGTTTGAGGTTGGTAAAGTTTTAATTGTTTGAAATTTATATCGATAAAGTTTGTTTTGAACAATAAAGTTGTGTGATATATTACTAATTTTTGACTTTATTAATGTAATATAGTTATATTTGCATGATAAAGTAATTTGCTTTATTGTTTAATTTTGACTTTATTGAGTTTATGGAAGAAGTTATAAAATATATTAAAGATACTATAGGATTAGATGTTACAAGGAGAGATCATTTAGATTTTTCATTAGGCAGTTTGCCGAACTATATTACACAGTCTTATAAACTATCATCTCTAACTTTAATGGATCGGAATATTGTGTTGGCTGAACAAGTGCATGACTATACAGTTTTGCAGACTTACAAACACATGCAGTTGATAAAAAAAACTGCCGGAAGCATCGTAGTTTTAGTTTTAGAAAAAATGCAGTCCTATACAAGGAAACGCCTAATTGAGAAAAGAATAAATTTTATTGTTCCCAATAAACAGTTGTATCTGCCCGAATTATTCATTTATTTAGAAGAGCGGTTTTCGCAAATCGAGACTAAAACTAGGGATAAGTTAATGCCCTCGTCCCAATATCTGCTGATTTTTCATCTTATTAGCACATATAGTTGTCATTTGGAAGAATTATCATTTAAAGAGATTGCAGGATTGTTAGAATATACGCCAATGGCAATAACTAATGCGGTTAGCGATTTAAAGAAACATGATTTAGTTGAAGTCATCGGCGAAAAGGAGAAATATATAAAATTCAGATTCGATAAAAAAGAATTATGGGATATCGCATTAATTAAAGATATATTGGAAACACCTGTTTTAAAAACAGTTTTTGTCGATGAGCTTCCAAAACATAAGCCTATAATGAAATCTAACTTAAGTGCCTTGTCTGAATACACTAATCTAAATCCAGGCCGAAGGGATTATTTTGCAGTAAGCAAGAAAGAGTTTAGTAAGATTAAGAGTGGTAATAAGTTAATAAATGAAAATGACAGAGAAGGAGAATATGCAATTGAAGTTTGGAAGTATAAGCCAGACATGATGTATTACGGAGGGGATAAAGTCGTAGATCCATTATCTCTGTATTTAAGTTTAAAAGATACTAGCGATGAAAGAACGGAAATGGCATTAGAAAATTTAATTGAAAATAGAATATGGTAATAGGACTTCGAAAATTTGGTGAGCATTTTAAAGATTTTGAGAAAAGTTACGTGATTATAGGTGGGTCGGCATGCGATATTGTATTAGAAGAGCAGGGTTTCGAACCCCGAGCGACAGAAGATATCGATATTGTACTAATTGTAGAAGCTCTTAATGCAGCATTTGTAACAGCATTTTGGGAATTTATAAAAAAGGGAGGATATAAGGTAAAGCAAATTAATGAAGAAAAGAGAAATTGCTATCGTTTTGCAGAGCCGGCTGATGCTGAATTTCCAAAACAGATTGAGCTGTTCAGCAGGGATCCAGATGGGATAACTCTAAAGGAAGATGCGCATCTGACTCCTCTGCCGGTTGACGATGAGCTTTCTAGCATGTCTGCAATTCTATTGGATGAAAATTATTACCACTACACAATAGATAACTGCGATATCTCCTATGATGAAGAAGCTGATGAACAGATTGGCGTTTACTACGCTAGTCCGCACGCATTAATCTGTTTAAAGGCATTCGCTTTTTTAAATAATACGGAAAGAAAGGAAAAAGGGCAGGAAGTGAGAAGCATAAACATAAAAAAACATAAGTACGATATTTTTAGATTGCTCATGATGATTCCGGATGAAAGCCGTTTTGAATTACCTGAAACAATAAAAACAGATATGAAAAGATTTGTAACGGCTATAAAAGATGATCTACCAAGTCCGGAAATATTTAAAGATAATAATTTGCCTAAGTCAGATATGAAAGAGGTGTTTCAAAAATTAATAAAGATATTTCAATTAGAGGATTAAGGAGTTATTGCTGAATCAAATACAGTAAAATAATTAATTTTCTACAGAAGTTCTGATTGAAAACCTAAAAATGAAGAGCAATGAACAAATTACTAAAGCTGTCACTGACAGCTTTTTTGGTTTATCAAAATTCTTCCAAATCAACAGACATTCTGTATCGCTGGGTAAATTGAAACTATATATTTGGCTGGAGATATAATTTCATCATATTTGAGTATTAAAATTTAAACTGGTTGTATTTAGAATTTTTTGCTAATTATTTTTATCAATAGTAGTAATATAAAATAGCACGGACGGGATATCACACCTTATGTGGTATGTGTGTATGATGTTGTAAAACAGGTATTTTTACTGTTTCTATATCAGCGTAATTATAGTAAATTCACATTTTTAAAAACAATCTATCTTATTGTGTTATTGATTTTGCAGGATACGAAAAAATTACTAACTACTAAAAATATTTAATGATGAGCCTAAGACTTTTTAAGCCAATTATTTTAATTTTTATTGGCATAACTGCATTTTCTTGTGAACAGAAGAATAGTAAGGGTCAAATGTTTGTTAGAACAGGGAAACCTTTAATTGATGACAAATCTGCAATTATTCCGAAATCTAGAACAAAGCCAAATGAGATTAATATACAAGACTATTATCTAACTTATAATGCAAAATCAAATGGATATATAAAGCTAATCCTCACTGATTTGTCAGTGTATGAAGCAAAATCAGTAGATGGCGGAAGCTTTTCTTCGATAAATTTACTTTTAATCCAATCAAACGCTGTATTTGATACTGTTAGGAAAGAGTTAGTTGTCCGTAAAAAAAATCAATAATAAGCTATTTTATGAAAAATTTAAAAATTATAATAGTTCTTTTGCCATTGCTTGCGATAGTTTCTTGTGCTGAAGAAAAAAATATTTTCAAAGGCAATAAAATATATCAATACAAAAACAATCAGGGCACAACTAAAAGAGACCAAGTTTTAGAATACACTGTGTTGAATGATTTTACAGGAAAAATTAATGATAAAACCGAAAATTATAAAATATCAGATGTTGATAAGCAAAATATTATAGTTACAGATAGTGCAGATATTGATGGAAATAATACAGGAAGTTTTTCAAATATGGAAAATATTTATTATACCTCTGAGAGCAAAATATTTAGAGGTGGTAAAAAATTCGATTCGAATGATTTCAGATTCAGTTACGGGAAATTTGCATTAACAGGAATGACTATACCTTTGAAATTTCGCGGAGGTGTTGGAAATGATACAATAAATCCTCCAACAATTGAAACAGGATTCAATGTTAATTTTGCGCCAGCATATCGATTAAATTGGAGCAACTATAATCCATCCAAAAAATTCTTAGGAAATACATTAACAAATTATTCTATTACTTTTGGAGGATTGATAGGTGTAGGAAGTACAGATTTAAAAGTTAAATCAAATGCCCCCGGCCTGTTATCTGATCGTAAGTCAAGTACGTTAACTTATGGAGGAATGATACTGTTCGGACTTAATTCTATTGGAATTGGTTATGCTTTTGGATTTGATAATGTCATTGGTAAAGGTAGTAAATATTGGGTCTATCAGAACAAAATATGGCATGGAATAACGGTCTCTGTAGATTTAATAAAGTAAAGATGTAAACTACGATGATTTATACCTGCCAAATATTTTAAAGATATCTTGAGAAAAGGCTTCAAAACATATATTGAGAGAACCAGTAAACAATATATTTCATATATCTAACCAATTTAAGGAAGATTATTTTAGTATTACATCTTCTTGTGCTTCTTGATTATTTTTACCATTGCTTATTAATTAGGAGTTACCGAATTTGACTAGCTTTTGGGGTAATTAATCAAGGCAATATCGACCAGTTTTAATACTAGTGTTATTTAAAACCAATTGATAATTTCGTCACCAATTTTATCATTTAAATTGTTTTCACCTGTTTTGAAAATAGAAATTTTTCCTAAACCACATTTATGTTTTGAATCGTCTCCTTCAAATTTTTTAAATTCTTTAAATTCTGTTTTATTTGAAGGATAAAGTAACATTGCCTTTGTAGATTGCCAATAATCATTGTAGACATACATTTGACGTAAATCATTGGTAGATGGTTTACTAGAATCTATGTTTTTCCACTTGGTATCAATTATAAATTTTTCATTGTCTTTTTCAATTACAATGTCTGGACGAATTGTAATTCCATTCCAAAGTACTTTTGAATCCTGACCAAGAATGGTTAGATCCTTAGAAGCTTGTTTCAACTTAATTAGAACATATTCCTCCCAAAGAGAATTCATATCAAATAATAAAGCGAGCATACGTTCAGATCCACTGGAAACACTTGGAGCATAATTCAAAATAATTAACCTTGCTATTGCTAAAGCAGTTTCATACGGAGCTGTTTTTCTTGATTTAGAAATCTTAGTAAAAGTAGATTCATTGGCTTTAATGGTTTTTACTTCTGGAAAATCCAATTGCACTGTTTTACATTTACTGTATAAATAATTTCCTTTAGAACATTCTTCCACAATGCGCAATGCTTTTGAAAGTATTTGATGAACCAAATGATTCTTGTCATATACTTGATGCGTGGTGTAAAATCGTTCTTTATGAACAAGATTTTTACTTATATGTCCCGAAAATTCCAGTTTCCCTTTTAAGGCTTTTACATTATTTGTTTCTTTATAATATTGTTTAATTAAACCTTGATGAATCAGTAATTGTACCTCATTTAAAAACCACTCAAAATAAATATCGAGTAAATGAATATTTTGCTTATTTACGTTTGCTTCGCCAACTTTCTGTACCTTAAGTTTCTTAGTCACTCGAAGCATTTCAATTAAAACATTTTGCCAGACATTTTCATCTTCGCTGTTATTATCAATTTTTGGTAAGATTTCAATTGTAAGGCCATCAACTTGAATAACTCCAACAAATTGCTTGAATTTTAGTCCTTTGTGAATTACAGTAAAGTATTTACTATCGTGTAATTCATTTAATTTAACTAATGCATTAAAATGTTTTTCCTTAAAAGACACATTTTTATACACCCTTCCATAATGGAGGGTATTGTGTTCAAAAACTTGTATTCTGGAATTTCTATTAATCATTTTTATTCAGAAGTAATACGATAGCTTTTTCAATATCTTCAATATGATTAATTAATTCAAATTGTTTAGTTATTTCTGGTTGACCTAAACCATCAACAAAAGCAAATTGAATATTTTTATTTTCTTTTATCTGAACAAATCCTTCTCCTAAAATCAATGCTATTTTTTCGTAATCATGATAAAAATACTCTTGTAGCAATGGAATAATACAATTTTGAAAAACTGCTGTTAATTCTTCTGTATCATTACTATTGACTTTCAAAAAATAAGAATGACCAATAGTATGATCTCGATCAAGTAATATTTCAATCCTCTGATTAATAGTTTCTAAAACTTCATCTAAAGTAAAATCATTAAATGAAATTTCCTCCAATAGTTCAGGTTCAGGCATTACCTCTGTAAATGAAAAACGACGTCGTAATGCAGTATCTAAAGCTTCTATACTTCTGTCTGCAGTATTCATCGTTCCAATTATATAAACATTTGAAGGGACTCCAAATTTTTCTTTACTGTATGGTAAAGTTACCTCTATAGCTTCCTCCTTTCCTAGACGTTTGTCGTCTTCAATCAAGGTAATTAGTTCTCCAAAGATTTGAGAAACATTACCACGATTAATTTCATCGATGATAATTATATGGGGTTTTACATTTTTTTGTCTAATCTCTTCTTTACTCAGTAAATCAAATTGTTCTTTTATCTCTTCGTAAGATAACTCGTCATAATCATAATGAAGTGTTTCAATTACTCCTTTGTTTGTCGTAACAAATTCGTAGAATTTTTTATAAACAGCAAAAAGTTCGCAATGAATATGACCTATCAGCGGATGCAGTTCTGTTTTTAGATTTTTAATTTTGGAAGGGTCAATTTCTTCTAATAATACCTTTTTTAGTTTGTCTTTACTAACTGTAAAAACATTAACTCCTTCAGATTCTTTTTTGTTGTTGTTACTCCAAACATATTTAACTTGAATTGAAGTTTTACTTGCCTCTACAAGCATAATTTCAACACCTGTTTTTGTTGTAAACGTTCCCTCTTTTTTTCCTTCCAGAGGCTTTATACTTTCTACAAAATCGTTATAAAGCGTATCAAAACTGTTTGTTTCGACAGTTACATCATCTTTTCTAATATATTCAGTCAATGCTTTTTTTACCAAAGACTTGAATACACCATCTTCTACAGAGTAAGTAACTTTTTCATTTTTTGTATGTGGTTTTATTCCTTCTATAAAATCTTCATAGGACATACTCTGGTGAAAAGTAGTAAAAACGATTTGCTCATTTTTAATATAACTTTCAAATATTTCTTTTAATTCCTGTCTGCTCTTAGAATCTAAATCTTTACGGTTTTCATTATCAAGAATAAATAATGCCTCATTTATTGTACTATAAGTTTTTCCTGTACCAGGTGGACCATATAAAATTTGATTTAAATCCATTTTTACATTGTTATTTTTGATTGTATTATCTACTGAATTTTGATTGTTTTCAAAGTATTGATTCAAGAACTTAATATAGTTTTTGTTGCCTAAAATTGCCCTTGGACGATCATTACTTTTATCTTTACTATATTTTGCGAAACTTACAGACTTATTGTATATATTAGATTTAATGATTTCTATTTGTCTTTTATGATCCTTATTTTCTATAACAAATAATTCAGTATTGAAATCATTTTTATAAACTTCTTCATATTGATTTATTTCTGATTTTAAGCGATCTAAATTCGAACTAAATTGTTGAGAGAAGTAATTAGTGGTCTTTCCATCATTTTTTACAAACCATTTAACAAATTCTTCCTTTACATTTATTTTGTCCAATTCAGTTTTTATTTTACGAATTTTATCTCCCAAGTTTTCTTCAAGATAAAGAAGTGCAGCTCCAATTTTATTTAAAAGATCTGGATCATCATAAGAGAAACTGTTTTTATAACTAATGCTTAAACCTGGTAGATGTTTGTCATTTCGATAAGTATTATTTGGTAAAATATCTTTTAGCTTTTCAAAATAGTTTTTTTTGAATTTATCTTCAAAGTGAATTTCGACCGATATTCTTTTTATTTCATTTTTAACATTATCAGCTCTTTCTATTATTTCATAATGACAATTATAGTCACCAATTATATTTACTGCATCAGAAACCCATACCCATTTAGCTTTGGGTTTATGTTGATCGATTGTAAAATCACGAATTATTGAAGGACTATTTTTTAAGTGATCCTTTAATGGAATTATAAGACTAATAAAATTCGTAATATTATTTGACTTACTTTTGGATTTAGTTATTATATTAAAGCCTTCATTTTCTAGTAATTGGAAAGCTGGAGTATCAAGACCTCCTGCAAAAGTATTTGGATCAAGTTCTTTTCCGGTTGCGAAACGATTGGCTATACTAATTACTAATTTTGGAGGATAAAACTTACTATCGAAAATTAAATCATATGTGCTTGATTGCCTGCTCGCCGGGATGCCATTTTGATCGATTTCCTTAATTGCAGATAGTATATGTTCTTTTGTGATTTGGTTCATAGTCAAATTTAAATTATTTAAGAGCGTTACAAAAAACATATAAATATTTATCTTCTTTTTTATAGTTCTAACATGAGCAATTATCTAAAACTCATTTTTTTAAATTATTCTCGTAAAATATTTTCGGACGTTTTATTTAAAATGGCAATTCATTGAAAATTCCCTCATATTGTTTGTTATTCAGTGGTTTATAATTGTTTTTAATGTACGCATGTACAAATTTTTTCATAAACTCTATTTTTTGTTGAATGTCTGCACCGAAATTCTGCTCTGTGAGATTTAAGTTAGTAATAAACGAATTGAAATTATCCCATCCTTCATGATAAAATTTATCAAGTATAGATACATCATTTGGATTTTGAATAACTAATTCTTGAGTTTTTGGATTAGAAAAAATTTGTGCAAGTGTAAAATTAGGTTCATAACCAATAAATTCACCAATCGTTTCATCCATTTTTTCTCTAACAGATTCAAAAAGTACCGAAGTAAAGTAATCTTTGAAACGATGGGTAATATCTAGCTTTAATAATTTATTAAGATCCTTATCTCTAATTATTTTTTTATCTGCGACAATTTTTTCTACAAATAAATTATAAATTGTTATTATAATATCAGGACTTTGTTTTTTTTCAATCAGGTCTTTTATCTTTTCATAAAATATATTTTTTATATCAGATGCTAAAAATTCATTGTTTTCAAATTGCTTAATTTTTTCGCCATAATCGGAATTACTATCCCTACGTTTGAAATTCATATTAATTTCACTCAAAAGCTTATCTAAATACCCAATTGGCTCATTTTTTAATATTTTTAAAAGCTCAAATAAAAATGTGTTTTTATCTTTTAAATAGAACCTATGAAATCCTAAACGCAAAATTTCAATTATTTTTTGATCATCAATCGAGGTTCCATATTGAACTAAGATATTCAAAGTCCTTAATGAGTCTAAATACTGATCTTTAGATTGTGGCTCATTATTAAAAATAAATTGTTTCAATTCATTTGAAATTTGAAATTTTGAATCTGTTGATCTATTGATGTCTTTCGCTATTTTTATTAATGATGAAGTTGAAAATTTATGTTGTAAATCAGATAATGAAATTTTTCCTCCAGCAATATTATTTCTTATGTATACTTCTGTGTAATATATTTTAGAAATTGCATTTTGATTATTCAGATAGAAAGATGTTGGCTTTTTTCCAAATAATTTGCACAGAACAGAGTTTATTATTTCAATATCGTCGGAACTATATTGCGTTAAAATTTTTTTTATTCGCTCTTGGGCTGCAGTATCATACACATAGATGTTATTAGTAAATGAATTTTCAACATGCAAATTATTATTAACTTCATCTAAAGTACTCTTGGTTAATAATCTATTTATGTTGGGAAAGAGAATGTTATTTAAATCTCGAAAGCGATAATTTAGAAGTTTTAGTAATATATATTCTTTTCCAACTACATCAAATTCACTATCTAAAAAATCCGAATTGAATTTAAATTCATTAAAAAATCTTTTAACATCACGATATGTCTTTAAAAAATCTTGATATCTTAAATCCCGAACTGTACAGATAGATTCTGTCTGTAATAAATTACCGAGATTTATATCGCTAGAGATACTTTCAAAACGAAAAAGCTCTTTAAAAGATTTGTTGAAGCCTACTTCATCAGATTCTTTTTGGCTGTGAGGAAATGAAATTTCAACTAGACGAATTAATTCATCTATTATCAATTGTTCATCAAAAGGTAATAAATTTATTTCGACATTGAAAATCTTATCCAAATAATTATTTTTTGAACTTTCAATAGTTTCTACAATATATTTTCTATCATAACCAGCAATAAATATCACATTGTTAAAATCTGATAATGTTCTAATTAATTTTAATGTATCCATTATTTCAGGTTTTTCTAATCGATCTAAGTCATCTAAAAGAATAATTACCTGTCTATCTATTTTTTTTATATTGTCATTTATTCCATTGTAGAACTTTTCCAATGTGGAATTCTCATTAAGAACTGTTCTTCCGGAACTAATAATTTTGTGTAAATCTGTGTCTGATAGCTTTAATATAGAATCAACATAATTATTAATATCTCCAGATATTTCAGAAGAGAAAGGCTTAAGATTATTTTTAAGCTCCTCAAAGAAATTTTCAATTATCGCAACAGATCCCTTGTTTTTCCATATCCTGTTCCAAAAAATAATGGACTTAATGTTTTTTCTCTGATATTCATTTTTAAATCTGTGCAAAAAGCTACTCTTTCCGTAACCCCAAACTGCGTTTATTCCAATGCTAAAGGCTGAATCTGGTTTGAAATTAGTGACAACATCGATTAGTTTCTGCAGTATCTTTTCATTATCAATTTCTCCATCTATATAAATTCCATCTTCTATAAAGTATGATTTATCTTTAGTTTTTTGCAATATGAAATTATATTTTAACTCAACTATAATTAGATTTAAAATATGGAATAGACAAATAATTATGATTATATCTGCATATCTAAGTGATTCATAAATTTTAGAAAAAAAAATCAAATTACAGAATAAGAAGCGAAATAGGAGGTACAATGAAGTTATATAGAATAAAAAAAAAGTTATTTGTTTATTTTGAATAAACCTATTATTTAGAGAATAAGTATAACCTGTCATTAACAATCCTATACTCAAGAAATACCCCAGTTGAAATGGTAGTGAATTACTATCAACAACTTCGCCAATTTTAATAAGTAGTTTACTGATTGTCTTTAGGAAAAAAAGCGAAATTGCTATTACTGTTATAAATACTATTATAAATTTTGTATTGGCTTTAATTATTCTCACTACTTAAATTTTGGAGTTAATTTTTATCTAAATTACGAACAGCTACATTTTCCATTGCAAGATTTTTCGATATCATTGCTTTGTTTCCTTTTATGATATCACGTACTCTTTGCATATGAACAGCTAAAATACCGTCTGAGAAATCACCGATTCGCCCATTAATTTTATTCTCTAAAACCTTAAACATTTCTCCTGCTTGATCTGGTGGCAGGTAGGATGAGGTTTTTTGTATACCTCCAACTATTACTTTTTCGCCCAATGGGACATACCCTAAATAAGAAACTTTAGTTCTAATTTCATCATTTTTGAAAGTCTTAGATATAAAATTAGCGACTTTATCATTCATTACTTTTTTAGTTGTTTTGGCAAGAAATCCTGCGCTTTTAGGCAATTCAATCCCATTTTTAAAAGCTTTAGCACCTTGAGTTATACCTCCCAATATTCCTTTGCAACTTGCAGCACCAGGAATAATTGCAACAAAAGTTAATGCCATATCGATATTTTCTTTTCTATTTTCGGCAATAACTCTAGTTTTTTCATCTTTTACTAGTTCATCTACTTTTATCATTACTTCTTCAGCAAGAATGATAGGACCTGCATCATAGTAATCTTTAAATTCATCCTTGGTTAGAACATTTTTATATTTTATATTCAATAGCGTCAATTCATTAAATAGTTGAAAATAAGTTTGATTCAATTCTATTTCTTTATTTAATAGACTGATACCTGCACCGTGACTTTCTAGACTAATTAATAAATTAGTCTCTTCTAAGGTGTAACTTTTGGCAGGTTTTTTTTCAATTTGATCTAATGTCTTTTTATAAATTTCAACTTCAGCTAAAATCATTTGAGGTAAAAGTGTTTTTAAACTTTTCTTGTGTTCTTCCAGAATTCGTAAAGCTTCAGATGAATATGTTTCTGCATTAAGAATAGTATCGTTTACAGTTTCATTTACCAATAAAGAACTCCCAATTGTATTTTCTTTTTTTTCTTCTTTTTTATTAGAACAACCTATGAAAATGCACAATGACAAGCAAAACATGAATGATCTCATAATTAAAATTTTCTTTCAGTTCCTAAATCAATTGTATTTGTCACGTAATTCCCATTTACTTTCTTCTCATATTCAAAGAAAAGATGGTTATTCTTGGTAAATAAATCTTGTTTAACATCACCTTGAAATACTTCTTTTTCTAATTCTAAATTTTTGTCAAAAACCAAATCATGCATTGGTTTTTTACCAAATCCTTTTTGAATTCTGCGAACACTTTTATACTTTACGTTATTATTGTCATATGCCAAATCATAAATAAAGTAAGCATCTTCAGTAACATATAAATATTTGTAAGTACCAAATTCACTTTTACAAATCAAATCTTTATGAGTAATTGTACCTTCGTCTAATACAGCACCTTTCAACATCTTATAATAATCTCCTTTTAAACCTAACAGCTCTTTAGGATTGGATTCAAACCATTTTTGGACGCTTGTATATTCAGGATATTTTTTTCTTTGATTGCTGAAATAGTTTTTTTTTCTAATAGCTATTATCGAGTCGCTATCAACAAAGTATTCTTTAGTTTTTTTCCATTTTTTTGAAACATAATTACCATCCGTCTTCTTTTCTTTGGCTATTTTTTTTACTTCGGTTTTGTCATCTTTTCCACCACAAGAAAACAATAGCAACGATGTTAATGCAATTAGATAAGTAGTTTTAATATTCATAAAATAATTTGGTTAATGTTTATTCCATTCGTTCTAGTTAAATCCTTAAGATTAACCTTTAATAACCTCAAAATTCCCAGC
Organism: Flavobacterium sp. B330r; assembly: GCF_056824325.1. Taxonomy (NCBI): domain Bacteria; kingdom Pseudomonadati; phylum Bacteroidota; class Flavobacteriia; order Flavobacteriales; family Flavobacteriaceae; genus Flavobacterium; species Flavobacterium sp. B330r. Next base: position 3,207,808 of record NZ_CP124860.1, read on the forward strand.
GCTCTTATAAGATTGTGCTTTTTTGTTAAAGCCTAAACGGATAATTTCCTTTTCTATGTCGCTTGCATTCGGTGTTGGAATAGTAGCTGATACTACCTGAAACTCATAAGCTTTTGGCATATCGCCATAATTGTTTTTTGCTTTTAATTTATATACTGCCATTTTACATTTATTTAGTTGCATTATTTTTTAAAAAATTATCACAGATTTCACTTAATTTGAATATCAACTTATTACTAACCATACTTAATTGATTAGTGTGAATTAATAATTTTGTTGGTTTTTCAAAATCATCATAATGAACATTTATATATTCTTTTTTCAACCCTTCTGAATGTTTTTTTGAATGTTCTTGATTAAACTTCATTCTAAAAACTTCTTGTAGATCAATATTAAAATCTCTCACATAATGCCCGACAGCAACGATAATTATAGGAAAGCCTTTGAAGAAAGATTCTTGAAACAACTCCTTTCTTATGTCAATACTTTTTTTTCTAATTTCAAAAGGAATAGTATTGCTGTAGGGGCCAGTAATTTGATTTAATTCTGTAGAAAAAGTATACTCGTGATAGTTTATAAAATTACTTGGATTCTCTTTAGAATATACTAGATCAATTATTTTTTGATAATTATGCCATGTTTTGCTCGTTCCTTCTTTTCCTCTAACGATATTGCCTTGAATATCTCGACTTTCTACAGTGTTTTTTTGTCCTTTGTAAGGATACAAAGGATTATATTTGGGCAATACAAACCAATTCTCAATATCTGAAAACTGGATTTCATTTGAATCATTATTTTCCCAATCTGATATATTATTTATAAACTCTATTTTGTGCTGTTCTGGATATATTTTTTCATCGATGGAAGCTTCTTTACCTATCAAAAGAATTTTTGCATTCGGATTTCCGGTTCCTAAAAATAACTTCTTCTTTTTGGCTACTTCAATTGCTTGTCTAAATTCTGTACTATAAATTATTTTTTTCATTTATATTTTTTAACTTTAAAAACTACTGCAACTATATCTTACTGAACTTAATTCAATTTAAGCAGTCATTCCATTAACAAAAACTTCAACATATTCCTTCATTTTATTAATGATCCTATCTCCAATAACTCGAGCTTGAAGGATACTTGGTCTATTATCCAGACATTGAAAAACTTCATCTTTTATTGGCTCTCTACCACTGTAAACGTAAGCATCAATTAAGGCTTTAAATTGTGCTTTATCTAAATGTTCTTCATCGCATATTTTTCCTAAAGCCAAAACTTTTTGATCTTGCCAGAATTTTTCAAATTCATCTTCAATAGAATCGCCATCTTTTATATGAGGCATATTTTCATCAATGAATTTCTGAATCAATTCTCTCTTACTTCTTAAAGTGATATCGCCTCCTAGTAAATCTATAATTGCTTTTCTTTTAACTTCTGCCGAACTAGCCGTTTTAGCTTGTTTTAATTGTGCTAATAATTTCAAAATGTAAGCAACGTTGACTCTATCTCTATGAATTAATTCTAATTCAAAATCTATATCATCAAGAATAGAAGTTTTATGTTTTGAATTTTCTTGTTTCACTTTTTGATATAAGTCTAAATATTTGCCTTTATAGTTGTTATATTCCTGCTCGTCAATTAGTAAATCATCCCAATTAAAATCAGTGTAAGATTGTAAAACATTCATTGCACGCATCAATTTTCTGAAGGCTTGCACAAATTCTGCTTCATCTTCTTCACTTTCTAAATCATTTACACTTTGGTAAGTTGGAGTAATTTTTCTTAACTTTTTTAGTGCTTCGTCAAACTTCTTTGCAATATCTTCGTAGGAAGGCATTGTTACTACTTCTATTGCTTCTTTATTAGAAAACAAAGTAATAGCATCGTCAGTCGCTTTTTTGAGGTTTCTGAATGCTAAAATGCTTCCTTGAGATTTTTGTTCTCCAAGAATTCTGTTGGTTCTGGAGAAAGCTTGAATTAAGCCGTGTTGTTTTAGATTTTTATCTACGTAAAGGGTATTTACTTTTTTGGCATCAAAACCGGTCAGCATCATATTTACAACGATAACAATATCCAAACGATCTTCCTCATCGTTAAAGTTTTCTTTTTCACGATTTTTTAATCGTTTGCTTATATTTTGAAAATATTTTTCGAATGATTTGCTGTCTTTATTGGTAAAACTTGTGCCGTACATTGCATTATAATGTCCAATATATTTTTCAAGTTTATCTCTGCTATGATTAGATTGATACTGTGTTTGTGGTTCTGCCAAAACATCAAAATCTACTTCATCACCGGGAAGAAAATCCTGGGCTTCGTCTGAATCTTCATTAGTGCCGTATGTAAAAATCGTCGCTATTCTTAAATCATGTTCTCCTGCTTCTTTCTTCTGCTGAAATAAATCATAATACTGAATTACATTATCGATACTGCTTACTGCTAAAAGTGCGGAATAATCTTTATTAAAAGTTTTTTGATTGTGATAAGCAATGATATAATCTACAATTTTATTGATTCGTTTATGAGAATCAAAAACTTCTTGTTTATCAATATCTTCTACTTCAATATCTATGAAAGTGTTGCTTTTATTTTTATATTTTCCGACATATTCAATTCCAAAACGCAATACATTCTGATCTCGGATAGCATCTGTAATTACATATTTATGCAGACAATTACCAAACAAATCTTTGGTAGTTCTTTTTCCGAAATCATTTTTTGAAGCATTCTCTGCAAATATTGGCGTTCCGGTAAAACCAATTAATTGACTTTTCTCAAAGAATTTAGCAATTCTATCGTGCGTATCTCCAAACTGAGAACGATGGCATTCATCAAAAATGAAAACTATTTTTTTCTGCCTTAAAGATTCTATAGCACCTTTTGCTTTTTCTGAAACAGCATTATTTAATTTTTGAATAGTTGTTAATACCAATTTTGTATTATCTGTTAATTGTCTAATTAGAGATTGTGTATTATCGGTAACATCAACACTGTCTTTTTTAAAAGCGTTGAATTCGTTCATTGTCTGATAATCTAAGTCTTTTCTATCAACAACAAAAACAACTTTGTAAACTTCTGGCAATTCCATTAAGATTTGGCTTGCTTTAAACGAAGTCAAAGTTTTTCCTGAACCGGTAGTATGCCAGATATAAGCGTTATCACTGGAGTTTTTAACCTGATGAATTATGGCTTCTGTTGCAAAATATTGATACGGACGTAACACCATCATTATTTTATGGGTTTCATTTAGTACAATATAATGCGAAATTATGTTTCCTAAATGTTTAGGATTTAAGAACGCATCTGCAAATTCATCTAATTCGGTTATGTTTTTATTATTAAAATCTGCCCAAAAGAAAGTTTGTTTTACAGATTGTAATTTATTATTTGCCAGATATTTGGTATTTCCGCCATTACTTATTACAAATAATTGTACGTATTGAAATAAGCCATGATTGCTCCAAAAAGAATGTAGTTGATACCGATTGATCTGATTAAAAGCCTCTTTTATCTCAATTCCAGAACGTTTTAATTCTATTTGAACCAAAGGCAAACCATTAATTAAAATTGTTACATCAAAACGGTTTTTGTAACTTCCTTCTAAACTAATTTGGTTCGTAACCTGAAATAAATTCTGGCTGCTGTCTTCTGAATTAAAAAAACGAACATAAAAAGAAGTGCCATCTTCTTTGTCTAACTGAAAACGATCACGAAGTGTTTTGGCTTTTTCAAAAACATTTCCTTTGGCTAAATGATTTAAAATCGCATCAAATTCTTTTGCTGTAAAATTGGTTTCGTTAAAAAATTCAAGCTGTCCTTTAAGATTAGAAACCAAAGAATCTCCATCCTGAATTTTTACAGATGTATATCCTAAATCTATTAATTGTTTAATTAAATTATTCTCTAAAACAGCTTCAGATTGATACTTCATCTTTATTATTTTAATTAAACTTTTCTTTCTTTATATTTAAAATCTACTCCGTAACTATTACAATAATTATTAAAATTTTTTAAATTTTCGATAGCGCTTTCCTGATCAAAAAAAACTTCAAGAGTATAACTTTTGAAAAGCATTACTTTCTCTCCGTCTTCGGAAATTTTTTGGCCTTCTGTTTGTAAGATAAAATTATCATCATCCCAGTTTAAACCCCATCCTTCCCATACATTTTTTCCTACTACAAAAATTAATTTAGTTTTAGAATTTTCGACTGTATCAAAGCCACTTACTTTGGTTTTGAATATCTTATTCTCTTTTCTGTTTTGAAAAAAACCAGTATCATTAACTAAAAATACAGAAAAACAAACTCCATTTTTAGGAACAAAGTTAAATTCATAAAAATACATATTGAGCCAATCCCAAGCCCATTGGTCTAATCTTCCCTGACCATTTTTAGGGCCAGAATTACTGAATTTTGAATAACCACCGTTATACTTATAATTAAACGAACCGCCAATAAAACTAATCAAATCTAATATTCTTGCTTGATAATCATATAACAGGCGATATGCTTTTCGTACTTCTTGTAATGTATTATTTTGATTGTCTAACATAAGGAAATAGATTATCTAAAGATTGTAATTGTATAGATGATTTGATAGTTAAATTTTTTAACCATTTTTTTTTATAATATTGATGAAGAGCAAAACCGTTAATTGAATCTTCTAGAATTCGGCTATAGCTGGATAAAATTGTTAATTCGCTAGTTTTAATTTTATTATTTTCAGAAACTATTTGTTCTAATAATCTAGTCCAGTTCGTTTTACAAATAACTATCGCTTTATCCTCAAATTCAAAATCTAATTCATCATTGCTATGATGCAAACCTCCTAATTGAATAAAGTATAAAATTTTATCGTCTTCTCTGTATTCATTATAATATGCTTGAATTTCATTCTTCATTTGAGCAGGACTTTGTTGTTTGTCGTCAAATCTTTTAGCTTCAATAATCACATCAAAATCGTTAAATCTTAAAAATACATCCGGCTCAACAAAATTTGAATTGGTAGTATCGTCCGCTTTCCATTTATCCCAAAATGAAATAGATAATAAATCTCCAGATGCAGTTGGTAACTTATCATAGACTAATGAACGTTTCAGTATAGCCCAAAACATTTCAGTAGGCAAATATTTTAACGTATCAAAGACTACTGCAGTTAAACTGTCTTCACAAATACCTAAATTACCTTTTCTCCTATGGAAATATGAAATCATACTTTTATTTTTCTTTACACAAACATTTGTTGCAACAATCCTTTTTTAAAGTTTTTCGTTTGTTCTAATTCTAATCTTGATAATTTTATTTTTAAATCTAATTCATTTATAAATTCGACAATTTTTTTTTGTTCTTTTATCGACGGAATTAAAATATTGTCAATAAGAACTTTGTCATTGTTTATCTTCATATCATTTTTTGAACCTTTTTGCACAAGAGGTCTCAAATATGAGTTTGTATTTTCATCTAATTGAAAATAATAATCTAAATATTCTCCAATTAAATTAGATTTACATTTATAAACAGCATATAAGGTAGAGACAATTCCATCTTTTCCTTTATTAACCTTAATAATTCCATAAGGATTAGCTTTTAAAGGGCTCTTTGTATATACGATATCTCCCTTTTCAACTACGCCATAATTATGAACCGATTCTCCCGCAAAAGACCTTCCTTGAAACTCAATCTGATTTACAATACCAAATTCACCAGATACACTTAAAACATCATTTTTAGTAAAATTTAAAGCTGTATTTTTAAGCTTTGAAACTTGCAGATAATGATTAAGTTTTTTCTTCTCCAATTTTGGATAATCCGCTCCGTTCTCATCTTTAAACCGCAATTTACCAGAAAACAATTGTTGCATTACACCCTTTTTGTATTCTTCTAGTAATTCTTTTTTGCGAGTAAGTTGCTGTGTTTTTTCATCGATTGTACTTAAAAAAGAAGCTATTTTTTGTTGTTCTGGAATGTCTGGAAATGAAATTTTAATTTTTGATAAATCAGTTGAATTTATTGCCGGATAACTTGTTCCAGTACACCTTAACATTACATTATTAACAAAGTTTTCTGTGTGCAAAAACTGAAACAAAAATTGTGAATCATTTTTTGTTCTAATTTGAGCATATCCTGTTGAAGCAACATAATCTCCTGTTTTATTAAAATATAAATTATTTTTTTGGTACGGTCGAACAGTTTGGTAAAGTATATCTTTATCTTTTAAAATTCTTTGAGCTCTACTAGGTGCTCCATTTTTTGATATTTTACTCTCTTTCTTTAGTAAGCCGTCAGTAACACTTTCCAAATCAATATATACAAATGACTCTGGTAGTATTGAATTTTTAGGATTTATAAAAGCAAATTTACTCAATATATCACTTTTCCATTCTCCCTCAAATTCCTGAAATCGTAATCTCGGAACAAGATTTTTTTTCTTTTCTTTATGTAAAACTGTACTCATTAAAATGGTGTTTCAATTCCTAATTCTCTACAAAAATCAGCAATCGTAGCGTCCGTATTTTTACCTAGTAATTCCAATTCCCGTAATTCCATCGTGATCGCTTTTAAATTTACAGCATCTTCTTCTTCAAAAGTATCTACATAACGAGGAATATTTAGGTTGTAGTCATTCGTTTCTACTTCGCTTAAAAGTGCAACATGACAATATTTCGCTTCCGTTTTACGATTTTTATAAGCATCAATAATTTTATCAATATCTTCTGTACGCAAGATATTTTGAGTTTTTACTTTCTCAAAATCCTGGCTCGCATCAATAAACAAAATATCGTTTGGATTTTGTCTTTTTTTCTTCAAAACCAAAATACACGTTGGTATTGAGGTACCATAAAAGATATTGGCTGGTAAACCAATTACAGCATCCAGATAATTTTTCTCTTTTATCAAATATTCACGAATATGACCTTCGGCAGCGCCACGAAACAAAACGCCATGAGGTAAAACAATTGCCATAGTTCCGTTATCATCCAATTGATGCACCATGTGTTGTACAAAGGCAAAATCGGCTTTACTGGTTGGGGCTAGTTTTCCATAAGCAGAAAAACGATCGTCATTCATAAACAAAGGACTCGCGCTCCAGTTTGCAGAAAAAGGAGGATTGGCAACAATAGCTTCAAAACGAAGATCGTAATGTTGCGGCCGCTCTAAAGTATCTTCATTTTTTATGTCAAAACGTTTATAATGCACATCGTGCATAATCATGTTCATGCGACATAAATTGTACGTTGTAGGATTCATTTCCTGTCCGTAAAATTCACTTACCGTTTTTACTTCTTTGGATACACGAAGCAATAATGAACCAGACCCGCAAGTTGGGTCGTACACACTTTTCAGTTGGTCTTTTCCTACTGTAACCAATTGTGCCAAAATACTGCTTACTTGTTGCGGCGTATAAAATTCACCTGCTTTTTTTCCCGCGCCACTGGCAAACTTCCCAATCAAATACTCGTAAGCATCACCCAAAACATCGCTATCGGTGTTTTCTAAATCAAAATCAATTTCATCTAAATGTGCCAATACCTTTACAATGAGCTCGTTTTTATCATTTTCTGATTTTCCTAGTTTATGAGAAGTTAAATCCAGGTCAGAAAATAAGTTTCCGAAATCTTCTTCACTTTCGGTTCCCATTGTACTTTGCTCAATATGTGTCAGTACTTTTGATAAATCTCCTAAAATAAAATTGTTTTTTCCGCCTGCATTTCCTCTTTTTGTCAATTCAGAAAAAAGTTCCGATGGTTCCAGAAAAAAACCAAGTTTATCAATCGACAATTGTTTTATTTCTTCTAACAAGACTTCTTTTTCGGGATGGTTTTCAATTTCCTGAAAAGTCAAACCGTCTGGTTTTAAAATGGTATTTGCATACAAATCCATTTTTGTACTAAGGTATTTGTAGAAGATAAAACCTAATATGTAATCTCTAAAATCATCGGCATCCATTTTTCCTCGAAGAGTGTTTGCGATGTTCCAAAGTTGTTGTTCTAATTTTTGTTTTTGTTCTGCTGCCATTAAGCAATAATTGTTTTGTTAATCTGATTTTTTTGTGGAGTGCTAAAATATCGAATATAAACGGAAGAGGAAAGGGGAAAACCATAAAGTAATGGGAAAAATGCTAAAGAATAATAATTTTAATTATTGGAGACAAAGAAAATTTAAGGTTTAAAATATATGCTATTGTTTACGTATGATTATCGATTATTTTAAATACTTCTTCGAATTCTTTTTTTTCTTCTTTTTTTGTTTTTTGGTAGATATTCAATTGTATTCTCAACATGCATTAATGGGGCGATTAAATTGCCTTTAAAATTATTTTCGGGTTCTGGATCTTCATTGTTTTTTGAAGATATTGTATTTGTTTTTTGAAGATGTTTTTCATACTGAGGAAAATTTTGTTTACATTTTTCAATAATTGCTTTTGCACTGTATTGCTTTCCCAGACTACTTCCGTTAAAAACACATTTAGTTTTATGATCCACAAAAGTAATCCCATAAAGCTGTTTGTCCTTGCTTTTTCTTAAAACCGTATTAATGCCTTGCTTTTTTAATTTTTCTGCTAACTCTTCCGGAGATTTAAATGTTTCATTGATGAAAGTCTCTCTGATAGAGGATCTCACATGCCTTTCATGTGACTCTTTTTTAGTAGCATTAATTTTAAATCTTTCTTCAAGAAATTTTAAAGTCGGTTTATTGTAAAAATCACTCGCCTTAATTGGTACTCCCACAGATTTCGAATTTCCATCGAGTATTTTATAAAGTAGTCCATTGTTTTTAAAAACTCTGGATTCTTCAGTTCCCCTATCTGCGTGAACATTATACAGGTTTAAAATCGCATTGAGTTCTGGAAGGCTTGAATATTTATAATCAAATAAAACTTTGTTTAAAACTCCATTGATAGCCTTTTTTGACTCTGCTTTTCCATATTGAACTCTTCCAGCAACAACAGGTTGTATAGAAAATTGTTCTTTTGTATTTCTTCCTTCGGCTTTTACGAGCCCGAACATTTCTTCAATTTCTTTTCGGGCAGGTTCTGATTTTCTGATTCCCAATAAATGCAGATCGATTCTTTTTCCGTCTCTCTGAATGTTATTTGTCACGATATGGCAATGGGGATGTCCCGCATCATGATGCTGGTACACCAGATAAGGCTGTCTGCCGAAGCCCAGTTTTTCCATATAAGTGTCTGCGATTTCAGCCAGTTTTTCTTTCGAATGATTCTCCGAAGGATCAAAGTTGAGCGAGATATGTACCGTATTTCGCTTCGTATTGGTATTGAGTTCTGCCAGCTTTAGAAAGCGGTTTAATTTTGAAGTGAAATTCAGTTTTTCTAGTTCCAGTGGATAATTCACAGCACTTATGCATGCCGCTTTTCCGATCTCAACTTTATTTTCGTTGTAATTCAGAATGCCTCGTATGGACGAGCTTGTTTTTATCACTGCAACCATTTTTCTGCTATTTTCTGGGTGTGACCTGAGACTTCTTCCATTTTATCAAAAAGTCTTTTTCTTTGAATCTCGAACAAATAAAGGTGTCCTTTGAAATCGGGAACTGTTTTGAGCGTGTTTATCTTTCTGGCAATCTGATTGATATTATTGCCGATTGCACGTAATTCGGAAGTAAGCAAAGATATCTCTTCCATCAAATCGTCTAAAGACTGGTTTCTGTAGGTGGCGACAATGGGTTTGTTGAATAAGTGGCTCCTGATGTGGTCGCTTAATTTTCGGCAGGTGCTTGCTCTGAATCTTTTTTCCAGTTCGGCATACTCCAAAGGAGTGAATCGCAGTCCCACGATTCGTGTTCTGTTTGAATTTTCTCTTTTCATCATCTTTCATTTTCATTGTTATCAAACTCTTTTCTTTTAAGTTTCTCCACCGCCGAGTTCCGAGGCAATATGTGGCAAGATAGGCGGTTGTTAAACAACCGTTCATCTTGCTGATTGCAGGAACGTGGCAATCTTTGGAGATTTTTTAAAAGCCAGGAACTAATTTAATGAGAATCTTCGAAATTTTGATAAGTAAAATTTACCTATGATAACTTTAGGCAGTTAGAATGAATAAATACTTAAAAAAGAAAAAGGAAAAAAAGAAAGCAGTCTGTAATTGGACAATCAGACAGTTGAAGTGCTATAAGTCCCGAAGGGTGGCTTTTTGGAGGAACGAGAAAAAGTCATTATGCGCACTTCTCTGACTGTGTCCAATATTTTGCTTTGATTTTTTTCTGATTTAAATTTTTATTGTTAATAAAATGATTAAAGATTCATTTTATTAAAAGACCGGTTATCATTTTAAAACTTTAACTAAAAAAGCCTGTTTTGGAAAAATTTTGGCCTGTTTTGGATAACAAGTAACTAAAAAGGGTAGTGTAATTTTGTTTAAAATAAACAACTTTAGAAATTAAAAATCAGATGTTTAATACCATTTTTTTATGAGAAACAAACAAATTGTAAGAAAATTATTTCTTAATTTATGAAAAAAGCCTGTTTTTTAAAGATTTTGGCTTGATTTTGACAGCAAGCGTTCAAAATTACAACGGTAAATTTGTATCTGTAGAAATGCAAACGAAACTAACTGTAGCCAATGTATTAATGATACATTATTTATATTATTAGTATATAAAGAAATTTTTTAAAGTGAAAATGGCATGGTTTTGATGTTTTTTGGCGTGTTTTTGATGTTTCTTTCTCAATTAGGCTGTTGTAATTTTGGCCTATGCTTTTATCTGGAAATCAATGCAACTTAAAAATAATCAAATTTCTTGATAATGGATTCCAATATGTCTGCCAAGGTAGGAAATTGTAAATGTTGCGAAAATCCAAATAAGTGAAAAATTATTAAATCATTAACTAAAAATGAGAAATCATGAAACTTAGTGCAGCAATAAAAAGTATAATTCTTGACATGATTTGTTTATCATATATGATTCTATTTGTTTACGCAGCAGTAAGTAAATTGCTTGATTTTGAAAATTTTCAGGTTCAATTGGGACAATCCCCTTTATTAAGTGCTTTTGCCGGATCAATTGCTTGGATGATACCGATAATTGAATTACTTATAGCATTATTTATTGTTTTAAAAAGATGGAGATTAATCAGTCTTTTTGCAGCTTTTAATCTGATGGTCATGTTTACATCATACATCTATATTATTTTAAATTACAGTTCTTTTATTCCATGCTCCTGTGGTGGGATTTTGGAAAAAATGGGATGGAAGGAACATTTCTTTTTTAATTTGGTTTTCATAATGCTGGCAGCAGCGGGTATCCTGATATCGGCCAGTAGGGTGTCTAAGACATCTTTTATTTCAAAACCTGCTGTTCTTGCCAGTTCTTTTGCCCTTTCGATTTTTTTTAGTGTTGGCCTAGTGACTGTTTTATTTATTTCATCTGAAAATATAATACATCATAGGAACAATTTTGTACGCCGATTTCCTCATCATCAGGTGGTGAAAAGGAGTGAAGTTGATCTGCTTTATAATTCGTATTATTTTGCTGGAGCAGTAAATGAAAATTTATACTTAGGAAATAATACTGCGCCGTTACATCTCGTGTCATTCGATAGCGTTTTGCAAAAGAAAACATCATTTAAAATAGAGTTGGATAAGAGTGATTTTAAATTTAAAGCCGTCAAAATTAATATTTCAGCACCCTACTTTTTTGTTGCCGATGGAAATGTCCCTTGCCTATTTAGGGGAAAAATCTCAGATTGGAAAGCATCGTTATTTATGAATCAAAAAGCTTTCTTCTCATTAATAACCCCAATTGATTCTCTTACTATGGCCTTTAGAGGACAAGCCATAAAAAGTAATGAAAATGTAATTGGATCCATCTTTCTGGGAAAGAATCAAAAAGTAAAATTAAATCCAAAGCTACTGCAAAAACAAATTGATGGAGTTTTTGATACAGACGGCATGCTGCATTACAGTTCGAAGATAAAACGTCTTGTTTATGTTTATTTATATCGGAATGAATTTGTCGTAGCTAATGATTCTCTTGACTTAAAATATATAGGAAAAACTATAGATACTACAAGCCAGGCACAAATTAAAATTTCCAACATTACAAGCAGGAATCAAAAGAAAATGTCGGCACCGCCGGTTATCGTTAACAAAGCCAGTGCAGTCTATAAAAATCTTCTTTTTATTTACTCGCCAGTTCATGGATTATATGAGTCGAAAGATTTATGGAACCAGGCAAGTACTGTTGATGTTTATGATTTGAATGATGCTTCTTATGTTTCGAGCTTTTATGTTTATAATATCGGAGACCAAAAAATAAGAAACATTATTGTTCATGAGAATTACCTCTATGCCCTTATTGGTAATTATATAGTTTGTTATCAATTTAGTAATTCACTCTTACAGCATTACAAAAGTGAATTATGATTATCATATACTTAGCGCTCAGTATCAGGAATGTAATCGAACACCTGTAAAAAAAGTAGATATTTTTTTTTAATTTAATTTTTATTATCATGAAAACATTAAATGTGAAAAAGCTTTTGCCTGTGGCAGCGTTTGCCCTTGCAATTGCAGGTGCTTTTGCCTCAAGTCCAAATGGCAAAGCAACTAATGTAAGTGCGCCTGAACAAGGATACATCAATAATCCGAATCCATGTTCTGAATCGATTGATTGTAACAATCAAGGGAGTGAAATTTGTACCATTGAGAACACAAATCAACAAGTTTTTGGTTTAAATGCCAGTGGTACTACTTGTAACAAAGTTTTATACAAATTAAACTAATCTTTAAAGGGCCTGACTAGAATGTTAGGTTCATTTACAATGCAGTTCTATTTTTATTAAGAACTGCATTGTTTTTATTTATAGCTAACCCAAGATGGAAGGCTTTTATTTTGAAGATAATAATCAAACCATTGTTTAATATGATTGCTGAGATCTTCCTGATCTTTTGGATTCATTACAACATGCTTTTCCTGAGGATACACTAATAAAATATGCTCTTTTTGCAGTCTTCGCAATGCTAAGTAAAATTCTATGCTTTGATACCAATGCACTTGCCGATCCTGCTTGCCTGTCCACGAGAGTAATGGAGTTTGAATGTTTTGTACGAATTCCAATGGAGAGTTACGGTTGTATGCCTGCTTATCTTCAAAAAGTGATTTACCCATACGCCATTGCTGATTTTCAAAACGCCATATCTCTGGAGTACCAGTATTCCATCCCATTGTTAAATACCAGCTTGTTAAATCTGCTACACCTGCACCAGATACCGCAACTGCAAATAAATTGGTTTGGGTAATTATAAAATTAGTTTCATAACCTCCAAAAGAGTGGCCTATCAAACCTATCTTATCTTTTTGAATAAAACCTTTGTCGATTACAGACTGAGTTGCCGAAACTACACAATCTAGTGCAGAAATGCCGGGATTCCCAATTTCGTATATAATATCAGGACATAAAACAAAATAGTCTTGAGCGGTATAATTCGTTACATTAAATCCCGTGTCAGAATACAGAGTGGGATTAACATATTGATACAATTCATGAGATTTTAGTTCATAGATGCTGACGATTAAAGGGTATTTGTTAGAGGGATTATAATTAGCAGGATAAAAAAGCGCTCCATTTAAAGATGTTCCATTTTTGTTAGAATAATGAATTTTTTCAGTTTTACCCCAATAATAATCTTTCTGCTGTCTGTTGCTTTGAACAATTAACTCGGCTTTACTTTTTTTATCTTTTTTAAACCAGAGTGAAGGAGCTTTTTCATAACTCTGCTGCTGAAAAACATATCTTTCTCCTTTTGAAGATTTCATCAGATAGCTATTTTTCATTTCATTAAAAACCAGAGGCTTTTCTGCGTCGGTTTTATTCCAAATATAATAACCGCTTTTTTCATTGTTTTTTGCCTGAAGAATTAATGCATAATCGAGATCAATTTCTAAAGCATAGAAACCATTGTAGTTTTCCGTTCTAAAGTTTTCATACTGTTGTTTTGCTATCCTGAATTGTATGTTTTTTTCTCTTCCGTGTGTTAATCTTTTTGCTGAATTTCCTTCAGGAGAAACTTCCCAAATATCAAATTGATCATAAATTAATAATGAAGAGTCATTTTTTGTCCAGCCTAAAATCCCATATGCCGGAATTTCACCTGCTGAGTTATAGTTTTGATCAAATAGAGGCTGGCTAATATTTGCTGAACAGTTAATGTGAATCTTTTTCGATATATCATATACCCACCAATTCTGACCTTTAAAATATGTTATGAAATTACCTTCTGGGGATATAATAGTGTGATTTTTATTTCCAGAATGTTTGGTTAATATTAGGCTTGAATCCCCTGATGTAAGATTGGTCAAGCTGAGGTCGATATCTCCCTGCTGTTTGTATTGGGGTTCATATTGCCACGGATTAAATGTGATGGCAAACTTTTGGTTCCCAGCCAGGATTACTTTAGGAAGTTGATTGCTCGTTATTTGTTTAAATTTATTTTCATAAGGGAACCAAACAGCAAGCTTGGCTATTTTATCCCATTGCCCAATTTCCTCTAGCTGCGAATACAATAACTTATCAGAGGCATTCCATATTTGTACTTGTATTGAATCTATTACGGAATAATTATATTCCCGTTTTTTTATTCCTAAGAAAACACGCTGTCCATCATCAGATATGGTCAATTTAGTCGTCACAGTAGGACTAATTATGAAATCATCTTTAGGGTTTAAAAACTTTTCAGAATCGAATTCAAAAAGCTTATTATTTTTAAGGCTAAAGAAAAATAAATTGTTTTCACCGAGATCATCTTTTTTTTGTAAAAAGGCAACAGCATTTCCGTTGTTTTGCCACGTTAAATTAAAAAATGAATTTTCGGATTTTTCAACAATGATAGTCTTTTCCAGTTTGTCAGTTAAAGTTATAAATCCGATGCGATGGCCATCAGAAAACACAACAGCATTTTCTTGTGGAGCTATTTTATATTCGCGAACATTATCAATTTTCATTATTGTTAATCCGGAGGATTTTTTTATTTCCAGAGAAGGATCTCCCGCTTTGCTGTATGTAATAATGTATTTTTTATTTTTTGTGTATTTGTATTGGGTTATTCCGGCATAAGTATGCGATTTGCCAGTTTTTAGATTAAGTATTTGCAGTCCTGCTATTGGAGTAATGCAAGCGAAGCTTTCTTCCATATTGAAACTTCCATTAAATGCATTTGGAAAAACATACTGTGTGTCCAGTTTTGTATTTCTAACAAAAAGAGTGTCTTTGCCATTTGGATAAACAAGCTTGTAACTTATCCAGTTTCCATTTTCAGAAATATTTTCAGATTGCAGTGTGTGCCACAGATGATAGTCGGATTCCTGAAGCATCTTTTTTTGTTTTACCTGCCCCAATAAAGGGCAGGCTACTAAAACAAAAAATAAAAATGTAATACGGGATAAAAATGACTCAACCTGTACTAGTCTTTTGTTATTGATTTTCATTGGATGTGTAAATGTTTTTAATATCCGTCATTTTGAGGAAGCAGATTTGGATTTACCCTCAACTCAGAATCAGGGATTGGAAAGAGTCTGTCAGTAGTATTCCATCCAGGTTTTGTTCCAGAAAGAACATTATCCAGATTTGCTGTTCTTTTAAGATCGAAAAATCGATGTCCGAGCTCAGTAAATAACTCAAGCTTTCTTTCGTTGAGAATAGCCTGCAGGAGATTTTCAGTTGTCGTTGCAGTTGTATTTTGAAGACCTGCACGATTTCGGATCTTATTTAAATCTTCTTTGGCTTCTTCCAATTTGTTAAGATATACTCTTGCTTCCGCACGAATAAGGTACTGTTCTTCCAATCGCATTACAATTGAATATTCGACGGAGGTTCCAGTTGGACTTTTTTGTTTGTATTTGTTAGCATGATACCAAGTTGAGGTACCGTTGGTGACTACTTTTATCCAATGGGTTTTTCTTAAATCATCCGAACTAAAAGCTGTAAATAGTTCATTATTCAAGGCAACAAGTGGTGGCGGTCCACTTGTAAATACAAAAAGATTTCCTTCATCTGTATTTTTACCAGCTGTTGAGGGCATCAGCTGCCAAATAGTTGAGGTGCTTTCTTTTAAAAATACTTTATCAATATTGCTTTCCCATGAGTACAGATTCGTGTTATTAATTAGCTGAGAAGCGGTTTGTTCGGCCAATTCCCATTTGCTATCATACAAATAAACTCTTGCCAACAACGCTTGTGCTGCTGATTTATTTGGGCGAACGCGACCCGAAGTAATATAATTGGAGGGTAATAACAATATTGCTTTTTGTAAATCATTTATAACCTCAGAATATATCTCAGAGACAGGTTTCTTAGAAACGACAGCATTTGTTTGGTAAGAAGTGGTTGTAATGTATGGTATATTGCCATAAATATTGGTCAGATAGAAATGAAGCAGTGCTCTAATAAAAAGAGCTTCTCCTAGTAGTTGATTTTTGTCCGATTCTGCAAGTTTTGTATTATTAGATACTCCTTCAATTACGGCATTTGCAGCATATATCTGTTTGTATGTATTATTCCACCATCCTGCGATAGTAGTATTTGATGCTATGATAGTATTATTATAGAAATCTTTAGCAGCATTGCTGTCTGTTCCGTAAAACGTTAATTCATCCGAGTAGTTTCCTAAAAGATTAGAGATTCCTGTCGGTTTCCCCGTAATTAATCCGTTGTCTCTTATCTGGGCGTAAACATTTACCAAAGCAGCATTGGCAGTATTTTTATTTTCGAATACTGTATTTCCTGTTAATTGAGAAGTGGGAAGATCTACATCTACAAAACTGTCACAGGAATAGAGTAAAGAGCAAAATATCGGTATCCAAGCGAAATAAATTGATAATTTTATTTTATTACCAGTAAAGAAAATTAGCTGTCTTTGTTGTATATAATTTTTCATAATCGTTTCGTGTTAGAAAATAAGCTGTAATCCTAATGCATATATTTTAAGAGGAGGTAAAAAGCCAGATACTATAAACTCAGGATCTGCTCCGTTATATGAGGTGAAGGTTAGTATATTCTGACCCTGAAGAGAAATACGGCATCTTAAATTTTTTAGACTGTTTTCAGGTAAATTATAGGATATTGAAATGTTTTTAAGTCTAAGATATGAGGCATCGGTTATAGCGGCATTACTGTTGGTGTACAGGTTATTTGCAGCTGTTACCAGTGAATTCGTTCCTGAACTATACATTTGATAAGGACCAGTGTCTCCAGAATTCTGCCAGCGATTTAATACTTCTGTAGTTTTATTAGACATACCACCAGGCAAGCCTAACATGCTTATTGAATTCCAGTTTTCTTGTTTGACGTATTGAAATAGAAAATCAAGCTGCCACCTTTTTAAGTTGAACTGATTTTGCAGACCGCCGTAAAACTTTGGACTGAAATCTTTAACCGTTTGTCTATCATCAGGGGATGAAATTTTCCCGTCTTTATTGACATCTTCAAATTGATAAATTCCCGTTTGAGTATTGAGGCCTATGTAATTGTAAACCTTTTGAATGTTGATGGATTTTCCAATTACATACTGATTAACATAGGTAGAGTTTTCTAATTGAGGGAACGCTATTAAATTATTTTTGGGAACGGTTAAATTAAGATTTGTTGTCCATTTGAAATTTTGTTTCTCAATATTAACTGTTCGAATAGTCAGTTCAAGTCCTGTATTTTCAACCGTCGCATTTAGGTTTGCTAATATTGAATTGAATCCTGTAGTTCCAGGCAGCGGAACTCCAACTAATTGGTTGGATGAACGATTGCGGTAATAGGCAGTAGTTAAAAAAATGCGATCTTGAATAAAACCTAGTTCTAAAGCTATTTCCATTTTTTTGTTGGTTTCCCATCCAAAATTCGCATTATATAAACGATTGGGTTGCAGACCAACTGTTCCTTGATAATTGTTACCTGCAGAGCTGTAGGTATCTAAGAAATTATAATCTCCGATTTGGTCATTGCCAGTAGTTCCGTAACTGGCTCTCAATTTTCCAAAGCTTAGAATTTTATTTTCTAACGATGGTTCTCTTGAAAATAACCAGGCTGCTCCAACGGCACCAAAATTGGCAAATTGATTGCCCGGACCAAATCGACTTGAGCCGTCTCTTCGTCCTGTGAAATTTACAATGTAACGATCTTTCCAATTAAAATTTACTCTGCCAAAAAAAGCTTGATATTTATATTGTGTCTGCTGATTTGTAAACACATATAGATATGTGGCTGAAGCAAGATCATAAATTAAGCTGTTACTTGCAAAACCATCTGCTTCTTGTACAAGCTGCGAAGTTTTTTGCTGTTGAAAAGTAGCGCCAGCCAAAAGTTCTATTTTGCCATTACTAATTTTTTTACTCCAGTTCAATTGAGGTTCAATAATCCACGATTCTCTTGTGCTGTTATTGACAAATAATGATGAAGATTCGCTTCCCAAGCCCAGTGAAGGATTATATATTGTGGATGGTGAAGTCCTGGTTTCATCATAATGCAGATTACTAAATCCAATGTTTGTTTTTATTTCTAGCTCTGGGATTATCTGGTATGATAAAATTGTATTTGCAATAAGATTAGCTGTATTGGCTTTGTATACTGCTTCGAGATTACGTAGGGGATTATTAAACGTTCCGTTTTCCCAATTGAGATTTCCAAAATTATCGTAGAGGGCGGGGGCATTTGGAGACAACGATCTTGCCTCTCTTGTAAAGTCGGTTGCGGGTAAATTGTTATTTTGTGAAGAATATGAGGCAGACAAATTTATCTTAAACTTATTATCTGCTGATTGATGATTTAGATTAAAGTTTGCTCCACCTCTTTTATATTTATAATCACCCGGAAAAACGGTTGTTTCATTATAATAATTCCCACTAAGAAGAAATTGCGTCTGAGCAGATCCGCTATTTATTGATATCTGACCATCATTTATTTGAGCCGTTCCTCCAATAAGTTCTTTCTGCCAGTCAGTATAGCGATTTTGATCCCAGATACCGTTTATATCATAGGCTGCTGCTGGATATTTTACAATTCCATCATTTGTAAATGCTTCTTTTCGCATTTCCAAGTATTGATCCGTATGCATTAAATTCATGTAGCGAGTTACATTTCCTACGGCTGTGTTTGTATTGATTGTGAATCTAGTTTTTCCTTCTTTGCCTTTTTTTGTGTTGATTAATATAACTCCATTAGCACCACGGGATCCGTAAATTGCAGTGGCATCTGCATCTTTTAAAACTTCAATGCTTTCAATATCAGAAGGATTAATTGTGCTTAGTGGACTGACATTAGAACTTGGAATTATAATTGACGAAATATTATTATTTGATATAGAATTCGACGCATAAGGAACTCCGTCGATTATGTAAAGAGGCTGGTTTCCATCAGTACGTAAACTATTAGTTCCTCTTATCTGTACATCAAATCCACCTCCCGGTGTTCCAGTATTTTGAGTAATTGTAACTCCTGCCATACGACCTTGCATCGCAGAAAGTATATTGGTAACAGGCTGTTTGTCGATGTCCTTTGCGGTGATTTTTGCTATACTGCCAGTACGTTCGCTTTCTTTCACAGAATAATAGCCGGCATTGATTTTGACTTCCTGTAACGTAGTGGTGTCGTATTGGAGTTTGATATCGATTTTGGTACGTCCCTGTACAGGAATAAGTGCTTTCCTAAAACCAATAAAAGAAACAACAAGTGTATCATTAGATGAAACAACAAATGAGTACTCGCCATTAAAGTCCGTAATGGAGACATTGTTTATTTTGTTTTTTATAGCTACTGTAACTCCGGGAAGTGGAGAAGTGCCGTCAGTTACAATACCTTCAACAGTATGTTGCTGTAAAAATGATGTGTGCGAATGCTCTAAAATTTTAGCGAATGACGATGAAAAAGATAGCAAAATGCCAGTGAAAATTAGGCAATAGAGAGCTCTTCCATCCTTGTAAAATGAAAAATAATTCATAATATTGGGATTGGTTAGTTAAATGATATTTGATTAGCTTAAAGGCTCTCTATACTAGTTTGGCGACGAGGTAGAGAGTCTTTTTATCTTTTAAGATAAAAAAATGGATACGTTTTTATTCATAAGTTTTAATTAGCAATAGTTAAAGCATTGATAAAATGCGAAACGGACTCATTGCTAAGAATAAAATAAGAGAGTTGTAAGAATAAAAAAGGCATGGAACTCAGCTTATTGCACTAGAGGTATTGGCCATACCTTACCACGAATAAGTGAGCCCACGCCAATGGACGTGAGCATCTTGCTTATTCTCTCGTGGTAAATGAAAAGGCCAATTTTCTAGTACGAGATTCAAAGCGAATGCTTCTATATTTTTAAAAGAAGTTTCGCAAATGTAATTAATAATGGAACAAATATAACAAAAAATATATTAAGTAGTGTTTAAATACTACAATATTTTTTTTCTAATAGCTGAAATTACATGTTCTAAATATTTCAAATGGAGAAGGAGCAAAACAGCAAATTTTTAATATCATTCGGTAACAATTTGCATAAGTTTAGAACAGCTAAAAAACTGAGCTATAGAAAGCTTGCTCAAATGTGTAATGTTGATCATAGTCAGATAAGTAAAACTGAAAAGGGCCAAAAAAGCATTCAATTAAAGACGATTTTTGATTTGGCTAGAGCGTTAGATGTTCATCCAAAAGATTTTTTTGATTTTGACTTTGAATTAAAGAAAGATGAGATCGGTAAATAATTCTATTTTTTGTTATTAAATAAGGCAGTAAACAAAGGTTTGTGTGACTTATCAGTTAGAATAATTAAATCTTAGCTCGTAAAGTAAAATAAAATAAAACTATCCGATTATTAGTTCTAAAAAAGACTTTTCAGATTGAAAAGACTTGGAAAAGATGCGTATTTTTAGCGCTTAGTTAAACTTTTCAATTCCGTTAAAATACACATGAAACTCAACCTGCTTCATGCTTTTTCTAAAACTTTTATTTTATATATACTTAAAGTCAAGCCTTATCTTAATTATAAAGCTTTTTGTATAATATTTTTCAGTACTAATCCAGTTTTAGGTTTAGATTTAAATTAAGGGTACAACTTGGGGTACAACAAAGTTGTACTTGTGGATAAATTTGTTTAATTGTTACTTTGATTTTTGTTGAAATCAAAGAGAAATAGGATGGATGAGTCAAAACCTTTATCAGATTTTTTTCTAGCTATTGAAAAAGATTTTCGAATCAATACTACTCATATTGCAATATTTGTAGCACTTGTTCAATTTCGAAAAAATTGTGGTGTCATAAACCCTATAAAGCCGTACAGTTTTGAGATTCAAAAAATAGCTAAAATAGCTTCTCCAAAGACTTATTATAAATGTATTAGAGAATTGCATGAATACGGTTACTTAACTTATGTGCCAACTAAAAATAAGCAAAAGCGTAGTACGATATATTTTCATTTCAAATAGGCGAGTAAAATGAAAAAAGTTAAAACATATGATATTATAGATAATTTTTTTAAACTCGATACGAGATTGAAAAATATTGAAAGCCTAGTACAAACTAATAGATTTGGTAATGTTCAGAGCGAAGCTTTCTCTTGTTCTAATAAATGTAGAAGCTCTTATACTAAAATTGAGCTTGCAAATCTTTTCTATATTTTAATGGATGAGGGAATTTTATATTTTGACTCGAATGATACGAAAAAAAACCGAAGCAGTTTTCAGAAATTTATGAGTGAAAATTTCACTTATAATGATAATGAGGGCAGCCAGAAAATAATAAGTACAATAAGCAGGCAGTTTTCCGAGTGTAAAGGCTACACCTATAAGGTGAAACAGATTAGATTTTTAGATGAATTTATTTCAGTAATGCAGGAACGTAAGAAAAGGCTAGAGAGCTGGTAGAATGGATTAGAGAGAAGATTAATAATATGTAAAAGACTCAATGATGATGAAGAAGGAAAAGTGGTTGTCCTATATGATGGAAATGAAGGAGTTGATAGGGCCTGTAGTGGCAAAACTGGAAAGGATTGATTCAAAAATCAGCCAGGGAAAAGTCTTGAGACCTGAATATTACCGTAATGAAGATTTAAAAAAGATATTCGGGCTGTCCAATAATACTATTATAAAATATAGGCAGACCGGAATTCTTCCCTATACGAAGCTTGGAGATATTTTTTTGTATGACAGCGACAAGATTGATAAGATACTTAGGAGCAAAGAATCATAATTCGACATTTAATTAGTTACCCAGATTTGGAAAAAAAGAGCTTAAATTGATTAGGTAAAAAAAGGTAACCATTTTTTCAATCAGGGTTCGATACCATTTCAAATGAAAAAGCCTTTAAACGTCAGTGTTTAAAGGCTTTTTATTTTTAAAAGTCACTTTTAGGACTTCATTTGGCGGAGGAAGAGGGATTCGAACCCCCGGACCTGTTACAGTCAACAGTTTTCAAGACTGCCGCATTCGACCGCTCTGCCATTCCTCCAGTAAGACGCAATCATTTGCTCATTGCGGGTGCAAAGATAAAATGTTTTTTCAATTCTAGAAATTTTTTTGATAGTTTTATAAAGGAAATAATTGTTATTCGTGTATGTGTCTGTAATTTAAGATGTTTGGTCTTTATAGGACGCAGGTTGTGAATTTCATAATTTGCTTGTGCAATAAATGTAATAATAAATTATTGTTATTTATATTTCACAAGATCGATGAAATAATAATATCGATTTTTTTTATGCATCTTTTTTATGTGATTAGTTCAATTGTGTCCGCACTGCGGACACAATTGTAAATATTTGTAAATGTGATGATTAATTCTTAGACGTGTTATCCACGCATTAACGTTAAAAACAATGGAACTGTCCCAAATAGGATTATAAAGAACTAGAATTTAGAAGTTAAATTATTAATTGAGATGATTTTTAGGGTGTTGGGAATTATTTTGGTTTCTGACAGAAAATCAGCTTATTTATATGAAGATCTTGTTTTTTGCCTTCTAAAGTATGAACTGTATTACAATAGAATATCTTGAGAATTGTTTACTAACAACTTAATGATATAGAAAAAAATATTATTGCTTAAATCAGGTGTTTCTACTTATTGCTGTATTTATAAGAAACACGATGTTTGTATCACCTGGCTCAACAGTTTTTACTTGAACGTTTTACGGAAAACCGTTTTTATTTAGGCTCTGAGCATTTTATATTCGAAAATTAAATCGATTGTTTTTTCAATTGACCTCTTGATTAATAAAAAGATGAACATAAAATAATGCTTTAGAATTCTCGATTCAAATAATAATTTTAACTAAAAGTGAGTAAATGAAAAATAAAATTGTTTTTTTAAAGAACGAAAAATCTCAAAATATAGGATTTGATAAACAGCGAAACGTAACTGGAAATAAAAAGAAAGATCCTGCTCAGGTTGAAGAAGAAGAACTGTCTAAATATATAAGAGAATTTCAAAAAAATAGATTAAGAGTAAATAAGGTAAATTTCTATGGTAGGAGAAAGAAAAGAAATCTTAGTAGAACAATTGAAATACCAGCGCACTTAGATCTGATAAAAATCCAATTTTTTAAAACTTTTGATTCAAAATTAAATAGAGATTTCTCAGTAAAGTATGGTCTATCTCCAGTTGAATATTTGGACTTTAATAAAACTGTTATTTTTCAAATTGATAACAAAGAAGCTTTTAAAACTTTTACAGATCACATTGATCAAGTTATTGATAGTCCTAAAAACACAAATTATAAAAATAGTGATTATAATTTAATAGCTTTAATATTTCGTTTTGAATTTTTTGATAGCAGAAATAGAATTTTTACATATAAAGGGAATGGTATATTAATATCACTTATATCTACTTATCTGACTAAAATTTATAAATCTCAAAAAGAAATATTATTTGAAAATTTAGCAATTCGAGGTGTAGCGTTTAGTTATAGTGAAACTTGTCCTGATATTATTGAAATAAGGGATGCTGATAGGACATTTATACAAATTATTGCTGATAATTTTGATATAGTGCGGTCCATAACCAGTTCAAGAACCGAGAAAATAAGACCAGGAATTGCCGGACCAGTTAGATCTTATGGATTTGATGTTGAAATTCCAGAAGGAATTACAACTGTTGGAATAATAGATACAGGTATATCAAAAATCGACCCTCTTAAAGATATTATCCTTAAAGATTCTTTTAATCATACTGAGTTTCCAGCTTTTTGGGATGAAGAAGGACATGGTACACTAGTTTCAGGTCTAGTTGCATTTGGGGAAGATTTCTATTTAAATGACGAAATAGTTCACCAAGCAAAAGCTAAACTTCTTAATATAAAAGCACTGCATTTCAGCAATGATGATTTAAATATTCCACAGCTTATCGAGGATATTAGAGAAGCTAGGAGAAATTATGGCGTAAAAATATTTAATATGTCACTTGTAATACCTAGTGCAAAAAAATATAATTCGTCCTACAGTCAGTTTGCATATGAGCTGGATCGATTGGCTTACCAAGAAGACCTAGTAATATTTCTTGCAGTAGGAAATTTTGATAGCGATAATTTAAAATCACTAAAAGAGGAAACTGATCATCCTGATCATGAATATCCATACTTTTTTTACAGTTTGTTAAGTGATTCAGATTGTCATAATTGTGAAGACACGAATATTTGTACTCCATCTGAATCTTTAAATAATATTTCAGTTGGAGCATTAGCAGGAAATTTTAGCGATGTCGATTCCTCTGACGTAACTCCCGTAAATTTTTATCCAGCACATTATACGCGCAAGTTTCATTTTGATTATAGCCAGTCAATAAATGGTGCAGAAATAAAACAAAAGAATAGTTATCTTAATAAGCCTGACTTTGTTATGGAGGGTGGTGATCTTTTTAATTATACCAGCGGTATGCAGATTCTAAGATCTCCCATATATGAAAGTGAAAAATTCTATGGAAGAACATGCGGAACAAGCCTAGCAACACCTTTAGTAGCCTCATACGCTGCAGAGGTACTCAATTTGTATCCTAATATAAAGGCACAATCGATAAAGGCAATTTTAATTAATTCTTCATCCTACTATGAAAGAACTAAATTAGAGCATTTTAAAGATCATTCCGCACAATTGCTAAAAAGCTTAATCGGATTTGGAAGACCAAGAAAAGAAGATTTGCTGCTGACTAATGATAATAGTATACAGTATTTAATTGAGGATTCTATAAAAGTCAACCAGATTATTAAAATACCAATTTTCCTTCCAAAGTATTTATTGACTAATCAGAATAAACTAAATTTTGATATATCGCTCTCTTTCAGTTTTCTTCCTATAAAAGATAATCATTTAGATTACCTTCCATTGCATATTTCATTTAACATTGTAAAAAATATCGACATCAAAAACATTGCAAAAAAACAAGATTCGTATGGTATAAAAAATGGTTTCAGCTGGAGTGAAGATCATTTCGGTATTGATAATAAACTTTTTTCAAATTCTCACAGTAAGTCATATAGGTTTCAGCCCAATGACATTGTCAATTGTGATGGTTCAGTAGCATTAGCTGTTAGATGTTTAGCTAAAAATCAGTACAATGAAGAATTATTAAAACAAGCGCATGAATTTTCTATTACGATAAAAATAACAGAGCTTTTATCTAATCAGAATTCTGCTGGAGTTAATTTATACTCTGAAATGTTGAAAATTAATAACTATCTAGAGATTGAGGCAGTCAATGATGCTGACTTAGATGCTTTAGTATAACGCGATTATTTTTTTAATGATACTTTTTCACTTTCTACTAATTGTTTCCACATAGAAGTATTAATTTTATTACTAATAATCTTTTTTTCAGAAGCTTGTGCAAACAAGCTTCTTTTTATTGCAGTAATAAGTGTTTTTTGAATACTGTAATATGATAATCCTTGAGATTCTTTAATGATTTTATTAGCGGATGAAATTTTATCAAATGAAAATTGTCCATTAGATAATGTTAGTTGTACAAGGTCTTTAATTTGCTTTTCACTAGGAAGATCAAAGCCAATTGAAAAATCAAATCTGCGCAATAGCGCTTCATCAAGCATTTCTTTTTGATTAGTTGCAGCTATAACAATACTGCTTTGAGGGAGATAATCAAAAAGCTGTAATATTGTATTTACGACTCTTTTCATTTCTCCATGATCCTGACTATAATCTCTAACTTTACCAAGACTGTCAAATTCATCAATAAAAATTATACAATCTTCAGCTGCAGCATTTCTAAAAATTTTAGACAGATTTTTACTGGTTTCACCTAATTTAGATGATACGATAGCACCTAAATTCACCACAACCATCATTTTTTCTAACTCGCCCGCTATGACATAGGAGGCTAGAGTTTTTCCACATCCTGAAGGTCCATGCAGTAATATTTTATTAGCAATTGGTAGATCAAATTTTTTAAGAATTTCAGAATGTCTATGTTCTTCTATAAAAAAATTTAAATCATTAATTATTGTTTCCGAAGCCACTATATTGGACATAGTGTAATCGGAAGTAATTTTCTCTAATATTAATTCATTGAACTCTCTGTCTTCAATTCTATTAAAATATGCATCTGAGCCAACCTTATTCAGTGTAGCTGTTTTTTGCTGTCTAATATTTTCTTTGAGTATAGATTGAAGCTGAATCGCAAAATTCACTTTTTTTGTTTTTTTTGAGTGCTCAATAAGTTCGTTTAAAACTGAAAGTAGCCTTTCTTGATCATTTTCAAGTCCATATCGGGCTATATCTTTAATGAAAGTAGATTGAGTCATAGCTTCTAAAATTGAAGTTGCATTTAAATTTTGCAAATGTATTGATTATTACTTAAAGATATTAAAAATCTTTGGTGACACGATAGGCTAGAGGTATTTTTTATACTTCTTTTAACTCTACAAGAAAGTAATTCTATTATGCGTTATTGATTGGCTAACAATGTTTTAATAAAAGTAATATTTATTGTTTGAAAATAATTACGTAAAAATACCTGTTTAATATATGATTGAACTAGACTTCAGGGATTCCTAGATCAATGGAAATTTCAAGATGACTAATTATTCATTAGCACCCTGGTTGGTCTGGAAGCTGGGCTGGGGTAACATTCTAGTACGGAACTTCAGACTCCGCAACATAAGATCACAAATAAAGCATTTTTCGTATCAGTAGAAAAAACAGCTAACTAACATTTAGTTTTTAACAACAACAAGCGTCCTATTACTTTTAATAATAGATTTTCTAATTTTGGGGAGCGAGAGACACTCTGCCATTCGAACCTCAGTTGAGAAAAGTTTGATTTTAATGAATTTAAGAAGCATTTCAAA
Source organism: Flavobacterium sp. B330r (assembly GCF_056824325.1). Classification (NCBI taxonomy): domain Bacteria; kingdom Pseudomonadati; phylum Bacteroidota; class Flavobacteriia; order Flavobacteriales; family Flavobacteriaceae; genus Flavobacterium; species Flavobacterium sp. B330r. The sequence continues at coordinate 3,235,079 of NZ_CP124860.1, forward strand.
GTTATGAGCCACGAGTACATCACAAGACTTGGGGGTAGCAGATTATTTGTAAATTCGTCTTAGGTTTTTGTGACAGAAAATGTATCAAGTCTAATCAAAATTAAATATATTTTAAAAATGAATTCACTTAAATCATCTTAATATTCAGAAGGCTATGAATGAGTTGAAAGCATGTCAATAAGGTTATTTGACTCTTCGATAATCCATTGGTTTTTCTCAATCAGTTTATTAATTAAATTTCTTTGATCTGTATTGTAAGCCATCTCATTTAACCCTGAAAAAGTGTTGTTTTGCCAAAAGCTTTTGTGTTCTGTAATTTCAATACTTCTGTGTTCACCGTTGGGATATAGCAGCTTTATTTCCGGAATCTTTTCTAAGACTGCCTCGAAGATTTTTAATCCGTCATAATCCCAGTCGCATGAGTAGTAGATTTGTAAATCTCTTGTATTAACGTAATCAAGTTTTGCAATATTCTTGCCACCGGCATACCACAATTCAACATTGTTAGCCCTTGGAGCTGCAGGGCGCTTTAAAAAATCGAGGTTTTCACAGAGAACTATTTTGTTTGGTTTATTACATTGCAGCACATAAAGGTACTGCTGATCTTTATCGTTTGACAGCTCTTCAATCTTTAAAAGTTGCTTTATGGCATTGACTAATGAAATTTTCTCTTCAAGATATTTCTCGTTCTTAAAGAACATAAGAGAAACACCTCTCACACTTTCTTGATTTGCGATAATTTGTTCCCTAACTGCGTATAGCTCGCCACTATCCATTTGCTGCCTTATACTCATCAGTATTCGTATGTCCTTTTCTTCGAATCTAGTCTGTGATTTAAGGAGTGTGTTTTCCATAAGGAATGTATTGAACGTGTTGAATTCATTAAGGTATTTATGCTCATATAATTTTTCAAAACCACTGCCTTTTAAAATATGGTTTTTATATACTCTGAGTTCTTTAGTATTTTTAAGCAAATGCAGTACAAAAGGATCCTTAAGTAATGATTCTTTTTTTGAGGTTTTACCTTCGGTATAAATTTCATTTAAAGATTTTAATACTATCCAATTCATTTTTTTTGCGATTTAATATATTCTATCAGGGGAGTAGATGTTCTGTTGGTTTTTACATAACTGCTGGGAATCGGAAAATTGATGTCAGTGTCGATTTTGCCAGGAATTAAGTGGTGCATAATCCAGCCGTCTTCTGAGTCGGAACCATAAGGCTTTGGTGTCATTGTTATTATCTGATAGCCATGTTCTTTTGCGAGATCAGGAAATGTTCCAAAGTTTGTGGCATCAAGATTAGCAGTCTCTTCAAGGATAATGAATTTTATTCCCTTTTTGCTGTCCGATTGTACTTTTGAAAGCCTTCCTATGCCAAGGAGCACCAAGGCGGAATAAGTTTCTCCTGTACTACCTGGTGTTTCTTTATCTCCTGACTCATTTTCTAATTTAGTATTCAGTTCGAAATAGGTTCTGGGATCAAGAAGGTCAGAAAATTTAATCCCGCGTTTGATACCTGTCGCTTTCTTGAAAAAGTCTTCAACAAAGCTCTCTACAGATATATCTGAAAAGGCTATTTCACCAGACTTGTAAGCAGAAGCAGATTCGTCTTGAAGTTTATAGATCCAATCAATGGTAAAGTCTTTCCGAGGTTCAAATTGAATTTGGAAATAATATTTATTACTGATGACTTTTCCTTTGAAAAATTCATTTAATCCATTGATGACAGATCGGTACTGGCTGAACTTTTTACTTGTTTGTGAAAAGATTTCCAACATAGTTTCAAATATCGCTTCTACTATACCTAGGCGTGAGCCATTCAGTTCCCTTAATATTTCTGTGATGTTGTCAATATGTTTGATTCTTGATCCCAACAGAGCCTGTTCCAAAATGTGAAAATTATATTTTAACTGGTTTACTTGGTCATTGACTTCAGTATTTTTTTCGTTGGATGTATCTTCAAATTTGGCGACAATCAGCATGTACTCTTGGTTGTATCTTTCCCGTGCGGACTGATACTTTTGGACCAACTCTTCAGAAGATATTGTGCGTATTGAACCCTGATCATAGTTTTTCGGATCTTCTTCAGGATAGAGCTTTTTAAAATCCGTTAGCTTTTGGTCATATTTTTCAGTAAATTTAATTACATCAATCTCATCTGCAGAACATTTTGACTCCATTGATGGGATGAGTTCATCCTTCAGCGTTTTGATCCTTGTATCTTCAGTAGCAATCTGTGAACTGATTTTTATAAGATTTTTGTTCTTTGCTGTAAGATCCTTTTCATAAAACTCAACAGATTTTGATAAGTCGATTCGGCTTGTAAGCCCAAGTTCATTTTGTTTGTCTTTACAATTCTGAATTTCCTGGTCGATTTTATCAAATCTCTCATCTAGTTTTGAAATTAGGTAAGCAGTCTTCTCGTAATTTTCGTATGCCGTAAAATCCTTCAATCGCTGGTCAAGCTGATAATCAAGGTTGATTTTTTCAGCTTGAAAACTGCCACCCCTTTCAAAATCATCCAGTGCTTTTAATTCTGTCTGAAGTATAGAATTGGCTATAGTAATTGTTGATTCCATATTCTTTAAAGCCTGATCCAACTTTTCGGTATCGTTAAATAGTGGAGCTTGTTGCAGTGGTGGTATAAATCGGTTTATTTGTCCCATCCTTAGCCAGTATCCTCCGGAAGCCTGATCCGGGATTATTTTTTCTTCGGAGAATGCACTTAAACTCTCCGTATACATTGTTCCGTCAGAAGGATTTGAAGGTTTGCCCCAATGCGTACTGATCATGTTGAATACTGTAGCTTCCTGCCCTGAGGAAAGACTCTGTTTTTTTTCAATAACCTGCGAAAGTATTGAGCCGTCCTCACGCAGATTTATTAAAGAGATAATTATTTCATTAGCTGCAAACTCCTTTTCGAGTTCGATCCTATGTTTCGATAGAGCTGACTTTTGTTGCTCAACCTTTGCTAGCATATCTGGCACAGAGCCATATTGAATAAAAATATCTTTAAATTCATTGATCCTTTTAATTAGATCCAGTGTCTGGAAATCATCTGTGTTGATATCATTTTTTTCAAATGTACCCACTATTGGGGCATCGCAATCTTCAAGACTATTTTTTTCCTTTTGCAGTTTCTCTATTTCTTTACTGTATTCTTCGTGCTTTCTAAGCGCATTAACTTCATCATTAAGGAGTGAAACTGTAGTTTCTTTGCTTGATAAAATAAATGAGAGTCTTGGTTCGCGTGCTCTAAGGACATTAAATTCTTTTTTAAATCCTTCCAGTGAGCTTCGACTTGCATTGTATTTTGTCATCGAACTGTTTCTGTTTCTTTTTAATTGATATATTTCGGATTTTATTGAAATTAGATGTGCGATTCTTTTTTCGTCCTCAAGGCTTTTCAAATGAGTAAGTGAAGCCTGCTTATTTTCGAGCTCTTCTATTTCTTTTTCCAATGACTTGTACTCTTGTATTTGCCTTTCAAGCTCTTTTTTATGTGAGATGAACAATTCCTGATAGTCTTTTTCCGTATCCTCAAAGATAAAGTCCTTAAGGCTTTTAGAACTCTTAAGATTCAGTGATTTTGCCCTTGAAAAAGACTGTATGATTTTGGCAAATGATTTAAGATTACTCCTGATACTAAGATTGATGGAAAGTATATCTTTTTTATATAAAAAGGAATAATAGCGATTCTTGTCGTCATTAGTTATAAAGTATTGCAGGCAGAGCGTGTGCTCATCCCTAAAATGCCGGGTAAGGTCTGTAAGACCAAGGAACTGTCCCTGGTTAATGAATTTGTTGTGAAAGGGCAGCTGTGATGAAGGAAAGGTTAGTTCTTCAATATTTTTATCAAGATCCAGATCTTTTAATATAAGGAAAGGTTTTAGTCTCTTACTTCTTTTATTAGGAATGCACACCCCAATAGTTATAAATGCATCCTCAGACACCTCAATGTTCATAAAGGCATATCCTTCGCTGGTATCTTTAGGTAATGTATAGGCACTCCTTCCATCTTTGTCCATACTGTCTGTCCCAAATTCGATCAAGCTGTCGTCATGGATAAATATAAGCTGGATAAGATCGGCCAAGATAGATTTACCTATCCCATTGTTTCCTGTAAAATCTGTCCTTTGCTCATGTAATAGATAATCTTGGTTATAATGTTTTACAATTCCTACAGTTGAAAGCGAATATATTTTTGGATTATTCATGATTTTTTCTGATTAAAGTAGCTTGCAACAAAATCATCAAAATGCTGTAACTCTTTTTCATAAAGTTTTGCAAAGCGGCTGATGCTTTCGCGGATCACAAAATGTATTTCATGTTCAGAAGATGATATTTTTGAAACCCAGCCTAAAACTTCAAACTCACGCACACATTTTAAGAATCTCTTCCTAACGGTTTCCCATTCGGCATCGCTGTAAAATTCCCTGATTTCCTCAAAGAAAACTTTCTTAAAACTATCACTATATTCTGATTCCATAATGTGATGTTGAATATCCTGCCATATTACGGTTTTCTGCAATTCGAAATATTTGTCGTAATACATTTTAAGCAACATGATACCGGTGATGATGTTCATAGGTGAAAGCTCCCGATGCCTGTCCTGTCGTGATAATTTTCCTTTTCCATCTAGTGTGTCGAGATAATAGAAAGTCTCGTTGTTATGCCTGTCTCTGATCAGTTCAAGTCCATATAGGGAGTTGTAGTAGTTGCGAAGTTCACTTTCCTTGTCCTGCAGTAGGGAAAATAGGTAGTACGATTCTTTCTGTATGTGTGTGCCTCTGAGTAGTTCAATATTTAGGTCAGCAAAATAATTTTGTGCCGCTTCTTCAGATAAAAATGTGAAATCTATTTCTTTGCTATATCCGTCTGCCATGAGTATATTTTTTTGTCCTTGGAATTCATTAATAGGTTTTGGTCAATATTAACCTTGTATTCTTTTGAATGATGGGCGAAGAGCAATAATTCATAGCTTACGTTAAGAGCTATTTCCACATCCTTATGCTGTTCCAGGATAAGATAAAATTTCTCTGTAAAATCCATCTGTTTATCTAGGGCGAGCAATTCTTTGTAATAGCTTACGAGTTCCACAATTCTTTCCTGTCGCGCAATATCCTTTTCAATTTTGGCATTCTCTGATTTCTGGTATTCCGTGTCAATTACTGTTGTGGTAACCATAACTTTTTTAGGGGAAAATTCTTCCATATGATTAACCATTGTTATCTTGAATGACTCAAAGGGAATTGATTTGCGGGGAAAGCTAGCCGACAGTTCAGGACCTTCCCTGTTAAAACGGGATTCTGTTAACACAAAATGCAACATTTTTTTTATATTAAGCTTGTAACTGCTTTGGTAGTGAAAGTTATGTTGCAAGTCGTTAAGCTTATTACTGGCAAAAACAATTTTTTCTCTTAACTGCCCAATTTTTCCACCAATCACCATAAAAAAAGTATTGACTTCCCATTGTATCCTTTGTGCATTTTCATAATCTTTGGAAGCTTTTTTGTACAAAGATGGATCGGAGATTGATTCAGCATTATTGTTTTTATCTAGTAGAGAGTAAAAATGATCGACTACTTGCTGGAGTTCTCTTTCAAGACGATTCCCTAATCTTAAAGTGTCCCTGATTTCTTCCGTTTTTTCATTTAAACCAGTGAAAATTTCTGCAAAATCTGATACAATCTTTACTATATCGATATTTTCCTGTTGTAAGATCAGGCCAAGCTCCCTGACGGACTGGCTGACTACATCTTTAAGTGCTTCCAGGTGATCAACAATGTTCTGTCTGCTGATATTGTTAAAGCCTTGCTCGTACCAACCTTCAAGTTCCAAAATATTCTGGATTTCACCTGCTTGAAAGGATGTATATTTTTCAAAGCTTTTTCTCAAAGGAAATGTCCTGTAAGGATTGTTAAGCTTATGATCCACCATTGCAATAAACTTTAAGGCATATTCTGTCAATTTGTAACCATTTTTCTGATCTGCTGGCCTCTCTATAAAATTATTAAGAAAATTTTTTAATAAAGTTTCAGAACGCGGTATGCCACCCGGTGACCAATCTGCAACTTCCTTAACGATCTGCCTGAAGTCTCCATAACTGAACGGTTCTTCAATTTCTTGCTGTTTTATTTTTTGGTGCAGGAGAAAAATTACCATTCCATCCTCCTTGCTTGGCAGCAAAAGTTCGTAAGATTGGTAAATATTTTGAAGCTGATTATTCATTACTTTTCAAAAACGGTTACTACTGGGTTCAAAAATAATAATACAAATAGAGAAATTCTTATAAAATGTATTGTAAGTTAATTGTGATAAATTTAGCATTATTTTCGTAAACAGGCTATGAAAATTAATATTACCCAAAATTCTGGATATGCAACCAGAAATTGGAGAAACAGAAATACTTTCCGTGTAAATAACTTTAAAAATTATTATATCTCCTTACGGAAAACCGTAACAAGAAAGTAATTTTCAAAATGAGGCACAATAAGTATAAGTACTTGTTTTTCGATGCTCGAATTTGTATTTTCTGCTGAACGGTAAGAGCATTTCTAAGTTTTGAATTAAACTGGAAAAAATATTATCTGCTCATCCTGTGTCTGGGCAGATTAATTTTATGCTTCTGAGGATAAGGAGCACGATTAGGCATGCTTAAATCTTTGCATAACTGCAAGTGCCACGATTCTGCCACAAAACTTATCTCGATGAAAAAAACGACAATATTCACCTTACTGTTTGCGGTAGAAATAGTATCGAGTCCAAAACTTTTAGTAGCAAGTAATGTATCAACTCCAAGTTTAATTTTTGATTTTCTCAGGTGCAAATCCTTTTTAAAATGACTTTATTTTTAGTCGCAAAAAAGGTAGCAACTCTATTAAAAACTTTTTTGATTTCTCATATGTTAATTATATTCTAAATTACATTGTTCCTTTTACATTTTTAAATGATTGTGGTGGTCTTAAAGTAAAATTTGAAATTACATTTATATCTGGGCTAATTTAGTTTTAGTATTTTTGTTTTCGTAAGAAACATTCTACGTCACTTATTATTAATAATTGCATCATGGCGAATAAAGAAAATGATATAACACTTATTGAAATTGATTTACTTAATGAATTATCTCAACTTGTAGAGCAAAGTCAAAAGCAGGTTATCGTTCAAAATAATGCTACCTTGACATTGCTTTTTTGGCAGATAGGTTTTAGAATTAATGAAACGATACTTCAAAATAAGCGTGCTGAATATGGAAAACAAATTGTGCCGACACTGTCGGCACAATTAGAAACTAAATATGGTAGAAGTTTTACTGAAAAAAATTTGAGACGAATGCTTCGTTTTGCAGAACAATTTTCAGATCAGCAAATGGTGATAGCATTGTCACAAAAATTAAGCTGGTCACACTTTATTGAATTATTACCCATAAAAAATCATGATGCCATGATTTTTTATGCAAATCAGGTTAACAGTCAATTAATGAGTGTAAGGGAGTTGCGAAAACAAATAGAAAAGAAAACTTTTGAACGTACAGAAATAGCAAACATACAGATACCTTCTTCTGATAATAATTTACAATATAATTTCAAAGATCCATATTTACTGGATTTCTTAAATTTAGGGAATGGCTATTTAGAAAAGGATTTAGAACAGGCAATATTGTATGAGTTAGAAAAATTCATTCTTGAGCTTGGAAAAGGATTTACATTTGTGGAGCGTCAGAAACGAATGATCATAGATGGCGAAGATTTCAATTTAGATTTGCTTTTTTATCATCGTAAATTAAAGCGGCTAGTTGCAATTGAATTAAAATTAGGGAAATTCCAGGCTAAACATAAAGGACAAATGGAGTTGTATTTGAGATGGCTGGATAAGTATGAAAAGCAAGAAGGCGAAAAAACACCAATTGGATTAATACTGTGCGCGGAAAGCAGTCGTGAACAAATTGAATTACTTGAAATGCATAAAGACGGAATAATAGTTGCTGAGTACTGGACCGATTTGCCTCCTAAAAAACAGTTTGAAGAAAAAATTCATTCGTTATTAACCGAAGCAAAAGAAAAAATAGAACGAAAATATCTTTCTGAATAAATTTCAAATCCAATTATGTCTACACTGTAGACACAATTGAAATTAAAAAATTATTAATTGGGAAATAAAGCAATTTTATTTGTTTCTAATTGCGTCCACACTGCGGACGTAATTAGAAATGTCTAGAAATAATAGATTTATTCAATTTGTAGTAGATTGCTGTTAAATGTGGTGATTATCGTTTCCGAGCTGAAACCTTTATCCGTCAACCTGCAAATTAAAAATCTCTGTTTAGCTGAAATCTCTCAACACTGTTGAGAGATTTGGATAATCTTTATTCACTAAAAAAAATAAAAGGAATATAACTTTTTCGTCCATGTCAATTGTGTCTGCAGTGCGGACACAATTTGAAATGTTTTTGTAGGGTTCGTTTCATTTTATTTATATGTCCGACAAATAGTGCTTTGATTTTTTGTTATAAATTTGATCAAAGTTTAAAAGAGGTTGCAAATTAAGGGATCTCTTTCTAAAAAAATATTAATTAAATTTAGATTTCAGTTTCTCCATATCTTCCATTATGTTGACATCCAAAACCTTTGCATAATGCTGGGTTTGTTTAGTATTGGTATGTCCCATCATAGCCGATACGTTTTCAAGCCTTACCCCATTTCCTAAAGTTACAGTGGTAGCAAAAGTGTGTCTGGCAACATACCATGTAAGATGTTTGTCTATGCCGCAGGTGTCAGCTATTTCCTTAAGATAAGCATTCATTTTCTGGTTGGATATTTTCGGGATAAGACCTTTGTGCTGATTTTTATATTTAGAAATAATTTTCTCAACGGTTGGTAACACAGGCACATTGGCTCTAATGGCAGTTTTGGCTCTGCTGGTCATAATCCATAAGTTCCCATTTGAATCTTCGGATAAGTTTCTTTCGGTCAGATCCATTGCATCGACGGGCGCATATCCTGTATAGCAGCTGAAAAGAAATATATCCTTGACCTTTTCCAGACGGGGCGTTGAAAATATTTTATTCTCGATTGTATTCAGTTCCAGCTGGGTTAGGAAGACAGCATCTTTTACGCTTAACCTTCCGTCATAAACGTTGAATGGGTTTTTTATAATCAAATCCATTTTAATCGCATAATTGCAGGCAGTTTTATACATTTTCATATATTTTACCACTGAATTGTTTTTGATGCCTTTCTGGTCTTTAAAACTGCTCTCGTACTTAAGGAACTGTTCCAGTTTAAAGACAAATGAACTTGATATTTCAGATGCGGACATATCTTCCTTTTTGTAGGTAATGGTAATGAAATCCAAAAGCAAATCCTTCGCTCTTTTGTACTTCTGCAGTGAAGCCGATGCGCGTTCTCCAGAATTGACTCTTTTAGTGAAGAATATATTGTATGTTTCCATAATTTCAATTATGGTTGGGCCCTCAGGCTGGTCGATTTTGGCTTTTCCTGTGAGTTCAGCTTTTAATAATTGAAGGTCAACCTCGGGATCGATTCTGAAGAGTTCAGTAAATTTTTTGGCTGCATTGAGATGGAAAAGATCAAGCAGGTTTTTGATTACTATTTCCTTTTCAATTTTAAGCTGGTTTCTAAGGTTATTAGTGCTGGCCCATCTTTCTTTTGAAATGCCTTGTCCGGTTGACATGGAAATTTGTTTGTCATTGTAGCTTAAACGGGCATAGATTGGAGATTCGCCGTTCTTGTTTGCTCTGTCGGATTTCTGGTAAAAAATTACTTTTAACATTCTATCTAGTTTTAAAATTAATAATCAAATTGAATTAAAAATTTTAAGAGAGCCCATTGACAGCAGGGAATTCCCGGGGAATTCTTTCTTTTTAGTTACCCTTTTTTGAGAAAAAAGATTCAAAAAAAGACAGGGTAACTAATAGGGTAACCATTCTTTGATAAAACATGTGCTTTTTGAAAAGTGTGTAAAAATGAAAAAGCCTTTAAACACTAGTGTTTAAAGGCTTTTGACTTTTAAAGTTTCTTTTGAAACTTCTACTGGCGGAGAAAGAGGGATTCGAACCCCCGGACCTGTTACAGTCAACAGTTTTCAAGACTGCCGCATTCGACCGCTCTGCCATTTCTCCAGTATGTCGCAATCATTGCCTGATTGCGGGTGCAAATATAAGACGGTTTTTCGGTTATAAAAACTTTTTCCGGACTTTTTTTTGAAGTTTTTTAAGATATTTTTCAAGTGTCTAATTATCAGTATTTCCGAAAGTGATGTTTTTTGAAAAATTAATCTAAATCGTCTAAAATTGGCGTTGGTTTTTTGTGCTCGTCAACAGCAACAAACGAAAAAGTTCCTGAAACTACCGTTTCGCGAAGTTCAGAATACATTTGTTCCATGAAAATATCAACGTGAATTTTACAGCTAGTTCTTCCAACGCTATCTACTTTTGCTACTAATTCGATTAAAGTACCTGCAGGAATTGCTTTTTTAAAATCAATTTGTCCTGTAGAAATCGTAACTACTTTTTTACGACTGAATCGAGTCGCGCAGATAAAAGCAACTTCATCCATTAAATGAAGAGCAGTTCCTCCAAATAAAGTATCATAATGATTCGTTGTACTAGGGAAAACGGCTTTAAAAATACGAGTTTCCGATTTTTGAATTCTTTCTTCTATTGTTCCCATATTAATAATTAACGTATTCTGTAATTTCAAGTCCGTATCCAATCATACCCACTCGTTTTGTTTGTTCTGTATTCGAAACCAATCTTATTTTAGAAATATCTATATCATGAAGAATTTGAGCTCCGATTCCGTAATCTTTGCTGTCAATAATCACTTTTGGAGCTTTTAAAGTTCCGTTAGATTGTAATGTTTTAAGCTCAGAAATTCTGTTCAAAAGGTTTACAGCAGTCATATCTTGATTGATAAAGATAACGGCACCTTTTCCGTTTTCATTAATCACTTTAAACATATCGTCTAATTGCTGTTCTGCATTATTAGTCAATGTGCCCAATAAATCGTTGTTTACCTGAGAAGAGTGAATTCTGGTCAAAATAGGTTCGCCAAGATTCCAAGTTCCTTTAGTTAAAGCAATATGAATTTGTTTGTTGGTAGTTTGTTCGTAAGCTCTTAAACGGAAAGTTCCAAAACGAGTTTCGATATCGAAATCTTCTTTTTTAACAATCAAACTATCGTGCTGCATTCTATAGGCGACTAAATCTTCGATAGAAACTAATTTTAAATCGAATTTTTTTGCCACTTTAATCAATTCTGGCAAACGAGACATTGTTCCGTCTTCGTTCAAAATTTCGCAGATTACACCAGCAGGTTTAAATCCTGCCAAACGTGCAAAATCAATTGCTGCTTCAGTATGTCCAGTTCTTCTTAATACACCGCCTTGTTTAGCGATTAAAGGAAAAATATGACCAGGACGAGCTAAATCATGTGGTTTTGTATTTGGATCAACTAAAGATTGAACTGTTTTTGATCTATCTGCTGCAGAAATTCCAGTTGTAACTCCTTGACCTTTTAAATCAACAGAAACCGTAAAAGCAGTTTCCATGTGATCTGTATTGTTGGTAACCATTGCACGAAGATCCAACTCCTTGCATCGGCTTTCTGTAAGTGGTGTGCAGATCAATCCGCGTCCGTGAGTAGCCATAAAGTTGATCATTTCTGGAGTCACTTTTTCGGCAGCAGCCAAAAAATCACCTTCATTTTCTCGATCCTCATCATCGACTACAATGATTACTTTACCTTGACGAATATCTTCTATAGCTTCTTCAATGGTATTCAGTTGTATTTTTGTTGTTGACATAATTATTTTTGCTTTTGAGCAGGTGAAAACCGCTCAGAGATTTTCTGAAATAGTTGTGAAATAGGAGTTGTAATCGCATCAAAATTAATTAACCCGTTATCGTTTGTTGCACGATAGGTTAATAATATGGCAAGAGGCGACAAAATAAAAGAGGACATCCATGATCCTAAAAATGGAGTCATACCGCCTTCTTGAGATACTCTTTTTCCGAAAGTATTAATAAAATGGAAAGTAATAAAGATTAAAACTGCAAATACAATAGGAAGTCCCAATCCTCCTTTTCTAATAATAGCACCAAGTGGAGCTCCAATAAAGAACATTAAGAAACAAGCAAAGGCAATTACAAATTTCTCGTACAAAGCAGTCAAATGCTTGTTGATTTCTCTTTGTTTGTCTTTTAAATCTCGTTGAGTAGTCTCAATTGAATAGATGCTGCTTGTAACATTGCTTCCAGCCATTTTTAAAACATCTACTTTTTCTTTGTTCGAATAAATAGATAAAAGATCGTTTGGAAGCGGTTTCTTCTTGATGTTTTTTTGCGAATCTGTAAAAAACTTTTTAAAGCCAACTCGTTGATTAATGTTTTCAGAAAAAGAAACAATTTCGTTATCTAAATTTTTACTCAAGGAGTCTAGAGTATAGCGCAATTCGTTAACATTCAACATTGCATTTGTCCCTGCAATGCTTTCTTTGCTGTCATCAACTTTATTAAGTTCAGATAAATCGATGTTGATGATCTGTGTTTTAAACTTACCTTTTATAAAAGGCATTTTTGCACGATCTTCATATTTTTTTGGAGTAACGTCTTGGTAGTAGTAGCCATCATTTAAAACTAGCTTTAAAATACTAGATTTTTCATTGCTGACTAATTCACCGGTTTTAGCTTTAATTACGGTTTTGTTTTCACCCATATTATTCGCTTTCTCGTGAATAGTTACACCAGTTAGATGATTACCATTTTCGCCAGATTTTTTGTTTACTTTAATGTTGTAAGTGCCGACATCATTAAACTGACCTTCGGCAATAGCCATCGCAGGTTTGGCTTGTGCGATGTTTTTTCTAAAGTTGACAAATTTATATTCGGCATACGGAATGACATTGTTTGCAAACCAAAATGCCACAATACTTAAAACGAAAATAAAAATAATCAGTACTCTCATTGCTCTTTGCAGTGAGATTCCTGAAGATTTCATGGCTGCGAACTCATAATTTTCGGCAAGATTTCCGAAAGTCATAATAGAGGCTAGTAAAACCGATAACGGTAAAACCAGCGGTATAATTCGTGGCATAGAAAAAAGCAGGAATTTCACGACCAATGTTAAGTCGAGATCTTTACCTGCTAGTTCTGAAATAAATAGCCATACTGTTTGAAGTATGAATATGAAAAATAAGATTACAAATACCGTAGTAAATGTAAATAAGAATGTTTTTAATAAGTATTTGTCTAGTATTTTCAACCTTCTGATTAATCTAATTTATTGATGTAGTATTTCGGGTATTTACTCGCTACAAAGGTAAATTGATTTTTTGATAAAGGCTGATTGGTTTTAAAAGAATTAACGGTTAAAGTTGTTTTTGTTCCGTTTTTTCCAGTTTCAATCAAATTATAGATGTGTTTTGTCTGAACGTCAATACCTAACAAAATTTCTTTTCTTTGGTCTTTTCCGCTTGTAGGAACTAATTTGATGTATTGAATTTTTCTTCCTTTTACATTCTGAACAATGTCCATGTTGTATTTGTAGCCAGAATTGAAGAAAGTAAGCATTTTTGAAGGAGTGATAGCATTATCATCTTTCTCGTTTACTTTAGAAATAGTAACTTCTTCGTCTTCAGGAACAATAGTATAGGTTTTCTGACCGTCAAAAATTTTGGTAACGCCCATAAAATTCAAAACATATTGATTTCCTTTCATCGTTACGTTTCCTTTACTGTCTTGATTGATATTTTCTTTGGCATTATTCAAAGAATATTTAAAATCGATAACAATATTGTCGTAGCTCTTTATTTTAGAAGTCACTTCGTTCAATAAATCTTTCGCTTTTTTATCTTGAGCCTGAATAGAAGTGAAGCTCAAAAGCAAAATAACTGCCATTTGAAAACACTTTTTAGTCATGTTTGTGATAGAATTGTTGTTGATTTCTTGAATTTTTGCTTTCATGATTGGATTAATTTTGTTCATTATTAAAAAATTGATCAAGAGCATTTAAATCTAAGATGTTTACACTGCGTGCTTTACTGCCTTCGAACGGACCAACAATTCCTGCTGCCTCAAGTTGATCGATCAAACGACCAGCTCTGTTGTATCCTAATTTTAATTTTCGTTGCAATAAAGAAGCAGAACCTTGCTGAGCATTGACAATAATCTCTGCCGCTTCTCTAAATAAAGTATCTCTTTCGGAAATATCTATATCAAGATTAATGCCACTTTCTTCTCCAACGAACTCTGGAAGCAAATAAGCTGTGGCATATGCTTTTTGTCCGCCAATAAAATCGGTGATTTTTTCAACTTCTGGTGTGTCAATGAAAGCGCATTGCACACGAATTACGTCGTTTCCGTTTGTGTATAATAAATCTCCTCGTCCAATTAACTGGTCGGCTCCTTGCGTATCTAAAATCGTTCTAGAGTCAATTTTAGAAGTTACTCTAAATGCGATTCTGGCAGGGAAATTGGCTTTAATTAAACCGGTAATAACGTTTACCGATGGTCTTTGTGTTGCAATAATCAAGTGAATACCAATGGCACGGGCTAATTGAGCCAAACGAGCAATCGGAACTTCAACTTCTTTTCCTGCAGTCATAATCAAATCGGCGAACTCATCGACAACCAAAACGATGTAAGGTAAGAATCGGTGACCAGCTTCTGGATTTAATTTTCTAGACTTGAATTTATCGTTGTATTCTTTAATATTACGAACCATCGCATCTTTTAATAAAGAATAACGATTGTCCATTTCGGTACAAAGTGAGTTTAAAGTATTGACAACTTTTGCATTGTCAGTAATAATAGCATCTTCAGTGTCAGGAAGTTTAGCTAAATAATGCCTTTCGATTTTGTTAAAAAGCGTAAGCTCTACTTTTTTCGGATCGACCAAAACAAATTTTACTTCGGCTGGATGTTTTTTGTATAATAGCGAAGTTAAAACCGCATTTAATCCAACCGATTTTCCTTGTCCCGTTGCTCCAGCCATCAATAAGTGAGGCATTTTAGCAAGATCGACAACAAAAGTTTCGTTTGAGATGGTTTTTCCTAAAGCAATTGGCAGTTCCATTTCGGCTTCTTGGAATTTTGCAGCTCCAATAACGCTTTTCATAGAAACCATAGTAGGGTTTTTGTTCGGAACCTCAATACCGATGGTACCTTTTCCTGGAATTGGCGCAATAATACGAATTCCTAATGCTGATAATGATAAAGCAATATCATCTTCTAAACTCTTAATTTTAGAAATTCTGATTCCTGCCTCCGGCACAATTTCATATAAAGTAACCGATGGTCCAACGGTTGCTTTGATTTGTGCAATTTCAATTTTGTAGTTACGAAGTGTATCTACAATTCTGTTTTTATTTTCTTCTAATTCTTCCTGATTGATTGTAATTCCGCCAGTCGAATATTCTTTTAATAAATCAATAGTTGG
Source organism: Flavobacterium sp. B330r (assembly GCF_056824325.1). Lineage (NCBI taxonomy): Bacteria > Pseudomonadati > Bacteroidota > Flavobacteriia > Flavobacteriales > Flavobacteriaceae > Flavobacterium > Flavobacterium sp. B330r. The sequence goes on from NZ_CP124860.1 coordinate 3,250,539, forward strand.
GAATTTGTAATTGGATAAATCCAGAGTTGGGTCAAATAATCCGAAATCGGCAACTAAGCGAGAAGCTAAGTTTTCTTCGATAATATCTTCTTCTTCTGCTTTTTCAATTACAAACGCTTCATCAGGAGAAACTAATGGTAGTTCTTGTTTTGGGGTAATTGGCTTTAAAATTGGATTTAGCTCAATTTCTGATGAATGAGAAATAGTTGGCTTTAAAGCTTCTTTGTTAAGTTCAAACTGCGTGTCAACTGTTTTGATATGAATATCATCTATTTCAGGGTCACTTTCAACTTCTTCTTTAATAGCAAATTCTTCTAGATTATAAGCGCTTTCAGGCTGATTTGCAGCTGGTTTTAACTTGTCTAATTCTGATTTGAATTCTTTTTTAGTAGAATCAAAATACGATTGGATTTTTTCTGGCGATAATTTGATTTTGAAAATCAAATAGATAATTAAACCAAAAAGCAGTGTAAGAAGTGTACCTGTTTTTCCAATATAATCTTGAAGGAATAAATTTAATTCGTAACCAATTGTTCCTCCTAGTTCTGGTGCAGAAGTAGCGAAGAAACCAAATAGTACAGAAACAACAATAATAGCAAAAATGTCCCAGAACCAAGTGTTTTTTAGTTTTTGGGTCGAAAGCTCCAGTGCTAAAAACATTCCGGTAAGGAAAAACAAACGTACAAAAATGAAAGAGGCTAGTCCAAAACCTCTATAGATAATTAAATCGGCAAGATAAGCTCCGAATTTTCCGAGCCAATTCTCAGCAACTTCGGCACGATCACCGAGCTGATTTACGACACTTTGGTCATTTTGCCATTGTCCGTTTACATAAAAAGAAATAAATGCGACCAATAGTGCAATAGAAAAAAGTACCAACAGACATCCTAAAACAAATCTTTGCTGTTTAGACATCTTAAATGATCTTTTAACTCCTTCCTGTTTTTCGTTTTTTTTATCTACAGTTTCTTTTTTATTTTTTGCCATTCTTGCGTTTTCCTTTGCCTAAATAAATTTTGGGATATAAATAATCAAGCCTATTGCAATTGCAGTCATTGCGGCAAAAAATACCGCTCCAGCAGCAATATCTTTAATAAAACCGATTCGTTTGCTGTAATCAGGATGGATAAAATCGGCAATTTTTTCAACTGCCGTATTTAATCCTTCAATGCTTAAAACCAAACCAATGGCCAGTGTCTGACACAGCCATTCGGTTTGAGAAATATGAAAATAGAATCCAGCAATCGTCATGATAATTCCCAGAGAGAATTGTACCATGATGCTGTGTTCTGTCTTAATCAATTTTACAGCTCCGTTAAAAGCATAAGTCATGCTTTTTAACCTACCTGTAACAAATGTATTATCTTTTTGAAACTCCATTTAAGGGAAAATATTATAGTGCTGCTAAAGCTGCTTCGTAATTTGGTTCGTTTGCAATTTCTGCAACTTGTTCTGTGTGAACGATTTTTCCATCAGCATCAACAACAATGATTGCTCTTGAGTGTAAACCTGCCAAAGGACCATCAACGATTTCTAATCCGTTTGCTTTTCCAAAAGCACCAGTTTGAAAATCTGATAAGTTTACTACATTTTCTAAACCTTCAGCACCACAAAAACGTTTTTGAGCAAAAGGTAAATCTCTAGAAATACATAAAACAGTTGTGTTTTCTAATCCGCTTGCGCTTTGGTTGAATTTTCTAACAGATGCAGCACAAGTTCCTGTATCTACACTTGGAAAGATATTTAAAACTAACTTTTTACCAGCAAAAGTGCTTAATGTAGCAACTGATAAATCGTTTTGAACTAATTTGAAGTCAGCTAATTGCGATCCAACTGCTGGCAATTCGCCTGATGTATGAACTGGATTTCCTCCTAATGTGATAGATGCCATGATTTTTGTTTAAAATTAATGAGGCTCAAAAGTAAGGATTAATATTTGAATCTAAAAGTATTTGTTATGGGTTTAAGGAGAGATTAAGATAGGTTTTTGGGTGGCTACAAATTCACTAATTTTTTTAGATATTTTAGATTTTAGAGGGTAGATTTTAGTTTTGTTACGTCTGTCAGGCTGAGGCAAGTCGAAGCCGACGCAAGCGGCTCCGCAAACTTAGTCATTGGTCTTTATGGAAATACTTTGCGCGGGCTTCGACTTGCCTCAGCCTGACAATTTTGGTCAATAATTATATGGCGTCTATTGAAACCGTTTAGCAGCGAGAGGGATAGGAGCTGGCTACCGAAGTAGCGCGGATATCCCGACAGCATTTGGGAAAGCGGGAGAATTAAGATAAATTATGTTTGCCCGTTTTTTAAAATACTGTCTCGCCCTGATTATTTTAGATTTTAGATTTTAGAATGTAGATTTTAGATTTAGCTTAGGCTTGTCAGGCTGAGCGGAGTCGAAGCCCACACAAGTAACTCTTCAATTTAAATTGATAATCTTTGTCGATTTGGTTTACGTGGGCTTCGACTTCGCTCAGCCTGACAAAGATTTCGAGAGACTGCGACTGAATACTGCGACTGAATACTGCGACTGAATACTGCGACTGAATACAAAAAACTGAATACAAAAAACTGAATACAAAAAACTGAATACAAAAAACTGAATACAAAAAACTGAATACAAAAAACTGAATACTTAAAACCTGAACACTGTAAACTAAAAAAAGCGTCTCCAGATAGAAACGCTTTCTCAGCTTTGTTTTTTTATTTATCCTTTGGGAGGAAGACGATTTACTTATCGATTGAACCTAAAACACGTTTCATGAACGTATTTAAAGCTTCTTTTTTATCTGTTCCTTGAGCAACCAATTTTTGCACTTCAAGTGCGCCGTACATATTCGAAATCAATTCGCCAATTACGTCTAATTCTTCGTCTTTAAGAGAAGGAATTTCAGTCATTGCTTCTAGAACTTCGATCGTTTCAATGATATAATCTTGATCGTTTTCTTCGATGAATTGCGTTAAATGTTTAATTACTGGTAATTTCATAGTGTAGATTTCTTAGATTTTTAGACTTGCTTAGATTTCTTAGACTTTCTATAATTTTTTTTACAACATCTAAGTTGTCTTAAAATCTAAGTAAGTCTAACGATCTAAAATTAAGCAATTGCGTTTACCAAGTCAATTAAAACTTCTTGTTTGTTGGTTTGCGTTTCGCCAACTAATTGTCCGTTTACGAAAGTTGCAAATGTTGGCAAGTTGCTCACATTAGCTAATTTTCTTGATTCAGGAGAATTTTCTGCATCAACCAAAACAAAAGTAATAGCTTCATTTTCTGTTGCTAGTTTTTTGAATTTTGGTTTCATAATACGGCAATTTCCACACCATGAAGCTGAATATTGTACTACTACTTTTTCGTTTTTAGCAACTAAATCTGCTAACGTATCTTCGTTTAAGTCGATTAACATAAGTTTTATTTTTTGAGATTCTAAGGTGCTAAGATTCTAAGGTTCTGATTTTTTGAACCTTTGTGGATTTTAGCAACTATAATTTTTTTGAGATTTTTTGAGAGAGGATTTGATTTCTAAGTTACTAAGGTCTAAGAGAAAATCTTAGAACCTTAGCATCTTAGTATCTTAGAAACTAATTAAAAATTAGTTTGCGCTTAAGTATTCAGCAGTACTGATTCTGTCTGCAGACATTGCTTCTTTACCAGCTTCCCAGTTTGCAGGACAAACTTCACCTTTAGTTTGGATGTGAGTGTAAGCGTCAACCATTCTTAAGTATTCGTTTACGTTACGTCCTAATGGCATATCGTTTACGCTTTCGTGGAAGATTTTTCCAGTTTCGTCAATAAGGTAAGTAGCTCTGTAAGTTACGTTTGAACCTTCGATGATAACTGAATCTGTATCTTCGCTATAGCTTGTAGATTCGATATCAAGAATACCTAAAATGTTAGCTAAATTACGGTTTGTATCAGCTAAGATTGGGTAAGTAACACCTTCGATTCCACCATTGTTTTTTGGAGTATTTAACCAAGCAAAGTGAACTTCGTTTGTGTCGCAAGAAGCACCAATTACGATAGTATTTCTTTTTTCGAATTCTGGTAATGCAGCTTGAAAGGCGTGTAATTCAGTTGGACATACAAAAGTAAAATCTTTTGGGTACCAAAATAAAAGTACTTTTTTATTGTTGTTTACTGCTTCTTCAAAAATGTTGATTTTTAAATTGTCACCCATTTCTGAGATAGCATCTACTGCAATACTTGGGAATTTTTTTCCTACTAAAGACATAATATTCGTTTTACGTTAAAAATTTATTTGGTGCAAAAGTAGGGCATAAGTACAGGTTCTTACAATAAGATGTGATTATAAAAATTTATAAGTTGATAAATTTTGACTATTCAGTATTTTAAGTTATTGAATATCAATATTTACTGGTAAAATGCCATTCCAACTATTTTTTTCTAAAAATTGAATTCCTGCTGTTTTTTGAAATTCTTCAAAATCCTGATACGCCTGAATTAATCCCGAAGCCTTTTTTAGATTCGGAATAAGTGGTAAAACGTACGGGTTTCCAAAAACGAAAACAATGCATTTTTTGGTTTGAAGTAAATCAGAAAGTAGTTCTAAAACTTCATCGTTTACTTCGAAATTATTTAATGGTTTTGCTTTTGGAACAAATAAGGAAATAATGATCGTTTCGAATTTGTCTAACTCAGTTTTCATAGAATTGATATCTGAAGTTTCTAAGCTTTCAAAAGCAAATTCTGGCGAAGGTAATTTTGCGTTTAAAGTTTTAAAGAATGTATTATCGGTATTTTTATATAAGCTCAGTTTGGCTAATTTGTTGTTTTTCTGCGCTTCAAATGCTAAATCTGAAATGCCATTATCAATGATTTTTGTAATTGCATTTTGAGCGATTTCAAGATTTAATTGAGATGTTTTTTCGAAGTTTAATTCGCCCGAAATGGCAGTGTTTCCAGAAAGGATTCCTGCTTTTTCTTTTGCTTTCATGATTCTATTATAACTTTCGAAAATACGGTCTGGAGAAGCATTTTTATAAATCGCTTCAATTCCTTCGGGGACATTTTCTGCGAAACATAAAACATCATTTCCAGCATTGAAAGCTTCCCATTCTAATTGGCCTTTTGTTTCGTACAATTTCGAAACGCTGTGCATATTTAAAGCATCAGAAATTACCAAGCCATCGTAGCCTAATTGATCACGCAAAAGATCTTGAATAACGGCTTTTGATAAAGTTGCAGAAGTATCTTTTCCGTCATTTAAACTAGGAACAGCCAAATGGCCAATCATAATAGAGTCGACATTGTTCTCAATTCCTTTAATGAACGGATATAATTCGTTTTCCATTAATTCTTCCAGCGTTTCCTTTAAAACCGGCAAACCTAAATGCGAGTCGACATTGGTGTTCCCATGTCCGGGAAAGTGTTTCAGACAGCCTAAAACGCCAACTTCCGACATTCCTTTTAAATATTCAATCGAAAAATCGGCTACTTTTTCTTTGTTTTCACCAAAAGAACGATAACCAATTACAGGATTGTTCGGGTTATTGTTGATGTCTGCCAAAGGCGATAAATTATACTGAATTCCAGCTGCTTTTAAATCTAAACCAATTTGTTTTCCAACTTCATAAATTAAACTTGATTTGTTTTCTGGTAATGCGCCAAGCGTAATGGCGTACGGATATTGAGGTGTTTTTTCTATACGCATTGCCAATCCCCATTCTGCATCAATACTGATTAAAAGTGGAGTAGAAGCTGCTTTTTGATAACGAGCAATAAGTACTTTGATTTTTTCGTAACTGTCATCGTTGAAAACAACTTTTTTCTTGCTTTCGTAATTCGTTGCAGCACTCGCACGACTATGAAAAAAGGTCAATCCTCCTATATTATGTGTTGCAATTAAACGTTCCGTTTCCTGAATATTTTCTTCTGTATCGTTGATGAATACTGCTGGAAAGAAAAATTGTCCTATTTTTTGTAGTAATGCTTCTGCTGTAATTTTCATTATTATAAAGTCTTTTTCATGCAAACACTATTATCCATTTTCTCGTAAGGTGGATAATTGGGAATTATGGTGTAATTTAATTTTTGATATAAGTTGATTGCTTCGGGCTGATTTTTTCCAGTTTCGAGAATGGTATAAGTATAACCAACTTCTTTTGCCCAGATTTCTAATGCTGCTAAAACTGCCGATGCAATACCTTTTTTTCTATAATCAGGATGAACATACATTCGTTTGATTTCTGTTGTTCCTGGTTCCTTTTCGCGAAAAGCGCCACAGCCAACAGGAATTCTGTTTTCATAATACACGAGCACATGTTTTATCTTATCGGTTTTGTTAAACTGATTGTAAAATGCATGATCTTCACCATCTCTAATCGCTAAATCTTGATCTAGTAAAGCAACCAAATTTATAAAATCGATATCGTCTGAATTGGTTCGTTTTATGCTCATGATTTTAAAAGGTTAAAAAGTATTCTTATTTCAACTTTGCCTTCTTTTGTTTAGCCAATTGTTTTTTGGTTTCAAGAGCTTTTTCCAATCTGTTTTTAAAACGGAAAAGCTTTGGCAATCCTTCTAATCGGTCTTCAATGGTGATTATTTCGTAAACCACAATTGCTTTTTCTAAAACGCGGATTTCATTTTCCAGATCGTTTTCGTTTTTGTAGATCGTTGCCAATCGATCATAAGGGTGATTTCCTTTAAAGCCTTCTGCAACATTTTCTTCATACAACTCAATCGCTTTTTCTAGATTTCCATTTTTCTCGAACTCAGTTCCTTTCAGATTGCGTTCGTTCTGCAAATTCTCATTGATTTCCATAGGTAAAGTTTGATTTGGGGGTTAAACTTCTTCTGATTTCTTCCCAAAATCTTTTGGGAAAGTTAAAAAACGTGATAAAATAAGACCTGGAATGGTAGCTAAGAAAACCCAAACAAAGAAGTTTTGATAGCCTAAATATTTTTGTATAAAACCGCTTAACATTCCTGGAAGCATCATTCCTAATGCCATAAAACCAGTTGCCAGTGCATAATGTGCTGTTTTTGATTCTCCTTCGGCAACATGAATTAAATACATCATGAAGGCGGTAAAGCCAAAACCGTAACCGAATTGCTCTACAATTACAACGGCATAAATGTAATAAATTGATGTAGGATGAAAGAAAGCCAATAATATAAATCCTAAAATTGGAAGGTGCATGGCCAAAAACATAGGAAACATCCATTTGGTCAATCCTTGTTTTGAGATTGCAATTCCGCCTAAAATACCTCCAATTGTTAAGGCTGCAACTCCGCAAGTTCCGTAAATAATTCCAACCGCTTCGGTGTCTAATTCCATTCCGCCTAATTCTTTTGGATCCAGTAAAAACGGACTTAGCATTTTAAGCAATTGAGATTCTCCTAATCTGAAAACCAAGATAAAAGTTAGAATTAACCCTATTTGTTTTTTCTTGAAGAAACTGACAAATATGGTTCCGAAACTTTGATTTGGTATTTCTTTGTGGTTTTTTACTGCATTAACTTCATTTTTTGGTGTGAAAATGAAATTATAAACGGTAATGAAAGCCATTAATAAACCAACACAAATCATGGTATAAGACCATGCCTTTGTATTGTCTCCAAATTTATGTTCTAAATAACCTGCAAAAAGCACTACTAATCCGTTTCCTGCCAGCATTGAAAGTCTGTAAAAAGTACTTCTAATACCAATAAAGAAAGATTGCTTATCTTCTGGTAAAACCAATAAATAAAAACCATCGCTGGCAATATCATTAGAAGCGGATGCAAAAGCCGCAACCCAGAATATGGAAAGTGTCATGATAAAAAATCCGTTGAGCGGAATGGTGAAACCAACCAGCAGAAAGGCAATCGAAATTATTAATTGCATCAGCAGAAACCATTTTCTTTTGGTTCCGATTAATTCGATAAGCGGACTCCAAAGTGGTTTAATAACCCAAGGCAGATAAAGTAAACTGGTGTAAACACCAATATCTTCATTAGAAATTCCTAGATTTTTATACATAATTACCGAAACAGAGATAATTATAGCATACGGTAATCCAGAAGCGAAGTTAAGAAGCGGAATCCAAAACCACGGTTTATTATCTGTTTTCATTTGGCTGAGCTGGTATATAGTTTTTTAAAGGCTTTTTTAAATCTATTGCAGTTGGAGAACTTTCGTTGGCATAATAATCGATAAAAGTTACAGCACAAGCTTTGTAAAGATTCAGTTTTCCGGCCGCTATTGCGAAAGTAATTTTTCCGTCAACTTCTTTAACCGTTACTTTTTCGATGATTTTTGTAGCATCATTAATGTCAATTTTTGAAACATGCTCGCCTCCATAAACTACCATATAACGAACTTTCGTATTCAGCGGACTTTGGAAAGTGAAATTATATTTAATGCTGTCTTTACTGTATTCTAATACTTTTGGCGTATCGATTATGACGTGTCTTAAATTTGGAACTGCAGCTGGAAGTGCAGGATATTTGTATTGATTTTCTTCTAAATGGCGAACCACATCGAAGTTTTTCCCCATGAACCATTTTGAGCTGAAATAAGCGCTACCTGATACATTTTTGAAAGTTCTTAAGAAATCAATTTGAGTTGGAATTTCGGTCATATAATTCCAGTTTTTATCTCCGTCAGCTCTAATTTTGTATGTCGCGTGACCGATATAAATAGCGGTATTATTGGAGTTTTCAGACCACCATTTTACCAATTTAGAATAAGAAGCTCTTGGATTATTCATACTCCAATACAATTGAGGTAAAATATAATCGATCCATTTTTGATCCATCCATAACATCGGATCTGCATACAAATCGTCGTAGTTAGATGTAGATTGTGTTTCAGAACCTTTTGGATCTTGAGATTTATTTCTCCAAACCCCAAACGGACTAATTCCGAATTGAACCCAAGGTTTGCTTTCTTTAATTGTATTTGAAATAGAATGTACAAAGTTGCTCACATTTGCACGGCGCCAGTCGGCACGGCTTAAACCTGAACCATATTTTTGATAAGAAGCATTGTCGTTAAACACTTTTCCTGGAACAGCATAAGGATAGAAATAATCATCAAAATGAACTGCATCAATATCATAGTTATCAACGACTTCTTTTACGACTTTGGTTAAATGCGCCTGTACTTCTGGCAATGCAGGATCGTAATAGTATTTTCCGCCGTATTCAATCATCCATTCTGGATGTTTAAAAAGATCATGATTTGGGCTTAAAAGATTTTTATTCAAATCGAAAGTCGCACGATACGGATTCAGCCAAGCATGAAATTCAAAACCTCTATTATGAGCCTGTTCAATCATCCAGGCCAATGTATCGTAGTAGGGGTTTGGAGCCAAACCTTCTTTCCCTGTCAAAAATCGAGACCAAGGCGCAAATTCTGATGGATAAATAGCATCTCCAACGCTTCTAATTTGAACAATTACAGCATTATAATTCAGTTTTTTATAGGCTTCTAGAATTTCAAGGTAATCAGCTTTTTCTTTTTCTACATTATCTGTACTTGTTTTTGGCCAGTCAATGTTTACAACCGTTGCAATCCAGACACCTCTGAATTCGTTTTTAGGATGCATGTTTTTTTCCTGTGCATTAGAAATCGAAGTAATGAAAAATGAAATTAAAAGAAAGAATATTAAGTGCTGATTTTTATGCATTTCAAATGTTTATTTTAACAAGAATCAAAAATAGTTTTTTTCCGCCACGAATTCACGAATTATTTTTTTAATGATTGAAGATAATCCAATCGGCATATTCCGTGTAATTAATTGCGCTTATTTCGCATAGATTAGCGCTAAATTCGTGAATTTGTGGCTATAATTTTAATCAGGAAACGAAATTTTCCCCATTGTTACCGATGGAATTCCTTTGCTGTTTCCAAAATTGTAATCTCCTCCAGAAACGGTTTCGTTGGCCAAAAGCGCAAATAAAACCGCTTCTTTGGCATCACTTAAAATGCCCAAATCGTCGCTGGTGTGAAACTGGCAAGGCAATAATTCCTTTAGCCATTTTACCAATAACGGATTATTCGTTCCGCCTCCAGACATATAAATATGAAAATCTTCTGCTGGAATAGGAGTGTTTTTTATGGTGAAAAAAATCGCTTCTGCAATAGTTTCAGCGCTTAAACGTGTTAAAGTCGCTAGCAAATCTGATGCCGAAATATTTTCTAAGCCACATTTTACCAAAGCCGACTGCACAAAATCGAAATTAAACAGCTCTTGACCAATTGATTTTGGAAAGCTTTTTTGGAAGAAATCATCTTTTTTAAGTTCGTTTAAAAGTTCTTGATTTACAGTTCCTTGTTGTGCAATTTCGGCATCTTTATCGTAGCTTTTTTCAGGGAAATAATGTTTAGTAAAAATATCGATTAACGTATTTGCAGTTCCAGTATCAGTTACAAAAACTTCCTCGGCGTTTAGAGAGGCTGGGAGATAAGTATAATTCCCGATGCCGCCCATGTTGAGCATGATTCGGTTCTCGCCTTTTTTGCCAAATAATAAATAATCGCCGTAAACCGCCAAAGGAGCGCCTTCGCCACCCGCTGCAACGTGTTTTTGTCTGAAATCTGAAAGTGTGATAATTCCCGTTTTTACCGCAATATGATCTCCGTCTCCAATTTGCAAAGTTGCGTTTGGAAATTTTTCCTGCTGATGCAAAAACTTCGGAGCGTGTAAAACGGTTTGCCCGTGAGAAGCAATTAAATCTACTTCGCTTGACGAAATATTCCATTTAGAAAGACAATCGTTAATCATGCCGCTGTGCAATATTCCGATCCATTCGTTTAATAAAGCCAAATGCTGAAAATCGATTGTTTTTTTTGCAAATACTTTTCTAATCTCGTTTTTAATGTCTTCAGAATAAGAAAAGGTTTCAAATTCTAGGATCTTTACATTCGTATTTTCACCAGAACCAGAAACAGCGCATAAAGCAATATCAAGTCCGTCGAGAGAAGTTCCAGACATTAAACCCAATATTTTTCTAGTTTCTTTTTGAGCTATAGTATAGAGTGCGGTTATGTTTTTATTCATTTAAAATGAGGTTTTATAGTAGTCAGTTTATTGATAACGCTAAAATGGGATTATTTCGGATATAAAGCTATAGATTTTATACAATTTTTATTTTTTGAATGTCATTATTATAGAATAAGAATTTGTGATAAAAATCCTAAAAAATAAAATTCAAACTTACCGTCTTTTCTATATATTTGCTCATAACCAATTCAAAAAAAATAAAATCATGTTAGTTATTATAGGACTTTTTGTTTTCCTTTTTATTATCGGAATAGTAATCTACAATTCACTTATCGGAAAAAGAAATCAAGTTACCAATGCGTTTTCGGCGATTGATGTAATGCTGAAAAAACGTTTCGATTTGATTCCGAATCTTGTTGAGGTCGTAAAGCAATACACAAATTACGAACAAAGCACTTTAACTAAAATTGTTGAGCTTCGTGCTAAAGCAACGTCAGGAACTTTAACTGATGAAGAAAAAGCAAGTTTGGATACTGAATTAAGTTCGGCTGTAAAAGGTTTAATGGTAACGGTAGAAAATTATCCTGATTTAAAAGCTAATACCAATTTCTTAAATCTTCAAACAACTTGGACAGAAAGTGAAGAGCAAATTGCAGCTGCGAGAAGAACTTACAATGCAGCAGTGACCGATTATAATAATGCTATTATGATGTTTCCAGGTAATATGTTTGCAGGAATGTTGGGTTATACTAAAATTGATGTTTTAGAAACACCAGAAGAAGAACGTAAAAATATTAGTGCAAAAGAACTATTTAATAATTAATGGATTCAGAAATAAATTCGAAAGCAAACTTGCAAGACATTCTGAATACCTTAGAAGTTGATCGAAAAAAAATAGCCGAAACCTATCAAACCTGTTACATTTTAATTGGACTTGCAGTGTTGATTTTGGCTATTGGATTAATCATTCGATTTGTTCCTTTGGGGATTATTGGCTGTTTGGTTCCTATAATTATTGCCATTGTAATGTATTTCAGAATAGAAGACGATGCTATAAAATACAAGTTGGCTTATAAAATGAACGTTGTTGGAGCGGCATTAAAAGACATTAACGAAACGCTGACTATAATGCCACAAAGTGGACTTCCAGAATATGAATTTATAAGTTCGGAACTTTTTACAACAAGACCAGATCGCTATAAAACACAAGATTTAATAAGCGGAATAGTCGATAAAACCTCTTTTTGGTTTGCCGAAGTCCACGCCGAGTATAAAACGGAAACTCGAACTAAAAACGGAACAAAAACAACTTGGCATACGATTTTTAAAGGAATTGTTTTTGTAGCTGATTTTAATAAAAATTTTAATGTTTCGACTGTTGTACGTCCAAAAGGTATAGCAGATGCCATTGGTTCATGGTTTTCGAAAAACGTTTTCAGTTTCGGTAACTCCGAGTTAGTACAATTAGAAAATACAGTCTTTGATGAAATATTTGTTACCTATTCTAAAAATCAAATCGAAGCGCGATACATTTTGACGCCTGCCATGATGGAAAGAATTTTGGATTTAAATAACAAATGTGATGAAACGATTTCGATCTCGTTTATACATTCTAAAATGTATATCGCTTTTCCGCTATCTCACAATTACTTTGAAGCACCAGTTCATTCTTCACTTTTAGCGTCTGATTTACTTACTGATGATCTTTCGATTGTTCGGTTTATGCAGGATATTGTTCATGAATTGGATCTGAATACTAGGATTTGGGGGAAGGAGTAAAAAACAAATTTTGTTATATATAAAATTTAGAATTTGAGCAGATTTGAAAATATAGATTGGAAGTTGGATGACTTAGCAAATAAGCTTAATGCGCGATTGACTAGAGATAGACCCGATTATCCTCAAAATTTGAGAACATTTGAGGAAAGAAGAATTCATTGGATAGACAATGGCATAATGAAGGCCATTATAATTCAACCTAATTTTGAAGTTAATGGTGTAAATTCTAATATTTGGAATTTTCTTAATGTTGCTATTTTTGATGATGGTTATTCGTTTTCAAGACCAAAATGGATTAGCATATTAGTTGATAAGAAAGATTTTTCTTTTATTGAATATAATATTGACGAATTGCTTTTAAAGTCAGAAGAAAATTTGTTGAATATTTTATTTAAGGATTTAATGTAATTTTAGATCTAATAGTAAAAATCAATGAACTAATTATATTATAAAAAAAACCTCGATTTTTTAATCGAGGTTTTTTTCATTTAAAAACATCACTCCACCTCCAAATAAGGATTTAAAGTCTCAGCTAATTCATTGAGCCAGTAAAAGCTGTCTCTTAATTTGATGATTTCGCTTTGAAATGTTTCATGTTCGCTCAAAACGCATAAAGCGAGTGTGAAATTTACTTGTCTTAAAGTTTTAGCCATTTCAACAGGATCGATTCTGTCGTTGAAGAAATTCAAAAGCTTGATTTCGGTTTGTTTTGAAATTGTGTTGGTACTCATAATCTTTGTGTTTAGGAAAAGAACCCGCGTAGCTAAGGTGTCCTACGCCACAAAGTGCGTTGCAGTTGTTTCCAATACCGCCACCATACCACACGGGCAAAAGTTTTTTTGATATCATATTTCTTTGTGTTTAGGACTGTAAAGATATCAAAAAATATTTTTATAGTAAGAAAAAGACTATATTTTTTATTGTGATAAATAATCTCTCCAAGCTTCTACTATAATTTTAAAATGTGAAGTTGGTAAAGTAAAATCTGGTGTAATAGTGTTATCGAATTCCCAAGCTTCCATATCATGGTAAATTTTAGTTTCTAAAATAGTTATATCAGCAAAATATAAACTTTGAGTTTGTCCTCCGCCTTTTTCTATTTCGCTATTAAGAACTTTATTTATGTTTTTGTTTAAAAGTCTTTCAATTTCTTCAATAGTGTAATGATCATTTATATAAGCGGATAGCCAAGTATTAATACTATGGATTTGTTTTTCAAATGTATTAACGAATTTTACTTCATATCGATTTAGTATATCCATGATTTAATTAATAGCATTACAAATATAGATTAAATATAAAACGATATTTTGAGATATGATAAGTTCAGTAAGATTTCCACGCAGTTTGTCATTTCGATTTCTATGATAAAACCAAATCTTTTTCATAAAAGGTTTGGTTTTTTATTACTGCAAAAACTCTATGGATTATTTTGTTTCTCACAGCATTTAAAACACTCATTTTGTTTTTTCCTTCATCAACTTTTCTAATGTAATATCTTCTCAGATCATTATCGAATCTAATTGCACTCATTGCTGCCAAATGCAGAATGGTTTTTAGGTTTTTATCTGCAAGCATTGATACTCCGGGTCTTCTTTTTAATGATGTTCCAGATTGAAAATCAAAAGGCACGACTCCGCTGTAGCATGCCATTTTTCTTGGATCAGTTATAACTGTAAAACCTTCTGTTTTTGATAATAATGTCCATGATAGAACTTGGCCCACTCCAGGAACAGATCTTATCAGTTTCTGTTGCTGGCTTAAACTTTGGTCATTATGTATTACTTTTTCAATATCATTTTCAATAATCTTAATCTGTGCATCAATGCTTTTAATAAGTTTGATGTTTAAGCTTTTCAATTCTTTATCCATTGCAATGCCTTTCATTAATTTGTAGTCATGCTGCTGAACCATAAGCTGTTTTTTGATTTTTATTCTTAAAGCTCTTTCGGTTAATAATATTTTTATCTTTTTAATGGAGCAGGAACTTGGTTTCCATTCCCTATTTTCCTGATAATTTTTTTCAATAAAACTACAAATTCGCAACGCATCAATTTTATCATTTTTGCCTCTGACAAGACCTATGCTTTTCTTGATATGCAAAGCAGATATTACATAAACCTTAAAGTTGAATTTTTCAAGTGCTTCAAACAGATTCCAATTGTATCTGCCAGTATTTTCCATAGCGATCATTACATTTTCACCTGAATATTTTTTGAAAAAATGCTTTATTGCCTGAATCTTATTCTCAATAGAAAAATAATTTACTGATTCCTCTTTAACACAAATATCCAAAGTCTTGCTGCTGATATCAATGCCGATAATAATGTTTTTCATAACTTTGCTTTTACGATTCAACAAATGATTTGAGAAATTCATCATAAGCTCAACTCCTTAATAACGGGTCACTAGCCCAAATTTCTATCTGAGTCTTTGATGAAAAGGAAGCTAAAGTCTTAATCGAAATATGAGTCACAAGCTCGGAGGAACGAACAGTTTACTTTTGCTTCCTTTCTCAATCATAAATCTACTTA
The DNA here is from genome assembly GCF_056824325.1 of Flavobacterium sp. B330r. Lineage (NCBI taxonomy): Bacteria > Pseudomonadati > Bacteroidota > Flavobacteriia > Flavobacteriales > Flavobacteriaceae > Flavobacterium > Flavobacterium sp. B330r. Next base: position 3,265,805 of record NZ_CP124860.1, read on the forward strand.
AAATTTCAAAAAACAAATCTAAAGGAGGAACGAGAAATCACACGCGGGATTCCGCAAACATAATAGACAATCTATGTGGTTACGATTGTGATTTCTCCCTTCGGTCGAAATGACAAGATTGGGAAATTTCTTTTGAAAATAGAATTATTAGATTTAGATTTGAACTGCAAATTATGATCGAAAAAATCTTAAAACACTACATTACATTTATCAGAAGCTTCGAAGCTTTATTAAAAGATAAATACAAACAAAACGTAAATCCATGTTCGTTTTCTCGAACTTTTTTTGAAAGAGTAGGATCAATTAACGGAATTGAATATTATTTTCACGGAAGTGGATGCACTGCAAAAAAAGATGGAGTTATTTATGCTTACGATATTTCAATTTTTGAAAAGGATATAATCGAATTTTCTCAATGGAATCTTACTGAACTTATAAGAACTCATCCAGAATATCAGAAATTAAATTATAGTGAAGATTATATCGAGTATGAATTGTTTCAGCTTATAAACAAAGGACTTTTAAATTGGATAACTATTGAAGGAGTTGAAGGCAAAGCTTTTGGATGTGTCTTTAAATGTTATAGAGTTGTAGAAGAGTCTTTTTTTATTCAGTAAATCTTCTAATGAAACCGAGTGCCCTAGCCCTGATGGGAGCGGCATCCTTTTGCGCCGGGGTTCGGCGTAAAAGATATAGCGGACAGCAGGAAATAGCTCCTGAAAAAATAAATCCCAATTTTTAAAATTTCAAATTCCAAGAAAGAAGCATTTGTTTTCATAAGCCTTCGACTTCGCTCAGGGTGACAATTGAGTTAGAGAAAAAAACTTTGTCCCTTTGTAACTCTTAACCTTTGAACCTAAAAAAATGACTATTTTTGTATTTCAAAAGAAAGCAAGAATGTCAATACTTAAGGATTTAGAGCAATTAGCAAGCGAACTCGAAGGCACACTTTTATACGATGATCTTCATAAAACGCTTTATTCTACCGATGCTTCGGTGTACCGAATTAAGCCTAATGCGGTGGCAATTCCTAAAACGACTGAAGATATTGCCAAACTGATTCAATTTGCGGCAAAACATAAGCTGTCGATTACGCCAAGAACTGCGGGAACTTCGCTGGCAGGACAAGCAGTAGGAGACGGATTGGTGGTTGATGTGTCGAAGCATTTTACAAAAATTATTTCATACAATGCCGAAAAGAAAACCGTTACGGTTCAGCCAGGCGTAATTCGCGATGAGCTGAATTTATTCTTAAAACCTCACGACGTATTTTTTGCACCCATTACATCAACTTCAAACCGCGCCATGATTGGCGGAATGGTGGGAAATAACTCTTCTGGGACAACTTCGATTCGTTATGGTGTTACGCGCGATAAAATTGCTGAAGTAAAAGCACTTTTAAGCGACGGTTCTGAAGTGGTTTTTAAAGATCTGACTTCGGCTGAATTTATCGAAAAAACAAAAGGCGATACTTTAGAAAATAAGATATACAAAACGATTTACGACGAGCTTACTATAAAAGAAGCTCAGGAAGAAATTGTAAAAGAGTTTCCGAAACCTGAAATTCATAGAAGAAATACGGGTTATGCCGTTGATATTCTGCTGAAATCGGAATTATTTGGCGGAACTGAACCCACCATAAATCTTGGGAAATTACTTTGCGGAAGCGAAGGAACACTGGCTTTTACAACCGAAGTGACGCTGAAAGTTGATGATTTGCCACCGCCTCACAGCATTATGGTTGTCGGGCATTATCATACCATTCAGGAATCTCTAGAGTCGGTTGTGGTGGCGATGAAACATCATTTGTACACTTGCGAAATGATTGACGATACGATTTTGGATTGTACCAAAACCAATCGGGAACACATTAAAAACCGTTTCTTTTTGGTTGGAGAACCAAAAGCAATTATGTTGTTTGAAGTCGCATCGCATACTTTAGAAGATGCCGAAAAACAAGCCGATGCTTTGATTGCCGATTTAGAGCAAAATAATTTTGGTTACGGTCGAGTAAAAATCTACGGAAATGATATTGATAAAGCCAACGAACTAAGAAAAGCAGGTCTTGGACTTTTAGGAAGTATTGTAGGCGACGATAAAGCAGCCGATTCTATTGAAGATACCGCGGTAGAATTGAGCGATTTGCCTGCTTATATTGCTGAGTTTTCGGCGATGATGTTGCGTCACGGGCAGGAAGCGATTTATTACGCGCATGCGGGTGCGGGAGAATTGCACCTTCGTCCGGTTTTGAATTTAAAGAAAACTTCTGATTTAAAATTATTCAGAACCATCGCGACTGAAGTAGCGCATTTGGTGAAAAAATACAGAGGTTCGCTAAGTGGTGAACACGGAGACGGAATTGTGCGCGGAGAGTTTATTCCGTTCATGATTGGCGATAAGAATTACGAATTGCTGAAAAGAATTAAATTGGCATTCGATCCAAATTCGGTTTTGAATATCGGGAAGATTGTCAACGCTTTGAAGATGGACGAGAATCATCGTGTTATCTCAGGAAGAATTGAACCGGATATTAAAACGTTTCAGGATTTCTCAGACAGTCTAGGGATTTTGCGTGCCGCCGAAAAATGCAACGGTTCTGGCGATTGTAGAAAACTGCCGTCTGGCGGAGGAGCAATGTGTCCGAGTTATCGTGCGACGCGAAACGAAAAAGAAACGACTCGCGCAAGAGCCAATGCGTTACGAGAATATTTAACGTATTCTGAAAAAGAAAATAAATTTGACCAGAAAGAGCTATACGAAGTTTTTGAGTTATGTGTAAGCTGTAAAGCCTGCGCAAGCGAATGTCCAAGTAACGTGGACGTAGCGACTCTAAAAGCAGAATTTTTATACCAATATCAAAAAGCAAACGGATTTTCTACTCGAAATAAGATTTTTGCCAACAATGCCAAATTGAACAAAATGGGAAGTAAATTCCCGTCGATTACGAATTTTATTTCGAATCAGTCTTTGGTGAAAAAAACAATGGGAATTGCGCCAGAAAGACAAGTTCCGTTATTGGCGAAAAAGACTTTTAGAAAATGGTACGCTAATAATAAACCGTCACAAACCGATTTTCCAAACGGAAGATTGTATTTGTTTGTAGATGAATTCACGAATTATTATGATGTCAATATCGGAATCGATGCTTTCGAATTATTGACGAAATTAGGTTATCAGGTTTTGGTTGTCGATCATGAGGAAAGCGGAAGAACGTATCTTTCAAAAGGATTTTTGGAAGAAGCGAAGAAAATTGCGAATCATAACGTAAATATTTTTAAAGATCTCGTTCTAGGAAATGCACCTTTAATTGGAATTGAACCTTCGGCGATTTTGACTTTTAGAGATGAATATCTTCGTTTAGCCGATGATAAAGAAGCTGCTGAGAAATTATCCAGAAATGCTTTTACAATTGAAGAGTTCTTGAAAAAAGAAATCATAGATGGTAAAATCACAGCCGATTCTTTTTCAGAAGAAAGTAAAGAAATTAAGATTCACGGACATTGCCACCAAAAATCATTGAGTTCTGTTGAAGCAACTTTTGCTATGCTGAATCTTCCTAAAAATAATACGGTTACAATTTACAATTCAGGCTGCTGCGGAATGGCGGGTTCTTTTGGTTATGAAAAAGAACATTATCAAGTGAGTATGCAAATGGGTGAGGATACTTTATTTCCTAAAGTGCGTAACACTGCCGAAAATGTAAAAATCGCCGCTGCAGGAACAAGCTGTCGCCATCAAATTTATGATGGAACGAAACGCGAAGCACAGCATCCTGTTAGTATTTTGAGAAGCTGTTTGAAGTAAATTAACCGCAAAGGTCGCAAAGAATTACGCAAAGAGCGCTAAGATTTTTTTGCTACAGATTAAAGGATTAAAAAGATTTTTATTTCACGCAGATTTTACAGATTGAAGCAGATAATCGCAGATTATTAGTTATCTCTGGTTTAAAATTAAATCTGCCTAAATCTGTAAAATTTGCGTGAAAAATTAGTTAGATAAAGATTGGAAAAATCGTTTTAATCCTTTTAATCTGCGAGAAAAATAAAATTATTTCAAGCTTACTTTTTTGCCAGTTTCAGCGGCTTTATAAATGGCATTAATGATTCGAACGTCTTTAATTCCTTCTTCACCAGTAATATGATTGGGAAGTTTTTGGTTTGCTAAAATCACTTTACAAATTTCATCCATTTGGGTTTGCTGTTGGTTTATCACAGGAAAATTAAATGGTTTTCCATCAGATCTTTTACCTACAAAAGGGCCATAACTCACCGCAGGACTCATTTCGAAGAAACCTTCATCTGCGGCAGCGTAAAAACGATCAATTCCAAAACCACACGAACTGCTGCAATTCGCCACGGCACCGCTAGGGAATTCCATTTGCCAAGTGATATTTTCTTCAACTTGAGAAAACATATTTTTGTTATTGACATGTCCAAATTGTGCTGTAACAGCAATTGGTTCTTCGCCTAAAACATAACGCGAAACCTGAATGCAATAAATTCCTAAATTAATCAAACAACCGCCGCCGGCCCATTTTTTAGTCAGTCTCCATTCTTTGCGGGCGTTTAGATCAACAGGTTTATTTATGTCACGAACATCATAAGTACTATAACCCAGACCAGTTTCAATATAACGAACTTGTCCCAAGACTTTTTCTTGTCCCATTCGTTTTATTTCTAGATGATTTGGTTCGTAATGCAGTCGATATCCCATTGCCAATTGCACATTATTATCGTTGCAGGCTTTGATCATTTCTTCACAATCTTCAGCAGTAATAGCCATTGGTTTTTCGACAATAACATGTTTTCCTGCTTTTGCAGCGCGAACAGTAAATTCTTTGTGCAGTGCATTTGGAGTTACAACGTATACTAAATCAATGTCTTTGTTTTTTATGATTGAATCGAAGTTTTCGTAATTATAGATATTCTTTTCAGGAATGTTATATTTCTTTTTCCATGTTTCAGCTTTAGAAGGTGTTCCAGTTACAATTCCTGCAAGCTGGCAATATTCAGAAACCTGAAGACCTTCAGCTAATAATGAAGCATAGTTTCCTAAACCGCACAAAGCAATATTTAATTTTTTTCCGGTGTAAGGTTTGTGAACCTTTTCTGTTTCGGTAATAAAAGAAGGAAGTGTAGTCATCACAACCGAAGCGCCAACACCAAGTCCAAATTTATTTACAAAAGAACGTCTCGTGATTTTTTCCATAAAAATGATTCTTTAAAAATTAAATACTACTTGTATTAGTAAGCTCATTTTGATAAATGTTACATTTGTGCTTAATATTTAACCGCGAAGTTCGCTAAGATTGACGCAAGGTTCGCAAAGATTTTTTGTTTCACGCAGGTTTGGCTGATTTGGAGCAGATTATCCTGTTCGCTATCGTTACGGTGATTGTGAAAAAAAAACTTAGTGTCTTAGTGCCTTTGTGGCAAGAATCTTTGCAGCAAGAAAAAAAATCACAGAAAAACAAAATGGTTTTATATATTTGAAATCAGGATATTTTTTGCATTATTTGCAAAATAAAACCAGAACAACTGAATTAAATCAATTAATAATAGCAAAAACATATATGGCATTTTCAAGTTTATTCCGAAAAAAAACAGTGCAGGATATTCTGAAACAGGTTGCAAAAAATGAAGCAGATGGACATGGAGCATTAGGGAAGCACCTTACAACCAAAGATTTAACTGCTTTCGGAATTGCTGCAATTGTAGGTGCGGGGATTTTCAGCACCATCGGAAAAGCAAGTGCAGATGGGGGGCCAGCCGTAATATTTTTGTTCCTTTTTACTGCTCTTGCCTGTAGTTTTGCAGCTTTTGCTTATGCCGAATTTGCATCAATGGTTCCCGTTTCTGGAAGTGCTTATACGTATTCGTATGTGGCTTTTGGAGAACTAATTGCCTGGATTATCGGATGGGCTTTAATCATGGAATATGCCGTCGGAAACATAACCGTGGCCATATCGTGGAGTGATTATTTTACAGGACTTCTCCAGAGTGGCGGCATTCATTTACCGCAATGGATTCAGATGGATTACTTAACCGCTTCAAACGGATATAATGATGCTGAAGCTTTAATGCGCGGCGGAAAATCATTCGAAAATTTAAGCACAGCTTTACAGCAAGCGCACACCGCTTGGACAACGGCGCCTACGTTAGGGTCGTTTCATTTTGTTACCGATATTCCAGCTTTATTCATTATTATTTTGATTACGGCTCTGGTTTACAGAGGAATGAAAGAATCTCGTAATGCGAGTAATTTAATGGTGGTTGTAAAACTTTGTGTAGTTCTTTTAGTGATCGCTGTCGGTGTATTTTATGTAGATACAGCAAACTGGGATCCTTTTGCTCCAAATGGAGTTGGAGGGGTTTTAAAAGGAGTATCTGCAGTTTTCTTTGCTTATATTGGTTTTGATGCTATTTCGACAACGGCAGAAGAATGTAAAAATCCGCAACGTGATTTACCACGCGGAATGATGTGGGCAATTATTATTTGTACCATTCTTTATATTGCAATTGCCTTGGTTTTAACCGGAATGGTAAAATATCACGAATTAAATGTTGGAGATCCTTTAGCATTTGTTTTCGATAAATTAGACTTAAAATGGATGTCTGGAATTATTGCCGTAAGTGCAGTAGTGGCAATGGCGAGCGTTTTATTGGTTTTCCAAATGGGACAGCCTCGTATTTGGATGAGTATGAGTCGAGATGGGTTATTGCCAAAGAAATTCTCAACGGTTCACCCAAAATTTAAAACACCTTCTTTTGCAACTATTGTAACAGGATTTGTGGTTGCAATTCCGGCTTTGTTTTTGAATCTGACAATGGTAACCGATTTATGCAGTATAGGGACTTTATTTGCCTTTGTATTAGTTTGTGCTGGAGTTTTGGTTTTACAAAACAAACCTGAAATTCCAAGAGGAAAATTCAAAACGCCTTATATTAATTCAAAATTTATTCTGCCAGTTTTAATGATTGCTGGATTGTATTATGCTTTTGCTTTCAACAGCAAAGCAACAATGGCTTTTATCAATAACGATCCGCAGATTTATGATGCAACTTCAATCGTAACCTCTTTAGACAAATCAGAATCAGAGCAGGTTTTCAAATATTTAGAAAGCATTGAAGCAAACAATAAAACCGCTGAAACATCAGATTTAGAGCATTTATTAGGACAATATCAAGACGACGAAGCTAAATATGCTGAAGTTGTAAAAGGATTGCCAATTGCAGATTCTGCTAAATATGAGTCAGGTTTCAGTTTATTCAAACACAAAATCCCAATGTGGATATTCCTATTCGTTTTGGTTGGATTAGCTGTTTGGGCTTTCAGAAAAAATCTGTCTTTAATTCCACTTTTAGGATTAATCTGCTGTCTGTATATGATGGCCGAATTAAGCGTTTGGAACTGGATTTATTTTACAATCTGGCTAATAATTGGATTACTGATTTATTTTACATACAGTAGAAAAAACAGTAAGCTGAATACTGAAAATATAGGATAAAAGTAAAATTATATACTACAAAAAGCCGTTCTGAGTACTTCAGAACGGCTTTTTGCATTCTTAGTATTTTATAGAAATATTCTTATGTTTTAAGAGTGCTTTTCCTTAAGTTTGTTTTTAGTAAAATTTTAAATTTAATTAGTAATACATGGGTTTTCTTGATAAAATATTGGGCAAAAAAGAAGCTGCAATACAATCTAATACTGATTTCTGGAATTGGTTTTTAAAAAATGAAAAAGAGTTCTTTGCAATAGTTAAAAACAGACAAAACATACACCAAGGTTTTTTTGAAAAATTGGCTCCAAAACTGGATGAAATTCACAACGGAATTTATTTTCTAACGGGAATGTTAGATGATAATACAGTAGAATTAATCTTAACGCCAGACGGAGCAGTTAGAAATATATATGCAATTGAAGAATTGGTAAATGCAGCTCCTCAAATTAAAGGTTGGAAAATTACGGCATTAAAACCAGCATCAGACATTCAGGATATTGGTATTGATTATGAAGGATTCAAATTTAATAAGGACAATCTAAAATTTTATCCAAACATTCATGACGGATATCCAGATGAAATTGACTTAACCGTTATTTACGATGATTTTGTAGAAGAAAAAAAACAAGTTATAACCAACGGTGTTTATATTTTCTTAGACAATTATTTAGGAGAACTGCATTCTGTTACTTTGATTGATAACATGAAAATAGACGGTTCAAATAGTATTTCAGAAGAATTAATTCCGATCGAAAAATTAAAAGATTATTTGATCTGGAGAGAAAAAGAATTTGTAGAAAAATACGAAGGCACAAGACATAATACGGAAAATGATAACTATTCAGGTTTTGAAGCAACTGCGAAAGATGGAAGTGGCATTATAGGATTAATGAACACAGATCTTTTGCAATGGGATAAAAAAGCATCACATCCTTGGGTATTTATTATTACCATTCTTTTTGATGGAAGCAATAATAACGGAATGCCAGATAAAGAAACTTATCAGTTGTTAAACGAAATAGAAGATGAAGTTGTATTAGATCTTAAAGACCTGGAAGGTTATTTAAATGTAGGAAGGGAAACACTGGCAAACAGGAGGGAAATCTTTTTTGCCTGCAAAGACTTTAGAAAGCCAACAAAAGTGGCAGATGAATTAATTAAAAAACACGCTGGTTCATTCGAAATAAGTTACGAAATCTACAAAGACAAATACTGGCAAACGTTTAGACATTACGAGCCAAGATAAAGTACAAAAAGCCATTTTGAGAATATTCAAAACGGCTTTTTTTTCGATAAAAAAAATCCGCTTAGAGAAAATCTCCAGCGGATTCAAACGATCTAATAAAAAATGTGCAAATTTATTTATAGAGTAATGTTTGCCTTTATTGCGAGTAATTTTCTCGCGCAGATTTTGCAGATTAACAGCTCCTTTTTATAACCTTATTAATAAATCGGCATAATCAGCCAAATCTGCGAGAGAAAAAGTTTTAACGTATCTCTGCGAAAACCTCTTTGTTGGTCTTTGCGGAATTTAAAATCCCAAGCTCAACCATACAAGCTTTCATCATTTCGTAAGTACGATCAATATCATTATCCAATCCAATAGAAAAGCGAATCAAACCATCTGTTAATCCCATTTCTTTCTGCTCTTCTAACGGAATTTCACTAGAAGTTGAGGTTCCCGGTGCGCTGAATAACGTTTTATAAAAACCTAAGCTTACTGCCAAATATCCAAGGTTTCGTTCTTGCATCAATTCCATTAATTCATTGGCTTTTTCCAAAGTTCCAACATCAATTGTTAGCATTCCACCAAAACCATATTCGGGATTAATCATCGTTTTGTACAATTCATGACTCGGGTGACTTTTCAATCCCGGATAAACCGTTTTTAAACCGTCTTTTTCAAACTGATCCGCCAAATAATGTGCATTATGACTATGCTGTTTAATTCTAATATGAAGCGTTCTCAAATTTTTCATTACACTTGCAGAACGCAAACTATCCATTGTTGGCCCTAAAAGCATACTTGCGCCAGAATTTACATTCTTCAGCGAATTAATAAATTCTTTAGACGCACAAGTCACACCGCCAACGGTATCACTGCTTCCGTTAATGTATTTCGTCAAACTATGAATTACAATATCGGCGCCCAATTTTGCAGGAGAAACCGATAATGGCGAAAATGTATTATCTACAACCAATTTCAAATTGTGCTTTTTGGCAATTTTAGCCAATCCGGCAATATCAGCAACTTCCAGAAGTGGATTACTAACCGTTTCGCAATACAAAACTTTCGTTTTCGGCGTAATTGTAGCTTCTACAACATCCAATTTTGTAATGTCAACAAAGCTTGTTTCTATCCCGAATCTTGGTGTAAAGTTTTTCAGAAAAGCGTAAGTTCCGCCATAAATAGTTCGGCTCGAAACGATGTGATCGCCTGCACCGCATAATTGCAATAGAGTAGGCGTAATCGCTCCCATTCCCGAAGCCGAAACATTTGCTGTTTCCGTTCCTTCCATCGCTGCCAAAGCCTGATCCAAATACAAATTACTTGGCGATGAATGGCGCGAATACAAGTAACAGCCTTCCATGTTTCCCTCGAAAGTATCAAACATAGTTTTAGCCGAAAGAAAAGTATAAGTCGAAGAATCCGAAATCGACGGATTCACACCGCCAAATTCCCCAAAATATTGTAAATCCTGAATTTTATCTGCTGGGTTGAAGTTTTTCATTTTTAGTTAGTTTCAAGTTTTTATTTGTTTCAAGTTTCAAGTTGTTTGAGCCTTGTGTTGATTTTTAGAAGCTATTTCCTGCTATCCGCTATATCTTTTGTGCCGAACCCCGGCACAAAAGGATGTCGCTTCTATCAGGGCTAGGGCACTCATTTTCAAAAGAAATTCTATCCAAAATAAGATCTAATGAGAAAATTAATCAACCATGAAATGAATAATTAGATTTTAAAACTATAAAAAGTGTTTTTTAATGATTTTTAATCTAAATTTGAATAAATAAAACCCAATCAATAGATTTTCTTTCATCTTCTAAAAACAAACAAAAATGACTTTAGACGCTACAGATAAAAAACTTCTGGTTTTGCTTCAAACCGACAGTAAAAAAACAACCAAAGAATTATCCTTAAAACTGGATCTTTCTGTTACAGCGGTATATGAAAGAATTAAAAAATTAGAACGCGAAGGAGTAATTAAAAACTACGTCGCCTTAGTCGATAAATCCAAAATTGAGAAAGGGTTTGTAGTTTTCTGTCACCTAAAACTCATTCAGCATACCAAAGAATTCCTAACCAAATTCGAAAGTGAAGTCATCAAACTCAACGAAGTTTTAGAATGCCATCACGTAAGTGGCGATTACGATTATATTCTAAAAGTCTTAGTAAAAGATATGGAAGCGTACAGAGAATTCTTGGTAACCAAATTAACTTCTTTACAGCATATTGGAAGCACCCAAAGTATGTTTATGATTAGTGAAGTGAAGAACTCGACGGTGATTTCGTTCTAAGAGGTTCAAAGGTTCAGAGAGGCAAGGCGCAAAGATTTTATGTAGAGACGCACAGCAGTGCGTCTAACGTCCTGTTTGTCATCCTGAGGAACGAAGGATCACACGCGAAACTCTACAAAGATTTGCGATTTTGCATGCGGAGCTTCTAGTGTGATCCTTCGTTCCTCAGGATGACAAGCATGGGTATAAACTTTGCGACTCTGCTCCCGATAGCTATCGGGATTGCGAGATTAAAAAAACAAAAAACTTAGCGACCTTTGCGTAATTCTTAGCGCCCTTTGCGGTAAAACCTTCCTCCAAAATTTCACACAAAAAACATTGAAAATTAAACCTCAAACAGAACTTTATTGCTTAATTTTGTAACCGCTAAAATAAAAACAAAATACTATGAGTTCATTTGACGTAGTCATTATAGGTTCAGGTCCTGGAGGATATGTATCAGCAATTCGTTGCGCACAATTAGGTTTCAAAACTGCAATTGTAGAAAAATATAATTCATTAGGCGGAACTTGCCTTAACGTAGGTTGTATTCCTTCAAAAGCATTATTATCTTCTTCTCATCATTATGCTGAAATTGCTCATTTCGCAGATCACGGAATTGAAGTTTCTGGAGATGTAAAAATCAATTTAGAGAAAATGATCGCGCGCAAACAAGCCGTTGTAGATCAAACTGTAGGTGGTATCAACTACTTAATGGATAAAAATAAAATTACTGTTTTCAATGGTTTAGGTTCTTTCGTAGACGCAACGCACATCGCAGTTGCAAAAGCAGATGGAACATCAGAAACTATCGAAGCAAAATATACTGTAATTGCTACAGGATCAAAACCATCTTCTTTACCATTCATCAAAATTGATAAAGAAAGAATCATTACTTCTACTGAAGCTTTAGCTTTAAAAGAAGTTCCAAAACACTTAGTGATTATCGGTGGTGGAGTTATCGGAATCGAGCTTGGACAAGTTTACCTTCGTTTAGGAGCTCAGGTTTCTGTAGTTGAATTTATGGACAGAATTATTCCTGGAATGGATAGTTCATTGTCTAAGGAATTGACTAAAGTGTTGAAAAAACAAGGAATGAAATTCTACGTTTCTCACAAAGTAAAATCAGTTGAAAGAAACGGCGATGCTGTTGTAGTTCAAGCTGAAAATGCAAAAGGAGAAACGATTACTCTTGAAGGAGATTATTCATTAGTTTCTGTTGGTCGTCGTCCTTACACAGACGGATTAAACGCTGACAAAGCTGGAGTGAAAATTTCAGACAGAGGACAAGTTGAAGTAAACGATCATTTACAAACTAGTGTTCCAAATATCTACGCAATTGGTGACGTTGTTCGTGGAGCAATGTTAGCGCACAAAGCGGAAGAAGAAGGAGTAATGGTTGCTGAAATTTTAGCAGGTCAAAAACCACATATCGATTATAACTTAATTCCTGGTGTAGTGTACACTTGGCCAGAGGTTGCTGCAGTTGGACAAACTGAAGAGCAATTGAAAGCAGCTGGAGTGAAATACAAATCAGGAAGTTTCCCGTTCAAAGCGTTAGGACGTGCAAGAGCAAGTGCTGACTTAGACGGATTCGTAAAAATCTTGGCTGATGAGAAAACAGATGAGGTTTTAGGAGTTCACATGATTGGTGCTCGTACAGCAGATTTAATTGCTGAAGCAGTTACTGCAATGGAATTCAAAGCTTCTGCTGAAGATATTTCAAGAATGAGCCATGCACACCCAACTTTCGCGGAAGCGGTAAAAGAAGCAGCTTTGGCAGCTACAGAAAATAGAGCGTTACACGTATAATTTTTACGTTAATCATAAAAGAAAAACCGTCAGTTCCAAATGGATTCTGACGGTTTTTTTATTCTTTTATTAATTTGAAAGTATAATAGGTTTCTTTGTTTTTGGAGTAAACGCTGTAAATGTTTTCTTCTTCATCATAAATTTTGTATCGATATTTATCACCCTTTACACTAAGGTTTTTTCGTGGCAAATTATTGCTTTCAATAAACTCAAGTTCAAATTCGCAATTGTTTCTTTTTCGATACAACAACTTCGAGAAAGTATTATCGCCGAATTTTTCTATCCAAAGATTTCCATTTATAGTTACCTCGACTTTTTTTCCTCTTTCTTCCCAGTAGTGAAATTTTTTGCTTTCGTCAAAAGTATTGCATTGCTCCTTAGATACATGACCTACAGGTTTTTCGTTTTGCATTCCCCAGTCATTTTGTATTGAATCTTTAGGGAAAAGCGCATTAAATTCATTACAGTTTTTTTGAAGACGATAAATCATTTTTTCAAAAGCTTTTCGCTGTGCGATCGTATCTTTAAATTTTGCCAAAAAAGGCATGACATGAGATTTATTAATGCTATGAAGTCTTATTTCGTTATTTAAAATTTTGTTTTCAGCCAAATGACTGGCATATTTCATTGTTTAAAGAATCTACTGTTTGTATAGTTTGAGATTGGCTAGTAAGAGAAAATAAAATAAAGAATAGTAATAGATGGATTCTCATTTTTGAGTTATTGATTGTGTGTCAAATTTAATGGTTTGTAACTCAAGTTGTAAAAACTTTATCGAAATTTTCAAAATCCCTTATTTTTTTGCTGCTTAAAAATATAAACTTGAAGAAAAATTTTGTAAATTAGATGTGTATTTCAGGTGTTATCTTTATGATTATTAAAAAGATAGTATTATGAAAAGTAAATATATCGCTCCGATTCTAATTGGAGCAGGAATTGGAATCGCATTGTACTCTTGTGGAAGCGGAATTCCAAAAAATGCACAGGCTGTAACAAACTTTGACAGCAATAAATATCTCGGAAAATGGTACGAAATTGCCAGATTAGATTACAAATGGGAGAGAGATTTGAATAATGTAACTGCCGAATATTCTTTAAACGAAGATAAAACTATAAAAGTCGATAATAAGGGCTATAATGTCAAAAAAGACAAATGGGAACAAAGTGTCGGGAAAGCTAGATTTGTCAAAAAAGACAATATTGGTATGCTGAAAGTCTCATTTTTTGGTCCTTTTTATTCTGGTTATAACGTCGTAGCAATCGATCCAGATTATAAATACGCGCTTGTGGCTGGAGAAAGTTTAAAATACATGTGGATACTTTCTAGAGAAAAAACAATTCCAGAAAGTGTAAAAGCAGATTATCTTATCAAAGCTCAGGAAATTGGATATAATGTAACCGATTTGGTTTGGGTTAAACAGGATAAAGCGAATTAAACAAAAGCCCGTCAGGTATAAACTTGACGGGCTTTTTGTTTTATGTTGAAAAATGATTTACGCAGTAAAAACACTTTTATAATTATCCCAGTATCTGTAAATCAAAAATAAATTTCCTATAAATAGAAGCACTGCAATTGGCAGACCATCGGGAGTTAAAAAATAATTGATAAACAAAATATTTACCGTAATTGGTAAGATCAAGATGTTTGCTAAAGTTACGTAACGCCCAGTTACAAATGCAATTCCACAAAGTAATTCAATAGATTTTGCCAGTGGCATTAAATACGTCGAAGCCATTAAACCTACGTTAAATGCTTTGAAGTTTCCTGTGGTTTCAGGCTCTGGCATTAGATGGAAAAAATAACTGATAGAGGCAAAAAGTAGCAAAAGGCCAATTAAAACGCGGACAATAATAGTGGCAATTTTCATAATACTTAGGATTTTTTAAGGTTAAAAAATATAATTAAGTTATTGGAAAAGATGCAATCTAAAAGCTCAAATGAGAATCGCAAATTATTTTTTTTGAGGTTCTATTTTAAGGATTTTGCAATTAAATTAATGCTGTTTTAGGATTATTCTAATTGTATATCAAATATAACGAATTTTTTCTTATAAAAAGAATGTATTTTTAACAGTTTTACAGTGTAATTCAAATCATTTCATTATTTTTTTTGCTTTCCGCTAATGAAAGAATTTTGTCGTAATTTTGACCTTTAAAATTACCATTTTTGAGAGTTTCCATCCGTAAAAATATTGCCAATCCGAAACTGTTTAAAGAACAGATTTTAAGTTGGGCGCAGCAATTTCGCGAAGTCGTTTTTTTAGACAGCAATTCTTATCCGCAGCAGTATTCTAATTTTGACTGCATATTGGCAGTAGATGCTTTTACTTCTTTAAAAACAGATTATTACAATGCTTTTGAAGATTTAAAACAATATCAGCAAAATACAAAAGACTGGCTTTTTGGATACCTTTCTTATGATTTAAAGAATGGTATTGAAAATCTTCATTCCAATAATTTTGATGGTTTGAACTTCCCCGACTTGTTTTTCTTTCAGCCTAAAAAAGTTTTTATTCTGAAAGGAAATGAACTTGAAATTCAATATTTAATGCTTTGTGATGATGAGGTAGAAGAGGATTTTGAGGAAATAATAAAAGTTCAGGCCGAAACATTTGTCACACTGAGCGGAGTCGAAGTGAAGCAACGTATTTCTAAAGAATTATATGTTCAGAAAGTAAATAAAATGCTGAAACATATTCATGTTGGTGATATGTACGAAGCCAATTTCTGTATGGAATTTTATGTTGAAAATGCTGTTATAAATCCTTTAGAAAAATTTCAGAAGTTGAATGAGATTTCACAAGCTCCCTTTTCAGTTTTCTTTAAAAATTACAAACACTATTTGCTTTCTGCTTCGCCAGAACGCTACTTGAAAAAAGAAGGAGATAAGATCATTTCTCAACCCATAAAAGGAACTTCTAAGCGTTTTGCAGATCCAATTGAAGACGAAAAATCAAAGAGTGTTTTAGTTTCAGACACCAAAGAGCGAGCTGAAAATATCATGATAACCGATTTAGTGCGAAATGATTTGTCGCATACCTCGCAAAAGGGTTCCGTTGAAGTCGAGGAGCTTTGCGGAATTTATTCGTTTTTGCAAGTGCATCAGATGATTTCTACGATCACTTCCAAATTAGATTCTCAATATGCGGCAGTAGATGTTTTGAAGACGACTTTCCCGATGGGAAGTATGACGGGCGCTCCAAAGATCTCGGTGATGGAAATTGTCGAAAATCTTGAAGAAACCAAAAGAGGATTGTATAGTGGGGCGGTTGGTTATTTTACACCTGAAGGCGATTTTGATTTTAATGTCGTAATCAGAAGTATTTTGTACAATCAAGAGAATAAATATGTTTCTTTTTCGGTTGGAAGCGCTATAACATCGCTTTCAATTCCAGAAAAAGAATATGAAGAATGTTTGCTAAAGGCAAAAGCAATGCACGAAGTTTTGCAATAATTTTTTTTTCGCCATGAATTCACGATTTATTATTATCAAAGATTATCAAAATAATTCGTGAATTGCTTCGCCTGTTCGCTGTCGCTCGAGTCGTGGCATAAAAAAATACCCGCTTAACATTTCGTTTAAAAATAGATCAAATTTAATTCTTTACTTTTATCAGATGTTTTCAAAATTTCAAAATCATATCGTTTCAAGATTTCCTTTTTTAGCCGAAAAAAAGCTTTTTCTGGCTGTAAGTGGCGGATTAGACAGTATGGTTTTGCTACATTTATTGAACAGACTGCCTTATGAAATTGCAGTTTTGCATTGCAATTTTCAACTTCGCGGATTGGAAAGTTTTGGAGATCAGGAATTTATTCAGAACTATTGCGATCAGAACAATATCCCGATTTTTACCACTCATTTTGATACTGAAGCTTTCGCTAAAGATTATAAATTATCAACACAAGTTGCAGCAAGAGAACTTCGTTACAGCTGGTTTTATGAACTTTTGGAAGAAGAAAACTTCGATTATGTCCTGACAGCACATCATGCCGATGATAATCTAGAAACTTTTATTATCAACCTAACTCGCGGAACTGGTTTAGAAGGTTTAACTGGAATTCCAGAACAAAACGATAAAATTATTCGTCCGCTTTTGCCTTTTTCTAGAGAAGAAATTTTGAAGTATGCAGAGGAGAATAAAATAGAATGGAGAGAAGACAGCAGTAATGCTTCGACAAAATATCTCAGAAATAAGATTCGTCATAATTTAGTTCCGGTTTTAAAAGAAATCAATCCTAATTTTCTAGATGCTTTTCAGAAAACCCAGTCCTTTCTTCAAGAATCAAAAGAAATGGTTGAAGATGCATCGATTATGGTATATCAGCAGGTGGCAAAAGAAGCGGGAGATGATATTCATTTTGATTTAAATCAGTTAAAAAAACTTCCAAATTATAAATCGTATCTCTACCAATGGCTAAATGAATTTGGTTTTTCTGCCTGGAATGATATTTATGATTTGGTTGAAGGACAATCAGGGAAACAAGTTCTTTCGGAGGAATTTAGATTGCTAAAAAACAGAGAAACGCTTATTTTAAGTCCGTTTTCTGAAATGCCAGAAAACGAAGAATATGAAATTAGTGAAAACGATACAGAAGTTAATTTTCCCTTAAAAATGAGTCTTTGTAACGTAGGTCACACAACATTCGGTTCAAATAAGGTTATATTTGTCGATTCCAATAAAATCCGTTTTCCATTAGTTTTGCGTAAATGGAAAGAAGGAGATGTTTTTCAGCCTTTCGGAATGAGAGGAAAATCTAAAAAAGTAAGCAAGCTTTTTAAAGACGAAAAATTATCATTGATCGAAAAAGAAAAAACTTGGATTTTATGTTCTGAAAATGAAATAGTCTGGGTTGTTGGAATAAGACAAGACGAGCGTTTTAAAATAGAGAAAACCACAAATCAAATACTAAAAATAGAATTACAATAATGAACTTTACTCGAAATCTTCAGACAAATTTGTCAAAAAATGTTTGGACTAAAACCATTTTACTTTTCGTATTTTTCTTTGCTTTTGCAAAAGGTAATGCGCAAATATTAGAGCCGGTAAAATGGACTTCTAAAATTGAGAAAAAAGGAAACAATGCCGTTTTAATTTTTGATGGAACAATCGAAAAAGACTGGCATATGTATTCGCAGTTTACTCCAGACGGCGGACCTTTGGCTTTAGAAATAACTTTTAAAAATCAGAAAGGAAACTACGAATTAGTTGGAAAAGCTAAAGAAGGTAAAACTAGAACAGCTTTTAACGATGTTTTTGGCGTAGATGAAACTTTTTTTGAAGGAAAAGCACACATTGAGCAGGAAATAAAAATCATAAACCCGAATTTAAAAACGGTTGATGTAGATTTTGATTTTCAGGTTTGTAAAGAAGTTTGCATCAATTCGAGCAAGAAATTCTCGATTGCCGTTCCTTCAACTTTCAAAATGGATGAAGTTCCAGTTGTAACAGAAGCTAAAGCTGATGAAACAAAAGTAGTAGGATTAGCGGTTGATACCGTTAAAAAAGAAGAAATCGCACAGCCAAAAGTGGAGAAAACGGACGAAACTGCACAAGAAGAAATTCCTGCACCAGCGCCTTCAAGAAGTTTGTGGTCGATCTTTTTTATTGCCTTTTTATCAGGATTTGCAGCATTGTTAACACCATGTGTTTTCCCAATGATCCCGATGACGGTAAGTTTCTTTACCAAACAAAGTAAAAGCCGTGCAAAAGGAATTAGAAATGCAATTATCTACGGATTTTCAATCATTGCTATTTATGTAATTTTAGGCCTTATTGTAACTAAAATATTTGGTGCTGATGCCTTAAATGCTTTGTCTACAGATGTTTGGTTCAACTTGATTTTCTTTGTGATCTTAGTTGTTTTTGCTACTTCATTTTTGGGTGCTTTCGAAATCATGCTTCCAAATTCATGGGCAAATAAAGCAGATCAGCAAGCAGATAAAGGTGGTTTAATCGGAATATTATTCATGGCTTTGGCTTTGGCGATTGTATCATTTTCTTGTACAGGGCCAATTGTTGGAACTTTATTGGTTGAAGCAGCTTCAAATGGAGGAATTGCGCCAATTGTCGGAATGCTTGGGTTCTCTTTAGCATTAGCGCTTCCGTTTATGTTATTTGCCATGTTCCCGGGATGGTTAAATTCTTTGCCAAAATCTGGAGGATGGTTAAATACTGTAAAAGTAGTTTTAGGATTTTTAGAGCTGGCTTTGGCATTCAAATTTTTATCAAATGCCGATTTAGTTTTACAATTGCATTTCTTAGAGAGAGAAGTGTTTATTGCAATCTGGATTGCTATTTTTGGAGCAATGACATTATATTTATTTGGAAAAATTACCTTGCCTCACGATAGTCCTACGAATCATATTTCTGTTGGAAGATTGTATTTAGGATTACTGACATTTGTGTTTACCATGTATTTAATTCCTGGACTTTGGGGAGCGCCTTTAAAATTAATCAGCGCATTCCCGCCGCCGCCGCAATATAGTGAGAGTCCGTTTGGAGTTGGAGGTTCAGGAAACGGAGCAGTTTCTTCAGAATCTATTAAAGGACTTCCAGAGGGAGCTGAGTTAGGCCCACACGGAATTATGGTTTTCCATGATTATGAAGATGGTTTGGCTTATGCAAAAGAAATCAATAAGCCAATTATGCTTGATTTTACAGGTTATGCTTGTGTAAATTGCAGAAAAATGGAAAATAATGTTTGGTCAGAACCAGCAATTTTACCAATTCTTAAAAATGATGTGGTTTTAATTTCGCTTTACGTTGACGATAAACGTGAATTGCCAAAAGAAGAGCAATTTACAACTGCATCAGGAGATAAGATTATTACTGTTGGCGATAAATGGACCGATTTTATGATCTCAAAATATAAAACGAATACACAGCCTTTATATGTTATTACCGATTTGGAAGGAAAGAATATGAATACTTCTAAACCAACAATAAGTTATGTAAATGCAGATGAATATTTACATTGGTTAAAAGAAGGAATTTCGAATTTTAAGTAAATCTTGGGAGAATAGAATATAGAATATAGATTATAGATTATAGAGTAAAGAGAATAGAGTAAAGAGAATAGAGTAAAGAGAATGGAACTGAGAAAAATTTCTAATCTATAATCTATATTCTATAATCTATATTCTATATTCTATAATCTATAATCTATATTCTATAATCTATATTCTATAATCTAAAATCTGCAATCTAAAATCTACAATCATAAAAGGTATTTAATTCAAAAAGCACTCTAAGTCAAATTTAGAGTGCTTTTTTATTTATCAAGTAATGTGAGAAGGGAATTTATTCTTATAAGAATTCTCCGTGTTGAGAGATGTCTAATCCTAGTTCTTCTTTTTCTTCAGTAACTCTTAGAGGAGTAATTTTATTTACGATGAAGAATAAAGCATAAGAAGCTACAAAAGCAAAGATTGAAACAATAACTAAAGCAGTCAATTGATTGATGAATAAAGTTGGAGTTCCGAAGATTAAACCTTGATTATCTCCAACTGCAGGGTTGATTGCTTTTGATGCGAAAACACCAGTTAAAAGCATTCCTACCATACCACCAACACCATGACAAGCAAATACATCTAGAGCATCGTCAATTTTTCCTTTAGGGAATTTACTTACTACGATGTTACTTACAATTGCAGAGAATAATCCGATGAAGATTGCGTGAGGGATGCTAACAAATCCAGCAGCAGGTGTAATAGCAACTAGACCTACAACAGCTCCGATACAAGCTCCAAGCGCAGATAATTTGTGTCCTAAAATTTTATCAAGGAAAACCCAAGCCATTGCAGCAGCGGCAGCAGCCACAGTAGTAGTTCCTAAAGCTTGAGCAGCAAGACCATTAGCTCCTAAAGCAGATCCAGCGTTGAAACCAAACCATCCAAACCAAAGTAAACCTGTTCCTAATAATACATAAGTAATTCTAGCAGGATTAACTTTTTGAACTTTTCTTTTTCCTAAGAACATAGCTCCAGCCAATGCAGCCCATCCAGCACTCATGTGTACTACAGTTCCTCCAGCGAAGTCAAGAACTCCCATTTTGAAGAAAACTCCATCAGGATGCCAAGTCATGTGAGCAAGCGGAGCATATATTAATAATATGAATAAAACCATGAATAGCAAATAAGCCCAGAAACGTACACGTTCTGCAAAAGCACCTGTAATTAACGCAGGAGTAATGATGGCGAATTTTGCCTGAAATAATGCGAATAATATAAATGGAATTGTTGGTGCAAGGCTCCATGCGGTATTAGTTCCAACTCCTGCAAAGAACAAATTCTCAGACGGGTTTCCGATAATTCCTCCAATTGTTGGTCCAAAAGCCAATCCAAAAGCAACAACTGTCCATAGAATAGTAACAATTACCATTGCCATAAAACTTTGAAGCATAGTACTAATTACGTTTTTCTTACCTACCATACCTCCGTAGAAAAATCCTAATCCAGGTGTCATTAGCAATACAAAAGCAGTGGCAACGATCATCCAGGCAGTATCTCCAGTATCAAATTTTACAGCTTCTGCAGGTATTGGGTTGTCTGCAATAATAAAGTTTGAAATAAAGGTTAGTACCAAAATCGTGATAAGAATCACACTTAAAATAATTTTTCGCATAGTTATTTAGTTTTAAATTTTTTATAAAAGTATAAAATGATTTAATACCCCCTAAAAAAATAGGGCTGTGTGCTTTATTTTTGTTAAATTTAAAATTTAACCCCTATGATTTTGCGTGAATTTCTTAAAACAAACTTAAAATTTACAATTTGGCAACATTTTTTTTTCACTTACCACCATTTTTGATAATTTTTGGGGTAATTGATTGCTATTTTTTGTAGGATAATAGATATTTGTTGTTTAAAAAACGTCTCTTACATCTCGTAAAAGATATTTTTTAATCTTTTTAACAATTTTGATGATTATAATATAAGGATGAGAAATAGAAGTATTAAATGGGGAATAGTAGGATTAGGAAACATTGCAAACCAATTTGCATCAGATTTAGTATTGATTGAAAATGCTGAGCTTACGGCAGTTGCTTCAAGAGATTTAGCTAAAGCGGAGGAATTTGGAGGAAAATTTAATGCTTTAAGAATGTACAATTCTTATGATTTACTTTTTGAAGATTCAGAAGTTGAAATCGTCTACATTGCAACTCCTCATAATTCGCACGCAGAATTATCTATTAAAGCTTTAGAAAGTGGTAAACATGTGCTTTGCGAAAAGCCAATGTCTTTATCTTTTAAAGACACGCAAAGAATAATAAATGCTTCTAAAAAATACAATAGGTTTTTTATGGAAGCATTCTGGACAAGATTTATTCCCTCCGTTCAAGATGTTCTTGAGAAAATAGACAACGGAATAATTGGAGACATAAATTATATAAAAGCTGATTTTGCCTTTCACGGAAGTGAAACAGAAAACAAAAGACTTTTTGATAAAGAACTAGGAGGAGGAGCGCTATTTGATATTGGAGTTTACCCTTTGTTTCTGTCTTATATATTATTAGGATACCCAAAAGAGATTGCCGCGAAAGCGATTAAACATAAAAATGATATCGATCTACAGACTTCGATGATTTTACAATACGAAACAGCTCAATCGGTTTTGCATGCTTCTATAGTTTCTGAATCTGATATGAAAGCCGTTATTGCAGGAACAAAAGGGAGAATAGAATTAAATGCTCCGTGGTTTATTGCCGATGGCTATTCTTTATATATAAATGAAGAAAAAGAAGCCACATTTACTTTACCAGCTTTAGGAAAAGGATATTCTCATGAAATAATCGAATGTCAAAATTGTATTCTGAGTAATGAAATTGAAAGTAAACTTTGGTCGCATCAGAATAGTTTGGATTTGAGTAGGATAGTGGAAGAAGTTAAGAATAAATCGTAATCAATAAAAATCAATATAATACATCCATTCACCAGTTTTTCTATTTTTAGCAAAATAGAAGTTACCGCTGTCAATGATATTTAAGTTTGCTTTTTCATCAGAAGAAATTTGAAATACAAATTCATAATCTTCGCCAAAATCAATTCCTGACTGACGATAGCTTGCATATCCTCCAATTTTATGACCATTACTGTTTTCAAAAAAATCATAATAAGAGCCAATAGTGGCAGAGTCTTCCAGCTCCAGTATTTTGTCTGTGATTTCATCTGAAATCCCGGAAGCATCTTCCCAAACCGGATAATCTTCTTCAATTAATTTATTAGATAAAGGAAAAGCTTTTATAAACGATGCATCATTTTGTAAATCTTTTATAACAATTTTATCTGTGTTTTTGTATTCGCGCAAAACCCAATTATTTCCGTTAGATGTTAAATCCATGGGGAAATCGTGAGATATAAAAACGGTAATGATTTTAGTTTCTTTTAAAATGTCGGGTACAAAAGGAAACTGATCGAAATATAATTGAAATAAAGGAAGCATTAAGTTCCCTTTTTGATCTAATGGAATTTGTTCGTTTTCATTATATAAATAAACTTTTCCAATCCAGCTTTCAGTAATTGAATTATTTGGCTTGAACCCGCCAGATATAAATTCAGTCGCATTTTTTTCTAGTACTCTTTTTATTTTTTCTATTTCATCCATTGCCAGTTGATTTTAAAAGAAAAGTAAATTTAAATATATTATCTAAGTTAAAAATCTATTTTCATAAAAATAAAAAGTAATAAAATATTTACAAATATGAATAATTTTGTTTCTAATTGTAATACTTTTACTCTTCAATAATAGATGAGTTTTTATGTTAGTAAAAGTTTACGGAAGTGCCGTTTTTGGAGTTGAAGCCACAACGATTACAGTTGAGGTTCATATGGATAAAGGAATTGGTTATCATTTAGTTGGACTTCCAGATAATGCTATAAAAGAAAGCAGTTTTAGAATTGCCGCTGCTTTAAAGAATAACGGTTTTAGTTTTCCGGGAAAGAAAATTACAGTCAATATGGCACCTGCTGACCTTCGAAAAGAAGGTTCTTCATACGATTTGACATTGGCAATGGGAATTCTGGTCGGTTCAGATCAGATTAAAGCGCCAGAAATTGAACGCTATATTATTATGGGAGAACTTTCTTTGGATGGAAGTTTACAGCCTATTCGCGGAGCGTTACCCATTGCAATCAAAGCCAAAGAGGAAGGTTATAAAGGATTTTTTCTCCCAATTCAGAATGTAAAAGAAGCAGCTATCGTAGCGGGTTTAGATGTCTATGGGGTTGAAAATCTAAAAGAAATAATTGATTTCTTCGGAGGAAAGGGAACGCTCGAACCCACAGTTATCGATACAAGAGCGGAATTTTATAAAACACTCGATTTCCCTGAACATGATTTTTCAGACGTTCGCGGACAAGAAAGCATTAAACGCTGTATGGAAATTGCAGCGGCGGGCGGACATAACATAATTTTGATTGGTCCACCAGGAGCAGGAAAAACGATGCTGGCCAAACGTGTTCCGAGTATTTTACCGCCAATGACTTTGCGTGAAGCTTTAGAAACTACTAAAATTCATAGCGTTGCAGGAAAATTAAAAGAAGTCGGATTGATGAATCAAAGACCTTTTAGAAGTCCGCATCATACGATTTCTAATGTCGCTTTGGTCGGAGGCGGAAGTTACCCTCAGCCAGGAGAAATCTCGATGGCGCATAATGGTGTTTTATTTTTGGATGAATTGCCAGAATTCAAACGTGATGTTTTAGAAGTGATGCGTCAGCCTTTGGAAGATCGTGAGGTAACAATTTCGCGTGCAAAATTTACTATAACCTATCCGTCATCTTTTATGCTAGTGGCAAGTATGAATCCAAGTCCGAGCGGATTCTTTAATGATCCAAGTATGCCCAATACTTCTTCACCGCACGAAATGCAACGTTATATGAGTAAGATTTCAGGGCCATTATTAGACAGAATCGATATTCATATAGAAGTTACTCCAGTTCCGTTTGAGAAATTATCAGATGAGCGAAAATCTGAAAGCAGTGTAGAAATTCGCAAACGAGTTACAGCAGCACGAGAAATTCAAACCAAACGATTTGAAACGGTAGAAAATGTTCATTACAACGCGCAAATGAGCAGTAAACTAATTCGTGAATTTTGTGCTTTAGACGAACCTTCAAAAGAATTGCTAAAAACAGCCATGGAAAGATTAAACCTATCTGCTAGAGCTTACGATCGAATTTTGAAAGTTTCGAGAACCATTGCCGATTTAGATCATTCAGAAAATATTGTTTCTTCGCATATTGCTGAGGCAATTCAATACAGAAGTCTGGATAGAGAAGGATGGCTTGGATAAATTAACAATTAATAATTATCAATTGATAATTATTAATTGTTAATTGCAAAAAATGCTATTCTTTATTTTTTGGATAAAAGAATTTGAAAGAATTAAAAACAGCTGTATGCAGAATCGATCCGTGGTTTTCTTCGGGGAAATAATCGAAGTACGTTTTTACATTTTTGCTTTTGGATGCTTTTAGTTTTTCTGCAAGTAAATTGGCGTCAACTTCCATAACATGCGGAATTGCTGTTGGAGCTAATCCTTCTTTGCCGACAGCAATATAAATTTCGGTTGGCTGTTTAAAATTTTCTTTCAGCATTTCAGAATCCAAATCGAGTAATGAACCATTGTTCCACCATAAACTCGGACTTACAATAACATATTTATTAAAAAGAGCTGGTTTTTTAAGTAAGATTTCAGTTCCTAATAATCCGCCCAGAGATTGGTCTATAATGGTTTTAGAATCGTTTGTCTTGTATTTTTTTTCAATAAAAGGTTGTAGTTCTTTTTCGATAAAAGCAATAAACTGACCCGAATGACCAGTTGTAGGAAAACGAGTTTTATCTTTTTCGATAGTAGTAGGAAAGGTAAAATCTCTTTTTCTGTCAACAGTTGCAATTCCTACAACTATTGATTTTGGAACTTGATTGATCCATTCAAAACTATTAAACTGAACCAATCCAGAAATATGAATAAAATCTTCGTCGGCAGAACCGTCAAGTAAATAAATTACGGGGTATTTTGTAGCTTCAGTTGGATTATAGCCTTCAGGAAGATAAATGTTTAGAATTCTTTTTTCGTTTAATTCTTTCGATTGAATTTCGTCGATAACGCCTAAAACAAAAGGCTTTGAAGTTTCTATGGTTTTAGTTTTATTCTTTTGGCTGAATGCTAAAGTAGAAGAAAAAAGCAAAAAGGCCAGAGCAAAAAATTTGTTCATTGATAGTAAAGTAAAAATGTTTATGTAAAACGAAATTACAATTTTAATATCAGTAAATTCTTCTTTTGTTTTGACCTTTTGTATGTAATTAGATGATTATTTTGCTTTTTCTGCAAAAATAGCATCCAAACCTTCCATTGCAATAGTAAAACCTTCTTTGAAGCCCATTTGGATAATCATTTCCAAATCAGATAGTTTTTCATGTTTAATAACAACATCTACAAAAGTAGAACCATCTTTTTCAGAAAAAGTTACATCCCAGTCAGAACGCGGAAATTCTTTGTTTAAATTTCCTTCGCTATCGCTAAAAGCATCTAAATATTTAAAATTAGTTTTCGGACTAATTGAAGTAAAATCAGCAATGGCCCAATGCTTTTCGCCTTCTGGTCCAACCATGGCATACAATCTGCGTCCGCCTTCTTTAAATTCCATACTCTTTGTTTCCGATTTCCACGGAGCTGGCGCCCACCATAAATCCAATATTGGAGCTTCTGTCCATGCAGACCAAACTTGAGACAAAGAGGCATTAAATTCGCGTTTTACATTGACAGTATTAGTTTCCTTATCAACAGTAAAATTCATTAAAAGATTTGATTTCATTTTCTTAAGATTTTTAATTCGTTAATAATAATTCGGCTGAATTGACTTTATTTTTCTGCTAAGATTTTGTCCAAACCTTGCATTGCAGAAGTAAATCCTTCTTTAAAGCCCATTTCAATTATTTTTTGCAGTTCTTCAAAACTGTCACGTTTAATCACAATGTCAACAATTGTAGAAGTGCCGTGTTCAGAAAAAGTAATATCCCAAAACGAACTTCCAAATTCAGAATTCGGATTTCCTTCGGCATCAGAAAAAGTAGCAGAATGTTTAAAGTTTGTTTTAGGAGAAATTGAAGAATATTCAAAATAACTCCAGCGCTCAGCACCGTCGGGACCAACCATGGCATATAATCTTCTACCGCTTTCTTTAAACTCCATGTTTTTGGTTTTAGATTTAAACGGAGCTGGTGCCCACCATAAATCTAGAATTTCAGGTTCTGTCCATGCAGACCAAACATTTGATAACGGAGCATCGAATTCGCGTTTTATACTAACTCTTTTATTTTCCTTGTCTACAGAAAAATTCATTAATAAATCAGTCTTCATTTTCTTTAGATTTTAAGTTAAGTAATACTTGATCCAATTGACTAAAACGCTGTTCCCAAATTGCCTTAAATTGCTCCAGCCATTGATCAATTTCTTTCATTTTATCAATTTTGAGCTGATAATAAATTTCTCTGCCCAATTTCTTTTCTTCCAATAAATCACATTCATTCAATATTTTAATGTGTTTAGAAACCGCTTGTCTTGTAGTTTGAAACTGCTCTGCAATAGCATTTGGCGTTAATGCAGTTGAGGAAATCAAAACCAATATTGCTCTTCTTGTCGGATCGGCAATAGCTTGAAAAATATCTCTTTTCATTTTTTTGAATATTTATTCGCAACTAATCAGTTGCAAATATACGCAACTTTTTGGTTGCACAATTCAAAAAGACATTTTTTTATTGAAAAAGTTTAAAGCAAAAAGAAAAAGGCGCATCAAAAATGCACCTTTTTCTTTATAATTGTGTTATATAATTACCTTCTAAATTTATTCTTTACAATGATGTCTTTTAGCTTGGCTTTCAGGTCTTCACCTGTATCATACACCATCTGTTCGTTGTTCGGAAAAGCAATAGCGCGTTTGTCAAAATACCCTAAATAATTATCATCGCAAGCGTTTCTGTTCCCTTTGTAAGTCGAATACACATTTTCAAAAACATATTCGCTGCTTATCGGGAAAGTCTGGACTAGCTGATTGCTTTTTAAATCTACATAGTCCACTTTTGCAGTTACCAGACAAGACTTAAATTGTCTGAATTCATAAACCGTTGCGCGAAGTATTTTATAATTATCCACTTTAATTTCCTTACCCAAACTATCCTTTACAGGTCTTCCGCGGTTGTCCAAAAGCGTTTTTACGCCATCTTTAACTTGTCTTTCTTTAACAAATTCTTTCTCTTTAATTTGTTCTGGCGAAATCGCAATTTGTCTGAAATTAAGAATCAAACTATAATCGTACGACACATTTTTTTGTCTTGTGCTATGATAAACCGTCCATTTATCGTTTAATCCGTAGGTTTTAAAATCCAATAAATCTTCCTGAAGCATTTTCGGAATCACCATTTCGGTTTCATTTTTGGCATAAACATCGACAAAATCAGTTCCTTTAAACTGAGCGTCATCCATCAGTTTTTTGGTGTTTTTGTAGCCAGGATTAATGCTTTCCAAATAGGCAAAATCGTCATACGCTTTTCTAAAATCCAATTTGTTATTTGATTTCAAAAGAGTAGATGCGTTTTCATATAAATATTTCGAAAGTGCATTTTTACTGCTTACAATCTCATTCGAATAATTATCAAACGGAAAATTTGCATTTCTTCCCAGCTTCAATAAAGGCAAAGGCAAAATAGGTCTAATTTTTTCCTGACGATTATTTAGCTGTACATAAGTATTATAGATACGTTCGGCATTTGCCGGATTATTTTCTTTATTCAGCATTTCTAGATTACGCAAATCGCGGTCTTTGGCTTTTGCAAAGGCTTCTTCCAACAGATAAACATAATCTTGTTTTCCTTTAGAATCTTTTTTGGTGCGAAGCGCTTCAACGGCGCGATCAATTGCACCGTCGTAATTTCCATCGCTAAGCATTGATTGTGTTGTTTTTACCCCACAAGAAGAAAGGGCTAAAAACAATATAGAAACGAGAAAAGTAATTTTTTGCATAGTGTGTCTTTTGAAGTTGCAAATATATTTTATTTAACTTTCAACAACTATGCCTTTTTCTAATTTATTTAAGGAGCAGAAAAAGCTATTTTCATAAGAACGTTTACTCCCGCTGTCCACTAAATTCCCGATTAACAAAAACTACGGCTGAAATAGCCTTGTTTTTCTAAATCGGGAGATACCGCTTCCATCGGGGCTAGATTACAGCTTTTGTATTTCAGAGGAAACAAGAAAAAACTAACTTATTCTTCCACTTTTTTATATTCAAAAGTACCCACTTCAGGATTGGTTATAACACGTTTCTGACTGTCAAAAGAATTTATCGTAAACACAACTGGCAGAATAACAGAAACAATTGTCAATTGAGAATTGTCTTTAGATAATTTCCATTTTGCCTTGTGCGATTCCTCTCCAATAACACTTTCAAAATCGCCATTTTCTTTAAAAACCTGAAAAACCTGATCTGTTTTAAAACGTTTTTCAATGCTTTTTTCTTTTCCGTTTTTAGTCCATTTTACCAATTGCCATTTTCCAATAAGTTCTTTAGAAGTTTGCGCTGATGCAGATAAGCCAATTAAAAACAGAAATGCTAAGATTAATTTTTTCATTTTTAAATTTTTAAAGTTGAACTCTAATTTAATGACTTTTAATGATTTGAAAGAAAATTTTACGTTAAGTTGTTAAGCTGTTTTTTAATCAAAACAATTTGCCCTAAATGATAATAGCTATGTTCAATCATGGCTTCGATATTTCTTTTATAAGTTCCGTACTGGACGTTTACAAAACCTTCATCCAGTTTTTCGACTGGCATTTGTTCTACTAAAGATGCAAATTCTTCAGCATCATTCCAGAATCGAGTTAGAAAAGAAGTCCATTGTTCTTGAGAATGAATTGACGGAAAATCAAAACTAAATTTGTCTTTTATGTCTAATGTTCCGCCTTTAAAAACCTGATTGATTCCGTTTATGTAGTAATGAATATGCTGCGCCAAAACCGCAATTGTATTTAAGTTTTGAACGGGACTAACTGCAATTTTCCAATCTAGATTTTCGAGCTGATCTTTAAAATTGGTGTTCGCAATCCAAGTTCCGTTTAAAATGACTTCTCTAAAACGATTGGCAATTTCTACTGTACTTTTCATATTCAATAATTTAGGAGTTTTGATTTATGAGCTTATTCCTGCTGAATCCACTCGTATTTTCCGTTTTTTAGATAAATAATTCCGCCTCCACAGCTTTCTTCGGCATGAATAAAAATCCCATCATTTGGAAGTTTTATTTTATCTTCTTCTTTAATTTCTTCTTCGCCCATAATTTCACCGTCATCGTTTACATTGTTCCAGACAATTTCTCCTTTTGGTGCTTTCTCAAATATTCCGACCCAGTCAATTTCGTCAAATCCTTGACCTAAAACATTTTTTCCAAAACCGAAATAATCTGTTCTTTTGTTATTTCCAAAAGTTATTTTTAGACCACTTTTGTCACTTTTTGTACTTCTAATAATTTCTACGAGTTCGTTTTTTCCGTCTCCGTCTAAATCGCAACTTATTTGGTTGGTTTTATGTTTTTTAGAAATTACCAATGTATCAGCTTCCTCAATGTTAATTTCAGCATTAGTTTTCGGTTTTAATGCGACTTCTAAAATATCTTTTTGAGTAGTTGAGGGTGTTTCGGTTTTAGTTTCATTTTTACATGAAATTGCAATTAGGGACAAAAGCAATAAAGTTTGGATTTTCATTATTTTATTATTTTGGCTTTGAAAAATTCAAGGCTAATATAAAAAAATACGTACAGAGTCTAAAGTGTTTTTAGTAGTTCTTAAATAACGCAATGAATTTTAAATGTATTGTAGCCACCAATATGTATGTTCCGATTTATATTTTCCAAACCATTGGCAAGGTTTATAAAGTAGGACAACAACAAAAATCCAAATTAGATAAATTAACCAAAGAGATAAACCGTTTTCTATGCCTTTTGGCCTTCCAAAAGTTCCGGTTGCAAATTCAAATTGCGAAAAGCTGAAACCTTGCGCAAAAAGCATAAGAAGTGTTAGAAAATGAATAACATAAAAATGAACGACAAAATAAAATAAAGGTACTTTTCCGTAGACTAAAGACACTTTTTTGATTCTGGTTGTGAATTGTTCTGCAAATGCTAAAAGCAAAAACATAATTCCTAAAGTTGCTAAACAAAATAGGAGAGAAGGAGGATATTTGGTCACATTAATAAATGACAAAAAAGTAAAAACGACATTTTTTTGTGTGGCCCATAAAGCTGGATCTCCATAAATATTTACAAAACGAATTATGATAAATAAGACTAAAGCGCTTAAACTAATTTTTGTAAATAGTTGTTTTCTTTTCTCTTCAGTCCATTCAAAGAATTTACCAGCTGCAAAACCAACAAGCATAATTCCAAGCCACGGAATCGGCGGATAACCCATTATAAAAGCTCTTCCTGAAAACGGAAATACTATTGGACTAAATAGCGGTGCTAAGGCAGTTTTTAAAATCGAATTTTCTGCAAATGGAATAAGCGGTGTGAGATTGTGAAAAAAGAGTATAAGAAGTCCAATAATTCCTAATGTCTGTGAACGGATTTTCAGTAATGCACTTAAAATGATAAAACCAAAACCTATTGTTGCAATCACTTCAAACAAAAGAGAATGAAAGCCAATATCGAAGAATAAACCAAAATTGACAATTGTAAATTCAAGGACAACTAACCAAATTCCTCTTTTGAGTAAAAACTTTCTGGTTTCAGAAACATTATTTTTGTTTTGAAGCGAAAGATAAACCGAAGTTCCGGCCAGAAAAACAAAAGTAGGCGCGCATAAATGAGTTATACAACGCGTAAAAAACAGTAAAGGTGAAGTAGTTGTTAAATCGGTTGGACTTTGCGTAATAGAATCAACATGCATCAAATCTCGAACATGATCAAGCGCCATAATAATCATTACAATTCCGCGGACAATGTCGATTGATGGCTGTCGTTTCATGGGTTTGATTTTTAAATACTTAAGAGTAAATCTAATGAATTATTTTTTAAGTATTTAAGCAATATTAGTAATTGTAAATGAATTGCCTCCAGCTTTAGCTGGAGGTATATTTGTTAAAAGTAAAAAAGGCTTTAGCCAAAAAAAGATTTGGCTAAAGCCCTATGAGAAAGACTTTATTATTAACCTCCAGCTAAGCTGGAGGCAATGGAAAAATATATTTATTTAGATTTTCTAATCTTTACCTGATATACAATCTCCCAAAAAATAATAGAAAGAACAGCATTCGCAAATATGGCCGTTTTAACCTGATACGGATCATAATCTACAAGCAGATGCAAATTGGTAAACTGTAAAGCTAGAAACATAGCCAAAGCCGCAATTCCGACAGCGCAAAGTACATTAAGCAAAGGTTTCCATTTTAGGGCTGTAAAAGCATAAATAAGATTCAAGATACCAAAGCCAACTCCAAGAGTTACAAAACCATCACCTTTAAATTTCTCATTTAATTCAAGAAAAAAATGCGTAGAAGTAAGGTATAAAAAGAAAAGAATAGAGTAAATCAGGATTCGTACTTGAGGTTTCATTTTGATGTTTTTAATGATAATATTTTTTATACGAAGATAATACTAAATGTTGAATGCATTGTGAAACCCTAGAACTTCATAAATTATCAAGCTCGATTTTAAATTTTTCGATTTGCCTTCTGTGACGCAAAATATGCACAATAGCATGCTCCATAATTTGTTCTATATCATAAACTTGTCCCCAAGAAGTTACTATTTTTTTCGGATTGTCTAATTCTTCTAATTGGCTGTCGCTAAAATTTTTAAGCACATTTTCTGTGAAAACAAAAAAAGCAGTTAGATCATTTTGATAATCAGAAATAGTATTTCTGTAAACAAGATTAGGAACTTCATTTTGCTCTCCTAATAATTTTTGAACATACAAAGCGTAAGCATATCCAGAACGAACAACATGCGCAAGAATCGATTGAACAGATAGATTATTGATTGTTGTAGTAATTGCAGTAGCGTTAATGCAAGAGATTGTTTTACTTAAATCTAAAATTGCTCTTTCGTATTCATCAAGTAAAGCTCCGATGGCGCCTTGTCTGTATGTTTTAGTCATGTTTTGAACGTTTAACTAAGTTTCTCAGCTTTTTCATTTTTTGTTTATTCTAAAAGCGCTTCTACTTTAGTTTCCGATTTTTCTTTTAACGGACTATCTGGCTGCAGACTCCAAATAACTAGAAATCGACCTTTTGCTATATATTCTTCTGGATGTTCAGCTGTTGGCTCGCCAGCTTTTCCCCAAAGTAAACCTTGCAGGAATCTATCGCCTTTAAAAACATGATCAAATTCAAAATACATAATTGAACCACGATCTGCTTTGCTTTTAAAACTCTGAATCGCTTTACTTTTTACAGTTCCAACAATATTGCTGTACGTTTCAATATCATTATAAAAACTGCAGGCTTGTGGTGTAATGCAAATATTACCGTCGCTTACCATATAACCGCCTTTTGGAATTTCTTTTGGTTTTAGTTTTAAATCGGCTAGGGTTTGGCTGAATGAATTTGTTGTGAATAGTAGGAATAAAGTTGATAGTAGGATAGTAGACTTCATTGAATTTTTGGGATTGATTTGGTATGCTAAAATAGAATTTTTATTTGAGTTTTAAACGTGGGTTTTATATCCATTTAGTAAAATCTATCAGTCTAAAAAGGTATCAAAATATAAAAACATTTTGGCTAAAAATATTAGACTAAAGGCAAGAAAAACTAAGGAAAAAAATAAATAGATTTTGTTTTTAAGAACTCTAAGAAATGCAAAAAATGAATAGCCAAAAATAACACTGGTGACGATATATAACATTTTCAGGAATTCTAAAGCATCTGCGTCAATCACGATGTATTCTCCATCGTTAATAGTATATGGCGTAATAAAATAACTACCAAAAAAAAGAAAAACTCCAATAAAAAATAATATCCTTATTATGATTTTCATAATATTTTATTTGTTGAGATAGATTTTAAAATTCTAACTAACTTCTAAAAACATTAATTGTTTTTGATAAAATTAAATACAATTGAAATGCAGTTATAGATATCGTAATAAGTGTGAGATAAGCAGAAGAATTAATAAGTTTATTGTTTTCTATCTGTAATTGTTTTGCAATATTTACTCTTCTGTTATTCAAGGTTTTTAAGAAATGCATTAATACGATTGACCAGCTAAACATTAAAAGGATAAAAAATGCAAAACCATTTGGCATTTCTTCGATGTTTAGTAAAGTATAAATTTTGGTAAAAACTATTGCAATTACAAAATAAACTAATGCGTACAAAAGTATTTTTTTTAACCCATTTTCAGGTTTTAGAAAATAAAAAATGGAGCAATTTAGTAGGACAATAAAAAGGGCAAGAAGAAGATATGACATTTTGTTTATGGGCTTAAAAAAAGCACAAAGTAAATCTCTGTGCTTTTGTAAAATTTATATTTCTAAGGAATTATTTTCCTTTTAGTAATTTTTCTAAATATTCCACTTTGTCTTTTTCAGCCTGAACCAAACGTTCGTAAAGTTCTACAACTTTATCAGTGGATTGAAAGTGCAAGAATTGTTAGTGTTTCCACTTCCTTGCGCTCCGTTATTTGCACTATTGTCATAAAAGTTATTAAAGAAATTAAAAACTGATTCTTCAGAAAAATTTTCAATCACCTCTTTAGTTACGCCTAAAGCTTTTGCAATTTCAACAAGTTTATCTTCATCAACAGTTTCACTTGCCTCAATATTAGAAATCGTCTGTTGGCTTAAACCAATTGCAATTGCAAGCGCTTCTTGCTTCATACCTTTAAGCTCTCTGATTCGGCTTATGTTTCTGCCGATATGTTTTGGTTTTGATGTTGTGCTCATAATTTCAAAGGTATTTAAAATTTTGATTATTTGAATAAAGTAAAAAGATGTTTTTTCTGATAGAATTTTAATTTTTCTTTTAAAAACTTTTATCTTCTTCGTTTACGCTTTTCATTAATGGGAATTTGATTGGATGGTGTTAATTCGTTTAAACATTGCTGATAAATTTCTTCTTGCCATTTTTCAAAAAGTTCAATTAAGTCAAAAAATAATTTTTCGGATGAATTTTCAGGTTGCGGCTTTTTGAACAAATTTCCTATTCTGATATTGTGTGATTTGCCCAAATGATTAATAACATAATCTTCCTTGGCTTGGTCCTCCATAAATATATCAGAATAATAATGTTTCAATTCTAAATGATCGAGTTTTTGTATTTCTAAAATTATGTTTTTAATTTCAGAAGGTATTTCGCATTCGAATTGCTTTTCAAATTTCTCAATTTTTTTTGTACGAAACGTCATGTCGATCTTACATTCAAAAATGATATCAATATAAATTCCTAATCTTAATAATCTTTCTGTCCAACCATCAAACTGGTCATACGAAAGAATATAGTCTTCATGTAATTTTAAATTTCCAGTTGATGAGTCTATTTTTCGTATGTTAAGTACTTCAAAGTCCATTTTTGTAAGTATTGAAAGTATTCAGGTAAGATATTAAATATTTTTTATTTTGGATCAAGTATACTCTTATTCTTGTCAAATGACAAATATTGCAATTACTTTGCGTGGGCTTCGACTTCGCTCAGCCGGACAGACGTTTAGGAATCTAAAATCTGAACTCAAAAATCTAAAATAAAAAAATCCCGCCTCTATTAAGAAACGGGACTTCGATGATATTTTGGTTTTAAGATTAAAAGCTTAGTTTAAACTCGATTTTATTAATTTCATCTTGTTTTGCAGATTGAAACTCAATATTTTTAAGATTATTGAGAGATGTGTCAACAATAATCTTTGAGTCTTTTGTAGTTAATCTTTTAGTCTTAATTATTTTTTTTACACTTTTCATCTTCTTTTCCTTTTAATTAAAAAACCATCATAGTCTTTTTTATAATCAAATGGCTCATCTATGATTTTATTATTTTCAATCATTCTTGCACCAAATATATCAAAAGTTTCTGATAATTCCTTTAGATTTAACATTATGGCTCTTTTGTAAGTGTTTGTTCTTTTGGTGTCACTTCCTCTAAAAAATATTGTTATGTGCGGATTAACACTTGTAAATTCGTATGCAGTTTTTACTACGGTTGCCAAAACCATTCTAATGTCTCCATTATCATTTATGACTTGATCATCTACAATGTATTTCTTTTTTAAAGAATCGTATTTTAAATCTCCAAAACCAAGATTGTATACATTTGGGTTTGTAGTAGGGGAATAAACAACTACTTTTCTAAAATTGCCTTTACGTCCAGTGCTTACAAAATTAAATACTGTAGATAATTCATTTTTAATAAGAGTATAATTTTTGTAATTCATTTACATGTAAAATTCTTACAAATTTAAAGCTTTTATAAATGTATTCAATTTTTTTTTTTGAGATGAAATTTCATAAAAAAAATCCCGCCTCAATAAAGAAACGGGATTAAAGTGATATTCTCTTTTTTTCTATTGTTAAACCGTAGCAGCAACTTCTTCTGGCAACGGAATTTGATTTTTAAGTAAATCTTCAAATGTTTCAGCTTGGCGAATCAAGATTCCTTGTCCGTTCATCCAAAGAACTTCGGCTGGTTTGTATCTTGAGTTGTAGTTTGAAGACATTGAGAAACAATATGCTCCTGCATTTCTGAAAGATAAAATATCGCCTTCAGTAATTTCCTGAATTCTGCGGTTGTTTGCAAAAGTATCTGTTTCGCAAATGTATCCTACAACTGAGTAAAAACGCTCTTTTCCTTTTGGGTTTGAGATGTTTTCAATATGGTGTGAAGATCCGTACAACATTGGACGAATTAAGTGGTTGAAACCACTGTCAACTCCAGCGAAAACAGTTGATGTTGTTTGTTTTACTACGTTTACTTTTACTAAGAAATGACCTGCTTCACTCACCAAGAATTTTCCTGGTTCGAAAATCAAGGTTAAATCTCTGCCGTATTCTGTACAGAAAGCGTTGAATCTTTTAGATAATTTTTTACCTAATTCTTCGATGTCTGTTTCGATATCGTCTTTTTTATAAGGAACTTTGAATCCGCTTCCGAAATCTAAGAATTGTAAATCTTTGAAATGTTTAGCAGTATCAAATAAGATTTCGGCAGCATACAAGAATACTTCGATATCTAAAATATCAGATCCTGTGTGCATGTGAATCCCTACGATACTCATTTTTGTATTTTCAACAATTCGCAAGATATGTGGAATCTGGTGAACAGAAATTCCGAATTTACTATCGATATGTCCAACAGAAATGTTAGCGTTTCCGCCCGCCATTACGTGTGGATTGATACGAATACATACCGGAATATGTGGATGTTTTGTTCCGAATTGTTCCAGAATAGATAAATTGTCGATATTAATTTGTACACCCATTGCGGCAACTTCTTCGATTTCTTCTAGAGAAACGCCGTTTGGTGTAAAGAAAATTCTTTCGGGTTCATAGCCAGCATGAAGTCCTAACTGAACTTCCTGAATTGATACAGTGTCTAAACCAGACCCCATGTTCTTTAATAACTGTAGAATCGCAACGTTTGACAATGCCTTCATGGCGTAATTAACTCTTAAGTTTTCTACCTTAGAGAAAGCTTTAGTTAATCTGTTGTACTGAGATTGGATTTTTTCAGCATCGTAAACATACAATGGACTTCCAAATTGGTCTGCTAACTGCAGTAAATCTTTTGCTTGCATTTTTAAATCATTTTGGGCAAAGTTATTACACTTTTATCTATCAGCAAATAATTTGTAGAAAAATAACAAATTATAACAAATTGTTTTATTTTAAACAA
The DNA here is from genome assembly GCF_056824325.1 of Flavobacterium sp. B330r. Classification (NCBI taxonomy): domain Bacteria; kingdom Pseudomonadati; phylum Bacteroidota; class Flavobacteriia; order Flavobacteriales; family Flavobacteriaceae; genus Flavobacterium; species Flavobacterium sp. B330r. The sequence continues at coordinate 3,303,484 of NZ_CP124860.1, forward strand.
AAAGTTGCTGTTTTTGAAATTTTGTAACCTTTTTAAAGGTGCTATCCTGATAGCTATCGGGACTAAGATGCTAAAGATACTAAGTTTTTTTGGCTCGAATTCGCGAATTAACTTATTCTTAAATGCTGTTGAAATTGTTTTTTTCCACTGATTTGCTTCGCCTGTTCGCTATCGCTCGGGTCGTGGCGGAAAAAATAATCTGTGGCTAAAAAAAACAAAACCCCTGAATATAAATTCAAGGGTTTGTTAGTAGTTATGTTGTTTATCGGAAAAGATTAAATAAAATGCTAAGAAAAAAACTTAGAACCTTAGCATCTTAGTATCTCAGAACCTTAGATTTATAAACTCGGTAAATCTCCTTTTCCTTTAGTAGGCAAGTTTGTAGATCCCATAAGGAATAAATCTACTTCTCTTGCAGCTTCGCGACCTTCTGAAATAGCCCACACGATTAATGATTGTCCTCTTCTCATATCACCAGCAGTGAAAATGTGAGGCACGTTTGTCTGATAGTTATGCGCTTTGTAGTTGCTTCTCATATCAGTTTCGATTCCTAATTGCTCGCTTAATGTTTTCTCTGGACCTGTAAATCCAAGAGCTAATAAAGCTAAATCGCAAGGCCATATTTTCTCAGAACCTTCTTTTTCGATTAATTCTGGACGCTGACCTGGTGTCATTTTCCATTGCACTTCAACAGTTTTTAATCCCGTTAATTCGCCTTTATCGTTAGAAATGAATTCTTTAGTGTTGATCAACCAGTTTCTGTCACAACCTTCTTCGTGAGAAGATGATGTTTTAAGTTGCAACGGCCAGAAAGGCCAAGGAGTTGACTCGCTTCTTCCAACTGGAGGTTTTGGTAAAATCTCAAAGTTAGTTACCGATTTAGCTCCGTGTCTGTTTGAAGTTCCAATACAGTCAGAACCAGTATCTCCACCACCAATAACGATTACATCTTTACCAGTTGCTTTAACTTGATCTGGAATTGATTCTCCGTATAAAACTTTAGTCTGTTGTGTTAAGAAATCCATTGCCTGAACAACGCCTTTGCTTTCGATTCCTTTAGTTGGCAAGCTTCTTCTTTCTGTTGCTCCTCCGCATAAAACGATAGAATCGAATTGGTTTAATTCTTCAACACTGAAGTTTACACCAACGTTTACGTTAGTTTTGAAAGTGATTCCTTCTGCTTCAAGAATTGCTACACGACGATCAATAATTCCTTTTTCTAATTTGAAATTTGGAATTCCGTAACGTAATAAACCTCCAATTGCGTTGTCTCTTTCGAAAACAGTAACGGTATGACCCGCTCTGTTTAATTGCTGAGCCGCTGCAAGACCTGCAGGTCCTGAACCAATAACGGCAACTGTTTTTCCAGTTCTTGTTTTTGGCGCTTGTGGTTTGATCCATCCTTCAGCAAAACCTCTTTCTACAATGCTTTTTTCGATGTTTTCGATAGAAACCGGATCTTTGATGATTCCTAATACACATGATTTCTCGCATGGAGCAGGGCATAAGCGTCCTGTAAATTCAGGGAAGTTATTAGTAGATTGTAAAATCTCTAATGCGCTTTGCCATTCTTCCTGATGCACCATGTCGTTGAAGTCAGGAATTAAATTTCCTAACGGACAACCACTGTGGCAAAAAGGAATTCCACAGTCCATACATCTTGATCCTTGTTCTTTTAATTTATCTTTTGGTACCGGAATAGTAAATTCGTTGTAGTTTGAAACACGTTCTGCTACTGCAAGATTACTTTCGTCGGCTCTGTTATATTCTTTAAATCCGCCTATTTTACCCATGACATTTTAATTAAATCTAAATGATTAAAATTCCAATTCTTAAAATTCCAAATTCCAATTTCATCCTTCGACTTCGCTCAGGAAGACATTGTAGATAAATCTAAAATCTAAAATCTGAATTCTAAAATCATTTATCCCGCTATTAATTCTTCTATTTTTTTCTCTTCTGCAATTCTTTGTAATGCTTTTTTGTAATCAGTTGGCATTACTTTTACGAAGTGCTGTTGTTGGTTTTCCCAGTCTGCTAAAATTCTTTTTGCTAATGGACTGCTTGTGTACAATGAATGATTTTTGATCAGTTTTCGTAGTTTCGTAAGATCTTCTTCTTCCATCGGATCGAATGCAACCATTTCCATGTTACAAACTGTAGAATCGAATTTCTTATTTGGATCGTAAACATAAGCCACACCACCGCTCATACCAGCTGCGAAGTTTCTTCCTGTTTTTCCTAAAACTACTACTGTACCACCAGTCATGTACTCGCATCCGTGATCTCCAATTCCTTCAACAACTGCTGTTGCTCCAGAATTTCTCACACAGAAACGCTCTCCGGCCATTCCATTAATATAAGCCTCTCCGGTAATAGCTCCGTAAAGGGCAACGTTTCCAATAATGATATTGTCTTCAGGTTTGAAAGTAGCAGTAGGAGGTACTTTTACAATTAATTTTCCTCCAGAAAGACCTTTTCCTAAATAATCATTACAGTTTCCGTGAATTTTAAATGACAATCCGTTTGTTGCAAAAGCACCAAAACTTTGTCCAGCAGAACCTTCAAAATCAACTAAAATAGTGTCATCAGGTAATCCTTGTGCGCCGTAGATTTTTGAGATTTCGTTACTCAAAATCGCACCTACAGAACGGTCTGTATTTTTAATTTTAAAGGTTACTCTTGTTTTCTCTTTTCTATAGATAGACGGAATCGCTTCTTTGATGATGTCAAAATCCAATACATTTTCAAGTTGGTGATCTTGAGTTGTTGTATTATGATTTGGCTGCGTTTTTGCTTTTTCCGGTTTGTATAGAATTGATGACAAGTCTAAACCATTTGCTTTGTAATGTTTGATGGCTTTGTTCACATTTAATTTTTGTGATTGGCCTACCATTTCTTTTAACGTTCTGAAACCTAGCTGTGCCATGATTTCTCTTAACTCTTCAGCAATAAAATACATGAAGTTGATTACGTGCTCTGGAGTTCCTTTGAAATTTTTTCTCAATTCAGGATCCTGAGTAGCAATACCAACTGGGCAAGTATTTAAGTGACAAGCTCTCATCATGATACATCCAGAAGCTACAAGCGGTGCAGTTGCGAAACCGAATTCTTCAGCTCCTAATAAAGCAGCTATCGCCACGTCACGACCTGTTTTCAACTGTCCGTCACACTCTAAAACTACACGGCTTCTTAAATCGTTTAAGATCAAAGTCTGCTGAGCTTCAGCTAAACCAAGTTCCCACGGAATACCTGTGTGCTGTAAAGATGTTAATGGTGCAGCTCCCGTTCCTCCGTCGTAACCAGAAATTAAGATTACGTCAGCTTTTGCTTTGGCAACACCGGCAGCGATGGTTCCAACTCCAACTTCAGAAACTAATTTTACGTTAATACGAGCTTCACGGTTTGCATTTTTCAAATCGTAAATCAACTGAGATAAATCCTCAATTGAGTAAATATCGTGGTGAGGAGGAGGCGAAATCAAACCTACATAAGGCGTAGAGTTTCTAGTTTCAGCAATCCAAGGCACTACTTTTTCTCCAGGTAGCTGTCCACCTTCACCAGGTTTTGCTCCCTGAGCCATTTTGATTTGAATCTCTTTAGCGTTTGTCAAATAATTGATCGAAACACCAAAACGTCCTGACGCAACTTGTTTGATAGCACTATTTCTAGAATCTCCGTTAATTTCTTTCTGGAAACGTTTTGGGTCTTCTCCACCTTCTCCAGAGTTACTTTTTCCGCCAATTCTGTTCATTGCAATCGCTAAATTCTCGTGTGCTTCTCTAGAAATAGATCCGTAAGACATTGCACCCGTTTTGAATTTCTTTACAATTTCTGTCCAAGGCTCTACTTCATCAATAGAAATTGGATCTAAATTATTGAATTCAAATAAACCTCTAATGGTCATTAAGTTTGAGCTTTGCTCGTTAACGGCGTTTGAGTATTCTTTATAACTTTCTGGGCTGTTTAAACGAACCGCTTGTTGTAATTTAGAAATAGTGGTCGGGTTAAACATGTGTTTTTCGCCACCACGTCTCCATCTATAAATACCTCCAATTTCAAGAGAAAGCAAACTTGCCACTTTTGAATTTGGGAAAGCTTTTTGGAAACGTTTTTTAACCTCTTTCTCCACTTCCATTAAACCAATTCCTTCAATTCTTGATGGAGTGTAAGGGAAGTATTTAGAGGTAAATGTTTTGTTTAAACCTAAAATCTCGAAAATCTGAGCAGCTCTGTACGAATGTAAAGTAGAGATACCAATTTTGTTCATGATTTTTACGATTCCTTTTGCAATCGCTTTGTTGTAGTTTACAACTGCATAATCCGCTTTTACTTTTGTAATAAAACCTTTTTCAACCTGATCGTGAATGATTTCGTTTACCATGTAAGGATTGATTGCACTTGCACCGTAACCGAACAATAAAGCAAAATGATGAGGTTCTCTTGGTTCTGCAGATTCGATGATGATTCCGAATTTAGAACGAACCTGTAAAATGTTTAAGGAGTGGTGAATGTAAGAACAAGCCAATAACATTGGAATTGGAGCTAATTCTTCACTTACACCTCTATCCGATAAGATAATGATGTTGCATCCTTCTTCAACTGCTTTAAAAGTTGCCTGAACACATTTTTCAAGAGCTCTTTCTAAACCGTTAACTCCTTTTTCTATTTTGTATAAAGTAGAAATAGTAGCCGATTTGAAATCTGGGTGATCTATATTTCTAATTTTATCCAAATCCTCATTAGAAACAACTGGATTTTGGATTTTTAATTTTTTGCATTGTTTAGATTCAATTTCGAAAATATTGAAATCTCCACCAATCGCTAAACTAATATCAGTAATGATTTCTTCACGAATACCATCCAACGGCGGGTTTGTAACCTGAGCAAACAATTGTTTGAAGTAATTGTACAACAACTGTGGCTGATCAGATAAAACAGCCAAAGGTGTATCGTTACCCATAGAACTAATTGCTTCAGCTCCGTCGCTACCCATTGGGTTAATGATTGTTTTTAAATCTTCAATAGTATAACCAAACAAACGCTGTCTTGTTAAGAAATCTAATTTTTCAACAGGAGTAGGGTTGTTTGTATAAGGAACGCTAGCCAATGGCAATAAGTTTTCATCAACCCATTGTTTGTATGGACGTTTTGTAACGATCGCTTTTTTAACTTCTTCGTCTTCGATGATACGTCCTTCATTCATATCAACTAAGAACATTTTTCCAGGCTCCAAACGTCCGTGCTGAATTACATCTTCTGGATCAATGTCTAATACACCAATTTCAGATGACATAATTACGAATCCGCTTTTCGTTAATGTATAACGAGAAGGACGCAATCCGTTTCTGTCTAGTAAAGCACCAATTACGTTACCATCTGTAAACGGAATAGAAGCAGGACCATCCCAAGGCTCCATGATACAAGCGTTGAACTCGTAGAATGCTTTTTTCTCCTCAGACATTGTCTGGTGTTTTTCCCAAGCTTCAGGAACAACCATCATCATTGCCTCTGGCAATGAACGACCTGTCATTAATAAAAGTTCAATTACCATATCCATAGAAGCAGAATCTGATTTTCCTTCTAAGATAATTGGGAATAGTTTTTTGATATCATCGCCAAAAACTTTGCTTTGCATAAGCTCTTCACGAGCACGCATACGGCTTACGTTTCCACGAAGTGTATTGATCTCACCATTGTGACACATGTATCTAAACGGTTGAGCTAAGTCCCAAGATGGGAATGTATTTGTAGAGAAACGCTGGTGTACAAGTGCTAAACGAGTCACCAAGTCTGGATCTTTCAAATCTATATAATAACGGCTGATGTCTTCTGGCATCAATAGACCTTTATATATTATAGTAGTTGTCGATAAACTAGTAAAATAAAACATGTGGCTTTCAGAAGTTTTTGATCCTCTTACGGCATGTTCAGCAATTTTTCTAGCTGCAAAAAGTTTTGCATTAAATTCTTGTTCAGTTAAATCCTGTCCGTTTTTAGAAACGAAAACTTGTTTAACAGTTGGTTCTTTTTCTGCGGCAATTTCACCTAGATTTTCAACGTCAACGGGTACATCTCTCCAACCTAAAACTTTTAAGTTTTGGTCTTTGATTGTTGCTTCAAAGGCATTGATACAAAAAGAAACTTGGTTTTTGCTTTTTGGTAAAAAAACCATTCCTACTGCATACTCACGCGCTTCTGGGATTTCAAAGTCACAAACTTTCTTAAAAAAATCATGAGGAATGTCGAATAAAATTCCGGCTCCGTCACCAGTTCTTCCATCAGAACTAACGGCACCACGATGTTCTAATTTAATTAAGATGTCTAATGCTTTGTGAATAATATCATTTGACTTAATACCATTCAAATTACAAATAAATCCTGCACCACAATTGTCGTGTTCAAATTCAGGCAGATAAAGCCCTTGTTCTTTAACTCTCATTCTTGATATTTTTTTTACAAAAATAAAGATTTCGTTAAACATAATGTAGTGAATTAGTGCTTTTGCTTTCATTTTTGCTGTAATATTAGAAAAAGCATTCTTAATTATTAATATTATGATATAAACCATCCCGAATTGCTAAAAATATAATTACTCTTAAAATATATTAGGAAAAATCGTCGGTAGGCCAATAAAACCAATGAATTTTTTGTTAAATATCAAACGTTTTATGCGAATTGTGTTAACATTAACAAATTGTTCCGTTAACGATTTGTTTGCTTTGAAAAATTATCAACGCCTAATACCTATATATAACATTTATTTAATTGAAAAAGATTTTACTATTAAGTTGTATTTTGTTACTTTTGTCGCACTTTTATTCTGAAATAAATTCAGAACCAGACAAATTCTATATTATGAACATACACGAATATCAAGGAAAAGAAATTTTAGCGAGTTACGGAGTACGCGTACAACGCGGAATTGTGGCTAACAATGCGGTTGAAGCTGTAGCTGCTGCAAAACAATTAACTGCCGAAACTGGTACAGGATGGCATGTAATAAAAGCACAAATTCACGCAGGTGGTCGTGGAAAAGGTGGTGGAGTTAAGCTGGCAAAAAACTTACAACAAGTTGAAGAGTTAGCAGAACAAATCATCGGAATGCAGTTGATTACACCTCAGACTCCGCCTGAAGGTAAAAAAGTAAACAAAATATTAGTTGCAGAAGATGTTTACTATCCAGGTGAAAGCGAAACTTCTGAATTCTATGTTTCTGTTTTATTGAATAGAGGTACAGGACGCAACATGATTATGTATTCTACTGAAGGTGGAATGGATATCGAAGAAGTTGCTGAGCATACTCCACACTTAATCTTTACTGAAGAAATAGATCCATCTGTTGGATTACAAGGTTTCCAAGCTAGAAGAATTGCCTTCAACTTAGGTCTTTCTGGAAATGCTTTCAAAGAAATGGTTAAATTCATCGATGCACTTTACAATGCTTACATTGGTTCTGATGCTTCTATGTTTGAAATCAACCCAGTTTTAAAAACTTCTGATAACAAAATCTTAGCTGTTGATGCTAAAGTTAACATCGACGATAACGCTTTATACAGACAACCTAAATATGCTGAAATGAGAGATATCCGTGAGGAGAATCCAATCGAAGTTGAAGCTAAAGAAGTTGGTCTTAACTATGTTGACCTTGACGGTACTGTAGGATGTATGGTAAACGGAGCTGGTCTTGCAATGGCAACTATGGATTTAATTAAATATGCTGGTTTTGAGCCTGCTAACTTCCTTGACGTAGGAGGAACTGCTGATGCAAAACGTGTTGAAACAGCTTTCAGAATTATCTTGAAAGATCCAAACGTAAAAGCTATCTTAATTAACATCTTCGGAGGAATCGTTCGTTGTGACCGTGTTGCTCAAGGTGTTGTTGACGCTTACAAAAACATGGGAGACGCTATTAAAGTGCCAATTATCGTTCGTTTGCAAGGAACAAATGCTGAAATTGCAAAAGAATTAATTGACAACTCTGGTATGCCAATCTTATCTGCAGTTCAATTCCAAGAAGCTGCTGACCAAGTTAAAGCTGCTCTTTCTTAATTAAATAAGAAATCAATTTATATAGAAAATCCCTCCGTGCTTCGGAGGGATTTTTTTTGGAGTCTATTTAACCGCAAAGTTAGCAAGGTTTTTTGCCAAGGACTATGAATACAAACGCAAAGTTCGCAAAGCTGTATGTTGAAAATAGCCACGAATTCACGAATTATTTTCAAAGATTGTAAAAAAATAAAATTCGTGAATTCGTGGCTAAAAAAAAACTTTGCGAACTTTGCGTAATTCTTTGCGCTCTTTGCGGTTAAATCATCAAGTTTATTTCAAAACTGTAGATAGTTCTACAAGTTCAAATTCTGGATCATGGGTTATAAATTCTCTTATCAATGCAGCATGACCAGCGCCAACTAAAACCATTATTTTGTTATCTGTGCTTTCAGTTAGTTTCTGAATTAAAGAATACATATATAAATTTCTTTTGTACCAATTTGAAACTAAAGACGGTCCCGTAAAATCATCTGGATTTCCAGCTCTATTTGCTACTTCCAAATACCATTGGATGTTTTTATTTTCGGTTTCTTTTTTATTGTAATGCAGCATGAGTTCTTGTAACGAGCTTTTTGTTATTCTTTCATTATGATCTTTTTCATTTCTTTTTTTCCACTCATTATTTCTTTTCAATAAATCCTGTTGGTTTGCTTTTTCCATTGACATCAGTAAACTGTCATATGGAAAAGAAGTATAGAGATTCATTCCGTATAATTTTTTATGATTCAGTTTTTTAGCCGTACGGAGTGCCAGTTGTGTTATTTCGTTTTTGTTAGTTTTAAAAAGACTGTCGGTGTTTTTATTGTAAAACTTATCTAAATCGGCTTGCTCGTTAAATTCCCATTCTACAAATATTTTATCTGGGCCAAATTTTTTGATTTTGTCACTCATTATTTCGAGTTCTTTTTGGCTTTTCTCAGACAAGATATCAAAACTGTTTAATTGAGCAACGTCAAGACCAGGGTTGGCGTAATGAAATGTTCCAACCAATAGAATCTGCTTTTTCTTAGTTTGAGCAGATGCCATGTTAAATGTTATAAGAGCTAGTAATAGAATAATTTTTTGCATGATTTTTTGTTTTTATGGATAATGTATATCGTAGAGGCACACTGCAGTCTACGCAAAGTTTAATAATATGGTTAAAAAAGTATTATTTCAAAACAGTCGATAATTCTACGATTTCAAATTCTGGATCATGTGCTAGAAATTCTCTTAGCATTGCAGCGTGTCCGGCTCCAAGTAAAACCATGATTTTATTATCTGAGCTTTCGGTTAATTTCTGAACTAAAGAATACATGTATAAGTTTCTTTTGTACCAATTTGAAACTAAAGAAGCACCAGTAAAGTCATCTGGATTTCCAGTTCTGTTTGCTACTTCTAAATACCATTGGATGTTATCTTCATTAGACGCTTTTTCATTGTAGTAAAGCATAAGATCTGTTAAAGAGCTTTTAGCCATTCTTTCGTTATTATCTTTTACAAACATTTCTGTTGACTCCGTGTTTTTTTTCATTAAATCCTTCTGATTTGCTTTTTCCATTGACATCATCAAGCTATCATAAGGAAAACGGGTACGATAATCAATCCCGTACATCTTTTTATGATTCAGTTTTTTAGCAGTACGTAATGCTAATTGAGTAATTTCATTTAGATCTTTTTTAAGTAAACTGTCGGTGTTTTTATTGTAATACTTGTCTAGCTCAGCTTGTTTGCTAAATTTCCATTCTACAAATATTTTGTCTGGACCAAATTTCTTGATTTTGTCACTCATAATTTCGAGCTCTTTTTGGCTTTTATCAGACATTACATTAAAAGTTTTTATTTTGGCAACATCATGACCAGGATTGGCGTAATGAAAAGTTCCAATTAATAAAATTTGTTTTTTCTTAGTTTGAGCAGAAGTTAAGTTTAATGTAATAATTGCGAGTAATAAAATGATTTTGTGCATGACGTTTTGTTTTTAAATTCATGACAAATGTATTCCCTCTTTTGACCTCTATTTTTTGTTTTTGATGAACATAGAATTTCATTTTATAAACACATGAAATTTGCAGTTTAATAATTTCATGTAAAGTTTTTGATAGTTCATCCCTAAAAAAGCATGTTTTAAATAAATGTCATTTTCGATTGCAGGCTTAATTGTATTTTTGAGCTAATTATCATAAAACTATGAAATCAAGAATCCCTTTTTACTATCACATTGTCTTTTTCTTATTATTATTTCTAACGTATATTTTCTGGGATATTGGACTTAATGATCAAAAAATAGAAATTGTAATAAAAGCAATATGTTATGGAATTACGCCAACTCATTTGTTAGCAATATTTTGTATTTACATTCTTAATTTTTATTACTTCTGTGAATGGTTTTTAAACAGGAAGAAATTAGTTTTTTATATTCTGACAATTCCAGTTTCGCTATTGCTTTTTGCGGCTGTTCGCTATTTTTTGCAAGAAGTGGTTATGTTTAATATTACCGGAATGCACAACTACTATGAAGAAGCTAGAGAAATAGGTTATTACATAAAAGACAATTTTTTCTTCGGATTGCCAGCTGTACTTTTAAGCGCACTGACTTTTTTATTTTGGCAGTTTCATACTACGCAACATCAAAATCAGGAATTGCTTCTGGAGAATAAAAAAGCAGAGTTTCAAATGCTGAAAGCACAGGTTAGTCCGCATTTTTTGTTTAATACGCTGAATTCTTTTTATAGCCAGTTGGTTTTAAAAGAAGATGAAATGGCTGATGATATTTTGGTTCTTTCTGATTTACTTCGATATGTTATTACAGAAACAGACAAAGATGAAGCGATACTCTCAAAAGAAATTCAATTCATTCAAAACTATATTCATTTGCAAAAGAAAAGATTTGAAGATCAGTTGTTTTTAGATTTTTCGGTTGAGGGAAATTATTCAAACGAAAAAATCATTTCCTCGGCTTTGGTTCACTTTGTTGAGAATGTTTTCAAGCATGGAAAATTTAATAATGAAGACGAAAAAGCCATTATTTCAATTCGAATAAAGGACGATTTTCTAGAAATTTCAACTTTCAATTATTTCATTGAAGGAGAAAATTATTCTTCAACAGGAATTGGTTTTGATAATTTGACAAAAAGGCTGGAATACACCTATAAAGGCCAATTTATTCTGGAAAAAACAGAAGAAAATAATACCTTTAAAACTTACTTAAAAATACCGCTAAAGAAATAATTTATGACTTTTAAATGCATAATTGTCGACGACGAACCGCCTGCAACTAGAATATTGGAAAATTACATCGGAAAAGTGAATTTTCTGGAGAAGGTTGGCGTTTTTAATGATTCGTTAAAAGCATTAGAATTTCTAAACTCACAATCTGTAGATGTTATTTTTCTAGATATTCAAATGCCTCAATTAACAGGTTTACAGATTTCTAAAATTATTTCTAAAGATATAAAAGTCATTTTTACAACGGCTTATCCAGATTTTGCTTTAGAAGGATTTGAATTAAATGCAGTCGATTATTTATTAAAACCAATTGCATTTGAACGTTTTTATCAAGCTGTTTCTAAATTAAACTCTGAACCGAAAATAGAAGTTTCGAGTGTCAATAATAATAATGCGCCAGATTTTTTATTTATAAAAACAGATGGGAAAAATAAATTTCAGAAAGTATTTTTGAACGAAGTTTTATACGTAGAAAGTTTACAGAATTATGTTTGTATTCATACTGTAAAGCAACAGATTATTACACATTCGTCATTAAAAAATGTTATTGAATCATTACCAGAAAAAGATTTTATTCAAATCCATAAATCGTATGTGGTTTCATTGCAGCATATAGAATCGACAGATAATTTTTCGGTTTTTATAAATGGAAAAGAATTGCCAATTGGAGCTACTTTTAAAGATGCTTTTTTTGATAAAATAGAAGAGAATAAAATTTAATTTTTTTTAACCGCAAAGTGCGCAAGGATTTTTGACTAAGTATTGTGAATACAAACGCAAAGTTCGCAAAGCTTTGTGAATAAAACTTTGCGAACTTTGCGTAAATCTTAGCGTTCTTAGCGGTTAAATCCTCAATTACGATTTTTTCTTATTGCCGTTTTTGAAAACCACTTTTTCTACCACAACAGGTTTTCCATTTCCTTTTGGGAATGCTTTCTTTTTAGGTTTTCCAGCTGATGAACCTGACTTTGAAGAACTTTGATCTCCTCTATATTTTTCTGAATCTTTTGGAGTTGCTTTAAATTCTGGTCTTTCTTTAGAAGTTTCTTTCTTCGGAATTTCAGATTTATGTTTTGCTAAAACATCATTAGGATTTTTAGGATTTTCTTTAGTTCCTCTTAAATGAATAACCAATCCGTTTAGGAAGTTTCTTAAAACCTGATCGCCACATTCCATGTAATTTGGATGATCTTCTGCTCTAAAAAAAGCACCCAATTCTGATTTTGTAATTCTAAAATCTACCAATTCTAAAATTTCAACTATTTGGTCATCACGGAGCATCAAAGCCACGCGAAGTTTTTTAAGTATATCGTTATTCGTCATTGTTTTATTTTTTACAAAGGTAGTTTTTTAAAATGATTAAAATTGAGAATTAAATTCATTTAAAACGCCAATCAATTTATCTAAATCTTCTTTTGTGTGATTTGCGGTTACTACAATGCGATTAAGCGGTTCAGCTTCTTTAGTATATTTGAAACTGGCAATAATTATATTTTCGATTTTTAATTGGCTAATTAATTCTTTTGGTAATAAGTAAATTAAAGGATATTCTGCATCAAACTTAACGTTCTTATTTTTAATTAAAATCGAATCGATATAGCTCAAATTATCTTTCAGTTTTTGATGCTGTAATTTATAAATTTCAGAAGCATCAGAAAGCGTTTGTACAAAAGCGGGATTCATTCCTGCAGCGCTTGTAAAAGTTTCAATTTCTTTTATTTCTTTGATGAATTCCGAATCTGAAGCAATCACTCCGCCAGTTAATCCGAAAGCTTTTCCTAGAGACGAAACCAGGATTTTTCTTTTAATTGGAAAATCAATTGAGGAATAGATTCCAGAACCATTTTTGCCAATAATTCCCAACGAATGCGATTCATCAACAACCAAGGTAATTTCTTTATGGTTTGAAATCTGTTTTAAGAAAGATAAATCAACAGGTTTGGTTTGGAAGGAAGGAACGCCATCGGTCAAAATGGTTATTTTTTCTGATTTAGGATCTAATAAGTGCTCATTCAATTTTTCATTTATAAAAACAGGAAAACTATTCTCAATTTGAATAGCCGAATGAATGTCGTTTAAATGATAAAAGCAATCGGTTTGCTTTTTCAATTTTTCTAGAACCAATTTTCCAGCCAACATTCCAGAAGAAACGGTTACAGTATCTTCAGAACCAATATGTTGAATTAAAAAATTTTCGCCCGCAGTATAAGCGCTCAATTTAATGTTTGCAGTTCTCGAGCTTCCGTAAGTTGTTCCCCATTTTAAAATGTTTTGAACTACTAAATCTTGAAATTTCTTGTTTGTTGGAAGTCCCAAATAGGCAGTTCCTCCAAAATACAGATATTGTTTTTGGTCAATTTCAATGATTCGATCTGGAAATTTTTCGACTATCATTTTACAGCAATGTAACTCCTGTTCCGTTAAGATTTGAATAATTGACCACACCGTCTTCAATTGTTACACCAGTTGCAATGTCTTCAGACAAAAGCAAGGCGCCGTCCATATCAACATAATCCAATTGAGGAAGCAAATGTGCAATAGCAGAAATACCTACAGTAGATTCGGTCATACAGCCCACCATTGTTTTTAAACCTAGTTTTTTGGCTTCTTCGATCATGCGTTTTCCTGGGGTTAGTCCGCCGCATTTTACGAGTTTTACATTTACGCCATGAAAATGGTTAAAACATTTCGCCACATCTTCTTCAATAATACAGCTTTCGTCAGCAATTACAGGAAGGACAGAATGTTTGAAGACTTCTTTGTGGCCTTCCCAATTATCAGCCTTCATTGGCTGTTCTAGAAATTCAACACCCAATTTTTTTAATTCGGCCGCATTATTGATGGTTTCGTCAACCGTCCATCCACAATTGGCATCAATTCTAAAAATGGCATTGGTATGTTTTCTAAGTTCTTTTACAATAGCAATATCTTCCTTTGTTCCCAATTTAATTTTATAAATAGGCCAAGGCAGTTCTTGCATTTTAAAAACCATTTTTTCAATCGTATCAATTCCAATCGTATAATCAGTCAACGGATTATGATCGGTTTTGTAATTCCATAATTCGTATAATTTCTTTCCTTTTTTACGAGCATACAAATCATTATAAGCTAAATCTAAAGCGCATAAAGCAAACATATCCTCTTTTAAATACGGATGAATTTTTGACCAAAAAACTTCTGGAGTTTCATTTTCTGTGTTTTCAATAATCGATCTAATTTTCTCCAAATCAGCGATCATCATTGGAACCGTAATATGATAATATGGATTTGAAGTAGCTTCTCCAAAACCAGAAAAACCATCACTTTGTAATTCTACAATTAAGGAAGGCTGAAAATCTATAGATTCTCTAGAAATCGTAAAAGTGTGTTTTAGTTTTAGATTGTATTCTCTTAAAATTAGTTTCATGGCTAATCCTTGTTTTGTGTTTCTGTTTAAAAAATAGAATTCTAACTCTTTTTGATTGACATTTTTATACCAATGCCTGTTTGTAAATCTGGTGCATTATCTAGATTTAAATCTTCCCGAAGATACACAAAATAAGAAAATCGCTTCGTAGAATAAGTACAAATTGCACTCCATCCTTCTAAATCCTCATACAAATGAGATATGGTCTTTTGCCAGTGCGTATTTATTCTTTGGCCCGTTAGAACAATATAATCCATATCTTTTTTCTTGTTGTAAGAATTCTGGAAATTATAATTAATACCGTATGAAATTCGATTGTTGTTTTTAAGTTTTACTTTGTAATTAATAAGACCTTCAAAACTGCATAAAAAATCTTGATTGCTAAGATTTACGCCATCTCCATATTCAAAAATGTGCTGACGTAAAACGCCTAAACTTAATCCGAAACTTAGAATATTTTTATCCTTAATGATCATTTTTTTTAAGATAGAAGAAGAAATTCCGAAATCTGAAGCAGGATTATATTTAGAAGTATTAATACCCAGCTGAGCGCCAAAATTTAAGTAAATATGATGTTTTTCATTCATCTCTAATTTAGGGTAATACGTATAATTTATATCAAGCCCGGAAATTAGAAAGTCGTTGTTATCCATTGTTAAGACCTTATTATTTTCATCTTTATAAGCTATTCCAGCTTGGTTTATACCATAATGGTATCTAGAAAAAGGATCTTTTCCGCCTGCAATATTGCGATGAAACCATTCGATTGATTCATCTGAAGTAAAAATAGAATACGGATATTTACCTCGATCGAGCGAGTTAGCTCGAAGGCTGAAACTCAATTCGTGATTAACTGTAAGTGGTAAGGTAAAATTAAAGCGATACGATCGAATAACGCCATCGGCTTCAAATTCTTTAATTTTGGATGGCACTTTATCTAAATCAAATGAAAATTCGCGCGTATGCCAGGGCTGGTTTTTGGAAATTTCGCGGTCATTAGGATCAGTCAATTCATATGATTTTACATAAGGAAGCACTACGTTTCCACTTGAGACTTCAAATGCGAATGAATATTTATCAGTCGAGCGAACGTTGAAATTGTGGTTTAATCTTGATATATAAATACCAAATGGATGAGTGGAAAGAGTATTAGGTTTTATAAGGTCGGATGAATTTTCTAATTCTTCATTCCAAAAATCACTTTTATTTGATTGTGCTGTTGATACGCCATTAAAAATTAAAAAAACAAAAAAGAGTAAATAATATTTCATTCTAGAATTTAAAAATTTTTGATAAATCTAATGAATTTTAAAAAGATTAGATTGTTTAATTTTTAAAAAATGAATTTCTTTATTATAGGTTTAATTGTTTTGAAATAAAGTTTTTTAAGGCAGCTGTTCCTGTAATTTTTTAATTTCGTCACGAAGCTTTGCGGCTTGCAAAAAGTCTAGTTCTTTTGCCGCTTTTTCCATTGTTTTACGCTTTTCACGAATCATTTTTTCCAATTCAGCTTTAGATAAATAGGCAGTTTCTGGCTCAGCAGCAACAGGAATTGGATGACCTAATTCATATTCTACCAATGGGTTTTTGGTGAAAGCGCTTTCGATTTTCTTGTTTAGAGCTTGAGGAGTTATATTATTTTCTACGTTGTAATTAATCTGTTTGGTTCTTCTGTAATTGGTTTCGTCAATTGTTCGCTGCATACTCGCTGTAATTTTATCAGCATACATAATTGCTTTACCATTTAAGTTTCTCGCTGCACGACCAATAGTTTGTGTTAAAGATCTATGGTTACGCAAGAAACCTTCTTTGTCGGCATCTAAAATGGCAACAAGAGAAACCTCTGGTAAATCTAAACCTTCACGAAGTAAGTTTACTCCAATAAGAACATCAAAAATACCTTTTCGCAAGTCTTGCATGATTTCGATACGTTCTAAAGTATCAACTTCAGAATGTATGTAGCGGCATCGAATGCTTACTTTTGTTAGGTATTTGGCCAATTCTTCGGCCATTCTTTTGGTTAAAGTCGTAACGAGAACTCTTTCGTCTAATTCACAACGAACCTGAATTTCTTCAATCAAGTCATCAATCTGATTTAAGCTTGGACGAACTTCAATTTCAGGGTCTAATAATCCAGTCGGGCGAATAATTTGCTCAACATAAATACCATCCGATTTTTGCAATTCGTAATCTGCAGGAGTTGCAGAAACATAAATTACCTGATTTTGCAACGCTTCAAATTCTTCAAATTTCAAAGGTCGGTTGTCCATTGCTGCAGGAAGACGGAAACCATATTCGACCAAGTTTTCTTTTCGGCTTCGGTCACCTCCGTACATGGCATGAACTTGCGAAACGGTTACGTGACTTTCATCAACAACCATTAAATAATCACTTGGGAAATAATCTAACAAGCAGAAAGGTCTTGTTCCTGCTTCACGTCCGTCAAGATATCTTGAGTAATTTTCAATTCCAGAACAATATCCTAATTCGCGAATCATTTCTAAATCGAAATTGGTTCTTTCTTCCAAACGTTTCGCTTCAAGATGTTTTCCAATTTCTTTGAAATAATCTACTTGTTTCACTAAATCCTGCTGAATTTGCCAAATCGCACCTTGTAAAACTTCTGGAGAAGTCACAAACATATTGGCAGGATAAATCGTTAATCTTTGGAATTTTTCTATAACTTGAGAAGTTTTCGCATCAAATGCTTCGATTTCTTCAATTTCATCTCCAAAAAAATGAATTCGATATGCATCATCTGCATAACTTGGATAAACTTCGACCGTATCTCCTTTAATTCTGAAAGTTCCAGGATTAAAATCGGCTTCAGTTCTGGCATATAAACTCTGAACTAAACTATGCAATAATTTAGTTCTCGAAATAACCTGATCACGTTTAATTTCAATTACGTTTTTCTGAAATTCAACAGGGTTTCCGATACCATATAGACAAGAAACAGAAGCTACAACCAAAACGTCACGTCTTCCTGAAAGTAGGGAAGAAGTGGTGCTTAAACGCATTTTCTCCAATTCTTCATTGATAGATAAATCTTTTTCAATGAAAACTCCAGTTACGGGCATAAAAGCTTCTGGCTGATAATAGTCGTAATAAGAAACGAAGTACTCCACCGCATTGTTTGGAAAAAACTGTTTGAACTCCGAATACAATTGCGCTGCTAAAGTTTTGTTGTGCGCCAAAACCAAAGTGGGTCTTTGCACTTCCTGAATAACATTGGCAACAGTAAACGTTTTTCCGGAACCGGTAACTCCTAATAATGTTTGGTATTTATCTCCGTCAACCACGCCTTGTGCCAACTTTTGTATGGCTTGTGGCTGATCTCCTTTTGGACTATATTCTGAAGAAACTTGAAATTTCATTTGCGTATACTGAAAATTTGGTTTTGTAAAGATACAAAGTTTGTGTAAGTAAGTAGTTTAAAGTCTGTCCCGAATTGTACTAATTTGCACTAATTTTGTTTATGAAACCAATGTAAATGCAAAGCTTATTTGTAAAAATGTGTGACAGAAAACGCTCTTAATCTAAAAAACTAATAACAGCTTCATTTACAATCTTGGGCTGATCAATAGTTAGAAAATGCCCTGCATCTTTGATGATTCTAGTTTCGCTTTTTGATAAATGTTTTTTCGCCCTCTCTAGACTTTCTTCTGAATTGATAACGTCTTTATCTCCAATTAAAACCAAAACAGGATTTTGAATCGATTCTAATTCTTTATCTGAAAAAGGCATCATTTTAAGCATGCTAGAATTGGATTTTGCATATTTATTAGCCAAATAAAACTGTCTTTTATAAATACGGCTTATGTTTTCAGGATGAGTTGAAAAAGTGGATACGGTTTTACTGAATTTCTTTTCGCTCGGAAAAAGTTTCAGCATTAATGCAGAAGTCGTTTTTCTGGGTTTATCAAGAAATTTAAAAGTCTGCGCAGGACTTAATAAAACAATCTTGTCGATCGAATTTGGCTTTTGAGTAGCTAATAATGTAGCAATCCAGCCGCCTCGTGAAGCCCCGATTAGATCAAATTTCTTTAATTTATAATGATCGAAAATTTCGTTATAAAAAACAACAATGTCATCAGATGAAAGCGATTTTGCGGTTAGATGGGATTTGTTGGGCTCCATGATAAAATCGATGGCGTAAATGCGATGATTTTTGGCCAGAACTTTAATGTTTGGGTACCACATAGTAGAACTCGCGTCCATTCCGTGAAGTAAGACTAGGCTTTTCCCGTTCTGTGGCCCTGCGATTACAATGTGCGCCGTTCCAAAACTTGTTTTTACGTCTTCTTCAGTGTATGGAATGTTCCAAAGTTTTAAAGCTTTGTCGTAAGCAGTTTGGTATTTTGCTTCTTCGGCTTTGGTTTTAAAAACGTAATCGTCAAATTTTGCTTTTTTTGAAGCACAACTTGTCACTAAAAAAAGTACAATTGCTAAGCGGTAATATATTTTTAATATCATAATAAAATTCAATTTTCAGCTTAAAGTTACGATTAGAGTAGGTGAAAAGGGTATCAGAATTTTATTTTAAAATATCATAATTTTAAGATTTATCGTTTTTGGAGGTTAAATAATAAATCTGTACAAAAGCTAAAATAGCGTTCGGAATAATTACCGGCCAAAGCCATTGGTTGAAATCTCTGTAATCATTTAAAAAAATACCGTAAATGACAAAACAGATACAGCCAAACATATTAATGAATCGGATTGCTCTAAGGTTTTTTAGCAAAAAACCTCCAACGATAAATACAGACGCGAGATAACCAATGTATTCTGCCATAATCTTGATTTTAAATAGTTTACAATAAATGTAGCAAAAGCTAATTATAAAATCAAGGTTTTGTTTTGGAAATCAGTATTTTAAAAGAATTGTTTTTGGGATTTTGGGGTTTCAAAAAAACTCCAAGCTACAATTCGGCTATTTTTTTGTCCTTGCGACATTTCGATTGTTTGGACAGAAACGGCGTTTATTTTTTTCAATATTTTGTAGATTGAAGAAAGATTTTCTTTTTTAGAAACTAAAGTGGTGAACCATAAAACTTGCGAAGGATATTTAGCGCTTTCATAAATCATTTGCGTGATGAATCCGATTTCGCCGCCATTGCACCACAATTCGGCATTTTGTCCACCAAAATTCAAAATGGGATTTGTATTTCTTTTTTCTTTCGGATTTAAATTAGAAACTTTTCTAGAAGTACTTTTATTCGCTTCCTCAGCAGATGCATGAAAAGGCGGATTACACATCGTGAATGTAAAACGGTCTTCGGGCGTGATAATATTTTTAAAAATAAATCGCGGTTCAGTCTGTTGTTGCAAACTGATAGAATCGATTAATTCTGGATTGGCTTCGATAATTTTACTGCAATTTTCGATTGATTTTTGATCAATATCTGTTCCGACAAAACTCCAGTTATAAATCGAATTCCCTAATATCGGATAGATTAAATTGGAACCCGTACCGATATCTAATCCTAAAACATGCGAAGTTTCTGGAATTTGATTATTGTTGCTTTCGGCCAATAAATCGGCGATATAATGAATATAATCGGCACGCCCTGGAATTGGCGGGCAAAGATAATTTTTAGGAATATCCCAGTTTTGAATGCCGTAATAGGTTTTCAGTAAAGCCTTGTTTAATGTTTTTACAGCAGACGGATTACTAAAATCAATAGTTTCGATTCCGTATTTATTTATAGAAATAAAAGCTTTCAATTCTGAGCAATTTGAAATCAGTTTTTCAAAATCATATCGGTTTCGATGAAGATTTCTTGGGTGTAAATTACTTTTTTCGGAATTGTTTTCTGCTTTCATTTTCTTTGGTTTCGATTGCAAAGATAGGTATTCCTTTTTAGAAAGATTTTGTGAGATTTTGCATTAAAGAAATTGTTCAAATCCATGATACTTCCGGTTGGGAAATAATGTTTTTATTTATATTTTGTTTCAAGTAAGCAATACACAAAAAAACAAATCAAGCAAAGCGTTGTTAGTAGAATTACTATTATAGATTTACATATTCTTCAATACTTTTTTTGAAGAAATATTTAATATAATATCGCGCCCTAGTTTCTCCTCTACAATTAGACCTTTTTTCAATAACTCATTAATGTCCTTTCTAGCAGTCAACCTAACAATTTCGTGTCGATTTGAATAGGATGCAATATTTACATTTGGATCAGATTTGATATATAAATAAGAAATTAAATCAGCTTGTCTTTTATTTAGACCTTTTGATATTAACTTATAAGCTATTAGATTGGCCCTATCGCTTTCTTCTTTTTTCTTATCCCTATAATTAATTAAATTTTCAAATGCAACTCTTAAGTTTCGAATTGAATAGTTAATAAAATAAGTTAAATCATTACCATCGTATTCAGTCATTAAAAAAGCTTTGTCATATTGAGTTCTAGAATTTAAAATAGCTCTAGAAATAGATATGTTTTTGATTAAAGAATAATCTTTTTTAAGTAAATACCAATAGAATAGTGCTCTTGCAGTTCTACCATTTCCATCCATAAATGGGTGAATATACCCAAACATAAAATGTATAATTGATGCCTTAACGATGGGATGGATGAATGGTTTTTCAGAATTAGCAAAATTGCATAAATCTTGCATGAATTTTTCTATGTTTTTGGACTCTGGCGGCATGTGTGCAATTTCGCCATCTACGTGATCAGTAACAAATACAGAACTTTTTCTAAAACTTCCTGAACAATATTCAGCAGAAGTTTTAGCAGTCATAATTTTATGTATCTCTATTATAAAATTAAAATCTAATGATCTAGTATTTTCTTCTGTTATGAATTGTATACTTCGAAGATTATTAAAAATCATTTGTTCAGATTCATTCCTTGGTTTACGCTCAGATTTTAGCATTTCGAAAGCTACCTTTGTAGTAGTTGCTGCTCCTTCGACTTGCGAACTAGCAATTGCTTCTTCAAGAATAGAGCCTTTTAAATATTCAGCCTTATCATTTTGAGTAATTGGTGTTTTATATAATCCCCCAATTAGTTTTAAATCAAACTCATGTAAATTTTGTTGAATGTTTTCGGTTATGTAGTAATAAAAATCCTTTTCTCCGAAATTAATGCTTTTGTAGTTTATTGAACGATGGAATTTAAGTAAACTCCAAGATTTTACAGTATCCTCAGGATAAGGTAAATTTTTTCGATATTTTAATATATCCCAATATACATACCTGCCGTCAGAAACTCGTAGAAAATTCTCAAATTTTTTATCAATATAATCTTGAAAAACTTCCTTAAATTTGATTTCTATAGGTGGTTGTTCTAATTTCATAGTGTATAAATATGGTAACTTTTATATCAAAGTTACTATATTTTAATATGTGTGCAAATTTTCCCAAACAATATTTATTGGATTAGAATAAGCTTTATTTTCGATTTGTAAAATTTTACAGATAAGAAAATAGATTAATCAAAACACTCCATTAAAAGCAAATCGCCTTCAAGATGTGTAATGGTTACAATGCCATCTTTTTCGACAGAATTACTGCTTCCGGTTCTGTAACCCATTGTTAGTGTATCGTTGTTTAATTCGTACTTTAAATTGGCAGAAGAAATTCCGTTTACAACACCAATTGGAATAAGTGAAATTGGTGTTTTAGCGGTGTACCATTTCTCAAATTTTGTTGGAAGTAAAAATATTTTTGAATGATCGTCGAGAATTACAATTTTGAGTGAATTTCTGTAACGAACAATCTGTGTAAGGTTTGTAATTGTATGGTCGGCACGTTTTCCGGTTGCCCAAACAACATTTACGGCAGGAATTTTTCTTTCGATAAGATAATCAAAAGCCTTTTCCAGATCTGTTTTATCTTGATCTGGCGTATGAACGATTTCGATTGGAAATTGCGAAGTTTTATAAATTTCAGGATCAAAACCGCGGTCAAAATCACCCAAAAGCACATCGACTTTTATGCCTAATTCAATCACTCTTTCAATAGCCGAATCTAAAACGATAACCAGTGGCGACCATTCTAATAATTGTCCTAATAATTCGGGATCGCAGGCTGCGCCATTTGCAATTATTAAAGCGGGTTCTTGATCGTCGCGGACTATATGGTGTGATGACATAAGCGTTTTTTTGAATGTGGTGTAAAGGTACGGGTTAGAATTTTAGATTTATGATTTTAGATTTTAGATTTTTTTTAAATCGTAGTAAAAATCTACAATCTACAATCTACAATCTAAAATCTACAATCAGAAATCAAGAAGTCTTCTGTGATAATTTATCTGTCCTAAATGATATGCTAAATGTGTTGAAAGATGAATTAAGAAAAAGCCTGTTGTCATTTCTTTTTCAAAAACAATCTGCGGATAAATCTGTTCTAAATCTTTTTCAGTTAAGGAATCTAAACTTTTATTGATCACTTCAATCGTGTCTTCGATTTTAGAAATCAATTCTGCTTTTGGAATATCTTTTAATGAAAACTCTAACGGACGATTACGCACATAGCCTGTTTTGCCTATTTCTGCGCCAATGTAAGTATTAAGATTGCCAATTAAATGCAAACATAAGTTTCCAGCTGAATTGGAAATGTTTTTATCTATTACCCAAATTTGTTTTTCGAATTCGTACGATTCGATTTCAAATTTTAGTTTGTTTAAATCTCTGTTGAACAGTGTTTTTAAAGTTTGTAATGACATTGTTTTATTTGAATTAATGGTAAATGAAGAAAAGACAAATCAATGTCAGTATTGTTCCTGCCAGTGATGTTAGAAACACAAATGTATTATCTCTTGTTTGTTTGGTTATGAACTTAATGCTTCGATAACAAATGAAATATACAGCTATAATAGGATAATATATAAATTTTCCTAAAATATTGATAATCAAGATGTAGAAAATTAAACTGATTATAATTCCTAAAGCCATTCCTGCTAGACTTCCATAAATTGTTTTTTGATTAATTTCTCTATCTTTTAAAATTGCTTGATGTTCATTAAATTTAGAGTCGATTAAATTATTTAATTCAATGGAATCTAGTATGTCTGATTGTATAAATTGTTTTATGAAGTCCAAATCAGAATAATCATTACTCAAATCATATACTTCCTTTGTTATTCTTTGTATTTCTTTTTTATTAATTTTATTGGATTCTAAAGTAGCTAGAAAAACGTCAATTCCTCCTCTGTTATTTATTTCCGAAAGTATTTCCGTGCTAGCTTTTCCAGAGTAATCAACCATAGTAATATAAGCTTCTTCAAGATCTTTGTCAGAGTAATTTTTGTAATTCATATCAATAACAAATTCGGTCGATTAATTTCTATTTTTTATCGGTATCCAAATTTCTTCTTCAGAAGTTGGGTCGTCTTTTTTGTATTTATGATCCATTACGGCAAAATGCGGTCTGTCATCTACCGTGTATTCCGAATTTGGGAGCCATTCTGCAAAAATGTAATGATATGTTTTATGAGCTTCTGTTGCTGGGCCTAAATGAAGAAAAACGGCATATAAACCATCTGGAACAATTAAAGTTTTCATTCCTTCTGGAATAGTTTGATAGTCTGAAACTTCTACTGCGGCCCATTTCTGGAAACTGTCATTAGGATCAAAATTATCAAAATGGTTTTCTGCATACACTTCTAAAGAATATAAATTGGCATCAATAGCATTTTTTATTTCTTTTCGATTGGGCATAAAACCACTCCATAATTGAAACGTTTTATTCTCGATAAATGACATTTCGATAGAATGTCCAACGAGTTTTTTCTCGGTTAAGTTTTTAATGATGGGTAGCATAAATTATTCAATTTTGTATTTCTGTGTACTGGTTTCGCTTAGAGAGAAATACCCAAGCGGATAATTGTTTTTGTCTGTTGTATTGATGATGTTTCCTTTTACGGTTGCTGGCGGCGATTGAAACGGACCTCCAACATTACTTCCTGCTATACTTACCAAGATGTTCATGTAATTATAATATTGTTTAGAAATCCCGTAATGCGTTACCTCGACTTCATCTCCTGCTTTTAAATCTTCATCAATGGCGCTACTGAAAATTTCATTTCCCTGATAGAATTTATCTTCAGAAACATAATAATTTGAAGTTACTTTATTCGAATAAATATATTTAAATAAATAAAAATTGTCTTCGTCTGCTGGATCTGTAAAATAAGCTTTTATTTCGATATCTTCTCCGGTAAAACCGCTGTTGTTTTTTTGTTCGATTCGAGTAATTGGCGCTACCGATTTTAAAACTTCAGATGCTGTATAAGTGTTTTCTTTGTCAATAACGGTTAAAGTATATTCTTCATTAATTTCAGGTCTGAAATTAGGGCAGATATAACGCCCTGTATTATTAAATTCAATAAAATTAAATTTCTGATTTTTGCTATTTGTCACATAAACCACAGCGTTTGATACCGCGGGAATTACATCCTCAAAATAGCCTGTTGTCGAGGTTAATCTGATAACTTGTTGTTTTCCAGTCGTGCCCTTTTCCCAAGTTATAGCGGCTTCGATCACCAGTTTTGGAGGAGCGGTATCTAAGTCAACATCAACTACTTCTTCGCAACTAGTGAAAAACAATGATGTAAAAAATACGATTAAAAAAACTAATTTTCTCATAAGCTTATTTTTAGTTTTTGAACTGATTTTTTTAGAATTTGAAATTATAACTTACTGCAGGAACAATTCCGAAAATGGATAATCTCACTGCTTCATTTGCCCCCGTATCAACATTTTGCCTAAAGTTGATTGAAGCGGCATTCATTCGATTATAAAGATTGTAAATACTGAAAACCCATTCGCCTTTCCAGTTTCTATTTTTGTTGTTGCGCGGCGTTAGTGTTGCAGAAATATCCAAATGATTATAAGAAGGAAGTCGATTTTCGTTTCGTAAACCATAACTTGGAACTATAATGCCTAGATATTGGTACTGCCCGTTCGGATATGTTACGGGTTGTCCTGACTGCAATGCAAAGTTAGCACCAAATGACCATTTTTCGTTTAAATTGTATGCAGATGTAATCGCTAAATTATGCGTTTTGTCATAAGCAGATGCGTACCATTTGCCATCGTTAATGCCAATTTCTTCTGAAGTTCTTCCTGGAGTCTGTTGTTCTGATCTTGAGAGTGTGTACGAAATCCAGCCATTAAAGCGGCCTTTGTTTTTCTTTATCATCAGTTCTAAACCATATGAGCGCATCTGACCATTTAAAATAACCTGTTCTATGGCATTGTTGGCAATTAAATCGGCTCCGTCAATATAATCCAGTCTGTTTTGTATTTTTTTGTAATAGGTTTCTACTTCTAGCGAATAAGCGTCATTATAAATATTTCTAAAATAACCTAGCGCCACCTGATCTGCAAGTTGAGGTTTAATGTAATTATCGCTCGGCATCCAAACATCTAGCGGAGTAGGAGATGAGGTATTAGAAATTAATTGAAGATATTGCGCCATTCTATTGTAACTCGCTTTTAGAGCTTGTTCTTCGTTTAATTGGTACGAAATAGAAAAACGGGGTTCAAGATTGTTGTAACTCGTAATGACTTTGTTTTTGCCAAAATATTGTGTTGAAGTTGGCGTGCCTTTTTCGTAAATCTGCATGTCGGTATTAAAAACTACGGCTTCATTGTTATCGTAGTAATTAATAGTGGAAGCGCCTAATCTGTAAAATAAGCTGTATCGCAATCCGTAAGCGACAGTAAGTCTTTTAGAAATCTGACTTTCGGCATCTAAATAAATAGAAGGTTCAAAAGCATATTTTCTGTCTAATTGATCTGGATTAATACCAGAATCTTCCCCGGTTGGCTTTATGGTTCCTGGATTAAAGTTGTAATAAATTCCATTAACGCCATAATTCAGTTTTAATTTGTCTGAAAGATAATGTTTGAAATCGTATTTGATGTTATAGTTTTTGATTCCTGAATCCCAATTGAAACCAACAAAATCAAGATCCAATCCGTAATAGTAATCACTGTAAATTAAGGATAGATTGGAGAATAATTTATCAGAATACAGATGATTCCATCTCAGATTTAAAGTTGAATTTCCATAAGTATTGGTAAAACTTTTATTTAATCTGAAAACGTCTCGTCCAAAATATCCAGATAAATACAAACTGTTATTATCGTTGAGTTTATAGTTTAATTTGGTATTTAAATCATAAAAATAAGCAGCATTGTCTTTGTTGTCTTCAGAAAGTTTAAGAAAAAGATGTGCGTAAGAAGCCCTTCCGCCAATCAAAAAAGAACCTTTGTCTTTTACAATTGGACCTTCTGCCAGTAAACGGCTCGAAATTAATCCGATTCCGCCATTCATATGAAAATCTTTACTACTCCCGTCTTTTTGATAAATTTCTAAAACCGAAGAAGCTCTTCCGCCATATCGTGCAGGAATTCCACCTTTATACAGTTTTAAATCTTTAATAGCATCTGGATTAAAGACAGAGAAGAATCCGAAAACGTGAGACGAATTAAAAATAGTCGCTTCATCTAAAAGAATCAGATTTTGGTCTGCACCGCCTCCGCGGACATTAAATCCGGAAGCTCCTTCGCCTGCATTGGTAACGCCTGGAAGTAATAAAATAGATTTCAAGACGTCCACTTCTCCTAAAACAACAGGCATTTTTTTTATGGTTGAAATGGAGAGTTTGTTCACGCTCATTTCAGGTGATTTGATATTGGCTTTGCTTTTGTTTTCTGTAATGATGACTTCCTGCAGTTCTTCGCCACCTTCTTTGATCGAGAAATTGCTTTTTATATTCTGATCTAAAACAATATTTTTTTGAATGGTTTGATAGCCCACGTAGCTAATTTCGATTTCATATTCGCCTTTTGGTGCAGAAAGAGAATAAAAGCCGTATTCGTTGGTTGTCGTTCCAATTTTTAAAGCTGGAATAAAGATATTAACTCCAATTAAAGTTTCGTTGTTTTTACTGTCGCTGATAGTTCCGCTTAAAGTAAATTTTTCCTGCGCAAATGAGGTGAAGACCGTTAAAATGAAAAGAAGAAATGTGCAGGTATTTTTTGTAATCATTATATTGATTTTGATTTACATAGATAATGAATTCTTACTAAATATTCTTACGGAACTTTTGTTAAACATAAGTTAAGATAAAAAAAGGACAACCTTTGTGGGTTGTCCTTTTTGTTTATTTCGAAATACAGATGTATTCTGAATTATTTGATTTTAGCAACAATAGCGTTGAAAGTTTCACTAGGACGCATTGCTTTGCTTATTAACTCAGGAGTTGGTTGGTAGTAACCTCCAATGTTCTGAGCTTTTCCTTGGGCAGCAATTAATTCTGCATCGATTTTAGCTTCGTTAGCTTCAAATTCAGCAGCAATTGGAGTAAAGATAGCTTGCAATTCAGCATCTTTAGTTTGAGCAGCCAAAGCTTGAGCCCAATAGAAAGCTAAATAGAAGTGAGAACCACGGTTGTCAATTTGACCTACTTTACGAGCTGGAGATTTATCGTTTGCTAAGAATTTATCGTTAGCTTGATCTAAAGTTTCAGATAAAACAATAGCTTTAGAGTTGTCTAAAGTTTGTCCTAAATGCTCTAAAGAAGCACCAAGAGCTAAAAATTCTCCTAATGAATCCCAACGTAAGTATCCTTCTTCTGTAAATTGCTCAACGTGTTTAGGAGCAGAACCTCCAGCACCCGTTTCAAACAATCCACCACCGTTCATTAACGGAACGATAGAAAGCATTTTAGCAGAAGTTCCTAATTCTAAGATTGGGAATAAATCTGTTAAGTAGTCACGTAAAACGTTTCCTGTTACAGAGATCGTATCTAAACCTTTGATGATTCTGTCTAAAGTAAATTCTGTAGCAGCAATTGGGTTTAAAATACGAATATCTAAGTTTGTAGTATCGTAGTCTTTAAGGTATTTTTGAACTTTTACGATCAATTCTCTATCGTGTGCTCTATTTTCGTCTAACCAGAAAACAGCAGGAGTACTAGATAAACGAGCTCTGTTTACAGCCAATTTAACCCAGTCTTGAATAGGAGCGTCTTTTGCTTGACACATTCTAAAAATGTCATTAGCTTCAACATTTTGCTCCATTAAAACATTTCCGTTTGCATCAACCACACGTACAACACCGTCACCTTTAATTTGGAAAGTTTTATCGTGAGATCCGTATTCTTCAGCTTTTTGAGCCATCAATCCAACGTTAGGAACACTTCCCATTGTTTTCGGGTCAAAAGCACCATGTTTTTTACAGAAATCGATAGTTGCAGTATAAACTCCAGCATAAGATCTATCTGGAATAACAGCAAATGTATCTTGTGCTTTACCTTCTTTATTCCACATTTGTCCAGAAGTACGGATCATTGCTGGCATAGAAGCATCAACAATTACGTCTGAAGGAACATGTAAGTTTGTAATTCCTTTATCAGAATTTACCATTGCTAAAGCTGGTCCGTTTGCGATTGCCTGATCGATAGCAGCTTCAACTTCTGCTTGCTCAGGTCTTCCAGCGATTTTAGCGTAGATATCGCCTAAACCATTTCTAGTGTCAACGTTTAATTCAGCAAATAAAGAAGCGTATTTTTCGAAAACATCTGCAAAATATACTTCAACGATAGCGCCAAAGATAATTGGATCAGAAACTTTCATCATTGTAGCTTTTAAGTGTACAGAAAGTAACACTCCTGCAGCTTTAGCTTCAGCGATAACATCAGCAGCAAAAGCTTTTAATTTGCTTACGCTTAAAACAGAGCTATCAATAATTTCTCCAGCTTTTAATGGCGTACTTGCTTTAAGAACAGTTGCAGTTCCGTCTTTAGCAACAAATTCGATTTTTACATCATTAGCTTCATTTACAGTCAGTGATTTTTCACTTCCGTAAAAATCACCGCCTGACATAGAAGCCACTTTAGTTTTTGAGTCAGCAGACCAAGCACCCATAGAGTGCGGGTTTGCTTTTGCAAAGTTTTTAACTGCTCTTGGAGCTCTACGGTCAGAGTTTCCTTCACGTAAAACTGGGTTTACAGCAGAACCTAATACTTTTGCATATTTAGCTTTAATTTCCTTTTCAGCATCGTTTTGTGGATCTTCTGGGAAATTTGGTACGTTGTATCCGTGCGATTGTAATTCAGCAATAGCCGCTTTTAATTGTGGTACAGATGCTGAAATGTTTGGTAATTTGATGATGTTAGCTTCTGGCTGAGTTGCTAATTGACCTAATTCTGCCAATGCATCTCCAGTTTTTTGAGCATCTGTCAAAGAATCTGGGAAATTTGATAAAATTCTTCCTGCCAGCGAAATATCTCTGGTTTCGATTTCAATTCCAGCTGTTGCTGTAAAAGCTTGAACAATTGGTAACAAAGAGTAAGTTGCCAATAACGGCGCCTCATCAGTTAAGGTGTAAAAAATTTTTGATTTATTCATTTTCTTTTTTTTTTATAATCGTATCGTCAGGAGTTAACGATGTAAAAGATATATTCGGCTCAAAATGAGCGGAGCAAATATAATAAAATCACAACGAAAACGGTTGAGTTTTGATGAGAAAAGACGAAATTAACAGATTGTTATTTCGAGCTCATTAAATTGCTAAATCGATGATTTTGGTATTAAAAAATTACGGTTTTGTTAGTGGTAGAAATAGAACATAAAAAAAACTCGTTTCAAGCAATATGAAACGAGTTTTTTATAACAGATTGATAAATGATTATCTTCTTTTATCTTTAATCTTAGCTTTTTTACCAGTAAGTTGTCTGAAGTAGAAAATTCTAGCTCTACGTACAGCACCTTTCTTGTTGATTTCGATTTTTTGTAAAGCTGGTAAGTTTACTGGGAAGATACGCTCAACTCCAATAGCTCCAGACATTTTACGAATAGTAAAAGTTTCTGTGTTACCAGAACCTCTTCTTTGAATAACAACTCCTTTAAAAAACTGAGTTCTAGTTTTTTCACCCTCTTTAATTTCGTAGAAAACTGTAATAGTATCTCCAGCTCCAAATACAGGGAAATCTTTTCTAGCAACGAATTCGTCTTGAACGAATTTTAATAAATCTGCCATGATAATTTTTTATTATTGTTTTTAATAGAGTAACATTCACGGATCTCGCCAGAGGTTAGTCTAATTCGGGTGCAAATGTAAAAAATAATTATAAATTATGAATTATAAATTGTAAATTATTTTAACTGTTTGATAAAATGTGTTTTATGGTTCTAATTTATGGTTTTTGTTGTTATTAATGTTTGAACATGAGAATTGTATTTTTGCTATGTTATTTAAGGTGAAATCTTACATTTGTATAGGTTTTGATTAAAATACGATGGATAAAAATTATATGAAAGAATATATCGATTTTTCTAATGAATTTAGAAAATCGAATGGTTCTAAAGAAAGTGTTGAGAAAATGTATGACCTTTTGTATGAACTAGAAAGCATTGAGAAAAACAAACAGGAAAGTTTAGTTCTTTCAAATGTTTATATTCTTTTGGGTTTTCATAGATCAGCTTTTGAAACTTTTAAAGAAGCTGCAGATTCAAAAAACACAAAGGATACTTCTAAACTGTATGTTTTGGAGCAGAAAGCGAAATCGCATGAAAACAATTTTATTATAAAGGATCTTAGGAAACTTAGAGGGAAAAAAGAAAAAGTGCAATTAGTTCTGAATGATTTCTCACAGTCAAAAAAAGACGAAAAGAAATTTAAAATTAAAAACAAAAATATTGTTGTATTTAATAAGGTTCTTGAAAAAGGTAAATTTTCGATTTGCTTACCAAATAATCATATTGAAGCGTATTTTGATAAAATAGTTGAGCACATTAATTGGCTTTCAAATTGTAAAAACGAATTAATTGATTTTTATAACAAAGAACAATATGATTCGCAAATTAGAGCAGATCTTGATTGGTATGATACTTTAGAATTATATCGAGTTTTAATAATTATTAATGATGATGGTACTTTCACATCTGTTACTGCTGGAGATGATTTTTACCGAGATCATTTGCTGGACATAGAACTATCTGGCAATCAAATTACATCTATGAATTATAGCGGATAGATTTTAGTCTCAGTCACAGTTTTCGGTCTCAGTCACTAAAAACTGAACACTAAAAACTGAACACTGAACACTGATTACTATTTATCTTCCAACAAATCTGGTCGTCTATTTTTAGTATGTTCATACGCCATGTCTTCTCGCCATTTGTCGATTTTGGCTGCGTGTCCGCTGGTTAAAACTTCTGGAACTTTCCATCCTTTATAATCTGCAGGTCTTGTATATATTGGTCCTGAAAGCAAATTGTCCTGAAAACTATCTGTTAAGGCTGAAGTTTCGTCACTTAAAACACCAGGAATTAATCGAATTAAAGCATCAGATAAAACTATGGCGCCCAATTCTCCTCCAGATAAAACATAATCGCCAATTGAGATTTCTTTTGTAATAAAATGATCTCTAACTCTTTGGTCTACACCTTTGTAATGTCCGCATAAAATGATAATGTTTTCATACATTGACATCTTATTTGCCATTTTTTGGTCTAAAGTCTCGCCATCGGGTGACATATATATTACTTCGTCGTATTCTCGCTGACTTTTCAAATGCGTAATACAATCATCAATAGGCTGAATTGTCATTACCATTCCCGCACCTCCACCAAAAGGATAATCATCTACACTTTTTTGTCTATTTGTACTGTAATCACGAAGATTGTGAAAATGCACTTCGACCAAACCTTTATCAATGGCGCGTTTCATAATTGAGGCCTCAAACGGACTTCTTAATAATTCAGGTAAAAGTGTAATAATGTCAATTCGCATCTTTATTTGATAGTTTTCTTGCTGGCAAAGATACAAATATTGCAGAGAGTCTTTTGGTAATAATTATATAACATAATTTTTGAATTGTATAAAATTTAAAGTAATAACTTTATTTATTATTACAATGTTGATTATCAGATAATAATATCCAAATGCCGAACATAAATTTAAACTTAGTTATGAAAAAAACAATACTAATTCCCGCTGTATTTGCGCTCTTTATGTCGTGCGCAAGTACCAATACGGCAAGTGTAGCCGTGGGAGAAGAAAAATCGAAAGTCCTCAAGATCCTAGGTAATCCGGTAAGAACCTTAGATAATAATCGAAATGGAGAAATACTAGTCTATGCAGATCAGGTTTTTTCTGAAGACGGAACAACGTCATTGGCCGGATCAAATTATTGGCGTTACAATTATATTTATATAAATACGGTTGGTAAAGTAACGGCAACACGACAAGAGAAACAGAATTATCCGCCTCAAGCAATTGATTCTGTAAAAATGGAAGGACTAAACTTATTGACTTCTAAGTAATTTTTTGGACTATATTTTTATACAATTCGTATTTTTAGATTTATTTAGAAATACGAATTGTTTATTTAATGACTTCACCCAAAATAAAAATCCTTGCCATATCTGGAAGTACGAGAAGTAATTCCAGTAATTTCAAAATTCTGAAATACATTTCAAATTATTTAAAACCTAATTTCGAAATGGAAATTTTTGAAGATTTAGAAAGCCTTCCTCATTTTAATCCCGATTTAGATACTGATAATCCTCCGCAAGAAATCACTTCATTTAGAAATAAAATAAGAGATGCTGATGGCGTTATTATTTGCACGCCCGAATACGTGTTTAGCCTTCCGGCAAGTTTAAAAAATGCTTTAGAATGGTGTGTTTCAACCACGATTTTTTCAAACAAAAATACAGGTCTTATTACAGCTTCTGCCTCTGGAGAAATGGGACATGAGCAGCTTTTGCTGGTAATGAAAACGCTTGAAGCTAAATTTGATGATGCAACACAGCTTTTAATTCAGGGAGTTCGCGGAAAAGTTAGCGCTGAAGGCGAAATCACATCAGAACAAACTGCAGAAGCACTTCAAAATTTTGTAGAAAACGTTAAGAATCAATTTTTATAATATATTTACTTTCTGAAATTTATATCATAAAATGATTAGCAGAAGAAATTTTATCGTAACCACAGGTCTTGCTACAACTGCTGTTTTGGCTTCACCATCATTTGCATTTTCTATGAATAAAAAAGAAATAGGCTTACAACTGTATACGCTTCGTGAAGAACTTCCGAAAGATGTAAAAGGAACTTTAGAAAAAGTTGCCCAAGCAGGTTATACCAATGTCGAAACATATGGTTTTTCGACAAAAGATCAGTTTTGGGGATTAACGCCAAAAGAACTTAAAAAGATTTTAGATGATAATGGATTGAAAGCTGTTAGCGGACATTACAATTTAGGAAGCTTTTTGTACGATGGAAACACCGAGGAACTAATTGCGTCAATTGAAGCTGCTAAAATTCTAAAAAGCGAATTTCTAACTGTTCCGTGGGTTGACGAACCTTTCAGAAGAAATATTGAAGATTATAAAAAGATAGCCGCTCGTGTAAATGAAGCCGCAAAAATGTGTAAAAGTGCAGGTTTAAAACTGGCCTATCATAATCATGATTTTGAATTTCAAAAGCACGATGGCGTAACGGGTTATGAAATTTTATTAAAGGAAACCGACAAAGATTTGGTCTTTTTTGAATTGGATTTGTATTGGGTAATTCATTCTGGAAATGATCCTTTAAAATTATTTAGAGAAAATCCTAGTCGCTTTAAAATGTGGCACGTAAAAGATAAAGATAAAGACAAAATAAATAATGATCTAAATACCGAAATTGGTTCTGGAACAATCGATTTTAAACCTATTTTTAAAGAAGCAAAACAATCGGGAATGGTTCATTTTTTTGTAGAACAGGAGAATAATTTTGCTACAAGTTCTTTTGAATCGATTAAAACGAGTTGTGATTTTATTTCGAAAAATTTAATCTAATTCATGTTTATGAAGAGACTTCTTTTATTGGTATTTGTAATTCTTTGTTCATGTCAATCTGATAAAAAGGAAAAAGAAAGTTTGTTGCCACAAACTTTACAGCAAATATTACCGCCTGAGCCTTATTTTGTAGATATTAAAGTTAATGATGTTAAGCTTGCTGAGCCAGTTTTTGGCGATTGGCTGTATTCTCGTAAAGAAAAAGGGCAGACTTTTGAGCAGTTTATTAAAACAAAACATGTTGTTCCATCCAAAGAAGAAAATATTATTTATCTGCAACCTATAGGAACATTTAATTCGTTGCAGGTCAAACAAATTGAATTGGTTCGTCAATATTTACAAATATTTTTTCAGCTGGAAACCAAAGTTTTAAAAGATGTTTCAAATGATATTATTCCGAATAATGCTAGAAGAATTGGAGATGTTGGGCAGGAGCAATTTTTAGCAGGCTATATTTTAACCGATGTGTTAAAAAAAGAAAAGCCCGATAAAGGAGTTGCTTTAATGGCCATAACAGAAAAAGATTTGTACCCAAAGCCAGAATGGAACTACGTTTTTGGATTAGCATCTTATAGGGATAAAATTGCGGTAAGTTCGATGTACAGAATGCAAAAAGAAGCAGACTTTAATTTGAGTTTAGATCGATTATTGAAGATTTGTTCGCACGAAATAGGGCATATGTTCGGTTTGCATCATTGCATTGAAGCGAATTGTGTTATGAATGGAACAAATAGCATGGTAGAAACAGATAGACATTCCCTTAGATTGTGTTCTCTTTGTCAAAGAAAACTAAATTCGGGATTTAAATACGATAATAAAAAAAGGTTACTTGAGTTAGAAAAGTACTTCAAGGAGAATAAATTAAATGAAGGTTTAGAATTGATGGAAAAAGACCTTAAAAGCATTCAACAAAAATAAAAAGATCATGAGTTTAGGAACAAGCAAAGAATTTATAAAAGGAGACGAAATCGAGTGGGAAGTAGTCGGAGAAGGAATAAAACGCAAGATTTTAGCTTTTGACGAAAGAGTGATGCTGGTAAATGTGCATTTTGAGAAAGGTGGAATTGGTGTTTTACACGAACATTATCATACACAAGTTACTTACGTAGCAAGTGGAAAATTCGATGTTACGATAAACGGTGTGACCGAAACGCTAAAGGAAGGCGATAGTTTTTACATTCCGCCTCATGCAATTCATGGAGTTGTTTGTTTGGAAACAGGAATGCTAACGGATGTTTTTGGCCCTGCGAGAGAAGATTTTTTGAAGTATTAAAAAAAAAATAAAAAATC
Source organism: Flavobacterium sp. B330r (assembly GCF_056824325.1). Taxonomy (NCBI): domain Bacteria; kingdom Pseudomonadati; phylum Bacteroidota; class Flavobacteriia; order Flavobacteriales; family Flavobacteriaceae; genus Flavobacterium; species Flavobacterium sp. B330r. The sequence goes on from NZ_CP124860.1 coordinate 3,339,254, forward strand.
CGTAAATATCTGCGTCTTCGCGATAGCGAATCTGCGTTATCAGTGTTTTAAGTAATGTGGCAGAAATGGAAAGAGTATCTTTGCTATAAAGACAAAAGAAGATATCTTAATTAAAAAAATGTTAGATAAATAAAAACAATTGGTCATAAATTTGTGACCAATTGTTTTTATAAATCATAACTAAGGAGTTTTTCCCGTAATAATTTTAACATTTTTCCCACACAATCCTTTTGCATTTTGATATTCTTCAAAAGATACTAATTGACCTTGTTTTACTTTTTTCAATTCAGCGCTACTTTTTAAATCTGTAAAATCTGTATAATGGGCGAAGTACCTCTCGTTATCAGATTCAATAAATACAAATGAATCATTTTGAGTTTTTATTAAATTTCCAAGTTTAGTACCTTCTTCAATTTGAGTGTCCAACAAATAATTAAGTGACTCATCTTCAAATTTTTCATTGAATTTTAAGACTACTTTTCTTTTTAAATAAGTCAAACTGATATGATACTGATTACCTTCAATTACATTTTTTATGTATTCTTTATTTTTAAGGATTTCCGTTGTAGGTATCATTGTCATAAAAGTGTAAATAGCATCACAAAAATTCTTTATCATTTTGACATCTACAATATTTAATCTCACACAAGAATGAAATGTATCAAAAGCTTTCTTAAAATGACTAATTCCTGCATCGATGTCATTTTCGATTTTCAAATAACTTTGACCTGCGTTTGAATATAGAGTTATCAGTTCAGTGTAAGCCACTCTTAAATTTAAAGGGTCTAGAGTAGTTTCACTTATCAAAGTTTTTATTATTTGAATAGCTTTGTTGAATTCTTTCATCACGTTATAACATCTAGCAAATAAGAATGCAGAATTAGGATGATTTGGTTTAAGCTTATAAACCTTTTCCGCACATTCAAGAGCTTTTTTAGTATCTTCTAAATGGAAAAGAAGAAATTGGGCATAAAAATATAGAAGTCTTGGATTATCAGGCGCAATCTCCAATCCTATTAAATAATCATCTTCAGCACTTAATGTATCACCGTTGGTAGCTTTCATAAAAGCACTAACCCTATACACCTCATAATAATTTGGGTCAACATTTTTTGCTTCATTAACCTTTTGAAAAGCCTTTGTGTAATTGCTTGATTTAGAATAAGCTAGGGCTTCAGATAATAATTTTGCCGCAATTCTTTGATTAGGAGTTTCGCATGCTAAGGCATTTATCGAAAATTCATTATAACTATTAATTTTCTTAATATCATGTATGCCAGATGTAAGTTCTCGAGATTTTGCTGTTATTTTTTTAACATAATTTTGGTCTACTGGATGCTTTTGAGATAAATATTCCTTAGCAAATTCAGGAATATAATAATAGACCTCTTCAATATTTGTCACATCAATTATCTCCCTGCTTATTAAAGTAGTTTTAAACAGTTCAATTAAATATTTACGAGCGTCTAGTGTTTCATAATCAGATAAGTATAAAATTTCAGCACTACTTAATTTTCTTCTAGATGCTCTTATCGAATTTAAAACAGAAATAGCACCTTCGCTTAATTTTTCGTATACATTGGTTAGACAAAAATTTAATAAATCATCTTTATTATTTAAGACCTCTTGAGGAGATATTCCTGTTTCAACAGTACTCACAAACCATTTAAGAGCTAAAGGATTATAATATAGTTTTGAGGCAATGTCAATCAAAGTACTTTGAGGAAGTTTCATTAAAATATCACTGTTTCTAATTCTTGCAATTTCTCTAATCAATTTTGCACATTCATTTTCAGTAAGTCCACTTAATGTTCTTGGATATTCCAATTCTCCTAAACCAATCCTCGAAGTTATGACTATATTACATTTTGTTTGAGCGCTTCTAATAAAATTTCTAACCTCCTCGCTTTGAATTGTTTCTAAATTATCAATAATAATAAGTGTTTTAAACAAATCAAGATACTCAATAATAACATCAAATTTATTCGAAACAACTGAACTGTCTAGAGAATCCGTTATCACTGATATAAGACCAGTGTAGTCAGTAATAGCAGTATAAATTTCTTCAATTCCTTTCGAAGTTAACATTGTTGTTTTCGCTGATGTCCAAATTATAAGTTCAAATGGGCATTTTTCACCCATATCGACCAAATCATAAGCAACTTTTACGGCTAATGCAGTTTTCCCTATACCCCCATCACCCAAAATACTAACAACTTTATTGGAAAAAATTAATTTCTTTATTTCATCTAAGTCCTTCGTTCTTCCTATAAATCCAGTATCATCAAAATCGGGAGCAGGTAAATTATGTACCACTTTACTATTCTGCGTATATAATGAAACTGGTGGTAGACGTAAAGTGAGTAAATAAGAAGGGTCTTTTTCAATTAATTCTCTAGCTTCAATTGTGAATTTCCAATCTATTGGAGAATCATTCTTTAAAGTTTGAACAAAATCATGAACAGTGGAAAAATCTCCACCTAATAAAGGCCTTGTATGCATCACTCTATTTCTAATCGGTATTAAATCAACCAATTGCTGAAAAATAGAGGTAAGGTAATCAGCCGTTTGTTTAGGCAAGAAAACATCGTTCTTTTTCAATATATTAAATGAATCATAAAAATCAATATAATCGAGAACATCATCGATATTCGAATTAAAATTAACTCCAGGATTATCTTTTTTAAATCTATCAATAACTCGTGATTGTAGGTCTTCATCCCTAAAAAAACTTATATCTTCATGAAATGGAGTTACATATTTTTTTAGCACATTTTTTAAATCTATTTCCAGTCCGTATATAAATGCCGCTAAGGTTAATCTTATTTCAGTAATTTTTGCCATGTTAACAGTTATTGATTTTAACAAATATATTAAGAAAAAACTCAATATTTATTTTAGAAAAAAAATAAATTAGATCTAATAAAATACGATTAGCAAAACGTTTAACATTTATGTATTATTCTCAAATAAATTTAAGGTTCTTATATAATTCTACGAGTAGCAAACATTCTACAAGAAAAAAATAACGAGTGACGAAAAGGAGTCACGAAAACAGCTAAAAACGTTTCAAAACGATTTTTGGCTTTTAAAAATCATTGTTATTACGAAATTACAAAATAGTAAAGCGTTTATTTATAGGGATCTAAAAGTTGACACCGATTTTGCAGATTCGCTATCGCGAAGACGCAGATTTAATTTAAAAAAAACTTAAATTATAAGTTTAGATTAAATATAGGTGGTATTTTTGCAGCATGAATTTATCTAAAACTAATGTACTGTTTATGGCAGTTTGCACTGGTCTTATAGTTGCAAATCTTTATTACTGCCAGCCTTTGATTGTTTTAATTGCCAACGAATTTAAAATTCCTGAAGCCAGCGCTGGAACAATAACCTATCTAACTCAAGCAGGTTATGCGATCGGACTGTTTTTTATGGTTCCGCTTGGCGATAAAATAGAACGAAAAAGGCAAATTTTAATGACCACTTTTGCTACTGTAATTGCTTTATTAATTGCAGCAACAGCCAAAAGTTTTCTTGTTTTGCAAATTGCTTCATTGCTAATTGGAATCACGTCGATTGTACCACAGCTTATTCTTCCTCTTGCCGCTTCTTTAAGCGCGCCTGAAGAACGAGGAAAAGTGGTTGGAACTATTATGAGCGGACTTTTAGTTGGGATTTTGCTTTCGCGAACTTTAAGCGGATTTATCGGCCAAGTTTTAGGCTGGAGATCGATGTTTTATATCGCGGCTGGAATTTGTCTTTTGATCTTTTTTGTCATTCAAAGTAAATTTCCGCAGAATAAACCACAGTTTCAAGGAACTTATGGTCAATTAATCCAATCTTTGTTTACGCTAATCAAAACACAACCTGTTTTGCGCGAAGCAACGGCAATTAATGTTTTTAGTTTTGCTCAGTTTGGAGCATTCTGGACTACAATGGTTTTATTGCTTTCTGGCGAACCTTTTAATTTTAATAGTGCTACAATTGGTCTGTTCGGAATTGTTGGAGCTTCTGGAGCTTTGGCTGCGCCTTTGGTTGGGAAATTGGGAGATAAAGGAAACTCTAGAATTGCAGTAGGTTATGGCTGTTTGTTAGTTTTAATAAGCTTTATAGTTTTCTATTTTGCTATTGAAAGTGTAATCGGAATTGCAATCGGAATTGTGTTTATTGATATCGGAATTCAAGGCGTTCACATTTCAAACCAAACACGAGTTTATTCATTATTGCCAGAAGCTAGAAACAGATTAAATACGGTGTTTATGTCGCTTACTTTTCTAGGTACCGCTGCAGGATCTGCTTATGGTTTAATGCTATGGAAATGGGGCGGATGGCACGCTGTAGCTATTGGATGTATGATTTTATCTACTTTGTCATTAATAGTCTACGGACTTACTTATAAATCAAAATCTAAAAAGGCAAAAGCGCAAATTGATTAAAAAATTAATTTGTAAATTTGCGTTCAAATTAAAAATAACAACATGGAAAACGGAATATACGCTAAATTTAATACTAGCAAAGGTTCAATTTTAGTAAAATTGACACACGATTTGACACCGGGAACTGTAGGTAACTTTGTAGCTCTTGCAGAAGGAAATATGGAAAATAAAGTGAAGCCTCAAGGACAAAAATTCTATGACGGATTAACTTTTCATAGAGTAATTGCAGATTTCATGATTCAAGGTGGTTGTCCAAAAGGAACTGGAACTGGAGATCCAGGTTATAAATTTGATGATGAATTTCACCCAAGTTTAAAACACGATCGCCCAGGAGTTTTATCTATGGCAAATTCAGGACCTGGAAGTAATGGTTCTCAATTTTTCATTACTCACGTTGCAACTCCTTGGTTAGATAATAAACATACTGTTTTTGGAAACGTTGTTGAAGGACAAGATGTTGTTGATGCTGTTGCTCAAGGAGACAATTTAGAGTCAGTTGAGATTATCAGAGTTGGAGAAGAAGCTCAAAAATGGAATGCAATTGAAGCTTTCATTGGTTTAAAAGGTGCTCGTCTAAAAAGAGAAGCAGCTTTAAAAGCAGAATCTGAAGCAAAAATGGAACAATTAGCTGCTGGTTTTGATAGAACAGAAAGCGGTTTACGTTATAAAATGATTCAAAAAGGAGAAGGAAAAAGAGCTGAAGCAGGAAAAACAGTTTCTGTTCACTACGAAGGATCTCTAGAAAACGGAAAAGTATTTGATTCTTCTTACCCACGTAAAAAACCAATCGAATTCAAATTAGGAATTGGACAAGTTATTGAAGGATGGGACGAAGGTATTGCTTTATTGCAAGTTGGAGACAAAGCTCGTTTTGTTATTCCTTCTGATTTAGGATACGGACCAGCTGGTGCTGGAGGAGTTATTCCACCAAACGCAACTTTGATTTTCGACGTTGAATTAATGGACGTAAAATAAGACTTTAAAAGCAATTTAGTATTGTTTTAAATAATAATCCCATGCGCCGTAGCGTATGGGATTTTTTTATATTTACTTGAATTAAAAAAAGCAAAACCAAGAAATGAAAAAAACGATTTTAAGTTTAATGGCCATAATGTTGTTTGCAGCGGCATGTGGTACTAAAAAAACGGCTGTTGCAGAAACAGCTCCTGTTGAAAAGGAAGTTAAAGCAAAAGAATTAACTCCAGAATTAGCAGAAGGCAAAAGTCTTTACGAGAATAGTTGTGCGAGATGTCATAAACTCTATGAACCAAAAGAGTATACAAAAACAGAATGGACGCCGATTTTGGTAAAAATGGGTAAAAAAGCAAAATTAAACGAAACTCAAATGGTTTCAATTACAAATTATATTGATTCGCAATTGTAATTTAGATTTAAGTAATAAGAATAAAAAAACTGTTCAATCGAACAGTTTTTTTTGTTTTCAAATAGATATAAAAAAAACACCGTCACAAAATGAGGTGTTTTTAAATTTAAGAATGATGTACTGCAGAGTTATCTACAGCTATTACTTTTAAAGTTTTGATGCCAGCCGGTAATTCCCAATCAACTTCGTCATTTTCTTTAAATCCAATAATAGCAACACTTAAAGGTGCTAGAATTGATATTTTAGATTGTTTTACATCTGCTGCTGAAGGTAAAACGATTTGAATTTTCATTTGTTTCTTGGCTTTTACATCTTCTATCGTTACAAATGAATTGATTCGGATTACCGAACTATCCAATTCGCTTTCTTTACTAATTACAGCGCGATCTAATTCTTGCGAAAGCTGATTGGCTTCTTTAGTATTTGTCGAGTTTTTACTTTTTAAAATCAATTCTCTTAAAAATTGATAATCTGATTTACAGAAAGTGGGTGTTGGTTTCATATCTATATTGAATTTATTGTTATAAAATTTTAAATGATGTTTTCTTCTTAGAATAATCTACAAGTAAAAATTTCTCTGACTTTAACAGAATCGAAATGTTTAATCTGAAAAACAAAAAAAAATCTGATCAAAAATTGATTTTTGTCAAATAATAAAATGTTTAAGCTGATGTAAATCCTCCGTCAAAAAGAAGAAAAGTGAAGTAGACGGAGGCCTAAAAAATAAAGGCCTTATTATGTGAAATAATTACAGCAGGTAGCGGTTTTGCTAAGCAAAACGACTTTATAGAAGCTGTAAATGGTGTTTTATTTCCCATAAGGAGGATTAAATTGATTTGCAAAGATAGTTAATCTTTTTGAATTTAGTGAGGTTTTACTTCCATTTAATGCCACAGCCCAAACTAGGTTTCTGTGGTTCTTTTAAACTTCTGTTGTAAATTAAGGCGTCAATCGCCCCTCTAAGGTCACTTCCGCTAAGGGGAATTCCGTTGCCAGGTCTTGAATCGTCAAGTTGTCCGCGATAGAATAATTTGTCTTGATTATCAAACAAATAGAAATCTGGGGTGCAAGCCGCTTGATAAGCTTTTGCTGTTTCCTGACTTTCATCGTACAAATAAGGAAAATCAATTTTATTTTCCATGGCAAAGTCCGTCATTAATTCTGGACTGTCTTCAGGATACTTAACAACATCATTGCTAGAAATGGCAATTACTCCAAGTCCTTGAACGCGATAATCATTCGCAATCATTACAATTTCAGTTATTACATGATGCACAAATGGGCAATGGTTGCAAATGAATATTACCAAAGTGCCTTTCGAACCTTTTAAATCTTCAAAAGAAAAAGTATTGTTCGAGTTGGTATCTTTTAGGTAAAAATCAGGTGCAACTGTTCCTAATGGAAGCATTGTTGATTCAGTTCGTGCCATTTTATTCGAAATTTGATTTTCAAAAGTAGCTTTAAAAATCTGTAAATAAAAGAGCACAATAATAAAAAATACCCAAAGAAAGCAGTTAGCTGATCCAGCTTGCTTCTTTGGATACTTTTTTAAGTTTTTATGAATTCAAAAAAGCCAGTAAATCTTCATTTAGCTTTTCTCTATCGGTATAAAAAAGTCCGTGAGGTGCACCTTCGTATTCGATATAAGTATTGTTGGCTATAGATTTTGCTGCTTTTCTGGATGTAAGGTCAATTGGCACAATTTTATCATCGTCTCCGTGAATGATTAAAGTTGGAACTTTAATGAAATCTACTTCATCTCTAAAATCTGTGAATGAAAAAGATTCAGCACATTTTAAAGTAGCGCGTGGAGAAGCCGCTGAACATAAAGCTCTGTAGTATTCTAATAAAGGCGTACTTAAAGGTTTATTGATAATATTGACGCCAAAAAAAGTTTTTCCGAAATTATCAATAAAAGCAATTCTATCTTCTTTTATTGCTGCTGCCGTATTTTCGCTTTTCTCTTTTGGATGTCCGTCTGGATTATCATGCGTTTTTAGCAGAAAAGGAATGATTGACGAAATCAAAGCTGCTTTTGTAACTCCTTTTCCGCCATGACGGCTGAAATAACGAACCACTTCGCCACCGCCCATTGAGAAACCAACAAGAGTTACATTTTCTAATTCTAATTGCTCAATAATTTCCTTTAGATCATCTGCTAAAGTATCATAATCGTAACCATCCCACGGTTGAGAAGATTTTCCAAATCCGCGTCGGTCGTAGGCAATTACGCGATAATTATTTTGTACTAAATGATCAATCTGATATTCCCACATTTCATTAGAAAGCGGCCAGCCGTGAATTAAGATAACAGGTTTTCCCTGACCGTAATCCTTTACATAAAGCCTCACATTTTGAGCAGTTTCTATATATTTATCGGTATGAACCTGTTTTAAATTAGATTCAAAATCCTTAATTGACATGCATGCATTTGGTTCAGTATGTTCCATGTTATATCTTTTTACGTGAGTATTTTCGTTTTTCTTCAAGTAAAATTAGCTCGTAAGTAGAAGAAATAGGTTATAGAATTAGGCGCATTAATTACAAAATTTATAGGTTTGTAAATAATACAATTTAAAAATGGATTTAACCTGGAATGAATTTGAGCGCACAGATATGCGCGTAGGAACTATTATTGAAGTCAATGATTTTCCTGAAGCAAGAAAACCTGCCTATCAATTAACGATCGATTTTGGCTCAGAAATCGGAATTAGAAAATCATCTGCACAAATTACAAAACGATACCAAAAGGAAGATTTAGTAAATCGTCAGATTGTGGCAGTTGTCAATTTCCCAAGAAAACAAATCGGAAAGTTCATGAGTGAATGTCTGGTGCTTGGCGCAGTAGGCGAGGAAGGAGATGTTATTTTATTGGCTCCAGATTTTAAAATTGAAAATGGTTTGCGTATCGGATAGTTTTCTAATCAATAAATTTTACCGCAAAGCACGCAAAGTTTTTTTTGCAAGTGATATTTTTAGAAAAGGTTAAAGTTCGCAAAGCTTTGCGAACTTTAACCGACAAAAACTTACCTTAAAGCCTTGCGATCTTTGCGTAAATCTTTGTGATCTTTGCGGTTAAATTTTGCGCAACGATGAAGCCCACTTTTTACGATCAGACTGAAAACTGAGACTTGAAACTAAGAAATTTTCTCAATCAACTTCTGCAAAATAACCTGTCCTTCTTCCCAATATTTTAAATCGGAATCAGAATTAATGTGACCTTGTTGGCCAACATTTACAAAATCACTTCCCCATTTTTCAGCGAAATATTTTTTTCTTTCAAAAGAAGCATAAGGATCATTTTCGCTTGCCACAACTACCGAAGAAAAAGGCAAGTGATAAAGCGGAATTGGCGAAAAATTTCTTGTGCATTCTGGCGTGTGTTCTGGCGAATCGACATCTGCAGGAGCGACTAAAAAAGCACCGATAACATTCGGATTATTGTATTTTTCTGCCCAATGCAAAACCAATGATACGGCTAAACTATGTGCTACTAAAATAGTTGGTTTATTAAGTTTAGAGATATTCTCGTTTAATCGGTCAAGCCATTCTTCTAGAATAGGTTCATCCCAATTATCTTGTACAACACGAATCGAGTTTTGGAATTTTTCGTGCCAAAAGGTTTGCCAATGTTTTTCTCCAGAATCTCCAAGTCCTGGTATAATTAATAGTTGTGTCTCCATTGCCGTGGAATTTTATTTAGTGATTATTTTTTGCGTTCTTTTAAAATTCGGTTTACTTCTTTTACCAAAAGAGGAAAACCAGGTTCGGTCATTCCGTGGTCGTAACCGTCCAATTCATACAATTTAGTTTGTGTGTGGCCAACCAATTTCATCATTCTGGCCATGTATGCGTTTTCTTCATAGCGTCCCAACATTTCTAATTCACGATCTCCAGTAATTAATAACATTGGCGGAGCATCGGCGCGAATGTGGTATAAAGGAGAAAATTGGTCAATTGTAGGCTGTTTTTCAGGAATTCCATTTTCTCTTCTAATTTCAAAATGTGTAATACATTGTCCGCTAAACGGAATAAGTCCAGCAATTTGATTGGCATCAATGTTTTCTTTTTGGAGATATTTTTTATCCAGACCAATCATCATTCCTAAATATCCTCCAGCCGAATGTCCAGAAACAAAAATCTGAGATTTATCACCTCCATAATTTGCAATGTTGTTAAAAGTCCATGCAACAGCTGCTGCTGCATCTTCTATCGCTTTTTCAGCTTTTGCTTTTGGTGACAATCTATAATTTACGCCAATAATGGCAAAACCTTTATTTTTTAAAGCTTCAGGAATTTCTTTATTTCCGCCAGTTAATCCGCCGCCGTGAAACCAAACGATTGTAGCAAATCCGGTTTTATTTTTTGGATAGTAAATATCTAGCACACATCTTTCGTTAATGTATTTATCTGATTTATTTACGGATGCATTATAATATTGAATATTATTTTTCGTTTCATATTCTGTATTCTGCGCAGAAAGTGAAATTCCGAAGAAGATGAAACTTAAAAGAAGAATTAATTTTTTCATTTTTATGGAAGTTGAATGTTATGAGTTATGAGGTGTAAGTTATGACGTTTAACTCTTAACCTAATAACTTTTAACTTTATACGAAAACTAAATATATAAAAAAAGTCCAAAATGCAGAACAAATTGGACTTCTACTTTATGTAGATGATTTTGATTAAATATCGTCAAAATCGATATCTGTAAAACTAGATCTTTGACTTTCAGCTTTTTCAGAACTGTATTCTTTTTTAAAGTCTTTTTGGTGTCTTTCAGAAATTACTTCTTCGCCTTTGTGGTTCAAAACATAAGAAGTCATTTCCTCTAATATTTCGGCAAAAGCACTAAAATCTTCTTTGTATAAGTAAATTTTGTGTTTTTTGAAGTGAAAAGAACCATCTTCCTCAGTAAATTTTTTGCTTTCGGTAATAGTAATGTAATAATCATCAGCTTTGGTAGCTCTCACATCAAAGAAATAAGTTCTTCTTCCTGCTCGTAATACTTTAGAAAAAATCTCTTCTTTTTCTAACATGTCATTTTCTCTCATAATACGTTCTATCATTTTTGGAATTAATAGTACTCAAAAATCATAAAAAATTATCTATTACGCAACAATTAAAGTAATTCTTTTTCCGAAAGTTGTTTTAAATATAACGCCGAATAATATCCTTCTTGATTTATTAATTGATTATGAGAGCCTTGTTGAATTATCTTACCATCTTCTAATATGATAATTTTGTCTGCATTCTTTGCAGATGAAACTCGATGACTTACAATTATGGTTGTTTTGTCTTTAGAAATCTCAAATAAATTATTCAAAATCATTTCTTCGGTTTCGGTATCAACAGCCGACAAACAATCGTCAAAAAGTAAGATTGCAGGGTTTTTAATAATCGCTCTAGCAATAGAAACACGCTGTTTTTGTCCGCCCGAAAGCGTAATTCCTCTTTCTCCTAAAACGGTGTCATACTGTTTATTAAAAGCGATAATGTTATCATGAACCACCGCGTTTTTAGCAGCTTCGATTACTTCATCATCAGTTGCATTTTGGTTTCCGAATTTGATATTGTTTTTAATCGTATCAGAAAACAAGAAAGCATCTTGAGGAACGATTCCGATGTTGTTGCGAAGATCGTTTAGGTTTAAAGTGCTGATTTCGTTTTCATCAATTTTGATCTTGCCTTCACTTACATCATACAATCTCGAAATTAAAGAGAGAATAGTCGATTTTCCAGAACCTGTCTTACCTAATATTGCTAATGTTTCTCCTTTTTTTACTGTGAAAGAAACATTTTTCAATGCTTCAATATTAGTGTCTTTATAAGTAAAAGAAACATTTTCGAAAGCAATATTTCCTTGAATATCAGATGAGTTTTCGTTTTTATTTTTGATTTCTGGTTCGATTTTCAAAAATTCATTCAGACGTTTTTGAGAAGCTTCTGCCTCTTGAACCATAGACGAAACCCATCCTAAAGACGCAACAGGCCACGTCAGCATATTTACGTATAAGATAAATTCGGCAATGGTTCCAATATTTGGAATGCTTCCATTAATGTACATTACACCTCCAAAGTAGATTACAACCAAATTACTGATTCCGATAAGCGCAATCATCAACGGACCAAACAAAGATTGAACTCTTGCAAGACTTAAACTTTTACGTTTGCTTTCTTCGGCCAAATCAACCATATTGTTTTGATGTTGATTTTCTAACGAATAGGCTTTTATTACGCGAATTCCTGAAAAAATTTCCTGAGTAAAACTGGAAACTTTAGAAAGGTATTGTTGGAAAGTGGTACTTCTTTTATTGATTTCAGAACTTAACTTGAAAATGCAATATGAAAGAATTGGCAAAGGTAATATAGTATATAAAGTAAGAAGTGGCGATACATTATACATATATATTATAACGATCGCAAAACGAATAAATGTATTAATAGTATACATTACTGCAGGCCCAACATACATACGAACTTTGGAAACGTCTTCGCTAATACGGTTCATTAAATCTCCCGTTCTATTTTGTTTGTAGAAATTCTGTGAAAGATTCTCGTATTGTCTGAAAACTTCATTTTTTAAATCAAATTCAATATGACGTGACATTACGATCAAAGTCTGGCGCATTAGGAAAGTCAGAAAACCTGCGACAATCGTAGTTCCGATGATAAGTAGCACATTATGAATGAGATCCTGACGAAAACTGGCGATTACAGCTTCGGAGTTTTGCTCTGCAACAGAAAGTTTATCAAAATTTTCAATAGCATTTAAAGACTTACTGATAAGTTTTGGTGTAAATAAAGAAAATATTTGTGCGATTATGGTTATTAAAATACCTGCAGAGAAACTGTATTTATATTTAATGAAATATTTATTTAAATAGCTTAATTCTTTCATTTTTTTAAGAAATCTAATATTGAATTGATTTGTTTTTAAGAATTATTATTAAAGAAAATTATAATAATTTGCGATTTAATCAAAACAATTATATTGTAATATTGTTATTTTAAAGATAAAAAATTAGCACATGTGTATTTTTTAATTATGTTTGAGAAGTCTTTTTGACGAATTCATAATTTTAACTAATTTATACTAGCGCTATGGATGCAACTTTCGCAACTGGAAAGGAACTTCAAAAAATGGATCCTGTTTTTGGACAGTTATCTTTTGACGATCACGAACAAATTGTATTTTGCAATGACAAAGATACAGGATTAAAAGCAATTATTGGTATTCATAATTCGGTTATGGGGCCAGCTTTGGGAGGAACCAGAATGTGGAATTACAACACAGAATGGGAAGCTTTAAATGACGTTTTACGCCTTTCGAGAGGTATGACTTTTAAATCGGCTATAACTGGACTGAATATTGGTGGTGGTAAAGCAGTTATTATTGGTGATGCTAAAACGCAAAAAACTCCTGAGTTAATGCGTAAGTTTGGAGAGTTTGTTCACTCATTAAGCGGAAGATATATTACAGCAGAAGATGTCGGAATGGAAACTAAAGACATGGATACTGTAAGAGATGTAACGCCTTATGTTACTGGTATTTCTGAAGAAAGAGGTGGTTCTGGAAATCCTTCTCCAATTACAGCTTATGGTGTTTATTTGGGTATGAAAGCGGCCGCTAAAAGCCAGTTTGGAACTGATGTTTTAGAGGGTAAAAAAGTTTTGGTACAAGGAATTGGACACGTTGGTGAAACTTTGGTTGAGTATTTAACTAAAGAAGGAGCGCAGGTAACTATTTCTGATATCAACGAAGAGAAATTATTCCAAGTTGCTTCAAAATACAATGCAACAATTTATACTGGTGAAGATTTATATACTGCCGATGTTGATATCTATGCGCCATGTGCGATGGGAGCAACAATCAATGATAATACAGTAGATAAAATTAAAGCAAAAGTGATTGCTGGTGCTGCCAACAACCAATTAGCTGATGAGAATGTTCACGGTGCAAGATTACAAGAAAGAGGAATTTTATATGCTCCAGATTTCTTAATCAATGCGGGTGGAATTATCAATGTTTATGCTGAATTAGCTAACTACGGTAAAGCTGAAATCATGACTAAAACAGAGAATATCTACAATACAACTTTAGAAATTATTGATTTCGCTGCTAAAAACGGAATCACAACACATAAAGCGGCTCTTACTATTGCTCAAAATCGTATCGATCAAAGAAGAATCGAGAACGCTAAGAAGTAATGTAAGTATTCAGTGTTCACTTTTTAAGTGTTCAGTCTTAAAGTCTCAGTTTACAGTTTAATCTGTAACTGAGATTTTTTTTGTGCATGTTTGGTACTGCCCACTAAAAACTGCTCACTGCCCACTATAAATAGAGACTAACCGCTAAATTCTGAAAACTAACCGCTAAAACAACTACTTTTTTACGAATTAATTTTAAAATACGTATCAAAAGTTATACTTTTGCAGACTAATTTTTAAATGTTCTTACAAGGTGGTAAATAGAAGACACATACGCGTTAAAGTAATGCAATCCATTTATGCAATGCACCAAAGCGGTTCTGATAACATGGAAAAAGAAGAGAAATTTCTTTTCTACAGCATTGACAATATTCAGGACTTATATCTTATAATGCTTTCTTCATTGATAGAAATTTGCAAAAAAGAAGCTGTCTATTTGCATCTGTCAAGCAAAAAACACCTGGCAACTGCCGCAGAACGTAATCCGAATGAAAAATTTGTAAAGAATAAAATTTTTCAACTTCTTGCTGAAAGCAATTCTCTTAGTATCGCTTTAGAAAATCGTAAAATCAATAACTGGTCATTAAACGATGATTATATTATTTTGCTTTTAAATGATGTTAAAGCAAGCGATATCTACCAAAAATATATGAGCAATAACGTAAATACGTTTGAAGAAGACAGACAATTTATTATTGATTTGTTTGAAAATGTTATTGTTCCAAATGAAAAATTATACGAGTACTTAGAAGACGATAAATTGACTTGGGTTGATGATATTCCTGTTGTAAATACTCATATTGTGAAACAATTGAAAGCAATTAAAACAGAAGATCCAGACGATTTTAGAGTGCCAAAATTGTATAAAGATGTTGAGGATAAAGATTTTGCAAAAGATTTATTTAGAAGAACAATTCTAAACGAAACGGCATTTGCAAAAGAATATGAAGATAAAACACCAAATTGGGACAGTGATCGTATTGCAGAAATTGATACTATTATCTTGAAAATGGCAATTTGCGAGTTTATTAAATTTCCGTCAATTCCAGTAAAAGTAACTCTTAACGAATATTTAGAAATTGCGAAAGAGTATTCTACACCAAAAAGTAGTATTTTTATCAACGGAATTTTAGATAATCTTGTTAAAGAGCTTACTGCCAATAAAAAGATGGTAAAAGCTGGAAGAGGATTAATGTAAGATTTAAAATAATCAATTTTTTAAATCCAAATTCCAACTGCTTTGTCTCTCTGAGCGAAGTCGAAGAGCTAAAAAAAATATTAAATATAAATCAAAAACAAATTTAAATTATGGGACAATTAACTCAATTTGCGCCATTTCTTTTGATGTTCGTGGTAATCTATTTCTTCATGATTAGACCACAACAAAAAAGAGCTAAAAACGAAAAAGAATTTGAAAGCAGCCTAAAAGTAGGTGACAAAATAGTAACAAAAAGTGGTTTCCACGGTAAAATCGCTGAATTAGCAGAAACTACTGTTGTAATCGAAACTATGTCAGGAAAATTAAAATTAGAGCGTTCTGCAATTTCTCTTGAATTGAGTGCTGCTTTGAATAAAAAAGCATAATTTTTTTTTAAAAATTACAATATTTAAAATCCCAAATTCCAAATAAGGAGTTTGGGATTTTTTTTGTTTTATTCACGGTAATCTTGTGATCCTTCCTTCATCAGGATGACAAAGGTTTAGTCTTGTATAGTTTTGGAATTTGGATTTTAAATATTGGAATTTAAACTATCTGTATTTATCATTCAATCCAACATTTGCTAAAATCATCGGAATCACTTTCTCTATTCTCGAAAGCTTTGTTTTTTCCTGTTTTGCAGTTTCAATATATTCTAAAAACTCATATTGTTTGTAAGGAGCAAATTTTTCAAAAGCTTCTTTTAAAGCTGGATTTTTCACCATTTCTTCGTTTAAAAGCTCAGAAATAATGGCTTCTTTTTTAGAAGGTTTTATTACTTTTCCCTGTTTTTCGTTTTCAATGGCTTCGTGTATATATTCTAAAATATCCTTCTCGTTTATTTCTTCTTTTGATTTAAAACGCCATTGACGTAATGACTTTGTTACTTCTTCCTGAGCGTTGATTAATTTCTTCTTTTCATCCTTCAGGAAAACGCCATTATAAAACCAAATGGTAAAATAATCTTTAAAACCGCCTAGGCCAACAATGTTTTTTTTATTGAAAACATAAACAGGCGCTCCCCATTTTACAGTTTCAATCAGCTCAGTTTTATCAATAATTGATTTGAGAATAAGAATTTCTTCTTCCCACTGATTCATTTTGTCCCAAACGTATTTTTTGTCAGGCATTTTGTGGATTATTTTCTTTTTTTAGATTTTTCTGTCGCATCAAAAATACCTGGAATAGCTGTTAATTCAGCAATTTTTACAATAACATCAGTTGCTTTCTGAATGCTTTCTGCTGGAACATATTCGTATTTTCCGTGGAAATTATGCCCACCAGCAAAAATGTTCGGACAAGGTAGTCCCATAAAAGACAATTGAGAACCGTCTGTTCCGCCACGAATTGGTTTAATGATCGGCTTGATGTTTAATTCTCTCATTGCCTTTTCAGCAATATCTACAATATGTTTTACAGGAAGCACCTTTTCTTTCATATTATAATATTGATCTTTTACTTCGGCAATTACAATATCTTCGCCAAATTTCTTCGCGAATTTTTTATTGAATTGTTTCGCCAATTTATGAATCAATTCTTTTCTTTTTTCGAATTTCTTTCTGTTGTGATCACGAATAATCAATTCTAAAACTGTCTCTTCAATGTTTCCTTTGATGTGATGAACGTGGAAAAAGCCTTCATAACCTCTAGTTTCCTGCGGCGTTTCACCTTTCGGAAGTTCGTTAATGAAATCATTTGCCAAAAGCATAGAATTGATCATTTTTCCTTTAGCATAACCTGGGTGAACGCTTTTTCCTTTAAAAGTGATTTTAGCTCCAGCAGCATTGAAATTTTCGTATTCTAATTCGCCAATCTGACTTCCGTCCATTGTGTAAGCCCATTGTGCTCCGAATTTTTCTACATCAAAATGATGCGCGCCGCGACCGATTTCTTCATCAGGAGTAAAACCAATTCTGATTTTTCCGTGTTTAATTTCTGGATGCTGGATCAGATACTCCATTGCTGAAACGATTTCTGTAATTCCGGCTTTATCATCAGCTCCTAATAAAGTTGTTCCGTCAGTCGTAATGATCGTTTGCCCTTTATATAATAATAGATCTTTAAAGTAGTCTGGAGATAAAATAATGTTTTTCTCAGCATTCAATACGATATCTTTTCCGTCGTAATTTTCAACAATCTGAGGTTTTACATTTGCTCCGCTAAAATCTGGAGAAGTGTCAAAATGAGAAACAAAACCAATGGTTGGTACTTCATGATCAACATTACTTGGCAGCGTCGCCATGATATAAGCTTTGTCATCAATCGTTACATCTTCAAGGCCAATTGCTTTTAGTTCGTCAACTAATTTATTGGCAAGATTCCATTGTTTTTGCGTACTTGGTGTTGTTTGTGAATTTGGATCCGATTCCGTATCAATCGTTACATAACTGATAAAGCGATCTATGATATGTTGCATTTTTTTGAATTTTTAGCAAATATAGAAAAATTTTTCTCCGCGAAAATCTAGCTTTCAATATCTGAATTAATAAAAAAGGGATTCAATTTAGAATCCCTTTTTGGTATTTTGAGTTTGTTATTTGCTTTTTACGCATCTAAAACCAACGTGGTTTGCAGCAGATCTGATTTCTCCTTTTCCTCTTGTTCCAACCATGTATCGCGTGCAATATTGATCTGTACATAAGAACGAACCGCCACGGTGAACGCGTTTTATTTCAGTAGGATCGTTTGGATCATAATAAGCGTCTGGACCTTGCGGATTTTTTGTTACTTTCCCGCTTTCTGCTAATGATTTGTAATAATCTACACTATACCAATCGTGTACCCATTCCCAAACATTTCCAGCAATATCATACAAGCCATATGCGTTTGGAGCGTATTGTTTTGTTGGAGCAATTCCTTTGAAACCATCTTCTCCTGTATCGCCATCTTTAATTGGAAAATGTCCTTGATAAATATTAGCTTGAAATTTTCCTTTAGGTTTTAAATCATTTCCCCAAGCATACAAATTTCCAGTTTTACCGCCTCTTGCTGCAAATTCCCATTCTGCTTCTGTGGGAAGTCTTTTTCCAGCCCATTTTGCGTAAGCTTGAGCATCTTCATAAACCACATGAACAACAGGATATTTTTCTTTTCCTATAATGTTGCTTTGCGGGCCTTCAGGATGTCTCCAATCTGCACCTGGTTCATAACGCCACCATTGCAAGAAATTATTCAAATTAACGGCAGATGGTGTAGGAGTGAAGACCACAGAACCTGTCACTAAATCTTCTTCGCTTGCTGATGGAAATTCTTCTTTTGTTGGTTTTTGTTCGGCAACAGTTACATATCCTGTGGCTTTTACAAATTTTTCGAATTCTTCATTAGTTACTTCAGTTTCATCCATATAATAGCCATCAAGATACACTCTATGAATTGGAGCTGCATCTTTCGTTACGCCTTTAATACTGCACAGACTTTCGTCTTCAACATTAGTTCCCATAGAAAATTCGCCACCAGGAATCCAAACCATACCTTTTGGTGCTTTTTCTGCAGGTTTAAATTTATTTTCGACAGTTGGTTTAAATTCAGATTCAACATTACTTGGAATTTCATGACATTCTACAGCTGTTGTTTCAGCCTTTGTTGTAAATCTGGTATAACTGTAAGCGATTGAAATAATGGATAATGTTAGTAACGCAAAAATCCAAAAGGTTTTGTTTTTCATGGTTTATGTGTTTGAGCTTATAATGGTTATCAATAGTGGGCATAAAATTAGGTAAAATTACTTTTATAGTATATTAATTTTATAGAATTAATAAAATTAACTATCTTTTTCAACTTGAACCACTTCATATTTGTCTTTACCATCAACTTGTACGGGTTGATAGTAGGTTTCTCCAAATTTTACATATTTTACATCACCTATAGTGACTTCTTCTCCACCTTCGGGCAGTTTTTCTACTATTGTTCCTGCTGTAGGAGCAACGACAGTATATTTTTCTCCATCTTTTTCATAATACGTTCCACCGTAATAGTAATTGTTTACTGTTCCGGTATTGACTGTTTCTGCTCCACTTGGAATGTTGTTTACAGTTCCTCCAACTGGCGCAGGTACAGCAGTATAACCGCCGTTGGTCGAGGTGTACCAAACTCCTTGATCGTAATGGTATTTATTGTTTTCAACACTGACAATAATAGCAGTAGTTGCCAGAGTGGCGACAAAAAATCCCCAAGGATGCCAAACTGGCCCCCAATAAAAAGGCACATAGGGACGCGGATAATACGGATGATAACAGTTGTATCTATAACCGCCATACACATAAGGTGGGCGCGTATATGGTCTATATCCTGGACGAACTACTGTATTTCGATTATTGCGAACATGAACGCTATTGTTAACATTAATATTGACGTTATTTCTGTTTCTGTTAACCGTATTGCCGCTAATGTTTGTATTTCTGTTACCGACATTATTTCTGATTACGGTATTGTTTCTATTTACAGTATTGTTTCTGTTGGAATTGTTTGTAGGTCTGTTTATTTTAGTTCCAGAATTGTTTGCTCCAGGTCTAACCGTTGCTGGTCTAGTTGTTGCCGCTGGCCTTGTTGTGCTAGGTCTTGTCACATTTGGCCTAGACTGCGTAGCAGGTCTTGCCGGACGACTTTGGACTGCACCGCCGCCTCTATTGAATCCGCCACCGCCACCACGGTGACGCTGTGCTAAACTGTCAATTGAAATAAAGAAAAATGCTCCAGTTAAACACATTACAAGTGCCAGTTTTTTTACTGTTTTCGATATACTTTTCATATTCAGTAATTTATGTGATTTAAAGTTATGAAAAAAAAATGTCCGTTTTGAATTAATAGATTAAAAGTTTGATTTATAATGAGATATCCCATTGTATTCTAAATCGCCATCCTTGCTGTAAGGAAAGCGTTTTGTCTTGAAAAGTAAAATAACTCACCTCTGAGGTCAGTTTGTTTTTGTGTCCTTTAAAAAACCAGTTAAAAGCCAATGTAGATTCGTCTTGTCTATTTTCTCTTATCGAATTATCGGGTCTGTAAGCAGCATGGCGACCAGCCATTTCTAAGTGTTTTGGCCACCATTCGAAAACATTATGAAAAAAATATCCTGCCTGAACGTAATATCCTTTCATTATGGTTGTGTCATCATTGTTTATTTTATCAATAATTTCTTTGGTATGTAATTCGCTTTGCCAAGAAAAACCACGATACATAAAAGCAGTTTCAAAATTCCATTGATTGACTCTGTATTGTCCCGGTAGACCATTTTCAAATCCGTCTAGAGAACCTCCTCCCGCTTGAGAGAAACGGGTATAAGGGCTTCGGTTGGTTATGGCTGAAAAGGCTATAATCGGAGTGAGTTTTTCGTGAAATTCTAAATCACAGCCTTCAAAATCAAGAAATCTTCCGAGAAAATTCCATTGTGCTCTTCCAAAATACATTAAATGATTATCGTCATTAGAGGTGCTTCCGCGTCCTGTTCCTGTCAAAGCTGCGGCCCAATAATTAAAATCGGCAATTCCAGCTCCTTTTAAGTGTCCGTAGACTTCAACTCCCAATTGTCTGTCTACCGTAAAGGGACGATTAATTAAAGATCGCTCAACCATTTGCTGCTCGCCACTGCTTATGAAACGTTCACGCGTAAATTCAGTTTTCCATTGTCCAACTTTAAAACTCAGCCAATCCCACTTTTCAATCATAATTCTGAAATCAAGTAAGTTGGACTGACTCAATTCATATTCCCAATAATATTTCAGCCAAGGTTCAAAAGCATGGCCGCCAATTTTTAGCCTCGCACGATTTATTTTAAAAGTCGTTTTAGCCTCTTGACTGTAATCGTCATAAGTTAAAGGATCTGTATCGTAAGGAGTGGAGAAACGAAATTGGAATCGGCTTTGTAGTTGAAAAAGGAACTTTTTGTCACGGGTTTCCAATTCAATTCCTTTACTGCCATACCGAACATTCATCAGCTTTGTAGTATCTTTTTCTTGTTGCGAAAGTCCTTTATAGCTAATTGCTAATAGCAGAGCTAAAAGGACGTTTTTAAATTTTAGATTTACGATTTTTTCTTTATACATAAGTGTGATGGTTTGTATAAAAGATTTTGTTAAGCATCTCAAAATTAAATAATAAATGAACGAGAGTTGATTGTTGATAAGCTTGAACTGGTTTCAAATTATAACTTGCAACATGAAAAAGCAGAACGATTAATTTGTAAATAGAAGAATTGAAACAAAAAGGAAATTATTTGTTTTTATAAAAAGACACCTTTTTAAACTATAATATCTAAATTTGCAGCCAAAATAACAACAACACAACTCTTATGTATAAATTGATAATTCGTCCGATACTTTTTTGTTTTGATCCTGAAAAAGTGCATTATTTTACTTTTTCTTTTGTAAAATTCATTTCAAAAATCCCTGGAGTTTCGGCGATTATAAGATCAATTTATGAGGTAAAAGATGCTCGATTAGAAAGAGAAGTTTTCGGAATTAAATTCAAAAATCCGGTTGGACTTGCAGCAGGTTTTGATAAAGACGCAAAACTATACAAAGAACTTGGTGATTTTGGTTTTGGTTTTATCGAAATCGGAACTGTAACGCCAGTTGGACAAGAAGGAAATCCGAAGAAACGTTTGTTCCGTTTAAAAGAAGACCAAGCGATTATTAACCGAATGGGATTTAATAACGGCGGTGTTCTAGAAGCGGTAGAACGTTTGAAAAAGAATTCGGGTGTTTTAATTGGTGGAAATATCGGAAAAAATAAAGTTACCGATAACGAAGATGCCGTTAAAGATTATATCATCTGTTTTGATGCGCTTTTTAATCACGTAGATTATTTTGTAGTAAATGTAAGTTCGCCAAATACACCAAATCTAAGAGCTTTACAAGACAAAGAGCCTTTGACAGCTTTATTGCAGACTTTGCAAAATAGAAACGTTGAAAAGCAAAAAACAAGTACTCAAAAAGTAAAACCAATTCTTTTAAAAATAGCTCCAGACTTAACAGATGAGCAATTATTAGATATTATTGATATTGTAAAAACAACGCAAATTGCAGGTGTTATTGCAACAAACACTACAATTTCTAGAGAAGGTTTACAATCTGGAAACCAAACAGAAACGGGAGGTTTATCTGGAAAACCATTAACGAAACGTTCTACAGAAGTGATTCGTTTTCTATCTGAAAAAAGCAATAAAGCATTCCCAATTATTGGAGTAGGAGGAATTCATTCTGCAGATGATGCAATCGAAAAACTAAATGCAGGTGCAAGTTTAGTACAGTTGTACACTGGCTTTATTTACGAAGGTCCAGCTTTGATAAAAGCAATCAACAAAAAGGTTTTAGGACAGTTGTAAAAGTAGCGCTTGAACTAAAAGGCCAGCTATTATTGCAATACCAAAACTGATTAAAGTTCCGATCATTACGTATTCTGTAAGTTTTCGGTCTTTGGCTTCTTTTAAATCACCGAATCTAAAAATAGATTTAGCAGCAAGTAGAAAACCGATTGCTTCAAAATGTCCGGTTAAAATAAAACCGAAAACAAATAAGCGTTCTAAAATACCAATATAATTTCCGGCAGCTATCAGAGAATTATCCTGATGGCTGTTTCTGCTTTCTGGAGCCCATATTGAAATTATAGTTTTTATAAAAATAGAGGAGGGTTTGGTTAGCAATAAAATTCCTGTAAGCAGAATCCAGAATTCATTATTCTGCCAAAAATGGATTATCGTTTTGTTTTCATACAAAAGAGCAACACCAATTAAAATGAGAATATGCGCAATTTGATCAACCACAAACCAAGTTCGTTTGGTTTTCTTTTTCTGAAAATTTAATTTGATTAAATCTACAATCCCGTGCGTCACAGCAATTAAAACAGCATAAGGTATAAAACTTATTTCGCCCACTAAAACCGCTGCTAAAACTCCGTGCAGTAAAATATGAATATACAAATAAACACTTTTATGTTTTTTTATTTCTTTGTCGGCTACCCAAGAATTGGGCTGCCAAATAAAATCTCCTAATAAATGAGCAAGAAACAGTTTTATAAATAAAATCATGAGGCTGAAATTTGTTTTATTTGTTTTCTAAAATAGCGATCTAAATTCATAACCAAATCAAACTGAGCTCTTTTTTGTCTACGGCTCACAGCAGCTTGGTTGATGCCTAATTTTTGTCCTAATTCTTCTTGCGATAAAGTTGGGTTTTCAATAGCAGCGGCAACAAATTCTGCAGATTGTACCAGCCAGCTGTCCATAAAAGTCAAAGCCAGTTGCAGCATTAAATTCAGTTTTTCATCAAAATCTAAATCTCCTGTTCGCAGGGCTAGATTTACTTTCTGTTTTTTTAAGGTTTCAAAAAGTTCTCCAGAATTAATAAACGCAGAACCGTTGCTTTCTGATATTCTTTCGGCATTGTGTGTTTTATCTCCAAAACCAATACTCATTCGGGCATCAGATTTTATGGCTCTTAAATGCGCTTTTACCAAAATAGCAGTTAACAAAGAGTCTTCGGGATTACTGACTTCAATTTGAAATTCGTCGCCTCGATATACTTCCCACTGATTTGGAGTTTTGCCAAATGGAGCCAAGATCTTCTTTAAATCCTCAACCCAATGCTGAGATTCTTGTTGTCTTGAACCAATTATGTCCCCTGTAATTACACTAGTCATAACTCAAATATAAGTAAAAAATTATAAATTTTCTATTACAAATATACGTAATAAGATTTATTATTACGTTTTTTGGTAATAATTTAAATTATTACTCTTTTTGGTAATATTTTATAATATGATGCTATTTTGTAATAATAGACTTCAAGTAAAAATCTCTTTTATATCATCAAAAAAGAAACTAACTTAGCCTTTACAAAAGAATACGCTTTGAGTAAAGAAATCAAAATTATCGAATGCCCTAGAGATGCCATGCAAGGCATTAAGGCTTTTATTCCGACAAAAAATAAAGTTACTTACATACAAGCTTTGTTACGAGTTGGCTTTGATACAATCGATTTTGGGAGTTTTGTTTCTCCAAAAGCTATTCCACAAATGCAAGATACTGCTGAGGTTCTAGAGCAGTTAGATTTGTCTCAAACAACAAGTAAACTGCTTTCTATTATTGCTAATACTCAAGGAGCGATAACGGCAGCCAATTATGAGCAGATTCAATATTTGGGCTTTCCTTTTTCTATTTCTGAGAACTTTCAGATGCGTAATACGCATAAAACTATTGCAGAATCTTTAGTTACCTTAGAAGAAATTCTGGAAGTTGCCGATAAGAAAAATAAAGAAGTAGTGACCTATCTTTCCATGGGCTTCGGAAATCCATATGGAGATCCGTGGAATGTTGAAATTGTTGCAGAATGGACCGAAAAACTGGCAGCAATGGGCGTAAAAATTTTATCACTTTCTGATACCGTTGGAACTTCTACGCCAGAAGTAATTACCTATTTGTTTTCAGATTTAATTCCGAAATATCCTGAAATTGAGTTTGGAGCCCATCTTCATACCACACCAGAAAGCTGGTTCGAAAAAATCGATGCTGCGGCAAAAGCAGGCTGCATTCGTTTTGATGGAGCCATTCAAGGTTTCGGAGGCTGCCCTATGGCAACCGATAAACTAACAGGAAATATGCCAACAGAAAAACTCGTTTCCTATTTTACTGCCAATAAAAAAATAACCGGACTTAATTCTCTTAGTTTTGAAAGCGCATACAATGAAGCTTCAAAATTGTTTGGAAAGTTTCATTAAAAAATAGTTATTTTTCTTACCTTAGATAATGATTGTTTGCATAATGCGTTACATTTATTATAGCTATAACTATTGTCATGAGGTCAAGCCCGATAAATAAAATTTCAAGCCTACTATTTTGTGTCTTTTTATTATTTTCCTGTTCAAGCGATTTGAATTTTGATCAGGTAAACGATTTTAAGATAGAGCCTGTTTTTGTAGCCAACCTAGCGTATTTTAATATTCCAGCCAATAGACTTATAGACGATGGAGGAACTAATGTATATCCAGATGTACGAGATTTTGATGTTTTTAAAGAGAAATTCTTTACCGAACGTCTTAAAAAAGCAGAGTTTGATTTTGAAGTCGAAAACAACATCAATCGTGCTTTCGTTCTAAATATGCTTTTGCTTAACGATCAAAATGAGGTTTTGCAAACCATATCTTTTACCGTTCCATCTTATAAAGGAACGCCAAATGTTATAAAATATCCGACAGAAGTTTTTGAAAATGCTCGATTGGATCTTTTAAAACAAACTCAAAAAATTGGTTTTGTGGTAGTAATTGCCTCAGGGCCTCCATTAAATAGCCAGAGTGAAGGAAACTTAAAATTAAGATCAAGTGCAACGGCTTATTTAGTAATCGAATGAGAAAGGCGCTACTACTTTGCTTGTTTTTTCCTATTTTCTGTTTTGCCCAAAACAGAGAATTGTTGTATAATTTCACTTCAATTCCGCAGTCTTCGCTTGTAAATCCAGGAGCAGATGTTTCGTATAAATATTATTTTGGATTTCCCGTTTTGTCTGGAATTTCAGCCAATATTGGATCTAGCAGTTTCTCAGCCTATGATCTGTTTTCAGACGATGGAGTCGATTTTAATCAAAAGGTTAGAAATGTTGTAAATAAATCTTCCAGCAGAGATAAAGTAGTAACCAATCAGCAATTGGAAATATTTTCTGGCGGATTTAGAATTGGAGGCAGAGAAAGCCGTTCTTATATTTCGTTCGGATTGTATCAGGAATTCGATTTTTTTATGTTTGTTCCCAAAGATCTTGCTTTACTGGCTTTAAACGGAAATCGAGATTATATCGGAAAATCGTTTAATCTAGGCGATTTAAGCATGAAAGCCGAAGTTCTTTCTGTTTTTCATGTTGGGTTTCATAAAAAACTCAATGACAAATTTGTTTACGGAGGTCGCGCTAAAATCTATTCAAGCGGTGCAAATGCAACTTCTACAAAAAACTCAGGTTACATTTATACAGGCGAGGAGCCAGGAACACCAAATTTATACAGTCAGGTTATTTCTTCCAATTTAGAATTAAAAACATCTGGTCTTTCTCGTTTTACAAAAGATGAATACGAAGGAAATGTAGTTCGTGATATTGCTAATAATACCTTTTTTAACGGAAGTCTAGGTTTTGGAATAGATGCCGGAATTACCTATTATATAAAAGACAATTTACAATTTACCGCAAGTGTTATAGATTTGGGTTTTGTGAGACAGACCAAAGATATCGAAACACTTACCTATAAAGGAATTTACCGTTACAATGGTGCAAATCCAGATTTTATGGGTACAGATGACCCTGAAAATGTTTTTGACGAATTTGACAAAGCAATTCCTAGAGACACACTTTATAATAAATACACCACTTGGCGTCCGACAAAACTTTATTCTTCAATCGAATATTCATTTGGAGAAGCGCGTCCAGATGACGAATGCAATTGTCATGGAAAAGTCAATAAATATTATAAAAATGCGACAGGTATACAAGTTTTTGCAATGTCTGCCCCTCGAACACCTTTGTTTGCGATAACCGCTTTTTATAGAAGAAATATTTTTAAAAAATTAGATTTTAAAGCAACCTACACCCTAGATACTTTTTCAAATAAAAACGTCGGATTAGGACTTGCAGGAACAATTGGCCCTGTAAATATTTATGCTCTGGTCAATAATGTTTTAGAATATAAAGACATTTCCAAAGCCAGCAGTGCCGCCTTCCAACTCGGAATCAATTTTGTTTTTCAAGACAAAGAATAGAAATTTTCAATTTTTTAAATTCCAATATACAAACTATGGAGTATTAGAATTTAGGTTAAGTTTTGGAATTTGGAATTTAATTATTGAAATTTTAAAACCGTAAGGTTTTTCGTGTAAAGTCAATTTTATGAATAAGTTAGTATTCAAGTTTCCAATTTATTCACTATATTTGCACGCAATTCAACTAGAAATTGCAACATGATAGCACACAACTCCAAGATTATCGGCGAAGGTTTAACTTACGACGATGTATTATTAGTACCTAACTACTCGAATGTGCTTCCTCGCGAAGTGAGCATTAAATCAAAATTCTCAAGAAACATTACATTAAACGTTCCAATTGTATCTGCTGCTATGGATACAGTAACTGAAAGCGCAATGGCAATTGCTATGGCACAAGAAGGCGGAATAGGTGTTTTACATAAAAATATGACTATCGAACAACAAGCAGGAAAAGTTCGAAAAGTAAAACGTGCAGAAGCAGGTATGATTATCGATCCGGTAACATTACCAACCAACTCTACAATTGCTGATGCAAAAAATGCTATGAAAGAATTTGGAATCGGTGGTATTCCAATCGTTGACGAAAACAGAATCTTAAAAGGGATTGTTACAAATCGTGATTTACGTTTTGAGAAAAACGGTGCGAGGCCAATCGCTGAGGTTATGACAAGCCAAAACTTAGTAACTGTAGCAGAAGGAACTTCACTTGAGCAAGCTGAAGTAGTTTTGCAAGGCCATAAAATCGAAAAATTACCAGTTGTAAATGCTCAAAATGAATTAGTTGGTCTAATTACTTTTAGAGATATTACAAAACTGACTCAAAAACCAATTGCTAATAAAGATAGTTTTGGTCGTTTAAGAGTTGCTGCTGCAATTGGAGTTACTGGAGATGCTGTTTTAAGAGCAGAAGCTTTGGTCGCTGCAGGTGTAGATGCAATTATTATCGATACAGCTCACGGACATACAGAAGGTGTGGTGAATGTACTGAAAGAAGTAAAATCAAAATTCCCTCAAATAGATGTAATTGTTGGAAACATTGCAACTCCAGAAGCTGCTAAATATTTAGTAGAAAATGGTGCTGATGGAGTAAAAGTTGGAATCGGACCTGGTTCTATCTGTACAACTCGTATCGTTGCAGGTGTTGGTTTTCCTCAATTCTCAGCAGTTTTAGAAGTAGCTGCGGCAATTAAAGGAACTGGAGTTCCAGTTATTGCTGATGGTGGAATTCGTTATACAGGAGATATTCCTAAAGCAATCGCTGCGGGTGCCGACTGTGTAATGTTGGGTTCATTACTTGCAGGAACAAAAGAATCTCCAGGAGAAACTATCATTTTTGAAGGAAGAAAATTCAAATCTTACCGCGGAATGGGTTCTGTTGAAGCAATGCAAACAGGATCTAAAGATCGTTATTTCCAAGATGTTGAAGACGACGTTAAAAAATTAGTTCCAGAAGGAATTGTAGGACGTGTTCCTTACAAAGGAGAATTAAACGAAAGCATGCTTCAGTTTATTGGAGGTCTTCGTGCAGGTATGGGATACTGTGGTTCAAAAGATATTCCAACTTTACAAGAATCTGGACGTTTTGTTAGAATCACTTCTAGCGGAATCACTGAAAGCCATCCACATAACGTGACGATTACAAAAGAAGCTCCAAATTATTCTAGATAATTTTAAGTTTTGATATAAAACAAAAGGCGTAAGATTTTTTTCTTACGCCTTTTTTTCTTACGCCTTTTTTTATTTGCCTTTTGATATGGTTGATGTTTGTTTGAAATCACTTTTAGATTTTAAATCTAAGGCAAAATCAGTGTGTTTTAAGCCGAGAGTAAAATCCATTTCCAAATTGTTCTCACTTATAAAATGATTGGATATATCATAAATCAAATTGCCTTTTCCAATCCCAGATCCGTTGGTTTCAAATCTGTTGTCAGACATTTTCATTGTGTAAGTCTGCGTAATATCAAAGAAAGCATTTTTAGAATTTATGCTTTTTAAATTGTACACAGTAGTAATTTGCATTTCAATATTTATGCCTGCGATAGGCAATGTTAATGGGCTTTCTTGAGTAAAAGATTCGCCTATTTTTAGCTTTTTATGCGGAAGAGCCAATTGTGAAAAAGTGTTTTTAACCATTTGAAAAACAGTATTTTTAAAATCCTCTTCCATGTCTTTTGAAACAATAGAATCTATTTCTGGCATAGTAGATAAGGAAGCTTTTCCATAAATAAGGGTGCCGTTCGGAATTATAGTTTTTCCATCTAAATCTACCGATTTCAAGTATTCGATTGTTATTGGGAAATTACCGCTTTTATCGCTTTTACCAGTTTTAGAAACCGTTTCTAAATTAAAGACAGTCTTTATTTTAGAAGGGTTTTGTACTTTATTGTTCTTTAAGGTCTCTAAAAATGTTTCGCTACCGGAATACAAAACTTCATAATCAGATGAATTAATCGTGGTTTGAAGATAGTTGGTTTCCGGAGCATACCCAGCTTTAAAATCTAAAATTTGATTAGATTGACCATAGCTTAAAGTCGTTGTGCAAATAAAAAGAAGAAAGAATAGTTGTTTCATAATTGTTTTTAATGTGGATTTTCCACTTGTCTAAAACGAAAGTAAGAATTTAAAACAACTTATCATTTTATTCTTTTGCTCCGTACTCACTAAATTTAGCATTCCATCCATTTTCTGAATAAGATTCTCCATGAATACCATCGCTAAGTTCAACAATATTTTTGCCATTTACGGATATTTGAATATTGTTTTCAAAATCAGCCAATTCTTGTAATGAAAAAAGAAAATCATGAATTGCCACATCTATGCTTTTAATTACGATTTCTTTGATTAAATCTTTTTGTGGTTCATTAAATTGACCAATTTCAGTTTGTATTTTTAAGTTTGATGGTGATTTAGATTTATTGCTTAAAAGAGTTTCAGTATTTCCAATTCCTTTATCTCTTAGATTTTTAACTAAAAATTCTCCAAAAATATCAAGCGATTGTTTTGACTCCATAATCTTATTTGTAGTTTTAATTTTTTAAAGATATTGAAAAAACTCATTTTTTTTAAAACCTACTATTCAAAATATCTTCAGCCACAATATCCGAATGCAGTAAATCTTCCATTTTCTTTGTCATGCGCTGTGCTTCTAATGCATAACCGAACATTTTTTTCTCGTAATCAGCGATTGCTTCATCAATTGTTTTAAATTTTCCGTTGGTCAAATTTTGGGTTAAATGGAAAGCATCAAACAAGCCCATATTTACACCTTCGCCTGCAAATGGAGGCATTAAATGTGCTGCGTCGCCAACAAGTGTAAGATTTGAATGTTCTTTCCAAGATTCTTCCAAAGAAAACAATCTTAAAGGCAAACCAGAAAACTCCGTAGAAGCGGCAAAGAATTTTTTGTAATCCTCTCCCCAGTTTTCAAAAGTTTCATTCAAAAAAGAAATAACAGATTGATCATCTTCAAAATTGATTCCGTGGTTCGAAACCCAATCTTCATCGGCTTTAAAAGAAACTCCAAAATGAACAGAACCGTCGCGCATGGTATGGGTGTAAAACATTTTGTGTTCTCCCATTGCCATTACATTTCCGTTTCCGTATTTTGGTTTAAATTCTGGATAATCTTGATCAGGATTCACAATTTCTCCTTGAATAATATAAGTTCCAGAAAGCTGAGGTTCTTGATCGCTCACAAATTTTCTAGCATTCGATCTTCCGCCATTTGCAACGATTACAAAATCGGCAGTTGCTGTTGTGCCATTTTTGAATTCTAAAACATATTGGTCTTCAAGTTTTTCAATATTAATTAGTTGGCTATCCCAAACTACAGTATTTTCGGTTAGATTCTCCAGCATAATTTTTCGAAGATCGTTACGGTCAATTTCTGGGCGTGAAAAAGCATTAGTTTCATCAGGCATTTCGTCAGAAGTAATATTTCCGTTCATATCAGCCATTTTCTCTCCAGTTGGTCGTGCGTATTTTTTAAATTCCTCCATTAAACCCGCTTTCTGAATCGCAAATTGACCAGAATCAGAATGAATGTCCAAAGTTCCTCCAGATGTTCGCGCTTGTGCATTAATGTCTCTTTCATAAACCGTAACATTTGCGCCATTAATTTGTAAAATTCTTGCAGTGGTTAGTCCAACAGGCCCACCGCCAATAATGGCAATTTTTTTATTTTCTATAATTGAAGTTTCCATTTTATTGAAATTATATTGTATTTAAATCTGTTATTGATATTGCTATTGCTATTGTTATTGAAATTGTTATTGAAATTGCTATTGAAATTGCTATTGCTGTTGAATTTTAATCAGGGAGTTAATGCTTTTAGAACAAGGTTAAAAGCTTCATTTTTAATCTTGTCATTAAGAACGAAAGATTTTCCAGACATTGATTTTCCATCTCTATGAAATTCTAAAAGAGAATAAAGTGAGCCGTAAGCAATACTCCAAAATACTTCATAAGGGACAGAAATGAGCTCTTTTCGCTCAATTGCCAAAACCATAAATTCAGTCATCATTTGCTTGTACTTTCCTGTTACTTCTTGTAGGATTGCATCGCCGTGAGTAGAATGCCTTAAAAGTTCAAAACAGGTAGTTTGTAGTGGAAAATTTAGATTGAAATAAATACGATTTTCCCATTGATTTCGTAATCCTTCTCTAAAAGACATATTGGTAGTGAAACCATCAAACATCTTTTCAAAGAAATTTTGACCGATTTCAATTCCAATTTTGCGAATCAGATCTTCTTTATCCGAATAATAAATGTAAAGTGTTGCTACAGAAACGCCGCATTCTTTAGCCAGACGATTCATTCCAAAGCCTTCTATACCTTGTGCAACGATCATTTCTATTGCTTTTTGCTTTACAATTTCTTCTTTATTTGTATCTCTAGTTCTCATAATTTTAACTAATTATGATGCAAAGATATAAATAATAAATGAACGATCGCTTATTTATGACTTTTTTTTGAGATGCTAAAGATCTAAGGTGCTGAGGTTCTGAGTTTTTTTATTTAGGTTCAAAGGTGCAAAGAGGCAGAGGCTAAAGACTTGAAAGTATGAATTGCCTCCAGCTTTAGCAGGAGGTTTAAGAAAGGACAAAAGAGAAGGGCTTTAGTCAAATTTTACATTTAAAAGCAAAAAAGAATCAGCTGAAACGATAGTATATCATTTCAGCTGATTTTTTTATTTATAGTATATTTTATAAAGTTTTTGTGGGATCGGCTTCTCTTAGGTTTTGATTTTCTAAGATTTCTTTTAAATAGGGTTTTACAGTATTTTCAATATCGCTTTGAGAGATATTTAAAACTTCTGGATCTGAAGCCAATTGAAGCCACGGTTTTGGTCCATCAAAATTATAGCTTCCAAAAACGATTACAGGCGTACCTTTTACTTTTACATTTTCTTTGTCCTTCAGAATCCATTCGTCGGCAAATTTGTAAAGGTATTTAGCATCTTTTTCTAATAATCTCAAACAAGAATGAGAAGCAGGATAACCAGGCAAATCATATTCGTGAAAGCCAACCCCTAATTTATTTTCGATATTAAAATTCCATTTTAAATCCCATTCGTCATTAAAAGTACTGGTTGTTTTTTCTGCTTTCCAATTCGTGAAAAATAATCCTGTTGGAGTCGGATCTTTTTTTCTTCCCATATTTGTTGGCCCTGTTCTAACTAATTCACCATTTTCATAAGCCGCAAAAGTTTGGGTTGGATAAGAAAAAAGAATAATTTTTGAAACCTCCTCTAAAGCCGAAACATGAATTGGGAACGGAAGATAATAAACTAAATCCCCGCTAAAATCTGCCGGAATAACAACAGAATCCAGTTTTTTGAAATTAGCCTTATCAGTTCGGTTTAAAGCATAAACAATATCCATTTTTGAGCTATCAGCTTCATTGAGTTTCAGCCATTCTTTTGTTTTTTCAACTTGGTAAGAAACGGTTTCTGGTTTTTTATATTCAATTACTTTCTTTTTCTCTTTTTTGTTTTCAGTCAATGTTATCGTATCGGTTTTTTTGCAAGAACCTAATAAGACTAACATTAATAAAAGTAGGGCGTTTGCTGTGTAATATAACTTTTTCATAGGTCGTATTTTTATGAATATAAAGTTATGATTATGATAGCTGAAAAGGGTTACATAATTTTTGGAATAGGTTTCGGGATTTTCATTTTAAATTGATGAAAGAAAAGAACTCGTATAAAACAAAAATGTTTTTTAGATTCTGTTATTGAAGAGATTATACTTCTAATCTTAAAGTTTGCCCTTCCACAAAAAATCCTTTCGAGGCTGTAATTTTTATTTTCTGGTCTTCAGTATATCCTAAAGTTTCTCCGTTTCTCAATGTAACATCACTATTAATAACATATGAAATAATGCTAGTAAAGAAATTAAAGAGTTCTGGCAGCTCCAAAGGCGATTGTAAGACTTCCATTTCTTGTTTTTCAAATTCAGGCAATCCATAAGTATATATGTAGTTTCCTTGCTCAGAGGTTTTGATGCCAATATAAATCCATACTTGGACAGGAGATTTTCCTTGCTGTAAATCAGGAATGTTTTCCAAATATTGATCTCTAGGTATCAAAAGGGTTTGTTTTGCTTGATAAATGCCTATTGAATTTGAAGTGGCAAGAATAGAGCATAATAATTTGCTTAAAAGGGTATATCGTTCTACTTGACTTCCCTGTGAAGACATAACAGAAACGATTGCATGTCCCGTGTAGTTTTTTAAATCTTCTCCTGCAGTATGCCAATTGTATGCATATTGAATGGTTGTTGAAAGTTCTTCGCCAGGAATTTGTGCCGGCACGTAAGCTATAGCTACTAATTCATTATCCAATTTAAAAACAGCCGAAGTATCATTTCCTGAAAAATTGACAATAGATAATCCCCAGAAATTTTTCAGGTTATCGATTACGCGGTCTATACTGTAACTTTCGTTATTATTAAACAAAGGCATTGCAAGTAATACCCCTTTTTCATCTTTTTGAGGAGTTTCGTTTTTCTGAGAAGTTTCGTTTTTCTGCGGAGTTTCTTTTTTCTTAATAAAGTCAAATAATCCCATAAATAATTTGATATTGGTTTAAATTAAATAGGATTCTAAAATACTCAAAAAACTTTTATATCAAACCTTTTATTTTAGCATGCTGCAATAACATAATAGTTTTAGCATCTGAAATTTCCCCAGATTCGATCATGGCATAAGCTTCATCAAAAGTAAATTCTAAAACTTCTATGTTTTCCTGTTCGGCATCCAATCCGCCGCCTTCGCTTACTTTCATGTTTTCGTTGTATTCGCCCACAAAAAGATATAAAATTTCGGTTACAGAACCCGGAGACATATACGTTTCGATTACTTTTTGGACTTTGCTTAAACGATAGCCAGTTTCTTCTTCTGTTTCGCGAATAATAGCTTGTTCAGCATTGTCTTTGTCTAAAAGTCCTGCGCAAACCTCAATCATCATTCCGGTTTTATTTCCGTTAAGATAAGTCGGAAGACGAAATTGTCTCGTTAAGATGACTGTTTTTTTTGCGGTATTGTATAATAATATCCCAGCGCCATTTCCGCGATCATAAACTTCACGAATATGTGATTCTATTTTTTCGTTTTCCTTTTTGTAGTTAAAAGTTACTTTGTTCAATATATACCAATTATCTGATAATAATTTGGTGTCTGTTATTTCGATTTCTGGATTCTTTCTCATTTGGAAAATTATTTCATAAAAAAAACGCCCTGATTATCAGAGCGTTTAAATGTATTATTTTGTTATTGTTTGCTTTCTATCTGGACCAACCGATACAATTTTGATTGGCACTTCGATTTCTTTCTCAATAAACTCAATATATTCTTTTAGCTCAATTGGCAATTGATCATAAGTTGTCAATCCAGTTAAATCTTGTTTCCATCCTTTAAACTCTTTGTAAACCGGAGTAACATTTTCTGGCTCAATGTTGTAAGGAAAGTGAGAAATGTTTTGTCCTTTGTAGTTGTATTCCGTACAAACTTTTAAAGTTTCGAAACCAGAAAGTACATCACCTTTCATCATCATTAACTGAGTAACTCCGTTAACTTGAACGGCATATTTTAAAGCAACAAGATCTAACCATCCGCAACGTCTTTGTCTTCCTGTTACAGAACCAAATTCGTTACCCACTTTTGCCATTGTAGCACCAACTTCGTCAAAAAGTTCAGTTGGGAAAGGTCCGCTACCTACACGAGTCACATAAGCTTTGAAAATTCCGTATACTTCTTTGATTTTGTTAGGAGCAATTCCTAAACCAGTACAAGCTCCAGCAGCAGTAGTGTTTGATGAAGTTACGAAAGGATAAGTTCCGAAATCAACATCTAATAAAGATCCTTGAGCCCCTTCGCAAAGAATAGATTTTCCAGCTTTTTGAGCTTGGTGCATGTATTCTTCACTATCAATGAAATCTAATTTTTTTAATTCTTCAATAGCTTCAAAGAATTCTTTTTCTAATTCAGCTAAATTATATTGAATAGCAACATCATAAAAAGCAATCATTGCTTCATGTTTGTCAGCTAAAGCTCTGTAACGCTCTTTAAAATCTTCTAGTTCGATATCTCCAACACGTAAACCATTTCTACCAGTCTTGTCCATATAAGTTGGTCCAATTCCTTTAAGAGTAGAACCAATTTTAGCCTTTCCTTTAGAAGCTTCAGAAGCAGCGTCAAGCAAACGGTGAGTTGGTAAAATTAAATGTGCTTTTCTAGAAATGATTAATTTCTTCTTGATGTCAAGGTTGAATTTTTCTAAACCTTCAATTTCTTTTTGAAAAACTACTGGATCAATTACAACACCATTTCCGATGATATTTACCGAGTTTTTATGAAAAATTCCAGAAGGAATTGTTCTTAGTACGTGTTTAATTCCGTCAAATTCTAGAGTATGTCCTGCATTTGGTCCTCCTTGGAAACGTGCAATAATATCGTAATTTGAGGTAAGTACATCAACAATTTTTCCTTTACCTTCATCTCCCCATTGTAATCCTAGTAATAAATCTACGGTCATTCTGTTTTAATTTGCGTTGAGACAATCTAAGTTGCCCTACTGATTATGTAGTTAATTTTATTTTTTTTTATTTTTTTTCGAAAAGTCTAATTTGAAAAGACTATGAATTTGAGTTTTGCTTTTTGTTTCCGTAGAAATAAAGCGAGTGATTTGTAATTTCAATATCAAAAATTTCTTCGATAGTTTTTTTGATGGTTTGAATTCTTGGATCACAAAATTCGATTACCTCACCAGAATCTGTCATAATGATATGATCGTGCTGTTTATCAAAATATGATTTTTCGTAGTAAGCCTGATTTTGTCCAAATTGATGTTTTCTAACCAAAGCGCAGTCCAACAATAACTCGATCGTGTTGTATAAAGTAGCTCTACTTACACGATAGTTTTTGTTTTTCATTTTGATGTAAAGGTTCTCTATATCAAAATGCTCCTCGCTATCGTAAATTTCCTGAAGTATAGCATAACGCTCAGGAGTTTTGCGATGCCCTTTTTGTTCAAGATATAGTGTAAAAACATTTTTTACAATTTCTTGATTCTTAGTGTTGTCAGTTGAAATAAGTGTCATATCCGGCAAAGATAATTTTTTATTTTTAATGAATAAAAGTTTCGGGTTTAAAGTTTAACGTTTAAACTTGTTTTTGATTAGTTATAATGCACTAAATACAGGCTTTTACGTTAAAAATATTTTCAAAGGTTAATTTAGCTTAATTAACATAATTTTTTTAATTTATGAAAAAACTAACAATGGTTAACTTGATTTCGACATATACATATACCAGTTCCATTCCCAAGTTTTTCCTTTATCATCAGACATTGCTTGGCTCCAGACAGGATTCTTTTCGTCTCGAGCATCCCATCGGAATACTTGAATAACTGGTTTTTCATCAAAAACATCTTTAGAAAAAAAATGCCCAACTTTATTTTCAAAAGAACCAACTACAGGTTTGTCTAATGTTCCCGTAGTAGAATCTGACCAGTATATGCTCCACAATTTTGTTATCGGATTAAATAATCTTACTGTCATACCTTCAAAAGGCTCTCCATCAAAAGTGGCTAGAAAATTATCAATGTTTCCAATTCCATTTAAAATCTTGTACATCTCCTGTGTTGAAGGAAATTCAATCCACTCATCGCAATTCGTCAATCTGGATTTTAATTTTCTGTTTCGAATAATAGATTTTCCTTGAAAAAAATCAAAATCGTCTTTTGATGAAGATTCAGATGCCGTAATTAAAAGCTCTCCATTTTCATCAAATTCTATTTTAGGAATTTCTAAGGATTGATTTTCCATGATTAATATTCATTAGTTTAAGTTCTATACTCTCTAGTAACCTTATCAACTCCGTCAATTTTCTTGATGGCGCTAATCATTTTTTTCAAAATCGTATTGTTTTTAACAATTACGGCAACTTGCCCGTGGAAAATTCCAGCATCGGTACTAAGCGAAATACTTTGAATATTTACGCTCATATTGTTCGAAATTACTTTTGTCAATTGGTTGGTAAGTCCTAAAACATCCATTCCTGTAATATTGATAATGGCTTTGAATTCCTCTTGCGAAGAATCAATCCACTTGGCACTCATAATTCTGTAAGCGTAATTCGACTGCATTCCAATCGCATTCGGACAGTCTTTTTTATGCACTTTTATTCCCTCGTTAATGGTAACAAAACCAAAAACATCATCACCAGGAATTGGATTACAGCATTGCGAAAGTTTATAGTCTAATTTATCATGTTCGGTTCCAAAAACCAGCATGTCATAGTTACTGCTAATGACTGGTTTGTGAATATCCTCATCTGCGGTGTCTTTCGTTCGTTTAATTTTATTTTTAAAGAAATTGATAAACGAATTGCTTTTCTGCGCCGCAAAATCTTTTAATTGCTGATTTTCGATTGCACCAATTCCAACTCTATAAAATAAATCTAAACTTGTTTTTAGTTTAAAGAAGTTAACTAACTCATTTGTTACCTGTTCGTTAAATGTAACTTTTAGATGTTTTAATTTTCTAACAAGTAATTCTTTTCCTTCTTCCGCAATTTTTTTAGTGTTCTCGTTAAGAACGTTTTTAATTTTATTTTTAGCTCTCGAAGTTGTAACGTATTCTAACCAGTTTACCGTGGGTTTTTGGTTTGGAGAAGTAATTACTTCAACTTGGTCACCACTTTTTAGTTCGTAGTTTAATGGAACTAGTCTTCCGTTTACACGAGTTCCGCGAGTTTTAATTCCGATTTCAGAGTGAATGCTGAAAGCAAAATCAAGAGAAGTCGCGCCTTTTGGCAACGATTTGATTTCTCCTTTTGGAGTAAAGATGAAGATTTCTTTTGAATACAAATTCATTTTAAAATCTTCAACAAAATCTACTGCATTAGTTTCCGGATTTTCTAAAGCTTCACGAAGTAAATTTAACCACACGTCCAGACCGCTTTCTTCTGTTGCGCCGTTTTTATATTTGTAGTGTGCTGCATAACCTTTTTCGGCGATTTCGTCCATACGTTCGCTTCGAACCTGAACTTCAACCCAGCGTCCTTTTGGCCCCATTACAGTAATGTGGAGCGCTTCATAACCAGTTGATTTTGGTGATGAAATCCAGTCGCGCAAACGGCTAGGGCTTGGGCGATAATGATCTGTTACGATAGAATATATTTTCCAGGCAATGAATTTCTCTTCATGCGGATCTGCTTTGTATACAATTCTAAGAGCGAACTTGTCATAAACTTCATCAAAAGTTACATTTTGCGCACGCATTTTTCGACGAATAGAATAAATAGATTTTGGTCTTCCTTTGATGATATAGTCTACACCTTCGCTATCTAAAGATTTCTTTAAAACATCTGAAATATCTTTGATGTAAGCATCTTGTTCTTCTTTTGTTTCACGAATTTTACTTACAATGTCATTGTAAACTGCCGGTTCTGTGTATTTTAATCCTAAATCTTCGAGTTTGGTTTTAATATTGTAAAGTCCCAAACGGTGGGCTAGAGGAGCATAAATATATAGAGTTTCAGAAGCGATTTTGGTTTGTTTGTATTCCGCCATCGAATCCATGGTTTGCATATTATGCAAACGATCGGCCAATTTGATCAAAATTACACGAACATCATCGTTTAACGTTAGAATCATTTTTCTGAAATTCTCCGCCTGCATGGAAGCGTTCAAATCTTTTTGGACTAATGAAATCTTTGTTAAACCCTCAACAAGCTGTGCTACTTTCGGATTAAATAGGCGTTCTATTTCATCAACAGTTACAGGAGTGTCTTCAACAACATCGTGCAATAAGGCCGCGGCGATAGAGGTCGCTCCCAGACCAATTTCTGAGGCAACAATTTTTGCAACTGCAATAGGATGAAAGATATACGCTTCGCCCGATTTACGTCTCTGTTCTTTGTGGGCATCAACGGCAACATCAAAAGCTTTTCGAATTAATTTTTTGTCTGTTGGGCTTAAAGTTTGGTAACTTATTCGGAGTAATTCTTTGTATTCCTGCGCAATAGCTTTGTTTTCTTTTTCAATATCTATTTCTGTCATAACGGCATAGTTCAAGTACTAAAAATAAGAATTAGTTTGAACATACGCAAGGCTTTACAAATTGTAGATTTTAGAGTGAAGATTTTAGGTAAAATTCCAAATTTTTTAAATCCCAAATTCCCAAAAAGAGCGAAGCGACTTTTAGAAAATCTAAAATCTAAAATCTAAAATCTAAAATCTAAAATCAAAACCCTCTTTGTCTTTTAGCTTCGAAAATTAAGATTGCAGCTGCGACAGAAACATTCATGCTGTCGATTTCTCCTTGCATTGGGATAATAATGTTTTGAGTTGCTTCGTCACGCCATTGCTGAGTTAAACCAGTTGCTTCTGTACCAACGACCAAAGCGGTTGGTGTAGTGAAGTTTTGAGTATGATAAGAAGTCGAATTTTGTAAAGTTGCGCTGTAGAAATTAATCTTTTTTTCTTTCAAAAAAGCAATAATTTCCTCAGATGTTCCTGTTGCGATTTGGTTGGTAAAAAGACATCCAACGCTCGAACGTACAATATTCGGATTGTATAAATCGCTTTTTGGATTGGCAATTAAAACAGCGTCTAAATTGGCTGCATCTGCAGTTCGTAAAACGGCACCAATATTTCCTGGTTTTTCTAAAGATTCTACCACTAAAATCAATGGATTATCTGATAATTTTAAATCTGATAATTTCAATGATTTGGTTCTCGCAACAGCTAAAATTCCTTCTGTAGTATCACGATACGCCAATTTTTGATAAACCTCTTTATTGATTTCTATGATTTGAAAAGGATTGCGAATCAGTTTATTGATTTCTGATTCAGAAACTAATTCGGGTAAAAACAAAACCGTTTCAATTTCGTAACCACCTTTTATGGCTAATGAAATTTCTCTTAAACCTTCAATCAAAAATGTTCCGGTTTGTTTTCTGGCTTTGGATTTTTCTTGAAGTAAAACCAAAGATTTGATAAACGGATTTTGAACTGAAGTAATTTGTTTCATTTTTTTAAGGCTCAAAGTTGCAGAAGGGCAAAGGTACAGAGTTTTTTTCTTCCTGCAAGGTTTTTAAAACCTTGTAGGTTTTAAACGATATTTCTTTTGCCACGAATTCCACGAATTTTCACGAATTATAATTTAGTCAAAAGAAATTAGTGAAAATTAGTGGAATTCGTGGCGAAAAAAAACTATTTCTCGAAAATTTCTTTAATCTCAGTTTCTACAGGATGATCTGTTTTGAAATTATATCCCATAATTTTTGCTAAAGTTTGAGCAAACTGTTTTTGATAAAATTGAGAATTGGTTTTGATTTCGCCTTTTGGAGTAATTTCAGGTCCCATTGCGGCGAACCAAATTTCTGAAGCACCTGGAACGTCAGAACCGTGATCGGTCCATTGCGCTTTTACTTTGTCTCCGCGTCCGTGATCTACCGTTATAAACAAGGTTGTTTTGTTTTTGTATTGCGGATCATTTTGAACAAAATTCCAGATTTCCTGAATCCATTTATCGACTTGATTGGCTGCATCCAGATACGAACGATATTGTGCGTGATGTGCCCATTCATCGGTTTCGCCGTATGCAATATAAAGTACTTTTGGTTTTTTAGTTTTCAATTCATCTAAAGCTTGATAGTGCGTAAAGACATCTAGGCATTCATCCATGTGAAATGGTTTATATGAATTGTCACGCATTTCATTTAACAAATGCTGAGCTGCTGTTGGTTTGTTTCCGCCCACTTTGTCAAAGGCTGAAATTACAGGAAATCCGCTTCTTTCTTCATTTAAAATTCGGTCAAAAGCATCCCATGCACCAAAAGCGGCAACTTTTCCTTTCAATTTAGACTGCTGATTTAAAAATTCCAAAACATTCACATTCGGATTGGCTTTATAG
The DNA here is from genome assembly GCF_056824325.1 of Flavobacterium sp. B330r. Classification (NCBI taxonomy): domain Bacteria; kingdom Pseudomonadati; phylum Bacteroidota; class Flavobacteriia; order Flavobacteriales; family Flavobacteriaceae; genus Flavobacterium; species Flavobacterium sp. B330r. Next base: position 3,380,640 of record NZ_CP124860.1, read on the forward strand.
CTGTTTGAATTGACTTTTAAATCTACATTTCCAGTCATAATTTCACTATAACCAGGATAACTAAACCAGTACGGATTGGCTACATCAACTTTATTTCCTAAATCTCTATTTCCATAAATTTGACCTTTCGAAGCGATTTCAGACCAGAAAAAAGGCATTAGCTTTTTACGAGCTTCTTTGACATCGGCATCACTATATTTTTTATAAATGTAAGCGCTGTCTCCTTGATTGAATTTTTTGTCATTGGCAATCGCAGGATCAATTCCTTTAAAAACTTCCTGCCACCTAAAACCATCTGTAGTTATAATGATAATATTTTCTGTTTTTTGTGCTTGAGATTGAATGCTTAATAAAAGGAACAGAACTAGGATTGCTTTTTTCATTTTTTATCTGTTTTATGTTGTTATATTCAGATTGTTATTTTCTTTCAAAACTAATTTAATAAAAGAGAATAATAGTTAAGCCAATCTTTAAAATAACCATAAGTTAACAGATTCAGTATGGCTACAAAATCCCTCTCGACTTAATCTCTAAATACTTATTTATTGCGTCAAGCGTAAGATTTTCTGGCTGTGTCAATACCGAATGGATTCCGTATTTCTTCAATTCATTTACGATCAGTCGTTTTTCGAACATGAATTTTTCCGCGATAACTTTGTCGTAAACTTCCTGAATGGTTGCTGTCTTTTTATTGATAATTGAATTAAGTTCTGTGTTTTGAAAGAAAACCACAACCAATAAATGGCTTTTAGCAATTCCTTTTAAATAAGGCAATTGACGATTTAAACCATCCATTGTTTCAAAGTTGGTATACAGAATAATTAAACTTCTCTGATTGATGTTTTTTTTAATGTCTACATACAATCGGCTGTAATCGCTTTCAAAGAAATCCGTTTTTACATTGTATAGCGTTTCAAGAATTTTCTGCATTTGCGAGCCTCTTCTTTCAGCAAAAACTCGATTTTCTACTTTTTTAGAAAAAGAAAAAAGACCTGCTTTATCTTGTTTTTTCAGAATCACATTCGATAAAACCAAGGAAGAATTAATTGCGTAATCCAATAAACTTAATCCGTCAAAAGGCATTTGCATGACGCGGCCTTTATCGATTGCCATATAAACCGATTGCGATTTTTCATCTTGAAACTGATTGACCATCAGCGAATTTCTTTTTGCAGTCGCTTTCCAGTTCAGGGTTCTTAAATCGTCGCCTTGAACATATTCTTTAATCTGCTCAAACTCCATTGTGTGGCCAATTCGGCGTATTTTTTTGATTCCGTATTGAAATAAATTGTTTGAAAAAGCAATCAGATCGTATTTTCTTAATTGAATATAAGAAGGATAGGTCGGAACCATTTGATTATTATCAAAAGAAAATCTTCTAGAAATAAGTCTTAAAGGCGAAGAAACGTAAATGTTTAAAGAACCGAAATGGTATTCTCCGCGTTCTGTTGGACGAAGATCGTAACCAATTTCTTTTTGTGTGGCCGCTTTTATTGTTTTTTTTATTTTGAAGTCGCGAATCTGAAATTGAAACGGAATTTCATCAATAATCTTCACCGAAATAGGAAAAGTATAATGATTTTTAAGATTTATTGTAATTGGATTTAAATCTCCGTTTGATAATTTTTCGGGTGTAATTCTTTCTGCTTCAAGTCCTGTTCGGGATAAATATAAAAGTAAAATATCAAGCCCTAAAAAAGTAACCAAACCTAAAACCAACAACCAAACTGCATTGTACATATTTGGAAAAATAAAGGCACAGATAAACAATCCTATAATGCCTATTAGCACATAGAAAAAGAAATTATTTAGATATAGGCTTTTTATGAATTTCATCTTTTTGTTGTTTCAGGTTTCAAGTTTCGCTTTGTCAGGCTGAGCGAAGTCGAAGCCTTATGCGCCCTTTGACTTTGCTCAGGGAGACGAATAATTAATAATTGACAATTGATAATTATCTCGGAATTTCTACTGTTTCGATAATCTGTTTAATGATTTCAGAGCTTGTAATTCCTTCCATTTCACGTTCTGGCGCAACAATTACACGGTGCTGTAAAACTGGAATTGCCGCTTCTTTAATGTCTTCAGGCGTAACAAAATCGCGTCCGCGGATTGCAGCAAAACCTTTTGAGGCATTCAAAATAGCAATTGAAGCACGAGGCGAAGCTCCTAAATATAAAAAGGCATTTTCGCGCGTATTTACTACAATTCGGGCAATGTATTCCAGTAAATTTTGTTCTACTCTAATTTGTTTTACCAAAGTTTGATATCCTTTGATTTCCTCTCCAGAAAGAATTGTTTTAATAGCATCTAGTTTTCCGTGATCTTGTAAAGAATGTTCTCTTTGGATAATTAAAATCTCCTCATTCAATTTTGGATAATCAATCGTAATTTTAAAAAGAAAACGGTCCAATTGGGCTTCAGGCAAACGATACGTTCCTTCTTGCTCTACAGGATTCTGAGTTGCAATTACCAGAAACGGAGCTTCTAATTGATAAGCAGATCCGTCAATTGTAATTTGGCGTTCTTCCATAACTTCAAAAAGAGCGGCCTGAGTTTTAGCAGGAGCACGATTGATCTCATCAATTAAAATCAAATTAGAAAAAATTGGGCCTTTTTTGAATTCAAATTCTGAGTTTTTTAGATTGAAAATTGAAGTTCCTAGGATATCAGAAGGCATTAAATCGGGTGTAAACTGGATTCTACTGAAACCAATATTTAAAGTTTTAGCCAATAATTTTGCCGTAATTGTTTTGGCAACTCCAGGGACACCTTCTAAAAGAACGTGACCGTTTGATAAAATAGCCACCAAAAGCTGATCAACCATTTTGTGCTGACCAACAATTACAGTTTCTATTTCTTTCTTAATCGTGTTTACGTGTTCTAAAAGAGGCGCTAAGTTAATTCTCGTTTCAAAATTCACATTTTCGTTTGTGATTTCGCTTGATGTTGTATTGATATCGTCCATAATTTGGTCTGTTATTTTATGTTTTTTTGTCGCAGATTAAAATGATTAACGTAGATTATTTTTATAAAATCATTTTAATCTGTGACAAACTATTTTAGTTAATGTAAAATCTTTTCTATCGCTTTGTTTAATCTAAGGAGATCTTCTTCCAGGCTTCCGTGATAACTATTTCGGTGATCATTAATTAATTGCACCAAGTCTCGAATATCTTTTTCGTCTTTTCCTGTTTTATAATGTAATTTGGTTATAAAATCGTCATCGAGTTTGGTTGTATCCAGCAAATAATCGGTTCTTATTTTTTCTAAAAAGTAAATAATCTTTTTATCAATAATATTGGTGTGATCGCCTTCCTGATAATATAAATTTCCAACTGTTTTGGTAAAGTCAACGGTTAAATTCTGTAACGGTTTTATAATTGGAACAATGCGCTGTTTTCGTTTTGCATTGAAAATCATAAAAATTAGAATTCCGATTAAACCTAAATACCAAGCCGATTTTAAAGCAGGCTGACTCCAGATATATCGCAACGGAGAACTAGAAATTCGTTGGTCGTTAAAGCTTTTATTGTACCAAAAAATATTTCCTTTCGGAATATAAGAGACCAGATTTTCGGTGTACTGATAATAATTTTTTTTCAGCAGATTATAATTGGTAAAAGCTACTGGCTGCGTGTGCAGATAGAGATAACCATTTTTATAAGGCACTTCAATAAAATTGACTTGTCTTTTGTTTTTAGTACTATTTTGATAGCCTAAAACTTTGGTGTTTAAAGTGTCTATTTTTGAAAAGTAATCGCTTAATCCTGTATTAAGAGTATATTTTTTAGCGTTTACTTTTTTATTTGCCATCCAAACCGAAACGCTGTCAACGGGCATAAAATCGGCTTTTAATTCGATTTTTAAAGAATCCAGCAATACTTTCGGAAATGCTTTCATGCTTAGAAAAGCATTATTTCCGTGAGAAACAAAATATAAAATTTCTTTCATTGACTGCTCGTCAATATTATTAACTTCAGAAATGTTAACAAAAGTTCCTTTTATTTTATACGTTTCTACATTCTCTCTTGCATCATATTGCGAATCTAGGTATTCGTAAGGAGTTTGTGTAGAAATTCTTTCTACTTTCTGTTTGAAAAGGCCGTCTGCTTCATGATCAAAAATGTATAAACCAAACGGAATTTTATCATCAACAGAGTATGTGGGAGTCCAATCAATAGGTTTTGGCTGCCCTTTGTCTACTAATAATGTTATTCCGAAAATTAAAACCAGAATAGCAATGTATATTTTAACTTTATTATCCATTGCCAAAGGTTTTTAATGCTTTTTTAAATCTGTTTTCAGTCTTTCTGAATTTTGCATCATCAATTTCAAATTCACCGTACCAAATATAATTGTACAAATAAGAGAGATAGGTAAACTCTTCCTTATGAGCAGGGTTGTATAATTCGTACAAATAATCAGAATTGGTTTTTTCGATATCCCATTCAATGTAATTATTCTGCGCCATTACCTTTAAAAGCCATAAATAATAATATCGAATTGCGATTCTTCTTTCGCCCGCTTCAATACTTTCTTTAATAAGTTTTTCGAAATCTAAAAGATGAATATTTTTCTCGGCATCAGAATAAAATAAGGTTTTTTTGTTGGCATTTTTTCCAAAAATCCATCTTCCTTCTTGTTTAGTTAAGGCTCTTGCAATAAAATAAATCAAAATAATTACCACCAAAACAGCAATTATTCTAAACAAAATAGCGACAAAATTCAGCGATGTTTTTACGCTGCTGAAATTAAATAAATTAAAAATTAGTCTAGCCAGCCAATGTTTAAAGTGATCCCACCAGTTTTTTTCGGGAGCTTTGTATTCGTAAATAAATTCTTTATCGGTGTATTTTTTCTTGAAATTCTTTTCAAAATGTTTGGTTTCTACAGTGCCAGAATCTACTTGAATGTCTTTTTCGGTATATTTAATTGCAGTAATTTTTGGAGGATCTTCAGTAATAGGAATAGAATCCTGAGCCTGAGAAATACCACAGCACAAAAGAAAAGATAAAATAAATAATAATCTTGTCATTACTTGGTCTTAAAGTTTTTCGGCGGTTAAAGAATGAATTTTTTTGTGTACAATGAAAGGGTATATCAAGTAATAAAATGAAATTATTGCAAGCGTAAACAAGATAATAAAACTGCTTAGCCAATTGGGCATATCGATAGAATATCTCGTAATAAAACCTTCTAAAAATCCTGCACTTATCGTAAAAGGAAAAGTGCTTAAGAATATTTTGAAGCTATTTTTGAAACCAATTTTAAAAGAATTCATTCTCGAAAAAGTTTTAGGAAATAGGATAGAAGCGCCTAAAATAAATCCAGCAGTTGTTTCAATTACAATTGCGAAAATTTCCATAGAACCATGAATCCAAATTCCTCGAACGCTTTTCCAGAAAACGCCCTGTTCGTAGAAAAAGTATTGAAAAGAACCCAGCATGATACAGTTTTGAAGAAAAACATTGAAAGTTCCGATTCCGGCAAAAATACCATAGAAATAACATTTGGCGCCTACAAATAGGTTGTTTACAGTAATGCCAATAAAACTTCCCCAATTACTGCCCGAACCATATACGGCCATCGGATTGCCTTTTTTGATGTTTTCTAAAGTCATATTGACGTAATCATCGCCTAAAATCAGACGTACAAAATCACGATCGTAGCGAGCAGAAAGAACTCCGATTGAAACGGTAACAAAAAACAAGACAAAAGCATATACCAAATACCTTCTGTATTCGTAGACCAATAAAGGAACTTCGATTTTAAAGAAATCTATAACTCGATTCTGGTCTGTGCGTTTGGTTTTATAAATCTTTTGATAAATCTGAGAAGCAAGATGATTTAAATATACAACCGTTTTACTTTTAGGATAATACGTTTGCGCATACGATAAATCATTCATCATTTGAATGTACAAATTAGCTAATTCATCAGGATTTTTTTTAGCTTTACCAAAAATTGCCAGCTCAAACTCGAGCCATTTTTCTCTGTTTTGTTTTATAAAGGCGATTTCTCTCATTGTAGGCTAAAATATGAAATATGTCAGAATTATCTATTAATACGACACAAAATGTCAAAATAAATTTTATTGCCGCTTCTGTTGGTGAAAGACTAGGAGCTTTTTTTATTGATTTGTTTATAATAATCTGTTATATAACAGCGCTTTCAATAATACTTCTTGATTGGTTGCAACTAGATAGATTGATGGTTAATTTGGATGGTTGGTCGCGAGGTGCGATTTTTTTACTGCTCTATTCGCCAGTTATAGTGTACTCACTGGTTTTAGAAAGTGTTTTTGAAGGACAGTCATTGGGTAAAAAATTATTGAAGATTAAAGTCGTTAAAATTGACGGTTATCAAGCGGGTTTTGGAGATTATTTAATTCGATGGTTTTTTAGAGTAATTGACTTTTTTACTTTTTTCGGACTTCCGGGACTTATTTCAGTTATTACGAGTCAGAAATCGCAACGATTGGGAGATATGGCGGCAGGAACAGCAGTAATTACTTTAAAGAATAGAATTAATATCAGTCATACTATTTTAGAAGAAATCGGTGAAGCCTATGTGCCAACTTATCCTTTGGTTATCAAGCTTTCAGACAATGATATGAGAATTATTAAAGAAACGTATCAAAAAGCAGCAGCTAAAAATGATCACGAAGTTCTTTACAAATTAGTAGCAAAAATTGAAAGTGTAACAGGCATTAAAAATCAATCTGGAAACAACATCGATTTTATTCGAATAATTTTAAAAGATTATAATTTTTATACCCAAAACATGTAATTTTTTCTTTGAATAATTATTTGATTTTTCTAATTTTTGCTGATTATTTTTTAATTTTTCTTCGTAAATTTATATATAGATAATTAATTCATAAATTTCTAAACAAATGAAAATTACAAAGCCTTTTCTCGTATTATTAGTACTGTTATCTGCTTGCGTAAGTTTTGCTCAAAGCGGAAAAAAATTAGATAAAATTATAAAAAAAGATTATCAGATTATTGAATGTACGGTTTTAAAAATGTCTGATAAAACGGTAGAATATTCACTTCCAGGCGAAACCGTTCAAATCTCGCTAGACGTTTCTCAGATTGCGAAAATCGATTTTGCAAGCGGAAGATCTCAAACTTTTGACATTTCTCCAAACACAACAAACAGTGCTCAAAGCACATCATCACAACCCATAGTAAGTGCAGAGAAACAGCACAATACAATTGCTGTATTGCCAATTCCTTATGTAAATGCAGATAATCAGCAAGGTTCTGAGGATATGGCAAAATTTGCTCAAAACGATTTGTATAACAAGTTATTGGATAAATCAGCTAATATTTTTCCGTTGACGGTTCAGGATTTAAGAACAACAAATAGTTTATTGCACAAAGCTGGAATTGATCATAATAATATTGACGAAACGCCAATAGAAGATCTGGAAAAAATATTAGGAGTAGATAATATTGTTGCTGCAAAAGTTTCATACACAATAGGAACGGGCACTACAGCTACGACTTATGATAGCGGAAATGCTAAAGTAAGCAACAACAATAAAAAAGTAACAACCAGCGATATTTCGACTACAACAGCAAACAACCAAACCTATTATTACTATACGGTTTATTTTGATATGTACAGAAACACAGATAAAATCTATTCTCAAACCCGTAAACCTTTGTTAGCATTAAAAGATGGATGGATGGATTCTATTTCGTATTTATTAAAAAGAAGTCCGATTTATGTAAAAAAATGATAAGTATTTCTATGAGTTGGATTGGCTAAGATCGTTCTTTACAACTATGTAGCTTTGATACTTTGCTTTTTTGTAGCTTAGAAAAAAGGACAGGTTTTTTTCTGAGTCAGATTTACTAAGATTATTCCTTACAACTTTGTAACTTTGACGCTTTGCATCTTTGTAACTCAGAAAAAATGTTTCACTTACTTGATATTATTGGGACAATGGCGTTTGCTATGTCTGGTGCCTTAACAGCAATGCATAAAAAACTAGATCCGTTTGGTGTTTTTATCATTGCATTTGTCACTGCAGTTGGCGGCGGAACGCTTCGCGATGTCTTAATTGGAAGAACTCCCGTTGGATGGATGCGTGACATGCAATACGTGTATGTGATTATCTTAGGATTTTTTCTAGCCATTATTTTCAGAAAAAGATTTGATAAACTTCGAACCTCATTGTTTCTCTTTGATACCATTGGGCTTGGAGTTTTTACTTTAATAGGTCTAGAAAGAGGACTTATAACGGGACTTCATCCAGCAATTTGTATCGCGTTAGGAACAATGACTGCCTGTTTTGGCGGTGTAATTCGTGATATTTTATGTAACGAAATTCCAAATGTTTTTCGAGAAGAAATCTATGCAACCATCTGTATTTTGGGTGGAATTGTTTTTTTTGGATTGCGAAAATTAAATTTAAATGACGATATCTTATATTTAGTTACTTCTCTGGTGATTATTGTGATTCGATTAATGGCAGTTAAATACAAATGGCATTTAAAAGCATTTGATCACATGTAATTCAGTATGGAGAAATTTATCATTAAAAAATACGATCAGAAAGATTATTCGGTTTGGAACGATTTTGTCGCTCAGGCTAAAAATGCAACTTTTTTGTTTCATCGCGATTTTATGGAATACCACAAAGATCGCTTTGAAGATTTTTCGCTTTTGGTTTTTGAAGATAAAAAGTTACTTGCTATTCTTCCTGCCAATAAAAAAGAAAATGCTGTTTATTCGCACCAAGGACTTACTTACGGCGGATTGGTTTATTTGTCAAAACTAAAAGCAGAAAAGGTAGAATCGATTTTAGATGAAATTTTGCTTTTTTTGAAAGAAAATAAGGTTGATAGTTTTTATTATAAGCCTGTTCCAGATTTTTATTTTTCTGAAGGAAACAAAGAAATTGATTTTTTTTTATTGAAAAGAGGAGCCGTTCTAGAACGAAAAGAAATGAATCTGGCCATTAATCTGACGGTTCCGCTAAAAATTTCTAAAAGCAAAATGAAGCATTTTAGAAGAATTGAAAATCTAGATTTAGATATTTTTGAAGAAGAGAATTTCGATCCGTTTTGGGAAAAAATTCTAGAACCGAGATTAACAGAAAAATTTAACGCAAAACCAGTGCATTCAAAAGAAGAAATCTCGCTTTTAAAATCTAAATTTCCGAAAAATATCAGGCAATATTCTGCTTACAGGAATGACGAGATAATTGCCGGAATAACTATTTTTGAAACCAAAAATGTTGTAAAATCGCAATATGGTGCGACTTCAAAAACTGGAGAAGAATTTAGAGCACTAGATTTTTTATTCATTAATCTGATTCATAAATACAAAAGAAAAGGAAAGCATTTTTTTGATATGGGAATTGTAGACGACGAAAATGAATCAGGTTATAATTCTGGGCTTTTAAAACAGAAAGAAGAATTAGGCTGTACAGTTTACAATCAGGATTTTTATAAAATAGCAATAAAGTGATACCATTTTTAGACCTAAAAAAAATAAACGAACCGTATGAAACTGCCTTTCAGGAAAAACTGAAATTGGTTTTAGAAAACGGCTGGTATATTTTAGGAAAAGAAGTGGAAGCATTTGAAAAAGCTTTTGCCGAAAATTGCCAGTCAAAATATTGTATCGGAGTAGGAAATGGTTTTGACGCTTTAGTTCTTGTTTTTAAGGGGTATATCGAACTCGGAAAACTTAAAAAAGGAGATGAGGTTATAGTTCCTGCAAATACTTACATTGCCAGTATCTTGGCCATTCTACAAGCCGATTTAGTTCCTGTTTTGGTCGAGCCAAGATTAGAAACGTACAATATAAATCCAGATTTAATTCAGGAGAAAATAACTCCAAAAACCAAAGCTGTTTTAGCTGTTCATTTATACGGACAAGTAGCCGAAATGGAGAGCATAAATGAAATTGCAGAAAAACATAATTTAATTGTCGTTGAAGATGCAGCACAATCTCACGGAGCTGAAAAACTAAAATCTAAAAGCAACAATATAAAATCAGCAATCGGTTATAGTTTTTATCCAGGAAAAAATTTAGGATGTTTGGGCGATGGTGGAGCGATTACTACAAATGATTCGGATTTGGCAAAAGTGCTTTTTTCGCTTCGAAATTATGGTTCAGAGAAAAAATATTATAACGAATACATTGGTTTGAATTCGCGATTAGATGAATTACAGGCGGGTTTTTTAAATCTAAAATTACCCCATTTGGATTCAGATAATGAGAAAAGAAGAACAGTTGCAAAACGATATTTATCCGAAATTAAGAACAAAAAAATAGCGTTGCCGTTTTGGGATTTTTCAAATAATCATGTTTTTCATTTGTTTGTTATTCGAACAGAAAATAGAAAGGACTTACAAGAATATTTAACTCAAAATAATATTCAAACGGTTATTCATTATCCAATTCCGCCACATCAGCAAAAAGTTTTTCCAGAATGGAATAATCTGTCATTTCCAATTACAGAGAAAATTCATAATGAAGTTCTGAGTCTGCCAATGAGTCCAGTTTTAACCGAAGTTGAGGTTGATTTTATTATAGAAATTCTAAATCAATATTAATTTGAATTTCTATAGAAAAATAATTAAAACCAATTTGTTTAAGATTACGTCTTTAAACAGCTTGAGCGTTGCTTTAAAAATTGGAATCGGATTAATTACTTCGAAAATATTAGCCATTTTCGTTGGTCCAAGCGGAATGGCTTTGGTTGGAAATCTTCGTAATTTTTTAACTTCATTAGAAAATATTTCTACTTTAGGTTTTCAAAACGGAATCGTAAAATATGCGTCTGAAGATGAGAAATCTAAAAGCGAACTTCAAAAAATAGTTTCTACGGTTTTTATCAGTTTATTATTTGTTGCGCTTCTGTTAAGCGGAATTTTATTTTTTACAGCTTCTTATTGGAACCAGAGTATTTTTGGAAATAACACCGAATATTGGGCTGTTTTTAAAGTCTTAGCATTGGTTTTGCCAACTTACGGATTTTCCATTTTTTTTATAGCTGTAATTAATGGTTTGGGTAAATTTAAAAAAGTAATTTGGATTAATATTATCGGAAATATCATTGGTTTGTTGACTTCGGTTTTTCTGATTATGCAGTTTAAAACCATTGGAGCTTTGATGTCGATTGTAATTGCACCAGCGTTATTGTTTTTGGTTACCTTTTATATGATTCAGAAGGAAATTCAGTTTTTTCAAATGATAAAATTCAGTTTTTTCGATATTAAAATTTTAAAAAACCTTTCTTCTTATTCTTTAATGGCGCTTGTTTCTTCTGTTTTTGGGCCTTTTGTATTTCTTGCAATTCGAAATCATATTATTCATAATTTAGGAATCGAACAAGCAGGATATTGGGAATCAATGACTAGAATTTCGACCTATTATTTAATGTTTGTTAGTACGATTTTGAGTGTTTATTTTCTTCCAAAATTATCTAAAGCATCTTCAAATGAGGAAACCAAAAGCATTTTTTGGCAGTATTACAAATTCATTCTTCCTGTTTTTGTTTTAGTTTTAGTTGTGCTTTACTTAGCGAGGTTTTTTGTAGTAAAACTTCTTTTTTCAGAAGAATTTTTGCCCGTAGTCAATTTGTTTTTTTGGCAGCTTTTAGGCGATGTTTTCAAAGTTTGTGCTCTGATTTTGGGTTTTCAGTTTTTTGCTAAAAAGATGACCTCGGCCTTTATCATTACCGAATTATTTTCGTTTTCGGTTTTATATTTTGTCTGTTTGTATTTTATAAAAATCTTTCAAATTGAAGGTGTTGTAATCGCTTATGCTTTTGATAATTTGGTTTATCTACTGGTTTTGGTGGTTTATTTTAGAAAAATTCTATTCTAATTTTCATTCCACTTCAAAATATACTTTTCTGCAATTTTTTTGTAATGATGATGCTTTTCTATAAAAGCTCTCGCACGTTTTCCAATCGCAATAATTTTATCTGGATTTTCAATTAAAAAAGACAATTCTTTGACTAGATAATCGACGTCTGGAATGGCGTTTATGCATACTTTTTCCGAGAGATTATATCTCTCAGTAAATTCTTTTTCAGCGCCTGTAAAAACCACTTTTCCTTTTGCCATTGCCTCTAGGGCATTATAGCCCTGATCGTAGGCATAAATTTGATCCAGTAAAATATGGCAGCTATTGTATAAATTAATATACTGAGCATAAGGAACACTGCGAACCGTTACTACTTCAACTTTTGAAGCATATTTTTGCTCGATTATTTCTAATGCTTTTTCAAAATAATCATTTCCTTTTTTTAGATAATTCTCATTATTGATTCCGTGAAAAATGACAATTTTATCAGTGATGTTTAATGGCTGAAATAAAAGCTTTTCAATATTAATTGGATTCGGAATCATTCCTAAATATTTTTCATTTCCTTGTAATGGAATATGGTAATCTAAATCTGTAGCGATAATTCCGTTTATGTTTTTATAAATAAACTGATGCAGTTCTAAAAATGCTTTTTCGCGGAATTTTAAAATATTTCCAAAAGATTTTTTATCAATTTTATGGTTAAGATATAACGGAATTATAGATTTAAAGTCAGGATTTTCAAAACAATATTTCACATTCAAATAATCATAACCTGTGCTTAAAAGGAAAAATTTTTGGTTGTTTTTTAGAAAACTTGAAATGATTTTTTTTTCAAAATAAGAAGTGCAATAAAAGCTGTTTTCGTTAATCAATTGTACAACATCAAAACCAGAACATTGTTTTTTGAATTTTAAAAATTGCCTAAAAGTCAAGTATGAACTAATATCAAATCCAGAAATTTTATAAACCGCAATTTTTATTTTTTTCAGAAAGCCAGAATCCCATTTTTTTTGGATAGTAAAATCAACAGGAAAATTTTTAAAACCGTCATTGTGACCAATAATAAAAACTTCATGCCCTAAAGCCTTTAAACCATCTTTTAAAGAATTGTGCAAATGGCTGTATTCGCCTACTAGTAAAACTTTCATTTATATGTATATTTGACAAATATATTTACTTTTTCGATTAAAAAACATGAATAAAAAGAAAGTTGCTATTGTTTCGATTTCCTTAGGAAAAGGAGGCGCAGAACGTTTTGCAGCTTTGCTTACTTTTATGTTAGAAAGTTCTGGTTTTGAAGTTTATTCTATTATTGTTAATGACGACGTAGATTACGATTATACAGGAAACCTATTCAATTTAGAAAAAGAAAGTGCTGGCTCGTTTTCTGTTTTTAAAAAATTAAAAAAAGGAAGATTATTGAGAGGCTATTTGATTGAAAATAACATTGATATTGTTATTGACAGCAGGCCAAAAAATGTCTTCTTACGCGAATTAATTACCAAATTTATTTACCGAAATTCGAAAGTCTATTACATCGTTCACAGCTTTAATTTTAAGGATTATTTTCCTTCTTCAAAATTTTGGTCTAGAATACTTTATAAGGATGTAAAAAATTTGGTTTGCGTTTCAAAAGCGATCGAAGAAAAAGTAAGGAAGTGGTATGATTTTAAAAATACACTTACGATTTATAATCCTTTTTTTATTGCCGAAGAAGAATTGAAAAAAACAGTTTTAGAACCTCAAAAAGTAATCTTGTTTTTTGGACGATTTGAAGAGAAAGTGAAAAATTTCACATTGATGCTAGAGGCTTTTTTACAATCAAAAATATATGAAAAAGAATATCATTTGCATTTGATGGGATCTGGAGATGACGAAGATTTTATTTGGCAGAAAATTAAAGATTTGAATTTAAATGATTATGTGAAAATTCTTCCCTTTAAACAAAATCCCTTTAATGAGGTTCGAGAAGCAAAGTTTACGATTTTGACAAGTAATTATGAAGGTTTTCCGTTGTCGATTATAGAATCACTAGCTTTAGGAACACCTGTTGTTGCTGTTGACTGCTATTCTGGCCCTCGAGAAATTATTCAGAATGAGTTTAATGGTTTGCTGGTTGAAAATCATAATATAAAAACTCTTGCGCTGGCAATGAATCGATTTGTAGATGATGCTGAATTGTATCATTTTTGCAGACAGAATGCTACGAAAAGCGTAAACCATTTATCTTTAGAACACATTTCGGATCAATGGAAAAATCTTCTAAACACTTAATAATGACAAATATTTCAGACAATCAATTGATAGAAATTCCTAAAATTCAGGATCGAAGAGGAAATCTTTCAGTTGTTGAAGGCGACATAATTCCTTTTGTTTCTAAAAGAATTTATTACTTGTACGATGTACCCAGCGGAAGCAAAAGAGGAGGGCATGCGCATATTGAACAGCAGGAACTTTTAATCGCTTTAAGCGGTAGCTTTGATGTGGTTTTAAAGGACGGTAAAAACATAAAAACAATTACGTTAAATAAGCCTAATGTTGGTTTGCTTATTGTTTCTGGCATTTGGCGCGAACTTAAAAATTTCTCATCGGGAAGTGTTTGTCTGGTTTTGTCTTCTGGCGAATTTAGTGAAGAAGATTATATTCGAGAATACAAAAAATTCCGATTATTTAAAGACAGATGATCCTATTCCTAAATTTGCTAAAAAGGTTTTAAAAGAAATTAAAAAACGTAAAGCGAATGCTGGAAAAAGCAACAAAGTTCTTTTCTTCCAGCCTATTTTCTTTAAATCAATGGGATTGTAGTATTTATAAAAAAGCGATTTTTCTCCGACTAATTTACTTTTTATAGCAAGCGAAAAACGATTTAAGTCTAAAAAATATTTTAAGTCTGGATTTGTTTTTTCGGCCTCTTTAAATTTCGAAAGATCTAAATTATCTATAATTAATTTGTTATTTTTTGATAGACTTTTAGAATCGTAAACATAACGTGCCAAGATTTTCCATGAAAATACAACTGGATAAATAAGTCCAATTCGAATCCATAAGTCAGTATCTTCACCGCTTTTGATTTTGGTATCAAAGCTTCCTGTTTTTTCGAAAACAGATTTATGAAAAACGGCACATGACGCCCATAGTACGGATTCTTTTTTACTTGCTTTAAAGTAATTTACAATTTCTAAATCTTCATTTGTTTTGAAAATAGAATACTGCGCCAGGATTACTTTTTTTGAAGTATCAAATTCAACCGCTGCAGAAAATACTTTTTGATCAGATAGTTTCGAAATGTTAGTAAACATGGTTTCTAAAAACGTTGGATACCAATAATCATCTGCATCTAGAAAAGTGATAAAATCTGCAGAAGATTTTTCAATGCCGTAGTTTCTTGCAGTTGATACACCCTCATTTTTTTTAATCAAATATCGAATTCTATCGTCTTTAAACTGTAAAACTTTTTCTTCACTTTTATCTGTTGATCCGTCATTTACTATAATAATTTCAAAATCCTGAAAGGTCTGGCTCAAGACACTTTGTATCGTGTTTTCGATAAAATTTTCTTTGTTGTACAACGGAATTATTATGGAAAAAAAAGCCATTTCAGTTTATTTTATAATGCAATAATAACCCAATCTATAAATATCAAAAAGAAAAAGCGAAGGTTTTGCGCTTAATAACTGTTTTTTAAATAAAGGTTTAAAAATCCTAAAACCAAAAGCGGTTAAAGAGACAAGATGATATTTTTTAATGAGTTGAAAATAATGTGCCAGTTTAACGTAATCCGGAGAAATTAGATTCGAATCGATTAAATTTTTCAAACCCAAAACGGCTTCTTCAGATTTTTGCAAAAATGTTTTACTGTCTTCTAAACCAAGATGAAAAACAGGATTGTCAATATGAAGAACTTCAATTTGATTTTGCTTTAACTCAAACGAAAACAAGGTGTCTTCGTGTCTTAGATTTGGAATATTTTCGTTAAATCTGACTTTAGAAAAAATGTTTTTTTTTATGAGAAAGTTTAAAGTCAGAAAAGAAAGATGCGGATTTTTTATACGTTCGGAAACTGATAAAGCTTCTCTTTCCTTTCCGTAAATCCATCTTAAAAGTTCCTTTTTTGGAGGTTTAGAACTTTCATATAAAATTCCTCCATAAACTATCTTTTCAGTATTGTTGATTTGAGAAATATAGATAGAAATAAAATCTGCATTGGCAGGAAAAGTATCGGCGTCTAGAAAAAGTAAATTTTCGTAAACTGCTTTTTCAGCCAATAAATTCCTAATAGCGCTTCGTCCGATATTTTTTTCTAAAATAGAATAAGAGGCGTTTTCAAATAGATTAATTCTTTCGTTTTCAATTGCAAACTTTTGAGAAGCATCGTCTAAAAAAATAATCTCAAAAGTAATTCCACACGAATTGCACTGCTTTACGAGTTCGCTAGCAAGCGGTAAAACATTGTAATTATAAACCGGAATTAAAACGGAAAGCATTATACGCTTCTTTGTACCACTTCGAAGATTCTTTCATCTTCGCATTTTAGGGTTTTAGATGGGAATTTCATCAATAAAGCATAATCATGAGTGGCCATAATGATGGTTTTGCCTGCAGCATTAATTGCTTTTAAAACTTCTAAAACTTCAGAACTAGTCTGAGGATCAAGGTTTCCTGTTGGTTCGTCGGCCAAGATAAATTCTGGATCGTTTAAAAGCGCTCTTGCAATCGCAACACGCTGCTGTTCTCCACCAGAAAGCTGATGAGGCATTTTGTTTACAAAATCTTTCATGCCAACTTTATCCAAAACTTCATCAATTTTGTGTTGCATGGCTTCTTTTTCGACCCATCCTGTAGCTCGTAAAACAAAAAGCATATTGTCTTTTATTGAACGGTCTGGAAGTAGTTTAAAATCTTGAAACACGATTCCGATTTTACGTCTTAAATACGGAATGTCGTTTTCTTTTAATGTTGCCAAATCAAATTCAACAATATGTCCTTCGCCTTCAACTAACGGTAAATCAGCATATAAAGTTTTTAGAAAACTACTTTTTCCAGAACCAGTTTTTCCGATAATGTAAATGAACTCACCATGATTAACGTCTAGGTTAATATGAGATATAATTTTTCTTCCTTCTTGATATATAGTGACTTCTTTAAGAGATAGTACGGTTTGTGACATAATAAATTGGTTTGAATGGTAAAAGTAATAAGATAACGGTTGTATTCAAAATAAATTTCGCTGAATTCTGAATAAAATTGCTATAGAAGTGCATTTTAACAGCATCTATATAACGGTTCCTGCTTATAATAACTTAAGAGAGCTTATATGGTTTAAAATTATTTGTTTAAGAAAGTTTGAGAACCAATAATTTGAAGTTTTACAGAGCGTAAAATAGTAGCAGTTTCATAATTTGTTCATAATAAAACCTCAAAACGTTTCGTTATAACCCTTATAAAATGATACATTTGAATACTAAATATTATTAAAATGCGTAAACTTTCCAGGTTCTTTTTATTCCAAATTTTCCTTGCTTCGACTATAGCTTCGGCACAAAAATCGGCGATTTATACGTATGAGTTAAAGGATTTTGACAAAGCACTGGCTTTATATAACGACAAACAATATGCTTCGGCACAATTGATTTTTGAAAAAGTAAAAAACAATACTACAAATGAAGAAGTGCAGTCTGACTGTGCTTACTATATTGCAAATTCTGCCATAAGAACCAATAAAGCAAATGCCGATGCTCTGGTAGAACAATTTGTGAATGATTATCCAACAAGCACCAAACAAAATCAAGCTTACATTGACGCCGCGCAATTTTTCTTCGAACAAGGAAATTATCCAAAAGCTTTGCAATGGTTTGATAAAGTGGACGAAAGCTACATGAGTAAAACAGAATCGGATAAGTTTAACTTCATGAAAGGTTACAGCTATTTTAATGCTAAAAAGAAAAAAGAAGCAACTAACTATTTTAATAAAGTGGTAAATTCTAAAGAATATGGTTCTCAAGCCAAATATTATTTAGGATTTATGGCTTATGAGGGTGACGATTACAAAGAAGCAACGAAGTATTTTGATGAGGTTTCGGGTGAAGAAAAATACAAAGAAAAGCTTTCGTATTATCAAGCTGATATGAATTTCAAGTTAGGAAATTTCCAAAAAGCGATTGATTTAGGATTGGTAGCCATGAACAAATCGAACGACATTGAAAAATCAGAACTGAATAAAATTATTGGAGAAAGTTATTTCAACTTGAAGCAATACGGAAAAGCAATTCCGTATTTAGAACAATATGCGGGTAAAAAAGGAAAATGGAACAATACCGATTTCTATCAATTAGGTTATGCGTATTATGAGCAGAAAGAGTACGAAAAAGCGATTTCTCAGTTCAACAAAATTATTGAAGGAAAAGATTTTGTGGCCCAGAATGCCTATTATCATTTAGGTTTAAGCTATTTAAATACAGGTAAAAAGCAAGAAGCTTTAAACGCTTTTAAGAATGCTTCTGAAATGGATTTTAATGCTCAAATTCAAGAAGACGCAGCTTTAAATTACGCTAAATTGAGTTATGATATCGGAAACGCTTACCAAGCTGTTCCAGGTATTTTGTTGGATTTCCTTAAAAAATATCCAAACAATTCAAGCCGTGCAGAAGTAGAAAAACTTTTGGTTGATTCTTATATTTCTTCTAAAAACTACAAAGAAGCTTTGGTTTTATTAGAAAAAAATAGAACTGCTGAAAACAAAGCGGCTTACCAAAAAGTGCTTTTTTACCGCGGACTAGAATTGTACAATGAATCTAATTATCAAGAAGCAGGTAAAATGTTTAAAAGCGCAATCAGCGAGCAAAAAACTCCTGAATTTACAGCGCGTGCCACTTTCTGGAAAGCGGAAACTGAATATTTGAATGATGATATGCAGAATGCTCTTCTGACTTACAAACAGTTTGCAGGAATGGCTGCGGCAAAATCTACAGACGAATATAAAAATATCAATTATAATATTGGTTACACGTATTTTAAATTGAAAGAATACGATCAGGCAGCAAATTCTTTTCAAGCTCAAATTGATAATGCTCCATCAGATAAAGTGCGTTTAAACGATTCTTATTTGCGTTTGGGAGATTGTCGTTTTGTAACTTCAAAATATAGTGCGGCAAATGAAGCTTATGCAAAAGCAATTGCTGCAAAAGGCGTAGATGCAGATTATGCTCAATTCCAAAAAGCACTTTCTTACGGATTTATGTCAAATAATGCGAAGAAAATAGATGAGTTGAATAATTTTCTTCAGATGTACAAAAAGTCATCTTATCGTGATGATGCTTTATTTGAGTTAGGAAACACCTATGTTGCAGAAAAGAAAAACGATCAGGCAATAAAAACGTACGATCAATTGATCTCTGAATTTAAAGATGGATCATTCACTTCAAAAGCAATTTTAAAACAAGGTTTGATTTATTACAATTCAGATCGTGATCAACTGGCTTTGACAAAATTTAAAAAAGTAGCTGCTGAATTCCCAAAAACGCCAGAAGCTTTAGAAGCGGTTGCAACAGCAAGATTAATTTATGTAGACTCTGGAAAAGTTGATGAATATGCGACTTGGGTTCGTACATTGGATTTCGTAGCGGTTACAGATGCAGAATTGGATAACGATACTTACGATGCGGCTTTCAAACAATACAGCCAAAACAATTCTAAGCAAGCTATTACTGGTTTTGCAGGTTATGTTTCTAAATTTCCAAACGGATTGCATGCATTGGAAGCTAATTTCTATTTAGGACAGCTTACTTATGCAGAAGGTTCTGAAACAAAATCTGTTGCAAATTATCAGTTTGTAATTGATCAGCCTAGAAATGAATTTACAGAACAAGCTTTAAACAGATTGGCTCAGATTTATTTGAAAGCAAAAGATTGCGATAAAGCAATTCCAGTTCTAACAAGATTAGAAAGCGAAGCTGATTATCCTCAGAATAAAACTTTTGCTCAAGCGAACTTGATGAAGTGTTATTACGACAAAAAAGATTATGACCACTCTGTAGTTGCGGCTGAGAAAGTACTAGAAAATCCGAAATCAGACGCAGGTGTAAAAGCAGATGCTCAGATTATTGTAGCGCGTGCAGCAATGCAGACAGGAAATGAAGATAAAGCTAAAACAGCTTACGCTAAACTTTCAGCTTCATCAAAAGGAGAATTGGCTGCAGAAGCTTTGTATTATGATGCGTATTTCAAAACAAAAGAAGGAAAATATGATGCTTCTAATGTTGCTGTTCAAAAATTAGCAAAAAGCTATTCTGCCTATAAATATTACGGAGCAAAAGGTTTGGTTTTAATGGCTAAAAATTTCTACGGATTAAAAGACAGCTATCAAGCGACATATATTTTAGATAATGTAATCAACAATTTTACAGATTACCCGGATGTTGTTGAAGAAGCTAAAAAAGAATTAGCTGCTATTAAATCGGAAGAGTCTAAAACAAATTCGTCGATTAATAAATAGTTTAAGTAGTGAAAAGTGAAATGTTTTCTGTAAAATAGAAAATAACGAAAAACATTTTACATCTCACAAATCACATTTTACAAGAAAAAACAATGAGTTTACCTTTTTACATAGTTGATGTTTTTGCTGATAAAAAATATGCTGGAAATCAGTTGGCGGTTTTTATGGATGCAGAAAATTTAAGTACAGCACAAATGCAGCAGATGGCTCGCGAGATTAATTTTGCGGAAAGCACATTTGTAACCAAACTAGATAGAGAAAATAATAAAGCAGAGATTAGAATTTTTACTCCTGCTCACGAAATGCAGTTTGCAGGACATCCAATCATTGGTACTTCTTGGGTTCTGATGAATAAGATTTTTGATAATTCGCCTAATGAAATTAAACTGGAAGTTCCGATCGGGCCAATTGCAATTTCTAAATCAGATGGTTTGATCTGGTTAAAAGCGGCGCAGCCAAAGTTTTGGGATACTTTTTCTAAAATAGATTTTACATTTTTCAGTAATCTGCAAGTGAGTGATTTCGAAAATCAATTTCCAATTCAGGAAGTTACAACTGGAAGCGCTTTTGTTATGGTTGGATTAAGCAGTAAAAGGGCTTTAGAAAATTTGGT
Source organism: Flavobacterium sp. B330r (assembly GCF_056824325.1). NCBI lineage: Bacteria > Pseudomonadati > Bacteroidota > Flavobacteriia > Flavobacteriales > Flavobacteriaceae > Flavobacterium > Flavobacterium sp. B330r. Next base: position 3,401,585 of record NZ_CP124860.1, read on the forward strand.
TCTGGATAAAGATAAAGCTGATGAATGGATGAAACAACACTGCAAAACAGATCATAGAGGTTTATACTTTTATTATTTAGAAGGAGAAAAACTGTTTAGCCGAATGTTGTGTGTAGAGCATAATCAGTTGGTAGAAGATGCTGCGACAGGAAGTGCCAGTACTTGTTTACAAGCCTTTTTGCTAAAATATCATAAACCTGAATTTGAATTGACAAATCATCAAGGAGATTACATTGGACGTCCATCTGAAATTTATTTTAACGGAAAACTAAATGGAGATTTGTTTGATATTAGAATAGGAGGTAAAGCTCAGTTTGTGGCTAAAGGTGATTGGGAAGCTTAAGTGAGAATATAGAAAATAGAACAAAGAAAAAAGATTTTAGAATATAGAAAGAGAACAAAGAGTTTTTAGCATAAGAATTAAGAAATAGCGTGAGTCTATTTTCTATACTCTTTTCTCTATACTCTTAAAAAGAAGAAATATGAAATTAAATTGCCAGTATAAAATTATCGTTTTACTCGTATTGTTTGTAGGTCAATTTTCGTTTGCACAGAAGAAAAATGAAAGTATAGGAACGGAAACTGTAAACGTTGTAAAGCCGTATTCGCCAACTATTTCAGATGCTTTTAAAGTAAAAGAAACGCCTTCGCTTGACGATAGCGGGAATCAGCCGAAAGAAGTTATTAAATACAGTATTTTGTCTGTTCCTGTAGCATCGACTTTTACTCCTTCAAAAGGAAAAGCGGAAGGGGTTGAGAAAGCTAAAAAAGAAAGATTGTTTAATAACTACGCAACTTTGGGTGTTGGAAATTACAGCACTTTAAATGCAGAATTGTTTGTTAATCAGGATTTAGGAAATAACGATTATGTGGCAGGAATGTTTCGTCATCATTCTTCTCAAGGCGGAATTAAGGATGTAGAATTGAATGATGAATTTTACGATACGGCAATTAATGTAGGTTATGGTCAGAATAATAGAGATAATAACTGGAATGTAGATTTAGGATATCAAAACCAGATTTACAATTGGTACGGACTTCCAGCTGACTTTGGTTCTACAATTCCAGATCAGCGCTATGATTTAGTAAACAGCATCAATCCGGATCATTCTTATAATACGATTTGGTTGGGCGGAAATGCCGAATTTACAGAAAGCATTTTTAGTAATCTTGCTTCAAAATTCACGCACTTTTCAGACAGTTATTCTTCGTCAGAAAACAGGTTTTACGTAAAGCCGACTTTTACTGTTGATGTAATGGATCAGGAAATTAAAACCAATGTAATTGTAGATCACGTAAGTGGTTCTTTTAAAAATAATTATTTGCAAAACAATACAGAAGCTGTAAAATATGGTTTTACCAATGTAGGAATCGAGCCAAGTTTTGTGATTCATGAAAACGATTGGACTTTAGAATTAGGAGCGGGAGTTTTCTACAGTGGAGATACAGAAAATAGTGGGAATAAATTTTATTTTTATCCAAAGGTAAACGCCTCGTACAAACTGGTTGGAGATTTAATGATTTTTTACACAGGAGTTGATGGAGGTTTAAAGCAGAATTCTTACGCCGATTTTGTAACCGAAAATCCGTTTCTATCACCTACTTTAAACATGCGTCCGTCAAGTACACAATATAATGTTTTTGCTGGTTTAAAAGGGAAGTTGGCAAACAACGTAAACTATAATTTGACAGGTTCGTACTTAAATGAAAAAGATAAAGCATTATTTAAAGCTAATGATTATACAGAAGTGATTACGAATGAAGATTATGCTTTTGGAAACTCTTTTGGAGTGGTTTATGAAGACATTAGAACGTTACGTTTTTATGCAGAATTAAAAGCTGATTTCTCGCAGAATGTAACTTTCGGGATCAACGGAACTTTTAATAGTTACAATACAGATAACGTTGTTGAAGCATGGAATTTGCCAACAATGAAATTAAGTTCAACTTTAGACGTTACTATTACTAAGCAGTGGTATGCAGGATTGAATGTGTTTTATGTGGGTGAAAGAAAAGATATGCAGACAAATACTTCTTTGGGAATTGATACGACACCAATTACTTTAAAAAGCTATTTTGATGCCAATGCTCATGTTGGGTACAAATTTAGCGAGCGTTTAACGTTTTTCTTAAAAGCGAACAATATTGGAAATCAAGCGTACCAAAAATGGTTGAATTATCCAGTACAAGGATTCCAGGTTTTAGGAGGCGCAAATTATAAATTTGATTTTTAAGAGATCTTTGCCATAAGATACCTAGGCACAAAAACATTTTACATGAATGTGCCTTTTTTTTTCAGCCATGAACTCATGAATTTTTTGGAGTAGATTCGTGAATTCGTGGCTGTTTTTTTTAATTTTATAATATGGAAATTAAACTGCGTCAAGAAAATAAAAATGATTTTGAAAGTGTTTTTCAATTGATAGAAAAAGCTTTTGAAAAGGAAGAATACAGCGATCATAAAGAACAGTTTTTGGTAGAAAGATTAAGAAAATCGGAAGCTTTTATTCCAGAATTGTCTATAGTCGCAGAAGTTGATAATAAAATTGTTGGGCATATTTTATTTACCAAATTAAAGGTTGTAAACGAATCTGATTCTTTTGAATCTTTAGCATTGGCACCAGTCTCAGTTTTGCCTGAATTTCAAGGAAAAGGAATTGGTTCTAAACTTATTTTATACGGACATAAAATAGCAAAAGGTTTGGGTTATAAATCAGTTATTCTGCTTGGGCATCAAGATTATTATCCAAGATTTGGATATGAACTTTGCGAAAAATACAATATCAAAATGCCGTTTGATGTTCCTGCTGAGAACTGTATGGTAATTGCATTAACCGAAGATGGATTAAAAGATGTAAGTGGAGAAGTAGTTTATCCAAAAGCTTTTTTCGAATAAAATTTAGTCAAAGAAAAAAAACCTTAGCATCTTTGCAACTCAGAACCTCAGTACCTAAAAAAAAAATGACTTTCAAAGAAAAAATATATTCCCATTACACCCAAATGGTTCAGGACCGAATTGATGTTTTTAGAGACATGATTTCAAATCTAACCGAAGATTCAAAAAACGATGCCAAAGGTTCTGCCGGCGATAAGCACGAAACTGCCTTATCGATGATGCATATCGAGCAGGAAAAACTGACTACTAAACTAAAAGAAGCGATAGAACAAAAAGCAATTTTAGACAAAATAGACCCGCTTAAAACTACTGAAAATATAATTTTAGGAAGTTTGGTTAAAGCAAACGGAATCTATTTGTATGTGAGTGTGGCACTTCCTAAAATAACAATTGACGGAATTAATGTTATTGCGCTTTCTCCGCAATCTCCTTTAGGAAATCATTTAATGGGAAATAAAGTAGGGTTTCAGTTTGAAATAAATAAGACGCATTATACTATTGAAGAAATTAGCTAGTATATGAATTTTATGCACTTAATATGTAGTTTCTCATTCTTTGGAGCTTCTTATGCCTTTTATAAGATTCATAAATTATGGAAAAAAGATGTTACGGAAAATGATAAGCTTTATAAGTTTCAAATAAAAGGAGAAACCTTTGAGCATTGGTTGCTAATTGGAATGTTGGTAATTATAGCAATAGTTTATTTTTTTAAAGCAATGCCTTAACCACACAGTTGTCATCCTGACGAAGGAAGGATCACACTAGAAACTCGATAAAGATTGGCGAACTAGCATGCGGAATTACTTGTGTGATCTTTCCTTCGTCAAGATGACAAGTAAGACTCAAAATCTAGATAACACTAGATAAACAATAATTCCAGAACAACTTTCAGTCTCTTCTTTACGAATCTTTCATCTGTAATAGAATAACTCAAAAATTAATTCAAAAAAAGGCTTTAAACTTTCAATTTTCAACCGGTTTTCTAGTCAAAATTAAAATTTTCAAGTTTTGAGCTTATTTTTACTTCTAATTTTTACATTTTATATGTAAAAATAAAATTATGGTTATAAAATGTAATTGAAATCAATGTTTGTGTTTTTCAATTGTAACTAATATTCCATCTTTGCCTTATCAAATTAAAATTTAAAGAATTAAAATATAAAATTATGTGTGGAATTGTATGTGCCTTTGATCTTAAACAAAAAGCCGAAGCGTTAAGACCTCAAGTATTAGAAATGTCAAAAATCATTCGTCACCGCGGACCAGACTGGAGCGGAATTTACAGCAATGATAAGGCGATTCTTTCTCACGAACGTTTGGCTATTGTAGATCCAGCTTCAGGAAAACAACCTTTATTTACAGAAGATAAAAAATTGGTTTTGGCTGCAAACGGTGAGATTTACAATCACAGAGATTTACGTAAACAATTTGAAGGAAAATATAACTTTCAAACTGAAAGTGATTGTGAGGTTATTTTAGCTTTATATAAAGAAAAAGGAGTAAGTTTTGTAGATGAATTAAACGGAATCTTTGGATTTGCGATTTATGATGTTGATAAAGATGAGTATTTCGTAGCTCGTGACAACATGGGAATTATTCCATTGTATATTGGATGGGATCAACACGGAACTTTCTACGTAGCTTCTGAGTTAAAAGCTCTAGAAGGATATTGTACAAAAATCGAATTATTCCCTCCTGGACATTATTTATCAAGCAAAGACGGTGAATTTGTACAATGGTACAAAAGAGATTGGACAGAGTATGATGCTGTAAAAGACAACGAAACTAGCATTCCAGAAATCAGAAAAGCATTGGAAGCTGCGGTTCACAGACAATTAATGAGTGACGTTCCTTACGGAGTTTTACTTTCTGGAGGTTTAGATTCGTCTATTACTTCGGCTGTAGCTAAGAAATTTGCTCAAAAGAGAATTGAGTCAGATGATACTACAGATGCTTGGTATCCACAATTGCACTCATTTTCTGTAGGTTTAGAAGGATCGCCAGATTTAGCAGCAGCGAGAAAAGTAGCAGATCATATTGGAACTATTCACCACGAAATTAAATTCACTATTCAAGAAGGTTTAGATGCGGTTCGTGATGTAATTTACAACTTAGAAACATATGATGTAACTACAGTTAGAGCTTCAACTCCAATGTGGTTAATGGCAAGAGTTATCAAATCTATGGGAATCAAAATGGTTCTTTCAGGTGAAGGGGCAGATGAGTTATTTGGAGGATATTTATATTTCCACAAAGCGCCAAATGCAAGAGAATTTCACGAAGAAAACGTTCGTAAATTAGGAAAACTTCATATGTACGATTGTTTACGTGCAAACAAAAGTTTAGCGGCTTGGGGAATCGAAGGGCGTGTACCGTTCTTAGATAAAGAATTTATGGATGTTGCAATGCGCATTAACCCACAAGATAAAATGATCAACAAAGAACATCCGATGGAAAAATGGGTTGTTCGTAAAGCTTTTGAAGACATGCTTCCAGAAAGTGTGGCTTGGAGACAAAAAGAGCAATTTTCTGATGGAGTAGGATACAGCTGGATTGATACTTTGAAAGAAGTAGTGGCAAGAGAAGTTTCGGATGAGCAATTAGCAAATGCTAGGTTTAAATTTCCGTTACAAACTCCAACTTCAAAAGAAGAATATTACTATCGTTCTATTTTTACAGAACATTTCCCAAGTGATGCTGCGGCGTTATGTGTGCCTCAGGAAGCAAGTGTGGCTTGTAGTACAAAAATTGCTTTGGAATGGGATGAAGCTTTCAAAAACATGAACGATCCATCTGGAAGAGCGGTTTCAAGCGTTCACGATGATGCTTACGTTAAAGCATAATACGAGTTTAATTTTTAGAATTAGTATATATTTTTTAGGAAAAACGTTCTCTGTCGAGAGCGTTTTTCTTGTCTAAAGTAATTTACGGTCTAAAATTTCTCATTGAACTGCAAAGAGGCAAGCTATTAATTGATTTTCTTTTGATATATTTGGTGTCTGCAGTATTATTGTTAAACACTTGATATTTTAACGAATTTAATAATGGAAAGCGAAAATTAATATTTAGTTTTGCTTTCAGTCGAAAGTTTTAATGATTTTTTAATGTTCGCTTCACGGCTGAGCAATAATGAAAAATAAAAAAATAGAATATTATGTCTGGATTGTTGGCCGTAATTGGTAAAGGAAAAGACCCGAAACTTGTAAAAGAACTTTCTGAAAGAATGTTGCATCGTGGTCCTGATGAAAGTGATGTTCGCATTATGGAAAATGGCAGTATACTTTGTCATGAGAGTTTATCGATTATCGATCTTAATTCGGGTAGGCAGCCAATTCAAGGAACTGATAAAGCTTGGATGGTGCATGATGGCGAAATTTATAATTATCAGGAACTGAAAAATACAGTTTTGCAACATCATACTTTTAGAACCGAATCTGATTCTGAAGTAATTGTGCATCTTTATGAAGAATTTGGATATGATTTCTGTAATAAACTAGACGGAGATTTTGCTTTTGTGGTTGTGGACGGCGATAAATACATTGCAGGTCGTGATCCGATAGGAGTAAAGCCGCTGTATTATGGTTTAGATGAAAGAGGACGAATCTATTTTTCATCAGAAATGAAAGCTATTTCAGATCAATGTAAATCGTTTTCTACTTTTCCTCCAGGACATTATTACACTGCAAAAACAGGTTTTGTAAAATATTATCATCCAGAATACGAAGATCATAAAAATGCAAATCAGACATTAAACTTAGGGTTAATTCGTGAAAGTCTTATTCAAGCAACGCGCAAACGCTTATTGGCAGAAGTGCCTCTAGGAGTTGTATTGTCAGGAGGTTTGGATACTTCTTTAATTTCGGCTATTACTTCAAGATTATTAAAAGAAAAAGGACAGAAATTGCATTCGTTTTCTATTGGATTAGATGCTGATGCGCCAGATAATATTGCGGCTAGAAAGGCTGCGGAATTTTTAGGAACAGAGCATCACGAAATACATTTTTCTGTAGAAGAAGGAGTAAAAGTTTTAGAAAAAGTAATTTATCATATTGAAACGTATGATATTATTTCTGTGCGTTCGGGTGTTCCAATGTATCTGCTTTCTAAAGCTATTGCTGAGCAAGGCATTAAAGTAATCTTATCAGGAGAAGGGGCAGATGAAGTTTTTGGAGGACATTTATACTTTAGAAATGCACCTTCAGAAGAAGAATTTCAAGATGAAACAATAGAAAGAGTTCAGAAGTTGTTTACGGCCGATTTACTTCGCGCAGATAAAACGACAATGGCAAATGGTTTAGAGGTTCGAATTCCGTTTTTGGACACAGAATTTTTAGATGTTGCCATTCGAATTAAAACAGAAGAAAAACAGCCTAAAACCTATGATGGCGTTGAAAAGTATATTTTAAGAAAAGCGTTTGATACTCCAGAAGATCCTTATTTGCCTTCGGAAGTTTTATGGAGACAAAAAGAACAGTTTTCTGACGGAGTTGGCTACAACTGGGTTGATGAATTAATTGAGTATTGTGCGTCGCAGGTTACAGATGAGCAATTATTTGGGGCAAGTGCAGAATTTCCATATAACTCGCCAACGACTAAAGAAGCGTACTTGTACAGATCAATTTTTCATAAATTCTATCCACAGGTCAGCGCAGCGCAAACTGTTCGTAAATGGATTCCGAAATGGCAAGAAAATCTTGATCCAAGTGGAAGAGCAAATGCAGCCCATTTAAATGGTAATTTTGAACCTGTGAAAACGAGTGTTATTGCTTAAAAGTGGAAAATCCCAATTTTGGAAATTCCAAATTCCAATTTGGAACTGATATAAGAAAGCCGAAATGCATTAAATGTGTTTCGGTTTTTTATTTTTAATGTAATATGTAGATTTTAAAATTTTGATTTGGTCTTTCAGATTTGGGATGTGGAGTTCGAGATTTGGAATTTGGATTTTCAAAATTGGAATTTGATATTTAAAATTGTGGGATTTTTAAAAAATTTGAATTTAAACTCATTTTTGGGTTTATTTTTTGGTTTTTCAGACAATTGTGTTAATAACTTAAGTGCTTTAACTCGTATTTTAATGGGTATATAGCTTGCGATTTCATATATTTGCGTGTTAGACAATAAATACATTTTAGAATAAATTATATGAGCGAAGAAATCAAGAAGAACAATTATTCAGCAGATAGTATTCAGGCATTAGAAGGAATGGAGCACGTAAGAATGCGTCCATCAATGTATATTGGAGATGTAGGAGTTCGAGGACTGCATCATTTAGTTTATGAGGTTGTTGATAACTCTATTGATGAGGCCATGGGAGGGCATTGTGATACTATTGGTGTCTCAATAAACGAAGATGGTTCTGTTACAGTTGAAGATAACGGACGTGGTATTCCAGTAGATTTACATAAAAAAGAAGGAGTTTCTGCTCTTGAGGTTGTAATGACAAAAATTGGAGCCGGAGGTAAATTCGACAAAGATTCATATAAAGTTTCCGGAGGTTTACACGGGGTTGGGGTTTCGGTTGTAAATGCCCTTTCTGTTCACATGAAATCTACTGTATTTAGAGAAGGTAAGATTTATGAGCAAGAATACGAAAGAGGAAAATCTTTATATCCAGTAAAACAAATCGGAGAAACAGATAAAAGAGGTACACGCCAGACTTTTTATCCAGATGATACCATCTTTACTCAAACTACCGAGTTTTCATACGATACGCTTTCAGCTCGTATGCGTGAGCTTTCTTTCTTAAATAAAGGAATCACAATTACTTTTACAGATAAGAGAGAAGTTGATGAAAAAGGCGAATTTAAAAGCGAAGTATTCCATTCTGATGAAGGGCTTAAAGAATATATTCGTTATTTAGATGGTAACCGTGAGCCAATTGTTTCTCATGTTATTAGTATGGATAATGATAAAGGCGAAATTCCTGTTGAGGTTGCCTTAATTTACAATACAAGTTATACTGAGAATATTTTCTCTTACGTAAATAATATCAATACGCACGAGGGAGGAACGCATTTACAAGGTTTTAGAAGTGGTTTGACAAGAACACTTAAAAAATATGCAGATGCTTCTGGTTTATTGGACAAATTAAAATTCGAAATTGCTGGAGATGACTTCCGTGAAGGATTAACAGCTATTATTTCGGTAAAAGTATCTGAGCCTCAGTTTGAAGGACAAACGAAGACTAAACTTGGAAATAGAGAAGTTGTTTCTCCAGTTTCTCAAGCGGTTGGAGAAATGTTGGAGAATTATTTGGAAGAAAATCCAAATGATGCGAAATTGATTATCCAAAAAGTAATCTTAGCAGCTCAAGCACGTCACGCAGCGAAAAAAGCGCGTGAAATGGTACAGCGTAAAACCGTTATGGGCGGCGGCGGATTGCCAGGAAAATTATCGGATTGTTCGGAGCAAGATCCAGCAAGATGTGAGGTTTACCTTGTCGAGGGAGATTCGGCTGGTGGAACAGCAAAACAAGGACGTGATCGTAACTTTCAAGCGATTCTGCCATTGCGTGGTAAAATCTTGAACGTTGAAAAAGCGATGCATCATAAAGTATTCGAAAACGAAGAGATTAGAAATATCTTTACTGCATTAGGAGTTACAGTAGGAACTGCAGAAGATAGTAAAGCATTAAATCTTGAAAAACTAAGATATCACAAAGTAATCATCATGTGTGATGCCGATGTCGATGGTAGCCACATTTCTACCTTAATATTAACGTTCTTCTTCCGTTTTATGAAAGAACTTATTGAAGAAGGTCACGTTTACATTGCAGCACCGCCTTTGTACTTAGTTAAAAAAGGAAATAAGAAAGAATACGCATGGAATGATGTTCAGCGTGATCAGGCTAACGAAAGAATGGGAGGAAGTGCCAATATTCAACGTTATAAAGGTCTTGGAGAGATGAACGCGGAGCAATTATGGGAAACTACAATGGATCCGAATTTCAGAACTTTACGCCAAGTAAATATTGATAGTCTTGCCGAAGCTGATCAGGTTTTCTCTATGTTGATGGGTGATGAGGTACCGCCTCGTAGAGAATTTATCGAGAAAAATGCAGTTTATGCAAATATTGATGCATAAAATGAAAATTTAATAATTCCAATTCGTTTAATTGTTTAAATTTACTAGACAATTAAACGAATTGTCTTTTTAAAGAATAGACAAGATTAATAACCGATAAAGTATAAAATATGAAAGTTACCATTGTAGGAGCAGGAAATGTTGGAGCTACATGTGCAGATGTTATTTCTTATAGAGGAATTGCTAGCGAAGTAGTATTGTTGGATATTAAAGAAGGTTTTGCCGAAGGTAAAGCATTGGATATTACACAATGTGCGACAAATACTGGTTTTAATACTAAAGTATCTGGCGTTACCAACGATTATTCTAAAACTGCAGGAAGCGATGTAGTAGTAATTACATCAGGAATTCCGAGAAAACCAGGAATGACAAGAGAAGAGTTGATAGGTATAAATGCAGGCATTGTAAAAACAGTTGCCGAAAATGTACTGAAATATTCTCCAAATACTATAATTGTTGTAGTTTCCAATCCGATGGACACGATGACGTATTTGGCTTTAAAAGCCACAGGTCTTCCAAAAAATAGAATTATAGGTATGGGAGGTGCTTTAGATAGTTCTCGTTTTAGAACATATCTTTCATTAGCTCTAGATAAACCAGCAAACGATATTTCGGCAATGGTAATTGGAGGTCATGGAGATACAACTATGATTCCGTTGACTCGTTTAGCATCTTATAACGGAATTCCAGTATCGGAGTTTCTTTCAGAAGAAGTATTGCAAAAAGTTGCTGCAGATACAATGGTAGGAGGAGCAACCCTTACAGGTCTTCTAGGAACTTCTGCTTGGTATGCTCCAGGGGCTTCTGTAGCTTATTTAGTAGACAGTATTTTGAATGATCAGAAAAAAATGATTGCATGTTCTGTTTTTGTAGAAGGAGAATATGGTCAAAATGATATATGCATAGGAGTGCCGTGTATAATTGGTAAAAACGGTGTCGAAGAAATTCTCGATATAAACTTAAACGATCAGGAAAAGGCTTTATTTGCGAAAAGTGCAGATGCAGTTCGTAGTATGAATGATGCCCTAAAAACGATTTTAGTATAATAAAAACGGCAAAAAAGAAAAAAAGCTGCACTTTTGCAGCTTTTTTTTTGAGATTAATTAATAAATAAATTGGTTAATATTTTCGTTAATTATATATTTGCTCGGTTTAAAAAAAAATTGGTAATTCGTGATCTCGTTTTTTTGTTTTAAAAAATCATGTCAGGGCTTATTTTATGGGAGTTTAAAACAAAAACAAAAATAAAACATAATTAATTTTTAGTAATAATGCAGAATAAAGGACTTATTAAATTTTTCGCAATTCTATTTGCATTGGTAAGTATTTACCAACTATCATTCACTTTTGTGGCAAATGGCGTCAAAAGTGAAGCTAAAGCTTTTGCAGGAGATAATCCTGATAAAGAGCTGAAATATTTAGATTCTATTGGTAAAGAAAAAGTATTAAACCTTGGTTTTACTGATTTCACTTACAACGAAGTGAAAAACAAACAGCTTAATAAAGGTCTTGACTTAGAAGGAGGAATCAACGTGATTCTTCAAATTTCTATTAAAGATGTATTAAAAGGTTTGGCTAATAATTCTAAAAATCCAGTTTTTAATAAATCATTAGCTGATGCATCTGCAAATTTAGAAGGAAACAAAACGTATTTAAATAAGTTTTTTGAAGCTTTTGAAGCAAATTCAAAAGGAACAGTAAAATTGGCATCGCCAGATATTTTCGCTAACAGAAGTCTTCAAGGAGAAGGTGGAGTAGACTTTCAAATGTCTGATGCGCAAGTTCAAAAAGTTATCAAAAGAAAAGTTGATGAGTCTGTAGAAAGTGCTTTTAAAGTATTAAGAGAGCGTATCGACAAATTTGGTGTTACACAGCCAAACATCCAGAAATTAGGAGAAACAGGAAGAATCTTAGTAGAGCTTCCAGGTGCTAAGGATGTGGATAGAATTAAAAAATTATTAGGTGGAAAAGCTCAATTAGAGTTCTGGGAAACTTATAAAATTGAAGAAATTGGTAATTTCTTAGTTTCTGCTAACGAGGCTTTAAAGAAAACTGAAGTTAAAAAGACTGAAACTAAAACAGTTGTTAAAGATTCATTGAATGCATTATTAACAGATGCTAAAGATTCTTCAGACGTTAAAAAAGGAAACAATCCTTTATTTGATAAAATTATTGGTAATGGTGGTGGACCAGTTTTAGGGTACTTTGCTCCTAAAGATACTGCTGCTATCAATGAATATTTTAAAAGACCAGAAATTAGAGTTTTATTAGGTGCTGACCAACACTATGCGAAATTTGTATGGAGCAAGCCAACAACTATAAAAGATCCTAAAGCTAAAGATGTAAAAAGTGCAGCTGATATCGAAGTTGTTGAATTATATGCTTTAAAAGGAAACAGAGACAATAACCCAGCTATGAGCGGTGGTGTTGTAACTGATGCAAAAGATACTTTTGACCAAATGGGTAAACCTGCAGTTTCTATGCAGATGAACAGCCAAGGTGCTAAAGTTTGGGAAGAGTTAACAGGAAGAGCTTTCGCTCAAAAAAGCTACATTGCTATTGTATTAGATGATATCGTATATTCTGCTCCAGGTGTAACAAGCGGTCCTATTGCTGGAGGAAGATCTGAGATTACAGGTTCATTTGATGTAGCTGAAACTAAAGATTTAGCAAACGTATTAAATGCAGGTAAATTACCAGCTTCTGCAGATATTATCCAGTCAACTGTTGTTGGTCCATCTTTAGGACAAGCGGCTATTGATGCAGGTACAATCTCTTCTGTATTAGGTTTCTTATTAGTTTGTGTTTGGATGGTATTCTATTATGGTAAAGCAGGTTGGTATGCAAATCTTGCCTTATTATTAAACTTACTATTCTTATTCGGAATTATGGCAAGTTTTGGTTTTGTATTAACATTGCCAGGTATTGCAGGTATCGTACTTACATTAGGTACAGCGGTAGATGCGAACATTATTATCTACGAAAGAGCAAAAGAGGAATTGCGTGAAGGTAAATCACTTTCTGAAGCAGTTGCAGCTTCTTACGGATGGCATGGTGCAATGCGTTCTATTATCGACGCTAACGTTACTCACGTTTTAACTGGAGCTATCTTGTTTATTTTTGGAACAGGTCCTATTAAAGGTTTCGCGTTAACATTGTTAATTGGTATCGTAACTTCATTGTTTACATCAATCTTTATTGCTAGAATCTTTATTGACAGAAACATTGCAGGAAAAGGGGATTTAACTTTCTCTACAAATATTACTAAAAACTGGTTTACTAATTTCCACTTTGATTTTATCAAAGTGAAAAAATTCACTTATATCTTCTCTTCTATTGTAACAGTAGTAAGTTTGGTTTCTATCTTCTTCGTTAACGGATTAGATGAGGGTGTTGATTTTGTTGGAGGTAGAACTTTCCAAGTTAAATTTGAAAAAGAAGTTGATGCAACTGTAGTTTCTGATGAATTATCTGCTGCTTTCGGTACTCCGGTTGAAGCTAAAATTTTAGGAGATGATGATCAGTTGAAAATCACAACTAAATATAAAATTAAAGAAGATGGTGTAGCTATTGATGAGGAAGTAAACCAAAAATTATACGCTTCATTACAGAAATATTTCCCAAATACTTCTTACGATAAATTTATCAACTCTTTTGACGGTAAAAAAGTTGGAGTATTACAAGCTTCTAAAGTTGGAGCTTCTATCTCTGAGGATATTAAAACTAACTCATACTGGGCAGTTCTTGGAGCGATGGCAGTTATTTTCTTATACTTAATGGTATCTTTCCGTAAATGGCAGTATTCATTAGGTGCGATTGCAGCTGTTGCGCATGACGTTGTGTTTGTATTAGGAGTTTATTCATTATGTTATAAATTCATGCCTTTCCACATGGAAATGGACCAGCACTTTATCGCTGCGATCTTGACTGTAATTGGTTACTCTATGAACGATACGGTAATTGTATTTGACAGGGTGAGAGAGTTTATCATCGGAAACCGTAAAGGAAGTTTCGAAGATATCGTAAACGCTTCTATTAATACTACATTATCAAGAACATTGAATACTTCATTAATGATGATTATCGTATTATTAACGATGTTTATCTTTGGTGGAGAATCTATCAGAGGATTTATCTTCGCAATGTTAATTGGTATTATCGTTGGTACTTACTCTTCATTATTTATCGCTACTCCTGTATTGGTTGATACGATTTCTAGTGATGAGAAACACACAATCGAAGACAAACATAATAAAGCATAATTACTGTTTTAATTATATAAAAAAAGATCCAGCGAAAGCTGGATCTTTTTTTTGTACTATATTTAAATAGAATTTTAAAATGATTTATGACAAGAAAATTACTTTTAGTATTATTGTTTCTTATAGCTGTAAAAATGACTGCACAGAAAGACGATTCAAATTTTTCTTTAGGTTTTAATTATGGTTTTGGAAGTGAATTTAGTAATAGAAACTATACGTTTACAAACCACTTTTATAAATTTCAGCTGTATTATAAAATAAAGGAAACAAAGCATTTTCAATATCAGATTTTAGTTCAGCCGGAGATTAATTTTGCTGAGCATCAATTATTGAATTTCTATTTTGTGAAGCCTGAAACACCAAACTATCAGCAAAAAAGAGATCAATATACGCGTTTAAAAGATGTTCGCGAATATGTGCTTAATTGTGGTTTTTTAATTCGCAAGCCTATTGGTCAAGTTTGTTCTTTTTATGTTTTGGGCAGTATTGGTCCTATGATTACAGATACAGAAACAGAGCGAATTTCTAAAGGTTTTGCTTTTGCCGATGTTTTGGCGGTCGGTTTTACTGCAAGTTATAATAAATTTCAGTTTGATATTCGTCCAAGTATAAGACATGTTTCTAATGCTGGATTAGGAAGTAGTAATGCGGGCTATAATACAAAGAATATTGAATTTGGTATATCTTATCAATTATAAAAAGAAAAAGCCCAATACGTACGATATTGGGCTTCTTTATTTAGAGTAATTGATTTTATGCTTCAGCTAAAGGATTTCTCTGAGCTCTTATGATAAAGAAAAGCCCAATAATGATAAAGGGTATGCTTAGCCATTGTCCTGTTGAAAATAATCCTAATTCGCTTTCAAAACCTCCTTGGCTTTCTTTTACAAATTCTACAACGAAACGAACAGCAAATAATAACACTAAAAATAATCCGAATAAAAGACCAGATTTAAGTCTTGCATTTGTTCTCCAGTATAAAAAGAATAAAATAGCGAATACAAATATATAACAGAAAGCTTCGTACAATTGAGTTGGATGTCTCGAAGGGACTTCTGCTAATAATGTTGCAAATTTTGGATCGGTTGCAATTGCGGTATAAGCGTCTTTAGGGTCTGCAATTCCGGTTTTCTGTACTGCTTCGGCTTTACTGAATGTATCGTGAAGAAATCGAATTCCGAATGCAGAATTAGTTTCGTGACCAATAATTTCAGAGTTGAAGAAGTTTCCTAAACGCACAAAAATAGCTCCGCTTGCAACAGGAATTACTACACGGTCTAATATCCATAATAAAGAGCGTTTTAGTATTTTTTTACTGTAGTAGTACATTGCAATAATAATTGCAATTGCAGCTCCGTGACTTGCTAATCCTTGGAAACCTGTGAATTGAAACTCAGGCTCGAATTTAAATGGCAAGAAAATTTCAAGTAAATGATTTCTAAAATATTCCCAATCATAAAAGAAAACATGACCTAAACGTGCTCCAATCAAGGTTGCTAGAACAGTCCAAACAAACAAAGAATCTAGTTTTTCAATTGATTCATTTTCTCTTTCGAAAATCTTTTTCATTAAGAACCATCCTAATCCAAAGGCAATTACAAACATTAAGCTGTAATAGCGAATCATAAAAAATCCTAAGTTGATTCCCTCAGAAGGATTCCAAACTAAATTTAAGGCGTGTGTCATGTATAAATGTTTTTATATAGCTGTAAAAATAAATATTTAATGTAAAGTACCGCTTTCTAAAAAGTTAATGTTTGTGGTTGCATTTCTTTTCTGGTACAGGATCGTAACCGGTTCTTCCCCAAGGATGACAACTCAAGATACGTTTAATGCCTAAATAGCCGCCATAAAACAGTCCGTGAATTTGTAGTGCCTGAATCATGTAAGTCGAACAAGTTGGCTCAAATCTGCAGGCAGCAGGTGTAAATGGTGAAATGGCAGTCTGATAAAAACGGACTAACAATACAAATGGATATATTAGAATTTTTGAAAACATATTTTTTTTGTATAAGTTAGTTTGTAGTGGTCAGTGTTCAGTATTTTAGTGTACAGTCAGTTCAAAGTTTGAATCTGAATACTAAAATACTGAACACTGACCACTTTTTTTATTGTATACTAAAAGTAGTTCCTTCTTTTCCGTCTTTAAGCTGAATCCCTAAAGCAATTAATTGATCGCGAATCTGGTCAGAAAGCGCAAAGTTTTTATCTGCTCTAGCTTGATTTCTCATGCCAATAAGCATATTTACTACACCTTCCAATTTATCGCTATCAGCATCAGCCGCTTTGTCATCGTTAAGGCCTAAAACGTCATATACGAAAGCATTTACCGCTGTTTTGAAATCAGATAAATCTTCGCTAGAAATCGTTTCTTTGCCATCTTTTAATAGATTGATATAACGAACAGCTTCAAATAATTGCGCAATTAAAATTGGCGTATTGAAATCATCATTCATTGCGTCGTAGCAAAGTTGTTTCCATGCTGCGAAATCTATTGAACTAGAACTTCCTGCAGTAATGTTTGGTAAAGCATCAAGTGCTTCCATTAATCTTTTATATCCTTTTTCGGCAGCCACAATTGCATCATCAGAGAAATCTAAAATACTTCTGTAGTGTGCTTGAAGCATAAAAAAACGCGTCACTGAAGCAGAAAATGGCTTGCTTAAGATGTTGTTGTCTCCGCTAAGAATTTCGCCTGGAAGAATATTATTTCCAGTCGATTTTGCCATTTTCTTTCCGTTTAAAGTAAGCATGTTGGCATGCATCCAATAATTTACTGGAGCCTGACCTGTGCAAGCTTCGTTTTGAGCGATTTCACATTCGTGGTGTGGGAATTTTAAATCCATTCCACCTCCGTGAATGTCAAAATGATTGCCAAGATATTTGGTGCTCATTGCAGTACATTCAAGATGCCATCCTGGGAAACCATCGCTCCAAGGAGAAGGCCATCTCATGATATGTTCTGGCTCGGCTTTTTTCCACAATGCAAAATCTTGTGGGTTTCTCTTGTCAGATTGTCCGTCAAGATCACGCGTATTTGCCAACATATCGTCGATATTTCTACCGCTTAAGATACCGTAATTATTTGTTTCGTTATATTTTACAACATCAAAATATACAGATCCATTGGCAACATAAGCAATGCCTTTATCTATGATTTTTTTAATAATTTCGATTTGCTCAATAATATGGCCTGTAGCTGTAGGTTCAATGCTTGGCGGTAAAAAGTTGAAAGCTTTTAGAATGTTATGAAAATCTACAGTATAGCGCTGTACAACTTCCATAGGTTCCAATTGCTCCAAACGTGCTTTTTTAGCAATTTTATCTTCACCTTCATCCACATCATCTACGATATGCCCAACATCGGTAATATTTCGAACATAGCGAACTTTATAATCCAAATGCAGAAAATACCTGAAGATTACGTCAAAAGACATAAAAGTTCTCACGTTTCCTAAATGGACATTACTATATACGGTAGGTCCACAAACATACATTCCAACGTTTCCATCATGGATGGGTTTGAAATCTTCTTTTTCGCCAGAAAGCGAATTGTATATTTTGAGCGGTTGACTGCTATATAGTGGCATATTTTTTAGTTGATTTTTTTAGAAGCTATTCCTGCTGTACGCTGTATCTTTTATCTCGTGAAAACGAGACCATAAAAGGATGTCGCTTCCATCAGGGCTAGATCATAAATATAATAGAAATATTGTATATTTAGAACTGAGTGTCTAGTTTAATATAGTCTAAGAATTCTCTTTTCGTTTGAGGATCTTTGAATTTTCCGCCGAACTCAGAAGTTACTGTACTACTTTCGATATCTTTAATACCGCGAGAGTTTACACAAAGGTGTTTTGCATCGATAACGCAAGCAACATCTTCTGTTCCTAAAGCTTTTTGTAATTCTTGAACAATCTGCATTGTAAGACGCTCCTGTACTTGAGGTCTTTTAGCATAATACTCAACGATACGATTCATTTTTGATAAACCAATTACACGTCCGCTTGAGATATAAGCCACGTGAGCACGCCCGATAATTGGCAGTAAATGGTGTTCGCAAGTAGAATAAACCGTAATGTTTTTTTCTACAAGCATTTCGCCATATTTATAATTGTTGTCAAAAGTAGAAGCTTTTGGCTGTTTTGCTGGGTTAAGACCACCAAAAATTTCCTTTACAAACATTTTTGCAACTCGGTTTGGAGTTCCTTTGATGCTGTCGTCTGTCAAATCCATTCCAAGAGTTTGCAGAATGCTTTCAACATCTTTTTTAATTTTTTCTATTTTTTCTTCGTCAGTTATATCAAAAGCATCTTCTCTTAGAGGATTTTTTGCATTACTGCTAAAGTGATTATCTCCTATTTCGTCTAAAAATTCTTCGTTGTTTATCATTAAAAACTACTATTAGTATATGTATTCCTTTTTAAGGCGGTAAAGATAATTAATAAATAGGAAACCTTTTCTATCGTTTTTACTATTTAATCGTCTGTTTTTGGATATAATTTAAATTATAAGAAATCTATTGATAGTTTGGATTTTATAATTCTTAATAATTTAGCTATTTAATTTTAATTGTAGGATTATTCTTTACTATTGAATATGTTTGCATTTTAAAACCATAGTTATGATTAAAAAGATATTGTGTTTTGTTTTATTAATAGCAGCTGTATTTGGCTACTCACAAAATTATGTTCCTATAGATACACTAGATAGACCTCAAAGAGATGAATTTATCACTCATTATAAGCAGGTAAGTGAAAAATTTAATAAAAACATTAGAGCAAAGTACTCAGGTAAAACGGGAAGGGAATTAGAGCAAAATTATAAAGAGTTTCAAGGAGAATTTATAAAAGAAATAAGTAAGGGAAGTTTTTCTTTTTATCCTAAATTTAGTAATGACCTTAATAATGTTATTACTGAAATTAGAAAGACAAATGATAGTGTTCCAGATGATTTGCAAATATTAATTTCAAAAGATAATACTCCAAATGCGTATTGTATGGGCGATAGAACTTTTGTTGTAAATATGGGATTGTATTATCTTCTTGAAAACGAAGATCAGGTTGCAAGCGTAATTTGTCACGAACTTGGTCATTATCTATTAAGCCATTCTACAAAAAGTCAATTGAGACGAATTAATCAAAACGAACAGGATAAAGATAAGGTAAAACAAATTAAAAAGCAGAGATACAATCGTTCTGCCACTGCTTTTGAACTTTTTAAAAACAAAACCTACGAAACAGCCGATTATAAAAGAACCGCAGAGCTACAAGCAGATTCTTTAGGTTATCAATTATTAAAAGAAACAAAATATGATAAATTGAGTTTTGTCAGTGCCTTAGAATTATTAGCGAAGTATGATACATTAAAATCGAAAGAATTAAAAGTAGAAGTTTATAAAAAATATTTTAGTCTTCCGAATCAGGAATTTAAAGAAAATTGGCTTAAGAGAGAAGATTTCTCGTCTTATGATTATTCTTTATATAAAGAAAAACTGAATAAGGATTCTTTAAGTTCTCATCCTGAGATGGCAGACCGAATAAAAAGACTAAAAGAACTTTTTCCAGAGCTTAACGAGAAAAGCAAGGAAGTTAAAACAACAGATTCATTTAACGAGTTAAGTAAGGTTGCTGAATATGAAAGACTTCCTAACCTTTATGGCAGTGAGGATTATGGAGTTGGAATTTATTTGGCCTTATTAAATTTGCAACGAGATAATGATGTTATTTATTACAAAGAATGGATGGGTAAATGTTTTCAGAAAATATATGAAGCTCGAAAAAACTATACCCTCAATCGTTATCTCGACCGAATAGACCCTAAAAATCAAAGTGAGAGCTATCAGCAATTTTTAAGTTTTATGTGGAATCTCTCTTTGGATGAATTAAAAAACTTCGCTGATTTTTATAATAACAAAAGCTCCTAAATTTTAGGAGCTTTTGCTTTTTTAATAGTTTAGTTTCTCTAAACGAATCTGGTTGTATTTTTCTTTTTCGTTGTATTCTCTTAAAATAAGATAGCCGTCTTTGGCAACATATGGAACAATAGTATTTTCTTTAGAAGTAATAGGAAATTCTTCAGTATTTACTTTACCATTAATAACAGAGATAATACCTAGAATCCAAGTTTTTTCTTTGGTTATTTCATCTTTTCTTTGATCACTATAGAAATAGACAGATCCCAAATCATCTTTGATATATTGTGAAAAGAGAAAATCAGAATATTCTCCTTTGCTAATATCCTTATAAATGGTTTTTACTTCTTTTAATTTAAAGTTATTATCAAAATTGAATAGTAAAAAGTCCTCTGTTTTATAAGGAGATCTGGTTGCCAAATCAGCAATTACACCAGCAATTGGTATAAATGATAGTGCAGTAAGAGGTCTTTTTTCATCTTTATATTTTTCAAAAAGCATTGCAATAGACCCGTCTTCATGAATAGTAAAATCTCTTTGACCTAAATTAAATTTGCCATCCATCTTACCGTGTTTGTCTACGGTAATGAAATCTTTGGCATCTAAAAATTGAAAATGTGTTTCTGAAATGTTTTTGCCATTATCATCCAAATTAATTATAATTTTTTTATATAAACAATCATTTTTATTAGTATTAGGAGTTCCTTCTAAAATAATTAATTGATGATTTGTAATAATTTTATAATCTAATAAATTTTCAGATTTAGTATTTAGGTTATTAGTTTCATAAACTACTTTTCCAGATGTTTTCTCAACTACCTTAATTCCTTTAATGATATAAGAAGAAGTTGCTTTAGATAGTATCATAAAATAAAAATAATTATCATCTTTAAGCCCTAAATCCGAAAGTTCATTATTAGAGTATTCGTCTTTTTTAGCATCGAATAATTTATTAACCTCGATTTCCCACAATTTTGTTGAATCTTTTGTTTGACAATATTCCATCGTAGTCACACAATAGCTATCATCATCATATTTGCCGAGACCCTTATGGTGTTTTTTATAATAATGATCTTTGTCCTCATATACGTATGTAGTAAAATCATTTTTAACGTATAAATTCGATTTATCCGGAAACATTTTTAAATAATCTTTGGTAAGAGTTTTAAAATTATTTTTAGACGGTTTTAGCTCCTTCCTTTGTCCAAAAACATAAACAAAAGGATTACCGATTTCTGATTTATCTAAATCAATAACATTGTAGATGTTTAGTTTATTTGAAAATTGTGATATTAGTTTAATTTCGGAATCTAAATTAATATATATACTATATCTTAAGAATTTTGTTTGATCAAAAATTTGATTAAACTCCAAATCACTAAATTTATTAAGATTTTTATCAAAAAAAATCAATTTTCTTTTTATCTGATTTTTATCTGATTTTCCTAAATCATAAATGGCATAATATCCCCAAAGCTTGTTTCTTAGTACTCCATTTTTATTATATTCGGGCTTATATAAAGCTGAAAAATTTAACATTCGCCCAGATGATAAATTAATTAAATCTTGTGTTTGAGCTGTAACTGAGATCGTAAGAAAACAGAAAATTATAAGTGTTATTTTTTTCATCTTTTTTAATAATTCAGTTTCTCTAAACGAATCTGGTTGTATTTTTCGTTTTCGTTATTTTCTCTTAGCAGAATATAACCTTCCTTGGCAACATATGGAGTGATTTTAATATTTTCAGATGAAATCGTAATCTGTTCTTGGTTAAATTTACCTTTAATTATAGTATTTATAAAAAGAGATGTTTTTTTATCTTTTCCTTCGTCTTTGTAAAAGAAGACAAAATCTTTATCATCATTACAATATTGAGAAAAGAGATAATCATTAATAGTGTACCTTTTATCTTTTTCTTTTTCAAAAGCTTTTATTCCTTGTAATTTAAAATCTTTATCTGTATTTAGATATACCATGTCGGAAGTATTGTTGCCATCTCCTACCTTGATTTTTTCTGTAAGTATTCCAGTACTTCCATCTTTCATAAAAAAGAAATCCCTTATTTCTAGAGAATATCTATTTTTTAGTGTGCCGATACGATCAATTTCTGGGAAGTATTTTTTTAAGTCAGTTGCAAAATCTATAACATCGGTACGAACTTCAAATGTTTTTTTATCAATCAATAGTCGGATATATCCATTAAAATCATAATCATGAGCATTCATAAATTTATTAGAAAAATATTTTCCAACTAGTACAATCTTGTCGTTATCAAAAGATTTACTATTGTTTACTCTGTAAGTTGGAAAAAGAGAATAAAATGTAGTTATATTTTGTATTGTACGTTTATCCAGATCATTATTTAAAGGTGAATTAGCAACAATTTTACCTGTCGCTAAATCAAGTACGATTAAAGAAAAACTGTATTTGGTACGTGATTCTGTTTTTTCCAAAATGCAATACATATTCTTGTCATCAATATCTATCACATTAAGAGATTCATAGCTTTTTTTATTGCCATCTTGATTGTAAGAATATGTCCATAGTTTTTTTTTATTTTCATTAAATCTAGTAATGTTATTGTTATTAGCGTATTCTTTGTGATCTTGATAATCTAGAATTATAAACCCCCCTTGTTTTATTTCTTTTACAACAGACTCATATATATAACCTTTTTCTTTGAGTTCAATTTCGTTATCTTTCTTTTTATCGCTTAAAGATTTGCTATTTGAACAATGCATAACGGCACCGTTTTCATAACAAAACTTTTCTTCTTTTTCAATTTCATTCTTTTTAATGTCTATAATTTTTGAACTTGGATATATGAAGTGTTTACTTTTATAGCTTTTATCGCCTGCATCTATCGAAGGTGTCAAAACGATTTTACTATGCATATTTATGTAAGCATCATAAGTTTCTACAACTGATTCAGCTTCAAATTCATTATTTGCAACTTTATTCAGATTTTTATCTAAGATAATATACTCAAAGTTTTTTTTGCCCTCTTCTAATTTTCCGGTCGTGTACAAGGCGAAATATCCGAAGAGTTTATCATTTTTTTCGTATAGTATTTTAAAATTAATTAGAGTTCCATTAGCTAAATTTGCTAAATCTTGTGATTGAGATCTTCCTACAGCAATAGCTAAAAGAAGAAATAATAGTATAAAATGTTTTTTCATAAATATTTTTTAATTATTGCTTTTGCACTTCATAAAGTGAAGAAACAATACAAAAATAAGAAAAAACCTATATAAATATATTAATAAAAAATTAATTTGTAAGAAATTTAAATGTTTTTCATGTATTTCAATTGTTGAAAGCTCTAAAAACAAGTTTAGCCACAAATTCATAAAGTGACTTATGAATTTGTGGCTAAAAATTAAAAGATAATATTATTTAAATATTACTTGCTTTGAATATGTTTGTACTCATTTCTTGTAAACTAAAAGTGCTTCTTTTAAAATATTTACCGCTGTAATCAGATCTTTTTTGTTTAAAACATAAGCAATACGAACCTGATTTAGTCCCATTCCAGGTGTCGAATAGAAACCTTTGGCAGGAGCAATCATTACCGTTTCGCCATTTAAATTGTAACTTTCAAGGAGCCATTGCGCAAAATCATCTGAATCTTTTATCGGAAGTTCTGCAATACAATAAAAAGCACCTTTTGGTTTTGTTACAATAACGCCTTCAATTTTATTTAATTCGGCAATCAGTGTGTTGCGGCGTTCTTTATATTCTGCAATTACTTCATCAAAATAACTTTGAGGTGTATCAATTGCAGCTTCGCAGGCAATTTGTTCAATTGTTGGCGGACTCAAACGTGCTTGAGCAAATTTCATTACTGTTGCTAAAACGTCTTTGTTTTTTGTTACCAAACATCCAATTCTTGCCCCGCACATACTGTAACGTTTAGAAACAGAATCGACCATGATTACATTTTGCTGTACATCTTCTAAATTCATTACGGAAAAATGAACATCATCTCCATCGTATAAAAATTCGCGATACACTTCATCTGCGATTAAGTATAAATCGTGTTTTTTAATTAAACCAGCCAGTTGTTTAATTTCTGCTTCAGAATATAAATATCCAGTCGGATTTCCAGGATTGCAAATCAGAATGGCCTTTGTTTTGGGTGTAATTAATTTTTCAACTTCTTCAATACTTGGTAATGCAAAAGCAGTTTCGATAGTAGAAACTAATGGAACTACAGTTGCACTTGTTGAAGATGCAAAAGCATGATAATTAGCATAAAAAGGTTCTGGGATAATAATTTCATCTCCAGGATCTGTAATTGTGGCCAGTGCAAAAAGTAAGGCTTCAGAACCACCAGTAGTTACAATGATATCTTCTGTGTTAACGTTTACATTTTGGCGCTGGTAAAATTCTGCTAATTTTTTTCTATAGCTTTCGTATCCGGCAGACGGACTGTATTCTATAAGAGTTAAATCAATATTTTTTACCGCCTCGATGGCCACTTCCGGTGTCTTGATATCCGGTTGACCAATGTTTAAGTGATACACCTTGTGTCCTTTTTTCTTTGCTAAATCAGCAAAAGGAGCCAGCTTGCGTATCGGAGATTCGGGCATGTTTTTTCCCTTGAGTGAAATTGTCGGCATGAGTATAAATTATTGAAGTGCAAATTTGCATATTTTTTTCGTATTTAACGTAAATAATAAGGGTACTTCTAAAAATGTAACAATAATAAATATATTTACTAATTTTATAATAAAATATTGTCAATGAAAAAATATATAGTATTGTTTTTTGGGTTATTCTTACCTTTTTTGCTTTTTGGACAAGGCGATTTCATATTGGAAAACAATGCAACTAAGGCTACAATACCTTTTAAACTGATTAATAATCTTATTTTTATTCCTATAAAAGTAAATGGAGTCGAGCTAAATTTTCTGTTGGATTCGGGCGTCGAAGAAACAATTCTGTTTAGTATGGAAGAACAACAAGAAGTTAGTTTTAATAATGTTGTAAAGATTAAGCTTCGTGGTTTAGGAAGTGAAGAGGAAATAGAAGGTCTAAAATCGACAAAAAATATTTTAGAAACTCATGGTCTAAAATCAAACGATCATATGGTTTTTATTATCCTAGATCAAAGTTTTAATTTGTCTTCTCATATCGGAATTCCTGTCAACGGAATTATCGGTCATAAATTCTTTAGAGATAATTTTGTCGAAGTTAATTATCAGAAAAAGAAAATAATAGTTCATGCAAAGACTGCTAAATATCAAGAAAAATTAGAAAAAAAGTTCAAAATGGTTCCGATAACTGTTGAAAAAGCGAAACCATACATCATGACAACAGCGACAGTTAATAATGAGCAAGTTCCAGCGAAGCTTTTAATTGATATTGGAAATAGCGATGCTTTCTGGATTTTTGAAAATGATAAAATCAAACTTCCGAATAAAAATTTTCCTGACTTTCTAGGAAAAGGATTCAGTGGAGACATTGAAGGACATCGTGCTAAAATCGATAAATTTTCTATTGACGAATTTGATTTTAAAAAGCCAATTGTTTCTTTTCCTGATTCTGTATCGGTTCGCAACGTTAAGATGGTTCCAGGACGTATAGGATCTGTTGGAGGCGAAGTTTTGAAACGATTTACTTTGGTTTTAGACTATGGAGGAAAAAAACTGTACTTGAAAAAAAATGGGAAATTTGGAGAACCATTTACATATAATAAAAGTGGAATCACTGTTCAGCACAACGGACTTCAGTGGGTACAGGAAACAGTGCATTTAGAAACCGTACGAGTTGCATCTTCAATGGGAGAATTACAGGAAAAGGACAAAAACGACAATAATTTTAAATATAAATTTGCTCTTAAGCCTGTTTATGAAATAGTGAATGTGCGAAAAAATTCTGCTGCCGAAAAATGCGGATTGCTTAAAGGAGATATTATTGTCAGTATTAACAAAACGCAGCCCTATAAATATACTCTCCAGCAAATAAATAATCTTTTAAAATCAGAAGATGATGTTTGGATTAATCTTGAAGTCGAACGAAATAGTTTGGTGCTTAAATTTAGATTTAAACTGGAAGATGAATTGTAAAAGATTGAATTATAGTATTTGGTCGATTTTTTAAAAACCGCGTTTCATGTTGCTATATTGAAGGAATGACTGTTTTTTGTGAAAATAAGTTTGTTAAAAATTAGTTTTTTGGTTAAATATTTTCTTATGTTTAACAAAAAATTAATCTATGGCAAAAAACTACATTAGCTACTTACATTTTGTATTGTTTTTTATTTTTTTTACCGTTCTTCCTTCAAAACTAACGGCACAATGTGCTGGTGTTGATAACGTAAATGAATTAATTTGCGATGTTACTAATCCGATTTATCAAACCGTAGATTTATTTTCTTTGTTAGGCGGTTCTCCAGTTCCTGGCGGAACATGGACAGATGATAATAATTTACAAGGCCTAAATCCTTCTACTGGTATTTTAAATGCGCAATTTATCCTTAGCGGAGGAGAATATCACTATACCTACACAGCTCCAGCTACTTCGGGCTGTACTGATAACAAAGCGGTAGTCACGATTACTATTGGTGCATACGTTGGAGTCGGATCTCAAGCAACAGTTTGTAATGAAAACAATTTTTTTAATCTTTTTACCGCTTTTGATAGTAAGGTAATGGGACCACATGTAAACGGAAGATTTACCACAGATACAGGTCAGCCTGTAGAATCTACAATAGCGATCGGACAATATACAACCAAAACGACACTTAACTTCATTTATACTGTGCCGCCAGTGCTTGCTTGTTCTCCTAGCTCAAAATCGACCAATGTGCAAGTAACCATTTATATAGCTCCGAAAATAGGAAAACCACAAGATTTGGAGTTATGCGGAACTACAGATTTGGCAGGTTACACCAATTTAGATTTATTTGACCAGCTAATTGGAGGAGACAGAGGTGGTGCCTGGACGGGTATAGGTTTAACCTCTGCTACAGATCATAATATTAATCTTCAAGAATTGTTTGATACGAATGGACCTGGAGTATATTCTTATACCTATACTGTTTTAGCAGTTCCTGGTAATAATATATGCGCCAATAAAGATGTCAAAGTAAATATAACTCTTGAAAAAAGACTTGATTTTACAGGATCTAAAATTGAAGCTAGCAAAGATATTTGCGAATCTGAGATTTCGACAGCGACTTATTCGGCAAAAATTACGCAAGGGCCAGATAATATTCCTAATGGAACATACGATATCAATTTTAGTGTTGTCGGTCCAGGAGTGTCATCATCTGAAAATGTAAGGGGGAATTTTGTAAATGGCGAATTTAATTTCCCAATACGAGCGTCTTATTTTAAGCAAGTAGGAGATTATACTATTACTGTTACAGGTATAACGTCTACAACAAGCAAAGGAACATGTGTAAACATATTTAATCCGTTTTCAACTATTTTAAAGATTTATCCGTTGCCACGCTTAAATGATGCTACATTAACAGCACTTCCAATTTGCCAAAATGATGTGGCAACAATTGAAATTGCTGCACCTCAATTACTTGATGGGCTTTATCGTATTTCCTACAATATAAACGGAGACAATCTAGCTCTAGGCGAAACAGCAGAAATACAGTCTGTTGGCGGAAAAGCATCATTTACAATTCCAGGTAACTTGAGCAGAAGAAGCGGATTGTCGGTAATTACTATTTATAGCATAACAAATATTACCAATCCTTCACCACAATGTACCAATACAGCAAATGTTGCAGGAAATCTGTATATAAATCCATTGCCAAATGCCATAACAGTAAAAGCTGCGGTAAAAGATTATTGTTTGAATGCGCCTGTTACTGTTGCCGTTTCAGGATTAGAAACTTTAACTAATGTCAGTATTTCTTATGCATTGTCAGAAGCTAATATTTCTGCGGTACAAACCATTACTAAAGCAGTAGCAAATGGTAAGCTAGATTTTGTTATTCCTGCCGAATTGCTTTTAAATGCAGGTGAGACAAAAATTACATTATTGAATCTAACGAATACAGTTACAAATTGTGATGTAGATTTAATCAACGTTACAGATAATTTTATAATAAATCCGATTCCTCCAGCGCCAACTGTTTCAGATCAGCAATTTTGTAAAGTTGATGAAGCTGTAATAGCCAATTTAGAGCCAAAGGGAACTCAGTACAAATGGTACAATTCTGCAACAGCAACTACGCCACTTGCAGTCGATTATGTTTTAAAAACAGAAGATTACTTCGTTAGAGAAACTGCTGCTACAGGCTGCGTTTCAGAACCTGCAAAAGTTTCGGTACTTATAAATGATACAGCTGCACCGGAAATGAATGAAACGGCAGATTTTTGCGGACTGGCCAATCCAAAAATAAGTGATCTTTCTAATAAAACAAATGTTCCAGCAACGGTGGCTTGGTATGATGCGGTGGATGGAAATTTACTGGCATCGACCACATTATTAGTTCATAATGCGATTTATTTTGGATATGATTTAAATGAAACAACCCACTGTTTGTCAGAAAGCTATAAAGAAGTAAAAGTCTCACTGCAGGACTGCGAGGTCGCACAGTACGAGTTCTTTATTCCAGATGGATTCTCGCCAAACGGAGACGGTGTAAACGATTCGTTTGTGATAAAAGATATTGAATTTTTATATCCAAATTATACACTTGAAATTTATAATAGATACGGAAACGGAATGTATAAAGGAGATAATAATAAACCTGCTTGGGATGGCAAAAACTACGAAAAAAGCGGTATCGCTGGAGGTGTTGCACCCAATGGAGTTTATTTTTATGTGTTGCATTTCAATAAAGACAATAAACCGCCACAGCAAGGCCGTCTTTATTTAAATCGATAAAACCTTTTTACATTTTAATATAATTTTCAAATGAAAAAAATAATACTTCTTATAAATTTCCTTTTCTATTTATCCGTTTCTGCTCAGCAAGATCCAGAATATACCCATTATATGTATAACATGAGTGTGGTCAATCCTGCTTATGCGACTGGAGTTCCTGCCATGATGAATTTTGGCGGATTGTACAGAACGCAATGGGTTGGTGCTTATGGCGCTCCAAAAACATTTACCTTTTTTGGACACACAGCTATTAATGATAAAATAGAAGCCGGTATCTCATTCGTTTCAGATGATATAGGAGATGGAGCTAAAAAAGAGAATAATGTGTATGCCGATTTTGCATATGTTTTAAAACTAGGCGGAAAAAATAAATTGTCTCTGGGTTTAAAAGCTGGATTTTCGTCTATGCAAAGCAATTTTAATGGTTTTCGTTTTACTGACCCTCAAACAGATATTGCTTTTTCAGAAAATATAAATGCAACAAAACCTAATATTGGAGTTGGAGCGTATTATTTTAGAGATAATCTTTATGTGGGATTGTCTGCCCCAAACTTATTGAAGTCAAAATATATTGAAGAAAAGTCAGGAATGAATGCTTTTGGTTCCGAAGAGATTCATACTTTTTTGACTGCTGGTTATGTTTTTCAGCTCAACAACGCATTGAAATTGAAACCTGCATTTATGTCAAAATTTGTAAAAGGTGCGCCAATAACTTTAGATGTTTCAGCCAATGTTCTTTACAACGAAAAGTTCGAATTTGGAGCTTCTTATAGAATAGATGATTCTGTAAGTGCGCTTTTCAATATTAATGTTACACCGACCTTAAGAGTGGGGTATGCTTACGATTATACGCTTACAAACTTCGGACAGTTTAATTCTGGAACACATGAAATTATGCTGTTGTTCGATCTGGACTTGTTAGGAAAAGGATTTGATAAATCTCCAAGATTCTTCTAAAATGAAAAATATGAAAAAATTACTCGTTATTATATTCGTATTTTCAATACAGTTTATAAATGCACAGGATCTAGAACTAGCTAGAGCAAAACGTTTTTTTGATAAAACATATTACAGCGAAGCTATTATTTTATACCAAAAATTGGCAGACGAAAAACCGTCTCAAGAAGTCATTAAAAATCTAGCCGATTCTTATTTCTATACTAACAATTTAGTAAAAGCACAGCGTTATTATCGTCTTTTGATTTCAAATTACAGCAATAATTTAGACCGAGAATATTATTTTAGATACGCACAGACTCTTAAAGCAACAAATAGTTATGACGATGCAAATGCCAATTTAAAAGAATATTATTCTAAATCTGCCAATGCAGACGATCTTGCCAATTTTGAAAAAGACATTAAAACATTAGAAAATGTTACGGCAATTGGCAAACGTTTTGAGATTAAAAACCTTGCGATAAATACACCAAATTCTGAATTTGGAGCTGTAAAATATAAAGAGGATTTAGTTTTTGCTGGGGTGAAATTGAAGCCTGGTTTATTTGATAAAAAGTTTAAATGGGATAACGAAACGTATTTGAATTTGGTTTCAATTCCTTTAAAAAATATTAATTCAGGAGATTCTATAGTTCATTATTTTGCTAAAGAATTAAAAACCGGAATGCACGAATCGAATGCTATTTTTACAAAAGATGGCAAAACGATGTATTTTACCCGAAACAATTCTAAAAACGGAAAGAAGAAAAAAGACGACAAGAAAATTTCCAATCTTCAGATTTTTAAAGCAGAATGGGTTGAAGGAAAGTGGACAAATATTACGTCGCTTCCATTCAACAGTCCGAATTATTCTGTGGAGCATCCTGCTTTGAGTGCAGATGAAAAAGTATTGTATTTTGCTTCAGACATGCCAGGATCTCTGGGTTTTTTCGATATTTATTCTGTTAATATTAATAAAGGAGCATTTGATACTCCGAAAAATTTGGGTCCAGAAATTAATACAGATAAAAGGGAGCAATTTCCTTTTGCCTCAGCAGATAATAAGCTTTATTTTTCTTCTGACGGACATTTGGGCTACGGATCTTTAGATGTTTTTGTTTCTGATATTAACGGAAATGAATATTCAAAACCTATTAATGTCGGACTTCCAGTAAACTCTAATTTAGATGATTTCGCGTTTAACATTGATTCTAATACCAAAGAAGGATTTTTTGCTTCTAATAGAGAAGGAGGGAAAGGGAGCGATGATATTTATCAATTCAAAGAAATAAAAGATTTGATTGTTGAAGATTGCAAGCAATTAATCGCGGGAACAATTACAGATATTGATACGCAATTGGCTCTAGAAAATGCAACGGTATTATTACAAGATTCAGAAAATAAGACTTTAAATACCATTACAACTTCTGCTGATGGGAAAT
Source organism: Flavobacterium sp. B330r (assembly GCF_056824325.1). Classification (NCBI taxonomy): domain Bacteria; kingdom Pseudomonadati; phylum Bacteroidota; class Flavobacteriia; order Flavobacteriales; family Flavobacteriaceae; genus Flavobacterium; species Flavobacterium sp. B330r. The sequence goes on from NZ_CP124860.1 coordinate 3,432,977, forward strand.
TCAGTTTTACGGTTCCTTGCGAGGCTTCGTATAAAATTTCAGCTTCCAAAGAAAACTATACAAATGCTTCAAAAATACTGACTTTAGACAAAACAAGAGATAAAGTTAATGACGGTTCTTTAGCTTTAAAATCATTGGAAGTTATTAAACAGGAAGAAAAATTAATTGCTGAAAATAAGAGAAAGCAAGAAATTATTATTGAAGAAGAAAACAAGAAAAAAGAAGCTTTGGTGGCAATTGAATTGAAAGAAAAAGAGAAAAAAGCCAAAGAAGCGGCAATAGTTGCAGCTGAAGTTAAAAAGCAGGAAAAAGTAAAAGAGATATTGGCAAAGGAAAAAGATGTTGTTAAAGATAAAGATCGTTTAATCATTAAAACAGATCCAATTTACTTTGATTACAATATGTGGTATATCCGAAAAGAATCAAAAGTAGTTTTGGGCAGGGTAGTAGAGCTGATGAAGAAATATCCAGATATGAAAATCGAAATTGGTTCGCATACCGATTCTAGAGGGAATGCCAAATTTAATGAAGATTTGTCTCAAAAAAGAGCCAATTCGACAAGAGAATTTATAATTCAGTCTGGAATTGATGCAAAACGAGTTACAGCAAAAGGCTACGGAGAATCGGTGCCAATTATAAAATGTAAAACAGACGAATCTTGCTCAGAGGAAGAACATGAATTGAACAGACGATCTGAATTTGTAATCAAAAGTTTGTAATTTTTTTGAAACATAGTAAACCCGACAGATTTTAAAAAACTGGCGGGTTTCATTTTTACAGAAAAACTTTGCCAAAACCTTTTTGCGGAAATCTTTTTTCTTTAATTTTATAGTGATATCAACGAAATAGAAAAAAATATGAGAAATCTAACCTTGTCTTGTTTGCTTTTATCCTTTATTGGATTGCAAAGCTGTAAAAATGAAGAAAAACAAAAAGCTACTGAAGCTGCAAAAGCAGAAGGTGAAGCGGTGGTAAGCACTGCATGCTATAAAGCGATTTATGAAAAGGACACAATAGATTTAAAATTGAATACTTTAAAAAACGGAAAACTAGCAGGAGATATGATTATGAGAGTTGCGCCTTCAACTGTTAGAACAGGAGAAGTTGCAGGTGAGTTTCATGGCGATACTTTATTTGTGGACTACACTTTTAAAGACAATGTAAATGGAGAAAAAACATTCAAGAACCCGATGGCACTTTTAAAGCGTAACAACCAGCTTATTTTAGGAAATGGTGTTATGCAAACTACAATGGGTGTTACTTATTTGGTAAAAGATAAGCCAATTGATTTTGAAAGCGTAAAATATAAATTTGATTCTGTTGAATGCGCTGCGAAGTAAATAAAGAATAAAGAATAAAGATGTGAGAAGCAAGAGTTTCTTTATAAAGATAAAAAGCCGTTTCTAGATTTAGAAACGGCTTTTGTTATTTAAAGTTTTTAAATTCTTATTGAACTTCACCCTTAATTTTAAGAGCTACTCTTCCGTCAGGATAGTTTACTGCGTTTGTTTCAACAGTAATTGTTTTACGAATAGGTCCTGCTACCATGTTATATTTTACATCGATTTTCCCTTTTTTGCCCGGCATAATTGCTGCTGCAGGTTTGGTAACAACGATTGAACTTAGCGTAGATTCTGCGCCTGTAATTAATAAAGGAGCATCACCAGTGTTTGTAAATTCAAAGGAACGAAGTCCATTGTCACCTTTAGAAATTTTTCCATAATCAATTGTATTGTCTGGGGCTGCAAATTCAATTTTCGGGCCGTTTTGTGCATAACTTACTGCGCTAAACAATAAGACTGCAATAAAAGAGGCTGCATTTTTCATATGAAATCTTTTTTTTAATTGTAAGTAAATATACATTCTTTTAATTAACACACAAATTATTATTTCTCTTTTTATAGTCTACTTAATTATTTACTTTTGCTGTCAGTTATAAATACAAAAATTGAACCAGTTTTTTGTTTGACTGTTTAGTCGTTTATTTGTTTAATCGTTGAGATTGATTTATAAAAGACTTTTTTTAACAGAAAATAAGAAAACAAATCAATTTGAAATTCGATGATCAAAACCGATTAAACGGTTAAACAAATTAACGATTAAACAACCCTAGTAAATGACAATTCCAGCACAATTTGACGCTAAGACGATTGAGAGTAAATGGTATGATTACTGGATGAAAAACAACTATTTTCATTCAGAACCAGATCATAGAACACCGTACACCATTGTAATTCCGCCGCCAAACGTCACTGGAGTCCTTCACATGGGACATATGTTGAATAATACGATTCAGGATGTTTTAATTCGTCGTGCACGTCTTAAAGGATTCAACGCTTGTTGGGTTCCAGGTACAGATCACGCCTCTATTGCAACTGAAGCAAAAGTGGTAGCGAAATTAAAAGCAGAAGGAATCAATAAAAACGATTTGACCCGCGAAGAATTCCTAAAACATGCTTGGGAATGGACAGATAAATATGGTGGAACAATCTTAGAACAACTTAAGAAATTAGGAGCTTCTTGCGATTGGGAACGTACTAAATTTACGATGGATCCAGATATGTCTGCATCTGTAATTAAATCGTTTGTAGATTTATACAACAAAGGTTTGATCTACAGAGGATACCGTATGGTTAACTGGGATCCAGAAGCAAAAACGACTCTTTCTGACGAAGAGGTAATCTATGAAGAACAGCAAGGAAAATTATTTTTCTTAAAATATAAAATTGAAGGTTCAGAAGATTTCTTGACGATTGCAACGACACGTCCTGAGACTATCTTTGGAGATACTGCCATCTGTATCAATCCAAACGATGAGCGTTTTACACATTTAAAAGGTAAAAAAGCGATTGTTCCAATCTGCGGAAGAGTAATTCCAATTATTGAAGATGAATATGTTGATGTAGAATTCGGAACAGGATGTTTGAAAGTAACACCTGCGCACGACATGAACGACAAAACTCTTGGTGAAAAACATAACCTTGAGATTGTTGATATTTTTAATGAAGATGCGACATTAAACAGCTTCGGATTACATTATCAAGGAAAAGACCGTTTTGTGGTTCGTACTGAAATTGCAAAAGAACTAGAAGAAATTGGGGCTTTAGCAAAAACAGAAACACACTTAAATAAAGTAGGAACTTCTGAAAGAACCAAAGCGGTAATCGAACCAAGATTATCTGACCAATGGTTCTTGAAAATGGAAGAATTAGTAAAACCAGCAATTAAGTCGGTTTTAGAAACAGGAGAAATTAAATTACATCCAAAACGTTTCGAAAATACATATGCGCATTGGTTAAACAATATTCGTGACTGGAACATTTCTCGTCAATTATGGTGGGGACAACAAATTCCAGCATACTATTATGGAGACGGAAAAGAAGATTTTGTAGTTGCAGAAAATATCGAAGATGCTTTAGCTTTAGCAAAAGAAAAAACATCTAACAGCTCACTTACAACATCTGACTTAAAACAAGACGTTGACGCTTTAGATACATGGTTTTCATCTTGGTTATGGCCAATGTCAGTTTTCGGTGGAATTATGGATCCAGAAAGTCCAGATTTTAAATACTATTATCCAACAAACGACTTGGTAACTGGTCCGGATATTTTATTTTTCTGGGTTGCGAGAATGATTATTGCAGGTTATGAATATGCAGGAGAAAAACCATTTACAAATGTATATTTGACTGGTTTAGTTCGTGATAAACAACGTCGTAAAATGTCTAAGTCATTAGGGAATTCTCCTGATCCTTTAGATTTGATCGATAAATTTAGTGCAGACGGAGTTCGTGTAGGATTGCTTTTAAGTGCTTCTGCTGGAAACGACATTATGTTTGATGAGGAATTGTGCAGTCAAGGAAAAGCGTTTTCAAACAAGATTTGGAATGCTTTTAAATTGATTAAAGGTTGGGAAGTTTCAGAAACTATCGCACAGCCAGAATCATCAAAAGTGGCTATTGAATGGTACGAAGCGAAATTACAGCAGACTTTAGTTGACATCGAAGATAATTTTGAGAAATACAGAATTTCAGATTCTCTTATGGCAATTTATAAATTGGTTTGGGACGATTTCTGTTCTTGGTTCTTAGAAATGATCAAACCTGCATACCAACAGCCAATTGACAGCGTAACTTTCGCGAAAGCGATCGAAATGTTAGAAAACAACTTGAAGTTATTGCATCCGTTTATGCCTTTCTTAACAGAGGAAATTTGGCAGTTAATTGCAGAAAGAACTCCAGAAGAAGCTTTAATTGTTTCGACTTGGCCAGAAGTTAAACCGTTTGACGCAAAATTAATTGCTGATTTTGAAAACTCAATTGAAGTAATTTCTGGAATTAGAACAATTAGAAAAGACAAAAATATTCCGTTTAAAGATGCCATCGAATTAAAAGGAATCAACAGCGAAAATGTTTCTACTTATTTTGATTCAATCATAAGGAAACTAGGAAACGTTTCTGCATTCGAATATGTTTCAGAAAAAGTAGACGGAGCATTGTCTTTCCGTGTAAAATCAAATGAATATTTCATTCCGATTACGGGAAACATTGATGTTGAGGCTGAAATTGCAAAACTGACAGAAGAATTAAATTATACTAAAGGATTCTTGAAATCTGTTGAAGCAAAACTTTCAAACGAGAAATTCGTAAACGGAGCTCCAGAGAAAGTCCTTAATTTAGAAAAACAAAAACAAGCTGATGCTCTAGCAAAAATTGCTACAATTGAGCAGAGTTTGGCTGGTTTGAAGTAAGAAATCAAACTTAGTTTTAATACTAAACCCGACAGATTTTTAAAATTTGTCGGGTTTTATTTTGGTGTAAATCACATCAATTTTTTTATAAAAAATAAATCGGACTTTTATGATTTTTGTATTTCAAAAAGGTATAAATTTAATACGATTTTTCACTACCTAAATTTTCTTTTTCAAATGAAAAAAATCTTATTTTTTGCATCCATTTTGACTCTTTTTTTCTCTTGCTCCAACAAAATTGAGAATGTTGAGAAATCTTTTTATTACTGGAAAAGTAACAACTGGAGTTTGAATTCAAAGGAAAGTCAGGTTTTAAAAGATTTAGAAGTCAAGAAATTGTACATTAAGTTTTTTGAGATTGATCATAATGAAGCTTATGGAGATTTTCCTGTTTCCAAAACGTCTTTACATTTTTATCAAAAGGAAGCTTTTTTAATTGTTCCAACGGTATATATTAAAAATGAGGTTTTTAAAGATACGAATAGAGAAAGGATAGATACACTTGCCAATAATGTTGCTTTTTTGATTAATAAATATATAAATGAAAGATTTGAAGGTGCTATTGCGGCAAAAGAATTTCAAATGGATTGTGATTGGACTTTGACAACAAAGGATAATTATTTTTATTTTTTGAAGAAATTAAAGGCAGTTTCAAAAAAAGAAATTAGCTGCACATTGAGATTATATCCTTATAAATATCCTGAAAAAATGGGTATTCCTCCAGTTGATAAAGCTACTTTAATGTGTTATAATTTGATAAACCCATTAGCGAATCATTCTAAAAACTCCATTCTAGATATAGAAGAATTAAAACTTTATCTCAATAAGAAAAGAAAATATCCACTCCACTTAGATATTGCGCTGCCCACTTATTCTTGGATGCAGGTATATAAAAATGATCATTTCTACAAAGTGATTTATGAGGGACAGAAAGAGGTTTTAAAATCTTTAAAAGAAATTAAACCTTTATGGTATGAGGTTACAAAAGATACGGTCGTCGATAATTTTTATTTAAGAATTGGAGACAAGATTAAATACGAAAATTTAACCTCAAAGAAAATTAATGAGGCAATTGAAGTCATCAAAAAGAATGTCGACTTTGACGCCAATACAACAGTAACATTATTTCATTTAGACGAAGAACAATTAAGTAATTATAGCAATGAAGAACTTTCTAGTTTTTATAGCAATTTTAGTAAGTAATAGCATTTTTGCTTGTGGGTTTTATCCGTTTGGGGAAGAAATCCGATATTCATTTTTTAACCCTTCGAATTTTAATTACTATTCTTATTCAGAATTTAATTATTCTTATAATTCATTCTATCCAAATATTGACGGAGTGTACCCGCAAGGTTCAATCGATGAGAATGAAAACCTTTGGATGAAATATTGTCGAAGTAAAGTTTCTATCGAAGCTATACGAAGCATTTTATATGATTTTAATGAAGAGGATATTAATGAAAAATCTTCGAATGAAATGCTTCTGTATTTTTATAAAACTAAAAATATAGAAGCCATAAATTATTTGAAATTTGCTAAAACCTGTGAATCTCTTAATGGAATGTATGGCGATCCATGGGAAAAAAAGGAAGGAGCTACAATGCCAAAGAGAAAAAATCTTATAGATAAAGCCATAAAAATTTCTAATAAGGTTAAAGATAAAGAAATCAAATTACGATATACTTTTTTGGCTATTAGACTAGCCTATTATAATAATGATTTGGAACAAATCAAATCATTGTATGATACTATTTTTAAAAACCAAAAAAAGAAAGATATACTTAATTACTGGAGTTTATATTTTAGGACATTTGCCGAAACCGATAAAGCCTTAGCAAATTTTTATGCGGCACAGGTTTTTGTAAAAGCTCCAGATAAGCGCTTTATGATTTCTCAGGTATTTAACTCTAAAATTTCATTGGAAGATGTTTTAAAGTATGCTAAAAATGATGAAGAAAGGGCCAATGTTTATTTTTTAGCAGGTGTAAAAAAGAGCGATCAAGCCTTGTTTTGTTTAGAGAAAGTCTATCAGTACTATCCGAAATTTGAAGGTCTTTCTTTTTTGCTTCTTAGAGAAATTCATAAAATTGAGGATTGGGTTTTTACACCTTATTATTCTTTATTTAACCCAGCAGTTTCAAAATATGACTATTGGTCAGAAGATGCAAATAATTCGATAAAAGATGTTTTAAATAGGGTAGAAAATGATAGGATTTACGCTGGCAAAGTGTTGCAATTTGTAAGCAACGTAAAACTTAAAAAAATTAATGACCCAATTTTATGGAAGTTAGGAAAGTCTTATTTATCATTTGTAACAAAAGACAACCAGAGCTGTTTGAATGAAATTGCCATTATAGAAAAGGAAATTCCGAAAACAGGTCCCCTTTATAATCAAATAAAAATTATAAAAGCATTAGCCTTAACTGCCAATCAGGAAAAAGGAAAAGCTGTCATTTTGGATGCAGTAAAACCAATTCTTCTTGAAAATAAAAAAAATAGAAAATTTTTATTTGCTATTGGAAGGGAATTAGAATACAAGCAGAATACATTGGATGCCGCTTTTTTATATTCAAAACTTAATGAAGTTGTGACAGAGCCTGCTGATTATTCTGAAAATAATACAGCAGTTTGGAAAACTTTAAAAAACAAAAGCAATTCATACAGGGATTTTTATTCTAATTACTTTGAATACATTGATGTGATTTATTCGCCAGAACAAGTGCGGGAAATAGTAGAAAGGATTGAAAATAAAAGAGAGAAGCTAGATTCGTTTTCAGAATGGAAACAAAGTTATCTTAAAAAAGAAATTCCAAGATTATACGATTTGATTGGAACAAAATACATTCGTCAAAACAATCTCAAACTAGCCTCTGACTATTTTGGTAAATTGGATATTGACGAAATTGCCAGTTATGCAGATTGTCTTTGGGAAAAACCAAATTGCAAAGAATCAGATATGTTTGATGTAAATCCGTTTTTTGTCCTTAAGTATACTCCTGAGTTTATTAAGCAAGAAAAGTCCTTTAGATTAAATAAAAGAAGCATTACGGAACATTTAATATCATATCTTAAAAAGGCTTCTAATCCGAAAGAAGTCAATAAGGACTATTATTATTTTTTAGCAGGGAATGCTTATTATAACATGACACAAAATGGAAATTCATGGATGATGCGCCGTTACAATTGGCATCATTATGTTGATGATACTCCATTTGAAGATGAGAAAGAATATTTTCAAGGTAATTTAGCACAGCAATATTATCTTTTAGCGTTAAAGCATGCTAAAACAGAGAAGTTTAAAGCTTTATGCTTGAGAATGATAGGAAGGTGCGAAAAAAACAAACTACAATATCAATACCCTGATGATTACAATAGCCAAATTGAAAATTACGATGATTTTCTTTTAAGTAAAAATAAATACTATCAGGATTTAAAATCGAAATATGCAGATGATTATGTTGATCTAATGTCTGACTGCAGTTCTTTTGAAGAATATTTTAAGGCGAGAAGGTAAAAAACAAAATCCCAATATTGAATTTCAGTATTGGGATTTTGTTTTGTTATAATATTTTACTTCTTCTTCAAAAACAAAAACAAAGGATAAGAAACTATCGTAATCGCAACAATAATAATAAAACTTTTAGGGTCACTGTAAATAAATCCTCCAAGTAATGCAATAGAAAATATAATCGCAATTATAGTTGTCCAAGGATACCAGAAAGAACGGTAAGGTCTTGGCAAATCAGGTTCAGAAGTTCTTAGTTTTAAAAGCGAATAATAAGCCAATCCCCAAACGATTATAGAGATAAAGGCAGCGAAAGAAAATAATACTTCAAAAGAGCCAATGCAAATTAAAAACAAACTGAAAAGAGAGGAAACCAATAGCGCAACAATTGGAGTTCCACCTTTGTTTACTGTTGTTCCTTTTTCGATAAAGAAACCGTCACGGCTTAATCCGTAAAGGATTCTTGGCGGAATCATCATAAAGGCATTCAAAATACTAATTAAAGAGAAGATCGAAATTACGGTTACAATTTTTGCACCACTTTCTCCAAAAAGAATTTTGGCAACATCGGCAGCAGCTAGATTAGATTTGGCTAAAGTTTCGATTGGCAAAACATGAAAAAATGCTGCGTTTACCAAAATATAAATGGCCACAACTAGTAAAACACCACTGTATAAAGATTTCGGAATATTTTTACTTGGATTATCATTTTCTTCTGCAAAAAAGCAAACGGCATTCCAACCATTATAAGTTCCAATAATGAGTTGTAATGATTTAAAAAATCCAAAAATAAGCCCGATTTGAAAAATAGAACTATCCGTTTTTATCGCTGGAACTTCAACTCCAGAATACATAAAACAAGCCACAACCAAAGCCACAAAGCAAATGACTTTTAGTAAACTGGTAATCTGCTGAATTACACTTCCGTTTTTTACGCCGCTTAAGTGCAGCAAAACAAATGCAACCAATAAAGAAATAGACAATACTGTCGAATAATTGGCTAATTGCGGAAATAAAATAATCGTGTATTCGCTAATTACGATGCAATAAAACGCGGGCGGAATAGCGTTTACAATATAATCGTACCAGCCAGAAAGAAAACCGGCATACTCGCCCAAAGCTCTTTTAATATAATTGTACGATCCACCGGCTTTTGGCAGCATTGTAGCCAATTCTGAATACGAATTTGCTCCTAATAAAACATACAAACCTCCAAAGAGCCAAGAAGCAAGAATAAGCCAGTAATTATTCAACATTTCTGCAATAGTTCCTGGCGTTCTTAAAATTCCAACACCAATTGTTCCGCCAATTAAAACGGCAATATTGAAACTAAGTCCTAAACTTTTTTGTAATTGGTTTTTTGTAGAATCTGGCATTCTTGAATTGGGTTTTAAGGATTATAATTTCAAGCAAAAATAGTATTAATTGAATTAGTTTTGAGCTTAAAATAAAAATCCCAAGATTTTCGAGTGAAACTGAAAATCTTGGGATAAAATCAAAACTCTAATTCAATATTTTAGAACTTGTAACGCAAGCTTGTCATAACTTGACGAGGCGCGATTGGGTTCACACTATAATTTTCGTGAACGGTGTAATTTAATTCGTTTGTAATGTTTGATAATTTACAAAGGATCGAGAATTTTCTCCAAGTATATCCAACAGATGCATCAATTGTAATATAACCTTCTAACGGAATTTCTCTATGGTAGATTCCATCAGGATATTTAGTAAGATCTGTACTGTATTGGTCATTCCAGCCTCCTAAACGATCACCGATGTAGTTTCCAACAGCTCCAACAGATAAATTTTTAAATAAGCCTTCTTGTACCGTATAAAAGAAACTTAAGTTGGCTGTGTTTGCTGGAGTTCTAACAAGACGATCGCCTTCTATAAAACTTCCGTTTAAACCAGATGTTTTAGTATAACGCATATCGTTGTAGCTGTAACCTGCAATAATGCTAAGTCCATCAATTGGTCTTGCAGTAACATCCACTTCAACACCTTTACTTTTAGTTTCGCCACTTAAAACTTTTACGTTTGTGTCTGTGTTTAAACTTCCATCAGCTTTAAATTCTGCAGTTTGAGCCAAGTTGTTGTTTGTAATTTGATATACCGTAATATTTGTGCTTAACAATCCTTGTAGGAAATCGGTTTTAATACCAGCTTCATATTGATCGATAATAGAGGGCTCAATTGGTTTTAAATCTGCTGTGGTTCCTGTGTTTGGAGTAAACGAAGTAGAGTAGCTACCAAAGATAGAAACCTCTTTTCTAGGCTGATAAATTAATCCAAATTTTGGAGAAAATGCATTGTCTAATTTTTTAGCGCCTACTGTAGGAACTGCATTTTCAGGCGTAACAGTTTGTTTTCCTCCAGCAAAAGTTTCTTTGTAAGTTGTAACTTCAGCTTCTTGCCAAGACCAACGTACACCTGCTAATATTTTAAACTTCTTTGTAATCGAAATTAAATCTTGAAAATAAACACCAAAACGGTTGGTTTCTGTTTTTGCAATTTGAGTTGCTCTAGCATCTGGAATATCATTTCTTTGTGTTGACGGATCAAAGTTGAAAAGATTGATAGTATCATAATTTGCAGGATTAAATGCAAAAGTATACGCTGTTGCAAATGAGTTTTCCCAGTCTGCACCTGTAAAAATTTGATGTTTTACAGATCCTGTATTAAAGTTTCCTTGAAGACTTAATTGATCTCCTAAAATTTGCTCCGAATTATCGTTTTGAACCAAAGGTCTTGTCCAATCTCCATTTTCTTTTACTGAAGATAACTGCGCGGTAGATTTCGAAGCTCTGTCATAAGTCTGATAAGAGCTATTGAAGTTAAGCTTCCAGTTTTTATTGAAATCGTGATTTAAGAATACAGATGCACTAGCCGATTTTGTGTTACCATTAGACCAAAGTGCTCCGTAAAAAGTATTTCTAGGTAAATCAAGAATTTGTGTGCCAATAATTCCAGTTCCAAAATCAGGTGTCCAATCTGCACTTAAATAATCTCCTTGTAGTGTAATTTGAGTTTTAGGATTAATGATAAAAAGCAACGATGGATTTACATATACACGTTTGTTTTTTACAACATCTCTAAAGCTTTCAGAATTCTCGTAAGAACCGTTAATTCTAAAGGCGATTGATTTAGTAAGACCTCCGTATAAATCAAATGCTGGCTTATAATAAGAGTAGCTTCCAATTTGCATTGAAACTTCTCCGCCACTTTTAAATTGAGGTGTTTTGGTTACTAAATTAAGAATTCCTCCTGGCGCTACGTTTCCAAATAGTAATGCTGAACCACCTTTTAAGAATTCTACTTTATCTAAGCCAGAAACATCTGGAATTGATCCTGCATTATAACGGAATCCGTTTTTAAACATATTGTTTGCAGACATGTCATAACCTCTAGAGAAGAAAGATTCCTGCGCACCACCACGAGCAGAACCAACGTAAACACCGTTAGCGTTTTTAAGAACTTCGCTTAATCTAATTGCTTGCTGTTGTTCGATAATTTCAGAACCAATAACTTGTATGCTTTGTGGATTATCCATTGGTTTTAATCCAGAGCGAACCGCTGTTACGGGTTTTGGTTCTTTGGTTTTAGTAACAACTACTTCATTTAAAATTTCCCCTTTTTTATTCTTAACGGTATCGTTTACTGAAGAAGTAGATTCGGCGCTTGAATAATCTTGCGCATAAGAGGCAAAACTCAATAATCCTAATACAAATAGTAAATTATATTTCATGGTATTTATTTAGATTCAATAAAAATTGTCGAGTGCAAATATAAATAGACATATTCTTTAACAGGAAATTATGAAGTGGATTTCTTACTTAAACCTTTCTTAGTCTTTTCTTAAGATTTGCTTAAGGATTTTCTAATGTTATTTTAATTTTGTATTTAAAACAGATTAAAATGTCTCATAGGATATTCTAGGAAGGTATTTTATAAAAAAACAGGGCTGGCTCATTTTTGAGTCAGCCCTGTTTCAATTGAAATTAAAACCTAAGAATGAGATTTCCTGAAGTTATTTTACAGCAATTTGGTAAGTTGCCATTTTCCAGATTTCATCGTATTTTTTTCCGTTATGTTCACCTGCAGATTTCTCTGTATAAGCAAACTCAACCATATAATTTCCAGACCAGATAGGAGTAAAAGAGATTTCTCCTTTATCATTTGTCCACAATTCTTTTTCCCATCCGTTTGGAGCGATTACTTTAATTTTTTGAGATTTTGCAATAGCACCTTCGTATAAAGCAGAAACATTAATTACAGTATTTTTTTTCGCGATATCGGCATTTTCAGAAAAAACGCTAATTTTATTATTGTTAGCAGCAGCTACATTTCCAGCCGATTTGTTTCCAACAACAACGGTTGCGCTTGAATTGTAGTCTAATTTCATTGTTCCGTAAACATCTCCAACGGTATGATGCATTACGATTGTATAAACTCCGTCTTCATCTGGTGTAAAGAAAGCTTGGTATTTATTATCTAGAGCTTTAGAAGTTAGTTTAGTTTCTTTTTTTGAAGGAGAAATTACAACTAAAGAGAAATCCTTTAAATCAGAAAACCATTTATCAGCTTTTGTAATATCATTATCAGAGAATTCTCCAAAATAAACAGAAATTTCCTGAGCTTTTCCTTTTGTTCCTGTTGCATTGGTGTCAATCCATAAAGCATGGGCAAAAAGCTGAGGTGCAGCAAAAAGCATTAGAAATAAAAAGCTTAGTGTTTTTAAAGTATTTGATTTCATAAGATCAAGTTTAAATTATTAGAATGATATTTTTTACAAACATAAGTCTTATTTAGAATAATTAAAAATAAAACACTAAAAAACCTCGAAATTCATTTCATATGGAACGTATTTCGAGGTTGTGGAAAATATTTGAGTAAGAAAACTAAAGTCTTACGGTTAGGTTTACTAAGAAGTTTGCTGGAGTTTGAGCCATTCCATAAGAATCCCAATACTTTGTGTTGGTCAGGTTGTTGAATTTAACTCCAAGTCTCCAAACGGGTCTGTCGTAAAATACTGTTGCACTATAAATAGAATAAGAAGGAGCATAAAAGCTTTCGTCTTCAAATTTATACTGTTTGTCTACATAATTTCCTCCAAAACCAAAGCCTAAATTTTTTAGTGTGTTTTGAAGTTTGTACGAAACCCAAAAATTAACCACATTTTCTGGTGCTCCGCTAGCTTTGTTGCCTTCAATTAGAGGGTCAGACGATTTAACGATACGATTGTCATTATAAGCATAACCAGCCGTCACGTTTAAACCGTTTATTGGATTGGCAATAAATTCAAAATCAATTCCTTTACTTACTTGTTTTCCATCCTGAACATTGTATCCGTCTGGTTTTGTTCTTGTAGCATTATCAATTGTAATGTTATAATAGCTCAGTGTTGTGCTTAATTTTTTATTGAAAGCTTCTACTTTTACACCGCCTTCATATTGATTAGCATAAACTGGTTTTAAGATTAATATTGATCCATCTGGCTGATTTACTGGACCTGAATTTTGAAAACCATTCATGTAATTTCCAAATAAAGAAACCTGATTTTTAACTACTTCATAAACCAAACCTAATTTTGGAGACAAAGCAGTTTGGTTGTAGCCCTCTGTATCTTCGATTTTTTTCTGAACAAAGTTATCCAAACGAAGACTAAGCATTACAGATAAGCGATCTGTAAAACTAACTACATCTGAAGCATAAACGCTAAAAGTCTGTTCATTTGGAACGCCAAATTGCATTTCTTTCAATTTTGGGTCTACATCGCTTTTTCGAATTGGTTCGAAATCTGTTGTTACATCAATTTCATCTAATACTTGTGTGGTAGCATATTTAAATGTTCCTTTTGTAAATCTGTAATTAATACCTGTTAAGAGTTTATGTTTGATGCTTCCTGTAGAAAATTCACCATTAATATTTTCCTGAAAATTGGTAAAATTATTATGAATTGGTCCAAAACGGGATACCATTCTTTGAACTTCTGTTGGCGATTGCCATGCAGTATAGTACTGATAACTATGATCGACACGTTCGTCTACCAATGAGAATAGTGTGGTAGATTTCCAATTATCAGAAAGTTTATATTCTGCCTGAGCAAATATTTTAGGAGAACTTGTTTTAGCATCAAGATCATCTGCAAATAAGCTTGTTCTGTAATCTACTTTTAGGTCTGTTGGGTTGGTAAGTCCTGCCGCATACGAACGTCCATAAGTAGGGCGTGTATTGTTGGTATTGAAAATCTCGGTGTCTAAACTCAGCGTTAACCTATCGGTTGCTTTATAAATAATGCTCGGTGCAAATAAGACCGTTTTATTAAAACCATAATTTAAGAAGCTGTTTTCTGTATTTGCCGAAGCGTTCATTCTAAACAAAACTTTTTTGTTTGGAGTCAAAGGCATATTAAAATCAACCGCAACGCGCTGTAGTCCAAAGCTTCCTCCTGTATAAGATATCTCTGTTTTGCTAGTTTCAAAAGGCTTTTTGGTAACCAAGTTTACAACTCCTCCAAATGAAGAAACAGAAGAACCAAACAAAGTTCCAGAAGGCCCTTTTAGCACCTCAATTCGTTCGGCATTATCAATTGAGATAGAGCTTCGTCCAGAAAGAGTCTCCATGCCGTTTCGTGCATTTACACCCGTGCTGAATCCTCTAAAACTAATTTCAAGTCCGCCAGAAGGATATATTTTTGAGATTGCGCCCGTAGCATTTTGAACCGCGCTTCTTATGTCTACCGCAATTTGCTCTTGTAATAGTTCTTTGTGAATAACATTATAAACCTGAGGATTTTCCAGATTCTTTAGTGGCATTCTGGCTACATAATCGGTCTTTTTTGATAAGTTGCTTTTCTTGCCATTTACGATAACTTCATTCAATTCCTTATTAGAAACCTTAAGCTGTAAATTAATTGTTGAGGTTTCATTTTCTGTAACTGTAACTTCAGTTTCTGCGGTTTCGTAACCTGCCAAAGATACTTGAAGTGTATAAGAATTGGCTCTTACTTTATTAAAATCAAAAGTGCCATCGTCATTAGAAACGGTACCGTATTTTGTGCTTTTAAGAATAATATTTACACCTGCAGCAGCATCGCCGTCTGAGGTAGTTATGGTTCCTTTAATTTTTCCGTGGTTTTGTGCAAAGGAAGATAAAAACGAAAATAAAAAACTGATAGAAAATAGAAAACGTGAAGTTTTCAAACTGAGGTAATTCATTGCTATTTATTAATTGGTTTATAAATAATATTTATTTAGAATAAATAAAAACAATGCAAATGTAAAAATTAAAATAACTTTAACAATTTTATTTTTTTGTCATTTAGTTTTGAAATTGTTAAATGTTGATTATTGAGATAATTAAATGAAATTCTTAGTTGATGTTTTAGCGAGATAAAGTTTTAAAGCCTTAATTTTGCAGTCTGAAAAATGACTTCATGATTTTACCATTCTTTAAAAAGATTCAAAATACGCCTAGAGGATATCGTATTGCCAATACTGTTTTTTTCTTCCTTTCTGGTTTTGGATATTCTTCGTGGGTTTCAAGAATTCCACATATACAAGCCCAATTAAAATTGTCTGAGGCCGAATTTGGTGCAGTTTTATTTGCTTTTCCGATAGGTTTAATGCTAACAATGCCTTTTACAGGAAAACTATTAAATAAATACAGCAGCCGTTATATCATGCTTCTTGGTGCGGTTATGTTCAATATTGCACTGTCTTTGCCTGGTTTGGCGGCATTTGTTTGGCAGTTGGTTATTATACTTTTATTCTTTGGGGCTTCTCGTAATATTTTCAATTTATCTATAAATGCACAGTCTCTAGAAGTGCAGAAACTATATCCGAAATCTATTATTACGCGTTTTCATGCCGTTTGGAGTATTGCCGTTTTCTCGGGTGCGGGATTAGGTTATGTAATGGTGACGCAGAAAATTGCACCATCGCATCATTTATTGGGAGTAAGTATTTTTATGCTGGCGCTAACGGCTTGTTTTTATCCGATGAGTATTCACAATGAACCTGTTCCAGTTAAAAAGAAGTTCTTCTCGATGCCGGAAAAAAATCTGGTAAAATTCTCTCTAATTTGTTTCGTTTCAATGGCTTGTGAAAATACCATGTACGACTGGAGCGGAATTTATTTCGAAAATATATTGAAAGCTTCTCCAAAATTAACCAGTGCAGCATTCGTGTTTTTTGCTTCGGCAGTAACGTTAGGACGTATATTTGGAGATTATGGCGTAATGAAATTTGGAACTAAAAAAATCTTGCTTTATAGCGGAATTTTAATCACAGCTGGTTTCGGTGTTTGTTTTATTTTGCCGTATGCCTACCCAACAATTTTCGGTTATGTTTTAATCGGATTTGGGGTTTCTTGCGTGGTTCCGTTAGTATTTAGTATTGCCGGAAGATCTTCAAAATTAAGCAGTGGTTCTGCTTTAACTTCGATATCAACAATTGGTTACCTCGGATTTTTATTGGTTCCGCCAATGGTTGGTTTTATCTCTGAATATTTAAGCATGAAATGGGCATTTCTAGTTATGGCGCTTCTCGGTATTCTGATGATTTTTATGGTGAATAAGATTGGGGAGAATGAGTAGTCTTTTTAAGATGCTAAGGTTCTGAGATGCTGAGGTTCTAAGGTTTTTTAGGATTATTATATAAATTAATTAATTAATTTATACATAGCTTTAAATTAGGCATACTGTCGTTTTAAACCTTTAATCCAATTGTTTGGATAAAACAAAGAAGGATTATTAAAATACCGATTCCTAAAAGAATTTTAGTATATCTTTTATCTTTCAGATCTCCATATCTGCCTTCAAAATAACTTTTGTATCGGTACATTTGCCCTTTTCCAGTTTCATATGGAATAAATTCTCTTTTGTTTTTCTTCCAAAATATCATTCTGATTATATGATAGAGAATAAAAGTTAATAGAGGAATCAATGCTGTAAAATAATTAGCAATTAAAAAAATGAGAGAAAGTATTAACCAGAGAATTGAAAAATAAACGTTTCTAAATCTCAGCCCAAAGGGTGACGAAATTGTTTGTCCACCACATATTATAGATACAGTAAAAGAGATTGCAAATATATTTCTTGGTTGATATTTGCTAGCAAACACATATAACATTATTCCAATTATGTATCCGGCTAAATATAAATAATCGGATACTATAAATTTTCTCGCTTCTAATTTTCCAAAAATAAATTTTCGGCTTGATTGATTTACTTTAGGCAATTTGTACACTTTAATCTGATATTTCTTTAAGATATTCTTTCCATTTTTCTTTTTCTATAATATAAGAATATTGAAAACTCCCTTCATAAATTCGAACCTTATCTTTAATTTGTAATGTATCAACATAAAATAAGCCAAGCTGCTCTTTTTGATTAAGGAAATGAATAGAATAGGAACTAGTTGGACAACAACAATAGCCTGTTTTTTCTGCATTTTTAAAGACACTTTCAAAGTCTTTTATTTGTTGTCTGTTATTGGTTTTAAATTCTTTTATTGGGTTAAAAGATTCTATATTGCTAGATCTTCTATATGTTGCAGTCGAATCATAAGCTTTTATGACGATTTGAGTACTATTTGATAATGTAGAATTAAATGAAAAATTATCCCAAATAGTATCAATATAATTTTGAGTTTTTTCGTTACAGCTTATTATTAAAGTTGAAAACAGAATTAATAAGAAAAGCTTTTTCATTAAAGTTATAGTTATTTATTTTCTGAAAAGACAAAACTTTATATCAAAAATCACACATTTTAGCTCCTTTCGATTCTATTTCCTTTTTAAATTCGATAGGTAATTCTAATTTAAATTTACAGATATCTTTTATTTCATATTGCTGAGTTTCTTTATTAAAAATTACTGCCTGAGACGAAAGGTAATCTGAATTATAATACCATACATCAGCATTTTTATCCACATATAAAACCCAATAGTGATAAGCGCTAAAAGTTTCATCTAAGTTTTGTTGAAACAGTATTTTGTTTTTACTGTTTCTTATGGCAAATATTTTCGATCCATCTTTTAGTTCTTTGATCAAAATATTTCGATCCTTTCCAGAAATAGTGTAAATTCCATCGTTATACAAAAAACCTGATTTAATGCTTTTATAGCTTAATAGATAATTGTTACAAGACACAAAAAGAAGAATTAAAATAATATTAATCATTATTCTAATTCTTCTTTTTGTCATTTTATTTTTTACAAAAAACATTGAATTACTTCTTCGTCATAACAAACTTCTCAGAACTTGGTTTTCCATTCATGTTCCCAGAGATTTCTGCGGTTAAAGTATTATTTGCCCCTTTTGTATAAGTGATTTTTTGAGGATAATCGTGTTTCGGATTTTCAAAAATCAATTGTTGCTCTGTTTCTGAAGTAGAAGGAAAGAAAACGGGTTTGTCATCGTTTTGACCTTTTACAGTTGCTTTGTAAGTTAGTGTTTCGCCTAATTGCGCCAAAACAATAGTTTCAAAATGTAGAGTGTCTTTTCCTTTTATAAAATAAGAAGAAGCGCTAAAAGTACTGTCGTTTAGTTTTTGCCAGTTTTCAGATAAAATGCCTTCAGGAGTTTTGTTTTCCCAGTTTCCAATTAACCAGTCGGCTTTTTTGATTTTATCTTTTTCTACCGTTTCTTTTTTCTGGCATGAAACTGCGGCTATAACAAGTGCTAAAAGAGTAATTTTCTGAAACATATTTATGAGATTTTGGGTTTGGTAATATGCTACTAAAGTATGAAAATTTTTTTAGCCACGAATTCACGAATTTTTCTTGATAAACGGAATGGAAAGTTTTCTGTGAATTTTTCGAATTATTATTGAAGAGTAAAATTATTTTTAGCCACAGATTAAAAAGATTAGAATGATTTTGTCTCACGCAGATTTAGCAGATTCAGCAGATTTATTTTGTACTCTGCATTATAAAAATCTGTCAAATCTGCTAAATCTGCGAGTAAAAAATAACCACAAGTTTTTTGTTTTGCTCAAAGATTGTAAAAATAAAATTCGTGAATTCGTGGCTAAAAAAAAATCAAACGCTTGCACTCAAAATAGAGTAAACCAATTCCTTAGTTGGTTTTTGATCTTTTAGTTTTTCGCGAACTTCGTCAAAAGTCACTTTAAAATCACAGCCCGATTTATATTCTGCGCAACCATAAGCCGTTTTGCCTTTTAGAATTGTTCCTTTTTTACATTTCGGACAAACCAATGCATCTGAACTTTCTTTGGGTTCGGCTTTTTTATCGGTTTTCTTTGGTTCCAATTTCAGTTTGTAATTTTCTTCAAAACGAATTAAGCCTTCAACAGTTCCAGAATCGGTTTTAAAGCCTTTTATGTTTACTGTAGAACCTTTCTGAACCAATCGTAAATACTGACTTTCGGTTATTTTTTTATCATGAAAAACAAAAGGCAATACAAAATCACAGCCCGATTTGTACTCGCTGCAGCCAAAGGCCGATTTTCCTTTCAGTATCTTTCCTTTTTGGCATTTCGGACAAGTTTCTGCCGAAATTCCAGAGGCTTTCTTTTTCTCTTTTTCCGCTTTTACAACTGGTTTCTGAATCGTTGCCGCATGCGAAATATTGGCGTGCTTGGTTTCGCTTCGAACTTCATAAACCAAAGCTTCAACCATACGTTTCATGTTTCTGATGAAGGCCGCTGCGGTGAAAGTCCCTTTTTCAATATCTTTCAATTGTTTTTCCCAAGTTCCTGTAAGTTCGGCCGATTTTACCAATTCGTTCTGAATCGTATCAATCAATTGAATTCCAGTCAAAGTGGGTAAAACTTGTTTTTTGTTTCGAACAATATATTGGCGTTTGAAAAGCGTCTCAATAATATTCGCACGCGTTGACGGACGACCGATTCCGTTTTCTTTCATTAATTCGCGTAAATCTTCGTCATCAACCTGTTTTCCTGCGGTTTCCATGGCACGCAGTAAAGTTGCCTCTGTAAACTGATTGGGCGGCTTGGTTTCTTTTTGAAGAAATGAAGGTTCGTGTGGACCTTTTTCGCCCACGGTAAAACTCGGCAGTAAATCGGGTTCTTTTTCCTTTGCATTCGGATCTTCAAAAACAACGCGGAAACCTTTCTTCAAGATTTCTTTTCCGGTCGCTTTAAAAGTCACATCGGCAGCTTTTCCAATAACTGTGGTATTGGCAACCAAACAGTCATCATAAAAAACAGCAATAAAGCGTCGGGTAATAATATCATAAACCTGCTGCTGATTATGAGGCAGATTATTTTGAACTCCCGTTGGAATAATCGCATGGTGATCGGTTACTTTTTTATCATTGAAAACCTTTGGCGATTTTTTGATTTTTTTTCCTAAAAGAGGCTGAGTCAATTCGGCATAATTGGTTAATTTCTGCAGAATTCCAGGCACTTTCGGATATATATCACCTGGTAAAAAAGTCGTATCAACTCTGGGATATGTAATCACTTTCTGTTCGTACAAAGTCTGTGCAATCTTCAATGTTTCTTCGGCAGAAAATCCAAATTTTTGATTGCAATAAACTTGTAGACCCGTTAAGTCGAAAAGCTTTGGAGCATATTCATTTCCGTTCTTCTTATCAACAGAGACGATTTCGAAATCACTTTCCTTGACTTTGGCTGCGATAACTTGTCCATCTTCTTGGTTTAGGAAACGTCCTTCTTCGTAACTAAAAAGCGTTTCTCTGTATAAAGTCTGCAATTCCCAATACGGCTGCGGTTTAAAGTTTTCGATTTCTCTAAAACGCTCTACAACCATCGCCAACGTTGGCGTTTGTACACGACCGATAGACAAAACTTGTTTGTAGCCGCCATGTTTTACAGTGTACAAACGTGTGGCATTTATTCCTAAAAGCCAATCGCCGATAGCTCTAGAAAATCCGGCGTAGAATAAATTATCGTAGTTGGCAGAGGGTTTTAAGTTTTCAAAACCTTCTTTAATAGCTTCTGTGGTAAGAGATGAAATCCATAATCGCTGAATTTCGCCTTTGTAATGCGCTTCGTTCATCACCCAGCGCTGAATCAATTCTCCTTCTTGTCCAGCATCCCCGCAGTTGATAACCACGTCGGCTTTCTCAAAAAGACTTTTAATGATTTTAAACTGTTTTTGAATTCCTGAGTTTTGAACCACTTTGGTTTCGAACTTTTCAGGAAGCATGGGCAGATTGTTCAAATCCCAGCTTTTCCAATGCGGTTTATAATCGTTGGGTTCTTTTAAAGTGCATAAATGCCCGAAAGTGTAAGTTACTGCATAACCATTCCCTTCGTAATAGCCATCGTGTTTGGTATTGGCACCCAAAACAGATGCAATTTCACGCGCTACACTTGGTTTCTCAGCAATACAGACCTTCATTTTTTCTTTTCTAGTTTGACATGCGAAAGTACGGATTTTATGGGAAAGGGGCAAAGATTATTAGGTCCAAAGGGGCAAAGCTTTCTAAAAGAAAGTTTAATAATCAAACATTTTGTAATATGCCTCCAATTCAATCGCTCTTCTTTTTACTAAGTCTCTTTTTAAGCTTTCGGAAACGGCATACCACAAAGTTCCTTGCTTTATTTCGGAAAAGTATTTCGAGCTAAACTCATATTCTTTATCGCGAAAAAGAAGCCATTGTTTTTGAGATTCTTTTAAAGTTTCAAAATTTTCTTTTGGGAGTTTTGTTTTTAGTAAATTATAACTTTTGTTCAATTCTTTGTCCCAAGATTCGCGGGCTTGTATGATACAATTGCACTTGTCTGCATCAGAGATGTCTTTTTGATTTATACATTTTGATTCTAAAAGATCGATTGGATAATCTTTTTTGGTTTGTGAAAATGCTGCGACTGATAAAATCAGACAAGTTAAAAGAAATACTTTTTTCATTTTTCATTTATAATTTAAAAACATCGATACTCTTCATCCAGAAAATTTCCGATTCTAAAAATTGAAGTTTGGTCTTAACAACCTTATCGCTTTTATCTCGCGGATTTTTAGCAATAAATCTAGCGGTTGAATTATTGAAATCTAAAGTATATTTTGAGTCGAAATCTTCTTTTTTGTTTGCTGAAAAAGTAATCAGATTGTCTTTTGCAATCCATTTTCCTTTTCCGTATTTATTGTCTTCTGCTGAATTTCCGCCTTGTATTTTCGAATACGAATGAAACAGAAAAGTTCCGTCTGGGTTTAAAGTCAGTTTATATTCGATTGTGTGTTTTTCTTTTTCAGAAAGTGAACGAGAATATTCGCCAACAAATTGATTGGATTGTGCGGATAAAGTTAAGGTGAGAATTAAAAGAAAAGAGGTGATTAGTGATTTCATAGAGTTTAATTGGTTGAATTTTAGCGGATTATTTCTTATTCATTGTCTGTTATTTCAAATACTTTTCTAAAATTGTTTATAAATTTTCTTTTTTTGTAGCTGGTGATTGTTCTGGAAATCAAACTAGCAATTAAAAGAAACGAATTGAAAATAATGTATACTATAAATGGCGCTTTTTTAACAATAAATACTGTATTGAATAATAAAAATGCAAAATAAGGAAAATAACGACTCCAGTAATAGCCAAACTTAATTGGAATTATTTCATATAAAATCTCTGTTTGAGTTGCATTTTTTGATTTAAATTTTCCTTTTAAAATAAATGGAATAGGATGAAGTATAGCATTTTGGGTTATTCTAAAATCATTTTGATTTATTATGCCAAAAAAAAGTTTGTCTTTTTCTCCAATCATATTAAAGGCATGAAGAGGAGTGCCACTAATTTTTGGATTTCCTTGTTTGGTATTGGCTTTAAGTCTTTTTCTGAATTCGCTAATATCAATTTGTGATATCATATTCTTAATTATTAATCATCGGATCCAAATTACGATCTTTATTTCTCAAATCTAATCCACCTTCGTAAACCGATTTTAGATTTGTGAGATAAAAATGCCAACCGTTGGAACAGCCCAATCTAATGTATTGTTTCGAATGATCATCTGTTGGAATGTTGTAATGGCGAAGTTCTACAATCGTGTAATCGTCTTTCTGGCTTAGATTTATATCTACAAGACAGTTTCCTTCAAAAGTAAATTGCAGTTGATCAATTCCATTGGCAGAAACGATTTTTCCTGACATAGCATCATCATACAAATACCAAAGCCATTCGTACGTATTATCTTTTTCTGCGTTTTTGTCTTTGCCTATAGATTCCTGATTAGCGCCAAAAAAAGATACTTTTTCAAGAAACCATTTTTCTAACTCATTTGCTTTTGTCCAAGCATCGTAAATGTCTGAAAGTTGAGCTTTAACGGCTATTTTTTTGGTGAAAGAAGTCCAATCGAAGTTTTCCATGATGGTTTATAGTATTTTGCGGTTAGCGAAAAGAGATCTAAAATTATAACATTGATTAAAACAAATGTAAGCTATTTCTTCTTACTTTTTATTTCAGAAAAAAAGCTGCAGAAAATGTTTCTCTGCAGCTTTTAATTTTACGCTTGATATTATTTATTTCTTTTGTTTCAAATGTTTGTCTAGGAATTTTTCCATGGCGCCATAAAAATCAAAACGATTGTCTTGATTTCTAAAACCATGTCCTTCATCATTTTTAACCATGTATTCTACAACGACACCACGTTTTTTCAGCGCTTCAACCATTTGGTCGCTTTCAGCTTTATTTACTCTTGGATCGTTTGCTCCTTGTGCAATAAACAAAGGCGTTTTTATTTTGTCTGCGTGTAATGCAGGCGATGCAGAGGCCAGCAACAAACTATCTTTTTTAGGATCGCCCACCATTTCATGAAACTGATCTAGATAAGGTGTCCAATAAGGCGGAATCGTATTCATGAAAGTAAACAAATTGCTCACGCCCACATAATCTACAGCCGCGGCATACAAATCGGGTGTAAAAGTGATTCCGGCAAGTGTTGCATAACCACCGTAACTACCGCCATAAATAGCAATTCTATTTGGGTCTGCAATGCCTTCTTTTTTCAGCCATTCGACACCATCGGTAATGTCGTCTTGCATTTTTTTACCCCATTGTTTAAAACTAGATTGCCAAAATTCCTTTCCATAACCGGTGCTTCCTCTGTAGTTCATCTGTAAGACAGCGTAACCACGATTTGCCAAGAACTGAACTTCTGGATTATAATACCAGCCATCTCTTGCCCACGGACCGCCATGAGGGTTAATAATGACAGGCAGATTTTTAGGTTCAACTCCCAACGGAAGCGTTAAATAGCCGTGAATTTCAAGACCATCTCTCGATTTATACGTAATAGGTTTAATATGGCTCATGTGTTTCTCTTCGATCCAAGGAAACGGATTCGCAACTTCTTTAACTTTTGTAGTTTTGAAATCGTATATATAGTATTTTCCTGGAGTTCTATCGTTTCCAGCCCAAACAATAGCTTTGGTTCTTGCATCGTCGTAGTTTACAATTTCAGTTTCGTAACCTTCAATCTGCTTTTTCAGATTGTTTTTGATTGCTTCCCATTCTTTATCAAAAAAATGTTCTTCTTGTTTTTCGGCTTCCCAAGTTACAGAAGTCAAGACTTGTTTTTTTCGATCGTAATTAACCGCATCTAAATCATATTTAGGGTCAGCAAACAATTCTTTTACATTTTTTTTGCCAATTGGGTCATATTCAACCAAAACCACTTTATCCTTGCCAATATTACTCAAAGCATAAATGTTTTTATTGTCTTTGTCAAAAGAAGCAGGAGAAAAGAAATCTTTGAAAGTTGTGGTAATAAGAGGCGTAAAAGGTTCTTTATCAGAATTTCGATAATTCCAAGTAATGTTTACACCGTCCGTTTTTGAAGCAAGACGGATAACGCCATTATTGTCTGTAACCCATCCGTCAAAATTTTCCTTGTTGTCGTAAAGAAGTGTCAGAGTTCCAGTTTCGACATTTAAAAGATAAGGATCAAAGTATTCTTTTACCCTTTTGTTGATTTGTACAATTAGTTCTTTTTCTTTGCCTGGAACATCAATTAGAGCGTCTATAATGTCACTTCTAACACCCGGAAAAGGTGTTAATGCTTTTAAATCGGTTCCATCTGTTTTTACCGAAAAGAGTTGGAAATTCTCGTCTCCGCCTACGTCTTGCGCATAAATAATTCGGTCACCTTTCCAGAAATAATTGAAAATGCTTCGCAAAGTGTCGTTTGTTACGCGAACCGCTTTGGTGTCGTTTACTTTCTGAACAAAAACGTTGGTTTTTCCTTTATAATCGGCACGATAGCTAAAGTAATTTCCGTCGGGCGAAATTTTGAAAGAGCTTTTTTCTCCATTCTTGAAGAAGGTCTTTACATCAATTAATGGGGCAGGTGTTTCTTTTGGTTCCTGTTTGCAGGAATTTAAAGTGATTGCCAAAAGAACTAAAATGGATAAAATGGATTTTTTAATCATGTTTGGTTTGTTTTTGGTGATTGATGAATTATAAAACTACTCTGGGAATATATTGTAATGGTATTGATAATCTGTTTTTTATCAACTCAAAAATAGGAAAAAGTTTGCAATATAAATGGAGTTAAATTATTTTGCTGCTTTATTGGATAGCACTAGAAAAATTAAAGGAAGTTCTCTAGACGCTTCATTTTTTTGTAAGATAAAAAAGGCGTATATTGCCAAAATAATTTGATATTATAATGGTCACTGCAAATTTTTATTTAATAAACAGTTCTTTAATGTGCTTAATGTGCACGTTATTGTATTTGCATGACGATACTTTCTTAAAAAACTCAAAAGAGTTTATTTCTTTAGCCCTGTCACAACTCTAGACAGGGGGATATTTTAGTATTTAATTTTTATTATTTAATCTCATTTTTATTCCGGATAGGATATCACTGAGTAGTTCGTTTTGCGTGCTATTCACTGAAGAGTTGTGTCCTATTTTAGAGAAAATGAAACCAACAAGAAAGTCATGTCACAAAATATAATTTTAACAACAGGAACATACGATTTAATTAAAGATCACGTAAGAAGAAAAAAAGTAACCATACAAGAAGAAGAACTTTTATTAGGCCAGCTAAAACATGCTACGCAAGTATTGCGAAAAAATTTGCCTGAAGATGTAGTTTCGATAGATCGAAAAGTTACTTACAAAGATCATATCAATAACGAAGAAAAAACAATTCTCATAGTTGGTCCAGATAAAGCAAAAGCAAGTAAAAACAAAATTTCGGTTCTTTCAGACGAAGGAATTGCAATGGTAGGTTACAAAGAAGGCGATATTGTTGAATGGCCTGCTAAAAAAGGAAATCTCAAATTAGAGATTTTAAAAGTAGAGGAGTAGGTTTACTATCGTTTCGTTTTAAGTTTAGTAAAATCCCAAAAGAGTATTTCTTTTGGGATTTTTTTTATGAATACTATTTTAGAATAATCTATTTCATTCCAGTTTCGAGATAATCTTCAAAACCTCCGTTGTATATTTTTTCGACCCATTTT
Organism: Flavobacterium sp. B330r; assembly: GCF_056824325.1. Taxonomy (NCBI): domain Bacteria; kingdom Pseudomonadati; phylum Bacteroidota; class Flavobacteriia; order Flavobacteriales; family Flavobacteriaceae; genus Flavobacterium; species Flavobacterium sp. B330r. The sequence continues at coordinate 3,459,644 of NZ_CP124860.1, forward strand.
TTAAAATCTGCGGTATTTTCAATTACATACGTTTTAGTATATTCTTTGCCAATATTTTCAATGATTTTGATCGTTTCTCCGTTTTTAATCCTTTCGTTTATTCTGTAAAGATGATTGGCGCAGAATTTAAAAACCGACAAAGTATCGTATTCGCTAGAATTATTGAGATATAAAATCTCTGTTTCAACATTGTAAAAATGATATCCCATTTTACTTGAATGGTTTCTTATTACGTATTAAAGATAATGAGCAGCATTATGAAACCGCCTAAAAAAAGAACCCCAATCATATGATTTCGATTACTGTTATCATCTTTTTTCTGGTTACTTCCGCTTGGCGACCAGAAACTTGAAAATGTTCTAAAATCATTGTCGTTGGAAAGAGTCCATAAATTATAACCAAGAAATCTCGCTGAAGCGCCTAAAAACTCCAGAATAATTCGTCCTACTATTATTTGTTCAAAATCCATTTTAAGCGGTTCAGTCGAAGTTTTCCATGATTTGTTTTTTATTAATCCAACACTTAAAGCTGCATTTTTTTAGTGTTATTTGAAGCAATCTTTTTCTTAAAGACCTGCTCGTAATTGGCATCCATTAATTCTCCAATTAATTGAGGACTGTTGTGGTTGAGTAAAATTACCATTCCCCAGTTTGATTTTTTATCGTAGGCAAATATTGTAGCACATCCCATTGTGTTTCCTGTTTTATAAAAATAAACATCGTCGGCAACTCGTTCCATCTGCTGCCCAAAACCTACTTCTCTTTCTGTATTTTTAAAAAAAGTAGTTTCGGTAATTGCTGTTGCTTTTGAGATTTCACCATTATTTGACAAAATAGCTTTTAGCAATTTTGTCAAATCTGAAGTATTCGATTTTACAAGACCTGCGGGAGCGATTAAATAATTCCAGTTAAAAAAATCCTGCGGAATTCCATTAAATTCATAACCCGTAACTTTATTTTTTACATTAAAATTACTAGTCAGCGTATTTTCCATTTTAAGAGGCAGAAGCATTTTTTCTTTCAATATATCTTCAAAACTCTTTGCGTAGACTTTCTCCAATATCATTCCCATTAGCGTATAACTGATATTAGAATAACGATAACTTCCGTAATCTATTAGTTTTGTATTTTCGTTTATAAGAGCATGAACACTCTCTTTGGTTATATCTAATGGCTGTTTTGGATTTATTTCCATTAGTTTTCTAAAATCAAAATTAGGCAGACCAGATTGGTGTGAAGCCAAATCTGAGATTTTGATCTTGCCTTTTATTTCGTTTGATAAGACATATTCTTTTGGCAGATAATCGTCTATAAAATCATCAATTTTAAGCTTGCCTTCGTTGTGGGCTTGCGCTACTAAATTTCCTGTAAGAAGTTTGGTAATCGAGCCAATCTCATAAATAGTATTCTCGTTTACGGCCTGTGTACTTTCTTTGCTGATTTTTCCGTAGTTGAAAAAAGTAGTATTACCATTTTCGACAAATCCTACGCTCATCGCTATTTCTGGATTATAAGTGGCAATCGAACGAAAAATCGAATCAATTTTTTTTGCAGCTGTTTGTCCAAAAGTAGTTTGGGAAATAAGTAATAGCGTAAAAATACTGGTGGTTACTTTCATTGGTTTTTTTGAGATTAGTTTTATTTTTTAAGATTGTACAAAGGTTATTTTTGAACTTGTAAAGTAGTTATATTTTTCGAAATATAAGAGAATTCTGCAGCGAGTTAGTAAATTTGTTTTTGGTATTTTCTAATTTATAAATTTCTTGATATACTGATTTAATGAGGGTTGTTTTTTGTTTATCCGCACAGTTTTGTCATTTCGACGTTAGGAGAAATCTCCGCAAGTAGCTCTACAAAGATTGGCGATTTTGATTGCGGAGTTACTCGCGAAGATTTCTCGTTCCGAAATGACAAAACTAGGAGGAAACAGAATGAAAAAATAGACTTCTTTTTTAGCGGGAGAAAAAAAACATAATGGTAAAGAATAATTTAAATGAAAATTTTTATATTTGTATCAGGTGTTTTTGGTATGCCTGCTCGTTCGTGCAAAGATTTTATCAACCAATAACTAGATAATATAACCTCAGAGCTTATTATCCGACTACAGTATACGAACGCAAAATCTCAGGATAATAATCTTTGAACTAAAGGATTATATTATGGACTCTATTAATTACTTCAAGCTTCAAGCAAAAAATCTTCACAGAGATTTTAAGACTCAAACCCCTCTTGCTGACAAAACAATAAGCGGTTTTAAATACGATTATTCGCCAAAGTATTTTCAGATTTATGATATCATTTCAGATTTTGATATCAATGAGGAAAATTTCACCCTAATGAACGCACAGCATGTAATTGCCAATATTGCAGGCTTTGATAAATGGGCTACTTTGATAAAAGTTTCGGAATCAGAATTAGAACTTGCGAAATTATTATTTGAGCATCAAGATAAAATTGATTTGATTTCATGGGAACTTTATATTGCTGATTCACAAACTATGAATGAAGAAGAGCTCGACGCAGAGATTCAAGTAGAAATATTCAAACAAGTTGTTGTTGAAGAGAATATTTTTGACATGGTAATAGATAGTTATCTTATTAAGGATGACTATTGATACTTGTTCTTCCTGCTGGCGCGAACTTCCTGCTCGTGCCAGTGGGATTGTATATAAAAAAACAGAATATTACAAATCCTTAATTAATTCACTTGGATGAATTTTTAAAGCATGTGCAATCTTAAATCCGCGCTATCGGGTATTTGTAATTTTTGATTTCAAAATAGAATATATTTCTTTAACCTTTAAGATGTTATATAGTACAATGTCATTTTCACTAAGATTTAAACGTGATGATCCTAAAAATACAGGTTCTTTTTCTCCAATTACTAAGTAACCATTTCCATATGCGTTTTCTTCAAAATTCAAGGAAGGAAAAGAATTAAAATAAAAAGAATGTTCGATTAAATTTTTATGGTTTTTAATAATTAATCTTTGATTTGTAACGATATATTCCCATTTATAAGCAACTAAAAACCTTTTGTAAAAATTAACTATTAAAATAATAAGAACACTTGACATCATTACTAAAGGAATTAAATCAGTTATTGAGAACTGTTTATTAAACCTTTTTATATCATAAAAGATTTGACTAACAAAAAAAGAAAACATTACGATAATTATTAATTTTAATAAATCTTCAACTTTAAAAGGAAGATATTTATTTTTCTGTATCGAAAAATCGATATATTCGTCAGAATTTAGCTTAATTTCCATGTCTTATTACAATACAATTTTTCGCCACAATTTAATTGATACAGTAAACAATAGACCCAAAATAAAAAATAATAAAAAGAAAATAAGAAAGAAATCCCATTCTATTTTTCTTTGAAATAAATTTATTAGGATTAAAATTCCAATATAAAAAAGGGCATAAGTAAGACTGTTTAACAAACCTAGAACGAAACTATTTTTATCTTGCTTAAGAATAAAATTGCCAATAGAAATTTGGTAAAAACTAGTAAAAGCGATTATTATTAAGGCATATGTTAAGTAAGTTGTATTACTCAGCTGATAAGTTTCGCAAGCTATATTTGGTTCAGTAAAGAAGATTTGATTAATGAAAAAGAATCCCATAACAATTAGTGTTGTAATCGCTATCGGAATAATGGTTCCTAATATAGTTTTAGATGTATTCATTAATTTTTCGTGATTACAAATCCTTAATCAATTCACTTGGATGAATTTTTAGAGCTTGTGCAATTTTAAACAAAGTGCTTACTTTCATTTCTTGCGAGCCTTTTATATATTTTCTTAGACTTTCAACATCCATTTCTGCATCATGAGCAACCTCTCGTCTCTTGAATTTCTTTTCTTCAATTATATCTTTAATCTTGATTCCTAGGTCTTTTACAACTTCTGGAATTTCACTTTTTCTTTCTCTTTTCATAGAAATGAAATTACAAGTAATCGATTGTTTTTAAGTGAATGTAAAAAAGGGGTTGTATGTTACTGATTTTTTATATATTTGTTTTTAATTGTGAAATAAATCTTACATGAAAATAGAAATAGAAAATAAAGAAAGAGCCGCAGAATTGTTAGAATTAATAAATAAAGGAAGCTACTTCAGCAAACTAAAACCAGTTCCAAAAGAAACCAACTCGTATACAATACCGCTAAAAGTTTCTTCTTATAACGAATTAAATCTAATGGTTTCAGATTTGCTAAAAGCAAGTATTATTTTACTTAATCCTGATGCAAACAGTTTGTCGAGTTTTACAAAAGACAATAATGTCAATGTAATGACTTTGCTTGAAATTGCCTTGCAATTATTGCCTGAGGATGAAATGGAGTTATTGGATGATTTGTGTAAGGCTCAGTTGTGATTTTTTGAAATAAAAAAAGCGCAATAAGTTTTTTAGACTTTTGCGCATATTTTTTATTTTAGAATAAAATCAAGTAAGTTATCTATGAAAATTTTGAGCCAATTTTTCTTTTTTGGTTTAGTCTCGTTCATTTTTGATTTTCTTTTTTCATTGATTCAATATATTTTTTGTAATACGGATTTTCGTTTTGTCTAATTGTATCGCCATTTTTTTTTACATAATATACCGTGTCTGATTTTATATTTTTATAAACAAAATCACCAATTTTCATGTCTGGGTATATATAACAATTAACTCTGTGTATTATTCCTGTTTTTAAATGTAGATATCTGGCAATATTGCATCCACCGCCACTTTGATCTTCTTCTTTTTTATAAATTTCTCCAGAAAAACTATAATTTTGAAATTCATGATATTTTCTATCTATATAACTTTTTGAATTCTCCATGAAATATCCGCCTATAAGAGTAAGAAATAATATAGGTAATATTATTTTTCCGACGATTCTTATTTGTTTTTCCTGTTCTATTTCTTCTTCAGGAGAGTTCATTATATTCTGTTTTTAAAATATGATAGCGCGGATTTGCAATCCGTGCCCGCAAAGATTGGTTTGTGCTTTGCAAATATAAAACAAAGGCTATGTTTTTTTTGTGGTTTTGTTTTAATGATTTTTATTGCGTCTTATTTTTGCGGGCACGGATTGCAAATCCGCGCTATCGGGTTTAGAACGTTGATTTGTTTTTTTTCGACGCTGCGCAAATGTCTGTGCCATTTTTGCTATCATTAATTTGAAAACAGAAATGTCTCAAAGTCTCTGACTTTACATCATTCGTGCTTATAAAAATAATCATTTTAGAACGATTCGTAAAAAGTCGGGAGACTTTTGAGTGGTTTTCGGATTTATAAGAAACAAAAAAACGCAAAGTCAGAGACATTTGCGTAGCGTTTCAGTTTAAGACTTCGTGGAGCGGGGGCACGGATTGCCAATCCGCGCTATCGGGTATTTCAATTATATTGAAGGATTGATTTCTCGTAATGATTTAACATTTTCTGCTAATTCAAAAAGACCTTCGGTTAATTCATCGTAATTACCAGCAGTGAACTCTACAAATTCTAAATTATAAGCTTTTTTATTTGCATCCTTGATTGCTTGATTGAGATTATTACCAGTTACAAAATAATGAGGATGTGAACTGGGTGCGGATATATTTGCATTTTCTAGAACTAATTGAATGTCTGGATCAGTCAAGCTATATCCTACAAATAGAATTGTATGGGTTAAAAATAGTGAATCAAGTACCTTATAAAAGTTCGAATTTTCTTGTCGCGCTTTAAAAAATTGAGACTTTGTAAGAACTATTTTTGAGACATCAGAAATACAGCCATGTGCTTTCACTATTAGTCTTACAGGTGAACGTAAATCTGATGTTATATGACTTTCATAATATTTTGAAACATTATATCCCTCTTGAGCAGCACCTGTGCGACAGAATGTATCATAAATATCATCGTAATTTGTTGTAATAACAATTTTTGGGTCTATTTCTAAAATTGCTTTATGAATATCTGATGGTTGATATCTGGGGGTTATTAGTTCCTCTCGTATAAATTGTGAAAAATTTGCAGGTGAAATATTTTTAATTATTATTTCTGCGGCTTCCAGAAATTTTTCTTTTTGAACGTAGTCGGTAATTATTGGTTTGTCAACATCACTATTCATTAGCGTAATCAATTTATTTAATAATTGATTCCATGTTGGAGGATTTTTTGAACCGTCTGAAGAAGTTGCACCTGCAGATGCACCTGCTCCAAGAAAAATTATACATCTTCTAGCTGTAAGTTCTGTTATTAATGCTTTTGGCTAATTCATATAGCTATTTTTGAAGATTACTAATAATTGTTTCAACTATTTGAGATAGAATGATTTTATATTCTTCTTGCTGTCTAAATTGAGCGCCAACTAATCCATCTGATCCTTTTAATTTTAAAATTGGAGAGGAGTTTGATTGAGCTAACGGAATTAAACTATATAAATGAGGAACATCACCTAATTTAAAATCATCTTTCGCCAAACCATCTTTTAAAAAATTTTCGAATGTTGTTCCAATGACTGATGGTACATTGTTGATAATTTCCTCATAAGCTTTTGTTGGTCGGCGAATTCCTTGCTTACTTTTTGTAATATACTGTTGAATGGTATAGCCTAAATAACCTTTTTTGATTTTAATTTCTGGAGAAATATTAAAACTACTTAATCTTCCTGTAAATCTATCTTCCGCTAGTGTTAATGATTTTTCATATAAAGCAATCCAACTAGTAAGCCATTCAGATATATTTTTAATTCCGAGAATGCTAAAAATATCTGTTCCCATTGGCGTAATGAAATAATCACATCCGATTAGAACACTTCTGTTAATAGAACCAAGACTTGGACCTAAATCATAGAAAATATAATCATACTCATCTTTTAGAGTTTCAATTAAAAATGTATTCCAGTTTGTTTTACGGATTCCTCCAATATCACCACCTAGCAAATCATGCCATGCGGAACCTAATCGGTCTTCAATAATAGAAAATTTTGGATTTCCTGGGATTAAGTCAATGTTGAACCTATTAAGACTCTTGTCAACAACTTTGATTTTACTATTTATTTGAGAATCACCATCCTCGATTGGTTGTAAAATATCACTAATTGTTGAGTAATTATTAACATTTTTTTCTGCTCCATTTTCACCCCAATATAATTCCGATGAAAATTCTTGTCCCATTAATAATTGAGTAGTATTGCATTGTGGATCACAATCTACAATTAAAACTCTTTTATCTAAATTGTCAGCAATAAATGAAGCGATATTACAAGAAAGTGTTGTCTTTCCTACACCTCCTTTGTTGTTAAACATGGCTATTGATATCATATTATTGTTTTTATGTTTACGTTTACGTACATTGATACGCTCGATATTTTTTAAAATATTTAATAAAGTTTTGTAAAGTCTATTAACAGAAGTCTATTCTAAATTTTCTATAATACCGAGATTGAGTAATTCTTGTTCCACAGCTTGCAAATCTAGAATATTATTTGCTGTTGTCGAGAAGTTTAAAATTACATTTTCGGGTGCTATTGATAGTCTACTTCTTCGAATGTAATTATGAAGAGGATTTGTAACTTCAGCAACATTATCATTGCCAATTTCAGAAGATGTGAGGTTATGGCTTGATGGAGAAATTTGAATAATAGAAAAATTTAATTCATCAGTTGTGATAAGCATTGTTTGACATAAATATTCTATAATTTCTGGATGGTTACTTCTTATTACGCATATTCCGAATGGATTTTCATTTCCCTTAAGCAAACCGTTTTCTAAGATTGATGGGATATTACTAGTCTGTGTTATGTGATAGAAATTTAAATTATTGTCTATCCACTCTTTTTTTGTCATATTTTATTATATCTGAGGTTTAAAATTTTTGTTAGTTTGTATTTATTTGTCCTGTTGTTTTCCTTTATTTTGGGTTAAACCTAGAAGCTTTGTAACTTATGAATGTTTTTAAATTTAAAGGCTTTTCTGAAGACAATAATTTCTTTAATAAAAGACAAACATCGCATTTAATTTAAATCTACTACCGCGTAAAAACCCCTGATTATTTTAAATTGAAGATTTATTTAATCTCCTTCAACATCGTAAGTAACTCCGGAATTTTATTTACCTGAGATTCTGTCCAGAAATAACGTCTATAATCTGTAACGCCATTGTCTTTAAGATATATTGATATTCTTCTAGACGTATTTTGAATATGAAAACTAAATGTTATTTCTTTAGAATTAAATATATATGTAGTTGATTGGTTTTTTTGAGTTTTGTCTTTAAGATTGGGAATAACATATTGTTCAATAAATAATATAAATTCATCAACTTCATTCAAATCAATCCAAGAAGATTTAAAATAGTTTTCGGCTAATGCCATTTCTACTTGTAATGATTTTATTTTTTTGTTTGATTTTAAATCAATTGCTTCAACAGGAAAGAAAACTAACACCTCTTTTAATCCAGTTGTAAATTCGGCTTTTATATTCCAATCCTTATTTATTTGAGTGATTTCTGCATTCTCTATAAACTGACGCGTTAAAGAATTCTTGTCTTGAGAATAATTTTGAGTTATAACAAATAGCAATAAGAATATGGTAAATAGTTTTTTCATTTTTTAAGTTGTGATTGTTAGTTATTTTTCAAAACTAAGAACATAAAATCTAAATACATTACGGAAAACCGTAAACGTAATTATGAAAACCAAAGCCCTAGCCCTGATAGAAGTGAAAATCCTTTTGTGCCGGGGTTCGGCACAAAAGATTGTAACGGATAGCAGGAAACAGCTTCTAAAAATCATTATAATTCCACTAAACATTCAACTTAAATTCCCTAAAAAAGGAACACTAGAATTTTCGATAAAAATTTTGTAATTTTGCCGTCCAATAAAAGGAATTAGAAAATGTTAGATAGACTTCAATATGTAAAGCAGCGTTTCGATGAGATTTCGGATTTGATTATTCAGCCGGATGTTATTTCTGATCAAAAACGTTATAAGCAGCTTAATCAAGAATATAAAGGGATTAAAGCGCTTGTTGAAAAGAGAGAAGAGTACATTGTAATTTTGGCAAATATTGACGAAGCAAACGAAATTATTGCTGACGGAAGTGATGCTGAAATGGTGGAAATGGCCAAAATGCAATTGGATGAAGCAAAAGAACGTCTGCCAGAATTGGAGGAGGAAATCAAATTTATGCTTATTCCTAAAGATCCTGAAGACGCGAAAAACGTTATGGTGGAGATTCGCGCCGGAACGGGTGGGGACGAAGCGAGTATTTTTGCTGGTGACTTGTTTAGAATGTACACAAAATATTGCGAATCTATGGGATGGAGATCATCTGTTGTAGATATGAACGAGGGTACTTCTGGAGGTTTCAAAGAGGTTATTTTTGAGGTTACTGGAGAGGATGTATACGGAACTTTGAAGTTTGAAGCGGGTGTTCACCGTGTACAGCGTGTTCCGCAGACAGAAACTCAAGGTCGTGTGCATACATCGGCAGCAACAGTTATGGTTTTGCCAGAAGCGGAGGAGTTTGATGTTCAGGTAGATATGAACGATGTTCGTGTCGATTTCTTTTGTTCGTCTGGACCTGGAGGACAATCGGTAAATACAACGAAATCGGCTGTACGTTTAACGCACATTCCAACAGGACTGGTAGCGCAATGTCAGGATGAGAAATCGCAGCACAAGAATAAAGATAAAGCTTTGATGGTATTACGTTCTCGTTTGTACGAAATGGAGTTGGCCAAAAAGCAGGAAGAAGATGCTAAAAAACGTAGTTCTCAGGTAAGTTCTGGAGACCGTTCGGCAAAAATCCGTACGTATAACTATGCGCAAGGTCGTGTAACTGATCACCGTATTGGTTTAACGCTTTACGATTTAGGAAATATTATGAATGGTGATATTCAGAAAATTGTTTCTGAGCTTCAGTTGGTTAATAATATGGAGAAATTGAAGGAAGCGTCAGAAGTTTACTAAATTTCTGAGATGCTAAGATACTAAGATTCTAAGATACTAAGATACTAAGGTTCTGAGTTGCTAAGGCTCTGAGTTTTTTCTTTTTGAACATAAATTATATTTAAAGCCGAACATTTGTTCGGCTTTTTTTATGGAAAAAATAACCAAAGATTGGAAAACTTAAAACCTTAGTACTTCAGAATCTTAGCACAAAAAAAACATAGCCAGCGGTTTCAACCGCAGGAACGCAAAGAATTGGTTAAAGTTGCTAAGATTCTAAGTTTTTCTCTTTGAACTCAATTTATTTAAAGCCGAATATTTTGTTCGGCTTTTTTTATCGAAAAAATACCAAAGATTGGAAAAACCTTAGAATCTTAACATCTCAGAATCTTAGAACCTTAAAAAAATAAAGACCAATACTACACAAGAATCTTACGAAGTAAGATTTATAATACTAGTTTGTAAAACTTAGAACCTTAGTGGCTTAGCACCTTAGCAACTTTAGAAAAAATCTATTTTTTTAATTTTTTTGCCTCATATTTGCCCTATTAACCAACCAACTAACATTAATTTATGAAGAAAACTTTACTTTTATTTTGCTTCTTTGGGAGCTTTTTTTATGCGCGATCGCAATCGTATTTCGGATTCAGGGATGATAATTATGCCGGAATTCAGTCCGCATTGTTTAATCCGTCCAATATTGTAGATTCGAAATACAAAGCCGACGTTACGTTTGGATCTGGCAGCGGAACTGGACAAAATGATTTGTATGGAGTTAATATGATGGACGTATTAGACGGCGGTTACAATCTGGAAACCGATGCAAGCAAAAATTTCAAATCGAACAATAGAGGGAATTTCAATGTAGATATCATGGGGCCTTCTGTAATGCTCAATATTACGCCTGTACATAGTGTTGCGCTTTTTACGCGTGTACGAAGTGTTACGAGTCTAGTGGGCATAAACGGACAGCTTATTGATGAGGTGAATAAAGATGTAGATGTTTCCAATAGTTTTTTAATTACGGGCGGAAACCCTAATGCTGTTTCGAATTCTTGGGCCGAGATAGGAGCGAGTTATGCTACTGTCCTGTTTGATCGTGATGATCATTTTGTAAAAGGTGGTATTACTCTAAAGTATTTAATGGCGGGAGTAAACGGCTACGTTAACGGAAATGATTTAAGTGTGGCTTTTAATAAAAACGAAGCCAATCCTTTGTTAAGCGAATATTATTCGACAGGAACCATAAGAACAGCGGCAAGTTATGATTATGCTAACGGAGATGATCCTAAGTTTGATGCCGCTTCGGCTGGAGTAGGAGTAGATTTAGGTTTTACCTACGAATATCGTACAAACTGCCATTCTTGCGCAGGAAATCGTTATAAGTTTAAAGCTGCTGCTTCTATAACCGATATTGGAAAACTAAACTATAATAACATTGTCGAGAATACTTATAATATTACAGGAAGGGTAACGCAGCAAGATATTGAAGATGCAGACGATATTTTTGAGTTTTTTGATTCTAACTATACTAAAGTATCTTCAAGAAAAGGAGTAAAAGCAAATCTTCCAACGGCTTTGCACACCAATTTGGACTGGAATATCGACCAAAGATTTTATGTGAATTTAAGCGGTGATTTCAATTTAGTAGATGCCAAAAAAGTAAACGGAACCGCAATTGCCAATTCGGTTACTTTTACGCCGAGATATGAAACCAGACAATTTAGTTTCTACGTGCCTGTAACCTATATGCAATACAGCGGAACTCAAATAGGAGCGGGTTTTAGAGCGGGTCCAATATTTATTGGTTCTGGAACTCTTTTCTCCAATATGTTTTCAAACAATTCAAAAGGCTGTAATATTTACGCTGGTTTAAAATTGCCTATTTATCAGGATTATAGATAGAGTTTCTAAGATGCTGAGATAGTTAGTTACTAAGTTGCTAAGATTCTGAGACGCTAAGTTTCTTAGTTTATGAAATTGAAGACATAAAAAAAACAGCATCTACTTTGTAGATGCTGTTTTCTTTTTAAGATTAGTAAGCAAGATTAAAGAATCGAAATATAAAACTTAGAACCTTAGAATCTTAGCAACTTAGTATCTTAAAAAAATATATTGAAGGTCTTCACCCCATCAACCGTTTCCCCAAACACGTATGATGGAGTTAGACGCCTAAAAATACTCTCGTATATTCAAAACATTTATATAGATTCGAGTAAACGTAAACGCCATTTTTTATCATTATTTCGCTAAACTTTTCCATAATAATTTAAATTAAGTTAGACAAATTACTCTCTAGATGATTCGTATTGTGATGATTCTTCTTCTTCTTCTTCAGAAGAATCATGATGAGGTTTCGAAACCAGATTGGTTACAATAAGCTGAACAATCGAGCCTAAAACACCTTTAAACATCGAGTCGCCTTTACCGACAATAAATCTTTTGGCTAAATAACCAATTCCGATACTGATGGCAGATTGAGCTATGTGGCTTTTAAAACCAACCGTTTCGTTGATTTCTTCCACCGTGTTTCGAATGAGGTTAATGGGCTTTAAATTGTCTTTAATTTCATTAATCTCGTCTTTTATAGCACACCATTCTGTGTCCTGGCGAATTTCTAGTTCCTCAATTTTTTGATTTAACTGATCAATAGTGTAAATAGCCTCCATAGTTTTTTCGGTTTTTTAGGTTAATTAAATCAGTTTTTTGTTTCTTTTAGAATACTTGAAATGATAGTATTTCCAATAGGAGTTTTTATCAGTTTATGATGTGATTTTACAACCACAATTACCAAAATAAGATAAAATAGCGCCATGATAAAAAAGCCATAGTAATACTCTCCAAGTTCTTTGCCAATCCATAAACTAATCCCGATATTTAGGAACAAAGTAAAAAATGCAACAACAATACCAATCGCTATCTTTGAAGCCAATGATGAAGCACCATCAGCAACAGAACACACTGTTTTTAGTTTAAGTAATTCTAAACTTGTTTTAGCATAGTTTTCTGCTTTTTCATAAAGATTTAAATTCTCGTTTGTTGTTGCATTTGGTTCCATGATATAGGGTTTTATGGTTTGAAAATTTCACTAATTAATTCTACTTATTAATAGTTTGATTTTACTGTTTTAACATCGTCTTTTAGCGTGTTGTAATCTTCTTTAACTTGGTTAAGTTTAGATTTTCCTTCTTCGATAATTTCTTTACCGTTTGAAGTAATCGTGTTTACAATGCCATCAAATTTTGTTTTTAGATTATCACCGTAATCTTTTGATTTATCTTTGATTTTTTTTCTTGTGTTTGATCCTTTGTCTGGTGCAAATAAAACACCTATGAATGCTCCCGCCGCTGCGGCTCCTAAAATTCCTAAAATTGTGCTACTAGTTTTCATAATAAATAATTTAATGGATTAATATTTAATAATTTGTTGATTTAATAAATTGTGATTTTTAAATTTCTCGACCTTTAATTAGTCGAAGCAATACGGCAATAATGGCAATTACTAACAGAATATGGATTATGCTTCCGAAACTGTAAACAAAGAACCCAAGAGCCCAAAGTATCACCAGAATCACTGCGAGTGTATATAATAAGTTTGACATGGTTTTTTATTTTAGTGGTTAATAATCAGTTTTTCTTTTAGTTTAACTTATAAGAAAGATATAAAGTCAAGTTGCTGTTTTTTGCATCAGGAAACGTGTATGTAGTTCCTGCAACTGTTCTTTCTTTACCTACAGTAGTTAAACCGTAATTGTAACGTAATCCAACGCTGATTGGGTTAAAATCTACCCCAACACCAGCAGAAAGACCTGCATCAAATTTCGCTAGATCATCTGTGTCAATATCTTGGTCAAAATCAAAACTTCCGTCTCCGCTTACTTTAGAGCTTACTAAATAAGAAGCGTAACCACCGGCATGAATGTTGAAATTTTTAGTAACATTTACTCTAACCAAAAGTGGCACTTCTATGTAGTTCAATCTAAATTTTGCATTTCCAGATGCAAAAGCATTGTTGTATTCTAATTCTGAACCTTTTGTTGTAAACAAAATCTCTGGCTGAATCGCTACAAAGTCTGAAATAGGAAGTGTAGCATAAACTCCGGCATTAAATCCGTATAAGATATTGTTATCATCTACGTCGTCTCCGCTGCCATATAAGTTAGACATGTTGAATCCTCCTTTTACACCGAATTCGGTATTTACATTATTGTCCTGAGCGTGCAGCATTCCAAATGATGCTGATAAAAAAAGTGTTAAGGCGCATAAAAAATTGGCTTGTAATTTCATAGTAAAAAATAATTAGTTAATAGATAATAGGCGTTTATTCATTTTGTTTTTTTATTCTTTCAGTCTCTCGTAAGAGTTTATATTGTTCGGGCAAAAATCTAAGAACGAGTTCCAAAATTTGTTTATCATTTGTTTCTCTAGAAATAGTCTCAAATAACTCAATCTGGTCGCATATGGCTTCTGTCATGGCGTTTAAATAGATATTGTTAAAATCATTATTGCTTGCGTCTATGAGGTTGTACAGGTCTCGTTTGTGCGTGGCGTTTATTTCAGTAATAACAATGAGCTTTGATGTGGCCAATTTGGCTATTTGATCCAACAATTGATTCTCTTGGAGTTCAATTCTTTTACTTAATTCCTGAACAATAACATCTGAACTTTTTTGTTGTGCAATTTGACTTTTTGAAATAATAGATTTGCTAATATTCGCCGTAGAAATAAAAAAGTAGACTTCTGTTTCTTCTCTTTCATTTTTTGCAAAAGCTTGATTCTTCAAAGTATTTTCAATCGGATTAATTTTTCTGCAAGATGTGATGCATAGTACCAATAAGATTAAGAAAAAGACTTTAAAATATGTCGCCTTCATGGGGGAAATTACTTTCATTATTACTTCTTAAAGTATTACATTACAAAGATGCTAACGAATGAAAGATTTTGCTTTACAGCATAAAAATGAATCGTTATATAATTCCCATAATAGATTTTTTTCAAGGGTTTATCCTTTTAAAATCAATGGTTTGTGAAGTTTGGGTTTGGTATAAAAAAAAAGAAATTATAGGTTTTTCTATAATTTCTTTTTCTGTTTTTCGATATAATGTAGGAGATTTTTTTTCTTACAAATAAAAATAAAATTTTAATCTGGTAGAAAGACCGTAAAGATAGAGCCTTTGCCCAAAGTGCTGTCGGCTACAATATGTCCTTTATGGTTCTCGACAATCTTCTTGCAGATTGCTAATCCGATTCCGGTTCCTGGATAATCTGTTTTAGAATGGAGACGCTGAAAGAGAATAAAAATGGTTTCTTTAAACTGTGGGTCAAATCCCATTCCGTTGTCTGTAAAAGTAATTTTATGAAATTTCTTTACCGACTGTTCTAATATTTCTGGATATTCTGAAGAACTTACTTTTTCGCTAGAAATAGATATTTCAGGTTCAACATCGGGCTGACTGTATTTTAATGAATTTCCAATTAAATTGATAAACAGCTGTTCGATCTGATACGGAATTACCGCAAGCTTCGGAAGTTTTCCAATGCGCTGAATAACGGCTTTCTTTTCTTCGATAGTTTCAGCCAGTTCAGATTCGGCATTGTCCAGAAGTTCATTCAGATTCATTTTAATGAATTCCTTTTTGGTTGTATTGGTTCTAGAGAATAAAAGAAGATCGTCTATTAAAACACGCATTCTTTTTGCCGAACTTTCTATTTTGGTAATGTAATTTTTACCGCTTTCAGACATAACTTCTTTGTCGGCACTTGAAACTCTAGAAATAAAGGTTTGTATTTTTCGAAGTGGTTCTTGCAAATCGTGACTAGCAACATGGTTGAAAGAAGCCAATTCTTTATTGCTTTTTTCCAATTCTTTATTTCGTTCCTGCAATTCGATATTAAGAAGATGCTCGTCTGTAATGTCAAAGTTAATTCCGAGCAAGATTTTACTGCCTTGCTGATCGGTTACTAATTTACCTGTTGTTTTAAAGTAACGCACTTCAAAATCTGGACGTATAATTTTGTAATATACAAACGGAAGATGTTTCTTCTCTATAATTCCGTCAATAGCTTTTGCTACTGCTTCCTTATCATCTGGATGAACATATTTTAAAAGTGTTGCTTTGTTAGGAGCAAAAGATTTTGGCTCAAGCCCTAATAATCGGAACTGGTTGTCTGAAAAATCTATTTTATCAGAATCCAGATCCCATTGCCAAGTGCTGAATTTACCAATATTTTCAGATTCAGAAATTAAACCTGTCGAAATAAGAAGTTTTTTATTGAATACTTTAAGGCGTTCAAAATCACGGCTAATTTGACGATAAGCCAGTAAAATAAAGCTCAAAGCAACTAGAAATAAAGAAATAGAAAACAGAGGACTTAAAGAAATTTCCGAATCGTAAATCTTTAGTCTTTTCTTTAAAAAATCCTTCTCAATGTCGTTCATTTCGTCCACCTTAAAACGGATATTTTCCATTAAGATTCTCCCGCCAAACATATGATTGTCTAATTTTCTTTTATCGTATGTTTTTGGATCGCTGTATTTGAGGCAATTTTCAAAAGAAACAAAACGCTGGGTAATGAGTTTGAAAAGTTTCTGGAGATTTTCCTGCTGTCTCGGATTATCGGCAGTGAGTTTTTTTAAGGTAATAAATGAAGTATTTACCTTGTCTCGGGAATATATGTACGGAGTCAAAAAACGGGCATTGCGAGTGATAATGTACCCTCGCTGGCCCGTTTCTGCATCTTTTATAGCCGACATTAATCGTTCGAGCTGAATGTTGATTTCGTAAGTATGCATAACCAGTTTGCTTGATTCATTCAAGTCCTGATTATGTTTGTAAGCAATTGAAGAAAGAAATAACAGAATGAAAACTGCGATTACAAAAATAACTCTCAAAGAGTTTGAAGAATTAAAATTTGGTATCCACTTCATTATTGGAATGCTTTTATTTTAGTCGCAGCAAGAAATTATCACGGTTTAAACCAGAAGTATGATAATGCCAGTTTACGGTCACGACTTCATTAATTATTTTTTTCAGCGTATTGAAATCGCTTGGCTTTTTGATGTAAATATTGGCGCCTTGAATAAAGGTATCTTCAATATCTTCTTCGGAAGAAGAAGTAGAATAAATCGCAATGATTATATCTTTTAAATGGTCCGTTTTTTTGATTTCAATCAAACATTCTTTACCTGTTTTCTTAGGCATGTTTAAATCTAGAAACAAAATATCTGGAAGTTTATTGTCTTTATTCATTAAATGATCCATGAGCTGCATCCCGTCATGAACAAAATTTACATTCGTTTGTATCTTTATTTCTTCAAATGCATCTTTAAAGAAAAGACGGTCATCTTCATCATCATCGGCCAATAAAATGTGTAATGCGTTTTTTTGCATTTTAATGTGGTATTTGGGTTTTTATTTTAAATTTTCTCTTCGTTTCTTAATAATTCTCTGAAAAGCAGACGGAGTAATTCCGGTTGTATTTTTAAACTGCGTACTCAAATGTGCAACACTCGAATAGTTTAGTAAAAAAGCAATTTCGGTCAAACTCATTTCGTTGATAATAATCAACTGTTTCGCTCTTTCAATTTTCTGTAAAATAATAAAGTTTTCAATAGAAGAATATGTAACTTCTGAGAAAACATTAGATAAATAACCGTAACTGTGGTTTAATTTTTCTGCCAAAAATACAGAACTTTTATAATTATTATTGTCATCCATAAAAACAAGTTCAATAATTGCATCTTTTATTTTTTGGACTAAGACACTTTTTTGATTTTCAACTACTTCAAAACCACACGGAGCCAATTTAGTTTTTAAATTATCCAATGCTTCAGCATCAAGATTGTCTTCAATCTCAATTTCACCAAAACCCAGAGTTGTAAAATTTATGTTGTTTTGTTCCAGATTTTGTTTTAAATAAAGAGAGCAAATAGTATTGATGTCGAACTTTATAAATAGTTTCATTTTATAGAAATTTGGTTAAAGATACTTATTTTTTTTGGTGTTTTTGCTTTTAAATGGTATAGAATTACACGGAAATGTGATTTTAAAATAAATTTTTCAAAAAAATACCGTCTAATATTTTCTTACTAGACGGTATTTCCCTGATTGAGTTGCAAGGATTTACAATTCTGACAGGATCTGATGAAATTCTTCTTTTGTTTTTCCCAGTTTTTGCTGAAGTCTTCCGTACATTTCGTCTTCTTTTCCTTCAGCGAACATCAAATCATCATCTGTTAGAGTTGCAAACTTTTGTTTCAGTTTACCTTTCAGCTCATTCCAGTTTCCTTTTATTTCGGTAGTATTCATGATATCTCTTTTTATATATTATTGTATTGTAAAATTGCAAATTATCAATCGGCTTTATGTTACATTTATTTTTCTGACTGTTGCATAATTTTCATTTTTTTGTCTTTGTTACTCCTGATATCTTCTCAGAATCCAAGCCATTTTTTCGTGTTGTTGCAACAGTCCTGTTACAAAATCGGCAGAACCTACATCATTGGTTTCGTTTTCAAAAACCGGAATATAATCTCTAAATTCGGTTACCAGCTGTTCATGGTTTTCTAAAAGTTCAGACAACATAGTTTTTTGTGAAGCATATTCTTTTGGAGATTCTTTTAAAGTAGAATTATCTATAAACTCTTTCATTGTCCCGATTGTTTTTTCGCCCAACTGATTAATGCGTTCTGCAACTTCATCAATATTGGCTTCCAGAATTCTATATTGTTCTTCAAACAATTTATGCAATTCCATGAAGCTATTTCCAGAAATATTCCAGTGAAATTTTCTTGTTTTTACATATAATGTCATTTCGTTAGATAAAATTGTTGCTAAAATAGACGCACTCTTTTTTAAATTTTTTGGTGTAATTCCAATATTTGGGCTCATAATTATCTGTATATTAGGTTATTCTCAAAGATACTTTTACAACCCCATTTTTTCTTATATAATTTATCAGAGAAATTACATGAATTCAATGTTTTTTTAACCCTTTTAGGTTTTAATTATTGTAGTTTTGCGCCCATCTAAAACTAAATTTAATGAGAAAACATTTACCAATTTTACTTTTTTTAATTATTTCTTTTACCGCAAAATCACAATCCTACTTAGGCTATTTTCATGACAACTATGCGGGAGTTCAAAGTGTTTTGTTCAATCCAGCTTCTATTGTAGATTCACGTTTTAAAACAGACATTAATTTGTTCTCAATTAGTGGTGCTGTAGAAAATGACTTATATGGTGTTAAACTATTTGATGTTTACAAAGACGGGTACGATTTTGAAAGCCAGTCAAAAGTTTCTGCAAAAAATGCTAACAACGGATTGGCAAATTTTGATATTATGGGGCCCTCTTTTATGTTTAATATTGCGCCAAAACATTCTCTGGCTGTTTTTACAAGAGCAAGATCTGTTTCTAACATCAGAAAAATTAACGGGTATCTTATCGATCAGGTAAAAGACGGATTAGATCAGTCTGATAGCTTCAATTATAATTTAGGAAGTCCAAATGCAGCATCTCATTCTTGGGGTGAACTTGGAATTTCATATGCCGCAGTTTTGTTTCAAAAAGACCAGCACTTTTTAAAAGGAGGTTTAACGGCTAAATATCTTCAAGGTGGTGTAAATGCATATGTTCACGGAAAAAATGTGAATGTGGCTTATATTGAAAACTCAGCAGATCCAAAAGAAGGTTCTTTAATTTCAAATGGTGAAGTTACGGTTGGAGGAAGTCAAGATTGGGAAGCAAATGATGATTACAAATTTGATTCAAAATCACGCGGATTTGGTTTTGATTTTGGATTGGTTTACGAATGGAGACCTGACTATGATCAATATGATCTTAAAAAAGCAAAACCAGCAGATAATAATTTTAGGGATTTAAATAAATACAAATTGCGTTTCGGTTTATCGGTAACAGATATCGGATCTATCAATTATAAAAACTCAAAAGTTGACACTTACAATGTAAACGGAGTAGTGACGCAACAAATGATTGATGATGCAGAAGATTTGTATGATTTCTTAAATGAACATTATACCAAAACTTCAACTTCAAAAGGAGTAAAAACAAATCTACCAACTGCTATTCGAGCAGATGCAGATTGGAATATGTACAATAAATTCTATTTGAACCTTAACGGAGATATTAATCTTGTTTCTGGCAGTAAACTGAATGGTTACGGAATTGCAGATCGAGTTACATTGACGCCACGTTACGAAAGTAGATGGTTTAGTTTTTATTTGCCAATGACTTACATGGAATATAGCGGTATGCAGGCTGGAGCAGGATTGCGTGCAGGAGTATTCTTCATTGGTTCTGGTTCTATTTTGAGTAATTTAGCTTCTAGCAACTCTAAAGGAGCTGATTTTCACTTAGGAATGAAGATTCCAGTTTACGAAAAACAATTTAAAGATACAGACGGTGATGGTGTAATTGATAAAGAAGATGCTTGTAGAAAAGTTGCTGGTCCTGCTGAAAATGGTGGTTGCCCTTGGCCAGATACAGATAAAGATGGTGTTTTTGACAAAGATGATGCTTGTGTAGATGTGGCTGGACCAAAAGAAAATAAAGGTTGTCCTTGGAAAGATAGTGACGGAGATACTTTATTGGATAATGTAGATGCATGTCCTACAATTGCTGGTCCTGTAGAAAATAAAGGATGTCCATGGCCAGATACTGATGGAGATGGGGTTTTGGATAAAGATGATGCTTGCCCGAACGAAGCAGGTGCAGCAGAAAATAAAGGCTGTCCAGAATTAGACGCAGATAAGGATGGCGTTTTGGATAAAGATGATGCTTGTCCAACAGTTGCTGGTCCAGCAGATAATAAAGGTTGTCCAAAAGTGACTAAAGAAACTTTAGCGCAGCTAAAAGTAGAAGCAAGATCTATTTTCTTTACAACTGGAAAAGCAACTTTAAACGATGCTAAAAAAGGAGAAACTTCTGGAAGATTAGATGCGATAAAAGAAATCTTAAGAAATTATCCAAATGCAAAATTTACTATTAACGGACATACAGATAATGTTGGGAATGCAAAAGCAAATCAAAAATTATCTGAAGCTAGGGCAAAAGTAGTGATGGATCTTTTAATCGAAAAAGGTGTAAATCCAGAGAATTTAACTTCTAAAGGTTATGGTTCGACAAAACCTGTAAAATCAAATAAAACAGCTGCAGGAAGAGCAGAAAACAGAAGAACAGAAATTGTTTATTTAGGCAATTTGTAAACGCTTCTGAAGATAAAAGTAAAAAGCCATTCTTAATTGAGTGGCTTTTTTTATTTTTGCATACTTTTTAAAAAGAATTAATTCTTTGAAATAGAAGAACTAAAAATACAATATGACAACACAACAACTACACGAACAAATTCTTCAAAAAAAATCATTTTTATGCGTTGGTTTAGATCCTGATCTGGCTAAAATTCCGCAGCATTTATTAGAAACCGAAGATCCTATTTTCGAATTTAATAAAGCGATAATCGATGCAACGCACGATCTGACGGTTGGATACAAACCAAACACCGCTTTTTTTGAAGCTTACGGAATAAAAGGATGGATGTCTTTGCAGAAAACGATCAATTATATCAATGAAAATTATCCTGATATTTTTACAATTGCAGATGCAAAACGTGGAGATATAGGAAATACTTCTAGCATGTATGCGAAAGCTTTTTTTGAAGATCTGAATTTTGATAGTGTAACCGTTGCTCCATATATGGGAAAAGATTCTGTAGAGCCTTTTCTGGCATTCGAAAATAAACATACTATTATGTTGGCTTTAACTTCTAACGAAGGCGCTTTCGATTTCCAGACTTTAAATACTAATGGAAAAGAATTGTACAAACAAGTTCTAGAAACTTCTAAAACTTGGAAAAACAGCGAGAACCTGATGTATGTTGTTGGTGCAACAAAAGCAGAATATTTTACAGAAATCAGAAAAATTGTTCCAGACAGTTTCCTACTAGTTCCAGGAATTGGCGCTCAAGGCGGAAGCTTATCTGAAGTATGCAAATATGGAATGAATGATAAAGTTGGTCTTTTGGTAAACTCTGCAAGAGCTATTATCTACGCTTCAAAAGGAACCGATTTTGCTGAAAAGGCTAGAGAAGAAGCTTTGAAAGTACAGCAGGAAATGGCTGAGATTATTGGTTTAAAGTTTCAGGTTTAAAGTTTCAATTTTACTTTGAACATAATTTTTTAACGCAAAGTTCGCTGAGTTTTTTCGCAAAGTGCACAAAGAAATTATATACAGTGTTTTAAAAGTTTCTTAAGTTCTCAAAGTAGGGTATAAGCTTTACTTTTTTGTTAAAGTTAACTTTGAGTATAATTTTAACGCAAAGTGCGATAAGGTTTTTCGCAAAGTATACAAAGAAATCATATACAGTTTTTTTAAAGTTCTCAAAGAGGAAATTTATTTTAAGCTTTGAGAACTTAAAAAAATCTTAAACTCAACGTTAAGCATAAACCTCTGCGAACTTTGCGAAAAAACTTCGCGAGCTTTGCGTTAAATTCCACACTCCAACAAACCTCAAACATGAAACAAATAAAAGACCAGCTTGGCAAAATTCATACTTTTGAAACTGCTCCAAAGCGTATCATTTCGCTAGTTCCATCGCAAACTGAATTATTGTATGATTTAGGTTTAGAAGAGAAAATTATCGGAATAACGAAGTTTTGTGTTCATCCGTTTCATTTTAAGTCGACTAAAAAGATTGTTGGAGGAACCAAGAAAATTCACTTTGAAAAAATAAAGCTTTTAGAGCCGGATATTATTATCTGCAATAAAGAAGAAAACACAGAAGAAATCGTAAATCAGTTGCAGGAAATCTGTCCTGTTTGGGTTACCAATATTGTTACTGTCGAAGATAATTTCCAGATGATTTCAGATTTCGGGCAGTTATTCAATTGCAGAACCGAAGCGCAGAAATGGAACGACAAATTGGCTTTCGCTTTAAGCGATTTTAAAAATTATATTCAGGATATAAAAGAAAAAAAAGCAGCCTATTTTATTTGGAAAAATCCATACATGGTTGCAGGAAAAGATACCTATATAAATGAGTTGCTAAAACTAAATCATTTTAAAAATATCTACGAAGACAAAGGTCGTTATCCTGAAATCGAATTAAAGAAAATGCGTTTAGAAGGCGATCCTGATATTGTTTTTCTTTCATCAGAGCCATATCCTTTTAAAGAAGAAGATGCTTTCGAAATAGGGAGGTTTACACATCATGCCAAAACCATTTTCGTTGACGGCGAAATGTTCTCTTGGCACGGCAGCCGATTGTTAAAGGCTTTCCCTTATTTTAAATTACTGCATGAAAGATTAAAAAATTAGTTGAATGAATTTCTAAACTCTAAAGGAGAAACTGTGGTTTTACTTTTGAAAAGCTTATTAAAAGATTGAGGATATTCGAAACCTAATTTATAAGCAGTTTCACTTACACTCAAGGTAGTTGTGGTAAGAAGTTCTTTGGCTTTTTCAATAATTTTATTATGAATATGATGCTGTGTGCTTTGTCCTGTCAAAGAGCGCAGCATATCGCTGAGATAATTTGGCGTAACATTTAATTGTTCTGAAATATACGCGACAGTTGGTAATCCTAATTGCTGCACTTTGTCACTTTCAAAATATTCAGAGAGAAGAAGTTCCAGTTTAGTTAAAAGAGTATTGTTTGCATTTTTTCGGGTAATAAACTGTCGGTTATAAAAACGATTGCAATAATTAAGAAGCAGTTCAATATGCGAAATCATTACATCTTGGCTGAAAGCATCAATAGAAGACAGATATTCTTGTTCGATATTCTGCATAATTCCTGTAATCATCGTTTCTTCTTTTTCTGAAAGATGCAATGCTTCATTAACAGCATAAGAGAAATAACCGTACTCTTTTATTTTTTTTGCCAAAGCATAATTCTGAATAAAATCAGGATGAATGACTAACATTGAGCCATATACAGAAGAATCCATTGGAACTTCTGTAGAAATAATCTGGCCCGGCCCCATAAATGTCATGACACCTTCATCAAAATCATAATAATTTTGACCGTATCTCATTTTTCCCTTAAATCCTCTTTTAATTGAAATTGTATAGAAGTTATAAATGACACTCTTTAGATTATTATCAAAATGACAACTTATATCTCTCAGATTTACAAAGCTTACCAAAGGATGATCTGGTTTTGGAATTCGTAATAATTGATGTAATTCTGAAATAGAGGTAATATTATACGGAATATGATCTTCTTTCTTCATGGCTTTAGGTTTAATACAGGAAAAGCTGTCATAAAGATAACTTTTCCTGTAGATTTTTTTTCTGATTTCTTATAGATTCACAGATTTCATTCCAGATTCATCATAACGATTTCCTGTAATTGTTCCAAGAGGAATAATGTTTTCTAATCTGTTTAATTCTTCAGTAGTCAGAATAAGTTGTGCAGCTTCAATATTTTGCTCTACATATTTTACTCGCTTTGTGCCTGGAATGGCTAAAAATCCTTTAGATGCAATCCATGCCAAAGCCAATTGAGAAGCAGTAATTTTTCTTTCGTTGGCGATAAGTTTTATTTCATTTAAAAGTTCAATGTTTTTATAAAATTGTTCTCCTTGAAAACGAGGAATTGATCTTCTAAAATCATTTTCGGCTAAGTCTTGCGGATGTTGTATTTCTCCCGAAATAAAACCTCTTCCTAGAGGTGAATAAGCTACTACACCAATTTGAAGTTCTTCTAATGTTTTTATAATTCCGTCTTCTTCAATACTTCTTTCAAAAAGGGAATATTCACTTTGAACTGCCGTTAGGGGGTGAATGTTGTGTGCTTTTCTTATGGTTTCAGAAGAAGCTTCAGAAAGGCCAATATAGCCAACCTTTCCTTCTTTTACCAAATCAGACATTGCCTGAACTGTTTCCTCTATTGGAGTATTAGGATCAACGCGGTGCAGGTAATATAAATCGATATAATCTGTTCCAAGATTTTTAAGAGAACGTTCTACTGCCTTTTTTACATATTCTTTTTTGCCATTAAACTGCCAGGTAAGTTCTTCGTTGTCATTAATTTCAAAACCAAATTTTGTAGCAATTATGTAAGCGTCACGATTTCCTTTTATAGCTTTTGAAATCAATCTTTCATTTGCCAATGGACCATATAAATCGGCCGTATCTAAAAAATTACTGCCTAATTCAAGTGAACGATGTATTGTTTGTATAGATTCAGTTTCGTCTGCTTTACCGTAAATATCATTTCCTGCAATCTGGCTCATTCCCATGCAACCTAAACCAATATTAGGAACAACAAGTCCCTGATTTCCTAAATTAACTTTTTTGATAGTACTCATAATTACTGTTTTAATTTTAAATCAAAATTGATTTAGCAAAGATCCGTCAGTATTGCTTTTATAAAGTATCTAAATCTCGTGTAGTTGTATCCAAAATGAGCCAATGTTTAAAAGATTGTGTTTTTTACCGCAAAGCACACAAAGAATTACGCAAAGTTCGCAAAGTTTTTAAGGCAAAGCTTTGCGAACTTTGCGTTTTATACTAAACCTCTTGAGTAAAAAAGCTTAGCGCTCTTTGCGTTAAAATATGCTCAAAGTAAAGCAACCTGAAACAAAAGAAAACAAGAAACCTGAAACTAAACTTATATAAAAAAAAGAATGCCGACATCTCGAAGACGCCGGCATTATTTAACTAACCAAAACCAAAATAATAAATAACCAGTTTATTACATTACAAATGTCCGACATAAATCAATTTTATGCTGTTAAGATCTTGTTATTACTTTGTTGGATATAAGTTAATGTTCATATTGTTGAGAGTTTAACCGCAAAGCGCGCAAAGAATTACGTAAAGTTCGCAAAGTTTTTAAGACAAAGCTTTGCGAACTTTGCGTTTACACAAAACCTCTTGAGTAAAAAACTTTGCGTTCTTTGCGTTAAAATTATGTTCAAAATAGATAAGTTAATGTTTAAAAGATTGTGTTTTTTTACCGCAAAGCGCGCAAAGAATTACGCAAAGTTCGCAAAGTTCGCAAAGTTCGCAATGTTTTTAAGGCAAAGCTTTGCGAACTTTGCGTTTACACAAAACCTCTTGAGTAAAAAAACTTTGCGCACTTTGCGGTAAATTATGCTCAAAGTAAAGCAACCTGAAACAAAGAAAACATGAAACCTGAAACTAAAACTTATATAAAAAAAGAATGCCGGCATCTCGAAGACGCCGGCATCATTTAACTAACCAAAACCAAAATAATAAATAACCAGTTTATTACATTACAAATGTCCGACATATATCAATCTTATGCTGTTAAGGTTTTGTTATTACTTTGTTGACCATACGTTAAGATTTGTCAAACCACTGTTTTGAGCTTTCTGCACTGTTAAATAACATTTGGTTATTAAAATATAATAACAATCAATTTTGCTTATGAATATGGTAAAGATAAGTTTGTATATTTGATAAAACATTAAAAATCAGCAATATGGAATCAAGCAAAAAATTAACAACTGCAACAGGAACACCCGTTCCAGACAATCAAAACATTCAAACAGCTGGTCCTCGCGGCCCCGTTTTATTACAAGATTTTTGGTTTTTAGAAAAAATGGCTCATTTTGATCGAGAAGTGATTCCCGAAAGGAGAATGCATGCCAAAGGATCTGGGGCTTACGGAACTTTTACTGTTACGCACGATATTACTAAATACTCAAAAGCAGACTTGTTTTCTGAAATTGGTAAAAAGACAGAAATGTTTGTGCGGTTTTCAACTGTTGCAGGAGAAAGAGGCGCTGCTGACGCCGAAAGAGACATCCGTGGTTTTGCCATGAAATTTTACACAAACGAAGGAAATTGGGATTTGGTAGGAAATAATACGCCAGTTTTCTTTTTTCGTGATCCAATGAAATTTCCTGACTTGAACCATGCTGTAAAACGTGATCCAAAAACCAATTTAAGAAGTGCTGATAACAATTGGGATTTTTGGACTTTACTGCCAGAGGCTCTCCACCAAGTTACGATTGTAATGAGTGACCGTGGAATTCCGAGATCGTATAGAGAAATGCATGGTTTTGGAAGTCATACTTTTAGTTTCATCAATGCGCAAAACGAAAGACATTGGGTAAAATTCCATTTAGTTTCACAACAGGGAATCGAAAATCTCTCTGATGAAGAAGCCGCTAAATTGGTGGGTGGAGACAGAGAAAGCCATCAAAGGGATTTGTTTAATGCAATTGAAGAAGGTAATTTCCCGAAATGGAAAATGTTTGTTCAGATTATGTCAGAAGAACAGGCGAGAACATATCGTTTTCATCCATTCGATTTGACTAAAGTTTGGTTAAAAGGAGATTTTCCGTTAATTCCAGTTGGAGAATTCGAATTGAATAAAAATCCAGAAAATTATTTTGCAGAAGTAGAACAGGCAGCATTTAATCCAGCTCACGTAGTTCCAGGAATTGGTTTTTCTCCAGACAAAATGCTTCAAGGACGTTTATTCTCTTACGGAGATGCGCACCGTTACCGTCTAGGAGTAAACAATTACCAGATTCCGGTAAACGCTTCTAGATGTCCATATAACAGTTTCCACAGAGACGGAGCAATGCGTGTTGACGGAAATTATGGAGGAAGAAAACACTACGAACCAAACAGCTTTGGCGAATGGCAAGATCAGCCAGAAGTAAAAGAACCGCCATTGGCAATTTATGGTGATGCTTATGCACATAATTTTAGAGAAGACGATAACGATTATTTTACTCAGCCAGGACTTTTATTCAACTTGCTGACAGAAGAGAAAAAACAGCTTTTGTTTAAAAATACAGCGGGTCAAGTAGGAGGAGCGCAGAAATTTATTCAAGTCCGTCATATTAGAAATTGTTACCAAGCCGATCCAGCTTATGGTGCAGGTGTAGCAAGCGCTCTAGGAATGACAATGGATGAAGTAAATGCTTTTGATGATCCTAGATTGGCGATTAAAGCGAGATAAGTTTTTTTTTAGGTTCTAAGCTTCTAAGATGCTAAGCTTCTAAGTTGCCAATTTTTGAGCCTATTATAAAGTAAAAGAAAACCCGACAGGTTTTAAACCTGTCGGGTTTGTTATTTCACACAAAGATTATAAACTTAGAAGCTTAGTAGCTTAGCATCTTAGAATCTAAGAAAAAACCACCGTCTTATTGCTATAAACCATTGTTTTTCTTTCAGCATGCAGTTTAATTGCTCTTGCTAAAACGATGCGTTCCAAATCACGTCCTTTCATGATAAAATCTTCTACAGAGTGAATATGAGAAACCCTTGCAATATCTTGTTCAATGATCGGACCTTCGTCTAATTCTTCTGTTACGTAATGGCTTGTTGCACCAATAATTTTTACCCCACGTTTAAAAGCCGAATGATACGGTTTCGCACCTGGAAAAGCAGGTAAAAACGAATGGTGAATATTGATGATTTTATTTTCGTAAAGCGAAATCAATTTTGGAGTCACGATCTGCATGTAACGTGCCAAAACAATAAAATTGATCTGATATCTTTTCAAAAGTTCTATTTGTCTTGCTTCTCCTTCTTCTTTGTTGTCTTTTGTGAACGGAACATAGTGAAAAGGAATATCAAAACGCTCTGCGATTGAACGTAAATCGTTATGATTGCTAATAATCATAGGGATTTCGACCCCTAATTCATCAGCGCTATAACGACCCAAAATGTCAAACAAGCAATGATCGTATTTAGAAACAAATAAAGCCATTTTAGGTTTTTGCTCCTGATTGTACAAATCCCAATACATGTCAAATTTGACAGCAAGAGTTTTGTTAAAGTCTTCTTTAAAACTTTCAACTGTGATAGTCGAATTTTCGAATTCACATTCCAGACGCATAAAAAACACATTTTGTTCTACGTCCACATGCTGGTCGATATAAGTAATATTTCCTCCGACCTTAGCAATAAAAGTAGTAACTGAAGCAATAATATTCTTCTGATCTTTGCAATGAATGAGTATGGTAATTTTTTGCATTTCGTTTTTTGGTTAATCGGTTAATCGATAATTTGTTTAACCGTTTGTTCGATTACACGAATAAACGATTAAACATTTAAACAGAATAAAACTATTTTCCATCTTGCAGAGCAAAAACCTTTTGTAATAAAGGTGTTGTTCTTGCAGAAATATTGTTTCTAATTTCTTTTTCTTCAACAGCAATCATTTTAAAAACACCAGTAAGAGCTTGATTGGTTGTGTAATCAGTCAAATCTGGATTTACTTTTTTTACTAATGGAATTGTGTTGTATTTGTTTATAATTTTTGTCCAGACAGCATCGGCTCCTACTTTTTCGAAAGAGCTTTTAATTACAGGATTAAATTTGGCATATAATGAAGTTGTTGTGCTTCCTTGTAAATAATTTGTTGCTGCGTTGTCGCTTCCTAAAAGAATGTTTTTAGCATCTGTAAAACTCATGTTTTTTACTGCTGTAACAAAAATTGGGGTAGCTTCCTTTACGGCATCTTCTGCAGCGCGGTTCAGCATTTTGATTCCTTCATCTGCAAGAGAGCTTAAACCTACTTTACGCAGGGTTGCATCTACTTTTTGTAATTCTTCTGGCATTAAAATTTTTACAGCTTCATTTTTATAAAAACCATCTACTGCGGTTAATTTACTCACTTGTTGTGTAATTCCTTTATTTAGCGCTTCTTTTAAACCTGAAGCAATATCAACAGTTCCTGAACTTGGAATCTGAGATGCAATTTGAGGCAGTTGATTTAGGGTCTGTTGTACCTGTGCACAAGAAGTAAGCGAAAATGTAACGGCTAATAGTAAAATCTTTTTCATTTAGGGTTTTTGTTTAAGTTTCAAAAATACTACTTATTCAAAAACAACGCCACAATTTTATTTAAAGCAAAGTAACATTTTGTTGTAAACTTAACATAAGCGAAATTAGGTCTCAAAATTACGGCCAAGACATTCGAATATTAAACTCCCAATAGGTTTTGCTCGAAATGTAAATAGGTTTAGGCTGTTCTATAGGTGCATTATTGGCATTAAAGTAACGAACACGAATAATTTTTTCGCTAGAGTCATCTTTCATGCTAATGTTTCCTTCTGCATCATCAATGAGTTTTTTCTTTTTTAGATACAAGTCTGGTTTTTCAATTGTATATTCTGTGATAGCTTCACCGTTCAGTTTTAAAAGACATCCAATTAGATTTCCATTTTTGTCAAACGATTCAATTCTTTTTAGAAAATTGTTTTCATAATAATATATTTCAAAAGCGATACTGCAAGATCCTTGCTGTAGCTTATTATTATGCAATCGGAAACGAAGTATTTGGTTTTTAGCATTTGTAAATTCAACATATCCATCTCCATGTGCGTCAATATTCTTATTCAATATTCTCGAAGGTTTTGAGAATTGTTTGATTTGATTGGCGTAAACTTGGTAATTTTTGGCAGATTGTGCAAAAGAAGAGATACAAACTAAAAAGAATATGAATAGACTAAAAAAAGATTTCATTTAATAAATTTTACTTGGTCAAATCTATTTTTATTTTTTCAATAAATCTATTTTCTCATCTGTATTTTTAATATAAACCGACATTTCAGAGTATTTCCAAGTACCTCTTTTTTCGCCTACAATAAATAAAGTTCCCTTGCCTTTCGGACCTTTCAACGGAACCTGTACATCGCAAGTTCGTACCTCATTATGTGAAGTGACGGTTCCAGAAACCATTCCGCCTGTTTCGACAGGCGAACCGAGTTTTTCCACTACGAGTTTATTATTCTCTACAGCTATCATAGATTCTTTATAGGCTTCCGAATCTTTAAGAACCGAAGTTACTTCATAGAAAATTCCTCCAATAAATAAAGCCGCTAATACTAAAAGCGTCAAACATCCGCTGGGAATAAACCATTTCCAGTTTCTGTTTAGCCAGCTCTGTCTTTGTACTAACTCGTTTGAATCTTCCATAAATTTAGTTTTAGGTGAAATTGATAAAGCTAAAATAAGAATAAATTTAATTGATATTCAGTGTTTTATATTAAATAAAAAATCACCTTATAAATTTTACAAGGTGATTTTTTTAAATTACTATTATTTAAAAACTTATCTGTTACTAAAAGCAATTTCTTCTAAAGCTTTAGGATTACTAATTGCTTTGCTGACATCTTGTTTTTTCATATCGTCATTATCTCCAGTTCCAGTACATAAAGTAAGTTCTTTTGGCATTATCGGTTTCTTATCGAATATTGTTGCAAAAAGCAATGCTCCTTGCAAATAACCGCCATCATTTAAAAGATGTAATGTGTTTTCTCCATAACGAAGGTTATCTTTGTTGGCTACTAAATATTTATAACCATTTTTGCCATTATAGGCATCGTTAATAGCATCGCCAACTCTTAGCAAACCTGAATTTTTGGTAGATTCTACGACAGAAATAGCATTTTCACGCATTACGTCATATAATTCATTGTAATCAGCATCAGTAAATGGAGTTGGAGACATTCCTTCGTAAATATAAATGGCTACATCGGGACTATTTTTGCGTATTTTTTCCACAATCATATCGACATTCGATTTATATTTATTTGGTTCTCCACCCGCAACGGGAGTAGATTCCTGAATAACTACATAATCATAATAATTTCCATCTTTATCTGTTTTGGCAAAGTTTTCATCGGCTTGTTTTTTATGATCTGCATAAATTTTTTCAACAGAAACGCCCATAGTAACCAATTGATCAATGATCATTGGCTGATTGTTCGCTTTACAAATTTCACCAAACAATACAGGAGCACTTACAAAAAATTCAGTATGGCTGTTTCCGATAAATAATATTCTTGGACTTCCTTCTGCTTTTGGAGCTTTAGGATGTGCCATTTTCTCTGAAGTTGCTGTCGAATTTTCAGTAGAAGTCGTTTTGTTATTGCAAGCTGAAAAAAGGATTGCAACAATACCAAATACTAAAAAGTGTTTTTTCATTGTAATTTTAATTAAAAAGGTTCACTATTTTTTTAGATAAAAAAATTTTTGGCAAATCTCTTTTTAATCGACAACAATTAGGACCTTGATAAGTTTTAAAAGTGTTAGTTTAGGACATTAAATTGTGCATTGAGAATTTGATATGAAATCCAATAAGCAGATTTAAGCTAATTTATCTATTACTAAAAGCAATTTCCTCCAGAGCCTTAGGATTGGTCACTGCTTTTGCTACTTCTTGCTTTCTCATATTGTCATTATCACCAGTTCCCGTACTTAAAAGAAGTTTTTTAGGGATAATTGGTGTTTTATCAAATATTGTAGAATATATTAAAACGGCCTGTAAAAAACCGCCATCGTTTATAAAATGAAGAGTGCTTTTGCCGTCACGGAGATTGTCTTTATTACCTGTTAGATACTTATAACCGCTTTGGCCTTCATATGCATCTTTAACAGCGTCACCCACTCTTAATACACCTGCATTTTTAATAAAAGCGGCAGCTAGAATGGTGTTTTTACGTAATTCTGTATAATAATTATTGTATTCTGAGTTTGCAAAAGATAAGGGAGACATATTTTGATAAACATAAATTGCGGCATCTGGGCTGTTCTTATGTATTTTTTCTGCAAATAATTTCAAGTTGTCTCTATACTTAGAAAGATTTGTTAGTGCAATTGGTGTCGATTCCTGAATTATAACATAATCATAATAGTTTCCATCCTTATCTATATTGGAAAAATTTTGGTCGGCCTCTGTTTTATTAGTGAAATAAACTTTATTGAGCGGAACACCTATTGTTATCAGCTGCTGAATATTTATATTTTGATTATTGGCATTACATAATTCCTGAAATAGAGTGGGGCTGCTTACAAAATATTCAATATGACTATTTCCAATAAATAATATACGTGGAGGACCTACGGCCTTTGGCGGTTTAGGTTTGCTAATACCGTCGGAAGTAATTGAGCTTTCTGATTTGAAATTATTACATGAAATAAGGAGAATTGAGACAATAAGACTAGAAATTAAAATGTATTTTTTCATTGTTGATTTTCTATTAAAAAAGATTTGCAAATCTCTCTTTAACGCATAATCATACCAGTCTCAATAGGTTTTAAAAATAATAGAATAAGACAAAAAAATCACCTTATAATAAATATAAGATGATTTTAAATTTTGTACTAATAAGCATTAGAATCATTTTGTTCTCAGGATGTAGGCTTTCCTGTTACTCTGATACTTTTTTATTTTCAAATTGTACAATTAAAAATTTATGGGACAAAAAAGGTGTTTAAACGTACTGTACACAGTATAAATTGGGGTTATTGATTGGATTAATCTGCTTTAAATTGGCTAAAATATGCTGAGTGCAATCTTTACCGCCAAATGTCAAATAGAATAAAGATTTTGAAATGTAAGATGGCCTTAACAGAAGTGCGCGCCAGCCAAGCGTTATATTTTTAAAGAAATGTTTTAATGCGTATTTAATTGTTTTTTCGTCAGGACGAATAAAATAAATAGTATAGCCTTTAAGTTTTGTCATCAGATTTGGAAACATTACAAATCTTCCGCCTTGTTGTATCAATAAATTTATTTCAAACAATGATAAACCTTCAATATTTTCTGTTTTCATGATCTATTGTTTTTAATTTAATGCTAGTGGTAGTATTACGATGCAAAGTTGCGACAGAAATAAAAATATAAAAGGCTTTAAAAGTTTTAAAACTAATAACTTAAGACATTTTTTAAATAAAAAAATCGGAAACTCAACTGAATGAATTCCCGATTATTATTTTATGTATGTCGTTTTGTATTAATTTACAGTAAGAGACAATTGATTATTTAATTCTGCATCTTTTTCGTAAACATCTTGAAAGAAACCAATTTCTCCGTTTTCATTTACCAATGAAGTAAAATAAGTAATGAAAATTGGTACTTTTTTTGTCAGTTTAAAACTGTTTTCTACTTTACCCGCCATCGCTTTGTCAATTTTTGCCTGATTCCATTCTGGATAATCTTTCAGCATGGCAACAGCCAATTCTTTTGCCATTTTTACATTAATACATCCGTGGCTGAAAGTTCTTTTTTCAAAATCGAACAGAGTTTTAGATGGCGTATCGTGCATATAGATATCATCAGGATTTGGGAACATAAATTTTACCAATCCTAAAGAGTTATCTGGACCTGGTTTTTGTCGTACTTGACCATTAACCATTTCCATGTTTTTCTCTGCAAGATAATTTGGGTCTGCAGCAATTTTAGATCTCAACTCGTTTTGTACAATACTTTGTGGCACTGTCCAGTAAGGGCTAAATACAATTCGATCAATTTCTCCATTAAAAATGGTTGTTTTGGTAAGAGGAGCTCCAACAAAAACACTCGATTTCAATACTACTTTTCCATTCTTAACATAAAACAATTCATAAGAAGGAACATTAACCAAAACATACTCATCGCTGGCAGCAATTTGAGCCGAAATCTCACGACATCTTTCCATGTTAAGTTTTAAAGTTGCCACTTTATCTTCAAGCGGAATATTCATTTCGTTAATATGCTCTTCTGCCAGAATATAATTGGGTTTAAATCCGTTACGAACTTTGTATTTCATCACAGCATCCATCAATTCACGATCATAAACTTCGCTTTTAGAATCTGTTTTCAAATCTCCTAATAAATACAAACGAGTTCTAACTTGCGAAATAGTGCTGGAAACAGCATCTGGACGCAACTCTTTATAAGGAGACTCTGCCGGAACAATAGGTTTGTATTTGCTAGATTTTTCTAATCTTTTGTATTTTTTCAGAATATCTTGCAATTTGTAATACTGGTCAAATTCTACTTTTTCATTTGATGCAACTGCTGTTTTTTCTTCCTCTTCTAATGTGCTGTAGTTTAAGAAATCTTTTAGCATAGTATCATAAGCTAGTTTTTTCTTGTCGGCATTACTTTTTTTGGCGTACACTATATATAATGAGCTCAAAAGCATATCTGCATCAGTTTGAGAAAGTGTGCTTTTATCTGATGAAGAACTAAACAATTGGTCTATTTCTTTTTGATAAGGAATAATTAAATCATTTGTTTTTTTTGCTTTTTCATACAAAGCAGAGCCAAATTCGTTGATTTCGTTTTCGTCAAACCAGATTGTGCCAAGAGTTCTAGTTTTGTATAATGACATGACATCAGATTTATATCTTTTCAAATCTGAATATCTTTTGAAGAAATCGTTCGAAATTTCGTTTACATCATTTTGATTGTGGTAAACGGTTAAATGATTTGAAGCTTTTTTATATTTAAAACTATTGTTTTCAATTCTGTTAAAAGAAAATACAAAAAAACTCAAACTTAAAATTACGGTGAATGAATAAAATGTTTTCATTTTTTTAATTTTTACGTTATTACTTTTCTACGTAAGTCGTTGGTAAAAATTTGGGGCTTTTCTACAATGCTAAATTACTATGGGAGTACTCAAAACGTGTTTCCAGATTTTATTTAAATGTTGCGAAATTGCCATGTCTTTAAGCTTTCCTTAACTTAGATCAATTAGTATCAAGAATTGTTACCTTTATATTGAAGAAAAAATATTTTCTTTTTTATTAACATAATGCTATTTGGTTAATCAAATATTAAAATAATTTGTACATTGGTCGCTTAAAATTATCATATTCATAAAATGGAACAACAAATACCATATATTCCTAAAAATAAAGTAAGAATTGTTACCGCTGCTTCACTTTTTGATGGGCATGATGCCGCCATCAATATTATGCGCCGTATTATTCAGTCAACAGGGGTTGAAGTAATTCACCTTGGTCATGACAGAAGCGTTGAAGAAGTGGTAAATACCGCTATTCAAGAAGATGCCAACGCCATTGCAATGACTTCGTATCAAGGCGGACATAATGAATACTTTAAATATATGTATGATTTGCTTCGCGAAAAAGGAGCGGGGCATATTAAAATCTTCGGAGGCGGAGGTGGAGTAATCCTTCCAAGTGAAATATCAGAATTACATGAATATGGTATCACTAGAATTTATTCTCCAGACGATGGCCGTTCTTTAGGACTTCAGGGAATGATTAATGATTTGGTACAGCGTGCCGATTTTCCTATTGGAGATAAACTAAACGGAGAAATTGATCATATAGAAAATAAAATTCCAACCGCAATTGCACGTTTGATTTCGGCAGCAGAAAATTTTCCTGAAATTGCAAAACCAGTTTTTGATAAAATTCACGAAAGCAATGCAAGTTCTAAAATTCCAGTTTTAGGAATTACAGGAACGGGTGGTGCAGGAAAATCTTCTTTGGTTGACGAATTGGTTCGCCGCTTTTTAATTGATTTTCCAGAAAAAACTATCGGATTAATTTCTGTCGATCCTTCGAAAAGAAAAACAGGAGGAGCACTTTTAGGAGACAGAATCCGTATGAATGCCATCAATAATCCTCGTGTTTATATGCGTTCGCTGGCAACTCGTCAGTCGAATTTGGCTTTGTCTAAATATGTAGCCGAAGCGATTCAGGTTCTAAAAGTCGCAAAATACGATTTGATTATTTTAGAAACTTCGGGAATTGGTCAGTCTGATACCGAGATTATGGATCATTCTGATGTATCCTTATATGTAATGACACCAGAGTTTGGAGCAGCAACACAATTGGAAAAAATCGACATGCTTGATTTTGCCGATTTAGTAGCTTTAAACAAATTTGACAAACGCGGCGCATTGGATGCTTTGCGCGATGTTAAAAAACAATATCAAAGAAACCATAATCTTTGGGATAAAAGCCCAGACGAAATGCCCGTTTTCGGAACGATTGCTTCGCAGTTTAACGATCCGGGAATGAACACGCTTTACAAAGCGATTATGGATAAAGTGGTCGAAAAAACCGATTCTGACTTGAAATCGACTTTTGAAATCACAAAAGAAATGAGCGAGAAAATCTTCGTGATTCCGCCTCACAGAACGCGTTATTTATCTGAAATTGCAGAGAATAACAGATCTTATGATGAAATCGCCCTTTCTCAGCAAAAAGTAGCGCAGAAACTATACGGAATTTTCAAAACCATCGAATCGGTTTCTGGGAAAGTTCCGCAAATCAATAAAGCAGGAATTGACGATTCTACAGTTTTACCAAGCGGAATCGCAGAGCACGACGAAAACAGAATCTTTTTAAATCTTTTGCTTAATCAGTTTGATAAAGTAAAAATGGATTTAGATCCGTACAATTGGGAAATTATCCTGAATTGGGATGAAAAGGTTGCGAAATATAAAAATCCAGTTTACTCGTTTAAAGTTCGTGATAAAGAAATCAAGATTGCAACGCATTCTGAAAGTTTATCGCATTTACAAATTCCGAAAATTGCTTTGCCTAAATATGAAGGCTGGGGCGATATCTTGCGTTGGAATTTACAGGAAAATGTTCCTGGCGAATTTCCTTTTGCTTCAGGATTGTATCCGTTTAAACGTGAAGGCGAAGATCCGTCAAGAATGTTTGCGGGCGAGGGCGGACCGGAAAGAACCAATAAACGTTTTCACTACGTAAGTGCAGGAATGCCTGCAAAACGTCTTTCGACAGCTTTTGATAGTGTAACTTTATACGGAAATGATCCAGATTTGCGTCCGGATATTTACGGAAAAATTGGAAATGCCGGAGTTTCAATCTGCTGTTTGGATGATGCTAAAAAACTATATTCAGGTTTCGATTTGGTTCATGCATTAACTTCGGTAAGTATGACGATTAATGGGCCTGCGCCAATGTTGTTAGGTTTCTTTATGAATGCCGCAATCGATCAGCAATGTGAGATTTACATCAAGGCAAATGATTTAGAAAAAGAAGTTGAAGCTAAAATCAACAAATTATACAAAGAAAAAGGAATCGAAAGACCGAAATACCAAGGTGAACTTCCTGCTGGAAACAACGGTTTAGGATTAATGCTTTTGGGTGTGACGGGAGATCAGGTTTTACCTTTGGAAGTTTATAACGAAATAAAAGTAAAAACGTTAGCTCAAGTTCGTGGAACGGTTCAGGCCGATATTTTGAAAGAAGATCAGGCGCAAAATACTTGTATTTTCTCAACCGAATTTGCTTTGCGATTAATGGGCGACGTTCAAGAATATTTCATTACTAAGAACGTTCGTAATTTCTATTCGGTTTCGATTTCAGGATATCATATTGCAGAGGCGGGAGCGAACCCAATTACGCAATTGGCATTTACGCTTTCAAATGGTTTCACTTACGTGGAATATTATTTGAGCCGTGGAATGAACATCAACGATTTTGGACCAAATTTATCTTTCTTCTTCTCTAACGGAGTTGATCCAGAATATTCTGTAATTGGTCGTGTGGCGCGTAAAATTTGGGCAAAAGCCATGAAAAACAAATACGGAGCCAATGAAAGAGCACAAATGCTGAAATATCATATTCAGACTTCTGGACGTTCGTTACACGCACAGGAAATTGATTTTAACGATATTAGAACGACTTTACAGGCTTTATACGCGATTTACGACAACTGTAATTCGCTTCACACAAACGCTTACGACGAAGCCATTACAACGCCAACAGAAGAATCTGTACGTCGTGCCATGGCAATTCAGCTGATTATTAATAAAGAATTAGGTTTAGCGAAAAACGAAAATCCAATTCAAGGTTCATTTATCATCGAAGAATTAACCGATTTAGTTGAAGCTGCGGTTCTTCAAGAATTCGACAGAATTACGGAAAGAG
This sequence comes from Flavobacterium sp. B330r, assembly GCF_056824325.1. Lineage (NCBI taxonomy): Bacteria > Pseudomonadati > Bacteroidota > Flavobacteriia > Flavobacteriales > Flavobacteriaceae > Flavobacterium > Flavobacterium sp. B330r. The sequence goes on from NZ_CP124860.1 coordinate 3,498,231, forward strand.
GAGGCGTTCTTGGTGCAATGGAAACGATGTACCAAAGATCTAAAATTCAGGAAGAAAGTTTGTATTACGAAACCTTAAAACACAACGGAGATTTCCCAATTGTGGGTGTAAACACATTCTTGAGTTCAAAAGGTTCGCCAACGGTAATTCCGGCTGAGGTTATTCGTGCAACGGAAGAAGAAAAACAATATCAAATTACGATGCTGGATAACTTGCATAATTTCCACGAAGCAAAAGTAAATGAGCATTTAAATACATTACAGCAAGCGGCTATTAAAAACGAAAACTTATTCGATCATTTAATGGAAGCTACAAAGGTTTGTTCTTTAGGTCAGATTACTTCGGCGTTGTTTGAAGTTGGTGGGCAGTATAGAAGGAATATGTAATCTTTTTTGATTTTTAATAATATGGAAAAACCTCTCAAGATTTTTTGGGAGGTTTTTTTTTATATTTCAACCAGAAACTTTATGATTTTACGGTTTTCCTCAATTTTAGAGAGAAATGTTTATATAAATTTACAAGAAATAAATATTTATAATAGATGTGAAAGAAATTTAATTGATGTTATGTAGTTGAAAATTTACTTCGAATAATACTGCATTTGTTAAAGGATTTCTGCTTTTTTTAATTTAAAAAGTTCGCAATTGATACAAAATATAGAAAGAATAAAACCATATGAAACAATAGAAAATAAAAATTTTCTATCAGATGTTACAGTTAAAATATTGAGTAGTGATTTTCATGATGTTGCATTTCAAGACGGACGAATAACTTTCACATTTAGTAATTGTTTATTTAAAAATGTTCGCGTCGAAAATTTTGATGTAATTGATTTTCTAGATATCAGTATTCAGTTTGTAAACTGTTATATTGAGAATTTTGATGCAAATGAAATCAAATCAACGAATATTTCACTTTCATTTAATAGTTCGATTTTTTCAGGAACTATCCAAAACTCTAATATAAGAAGTGTTGCTATTAACAATTGTATTATAGATGATCATATTTTTATAATAGGTCAAAAAGTTGTTAGTCTTTCATATACAGAAGAAAATATTTTTCCTAAAAATTGGAAAAAACTTTTGAAAGCTTTAAAAATTAGTTCTTTAGACTTAATAAAGAAAAAGCAATCTTATCATATCTATGATTCACAAAAAGTTATTTTTAGAACGAATGAATCTAAAAGTCTCAAAAGAGGAGTTTATAGAATTGGTTATAGAGATTTAAACGAAGATAAAATTGGATACTATTTAAGACCAGAAGAAAAACAATTATTCGATATTCATCTTTCGATTAAGTATAATCAAAATGAAGAGAGTGGAGAAGTCAAAGTTATAAATTCGTCATTGAATTCTCTATCGTTATCAGGATATTCAAATAGTAAAATTTCAATTGATAATACAAAAATATCTAATTGGTTTATCAGAGATTTTTCAACTCAAAAAGAAGTTAACTTTTATAATATAAGTCCTCTAAAAAATAGAAAAGAAGAAAGTAAAATTGAAATACATAAATCGAATTTAGAAAATATATGGTTTGATAATATTAATTTTAGTGACTACAATATTGTTTCTTTTTTTCGAACAAAATTTGGTAAATCTACGTTTACTTCTTGTAATTTTCCTACTGATAATACAAGCTTCGAAAAATTTAAAACTTTGGAAAATGTTCATTATCCTGATCAGAAATCGGATAATTATTATAAAGATCAATATGAGATTTTTCTTCAACTAAAAATTATTTTGGAGTCAACAGGAAATTTTTATGAAGCGCAAAAATTGCAAGCTATTTCTAATGATGCTTTAAAGAAAATTAAACAAATATCTTGTTGGGATAGAGCAATCTTATGGATAAATGGAAAGTCTAATAATCATGGATTATCTATTAAATTGCCATTAATATATTTCCTTTGTTTTTCAATAATGTTTTACTTATTGTATCTCTTAAGTTTGGATAGGATTTTCAATTGTAATAAAATTAATTATTCTCTAATCGGGTATTATTTTTCCTTTATTGATTTAACACATAGAACAGATTTTTTGGTTGGTAAGGATGAATTTAATACAGCATCTTTAAGTATAGATTTTATTAATAAAATAGTATGTGGATTTTTTATTTATCAATTTGTTTCTGCTTTTAGAAAATACGGAAAAAAATAAAATAGATGGAAGAAAAATTTAGAGACGAATCGGAAGAAATTAAAAAATTATTGCAGGAATCTAAAGTTAGAATGCAAGAAAAAATCAATGAATTAGAATTAAAAATTGAAGAAAATAATTTAAGAATACTAGAACTTGAAGATCCAAATTCTGAAGTGATAAAAACATTTCTTTTGACAACTTTAGGATTGATAGTAGCATTTCTAATTTTTACTTTCAGTACGGATAAAACAATATTTAATTTTTTTGCTTGTATTTTTATATCTGTTTATTCAGGGTTGTATCTTTGGTTTTTAAGGAAGAAATTAAGATTGTTGTATGGAGTTATTGAGATTATTGTTGGCATTATTGCAGTAATAGTAGTCCTAAGATCAATAAATTACAGCTATCAATTATTAGCTTTGCCTATTGAAAAAATGATGAGTTTTGTGGGAGGATTATATATTATGGTAAGAGGAATTGATAATTGCTTTCAATCAGAAAAAGGTAAAAAATGGGACGTGTTTTAAAAAAATGAAGAGAGAAATCACACTAGAAATTCGACAATACAAATCGTAAATCGTTGTGGAATAACTTGTGTGATTTCTCCCTTCCGTCGAAATGACAAAATTGTGTAAAAAAAACTTTGCGACTTAGCGCCTTTGCGAGATTTTTTAGTATTAGAACTTTCCCATTTGCATCTGCAAATAGAAATCATTCAACAACCTCCCCAACAAACCCCAAAAACTCCATTTCATCCATAGGAAACAAATGCAGAATCGTTTCCAAAATCAGACTCACATTAATAGTTGCACTTTTATCTTTTTTAGAAAAATTATGCATGTCGTTATCAAGCGCCAGAATGCATAATTTTAGCAAATCGGTAATGAGGCAGCCGAGTTCTAAATAATTGACTACTTTGAATTGTGCGGTAAAAGAATTGGCTTCATCAATTGGTTTTAGCGTTGTAAAATATTGAGCGGTTAATTTTTGTAGTTTTTGTAAAGTTTCAGTTGCATTGGTTTCCATAAGGCGTATATTTTTAATTGGTTTGCGATTTGACTTTTATAAATTTATTATAAGAAAAATTGTACTTTTGTTTGATTCGCGAAGTAAGAAATAGATTTTGCTGTACGAAATCATTTTTTACTGTATCGCACGGCATAAAATCTGTTTTTTACATTTTACCGATTTTGACACTTTATTATTATCTTTGAATTATGAGCACACTAACAAAACCAAATCATATAGGGCGAAAAATAAGCCGTATTCGTGAACTTCGTGATATGAAGCAGGAAGCTTTGGCGCAGGCTTTAGGAACAAATCAGCAGGCGATTTCGGCTATGGAAAATAGCGAAACCATTGATGACGAAAAACTTGTTGAGGTTGCAAAAGCACTTGGTGTAACGGTTGAAGCGATTAAGAATTTTTCAGACGAAGCTGCAATTAATTATTTCAATACATTTAATGAAAGTCCTAATAATTATTTCGGACTTAATAATTGCACTTTCAATCCATTAGATAAATTAATGGAAACGGTAGAAGAAAATAAAAAACTTTACGAGCGTTTGCTTCAAGCAGAAAAAGATAAGATTGAGTATTTAGAGAAATTGCTAAAAGATAAATAGTAAGCTTTTTAAGAATATAGAAACCTCTCAGAAATGAGAGGTTTTTTCTTTTACAAAAAAATATCGTTTTACGGCTTTCCTCAATTTAGAAGTAATTTGTTTGTATATATTAGCAATCAGAAAATGGAGATGAAAAGCTTAAGCGGAAAGGCAAACAAATTATAAAAACCAAAAACTATATCTAACTTCAAAAATTAATTTTAAATGAAAAAAAGCATTTTTATTTTAGGATTGTTCCTTATTGCAAACTTCGGTTTTAGCCAGACAAAAGCAAAACTGGATGTAAAAGCAATTAATAAGGCGGAAAAGAAAACATATGACCCGAAACTTTTTGGGTGCTGGAAAGGCTCTGAAATGGGACAACAGCAAGAAGGAGTAAATAAATATTGGGTGTCATGTCGTTTTGAAAACGGAACAAGTGTTTTACTTTTTGTTGCGATGTACGAAAACGGTAAAGTCGATCAAATTACTGAAAATGGTAAATGGTGGGTTGAAAACGGAAAATATTATGAACTACATAACTATGATGGCGTAATAGATGTTTATGATTATCAAGTTACAGATCAAGGAGTTAATTTTCAATCTATTGAATTAATGGGAAAAAAGGACAATACTTATAAGTTTACCGATTATAAAATATCGGATTAATTGAAATGATAAGGTCGTGGAACTATTACCGTAAAAACAAAAAGCTTTCAGAAATGGGAGTTTTTTTGTTTTTAAGATTTTTCTGTAGTCTGTTTTTGATAAAAGTATATATTTACATTTCAGTTTAAATAAATATTAATATATGAAAATAAAATTACTCCTAATTTTTTTCGCATTTGCAATTATAAAGATCCATGCTCAGCAAAAAATATACGATTTTACAAGCTATGCATGGGGATTTAAGCAATTTAATGGTAAGCTGATATTTGGAGCAAGTGAAGCCGATACTGGTGCCGAAATATGGCTGAGTGATGGAACTACTTCAAATACAAAACTAATAAAAGACATATATCCGGGTTCAGAATCTTCGATTGAATGAACGTTAGAAGGAAGTGCAGAAATTAATAATAGTTTATATTTTATTGCAAAAGATGAAAGCTCTGTTGGAGAAATTTGGAAAACGGACGGAACCGAAGCTGGTACTGTAAAAGTAACAAGCTTTATTAAAGGTAGAGTTTCTAAGCTTACAGCCGTTGGTAATTTGATCTATTTTTTAATTAAGGAAGATGATAAATTGCAAGTTTGGAAAACCGATGGGACAGCAGCGGGAACGGTATTAGTTAAAGATAACTTACCTTGTGTAAATACTCCAACTTTTCAGGGGAAATGTAATGACACTTTTATATTTACATTTCAACCGTATGACCCAGATGGCCCTTATGGAACAAGTAATTCTAGAGTTTGGAGGAGCAATGGTACCTTGGAGGGTACTTTCCCGATAACACCTTTAATAGATGGAAACGGATCTGACTCTGCAGGGACACCAGGGTTGACACAATATATTGAACATAATGGGAAATTATATTTTATTAGCAGATATTATCTACATGAAACAGATGGAACACTCGAAAACACCAAAACGATAGGAAACGTTTGGAATGCGCAATTGGATTTGGTGCAGCATGGAAGTGCTATTGAGGCAGGAAACAATTTATATTTTATGTTTTTTTCTGCTAATTTGAACAAATTGTCAATATGGAAATTTGATTCGGTGAATAACAATGTAACTGAAATATACAGTAAAACGAGTGACCATTATTTTCCTCCTTCAAATTTTACTAAAACAGATAATTCGTTGCTTTTTTCTTCAGCAAATCAAACAGGAAATGCTTCTTTAATGTCATTAAATCTTGCTGATTATACAGTAACAAATTTAGGAGAACTGTCAAAGGAGATAGAAAAGCCTTTTATTTTTATAGACTTAGTAGATACCTCTATTTTTTCTAAAATTAATGATAACGAATATTATATAGCATCAATAGATAAGGATCGATTTACAAAGGGATATATTTTTAATTCAAAATTAAATTCCTTGCAGCAAATTAGTGTATTGGACAATGTAATAAGTTTTGTTTCTTTCAATGACTATCTCTATTATGCAAAAGATAATGCATTATGGAAGTATGCTAATAATTTAAGTATTCCATTAATAGAAAATAAATCACCATTAGTTTTTTATCCAAATCCATCAAATGATTTTATAAATGTAAAAGCTGAAAATAACGTTAAGATTGAAAGTTTCCAAATTTTTGATTTAAATGGAAGATTACTAATTAGTGACGAATTGGGTTTAAATGATAAAATTGATATATCTAAATTAGGCCAAGGAGCCTATTTACTGAAAGCAAAAGTTAATGGAGCTTTAATCTCAAAGAAAATAATTAAAAAATAGATTTCTAGAGTTTTCATCACTAATTATGGAAACGTAATAAAACAAAAAACCTCTCATTCCTGAGAGGTTTTTTTATATCAATTCAAGTTTTATTAAACTTTGCTTTTTATCGAAGTTTTTGGTTTGCGTTTTAATTTTTCAATCAGGGCATCAGCTTTTGCATTTTCAGAAATAGAACGTAACGATTCTGCATAGCGGTAATAATAAACAGGGTCTAAATCTGTGGTTAAGGCAAATAATTCGCTGTACCATTCGGCTGCTTTTTCTAGTTCGCAATTTGAATACGATGAATTCCCCAATTTTTGAAATAAATCTACCGACTTGTAACCTTTTGCAGCAACCTTTTCATAGGTTCTTATAACATCGACATAGGCATATTTTTCGCCGACTTTATCGGTTTTATAATAAGTTTCGTTTTGCGCAGACGCACGAAATGAAAATACGATAAACAATACTAAAATAGCTAGTTGTTTTTGCATAGGTTTAGTTTTGGTTGTGGTATTTAATCGTATTCTTAATTGTTTTCGAAAATCTTTTTTTGCTGCAAAAACAGCTTTAAGCAATTATAAACTTTAAAATTCTGTATTTATTATATATTTAATGTGCTTTTTGATGTACAAATATATGGAAATCAAGAATATGAACTGCATTTTAACGATGTTTATTCAGTTTTGTCGATTATATTCCATTTTTGTAAATAATTGATTTTGTATGATTTATATATTTTTTTGAATGAAAAACGATTTTAAAACATAGTTTTTCATTTACAGAAAAAATATCATTTAACTTTATATCAGTTAAGGTTTTGAAGATGACGATACAGGAATATTTAGATAAAATACAGGCTTTACAAAGCGAAAAAAACAAGACTACATTTTCTGATAATGCTGATGTGGAGCTATGCATTCAAAAAATAAAAAACAAAACGACAGAACTGTCTTTTACTCTTACTGAAATATTTCAAAAGTCAAATTCTGAAAAGACGATCATAAATAAGGATATATTAAAAAGGTTTTCAAATCATTTAGGTTTGTTGTTTTTAGAAGAACAAGAATCTGGAAATATATGTTTTGCAAACAGCGATGAAGTGCGTCCAGAATATCGGCAAAGTTTCAGACTGATAGATTTTTTAGATTATACCTATGCTTTTATGCATTCTTTGGTATATCAAGAATCACAAAAAATAATAATTTCGTCAGAGTCAGTAGTTTTTTGGAAACTGGTAAAAATTGGTTTGAGTTTAAGAAATGATAAAATCTAAAACAAAAAAAGCAGCTCCTGGTACGGGCTGCTTTTCTAATTCTTAGGGGGCAAAAAATTAACGACGGAAAGATGGACTCTGGTTAACAGATTGGTCTAACTTTACAGTCTTTACTTTTTTAGCAGCGACTTTAATTTCGTGTTTCGCAACTTTGTCGTTTGCTTTCACTTCTAGAACATACGTTCCAGCAGGAAAACTTTCTAAACTAATTGTTTTAGAAACTTCTAATTTGTCTGCTGCAGATTCTCCCGCATAAAGTAAATTGTGATTTTCGTCGTAGATAGAGAAAGATGCATTTTCTACAGTGTCTAAAGTAAAGCTAACTACTTTTCCATTTCCTGTTTTGATATTTAAAATGTAATCACCTTTTCCATCAATGGCGTAGGTAAACACAGTCGCTAAAAAAAAGGCAGCAACTAAACCAGCTTTGGTAAATTTTGTCATGTTTTTTTTAAATTGTTAATTACTAAATGTGGAACGCGTAAAACTACAAATACAAATTTAATTTTTAGCAATAAATTAGCATTTTTAAACGCTTAAGTTATTGAATTGTAATTATTTCGGTATTTTGTTTGAACTATGTACGTAAATACTGGGCTTTTGGATTTATTTTTAGAAAACATTTTTTAACACTTAAAAATCAAAGAGTTGAATTAATAAGAATAATTTTCAGAAATTTTCTGTTTCATCATCTGTTTTAATTCTTAAATAAAAAAAAACAGCTCTGTAACCACCACGAGCTGTTTCTTATAAGCGCAATTTTAAAATTTTCTAACCTTAATTTATACCTTTTTGAAGTATAAAATTTTAGCGTGTAGCAACACTTGTGTTTTTAGCAAAACCAGATTTGTAAACAGAAGAAACTGCATTTCTCGATAAAGATGCATTATCTCCTATTGTAATTTCATATTTTACTCTTTTTACACTGTCTTCTACTTCTAAATAGTAAGTTCCCTCAGGAAATTCTTCTAGACTGAAAGTTCTTAAAATTCCATCTTTTCCAGATGCGCTTTCAGAGTAGATTAAAGTTCCGTCCTTGTCATAAATAGCTAAATTGGCTTTCTGTACTTTGTTAAGTGCGAAAGTGATCAGTTTTCCATTAGCTTTTAATACATGAAGATTAAAATCTCCATTTCCATCAATTGCGTAAGTGCTTATTCCTGTGAAAAGCAACGCTGCTACTAAACTCAATTTTGCAATCTTTTTCATGGTACTTAGTTTTAAATTAATAGTTCTAATTCTCTGATGCTAAATTACTTATGTAATACCTGAAAAAGCGCAACTGTGTTTTCCTATTTCTATGCTATATTCTCATTTACGAAACCGTTATAGGTTAAAACATGAATTATTTTTAATGTTTTTGTTAATTCAGTTATTATTTTTTAATGTTTTGCTTGATTTTAAGTTTACAATGGATTAAGGATTTCTTTACAAAAACGAAGTGAGTTTTTAACCTCAAAGTACGCTAAGAATTATTATACAAGAGGTTTATAAAACGAAAAAGTTCGCAAAGCTTTGTGGAAAAAACTTTGCGAACTTTGCGTAAATCTTTGCGGTAAAAAACTTTGTGGTAAAAAAAAACAGCTCTATAACCACAAAGAGCTGTTTTTAAAACTTTTGAAAGTTTTTAAACTTACTAACTATCTAACCTCACTTTTATACTTTATGAAAGCATAAACTTTTTAGCGTGCTGCCACGCTTGTATTTTTAGCAAAACCTGCTTTATAAACAGAAGAAACTGCGTTTTTAGATAAAACAGAAACTTCATCAGTTATAGTGATTTCGTATTTTGCTTTTTTTGTATTGTCTTCTACTTCCAGGAAGTAAGTTCCTTCTGGAAACTCTTCTAGGCTGAAAGTTCTTAAAATCCCATCTTTACCTGAAGCACTTTCAGAATAAATTAAAGATCCATCTTTATCGTAAATTGCTAAGTTGGCTTTTTGCGTTTGGTTAAGACCAAAAGTGATTTGTTTACCATTAGCTTTAATTACATGCAGGTTAAAATCTGCTGTTCCATCAATTGCATATGTGCTTATTCCTGTGAAAAGCAATGCTGCTACTAAACTCAATCTAACAATCTTTTTCATGGTATTTAGTTTTTAAATTAATAGTTCTAATTCTCTGATGCTAAATTACTTCAGTTGTAAGTAAAAAATCAATACTATATTCTCCAATTTATATGCTATATTCTCATTTACGAAACCGTTATAGGTTAAAATTTGAATTATATTTATCGTATTTGTTAATTCGGTTATTATTTTTCAACGTTTTTAGTGATTTTTAATTTACATTGAGATAACGATTTCTTTAAAAAATGTAGGAATTATAAAGATGCTAAGGTTCTAAGATGCTGAGATTCTAAGTTTTTTATTTGGATTGTGCCTTTGCGGTAAAAAAATTGCGTGAATCTAACCGCAAAGTACGCTAGGATTTTTAGTATGAGGGATTATAAAAAAAGCAAAGTTCGCAAAGCTTTATCCTAATAAAAACTTTGCGAACTTTGTGTAAATCTTTGTGAACTTTGCGGTAAAAAAACTGCGTGAATTTAAGCGCAAAGTGCGCTAGGATTTTTAGTATGAGGGATTGTAAAAAACGCAAAGTTCACAAAGGTTTTTGGAGTAAATTTTATAGAATAATATCCTAATATAGCTTTGCGAACTTTGCATTTATATGCATGATCTTTGATAAAAAAACTTTGTGAACTTTGCGGTAAAAAAAATCTTTGCAGTTGAAAACTCAAAAAGTAAAGAGCAAAAAAAAACAGCTCAGTAACCACAAAGAGCTGTTTTTAAAACTTTTGAAAGTTTTTAACTTACTAACTATCTAACCTCACTTTTTATACTGTATTAGAGTATAAAGTTTTAAGTGCCGTGAAGAATTGCACTTAACCTTAATATTTTCTTAGTTAACAGAAACTGTACCTTTTGAAGATAAAACAGAACTATTAGCGTCAACAGTGATATCGTATTTTACTTTTTTGAAGCTGTCGGCAACCTCTAAAATATATTTTCCTTGAGGAAATTCTTCTAAACTGAAAGTTCTTAAGATTCCGTCTTTACCAGAAGCATTCTCAGTATAGATTACATTACCATTTGTATCAGATATACTAATAACTGCTTTTTGTAATTGATTAATTCCAAAAGCAATTACCTTGCCATTTCCTTTTAATACATGAAGATTTAATGCTTCATTTCCATCAATTGCATATGTACTCATTCCTGTTAGAAGTACTGCAAATACTAAACTTAATTTCATAACCTTTTTCATATTCTATAGTATTAAATTTTTTTCGTTCATTTCTCTGATGCAAAGTTATAGCAGCATGTGTGGTATTTTAACATCTATATTTTCCAATTTATATGCTATATTCTCATTTACGAAACCGTTATATGTTAAAATTTGACTTTAATGTTGTGTTTTTGTTAATTTGATTGTTTTTATTCAAAGTTTTTAAAAAACTGAATACTTCTTAAAATTTCTATTTTTCTTACAAATTTTAACATATTGGTATAAAATCGAGTTTTAAATAAGATAAATAGAAAAAAAGTGAAGAAAAAAAATAAGACCCTAAAAAAAAGGCGAATTTGATATAAATTCTTCAGCGTTAAGAACGTTATTTTAATGTAAAATTCGCATTTACGAAACCGTTATAGGTTAAAATTTAAATTATTTTAGGTGATTTTGTTAAATTTGCTATTATTTTTTAAAGAAATTATCATGAAGACTATTGCCCCAGCTCTTGAAGTGATAACTAACTCATACGGAAGTTCTTTTACCTACGCTAAACACGCCGAAAAGACCAATAGCAAAGCTCATTTATGGCACTATCATCCAGAAATTGAGTTGGTCTATATAAATGGTGGGGCAGGAAAAAGACAAATAGGAAGCCATGTTTCTTATTATACCAATGGTAGTTTACTTTTAATAGGAGCTAATTTGCCGCATTGCGGTTTTACAAATGAGCAGACAGGAAATACAACGGAAACCGTTATCCATATTAAACCTGAATTTTTAGGAAGCGACTTTTTTGTTGCGCCCGAAATGAAAAAGGTGCAGAATATTTTGAAACAAGCTAAAGGCGGAATCGCTTTTGGAGGTGAAACGAAAAAACGTATCGGTAAGAAAATTGAAATGATGGAGAATGAACCGCCATTTCAAAGACTTATAACACTTTTGAGTGTTTTAGACGAACTGGAATCGGCTGAGGAATATACCATTTTAAACGCCGACGGATTTTCGATGGAATTGCAAACGCAGGATAATGACCGTATGAATGTGGTTTTCAATTTTGTAAAAGATCATTTTCAGGAATCTATCTCTATAGATGAAGTTTCGAGTCTGGTTAGTATGACTACGCCTTCTTTCTGCCGTTATTTCAAGAAGATATCCAATAAAACATTTACTGAGTTTGTAAATGAATATCGTCTCGTGCATGCTTCAAAACTTTTGGCAGAACAGCCAATGAGTATAAATGAAGTTTGTTATGAAAGTGGTTTTAATAACTTCAGCCACTTTAGTAAATCGTTTAAACAATACACCGGTAAAAGTGCTTCGCAATACCGACATGAGCATAAGATTATAATCAGCTAGTTTTAGCTTGAGTTTTTTTTAGCCACGAATTCACGAATTTTATTTAATATTAATTCGTGAATTCGTGGCTATCTTTTTTAACTCCAAAGCAAGTCGGATTTTTCATATATTTTATTCTGAAAAAAGTTATATTTACAAACCCTAATCAGAAAAAAAAATATCAAAATGAAGAAATTTAAAATGCTATTGTCTGCATTTTTGCTTTGTCTTACCACCATGACATATGCTGCAAAAGTAGACACACTTCAAATTGCCAGTACCGCAATGGGAAAAACCTATAAAGCAGCGGTAGTTTTGCCAAATTCTTATGCAAAAAGTAAAACGGCTTTTCCTGTAATGTATCTTTTGCATGGTGCTTACGGACATTTTAGCGACTGGCTTAAAAATACTCCAAACAAAAAACTGGTTCACAATCTAGCAGATCAATACAATATGATTATTGTAATGCCAGAAGGGGAGACGTTTAGTTTTTATATTGATAGTCCTGTAAATAAAGAAAGTCAGTTTGAGACTTTTATTACACAGGAAGTAATTCAGAAAGTAGATAAAACTTATAAAACAATTGCCAACAAAAATGGTAGAGTTATTACAGGTCTATCTATGGGCGGACATGGCGCATTGTACTTGTCTGCCAGACATCCAGAATTATTTTGCGCAGCAGGTAGTATGAGTGGGGCAGTAGATATGAGTACGATGCTTAACAGAGATTCTTCTGCACAGGTTGTAAAATTGATGCAGCCCGTATTTGGAGACAAAAGCGGTAATACAGAATTGTACGAACAAAATTCTGTTTTAAGAATGGCTGATAAATTAAAATCAAATAAGCTTCCTTTAGTGATAGATTGTGGTGTAGACGATTTTTTAATCGAGCCAAATAGAGAATTGCACAGAAGATTGGTTTATAACAAAGTTGACCACGATTATACAGAACGTCCAGGAGCACATACTTGGGATTATTGGGAAAACTCACTTCCGTATCACGTATTATTTTTTAATAAAATACTAGCTAGAAATCAGGTGACTGTGAAAAAATAAGGACATTTTTATGGTAAAATAAGCCAAATCACTTTTTTTGGTTTAATTTTTGGAATACCTTTATATATAATCCTTAAAAAAAATAATTATGAAAAAGATACTTACCTTATTTGCAGTTATCGGTTTAATTGCATTTTCTAGCTGTGAAGGACCAGAAGGGCCTCCGGGGCCAGAAGGGATTCCAGGGCCAGAAGCTGAAGTTTTTCAAGTTAAAGGCGTGAATTTTACTTCATCTAATGATTATAATCCTATAATTCCTTTGGATCCAAATATTTTCGCATCTGACATGGTGCTTGTATATAGAAAGGCTGGAGTAGATAATGGTGCGGATGTGTGGAAATTAGCGCCTGAACTTTATTATTTTAATGATGGAACCTTTGATTTTGGGTTTAATTATAATTTTACATTGAGAGATGTTAGTATTTATATGGATGGAGGAGATTTAGGAGGTGTCTTAGATTCTTTTAGATTAAATCAAACATTTAGAATTGTAATTATTCCTGGATATTTATCAGGTACAGCAAAGTCAGTTAATAAACCTGATTATTCAGATTATAAGGCGGTAATTGAAAAGTACGGTATTGATGACAGTAAAGTAAAAGAAATCAAGCTTAAATAATTTATCTCTTATTATTCATAAAAAAAAGGAAATCCTAAGATTTCCTTTTTTTATGAATATATATGTTTAAAACTAATTATTCTTCGCTTGATGAATCATTTAAAACCTTTTCTGGTCCGAATTTAAGAGAAACTAAAATTCCTACTAGAAGAGATAAGGCAATAAATCCTAAAGAAGCCCATTCTGGAACGTGGAAGAAATCGTGTAAAAGCATTTTTAATCCAACAAAAGCCAAAATTGCTACTAAGCTGTATTCTAAATAACTGAATTTTGCTAACATATTTGCTAAGAAGAAGTACATAGAACGTAATCCAAGAATAGCAAAAATGTTCGAACTGAATACTAAAAAAGGATCTTTCGTAATAGCCAGAATTGCAGGGACACTGTCTACAGCAAATAAAACGTCCATTACTTCAATAACAATTAAAGCTACAAATAGTGGAGTGGCTGCTTTTTTTGCAGTTTTGGTCGAAATGAAAAACTTCTCGCCATCTGTTTCAGCTGTAATCGGCATCACTTTGCCTAAAGCTTTATAAATAAAAGAATCTTTTGGATGAAAATCTTCTTCTTCTCCAGAAAAAAGCATTTTTATTGCGGTAAATAGTAAGAAAACTCCAAAGACATACGTTGTCCAAGCAAATTTATTGATCAGCATTACTCCGAAGAAAATCATTAATCCGCGGAAAACAATAGCGCCTAAGATTCCCCAGAATAAAACACGGTGCTGATATTTTTGCGGAATTTTAAAAGAAGCAAAAATAATAGCAATAACAAAGATATTGTCAACACTCAAAGAAAGCTCGATTAAATAACCAGTAATAAACTTCATTGAAGCAACGGCTGGCTTCAAATTATCCGGATTATCAATATAGTCTGTGGTGTATAGCCAATAAATTACTCCCGAAAATAGGAAAGATAAAGTAACCCAAACCAAGGTCCATTTGCTGGCTTCTTTTGTGCTAATAATATGGGGTGTTTTGTTAAAGACACCTAAATCTAAAGCAAGAATAAAAACTACAGCAAGTAAAAAGAGTGACCAGACTATCATAATAATTTTTTTTAATGATTTACAAAGATAAGTTTTGATGTTTAACTTAATTAATTTAAAAATTAAATTAATCCTAAAATTAAGTAATATTTGTTATTTATAAAGTGTTAAGTATTATAAAGTTATGGGGTTTTTTGAAGCTTAGGTTGTTTTGTTTTTTTTAGTTTGTTGAATTGTGCTCTTGGTTTTGTCATTCCGAGGAACGAGGAATCACACTCGGGATTCGACAAAGATTGATAACATTCTTTGCGGAGTTTCTAGTGTGATTCCTTGTTCCTCCTTTAGATTTGTTTTTTGAAATTTTAAGTAGATTTATGATTGAGAAAGGAAGCAAAAGTAAACTGTTCGTTCCTCCGAGCTTGTGACTCATATTTCGATTAAGACTTTAGCTTCCTTTTCATCAAAGACTCAGATAGAAATTTGGGCTAGTGACCCGTTATTAAGGAGTTGAGCTTATGATGAATTTCTCAAATCATTTGTTGAATCGTAAAAGCAAAGTTATGAAAAACATTATTATCGGCATTGATATCAGCAGCAAGACTTTGGATATTTGTGTTAAAGAGGAATCAGTAAATTATTTTTCTATTGAGAATAAGATTCAGGCAATAAAGCATTTTTTCAAAAAATATTCAGGTGAAAATGTAATGATCGCTATGGAAAATACTGGCAGATACAATTGGAATCTGTTTGAAGCACTTGAAAAATTCAACTTTAAGGTTTATGTAATATCTGCTTTGCATATCAAGAAAAGCATAGGTCTTGTCAGAGGCAAAAATGATAAAATTGATGCGTTGCGAATTTGTAGTTTTATTGAAAAAAATTATCAGGAAAATAGGGAATGGAAACCAAGTTCCTGCTCCATTAAAAAGATAAAAATATTATTAACCGAAAGAGCTTTAAGAATAAAAATCAAAAAACAGCTTATGGTTCAGCAGCATGACTACAAATTAATGAAAGGCATTGCAATGGATAAAGAATTGAAAAGCTTAAACATCAAACTTATTAAAAGCATTGATGCACAGATTAAGATTATTGAAAATGATATTGAAAAAGTAATACATAATGACCAAAGTTTAAGCCAGCAACAGAAACTGATAAGATCTGTTCCTGGAGTGGGCCAAGTTCTATCATGGACATTATTATCAAAAACAGAAGGTTTTACAGTTATAACTGATCCAAGAAAAATGGCATGCTACAGCGGAGTCGTGCCTTTTGATTTTCAATCTGGAACATCATTAAAAAGAAGACCCGGAGTATCAATGCTTGCAGATAAAAACCTAAAAACCATTCTGCATTTGGCAGCAATGAGTGCAATTAGATTCGATAATGATCTGAGAAGATATTACATTAGAAAAGTTGATGAAGGAAAAAACAAAATGAGTGTTTTAAATGCTGTGAGAAACAAAATAATCCATAGAGTTTTTGCAGTAATAAAAAACCAAACCTTTTATGAAAAAGATTTGGTTTTATCATAGAAATCGAAATGACAAATAGTGTGGCTCGTTGTGTCGGGTTTATGGAAAAAAAAATGCCAGCAAATAATGCTGGCATTTGTAGAATATATTGTAAGCTTAAAATTATAGCGCTGATTTAACAGTTTTGATAATTCTTGCAGCAATTTTGTAAGGGTCTCCGTTTGAAGCTGGTCTTCTGTCTTCCAACCATCCTTTCCATCCTTTTTGAACAGTCATTAAAGGAATTCTGATAGAACATCCTCTGTCTGAAACTCCATAAGAGAAATCGTGAATAGAAGCTGTTTCGTGTTTACCAGTTAAACGTTGGTCGTTGTAAGCTCCGTAAACTGCGATGTGCTCAGCAGTAACAGGACGGAAAGCTTCGCAGATTCTTTCGTAAGTTGCTTGGTCTCCACATGTTCTTAAAACTTCGTTAGAGAAGTTAGCGTGCATTCCAGAACCATTCCAGTCAGTATCTCCTAGAGGTTTTGGATGATATTCAATATAGTAACCATATTTCTCAGTCAAACGGTCTAATAGGTAACGAGCAACCCAGATTTCATCTCCAGCTTTTTTAGCACCTTTAGCAAATAATTGGAATTCCCATTGTCCGCAAGCAACCTCCTGGTTGATTCCTTCAAAGTTGATTCCAGCAGCGATACATAAATCAGCATGCTCTTCAACTAATTTTCTTCCGTGTGTGTTTTTTCCACCTACTGAACAGTAGTACATCCCTTGTGGAGCAGGGTACCCTCCAACTGGGAAACCAAGTGGAAGTTGGGTTTTAGTATCCATAATGAAATACTCTTGTTCGAAACCAAACCAAAAATCATCATTATCATCATCAATTGTAGCTCTACCGTTAGAAGGGTGTGGAGTTCCGTCTGCGTACATAACTTCAGACATAACTAACCATCCATTGATACGAGTTGGATCTGGATAAATTGCAACAGGAACTAAAAGACAGTCAGAAGAACCACCTTCAGCTTGTTTAGTTGACGAACCATCAAATGACCAGTTTCCAAGTTCTTCTAATGTTCCTTTGAAGTTTTCGTGTTCTTCAACTTTAGTTTTACTTCTAAGATTTTGAGTTGGTTCATATCCATCTAACCAAATGTACTCTAACTTAATTTTAGCCATAATAATATAAATTAATTTTTTTGTTTTTTTTCGTTGGGTCAAATATAGATTTATTTTTTTAGTCCCAAAAATTAGGGGGCTATTTTGTTTTGCGAAGTATAATTTTTTGGATAAGCGCAATTTTGTGAGGGGTATATTTTAAAAAAAGCAATTTAAGTAAGCTTAAAAAAATAAATTCGTAATAATTACGGCTCATTTTTGAATTTATGAGTTAAGAAATTATGAAAAAATGTTTATTTAATCAATAATACCGTACAGTTTTGTTATATTTCTATGATTTGAATTCATTATTCTTCGAAAAAAGCGTTTTATGTTGAAAAATCATTGACTAAAAATCTATAATTTATATTCCAAACAGGCTCATTTATTGTTTATATTTGTTGCTTCTTTTTTAATGAAAATTAGTACGAATTTAAAATATACATAACCATGTCAACATTACGTTTCCAAGCTTTACAACAAGCTTCTAACAGAAAGCCGGTACATTTTGAAGAAATTGGCCGAAAATCAAATCTTTTTGGTGCCAATGTGTTTAATGAAAAAGCAATGAAGCAATATTTAACTTCAGATGCATTTAAAGGAGTAAGAGATGCTATTCAGCATGGTACAAAAATAGACAGAAAGCTTGCCGATTATATTGCTATGGGAATGAAAGAGTGGGCTCTTTCTAAAGGAGTGACTCATTATACACATTGGTTTCAACCATTAACAGGAACAACGGCAGAAAAACATGATGCTTTTTTTGAAACTTCTTATGACGGAAGCGAATCTGTAGAAAAATTTGGAGGAGCACAATTAGTACAGCAAGAGCCAGATGCATCTAGTTTTCCGAATGGAGGAATCAGAAATACTTTTGAAGCAAGAGGATATACTGCTTGGGATCCGACTTCTCCTGCTTTTATATATGGTACAACTTTATGTATTCCAACCGTATTTATTGCTTACACAGGTGAAGCTTTAGATAATAAAATACCTTTATTAAGAGCATTGTCTGCAATTGACGAAGCTGCAACAGAGGTTTGTAAATATTTTGACAAAAACGTAAAAAAGGTAACTGCAACATTAGGATGGGAGCAGGAATATTTTTTGATTGATAAAGCACTGGCAAATTCTCGCCCAGACTTAATGATGACAGGAAGAACTTTGTTAGGTCATACGTCTGCAAAAGGCCAGCAGTTAGACGATCATTATTTCGGATCTATTCCAACTCGTGCTCTTACTTATATGAGAGATTTAGAGCAAGAATGTATGCTATTGGGTATTCCGGTAAAAACACGTCATAATGAGGTAGCACCGAATCAGTTTGAATTAGCTCCGATTTTTGAAGAAACGAATTTAGCGGTTGACCACAACTCTTTATTAATGGATGTGATGCAGAAAGTTGCGGAACGTCATGACTTTAAAGTATTATTTCACGAAAAACCATTTAAAGGAGTAAACGGTTCTGGAAAACACAATAACTGGTCGCTGGCTACAGATACAGGAGTTAACTTGTTGAGTCCGAGCAAAACGCCAATGAGCAATTTACAATTCTTGACTTTCTTTATTAATACAATCAAAGCGGTTAACGACAACGAAACTTTATTAAGAGCCTCTATCGCAACAGCAAGTAACGACCATAGGTTAGGAGCAAATGAAGCCCCGCCAGCAATTATGTCTGTATTTATTGGAGCGCAATTAACTAAGGTTTTATCTGAATTGGAAAGCGTAACAACAGGAAAACTTTCGCCAGAAGAAAAAACAGATTTGAAATTGAACGTTGTTGGTAAAATTCCAGACGTATTATTAGACAATACAGACAGAAATAGAACTTCACCTTTTGCTTTCACTGGAAATAAATTTGAGTTTAGAGCTGTTGGATCCAATTCAAACTGTTCGAATGCAATGACAACTCTGAATGCGATTGTAGCAAAACAGTTAATTGATTTTAAAAATGAAGTAGAGAACTTGATTGAAAATAAAGACATGAAAAAAGACGATGCAATCTTTAATGTCTTAAGAGAATACATCAAACAATCTAAAAAAATTCTTTTTGAAGGAGACGGTTATAGTGATGCTTGGGAAAAAGAAGCGGCTAAAAGAGGTTTGAGCAACTTTAAAACTACTCCAGAAGCTATTAAAGCTAAGGTTTCTAAACAAGCTTTAGAATTATTTGAACAATTAGGAATCTTTAATCATGTAGAAGCAGAAGCTCGTTACGAAATCGAATTGGAAGAATACACTAAAAAAATCCAAATTGAAGGAAGAGTTTTAGGAGATATTGCTAGAAACCATGTAATTCCAACAGCAATTCGTTACCAAAACACTTTAATTGATAATGTAAAAGGGTTGAAAGAAATTTTTGCAAAAGAGTTTGAGGCTTTAGCCAAAGAACAGATTGTTTTAATTAAAGAAATTTCAGGTCATATTGAAGGAATCAATTCTAAAGTATTGGCGATGACTAATGAAAGAAAAAAAGCAAATCAATTGACCGATGCTCAAAAAATGGCAGAAGCATATTGCAATAATGTAAAACCTTATTTTGATGAAATTCGTAATCACTGCGATAAATTAGAATTATTAGTAGATGACGAAAGCTGGACATTGACCAAATATAGAGAATTATTGTTTACCAAGTAATTATAATAACAATTTGTTAAAGCCTGTCTCAAAAAGACAGGCTTTTTTTTGAGATTATACTAAAAAAAAGGTTTGTGAAGAACTTTTTTGCTACTTATAGCCCCTTAAATGTAAAGAAATTGTAATAAGTATCTTTTTTCCTATGAAAATTTTTGCGCATTTGGGCAGTTCATCGAGATAGTATTACAGTTCATCGAAAAGAGGTTAATATCTTGTAAAATAGGTATTTATACGTGAGCTGCTTTTGGGTAAAGTTTTCTAATTTTGGTCGTGAAGAAAAGAAAATAGATTTAAAATTTGTTTTCAAAATGATAGAATAAGCCCCCCACTTTTCCTCCCCGGGATTATAAACCTACAGAAGAACCTACATAATAATTTGTATTAATAACCAATTAAATATATTTATTATGAAAAAAGTAATTTTAAGCATCTCAGCGATGCTGTTTGTAGGATTTGCTGCTGTAGCGCAGAACACATCTAATGTAGGTCAGATAGGAAATGGTAACAACGGTATTGTTGGCCAAAACGGAACTTTAAACAGTTCAAAAATTACACAAGTAAGCCCAGGTGGAGCGGCTCCAGCTTCTGACGGAAACAAATCAGAAGTGTATCAAGGTATTCAACCAGGTTTATATGCTGCAGTAAGTAATAAAGCTGAAGTAGATCAAAACGGAAAGAAAAACGTTGCATTTGTTTCTCAAAGCAATAAAAACAACCAAGCTTACCAAACTCAAAAAGGAAATGAAAACGATGCTACAATCTGGCAAGATCAAATTGCTGGACCAGCTTCTGCGCTTAACGGAGGAGACAAAGCATGGCAAACTCAAACAGGAAATAAAAATAAAGCTACAGTTGACCAAGGTACAACAGGAAATGAATATCCAGCTCCTGGAGGTGTTTTCACTGCTAGTCAATTGACTGCTTTAGGTTCTGTATCAATTCCATTTGCTCCTAATGGAGGCAATGAGGCTACTCAAACTCAAACTGGAGATTACAATTTGGCTTATGCAAGTCAAGGTGGTACAGGAAACAAATCTTGGCAAACTCAAACTTCTCCAGCAGGAACTACAGACCCAGCTAAAAATATTTCTAGACATTTTCAATATGGAGATGGAAATGAGTCAAAAACTGTTCAAAATGGAATTAGAAACATTGAGAATACATTACAAATTGGAAACTTGAATACTTCTGATGTAAAACAAACTAATGCTGCTGGTGCTGGAAACCAACAAGTAGGATTCTCTTTTGGTAATTCAAACCATATTACTGTGACTCAAACAGGACTATAAATTTATAATTCTCTTGAGAAGAAGAATATAATAAAATGAGATAGCCTTTATCTATTAACTAGGCTATCTCATTTAATTTCGATTTTAAAAAATAAATCTAAAAAAAAATAAAAATGAAAATTTTCATTTTAAATATTGTTTTACTCCTTATCTCCTCAGGGCTTTATGCCCAGCAGAAAGAAGATAATTCTGAGTTTAAAAACTATAGTTCATCCGTTTTTAATTCTAAAGAAATGGCAATGAGTATAGTTTCCGGCTTGGATAAAAAAGCTCAAAAGGATTTAAATCAAAACCTCCAATCTGGAATACAGATACAGCAGATTGGCGATTTAAACAAAGTGAATGCAGCTTTGAAATCTAATGACTTAAAAGTTTCTGTTAAGCAAAATGGAGATAGAAATGATGTGCAGTTAGATAAAAGTGCAAACTCTATTACGCAAAGTGTTATTCAGCAAGGAGATAATAACCGACTTTTTGATTATACATTCAAAACAAATTACGATATAAATATGCAGATTGTTCAAAAAGGCGACAATCAAAATATTCAAAATATTGGAACCAATTCCTTGTCAAAGAATATGAAAATTACACAAACAGGAAATGGAGCTTCAATAATTCTTATAAATAAATTATAAATAGCAACATGTATTTTTTTAACAGACATATCACGATTCTATTTTTATTTTTTTCTATAATTTTTTATGGACAAGTTCCTCAAGATAAGATAAAAGCAAAAATAGAAATTGAAAAAATAGAGGGCAATGTAAAAATAACCGGTACAGCTGAAAACATGACAGATGTAATCAGGAGTGCCGCCTATAGATTGTCTGTGATAAAAAATAATGATAGTAATAGTAATCAGTCTAAGAATGAACAGGTTGGTGTTTTTACCTTACAGCCAAACGAAAAACAAAAATTATCTACATCGCAGATAAATCTGCTTGATACTGATGAGGTAATTATTATGCTTTTGTTTTATGATGAAGATAAACAAATAATAGCAAAAGATCGTGTGGTTTTGGGTGAAGAAAAAAAAAGATGAGCCAGTTGTAATAATCCCTGATGAAGGTTTTGAATTACGTGGCATTATTACTGACGACACCAAAACGAAAATGGGTAAAGATTTCTATGACAAATATTACTATAAATATAATGCGATTGGAATAAATGCTAAGAAAATAGTAACCATAGGTGAAGAATATAGTTTTGCCAGAAATACAGCGATATCTATCACTATAGATAATGAGGTCATTTATGATTTTTTGGTTAGGCCAGACGACGAATATTTAGAAGCGGCTGCAGAAGAAGCTGTAAACACAACCTTTACTTATTTGAAAGAAAAAGAAAAAGAACGCAAATATTTCACTCAGTATTAATTTATTTATCAAAGACATGAAACTTATAGCAACCTTAATATTGTGTCTGCTTTTATCTCCATCTGTAAATGCTCAGGCTTTTGTTTACAAACCTGTAAACCCTGCATTTGGTGGCGATACGTTTAACTATCAATGGCTTTTAAGCAGTGCTGAAGCTCAAAACAAGCAGAAAGATAAAACAGCTGTCACTCCTACACAAACTGATTTAGAGAAGTTTAAAGCCAATTTAAATGCTCAATTATTAAATCAGATTTCCAGTCAACTTTATAAACAGCAATTTGGTACAGATGGCATCAAAGAAGGCTCTTATACTTTTGGGAGTTATTCGGTCGATGTATTTCCGTCATCAGATGGTCTTACTCTAAATATTTTAGATACCAATACAGGAGAACAAACACAAGTAATCATCCCAAATCAATAACATGCGAATCCATTACTACCTATTTATTGTATTTGGGTTACTTCTTACTGGCTGCGGCGCTTATTATAACCAACCCACTGGAGTTCAAAAAGCTGTTTTGGGAGAAGGTACGCCCGCTACGTCATTATTAAAAGATCTGCCAAAACCCAAAGAACAAGTCGTCGTTGGTGTCTATAAATTTAGAGACCAGACTGGACAATACAAACCTCAGGAAAACGGAAGCAGTTTTAGTACTGCTGTGACACAGGGAGCCACTTCTATATTGATAAAAGCGCTGGAAGATTCTAAATGGTTTATACCAATTGAGCGTGAAAATATTGGAAACTTATTGCAAGAACGAAATCTAATTCGTGCAACTCGTCAGGAATATATAAAAGATGCAAATCCGAATGAACCGCAATTAACACCTCTATTATATGCTGGAGTGCTGTTGGAAGGAGGTATTGTTTCGTATGATTCTAATATTATCACAGGCGGATTTGGTGCAAGATATTTTGGTGCCGGAGCATCTGTAAAATACCGTCAAGACCGTGTAACAATTTATTTGAGAATGATTTCGACTTCAAACGGAAAAATTCTAAAATCAGTTTATATATCAAAAACTATTTTGTCGCAGGCAATTGATGAGAGCCTTTTTAGATATGTCAATTTTAAAAGACTTCTCGAAGTAGAAACGGGATACACTACTAATGAACCGGTACATATGGCTGTTACAGAAGCTATAGAAAAGGCTGTTGAATCTTTGGTTTTGGAAGGAATAAAAGATAATGTCTGGGAAGCTGATGCTCCAAAATGGGAAGTTGATAATTTACTGAAAGCTTACGCCGAAGAAACCAAAACTGCCGATGTAACGGGTTTATATGATAGAGTGCTTGAAAACAGAAGAAGCAAATTTGCCATAGAACTTTCTGGCGGTGCTACTTTAATGGATGGAGATTATCGCGATCCGTTGTTAAGACCTTTTGGACGTGGAGCCTTGAAATGGATGATTTCTCCAAGTTTTACAGTAAGCGCTTCTACCAATGTTGTAAACCTCGCCAACAAAAATTTACTAGATGTCGGGTATATTACCTACGATCTTAATATGGAATGGATCATTCTTCCTAAAGATCGCCTTACGCCATTTTTATATGGAGGAGGAGGATATGGAATGAATCGGAAATTTGAAAATACCTACGGTAAATTTCAATACGGTGCAGGCTTAGAATATATGGCATCAGATCAGATAGGTATAAAATTATTTGCTGAACAAAATATTAATTTCAGTGATAATGTCGATTATATTGTTGCAGGAACCCGAGATGATTACTATTACAAATTTGGTCTAGGGCTAACTTTTTACTTTGGAAAAAAGAAAAAATAATTTGAATAGTTAATTATCAGAAATTATAACGTTGAAGTTAAATTTAAAAACAAATCAAAAATGAAGTATTTATACCAAATTGCCAGTGTACTTTTTTTATTGTTTTTGGTTTCATGCAGTGAAGAAAAAATAGGGGAACAACTTAATGATTATGGTACAATCACAGGGAAAGTTGTTTCTGGTGATACTTTTGAGCCAATGGAAAATGTGAAAATACTTTCTAGTCCAGCCACGAGTACCGTGTTTACAGATGCAGAGGGGAAGTTTACACTTTCTAATGTGAAAGTAGGAGAATATTCAGTTCAAGCTCAAAAAGATGGATATGTCGCAAAATTTGAAGCTGTTACCGTAACTAAAAATACGACCTCAGAAGTTGTTTTTGAACTCAAAAAAGCAACAGCAAACAATAAGCCTCCAACAGTTCCTGTTTTGGTTAGTCCAGTAGATAACAGTACAGGTCAGGCTGTTTCTTTAGACTTAACCTGGACGGCTACCGATCCAGATAATGACGCACTTACCTTTAAGGTCACTCTTAGAAATGACAGTAATGCAGAAGTAAAAACTTTTGAAGCCATAAAGGAGAAAAAACTTTCACTGACGGATCTTGTATATGGTATAAAATACTATTGGCAAGTTGAAGTCACCGATGGAGTTAATACTCCTATATTGAGCGCAATTAGCGCTTTCTCAACTCTTAATTTTCCAGCAACAAGGCAATTATTCGTAAAAGGGATTAATGATAATAATGTGATTTTTACAGCTGATGATGCTGGGAAACAATATCAATTAACTGGGTCAGATAAAAATTCGTGGCGCCCTCGAAGAAATAATCAAGTTAAAAAAATTGCTTATATAGCCACAAATGGTTCAAGAAATGATATTTACACTATGAATTTTGATGGTACTGGAGCAAAAAAAATTACTAGTTCAGTATCTATAGCTGGATTTAATTCAGATTACGTTGGATATTCATGGAATGCTTCAGGAAGTGCATTAATTTATCCAAATTTTGATAAGCTGTATAAAATTAATAATGATGGAAGTGGTTTGACTAAAATATTTCAAACGCCAAACGGTAAATTTATCTCTGAATGCGATTGGAGTGCTGATGAATCAAAAATTGTGTTGAAAGTAAATGATGCAAATGGATATAATGTTGAGATTTATGTTATTAATATGTCAGGCACTGTAATAGCAAATGTTATTTCTGGGCAAGCTGGAGCTTTTAACGGCTTGAATTTTTCGATTACAGGACAAAAAATAGTATATTCTTGGGATGTTTCAGGATACGAAAATGCAAATTATCGTCAGCTTGATTTAAGAATTTATGAATATAGTTTTACCACAGGAACTTCTACACCAATTTTACTCGATAAAATTGTAGGAACAAATGATTATGATGTTCGATATTCTCCAAATGAAGCCGAAGTTATTTTTGTAAATACCTCTAATGATGGTATATCAGAAAAAAAGATTTATAAAGCATTAGTTAAAAATACCACTGATAATGTAAGGACATTATTGTTCACAGGAACCTCAATGCCAGATTGGGAATAAGAAATAATAAACCAACCTTTAATAACCAATTTTATTTCAGGAGATCGGCAGAATATATAATTCTGCCGATTTTTTTATCAATCAAATAATCGAATAAGGCAAAGAATTAAAAAAAGGGATTATCTTTGCTGCACATCAACACAAACTAATTTTCATGAGTTCAGATTCTAGCAAAAGATATGCACAAAGAGGTGTTTCGGCATCAAAAGAAGACGTACATAACGCTATAAAAAATATTGACAAAGGTTTATTTCCGCAAGCTTTCTGTAAAATTGTTCCTGATTATTTAACTCAGGACAATGAGCATTGCCTTATTATGCATGCTGACGGAGCAGGTACAAAGTCATCTTTGGCATACATGTACTGGAAAGAAACTGGAGATCTTTCGGTTTGGAAAGGAATCGCTCAAGATGCCCTAATCATGAATATTGACGATTTATTGTGTGTTGGTGCAACAGATAATATTTTGCTTTCTTCAACTATTGGAAGAAATAAAAACCTGATTCCAGCTGAGGTAATTTCTGCAATCATTAACGGAACAGAAGAATTAATCAACGAGTTAAAATCATTCGGAGTTACCATTCATTCAACAGGAGGAGAAACTGCCGATGTTGGAGACGTAGTTCGTACTATTATTGTAGACTCTACCGTAACAGCTCGTATGAAACGCAACGATGTTGTAGATAATGCAAACATTAAAGCGGGAGACGTAATTGTTGGTTTGGCTTCTTTCGGACAAGCAACTTATGAGAAAAGCTATAATGGCGGAATGGGAAGTAACGGATTAACTTCTGCACGTCATGACGTTTTTGGAAAATATTTGGCTAAAAAATATCCAGAAAGCTACGATGCAGCAGTTCCAGAAGAATTAATTTATTCTGGACAGGTTAATTTAACAGATGAAGTTGAAAACAGCCCAATCAATGCTGGGCAGTTAGTGCTTTCTCCAACTAGAACCTACGCGCCAATTATCAAGAAAATTTTAGATAAATATACTCCAAATGATATTCACGGAATGGTGCATTGCAGTGGAGGAGCGCAAACTAAAATTTTACATTTTGTAAAAGATTTACACGTTATAAAAGACAATTTATTTCCAGTGCCACCATTGTTCAAATTAATTCAAGAACAATCAAAAACAGATTGGAAAGAAATGTATCAGGTTTTTAACTGCGGTCACAGAATGGAGCTTTACGTTCCAGAAAGTATTGCACAAGATATTATCGAAATTTCGAAATCATTCAATGTTGATGCGCAAATTGTAGGTAGAGTAGAAGCATCTGATTCTAAAAAGCTTACAATCACAAGCGAATACGGAACATTCAATTATTAAAATAAATTAACCGTATAAGTGATATAAGTTCATTTTAAACTGACAGATTTGATTGTCAGGCTGAGCGAAGTCGAAGCCTTATTTTGATTTGACAGTTTTCAATTTCACTCAGAAAAGTTTATACTTTCTTATATCACTTATATGGTTTAAAAATATTTAACTATGTACGAATTACTTTTTTGGAAATATCTAGATGAAATCTACCTGAACAATCAGGAAGTTTATGAAGCTCTTGTTGAAAAACAAGAAGTGGAAGGTCTGGCTGAACTTCAAGTGGAAGTAATCGTAAACAGAATAAATTCAGTCTTTTCTGAATGGGAAAGAGTGGATGAAAACAGCTGGAAAAACTCAAAAGGAAAAGGTGCATTTCAAGTTGTTACTACACCCCAAAGCATAAAAATTGACTGCTACGGAACAGAAGGAAAAACCATGAATAAACTAGTAGATATTATGGAAGAATTCAAATGTCCGCTTTACGACCCACAAGTTCCGGAACGTTACGATGAAATGAACGAGTAGATAATTGTTAGTGGTGAATTGTTAATTATTAATTATTAATTAAGAATCAACATCAATCATTAACAATTTACAATTCACAATTAAATTCTATCCATTCTTCAAAAGCAAATCCTGCTCTTTTCTCATTTTTTCAGTCAATTGATTGATGTACGTTTTTATTTTCTGCGGAAGCGTATTCCAATTTTGATCTTTTTCAAAACTTCTGCAATCATCTAAATCACATTCAACCGCGCGGATCACATATTTTTTGTTTTTATAAACCGTAATAATTTTTACGCGTCTTATATAGCCATCTTCATTGCGAGTTCCATAAACAATAATAGGTTCAATATAACTGTCGCCATCAATATCTTTTGTACTGCAATATTTTGTCCAGAACCAAATGTTTGTTTCTTTCGGAATAGTATTTTCAAGCAAATCATTAATTCGCCATTTTTCTAGAAATCCACCGTGATCATTGACTACGCAAATGGCTTGTATTTTGGTATTTAAAGTGTCTTTTTTAGAAACTGTTTTCTGATTTTCGCCCAAAACCAATTCGTAAACACCTCCTTTATCACTAAATTCAAATGCTTTATAAATAGGAAAATCAGTGACGTTTTCAAGCTCTCGTTTTAAAATTTCTTGTTTGGTCAATTTATAGCTTTCTACTTTTTGACAAAAAACAAATGTCGAATAAAAGGAAAGTAGAAATACAATATATTTTTTCATGTTTACTGTATATTTTTAGTACATCAAAGATATTTAAACCTTTTGAGTCCTGCTAAATTTATGTTTTTTAAAAATAGATTTTGTTGTACTTTTCAATACTAAAAAAACAAAGAGGATTTCTAAGAAAAACAATAAAAATGATTAAAACAAATTGCAGTAATTTTCTTCTGGGAGTATTGGTTTTGGTACTTTCTACTAATAATATGATAGGACAGAAGAAGGCAGGAGAAAAACGAAATTTAATTCAATATGTTGATCCAATGATTGGAACAGCAAAAATGGGACATACGTATCCAGGCGCAACAGTTCCTTTCGGGAGCGTGCAATTAAGCCCAGAAACAGATACCATTGCTTACAGTTTAAATGGAAAATACAACGGAGAAGTTTATAAATACTGTGCTGGTTATCAGTATGAAGATAAAACGATTGTAGGTTTCAGCCATACTCATTTCAGCGGAACTGGACATTCCGATTTAGGTGATTTCTTAATTATGCCAACAACTGGCAAACTGCAATTGAATCCTGGTGTAGCATCAAAACCGTTGTCTGGTTATAGATCTGCATTTTCACATTCGACAGAAAAAGCAGAACCTGCTTATTACAGCGTTTTTCTCGAAGATCATAAAATAAAAGCAGAATTGACAGCGACAACGCGCGTGGGAATGCATCAATATACTTTTCCAAAATCTAATGAAGCACATATCATTTTAGATCTGACTTCAGGAATTTACAACTACGATAAAAAGAATGTTTGGACATTTGTTCGTGTAGAAAACGATACTTTAATAACCGGATATCGCCAAACAAACGGATGGGCGAGAACTAGAACGGTTTATTTTGCAATGTCTTTCAATAAACCAATTAAAAGTTACGGACAAGCTGCTCAGGAAAAAAGCGTTTATAGAGGTTTTTGGGGAAGATTCGATCAAACGAAAAACTTTCCAGAAATGGCGGGTCAGAATCTAAAATTGTTTTTTGATTTTGATACTAATGAAGGCGAGAAAATCAAAATCAAAATGGCACTTTCTCCTGTAAGTTCTGCCGGTGCATTAGAAAATATGAAAAAAGAAGTTCCAGATTGGGATTTCGAAAAAGTAAAAAAACAAAGTCAGGAGGTTTGGAATAACGAATTGAATAAAGTTCAAGTAGAAACCATTCAAAAAGAAGATTTGGTTAATTTTTATACCGCAATGTATCATGCATTTTTGGGACCAACAGAATACATGGATTTAGATAAAAATTATAAAGGTCTAGATATGAATGTGCATAAAGCGGAGAATTTTACCAATTATACCAGTTATTCACTTTGGGATACGTATCGTGCTTTGCATCCGTTATTCAATATTGTGCAGCCCAAAAGAAATGCCGATATGGTAAGTTCTATGTTGGCACATTCAGATCAAAGTGTTCATAAAATGCTTCCAATTTGGTCGCATTATGCCAATGAAAACTGGTGTATGATTGGATATCATTCGGTTTCGGTTGTGGCAGATGCAATTGTAAAAGGAAATATTAGTTTTGATGCCGAAAAAGCGCTTCAAGCTTGTGTAAATACCGCAAAAGTGCCGTATTACGATGGTTTGGAATTTTACATGAATAAAGGGTATGTTCCAGAAGATAAAAACGGTGCTTCGGTTTCTAAAACTTTAGAATATGCTTATGACGATTGGGCAATAGCACAGGCAGCTAAGAAATTAGGAAAAACAGATATTTATAATGAATTCATTACTAGATCGAAAAATTATAAAAATGTCTACGACGAGAAAACGGGTTTCATGCGTCCGAAATTGAATGACGGAACATTCAAAAAAGAGTTTGATCCGCTAGATACGCATGGGCAAGGTTTTATTGAAGGAAATTCTTGGAATTACAGCTTATACGTTCCGCAAGATCCTGCTGATATGATTAAATTGATGGGTGGAAACGAGAAATTTAAAGTTCGTTTAGATTCTCTGTTCAATATGCATCTTCCAGACAAATATTTTGAAAATACCGAAGATATTACAAGAGATGGAATAATCGGGAATTATGTTCACGGAAACGAGCCTTCTCATCACGTAGTTTATTTGTATAATTGGACAGATTCTCCGTGGAAATCACAAGATAAAATTAGAATGATCTTGAAAAAAATGTACAGAAATGGCGCTGACGGTTTAGGAGGAAATGACGATTTTGGACAAATGAGTGCGTGGTATATTTTTAGCAGTTTAGGATTTTATCCAGTTGCTCCAGGTTCTGACGAGTATGCACTAGGAAGTCCGTTGATGAAAAATGCTATTGTAAATTTAGAAAATGGAAAAACTTTTGAAGTGGAAACCGTAAACCAATCTGATAAGAATGTATTTGTGAGTAAAGTTCTCCTTAACGGAAAACAATTGGAAAAACCATTTTTAAAACATGCCGATGTTATCAATGGCGGAAAGATTACGTTTTATATGAGCAGTAAGCCGAATAAGAAGCAGTATCAAAATTAGTTTTGCATTTGTCACCCAGAGCGAAGTCGAAGGGCTTTCTAGCTCAGATAGGGCTTCGACTACGCTCAGCCTGACAACGGTAATATTTTTAATTAGTGAAAATTTGTGCAATTCGTGGCAAAACAACAAAAAACTTCACGAAATTTGCACTTCAAATAAAGACAATCGATATGAAGATCAATTTAAAATCAGGAATAGAGAAACTGCTTTTCGGAATGAAGCAGAATGATGTAACAGCAGCTTTAGGAAAACCTGATAAAAACTATAAAGACGAAGACGACAATGTGATTTTTGTTTATAATGCACACAAAATCAGATTGACATTTTATCAGGAAGAGGACTTGAAATTAGGTTATTTAGTAGCATCAAGCAATGATTTAGAAGTTTTCGGATTCAAATTAATCGGAAGAAAAATTGCTGACGTAAAGAAAGATTTTGCTGCAAAAGGAATCACAAAATTCAATCAAGAAACATTTGATACTTTTGAAAATTACTTCAACGAAGACAACTGGTTTATCCTTCAAACAGAATTTGATGAGGTAGTAAAGTTTGAAATTGGAGCAATCATCAATGAGAAAGATGAATTTGCTTGGAAATTTCCAGTGAAAAAATAACGTATTTTTTTGTCATCCTGAGGAACGAAGGATCACACAAGAAACTCCGCAAAGTATGTCGGACAATCTTTGGCGATTTACGAGTGTGATCCTTCGTTCCTCAGGATGACATAAAAAAAAACCGACAATCACTTGTCGGTTTTTTTTTATGTCTTTAAAAAGAAATTATCCTTTTAACCATGCATTTTTAAGTTTCTCTTTTGAAGCATCTGTAGCTTTAAAAGTTTCTGTTTCTTCAAATGGTAGTTTTACAGTTCCTTTTATGGTTTCTTCTTTAGTTCCACGTTTTACTTTAAGTGTAATAGGATCATTTTCTTTCCAGTTTTCACTTTCTGTAATTAAATCATAAATGTTATCTAGGTTGTATGATTTATTGTTTACAGCTAAAATTTTATCGCCACCTTTTAAGTTTAGGTTTTTAAAGAATGCAGTTGATTCTGATTCAGGACGAACCGCGATTTCTTTCGTTGCCTTATCAATAGTAATGTAAGGAGTTTGTCCTTTAATGAACGGATTTCCAGCCTTTTTCTCGCTTGCTTTTGTAACACCCACTTTTGCTAGATAAAAATCGTAAGGAATTGGAGTAGTTCCAGCAACATATTTATTTAAAAAGTCACCCACTTCAGGATAAGTCAAAGAAGTGATTTTTGCGAATAATTCATCGTCATTAAAAGGTTTTTCAACCCCATATTCATCAGATAATTTATGCATTAAATCCAAAATCCCTCTTTCTCCATTGCTTTTCTCTCTAATAATAATGTCAATACACATACCAATTAAAGCACCTTTTTGGTATACATTTAAGTATTGATCTTTATAAGGCTGATCCAATACATTTTTACTCATTACAGTAAACGACATTGTATCATCTAACTGTTTAGATTGTGCAATCTTGTCTGCAATACGAGTGTAGAATTCAGCTTCGTCAATTAAACCTTGGTTAATTTGGAATAAATTAGCAAAATATTCTGTTACACCTTCGTACATCCATAAATGTTCAGACATTTTTGGTGCATTGTAATCAAAATACTGAATTTCTTTTGAGTGAATAGTTAATGGAGTCACAATGTGGAAGAATTCGTGAGAAACTACATCTTTTAGTGTTTCTACCAATTTTTCTTTTGGCATTGATTCTGGTAAAACTACAGTTGTAGCAGTTGGGTGTTCTAAAGCTCCAAAACCGTGAGCATCGTCTTTAGCCATGCTAGAAAGGTATACCAATACAGTATATTTTTTAGTAGAATTTACTTTTCCTAAAAAGTTTTTCTGTGCGGTCATCATGGTTTTCATCTCTGGAGTAATGCTCTCGGCAGTATATTTTCCAGTAGGAGAGTACACAGCAATTAAGATGTCCATTCCGTTTACATTAAAAGTAGTGTAATCAGGTTTAGAATACATAATTGGGTTTTCTACCAAAATAGCATAACGAGAAGTGGTAAACACATCAGAAGTATTGCTTGCATCTTGATCGGTCATAGAAGTAGCTCCCCAAAGTGTTTCAGGATGCGTGATAGTAACTTTGTACGTAACGTCTAATTTATCTTGAAAATACCCTACAAAACCATGAGTGTTAACCATGAAATTTTTTCCTGCATCGATGTTTGTTCCTGCTGGAGAAAAAACATCGTCATTTCCAAATCCAGTTCCTTTTTCTGTATCGAAAGTATCATTTACAAGATAAGTAATTCTTTTTAATGTCTTTGCGTTTGAGATCGACCAAGAATTATCACCTAATCTTTTTACAGAAAGAGCATTTCCTTTTGCATCAAAAGCTTTAAAATCTTCTGAATATTTTCCATAATTATCTGTAGAATAAGTACCAGGAACGGTTTTAGGAATACTGTAGGTAATTTCATCAGTCTTAATGGCTGGTGGCGTAACGGTTACCAAGACCTTATCGTCTTTAACATCGGTTAAATTGATATTAACTTCAACTATATTGCTTTTCGCGGCTCCAGTGCTACCTGTTTTACAGCTCCAAAAAGTTACCGCTAGAGCTAAGGTGTAAAGTATTTTTTTCATTTTTATATGTTTAGTTATAGTATTTGACACAAAAAGTACCGAAAAGTTACTAAAAAATCACATTATATTTACAGATAAAAAAAAACTCCTGAAAAACAGGAGCTTTATTTTAGTCTAATTTATTCTTTATATAATATTTTCCATCCAAATCTTCATCAAAATCATCTATTTTAACTGGTTTTGGTTTTGGTTTATTTGCAATTGCCTTCTTTTTCCACATCTCAAATTTTTCAAGAGGCATTTTCTTTTTCATGATGTCCAGGACTTCTTTTTCTGCCAATCCAAATTCTTTCTTTATAATTTCAAATGGATTTCTTTCTTCTAAAGCTAACGAAACAAGTCTTTCGATTTGTTCCGGAGTTAATTCTTTGCGGCTACTCTTTTTCATCTCGTGAAAATTAATTCAAAATAGGGTGTTAATTATTAATAGATTGATTTTCAATTTCTGTATCAATATTAAAAAAAAAAATAATAAGTTGGTTCAGTAAAGTTCAATTTTTTTAATGATTTTAACTGTTTTTGAAGGATCGTGATTTTTGAAATGGAATTTTTAACAGATTCTTCAATTCATTGTTTTCTTCAGACTGCATATGAGTGTCTACACCATATATAAGTTGATCTTTAGGTAAGTAGGTAAAGGTTTTAAAAAGCCTGTCCCAAACAGAAAAAATATTGCCATAATTGCTGTCTGTATAAGGCAGCACATAATGATGATGCACTTTATGCATATTAGGCGAAACAATAAAATAACTTAAGAATAGATCCAATTTTTCTGGCAGCGAAATATTGGCGTGGTTAAATTGTGAAGCAATAACCGATAATGATTGATAAAGAAAAACCATCCACATGGGAGTGCCGATAATTAAAACGCCTAAAGTGGTAAAAATAAAACGGACTACACTTTCTCCAGGATGATGTCTATTGGCAGTTGTGGTGTCGATCCAAGTATCGGTATGGTGTACCAGATGAAACTGCCAAAGAATTTTTACTTTGTGTTCTACCAAATGAGCTAAATAAGCTCCAATTAAGTCCAAAAGCAGTAAGCCAATTATAGTATATAGCCAGATTGGCATTTCTGGAAGCCATTGCAGAATTCCAAAATTATGTTCGATTGTCCAAGCAGCAGTTCGTATTAAAATAAACGCAAGAATAAAATTGACAACAATGGTAGTGAAGGTAAAAAAGAAATTTATACCCGCATGAGGCCATTTTTTATATTGCATTTTAAACAAAGGAAAACTATTTTCAATTAGCCAGAAAATAGTAATACCGCCAACCAAAATCAAACTTCTATGCGAAGAAGGAATCGTAGAAAAATAATTAATAATGTCATTCATGATGCATAAATATTTGAATTAATTAAAGATTTCTTTCGGTTTTACTCCAATAAAAAAGAGAAAATCAAATATAAATATATCTGATTTTCTCTTTAGAAATTATTATTTAGGATATTATTTTTTGATGAGGCTGATTATAAATAATAAAACCCACGCACCTCCTACAGCAATCAGAATCTGCCACAGAAGGCCGCCACCTCCAATGCCAAATTTTCCAGCAATCCATCCTCCGATGAATCCGCCTATGATTCCGACAATAATGTTGCCAATTAAACCAAATCCGGCACCTTTCCAGATTTGACCCGCTAGCCATCCAGAAATGGCACCTATAAGTAAGAAATATAAAAATTCCATATTTTTATTTTTTTGATGATGTGTTGAGTTCTTTTTTCAGCTATTATGCTTCTCCGTGATTTTGAAGCAGTGTTTTATAAAGGAAACCCGCAGCTAATGCACCAAGGATAGGGGCAACCCAAAACAGCCAAACCTGAGATAATGGCTCTCCGCCAACAAAAATAGCCTGAGATAAAGATCTCGCTGGGTTTACAGAAGTATTTGTAATCGGAATACTGATTAAGTGTATTAAAGTTAGCCCCAAACCGATTGCGATTCCTGCAAATCTGCCATTTGCAAATTTATCAGTTGCTCCTAAAATCACTAATAAAAAGAATAATGTAAGAACAAATTCTGCAATGAAAGCAGACTGTAATGAATAGCCATCAGGAGAAAAAGCTCCAAAACCATTAGAAGCAAAGGCTCCAGCTTTTGTATTGTCAATTGCAAAACCAGCTTTTCCAGAAGCTATTGTATATAACGTTCCTGCTGCCGCAACAGCTCCAACACATTGTGCAATGATGTACGGAATAAGATCTTTGGCCGAGAATCTTCCGCCAGCCCATAAACCAAAAGAAACAGCGGGATTAAAATGTCCGCCAGAAATATGGCCAACAGCATAGGCCATTGTAAGTACCGTTAAACCAAAAGCAAGTGCAACACCAGCAAATCCGATTCCTAAATTTGGAATTCCCGCTGCAAAAATTGCACTTCCGCATCCACCAAAAACAAGCCAATAAGTCCCGAAAAACTCTGCAAATAATTTTTTCATAATAAAATAATTTAAATGGTTAATGTTAGAATGTATATTGGTAAGCCCAATAAATCAAAACAATTTGTAAGGGCAAACGTACAAATAAAATCCATAATGGTAAACCAAATCCTGCTTTTTTATTTTGAAACATGTACAAATTGGCAGGAAAAATAGCAATTAATAGCATTATAATTCCCCAGGCGGCAATTTGTGTTGTAAAAGGCAGGATTAGAAAGATGCCCAGAATAATCTCAGCGGCACCACTTAAAATATTTATTAATTTGGGGTTTTTAAATGCGGGCGGAATGATCTTTATGTACATTCCAGGTTTTCTAAAATGATTTAGACCAGCAAGAATATAAAGGAAAGCCATTAAATATAAATGCCAAGGTAAAATCATGATATTTAATTGTTTATCACGAATTTATAAAAAAATTAACAATTATTGCATTACAATACTTCTTTTTTTGAAAGTATGTATTTTGGGCTATTTTTTTGACTTGAAATTTACATTCATAATAATTATGGCCAGAATAATCAATACAATGCCGACCCATTGAGAAAAGATTACTTTTTCGTTTAATAAAACATAGGCCATCATTACAGAAACTGGCAGTTCAAGAGCAGAAACAATACTTCCTAGTCCGATTCCAGTTAACGGAAAACCTGCTGTCATTAAAAGCGGTGGAATTATGGTACCAAATAATGATAATACAATTCCCCATTTTAGGAAGATTTCCATATTAAAGGCCGTAACCTGTGTTGCAAAAGCAAACGAAAATACAATAACAGCACCTCCTAAAAGCATATAAAGACTTCTTTGGGCAGATGAAATTTCGGTTGCTACACTATTGGCAGTAAACATAGTTGTAGTAAAAGAAGCAGCAGCAAGCATTCCCCAAACTAAACCTCTCCAGTCTAATTCGATATCGTTATTGATAATATTGGTGGCTAAAACAGTTCCAAAAAGCACTATTAATACCGCAATGACCTTTTGTTTTGAAGGCAGTTTTTTTTCTAAAATCATTTCAAGCAAAACACCCATCCAGACCGTTTGCATCAACAAAACGATTCCGATAGACACAGGAATATATTTTACCGCCAAATAATAAAATAAGCTTGTCATTCCTAAAGAAGTTCCAGCTAACATTAAATTGAAAACATTTTTACGAGATGCTTTTACGGCAGGTTTGTTTTTGTTTTTAATACGCTGAAAAAGATTGATTGCAAGAATACCTAGAATTCCGTATATAAACTGTGAGGTCGTTACTTCTGCAGTTGTGTATCCTTCAGAATAGGCCATTTTTACAAAAGTAGCCAACATTCCGTAAGTAGTTGCTCCCAAAGCAACAAGAAAAACACCCTTTAATACACTATTTTGCGACGTCATAAATTATCTGTTTTTAAAAAATTAAGCCGGCAAAGGTAAGCTATTTTGTTTAGGATTCTCTTGTACTATGTTGAAAATAATGATTTAATTGCAATAGAATTGATTTTTAAAGGCTTAAAATAAGAATTCTTTAAAAAGATAAACGGCAAAAAATAGAAAAGCCATCAAGAATAATTCTGATGGCTTTTTATATCTATAAAGAATAAATCTTCTCTTTTCTAATTACTTAGGCTGGTTTTGATACGTTTCAATTTCAAAAATCAAAGTAGCATTTGGAGGAATCACTCCGCCAGCACCTTTTTCGCCATACGCTAAATTTGAAGGTAAAAAGAAAGTCGCTTTTTCTCCGTCTGTCATCATATCAAGAGCTTCAAGAAAACCAGGAATCATTCCCTCTTTTTTACCAACTGTAAAAGGAAACGCTTTGTATCCGCCTTGCGCATCTCTATTGGCATCATATTTTCCATATGCTTTTGCTACTGGAGCCATGCTGCTGTCAAATAAGTTTCCGTCTTCAAAATACCCAGCGTAGTGAAAATAGATGTTAGAACCTTCAGCACCTTTAACGCCAGTACCTTTTTGAGTGATTACATATTTTAAACCAGAAGCTGTTGCAGTTGCTTTTGCTTTTAAGTCTTTAAAATAAGCTGCTTTTGCAGTTATTACTTTTTTTGCTTCTTCTTTTTTAGCCGCTTCTTTTTTTACATCATCGCTTAAAACTTTTAGAGCATCAAATTTCTTTGCAGCAGCACCTTTGCGTGTAATAACAATTTTTGTCATTACATCGTCTTGAACTATTTTATTTACATTATCCATTCCAGACACTACGTGGCCAAAAATAGTGTGTTTTCCGTTTAACCAAGGAGTATCTTTGTGTGTAATGAAAAACTGGCTTCCGTTTGTTGCCGGACCAGAATTTGCCATAGCAAGAACCCCGCCTTTTTCGAATTTTAAATCGTCTACAAATTCATCTTTAAAAGAATATCCTGGACCTCCAGAACCATTTCCTTCTGGATCACCACCCTGAATCATGAAATCGTTAATTACTCTATGGAATTTTAATCCGTTGTAAAATGGTTTTCCTTTAAGAGATGCTTTAACGTTAGGATTTGTACCTTCTGCCAAAGTAATAAAGTTTGCTACTGTAACAGGTGCTTTTACATACTCTAAAGAAAGAACAATGTCTCCTTTTGTAGTAGAAATTGTAGCGAAAATCCCGTCGCCAGGATTTGCCGCAGCAGCTGCTGTAGTTGTAGGTTTCGCTGCTGGTTTTGTAGCAGGCTTTTTAGTTTGAGCTTGTATATTTACTATTGCTAAGCAAAATAAAAATAGAAATTTAAATTTCATTGCTTTTAAAATTTTAAGTCTTTAATTCAATTACTGTTTGTCTGAAATCTGGATTTCGAAAATAATATTAGCGTTTGGCGGAATTACACCTCCAGCACCAGTTGCTCCATAAGCTAAGTGCGATGGAATAAAAAGAACTGCTTTGTCTCCATAAGACAATTGCTCAACTCCTTCAATAAAACCAGGAATTAAACCATCTTTTTTACCAGCTTGAAATTGAATTGGTTGGTAGCCGTTTTGCGCTGCTCTTGCAGGATCAAATTTCCCGAATGGTTTTGCCACTTCTTCAATGCTAGTGTCAAATAAAGTTCCGTTTTCAAGGAAACCAGCGTAGTGAATGTAAATTTGACTTCCAATAGCAGGTTTCTTGCCACCTCCTTTTTCTGTAATTACATATTCTAAACCGCTTGTAGTTTTAGTTGCTTTTGGTTTTAGAGAAGCGTAATAATCTACTTTTTCTTTTTGAGCTCCAGCATATTTTTGTTGTTCTTTTGCAATGTCAGCAAAATAGTCGTGGAATACTTTTGCAGCATCAAATTTTTTCGCTGCTTCACCATTTCTAATAATAGTTACAGCAACGATATTGTCTCCTTGAACAACTTTGTTTACTACTTCTTGATCTTTTGCGCTTACCACATGACCGAAAATAGTATGTAGGTTGTCTAACCAAGGAGTTTCTACGTGAGTGATAAAAAACTGGCTGCTGTTTGTTCCAGGTCCGTTATTTGCCATTGCTAAAACTCCAGCTTTGTCAAATTTTAAATCTGAAAATTCATCTTTAAATTTATATCCAGTATCTCCAGAACCAGTTCCTAATGGATCACCACTTTGAATCATGAAACTTTCAATTACTCGGTGGAATTTTAAACCGTCAAAAAAAGGTTTCTTTTTTAATTGTTCGTGCGTTACAAACTCGTTTTTACCTTCAGCTAAAGTCACAAAGTTAGCCACTGTAATAGGTGCTTTTTTGTAATCAAGCTCTACAATGATGTGACCTTTGTTTGTTTCGATATCGGCATATAAACCATCAGGAAGATTACTGTGGTCATCTTTACAAGAATAAAATGAGCCTACGGCTATTAGTAATAATAAAATACTCTTTTTCATTTTAAGATGTTGTTTTTATTGAGTTAATGTAATGTATCTTTTTTAGCTGGCGCTACAGGTTTTGCAACTGCAGGTTTTGGCGTTACGGCTGATGGCTGAGCAGCTGGTTTTGCTGTTTGTGCCGTAGGATCTGGAACAAAATTTCTAAGCGTTACTGTAACGATTAGAGATTCGTTTGTGCCAATTTTTTTATTATCTCCGTGATACCCATAAGCCATATGCGATGGAAATAAAAACGTAACAGTTTCGTTTTTATGCATTCTTTTTATTCCGTCGCGAAGCCCCATCATAATGTCTTGTTTGTCTACATAGTAAGTTTGAGGACCAAGATCTGATTCAGAATAAATGACATTGCCTTTTATATCTTTTACTTCCATATTAAAGTAAGCAATATCTCCTTTTCTTGGAGCTGCAGTTTCATTTGTATTTCTTTCGTCATAATAAAACCAATAGCCTTTTGGAGTAGCATAATATTTTACTTTCGGATTGCTTTTGATTATTTTCTTAATGACATCTTCTTCGTTTGCCACTAATTTTTTGTTTCGGTCAGCCGATTTTTTCATGAATGTTCCCGAAGCACTAGAAATGGGTCTTCTGGCTTCTTCATGATGCTTACAGCTGCTTAACAAAACTGTAAAAAGCAAAGTGTAAATGCTAAGTTTTAGGTAGTTCATGATTTGGACTATAATTTTAGTTTTTTTACTAAATCTTCAAATTTATTAACTGTTTCTTGCATCGAAACTTCAGATCTTCCGCCAGCTGCATTACTATGTCCGCCACCGTTGAAATGATCTCGAGCAAACTGATTTACATCAAAGCCTCCCTGCGAACGGAATGAAATCTTGATAATCCCTTCGTCTTTATTTTCGATAAAAATAGCAGTAAAAACAATATCTTTTATACTTAAGCCATAATTAACAATTCCTTCGGTATCACCTTTAACATAATTAAAAGAATCTAACTCTTCTTGTGTTAACGTCGTATATGAAGTTTTATGATTTTCAAGGATCTTCATGTTCTGCAAAGCACGTCCTAATAATTGTAATCTGCTGAAAGAGCTATTGTCAAAAAGTAATACAGGAATCTGAGTGTTTTCAACTCCTAAATCAATTAATTCAGCTATAATTCTATGTGTATTTCCTGTTGTGCCAGGAAAACGGAAAGAACCAGAATCGGTTAAAATACCTGTGTAAATGCAAGTTGCAATGGTTTTGTCAATATCTTCTTTTTTATTTAAGAAAGTGATAAAGTTATAGACCATCTCGCAAGTAGATCCGTATGAAGTGTCTGAATAGGTATAGGTAGCATAATCATCAGGTTTTTGATGATGATCGATCATAATGAAAGTCGCTTTTAGCTTTGCTAAAGTATGCTCCATTTCGCCTGTACGGTGAAAAGCATTAAAATCAAGTGTGAAAATGATTTCAGCTTCTTCTAAAATCTGTGTACAGATTTCGGTTTCTTTTTCGAATATTTTTACGGTTTCAGATCCTGGAAGCCAAGCTAAAAAATTAGGAAAATCATTCGGAGCAATTACTGTTGCCTGATGATTGTTTTTAATTAAAAAATGGTATAAACCTAACGTTGATCCCATTGCATCGCCATCTGGTCCTCTGTGCGGAATGATGACAATTTTCTTTGGGGTGGCGAGTAATAATTGAATCGCTTGAATATCTTGTATTTTCATAGTGTGCGAATTTACATTTTTTTAATGTAATGCTGAAAATAATTTTAGTGACCAGTTACAGTAGTCAGTGGTCAGTTTTTAGTGTTCAGTTGCAGTTCTCAGTTTTCATCACAGTTTGGAATTTGAGATTTTAAAAATTGGAATTTAACCTTTGGTATAATTTATATTTAGCCCCTTTTACAATCTGTGATTTGTAAATTCCGACAGAACCAGAAGAAAAATAAGCAATTGTACAGGCAATTGCGATGAAAATTCCAGGAGCAATTCCGAATAATTCCATTCCCATAA
This sequence comes from Flavobacterium sp. B330r, assembly GCF_056824325.1. Taxonomy (NCBI): domain Bacteria; kingdom Pseudomonadati; phylum Bacteroidota; class Flavobacteriia; order Flavobacteriales; family Flavobacteriaceae; genus Flavobacterium; species Flavobacterium sp. B330r. The sequence continues at coordinate 3,540,065 of NZ_CP124860.1, forward strand.
TCGTACAGGCAATAGGAGTGTGGGTTGCACCCGAGAAAACAGCAACAAATCCGATTCCTGCTAAAAGCGCAATCGGCATTGGAATTACGGTCGATAAAGTACTTCCTAAAGTCGCACCGACAAAAAATAGCGGCGTTACTTCGCCTCCTTTAAAACCAGCTCCTAATGTGAATCCGGTAAATAAAATTTTTAGCAGAAAATCATACCATTGGTTTGGATTCGAAAAAGAATCGACAATTACAGGAACTCCTAATCCAGAGAATTTTGTAAATCCGAAACCAGCAATGGCAATAGCCAAAACGACTCCACCAATTACAGGACGAAGCGGAGGATATTTAATGTTTTTCGAAAAAAGTGAACCCCAAAAATGTGTGCTTTTAGAAAATAATAATGCTGCAAATCCTGATAAAACTCCAACAATTAAAGTGAAAATAATATTGTTTAAACTAAGTTCTGGAACAACAGGGATACTGTAATGTGTATGTTTTATTTCCCAGAATTCTACAGTAAAATAGGCCGCATAAGCCACTAAAAAAGAAAGTAAAATGCTTTTAAAATTAATTTTACTGAAGTATAAAACTTCTAAAGCAAAAATAGCTCCCGCAAGAGGAGTTCCAAAAACAGAAGCGAAACCTGCACTGATTCCGAGAATAATCAGAATTTTTCGTTCTGAATTATCAAGTTTGAAGAATTTTGTAAACTGATCGGCAATTGCGCCTCCCATTTGTACCGCAGTTCCTTCTCGTCCTGCAGATCCTCCAAATAAATGTGTTAATAATGTTCCTAAAAGTACTAAAGGAGCCATTTTAAACGGAATAACTTTTTTAGGATTTTCGTATTCTTCCAATAAAAGATTGTTTCCTTTTGCAACTGATTCTCCCCAATAATAATAACTCAATCCCACCAGAAATCCGCCGAAAGGCAAAAGCCATATAATCCAGTTATGCTGAATTCTAAATTGTGTCACCCATTCTAAAGAAACTAAAAAGAAAGCAGATGCAGAACCTGAAAGTATGCCTATTAAGACACAGATAAGAATCCATTTTGGAAGAGAAAGCAGAAAATGTTTTGGATTTAAGGAAGTCATTAATGAATTCTAAAAGTTTGCCACGAATTTCACGAATTTTCACGAATTAAAAGATAAAAAAATATTTTAAATCCATTAATCTCTGGCAAAAGAAAAAAAATAATGAAAATTCGTGAATTCGTGGCTATAAAAAATTACTGAACAACAGCAGTAAATTCTATTTCAACCAAATATTCTGGAGCAACCAGTTTACTGATTTCATAAAATCCTGTTGTTGGTTTTATATCTTTAAAGAAAGCAGAGTGTGCTCTTGCCACTTCTTCAAAAGTAGAAACATTGGTAGTAAAAATTCTAGTTCTAATCACATCTTTCATCCCCACATTTAAATCTTCTAAAACTTTTTCAACTCGCTCCAGAATGTTATAGGTTTGAGCATAAGCGTCATCAGCTTTTACTTTTTCACCGTCAACAATGGCTACAGTTCCAGAAACTTCAACAATATTGCCAATTCTTACGGCACGGCAATATCCCATTTTGTCTTCCCACGGCGATCCGGTTAAGATGTTTTCTCTTTTCATTTTTTTAGTTTTTTGCGAATTTGTCTATACATTTTAAAAGCAAATTCAGGTTAATTAAAGATGCTGCAATTTAAGAATTATGGTTCTGAAAGGAATAAAAAAAAGCTTGAAATCAATTCAGAAATTCAAGCTTTTTTGTGATATAAATCGTTATTCGGTTTCTTTTTCTTCGTAAAGGCGAAGCTTGTTTTGTACCGTATTTAAATTTTGCTGCAAGGCTTCAATTTTATTTAAAAGATTTGCAATGGCGTCAATTCCTTCTAAATTAATTTTGAGATCGTAATGCATTCGAATCATTTTTTCAACTGTAGGAAGCTGTTCTGGTTCTAGAAATTCGTCATTTTCTTCTGTAATAATATGAATGAGACCATAATTATTAAGTTCGGTAATAAAGGTGTTTTCAATTTCGTGATAGATACAAAACTGTTTGATCTGTATTAAGTTTTTATTTTTCATGACTTTCTAAGTTTTGCTAATTCTTCAAATAACTCTTTTTCCTTATCAGAAAGTTTTGTTGGAATTTTGATGGTATAAGTGATGTATAAATCACCAAATTGATTTTCTTTTTTATAAACAGGAAATCCTTTTCCTTTCAGTTTCACTTTGGTTCCCGGTTGTGTTTCTGCTGGAACTTTAATTTTTACTTTTCCATCAAAAGTATTGATATACGTTTCTCCGCCTAAAATAGCCGTATACAAATCAATTGGCGCCTCAGCATACAGATTATTTCCTTCACGTTTAAAATCTGAATTATTAGAAATGATAAAAGTGATGTACAAATCGCCGTTTGGTCCGCCGTTTACACCTGGCCCGCCATGATTCGGAATTTTGATAATCTGCCCGTTTTCTACACCAGCCGGAATCGTAATTCGTATATTTTTGCCGTTTACAGACAAGTTTCGTTTATGTGTTGTGTAAGCTTCTGCTAGATCTAATACCAGTTCGGCATTAAAATCCTGGCCTCTATATTTAGATTGCGATCTGCTTCTTCCTCCGCCGTACATCGAATTGAAAAAATCGGAGAAATCGCTTCCAGAATATTCTCCATCTCCAAAACCAGAGAAATCGCCTTCAGAATATTGATAACCGCCTTGCTGTCTGCTTTGCTGCTGGTTCGGATCGTAGCCTGCTTTTTCAAATTCTTCAGCATGTTTCCAGTCTTTACCGTACTTATCGTATTTTTTTCGATTTTCAGGATTGCTTAAAACTTCGTTTGCTTCATTTATTTCTTTGAATTTTTTCTCGGCTTCTTTATCATTCGGATTTAAATCGGGATGATATTTTCTAGCCAGTTTTCTATAGGCCTTTTTGATGTCTGCCTCGGTAGCCGATTTTGTAACATCCAATATTTTGTAGTAATCAATATAATCCATTTTGCTGTGATTTATAAATGGTAAATAAAGTCTTCAAGGTAAGAATAAGTTGTTAATAATCAAAATGCTATATGCTTTTAAAAAGTAAGTCTTTGGAATTTGCAAATTGTAAAATTGAAATTTATTTTTTATGAAATAAAAAATCTTGGCAGGTTTTTTGATTCCAAAAATTAGCTTAATTTAATGTTATAAAACTCCTAAAGTTGCAGCACCTAACTAAATTATACTATTTTTGTGATGCTAGACTTTTGGTTTGTATTAATTATAAAAGGCGATTCGATAATACTTTTTCAATGAAGCACATTTTATTTTTCATATTATTTTTTACTGCGATATCTGTATCAGCTCAAATTGAGTCTAATACTAAATTCAAAGCAATTCCAGGGGGAAAGTTTACTGCGAAGCCCAAAAAGACTCCGATTCCTGAAGTCAAAGATCCGCAGGCAGATTTTAATGATATGCCGGCAATTAAAACGCCAAATGTTTTTGAAAATACTACTATAACTCCAAAATCAAAATTTCAGATTGGAGAAGAAAAAAGCAAATTTACCATGTCTACTGAAACCGATTTTGCTAATCCCGGTGACCGATATGTAGCAAAAATGGAAAAAGATTTAGATAAAAGTTTGAAAGATGCTGGTTTACGAGAAGGACGCGGCGTGTTGGTAAAGAGGAATATTTCGTTGGGTGATTTTAAAACGAAATCAGAATATTTTATAGTGAAGTTTCGAGATTTTGGAGCAATTGATGGCGATTTAGTAAAAGTATCTTGCAATGAAGTTGTGGTAAGAGACCGAATTTTGCTAGATTCCAATTTCCAGCAAGTAAAAATCAATCTTGGACAAGGTTTTAATAAATTAGATTTTGAAGCTTTAAATATAGGAACGCTTGGAGGAAACACAGCAGAAATACAAGTTTACGACGATAAAGGCAATCTAGTAACCAATGATTACTGGGATAATCTAGCAGCAGGTTTTAAAGCGTCGATAGTGGTAACGAAAGAGTGATTTTTTTAAGATGCTAAGGTTCTGAGGTTCTAAGATACTAAGTTTTTTTTTCAGAAGCTTAAACACAAACAAAAAAGGAGATTCTATTTTAGAATCTCCTTTTTTGTTATACAATCTGATTAAAACCTCAGAATCTTAGAATCTTAGAACCTCAGAACCTTAGCATCTTAGACTAAAATGGATCCGCAGTAACCTTAAACTTCATTTCTGCTTTTACGGTCACATCTTTTGTTAAAGTTTCTTTCAATGTTACTTTCGTTCTGATTTTGTAACTGTCTGCTTTTATATATTCATCTAATCTTTTATCAGTACAAGTCAAATCGATCGTATTACTAGATACATTGATATTGTCAGCATACGCTAATTCAATTTCTTCTGAATTAGCTGTAGAAATATATAGATGTATAGATTTTAAAAAGGTAAATGTTTTATCTGAAGGATCTGTAATCGATAATTTCAGCGATCTGATTTTTACATCTTTCACCAAATTTACTTTTGTTTTATTGTTTTCAAACTCAGCAGAAGAATTGGTCGTAACCTCTGGCGTAATAATCTCTGAAGGCAGATTAATTGGAGAAGTGCTTTGAATTTTAATCGAAGCATTGTTCGAAATAGTAAAAGTCAGCAAATCATCAACAGTGTTGCAAGAGCAAAAAAAGATCGATAAGAAAGCTGACAGGGCAATAATTTTTGATTTCATGGTTAAATTAAATTGGGTTTTTCGTTAGATACGAAATAATTCGGTTTTTGGATTTGCAAAGATACTGAGTTGCTAAGGTTCTAAAATGCTAAGTTTTTTGTTTTTGAGCTAGAAAAAAGCTCAGAATCTTAGTAACTAAGTATCTTAGAATCTACAATGAAAAAAAAATATTTTTTTTCATTGCTCCGATTTTTCAATTTCGAATATAAAAAGTATTTTTGCGCATGCAACACAACGTACTTATTTTAGATTTCGGATCGCAATATACTCAGCTTATTGCGCGTAGAGTTCGCGAATTAAATATATTCTGCGAAATTTTTCCTTACAATCACATTCCAAGTGATTTATCAAGTTATAAAGCCGTAATTTTAGGAGGAAGCCCTTTCTCTGTTAGAGGAGAAGATGCGCCACATCCTGATTTATCACAAATTAGAGGTAAAATGCCTTTGCTTGCTGTTTGTTACGGAGCTCAATATTTGGCTCATTTCAGCGGCGGTGAAGTAGCTGCTTCCAATACAAGAGAATACGGTAGAGCAAACTTGTCTTATATTAAAGAAGGTGAAACTTTCTTTGAAGGAGTTTCAGAAAACAGCCAGGTTTGGATGAGCCATAGCGATAGTATCAAAGTGCTTCCAACAAATGCTGTAAAATTAGCAAGCACGCATGACGTAGAATACGCAGCTTACAAAATTGAAGGCGAAACTACTTATGCAATTCAATATCACCCAGAAGTTTACCACTCTACAGATGGTAAAAAAATGCTGGAGAACTTTTTAGTTAAAATTGCTGAAGTTCCTCAAAACTTTACTCCAAATGCTTTCGTTGACGAAATGGTAGCAGAACTAAAAGAGAAATTAGGAAATGATAAAGTGGTTCTTGGTTTATCTGGAGGAGTAGATTCTACTGTAGCGGCAGTTTTATTAAACAAAGCAATCGGGCAAAATTTATACTGTATCTTCGTTAACAACGGACTTTTACGTAAAAACGAATTCCAAAGCGTATTAGATCAATACAAAGGAATGGGATTAAATGTAAAAGGAGTAGATGCTGGAGATCGTTTCCTTGGCGAATTGGCCGGAATCAGCGATCCTGAAACGAAACGTAAAACAATCGGTCGTGTATTTATCGAAGTTTTTGATGATGAATCGCATTTATTAGAAGACGTAAAATGGTTAGCACAAGGAACTATTTATCCAGACGTTATTGAATCTGTTTCGGTAAAAGGACCATCTGCGACAATTAAATCGCACCACAACGTTGGTGGATTGCCAGATTATATGAAATTAAAAATTGTAGAACCACTTAGAATGTTGTTTAAAGACGAAGTAAGAAGAGTAGGAGCTACATTAGGAATAGATCCAGAATTATTAGGAAGACACCCTTTCCCAGGACCTGGATTATCAATTAGAATTTTAGGAGATATTACGCCAGAGAAAGTACAGATCTTGCAAGATGTTGATTCTGTATTTATCGAAGGATTAAAATCTTGGGGATTATACGATAAAGTTTGGCAGGCTGGAGCAATTTTGCTTCCTGTAAACAGTGTTGGTGTTATGGGCGATGAGCGTACTTACGAAAAAGTAGTAGCGCTTAGAGCTGTAGAATCAACAGATGGTATGACTGCTGACTGGGTTCATTTACCTTATGATTTCTTGATGAAAGTGTCAAACGACATTATCAATAAAGTAAAAGGCGTGAATCGTGTAGTTTACGATATTAGTTCGAAACCACCTGCAACAATTGAGTGGGAATAGTAGCATAATTTAAAATTAAGGTCTTACATTTGTAAGGCCTTAATTTTTTACAACCTACTATTTATGAGAGAACTTTTAACGATTTCTCTTGTGTTTGTTTTGTCTTTTAACAAAATAACTGCACAAGATGCAATAATTGAACACAGAATTCAAAAAGGAGAAACCGCTTTTTTCATTGCCCAAAAATACAAGGTTTCTGTAGACGAGATTTACAAACTCAACCCCGAATCGCAAAACGGAATCAAGGATAATCAGATTATAAAGATTCCAGTTCACTCCTTAGAAAATAAAAATTCAAAGCAACAAACCCATATTGTTGCGCCCAAAGAAACATTGTTTGGTTTGTCTAAACAATATCATGTTTCGGTTGAAGCCATTCAGAATGCCAATTCAGAAATTCTGGCCAGCGGACTCCAAATTGGTCAAGAATTAATAATTCCTCAAAATTTAGATAATGCAACTAAATTAGAAGCTGCTGTTTCTTCAAAAACTACGCATCAAGTTGTGGCTAAAGAATCTTTATTCAGCATTGCGAGACAATACAATGTTTCGGTTCAAGATTTAGAAAATTTAAATAAAGACATTTTAATTAATGGATTGCAAATTGGTCAAACGATTTCAATTCCGAACAAAAGAAAAACCTTGGATGGGAGAGTTCGTGTAATTAATCAAGAAACCATTTTTCATGTTGTAGAGCCAAAAGAAACTAAATTTTCGATTGCTAAGAAATACGGAATTTCAATTGATCAATTAGAATCTCAAAATCCTGAAATCGTAAACGGATTAGTTGTTGGAAACAAATTAGCCATTAATACAGCAGCCATAAAACCATCAAACGAAAGTGAAGAATTGATGTTGGCTTTGGCCGAAAAACAAGTTGTGGTTGAAAAAACAAAAGCTAAAACAGTCGAAATAGAGGATTTAAAAGACCGTCTTGTGGTTCAGAAAGAAATGAATCAGAAAATTATAAAAATTAATGATCTGAAAGTGAATCTGAACGATATGAATGGTTCTAAAGAAAACTCAGTTGAAAAACTCCGTTTGGTTTTAGAAGCAAATAAGAATGTTCAGGATATTTTAATGGCAAAATTAGATTCGCTTGTCACTTCAATGAATAATGATTTGAAAGAGTTGAAGCGAATGGATATTTTGAATGTTGAAGAATCTAAAAGATTGGAAAAACAATCTTCTGAAGGAATCAATAAAACGAATGAATTATCGTCTCAATTGAAAAAGGAACTGGCCGAAAACCGAAAAGCCTACGCTGGTTTGATGAATAAAGTAGAGAAAATCGCAGTTGAGGAAAATCAGGAATACAAGAAGAAAATCCGCGAAAGCGAGAAAAAATCTAATACAGAACCTTTACAGCAGCGTTTGTCTTTAGAAGAAATTAAACGTTATAAAATCGAGCAGGAAAAAGGAGATGAAAAAAATCAGCTTTTAATTGCTAAAATAGATTCTTTGGACACTCAGAAAAAAATTGAAGTAAAAAGACACATCAGTAAAGCTTCTTATTATAGTATGGAAGCTCGAAAATTTGATGATAAATTGGCTTTAATCAAATTGAAAAAATATCAGGATGAAGCGGTTAAGAAACAGGAAAAAAAGGGTGCAGCTGAAAATTCAAAAACAATTTCATTGCAAGAAATGAAACAAGAATTGAAAGACAATCCGTTAAGACCTGACAAAACAGTAAAAGTTGAAGTTTATGATAATCTTAAAGAAGTTTCAAACGGGTATTACTTAGTTTTAGGTATATTTACAGACGCAGTTGACCGAGATAAGCTCATTATGAAACTCATTGATTCTGGTGAATTTAACGCTAGCTTCTTTTTCAATATTAACAGCCTTTCGTATTATGTTTACGCCGATAAGTTCGAAAACATGGAAGAAGTGCTTTATAAATGCAAGAAAAAAGAAGAAGATGAGTTATATAAAGAAATCATTATTGCTAAAGTAGAAATCGATTTAAGGTAATTTTTACAGCGATAAAGCAAACGGCGCGAATTTTGCTTTTAGTAAAATTGTAACTTATTTTAGAATTAGAAATTAAATTGTTTTAAGCCTTATTATGAAATATTATTTAACAGTATTGTCTCTCGTATTTTTTATGACTTCCAGCGCATTTTCGCAAGAAAAAGTGGTGAAGTATAAAGTATCGAGCGGTGAGACGATTAATCAGATTGCACAAAAATTTAAGGTAACGCCTTATGATATCTATCAGCTCAATCCAGATGCAAGAACGGGATTGGTGCCCAATTCTGTGCTGTTGATTCCGACAAAAACAGGAGAAGCAAAAAAAGAAGTTTCTGAAACTAAAACTGTAGTGGCTTCAGGAAAAGAGATTATCCATGAAGTGCAACCAAAGGAAACTTTTTATAGTATCGAGAAAAAATACGGAATTTCAGATGAAGCTTTAAAAGCTGCAAATCCGTTTTTGGAAAAAACTGGTGTTCAAATCGGACAAAAATTGGTTATTCCAGCAAAAGGATCTGCTCCAAAAGCAGCGGCAGCAAAACCTGCTAAAGAAAAAGGTGCTGAAAAATATGTTTATCATGATGTTCAGCCAAAAGAAACAAAATTTGGTATTGCAAAACAGTATAATATTACGGTTGACGAATTGGAAAAACGCAATCCAGATATTGTGAACAGCTTGCCAGTTGGTTACAGATTGACCATAAAAGGAACAGCTCCAAAAACAGAAGCTGCTCCAGTAGAAACGGCAAAAGCTGTAGAAAATAAAAAGCCTGCGGAAACATCTAAAAAAGCGGTGACTTATATGGAATATCAGGTTAAACCAAAGGAAACTTTTTATAGTTTAGGAAGGGTTTTTCATCTGTCGCAAGAAGAACTAGTGGCATTGAATCCGTCACTTTCTGAAGGTGTAAAAGAAGGAATGGTTTTGAAAGTTCCAACAGGATATGTGGCTCCAGCACCAATTGTTGCTGCACAAGTGCCAGATAAACCTGCTGATTCTTCAGTGTATAAACCAGTTGAAAATACTGGCGGTGGAATTAAAATTGTCGATAAAGTAAAATCGACTGAAAACGAAAACGTAGAAATTGTTGAGTTGACCAAAAAGAAAGGGCTTAACGAGCGTAAAAAAGTAGTTTTATTGCTTCCTTTTAATTTGGCTAAAGTACAAAGCGATACTTCTGGAACAGCTAACAGAATTAAAAACGACAAGTTCTTAAACATGACTTTAGATTTTTATGCTGGAGCTATGATGGCGATTGATTCTGCAAAAACATTAAAGCTTCCAATTGATGTCGCTATTTACGATTCTCAGGAAACTAAAACAACTTCTAATGTTGTAGGTTTAACTCCGAAACTTCAAGATGCAGATGCTGTAATTGGACCATTTTACCAAAGTAATGCAGAAACTACAGCAAACATGCTACGTTCATATGACGTTCCAGTAATTTCTCCTTTATCAAAAGATAGTGCAAATCCGATTGACAATTTATATCAAACTATACCTTCAAATGACGTGATTAGAAATTCGGTTTTTGATTATATGCGTTCTAAAAACGGGAATATTGTAGCGGTAGTAGATAAGAAAAAGGAGTCGGTTATTAATTATATCAGACAAAACCAAAAAGGAGTTGCATTTGCAACTTTAACCGAAACAGGTGGTTTGGATGTGGCTAATTTAAAAAGCTTGTTGATGCCAAATCGAATGAATTATGTTGTGATGGAAACCGGTAATACAGCGATGGTTAAAGCTACAATTAAAGCATTGCTTGATTCTCAGAAAACATGTCAGGTTCAATTGGTGATTTTAGAGCCAAACAGCACATTGGATACAGATGAAATTAGTTTTGATAATTTGATAAAATTGAAATTAATGTATCCTTCTGTAACGCGCGAAAGTGACGAACAGCCAGTTTTAATTTATGAAAAACAATTTCGTTTGAAAAACAAAGCAAATCCAACAACTTATGCAACTAGAGGATTTGATGTAACTTTTGACACGATGATGCGTTTATCTCAAGGAAAAACATTTCAAGAAACAGCTGATTTGATGACGACTCAGCAAGTAGACAATAAATTTCAATATTATAGAAAAGAAGATGGCGGACACGCTAATAAAGGTGTTTACATCTTATATTATGATAGTGACTTAACTTTAAAAGTAGCAAATTAATGACATCAAAAGTAACCTATTTAGGAGATTTAAGAACAGGTTCAATTCACGTGCAATCAGGAAGCGAAATCATTTCTGACGCACCATTAGATAATAACGGAAAAGGTGAGGCATTTTCTCCAACAGATACTGTAGCAAACGCATTAGCAAGCTGCATGATGACCATTATGGGAATTAAAGCCCGTGATTTGGAAGTAGATTTTGTTGGTTCCACAGCTGAAGTAACTAAAATTATGAATGCAGAACCAAGAAGAATTGGAGCAATCGAAATTGTATTTCAAATGAAAAGTAATGCTGATGAAAAAAGCAAAACGATTTTGGAACGTGCTGCAATGACTTGCCCAGTATTTCTAAGTTTAAGCAGTGAAATAGAAAAGAGAATTACTTTCAATTGGAATTAATTTTTTTATCAAAAAATAAGAAAAGCCATCTGAGAAAATCAGGTGGCTTTTTTTGTTTTATGAATGGTGTAAAAATGGAACAAGAGAGCAACATCTACTTTGCCCTCTTGTCCCTCTTTAACTAACCAATATATTTATTCTGAAAACTCTAATTTTTTAAGTTTATTCCAGCCTCCACGCGTAAAATCTGGAATTTCAACAGGAGCAGAATTATGATCTAATGAAATTTCGGTTAATGGACCAAGACAAGACCATTCGGCTAAATCGTATACGTCCATATCCAGAGGAAGTCCCTTTTGCAGACAGTGAATTAAACGATAATCCATAATAAAATCCATTCCGCCGTGACCGCCTACTTTTTTGGCTTGTTCTTCGATTCCTTTAGCAATTGGATGTTTGTATTTTTCCATTAATGCTTTTTTCACTTCTTCAGGAACAAAAGAGTGCGCACTTAATTTTTCGTGATTTGGTTTTACATCGTCACCTAACTCTTTTCCGTCCAATGCATAACCTTCAAGCGGATATTTATTGGCAAATCCTTTTGTCCCGCTCAATTGATACATTCTGCTGTACGGGCGAGGAGAAGTCACATCGTGCTGAATCTGAATTGTTTTTCCATTTTCGGTACGAATCATCGTCATGGTATGATCACCGTTTCTAAAATCTTTAATTTCCTTTCCTGATTTTTCTTTAATGTAAGCAGGATTTCCCACGGCTTTTGTATCCATAGAAACCAAGAAATTCATTTTGTCACCGCGATGAATGTTTAGTGCCTGACACGCAGGCCCCATACCGTGTGTCGCATAAACATCGCCGCGGTGTTTGATATTGTAATCCATTCTCCAGTTATTCCAGTATTCTCCCCAAAAAGGCTGTAAACCGTGAATATAAGAACCTTCAGCATGAAGAATTTCTCCAAAAAGACCTTGCTGAGCCATGTTTAAAGTAGTCAGTTCGAAGAAATCGTAAACGCAGTTTTCCAATTGCATACAGTGCTTTCTAGTTTTTTCTGAAGTATCAATCAATTCCCAGATTTCTGTCATGGTTAAAGCGCCAGGAACTTCAATCGCAACGTGTTTTCCGTCTTTCATGGCTTGAACTCCGATAGAAGCATGGTGGAGCCAGTCTGTAGCTACATAAACTAAATCTACGTTTGGCAAAGCCGTTACTTTTCTCCAAGCATTTTCATCACCATAGAATTCCTGTGCTTTTGGGAAACCTGCTTTCGTTAAAATCTCATTTGATTTTGCAGTATTTTCTTGAGTCATGTCGCACAAAGCCACAATTTCCACACCCTGAATATGTGTCATACGTTCGACCGCTCCAGGACCGCGCATCCCAAGTCCGATGAAAGCAACACGAACGGTTGGAATCGGATCTGCTGCCATTCTCAACACATCTTGCTGTCCTTTTGCACGTGCAGGAGTTTTGGTCTTAATCATTTGTGCCGATGCAATTGTCCATCCGAACAAAAGAAAAAGAGCTATAGTTGATTTAAAAAAGGTAGTTTTCATAAGTGATATTTTAGTGGTAATTTATTCTAAAAGTAACCTCTCTAATGAACCAAATTAGAGAGGTTTTCAAAAACAAAACAATCCAAGGACTTTTATAATTATTTTTGACTACTAAATCTTTTCATTAATGGCGTTACATGTTTTTGGGTATCGTCATCTAATGAAGCCAATGCCTTATCTGCTTCGGCTGGTGCATATTTTGTTAATCCTGCTAATCCTGCAGCAATTACGTTGTATGATTGTTCTTTAATGCTTTCTTCCATTAACGTTTTGTAAGAAGTATCTCCAGTAGAAGCCAATTTTACAATAGCATTTGCTCTGGCAATGGTCTTTTTGTCGTTTTTGGCAATGTCAAGCAGTGATTTTAAAACCTGATCTTTGGTTTGTTTTTCATTTAAATCAATTGCTTTGATGCTCAACACTCTTAAGTCTTCTTGGGGATCTTTTAAACCTTCCAATAAAATAAGTTGTGACTCCTGACTTCTGTCTTTTGAAGCAAATTTTATAGCTTCAATTCGGTTATAATACGATGGCGCATTTTTATATTGAAAAAGATAATCAGCAGCCGTTTTTTTATCTACATTAACTTCACCAACTAGAATTTTATCCGGATCTAAATCTATAAATTCTGGTTTTGAAGGAAGATCAAAACTGAAACTTTGCGTTCTTTTATCAATTAAAATATCCTTTCTTATTTTAGTTCCGTTTACGTAAAAATCAACTTTTAAAGGCAGTGTAAAGGTTTGCACAGCACTATCCTGAGATTGACTTATTGTAATGGTAATTTTTCCGTTAGCATATTTGTAAATCACATCCAGAATCGGACTTCCAGCATTATAATACCACTGATCAAAATAAGGCAGCCAGTCTTTTCCAGTCACTTCTTCCATCGATAAACGCAGCTGATGCGGTTCTCCAGATTTATAAGCGTTTGTGGTTAAATAATGATTTAGTCCTTTAAAAAAAGCTTCGTCACCCATTTGGTTTTTCATGGCATACAAAATAATCGAACCTTTCGAATAGCTGATATTATCAAACATATCGTCTGCGTTTCTGTAATGAAAACGGGCTAAAATAGGGCTGTCACCATTTTTTTGTGAGCGTAAATAATTCTGTAATTTTTCATAACGAGATCTGTCTTCAGCATCTTGTCCAGCATCGTGACCGTGCCAAAGAACTTCTCCAAAAGTAGCAAACGATTCATTCATTGTTAAATTTGACCAAGATTCAGCCGTTACATAATCTCCAAACCATTGGTGAAAAAGCTCATGAGCAATGGTACTTTCTTGATTATCATCTAATAATTCTCGTTCTGTTTTCTGAACATATTCACCATGAACTGTCGCAGAAGTATTTTCCATAGCACCTCCAAAATAGTCTTTCACCACAATTTGCGCATATTTTGCCCATGGATATTCTACACCAAGCATTTTGCTGTAAAAATTCATCATATCTGGCGTTTTGTAAAAAATCTGTTTGGCATATGGCGCATATTTTGGCTCTAAATAATAGCTGACTTCTTTACCGTTATAAGAATCTTTATAGATTTTAAAATCACCAACGGCCATCATAAATAAATAAGGCGCATTTGGCTGTTCCATTTTCCAGATATCAGTTCTGGTTCCATCTTTATTTACTTTTTGGGAAGCTAATTTGCCGTTTGAAAGCGTGGTATATTTTGCCTCAACTGTCATTGCAATTTCAGAAGTTGTTTTCTGATTTGGTTTGTCAATTGTCGGGAACCAGCAAGAAGAAGCTTCCGTCTCGCCTTGCGTCCATATTTGTGTTGGTTTGTCACCTTTTCCATCAGTATTAATGAAATACAATCCGTTTGAATTGGTAATCGATTCGCCAGCTTTGCTTTTCAGTTCTGCTGGTTTTGCTGTGTAATTAATAAAAATCGTATACTTTTCGGTTCTTTTGTATTTTCTGTTTAAAGCGATAGAAAGTTCTTCGTTATCGTATTTGTATTGTAACGGAATGCTTTTTTTACCATCAATAATAGCGATTTCTTTAAAATCCATTCCTTTTGCATCCAATTTAAGCGAATCGGTTTCGTAAAAATGCGGTTTTAAAGTAATCCATTCTTTTCCGTACAAATAGCGTTTTCCGTAATCGAATGAAACTTCTAGTTTGGTATGAATTAAATCATGTGTTTTTAAAGGAGTAGCGCGATAAATGGATAATTCATCTGCCTTTTCTGTTTTGTTTTGTGCCTCTATTTTTGGTGCCATCAAAAGGACAAGACCAAAAAAAGTATATTTTAAAAAATGGTTTTTCATTTTTATTGTTTTAGAAAGTTCTTTACAGTTTTTCGATAATTCTAACTTCGCCGTCTTTTTCATCTTCACTTAAAATATTCGATTGTTTTTTGGTGTAAGACAATAAAGTCCATTGTACTATTTTATTTGTCGGATATAAATTGGCCTGATTTTTAATCCATTTTTCAGCCTCTTGCGCAGAAGAAGTTTTTTCTATTGCCCAAGCCGAAACCAATTGATTTGCCGGAAGGAAATTCATAACCGTATTATCAATCACAGGACGGAAAGCGACAATTTTTTCCAAAGATTTAGAAGCCATTTCTTTGTTTCCTAAATTGGTATAACATTCATAATCCAGCCAATTTTCTAGTCTTTCATCAATATTTTCGTCATACGGTTTTCCTACACCTAAATTCTCTGGAAACAGTTTGGCATCGGCAATAAATTGTAATGCTTTTTTGTACTGCTTGTTTTTGATTTCTGCTAAAGCCTGCATCAATTTAGCTTCGTGATACAATTGTCTCCCTGCGGTTGCGCCTTCAAACGGAAGGATTTGCAATTTGGTTAAAAATGCATCGGCTTCGCGATATTTTTTATTCAGCAGTAAAGTTTTAGCGTAAAGCATTCCAATTAAATAATTGTCTTGATGTTTTTTATAGAAAGATTCCGCCGTTGTAAGCGCTTTGTCAAATTGTTTTTGAGCAATATAATGTTCTGCAAGCATTTTATGGTATCTCCAGCCTTGCGGATCCAATTTTATAGCTTGCTGAAGACTTGCTAACACTATTGAAGCATCATCTTTGAATAAAGAAGCTTTTGCTCCATAAAACGCAGGATCATTTGGTTTTGAACCGCATTCTGAAAACAATCTTTTAGCTTCTGAAATACTGTTACGATTCCATTCAATTAAACCTAAATGATATTTCAATTGGTATTGATCATTTGTTTTAATTAATGATTTTAAAATTTCAGCTGTTTCATTTCTAAAAGGAAAAGTTCCAGGTTTGATTTTGCTTACATCAACAGGTTTGTTTTCTAAAAAGGCTTTCCAATAAATAATTTCGGCACTTGGTTCTGCAATAGAAAACACTTTTAAAGCTTCTTCTTTTCGGCTTATATTATTGTACCAAATTCCTAATTCAAGAAAAGTCTGTTCTGGCATTTCGTTTTGTATAGCAGCAACAAAAGCATTTTTTGAATCGTTTGAATTGTTCAAAAGGTATTTTTCAAAATCAGCAAAATGATTCAGCGGATCCAATTTTGTAATCGTTTTTAAAACTGAATTTGCTTTATCTGAATTATTTTGAAGACGATATAAAACCGCTAAAACCTGTAAACCTTCTATATTGTATTGATTGTATACTAAGCTTTTTTCAGCATATTCAATAGCTTTTGGCAGATCATTTTCGGCTAAATAAATTTTGCTTAAAGCAGTATAAGCTGGACTTCTAAATTCAACACTTGCCGCAGCAATATCAAAACCATCTTTTGCATCAATAGTATTTCCTAAATGAAAGTTTGCCAAAGCATAAAAATAATTTCCAGCAGGATCGTAAGTATCTATTGCTAAAGCTTTGCTTGCCGAATTTACAGCTGCTTTGTAATCTAATTTTCTGATTTGCAGAGAAGCCAATGCAGAAAGAGCAGGAGCAAAGTTTGGATCTAATTTTAAACAAGCATTCAATTTATCTTCAGCTAGAACATAATCTTTAAAACTGATATAGTTTTTTCCTTGCTGATACAATCCGTAAACCGAATTATGATCAAAATCTTTTGGTATTTCTAGAGGGCGATTGATGTTTCCATCTTCTGGAGCAGAATTCCAAACCAGTTTATTGCCGCCTAAAACAAATTTCAATTTATTAGAATCGACTTTTACCTGAATAGAATCTTTAAAAGTTTGCATCGTATTCAGAGCAATATCTTTAGAATATACTTTTTTATCGTCTTCAAAAACTTCAATTTTTTCGTTTAATTTTTGAAGTGGAGAAAAATAGATTTTCAGCCAGCCGTTTTCGTTTTTAATATTAACTGAACCATAATTGTTTGCTTTTACAAAACCTTTTGTTTGTTTAACAGGAAACCAATATTCAGTCCAAGTATCCGTTTGATATGGTGCGAATGAACGTTGTTTGAAAGGAGTAAGATTACTGCCTTCGCTAGCCTGATTAAACAATCTTCCGCTTTGTACTTCTAAATATTGTCCGTCAGTATCGGATAATAGTTTTTCCCAAATCATTCCTTGCTGGGACAATCCCCAAATCCAGATTTTTTTACCCGGCTTATCGTCGTGATTGCCGTATCTTCCCATTCCGAAATCTTCGTCATGATAATATCCGCCAAAGAAATCATCATATTTCCCGAATACGTGATACGATTTGTAACCGCCAAAATTATTGTTTTTATAGAAAGATAAATCTTTACCGTTTTCCTTATCTAGTGGCCACGAATGGTAATCTCCGTTATGACCAATGTAAGTCTGTCCTGGATAAATAAACTGCAGATTTTCGGCAGCTTTTATTCCCGTATTCATCCAAGTATAATAAGGCTGTTCGAATTCGGTTGTGTTAGACCAAAACGAATTTGTGGTAAAATAGGCTTTGTCTTTCGGTAGATTGATATCTAATTTCCAAGAAGTTCTAGTTAATAAATCTAAAACTCCAATTACACAGCTAATGCTTCCGTCTTCTCGGTTTATGATTTTATAATCGACAGGAGTGGCGCAGTTTGGCGTGTGGCCGATAATTCCGTAATTGCCTTCAACACCGCCGCTTGTCCACGGTCCGCGCATGGCAATGTCTCTAAATTTTACAACGTGATTATTGTAAACAATGTCTTTTCCTGTAGATTTTTCTATAGCCGACCAGACTTTTCCGCCAATTTCTGGCAAAATCATCAGTTTAATATAATCGTTTTCAATTTCGATTACTTTCCATTCTTTCTGAACGGGTTTATCGGTAAAACCATCAAAACGGAAATACGGATAAAACTTGTTATCTGGTTTCGGAATCGGATCGGGATCTGAGAACGGATATGTCGTAAATACTTTTTTGTATTCTTTTATAGTGGGTTTGTTTTGTGCTGAGACAAAGAGGCTTCCAAGGAGTAAAAAGGATAGTAATGGTCTAAATTTCATGATGGAGAGCTAGTTTTTTTGTGGTTATTTTTTTTGCCACTCCCGATAGCTATCGGGATTCACAGATTTAAATGATTTTTTTAATCTGTGTGTAATACAAATTAATCTGTGTAATCTGTGGCATTAAATTTTAGTTGTATTTACTTCACAATCAATAACCATCCTTTTCCTTTAGGAACAGTTATTTCGTCTTTTGTTGTGAATGTTTTTGCAGGCTGGAAATTGGTAACTTCTGGAGCACTAATAGTTGCTTTTGCAGGATTGATTCCTAGTTTTTTCCAGTCAATATTTAGTTTTACATTTACATCAGCATCTGCCCAGTTTGCAATTGAAATTAAAGCCGTTCCGTTCTTTTTGTAAACTGTTGCCAAAACTTTATCGTTGTTTGTTTTTACAGGACAGTTTTCGCTCCAATATCCAATCATTTCAGAACCTTTAATTCCGAAAGAATCCCAAACTTTCCAGATGTTTCTTGGGTCAGCGCCGTCGCTCCAAGGCAATCTGTTTGTCATTCCATAAACCATTCCTCTCCAAGGATTTCCTCCATCTTGAAGCATTTCTCCCATTAGTCCAAACGGAATTCCGCTTACCTCAGTCAAGAAAAAGTCTGGCTGATTTTTCTCGTAATCAAAATATTCTCCAAACCATAATTTATTGATGTACGGGAAGTGCTCCATGTATAAGTTGGCACTGTTATTAAATCCGTCGCTTTTGTTATATTGATTCGCACTATGCAAATCGATAATTCCAGGGTGGCCATCTTTAGTTAAAACTCTTTTGATACGTTTCATTGTGATTCTGTCAAAAGCAACGTCATCTAAATAAATTCCGTCGATTCCCACGTTTTGAGTTAGCCAATTCATTCCTTCCACATAATAATTATGCCAACGATTCATACCGCTATTTACGATTGCAGCATCTTTAATTTCAGGAACAAACCAAGCAGCGATATAATCATCGCCAACGTGTTCTTGCAACCAAGAGAATCCGCCACCTTTTCCTGGAGAATAGATTTCGTGCCCTAAACTTCTAAGAGCGAAAGTCTCATAAGCTTTGTTAGAAACCTCTCTAACCGTATTGTATATTTTTACTTTTAATCCTTTTTCATGTGCTTCATCGATATACGTTTTCATCTTTTTAAATTCGATAAAAGGATAATTGATATACGGATTGATTGCGTTTGCGTGGTGAATATTGATTACTGTTGCGCCAGTTTTAGCAATAGAATCGATTGGGCTGTATTTGTGATAAAACTTTGTATCCCATTGAAAATCGGTATTTATGGTGTGGAATGGCGTAATTAATAAGTTGAAGTTATAGAACAAAACATCGCCTTTTTTCATTGTTCTAGCACCGCTGTACGCATTTACTAGAACCGATTTTTGATTTGGTATAATCGTAATTCCTCCTTTGTTTTCGTTACCCCAAGAAGTTGGCAATAACAAAGGTTTTTGCAAATAGAAATTCGTGTTTAATGGACGGCTGTATTTTTCGTCTCTCAAAGAAAACTGCAATCCAGAGTTTACTGCACCAATCCAAGCGCCGTCTTGATTTTTATGCGCAACATCCCATTTCCAATCGAAAGTTGCTGGGCGATCGCCACCTTTTTGACCTAATCCCATCATATATTTTGCAGATGTTGGCTGTATTGGCATTTGGAAATTAATGTCGTTAAATGATACATCTTCAAGAGCCGTAACTTTTACAATATAATGTACAAAACCGTCAAATTCAACAGAAGCGTTAACATCCATTTGAACTGATTTTGAAGTCGAAGTGCTTTCCCAAGAAACCGTTCCAGCTTCTTTTTTAGTAAATTTTACAGCGCTGTTTTTCCATTGCGCTTCTTTTCCTGATGCATCAACAAAATGAAAATCGATTGGAGAACTTAAAATATCATTTGCTTTTGTTGTTACAGAAGTCATTTCTGGAGTAAAGTAGGTCTGAATTTGCGCTGGGAATCCGTTTGGTGCTAAAACCAGTTTTCTTCCTAGTAAAGCAATTTCAGAATTGTTTACCGTTAATGGAGTATAAGGAGCAATAACCGTATTTTCTTGAGCTAAAGTTGAGTTTAACCATTTTAGACGCGTCATTTTTTCAGGACTGTCGATGCCTCCGTTTTTTGTAATTTCATTAGAAACTGTAATTTGAAGACTGATTTCTTTTGATTTTCCGTCAGCAATAACAGTTGCTTTTCCGTTGTAAGTTCCAGCAGCAGCAGTTTGCGGAACATCGATACCGCACCACATTGCTTGAATTTTTCCTTTTGAAACTGAAACGGTATTGGTGAAAGGATTGCCATCATATTTTGTTCCGTCCGTGTTGATACAGCTAATGTCTTTGGCTTCTATTGTTGCTCCGGTTGTGCTTACTAAGTTGGTAAAAGATACTTTTACATTTTTTAAATCTTCAAGAGCATAAACCCCTAATTGAAAAGCTAAATATTCGCCTTTCATTGCCGTATCAGAAAAACTGTTTTGAACGCCTTTCTGAATCCATCTTTGTGGTAAATCTGATTTTAATTTAATAGAATGTTCTCTGTCTTCTGGGAAAACCAAGAAAGAGTTTCCGCTGTTTTTTGCCACAAGAGCAGAAGTTTCAGAAGCTGTAGCAATTACTTCCATTGGGTAAAAACTATTGAAAGCATTTATGCTCTGAATTTCTGTTACAGCAGCATTGTCTTTTAAGTTTGCTTTTACATTAGAAAGCCATTTTGCATCGGCTTTGTTTTCTGGCTTCTGATAAATTCCTTTCGGATAATTTGCAGTTCCTTCATCAACATAAGGCATATAATAAACGTAGTATGTTCCCTTTCCAGAAATGGGTTCAAAGAAAATAGTTCCGTTTTCTCTATTGATATTTTCGGTTTTTATGTTCTGAATTTCTTTTCCAGACGCATCCTGAACGATAATTTTTTTAAGTTCCGGATTTGTATCTCTTCTACGCCATTCGATCGTTGTTTTAGCAACATTTCCTGAGCCAGAAAAAGCAACTACAGCACGGTGATTTCCTAATTGATTCGGATTCCAGCTGTCATTTCCGTCTGAATATTTAATTTGTGCAGTTAGAGGAATGCTGATCGTGATAAAACACATTATCAATATTCTGCTTAAAAGCGTTGTTTTGTTTAGGTTTAGTTTCATTGTATAATCAGGTTAAATAGTATATTTTGAGTTTAGTAAACGGCTTTCCATCCTTGTTTTTTCCAATAAGCTATAATAGGTTTGTAAGGTCCATATTTATGCTGTTCTTCAGAGAAATTATCGTTAAACGGACTGTGCGCATAATCGATAGGTTTGCCCATTTTATCCGGATAATCAAATGTTTTAGGATTTGGTCTGGTATGAATTTTATCATCATTTACATAAGCTGCAATGTCCAGTGCTTGCTTGTCTGTAAGATATGGTTTTCCAAGCAGTACTTTATCATAAGGCATATTGCTTTTTAACCATTGCGCTTGTTTGATTACACGGTGCATGCTTGAACCTGGCTGATAACCGTATTGTCCCCAAAGTGGAGGATAGGTGTAACCCGATTTGTCGGCATTGTAAACTCCTTCACCATTGTTTCCGTGGCATCTTGCGCAGTTTTCGGCAAATAAAACTTTTCCTCTTTCTGGGCTTGCAGCAACATCTGGAAATTCGATTTCTAAATTTTTAGCTCCTTTAAAATTGCCATCTTTTGGTACAAATTTGCTAATCCATTTAAAATAAGATAGATAGGCGACCATTTCTTTGCTATCCAACGGAAGCGGTTTTCCAGAATGCGGGCGCATAATGCAGTTATTAACTCTTTCTGCTAGTGTAAGCACCTTGTTTTCGCGCCCGCGATATTGTGGATAATTATCATGTGAAGACATCAAATTGAATGCATGAGGTTTTGTACCAGCATCTTGGTGGCAATTGGTGCAGTTCATTTTATTGCCTAAATATTGTCCGTTTTTTCCGTTTGGCCCAATGTAATAAGCCGTTTTTATCATTAATTCTCTTCCATAACGAACCGATTCTCCAAATTGATCGTCAGGAATTTTAGAGGTGTCGATTGTGATATAGCCTTCATCTTCTTCTCCTTCTTCGGTTGTTTTTGAAGCCAAAGTTTGAGAATTTGATTTGGTACAGGAATTGAAAACAGCCATTGATAATGCTGAAAAAAGTCCGATAAGAATTGTTTTTTTCATGGTTACTATTTTTTAATTTAGAAGAAAAGGTTTCAGTTTTTCTTCAGGAATAAAGATGGTTCTGTATGGCGGAATTTCAGATTCTAAAGCCCATAACAGAACTCCTTTTTTATTGGTTAAAACGGTAATGTGTCTTTTTGAACAACAAACTAAAAAGAGGTCTTTATTGATCATATAAGCACTTCCCATTCTGTCGTTGTATATATCTTTTGGTAATTTGATATGAAAATCAAGTTTTACATCATTATTTTTTTCATCCACTTTTAAGGCAAAAACAGAAGATTGTTTGATATCGACACCATTATCAAAAAACAGTAAACTACCGTTTTGATCAATATGTGCAGCATGCGCTTGAGAGAAATTGGTATCTGGAGCCATTTTCATTGTGCCGTCTTTTCCTAATTTCCAGATTACTTTTCCTGTTTTAGAATTGATTTTCCAAATCTGACCGTTATTATAGAATGAGATTAAGAAATTTCCATCTTTATCATAGCTCAAACTATTGGCATGCGTCCAGTCCTTTTTGTTTTTTAGTAAATCTTTATCTTTAAACGGATCTAAGTCGTCAAAAACACTCCATTTCCAAAGTTGTTTTCCTTTTTTGTTTAAGATAATAATTCCGTCTCCGTTGATGGTATCTTGTTTTTTTCCTCCAATAGAAGTTAAATCGATTATTTTTTGCTCGACAGTTAAAGCGACAATTTCGTCAGCCGATTTTTTTATGATTTCGTGATGAAGAACCTGCTTCAAATCGCCTTGTCCTTTTTTGATGTGGGTTAAAGTATCGCCTTGAAGATTGATTTCTAGAATTTCGCTTCCGTAGCTTGTTGGTTCATCATTTGTGCCTAAAATAGAAAGAATGGTTTGCTCTTTTGTAAAATGAGTTACTTTAAATCCAGTTCCTTCAAGTGTATGGTACCATCTTAAATTTCCTTTATAATCTACAATATAAGCCGTTCCAGGAGTTTCTCTTTTGGCTAAAAGCAAAAAGCCTTTTTTGAAATTTTCTGGCAATAATTCTGGTTTCGGACAATTGGCTTTGAATTGTTTCTGCAGCCATTCTGGAAGTTTTCTAGATTTAAAAGTATAAACTTTACTGGTTTGTTTATTACCGTTTTGAACCGTTATTAATTGAAAACTATAATTGGTTTCAGGAGTTATGTTGCAAAGTACCAACGAGTGTTTAAGGCCAGATTTTGAAATAGGAGAGATTGTTTTACTTTGATTCCCTTTTTTGTCCGACCAATATTCTGCATATACCTGTGCTTGGTCATTCGTAATAACATCGATCTGAATTTTCAATTCGTTGTTGCCATGAGTGCCAATATTGATATTGGAGATAATTTGGTTGTTAGAACAACTTGCTAAGGCCAGCAGAACTAAAATAAAACTTCCGTATTGTATTAATTTTTTGATCATCTGAAAAGCTTCTTTTGTGAAACAGAAAAGTACTTTTATTGTTATAAAAAATCAAGAACAGGCAGACATTTAACTGTCTGTTCTTGATTTAGATATTCTTTATTGTCTGTCGGCGTTGCTTAAGTTCGGATTAAGGTCTACCTGACTTTGCGGATAGGTGTAATATTTGTTTTGCGGCATTTTGATTAAAGCGGCCTCACCAACTCTAAGGTGGTATGCATTTACCAAAACATCATATTTGTTCATTCTGATTAGATCTGAACGGCGTTTTCCTTCGTAGAAAAGTTCCCAACCTCTTTCTTGTAAAATAGCATCTCTCAAACTAGTCTGCGTATGATCTGATAAAACTAGAAGTTTAGCATGAGATCTTCCTTTTACTTGGTTAATAAGGTCAATTGCTTCCTGAGTTGGCCCGCTGATTTCGTTTAATGCTTCAGCTCTGCTCAATAAAACATCAGCATAACGAAGTATATTTACACTATGGCCATCATAATAAGTAGTGGTTTCGTCGTCAGCATATTTTTTTGTAGAAACGTCTTGCATGTAGAATTCTCCAGCTGGTGGTTGAGCTCCCAATGAAGGCGCTTGTTTATGAAGAAGACCATCTGTACCCATAAATTCTGGGAAGAAGCATTGTTTTCTTTCATCTTCATCACCAAAAGTGTTGTAGAAATCCCAGTTTACAGTATAATACTGCCATCTGTTCTGAACAACAGGATGATCAACAGGACCAAAGTGGTTTAATAATTCCGTTCCGTTTGTGTTGGCGTCACTCAAAGAAGAGAAGATGTTTTCGCTGCACCATTTGTTACTTTCTTTAAACAAACCTAAGTAAGAAGGATAAAGCTGGTATTCGTTTAAATCCATTACTTGTTTAGTTAGCGTTGCTACTTTTTGCCAGTCGTGACTTCTTAAGTACAATTTAGCCAATAGCGTAAGAGCAGCGCCTTTTGTAGCACGTCCTACATCATTTGTGCCATAAATTTCATTGTTTTTGTAATTAAGAGGAAGAACATCTGCAGCTTCAGTCAATTCTTTAATAATGAAAGCATCAATTTCTTCTACAGAAGATGGCGGAGTTTGTTCTAAATACCCAGGATTTCCAAGGTTGGCTTCGGTAATCAAAATTACTGGCCCCCAAGAATCTGTTAAATCCATGTAAGCAGAACATCTTAAGAATTTAGCTTCTGCAATAAATTGTGCTTTTTCAGCAGCTGTAATACCGCCCATTGGTGTAATGTTGAAAATTGCATT
This sequence comes from Flavobacterium sp. B330r, assembly GCF_056824325.1. Classification (NCBI taxonomy): domain Bacteria; kingdom Pseudomonadati; phylum Bacteroidota; class Flavobacteriia; order Flavobacteriales; family Flavobacteriaceae; genus Flavobacterium; species Flavobacterium sp. B330r. Next base: position 3,564,813 of record NZ_CP124860.1, read on the forward strand.
GTTGGCATTGGCAATCAATTTATACATCGCGTTCCAGTCTTCTCTCAAAAGACCGTTTGCAGAATTCCAAGTTCCTAATGATAATTGTCCCGGATCTCCTCCAAATTGGCAATGTCCTAAATCTGTAGCAATATCTGTTAGAGCAAAGTGTCTTGTAGCCCAATACGAGAAGTTATCGCCTACAGATGGTCCTTTTAGCCTTCCATAAATGGAATTGATAGCCGCAATAGCATCCGATTTTGTCTGATACCCATTGGTATTAGTCAAACTGCTATATACCGTAGGATCCAAATCTTGGTTGCAAGAAAATTGTGTCCCAGCGGTAAGTAAAAGTAATAAGATTGTATATTTTTTCATTTTAATCAATTTAATGTTACTATAAAGCATTTTAGACTAGTGAATTGCGACTTTAATTCCAAGTATAAAAGTTCTTGAAGCTGGGAATGAGTTAAAGTCGATTCCGCCACCAATATTTTGTGCAGTAGCACTAGTGGTATGGCCATTTACCTCAGGATCATTTCCAGAATAATTTGTGATCGTTAGTAAATTTTGTCCGATAGCATATAATCTGATGCTGTCAATAAATTTCACTGTTTTTAGAGCACTTTCAGGAATTGTATATCCGATAGAAACATTTTTCAGACGCAAGTAAGAAGCTTCTTCAACAAATTTAGAATTCACATAACTTCCGTAAGTACTTTTGTAATAGCCATCTCTAGGAATATCTGTATTTTCGTTTTTTCCAGCAACCCAACGGTTTAGTGCATCTGTGCTTGTAGAAGACTCACCAACCATTTTAGTCATATTGTAAACTGAATAGTCAAAAGCGCCTTGGAAAAAGATATTCATGTCAAAGTTTCTATATCTAAAATCGTTATTAAACCCAGCCACATAATGCGGAATAGAGTTTCCTAGATACGTTCTATCTTTTGCTGTAATTTGACCGTCACCATCAACGTCTACATATTTAGGATCTCCAGGAGCAGATAATGGCTGAGGAGCATAAGTTTCTCCAGTTTTGATAACCCCTGCATATATATAACCATACAAAACTCCCATTTCTTTTCCTGGCTCCAATCTTGTAAATTCCTGACCAGAAACTGTTCCACTTGGATTAGAAGTGTTTGAACTGATGATTTTTACATTATCTGCAAGAGATACCACTTCTTGTTTGTTATATGCTAGATTTAATGAAGTTGTCCAAGTAAATTTGTCATTTCTAAAGTTTGTGGTGCTTATTCCAAGTTCAACACCTTGGTTATCAATAACCCCTGCATTAACTCTCTGAGTGCCAAATCCCCACCATCCTCCAACAGGAACATTTAAAAGAGCATCTGTCGTTCTTTTTTTGTAATAATCGAATGTAATAGAAAGTTTGTCATTAAATAAACCTAAATCTAAACCGATATCCGTTTGAGCAGTTTGTTCCCATTTTAGATTTGGGTTCGCTAAGTTCGCTGGTTCTGTTCCTGCAACAAATTCATCTGGTGCAATAGTTACACCCCAAGAAGACAAGCGGCTCATGTAAGAGTAGTCTCCAATACCGTCACTACCTGTAATACCATAACTTGCTCTCAATTTTAGTTCAGAAATTGCTTTTACGTTTTGCATAAAAGATTCGTTAGAGATTTTCCAAGCAACAGCTCCAGAAGGGAAAATACCAAATCTGTTGTTTGGTCCAAAACGAGAAGAACCGTCTTTTCTAATTGTAAAAGTGGCTAAGTATTTATCGTTGAACGCATAATTTAACCTTCCAAAATAAGAAGTCAATTTCGTTTCTGTTTTTTCTGTTTCAGGTTTTAAATACACTGAAGCTCCTTGCAAATTGTAATAAGTCAATAAATCGCTTGAGAAACCTGTACCAGCTGCTCTTACTCTCTCAAATGTGTCTTTTTGGTTCGAAGTACCAATCATTGCTGTTATAGCATGTTTTTCTTTGATATCAAATTTATAAGTCAAATACTGTTCTGTACTCCATCTGAAATACGTTATGTTTTCCTCAGAACCAGAACCTTTCAAGGCTGCTCCAGCTACTAAAGTACTTGGAGTATATTTTCCTTGAATGTTTTCCTGCCATTCTGCACCAGCCCCAAAGTGATACGTTAGACCTTTAATGATCTGATAATCTAAAAACATGTTTCCGTTTACCAATCTATTGATTGTGTGGTCTGTAGGCTCAAGTAAAAGTGCTAAAGCATTATCCTTTCCTTGAAATTTATAATACGAACCATCTGCATTGTAAATCGGAATAGCTGGAGGAGCAGTCTGGATAGAGAACATTGGAGACAAGATATTATCACCAAAATCACTATTGTTTCCTTCAGCAACAGCACCATAAGCATTCATTCCCATGTTTAGCTTATCATTGAATTTCTTTTCTGCACCCATTCTCACACTATATCTTTCAAAATCAGTGTTTACGATAGCTCCAGTTTGTTTTAAATAGTTTCCAGAAAGAAAGAATTTAGAAGTTTGGTCGCTTCCGCTAAAAGTAAGCGTTCTGTTAAGAACCTCACCAGTACGAGTTGCAGCGTCAAACCAGTTCGTATTGGCAACAGGAAAGCTTGAAGGGAAAAGTGGAGGTCTTCCGTTTTCAGCATTAAGAGCATTCTGGTAATTGGCATATTGCTGTCCAGTCAATAAAGAAGGCTCTTTTATGATATTTTGAAAACCATCAGAAATCTCAGCTTCCACATTCATTTTTCCAGCTTTTCCTTTTTTAGTAGTAATCAAAATTACCCCATTTCCTCCACGAGCACCGTAGATTGCTGTAGAAGCCGCATCTTTAAGGATTTGAATGTTTTCAATGTCGTTTGGACTAATAGAACCTCCAGTACTGGTAATGAATCCGTCGACTACGTATAGCGGAGCATTAGAGGTATTAATTGAGTTCCCACCTCTAATTACAACCTGAGGATTTGTTCCTGGCGCATAACTGTTTTGCTGCACCTGTACTCCAGAAGCACGTCCTTGAAGAGCTTGTCCAACGTTTGCAACCGTTCCGCCTAAGTTTAAATTGTCTTTGCTAAGAGAACTCACAGAACCTGTAAGGTCTTTTTTCTTAGATTTTCCGTATCCAATTACTACTTCTTCTAGTTTTTGTCCTGCTTCTTTCATGACAATTTTTAGAGGCGCGCTTCCAATACTTACTTCTTGGTCTTCCATACCAATGAAAGTAATTACCAATTTTGTTGCATTATCTGGAACTGTAATAGCAAAAGTTCCGTCAACATCCGTCTGAACACCTTTTGTAGTGCCTTTAACCACAACATTTGCTCCTGGAAGAGGCAAACCGTTTTGATCTGTAACAGTACCTTTTACTGTTTTTTCAAAATACAGCGCGGTTTTATTTTTATCTGAAGTATTTATAGAAGAAGCTGCAGAAGCTTGAAATGTAAAAACTAATAACGAGAGAACCGTTATTCCGATTTCTTTGCGGGATAAATTGTTAATCCGAAAATCTCTTGGCTTTTTTTGGGTTAATAATTTCATACTTTAAATTGGTTTTGGTTAATGTTTAATTGTTTTTTTTCTTGTTTGTAGGTTTTAGATTTCTTTTTTGATCGTGGAATTCATTTTGTTTTTTTTAGTTACGTGTTGATTAAATTGTTTTCTATGCAAATAAGAGGTTTTGCTTTTGCGCTAAACACGGCTTGTTTAGTTCTATTTTCTTCTTTTTTAAAGGTTAAAAATCGCCCCGATTTTTGCATAATTAACTTAGTTTTAAGATTAATCTCTGACGAAACTAGAGATTATATTTTTATAAAACAAGAAAAAACACAAAAAATGTGCTCGAACACACAAAATTTATGTTCTCGAGCACATAAAATTGTGCGAATCGTTTTTTTTGACTTAAATTGCTGTGATATTTTTAAAATAGTTTGGAAAAAACAGTAGGTGTGATATTGGCGTTTTTTTGAATTTTAAATAAGGATTTATTAAAAACTTATGAATTTCGCAACCACTAAGCGAAAAACGTAAAAATTAAGCAGTCTTTTCTTATGCTGAAAAAGAAGTGATTTTTAGTTTTAATTATGAATTCGCTTTGTTTTTTAATTCGATTTTTGAACTATATTGGTCAACAATAAAAAGGCCGAAATCGCGAAATGAATTAATGGTCATTTTGACCTTTTTTGAAAATGAAAAATTAACAGATTTTAAGAAGAAGAATTTTGAAAGAATACCACGTAGAAATAATCGATAAAAACGAAAAAAATGTAACTCAGATTTTAGATCCTGTTTTTTGGGAAAAAGCAAATTGTTTAACTGATTTTACTTCGCCATGGAATAATGATCCAGTCTTAAAGATTGAATTTCGTGCGCTTTGGGATTTAGATTATCTGTATTTTAATTTTCAAGTTTTTGATTCAGAGGTTTATATTGATCGAAAAGACAATTCTACAGACAGTATTTGTAATTCGGATAGAGTAGAGCTGTTTTTTAGAAAAAATGAAAAACTAAGTCCGTATTATTGTTTGGAAATGGATGTAGATGCACGTATTTTGGATTTTGAAGCTTATCCGAATTGGAATTTTGATTACAATTGGAGATGGCCAGAAAAACAGTTGGAAATACAGTCGGTAAAAGGACAAAAATCGTTTACGGTTGCGGGAAGAATTAGTATTGCGTCTTTAAAAGAATTGGATTTAATTCAGGGCAATATTATCGAAGCTGGAGTTTACCGAGCTAAATTCTCTAAAGATGAAAACGGAAATTACGAACCAACTTGGATTACGTGGGTAGATCCCAATACTGCAGAACCGAATTTTCATATCCCTTCTTCTTTTGGGAAGTTCGTTTTGAAGGAATAGTTTGTTGTAAGGTTTGCTGCAAAGGCGCTAAGGCACAAAGTTTTTTACTTTTTTTTTTTTTTTTTATTTTATTTTATTTGAATCTCGCAAAGTCGCAGAGGCGCAAAGTTTTTTTTTAAAGGGAAAACCTAGTTTGAATTGTCTCTGGCTTTAGCTGGAGGTGGAGATTTTTTCATTCATTTTTCTGCATAAATCTGCAAAATCTGCGAGAAAAAAAAACAAATCCTTGAGTGATATTGAGTTAAAGCATACAGTAATTGAGGAATTGAAAGTGTAATAAAAACTTTGCGCCTCTGCGACTTTGCGAGATTTTAAAAAAAAAAACTTAGTGCCTTAGCGGTAAACCACATTAGCTAACGTAAAAAGAAGCATTTTCTACATTGATAATATCAATAGGAAGCAATATAGTTTCCGGAATGTCTTTTCTAAAGATAAAGTGATCTGCTAAAGTGCTTACGCCTAAATAAGCCTGTCTTTTTTGATTTTGATGGATTAAGAAGTGAACCAATCCTTGATTTAAAAAACTAACATTTTTATCAATTAAATCATATCCAATCAAAGCGATCTTTTTGTCTGTTACGTTTGAAAGTGTAGAAGCAATTTGGTAAGCTTTTGAAGTGGTGATGAAAATGCCGCTTAAATCTGGATTTTCATTTATGAAAGCTGGTAGCTTAGTTTCAATGTTGGAATATTTCAGTTTTAAAGTGGTTAAAGAGAAATTAGAAAGTTTTTTTTCTTCAAAATAACTTCTAAAGCCGCGTTCTTTTTCCTGCATGTGAACGGCATTTTTAAGACTTTCATCAATATGTATAATTGCAATTTGCCCTTTAGGAAGAATCAGATTCATTAAACTAGCGGCAACACGGCCGCTTTTGTATAAATCTTGTCCCACAAAACTTTTAATAGAAGAGGATTCCACCTGGTTGTTAAAGGTGTTGACCATAATCCCCAGTTCGTCATATTGATTTATGATTTCGATGGTTTCTTTATGGAAAAGCGGAGTCAATAAGACAGCATCTGGTGATTGCGATATAATAGTTTCATTTGTCTTTAAAAAAGATTTGGTGCTTTCTGGATTAAAGTAATGTATTTCTATAACGACATTGTAAGCTTTGAATTCTGTAATGGCATCCTGAATTCCGTTAACACAAGGAAGCCAGTAAGGATCAAATACAGGATCAGGAAGTAAAACGCAAATACGATACACTTTTGTGCTTTTCAGATTTCGTGCAATTAAGTTGGGCTCGTAATCAATAACATTCAAAACTTCATTGATTTTTTCGAGTGCAGCAGGAGAGACTTTTCCTCTATTGTGCAGCACACGATCTACAGTTCCCTTAGAAACTCCAGCCATTTGTGCTATATCCTTAATTGTGTACTTTTTGTCCATATAGACAAATATAAAAACTTTGAGTTAATAAACGCATTTTTTGTGTAAGAATTAATAAATGTGCTCGAGAACATAAAAATAGTGTGTTCGAGCACATTTTTATATTTTTTCTTGCTTTATAAAAATATAATCTCTAGTTTCGTGAAATAAAAACCGAAAAACTAAAATAAATCTATAACCAAATAATGCTTTAATTTATTGAAATAAAGTATTTTAACACAAAGTGTTTAAGTGAAAAAAATTACCTCATTAGCTCCCGGCCGAACCTGTCTTTTTGGAGATCATCAAGATTATTTAGGGTTGCCTGTTATAGCCTGTGCGATAGATCGAAATATTAAATTAATTGCAAAAGAAAATCAGGCCAAAACTTTTGTTCTGAATATGGTTGATATTAATGAAATTAGAGTTGTCGATATATACGAGGCTTTCGAAAAATTAGAACCGAGAGATTATTTTGCATCTGCTTTGCGAGTATTGCGAAGATATGGCTGTGAACCTAAATCGGGTTACGATATTACAATTACTGGAGATATTCCGATTAATTCGGGAACATCGAGTTCGTCGGCTTTGCTGATGGCTTGGATTCGTTTCCTGATAGAAGCTTTCGGAATTGATCAAGAAGTTACGCCTGAATTTCTTTCTAAATTAGGTTACGAATCTGAAGTTGTAGAACATGGAGAACCTGGCGGAATGATGGATCATTTTAGTATTGGCGTTGGAAATATCGTTTATATTAATACCAGAAAACCGTTTTCTTTTAATGTAATAGGAACGGGGTTAAAAGGTTTAATTACTGGAGTTTCAGGTGTTCCAAAAGAAACTATTGGATTGCTTGGCGAATTAAAAGGAAATGCTTTAATGGCAATTGATATTGTGAAGCAAAACTATCCGCAGTTTGACTTGAATTCATCTGAAATAGAGGATTTGGATAAATATAGAAATTGTCTTCCAGATCGTCTAATTCCGTTTTTTGAAGCGGCCATTAGAAATTATTATTTTACCAAAGAAGCTTTAAAGGAATTTGAAAAACCAGTTTTAGATCTTAAAAAAATAGGTGCTTTAATGAATGGGCATCATGAAATTTTACGCGATTTGCTGAAAATAACCGTTCCAAAAATTGATGCAATGATTAATGCGGCCTTAAAAGCAGGTGCATACGGAGCAAAAATTGTGGGTTCTGGCGGTGGCGGAAGTATTGTAGTAATAGCCGATCCGAAAAATGAAGATGCAGTTATTAAAGCGATTTTAGATGCAGGGGCCCAAGAAGCTTATGCGGTAAATGTTGATCCGGGAGTACGAATTATTGATAATATTGAAAATTAGAATAAAATGCACGACAATTTAGTAATTCTAGCTGGTGGAGCTTCTTCTCGTATGAAAAAAGAAGCGGTTACAGATAATTTATCTCCTGAAGAAATTGCGCAGGCCAATGAAAGAAGTAAAGGTTTAATAGGAGTTGGCGCAAGCGGAAGACCGCTGTTGGATTATCTTTTGTGGAATGCAAAAAAAGCAGGCTATAAAAACATCTATATTATAATAGGTGAGCAGGGAGAATTGTTTAAAGAGTTTTACGGAAGTAAAATGAAGGATAATGATTTTCATGGATTGAACATCTCATTTGCGATTCAATATATTCCTGAAGGAAGAGTGAAACCTTTTGGAACTGCAGACGCTTTGTTTCAGGCAGTAGAGCAATATCCAGAATTGAATTCGCAGTTTTATTCGGTTTGTAATAGCGATAATTTGTATTCGGCTGAAGCATTGCGTGCTTTAAGAGAAACTGAAAGTCCGAATGCTTTTATTAGTTACGATCGCGATGCAATGGATTTTCCGCTGGAGCGTATTTCTCGTTTTGCAATTGCAAAATTGGATTCAAATAATCAGCTTTTGGATATTTTAGAAAAGCCTTCAGAAGAAGATTTGGAACAATATAAAGATGCAGAAGGAAAGATACGTGTGAGTATGAATGCTTTTAAGTTTAATGGCAAGACTTTATATATACATCTTAAAAATTGTCCCGTTCATCCAGAGCGTGATGAAAAGGAGCTTCCAACAGTGCTTTTGAACTCCGTTAAGGAAAATCCGAATACAACGATCGGAATTCCGTTTTCGGAGCATGTTCCAGACCTAACAGCCAAAGAAGATATTGCCGATGTAAAAACATATTTGGCAAAATATTACCCTGATTTAAACTGGAATAGCAAAAATTAACAAAACTTTCATATCTAAATTAGAGAATAAGGAAATTTAATGTAGTACTTTTGTTTTGCAAAAAAAATGCAGATATTTGCATAAATTACGCAATCAATAATGTGAGAGTTGATTCTAATTTAGATTTTGAATTAAATAAATCTATAAACTAATCAACCAAAAATTATGACAAACATTCAAAGTACATTACAGGTAGAGAAAAAAAGTGCCATTGTTCCGATGGTAATTTTAACCTTATTGTTTTTTATTCTAGGATTCGTAACCTGGCTTAACGGACCACTAATTCCGTTTTTTGAATTAGCCTGCGAACTAACTTCTTCGCAAGCTTATTTTGTGACTTTCGCATTTTATATTGCCTACTTCGTAATGGCAGTTCCTTCTTCTTACATTATTGAAAAAGTGGGATATAAAAACGGAATTTCTTTAGGATTGCTAATTATCGCCGCAGGAGCTTTTATGTTTTATCCAGCGGCTTCTAGTCGTACTTTTCTTTTGTTTTTATTGGCCTTATTTGTAATGGGAACTGGCTTGGCGGTTTTACAGACAGCATCAAACCCTTATGTTGTTGTAATTGGTCCAAGAGAAAGTGCAGCTGCAAGAATCAGTGTTTTAGGAATTGCAAATAAACTAGCTGGATTTGTAGCGCCAATCGTTCTTACGGTTTTGGTTTTGTCTAATATGCAGGACTTTACCGCAGACAAAATCGCGGCGATGGATGAAGTTGCAAAAACTACAGCGTTAAATTCTCTTGCTTTGCAATTACAAACGCCGTATCTTTATATGGGGTTGATTATTACTGTTTTAGCTTTGATGGTGAAATTTTCTCCTCTTCCAGAAATTGATTTGGATGAAGAAGGAAATGTTTCTAATTTAAGTGTTTTTCAACAGATTAAAAATGCATTTAAATATCCGCAGCTTGTTTTGGGAGTAATTACTTTAATGCTGTATTTGTCTGCCGAAGTTTTGGCGGGAGATTCTATTGGAGCTTTCGGAAAACAGCTTGGAGTTTATGGTGAAGAAGGGAATTTCTATCTTAAACTAACCTCATTTACCATGTCGGCAATGGTTATCGGATACGTTCTTGGAATAGTATTGATCCCTAAATATCTTTCTCAGGTCACTGCTTTAAAAGTGTCAGGAATATTGGGCTTGGTGCTGGTTTTGGCAATTGTTTTGATTTCGCCAAAAATAATGATTGCAGTTCCTGGGACTCCAAATATACCATTGGTAATACTTTTAGTAGCGCTTTTAGGATTGGCAAATGCATTGTGCTGGCCAGCAATATGGCCAATGGCTTTGCAGGATTTAGGAGGTTATACAAAGATTGGTAGTGCTATTTTGATTATGGGAATTATCGGTGGAGCAGTTTTTCCACTGTTTTACGGAATGATTACTGAAAGCATCAATTCTGCAAATATTGCAAAAAATATGCAAGGCGTTTCAAAAAGCGGTAATCAGTTGGCGTATTTAATGTTATTACCATCTTATGCAATGATTTTGTTTTATGCTGTAAAAGGACATAAGTACAGGAAATGGAATAGTTGAACAAAAATAAAAAATTAATATATCATGTTAAAAAGTAAAATCGACAAAGCAACAGGTTTCGAAAAACGATTCGAAAACATTAATACAGTTGTTTTTGAAAACTCAACAGATGCTTCAAAAGAAGTAGCGCAAGAAATTGCAGCATTAATCAAAGAAAAAGAAAAAGAAGGAAAGCCATGTATTCTTGGTTTGGCAACAGGTTCTTCTCCAAAAGGATTATATGCCGAATTAGTGCGTCTGCACAAAGAAGAAGGTTTGAGTTTTAAAAACGTAATCAGTTTTAACTTGGATGAATATTATCCAATGGAACCCAATTCAATCAACAGTTATGTTCGTTTCATGAAGGAACTTTTGTTTGATCATGTCGATATTTTACCTGAAAACGCTCATGTTCCAGACGGACTTTTAACAAAAGAACAAATTGCAGATTATTGCCACGAATATGAAGCTAAAATTGAAGCTTTAGGCGGAATCGATCTTCAGATTCTTGGAATTGGAGGAAACGGACACATCGGATTTAATGAGTCTGGTTCGCTTCAAAACTCTAAAACTCGTTTAGTGGCTTTAGATCATATTACAAGAGTTGCGGCAAGTAAAGATTTCTTTGGTTTAAATAATACGCCAAGAACTGCTATTACGCTTGGAGTAAAAAAAATCATGGAAGCAAAAAGAGTAATCTTATTGGCTTGGGGAGAAGGAAAAGCAAACATTGTAAAAAGATCTGTTGAGGACGAAGTTACAAACCGAGTTCCAGCTTCATTTTTGCAAGAACATAATAATGCTGTTTTTATCTTAGACAAAGAAGCTTCTTCAAAACTAACTAGAATCAATAAACCTTGGTTGGTGGAGAAAATCGTTTGGACAGATAAATTAACTCGTAAAGCAGTTTTAGGATTGGCATTAGATCTTAAAAAACCAATTTTAATGCTTACTGATGCAGATTATATCGAAAACGGTATGAGTGATTTGTTGGCAGATTCTGGTCCAGCTTACGATACTAACATTAAGATATTTAATAAATTACAAAATACAATTACAGGTTGGCCAGGTGGAAAACCAAATGCAGACGACTCAAATCGTCCCGAAAGAGCGGAGCCAGCTAAAAAACGTGTGTTGATTTTCAGTCCGCACCCAGATGATGATATTATTAGTATGGGAGGTACTTTCATGCGTCTGCAAGAGCAAGGACATGAGGTGCACGTTGCTTATCAAACTTCTGGAAACATTGCGGTTGCTGATGATGAAGCGCTTCGTTTTGCAAGATTTGTGATTGATTACAATGAGAAATTTGGAATCAAAAGCGCTGAGGCAGATAGTATTTACAAAAAGGCAGAAGCATTCTTGCAGAACAAAAAGAACAGCGAAATTGATATTCCAGAAGTTCGTTACATTAAAGGTTTAATCAGAAAAGGAGAGGCGAGAGCTACAAGTCATTTTGTTGGTCTTCCAGATGAGCAGATTCACTTTATGGAATTGCCTTTTTATGAAACAGGGACAATCGAGAAAAAACCAATTGGACCAGAAGATGTTCAGTTGACAGTTGATTTAATTGAGAAAATTAAACCACATCAGATTTACGCAGCGGGAGATTTAGCAGATCCACACGGAACTCACAAAGTTTGTTTGGATGCAATTTTTGAGGCAGTAAAAGTTTTAAAACCAAAAGAGTTTATGAACGATTGTTGGTTATGGTTATATCGTGGAGCTTGGCAAGAATGGGGAATTGATGAGGTTGAGATGGCTGTTCCAATGAGTCCGGATCAGGTTCTAGAAAAACGTCACGGAATCTTCAAGCACCAATCTCAAAAAGATGGAGTTGTTTTCCAAGGAACAGATGCAAGAGAGTTCTGGCAGAGAGCAGAAGACAGAAACCGCGAAACAGCAGAATTGTACCACCAATTAGGTTTAGCAACGTATGCTGCAATGGAAGCTTTCGTGAGATGGCACTACTAAGATGCTAAGGTTCTGAGATGCTAAGATGCTAAGTTTTTTTAGCGTTTTTAGAAATTAGTAATAAGTCTTAAATGATATTTTTGAAGCAGGAAGAGGGAACGCAAATAAGTTCTTTTTTCTTGCTTCTTTTTTTTTTTAAGAGGCTAAGGTTCTGAGGTACTAAGGTTCTAAGTTTTTTTTTAAGATGCTAAGGCTATTGATTTTCTAGTCTTTGATTTAGTAATCTGTGAGAGTCCTTTTAATTTGTGGTTTTAGTTTTTATATTCGGTTTTATTTTAACTGTAAACTATTTTTTAATCTGTGGTAAATAAATAATAGCTTTGCAACTAATTGAAGCAAGAAGAAAGCATTCGTCTTTCATCTTGCTTCTTTTTTCTACAACAAAAAACTATGGATCAAGACAAAAAACAACTCATAAAATTAGCGCACACCAAAATGCCTTTCGGGAAATACGAGGGGAAATTTTTAATTGATTTGCCGGAGTATTATGTAGTTTGGTATCATAATAAAGGATTTCCAAAAGGAGAGCTTGGTCAGCAATTGCAGCTTATTTATGAATTGAAATTGAATGGTTTAGAAGAATTAATTCGAAATATTAAGAAGCAATATCCCAAGCCAATATAATATGCTTTTTATGATTATGGGATTTTTATATAATTAGATGAAATTTTCATTATAATGACTGAAAATCTTTTAAACAATAGATAAAAATTAATATATAGGAAGGTTTTCTTTTGATTTGAAAAAGATAAAAAATCAGCATTCTAAAATTCTAAAAATCTAAGAAGTCTATTGTATAAATTGTCTAATTAAATTTGTACTTTTGCCAAGTTTTTTACACAACTACTTACAAACAACAACAGAATGAATCAAACAAAATATATTTTTGTTACAGGAGGTGTGACCTCTTCATTAGGAAAAGGGATTATCGCGGCATCTTTGGCAAAATTGTTACAAGGAAGAGGATATCGCACGACTATTCAAAAATTTGATCCATATATTAACGTAGATCCGGGGACACTAAACCCGTATGAGCACGGAGAATGTTATGTGACAGATGATGGAGCTGAAACAGACTTAGACTTAGGGCACTACGAGCGTTTCTTGAACGTTCCTACTTCTCAGGCTAATAACGTTACTACAGGAAGAGTTTATCTTTCGGTTATTGAAAAAGAAAGAAGAGGAGAGTTTTTAGGAAAAACGGTTCAGGTTGTTCCTCATATCACAAACGAAATCAAAGACAGAATGCAATTGCTAGGTAAATCTGGCGACTATGATATTGTAATTACTGAAATTGGTGGGACTGTTGGTGATATCGAATCTTTACCTTATATAGAATCTGTTCGTCAATTAGTTTGGGAGTTAGGTGAAAATAACGGAATCGTGATTCATTTAACATTAGTTCCATATTTGGCAGCTGCAGGTGAATTGAAAACAAAACCAACTCAGCACTCTGTTAAAACTTTAATGGAGAGCGGTATTAAAGCAGATATTTTGGTTTGTAGAACGGAGCACGAATTGTCTCAGGAATTGCGCCAGAAATTAGCTTTATTCTGTAATGTTAAGAAAGAAGCGGTTATTCAGTCAATTGATGCTTCTACTATATATGAAGTTCCAAATTTAATGCTTGAAGAAGGATTAGATGTTGTGGCTTTAAAGAAATTAGATTTGCCTAAAAAAGCATCTCCAGATCTTAAAAACTGGAATACTTTCTTAAAAAGATTAAAAAATCCAAAACAAACTGTAAACATTGGTTTAGTTGGAAAATATGTAGAAATGCAAGATTGTTACAAATCTATTTTAGAGGCGTTCATTCATGCAGGAGCTGCAAACGAAACAAAAGTAAACGTAATTTCTATTCACTCAGAGCATATTAATGCTGATAATGTGGAAGAGAAATTAGGTTCTCTTGACGGAGTTTTAGTTGCTCCAGGTTTTGGTGAAAGAGGTATTGAAGGAAAAATCGAAGCAGTTCGTTTTGTACGTGAAAACAACATTCCTTTCTTCGGAATTTGTTTAGGAATGCAGATGTCTGTTATCGAATATTCTAGAAATATTTTAGGTTATGCTGATGCGAATTCTACAGAGATGAACGATAAAACGCCTCATCCAGTTGTGAATTTAATGGAAGAACAGAAAAATGTAACCGATAAAGGAGGAACAATGCGTTTGGGTGCTTGGAAATGTGATATTAAACCAAACACTTTAGCACACAGAATTTACGGAGAAAAAACTATTTCGGAGCGTCACCGCCACCGTTATGAGTACAATAATAAATATGCTGATGAATTGCAAAAAGCAGGTTTAAAAGCTTCTGGAGTTAATCCTGATACAGGTTTAGTGGAAATCGTTGAGCTTGAAAATCACCCATTTTTTATCGGTGTTCAATATCACCCAGAATACAAAAGTACGGTTGCAAATCCGCACCCAATCTTTGTAAACTTTGTGGCTGCTGCAGTAAATGCACATAAAAAACAGTAATTAATATTTTGAGAAGTTTGTAACTTTTGGGATAAACTCAGTACTAATAGACTTCAACGAATAACTTTTTTAAATTATAATGGAAGAAAAAAAATTAGACCTCAATTCAATCATTGGTTTTGTATTGATATTCGGAATTTTGATTTGGATAATGTATCAAAATCAGCCTTCTGAAAAAGAAATCGCTGCTGAAAAAGCCAAGAAAGAATTAGTTGCTAAACAAGAAGCACAAGCAAAAGCAGACAAAGCTAAAACTGCGTCATTACCAGCTGCAGCTGTAACTCCTGGAGATACAGTTCAATTGGCTCAATTGCAAAAAACTTTAGGAGGATTTGCTTATTCTGCAACACTTCCTTCTGCAAAAGAAGCTTTTACTACAATCGAAAATGAAAAATTAAAATTAAAGATTGCTAATAAAGGTGGTTATATTGTTGAAGCTACTTTAAAAGAATTCGAAAGATTAAAAAAAGGTTCTGGACAGTTAGTTGAGTTAATCAAAAATAACAACTCAAATTTAAATTTACAGCTTCTTACTACAGATAATAGAACATTAAATTCTAAAGATTTGTATTTCGAGCCAACATTAGAAAAAATTGGTGCAGACCAAGTTTTATCTATGCGTTTGAAAGCTGGAGCTAATGAATTTTTAGAGTACAAATATGTTTTAAAACCAAACGATTATTTAGTTGGTTTTGATATCCGTTCTCAAGGTTTGAACAGAGTTTTAAATTCTGCAAAACCAATTGATTTGCAATGGGATTTAAAAACATATAGAAATGAGAAAAGTGTAGCTTACGAAAACCGTTATGCACAAATTGATTACAAATACAACGAATCAAAATACAATAACGTTAGTTCGCACGGACAAGGAAAAGAAGAAACTCCTGAAAAAGTAAGTTATATAGCTTTTAAACAGCATTTCTTTACGACTATTTTATCTACAGAAAAACCTTTTGAAACTTCAAAGTTACAATCTGATGATTTGGTTAAAGACGAAAAAATCGATACTGTTTTTACAAAACAGTTTAGAGCTAATTTGCCTTTAGCGTTTTCAAACGGAGAGATCGATTACAAAATGAATTTGTACATGGGTCCTGCAGATTATAAAACATTAAAAGCTTACGATAAAAACTTCGAAAAAATTATTCCATTAGGATGGGGGATTTTTGGATGGATCAACAAATGGATTTTCATTCCATTATTCGGGTTCTTAAGTTCGACAATGGGATTGTCGTTAGGTATTGCAATCATTATTTTTACAATTATCATCAAATTGGCCATGTCGCCAATTACGTATAAATCATTCTTGTCTCAGGCTAAAATGAAAGTTTTAAGACCTGATATTGCTGAGTTGGGAGAGAAATTCAAAAAAGACCCAATGAAGAAACAACAGGAAACAATGAAGCTGTACAACAAAGCAGGTGTAAACCCAATGGCAGGATGTATTCCGGCATTGATTCAGTTGCCATTTATGTACGCATCGTTCCAGTTTTTCCCTGCGGCATTTGAATTAAGACAAAAAAGTTTCCTTTGGGCAGACGATTTATCATCTTTTGACTCTGTTGTAAAATTACCATTTACTATTCCGATGTACGGAGATCACATTAGTTTGTTTCCAATCTTGGCTGCAATTGCGATTTTCTTCTACATGAAAATGACTTCTGGAGATCAGCAAATGGCAGCTCCTCAGCAGGAAGGTATGCCAGATATGGCAAAAATGATGAAAATCATGATTTATGTTTCACCATTAATGATGTTAATTTTCTTCAATAACTACGGTTCAGGATTGAGTTTGTATAACTTTATTTCAAACTTAATTACAATCGGAATCATGTTTGTAATCAAGAATTATATTGTAGACAGTGATAAAATTCACGCTCAGATTCAAGAAAACAAACAAAGAGAGCCTAAAAAGCCAAGTAAGTTCCAACAGCGTCTTCAAGAAGTAATGGAACAACAGGAAGCAGCAAAATCTCAGAATAAGAAAAAGAAATAATTCTTTATAAATAAAAACAAAAAACCGTCTCGTTAAAAGCGAGACGGTTTTTTATTTGCAATTAGTTGTATTTAAAACTTAGGCAATAAAACCTTATCAATAGCATGGATTATACCGTTTGAACATTGAACATCTGTTACAATAATATTACTCACTCTATTATTGGTGTCCGTAATTTTTGCGCCCCCAGTAAGACCAATTGTGAAACTTTGACTCGCAAAAGTATTAACCACCTGTCCGTTTGTTAAAGAACTCGATTGTACATTCGCACCAGCAACTACGTGATATTTTAGGGTAGTTTCTAAAACATTAGCAGGAATCGCAGAAAGACCAGAAAATCCAGTTTCAGTTAAGAAGCTTGCAAATGCAGCATTTGTGGGTGCAAAAACAGTAAAAGGTGAATTTGCAGTTCCAGATAATATTCCAACAAAACCAGATGCAGAGTTGTAGCTCAATGCTGTTACAAGAGTGGTGAAATTTTTGTTAGCCACAGCATGGTTAACAATAGTAGGTAATCCTATTACACCATCAACCAAATGAATAACGCCATTTGAAGCTTCAATATCTGCAGTTGTTACTGTTGCACCACCGTTTGCTTTTCCGCCGTTAATATCAACTCCTGTGTTTTTTTCAAGATACATACTTATGGTGTTTGAAGCCGAAGCATTTCCTTTGGCCAGAGTTTTTACATATCCGGTAGTAATCTCGCTAGATTTTACTTTTGTGCTTAAAACGTGGTTGAGTAGTATTTCTTTTAAAGCAGCAACAGGAACTGCGTTAAGATTAGCATAACCGTTTGCAGAGAGAAAAGCGCTAAAAGCTTTATTATTTGGCGCAAATACTGTATAAGAGCCAGAAGAGTTCAATGTAGCAGCTAGATCTGCTTTTTCTAAAGCAGCAACTAAACTGCTAAGATCAGGATTTGCTTTCGCAATAGATAGAATCGTTTGTGAGGTCTGTTGCGAGTCATCGTCATCATTATTACATGAAATGCTGACGAAAGCAATTAATGCTAAAAAAGCAATTAATTTAATTTTGAATGTTTTCATAATATAGTTTTTAGTTTGTTAGGCTAAATTACGAGTTTTTGTTTAACTTTATTTACATAATGTTAAACAAAAGTTATATTCATTACATGTTTTACTTGCGTTATTTGTTGTTTTTATAGTGTTGATTTTTAGTTGTTTATGTTGGTTTAGTTCTGGTTTTATTATTCGTAGGTCTAAATTTTGTTTAACAAAATTTTAAATAGTATTTAAGACTTTAAAAATCGGTAAAAAAGTAAAATTGGTTATACTTTTGCAATAATAAAACACGCTTTTTAATGTTATAAAGAAAAACAGTTTATGAAAAAAATTTGGATCTTATTTCTAATTAGTACAGCAGCTTTTTCTCAAGAAACCAATAAAGTTGACACATCTGGAAAAAAAGACGGACTTTGGAAAGGCACTTATACTGAATCTAAACGCCCTCGCTACGAAGGAACTTTTGATCATGGAAAAGAAACTGGTGTTTTTAAATTTTTTGATGATACTAAAAAAGGTGATGTCTTAGCAACAAGAGATTTTAGTGCCAATGATGGAAGTTCGTATACTGTCTTTTTTGATCAAAATAAAAACAAAGTAAGCGAAGGAAAAGAGATAGGAAAAGCTCGCGAAGGGGAATGGAAATATTACCATAAAGCTTCTAAAGTTTTAATGGCGGTTGAGAATTATAAAAATGGAAAATTAGAAGGTTTAAAAACTGTTTATTATCCCAATGCGCAAATTGCGGAAGAGATGACTTATAAAAATGGTTTAAAGGAAGGGCCCTATAAAAAAATAGGGCAGGACGGAACGCTTCTTGAAGAATCGAACTTTGTAAATAATGAATACAATGGTGCAGCTGTTTTTTATGATTCAGATAAGTCTGTTGCTTCTAAAGGAAAGTTTATAAATGGTAAAAAAGCTGGAATCTGGCAGTTTTACCAAAAAGGAAAATTAGTGAAGGAAGTAAATATGAGCGATCCTAAAAACACGAATAAAGCTTCTGAAAAAGGACCAGCGCCAAAAAAATAATAGTTTGAAAAGCTCAGAATTCATTCCTTAAAAATAAAATAGGTAAAGAATAAATTGTTTACTTTTGAGTAACCAATTTATTCTAACCAATGGATTTACAAGAGCTTTTAGGACGATTTTTACTGTTGTTTTTTTCGATTTTGGTTTTGTATTTTTTCTCCAACAGAAAAGATAATGCTACTATAAATCCGTTGATGGTTATTGTGGGACTTTGTACTTTTTCCCTTTGTTATCTTTTTACCAAAATAGAAATTGGAGTCGGAATTGGTTTTGGTCTTTTTGCTATTTTTTCGATACTTCGATTTAGAACACAATCTTTCACGGTAAATGCTATAATCTTTCTTTTCGCCACAATTACATTGTCAATTCTGGACATTATGTATCCGTTTGAAAAGATTGAATTATTGCTGTTTTTTCAAATTATTATTATCGGATTTTATATTGCAGCTTCGGTTATTGTCAACAAAAAAGCTTCAAAATATCTGAATTCTGTAGATGTGAAAATTCCGCTTGACGATAATTTTTCTTTAAACTCAGAAGTAATTCGAAAATCAATTCAGCAGAAAATTAAGATTGAAGATTTCGACTTTAGAATTGTATTAATCAATACGGCAAGTAATGAAATAGATTTATTAGTATTCTATTAATCGTTGAATGGACGGACTTGTTTGATGTACAAATCTCTTTTTTCGCCCACAATTTTAAATTCAATATCTACCGGATGAAATTGGTTTTTGCGCCAATAACGATACATTTTAGTTTCAATTTTTTTGCTGACATCGTATAGCTTACTCATTTCTTTTCGAGTCAATAAAGGTTCATTATCATTCAAATTGGAATTGGAAGTATAATCAATATCAAAATCGGTTTCATCTTTACCGTCATTGAAATGATAGGCTACAAACTGTTCGCAGATTTCTCCTTTTTCGGGTTTCACAACCGAGTTTTCTCCCTTTTGAACATTGACCGTAATTCCAGCAAAGTTTTCTCTAAATATATTTTTGGTAATAATTACGCCATTTGCCAATTCATCAGGAAAAGAGCGATGCACCAAAACGCCCATTGCAATATTTTGCTGATCAATTCCAAAAAGTTCTCGTTCGTTATACGAGGCTTCATTCCAGACACTTGCCCAGACTTGTTTTATGGCTTTTTCGAAAGTTTTGATTGAATCGCCTAAAATTCCGGTTTTAGAATCGTACAATCCAGCGCCATTAAAATCATCTAAATCTTCTGCATTCGTAGACGAACGAAATCTGAAGTTTTTAAATTTGGCGTCTTTAAAAGCAATATTCAATTTAGATATTAATTCAGGATCAATAGGTTCTTTTTTGATAGCGTCTCTAATTTTTTTAAGCTGTTTATTTATCCAAATCGCAGAATCTTTTTGTGGGAAAGCTAAAAGCTCTGCAATTAATGGAGAAATAGCAGGGGTCTGAATATGTTTTGTATAATAGTAAAACGGAATAGCATGTGCATTTTCGGGAACTTTAAAGGAAATCTCTTTAGAAATGGCAATTAAATAGGCCATGTTTTGTGCTTTTGAACCGATATAGTTAATTCCCTTTTTTGGAATTTCAGATAAATTGACCAATTCTGTAACGCTATTGTCTATAAATAGCTTTTTCTTTTTTCCAGGAGACTTTGTTGGAATTTTTTTAGTGGTTTCTTTAATAAAAAAAGTATCGACTTCAATTTTTATTTCTACTTTTTTAGAAAGCAGCCTTTTGATGTTGTTGTCTTTTTCAATATCCGTATATGCCATTATCGGAATCTTTCTGTTTTTTCCTAAGAGAACCAAATGGCTTAATGGAGTTTGAAGTTCATTTACAATAATTCCTCGCACATTTGGGAGAATATCAGGCGTTCCGTCCAGAATGATAATCTCGTCAGAACTAGGTTTTACAGTTTCTAAATCTTTGATTTTGTATTGCTGCAAAATCCCAATACTACTTCCGCGAACAACTTCCTGATATTTTAATTCGCCAAAAATATAATCAGATTTCACGCATGGAATTTTGAATTCTTCACGTTGGAACCAATTCATCATTTCTGGATTGTTCAGATAAAATTTCAGTTTTTCTCCAATAAAAGTAGAATTTTTGACCATAGTAAAAAAACGTTCAATCAGTGGTAGAGGCATATGATCGGATGCAGCGAGTTCAAAAATCCATTTGTCTGTTCCTTTAATGTGATTTAAATTTCCGAGAAGAAAATCTCTATTCTTTTCAGTGTTGCTATAGTTCTCATTATTGAAGACTTCTAAATCATGGCTGTATCCCAAATAATTAACTACAAAATCGTAATGAAGCAAAATAATACTGCTGTTGAAATAATACATTTTTTGTTTTCTGAGATCGTAAATGACTTTTACTGATTCAATATTCGAAAATTTATCAGACAAAGGTTTTCCTCTAAATGCTTTGTAAGCTTCATAATTTGGCAAAGATGCGCTGAATCGCTGCGCACTTAACGAAGTTAATACGAAAAGGAAAAACAAGCTATAAATGTATTTTTTCATAGAATAAAAATGGATGATTAAATGTACTTAAAAAAGTAATAAGTTTTATCTACTGCGGGATTGCTTAAAGTAATGAAAACCATGGTGAAATTTTCTATTATTTGGCGTACCTTTGCAACCTTAAAAAATTAAACTTTTCAAAATGAAACGAGTAGTTGTTGGACTTTCAGGTGGAGTAGATTCTAGTGTTGCAGCGTATTTATTGCAACAGCAGGGATACGAAGTTATTGGCCTTTTTATGAAAAACTGGCACGATGACTCTGTTACTATTTCTAACGAATGTCCTTGGCTGGAAGACAGTAATGATGCTTTGCTTGTGGCTGAAAAATTAGGCATACCGTTTCAAACTGTTGATTTAAGCGAGGAATACAAAGAAAAAATTGTTGATTATATGTTCAACGAATACGAAAAAGGAAGAACTCCAAATCCTGACGTGCTTTGTAACCGCGAAATCAAATTTGATGTGTTTATGAAAATCGCTTTAAGTCTTGGAGCGGATTATGTGGCAACGGGACATTATTGTCAAAAAAGCGAAATTGAGGTAGACGGAAAACCAGTTTACCAACTAGTTGCTGGAGTTGACAATAATAAAGATCAATCGTACTTCTTATGCCAATTGTCACAAGAACAATTATCTAAAGCTTTGTTTCCTATTGGAGCTTTAACAAAACCAGAAGTGCGCGAAATTGCTGCTGAAATGGAATTGGTTACAGCAGAAAAGAAAGATTCACAAGGTTTATGTTTTATTGGAAAAGTTCGTCTTCCAGAATTTTTACAGCAAAAATTACAGCCAAAAGATGGTAAAATTGTTCAAGTAGATAAAAATGATCCGATTTATACTTCTGAAAAATCAGCTGAACTTTCTTTGGAAGAAAGATTAAAGTTAGAATCTCAAAAACTAGACTATCTTCCAACAATGGGAAAAGTGGTTGGAAAACACCAAGGGGCTCATTATTTTACAGTTGGACAAAGAAAAGGTCTAAATGTAGGAGGAACAACAGATCCTTTATTTGTAATTGCAACCGATGTAGAAACTAATACTATCTATACAGGTTTATCAAGCCAACATCCTGGATTATTTAAAAAAGCACTTTTTGTTGGAAAATCTGAAGTTCATTGGATTAGAGAAGATATGACTTTGAAAGCTGGTGAGAAAATGGAAGTGATGGCTAGAATTCGTTACCGTCAGCCTCTTCAAAAAGCTGTTTTACATCAATTTGAAGACGGAATGTACGTAGAGTTTGAAGAACCACAGTCTGCTATTACAGAAGGACAGTTTGTTGCTTGGTATTTAGAAAATGAATTAGTTGGTTCGGGAGTAATTTCTTAGCTTTATACTTTATTTGGGAGAAGATCCCTAAAAAGTATAGATGAATGAGATGTAACTTTACTTTTCTTTTAATACTTCTTTCGTTTACAGTATTTGCACAAGAAGATGCATGGGTTTATTTTAATGGAAAACCTAATGTACAGGCTTTTTATGACAATCCTCAAGCTGTACTTTCGCAAAGAGCTCTGGATCGAAGAACGAACCAAAATATCGTTTTGGATATTACTGATGCTCCGTTAGAGACCTCGTATGTTAATCAAATTTCCGCAAGTACAGGAATTACGGTAAAAGCACAGTCGAAATGGCTGAATGCACTTCATATTCAGGGAACTCAGGCTAATATCAATGCTTTAAAAGCGTTAGCTTTTGTTCAGAAAGTAGAATTTGCAGATAGAACTTTAAATACTACGGGAAAAAAAGTTTCAGAAACTGCAATCAATCAGACGAAAAAACAAATACAAACCGCTATTGATTATGCTTATGGTAATTCTGCCAATCAAATTCAGACGTTGAATGGGCAGGTTTTGCATCAACAGAACTACACAGGAGAAGGTAAAATTATTGCTGTTTTAGATGCTGGATTTCCAGGTGTCAATACCGCTCAGCCATTTGAAAATCTTAGAAATAATAATAAAATTCTAGGAGGATACGATTTTACCACTCGAAATGCTAATTTCTATACAGGAGGAGATCATGGAACGAAAGTGCTTTCTACAATGGGCGGTTACAAAGAAAATGCTTTAATAGGGACGGCTCCAAACGCTTCCTACTATCTTTTTATAACTGAAATTGTTGCTGATGAGAATCCTCTTGAAGAATCAATTTGGGTTGAAGCGGCGGAGAAAGCGGACGCTTTGGGAGTAGATATTATTACGACTTCGCTTGGATATTTCCTTGATCGAGATGAAGTTAGGTACAATCATACATACAGCGATATGAACGGAATTACCACTTTTATTTCGCGTGGTGCCGAAATCGCTTTTAGTAAAGGAATATTAGTTTTGGCTTCTGCTGGAAATGAAGGAACTCAACCTGAAAAGCACATTGGTGCTCCAGCCGATGCAGTATCTGTTTTGGCAATTGGATCAGTTACAGCTAACAAAGTACGATCTAGTTTCAGTTCGATCGGACCAAGTTCTGATGGGCGTATAAAACCTGATGTAATGGCACAAGGATCATCGACTGTGGTTTCTGATGCAAATGGAACTATTGGTACAGCAAGCGGAACTTCATTTTCATGTCCGATTATGGCAGGAATGGCGGCTTCGTTGTGGCAAGCTTTTCCATCAAAAACAAACCAAGAAATTAGACAGATGATTTTGGCTTCTGCCGATAAATATGCGAATCCTGATAATAATTATGGATATGGAATTCCGAATTTTGGTACGGCATTAGGGGTAGATGATTTTATAGCTGAAACCTCATTTTTGGTCTATCCAAATCCAGCAAAGAGTGAAGTTTGGTTTTCTTTTTTAAATGAAAGCAATACCGCATCGGTAACTATTTATTCTATTTTAGGGCAAAAATTAATCGAAGAAAAAATTAATAATTCAAATCCAGTTCTTTCCTTGCAATCACTTCAAAGCGGACTTTACATTTATAGTTTTGATGGTGATAATCTGCATAAGACAGGAAAAATAATCAAGCAATAGTTTTAATGAATAAAATTACCCAACTCTTTAATATAAAATACCCAATCATTCAAGGTGGAATGATCTGGAATAGTGGCTACAAATTGACTTCGGCGGTAAGTAATGCAGGAGGTTTAGGACTTATTGGTGCAGGTTCTATGTATCCAGAAGTTCTTAGAGAACACATTCAAAAATGTAAAAAAGCCACAGATAAACCTTTTGGTGTCAATATTCCGATGTTATATCCTAACATCGAAGAGATTATGAATATTGTGGTTGATGAAGGTGTTAAAATTGTTTTTACTTCTGCAGGAAATCCGAAAACTTGGACTTCTTTTTTGAAAGAAAGAGGTATTACAGTTGTTCACGTGGTAAGTAGCAGTGTTTTTGCTTTAAAAGCGCAAGATGCTGGTGTTGATGCTGTAGTGGCTGAAGGTTTTGAAGCGGGCGGACATAACGGACGCGAAGAAACTACTACTTTGACTTTGATTCCGATGGTGAAAGAAAAAATAAAAATTCCTTTAATTGCAGCGGGCGGAATTGCAACAGGAAGAGGAATGCTTGCGGCAATGGTTTTAGGCGCAGATGGTGTTCAGGTCGGAAGCCGTTTTGCAGCATCTTTTGAATCTTCGGCACACAATAATTTTAAAGATACGATAGTTAATACTATAGAAGGAGGTACTCAGTTGACTTTGAAAGAATTGGCTCCTGTAAGATTAGTAAAAAATAAGTTCTATCAGGATGTTCAGGATTTGTATCAAAAATGTCCTTCTAAAGAAGAATTGGTTCATCTTTTAGGACGCGCAAGAGCCAAAAAAGGAATGTTTGAAGGGGATTTGGATGAGGGAGAATTGGAGATTGGACAGGTTGCAGGTCTGATTCATGAAATTTTGCCGGTTGAAGAAATTATTCGACAAATGATAGCCGAATTTGAAGTCGCATCCAAAGAAAAGACTACATTTGAGTTTTAATTGACTGCAAGAAATAATCTATGAATTCTATACGCACATATATACTATTACTTTTTTTAGTGTTAGGCCTTCAACAAGCTAAAAGTCAGTCATATCATTTTAAAACTTCAGGATTTAGCGTTCTACAAAAAAATGAAAGAGGAAAATGGGGCGAGTGGTCCAATCTAGATTTAGTAAATCTTTCGGTTGTTTTAGATACCAATAAACATAGAATTGTAGTTTATTCTCAAGAAATCCAGCTTTACAGTATTTTAGATTATATTGAAAGAGAAGAAAACGACACAGATATTGTATATTCTTTTATGTGCAAAGATAATGATGGGAAAGAATGCAAGCTGTCAATTATTACACGAAAAAAACAAGATTATAGAAAACAGCTTTATATCAATTACGACGATCATATTATTGTTTATAATATTATTACGGTCTGAGTTTCTAAGATTCTAAGTCGCTAATTTTTTTGGATTTAAATAAAATAATAAACCCGACAGATTTTTAAAAACTGTCGGGTTTGCTATATAAAAAAGTTCAATGTCTTAGAATCTTAGTATCTCAGAACCTTAGAAACTACAAAGAATCTACATCCTTAATAAACTCATCATATTCTAAATAGAACATTTCTAGAGCGTGCATGTTTTCGTTAAAGAAATCAAAAATAGTATCCCAAGTATTTTTATTACTGAAACCAACGCCAAGTTTTTCTACCCAAATTCGGCTGATATTTTTACCACTTTCAAGAGTGTAATTTTTTTCAAAAACCAAATCTTTGATAAATTCTTCCTCTAGGATATTTTTTAAAGCCTCAAGTTTTTCAAAATAGGCAATACGTTTTTCATCGCTTCTGTGTTCGATATCAATTAAAACCTGCGCTTTCTTATTATCTACATAAAATTTAAAAGAAAAATCTTTGATTTTAGTGTCGTAAAGCACCCATTTGCGAGGGTATTTTTCGGCAAAAGCTACCCAAAATTCTCTTTTTATTCTTTGCGATTCTTCTCTGCTGTACATTTTTTTTGGCTTTAAGATTAGAAAACTTGCGGTACTGCGTTTTCTGGAGTATATTTATGTTTTATTTGAAAATACAAAAATAAGCTTTGATTATGAATTTTCAAGACTTTTTGAAATATGTTCCCAATATAATTCCGCTAGAATTACCAGCAGTGACGTCACACTTAAAAATGGCTCCAAAAGAGCGTATAGAGGGATTAAAAAATCTTGATATTGATGCATTAAACGCCAGAATGGCGGGAGTAATGATGCTGTTTTATCCAAAACAGGAAAAAACACATTTGGTTTTGATTGTTAGAAATGCTTATGATGGCGTTCATTCTGCTCAGATAGCATTTCCAGGAGGAAAATATGAAAAGGAAGATATTAATTTTGAAACCACTGCACTTAGAGAAACGCATGAAGAGGTTGGAGTAACGAGAGATAAAATAAATATAATTAAACATTTTTCTCCGATGTATATTCCGCCAAGTAATTTTTTGGTGCATCCTTTTTTAGGAATTGCCACAGAAGAACTTTCTTTTTATCCCGATATAAGAGAAGTGGCTGGAATTATCGAACTGCCTTTGTCTGTTTTTTTAAATGATGATATAATTATTGAAGCCAGATTATCAACTTCTTACGGAGCAAATATTTTAGTTCCTGCCTTTAATATTCAAAATCACGTTGTTTGGGGTGCCACAGCAATGATTTTGAGTGAATTGCGCGATGTTTTGAATGTCGCTATTGCAAAAGAAATTTGATAAAGTTTATTTAATGATTTGATATTCATTTGGATAACTGTTATTTGGAGAAATTGTTTTAAAGTGTTGCTAAAAGAATAATTTTTGTATGTTTGCGACCTAACAAAAAAATAAGATAAATTAGTTATGGGATTGTTTAAACGAAATCCTTTTGGGCATATATTATTCATCAAGAAATGGTTAATCCGAGTTCTCGGTGCCATGACTCATAGGAGGTATAGAGGTTTTAATGAATTACAGATTGAAGGATCTGAAATTATTAAAACGCTCCCAGATACTAATGTTTTATTTATATCCAATCACCAGACTTATTTTGCAGATGTTGTGGCGATGTTTCATGTTTTTAACGCCAGTTTATCGGGGCGTCAAGACACTATTAAGAATATTGGCTATTTGTGGCAGCCCAAAATGAATATTTATTACGTAGCAGCCAAAGAAACCATGCAGGCTGGATTACTGCCAAGAATCTTAGCTTATGTTGGCGCAATTACCGTTGAGAGAACTTGGCGTGCTAAAGGTGTTGATGTTACAGAAAAGCGTGATGTAAATCCAAACGATACAGAAAACATCAGAATTGCGTTAGAAGACGGCTGGGTTATTACTTTCCCGCAAGGAACAACAAAATCGTTTAAACCAGTTCGTAAAGGAACGGCTCATATTATCAAACAACACAAACCAATCGTTATTCCTATTGTAATTGACGGTTTCCGTCGTTCGTTTGACAAAAAAGGACTTCGAATGAAGAAAAAAGGAATTCTACAATCCTTCATTATAAAAGAGCCTCTTGATATTGATTATGAAAACGATACCATCGAACAAATTGTAGAAAAAGTAGAATACGCAATCGAACAGCATCCTTCATTTTTAAAAGTTATTCCTGCTGAAGAAATCAAAGCGCAAGAAGAACTGAATAAATTAAGACGTTGGGATTATTAGAATAGTTTTTTTGTTTAAAGTTTTTGTCTGGCTGAGGGAAGTCGAAGCCTAACTTTGTGCCCTTCGACTTCGCTCAGGGTGACAAATCTATTTGTTCCGTAGCGTAAGAGTTTTTAATTCAAAAAACTTAGAACCTTAGCATCATCTCAGAACCTTAAAAACTTTTTCAAAAATCTATCTTCTTCAACTCTTTGTAATTAGCGTATAATCTGCGTAAAAGTGTTCCGTAAATAATTCGGTAAAAACACCAGAATAATCCAAAGAAACCTAAAATTACAAGGAATAATATTCCTATAGTAACAAACATGGCTTTTCCGTTCATCGCTAATTTTTCTCTAAGAAACTCCATATCTGGATTGTAGACAAAAGCAATAAAGAAGCTTAAAATTGCTGTAATTACAATCATTCCGAGATTATACCAAACATAATACTGTACTGTTTTTCGGGTCTTTAAAATAGCGCTCATCAATGATTTTGTAGCTATTGTGGTCGAAATTGTTCTATAGTTTTTGTAGAAAATGTAAACAAAAATCAATACAACAACATAATTAAAGTAGGTTAGAAACTCTAAAGCTATTACTATTTCAGGATGATTCATTTTTCGCAATACATCATCTGTATTGATAAACAAGTTGGAAAAAGTCCAAAACGAAATCTCCAAAATACTGATGATTAAAATCCATTTTACAATTGAAGATGATTTTCTATGAATCATCTTATAGATTTCATTTTCAGAAATTTGTTGAAAAGAATCAGAGTTCTTTTGCCAGTCTTTTTTTAGTAAATCCAGTTCTTTCATAATAATTTTTAAGGATTTAGTATTTTTTTAAGTTTCCCTTTAATTCTGTTCATTTTCACGCGCGCATTCACTTCGCTGATTCCTAAAGTTTCAGCTATTTCTTGATAATCTTTGTCTTCTAAATACATAAAAACTAATGCCTTTTCGATGTCATTTAATTGATAAACTGCCTTATACATCAGTTTTATCTGCTCCTCTTCTTCATAATTGTAGTCAACATCTTTTACAAAATGCTGATGATTTTCATAATCTACCGTCGATATAGTTCTTTTGGTTTTTCGGTATAAGGTAATGGCTGTGTTTAAGGCAACACGATAGGTCCAAGTCGAAAATTTACTGTCGCCTCTAAATTTTGGATAAGCTTTCCAAAGCTGAATGGTGATTTCTTGAAACAAATCTTTATGAGCATCTTCGCCAGCAGTATATAATCTACAAATCTTGTGGATTATATTCTGATTTGCCTGAAGCTGCGCAACAAATGACTGTTCTAGATTTTCACTCATAATGTATTAGTAGTTATGAAATCATTTTTGTTACAGTTGGATTATAATTTTCTTGTTTTATAGTAATTAATCGTCAAATCGATAAACTTACTATAGCTTTTCATTCCATCTTTTTGGTTATTTGTTTTTAAAAAACTATCCCATAGAAAATGAAAACCTTTATCTATAAAGGTGTCATATTTTTTCCAGAAATCTTGGTCTTCTTGATAGTTTTTTAAAATTCCAGTATTTACTTGTTTCTTTAGTATTTCAAAAATTTTCTCGTTTTTAAATTGCCAGATTCCTAGACAATAGCGTAATGCAAAACTATATCCTGCATATTGATAATATAAATTGTCATTTTTAACAGAAGCTAAAAGGCCAATAAAATTACATTCACTTTCACTTGCAAAACCAATCTGATGTGCCATTTCATGAGATGTAGTTAGTGGAAAAGTGTACATTGGCAATAAGTCGTTAATTTGCGCTTCGTTTGTAAATGGATTTAAATAACCGCCAAATCCCATATAAGTTAAAGGAACGCTAAACAGTGATTTTTTTACGCTTAATGTTTTGTATTTAAAATAAGGATGTTCTTTTGCTAAATTATCATAACCGTTTAATATCATGTTAAATGACTCTTTCTGTGAATATGGAAAAACAATTTTAGAGCTTTCATTTTTTGTAATTTGAAACTGAGCTTCATTCGTCTTTGCAATTAATCTTTTAGTGAAAGCCAAAAGATCAGCATCAGTATATTCTCTCTTGATTTCCATTTTTTCAAAAAGAGGTTTACGATAGTAATTGAAAGCCCAAAGCAGGTGAAAGAAAAAGTAAAAGACAGAGATCTTGCCTAAGATTTTAAGAAGATGATCCTTCCAATCTATTTTCCAAGTTTTTCTAATTTCCCAAAACCAACTAATTATAGAAATCATTAAAAGAGCATAAATAATATCGCCGACAGAAAAAGGAATTTTACCTAAGATTGTTCTTGAAAAATGAGAAATTCTAACGAATAAATTTTTGCTATAAAACCCCTCCACAAAGTCAGGAAAGAATGGCAGGATTTTATAAAAAATAATTTGAACTAAGAGAAATAAAGGAAGGATATATTTTCGTGTCACGGTTTTACTTTTTGGTTAAAAATAATAATTAAAATAGTAGTTCGTTTTCTTTTTTGTAAATTTGTTATTCAATAACAATAAAAATGACACAAATCACTTTAAATATTCCCGATAATGAATTGTCATTCTTTATGCAGTTGATAGAGAAATTTAATTATGAAACCGTAATTAATGAATTTTCTGTAAGCGAAGAAATGAAAAATTTGTTAGACGAAAGGAGATCAACTTCAAAAGCAGATGATTTTCTTCCTTGGAATGAAGCAAAAAAGCAGCTACGTTTTAAATCTGAAAAATGATTTTTGAAGTTGTAATAGAGCCAAGAGCGCTTGTTGATATACAAGATGCGATTGATTATTATGAGTCTAAACAAATTGGTTTAGGTGAATATTTTTATCAAGTTATTGATGAACATTTAGATACAATATCTAGAAATCCATTTTTTGAGATTAGATATAAAGATTATCGTGGTCTTCCTACTAAGAAATTTCCTTTTATCATCTTTTATTTTCTTGATGAAGAAATAAAAAAAGTATTTGTATTGTCCGTTTTTAATACATCATTAAATCCTTCAAAATATCCTTTTTAGAAAAGTTTTAATCTGTTTTGAAGTTTTTTAAGCTAGATTTTTTTAATCTAGTTTTAGAGTCGTTTTAATTTGTGCTAATTCGTGTAATTCTTGGCAAAAAAGCAATTAAACTTTGTAACTTTGAAGCTCTTAATTGTTAAACATCAAACAAAATATAATGAGTCAAGAAATTAGAAATCTGGAGCCAAAAGCACTTTGGAATAAATTCGCAGATTTAAATGCTGTTCCGCGTCCTTCTAAAAAGGAAGAACGTGTAATTGAGTTTATGAAGAACTTTGGAAACAGCTTAGGTTTGGAAACTTTCGAAGATGAAATCAGAAATGTAATCATCAGAAAACCGGCAACTCCAGGAATGGAAAATCGTAAACCAATCGTAATGCAAGGGCATTTAGATATGGTGCATCAAAAAAATGCTGATACAGTTTTTGATTTTGATACACAAGGAATCGACATGTATGTGGATGGTGACTGGGTTCGCGCGCGTGGCACAACACTTGGAGCTGATAATGGGCTAGGAGTGGCGACTATTATGGCAATTCTTGAAAGCAAAGACATTCCGCATCCTGCAATTGAAGCTTTATTTACAATTGATGAAGAAACAGGAATGACTGGTGCTTTAAACCTAAAAGGAGGAATCTTGCAAGGTCAGATTTTATTGAATTTGGATACGGAAGAGGATGATGAAATTGATATTGGATGTGCAGGTGGAATTGATGTAACCGCAACTAGAACCTATCATGAAGAAGAGGTTCCAGAAGGTTCTGTTGGATATACAATTACGGTAAAAGGTTTAAATGGCGGGCATTCAGGAATGGATATTCATAAAGGTTTAGGAAACGCTAATAAAATTATGAACCGTTTGTTGTTTGACGCATTTGAAAACTTTGGTTTACAGGTTGTAGAAATCAACGGAGGAAGCCTTAGAAATGCAATTCCGAGAGAAAGTGTTGCTAAAGTAGTTATTTCTCAAATGTTTGATGAAGCTTATGTTTATGATATGCAGGAAATTATTTCTGATATCAAAGCTGAATATAAAACAACCGAGCCTAATTTGACTATTGAAATCGTAAAAGGTGATTTGCCTGAAAAAGTGATGGATTTAGGTGTACAGGAAGGAATTATCAGAGCGATTTATGCAGCTCAGAATGGAGTTTACAAAATGAGCGCTGATATGGCCGATTTGGTTGAAACTTCAAATAATATTGCTCGTGTAGTTATTAAAGATGGAGAAATCTTGGTAGGATGTTTAACACGTTCTTCTGTTGAATCTTCGAAATTTGATTTGGCAAATTCTTTACGTTCTGCTTTTGAATTGGTAGGGTGTGAAGTGGAGCTTTCTGGTTCTTATCCAGGATGGACACCAAATGTAAATTCGGAAATTTTAGAAGTCTTAAAAGAGATCTACGAAAAACAAAATGGAGAACAGCCTAAAGTTGTGGCTTGCCATGCAGGTTTAGAATGCGGAATTTTAGGAACAAATTACCCTGATATGGACATGATTTCTTTCGGTCCAACAATTCACGGAGCGCACTCTCCAGACGAAAGAGCAAGTATTTCTTCTGCACAGAAATATTGGAAATTTGTGTTAGAAATCCTTTCTAATATTCCAGTTAAATAAAAGTATTCAGTGTTCAGTTTTTAGTAATCAGTAAATATGATGCTAAAGACTGAACACTAAAAAAAAACTGATCATTGATCACTTTTTTTAATCTCTCTTAGGAGTATTTTTCTTTTCTCTCTTTTCTTCTTTCTTTTCTTTAGCCGTTTTTAACGGTTCTTTTTTTGCTGTTTTTTTAGCATCTTGACCTTTTGCCATAATATTGATTTTACTGTTTTGTAAGTAAATGTAAGGTTTTTAAAATCTGAAAGGCCAAAAAAAATCCCCAATTTTTAAAATTGAGGATTTAGATGTTCTTTTTTTGTATTAAGAATTAATTACGTTTTAATACTTTATATTGTTCATAACAAGCGCTTATCGCATCCATAATCTGAAGATCATTTGCGGTCTGGATGAAAGAATCGGAATAGTTACAGCGATGCATAATTTCAGGGATTTCATCTTTGCTGACTCCTAATAATACGGCAACTGTTTCACGATCGTATTTTGATTCTAAGAGCGTTCTTACCGTATCATCTTTTTTCATTTCCTTTAGTTTCTTGAGTTCTTTACCGTTCTTGCCAAAGAAATTATAGAGCATATCGGCAGGGTTAAAGATCGAACCGAGGACTTTTCCAAAAGCATTTGGAGCATATTCTCCAGCTTCATAACCTTGTGTAAGTCCCGAAATACTGTAACGATAGTTTTCTTTTGTTGGAATTAATTTAGAATCAATTTCAAGATATCCTGTCAAAGAGAAAGGAGCAATAACAACTTCTTCCAAAGCAATTGCTTTTTCTGTAAGCTGAATTCTAGTCACTTTATTCTTAATCCAGTCATTTGTAACTCTAATTCTTAGCGATTGAAATCCTAGAATAGAAAAATGAAGTGTATCGTTTACTTGCACGTCAATTTCAAAATACCCTTTTTCGTCAGATTTTGCACCACGCACTTTGTTGGTGTTAATGATATTTACGCCAGCCAGCGGTTGTTTGCTGTCGTCATTAATAACATAACCTGAAACTCTTTGTGGAACTGTTGGCTGTGCATCTTGCGTATCTTGTGCAAAACCAATGTTGGCGAGAAATGTAAAAAAGAAAACTGCGAAATATTTCATATCCTGATTTAAAGCACTAAAAGTAGTAAATCGGGATTAAATATCTCGCAGTCTTGGAATTTAATTATAAGAAAATTAACAAAGGCAACAGTATTGCTTTTTTTGTGTTAAATAAAATGGGAAAGAGAAGATTGTATCCTATTGTTTTGGATTGTAAAACTATTTATAAAGTATAAAATTATGGATATAAAAAAAATCCCAACTTCCAAGTATGTCTGGAATTTGGGATTTTGTATTTTAAGAAATTAAATTATTAATCTCTTCTAGATCTTCTTGGTCTTGAGCTGTCGCCGAAGTTTTCAGAACGTCTTGGTGCTCTGTCAGAACCACCTTCACTTCTTGGAGCAGAGCTTCTAAAGCCGCCTTCTCTTCTTGGAGCAGAATTTCTGTCACCTCTAAAACCTCCGTCACGTGATCCGCCTTCGCGTGATCCACCGTCTCTAGAAGAATTTCTATCGCTTCTAAATCCGCCTTCACGTCTTGGAGCGAAGTTTCCGTCTCTTCTTCCAGAATCGCGTCTTCCGCCACCACGGTTGTTGTGATCACGTCTTCCGCCACCATCATTTTTAGAAATCTCAACATTAATACGACGACCTTCTAATTGAACGTTGTTTAAAACATCCATTACTTTATCAGTAAATTGAGGATCAGTATTAAAGAATGAGAATCCTTCTTTTACGTCAACTTTAAAGATATCATCACGACCTAAGTCTAATGTTTCTTTCAAGTAATCTTTTAATGACATCCAGTCGAAGTTGTCTCTAGAACCAATGTTCACGAAATAACGAACTGCTCCATTATTGCTGAATTCTCTTGGTTCAGAATCGCCTCTTTCACGTCTGTCTGAAGATTGAGTAGAAATATCTCTGTTCTTTTTGTAGTATGCGATGAAACGGTTAAATTCTACTGATACCATTTTTTTGATCAATTCTTCTTTAGATAAATCTTCAAGAACATTGTTAATTGCTGGTAAATAGTTGTCAATTTCGTGATCAACTTCAGTATCTTTAATTTTGTTTGCTAAGTGTAACAACTGAATTTCGCAGATTTCAATTCCAGATGGGATCGTTTTTTCTTCGAATTTCTGTTTGATGATTCTCTCGATAGAAGAAATTTTACGTAACTCGCTTTTTGTAACAATTACAATAGAAGTACCTAATTTTCCAGCTCTACCAGTACGGCCCGAACGGTGGTTGTATGTTTCAATTTCGTCAGGTAATTGATAGTTTACAACGTGTGTTACGTTATCAACGTCAATACCACGTGCGGCAACGTCAGTAGCAACAAGCATCTGAATTTGTCTTCCACGGAACGATTTCATTACACCATCACGTTGTGCTTGAGATAAATCTCCGTGTAACGCAGCGGCGCTATATCCATCTTCAATTAATTTCTCAGCGATAGCTTGCGTGTCTCTTTTTGTACGACAGAAAACTACAGAGAAAATGTCTGGATTAGCATCAGCTAAACGTTTTAAAGCTTCGTAACGGTCACGAGCATTTACTAAATAAAATTCGTGAGAAACTGTAGATGAACCTGAATTTTTAGCTCCAACTGTAATCTCAACCGGTTCGCTCATAAATTGTTTTGCAATTCTAGCAACCTCTTGCGGCATAGTTGCAGAGAACAACCATGTGCTTTTTTCATCTGGAGTATCTGATAAAATAGATACGATATCCTCATAGAATCCCATGTTTAACATTTCGTCAGCCTCATCCAAAATACAGTAATCTATATTTTTAATGTTTACTAAACCTCTGTTAATCATGTCTTGCATTCTTCCTGGAGTTGCCACAATAATTTGCGCACCTCTCTTTATTTCTCTTGCTTGCTCTGTTATACTAGCTCCTCCGTAAACTGCTACCACATTAATACCTTTTTCGTATTTTGAGTAGTTTTTAAGTTCGTTAGTAATCTGTAAACATAACTCGCGTGTTGGCGATAAAACTAATGCTTGTGTATTTCTGTTGTCGGCATCAATTTTTTGAATTAGCGGAAAACCGAAAGCTGCCGTTTTCCCTGTCCCTGTTTGAGCCAACGCAACCATATCCGTGTCTTTTTCCAATAATAGGGGAATCGCCTTTTCCTGTACCTCTGACGGATTTTCAAATCCTAGATCTAAAATCGCCTTCAGTAACGATTCATTCAATCCTAATTGTTCAAATTTATTCATATGTGTTTTAAAATAGGGTGCAAAATTACTGCTAATTATTCAGATAAACTAATGCAATTTTAAGAATTATGTATTTGTTAAGATTTGATTATCAAAAAGTTACATTTTTGTTGAAATAAATTTTTGCGTCAAATGAAGAAAAATGCCAAAAAACACGTCGTAAAATGTAAAATTTAGCTACTAAAATGTTGTATTTTAAACAATTATTTTGTGGTGTTCAGAAAATCAATGAGTTGCTTAACCGCTTTTCCGCGGTGACCAATCGTATTTTTGGTTTCCAAAGGCAGTT
This sequence comes from Flavobacterium sp. B330r, assembly GCF_056824325.1. Classification (NCBI taxonomy): domain Bacteria; kingdom Pseudomonadati; phylum Bacteroidota; class Flavobacteriia; order Flavobacteriales; family Flavobacteriaceae; genus Flavobacterium; species Flavobacterium sp. B330r. The sequence goes on from NZ_CP124860.1 coordinate 3,600,564, forward strand.
CTGCAAAGGTCTCGTTAAAATTTTCGGGTTTAAAAATGGGGTCGTATCCAAAACCATTTGTACCTGTTTTGGTTAAAGTAATTTCTCCTTTTGCAATCCCAGTAAACAAATATTGTTTTCCATTTAGGTTTAAAGTTATAACAGTTTTGAACTGAGCGTTGCGATTTTCTTCATTTTTTAAAGCATCTAAAAGCTTGTTCATGTTGTCGTCTGCATTTTTTTGCTCGCCTGCATATCGCGCAGAATATACTCCAGGTTCACCATTTAAAGCATTTACTTCTAGACCTGTATCATCTGCAAAACAATCATAACCATATTTCTGGGTTACATAATCTGCTTTTAAAATCGCATTTCCTTCAATGGTATCTGCAGTTTCTGGAATGTCTTCAAAACAATTAACATCTTCTAAACTTAATATTTTGATGCTTTCTGGAAGCATACTTTGAATTTCTGCGATTTTATTTTTGTTGTTTGAAGCGAAAACGAGTTTCATAGCATTATGTGTTTAAATGATTTTCAACACAAATTTAGAATTCTTATATTTGATATGTTAGCTAAAATTCAAATAAATGCAATTATCAGTACTTTATAAAAAAATCCTGCCTTTTGTAAAGCCGTACAGAAAAATGGTGATTGCAACTTTACTATTAACTTTCTTGGGGTCTTTTGCGGCACAGGTAAATGCTGTAATTTTAAAATATACTGTCGATACCATAAACAATTTAATGGTGGCTCACGAACCATTATCTAAAGGATTTCATTTACTCGGTATAATTAGTGTTGTTTTGTTAACTAAAGAATTGGTGAATTCTGTAGTTCAATTTGGACAGAAATTCTACGGAGAGAAACTCCGTATTTTTATTACGCGCGATATTTCTCAAACCATAGTAGAAAAAATTCTAAGTTACAGAATGGAATTTTATACTTCGGATGAAAACGAAAGCGGGAAACTTCAGACTAGAATTGATGCCGGAATTAGCAGTTTAACGCGTTTGGTGCAAAATTTCTTTATTGATATTTTGCCTTTGTTTGCCAACGCTTTTGTGGCTTTGGTAATTATGTTCTATGCCAATGTTTATGTGGGTTTGGTAAGTTTGTGTATTATCCCGATTTATTTTTACATCAGTCAATTGCAAGCAACAAGATTGAGCGGATTTCGACGTAGAATGCGTAATTACCGTGAAACTAAAAACAACGGAATCATTAGTTTAATTGAATCGATAACAGTAATTAAGTCTTTTGTGCGTGAATCTACAGAAGCAGATCGTCATGAAAAGATACAATTTGAAATGACCGAAAATCAGCTGCAAACCCGAAAAACCAGTTTTATTTTTGAAAGTATTAAAAGCTTTGTTGAACAGATAGGAGTAGTAATTATAATTATTCTAACGGCTTATTTTGTTTTGAATAATCAAATGACAATTGGTGCGATTATGTTTCATATTATGCTCTTTAATAATGTTTCATCGCCAATTAGACAATTACACCGAATTTATGACGAGGTAAATGATGCATTAATTTATTCTGAAGGGTTCTTTGATATTTTAGAAGCAGAGCATGAGACAGAAACTAGCGGTAATTACATCCCAGAAAAAATTGTTGGATTAATAGAAGTGAAAAATGTAGATTTTGTATATCCAAACGGAACTCAGGCACTTTATGATATAAATTTTACTGTAAAACCAAATGAAACCACTGCTTTGGTCGGATTAAGCGGTGCTGGAAAAAGTACCATTATTAATTTGCTGGATAAATTCTACTTGCCTTCTTCTGGTCAGATATTTTTGGATGGAGTTGATTTGCTTGAATACAATACCGATTTTCTGCGTAAAAATATTGGTTTGGTGCTTCAGAAAAATCATATTTTTAAAGGAACAATTGCTGAGAATATTTTATACGGAAAACCTGAAGCTTCAAAAGATGAAGTTATCGAAGCAGCAAAGCAAGCCTATATTCACGAGCAGGTTATTCAATTGCCAAAAGGTTACGATTCTGATGCGCATTTGCTTTCAGGCGGCCAACAGCAGCGTATTGCGATTGCTAGATTATTTCTCAAAAATCCGCCAATTATTTTCCTTGATGAACCAACAGCAAGTTTGGATGCCATTGCAACAGAACAAATTAAAAAGTCTCTGGATGCTATCAAAAAAGATAGAACCGTAATTATAATATCGCATAGTATTTCCCAGATTATCGACGCTTCTAATATTATCGTTTTAGAAAAAGGTAGATGTGTCGAAAAAGGAACTCATGACGAATTGTATGATAATAAAGGAACGTATCATCAAATATTCATGGCAATGGCGAACAGTTTAAACATCGAAAAAATTACACAGACTTTTGACTGAAATAATTCAAGGTTATTTTTTCAAAAGCAAAAACTACAAGAATTCCAAAAGTATAAGCCAGAATATCTTCCCAAAGAAATCCCTGGCCTAAAACATATCTTCCAAAAAGTGTTTTTCTAAGTGCTACAATCCAATCCGCTTGATATAATTGTAGAAATTCAATTCCATAACAAATCAATAGAGAAAGGCACGCAATTGCGAAAGCATTTTTGAAAGGAAGAAATATTCGAACCAGAAAATAAATCATGACAGCATATAGAAAATCGCCAATCCATAAGGGGATAAAAGAGATTTTTCTAGAAAGGATTCCGAAGAAAATTATGCTTAGAAAAGCAGCGAAATAGGTAATTCTGGTTTTGTTCAAAATAGAAATTACGGTATTAATTGTACATATTAGGTCGAACAAAAATACAAAACCTAATTAGATTCACTTTATTTCATAAATTTATCGATTAAACAAACTATCAACCACATGAATGCAAAATTTTTTACTCTGATTGCAGCTTTGTTTTTTCTAGGAAATCAAGGTTATTCTCAGAAAGACAAAACGTTTAATATTAAAAAACAGTTAGATTATTGCGCAGAGCAAGCTTCTAAAACACTACAAGTAATTCCAAACGATGGGACTTCTCCGCGAACAGTTCCAAACGGAAGCAAAGAATGGAAATTTGTTGGATATAAAGATTGGACAAGCGGATTCTGGCCTGGAGAATTATGGTTTTTGTATGAAGCAACTAAAGATAAAAAATGGGAAAAAGAAGCCGATAAATTCAGTCGTTTTTTAACGCCATTATCTGTGAGCAAAGCAGGTGATCATGATTTAGGTTTTCAGGTTTTTAATAGTTTTGGAAACGGATATAGATTGGCTAAAAATCCAGAATACAAACAAATTATTTTAAGAACTGCCGATACATTGGCAACGCTTTTTAATCCGAAAGTGGGAACCATTCAATCTTGGCCTCATAACAAAATGGGAGGGCATAATACTATTATTGATAATATGATGAATTTGGAGCTTTTGTTTTGGGCTTCAAAAAATGGAGGAAGTAAAAAATTATACGATATAGCAGTTAAACATGCCGAAACCACAATGGCCAATCATTTTAGACCAGATAATACTTCGTATCATGTTATAATTTACGATTTCGAAACTGGAAAAAAGATAAAAGGAAGAACAGCACAAGGATATAGCGATGACAGTATGTGGGCACGTGGTCAGGCTTGGGCTATTTATGGTTTTACGATGACGTATAGAGAAACAAAAGACGCTAAGTTTTTAGATTTTGCCCATAAATTGGCGCGTGTTTATTTAGATAAATTAACTACCGAAGATTTAGTTCCATATTGGGATTTTAATGCGCCAAATATTCCTAACGAACCTCGTGATGCTTCGGCAGCCGCCATTGTTTCGTCTGCACTTTTAGAATTAAGTTCGTACACCAAAGACAAGAATTTAAAAGCTGAATATTTGACAAAAGCTAAAAAGATGATTGTTTCGCTTTCAAACGATTATCAGAGTCACGATGTCAATTCGGCATTTTTACTGCATTCAACCGGACATAAACCTGCAGGAAGCGAAATAGATTGTTCTATAAATTACGCAGATTATTACTATCTTGAGGCATTATTAAGACTTCAAAAATTAAAATAGAATATTATGCTAAAGAAAATAAGCCAGATTGCCTTTGCAATAATGATGGTATTAACACTTGTAAGCTGTAAAAATACCAAACAGAAACTTCAAGAATATGTTGTTACGTACAACAAAAGTATTGCTCCAAGTTTTAGAGCCGAAAATGTAACGCTTACTACGGCAAGAGGTTACATTAATGACGATAAAATTGAATTGCGATTTGAAACCAATTTAGAACAAAATGAAAAAAATAAAATTGCTACTTCTATAGCATTTACAAGAATGCTAAAATCGATGATTGAAAAAGATGAGATTCCAAGGCAATTAATAGAAGAAGGTGTTCAGTTTGATGTTTATTTTCTGGCAAATGATAATACCGTTTTGGGTAAGGAAGTGCTGACAGGAGAATCTCTAAAATATTTATTGAAATAATAAATTACGTTTGTAGAAAATACAACTCATTCTAATTCTTACATATTGAAAGTCTCTTTGAAATTTATTTAAAGAGACTTTTTTATGTTTAATACTAGAAGTTAAGTATAAAAGGAAAGTTTCTATTCTTACAAATATTTTTCTTTTGAGGAGATAATGGGTTTGTATTCAAAGAATTATGTGTGTTCTTTTTGTAGTTGAATGTTGTTTTTATGTTATGAATTAATTATGTTTGAGTTAAAAAACAACTATTAAACCAAAAAATTATGAAAAAAATTACCCAAATCGCATTTGCAATTGCTTTTGCATTATTTTTAGTAAGCTGTAAAAATACCAAGCAGAAAATCCAGGAGCATGTAAGTAATTACAATAATTCTTCTTCTATAAAAGGAAGTGGAATTACGAGCACATCTGCAAAAGCTTTTCTAAATGACAATAAAATCGAAATTAGAATTGAAACCAATTTGGAAGAAAATGATGCAAACAAATTAGCCTACAAAGAATCTTTTCCAGATTTGTTAAAAGAGATGATCAAGAATGACCAAATTTCATCTTCTCTTATTGCTGAAGGTGTAAAGTTCGACGTCTACTTCTTAGCTTATAATAATGCTATTTTGGCCCAAGAAGTAGTAGATCAAGAAGAATTAGCGGCTTTATAAGGAAATACCAGCGCAGGTAAAGAAACAGCGAAATTATAACCAAAATAGGATATAAAAAAAATCCTCTTCAATTGAAGAGGATTTTTTTTATGAGAATTGAGTAACGTTTTTCAAATTATCAGGGAAATAGAGTTCAGATAAATTGGTAAACTCATCTCCACGCATAAAAATGTTGATATCAACATCGGCAAATGATGTTTTTCCAGCGGCAGCTAAGAGCTCATTTGCAGAATGAAGTGTATTTTTATGAAAGTGAAATACCCTTTCTGATTTATCTGTAACAACCAAACCTTTCATGAGCATTTTGTTTTGAGTTGCTACTCCGGTTGGACATTCATTATTATGACAGCGTAGAGCCTGAATACAGCCTAAAGAAAACATAAATCCTCTCGCACTGTTACACATATCTGCACCCAAAGCAATCGCGTGTAAAATAGAATATCCAGAAATAATTTTCCCGCTTCCAATAATGCGCATTTTATCGCGAATACCTAAACGCACCAAGGTTTTATTTACAAAAATTAATGCAGGTTCAAAAGGCATTCCGACACCATCTGCAAACTCAAGTGGGGCAGCACCAGTTCCGCCTTCTGCACCGTCAACAGTTATAAAATCTGGATAAGTGTCTTCATTAATCATTTCCTGACAGATAGCTTCAAATTCGGCTGTATTTCCAATACATAATTTAAATCCGATAGGCTTTCCATTAGATAGATTACGTAACTGTTTAATAAACTGAATTAGTCCGTTAGCATCAGAAAAAGCATGATGACCAGGAGGAGAAAGAATCATGGTGTGCGGTACAACACCTCTAATTTTAGCAATCTGTTCGGTGTTTTTCTTTGCCGGAAGAACACCTCCGTGACCTGGTTTTGCACCTTGAGAAAGTTTGATCTCGATCATTTTTACGTTTGGAAGATTGGCTTTTTCTGAGAAGTTTTCAGGACTGAAATTACCTTCGGCGTCTCGACAGCCAAAATAACCTGTTCCAATCTGCCAGGTAATATCTCCGCCGCCTGCAAGATGAAATTCGGTTAATCCGCCTTCTCCGGTATTTTGGTAGAAATTTCCTTTTTTTGCTCCAATATTGATGGCACGAACTGCATGTTCGCTCAATGAACCAAAACTCATTGCGGAAACATTAAATAAAGAAGCCGAATAAGGCTGTTTACAATCTTTTCCTCCAACCAAAACACGAGGCAATTCTTCGTTTACTTTAGCAGGGAAAATAGAGTGTTTTATTCCTTCATAACTTTCTGTATTTAAGTTTAATTGCGTTCCGAACGGAGTACTCGAATCAATATTTTTTGCTCTTTGGTAAACTAATGAGCGCTGGTTTCTAGAAAAAGGTTTTCCGTCTGTAGATCTTTCAATAAAATATTGCTGAATCTCAGGTGCGATCATTTCAAATAAATATCTGAAATAACCCAGAACAGGAAAGTTCCTTAAAATGGCGTGTTTTTCCTGAGAGGCATTGTAAGCTCCGACAATTAGCAAAAGCGGAATAATAAATACGAGTAAGTAACCTCGTCCAGTGTAATAATAAATTGCAAGAACAATTAGAAACAATAAGAATCCGTAAATAAAGAATTTTTTTCTCATGTTTTTAAAAAATTAAATAGGTAATAAATGCGATAATTAGTTGAATCTTAAACGTACATAAACGTGTTTGATTCCTTTTTTATCTGATTCTCTTTCGTCGATTTCCAAAATATCAGTTAATGATTTAAGCATTGGTGTCAATTTAGAGAAACCATAATTTCGAGGATCAAATTCTGGTTTTTTCTTCACAATCAGATTTCCGACATCTCCTAAAAATGCCCAACCATCATCATCTTCAATATCTTCGATGGTAGCTTCAATCAGTTCAATAGTCTGTTTGTCAATTTTATGAAGTGCTTTTTCAGCCGGTTTTTCAATTGGTTTTTTGGTATCTGCAGCAGCAGTTTTAGGTTTTTTCTTTTGAGTTGCACCATCCAAAACTTCAATATAAATAAATCGGTCGCAAGCTACAATAAAGGAGTTTGGCGTTTTCTTTTCTCCTATACCAATTACTTTCATTCCCGATTCGCGAAGGCGAATGGCAAGACGTGTAAAATCGCTGTCGCTAGAAACGATACAGAAACCATCTAGTTTTCCAGAATAAAGCAAATCCATTGCATCAATAATCAAAGCAGAATCTGAAGAATTTTTTCCAACGGTATAACTATATTGTTGAATAGGGGTAATAGCATGTTCTAATAAAACACCTTTCCAGCCATTTGCATTAGGTTTTGTCCAGTCGGCATAAATCCTTTTCGTAGTGGGCGTTCCCAATTTTGCAATTTCTTCCATCATGCCTTTTACATTGCTGTAGGGCACATTGTCTGCATCAATAAGGACTGCCAGTTTTAAATCTTTTGAATTGCTTAAAGGCATTTGTTAAATATTTAAAATTTAATACTCTCAAAGTTAAAATTAAAATTGGGTTTTATAAGAATTCAATGATGAATATGTGTAATTATTAGTACTAATTAGTTTCATTATAAATAATATTTAATACTAGGGAAATTAATTAAAGATAAATTTGTCTTTTATATAAAACCTTTCTATCTTTGTCAGGAATTAATTAAGGATGTATGTTTTCAAAAGCGTGTGAATATGGAATAAGGGCTTCAATATTTATTGCAACCAAATCTTCAAAAGGGATTAGAGTTGGGATAAAAGATGTCGCGAAAGAGATTGATTCGCCAGAACCCTTTACAGCCAAGATTATGCAGATTTTAACCAAAAACGGCATAATTAATTCGACAAAAGGAGTAGGAGGCGGATTTGAAGTTTCGCCAGAGGCAGCAAAATCGATTAAATTAATTCAGATTGTAGATGCTATTGATGGAAACAAAATTTACAGCGGCTGCGGAATTGGATTAAAAGAATGCTCAGAAGAACATCCTTGCCCGGTTCATCACGAGTTTAAGAAAATACGAGGATTGCTGTTAGAAATGCTTAAAAATACAACTTTAGAACAGCTAGCTTCTGATGTAAAATCGGGAGATTTCTTTCTCAAAGCGACAAATGCGAACAATTAATATTATTAAATATCTTAAAAATGAATACAAAAACCAAAATTTCAGTATTAATCCTAATGGGATTTTTAGCAGTTACTTCTTGTGGTAAAAAAGAAACAGCTCCAGCTGAATCAACAGAAACAACCGAAACATCTACCGAAGGTGAACCAGCTCCAACAGCTGCTCCGACAGAGGAAAATGTTTTAGTTATTGAAGGAAATGACCAAATGCAGTTTAATACAAGTGAATTGAAAGCTGTTGCTGGAAAACCAATCAAATTGACTTTAAAGCATGTTGGTAAAATTCCGAAAGAAGCAATGGGACACAATTTAGTGATTTTACAAGAAGGGACAGATCAAGCTGCTTTTGCTTTAAAAGCTAATGATGCCAAAGCAACTGATTATATTCCAGAATCTGAAAAAGCTTCGATCATTGCACACACTAAATTAATTGGTGGTGGAGAAGAAGATACAATCGAGTTTACAATTGATAAAAAAGGATCATACCCATTTATTTGCTCTTTCCCTGGTCACGTAGCCATGATGAAAGGTGTATTAATTGTTGAGTAAATAACATAAACTCCAAATGCTGTAAATAGGTTTGGAGTTTTTTTAAAAACAAATAAAAGACATTTTTATCTTTTATTAATCAATTTCCCCCAAAAGAAATGAAAAGAGAAAAAAAATTATGGATAGTTTTTGCATTGGTAATGAGTATGTCATTTGCCGTGCTTGGTTATTACGGTTACGAGATTTATCAGCAGGCACCGCCAGTTCCAAAAGAAATTGTAACCGATTCTGGTAAAGCTGTCTTTAGCGAAAGCGAAATTAAAGACGGACAAAATATCTGGCAAAGTATAGGAGGCCAGGAAGTGGGATCTATCTGGGGGCACGGCGCCTATGTGGCCCCAGACTGGACCGCAGATTGGCTACACAGAGAAGCCGTTTTTATATTGGATATCTATGCAAAGAAAGATTTTAATCAAAAATATGATGAATTGGATGCCGAAAAACAATCGGCTCTAAAAGTTCGTCTTCAGAAAGATTTAAGAACCAATAGATATAATGCTGAAACAGGAGTGCTGACCATTTCTGAAAACCGTTTAGCGGCAATTGAGTATTTAAGCGAGTATTATAAAGGTCTTTTTACAAATGATCCTCAATTTGATAAGTTGAGACAAGAATATGCGATTCCGAAAAACTCTATTAAAGATGTTGAAAGAATGCATAAAATGAATGCTTTTTTCTTCTGGGCAACTTGGGCAACAGTTACCAATCGTCCTAATGGAGATATTTCTTACACACACAACTGGCCGTCAGATGAATTGGTTGGAAATACCGCTACTACAGAGCTTTTAGCTTGGTCTGGAGTAAGTATTATTTTATTGATTTTAAGTGTTGGAATCTTAGTTTTCTATCATGCAAAATCTGGTGAAGAGGAAGAATTTCCGCTGCCAAAAGAAGATCCGCTTATCAAGCAGGGCAAAACCAAATCTATGGGATTGGTAACCAAATATTTCTGGATTGTGAGTCTGCTGATGGTTTTACAAATGGTTTTCGGAATTATTACCGCGCATTACGGAGTGGAAGGAAATGGTTTATACGGAATTCCGATTGACAAAATTCTGCCTTATGCTGTAACACGTACATGGCACACACAATTGGCCATTTTCTGGATTGCAACGGCTTGGTTGGCAACAGGATTATATATTGCGCCAGCAGTTTCGGGTAAAGATCCTAAATTTCAGTGTTTTGGTATCAACTTTCTGTTTATTGCTTTATTGATTATTGTTTTAGGATCAATGGCTGGACAATGGTTTGGAGTAATGCAAAAACTAAATTTAGTGCAAAACTTCTGGTTCGGACATCAAGGTTACGAATATGTTGATTTAGGTCGTTTCTGGCAGATTTTCCTTTTAGTGGGATTGTTCTTGTGGCTGGCTTTAATGGTTCGTCCTTTGATTCCGGTTTTAAAGAAAAAGACAGAAGAAAAAAACTTAATTATTTTGTTCTTAGTTTCTTGTTCGGCAATTGCCATGTTCTACGGAGCAGGATTAATGTGGGGAAGACAAACCAATCTAGCAATTGCAGAATATTGGAGATGGTGGGTAGTGCACCTTTGGGTTGAAGGATTCTTTGAAGTATTTGCAACAGTTGTAATCGCCTTCTTGTTTGTTCGTTTAGGATTATTAAAAACGAAAACGGCGACTTTAAATGTGCTTTTTGCAACCATTATTTTCATGTCTGGAGGTATTTTAGGAACATTCCATCACTTATATTTCTCTGGAACACCAACAGCAATTATGGCTTTGGGGGCAACATTCAGTGCTTTAGAAGTGGTTCCGTTGACTTTAATCGGATTTGAAGCATATCAAAACTATAAAATATCAAAATCAACGCAATGGATTGCCGATTATAAATGGCCAATTTATTTCATGATTTCTGTGGCCTTTTGGAATTTCCTTGGAGCCGGAATCTTCGGATTCATTATTAATCCGCCAATTGCATTGTATTATGTTCAAGGCTTAAATACAACGCCTTTACACGGACATACCGCATTGTTTGGGGTGTACGGAATGCTGGGAATAGGTCTGGTACTATTTGTACTAAGAAGTTTATACCGAAATGTAAGCTGGAATAATAAGCTGTTAAAAATTACTTTCTGGTCTCTAAATATTGGTTTATTCCTAATGGCAATTCTAAGTTTATTACCAATTGGAGTTTGGCAGGCAATTGAGAGCATCAATCACGGAATGTGGTACGCTCGTTCATCAGAATTAATGCAGCAGCCAACAATGATTACTTTAAAATGGCTTCGTGCTATTGGAGATTCTATTTTCGGAATCGGATTTATTACAATGGCTTGGTTTGTATTTGAACTGACATTAAAAAACAAAAAATAAAATACACAAAATATAATATTGATTATCATGGAAAATTTAAAAAACAAAACAATAGGATCGTTTGTAGCTGAAGATTTTAGAACGGCTGCAGTATTTTCAAAATATAGAATAGATTTTTGCTGCAAAGGAAACCGAACAGTTACTGAAGTATGCGAAAAACAAAATATTGATGCCGATACTTTATTGGAAAATGTGTTGCAAGTTGTACAATCAGAAAACAGCGGAACAATTGATTTTAATTCATGGCCCTTAGATTTATTGGCAGATTATATTGAGAAAACGCATCACCGTTATGTAGAAGAAAAAACAAACGTTTTACTTCCGTTTTTAGATAAATTATGCAAAGTGCACGGTGCAAATCATCCAGAATTATTTAAAATAAACGAACTGTTTATTGGCTGTGCAGGAGAATTATCTCAACACATGAAAAAAGAAGAATTGGTTTTATTTCCATTTGTGAAAAGAATGGTGAAAACAAAAGAATCTGACGGAATTTTATCTCAACCTTCTTTCGGGACAGTTTCAAATCCGATTGCGATGATGATGCATGAACACGATAATGAAGGCGAGCGTTTTAGAGAAATAGCTGCGTTGACAGATAATTACACTCCGCCAGCAGATGCTTGCACAACTTACAGAGTAACTTTTGCAATGCTGAAAGAATTTGAAGCAGATTTGCATAAACACATTCATTTGGAAAATAATATTTTGTTTCCAAAAGCTGTGGCTTTAGAAAAAGACTTTGTTGAAGTAGAATAAAAGGTTAATTTTAATAGTGGAAAAAGCACCGATAGAATATCTAAAGATGATAGTTATCGGTGTTTTTTATTTTGAGAAATGTTATTTTTAATTCAAATTAAACACATAGAAGCATAGATTTATAAAACTCAAAAAAGATGATTTTAGAAAATCTAGATTTTCACACATAGCTATGTGTATTTATGCAAGTGAAACGCCTTTTAAGCATTTGCAAAATCTAAGTTTCTATGTGTTTAAAAATAAAAAACTATGAATTCACAAAAGAGCTGGATACTTTGCTGTTTTTTTAATTTTCTGATTGCCTGCGTTTTCGGATTATTAATGCGCTTTATGTATCTCTTTCCCTTAGATTTTTTAAACTATAGTTTTTTGCTTCACGCACATTCACATGTTGCTATGTTAGGCTGGGTTTATTTGATCGTTTATGTTTTGATTGTTCATTTTTTTATTCCGAAAGAAAAAAGGCAGAAACCTATTTACAATCGGTTATTTTGGCTGACTGAATTTTCTGTTATCGGAATGATGATCGCTTTTCCTATTCAGGGCTACGCGTTGTTTTCGATTGTATTTTCGACAATGCATATTGTACTCAGTTATATTTTCTGCCGTTTGGTTTGGAAAGACAGTTTAAGAGATAAATCTCCATCGCAAAGACTTTTGTTGGTTTCGATTCTATTTATGATTTTATCCACTTGCGGAGTTTGGTGTCTTGGTCCTGCGGTAAGCACTTTAGGAAAACAGAGTGCATTTTATCAGATTGCCATTCAGTTTTTCCTGCATTTTCAGTTCAATGGCTGGTTTATTTTAGCGATTTTAGCTTTGTTTTTAAAACAATTTCAAGAAAAGATTGATGAGGTAAAATTTAAGAAGTTTTACTTTCTAATGATTGCTTCTACACTATTAACGCTTTGTTTTCCAGTTCGCTGGTTTATAGAAAATGATATTTTGAGTTATATTAATGTTTGTGGAGTTATAATTCAATTGTGCGCTTTTATTTATTTCTATAAAATGTTGCAACCGCAAATAAATCATTTCAAAAGTACTTTAGATAAAACGACTAAAATGGTTTATAGTTTGGCTTTGTGTTCTTTATTTTTGAAAGTTGGAATTCAAATGCTGACTATTTTCCCAAACTTAGCTGAAGTTTCACATCAAATTAGAAATTTTGTTATTGGATTTATTCATTTAACAACTTTGGGAATCATAACTGGATTTTTGTTTGGAATTCTGCTTCAGAATAAAATACTTTCTTCCAATTCTGTCCTATTAAAAATAGGAGTGAAGGTTTTTATTTTGGGATATATTTTGACAGAAGTGTTACTATTTCTTCAAGGCTGGTTTTTCTTTTTTGGAGAAGGAAGTATTCCAGGATATTTTCAAAATATTTTGATTTTTAGTATTCTTTTGGTTTTGGGATTGGTTTTAATGATGAGTTCAATAATTAAGCGATATTCATATTGTCACAGTAATTAACCCCCTGAAAGGACAATATATTTATAACATATTTTTAAAGATTCGGAGAAGCGAAATATTTATAGAAAACGTTTGGCTAAGACAAAAAGCTCCAGCGGAGCGACATATTTATCAGGTTAACAAATTATAATCCTAATATGATTGTATAAATATGTCGCTCCGCTGGAGCTTTCTATGTAGGTAATTTAGATTTTTTTATAAACATTTCGCTTCTCCGAAGCTTAACTTAGCTTTTAAATAAAAAACAAGAGGCAATTTCTGCATAGAAATCGTACTCTTGTTTCTTACTAATTAACCTATTTATCTATTGAAATTTTAATTTAAACACATAGAAACATAGATTTTGAAACCTAAAAAAAAAGGCGTTTCACTTGCATAAATACACATAGCTATGTGTTAAAAATCTAGATTTTTTTAAATCATCTTTTTGTATTTTTTTAATCTATGTTTCTATGTGTTTAAAAATTGAGTGTCTATATTTTTCCTGCTTCCAAATTTATTGCTTCAATTGTTTTTTCATTATTTACGCCTAAACCTTCTTGTTGAAATACCAATTCTCCTTCTGGATTAAAGACACTTATAATATTTGAATGCGAAAAATCTATTGGAGAAATTTTTTTGTAATTTACTGCTAAGACAGCTGCAAATTCACGAGTGTTTTCTTCAGTTGAACGAAGGAAAATCCAAGGATCTTGATTCATTTTATTTTCACTTGCAAACGATTTTAATCTTTCGGGTGTATCTGTATTCGGATCAATACTAACCAAAATCAATTTGACATGTTGTTTCGTCTTTTTCTCCAGTTTTGATTCTATATCCCGCATATCGGCAACTAATCTTGGGCAAGCCGATTTGCAACTGGTATAAATCATCACCATTACCAAAACATTTCCTCTAAGTGATTTTAATTCAATATCTTTTCCATCTTGTGTTGTCCATTTAGAAGGCAGATTGTAAATTGATAAATCGCTGATTTCCTTTTTTGTTTCTGCTTTTACTTCTTTTTTATCAGACTCTTTGCAACTGTAAAGCGAGAATAAGAGAAGAAAAGCAACTGCTATTTTTTTCATTATAAAATAATTTTAAATTAGATTTTCGGTTTTGTCGTGCTGGCACATCTAAATCCAAGATTTCGCGTAGAATACTGTGCTTTCAAGCTTCCTCTGAATGCATAGCGCATAAATGCGGCATAATCCATTAAATCGGATGCATTTACAGAAGCGCTTCCGCAGAAAAGATTTTTATCGGTGCTTTTATCTTTTCTTGATTCTCCCGATAAAAAGATACTATTGAAATCAGAGGTCCATTCCCAAACTAAACCGTGCATATCGTAAACTCCCCAATAATTTTTAAAAGTTTTTCCAATTTCATTTTCATACGTTCTCGATTTCTCATACCAAGACAAAATATATTCGTTGAATTCTTTTTTGGTCCGTGCATCGATTTTTCTGGTGTCGGCCATTGCTACATATTCCCATTCATCCATTGTCGCTAATCGTTTTCCTTGACATTCACAGTACTTTTTTGCTGCAAACCAAGATACACTTGTTACTGGCGATTTAGGATTGGCATTTCCAAAATGAAAATCATTTGTCCAATAAGACAAATAGCTTTTATCAGCGAAAATTCCTTTAATCTTAGATTTTTGATAAGAAGGATTTTTTTTGACGAATTCTAAAAACTCACTATTGGTTACAGGATAAATGTCTATGTAAAAAGGTTTTACTATAACAGGTTTTTGAGAAACAGCTCCATAAAGAGGGACATAAGATCCCTCTTTTATGAATGCCATCCCTTTTTCCTGAGCCTTCATGACACTAACCGCAGAGAAAAAGAAAATTGTAAGTATGAAAATGTATTTTTTCATTCTAGGAGTTTTACTGTTATCTTAAAGCTTTAACCATTTCTGGTGTGACTTCTGTTTTATTGTTACCCCAGCTATTATAAATGTAAGTCAATACATTTGCGATTTCATCATCAGATAAATTCTGAGCAGGCATTACGTTGTTGTATTTTTTACCGTTAACGGTTACTTCTCCAGTTAAACCATGAAGAATTGTTTTAATTGCACGTTTAGAATCAGCATTTAAATAATCTGATTTTGCTAGAGGAGGAAAAGTACTTGGAATTCCTTGTCCTTCAGATTGATGGCAAGCGAAACATGTTGTTCCAAAGATTTCTTTACCAATTTTAACTTTCTCTTCAACGGTACGTTTCGGAACTGCAACTTTTGCAGTTGAGGTTCCTGGCATTTTTTGTATTGTTCCGCCCTCAGGCAAGTAAATACCCTCTTGAATGGTTCCTGAGTAAATGTTTTTATTTTCTTTTCCTTCAACTTTAAGCATTCCCAAAGCCCCTTTATTAAATGCTCTAAAAATAGAGTGATCAACTAAAATGAAAGTTCCCGGAGTTTCTACTTTAAAATCTACAATTGCCGCACCACCAGCAGGAATTAAAGTAGTCTGAACATTTTTATTTACTGTACTTCCTCCTTCAACATGCACATTGTCAAATATTTCTCCAATAACGTGAAAAGAAGAAACTAAATTAGGTCCGCCATTTCCAACAAACAAACGAACAGTTTCGCCTACTTTTGCGGTTAATTCACCACCATTTGTTAAAGCACCAACTTTTCCATTAAAGACAACATAATCAGGAGTTTCTTTTACCGCTTTGTTCATGTCAAACGGCTGAAGACCTTTTGCACCATATTCGCCTTGAGTATAAAAATCACCCTGCATTACATAGTATTCTTTATCAACAGGAGGAAGTCCGCCTTCTGGTTCAACCAAAATTAATCCGTACATACCATTTGCAATATGCATTCCCACAGGAGCAGTAGCACAATGATAAACGTATAATCCAGGATTTATAACTTTAAAGCTGAATACTTTTTCGTGTCCTGGAGCTACAAGAGATGAGGTTGCTCCACCGCCTGGACCAGTTACAGCGTGTAAATCGATATTGTGAGGCAATTTGTTATCAGGATGGTTTTTTAAGTGAAATTCAACTTCATCGCCAACACGAGTTCTAATAAAGCTTCCTGGAACAGAACCTCCAAATGTCCAATACGTATATTTTACTCCATCAGTCATTGTTCCTTCTTGTTCTTTAATTTCCATGTTTAGTTTCAGTTTCATCGCTGTTCTGCTTCCGACTGGTTTAGGAACATGAGGAGGAGCGGTAAGTTCGGCATCCATTTCTCCTTCAGTCATAATATTTGCATACGACTTGTCTTCATTTTTTTTGCAGCTTCCTAAAATGAGCAACATAAATAACGTGCAGATAAGAAAGCTCGTTTTAATCCAGATTTTGATAGTTCTTTTCATGATATATTTAGATTTAGTTTTGCGTTAAATTTCTAAACAAAAATAAAAGACTTCTTTGTCTTTTATTATGATATTAATCATGTTTTTACACAATTACAGAGTTAAGGGACTTTTTGGGGATTAAATAAATAGATGTAAAATCTTATATTTCTTTTGTGACCGAATATTTTTTAATAAAAATAATTGAGGCTCTTCATTTTAAATTAATAATGATTATTTTTGCTCGCTGATTAAGTAAAAAAAATTACTACATATATTATGGTAAAAGATTTATTCGAAAGAATTCAGGACAATAAAGGACCTTTAGGAAAATGGGCTTCTCAAGCAGAAGGTTATTATGTTTTCCCAAAGTTAGAAGGAGAGTTGGGTCCTAGAATGCAATTTCACGGAAAAAATATTTTAAACTGGAGTTTAAATGATTATTTAGGTTTAGCCAATCATCCAGAAGTTCGTCAGGCAGATACTGATGCAGCGATTCAATTTGGTGCAGCGTATCCGATGGGAGCTCGTATGATGTCTGGACACACTACGTACCACGAACAATTAGAGAATGAATTAGCAGAATTCGTAATGAAAGAATCTGCTTATTTATTAAATTTTGGTTACCAAGGAATGGTGTCTATTATTGATGCTTTGGTTACTAAAAATGACATTATTGTTTATGATGTAGATTCACATGCTTGTATCATTGATGGTGTTCGTTTGCATATGGGTAAACGTTTCACATACAAACACAATGATTTGGAAAGTATGGAGAAAAACCTGCAGCGTGCTACTAAAATGGCAGAAGAAACAGGCGGAGGTATTTTATTTATTACTGAAGGTGTTTTTGGAATGCGCGGACAGCAAGGAAAATTAAAAGAAATTGCTGAATTAAAGAAAAAATACAATTTCAGATTATTAGTAGATGATGCTCACGGTTTTGGTACTTTAGGTAAAACTGGTGCTGGAGCAGGTGAGGAGCAAGGAGTTCAAGATCAAATTGATGTTTACTTCTCTACTTTTGCAAAATCTATGGCTAACATCGGTGCTTTCGTAGCGGCTGATAAAACAGTTATTGATTACTTGAAATATAATTTACGTTCTCAAATGTTTGCTAAAGCTTTACCAATGATTCAAACAATTGGTTCTTTAAAACGTTTAGAGTTATTGCGTAAATCTTCTGCAATTAAAGACAAACTTTGGGAAAACGTAAATGCATTGCAAAGCGGTCTTAAAGAAAAAGGATTTAACATTGGAGATACTAATACTTGTATTACGCCAGTTTACTTAGAAGGAAGTATTCCGGAAGCAATGGTAATGGTAAACGATTTAAGAGAAAATTACGGAATTTTCCTTTCTATTGTGGTTTATCCAGTTATTCCAAAAGGAATTATTTTGTTAAGAATGATTCCAACTGCCTCTCACACTTTAGCCGATATCGAAGAGACTTTAACAGCATTTGAAGCGATCCGTGAGAAATTGGTTAACGGAACTTATAAAGAAATTGCTGAACGTACAACTGTTGACGTTTCGTAAATTCTCATAAAAATAGATTTCCTTAAGTGGGAATTATGTAAAAAAATCCATTCGTTCTACGAATGGATTTTTTTTTATTTGAGGTAACTTTATATCATAATCACAAAATAAAAATAAAGAATTATGAAAAAAGTACTAACACTAATAGCTGTACTTTCCCTGTCAGTTTTTGCTTCTTGTAAAAAAGAAACAACGACGATAGAGCCGGTACAAATTACACCAAGTCCGCCAAAAGAAGCTGAACTTGTAGAGCCTGCGGGAGATCAATGTTATGCTTGGCGACTTAACGGAAGTATTATAGAGATGAGTTTTAACGTTAATTCCCATCAGGAAGTAAATGGAAAGCTAAGCTATAATCTGGTTGGAAAAGATAAAAATGAAGGAACCTTAATAGGGAACATGAAAGGCGATACTTTAATTGCTGATTATACATTTAATTCGGAAGGAGTTTCATCTGTAAGAGAGGTTGCTTTTCTGCAAAAAGACGGAACTTTTATTGAAGGGTACGGCGATGTGGTAACCGCAAATGATAAGGTTTCATTTAAAGATAAATCAAAACTGAAATTTGATGCAAAAAATAGTTTGGTAAAAGTAGATTGCAAAGTAGAATAATGATGTGTTTTATAAAAGTGAAAAATCCATTCGTTTGGGGGCGAATGGATTTTTTTTATAGTTAATTTTCTAAAACTGAAAACTGTGACCGTGACTAAAAACTAAAATTAAAGATCCTTCAAATAAGTTTTTCTCTGACAGTGAATAGTAGGGTCAAAGTTTTTCCAAAGCAAATGGATTGCATTATTTTCTAATAATTCTGGAGTTCTAATGCAATTTCTAATTCCTTTTTCTGAAAAAGTTTTGTAATATTCATCAAAAATTAATGCCGTTACACCTTTGTTCTGATAATCTGGATGGACACCAATTAAATAAAAAACAACATCTTTACTGTGTTTTTTAGCCTTTAACAATTGTAGAAAACCAAACGGAAATAATTTTCCTTTTATTTTTTGCAATGCTTCTGTAAAACTTGGCATTACAATGCTAAAAGCGACTAAATTATCATCTTTATCAACAACAAACTTAATATATTCTGGATTGATGAAACTGATATATTTCTTTTTGAAATATTCTTTCTGTATATCAGAAATCGCTACAAACGAAGCAAGTTTTTCGTAAGATTCATTAAACAAATCAAACATTTTGTCTACGTGAGGCATAATGTCTTTTGTTTTGGTAAAAGTTAGAGATCTTACTTCGTAACGTTTTTTGATTAAAGCCACAGCTTTCTGAAAGAACTCTGGTTTTACGTTTGAAAAAGGGAAGATACTTTCGATATATTGTTTTTCAACCTGAAATCCTAATTGTTCAAAATGAGTTACATAATAAGGATGATTATACCAAGTAATCATAGTCCCAACCTGATCATAACCTTCGGTAAGAACACCAACTTTATCTAGATTTGAGAATCCCATTGGGCCTTCAGCATGCTCTAAGTTGTGTTTTCTTCCTAATTCATAAACTTTTTCTAGAAGTGCTTTTGTAACTTCAATATCATCAATTACATCAAACCATCCAAAACGAACTTTTCTCTTGTGCTGATTATTAACTTCAGACCAATTAATAATGGCAGTAATACGTCCAACAATTTTATTGTCTCTGTATGCTAGATAAAAATAAGCTTCAGCATTATCAAACGCAGGATTTTTAGTTTTATCAAAAGATTCCAACTCGTCTGAAATGATAGGTGGCACCCAATACGGATTATCCTTGTATAATGAGAAAGGAAATTTAATGTATTCGGTTAATTCTTTCTTGCTTTTGGCTTCTTTAATTGTAATCATTAGGTGGTATTGAGAGTCCTTAAAAAGGATCTAGTTATTATGTTTTTATTCGTATTTTGCTTTACGTTTTCTTTCTTTTTCCTGATAATCAACTTTTTTCTCGTTGTCAGGATTCTTTTTAGCTCTATCTGCGGCTTTATTTTCAATTTGTTTTTCTTTGTACCATCCGTCATAACGCCATGATACTCCAACGCCTCCATATACAATAGATGGGGTGTTTTTGAAATTAGTACTTATAGAAGCATCAACCTGCATATTTGAAGACAGCAAAAAAGCAGCTCCTGCACGAAGGATTGAATCACTATAAAAATCACTTTTATGTCCTTGGTTTTCAATAAAACCAGACCATCTATCATTAAATCCGTGCGTCAAAGTTAAGATATATCCGTAACTTGGATAGTCTGTACTGATATAATCTGCAAAAATATTAGTTACAAACACCCAAGATCCGCCTCCTAACAAGTTTTGCGTGATCAATGAAACTTTAGGTGAAATTTCGCCATCTGGAGAAAAATAGTAAGGATTATTTGCGCCAACAAAATTAGCTCCAGCAAAAACCGAAACCGCTGGAATTAATTCGCGCCATTGAAAATTACGATTGGCTTTATAGCTGTAAATGTTTACTTCTCTCTTATAGTTTTTGTATGGATCATAAATAAGATATTTAGCTCCTAAAACCGTTTGTCTGAAATTGTTCTTTTTATAGCTAGTATACGGAGTGTCAAAGTTTTCTGTTTGGTATTGTAAATCAACAATAAATTCTAGTTGTTCTAAAAAAGCTCCATATCTTAGGGTTAAATCTGTACCAAATCCGCTGGCATCATAATCTAATAAATCGTGCTTTTCTTTAATTCCATAAACACCAAGTTCAGCTTGAATTACAGATTTTCCGACAGCATATGCTGACATGGTTTCTCCTGGGCGGTTGGAATTAATAACATCAGTATATTGTGCAAAAAACAGTTGTGGAATAAAAAAAAGTACCGGGGCAAGTAAGTTTTTAATTTTGGACATATAATTTTTTTTGGATTAAAAAATAATAACGCATTTCAAATGTACATATTTTATTATTTATTTAAGATTCATATTTTATTTTTAAGGAATGGATTTATTAATTTTGGAAAAAAATATATAGTTATGCAAGAAGCATCATTTTCAGGTTTGTTTAAGACCATCATGTGGGTTATAGCTTTTTATTACATTTTTAAATTTTTAGCTAGAATCTTTTTGCCAGTATTGGTTAAAAAGGCGGTAGAAAATGCTAGTGAAAATTTTCAAAGACAGCAACAGCAGTATAATCAAGGCAATACGTATCAGAACAATCAACATACAAGTAATAATGATGAAATAATCATTAATACCGCTAATGCTAAAAACCCGCGCGAAACCAAAAAAGTGGGAGAGTATGTCGATTACGAAGAAATAGATTAGATTTGTGTCCTGAAAATTTAGGATTCATTTTAACCCAAACTAGCCAAAATTGAAAATAGTAAATAAGTTCTATCCGCATGCCCTTGTTATCTTGGGCTTTATTTTTGTTTCGTTAATTTATTTTTATCCAGTTCTGCAAGGAAAACAAATCTTCCAGTCTGATATTGCTCAATACACCGGAATGGCAAAAGAGCAAAACGATTTTAGAGCAACGGAAAATGCTGAACCTTATTGGACAAACTCTGCTTTTGGAGGTATGCCAACCTATCAGCTCGGAGCAAATTATCCAAACGATTTTATAGGCAAAGTCGATGACGTACTACGTTTTCTTCCGCGTCCAGCAGATTACTTATTTTTATATTTCCTTGGTTTTTATGGCTTATTATTGGTTTTAAAAACAGATCCTTTGAAAGCCTTTATAGGTTCAATTGCCTTTGGTTTCTCCACTTATATGATCATTATTTTAGGGGTTGGGCATAATGCCAAAGCGCACGCTATTGCTTATATGCCTTTGGTAATTGCAGGATTTATACTCGTCTTTCAGAAAAAATATATTTGGGGAGGTTTGCTCACCATGTTTGCTGTGGCACTTGAAATTAGTGCTAATCACTTCCAAATGACCTATTATTTATTGATATTCTTATTGATACTTTCAGGTTATTTTGCTTTTAATTTTATCAAAGAAAAAGATTTTAAAGGACTTTTAATTTCTTGTGGAGTTTTACTAGTTGCAGGGATTTTTGCCTTAGGTGCCAATGCAGGTAATTTAATGGCAACCAACGAATATGCTAAATACAGTATCAGAGATAAAAGCGAGTTGACTTTTAATCCAGACGGATCTAAAAATGAAACGACTGCTTCTATGACGACAGATTATATTACAGAATATAGTTATGGTATTGCGGAAAGTTTAAATTTAATTGCACCAAGAATTTTTGGAGGTTCAAGTCACGAAAACGTGGGTACAGACAGCCGTATGTATGCATTTATGCTTGAGCAAGGAGTTCCTGCATCTCAAGCTCAGGATTTTGTTTCTGGAATGCCAACGTATTGGGGAGATCAGCCAATCGTTTCTGCACCAGCTTATATTGGAGCTGTAGTTTTCTTTTTAGCAGTTTTAGCTTTATTTATAGACGAAAGAAAAATTAAATATGTTTTTCTTACCGGAGCACTTTTTACTTTAGTGCTTTCTTGGGGTAAAAACTTCTCTTTATTGACGAACTTTTTTATTGAATATGTTCCGTTGTATGATAAATTTAGAGCGGTATCTTCAATTCAAGTTATTTTAGAATTATGTTTCCCTGTTTTAGCTGTTATGGGATTACAGTCATTCTTTAAAGCTAAAGACGAACCAAAATTACAGCAGAAGGCATTAGTTCAGACCGGAGTTTTTGGTTTAGGTGTACTTGTTATTTTATTAATAGCAAAAAGTTTCTTCCATTTTACAGGAACAAGCGATCAATATTTCTTAGAAAGCTACGGGCCAGATTTCGTTGATGCTTTAAAAGAAGATAGAATTACGATGTATTATGCAGATTTATTGCGATCTGGATTTTTAATTTTAATCACTTTCGGACTTTTATATTGCTCTTTAAAATATGAAAAAATAATTATCCTCTTAAGTTATATATTATTATTAGGACTTGCATTGTTGGGAGTATTCTTTGTTTTTATAGTGATTGGAGAAAAAACTTTATTGACTATAAAAGCATTTGTTCCTTTAATTTCATTTTTATTAGCTTATTTTGTTTGGAGATTAATTTCTATAAAGGAAAATAATCAACTAGGAATTGTTTTAATAGGTATTCTATTGATTTTTGACTTATTCTTTGTGGATAAAAAATATGTTTCGGCTAAAGATTTTGTGAGTCCAGTTCAGATTGCGGCACCATTTCAAGAAACACCTGCAGACAGTCAGATTTTAAAAGACACATCGATTTACCGTGTATTTGATCTTCAGGGACAATTACAAGGAAGATCTTCTTATTTCCATAAAACAATTGGTGGATATAGTGCTGTAAGACCAAGAAGAATGCAGCAATTGTACGATTATCAAATTGCTAAAAATAATCTTGAAGTGCTTAATATGCTTAATGTTAAGTATGTAATTCAAGCAGATAAAGAAGGAAATCAAATTCCTGCTGTTAATCCAGATGCTAACGGAAATGCTTGGTTTGTGGGTGCAGTAAAACTGGTAAATAAACCAGATGATGTAATGAAAGCGTTGAATACTTTAGACACTAAAAAAGTAGCAGTTTTCAATGTTCACGAGCATGAAAGTAAATTCCAAAACGCGAGATTAAAGAAAGCTTTTGACACAACAGGAACAATTAAAGTTGTTACTTATAAGCCAAATTATATCAAATACAAATCTGAAAATAACGGAGAAGGTTTAGCTGTTTTCTCTGAAATGTATTATAAAAATGGCTGGAACGCTTATATAGACGGTAAATTAACAGATCATTTTCCAGTTGATTATGTTCTAAGAGCAATGGAAGTTCCTGCTGGAAAACACACTATTGAATTTAAATTTGAGCCTCAGATTATTAAAACTGGAGGAACAATTACTTTAATAAGTTCAATTGGAATGTTGTTGCTTTTAGTTGGAGGGATTTATTTTGAAAAATTCTACCGCAAAGATTCGCAAAAAAGTCACAGAGATACTCAAAATAATTAAAAAAATCTTTGCTATACTTAGTGTTGACTTTGTGAATCTCTGTGTAATTTAAATATGGAACAAAAAAAACTTTTAATAATTACCTATTATTTTCCACCTGCGGGAGGGCCTGGAGTACAGCGTTGGCTGAAATTTGTAAAATATCTGCCTGAATTTGATGTACAACCAATAGTTTATGTTCCAGAGAACCCAACTTATCCAATTGTTGATGAAGGTTTGGTAAGTGAAATATCAGATAAAGTAATTGTTTTAAAGAATAAAATTTGGGAGCCTTACCAATTGGCTTCCATTTTTTCGAAAAATAAAACCAAGAAAATCAGTTCGGGAATTTTTCCACAAAAGAAAAAACAGACTTTCTTGGATAAAACATTTCTTTGGGTTCGAGGAAATCTTTTTATTCCAGATGCTCGTGTGTTTTGGGTAAAACCATCAGTTTCTTATTTAGAAAAATACATTCAGGAAAATAATATTGATACGATTGTAACTTCTGGACCTCCACACAGTTTGCACTTAATTGGTTTAGAATTACAGCAGAAATTAAAAGTGAAGTGGTTTGCCGATTTCCGTGATCCTTGGACAACAATTGGATATCATAAAGCGCTTAGATTATCTTCTTATGCCGAAAAAAAGCATAAAAACTTAGAATACAAAGTGCTTAATTCTGCAGACGAAATCATTGTAACAAGTAAAACTACAAAAGCTGAATTTGAGGCTATTACTGATAAGCCAATTACGGTAATCACAAACGGTTACGATGTTGAAACTGTCGAAAAACAGACGCTAGACACTAAATTCACTTTAGCCCATATTGGTTCATTCTTATCTGATAGAAATCCACCATTTTTATGGGAAGTTTTAGTTGAATTATTGCAAGAAGTTCCAGAATTTAAGACGCATTTAGAAATAAAATTAATTGGAGCAGTAAGTCAAGAAGTTCTAGATGCTATTCAAGAACATCAATTAAATGATTATTTGAATTTGGTGGGGTACGTTTCTCACAAAGAAGCCGTTTCGCATCAACGAAAATCTCAAGTTTTACTTTTAATAGAAATTAATTCTGAAGATACTAAAAGCATTATTCCAGGAAAATTGTTCGAATATATGGTCTCAAACCGTCCGATAATCGCTATCGGGCCTCAAGGTTCAGACTTTGCCGATATCGTTACGCAGACCAATACAGGAGTATTTTTTGATTATTCTGAGAAAGCGAAATTAAAAAGTGTAATTTTGGACTTTTTTAATCAGTTTTTGGAGGGGAAATTACAATCGCATGGGATTGGTTTACAGCAATATTCGAGAAAAAACCTAACCAAACAATTAGCACAGCTGATTAGAGGATAATCATTTAAAAATAAAATACAATCTAAACTCAAGAAATGGGTATTGTCTTAAATCAGTCTTTTAAAAACACTATAATTACATACATTGGTTTTGGTATCGGAGCCATTAATACATTATATCTTTATCCCGTATTTCTTGGGGCAACTTATTACGCATTAACCAATTACGTTACTTCTGCTGCAAACGTAATTATGCCTTTGTTTGCAATCGGAATGCAGAATACGCTTGTAAAGTTTTATTCGCAATATGAAACAGAAGAAGAAAGAGAGCAGTTTTTGTCTTTTACAGCACTGTTTCCCATTTTAATGTGTATTCCGTTAGGACTTATCGGAATCTTCTTCTACGACGATATAACCGATTTTGTTTCTAAAGAGAACCCGGTTGTTCGTGAGTTTATGCTCCTTATTCCGTTTATTGGAATCTGCATGGCCTATTTTGAAATATTTTACGCTTGGGCGAGAGTACACATGCATTCTGTTTTCGGAAACTTTATTAAAGAAGTCGGTTTAAGACTGCTTTCTACATTTGCCTTGATCGGATTGTATTTCAATTGGATCAGTCTGGTTGAGTTTGTTTATGTAACGGCGGGTATTTATTTTCTGGCTTTTATTGTCACCATGTTTTATGCATTTTACATAAAAAAGCCTAATTTCCAGATTACAATACCACAAAATGTAAAAAGTGTAATGGAGTATACTTTTTATATTATCTTGTCAGGAAGCGTTGCCAATTTGCTTCTAGATGGAGATAAGCTGATGCTGAATCAATACATGAAGATTGAAAATATTGCTTATTATTCAGTTGCTACTTACATCGCTTTGGTTATTTCGGTGCCAAGTCGTGCCATGCATCAGATTGTGTATCCGATTACGGCAAAGTTAATGCATGAAAACAAACACGACGAATTGAATCAGCTATACAAAAAAACGTCAATTAACTTACAGATTGTCGGTGGATTTGTAATGCTGTGTATTTTTGTGAACATTCATCAATTGTATGAATTGGTTCCAAAAGAATACAGCGGAGGTATTTCAGTTGTATTTATGATTGGTCTTTCTAAGTATTTTGACTTGATTTTAGGAAATAATAATGCTATTATTTTTAATACCAAATATTACCGTATGGTATTGTATTTAGGATTAATGCTTGTTGTTCTGACCGTAATTTTAAACATGATATTTATTCCGATTTTCGGGATTTTTGGTTCTGCCTTTGCAACACTTTTGTCTATTACTTTATATAGTTTGGCAAAACTGCTTTTTGTGGTAAAAAAACTTCATTTATACCCTTTTACAAAACAGACTATTCATTCGATGCTCTTAACTTTTGCATTGTTTTTATTGTTTTATTTTTGGGAATTCCCGTTTTTTCAATTAATCAGTATTGCTTTAAAATCGATATTAGTAACTATTTTATATCTGTATTTGAATTATAAATTTAAGATTTCACCAGATATCAATAATGTTATAGATTCAATTTTTAAAAAATTAGGTTTTAAAATTTGATCTGATTTTTCTGTAAAAAAGAAAGTAATTTAAAAATCGTAGCTTTTTTGTTTTTATATTTGTTAGAAAGGATAACTAATTTATTTCTAATAGAATATGAAAATAAAAGTACTTAGGTTATTAGCTTTGTTTTTTGTCTTGTTTTCTTTTTCGGTAATCGCCCAGAATAATAATCTGAAAAACCAAGAAAAAGAATCTGCAACAGTAAAACTAAAAGGTTATCCTGTTAAGCCTTTTAATGATACAATTTTTTTTATTTACCATAATGTTGGCTCCTTTTCTGCAAAAGAACGGGCTCAATACATTACTAATAAAATTAAGAGATTGTACAATGAGTCTTTTTTTGAAAAAGATTCTATAAAAGTTATTCCTTCTGATGTTTCTATGGATATTGTATATCAAAGCGATTTGGTGATTATGTCTGTTTTGGAAGCCGATGCAAAAGCCGAAAACAGCACGGTAAGCGCTATTGCCAATCGCAATTTGGCTAAAATTAAAAGTGCAATAATCTATCAGAATGAAAATTATTCGCAGCTTCCTAAACGAATTGGATATACAGTATTATTAACTCTTATAATTGGATTAGTCTTATTTTTGATATTGAAAGTTTTCAATTTCATAAAAAGATATATCGTAAAAAATAGAGCTAGGTATTTTAAAGGAGTCAGTTACAATTCAATTAATATATTATCTCCAGACAAACAGTTGTTTTTGTTCCTTCGATTTTTTGGGATTATAAAAATAATTACGCTTATTTTAATCGTATATCTTTCGCTTCCTGTTTTGTTCAGCATATTTCCTGCCACAAAAGACTATACAACAACATTGCTCAAATGGATTTTAACGCCAGCTAAATTGGCTTTTATGGGATTTATCAGCTTTTTGCCAAGCTTGTTTACCATAATTGTAATCATCATTATTTTTAAATACTCTCTTAAGGTAATTAAGTTTTTCTTTTATGAAATAAAATCAGAAAACATTAAAATTGATGGCTTTTATAGTGATTGGGCATTACCGACATTCAACGTGATCAGACTTTTAATGTACGCTTTTATGCTGGTGATTATTTTTCCGTATTTGCCAGGTTCAGATTCACCTATTTTTAAGGGAGTTTCTGTATTTGTCGGAGTTTTATTCTCACTTGGTTCTTCTAATGCCATTGCCAATATGGTTGCAGGTTTGGTTATTACCTATATGCGTCCGTTTAAAATAGGGGATTTTATAAAAATTGGTGATGTAAGCGGAGAAGTAATTGAAAAAACGGCCTTGGTCACCAGAATCAGAACACCAAAATTTGAAGATATAACAATTCCAAATGCTACCGTTTTGTCAAGTACTTCAACCAATTATTCGGCAAATACAAATCAGTCTACAAACGGATTATTAATACATACCACAGTGACAATTGGATATGATGTTCCTTGGAAAGACATTTATGCCGCCTTGATTGATGCCGCTTTAAAAACGGAAATGACAGAAAAAGAACCTAAACCATTTGTATTGCAAACCAGTTTAGATGATTTTTATGTTTCGTATCAAATAAATGTTTATACCAAAGAACCAACCAAACAACCTAGGATTTATTCTTCACTTCATCAAAATATTCAAGATTCTTTTAATGCTGCAGGTATAGAGATTATGTCGCCTCATTACAGTGCTTTACGAGATGGAAACACAACAACAATTCCGCCTAATTATTTAAAAGAAGATTATGAATCTCCCGTTTTTAATATTAAAAGCAAAGGTTAAATAATTGATAACGAGTAATTAAATTTAAAACTTTAACACATGGATACTTTGTAATTAATTGAATAAAAATTAACTTTATCATGAATGTTTGTCAGTACTTTGCTCAAAATTCAGTTTTTTTTCTAATAAAACGACTAGATGTAGGTGTTTATTTATTGTTAGGAATTAAATAGTTTTGAAGGAAATTACGAATAAAGTGTAACCAGAATTAATTGTAGATTAGAAATTATGAAGTACAATCATCTCAGCCATGAACAAAGCATGCAAGTATTTTCTAATATGATATCAACCAAAGTTCATAATGGATTTACTTTAGAAGAAAGAAATGATGAATTGCTTTTCGCAGTTTTATCTAAAGGTGGTAAAGTGGTTAATCACAGTTTGAATTTTTTGATTTTTTGTTTAACTCTAGGTTTATGGTCATTTGCATGGCTGTACTTAACCTTTGAAGCTTCAAAACAAAAAAAGATTTTAGTAGCTATTGACGAAGATGGTCTTCCTTTTGAGGAAAGATGTTTGGTAGCATAAGAAAGCTAAAAAACGAGAAATAAATAAAGCCATAAATGCAAATTAATCAATTGCATTTATGGCTTTGTTATTTAAAAACGAGTAAGATTTATAGTTTGTCTTTTAAGTAAACTCCCGTTACCGATTCTTTTACTTTTACAATATCTTCTGGGGTTCCAGATGCCAATAAATGACCTCCATTTTCTCCGCCTTCTGGACCTAAATCGAGTATCCAATCGGCGCATTTTATTAAATCTAGGTTATGTTCGATTACAATGATCGAGTGTCCTTTATCTATTAATGCATCAAACGAAGCCAAAAGCTTTTTAATATCATGAAAATGAAGTCCAGTCGTAGGCTCATCAAAAACAAATAATGCTTTATCTTTTGTTGCTCCTTTAACTAAAA
This sequence comes from Flavobacterium sp. B330r, assembly GCF_056824325.1. Classification (NCBI taxonomy): domain Bacteria; kingdom Pseudomonadati; phylum Bacteroidota; class Flavobacteriia; order Flavobacteriales; family Flavobacteriaceae; genus Flavobacterium; species Flavobacterium sp. B330r. Next base: position 3,630,120 of record NZ_CP124860.1, read on the forward strand.
AGGAAGCCAATTTAATACGCTGTGCTTCTCCACCAGAAAGTGTAGAAGAAGATTGCCCTAATTGAACATATCCTAAACCTACATCTTGAAGAGGCTGCAATTTTTGAGTGATTTTAGCCTGTTTGTTTTTTTCGAAAAAGGCAATCGCATCGTCAATTGTCATGGTAAGAATGTCATTGATATTCTGATTGTCAAAAGTAACCTCTAGAATTTCTTTTTTAAATCGCTTTCCACCACAAGTTTCACAAGGTAGCGAAACATCGGCCATAAAGACCATTTCGACATTGATAGAACCTTCTCCTTTACAAGTTTCGCATCGTCCTCCGTCAACATTAAAAGAGAAGTGTTTCGCCTGATAACCTCTTATTTTTGATAATTTTTCTTTAGCATACAAATCACGAATATCATCATATGCTTTGATATAGGTAACTGGATTTGATCTTGAACTTCTTCCAATCGGATTTTGATCTACATACTCAATATGCTTAATTTGCGAAAAAGATCCAGAAATTTCAGTAAATTGTCCTGCTTTTTCAGAGGCGCTTTCCAGTTTTTTCTGTACCGCAGGAAACAAAATCTTCTTAATTAAAGTACTTTTTCCGCTTCCAGAAACTCCTGTAACAACAGTTAGAACATCTAATGGAAAAGTAACATTAATATTCTTTAAGTTATTTTCGCGTGCGCCAATAATATCAATATGATTTTTGAATTTTCTTCTTTTCTTTGGAACAGAAATTTCTAAATCGCCATTTAAATATTTTGCGGTCAAAGAATCAGATTTCAAAATTTCATCATAAGTTCCTTGTGCAACCAATTTCCCTCCAAAAGTTCCAGCTTCGGGACCAATATCAATAATCATATCGGCAGCTTTCATAATATCTTCGTCATGCTCGACCACAATTACGGTGTTGCCAAGATCACGAAGAGAAAGCAATACTTTAATTAGTCTTTCAGAATCTTTGGGATGCAGACCTATACTTGGCTCATCCAAAATATACATCGATCCAACCAAACTGCTTCCAAGCGAAGTTGCTAGATTAATACGCTGAGATTCTCCTCCAGAAAGTGTAGCAGAATTTCTATTTAAAGTAAGATAATCCAATCCAACTTCGGTTAAAAAAGATAAACGATTATTAATTTCAACCATCAAACGTTTAGCAATCTGCTGTTCGTACTGATTTAATTCAATGTTTTTGAAGAAAGTAACCAAATGCTTAATTGGTAAATCTACCAAGTCAGAAACCGTTTTTCCGTTTATTTTTACGTAAGATGCTTCTTCGCGCAGACGTTTGCCTTTACAAATATGACATTTTGTTTTTCCGCGGTAACGCGAAAGCATTACACGATTTTGAATCTTATAATTTTTTTCTTCCAATTCTCTGAAGAAATCATTAAGTCCTTGAAAATACTGATTTCCAGTCCAAATTAAATCTTTCTGTTCGTGTGTTAATTGAAAATAGGGTTTGTGAATTGGGAAATCAAATTTATAAGCATGTTTGACCAATTCATCTTTGTACCAGCTCATGCTCTCGCCACGCCATGGATAAATAGCGCTTTCATAAATGGATAATGAAGTGTTCGGAACAACCAGATCAGCATCAATGCCAATTATATTTCCATAACCTTCACAAACAGGGCAAGCTCCATACGGATTATTGAAACTGAATAAATGCACATTTGGCTCTAGAAAAGTTATTCCATCAAGCTCAAAATTATTCGAATAAGAAAATCTCTTTTCGGCATTTAATTCTTGAAGATAACAAATTCCTTTTCCTTCAAAAAAAGCAGTTTGTACAGCATCAGCCAGACGGTTATAAAATTCTTCTTCCTCTTTTACAACAATACGGTCAATGATCAATAAAATATCTTTATTGTCTAATTGATGTAAATCTGAAGCAGAAAACTCGTCTAAACGAACCATTTCATTATCAACCAAGATACGGGCAAAACCTTGCTGTAAAAGCACTTTTAGTTTATCTTCTAATTGTCTGCCTTCTTCAAGATGAATAGGAGCAAGAAGTAACCATCTGCTATCGAGTGGAAGATTTTTAACGTCGGAAATAACATCTGTAACGGTATTTTTTTTGACTTCCTGCCCAGAAATAGGAGAGTACGTGCGTCCAATTCTCGCAAACAAAAGTTTGATGTAGTCGTAAATTTCTGTAGAAGTTCCTACAGTCGAACGGGCGTTGGTTGTGTTAACCTTTTGCTCAATAGCAATTGCAGGTGCAATGCCTTTAATGTATTCTACCTTTGGTTTGTCTAAACGGCCTAAAAACTGACGCGCATAAGAGGATAAACTTTCTACGTAACGTCTTTGTCCTTCGGCATATAAAGTATCAAAAGCTAAACTCGATTTTCCTGATCCTGAAAGACCTGTAATGACAACCAGTTTATTTCTCGGAATTACAACATCTACATTTTTTAAATTATGTACCTGTGCTCCTTTAATTATAATATTTGATTTTGGATCTATTTTAGAAAGGTCAATTTGCATAAAAAAGTCAATTTTTACAAAAGTAATCAATTTTGAATTGGATTTAGTTAAGGATTTAGTTCCAAATCTTAACTATTTTAATCTTTTAGGATTCTTTTTTGAACTGCATTTTAACTTAAAAAAGATGCTTTTTGCATGGAAATAAATTGTTCTGCGAAAAAAATATTAAACAATTGTCTGCTTATTCCGAGAAAAAATTGTAATTTGAATTTTGATTTGAATGAATAAGTAAATATTATCTCGTTAATATTGAGGTATTTAGATGTATTTTTTAACGCTTTTAAGCCTCTTTTGTTTTGTGAATTTTTAGCTGTTTGTACGTAAATTTTATGTTTATTGTACATTAATAAAAGTTTTACTAATAATTATTAATGATTTTATTTGCTTTTTAAAACTAAAATTTGTTAAATTTGGTCACAATATTAACATAACCTATAAAAAAGAAACGCCTATATAAAAAAACTACTTTTTAGAAAATACTCCAAATTTTAAAATTAAAACTAAAAAAAGTAGTTATTATGGCTGATCTGCATACTCCAGACGCTCTATTAGTAAAAAATTATGTTGACGGTAGTGAAGCTGCACTTGCAACATTAATAAAAAGGCACGAGTCTAAGATATATGGATTTATATATTCTAAGATAGCTGATAGAGATATTTCAAATGATATTTTTCAAGATACATTTATTAAAGTAATTAAAACTTTAAAAAGTAATTCGTACAACGAAGAGGGTAAATTTTTGCCTTGGGTTATGCGTATTTCTCATAATTTAATTGTAGATCATTTTCGCAAAACAAAGAAAATGCCAATGTACAGAGAGACAGAAGAGTTTTCTATTTTCTCTATTATGTCAGACGATACCTTGACAATTGAAGGCAAAATGATTGTAGATCAAGTAGAACTTGATTTGAAAAAGCTAATAGAAGAGCTGCCAGAAGACCAAAAGGAAGTACTGGTGATGCGTATGTATCAAGATATGAGCTTCAAAGAAATCTCTGAAATAACAGGCGTTAGCATCAATACAGCATTAGGAAGAATGCGTTATGCGCTAATGAATTTGAGAAAAATAATAGATAAACATCAAATTATTTTAACCAACTAATACTATTTTGATAATAAGCCCGTTATATTAGTATAAAATATTCTGATAGTATGGGGAAAATTTACTCAAAAAAAGCATTAGCTTCTAAAAATCTTAAACCTAAAAAAGAAGTTGTTTCTTTTTTATTGAATTATTCAAGAGCCTTGACTGTAGTTAAGATTGAGGATAAAAATTTTGAGATTATAGCTAACTAAACAGCCCACTGCTCCTGTCGGATGTTTATCAAAAATAAACCAAATGGTCGTTTTGGTTTAAGAGCTCACTGTTTGTATATTTAATATACAAGTAGTGAGTTTTTTTATTTCTACTTTTTCTGATTTAAAAAACATAAGGTTTTTACATCATTTTTCTCTTGTTTTGTTAAAATTTAAAAATTTGATGAGAATTTATATGTTTATTTGGTTTTTAATTCTATTTTAGTTAAAAAACTAACTTTTTACTCGAATAAAATACTTTTATAAAGTGTTATTCGTATTGAAAAGTTGATTAAGATAAGAATTAGAAAAACAATACATTAAAAATTAAATATAACCCCAAAAAACAGATCGTTTATGAAGAAAAACTACCCTGCTTTATTTTGTTAAGTTTGATGCTCATTTGATTTTTGAGAAAATATTTGGACCAGAAAATGTTTACTCACAAATGGTAATAAAGATAATTTTTAAACCAGTTTAATTATCTCTTTACTGTGCCTCAAAAGAACTAAGAAAAATCATTTAATCACCAAAACTTAACCGTAAAAATGAAAGAGAACATTAAAGTGTTGTCGTGCTTATTATTGATGAGCATTGGCGCATTTGCCCAAAAAGACAAAATTAAGGAAGCGCAGTCTTTATTTGATAAAGGAAATAGTCAAGACGCTTTGACTATTTTAACTAAAACAGAATACCTTATTCTTAATGCTTCTGATGAAGACAAATCTGATTACTATTTCTTAAAAGGTAATGTCTTAAAAGATTTGGCTGTAAAAAACATAGATGCAGCAAACAATTTTACATTGGCATCGCAATCGTATCAAGACGTTTTCTTATACGAGAACGAATCAGGAAAATTTAAGTGGACCATTAAAGCTAATATGGCTTTAAAAGACATGAAAGCTAGTCTTGTAAATGGTGCAATGGCAGATTTTAAAGCCGAAAAATACAAAGAAAGTGCCGAAAAAAGCTATAAGGTATATTTGTTTGATAAAAAAGATACCATAAACTTATACAATGCAGCATCTTCATCTCTAAATGCCAAAGATTTCAATGCAGCTGTGACTTACTACGAACTTCTGAAAAAGATTAATTATTCAGGAAAAGGAGTTTTGTACTATGCGACAAATAAGAAAACAAAAGAAGAAGACGTTTTTATTTCGCCAAAAGCTAGAGAGTCGGCAATACAGCAAGGTCTTTACGAAAAACCCAGAACAGAGTCTGTGCCTTCTAAAAGAACAGAAGTCAACAATAACCTAGCTTATGCGTATCTTGAAAAAAAGGATTATCCAAGAGCAGAATCTATTTATAATTATGTTCTGGAATTAGACCCGAATTATGTTGATGCCTATATTAATTTGGCTTATTTGAAATTGCAAATGAAAAAAGATTTGGCTGATGAAATAGCATCATTAGGAACTACTCCAGCCGAAATGAAGAAATATGACAAACTGAACGCTCAGAAAGATGATATTATTCGAAGCGCAATTCCGTATTTGAAAAAAGTATTGGTTCTTGAACCGAAAAATCCAGATGCTACCAAAACATTATTGGGCGTTTACAGATCGCTTGATATGAATGCAGAATATAATGCTTTAAAAGCGGGAATGTAATTTTCTTAAAAAGATATAAAGTTGAAAAATAACAAAGGTGCAGATGTTTTTATCTGCGCCTTTTATTTTTTAACCTTATTTGTGCTTTTTTCCATCTCTTCAATTAGAGATTTTTTACCAACGGTTTTCGTTATAATATCTTTTTCAAGATTCCAGCCTCTAGCGGGCGAATATTCTCGGCCGTACCAAATAATTTGTAAGTGCAAATCATTCCATAAATCTCTAGGAAATAATCTTTTAGCATCTTTTTCGGTCTGCGCTACATTTTTGCCGTTAGATAAATTCCATCTGTACATCAAGCGGTGAATATGTGTGTCTACAGGAAAAGCGGGCACGCCAAAAGCTTGGGACATTACCACACTTGCCGTTTTATGTCCAACAGCAGGTAAGGCTTCAAGTGCCTCAAAACTCTGTGGAACCTCGCCATTATACTTTTCAATTAAAATTTCAGATAAACCATAAATGCCTTTAGATTTCATAGGGGATAAACCGCAGGGACGAATAATTTCTTTGATTTCTTCCACCGACATTTTAACCATATCATACGGGTTATCAGCTTTTGCAAATAATAAAGGTGTAATTTGGTTTACACGAACATCGGTACATTGTGCAGATAATAAAACAGCGATCAAAAGCGTATAAGGATCTTTATGATCAAGCGGAACAGGTATAGTAGGGTAGAGTTCTTTTAATTTATCAATAACAAATTGTACGCGAGCTTCTTTATTCATTTCCGTATTTTTAATGTTGTAAAAATAGTATAATTTTAATGATGTGCCTAATCCAGCTTTCCGTTTCAACTCCTCATTATGCTAGTCACATTTTTAAGTATTTAAAAGAGCTTCCTTCGGTCGCTTTTTAAATACAAAAAATGTAGACTATCATAATTCCGGGGTTTTCACTTCAATCTGGGGCAAAAAGAAGTTGCAAATTATGAGCCGTGAGTTGTAAGTTATAATTTATCTTTGTGAATAATCTAAAATCAAAACTACAGAATCAGTAATCTAAATTCTAAAATCAACAATCTAAAATAAAAAAAAGGTATGACAACATTAAAAGCAGGAGATAAAGCGCCAAATTTTTCAGGAACAGATCAAGACGGAAAAACACATAAGCTGGCAGATTATGCTGGAAAAAAATTAGTTGTTTTCTTTTATCCAAAAGCAAGTACGCCAGGCTGTACGGCTGAAGCTTGCGATTTAAGAGATAATTTTCATCGTTTTCAAGCAAATAATTATGAACTTCTTGGTGTTAGTGCCGACAGTGAGAAAGCACAGATAAAATTCAAAGAAAAATATGAATTGCCATTTCCTTTACTTGCAGACGAAGACAAATCGGTTATTAATGCATTTGGAGTTTGGGGACCAAAGAAATTCATGGGAAAAGAATACGACGGAATTCATAGAACAACTTTCGTAATCGACGAAAAAGGAATTATAGAAGAAGTAATCGAAAAAGTAAAAACAAAAGAACACGCTTCGCAGATTTTGAAATAGAGATTTTGTTTCAAGTTTCAAGTTTCAGGTTTCAAGTTGCCTGTTGGGACCTAATTTTAACGCAAAGTTCGCTAAGTTTTTTCGCAAAGCTCGCCAAGGTTTACAGTTTGACTTAAAGTTTTTTTTTAAGTCCTCAAAGCTTAGAAATATAGATTATATTACTTTAAGAACTTAAAAAGCTTTTACAAAGCTTTATATAATTTCTCTGCGAGCTTTGCGAAAAACTTTGTGAACTTTGCCGTAAAAAAAATACCCGCTCCAACAATAACCTGAAACCTGAAACTTGAAACATAAAAAAAAGTCCCAATAAAGGGACTTTTTTTATTATGTATTTTGTTCTAATTCTTTCTGTGGATGATATCCAAAAAGGTGATGTTCTTTTATAATTTCAGGAATTCCAGGAGGAAGCATTGGTTCCCATCCAGGTATGCCTTGATTGATCATTTTTAGGATTTCTCTAGAGAAAACATCCAAGATATTCGGATCGTAATCTTCAATATCAACCACTTTTCCGTTGAATTTAAAGAATTTATACAATTCTTTCATTCTAGGATGAACCTTTAAGTTGTTCGAATTCATTAATGAGCCATCTTCATCTAACATAGGATATAAGAATACTTTCATATCACGATAGAATAATTTACCGAAAGCTTCTAGAATTCCACCACTTAAATGACGGTAATACTTCTCGTCAAAAATATCAACCAGGTTGTTTACGCCCATTGCTAATCCCATACGAGCTTTGGTGTAATTGGCGAAGTATTCTACAACTTTATAATACTCTTGAAAATTCGAAATCATAACTGTTTGGCCAAGAGAACAAAGTAATTCGGCTCTGTCCATAAAGTCACGCTCGTCAATCTCACCGTCAGAACGTAAATTCGAAAGAGTGATTTCGAAAACAACCAGAGTGTTATTTTTTTCAACTTTATTTTCTTTTAGAAACATTTCTAATGATTTCTCATACATGTCCATATTTACTTTAGTAACTGGACGGAAACTTCCTCTTAAAGCTAAAAGGTTCTTTTTGTATAAGATAGCTGCTGGCAAAATGTTTTTTCCTTCAGGGTTAAACATTACGGCATCTGTCATTCCATTTTTAACCAATTGCAAACTTATTAAACGATTGTCTACATCGGCAAAACGAGGTCCAGAAAAGTTAATGGTGTCGATCTCTAATTGATCTTTATCTAAGTGATCGTATAAGTAACGAAGTAATCGTTTTGGATCGTTATATTTGTAAAAAGCACCGTAAATTAAGTTAACTCCTAAAATTCCCAGTGTTTCCTGTTGTAATCTAGCGTCGGTTTCTTTAAAACGAATATGTAGGATAATTTCGTTATACGCTTCGTCTGGTTCAATTTGGTATCTAATTCCGACCCAGCCGTGACCTTTAAATTGTTTGGCAAAATCTATTGTGGCAACAGTATTAGCGTAGCTAAAAAAAAGTTTTGTAGGGTGTTTTTCACGACTTAAACGCTCTTCGATGATTTGTCCTTCATGTGTAAGCATTTTTTTCAGTCGCTCTTCAGTAACATATCTTCCGTCGCTTTCAGTCCCATAAATGGCATCACTAAAATCTTTATCATAGGCAGACATCGCTTTTGCAATAGTTCCCGACGAACCTCCCGATCTGAAAAAGTGTCTAACGGTCTCTTGTCCAGCACCAATCTCAGCAAATGTTCCGTAAATATTTTCGTTTAAATTAATGCGTAACGCTTTGTCTTTTATAGAAGGAATCTGTTCGATGACCTTGTCACCCTTGAGTTTTATTTCTGTACCCATTTTGTTTTAAATAGATTTGTTACAAAGTTAGTAAATTAGGCTTCTAATGAAAGAGAAATAATCCTATTTTTGTAAAAAAATTAAGTTCAATTGAAGGTTTATTTTTTAGGTACAGGTACTTCTCAAGGTATTCCAATTATCGGAATCGATCATCCCGTTTGCAAAAGCACTGATGCTAAGGATAAAAGGCTTCGTGTATCCATTTGGATAACATGGGGCGAGCATTCTTATGTAATAGATTGCGGCCCCGATTTCAGACAGCAAATGCTTTCTTGCGGATGCCAAAAATTGGATGCAATTCTCTTTACTCACGAACATGCAGATCATACTGCAGGTTTAGATGATATCCGCCCATTTAATTTTAGACAGGGAGAAATTCCAATTTATGGACATCAACGCGTTTTAGATAATCTGAAACGTCGTTTTGATTATGTTTTTGAAACGGTAAACAAATACCCAGGCGCACCAAGTGTAAAAACAATCGAAGTGCAAAACAATGCACCTTTTGCAGTTGGCGATAAAGTGGCAATTCCGATAAATGCTATGCACGGTGATTTGCAGGTTTTTGGATATAGAATAGATGATTTTGCTTATCTGACAGATGTAAAAACCATCGAACAAGCTGAAATTGAAAAACTAAAAGGACTGAAAGTTTTGGTTGTAAATGCTTTGCGTGTCGAACCTCACAATACTCATTTCAATCTGCAAGAAGCACTTGATTTTATTAATCTTGTTAAGCCCGAAAAAGCGTATTTAACGCATATTAGCCATGTTTTAGGATTTCATGAAGAAGTGCAGCAAAGCCTTCCTGAAAATGTTTTCTTGGCTTACGATAATTTAGAAATTACAATTTAATTATACCACACAATGAAAAAATCCTTAATGCTTTATCTTTTTATTCTAGCCATTTTAATGAATGTCTTTACTTATGCGTTCTACAGCGGTGAAGTAAAATTTGCGCAGAATAGATATGATAAAACAACTAAGAAACTAAGAGATAGTATTAGTCTAGTAAAAACTCAATTGGCAGAAGCTGATTATTTTTCTTTAGAGCATAACGAAAATGCACAAAACTACTTTGATAATAGTGCTTCTGGCGGAAAAGTAATTTTGTATGAAAAACTGATTCCGGTTGTAACTGAAAAGCTGTTAGATTTCAATGCAAATCCAAAAGGGAATCCTTATACAGGGCAAGATCAAATAGGTCCAAACAAATTTATCATCAATAAAGTAAAAATTTTAAACCACCGTTGGATCATTGCAGATTATAGCAATGGAGAATTATGGGGAGAAGTCTTGTTAAAATACTTTGTTGATAACGATGATAATATTACCTTTGAAGTAAATCAAACTTGGTTATATCAAAAATAGGATTTTATAATCCTATTTTTTTTGACCTTTAAATAAATTTAGGATTATGAAAAAGATATTTTTGTTTTTGATTATGGCAAGTGCACTTTCTTGCGGAAAGAAAGTTTCTCAAGAAAATACCAGCACAACTACTGCAACTCCAAAAGAGTCACAAAAAGAAGCTGTGGTTGGAGGAGATTCGGATTCGCATGGCTGTAAAGCTTCAGCAGGCTATACTTGGTCAACGCTTAAGAAAGAGTGTATCAGGGTTTTTGAAAATAGCACAAAACTGAACCATGCTGAAGATGGAAAAACCTATTCTACGGTTTCCTATGTAATTTTTGACGGAAATAAAGCAGAACTTTTCTTAGATACTCAGAAAGAATCTATCATTCTGGAAAGAAAATCGGAAGGTGATTCTTGGGTTAACGGCGATTGGCAGTTAATTCCTTGGAAAGGATATGTTCTGAAAAAAGGAGAGAAGATTCTTTATACAGGAGAATAAAAGTAACATGTAAAAAGTGAAATGTAAATTTGTTCAATCATTTTACATTTCACTTTTTACATATTTAAATAATTTCTTTAATAAAATCAGAAGCAACAACCCGAGCAAATTCTTCGTTTAAACTTGCTAAAGCAGTCTGATGTATTAATTCGGCAGAGAATTCTTCTCCGTTTAGACCTTTTTTATTGAAAGTTGCGGTTGCATCCGAAACTAAATATACTGTTAACCAAAATTACCAGCCATTCTAGTTGTTGTAGAAACACAATGATCTGTAGTTAAACCAACAATAACAAGATTCGTGATATTAGCATTGTCAATTAGTTCTTTTAGGTTCGTTCCTATAAAAGCACTATTGACATTCTTTTTGATTATTGTTTCTCCCTCAAGAGGTTTCACAATATCCTGAAATTCATTTCCAGGATTTGTTTCGTTTAAAATCGAATTTGGATTTGAAGAACAATGCTGAACGTGAAAAATAGGCAGTTTTTTAGCTCTCCAAATTTTTAAAAGTTCACCCGCTTTTTCTTCTGCGTCAACATTATTTCGGTCTCCGCCCCAATAGGCAACATCGTTAAATCCTTTTTGAATGTCAATTAAAATCAATGCGGGATTGTCAAGTTTTGAAATACTCATTTTTTTAGATTTAGAAAGTTAGATTGGCTGAAAACTAAAATACTGAACACTGGTCACTAACCAATCAGCCAATTCTTAAAATCAAAGAAATTCTGAGGTGCTACTCCATGTCCAACTGGATATTCTTTGTAAACAACTGGGATCTCTAGTTTCTCTAAAATCGCTGGAGTTTTTCTCGCCCATTCAATCGGAATAACTTGATCTACAGTTCCGTGTGAAGCGAAGAATTTTAAGTTTTTGAAATCATTGTTTTCAAAACCTTCTTTGATGATTTCTTCATTAAAATAACCACTCATTGCTACCACTCTTTGAATTTTTTCTGGATAAGAAAGTGCCGTTGCATAACTTAAAATAGACCCTTGGCTAAATCCGATTAAAGTTACATTATTAGCATCAATTGGGTAATTGGCAACCAATTCGTCAATGAAATTAGCAATTATATCACGAGAAGTTTTTGCTTGTTCATTATCAGAAAATTTATTTTGATCGGCATCGAAATTAATCGCGTACCAAGCGTAAGCACCATATTGTAAATCGTAAGGTGCTCTAGCAGAAATAATGTAATAGTTATCTGGAAGTTCAGAAGCAAAAGAAAATAAATCGGCTTCATTGCTGCCGTATCCGTGTAATAGAAGCAATAACGGATTTTTATCTAAAATTACTTTTGGTTCTCTTATTTTATATTCTAAAGATAGATTCATTTTTTTAGTGTTCAGGTTTTAGTATTCAGTGTTCAGCTTGATCTTTGTCAAAGTTTCAAACTTTGACAAAGTTTTTTAAGGTTCCAAATTTCAGATTCCAGTTTTGGAATTTGGATTTTTAAAACTTGAGATTTTAAAAATTAACCAATTTTTTTAAACCATTTCTGAAATAATTCCCCAACTAACGGAATAGGTCTTGTTTGTCCTTGAATGGCGTTAAAAATTCCGAAAGTCCATAGAATTGAAATACAGATCCACATTGGGAAAGTGATAAAAAAACTATCGAAATTACTGATTATTGCTCCTAAAGAAATAAAAGATAAAGACAAACCTAAAGCTTGACGGATATGAAAAGAAGCAAAACTGTTTTTGTTTTCAGAATTCATGCTCATAGCGATCAAAACACCAATGATTAGAATGTAACTCGTTATAGCAATTGGTTTTCCTTCTTCGACTGAATTATTCATTTGTATTATTTTGTAACTAGTTTATTTTGATTTAAAATTCCGTACACAGAACCTTTAAGTTCAGTTCCTAAAAAAGCAGAATTTTTAGATTTTGAAAGAATGTTTTCTTTCGTAAAAGTTGATTTTCCTTCTGTTGCAAACAAAGTAATATTAGCTTTTACACCTTCTTGAATTGTATTGTTTTCAAGACCAAAAACAGTTCTTGCAGCAGTAAGTTTTGCAACTATAGTTTCTACCGGTAAAACCGTTAGTAAAGCTCCAAAAGCGCTTTCTAAACCTATGGTTCCGTTTTTGGCTGTATCAAATTCCATTTTTTTGAATTCAATATCAATCGGATTATGGTCTGAAGTAATCAAGTCGATAGTCCCGTCAGCAACTCCGTTAAGCAAAGCTTGTCTGTCAACTTCTGTTCTTAGTGGTGGCGTTACTTTAAATCGAGTATCGAATCCGTCCAGTTTTTCATCCGTTAAAACCAAATGATGTACAGATGCGCTACAAGTTACTTGTAGACCTTTAGCTTTAGCTTCTCTAATTAATTCAACCGATTTTGCTGTAGAAATAGTTGGAATGTGAAGTTTTCCGCCCGTATATTCCAACAAAAATAAATTTCTTGAAATTTGCAGTTCTTCTGCCAGATTCGGAATTCCTTTTAAGCCTAATCTTGTTGAAACAATCCCTTCGTTTGCTACACCATTTCCTTTAATGTTTGGATCTTGCGAATAAGCGATTACCAATCCGTCGAAATCTTGAACATATTGTAAAGCGATTTTCAGGATATTAGCATTGTCGATACTTTTATTGTAATCTCCAAAAGCAACTGCTCCAGAATTTTTCATATCAAAAAGTTCTGCCATATCTTTTCCTTCGCTGGCTTTAGTTAAAGCGCCGATTGGGAAAATTTCTGTAGCAAAACCATTTGCTTTATTTTTTACAAAATTTACCTGAGATTGATTGTCAATAATTGGTAAAGAGTTGGGCTGTAATGCAATTGCTGTGAATCCGCTTTTGGCAGCAACATTCAATCCGTTTGCTATCGTTTCTCTGTCTTCGTAACCTGGCTCGCCCAGCGAGACGCTGCTATCAAACCAACCTTGAGAAACATGAAGATCATCAAATCGTACTACTTCTGCATCGTCATTTGGAAGAGAAACGCCTATTTTTTCTATTACACCATCTGCAATTAAAAGATCAACGGTCTGATTGTGAAACGGACTTTTTGAGTCGATAATTTTGGCGCTTTTGATGATTAGTTTCATATGTAGATAATTTTTTGTCGTAAAATGATTTTTGTAAAAAATAAAATGCCTTTAAAACAAACGCGAATTCTATTTCACAAATTTTATAATTGCCATTTCTAATGCTAAAAATAACAGTGCAAAGATAACAAACCATTTCCAAATTTGGCTGTCTGTTCGTTCTGTTTGTAGTGTATTAAAAATGGTTGAAATGGTATCGGCAGTTTTGAAATCAGAAACTACATTCGTGTTTACTTGACTCAAATCGCTTTCCGTTCTTTTGTAATTAAAACTGATATTTTCAACCCATTCTTTTTTGTCAAAAACACTATAATTTCCAGCGGTTTCCGGAAAATCATTGAATGTTAATTTGACTTTATTATTTAAAATCTGCTGAATCGGAATAAAAGAATCGTCTGTTCCTTTAACTTCCAAAATCGCATCTTTAGTCAATAAAACATCCACAAAATAAGGCTGATTATTTCCTATTGTTAAAGCATTTACGCCCGTTTTCTGATTGTTCTGAGCGATTTTATAAAATAACGGAACAATTAAAGGCGATTGCTGAAAATTGGAATTTGTACTATTTATTGGCGCGGTAAAAACCGTTATTCCAGAAACTTGATTTTGAACAGCAGTTACAAAAGCAGTTTGGTCTTCAAATGAAAGTACAGCTGGATAAGAACTCGAAACAGCAAACGAACTATTTACTTTTGGATATTGAAAATTGGTTATTTTGTTTTCGAAAACGCCCGAAAATAAAGGATGGTCGAAATTAATTTTAGTGATTAATTTGCTGATAGTTTCTAAATTTCCGAATTGAATTTTTCCAAAATTCCCTAATAATGCATTTAAGCTCGAAAGAGAAGTTTTCTCAGACGGAATTACAACCAAATTTCCACCTTTAGAAACAAAAGCTTTTAAAGTCGTCTGCAATGCCTGCGGAATATCAATTAATTCGTTTAGAATAATCGTATTTTGTTTTTCTAAACTATTATAATCTAAAGAGCCAATTGGGTAATTGTTGTAATTGAATTCTGCCGAGGTATAAATTCTCGATAAGAAATTGCTTTTTTCAGGTTCACCAATGCTGATAACGTTTGTTTTTTTGTTTTTAGAAATGCTGAAAAACAATTTGTTGTCATAACTTAAACCGTTATCTTCAATTGCAACATATCCATGAAAAGCTTCTTTTGGAATGGTGAAATTGATTTTCTTTTTCTTCGTGTCAAAATTGATAATCGTTTTGGCGATCAGTTTATTTTGATTGTATAAGGCTGTAGAAACCGGTTTAAAATCTTCGCCATAAGCAGACAAATTAATGCCAATTTCGTAGAAGTTTTCTAAAGTCTGGTTAATATAAACGCTGTCAATAGAGACATTGTTTTTCTGTTCTGCTTCTGGAACTATGAAATAAGGTTTTTCTTCAAAATCTATAGTTGCAATATCTTTTTCTTTTAAACCAACGGCATCGGTAATAATGACAATATCTTTTTTATGCGCCGATTTATGTGCCTTAATTTTAGCTGTAATTGCTGAAAGATCAAAAGAAGTTGCACTGTATTTTAGATTTTGTAAAGCGCTTTTAGATGATTTTATATCCGTATTCCAAAAGTTTTCTGTGTTTGTTAAAAGCGAAAATTGAGTGTTTTCAGGAGTATTTTCGAGTAATTCCTGAACAGCTCTTTTTAATAATTCGCCCTTTTTGCCTTTAGCCTGCATACTAAACGAATTATCTAAAATGATATACATTTCGTTTGAAGCATTTTTGCTGTCGGCAGCTTCAAAAAAAGGTTGCGCAAACGCAATAATCGCGCAAGCAAGCAATAATAAACGTGTGGCTAATAAAAGACGTTTTTTGATTTTAGAACTCTTTCGAGTCTGAATGGCAAGTTCTTTTAAAAATCGAACATTGGTGAAAAAAGAAGTTTTAAATCGTCTTAATTGAAATAAATGAACCAAAATTGGAACAATCAATAAAAACAGAAAGTATAGAATTTCGGGATGTTTAAAATGCATTCTGGCTTCGATTTACTTCACTACGTTTTGTTTTTCGCGAAGATGCTGGTCAAAAATACGAATTAAAAATTATTAAACCATATAAGTTCATTTAAGAGATTATTGGTAAAGTCTAAAGCTTATATTTCTTATGTACATGAAAAAAATGTAACTTTTGTAATTTCTTGTAATAAAGAGACTGTTTCAAATAGATATATTGTTTATTTTAGCTAATTCAAAAAAAAACAAATTATGAAAAAAATATATTTAATCTTGTTTTCCGCTTTATCTATAACAGCTGTTAAAGCTCAAAATAAGTTCAATTTATTAGTTGGAACTTACACCAATACCTGCCAAAGCAATGGTATTTATGTTTATGAATTTGATGCTTCTACTGGCGAATATAAATTAAAAAGTTCTTCTGAGAATGTGGTAAGCCCAAGTTATTTATCTGTCTCTGCAGATAATAAGTTTATCTACGCAGTGAACGAAAATGGAACACAAAGTACAGTAAGTTCATTTTCATATGATTCAGCATCTGGAAAGACCAATTTGTTGAATAAAAATGATGCTTTAGGAGCAGATCCGTGTCATTTAATAAATGATGATAAGCATGTAATTGCAGCCAATTATTCTGGCGGTAGTATCGCGGTTTTTAAGAAAAACACAGACGGAAGTATTACTGAAGTACAGCAGTTAATCCAGCATGAAGGAAAAGGACCAAACGCAGCGCGTCAAGAAAAAGCGCATGTCCATATGGTTGTTTTTTCTCCAGATAAAAAGTTTGTGCTTTCGAACGATTTGGGTTTAGATAAAGTATTTATTTATAAATATAATCCAGCAGCTAAAAACGAAATCTTGACATTAAAAGGAAGTGTTGATGTAAAACCAGGAAGTGGTCCAAGACATTTGACTTTCAGTAAAGATGGAAAATTTGTGTATTTAGTTCAGGAATTGGATGGAACTTTGACAACATTAAGCTGGGATAAAACAGGAAGTCTGAAGGTAGTTGCAGAAACAAGCATTCTTCCAAAAGACTTTAAAGGAGGAACGGGAGCAGCGGCAATTAAGCTTTCGCCAGACGGAAACTTTTTATATCTTACCGATCGTGTAGACGCAAATGCAATTTCAGTTTACAAAATTCTTAAAACAGGAGCTTTAGAATTGGTTGAACAGCAAAGCACTTTAGGAAAAGGACCAAGAGATTTTGCGATTGATCCAACAGGAAATTACCTTTTAGTAGGACATCAATATACTAATGATATTGTTATTTTTAAAAGAGATATCGCAACAGGAAAACTGACAGATACTGGAAGAAGAATCCAATTATGTTCTCCAGTAGGACTTCTATTCACGAAAATTTAGAAAAAAGGTTCTAAGGTTCTAAGTTGCTAAGATACTAAGAGAAAAGGCTCAAAAGATTAAATTTTAATCTTTTGAGCCTTTTCTCTTACTTGTGAATAAAAAAAACTTAGAACCTTAGCAACTTAGTACCTTAGCATCTAAAAAAATTATTTTTTCTTCTTCTTCTCGTTTCTTGTCTTCAACATATTTCTGTTAACAGAACCGTGAGTTTTCTTTTTGGTTTTTGAAGGACCACCAAGATTTACTTTTTGGTTCTTTTTAGATTTTTCATGGAAAGCGCCATCACCTTCTAGTTTTGGTTTTTTCATTAAAAACTTTCTTGGCAATTTGTCTTTTTCAGCTTCGATCAGTTTTGCTGAAATTTCGACTTCTTCAGGGAAATCAGCGATTTTAAGCTCCTGATCCATTAAAAGTTCCGTTTCAATTTTGAATTCTTCTTCTCTTGGAGTAACAAAACTAATTGCAGTTCCCGTTGCGTCTGCACGACCCGTACGACCAATTCTGTGCATGTACAATTCTGGCTCTTCTGGAAGTTCAAAGTTAATTACGTGCGTGATGTTAGAAATATCCAAACCTCTTGCCATAACGTCGGTTGTAATTAAGCCGCGAAGATTTCCTTCTTGAAATTCGGCCATGGTGCTCAAACGGTAGTTTTGAGATTTGTTCGAGTGAATTACACCAAATTGTCCTTCAAAAAGCTCATCAATACGATTGAAAAGCATATCCGAAATCTTTTTGTTGTTTACGAAAACCAAAATACGACTCATACTTTCATCGTTTTCCAGTAAATGTTTTAAAAGATTTACTTTGGTATTGAAATTCGGAACATTATAAGTAAGCTGCGTAATTTTTTCAAGCGGAGTTCCTGATGGTGCCAATGTAACTTCTTCAGGAAAATCGAAATAATCATTTAATAAATCATCGACTTCATCTGTCATCGTTGCAGAGAACAAAATGTTCTGACGTTTGGTTTTCATCATCGCAAAAAGAGAAGTCAGCTGCGGTCTGAAACCTAAATTCAGCATTTCGTCAAACTCGTCGATCACTAATTTTTGTGTTTCGTCAAAACGAACAACAGCATCAAGTGCTAAGTCCATTGTACGTCCCGGCGTTCCAACTAAAATATCAACACCTTCGTAAACGGCCTTTTTCTGCGTATTGATGTTTACGCCTCCGTAAATACCCAACGTTTTAACCGACATATAGGTAGTCAGTTTTTCTACTTCTTCAACTACTTGAACCACTAGCTCACGAGTTGGAACTAGAATTACAATTTTTGGCGTATTGGTATGAGTAAATTTATAAAGCTTTAAAAGAGGTAGTAAATAAGCAAATGTTTTACCGGTTCCGGTTTGTGCAATTCCCATCATATCACGTCCAGACATGATTACAGAAAAAGATTTTTCTTGAATAGGAGTAGGCGTAACAAATCCTAATTCGTCAACTGCTTTTTGTAATGATTTTGGAAGATTAAATTTTTCGAAAGTGCTCATTTGCTTTTAATTTTGTGCAAATGTACGTTAAATTCGTGGTTTGTTTAGCAAATTCTTAAAATCATCTAATAATTTATTAGTCTAACTGTTTAATTTTCAATATTAAAACCCTTCAAAAACCCCTAATCCAAACAAGGCAAAATCGTATTTTACAGGATCTTGCGCGTCCATTTTTCTTAATTTGGTATCTAATTCCAATAAAGCTTTAGCATCATTTTGCTTTCGCGAAAGAATGCCAAGTTTGCGGGCAACATTACCCGAGTGAACGTCTAGCGGACAAGATAAAACGGCAGGAGAAATGCTTTTCCAGATTCCTAAATCGACACCTTTTGCATCTTGACGAACCATCCATCGTAGATACATGTTAATTCTTTTTGCGGCCGAATTGTTTAACGGATCTGAAATGTGTTTTTGAGTTCGCGCCAAATGATCGGTTTCAAAGAATATCTTTTTAAATTCGCTGATGCTTTTCTGCAAACTGTCTTTTTCCTGATTTTTAGCAAATACATTTTCCAGTCCGTTATGGTTTTGATAGATATTTTTTAAGCCTTTTATAAAGCCAGCAAAATCATGTCCGTTGAAAGTTCTGTGCACAAAGGTTTCTAGTCTTGCCAAGTCTTCGTCAGAATGTGACATAACGAAATCGTAAGGTGTGTTGCCCATTAATTCCATCATTTTATGCGAATTCTTGATAATCATTTTGCGGTTTCCCCAAGCAATAGAAGCGCTAAGAAAACCCGCAATTTCGATATCTTCTTTTTGAGTAAAGAGATGCGGAATCTGTACAGGATCACTTTCTATAAAATCCTGATTGTTATATTGAATGACTTTTTCGTCTAGAAATTCTTTGAGTTCTTTTTGGTTCATTTTAAATGAAATATTCTTTTATGTTCGAGTGCCCTAGCCCTGATGGGAGGGAAAATCCTTTTATGCCGGGGTTCGGCATAAAAGATTGGAAGGACAGCAGGAAAAAGCTCCTAATTAACTTAATTGCTAATTTGTCCGTCGACCATTACTAATTTTCTATCAGCCATATTGGCCAATTCTTCGTTGTGCGTTACAATGACAAAAGTCTGTCCGAACTCGTCTCGAAGCTGAAAAAATAATTGGTGCAGGTTTTCGGCAGAATGTGTGTCCAGATTTCCAGAAGGCTCGTCGGCAAAAATGACATCTGGTTTATTGATTAAGGCTCTTGCAACTGCTACACGCTGTTGTTCTCCGCCCGAAAGTTCGCTAGGTTTATGGTTAATTCTGTGTGAAAGACCAAGATAGTTCAACAGTTTTTTTGCTTCTTCTTCGGTTTCAGCGGTTTTTTTGCCTGCAATATGAGCTGGAATACATACATTTTCTAGCGCTGTAAACTCAGGTAGGAGCTGATGAAACTGAAAAATGAAACCAAGATTTAAGTTTCTAAAATCGGATAAAATTTTGTCTTGTCTGCTTTTCTTTTTAAAGTAACGATTGTAATACCCTAATAGTAAAATAATGGGCATAAGTAATATTCCCCAATTGATATAACCCAAAATATCATTCTCTATTTTATTTCTAAAAAACAATAAAAAACCTGCAAGCAGAATAATATAGAAAGAACCTAACCAAGTGATGATTTTGAATGCTTTTTCTTGATTTGAGCTATTGTTTTTAATGTTTTGTAACTCGAGTACATTTTTACCATTAATGGTTAAAGATGAATCGGGATTATGATCTGGTTTGTCTAGTGTTCCTAAAATTTGCAGTAATGTAGTTTTACCAGCGCCCGAAGCACCAACGATAGAAACAATTTCGCCTTTTTTAATATGTAAATCAACTCCTTTTAAAACTTCAAGTTTGTCGTAAAATTTATGTATGTTTTTTGCGTGTATCATGTAGTGAAACTGTTTTTACAAAGAAACGAAGATTATGGTCAAAATCAAATTCCAATATGTGAAAATCAAATTCCAAATTTCAAAACCCCAATTCCAAAAGGAGCGAAGCGACTTTTAGAAAATCTAAAATCTAAAATCTAAAATCTAAAATCTAAAATCTAAAATCTAAAATCTAAAATCTAAAATCTAAAATCTAAAATCTAAAATCTAAAATCTAAAATCTAAAATCTAAAATCTAAAATCTAAAATCTAAAATCTAAAATCTAAAATCTAAAATCTAAAATCGGTACATAAATTGATATGGGAATAATGGAAATTAAATTTAGAAAAGAGATAATAGAATTTCGTGAATTATTTTTAATTTCGATTAACTTAAAAATGAATGTGTTATGCAAGATTTAGAAGTTGCAGAAGATAGCAGAATGTCAAAACTACTTATAGGGCTGGTTTTGGATGGAATTGGTATGATTTCTTTTTCGATTCCGTTTCTGGGTGAGTTTTCAGATGTGGTTTGGGCTCCTATCGCTGCCATAATTATGGCAAGAATGTATAAAGGAAGAGTAGGGAAGGTTGCTGGTGTTTTGACTTTTCTTGAGGAAATACTGCCTTTTACAGATGTGATTCCGTCTTTTACCTTGACTTGGATTTATACTTATTTCTTTCAGAAAAAATAAAAAAAAGACGGTTTTAGGCCGTCTTTTTTAATTGCTTTAGTTTTAACTATTGAATGATTATTTTTTTTACGTATTGTGTTTTCTTAGTCTGCGGATTTACGACTTTAATCAAGAAAACGCCTTTTGAATGCAATTGGATTGTTTCTTGTGTGCCTCCTTTAATTTTTTGCTTTACTAATTCTTTTCCATAAATATCGTAGATCTTAAGATCTAAAATTTCTGCTTCTTCATTATCAATAAAAACAGAGAAAGATCCGTTGCTTGGAATTGGCCAGACATTAAAAGCATTGTTTTTAATTTCTTTAATACTATCGTCTGTTCCTAATGTCAAGCTTTGCCCGCTTATAACATTCACTTTTCTTTTCATTGTACCACCTTCAGAATCTGTTACGTTAAATTCAAAAGAGCATAATCCGTTTGAAGTTGGTGTAAATGCAACCACATCTGTATTTAGAATTGCATTTCCGTTTACTACATTCGAAATGGCATAAGAAACGCCACTTGTAAATCCTCTTGACAATTTTTGAATATTAATGTCAATTTTAGTTCCGTCTGGAGATTCGTAATGTGGCAGTGACATCCATTGTAAATACTCGTCTAAATGAGTATAGCCATCTAAATTAGGATCGGCATTTGCATCTGAAAAATCTCCAATTGCAGAGTTTACATTGGTTCCTATGATATTTTCCCACCAGTTTGGCAATCCATCTTGATCGCTATCCCAATTAGCATCTCTCACTACAGTCGGATAGTTTTCGAAACCACCAACATCTGCTTCATTATCTGGAAATCCAGGTTTGCCTGTTACACTTCCAACTGCAGAATACGTTCCATTTAATGTCTCTGAAATAATTCTTTGGTCATGTTCGTCAAATTCTGGCGGGGTACATCCAACATCAGAAAGAACAATTTTGTAAGCATTTTTAGCCGATTGAGTTGTTACATAAGAAGGGAAAAAAGGTGTATTTACGAAGTTATCATAAGGAACCGTATTTCCTGATGCTTTTCTTCCAGCAGTCTGATTGCTTTCGTCGAAATAGCCAGGCATTACATTTCCGCTAAAATAACATTGCTGCATTCCGGTTCCAACACCTTCATTTTGCTGATTAAAAGCAACAAATATTTTTGAACCAGCCCCAGGTTTGTAATAGTTGTTTACAAAGTTAACTTCTTTGGTTCCTCCATCTGTGGTTCTTCCTCCCCAGTTATAAACGACATTGTTCGTAATATCCATTTTTCCTGCATAAGCACCGTTTCCGTCCAATCCGCCGCCAAGACTCCAATTTCTGCCGTAGCAATGGGCTAATAGATTATGATGGAAACTTCCAATATCTCCACCAATTGTAGCAGCATATCCATGTTCTGTTCCTGTTGGATAATTTTGATGATTTGCTGCATTTAAAGCCTCAGAAATAAGTGTTCTCTGAAGGGTGATATTTTTTCCAGATCGAGAACTGAAAGATTCGTCAATAGTCCAGCTGATAGAGCAGTGGTCGATAATGCTATTGTCTGCGCCAGTTAATCCCATTCCGTCAAAAGTAGGTCCTGCACCAACTCTAACACGCAGATTTTGTACAACAGCATCGTTTCCTGTTACGCCAAAAGGAGCAGAACGAATGCAGATTCCTTTTCCTGGAGCGGTTTGTCCGGCAACTGTTACGTAAGGCTGGCTTAAAACCAGACGTGATTGCAATTGAATTACACCAGAAGTATTAAAGACAATTGTTCTCGGTCCAATATCGTTTGTAACGGCTTCACGAAAACTTCCTGGTCCGCTGTCGTTTAGATTAGTAACGGCAACAACTTTTCCGCCACGTCCTCCACGTGCAAAACGGCCGTATCCTTCAGCGTCAGGAAAAGCAAGCTGTGCGGGACGAAAGCGCCAAACATTTCCTTTTTCAATTCCATTTGATAAAACTTCATCAACACGCCAATAATAAGTTGCTCCCGTATACAATCCGTTTACCTGATAAGAATTGTTGGCTAAAGCTTGATTTCCTTTATATTCTGGTGAAGCTGTCGTTGCGTTATCAACCGCTGTTGGATCTGTTCCAAAATAGATATTATGTGAAACAGCTCCCGACCCAGCAGTCCATTGCAACAATTTTCCGCCCGATGTTAATTCTACATGTTCGTTGTTTTGTTTTGGATCTGGATTTATAGCTTGATGAGAAATATTGGGTGTGTTTAATTCAAAACCATTAAAAATGAAGTTTTTAACATTTTCTGTTCCCGAAGTTTCTGCAGCGATTAAAATTACGACATCGGTTCCTGCTGTAGCTTGAAATCTTAAATAAGAAGACGCTGCGTCAGCTGTTTTAGTTGCTCTTACAGTTGGAATTAAATTATTGACCACTACATTTCCATCTACAGAAATATCAATTGGACTAAAGGTATTTGTGGTTGGGCTGTCTACATTGTTGAAGAAAGCTAATAAGGTATGTTCTCCTGTGGCTAAACCGCTTATTTTGAGTTCGATTTGAGCGCCAAGATTTGCTGTTGTGCCTTTTACTGTAAGTCCATCACAGACCAATCTTGCGTAATAAGGGGCTTGAATTCCTGCTTTGTACCAATTGGTTCCTAAGTTGTCTCCATTAGTTCCGGTGCGACTAATTGTAAAAGTAACTCCATTTTCGGTATAAGAACTAGTGTTTCCAGAAGCAATTACCCAAGCGGTGTAATCGGGATCATTTACTTCGGCTTTCGGTCTTCCTGATTGGTCAAAGTCGATTTTTACAATCGGATTTTGAGCAAAAACCTTGTTTACGGGTGCAATGAGACAAATCATCACCACCATAAGGGAGGATTTAAAGTAATTTTTCAGCATGTCAAATTGTGGTTTGGTTAGTAAGTAATAATTTTTGTTAGAAATATTAATTGTTTGATTATCAAGTTTAATAAATGCTTCTAACTATTGTAAAGTTTGTTATTACTTAAAATATAACTATCCTGCACCATCCTGTTCTGTATAGTGATTAAATAAAAAATTGGCATAAAAAAAATGTTATGTATTTTTTTTATGCCAATTTTTTAAATATGTAATGTTTGATAAATGCAGGGATTGATTAAACTGCAGTTTCAAAAATAGTAAACGGTCTAAAAAATGAAATTAAATAAAATTTTAGCTTAAGAGACGATCTTAACCAGAACGGTTTTTTTATTAAGTGGGTAAAAGCGGAGTTATTCTTTGAATAAAAATCCTAGTCCCATATTTTTAAGCATTTTCTTTTCGAAGTTCCAAAAGAATTTAAACTGTCCAAAAATAGTTCCAATAGCAACTAGTAAAACTTGATAGATAGGGAAGATAATAATAAGGCGAATGAGTGTAAACCAGCCACCAAAATCTTCTTTAGTAATACCCAGCAAAACACAGAAAGGTTTAGAAAGCCACGCAGATGCCGATCCTGTGATGGCAAAAACGATAAATATAATTATGGCTTGTAAATTCGATGTAATTCCCCAGCGTTTTTTTAATCTGTTCATTGCTATTTGTAATGATTACAAATATAGTATATTATCTTGAGGGAACATAGCCCCAAAGCTTTTGTTTGTAAGTATTTTGAAAATAAATCATGTAATTGTAAATTAAGTAATTTACTTCGTAGCCATAATGAATATCTGGGCGATAATCAATAGACATTTCGTATAATCTTGGGCTATAACGTTGTGGCTGTAGAACACGATTATTCCATTCTGTTACATACAGATAGTTTTTGTTTTCAAGGTATTGTAAAGAGTAATAGTTTCGTGGATAAGCTCGAGAAGCGAGCCAGGTTGAGAATCCGTTGTCGATTATAATGACTTCGTATTCTAATGAATCGTTTGCAATTCTAACGGTATCGTTTACTTTTTTGTTTGATGCAGATACAGTATCAGTGCTGGCAATATTCTGCGAAGCTGTAGAACATGCAACAATGGTAAGTAGCACAATTAATATGGAAATGCATTTTTTCATGAATTAAATTTACGAATAAATGACGAGATGAGGATGGAGTTTAACATGATTCTAACTTGTTAAGATAGTAAGATGCTAAGATTCTAAGATATTAAGTTTTTATTTTCTTGTGAAAAAAAAGTGGTTTGCATAGCAAACCACTTTAGAATATCTATAAAAAACTTAGCATCTTAGAATCTTAATGTCTTAGTGTCTTACATCTTTACTTGCTCCCAAACAACTTTCCAATAAATCCTGCGATTCCTCCTTTGCTTTTGGTAACTACTAATACATCAGCCACATCAACTTTTCCGTCGTTGTTTTGATCAAGGCCAAATTGCATTCCGTATTTAGAAATAGTATCCATTATTCCAGAAGCTTGTCCGCTGTTTCCTGAAATGGAATTTATAATATCAGAAATTTGAAAACTGCTATCATTTGGATCTTTTGCTTTATTTACTAAAGAGCCTAAAATCTGTGGAATCAAATTGGAAGCAACTCCGCTTGAATCGGAACTGCTTAATCCGAATTTTTGACCAAGACTTCCGCTTAATTGCTGTTGAATTTGCTGTACAACAGGGTTTGAGCTGTCAATGGGTGTATTTCCGTTGAATAATCCGGCAATCTGATCTGTATTGCCTTCAGAAACAATCTTTTTTAGTCCTTCAAAAATAGAACTGCTTGTTTCGTTTATTACGGCTTCATTATGTTCGTTTGGGACAGCGTTATTGTTTACCACAGCGTTGCCTCCGTATTGCTGTACTAATTGGGTTAATTGTTCAAACATGATATTTAAGGTTTAAAATTATACGCCAAAATTAATAAAAAAAGAAAGGTATTTACTACAAATTAGTAAAAAATACATTTAAAGATACTCTATTTTTTACTTAGTAGGGTCGACAACTTCAATAAATTCTACATAAAACTTATTTATATTGCCTTAAATTAAAGTCAGTGTTAAGATTTAGTGCTTTAGAGTTTTTACTTTGCACCAGGTTGTAACATCTTCAGGATTAAATCCAGGACAATTATTAACGTTCTTTTTAGGAAAAAACAAAACATCATTATCAAATGTGCTCAAATTGAAATAATAGTTGCTGTAATCTTCTCCATATCTCCACACATCGCTAGAGCCTTCATTGCCAACTGTTTCATTAAAAGTAAAAATGGAAGATTGTTTTGGAATAAAATATTCCTTCTCAATAATAAGCGAAAATATATTGCCAAAGATAGAGGTGAAGAACAAAGCAATTGCAATTATAAATAGAATCACACGAACGATCCACTTGCGTTTAGTTTTTTTGTTTGTATTCATAGTATACTTTTAGTATTGGCGAAAGTATAAAAAAGAAAGGGATTTACTACAGATAAGTAGTAAATCCCTTTAATCGAATTTAATCTATTTTTACTAGCTCAACAAAGTAATAATTTGTGAAGCCAATTCAGTGCCAATTCTATCTTGCGCTTCTCCAGTAGCTGCTCCGATGTGTGGAGTCAAAGAGATTTTAGAGTGCATTAAGATTGCCATTTCTGGTTTTGGCTCGCTTTCAAAAACGTCTAAACCAGCAAAAGCAACTTTTCCTGAATCTAAAGCTTTTACTAACGCCACTTCATCAATAACACCACCACGAGCACAGTTTACAATTCCAACACCATCTTTCAAGATTTCAAATTCTTTCTCTCCAATGATGTATCCGTCTTGTGCAGGAACGTGTAGTGTAATGAAATCTGCTTCTTTAAATAAAGATTCTAAAGATTGAGAAACAATTTTAGTTGTGATAGACTGTCCGTCAAAAAACTCAACTTTTACATCTACTTCTGGGATAAAACTGTCGGCAGCGATAACTTTCATTCCTAAACCAAGAGCCATTTTTGCTGTAGCTTGTCCGATACGACCAATACCAACAATACCTAAAGTTTTTCCTCTTAATTCAGTTTCGTTAGCGTAAGCTTTTTTCAAACCATCAAAGTTTGAATCTCCTTCAAGAGGCATATTTCGGTTAGAATCATGTAAAAAACGAACACCAGAAAATAAGTGTCCAAAAACCAACTCAGCAACAGATTCTGAAGATGAAGCTGGAGTATTAATTACATGGATTCCTTTGCTTTTAGCATAATCCACATCGATATTGTCCATACCAACACCACCACGACCGATGACTTTGATTCCAGGACAAGCATCGATAATATCTTTACGAACTTTAGTTGCGCTACGAACTAAAATTACGTCAATGTTATTTTCATTTATATAGTTAGCTACTTGTTCTTGAGCTACTTTTGTTGTGATAACTTCAAAACCACCTTTTTCTAAGGCTAGAATTCCGCTTTTAGAAATTCCGTCATTTGCTAATACTTTCATTGTATTTATTGTTTATTTGGTTAATCGTTTAATTGTTTAATCGATAAACCAGCTATTTGATTTTTCTTTTTTGATATTTTAAAGGAAGTATTTTTTGACGATTAAACAGTTAAACAAATTAACGATTAACCGAAAAAAAACTAAACTTTAGACTCCAATGCTTTCATTACATCCACTAAAACCTGAATACTTTCGATAGGCATAGCGTTGTAAATAGAAGCTCTGTAACCACCTACAGAACGGTGTCCTGGCAATCCAGAAATATTTGCCGCTTTCCATAAAGCATCAAAAGTTTCAGTGTGTTCAGGATTGTTCAATAAGAAAGTTACGTTCATGTTAGAACGGTCTTCTACCGCAGCAGCACCTTTAAACAATGGGTTTCTGTCGATTTCAGCATAAAGTAATTCTGCTTTTGCGTTGTTTAATTTTTCAACAGCAGCAATTCCGCCTTTTTCTTTAATCCATTGTAAAGTTAAAAGAGAAACGTAAACAGCAAATACAGGTGGAGTATTGTACATACTTTCTCCTTTAATGTGTTTAGCATAATCTAGCATACTTGGAATAGTTTTTCCGTTTTTGCCTAAGATTTCTTCTTTAACGACTACTAAAGTAGTTCCTGCAGGTCCCATATTTTTTTGAGCACCAGCGTAGATTAAATCAAATTTAGAGAAATCTAATTCACGTGAAAAAATATCAGAACTCATATCGCAAACAACAGGAACATTTGTTGCTGGGAATTCTTTCATTTGAGTTCCAAAGATGGTATTGTTACTTGTGCAGTGGAAATAATCAGCATCAGCTGGAATTTCGTAACCTTTAGGAACATAAGTATAATTGTCTTCTTTTGAAGAAGCTACGACAACAGTCTCACCGAAAAGTTTAGCTTCTTTGATCGCCGCAGTTGCCCACGTTCCTGAATCTAAATAAGCAGCTTTTCCGTTTTCTTTCATTAAATTATAGGGTGCCATTAAGAATGCTGTACTTGCACCGCCTTGTAAAAATAAAGCCTGATAACCTTTTCCTTGAAGTCCTAATAATTCTAAAGCAAGGGAACGAGCTTCCTCCATAACTGCAACGAAATCTTTGCTTCGGTGCGAGATTTCAAGGATCGATAACCCTGAATCATTAAAATTTAAAATTGCTTTTGATGCCTTCTCAAAAACTTCCTGAGGTAAAATACTTGGTCCTGCGCTGTAGTTGTGTTTTTTCATGGTTGTTGTTAATAGTCGAAAATTTTAAAGACGCAAATTTCGGTAATAAGAGCCGAAAAAGCGTTAAAATATTCGAAATAATTAAACAATTTATTACTTTGTTGTTAACAAAAACGTTATAGTATCGACATTATCTGCGTAATCCCACAATTGCGGTTTTTGGGTTTCTCCAAATGCTATACTATCTGCAGTTATATTATTGCTAACAATGCATTGAATTTGGTCTGTGTCGTCCTGAAGGCGTTTTTTAAGTTCTTCTAAGCTTTCATAATATTCATAAAAAACACTCGAAATAGGAGAGGCATAACTTGAGTCTTCCTTTAAAGTCAAGAATCCGTTGTCCAATAATTTGAAATTACTCATTAAAAATACCGCTTTATTATAGTCATAATTATTAGCGTATTTTTCGTAATGAATAACGTCTTGGTATTTGAACATTGCTTGGAAAAAAGTGTCAAAAGAATACTCTTTCGGAATAAAAAGTTTGGAAACATTTCGGCATCCTAAACCAAAATATCTAAAAATATCTTCACCAAGCGCTTCCAATTCTTCAGTGGTTTCTTTTCCGGTTAAAATAGCGGCCGAATTTCTGTTTTTACGAATAATCGAGGGCTTATCTTTGAAATAATATTCAAAATAACGAGCAGTATTATTGCTTCCAGTGGCAATTACAGCATCAAAATTTTCTAGTTTTCCTTCCACGAAAGTGATGTTATCTTTTAGATTTTCATCAACAGCAATTAAATATTTAGCTAAAAATGGCAATAAATGCTGATCGTTTGACGAAGTTTTAATTAAAGCTTTGTTTCCTGTAATTAAAACCGATAAAAAATCATGAAAGCCTACTAGCGGAATATTTCCAGCTAAAATCAAAGCAACAGTTTTTGCATCGCCTTTCTGATCTATTTTGTAAGCCGAAAGCCATTTGTCAATGTTTTCATTGGTTAAAGCTTCAGCCCATGACTGTATAGAGAAATAAACCTGCTCAGGGGTATACCATCCGTTATGAGATTGTGAAAGGCTAATGAGATTTTCGAAATCATCAAAAAAGATATCATTATATAAGACGTCGGATTTTTGCGCAGAAGCGCCCTCAGAAAACTGACTTAAAAATTTTCCTAATTCAACAAAAACACTTTTTTTTGTTTCTAATGTCATAATGTTTGCTTATGAATTGTTTTGATTGTAATTTTGCACAAAAATAAGCATAATTAAGTCGAAAGTCAAAAGCTATAAAGTCAAAAGCGATTCTTGTCTTTATTTTGACTTTAGAACTTTAAGACTTTTAACTTTAAGACTAATAAACGATGGCAATTATTATAACTGACGAATGCATCAATTGTGGGGCTTGCGAACCAGAGTGCCCAAATACAGCAATATATGAAGGAGCAGATGATTGGAGATATAAAGACGGAACAAGTCTTTCTGGAAAAATTGTATTACCTGACGGAACTGAAGTTGACGCAGATGACGCTCAAACTCCAATTTCTGACGAAATCTACTATATAGTACCAGGAAAGTGTACAGAATGTAAAGGTTTCCATGATGAGCCGCAGTGTGCTGCTGTTTGTCCTGTTGACTGTTGTGTGCCAGATGATGATCATGTTGAAGACGAAGAAACTTTGTTAGAAAGACAAGCGTTTTTACATAACGAATAATTATTTCTGAACATCTATAAAAAATAGGATCCTGAGTTGTAAAACTCAGGATTTTTTTTGCCCCCTGATATCAGGTATTTTTAAAAGTTAGTTTGTTGATAACTAATGTTTTATTTTTTTGGTGTTGCTTTATTGTTAAAAAAACAATAATTTAGTTGAAAATATAACAACGCCTATGAAGCAACTGCTACTTTTATTTGTCGTATTATTTAATTTGAATGTTTTTGCACAAAATGATGAATATTCTATTTATGTAAAAGACATTGAAACCCTACAGCCTATTGAGAATGCTACTGTAATGGTCTTAAAAACGAAACAGGTTTTAATGACTAATGCAGATGGTAAAATAACTTTTGTTTTGAGCGGAGGATCAAACATACAGGTTTCAGAAATGAATTATGAAAATCTGACTGTTCGTTGGGCCGCCTTAAAAGAAAGCGGATTTGTAGTTTATCTTAAAAATAAAAAAGAAAACTTAGACGAAGTTGTAGTCTCAAAAGAAAATCCTCAAAAAATGCTTCAGAAAGTAGTTTCAAATTCGAAACAAAAAATTAGCGTTGCACATCGACTAAAAGTATATGTTCGTGAATTTTTTATGCTAGACAATCAATATTCTTATTATAATGATGGATTGGTTAACTTTCAATTCAATAAAAACAATACAACTACGTTATTAGTAGAACAAAATCGTTCTTACGGTTTGATAGACACAGATGTTAGTGCAGATTTGAAAGGGTATAATTTGAATGATATCATGGAGAATTACTCTAACTTTAAGTATTTGGATCCATTGTTGGATCCCAAAGCGAAAAAGGAATATGATTTTACAACAAAAGGACATTCAAAAAATAAAGATTATTATATAATGTCAGTTGTTCCGCTGGATAAAGCAAAAGAGGCAATTGATAATTTTGAAATTATTTACGATCCTGAGAAAAAAATTATAGTAGAATTTACAATTTCTGTAACGCCAGGAACACTGGATAAAGTGGAAGAAAAGACAAAAGAGGGCGAAAAGAATATTACAAAATCGTTTGTCAAAGTAGATTATAGATGGGACGGCACGGATTATTATTTATTGAGTTCAAATGAAGAAATTGGCTATAATGTTGTTTTAAAAGATAAAACTAAAAATGTTCAGGTAAGAAATAGTTTTGTGACAACAGGTTTCAATAAACAGAATTTCACTTATAGTGAAAGTGATGTTTTTAAAGAAAAATCGCTTTTTAATAAGAAAAACAAAATCCTGACCAATTATTGGGATATTTCGGGATTTACAGCAACAGAGCAAGAAAAAGCTATTATTGCATCATTAGAGTTTAAATTGTAATTAAATAAATAGAAAAGAAAAATCCTGAACGTTATGCTCAGGATTTTTTGTTTTATTTCAGGCTGAGTGAAGTCGAAGTCCATTATGATTTTTGATCTGCTTTGTAGAGTTTCTTGCGTGTCCTTCGACTTCGCTCAGGAAGACAAAAAAAGAACTCATTCAATTGTCAGGCTGAGCGGAGTCGAAGCCCCACGTTAATTATTAAAAAGTAAAACCAAGTCTTGCATAGTAATAAGCACCGCTGAATCCCATTTGTACAGCATCCCAATATCCTCCAGCTTCTGTGTTTCCTTGCTCATCTTGTTTGGACGGATATACGTTAAATAAGTTGTTGCTTCCGATAGTTAGTTTTAAACTTTTAGTAAATTGATATCCAGCAGTTAAATCGGTTACCACTCTCGGATTGTAAACATCATCTTCGTCTGCATAATCTACCAAAACAACTTTGCTGAAACGAGTAAAAGCTAGTCCAGCGTCAAATTTATTTTTAGCATAGTTTAGGTTTAAACTGAATTTGTTGTCTGGAGCAGAAGCCAATAAAAAGGCTTTTTCACGTTTTCCGAAGAAAGTAGCTTCATCAAGAGTGCCGTTTTTTACTTTGTCAATTTTCATATCGTTGATATTTCCAACCAAAGTGGCGCTAAGCTGACCAAAATCGTATCCTTTTTTCCAAGAGAAAACCACATCAAGACCATGTGTACTCGTGTCTACACCATTGGCAAAAAACTGTGCTTCAGAAACACCAAGGTTTAAAGCGCTTGCATCAAAATATCCAGTAAGTACAATACGATCTTTTACCTGAATATAGTAACCGTCAATTGTTGCAGTGAAATCTCCAAAAGATGCAGTAAAACCTAAAGATGCATTTACTGCTTTTTCTTCGTTTAATTTACCAATTCCAAAAGCTCTTGTGATTTCGCTGTCGTTTGGCGCTAATAAAACTTCGGTTGCACCGCTTGCATTAAAGTTGGTGAAACGTAAATTGTAATAAATCTGTGCTAATGATGGTGCACGGAAACCTGTACTTACAGAACCTCTTAAATTAAAGTGATCGCCGAGTTTTAATCTAGAGGCCAATTTTCCATTTACAGTACTACCAAAATCACTATAGTTTTCAAAACGGATGGCTGCATTTACCATCAAATCTTTGGTTATATCCAATTCGCCATCAGCATATAAAGAGAAGTTGGTACGGCTTTCATTTACTTCATTCGCAGGGCTATAACCGGGAAAACCTTGAGAGCTTCCCGGTCTAGGATTTCCCGAAATAGGATCAATTGGCGCACTTTGGGTGGTAGGATCTGTAATAGGTTGCCCGTTGGTGTCGTAAGTAGTATATGATCCTTCTTCACCAGCAAAGATTTCAAATTTTTCTACTCTAAATTCGGTTCCAAAAGCAATATTAAAGCCTTCTAAAACACTGTCATAACTTTTAGAAATATCAAAATTAGTAGTGTTTTGAAGCAAACTATGTCCTCCAGCATCAAACGCAAGAGGGGATTTTTCTTCTAGGGAAGCATTTATTGTTCCTTTAATATCGTATTGAAATTTATTTTTTCCGAAAGTATTACTCAAATCAAATTTCCATCCTCCAGTAGATTCTGTTTTGATTCCGGCAGCAACTGAATTATCATTAATCTTTGATGTAATTCTTGGTGTGTAACCTCCAGGATAAACTGATTCTACCACTCTTTCGCCATCATTTCTGGTAAAAGCATAAGCATCTGTATCTCTGAAATTACTTCCTCCAAAAGCGTAGAATTCTGTTTTGTCTGCAATCGGAATAGAAAGATTGGCAAATAAATTTACTCCATGCATACTTGCGTCACCAAAACCTTTTCTAAAATCATAAGCAGGTCTTAAGGTTTTATTTTTGTTCAAAAACTCACCTGTAAAGTTTACATAACCACCTTTGGTGCCTAATGCAACTCCATAATTGGCTGCAACTCTCACAGAACCACCATCAAAATCCTGATCTTTTCCGTATGAATTTCCGTTTCCATCTTGATCTAATCTAAAACCTTTTGTATTTGGTGTTCCAGGAAGAAAATCGCCTTTCGCCTTTGTGTTGAAAGCACCGTAGGTTACAGATCCCGTTAATTCGTTTACATTATCGTTTGTAATGATATTGATTACTCCTGCAATGGCATCAGAACCGTATTGTGCCGAAGCGCCGTCGCGCAAAATCTCGATCCTTTTAATAGAAGCAGCCGGAATTGCGTTCAAATCTGTTCCTGTGTTTCCACGGCCTCTTGTTCCAAATAAGTTAATTAAAGACGATTGATGCCTTCTTTTTCCGTTTATTAAAACCAAAGTCTGGTCAGGTCCCATACCTCTTAATGAAGCTGGATCTACGTGATCGGCACCATCAGAGCCCGATTGTTTGTTGGCATTAAAAGACGGAGCAACATATTGAAGTAATTGATTAATTTCAATTTTACCACTTTGAGTTGTAACATCTTTTATACTAATAACATCAATGGGAACAGCAGAATTTACAACAGTTCTCTTGGTGCTTCTGGATCCTGTAACAACAACGTCACTTAAAACTTGACCTTCACTTTCGCCTAAAACAACGTTTATCTTGTCGGCAGAAGCTTGTTTTTCGACTGTTCCGAACCCTACATAACTGAAAATTAAAGTAGCGCCTTCTTTTACTTTTATTTTATAACTACCTTCAAAATCGGTAGAAACACCATTTGAAGTTCCTTTTTCGACAATATTTACACCAGGAAGCGGTGCGCCAGATTTGTCTTTTACAACACCTGAGACTTCTTTTTGTGCAAAAAGAAACGCTGAACTCAGCAGAAATAGTAATAATGCAATCTTTTTCATGGTATTTGGTTTTTTGGTTTGTTTTTTTGTTGATTAGTCTTATAAAAGTAATTTTTTTTAACAAAAAATTAATGAAATGTTTAAAAATTTTTAAGATTAGGTCTAAAATTATATTATTGAACATTTTTACTTCGTGCAAGAGCTATTAAATCTTATATTTGCAAAATTTTAAAGCCAAAAAATATCATTTTGGCAGAAATGAAGAAAAACACGTAAATCATAATGCATTAAATAACAGGGTTTAATGTTGAAGACCTTTTTAAGAGGTCGAATAAATAAATAGAAACAAACAGATGAAAGCAGGAATTGTAGGATTGCCAAATGTTGGAAAATCAACATTATTTAATTGTTTATCTAATGCAAAAGCGCAGAGTGCTAACTTTCCGTTTTGTACAATCGAGCCAAATATTGGTGTTGTAAACGTTCCAGATCCAAGAATCAACAAATTGGAAGAATTGGTAAAACCAGAACGCGTTCAAATGGCAACTGTAGATATCGTAGATATTGCAGGTTTGGTAAAAGGAGCAAGTAAAGGTGAGGGTCTTGGAAACCAGTTTTTAGGAAACATTAGAGAGTGTAATGCTATTATTCACGTTTTACGTTGTTTTGATAATGATAATATCGTACACGTTGATGGAAACGTAAATCCAATTCGTGATAAAGAAACTATCGATATCGAATTGCAGTTAAAAGATTTAGAAACTGTTGAAAAACGTTTAGAAAAAGTAAAACGTGCTGCAAAAACAGGAAATAAAGAAGCTCAAACAGAAGAAGCTTTATTAAATAGAATTAGAGAGGCTTTATTACAGGCAAAATCTGCAAGAACAATTGTTCCTCAAAATAATGATGAAGAAGTTTTATTAGAAAGCTTCCAATTGATTACAGCAAAACCAGTTTTATATGTTTGTAACGTAGACGAAAGTTCTGCAGTAAACGGAAACAAATATGTAGATCAGGTTCGTGAATTAGTAAAAGACGAAGAAGCTGAAGTTATTATTCTTTCAGTAGGAGCAGAGGCTGATATTACAGAATTGGAAAGCTACGAAGAACGCCAAGTTTTCTTAGAAGATATGGGATTAACTGAGCCAGGAGCTTCTGTTTTAATTCGTGCAGCTTACAAATTATTAAAACAACAGACTTACTTTACAGCTGGTGTAAAAGAAGTTCGTGCTTGGACAATCAATATCGGAGCTACAGCACCGCAAGCTGCTGGAGTTATCCACACAGATTTCGAAAAAGGTTTTATCCGTGCCGAAGTTATTTCATATGATGATTACGTTCAATACGGTTCTGAAGCAAAAGCAAAAGAAGCTGGAAAATTCAAAGTTGAAGGAAAAGAATATATTGTAAAAGATGGTGATGTAATGCATTTCCGTTTTAACGTTTAATTTTTTTTTCTTTAGAAAATAGAGTAAAGAATAAAAAGAATAGATTAAAACTGCTGGAGAGATTCAGCAGTTTTTTTTATACTCAAAATCAAAGTTCTGTTTTGTCAGGCAGAGCGAAGTCGAAGCCCACGCAAAGATTGTCTTATACTTTGCGGAGCTTTTTGTGTGTCCTTCGATTGCACTCAGGATGACAAAAACAAGAATAAAAAATCAGTTTAAATCTGCGCTTTCGCGAAAGCGAATCCGTAAAATCTGTGTACCGTTTTCAGGAAACAAAATTTTTGGCTTAAAAATTGGTTAGAGAAAAATTAACCAATTACTAATCTAAAATCAATCAATCAAAATGATAAAAAAATCATTTAAAATTCTAGGCTGGACACTTTTCGGAATTTTCAGTTTTCTTGCTCTGTACATTACTTCTGTTTTTATTATTTCTAAAATTACAGTCAACTCCGATATAGCAAAAGTCGAAGAACAAAATGCTATTCCAATTTACATTCTTTCAAACGGAGTTCATACCGATATTGTAGTTCCAATTAAAAACGAAGTTAAAGATTGGCGAAACGAAATTCAGTTTAATCAAACTCAATCAAAAGATTCGTTAATGAATTATATTGCTTTTGGCTGGGGCGATAAAGGATTTTATCTCGAAACGCCAGAATGGTCAGATTTAAAAGCCAGC
Source organism: Flavobacterium sp. B330r (assembly GCF_056824325.1). NCBI lineage: Bacteria > Pseudomonadati > Bacteroidota > Flavobacteriia > Flavobacteriales > Flavobacteriaceae > Flavobacterium > Flavobacterium sp. B330r. The sequence continues at coordinate 3,666,491 of NZ_CP124860.1, forward strand.
ACAGCCTTCAAAGCCGCTTTCGGAATCAGTTCATCTGCCGTGCATGCTACATTTTTTAAGCAATTAAGAGAAGGAGACGACTGCAAACGTATTTTGATTTCTAAAGAAAATTATCAAAAATTAGTCTACTATATTTCAAATAGTTTCAGCGATCCAGTTCGTCCACAATGGATTGAAGGCCACAGTTATGGCAAAAAAGACGCTTTTTATGAAGCAAAAGGAAGTTATAGCCTTTTCTATACTTGCAACACTTGGGCAAATAATGCTTTAAAAGCGGCCAATCAAAAAGCAAGTTTGTGGACGGTTTACGATAAGGGGATTTTTTGTCATTATAAATGATCTTTGGATGAAGAAAGCAGTTTTAGTTATAGCAATAGCTGTATTAATTGTTTCCTGCAAAAAGGCTGATGCAGTTGCAGAATCTGGTGGTTTGACATTTTATTTTGAGAATCCTCAACCGATTGATGATTCTGAACTAAATAGCTTTCCTTCTAAATTTAGAGGGCTATATATGAATCCAGATTCTACTTTTTTAAGAATTGACGATAATGGAATCTTTAGAGAGTATTATTTTAAATTCAAGGTTCACAGACAAAAATTAGATTCTTTAAAATCTGAATATGACCTCATCGATGGGAAATTAATTACTAAAGATAGAAAGGATAAATTTGATGTGCTTAAAAAAGGTGATTCTATTGAATTGTCTCAAAGAGATACGGATACATTATTCAGATTGTCATACAGTCAGAAATTAAAGCGTATTAATAGGCAGTTGGTTTTAAGTACAAGAGATTCTATTTTTTGGAACATAAAAACGATTACGTTAGAAAAGGATATTCTTAAAATTAAAAATATTTATTTACCGGAAGACTTGAAGAAATTCGACTCGGTTACTGTCATAAAATCAAAAATGTTAGATTCACTTTCTTATTTAATCAAACCAACAAAGAAAGAATTTAAAAATATTTTAAAAATTAGAAATCTAGGATATGATCAGGAATATAAAAAAGTTTCAAAATAAACATGGTAAAAATATAAAATTCTGCTAAAAAGCAAGAATTTAAAATTTTTCAAGATTGCTTAAATTTGAGAGAATATCAAATAAGCAGCACATGAAAATCAAAAATATATTCTCCAAAACTTGGTTTCTCTTAAAGAATACCTTTTTAGAATTTAACGATGATAATGCAATTAAGTTAAGCGCTGCATTGGCGTACTATACCATATTTGCGTTACCACCTTTATTGATTATTATTATCACAATTTGTGGTTTCTTTTTTGGAGAAGAAGCAGTGACTGGAGAATTATACGGACAAATTAATGGTTTGGTAGGTAATGGCGCTGCAACTCAAATTCAGGAAGCTATTAAAAATGTGCAATTATCTGGCGATAATGTTTTTGCAACCGTATTTGGAATCGTAATGCTGTTAATTGGAGCCTCAGGAGTTTTTGCCGAAATACAAAGTTCTATTAATTTTATTTGGGGACTTCGTGCAAAACCAGATAAAGGAATTAAGAAATTTATTCAAAACCGCCTAATGTCATTCTCGATGATTGCTTCAGTTGGTTTTTTAATGCTGGTCAGTCTTTTTATAAGTACAACTTTAGATTTGCTTAGTGCACGTTTAAAAGTCTATTTTCCAGAAAGTACAGTCTACTTATTTTACATTGTGAACGTGGTCATTGTTTTAGCCAGTATTACACTTCTCTTTGCCATAATTTTTAGAACGTTACCAGATGGAAAAATAAAATGGAAAGATGCTTTTATAGGATCAGGAGTTACGGCAATACTTTTTATGATTGGTAAATTTGCCATTGGATTTTATTTAGGTAGTTCGACAGTAGCTTCTGTATATGGTGCAGCTGGTTCTGTGATTATTATTCTGGTTTGGGTTTATTATTCGGCAATAATTCTGTATTTTGGAGCAGAATTTACTAAGGTCTATGCAAAATCCTACGGAGGAAAAATTTATCCTAACGAATATTCTGTAGAAATTGCAAAAGAGATTTATGAAATCGACGGACCCAAAAAAGAACTAATTGAAGAAAAATTACTAAACGAGAAACCATGAAAATTATAGCCTTTGGAGGAAGTAACAGCAAACAGTCAATCAATAAACATTTAGCGACTTACGCGTCAAGTTTGTTTGAAAATGCAGACGTTGAGGTTTTAGATCTTAACGATTTTGCAATGCCTGTATTTAGTGTAGATCTTGAAAAAGAAATTGGGCAGCATGATGTGGCACAAGCATTTCTAAATAAGCTTAAAGAAGCTGATATTCTGGTTGTTTCAATGGCAGAAAATAACGGGAACTATTCTGTTGCTTTCAAAAATGTTTTCGATTGGAGTTCTAGAATTGAAAAAGATGTTTTTCAGCATAAACCAATGTTACTATTGGCAACTTCTCCAGGAGGAAGAGGAGGTGCATCTGTTTTAGGAATTGCCCAGAATCTTTTCCCGCGTTATGGCGCAGAAATTAAGGGAAGTTTCTCATTACCAGCATTTGGCTCGAATTTTGATTTACAGGAAAATAAAATCTCTAACGTTGAGTTAGATAATGAACTGAAAAACATTATTAAATCAAATTTCTAAATGCCACAAAAAAAGATTGCCCTTATTTTCCTTTTACTAAATATTTTTTCTATCAATTTTACTTTCGCTCAAAAGATTAGCGAAGTCGATAAAATAGTTGCAAAATATCCAAAAAATTTTGACAGCACCGAAAAGTTAGCCGACAGAATCGAGAAAGATTTTGATTCGGATGCTGAGCGTGCACGCGCTATTTATAGCTGGATTGCTTTTAATATAAGATATGATTACAACGCCTATTTGAATCCGCCAAGAGTGCAGGGTTTCAGTTATTCTACCGAAGCCGAAAAACAGCGAAAAATAAAACAATTGAATGACAATCTGATTCAAAAAACTTTTAACTCAAAAAAAGCGGTTTGTGAAGGTTTTACTGCTTTGTATCAGAATTTGGCTGAACAAGTTGGTTTGAAATGCGAAATTGTTAAAGGAGATTCTAAAACAAGACTGGCTGACATTGGAAGAAAAAACACTTCGTCAAACCATGCTTGGAATATGGTTTTGATTAACAAAAAATGGCGCTTGATCGATGTTACTTGGGGTCAAGGTTATTATGATAGTAATAAAGGAAGAATGGTTAATGATTTTAATCCGATTTATTTTGATACCGATCCTGACTACTTTTTTGCCAAACATTTTCCAGATTCTGGATCGTTTTTAGGAGATCGATTAAGCAAAGATGATTTCTTAAACGGTCCATTGATTTATAATAAAACGATCGAAAATGATTATAAAATCAAAACGCCAAGTTCAGGAATAATGGAAGTAAAAAATGGAGATAAAATAACTGTCGAAATTAAAAATGTTTCCAAATCCAATCAGGTTTTTTATTTAAACAAAAAGAATCAGCCGGTTAAAGTTCAAAATCCAAAGGAAAAAAGAGGAGGTTTAGAGTTTCAAATTCTTGTTGACAGCAACGTAGGTAATTATATCACGATTTTTGTTGACACCGATAGTATTGTGTCTTTTAAAATTGTCTAGAAAATAAGAGTTCATCAATATTTTATGTTTTCTGAAATTGCCGTATCTTAGCGGGAAATGAAAAGAATTTGATGCTATGGAAACAACTTTTTTGAAATCAATTTTAGATAATGATTTCTACAAATTTACAATGCAGCATGCTGTAATAAAGCTTTTTCCAAAGGCAAAAGTCCGTTACGGATTCATAAATCGTGGTAAACATATTTTTCCAGAAGGTTTTGCAGATCTACTTCGCGTTTCTGTAGATGCAATGGCAGATCTTCGTTTAACAAAAGAAGAAAAAAATTATCTGGCCCATTATTGCCCTTATTTGGACCCTACTTATTTAGATTTTCTCCAAGGATATAGTTTTGATCCTTCCGAGGTGCAAATCAGTCAAGAAGGCTCAGAAATCAGTGTTACCGTAGAAGGATTCTGGTATCGAACAATTTTGTGGGAAGTGCCACTAATGGCATTGATTTCAGAATTGTTTTATAAAGCGAGCCATCTCATTCGCTTAAATGATGAAGCCATAAAGAATCTTACGAAAGAAAAAATTGAAAGCTATAATAAACTAGGAGTTTCAGTTTTAGAATTTGGAACCAGACGTCGCCATTCTTACGAAGTTCATGATTTAGTAAATAAAACCTTGAGCACTTATGGTGGACAAAGTTTTATTGGGACAAGCAATGTACATTTTGCAATGGTCAATAATAAGCGTCCTTTAGGAACACATGCGCACGAATGGTTCATGTTTCATGCCGCGCAATATGGTTTTAAAATGGCTAATTCGATAAGTCTCGAACATTGGACGCAAGTTTATAGTGGAGATCTCGGAATTGCTTTAACCGATACTTATACTACAGAAATATTTTTCAATCAATTTGATAAAAAATATTCTAAACTTTTTGACGGCGTTCGACATGATAGTGGTGACCCGATAGAATTTGCTCAAAAAGTAATTTCGCACTATACTAAAATGGGAATAGACCCTAAATCTAAAGCCATTGTTTTTTCAGATTCATTGAATTATGAAAAAGTAAAAACGATTGTAGATTTCTGTCAGGACAAGATAAAAATGTCATTCGGGATTGGAACCAATTTTACAAACGATGTTGGTCTTCCTGCAATGAATATGGTCATAAAATTGACCGATACAAAACCCGATAATACGCATTGGCAAGGAGTTGTAAAACTTTCAGACGAAAAAAATAAAAACACCGGAACGCCCGAAATGATTGCGTTGGCAAAACAAGTGCTGGGAATCAAATAGTATTTTTTTGCTGAAAAAGCAGTTTTTTTATATTTTTAGTGTTCGTTTTATTTTAAAATCAATTTAAATAGATTTTAAACTGTTATTATTCATAACAAAAAAGAAATACGCTTTTATTTTTTACCGATAAATGGTACATTAGCCAAAAATCCTAAATTCATTTATGCTAGAGCAAAATCAATACAACGAAGATAATATTCGTTCACTCGATTGGAAGGAACATATTCGTATGCGTCCGGGTATGTACATCGGGAAATTAGGGGACGGATCATCACCAGATGATGGTATTTATATTCTTTTAAAAGAGGTTTTAGACAACTGTATCGATGAGTTCGTCATGGGTGCCGGAAAAACTATCGAGGTAAGTATTAAAGACAAAACAGTTTCTGTTCGTGATTACGGACGTGGAATTCCATTGGGTAAAGTGGTCGATGTAGTTTCGAAAATGAATACTGGTGGAAAGTACGATTCTAAAGCTTTCCAGAAATCGGTTGGTTTGAATGGTGTCGGAACAAAAGCGGTAAATGCTTTGTCTAATTATTTCCGTGTAGAATCGGTTCGTGATGACAAACAAAAAGCAGCTGAATTCTCTGCTGGAAATTTGGTTCTAGAAGAAGACGTTATCGATACAACAAAACGTAAAGGAACAAAAGTAATTTTTACGCCAGACGAAACGATTTTCAAAAACTATAAATTCCGTTTAGAATATGTAATCAAAATGGTCAAAAACTATTGTTATTTGAACAATGGTTTGACTATTATTTTCAACGGAGAAAAATACTATTCAGAGAACGGACTTCGTGATTTATTAGAAGAAACGATCAATGAAGACGATTTAGAATACCCAATTATTCATTTAAAAGAGCATGATATCGAGGTTGCGCTTACACACAGTAAAACGCAATACAGCGAAGAATATCATTCTTTTGTAAACGGTCAGAATACAACACAAGGAGGAACGCACTTAGCGGCTTACCGTGAAGCGGTTGTAAAAACGATTCGTGAGTTTTACAACAAGAATTTCGAAGCATCAGATGTTCGTAAATCTATTGTAAGTGCGATTAGTATTAAAGTAATGGAACCTGTTTTTGAGTCTCAGACCAAAACAAAATTAGGTTCTACCGATATGGGTTCTGATGATGGAACTCCAGCAGTTTCTGTTCGTACTTTCGTTAACGATTTTATTAAAACGAAACTGGATAATTACCTTCATAAAAATCCAACAACTGCCGAAGCTTTATTGCGTAAAATTCTTCAGGCAGAACGTGAGCGTAAAGAATTATCTGGAATTAGAAAACTGGCAACAGATCGTGCTAAAAAAGCCAATCTTCACAATAAAAAATTAAGAGATTGCCGTGCGCATCTTCCAGATACAAAAAACCCAAGAAACTTAGAAAGTACGCTTTTTATTACCGAGGGAGATTCGGCTTCTGGATCGATTACAAAGTCGCGTGACGTGAATACACAAGCGGTTTTCAGTTTGCGTGGTAAGCCTTTGAATTCATACGGAATGACGAAAAAGATTGTGTATGAAAACGAAGAATTCAATTTACTGCAAGCAGCATTAGATATTGAGGACGGATTAGAAAAATTACGTTACAACAACATCGTAATCGCAACCGATGCCGATGTCGACGGAATGCACATTCGTTTGCTTTTAATTACGTTCTTTTTACAATTTTTCCCAGAATTAATCAAAGAAGGGCATTTGTACATTTTACAAACACCGCTTTTCAGGGTTCGTAATAAAAAAGAAACGATTTATTGTTATTCTGAGGAAGAAAGAAAAGATGCTATTGAGAAACTGAAACCAAAGCCAGAAATTACTCGATTTAAAGGTTTGGGAGAGATTTCGCCAGATGAGTTTAAAAACTTCATTGGAGACACCATTCGCCTTGATCCGGTTATGATGGATAAACACACTTCAATCGAGCAGTTATTGTCTTTCTACATGGGTAAAAATACACCAGACAGACAAGAGTTTATTATCAAGAATTTGAAAGTGGAAATTGATGAGTTGGAGGAGGTTTAAGATTAAAGAAGAAGAATTTTTTAGTAGTTTTATACTGAACAAAATATATGAAAGACGAAGAAGACGATAACATAATTCCAAACGACGACGAGAATAATCAGGATGAAAACCAAATTGATGACAATCAAAATGGAGATGATGATGAGATTATTGACGTAGATGCTAAACATTTTGAAGGACAGCATTTTTACGAAAATCAGGATGAAGAAGGCGAAGACGTTATTACAAAAGTAACCGGAATGTATAAAGACTGGTTCTTGGATTACGCTTCGTATGTAATTTTGGAACGTGCAGTTCCTGCTATCGAGGACGGATTCAAACCTGTTCAGCGTCGTATTATGCACTCTTTAAAAGAGTTGGACGATGGTCGTTATAATAAAGTTGCCAATGTTGTTGGTCACACCATGCAGTATCACCCACACGGAGATGCGAGTATTGGTGATGCAATGGTGCAAATTGGTCAGAAAGATTTATTAATTGACTGTCAAGGAAACTGGGGTAATATTTTAACAGGCGATGGAGCAGCAGCTTCGCGTTATATTGAGGCACGTTTATCTAAATTTGCTTTGGAGGTTTTATATTCTCCAAAAATTACCGATTGGGGAGTTTCGTATGATGGTCGTCGTGCAGAACCCAACAATCTTCCGGTAAAATTTCCATTGCTTTTAGCGCAGGGAGCAGAAGGTATCGCAGTTGGTTTATCAACAAAAGTTTTGCCTCATAACTTCAACGAGTTAATTGATGCTTCGATTAAAATCTTAAAAGGAAAACCGTTTACGCTTTATCCTGATTTTATGACGCAAGGTATTGCCGACGTTTCCAATTACAACGACGGAATGCGTGGCGGACGTGTGCGTGTGCGTGCTAAAATTTCGCAATTAGATAAAAATACATTGGTGATTACACAGATTCCGTTTTCGACCAATACATCTAGTTTAATTGATAGTATTTTGAAAGCCAATGAAAAAGGTAAAATCAAAATCAAGAAAATCGAAGACAATACAGCTGCTGATGTTGAGATTTTAATTCACCTTTTCCCAGGCGTTTCGCCAGATAAAACTATTGACGCTTTATTTGCCTTTACCGCTTGTGAAACATCTGTAGCGCCTTTAGGGTGTGTTATTGAAGATAATAAACCGTTGTTTATCGGTGTTTCTCAAATGTTGAAAATTTCAACAGAAAGAACAGTCGATTTACTTCGTCAGGAATTAGAAATTCAGTTAGAAGAATTAAAAAATAAGTGGCACTTTTCTACTTTGGAGAAAATCTTCATTCGTGAAGAAATGTATATTGACTTCAAATTATATGGAGATAGAGAATCACTTTATAAATATTTATATGATCGTTTTGAGCCTTTCAAAAAATCATTCGTTAGAGAAATCAATGATGACGATTTACAAAGACTGACTCAAATTCCGATGATTCGTATTACGCGTTTTGACTCTGATAAAGCGGATGATTTAATCGCTAAGCTAGAAGATGAGATGAAAGAGGTTGAGCATAATCTAGAACATTTAACAGATTTTGCCATTGCTTATTTTACGAAATTAAAAGAGAAATACGGAAAAGGCCGTGAGCGCCAAACAGAACTTCGTGTTTTTGATAACGTTGAAGCTACAAAAGTTGTTTTAAGAAACACAAAACTTTACGTAAATCGTGAAGAAGGTTTCGTAGGAACGAGTTTAAAGAAAGACGAATATGTGGGCGATTGTTCTGATATTGATGATGTTATCGTGTTTTTAAGAGACGGAACATTGATGATCACAAAAGTAGATGCCAAAACATTTATAGGAAAAGACATTATACACGCCGCAGTTTTTGATAAAAACGATAAACGCACCATTTATAATATGATGTACCGCGATGGTAAATCGGGGCCGTCTTATATAAAACGTTTTAATGTTACGGGTGTAACACGTGATAAAGCTTACGATTTAACTAATGGAACAAACGGTTCTCAGGTGGTTTATTTTTCACATAATCCAAATGGAGAAGCTGAGGTTGTGACTATTTTGCTTCGTCAGGTTGGAACGATTAAGAAATTGAAATTCGATATTGATTTTGCTAATTTAGCGATTAAAGGACGTGGTTCTAAAGGAAACTTGGTTACCAAATATCCAATCAAGAAAATCGAATTAAAAGAAAAAGGAATTTCGACTTTACTGCCAAGAAAAGTTTGGTTTGATGATACGGTAAAACGTTTAAATGTTGATGCAAGAGGAGAATTATTAGGCGAATTTAAACCAAGTGATAAAATATTGGTAATTAGTCAATCGGGTAAATTGAAGGTTATTATTCCTGAATTATCGACTCATTTTGATGAAGATATGATCGTTTTGGAAAAATGGAAACCTAAAAAACCAATTTCTGCAATTTATTATGATGGAGAAAAAGAACGTTATTTCTTGAAACGTTTCCTTGTAGAAAATGAAGGTAAGGAAGAAAGCTTTATTACCGATCACCCGAATTCGCAGTTAGAGATTGTTTCTACAGATTATCGTCCGGTTGCACAATTGGTTTTTGCTAAAATAAAAGGTGTTCAAAAAGATGATTTACACATTGATGTAGAAGACTTTATAGCCGTAAAAGGTTTTAAAGCTTTAGGAAATCAATTGACAACAGATAAACTAAAGCAGGTAAACTTATTAGACCCGCTTCCTTATGAAGAACCTATTGAAGAAGTTCCTGAAAGACCAGAAATTTCAGAAGACGATCCAGTCGAAACAGAATTAGATGACGATGGCCAGATAGGCTTGGTTTTAGAATAAAAAAAAACGCTAAGATTCATTTCTTAGCGTTTTTTTATAGATGGATTCTTCGATTAATTTTCAACGGGAACAATTTCTTCTTTAATCCATTTGACTTCGTTATTCTCAATAATTACCGTAACGATATCGCCATCTTTGACTTCTCCAGAAATTAGCTTCTTTGCCAAAGGTCTTCTCAAGTGGCTTCTAATAATGCTTTTAATTGGTCTTGCTCCATATTTAGCATTAAATCCGTTTTCGGCGAGATAAGTTTTAGTCTCAATCGGAATTTCGACTTCGACATTGATGTTTTTCAATAAGTCAGTAAATTCTTTTTTAAGATGTATTTCAAATATTTTAAGAGCATTTTCTTTACTAAGTGGGGCAAAAGGAATAATTTCAGTTAATCTTCCTAAAAACTCAGGTCTGAAATAATTTGCCATAATTTCCATTAAAGAAGTCGAACTCGGAATTTCGCCGCTGTTAAAGGTTTCTACAATGTGATCTGCTCCAATATTGGATGTGAAGAGTATAATAGCATTCGAAAAATCACCTTCTTTTCCTAAACGATCGTGAAGTTTACCTTCGTCCATAACTTGCAGGAAGACATCAAAAACAGATGGATGCGCTTTTTCAATTTCATCAAATAAAACAATAGAGTAGGGCTTCTGTCTAATTTTATTGACTAGCAAACCGCCTTCTTCATAGCCCACATATCCTGGAGGCGCACCGTATAGAAGAGCAGCAGAATGTTCCTCTTTAAATTCAGACATGTCAAATCTAATAATTGCATTTTCATCTTGAAAAAGAAATTCAGCTAAACTTTTGGCTAATTCTGTTTTTCCAGTTCCTGTTGGACCTAAGAAGAAAAAAGATGCAATGGGCTGACCTGCTTTGCTTAAACCTGATCTTGATTCTAAGATGGAACCAGCAACCGTGGCAATGCAATGATCTTGCCCGATCACTCTTTTGCTTAAAACCTCTTCAATTGTGTTAAGTTTATTTTTTTCTTCTTCATTTAGCTTGCCTGCCGGAATTCCTGTTTTTTGTGCAATTATAAGAGACAAATCAAAAGCCTCAATATGAACACGTTTGTCTAAAGCTCTCTTTTCGATTATTTGCAAGAGGTTTTCAATATGAGTGACGATAGCATCAGAAGATTCAAATGTTTTTGAATTATTCTCCTCATCAGCAATCATTAAAAAAGCAGTTTTGTTTGCTAAATCGGTTAAAAACCAATTACATTCTTTAATTAATTGTTCTTCAGATAAACCCTTTTCATTTTGTTTAAGAGCTTCCAATTTACTAATAAGCGCAGCTTTTTCTTTTAGAAAAGTTTCACCAGAAGTTTTTAGAACAGACATTGTATGGTCAATCAGATTTATAGCTGATTCGGGTAGACTTTTTTCTTTTAAATACCTTTTAGATAATCGAATAGATTCAGAAATCGTTTCGTCATCAATTTGTATTTTATGATGTTCCTGATATGTTTTTATTGATTCGCGAATCATTCGAAACAAGGTTTCATCATCCGATTCTTCCAGTTTCACAATTTCAAACATGCCCGAAAGCCCTTGCTCTTTTTCGATTCTTTTTGTAAATTCATCAATTGTCGAAGTTGCAATAATGTTTAAACCTTTTGCCAATTCACCTTTTAAGACATTTGAAACTCCTGAATCTCCACCATTTTTATCTAAAAGAGTATGTATTTCTTCTATAATTAAAATTGCTTTTGGATACTGTTTTAACTCCTGAATACAATTTTTTAAACGGTCTTCAATTTCTCCTTTGTACGAAGCGCCGGCAATTAAAGAAGATAAATCCAGTTCGAATAACTGCACTTTGTCTAATACATCTGGAATTTTATTATTAATGACATTTTCGACCAGAGCATCAATTAAAATGGTTTTTCCAATGCCACGATCACCAATTAGCAATACATTGGGTTTAGAGAAACGGCATAAAATTTCTTTAATAGTATTTAATTCGGCTTCACGGCCTATTGCAGGTATTCTTTTCTTGTTCTTTTCAAGATTTTTATGAATGCTGTATTTGCCCAAAAAGCCTTTTTTAACTTCTTGTTTGACCGCGTTATTATTTTGTGGAATAACAATCTGATCCTCCAATAATTCATTTCTAGAAATTGGATAAGATTTCATCTGGTCAAAATTGAAAGCTACACCAGGCGAACTGATGGCAATTACAACACCATAAAGGCTAATTTCGTCCTCATTTAATGCTATTCGAACAGATTCGGCTTCCTTTATAATTTCGTCAATGAGATCGTGTGGTTCAGCATCAAAAACATTAGTAGTTTTAGGTTCTTCTTCAATTCGAACTTCTGCCCATTCATCAAGATAATACACATCTTTACCCATAGCTTCAAGTCGTTTTAAAAGTGATAAATCTCTATTTAAAATGGCTTTTAGCAAATGTGGAGCCGAGTAATACTTGTTTGAATTGGTTTTAGCAATCTTTTTAGCAATTTCTAATGCGCTTAACAGCTCTGTACTGAAAATGTTTTTTTCTTCTTCCATACCCAATTTAATCTTTAGACCATATCAAATACTTTTTTACTTTGTAGCTGATATTTAGTCCTTTAATGCAGTTAGTTTGTTTGTCTTTGTTTAAGCGTATTGATTCGATTTTAATCTTCTTCCCTTTAACAGAGGCACATAATTGTGCAAAAGTCAATAAATCTGCGTCATTTTTTACAACTGGAATATCAAGATCGTCACATAAAAATTCGGCAAAATCATCTTTTGCTTTACTGCCTTCTGCCACTTTTTTAAATAAAATCTCAAACTGATCTTCAGACATTTTAGGTGCTTTTTTGACTGTGGCAGTGCTGTCTTTTATTGTTTTTGCTTTAGGAGCAACTGGTACGTACTGCAACATTTCTTCCAAAGGATCTTTTTTTACAGAACCGCGAGGAAGCGCAAAAGCTTCTGCTTTTTTCTCAAATTCATACGAACTAACATCCAACGGATTGGTCTTTTTTATAACTCTTGGATGCACATAAATTATCTTTTTTGCGACACGGCTGAAATCGCCATTTATGACCAGCGTAATTGTTTTTTCACCAGGAGTAATGAAGTTGTAGACTGGGTTTGAAGAAGTCTCATCGATGCCTTTATTTTCACCAAATGCCCACTCCCAAGTCTTAGCATCTTCAGAAATTGACTTAAAATAGGCAGGCTGTCCAACGGTGATCGTTTTAGGTACAATAATCTTTGGTGTGCCTATTTTATCGGCAGCAAATTTGTCTTTTATAACCAGCTCTTTTGTATGGGTGCAACCCCCGTTTATTGTTAGTGTTACATAGTATTTCCCTGGGTTTTTGTAAATGTGAAAAGTATGTTTTCTGACATCTTTTTCTGATCCGTCTCCAAAGTCCCAAACCCATGATTTTGCATTAGGAGTTTTGTCATAAAATTCTATAGATTCTTCTGATTGCGATTGGTCCGAAAAGATGTAAAATTTTGCGTCTTCACAATCGACATGATTAAAAAATTGAACTATAAAGGCAATGATTCCAGCTAATAACAGGATGGTAAAAAAAAATACAATCCTAATATCGATATTTTTTTGATTCATTTTTAAATTTTGGAATATTTTACTATGTAAGATAATTTTAACAAAAAACGGAAGCAAATGTAGTTTTTATTATTTTAAAAAACTTATATTTTATACTATAAATTTTACAAAAAAGATTTGTATTCTTACAGAATATTTTGTTAGGTTTGTAACCACCTCGTTCCAAAATGTAAATAAATTCATAATAAACGAGTTACGTCCAAAAATGAGAATTTTCTCAAGGTTGAAAAAGGAAAAATGAGCGATAAGTTTGTTTTTAATGTTGCTGAAATTTTAAAAAAGACCCATTTTGGGAAGTCAATTATTTTTTAATTATCTAAAAAGAGCGTATTAATATTATTTTTTATGAGGCAAATTGTTATAATGATTCTTATGATGCATTTATTTACAGAATGCCATGCTCAAAAATATATTTCCCAAATTCCCTTCAAATATGATTATTCTCTGGAGCTGTTAAAAAAACAGTCTCAAATGACCGAAACAGGTTTAAAGAATAAAACAGTCGTAAATGATAACTCCGAGAATTTAAGCGACGAAGTATTGGCTCTCAAAGAGAAATACTCTATTATTCTGGCTGTAATGCCAAATAAAATCACCAATTACAAATTATACTCCTACATAGATCCTTGGTTGAACACGCCGTATAAAGAGAAAAGCTTTTCTAAAAAAGGAATCGATTGCTCTTATTTTCTACAGTCTCTATACAGTGATGTTTACAAGGTTACTCTTCCTAAAGATCCTGCTGGAATGTGGAAATCTAAATCGATCCAGATTTTTACAGGGAGGAGTTTTCTTGCCGAAGGCGATCTAGTTTTCTTTAGGTACGATAAAGATCATCCAATATCTGATGTTGGCTTGTATCTGCATAATGACCGAATTCTGGCTTGTACAGACAAGGGTTTGGCAATATATAATTTCAATGATGAATACTTTCAGTTACGATATATAGGCGCAGGACGAATCAACGAAGATGGAAAGAAAAAGTAAAAAAAGTCTTGAGGAGCTTGCATACGAAATAGAGAGTATTTCCTATGATATAAGGGCAGAAGTTGTTGCTAATGAACTTCTTGAAAATAAAGCCGTGGCACAAGACGAAATCACGATTTCGAACCATGGCCAGTTTTCACGAGCATACAGAAGTGATATTCTAGGAGCGGGAATTCAGGACGATAATTACGACAAACAGGAATATCTTAATATTAGGCTGTCGCGAGATAGTATGTATGATGCGTTACCTGAGGGTTTCGTTCATAGTTTGACTGAAAATAATGCGGATAAATCTGTAAAACAGATGATTAAGGAGCATAAACACCAGAAAAAGCAAGAAGCAGAAGCTCGTGTTTTTTTTACTCCTTTTGAAAATGAGATTTTTCATTATCGAACTAAAATTGAAAGTGTTGAAAGAAATTTTCTGTATCAGCTGAACGGAAGTAAGCCATTGGAGTTTTTCTATGATTTTTGGGGACTGTCGCACATTTATCCAGAAATTTTAGTTTCAAAGTTTATTCAGCTTTTACCCTATGCGTATAAAATAGTGGGAGATATAGACTTGGCTTGTCATTGTTTGTCTAGTATTATTGAAGAAAAAGTAACTTATACAACGACTACTTCGAAAGAATACAGTGAAGAAGGAGAGCAGATTAAGTTAGGTGAAAATAGATTAGGAGTTGATTTTATTACCGGGAAAAATTACATGGATTATTCGATGAATTTAACCATAAAAATAGGTCCGATAGCGAATAAACCGTATCAGCATTATCTTAAAAACGGCGAGATAAAAATATTTATAGATTGTTTTTGCGAACATTTCTTTCCGATGGAAGTAGAAGTAAAAACAGTTTTATTGATTAATGAAGAAACCGAAGAGTTTAATTTTAGTAAAGAACCTGTGTTAGGGTACACAACACGAATTTAGTAATGGTAAAAAAGCATTTATTAGCCCTTATTGATATTAGGCTTATTGTATTTTTAGTAGCGATTATAGCAGTGAGTTTTATACTTACGATGGTATTCAGCGATAAGATAAAAGAATTTGCAGTACAGTATAAAAGAAAATTTTACATCTATGTTTTCTCATTTGTATTGATATACGCCCTTGTTGGGTTTTTGGGTTATAACAAATTATTCACAGAGTTATCAGACGAATTTCGATTTTATCAAATAGCATCACTTTTGTTCGGAATCCTTAATGTTTACCTGTACAGATGGTACTTTAATGAATTCAATAAAAAAGGATCTGTTGGTATAGAATTGTTGTTTTCTTTACTAATAACACTTTACTCAAGCGTATTATTTGTCATTATCTACACGGCATTAAACGGCATTGCCTTGACTTTTTTAATGTGTTCTCACTTCTTGGTATTTATCGTTCCAACAGGAGTTTATGCGGTATTTAACTATATGATGCAGATACCTCCTAAAGAGTATGTTACTTGGAGAATACCAGAAAGAAAAAATCCTTTTCCTGAGATAGAAAACGTTCAAATGAAGGATTTATTACTGATAACATTATTGATTCAGAAAAAAGAAAGCGATACAAAATATACCTCAATTAGATCAAAAGGTCCGGTTAGAATTGATTTTGGGGCTCTATTTTATCATACCGTTTCAGGATATAATGAGCATAATGCAGAAAGTAAAATTGATTTAAAGCATAATGGAGAAAATTACAATTGGGTTTTCTTTTTACAGCCCAAATGGTATCAGACAGCGAAATATGTCGATGCGAAATATACTTTAGGGATGAATGGCATCACTGAAAATTCAGTAATTATTTGTAAAAGACAAAGAGTAAAAGAAATTACTCAAACAAAAAAAGAAGAAAAAGGCAAAGACTTTATGTTTGAACCTAAGATGGAAAATAAAGAAAAAGAGGTTGAAGTTTAACATTTTTTGAGACAATATGTATCATATAGATAAACCTGAAGAGTCAACATACGACAAGTTCCGTACTTATAAGATCAAAAAAGGAGATACACTTGCAAGCGTAGCCAAAGATCTTGGTGTTGAGGCTGATGAGCTTAGGTGGTATCATAATATGTATTGTGAGATTCAGGATTTAATTGAAGCTGATTTTAAAAGCTATTCTCAGTTTTTGATTCTGGCTCCGGAAAAATATATTGAAGAAAGAAAAGAAAAAGAAGAGAAAAAGGGACAAAAAATAAGTTTGGGAAGTGATTATGGGCTACCCTTTTTAGCAGAAAGATTAAATGGAAGATATAAGGTAAAATATACATTTGAGGTTGGAGACCAGGTAGATGTCACAGAAATGGCAATAAATGTAAAATGGCTTGCCACAGATAAAAACAGATACCATCTTTTTGAAATTAACAGAAGTAAAATTGTTCATATCAATGGTTTGCCTCCTCAATCTTTGATTGAAAAACTTGGAGCAAAAAACGCAGAAATGCTTTATCCTCTAAAAATTGTGGTAGACAAATTTGGTAAATGGGTTGATATTTATAATTATGATGAAATTGAAAGTCGGTGGGAAAATTTAAAAAATGAAATTCTGGATTATTACGAAGGCGAATTAACGGAAGCTTATATTGATCATGCGGAAAAAAACTTAACAAATTCAGATACTTTATTAAGATCGCTTCGTTCAGATTATTTTTTCAGGACATTTTTTAATGGAATTTATGTTGGTTATACAGCAGATTATTCCTTTAAAAATGAAGTTTCTTTCCCTTTAGAGGAAGAAGTAGAAGCTATTTTTGAAGTTATGCAAAAAATCACTCCTCTTCTAGAGGATGATGGTTTTATTAAAGTAGATCAAAAAGGTTCTTATATGGATTCGGGTTTAGGTTTTTTATATGGATATACTCCTTCAAAAGTGAATTATAGCGCTATTTACTTCTTGAATTCGGAAACTTATACAATTGAGAAAATGAATGTAGAATGCAATATTTTATCAGATGAGCATATAAAAAATACTATTGAGATTGAGCTTTTAGAATGATAAGGAAGATAATAGTTTAAAAATTAAGGAATATCAGGGATTGTTTGACATTAAATGAAGTAAAGTTATGAGTGAAAAACATGTAGTAGTACAAGGAGCAACTTTAAAATGTAAGTTTAGCGTAGAGCCTAAATTAGATACGCTTAAGGTTAAAACGCATAGTAAGCATTATGCTAATGATAAAGGTGCTGAAAGTAAACTTATAGCAACCGATAAAGAAATTGGTCAGACACTTGAGAAAAATACTTTTGGAAAATGTAAAATGCAACCTAACGGAAGTGGAGATTACTTGCCATGTCAAGCAGTAATTACTAAATGGAGTGGTTTTTACGAAAAAGTTACATTATCTAACAAAGGAAAAATTTTATTGGAAGATAGTAAAGGAACTTGTCCTATTGGTGGGACTGACTGTATAGAAGTGGATAAACATGGGCAAAAAGCAGAATTGAACAGACAGAATTTGAAGAATGCTAAATCTGAAGTTCTAAAGCAAATAAATCCAATGGTAGATATAAAGGAGCTATTCGCAATTGAGCATACAGACGAAGGAATAATATATAGTTAAGAAATAGTTTCATTATTTTCTAAAAGTATAAAAATGGCAAAGGGAGTAAAAAAAATAAAGTGGGTTGGTCAAAGTGGTGCGCTAAGAGATTTTAGTTTGCAGAATAAAATACTTTGCATAAAACCAAACCAAACAGCTCCATTTATGGTTGACGAATGGTATAGTGAAACCACAGAGGAAGAAAAAAGAAGAAACATCACATGGCTATGGATGGATCAGAAAAAGAAAAAGATTTTCAAGAAAGAAATAAGATCTGCTGGTACTCCTTTCGGTGTCAACTTGCCTAAAAAGCTATGTGGTTCGTATGCTTTTTATCTGGAGGCCAGTTTATATGGAAGCCATGACCGCAATGCAAATACTGGACTGCATGTATATGGAAAATGTGAAAAAAAAATAACTTCTTCTTCTTGGAGTAAAAAAGAAAATACAGCAGATAATAGCGAGATAAATTATGGACATGATTTATTTATTTCATTAGAAACTGAAGGTGTAAATGGTGATACATTAACATTGGAATCATATAGTGCAAAAAAAACAGCAACACCTATACAAACTGTAAATGTAAAATGCATAAGTGGATCACTTAAGGCTAAGTTTACAACAATGTCTTGTTTTATGGCAGTTCCAGGTTTGCCTAGCGATTTAGAAAATTTTTATATAAAAGTACTTGATATCACAGGAGAGTACCTTAAAACTGAAAGCGGGAATGATAAAATAGTTTCTTTTACTATAAAAAATAAGAGAGTAATGCCTGTATTTGAGCCACCAACAAATACAACTCCTTTAACAGTTGATAACACTCCTAAAGAGGAAGAAGTAAAAACAGAAGGTATTATTACGGCATATTTTGCTAAAGAAGAATTTTCGTTGGAAACAGCAGAGGTTGCTGACCAATTCGAATATAAATTTAAAAATAGAAATGCCAATATTGACAAAGACAAGATTGCTGCCATTATTAAGAAAAATGTAGACCCACAAGTAAAAGCAGATAAAAAATATGCCAAACTTGATGATATTAAAAATGCGCTTACAGAGAGGACTTATGAAAAGGGGGCTTCTATTTCTTTCAATTTGTACAAGTTAGGAGCAAACTATATAAAAATAAACAGTGCTCCTTTGGAAGAGGAAGTATATGTCGTAGCAAAAACATTTTTATTGGACGGCAAAGAAGTATCTATTACAATAAAAGAAAAAGAGACCATTCTGATAGATGCAGATGCAAACGTACCTGTTTTGGAAGCTAAAGAAGATGGAGCAGAACTTACGACACTAAAAGCAACGGTTGAAAAAGGCTTGGCAAAAGTAAAAATAAAGCTTCGCCCGAAAGCAGATGAAGATTTAAAAGAATGGAAACAAAAATTGCTTAAAGGAAAAAAAGAAGAATCTTATACGTATACATTTAAAAGTGAAACTGCAATTAGTGATGACAACAAAAAGCAATTTGCAGCAATAATACTAAACAATGCAAAAGAAGGAAAACATGGCAATACAAAGATAGCAACCGGAAAAACGGCTTATGCAGACGATGTAGAAAAAGTATTGGAAAGCCAAACCTACAGCAGTGGTACCAAAATTAGTTTTGATACCTATAAAACACAAGCCGAAAGCCTTTGGTTAAAAGCCGAATGTCAAGGCGAGTCAGTAAAACACGAAAAGGAATTTTTGAAAAGGGATGGGGCTTATTTTATAATTGGGAAAAAGTGTGAGTGTGAAGCAAGAATAAGAGCATTCATGAGGGTAATACGCATTGCAGAAGGAACAGGAGAATATATAAAAGGAACTAAACAAGCAAGAGACCCCGAATTAGGATATACAACTTGGTTTAGTGGGGCTGGAAATAACTTTACTTTATCAGATGATCATCCACGAGTAATAAACAGCAATAGTACAAATACGATAAGATCATCAGCTGCTGGTGCTTATCAAATTATGAGTTGGAAATATGATAACCTAAATGGATATACATTAGTATTTAAGGATGGATATTTTCAAAAAAAACTCCCTGAAGAATATATTGAAAAGTATGATAAAGCTAAAAAATACGATGCAAAAGGATTTTCTAAAGAGGCACAAGATAAGTTGTGTGTTGCTATATTAAAAGATGATGCCAAAGTAATAAATGCTCTTCAAAAAAAAGATATTAAGGAAGCAATTTCAAAATCAAGCGGAATATGGGTGAGTCTTCCTGGAGCAACAGCTGGACAACCCACTGCAAAAATGCAAGAGACATTGGATTATTATGAAGAGTTTTTAAAAGATGAATTGGCAGGAAAAAGTAATCTACATATCAAACAAGGGTTTTTGAAAGATTTTGATATTAAATGTAGTTGTGATTTAGGCGATTGTACTGAAGAAAAATGTACTCAGTATGCTGATGTAGTTCCAAATCCTCAAATAAGTACTGATAATGGAGGAAAGAAAAACAATAGATTTAACTCAGCAGGAGGAAGGAAAAACCCACATAGAGGTGTCGATATTTATACTGGAGATAATAAAGTTGATGTTCATTCTTTACTTTGTGGTGAAGTAGTCTTTACAGTGACCTCATTTGCTACAAATGAATACAACTCAACTAGTCTAGGTAATTTAGTTGTTGTAAAATCGAAAGATAAAAATGATGAAGTAGTTTATATAATGTATTGTCATCTAGACTCTGTAAAAGTAGCTAAGAATGATAAAGTTAAGCATAACGATGTAATAGGGATTTCGGGCTCTACAGGTAATGCTGGTTCAGTGTATGAAAATGGAAAATTGATACATGGTATTTCTCCAGAAAATTATCATATTCATATCGAGGCTTCAACCAGCTATGTTGCTGGGACTGCTACTTTTAAAAATGTTGCTTCTTCAAGAGTAAATCCTGAGGATTATATGAAAACTAAATTTGATATTGATGGTGAGAAAATATAGTAAACTAAAACAAATTATAGAAGTAATTCTAATCTTTTTATTGATTATTTCATGTAATGGGCAAGTTTCAAATAAGAAAAATCAGGTTTTAAATGAGGATAAAGAACAAACTAAAAATATAAAAGAACAGCCGCCTGTTGATTTTTTTGACCAAAAATATTTCAATGGTTATAAGATTTCCTTTGGAGATGAAGATATATCAGAACATCCATATCGCTATTATTATAATTATGAAAATAAAGAGATACAGTGGTTTGCTATAAGTTATGTGCCAAAAAACATTTCTTTACACAAATACTGGTCAAGCTATCTTCAGGGTTCGAGCTCAAATGAAGCGACACAAAGTTCAACAATTGAAAAAATAATCAATAAAGATTTGAGTTCATATAACATTTTTGCAGTTTATATACCTAAAAAATATTTGGATATATCAAATGGAGTATCAGAAGAGGCAATGTTTTTTAAAAATAATACAGAGTTATATTTTTATCTATATGATGCATTAGAGAATAAATGGAAATTTCTAAAAAAAACACAAACAAATGCACCATTAATTGGAAAACGTGATTTTTTCAGCAAACAGTTTCCAGAATTATTTTCTTTAAAAAAAGATTTGAGATTAAATGATAACAAGAATATTAGTGAAACAGAAAATATAACTTTATTAAGAAACTTTATTTTTGAGTTCTCAATATCTAAAATTGAAAATGAAGATGGAAACGAAATACAAAAAGTTAAAATAAACCTTAAAAACAAGGAAACAAATAAAATTCAGGTAATAGATTTCACTCCTAAATTATTAGTAACACAATTTGATGGAAGCTCAGCAAATAGTATATCATATTTTGGTAAAGAACAATCAATTATAAAAAGTTATCAAGAAATAGAAGGCGGTCATATGTTGATAGCTTTAGATGTAAATTTTGATGGGTTAGAAGATTTTGCAATAATAAATTATCAGGGAAGTAATGGAGGACCTCAATATGCTTATTATGTTCAAAAAGCAAATAAGCAATTTGTATTGGATTCATATCTAACAGAAAATGTTAGATTTTTTCCATCTGAAATTAATAAAGGTAAAAAAATATTAACAATAATTTATCCTTCGGGGTGTTGCCAGTTTCAAACATCTAAGTTTCAGATTCAATCAAACGGGAAATGGAAAAATACCTATTCGCATTTAGAAAATATTAAATAAGATTTGGTAAATATTTTTAGTTTAGATTCAAAAATTATTTTATTCAAAAAATAGATATAAAGCTCTTTGATATATTGAAAAGAAAAGCCCTAGCTAGCAAAAGCGCAATGCTTTTGTTAGCTGAGGGAATTTTAAAATAAAAAATTATGAAAATTTTACAAATGCTATTTTTAACGGTTTTTATTGTAAAGCTTTAGTGTATACAATTCTCAAGCAAAAGAAATTAAGTTAGAAGTTAATCAATCAATAAAAAATGAAAATAAGTAAAAATCTAGTATTAGGTCTCTTATTGATCTTAATTTTAGGATGCAAAGAGAATACATCAAAACACGATTCTAAGAATTTAGTAGATACTCTTAAGGTTAATAATTCCAAAATTCTATCTGATACAAAGGAAACAAAGAATACCATAAATAAGTCTTTTGTTATAAGTTGTGGATCAGGATGTGCTATGACTTATACAGCAGAAAGTATTCAGTCAGAAGCTCCTACAATAAAAGTTAAGTTCAAGGTTGAGATGTATTTAAATGAAAAAGTATCTGACACATATTATGAAGTTTATGTTTTTAAATATGATACTTCAAATAATATAATAAAAATACAACCTGAAGGCAAAAATGAAAATGTTTTAGAGAATCTTTTGCCCGATGCACAAGAATCTTTTAAAAAATTTAGTATTGATTTAATTAAGGATAAAAATTTAGAGATAAAGTCTTCTGAAATCTGTTTTAAAGAAAGTAAAATTAAATTACCTTATATATTTAGAGATACCAAGATTTTGAAATATAATCTTCTCGATTGTAATTCTATAAGTGGAATTGAAAAATATAATTGTAATTCTGAAAAACTTAGATATATCTCATTACCTAATAGAGAAGACGTGAACGTTGTTTTAGTGCCCCAAGATTGTGGAGATTTTGATTATAGATATTATTTACTCACAATAAAGAACAATAGGGTAATTGATAATCTATATGTAGAAGGAGAATGGTACGAACCCGAAGATGAAGAAAACAAAGAGACGACTACTTTTTCAATTGATAAAGATTATAATTTGATTGTTAAAACTGAAACAGGAAATTCTTCTGCATTGCAAAATTTTACTATTAAAAATGATGGAAAAATTATAAAGCGATGATAAAATCCAATCGTTTAAAAAAATGTGAAGAATAGTTTTTAAGTGAATATATATTTAAGCTCCTTGACATATTGAAAAGAAAAGCCCCAGCTAGCAGAAGTTATAGACTTTTGTTAGCTGAGGGATAAAAAAATGGAAAATGTAATCCATCTGTTTATTTCAATTTCAAAACTGAAGATGAATTGTCACAAAAAGAAATAGAATTTCAAAATAATTTAAAAGAAATAGAATGGAATTAATTGAAGTGTTTAATAGGAAAAAAATATTTTTTGTCTGTTTATTATATACTCTTTTTTGTTGTAAGGGAAACAATAAAGAAGAGTTTGTCGCGAACGATTTAAAAAGTGATGCGAAAATTAGCAATAGTGATGCTTCATGTTTTGTTGATCAAAAATGTATTAATAAAAATGATCTGAATGGTTTTGTTTATGAATTTCAAAATGAAATAGTTGAAGTTGTATCTGGTAAAAATTCTACAAATGATTTCGTGATTAATGGAGAAAAATATCTTTCAAATTTAACTCTAGAAAGTGCAGATTTAAATCTTTATTATTATAAATGTAGTGCTAAAAAGATCTTTTTATTTGAGGGAGATGATTACTATAGTTCTACAATATTCGCCTATTTATTTGAAAATAAGAATTTATATTATTTAGGAAATTTTATTATCAGCCAACCTAACGTAGAAAAAACGGGAGTAAAAAAAAAGGATTTTAAAATATCTACAGATAATAATCAAATATATATTGAAGTACTATTAAATAGCAAATCATTTAAGACTTATAAGTTAAATGAAAGAAAAAGTATATCTAAAGAAACTCAAATTACTAGTAAAATTGACCTTTCTGGTATTTGGAGGTTGAATTGTGAAAATTCTTTAACAACATTTGAAATTTCTGGAATGGAGGGTTATATGTCATTATATTCTGATAATGCAATTTTTATTAATGTGGAATTAGTAGGTATTGAGAACAAACTAAATGAATATTATGTGAGATTCAAAGGAACTGAATCTCAACAAAAATATTACGAGGATAAAAAGAATACAGTTGACAGTGAAATATCTAAAACACAAAATATAGGTAGGCTTGTTTTAAAGGATAATAATATTCTGTTTTATTGGAATGGATTATATAATGATAAAACAAAGAAGAGGGATTTTGTAGATGATTTTGTAATGCTTAAAGAAAATGCTGGAAAAAATCCAATAGTTCTAAAAAAATGTGAAGAATAAATTATAAGTCTATTAATAATTTAAGCTCCTTGACATATTGAAAAGAAAAGCCCCGGCTAGCAAAAACGTAATGCTTTTGTTAGCCGAGGGAATTTATAAATAGAAAAAACAAAAAAAATGACGCTCAATAAGTATACTTATATTTTATTGATTTTTTTAAATATATCATGCCAAGGTCAGGATAATAAAATAAATAACACAGAAAAAAAAGAGATAGAGATGTTTACCCATATTTTAAATAAATCTAATTTTAAAACTACCAGTGAAAATTTTGAAAATGTTAATAAAGACATTATTGGTATTGAGACTCGTGATTTGAAAGAAGGTTATAATAATATTAATATTCTTGGCGAATCTATAGATTATCAAATATGTAAAGAAGGAAAATATATTAAAATAGGAGAAGACATTTTACCAGATATATATAACATTAAAGAAGACAAGCTTATAAGTTATCCATATATGAAATCTCTAATAAATTTAAATAAAATTTTATATTTAAATGATAATACTTCTACTTTAGAAACTAGTCTAAAGGATATTGATTTAGCAAGAGATGTGGTTGTTTTATTTAATTACGAAAAAAATGAATCTTTAATAAAGAAAGTTTCTGATAATATTGGAGATTGGGATGATTTTTCAAATAATTTCAAATTATCACTTGTCTTTTATAATAGAGATCATACTATTAGAAAAAAATTCCTGAAATACCTTTCAAAAAAACAAGAGCTTATATATCACATAGCTTTTTATTTAGCTGATAATAGAAAGAATATAATAAATGCCAATAAATTATCGACAGAAAAAATTGATGAAGCTATTGCTTCTCTATTAAATCTTGGGCTTGAAGGCAGATCAAATGCTGATATAGATACAGATAATGATATGTCATATAGACTTTTAAATAATCTTCTTGTTTCTTACCCTAAAATTGTTAGTTCTTTCGAAAAAATAAATTATTACGGATATAAAGACTTAGCTTTTTTTATAAAAGTATTCCATACTATAAAAAATAATAATGATCAAAATTCAGAAATAAAAAAATATTATATCCAAGATTCGGATGGTTACTCTAATATAAGGAAAGATAAAAATAGTAGCTCAGAAATAGTTGGGAAAGTTAAATCTGGTGAAGAAATAGACGTATTAGATGATTCGGGAAATTGGTGGTTTATTCAGGCTAAATCAGGTATTAAAGGATATGTTTATAACACTAAAATAAAATCGGAATAAAAGAAAATAAAAACAAAGCTCCTTGACATATTGAAAAAAAAAGCCCCAGCTAGCAAAAGTTGTAGACTTTTGTTAGCTGAGGGAATTTTAAAATAAAAATTATGATTCGAAACATTAATGGTTTTATGCTTTTATTTTTAGTTAGTTTTTTTATTAGTTGTAAAAAAAACGAAGCAAAAGAACCTGAAACACTCAAAACAATAAAGAGTGCTGAAACTAAAGAATTTTTTAGCTTAGTAAAACCAATCAATAAACCAGAAGAGCCGTTATATAAAACAATTTATAATGATTATTCAATTTCAATTAATTCAAACGCATCTAATCAAGAACTTATCTTTAAAAAGGGAAATGTAGAAATTTCAAAAGTGTTGAAATTTTATTATGAAACTCCTGAAATTGTATTCCACCTTTATAAGTCAAGTTTTGATAATTTTGTTATTATAATTGAAGGGCGAGATTACTATAGTAGTATTTTAGGAGTGTATTATTTAGATAATAAATTAACAAATATAGTTGATATTGATGAAACATTATCTTATAAGCAGGATGAGCCTGAAAAGAAAGGGTTTAAATTTCCTAAAGTAGAAATATTAAAAAATATAAATAGTTTAAAATGTAAATTCTATTTAGGGGATAAATTTTTGTATGATAAAAATTACGAAATTTCTACTAAACTTGAAACAAAAAAGAATAATGCTTCTGAAAACAATATAGCATCCAATAACATTAATCAATATCTAAATAATAAAGATTACTTTATTAAGACATTTGATATAAATAAAGATGGAATTAAAGATAAAATCGTTAGCAATAATCCATATCAAGGAGATGAACTACTGATATTTTTAGGTGAAGACGGTATTAATTTTAGATTGGTACTAAAAACTATAAATTTTTCAGCAGATGGAGGCAATCAAATATCAGATATAATAGAAACCGAGGAAGGATTTAATATAACTACTTTATTTCCTGACAGAGGCAGTTATGAAGAAAATTATCATATAGTATTTAAAAACAATACATTTATTTTAAAAACTCTAGAAACATTTTCAACGTCGTGGCAAGATGGCTATAAAGAAACCTGTACTATAACCGACATAGACTTTAATCTAAATAAATCAATACATGAACTGTTAAGCATTTTATCTAAAAGAGATAAAAATTGTGTAAAAGCTAAGCTTTAATTGTATTGTGGCCTTGAAGGTACTTATATCATGGATTAAGAAATGATAATTGATATATTTCTCCTGAAGGTTCTGTAGAATGATAAAGAAAGTTTGATAAAGGAATATTTATTTCAAAATCATATCCTTAAAAGTTATGTACAGGTGGAGATTCAATTAATTAAGATTCAAAGTGTGTTTTTTTGATTTCTTCAAAAAAAACTAGGAAATTAAGGATTTTCAGAATATGAACTTTGATAATGTAAACCTAAAAAATTAAATAAAAATATATTTAAGCTCCTTGACATATTGAAAAGAAAAGCCATAGCTAGCAAAAGCAAAATGCTTTTGTTAGCTGAGGGATTAGATGAAAAAAATATTAAAATGAAAAAACATATAAGATTCACGGTATATATAGTTTGTTTGATTATATCATCATGCAAACAATCTCCTTCTTTAAATAAAATTGAAGAAGATGGAAAATGCAAATCTACAAACAATGAGTCTGAAATAGTATATACCGAAGTTAATAATTCAATTAAATTCGAATCCGATTTAAATGAAAGCGATATAGTAAAAAAAATAGAAATCACATCTTCTTCAATAAATTTTTTACTTCGAACTATAGGTGAAAATGCGTATTTAAATGTTGGAGCTATTAACCAACAAGAACCGTCTTCTTGGGAAGTTATTAACTTCAATTTCTTTTATAATAACTCGTTTGAAGATGCCGTAAAGGATATTCATCTTCTTATATATAAAAATCAATCAGATGGTTATTTAATGTTCCCATCTACTTCAGAGCAATATAAAACATATTATCTATATAAATATTCAAAAAAAACTATAGCATATTTAGGAGAATTTGAAGATGATAGTTCTGATTCTTTTAAAGGTAAATTTATATATAATGAATCTCAACATAATCTTTATATTCAAAATGAAGCTAAGGAAATAAGAAAATTAAAGTTGCTTACTATAAAATCAGAGGCAATAGCATCTAATGTTATTGAAAAAGAGAAAAAAATAATTACAGAACAATTAGAAGAAACTTATCCTTCTGATTTAAAAGGTTATTGGCAAACAGGTTGCGGAAATAAATTTACAGAGTTGAGTGTTGATAATAATGAAGGATATTTATCTCTAAATAGTGTTAATGCCATTTTTATTAATCTAAAAGTAGAGAAATCAAGTAAAGAAAAGGAATATATTTTAAAATATGCAGGAATTGGTTCACAACAAAATTATTATGAAGATGAGCTAAAAATTAATGAAGGCGAAATTTCAGAAGATAAAATCATAGGGAAGATGGTTATACAAAAAGATGGCAAAGCATTATTGAATTGGATAGGATTATATAATATGAAAAAGAAAAAACTGGAATTTGTAGGGAAAGATTTCTCACTAATAAGGGAAAATGGAGGT
This sequence comes from Flavobacterium sp. B330r, assembly GCF_056824325.1. Taxonomy (NCBI): domain Bacteria; kingdom Pseudomonadati; phylum Bacteroidota; class Flavobacteriia; order Flavobacteriales; family Flavobacteriaceae; genus Flavobacterium; species Flavobacterium sp. B330r. The sequence continues at coordinate 3,694,514 of NZ_CP124860.1, forward strand.
AAAAATCCAGTGTTATTAGAAAAATGCGATTAAATATAAGTAAGATATTGATTTATTTAAAAAGTATAAGGAATTAGGGTATTAATATTTTGAACTTTAATGATGTAAACCCAAAAAGTAATTAAAAAATATATTTAAGCTCCTTGACATATTGAAAAGAAAAGCCCTAGCTAGCAAAAGCGCAATGTCTTTGTTACCTGAGGGATAAATAAAATAGAATAAATATGAGAAAAAAAGTTTTTGGTCTAGTACTATTAAGTTTATTGTTATCATGTAAATCTCAGGATAGTAAAGAAGATTTTAAAGGTACATGGATAGAGGTACAAAAAAGAGGTAATGAATTTTTAATCATTGATTGTGGATATCAAGGCGAAAATATAAAAATTATTAATGATTCAATCTTTGAGAATGGTATAATGGAAAGTACTAAAGCAAAAATTGATCATATAAAAGAAGATGAAACAGGAGTATCATTGTTTACAGATAAAACAGATAAATCATATTATAAATTTTTATTTGTAAATAAAGAAAAAGGTCTTGCCAAATGGGAAGTTAAAAATAATGATTTACCAATTGTTATTAAATATTTTATAAATGAGGTTAATGCTGATAAAATAAAAAAAATAAAAGGCACAAAAGCTGATTGTATCTCTAATGATGATGTAAGTGATTCGGTTAATGATTCTTTTACGCTTCATGATGGAAATCTTCTTTTAGTGGAGGATGATAATTGTATATCATTATTGGACCAAAAAGAAAATTTAATCTTTGAAAGATGTTTTGAAAATTGTACTGTAAAAATTCGACATATAAAAACAACAGGATTTCCATTGACTATTATAAGTGGATATAATTCAATTGATCTAGAATTTTATAAAAAAGGAGAAGATTGGGTTTCGAGCTCAGCTACATATTTTAAAAGTTTACCAACTGGAGAAGAAAAAAGTACTAAACAAATTGAAGTGTCTCTTAAGGAGTTCAATTTTGATAGTGTTATTGAACAATTTGGAGACAAAAATAATGATTTAAGTAATCTTTAATATTAGATGGTTTATAGCCTTGAGCTTTTTTAAATCTAAATTATAAATCCAAGAGGGAAGTTGAAAATCTTGCTCACTGCGCGCAATTGTATCTATTTAACCCGTAAAATCTTGTTATAATAATAAAGCTAACAGTAATAATCAAAATCTAACCAAAAAAAAGAGGAGTTAAAAATTCTCATTTCAAAATAAAAACTAATAGAATTATGATAGAAAAATTAGGTCATTTTCCCGTAAACTGGATTGATGGAATGAAGATAAATAAGAGTCATTTTTTATCGATTCAGGACAACGTTTCTGAGTTGGTAAACGATGCAATTGGTATTCATACTACACCAATAAGTTATGGGTTGTTGGATTCTGGAAACCAAAATAAAGAAACCACAAAAATTACTTTAGGAATCGATAATCACAAACTGCTTCGTGTTCGAGTAGAAGAGTGCCACGCTATAACGCCCAACGGATCAAGAATCGAAATCAGTAAAAGTAATACCGATACATTAGATCTTCAGGTTCCGTATCCAGAAGATACTTATGAAATAAAAGACGGAGAACAATTGGTTTTATTAGCCTGTATATCGGTTAATTCTAAAAAGAGAATTCCTTTTGGAGAGCCAGATCCAGATGAGGTTCCGCCAAGATATCCGTATACACAGCCAGAATACAAACTTCATTTAATTAAAGCCGAAGAATTCCGTTCAGGAATTGGGTATGGAGGTTTTTACTTGGCAATTGGTAAAGTCCTTATTGGAGACACTACAGTTTTAGATGAAGATTATATTCCGCCATCAGTGACAGTGGCTTGTCATCCAAAATTAGTTGACATGCAGGCACAGATCGCCCGTTCGTTTGGACAGATTGAAATTTATGCTGTTCAGATTTCCCAAAAAATAAACAGAGGGCAACAGGCAGGAGTTTTACCGCAGACTGTAATGCAGCTGGCAGACAATACCGGGTATTATTTGGGAAGTACTCTAACACAATTTCGTTGGTTTTCACTGCATCAGCACCCAGCTTCAATGCTAGGCTCGGTAGTATCGTTTGCGAGAGTGATGAAGAATTTTATCGACTCGAAATCGGGAGCAGGAAAAGAAGAGTTGTTGAATTATTTTGCCGAGTGGTGCGATATTTCACAGGGAGATTTAGAGATCATGTTTACCACTCTTATTAATGCAGGTTACGATCACGTGCATATCGATAAAACAGCTTCATTGGTAATGAACGCTTTGGCGAGAATAGAGAAGTTGTTTGAAACATTAAACAAACTGGATTACATAGGCAAGAAGAAAGAAAACATTGAATTGTTTGTTGCTGAAACAGATAAAAAAGATATCGTTCATAACCCAAAACGTCACGGTTTCTTTATCAAAGATTAAAAAGTAAAATAGTAATAATAAATTATGGAAGTATTAAATAAACAAGAACGCCAGAAAGCCTTTATCGCTTTTTTAATTGCCTTTATCCTAACTTTTTGCGTTATGCTGCTTGCCGTTTCATTCAACTTTTATATGCCAGTAGCAGAAAATAAAATGCTGAAAGCAGAGAATGAAATGATGAAAAGAGAATACGATTATCAAACTAACTTTTCGGTTAAAATCGATAGTATTAGAATGACAATCGATTCTATTAATTCGCCAAAAGTAGATAATGATTTTCAGCAGCGTCTGGCAAATGTTATGATTGCGAATATTTATCAGAAAGTACCAAAAGATACGACTGAGAATAAAAAATTATACAACAATGTTATTCTGGCCTACAAGAATATTATTGATTACAAAAAGCAGATCAGAAGCCTTACGCACAATTCTCACTTAATAGACAGTTTGAACCAATCGGCTAAAACATACAAAGAAGAATTAGAAAAAGTAAGCAGAGATTTAGATGTATGTCGTCAGATTTATCAAAATCAATAAACAGAAATAAGAGTAAAAAATAATAAACCAATCATTTAAAAAATTCAAATTATGTTGTCAAATTATGGAATTGGAGGTAACGAAGTAAAAATAGATGCAGATGAAGCAATCACTGCAATCCCTCAAAACAGAACACTTGTTGCTCAGAAGTTAACAGTTGATGCTCCTGTAAAACCAGAATTGGTAGAAGGAATTACAAGCATCGAAAAAGCATTTGAACACTTTAAACCAGAAGTAAAAGTAAATTTTGAAACTGTTGACGGAGCTACTAAAGTAGAAGCTTTAAACTTTAAAAATTTAGGAGATTTTGGAATAAAAGGAATTACTACACAGAGTAGTTTTTTATCTGATCTTGAGACAGAAAAGGATCAATATCAAAAAATTATCCGTCAGTTAAAATCAAATAAGATTTTAAAAGCGGCTTTAGAAGACGGAGAAGCAAAACAAGCTTTACTAGAAAGTCTTGGAGCATTGATCAATGAGTTAAAAGAGAACAAATAAGAATCTTAAAATATTTTAGATATGTCAAATAAAGAAGCATATAAAGGAGATCTTGATACAGCGGTATTGGAACCTAAAGCAGTAAAAGGAATTTCGATTGAAAAAAATGTTGAAAAACTAGCTAAATACGGTGGTTTTGATTTACTGGAAATGTCGATTGAAGGAGTTCAAAATCTTAATCCAGAGAGAAAAGCAAGAAGAAAAATCTTTTTAGGTGAAGTAAACAAAGCAAAAGAAAGAGAAACGCTTTTGAAAACATTAGAACTTTGGACTTCGGTCTTAAGCAATAATGAAGCTTTGACTGACATGGTAGCGCAAAGTGAAGACAAATGCAAAGAATCTGAAGCTTTGCTACAAAAAAACCTTGCAAAAGCTGTTGAAGATACAAGAGAGATTGAAGCGGCTTACAGAACTTTAGCTTTATTCTTTAAAAATACAGAAACAGATAAAGTAAAAAATGTTACGATTGTAAATGCTGAACTTGATCAGTTAAAAGATCTTGACAACACACGTTTTATCGATGCAATTCACTCAGAATTAGTGGATAATTATGATCGTCTAGACCTTAAAAATAACTACGGAATTTTGGTAATTCCTGGATATTTAGGTTCTAATAAAGTGATTGAAAAATGGGCAAAAATTGCGCATGAAAATAAAGTAATGCTGGTTACAGATTTCGAACACTTAGATGAACCGGATGATGTAATGGAAATGTTTGATGCTGCTTCTTTAACTGGAGGAGATGTTTACCGTTCTAACGTAATCATGACGTGTAACTGGCTTGTTGGACGTGGCAGATTTGATCAAATTGGAGAAAGCGAAGATTTACACGTTGCGCCTTCTGCAGCATTGGCAGGAAAAATTTACAAAACATTAATGTCGCAAGTTACTGCAGGTAAGAAATTTGGAGGAATTAATGAAGTTGACGGAGTAAAATTTGATCTTAAGAAAAGTGAAATCGCAAATCTTGAAAACTTAGGTTTGGTTCCAATGGTAAACGAGTACGGAAAAGTTATGGCATTTTCTGCTAAAACATTATTCAGTGGTGATAACTTAGGTTTACAGACTTATTCTGTAGTTCGTGTTTTTGATTATGTAACTAAAGTATTAATGGATTTCCTTAATCGTCGTGCTTTCGAAAACTTTACTGCTAAAACACGTAAAGAGATTATGAATCAGATTGTGGCTTTCCTTGACGGAATCACAGGTCCAGATAAATTGATCGAGAATTTTGAAATCCGCAGATTCGAGCAAGATCCAATTCAAAAAGACAGAATTTATATGGATATCCACATGAAACCTTATTTCCCTGCTAAAAACTTCCTTATTAAAATGGATGGACACAAAGGAGATGACGGAACAGAATGGGATACAGATTACGAGCAAAAATAATTGTACAGTAAATAAAAAAAGGAAGCACATAAAATTGTGCTTCCTTTTTCAACAAAACATTGATCTTTTGAATGATCAAAACAAATAATTCAAATTCATGAACGTACTTAAAATTTTACTTTTAGTCGGTTTGTTTTCCATATCAAGTTCGATTAAAGCACAAAAAGTAAAACAAATTGATACTTTAAGTTGCCCTATTACGCAAAACGATTTATTGCTTTCAGGAAAGTTATTTGCAAGTGCGACCCCAATTTTACTTCGTGTTTACAACGAAGATTATGAATACGCTGTTTTTCAGTTAGGAAAAAGAAGAGGCAGCATTTATTTATACTTTAAAATTTTTACAGATAATGTTTGTGTAAAACAAGAGCAGCCGCTGGAACTCTATTTTAAAAATGGAGAAATGTATATTCTTAAAAATACTTTCAAGGTAAATTGTGATGGAACTGCAGCTCTTGAACTTTCACGGAGAGACATCAAGAAATTAATGTCAAATAGTATCAATACAATTAAATTTTTCACACTTAAAAAAGACTATGAATTTAGTCCCACAGAAGTTGATAATCAAAATATAAGGTTCTATCTGCACTGTTTAAAGCTTTATAAAGTGAGAAAGAAAAAATAGAATTCGATTGACAGAATTTGACACAACTTAAATATAATCTCTAATAAAAAATCAAGATATGCCATTTCCAGAATTGAACCTTTCATTAGGACTTACAGATAACGACGGTTCTGTTTTCTATGCAGGAAGCGGAGAAGGAAAAGTGATTGTAAAAACAGATTCTGCTTTAAAAAAGCATAGTATCAATATAACAATTTCAGAACAAGAGGTTGGATCAGTTTATTTGAATACACATTTAAAAGATGTCGAAATTCCTGCTGAAATTGAAATTCCTGTTTATCAAATGATTGTTGCAGATGATAAAACAAACGAAAAAGAAATATATAAAGTTACCCGCGATACTTTTTTCTATAAACAGCAAACAAAGAAAAAAGGATTATGGAGCTTTTTGGGTTTAAAATTCTTAGCTCCCAATAATTTTCTTTTTGAAAATATCCCATTCGAACCTTTAAAAGAAGAAATGGAAACCTATGATATTTCAAAATACAGAAAGCTACATGAAGATAAACTGACTTATAGTTTTCAGAAAGGAGAACAAAATATTCAGCTTTTTGCTGGTGATATTAATACGCTAAAAGTAGAGAAGGGCATAAGCTATTTTGTAATTGTTGATGAGAAAAAAGGACAAAGATTCATTGGCGATATACTATACAGAGAAAAATTTCTAAAGCTGACACCATCGGTTAAACTGCATATTATCAAACGCAGACGAGTTTCTAAAGAAATGGAAACAGATAAAAAAGGCCAAGCTAATAAGTTGATTTATATTTAAGAAGCAAAATTATGAAAGGAGCATTTTACAAACTTCCAATAGATTTTAATAGCGTAATGCAAAAAAAAGAGTTAGAAAAAACCTCGATTGAGCATTCTATCGCCCAACAGATCATTTTACTAGCTACTACTACATTTGGTGAGTGCAAGTTTGATGAAACGTTTGGTTCAAAAATCTGGGAAATCGACTTTGATTTGCTTATGAATGAAAATACGTTAAAAGAAATCATTTCAAAAACAATGAAACAGTCTTTGGCTTTTCATGAAAAGAGAATAAAAGTAAACGAGCTTAAAGTTGAATTATCTGAGACGATCTATTTTGTTGATGATGTGAGCAGATCAAAAAAGAAAGTCGATATAATAATTGAAGCAACAATTAAAAGTACCAATCGTGATTTTGACTTTAGAGGGTACTTTTTTGTTGGACCGCTATCCTATAAATAGCTTTTTTTAGTACTATTTTTATTTCAATAGGCTAAAAAAGTATGTTTTTTAGTTTTTAAATATCTGATAACTTGATAATTATATATTGTAAATAAAGTTTTATTAAATAAATTATTATAATAAGATTTTATTTATATATTTACAGCATAAATAAATAAATTAATAATTAAAAATTTTTCATTATGTCGTTTTTAACATCATTAACAGTAGCAGGAAAAGATTACAAAGTATTAAACGTTAGTTATGATTTAGCTCAAGAAACAGATGCTTCTGGGCGTCCATCTACAGTAACACGTGGAGGAAGAATCATGATCGAGGTTGAATCAACTGGAAGTACTGAATTGTTTGAATGGATGACTAACAATTTCGAAAGAAAAGACGGGTCAGTAAAATTCATCAAACGTGATTCAAATGCTACTTTAAAAGAGCTAAAGTTTACAGAAGCTTACATGGTTAAGTACAAAGAAAACTTTGATCATAACAGTGAAAATCCATTAACTGAAACTTTTATGATTTCTGCTCGTAAAATTTCGATGGGTGGAGGAGAATTTGATAATGCTTGGGTATAATCCTTTGGACTTTATCAATCTTAATTAAACTAAAAGGAAGTCCGATAAGTGGACTTCCTTTTTTGTTTTCTTTTTTAGAATATCTGGTTTTCAATTCCCGATTAGCTGGATTTTCGCACTTCCTAAATTAATTATCTAAACAAATCTACAAATGAGTTTTTTATCTAAATTACATATAGACGGCGAAGAATATAATGTTCTTGAATTTAATATTGGTTTCAAACAAGAAATTGACACAACAAGTAAGCCTACAGGAAACGCTAAAGGCGGAGTTATAAAAATGATTATCGAAGCAAGTCAGAACAGTCATTTTTTGTCTTGGATGTTAAACGGAGATTTAACCAAAGACGGCAAAATTGTTTTTTATAGAAGAGATGCATTAAGTAAAATGAAAGAGCTTTCGTTTACTAAAGCATTTTGTATTGGTTACGATGAGCAATTTACAAGCACTACCGAAATCCCAATGAGAATTACTATGGAATTAGTGGCAAAAGAATTGACTTTTGGAGACGCTAAATTCTCAAATAATTGGATTGCGTTAGATTAATTGTTTAAAAGCTCATTAAAAAACAAGGACACATTATTATGGCACATTTTTCAGAACAAGTACATATAACTATAGGAGGTTTTACCCAAAACGTTGTTTATTATGATTTAAAGCTATCTCAAAAGATGGCCGATCATCATCATTTTTCGTTTGTTTGGCAATACACAGGTAGAGCAGTAATTAATCCGGCAGATCAAGCAAAAGCGCTTAGAACCTATCTTGGTGATGAGGTGATTTTTACCTTTAAAAGTCTTACTGGAATAAGATTAATGAGTAAAGGAATCATTACGGAACTTTCTTCTATTGATCTTGATGGAAGTCCGGCTGGATTACACGTTTCTGGCGTAAGCCACAGTATTGTAATTGACGATATGAAAAAGTCAAGAACATTTAAAGATCGCAGTATGGATGATATCGTACTGGGAATTTTTGCTGAAGGACCTGGAGAATTTTATCAAAGAGATTCTATTAAATCAACCTATCTTAAAGAATTTAGAAATCTTTTGCAATATAACGAGACTAGCTTTGAGTTCTTAAAAAGAATTGCTAAGCGTTATGGGCAATGGTTTTATTTTGACGGAATGCGTATGCAGTTTGGACAAACAAAAAGTAGTCAGACCAAGTTAATTAACGGGGCTTCATTACATAGTTTTAAGATACAAGCTAATATGAGCTCGCATAAAATTTCGCTGAATGGTTATAATTATGAAAATGTAGCAACCTTTCGTGATGCTGCCGCTAAGACTTCCTCTGGAAGTAAAGATAGTTTTGCCGCTATTGTAGGTTATAATCAGGGAACGGTTGCAAATTCTGATTTAAATAATGGTGCGTATACTGCAAATGCTACAAATAAAGAAGAACTAGAGGAAATGGTAAAACTGCAAACTGCGGGTAGTGATGCCAACAGTGTATATTACAGCGGGATTTCTTATTTTCCAATTGGTCTTGGGCAGGTTTTTACAATAGTAAACCAAACTGTAGTGCATGAGCTAATTGCTATAGAAGTTGTACACCATTCTCAGGTTCACGGAAATTATTCTTGCGAATTTAAAGCAATTCCTGCCGATGTATCGGCTCCACATTATACAGATGTTTTTGTATACGGTAAAGCAGAAACACAGCCTGCACAGGTAAAAGATAATAATGATCCTGAAGGATTAGGACGTGTACAAGTAGAATTTTATGGAGCAAGCGGTACAGCAGTTACAGATTGGATAAGAATGGTACAGCCTTATTCTGGACCAGGAAAAGGATTTTACTTTGTTCCCGAAATCGGAGAAGAAGTTTTAATTGGTTTTGAAGGCAATAATGTCCAAAATCCTTATGTAATTGGTGCGCAATACAACGGACAAGACTCAAGCGGTTATGCTGATGCCCAGAATAATATAAAAGCAATTCATACCAGAAGCGGACACGTAATAAAATTTACGGAAGACGAAAGCATCATAATTGCCGATAAAAATGGTAACGAGATAATAATGGATACTGTTGGTGGTAATATCAGTATTACAGCAAACAATACGATTGATCTTAATGCACAAAACATCAATTTTAATGCTTCTCAAAATATTAGTGTAAGTGCTGGAATGAATATTACAGAAAGTGCTGGTGCTGACAAAACTAGTGTTGTAGGTATGATGCTTAATACAACAGTTGGTGGTGATAGTATGTTATCAGTTACAGGAAACTTCATGGAAAATATTGAAGGTAATTTGGAGTCACATACTGCAAAAGAGAGACAGGAAATTGGAGTTAAAGGAATTGATAATAGTAGTGAAGGCGGAATAAATAAACACTCTAAAAAAGAAATACAGGTTAATAGTGCGGAAAAATCTAAATCACACTAAGGTATGAGTAGAGTAAGAATAGTTGGAGGTACTATAACAAAAACTACAGGAGGAGATCATAATATTTATTCAGAAGGGAATATTGTTTATAATTCTGGTACGTCAGTTAGTTTAACAAGTGATGTAGGTATTAGTTATGGAGAGCCGAAAGCTCCTCCAAGACAAGAAATTGTTGAGAGCAAATATAAACTTGAAAGTATATATGCACATGAACAGCTTTCAGCTTTGGCAAAACAATTAGATGAATTGCCTTTTATGTTTTTTATGGTTGGAGTTTTTGGTGAAGAAATTGAAGCCAGTGCATTAAGTAAATTATACAGAGGACTTAGTGATAAGTCTATAATTTCACCAGAAATTGTAGTTACAAAATTTCCTGCTAGAGGTAGAAAAGCCAATTACAGCAATAGTAGGAAAAAAATACTGGTATGGGAACATTTTATCGATCTAGCTGTAAAAGACAACGATGCAAGGGCAGAATTAATGTCGGCTTTGGTGGAAGAATATGGTCATCATATTGATAATCTGTTAAGAACAGAACTCGCAACTAATGGCAAGGAAGATACAGATTATATAGACGAAGGTGCTAAGTTTACCTATGCTTTATTTAATTTCGATATTTTTAAAGAAACACAGCTTTGTTTTGCCAAAGCAGAAACCCCAAACTTTACAGGAGATTTAATAATAGATTTTTCTGAGCTTCATACACAAGTAAAAGAGTATGTAGGTGAGGATAAACAATATGATGCCAACCCAAAAGAAGATGAGGAAGGTTTTGGTGCAGGGTTTGAGGCCGGAATGCATGGAGGGATAGAAAAAGAGGCATTAATAGGATTAAATTTAACTCCTCTAGAAGTTAATCAAATCTATTATGGAAACTGGCTACGTGATTATTCTCAAATTATATTAGAAAGTACAATACGACTTGAAAAACCGGATATTGATAAAATAAAAAAGAGCGGAATTGAGCATCTTAATGGGCTGTTAAAAATGAATCCATACAAAATGTCTCACGAGGGTTTGGTAAAGCTTTTGGAAATATTGGCTGCCAAAGAATTTGTATTTGGATCTGATAAATTTACTCCTAATTATAAAAACCATGTTAGGACTTTTCAAAAAGAGTATGGAGTGCTTACTAAAGATATTTTAGGTATATACCGACCAGAAGAACATATAGACAATCCGAAAGGTCTGAAAGATTTTAGCAGTTTAAGTGTTTCTTTTCAATACGAACATGCCAAAGGAAGCTTTGTTACTAGAAAGTTGTATGCAGGAGAAGATGCTAAATCACTTGCAATAAACGAACTGAACGTAAAAAATTATATAGCTACAAAAGGTGGTAGAGCAACAGATCCTGAAAGACCAACATCTGATGCATATATGACTCAACAGCTAAAACTTGCGGTACAGTACGGTAGAAATAAAGATGGTTTTAGACATTTGGGAGCAGCATTTCATGTACTTGAAGATTTTTTCTCACACACTAATTTTGTAGAAATAACTTTAATAAAGGCAGGAAGTATGCTTCTTGACAAAAACGAGAATAGTACCTTAGGCAAAGAATTAGTTTTGGTTTACCCTTGGGTGCAAGGTATGCAGGGGCAGGATTATAGTACGATACCTATAATAACAGGCAAGTTTTTATTAGATGATACTATGGCAAGTGTGTTGCCTAAAGCGGGTGAAAAAATGTTTCCAGTTGGTATACAGGATTATGTACAGCGAAAACCTGGGGATAGAACTTTTCAGGATGCTTTTATACTTACCACTTTAGAAGATTTATCTGCTGGACAACAGACAGATGGCCTAGAGAAAGATCCTGTTTATATGGGGATGAAGAGTTCGGACTTGCTTGCTATGTATAAAAATTATTTAAAACTGCTTGATACCAAAGCCGCAGCAGTAGAATATACTGGCTGGTTAGGAAGAACAATAGACAAAGGGTTAAGTTATATGGGAGATTCCTTAACAACTTTTAATAATATTGCTTACAATTTGCTCTTGGGGTCAGTAGATGATGATGTAAAAATAGAACAAACAGAAAATAGCAATAAAAATTATGGCACCGACCCAACGCATACACAAGTAGCCAAAGATGCTCTTAACCATCCATTAAACCCACTTGCGTCCGAGCTTGCCAAAATAGCAGTAAAAGATGTCGCCACAAGAATTCTGGATATCTGGAAAACGGGGAGTGATCCTACAGGAGAAGAGCTTGCTAAATATGTGATAAATAAATATACTTTGCATCCCGTTTATCAGGTTACAGATTGGGCTAACGAAGCAGTTAATAAATGGATTAATGATAATAAAGATATTCTACAGAGGCTTCAGAGTTCTACTCCATATGAGCATGCTGAGAAGGTTACACAAAGAACTATAAGCAACAAAAAGGTGCAGGAAATTTTAAATTATTTTAAATGAAACAATTCGTAATATTAATATTGAGTAGTTTTTTTATGCAATGTCAAACCTCAAAAAAAGAATCTATGCCAGAAACCGATTTCTACATCAGCGAACATAATATTACTTACAAAAAACAAGAATTACCTTTTGGTAAACCTTTAGCCGAATGGGTAAAGGTTTTTGGTGAATATGATAGAAAGATACCTTATGAACGATATGTTTGGGACTCTTTAGGTATATCGATAAATTCAACACAAAAGAATTCAGAAATTGATGAACTTCACATCTTTTTTATGAATCTCGACAGTCCTTTGGGCCAGATGGGAAAACTGGAAGAGGCCAGAGGAAGAGTATCTGTAGCATTTATAAAGGCAAAAGACAAAAAAACTGGATGGTTTACTTCGGATGAAGATTATGCAGAGATGGAAAAACGAGTAGCTACGGGTTCTGATGCTCCAAAGAACTTCATTTATCCCTTTAAAATTTATTCAACCCCCTTAAACATAGAAGGAGCAGAAGTAAAAGCTGGTATGAAAGTATTGGATATTAATAAAAAAAGAAACGATGTAGATTTGCCTGTCATTAAATATTGGGATGCCGACATGAATAACAAGCATGAAGATGGCTCTACAACTACCCTTTCAAATGGTTATTTTACCGCTTTTAACGGTTTTAGCAGCCCTGAGGAGCAGTCTAAAGCTGATTTTTATAATATTATGTATCGTCAGACAGAAGGAGAAATAGAATACATCCGTATTGTACATGATAAAGGACAAGAATATTTTAAATTTTAATTTTTGTATCTAAGAAACGATCTATATTGGGATATCAAATAGAATTTAGGGTTCGGAGGAGGTGAGTGCAATAAAAATCGAAATTATGACATTAAAAAGGAAGTAATGATAAAATACATTTATCTGATAATTCTTGTATTTACAGTTAGCTCTGTTTGTGCACAGAATAAGACAGAGTTAAATATTATTCGCCAAAAAGGTAAAGGAGTGGGGTATGCTCTTAAAGATGGCACTATAATAGTTGAGCCACAATTTAGTTCAGGATCATATGATATTGATGGATATTATATCGTAACTAAAATTGATAGCTTAAATAATACTCGATATGCCTTGCTAAACAGAGAGGGAAAATATGTTATTAACCTAGATAATGATTTTGATTTTTTTGATGTAAAAAATGGAATAATAGTTGTTAAAAAAAACAACTATTATGGAATAATTAATGATGCTAAAGAAGTTATTGTTCCAATAAAATATAGTGAGCTAAGTCTGGATAGTGAAGGAATTATTATAGCTATGCAAAATGAAAAGTACGGTATTCTAGATTGTAATAATAATCTTTTGGTTCCATTTCTGTATGATTTTATTTCTGATTTTTCTGTTGTACACCGTAACGGTAAAAGATATGCTGTTGTTGAGAAGAATGGTAAATATGGGGTTATTGATGATGATTATAACTATCTCATAAAACCTATCAAATCAATAGAAATGATAAGGGTTGTCAGTAATTCAATTATTGTAAAAAAAGACAAAAAATGGGGCATGATTGATTTTAGTATGAAAACTATTTTACCAATTGAATATGATATTTTAAGATATTCTAGATTAGATGAATATCTTTTTGCTAAGAAAGATGAATATTATTATCATTTTGCACTTGATGGCAAGTTAATAAAGAAGTATATCTTAGAAAAAAAAGACGATCCGTTAAAATAGATTAATGAAAAAAATAATTATTCTAATTGGGATATTTTCATTTCTGGGGTGTAATAATAAAAAGTATTATCCTAATGATTCAAATTTTAAAGATATTGAAGCAAATTTTTCAATAAAAGTTGATATGGCCAATAAGCTTTATGACGAAAATTTTGAAAAATTAATGAAATTAAAAATAAATGAAGATTTTTTTAAGCATTATAATAAAGTAATCTATATTCAAGGAAAATCATATTATATTGGCTATGCCACTATTTTAGATAAGAGAGGGGTTGAAAATCCTCACTTAGCATATTTAGCAAAGATCGATTCTGAAACAGGAAGAATTGATGTTGTAAAAAACTAAATAACTGAATTAGTTGAAATAAGATTTTTATAAGGGATACAGTTTACTGAGAAGTATTTTTTGAAAATATTATGTTGATTACAAAAATAGAATTAAAACAAGACAATGAGACAAGATCGAATAAAAGACAGAGTGCTAAAAAGAGCAGCTAGGTCATGGGGCTTTTCAGATGTTGAGATGGAAACATCTTTCGATCCTGTGGTGTCAATGATGCTTAATGCATTGTCTTACGAACTGGAGAAAGTAGCTCATGAACTTGAAGACTCTAAAACAAGAGTTGTAGAAAGGGTTTTGGAAATTATGTTTCCAGAAGTTACGGCGGGAGTAAAGCCGGCAAGAGCTATTTTGCATGCTTTGCCAATAGATAATAATATGAAAGTTTCATTGCAGAATCAAATGTCGGCAAGTAGAAGAATTCATAATATTTACAATCCTTTAGCTCCAATAACCAAAGAAATTGCACTGTCGCCGACATTAGAAGTAAAATTAGCGTCTGCTGAGGTAAAGTATATTGCTTACGAGAGAAACTTATTCGAAATTTCGAATCTTTTTTATAAAGATGCTATTCGTGATTATAAACATTCTCTTCCTTCTGGTATTGTGTTTATGGGAATCGAATTAAAAAATCCAAAAGTGTTGGATTTGGAAGATTTAATGTTGTACATCGATATTAAAAACACGCATCAGAAAGAGATGTTTCATTACTACCTGAAGCAAATGAAGTGTTTTCAGGATGATGTACAAATCACGGTAGAAGAGGGATATAATGTTCCTATAAATAACATTGATATAGAAAGCATTATAAACCGCAATTACACGCATTTGAGCGAGATAATGCAGGAAGTAAATGAGTTTTATTTTGATAACTTTTACACGCTAAAAGGAGCATTAAACCATAAGCCTATTAGTGAATATGGCGAAGAATACAAATGTTTTGAAGCGATAACAAATAGAAATGACAATCCTATCATTTGGGTAAAAATGGTTTTTCCAGAATCTTTAATTCCTCAAATATTAGATAATGTTTCTTTTACCGCAAATTGCTTTCCGGTAATTAACAAAAAGAAGCACATTATAAATAAAACACTTGGTAATTTCTTGTCGTACATTGCGTTGGAAACAGACAATAATATCTATTTGGATGTTGATACTGTTGTCGATGGATTCAATAATCATTACGAAATAAAAGAATTTAAAGATGGTGTTATTGAAGAAGGAAATGCAGTATTAAGAACGGGTGGAGTTTCAAGATTTGATTCTAGAAGTGCATCAGAACTGCTTCAAAACGTATTAGATCTTTTAAAAGACGAAAGTTCTTCTTTTGCAGGTTTAGGAAAAGACTTTATGAATAGTTCTTTGGTTGAAATTAATCAGCTTTTGGCTTCTGTAGAGCAGCAGGCTAAAGAAAGTAGCTTTTCTAAAAATAATGATCCTTATTTAATGATAAAACCTAAGTTTGATGAATCTTTAGGGAAATCATTTTCAATACATTATTGGTCTACTTGTGCAGAAGAGGGGAATGATATAAAAGCAGGAACTGTTTTAGAAACCAAAGAAGATATGCAGTTTGTGAGTAAAGAAGCCGTATTGATTACCAATACAGTTGGCGGAATGAACAAACAAAATAATAAAGATAGGATCTTAGCATACCGTAACGCTTTGCTAACGCGTGGTCGAATTGTGACGTTTGCAGATATAAAAGCGTTTGGATTTAATCATTTTAAAAGCTGTATTTTAGATATTAAAATAGAGAAAGGAACTCGAAAAGAGATTTCGGTAAAAGCAGGTTTTAGCCGAACGGTCGATATTCATTTAAAAGTAAATCCGATTGAGAAAGAGTATCTATCGGCAACAGAATGGGATTATTTGTGTGAGAGTTTTATGAAGAACTTAAAAAATAGATCCTCAAATGTATTTCCATATCGTCTTTTTATAGAAAACGAATAAAAATAAAGAGAAACGCCAGAAACTTAAAGTTCTGGCGTTTTTGATTTACTGAAATCTATTTTGGTTTTTATTGGTATTTCTTATCCGTAAGTGTTTTCATAAAAGCTACGAGTGCTTTTTCTTCAATCTTAGTCAGCTTTAGTTCATCAAAGGGTAGCGTTTGATTTTCGACTTCGTAGCCTAAACCTTGGCCGCCTCCTTTGTTGTAAAAATCAACGACTTCTTCTAAAGTTTTAAAAACACCATTGTGCATGTAAGGAGCTGTTACAGCTGCATTTCGAACTGTTGGAGTTTTGAAAGCGCCAACCAATTGAGGCATTTTATTGTATAAATATCGCCCTTGATCTATGCTTAATTTCTTACCGGAAGCATCTTGAGGAGTTCCGATAACTTCATGTTCGCTTTTAGAATAACTCGGAGGAACGGTTCCGTTAAACAAAGGCGTAAAGTGACAGGTTGCACATTTTGCTTTTCCCATAAAGAGATTCATTCCCTCTATTTCCTGATTGTTCAGAGCATTTTTATTCCCTCTCATGTATTCGTCAAATCTTGAATCGAAAGCATTTAAAGAACGCACATAACTCGCAATGACATTTTGAATTTGCCAGGCTTCGGGTTTTGAAGTTTTTGGGTATGCTTTTTTGAAAAGGCTGATGTATTCTTTATTCAATAGAATTTTAGCATGAATAGCATCCATTGAACCATGCATTTCCTCTTTATTCTGAATTACGTCTACACTCTGCTTTTCTAAGTCTAACTGACGCATATCCCAAAATTGAGCATTTTGTAAAGAAGCATAGGTAAGAGTAGGTGTGTTTCGTGCAAGATTAGATCCTGTTAAGGAAACGTTTGTTTTTAAACCATCTGTAAATGCTTTTTCTGGATGATGGCAACTTGCACAGCTTCTGTCATTATTTTTTGAAAGGCTGGTATCATAAAACAGTTTTTCTCCCAGTTTAGCTTTATCTATGGTGTAATTGTAATCTTTAGAAAGTACAAACGCATTTACATCAAAAGCATCTTTATCAAACAAAGTTTCAATTTCTGGTTTTAATGGGCTTGTTTTCTTTACGTTTTTAATATTCTCTTCTTTCTGAAAAGTTTTAATTTTTTTCGAAATCGGATTCAAATATTCTGTTATAAAAAAGGCTCGGTCAAAAGCATTGAAATTATTGTTTTCTTTACAATATTGCTGTGCTTCTGCGATTAATTTCTTTAAATCGGCTAGTGTTTTATTATCGGAATTAATGATTTCAAGAGGTTTAGAAATTGATAATAAACTTTCTCCCGCTTCAGAAATTGAAGACTGTAAAATTGGACTATCAAAACCTGTAATTCCTAAAGCAATAACACGAAATATATTCTGTTCCATTGCATCCAAAACATAATCGTCAGAAATAGTGATTACTTCAAATGTGGTTTTCAGCTGCTTTATGTTAGATTGAAAAATATTCAATTCTCTTATGACATTTTCTTTATCCTCGATTTTATATTCAGGATAAATGATTTCTTCGATTACTTGAAACCCATGTGGCTCAAAAGATCTATTTTCTTCCAATTCCATTTCATCCAAGGCTGGACCATTCATAAAACGAGCCGTTTCGGGAATAAAATATTCAATTGCCCATTCCACTTTTTTATAGAATAAACGTGATTTTTTAAACTGTTCTACAATTTCTTTTGGAGAAGCATTGCTATCTACCAGCTTTTGAAATTGGGTAATTTCATTGCTTAATTTGTTTAAGTCAACAAGAAGATTCTGTTTGATTGTTGTTTTAGAAGTTTCATTTTTTTGACACGAAAAGAACAAACAAAGAGCTAAAAATAGAAATGAAAAATATTGTAATTTCATAATAGTGTTTTAATAGCAACAACCCTTATCGAAAAATAAGGGTTGTTAATAGATTTTGACTGAAATTATTATCTCTGTACGTTTCTGATAATTACAGTTTGTCCTCCCTCTTTGTTGGTTTGAGTTCCTGAACCGTCTGCATTTTTGAATGCATCACTTTGCCATGTGTGCGGGTGAATGTTTACGGTAAAAGTATCTGGAACACCAATGATGTCCGAAATATCTTCCATAGCACCAAACTCCCAGCTTCCTAATCTCATTTCGCCAGTTTGATTATATAAAGCATTCCAGGCTGCATCGGTTCTTTTGTGGTTCATGTTTAACCAAGCTTTATTTTGCTTTGTCGCAATGCTATATTGCCAGATATATGAATCGTGTTTAGCGTCGGCGTAGTAGCTGTCACCATCTTCTTGAATGTAAACGTAGTTCTCTGTTACACATAAGTTATCTGGGTTAATAATTCCAGTTCCTGGAGTACTGTCACCTTCAACAGCTAATTCTAAAGTTCCTTTTAACGGATTTGTAGCATCTAGTTTCACTTTGTAAACTCTTCCCCACATTGTATAACCGTCAACAGGAGCATTGTTGGTTGCTTGACCTGTAGCAGTAAAATAAATTTCTCTATTGTTGTTTGCACTTCCTTTTCTATAATCTACGTCTTCAACTCTAGAAAAACGAATTGCTTTTAAGTCGTTAACAGTTGTATTGATAACAGCCCCGGTAAGATTTTTTGCATTTGGAATTTCAACAAATTCAACAGGATAACTGCTATTTAATTTGATATCCGTTTCAACTTGATTTCCATCAGTTCTTTTTAAGGCATATAATTTTCCGTTAGACAAATCGCCAACAGTACTCACATACATAATTAATTGTCCAGCACTTACGTGTGAAGTTGCGTAAGATTGATCTTCACCAATTAGAATTACGGTTTTTCCTGGATAAGCTTCTTTAGGAAGCGGAACAGCGTTTTCCATACTCGCTTTTCCTAAAGCTGGTAAAACTCTATCTTTTCTTGCTTTATCTGAAGATTGTCCCAACGGATTGATTCCGTGCACCATACTTTCTTGTCCGCTTTCTCCAGCAGTTAAGAAGATTGGTCCAAATCCGTGAATTTCTGGAGTTGCCAATGTAGCAGAACATAAACGAGTTAAACCACCAACGCCATCAACAATATAATCACCTTTTACTGGTTTGAAAGTTTTGTCTAAATAAACTCTTGATACAGATTGCAGAATTTCGTGGTTGGTAATCAAGATATATCCATTACCATTTGGATCTTTCATTAATCCAGCTCCATCAGGTTGTGCACCATAAACAAAAGAAGGAGATTCTGGAAGAACATCTGTACTAGCAATTAAAGTACTGATTTTTAGATTTTCAAAACCTGTCATTGGATAAACAAAAGGTGGCACTTTTGAATGCGAAGTAAAATCGATACTAGCATTTACGCTATTCGAATCTTTGTCATCATTTTGGCAGCTTATTACAGAAAGGCCTGCAATTCCAAGCAAGGTAATTGATTTTAAAAAGTTAGCTTTCATAATTGTTTTTGTGTTTTTTTTGATTACGACAAAGCTATCTTTCAAAAACAAAATACAGGTTATGGCTATTTTTCTTTTTTGCTAATTTTTATAAGTCTAGTATTACTAAATGGTAAATTATGGAGTTGAAATGTAAAGTTAAGATTCATAAAAAAATCTTAAGGTTTGAAAAGCTGATTTAAACTAATTGCTTTTTTCTCTCTCAATTTCTTTACAATCTTAAGAAAAGCAATGGCAGTGATGTAGGCATCCCCCAGTGCTGTGTGGCGATCTTTCTTGGAAATATCAAATTTGTCTGCAAGATCATCTAAGGTGTAATGATCCTTTCGTTCAAATAAATGAGATTGAATTAAAGTCTTTTTATACAAATAAGCCGTGTCTAAGGTTTTATTCGTTAAATGAGGAAGTCCGTTTCTTTCTAAAGCTTTATTAATCATTGTAACATCAAAAATAGTGTGATGCGCAATGATAATGGAGTCTCCTAGAAAATCTAGAAACTGCTGTAATGCCTCCAATTCAGTAGGACGTTTAATCAGTAAATCTTTTAAAATACCATGAATTTGAGCGGTCGATTTATCGTAATGATCTTGTTCTAAATATACTTCAAAGCTTTCCTGAACATTAATAATTCCGTTTTGAAGAACTAGTGCGCCTATGCAGAGAATACGGTCATTTTCGTAATCAAAACCAGTTGTTTCGGTATCCAAAACCACAAAACGAGTTTCTTCGATTGTAATATTTTCATCGAATAGATTAGTTTCTTCTTTTTTCCAAAAATTGAATAAACTCATGATTATACCAAATTTGAGATATTAAAACGTACTGAAATAAGTTCCTGAAGTTCCTTAATGGTTTTAAAAGTGCGTTTGAGCTTAATTTTTTCCATTTTGGTCAAAGACTCCAATTCGATAAACTGACCAGAATCATGATGCAAAAGACCCTGCTTGGTTCTAAATTTTAATAAAGCTTTGAAAGAATAAGAGCACGATAAATACAATTCTCTATTGTTAGGTTCCAGTTCTGCTAATTTCTCAAAGCGCTCTGCTGTATTGCTAATCGATTTTACTGAATGAGATAAAATTAAAACACGCGCAGCATCGGTTAACGGCATTAAAGCTCTTCGTTTAATATCAAAATTATCTTTGTTAGCGCCATCTTGCTCCACCAAAAATTGTCTAAAGAAACCAGTAGGAGAAGGGCTTTGCAGAGCACCACTCACCAAATGCATATAAAAAATAGGATTTGCTTTTAAATCTTCAAAAATATAATCAGACAATTGATTTGCTACTTCGGTATCTCCGTAAGTTAAACTATAATCAAAGAAAATAAAGGACAATAAGACCTCATTTTTACCTGGATTTGTAATCCAATGATGCACATTGTTTTTCCATTCGTCCACACTCATACACCATTTTGGGTTCGAAGCCATCATTTCGGCAGGACAATAATCGTATCCAATTTCAAAAAGCCCTTTATTGACAAGTCCGGCAAATTTTAGAAAATAGATTTTAGTTTCCTCTCTAAAAACTTCATTCACATTTTCATAAACAATGGCATTATCTTGATCTGTATGCAACATTTGCTCGCCGCGGCCTTGACTTCCGAGTGCGAGCCAAGCAAATTTAACGGGCGGCGGACTGCTCATTTTTTCTAAGCAAATCTCAATAACACGATTGGTGCAGGCTTCGTTAAGTTCGGTAATGATTTTCGTAATCAAAGTCATTGGGATATTTTGATCCAAATAACCTTGCAACAACTGCATAATACGATTGCGAATAGGTTTTATTTCCTTAATTTTTTTAGTTCGTTTTAAGGCTTTAATTAAAACCGCAGGATTGTTTCCGAGCGCAACCATAACGTCGTGTTTCGATAAAATTCCAACCGCTTTTGTGTTTACCGTTCCATCTTTCGTTAAACACAAATGACTGATATTACTTTTCATCATGGCCATTTGCGCCTCAGTAACCGTCATTTTTTTAGGATACGTAATAACAGGTTTGGTCATTATCGTTTCGGCAGTGGTTGTAATAGGAAAATCTCCTGTAACGATTTTATTTCGAAGATCTTTATCTGTCAAAATACCAATCGGAAGCATTTCATCAACAATCAAAATAGCACCGACTTTCTTTTTATTCATAATCTTCGCCACTTCCTTAACAGTGGTTGACGGACTACAGGTAACTATTTTTTTTGAATATTTTATGGGCGCTAAATCAAAAGAATGATTGCTCGAATGCAGATTTTCATTTAACTGATCATCACCATATAATTTATCTTTATGAATATCGGAATAAGGATTTCGAGTATTCGAAGCATAACTTTCAATCAAGAAATTACCAACATTTCTATTCTCGAGCGCATAAGGTTTAAAAACCGCAATAGGAATGGCGTACAAAATGCTTTCTTCGTGAGCGACCGCTTCCATGATATAATTTTCTTGTGCCAATAACGGACGCAATCCAAAAATATCGCCCTCATCGCACATATCTAAAACGGTATTTTTAATGTTTTTTTTAAGTGCAACAGCGCCTTTATGAACCACGTAAAAAGAATCGTGGGTTTTGTCATTTTCAGCAAAAATGACGGCATCTTTTTCTTTATAAATAATAGAAATCTGTTCAGAAAGCTTTTCTAAATCTCTCTGGTGAAGAAAATTAAACGGCGGATAATTTTTTAAAAAATCAGCAACTCTCTGCGAAATGGTATTTTTCATTTGGTTAGATTAGAGTTCTAATGTACTATTTAAAATAGAAATGTAAAAGAAACACGTTTGTTTTTTTAGTTACAAAGGGACAAAGATTCAGAGTTGCAAAGTTTAAAAAATGAGAATAAAAAAATTTGGAGACTTTGTGTCTTTGTGGCAAAAAAAAAGCTCCCAAATGGAGCCTTTATTATTTAATCAACTTTATAAACTGTTCCTCGCTGTTTTTCTTCAGAACCAACCAAGCCAAATTCGAAAGTATAAGAATCTTTAGAAGTGTTTAAAATCTTCATGCTGATCGCTTTTTCTTCAGCCATATTTTTAGGATGTTTCTTTTGCAGCACGTACTCACAGTCACTTACCCAGCGTATTGTAGCAGTATCGGTTTTTCCTTCGTAAGTTTCAATTTCGATATTGTCTTTACGCTCAAAATAAGTTGTTTTTTTTACGCCATTGACATCTGTTTCAAATTTGAATTTCCCTGTTTTAAAATCCTTGCAATTGTGTTCTGCATTATAGCATGAAACTAAAGCTAGAAAAGGGAATAAGAATACTATTTTTTTCATTTTAATTAAGTTGTTTTTTTAGAGCTAGAGATTTCATTTTTATGCCACAAAAAGGTCTTCGACTACGCTCAGACTGACAAACGGGTCATTTCAATCTTTTTAACTCATCATCGGTAAAGTTCTTGATTTCTTTTTCTTTGGCAAACTTTTCGGCGTTATAATTTCCCGATTTGTTTTTCGGAATCGATAAACTATTCCATTCGCTGTTTTTAAGCTGTTTGGCATAAAAAACAATCTGCCCTACATGATACGGATAATGTGCCAATTGTCGATTTATAGCTTCTATAACCGTATGGCCTTCATTTCTTATATAAATAATATCTGAAAGCTGTTCTGGTTTTAAGCTTTCAAGAGCATTTTCGAGACAATTCCATCCTTTATTCCACAGTTCAAGAACTTCGTCTTTAGATTGTAAATCATTTTCAAATTCAGAATCTCTGTTGCGCCATTCTTTTTCACCATCGGTAGTAAGAAAATCAGTCCATCGAGACAGCATATTGCCCGAAATATGTTTTATTATTGTAGCAATGCTGTTGGTGTCTTCATTTACCGAAATAAAAAGCTGTTGAGGTTCAAGTTGGTCAATGGCTTTTTCGCCAAGCATTTTATAATACAAAAACTGCTTTCTGACACTTTCTAGATAAGATTCATTGGCACTCATAACTAAACAATTTTGATATCATACTTATCTAATAATCCGACAATTCCTTCAGTAGAAAATTGTGCTTTTTTCATCGGATTAAATTCAGGATCGATTTTGTAATTGTAAGCCGTTTTAAAATTGACCGATGCTAATTGTGTTTCATTAAAAATAGCGCCATCAAGATCGCAATTATCAAAAACAGAACTCGTTAAATTGGTTCCAACAAAAGTTACTTCGCGAACAGAAGAATTAACGAACTTAGTTTTTGGCATTTTTTTATTGGAAAACAATGCATAATCAAGAACGCATTCATCAAAATAAACCTGGAATAGAAAATCGTCACATTCGTTAAATGCAATTCCGAGAAGTTTACAGTTTTTGAAAGTGACGTTCTTTAAACTCGTTCCTGCCAAACTTGTCATTGATAAATTGCAGTCAATAAACTCGCAGTCAAGAAAAGTATTAGAATTGAAATTGCTGTTAGAAAAGTCGCAGTTTTTAAAAACACAATCTTCAAACTCGCGATTGTTTATTTTCTTATCAATATAAACAACTTTCTCAAATGTTTTCTGAATGTGAATTAGAGCTTCCATAAGTATTTTAGAAATTTAAGTTTTCAGTTCTTAATCGTTAAATATACCTTTCATAATAATTTTCAATCCCAAAAAGATCAAAAGCATAGAACTTAGGCAAGCCACAATTCCAATTCCTAAAACAAGATAATGCCAGTTGGTATGCTGATTCATAAAAGCATTATAAATCAATGTTGGGCCAAGAAACATTAAAGGCAGAGCGCCTGATAAATATTTCACTCCTTTTTTTAGTAATTCTTTATTCGTTGCCATCTTTTTTGTTTCAATTTTAAGGTTGTAAGCTGTTGGCTTGTATTTAATCGCAAAGTACGCTAAGTTTTTTATATGATATATTTTTATAATGACAAAGTTCGCAAAGTTTTGGACAAAAACCTTGCGAACCTTGCATAAATCTTAGCGTACTTTGCGGTTAAACAACCACTCAGAAGCCTTTTTATTTTTTATAATTGTCGACAGCATTTCTTACGCTGCCATATTTTTTCAATAATTCAGAAGCTTCGTCATACGAAACCGAAATCTCGTCCATAATCATTTTTACACCACGATCAACCAGTTTTACATTGCTTAACTGCATATCGACCATTTTGTTTCCCCTTACTTTTCCTAACTTAATCATAGCTGCAGTCGAAATCATGTTTAAAACCAGTTTCTGCGCAGTTCCAGCTTTCATTCTAGAGCTTCCAGTTACAAATTCTGGCCCAACTACGACCTCAATAGGAAATTGCGCCGTCAATGCCAATGGACTTCCAGCATTACAAGTAATACAACCGGTGATAATATTGTTTTGGTTACAAGTTTCTAATCCACCAATAACATACGGAGTTGTTCCCGAAGCAGCAATTCCGATTACAACATCATTAGAATCGATTTTATGGTTTTGAAGATCAATCCAAGCTTGTGTAGGGTTATCTTCTGCGTTTTCTACTGCGCGTCTAATCGCTGTGTCGCCACCTGCAATAATGCCATTTACTAAGTCGAAAGGAACGCCAAAAGTGGGCGGACATTCAGAAGCATCAACAACACCAAGTCGGCCAGAAGTTCCTGCTCCAATATAAAACAATCTGCCGCCAAGTTTTAATTTGTCGACTATCTGCGGAATCAAAGCTTCTATTTGTGGTAAAGCTTTTTCGACTGCATAAGGCACAGTTTTATCTTCCTGGTTTATATTAGATAACAATTCATGAACAGACATCTTCTCTAAATGTTCATATTTTGAGGCTTGTTCAGTAGTTTTCGTAAATGTCATTTTATCGTTATTTAGACTCGTCAAAATTAATATATTTTATTTCAATCTTGCAAAGTCTCAGAGATTTAAAATCAATTTTTTTCTTCTATTTTTTCTCTCTAAAGACGGTTTTATTGTGGCTTTGTTACAAAAACGAAAATATTATATTTGTCTAATATAAAAAGATAGATGGATCAATTAGATTTACTACAGGGAATTGCTCGAATTTCTGTTTTCGTTTCCTTATTAATGGCATTTTTTCTGCTAACCGTTAAAACAGAAAATAAACTGGCTAACCGCTTATTTGCTTTGTTCTTTATTTTTTCGGCAATTGATCTTAGCGGTTTTTTTATTTATCTGTATACAGAAGATCACAGAAATTTAGAAATTTTTAGAGCAACTTTCTGTTTACTGGGAATGCCATCATTTTATTTGTATGTTTTATCTGTATGTTATTCAGACTTTAAGTTAAAATGGAAACATCTCATTCATTTGCTTCCTTTTGTAATAGTCAATTTAATTTTTATACCAAGAATATATTTAAGTATTGTAAATGGCAACTTTATAGGTCCTTTAAATGAAATGTCTGAGATCTATTTTATACAGATTTTAATAGAATTTCAGTACGTTTTTTATATCGTAAGTGTATTTTTGATCTTGAAGAAATACAAAGAAATTTATCTAGAAAACTACACCAATCCGAGCGTTTCTACTTATAAATGGCTTTTTCAAATGACATGCGTGTTTCTTGTTGCACATTCTATTGTACTTTTAAAAAACATATTGAGGTACAGCGGTTTCAAAGAAGTGTTTTTGTGGGCAAATGTCCTTGTTGGAACTATAGCTTTATTTATAACGTGCTGGTTTATCATGAAAGCTTTAAAATATCCAGAACTTTTTAGAGGTGTAAATTCTAAGTTAGTATTAACAAAAGATATTCTGCCAGAAATTGATGAAAAGCCAGAAGCTGTAAATCAGCAAAATGATTTGATCAATACACAAATTAGTACTTTAAAACAATATATGACTGAGAAAGAACCATTTCTCGATCCATCACTTACTATTCAGGAATTGGCCAATCAGATTAGTATTCCTGTTCGCGATTTATCTATTTTAATAAATCATCATATCGATCAGCATTTTTTTGATTTTGTGAATGAATATCGCATTCAAAAAGCCATGCAAATTTTAAGAGATCAATCAAAAAATCAATTAACTGTTCTAGAAATATTGTACGAAGTTGGTTTTAACTCCAAATCTTCTTTTAATACTTCATTTAAAAAATATACCAATTTAACCCCAACAGCTTACAGAAATAGTTAAAAATAAAGGGTTTGTAAAAAGTCGAACGCCTTGCCTATATAAAGTCGAACCAATTTCTATTTGAGAAAATGGTTCGACTTTTTTTGTCGGTCGCATAGGAAGATTTTCTAAGGCAACTTTGCTTCAAATTAATCGAACAAGTTAAAATTAGAAATCATGAAAAAATTAA
This sequence comes from Flavobacterium sp. B330r, assembly GCF_056824325.1. Classification (NCBI taxonomy): domain Bacteria; kingdom Pseudomonadati; phylum Bacteroidota; class Flavobacteriia; order Flavobacteriales; family Flavobacteriaceae; genus Flavobacterium; species Flavobacterium sp. B330r. The sequence continues at coordinate 3,721,205 of NZ_CP124860.1, forward strand.
ATCTCCTAGTCTTTTTACTATTGCCTTTATTTTGTTTAGCACAATTAACACTAAAAGGAAGAGTCGCTAGTGAAACCAAATCTTTAGAATGGGCTGAAATTTCAATATTAAATAAAGAAGGGAAAATTATTGATGGAACTACAACTAAAGAAGATGGTTCTTTTGATATCAGCCTTAAAAATGGTTCTTATAAAATTGAAATCAGTCTTTTGGGTTTTGCCGATTATGAAAAAGAAATTTTACTAGAAAAAAACACCGATTTAGGAACTATAATTCTAAAAGAAACCGAAACCAAATTAGTTGAAGTTGTGGTTCAGTCTAAAAAGAAAACTATTGAGCAGAAAACAGATCGTTTGGTTTATAACCTAGAAAACAATGTCACAAATGTTGGAGGAGACGCTTTAAGCGCAATTAATACTGCGCCTGGAGTTGTAGTGAAAAATGATGTGATAACCATTTTAGGAAAGGGAACTTCGCGCGTCATGATCGATGGACGTTTAATTGAATTGACTGGCGAAGAACTGAACAATTTCTTGAAATCAATTTCGGCAGCAGATATTAAAAACATTGAAGTTATAAGCAATCCGCCCGCAAAATATGAAGCAGATGGAACTGGAGGGCTGATTAATATTATTATGAAAAAGGGAGTTCGCGATTCGTGGAAAAATTCGACTACAGTTTCTTACGATCAGAATAAATATGGAATTTACACTTTGAGAGATAATTTCTTCTATAGCAAAAATAAGTTTAGATTTTCGGCAAGCGTGAATGGTAAAACGGGTTATAAAAACTCTAAAGAGAATTTAGATATGTATTTTCCTAATGGACTTTCTACAATGTACGCCGATACAAAAGTTAAAAATGAGAATTTTTCAGGAAAATTGGCATTAGACTATGATTTGTCTGAACGCTCAACGATTGGTTTTCAGTTTATGAATGACAGAAATAATCCTGATTTTGGATCGGATATTAGAATTGAAAAGTACAATACCCAAAACGAGTTGGAGCAGGTTACATTGAATAAAAGTTTTACAGATAAAGGTTCTAAAAATCAGACTTATAATGCGCATTTGATCACTAAATTTGATTCAAAAAAGAAATTATCTTTTGATGTGGATTATTTCAATTACAGCTCAAAATTTGATAGAGATTTTATAGCGAACAATTATAATCCAGATATGGAATTTATTGATGTCAATCAGGCGGGAAGAAATATTTCCAATCAAGATATTGATAACTGGAGTTTTAAGGCAGATATGGAACATCCGTTTGAAACTTTTAATTTGTCTTATGGTGCGAAAATGAGTTTTACAAACAGCATAAGCGATGTGGTTTTTTACAATACTATAACTGGAACTCCAGAATTAGATCCTAGTCAGTCAAACCAATTTAAATACACTGAAAATAATCAGGCGTTTTATATTAATGGAGATAAAAAGCTAAATGAAAAATGGAATCTGCAAATGGGTTTACGATTGGAGAACACACAAACAAGCGGATTCTCTGAAACCATGAATCAGGAAAATGTAAATGATTATTTGAAGTTGTTTACAACTTTTTATGCTTCGTACAAGAAAAATGAGAACAATACTTTTAGTCTGAATTATGGAAAAAGAATCAACCGACCACGTTTTGATTTGCTGAATCCATTTAGAGTTTATATTAATAGTAACAGTTATTCTGAAGGAAATCCGTTTTTAAAGCCTTCATTTAGTGATAATTTTGAATTGGCGCATTCTTATAAAGAGGTTTTAAGAACAAGCATTTTTGTAAATGCGATTACAAATGGATATGGAGTTGTTTTTACTTCAAACCCAGAAACGAATACGCAGATTGTAACCCGCGAGAACTATTATAAAGGTTTGAATTACGGTTTGGGAGAAAGTTATTCTGCAAGTTTTGCAGATTGGTGGCAGAGTGAAAATACTTTGTACTTTTTAGGCGCTAAGACGGAGTTTGTAAAAGATATTAATGCAACGCCATCAAATAGTTTACAGATTGATTTTACGACGAATAATACTTTTATACTAGGGAAAAGCAGTAAACTTCAAATTGATTTTAATTATAGTTCACCTTTTAAAAGTGGTTTGTATGAGATTGGTTATGCATCAAGTTTTGATATTGGTTTTAAACAGGATTTGTTGAATAAAACGCTTCAGATTGCATTTTTGGCTAATGATATTTTTAATACTTCTTATTTGAAAGATTTCACTTCGGTTGTAAATGGCGTAAAACAGGTTTATAGCCAAAATGAAAGTAATCGTTTTGTGCGTTTGTCTTTGGTTTACAATTTCGGAAATAAAAAGATTAATGTGAAAGAACGTGCTTTCGGAAATCAGGACGAGAAGAAGAGGGTGGGGAATTAAGGAATTAGATAATTAGTCAATTTGATAATTAGATAATTTTTCACTGGGCTTCGACTTCGCTCAGCCTGACACGCGAGAGTAAAACTTGAAACCTGAAACTTGAAACTTTTTCTTGCGTGAGGGATAGGAGCAAATTACCGAAGTAATGCGGATAGCCCGACCGAATTTGCGAAAGGCGCACATAAGCGGTTTGTTAAATTGCGCCTTTTGGAAATTTGGGCACGCCCAGATTATAAAAAGAATGCCAATAAAATTCCTAGAACGATCATAGAAACTTTGGCAATGTTGAATTTGTGTCCTTCGCTGCTTTCAAAAATGATGGTTGAGGAAATGTGGAATAAAATACCTATTACGATTGCTGTTATTTCGGTGTAATATTTACTTAAGAAGGGCAAATATTCTGAAGCTACAGTTCCGAGTGGGGTCATGATGGCAAAGGTCAGCATGAAGGCAAAAATGGCTTTTTTGTTTAAATCTGCATTGATGAAAAATGTGGTTAAGATAACCGCAATTGGCAGATGATGAATGGCAATTCCTACTGCTAAACCATGATGGTGGCTTACAGGAAATCCTTCTAAAAAGGCGTGAATGCAAAGGCTGATAAATAAAAGCCATGGAATTTGAGACATTTTTGCGTGTCCGTGAACGTGTCCATGTTCGGCACCTTTTGAGAAAAATTCAAGTACGATCTGGAATAAAATTCCGACCATTATAAAGATTCCGATATTATGATTGTGCGATTCGTAAACATCTGGAAGAAGATGCATTACGGTTAACGATAATAAAAAAGAACCGCTAAATGCGAGTAGTAATTTTAAATTATTTTTGTTTTCTGGTTTTATAAATAAAGCCACGCCATATCCTAAAAGTACAGAAAATAAGGGTAATAAATAGTTCATTTGTATTTGTTTAACCGTTGATTTGTTTAATCGTTTTTTGCTTACCTATTAAACGGTTCAACAAATAAACGATTAACTAATTTACTTAAAAATCATGATTAATCTTTCGCTTTCGGTTTTATGGAATTTTTTGAGTTTGTAGTCTCCAAAAATGTCTAAAAGAAAAATTCCAGCCTCGTCCATTAAATCCTGAAAGTCTTTCAAAGTTAGGGCTTTTACTTTTTCTGTAAAATGATATTTTCTGCCTTGGTCTTCAAAATCAATTTCTTTAAAAATATGTCCGTCTTCAACGTATCTTTTGATGTGAAAATCTATTTCGTCAACTGTTTTTACTTCTTCGGGAACAAGATTTTCAATAACGTTTGGTACATTCATGAAATCGATTACAGCAAAACCGTATTCTGATAAGCTTTCTTTAATTGCTTTTAAAGTGGTCAGATTGTCTTCGTCGCTTTCAAAATAGCCAAAACTGGTAAAAAGATTGAAAATAGCATCAAACTTTTCTTCAAAAGGCTCGCGCATGTCGTGCACTTTAAAATGAAGGGTTTCATTACTGTTTTTACTAGCTTCGGCGATGCTGTTTTCAGACAAATCTGCGCCTAAAACATCGTAGCCTAATTGATTCAAATAAATAGAATGACGGCCTTTTCCGCACGCTAAATCCAATACTTTGGCTTTCTCTGGCAGGTTAAGATAATGTGTTAAATTGTCCATGAAAACCTGAGCTTCACGATAATTACGATCCTTGTAAAGAATATGATAATATGGCGTGTCAAACCACGAAGAATACCAGTTTTGATTGTCATCTTCTTGATTTTGGATTGGTGCGTTATGTTTTACAGACATTTATTCTATTTCAATTAATTCAAAAGTCCGGCAAATTTAGTGTATTTTTGCCGAAAAATAACTATTTCGCTTCGATACCTATTTATAACAGTATAATAAAATGTTATAGCGATTAGCTTTTTTTAATTGAAAAAGAAATGGAAGAAAATTTTAAAATGATTGCCAAATGTTTTTTTGGCTTTGAAGAAATATTAGAAAAAGAATTACGCACACTTGGCGCTCAAGATGTTGAAAAAGGTGTGAGGATGGTAAGCTTTAAAGGAGACAAAGGTTTTATGTACAAAGCCAATTTGTCTTTGCGTACTGCGCTTAAAGTTTTAAAACCAATTTATTCTTTTAGAGCTAATAATGAACAGGCTTTGTACAAAGGAATTTTGGGGATAAACTGGTCTAAATACTTAAATGCGAATCAGACTTTTGTGATTGATAGCACGGTGCATTCGACTTATTTCAATCATTCTGAATTTATTTCTCAGAAATGTAAAGATGCGATCGTAGATCAGTTTAGAGAAAGAACGGGACAGCGTCCAAGTATTGATAAACAGTATCCAGATTTGCGTATTAATATTCATATTGACAAAGATCAGGTTTCTGTTTCTTTAGATACTTCTGGAGCGTCGCTTCATCAGCGTGGTTACAGAACGGCTACCAATATTGCCCCTATTAATGAGGTTTTGGCAGCTGGAATTCTTTTATTGTCTGGTTGGGATGGACAAAGTGATTTCTTGGATCCTATGTGCGGTTCTGGAACTTTCTTGGCAGAAGCAGCTATGATTGCCTGCAATATTCCAGCAAATATTAACAGAAAAGAGTTTGCTTTTGAAAAATGGAAAGATTGGGATAATGATTTGTTTGATATGATTGTTGATAGTTTAATGAAAAAAACTAGAGAGTTTCATTATACAATTAAAGGTTTTGATAAAGCGCCAAGTGCTGTAAGCAAAGCGAAAGACAATATTAGAAATGCTAATTTAGAAGATTACATTAAAATTTACGAAGAGAACTTTTTTGATACAGAAAAAGAAACAGAAGGTAAACTGCATATTGTTTTCAATCCGCCTTACGATGAGCGTTTGGATATTCATATGGAAAAATTCTACGCTAGTATTGGAGATACTTTAAAGAAGAATTATCCAGGAACAAACGCTTGGTTTATTACAGCCAACCTTGAAGCCTTAAAATTCGTAGGATTAAAACCTTCTAGAAAAATCAAACTTTTTAACGGAAGCCTTGAAGCACGTTTGGTAAAATACGAAATGTACGAAGGAAGTAAGAGAACGAAGTTTCAAGTCTAAGTCTCTAAGATACTAAGATTCTAAGATTCTGAGATACTAAGTCTCTAAGATTCTAAGATGCTAAGAGTTTTAGTAAAATGGGAAAAAGAATAATTTTAAATAAATATTAAGGTTCTAAAGAATATATAAGTTGCAAGGAAAAAAACTTAGCCTCTTAGCCTCTCAGAACCTTAGCAATTCAAAAAAAATGTCAAAACTACAACTACGCGCTTTTTTATACCAATTGGCTGCTTTTGCAATTTTATTTCTTTTATTTAGATATTTGATTGCGGCTTACACGGGATTAACTGGAATTTGGATTCCGATGACGGCATTTGTAATTGGAACTATTATTGGGCCTAAATTTCAAGCGGTAAGAACTAAAGACGGTGAAAAGCTTTTTATGAAGTGGCTTTTTATAAAAGGAATTAAAGAAATCGGATAATTTGAAAAATATATGAGGAAAATTGGACTTATTGGCGGAATCAGCTGGGTTTCTACATCTGATTATTATACTTTAATTAATAAAGGAATTAATGAAAAACTCGGCGGACTAAATTTCTCTGAATGTCTAATCTACTCTTTTAATTATGCCGATATTAAAAAGAATAACGATGCCAACGACTGGGATTCTACTTTTAATATGCTTTTAAAAGCGGCAGAAGTTTTAAAATCAGGCGGGGCAGAAGCTATTGTTTTATGTGCCAATACAATGCATTTAATTGCAGACAAACTGCAGCAAGCTATTGGACTTCCGCTTATTCATATTGCCGAAGAAACAGCGATTGAAATTCAGAAAAAAGACTTGAAAAAAGTAGGTTTACTGGGAACAAAATTCACAATGGAATTGGATTTCTTTAAAGATAAACTTGCTGAAAAAGGAATTGAAGCAATAATACCAATAAGAGAAGCTGACAAAGATTTTATTCATTACACCATCTTCGAAGAATTGGGAAGGGGAATTGCAACTGAAGAAACGAAAAAGCGTTATCTTGAAATTGCAAATGAATTAATCAAAAATGGAGCAGAAGGAATTATTTTAGGATGCACCGAAATTCCGCTAGTAATAAAAGAAGGAGATTTAATTGTCCCTATTTTTGATACAACTTTAATACATACACAAGCAGCGATTAATTTTCAGTTAACTTAAAAAAGATGCTAAGATTCTGAGATACTAAGGTTCTAAGTTTTTAATCTTAACAACATAAAAAAGCGGTAAATTCAACTTGAATTTACCGCTTTTTTTTAAACTTAGTATCTTAGAGTCTTAGCATCTTAGAACCTTAAAAAAAAACTATTTTTTCTTCTTAGGTTCTTCTTTTTTTACTGTTTCAGATGCCATTGTTTTTTTCTTATAAATCGGAATAAAGTAGGAAACTGTGTAGTTGAAACCAATTCCAAAACTTCCGTCATAAGTTCTGTTAAAACCTGGAATATAAAGGTTTTCGAAATTATTTGGTTCTTTATTAGAAGTCAGAAGTTTAAGCTGAACACCGAAACCAACAAATACATTTTTCACAACTTGGGCTTTTAGTCCTAATGCAACTTCAATCCAAGTAGCGGTAAGTCCGCTATATTTATTGTCTGTTGCTATTGGAGGTAATTCTCCCCAATACGGATTCGGGTTATAGATCTTATAGCTATGCAATTCTTGCGCAAAACTACTAAATCCGCCACGCATTCCTATTGTGATAAGGTTTTCCATATCAAGCCAGTTTTGATAAAAATTATAGTCAAAACCTGCTTTTATATAAGTTCCGTTAGCAGAAGAAGTCAAACGGTCATCTTCTGTAGTTTTATCTTCGTAGCCTAATTCTGCCGCTAAGAAATACTTTTTGGTTAATCGCCAGTCTCCAACAAATTCTACTCCTTTATAATCTTTGTCATAAAGGCCACGAGTAAGTTTGTACAAATCAACACCAACACGAAGTCCGTAACGGTCTGTTTTTATAACGCTATCTATTGGAGCTTGAGCTTCCTGAATTTCTGGTTTTGCCGTTTTTACAGTTTCTGTTTTTGGCTTTTTAGTCGCTATTGTGTCCTTCAAATTTTTAGAAATCTCAGGAACATCCTGCGCATAACCTAAAAACATTGAAAACAATAATGAAAGACTAGAAATAAACTTTAATGTGTGTTTCATTTTCAGATTCAATGTTAGGGTTTTCTAAATCAACTTCGGTCATCCAAAACGTATCTCCGTCTGGATCAGTATGTACAAAAGGCAGAATGTTTTTTAGCTGAAAAATAGTTTTAAAGCCACAAGCTCTCGAAACGTATACATTTTGTGTGTTATAGTTAAATTTAATAACATCAGTATTGATAGCTGTGGTGCTTAAAGAGCTGTAAATAAACTTAAAGGTTGCTGTAGTGTCATTTACCTTTAACGGAATTGATACAGTACTTCCGCTGGTTACATATCTCAATGAATCATCTTCTGCGAGACTTTCATTAAAAACAATCCCTTCTTCCATTCCGTCACCAATAACTTTTAAGTTGGTAACATTTTTTGTTTTCGTCGGACTAGAAATATCATAAAATGTCATAACCAATCTTGGTGTAGTTGGTGTATTGGCATCGCAGATATCATCTTTCTCGCAGCTAGATAAGCCGAAAGTGAAGAGCAGTAAAAGAGAGATTAATTTTTTCATGTATTTTTTATCGAAGTTCTAAAAGTACAACATTTTCAACATGATGCGTCTGCGGAAACATATCTACAGGGCGCACACGAGTTACTTTGTATTTTTCATCCATTAAAGCTAGATCGCGCGCTTGAGTTGCAGAATTACAGCTTACATAAACCACTTTTTCAGGAGCAATTTTTAAGATTTGTTCTACAACATCTTTATGCATTCCGTCACGAGGCGGGTCTGTAATAATAACGTCTGGTTTTCCGTGCTGTGCAATAAAAGCTTCATTAAAGACTACCTTCATGTCACCAACAAAAAACTCGCAATTTGTAATATTATTGCGTTCTGCATTGGCTTTAGCATCAATAATAGCTTCAGGAACACTTTCTACTCCAATTACTTTTTTTGCTTTTTTAGAAACGAACTGTGCAATGGTTCCAGTTCCTGTATATAAGTCATAAACCACTTCATTTCCTGTAAGCCCAGCAAAATCTCGTGTTATTTTATATAATTCGTAAGCTTGGTCAGAGTTGGTTTGGTAGAATGATTTAGCATTAATGCTGAATTTTAAACCTTCCATTTCTTCCAAAATGTAGTTTCTTCCTTTGTAAAGGATTACATCCTGATCGTAAATTGTATCGTTTGGTTTTCCGTTTACAACATATTGTAATGAAGTAATTTGAGGGAATTTCTCGTATAAATGGTCAAGAATTAATTCTCGGTTTTCTTTGTCTTCTTCAAAAAACTGAATCAAAACCATGATTTCTCCAGTAGAAACCGTACGAATCATAACCGTTCTTAATAATCCAGAATGTTCTCTCGGATTAAAAAAAGCTAAATTATGTTCGTTTGCAAAAGCTCTAATTTCGTTACGAATGGCATTTGAAGGATCTTCTTGTAAATGACATTTGTTGATGTCTAAGATTTTATCCCACATTTTAGGAATATGAAAACCTAAAGCGTTTCTGTTCCCTAAATCTTCAGTGCTTCCAATTTCTTTTTCAGTTAACCAACGGCTGTTAGAAAAAGAAAATTCCATTTTATTTCTGTAGAAAAACTGTTTCTCAGAACCTAAAATATCTTCAAATTCTGGAAGTTCGATTTTTCCTATTCTTTGTAAGTGATTTTTAACCTCATTTTGTTTAAATGCAAGTTGCTGGCTGTATTTCATATTTTGCCATTTGCAACCTCCACATACACCAAAATGTTCGCATATTGGCTCAACTCTATATTCAGATAATTCGTGAAATTTTACCGCTTTACCTTCGTAATACGCTTTTCTTTTTTTTAGTGTCTGTACGTCTACAACATCTCCAGGTACCACATTCGGAATAAAGATAACTTTTCCGTCAGGTGCTTTGGCTACTGAAACCCCTTTTGCACCAGCATCAAGAACTTGAATTTGATGAAAGACAATTTTGTCTGTATTTTTTCTTCCCATAGCGCAAAAATAAGCCTTTGAAAACTTTTACAAATTTAATTTTAGAAAAAATTTAGAAATTCTTCAAAATATTAGTTTAATTGGGGATAAAAGCTAATTTTGTTTTCGTAATAATCCCAATAAAATTACATATTAACCTGCTATTTTTATCTTTTTATGAAGTTGTATCACAAACTTTCAAAAATCAGCTTTCTTAAAAAAAGTTATGCTTTTAAATTTTTATTTGTTGCTTTTATCGGTATCCATATTCCCTTAATCGGAATCTTGTTTTTTGTTCTATTTTTTGAGCATGAAGTATCATCAGCTTCTATTCTTATTTTTTCTTTAATTATGACATTGCTGGCAACGGCAATAACGCTTTTGGTTTTAAATAAACTGATAAAGCCAATCGCTATAGCCTCAAAAGCATTAGATGACTATAGAGATTCAAGAAAAATAGCTGCTTTGCCAACAGATTATACAGACGAAGCAGGTCTGCTTTTGTGTAACATACAGGAATCTATTAATGAAGCAGAAAATTTTATAAACGAAAAACAGGATTTGGTTTATATGCTTTCGCATGATTTGAAAAATTTTGCAGGAAATCCGCAAGGTTTGGCTAAACTTATTATAAGCGAGGAACCATCAGAATCGGTTAAAAATATGGCCGAGCTGATTTGCGAATCGACTGAACTGCAATTTAGATACATTGAAAATTTCATCAAATTGCTAAAAGAACAAGACGATGTTGTAAAAGTAAACCCAGAAGTAAAGGCGGTTTTGTTTTCGAATATTGTACCTTTTATTAACGAACAAGTTGAACAGCGTTTGTTAGATAAAAATATAAAAATGGATTTGGTTTTGGAATGTAATGAAGCAAAACTGAAAATAGACGAGGGGCTTTTGGTTCAAGTGTTGGTAAATCTAATAAGCAACGCCGTTAAGTTCTCTTATTTTGATAGCGAAATTAAAGTCAGAATCTTTTCTACAGATTCAAAATTGATTATGACGGTAAAAGATTACGGAATGGGGTTTGATCGAAATCAGATTGAGGAATTATTTAAAAAATTCACGAAAATGAGCCGTTTAGGAACCGCAAACGAAGGTTCGACAGGAATCGGATTGTATTTGTGCAAAAAAATCATAGAAAGAAACAAAGGTCGATTGACCGCATCTAGCGAAGGAAAAAATAAAGGTGCAGAATTTAAGATAGAATTCGACGTTTAGACTCTAAAAAAAAATAAGGCTGTAAGATTTTATTCTTGACAGCCTTATTTTATATTTTAATAGTAATGACTTACCAAAGCTGATGAACAGAAGATTTGATAAGGTCATTATAGATTTTGTTCATTTCTAAAATCTGCTCTGAAGTTAATTTTGGAGTGTCATAAACCGATAAATTTGATAAAACATGTTCTGTTTTGGATGCTCCAGGAATAATACAGCTTACTTCATTAAAACTCAAAATCCATTGTAAGGCTATTGCGGCTAGATTTTTTGATTCTGGAAATAAAGCTTTTAATTCTTCAACAGCTTTTAATCCTAATTCATAATCAATTCCAGAAAAAGTTTCGCCTTTATCAAACGCTTCTCCGTTACGATTAAAATTTCGGTGATCCTGAGGGTCAAAAGTTGTTTTTGCGTCAAATTTGCCTGTTAAAAGTCCGCTGGCTAATGGAACTCGGGCAATAATTCCGATATCTTTCTTTTTAGCTTCCGTGAAAAACAATTCAGAAGGTCGCTGACGAAACAAATTGAAGATAATCTGAACCGTTGTTACGTTTGAGTATTCAATGGCTTTTAAAGCTTCTTCGACTTTTTCAACGCTTACACCGAGGTTAAGAATTTTTCCCTGATCTTTTAGTCTATCAAAAAGTTCAAATATTTCTGGACGATAGTAAACTTCAGTCGGCGGACAATGCAGCTGAATTAAATCAAGTGTTTCTAATCCCGTTCTTTTTAAACTGTCTTCAACAAATTTTTGAAGTACTTTTGGCGTATATCCTGCATTAACATGCGGATTAATTTGGCGTCCGCATTTTGTGGCAACAAAAATACGTTCAGAACGAGAACGAACCACTCTTCCAACAGCAGTTTCGCTTAATCCATTTTCGTAAACATCGGCCGTATCAATAAAGTTTACGCCATTATCAATAGCAGTATTCAAAAGTTCATCGGCAGTTTTATCATCAAAACCCGATCCCCATTTTCCGCCAACTTGCCAAGTGCCAAGCGAAATTTCAGAGATATTAAAGTTTGTTTTTCCTAGTTTTCTGTAGTTCATTTTTTTTAGTTGCAAAGTTTCAGAGATACAAAGAGACAAAGTTTTTTTTAGGGAAAGTTTAGAGGCTTTGTCTCTTTGTGCCTCTGTACCTTTGTCCCTTTTTTAGTCAAATAAATCCGAAGACAAATAACGATCACCACGGTCGCAGATAACGGCAACCACAACTCCAGATTCTAATTGTTCTGCAATTTTTAAGGCAACTGCAACAGAACCTCCGCTGCTCATTCCTGCAAAAACACCTTCTTCTAGCGCTAATCTTTTGGTCATTTCTCGTGCTTCTTCTTCGCTCACATCTACAACAGTATCCACTTTAGAAGCATCAAATATTTTAGGAAGATATTCCTGTGGCCATTTACGGATTCCAGGAATCTGAGAACCATCACTTGGCTGTGCGCCAACGATCTGAACATTTGGATTTTTTTCTTTCAAATAAGTAGAAGTCCCGATAATAGTTCCTGTTGTTCCCATTGCCGAAACGAAATGCGTTACCGTTCCGTCAGTATCATTCCAAATTTCAGGCCCTGTTGTTTTGTAATGCGCTTTCCAGTTATCATCATTAGCAAACTGGTTCAGCATTAAATAGCCTCCTTGCGCTACTTTTTTATCGGCATAATCTCTAGAACCAATAATTCCTTCGCTTGCAGGCGTAAGAATAACTGTAGCGCCATAAGCACGCATAGTTTGAGTACGTTCTTTGGTAGAATCTTCGGGTAAAACCAGTTCGATTTCAATGCCAAATAACTGAGCAATCATAGCAAGCGCAATTCCAGTATTTCCGCTGGTTGCTTCAATTAATTTATCTCCTTTTTTGATATCGCCTCTTTCTAATGCTGCAGCAATCATATTGTATGCCGCTCTATCTTTTACGCTTCCTCCAGGATTATTTCCTTCTAGTTTCAGTAAAAGTTTTACATTTTTATTTTTAACTAGATTGACCGTTTCCATCAAAGGAGTATTGCCAATTAGGTTTAATAATTTATGTGAATTCATGTTATTTTTTTTCTTTTATTTTAACGTCAGTCGTAGTGGTGTTTAAAACGATAGAATCTTCTGGAATAGATTTGGTAACCCATGCATTTCCTCCAACAACACTGTTTTTTCCAATTACAGTTTCTCCGCCCAGAATTGTTGCATTGGCATAAATGCAGACATTGGCTTCAACGGTCGGATGCCTTTTTGCATTTTTCATGTCTTTGCTTACGCTTAATGCACCAAGCGTAACACCTTGATAGATTTTTACATGTTTTTTGATAACTGTAGTTTCACCAATTACAATACCGGTCGCGTGATCAATAAAAAATGGCGATGCGATATCGGCTCCTGCGTGAATATCTGTACCTGTAATTCTATGTGCGTATTCGCTCATTAATCGAGAGAATAACAATAAATCTAAATGATATAATTCGTGACTAAGTCTGTAAATTGCAATGGCATAAAAGCCTGGGTAACCCAAGTAGACTTCATCAATACTGTTTGATGCAGGATCGTTTTCAAGAATATATTCGGCATCTTGATTTAATTTTTCTAAAACTCCAGGAAGTTTCTCCAAAAAGCGATCCCAGATAGATTCGCATAAATTTTGAGGTTTTTTACAAGCCAAAACCGCAATTTCTTTAAAGCGAAACTCTAGTTCATCAATGCTTTCGTCAAGTGCCGCATTCGAATCAAAAAGCGTGTAAAAAAGCTTTTCTGTAAAGTCTTCTGTTTTGGTTTTAATACCGTAATTTATGTGTGAGTGGCTCTTTAAAGCTCTTATATTTTGTATGATATTGTCTTTTGTCACAATGGTAAAAATGAATGAATAATTTTGGAACGTTAAAAGTAAGGCGTTTTTTGGAAATAAAATCACGATTTAACGAAAGAAATTTACTTTGAAAGGTTTGATTTGTGATAAAAAGCAAATTCTAAACGGTTCTTATTTATACAATTCTTAAGAAGTTAATTGCGTAAATTAGCTTTCAAAATATACTAAAAATGAAAAATAAGCCAACATTTACGAGTGCAATTTCTGGGATTTCTTTTAATGAAAATGAGAAAATTTATGGAAGAGCAATTCATGATCCTATTTTGGGATTGATTAAAAAGGAATATCCCAATTTTAATGCTGAAGATTGCATTTCTATAAATGAATTGAATGTCTACCGCCAGAAATACATTTCGAATTATCTCTCTACCGAAATAGGAGCACTTTCGGCAATGGAAAAAAATGTCATTTCTTCACTAAAAGAAGATAAATCGATTGTAAGCATTGTAGAAGAGGAGGAAGAAGCTAGAAACTTAGGACAAAAAGTGGCCGATAAAGTAGCTGATTTTGGTGGGAGCTGGACTTTTATTATTTCGTTTGTTGTTTTCATTACGATTTGGATTGCTTCAAATGTTTATATTTTTCTAAACAAAGGTTTTGATCCCTATCCATTCATTCTTTTAAATTTAATACTTTCTTGCGTTGCAGCTTTGCAGGCGCCGGTTATTATGATGAGTCAAAACCGTCAGGAAGAAAAAGATCGTAATCGCGCTAAAAAAGATTTTATGATCAACCTGAAATCGGAATTGGAGATTAGATTAATTCATGATAAAATTGATCATTTAATTATGCATCAGCAGCAAGAATTAATCGAAATTCAGAAAGTGCAAATCGAGATGATGAATGATATTTTGGATCAGATTAAGAAATAGAAGTTTCTTAAAATTCCAATTTTTAAATCCCAAATTCCAAAAGAAACGAAGCGACTTTTTAGAAAATCTAAAATCTAAAAATAAAAGTGTTTGAAATAATAGCCACCGAGCATAAAAATGAAATTTACCACGGCAATGTTCCAAATGATTTTTTTATAATTTCTAGATTTATCTAAGAAATGAAACGTGATAAAAATGAAGAGTAAAAGACAAGTATAAATGGCCGGATACATTTTAAAAGCGGCTGAAAAATCACCTTGAAAAAGTAAGAATAGAGAACGCTGAAATCCACACCCTAAACAGTCATAACCAAAGAAGGTTTTGAATAGGCAAGGGATCATGTATTTCTCTAAGCTCATGGTGAATCTTTTTTGCAATTTTACTAAAAAAATATGACAAACGTTTGGAGTGGTATAGAACAAGTACTTGAAAGTTTTATACTTTTGAAATCTTAAAATACAGGAAGGATGAAAACTTTTAAAATTATAATAATGATTCTTGCGATTTCGGTTGCGCTTTATGAGCAAGTTTCAGAGGAAAAAAACATCTATATCATGATTGCTGCAATTGTAGTTTTCATGTTCGGAATGATGCAGCTTAGTGCTAAAACACCAAGTAAAAATAACGATAAAGAAGAGTAGAATGCTGGCAAAAGGAGATAAGGTTTCTGTACTTGATGAAGCTATAAACGGAACGGTGATTTCGGTTAAAAACAATGAAGTTTTAATTGAAAGTGAGGACGGATTCATGATGACATTTTTAGTCAACGAACTAATTAAAATACAAGAAACCAGTAATTTAATGAATTCTATTAAAAGAATTGATTTAGATGAAGTTTCAAAAGAGAAAACAGAGCCAAAACCGAGAAGTTTTGTTAAAGAAAAGAAAGATAAACGTGATGTTGGTGTTCCAGAATTTGATTTGCATATCGAAAAACTGGTTCCAAATAAACGCGGAATGTCTAACTATGATATTTTGACATTACAGACCGAAACAGCAAAAAGACATATCGAATTTGCGATTAGAAATCGCATTCCGAAAATCGTTTTTATTCATGGCGTGGGCGAAGGAATTTTGAAAGCAGAACTTGATTTTTTATTAGGCCGTTATGACGGAATTGATTTCCAAGATGCCAATTATCAAAAATACGGACTTGGAGCAACTGAAGTTTATATAAAACAAAACAATAAATAAAACCGCTTTTTTTTAAGGGAAAAGATAAATTGCAAAGCATAAAAAAACGTCTGTTTTTTGAAAAGATTTATACTTAAATCAAGACAAAAAATAGACGTTTTTTTTTGTAAGAATTATTTCGGTAGATTTCTTTTTAGAAATCTAAGTTTTTAGTCGGTTGCATCTCTGGTAACTTTTCCAAGAACGAAACTGCTTCCAAGTTTAAAGTTGCTTTTTCCTTTTTGTAAAATTACGTTTTTAAGAACAATCGTGTGTTCATAAACTTGCCCCGTTCGCGTAGTCGTTACTTCAATAATTCCACTTACGTTTGCTACACCAAGTTGGCCTGTCCATGTTTCATCGATTGCAGGAGAACTTGGTTGTACTTTAGCGCAAATAAAAGCTGGTGTAATAGATCCAGTTTCTGCCAATGCGGTTCTGTAAAATACTTTGTTTTGTGTTGCTGTTATTAAACTTGTACGAGGTTGATTGCTAGTTGTAGGTACATTTACGATCAAAGCAGGATCGATATCTTCGATCGATAAATAAAATGAATTGTTGTAATTGTAAGTTTTGTTGTCACATTCATAAGCCGAACCATTCGGATTAGTTTTGAAAGTCAAATCGGCTTTAGTTATAGTTGTGTTGTATGTTCCAAACACAAATTCAGCTTCTGTTTGATTTCCTGCTGGTTTTGCAAATGTTATATTTCTAAAAATAATACTATGTTCATAACCCTTTATTCTTGTGCTTCCGTCAGTTGCACTTGAATCTACTAGTTGAGTTGTTGCAACTTCAATCAAACCTTCAACTGCATTCCATTCTTCTGTTACTTTTGGAGTGGTAGGAGGTATTGCACCACAAATATTATCTTTTGCTACAGTTCCGTCATAAGCTCTATAAACGACACGGTATGATCCTTTTCCATTTGCGTCAATAGTATACGTGTAGGTTCCTTGATCATTAATGATTGCTCCCTGAGGCAATTGAAGCAAAAGCGCTTCCTGAGATTTTAGTTTATAAATTAAAGTATTTGTTAACGGATCGCAGGCTGATGATTCCTGTACATCAGCAAAATCTATTTCGTCTACAGTTAAATCTCCATCATCGCATCCGTTCAAGAAAAGAGCGAACAATAGGAGGGCAGCATATTTTTTCATCGTAAAATTTATTTGGGTCAAAAATAGTGAAAAAATTGCCAAATGATATTTAAGATTTGACAATTGATATTTCTTAACTTTGCAGCAATGAAAAAAGTATATCTAGATAATGCCTCAACAACTGCCATGCGTCCTGAAGTAATTCAGGAAATGACAAAAATAATGCTTGAGGATTACGGAAACCCATCGTCTACACACAGTTTTGGTCGAAACGGTAAGACCATATTAGAACTTTCTAGAAAGAGTATCGCAAAACACTTAAATTGCACTGCTCAAGAAATAATTTTCACCTCTGGCGGAACAGAAGCTGACAACTGGATTTTGCGCTCTGCTGTTGAAGATTTGAAGGTGGAGAGAATTATTACTTCAAAAATTGAACATCATGCTGTTTTGCATACTGTTTGGGCACTTCAGGAAGAATACAATATTCAAGTTGATTATGTAAATGTAAATGCAGACGGTAGCTTAGATCTAACGCATTTGTCTAATTTACTGGCCGAAGAAAAAAAGACTTTGGTTAGTTTAATGCATGTCAATAACGAAACGGGGACAATTTTAGATTTAGATCGTGTAAGTTTGATTTGCAAGCAGTATAGCGCTTTGTTCCATTCGGATACAGTTCAATCTGTCGGGAAAACGGAAATCGATCTGCAAAAAACGCCTATTGATTTTATTTTGGCGAGTGCACATAAATTTCACGGTCCAAAAGGTATTGGATTTGCTTTTATTCGAAAAAATTCTGGTTTACAACCCTTGCTTTTTGGAGGAGAACAAGAAAAAGGCCTTCGCGCAGGAACCGAAGCCGTGCATCAGATTGCTGGTATGGCAAAAGCTTTGTCTATTTCGTATGAAAAATTAGAAGAAGAAAGGCTTTATATTTTAGGTTTGAAAAATTATCTGATAGAACAATTAGAAATTCATTTTCCAAATTTCAGAATTAACGGAAAAAAAGAAGATTTCTATAACATTATCAATATCATTCTGCCGTTTTCATCAGACAAAACTCCGATGCTGCTTTTTAGTTTAGATATGAAAGGAATTGCAGTTTCTAGAGGAAGCGCTTGCCAGTCTGGAAGTATTAAACCCTCTCACGTTTTAAACGAAATGCTTTCGGAAACCGATTTAAAATTGCCAAATCTCCGAATTTCATTTAGTCATTACAACACCAAAGAAGATATCGATTGGTTAATTGAAAGTCTGAAAACAGTCTAAGTTGCTAAGATACTAAGGTTCTGAGATTCTAAGTTTTTTAGAGCCATTAAAATGAAAAAGTTCGCAAAGCTTGTTTTGATAAAGCTTTGCGAACTTTTTAAATTCTATTTAGATTCTCAATAAAAGCTTCTTTGCGTACTTTGCGGTAAAAACTACACTCAAAGTTTTTGAAACCTGAAACCTGAAACCTGAAACTTGAAACAAAAAACTATTTGCGAATTACTTTTACCTGAGAATCTTTGGTTAATTTGATGATCGTAGAAGATTTCCCGTTTATTTTGTCTTGGTTTAATTTCACCACATAATCAACACCGTTAATAATTTCCGGGCTAATGTCCTTGAAAGCTATTGGTGTTGGTTGTCCAGAAATATTAGCAGAAGTGGAAACCAAAGGCTTTTTCATTCTCTCCATCAATTTGAAGCAGAAAGGTTCTTTTACCAATCTAACCCCTAGCGATTTGTCCGCAGCAATAATATTTGGAGCAACATTTCTAGCATCATCAAGAATTAAAGTAGTGGGTTTCTCCGATAAATCCCAGATTTGCCATGCAACTTCAGGAATCTCTTTAAATACATTGTACAGCATCTTTTCGCCATTCATTAAAACAATCATGCTTTGTGTTTCTGCACGCTGTTTTAACTTGTAGATTTTAGCAACAGCTTCTGGGTTTGTAGCGTCACAGCCAATTCCCCAAACCGTATCTGTTGGATATAAAATGATACCGCCTTCCTTAATTACTTCGTATGCGTTGATAATTTCTTCGTTCATTATAAATGGAATATGTAAAGTGCAAAATTAATTTTTTTATTTGGTAAAAAAATCAAATTTACTTGGCAATAATTAAGTTTTTGTAATTTATAAGATTATTTTTGCACTTAAAGTTAGAATACCAAATAGCAAAAAATCCAAGCCGTAAGCAGTTTTGCTTTAACCAAAAACCATATGAATAAAGTATTAGCAAAAGTAGTTATTCCTGTATACAAGGAATATTTTGGAGAATTAGAAGAAAAATCATTTTTACAAGGCTGCAAAATTTTAAAAGATTATGAAATTGTAATTGCGCATCCAGAAGGATTAAATTGTTCTTATTTGACTGAAAAATATGAGAATTTAACTTTCAAAAGTTTTCCTAAACATCATTTTGCTACTATAGATGGTTATAATGAGCTTTTGCTATTGCCAGAATTTTACGAGCCTTTTTTAGATTCAGAATATATATTGATTTATCAGCTTGATGCATTCGTTTTTAGAAATGAATTAGCAGAATGGTGCCAGAAAGGTTATGATTATATTGGTGCTCCCTGGATTGCAACTCCTGTAGATACTTTTGGAAAGAAAATATTAAACACAATTACTAAAAATTTCAGATCGGCTAAGAAAAAAGAGCGTGAACAGATTTTTTATAAAGTAGGTAATGGCGGATTTTCATTACGTAAAGTGGCTTCGCATTTTGCTATTGCAAAAGAAAAAAGCCAATTTATATCAGACTTTTTAAAAGCAGATAAAAAGCCAATTTATGCTACAGAAGACGTTTTTTGGTCTTTAAAAGCTCCCGAATTTGATTCAAATTTTAAAATTCCGGATTATAAAGAAGGTGTGCTTTTTGCCATAGATAGAAAACCAGAAATTGCTATGAAAATAGCGGGTAACAAACTTCCTTTTGGCTGTCATGCCATTAACAAACCTAAAGTGAATAAGTTCTGGAAACCAATTTTAGATCAATATTAATTTAAGCTTTTGTAAAAATCATAATAGTTTTTTTGCATTATGCTAAGATTATGATTTTGACTAACGAGCTGAAAGGCATTGGTTTTTATTTTTTCCTGTAAAGCTGGATTGTTTATAATTTTAAGTACGCTATTGGATAACGTTTCGGTATCTTTTAAATCGGCTAGAAATCCCGTTTCACCGTTTGTAATGACCTCTGGTGTTCCGCCGGCTTTAGTACATACCACAGGAATTTTACAGGCAAAAGCTTCATAGATAGTCAATGGAAGTCCTTCAGTTACAGAAGTTAATAGAAAAACATTAAATTCTGGAAGTAAATCGGCAGTATTTCGATATCCGGTAAAGAATAAATCATGCTCTAAATTATTTTCAATAGTATAATTTACTAACTCTTCTTTAAGAGGGCCGTCTCCAATTACAATAAATTTTATGGAGTCAGAAGTGTTGGTTTTTAGCTTAATTAGTTTAGCTGTGTCAATAAAAGTGTGTATGTCTTTTTGACTTGTAAGAGCGGCTATATTTCCCACTATTTTGGTTTCTGGTGCAAAATTAAACTCTTTATGAAGCAGATTTTGATTTGTCTTTTGAGCAAATTGTTCAACATCGATAGCGTCATAAATTGTTATAAGACGGTTTTGATCTACAATTTTTTCAAAAATAGCTTCAACAGCCTTAGAAACGCATATAATTTTATGAATTCTAGGATGCGAATATTTATACCTGTTTAAAAATTTGTCTTTAATTTTATTGTTTCTTTTTCTGCTAAATATTAAGGTAATTGATTTGTTTAAAAATTTTAAAGCAATAAGCGCAGCAGTCAAAGAAGACGAATCATGTATATGCAATACGGTTATCGATTCTTTTTTGCAGATTTTAATAATAGATAAAATCAGACTGAATAATTTGAATCGGTTTGTTGGGTAAGTAAAAAAATTAGCATTGTCATTTTTGCAGATAGCCGCTAAAACAGCTTTATCTGGACATAAAATGTATTGTTTTAGATCCATTTTATCAGCTAATAGCTTGTAGATTGTATACATTTGCGAATCGCCACCTCGAAAGTCAATCATCGAGGTAACATTTAGTATTTTCATTGCTTTAAATTTTTGCAAATATATGAGAAAAGGATTACTTTTTGTAAAAATATTCTTTTCTTTTTTTATTTCTATGAAAGCATTTAGTTATTTTTGAATTTTAAAAGTATAGATACCCATTATGTCATTTGAAATAAGCAAAAAATTTAAGTCCGAAGAACATTCAATACAACAAATTATCAGCAGTTTTGATTCTTCTGGTGAACTTTTTGGAAATGGCGATCGAAATAAAATAAAATTATTTGATCTAAATGGGAAGATTGTAAACGTGAAATCTTTCAAGATTCCTCATTTTATTAATAAAATAGCATATAAATATTTTAGAAAATCAAAAGCCAGACGATCTTTTGAATATGCAAACAAGCTTATAGAATTGGGTGTTGGAACACCAGAACCTATTGCATTTGTAGAGTTTTCGTCTTTATTAGGTTTAGAAAACAGCTATTATGTAAGTGAGCATCTTTTGTGTGACTTGACGTATAGAGAGCTTGTAGAAGTGCCTGATTATCCAGATCGTGATAATATTCTAAGACAATTTACCAAATTCAGTTTCGATCTTCATGAAAAGGGAATTGAATTTTTGGATCATTCTCCAGGAAACACTTTAATAAAAAAGAATGCGAACGGAAATTATGATTTTTTTCTAGTTGATTTGAACAGAATGGAATTTCATACTACAATGTCTTTTGAAACGCGTATGAAAAACTTATGCCGTTTGACTCCATTAAAAGAAATGGTGGCAACAATGAGTAACGAATATGCTAAATATTATAGCGAACCTGAAGAGAAGATTTTTAATACTTTATGGAAAGATACTTCAGATTTTCAAGAAAAGTTTTATCGAAAAAAACGTCTGAAAAAGAAACTTAAATTCTGGAAGAAGTAATTCTTCTTAACTCTTTATAGCGAACAAAAACGCTGTACGCATTAAGATAGCAGATTGTTACGCCTTTTCCTCCGTCCAGAAAACCCAATCGGATTATAAATTGGTACAAAAAAGTGTATAAAGGATGAAGAAATAGCAGTAGGAAATAAGGTTTTATTCCTTTTGCAAATTTTTCATTGGCTTTAAGAATTCCATAATTGTACATTTTCGATTTATAATCCTCATAAGAAGAGTAGGAGAAATGTATAATTTTATTTTTTAAAGTAGCGATTGGTCCGTTTACAATCAGTTTTTCGTGAACGGTTCTTTCTTCGTTGTATCTGCATTTTGATTTATTAAAAAGCCTAAAAATCTTGTCGGTTTGCCAGCCGCTGAAGTTTAGTCGGTGCTCCTTAAACATAAAAATGCGATAGATAAAATAAGCGCTTGCGGCGTTTTCAGCATTAATTGCAGTAACGATTTCAGATTTTAATTCGGGTGTTAATCTTTCGTCAGCATCAATAAATAAAACCCATGAGTTTTCGGCTTGCTCTAAGGCAAAATTTCGCTGAGAGGTATAATCAATAAAAGGATTCTGAATTAATTTTACGTTTTTGAAAGACTCGACAATAGGTACCGTTTTATCGGTGCTGTAAGAATCAACAACAATTATTTCATCTGCAAAATCAATGTCTTCAAGAAGTGATTTTATATGATGTTCTTCATTAAGCGTAATAATCAATACTGATAATTTTTGCTTTTCGCTATTCATTGGTGATGCTTTGCTTTTTCAATTTTTATATTCCTGAAAATAAGTCTCTAGTTTTTTAAGCATAAGTTCCAACGGATATTCAGCATAATATTCAAAAGTGTGTTCTTTTATGTATTGTTCGGTGTGCTTCTCGTAAATCTCAGGTTTTAAATCTTTTAAATGAATTGAAGCATTTTTTGCTTCATTTTCAAACAACTGCCAAGTTTCTTTTCTAACAGAAGGAGTAAAAATAGAGAAAGTTGGTATTTCTAGTGCTTTGGCCATATTTACAGCTCCTCCTTCGTTTCCTATCAACATCTCGCATTGAGAAAGTATTGCTAAAAACTGACGTAAATCTGTAGCGTACAAATCGAAAATAATATGCTTTTTTGTTTCTTCAGAACAATGGTTGTAAACCTCCAAAGCTTCCTCTTTCTGGTTCGGAATATAATTAAAGAGAATAGTAGCGTTTGTTTTTGCTACAGTAAAATCGATAATTTTTGCCATTCCGTCAAGCGGATAGGTTTTGTAGTGCTCGCTTCCTAAAATTCCAAACATAATAAGGGGTTTTTCAGGATCAATATTGTAGCTTTTTAAAATGCTTTTTGCTTCTGCAATTTCAGATTCTTTTAAAAAGATTTTCGGTTTTACATTCGTTATCTTTTCAGTAAAAAATGGTTTAAGGAGCAACAACCTGTTTTCAATTGCCAATCCATATTCTGATTTTATGGCATCAAAACGTTCGTAACTATAATTGTAAAAGATATTAGAATACCATTTATGATACGAAACTTTATATTTTGCTCCAGAAAAAAACGTAATTAAACTAGTTCCTAATTTGCTGTAAACGTCTATTACGGCATCATATTTTTTTCTTCGGATCTCAAAAATGAATTTAAGGAATCCAAAAGTCGATTTTCGGATTTTATTAGTCACCGGAATGATGTTATCGATATTCGGATTTTCTTTTAGAACATCAATCGAATTGGGATAACACATATAGTCAATTGTAGAGTCAGGAAACTTGCTCTTCAAGTTATTGCAAATAATTGTGCTTGTTAAAACGTCTCCAATTCTTTTTTGTTGGATAACTAATATTCTCATCTGGTTTTTTATTCAATTTGAAAGCTAAAGTACAAACTATTTTATGAAGTGCACAAGTGATGGCGGTAATAAGATTAAACTAAATTAAAAAGTTATATTTTTGTGGTCAACAAATTAAAATTTATAATGGGAATTAGCGGTTTGGTTATTACTTTCAATGAAGAAAAAAACATTGGAAAATGTATAGATGCCTTATTTAAAGTTTGTGATGAAGTTATTATTGTAGACTCTTTCAGTAAAGATCGCACAGTAGAAATAGCTAAAGAAAAAGGAGCGCAGGTTGTTCAACAGGCATTTTTAGGAGATGGTCCGCAGCGTACGCACGGTTTGCCTTTTTGTAAAAATGACTGGATTTTAAACCTTGATGCAGATGAGTTTTTAGACAAAGACGCAGAAGATTTTATTCTAAAGAAAAAATATTTGGAAGGAAATCATGATGCTTTAAGTTTTAGAGTAAAAAACTTTTTGGCCGATAAACTAATTGATTTTTCAGGATGGTATCCAGATCATAAAGTTCGTTTTTTTAATAAACAGACTGCTCATCCTTCTGATTCTAAAGTGCATCAGAAAATTGTAGCTCAAAATGAGAAAAAAGTTGCCGTGCACATTTTGCATTACGGATGGGATTCTTTTGATCAGATTATTGCTAAAAAGAATCAATATTCTGGATGGCATGCGCAGCAGTTATATGATCAAGGAAAAAGAATTAATGCCTTTAAACCTGTTTTGAACGGAACTGTAGCTTTTGTTCGATGTTATTTCTTTAAAAAAGGAATCTTCAACGGTCTTGACGGATTGACCATCGCAATGATTCAGGCTTTTTTCTCTTATATGAAATATGCTAAACTTATTAAACTTCAAAAAAATAAGTAATAAAAAAAATCCAAATTCCAGTAATAATCTATTGGAATTTGGATTTTAAATATTTAGACTTTTTAAAGCTTATACAGCAACATCGTATTCACGAAGTGCATTGTTTAAAGAAGTTTTTAAATCTGTAGATGGTTTACGAGTTCCAATGATTAATGCACAAGGAACTTGGAATTCTCCAGCTGCGAATTTCTTAGTGTAGCTTCCAGGAATAACTACAGAACGAGCAGGTACATAACCTTTCATTTCAACTGGCTCATCACCTGTAACATCGATAATTTTTGTAGATGCCGTCAAACATACGTTAGCTCCAAGAACTGCTTCTTTACCAACGTGAACACCTTCAACCACGATACAACGAGAACCGATAAAAGCACCGTCTTCGATAATAACTGGAGCAGCTTGTAATGGCTCCAAAACACCACCAATACCAACACCACCGCTTAAGTGTACATTTTTACCAATTTGAGCACAGCTTCCTACAGTTGCCCAAGTGTCAACCATTGTTCCTTCGTCAACATAGGCACCAATGTTTACGTAACTTGGCATTAAGATTACACCGCTTGAGATGTAAGCTCCATAACGAGCAACAGCATTTGGTACTACACGAATTCCTTTTTCAGCATAATTTCTTTTTAGCAACATTTTGTCGTGGTACTCAAAAATACCAGATTCCCATGTTTCCATTTTTTGAATCGGGAAATACATCACAACCGCTTTCTTAACCCATTCGTTTACCTGCCATTTGTCACCAACTGGTTCAGCAACACGTAATTTTCCAGCATCTACTAATTCGATAACTTCTCTAATAGCATCAGTTGTTGCGGTTTCTTGTAATAAAGCTCTATTTTCCCAAGCTTGTTCAATTATAGTCTGTAAAGAATTCATACGTTTAATTTTTTGGCAAAGATAAGGTATTTGTAGAAATGCAAAAAAGTAAAACGGTTTGAAAATGTTACAGATTTAACTTTTTGTTTCTTATTTGTAAGGTTAATGAAGCGATATGTATTTTTTACTAATACTGCTACCACTAGAAGTTTTTTTTGTATCAAAATATGACAAAAGTCAGGGTTTCTGCTTTTTCTTCGCTTTAATTTCGCAGTGTTGATCAACAATTCCATTCCATAAATAAATCATATAAGCAGTAAAATATGAATCAAGAAAATCACCTTCAAAACAGAGTAATCATTGACAAAGAAGTAAGCTGGGATAAAACTCAGGTTATTATGAGTAAAACAAATGCTTTTGGTATTATAGAATATGCCAACGAAGTGTTTGTAGATGTTTGTGGTTACGAAGACTATGAATTAATGGGGCAGCCTCATAATATCATACGTCACCCTGATATGCCAAAAGTAATCTTTAAAGTGCTTTGGGAAAATCTTAAAAACGGGAAAAATTTTCACGCTATTGTAAAAAACCTTGCAAAGTCTGGAAGATACTATTGGGTAATTACAGATTTTGAAATCGCCCGCGACGAAAACGACGTTATTGTAAATTATTTCGGAAGAAGACAAGCTGTACCGCAGGAAGTTATTGCGATGCATATTGAACCTTTATATAAAAAGTTATTGCAGATTGAAGCCGCAAGCGGAGTTGAATTTAGCGAAAAGTATTTAATAGGATTCTTAGAAGAGAAAAAGAGAACGTATGTTGAATATATTAAGGAGCTGATTTACGAACACGAAAAATCACAATCTAAGTTTGCTAATTACAGTGAAGAAGAGGATGCAGGAGAGGAAGAAGAACACAGAGGTTTTTTTGGCCGATTGTTTGGAAGATAAATTGAGTTATTTTTTAGGTTTGAATATTTGGATAAAAGTCCGTCTTGAATTTTCAAGGCGGATTTTTTTATTGAAAGCAATCTTGGAAAAAGTTTATTTTGAGTGAAATGGAAAAATACAAAAATATTTTAAACTAAATTTGCTGAAAAATTACAACATGCCAAGAATCCTTTCAATAGATTACGGACAAAAACGCACAGGAATAGCTGTCACAGACGAAATGCAGATTATTGCTTCGGGATTAACTACAATTCCGACTCATACTTTGATTGACTTTTTGAAAGATTATTTTGTTAAAGAAAAAGTCGAAGCGGTTTTAATTGGCGAACCCAAACAAATGAACGGTCTTCCGTCTGAAAGTGCTTCTGTCATTAATGGCTTTGTAACTCATTTTTCGAATATTTTCCCCGATATGAAAGTAATTCGTGTTGATGAACGTTTTACTTCAAAAATGGCATTTCAAACCATGATCGACAGCGGTTTAAATAAAAAGCAACGTCAGAACAAAGGTTTGATAGACGAAATTTCTGCTACAATTCTGCTTCAAGATTATCTTTCCGCAAAAAAATAACGCTGTTCGTCGTATTTTTTATTTATAATTTAATGGTTTTTAGAAAATCCTAACTTTTATCATCTAAAAATTAGTTTTTTTTTGCAATTAAAAAAGTACCTTTGCACTTTAAATAAAAATACTGTTATGCCTGACGAAACCATACGTTCAAATAGTGATGTAGTACTCATTGGCGCTGGAATAATGAGTGCCACTCTTGGAGTAATTTTGAAAGAATTACAACCAGATATAAAAATTGAAATTTACGAAAGATTAGATGTTGCAGCAGCTGAAAGTTCTGATGCTTGGAATAATGCAGGAACGGGACACTCTGCTTTTTGTGAATTAAATTATACTCCAGAAAAGGCAGACGGTAGCATCGATCCTAAAAAAGCAATAAGCATCGCAGAATCATTTGAGATTTCTCGCCAGTTTTGGTCTTATTTAGTGCAACAAAATAAAGTGCCGTCTCCGGATAATTTTATTAAAAGCGTACCTCATATGAGTTTTGTATGGGGAGATAAAAACGTAGATTATTTAAAAAAGAGATTTGAGGCGCTTCAAAGCAATCCAATTTTCTCTGATATGACTTTCAGTACCGATTTTGAGCAACTTCAAAAATGGATGCCATTGGTAATGGAAGGCAGAACTGCTGACGAAAAATTAGCAGCAACACATATGGAAATTGGTACCGATGTTAACTTTGGTGCTTTAACAAGAAGTATGTTCAATTACTTAGAAAAATTAGATGGTGTTTCTTTGTATTTTAATCATGAGGTTAAAAAACTAAAACAGCGTGAAGATAAATCTTGGAGAATTAAAATTAAAGATTTGTCGACAGGAAAAACTCGTAAAGCCTATACTAAATTTGTATTTATTGGTGCGGGTGGAGGTTCTCTTCCTTTATTAGAAAAAGCAAATGTTCCTGAAGGAAATGGATATGGAGGTTTTCCTGTAAGCGGACAATGGCTAAAATGTACAAATCCTGAGGTAATTGCAAAACACCAAGCAAAAGTTTACGGAAAAGCAAGTGTTGGAGCTCCTCCAATGTCTGTTCCCCATATTGATACTCGTGTAATTGATGGAGAAAAAGCACTTCTTTTTGGTCCATTTGCAGGATTTTCAACTCGTTTCTTGAAAAATGGTTCTTATTTAGATTTACCGTTATCTATTAAGCCTAACAATTTAATTCCGATGCTGGCTGCAGGATATCATAATATTCCATTAACAAAATATTTGATCGAGCAAGTTCGCCAGTCGCCAAAAGATAGAATGAAAGCTTTACGCGAATATCTTCCAACAGCTCGTTCAAAAGATTGGAAATTGGAAAAAGCAGGACAGCGTGTTCAGGTTATCAAAAAAGATGAAAAAGATGGCGGAGTTTTAGAATTTGGTACCGAAGTAATTAATACGCATGACGGAACGTTGGCGGTTTTATTAGGTGCATCTCCAGGTGCTTCTACAGCTGTAGCAATTATGGTTGATTTGATCAGCAGATGTTTTACACATCAAATTAAAACACCAGAATGGCAAGCAAAATTAAAAACAATGATTCCTTCTTATGGTCAGACTTTAAATGATAAGCCAGAACTTTTAGAAGAGCTTAGAAAACAAACAGCAGAAGTTTTAAAATTAAATTAAGCTTTTCCTTATATTGAATAAAACACAAATCCAGATGAATTAATCTGGATTTGTTTTTTTTAGGTCGGTTGTGTTTTTTAGAATTTTTTCAGCCAGATTACTCATCCAGATCAATTGTTCAATTACCATTTGTGCTTCCTGCATTTTGGCTTGACGCGTTTCTTTATCCAAATCATCATCTTCGGCTAAGCGCGTAAAATGCCTTCGCTTTAATTCTTCAAATTGCAAAGTCACATCTTCTTTTTCAAAAAAAGTATCCTTTATAATAACTTCATTTCTTAAAACAGAAATAGAATGATCCAAATTGGCTAAAATTGTTTTGATGATATAATTAAAAGAATCTGATGCAGAAGTGGTTTGGTGTGACTGAATATAAGTTGACAATGAAGCCAAAGCAGATAATAAAGAGTGGTTTAAAACTACCAATTTGTTAACCAAAGGCATGGTCTTCTGTTTCGATTTTGGCTCTTGCATCATGCGCTGGAAAGAAGTCATTAAATTGCCTATTTCAACAAAAGCATTTTTTCTTGCAAGACGGTAAGAAGTAGGAACTTCTCCTTTTTTGTTATAAAAATCTGCAATTTCTTTGAGATAATTCCTGTTCGCTCGAATCGTGTTTTCGATATGAATAGGCGTATTGATAAATTCCCACGCAGGCCATAAAAACTGATTGGCAATAAAGGCTAAAATAGCTCCGGCAAGCGAATCTAAGATTCTGTATTGGATTACTTCATTGATATCTGGGGTAAGAATTCCGTAAATAAAAACGACATACATCGTAACAAATGTCGCACTTATCTTATAGTTGATTTGGGTAAATGAAATTCCCAAAAGCATACAAACAATAGAGAAAATGCTTAATGCTACGTGATTCTGAATAACCGATACAATTCCGAAAGCTATAAATCCTCCCAAAACAGTTCCGAACATCCTGTTGTAAGATCGTTCCTTTGTTAAGCCGTAACCAGGGCGCATGATTACTACAATCGTAAGCAGAATCCAATATACGTTTTGAAATGGAAGCACTTGTCCGAGAAAGAAACCGATTAAAATAGTAATGGTTAATCGTATCGAATGTCTGAAAATCGAAGAAGAATAGCTTAAATTTTCGATTAAAGTTCGCAACGGATAATATTGTGGCGTAAGGAATTTTTCAAGCTCCTTGTCTTTGTCTTTTAGTTTATAAGACTGCATGGCTAGAGAAAGTGCGCGCTGAATGGTTTTGATTTTTCCAACCTGATTTTTAGCATATTTCAACATATTGGTTAGCATTAAAACACCTTCTGCGGCTTCTTCTTTACCTAATATTTTTTCATAATCAAAAATGGCAAATTCAAGAGCATCCAATTCGTTTTTCAAATCATGTTTATCAACATAAACACTAATATGACGGACATTTTTTGAAAGCTTCTTAAGGGTTGAAGCCAGTTTATAGGCAACATTTTGATACGTTCTTAAAACATCGGGATGTTTGGCGAATTTTTCATGAAGTTTGCTATGATCAAAAGAAGTGTACAGCGCCAATTCTTGAATTTCGACTAAAGTAATAAAGACTAAAAGCATTTTTCGATTCTGACTTGTAATTCCAGATGCATTCTGGTTTCCAATCAGCATTTTTCTTAAATCTTCATGAATAAGATTCAATTCTACCTGTACAGCTAGTTGTTTCTCGATTATAGCTTTTCTATTGGCTTCAGGGCTCCATAAATCACCTCTTAGTTTTAGATATTTGGCAGTAAGTTTTATTCCTTCAGCGATTTGTAATTCTACATATTTATAGGGCTGTACAAAATGAAAAACAAGAGATACTACCAAATACAGAATTCCTCCGATAAAAATAAAGCCAGAATATTCAAAAGCTTCCCAACCTTCATGTAAATGTCCAAAAGAAAGAGAAATAGATAATAAAGCCGAGAAAGAAATCAGGGTTGCTCGCTGCCCGTAAACCGAAATCATAGAGCATAAAAACAATAGAAATCCTAAAAAGATATAAAAAAGAAAAGGATATGGATAAACGAGATTTACCAGCAGATTAACACCTGAAACAATAAATGAGGCCGCAATTAATCCTTTTATTTTATGGCTAAGAGAACTTGGAATATCGCTGGGATAGGTGTAAAAAGCTCCAAGTGCGATGGTGAACCCAATTTCAAAATGACCTAAAAAATTTAAAACTAAAACAGGAACAACAGAAGCAATAGTTACTTTGGAAGCATTGAAAAAAGAAGTGCTGTTTGTAAATTTTGAAATCTTATCAATCATAAAAAGAGGTTTACTAACAAAGGTAAGAATTGTAGGAGTGATTTTGGCATAATTATGGATGAGATTTTTAACAGCTTGTAAAAAATGCGATATAATAGATTATTAGAATCATTCTTGACTATTTTTTACTATTTTTGCCAGCTGAAATAGCATAACTTTAATTCTGTTTTTGCAGCATATTAAATATAAATAAAAACAAATGATTTTACCAATTGTAGGATACGGTGATCCTGTTTTAAGAAAAGTAGGGCAGGACGTTACATCAGAATATCCAAACCTAAAAGAAACGATCGCAAATATGTACGAGACGATGTACAATGCGTATGGAGTTGGACTTGCTGCACCGCAGGTTGGGCTTCCAATTCGTTTGTTTGTTATAGACACAACGCCTTTTAGTGATGATGAGGATCTTCCTTCAGAGGAACAAAAAGATTTGAAAGGCTTTAAGAAGACTTTTATCAATGCTAAAATCGTTAAAGAAGAAGGAGAAGAGTGGGGATTTAATGAAGGCTGTTTAAGTATTCCAGATGTGCGTGAAGACGTTTACAGAAAACCAACTGTTACAATCGAATATTGTGAAGAAGATTTTGTAATGAAAACGGAAGTATTTGACGGATTAATCGCAAGAGTTATCCAACACGAATACGATCATATTGAAGGAATTTTGTTTACAGATAAAATATCATCTCTTAAGAAGCGTTTAATCCAAAAGAAATTGAAAAATATTACTGAGGGAAAAACGTCTCAGGAATATAGAATGAAATTTTTCGCAGCTAAAAAAGCAAGGTAAGTTTTCTAAATAGTTAGAAACAAAAAATAAATCAAATTCTTAATACTAATTTTAATAAAAATGAATTTAACGAAAATTTTAGCCATTTCAGGAAAACCAGGTTTATACGAATTAAAAGTACAAACTCGTACAGGTTTTGTGGCGGAATCATTAATTGATGGGAAGAAGATTACTGTAAATCTAAAAAGCAATGTAAGTTTATTGTCTGAAATTTCGATTTATACTTATGAAGGTGAAAAACCGTTAACTGAAGTAATGCAGCAGATTGCCGTTAAAGAAAATAAAGGACAAGCTATTTCTCATAAAGAAGATAACGCTACTTTGTCTGCTTATTTCAAACAAATTCTTCCAGATTACGACGAAGAAAGAGTTTATCCATCAGATATCAAAAAAGTATTAAATTGGTACAATACGCTTCAAGCAAAAGGATTAGTTACAGACTTAGCTCCTGCAGTTGAAGAACCAAAAGAAGAAGCTCCAGTTGCTGCAGAGAAACCAAAAAAAGCTCCAGTAGCTAAAAAAGCAAAAGCTAAAAAAGAAGAATAATAGTTTTTCTTTAAACATAAAATAATCCTGTTAAGATGTTTTCTTGACAGGATTTTTTAATTTTACAGAATCGAGTTTAAATCAAAAGAAAACTTCAAAATGAGCAGAGAAAACCAGTTAAAAGCATTTGAGAGATTATTGAATATCATGGATGAACTTCGTGAGCAATGTCCATGGGATAAAAAGCAAACTTTGCAGACATTGAGACATCTCACAATCGAAGAAACCTACGAGCTGGGCGATGCTATTCTGGATAATGATTTAAATGAAGTTAAAAAAGAATTGGGAGATTTACTGCTTCATATTGTTTTTTATGCCAAAATAGGTAGCGAAACCAATGATTTTGATATTGCTGATGTCTGTAATGAAATCTGCGAGAAACTAATTCACCGTCATCCTCATATTTATGGAGATGTAAAAGTAGAAAATGAAGAAGAAGTAAAACAAAATTGGGAAAAACTAAAACTGAAAGAAGGTAAAAAATCTGTTTTAGAAGGTGTGCCAAGAAGTCTTCCTGCTTTAGTGAAAGCAAGCCGAATTCAAGATAAAGTTAAAGGTGTGGGCTTTGATTGGGAAGAACCTCATCAGGTTTGGGATAAAGTTCAAGAAGAATTACAAGAATTGCAAGACGAGGTAAAATCTGGAAACCAAGATAAAATCGAAGACGAATTCGGAGATGTTTTGTTTTCTATGATTAATTACGCAAGATTCTTAAATGTAAATCCAGAAGACGCGTTAGAAAGAACCAATAAAAAGTTTATTAAGCGTTTTCAATACTTAGAAAGTAAAGCAAACGAATTAGGTAAGCCATTAATGGATATGACACTTACAGAAATGGACGTTTTCTGGAATGAAGCTAAAAAACTCTAGTTGTCGGCTAATTTCTTTAAAGCGCGAACGTCTTTAAGCATAATTTTTTTACCAACTAATTCTATTAGCCCCAATTTATTAAAATCAGATAATAAACGAATGCAGCTTTCTGTTGCCGTACCAATAATTCCTGCAAGTTCTTCTCTTGTTAGCTGAACTTTAAGTGTTTTATCAGTATCTTCTCCAAACTCGTCATGTAATTGCAATAAAGTTTCGGCAAGTCGCTGTTTAACGGTTTTCTGTACTAAAGCAATTTTTTCGTTTTCAGATTCTTTTAAATCTTCGCACACAGACTGCATCAGATTTAATGAAAACTGATTGTTGCTATTAAAGAAATTGATGATTTCAGTTTTAGGAATAAAACAAACCTCCATGTCGGCAATCGCTTTTGCAGTCAAATTTGCCGGCTCGTTACTAATCATCGAGCGCTGTCCAAGTAGTTCACCAGATTTAACTAGTTTTACAATTTGATCTTTTCCGTTTGCACTCAATTTTGAAAGCTTACCAACACCATCTTTTATACAAAAAACGCCATTGGTTACTTCGCCTTCTTCAAAAATGGCTTCACCTTTTTTAATCTTGTAAGAGGTTTTACTGCTGGCTAATTTAATAACTTCTTCTTTGTTAAGGGCTTTTAATGAGCTTAGCTGACGTACAATGCATTGATCACATTTGTTCATGACAATATTTGTTTGCTGCAAAAATAAGCATATTTAAGGGTTTTAACCACCATAATAAGGTAAAATTATTATAAATTAGGGTTTACTCTCGTTGGAGCTTTTTATTTTATAAATTTAGGAATCCGATTTCAAAATAACATGATAATTGTCATCTTAAAAATTACGCTTTAATTGGAAATTTGCAACAAATAAAAACAAGTTTATGAGGGAGCAAAGTTGTTTTCATTGTGGTTTAACTATTGAACAAAATGAAGAAATTGATTTTGATGATAAAAAGTTTTGTTGCACAGGCTGTAAAACAGTTTACGAAATTTTCAGCATCAATGACCTAACATCTTATTATGATTTTGAAAAGTCTCCAGGCGCCACTCCGCAAGACATCAAAGGAAAATATGATTTTTTAGAAAATGAAACCATACTAGCAAAGGTTTTGGAATTTCAGGAAGGAAACACTTCGATTGTTTCGCTCAATATTCCGCATATCCATTGCAGTTCTTGTATCTGGATTTTAGAAAACCTAAATCGTCTTCAGCCAGGAATTAGTACTTCTCAAGTTAACTTTCACGAAAAGAAAGTTAGAATTACGTTTAATTCAGATGTCGTTTCTTTAAAAGAAATTGTTTATCGTTTAAGTTCTATTGGTTACGAACCTTATATAAGTCTAGAAAATTACGGAACAGCAAAGGCAAAGGTAGACAGGAGTTTAACGTATAAACTTGGAGTCGCATTTTTTTGTTTTGGAAATATTATGCTGCTTTCATTTCCAGAATATTTCGAAATGAAAGAATTCTGGTTGGATAGTTACAAGCCGTTTTTCAGATTACTGATTTTTCTTTTAGCATTACCAAGTTTCTTGTATTCGGCAAGCGGGTATTATATTTCTGCCTATCATAGCATTAGAACTAGAATGCTTAACATTGATATTCCGATTGCTTTAGGTATTATCGTGATGTTTATTCGAAGTACATACGACATGCTAATGGATCACGGTCCAGGATTTTTTGACAGTTTAGCCAGTTTAGTATTTTTTATGCTTCTTGGTAAAATGTTTCAAATTAAAACGTATAGTTTTTTAAGCTTTGAAAGAGATTTTAAATCGTATTTTCCGATTGCTGTTACTAAAATTAATAAAGATGCTACCGAAGATAATGTCGCTATTTATGATGTTTTAAAAGGAGATCGATTATTGATTAGAAATCAAGAGCTTATACCCGTTGATGGAATTTTAATTAGCGAAAGTGCAGAGATAGATTATAGTTTTGTTACAGGAGAAGCAGTGCCAATTACTAAAAAGTCTGGAGATAAAATATTTGCAGGAGGGAAACAGATTGGAAAAGTAATAGAAATGGAAGTATTGCATTCTGTTTCACAAAGTTATCTGACTCAGTTATGGAGTAACGAAATTTTTCAGAAGAAAGTAGATCAGAAACACAAAACCATAACAGATGCAATAAGCCGATATTTTACCCCTATTTTATTACTAATTGCATTTGGTGGTTTTGGTTATTGGATTTTTATTGATGCCAATACTGCTTTTAATGTTTTTACAGCCGTATTAATTGTAGCTTGCCCTTGTGCATTGGCTCTTACGGCTCCGTTTACTTTTGGAAATATATTGCGAATTTTAGGAAAAAAGAAATTTTATCTGAAAAACGCGATTGTAATCGAACAACTTGCTAAGGTGGATACGATTGTTTTTGATAAAACAGGAACAATTACAACGAATAAAAAATCGAATATAATGTATGAAGGAAATGCTATTTCGGATTCAGATATTGTATTGATTAAAAATGTATTGCGAGGATCAAATCATCCATTAAGCAGAATGCTGTATGATTTTCTGCCAGAAGCTAAACGTGTCGCTGTAGAAGAATTTCAAGAGATTACAGGAAAAGGAATTTTGGCAATTGTTGACGAAAAAGAAATTAAAATTGGTTCAGGACAATTTGTAAATGATATAGTTGTAGATGGTTCGGAAATTGAAAAAACAGCATTGCATATCAAAATAGGAGGGAGTTATTTTGGGAAATTTACTTTTCAAAATCAATATCGTGAAGGTTTAGAAAAACTTTTTGAAGATCTGAGTAAAGCTTATAAAATCAAAGTGCTTTCTGGAGATAATGATGGTGAGAGAGCTAATTTAGAAGCGATTCTTCCAAAAGGAACTGAGCTGATTTTTAATCAGAAACCAGAGCAAAAACTCGAATACATAAAAAAACTTCAGGAAAATGGGCAAAATGTAATGATGGTTGGTGACGGGCTGAATGATGCTGGAGCGCTGGCGCAAAGCAACGTCGGGATCTCTATTTCAGAGAATGTAAATGTCTTTTCACCTGCATGCGATGCAATTCTAGATGCAACAGAATTTTCACGTTTAAACTACTTTTTAAAGCTCTCACACAAAGCGATTTCTATTATTAAAATGAGTTTCGGACTTTCATTGCTTTACAACGTTGTCGGGCTCGCATTTGCGGTTACAGGAAACCTACTTCCATTGGTTGCTGCGATCATTATGCCGTTGAGTACAATTACTATTGTAAGTTTTGTCACTTTTATGTCTAACTATTTCAGTAACAGAAATTTAGAATGATTATAAATTATATAATAAGATTTTTTTTATAAATTTAACATATCTTTTTGTTTATGATAATTATCATATTTTATGCGCCCTTAACGAAGTAATTTTGTTAATATAAATCTAAGGTATGAGTGTTATTTATCTATTAATTTCAGTAAGTATTTTTGTGGCAATCTGTTTCTTTATTGCCTTTATCGCAGCTGTCAAGTCTGGACAGTACGATGATGATTATACCCCTTCAGTCAGAATTCTTTTTGATGACGAAACCAAAATTAATTCCCAAAATAATAATTCACCAATCGAAGAAAAACAAGTATAATTATGGAAATGGAACAGTTTTATTACGACAACAAAATTGTAAAAAAATTCATTTACGCCACAATACTATTTGGTGTTGTGGGTATGTTAGTGGGACTTACCCTTGCGGTAATGTACCTTTTTCCCAACATTACAGATGGGATTTCGTGGCTTAGTTACGGCCGTTTGAGACCGTTACACACCAATGCAGTTATTTTTGCCTTTGTGGGTAATGCTTTCTTTGCTGGTATGTACTACTCGCTACAAAGATTGCTAAAAGCCAGAATGTTTAGTGATTTTTTAAGTAATCTTCATTTCTGGGGATGGCAGTTAATTATTGTAGCAGCCGCAATTACACTTCCGTTAGGTTATACTTCTTCTAAAGAATATGCAGAGCTAGAGTGGCCAATTGACATTGCAATCGCTTTAATTTGGGTGGTAATGGGAATCAATATGATTGGAACCATGCTGCGTCGTAGAGAGCGTCACTTGTATGTTGCAATCTGGTTTTATTTAGCAACATTTGTAACGGTAGCAGTACTTCATATCTTTAATAATATAGAAATTCCGGTTTCAGCTTTAAAAAGCTACTCTGTATATGCAGGTGTTCAGGATGCACTTGTGCAATGGTGGTACGGGCATAATGCGGTGGCATTCTTCCTTACAACCCCTTTCTTGGGATTAATGTACTATTTCGTTCCAAAAATTGCAAACAGACCTGTTTATTCTTATAGATTATCTATTATTCACTTTTGGTCTTTAATCTTTATATATATCTGGGCAGGACCTCATCACTTATTATATTCTGCATTGCCAAACTGGGCTCAGAATTTAGGGGTTGCATTCTCAGTAATGTTAATTGCTCCATCTTGGGGAGGTATGATCAATGGTCTTCTTACGTTAAGAGGAGCTTGGGATAAAGTTCGTGAAGAACCCGTTTTAAAATTCTTCGTAGTGGCAATTACAGGTTACGGTATGGCAACTTTTGAAGGTCCGATGTTATCTTTAAAAAACGTAAATGCTATTGCGCATTATACGGACTGGATCGTAGCACACGTACACGTAGGGGCTTTAGCTTGGAATGGTTTCATGTCATTTGGTATTATCTATTGGCTGATTCCAAGAATGACAAAGTCAGAGCTATTCTCTAAGAAATTAGCAAACTTCCATTTCTGGATTGGGACTTTAGGTATTATTGTGTATACAATTCCGTTATATGTGGCTGGTTTCCAACAAGCATCAATGTGGAAACAATTTAATCCAGATGGTACTTTAACTTATGGTAACTTCCTTGAAACCGTAACGGCTATTATGCCAATGTATTGGATGAGAGCTATTGGAGGTAGTTTGTATCTAACAGGTATGCTGACCTTGGTTTATAATATTATTATGACTGTAAAAGCTGGTAATACAATTGAAGATGAATTGGCTCAGGCTCCAGCTTTACAGACAATAAAAAGCAGTAGATTAAGTGGAGAGAAATTCCACTCATGGTTAGAAAGAAAACCAATCCAGTTAACCATTTTAGCAACTATTGCAATTTTAATTGGAGGTATTATTCAGATTGTTCCAACAATAATGGTAAAATCAAATATTCCAACTATTTCAAGTGTAAAACCATATACGCCGTTAGAGCTTGAAGGACGTGATTTATATATCAGAGAAGGTTGTGTTGGATGTCACTCTCAGTCCGTTCGTCCGTTCAGAAGTGAGGTTGAACGTTATGGAGTTCAGTCAAAAGCGGGTGAGTTTGTTTATGACCATCCATTCTTATGGGGGTCAAAACGTACTGGACCAGATTTGTTAAGAGTAGGTGGTAAGTATAATGACAATTGGCATTTTAACCACATGTGGAATCCGCAAAGTACATCTGCGGGATCAATTATGCCAGGTTACAAATGGTTGTTTGATAACAAACCGATGGACATTTCATTAACTCAGAAGAAAATGCAGGCAATGATTTCTTTAGGGGTACCATATACTCCAGAAGAGGTTGAAAATGCGCAAAGAACATTAAGAGAGCAGGCTGTTAAGATAGAAAAAAACTTAGAAAGCGATCCTGATTTCGTTAAGAGTTATGAAGATAGCCGTAAAAAAGCTGAAGCAAAAGGCGAGAAATTCATTCCAATGAACGAAAGAGAAATCGTTGCTTTGATCGCTTATATTCAAAGACTTGGTACTGATATTAAAGTAAAAGAAACTTCAAAATAACAGCATTATGTTTGAACAAATAAAACACAATATGGAAACAATATCGGGTATAGAAGTTTACCCGATTATTTCCCTCTTAATTTTCTTCTTATTCTTTGTAGGATTAGGCGTTTGGGTATTCTCTTATAGAAAAGAAAAAATTCAAGAAATGAGTAATATACCTTTAGATGAAGGACTTAGTGTAATTACAAAAGATAGATAAAAATGAAAAAGTTTTTCCCAGTATATGTTAGAGTACCGTTGATTTTCTTCATCGTATTTGCTTTGATGGAATATTTTATAGACTCAGGCGATAAGCCAGCTTTTGTAAAGTTCCCAATGGTAGCCCTGTTTTTATTTGTCTTTTTGTTTATTCTGATTGCAATCGAAATTACGCTTAGCGCTGTAAATCGAGTGATGTATCAATTGCTGTCACCAGAAGAAAAAGCGCAAAAAGAACTTGAAGAAAGTTTAAGCTTCAAAGAAAGCACTTGGTTTAAAAACCTTATGCATAAATTGACTAAAACAGAACCGATTGAGAAAGAAGCTGATTTATTGATGGATCATGATTATGACGGAATCAAAGAATTAGATAATAATTTACCACCATGGTGGGTATATTTATTCTACATCTGTATCATTTTTGGAGTAATCTATGTAGTTCGTTACGATGTTTTAGGAGCCGACGATCAAGAAATGGAGCTGAAAAAAGAATTAGCTCAAGCAAAGATTGATGTTGCAGAATACATGAAAACAGCACCAGATTTAATGGATGAAAAAACAGTTGTTTTACTAACTGATGCACCAAGTTTGGATGAAGGAAAAACAATCTTTACAACCAATTGTGCCGCATGCCACCGTGCAGATGCTGGAGGTCAGATTGGTCCAAACCTTACAGATAATAAATGGATTTTAGGAGGAGGAATTAAAAATCTATTCCACACTATTACAAATGGAGGTAGAGATGGTAAAGGGATGATTGCTTGGAAAGGAACCCTTAAACCAAAAGAAATACAAAAAGTGGCAAGTTATATTCTTTCTTTACAAGGAAGTAATCCTAAAGACCCAAAAGAAGCTGAAGGAGAAGTTTGGGTAGATGATAGTGCTCCCAAAACAGATGCCGCTGCAGCACCAAAAGATACCACACAAGTTAAAAAATAATTAGAATATCATGTCAAATTTACCAGACGAAGCTTTTAGAGATACCATTGGAACAATAGATGAAGGTGGAAAACGAAAATTTATATTTCCTAAAAAACCGTCTGGTAAATTTTATGATTATAGAAAAATTGTCAGCTATGTTTTGTTGGCAATTTTATTCATAAATCCTTTTGTCAAGGTTAATGGGAATCAGTTTATGATGTTCAATATTATCGAACGTCGTTTTAATATTTTTGGATTCCCTTTTTGGCCACAGGATTTTTATCTCTTCGTAATTTCAATGCTGATCGGCGTTGTATTTATACTTTTATTTACTGTTGTTTTTGGAAGAATTTTTTGTGGATGGATTTGTCCGCAGACTATTTTTCTTGAATTGGTTTTCCGTCGAATAGAATATTGGATTGATGGAGATCGCGGAGCGCAAACTCGTTTAGCAAAACAAGAATGGAATGCAGAAAAAATTAGAAAAAGACTGATTAAGTGGACTATTTTCTTTTTGATCTCTTTCCTTATTGCTAATGTCTTTCTTGCTTATTTGGTAGGAAGCGACACATTGTTTTTAATGATTGAGCAAGGTCCGATAAAACAGGCGAGCAATTTTATAGCGTTACTAATATTTACTGGAGTTTTCTATTTTGTTTTTGTCTGGTTTCGTGAACAGGTTTGTATTATTGCTTGCCCGTACGGAAGATTACAAGGTGTTCTTTTAGATAATAAATCTATAAATGTTGCTTATGACTTTGTTCGTGGTGAAAAAGAAGAAGGACGTGCAAAATTCAAGAAAAATGAAGACAGAGCATTAACTGGAAAAGGAGATTGTATTGATTGTCTTCAATGTGTTCATGTTTGCCCTATGGGAATTGACATCAGAAACGGAACTCAGTTAGAATGTACAAACTGTACAGCTTGTATCGATGAGTGTGATCATATTATGGAATCTGTTGGACTGCCAAAAGGCCTTATCCGCTATGCTTCGGAAGATGAAATTGCCAAAAAAGAACCTTTTAAGTTTACAGCAAGAATGAAAGGTTATACAGCTGTTCTCTTTATTTTATTGAGTATTTTTGTTGGAATGCTATTTTTAAGAACGGATGTTCAAGCGGTAGTTTTACGTTTGCCTGGTCAGTTGTTCCAGCATAATGGAGAAAAAATTAGTAATGTTTACACGTATAAAATTGTAAACAAAACGATGAAAGATTACAACGATATTCATTTTGAATTAATAGACCAGAAAGGAGAAATTAAAAATGTTGGAAAAAGGCATTTTAAAGTTGCAAAAGAAGGAATTTCTCAAGGAACATTATTCATCGAAATCGATGAAGTTTTATTGGAAAGCGATAAAACAAAAGTAAAAATAGGGGTTTATAATGGTTCTGAACTCATAGAAACGACAACAACAAATTTCTTAGGACCGCGTAGTTTTAATTAAAAATATAGTATTATGAAATTTAATTGGGGAACTGGAATTGTCATTGCATTCGGATTGTTTATGACATTCATTTTATATTTTGTTTTTGAAGTGCAGTCAAATTCTAAATACGATAACGATCTGGTAGTTGAAGAATATTACAAACACGATACGCACTTTCAGGACGAAATGGCAAGGATTCAAAATGCACACGATTTACAGCATAAGCCATTAATAAAATATACTGAAGATGGTGTAGCGGTAATTTTTCCTGCAGGATTTGAAAGTGACAAAGTGAAAGGGAATATTCAATTGTATAGACCTTCAAACAAAAAATTCGATTTTAATACTCAAATTGCTTTAACTAATTCAGAAATTATTATTCCACAGAAAAAATTATTGAAAGGACGCTGGGATGTTAATATGGAGTGGCAGTATGAGGGTAAAAAATATCTCACTAAAGAAGTTATTTACGTAAACTAAAATAAAATGTTATTCTCTGCTTTCTTTTTAGGTTTAATAAGTAGTCTGCATTGTGTTGGAATGTGTGGACCAATTGCTATGATGCTTCCTGTAGATAGGCAAAATGAAGCCAAAAGAGTAACACAGATTATGACATATCATTTTGGTCGATTAACTGCGTATTCAGCAATTGGGTTGATTTTTGGATTGCTCGGAAGAGGTTTTTTTCTCGCAGGATTACAGCAGAAAATGTCAATAATTATTGGTGTAATTATGATTGTCGTGGTTTTGATTCCTGAGAAGAAATTTGCGCAATACAATTTTTCTAAGCCAGTATATAAAATCATTTCTAAAATTAAAGCGAATTTAGGAAGTCAGTTTAAAAACAAGAGTTATAAATCTCTTTTTACAATTGGTCTTCTAAACGGATTTTTGCCTTGCGGAATGGTTTATGTTGCTTTGTTTGGAGCAATTGCCATGCAGAGTGCAGGTTTTGGTGTGCTTTATATGCTTTTGTTTGGAATCGGAACAATTCCTTTGATGACTATTGTAGTTTATGTAAATACATTGCTTAAACTGCCTTTCAGAAACAAAATTCAAAAGGCAATTCCGTATGTAGCAGTTATAATTGGAGTTTTATTTATCCTTCGCGGATTAGGATTGGGTATTCCTTATATTTCTCCTTCAAACATGAGTTTATTTGTGCGGCAGACTCCAAACTGCCACTAAAAAGATATTTTAAAAAGATTTTATACGGTCATCGAAAACAAATTTGTTTCCGGTGACTTTCTTTTTAGATGTAAATCAAAAGCCATACAAATATTACGTACAAAAGGTCTTCCTTCTTCTGTAATTTTGATTTTATTACTTTCAACAACAATTAAATTATCGTTTTCAATTTCTTTTAAAGCAATTATAACCTCAGGAAGTTCGGCAAAATTTAGAGATTCTCCACTCCAGGAAGTCTCCAATTCACAGGTTAAATTCAGAATGTGTTTTCTAATGATTAGATCTTCAGCGCTCAAAATATGACCTTTTACAACAGGAAGTTGGTCAGACTCTAAAATCTCGTAATATTCCTCTAGACTTTTGGTATTTTGTGCAAAACTATACCAGCTGTCGCTAATAGAAGATACGCCAAGTCCAATCATAACCTGCGTTTTAGAAGCACTATAGCCCATGAAGTTTCTGTGCAGATTTCCATTATGTGCGGCTTTATATAAACTATCGTCTGTTAAAGCAAAATGGTCCATGCCAATTTCATGATAACCGTTTTGAATTAAAAGTTTTTTACCAATTTCATACAGTTTTCTTTTTTCCGAATCTTTAGGTAGATTTTCGTCATTAAAACCACGTTGTCCATTCCCTTTTATCCAAGGTACGTGCGCATAACTGTAAAATGCTAGTCTGTCTGGTTTTAATGAGTTGGTTTTTTCAACTGTATCGATTACATCTTCAATAGTTTGAAACGGAAGTCCAAAGATAATATCGTGTCCAATTGATGTGTAGCCAATTTCTTTTGCCCAAAAAGTTACTTTGGCAACATTATGAAATGGCTGAATTCTATTTATAGCTTTTTGAACAGTTGCAGAGTAATCTTGAACTCCAAAACTTACTCGGCGAAAGCCTAATTCGTAAAGTTTTTTAAGCTGTTCGTAAGTTGTATTGTTTGGGTGTC
Source organism: Flavobacterium sp. B330r (assembly GCF_056824325.1). Taxonomy (NCBI): domain Bacteria; kingdom Pseudomonadati; phylum Bacteroidota; class Flavobacteriia; order Flavobacteriales; family Flavobacteriaceae; genus Flavobacterium; species Flavobacterium sp. B330r. Next base: position 3,764,452 of record NZ_CP124860.1, read on the forward strand.
CTTCAAAACTAAATTCGTGATTTGCTGCTTTCACAGCATTTTTAAAAATTCCGTTTATAAGGCTCTCCAGATTTTCTTTTGAAAAGAATGTTGGAGTTCCTCCGCCTAAATGTATTTCTTTAATAACGGGCTTTTCTGGAAGTAAATCACAATACATTTTCCATTCTTTAAGAACTGCCTGAATGTATTTCTCTTCTACTGAATGATTTTTAGTAATACGTTTGTTGCATCCGCAGAAAGTGCACATGCTTTCGCAAAAAGGCAGGTGAATGTATAAACTGATTCCGTTCTTTGAATTGCTTTCTGAGAATGATTGTTTTAAAGTAGTAATCCATTTTTCTGATGTAAAGTCAGCTTCGTTCCAATATGGAACTGTGGGATAACTAGTATATCTTGGACCTGGGACATTGTACTTTTGTGTCAAAGAAATTTTCATAACGACGGATTTAGTTTTCATCAAAATTAAAACTTAAGGCGAAGACATAAAATGACAAATATCATATAACTTGTAAAAAAAAAGAGACCCAAAATTGAGTCTCTTTACTGAATTAAATAACTAACGTGATATAGAATCTTGGATGATTTTAAGCCATTTTTTCGCAAACTGATGATCTTGATAGACACTAATCTGTTTGATGCGGTCATCATCAAAATCATAGAATGGAATTAATATTTTTTTGGATGTTTCTTTTTCTTGAAACTCGAAATCAATTTTGATAATTGTATCTGAACCAGCATCTGTTGTCGGAATTAATTTGCTGGAAGCAATTGTATTTAAGTCGACATAGGTTGATTCCTGTTGATTTGGATTGAAATTCATCAAAATGAATTTATTGTTTTTCTGATCAATCGTTAAAGTCTTATTATTGATTGATTCTGTCAAATCAAAATCTTCTGGATGATTTGGATTGAATCTTTTCTTGATGTTTAAAATTCTTGATTTACTAGCTGCAGATGAGCGCGCAGAAAAATATACTGGGATAGCGACAATAATCAGAATCACAATACCCATAATGGTGGTAGTAGTTTCCATGATGTTTTTAATGAAATAAATAAATGATATACAAAGCGGTTTTCAGTTTGAAAACGGCTAATTAAGTGCTAGAAGAATAATCTTCTAGGGAAAAATCAAGTATTTATTTACCAGAAAAAATGGAAAGCATAAAGTATGACTGAGACCTTTTTACTTTGAGTAGTAAAGAGTTTAGTATATGCTGTGTTATAAGTAACGGTTTGATGCTGTGGGATTAACGGTAATAGCGTGTCAAAACATTTAATAATTCCGCTAGGATTTGTTTTGATGTTTGCCGCAAACTGATAACTTCCCTGTGGTTGTATAAATGCAGAAGAATCTAAAACGTCTTTACAGAAATTGGTATCCGATTTTTCTGTTTCGATTATGCGTGCAGAAGCTTGGTCTGCCTGATAAGCAAACAATCCCGCTAGCAAAAGCGTAATGAAAATAACGGTTTTACGAATCCAATTCATGCCGGCGAATTTAAGTCATAAAACGCAATTAAAGAAATTTTATAGAATTAATTAACACTCAAAAAAAAGACCCCAATAAAATGGGGGCTTAAGAGTTATTGTTGCATTTTAAAATAGTAATCTGCCGAGTGTTTACCGCTTCCATAGAATAGGAAGAAGATGCAGACAAATAAAATGATTAATGCTAAAACTAAACTTTCGGAGTGCATTTGTCCCATAAAGTTAATGAGAACGGCTCCGAATAAAATTGGTAATTGAGCTGCAATTGCCCATCTGGTTAAAAGTCCAAAAATAATCATTATACCACCAATCATGTGGGCAGGAGCAATGTAATGTAGCATAAACATACCTCCGCCATACTTATCGATAGGGGAAATCAAATCATGCAGATATTGAATATTGGTGACGAAAGAGACACCTTTCATAAATAAAAATCCACCCAAAACAATACGTACTAAATCAACTGGTAAATAAGTGTGCGAATTTGCCCATTTATTCAAACTTTTTACATTTTCCATGATGTTGTGTGATTAAAAATTACATTACTAAGTTACTAATTTTTAATTAAATATTTATTTTTAACATATTGAAAATAAGCTTCTTGCTTTTAATTTAATGTTTCTTTAAGAATTCTTAAATTACTAAACTTGAATGACTCCCAAATTGAATGGTTTTTGAATAGGAGCGTGGTTTGCAGCTTCAATTCCCATTGAAATCCAATTGCGGGTTTCTAATGGATCAATAATTGCGTCTGTCCACAATCTTGAGGCTGCATAATAAGGAGAAGTCTGCTCGTCGTAACGTGCTTTTATTTTATTGAATAGCTCTGTTTCTTTGGCTTCATCGACTTTCTCTCCTTTTGCTTTAAGCGAAGAAGCTTCAATTTGTGCTAATACTTTTGCCGCTTGAGTTCCACCCATTACAGCAAGTTCTGCGCTTGGCCATGCAAATATTAATCGAGGATCATAAGCTTTTCCGCACATAGCATAGTTTCCTGCTCCGTATGAATTTCCGACAATAACTGTAAATTTTGGAACAACTGAATTGCTTACAGCATTTACCATTTTGGCACCGTCTTTAATAATTCCGCCATGTTCAGATTTTGAACCTACCATGAAACCAGTAACATCTTGTAAAAACACCAATGGAATTTTTTTCTGGTTGCAATTGGCAATAAAACGAGTAGCTTTATCGGCACTGTCAGAATAAATAACACCGCCAAACTGCATTTCTCCTTTTTTGGTTTTCACCACTTTTCTTTGGTTGGCGATAATACCTACAGCCCAGCCATCAATTCTGGCATAACCTGTAATTAGAGATTGTCCGTAACCTTCTTTGTAAGCTTCAAATTCTGAATTATCAACCAGACGCTTAATGATTTCCATCATATCGTATTGTTCGGTTCTGGCTTTTGGAAGGATTCCGTAAATGTCATTTGGTTCTAATGCCGGTTTTTCCGATTTGATTCGGCTATAGCCTGCTTTATCAAAATCACCAATTTTATCTACAATATTTTTGATTTTATCTAAAGCATCTTTATCGTCTTTGGCTTTATAATCGGTAACGCCTGAAATTTCGCAATGTGTTGTCGCACCACCTAAAGTTTCATTGTCTATTGTTTCTCCAATAGCAGCTTTTACTAAATAGCTTCCAGCAAGGAAAATACTTCCCGTTTTGTCAACGATTAGAGCTTCGTCACTCATAATTGGCAGATAAGCTCCGCCAGCAACACAGCTTCCCATAACGGCAGCAATTTGGGTAATGCCCATGCTGCTCATTTGAGCGTTGTTTCTAAAAATACGTCCAAAATGTTCTTTGTCTGGAAAAATTTCATCTTGCATTGGCAGATAAACTCCTGCACTGTCTACAAGATAAATTATAGGAAGTCGGTTTTCCATCGCAATTTCCTGCGCACGAAGATTTTTCTTTCCTGTAATCGGAAACCAAGCTCCGGCTTTTACAGTTGCATCATTGGCAACTACAATACATTGTTTGCCTTTGATGTAGCCAATTTTCACCACAACACCTCCAGAAGGGCAGCCACCATGTTCTGGGTACATTCCTTCTCCAGCAAACCCTCCAATCTCAATACTTTTAGAATTTTCATCCAATAAATAAGCAATTCTTTCGCGAGCGGTCATTTTACCTTCAGCATGCAGTTTTTCGATTCTTTTTTCGCCTCCGCCTAATTTTACTTTGGCGAATTTTTGTTTTAGTTCAGAAAGAAGTAATTTATTGTGATCTTCGTTTTTATTGAAGTTTAAATCCATGATGTAGTATTGATTTGATAAAATAGTGTTGGCTAATTTACAAAATCAATTGAAATAAATGAGTAGCTTCACGAATTTAAGAAATAGCTTGCAAATGTTTTTTCATTGTATTTTTCAAAAGTAGGGCGAGAAGGATTACTCAATTATTTTTCTTTAATTTGTTATTTCATACTAATTAGTATTTTTTATGTCAAAAGCGGCAAATACACGACTTTCAATTCTACATAAAGCATTTGAATTGATTTATACCAAAGGGTATCAAACCACTAGTATTGATGAAATTATTGCGACAACTCAAGTAACAAAAGGTGCTTTCTACTATCATTTTAAAACGAAAGATGAAATGGGAGTTGCAATTATTGAAGAAATTCTAAAACCAACGATGCAGGAACATTTCATAAAGCCCACAGAAGCCTCGCAAAATCCTATTGAAGATTTTTATAATATGATTTCATATTTGTTGCTTGAAGACCCTTTCCTGCAGGTAAAATACGGCTGTCCAGTTGGAAATCTTACTCAGGAAATGACGCCATGGAATACTAAATTCAGTGAAGCTTTAGCCGAATTGGTTGATTTATGGAAGGCAACCATCATCAATTCAATTGAAAAAGGAAAAGAAGCAGGTTTAATTCGTAAAGATGTCGTTGGTGAACAAGTAGCATTTTTTATCTTATCTGGTTATTGGGGAATACGAAATTTCGGGAAACTTCAGAACGATAATTCTTCTTATCTAGTTTATTTAAAGGAACTTAATGTTTATTTGAATGGTTTGAAATAAAATTAATATTCAAAAACATACCAATTAGTATGTTTTTGAATATATTTGCATTGTCTAAATCAAAAAACAATGTATCAAACACTTTTAGAAGGCCATTCATTTGTGAGGTGGCTTGTATTAGTAAGCTTATTGTATTCTATTTTTATTGCTTACAAAGGTTATTCTCAAAAACTTCCTTTTACCAAAAAGGATAATCTCCTCAGACACTGGACAGCCACAATTGCTCATATTCAGCTTCTCTTTGGAATATTGGTATATGTGCAAAGTCCAATTGTGAAATATTTTTGGAGAAATTATAAAGATGCTGTTCAAAATCTGGATGCTTCTTTCTTCGGAATTATTCATATTACTTTAATGCTTGTAGCGATTATTTTTATAACAATTGGATCTGCTTTAGCCAAAAGAAAACTTTCTGACAAAGAGAAATTTAAAACCATGCTTATTTGGTTTTCTATCGCTTTAATAATAATTTTTATTGCCATTCCGTGGCCATTTTCACCTCTTGCTAACCGACCTTATTTTAGATAATTATGAAAAATTTATTTCACACCAATACCGGACGTTTACGAATTATTGGATTTCTCGAAGGAACTTCACTTTTGATTTTGCTTTTTATAGCAATGCCCATGAAATATATTTTTGAAATGCCATTTTTGACCAGGCCAGTAGGAACCATTCATGGAGCTTTATTTCTACTTTTTGTATTTAATACAATAAGCGTTGGAGTAGAGCAGAACTGGAAGTTTGCAACTACAACATGGAAAGTGCTTTTAGCTTGTATAATTCCCTTTGGTACTTTTTATATTGATTCTAAAATTTTAAGTAAGATTAAAAACGGGTAAAATCATGATTTTTGTATTCAAAACAAATGTTGACAGCATTTCGAAAGTGAAGAAAGTTACGCCAAAACTGAATCGCTTGTTTCCAGATTCAAAATGGAATTTTGATCTTGAAGATCGTGATAATATTCTCAGATTTGAATGTAAAGATGATATCATCGAAAAAGTAATTTTCCTGATGAAAGTTATTGGCTTTGAATGTGAAGCTTTATAAAACAAAAAAACATCCGCTTTTGCGGATGTTTTTTTATAAATAAAATTGAATTATTTTTTAGGAATGCAAACCATTTGTTTAAGCAAAGCCCATTGTTTTAAAGCATCACGAGCTTCAACGGCAGGGTATCCCAACATTGTTTTTCCTGCAGGAACATCTCCAGTAACGCCAGATCCGGCACCAATTATGGCACCATCTCCAATTGTAGTGTGGTCTTTTATAGAAGCGCTTCCGCCAATAATAACTCCGTTTCCTAAGGTTACAGAACCTGCTAAACCACTGTTTCCAGCCATAATGCAGAACTTGCCTAATTTGCTATTATGTCCAATCTGAACTAAATTGTCAATTTTGCATCCGTCGCCAAGAATTGTAGAGCTGAATTTTCCTCGGTCAACACAAGAATTTGCGCCAATTTCAACTCCATTTCCAATGATAACATTTCCAATTTGCGGAATCTTTACCAATCCTTTTTCTGTGCAAGGACGAAATCCAAAACCATCTGCACCAATTGTTGCATTTGGATGAATGATGCATTCGCTTCCGATATGACAACGTTCACGAATAACGGTTCCAGACCAGATAATCGTGTTTCTTCCGATTGTACATTCGTCTAAAATGGTCACGTTAGGATAAATTACGGTGTTAGCGCCAATTTCTACTTTTGGGCCAATGTAGCAGCCAGCGCCAATTTTAACGCCTTCACCAATTATAGCGGTTTCGTCTATAGTGGCTGTTTTATGAATGTTGTTATGAAAGATTGGGGCAGGGGGAGCAAAAAGGGCAAGGATTTGTGACATTGCCAAATCGGCATTTTTTACTTTTATAAAAGCGCGGTTCTCTCCAGGCTCTATTGAAATATCTTCGTTTACAACTGCAATGGAAGCATTAGATGTCGACCAGTATTTTTCGTATTTTTTATTTCCGATAAATGAGATTTCCGAAGTCGTTGCTTTTTCTAATTGTTCTGTTGCAGTTACGCTTTGTGAAGTACTGCCGTAAATTACACCATTAATAACTTCGCTAATTTCTTGAATTGAATAGGATCTCATTGACAAATTTTAATCGACTAAAGGGTTATTTTTTGCCAAATAAAATGAATTAGATTTTAATTACCTAATTATTTTTTCACGTTTCTTAATAAATGTTTAAAATAAGATGGTAATTTTTACAAAATTAACATTCAGTGTATTAATTTAATGAGGGTTTTTTAATAAATTGAGTAATAGACGCTTGGGTATTTTGTGTAGAATAATTGAAAAGTGAGTATAGAAAATAAATAATTTAATTGTTAGGTTATCGCTTACATTTGTTTTGTTAAATCATTTATAGTGAGGGTTTAATAAAAAAAGCGATTCGTTTTAATGAACCGCTTTTTGATGTATTATTCTTTGATTTTTGATAAAGAAACTGCGTTAATGCAGTAGCGTAAGCCACTTGGAGGCGGACCATCAGGAAAAATGTGGCCTAAATGCGAATCGCAAACATTACAGGTTACTTCAACACGGATCATTCCGTGAGATCTATCGGCGTGATATCCAACCGCATTTTCTTTTACGGGTTGTGTAAAAGAGGGCCATCCTGTTCCAGATTCGAACTTTTCGCTGGCATCAAACAATAAAGTGCCGCAGCATTTACATTCGTAAATTCCAGGTTCAAATAAACTGCACATTTCTGAGCTAAAAGATCTTTCAGTTCCCTTTAAACGTGTAACCTGAAATTCTTCTGGAGTTAGAATTTGTTTCCATTCTTCATCCGTTTTCTCCACTCTTTTGTCTGGAGTTGGATTTCCTTTATTTGTAAAATGAATTACATCTGCCCATTTTATCATAACTTTTTTGTTTTAAAGTTTAAAGTTTAAAGTTTCAGGTTTCAAGTTTACTGCAACTGACCACTAAAAAAAAAACTGAACACTGAACACTGACCACTGAATACTATTCCTCTTCCTTCTGTCCCATCATCATTAGATAGGCTTTAAGGAATGGATCGATATTTCCGTTCATTACACCGTCCACATCGCTGGTTTCGTAACCTGTACGAACGTCTTTTACCAATTTATAAGGTTGCATAACGTAATTACGAATTTGCGAACCCCATTCGATTTTCATTTTTCCAGCTTCAATATCAGCACGTTGCGCTTGCTGTTTCTTCAATTCGATTTCATACAATTGAGAACGAAGCATTTGCATGGCACGTTGTCTGTTGTCTTGCTGAGATCTGGTTTCAGAACATTGAATCTGAATTCCAGTTGGTTTGTGAACTAACTGAACTTTAGTTTCAACTTTATTTACATTCTGTCCACCAGCACCACTCGAACGAGAAGTTGTGATTTCGATATCGGCAGGATTAATGTCGATTTCGATACTATCATCAACTAATGGATAAACATAAACCGATACGAAAGAAGTATGACGTTTTGCATTACTGTCAAAAGGCGAAATACGAACCAAACGGTGAACACCATTTTCTCCTTTTAAATATCCAAAAGAATAATCTCCATCGAATTCTAAAGTTACGGTTTTAATTCCAGCCACGTCGCCTTCTTGAAAGTTAAGCTCTTTGATTTTGTAGCCATAGCTTTCTCCCCACATCATGTACATACGCATCAGCATTCCTGCCCAATCGCAACTTTCAGTTCCACCAGCTCCTGCAGTAATTTGAACTACCGCACTTAAACTGTCGCCTTCATCAGAAAGCATGTTTTTGAACTCGATATTTTCAATATGTGCTTGTGCCGCTTCATATTGTTCATCTAGTTCCTCTACAGTAAGCTCTCCTTCTTTGTAAAAATCATAAGCCAGCTGTAATTCTTCTGTAAGTGATACGGCTTTGTCATAATCTTCAATCCATTTTTTCTTGTTTCGAAGGTTCTTTACAATGTTCTCTGCTTCTTTTGGATTGTTCCAAAAATCAGGAGCGAAAGTTTTTTCTTCTTCGTTTGCAATCTCGATTAGTTTAGCATCGACGTCAAAGATACCTCCTCAACGCACCAAGGCGCTCCACAATACCTTTTACTTGTTCGGCTGTTGTCATAAATTAATTAATAGGTTTTTATATGTTTTTTAGAATTATTACGTTAATTTGGTCTATAGAAACGAGCGAGTTAAATTTTATTAAACTTGCCCAGAATAACTATTTGTAATACGTAATTTTGCATACAAAAATAAGATATAGTTTTTAGAATATGGAAATAAATTTAATCAGCGATACCATAACAAAGCCTACTTATGAGATGCTTCAGTATATGTTTAACGCTCATGTCGGCGATGATGTATACAAACAGGACCCAACGGTGATTGAATTAGAAAATAGAACAGCGGAGTTTTTTGGTATGGAAGCTGGACTTTTTTTTCCGTCTGGAACTATGGCAAACCAGACTGCAATTAAACTGCACACGCAGCCTGGAGAACAATTAATTGCAGATAAATATGCTCACGTTTATCATTATGAAGGTGGAGGAGTTTCTTTTAATAGCGGTGTTTCTTGCTGTTTATTGGATGGAAATCGCGGAATGATAACTGCTGCGCAAGTAAAAGCCGCAATAAACGATCCAGAGTTTTATCATAGTCCGCTTACGAGTTTGGTTTGTGTAGAAAATACAACTAATAAAGGTGGTGGCGCTTGTTACGAATTAGAAGATTTAAGAGAGATAAAAAAAGTCTGTGATGCTCATAATTTGAAGTTTCATTTAGATGGTGCTCGAATTTGGAATGCATTAGTGGCTAAAAGACAGAATCCCAGAGAATTTGGAGCAATTTTCGATACAATTTCAGTTTGTTTGTCTAAAGGATTAGGTGCTCCAATTGGTTCTGTACTGCTTGGAAGTAAAGCTGATATTCACAGAGCGTTGAGAATCAGGAAGATATTGGGTGGAGGAATGCGTCAAGTTGGTTATTTGGCTGCGGCAGGATTATATGCTTTGGCTCATAATATCGAAAGATTGGCAGAAGATCATCGCAGAGCGAAAGAAATTGCAAAGATTTTAAGCACAAAACCTTGGATTGCATCTATTGAACCCGTTGAAACCAATATTTTGATTTTTTCGCTTGCAGAAGGTTACAGCGACCAATTGCTAATCGAAAAATTAAAACAGAAAAATATATTGATAAGTTCGCTAGGGCATAACAAACTTCGTATTGTAACACATTTAGATTATAAAGAAGTGATGCATACGTATGTAATAGATACGCTTTCGAAGTTTTAGAGAAAGTTACTAAGTTTTTAAGATTCTAAGTTTCTAAGTCTTCAATAGGGAAAACTCAGAAACTTAGAATCTTAGTTTCTTAGAATCTTATTTAAACAAATTATCCATTCCAGGAATAGACGGCATATCCATTCTAGCTACAGCGTCTAATTCTTTTTCGTTTACACTTGTTGCTTTTTCTATAGCTTTATTTAACGTTACAATTAAATAGTCTTCTAATTGCTCTTTATCTTCTAAAAGAGAATCATCAATAGAAAGCGATTTTATTTTTCTGCTTGCAGTGATAGTAACTTTTAATAATCCGTCAGCGCTTTGTTCATCAATCAAAACAGTATCTAAACGCTTTTTAGTATCTTCAATTTTTTGCTGGGTTTCTTTAAGTTTGCCCATCATTCCCATTAAATCCATTTTTGTTGATTTTTTAAATTATTTCAGACAAAATTACTATATTGCTGTGTGAATTCAATAGAATAATTTAAGAAAAAATTAATTCTGTTCTGTTGGGTTTGTGCTATTTTTGCGTCTTCATATTTAAAAATTAATGCTCAATAAATGCAAAATGATATATCGGCCCCAAAGGCTAAAATAATTCCAAAGACATTAAAAAAACATAAAGAAGCTAGAATTGACAACTATTTCTGGCTTAATGACCGAGAGGATTCTGAAGTAATTGATTATCTAAATAAGGAGAATGCTTATTACCAAAGCATGACTTTTCATACCCGAAATTTAAAAGATAGTCTGTTTGAAGAGATGAAAGCAAGGATTAAAGAAGACGATTCTTCTGTTCCTTATTTCTATAACGGATATTTTTATATTACACGTTTCGAAACAGGGCAGGATTATCCAATTTTTGCTAGAAAAAAAGGAAGCCTTTCTGCCGAAGAAGAAATTCTTTTTAATTGTAACGAAATGGCAAAAGGACACGCTTATTTCAAATTAGGTGGTTTAAGCATTAGTCCAGATAACAAATTTGCTAGTTTTGGAGTAGATATTGTTGGAAGAAGAATTTATACGATTCAAGTAAAAAACTTAGAGACTGGTGAAATCTTGGCGGATAAAATAGAAAATGTTACAGGAGCTTCAGTTTGGGCAAATGACAACAGTACTATTTTTTATGTGAGACAAGATCAAGTTACGTTGAGAGCCGATAAGGTTTTTAGACATAAATTAAATACTGCATCTGAAAATGATGTTTTGGTTTTTGATGAAACTGATGATACTTTTAATGTGTCGATCAGTAAAGAAAAATCAAGAAAATATATTGTAATTGGTTCTGGGAGTACTTTGACGACAGAATATAGAATTCTAAACTCAAGTAATCCAGATGGAGAATTTACAGTCTTTCAGCCTCGTGTACGCGGGTTAGAATACAGTATTTCTCATTACGAAGATTCTTTTTATATTCTAACCAATAAAGATAAGGCGACCAATTTTAAATTGATGAAAACGCCTGAAGGTAAAACAGGAAAGAAAAACTGGGTAGATCTTATTCCGCATAGAGAAGATGTCTTGTTGGAAGATATTGAAATCTTTAAGAATTATTTAGTCGTAGAAGAACGTTCTAACGGATTAAATCATATCAGAATCATGCCTTGGGGCGATGAGCCAGATTATTATCTTCCTTTTGGCAGTGAAACGTATAATGCGTACACCACAACCAATGTTGATTTTGATACCGATATTTTGCGTTACAGTTATCAATCATTGGCAACTCCGTCTTCTGTAATTGATTTTAATATGAAGACTAAAACCAAAGAAATCTTGAAAGAACAAGAGGTTTTAGGAGGGAAATTTGATAAGAACAATTATATAGAAGAAAGAGTTTGGGCAACAGCCAGAGATGGTGTAAAGGTGCCTATTTCGATGGTTTACAGAAAAGGGTTGGAGAAAAATGGCAAAAATCCGTTGTTGCTTTATGCATACGGTTCATACGGAATTACGATGGATACGTACTTTTCTTCAACAAGATTATCACTTTTAGACCGCGGATTTGTTTATGCTATTGCGCATATCAGAGGAGGCGAGGACTTAGGAAGACAATGGTATGAAGACGGAAAACTGTTAAAAAAGAAAAATACCTTTACAGATTTCATCGATTGCTCTAAATTTGTAATAGACCAAAAGTATACTTCTCCTGAACATCTTTATGCTGAGGGAGGATCTGCTGGAGGACTTTTAATGGGAGTGATTGTAAATGAAGCTCCTGAATTGTATAATGGCGTTATCGCTCAGGTGCCTTTTGTAGACGTAATTACCACGATGTTGGACGACAGTATTCCGCTTACAACTGGAGAGTATGACGAATGGGGGAACCCAAACAAGAAAGAATATTACGATTATATGTTGTCGTATTCGCCTTACGATAACGTAAAAGCACAAGAATATCCTAATATGTATGTGTCTACTGGTCTTCATGATTCGCAGGTACAATATTGGGAGCCAGCTAAATGGGTTGCGAAATTGCGAGATTTGAAAACAAATAATAAACTTTTGTTTTTAGATACCAACATGGATGCAGGTCATGGCGGGGCTTCGGGACGTTTTGAGGCTTTAAAAGACTTAGCAAAAGAATTTAGTTTTTTATTAGATTTAGAAAAAATTAAAAGCTAATTAGAAATTTTTTGTTAAATTTGCAACCTATCAAGGTTAATTTAGAAAAGACCTTTGATTAACTATTTTTTTATGAAAGAAGAAATAACTGCTTATAATAATGTTTTAGAGTTAATAGGAAACACCCCCCTTATTAAGCTAAATAAAATTACCGAAGAGTTAGAAGGAAATTTCTACGCAAAGGTAGAAGCTTTCAACCCAGGTCATTCCTCAAAAGATAGAATAGCACTATATATTATTGAAGAAGCCGAAAGAAAAGGAATTCTATCTCCGGGAGATACCATTATCGAAACAACATCTGGTAACACAGGATTTAGTTTAGCAATGGTAAGCATTATTAAAGGTTACAATTGTATTTTGGCTGTAAGTTCAAAATCATCTAAAGATAAAATTGACATGTTGAGAAGTTTAGGCGCCAAAGTGTATGTCTGTCCGGCTCACGTTTCTGCAGATGATGAAAGATCTTATTATAATGTAGCAAAACGTTTGCACGAAGAGACAAAAGGTTCAGTCTACATTAATCAATATTTCAATCAATTAAATATTGATGCTCACTACAACACTACAGGTCCTGAGATTTGGGAACAAACAAAAGGACAAATTACGCACTTAGTTGCTTGCAGCGGAACAGGAGGAACTATCTCTGGAACTGCAAAATTCTTAAAAGAAAAAAATCCAAATATTAGAATTTTAGGAGTTGATGCTTTTGGTTCTGTATTGAAAAAATACCATGAGACAAAAGAATTCGATAGCAAAGAAATTTACCCTTACCGTATAGAAGGTCTTGGTAAAAACTTAATTCCATCGGCTACAGATTTTGATATTATTGATAAGTTCATGAAAGTAACCGACGAAGAAAGTGCTCACTCTGCTAGAGAGATTACTAGAAAAGAAGGTTTATTTGTTGGATATACTTCTGGAGCAGTAATGCAAGCTATTAAACAATATGCTGAAGAAGGAGAATTTACAAAAGAAAGTAATATTATTGCTATCTTCCCAGATCATGGTTCTCGTTACATGAGTAAAGTATTCAGCGATGATTGGATGAACGAGCAAGGTTTCTTTGATAGTGTTAATGAAGAAGAAGCTCAAAAAATTGAATTCGTAAAGTAGTATATACTTTATATTAATATAGAAACTCCATTCGTAACTTTCGAATGGAGTTTTTTTTTGTTGGCTTCTTTTTCCGTAAGTGAACAAAAGTGTAAAAGTTAAAATTTATTATTTTGTTGATTATACCGTATTTATACGTAGGAAATTATTAAGATTAATAAATTTAATTTAAAGTTTTAATAAAATTTTTGAGTTTTAAAAAATGACTTTTTATAGATAAAATGCTTAAAAAACGTTATTTTAACGAGTATTTAGGTAAGTTGTCGGAAATATTTTAGCTCGAGACCATAATAATATAGTTTAGGGGTATTAAAATAACATAGTTGTTTAATCCCTAAAATCTACTATTATGAAAAAATTACTACTAACAGTATTGTTTGTAAGTTATTTGAATGTGAATGCGCAAACACCGATTCAGGAATTTAACTTTAATGGTACTTTAAATAATACTGCAAACACCACTTCGTTTATCGGTACCAACAATTTCGTAGCAGACAGAGGTGGAGTTTTAAAAGGAGCTCAGCGATTGAATAATAAAGCTCTAGAAGCTGTAATTGACAATCTGCCTCAAGGAAAAAGCTCAAGAACAGTTAGTATTTGGGTTAAGTTCAATGATATTTCAAACGCAAACTATATTTGGGGGTACGGAAATCCGTTAAATGCTCAATACTGTGGCTTATTACATCAAGCAACCACTACTTCTAACTCCGATTTGAGTTTAGCAGCTTGGGGAGCTTCTAATGATGTTATTGTGTCTACATCTCTAGAAAAAAGTGTTTGGTACAATTATACCATTACTTATGAAGGAACTACCTCTAAAATATACCGAGATGGCAAATTATTGAAATATTTAGAAGGTATGGCCAGATCTACTAATGGTACTATTTTTAGATTGGGCGAAATAAATACAATGGTTGGAATAAATGCTGATATAGATGACTTAAAGATTTACGATGTAGCTTTAACGCCAGAGCAGGTAACAGGATTATATGAAAGCGAAAAAGCAACTACTTTGGTTGCGGTTTCTGTAGAAACAAAAACGGCAAAAACGGCCGTAAAAGCAAAAACTGCAAATGAGACGATTATTAGTTCAAGCGATATAAGTGGTGCATCTAAGACAGTTGAAATTTATTCGCAAGGACAAAAAATAGTAGGAAGTAATGCGGCAAATATTAGCAATCTTCCAGAAGGGACTTATTTATTAAAAATTACCAGCACTCCGTCAAAGAAAATTACTTCTAAATAAAGGTTTTTTAGTTTTTAAATGTTAGTTAGTTTTTTTATTGCGCAAGCAATTGGGTTTTTGGAATAGTAAGGAAAGCTTTCTGTGTTCAGAAGGCTTTTTTTAATTTGTTCGATAGGTAAGCTCCATTGGGCTTCAAATATTCTGTAAAAGAAAGGTGTTTGATGGTTAAAAGTATTTTTGTGAGAATTCTGCATTTGTATGTAGGAATTGTTTGGAGATGCTGAATTTTAATTATAGTTTTAACAAATTTTATAAAAATAATAAACGAAATTTTAGAACTGTAAAATCTAAAGAATTTAAATTTTACAGTAAGTTGCTATTTGCCTTAAACCAAAACTATCTGATAAAGCTACTACTATGAAAAAAATATTACTCACTTTATTGTTTGTAAATTTTTTAACTGCCAATGCACAAAATCCGGTGCAGGAGTTTAATTTCAATGGAAATTTAAACAGTGCTGATAACTCCATTTCATTTTTAGGCACACCGCTTTTTGTAAACGATAGAATGGGAAGTCCTAAAAGTGCTTTACGACTTGTAAATAAGGGGTATCAGGCTGTGGTAGGAGAGCTTCCACAAGATAATAAACCAAAAACAATATCGGTTTGGGTAAAATTTAATGCGGTCAACATTCCTAATTATATTTTAGGATATGGTAATGCCGTAAACGGGCAATACTTTGGATTAGTTCAGCAGCCAGCAGTAGGATCTAGTGCAGATGTAAGTTTGGTAGGATGGGGAGACGCAAATAATGTAATTGTTTCTGTGCCTTTAGTAAAAGAAACTTGGTATTTTTATAGTATTACTTATGATGGAAATATTTCTAAAATCTACCGAAATGGCGAATTGCTAAAATCTGCAGAAGGAATTCAGCGTGCAGCAAAAGGTTATATTTTAAATCTTGGAAAACTGAATACCTCAACGAGCATCAATGCAGATATTGATGATTTAAGATTGTATAGTGTTGCCATGACAGATGAACAAGTGAGGGAAGCGTATAATAGTTCCAAACCAACTGGTGCTCCAGTAACCGAAAGTATACCTGTCTCAAGTCCTACAACTTCAATTACATCAAAAAAAGCTGTTGCAACAGCTATGCCTGTAAAGACTGCAGCTCCCGCGGCTTCAGCTGAAACTAATAAAAGTGGTAAAACCATTGAGGTCTTCTCACAAGGAAAGCAAATAATGAGTGCCAATGCCTCTAATATAACTGATTTGCCCGAAGGAACTTATTTGATTAAGGTTATTAATTCGGCAGGGAAAAAATAGTGTGATAATTCAATATAAAAGAATCAAAATGCCAATTGTTGTTTGTAATAGAAGAAAATCAATTCAGAATATAGAAAAAGAATATCCGAATTGTCAAATAATAGATGTAACATCAAAAGCGACGGATGATTACGTAAAATTCAGTCCTTTTTATCCAATCGGAAATATTCCAATTCCTTTTACAGAGAATCGTTTTAGCGAATCTATTGAAGGAATTTGGCAAGGGCTAAAAGTGTTTAAAGATTACGGTATTGATGAGTCTAAGTTTTTGATAACAAATATGAAAAACTTAAAAAGAACGGTTAGAAATATGGAGGTGTTTTAGGTCATCAAAAAGGACTTGGCACTTCAGCAGAACTTTTAGACTATTACAATGCTAGAATCAATATATATGTTCCTTCTTATGAGTTTGTATTGAAAAATCATTTAAGTGATTTAATAATAGAATTAAAATCAATTTCTGCGACTAAAACACTAGTATTATTAGATTATGAGACGAATACTGATTTAACAAACATAAGTAAGCCGCTATCTCATGCAGGTCTTATTAAAAGTTTTATAGAGAATAATTAAAACTATATTAATATAAAAAAAGCCTTCTAAAATTTTTAGAAGGCTTTTGTGTATTATCTCTTTTTCTGCTGGCCTGGAGCGTAAGCTTTTGCACTTTTATCTCCATGCATTTTTTTGGCTTGTCCTGGTGGTATTTTTTTACCAGATGGAGCAGGGTGGTTATGAACGTGTGTATGTGTACTGCAGCTAATTACACTTAATACTAAGAATAAAAGGACTAGTGCTACGACAGCAATTCGGGTGATTTTTGATGTTTGCATTTTTTAGTTTTAATTATTTGAGGTATTGCAAATATAATCGAAATGTTACCCTTAGCTATCTTTAGGCCTAGTTTAAAATGAGTTCAAATAATTTATGATCATTTTTTATTTTTCATAAACTCCATAAATGAAAATGCTTTCAGGCGCATAACTTCCATTGGTACAGTAAATAACAATTAGCTCATCGTTTTCTGAAATTTCAAATTGTCTAGAGTTGTGAGTTTCTGTAAAAGCATAATAAAATCCATTTTCTTCTTTTATTTGAAAATTATATTTTGAAGATATTGATTCGAGTTCTTCCTTAGTATAGAATCTAAAGGTCGATAATACCTTCACATTTTCTTTAATAATATAAATTCTTTTATTGTTTAGTTCTACATACGAATTACTCCAAATAGCGTAATCATCAGAACTAAACCAATCATAGTATTGATTGGCTACTTTATACAGTTTTAAGCCGTCAAAAAAAAGGTAATTGAAAGTTTTTTCTAATTCGTTTTTTAAATTCATTGTTCTGCGATGAGGTATTTTATAATTTTTTCGAATGTAAACGAATCTTATTCATATTCAAAAGTTTTTAACCCCAAGGATTATCTTTAAACAATGGGTTAATAGGCAGAGGGTGAGGTAATTCTTTTCCAACAGGAGGCATCCATTTCATAGTATGCTCATTAAAAATGTACATATATGCTGAACCTATTACTATTTTGGCAAGAGCCTCAAAAGCATTATCTGAAACCCAGGTAAATTGGGGTATAAAGTCTATGATATAAAAATCGCCATTTTCATCCATATGGACTGTGTTATTTTCGATTAATCCGGCAACATAATACAATTGTGTACCAATTAATGTTGAATAATAATACTCCAAATCATCTTTTTCAAAATCAATTTCATCATTTATTCTGTAAGTTTCAAAATTATTGCATTCTACAACTTTTTCATTTCTAAAATGATCTATATAGATAGTCATTGTTTCTAGTCTGTTTTCAGCATGAAGCGTCAAACCGCCAAATTCACAGTAAAAATCTTGAATCTTAGGAGGAAGTATTTTATATAGAGGATTATTTTCAATTTCGTCTTTTATGTTTCTTCCTTCATACCATCCTGCATTGATAAGTGCGTCTTTAAAAAGCTCTTTTTTATCCATAAACTATTCAATAATTATTTTTTCTATCTGTAAAACTCCATGTATAAAAAAGCCATAATAACCTCTATTTTCATGAACATCAAAAATTAAAAGATAAGTGTTCTGGCAATCTTTAAAATTACAAATCTGATACCTAAATGAAAATACTGCGTTTTGATCCTCCAAATATTCTAGTTTAACTATATTGTTTTGGGCTAAATCATGATTTGTTATCAGACCAGTTTCGATTAATGAGCTTAAAAAATTAGAGTTTTTAAAAGAAACAATAGCTTCATGCTTTATTCCTCCGTTTCCGCAGTAGAAATTAAAATATACTTCAGAATCAGGAGATTCAATTGGAAACGATCTTTCGCCACCTAATTGTATTTTTTTTATAATTGAAATTTTGGTCATAATGAGTAGCCTGACTTTTAATTATCGCCTTTTTATTTTTGCAATTATTTCATCTGTCAGTAATGGAGATTCCCAAATGCCAAGAATATAAGTTACATCTTCTCCCAAACTATCTTCTCCGGCTCCTCTAGGCTGATAATCAAATTGCCAACGGTTAAATTCAATCATTAGATATTCTTTTTCATCCAATTCCATTAAAGTAATATAGCCTGGAACATCATATAGTTTATGTATTTTTAAAACGCTGTAATAATATCCTTTAGAATAGATGCTCTCTTCGATTTCAAATCCGTATGTTTTGGATAAAAACAATAATTCTTCTAATGAAAAATATTCATGAGAATCTCCAGATAAATCGCCAACTAACCTTTTTCTATAGTTTTTTTTCTCTGAATATTCTACTTCTAATATTTTTATGGAAGGTCTTATTAATTCTGTTTTTATTGAACTTATTCCTTCAATATCGTTTTCAAAATTTACAGATTGAATGCAGTAGAAGTTTTCTATTAGTTTCATTTAGGGAATTTGTCTTGAAATAAAAAAGTTGAAATAAAAAAGTCTTCTGAAAATCAAAAGACTTATATTTTTTTTTAGCTAATGACACTAATCACAATAAATAAGATTACAAGTGCTATTACAGCAAATTTCATAAATTTTGATGATTGCATAATTGAAGATTTAAGTTAGTTTATATCTGATAGTAGCAAATATAATTTTTTATTTGAATTAGAGGTAAATTTCCTAAAATAAAAAAGCTCCAGAAAAATCTAGAGCTTTTTTAATATATTTGATAGAAAGACTATTCTTCTTTCATGGTATGATAAACGTTCATAACGTCATCATCTTCTTCGATTTTCTCGATTAATTTCTCAACATCAGCAATTTGGGCTTCCGTTAATTCTTTAGTGATTTGCGGAATACGCTCAAAACCAGAAGATAAAATTTCTAAACCTCTATTTTCTAATTCTTTCTGTAAAGCACCAAAACTTCCAAAAGGAGCATAGATTAAGATTCCGTCTTCGTCTTCAAAAACCTCTTCAGCACCAAAATCGATAAGTTCTAATTCTAATTCCTCAGCGTCGATACCGTCTTTTGCAATTCTGAAGTTGCAAGTATGGTCAAACATAAACTCAACAGAACCTTGAGTTCCCATTGTTCCGTTGCATTTGTTGAAATAACTACGAATATTGGCTACAGTTCTGTTATTGTTATCAGAAGCAGTTTCAATTAAGATTGCAATTCCGTGAGGAGCGTATCCTTCAAACAAAATTTCTTTATAGTTAGCAGTATCTTTATTACTTGCATTTTTAATCGCGCGCTCCACATTGTCTTTAGGCATGTTGGCAGCTTTCGCATTTTGTATAACAGCTCTTAATCTAGAATTGGCATCTGGGTTTGGTCCACCTTCTTTAACAGCCATTACGATATCTTTACCAATTCTGGTAAACGTTTTGGCCATTGCAGACCAACGTTTCATTTTTCTTCCTTTTCTAAATTCGAACGCTCTTCCCATTTCTAATTTTTAGTTTTGTGATGCAAAAATAAGGTTTTCCTAATTTTTACAAAAACAAAATTGTTCTTTTTTGTTTCAGGTTTCAGGTTTCAAGTTATTTAGTTTGTGTTGAATTTAACCGCAAAGTGCGCAAAGGTTTACGCAAAGCACACAAAGAAATTTTTAAGTTAAGTTATAAAATAAAAAAAGTTCACAAAGCTATATAAATAAAACCTTGCGAACCTTGCGTAAACCTTAGCGCACTTTGCGGTTAAACCTGAAACCTGAAACAAAACCATTATTTACTAATTCCATTAAACTCATTAATGATATTTACGGCTTCGTTGAGGTACGGATTTGTTTTAAGATTGTCCATTTGATATTGATTAATCGTTTTATCATTTGGATAAGCGCCTAGAAGAAACTGATTAACGCTAGAATTGTACACATCAAGCGGATTATTTTCATCATTAAAAGTATTGATCTCTGTCCAAAGTGCACCTAATGTCTTTTTCTGCTTGAAAACCGAATCTAATGTCATTGGAATTTCGGCTTTAGGAGCATTCACAATCTGATCTATTTTAAGATTAATCTTTTTAATGTTATTGAAAAAATAATTGTCTGATAATCTCGCCGAGCTGTTTTTAGCAATTTTGTCTATCAAATTTCGCTTTACATACGTCTTGTATTTTAAGAACGGTTCGATGCTGTCGTTTTTTATCGCCGTAGGAAAGTCGCTTTCTTTTTGGTAAATATCTTCGTAAAATTCAGGTAGCACAACATCTGGCTTTACGCCGATATATTGATGACTTTTGCCCGTAATCCTGTAAAATTTATTGATTGTAATTTTTAAGAAATCGGTGTTTTTATCTTCTTCAAGCGGAAGAATAGTCTGCATTGTGGCTTTTCCGAGGGTATTGCTTCCTAGCAAAAGCGCACGGTTATAATCTTGCATAATAGAAGCAAAAAACTCGCTTGCTGAAGCCGTATTGCTATTTACCAAAACTACAATTGGGCCTCTATAAATAACACCTTTAAACGGATCGTTAATTACAGATTTCTCTTTTTTATTATCTATTACAATAGAAAGCGGACCGTAATCTACAAACATTCCTGCCAGTTTTATAGCTTCTTCCATAGAGCCGCCGCCATTGTCTATAAGATCAATAACAAGTCCTTGTATGCTATCTCTTTGCAGTTTAATAACCTCGCGCGCCACATCATCTGCACAGCCTTTTCTGCTATTGCCATCAAGGTCGGCATAGAAACTCGGAATTTTTATATATCCAATTTTACTGTCTTTGCCAATGATGAAACTGAAAACAGAATTTTCTTCATCTTTCATCATTTGTTTTTCAATATAAACATCAAAATTTTTGCCCGAATTGCGTTTTAAAGTAAGCGTAATATGCTTGTTGTTTTCAGATAAAATCATGGACGATATAGACTCCAAAGAAGCACAAGAAACCTGAAGTGTTTCTTTCTGATTGGAAATCGAAATAATCTGATCGCCTTTTTTTATCTGTCCTGTTTGATAAGCCGGTCCGTTTGGATCTACCTCATCGATTATAATTTCGTTTTTCTCGTTGAGGTTTACCGTCATTCCAAGTGATAAATGTTCTTTAGACAAAGAAGCAACAAAACTCGTTTTAGAATCATCGCTAAAATAAGCCGTATGAGGGTCAAAATAGGTACAGAAGAAATTGTATAGTTTTTCTTCCTGTTTCGTATTAGAGTCTATTAGCGAATTAAAACGACAGATTTCATTTGTAAGGATTTGATTTTTAGAAGCCTGTTCAATAGATTTAAAATTGGTTTTTAAAGAATCGAGATTATCGCTCGTTTCAACAATATCATCCAAGATTTGATAACGCAGTTTTTTTACCCAAACCTTTTCTAAGTCTTCTTTTTTCAAATAAAAAGCAAAAGATTTTTTGTAAAAACGGATGGTATCTTTCTTCGTATAATCAATCGGAATGGTCTGAATTTTTTCTAAAACTTTTTTAGTACGTAAAAGGCCGTTGATGTAAGTAGCTTTAATATCGGTAAGAAAACTGCAGTCGTTCTTTAAAATTAAATTGTCGAGATTGTAACGGTATTTCTGAGCCAATTCGTCATATTCGCTCTTGAAGAAGATATTGCGTGAAGGATCGAGTTCGTTAATAAGATTGTCAAAAACAAACACAGAAAGACTGTCATCAACAGGTTTTGGCCTTAAGTGTTCTGCCTGAATAAGCGCATTTATTTTGTTTAATATTTCACAAGTTTCTGCGCTGTTCTGACCAATGGATATAGTTGATGTCAGCAAAAAAAGGAGTAGTGAAATCTTTTTCATAAATGGAAATTCATGGGTTCATGATTAAAGTTACACTAATTTTTTTACAAATTGTAGGTTTTTTAGCAAAATATCGACAATGAAAAGTTTTTAATCGTTAAACGAACGCACACCAAATAAATTAACTAGAATTTGCCTATTTTGAACAAAAAAAAATGCGTTACAATCGTAACGCATTTTTAAACTATAAAGTCAAAACTTATTTCTTGTAAAACGGTAATTTAACCACTTTTGCAGGAACATCATTTTTTCTAATTCTAATAAAAATATCGCTGTCAACCGCACTATTTGCAACGGTTACATATCCTAAACCAATTCCTTTATTCATAGAAGGAGACATAGTTCCAGAAGTTACAATTCCGATTACTGCTCCAGAACCATCAACAATTTCGTAATCATGTCTTGGCACAGCACGCTCCTGCATTTCAAAAGCAACTAATTTTCTTGTAACACCAGCTTCTTTTTGTTTTTTAAGCGCTTCAGAATTGGTAAAATCTTTTGTGAATTTCGTAATCCATCCTAAACCAGCTTCAAGTGGAGAAGTTGTGTCGTTAATATCATTTCCGTAAAGACAGAATCCCATTTCAAGACGTAAAGTATCACGAGCCGCAAGACCAATTGGCTTAATTCCATAAGAAGCACCCGCTTCAAAAACCTTATTCCAGATTTGCTCTACTTCGCTGTTTTTGCAATAAATTTCAAATCCTCCAGAACCAGTATATCCTGTAGCAGAAATAATTACATGTTCGATTCCAGCAAAATCACCAACTTCAAAATGATAATAAGCAATTTCAGATAAATTTACAGAAGTCAAAGCCTGCATAGCTTCAACCGCTTTTGGACCTTGAATCGCCAATAAAGAATAGTCTTCGGAAATATTCTTCATATCAACTCCCAAATCATTGTGAGAAGAAATCCAGTTCCAGTCTTTTTCAATATTCGAAGCATTTACAACTAGTAAATACTGCTCTTCTTTCATTTTATAAATAATCAAATCATCAACAATTCCGCCTTCATTATTTGGAAGACAAGAATATTGCGCTCTTCCAATTGTCAAAGTAGATGCATCGTTTGAAGTCACTTTCTGAATCAAAGCCAAAGCATTTGGACCTGTCAACAAAAATTCACCCATATGCGAAACGTCAAAAACTCCTACGCTGTTACGAACCGTTTCGTGTTCAGCATTAACCCCTTCATAAGTAATAGGCATATTATAACCAGCAAAAGGAAGCATTTTCGCTCCTAAACCTTCATGTATGTGCGTAAGCGCAGTATTTTTCATTGTGTTGTTTTATAAAATTGTTTTGCAAATCTATTCAAAAAATATCAAATTTGAATGTCTTAAATTATAAATTTCGCAATAATTAGGAGCTATTTCCTGCTATCCGCTATATCTTTTTGTTTTTAAAGAAAAAACAAAAAGGATATCGCTACAAACGAAGTTCACTGAACTCCTATAAAAATAAAAATATGGTGAAGTAATCAGGGCTAGGGCTAACAGTTTCAAAAGAACAATCATGATTTCGATTTTTTATGTAATTTTATTATATAAAAGTATTCAAATGAAATCATCGTATTTAATTACAAAAGAAGAGATTCTGAAATTATACAAACCAATAGATTCCAAAGCACATAAAGGAATACAAGGTCATGCGGTGATTATTGCCGGAAGTTATGGCAAAATAGGAGCAGCGGTTTTAGCTTCAAAAGCCTGCCTAAAAACAGGCTGCGGACTCGTAACAACTTTTGTACCCAAATGCGGTTATCAAATACTTCAAATTTCCATTCCAGAAGTGATGGTGGCAACTGATGAAAATGTGAATTTTATAACCAATATTCATCTGCCATTAATTCCGCAAGCAGTTGGATTCGGCCCAGGAATAGGAAAGGAGCTCGGAACACAAAAAGCTTTATTTGAGTTTTTAAGAGTCAATAAAGCCCCTTTAGTTCTCGATGCCGATGCGTTGAATATTATTTCAGAAAATTTATCTTGGTTAGAATTAGTTCCAGAAGACACGATTCTGACACCTCACCCAAAAGAATTAGAACGTTTGATTGGAAAATGGAATTCAGAAGCTGAGAAATTTCAAAAAACAATCGCTTTTTCAGAAAAATATAAAGTCATTGTGGTTATGAAGGGCGCACCAACCTACATTATCAACAGAACTTCGGTATATGAAAATACAACAGGAAACGCAGCTTTAGCAACCGCAGGAAGCGGAGACACCTTAACCGGAATCCTCACCAGTCTTCTAGCACAAGGCTACGAACCCAAATACGCCTCAAAATTTGGTGTCTACCTCCACGGACTAACAGCCGATTTAGCTTTGTCCAAAACAGGTTATGAGTCTTTTACAGCTTCTACTATTATTAAATACTTAGGAAAAGCTTTTTTAGAATTAGAGAATTAGAGAATTAGAGAATTAGAGAATGTGTCAATTAGATAATTAGTTGTACGTTTTGTCATCCTGAGGAACGAAGGATCACACCAGAAACTCCGCACAGTAGCCATAAAGTAATTTGCCAATCTTTGTCGAGCTCCTAGTGTGATCCTTCGTTCCTCAGGATGACAAAAAATGAGAGTAAATCTGCCAAGATCTGCTCAAATCTTTTTGAATCTGCGTGAAAGGAAAAATCTAAAATCAAAAATCATTAAGTTTGTAACATCCAAGATTAGAGACTTAGCAACTTAGTTTCTTAGCATCTTAGAATCTTTAAAAAATGAAAAACAACTTCGATCTCAGAACGGTAAACGTCATGCGATATATAACGCCACTGCGCGAAGGCGGTTCTTTACCCGCTTTGGCAGAAGCCGATGACGATTTTAAATACGTATTAAAATTTAGAGGTGCCGGACACGGCGTAAAAGCCTTAATAGCCGAATTAGTTGGCGGACAAATAGCAAAAGCCTTAAAATTACAATTGCCAGAATTAGTATTCGCCAATCTTGACGAAGCTTTCGGAAGAACCGAAGCCGATGAAGAAATTCAGGATTTACTGCAAGGAAGCCAAGGATTAAATTTGGCACTTCATTTCTTATCTGGCGCCATTACTTTTGATCCTGCTGTGACCACTGTCGACGCTAAATTGGCTTCACAGATTGTTTGGCTAGACGCTTATATTACAAACGTAGATAGAACTTTCAAAAATACCAATATGCTAATCTGGCATAAAGAATTATGGCTGATTGATCACGGTGCATGTTTGTATTTTCATCATTCTTGGAACAATTGGGAACAGCATGCTAAAAGTCCGTTTGCGCTGATAAAAGATCACGTTTTATTGCCACAGGCTTCACTTTTAAAAGAAGTCGATGCCGAGTTTAAAGCCATTTTAACCCCAGAAGTTTTAGAAGAAATTGTCAATACAATTCCGCTTGACTGGTTGCAATGGGAAGATGCAGACGAAACTCCTGAAGGATTGCGAAATGTTTATTTGCAGTTTTTAAAAACAAGATTAGAGAATTCAGAAATATTTGTAAATCAGGCTCAAAATGCAAGATAACCACTTATACGAATATGCTGTGATTCGTGTTGTGCCAAGGGTAGAACGCGAAGAATTCCTGAATATCGGAATCATTTTGTTTTGCAAAAAAGCCAAATTTATAAAGGTTCTTTTTCATTTAAATAAAGAAAAAATACAAGCCCTTTCTTCTGATTTTGACATCGAACAATTAGAATGTAACCTGACTTCTTTAGTAAAAATCGCCAACGGAGCAAAAGACGGCGGTCCAATTGCTGAGTTTGAGATTCCAGAGCGTTTTAGATGGTTAACCGCAATTAGAAGTTCGGCCATTCAAACTTCAAGACCTCATCCAGGTTTGAGTCAGGATTTGGAGAAAACTATTCAGAGATTGTTTGAGGAGTTGGTGCTTTAAAAAAGGGACTGAGGTTCTAAGATGCTAAGGTTCTAAGGTTTTCTGTAGAGACGCACAGTGCGTTTTACATTGTGTAAAAAAATCTCGCAAAGGCGCGAAGTCGCAAAGTAATTTAACCATGTAAGTCATATAAGTTCATTTTAGGTATAGCTTAGATTATCTTATATAACTTATATGGTAAAGAGAAAAAAAACTTTGCGACTCTGCGACTTTGCGAGATTAAAAAAAACTTTGTGCCTTCGTGTCTTCGTGGCAAAAGAAAAAAAATAAAAAACCACGAATTGCAATAAATGCAATCCGTGGTTCTAACTAAAAACTAACTTACTTTTTATTCTAATTCAATTTAAAAAGAGCCACAAACATTCCCACCTAAAGTAGGTCCTGCATTTGCAGAAATATCAGCTTTAACCGCAGTTTTAGCCAATTTTACGATGGAGTAAGGCGGAGTAAAAGCAGTACCGCTTCCAGCCTGAGTTCCTGTTACATTTGTAAATACGTTATCAGTAGAAGTAACGGCAGTAAAACCAGACATTAAATCGATTGGATTTTTTACACCTTCAAAAACATTGCTTTCTACGCGAATATTAGCTTCAAAACCTGCTGCAACACATTTGTTGCTTACGGTGCTGTTAAATAAACTGTTTACAATATGCACTTTTCCAAAACGAACTCTTGGCATTCTTTCTTTACAGCCTGGAGCCCACCAGCATCTTGCAAAAGTAATTCTCAATTTACCGCGATCACCAGTTGCACCATCACTTGAACCAATTAAATTTGAATATCTATGGTCATCTGATCCTCCAGAACCACCTGCTTTTGGAGGTTTTAGGTAGTGGAATTTAGAATACGTAACCGAGATATAATCTGATTTGTTTTTGATGTCGAAGTTTCCATCAACACCATCTCTAAATTCGCAGTGATCTACCCAAACGTTTGTACATTCGTCAAGGATTGCATTATCCCATCCGTCAGTGTCATAAGCGCCTGGACCTTCAAAAATCAAGTTTCTGATGATGATGTTTTTACATCTTTTAATATTGATGATTCCAGAACCATCTTTGGTTTGATTCGTCGAAACCAATTTTGCTCCACTTACTCCATAAATTGTTTTTCCTGTTTGATCTTGAAAAGACAATCTTGTTGTAATTGTAATGGTTCCAGAGACTTTAATCACTTTTACAGAAGTGTTCTCAATAGCCGATTTCAACTGAGCGTAAGTCGTAACTGTAGTTTCGGCAGCAGAGCCACCACCTGTTGTGCCTCCGTTTTGAGAAGCCCATCCTGGAACCTCAGCGCAGTTTCCAATTTTACCCGTTGGGTTGGTTGCAGCTGTTTCAACGGTTGTTTCATTGCTTTGAATCCCTGCTTCTGTGTTTGAAGCAATTTCTTCAGAATTACATGCTGTAAATCCGAAAATCAATGCTGCAGCGAACATTGAAAGTTTTGATTTTAAGTTCATAATAAGTTTGGTTATTTAAAAAAGTTTAACAGCGCAAAACTCAGTATTATTTGTAGGAAAAAAGTTGAACAAGTTCAAACTTTTACAAAAAAATCTACGAAATGTGTTTTTTTAACACTTGTAAATTTACAAAAATGCACAAATAGCGTATTTTTACGTAATCGATTACATTGGTTAAGCCCCTAATTAATGATGAAGCGATAACAAACTTATTCCTTAAACAAAAACCACAAAAAAAATGTACAACCTACTAAGAAAAAACATTGAAAGGAAAATTCCGCTCACGGATGAAGAATGGGATATTATTGTCTCTAAAGCCGAATTGATAAAGCTGAAAAAGAATCAGTTTTTGCAAATTCAAAATTCTCAGAATAGTTATGAGGGATTCATTTTAAAAGGATCATTTAAAACCTACATTCTAAACGAAAACGGAACAGAAACGGTTATTTTCTTTTCTTTCGAGAACGAATGGATGTGTGATCTAGAAAGTTTCTACCACCAAAAGCCCACAACGTACAACATTAGAGCCATTGAAGACAGTGAAATAGTAGTCATCAATAAAATGCAAAAAGCGTATTTGTTTGCTGTAATTCCGAAACTTATTAAGTTTCATGTTCTAATGATCGAACGAGCCAATGTTGCCATTCAGCAACGGCTTTTAGACGTTCTCAACAAAACCTCAAAACAGCGTTATTTGGATTTTAAAGAGCGTTACCCGCAAAAGGTAAGTTCTATAAACAATAAGAATCTTTCGTCGTATTTGGGCGTTTCGCATGAGTTTCTTTCGAAGATAAAAAGGACAGTTTCTTGATTTTTTTTAGGTTCAAAGATGCAGAGTAACAAAGTGACAAAGGTTTTTCTGTATAGACGCACTGCGGTGCGTCTAGGTATTTGCCACAGATTAAAGAGATTAAAATGATTTTTGTTTCACGCAGATTTTGCAGATTAAGCAGATTTAATTTAATAAATGATCTATTTTAAATCTGCTTAAATCTTTTTAAATCTGCGTGAAAAATCTTTGCGCCTCTGCTCTTAATAGCTATCAGAATTGCGCGATTAAAAAACTTCGAGTCTTTGTGCCTTCGTGGCAAGTATTAAAAATTCAACACTCCAAAAAGACATTCAGTAGAAAAATGAAGCATTACATTTTCCTTTTCTTCATTTTCAATAACCAATACATCATAAGGTTGTAAATGGTGTGTCTTTTCATTAATTGTAATAACTGTTGTATCTAAAGAAAATATAATTACTACGTCAGCATTACAATTCTGGTTACTATTGGCTATTTCCAGTTTATGATGGGATATTTTTTCAGAAATCATCCAATTAAAATCAGTGCCTTTTGTATAAGAAGTTACCTCATCATCGGAGTTAAATTCCATGATTTCATACTTCTCATATGCCTTTTTTTCTTTGTTTACCTCAACATCTAAGTCGTTATCGAGCATAACCAGATATCGGTAATAGCCTTCAAATTTGGTAAACTCTGAAGGCACTTCCTCTATTGTAGCACTGCTTATCCTGAACCCAAAATCTCTATTGGCATAATTTGCCATTTTCGGAAAGATCATATATTCATATGTCAATCCGCCGCTCCAAATAGAGGGTTTAGTATTTTTTTTAGAGAAATGCTGTACGTTCATTTATTGAATATTTTAAAAATTTTATTCTCTTTTTTTGTCCTCCTGAGCGAAGTCGAAGGATTATAAGTAGCTCGACAAAGAAAAAAAACTTTGCTGAATAGCTTGGCGATCCTTCGACTTCGCTCAGGAAGACAAACCGTATAGAAGCTTTATAAAAAAAAACTTTGCGTCTCTGCTCCCGATAGCTATCGGGATTGCGAGATTAAAAAAACTTCGTGTCTTAGCGCCTTCGTGGCTAAACAAAAACTTAAATACTTTTCTCCAAATAAATAAACTCCAAAGGTTCAGCAGAAACTGTAGTATGAATTTCACTCTCAGGAAAAGCCTCACGTTTTCCAGTATCTACATAACCATGTCGTTTGTACCATGCTACAAGCTCTTCACGTACCGAAATAACCGTCATAATTATACTTGACAATCCCAAAGATTTTGCTTGATTTTCGGCTTCTGCCAACAGTTTTTTCCCGATTCCGCTGTTTTGAAGTTCTGGCGAAACGGTTAACATTCCTAAATACAATTGATGATCTTTTTCAACCAATAAAACCGAACCGATGATCTTGTCATTTTCTGTAAATTTCAGAATTGTATTTTTTGAATCAAGAAAGATTTCGGTCATTTCCTGTTCGTCGGTTCTTTTTCCTTCTAGTAAATGTGCTTCGGTTGTCCAGCCTTTTTTTGAGGTTTCGCCTCTGTAAGCGGAGTTTATTAAGGTTGTTAATGCTGGAATATCTTCGAGTGATGCTTTTGTAATCATATATTGTTGTAAAATGTGCGATGAGAAATGTAAAATTACATTAGAAAATGACTTTAGCCTAATGTTTTGTATTTTTTGAGTAAAGTTAAAATTGTCAATTCGTACAAATTACAAAAGATGTATCTTACAAAAACAACTTTGTTTTTTACCTAAATTTATTTTCGTTTAAGAATTTTAAATATCTTTGAATTATGAGTACAGCAATAAAACCAAAACATATCGGCAGAAATATAAGCCGTATCAGAGAGCTTAAAGATATGAAACAGGAAGCACTGGCACTGGCTTTAGGCATAAGCCAGCAGATGGTTTCGAATATTGAAAACAGCGAAACGGTTGACGAGCAAAGATTAATTGAGGTGGCAAAAGCTCTTGATGTTTCTGTTGAAGCAATTAAAAACTTTTCGGAAGAAGCAGTTTTTAATATTATTGGAAATACTTTTCAAGATCAAAGTGCAATTTACAATTGCAATTGTACTTTTAATCCTTTAGACAAAGTTGTTGAACTTTACGAACGTTTGGTGCAAGCTGAAAAAGATAAAGTGGAGTATTTGGAGAAATTATTGAACGGGAAATAACCGTTTTTTGAAGATATATTAAATTGAAAAGAGACCTTTGATGAACTGCCCCCAAAAAGTTAGACACTATTTGGGGGCATTTTTATGGAAAGAAAAGTCAAGTACAATTGTGAATTTAAACTTCGTTGTGTAGAAGAAGTTATGAAAAGGCATAACTCGGTTAAAGGCACAGCTAGAGCAAACAAGATAGCTGAAAGCAACCTTACATGCTGGATTAGCCGCTATAATGAATTTGGAATTGAAGGTCTTTTACCAAGGCAGAAAAATAAAGTTTATACTGTAGACTTTAAATTAAAAGTGATACAAACCATTCAAAATAAGTCATTATCTTTGGATGAAGCCTGCTTGATTTTCAAAATTCCAGCGCAGTCAACCATAATAAGCTGGCAAAGAAAATATGCAAAAGATGATTTGGCAGGCTTAGAACTTAAATCACGTGGCAGACCAGCAGTTATGAATTTTAAGAGAAAGCAACGAAAAACAGACAAACCTTTAACCAGGGAAGAGGAACTCTTAAAGGAGTTAGAGTACCTGCGCGCTGAGAACGAAATTCTAAAAAAGTTCAACGCCTTAGTTCAAGCCGAGCAAGCCAATCAAAACAAAAAGCTCAAACCATAATGGAATTAAGGCATAAGTATGATTTAGATCTTTTACTAAATTGTATGAACATGGTTAGAAGCACGTATTATTACTATGAAAAGAAAGGTCAGGTAATCGATAAATATCAAGAGATAAAAGATTTAATTAAACAGATTTACAATTATCATAAGGGCAGATTAGGATATAGACGTATTACTCTATTACTCAAAAAAGAGGGGATTTTAATTAATCACAAAACAGTGCTTCGATTGATGAAATTTTTAGGATTAAAAAGTCTAATCAGAATCAAGAAGTACAGATCGTATAAAGGAGAGCAGGGAAAGATAGCCCCTAATCTGCTACAGCGCAATTTTAAGGCTGATATACCTAACCAGAAATGGGCAACCGATGTCACTGAATTTAATGTTTCTGGCAATAAATTATACTTATCGCCGATAATCGATCTGTTTAATGGAGAGATAATCAGCTATGACTTATCGCAAAGACCAGTGTTTAATCAAGTTTTAAATATGCTTGAAAAAGCATTTAAAAAAATACCGGACAATACTAATCTGACTCTGCATTCTGACCAAGGATGGCAGTATCAAATGACACAATATCAGCATTTATTAAAGAAAAAAGGAATTATGCAAAGCATGTCCAGAAAAGGTAATTGTCTTGATAATGCAATAATTGAAAACTTCTTTGGAATATTAAAATCAGAGTTGTTTTATCTTAAAAAATACACTTCCATTAATCAATTGAAAAAAGAGATTATCGAGTATATAAATTATTATAATAATGACAGAATTAAACTTAATCTAAAAGGAATGAGCCCGATACAATATCGAGCTCATTATTATAAAACTTAATTATTAATTTGTCTAAACTTTTGGGTGCAGTCTATGATGAGGTCTCTTTTTTTATTCATGATAATAGTGTAATAGGAATTAGAATTTTATTATGGATAAGATTAAAGTTTATGTGTTTATTAATTATTCGAATATCATATATTTGTAGTAATATTTATTTTATGGCAAAAACGACTAAACATAATGAATCTTTATTTTTGAATAAAGTCAGTCTTTCTGGATATAAATCAATTTCTGAAGTTGATATAGATTTTCAAAAAGGATTAAATATTATAATTGGTAAAAATGCAGCTGGAAAGACAAATTTTTTAAAATTTTTAAGCAGTGTCTTATCTTTGGATTATAGTGAACTTAGTAATTTTTCGGCTAATTTGCTTTTTCAAAATGGCAAACCAATTTCACTTATTGCTCAGAGAAGTATTAATATCAAAGAAATTTTTAATAATGACAGCACGAGTTCAAATGTTAAAACAATTTTAAAAATTTCTGGAAAAGAAATCAAGGATAAGAAAGATGCTCAAACGCCTATTTATAAAAAACTAAAAGATAAAAATATTGCACTTGAAAGCACTTTTCTTTGTCATGGAATTCCCTCCAATTATTTAATAGTAGATAAACCATTTTCATTTAGAATAGAAAAAAAATTACTTAGTAGTGAAATTTTAAGTATAATTAGAGATTTTAGAACCCCTTATTTTTTAAAATGTGTTGCAATTGACATTATTTTTGCTACATATTATCTTGAAGATTTTGACATTGATTCTATTAAAGGACAATATGATTCTATATTCGAAAAAATTGAATCATTAAAAAATATATTAAGTTTATATTCTCCTATTCAAGACTTGAGATTTAGTGAGAATTATAATATATTTATAGAAGAGGATAAGGAAAGTTATTTATTAAATAATTTATTTTTAGAGTTTAAGATTGATGGAAGTTGGTTACCTTTTTCTAGTTTATCGGATGGTACAAAAAGATTGTTTTATATTATTTCGGAACTTTCTGAATATAAGGCATTCAATGTAAGATCATCAATTGGCTATAATTATTATCGTCAATCTGAAATTAGTCGAATAGTTTTAATAGAAGAGCCTGAATTAGGGATACATCCTCATCAATTTCATAAATTAATGGAATTTTTAAAGGAGCAATCTTTGCAAAAGCAAATAATTATTACGACTCATTCACCGCAAGCCTTAGATTCACTCAATGAAGATGAATTTAATAGAATAATTATTGCATTTTCATTAAATTCAAAAGAAGGAACTAAACTTAGACATCTTACAGAACAAGAACTAGTTAAAGCAAGAGCTTACATTAAGGAAGATTTTTTGAGTGATTATTGGCTTTACTCTGATTTAGAAAAATAGATCTGTATGAAAATAGGTTTAGTAGGAGAAGCTCCAAATGATACACAATCAATAAAAAATTTATTATCTAAAAAATATATTTCGGATAAGTTTGAATTTGTCTTTATGTTGCAGCGTACGAATGGAGCAAATTTAGATAGTCAAAAAACTAAAAGATTTTTAAGAATTGAATATGAGGTACAAAAGCCAGATATTGTAATATTTATTAGGGATTTGGATTCTATTTTACCTAATATTAAAAAGTTATATGAGAGAAAGGATTATTTTACTGGTTCAAACAGTGTAGTTGACAAAAAAGGAATTCCTTTATTACATATTTATGAGATTGAAGCTTTAATCTTAACTGATGTTGAAACATTTAATAATATTTATGATTCAAATTTAGAAGAAGTAGAGAATGTTATGTTAATTTCCGAACCGAAAGAATATTTAAAAAATGCTTCAAAAAAATATAATGAGTCTCATAATCCACAAATTTTTGATTTATTAGATTTTGAAAAAACTTTGACTTGTAAATACTTTGAGATATTTATAAAAAAACTTGATAAAGAAATAGCTTTGCATGCATAGTTGTCTGCAAAATTTTTTATAAAAAGCATCTGAAGGAAACTCAGATGCTTTTTTGTTAATTTACCCCAAAAAATCCTTCAACTCCTCATAAGTCCTAATCTTTACACTAACTTTCTCCTCATTAATAACACTCTCAATTTGAGCAGGAATAGGAAGCGTAATTCCTAAAGCAGGTTCAACAACATCTAAGAATTTAATAGGATGCGCTGTTTCTAAGAAAATACCAATTGCGTTAGGGTGTTTTTCCAGTTCTTTTTTCAAACCTAAATAACCAACAGCGCCGTGTGGTTCTGCGATATAACCGTCTGTATTGTAGATTTTCTTTAGCGCTTCAAGTGTTTCTTCATCAGTATAACTATAAGAAGAAAAGTCTTTTTCGAAAGCTTTTAAGTCATTATTGTATAATTCCTGAATTCTAATAAAGTTACTTGGGTTTCCAACATCCATTGCGTTAGAGATTGTTGCTTTAGAAGGTTTTGGATCGTATTTTCCGTTTTCTAAGAATCTTGGCACCGTGTCGTTTACGTTTGTAGACGCAACAAAATGTTCAATTGGCAAACCTAATTTCTTTGCCATAATTCCGGCGCAGATATTCCCGAAGTTTCCGCTTGGGCAAGAGAAAACTAAAGGTTTGTTTTGGCTTTTCAATGCTTTGTAAGCAAAGAAGAAATAAAACATTTGCGGTAACCAGCGCGCAATATTAATAGAGTTTGCCGAAGTCAGGTTTTTGTGCGCTAAAGTTTCATCTAAAAACGCTTTTTTTACCATATCCTGACAATCGTCAAAAACACCGTCTACTTCAAGTGCTTTAATATTTTGCCCTAAAGTCGTCAATTGTTTTTCCTGAATATCGCTCACTTTTCCTGACGGATACAAAATGACAACATCAACGCCGTCAACGCCAAGAAATCCGCTGGCAACGGCTCCGCCTGTATCTCCAGAAGTAGCTACTAAAACGGTGTTTTTAGCGTCTTTTTTGTCTTTATTAAAATAACCCAAACAACGCGACATAAAACGTGCTCCAACGTCTTTAAACGCCATTGTTGGCCCGTGAAATAATTCTAGCGAATAGATTCCATTTTCGACTTTCACAACCGGAAAATCAAAAACTAAAGTTTCGGCAATAATTTCTTTTAGTTTTTCTGCTGGTATTTCGTCGCCAACGAATTGCTTAATCGCTTCAAAAGCGATTTCTTCGTGGCTAAAACTTTCAATTTTATCAAAAAAGGAAGGATCAAGCGGTGTAATGCTTTCTGGGAAATATAATCCTTTGTCAGTTGCTAATCCTTGTATAACAGCTTCTTGAAAAGAAACTTTTGGGGCATTATGGTTTAAACTGTAGTATTTCATTTCTAAATTTTAAATTTTAGATTTTAGATTTTAGATTTTAGATTTTTTGGAGAGTAAATACCAATGCTAAAATTCCAAAATCCAATGGTTTGTGTTTTTAACCGCAAAGAGCGCAAGGAATTGGTTTCTTTTGAAAACGCAGAGTTCGCAAAGCTTTGTGGTTATTTAAATTGTTTTTTTATTTCAATAGTTATTTTTAAGCATTTTTGTCATTTCGACGTTAGGAGACCCGAGCGTTAGCGAACAGGCGAAGCAAATCTTCGCAAGTAACTCCGTAACGTTATTCCAATCTTTGTCGACTTCGCTCAGCCTGACAAACGTTGTGTTTTTATTTGTGTGCCATACTTTGCGTGGGCTTCGACGGAGTTTATCCTGAGGAACGAAGGGCTCAGCCTGACAAACTTTGTCTTAATACTTAATTCTTTGTACTTAATACTCTTCTACAAAATTCTTACACCATCAGGGTTTATCTTCGAAACGTGAATTTCATACGGTAAATTCATTTTTTCGTAAACGTCGCTCATGGCTTTTGCGATTTGGTCGGCGGTTTCTTTTCCTCTGCTTAAAGCGAAAATTGACGGGCCAGAACCTGAAATTCCAGAACCTAAAGCGCCGTTTTCGTAAGCCGTTTGTTTAATTTGATCAAAACCTGGAATTAAAACACTTCTTAAAGGCTCAACAATTTCGTCATGAAGCGAACGCCCGATTAATTCGTAATCTTTAGTGTAAAGACCTGCAACTAATCCGCCCACATTTCCCCATTGCATAATGGCGCTTTTTAGGGAAACATTTTGTTTTAAAACCGAACGAGCGTCAGATGTTTTCAACTCAATTTGCGGGTGAACCACCGTTGCGTATAATTCCTCTGGACTGTCAATTCTGATAATATCAAGCGGTGCATAACTTCTTACCAAAGTAAATCCGCCTAAAAGGGCAGGAGCAACGTTGTCGGCATGCGCGTTTCCGCTGGCCAATTTTTCGCCTTGCATGGCAAACTGAACCAAATCTTTACGAGAATATGGTCTTCCTAATAATTCATTAATTCCGAAAACCGCTCCAGCAGAACTTGCAGCACTGCTTCCGATTCCGCTTCCCGCTTTTATATGTTTGTAAATTTCGATTTCAAATCCGAAGTCCAGTTCGTCTAAGGTTTCAAGCATTGCCAAAGCCGCAACTCCAGAAACGTTTTTCTCGGTTTCTAAAGGCAAATCGGCACCGACAATTTTAGTGATTCGAACTCCTTTTTGATCGACTTTTCGAACAATCATTTCATCGCCCGCATTGTCTAAGCAAAGTCCGAGTACGTCAAATCCGCATGAGAGGTTGGCAATAGTTGCTGGGCAAAAAAGTTTAATTTCCATTTCTAAGGTTCTGAGGTTCTAAGATGCTAAGATTCTAAGGTTTCTATAGCAACTTTTTATTTTTTAGTTTCTAAGGTTTCGAGATTCTAAGAGGCTAAGATTAGTTTTGAAAAAAACTCAGAACCTTAGCATCTTAGAACCTTAGCACCTTTAAATATTCCCTATTCTAATTACATCTGCAAAAATTCCCGAAGCTGTTACTGCTGCTCCTGCACCGGCTCCTTTGATCAATAAAGGCTGATCTACGTAACGATCTGTGTAGAATAACACGATATTGTCTTTTCCTTCTAAATTGTAGAAAGGATGATCTTTTGGAATGAATTGCAGACCTACGCTTGCTTTTCCGTTTTCGAATTGCGCTACGTATTTCAATCTTGAATCTTTGGCTAAAGCTTCTTTATAAATACCTTCAAAATGAGCAGAGTGTTTGATTAACGATGCAAAAAAGTCTTCGTTGTTTGTTGTTGCTAAACACTCTGCTGGCAGGAACGATTCGTTTGCAATGGCGTCAATATCCATTTCGTAACCGCTTTCGCGAATTAAGATTAGAATTTTACGCGCTACGTCGATTCCGCTTAAGTCAATTTTTGGATCTGGTTCTGTGAAACCTTGAACTCCAGCTTCTTTTACCACATCGTGGAAAGAATTATTTTCGTCAAAATTGTTGAAAATAAAGTTCAAACTTCCAGATAAAACCGCTTGAATTTTATGCACTTTATCTCCAGATGCAATTAGATTTTTTACTGTATCAATAATTGGCAATCCCGCACCAACATTCGTTTCAAACAAGAAAGGAGCATTGTATTGGCGAGATAAGCTTTTTAATTTTTTATAATTGTCGTAAGCAGAAGAACAAGCAATTTTATTGCAAGTTACAACTGCAATACTTTCTTTTAAGAACTTTTCGTAAGCTTCAGAAACCGTTGCATTTGCTGTAATATCCACAAAAATACTGTTACGTAAATTCAGTTCTTTGGCTTTTTTGATGAATTCTTCAATACTTGCTGGTTGACCTTCGCTTAAAGCGGCATCCCAATTTTTTAAAGAAATTCCATCTTCATCAAAAATCATTTTTCTTGAGTTTGATAAAGCAATTACGCGAACGTTGATCTTTAAATTATCTTTTAAGAACTTTCTCTGATTGTGAATCTGCTCGATGAATTTTTCTCCCACATTTCCAACTCCCATTACAAATAGGTTCAGTTGTTTTGTGTTTTCTTCGAAGAAATTCTCGTGTAAAGTATTCAATGCTTTTTTAACGTCTCTTTCGTTAATTACAGTCGAAATATTTCTCTCTGAAGCACCTTGCGCAATGGCACGAATGTTTACGTTGTTTTTTCCTAAAGTAGAGAACATTCTTCCGCTTAAACCTTGGTGGTTTTTCATGTTTTCACCCACCAAAGCAATAATGCAAAGATCTTTTTCTACATAACAAGGATCGATTTTGTTCTGCGAAATTTCGATTTCAAAAGCTCTGTTAATCGCAATTTCAGCATTATCAGCATCCGAATTCAAGATTCCGATACAAATTGAATGCTCAGAAGAAGCCTGAGTAATAAAAATTACGTTGATTTTTTCTTGAGACAATACTTCAAACAAACGTCTAGAAGAACCTGCAACTCCAATCATTCCTGGACCTTCAAGTGTAAGAAGCGAAATATGATCGATATGGCTGATTCCTTTAACGACAGTATCTTTAGATTGAACATGACTAGAAATTAAAGTTCCCTCAGCTTCTGGCTCAAAAGTATTTTTGATTAAAATTGGAATATTTTTTCTTAAAACAGGCTGAATGGTTGGCGGATACAACACTTTTGCACCAAAATGCGACAATTCCATCGCTTCCTGATACGAAATGTTTGCAATTGGCTGTGCTTGTTTTACAATTTTTGGATTTGCAGTAAACATTCCGTTTACATCAGTCCAGATTTCCAGTTGTTCAGCATCGATTGCTCCCGCGATAATGGCCGCAGTATAATCAGATCCGCCGCGCCCTAAAGTCGAAGTGATTCCGTCTAAAGTTTGCGCAATAAATCCTGGAAGAATATTTATTTTTGATTTATTCGAAGCGAAATATTCCTGAATTAACTGATTCGAAACTTCAAAGTTTACCACAGCTTTTCCGAAGTTACTATCCGTTTTAATCAATTCACGGCTGTCTTTGTAAACCGCATCTTTTTCAGTTTGCTGAAATGCCTGAGCAATGATAAAGGAAGAAAGCAATTCTCCAAAACTCAAAATGGTATCGGCAGTTCTTGGAGATAATTCACCTAATAAGAAACATCCGTCTAGTAAAGTTTCTAAATGGTTAATGATTCTTTTTACATGACTTAACAAACTGCTTTGCTCGCTTACTGGAATAAGTTCTTTTAATGTATCAAGGTGTTTTTTCTCTATTTCGGCAACCACTTCTCTAAAGCTTTCGTCGTTTGCAGCTGCTTTTGCCGCTGCCAATTGCAGTAAATCTGTCACTTTGCTTAACGCAGAAACCACAACAACCAATTGGTCTTGCTTTGCTTTTTGGTTAACAATTTCGAGAACGAGTTTTATATTTTGAGCATTGGCAACCGAAGTTCCGCCAAATTTTAATACTTTCATTTTGTTTGATATTTTTTAATAAGGTGCAAAGATTTTGAGTAACAAATGTTCAAAGGTTATCAACTGCGAACTGAAACTGAAAACTGCAACTATTTTTTTTCTTTGTAAATGTTTTTTATGTATCCAATAACTCTCTTCTTTCAAGAAAAAAGTATAGGTAACCTAGGATGATATGTAAAAATGTATACCCCTAAGGGGTAGTAGTTGTTGTAGTAGAAATAATGGTAGCAGCAATTGCAACTCTCGTTTGAGCTGTAATAATTGTAGATTGATATTTTATGCTGTTACTTTTCATTTTTGATTTTTCAAAAGTACAGCTTTTTATAAGAGTTAAAAACTTAAAAGGCTTTTTTACGAATATTTTAATAATTCAAATCTCTATAAATCAATATTGAGTATTTGTTAAAATTGCAGATGTTAAATTGATGTTTTAATATATTTAAGACAGCGTTTTTTTAAGATTTAACCCGCGCAAGAGATTGATGTTTAGCCCCAAAAGAACTTAAAAACGGGATATCGCTGGATATTTTGATTTGAAAAGCAATTAAATGTATGTTAAGAGTTCTTATAGAAATTTTAATTATTGTGATAAAATGTTGCTTTTTAATATTGATTTGTTGAATTTTGGCGTTTAAAATTTAAAATCATCATGAGAGAGATCCATTATATAAGTTCAGAAACCATCACTTTAGAAACACTACAAGAAATTTTAAGCCAAAATAAAATACTTGAATTATCTGAAGAAGCTAAAGTAAATGTTCAGAAATGCCGTGATTATTTAGATAAAAAAATGGCATCGCATACGGCGCCAATTTACGGAATCAATACAGGTTTTGGATCTTTATATAGTGTAAAAATCTCAAATGAAAACTTATCTAAACTTCAGGAGAATTTAGTAAAATCGCACGCCTGTGGAACAGGAGACGAAGTTCCTACGGAAATCGTGAAAATGATGCTTTTGCTAAAAATTCAATCTTTAAGCTACGGACATTCTGGAATTCAGCTAATCACATTGCAACGTCTGGTTGACTTTTACAATAATGATATTCTGCCTATTATTTATACGCAAGGTTCGCTTGGGGCTTCAGGAGATTTAGCTCCTCTGGCGCATTTGTCTTTGCCTTTAATTGGAGAAGGAATTGTATTGTTTGAAGGAAAAAAAGTGGCTTCTGCTGAGGTTTTAAAGCATTTCAACTGGGAACCAATTGTACTTCAATCAAAAGAAGGTTTGGCTTTACTGAACGGAACGCAGTTTATGAGTGCTTACGGAGCTCATATTTTAATTAAAGCGTATAAATATTCGTATTTGGCAGATTTAATTGGAACCATTTCTTTGGAAGGTTTTGATGGAAGAATCGAGCCATTCAACGAATTGATACATTATATACGTCCGCACAAAGGACAAATCGTAACGGCACAAAGAATTACAGAATTTTTGGACGGAAGCGAAATCATTACTCAAGAGAAGAAACACGTTCAAGATCCGTATTCTTTCCGTTGTATGCCACAGGTTCACGGAGCTTCAAAAGATGCGATCGATTATGTTCGCAAAGTATTCAAAACAGAAATCAACTCTGTTACCGATAATCCTAACATATTTATAGAAGCCGATCAGATTATTTCTGGCGGAAATTTCCACGGACAGCCTTTAGCTTTAGCTTTAGATTTTATGGCAATTGCTTTGGCCGAATTAGGAAGTATTTCAGAAAGAAGAACTTATC
Source organism: Flavobacterium sp. B330r (assembly GCF_056824325.1). Lineage (NCBI taxonomy): Bacteria > Pseudomonadati > Bacteroidota > Flavobacteriia > Flavobacteriales > Flavobacteriaceae > Flavobacterium > Flavobacterium sp. B330r. The sequence continues at coordinate 3,805,418 of NZ_CP124860.1, forward strand.
AGTTAATTTCAGGATTGCGTAATCTTCCAGCATTTTTGGTTGATAATCCAGGATTAAATTCAGGTTTCATGATTCCGCAATATACGGCTGCTAGTATTGCCAGTCAGAACAAACAATTGGCAACTCCAGCGAGTATCGACAGCATTGTTTCAAGCAACGGTCAGGAAGATCATGTGAGCATGGGAGCAAATGGAGCAACAAAAGCCTTACGTATTTTAGATAATTTAGAGCGCATTTTGGCAATTGAATTATTAAATGCTTCACAGGCTATTGCTTATAGAGAGCCTCTAAAATCAAGTGATTTTATCGAAATGTTCTTAAATAGTTATAGAGAAGTTGTGCCTTTGGTAAAAGAAGACAGGATCTTACATAATGACATAGAAAACACAGTGTTATTCCTTGAGAGTTTTCAAATTGAAAACGATTTGTTAACAATGGCTTAACACTGAAACGTGTTATTGAAGGTAATTTTGCACTATCAAAAATAAAACAATGTCAATAAACAGTATTTTCCAATTTTTAGTGCCGAAAGACAAAAAATTCTTTCCACTTTTTGAAGAGGCTTCTAGCAATTTAATTGAATTAGCTTCTAACTTACACGAAGCTGTAAATTTACCATTAAAAGAAAGAGAAATTCTTTTTCAAAAGATTGACGAATTAGAACAAAAAGGAGAAGACATTACACGTCAGACTAACCTTGAGTTAAGCAGAAACTTTATTACTCCATTTGATAGAGAAGACATTCACACGTTAATTACTTCAATTGACAACGTTGCCGATTACCTTCATGGTGCATCTAGCCGTATGAGATTGTATCAAGTTGATAAGATTACAAAATCTATCAGAAAGATGACAGAAATCAACCTTGAAGCTTGTCAAAACATTGACAGTGCGGTAAAAGAGTTGAGAAATTTACAAAATTTTAAAGTTATTAAAGACGCTTGTGCTAGAATCAACAAACTAGAAAACAAGTCTGATAACGTATATAACAAAGCAGTTTTTGAAATTTTTGAAAACGAAACAGACGCTAAAAATATCATTAAATATAAAGAGGTGTTATCTGTTTTAGAATCAGCAACAGACAAATGTAAGAGTGTTGCGAACATACTAGAATCTATTTCTGTAAAACATTCTTAATTCAATTTTTCAATCTGAAGTTATAATTTTATGACGCTACTTATATTAATTATAGTATTAGCCTTAATTTTTGATTACATCAATGGTTTTCATGATGCGGCAAATGCTATAGCGACTGTTGTTGCAACAAAGGTTTTGACACCTTTTCAGGCGGTTGTCTGGGCAGCATTTTTTAACTTTCTGGCTTATTGGGTTTTTGGATTTGGTGTTGCGGATACTGTTGCTAAAACAGCGCACACAATGGAAATTAACCTTGTGGTTATCCTAGCCGGAGTAATTGCAGCAATCTGTTGGAATTTATTGACTTGGTGGTTAGGAATCCCTTCAAGTTCTTCGCATACCTTAATTGGAGGTTTCGCAGGAGCAGCTGTAGCGCACGCTATTGCCGTTCATGGTTTCTCTGGTTATGTTGGAGAAGATGGAGCAACTCACTACTGGTATGAAATTGTAAGCTGGTATAAGGCTGGTAAAGATGGCGGAATGCCCTCGGGAGTCCTCATTATTATTGCTTTTATCGTATTAGCGCCGCTTTTAGGAGTTATTGCATCTTACTTAATTTCGATTTGGCTGTTAAATGCTTCACGTAAAAGTATCGGACCAAAAATCTTTACTGTTGCTTTAATGCTTGCAACTATTTGGTTTGTTTACGTTCAAATGGTTTCTTATGAAGAGATTTTAGAGCACGGAAAACCTCGTTTCGAATCTCATTTCTGGAGCGTTGTATTCGATTCTCATAATATTAAATGGTTCTTAGTAGCCTTCATTATCTTAACAGTAAGCGCATTTTGTTTAATATTCAGCAGTTTGAATCTTCATCAAGCAGATGCTGCTTTAAAGAAAATGCAGTTATTATCTTCTGCGGCATTTAGTTTAGGTCACGGAGGAAACGATTCTCAAAAAGTAATGGGTATTATTGCTGCTGCTGTAGCGGTTTATATTAATACAAATCCTGGTGTTCATATGGATGCTTGGTTAGATGTTGTGCTTCCAAACGATGACGCAGGTATTAAAGGTGTAATGCCAAGTTGGATTCCTCTTGCGTGTTATTCTGCTATTGCTGCAGGAACTTTGAGCGGTGGATGGAAAATCGTTAAAACAATGGGTTCTAAGATCACTAAAGTAAGTTCGTTTGAAGGTGTTGCTGCTGAAACTGCAGGTGCTTTGACACTTTACTTTACAGAACACTTAAAAATTCCAGTAAGTACAACGCATACCATTACAGGATCTATCATTGGTGTTGGATTAACAAAACGTGTATCTGCAGTAAGATGGGGAGTTACGGTAAGTTTAATCTGGGCTTGGATCTTAACTATTCCAATTTCGGCTATTTTGGCAGGTTTGGTTTATTTTATTCTAAGTGTATTTATGTAATAAAATGATGATTGTAAAATGTGAGATGTAAATTGCATTTTATCTAAATATTTAAAAAGCCGATTTCAATTTGAGATCGGCTTTTTTGTTGGGTCAGATTAATAAAAAAATGTCTTCAAATAACATTTTTTTAATTTTTACTAGCAATTGTTAGTATTCTATAGATTGATATTTGCGCAATTATTCATGGTATGTTTCATTAGAAAAAGTTATTGAAACAGCTCTGAGCAACAGCAAATTTCAAAAGGAATGTTCAGTATAAAAAATATTATAAGTTCGAGATTCTATTGCTTAATTATTGTTTTTTCATTGTTTTCTTGCCAAGAACATGATATAAGAAGAATTCGTTTGCAAGTAGATCAAAAGAAGGTAACGAGTAGTCCAAATGAAGAGTCAGATTTAATTTCATATTTTATTAAAGAATCAATCAGCAGGTCTTTAAAAGGGATAGATACAGGTAAGTTAAAATATTATTCAGTAGAAAGAAATGATACGATCTTGGTAATAGTTAAAGTTACTGATATGATAGGAATTGAAAAGTCTTCACGGAAGAAATTGCTATTTGTAATTAATGACTGTTTTTTAACTTCTGAAAGTTACAACATGAAAAAGATTTATATTGATGTGGAAGGGAATTTTAGTACATTACTGGTAAAAACTCCTTTACAGTATGATCTTGATGGAAAGTTTGCAAATGAAGATTTACTTCTATCTTTTTATGGAAAGTCAAAAAGTTCATTTAAAAATAAAAGATAATTTTTTTTTGCGATTAAAATTTTTGAAGGTTTTTATGGTTATGCTTGCGTTTGTAATGTGTCTGTTTAAGGTGTTTTTGATCTTTAGAAATGATGCTTATGGTGCCGTCAATTTCAAGCATGGCGAGTTTAATATCAGTTAAATGTTCTAAACCATGTTCACGCGCAGCTTCTTTTAATTCTTCGTGCGAAACATCTAATCGGCTCAAAGTTTTAAAATCTAACACACCGTCGTGAATTAATATTTCTGGTTTGTCGAGCAATAAGTCGCCGAGGGTTTTGAATCTCTTTGTCAGTTTTTTGATAGCAAAGTTTATGGTAAACAAAACTAAAGCTGCGACTAGACCTCCAATAAGACTGGTGTCAGGACCAACCATTGCATTCTGAACAGAGTTGCTTATTAATAAAATAAGAATAATATCGGCAGTATTTAATTGTGAAAGTTCTTTTTTGCCGAATACGCGTAAAGCAATTGTCATGAAGAAATAAACGGCAACACTCCGAATAATTATATCTAAATAAGGAAAAGTCATGTTTTTTATTTTAAAGTTAAATAAAAAAGCTTTGCCAAGTTTTAAAGTTCGGCAAAGCTTCTAAATTATTTATGGGAAATTAAGTTTAAATGAACTTAATTATAATTTAAAATTTTTCTCAATAGCTCTAATCATTTCTCCTGCCACATCTTTATTAGTTGCACCTTCAATTCCTTCCAAACCTGGAGAAGAGTTTACTTCAAGCAATAACGGACCTTTAGACGAACGGATAATATCAACTCCAGCAACTTTCAAATCCATTGCTTTTGCTGCTTTAATGGCTATTTTTTTCTCTTCGGCAGTTACTTTGATTACAGATGCAGTTCCGCCAAGGTGAATATTAGCTCTAAACTCGCCTGGCATCGCTTCGCGCTGAATTGCGGCAACGACTTTTCCGTCAATTACAAAACAACGAATATCTTTTCCGTTAGCTTCCTTAATAAATTCTTGAACTAATATATTGGCATTTAAACTTTTAAAAGCATTGATTACACTTTCTGCCGCCTTTTTCGTTTCGGCCAAGACAACGCCTTTTCCTTGCGTTCCTTCTAATAATTTTACAATTAGTGGTGATCCGCCAACCATTTTAATTAAGTTGTCTGTATCAAGCGGAGAATTGGCAAATCCGGTAGTCGGAATATCGATTCCGCTATTCAGTAATAATTGTAAAGAATATAGCTTATCTCGTGATTGCGTTATGGCTGTAGCCGAATTTAAAACAAAGACTTTTAAAGCTTCAAATTGACGTGTCAAGGCGCAACCATAAAAAGTGATACTTGGGCGAATTCTCGGAATAATAGCATCAAATTCGTTTAGGATTTTTCCGCCGCGGTAATGAATTTCAGGTTTTTTTGCATCCAATTTCATGTAGCATTCCTTGATGTTTAAGAAATGCATTTCATGCCCGCGCATTTCCCCGGCTTCCATAATTCTTTTATTACTGTAAAGCTCTGGATTGCTAGCTAAAAGACCAATTCGTAGGCCTGTAGTTGCTTTTTCTGAGTTTTGGTACAATTCTTTTAAAGATTCTGCTGTTGGCTGTCCTAAAAGATATTTTTGCTCGGGATCGACTAAAACCCTGCCGCTCATAGCTTCGCGTCCTAAAAGCATTCTAAAGCCCATAGAATCGCGATTGGTCAAAGTCATTTCGATTGGCCATTTGGCATCTCCAATTTTTAAGTTGGTTTGGATCACATAACGATGTTCTCTAAATCCGCTCGAACTTTTTACAATTCGTTTATCAACCAAAGGCGCTTCACAATGAATAATGGTTTTGATATTATTCTGAATCGGATTAATGTCGAATTTAACCCAATTGGCATCATTTTTTATAAAAGGAGCTATGTTTAAAGCGTGCATTGCCGAAGTTTTGGCACCAGAATCGACACGAGCCTTAATTGTCGGGATTCCAAGTTCTGGAAATGAGCACCATTCTTCGCTACCTAAAATGACTTTGTTTTGAAGCATATTTTGTTTTTTATTATAGAATTTAAATTCAAAAATAGCTATTTGCTTTTACTAAAGATAGTGATTTTTGATAAAAAAAATACCCGTTATGTTATGAAAACGTAACGGGCATATTATGAATGTTATAAATTTTGACTAATTTATTGATTCGTTGGCTCTTCGGCTTTATGAATCTCAACTGATAATTCTTGAGAGTCTTCTTTTAAGTCCATCATAATTTCATCACCAGAATGTATTTTTGAAGTGATGATTTCTTCAGCCAGCAAATCTTCAACGTATTTCTGAATGGCTCTTTTTAACGGTCTTGCTCCAAATTGTTTGTCAAAACCTTTTTCAGCGATAAACGCTTTTGCTTTATCAGTTAGGCTTAATTTGTAGCCTAACTCTGCAATGCGAGAATACAGTTTTTTCAATTCGATTTCGATAATCAAATCAATATCAGCTTTTTCTAATGCATTAAATACAATTACATCATCAATTCTGTTTAAGAACTCAGGAGCAAAAGTTTTCTTCAAAGCGTTTTCGATAATGCTTTTTGAGTTTTCATCGGCCTGAGCTGTTCTTGCAGCTGTACCAAATCCAACACCTTGTCCGAAATCTTTCAACTGACGAGCACCAACGTTAGAAGTCATGATAATGATAGTGTTTTTAAAGTCAATTTTACGACCTAAACTATCTGTTAAATATCCGTCATCTAAAACTTGAAGCATCATGTTGAATACATCTGGGTGCGCTTTTTCGATCTCATCTAAAAGAACCACACAGTATGGTTTTCTACGAACTTTCTCAGTCAATTGACCACCTTCTTCGTATCCTACGTATCCTGGAGGCGCTCCAACTAAACGAGAAATCGCAAATTTCTCCATGTATTCACTCATATCAATACGAACCAAAGCATCTTCAGAATCAAATAATTCTTTTGCTAATACTTTAGCCAACTGTGTTTTACCAACACCAGTCTGACCTAAGAAAATGAATGAACCAATTGGTTTGTTCGGATCTTTAAGTCCAGCTCTGTTACGTTGAATAGAACGAGCGATTTTTAAAACAGCTTCATTTTGACCAATTACTTTATTTTGAATCAATTCAGGCAATTGAGCCAATTTGTTGCTTTCTGTTTGAGCAATTCTGTTAACAGGAATTCCAGTCATCATAGAAACAACATCGGCTACATTATCTTCTGTAACTTCAATTCTGTTGTTTTTAGAATCTTCTTCCCATTGTTCTTGTGCTGTAGCAAGATCTTTTTCAATACGTTTTTCATCATCGCGAAGTTTGGCTGCTTCTTCATATTTTTGCTTTTTAACAACCATATTTTTCATTTCGCGAACTTCTTCTAACTGACGTTCTAAATCCAAAATTTGTTTTGGAACATCGATGTTAGTGATGTGTACACGTGAACCTGCTTCGTCCATCGCATCGATCGCTTTGTCTGGTAAGAAACGCTCAGACATATATCTGTTTGTTAGCTTAACACAAGCCTCGATTGCTTCTGGAGTATAAGTTACGTTGTGGTGATCTTCGTATTTATCTTTTACGTTGTTCAAAATCGCGATTGTTTCTTCAACAGAAGTTGGCTCCACAATTACTTTTTGAAAACGTCTTTCTAAAGCACCATCTTTTTCAATATATTGTCTGTACTCATCAAGAGTAGTAGCGCCAATACATTGAATTTCTCCTCTAGCTAAAGCAGGTTTGAACATGTTTGAAGCATCAAGCGAACCTGTTGCTCCACCAGCGCCTACAATAGTGTGGATTTCGTCAATAAAAAGAATAATATCGTCGTTTTTCTCCAGCTCGTTCATTACGGCTTTCATTCTTTCCTCAAATTGTCCTCTGTATTTTGTACCCGCAACTAAGCTTGCAAGGTCAAGAGTTACAACACGTTTGTGGAAAAGGATACGCGATACTTTCTTTTGGATAATACGTAGCGCCAGTCCTTCTGCAATAGCAGATTTACCAACTCCAGGTTCTCCAATAAGAAGCGGATTGTTCTTTTTTCTACGGCTTAAAATTTGCGATACACGCTCAATTTCTTTTTCACGTCCTACAACAGGGTCTAATTTTCCTTCTTCGGCCATTTCTGTTAAATCTCTCCCAAAATTATCTAAAACCGGAGTCTTAGATTTTTTGTTTGACTTATTGGCGGGATTATTAAAGCTGCTTTCTTTAAGACTGTCATCTTGTCCTGAATCATCATTATATGATTCGTTTCTTGGCAAGTTTTCTAAGAATTCTTCTTCGTTTGGAGTCATATTTAAATACTGTTCTTTAGCTACGTCATAATCTATTTTTAGTTTATTCAATAGCTTGGTTGTTGGATCGTTTTCGTTTCTCAAGATACATAACAGCAAATGTGCCGTGCTTATCGATGAACTTTGAAATACTTTTGCTTCAAGAAAAGTGGTCTTCAGGGCTCTTTCTGCCTGTCGGGTAAGATGAAGGTTTTTCTTTTCTGCATTTACTTCAACGCTCAAGTTGGCAGGGCTAAGTACTTCTACTTTTCTGCGTAAATGATCTAAATCGACAGCTAGGTTATTAAGTATATGAATAGCTTTTCCGTTACCATCTCTTAAAATACCTAGCATAAGATGTTCTGTGCCAATAAAGTCGTGCCCTAAACGAAGAGCTTCTTCCTTACTGTACGTAATTACATCTTTTACTCTTGGTGAAAAATTATCATCCATAATATATAATTGGTATTGTAAATTTAGTGAATTACTGTTTTAAAAACAAAAACCGTACCTTCAAGAACTACTGTCAGCTAATAGACGAAAAAAAAGAGAATAAAAGAGTTAAAAAACGCTTAATTTATTAACTAAAAGCCGAAATAAAGTTGTTAATAAATCATTTAAATAAGTGTAAGGAAATAGCTGAAAAAATTTTAAAAAAACGTATCTTGGCACGCTTTGAAACTAATGTAATTATTAAAACATAACAACTTATGTCTGAAGGAGAAAAGTTAATTCCTATTAACATTGAAGATGAAATGAAATCAGCTTACATCGATTATTCGATGTCAGTAATTGTATCGAGAGCGCTTCCTGATGTTAGAGATGGCTTGAAACCAGTGCATCGAAGAGTTCTTTACGGAATGTATGATTTAGGTGTAACATCAAGATCTGCCCACAAAAAGTCTGCGAGAATTGTAGGGGAGGTTCTGGGTAAGTACCACCCGCACGGAGATACTTCTGTATATGATGCAATGGTGCGTATGGCTCAGGAATGGAGCATGCGTTATTTATTAGTTGATGGTCAGGGTAACTTTGGTTCTGTCGATGGAGACAGTCCTGCAGCAATGCGTTATACTGAGGCCAGAATGCGTAAAATCTCAGAAGATATTATGGCAGATATCGAAAAAGAAACAGTTGATTTTCAGCTGAACTTTGACGATACTTTATATGAGCCAAAAGTAATGCCTACACGAGTTCCTACTTTATTAGTAAATGGAGCAACTGGTATTGCTGTTGGTATGGCGACTAATATGCCACCACACAATTTAACAGAGGTTATCAATGGTACTTTAGCATACTTAGATAATAATGATATTGAGGTTGACGAATTAATGACACATATTAAAGCTCCTGATTTTCCAACGGGAGGTGTAATATATGGTTATGAAGGCGTTCGCGAAGCTTTTAAAACGGGGAGAGGGCGTATTGTAATGCGTGCTAAAGTTGGTTTTGAAGAAGTGGACGGAAGAGAGTGCATCATTGTTACTGAAATTCCATATCAGGTTAACAAAGCCGAAATGATCAAACGTACGGCTGATTTGGTTAACGAGAAAAAAATCGAAGGTATTGCCAATATTCGTGACGAATCTGATAGAAATGGTATGCGTATCGTTTACATCTTGAAACGTGATGCTACACCAAACGTAGTTTTAAATACCTTATACAAGTATACGTCATTACAATCTTCTTTTAGTGTAAATAATATTGCATTAGTAAAAGGCCGTCCGCAAATGTTGAATCTGAAAGATATGATTCATTATTTTATTGAGCACCGCCACGAAGTTGTAGTTAGAAGAACACAGTTTGAATTACGTAAGGCAGAAGAGAGAGCTCATATCTTAGAAGGGTTAATTATTGCTTCTGATAATATCGACGAAGTAATTGCGTTAATTAGAGGATCTAAAAACACAGATGAAGCTAGAGAAAAATTAATCGAAAGATTTAAATTATCAGATATTCAAGCTCGTGCTATTGTTGAAATGCGTTTACGTCAGTTAACAGGTCTGGAGCAAGATAAATTAAGAGCTGAGTTTGAAGAATTAATGAAGTTAATTGAGCATTTGAAAGCTTTATTGGCAGATGTTAATTTGAGAACAGATTTGATTAAAGAAGAGCTTACAGAAATTCGTGATAAATACGGTGACGAAAGACGTTCTCAAATCGAGTATTCTGGAGGAGATGTGAGTATCGAAGATTTAATTGCTGACGAAAATGTAGTTATTACAATTTCACACGCAGGGTACATCAAACGTACAAACCTTACAGAATACAAAACGCAAAATAGAGGTGGAGTTGGGCAGAAAAGTGCTGGAACAAGAGATCAAGATTTCTTAGAGCACATGTTCGTGGCAACAAACCACCAATATATGATGTTCTTTACCCAAAAAGGAAAATGTTTCTGGATGCGTGTTTATGAAATTCCAGAAGGAAGTAAAACAGCAAAAGGTAGAGCAATTCAGAACTTGGTAAACATTGAAAGTGATGATAAAGTAAAAGCTTTCATTTGTACACAAGATTTAAAAGACAAAGATTATATCAATACGCATAATCTTGTAATGGTTACCAAACAGGGTCAGGTGAAGAAAACTTCTTTAGAGAAATATTCTAAACCAAGAGCAAATGGAGTTGCTGCCATTACAATTAAAGAAGGAGATGAATTAATTGGAGCTCAGTTGACAAACGGAGAAAGCCAAATTATCTTAGCGGTTAAATCTGGTAAATTAGTTCGTTTTGAGGAAACTAAAACACGTCCGATGGGAAGAACAGCTTCTGGAGTTCGTGGAATTACTTTAAAAGATGAAACTGACGAGGTAATCGGAATGGTTACTGTAGATAAAAACGATATTTCTACATCTCAAATCTTAGTTGTAACGGAGAACGGATACGGAAAACGTACTAAATTGGTTGACGACGACGGAGAAGACGTGTACAGAATTACAAACCGTGGAGGTAAAGGGGTTAAAACACTTAATATCACGGATAAAACAGGTAAATTGATCTCGATCAACGCTGTTACTGATGCAGATGACTTAATGATTATTAATAAATCTGGATTAACGATTAGAATGGCAATCGAAGATTTACGTGTTATGGGACGTGCAACTCAAGGTGTTCGATTGATTAATCTTAAAGGAAAAGATTCTATCGCTGCTGTAACAACTGTAATGAAAGATGATGCCGAAGAAGTAGAATTGGATGAAGATGGAAATGTAATCGGTGCAATTGAGAGAGTTAAACCAGATTTGGAGGTTCTAGAAGATGACGGATCTGTAGAAGAGGAAGACGACTCTGATGATGAAGTAGAAGAGGAAGACGATGCTGAAGCAGAAGACGAAGAGTCTGAAGAATAAGTAAAAACAGAAAATTAAATACAAACAAATAATACCATTATGAAAAGTAAATATGTAATACTTGCATCAGCATTACTGATCTCTGTAGCTACGTTTGCTCAGAAAGATCAAATTAAGAATGCTGAAAAGGCATTAAAAGGCGGAGATGCACAAGGTGCTCTTGCTCAATTGAAAGATGCAGAGAACTTAATTGCAAATGCTAAAGATACAGAACAGGCACAATACTATTTCGTTCAAGGAAATGCTTTTCTTGACCTTGCAAACAAAAAGGTTGAAGAAGGTAAAAACTTATTAGCAGCAGCAGACAGCTACAAGAAATTAATTGATGTAGAAAAAGCTTCAGGAAAACAAAAATATTCTACACAAGCAGCAGCGTCAATTACTAACATTAAAGGATTATTAATTAATTCTGCAATTGCTGACACGCAAGTAAACAAACATGCTGAAGGTGCAAAAAAATTGTTTGAGGCATACGAGTTAGACAAGAAAGATACAATCAACTTGTATTATGCGGCTTCTACAGCTGTAAATTCACAAGATTACGATCTTGCTTTGCCAATGTATGAAGAGTTGAAAAAATTAAACTTTTCTGGAAAAGGAACTTTATACTTAGCTGTAAACAAAGCTAACGGAAGCGAAGATAACTTTGCTAATGCTAAAGAAAGAGATTTAGCAGTTAAATTAGGAACTCACGAAAAACCTAAAACCGAAGCTATTCCTTCTAAAAGAGGTGAAATCTACAAAAACTTAGCTTTAATTTTGGTTCAAAAAGGACGTACTGAAGATGCTAAAAAAGCAATCTCTGATGCTAGAAAAGCAAACCCAGAAGATTCTTCTTTAATTCTAACTGAAGCGAATTTATACTTAGAAAGCAAAGATTACGAGACATACAAAAAATTAGTTGGTGAAGCTTTAGAAAAAGACCCAAAAAATGCTGATTTAGTATTCAATTTAGGAGTAATTAGCTCTGGAGCTAAAAACAATGCTGACGCAGAGAAATATTACTTAAAAGCAATTGAAATCAACCCTGAGTATACAAATGCTTACTTAAATCTTGCTGCTTTAAAATTAGAAGCTGAAAAACCAATCATCGACGAGATGAATAAATTAGGTACTTCTGCTAAAGACATGAAACGTTACGATGTTTTAAAAGCACAAAGAGAAGCTGTTTTCAAAGGAGTTATTCCTTACCTTAAAAAAGCTAACGAATTAGATCCTAAAAACGAGGATGTTTCTAAAACATTATTAGGAGTTTACAACGCTCTTGAAATGACTGCAGAAGCTAAAGCTTTGAAAGCAAAAATGTAATTACAAGCTTTTTAAAATAAAAAAAAACCATTCACCGCAGTGAATGGTTTTTTTTTTATGCTTTTAGCTGATTAATTCAGCGGATAAAGTAATGGTGGTATTTAATAGTTTTGAAATCGGACAGATTTCTTTTGCTTTGGCTGCCGTTGATGCAAACTCTTCTGCAGAGATTGAAGGAACTTTTCCTTTTAAATCTAAATGAATTAAAGTGATAGATCCGTCTTCAAAAGTTACTGTCGCTTCTGTGGTTAAATCATCGGCTGTAAAGCCTGCTTCGTTCAATAAAAAACTTAATTGCATGGTAAAACAGCCCGAATGCGCTGCTGCAACCAATTCTTCTGGATTTGTACCAACGCCATCAGCAAATCTTGTTTTAAAAGATAGTTGTGCATTATCTAAAGTGGTGCTTTGCGTGCTTATTGTTCCTTTTCCTTCCATACCGGTTCCTTGCCAGTTGGCGTGTGCTTTTCTTGTAAATTTCATATTCTCCTTATTTAAAAATTAGTATTAAATGTTATTTGTTTGATTGCCAGTTAATAGTGGTAACTCAAATATAATCAATATTTTGCAGAATAGTTTTATGAAATTTAATTGTATTGTTAAGTTTTGGGTTTTAGGCTGGAGTGATTTTTAACCGTAAATGCGCAATCCCGATAGTTATCGGGAACGCAAATCACGCAAAGTTTTAAGTTTGTTCGAGGTTTTGTAAACTTTGTCAAAGTTTAAAACTTTGACAAAGTTTTGTATCATAATTAAAACAGCATTTTGCGAACTTTGTGGTTTAAAAAAAAAGATGCAATGAGTATCATTGCATCTTTTAAATTATAAAGAAAATAAAATTCCAAATTCCAATTAAGCGTTGCCAATTGGAATTTGGAATTTAAAAAATTGGAATTTCAAGTATTTATTCTTGTCCCAAGTTTCTTAATTGTTTCAATTTATCTTTCCAAACTTCAAGGCTTTCTTTGTGAATGGCAATGTTTTTACGAACCTCTGTAACTATTGAATTCTCTTTTTTAGCATTTTTAGTATTGGTAAAGAACTGAATGTTGTTTTCTAACTGGAAGATTTCATTTTGAACTTCTTCAATTTTACGCATAATAAAGATTTTTTCATTGTCTAATTTACGCGTATCATTGCTGTCAGATAAAGAATCAATTCGGTTTGCAAAACGCATCATTTCAGATTCTTTTTTGCTTAAGCTTAGTTTCTCAAAAAGAGCATCTAAGATTTTATTGAACTTCCCTTCGATATGCCTTCTAGAGAAAGGAACTTTACCAAATCCTTTCCAAGTTTCAATATGTGCTTTTATGGCATCCAAATCTGTTTTGTGATCTCCAGTTAATTGGAAAGATCTTAAAGTGTCTAAGTATGCTTTTTTGTTGTCAAAAGCAGCAACTTCTTCACTGTTTTCTTCCGATTTATGCTCTTTTAATTTATCAAAATAATGGTTGCAGGCATCCTTAAATTCTTTCCAGATTTTATCGGAATATTTTTTAGGAACATGGCCAATTTGTTTCCATTCTTCCTGAATCTGTTTCATTACTGGAGTTGTAGCTGAGAAATCAGTGCTTTCCTGTAATTCTTTAGCTTTTGCAACAAGAGCCAATTTTTTATTTAAATTATCGTTTTGGTCTTTTTTGATATCCTTATAGAAAGAATTTTTGAAAGCGTTGAAGTTTCGAACAGCAGTTTTAAAAGTAGCCCAAGTTTCTTCATTTACTTCAGAAGGAACTTTTCCTGCAGCAAAAAACTCGTTTCTTAATTCTTCTACTTTCTGAATCTGAATAAGCCATTGCGAATGAGAATTTACTTTTTCGCTTCCAAGCGCTTCAATTTTAGCAATAATTTCTTTTTTAGTTTCAAGATTTTTTTGCTCGTTTGCTCTTTGGCTTTCAAATAAAAGTTCTCTTTTATCGTGTATTTTTTTAGTCAATTCGCTAAATTGATTCCAGATGGCATCACGGTGCTCTTTAGAAACTGGTCCGATTTCTTCTTTCCAGATTCTGTGTAAATCCTGTAATTCGCGGAAAGATTTACTTACATCGGTATCATTTACCAATTCTTCAACGCGCGCTATAATCTTTTGTTTTAGTTCTAAATTATGTTTAAAGTCTAAATCTCTAGCCTCGCGATCTAAGTGTAGATAATCGTAGAAGTTTTCTACATGAAAATGGTAATTGTTCCAAACGTGATTGTATTTGTCTTTTGGAATTGCTCCAGCATTTTTCCATCTTTCTCTTAATTCATTAAAATGCTTAAGAGTGTCTTTGATGTTTTCTTGCGGATTGATTAATTCCTTTAATTCTTCAACAATAGCCAGACGATTCTCTAAATTGCTTTTTAGATTGGTCTGTAAATGTTTAAAATGAGCATTTCTTTTATCTCTAAAAACATTATAATATTCGTCAAATTTTGATTTTAAAGGAAGGTGATATTCAAATTCTTCACTAGGATCTGGATTAGAAGCTAAAAATTCTTCTTTTTTCTCCTCTATAAGATGGTGATACTGTAGTAAAAAAGCTTTTTTGATTTCTTCAATATGATCTTTTACAGACATTACTTTGTCTATATTAACCAGTTTTTTAAGTTCATCAACAAGAGCGTCAAGTGAGAAAGTGTTGTAATCCTGCATAGGAATGTCATGACGATCCTTTAAAGTTTCGTCTTCACTTTCAGCAGCATTTGAATTTGTAATGACATCTAATGCTTCTTGATGATCATTTTCTTGTTTTTCTACTTCATTTTCAGTTTCTGAGACCAAATCTTCGGTCAAAGTTTCAGAATCTGATGTTTCGATTGCATCATTTGCTACAGAATCATTTATTTCGATTCCAGATTTTCCGTCTGCTTCATGCAGGTTATCATTCTTTTCTTCTAACATCTTTAAAATGTATAAGGTTTTTATTTTAAACAATGCGAAAGATAGTAAAGGTGTTTCTAACTACAAAATAAATCACTTGTTTATACGGTATTTTACGACGAAATTCCTATTCTTTCCGAAAGTTTTCTAGTATGTTGAATCTGTTTTTAGTGAATTACTGAAGGATATATAAATTCAAAATTGGCATTGTATCTAAAATAGACTCTTAATAATCCATTTTTTTGGGACTTATATTGCTATTTCTTTAAAATTAAAAAAGAATCAAGACTCCAACTTCCATTCCCCAATTATAGGTTCTGTTAGGGCCGAAACCAGCGCTGGGGTGTATGTAAACAAGATTTGAGGGGGTAATTTTTCGTCCAAATTCAACAAAAGTATTATTTTGAAAACCTTCAATAACGGTATTATATCGAAGTGCTACATCTCCAGAAATCCAGTTTTTTCCAAAAAAATGCATTAACAGATTTTCTAAAAGTGCAGTACTAATGTCGGAACGATCACTATTTCCAGCAAAACTCTGCTGATATTCAACGGTAGTTAATAGCAGAAACTTTTTTTGATTGAAGTATCTTCCGTAAACCATAGCAGGCATGACAACCCATTTTCCGGTTCCAAAATTTGGATCTTCGGCTGTGTTAGAATAAACTCTGGTTCTTACCGCAATACCATTGTTATTTCTTAAGTAAGGAATAAAACTGATTCCGCCTCCAACATCGCCAATGGCTGTCTTGTTGGTTGAAGTTGTGTTGGTAGAAACCAAAGGAAGATCAAAACGTAGATTCCAGGCTTTATTGCCAATTGGCAGTAAAAATCGAACCTGTGTGGTGTTAAAAGAACCTTTATCGGTATCTAGATACTCATTGTAAAACAGAATTGTTTTAAGAAAATAATGGTAACGAGGCTCAGATAACGGACTTTTGAGAGTGTCTGCGTTTTGAGCTGAAAGTAGGTTGTGTAATAAAAAAAATAAAATGCTAAGTAATTGTATTTTCTTCATAACCACTTGTTAGTTAGTGGATTAAAAATACAAAAAATACGTTAACATTTTATTTTTTGATACTTATTTTATTTGTTCCAGATTTTCCATGCTTTTTCAGCTTGAAAAATAAGCATATCGTGACCATTTTTAATTACAGCGCCCATTTCTTTTGCTTTTCGTAAGAAAGTGGTTTCTGCTGGATTGTAGATTAAATCGTAGGCAATGTGTTTTTCTGTGAAATACTCGTATGGCAAATTCGGACAAGCTTCAATATTCGGGCTTGTTCCAACTGGCGTACAGTTGATTATAATTTGAAAATTGTCAAAAGTAGTAGCATTAATCAAATCATAGTCAATGATGTTTTCTTTTGCTTCTCTAGAAACAAAAGTGTACGGAATATCCAATTCGTCCAAAGCAAAAGCTACGCCTTTCGAAGCGCCTCCTGTTCCTAAAATAAGCGCTTTTTTGTGATGCGGCTCTAATAATGGCTTAAGAGACTTTTTGAATCCGTAATAATCGGTATTGTAGCCTTTTAATTTGCCGTTTTTGGTAAATTTAATGGTATTAACAGCGCCAATTAAAGTGGCTTTTTTTGATAATTTATCTAAGAATGGAATAACTTGTTCTTTGTACGGAATAGTAACATTTAAACCCTTTAAATCAGGATTGTTTTTAATTAATTCTGTGAAGTAATTAATCTCCGAAATGTCAAAATTCTCATAGCTGTTACCAGCAAAAACTTCATTATTAAATTTTTCTGTAAAATAACCTTTTGAAAAAGAGTAGCTTATGTTGCGTCCTAATAATCCAAAACGTCTTCTTAATAAAATATCAACCATTCTTATTTACGATGTTTTTCTATATAATTTTTTACTGTTTTTTTTGCCCAAACAACAGGGAATAAGTCTTCAATTAAGATATAATTATCAAAATTTAGACGTAAGCCATTGCTTAAGTGAAATTTAGCTTTTGTATTGTCTTGAATCATAAAATACAATCCAGCCAAACGATATTCAATTTCGTTTTCTTCAGGGAAATATTCTGAAGCTTGCAATAAAGTTTGAATAGCCGTTTCAAATTCTCCTAAAAACTGAAGAATATCAACCCAGTACAGCCAAGTGTCTAATGCATAATCTCCAAATTCAACCGCTTTTCTAAAACCAAATTCGGCTTCTTCAAAGAAATTCATTTGTTTGTTGATTGTAGCATATCTTTTCCAGTACAAACGATTCTGATTGTCAATCGCTAAAGCTTTATTCACAAAAAATAATGCTTTTTGATAGTTTTTCTGGCGAAGGTGAAAATCTGTAATCGCAATCCAGCCTTTGTCTAAAAGCGGATCTTCATGTACAGTTTGGTTATAATATTGAATTGCTTTCGCTAAATTTCCAAGTTTTTCATAACATTTTCCAATTCGAAGAAGGGCATACGAAGTCGCATCGTCCAATTCGATGGTTCTGTTATAACTTTCAATTGCTTCATTGTATTTTTTTAGACGCTCGTAAGCTTTTGCTTTTTCCATAAAAGCGCCTAAAAATTCATCATCAATCAGAGTTGCATAATCAAATGCACGAATTGCTGCTTCATATTCTTTTATGCCATAATGAAGGCGTCCAAGCTGATGCCAAGCGATTTCGCTGTAAGGGTTTCTGTTGATATAATCGTTTAGATAAATAATAGCTTCTTGATTTTGGTCTAAAAACTCAAAGCAATACACTACGTTATAGAGAGCAGATTGATCTTCTAAGTCTTCTTCAAGACATTTGATAAAACTGTCCTTTGCAAGCTCAAGGTTATCCATAAAAAGATATTCCATTCCGATCAAATTGTACACATCAGCGTAATCATCAGTATATTGAAGTGCGATTTTTAACAGTTCAACCGCTTTTTCGTGCTGATCTCTTTTTGAGCAGATATTGGCTTTCTGGATGTAGATTTCCTCGTTGTTGGGTTCAATTGCGTATAACTCATTCAAAAGCTTTTCAGCAATGTCGAGTTTGTCATCATAAACCAGCATTTCTACTTGTACTAACTTTAAGCCTGTAGATTTTGGATGCTGGTCTAATGCAAGTTTTAAGGCCTTTTTTGCTAAATTAGCCTTACCTATGTCTAAGTAATGAAGAATAATTTCTTCGAATTCTTCAGAATCAAAAAAGAGCACTTTGTTAGTTTTTAACATCGACTCAAATTTGGATAGGGATAGGTTATAATCTTCTTCTTCGTTGCTTAATTGCATACTTCGTATATTTGAAATTAGCCTGTTATAAATTTAGGCAACCATATAATCGCTGTAAGGATAAGAAATTAATTGTTTTGAACAATTTAATTAACAATATATGGCGTTTTTTATTCTGTTTTGGGAAGAAATCTCTTTTGTTGTCAAGGGATTAGCTTCGGTTTTGTCATTTTTTTATTTGTAGCAGAAGACTTTTTTGAAATAGAAATGGAGATTTAATTTCTGTCAGTTTTATTAAAACAGCGCTCCAAATAGTTTTGTATTTTAGTTATTGCTCTTCTGCATTATTTCGTCCATTACGTCTAAAATAATGGCACAACCTTCTCTAATTTCGTATTCAGAAATAGTCAAAGGAGGTGTAATTCGTATCGCGCATCCTTCAAATAAAAGCCAGAATAAAATAAGTCCTCTGTCTTGACAGGTTAAAATGACTTCGTTTGTAATATCTGCCGATTCTGTCATAGCGGCAAGCATTAATCCTTTTCCTCTAACTTCTTTAATCAAAGGATGTACCAAAAGCGATCTGAAGAGTTTTTCCTTCTCCAACGTTTCTGCCATTAAATTTGTTTCAGTTAATTCTTGCAAAGTAGCCAAGCAAGCTGACGCAATGACAGGGTGACCTCCAAAAGTGGTAATATGTCCCAGTTTTGGATTTTCTGTTAAAAGATCCATTTTTTCGGCAGAAGCAGTAAAAGCACCAACCGGCATTCCGCCGCCCATTCCTTTACCCATAACCACAATATCTGGAACAACATCATAATTTTGGAAGCCAAAAAGTTTTCCTGTTCTTCCAAAACCGGGCTGAATTTCATCTACAATCATTAAGGCTCCAACTTCATCACAGCGTTTACGGACTTTTTGAAGGAAATTATCTTCTGGCTGAATAAAACCAGCGCCTCCTTGAATAGTTTCTAAAAGAATGGCTGCCGTTCTTGTAGTGATTTTTTGCAGATCTTCTTCGTTATTGAAAGTAATAAAATCAACATCTGGAAGCAAAGGTCTGAAAGCTTGTTTTCTTTCTTCAAATCCCATAACGCTCATCGAACCCATGGTGTTTCCGTGATACGCATTATGACATGAAATAAGCTGACTGCGTCCTGTAACTCGTTTGGCTAATTTTAAAGAGCCTTCAATCGCTTCTGTACCAGAATTGACCAAATAGGTTTTGTTTAAAGATTCTGGAAGTAGAGAGGCCATTAATTTGCAATATTGAACGGCTGGACTCTGAGAGTATTCTCCGTAAACCATTACATGAGAATATTTGTCTAATTGATCTTTTATCGCCTGATTTACTCGTGGATGCTGATGTCCTAAAGTACAAGCTGAAACTCCAGCAACAAAATCTAAATATTTTTTATCGTTTGTGTCGTATATGTAAGAGCCAATGGCATGCGAAACTTCCATTCCGAGTGGGTAAGGAGAGGTTTGCGCTTGGTATTTTATAAAATCTGGATTCATTTTTTTAAGTTGCTAAGGTACTGAGATACTATGATTCTAAGTTTTTTTAACTTTACGCTTAAGTTAACTTTTTTTAGACGTTCAAAGTTGTAAAGGTACTGAGGTTCTAAGGTTTTTAAACTTTACACTTCAGGTTATCGTTCATGAACTAATTATTCTCAAACCACTGTAAACTATGACTGTGAATGAAAACTACTTAATTTTAGGCTTCGGTTCCGCTTTGGCAGCTGGTTTCTTCTTGTCGTAATTCAAGGTTTCTTTCCTAATTTTCAGTGGAACGTTTTTGCCTTTTTCCTCTTGATCTTTTCCTTCTTTAATCAGTTTTTCATTGAGTTCATTATCTTCTGCAGAAAAAATATCCTCTTTAGATTTTATTCTTTCATCGCCTCGCCATTTCATTCCTCGAAGTTTTCGAGCATTTTCTGGAAGTTCATCTTCAGGAAAAATATCACCGTCCACTTTATTAAAGAAAGTAATGGTTTCGATCGCATTATTTTCCAATATCATGTTGATTTTACTGCTGACATTTTTATTGATACCAATTAATTCGTTGGCATCATTTCTCATGTAATAAATGACTTCGGTGTTTTTAATGACATCAACATCATGCAGTTTTCCATCCCGGAATTTTCCAAACAAATTAATTCCCTTGACCTGATTGAAACCTGTTCCGAGCGTGTCCTTGGAGAGGACAAAAGTATTATTTAGCACCTTCAAAGAATCAATTTTCCTCGTTTTATTGTCGCCAATTAAGTGCATTACATCGCCCGTAATTTGGTTGTCGCCATTCCAAAGAATCGGATTTCCTATAAGTTTTGTCAAAGCGCTTTTAGAATCTGAATGTATAGAATCGCACTTACCGCTCATATCTGTTTTATAAAAACGGACATTGTTAAAAGCGCGCAGAATTCGTTCGCCTTCTTTTCCTGTTACCATTAATTTTTTTCCGTGAATGTAAACCGAGTCATTTTCAACCAAATTGATGGCAACAGCTCTTTTGGTTACAAACATCGAATCCTTGAGTTTGTAAAGCTCTGCATAATGGCCTTTTACGATTCCTTTGTTAATCGAATCGGTAATTTTTACATTCCGCGTTGCCGATGCAAATTCAATATTTCGATTATAATACAAACTATCGCCTTCTATAAGTCGGTCATCGTACTTAATGTAGGACCTTCGCAGAAAATGGGCTAAGTTTTTCTTTGTATCGTAAAAACCTTTTTCAGTATAAATGTAATTGGCTTTACTTGTAATGGTTGAAGGGCCAAGAAGATACGTATGTCCAGAATTACTGTAATAATCCAAATGGTTTGATTTAATCACATATTTCGGATTCGTAATCGTAACTTCAGTCAAGAACTGAAATTTCTTTTCTTTTACATAATACCTTCCAGATTTACTCACCAAAGTATTGTCTTTGTTTACAATCGTACCTTTTGTATTGTAAAATGCTTCTTGAACATTTCTGTCAAAATTAATGGTATCAGTTTGCAAAGTGGCATCAGGAGAAGTTAAAACCGCATTTCCTGTAGCAAAAGCTTTCTTTTCATTTCCGCTATATTCTGCATATTTACTATTCAAGAATAAAGTATCTCCTTGTACTAATTGTACATTTCCGAATGCTTTTAAATAATTTTCTTTTTGAAAAAAGTAAGCTTTGTTGCAAGTTAGCACAACACCATCATGATTCACTTTTACATTTCCAGTAAGTAAAAGCGCATCAGGTACATTAACTTGATCCACATCAGAAAAGTCGGCATTCTCGATAACAATTGTTTTCGGAGATTGAGCAGGTTTTTTTGCTTGCGCGAAAGTGAATTGAACGCTTAAAAAAGACAGACAAGTAAATATGAAAAAGAGTGATTTCTTCAACTGATTAAATTTTTGTCAAATTTATAAAAAAGGATAGAACCTGTGGCGGTTATTAGCATTAATTTATAATTAGTCATTAACAGTCTAAAGTTGAATTTAGGCATTATTTAATTTTTCAACAAAATAGCAAACTCTCACGTTGTAGTAGTTGTGTTTTGAGCTGAAAACGGTGTAAATTAGATAAATCGTTTTCGAAGTTTTAAAAAATGAGCTATTTTTAGAAAATTGTTTTCATGCTTTTTAAAGATGAAACCAAAGAGATAGGATAAGAATAGCCAAAAAAATATGATAAGCAAAAAAATAATCGCAGTCGGAATTACATTAACTGTACTTTTTTCAGCCTGTAAAACAAAAGATTTAAAAATGAGTACTGCAAACGAAAATGCTACAACCGATAAAAAAGTTGTAGTCTATCAAGTATTTACACGCCTATTTGGAAATAAAAATACAACCAATAAACCGTGGGGAACTATTGAGGAGAACGGTGTTGGAAAGTTTAATGATTTTACGGATAAAGCCCTTCATGAAATAAAAGATTTAGGGGTTACTTACATTTGGTATACGGGAGTTCCGCATCATGCTTTAGTACGTGATTATACGGCATACGGAATTTCAAATGATGATCCAGAAGTGGTAAAAGGGCGTGCTGGTTCTCCTTATGCCGTCAAAGATTATTATAATGTAAATCCAGATTTGGCTGTAAATCCAGCAAAGCGATTAGAAGAATTTGAAGCTTTAATAAAACGAACTCATAATGCCAATCTGAAAGTATTAATTGATATTGTACCCAATCATATCGCTAGAAAATATGAAGGAAAATCGAATCCAGAAGGTATAAAAGATTTTGGAGCAGATGATAATTTTACGGTTGAATATAAACGAGATAATAATTTTTACTACATTCCGCAGCAACATTTTGAAATTCCCGACGGAGATATTCCTTTAAACGGAGAAAAAAATCCAATGATTGATGGTTTTTTTGATGAAAATCCGGCAAAATGGACAGGGAATGGTTCTCGTAAAATTAAACCTGATCAAAACGACTGGTACGAAACGGTAAAAGTAAATTACGGAGTGCGTCCAGACGGAAGTAAAGATTTTCCTGAACTTCCTGCTGGCTTTGACCAGAAATCCTATCAGGAACATTTTGCTTTTTGGCAAGACAAAGAGGTTCCCGATTCTTGGAAAAAGTTTAGAGACATCGCGTTATACTGGACAGCAAAAGGTGTTGATGGATTTCGTTACGATATGGCCGAAATGGTTCCGTATGAATTCTGGAGTTATATGAACTCTTCGATTAAAATGAAAAATCCAAATGCATTTTTGTTGGCTGAAGTCTATAATCCAAATGAATACCGAAATTATATTCGCTTAGGAAAAATGGATTATCTGTATGATAAAGTAGAAACGTACGATAAGCTGAAAGATGTTATTCGCGGAAAATCTTCACCGGATGAATTAACAAAAATCCAAAACGGAATGTCGGATATTGAGCATCACATGCTTCATTTCCTAGATAATCATGACGAACAGCGTTTAGCAAGTCCAGAATTTGCAGGAACTCCAGAAAGAGGAAAGCCTTTAATGGTAGTTTCGGCAACAATTAGCACTTCGCCAACAATGATTTATTTTGGGCAAGAAGTAGGAGAGGCAGGAAATGAAGATGCAGGTTTCGGAAAACGCTCGAGAACCTCGATTTTTGATTATATCGGAGTTCCAAATCATCAGCGCTGGATGAATGAAGGTAAATTTGACGGAGGAAAGCTTTCTGACTCAGAAAAAGAATTACGTGATTTTTATAAACGTTTATTGAATTTTACAATCAAAAGCAGTGCTTTAATGGGAAGTTTTGAAGAGATTCAATCTGCAAATAGACAAAATAATGAAGGTTACGATGCGCTGTTGTATTCTTACGCACGTTGGTCTGAAAATCAAAAACTGATCGTAATTGCTAATTTTTCTTCTGAGAAAGGAAATGAATTCAATTTGAAAGTTCCGTCATCGCTTATTTCAAAATGGAATTTAAAAGATGGAGAATATCAATTGAAAGAGCAACTGTATCAAAACAAAACATTGGTATTGAAAGTGCAAAATGGAGAAGGAGTAGCCAAAGTTTCTATTCAGCCTTCAGAATCTTTGATTTTGGAATTAAAATAAACTAGCTCATCTTTTGAGTTGATTTTTAACACATAGAAACATAGCTTAGAAAGCTTGAAAAAGGCGTTTCACTAGTTTAAATGCACATAGTTTATGTGTGGAAACTAGTTTCTTTCGTATTCTTTTTTTAGTATAAAATCTATGTTTCTATGTGTTAAATATTTTTTTGTTTTTAAATCTTTTTAAGCAACGAAAGAATCTCTTTAATAGAAAATGTTGCACCGCATACAAATTCATCAGAAGCGCCATAATAAACAGTTAGTGTATCGCCATCTGGTTCCACTATATGGCCGTTTGTAAAAACAACATTTCCAAAGAAACCGCTTAGCTCATAACTTGTTTTAGGAAACATAATAGGGGTTTCGGTTCTCGAAATCACTTTTGTAGGATCTTCTAAATCCAATAAAAAAGCACCTAAAGAATATTGGTGAAATTCGTTGGCTCCATGATAAATTTCGAGCCAGCCTAATTCTGTTTTTATCGGTGCCGCTCCAGCGCCAACTCTTTTGCTGTCCCAACTATCTTTTCTGGTTTTGACAATGCATTTATGATTTCCCCAATGAATTCCATCTGGAGAAGAAGCAATCCAAATGTAATTTCCGCCAATGTCTACACTACTAGGGCGATGAAGGGCATAAAACAAGCCGTTTATTTTTTCTTCAAAAATGGCACAGTCTTTATTGTGAGGAGGAAATATCAGTCCATGTTTTTCGAAATTCTTCCAATCGGTTGTGGTTCTTAAGCCAACGCCCACGCCGCTAGGAGAAACAGATGTAAAAGTGAGGTAATATTTTCCTTCAATGAAAGAAACCCTGCAATCTTCAATTCCGAACGTTTCTAATATTCCTTCGCCAACCAAATGCGGATAATCTTCAGGTTCATAAAATCGTTTTCCGTCTTCGCTGCATAATAATCGAATGTGCGATAAAGTGGTTAAATAATCTATTCCTTGATAATTAATGACGCGTGCATCTGTTGCGATAAGTTCAGGATGATCTTTTAAAATTTCAATAATCTGAATGGTTCCTGCTTCTGTTAATATCGGAAAAGAAATAATGTTTTCAATTTGTTTTGGTCTTTCGGCGACACGCACCGCTAGCCAGATTTTGTTTTGAAACTCAAATACGCCCGGATTCAATAGACAGGTAATTTCGAGACCTTCTCTGCTTGGCGGTATATCCGACGGCGATAATATTGGGTTTTCGGTAAAACGATTGGCAATGTCTTTCATGATCTTCGTTTAAGTACCTAAAAGGTATAAAAAAAAGCTGATACTTAATTGCATCAGCTTTTTTTCTATACTTTTTTAACCTTTTTGAGTGCTTCAACGTAATATTCGTTCACTTTTTCCCAATTTATATGATTGTAAAAAGCGTCAATATAACTGCCTTTTCGGTTTTGATAATCTAAATAATATGCATGTTCCCAAAGATCAATTCCCATAATCGGAGTTCCAGGAATCAAAGCATTCTTCATCAATGGATTATCTTGATTGTCTGTTGTGGTAATTTGTAATTTACCATATCGGTCTACAACCAGCCAAACCCATCCAGAACCAAACTGCTTTTCTGACTGTGCTTTAAATTGATTGGTCAGATTGTTAAAAGAACCAAATTCTTTATTAA
Organism: Flavobacterium sp. B330r; assembly: GCF_056824325.1. Classification (NCBI taxonomy): domain Bacteria; kingdom Pseudomonadati; phylum Bacteroidota; class Flavobacteriia; order Flavobacteriales; family Flavobacteriaceae; genus Flavobacterium; species Flavobacterium sp. B330r. The sequence continues at coordinate 3,830,784 of NZ_CP124860.1, forward strand.
TAGAACCTGCAAGCGTATCTTTTGGAGTCTGCTCTTTTGGTGTCAGAATATTAAAATAAAGCGTATGATTGTAATATCCTCCAGCATTCTGACGGAGTTTTAAATTCGTAAGAGGCATTTTTTTTAAAATGTCTTCAATAGGCATATTTTCAAACTCAGTCGAAACAATCTCTTTATTAAAAGCGTTGGTGTACGACAGGTAATGTTTTGAATAATGTGTTTCTAAAGTTAAGGTTCTAATGTCGGGAGCAAGACCGTCATAATTAAATGGCAGTTTTGTCATTTCAAAAGAGCCAGGATCGGCTTTAACATCATTTGGTGAACCAATAGTAATTTTTTCTTCTTTTGTTGGAAGAGGAACTTCAACTACTTCTGTCAGTTTATCTTCTTTACAAGAAAATAATAGTAAAAATGAAGTTAAAGTGCTTAAAATAACAACGTTTTTCTTCATAATGTTTTATTTTGATGTTAATGAATTGATGATCTCGATATAATTTTCTTTGGCTTCATCTACAGACATGTGGCTAATTTGCATCCAAGCATTGGTTTTAAAAGCATCTCTTAAATCAAAATTTTCAGATTGATTATAAACTGCTGTTCCAAAAGTAGCCTGTTTGTAAAAAGCGTAAAGTCTTAACTGCACGTCTTGCGGCAGCGAAGCCTGAGTCATAGTCAATGCAACTTCTACAGCTTCAGCAAAGCGAATATCTAAATCTTTATCAGTCATTTATGCTTTTGTAGCAATAATTGTTTTTCCACCAATTGCTTTTTGATTTAACTCCACATTGATTGATGTACCTAAAGGTAAAAATAAATCGACTCTTGATCCAAATTTAATGAAACCAGCGTCAGTTCCTTGAACAACCTGCATTCCCTCTTTAGCATAATTTACAATTCTACGAGCCAATGCACCAGCAATTTGTCTATATAAAATCGCGCCGAAAGTTTCATTTTCAATTACTACTGTAGTTCTTTCGTTTTCTTCACTTGCCTTAGGGTGCCAAGCAACAAGGAATTTTCCAGGGTGGTATTTGCTAAATTTAATGATTCCATCCATTGCGTAACGTGTTACGTGCACATTGATTGGCGACATAAAGATAGAAACCTGTAAACGTTTATCTTTAAAATATTCTCCTTCATAAACTTCTTCAATAACCACCACTTTTCCATCTACTGGAGCAAGGATATGATCACTGTTTCTAATTGCAATTCTTTTCGGATTTCTGAAGAATTGTAAAATAATAATTAAAATTACAAGCGCTGCAAATTGCACAAGCATTCTCAGCCAAGCAATATCAATGAATTTATCAGCAATTAAAAGTACAGCTACAGTAAATACAGTACCTAATAAAATGGACGGGCCTCCCTCTTTATGAAACATAATATAAAATTTGATAAAATAAAAATATAATTGGTGCTACAAATATAACACTATCTAATCGATCTAGAATACCTCCGTGACCAGGCATTATCGAACCGCTGTCTTTTATACCTGCAATTCGCTTAAATTTGGATTCTATTAAGTCTCCAATAGTTCCAAAAATGCTGACAATTAATGCAATAATAGTCCAGATTAAGATTGATGTGTTGCTAAATTCAGGTTTAGGCTGAATATAGAGTTTAGAAATCAAAAAACCGGCAAAAGCAGCAAAGACAACACCACCCAGAAAACCTTCAATTGTTTTTTTAGGAGAAACTCGCTCAAATAATTTGTGTTTTCCCATTGATTTTCCAACTAAATAAGCAAAAGTATCATTGGTCCAGATTAAAACAAATAAACCAATAATAATTTTCGGATTATAATCATTTGTTCCAAAAGAGATTTTTACAATAAATACAAAAGGAAGCGTAATATATCCAAGCAGATATAGGTATTTTGAAGAAGTGCTAACTTTTTGAACCGAATCGTAAAATAAGAATATGATGCATTTTATTGAAACGACAATAGTTATAGCCAGAAGAATTAAATCGAGCTGTTTAATATTGGTTTCTAAGCTAATGTTAGTGTTAAAGGTATCGTTAAGAAACTTGGTTGTCTGTTTGTTGTAATGACTTATCAAAACAATTGAAGCATAAACTAAAGTTCCAAAAAGAATAGAGAACACTTTGTTTAAGTTTACGATATTAGAAAACTCGTATATCGTGATAATTAAGAAAACGCCAAAAAGAGTAATGAAGCTTTCGGTAGAAAACAATATCGAAGTTAGTAATAAAGCGATATAAACAGCACCAGAAATGGCCCTCTTCAGTGTTTCGTTCATCTTAAAGATCTTCTAAAAGCAGTAAATAAAGGTTTTTCGCAACACTTCCGTATTGTGTAAAATCTTCGTCTTTCGCTTTTTCGAAATATTTTATTGTAGTGATATTAGTAGGATAGTCTCTTTCGTATTTTCGTTTTATAGCGCTTAATCCGTCGCTTTTCATTGGAAGGATTTGGCTTGTGGTTGCTATAATAACAATATTTGCAGGTAATTCGTTTGGTTTATTTTGTCTGATTTGTTTTGATGAAAATAAGATAGAACCTTCATCGGCTATAAGGTTTTCGCAGCTAGCCAATAAAAATTTTGGGTTAGTTGGAGCGATATAAAATAATTTATTTTCTTCCAGTAGGCCAAATAAGCCTTGCTCATAGCATAAAACTTCATTCTCGAACCAGTCGTTTTCTTCTAAAATGTTTTCAAACTGTTCAGCAACTTCTCCCATGTTTTCGCAATACAAGAACTTTCCTCCATTTTTTTTGAAGTTGAAAATAAATTGCTCGTCTAAAGATAAATGACTGTTCTGCGCAGATGAACCTGCATATTCGCTTTCGTTCTCTTCGTCAGAAGCGGCTTCACTAGAGCCAAATATTTTTTTGAAAAAATTCATTTTTTATATGAAATGCTTTACATGTTAGTTGAAAACGTTCAAAGATAAAAAAATCTTAATTCAAAAGGGACTTTTGAATTAAGATTTTAAAAATTTATTACGTTTTTCGTAATTATTTATGAAACTACTTCTTCTAAATTTTTGTCAAAAGTACGTTTTCCGAATATGTTTTCTAAGTCATCTTTAAAGATTACTTCTTTTTCAATCAGAATATCAGCAAGTTGGTTTAACTTGTCTTTGTTTTCCTCTAAAATCTGAATCGCTCTTTGATATTGACCTTCGATTAACTCTGAAATTTCTTTATCAATAATTTTTGCAGTTTCATCAGAATACGGTTTAGAGAAATTGTATTCATTTTGTCCAGTTGAATCGTAATACGTAACGTTTCCAATTTTATCGTTCAATCCGTAAATAGTTACCATTGCACGGGCTTGGCGTGTTACTTTTTCTAAGTCGCTTAAAGCACCAGTCGAAATTCTATCGAAAGTTACTTTTTCAGCCGCTCTACCGCCCATAGTTGCACACATCTCGTCTAACATTTGATCTGTTCTTACGATTTGTCTTTCTTCTGGTAAATACCATGCAGCTCCTAAACTTTGCCCACGAGGAACAATTGTAACTTTAATAAGTGGAGCAGCATGCTCTAACATCCAACTTACAGTAGCGTGACCAGCTTCGTGAATTGCGATTGCTCTTTTTTCGTCTGGAGTAATGATTTTGTTTTTCTTCTCAAGACCACCAATAATTCTATCTACAGCATCAAGGAAGTCTTGTCTGTCAACAGCCGCTTTGTTGTTACGAGCAGCGATAAGTGCAGCTTCGTTACAAACATTAGCAATATCAGCACCAGAGAAACCTGGAGTTTGTTTTGCTAAGAAATCTAAATCAAGACCTTCAACTTTTTTGATAGGAGCTAAGTGTACTTTGAAGATTTCTGCTCTTTCGCGAATGTCTGGTAAGTCAACAAAAATTTGTCTGTCAAAACGTCCTGCACGCATTAAAGCTTTGTCTAAAACGTCAGCTCTGTTTGTTGCTGCCAAAACAATTACGTTAGAGTTTGTACCAAAACCATCCATTTCTGTTAGTAATTGGTTTAAAGTGTTTTCTCTCTCGTCGTTTCCGCCAGACATATTGCTTTTTCCTCTTGCTCTACCAACAGCATCAATCTCATCAATAAAGATAATAGCAGGAGATTTTTCTTTTGCTTGTTTGAATAAGTCACGTACACGTGAAGCACCAACTCCAACAAACATCTCAACGAAATCTGAACCTGATAAAGAGAAGAACGGTACTTGCGCTTCACCAGCAACAGCTTTTGCCAATAAAGTTTTACCAGTTCCCGGAGGTCCTACCAATAAAGCTCCTTTTGGAATTTTACCTCCAAGATTCGTGTATTTTTCAGGGTTTTTAAGGAATTCAACAATTTCCTGAATTTCTTCCTTAGCACCTTCTAAACCAGCCACATCTTTAAACGTAGTTTTGATATCTGTTTTTTCGTCAAAAAGTTTCGCTTTAGATTTTCCGATATTGAAAATCTGTCCGCCACCTCCAGCGCCTCCGCCAGACATTTTACGCATAATAAAGATCCATACACCAACAATGATGATGATAGGAAGTAAGCTGATTAAAATATCGCTCCAGTTATTTTTTTGAAGGAAGTTGAAATCTTTCAGTTTCCCCTCAGTAACTGCTTTTTCTAATTTAGTTTGAAAGATTTGATCGTTACCAATTTCCAAAGTATAATGTGGACCTTTGTTTGGTTGTTTGAAAATATCTTCAGCTACTTTTTTGTTTGCTGGGTCTTTAAGAGCCGCAGCATTTAAATATACCTCAGCTTCTGCTTTGTTGTAAACAATTACTTTTTCAATCTGGCCTTTTTCCAAAAGCGTATTGAACTTAGAAGATGTTAATTGAGCAGGTTCGCTTAGGCTTGATCCTCCTGTAGCAAAACTTATGAATAAAAAAACTAAAAGTATTGCGGTATATATTAACCAAGGACTTATTTTAAATTTATTCGGATTTGGATTATTATCTTTAGCCATTTAATGAAAGTTTCTTTAGTATTTGTTCTCGATTGAAGTTATTTTGGCATCGCCCCAAAGGCTTTCGATGTTGTAATATTCGCGAATGTGCTTCTGGAAAACGTGTACCACAATGTGTACATAGTCCATAAGAACCCATTCTGCATTATCTGTTCCTTCTACGTGCCAAGGTTTATCTTTTAAGTCTTTTGATACAATTTTTTGAATTGAGTTTACGATGGCGTTAACTTGGGTGTTTGAGCTACCATTGCAAATAACAAAATAGTCGCATACAGCTGTATCTATTTCTCTTAAGTCAAGAATATCGATATCATTTCCTTTTACTTCCTCAATCCCTTTGATTATGTTCGCCAGTAGAACATCATTATTAATAGTCTTTTTCGCCATGAATTATTTTATATGAATTTGTAAAGTTACCAAATTTTGTGATTATTTTTGAACCTTAACAAAATATTAAATTAAGATATTTAAATTATTTAATGAAACTAATCAAACTCGATGCCATAGATTCTACAAATGACTTCTTAAAAGCTTTGTCAAGTCAGGATGAACTGGAGAATTTTACAACGGTAACAGCTGAAAATCAGACAAAAGGGAAGGGGCAAGTTGGAGGCTTATGGAAGACTGAAGCTGGTAAGAACTTAACTATGAGTGTCTTGGTGAAAGATTTTCTGTTTAATAACGACGAAGTTTTTAATTTAAGCGTCTTGGTTTCTTTATCGGTTGCAGAGGTTTTAAAATCGTTAAATATTCCTAATATATGCATTAAATGGCCAAACGACATTCTGTCATACAATAAGAAGTTGGTTGGCATATTAATCGAAAATACCTTAAAAAGCGATGGCAGAATCGTGTCAGTTGTCGGAATCGGAATCAATGTCAATCAAACCGATTTTGACGAATTGCCAAATGCTTCTTCGTTGGCAGTAATTTCAGGAAAAACTTTTGACAAGGAAGAGTTGGCAATCTTAATCGTTGAAAAACTAAAAGAAAAAATTCAATCTTGGAACACCTCATCGCAGACTTTCTGGGATGACTATTTTAATTTTTTATTTAAAAAAGGAATTCCAACTGCATTTAGAGACAATAATAACCAAGATTTTATGGGAATCATTCAAGGCGTTTCTCTAATGGGAAAACTGCAGGTTTTGTTGGAAGATGATTCTGTTGCAGAGTTTGAGATTAAAGAGGTTAAAATGCTTTACTAAGTTGCTAAGGTTCTGAGATGCTAAGATTTTAAGTTTTTTATTTTAATCTCGCAAAGTCGCAAAGGCGCTAAGTTATTAATGTTTTATCTTAAAAAAAAATCTTTGCGTCTCTGCAGCTTTGCGAGAGCATAAAAAAAATGCCCAACAAAAGTCGGACATTTTCATTTATAATTCACAATTAATAATTTACCATTATTAAAGCTTGTGCATATTGTTTGCTAAAGTTTCAATAAACTTACTGATTGGACCTTTAACCATCATCGCCATCATAGCGTTGAATTCTCCTTCAAAGAACAATTGAACAGCACTTTCTGAATCAGAAATAGTATCAATGTTTGAAGTTAGTGTAAACGGAAGTTTATCACTTGCAGCACCCAAAACAATTTTGTTTGGAGCTACTTTATCTTTCATTTTCAATTTGATTTCAGGCATCCCTTTCAATCCAAAAATAAAAGCGTCTTCGCCAGTCACTTCAAATTTAGCGATATTGTCTGGCATTAATTTTTCAAAATTCTTTACGTCAGTCAGTTGATCAAATAAATCCTGTGCTGATTTCTGAACAGTAACTTTTGGACTTTCTAAGTTCATATTGTTTTTTGTTTTGTTTTTTACTGCAAATGTTTTTTTACCGCAAAGGGCGCAAGGTTTTTTTATATACTTTGACTTTATTTAAGTTCGCAAAGCTGAAATTTTAAATAAAATTCCAATTTTTTTAAATCCCAAATTCCAAAAGGGGCAAAGCGACTTTAAAATCTAAAATCTAAAATCTTACTCCTGTCCCCAAGTAGATGGGCTAACGCTCCATTCTTGAAGAGTAGATTGCTGATCTTCTGTAATGTATTGTTTTTGAACTGCTAAGTCTAATAGGTTCTCGTAGTTGCTTAAGGTGAATAAATCAACATTAGCTTCTTTGAAGTTTTCTTCTGCAACGCCAAAACCGTAAGTAAAGACAGCCGCCATACCTTTAATGTTTGCACCTTCGCTTCTTAAAGCTTCAACAGCCATCAAACTGCTTTTTCCAGTACTAATTAAATCTTCGACAACTACAACATTTTGTCCTTTTTGCAAAAAACCTTCCACTTGGTTTTGTCTACCGTGTTTTTTTGGCTCCGGACGCACATATACGAATGGAAGACCTAAACTTTCGGCGACCAAAATTCCCACCCCAATGGCTCCAGTAGCAACACCAGCAATCACATCAGGTTTTCCAAATTGTTTTTCGATGTTCTTAGCAAACTCATCACGAACATAGTTTCTGATGCTCGGAAATGAAAGAATTAACCTATTATCGCAATAAATAGGAGATTTCCAACCAGAAGCCCATGTAAAAGGATTTTCGGGATTCAATTTAATTGCATTTATTTGCAAAAGCAATTCGGCTGTTTTTTCGGCAGTATCTTTATTAAAAATCATAGTACAAATGTATAAAGTTTTTGTAAACGACAAACCACTTTTTTTGACAAATGAAATCTCGCGCGAAACAGATTTCCAATTGTTCTTGTTGGAGAGTATTGATATCGAACAGCTTATTATAAAAATTTTTCAAAATAAAATTCAAAAAGCCATTCTATATCATCCCGACGAAAGTGAGATCATGAAAACCCTTAAAGCCAAGATTCCGGTAAATAAAGCGGGCGGAGGCTTTGTCTACAATAAGAAAGGCGAAGTCTTGTTTATCTTTAGAAACGGAAAATGGGATCTGCCAAAAGGCGGAATCGAGAAAGGGGAAGACATTGAAGCGACGGCTATGCGTGAGGTAGAGGAGGAGACAGGAGTAAACCAGCTTCGTATTACGAATAAACTTCAAAAAACCTATCATATCTTTAAACGCAACGGAAAATACAAACTCAAAATCACGCATTGGTTCGAAATGCAGTCTGATTTTGAAGGAACCCCACACGGACAAATCGAAGAAGGAATAGAAAAAGTTGCCTGGTTAAATCCAGAACAAATCAAAGAAGCACTAAAAAATTCCTACGAAAACATTAAATTGTTATTTGAAGAAGATAAAAGTGCTCCTGTAGATCTAAAGTCAAAAAAGGAAAATTTAGAATCTTAATTTAGATTTCTGAAATAACATCAAAAAGCCCAGTAACAAATTATTGGGCTTTTTTAATATCATAAAATGATAGAGGAATTCTAAAAGAACTTACTTTATCTGTTTGTAATAAATAAAGTAGGTCCGCAGATTCCTTTTTCGCTCTCACCAATAGAATTAATCGATCCTTTCTCAAAATCAGCTTTAAAAGTTAGACTTATCGTTTCTTGGTTAGTGTTTCCGTTTACAATTATACTTCCAGCTGGCTGTGCTTCAATACTCCACTGAATGGTCGTAGCATTTAATGAGCTATTGTATTTAAAAGTCAAAGTAGATTTTGGCTTTGCAATACAACTTGCATTATTGTCCTTGTCAAAAAAAACTGTACTACCAGAAATGTAACAGTAAGTTCCCTGTAAGTTAGAAGGTGTGCTAAATTTACTGATTGCTTCATCTTTTTCATCATTCGAACATGAAACAATGAAAATTGTGGCAAATACTATAGATAATTTTTTCATTTTACTTTTGTTTAAAGTTCTATACTATCAGTAAAATATATTGTAAAAGGTTGCGTCTAGAAAGCAAAATTGTTAATGTTATGGCGTGCCACCAATAAAAAAAAGACCCAATAAACTTTGCGTTCATTGGGTCTTTTTTTATTGCTGTCGGGCTTTCGCTTCCGCCGCGGAGGATTGGCTCTATCCCTCACGCGGGCAATCAGCCTTAAAGATTATTTAGTTATTCGAAGTTTAAGAATTACCATTTAAGCTTGTCAAAAGATTATTTTCGTTAAAAACGGCATTAATGATATTTCCGTCTTTTTCTGCTTTAACTTCATTTCCGTTTGGAGTCAATTCGTAACCTTTTTGAGAAAGATAATTGGTAAAAGCATTTTTGTGGTTTTGAATTTCAAATATCGAAATCAATTCTGGGAAAACAGTCAGAATCCTAGACAATTCCTCACTTTCAGAGCTGTCAATTGCATCATCTTTTATCGTAACCACCATTGTTCCTTGACTGTAATTTCCAAGATAATAACCGCTCAAATTAAACATTTCAGTGGCAATCATTCCTATTAAATGCAAATCGTTTTGTACAGCATCAAATTTTCCAACGCTTAATAATTCTATATTATTTTCTTCGCCATATTGCTTTAATAAAAGCGCCTGTTGCATAACAGATTCGGCATAACCGCCCGCTTTATTTTCCCAAAGCCATAGCCAAGTTTCTGACGAATGAGAAAACGACCCCAAAACCTGCATTGGAAAAGTAAGATGGTCTCCAAAAGTAATTTCTTCCTTGTTCATGTCAACATTCCAAGAAAGTCCACCCGTTACATTATATAGATTTCTTTGTTTTTCTAAAGCTAAAGCTCCATATTTTTCTAAAAAATCATTTTCAGAGGTAAAATGCTTAGCAATATTTAGCTGATTTGTATTTGATTCTGTATTTTCTTCTTTCTTTTTAAAAAGATTATTGAATAGTCCCATTTTTTTGTGGCTTGTATAATTATAAAATTAAAATTCTTGATTTTCTAGCTAAATTTTATTCACTATCCTCATTTTTAATGCCTTTTAGGAGAGCATAAATGGCCATTGCATGCCCTTGTCCTAAAGCAAAATCATTTTTAAGCCAGTTTACAATATCTCCGGCTTTTACTTCTGCTTTTAATTCTCCGTTTGAGGTAAATCCTTTTTGTTCCGCGAGAGTTCTAAATTCAGCTGGACCATTTCCTGTTTTTTCTTTAATCGTTTTTAGATATCCTTGAAATGACATAAAATAGAATTTAAATAGTTAAGCAAGACGAATGTACAAATTAAAGTAAGATTAGTATTCGCTTTTCAAAATTTCTTTAGCTCAACTTTGTCAAGCAAATGGTGTTTGGAACTTTTTTATCACTTATAAGTATATAGATATTCAGTTCTAACTGTTAAGGGGCTATATTTTGTGCTGTAGCGCACATTTGTAATAGTTTTTTTCTCTAAAAGATTTTTGTCATTTATCACATAATCATATTTAATATGATTATTATGTAACCCAGGATTACTGGGTACAGAAATAGTTCTGTATTCTGATATCAGGTTTTTAGAAAAGCTAAATAATGCGTCCCCTTCGCCAGTTGTAAGCCCAACTGTATACCCAATAAAGTATTTATTAAGTTTCCATTTTTCTCCATATAAAAATTTACTGTAGTCATATTCGTTTTTTAACGAGCTGTAAGAGTAAGTTGTTGTATTTGAAGACATATCGGGATCAAATGATGTAGAACTTACTATATTGCCATTATCATAGTTGTATTCTTTCGAATAGGAACTTGGTTTATTGATTCTTTTGGGTTCTTGGTTTGAGTTTAGTAAAAACTCTGAAGAATTCATGAAATTATTCTTGTAATAAACAGAAGAAACAATTTTATCAGTCAGGTACATAAAAGTAAATTTATCATCGAGATTATTGGTTTCGCTATTTGGTAGGTCTCTTTGGCTGTTAATTTCAACAATTCGTTCTTCGTTATCATAATAAAAAGTAGTTACAGTGTAGAGATTTTCGGGGTATTGATAACGTACTGCTTTAGAAAGTAGTCCTTTGCTATTGTAACTGTAATTCTCATAATTTTCTTCACTTCCGTTGCCAGAATACGTAAAATTTGTTAGTTTATCATTAGAAAAATGCATGATCTTAGAATAAAGAAAAACATCATCTCGATACTCATTTACCTTAATAGTTGACAGACTATTACTGGTTTCGTTGCCAATTACCTCATCGTTTACACAGGAAACAGCTGTAAACCCTAGTAAAAACAAAATAAATTTTTTCATTTTTTTTATCTTTTAAGTTATACACTTAAGTAAAAAAAATATGAAAAGGTTGCGCTTAATCCTTAAATGAAATCGATAGTAAAGCAGCAAAATTTCTTGATAACAGTTTAAATAAGACTTCGAAGAATAGAAGGAGATCTTTTATTTTTTCTAGGATATAGAAAAGCCTAATAAAATTGTTTTTTATTAGGCTTTTAATTTTGATTGTATTAACGAGCGGGACGCTCGTGTTATTAGGGCTGTTACTTAATCACTTTAAAATTTGCCAACATATGACTATTAAAAACTTTGCTTTCATCTTTTTTAATTACAATATATTGTTCTAAAAACTATGTGGTCTACTGGATAAAAGATACCTTTTTTCTTTACATAAATGTAATAATTAGGCTGTTTGTTAATGTTATCATTTTTTACAATCTCTTCCAATTGTTTCCTAGTTGTATTAACTTTTAGTTTAAGATTTTTATTAATCCGAAAAGAAATAAAAGTCACTTTTGTTTTGTTTAATACTATTTCAAAACCTACAATTGTATCTTTATCTGCGTATTTTTTATATAAGATTCCATCAATCTTTTTATCATACTTAAAAACATAAACAGGATTTTTAATATTTTTCAATTGACTAGAAGTTTGTTGTGCGAGCATTTTTAAACTTGTCAGCATAATGATTGTTAAAACTATTGCTTTCATTTATAACATTTTTAATTGCAGTTATTTGGAACACTTTTTCTCCATGCTTCATATGTATTTTCAATATCAGCTTTTTCATTCGGAGTCATTTTATCCCACATACTTGTTTCTTCTAAACCAATCCAAACAATTGATTGATATTGCTTTTCTGTTAAGTTTTTATCAACTTCTTTTAAAAACGATACAAGAACATCTCTATATTTTAAAGCCATAAATTCATGTTGAGCTCCTCCTTTATATTTTAAATAATATTCTAGTAATTCATTTCTATTTGAAGAGTTCGCTATATTCGCCAATTCTTTCTTGTCTATAACCCCATCCGTTCTGGCTAGATCAAAAAGCTGTCTAAGCATCTCAGCATGGATTATTTCATGCATAAAAGTTCTAGCAATATCTAACATAGGTCTATTCAGCTCTTTATCGTTAAATGCAATTACTATTTCAGAATTTACTGGCGGAAATGTTTTAGCATTGAAGCCTTCTAGTCCAACATTCCCGGCAGTTAATTTTAAATTGGCAACAGAAAATTCACTATCAAATTTTTTTAAATAGGTTTGAAATGTTGGCGATCCACCTAATTTTTCAAACACAGAAAACAAACAAGGATTATTTAAAAAAGAAGAATCAGTAATAATTGTCTCTAATAAATTACTTGTGCCTGCATAGCTCTTTCCGTCACTTGTATAATAATGAGCCGTGCGCTGTAATATTATAGCATCTCTATCTCCTGATCCATCGCAAGGGTAGGGCAAGATAGTAGTCGTTCTTGTAACCTTAACGCCTAAATATTCAACAGATAAAATTTTTGGACCTAGACTCACTATTCGCCAACGGTCTTGAGTTTGTTCTACGACTTGAGTATATGTCCCGTCGCACAACGGTATTTTTTTGGTAATGTTTGACGAAACATAAATCGAGCTTATTGTTTCAGTTAAAAAGTCTAAAGTATGGTTCTCAGAAATATTTCTGGCATTTCCGTGATCAATTGCAATAGAACCCAGATTTTGCCCATCTAATGAAAATACATTAAAAATTCCTCTAAATTTATCCAGCTTTGTGATTGTTTTAGAATAGGCATTACTATCATTGTAACTAAAAATTTCAATGAAATAGTTTTTTTGTTCGCCTTCTGACTCAATTGAGATTAATTGATAATTTACTTCAGCTTGTAGAAAGCTGCTTTGCAGTTTACTAGGAAATTTCTCTTTTACATCAAATTCTAATATTGCAGCATTCTTGTTTTCTGTCTTTAAGACATCATTCCAGTTAACCTCAATATTTTCTGCAATATTAACATTGCTAAATTTCTCAAGACGCAGCTCCTCTTTTAGCTGGCTTAGACTGTCTTTCTTTTCTATCTTATCATTCTCTTCGTTTGTACAAGACAGCATTAAAAATAATAAAAAGGCACCTGTTAGATAATTTGTAATTCGGCTCATAATTAGATTGGTTTTAAGGTTATTAAAAAAGCCAATATATAAGTTTTTTATTACATTTTTATATTTTTAAGAAAAATATTACTTTTTTTAAAGTAGACAAAAAAACAAATTGACGAGAACGGCCATGTTTAAAAGAAAACCATAGATATTTAGTAATTTTTTATTTTTAAGTATTTCATGTCTCAAAAATCGTACTTTTGTTTAATAAGCAATACATTACAATTATGAGCACATTTACAAAACCAAGCCATATAGGAAGAAAAATTAGCCGAATTCGTGAACTTCGTGACATGAAGCAAGAAGCTTTGGCGCAGGCTTTAGGAACAAACCAACAGGCGATTTCTGCTTTAGAAAATAGTGAAACGATAGATGATGAAAAGCTAAAACAGATTGCAAAAGCTTTGGGAGTAAATGTTGAAGCGCTGAAAAACTTTTCAGAGGAAGCGGCGATTAATTATTTCAATAATTTCTACGATAATAGCGCACAAGGACAAATATTAAATAACTCTTGCAATAATCTTACTTTTAATCCTTTAGAGAAATTGATTGAAGCTTACGAAGAAAATAAAAAGCTTTACGAACGTTTGGTTCAAGCTGAAAAAGATAAAGTGGAGTATTTAGAAAAAATATTGAAGGATAAATAAGATTTTTTGTTCTTTTTTGAAATTGAAAAGCCTAATAAAATTGTTTTTAGTAGGCTTTTTAATTTGTTTATTGTCGCTGGCGCTAGAGTCGTGCTCCTTTTAGTTTTGACTTAGATTTCGTTCACGAGCGGGACGCTCGCGCTAGGAGGGTTTATCGGTTTCCTTTTGTAGCACTAGCAAAGTTGGTTAGGATTTTATGTCGGCAATTTTCTCTTTTACATTTTTTATTCGATCTGCCAAACCTTCAGCAAATTCGGGAATTATACTAATAGCTTTATCAAAAGCCTTCAAAGCATTTTCATAATGTAATACTGCTATATCATAGTGGTTTGACTTTGTACGATCATATCGATATATATAATAAGCCAGTTCGCTTTCAGCTACTCCTAACATACTATAATTAATAGCTTGGTCAACATCATGACTTATTAAGTAATTGAGGTCAATTATTGCTGTTTCTAAATGCTCTTTTGGTGCTGATGTAGTCAAAGATGCTTTAATTCGGGTTTCACGAGCATCGATACTTGTGCTATCTATTTCAATTACTTTAGTTACACTGCCATAAGCTTTTCTTAAGTTTCCAGACTCAATTTCTTGCTTTGCTTTAGTTATATAACTATTGTAATCCTGGGCGTTTGTAAATGATGTAATAAATAATAATATTACTAAAATGTATTTCGTGTTCATAGTCTACATATAGTTTAATTAATTCATAGTTTAATATTTGTCAAAGTTCGAAACGTTGGTAAAGTTTTAATCGCGAAAGCTTTGTGATCTTAACGTTTTTCAAGACCCTCAAAATCAAAAAATCTTAGCGCACTTTGCGTTAAAAAAAAGCAATAAAAAATCTACAAAACCCGATAAACAGGATACTGCATATGCGCCTTTTCATAATAAACAGAATGTTTGTAAATCCAATCCAGTTGCGCTTGAGAGTTTTTAGCAAACTCGTGATCGTTTTGTTTTTTAGTTTCTAATTCTGCTTTAAGAGACGGGTTTTCTTTTAATAGTTGTCCAGCAGTATCTTCAAAAATATATTCTGAGTAATGTTCTTTTTGCTGCAAAATTGGATCGAAGAAATTCCAATTAAAGAACGAATCAACGCCTTCTGGTTCAAAAGCCTCTAGAAGATATTTTACGCCTTTTTGGTTTGTTGGAACGATGTAATCTCCTTTGGCGAAAGCCATTTTAACGATTTTAGAAGTTACACTTGTATTTCTGTGCAAATAATGCCCTTCGTAAGCAGATGGAACCGTTTTAAAGTCGGCAATTCTATAGCTTTCGACTTCTATAATCGTATCGTTTTTAATTGGTTTAAACGAGATATTATTGTTTTTCAAAAGATCAATAATATTCCAATATCCTCTCGGTACAATATAAGCCGTAGGAATCGCCACTTCTTTAACCGATTTAAATTCTTTAATGTACGGAACATCTTTTTTATACGGTTTGCTTCGGTCATAATACAAACGATTTCCTGTTGTAGCGTCGCTTTTTTTGTAACCGGCTTCATAACCTAAAAACGAAAAAGTGGTAGCTTTTGTACTGTCCATTTCCCATTTTAAAGTGTATGATTTTTTTGGCTGATATTGCTCTAAGTTTTTTACTCTTAAATCTTTTATTTTTTGATAATTCGCATCGGTAAAATCCAAAGTCGATTTCATGTATTCGTAGGTCATTTTTACACGTTCGGCATATTTTTTAAGCATGTGTGTTTCGACCACAAAACCAATCGTATTAAATAGCGAAGTATACCCCGTTGTATATCGCGGACTATCCACAAATTGCCCAAAACCTTTATCTGGAGTATCTTTAAACGAATCGACATAAGGCGTAGTTTCGATTTTCTTTTTCTGAAGGTCTTTTACCAAAGCCGGCATCATTTCATTATTCATAAAATCACCCAAAACAGTTCCCAGTTTGTTATGCTGCGTCATAATGTACGTCAATTTGTATTGATAATCAGAACCATTGCTTACGTGATTATCGATAAAAACATCGGCGTTTATTTTCTGAAAAATCTCCACAAAACTCTTTGTATTTCGCGTATCCGATTTCATTAAATCACGATTCAAATCGTAGTTTCTCGCATTTCCTCTAAAACCATAAATCTCAGGTCCGTCCTGATTGGCGCGCGTTGTCGAATTTCGGTTTAAAGACCCGCCAATATTATAAACCGGAATGGTAACCAAAACAGTGTTTTTAGGCGCTTTTATTTTTCCTGTTGCCAAATCTCTGTAAAACTGCATGGTTGCATCGATACCGTCTGGTTCTCCAGCGTGGATTCCGTTATTTACAAATAGAACAGCTTTGGTTTTTTGGATTTTGTCAAAATCAAATTCCTTGTCAGGATTGAAGGTAATCATGTGTAAAGGTTCACCAGAATCGGTTAGTCCCATTTCTTTCATTTGAATAGTCGGAAAATCGGCAGCGAGCATTTTGAAATACGTAATTGTTTCTTGATAAGTTGCCGATTGGTTTCCGTTTCCTTTCTCAAAAAAAGTATCGTATTTTTTATTGTTTTGAGCAAAAAGAGTAATGGTGAAAAGTGAAAATAGAATGGTAAAAAGTTTCATGGTTTTGGTTTTAATAGAAATCAAATATAGTAGTTTTATTTGTTTCAAGTTTCAGGTTTCAAGTTTGATATACTTTGTGTGTAGTTTTACCGCAAAGAGCGCAAAGGTCTACGCAAAGGTTCGCAAAGTTTTAAAAACATAGCTTTGCGAACTTTGCATTATTATAAAGCCTCACATGAAAAAAACTTAGCGTTCTTTGCGTTAAAAATTATAGACAAAGTATATCAAACTTGAAACTTGAAACTTGAAACAAGAAAAAACTTGAAACAACTTTTTTCCCTACTTTTGCAAAATGAATAAAAAACACCATTCCAACGATATACTTTCGAATTTAGGGATTAAAAGCCTAAACGAAATGCAGGAAATGGCACATGATGCTATTTTAAACGAAAACAATACTTTATTACTTTCTCCAACAGGATCTGGAAAAACATTGGCTTTCCTACTTCCGATATTGGAATTGTTGCAGCCAGAAGTGTTGTCTGTTCAATGTTTGATTTTGGTTCCGTCACGCGAATTGGGACTTCAAATTGAACAGGTTTGGAAAAAAATGGGAACGCAGTACAAAGTCAATATTTGTTATGGCGGGCATTCAATAGAAACTGAAATCAAGAATTTAAGCAATCCTCCAGCGGTTTTAATTGGAACGCCTGGAAGAATCGCCGATCATATTGAAAGAGAAACTTTTAGAACCGATAAAATTCAGACTTTAATTTTGGATGAATTTGATAAATCGCTTCAATTAGGGTTTCACGAACAGATGTCTTTTATCATTGGAAGATTATCGAAAGTAAACAAAAGAGTTTTGGTTTCGGCGACTTCTGATATTGAAATTCCGAAATATACGCGAGTTGTAAATCCGGTTGTTTTGGACTTTATTCCAGAGGAAGAAGAGAAAACCAATCTTTCGATGAAAATGGTGATTTCGCCAGCAAAAGATAAACTGCAAAGTTTATTCAATTTGATTTGTTCTTTAAAATCAGAATCGGCAATTATTTTCTGTAATCATCGTGATGCTGCAGAACGCATTAGTGATACTTTAAACGGAAAAGGAATCTATTCGGTGTATTATCATGGCGGAATGGATCAGGAAGAACGTGAGCGTGCCTTAATTCAGTTTCGAAACGGAAGTGTTACGTATTTGGTTACAACCGATTTGGCTGCGAGAGGTTTGGATATTCCAGAAATGAAACATGTTATTCATTATCATCTGCCTTTAAAAGAAGACGAGTTTACACACCGTAACGGACGTACAGCGCGTATGCAGGCAACAGGAACGGCGTATGTAATTATTCACGAAAGTGAAAAACAATTAGACTACATTGATTACGAAATGGAGGTTTTGGATGTTGAAGGTAAAGTTTCTTTGCCAAATCCGCCTCAATTTCAGACTATTTATATCAGCGGCGGTAAAAAGACCAAACTGAACAAATTTGATATTGTTGGATTCTTTTCGCAAAAGGGAAAACTAGAAAAAGACGATTTAGGTTTGATTGAAGTAAAAGATTTTGTTTCGTTTGCAGCGGTAAAATACAATAAAGTAAAAGATCTTCTGAAGAATATTAAGGATGAAAAAATGAAAGGGAAGAAGTTTAAAATAGAAGTCGCTCGTAATGTCATCAAGAAAGAAGAAGAGGAGAAGAGAGGGAAGTATTGATTTCTGATTTTGGATTTTGAATTTTGGAATTTACAATATTTATTTTATTGTATTTCAATAGTTTAGGATTGCTTGGCTAAGTTTTACAATTTTATGTTAAAAAAATAACGAATTGATAGGTGTTTTTTCAATATTTCTGTGTTTTTTTGTGTTCGTAAAATTGTAACCCCAAATACTATATGAAAAAGATTATTACTCTTGCCGCATTGTTTTTTACTTTTATTTCGTTTGCACAGGTTAAGGTTCTAGAAACGGTTCCTGTAGAAAAATTAGGAAAAGTAAATAACAACTACATTCAGAAAATTGGTGACGAATACACTGTGTATTACACTATTGTTCAAAGTGATGACGATTCGACTTTGAGAAAATTTTCATTTAAGAACATCGATAATGCTTATAACGCTTTATACAACATTATCATGGGCGGATTTACAGCTTCTCCGTTGTACGATATCAAATTAGAGTTACCTAACAACTACATTTGGTTACACTACACAGGAAATGTGGTTCCAGACAAAGCTACAGTTCAGTTTATGGTTTCTGGTAAAGAAAGAGACGCAGCAACAAACAACGTTTCTGAGCCATTCGTAAAAGATCAGATCAATAAATTATTTCAAAAATAATTTTCGATTAAAAACAATATATTTAAAAAGCCCGTTCAGTTTTATGGACGGGCTTTTTTTGTTTAAAGTTTCAGATTTTAAGTTGATATACCTTGTCTTTGAATTTACCGCAAAGCTCGCTAAGTTTTTTTTCTAATTTTAGGCTTTATAAAAGCGCAAAGTTAGCAAAACTTTGTGGATAAAACTTTGCGAACTTTGCGTAAATCATTGTGTGCTTTGCGGTTAAATAGTTAGTATTCTAAAAAAAACTTAGAATCTTAGCACCTCAGAACCTTAGCAACTTTATCTAAATCTTCTTCACATACTGTGTAATAATCACAATCTGTTGACCATCTACTTTTCCTTCAATGTATTCGGCGTTTTCGTGGTCTAAACGGATGTTTCTAACAGCAGTTCCTTGTTTGGCAACCATGCTAGAACCTTTTACCTTAAGATCTTTAATTAAAACTACAGAATCTCCATGTTGTAGTACCACGCCGTTGCTGTCGCGGTGAACTAGTTTATTTTCGTCGTCTTCGCCTTCTCCTGTTGCTTTTGCCCATTCTAATATATCTTCATCTAGGTACATCATATCTAGCAATTCTTGTGGCCATCCTGCAGCGCGCATACGGCTTAACATTCTCCAAGCTACAACTTGTACAGGAATATTTTCGTTCCACATACTGTCGTTAAGACATCTCCAGTGATTTAAATCAACGTTGTCTGGATTTTCAATTTGGTCAATACAAGTGTTACAGGCTAATACAGCTTCATCAATTCCGCCTTTTTTGGTTGGCAGGACTTGATAAACTTTTAAATTCTCTTCATTACCGCAAAGTTCACATTTAGATCCGCTTCGTTTGCTTAATTCTCTTTCGATGCTCATTATTTATTGTTTGTTTTAAAAATGCGAAATTACTTATAATTTGCTTCGCTGGCAAGTTTATAAAGTGAAGAATAAATAAAATAGTTTTTTTATTGATAATCTTCTTTTTGTATATCAAAATGATAGTTTAAATCATAATAATCATTTAGTGTTTTTGCGATATGAGCTTTACCAATATTTGTAAGCCTTTCATAATAATCAATTGCATTTTGTGTTTGGAGATATTTTCTTTCATCTTCACTGAGTAATGCTTTCCTATTTTCAAAAAGATCAATAGTATAACTATTGAAATGAATGCCATTGAGCATTCTTGAATCAATATTTTTTTGACTAATTATTTTTGAAAACTTTTCCGTCACCACTTCATTTTTTAAAGATTCAATAATATCTTTTTTCAGCATATTATTTTCTTTTTGATAATTATAAGTAGTTTGAATTATTCTTTCTACTTGATTTTTATCGAAAGGAAAAGCAGTAGGGTCGAAACTATTTACTATTGCATTCATAGTAGCTTCTAAAAAATCGCGAGGATGACTATCAGTAATATGAAAACTAATGAAATTAATGTCAAATTTTAAATAAACTCTATTCCCTGTAAGGGCAGAAACATGAGCTAAAAAAAAACTTAATGCCTCTTCAATATATGGTTTATGCCCAAAATTGTTTGGAATTTGTTCCTCAGTAATATTCCAAATTACTTCATTTGTGTTGGTTGGTGAATTTGATATAGATAATTCAACATGGGCATATTTACCTCTTCCTGAAAATTTTGCTACGACACCAGTTCCTTCTACTGTACTGTAGTCCCATTGCAGTAATTTATCTTTTATCCTAAAAAGAGATATAGCATAAAAATTATAGTGCAAAGTATTTGACTTCATAATTGTTTAAATAAAAAGAATAATCGGTTTCCTAGGAAAATAGAAATTGTAAAATTTAATTCAATTATTTTTTCACTCTAACCGCATCTGGAACCAGCATCTCATATTCGCCACCATGGCGCAATACATCACGCACAATGCTCGAACTGATAAATGAGGTACTTGCAGCTGTCAATAAGAAAACAGTTTCTATTTTAGACAGTTTTCTGTTGGTATGTGCAATGGCTTTTTCGAATTCGAAATCGGCTGGATTACGTAGGCCTCTTAAGATGAAATTGGCTTTTTCTTTTTTAGCCAAATCAATTGTTAGTCCTTCATAAGTAATTACGGAAACTTTTGGTTCGTCTTTGAAAGTTTCTTCAATAAAGCGTTTTCTTTCTTCTAGTGAAAACATGTATTTTTTTTCGGCATTAACACCAATGGCAATCACAATTTCGTCAAATAGAGGAATTCCTCTTTTGATAATGTCTTCATGTCCTAACGTAATTGGGTCAAATGATCCTGGAAATATGGCTTTTCGCATTTCTTTAAGTTTCTAAGGTTGTGGGATGCTATCCCGATAGCTATCGGGACTAAGTTTTATTTGGATGGTGCTGAATCTTAGTTTTTCTTTGTTTTTGAATTTGGAATTTTTCTTTTTTTGAATTTATTTTAAGTTATTCTAAGGGTATTTATCGCTTCGACCCATTCTTCTCTTTTACATACGTCACACTTTGCTGTTCCTTTTTTAACTTCTTGTGTGTGTCCGCAGAAAGAACAAGCATAGATTCCGTCGGTTGGAATGAATTTGTTCTTAGCATTAAACAATGAAGGCAAAATAGGGAGTCCGTATTTTACATTTTCGTCGGGATAGTAAAAAACACTTATTTCACCACTTGGTTCTATAAAAGCATGTTTTACTTGTCCTAAATGTTCTATTGATTTTACACGAAGTTCTGAGAAAAATTCGTCTTGTGCCAAAGTTTCTTTTTTAAAACTCGATATAGAAAATTTCCCATCATTAATTAAACATTCCGTTTTGCCTTCTATAAACTCTTCGAATTTTTTGCTTTTTCCAGTAAGCCATGTCACAGAACGGTACAAAATAATAATGACCAAAAAGACAATTGCTGCCGGAACGATTCCGACATCTTCATAAAACATAGGATCGCCAGCAGCAGAACCTAATGCAATTATGATTACAGTTTCGAAAATTGATAATTGTTTAACACCTCGTTTACCAGCCAGTTTAAGCGTTAACAGTAAAATGGTGAACATTACTGTCGAACGAAATATTACTTCCAAAAGAAAAACTTCTGGCAATTCGTTAAAAAACAGTCTATTCCATTCGAAGATTTCTTTCATTTTTTTTAAGGTGCTAAGGTTCTAAGTTGCTGAGATTCTAAGTTTTTATTTTGTTGCTGGAATTTTGTATTCAAGTTCTTTCGCTTCTAATGGGTATTTAGCTCGTTTGATTTTTATTATTTCATTATTATCATAAAGTTCAATGATTGCTTTTTTTGAATAAGATACTTTTCGATCTGAATAGTTTTCATTTTTATCTAAATCATCTAATTCGTAAGGCATATAAGCATCAAAATCATTATGTGTTGTAAAAATGCTGTCGGTTGTTATTCTATCTATTTTAAAAGATGAATAATAACCGTTTGAAAACTTTAAATTATAAACATCACCTACCTGAGGTTTTTTTATTAAAATTGCTGTTTTGTTATTGTTGTTAATATAAGTATTTATACTATAAATAATGGCTAAAAGCATTATAATGCTTCCAGAAAACATCCAAACTGAACTTTCTAATTTTTGATTTCGTAATTTTTCTTGTGCGTTGGAAGATAAATCATTGTAATCAAATAAAATTTCACAGTTACCACATTGTACATTTACATATTTCCCGACGGGAAAAAGAGGAATCATAGTAATATGAGTATACGTTTTGTATATACTAAAATGCAGTGTGTTTTTAATCTCGCATTTGGGACATTTTTCATTTGAAATTATCCCATTTTTCACATTTGAATCTCGAGTTCCGACTAGAAAGAGCATATTTTATTAAGGTTCAGAGAGGCAAAAAATTAAATTGTTTTATAAAAAACAAAGGTGCTAAAATCTTAGAATCTTAGCACCTTAGTATCTTAGCATCTTATTTCAAAGCTAACTCAATCGCATTTGTGAATAAATCTTCCAGAGAAATTCCGGCTGCTTTTGCTTGCTGTGGAATTAAACTTTCTGTTGTTAAACCTGGAATGGTATTCATTTCAAGCATATGAGGCTCGTCGTTTACGATAATGAATTCGCTTCTAGAGAAACCTTTCATTTTTAAAACTTCATAGGCACGTTTTGCTGTTTCGCTAACTTTTCTAGTCATTTCGTCAGAGATTCTCGCTGGCGTGATTTCCTGCGATTTTCCTTCGTATTTTGCTTCGTAATCAAAGAAATCATTGTCTGATACAATTTCTGTAATTGGCAATACTTTAATTTCTCCTTGATAATTAATTACTCCAACAGAAACTTCGGTTCCGTCAAGGAAACTTTCGATAATGATTTCGTTGTCTTCTTTATATGCAACTTCAATCGCGATTGGCAATTCAGCTTCGGTTTTTACTTTTGAGATCCCGAAACTTGAACCTGCTTTGTTTGGTTTTACGAAACAAGGAAGCCCAACTTTTTTAACGATTTCTGCTGTGTTGATTTCGTCCCCTTTGTTTAAGTAATAAGAAATAGCTGTTTTGATTCCGTATGGTTTTAAAACAGACAATAAATCTCTTTTATTGAATGTTAGTGCCGATTGGTAATAATCGCAAGAAGATTGTGGCAGACCAATTAATTCGAAATAGGCTTGCATTAATCCGTCTTCGCCTGGAGTTCCGTGAATGGCGTTGAAAACACAGTCAAAAGTAATTTTCTCGCCGTTTACGGTAACTGAAAAATCATTTCTATCGATTGGGAATTCGGCATCATTTGGATCAACATAAACCCATTTTTCCTTAAAAATGTGAATACGAAATCCGTTGTATTTTGTTTTGTCAAGATATTGATACACGACATTCCCGCTGATTAAAGATATTTTGTATTCGCTGGAATAGCCGCCCATGATGATGGCAATGTTTTTCATTGTATATTTTTATTTTTTAATTGTTTCAAGTTTAATGTTTCAAGTTTTTGCCACAATCTAAGCTATAGCTAAAAGACGGAGCGGGTGAACTAATTTTCTTAAACGTTTTTTTATTCGTTTTGATTGTCAGACTGAGCGAAGTCGAAGTCCCGCGTGCTGAATCACTTTGTATGACTTCGACTTCGCTCAGTCTGACAACAAGAAAACGTTCTTATGAAACCGAGTGTCCTAGCCCCGATAGAGCCGGTATCCTTTTTGGCTGCTTTTTCTGCAGACAAAAAGATATAGGCGAAAGCGGGAAATAGCTCCTGAAAATTATCCTTAGTCTTTACTCAGGATGACAATCTCGGGACTTTCTTGTTTTAAACAAAATTATCATTTTTTTTGAAACGAAATACTTTATCTTTGTCGCTATTAAAAATAAATTTATGAGTTTACGTCAGTATTTAACAAGCCGAGTTTTTTTCTTGCAATTGCTTGCGGCCGCAGCTATTATTGCGGTTATTGGTTATTTATTCATGCATTGGTTAACTTTTACAACAGATCACGGTCACGAAATTGCGGTGCCGAATTTGTCTAAACTAACTGAAGAGCAAGTTGAAAATAAATTGGATGAACTGGATTTAGATTATGTTCTTTTGGACAGTGTTGATTACAGAAGTGAATACCCAAAATATAGCGTTGTAGAGCAAGATCCACTGCCTGGAACGATGGTAAAAGTGGGTAGAAAAATTTATATTAAGATTAATGCATCTGGTTTTTCTTCTGTGAAAATTCCAGATTTAATCGAAAAAACATATCGTGAAGCTGTGCCAACGTTGAAAGCGTTAGGTCTTGAGCCAGGAACGATTACGTATATTCCGAATCTTGGAAAAGATATGGTTTTGGAAATGCGTTTAAAAGGAAGAAACTTAAAAGTAGGAGATCGCGTTTTGAAAGCGTCTAAAATCGATTTGGTTTTAGGAGACGGAAAAGCAAGTTATGTAGATGAAAGTCAGGCAACAGATAGTACTGCAGCGCCTGTAGAAACCCCAAGTGATGAACAATAATATTGAAGAAAATTTAGATCTGGAAGACGAATTATTTGAGCACTACAGATTTGAAGTCCCAAAAGGTCAAGCGTTTTTGCGTATTGACAAATATTTAATGTATTTGATTCCGAATGCCACACGAAATAAAATTCAGAATGCGGCAACTAATGGAAACATTTTTGTGAATGAGATTCCAGTAAAATCAAATTACAAAGTAAAACCTTTTGATGTGATTACGGTTATGTTGTCGCATCCTCCGTTTGAAAATCATATTCTTCCTGAAGATATTCCGCTGAATATTGTCTATGAAGACGATGCTCTTTTATTGATTAATAAAGAGCCTGGAATGGTTGTGCACCCGGGTCACGGAAATTATACCGGAACTTTGGTAAATGCTTTGGCGCATCATTTTGATAATTTGCCAATGAATAGCAGCGAGCGTCCAGGTTTGGTTCATAGAATCGACAAGGATACTTCCGGTCTTTTGGTTGTGGCCAAAACAGAAGCTGCAATGACGCATTTAGCAAAACAATTTGAGGCTAAAACTACCGAACGTGAGTATATTGCTTTAGTTTGGGGGAATGTTGCGGCCGAGAGCGGTACAATTGAAGGAAATCTAGCGAGACATTTAAAAGACCGTATGCAAATGGCGGTTTTTGATGATCCAGAAATTGGAAAACCAGCTATTACGCATTATAAAGTTTTGGAGCGTTTTGGTTATGTAACTTTAATTTCTTGTAAATTAGAAACAGGTAGAACGCACCAGATTCGTGCGCATATGAAACACATCGGACATCCGTTGTTTAATGATGAGCGTTACGGTGGGCATTTGATTTTGAAAGGAACGACTTTTACAAAATACAAACAGTTTATTGAGAATTGTTTTAAAGCTTTACCACGTCAGGCGCTGCATGCAAAAACGCTTGGATTTGTTCACCCAAATACGGGAGAATTAATGCGTTTTGATACAGAATTGCCTCAGGATTTTCAGGATTGTATTGAGAAATGGCGTGTTTATGTGAAGTCGCATAACACGGAAGATGAGAATTAGTTCTTTAGAAAATAGAGAATAGATTAAAGAATATAGAAAAAGCTCCGTTAAAGGAGCTTTTTTGTTTTAACGTAATTTTATTATCGTTCCAATATTCTGCGGAGACCCACTGCAGTGCGCCTCTACGGATATGCTTTGTGTTAGAATATTAATGGCATATTTGTTTCCATTAATTTAATCATTGTAGAGATTTAATTGCTAAATCGGTTATTTTAACTTCTCCGTTGGTTATGAAACCTAGTTTTCCTTTTTGATTTAGATTGCTTTTTTCGAGCGAACATTCTAAAGTTGTTTTATCGTCTACAGAAAAGAATAGTTGATTTTTTAAAACTTTAATTTTTACAGCATACCACTTGTTGTTTTCTAATTTCATTGGTTTTTTGAATAAGGTTTTTCCGCCTCGTTTGCCATATGAATCGTCTTTTTTATCATAGATCCCGTCACCAATTACAATGTTTTGATCAATTTGGTATAAGTAGGTTCTAATGTATTTTCCTTTATCCAAATTGAGCATGATTTCGAATAAAGATGAATTTGTCATGTTGACTTTAAAATCAATTTCATAATTCTTTGGAAGCTGTTTTTTTGAAACCAAAACTCCCCAAGGCGAAAGAGAACCGTTTCCTGTAAGGGTATCATTTTTTAAAACCCATTCTTTAGAATCGATTGTCCAATTTGATTTTATTTTTTTTGAATGGTTTAAAGTATATTCTTTTTTTACTGTAGAAATGGTGCTAGAACACGAAATCAAGATGAACTGCAAAAGGAGAAATACTGCAAATTTTATTTTCATTTAATTTAATTCTGATTGCTATTTTATTTTTCCGGTTGATCCCGTTTCTGATGGCAAAAGTTCGAAAACAGAAGTAGGAGCAAGGCCTTGTTCGATTCGGTGTGAAACATAAAGTATAGAAACATTGGTTTCTTGTTTTATGGTGTTGATAAGCTGAATTACCAAATCTACATTTTCGTCGTCTAAACCTTCTACAGGTTCGTCTAGAATCAATAATGGCGGATGTTTTAAAACGGCGCGAACAATTAACGCCACACGCTGCTGCCCGATAGAAAGATCTATAAAACGCTTTTTTCTTAAATGCGTCATTTCAATCACTTCGAGCCATTGCGTTACGATATTTTTCTGATGTGTTGTAGGTTCTGTATACAATCCGATTTGGTCAAAGAATCCCGATAATATCATCTGTTCCACCGTGTGGCCTTTCTGAAACAGATCCATCATAGAAGTAGTGTAAATCCCGATTTGTTTTTTAATATCCCAAACACTTTCACCAGTTCCTTTTTTTCTTCCAAACAAAAACAAATTCTGCCCAAACCCTTTCGGGTTATCTCCTGTAATCAAAGATAAAATTGTGCTTTTTCCAGAACCATTTGGGCCAATTAACTGCCAGAATTCGCCTTGTTTGATTGTCCAGGAAATGTTGTCGAGAATCTTTCTTTCGTCATAACTTACCGAAACATTTTCAAGTCTGATTAGTTCATCTTCTGGAAAAGTATGAGTTTCTGTTGCTTTAGGAATTGCAGTTGTATTTAATGTTTTGAAATGATTTTTGGCTTTTTTAAATGGATGCAATTCGAATGTATTGTCTTTAATTTGAGCTTTATTGGGCACAAATTCAAGCACATCAACAGTACGATTTAAAAGCTGAATAATTGCAATATCGTTGGTTAGATCTTTTAACGAATCGGCTAAAATTACTCGCGAAGCCTGATCCAAATGATCAAAAGGATTATCGAAAATAATGTAATCTGGTTTTTGATTGATACAGTATTTTAAAAACTCTTTTTTACGTTCGCCAGACGAAAAAGTGCGAAGTTGTCTGTGCGAATCTGGAGAAGCTTCTACGCTGTCATATTGAAATTCTTTTTCGATGAATTTTTCGATGGCAATATCAGAAAACAGTATTCCTTTTTGATGGTTAAAAACGGCTAATTCGCCCGTTGCTTCGCCATTTAATATATTGTCTATTAATTTCTTTTTATTTACCTGATTTGATAAAAGTATATCCCAGTGTTGCATTATATTTTTGTAAGTATTATTTATTTTCTTTCAACGCCATTTCGCGATCGTTTCTTGACCACTCGCTCCAAGAACCTGCATATAATTTCGGAATTGGAAGTCCAGCGTAATCCATCGCCAATAACGTATGACAGGCTGTAACACCAGAGCCGCAATGGACAATTGTATTTTCTGGTTTTATATCTTTAAGAACAGCTTTGTATTTTTCGGCCAATTCTTCGGCAGATTTAAACAATCCGTTTTCGTCCAAATTATCACTTAAGGGAACGTTGATGGCTCCAGGAATATGTCCAGCAATTAAATCCAGAGGTTCTTTTAAGCCATCGTAACGGTTTTTGTCACGAACATCGATTACGATATTTTGATCGTTTTTACGAGCTTTTTCGACCTCTTCAATATCTGCTAAAGCCAATTTCCATTCTTGAGAAGGATAGTCTGTTTTTTCAAAAGTCTCATTTCCAGAATTGGTTGAAAAACCAGCTTGAATCGCAGCTTGATAACCGCCATTTAAAACCTGAATCTTTTCATGTCCAATCGCACGCATCATCCACCAGAAACGTGCAGCGAAATTAGAGCCATTTTTATCATCGTAAACCACAATATGATCGGAAGGTGCAATTCCTAATGCAGAAAGGGTTTTTGCAAATTGTTCAGGAGAAGGCAAGGGGTGTCTTCCGCCATTTGCAGGATTTTCTGGAATTGCGGCCAAATCACGATTTAAATCGACAAAACGAGCGCCTTTTAAATGCTCTTTTTGATAGTTTTCAAAAGTATTCGTGCCAGCCCGAGCATCAATTAAGATAATTGAATCTTGAATCTTTAATAATTCCTCAATGTTTATAATAGGTGAAAATGTAGTAGACATGTTGAAATTGTTTTCATGGTTTATTTTCAGTTGATTAGTCAGCAAATGCCTGACTGTAAAAAATTAGAAAAGTATTAGTTGTTCTATTATACTTCAGACAATTCCAATTATTGTAAACAGGGCTTGTCGAAATACAAAGTGTGTTTTCGAAGTTTTTTTTGGAAGCTTTCTTTGAAAAACATCCATCTTTCAATGCAAAATTTTCGTCTTTTGATATATCAGTAATCTTAACTGGTGGTGACTCTAAATAGTATTCGGGATTTATTCTAATAGCGTCTTCATTTGTAATTAAATGCTCGACAGCAAATTGATAATCTAGCGTTCCAAAAGAATAACTGCCGCAATCGGCATTTTCTAAGCCATTTTCAACTTTTATATCCTTATAAAGCTCTGCATATGTATTTGTTGTGGCATTAAACAATAAAATTTTGGTTCTATTATTTTTTGCATCATAAACTATAAAAATATAATCTTTACTGTTATTTTGAAATATACTGCCTTTTGCAAAAGAAAGCAGTTCGTAATCTGCGTTTGTTTTGAAAAATTGATGCTGTTTTTCATCTAGTTTTGCTGTCAACTTAGCACTAATATTTGAGAAAAGCTTTTCGTTAGAAAGTTGTTTTAAGCTTTCTCGAGTGTGTAAAATTCTGTCTGTAAATTGAGGATCATCATAAACCGAGATTTGATAATGAGCTGTATTTGCAGTATTCTCAGTTTTATTTGCTTTACTGCTTTCTTGTACAATTCCTTTTTTAGGATTATTTTTCTCTTGCTGTTTGGAATTACAGGAAAATAAAGCTAGTGTAATAAGAACGAAAGCAATTTGGTTTTTCATAAAAGAATAATGTTTTTGGGTATTGTAAATGGTTTAATTTTGGTTGTTTGTACAATTTATTTTTTCTTTGAATTTCCAAGCCAAAGCAAGGCATTTAAAATTAATTGACTTTGTGTTTTGTTTTCAAAAGTATATGATAATGTTTTGTTTGTTCCGCCTTCATAATCAATATCATTATGTCCCATATTTACGTACAGCATTTTGTATTTTTTGTTTGTCCAAACCACAGGATAGTAACCGCTATGCCAGATTTCGTGGGTTTTTGGACCAGTTCCGAGTGGAAAACTAGATTCGTCAATAGCTACTAAAATTTCAATATCTGGATTTTTGGTTAAATCATTCGACCATCTGTACCATTCATTTGGAGCAGAAGAGAAGGTTTTAGGCAAATTTTTAGTCACAGGGTGCTCATTTTCTACTCTTAAAACTGCCGAAGTTGGTTTCCAAGTATTGCTTCCGTATTCACCAGAACCTAAGAAGGTGTTGTGATACCAGTTCCAATCTTGATTATAGCTAGAATCATTTAAAGCGAATGCAGAGAAGTGAAATCCAATAAAACCGCCGTCATTTTCCATATACTTTTGAAAAGCTTCTCGCTGTTCTTTTTTCTCAGGTCTTGTATCTAAAAATAAAACGACCTGATATTTCGCTAAAAACTTAGCATTTAAATTATCCCAATTGCTTGTAGAATCGTATTGAAAATGATTTTCTGCAGCTAATTTTGGAAAGTATTTATTGGCTTCGTGCACAAAACTAATATGTGCCTGATCGTTTTTAGCCGTATAAAAAGCGATGACTTTAAATTTTGAATGTTCTTTTTTGTTTTGAGAAAAGCCAAAGAAAGAAACTATTAAAGCTAAAAGTAAAATGCTTTTTTTGAATATGGTTTGGTGGTTTTGGTTGAAAATAGTCATGAATATTGAAGCAATTAAACAGGAATTTTTTCGATTAAAATTTCATGTTCAGATTTATCAAAATAAGTGCAAGTCATTTCAATAATATCAACGCGCCATTTTGCAATTCCAGCTTGTGCACAATGATTGCAGAAAGTCATATAATCGGTTTCGCCATGCTGATGTTTTACCAGATTTTCTATAAAAAGTTCTTTGTTTGGAGAATCAGCAACTTTAATTTCTGGATATTTTTCTTCGGCTGCGGCGGTATAATTATTTAATCCGTAGTAAACAGTGCTTCCGTCGTGAACGTAAGTATCATATCCTTTTACGCCTAAAATGATTAAATCCTGGATATAATTTGGAAAATCTGCACCACTTTTTACTTTTCCATGTGCTTCTTTTATTTGTTCGATTGTAAACATATTTTTTAATTTTAGATTGTTGATTTTAGATTTTAGATTTTGCCAAGACCCGAGCGATAGCGAACAGGCGAAGCAATTACACGTATTGACACTAATTTTATTTTAATTAAAAGAAAAATTAATTCATAGCTGATAAATTATTTCAAAAATACGATTAATGATTTTATAAACGAATCAAAAGATTCGATATGTGGCAAATGCCCTGTATTTGGAATTTCTACGAGTTTTGCATTTGGAATTTCTTTCTGTGTTTTTTTACCCAATTCCGCATAATTCCCCATTTTTTTTCGCACTTCTTCAGAAACTAGTGGCTTTCCTAAAGCGGTTTTATCTCTCGTTCCTATAAGTAATAGCGTTGGACATTTAATATTTTTAAATTCGTACAAAACAGGTTGTGTAAAAATCATATCGTATAACAGAGCAGAATTCCAAGCAACGCGATCATAGTCTGGTGCCGTTGTCCATCCTGCGCCCAGTTCTGCCCATTTTTGATAATTGGCATTCCACTTTCCATCATAATAATTTGCCATTTGATATTGCTTGATGCCTTCGTAATTCTGTTTCAATTCCGACTCGTACCACCAATCAACAGGTTTGTACGGAACAACTAATTTCCAGTCTTCCAAACCAATCGGATTTTCTAAAACTAATTTTTCTGTTGTTTCAGGATACATCAATGCAAAACGTGTCGCCAGCATTCCGCCCATAGAATGTCCCAAAATCGTGGTTTTTTGAATTCCCAAATGATCTAAAAGTTTCTTGGTGTTTTCGGCTAACTGCTGAAAAGTGTATTGAAAATGGTCTGGTTTTGTCGATTTCCCAAATCCAATCTGGTCGGGAACAATTACACGATAACCTTCTTTTGTCAAGGCTTTAATAGTAGTTTCCCAATAAGCGCCATTGAAATTTTTTCCGTGGAGTAAAACAATGTTTTTTTGATTGTAGTTTTCTGGAATGATATCCATGTAGCTCATTTTCATGTATTGGCGCTGACTGCTCAATTCGATAAATTGAACAGGGAATGGATATTCATAATTACTTAAATTAATATCCAGTGCTTTTATATTTCCTTGCTGGCCAAAACTTAAGAAAGGAATTAGTGTAAGGAGGAGTTTGAGTATTTTCATTTTAATGGCATTTGTTATTACGACTTATAAAATTAAACCGAACCATTTTTAAAACAAAGCGTAATATCTTAAAGTTATCAGAAAAAAAGCTTTCAAAATGTTTTCATTGTTTTTAGTGTTAATAATCGATGATTTATTGAGTTTTTATCGATTAAATGAAGCTGATTATGAAAATAATGTATTTTGACGAGTAATGTAGCACTTCAAAGAACTTCTTTTATTAACAGGAAAAATGTATGTAATTTAGTATCAGAATGTTGTAAGCCTTAAAAAAATAGTATTATGAAAAAGACACTACTTTTGCTCCTGCTCACTGTCCCCACATTTGCCCAAGAACTCAATACTTTTGATTTCGCCGTTATAAACTCAACCTTAATTTCTCCCAATATAGATCTCGATAAAGGCCGGAGTGTCGTCGCGGCAAATCAAGATCAATATTCAGCTTATTTTCAGTATGCTCTTACCATGTGTGAAGACGATATCATTTTTGGTGCTGGAATTGACAAATCCGAAATCGATCGCACTTATGTGGGTTACATAGGGAAAATTTGCGAAAAATTTAGAGCTACAATTGGTATCGGTTATGTAGATTCTAGAAGCGGTTATGAGGGAACTTTTACAGGTTTCAGTATCTCATGGCATTTTTCTGAAAACACCTATATTGGCGGAAATCTTGAAAATTTGCATTCGTCAATTATTGATTATGAAACTGATGAAAGTTTTGATTATTACAAAAAACTGGTTCCCAAAGTTTTTGGGAGTTATGAAATTATCCCGCATGTAATTGCTTTTGGGCAGTTGAGTTCGAGGGTAAATGATATTGCTTTAAAATATCAGGTTCGCCGATTTTCTGCTGGTGGATTTTATTCTGGACATTCAGTTGGCGGAATTTTCGGAACTGTTAATGTCGGACGATTTGCCTTTTCGTGCAGTACTACTTTTGAAAAAGTAAACTTTGGATTAAAGTTTGAATAACGAAATTAAAAATACAGTTTGGTTAAGAGAAAAATCCCAAAAACAATATTTAAAATTGTTTTTGGGATTTTTTATAAGATTACAATTTGCTGGTTTATAGTCCAACAAAATCATCACTTTTTGGGAAAATACTCAGAGCCTGAATCGCGATTTCTGGCGTTGGAGAAGCTAGTTTTCTCAGTTTTGTATCCATCCACGCACCATCAACCGTGATTGTTGCGCAAAGTGTATCGTCTTCTCTTCTAAATTCATGAATGATTGACCAGCGAGAAGCATCGGCTTTCATTTTTGAAGTTTTAGTATGAATGAATATTTTATCAGAAAGTTTTAATTCTTTTCTAAAAACGCATTCTTCTCTAAATAAAACAGGACCAAAACCTTGCGTTTGCATTACTTTTAATGTTAAACCCAATTCTTCTAAAATTTCGATACGATGTTGCGCACCAAAATCATAATAAGCGCTGTGACGAACGTGAAAATTAGGATCAAGATCTGACCAACGGAAAGATATTTCTTTTGTAAATGAAGCCATTTTTAATATTGTATTTTATTGAAAAACCGAAATTACAAATAAAAAACAAACGAATAGCACAAAATTACTATGCATGCATAATTTTTTTTCATTTTCACTTTATAAATAGCGGTCCAATAATCTATTTTGAAAGCAGTTTTTTAATTTCGCTTGCTATCTTATCTAGGTTTCCTTCCGCATTTCCTACTGCCACATATTGTATAATTCCGTTTTGATCGATTAAGAAGTTTTTCGGAATTGCATTTGTAGCATATTGATTCCATATTATATTATTTGGATCAATGCCGAAATTAAAATTAAGACCATCATTTTTTAACTTCACTACTTTTTTAGCCACTGCAGTTTCTTTTTCTCCGCTTGAGATTGCTAAAAAGACAAAATTATCATTTTTAAAAGGTTCGAGAATTTTTGATGGAATATCGTAAAACTCTTGTAAGCAAGGTGCACACCAGGTTGCCCAGAAATTAACCAGTACCACTTTTCCTTTTAAGTCAGAAAGTTTTACCTCTTTGCCGTCGACAAGTTTTAAGGTAAAGTCTTTGGCTTTGTCGTTTACATTTAAGAGAAATTGTTTTTGTTCGACTTGAGGTTTTGGATCTAAGGCACTGTCTTTAGTCTTTTTATCGTTTTCGATTTTTTCTTGTTCGGTAAAAACTTCTACAACTACTATAAATTCTCTATCGCCAATTTTATCGCCAAATTTTTTTGCTAGTTCGTTTCGCTTTTCTTCACTAACGCCTTTATTCATTGATTTGACATAACCCTCATTGCCATATTTCATCACTTGATCCATTGTGGCAATTTCGTTGTTGATAATAATAACAGTTTCAGGTTTTTTTGCGACTTGGTTTTGCGCATAAAAGGATTGAGCAATTAGAAAAATTGCTAGAAGGATAATTTTTTTCATGTGATTGATTTTTGATTGTTTAATGATTGATGATAAGGTAAAAATACGGAATTAAGTTTTCATAATTACATTTTAGATAATTCAACTTCCAGTTTGTCAAAGTTTTCTTCGTTTTTATCGACAACATAAGGTTTTAATTTCTGGCATTCTGCTTCAGTTTCAAAAAGCATTTTAAAAATTACTTTGGTTTGATTTTCGGCAATAGTTTCAAAAGTGGTTAAGATTTGAAAAAGTGGTTTCGAATGGCGTTTCCAAGCAATAAGATTGGGTTTGTCTATTTTGATGAATTCGCATTCATTGGCATAATTTCCAACTTCTGGACCATGCATAATGAAGCTCCATTTTCCACCTTCGCAAAAGTTAAACTCACGGAAAGTATTGGTAAAGCCTTTTGGTCCCCACCAATTTTTTAAATGCTCAGGTGTGCTCCACGCTTTAAAAACAAGCTCTTGCGGAAAATTCAGAACACGTGTGGTTACAATTTCTGAATCTGATGTTGTAGTGAGAATATCTGAAGTCATTTTTTGATAGATTTAAATGAAACAAAAATGAACAGTTATAAAATTACGTTATTTTTTAGATGCTTTCAAGATTATCCCACTCATATTCAATTTTATTGATTTTCATATAATAAGGGATAAGGAGTAGAATTTCTAATCTAAAAGAAAAATGGTCTTTTCCTGCACTAAAAGGAAGTATAAACAAAGAAGCAACACATATTGCAATACCCACAAGTGCATCTATTTTGGCAATCATAATGGCATTAGGTTTTTCGAACCAGAGGGAAAATGCTGCAAATGCTTTTAAAAGCATAATAGAAATTATAAAAATTCCAGTTCCAGAATAAGCGGTGTCGGTTGAAAACCCGTAAAGTGATAAATTTACATTCGGAACAAAAAGATTTATAATTAGAGAACCTATTGCACAAACTCCCATGAGCATAAAAATCCAACAGAAAACTTTTATCCACCAAGGAAGAAGTTTGCGTCTTATTACTTCCGGTTTATCAAATTCGTCGAAGTGGCCTTTTAGTTCATGTTCCATAGTTTTTGGTTTAAATTGGGTTAGTTAGTATAATTGGAGATTTATTGGTTTAGCTGTTTTTTTTCTTCAATTTCATTTATTTTTTTGACAATCCACGGCAGTGTTAATCCTTGCCCGATTAATGTCAATAATACAACTGCAACAGAGATAAATATAATAGCATTTCTGAGCGGAAAAGGAGTTCCGTCTTCTAGGAATTTAGGAAGTCCAATGGCTATGGCTAGCGATACTATGCCTCGCATTCCAGACCAGCTTATAATTAAGCTGTTTCCAAAATCGAGAAGAGCATTTTCGCTTACTTTTCTTTTTCCGTTTTTATTCTTCTGAAAGGCTTTTTGCAGGTTTTTCTTTTGAAAAAACACTCTTGCCATTCTAGTTAATAATGCAACGATTGTAATTATTATGGCATAGCCAATATAGGGTAAAATCATTCCGTCGTCGATGTCTTTTAATATATATCGAAAATTGAGTCCGATTAAGATGAAAATCAATCCATTGAGTAAGAAGATAATAACATCCCAAAGACTTTTAGAACTGTTTTTTAAGCGCTCAGGAAAAACTTTATTGCTTAAACGCGCCATTGCCAAACCTAGAATAACAACTGCAATTACTCCAGAAACATTTAGGTGCTCTGCGACAAGATAGGTTACAAATGGCATTAAAAGCATAAAACTTACAACGACATTAATGTTATTTCTAACCGTCCTTAGTATGATTCCTAATATTTTGCCCATTATCGCACCAACCAAAAAACCTCCTCCCAATAAGAAAACAAATTGAAAAGCGGCTTTCCAGATTATAAAAGTAGCACCCATAACAGCAGCAACTGCAAAACGATAAGCAACAAGAGCAGAGGCATCATTTATAAGACTTTCGCCTTCTAATATTGTAAGTGTTTTTTCGGGTAAACCAAGACCTTTTGTAATGTTTATTGCTGCAACAGCGTCTGTCGCAGAGAGAATGGCGCCTAGTACAAAAGCCAAAGGCCATGTCATGCCTGGAATCATGTAGTGAGAAACAACTGCAATCCAAAAAGTAGTAAGAAATACAAGCGGAATTGCTAATGTGCTAATAGTACTAAGATTCGTTTTAAAATGTTTTGGGGAAATATTGAAAGAAGCATCATATAACAATGGCGGAAGAAAAATCAGGAAAATAATTTCTGGATTGATTTCTATCTCCTGCATGGTAGGGATAAATCCGATGGCCACTCCCACAATTACAAGCAGAATCGGGTAGGGAAGTTTGGCTTTGTCTGCAAAAGCTGATAGTCCTATTACGATTGTAAGTATAAAGATGATAATGCTGTAATTTTCCATTCTTTTAATTTTGAGAAATGCTAATGTAATTAATTTCGACTTAGTGAAAGTATCCTAAATTTTATAAAAATAAGTTCTTATGAAAACGGATGCCCTAGCCCCGATAGAAGCGGCATCCTTTTGTGCCGGGGTTCGGCATAAAAGATAGAGCGGATAGCGGGAAACAGCTTCATAATAGCTTCATAATGACATGAAAAAAATATGTCGTGCCACGAATGTCAGGTTTTAAAAATGTCATGTTGTCAGATGATTTTTAGGGCACTGACGCTAAAACTGACAATTTTATTTAGTTTTTTATATTGGCACAAAGATTGACTTATGCCACCTGAGTTATAAAATTAAATCAAAAATTAAATATATAAAAAATGGGTAAAATAATCGGAATTGACTTAGGTACGACGAACTCTTGTGTTTCTGTAATGGAAGGTAACGAAGCAGTTGTTATCCCTAACGCAGAAGGAAAAAGAACTACACCATCTATCATCGCTTTTGTTGAAGGTGGAGAGATTAAAGTAGGTGATCCTGCAAAAAGACAAGCAGTAACGAATCCTACAAAAACGATTGCTTCTATTAAACGTTTTATGGGACACACTTTTGCTGAAACTACAGAAGAAGCAAAAAGAGTTCCTTACAGTGTTGTAAAAGGTGACAACAATACTCCACGTGTGGATATTGACGGTCGTTTATACACTGCTCAAGAATTGTCTGCTATGACACTTCAAAAAATGAAAAAAACTGCTGAAGACTATTTAGGTCAAACAGTAACTGAGGCAGTTATCACTGTTCCTGCATACTTTAACGATGCTCAGCGTCAAGCTACAAAAGAAGCTGGAGAAATCGCTGGTCTTAAAGTTATGCGTATCATCAATGAGCCAACTGCTGCTGCACTTGCTTACGGATTAGATAAAAAAGGAAATGATCAAAAAATTGCTGTTTACGATTTAGGTGGAGGTACTTTTGATATCTCTGTTCTTGAATTAGGAGACGGTGTATTTGAAGTATTATCTACAAATGGTGATACTCACTTAGGGGGTGATGATTTTGACCAAGTTATTATTGACTGGTTAGCTGACGAATTCAAAACTGAAGAAGGTATTGACTTACGTTTAGACCCAATGTCATTACAGCGTTTGAAAGAAGCTGCTGAGAAAGCTAAGATTGAATTATCATCTTCTGCTGAAACTGAAATCAACTTGCCTTATGTAACTGCTACTGCTTCTGGACCAAAACACTTAGTGAAAAAATTATCTAGAGCTAAATTTGAGCAATTATCTGATACTTTAGTAAAACGTTCTATGGAGCCAGTTGCTAAAGCATTAAAAGATGCAGGTTTATCTACATCTGATATCGACGAAGTAATCCTTGTAGGAGGTTCTACTCGTATGCCAAGAATCGCTGACGAAGTTGAAAAATTCTTTGGTAAAAAAGCTTCTAAAGGTGTTAACCCTGATGAGGTTGTTGCTATTGGAGCTGCTATTCAAGGTGGAGTTTTATCTGGAGATGTAAAAGATGTATTGTTACTTGACGTAACTCCTCTTTCTTTAGGTATCGAAACTATGGGTGGTGTATTGACTAAATTAATCGAGTCTAACACAACTATCCCAACTAAAAAATCTCAAGTATTCTCTACTGCTGCTGATTCTCAACCATCTGTTGAAATCCACGTATTACAAGGAGAAAGAGCAATGGCTGCTGATAACAAAACTATCGGTCGTTTCCACTTAGATGGTATTCCGCCAGCACCAAGAGGAGTTCCTCAAATCGAAGTAACTTTCGATATCGATGCTAATGGTATCATCAAAGTTTCTGCAACTGATAAAGGAACTGGAAAATCTCACGATATCCGTATCGAAGCTTCTTCTGGATTAACAGCTGAAGAAATCGAAAAAATGAAAAAAGATGCTGAAGCTAACGCTGATGCTGACAGAATTGCAAAAGAAAGAGCTGAGAAATTGAACGAAGCTGACAGTACTATTTTCCAAACTGAATCTCAATTGAAAGAGTTAGGAGATAAATTGACAGACGATCAAAAAACAGCTATTGAATACGCTTTAACTGAATTGAGAATGGCTCACCAATCTCAAGATCTTGACGCAATCCAAAAAGGATTAGACAATGTAAATGCAGCTTGGAAAACAGCTACAGAAGCAATGTACGCTCAAGGTGGTGAAGGACAGCAAGCTGCTCCACAACAAGAGCAGTCTTCTGGAGATAACGTTGAAGACGTTGAATTCGAAGAGGTCAAATAAGTACTGATTAACATCAGTTAACAATAGTTATTAAACCGCTGTAAACGAAATGTTTACAGCGGTTTTTCTTTTTTGTTCTTTTTCGTTTATGCTGTTTTTTAGTCGTTTTTTATCATATATTTGTACCATATTTGTACCGGCACTTAAAAGGCGATAATGTGGCACTTATGTATACTTATGGCACTTAAATTGGGGATAAAGGCGATGAAAAGAATAAACAAACAATGTCTTGTATGCGCGGAAGTGTTTCTGCCCAAGACCGTAACTTCTGTCTACTGCTCGCCAAAATGCAGTAAAAAAGCATACAAGCAGAAGGTGAAGCAGCTTAAAAATGAAGCTGATATCAAAGCGATGATAGAGAAAATACCGCAGGATAGGGCATTTCTTTCCGTCTCTGAGGCTGGCATGCTTTTTGGAATTGCCAAAAGAACCCTCTACAGGCTTGTGGGGCAGGGAAAAATTCCGTCAGTTAATCTTGGAACCCGCCTTGTAAGGATCGACCGCAGAGTAATGGAAGGGATGTTCGGCCCTGCCCGCAGCCTGCCGCAGGTTGAAAGCCAACCGAAGAAAAAATTATACAGCCTTGAAAAAGAAGACTGCTATTCCATCGGTGAAATAGCTGAAAGATTTCAGATATCTGAAGGTTCTGTCTACAGCCATATCAGGAAATATTCAATACCTACCAGGCAGATCGGAAAGCATGTATATGCTCCAAAAAGCGAAATTGATAACTTGTATAACGGAAATGATTTTATATGAAACAATTAGCAAAAACCAAGGTGACTGTGCGTCTTCGAAAAGCAGAAGACCGAGAGGAATGGTATGTCTACATAGAAAGCTATCCTGTTGAGGTTTCCGGAAAGAAAACGCCACAGAGAATCCGTGAATACTTAAACAGAACCGTAAAAACCGTGGAGTGGGACAAGCAGAGAACCGCCCGTACAGATGCGCAGGGCATAAAATCCTATAAGCCCAGACGCAGCGATAACGGAATAATAATCACCAGAAGCGAAACCGACCGTGAAATTATGCTCTATGCCGACGGAGTGCGTAAAATCAGGCAGAAAGAATATGATAATACAGATCTGTACAGTGATGCTGAGAACCTATTGGCTGAACAGAAAGAAAAAGCAAAAGAGGATTTTATCAAATACATTGCCTCTGTGGCAGCAAAAAGGCATGCCCGAAGCTCAAAATCCATTATGATCAATTGGGAGCGGACCATAGAGTTTTTAAAAAGCTATTCCAAAGGCAGGCTGGTGTTTTCCCAGATTGACAGCAGAATGGCGGAAGATTTTAAGCTGTTTCTGCTGGCTGCGCCGCTCGGAGGAGGCAAAAAAGGAATACTTTCCCGCAACACTGCAGCAAGGTATTTTTCCATATTTAAAGCGGCTTTAAAACAGGCCTTTATCGACGGATATCTAACCGTTGATTTGTCTTCAAAAATAAAAGGCATACCTGAGCAGGAATCAAGACGCGAATATCTTACCATTAAAGAATTGAACGTGCTGGCTGAAAAGCCCTGCGAAAAAGATGTCCTTAAAAGAGCCGCGCTTTTCTCAGCGCTTACCGGCCTGCGTCATTCCGACATTCAGAAACTCCGCTGGAAAGAGATAAGCTTGGAAGACGGCATGGCCAAACTGCATTTCACCCAGAAAAAAACAAGGGGTGTCGAATATATGCCTATTTCTGAGCAGGCTTTGCAGCTCTGTGGAGAGCCAAGGCTTCCCGGGCAGCTTGTTTTTGAGGATCTGCCGGACCCGTCGTGGATTTCAAGACCTCTGAAAAAATGGGTTGAATCTGCCGGCATTAAAAAAAACATTACCTTCCACTGCTTCCGCCATACATTTGCAACACTGCAGCTGTCCAGCGGGACAGACATCTATACGGTCAGCAAAATGCTGGGGCATACCAACGTAAAAACTACTCAAATCTACGCCAAAGTAATAGATGAGAAGAAAAACAGAGCTTCGCAGGCAATACAATTGGAATCTTTAAAGAAAAGAGCGTAATGAAAATAAAGTACTTCGAATATATTACAGTTTACCTGTCTGTTTTTTTAGTCTGTTTTTTTGTCGGTGCAATCGGAAGACTGGTGCTCTTGGAAAAAGGTGCGGATGAATATACGGCCGGTGTTTTTTTTTGGATCAGCACTGGATTTGGAGTTTTAATGTTTGCAATTCTAAGCCTGTTTCTAAACGAATTGGCTGCAGGAATACTGAATCGTTTTTTGAAGGCTGAAAAAAAGCAATCGCCTGAAAGCCTCATTACAAGTGAGGACCTTGTAAAAATAGAAGAAGGGCTTCAGAATAGTTTAATTAAGCCCGAAATGCCTGAAAATAAAAATTCAGCCCTTGATATTGAGAAGATAAGGGAGGAGCGTCAAAATGCAGTCAGAAATCAAAAACAGGAAAGGATTGATACAGCCATCCGTTATGCAAAGCGGGAGTTTGCGCTGTACGTTTCGGATGAAGATCTGGAACAATTGGGAAGGAATATAATCATATATGCTGAAGGCATAAATTTCGAAAATATTAAGCCGGTAAAAGTAAAAGATCTGTCCAATCTGGATCTTTATCATTTTGGCTGGAATATCTGGAATTGTTTTAAAGCCAGCAGGCAGGACAGAGCCGCACAATTTTTAAAATTGACTTTTGCCGACGCTTTAAAAGATGTTGAGCAGAAAAGCATTAAAACGCATCTGAAAGATGATGAACAGAAAGGTCTTTTAAAGATTGTTGAAGATCTTACATATTTTTAAATGCCGATACTTGTAAATCACTGTGTTTTTCAGGTGTTTCTCCTGTGAAGAAGGACACAGCAGAAACACTTTTTTCATTTGCAACATAACTATTAAAAACGACAGTTATGGACACAAACGAAATCTCTTTTGAGAACCTGCCCAAAGCAGTAGCGCACTTAGTGAAAGAAATTGCCGAGATCAAAGTTCTGATTCAGAATGTGCAGGTATATGAATCTAAAGAAAAAAGCATTCCAATCGGCATTCATGAAGCAAGCCGGCTGATAGGGAAAGCGAAGCCTACAATTTACGCTCTTGTGCAGCAGAGAAAAATTCCCTGCTATAAATATGGCAAAAAGCTGTATTTTTTTGAAGAAGAGCTTTTAGAATGGATTTCTAAAGGGAAAAGGAAAACCGTAGAGGAAATCGAAACAGAAGCGATGAAATTGAATCATAACCGGAAGAAATAGCCGGCAGGAATACCTTTGCCGCTCGATTACATCCTCAAAAAGAAAAATACAGCTTCTTTTTAGTATTTTGTGCTTTAACACGATTTGAACCGTTCCAAGAGCAGGATTGAACCTTAAGCCCGAAACCGCTTTCAATGCAGCTTCTGTTTAACGTTAACTAACTGATTAACGGTGGTATGTTTTTGTTAGAAATTTATTAAAAATACTGGATTCTAAACTAAATTAACCCAGCTTTTAAAATCCCCATTAACATTGATCCAAATTTCATGAAGCAGGAAATGAGTTGCATTTCATGCCAAAATTTGTAATGATTGATTTCTGCTGGCTGCAGACTTAACTTTTAGCCACAAAAAAAGTATTAGCTCTACCTTTAATTTTCAAAATACTTGCCCGAAAATGTACAGGCAAGTATTGTTATGAAAATAATTCCAGCATAAATTTTAGCCATTATTATTTTATTTTTTTACTGCGAATAATTAATAAAATAGGAATCATTTATCGCTA
Source organism: Flavobacterium sp. B330r (assembly GCF_056824325.1). Classification (NCBI taxonomy): domain Bacteria; kingdom Pseudomonadati; phylum Bacteroidota; class Flavobacteriia; order Flavobacteriales; family Flavobacteriaceae; genus Flavobacterium; species Flavobacterium sp. B330r. The sequence goes on from NZ_CP124860.1 coordinate 3,873,245, forward strand.
AAAATAATATTGCTATCGAATTCCGTTTTTTCAAACAAACTATACACTTTATGACGCAAAGAAACAGGGGTGACTTCAATAAAATAAGTCAGCAGTTCTTTTGATGTTGGATAATTAGGAGTTTTTGATTTCAATTTTCCGTTAGAATTGTTCCAATCACGAATAAACCTTTTTAAAGCAAGATTAACCTTTTCTTCCCCAATATAATTCTGAAGAGCGTACATAACTAAAATTCCTTTTGCATTGAATATATAATCTTGTTTTTCAACTAATTCTAATGGTGCTTCTTGATTAGTATATCTCTTTTTTGCCTGCAGATAGACTTCTTGTTCTTTTTGCAGAAGCTGCTCTATTTTTTCTTTGGAGTATTTCTTTTTCATCACCACTAAGGCAGCATATTGGGCCAGGGTCTCCAAAATCATATTTTTTCCTTGAACATTAGCCGCCTGCAGCTGCATTCCCCACCATTGGTGTGCTAATTCATGCGCTGTTCTGTAGAGAATAATATCCACATCTGATTGGTCATCAATATTGAGCATAAACTCATTGGATTCCGAAAATGTCACTGCACCGGAGAACGACTCTGCTTGCTGGGTGTAAGCAGGAGTTTCTATGATTCGAATATTGCTGTGCTGATAAGGGCCGTAATTTGCAGAAAAATAATCAAAAGATAATTTGAAAGCCTGGATCATTCTCTCCACGTTATATTGATGTCCTTTTTGATAATAGATTTCCAAATCTACGGGGACTGCCGAACTATTATTTTTAGGGTGCCATCTGCTTTTGGAAACTTCATAATCTGCCGATATTATCGCATACTGATTTACTATGGGGTTATCTGTTTTATAATGGAAATAGGAACGACTGCCTAATGTCCATCTCTTTTGTAAAGTGCCTGAGGAAATTGCCTTTTGCCTTTTTTCTGTCCCGATAGTAACTTCAAAATTGATTAAATCAGCGCTGCCTCCGGTACCTGCATAAGTTAATTCCGTTTTATCGTTTCTTTTGGCCATTCCTTTTGCAGCCGGAAGTTCAAATTCTGCCCTGATTCTAGTATCATCAAGCTCGTATTCTTTGCTGTAGCCCAAAGTTGGAAATGCTTTATTTGTCAAGAATGTACCGTTTTGAAGTACACTGCTGTTAGAATCATTTTCTTTGAAACCTTTTGTTGTATAGGTCTGTTTAAATTTCATTTTAACGGCTTCCCCCCCCTGTAATGCTTTCTTTAAGGTGTAGATGTAAAAACCGTATTGTTTATAGTGTTTATCTAAAAAAACTTCCCGTCCAAAATTTACTTCTTCTAGATTTATTTCCGAGCCCAACGGTTTTTGCAGATAGATTTTATAAATAGGTTCTTTTAAGGTATTGCTAAGGATGTAATAACCTTGAACGGTATAAGCTCTGGTTTTTGGATACAGCTCAACTTGCAGCTTAACATCGGTAATTTTAGGCTGCGGCAGATATTCAAACCTTTTGAGCGTTTTTTCATAATCTGCCTTAAATTTTAATCCTTCAGCCGTGTTTTGATATTGGTTAAGGATATTGGTATTGTAGAAAATATAACTTCCCAGCAAAGCAAATACCAGTAATACTGACAATACAAATTGGAGCAACGGTTTTGTAAATCGCTGCATACCCAGCTCGATGCGTTTTTTTAAACTGGTTTCAGTGCCCCTGACAGAGAGAATCGAAGCGAGGATTAGCAAGAGAATGCCAAATGCAATCCAATATGCCTTAATCCACAAATAGGATACTAGAAAGTGACCGTAACCATTCATGTCTGAATAGGAACCCAGACCGCTCCCGCCAAATTTGTAAAGATCGTGCTCGAAACCAAAAAAATCCGAAACAGTATTTAGGATAACAAAAAACATTACTAAAATAAAGCCTGTGAATTTATTATTTGTCAGCGCCTGAAAGAAAAAAGATATAAAAGTGTACAAAACCAGAAAGGGAAAAAACTCAATAAAAAAGCCATAGAAATAAATATCCAGTTCATAGTGATACCAGCCGTTTGCCGTTTGAAAGGTAATCCCAAATATAATTAGCGAGAGTATAAGTACGATATAAATCAATAAAAGGCCCAGGAATTTGCTCAGCAGGCTTATAATACCTGATATGGATGTTGCGTCATAGATTAAATCCAGCTTAATTTCTCTTTCTTTCCAAATGAGCTCGCCAGAATAGAAGATTAGTATTATTACAAAAAAATATAGCGATAATTCTTTTAATTCTTTTATAACAAGATAGGTTGTAGGATAACTGGCAGCATCATATGCAGTATTCAGATTAATAGAGTTTATTAAAATGATAATTAATGCACAGATGATAATAGCCCAGAATGATACCTGCTTACAAATGGATATAAAATAAAACCATGTAAGTTGTAATAGCTGAACAAATTGTGATTTAAAATTATACTGTATTAATACTATGGGGATTTTGAGATTCTCGTTAGCGGCAGTAGTTAAGTCATGGATAGTCTTTATTTTTTTCTCTTTAGGTTTTTTGTTTTTTGCTATACTAAAATTAAACTTGAAGTACCCTACTATTAAAATAAGCATTCCTAGAAAAACCCAGAATAATTTATTGTATAGAAGCACACCAGTAAAAGGAACAAGTGTTGAATTGCGTTCTGCCGCTGTAAACAAGGCATTCATATCAGTGAGCGTTGTCAGGGAAAAAGGATCTAAAAGGGCTTGCAGGAAATCGTTCTTTATAGATTTTGTCAATAGAAAGGGAACAAAAAGAAGTACTCCCTGTGTATAGACTACCATTAAGTTTCTGCTTAAAGCGCCACTAACAAAAAACAATGACGATCCAAAAAACAGCATGGGCAGCACTATAATTATAAAGGGCTGAATGTAAGCTGAAAAGTTAAAAGGCATTAAATTTTCCGGATAACGCCAAGGCATAAATTCTCCCAAAGCAAATCCTAATAAAAGCCCTGTAAATACAAACAATAATACTGCAAAAGAGCCTAGAAACCGGCCTGCTAAATAATCCCGCTTTTGGATTGGATTAACAAATAATAGGGATTCTACATTGTATTGATAGTCCCGCAATACTGAAACACCCATAATCAAAGAAGTCACCATCATTAAAATTGCGGCAACAGCAGCCATTGCTTTAGCTATTACTATAGGCGCATTTGTTTTTACGGAACCCATATCAATCCCTTGAAAGACAAAGTCCACACCCGCAAGGGAGAAGAAGAATATAAAAATAAAAAAGATATAGGTGTCAGGGCGTTTTATTCTGTATTGGATTTCGAATTTAAATATGTCGTACCACATGGTTAATCGTTAATTTTAATAGATTAGAATAGAAAATTTTACTTGATTAAGTATTCAGGAGAATTAAAGTTTCTTTTTAGAACTGGCAAGAATCTGCGAAAAGTACACATCTTCTAAACCGGCATTTACTGAGATAAAACCATTTTTCGGATTGTTTTCACTGATGACATGAATTATAGGTTTTCCAAGAAATAATTTTTCTGCAATTACGTTGTATTCTTTCTTATACTCTTCCAATTCATTTTTATGAATTGTTTTTTGATATATTTTTCCTTCAGTCTGGTTTATTAGTTCCAAAGGATTTCCTTTAAGAAGCACTTCTCCCTTATTGATGATGGCCATGTTGGTGCACAATTCCTTTACATCATCCACGATATGTGTTGATAGTATTACCACTGTGTTTTCACTAAGCTCGCTTAAGATGTTATAAAACCGGTTTCTTTCAACAGGATCGAGTCCGGCAGTGGGCTCATCAACAATAAGTAATTTTGGGTTATTGAGTAATGCCTGCGCGATGCCAAAACGCTGTTTCATTCCGCCTGAAAATCCGCTGAGGTTTTGGTTTTTTACCTCATATAAATTAGTCTTATGCAATAGCGCATCCACTATTTCGCGGCGTTCTTTTTGATTAGTAATTCCTTTTAACACCGCTAAGTGGTGCAGGAGAACTTCAGCAGAAATTTTAGGGTACAAACCAAATTGCTGGGGCAGGTATCCCAATACTTTTCTTAGTTCATGTTTCTGCGTAAGGGCATCTATATCTCCGAGTTTCACGCTGCCGGAGTCTGCCTCTTGTAATGTGGCGATTGTTCTCATTAAAGTTGATTTTCCTGCACCATTGGGACCTAAAAGGCCAAACATGCCTACCGGAATATCCAGCGTTATGTTTTGCAGTGCGTTTACACCATTAGAATAGGTTTTGGAGAGATTGGAAATACTAAGACTGTTCATTTGTTTGAGTTTAAATTTTAAACAAACGTATTTTCTTAGCTGATATCAATAAAGTAAATGTGATGAACCAGTGTGTTTTGTGATACAAATATACAGGGTGCTCATAAAGTGTTTTCATCACTTATTTCTGGCCGTTGAAAGGGCTGTGCGCATTGTTTGTCAACTTATTTTATCAATAATTTTTATTAATTTACATTTGTGATTATGATTTTAACAACTAACAATAACAAGAGGAATATCATCGGGGCAATTGCTTTAGTTTTAGCAGGAGTTCCAATAGTGGTAATATTTTTTATAGTAATTACCTCGAATAAGGATTCTGTAGTACTTTTTGAAAACTATAGTCCAAAAGTCAGCATTCCGATTATCAGTTTTTATTTCCTGCTCTATCTGGCATTATTTTGCTTTGGCATTTATTGGCTGGTAAAACAAATTTTGTTTATTATTAAATTAAAAAACGAAAACGGAAAAATGGAACTGCTGCATCTGCAGAATCAGGTAAATCCCCATTTCTTTTTTAATATGCTCAATAATTTGTACGGCTGGGTGGCAAAGGATCAAAAAAAAGCACAGGAGTTAATTTTGAAACTTTCCGATATGATGCGTTACAGTATTTATGAAGGCCGGAAGGATTTTGTTACGATAGGAGAGGAAATTGCCTATTTAAAAAACTACATCGACTTGCATACTTTACGCTATCACAAAAAGATAAACGTAAATTTTGAAACTACTGTGGAGGATGATCAGCTTAAAATAATTCCTTTACTTTATATAATGCTTTTGGAGAATGCATTTAAACACGGTGTCGAAAATTTAAGAGAAAATGCATTTGTTACTATTAAACTTAGTTCAAATAATAATACTATATCTTTTAAAGTAGAGAATAACTATGATACGGATTTAGTAAGTCAATCATCTGGTATCGGTATTAAGAATTTGAAAAGAAGATTAGAATTGGCTTATCCAAAAAAGCATGAGTTCTGGGTTTCAAAAAATGATACTATATACAAAGCAAATTTAATCTTAAAAGTGTAATGATCAGGTATTTAATTATAGATGATGAACATATAGCCCATGCTATTATTGAGGAGTACTGCAGCATGCTTCCCAATATGCAGTTAAAAAAGAATTGTTATGATGCCTTAGAGGCCCTTGATTATTTAAGAAATCATACTGTAGATTTAATTTTCTTAGATCTAAATATGCCCAAATTAAAGGGATTTGATTTTTTAAAAACACTGGCATCTGCACCCAAAATTATTGTTACGACGGCTTACCAGGAGTACGCAATTGAAGGTTATGAACTAAATATTATTGACTACCTCTTAAAACCATTTGGTTTTGAACGTTTTTTAAAAGCGATAAACAAAATTTCCAGTTTGACTTCTAAAGTAAGTATCAATCCTGGGCAGGATGAATATTCAAGAAGCATTTTTTTACGTGCAGATAAAAAACACATACAGATTTTTATTGGTATGATCTTATATGTCGAAGCATCGGGAAACTACGTTAAAGTAATTACCAAAAATGACAATTCAATACTTGTTAGAGAAAAACTCTCTGATTTGATGGAATTACTGCCTAAAAATGATTTTATGCAGGTACATAAATCCTTTGCTGTTGCCATTAAACATATTAAAAGTGTGGAAGGAAACAGGATCAAAATCGGTGATTTTACAATTCCTATTGGTAAACTGTATAAGATAAATGTAAATGGGTTATTAAATTCAAAATTATAAAAGCATCATAATGTTTTCTTTATAAGTTTGTCCAATAGGTACTTTATATTTATCAATTAACATCCTGTTACCTTCAATCTGTTTAATTTTATCTTTTGCAGCAATAAAAGATTTATGGGTTCTTATAAAATTAAATTTTGGAAGAAGCTGTTCAAAATCTGAAATTTTCTGATGGCTTATAATCATGTCATTTTTTAGATATACTTTACAGTAATGTCCATAAGCTTCTATAAACAGTAAATCGTCAAAATGAATTTGATGGTGCTTTTTATCACCTCTTAAAAAAAAGCTATTTATATTTGGTTCTATTTCGTTTGGCGGCAATGCAACACTACTTTTTTTATTTTGAGCACTATCAAATGTCTTGTTAATGGCTTTTAGAAATCGGTCAAAGCTAAAGGGCTTTAGTAAATAATCAGAAACATTAAGTTCATAACCCTCTAAAGCAAATTCTTTATAGGCTGTTGTCACTATTATTTTAGGTGGATTGGGTAATGTTTTTAAAAAATCGAAACCGGATAATTTGGGCATATTGATATCTAAAAATAGCAAGTCTACTGCATTTTCATTTAAGAATTCCATAGCTTCAAAGGCATTATAGCAATTTCCTTTCTTTTCCAAATGGTGCAAGTTTTCACAATAGTTTTCAATAATACGATGCGCAATAGGTTCATCATCTATAATTAAATAGTGTATCATGTCATTTCTATTTTTAGATGTAATTTATAAATAGAATCTGTAATGTCAATTTTCATTTGGTGTTTGTTAGGATATAATAGTTTTAAACGCTGTCTCAAATTGTTTAATCCAATACCGGGAGTTTGAGATTCCCGCGATTCAAAGTTATTCTCAATGTCAAAACAGATTAGATTATTATAAGTTTTTAGATTAATGTGAATATAAGCATATTCCGTTAAACGCTCTACTCCATGTTTAAAGGCATTTTCTAAGGGAATAATAAAAAGTAAAGGCGCAATTTTATAGTCAGACTGCCCATCATGACTAAAAGTAATATCGACCTTTTTTTGATATCTTATTTTATGCAGCTCAATGTAATTCCTTAAATATTCTATTTCATCCTTTAATGGTATGATATCTTCTTTTCCCATATAAATGGTATAGCGCATTATTTCAGATAATTTTAAAACAACATATGGAGCATCCTCGGATTTCTCTATTATTAGACCATATAGATTATTTAAAGTATTGAAAAAAAAGTGCGGATTGATTTGGCTTTTGAGTAACGATAACTCTGCTTTGGCTTTTTTTGACTCAATTGTTTTGAGCCATTTCCATTGCTGATAGAACCAAATTAAAAGTAACACGAAAAAGGGAGCAGTCAGGATAATTTTAATCTCTTTTTCCTGCTGAAAATAATTATTAAAATTAGTATGAACCCTTATATAGTAGAAGTAGCCTAGAGCCAGAACATAAAAACCGAGTACAATCAATGCATGCTTCTTAAAATAGGAAGGCGCTATAATGGAAAAAAAAGATAATCCAATACCAACTAATCCTATAAATGTTACCGGATTATCAATTATTTTGGAATTCATGTCGTTTATAATGATTGCCCAAAAAAAGGCAATCAAGATAAGCAGCTTTAAGCTAGTGGCTTTATGCTGTTTTAAAAATGAATAATAATGAATAGGCAGTGAGATTATCAGCCAGCTAAAAATGAAACTCAGTGTGTTGGACAATAGGGCGGTATTATCAATGTAAATAAAATGAAAATATAACAAAACAACCACTATTATCCTTTGGATCACCAATCCATATATAAAAGCTTTGTACTTTTTAAGAAATTCAGCCATGAGTCAAAATTAACAAAAATTGACTTTTTTTCTCTTCAATGTGCATCAATTCACTAAAATGAGACATAAACACTAATATTTTCGACTTCAACTAGATTTGATTATGCAAATTAATTGTATGTGCTAACTATTTAAAGGTTCATGAAAAAAGTTTTAAACCATTTTAGTCTGCAGATAGGTTTGCTGTAAATTATAAATATTTAAAAATAAAACATTATGAAAAACCATTTTAAAATGATGCTGCTAATGCTGCTTTTAATTGTACAAAACGCAATGGCACAAGACAGTAAACGGCTATTGGATACAAAAGATAAAAAGGCCATTGTATCGGCAGTAAAAACTCATATTGAAAAATCTTATATCGATTTAGATTTGTCAAAAAGAATGACAATTGAACTGGATAAAAATTTAAAGTCTAATAAATATAAAGAAATTACAAGTCCTGTTGAGTTCTCTAAAATACTAACCCAAGATTTACAACGTATCAGCAAAGATTTACATCTAAAAGTTCGATTTGAACCTGAGCATATTGCCAGGGAAAAGAATGTTATTTCTCAGGAAGCGCAATTAGAAATGGAGAAAAGAATGGCTTTGCAAATGGCCGAAATTAATTACGGATTTACAGAGGTAAAAATATTGGACGGAAATATTGGCTATTTAAATTTAAACCAATTTGCAGATATAAAATATGCAGAAGAAACAGCAACAGCTGCAATGAATTTTTTAAGCAATACCAACGCATTCATTATCGACCTGCGCGCTAATGGAGGAGGTGTTCCAAATATGATGCAGTTATTATCGAGTTACTTCTTTGAAGAAAAACCTGTTTTATTAAGTGATTTTTATGAACGGGAAACCAATCAAAAAACACAGCTATATTCGTTTGAAAATGTAAACGGAAAACGAAGTGCAAACAAGCCGCTTTATATTCTAACCAGTAAGCACACTTTTTCGGCGGCAGAAGCATTTACTTATACTTTAAAACATTTGGATAAAGCTATTGTAGTTGGCGAAGTTACCAAAGGTGGTGCCAATAGAACTAAACGAATTAATTTGAATGACGGATTCACAATATCAGTGCCTTACCTGCGGTCGATTAATCCGGTTACAAAAACAAACTGGGAAGCAAAAGGTGTTCAGCCCGATATAGAAACTAGTGAAAAAGAAGCCTTTGTCTATGCGTATATAGATGCTGTAAAAAAAACAATGAAAAAAAATAAGAGTACTGTATTGAACAAAATTGGCTATGCGTTTTTACAAGATAAACAAATGGATAACGCACTGATTGTATTTCAGGAGAATGTAAAATTATTTCCAAATGATTCCAATTCCTGGGATAGTTTAGGTGAAGCGTATTTTCTAAATCAGGATAAAGAGAACGCATTGAAATCGTATAAAAAAGTTTTAGAATTAGATCCTAATTCAGAATCAACAAAAGCAATGATTCAGAAATTAGAAAGTATGAAGTGATACGAAATCTATAAACAAAAGTAAGATGAATGTATTAATCCAAAAAATATATAAAAAATGGCGCCAATTGTCTTCAATCGGCGCCATTTGGCTATAGTGGCAGGAACGGACAAATTTCTATAAATTTTATGGAAGATTTGCGGAAATTGGCGTACTACTGGTAGGGCGTGACTTTCAGTGGCTTGGGCAATTTGATGCTGACTGGCTCACTGTAATTAATGAGGCTCAAAGTATGACAATATTTTTAAGGACTAATCGTCCACGTCCGGATAAATAAAGAAATTCATATTATTGATCTGTCAAATGTATTTAGATTTCATAAATATTCCCAGTGCTATTGAAAGTACGTCCTTGTATATTCTAATTGGTATGTTTGATTTATGTTGTTGTTTTATTTCTGAGACATTTATAACAGCGTTATTTTATTTCCATTACAGCAGTGACGGCAGGCTTTGATAACTATAGCTTTAAATAGTATGCTTTGCATGTATTAAAGGGAGTATCACGGTAAATTCAGCCCCACTGTCTTTTTCGCCAGATGCACTAATTCTTCCATTGTGTCTTTTTACTATTTTTTGGCACAATGCAAGCCCCAGACCATTGCCCTCGTATTGGTCTTTGGAATGGAGACGTTCAAATGGAGTAAATATTCTTTCACTAAATGCCGGATCAAGCCCGATACCATTGTCCTTAATTTTGATCTCTACAGATTTTATTCCTTTATGATCGATTAGTGCTGAAGAAATGATTACCCTTGGGGGCTGGTCTGCTTTTGAAAATTTTAAGGCGTTTTGCATCAGGTTGTAAAAAAGCTGGCTGATGAGAATAGGGGCCCCTTCCATTTCAGGGAGTTCACAAGTAATTAAAATAGCATCTTTTTCTTTAATGACAAGTTCAAGATCCGTTTTAATATTTTCAATAATTTGATTGAGGTCAATTTTCTCGAAGGGCTGACTAGTTTTGTCAAGAGTAGAATAGGTTAAAATGCCTTCTATTATATTTTCCATTCTCTTTGCGGACTGATCAATTTTTAATGTATATTTTTCTGAATTTCTATAAAAACCAGATTTGCTCTCATCACTAAGCAGCGTATTGAAAATTTTAATTTTTCGAACAGGCTCCCGGAGATCATGGCTGACAATTCCTGCAAAATGAAGAAGATCATTATTGGAGCGTGTCAGCTCTTCTGTCTGATTTTCAACCTGTTTTTTTAGCTCTTCTTCAAATGCTCGGTGTTCTTGAATATCCTGAATGACACCGATAATAGTTTTGGGAATGCCGTTTTCATTATTTATGATTTTACCGCTAATTTTGACCCATTTTGCAGATTGATTATTGCTTATAATTCTGGCTTCATAGCTTATTTCTCCGGTATTCAGAGCCTCCTTATGCGCCTTTTCCCGTACAGGCAGATCATCGGGATGCAGTCGGGAAATCAGTTCATCAGTGCTTATTTCTTTATCAATAGAGCAGATGGCATTAAAATTCCCGGAAGTTTTAATTTTTTTTGTGGCCAGGTCAATTTCGTAGGTTCCTATACCCGAAGCGTCAATTGCCATGGTAAGTTTTTCATTTGAACTTTTCACCTCTTCTTTAGCCTTATTAAGATCTGTTACATCGGTTCCTGTATTGAGTACACCGTATACTTCTCCCTTTTCATTAAATAGGGGAATAAAACAGTAATTAAAATAGTGTTCGGTCATGATACCCTCGATAATAAGGTCCACTTTTTTATTTTTGGCATGAAATGCAATGCCGGTTTTCAGCACAGTCAGCGCCTGATCAAAAATTTGCTGATCCTTAATTTCAGGGACTATATCAAGATAGTTTTTTCCAATTACCTGATCTCCTTTACCCCAGGTCTTAATCATGGCAGGATTGGCAATCTCAATGGTTAAATTATTTCCCACATACACTGCAACAGGCAGGGGAAGGGAATCAACTATATTATTCAAAAGCATCGGATTTTGGTACATAGCGATTTTGTTTTGGTACCTGCGAATCTAACTAGAATTTTTTAAAGAATCTTTACATTACATTTTTAAAGTGTTTCACAATTTCAATTAAAATATTAAAACTATTCAATTGTATATTATTTGGTTTTAAAAATAAAAATCTCAATTTCAGTAAGTTCCGATTAAATAAGCTATCTTTAAGCAATTAAATACATTAAAATGCAAGAAGGTACAGTAAAATTTTTCAATGAAGAAAAAGGTTTCGGATTCATAACTCCTAATAATGGAGGGGACGAAGTTTTTGTTCATGCTTCAGGTCTATCAGAAAACATTCGTCAAAACGACGAAGTAAGATATGACATCGAAGAAGGCCGTAAAGGTCCAAACGCAGTAAACGTAGTTGTAGCATAATATACTATCATAGTTAACTTATAAAGGCACCTCTAATCAGGTGCCTTTTTTGTTTTATGGATGTGGTGTATATATTATTAGTATTTATTTTTCAGGAGCTCTTCCCGCTGTAAGATGCACCCGAGCGACAGCGAACTGGCGAAGCAATCTTTTGCCCAGCCTCGGGTCAATTGTATGTAATATTATTTTTTAGGAGCTTTTTCCCGCTATTCGCTGCAATCTTTTGCGCCGAACCCCGGCACAAAAGGATTTCCATTGCACACAAGCGAAGCGAACTGGCGAAGCAATCGGGGCTAAAGGCCTATGGGGCCTTATTTTAGAATTCATTCAGCATATAAAGATTTGTGGCGTTTTCCCCACTGTTCCATCTGCTGGATTATCGGTTTTAATTCACAGCCGATTTCTGTCAGCTCATATTCTACTTTAGCAGGGATCTGGGCATATGCCTTCCTCTTAATGATATGATCCTGTTCCAGTTTTCGCAGCTGCAGGGTCAGCATACGCTCTGTTATATTGGGTATGGATTTTCTTAATTCGCTAAAACGCATTTTGCCCTGCAGCAGCCAGGAACAGATTACAAGTGACCACTGGCCGCCAATTATGTTTGCCGCGTAGACCTCTGAACACTCTTCTCCCAGGATTTTCTTATTTTCAAAATTGGTGCTTGTCACCTTAACTTTCGACATAACTTACATTTTTGATAGTACCTTACAATTGGCTGTCCATACAGCCGCTATGGCTTTTATGTTATAGCTTTGCAGCACTATTTTAATTAAATAATATAAAGTTCAAAATTAAATCAAAAAAGGCAATGATGAAAAAAGGCTTCACAACTATTTTATTATTGACGGGGGTACTCAGCATTTATTCTCAAAATGAAAACCTGAAATTAAAAAAGACAACGAACATGAAAAACACAGCTTTATTAGTTAATGCAAACCAGCATGTAAGAAAAGGAGAGTACGAAGCGTATCTATCGTATCTCACTGAAGATACCAAATGGGAATTTGTAGGGGAAAGGACCCTTTTAGGAAAAGAAGCAGTTAGGCAGTATATAAAAGATTTTTACCTTGCACCGCCGGTATTTGATATGGAAAAAGCCATAGAACAGGGCGACTTTGTAACGGCGACAGGCAGCATTGCCCTCAAAAATGTAAATGGAGAGTATGATCACTATTCCTATTGTGACATCTGGCGGTTTGATAATGGTAAAATAGCCGAACTCAAGGCATTTGTTATTGAGAAAAAATCCTGACTTATCTAAAAACTGCATGTTATGCCTGCTAATTTTTAAAGAAAAAAAGTTTCAGAGTTTGATTTTGTGCTAATGAAGAAAAAAAAGCGTGCGTGCCGGCTCAAAAGGTGCGCATTTTCTCTTTCACGTATTATCCAGTGCACCATCCTGACAATCTTTAATTTTTTAAATAAGGCCAGCAATATTTATAGGGAATTTAAAAAAAGTAATTAGGCGCCAAAAAAATATATTTAAAATTTTTAATTTCCCCAATATTTTTCCAGTAATCCTTGGTTTTATAATTTTACCAGGTATTTTGTAAAACGATTTCTCCGACTGATTCGTTTTTATTTCCAACTGTTTTTATAATGCTGTACCTTGTATAATTTTCAACTGTAACTTCAATAAGATAAGTTCCTGAGTTAAGGTTTTTTATTAAAAATTCTCCATTATCATCTCTGGCTTTAAAATCTTGGATTATTTTTTTTTGATTTGTAAAAGTATTAAGTTCAAAAACCTTAATCGAGAATGATTCAATAGGACTAAATCCACTATCTACAATCCTTCCCCAGATGTTAAAAGTTTCCTTCAGTGATGGAGCAGCAAAAAGGGGAATAGAAAGCAAGATAATGAAAAGTATTCTTTTCAGCATAACATTATAGGGGTTAAAACAGTTGATAAAGAGTTTTTATACGAAAGCGAAACTCTATGATTAGAGATTAGGTAATGGTTTTATTTTTTATAATTTATCTTAATGATTTTAAAGTCTCCTCCGCTGCTGTCTGCTGTAAACAGCCCTATTTTTCCAGGTGTTCGATTGTTTAGTTTTTCAACCATCAGCGAAGGGTCGGTTGCATTGTTTATATATGCTTTAACAGTTGTTCTGTCAATTACTAATTTCATGATAAACCAATCATTAGGGTTTGGTGGATTGATGATTTCTTTCTCAAAAACCGCATTGCTTTCCTTTCTTAATTTTTCCCAGGTAAAATCGGGATGCGAGATGTATTGCACAGCATGAATTCTCCGGACAGAATCTTTAGCAAAAAAATTGAAAGGACGGCAGTAAACAGCATCATAATTAATATCATCGACACCATGAAAGGCAATCCCAATAAAACTTCGCTGGAAAACATCCTGTCCCCGCATTTCGATTTCAATTGTGCCGTTTTTAAAGTCCCGGACAGGCAGCCAAACTATGCCTTCCTTTTTACTTTCCATTATTTTTAGATAAGCGCCGCTGTCACTGGAAACGATTTTGATCTCTCTATTTACTGATTTTAGCTTTCCTTTTTTGTACAGGCTCGCGAGTTCGAGGGTTTGTTGTCGTTGGCCCAATAAAAAGCAGGGGAGTAATATCAAAGTGAAAATAGAGCTAAATTTGATTTGCTTTTTCATTGAAATGCTATTTTAATTGTCTGCTAGTTTAAGTGTCCTACTGAGAATAGACCATATTTACTAGTGATTTCGATAAGGATGCTTGCTGTCTTTTGATAAAGATATTCTCATGTACAAATATATCATACATGTAAAATAGAATAGTTACCAGTTAGATAACAGAACTACCATTTTGATAAGCATTTCTGAATTCTTTTGGTGAGATCCCTGTCTGTGCCTTGAAGAAACGTGTCAGATGATTGGCTTGGGAGAATTGCAATAGGTATGAAATTTCATTTATATTAAGGTTGGTATAAGACAGCAGGGACTTTATTTCAAAAAGAATAAATTCATTTACCATTTCAGAAACGGTAACCCCGAACTGCTTTTTGATGCATTTGTTTAATGTTACCCTGCTGATACCTAACTGCTGCGCGTAATGGTCTATATTTCTTGTCGTGCGGACTTCATTTTGCAGAATCTCTTTAAACATAAATGCAATGCTGTTATTTTCTGTTTCTGAAGACAGAAGGTAATGCTCTGCATAGGCCCGGTTGAGTTTGATTAGTATAAAGTACAGCAGTGCCCTTATAATATGTTCGCTGTCGGATCTAAATGTTTTGATCTCACTGAGCAGCTCCTGAATTATATTCGTTAACTGTTTAAAGAAGTCATCATTAACCTTTAGATAGAGCGGTTTGGTTTTGTTGTAGAAAAACTGCAGCCTGAAAGAGAAGAGTTTATCTGAGAAGAAATTAGATAGGAAGCTGTCCTGGAAAAAGAGGAAATAACATTCGATCTTATTCTTGTCCAAAAACCATCTTCTTTTTTGAAATGGGGAAATAAAAATGACTGTATTATCTGAAATTTCAATTCTCTGCTGGTCCAGTTCTAAACAGCCGTTTCCTTTAGAGAAAAATATAAGTTCATAAAAATCGGTATGATGAAGCTCACTTTCAAAAAAATAATGGGGGATGTCTTTATACGTGCCAATATCAATTAGGAGCTCAACATTATATTTATTTTTTAAGAATTTAAATCTCTTCATTTTTAACGTTTTTCTCATTAGTTAGATGCGGATATTTAAATTGTAAGATTGACCATCTCATTTTGCTAACGATCATCGATACAAATCCAATGCAAGCCGGTAAAAATAGTTATTTAAACGCAAATTATGCGATAGGTTTGCATTCCAAGTTTGCACCTATCCAGGTTTTGAGAGCAGCTATTCATAAATCTACGTTTTTTATCCCAGAAGCATAACCGAGAAATTCATCGTAACTTATTTGGTGAACTTCGACCAGTCGTAATCAAAAAGGCCTTTGCTCGCTCTCTTAAAAACAAAGTATAGGTCATGTATGCCTGTCTGCTTCCCGGTAAAAGTGTGCTAAAAGGGTAAATGATAAATGTTTTAAGGAAACTGGGTGTAGAGCCGCAGGCTATTGAACAGCCTGACCTCAGTGTTCCGGAAAACAAAATGATGCTGGCTTTTTATTTGGCTGCACCTGAGGTTGAAAATGACAGAAGAGCACTAAATACATTTCAAGGGCTTAGACGTGGAAAGAAAGAGGGTAGGCATATGGGAATGGCTGCTTATGGATACGCTAATAAAATAACGGAGGATGGAAAAAAGTATATTGCCATTGTACCGGATAAAGCTGTAAAGGTTATTTGGATTTTTGAACAGATTGCAAAAAATATTTTTAGTACGGAATCTATTTATCAAATGGCCAAAGAAAAAGGTTTTGCTATTTCTAAGAATAACTTGTGGCTTATTATAAGAAATCCACTTTATTGCGGAAAGATTGTTGTTCCTAAGTACAGAGATGAAGAGGAGAGATGAAGAGGAGAGATGGGGCAATGGGCAGCATGAGCCAATAATCAGTGAGGGATTATTTTATCGGGTACAGGATGTTCTTGGACCTTGACGGGATTCGAACCATTACTTTTTACTGGAGATTTGAAGCTTCTACCGTAAAGATTAGTTAGTTAGTTAGTTAGTTAGTTAGTTAGTTAGTTAGTTAGTTAGTTAGTTAGTTAGTTAGTTAGTTAGTTAGTTAGTTAGTTAGTTAGTTAGTTAGTTAGTTAGTTAGTTAGTTAGTTAGTTAGTTAGTTAGTTAGTTAGTTAGTTAGTTAGTTAGTTAGTTAGTTAGTTCTTGTTTTCTTTTTGATTGTTTTTAATTTTTGTTTTGGCCGGTGAAAGTGGGGATTGTTGGAGTGGCTTTTTATTTTAATATTTTGGCTGCTTTGTGAAATATGTCGTGAAAGAATTGTTGATATTATTTTGGAGCAGGGATTTAATACAGTTTCGAACCTAATTTCGTCAGCAATTGATTTTATTGGATTTAGAATTTTCCAAAAGCCAATGTGCCACGATTCTGCCACAAAACTTTGAGAGGAGAAAATCTTAAAATTCACCTTAGTTATTTGTTTGAAAAAGGTCCACCCCAAATTGAAATGGACCAAGATTTTACAATGAAACTGAAATAAATGTTCAGTGCTGAAAAAAAAATCTGACAATGTGGGAAACCGTAAGGATATCTGATTTAATAAAAATACTTTTGATTAAACTGATTCAATTCTTAATAGAAAGAACTAAGTGCACGTAGTTAAAAACTGATAGAATTGAGCAATTTTAATGTCATCAAAATTAATAATAACCTTTAACAAAATTAACAATGAAAAAATTAGAATTAAAAAATTTGACAGTAAAGAAATTGAATAAGGAAGAATTGGCTACAGTAAAAGGAGGAAATATACCTGCGCAGACATCTGGTCAATGTAATCAAGATTCTGTGTGGCCAGTAAAATGTACATCAAGAGCATGGAATTGTACTACTAACTAATTATTTCAGAATACTTTGTTTATTCACTATTGTTAAATAAACAATTGTATTAGATAAGAGTAATTTTCATAATTAAATGGAAATTGCTCTTTCTTATATATATAAATATTTATAAAAAAGATAAATAAAATTGCTTGTAGAGTTTTATGATATGGATGAAATATTTTTAAAGATAGAGCAAAAAATTTGGGAGAGTTTTCATGACGAAGGAAAAATAGGTTTAATGGATGGTCTTTCGGGAATAGCTCTTTTTTATAATAGTCTATTTGAAGTTTTTGGAAATGAAGAGCATCATGATAAGCTTTTAAGTATTGTCGAAAAAATTAATAACCTCATTCAAGAGGAGAATACTTCAATGACTCTCTGTAGCGGAATAGCAGGATATGGCATAATGCTTTTAAGAATAAAAAATAATATTATCAATGTCGATAAAGAATATTTTGAAGCTATAGATTTATTGTTGCAAGAAGAACTTAATGAGCAAACAGTAGATAATAATTATGATTATTTACATGGTTCAATGGGGATTGCAAAATATTTTATAGAGCGTTACAAATCGACCAAGGATTCTCTAGCACTTGAAATCTTGAGCAAATTTACAAAAGAACTTATAGAAAAAATTAATTATAGTTTTGATGATGTAGTAGTTCAGTCCGTTTTTTCAAACAAGCATTGCTATTATTTTGGTTTGGCACACGGTGCAGCAGGGTATATAAATTTTTTAATTGATTTAAAAAGAAATGTTCCTGAAATAGAGGACGACATCGAAATACCATTAAAAGCTATAAAAGTTTTTTTAAACAATTATAAAAGGACAAATGGCTCAAAACAATTTTACCCGAATTTAATTATTTTAGAAGATAATTCACAGTTTGATCCATTGATTAGCTGGTGTCAGGGAGATTTGGGTATTTCTAATGCATTATTTAATTTAGGATTATATCTTAATGAAAATTCTATTTCTGAGGAAGCGCTAGAATTAATTAGAAATTTAGAAGATATTTCACTAATTGATTCTGGTGTAAAAGATTATACGATGTGCCACGGTTCGATCGGAATTATCCTTCAATATGATCTGATCTCTCAAGTTTCTGATACCGATTTCAATTATTCAATAAATAAATGGAGAAACATTCTATCTATTCAAACAAACGATTTTAATGAATTTTTAACCTATCATAATGGTTCATACGTGAAAGAAACTAATCTAATAACGGGCTTGGCAGGTGTAGGTATGGGAGAGCTTACCTTAAAAAAACACATTTCATCCCAATGGCTAAATATATTTAATTTACATTAATGTCAATTATTCCCTGATTAAAAAACAAAGTAAACCTACGTAAAGAATGATTTTTTTTGATAATATAGTAAAAAGAGTTGCAAATTTTTCAGTCCAATCTCATAATGAAAATAGAAAAAATAGAGTTGATTTTTTTAAGAATAATCAATTATTCAGACTTTCGATTTTAATTTCTTCAAGATCTTTATATGAAGATGTCAATAAAAGTAAGGATACAAAAGTTAAGAAATCTCTATCTAAATATTTTATCAGGGCACATTTTAATCCCACTCCATTTGGAGTATTTAATAGTGTTGGCGTGCTGAATTGGGGTAGCTCCACTTCGATAAAAAAACAAGAAGCATTGGCATTATCTGTTAAATATGACAGCCTGTTCTTATCAGGTCATATCCATTCAGATTCTGCGGCAGATTGGTTAAATAAAAGTTATTGTTTAAACCCTTCAATACATTTTTTAAATAGTACGAGAATTAGCTTTTATAAATCGGATGTTGAAAAGGGGGACAAAGTAGAGCTAAAATATGTGGAAATTGATTATGACGATAATTTAGAATGGGTAGTAAATAGATTTAAAAAAGCCGTTTTGCTTGAAGAGATACTAAACGAGATAATTTTAGATGGCTTTCAGAGAGATGAGGTAGAGCATTATTTAAAAAACATTATTGACTGCGGATTAATCATTGAATGTTTTCTTTTTTCTCCCTATGCAGAAAAATTATCAAAACCTAATTTCTATTTGCCTTCAGACCTTATAAAAAAAGATTTTCATCTATTGCACAATACAAGCGAAATTAATGATTTTTCGAAACAATATCTACTTGAGCAAGATGCTTTTTTCAAATCTAACAATTCAGGTGTAAAATATTCTCATGCGGTTAATTCATTTGATAGGGAGTTGGGGACTTTAGATTTTCATTTTAAAGAAAAAATTAAGCGTTATATTGATTTTGCTATTCAGTATAACTCGCACTCCACGCACAGGAATGATTTGCTAAACAAATTTAGCAGCAAAATTTCTGAACGTTACAATGATGGATTTATAGCGATGAGTAAGATATTTAATCCATATTCAGGTTTAGATTATACCTCTTTAGCTACACAATATGAGTTAAAATTAGATAGAAAAGTACTAGGGAAAATATTGGCTGAAACCGAAAACAATATCTATATGGATCTGCCTATTGATCCCAATATCGGAAAAAAGACGACCAAACTTCCCGCTAGCTTTAGTATTATGGCTGAAATACTAGTTTGTAAAAAGACGAATAAAGAAATTTTATATATTAAGTCATTAGGTTCTACTTCAGCTTTGAATTTAGTGGCTCGTTTTAGTGACATAACAAATGATCTGTGTCAAGAAATTGTTAGTTTTGAGAAAGAAATCAATGAAGGGAAGATAGTAGCTGACATCAATTGCATAGGTACATTTAGAAGTATAAATGTTTCGGCTAAAAAGCAATTTTATGACTTTTCAATACCTATTAACACGTCTGTTAATGAGGTAAATTCTATTTTAATGTCTGATATTTTTCTACATTTAAATGGAGGAGAAATGCGACTCGTATCTAAAAAGTATAAAAAACAGATTCTGCCAAAAATTACTTCCTCACTAAATCCTAATCTATCTGATTCTGAAGTATATAAATTTTTATATGATTTCGAATTTTATAACCAGGAAATTTATGGGATTAATTTTGATTTTAATTCGTATAGTTATTTTAAACCTTTTGTTCCAAGAATCTATCTTGAAAAGGATGTGTTGCTTTATCCGGCACAACTTTTATTGGTAGATAGAGATTATACTTTTGAGGAGTTTAAAATTTATTTTTCAGAAAATATCAAGGATTATAAATTCTCAACACTAATTAATTTATCTGAAGGCAGTGGTCAACTTGTGCTTGATACAGAAAATGAAGATGACATTAAAATCATTTTTGAAAAAGTCAAGGAGAAGAACTTTATTTATATAGCTGAATCCTTATATGATTCTTTTTATCCGGAAATTAGAGATAAGGCAGATTCAAATTATGCACATGAATTAGTTATAAGCGTTAAAAACAATGAATATTTTAGAAGCGACATTTCGTATGAAAGTATTGAGGAATTGTCCAACTGTGACCAAACAATTCCCATAGTTTCAGATTGGCTTTATTTGGAGTTATTTACAAATTCGTATTCTAGTAAAGATATTTTAAAATACGTTAGTAATAATATTCTAATAAATAAAGAAATATATTTATTCTTTTTTGTTAATTACCATAATCCTGATAGATGTATCAGATTAAGATTCAAAACTAATTCGCAAAAATGTAAAGAAGATATAATTAATAAAATTCACCATCTTAAAAATATAAATCTTATAAGTAATTATCATATAAAATTATATGATCAGGAAATTCAGAGATATGGTGGGATTAAATTAATGGAATTAGCCGAAACAATCTTTTCACTGGATAGCAAAAATGCTATAATGATGCTAACTGAAGGAGAATTATCGGATGAAGATGTTAAAATAGGGGCTATACTTAAAATAAAAAGTTACCTTGAACTATTTGATTTTTCAATAGATGAGATGATTGAATATTGCGAGCAATCAATTAAATTTTTCGAAAATGAATTTGATTTAACAGCAGATTTAAGAAAATCACTGAATAAAGATTTTTTAAATTTAAAATCTCAAATAAATAATTTTGCTTTCAATAGCTATTTGAGTAGCGATTGCATAAAAAGAAATATCGAAACAGAATTAGAAATTAAAAAATCGTACAGGCAGCGTTACGTTTCAATTTTGATACATATGAGTATGAACAGACATTTTGAAGATAATCATAGATTTAATGAATTTAAAACCTATTATTTAGCTAAAGCCTATTTAAACCAAATTAAATTTACAAAAAACGCATGATGAAGAAAATATTATTTATAGCATGTGTTTTCTTTTTCCAATTTGGATATTCTCAAGATAAAGTTAGTGAGGTTGAAAAGTTAGCATTAACAGCAAAGGTTTGGGGTTTTTTAAAATACTATCATCCAAATGTTGCAGACGGAAGCAAAAATTGGGATAAAGAATTGTTACAGATGCTACCTCAAATTGAAAAGGTGCAGACAGCAAATCAATTCTCAAAAATCATTGAAGATTTGGTAGACTCATTGGGAACAGTAAGAGAAGAAAATATTATTTTTTTGAAAGATGTTGCCTATTTTGACAAAAATTTTGATCTGTCTTGGATAAGTGAAAATAAGATCTTCTCGAACGATCTTTCCCGTAAGCTTAAGTTTATAGAGAAGAACAGGTATCAAGGCAAGCCCTTTTATGTTGGTCAAACGGAAGCAGGCAACGTATTTTTAATGAATGAAGATATTTCCGGCTTTAACTGGCAGAAGCAAGATCTGCGTCTTTTAGCACTTTTTAGATATTGGAATGTCATCGAGTATTTTTACCCATATAAATATTTGATGGATAATAATTGGAGTAAAACATTAGAACAGATGCTGCCTAATTTTTTAAACTTTAAAAATGAAGACGATTTCAAAATAGCAATGCTGAAATTAGTTGTTAGGATTAATGATACCCATTCAAGTTTTTATTTCACATTATCTAAAAACAGCGGAAAAATTAGAAAATTTCTGCCTATGAAGTGTATAATTTTGGATAAGAAAATGGTGGTAACTGAGATTTTAAGTGATACTTTGGCTAAACATTATGATATTAAGATTGGAGATGTTATAACCAAAGTAGATAATAAAACTATCTCGCAAATAATGGAAAATGAAAGAGATTATATAAGTGCTTCTAACGAGTCTGCATATCTTCGAAATCTAGTTTCAGAAATTTCTTCTAGTTATAATGATTTTATGGATTTAGAAATCTCACGTAACAAAATTATAACTAATAAAAGGATTGAATGTTCTGATTATAATTTATCACATAGTAACGAATTTAAAAAATCAAAAAGCGAAAAATATTATTTATTAGAAGATAATATTGGTTACGTAAATATGAGCAAGCTTAAGATTTCTGATGTTGCCGATATGTTCGCTAAATTTAGAGGCACACAGGCTATAATTTTAGATTCTAGAAACTATCCTAAAGGAGCAAATTTTGAAATTTCAAATTTTCTAAATTCCACATCCAAAGCTTTTGCGAAATATACTATTCCCGACCTTAGCTATCCTGGTAAGTTTTACTGGCAGAAAGAACTGCATTTTTGTGGTGCCCAAAATAAAGATAACTATAAAGGAAAAGTAATTGTACTGGTCAACGAAAACTCAGTAAGCCAATCTGAATGGGCTACAATGTGTTTTCAAACGGCAGATGATGCCACCGTAATTGGAAGTCAGACGTCAGGTGCAGATGGTAATACGAGCCATATTGATTTTGTTAAAGATTACGATGCTCCTTTTTCAGGAATTGGCGTTTACTATCCAGATGGGAGAGAAACTCAAAGGATTGGAATTGTTCCTGATATTAAAGTTGAGCGTACAGTTTTGGGTATTCAAAATGGTAAGGATGAAATTTTAGACCGTGCCATTCTTTTTATTAAGGATAAAAAATGATGATAAATTGATTACAGAATGTCTTTATGTTATGACCACATAATGTACCGCACTAAATTTATAGCGAAATGGTTGAGTTTATAAATTTACATGCTGATTCTGTCGCATCAGTTGCATAACCATTATCTTTAGGCCTTGAAATATATTAAATGAATACCAAAGGTCATTGTTATCCCAACGCTATTATTTTGCAGACCGTTTATCTCAAATTGGGTAATGTTGTGGATTAGGTATTTTTATAGTTTAAACGATTGACTGACTGAAAAAGAAGATTAAATTTTAATTATTGAATAGATAAAGAGACGTTCAACAGATCGTCTCTTTCATTTTTGTCTTTTAATGCGCTTTAAAATGCTTTTGCCTTTCCTTAGCGTTTCAATTCGGGTCATGAAAATAAGATGTAATTTCTGCAATGGGAAATGCATAAAAAATGGATTTCAATCTAACGGAAATAAACGTTGCAAATGTTGCGTTTTGAATGGTGATGGGCGATAGGGCTGGAACGTCACTTTATTTAAAGAGCAGATTATTAAATTCTCTTTTAAGCTTTAGTTAGTTAGTTAGTTAGTTAGTTAGTTAGTTTAAGATTTTTTTTATCTTTATTTTGGCTGGTGAGAGGGGAGTTGGGAAAAGAGTGCGGTTGATTTTACTGGCAGATGTATTTGATAGTTATTCGATTTCTGACGGTTTCATAAGATTTTGCAAGAAATGGTTAGAGTTTTATCCCTTGCAAAAGAGATTTTTTAGTTTTCTCCATCTCTTTATTTTTACTTTGATTTTTTATGCGGATTGTAATCTCATTTGCAAGATGCAGCTCGACTAAGGCTTAAATTTGGTTTGCCTTCTTTCAGAACACACAGTGACCTCGACTGAACAATTTACAAATCATTTTATGAACGATTTAGAGAAATTAGTCTATTTTCAAGTTAGTTTGTTAGATATTTACTTTAAATTTTAATTATAAAGCGGTTTGTATATATCGTAAGGGTCAAATGTTAAAATTCATTAATTTTGATGAACACTAAAAAATGAACAAAAAATCAAATTTTTACAGATAAATTTAAATTATAATTTTGAAAATATTCATATCAAAATTTGTCGAAGATAAATTTTGATTCTTATTATTTTGTTTTTTACAATTTTCAACAATTTCAGGAAAGGTAAAAGTCAAAATTATCAATGATTAAGTAAAAAAAAGACAACTTGAAAAGTTGTCTTTTGAGCAGTAAAATAGAAAAGTTACTTTTTGCAATCTTTCGGAGCACAAGTACCCGAATTGTCATTACAGCAATGCGTTGAACATTTTTCAGTGCAGCTTTTCTTAGTATCAGTTTTTGATAAGTTCGCATAAGCGAAGATGCTTCCAGCAGACAATACCAATGCTGCAAGAGTAAGGTACATTTTGTTTTTCATAATTTTAATTTTTAATGATTAATATTACTTAAGACGTACTAATCTAAAAATGATGCAAGCTTTGCTGATTTTTTTTCTAACAGCCTGAATTTTGTATATAGGAAGCTTCCATAAATGATTCTTGGATATCAGCATTTTCCTCCGCTGCATGATTTTTTAGAGGTAACATTCATAACATTTCCACGGCGGTCTAATTCAATACTGCAGCAGTCCAGCAGCATTTCCTTTAATCTGGATCTGCCTCTCTGCACCCTAGATCTTATGGACGGATAAGCAAGGCTGTATTTTTCTGTTAAATCTTTCTGTTTGATTCCATGTATTTCACTATCCATGATAATATCCCGATAGTCTTCCGGCAGCCGCTCAATGAATTTTATTAGACAACAGTCCAGACTTTCTGTATTATCAAAATCTGTTTCATGCATTATTTTTTGCATGATGCATTCGGTCAGTTCTGATTTCTTTTGATTGGAATTTTTTCGGTAATAGTCAATAATGGAATTTCTTGTGATGGTGAAAATCCAGCTTTTTAATTTGCTTTCATCAGTCAGTGAACCTAAATTCTCGTTTATCTTTATAAAAACTTCCTGCAAGACATCAGATGCATCGCCCGTATCATTTATACGGGCCTTAATATATTTGCCCAAGATGATGTAAAACTGATTGTGAATAGTATTTATTTCCAAACTCATAGATTTTATGCTCTGTCTATACAGAAAGTTAGATTAACAACAATTGATTTTACTTCTTAAATTATTCCAGATATGGGCTCTTTTTGGCATGCATAAGAAAACATGAAGAATTGCCATTATGCTAGCTCCCGGCAAAAGATTTATAATTAATAAATTAAAAAAGTTTGGAGATTGATTTATATTAGAAATCATTAATTCCCCATTTTCAAAAGTAAATCTGATGGAGAGGTACACTGCAATTGACGCAAAATGAAAGCCATTTACGAATAAATGGACAATATATTCCCAGCGTGGCAGGCCTCCCATAAACTGTCTGCTGTCTTTTTCTATAAAAGCGTCGTAGCCGAGTACCATTATATCTAAAAGGACAATGATTAAGCCTATTACAAAACTAGTATGATTATCTTGTTTCAAGAACAAAAAATAAAGGATGGCTGGAAAGAAAAGAGCTCTCAAAGTATGGGTAATGTGCTCGGTTTTACTTTCTTCCCGATTGTGGAGCTGGTATTTGAAAATATGCAGATAAAAGCCGTCATACAAGGCCAAGACTGCAAAAAGGACAAGAAAGAAGGATGAAATGATAATTGCTGTTTCCATTTTATTTATAATTGATTATAAAAGCAAAACTATTGGAAAGTATAATTAGCAAAAAGGACAAATGTCCTCGAATTTACTGGGCAATTTCTTTTCTGATCCTGCTCAGCGTCCTTCGTGTAATCCCTAGATAGCTTGCAATATCATTTACTGAAGCCTTGTTTACAACTGCAGGCTGTTCCTTAAGCATGCGCATGTATTTTTCCTTTGCGCTTTCATTGCACAAAACACTTGCATACTGTTCCATCACCATATACTGCTGCTCGGCAATTGTTCTTCCGATATTCTGCCAGAGAGGACTCTTTTGATAGAGAATCTGCAGGTCATTAAAACTGATTGTTATAAGTTCCGTATCTTCTACAGCCTGAATGCAAAGTTCTGAAGGCTGCTGCGAAATAAAGCTCTTGTAGGAAGCTGTCAAATTATTTTCTGCGCAGAAACACGAAGTCACTTCTTCGGATTTTTCATTTATATAGTAAGTTCTGAGCAGTCCTTTTTTAATAAAAGCGGCTTCATGTGAGGTTTTGCCTAATTCTGCAAAAAAACTGTTTCTAGGTAATGTCCTTGTTTTGAAATACGGGCTGTAGTTTTCAAATTCCTGATCGCTTAGAGGCACTACGTTCTGTAAAAATAATTTAAAATTTTCCATAACAGGCTTTTTTTTCAATGTATTAATGTGCTTTTCAAACCATAAGCGAATAAACATCGGGAAAAGAACTCTCTTCAATTGCTCTATTCTGCTCTTCAATACTTTTTAAAGTCTGCTCCAATGCGTGGAGGTTTGCATGCATATCCGATATTATTGCAATTCTCATATTCTTTTAAGCAGTTTCTGCTGGCAACTGTTTTGTGAAATATTTCTTTCTGAACCAGAATGCAAGGTTTACCAGTGCAATAAGAGCAGGCACTTCCACCAAAGGCCCGATAACACCTGCAAAGGCCTGGCCGCTGTTTATTCCAAAAACTCCGATTGCAACAGCAATTGCCAATTCAAAATTATTTCCGGTTGCTGTAAAAGCGATAGAGGTGGCTTTTGAATAGTCGGCACCAAAATATTTCCCTGTAAAAAAGCTGATGACAAACATCAAAGTAAAGTAAATCGCCAGCGGTATTGCAATACGCACAACGTCCATTGGGATCTGAACGATCAGTTCCCCTTTCAGGCTGAACATTACAATGATCGTAAAAAGCAATGAAATTAGAGTAATCGGTGAGATCAACGGCACATACCTAGTTTCGAACCATTCATAGCCTTTCAGCACAATAAGTGCATAACGGCTTATGATTCCAAGAGCAAAAGGAATACCTAGATAGATGCCGACACTCTCGGCAATCTGGGCAATACTAATATTCACCTCGAAACCGTCATATCCAAAATAGGGAGGAAGAATGGTAATAAAGATGTACGCGTATACACTGTAAAGCAGCACCTGAAAAATACTGTTCAGGGCAATAAGTCCAGCTGCATACTCACGGTTTCCGTCGGCCAGATCGTTCCATACCACAACCATTGCAATACAGCGAGCCAGGCCGATCAGAATCACTCCAATCATGTATTCAGGATATCCGCTTAAAAACAGGAGCGCCAACAAAAACATCAAAACGGGGCCTACAATCCAGTTCAGGAATAAAGAGGCACCCAAGACTTTTGTGTTTTTGAAAACCTGTCCCATCTGCTCATATTTTACTTTTGCCAGAGGCGGATACATCATCAGGATAAGCCCTATTGCCAATGGAATGTTTGTTGTTCCGCTGGAGAAAGAATTGATGAAATCTCCGCTGGAAGGAATAAAGTATCCTATTGCCACGCCTATCGCCATAGCAAGGAAAATCCAAAGGGTCAAGAAGCGGTCAAGGAAGCTTAACTTTTTGCGTCCGACGGCTGGTGCACAATTATTTGCTGCCATTTTATTTTTTTATTTGTGAGAATACGTAAAACATTTCAGTTCCTATCTCCAGGCTGCGCTCCAGATAAGTTTCTTTCTGCTGAGGCGTTCCGTCAGAAATTTTAGGATCTTCAAAAGTGATTGGGATTCTTTTCTCAGCGCCTGCTATAAACGGGCATCCGCCGTCAGCCTGCGAGCAGGTCATTATTGCGGCAAATCCGCTTTCAGGATTGAAGTCATCATCATAGGTTTTGGAAAAGCCTATGACAGGAAGCGCGTCAGCTGCATATTTTATGGAATAAACCGGGTTTGATCCCTCTGAAAGCGTTTTTATGCTAAATCCTGAGTCCTTCAAAGTCTCCGCTGCCATTGGGAAAAGGGCAGTAGCCTCTGTTCCTCCTGAATAGCATGAAACGTTTTTGATGCCGTAATAGGCAGCCGCAGTCTGCGCCCAAACCTGCGAGAGGTGGCTTCTTCTGGAATTGTGCGTGCAGATTAGGTTTAGTCTGGTTTCCAGCTTACTGTCCGCTTTGGTCTGAATGAAGTCGATTAACGGCTGCAGGACTGCTTTGCGATCTTCGGAGATCTGCTTAAAATCAAATGCTTTAACGGTATTCTCAATTTCTGGATATAACATAGTTTTTTGGCTGTAAAGGTTTGTTAATTATCTGTTTAATGATTAGCAGCATCCTCCGCCCGGAGTGCATGAATTAGCATTGTCAGTATTTAGCTGAGATAATTTTACTTTAGGCTTATCAGATGGAATACCGCATTGCTCCTGAGCAAGACAGGCTGTCTGTTTATTTAGTAAAGTGAAGTTTTTACCGTTAAAATCCAAATCGTATTTACCGATAGTAGTGTTCTGGTATTCCACTTCAATTTCGTTGTCTTCAATTCCCAATACTTTTTCTGAAAGCTCAATGATGTGAATCAGCTTTCCGGGTTTAAGCCTGTGCTCGTAGTCGTTGGCATCCCAAAGCTGGAAGTTTACAGCAGTTTCTTTTCTTACTGTTCCTCCGCAGTCGATGAAGTTTTTGGTAACTAAGCCTACTTCGGTTACGTGAAAATATTCCGGTACAAATGTGCCGTTGGGCAGTTCAAAATTTACAGCTTCCACTGTTTTAAGCACTTCTTTAATTTCTGAAAGTTTCATATTTTTATATTTAGTTAGACTATATTTTTTATTAAATAATTAGGGAGCTTCTTCTTTCAAGAAGCGCAGTATCCCTCCAGATACCATTCTGTTTTCCGATTTTCTCCCTTGTTCCAAGTATCCTGAAGCCTGCTTTTTCATGGATGCGCAGGCTTGCTGTATTCTCGGGAAAGATCCCTGCCTGAAGCGTCCAGATTCCTTCCGCTTCGCTCTGTCGGACAAGTTCATTTAAGAGGGTAAGCCCAATTCCCTTTCCCGAATGTGCAGGATCCACGTATACACTCACTTCTGCAACTCCCGCATAAACGCAGCGGGAAGAAACAGGGGTAAGGGCAGCCCAGCCAATCACTTTGCCATCTTCCTGCATTGTAATTCTGCAGGATGCCAGATGGGACTGGTCCCAGTCTTCCCATGAAGGGGCGCTGGTCTGGAAGGTGGCATTGCCGGTGTCGATTCCTTTTTGGTAGATTATTTTTACCTGATCCCAGTGTTTGTCCGAAAGTTTTCTGATTTCCATATCTTTTAGATTAACAGCATTCGCTTCTCTTTTTTGCAAGATTTGCTGATATATGCTCAAAAAAGCCTTTTATCTTTTCCAGTCCGGGTTCATTGATGCAGTAGCAGATAGAATTTCCTTCGATGCTTCCTTTAATCAGACCTGCATTTTTCAATTCTTTCAAATGCTGTGAAACTGTCGGCTGCGAAAGGGGAAGTTCGTTTACAATATCTCCGCAGATGCAGGCATCCACTTTTAATAAGTATTCCATAATAGCAATACGCGCAGGATGGCCTAATGCTTTGGCTAAAACAGCCAGCTCATTCTGGCTTTCTGTAAAGTGATCTGTTTTTGTTGTTCCCATCGTCTTATATTTATATTGCAATATTACGATATACAATTTAAAGAAAAAAAGATTTTATGTTTTTCTTTTGCTGGGTAAGATGCATGATCCGCAGAGGGCGCCCAGATTGTCCATAGCCGCGGTAAAGAAGGAAAGCAGTACCTGAATTATTTTTTAACGGCAGCTGAAAATGAGGCAGAGCTTATAAAATCATAGGTGCGGCGGAAGATTGCGGACAGACTCTATTGCCTGAGGGGCATACGCTTAGGAATTATACAGCTGGATTAGTTTTAGATTTGATCCGGGATTAGGTGGTAAGCAGAAAAGGAGCCCTGTTAAAAAACAGGGCTCCTTTAAAAAAAAATAAAAATGAAAACTACTAATTCCAGCCGCCGCCTAAGGCTTTATAAACATTAACAAAAGCATTCATCTGCTGTTTTTTGGTTTCGATAAGTTCAAACTTAGATTCTAAAGCATCTTTCTGGGTCAGTAAAACTTCCATATAATCTGCCCTGGCAGAACTAAATAAGTTATTGGATATCTGAACAGATTCGTTTAAAGCATCAACTTGTTTTGACTTCAAATCATAGCTTTTTGCTGTATTTTGAATTTTAGAAAGCTGATTCGCAACTTCAACATAAGCGTTTACCAAAGTTCTTTCATAATTGTAAACTGCCTGAATTTGTTTGGCGCTTGCAGTAAGATAACTTGCCTTAATAGCATTTCTGTTGATCAGAGGAGCAACCAAATCTCCGGCTATGGAATACAATAGAGATTCTGGAGAAGTCAGCAGATACTTGGCATTGAAAGCTTCATAACCAATTCCTGCTGAAATGCCCAGCGATGGATAAAATTTAGCTTTAGCGGCCTTAATGTCGAGTTTTGCAGCGATTAGTTCCATTTCTGCTTTTTTAATGTCGGGACGATTCTCCAGAAGCTGAGAAGGCACTCCGGCATGAATATCTGCAGGAGTTATAGAACTGAATGTATTGCTGTTTCTGGCAATTTTTTGAGGAAAACGCCCCAACAGGAAATTGATTTTATTTTCTGTTTCGGTTATCTGCTGCTGTATGTCAAACTGAATGCTTTGCGTGCTTAAAATCTGAGCCTCAAACCGGCGTACAGCCAGTTCGTTTACCCTTGCCGCTTCTTTTTGTATTTTTACGACTTTTAATGCATTGGTCTGAATGTCAATATTTTGCATGATGATTTTCAATTGATTATCCAACGCTAAAAGTTCGTAATACGAATCGGCTATTTCTGCAATCAAATTGGTAACTACAAAATTCTTTCCTTCAATAGAACCTAAATAACGGTTTAAAGCTGCTTTTTTAGCATTATGCAGTTTGTTCCAAATATCGATTTCCCAACTTGAAGTCAGCGCAAAACGATAATTAGGAAGCGGATCTGGTGTTTCTTTCCCAGGCATAATTTCTGTTGTAGCTTCACCAGAACCTGTGCTTGTGTATCTTCCTGACTTCGTTACATCTGCACCGGCGCTAAAACCTACAAAAGGCAGGTATTCTCCTTTTCGTGCTTTTACTTCGCTTCTGGCAATTTCAATTTCCTGAAGTGTGATGTTTAATTCCTGATTGTTTTTTAAAGCGATATCAATCAGATTTTCTAAATTTTCGTCTGTAAAATAACTTCTCCATTTTACTTTTCCGGTATTTAGAGTGTCTAAGCCAGTGTCAGCATAGTTTTCTGGCAGTGTTTTGTTTTCTGTTTTTTCTACAATAGTTGTCGTTTTACAACCCGCTATGGTGAGTAATACGCAGGCAAGACCTGCGTATTTTATATTTCTGTTATTCTTCATTTTCCTCCGTTTGATTGTTTGTTGAAAAATCATGTACATGATGCATAAAATCATCAGATAATGAACTTTCTTCTTCTCCTTTAATTAGTTTTCGGCCTTGAGCCAATGAACCAAAAATGTAGTATAGCCCGGGAACAATAATTACTCCGAAAATGGTTCCGAAAAGCATTCCGCCAAGCGCGGATCCTCCAATAGTTCTGTTACCGATTGCACCCGCTCCAGAAGCGAAAATCAACGGAATCAATCCTGCAATAAAGGCAAATGATGTCATTAAGATTGGTCTGAAACGAACCTTAGCGCCTTCAATAGCGGCTTCGAGAATGGTAGCGCCCTGCTGGTGTTTGAGGACGGCAAATTCGACTATCAATACGGCATTTTTACCGAGCAGTCCGACCAACATAATTAATCCGATTTGCGCATAAATATCGTTTTGTAAGCCCATCATTTGAAGAATGACAAACGAACCTAAAATTCCAACAGGAATCGATAAAATCACTGAAAACGGAATAATAAAACTCTCATATTGCGCAGCTAACACAAAATAAACGAAAGCCAATACGACTAAAAAGATGTAAAGTGATTCGTTACCTCGTCCAGCTTCATCATAAGAAAGACCTTC
This sequence comes from Flavobacterium sp. B330r, assembly GCF_056824325.1. Taxonomy (NCBI): domain Bacteria; kingdom Pseudomonadati; phylum Bacteroidota; class Flavobacteriia; order Flavobacteriales; family Flavobacteriaceae; genus Flavobacterium; species Flavobacterium sp. B330r. The sequence goes on from NZ_CP124860.1 coordinate 3,905,207, forward strand.
CCATGCAATATCATATCCTTTAGGCAATGTATTAAGCGCTGTTTCCTGTACTGCTTTAATGGCATCAGCAGTGGTGTATCCTTTTGCAGGCTGACCCTGAATAGCAGCAGAATTATACATGTTGTAACGCGTGATCTCATTAGGTCCCTGTGTTTTTTTAAGCGTCATAAAAGCAGAATAAGGCACCATTTCTCCATGATCATTTTTTACATAGAGATTCAATATATCTGACGGAAGTCTTCTGAATTTTGGATCAGACTGCACGTATAATTTAAAGAAACGTCCAAATTTGATGAATCCTTGTTCGTAGGTACTTCCGATTAGAATGTTGAGGTTTTCCATCGCTTTACCAATAGAAACTCCTTTCTGCATCGCTAAATCATTGTTGATCTCTAATTCATACTGCGGATAATTGGCTGCGAAGAATGTAAACAAACCAGAAAGCTCTTTACGTTTGCCTAATTCGGCCATAAACTGCTTGTTGATTTTGTCAAAGTCCTGATAATTGGTATTGGTTGTTTTGTCTAACAAACGCATAGAAAAACCTCCAGAAGAACCAAATCCTGGAATTGCAGGCGGTTCAAAAAACTCTACAACAGCACCCAGATCTTTAGATTTCTTTTCTAACTCTTCCATGATTTCTGTAACAGAATGTTTTCTGTCCGACCATGATTTCAAGTTAATCAAACACGTTCCAGCATTAGAACCACGGCCTTCCGTCATGATTTCGTAACCCGCCAAAGAAGAAACCGATTCAACACCTTCAACCTTTTCACAGATTTTCTGCAGTTTCTGCGCTACCTGATTGGTTCTTTCTAAAGTTGCACCCGGTGGTGTTTGAATGATTCCGTAAATAGTTCCCTGATCCTCACTCGGAATAAATCCAGAAGGTAAAACTTGATTTTCTATAAAAATGAAAGCACAGAACGCAATTAAAATTCCGAAAGTTAGAACTCTTCGGCTCACAATTGTTTTTAGAACGACAACATAACGGCCTGTAAGTCTTTCAAACCATCTGTTAAAAGCATCAAGAGACTTCGTCAAGATATTTCCTTTTTTCTCTTTTCCGTGATTGTTTTTCAAAAGAATCGCACAAAGAACAGGAGTAAGGGTTAAAGCCACGATTGCTGAAATAATAATCGAGCTTGACATGGTAACCGAAAATTGTCTATAAAAAGTTCCAACCGGACCCGACATAAACGAAACGGGGATAAAAACCGAAACCATAACGGCTGTAATGGCGATAATCGCACCTCCAATTTCACCCAAAACTAATTTTACAGCATGGTAAGGCGTAATATGCGGAAATTCTTCAAACTTGGCATGGACGGCCTCGACAACGACAATCGCGTTATCAACTACAATTCCTATCGCTAATACCAATGAAAATAGGGTTACCAAGTTGATTGACATTCCAAACATCTGGATCACAAAGAAAGCTCCAACCAAAGAAACTGGAACGGCAATAATTGGAATTAAAGTGGAGCGCCAATCTCCTAAAAATATAAATACAACTAAGGCAACCAAAATAAAGGCATCTCTCAAAGTATGAACCACCTGATCGATAGAAGCATCTAAGAATTGCGAAACGTCATAACTGATTTTATAATCCATTCCTGGAGGAAAACTTGCTTTCATTTCTTCCAGTTTCGCTTTAACGTCATTGATTACGTCGCTTGCATTACTTCCGTAGTTTTGTTTTAATACAATTGCGGCAGAAGGATGACCATCTAGATTGGAGTAAATATCAAAGAATTCACTTCCTAATTCTACTTTTGCAATGTCTTTTAAGCGAATGCTTTCACCTTCAGAATTCGCACGGACAATTACATTTTCGTATTGTTTTGGCTCGTCGTATCTTCCTTTATAAGTCAATACATATTCTAAAGATTGTGCTGCAATACCAGAACTTTGTCCTAATCGTCCCGGACGGCCAATAATACTTTGTTCTTGTAAAGCTTCCATCACTTCTTCAACAGAAATTTTGTAAGCTCGCATTCGGTCAGGATTCAACCAAACACGCATGGCATATTTACGGCTTCCTAAAATTTGAGTTCTCGCAACACCTTTAACACGGCTGATTTCCGGAATCATTTTTACATCAGCGTAGTTGTAAAGGAATTTTTCATCCATGCTTTTGCTTTTCGAATAAAGATTCACATACATCAGCATGCTGGGCTGAATAGGGGTAATAACAACTCCTTCACGCTGAACCAGTTCAGGTAATAATGGCATTACCTGATCGACCCTTGTTTTGACTCTGATTACAGCTTCATTAGGATCGGTTCCTGGTTCAAAAATGATTCTAAGTGTTGCTTCTCCAGCACTTGTGGCATCTGTCGCCATATAACGCACACCTTGTGTACCGTTAAGCGAATTCTCTAAGGTGATTAAAGTAGATTTTACCAATACATCGGCACTTGCTCCCGGATAAGCAATAAAGATATTTACAGTTGTGGGCGCAATTTGAGGGAATTGCGAAATAGGTAGCTGTTTGATCGACAGCGTGCCTATAAATACAATTATAATCGAAATTATAATTGCAAAAACGGGTCTATGTATAAATTTATTAAACATTTCTTTTTCTTTTAGATTCGGTTATTCCGCATACAGTTCTAAGTTGGACATAACCGATTCGGGTTTTAAAACTTCGTAGTCTATTTTTTGATTTTCTTTTACAAGACGAAGTCCCTCTAAAAGTATTTTATCATGAATCGACAAACCTTCTTTTATTACAAATAGGTGAGGCATTTCGGCAGCAATAACAACCTCTCTCGATTTTACTGCATTGTTTTTATCAATTACATATACATATTTTTTGTCTAAAACCTCAAAAGTTGCTTTCTGAGGTATCAGCATAGCATTTTTCAGTTCTATCGGCATCTGGATGCTTCCGGTTTCCCCGTGTCGTAACAATCTTTTTGGATTTGGAAAAACAGCTCTAAAAGGAATATTTCCTGTTTCATTATCAAAATCGGCTTCAATGGTTTCTACAACTCCGGGATATTGGAATTTTTTATTGTTGGCCATCAATAAATAAACTTTCATTTTACCATTTTTTCCTGCTTTTTCCTGATAATCTAAATATTCAGATTCCGGTACATTATAATATACCCACATTGAACTGTTGTCTGCCAATTCTGTAAGCAGTTCGCCTTCATCAACTAAACTTCCCTGACGGACATGAAATTTATCGATTATTCCGTCAAAAGGCGCTCTGATTTCTGTAAACTGAAGATGAACTTTGCTTAAGGCCATTTCAGCATTTGCTTTTTCCAGTTTGGCTTTTGCCATTGCCAGTTCATTTGGAGAAACCACTTTTTCGTCAGCTAATTTTTTAGCATTTTGGTATTCTATTGAGCTGAAACTTACTTCTGCTTTAGATTTTTTTAATTCGGCTTCATAAAGCGCAGGCATAATTTTAAACAACAGCTGGCCTTTTTTAACCATTTGTCCTTCATCTACATAAATTTTTTCAAGGTAACCGCGCTCTTGCGCTCTTATTTCGATATGTTGAATAGAGTGTATCTGCGATACATAATCTTTTGTAATGGTAGTATCTTTTTCAATTGGATTCGTAACCAGAAATTTGGTTTTTTGCTCTTTTTCTCCTTCTTTTTTAGAGTTGCAGCCTGCAAAAACTAATGCACATAAAGACATGAGCATGAAAATTCTTTTCATAATAATTTCAGAATTAAAACGTAATGATTTTGATTTTTTTAACAGCCTTAAATAAGGCTGAAGTATTCCGCATCCGTTTGCCGGCTTATAGAAATCATCTGCTGGCAAAGGATAAAACGGTAAATTGGAAATAGTTTGTGACTACTTAGGATAAAAAATCAAATTCTGAAAACTTGAAATCGAAGGTATACTTTATTAGAAAGTAAGGCGAAAATTTTAAAGTTATTAGCCTTTTTGTTAAAGGCAGGACACACTGCAAATTTATTGCGGCGCAGGAAATGTAAAAAGCAGCTGCTTTTTACAAGCTGTTTTTGAATGGTGGAAAAATTTTCTTCATTTTCTTCATTATCTAAAAGACAGCATTTTCTTTTGAAGGTTTCAACAGAATGTCTTTTAGCCAGATAAGCTCCCATATCGGACTTTATTTCCTGAAGTGCTGCAGGGTGCGGTTTTTTCTCTGAGAATTGGCTGCTGCTTGTATATACACTGCCATATCCCATTAACAGGACAACAAGTGACAGGGTAAAACTAGCAAACCATTTTTTCATAGGAAATACAAATTTAGATAAAGAATTTTATAAAAACAATCACTGTAATTTACTAATTTATGGCAAATGGTAATTTGGGATTTTTTAGACGATTTATTAAAAAAATCATTTATTTTTAGCCCTCATATTATGAATTGGCAAATAAATAGAGATTATGCCTTGTCTTTTTTTATCAAAAGCCGGCCGTTTTAAAGAAAATGAAAAGCTGGGCACCAATTCCTAATATGAAGTATGGTTCCAGCCCAGGTCTTATCAATGCCTTTTGCATATCAGCTCTTAAAAGCAGGCTTTTTTATATAAGGGCTGATGATGAAGAGACCGGATAAAATGAACGGGATACCCAGCCGGTGCCCGTTAACAGTAGAGTGCTAATTAGTGTGCCTTTGCAAAATAATCTTACTTACGTGAATGGTCCTAACTGGCATTATTAATAATACCGGGTGCTGGTTCATTTTTATGCATGGATCTTCTTGGCATTTTAAGCCCTAATGCCTATTTTTGTCCAATGGCAAAACTTATAAATCTCAAAATTTTCGCGCATTTTTTCCAATCTTCCGCAGCAGGAGGGATTCTGCTTTTAATTTGTGTGCTGGTTTCTCTTATAATGGCCAATACGGGGCTCGGAGTACATTTTAATGATTTGCTGGGGTATCCTTTGGGATTTGAAGCAGCGGGCCTGCAGCTGCGGTATCCGATCCTGCTGTGGATCAACGATGGTTTGATGGCTGTTTTTTTTCTGCTGGTAGGCCTTGAAATCAAGAGGGAAGTGATAGAAGGTGAGCTTTCATCTCTTCGCCATGCGGCCCTGCCGGTGCTGGCAGCTGTAGGAGGGGTCATGGTTCCCGCATTGATTTACTTTCTTTTTAACGGACAAAGTCCTGATACTGCCAAAGGATGGGGAATCCCAATGGCAACCGATATTGCTTTTGCGCTTGGAATACTTTCCCTTTTAGGAGATAAGGTTCCCTCGGGGCTTAAAATTTTTCTTGCCGCGCTGGCCATTGTGGATGATCTGATTGCTATTTTGGTTATCGCGGTTTTTTATTCCTCGGAACTTCATTTTCTGTATCTGGTTTATGCAGGGGGTATATTTGTACTGCTTATGATTTTTAACCGTTTGGGGGTAAAGAATTTGTTTTTTTATCTCCTGCCCGGTGCGGTGATGTGGTATTTTATACACCATTCAGGCATTCATGCCACGATAGCCGGAGTGCTTACGGCCTTAACGCTTCCCACTAACGAAGAAGAAACGGATTCCCCTTTGGAAAAGCTGGAACATGCTTTGGCTCGTCCGGTAAACTTTATCATCATGCCTGTTTTTGCACTGGCCAATACTAACATTGCTTTTGAATCTGAAATGCTGCAGGGACTTACCGGTAATCTCGGACTTGGAATTATTCTGGGGCTTTTCCTGGGCAAACCCATTGGCATCTTTGTAATGTCATGGTTCTCGGTGAAGATCAGGGCTGCTGATCTGCCTGCTCAGACGACATGGACTCATGTACTTGGACTGGGGCTTTTAGGCGGAATCGGCTTTACCATGTCCATATTTATAGCGCTATTGTCTTTTAAGGAACAGGCCTATCAGAATGAGGCGAAATTTGCGATACTTACTGCTTCTATACTGGCTGGGGTATCAGGCTTTATGCTACTGAGCTGGTATAATAAAAAGAAACGGGAACAGTAGTTTTTTGTTGATTCTTCTTAAGGGCTTACTGTCTTTTAAACAATACGGCATCTTTCACTAAAAGACGTTCATTGAGCCATTTGGTCAGTTTTTCACTTTCCTCTGCCGTTAGGTTTTTTGAGGCATCGTAAATTACAGCGGTGATCGTTGAGGTGCTGTCTTTATAATTCACTAAAGTGTTTTTGGCAATGGAAAGCGAATGGACATCAGGAAATAAGGTTCTTATTTCTTTTAAAAGCTGTTTGTTGTCAAATTTGTTTTTTGCCAGCTCTTTTTCCAGCTGGATTATTTTAACATCCTTTACATTCATTTCATTCTCGCTGCTCTTGATCTGATTTAAGATATCGCCTTTTATGTCGTTAAAGCGGTCGGTGCTGTCCTGTCTGATGCGAAGGCTGGTGCCGGCAAGGTACTTATTGCTGTTGAGTCTGCTTTTAAGGCTCTGAATCTCCTTATCGGAAAATCGTTTCGATAAGAAAGCAAGTTCGAGTTTTTTCTGCTTCGCGTTAAAATCCGTCTTTTTATAAACCACCGTATAACCCTTGCTGCTGAACTCACTGTGAACAAAAAGCTCTATATTTTTTTTAAACTGCTGTTCCCTGTATAGAGAGTAGGCGAGATAACTGCTGGGAACGAGCATTGCAGTAATGAGAAAAGCAATAATATACTTAACTTTTTGCTGCTGCTTTTCATCCACCTGTTTAACAGCAGGATAATTCAGGTATTTTATGATTAGAAAAATGGCGATACCTATAAAAACGCAGTTGATGCAATAAAGGTAGAAAGCTCCTAGAAAAAAGCTCCACTGGGCAGTTGCAATCCCGTATCCTGCGGTGCATAAAGGAGGCATTAAAGCCGTTGCAATAGCTACTCCGGGAATAGGATTTCCTTTCTCTGACCGCGTAACGGCAATGACCCCGACAACACCGCCAAAAAAAGCGATAAGAATATCGTAAATGTTCGGGGAGGTTCTCGCCAGAAGCTCCGACTGAACGTCCTTGAAAGGACTCAGGTAAAAATAAAGCGTGGAGACCACCAGACTCACAACCGTTGCATTGAGCAGGTTTTTGAGTGATTTTTTAAGCAGTGAAAAGTCATAAATGCCCAGGGCAAAACCGGCCCCTACAATAGGCCCCATCAGAGGGGAGATGAGCATCGCTCCGATGATAACAGCTGTTGAGTTTACATTAAGCCCCACCGAGGCCACAATTATGGCGCAGGCCAGTATCCAAAGATTGGCTCCTTTAAAGGAAATGTTTTTTTTAACGGTCTGCAGTGTTTTTTCCCTGTCGTCTTCTCCTTCTCTAAGATTCAGAATATCAGTAATTTTTCTCATGAGTGTCTACATTAGGGTTACTGCTGTGATCGCTGTATTTAAAGATAAGATTTATTTTAATAACAGGGATGGAGTTCGAAAAGATTATTAGTAAAGTGAACCGTTTATTATCCATTGATTTTATCCTTGTGGTATTGTTTGAGCCATTTTTCCATTTTTTGCAAAAGCTGAATTTCCTCTGGATCACCTGCTGGATCTAAAAGGCCGATGATTGTTCTGTCGTAATTGAATTTCTTATCTTCAAAAATACAGCTGAATTTGGGAACTTCGTTGTGAGATACAAGCCATTTTCCGTGCTCTGTTTTTTTTATTTGAAATTTTTTCATAGGAGTTTAAATTTGTCTGAGTGCTTTAATTATAGTACTGTTATGATAGGCAGGCACCGAACTATTGTAAACGGCTGACAGCAGGCAGTATTGTTCATGGAGATAAAAACTTTTCAAAGCGGCAGGATCTTGGAGCTTTCGGTATTGATATAAAATTAATCCACAGCCTTATAGCCGATACAGAATAATGTTTCGCCTTCGTTTACCGGCAGTCTTCCTGCTTTATAGAGAATTGTGCCGCTTTGGGGCGCGGTGATTATTTTCACATTACGGCCAAAAACATCTGTGATATAGCCAATTTCCTCTTCTTTTATCACTCTGCTTCCTGCTTTAAAACTGCTGTAAAATAATCCCTGGCCGGGTCCCGGAACATAGGCCTGCCTGTTATATTTGTTTTTTGCAGGAGCACCTGGTATCACTTTTTTGCTTTCATACATTTGCAGCTCTTTGAGCATGCGATAAACTGCATTTTTAGTAAAGGAAACATCTGACTTCTCGCAGCTGCCAAGCTTTCCAATTTCAATGCTCAGCGCCGGGATGCCCAGCCTTACGGCCTGCTTAAAGGCATACATCGCCGGCTGGCCTTCGGCAATGGCATAGGGATAACTCACAATGGTGGAAAAACCGCTGTTTTCACTAAGACGGGAAACCAGCCGGGTCTGCTCTTTGAATTCCTTGTTATCGTAATAACAGATAAAGGGTATGAGATCTTCATTGACATCCCCGCCATGCAGATCCAGAAACACGTCCGTGGCGTCAAAAACCTGAGTGGTTATAAAATCAGCAATTACCTCGGTGATACTTCCTGTTCTGCTGCCTGGAAAAACGCGGTTTAAGTTCAGGTTGTCCGAGGGGTTTACAAAAGGAGTTCTCTGGTAGAAGGACTGCAGGTTCATAATGGGAATAATGATTAAATTTCCTTTAAGTTTTTGAGGATTTATTTCCCTGCGAAGCTGCAGCAAAGAGGCTATGGAGGGATATTCCATTCCGTGAATACCTGCCGTTATTGTAAAAGTGGGACCGCTCTGGCTCCCTTTAATTAGAGTTGCGGGAAGATCTGCCGTAATGGAATCCAAGGTGCTTAAATGAAATATGGTGTCTTTGACACCTGGCTGGAGCTGGGCTAAGATCTTTTTTAAAGAATTTTTTTGAGACTGTGCTGTTTGAACTAGTAGTATAGAAAATAAAAAAAAGAGTAAATTTTTCATGCGTATCTTAAAGCGGCTATAGCGCTTAATATATTATTGTTTAGTTGATTTAAATTCAAAATAATAGCTCGGGATTCAATTTGCTGCAGGGAGAAAAACAAAAGCTGATCGAACGGCTCTTTACCTTTTTTTAAAATTTGCTGCGGTCTGCATTTTTTTTATTAGCTGGAACAAAAATGTACCATTGTAATAATCCCTAAAAGTTATTATTCAAATGCCATGGATTTAAGCCTGTTTCGGTAGGATTCCAAAATATCTGATTTAGCCATAAAACCATAATACCTGCCGTTTTTTTCCACAGGGAGAAATATTTTACTGCTTTTCTCAAATTTATTCATGACGGTTTCCATGCTGTCAAAGAGATAGATAGTTTGAACCGGCTTTAACATTATATCTTTGACCATTGTATTTTTAATTTGAGAAGTATCAAAAATGATTTCTCTGATGTCATCAAAATAAACCAGTCCCTCGAGCTCATTCTCCGGGCTCACTACTCCAAAAACCACCTGATCGCAGTGTGCCAGCAGATCGGAAATCTTTTCCATATCCTGATCTGCTGTAAGGGTCAAATAATCTTTTTTTACCAGATCCTCAATATTGAGCGTGCATAAAATATTGCTGTCTTTATTGCTGGTGAAGGCATTTCCTTTTCGGGCAAGGTTTTTTACATCGAGAGAATGTTTTTCAAAACGTTTTGAAACAGCAAAGCTCACCGAAGCGACGATCATAAGGGGTATCATCAGATCGTAGCCTCCGGTTATTTCTGCAATAAGAAAAATCGCTGTCAGCGGGGCATGAAACAGCCCGCTGAGAATTCCTGCCATCCCTACAAGGGTAAAGTTGCTTATCGGAAGATCCGTTAAGCCGGTCAGATTTAGGAGTTTTGAAAAGAAGTATCCTGCATAGGAACCCAGAAATAAAGAAGGGGCAAAGTTCCCGCCGTTCCCGCCGCTTCCAAGCGTTATCCCGGAAGCAAAAGCTTTTAGGAACATGGAAAATCCCACAAAGGCCAGCAGCACCCAGCTGCTGCTGCTGTATTGCTCAAAGAGTGTGTTTTTTAAAAGTGCTCCTGGGTTCTTATCGGCCAGGATTTTGATGCTTTCATAACCTTCACCAAATAGGGCAGGGAAAACAAAAATAAGAATTCCCAATACCGCTCCTCCAATCAGGGCTTTTTTATAGGGGCCAAATTTTAAATGGGCGAAAAAATGTTCTGTTTTTAGAAATTTCCTGGCGTAGAAAACTGCTGTAAGACCAGTAAAAAGCCCCAGCAGCACGTAAAATGGAATATTATGATAGTCGAATGTCTGCTTTTCTCTAAAAACCAGCAGTATATTTTCATTTAAGACGACCGCTGAGACAAGCGCGCCTGTTGCCGCAGCAATCATAATAGGGGTAAAAGCCGCGATTGTAACATCTACCAGCAGCACCTCGACAGCAAAAAGCACACCGGCTATAGGAGCGTTAAAAGCGGCCGCTATACCGGCTGCAACCCCGCATCCTATGAGCAGCGTCCGTTCCTGATAGCTTAATTTGAACTGCTGGGCAAAATTGGAACCAAAGGCCGCCCCGGTGATGACAATCGGACTCTCCAGTCCGGCCGAGCCCCCGAGCCCCACGGTAAGGGAACTGGTCATGATCTGGGCGTACATTTGTTTTTTAGGGATAATGCTGGCTTTTCGCGCGACGGTGTACAGGATTTGAGAAGTCCCTTTCTCCAGGCTTCCCCCTAAGATCCTTTTCACCACAAATACAGTCAATACGATCCCGATAACGGGAAGCACACTGTTAATGAAACTTAATTTTACTATTGCGTTGATATAAGCTGCAAAGGAAAAGACCCAATGGGCAAAGGCCTTTAAAAATATTACAGCAAAGGCAACAGTAATTCCAATCAGTACGCTGGAGAGAAAAATGAACTGTTTGCGGGTTAATTTTCTCTGTCCTTCAATAAGGATATGTTTGGCTTTTAAAAGGTGTTTTAGGACTATTTTTATCATTTGTAAGCAGCGTTGTAAAGCTCATGAAGGATTAATTTTTTACCTGCTGGAGCTGTTTGAATGTGTTATGTCTCAATATTTTTATGTTGCAGTGAACAAGGGTATCTGGTGCTATTGTTTACTGCTGCAAGAATTTATTTGTGCAGTAATATGCTGCAATTTGGTTTTTAGACTTGTAAATACAAATACTAAAGAGTTCCCAATTGTTCAAAGATATCGCTGCGGCATGAATTGAAGATTTCTTTAAATTGGATTTTTCTTAAAAACAGCTGAACTAATACTGAAAGAACAGTGTTCTTGGCTGAGAGTTTCAGTCTTAGAAACAGCTTGTCTGGCTTAACTGCATATTTCTTATATCTTTCTGTTTTTTACAGTTTTGTAAGCTATAGGATTACGCAGAGAATTTTTTACTTAAATAAGGAAAGCCCGCTTTTAGAAAAGCTGGTAGAGGTGCAGGTAATTATGACGCTGAATTTGGTAAATAACTTCAATACCGTAAATTAAGCTGTTTTTAAAGATTGTAAAAAGTGCTGATTTAGTGCTGTAAGGAATATTTAAAGCATCGCTTTCCGAAGCAGTTGCACGGTATTTTACTTTACTTTTAAATTTAAAATGGACATCCAGCTCTTTATATTTTATTACGAATGCAGAAGTGATTAAAGTATTGTCAAAAGAGATAAAGCCAGTTTTTAAGTGCCCAGCGCAAGATGGCTCAGGTGATCTGCCTGATGCGCTGTCAGCTGTGAAGGCAAGCAGCGATATTAGAAAAACGTATAGTAAGTTTAAATGCTTCATTAGGGAACCTGCAGGGATTGTATTTCTCCAGAAAGAAAGTGTAACAATATAAGTGATGCAAATATACTGATTTTGAAAAAGAAGAATTATTAAATGACCTAAAAGCTTTATTTTTTTTTGTACGGGTTCTTTGTGCTGAATTTTAATTTTTTCATGGTTAATTTTTCCTGTCCCGGATCAGCAGGTTTTTGGCCTTTACGAATTATTTTTTGAATTTTTTGCTAAGTTGTATACTAGAAATACAAAGCTGCCTCTTCAAAGGGGTTAATGGGAAAAATCAAACGTTAATGTAATGCTGATTTTAAAGGCGGGGTTTACTGCGCGAGATATTTTGACTGCCCTTACTGCTGTTTAGAATTTTAGCAGATACGGTAAGCTCTGTATAAACAAGCAGGCAGATAATTGCTGTTTCAAGTGAAAAGTACATCAGATCAAAAGCTGTAAGCTTGCTGTAATGAATAAATAAAAAGGCAGTGGTCAGCGCACAGTACAGTAAATTGGCAGAACTTATTATTCTGATGTAAAGCGTCCATTTTGTTTTTAAAAATAAAAAGCATACAGCGGAGTAAAAGCATAAACAAGCCGCTATTGAGAAGAGTAGAGTTAATGTTGTCTTGGGCATCCCAAAATAGGGGCTTAGATTTGAAAGCACGGCAGAGAGCAGCACAGAATTAAGCAGAGCCCCCACAGAGTCAATTAAGAATAGTCTTCTGGGATTTTTTGCTAGATGACGGGTCAATTTTTCAATAATTTTATTCATTTTCGATTGCTGTTCTCTGATTTAAAGGTAATGGTTTTTTATCAGAGATTCTTATCTGTTCTTTTGTACTGGAACAATTTCCTCTTGCTGCTGTGATGTTATTCAAACACAAAGCCCAATTCAATTGGGCTTTGTGTTTTTTTTTAATTAATTTTATTTGTATTTAATGTTAATACTAATAATATCCGAAGTCATATTTGTAGTTCTAGTATAATGACCATAACGAAGTTCCAGCGTATTCCAATGTTTAAGTCCAAAGACTCCATTTAACGGCGTAAACTTCATGCCCATTCCAAAGAAACTACTGTCAAACTTTGACAAATCATAATTACTGGTGTAGTATTCATCGGCTGGGGTATGTTCACCATATGGTTTGAAATACTTCGTTCCGGTTTGAGTATAATATCTATAAAACGGACTCACTGAAAATGCCTGCGTTAATTTTACCGGAATTTCAAGATCAGCGGTATGGGCCTTTAAGCTCCAATCATCGGTATAATATCTGTAATAGGCGCGAATAATTACATTATCTCCGAAAAAATAACTGGCTCTGATTCCCAGTGGAATTTTAAGTCTGGTATCGGGCATTTTTTCCTGATGAACAGAACCATCTTCAAAATAAACCCTGTGAAATGGAAGACTCAAATAACCATTTTGACTGATAACATCTCCTACAAGCATTATCTGCAGGTCTTTGTTTATAACCTGCGAGTAACTCAAAGTTCCTGCAAAAGTATTTCGGTTGGCACTGCCATAACCTTCTTGGCCTGGTGGACGCAGTTCAACCGGTTCAATTAGTTTTAACTGATCGATAAAGGTTTGAAACTTAGCTGTAAATTCTCCGTTTTTGTCTTTTGTTTTTTGTGAAAAACTAATGTTTCCTCCAAAAGACTGGTAATCAAATTCGGTCGATGATGAAACGCCAATTCCCAGTGTTCTTCCTTTTTCTTCGTTTTCTCTCAGATAAGTTAGAGAAGGGTAGAAGCGGTTGTCTGAAGAGGATGCAGATGAATTGGCACTCAAATCAATCATATCTGATGAGGCAGAGGTATAGTGGTCAATACCTGCTTCAATATCAAAGGTATGCTTTATACCCGTTTCTCCGTACTTGACTAACTTAACATCAATAGTATTGGCGATGTCAGTAAGATGCTCAGAACCAATCCCTCCTGTAACAGCTGAATTGTTCCCGTCCTGGCTATAATAACTCGAAACCAGATTTACTTCTTCCAATTTTAATTTTTTGCTTTTATAACTGGTAGAATCAGTAGGAACGTTTTGCGCTCTTGATTGAAATAATGCCAATAAAGCAAATCCTGTTATGAATATTCTTTTCATTTTTAATTTTATGAAAATTAGTTACAACCGCAGCCGCCGCCGCTTTTTCCTGAATTTGCTCCGGAAGCTCCTTCACGGTAGGATTGAAAGCTGAGTTCTGTCTTTTCGATTTTCCTGTTAGAAAGTACCATTTCAGAATCGTTGATTTTTCCTTTTTGGTATTCTTTTACCGAAGTACAGGAGGTGAGTAGAATGCCTGTAAAAGCAATACTACATAATAATACGAGCGCTTTTTGTTTTGGCTTTTTCATTTCAGATTGATGTTTTTTGAAGTGTAAATTTTATTGTTGTCGTCGATAATAATACAATATAGATCCGGAATCTGGTCAATTAGAAACAATCCTGCCTTAATTCCCATAACCGCTATTGGAGTGGCCATTGCATCAGCAAATTCAGCATTTGAAGCGATAATGGTAACACTTTTTATTCCGGTTATTGGAAGTCCCGTTTTGGGATCAATAGTATGCGAATATTTTTTTCCGTTGATGGTTACGAATTTTTCATAATTTCCAGAAGTGGCAACTGCCTTATTAGATATCTCCATATAAGAAAAAGCAGTATTTGGGGCATCAGGATTGGCTACACCAATAGTCCATTTTTGACCGTTTGGCTGTAGTCCCCAGGCACAGAGATCTCCACTGGCATTTATAATACCACTATGAACATTATTTTTAAGCAGTACTTGTTTAGCCATTTCTGCGGCATAACCTTTTCCGATACCACCAAAACCAATTCGCATTCCTTTTTCTTTTAGAAAAACAGTACAATTCTGTTTGTCAAGAATAATATTTCGGTAATCAATAAGGTGAATCATTTTTTTTGCTGTCTGAGGGTTAGGAAGACTGGTCATTGTTTTGTCAAAATTCCACAGACTTTTGTCAAGACTTCCATACGAAATATCAAAAGCTCCTTGTGTAATTTTCGAAATTCCCGTAGCTCTTTCAATAAGATTAAAGACCTCCTGATCTACTTTGACAGGCTCTATTCCTGCATTTTGATTTATCAGATTGGTTTGACTGTCCTCTTTATAAGTAGTGAACAGTTTTTCGATCCTTCTGATTTCTTCAATGGCAAGATTGATATTCTCATTTCCCGTTTTCGCATTTCCGGCTACAACTGTAATAGTAAAGTTGTTTCCCATGAGTTTTAGGGATTGCGAATATTTTTGATTTTTTAATATGTTACTTTTTGCTATCACAGATTGCTTTTATTTCTGCAGTCCACTCATCAGGTGTAGTTTCAGGTTTGCCGTGCCAGGTTTTGATAACTTTTCCGTCGGCATCCAGAAGAAGGGTAAGAGGAAAACTTCCTTCTTTGTTATAAATTTCGGCTAAATCTTCATTACGTTTTACTTGTTCGGGTGTACCAATATTTTTCTTCTTTCTTGGAAAATCAGCATTTACCAATACTAAATTTGAGTTTGCCATATCACTAAATACCTGGCTCTCTAAATAATCCCTGCGAAGAACAATACACGGACCACACCAATCCGATCCTGAGAAATTGAGCAGAATCAGTTCATGTTTTTCCTTTGCAATTTTTTTCGCATTATTAAAGTCAGGTTCCCAATTTATAGGAATTACTGTCAATAAAAGGAATAAGGTAATTAGTTTCATTTTAAAGTCTTGTTTTAAGGTCTTTACGAAATAACGAATTGTTGTATATCTTATTTTTTTTTATTTGCTTAAGATTAGATTAATTTTTACTGGACGAAAAAACAAATCTTTTTAAGGTGTTCAATTAATTTTTAATATTGTCTTACTTCTTCGAGTAAATGTATTAAATCTCTTATTTACGGATAATGACTTACATCACTTTTGAGATTGATGGGGATCATTTGTTTTCCAATCTGCTTTTTTGAATTTTACCTAACTATAAAAAAGGATAATGCTTTGTTTATTATCATTCAAAGCTATAATTTTTAAATTTTTTTGCCATGAAAAAAAATAATGATGTTTTACTTAAAGAAGTAAAAGAAGCGATCAAATGGGAGCCTATTTTAAATTCTAACGAGATAGATGTTAGCGTTAATGATGGTATTGTAACCCTTGGAGGTACGGTAGATAATTATACGCAGAAAAAAGAGGCGGAGCAAACTGTTAAAAATATTGCTGGTGTAAAAGCAGTTGTCGACGATGTAAAAGTTGATCTATATTTTTCAGCAATT
Source organism: Flavobacterium sp. B330r (assembly GCF_056824325.1). Lineage (NCBI taxonomy): Bacteria > Pseudomonadati > Bacteroidota > Flavobacteriia > Flavobacteriales > Flavobacteriaceae > Flavobacterium > Flavobacterium sp. B330r. The sequence goes on from NZ_CP124860.1 coordinate 3,921,053, forward strand.
AAAAGTGATACCGATATAGCTGCATCAGTTGTTAAGGTATTGCGTGAAAACTGGGCCGTTCCTGACCATCTGCTCAAAGTAACAGTAGAGAATGGATGGGTAACACTTGAAGGGATTTTGCACTGGAATTTTCAAAGAAAAGCAGCAGAGAATGCTATTCGTTATTTAGAAGGTGTTAGGGGAGTAATTGATAAAATAAAAATTGAGGCCGAAATAAAAAATGAACTAGAAAAGGAGTTTGTTGAAAAAGCGCTTCGTCGCAGCTGGTTGCTTGATATTGATAATATACGAGTTAGAGTCGATAATAAAACTATTACTCTCAGTGGTATTGTGAGTTCACTATTTCAGAAAGAGGAAGCAGAAAGAATTGCATGGAATACACCTGGTGTATGGTATGTAGATAATGAACTTTTAGTCGAATTTGATTGATTTATGCAAACCTTAAATAAAAAAATATGAAAAGTAATGATATTTTGCAAAGAGAAATTCAGGAAGCGCTCAAATTCGAGCCTTTGCTGCATGCAGCCGAGATTGGAGTTATTGTAAAAGAAGGTGTAGTTACCTTAACAGGAAATGTTGACATGCTTGTTAAAAAAACAGAAGCCCTGCATGCTGCAAAAAAAATTAAAGGTGTAGCAGCAATTGTAGATGAAATTCAGGTTATACTTGAAAAAACTTCCTATACCACTGATCAGGAAATTGCAACTCAAATTGTCACAAAATTGAAAGAGAATCAGGTCGTTCCGCAAAATACGGTTGATATCATTGTAGAAAAAGGCTGTGTAACTGCAGAAGGTATTTTACCATGGAATTTTCAAAGAGAGCTCGCTCTGGAATTAATTAGAAACCAGAAGGGAGTAAGGGAAGTTACCAATAACATTAAACTTAAAAGAGAAGTATTCGATCAGGTAGAGAAAGAATTACTGGAAAAGGCATTACAAAGACATTGGGCGTTTGATACAGATGAGATCGATGTTGAGGTTGCTGGTGCAACTGTACAGTTATCTGGAATCGTTGGGTCAATTTTTCAAAAAGAAGAAGCTGAAAGGATTGCGTATAAAACGCCGGGGGTAATCAAAGTTATCAATCATTTAAAAGTGAACCTTGAACAGCCTTATTTGTGTTAAATAATTAATCGATTGAAATTATGACAGAGCAAGAAACTCAAAGTGATAAGTCAGAAATTAAGTTTTTAGAAGGGCCACAGTCGAGATTTGCTGAACTGAAATTTATAATTATTATTTTATGGGAACTGATTAAATCCTTTCGTAAACTCTATTACATTGGTCCTTGTATCACTTTTTTTGGATCTTCTCGTTTTAAGGAAGATCACGTTTATTATGAATTTACCAAAAAGGCTGCAGGTGAATTTGCCAAACTTGGTTTTACAATAATGACAGGCGGAGGACCAGGTCTTATGGAAGCCGCTAATCGCGGAGCAAAAGAAGTGGGTGGGAAGACTGTTGGATGTAATATTAAACTGCCGGTTGATCAAATGCCTAATTCTTATCTCGATAAATGGGTAGAGGCAAAACATTTTTTTATTCGTAAAATACTTTTGGTAAAATATTCTTTTGCCTTTGTAGTTATGCCTGGAGGTTTTGGAACATTAGATGAATATTTTGAAGCACTTACACTTATACAGACAGGCAAGATTAAAAACTTTCCAATAATAATTTTCAATACACAATACCATAAAGCGCTTATTGAGCATATTAATCTCATGAAAAGTGAGGGAACCATTAATGATGCTGATTCGAAATTATTCATGATTACAGATGATATTGAACAGGCAAGGCTTTTTATAATTGAGCATAGCATTAAAAATTATGGATTAAAACCAAAATTTCACCGTACGCCCATTCAATGGATTTAAGGTTTTTAGCTTTTCATTTTACATTTGTAATTTAAAATTTTAGTCTTTTGAAATCTTTTTTAAGCCAAATGGCCCTATTCTTTCTGTTTATGACTATTATGAATTATATTATTGCTAAGCATATCCTGTATAATTAGTTTTCCATATGCATGTGCAAGACTAGTGGTGTTTAAGGGATTAAAGGATTGTGTCTGTACGGAATATTCTAATTTTTGATCTGGCATTGTAAATAGATTACTTTCCCAAAAATAATAGGTATCATTGACATAATATCCTTCCTGGTAGATTTTAGTGTAAATAGCGTTATAGTAAATAGAGAAGTCATTATCATTATATGGGTCTGTCAAATCATACATGCTTTTTAGAGCATAGTACTTTTCTTTTTGTTTATTAAGCAATACAATCGTTAAAACGGCAGCTATATCATCTTGCTCTAATTGTTTTATGATCTCTTTTTCATCTTTTCCTTTAAATGCTTCAATGCCATAAAGTTCAATAGATGGAACGGCATCATAACCAAGATTGCAAAGATCGTCAGCAAGATGATTTTCCATTTGCCACTGAAGCGATTTGTCTGATTCTTTTATCAATCCAACTACGACGATACGACCAGTTTTTAAATTTAGCTTCTCCGAGGCCTGCCATGAACTAATTATAGTTGAGCTGGAGCATTGAACTAAAAAAACAGATAATACTATAATGAACCATATACTTCTTTTCATTGTAATTGTTTTTTGATTACCCAAATTCTATTATAGCGTAAGATTATGATTTCAATCTTGGTTGAAAATAAAGACGCTTTTTAAAAAGTAATATTCAGAGATTGTGAACCATTAAAAGATACTAGTGCTATTACGAAAAAGCAGGATTTTTTAAGATATAAAGTATTGGCAGGTTAAATCGTATATCTGATTTTCCTGCCAATTATTATTTTTTAAATACCAGCATTGGAGTTCTGGTATTAAAACCTTTTTCAGAAGTTTTAAGCGGTTGAAATAATTGCTCCAACCAGTTTCGGTTTTCTTTGGCAAACATGGTTATGATAGATGGTTTTATTGTCATAATATCAATCTGTAAGTGTCGTAATAGAGATACTTCCGGATCTAACTTTTTGAAATGAAAAGATACTTTGTCAGACTTAAATTTATGCTCTATTTTATTGAGTTTTTTGTGGACTTCTTCTTCCTGTGTAAAATAATCATAATGGTATACAGCGATCGAAGCATCAAACGAGGCCCCGAATTTTTTAATCAGCGGCATTTCAGTTTCTATTTTTTCTAAATCTGACGGGTATAAAATAGTACTTAATTTTTTTATTCTGTAATGTCTTGGAACAACCAGAAGTGGGATCGGAGAGTCATGTAAGATTCTGGTCGTATGACTTCCCAATAGCTTATTTACAAGACCACCGCCTCTTGTACTCATACAGATATAATCGGCTTTAATTCTTTTGGCACAATTTAGAATGGCTTCGCTTACATCAAGTTTATTTTCCGCAATATAAGTTGTTTTACCTGGTTGTTTATTGGTTTGTCTGTAGAGCGTATGTACAAATTTTATAAGAGCTTGTTCCTGTTTTTTGTTATCTGGCTCCGGAAGACCTACAAAAGTAACAGCTGAAAAAGGATCAATAATAAATGACGTATTTACATATAGAAATGTAAGTTCATAACCTATTTGAGATGCCAGCTGAATAGCAAAACGTACAGCTACTTTGGAGCTATGAGATAAGTCGGTTGTAACAAGTATTTTTTTCATGCTTTCTAGATTTTTGATCGGGTACGAAGCCCTAATTGTTTTAATTAATGACGAATTCGGTTTATTATTATTTTGAAACAAACTTCATTTCATTAACATAAAGATTCATTTTTTTCCAGTGCTTGTGATCGATTGTCGCGGTATCAATATCAGTAGTCCAGTCAAATCCGGGAAATAATTTTAACCTGTTTACAACGCGTTTTTTATATCCGAATGAAAAGCGATCCCCACGCATTTGAAACTCTATATTCTTATTATCATTCGTCACGTTCTTGTATAAAATTGTTTGTGTTTTCCAGTCACCACCCCAAGTAAGGAAGGATTTAATAAAACATAAAACTCCAACAATAATGAATGCCAGTAACTGTGATTTTGATCTTTTTAATTTTCCAAATAACTGGCTTGCTATAAGTACAAAAGTTAAAGCTGCAATAAAAAGGATGATAAAATGAAGTATTGAATTATTGATATATAATGGAGTATAACGATTCACTAGCGTAAGTGTAGCAGCTATGAGAAACAGAGTATACAGTATTGTAGTTTTCATATTTTCATATTGTTAATAGGATAAAAAAATTAAAATTTATCTAAGTCATTTACTTCAGATTCTTCTTCATACAGATTTGAAGGTGTGTTTAAATCTTTTTCATATTGTTTGCGATCTTTATTGTTTTGTATAAAGATGTAAATCATCACAATTAAAATGACGATGCTCATAAATGTTAATATGATCCAGCTTGGTTCCATGATATTGCTATTTAAGAGTTAGTTTTTTTTTGGTTTTGTCTTATGTTACTAATCAGAATTACAGCAGTGATTGCTGTAATTGTCATTAAGGTTATTATTGTTTTCATAATTTTTAATTTTAAAAATAATTTTTTTAGGAAAAACTATCAAAATGAACCTCTTTATGCATTTTAAAAAACTGGGATAAAAGGGAAAACTTCATCTCCCTTTTAAAGTTATTCTGATATGGCATACTTATGTTCCACAACAAGCTGATTATTGACGGACCAGATTCCCGGGGTTTTCCAAACTATTTTTTCTGCAAGATCTTTTTGAAAAAGTGAAGAAACAGCTCCTGTCAATGTCACGGTTGTACCATCGACTTTAATGAATATGTTCTCAGAGTGCAGTGTCCAATTGCTTTCTAAGGCTTTTACAATATTTTTTTTCTCAATTTCATCCTGTATTTCAGATTTTATTTTGATACGGTTGGTTACGCCTTTCACACCTGTAAGATGGCCGACGGATTTATTGGCGGCTTCTTTTTGATAATTCCAGGTTACCTGACCCTCAAGCGTAACCCAGCCTTTTTCAACTTTAATCTGAATCTTTTCCTGAGGTACATTCCAGTTATCTGTTAAAGCCTTCAAGACATCGTTGGCAATATCTTCATCAGACTTTTTATTGCTGGAATATTTGATTTCTATTTCCTCAACAACCGCTTTGACGCCATCAACATTTTTGGCGGCATTTTCAGCCTCAATTTTTTTATAATAAGCGTCTACAGTTCCCATTAGGGTTACTACACCATCTTTTGCAGTTACACCAATTTCTGCGGCATGCAGCTGTGGTTCCCATTTAATGGCGTCTTGAACATCTCTTTGTAATTCTTCATTTGTTTTCATATTATTTTCATTTAGATAGTTGCTTAATTTGAGTTTATAGTGTTTTATTTGTTAGAGGTGAAAAGCTTCGTTCTCTAATAGAGCGCGGTTCTCTTTTTCCTCTATTGAATTTTCTTTAGGAATATGAGTATTAAGTGTGGTTCTCATAATTTCAATGTTGGCATTTGTTTCCTGAGCAAGCAGCACATATTTACGGGCTTTTACTTCGGTTTTATATTTTATGGTTTTGTCTTTTGAAAATCCCATACCTATTAATGGCAACGTAGCTCCTAGAAGTACGGCGACACAGGCATATATGATGGGTATTCTAAAGTAGGGAAGATTGGCAGTGAGGTTGAAAATAAATAGTAATCCAAACAATAACCCGCATAGCCCTATGGCAAATAATCCGGTAGTACTCCATTTTTCCATTTTATCGTAAATGTTAAAGTATCCAAGAACATTTTGTTCCGTATAGCAATCTTTACCAATTATTGAAAGTTTTGTAATGTCGTAACCACTTTTTTTTAATTTTTTGATTGCATCCTCAGCCTGCTGCAGTGATTTATAATGTGCTACGAATAAATGTTGATTTTCCATGGCTATCTTTTTTTGGGTTAGTATAAGATTTTATTAGGTTTTTAGAAATTAGAAGCTTGTGCAACTCTTAAATCTAAAATTTACCGTTAATTCCTTTTGCTATGTAAAATTGCATTAAAGCACAAAGAATAAAAATGATCTGAATCATTTGTAATAATGACTTTTAGCACTTCTGTTTTTAGTTTTTAATTTAGTGCCAGATAAAAGATATGTTGGATATCATTTATTACTAATGAAGAACTAACTAATTTAGTTATTATGAAAACTTCACAGGAATATCAGGTAGATTTGGAATGTCAGCTAAATGGAACTGCAAAAGTAAGTGCCGTTATCTTTAATAATGATATAGAAGTATCATCTTATTCCTGTTTAAAAAATCTCGATGAAAATGTGTGGTCAGCAGAACATCTATTTCTCGCCGCCGTAGAAAGTTCTTATATGACTGCATTTTTTAATACAGCCAGACATAAAGGATTAAAATTTAAAAGATTCAAAAGTAGCGCCCGTGCGTCTATACTACTATCAGATGAATTTTCAGAGATAACTGATATTGTTCTAAGACCTATGGCTGTTATTGAGGAAAGTAAAATGATCAACAAAACATTGAAAATTTTCTCAATTTGTAAAGAACATTGTTTGGTTTTAAAGGCCTTAAAAGTACGACTGCACATCTTTCCATCGGTTAGTCTGGAATAAAAAAGCTATACTTTTTCAATACTTGAAGCCGCTGTTTAAAGCAAAACTTATTTTGTATCTTTAAGATAGTATACGGCGATGCTAATTTATGTACAAGCTATGAATAATAAGGAACAAGAATTACAGGGACTAAATATTGAAGAAGTACTTGACTTTAGAGCAAAATATGGAATCAATAAGTATAATTACAAAAAGGAGAACAGGTTCTTAGCTTTTCTAAAAAGCATCTTTGCAGAACCAATGATTCTTTTATTACTCGTTGCCGCAGGAATTTATTTTATCAATAGTCAATATAGCGACGCAGTATTTCTTACCGTTTCAATTTTACTAATTGCAGCCATATCACTTTATCAGGAAAAAAGAAGCCAAAATGCTTTGGCAAAATTACAGGAATTTACAGAACCTTTGTGCAAAGTTATTCGTGAGGGTAAACAGCAAAATGTTAAAACACAAGATATTGTCGTTAGTGACCTGGTAATTGTAGAGGAAGGGGGATTGGTCCCTGCTGACGGAGTTATCATTAGTTCAAATGATTTTTCAGTAAACGAATCGATACTTACCGGTGAGTCGATGAGTGTTTTTAAAGATAAAGATAAAGAAGATCACAAAGTGTTTACGGGAACTACCGTTGTCAGCGGATTGGCCATAATTAAAGTAACAGAAATAGGAAATGAAACAAGGCTGGGTAAAATAGGAAGAAGCCTGGAAGCTATTGCCGAAGAAAAGACGCCATTAGAACTTCAGATTGGGAATTTTATAAAAAAGATGGTTTTTGTTGGAGTTCTGATTTTTATTCTGGTCTGGGCTATCAATTATGTCAGATTGGGTAATGTTTTGGGAAGTCTTTTGGTAGCGCTCACCTTAGCAATGAGTATATTACCAGAGGAGATTCCGGTTGCTTTTACAACATTTATGGCATTGGGAGCGCGCAGGTTAATGAAAATGGGCATCGTAGTCAAACAAATGAAAACAGTTGAAACACTAGGCAGCGCCACCATTATTTGTACAGACAAAACGGGAACCATAACTCAGAATAAAATGGAATTAGCGAGTCTTTACTTGCCCTCTGGATTAGACGCAGAAGTTAATACTTTTGGAGAATCAAAAGAAACTGAGGATCTTATAACGACAGCTATGTGGGCAAGTGAACCCATACCTTTTGATCCGATGGAAATAGCACTTCATAATACTTATAAAAAGTTTACAGCTAAAGATTTGACTGCCAACTTTAAAATGATTCATGAATATCCGTTATCAGGTAGGCCGCCAATGATGACTCATATTTTTGAAGATGATGGAGGAAATCGAATTATTGCTGCAAAAGGAGCACCTGAAGCAATTTTTGAAGTTTGCCATCTTACAAACGAAACCAGAGAAATTGTCCTATTGGCTATGGATAAACTAACAGGAAAAGGATACAGGGTTCTTGGAGTTGCTCAAGGCTCTTTGGAAGGAAATAATTATCCTGAAAAACAGCAGGAAATTCCATTTATATTTAAAGGCTTAGTTGCTTTTTATGATCCGCCTAAGGATAATATTTCAGAGGTATTACAGTCTTTTTATAAAGCAGGAATTGGGGTGAAGATTATTACAGGAGATAATGCCCGTACAACAAACGCAATTGCTCAGCAGATCGGTTTTAAGGGATTTGATAAAGCCATTACAGGCGATGAGCTAATGAAGTTGAGTGATTCAGAATTACAAAGTAAAGTAACGGATATCAATTTGTTTAGCCGAATGTTTCCCGAAGCCAAACTAAGAATTGTAAGCGCTCTCAAAGCAAATGGACAAATTGTAGCCATGACCGGTGACGGTGTAAATGACGGACCTTCACTTAAAGCAGCTCACATAGGTATTGCCATGGGAAAAAAAGGAACAGCTATAGCGAAAGATGCTGCTTCGTTGATTCTGGTGGAAGATGATCTTTCTAAAATGGTAGAGGCCGTCGCAATGGGAAGAAGAATTTATACGAATCTGAAAAAGGCAATTCAATATATTATATCAATACATATTCCCATAATTCTGATCGTTTTTATTCCACTTGCTTTAGGATGGATTTATCCCAATATATTCAGTCCGCTCCATGTAATTCTGCTAGAACTAATTATGGGACCAACCTGTTCAATACTCTATGAGAATGAACCTACTGAAGCCGATACCATGCAAAGAGGACCAAGAGCATTAACGTCTACTTTTTTTAAGGTAAAAGAATTGATAACAAGTATTTTGCAGGGAGTTGTTATTACCATAGGAGTATTAGGAATATATCAGTGGTCAGTGTATAATCAATGGAATGAAGACAGCACGCGAAGTTTGGTTTTTTTGACTTTGATTTCGGCTAATGTTCTACTCACACTGGTAAACCGATCTTTTTATTATTCATTATGGGTAACAGTTCACTATAAAAATTTTATGGTTTCGCTTTTAATAGGCATTACGGTGCTTTTGGTTATACTATTATTTGCAGTACCTTTTTTACGTTCTTTATTTAATTTTGAAATGCCTACAGTTTTTCAGCTTATTGTATGTGTATTGGCAGGATCAGTATCCGTATTATGGTTTGAGGTTCCAAAATATTTTAGAAGGAAATGAAAAATCTTCTAGATTTCTATTTCGCTTCCTATGATCGGAACACTACACTTAAAACCATATCTATCCTGAATTTTAATTCGAAGTTCATCTGCCGGAAGATTTTCTCCATGTACTAAGTAAATGCATTTGGGAACATTTTTAAGAGCTGAAAGCCAGTTTACAAGATCTTCCTGATCTCCGTGAGCAGAGAGTCCTTCAATCTGAACTATTTTAGCTTCTACGTTGTAGTAGTTTCCGTATATTTTAATTTCATCGGCACCTTCAAGAAGTCTTCTTCCACGAGTGCCCTCTGCCTGATAGCCTACCATTACAACAGTAGTTTTCTCCAGGTCTATATAATGCTCGAAATAGGATAATACTCGACCTCCTGTGGCCATTCCGCTAGCAGCAATGATTACCTTGGGCTGAGGATCTTCAATGATTCGCATAGTCTGTTCGTATTCAGAAACTATTTTAAACATTTTGCACATTTCATGACAGTCATTAGCAGAGAGTTTGTGCCATTGCATATTCTGTAAAAAAATATCCAGGACACTGGCGCCCATCGGAGTATCGAGAATGTAGGGAACATCTGGAATTCTGCCTTCAATTTTAAGTTGCCATATTAAGTACATTATAGATTGTGCTCTTTCTACAGCAAATCCTGGAATAATAACAGTTCCTTTTTGTTCTATAGTGGTATTGATATAGTTTTCAAGCTCTTTTTTTGCATCCAGATCCGGATGAATACGGTTACCATAAGTACTTTCTAAAAAAAGATAATCACCTAGTATGGGTTTTGTTGGCGGAAACATCAAGACATCATCATCACGTCCTATGTCACCTGAAAAAACCAAAGTTTTGCCTTCAAGTATTAGTGTAATAGTGCAGGCACCAATAATATGTCCTGCACCAGTATAAGTAGCAGTAATATCAGAAGAAATGTCTGTTGAAGTATCTGGTTGTAAGATTTTAAAATAGGGAAGAACAGCTTCAGCTTGCTCTAAAGTATAGAGTGGTTCTGCCTTTTCATGTTTAGAATAATGTTCTTTGTTGGCTTTGTTGGCTTCTTCTTCCTGAATTTTAGCGCTGTCTAAAAGAACAAGTTTGGCCACATCTCTAGTAGGAGAGGTGCAATATATTTTACCTGTGAATCCCTGTGCAACCAATCTTGGAAGCCATCCGCAATGATCCAGGTGACCGTGTGTTAGTAGCACATAATCTATTGTTGAGGGCAAAACTGGCAAAGGCTCCCAGTTAAGTTGTCTGAGCGCCTTAAGCCCTTGAAAAAGCCCACAATCAATCAATATTCTTATACCATTACTTTCTATGAGTGTCTTTGAGCCTGTTACGGTTCCGGCGCCTCCAATAAATTTTATTTTCATCTTAAATAAGTTTACAAATTTGTGAAGCTTCTTTTAATACATTTCTGATCCGGTTTTCACTAATTCCTATTTTATGAAGACTTTTCGAATCATTAATAAGATCTTTTACAAGTATTTGATCGAGAATAAGCAATTTTTCTTTTTCGACCATTGACAGCGTTGTGAGACATGTAATCGGGTAAAGTCCTCCTTTATCTATTTTATTTTTAATGCTGTTATTTTTAGGATAATCCCAGCTTAAAAGAGTTATTCCACTGCAAATGGCAAAAGTTTCAGCATCTTTAGTAAATCGGTTGTTTGTTACTATTATACAGGAATCTATGTTTTCGCTTCCGCTAAAAATAGTATGCTGTTTAGCTTTGAGATCATTAAATCGGGACAGAATATACATTGGTACTTTTACATCTGAAGCTCCTTCTCTGCTGCTATGAAATTTACATTCAACCATCGACAGCTTGTTTTCTTTTTTCAGTGCCACATCTACTTCATGCGATACACATTTTCCCTGCAGGGTTAGATTTGTTCTTGTTTTGTAACCTTCGGCGGCATAAAGTCTGGATATAAATTTTTCAAAGAAAAAACCTGCCGGACCAAGCATTTGCAATGCGTAGCGCAGGTTATATCGCGCGGCATGTCCGTTTGACGCTTTTTTTAAGATCGCAAATGCCAGTTTATATATTTGCTTGGTAGTTATGCCTTCATACATTTGATTTTTTATCTGTACAAGGCATTCTCTTATAAGATCAGCATCAGCTCCAGATTTTTGAAGAGAAAGTTTTAATTTTTCGATGTCGAACGGGACAACATGACCTGAGTGTTTAATTACTTTCATTATTCAACTTTTTTTACTAAAGTTTTAGACTAGTTCGAAAAAACAGATCAGATAGATTTTGTTTTATGAAATAGTGCAACCAAAATTACAGTAGATTATGTTGCGGACAGATGATGAAAATCATTTGCGAATATGATCTTCATCATAAATTGATTTTTTAGTTTTTTATCCTGCTTAGTTTATCTAAATTAAGGATATGTATAGTACTTGAGGTTTTTTCTATTAATCCTTCTTCCTTAAAATCGCTTAAAGTACGGCTGACAGTTTCAGGTGATGTTCCAGAAAAAGCGGCCAGATCATCTCTGGAGAATTTAATACTATTGCCATCAGAGCTGTGCTCCTTTGCTAGGTGTACAATACCTTGGGCAATTCTTTTGCGTACTGACATATAAGCAATCTGCAGCAGTCGTTCTTCTTTTTCTCGCATATCATTGGCGAGAATTTTGATGAATTTAGCACCAACATCAGGATACAGAAAAAGAAGTTTATCAAGCTGTTCTGTTGGCAAAAAGCTTAAAACTGTTTCTTCCAGTGCAATAGTGGTATCGTTATAAGTATCATTTGAAAACAGTATACTGATATCCAGATAATCATTTTCTTTATAAACGCCAGTAATAAGTTCACGTCCTTCCTGAGTAAGTTTTACCGTCTTAACTTTTCCGCTTATGATATAATAGATTCCTAGTACATGATCGCCTTCGTAATGAATATATTGATTTTTTTTATAATGTCGGGTGCTGCGATCAAGCATGATTTCTTTTAGTTTTACGAGTCCGTCTTCTTTAGAAATAACTGCGTTGAGGTTTTCGGCACTCTGTCCATAAAAAAGTTGTTGCAGTTCTTTTTTCTTCAATCTGGCTTCTATTGCCTTAAGGAGCTCAATATCATCAAATGGCTTGGTAAGATAATCATCAACTCCCAGCTCCATTCCTTTACGAATATCGGCTCTTTCCGCTTTGGCAGTCAAAAATATAATAGATGTTGCTTGTGTTTCAGGATGTTTATGAAGAATATGTAAAACGCCATATCCATCAAGTTCAGGCATCATAATATCACATAGTATTAGATCAGGCAATATTTTAAGTGCTGTTTCCACTCCTGTTTTTCCATTAGCTGCTGCAAAAACCTCATAACCGGAGAGTTCAAGTATTTCAACAACATTTTCTCTGATATTGTCATTATCTTCAATGATAAGTATTTTAGTCATAACGTGGCAATTCAATAGTAAATAAAGTTCCTTTATCAATGGCGCTTTTAAATGAAATGGTTCCATTCATTAGTGATACATAGCGTGAAACAATATGAAGTCCCAGACCCGTCCCTGGAATATTTCCTGTATTATGCGCTCTAAAGAAAGCTTCAAACAAATGTTTATGATCTTCCTCAGGAATGCCAATGCCATTATCTTTAACATTGATGGTTATCATAGTATCCGTGATTGAAGTCGATAGTTCGATTTCGGTTTCCTCTCCTGAATATTTTATAGCATTGGATACAAGATTGATGATGCAATTTTTGAGTAAGTTTTTGTCCAGCTTTACCAAAATAATTTCAGTATTGGGTATGCTAATTATCTTTTGTCTCTTTTTTGTAAGGAGCTTCAATTCTCCTATAATTTCTTTGATAAAATCCTGTAGATTAAAAGTTGATATTTCGAGAGTAATTTTATTCGATTCTGCTTTTTCAAGAAGTAAAAAATCATTCAAAATTGTAGTCAGGTTTACAATGGCGCTTTTGATCTTCCGTATATGGGTTTCAATTTTTGGATTAGCTATATTTTCTACATAACGCTGCAGTAGGGCAGTGGAAAGCTGAATGGTGCTTAAAGGTGTTCTAAATTCATGGGAGGCCATCGATAAGAGGCGGCTTTTAATTTTATTAAGTTCTTTCTCTTTTTCGAGGGTGTTGCTCACCTCTTCTTGTGTGGCGGTTAAGGCTTCAATAGTTTCGTTTAACGTCTGCGTACGGTCTTTTACTAGTTCTTCTAAATGCTGAGTGTATTGCATTAAACGGTTTTCCGCTTCTTTTTGGTGGCTCATATCATGAATGAAACCTGCAAAAATTCTTTCTCCCTCAAATTTAACTTCACTTACTCCAAGCCTAAAAGGAAATATGTTTCCGTCTTTTTTCCTCCCAAGCACATCCCTGTCATGTCCAATAATATGCGGAATTCCAGAAGATTTATAGTTTTGTATATAAGAATCGTGTTTTTCTCTATCTGGAGAAGGCATTAAAAGTGAAATGTTTTTGCCAATAACTTCATCAGGATTATACAGAAAAAGACGGCATGCAGAAGGATTAATAGATTCAACAATTCCTCTTTCGTTAATTGTGATTATGCCATCGATTGCATTTTCAATAATTGCATTTAAAAGTGCCTGGTTTTTCATTTTGCAATCGATTTTTTTTAAACAAATTTCGGTAAATGTTTTTGATAATCAATGTTTTGTCTTGTTGTTTTTATCTACTGGTTTCATTCTTTAATTTATGATTCAAAAAGTTCTCTTAATGTATAGAAGCACCTCTTTTGAATTTTAGAGAAAGTGTTGATGTATTGATATTTTTAATACCATTTATTAGAGCATCAGCATTAAAAGAAATACTATCGATTCCTGCCGTAACTAAAAATTTTGTAAAATCTGCTGAATCACTAGGCGCCTGTCCGCAAAGGCCAATTTTCTTACCCATTTTCACAGCGGTATTTATCATTTGGAGTATGAATTGTTTTGAAGCTGGATTTTGTTCATCAAAAAGATCTGCAATTAATTCAGAATCTCTGTCGATGCCTAAAGTAAGCTGTGTTAGATCATTGGAACCGATAGAAAAACCATCAAAAATTTCAGCAAACTCTTGAGCCAGTAATATGTTTGATGGAAGCTCTGCCATAACATATATTTCAAGACCATTATTACGCTGTTTTAAACCGTATTCTTCCATTAGAGCGATCACTTTTTTTCCTTCTTCGGGCGTACGACAAAATGGAATCATGAGTTTTACATTGGTAAGTCCCATTTCATCCCGAACTATTTTCATCGCTTCACATTCAAGCCTGAATCCTTCGCGATATTTTTCATGATAGTAACGGGAAGCGCCACGAAAACCAAGCATTGGATTTTCTTCGTGAGGCTCAAAAAAAGAGCCTCCGAGAAGCTCGGAATATTCATTGCTTTTAAAATCACTCATTCTGACGATGACTTCTTTGGGATAAAAGGCTGCCGCTATTGTGGCTACACCTTGTGAGAGTTTTTCGATGAGGTAATTTGGCTTACTACTATAGTTTTGTGTGAGTGCTGCTATCGCTAAACTTTGATCAGCATCAAGTACTTTTTCCGGATGAATGAGCGCCATGGGATGTATCTTCACGTTGTGGCTTATAATAAATTCAAGTCTGAGTAAGCCTACGCCATCATTTGGATAAAATGATAAATCAAATGCTTTCTCGGGTTCAGAAACTATCAGCTGGACTTTTGGTTTTTGAGGGAGCTTTATTTTGTTGAGTGGCACAGTTGTTTGCAGGTATTTTAATTTGCCTTTATAGACATAACCGGTTTTTCCTTCTGCACAGCTCAGGGTAATAAGATCCCCATCTTTAATAATTTCAGTGGCATTACCGATTCCCACAATGGCTGGTGTTCCCATTTCTCTGGCTACTATAGAGGCATGACTTGTTCGTCCGCCTTTATTGGTAATGATTCCAGCCACTTTTTTTAGGATAGGATCCCAATCCGGACTGGTAAAATTAGTAACCAGAATTTCTTCACTTTGGAGTTTTGAAGCGTCTTTTGGCGATACAAGAATTCTTGCAGTACCACAAATTATACGGTTTCCAACAGCCTCGCCCTGAACAAGTGCTACTCCTTTTTTTTCTAATTTATAAGTAGTAATTGATAGTGGTTTTAAGAGGGAATGTACCGTTTCCGGTCTGGCCTGAATAATATAAAGCTCTCCATTTAAGCCATCCTTCGCCCATTCAAAATCCATTGGTTTATTATAATGTTCTTCTATAATAAGGGCCCATCTGGCGAGTTTTTCAATTTCGGAGTCGTCAAGGACAAATTTGTTGCACCATTTTCGGGGCGTAATTTTTAGAACAGTTGAATTAGTACCGGAAGAATTATCATTGTAAATGAGCATCTTATTTTTTGCTCCGAGATTTTTCTGCAAAATAGCCTTTTTATTGTTTTTAATGGATCTTTTAAATACTAGAAATTCATCAGGAGTTACGATACCTTGTACGATTGTTTCACCTAGACCCCAGGTCCCTGCAATATGAATCACATCAAGGAATCCCGATTCGGGTTCCAGTGTAAATCCGATACCGGAACAAGCTAAATCAGAGCGGACCATTTGCTGAATACCAACAGAAAGAAATATTTTGTCGTGATCAAAACCTTTGTCAAATCTGTATTTAATGGCTCTGTCTGTATAGAGTGACGCAAAACAGCATTTTACGGCATAAATCAGCGGCATTGTACCTTTAATATTTAGAAATGAATCGTGTTGTCCAGCAAAGCTTGCATTGACAAGATCTTCTGCAGTGGCACTACTTCTAACGGCAACTGCCAGATCTTTGTCTTCACATAAACAGGAGTAGGCGTCTGAAATTTCGGTTTGAAGATCTAAGGGAAATTTTGCATCAAGTAGCAGCTTTCTCGCTTTCTCACCAATTTCAGTTAAGTTGATAAAGTCTTTCTTATCCAAAAGTTGCATTAATTCGTTTAGAGCAAAACTTAAATGATTGTATTCTATAAAATCTTTGTAGGCAGTTGTTGTTATGGCAAAACCATTGGAAACTCTAATACCATGAGGACTAAGATTATTGTACATCTCTCCCAGAGAAGCATTTTTGCCACCTACTTTATTAATATCGTTAATTCCGATCTCACTAAACTTTAAAATATATTTTTCCATTTTCATTTCTTTTTAATCTCTCTTTTTATGGCTTTTAATTTTATTTTAAAGATAGTTGGACACGTAAAAATTAAAAATGATTGTGATCATCTTTTGATATTTATAGCTTTTTTATAAGGTGATACAAATCATTTTTCTGCTTAAAATATTAAATGATATTTGCTGTCTTAGAGTCTAGCTAAGATGTATTGAGGATAATTTTAATTTAAAATAAGTTTAGAAAATAATCTCAGATTTTAAATAAAAAGTACAATGAAAGCAAATAAATCACAAAGCAAAAGCATATCGATATTTGAGAAACTCAAAAAAACAGATAAGGCTGGCAATGAGTATTGGAGTGCCAAGGATCTTGCAAAATTGCTAGGGTATTCCAGGTATAGTTCATTTATTGAAGTGCTGGATAAGGCAAAGGCTTCCTGTATTAATACAGGTCAGGAGACAGCATTACATTTTAAAGATTTTAGTGCAATAAAATCAGTTGAGAGTGATTTACAAAGGAATGGGGGTGATGCAAAATTATCACGATATGGCTGTTATCTTATAATTCAAAATGCAGATCCTGCTTTAAAACCGGTAGCGCTTGGACAAGCCTATTTTGCAACACAAGCTCGTCTGCAGGAATTGAACCAACAGCAAAAAAGTAAAAATTTTAAAATAGTAAAAGAGCGAAGATATTTTCTTCGTAAAGAACTAGCTAAGAGAAATCTTCAGCTAGCAGGAGCCGCACGAAAAGCTGGTATTGTTACCCCTGCAGATTATGCCTTTTTTCAAAACCATGGATATAGAGGACTTTATGGAGGTCTGGATGTAAAAGCCATACGCGAGATTAGAGGTCTTAATCCTGATGAAAACATTCTCGACCATATGGACAATACAGAATTGGCAATGAATTTATTTCGTGTTACTCAAACCACAGAAAAGCTCAAAAACGACAAAGTCAATGATATTGTTGAAGCCAATAGTATTCATTTTGCTGTTGGATTAAAAACTCGTAAAGTAATTGAAGAAACAATTTTGATTTTACCAGAAAATTTTCCTGTTGCTAGTACTATCAAATTGGCAAACAACAAAGACAAAGAATTGAAAACCAGAAAAAGCAGTAAGAATAAAACTGTTTTGTAATTGAAAATATCACAAGAGAAATTAAATAAGAAATTATATGAAAACAAAGTTTTACATACTGGCTGGTATTGCTATACTGTTATATTGCTGCCAGCAAAAAGATTGGACGAGTTCAAATGAAAATGGCTTAGAGACAGATTTAGATGAGGTCTCTGGTATTAATGATAATCTTCTGAGAAAGTGGTTTGCATTGAACAAAGAATCAGACAGTATCATTAAATCGTCACAACAGATTATTGATCAGCAGAGAGAGCAAGTAGAATTGCACCCTCAAGACGAGCGGGAATACATGAATACGTGCATAGAAGACGCTCAGAAGCAACTTAACCTATTAAAGGAAAAAGTAAAATTTACTAAACAATTTGCAGGGGATATTAAGCACTATGATCCATCTTTACAACAGACTATTGACTCATTAGAGGAAGATTATGTTCGAGAAAAATATAAACTGGAAGATGCATTAAAAGAGTTGAAATAATGTGAATTATCAAAAATATTTTAAATTAGAAATTAATAGAAGGGAACTTCCTCGTCTTAACAAATTATTATATTTCTTCAATTTCTCCGGGTTTCCAAGTCTTATCAAACCATGACTGCTGCGGACCGTAAAGACGCAGGATAATGCTCCATCCTTTATCTGGTATTGTTTGTACCCAGTTATTTTCTTTTCCTGCAGGTGATTTAGGTCCAAAGTACAAATCTACAGAACCGTCAGCATTCACCTGAGTTTCTTTTTTCTGACTGCTGATACTCGGAAACAGCTGATCGGTCTGAAGCATAGATCGAGTCTGATTGTCATACAAAACTACTGACCAAAACTGTTTTGCCGGAATATTGGGAGGTAAATGCAGGTGATAAGTCTTACCGCCGTCAAAGGGTTTCTTTTGGGCATCGACAAATGCGGCAGCATATGCTGAACCGGCACCCACTTTTTGGATAGCCATAGCAGGGGTGATGCCTGTGGCATAGAAAAACATATAAGAGCGAGCATCGAGCATACGGACACCTTCATGTTCAAAAAGATAACTGCCTCCTATAAAACAGGTACCCCAGGCACTGTTTGGGAAAAAGAAAGAATCTGTCAGGCGCGAACGGTAAGCACTGGCTCTTGCCGTGGCATTACCTACCGAAGCCGCTTCAGTGAGTATTTTTTTCATTCTTTCATCAGGGTTAAAAGGTTTTCCTTTTTCAATACCGATCGAAGCCAGCAGTCCCAAGGTTTCGGAATCCATGGCGTCGTTTGACTCTTCCTGAACTACTTCGTTAATTTCTTTGAAGAAATTATAATCCATAGAGTGGATGGTGCTGAAAGATTTTCCCGATACATTGACAAAATTCGTTTTGGACGGATTGACAGCTTTTGAAAGTGGATATATGCGCAAGTTTTTCTTAATGTTCTCTGCAGTTGATTTTGTATCACCATTGACTACAAATCCTCTGGTTCCAAATAAAAGATTATAGGTCTTGGGTTTAAATACAAAATAACCTGTTGGAATTTTACCTTTGTAACCTGGCGGTACAAAAATAAATTTCCCGCCTTTTCCCTTATCTGGTCCCGCAAGTCCAAGATCTGTTACATAATGAAACCAAAAATCATCCACTAGTCCAAGGGTATTGGGAGGAGATTCTACCACAACAGGTCCGTCTTTTAAGTTTAGCCAGCCAAGGGCGTACATGCTCTCTGTATTTGCTGTTAAAAAAAGCGATCTTGAATCCATTAAGTTTTCAAAAATAATAACGGTACCATTATCAGGTCCAAATTCACGAATACCTTTACGTTGTGCTACCTGCGAGGCTCCGGGCATGGTATTCATAAAAGCGATAAGAGCCCTGCTAAAATCGAGGTTATCATAGACTTTTTCAACGGTTTTATCATCAGGAAAACCATCTTTAAAGTTCAATGTTCCAATACGAGATTCTATCTTGCTAGGAATCACTAGTGATGCAGGTACATCTGTTTTGTATTTCTGGGCAAACAAAGGAGAAATTGTCAGAAAAAAAAAATAAGGATTTGATTAAGGTTCGTTTGATTATCATGACATAAAAACTTAAATTAATACCATACAATTGTAGTTACTGTATATCTTCAAATTTGATAAGGATAAAATTATAAAATTGCAAAATTTTAATATTTGAAAAACATTCTAAAGTGGTTTCAAATTATAAGATGAAACCAAAAAAGATTTCAATACTTGGAATTTACATTCTATACAATTATAAGAGTTACTAATTGTATTGTAAATTGAAATGCAAAATTATAATGATTGAAAAGTAATATATAAATTATCCCTGCTAAGTATCCGGTCAATTTGTTGAAATATTTGAACTCTAAAAGTTTCGAACCTAAACTCTCCAGACATTAGTGTTAGTAATGTTTCGAACTTGAGCCTTCAAATTGTTTTAATACAGTATTATCAGTTCTTGTTAAATCTAAATGCATCGATTGTGCACCCAGTTTAACTCTAGCATACTAAGAAAAGCTATTATTTAATTGCCTGCTGATTCTGAAACTCTTCGATGGTTAAGTTTCCGAGTGCAGAATGTCTTCTGCAGGTGTTGTAAAAGTTCTCGATATAATCGGTTATTGATTTTTCTGCTTTCTCTTTAGTCTTATATTTATTTTGGTATACCAGCTCTACCTTTAATGTCTTGAAGAAGCTTTCTGCTATCGCGTTATCATAGCAGTTTCCTTTTCGGCTCATGCTTTGGGTTATTTTATTTGTGGCTAATAAAGCAATAAACTCACGGCAGGCATATTGCTTTCCTTGGTCTGAGTGAAAGAGTAGTTCCTGATTGTTCTGCAATGGACGATTTAAAAGAGCTTTCGTTAAAGAGGTGATGCTTGTATCTTTTGCTCTCATTGTTTCGCTGATTGACCAGCCGATCACTTTACGGTCAAAAAGGTCTATCACCACAGTGAGATAGATCCAGCCTTCATCTGTTTCGATGTAGGTTAAAGTAGGTACAAGTTGGAGATTGGATGAAACCTATATCAAAGTAAAAGGTATTTGGTGTTATTTATATAGAGCAGTAGATAAACTAGGCAATACAGTAGACTTTCTTTTGACCAGAAGAAGACAAAGAATGAGCGCTCAGTCTTTTCTAATTAAAGCAATTAGTAATAACTGCATACCAAGAGTAATAAACATTGATAAAAGCGGTTCTAATACCGCAGCGATCAAAGTCTATAACAAGCGTTCGTTCTCAAAGATTAAAATTCGGCAGTGTAAATATCTCAACAATATTGTAGAACAGGACCATCGATTTATAAAATGGAGGATACAAAACGGGTTAGGCTTTAAAAGCTTTGAATCAGCAAGACGAACATTGAGTGGAATTGAAGTTGTGCATATGCTGAGAAAGAATCAGATGATTGGACATGGGACAACTATGTTTAAATCATTCTCTAAATTAGCAGACTAACTTTTAAATTACTTAAATTCTTATATTTGATTCCGACAGATGCGACAGAACCAATCAAGATGCATATGTGGAGAATGCGTGCAATATAAATATAAGGTGAAGGGTGTGTGGGAATGTCAGTGGGCTTAATAAAGGATAAAGATTTTTATAAGCGAAAACAGAAAAAAAAGCAAAAAAGATCTTAAAGATTCAGGGCAGGAAAAAAGTAATGGCTACTATAGGATCCTACTTCATTTTGATTGAGAAGATGCTTTGCGTTTTGGCGCCATAATTTAGGCAGCTCTTATGTCGTTCCTGATTTATAATTGAAATCAGAATCCTTTGAACGGAATTCTTGATTTAAATCAAATTTTAGAAAGATATTAATCAGTTAAATATATTGGGACTCTCTATATTTTTACCACCTGTTAAATTATTCCATTTAGCAAGGAAAATTAAGCCAACTGCAGCAAATGCAAAAGTATTTATAAAATGATTTTTGAACATCTCAAGCAAAATAAATCTATTGATGATAACGAGTTTAACCAAGTGTACCCTATTAGGATAAAGAAGCTCGCCTCCCGCCATTGGACCCCCGTAAAAATAGCCAGAAAAGCAGCTGGTTTTTTGGTGGACAAACCCAATAAAAGAGTATTGGATATAGGCTCGGGGGCTGGAAAATTCTGCCTTGTGGGGGCCGCTTTAACAGATGGAATTTTTTATGGGGTGGAACAAAGGGAATCGCTTATAAAATTATCGCGAAAAATTGCCAAAAAATATAAGATTGATAATGTAGAATTCGTACACTCAAATATTATGGAGATATCTTTTTTGGATTATGACGCTTTCTATTTTTTCAATTCATTTCAGGAAAATATAGATCTGACGGCCCGTATTGACAAATCAATTGATCCAAGTGAGGAACTATATAATCTATATACAGCTTATCTTAAAGACCAGCTGGAGAAAACTCCCATTGGCACAAAACTGGTTACCTACTGGAGCAATTGCAGAGAGGTTCCAAAAAGTTTCAGCTTAGAATCCATTTCGCACAGCGGGGTATTAAGCTTCTGGAGAAAAACGGCTTAAATTGGAGCATGAAATCTATAAGCCTACTGAATAAAATTAATTAAAATATGGACGGTGAAGAATATATGAATTTAGAATATGTTCTGAGAAGTCTTTAAACTTTATTTATAAATAAAATGAAATTAGAAGAATTACTAAAAAAGAGAAGTGGAAATGTATGTGAATTAAGCGGCAGCAGTGAAAATCTAATAGCTTATGAAGTCCCGCCTGCTCAAAATAAAGGAGCCGACAGCTGGATTTTAATCAATGAAAAATGCTTTAATCAAATTGAAAAGAAAGAGGAGTTGGATGATGTTTTCTGGAAAAATTTTCTATTTACATCTATGTGGAGTGAAGTACCGGCCGTACAGGTGGTTTCATGGCGTCTGCTTAACCGTTTTCGTAATGAAAGCTGGGCTGCTGATGCGCTGGATATGATGTATTTAGAGGATGAAAATCTGGAATGGGCAAAAGCAACCGGAGACCATACTGGTGACGGATCTATTAATTTCCATAAAGACAGCAATGGTAATATCCTGCAAAACGGCGATACGGTAACTCTTATCAAAGATTTGGATGTAAAAGGCTCATCTTTAAATGCAAAAGTTGGTACAGCGGTGCGAAATATTCGTTTAGTTCATGACAATCATGAGCAAATTGAAGGAAAAATAGACGGGCAGGTAATAGTAATTCTAACTAAATTTGTGAAGAAATAATATTATTATATGTTTATAGGTTTGCTATAACATAAATGATTATAAACCCTTGTATATTAAAATTGTTCTGCATCAGCACTTTTTCATAAGATGATATTAGAATTAATATATAGAAATGGAAAAGGTTTAAGATTTGATTAAAGAATTCATCCCTGTATTAATTAGGAATATTTATTATATAGGGATGAATTTATTTTGGAAGTTTTTATTTTTTTTCGTCTGCAATAATCAATGTTGAAGGAATATCAGATAACCATGAACTTTTTGTATTAACCAAATGTCTCCAGCCTTCTGCGTCTATCAGCATAAGGCTTTGCTGAACCAAAAAATCTTTCTCAATTGTTTGTTTCTTCTTAAATGTAAATTGATTGGGAGTACTCTGTTCAATCGAATGTATTTTTTCCATGGCTGGTAATCTGCCATTATTTGTCCTTCCACATCTAAAACTATTATTACTGCACTGCTGTTATAAATAAACTTCTGAATATAAATTACAATCTGATTCCAGTCTTTGGTATCAAATAATGGAATAAAAATCAGTGAAGTATCTGATCATTGTAGGTATTAATATGCTGGTCATTGAGCAGCTTGTCAGTAAGATTAGTGTGTTCTGACTTATTTTTATTTCTTTTCAAAGAGGAAGGGGATACATTACTCATGCTTTCTGTACTGCCTGTAATCACGATGTTTTCTATTCCTGATTGAATCTGTTCAATGCCCAGCATTACAGCTTTCATTCCTGAAGTACAGACTTTGTCAATTTTTATGCAGTTTAATTTACTTGAAATCCCTGAGGATTCGGATGCTTGTCCTGCAGAGGACTCATCAAGATTGACAGGAAATAAATTACCCATATAGACAGAGTCAATATCTCTTGAAGTTAAACTTGTTTCGTTTAGAGCGCCATTAATAGCAATTTGCCCTAGCTGAGAAGCTGAAAAATCGGACAGATTCCCAAGAAATCCTCCGATAGGAGTTCTTTTAGCAGCTACTATAAATACTTCTTCCATAAATTAAAATGTAGCTTGTATATATTTAAAATAAATCAACTGTTAACTGAAAGAAAAGGCACCATTACACATTGTTAATACATTAGGTTTTTTTAACTCAAAAAAAGAAACCACAGGTACAGATTTAACCAATGAGAGAAACATTATGATTTAATAATGCCTTTTTCTTATTATAAATCGGTTACTTTGAGGTCTAAAAATTCCAATAAAGGATATCTGTTTTTTATGTAAATCCTTCGTTTGTCAATTTCAATAATTCCGTCTGCTTTAAATTGTTTAAGGCTTCTTCCCAGACTTTCCTGTGATGTGCCGATAATATTTGCCAAATCATCACGGGTTAGATCAATTCCCTTGGGTTTTTCAGAATTTTGATTGAATCTGTTTTCCAGAAGAAGTAAAAATATTGCTAATCTGGTATTTTGATTTTTTTGTGCCAGTACAGCAATTGTATTGGCAAGAACGCCAAACTCGTGACCAATGTTTTTTATAAAAGTTTGCTGCAGAGAAGGAATATCTTTTAATAATTTTAAAAAATCATCCTTAGCAATGAAGTTTACTTCTAAATCTTCTAATGCCTCACAAGAGTCCTGATATCGCTCTTCACCCAGCAATGCATGGTATCCCAGTACATCGCCATCAGTATAGATGTAAAAAATCTGCTCATCTCCGCTAAAGCCACGTTTAAATTTTTTGGCTTTACCCTTTCTTATTTGGAAAATACCGGTAGGGATTCCCTGTTCGTAAAAAAGCGTATTCCCTTTTTTGATGGTAAGGGGTTCCATAACACTGCATACTGATTTGTTTTCCTCAGGGGTTAATCCTTGGAAAAGCAGGTTGCTCTGAAAATCAAATTGGGCAAAAAAATCTTTCATACGGCAAATGTAACAAATAAGAATAACATATAATAGTATTATTTATAACAAATGTTATATATTTGTTGAAAATATAAAAAGGCTGATTTTATTGAAATTATGATAGAATTGTTTTTTTTACTAGAAGAAAAACTAAAAACGGAAATAGATTAAAAAAGTAACTATATAAGTAAATAAAATTATGACAGAAAATAAGATCAGCATTCAAAATGGAAGATTATATGTCCCATCACATCCTATAATTCCTTTCATTGAAGGAGATGGGATAGGAGCGGACATTTGGAAAGCCTCAAAACTAGTTTTTGATGCAGCCGTAGAGAAGGCTTATGGTGGAGACAGAAGGATTCAATGGAAAGAAATATATGCAGGGGAAAAAGCTTTTGAAAAAACAGGAAGCTGGCTGCCAGATGAAACAATTGAAGATATCAAAGAATATTTAGTAGCTATAAAAGGACCGCTTACAACACCAGTTGGGGGAGGAATGAGATCCCTTAATGTTGCTTTGAGACAAAAACTTGATTTATATGCCTGTGTCAGACCTGTAAGATGGTACCAGGGAGTTCCGTCTCCGGTAAAAGAACCAGAAAAAGTAGATATGATTATTTTCAGGGAAAACACTGAAGATATCTATGCTGGTATAGAATGGATGGCTGGTACACCAGAATTAGAGAAGGTTAAGAATTTTTTAATCAATGAGATGGGGGTTAAAGATATTCGATTCCCTGATACTACTTCAATAGGGATAAAACCAGTTTCAAAAGAAGGTACAGAACGCCTTGTTAGAGAAGCTCTTAAATATGCTGTGGAAAACAAGAAAAACTCTGTAACTATAGTACATAAAGGGAACATCATGAAATTCACTGAAGGTAAATTTAAGGAGTGGGGGTATCAATTGGCCAAAGATGAGTTTGGAGCTAAAGATTACGAGGGCGGACCTTGGCAGGTTATTGAAAAATATGGGCATCAAGTAATTGTAAAAGATGTAATAGCCGATGCTTTTCTGCAGCAAATTATTTTAAGGCCCGAGCAGTATGATGTAATAGCTACACTAAATCTTAACGGGGATTATATCTCTGATGCTTTGGCTGCTATAGTTGGGGGAATAGGGATCGCTCCGGGAGCGAACATTAATTACACAACCGGGGTTTCCATATTTGAAGCTACACACGGAACTGCTCCTAAATATAAAGATCAGGATAAAGTGAATCCTTCTTCGGAAATTCTTTCAGGAGTTATGATGCTGGAATATCTTGGCTGGCAGGATGCTGCTGATTTAATTGTAAAAGGAATTAATGGTGCAATTAATAAAAAGACGGTAACTTATGATTTTGAACGTTTGATGGATGGGGCTACTTTACTTAAATGCTCTGAATTTGGTCAGGCCATTATAAATAATATGTAATGAATTTAAGAATAGAGTTATATTATATATTTAAACTTAAATGTCCCAGATGTCATAACGGGAATTTATTTACTAATCCGGGACTGTTTGTCATGAGAGGATTTTTTAAAATGCCCGAAAGGTGCAAAAAATGTAATCAAGATTTTAGGATAGAACCTGAATTTTATTCAAGTGCCTTATGGATTGGTTTCCCAATAGTACTGATTGTTTTTGTACCTCTGCTATTTTTCGGGTTATATTTAAATGAGAATTATGAAATTTCTTTAAAGGTAATACTGCCGATTTTCCTGATTTTATGTTTTTTATTGCAAATCCCAATAATGCGAATATCCAGGGCAATTTTGCTTCATTTAACTTTTAAATATTTTGGAGGGCACAAAAAAGGATAATTTTACTCAAAAATTGTAAACTATTATATATTACGGGAAAGAGTTCAAAAAGATTATTCAGAAATAAAAGCATCTTTTTGATTAAGAGAACCTATTAAAAAGGATAGGCAGGCAGAGTTAGTGACGCTCAAAAGCAATAAAACAGTTATGTCAGGTAAATATTGGTCAGTTAAACTAAAACGGAGGATTTTATGGTTCTGCTTAAAGTTCCTTCGTCTTTTAAAGAGGTAAGCCTTGCAGGTTTGCTTAGTATATAAATAAGTTTTAAAATTAAACTACAGCTCATGCACCTGAGCTTAAAATCGATTATCATTAGATGAAAAAAGGATCTAAATTAAATAGTATTGTAACAGGGAGTTGCCCTAAATGTCAGAATGAGAATATGTATTTGGATAAAAATCTACTGCATTTAGGTTCGGTTTTAAAAATGCACGAGAAATGCAGCCATTGCGGACTAAGATATCAAATAGAGCCTTCTTTCTTTTTTGGCGCAATGTATGTAAGTTATGGATTGAATGTTGGTGTAGGAATTGCAACTTTCATCATTTCATATCATATTTTTGAGTCCAGTATAAAAACATCGTTTATTGCAATTATTGTAGTACTGATTATTTTATTTCCAGTATTACTACGATTATCCAGAAATATTTACATTAATATGTTTATCTCCTATGATCCAAAAGCAGCTATAAAAGAGAATTAGTTAAAAAAAACACCTAACTTAGAAAAGGGAGAGTCTTTAATTACTCTTCCCTTTTAAAAATTAGTCATCAGAACATTGGGGGATATTCTTTAGTTTTTTGAATTTATGATAGTGTACTATTGATATTAGTCATTGGCAAGTTCTAGAACTATAGCACTTGCACCGCCGCCTCCATTGCAGATACTTGCTATACCATATTTACCATTGTTCTGTTTAAGTACATTTATGAGTTAACTACTATACGTGCACCTGAACAGCCTAATGGATGCCCTAAAGAAACAGCACCTCCATTTGCATTTACTTTTTTAGGATCCAATTTTAGTTTTTGAGTGTTCACTAATCGAACTGTGGAAAAAGTTTCGTTTAATTCAAAATAATCAATATCCTCTATTTTGAGTCCTGCTTTATGCAGGGCCTTAGTTATGGACAAGGCGGGGGAGGTAGTGAACCATTCTGGTGCCTGTTCGGCGTCGGCATAGGAGCGGATAATTGCAATTGGTTTAATATTCAATTGTACAGCTTTTTCTTTACTGATCAATAAAAGCGCCGCAACGCCATTGTTCATTGTAGAGGAATTAGCTGCGGTGGCGGTTCCTGTTTGTGAAAACGCAGGTTTTAGACCTGCTATTTTATCAAATTTAACATTTTTATATTCTTGGTCTTCCTTAAAAATAATTGAGCCACCTTTGTGCTGTGGTATTTCTACTGGTACGATCTCATCGTCGAATTTTCTATTTTCCCATGCTATTTGAGATCGTTTGTAAGATTCAATGGCAAAGGCATCCTGTTCTTCTCTTGAGATATTGTATTCTTTGGCGCATAAATCGGAAGCATTACCCATAAGGTAATTGTGATAAACATCGGTTAAGCCATCTTTGGCAATACCATTGGTCATAACCGCGTTTCCATATTTATTTCCCCAGCGGGTATCCGTGGAATAAAAAGGAACCTGGCTCATGTTCTTCATACCGCCGACAACTACCACATCGGCATCACCACAGAGGATACTTTGTGTGGCTATTGAAATTGCTTTCATTCCAAAGGCACATACTTTGTTAATCGTTGTACATTACAGGGGGCAGAATTGTATTGTAATAGCCTAAGCCAATATAGGATTGAAATAATTTATTTTTACCTGCAATACTTCTTAAATGCTTTTGGTATTCGTATTCAGATAATCCGCCTGCAATGTTCAATGGTCTTGCTAAACGAATGTCAGATGGAACTATTTTGTCAATTAATGCTTCGAGTGAAGAAACGCCTATAATATCCAGCATTTCTTTTGAGTCTTTTTTGTTAACACCGCTGTGGCGCGTTATAAATTGATCTGTTTTCATATCTTAAGATTTAAACTGTCGCCTCTTCTTGTTCTTCTTCTTTTTTGTACTGTCCCGAATTCAGACTAGACCTGATTTCTTTAAACACAGTTATGGTTCTTTGAACATCTTCCAAGGTGTGCACTGCAGTGGGGATCAATCGCAGTATAATCATTCCCTTTGGTACAACAGGATATACTACTACGGAACAGAAAACCTGGTGGTTTTCGCGCAGGTCACTGACCAAAGCGGTTGCTTCACCCAGGGTACCATTGAGGTAAACAGGGGTAACTGGAGAATCGGTATTGCCGATATCAAAACCTGCATCGGTAAGGCCATTTTGCAGGCTGTGGGTAATCTCCCAAAGCTTTTCCCTGAGTTCAGGTCTGGTGCGCATTAATTCCAATCGTTTTAAAGCTCCAAAAACCATTGGCATTGGCAATGCTTTTGCAAATATTTGTGAGCGCATATTATATTTTAGAAATAATATTGCCTTTTTAGTACTGGCAACAAAAGCGCCAATTCCTGCAAAAGATTTTGCGAATGTTCCAAAATAAAAATCAATACCACCTTGAATCCCTTGTTCTTCACCGGTTCCTGCACCGGTTTTGCCCATACAGCCAATCCCGTGAGCATCATCAACCAGGAGTGAAAAATTATATTTCTCTTTAAGGGCTACAATTTCTTTTAATTTACCCTGATCACCGCGCATACCAAAAACACCTTCTGTTATGACCAGGATTGCGCCTTTAGTTTCTTCCACTATCTTTTTAGCACGCTGTAGCTGTTTTTCACAATCTTCAATATCATTGTGCTTGAAAACAAAGCGTTTACCCAGATGCAATCGCATTCCATCTATGATGCAGGCATGCGATTCTGCATCATAAACGATAACATCTTTTCGATCTGCCAGGCTGTCAATGATAGATACCATTCCCTGATAACCGTAGTTTAGTAAAAAAGCATCTTCTTTTTGAACATAGTCTGCTATTTTCTCTTCAAACTCTTCATGGAGTTTAGTATTTCCGCTCATCATTCGGGCTCCCATTGGATAAGCAAGTCCATATCGTCTAGTGCCTTCATTATCGGCTTCCCTGACTTCAGGATGATTGGCTAATCCCAAATAGTTGTTCAGGCTCCATACCAATTTTTTCTCACCATTAAAAAGCATTGTATTGCTAATCTCTCCTTCCAATCTCGGGTAGGCATAATATCCATGTGCATAATGAGCATGATCGCCTAATGGGCCGAGACGCGTGCTTATTTTATCCATTATAGTCATATATTTTTCAGATTGAATTGTTATATTTTTATTTTTAAAAAATCTTGTTGTCTTGCAGCTTTTGTTTTTTAGTAATCTAAAGGGTAATTATATTAAGTAAAATGTTTTGCAAAAGGATTTAGACTTTTACAGCAGTATTGCTCTGCTTTTTAATATTGATAGATTTATTTCGTTATTCTTTAAGATGTTTTCTGCCAAAAAACCAACACACCTCCACAAGCTGCGTATTCCAGTTTGAAACTATCTGGTATTTCTTCCCAATTACTCCAATAGGTAACTAACCGGGTGCCGATTGGTGTTTTCTCAAGCTGTTCTTTTACATATTTGGAATAGGAATAAAATAATTCTCTCTCAGGGGCTATTGTTTTATCAATTGAACATGAAGAATCAATATTTTCATAAAAAGAATTATAAAAATAGAAGGCCTCATAGTCAGAGAAATTAATTTTATTGATATTGGAATGAATAAATTCTACATTCGTTACATCGTACTTGTCAGCAATTTTTTTTGATAACTTAATAAGTGATTCCCTTTGCTCGACACCATAAAATATACCTTTAGTAGAGGCTGCCCCTACCAGGCAAAATTTACCCACCCCGGAACCGATATCTAATACTTTTTTGTGAGGCTTATCAACTAAAAACTCAGATGCAAATTTGGCTACTGCAACAGGAGTCCAATGGCGGGCTGCGAGTCTTTTTATCTTGGTGGGATATAGCTCATTGAAGTCATTATCCTCAACCGTTATATTTAATTTAAGGAATTTAAATATCATGGAATAAGTGCTGTATATTCTTCATTGGTTAATAATCCATAAGTACTGGTAACTGTTGCAACCCTTAATAACCAATGATTGTATGGATCTCGATTGATACTTGAAGGGTTGGTATCTAAAATGATGTTCGTGGCCATAACCTTGCAATCAAAAGGGGCAAGGAGAGAAAAAGTTTGATTAAGGCCGTAGATGTTTCCCCAAAGTATTTCTTTTTTGATGTGCTGGCCGTTTAATTCCAGTTCAATTAAACTGATTTCACCTATTTCTTTCTGGGCAAAATCAGTGATACCTACAAAATAATCATATAATCCAATCTGTCTTAACCACAAGTGATTTTTAGTATAATATAGTGCTCTGGGAATAAACATATCTCGAAGATTTAGATTTGAACAAAAGGAGTCTGAACAACAGTTGCCTTAATAGGTTTGTTTCTGATATTGATAAAAAATTCACTTCCAGGATTTGATTTTTCAAGAGGAACGTATCCCATTCCTATGGCCTTTTTTAAAGTAGGTGACATAGTACCTGAGGTAACAATACCTATAATTTGCTGGTTTTCATCCCAGATTTCATAATCATGACGGGGAATACCTTTATCAATCATTTCAAATCCAACTAATTTCCTTGTTACCCCATTCTCTTTTTGAATTTTGAGAAGATCACTCTGAACAAATTTTTTAGTAAATTTTGTAATCCAGCCCAAACCGGCTTCTAATGGCGAAGTCGTGTCATTGATATCGCTGCCGTACAAGCAGTAACCCATTTCCAATCGAAGTGTGTCTCTGGCCGCTAGACCAATAGGCTCAATGTTAAACTCTTTTCCTGCTTCGAAAATAGCATCCCATAATAGCTTTGCATACTTGTTCTGTACATATATTTCAAATCCGCCAGCCCCGGTATATCCCGTTGCAGATATGATGGTATTTGGAATAACTGCAAATTCCCCTATTTCAAAAGTGTAATATTTCATATCGGTCAAATTGATGCTTGTCAATTTCTGCAGGGATTTTGCAGCCATTGGCCCCTGAACAGCCAATAATGAAATTGTGTCGGAAATATTGGTTAAGGTAACATTTAAATAATCCAGAGCTATAGCACTTATCCAATCCCAGTCTTTTTGGATATTAGAAGCATTTACCACCAGTAAATAATCATCTTTACTGATCATATAAATCAGTAAATCATCAACAATCCCCCCTGTATGGTTTGGCATACAGCTGTATTGTACCTTTCCCGGGAAAAGCGTTGCGGCATCGTTTGAGCTTATCTTCTGAATGAGTGCCAAGGCATCTTTCCCCTGTACCAGAATCTCTCCCATATGGGAAACATCAAAAATACCTACAGCATTTCTAACAGTTTCATGTTCATGGTTTACACCTGCGTATTGGACTGGCATTTCATAACCGGCAAATGGGGTCATTTTTCCGCCAAGGTCATGATGAACTGCATTTAATGCTGTTTTTTTGATATTTGCGTCTTGAGTTTCCATATCATAAACCTATTAATGATGCATATGCATCAGATTTCAAAAGTGCTTCAATCTCTGTATTGTTTTCAATTTTTATTTTAATCATCCAACCCTCACCATAAGGGTCGGAATTGACCAATTCAGGATTTGTTTCTAATTTAGGATTCAATTCCAGAATTTCCCCTGTAAGCGGAAGGAAAAGGTCAGAGACTGTTTTTACGGCTTCTACTGTACCAAATACCTCATGCTGGCTTAATTTTTCTCCAAGGGTTTCGATTTCAGCATATACAATATCCCCTAATTCATGCTGTGCAAAATCAGTAATTCCAATATAGGCTGTATCATTTTCGATTTTTACCCATTCGTGGTCTTGTGTGTATAAAAGGTTTTTAGGTATTTCCATTTTTTATTGTTTTTTAATTTCGTTTTGTTTTTCCGGACACGGCACATTGCCATACGCGCAATAGATGCAGCATTGCTCTGGCTGGGTTATTTCAAAAACTGCACTGCAGAACACACATCTGCTGCTTAATATTTTACCTTTGAGCGGTATCCTCTCTGTATATTTAGAGCCACATTCTGGACACTGCAGTATGGCTTTAGTGACGATGATACTATTCAATTTCAGCTTGTTTATAAATTATATTGAAGGATAATAGGTGCTCCGTTGCGAATTTCTTCATTGGCAAAATCTTCAAAAGTTTTAAAATTCGCTACAAACTGATCTGCAAGATGCTGTGCCATTGTATCATATGCTGTTTTATCATTCCAGGTATTTTTCGGATTTAAAATCTCAGGAGGAACACCGGGGCAGGAAACAGGCATTTGTAATCCAAATACAGCATGCTCTGCAAAATCTGTTTTCTCGAGTTTTTTTTCCAATACTGCCGTAATCATTGCCCTGGTGTAAGAAAGTTTTATACGCTCTCCAGTCCCATATGCTCCGCCAGACCAGCCAGTATTGATCAGCCAGACATTAACATTGTTTTCTTTTAATTTGCTTCCTAGTAATTCTGCATATTTTGCCGGATGCAGCGGTAAAAAGGGTTTGCCAAAGCATGCCGAAAAAGTGGTTTGGGGTTCGGTTATCCCAGCTTCAGTGCCAGCCACTTTTGCTGTATATCCTGAGATAAAATGATACATGGCCTGGCCAACGGTAAGCTTGGAAATAGGAGGTAAAACCCCAAAGGCATCACAGGTCAGGAAAAAAATATTTTTTGGGATGCCACCAATGGAAGGATTTACGGCGTTATCAATAAAATCAATTGGATAAGCGGCTCTGGTATTTTCAGTTACTGATACATTATCATAGTCAACAATATCGGTTGCTTCTAAGAATCTTACGTTTTCAAGAAGTGTTCCAAATCGTACTGCAGAAAAGATTTGAGGTTCTTTTTCCTGACTAAGGTTCACGCATTTAGCATAACACCCACCTTCAAAATTAAATACATTTTCATGATCCCAGCCATGCTCATCATCACCAATTAAGCCACGGGACGGATCAGCTGAGAGTGTAGTTTTTCCCGTTCCTGACAAACCAAAAAATACGGCGGTATCTCCTTGCTTGCCAATATTGGCAGAACAGTGCATGGAAAGTACCTTTTTTTGGTGAGGAAGTATATAATTTAGGACTGTAAAAATTCCCTTTTTTATTTCTCCTGTATAAGCACTGCCCCCGATAAGGATTATTTTTTTAGTAAAGTTAATTATTGTAAAATTATGCTGACGTGTTTTATCGATTATAGGATCAGCTTTAAATTCAGGTGCAGCAAGTATTAACCATTCATGCTCAAAACTTTCCAGTTCTTTTTCGGATGGTCTTAAAAAAAGATTATGGGCAAATAAGCTCTGCCATGGGGTTTGAGTAATTACTCTGGCTTTTAATTGATATTCTTTCTTTGCACAGGCATATACATCCTTTACATATAGCTCTTCACTGGAAAGAAAATCTGTGACACGATTGTAGAGATTATCAAAATCCTCGGGAGCGAAAGGATGGTTTATATCTCCCCACCAAACAGAATCTGCTGTTTTTTCATCTTTTACAATATATTTATCTTTAGGGGAACGCCCTGTAAATTCACCTGTGTCGCAGGCTAATGCACCTGAACTGGTTAAAACTCCCTGCTGTCTGTTTACCGTTTGCGTGACTAATATAAGTTCAGATAAATTCCAATGGATTTTTTTAGAGGCATTAATTCCAATACTCTTGAGTTGTTCTATATGTTTTATGATTCTCATTTTGGTAAAATTTTATTTTAAGTGGTACAAACATAGAGAGATTTGAAATCAAATTAGACGACTATAGCGGTATATAAAACTTGATTTAAATCAAGTTTTAAAAAGACATGGAAAAAATATTGTAACTTTGGAATTAGCTATGATTTCAAAATTTATCTTCAATAATCAGTATATTTTAAACGAGTTACCTCAGTGTGATAAGGATCTGCTTGAAAGGGTAATGCAAAGTAAAAAATATGTTAAAAACCAGACTGTATTTACCGAAGGGACCTTGCCTACAGGTATTTTTTATATTCAAAACGGTAAAGTCAAAAAATATAAGGTTGATAATGATGGAAGGGAACAAATCATTTATATCTACAATTCCGGAGAGTTTTTTGGGTATACCGCTGTACTAAGTGAGGAAGCATATGGCGATACCGCCGTGGTTATTGAAAACTCAGTTATTTCATTTATTGCAAAAGAGGACTTTTTTAATGTCCTTAATAATTCGGTAGTATTTTCACGTTTGCTTTTAAAATGTCTCAGCCATGAGTTTAGTGTAGTGGCAAACTTGATGGCTGTCTTATCGCAGCGCACTGTACGAGAGCGTGTAGCCCTTAGTTTGTTAATCTTGCACGATAAATATAAAACAAGTGATGACCAAAGAGATATTTTTATTACGCTTTCCAGGGGAGATTTGGCCAAGATGGTGGGTACTGTAAATGAAACTCTGGCAAGGGTGCTTCATGATTTTAAGAATGAAAATCTTATTTGGATGGAGGGACGTAAAATACAACTAATAAATTTTCAGCAATTAATCCATATAGCCAATTTTTATTGATAAAAATACTTTAAAAATTAGATGATCTGACTTGCAAAAAGTCAAATTTTATTTGAAGTCCCGGTAGGACTTTGTTTGCTAGAAAAACAGTTAAAAGATCAAAAGAAAGGGTACATAATTCATAAAAGAAAGATTTTAAGAATATAATGCTTTGGTAGTTAAAGATTATACAAACTTAAAAAAGGATTATTTAGCATGTTCAAACACCAGGGAAAAAAAAGAAACTTAAAACATAATCTAAAAATTGCTTCACTTTTATCGTTTGTTGCTGGGATGGTAAATGTAGCAGGTTTTTTAGCCGTTGCCAGGCTAACGACAAACGTAACGGGGCATTTTGCTTTTTTTGTAGATGAAGTTTTTAAACTTAACTTTAAACAGGGGTTTGTTTATTTTTTATACATTTTTTTCTTTTTTCTTGGGTCTTTTTTTTCAAGTTTGCTGGTAGAATTTCTTTTGAGAAGAAGCGAAAAATATGTTTATGTCATTCCAACAGCTATTGAGAGTCTTATTCTTTTATTAATGGGGTTTTTTGGAGAAAAATTGATATTAGAAAACCCAGATTTTATAGCCTATTGTCTGCTTTTTGCCATGGGGCTGCAAAATTCGCTGGTAACAAGAATTTCAAATGCTACGGTGAGAACGACTCATCTTACGGGGCTTTTTACGGATCTTGGAATTGAATTGTCGCAGTTGTTTTTTTATCGGGAATCCATTTTTAGAAAAAAACTGTTTGTTTCTATAAAACTGCGAGCAACTATTATCGGCTTTTTTTTTACCGGAGGTATTACCGGGGGCATTTTTTATTCCAATATCGGATTGCACGTTCTATTTATAGGGGTTGGGGTTTTACTATCAGGTTTGATCTATGACACTGTAAAGTTTAGGATGGTGATGCTCGGCAGAAAATACAGGCGAGCTAGATAAATAAGGGTTCTAAAAGTTTCGAACCTAAACTTCTTAGCTGTTGATTTTGCTAGATTTCTATTATTCAAAAACACTACGTGCCACGATTCTGCCACAAAACTTAGAGGAGTGAAATATCTTTAAAAACTGCCTTAGGTTTTTGTGGCAAATTAGCGGGCAATTCCACATGGCTCTGTACAAAGTTCAGGTTAAATTACAGTACTATAATTTATGGTCCCTTACTAATTTAAATTAAATTTACTAACCTAATAGTAGCTACTAAATAAAGTAGCTTATTAAGCCTTTTTTTTTTTTAATTTCACTAAATTTACTCTCCAAGTTAATTTTAGCTATCGTGAATCAAGTAAGTAAAAATATGAAACCGGAGATAACCACTTTAAGAAAGTTCAGAGATATGATTGCATATATGAACTTACCCGTCTTCTCTTATATTGATAACGACGATTTTGCTATTATAAAAATTCATGAAATGGGATTAAAGATGCCCTATATTACACCCACCTTCAGACCGGATTTTTATACTTTAATAATTGTAAGTGAAGGAAAAGGTACTTTTATGGCAGGTGATCATGTATTTGAACTTGGTCCACAGCATGTGTTTATGAAATATCCTGATAGTTATTTATCCAGTGGCTGGACAGAATCACCGGTTGGATATAACATTTCATTTACGGAAGAATTTCTAACTAAATACTTTCCTGATGGACTAGATGAAATTCCTGTAAAGGACATAACAAACGCATTTAATTACGGACTTAGCGATGATGATTATAAACCATTTGATGACATTTGCGCTGAAATGTACAATGAAGCCATTTCTTCTTCAAAAAATAGATATGAAATGATTGCAAATCTTCTTATTCATTTTTTGTTACTAGTCCAACAACATCAAAATAAGATTAAATTAGAGATTCAGAATGAAAAAAATGCCCTAATCCTGGCATCGTTTTTTAAAAATGTTGATCAGAATTTCAACATGCTTTTGTCTGGTGAGAGTGCAACCGTTCTTCGTACAAAAGAACATTCTAAATTGTTAAATGTTAATGAAACTTTTCTCTCTAAAGTAATTAGTAAAACTTCAGGCAGAACAATCAATCAATGGATAAATGACAGACTTATTGACGAAATCAGCTATTTACTGAAAAATACGCATAGACCAATTCCTGAAATTGCACAACTGTTTGCTTTTACTGATCTTGGCTATTTTTACACATTTTTTAAAAGGAATACTAAAACTACTCCAAGTGCAGTAAGAAATGATTTTAACGCTTCGGATTCTGATCGCACTCATGTGTATCGCGGTGAGGTTGTAAAGATAAGGACGAATTGGTAAGCTGCAGGCTGAATAGATATTTAATAATCAATATATAAAAGCTTTGAATATTTGATATATTATTGAAACAGCATTCTGAACTGGATCTATATCTAAGTACAACAATTGTTTTTATTTCGCAAAATTTGATTGACAAATCAATGTGGTAATTAGAATTTAAGCTTATCTGAAATGAAACCAGAGTTAACCTCTTTAAAAAAGTTTAGAGATATATTGGCCTTTATGAATCTGCCTGTCTTTTCTTATATTGACAACGATGATTTTGCCATAATAAAATTACACGATATGGGACTGAAAATGCCTTATCTAACCCCAATCTATAGACCTGATTATTATACTTTAACTATAATACAAGGTGGCAAAGGCACTTTTGTTGTTGGTGATCATATTTACGAACTTGGTCCTCAACATTTATTTATGAAACAGCCAGATCTCTATTTTTCAAGTGGCTGGACAGAATCGCCAGTTGGATATAGCATTTCATTTACTCGAGTTTTTTTCGAGAAATACTTTCCCGACGGTATTGGCGATCTTCCATTCAAAAGCAATGCAAATGCACTTAATTATTATTTAATTAAAAGTGATTTTAGTCAATTTGAAGAAATTTGTACCGAAATCTATAGCGAAGCCATTTCTGTTTCAAATTGTAAATATGAGATCATCTCAAATCTTCTTATAAATATCCTATTACTTATTCAACAACATCAGAATACAAAAATAGTAGACATTCAGGACGAAAAAAATGCCGTATTTGTTACGTCATTCCTCAAAAACATAGATCAGAATTTTAACCTGTTAATTTCAGGTGAAACAACGACATTACTGCGTACAAAAGAACATGCAAAACTTTTAAATCTGACGGAAACGTATTTTTCTAAAGTAATTAGTAAGGCCTCTGGTAAAACTATTAACCAGTGGATTAATGACAGGCTAATTGATGAAATCAACTATTTGCTAAAAAATACAAATAAGCCAATTCCTGAAATTTCAGAAATGTTTGCTTTTAGTGACCCTAAATATTTTTATAAATTTTTTAAAAAGAATACCAAAAATACGCCAAGTTCAGTACGAAAAGATTTTAATGCGTCTGACATTGATCGCGCTCATGTGTATCGTGGAGATGTTGTAAACATAAGAGCGACCTGGTAGGCTCTTTATTTTTTTATCATCTTACTTTAATCCATATATTTTTTGCGGTAATTTCCCGGTGATTGACCGGTATGTTTCTTAAAGAAAATATTAAAATAAGTCAGATAGGAAAAACCTAAGATGTAAGCAATTTCTTTTATAGAAAGACGGGAATCTTTCATTAGGCTTTTTGCAACACTTAATGTTTTTTCAATGATCATCTGGCTGCCTGTTTTTCCTGTTTTTTCCTTTAGAACACTTGAAAGATAATTTTTATGAAGCTGTTGCATTTCGGCATAATCTTTTATAGTCATTACGATGTTGATCTTTCCTTTTAGTACTTGATCATAATGATGTTCCAGATTTTGCATAAAATCCTGTATAATGTTGGGATTTCGATTTAGCGGCGTTTGAAGTTTGTATCCTTCCCAGTATTCTTTTTTAATTTTAAGCAGGAATCTGGCAAGTAAATTAGCACATATTTTCTTTTGCAAAGGGCAATCTCTCTGAAGTTCCTTAACAATCTGAAAAATTGTTTTTTTTAATTCCTGTTGAAATTCTTCTGAAATATTTAACGGAAGATGTCTTTCAAATAATAA
Source organism: Flavobacterium sp. B330r (assembly GCF_056824325.1). Lineage (NCBI taxonomy): Bacteria > Pseudomonadati > Bacteroidota > Flavobacteriia > Flavobacteriales > Flavobacteriaceae > Flavobacterium > Flavobacterium sp. B330r. The sequence goes on from NZ_CP124860.1 coordinate 3,959,866, forward strand.
AAATGGAAACGTTTCATAAATAGAAATTCCTGCATATTTATTGATAAAACTTTCGGTAAACCATAGGCCGTAAGATTCAGTTACACTCTCCCAGGTCAATTGCTGAAGTTCATGTGGTTTATTTATAAACAACATTTTTGGTTTAATACTATGTGGATCCTTATCAACAATAATTGTTCCCTGCGCCTCCACTACAAATCCAATTGAAAAAAATTCAGTGTAAAAAAGTGGAGTAGACCATGGAAGAGTATGTTCGGGGTGCAATATTTTTGAGTCGACAAAACAAAGCTCATCATCTCCAATCAGTCCATGCGAGAGATCACTATCTATTAGATTTACAGATTCAAGAAAATCACTGAATTGAATTCTTCGGCGCTCTTTCATTTTCAAATAATTCTACAATTGAAGATTTTTTTTGCGATAATTAACTGGCGATAACCCTATATGTTTTTTAAAAAAGATACTAAAATAAGACAAATAAGTGAATCCCAGCATGTAAGCAATCTCTTTTAATGATAATCTGGGATCTTCAATAAGAATTTTTGCCGCAGTCAGAGTTTTTTCCGCTATCAGTTGTCCGCCTGTTTTTCCGGTTTTAGCCTTTAAAATACTTGAGAGATAATTTTCATGTAGTTGCTGCATTTCTGCATAATCTTTTATGTACAACGTTCTTTGCACTTTACCTTTTAGCAATTGGTCATAATGGAATTCAAGATTCTGGAAAAAATCATTCACGATATCCGGATGTTTTGTTTCTGGATTATTAATCACATAACCTTCCCAATATTCCTGTTTTATTTTTAGCAAAAATCGGGTCAATAAGTTCGCGCAAATTTGGTTTTTTAAGGGCGAATCATTTATAAGTTCATCAACAATAAGCAAAAGAATTTTTTTCAGCTCTTTTTGAAATTCTTCTGTGGTTTTTAATGGAATTTGTCTTTCAAAAAGCAAAAACGGAAATGTTTTATAAATAGAAATACCTGCATATTTGGAGATAAAATTCTCAGAAAAAAGTATTCCGTAAGACTCATTCATAACATCCCATGTTAACTGCTGAAGCTCGCCGGGTTTATTGACAAATAACATTCCAGGTTTAATGTTGAACGGTAGCTTATCGACTATAATTTTGCCGTAAGCGTCCAGAACAAAACCTATTGAGAAAAATGTAGTAAAAAAGGGAGGTGTTACAAAAGGAAGCTGGTCGTCGGGATGAAGTATTTTGGAGTTGACAAAGGAGAAGTCAGCATCTCCCAAATGTCCATGAGACATATCGACGCGATCTAAATCGACGTAAGACAAATCCTGACCCATTATTTTGACGGTATCAAAGAAATCTGTGAATTTAATTTTTTTACTGTTATCCATTTCCAAATATTTATAAGTCCTATTTCCTTTATTATTTACTTAAAGTTTGACGATTTGAAAATTGAGGATTACACATAATTCTGATTTTTGTCAGCGTTGTTAAACTCTTTTCTCAAAGCGTTAGGTGCATTTAAAGTTTGCGTTTTAAAATAGCTACAGAAATAATTTAGATCGTTAAAAGCAAATAATGCGGCGATCTCTTTCATTGATTTATCTGAATGTTTCAGCAGGTATTTAATTTCATCAATAAGCTTCTCATTAATCCATTCATTGATCGTTTTTCCTGTACAATTACTTATTACTTTTGAAAAATAATTTTCGTTAACATTCAATAATCTGGAATGTTCTTTCGTTCGCATTAGTGAAGTGTCCTCACCACGAATAAGCCTGCTAAAATTATTTTCCATATTTTGACGAAAAGCGCTCACAATAGTGGCCTGTTTTTCACTTTCCAGTTTCAAATTTGAATCGCCATTGTGATGTAATTGCATTAAAAATAGAAGATTAAGAATAAGATTTGCTATAAGTTCATCCTTATATGCCATTGTTGAAATCGATAAATCGTAAATCTCCTGGGAAGTCTGCTCAAAATATTTCCAACTTTTCTCAGTAAGATCACAGGAATATCCATTTTCTCCTCCTAACTCCAGAACAGTATCAATACCAGCAGGGAAATATTGTTGGAGAAAACTTTTTCGAAAACTGATTGCGTAAACTTTTTTAATTTTTGTCCAATAACTGGATGAAAATGATTCTGGACGGGAAATTATAATTTGGTTGGAACTAAAATCAAATTCTTTATTCCCAATAGCATAACTCCCACATCCGTCGATTATTACGAACAAATTAAAAAAGTCAGGTCGGAATGTTGGTGACTGGAAAGGTAATTTTATTCCTATTTCATGTAGTTTTATAAAACTAAAATCTTCACTATTGTAAGTGGAGATTGGTAGATTCATAAAAGCCAGACATTCAGTAATTTTACTTAAAGTGGTTAATACGGGTTTCATCTTAATTTACGTATATTTAGTAATATAGCTTATGTGTCTGTAGATTTGATTTTTCAAAATTGCGCAAAATTGTAATGTTACAAGTTTCAAATCCTGACTAAAAATTATAATATTTAAAGATTTTAGTTTTATGCCTCTTTTTCTTTACAAAAACGTATAAGGTGTTCATTGTGTGGTCTTTAATTGAGTTCTAAGTTTGGTTTTAACATTTTTGCGCTGCTGTAGTAATTCATTTACATAGGACCCAGTGGCAGCATAGAATTTGTATGAGTTTAAACCAAACCAGTTTTTATAAATATTGATTTTCGAAGTTTTGATTCAATGTTTTTTGTTTTGTGTCCTTTACCTGTGGTATCTTCTACCAATAGAATCGATCCTGTTTCAAATCTTCTTTTTTCTCCTAACGAAGTTTCGATTTCTACACCACCTTCGAGTAAAACAATATACTGGCGGTCTGGTGCATTATGAAAATCGTAATCGTAAGAAGGATTAACTTCTCTGAAAACGATTGATTTCACAGGTTCATCATCAGATAAAAATCCGATATCACCATTGTTCGTCAAAGGAACCTGGAAGTCTTCAAAGTGGCTTTCGCCATTTTTATCGCTGTATATTCGTGTTATCTGTATCATTTTTTTGAAAAAATAAGTTCGTTGACCAAATCTACCTCGTCCTGACTTATGGTATGTCCCATATTTTCGTAAATCTTTTTAGTCACTGATGCACCCATTTTTTGAAGAAGTGCTTCTGTTTCATTTACTCTTTCAACAGGAACATGAAAATCAGGATCACTTGTACCGATGAAAACAGGTGTGTTTTCGAAATTACCACTATAATGATTTTCATAAACCTTATCACCAATAAGTCCGCCAGTAAAAGCTACAATACCGCCATATTTTGTAGCATTTCGTGCTGTAAATTCCAAAGCAAGACAAGCTCCCTGTGAAAATCCAAGAAAATAGATATTCTCTTTTTTGATCCCGTTTTGCTGAATTGCCACAACAACATTTTGAATAGCATCTAATGATTTTGAAAAGAAAGGTTCATTCTGTTGAATCGGTACTAAAAAAGAATGCGGATACCAGGTTCTGTTTTCAGCCTGAGGTGCAACTAATGCAAAATCATCGACCTTTAGATATCTTGCGACGGCGATGATATCATGGGCGTCTGCACCACGTCCATGAATCATAATCAATGCCTTTTTAGCTTTATTTAAGGACAAGCCCTCTGTTATGATTTCTGTGTTCATAAGTTTTATTTTTTAAGTTTTATACTAAATGGTTGTTATTTTTAATCATAGATATGTAGCTATATTTTAATAATTATAGAAAAAAAGGAAGAATTTATTTTTTCGCGATATCCAGATATTCATCGATATGTTTTTTGAATTGTGCGTGTCGGTAAGGGTAAAGAGATAAGACCATTAAATTATTAGTATGAACATAGGATGCTATTTCGTCCATCAATTTTTTAGCATAACCTTTTCCTTCGGCATCCGGATCAACTCCTGTATGGTATACAATAAGTAAATCATCTTTTATGCTTACCATCATTTCACTTAGTTTTTTATCATCAATATATAGATTAAAAGCACCATGTTTTTTTTCATCTAATTCTAGTTTTATTATTTCCATATATTTTAAATTTCATCATTGCTTTTTGCAGGTAAAAGACAATTAATTTTCATCTCTTCAGATAATCTATTATAATAAATCGGCAGTTTTAATCTATTTCCGGCTGGCTTGTTACGGTGATAGAGATAACAAATTATAATTGATGCTCCTTAAAGAAATCAAAACCTATAATCTGTAAGACGTCCTGCAGCGACGCAAAATCAAATTTTATAAGAATTAAATTTGATTTAATAATTCATGATAAATTTCTTTTACAAAATTACGAAAGCATAGAAAGCCTTTCCATTAACCTAGATTAAGAAAAAAAATCTTGATGTACTGCGATGGCGGATATCAGGGTATAAAATATTCCTCGTTCCAATCAGGCTGTTCTGCCTGATTATTTCAACGCCCTTACAATTAATCTGTATGTAATTGTCTGTTTTACATCGCGGCTATCCAAAATTCCAAAGCAGGATACTTTGTTTATTTCATCAATACAGGACTATAAATAGGAGATGCAGTCAAGAGGATTTTATTTAAGGATTAATTAGTCAGCGTCTGACCGATGATAGTACTGTTTTAATCGTTGTGTAAATTGGTAGTTAAACCTTTAATAGTTAAGTAATCATGTTTTTTTCTGGCAGACACGACTACCGCAGATCAGATACTATTTTACTAAATCTATAATAGTTCCATAAATCTTTAATATTTATAAGTTTTGAGAACTATTCCATAGAAACCGCCGTTGACTTTAGAATTAATTTTGCTATAACGAAAACGAAATATACTCATTATGGTTTTTAGATCAATTTTCAAACTACAACATATTATAACGACAGGAAAGTATGAGAAGGTTTAAAAACACAAAATATAATTTACAAATCTGTAAATCTATTTACAAAAATAAAATGTTGAACAATTAGGATCTATTAATAAATATAGAATATAAAAAAAACTTAAGAATATGACAAATTACGATACACTAACAGAGGCGATAAATGTAAAACAAGGGGAGGGATATACTTTTGATTTTAATCTTAGTAACTCAACATTAGATTGTAAAAAGTTAAATAGAACATTTGATTCTACTGAATTCAATGTTGATGCATTTTATCGATTTGAAGGAGATTCTAATCCGGACGATTCCTCAATACTTTACGCAATAAGTACAGAATATGGTATAAAAGGACTATTGGTAGATGCTTATGGAGCTTATAGTGATAATTTAAATGCAGCAATGATCCAGAAATTGAAGATTAGGTAAATTATTACATATATAACCAGAACTGAAATTAAGTAGAAATAAAAAATTTATAAAATATGGATTTTACTATAAAAAGAATACAGTCAGAAAATAAAGTACGGAAACATTTTGGAAGCACCATTACTGAACTAAAAGATAAAGGAGAAATAGGATTTGTATCCAATCAGCTAGGAGCAGATAATTCCATTTTCAGAAAAGTCATTGCGAATTATGACTATAATTTACAAGTTTCGGCTGAAGGACACTATGTGGTAGTTCTTGGCCGTGAAATTGAAACATCATCCGGCATAGAAAACGATTTTTTTTCTGGTGGCACATTTCTAATAGGGGAAACAGTTAGAGAAGTAAAGAAAACTAAAAATATAAAAGCTCAGGTAAGTGCTTCGTTTTTGATTTATAAAACTTTAAAATCATACGCAATGCCATTTTTAAACTGGAAGCGTATTATAGTGGACTCAAGATTATTAGATGTATAATTTATTCATAACATTTTAAAAATAAAACAATGAACGATTTAAATGCCATAGGATTGAATGCTGCAAAAAGTAAAGAGTTAGCAAATCAATTGAATAATTTACTTTCTAATTATTCAATATTTTATCAAAATGCGAGAGGATATCATTGGAATATTAAAGGTGATGACTTCTTTGTATTGCATCAAAAATTTGAGGACCTGTATAATAATCTGTTTTTAAAAATTGATGAGGTTGCTGAAAGAATATTAACATTAGGTTACAGACCAAATCACAATTTTACCGAATATTTTAAAACAGCATCAATTCTGGAAACAAATGAAGTAATTGATGGACAGCATTCTGTTGGTAAAGTTGTAGAATCTCTTGGAATACTATTAAATAAACAAAGATTGATCCTTGATTTATCTGCCGTAATAGAGGATACAGGGACTAATAGTTTAATGAGTGATTACATTCGAGAACAGGAAAAAATGGTGTGGATGTATTCAGCATATATAAAAAATTAAACCACTATATAACAACATTATGAAAAATAAAATATTTGAAACGAGCGGATCGTATGCACCTTTGATTTTAAGAGTTATCCTGGGATTTGTTGTATTGATGCACGGCATGCAAAAATTATTTGGTTGCTTTGGAGGCCTTGGTTTTTCCAAAACTATGCTATTCTTTACCGAATCGGTGGGACTACCTTGGATCATGGGCTTTTTAGTAATCTTGTTGGAAACTGTTGGGGCGGTTGCACTAATTACAGGAACATTAACGAGAGTTATTGCATTTTCCTATATAATTCTTCCATTAGGAATGATATTCACTACACATCTTAAAAATGGTTTTTTTATGAATTGGTTCGGAACATTAAAGGGAGAAGGCTACGAATACTTTATTCTTTGGATTGGAATGGCTATTGCCTTATTTATTTTAGGTGGAGGCAAATACGCAATCGACCAAATTTTTACTGAAAAGAATAATTAAAAAATAAAACAATAAATATGGAAAATATCGATGATAATAAGAGAAGGTCATTTTTAAAAAAACTTGGTATGGCTTCTGTTGGTTTTGCCGGCTTACCATTAGTTTCTTCATCGCTAATTGGGTGTAAAGACGACAAAATAAAGCCAGACAATGGGAGCTATGAAAAGAAAGCATATTCAAATATCGTGGTAAGAAAGAATATTGCTGATATTCCTGTTGATGATGCAGAAATAAAGTTGTTTAAAGATGCGGTAGGAATATTAAAAAAACGTTCGAAAATATCACCATTAGATCCAATGGGCTGGCAGGCAAATGCATTGTTACATACTGCATTTTGCGCTACAAGTATGTATTCTAATCAGGTACACTACAATTGGTATGTTTGGCCCTGGCATAGATTATACTTGTGGTCGCTAGAGCAAAAACTGCAAAAAGCAGTATCTGAACCCAAATTAGCATTGCATTACTGGGACTGGACAAAAAGTAATTTTATCCCAGAACATTACTGGGGAGACGAAAGTAATCCATTATTCAATGCTTCGAGGTTTGTTGGGCCGAAGGACAAAATACCAAATGACTTCATCAATGTAGGTGCGGTCTTTAGAACAAAAGATTATAAAACATTTGGAGGGTATCCCGCTATAAAAAAATATGGTGACGCGCAGCTTGATGGTATGGCAGAACAGTCTTTTCATAACAATATACACAATTGGATTGGGGGACAGATGGCCACTTTTGTGGAATCTGGTTTTGAACCGATTTTTTATGGTCATCATGGAAATTGCGATCGTATTTGGGATTCATGGCTTGCGTATAGTCCAAATAATAAATTACCTGATAGTGAAGAGTGGTTAGAAAAAAAATTATATGCAACAGATGGTAATGGACGTCCGGTAGATTTTAAAATAAAAGAAGTATTAAATACAGAAGACCTGGGTTATCGTTTTGCTGATTTAGATCTCAATCCTAATTTTTGTAATCCCTATGCGGAAAAAGATAAACCAAAGAGGAATGAATCGAAAAGGGATTGTATTGCACCTTTAAATCTAAAAACGTCAGATACGAATTCTATAAGCAAGGACTTTGCTGACAAAGAGAGATCCCACGTTATACTCCACTTTGAAAGAGCACAGCTTCCCTATCAGCCCTATTGTGCAAGAGTATTTTTTGAGTATATGCTGAACGGCAGGAAACAAAGTAAGTATACCGGTACTTTTACGATTTTACCCATTTTGGATATAGATTCAGTTCTGTTGCAAAACGGAGTTTTTCTTCAGATTGAAATAGAAAAAGATATTGCTGAGGCCGTAGATCAGAAAATTAAAATTGATGTAATTTTTCAACCTGTTCCGTTACCAAACAGAAATATCCCGGATGAAATTTTAAAGTTAGAAAATATTTCACTTTATAAAGATTATGAAAATAGAAGTAACATTTAGAGTTTTACTCTTGACATTGATTTTTGCAGGATGCACAAAGACTGATAAACTTCCTGTTTTAGGTGAATTATCAATTGACCCATTAACCGGAGAAAGCAGACAGTATCAGGCACCGGAATTTCGATTAAAAAATCAATTTAATCATGAAGTAACCCACTTGGACTTTGAAAACAAAATACAGGTTGTCGATTTCTTTTTTACCAGCTGCCCTACGATTTGTCCTAAAATGACAAAGCACTTAAAGTTAGTAGAGAAGGCCTTTGAAAAAATTAATGAAGTAGTTATTGTTTCGTATAGTATAGATTATAAAAATGATAGCCCTGAAACGTTAAAACAGTATTCAGAAAGGTATAAAATAAATAATAATAAGTGGACATTCTTAACAAGTGAAAGCGATGGAGTTTTTGAACTTGCTAAAAATTATAAAGTACTAGCCTTTGATGATGGTAGTGTTAATCAAAGAAACATAATTCATGATGGCACATTTGTATTAGTTGATGGAAAAAGGAGAATAAGAGGCTATTACGATGGTTTAAATGTAAGTGATACAAAACGTCTAATTGTTGATATTAATAGGCTTATTAAAGAGGTTGATTAAAAATAATTTTTAAACAGATGAAAAAATATTGCCTAATTTTTATAGTTGTATTTAGTTCAGCTGTTTATTCACAACAAATAAATGAATTCGCATTTCTGCGATATAATGATGTTATTTCAATTGACAGTACAAATCAAAAATTTTATTATAAAATCAAGCAAATAGAGATATCTGAAAGGTATAATTCCTTTCTTTATTTCGGAGGGGAAAACAGGACTCAATACCAATATTTTGAAAATGAAAATTGGGACGAAGCCAATAGGGATGATAATGGTTTTATACTCAACAGGGCACTGTTTTACAGTGATTTAAAAATTGGGAATTCATTTCGTTTATTTAGCCAAATACAAAGCAGCTGTTCGATTAGCAGATTAGACCCTAATCCTTTAGAGGAAAACCCATTAGATCTCCATCAGTTGTTTTTTGATGTTAGGGTTAAGAATTTAAACTTGAGAGTGGGAAGACAGGAATTATATTATGGTTCACAAAGATTGATTTCAGTCCGGGAGGGACCAAACAGCAGACAGGCATTTGATGCTATAAAAATCATGTACCAAAGAAAAAATTTAGCGGCAGATGTTTTTTACAGTTATTATGTCAAAAACAGGTTTGGAAATTTTAATGACAGGATTGATTCAAATACAAAACTTTTTGGATTGTATACCAGCATGAAAGGAGTTAAACTTTTCAATACTATAGAAGCTTATTTTTTTAACATACGAAAATCAGAAAGCACGTTCAATACTTTTTCGGGACAGGAAAACAGAAATACAGTGGGTTCAAGAATTTGGGGCTCACATTCTAATTGGAACTATGATATAGAAACTGCATATCAATTTGGGAAATTTGACAGGAAAAGCATTTACGCCTGGACATTTTCAATTAATAATTCTTTTAATTATATGATAAATAAAAGAATTCAAAAAATAGGTTTTAAAACAGAATATATTTCTGGGGATAAAAATCAAAATGATGGTTCTATGGAAACATTTAATCCTCTTTTTCCACGAGGGGCCTACTTTGGTTTAGCTGCTTTGATAGGTCCTTCAAACCTGATTGATATCCATCCGTTTCTGGAATGTCAGTTAACACAAAAATTAAACTTTTATGTCGATTATGATATGTTCTGGAGGGCTTCAGAAAATGATGCTATATATCAGCCAAATGGTGCAATATTATTCGCTAGCTCAAATTCGACTTCAAAAAAAATAGGAAATCAATTAGGAGCTTCATTTGAATATACTTTTAATAAATACCTGAATTTCACCTTGGAAGGAACATGGTTTAACAGTGGAACTTTTATTCAGGATGTTAGTAATGGTAAAGATATTCTGTTTACGGCCAGTACTTTGACTTTAATTTTTTGAAAATAATTTCATTGCATTTTATGTCACATCTGCAATATATGGAGACGAAATGGATATTGAAGAACAAAAGCAAATTAAATATACGATCAATAATTCTCAGCAAACAAATTGGGAAAACAATAAAAGGATATCATTTCATTTAGAATTGAAGGCAAATCGGAATAACACAATTAATATAACTATAAATTTTTTAAAGATGAGAAAATCAATTACAACAGCGGCGGTGATTTTAATGACCACTTTCGGAGCACAAATTCAGGCTAGCACGGTTAGCCCAAACACAATTGTCATAGTGCATGGAGCATGGTCCTCAGCTGCGGATTTTAAGTATGTCGAAGCAGAACTTAAAAAGAGTGGTAATGAAGTGATAACAGTAAATTTGCCGGGGCATGGATCCGACAATACACCTGTTGGATCATTAACAATGCAAGGCTATGTAGATGCTGTTAAAACAGCAATTGGAAAAAGGAAAAATATTATTCTTGTAGGGCATAGTTTTGGAGGAATGGTCATTAGCGAGACGGCGGAGCAAATTCCAGGACAAATCAAAAAACTGATTTATCTCTGCGCATATTTGCCAAATAACGGTGAAAGCCTTTTTTCCATTTCAGCGGCGGATAAAGAAACGCATATCGGGCAATATATACAACCTGATGAAAAATCAGGTGTAGTAGGAATTGCTAAAGAAGGTATTTTAGATTTTTTTGCTGCTGATGCACCTAAAAAAATAGCTGATGTTCTGGTTGCTAATTTTAAGCCAGAGCCAATGGGTCCAATGGCAACTCCGGTTGTACTTACAGATGCTAATTTCGGTAAAATAGATAAGGTATATATTTTTACTGAATATGATCACGCTATAGGTTTGACATTGCAAAAAAGTATGGCAAAAAAGGCTAATATAACAAAGACTTATTCTTTACCTACCAGTCATACACCGTTTTTCTCACAACCGGCCGCTCTTGCATCTATATTACATAAGGAAGCAAAATAAAATTACGATAATTGGAATAATATTATAGTAAAATCAAAAAAACTATGGAAACTTCTGTTAGTCATATTTAATATGATTAACAGATTTTTTTTGGTAAAGTGTTTTTAATCAGCTCTTTTTCAGTGTTATTACTATGTCGCGCCTTAGATGTGGTACAAAACAAAATAAGGTCTAACACGGTAAGTGATAAAATTTTTTAAATCTTAGTTTATTATAATTTTTAGTGAATTATTCACAGAAAAGCACGCTTTGATTAGATGTAATTTTGTTTCAACAAGTAAAGGGATTCATTTTTATCAGACACCACATTCTATAATTATTAAGGTGTGATTCATAATCTTAAAGGTAACGAAATGACCGGTACTATTTCTGTCATTAGAATGCACAACAATAATAACTATATAATCTCTAAAAAATTAAAGCATGAAAACAATTAAGAATATAGTGCTTATGCATGGTGCATTTGCAGATGGCTCAGGATGGAGAGGTATATATGACATACTTAATAACAGCGGTTATGATGTTACCGTAGTACATAACCCGCTAACATCACTTGAAGACGGTATTCAGGCTGTAAATATAGCTTTAGACAAACTCGATCAAAGCGCTGTTCTTGTAGGGCATTCCTATGGTGGAGCTATAATTACTGAGGCTGGTAACCACCCCAATGTAGCAGCATTAGTATATGTAGCAGCATTTCAGCCAGGAGATGGTGAAACAGCTTTACAGTGGATACAAACCGCTCCGCCGGCACCAGAGAGCGGAGTCCTGCCTCCGGATGAAAATGGTATTATTTATTATGACAAAGATAAATACCATATGGGAATGTGTGCTGATCTAAGTGTAGAAGATGCCGGTTTTATGTATGCTTCGCAAGGTGCATTTTATGCGAAAGGATTTGTAACACCAATTAAAAATGCGGCCTGGAAATCAAAACCTGCATACGGCGTAATTGCAACCGAAGACAAGAGTATTCCGCCTGAAATCCAGGAAGCAATGTACAAACGTTCCAAAACAATTGCCACGTATGTAAAAGGAAGCCATGCAGTTTATATATCCCAGCCTGAATTGGTGGCAGAGGTAATTATATCAGCTTCAGGAATAGATTAATTTTAAGAACTAAGTTCTAAAAATGACCATTTTAATCGCTTTAAAATAAGGTTTAACTGGTGATTTTATTCGGGTAATTAAGCTACTAACTAAAGTGTAAACGGTTAAGATGGCATTCACAATTAATAATAAATAAAAACAGGCACAATGAGAAATTCAATATTCTTAGTATTACTAATGATAGTATTCAGTTCCTTTCAAAAAGACAAAAAGGAAATTGAAGATGCGACAGCAGATTTAATTGTTATGAATGGTAAAATAGCCATTATGAATAAAAACAATTCAATTAGTGAAGCGATAGCAGTAAAAAATGGGAAAGTATTAGCGTTTGGAACTAATGCAGAGATTCTAAAGCTAAAAGGGAAGCAAACAAAAGTTATTGATGCTAATGGACGTACCATTATTCCAGGATTGAATGATTCTCATTTACATTTAACCAGGGGAGGACGTTTTTATAATGCGGAATTAAGATGGGATGGTGTAACCTCGCTGAAAACGGCATTAAAAATGTTAAAAGAGCAGGCTGCCAGAACTCCAAAAGGTCAGTGGGTGAGGGTAGTAGGCGGCTGGAGTCCCTTTCAGTTTGAAGAAAAAAGATTTCCAACAACCGAGGAAATTAACGAAGCGACAGGAGATGTTCCGGCATTCGTACTATTTCTGTACAGTCGGGGGTGGATGAATAAAAGTGGTTTAAAGCTGCTTAAAATAGATGAAAACACCAAACCACCTGAAGGGAGTTCATATGAAAAAGGTGCGGACGGTAAATTGACCGGTGTACTATTGGCAGAACCAAATCCGACCATTCTATATGCTGCAATAGGAGCATTGCCGCCGATGACCGATCAGCAGATGTTGAATTCTACAAAACAATTTTACAGAGAACTCAATAGATATGGTGTAACAAGTGGTATTGATGCAGGGGGTGGCGGGCATGCTTTTCCTAAAGACTATGGTGCGACAAAATTACTTGCTAATCAGGGAGAAATGCCCATACGATTGTCTTATTACTTATTTCCTCAGAATAAAGGAAAGGAGTTTGAGGAATTTCAAAACTGGATTGAAACCAATAAAGTAGGTAATAATGGAGAAATTCATCTGGAACATGGGTATGAATTAGAAGGAGGAGGAGAATTTCTTACATGGAGCGCGGGTGATTTTGAAAATTTTCTGGCACCGCAGCCTATGTTAGAAGACAGACCGTCGTGGAGAAATGATATCAAAAAGGTGATTCGTTTACATGTTGATAGTGGTTGGCCGTTTAGAATTCATGCAACCTATGGAGAAACCATTGCTAATTTATTAGATGTTATTGAAGAAGTTAATAAAGAAACTAATGGAAAATTAGCAAAAGAAAGATGGTTGTTTGATCACGCAGAAACCATTACTGAACAGCAGCTAAAAAGAGTTAAAGCACTAAACGGAGGTATTGCGATTCAATCCAGACTCGCGTACGCCGGAGAATATTTTGTTGAAAGATATGGGGCAGCTAAAGCAAAATATGCACCGCCTTTAAAATTAATGATGAAAATGGGAATCCCTGTCGGGGCAGGCACTGATGGAACGAGAGTTGCCAGTTATAATCCATGGCCTGCATTATACTGGATGGTTTCTGGCAAAACAGTGGGAGGGCTGCAGTTGAGTGCTCCTGACAATCTTCTTACACGCGAAGAAGCACTTTTTTTATATACAAAGGGTAGTGCGTGGGTTTCCAAAGAAGAAGCTGTAAAAGGTACTTTAGAAAAAGGAATGTTTGCCGATTTTATACTATTATCAGATGATTATTTCAGCGTACCAGAAAGTAAAATCAAAGATTTATCGGCTGTTTTATCAGTAGTTGGTGGTAATGTTGTCTTCGGTGACAAAGAGTTTGCCAAACTAAGTCCTGAAATTGAAAAAGCAATTCCAGAGTGGTCCCCGGTCAATTTTTATGGAGGATATCAAAAAAGATAATTCCGACACTGTACTTAAAGCAGGCAGTTTGACATAATTTCCCTGTCTGGGAAACATACGACAGACCATTTATTAAAAAACTAAAACAAATAAAATGAAGACAAAACTTATTATGTCCGTCTTAACGATTATGTTTTTAACATGCTTTAAATCGTATGCAAAACACGCTGTAGAGAAAAAGGTGGCCTCACAGCGTACCGTTTACAAAGCTGTCGAATACAAAACAATTCTCGTTGATAGTTTAAAAATTTTCTACCGTGAAGCGGGCGAAAGAACTAAACCTACCATTATTTTATTACATGGATTTCCGTCTTCGTCACACATGTACCGAAATCTGATAAATGAACTTGCTTCTAATTATCATGTAATTGCTCCTGATTATCCTGGTTTTGGGCAAAGCAGTGCTCCAACTCCTCAACAGTATCAATACACATTTGATAACTTGTCCATAACAATGGAACATTTTATTGATAAATTAAAAATCAAAAAAACAAGTCTTTACATTCAGGATTATGGAGGACCCGTTGGAATGAGAATAGCGGCAAGAAGACCTGAACTGATTCAGTCACTTATTATCCAAAATGCAAATGCCTACGTTGAGGGATTAGGTGAAATTCTAAAACCTTTAACAGCATATATTGAAAATCAGAATGCCGAAACTGAAAAGGCAGCACGTTTTTTTCTTACCGTTGATGCTACGAAATGGCAATATATAACGGGTGCGGAATCCCCTGAAAAAATAGCACCCGACAGCTATAGCATCGATCAGTATTATTTGGACAGAGAAGGAAATGATGTTATCCAGCTGGCGCTGTTTCGCGACTATGGATCTAATATAGCGCTATATGAAAAATGGCATCAGTATTTTGCCAAATACAAGCCACCCATGCTAATTATTTGGGGTAAAAACGATCAGTTTTTTACTGCGTCGGGGGCAAATGCATATAAAAAAGACAATCCAAATGCTGAAGTTCATTTATTAAACGGAGGTCATTTTGCATTAGAAGAGCACCATTTGGAAATTTCTAAGCTGATTATAAACTTTTTGAGTACAAAAGTTAAATAGAAGAAATCAGCAATAGACGACCAATTTAAAAATTCATCCATAATTTTTTATCAAAACAGGAGTATCAAAATCAAATATATTTTTAAAAAAAACTTAATCATTAAATCTGAATTATTATGAAAAATTTAATTTTAGCAACAGTAGCTGCATTTTCATCACTAACTGCCTTTGCACAAAAACCAAGTCCACAATTGTTAAACCCAAAAAATCATACTTTGATTTTGGTAGATCATGAAAGCCAGATGGCATTTGCAGTGGGTAATATGCCAGTGGATCAGCTAAGAACTAATACTGCCCTGGTTGCAGGCGCATCTAAGATTTTTAAAGTGCCAACTGTTATTACAACGGTAGCTGAAGAGTCTTTTAGCGGGCCGGTTTTTCCTGAAGTTCTGGAGTTTTATCCTAAATCAAGCACTAAGTATTTTGACAGAACCACTATGAATTTCTGGGAAGATGTTAATGCTTACAAAGAGGTTGTAGGTAAAGGAAATAAAACAATAGTAATGGGCGGCTTATGGACTTCGGTTTGTATTGTAGGACCTGCATTGTCAGCCATAAATGAGGGATACACTGTTTACGTAATCACAGATGCAAGTGGAGATGTGACAGATGAAGCTCATAATCAGGCAGTAACCCGTATGGTTCAGGCCGGGGCAAGACCTATTACATCAATGCAATATTTATTAGAATTGCAACGTGACTGGTCGAGATCAGAAACTTATACAGCCGTGACAGATTTAGTTCAAAAATATGGCGGTTCATATGGGATAGGTGTTCAATATGGCAGAGCAATGCTTAAACACTAATAGAAAAAATAGAAATAATGATATATAGACATTCTCTATTACGTTCAAATTTAGGAACCAAATTGAATAACATTGTTTTGCTCTTCTTTAGGATCGCCATTTCATGCGAACTGATGTATGCGCATGGGTTAAAAAAAATAGGGATTGGGACGGCACTTGCCGAGGTTGTTCCTAATCCTTTAGGTCTTCCGGAGGCATTAAATCAAGCTTTTGCAACAACTGCAAATCTTGTCATGCCCATTTTTATCATACTCGGTTTAATGACACGTATAGCCACTTTACCTATTTTAGCGGTTACTCTCACAGGTTATTTTGTATTACATTTTAACGATCCGGCTCTGGTAAAAGATGTTCCCTTAATTTATAGTCTTTGTTTTTTACTAATATGCTTTGTGGGTGCAGGTAAATATTCGATGGATCATTATATCAGCAGGGGAAGTGAATAAAAATTTAGGATGTTTAGCATCACGACTGTAATCTTTTAAGTAATGATTACATTTTCCAATTAAAAATGCAAGGTTATGATTAAGCTCAAAAACCAGCAGTGTTAATAAATTAATTCGCTTTTTAAATTAGCAGCATTCAATTGGATGCTGCTTTTTATTTTGGGCTATGTCATACGGGTTAAAATTCTAAATAAAGTTGAAATCTAGGATGCTTTTTAGTAAGCGAAATACTTTTTTAAAAATAGGTTTTTGTATATGATTTGACAACTTAGTTCTTTCTAATTTCCTGAATAAAGAACTGGACTCCAATATCTTTATTTATTATAATTTTTGGTAAGAATATAACAGAAATGTAATTGAATTCAATACCTAAGTTTGTGGTATAGAAATACTTAAAAATATAAATCATGGTAAAGAGATATCCAATTCCGCCCTTTACATTGGAGACCGCAATTGAGAAAATTCAATTGGCAGAAGATGCCTGGAACAGTAGAGATCCCTACAGAGTTTCTCAGGCATATACAGCTGACAGTGAATGGAGAAACCGTCATCTATTTATAAACGGTACCGAAGAAATTATAACATTTTTAACTGGGAAATGGTCAAGAGAACTTGATTACAAGCTTAAAAAAGAATATTGGGCACATACGGATAATCGAATAGCTGTTCGTTTTGAATATGAGTATCATAATGAAGAGGGACAATGGTTTAGGGCATATGGAAATGAAAACTGGGAATTTAATGAAGAGGGATTAATGCAGAGAAGATTCGCTTGTATCAATGATTTGCCCATTGAAGGAAGTGACAGAAAATTTATATAATCAATTTAAAAATAGAGTTTAAAAAAAGTAAAAATTTAATTTAAAAAAGCAGTATTATGAAAACAAGTTACCATACAAGAAAAATCAATGGAGTAGAGATTTTTTACAGAGAAGCCGGAGATAAAAACAAGCCAACACTAGTGTTGCTTCACGGATATCCAACATCGTCACACATGTTTCGAAATTTAATAAATGATCTGTCTGATGATTTTCATTTAATAGCACCTGATTATCCGGGTTATGGCAGAAGTGAGCAACCACCATTGGCGGATTTTGCTTATACATTTGAAAATTTCAGCACTATTGTAAAAACATTATTGGATGAATTGGAAATTAAAAAATTCAGTCTTTATTTAATGGATTACGGTGCACCAGTTGGTTTTAGAATTGCCAGCAGAAATCCTGACAGCATAGAGACGCTGATTGTACAAAATGGTTGTGCTTATGAAGAAGGTCTTGAGACTTTCTGGGATCCATTTAGAGCACTTTGGAAAGATAGAAATGACAAAGAAGCGGCAGCTACATTAAGTACTTTTCATGCTCCTGACGGACTGAAATGGCAATATACACACAATGTTCCAGATACTTCGGTAATTTCGCCGGACAACTGGGAAATTGATTTAAGACACTTAGAACGCCCAGAAAATGGTGATATTCAATTGGCACTTTTTTATGATTACAGAACCAATGTGCCCTTGTATCCGGAATGGCAGGAATATTTCAGAAAATCCAATCCTGAAATGTTGATTGTATACGGAAAAGATGATTATATTTTTCCAGGCGTGGGAGCTGAAGCTTTCAAAAAAGACGTGAAAAATTTAGAGTTTCATTTGTTCAGCACAGGACACTTTGCACTTGAAAGTTTTGGTAGTGAAATGGGGGCACTTATCAAAGATTTCCTTTTGAGAAAAACAGGGAAATAATTAAGTAATCAAAAAAATGAAGGGGTGGTTTTAACGACCCCTTTATTTTTGATTTTATAGGTGTACAGGTTTCAGATTATAGAAATTTTATGTTTTTTTTGTATTGGCAGATAAAATTTTACTTATTTCTGTTGGGGAAAGATTAATTCCTATAATAATACCTTTTTCATCAATAAGATAATTGTAAGGAATGTTTTCTATTCCGATACTGTTTTCTATTTTTTGATCCTGATCTAGTAGATTTATCCAATCTAACTTATCTTTTTCTATCGCAGCAGTCCACTGTTTACTGTTTTTATCTCTCGAAATTCCAATTATTTCAAAATTAGTGCCCGAATATTGTTGCTTTAAAGCAATAAGCTCAGGACTTTTTTTTCTGCAGGGTGCACACCATGAAGCCCAAAAATCAATAAGGATAATTTTTCCATTAAATTTATTTAAATGAACCAGAGAACCATTTTGGTCTGGTAATTCAAAATCTAAGAAAGGTTTTCCAACGGCAAAAGTACCTAACCTGTCAATTCCTTTTTTAAAAAAATTGAGGTCTTGATCAGTTTGTTTCGTAATATCTAAAACGGAGTAAAGTGTATTTAATTCCTTTTTGCTAAGTATAGGATTTACCATTGCCAACTCAGCCAATATTGCTCCGCTAAAGGGATGACTGCGATGCTTTTTTAAAAAGACGGTTAATTTCGAATATAGAAGCTTTTTAAAGTCTTTTTTTCCTGCATTCAGTTGATAAAAATTTAGATATTCTTCCTGTATTTGTGAAGAATGAGATCCTTTAATCCTGTCAATATGCATGGTTTCCACAGATTTTCCATCTTTATTAACCTTATTTACACTGATTTGAATGTCAATATTACTATTCTCCAAATAAAATTGAGGAGCATTCTCAGCAGATTTTATATAAATCTGAGCACGTACTGTATCATTAAGTACGCCTGTAAATTCAAAATTATTATTGATAATTTTCACACTGTCTTCTACGTTATTATAATATAAATAAGCAAAGTTATCAGCAATATCTCCCTTAATACTTCCATGAATTTTAAACTTGCTTAGATTGTTTTTTAAAACATTTTGGCTGTATAGGCCTGCAGTTGCTAAAATAAAAATGGATAATGCCCACTTTAGTGGTTTTAATTTGATTTTAATCA
This sequence comes from Flavobacterium sp. B330r, assembly GCF_056824325.1. Classification (NCBI taxonomy): domain Bacteria; kingdom Pseudomonadati; phylum Bacteroidota; class Flavobacteriia; order Flavobacteriales; family Flavobacteriaceae; genus Flavobacterium; species Flavobacterium sp. B330r. The sequence continues at coordinate 3,979,249 of NZ_CP124860.1, forward strand.
TTTGGTTTTAAATTTTTAATTAACGGTGAATTAGGAATGCTATTGCTAGCTTGCATTTTAGCTGTGCTTAGCCATTTATTTTGTCTTTATGGTATTCTGTTAGCCACTTTTCCATTTTTTGTAATAACTTAACTTCTGAAGGATTACCTCCAGGATCAGAAAGCCCAACAATTTTCAGGCTGTAATTAAATTTTTGATCTTCAAAAATGCATGTAAATTTGGGGAATTCATGGTGTAAAACGATCCATTTGCCATCATTTGTATTTTTTATTTCAAACTTCTTCATAATAGGGTCATTTTGGAAAATGATCAACCAAAACCCGCTGCTCTTGCATTAAAACAATTATTGGTTTTTCAGGTTTTCTTTTTTTGCATTCTGTCTAAAGAATAACTTAAGGCAGATTTTATTATACATATTATGACAAATAAACTATAGCTGTAGAACATAATGAATACTGCTATATTGCTATGCTGAAAATTGCCTGAAGTTTAGTTTACCTGAATTTCAAAAGACAGTATGTTGATCATAAAGCTCAATTTTTCTGCCGTCAGGATCAGCGATAATCGCCATAAATCCGAAATCTGTTATAGCGGGTTCGGATATAAAACGTACCTCGTGGTCCTTTAACTTGTGAGTGATTTCACCAAAGTTGACAACCTCAAAACCTAAACGCAAATTTGCATCAGGTTCCAATTGATCCTTTGCCAAGGGATAGATCTCCAGAATCGTCTGCCCCATCGAAGCGGTATAATGAAAAGGCGAATTTCCATGTTTATGATATTCAAATATCAATCCAAATAAGTTATAAAAATCGGCCAGTCTTTTAGGATTAGCTGTTCGTAAAACTAATAGTCGAATGTGCATAATAAGGTAATTTTACATAGTCATTGGAACTTCCATCAAAAGCATTTCAGAAGCAGCTGATTGAGAAATTATTTCTAGAGAAGTGAGATCCCAGTTTCCCATTCCGTCCTTTTCGTTAAGAAGAGTACCGTCTACCATATCATCATTGAGAACTCTGAGGACACCAAAATGCATTCTGTCCGGATTGTAGTAAGAGGCAAAACTAAAAGTTTGATGTGTATCAAGCCATCCATGATTGGAATAGCCTCTTGATTCTGCCTTATGTAAAACACTATTTCCTGTTAGTACCGTGTCAAGGGAGGGTAAATGATTAAAATCTACGGGGGCTAGTGGTTTTATTTCGTCAATATCAATCTTCATTATATTGGCAACTGCTGCCGAAGCAACAAACATTCCTGTTCCTAAAAGTCCTTTTTTGATAAAATCTTTCCTATCCATAGTTTTGCGTGTTTGGGTTCGTAGCAAATTTCTATCATAAATGAAATCTGTGCATTGAACTAGAACAAGATTTATGTAAAAAGTCAGGATTTAAGTTTTCGGCCCCGGATTTTTGATAAAAATTCTGGAGAAATACCCAAATAAGACGCAATATAGTGCTGCGGCACACGTAGTGGTATAGTGGGGTATGTGTGAAGAAATTCATCATATTTTTGTTCTGCCGTGCAGGTAATATTATGAAGAAGGCGATTTTGAGTGACGGCTAAATGGCGCTGCATCAAAATTCTGAAAGCTCTCTCAAACCTTGGCGCCCGCTCAAAAAGCTGCTCTTTGGTTTCGGGGTTAAAAATTAGAAGATCACAGTTCTCCAGTGTTTCAATAAAAACATGGCTGGGTTCGGTTTCGTAACTGCTAAATGAAACATCGCTGATCCAAGAATTTTCGACTGCAAATTGCAAGATTACCTCAAATCCGTTTTCATCTATATAATATTTCCGGATACAACCACTAACTACAAATGCATCGAAAGTACACTTTTCACCTTTTTGAAGCATTATGGTTTTTTTTTTGATTTGTTTGAATGACAATAAAGAATTAAATATTTCAAGCTCCTCTTGTGTGAAGCTTACATATCTTGAAATGGCTGTATTAATTTGTGCAAACATTATCTCAATTGGTTTATTTTTTATCAAAATTAAAAGTAAAGTTTTTTTAAGATTTATTTTAATGCAGATCTTACGTTAGCAACGTGTCTATAGGCTCGAACTCCATGCTTTTTTTATTTCCCAAGTCATGTTATCGTATGATTCTGGACTTTAAATAATTATTCATTTTTGACTGTTGTCCCAATTGAAGGCTAATGTTATAAATTTTTTTTTCGGTATTCTAAAGGAGTTATTCCTGTATGTTTTTTAAAGAAAATACTAAAATAGGAGGTGTAGGTAAATCCTAACATGTAGCCAATTTCTTTCATAGTGTATCGAGGATCCTGAATTAAAATCTTTGCTGCAGAGAGCGTTTTTTCAGAGATTAACTGACCAGCTGTTTTTCCAGTTTTTTCCTTTATGATGGTTGACAGATAGTTTTCATGAAGCTGCTGCATCTCGGCATAATCTTTTATATGAAGAATATGCTTAACTTTACCTTTTAGCAGCTGATCATAGTGGAACTCCAGATTTTGTATAAAATCGTTTAGAATATCTGGATTTCGAGATTGTACATTATGTATACTATAACCTTCCCAGAATTCTTGTTTTATCTTAAGTAAAATTCGGGTAAGGAGATTTGCACATAATTTATTTTTGAGCGATGTATCCTTTTTTAGTTCTTGATAAATCAGTTGAATGATTGTTCTTAGCTCTTGTTGAAATTCGGGAGTGGTATGTAGTGGTAAATGCCTTTCAAACAACAAAAAAGGAAACGTTTTATATATTGAAATTCCGGCATATTTTACAATAAAATCTTCAGAAAATAATAAACCATAGGTTTCAGTTACCTCATTAAATGTTAACTCTTGCAGGGTTCCGGGTTTATGTATAAATAACATATTGGGTTCAATTTTTGCCGTTAAATCTTCGTATTGTATTGAACCATAGGAATCGATAACGATTCCCATTATAAAATGGGCTGCGCGATGCGGTGGATAGGTCCATGGAAGTCTTTCTTTTGGGTGTACTATTTTTGAGATTATTAATGAAAAATCATCGTCGCCTATATGTCCCTCAGAGAAATTGCTTCCCATGATTTTTACATTATCGTAAAAATCATATGTTTCCTTATTTTTTATTTTAGCCATCTTTTTTAAAATGTAAGACTCTGTTGATAATTTAATTTTAGGCTGGATTTATATCCTTTGAATATGACAAGTAATTATCTATAATCATTATTCAGCATTATATTTATGTACATTTTTTTTGCTTTAAGATAAACGTTACTCTGGAGATGAGTTCTGATAATGTTTTCTGTAGGCCCCTGGAGCATATGAGGTTTGAGTTTTGAAAAAGCTGTAAAAATAATTAAGGTCACTAAAATCAAAAAGAAAGGCGATATCTTTCATCGATTTTTCGGAATGTTTTAAAAGATACTTGATTTCATCTATAAGTTTTTCGTTTATCCATTCGTTCACAGTTTTTTTAGTACAACTCGTTACGATCTTACATAAATAGTTTTCATCTAAATTTAGTAATCGTGCGTGTTCCTTTATACGCATAAGTACTGAACAATTATTATTAATCAATTCGTTAAAATTAGTTTCCATATTATGACGAAAATCAATGATAATTTTATTGTTTTTTTCGTTATTTTTTTTAAAATTTATTTCATTTTGCTGTTCTAGCTGGACTAAAAATAAGAGGTTAAGTGCCATGTTTGCCATGAGCTCTTCTTTATAACATGCATCTGACGTTGCTACTTCATATATTTCAAGACAGGTTTGCTCAAAATAATTCATTGTCTCCTGCGGAAGGCAGCAGCAATAACCATTCTTGGCATCAAAGTCTAAAATATTATTAATGCCGCCAGGAAAGTACGTTAAAATGAATGATTTTTGGAATGTTATATTGTAAACTTTTTCCATATCTGTCCAGTCAATTTTAAAAAAGGAATCAGGACATGCTACCACCACATGGTTAGGACGTAATTCAAACTTATTATCACCCACAGTGAAACTACCATTTGCATTAGTGACAATGGTGAAACTATAATAATCAGATCTAAAAGTTGGCGACTGAAAGGGAAATTTTAAATCCCATTCGTGAACTTTTACTATTGAAAACTCATCGTTGTCTATGTAATCATGAAAAGGAAGATTTAAAAAATCAATTTGGTCTTTGTATTTGCTAATTGTGGTTAGTTGTGGTATCATGATTTTGGAAAATAAAGTTAAACAATTTTTAAATTATGAATTGGGAACTTTTATTTTTCAAAGATATTAGATATGAAAATTTCAGTAATACTCTTAAAGTGGCATTTAGTTATAAAATTTAAAGATTCTACCTTCTGTGTAGACTTTTCCTGTAAAAAGCAGGAGTTAGTGTAGTCTGGTTTTTAAAATAGGAATTAAAATAACGACTGTTGGTAAATTGAAATAGGTTAGCAATTTCTGCTATCGGCACAGCTGTCTCGGTTAATAACATTTTAACTTCACTTAGAAGTCTGCTGTTTATCCATGCAGTTGGGGTTCTTCCTGTTTTTGTTTTAATTACTACGGAGAAGTAATCTTCGTTTAAAAATTGTAAAGCTGCAAAATCTTTGGCTCCTAATTGTTTTGGCTTTTTTCCTTCCAATATTTCATTAAAGTAGAGTTCTAAATCTTTGTAAAAGGTATTGATTACTGAATTATTATTGTCAGTAAAATTGTACAATTGATTTTGAAAAAGCTCTTTAATCTTGATAAGCAGAAATTCTACCATATTGCCAATTAGTACCATTTTCTGATCGGGATTACGCTGGATTTCTTTTTTAATCTGGTTTGTATTATACTTTATTATCTGGTAGTTTTCCGGATCTGCTTTTGTATAAATAAATGATTCGGAAAGTAAAAATGGAAACTCCTGATAGATATCAGAAAAGCACTGGTCAGCAAGAAATTTTTCTGTAAAACAGATAAAACAGGCTTCACCCAAGTGATCGAATTTATAATTACGATGATGACCAGGACTTGTTATAAATATTCCGGATGATTCTAAATTTATCACTTCATCATTATAAAGGTGTGTTGCACTTCCTTCATTAATTATAAAAATAGTAAAAAAGTTGGCTTTGTAATTATCGGGGGCATTGAGTAGTTTATTTTTATTCCATTGGTTAATTTCCTGAAGCATAAAATCTTCGCTTATTAATTCAGTTGAAGGCAGCCCGAACCAATCACAAATCTCTTTTAACGTATTAAATATGGGTATTTGCTTTTCCATTGATTTTTTTAATATAAAACTACTTAAAACAGATAAAATATTACCGTATCTATTTTAAAAAGTTGATTTTTGTTAATTTTTATTCAGAATATGTTTATCTCAGCTTGTTAATTATTTTTTATTTTATATAAAATCCTACACTTCAGTTTCTTACACAGTGCATATTTACTAAAGAAAAATAAGGTTTACTAATCTAAATGGGAAAAAAAAATTAAATCTTAGGTTTTTATAATCATTAGCAAATTATTCACAGAGAATGAAATTTTTATTCGGTATAATTTTGTTTCAGCAAGTAAAGAAGTTCATTTTTAATCTTCTGTGCCATTACAATTCCTCCAATTTATAAGGAATGAATTTTAATGGTTAAAGGGAGAGATGTTAGTAATTTTCTTTATTTCCACTGCCTGAAATTCTAAAGAAAGAGAGTTGTATTTATGAGTCAAAAAAAAATCATGAATAAAATTTGTCTTTGGTTTTTTATATCTAAGGCACATTAAATACATAAAGGGAAAGCTGAAGCCCTGATAAAGTAGGCGAATAAAAAACTATTGTTATGAAAACCGTATTAAAAAAATTAAAAGTAATGTTACTAGTTATTGGATTAACATGTATTATTCAAAGTTGTGGTCAAAAGGACAAAGAATTTGAAGATGAAACTAAAAAGCAATCCATTATTGTTAAGGAGAAGCCGGAATATTTTTTACTTCGTCCTGAAGTTGAAAAGTCCTATGGTTATTCTCATGCAGTAAAAATGGGTAATACTATTAAGATTTCAGGTGCTGTGAGTTTTGACGATGAAGGGAAACCTACTGCAAAAGGTGATCTGGCTCAGCAAATGAAAAATTGTTATGCAGATTTGGATAAAATATTAAAACATTATGACTGCACATTTGATGATGTGGTGATGGAAAATATCTTTACCACCAATATGCCGTTATTTCTTGAAATCTCAGGATACAGAAAAGAAATCTACAAGAAAAACTTTCCGACAGGTTCCTGGCTTGGTGTAAAAGAATTGGCATTTCCTGAATTAATGATAGAGATAGAACTGGAAGTTTATAAAGCACAATAATTACAAAATGAAAACTGCTTGATAAACAATAGAAGCTATAAACAAAGTTCATTTTGCTTTTAGAAGAACACATTATGAAATTCTTAAGTTGAGATTGCCATGTTTTAGTGCATTTAGCTTTTTAGCTGCTAGAGACTAACTCTGGTTATAAAAATAATTTTGAGCTCCAATATCTTTATTTTTTATAATTTTTAGTAAGTATATAACAGAAATGCAATTGAAACCATTGTCTAAGTTTGTGGTATAGAAATGCTTAAGTGTATTGATGTTAATAAAAAAATAAGCAATTACAGTACAAACGATTTGGATATTTAACAGGAGATGACTGGGAACTGAAATGATTTCCGGTACATGAACCTCTTAATTTAGGATATTATGGATTTTGGGAGTAAGCGGGAAGCGAAAATAAGTCATAAGGCTGTTATTATAGATTGGATAAAAATCGCCTATCGTGAAGCCGGAGATTCTGGAAATCCTACTTTATTGTTACTTCATGGATTTCCTTCTTCCTCGCATATGTTTCGAAATGTGATACCTAAATTATCAAAACATTTTCATGTTATTGCCCCTGATCTGCCAGCGTTTGGTTTCAGTGATGTTCCAAATTTGGAAACCTTTAGTTATACTTTCGAAAACTACGCTACTATTGTTACCCATTTTTTGGAAAAGTTAAGGATAACGAAAGCTAGTTTTTATCTATTTGACTATGGTGCCCCCATAGTAATGCGTTTACTCGTCAAACGTCCGGGAATGATCCAGATGCTTATTTTTCAAAATGGAAATATTTATAGTGAGGGAGTTGGGGATGTGTTAAAAGAGGTTAGTGCATTATATCGAAAGGATGATTTTGAAAGCTATACTAAACTAAAAAAGTTTTTTGAATTCGAGTATACCAAATGGGAGTATACCCATGGAGCGCAGGATATTTCAAATATAGGTCCGGAAACCTATTTTTTAGATCAATTCTTAATGGAGCGGGAGGGAGTTAAAGAGATTCAAATGGAATTAAAGAGGGACTATAGTACTAATGTAGCGCTTTATCCTGTCTGGCAGGACTTTTTAAAAAATCTGCAACCCGTTACTTTGATTGTGTGGGGAGAGCATGATGAAGTATTCAAAAAGGAAGGTGCGGAAATGCTACGCAAAGACCTTTTTGACTCAAAACTTATATTTTATCCTACAGGTCATTTTGCACTTGAGGAATTTGGAAATGAGATAGCGGATGAAATAATAACATATTGGTATTTAAACTTTTAACTATTATGAATACTTATCTTGAACTTTTCTTTTTATTTTTAATGGCCATCATAGGAGGTGGTGTTAATGCAACTATAGGAGGAGGCTGGTTTGTTATTTTTCCAAGTTTGATTTTTAGAGGTATACAGCCTGTAACAGGAACGGCAACTACAACCATCATTCTTTTATCCGGTTTTCTTGTCTCATCAAAACCCATAAAAAAAACAAGGGAAATTTCTAAAAGGCATTTCAATTATATGGTTGTAGCCTGTACAATTGGAGGTGTGACAGGAGCCTTTCTGCTCATAGCCTTTTCGCATAAGGTGTTTGAAAGTATTGCACCTTATTTATTGTTATGTTCCTGGATTCTTTTTACTTTTTATAATCGAATACAGCACTATTTTAATTTGGAGTTTGCAACCAGAAAAGAGTTTAAGTACTCACATACAAAACTAGTTCCGATATTTTTACTAGGTATTTATGGAGGATATTTTGGAGCAGGGATGGGAATGATCATTTTTATCCTGTACAGTTTTTATGGAATCAAAAGCAATGACACTCTAGAAAGATTGGCGTTGTTTTTAGTTGGAGCCAGTAATGGAATAGCAATTCTTGTTTTTATTTGTTCTGGGTTGATTTTTTGGCCTTTTGCGCTGGTAATGATAACTGGGGCTATTTTGGGAGGTTACCTAGGAAATGCATGCAAAGAAAAAATTGATATAGAAAGGGTAAAAAAAAATGCAATTGTTATTGGGGCAACAGTCACCCTATATTTCTTATTATAAATTAAATACACTATCACATGAAAAGAATTGCAATTAACGGTTTTGGCCGTATAGGCAGGGCCGCTTTAAAAATTATTACCGATACAGCCGGACAAGAAGTCGTAGGGATTAATGATCTGATGAGCATAGAAAATGCTGTTTTTTTACTGCAAAGAGACAGTATTTACGGCAAATATGAAAAAGAGGTATCGTTTAGAGACGATACTATATTTATTGAAGGAAAGGCAATTAAATATACAACAATAAAAGATCCTTCAGAACTTCCGTGGAAATCACTCGGTGTTGATGTTGTAATCGAAAGTACCGGTTTTTTTACCAATAAACCCGATGCAGAAAAGCATTTGCAGGCAGGGGCTAAATTTGTAGTTATTTCTGGTCCTACTAAGGATACTCCCACTATTGTACACGGTGTAAATACAGAGGAAGGTAAAGTAGAAATCTTTTCCTGCGGAAGCTGTACAACGAATAATATTGGCCCGATCATAGAAATACTGGGGCGTCGTATAGGAATAAAAAAGGCAATTTTAAATACGACACATGCTTATACGGCTTCTCAGACTTTAGTTGATGCTCCCTCTAAAAAAGAACCCAGAATGGGACGTGCAGCTGGGCTTAATTCAGCACCAGCTGCCACTGGTGCAGCTCTAGCCGTTACAAAAGCATTACCTGAATTTGTTGGCAAATTTGACGGTATTGCCGTGCGTGTACCAGTACCAATTGGTTCAATATCTGATATTACTTTCGTAACTCAAAGGGCAACTACAGTTGAAGAAATTAATGCGATTTTAACCGAAGAAGCTCAGACGCCCCGCTACAATAAAGTCGTTGAGGTCAGCCATGAGCAATTGGTTTCTAGCGACATAATTAAAAGCACTTACGCTGCAACTGTTGATCTTGAAATGACAAGAGTGGTCGATGGAGATTTAGTGAAGGTCATGGCCTGGTACGATAATGAATGGGGATTTACAAATCAAATGATAAGACAGATTCAGGAGCTTTAAATATAATAGAAAAGAAATTTGCAATGAATTATCAAGAACTAGCTTTTAGCGATGCCATAAAAGAAATTCAGGAAAAAAAAGGAAGCCGGAACAGTTATGCCCGAATGGAAAAAATGACCTATACCGATGGCCTGAGCGAACAGGAAATGGCATTTATAGAAAGTCAGGACAGTTTTTATATGGCTTCATATGGTGAAAATGAATTTCCGTACATACAACATCGAGGCGGACCCCAGGGGTTTGTGAAAATTATAGATGCAAATACGATCGGAATTGTTGATTTTGTTGGAAATCGCCAATATATTTCTGCAGGAAATATATCAAAAAATCCTAAAGTAGCCCTTATAATGGTTTCTTACCCTCACAGGGCACGCTTAAAAATTTATGCAGAAGCTCAAATCTTAGATGTTGCAGGCAACAGTGAATTATATGAGAAACTAAAACCTGAAGATTATAAGTTTAAGCCCGAGCAAATGATGATTTTTAAAATTAAGGCTTATGATTGGAACTGCCCGCAGCATATCACACCGCGATATACAGTTGCGGAAATCAAAGAAGTTTTTGATCTTCAAAAAAAACATATTAGCGATCTTGAACAGCAAATTAAAGATTTAGAGGCACTTCTTTCAAAAAAGTAAAGTTCTATTACTAAAACCATAGCTTTAAAAAGTTTTTTACAAATGTGAAAACATTATTTGACGGTTATGGAAGTAAAATATGATTTTATATTTCTTAATCCAGATTAATGGATGCGTCGATCAAGGGAAGTAAATTTGTAATGAAATCACAACAATTTAATGTATAAATACCATGGAAAATAAAATTTTAGGTATGCACCATATCACTGCAATTGCAGGTGATGCAAAACGTAATTTCAATTTTTACTCAAAAATATTAGGATTAAGATTCATCAAAAAAACGGTGAATTTTGACGATCCCCGAACGTACCATTTTTACTTTGGTGATGAGATAGGAAGTGCAGGAACCATTTTAACTTTTTTTCCTTGGGGAGAAGGAATTCAGCAAGGAGTAAAAGGATCCGGAATGGCTACCGAAATTGGATATTCTGTTCCAAAAGGAAGCCTTGATTTCTGGCAGAAACGTTTTGAGAAATACAATGTAATTTATAATAAACCAGCTGAAAAATTTGGAGAAAAATACCTTACTTTTCTGGATCCGGATGGTTTAAAATTAGAGTTAATCGAATCAAAAACCGAAGATAACAGAAAAGCATGGCAAACTGATGAAGTAAAAGAGGATGCAGCTACAAAAGGTTTTCATAACATAACTTTGACTTTAAATAACATAAAAGAAACTGCTGCAATCTTAACAGAAATTTTTGGCTACAAATTGATTGATCAGGACGTAAACCGCTACCGTTATGCCACAACTGCTGTAGAAAATGCTGCCATTGTTGATTTAGTAGAGTTGACCGATGAAAAAAAGGGTATCGTTGCCAATGGATCTGTTCACCACGTTGCTTTTCGTGTGCAAAATGATAAAATTTTAATGCACTTCCGTGAAAAAGTAGAAGCATACGGATTGTCAATTACACCACAAATAGACAGACAATATTTCCATTCTCTCTATTTTAGAGAACCAGGAGGAGTTTTGTTTGAAATCGCAACAGATAATCCCGGGTTTACAGTAGATGAAAGTTTAGAAGAATTAGGTCAAAACTTAAAACTCCCAGAGCAGTACGAATCTCAAAGGTCCAGTATTGAAAAACATTTGGTTAAAATTAATTAAATTAAAATTTTATATAAAAATAAATAAATTAAAACATCGCCCATGATTGCTTACAAAAATATTTTTTTACTGGCCTTAGCTGCATTCTTTTTAAATGCATGTAATAAAGAAAATACCTTAGGAAATAAAAACACGGATGTTAGTACGTATCTGACAGACACCACTTCGGGTATTAAAACAGGTGGTGTAAAGGTGGTGCAAATTACTACACCAAAAGGTAAATTTAATGTCTGGACAAAGAGAATTGGAAATAACCCAAAGATTAAGTTATTATTACTTAACGGAGGACCGGGAGCAACGCATGAATATTTTGAATGTATGGAAAGTTTTTTGCCGGCAGAAGGCATTGAATTTATTTATTATGATCAACTAGGGACGGGTAATTCAGACAATCCAAATGATCCTGCACTTTGGGATTTACAGCGTTTTGTAGAAGAAATTGAGCAGGTACGTCAGGCATTAAAACTGGATAAAGACAATTTTTATCTATTGGGTCATTCGTGGGGTGGAATTTTGGCAGCTCAATATGCTCTTAAATATCAACAAAATATAAAAGGGCTTATTATTTCAAATATGATGATGAGTGCTCCGGAATATGATAAGTATGCCAAAGAGGTACTGGCTAAGCAACTAGATCCAAAAGTTTTAGCCAGAATCAGGGAAATCGAAAAAAACAAGGATTTTGAAAATCCGGAATATATGGAATTACTTGTGCCTAATTTTTATTCGAAACATATTTTACGTTTAGATGCAAACCTGTGGCCGGATCCTGTTAATCGTGCTTTTAGTAAAATTAACCAATCACTTTATGTTACGATGCAGGGACCAAGTGAATTTGGTCTTTCAGGTAAACTTGAAAAATGGGATGTTACAAAAGAACTTTCTAAAATTACAGTACCAACATTATCAATTGGTGCAAAATATGACACAATGAATCCGGAACATATGAAATGGATAGCTACACAGGTTAAAAATGGAACCTATTTGTATTGTGACAAAGGAAGTCATATGAGTATGTATGATGATCAGCAAACTTATATGAAAGGTTTAATTAAATTTTTAAAAGATACAGGTCATAGTAATAATTAAAAGTTTATCGATTAATTCAAGATTTAAAGATTAGTTGTTCTCTGATAATATAGTAATAAACATGGAAACAATAAAATTGGAGTTAGATGAAAAAAAACAGGGGGCTTTTAATCTGTATGTTGACAACAAAAAGCTAGGTGAAATGATCGTAAGGGTCAGGCCTCACTTACTGATTGTTTATCACACAGGAATTGAACCTGAAGCAGAAGGGAAAGGTTACGCTAAAAAGCTTTTGAAAGAAATGACGTCTTATGTAAGAACCAATAATTTAATGGTTTTGCCCGTGTGTCCCTACGTAAGTTCACAGTTCAAAAAATATCCGGATGAATACGTAGATATCTGGAAAAAATAATTTTAAACTAATGTATTTACCATCCGTATTTTAAGTCGTATTTATAAATGAGCTAATACAGTTTTGAACCTAAACTCGCCAAGCCTTGGTTTTGTTGGATTTCTACTTTACAAGATACCCATGTGCCACGATTCTGCCACAAAACTAAGACGGGTGAAATATGTAAAGATCCAAAATAGTCTTGTAGATATCTATCTAGGTAAATACTTTAAAAATAAGTGTATGTCAGTAATTTAGAAAATAAATCTTATTTTTGAAAAGTTAGGTTTATATGTTTTTAATTATGATATGCTGTTAGCTTACATTTTTAGAAGGGAAGAAACGAGCCAAGCCAAGCTATTAAATAAATAATTTACACGATACGATCACAGAAAAATGGGATATGAAAAATTAACGTCGGAAGAAAAGCAATTTTATTCAACAAAATTAGAAAGCATTTTATCTTCTAAAAAGCTATTTTTAAATATTAATTTATCTCTGCTCGACCTTGCTGAAGAAACAGGAATTCAGCTCCATATTATATCATTTATAGTTAATAACGAATTTAACCTTCATTTTAAAGATAATATTAATATTAAGAGAATCGCTTATTTTAAAGAAAATATTAGTACTCCTCAATGGAAAGATTTAACTGTCGATAAAATGATTCTCGCTGCGGGATTTAGATCTAGAACTACATGCTACAGAGCGTTTATGAAACATGTTGGGTTGACTCCATCAAAATATTTAAAAAATACGCAGTAGAGATTCATAATAAACAAAAAAGTGTCTAAAAGTTTCGAACCTAAACTCGTTAGACCTTTATTTAGCTGAATTTCTATTTTTATAAAACTACATACGCCACGATTATGCCACAAAATTTAGATTGGTTAAATATCATTAAAACTGACTTAGCTTTTTGTGGCAAAAAAGGTATTCACTCCAAACTCCTTGTGCCACGATTCTGCCATAAAGTTCAGAGGACTAATTTTTTTAAAGCTGAGTAATCCAGGAATCTTTTTTACCAAAGTCACCTTGATAATTGATTCCTTCGTATTATTTCAAAACGAGAAACAAGGTTTTGAGAGCAGTCTTGCAGTTTTTTTCTGATTTTTATATGGGATAATTTAAAATTAGTGATTCTAACCATTCTATACTTTTAAAATTTAAATATCATTTAATTGCTAGATTTTAACGTAGTATTTTAGTGACTATTCTTGACTTAAAACTAGTTTGACTTTAAAAAAATACTTAAATTTAGCTTTGTGCTTTTTTTTCAAATTGATGATATAATGTTAATCTTTAGTGGATAATTATCTGGCACTAACTTTTTTTATATTATTGGCAATAAAAAATATGAATTTTAAAAAACTAACACAGAACGAAAAAAAAACTTATTTGACCAAAGTCGAGAGTGCCTTAGTTTCTAAAAAGCTTTTTCTTAAATGTGATTTCTCTCTGCCAGATTTGGCAGAAGAAACAGGAATTGAACTTCATACGCTTTCGTACCTGATTAATTCAGAAATTAAACATAATTTTAGAAATTATATAAATAGTATGAGAATCGCGTATTTCAAAGAAAAATTAAACGATTTTGAATGGAAAGATTTAACAGTCGAGAAAATGCTAATAGCCTGCGGATTCAAATGCAGGGCTACTTGCCACCGGGCGTTTATTAAGCAAGTTGGTCTACCGCCTTCCGAATATTTAAAATTGTATAGAGTCGAATACGATCATAAAAAAGTTCCTAAAAAGAGATATAACTATGGTTAACTTTAAAAAAAATATAAAGAAACATATAATTTTCCATTTTAAAAATAATAGAAAATAGTCCAACTACTATCAGATTGAAACTATTGTAGGGATAAATTTTATTGCTATTTGTAATCAATAACGTAATTTCGAACTTAGACTTGTCAAGCGTTGATTTTACAGAACTTCTAGTTTTTTTAATACATTGTGCCACAAATCTCTGATTCATAATAGCTGAGACAGTTTTTGATGTAGTAATGTTTCGAACTTAAGCTTTCAAGTGGTTGTTTTATAGTGTTTTAAATTTTATCTTGAATCTAGGTGCACCGATTCTGCACCCAAATCAAATTAATACTCTATCAATATTTTATCTTCCGTAAGTTTAAAAAGTTTCGAACCTAAATTTTTTAGAGTCTTATTTGGCTTAGTTTCTGCTTTTCCAAAACACCATGTGCCACGATTTTGCCACAAACTTAGATTGGTAAAAAAACTGTAAAAATTCGCCTTAACTTTTTGTGGCAAATTCGAAGACAACTCCACGTAAGCCTTTTTTATAAAATTGACTGCGGCAGATTTTGAAGTCTTATGATCCTGCTGCTTACAAGAGCATTATCATTAGATTCTCCTGGGAATACCTGCGGTAAAATTTCAGATAGCCCAGATAACAGACATAAGTCATAAAACCGGAAACAAGAAAAATAACGAACTCCGCACTTAGACTTTTATGCAGTTCAATTGTAAACTCTTCAGGAAAGTGCCAGCAGATATACAGCAGCATATATAATGTCAGGATATTGAGAATAAAACAGGTCACCCGTAAAAAACCATATAAAGCGACATAGTTCATCAGCTTGGACTGATGAGATGCATTGACGTCATAGCTGTGGTGTATCAGCAGTTTATTATAATCGTGATTTGTAAAGTCAATGGTGAGGGTGGGGTCGAGCAATCGAAATCGGTCAATTATTTTTGTCTTGATCAAGGACACATAAGGCTCACCTAATTTTTTGGTATAGACCGATCTGTTGAGGTCTAGCATTTTTCCGATGCTAATGGATGAAAGCGATATGGGAGCAAGAAAGGCTCCCAGAAGCAAGCGAAGTATAAACGATAAGATAGTGGGGATCCAGTCCACAGCCGGTGGATATCTGCATTTTCTCTGGAAATATCGGTTAGTGCTGTAGATGCCCAGGAGGTTTTTAGAGGGATAACCAAATTTCCATATTGTAAAATTTTCGATAGTCAAGGTAGATAGAAAACTTAAGATATGACCCAATGTATAGGCCAGAATGATAAAAAAAGTCATGTAGATAATCGAGATATCTGTCTTCAATGTTTCAATATTCCCTCTTCTAAAATAAAATTGCAGTCCATCTTGGTTTTGCAGAAAATAGACAAGAAACAATGCAAATGATCCAGGTATGAAATAACCCAGAAAATCAAAAAGGGAGAAAGGGTTTTTTTCCATTTTGGTTAGATTTTGGTTTTATGTTAGTTTTTTAGCCATCAATTCTTGGCATGGGTGAAAAAGTGATGTAATTCATACCCCAATAACCCGGCAAGGTGATGCCGCACTTTTCAAGGAGCAGTTTAGTGATAATATCGAAAATAAGGTTTTTTGAATCATCGAGGGACATCGGAGAGGAAGGAGGATCATGGGCTGTCCTGCCATGTCTGGCATAATATCCTAGCACCTCATAGTTGTTGGCCGTATGATGGAAGTCGTTTAATTTACTCTTATGAGGTTTCAAAAAAACATTATCAGCCTGTTGCCTTAAAAAATATCTGATATCATCGTAAATCATATAAAGCAGTCTGTAGTCCACTTTTTTGGACAGCAGGAAAAAAAGATTGGTAAGGAAAGGGTCAGTGCAGATTTTTTCAAATAAAATATAAATTGGGTTGACAGGGGCGTTTTCGGCCAATAACGGAATGGATGCCAAATCCAAGTCTATTTTATATATTTCTATATTGCGGGGATTCCTGATTTGAATTTCATTTTCATGGTCGTAAATATCACCTAATGTGAAATAATGAACAGCGATTCTGTTACGGTCCAAAAGTGTATAAATCCCCTGAAAGAGCGAAACGAGCTGTTCTGCGGCAATTACTATTTCATCAGATTTTTGAAAACTTGAAAGCAGAGAGGACGTAAAGCGAAATTCTCTTCCTCCGTGATCATGATCCTCAAGCCAGAAATAGGAGTGGTTTGTCCTATTGTTGTTTCCTAAAAAATTTTCAATAGGAATTTTTGCATTAACCCTTATGCTGTATCTTATATTTTCTGCCATTTTTATACGGTATACATTGAGAAGCCAAATGTATAACTTTCAGTACGGAAACTATCAGGTATAAATACTGGTTTGAAACTGTTGGAGGGCAATCGTGGGCGTTGCTGCGAATGGGTACTGCTGCTTTGAAGTGTCTGCGCTCGAAAAAAAATAAAGCCGATTAATAATCGGCTTTATTCGTTTCTGTTTTTTTTCTTTTATTCATCCTCTCTTTGATTTGATAAAGGTTCTGCTCCATCAGACGTATTATCTGCGCATGGTTTTTTGAGGGTTTGTTTTTAAGTCCCCTGCATTGCAGGACTTCCATTCTGCTCAGAGAGAGTTCAATGGTTTCTTCAGTTTTGTCGCAGACTTTCGCCGAGAGGATAAGAGAGTCCCTTTTATCGTAGTACTGATTGGTAAAAATGCAGTGGGAAAGTTCATCGCCCTCTAACATAAAGTCTTTGACATGCTCAATGACGGCGATTGTTATTTCTTTTTCCTTAAAGGACAATCCGAAGAATCTTTTTTTATCGCTTTGATATCTTTTCTGCGCCTTTTCGATTTCAAGGCGTAGGTCTTGGAGTTTTTTCTTTCTTAGCAAATCCCTTTTTTTCTTTACGAGATGGTCGTGTGCTTCTCCCAAGTTTTCAGGACATACATACTTACCACAGGAAAGGTCTTTATTGAAATAACGAAGCAGTTCGAGATAATCCTCCCAAATCTGTACATCTGAAATCTTATAGCCATTTCTGATGACCGTTTTGACAGCCTGCCAGTTTCGTCGGATGTTCTGCCTTGAAGCGCCGAGATAGTACTGCAAGAGGTTCAGCTGTCGTGATTTGAGGAGGGTTTCTGCGATGGGGTCAGATAAAAGTGATGAGAAGAGCAGGTGCGGTGTAATATCGTAGACCGAACTTTTAAAGCCATTTCTTTTTAAAATAGTAAGCACTTTAATCTGGGGATAAACTTTAAAAGGATTGATATAGAATTTGGCATTACGAGAGAAATCCTTTGGTTTGATTTCAAGAGGGGAATAGAATTTCCATGCATCTAGCGTATTTGAAAACACATTGGTGCTGAGTGCGAGCGTACGGACTTCGCCTTTGGGATTAATCCAATGCTGCATGACTTCCTTATGAAAATAGGTCGGCATGAAATTCTTTTTCATGTGCTTGTGGGCAATAACCATTCGTACCACCTGAAACCCTGTGCAGCTATCAATCACGGCAAAATATTCGGTTTCTTTAAAATGCACCTGATTATAGGGCATCATTTTAAGCTTTCCCGCGCAGGCAGGGCAGGAAGTGAACTTAGCGCAGGTCTTTTCGCAGGAGGGTTTCCAAACATGGGTGCACTGCAAACAGTAAAATTTGGAGCGGGACAATACGCCCCATTTGAGAAAGATATTCTGCTCCGCCCAAGTGAATACCTCAGGTCTTATGGGCGCAAGTGAACTGCTTAACGCCGTGAGCTGTTTTTCGATGTGGGTTTTGGGTATCATAGGTCAAAGAGTGTAAGGGCGGTCTGCAAGGGTTTTACTTCTTTTTTTACTGGTGGAACAGTTTCTGTTTTGACTGTCACAGCAGGGATTTCAGGCTGAGAGAAAAGATCTGAGGAGGCAGGGGTCTGCACCACAACTTTGCATGCCACTGGGGCAGTCGTGCCGATGGAATCATCGGTATAGTACTTAATTGCCATATCAAAAATTTCCTGATTGTTAAAGGCGCACAAACCTGTTTTTTTGACCTCACCTAAAATGTAATTCAGACAGCTTTCCAAATTTTTGGTAGTTTTAGCGTAGTGCGGTGCAAAGTCGGTATCGCCCTGCGCCAAATTATTCAGATAGTTTTCTATGGCGTTTTTAAAATTTTCAGAAGCTTTCATAAGAGTATATTTAAGATTGAAAATTGTTATTCGTATAGCCTAGAGTAGAGGTCAAAGCAGTATTCTTCAAAGCATAGCCAGCACACAAAAGTGTAATGGGGAGCCTGAAAACGGTTTTCAATCGGTTCGCCGATAGCTTCTTCCAATTCGGTTCGGATATTTTCAAGGTCATCGATATGCTCGATGTAAAATTCTTTGCAGTCGGCGTGGTAGATAAATTCTGAAATCATACCGCTCACGCATCCTCCTTGCTGTAGGTCAAGAAAAAAAGCTTTCAGCTGTTCCCTTCTTTTCCCGTCGTAAGAAATGATGCTTCGAAGAATAATCTGATTGAAGGCATCGCTTACACGATACTCGCTGTAATTGGATTTTTTTAAGGCTTTCATGATATAATATTTAGGCGTATAAAAATTAAAGGCGTTGAAAAACTAGAAAGGCAGGTCATCGGGATTATCAGATGCATTCTGCTGTTTAAGTGCGGGTGTATGGGCATTATTATCCGTTTGCGCAAATACCAGTATCTTAATATCTGATGTATGAAAGGTCAGTGAGCCGTGCGCCTGAGCGTCATTCCCGATATAGACATTGAGCCCGATGCGCCCGAAGAGCTGTACCAAAGTTCCTTTTTTCAGCCACTGTGCCAGTCCTGCGCTCATCCAATACGAACAGTCGATATAGGTTACAATCTTTTTGGTTTCGGTGCTTCCTTTGGGTTTATAGCTGTCGTTGACTGCTATGGAGAAGTTTACCACCTCACGGTTTTCTTTTACTTTAAAAACTGAGGCATCTTTTACAATTCGTCCTGTGATTTCCATGATGTTGGATTTTTAGTGAATACTTATCTTTTGTTTTTCTTCCCCCGTACCTGCCCAAATGAATTTTTTCAAAAGAAAAAACGGGAAAAAAGAAAGCAGAAGACCAGTGTCCGGATACCGAGCCGGAGTGCTATAAGTCCCGAAGGGCGGCGAAGAGCCGTTATGCGCATGCAGGTAAGGGCGGGCACTACTTTGGCTGCCCTTTTAACCCGTTTTGAATTGAAATATTTTATCTAATTCCTTGAAAATGAGTAATTATACGTAGTGAAAAATAAATGTAAAGCTGTAGATTTGAGGGTGTTTTTAATTGAAAATCAATCTTTTAACCAATGTTGGAATTATGGAGACGATTAAATATCTAAAATCAGAAACAGCTAAAGTCTACAAGGCAAGCGACGGCGAGGATGTTCTTATTGAACTGCTTTGGGGAGACCGTGTTGAAATCTTGGACCCTATCCCTCAGAATGGTCTTTTGAAAGTGCACAGCAGATGGGCACCATCAGGTTATATTGATCCTAAATATCTAGGTGATAAACCGCTTCTGGAACTCTATTTTATTGATGTTGGACAGGGAGATGGTATACTGATCGTAACCCCGGAGCGAAAACATATCTTAATTGACGGGGGCTATACCCGTAAGATGCAGCCGCATGGCAAAAGCGCGGCTGATTTTGTGGACTGGAAGTTTGCCGTAGATTATAAGCAGCAGAAGATCATAATTGATGAAATGATATGCAGCCATTGCGATGCGGACCATTACGGCGGCTTATGGGACCTTATCAATGCCGCGGAAAATACGGAACTGGATTGTACTAGTGTTGAAATTAAGAATTTTTATCATGCCGGTGCGGGATGGTGGAAAAAAAATGGAGAGAGAAGCCTGGGAAAAATAGAGAATGGTTATATTAAGTCCCTGCTGGATGACAGGGATTCCATTATTCAGGGGCTTAGTGGAGATGAATATATACTGCAAGGTGAATGGGCGGAGTTTATGAAATGTATTAAGGAGACCCAAGCACCCTGCAAAAGACTTTCTTACAACCCTAAAAAGAACTTTGATTACCTGCCGGGTTATGGAACCGACAATCCATTGGCCATTAAAATACTCGGACCCATCGAGACCATTATTCAGGGCAAACCAGCGCTGAAAGATTTTAAAACTCCTTCCCAGAACACTAATGGAAATTCGGTGCTGCTGCGTTTGGATTACGGCAGGAGCAGGATCCTGCTTACAGGCGACCTGAACCAGAAAAGCCAGCAGTATATTGTGGAAGCCCTTGCCGGCAGCACCCAGGAGCTGGCGGCCGATGTGGTTAAGTCCTGCCACCATGGAAGCGATGACTGCTCCTATAATTTTCTTCAGTATGTGCAGGCGGCGGCTACTATCATTTCATCAGGAGACGATGAAACACATGCCCATCCAAGACCAAATATAGTTGGCGCATCAGGCGCTACAGGATTTAGAAAAATTTCAGGCGACAAGTTACTCACACCAATGATCTACAGTACAGAGATTTCAAGAAGCCTTAAAATAGGCAATCCATATAAAGTCAGTTATAAAGATTATCAGCATCAGGGCAGTATTTTTGATATAAGTCTTTTGGATGAGAAGAAAATACAAGTTTCCTATAAACAGACTAAATCGGGAGGGCTTAACGCAGAGGACAAAACTACAGCTCTCTCCAAACTGCGTGTGGCAGACAAATTTGTTTATGGATTGGTGAATGTGCGCACGGATGGAAATAAAATATTGTGTGCTGTTTTAAATGAAGGAAATAGCAGCTGGGAAATTAAGACTTTTGAATCAAGATTTTAGTCTGCAGCTAAATGGGATACCAAAGGATTAATGAAGGAACACCGCCAAATCAGCGGTGTTTCTTTTTATCTTAACTAAAAAACTTAGGTGCAGTAATAAAATTTAGGCAGACGCATTTTTTTCCCCTGACAAAGGTATCTGTTCTAAAATGTGCGTATACAGTTTCGAACCTAAAGCTGGGAAGCCTTGATTTTTCAATGTTTATCGTTTCCTAAAATTGTTTGTGCCATGATTTTGCCATAAAACTTGCATCAGTAGTTTTTGTAATTTTATGTCTCTGTTTTAATGGGGGGAAAGAATGTGCCTGACAATCTTAAGAAAGGATATGAAACACTGGTATGGCTTGCTGTTTCGAATGAGGAACAGGCCAGTACCAGCGGGCAGTATTTTTTCATAAGAAAATCGAACGCTGCAATCCGTAAGCCGCTGATGTTCAGTTGCAGGAAGATTTACTGAAGATCTGCCGGCAGCTGACCGGTGTGTCTTTTGGGATTTAAGACGCAGTTTTCTGCGTTCCTGGGCTAAATCAGTAACCATTTTAAAAAATAGGACGATATTGATCCTGCGAATAAGCATCTGCTGAAAGGCGGTTTTAAATACCGCTTTGTGGTTGATATGGAAAGCCTGTAGCGGCAGTTTAATGATATGTTCAAGAACTCAAGAAGCCAGAAATAAAATTATTTCCGGCTTTTTTTATTCTGTTTTCCGGCCATTGGCTTTCATGAGTTTTTCCAGGTGTTTTCTTCTCCATCTGTAATACCAGTCTGGAACCAGTGCACTGTCTTTCCTGCTGCAGAAAATCTTATCCTGCACTGAGCGCAGCTCTGTCGGCGACGGATCTATCTGTCTGTCCTTAAGCTGCAGGACGATCTTTCTGAGTTCGGTGGAGGCTGTCAGGGACTTTCTGTTTTCCATGACAATTTTTAGGGTAAGAACGATCATGGGCAGTACCGGCAGTAGCACTGTGGTGATATAGTTCCCTACTTTAATGCCGGAGAGCACTGAGACGAGAAGCGATAAAAACACAACCCCGAGACAGACAAGAATATTAGCCGTTTTGAAGTGTTCCCTTAATTTTGCGTCATAGAATAAATTTGTTTCCTGGCAGAGAAGCACTGCTCGTTGATGGGATAGGTCTTCAAGATCAATATCATACCAGTCTTCAACCGGAGCGTCTGGATCGGGGACATACTTCTCGGCACTGCTTTCAATAATGTATTTTTCAGGTTTTGAACCGCTGTTGATTGCATTCCATGGCATTCCGTAGACACTGCAGTCAAAAAGTTCCTGTGCTTTAGCCCCCGAGGTCCTCAGTCCTGAGACATACAGATTGAAATAGAGAATTTCAGAACATGCGATCGCAAGTGATGCCACCCCAATGCAGGCGTTGAGATCGAAAACCAGCCGCTCTTTTGGAATCAGTTTCAGGAAACTGAATATAATTGTAATTACGACCGTTACGGTGATCTGGACACCGAATGCGGATTTGGCCGTGCTGTATAATACCCTGCCGGCTTTTAGATACTTCAGTGTGCCCGAAGCATTCTGCGCTGTTTTTATCGCATTCATGGCTGGCTCCCGGTATATTTTGGAAAATCACTTCCGAAAATGGTTCCCCACCTGGAAATGGATTCCTTTATATTCTTGTCTTTTTCGAACTGACGGGCTTCGTTTGCGGCTTGGTAGTCCGCGGCGGCCTTTGTCTGGACCGAATTGCGTTCCTCATAGCTCAGATGGTTGATATCACCCTGAAAGCCTTTAGGGTCGTTAAGGGGCTGGTGGATATTGTTATGGATGTAGGCCAGTATTTTAGGAATTTCGATATCTATATACTGCGAGCTTTCCACTCCTGAATTGTAATAATCAAGGATCAGGTTTTCCAGAAAATAGGATTTCATTGTGGGCATGGTCGGGCGTTTGGTCCAGTACTTCATGATGCGGATCACTTCAATGACCGACACCTGCTGTATGCTGTTGATATAATCCATCCTTTTCTTATCTATCCTGGGATCTGTGGCTTTCCAGTTCCCTTTTCCGTCTGGAATAAGGTAGAAAGTGCTTTGGTCGGCGAGCGGAGCGGTGATGAAACACGGAACGATATCATACACCCATTCGTAGGATTTCAGGCTCAGTGTGACGGCTTCCTGATTGCGCTTGATTTCTGCCTTATCGTAGTAAGAAACATTTTCAAGCTTTGCAATGAATCTATTGATTACTTTGATAGAATTTAAAATATTTGTGCCGTCATTGCACAGCGCGAGCTGTCTTGTGGCTGCCGGCGGCACTGAAATTTTGAAATGATCTGAGTATTGGGTCCTGTAATTTGATTCGGCATGCAGGACTATCATGAGGTCTATATCATCCAGAGGCCTGATTTTTGTTTTTCTGGAAAATGACCCGTAATCGATGCTTACATCGGGATGCAGGAGGGGAAACTTATTATCTTCCGGGAATTTCTGTATTTCGGAAACAAGTGTCTTTTTGCTGGATTTAGCCACGTCCGATCTTGAAGTGTCTATTCTGACATAGTTGTGCAGGAACTGCTCAAATGCCTGGTTCACGGTTGCTGCCATGTTTAAAAGAATTATTGTTCAACGTAGTATTTATTCTTACAAGCCTTTAGTACACCCAGGCGTAATTGATCAGGTGTAGCAGATTATCTCTGACAGTGCCGTCGTGGTTTGTTCTCAGGAACGAGGGATTTCCTGTAACCACGTGCACGTCACCTCCTGCAAACCAGCCTGCGGCGGTATAATTCCATATATATGTTTTTGCCGTATTTCCCGGTTTCTGCAGTAGCTCCACGGCGGCTGCTTTAGTCATTTTTACGGGTTTTTCGATGGTGTAGCTTTTCCCGTCTGCATTTTTTCTTCTAAGATGGACTGCATAATGGGTTATGATTCCGTCTGAATTTTTCCAGATTCCTGAAATTCTGTATTCTGCCATTTTTTGGTTTGGTTAAAGTTAGACAATAGTGCAAATGTTTATTTTTATTCTAAAGCTTTTTTACGGAAATCCGTAACTGCGCTATATTATTTCTGGTGATCCAAACTTATCGATTAATTTTTTCAAAACAGCGGGTAGAAATACTGCTTTTTGGTGCATACCGTTTTCTTTTTCAGATTCTTAATGGCATGACCGCTTTTAGGTAGCAGGAAAAATAGAAAGAAAAAACGGGAAAAAAGAAAGCAAGAAATCAGTGGACCGCTGGAAGATGCCGAGTGCTATAAGTCCCGAAGGGCGGTGGAGGGGAACAGAGCCGTTATGCGCATGCAGCATACGGGGGACACTATCTTTGCTGCCCTTTTAACCCGATTTGAATGAAAATATTTCAATAGGCTACTTCAGCAAATGGATTAAATCTGAAAATTGAATTTAAGGTTGCATGCTGTTGTCTTTTATTAAGTAAAATACCCTATTTTAGCATTTCACTAATAATTCTATGAGAATAGTCCATCTTTCTGACATACATTTATCCAAAGACAATTTTATTGAATTCAATTTTAATTACAGAGATGCCTTAATTCGGGATTTAAGTGATTATAATTCTCCAAATGCTATAGATTTAATCATTATAACTGGTGACCTTGTAGATAAAGGCGGTTATTCATTACTTGGTATGAGTGAATTTAAAGAGTATAGCAATCCATACGATATTTTTAAAAAAGTTTTTATTGATCCTATATCGGAACAGTTGAATATACCACTGCATAAATTCTTATTTGTGCCAGGAAATCATGATGTGGATGAAAGGGAAATTAGACTTTATGATGAGAGTATGCTGTGCAGGGAGATTACCTCTGACAATATCAATAATTATTTAGAGACAAATCACGAATTTATTAATAATCATAGGATTAAAAAATTTAAAGATTTTGAGAAAGTATATCATGAAGGAAATGATAATTATAAATTTGGCGTAAATCAATCAACGTTTTTCTTTGAAAAGTCAGGATATAAAATCGGTTTTATTTTAGTAAACGATTCATGGCGATGCAAGAGCATAAAGCTTAAAAACGATTCAGAGAAACTTTTCTTTGGAGACCATCAGTTATACAGAAGTCTGGAGTATCTAGATGGAATTAACACAGATATGAATATCTGTCTGTTTCATCATTCGGTTGATGATTATGCGGAGCAAAGTTCAATCAGAGGTATTTTACAAAGAAAGAAAATTGAACTTTTCCTATACGGTCACTTTCATAATGTGAGTACCAATGTGCTTTACACTCCATTTGGCTCCTGTGTCGGATTTAGAAGCAGGGCCGCTTTATTTAAACCCGAAGAAAAAGAGTCAGAGTATCATCCTGGATACCAAATTCTGGATTTTGATTTGAAAAGGTATAAAATACTGCAGGTGCATTACAGAAAATATAATAATAAGGATACTGCAAAAAATTTCATCGATGATGTTGAGACAGCGCCACATGGAATTGATAGGAATGCAGCAAATTCAAATAAAGGATTTAATTTAACGAGGGAGGGAAGAACTGTTAAAACAGTTGAATTGCCTAAAGACCAATTCAGAACATAATTATGGAAAATAAAAATTATTACGAGCCAAGATATATAAATCAATCGCAAGGTTATACAATTAATTGGTTTGGAGAAGTTAAGGACAGTAAGACATTATTCGAAGTTGTTTTAGAAACTACCAAAATAGTTTTATTAGGTAACCCTGGTATTGGAAAAACAAAAGAACTTGAAACGCTGTTTGAAAGACTTTGGGAAGAGAAAGATAATACAGGGATCATTCCTTTTTCCATAAATTTAAAGAACTTTAGAAAAATTAATAGATTCGAGGACCTGATTATCTATCAGGATTGGAAATCACTAGTAAAAGTGACTTTTATTTTGGACGGGCTTGATGAAATAGCTGAAATTCATGATTTTGTATCAGCTTTTGAGCTGTTTATATCACAAAATAAACATTTAAATATCGGTTATGTAATTAGCTGTAGAACAAATATATATGAGAAATACCTTGTTAATATAACCGATTTTCAATCATTTTATTTGCAAGACTTGACAGCAGAACAATCCGCAAGCCTTCTTGCAAATAAGTATGGAGTGGATATTTATAAATTTGAACTTCGAGATAAACATTTGAATTATCTAAAAACTCCCTTTTTTTTGGAACTTTTTGCAGGTTATGTTTTGGAGAAGGGAACCCTGCCTGTATCTGATTCTGTTATGTGGGAATTGTTTATTAGAAAAACTTTGGAAAAACATGAGGAAAAACAGACAAAAAAAAGGCTGGTTAATAAATTAAAAATTATAAAGGATATCAAAAAAGTTGCATTTACTAATGAGTTAATGCAGCAAAATTATTCAACAGCAGAAGAGCTGGAGAAGATAACAGGAGATTATCTGGAGTATATTGAAAACCCTTTTACTCTTGAACTTTCCGGTGAACCAAAACACTGGAGTTTTGTCCATCGCCAAATACAGGAATATCTTGTTGCAAAAATCCTTTCTGAAAAAGATTTTGAAGAAATACTGCAGATTATAAAAATTCAAAATATTGAAAGGGAAGTTGTTCATCCTTCTCTATTCAACACAATTACGTTTTTAGTAAATCTACTGGATAAAAACTCTGAAACATTTAAGAAGCTGAATGAGTGGCTGATATCAAATCAGATAGAAATTCTTTTCAAGGCGGATTCAGACCGAACAGAGTCATTTAAAGAAGATGTTTTCAAGGAATATTTCAACAGGCAGTGTATTGAGAAAAAACTATGGATAAGCACTAACCGCGCTTTTACCGTTAAGGAAATAGCTGAATTTGGAGACTGCGAGGAAAACTTTAATTATCTCGTTAAATTTGTTAAAGAACAAAATGAACATTTCAGGGTTATTATCTCGGCTTTGAATTTAATAAGCTTTTTCGAACCATCTATAAGCAGACAGGAAATTTTACGTCCATTATTTTTAGAACTTCTTAGTCTGCCAAGAATAGTCCCTGCTGTGAAATCGGAGATTCTGCGCTGTATAACTTCTTGGAAAATCTGTGAAAATGATCCATATTATTTGGACCAAATTATGGAAATTTTTAAAGACGAATGCAATAAAGAGATAAATGCCGCATTACTATATCTAATTTATTATATCAAGGATATTGATAGGCTTTTCTGGTATATAAAAGCTGAGTTTTTAAGAAATGCTGATATAGTTAAGAGAAAGGATTTTGATGAAGTTCACAGGGGGAATGACTGGAAACTTTTGGACCTTATATTAAGATTGGCAGATTCAAACAGCTTCATTGAAATCGTTTCTTATTATTTCTTTGATAATGTATATGTTGATTTTTACAGCCGTCATTCGGAAGATCTCCAAGAGAGATTTCTATTCTTTGCTTTGCAGGAGGATGATTTTATGGTGAGACTTTTAGCGTCTATAAACAAGAAAACGAGTTATCATAATCGTGAAAATATCTTGATCTCAGTAATTAATGATAGTAGCAAACATTTAGAAGCTGCTATGTATTTAGTTAATAATAATGATTTTTCGCAGGTAAGAGGCTTTATTGCTCGTTTTGCTAATGTTAAGGTTTTAGACTATATTATAGAAAATCAATATAAAACAAAACTGATTAATTCCGAGGATATTATTTATTTCCGTAACAATTTGACGCATTATAATACTAAAAATGCAGTCGAATTTGAAAAAATGATGACTGAAGCAGGATTTAAATTTGAAACTAATGTTATGGATGAGAAGCAGTTTGAAGAGCATAATAAAAGTATAATAGAAAACATACAGGCTAACTTTGATCTTCTATTTGAAACAGAAAAATTACTGCATGGAATCAAGAATATCTACGATGATAATAATACTGAATTTCTTGAAAGAGATGATGTTTTTAAACTAAGCAACGACTGGAGAAAAGAGAAAAATTATCCTGTTTATCATGACAGTGTTTTAACAATTCTGCAGTCATTAATGGATGCTTTCGGACGTTTAACTTATAAGCAGGCAAGTGCCTTTTTAGATGACAAAATTTTTATCTTCAAGGCTATTTTAGATAGTATAAAAGGCAACAATAGGGAAAATCTAAAATTTGTTGTTTCTCCTGAGCAGAAAGAGAAGATTTTCGTTTGGACAATCGATACTTCTGAAAATATTGACTTTAATAATATTGCAGTACTTATAAACGAAACTAATTTTCGATATGGAAAAGATTTTCAGACCTTTAAAATTGTTATTTCATTTCAAAAACTTTTCAATATTCCTCTAGCCAAATGGTTTTTTCTGAAGAGTTTGAAATTTTATGACATTGATAATACAAATGAAAAAGAGGAGTCTTTTGCTTACCTTTTTAAGGAAATCAATGATAAAGAGCTATTTGATAAGCAGGTAATTGAAAATATTGTTGAGTATAAAATGTTTAAGTTTATAATGGATAGGCATGTTGATTACGCTTTGAAGAATAATCTAAAAGATGCTTATGCCAAGATTAGAGCGTATTTTTTAAGACAGAATCCTGGATACAATTTAGATGAAAAATTAGAACTGTACTTTAAGAGGACAAGTGATATTGATCTGCTGATGGAATGCTGCGCAGATGTTAACAATCCTCTCTGCTGGTCAGCCATTACTTTGCTTGTACAATTAGGAGAGCAGAAGTTCTGTATTGAAAAGGCAATTGAATACCTTGAACAGGACGAGAGTGAGAGAAAAGATTATTATCTTTCCAACGCTATGTGGGTATTGTTTCATTTTAATAAAATTACGGCTTTAGATTATTACTTAAAAATGAAAAGGTTTGATTTTTATGGTGTTAATTTTTCGGATTACTCGGTAATTGATGATTACGAAAGGTTGCAGATTCTATTTTTCAGGATTTATACAGAAGTAAATGATAAGCCGGATTTCAGCCATGCGGCCTCATTTTTTGATGCATACATATCTAACTTATCAAAATCGGATAAATCGTATGTGGAGACCCAGAAAGTTTTACATGAAATAAAGCAAAAATTAATTTTGGAAAAATCCGATACAAGGTTGTTTAACATTAACCTGCTTATTGATAATTCAACAAATAGCTATATTAATTCAAAATCAGTTCCTTTATCATTCAGTGAAGCATTTGATAAAGTAGAAGCTATAGTACTATAGTGAAAAATTAAAAGCTGTAATTTTATTGGATAGATAATCGGTCGGTTCTCAAACTATTTTAAAGATAGTTAAGAGAAGGTTCTCAAACGCAATGGGTAAATATTGTTTATAATTTTACCCAATTGCTTTTGCTTTCTGCAGGCAGTATTTCTTAAGTTTTTTGATCCAAGTTTTATTTAGCGGACATCAAAGTGAAAATGATAAATTCTTGCCACTCGATTTTATTCAATAATGGCAATAATCTTTTTTAATATCTCTCTTACAGCTTCTTCTCTGATATCATTTCTTTTCGGCTTTTTAATCTGAATTTTAAATTGATTCAGACGTTTAGCTGACTCTTCCCGTTTGTAATAAATTACGATGTACACATCACCGACTTCTCCTGTAATTGGGTAATCAATTGTACCTGGAGATGCAATTCCTGTCACGGCTACATACAAATCGGCGCTGGGGTAAACTTTCATTAAGCCATAAGCCATTTCAACAGTGGTCTCCATTGATTCAGCTGAGTAAAGATCGATTGTTGCAGGATTTACCTTGAGAATACCGGATTTTAATTCTCTGTCGTAAGTAACTACACTCCCTTTCAAAATGCTAGAAGCACCAGAAACAGAGGCTATGGAACTTGCAAGAAGTCCTGCCGTAATACTTTCAGCACAGACAATAGTTAGTTTTTTATCTTTCAATTTTGTGTTAAATGCTAATATTTCTTCTTCTGTCATTGCTTTTATTTTTTTTCTGTGTAAAATTTATGTATGCATCCTAATCCTTCCCTAACTATAATGCAATCGGTTTTGTAGTTGTTTTTATTATAAGGACAAACTTCAACCCCAATGTGAGAAACAAAATGAAATTCGATCCGGTTTTCTAGATGGTCGTTTTCATTGTCAAAAAATTGATCTTCTTCATATTTGTTGAGTAAATCGCATACATCAGGTTTTGAATCATCAATTTTTCCAGTGTAAAATAGCGAAACAACAAATATTTTTTCAACTGGAAGGAAAAATTTATATGTTTCGTCCTCTCTCCGCTTTTTATGAATCAGTTTTCTTATAGTTCTGCCATCATGAACGACATCCGTTATGATTAAAATTGATTTAAATTCTCCCGAGTTGTTAAAGTTCAGCTGTTTTTCAAAGCTGGAATGATCGTCATATCGATATGAGTACGGAAGAAAACTATATGGTTTAGAACTCAGAACTGCTGTTCTTGTAGCAAGCATATTCCCTTCAACTCCCAGACCTATTACAAAATCAAATTCTATTGATGAATCTGTTATAGTTTCATAAATATATTTTTTACATTTATTCAGGCGGTTTCTGTCCACCAGCAATTTTGAAACATCAATCCATCCGTGTGCTCTTGAGGTTTCACTCCAATGGAAATGCCCTGAATGGAAAAGATTATGTTCCTTAACAATTTTTAATAAATTAAGATGTTTTACACTGTTATTATCAAATGGTCTGTACTGCGCATTTTTTTCTGGTATAATTTCTTCAGTATTTTCATCAGATGGAATTATTTCAGGTAAAAAATCAGAGAATGGAATAGTTGTCTGACTTGGAGGAATTTTAAGTTCAATCTGATTAACCTCTCCACATGATTCACTTATATCCCAGACGCCATAGTCTGGCTGACCAGTTATTTTATTATTTGTTGTTCTGTAATATTTGTTCTCTAGAATTACTTGAGAATCTTGGTCTTTAAGAATTAAAAGATTAAAATTAGGATCAGGATCTTTACATCCAAAAGAACCTATGCTTATGTTAGGAATTCTAGTTTTAATTTCAGAATATGGAGTATGTTCATTACCAAAAATATAACAATCTACCTTATGAATTTCCAATATCCTTTTTATATCAGAAATATTCTCTTTATCCCATTGTTCAGCAGTTTCTTTTTTATAAAAAGCAACTAAATTATGATGCATTACTGCAATTTTTATGTATTCTGAGTATTGTGGAGGAATTTCTTCTAAATCTTTAGCTAGTATTATGGGATCAATAAAACCTAAGCCAGAAATTGCACCGATCTTGAAATTGGAGTTTAACCCAATATACATTATTTTTAATTCTTCGATAACAAGAATGTCAGATACAGCCTTTTCTGCATTGAAAACTTTTGCACCCTCAAAAAAAGTTTGATAAAAAAGGGAAAATTTTTCAAATTTTTCAATATTGTACTCATACAGTTTTTTATCAGGAGCTGTCCCTCTAAATTTTTGAAAAGCGAAATTTGCATCGTTCCTACTAACGTCATGGTCACCAGGAATTATTAAAATATTATCTTTAGTTATAGCCAGTTGGCTGGCGATCAAATTGAGTATCTCAACTAATTCGTTAAATTCATTATCTTGTGCTGAATTTGACAGATCCCCAGATATAACAAGATAAAGAATGGTATCTGGAACTTGTTTTTTTACAAAATCACAGAATGAGGTTATGAATCTTTCGTTTTCGGGCTTTTTATCCGCTACCAGCCAAGAATGAAATTTATCTTGCAAATCGCCGTTTGGGTCAAAGCTGCTTGTAACATGTAAGTCCGAGATATGTAAAATTGCACTATTCATTAGTCTAGAGCTGTTTTAATTTTAAAATTGATTTGTGAATTGTTAGCCTTGTTAATATTAAAAACACTTAGGTTTTTCAGCTTTTCGCTAGCAATATGCTCTTCATTTAATGTATCTAGTTTGACAATGCTGACATTACCGATAACCTTACCTCCCAGAAAAGAAATAATGTTTTTAGTAATCTTTACCTCTGTACCTAGACATACAACATCTGAGACTATTATGTATTTTTTATCTTGTTCAATTTTGCTATTCAGGCTGCTATAGTTTGTGTTTATAGGACCTACATGGTCCAGAATAAGTACATCCATCTGAAGGAAATTCGAAAGAACTGAGCTAATGAAAGAGCTATTTAAATTTTGACATACAAGAACAGGCTTATCGTCCATATTTTCTATCCAAGCCTCATGAATCTTTAATGCTAATTTGTATAGGCAGAACATTATAAAACTAGTGCCCTGTGAGATCATTTTTTTTATATCTATATATGAGGTTAAATAGACAGAAGATGATGAATGTAAGAATAACTCTTCCGAATCGGGGCTTTTAAAGTGCATAATGAAATGAAGTAATTCTTCTTCGAAAAGGCTTTGCGGTTCTAAGTATCTCACGGCTTTAGAATCGTTACCAAAATAGAAAATTGTAAAAGTTTCCTCATTTTCCATCTTGTGATTATTGGGGTTTTTTAGAAACTCTTCATTAAGGGATAATTGGTTCAGTACATTCTGCTTAAGGTTTATAAAGACCAATGATTTTACCTTACTCTTGATTTTTGACAGATCGTCAAACAAATTTTTGCTGGCATTTTCAATATTTTCAAAATCAAGATATAGATTCAGTTCACTGCTGCCTGCAATTTGATCTAAACAGCTGTTAATCCTTTGCAGGGTGCTGTCAAATAATTCAGTTGCATATAATCCTATTTCGGCTGCGAAATAACTGCTGCTAATGGTTTGCTCTGCATGAAGATTGAAATAAATCAGTTCCTCATTTTTTATTAAAGAAATTAGCATGTTAATACTTTTTAGGTATTTCTACTTCAATATGAACTCCCTTGAATCGAACTTCAAAAAGTCTTATAGATGAATACTTTACATCTGAATTATAATTTGAAATTATATTTGTAATCAGTTTTTTAAATTCATCCCTTACATGAAGCGTTAACTTGCTGAAAGTCTCCTCAAATTCATTTCTATCAATTACCTTAGAAATATATTTTTGATGACAATCATAAATCTGACCTCGAAGTTTAACCAATACATATAGTTCACGCATCATTCTAAGGGAAATTATGATCTGGGCATTATGATTATGAAGCCTGAAGTATCCATCAGAATTTAAAACTACAGTGGTCATAAGATCAAATAATCCTTTCCTGTCTTTTAGGATTGAATAATATAACGCTTCAAAGATGGAATAAAATGACTCTTTAATCTTTTTATCCACATTTAGAGGAATTGTATCAAAAAGTTCATTATATAAATCAAAAAGTTTGTAGTTTGTATTTACTGTCTGAATCTGCTTTGATTTTAAAGATTCAAAAAGCCCTATTCCATTGTCTGAAATCGAAAAACATGTTCTTTCTTTATCTGTGAACATTAATGCATATACATCCGATTTGGAATGTAAAACTCCATTTGTTATTAGCTCGGATAAAATCTGCACATAATCAAAAACGATCTCTTTATTGTTACTGCTCTCGTTCAGGA
Source organism: Flavobacterium sp. B330r (assembly GCF_056824325.1). Taxonomy (NCBI): domain Bacteria; kingdom Pseudomonadati; phylum Bacteroidota; class Flavobacteriia; order Flavobacteriales; family Flavobacteriaceae; genus Flavobacterium; species Flavobacterium sp. B330r. Next base: position 4,012,662 of record NZ_CP124860.1, read on the forward strand.
TAACTTCAAAATGGTCTTTAACTTTATAAGTATAGTATTCGATTAGATAATCCCTCTGCTGTTCAGGAGGGAGTGTGCTAATACTATTTGTGATAACTCCTTCGTTTAGTGAATAGAAGCGAACTTTATGCTCAGGTCTCTGTTTATTTGAATCAAAAAAACCTAAAAAATCCTTATTAAAGGATAAGATATTTTTGTGGAACTTATGAAAATCACCAGAAATCTTAAAAAAATCTGACCTATCTAGAAAGGCTAGCACTTTTTTAGTGGAATGTGTATTATACAATTGCAGTGTTATACTTTCCTTGTGAAATTTAGAAAGCTGGTCGGCTAGTGACAAAAATAGAGGAATGCTGATAGGATCAAAGTAATAGGTGTGAAAAAAAGATTCTTTTTCATCTTCCCCAATTAAAAAAAAAGTTATTTTTTCCTGTGGAAACTGCCTGTAAAAACTTGCGACGCTACCTAAGAAGCTTGAATAAAAGTGGAATGGCGTAAAAGCCTTATTGTTCAATAAAATTGGTACTCCTTTCATTATTTTTTTAGATTTTTTAACTTTAAAAGCTTCCTAACATAAGTGCAATTCTAAATTATTTTATTGTAATCTGTAATGTAAAACAGTTGCATTGAATCCCGTGATCTAACATTATCCAATAAATTGAGTCCTTAGGTAAATATTTTACATTGAGCTGACTAATATAAAGAAAGAAAAAAAAAGCAGGCAACAGTATAAATACCTGTTTATAATTAGATACCTGTTTTTTTAGTTATATTTTTAAGCAGGCACAAAATAGAAAATGTTTTAAAAAGAATTTTACGGGTTTCCGTAAATTTTGAAGTTTAATTTATTCGTTAAAAAAAAGAATATTTATTCCTATGAAGGTAATCTAATAATCTAGTACTTTTCGATGTATGGAACTGCATTTTGAAGATTTTACGCTAACACTGAAAGCTGACGATCTGGAAAGCAATCCCGATGAGATACTGCAGGCTTTCCATTATTTGGTCGAAAACTTCCAGCCGAGATGGTCGTCCATTATTGTAGAGCAGGGAAGGTCAGAAAAGAGGTTACAATCCAGCTTATGTATCAGGAAGTATTTTAAAAGACGGCGTATGGATTTAGAGGACGGAATCGAAAGATATGCATCGGCACAGGAAAATGTGTACCGTCAGGCATTGGATGAAATAAAAAATGGCAGGAAGACCAGCCATTGGATGTGGTTTGTCTTTCCCCAGATCATAGGTCTGGGATTTACGGATTACAATATCTATTATGGGTTAAAGGGGCTAGACGAAGCCAAAGAATATCTCGGTAACCCCGTTCTTGGTGAGCGCCTGGTAAAAATTTCGCAGGCGGTTCTGGACTTTTAGGGGAAAACCGCATTGGAGATTTTCGGAAAGCCGGACCAGCGCAAGCTCAGATCCTGCATGACCCTGTTCAGCCTCTTGTCGAACACGGATCCCGTATTCCAAAAAGTATTGGATAAATATTATCAGGGAGAGATAGATAAGAAGACAGTTGCCATTCTTGCTACAGATCCACGAAAGTAAGGGTAACCGTTCTGCGTTGCTTTTGAAATTATACAATAAAAATACCTAATCCATGCTGAAATTGCAAACTGAAAAAATAGAAATAGATTTTTCGAAATTAATGTTATGCAAGTCTAGTTTATGGATTTCCGTAATTTGATATGCCTTTTAATTCAGTTATTTGATGACAAGTGGCTAAGCATAATGAGGCAACTCATAAAATGCTTTTCTGAAAACTAAATGAAATAAGCTGTTTTAACAGATGTAGAATTTGATTCATTTGCTTTAGCGTAATGAAGTATATTATGTTGAAAAATTAGAATAAATTGTGTTAAAAAAAGAGGTAAATTGCAAAACTACTTAAACAAGAATAGAAATGGCAGATTCAGTTTTAGCGATCCAGAAAGGATTCGAATTTCAGGCTAAGTTTTTTTGGTATAAGGCCTGTTCCTTATATCGACCGGGGTCAACGGCAGTAGAGGTAACGTATGAAGCTGATGGTGTTCCCGGATTTGATGACGTAACGGTCTCTTTTGATCCACCAAGGTTAAGCACATATGGCTACAGCATAAGCAGGGAATGTTATCAAGTCAAGTTCCATGTTGACCATTCCAGCGCATTTGACGTGGATGCGCTGATTGATCCCTCTTTTATTGGGGCTGTTTCCGAATCGCTTCTCCAGAAATTGTACAAAAATTATTTAGCCTCCCCTGAGGACTACGCTAAAACAAATTACTATATCATAAATACTTGGGGAGTGGACCAAAAAGATGATCTGATTAAACTGCTCAATAATGAAGGAGCTGTAATCTTCAAGAGACTCTTTGACGGGACTACCGACAGGTCACAAATGGGCAAGATTAGAAAAAAATGGAGAGATCATCTTGGACTCTCAGAGGATCGCGAATTGAAAATCGTACTTAGGCAGCTCAGGATTCGTGCTAATCACGTTTCAGGGGAATATTTTGATGAGCCACTAAGCTTTGCTTTAGCAGCAATAAACCTTAAGCCTTTGCATGACGATAAACGCACCAGCCCATATTCATCCCTGATTGTCCGTCTTCATGAGGAAAAATCAAATAGGCTTCACAAAGATAATCTATATACAATTCTGGCCCAAGAGGATCTATGGGTTACAACTACCACGAATGAAAAGATTTTCGCTAGTGCAGGACTGCGTACATTTAGAAAAGGGGCTGAAAATATGGAAATGGAGACAGATAAATGTTTATGCCTCTTAAAGCACTTCGAATCACGGTATATATTGAATGAACCTTTGTGGAAGAGCGAGGTTCTTCCAAGCATTGAAGCATTTTCACAGGAGCTGATCGGTTTGGGAAAGCCCATAGTTCTGCATCTGGATGCTCATATTTCGACGGCATATGCACTCGGCTATTACATCGGTAACAAGTCTGGAACTGATATTACCATCGTTCAGAAATCCCCGAAGGGCCGTGTATACTGGAAACCTGAACTGGAGGCTACTGGAGAGGAGACTGAGCAGTGGGACTATACGGAAAGAGATGGCAATGCAGATGGGGATGATCTGGTACTCTCGATTAGCATCAGCAACGATATTTCGGCGGAGGTGGATCACTTTGTTGAATCGCACGTACCGAACGCGGCAGCCGTTTTGCATGCCAAAGCAATTTCCGGTTGCGGTTTCAGTGCCGTCAGGAATGCTGATCATATTATGGAGTATATCGTATTTTTAAACAGGAAAATACGTACTTGGAAAACTGCAAAAGGAAGAGGGAAGAGAATACACATCTTTATTTCGGCGCCAAACTCTTTCAATTTCTTTCTTGGCCAGCAGGCATCTGGTTACGGCAGAATTTCGCTTTACGAGTACGATTTCGAGGGTATCCGTAGCGGAACTTATGTTCAATCACTTAATTTACCTTAAACAATAAATGGGAAATATAAACAGTTACTTTACAGATTTTTTAACTGGCATCAGATTAACACAGACACAGAAAGATGATGCCAAGAGAGGCCATACAACACTTCGAAACAGGTTATTGGCCGACGATGATTTAAAGGATATCATCGTTACAACATTTCTTCAAGGAAGTTACAGGAGATCAACAGCAGTCCGACCAAACGGTGAAAAGAGAGCGGATGTAGACGTTATTGTTGTTACCACTCTTGACCAGGATAGTACTACACCCGAAGAGGCATTGGAGAAATTTGAGCCTTTTGTGGAGAAACATTACAAAGGAAAATGGGTAAAGCAGGGCAGATCGATTGGAATTTCGCTGTCCTATGTCGACTTGGATATCGTGGTTACTTCCGCGCCTTCTGAAGTTGACAAGAGCGGGCTTCGTTCAAAAAGTGTGACAACAGATCTGACGCTCGAAGATTTGATGACAGGATCATATGACTGGAGGCTTTCCAAAGGTTGGAACGAGCCTGATTTGATGAAGGCGGTGAATCTATTGTCTGAGTCGGTGCGTGCGGAAGCCGAGTGGAAACTACAGCCTTTATGGATACCGGATCGTGAGGCAGATATCTGGGAGGAAACTCACCCGCTGGAGCAAATCAGATGGACACGTGATAAGAACAAGTCAACTAATGGCTATTACGTCAACATCGTAAAGGCATTCAAATGGTGGAGAACGTTAAAAATTACAGATTTGAAATATCCTAAGGGATACCCAATCGAGCATATGCTTGGAGACTGCTGTCCCAACGGCATTACAAGCATGGCTGAAGGTGTGGTCCTTACCTTTGAAAAATTTGTAGACAAGTTCTCGGCATACCGAGCGACAGGAATCGTACCAGAGTTTCCTGACAGAGGTGTTCCTTCACATAATGTGTGGCACAGGATCACAAAAGATGATTTTAATAAGTTCTATGACCACATGAAAAATTACGCGGAAAAAGCCAGGGAGGCCTACGATGAGAAGTCACTTACGAAGGCTACAGAGAAATGGCAGGAAATATTCGGGCCTAAATTTCCGCTGGCTCCAGAAGACGACGACAATGGAGGAACCAAAAATTCAGGACCGACGGGTTTTACACCGAGATCCGGAGTTACTGAACCCGATTCATCTAGATTTGCATAAATGGAGGAGCCATCAGAAATCATTCTGCACGGAAGGAGGTTATGTGAACAAATTACTAGCTACAAACTGCTTGAAGACCTAAGCTGGTCAGTTTCGGAAAAAAAATGGGTGCTTAAGTTTGCGCTTTCAGGGGATTTTCAAGGAACAGACAGAGTGCCTGTTGAAACGTTGTGGTATGCTCTGATATCGAAGAACTATCCTTACGGCTCGCTGTGTATTTTCCCTGCAACCCAAGGAGGCATAACATCGACTTTTCCTCACATGAACATTAATCGGGATACTGGCAAACTATGGAGATCAGGAGATATCTGCATTAAAACACAGTATGGCACTTGGAAAAGTACATATTTTAATAAGGAGCCATTTGATGCGTACCGCCTTCAGTGGTGCATTAAAAGAAGCCTATTATGGATCAAAGCCGCCGCTGAAAGCAGGCTTCAGGTAGCTGGAGATCCTTTTGAATTTCCGCATATCCCGAAGGAGAGCAAAATATTCACCGGTTGGATTTTTTCTGAAGACCCTGAAATGTTTCAGAATTGGCAGGTCTCAGGGAACAAGGGGTTACTGGAATTCTATAAACCTGAGTTTAATGCCAATTTAGCCGTGGTTCTGAACTACAGCCATGATAATGGTTCTGCTGTCAGATATGAATGGGGTAACCTGCTTTCGGATTCAAAGAATGGCACAGAGGTGGCATTGTGGTTCCGGGTTTCCGACATACCGGTTATCGAACCTTGGCAAATTCCACTTACTTGGGGTGAACTTTTTGAATTATGTGAAAAGAAAGGATGGGCTTTAAGGGAATTTCTGTTTGATAAGCTGGTAAAAGGCAGGCTTTTGGACAAGACAAAATATTTGGCAATCGGTTTTCCTGTGGCACCATTTATAGGTCAGGAACCTGAACGGATGCACTGGTTTGCAGTGCGGCTGCCTGGTCTTCATAAATCTATGACTGGATTCAGAAAAAACACCGATGAGTGGAGAAAAGCCCAGTTTTCAAGGATTTATGCTAAGCATCAAAGCATTAAATGGCTTCATTCCGAGAACTGGATGAAAGACCAGATTACGGCGCGAGGTTTGGCTAATAGGCAGCTAACTGATTTTAAAATCTGCATAATAGGCGCGGGTTCAGTTGGCTCGTATTTGACCGATCTTTTAGCAAGAATGGGCTGTGGAAGACTTACCATTGTGGATGATGACGGAGCACAGGTGGGCAATTTCTCAAGGCATACCCTTGATATGAAGTCCCTTACCTATTATAAAGCACAGGAAGTTGCCAGGAGGGCAAACAACACCTTTCCGTTCATAAAAGCAGATTTCTGCATTCAAACCATTGAAAAGGTTTTGGAGCGAGAACCTAAATTTCTAGACCAGTTTGATCTCATTATCGACTGTACGGCTGAAGACAGCGTTCTTAGTATACTTTCGGAGCACTGTACTACAGAGCAACAGATTGTATTTTCGATTTCCCTTGGCATAGAGGCGAGAAGCCTGCTGGCCTTAATGATGCGAAGTCCGATGCAGGAGCTCTTTTCTGAATTCAAGAAAAAAACTAAAGCTTGGTCAGAAGAGCAGAAGCAGAAATTTCCAAATCCGCAGTTCCCGTTGGAGGGAATAGGGTGCTGGCATCCTATTTTTCCAGCACGAATTGATGACATTCAAGGCCTTGTTGCCTGCACAATAAGACAGCTTGAAATATTTTTAAGTGAAGCCGTACAATCCAAACTGATCATAATAGAGCGTGATGATAGTGGCGGTGTATCAATTAAAACTTTACTATGATTTTTATACTAAAGAGTACCGGGATAAAAGTTGCGATAGAAGACCATCATATAAAAAAAATGAAAAATCTCATCAAAACTGCGGGAATAAACGAAACGGGAGGAATAATCCTTGGCAGTTATACGGATTCAGCGACGGCAACGGTAAGCGAAATAATGGATCCTCCTGAAGACAGCAGAGCCGGTAGATATTGGTTTGAAAGAGGGATAAAGGGGCTGAAATCGATCCTGAACGCTGCATGGAATAGGAACCAATATTATTTAGGTGAATGGCATTATCATCCAAATGGAACCGTAGAGCCAAGCTATCAGGATTACCAACAGATGAGTAAAATATCAAAGAGTGAAAAATACTACTGTCCAGAGCCCATAATGATTATAATTGCGGGAAATTTTCAAGATTACAAGCTCGGTGTGTACATTTCTGACCGAAATCTAAACAAAACTTTTAAATTGCAACAATTTACAAAGGATGTTAAATGATATAAAGATGAACAGTAATCTGGTTATACACAATGATGAAGACAGGGACAAAGATGATTTTCCTATAAATGGGAAAGGTGTCCACATTCATCTTAATGACGGTCAAGGATATGTATTTATTCCGCTCTACAGCAATATTTTTATTAATGTTCCTGAGAAAGCAGGGATAAAATTCGACCCCAACAACAAATTGGAGGTAAACGCGGCGGTTGATACTCTTATTAATATTCTTGCTAATGGCTTCTATGATAAACTGGAGACCATTTATACTATCGATCTTACAGACGAATGTAAAAGAGCTAACAAGATACGAACTAACGGACCTGCAAAATTTCTAGTAATCGAAATGTATTTTGATTGGATAAATAAATGGCTTAATTATCTGGGAAATGTTTTTAATTTTGAATTCAAGCTTTTAGTATATTCCAAATATAAGGAAAAGATTAAGAATGATCTGCTTTTTTTGGAAACAGGTCTGAAAGAGATCAATGCGCCCATAGGCCATGTGAAATTTGCTAGGAAATGGCTTAAGGAAACAGATTCGAACATGAATTCGGAGGGTAAGGCCAGATCTTCTAAAAATGATTACAGGGAAGCTGGTCGGCTACAATCGAATATAGATTTGAAAGTTAGAAGCCATCTAAAAGAGGAAGATTCAAAGCAGATCCGGAATATTCTGATACCATTATCAGGAAAATGGAATCGGACGCTGATTATGAGTGAACCTGATTTTGAAAGGCTGGTGTTGTACACGACCCAAATTTATGAAACTGGAAAGCTGCCTGCAGGCTGCGAAAGGTTTCCTCGAACGGGTACAACAATCGAATTTATGCGAAAGACGATACATCTGGTCTATCTTAATATTAATAAAAAGCATAAAACGTCCTTCATTTCTCTACTGCACCTTTTCAAGCAACTGGAAAACACTTCGCCAAGCACCACGAGCAGTAAGTTTTCAGTATACACAGGTAGCTATGAAGCAGATCTAAAAAAATTGATAGAATATTGAGGTTATTTTGGTGATTTAAAATCGCCATTGAATCACCACTTTTATTTGCATCATATTCAAATCAGTTATATATATGAGAGCAAATAAAATTAAGTTGAGGGTAAAATGGGTCTTAAGAATTCCGGTAGCAGATGCCGTTTTGAAAATCAGAATAAAAAAAGGAAACGTAAAGTTAAATGCTGGCTTTCTGAATTTTAAAATTACTAAAAAAATCACTCACTATGAATTGATTATCCTACTCTGGAGAATTGTTGGCTTTGAGTTAAAAATTCGTTCGCTTTGTCAGTTTTTAATTCGTAATTATTAGAATTGATTTCAATATTTTTGGTTTTTATTGCGGATCACTTTTAAAAATAGGGAAACAGAATTTACCAACGAATACCATAGATTCTAATGAAGAGAATATTTAAGAACCGTATTGTAAAGGGGCATTAATCTCGAAATAAATAGTAGAATCTTTATTGTTTTATCTTATTTAAAAATGGAAAAATACCAACATAGACGTGGATTCCAGTTTAACAGCTTTTTACGAAAAGATGAGCTTCACTGATTTCTGTAAATAGTTTTCAATCTAACTTCAAAAAAGAACTGTTATCAAAGTATCGTTAATTTTCATCAGGATATATGACGCAAAGCATTACTAATAGTAAAGCATAGCTATTTTTTCTTTTTGATTACTAAATGGGATAGGGAAGGATCATGTATAAGACGTTCCATTTCTGAATTTACAATTTCGGATATGTCTTCTTTTATCTGCAGATAATTTCGTTCAATCATTGTGTTGTTTATAATACGCACCGGGTTTATTCCATGATATGAGTCTTCTTCTTTTTTAAGCTGCTCGTGATCATTGATTGTTTCTGAATGGAAAGTTTTTAGCTCAATTTTACAATAAGGATTATCGGCCGTAATACCGACAAATTCACCCGAGCTCAAACAGGAAATTTTAGAAGCCGGAACGGCAGCTTCCAATTGTTTTGATCTGCTGATGGAGGTATCCGAGCTGTTGATGGAAATACTCTCGCGGTCCTGCATTATTTTTCCAAAACGTTCAGAAAGCTGTTTTGCGGTATCACCATTAACCTGCCCGCTGATGATATTTCCGGTGATATTGAGTATGACATCCGCCTGCTCTCGGCCGTAATCCTTGCGCAGCTGGCTGAAGTCCTGAATCCCCAGACAGGTGCTTACCTTGTTGCTTCTGGCCGTGGCTATAAGGCTGTCCATATTATTTAGATATATAGTTGGAAATTCATCAAATATAAGACTGCTTTTAAGCCTATCTTTTTGGTTTACCTGCTTGATGAGCCTGCTTACGTAAAGCGAGAGAACGGCTCCATAGGTCTGTATCTTAAGCGGGTTATTTCCCATGCATACAATCTTGGGATCTTCGGGATTATTAATGTCAAGCGTGAAGTCATTTCCGGAAAGCACATAGTAAAGCTGTGCACTGGAAAGCCTTGCCATAGATATCTTGGCGGAGGCTATCTGCCCCTCCAGCTGCTCCATAACATTCTGGAGGTAGGCACTGACAAATGGATCTATCAAAATCTCGATTTCTTTTTCAGTTCTCAGCAGGGTAAAAAGACTGTTGTATTCGACCTGCATCAATTCAATTACATGAGGCAGGGTGCAGAATTCACCGTTGTTGTATTTACGGAGATACCATATAACAGCGGAAAGAAAATTGATGGGCGATTCAACGAAAAAGTCTCCCTGCTTTTTTATCCATTCACGGTTCAAACCCAAAAGAATGGTGCGTGCTGATTCTGATGCATCGGTAATGTCGTCCATTGATTTTGGATCAAGGGGATTGCATCTGTGCGTGCGGCTCAGATCATCAAAATTAATGACATAGAATTTCGGTTCCACCTTGTATAAATGCTTATTCTGAAGCCAAGTATTATAGGCTATTATGCTGAGGTCGTCAAATTTGAAATCATATACAAACATTGAGAAACCCTTACGGATATGCTGGGTTATTATATGACGGATCACAAAATAGGATTTTCCAGAACCAGGCGTACCTGCAACCAAGATGCCCCGAAAAGGGTTGATGATGTTAATCCAGCTTTTTCGGACTTTGTTTTTCAAGTTATAGTGTGCCGGCAGGTTAATGGAATATTCATTTTCAAGGAGCCTTTCTTCCTGAGGGAATGTCTCGTTTTCCCTGTTGAAAATATCCTTATTGTTGAGGTTTCTTTTTATAATTCTCGACAAAAGCGTACCGCCTGACAGCAGGAGCAGATATCCGGCAGCTGTGCACAGCATATAAAGAACAAGTTTATGTTCCAGATTAAATTGTGTGATCAGGAAAAAATAACTCAAGAAATAAGCCAGCAGTCCCAAAGCAATATAACAAAACGCAGTTTTGAATGCCAGCTTTTCATTTTTTCTGCCCTTTGCCCCAAACAGGGAAATGCATAAGAATCCCAAAGAAAAAAGCTTGGACAGATGAAAATAATCAAAGAGTCTGGTGCGAAAAATACCGGCCAATATCTTATCCGGAAAACTGCCTGCAAGTCCCCATATTCTAAAAACATTATATCCATAAAAATAGAAATGAAGAAATAACAAAATCATGCTGATAAGCCTTGTCATATCCAAAATTTTTCTAAGCGCCTGTTCATTTTCCCCTGTTTGCATAGTCCTAGTTTTCAGTTAGTAATCCGATTGTCCTTTTCCTTTCCTTCTTTTCTTTTTTCTTTTCAGCTGAGATGGAATAAAATCAGCAGAAAATTCGGGCTGGAGCACCGAATCAATTATCTTCTGCAGCTGGTCTGCTGAAATAAAAGAGGAATGGTTCTGCTTGTTATTTACTTCATTGCCATCCAGAATTTCAACTGCGGTTCTGCCGGTGCTAAAACTTTTTATGCCGCACCTCTCTTCAATGCCGGATACCGCATATGGCTTTCCTAAAGCACTTCCGTTAAATACACATTTTGTCTTATGGTCTATATAGGTCAATCCATAAAGAATTCCCTGTTCATTTCTTCGTTCAACGGTCTTGATTCCATCCTGGATCAGAATTCCGTCGAGATCAGAAACTGCCTTTACTCTGTTCTGCATAAAAGCGAGATCAACTGCATTCTTTACTCTCTTCAAATGGGAATTTCGTCCTGTCTTATTTGCAACAAATCTTAATTCCAGATTTTTGAGGGTCGGTTTCATGTAAAAGCTGCTGGCTTTTAAGGGAACGCCTACGGGCTGTTTTTTATCGTTCAAAATCTGGTAGGCCAGACCTTTATGGAGAAACATTCTTGAATCCTTACTGCCCTGCAAAGCAGTAACATTATAAAGATTCAGCACTGCATTTAATTCCCCAGCAGTGATATACTTATAATTAGGAATTACTGCGTTCAATACGGCAGCAATTGCTTTTTTTGTTTCAGCTGTTCCGTAGTCGACAGCACTGCTTTTTGCTGGTTTTATATTTAGAGTCTTTTCCCTATTGCACTCCTGTGCAGGAACCAGACTGAATGCCTTTTCAATTTCTTTGCGGGCTATTTCAGATTGGTTTCGGCCTATGTTCTGCATGTCAATTCTCTTTCCGTCGGACTTCACTTTTACAGATACAATATGAATGTGCGGATGTCCTGCATCATGATGCTGATAGACTAGATAAGGCTGAGATACAAATCCGATTTTTTCCATGTAGGTTTGGGCAATTTCCATAAGTTTTTCTTTCGATAAATCATTTTCCGAGGAATCAAAATTGAGGGATATGTGCACGCTTCCCCGTGTGACATTTGTGTTAAGTTCGAGCTGTTTTAAAAGAAGTTTCAGTCTTGAATCCTTATGCAGTTCACATGCTGCTGCAGGATAATTTCCTTCTCCAATAAGTTCTGCTTTTCCTGCTTCTATTTTGTTTTCATTGTAATTGAAAATGCTTCTGACTGACGATCCCGTATTTATGACTGCAACCATTTTTCTGCAAGTTTTCGGATTGTGATTCTAATCTCTTCAATAGAATTGAGCAGTATTTTCTTATCTGTTTCAAAACCCAGAATCCAAATTTTGAAATCAGAAATCTGCGAAAGAGAGTGCAGTTTTTTTACCGCCTGATTAAAGTTGTTTCCAATGGGATTCAGTTCTGTTCTGAGCCTTGTTAATTCAGATATCATCTCATCAAGAGATTGGTTTCTGTATTTTAAAACAACAGGTTTCCGCAGCAGATTTTTCCGGGCAAAATCACTCAGTTTTGGGCAGAGCGACTCTGCAAAATATTTCTGAAGGATCTTATATTCCTGCTCACTGAGCCTTAGATGAAGCCATCTGTTTCTGTTTTTTTTCTCGTCTTTCATCATTTTTCTTTTTCATTTGACATTACAAATCTTCCAGTTTTCACTGCCAGCGAGTTCCGAGCAGAGAGGCAGCAAGATATCGGTTGTGATACAACCGGACATCTTGCAGATTGCAGGAACGTGGCAATCTTTCGGAGCCTGAATAAAAAACTCAGACTTCTTTCAAATACTTAGACGAATTTATGCAGGAAAATCCAATGCATCCCATCATAGGTAAATTTTGCCTATGATGCTTTGATGCATCATTGCTAACTTTAAACTTTGATTTATTAATTTAAAAATGCTGAAATTATGAGTACAAAGAATTATGCAGCCAAGGTGTTTGATACTGTATTGAGCATCCCTGGAATGAGTGAGCCGGTGAAGATTGATCTGAAAATTTCACGCAAAAATGTACTGCTTTTATCCCACTTTATAGAAAGGGGATTGCTGCTGGAAAAGGATGAAGGTAGTCTCATGGGAAGCATAGCAGAGGACGAACTTACCGAACTAAAAAACATCTCGCAGGAATGCCTTCAAAAGGCCGGCCTTGTCGAACTCAATCAAAAGCTTTTGACGTTTATTGAAGATTGAATGTCTTAAGTAAAAAAAGGACTTAGAAAGTGAAAATGCTTTATGGATATTTAATCTGTAAAGCATTTTTTATTGCAGAGTTTCAAAAAGTAAATTGGCGTGTTTTTGATGTTTTTTGGCGTGTTTTTGATGTCTATTCTTTAAAAATTCGGGTTTACATTTGCATAGGTTTAAGAATAAATCAGTTTATAAAAATCAATATTTTAAAAGACTTAACAATGTACTTAAAACCACAAATAAAAAATATCATTATCGAAATTATAAGTCTTTTGTATATTTTGCTTTTTGTTTATGCAGCTATGAGCAAAGTTTTAGATTTTGAACGATTCGAAGTTCAGCTTGCGCAGTCCCCTCTGCTGAGCGCTTTTGCTTTTATAATCTCACGTGCCGTTATTATCGCAGAGCTGATAGCAGTCTTACTTTTGATGCTCCCTGGTGCTAGATCTGCAGGCCTTTATATCTCTTTGTCACTTATGACCATGTTTACTGTATATATATTCATAATTCTTCATTACAGTTCTTTTATTCCTTGCTCCTGCGGTGGAATTTTGGAGAAGATGACCTGGAATGCCCATCTGATTTTTAATTTGCTTTTTGTGGTACTTGCTCTAACGGCAATACTCCTGCAATCAGCCCTGAGAAAAAACGGACAATGGACATCACAAAGTCAAAGAAATTTTAAGCTGGCTACAGGATCAATTTTTTTAAGTATCCTTCTGGTTGTTCTATTGTTTATCAGTTCGGAGGATATTATACATAAAAAAAATCCATTAATTCGGCGCTATCCACATTATCTGTTAAAGCCCCTGCATACAGTTGAGCTGAATTTCAATTCCTACTATTTAAGCGGGTCTTCCGATGAAAAAATCTATCTGGGAAATTATACAGATCCCCTTCATCTGTTGGAGATCGATACACTAGGCAATAAAAAGGATATTCAGATTATTTACCATAATAGAAATCTTCCTTTTCAAATGGTCAGTATAGAGACACATCAGGATTATTTTTATTTAATGGATGGTACAGTGCCTAGTGTGTTTAGGGGGAATGTAGTGGACTGGAAAATCACCACACGCATTGATAAAATCCCTGGGTTCACTGCAGCAAGGGTCATTGACAGCAATACAATTGTTGTGCGAAATAACAGAGGGAAAAATAGGTCAAATATCATTGGTATCTTTCAGGGCGGAACACAGCAGTCGGGACATTATTCGTCCAATCTACTCAAAAGTCAGATTGATGGGATTTTTGATACCGACGGGCTTCTGCTTTACAACCAGGAACTAAAGCATATTATTTACTTATACTACTACCGAAATCAGTTTATTGTTGCCGATAAAAATGGCTCATTAATTTCTGAGGGCAGGACAATTGATACTATATCCAAAGCCAAAATTAAAGTAGGATACCTGAAGCAAGGTACGGAAAGACAAATGGCGGCACCTGCCTATAAGGTGAATTCAGCAGTAGCCACAAAGGCACATCTTCTTCTGGTGCATTCAATGGTACAAGGACAGTATGACAGTGATAATTTATGGAAACAGTCCTCGATAATTGATGTATACAGCTTAAAGAACAACAGCTATCTTTTCAGTTTTTCAATTCCTGATGAAAACGGCAATAAGATCAAAAATCTGCTGATGACCAAAACACATCTTTTTGCAATGGCAGGCACAAAACTTAAAATTTTTAAGCTTTCAGGCCTCCTTAAACAAGAAATGAACAATTGAGACATTGAATGCTAATTATTGATAAAGATATACTGGCCAGTATCAGGAATCAGATCGAACACCTGTAGAAAAAAGTAGATCATGTTATAATTTAAAATTTACTGTTATGAAAACAATATTTTTGAAAAGAAGTTTGCCATTTGCAGCTGTACTAGTACTGGGTGCTTCAGGTGCATTTATAACAACTTCTATGCAGAGTTCCAAAAAGGATGTTTTACCTAAAATTGGATATCTTGACGGGCCAAACGGTCCTTGTAGTGTACAGGTTCAGTGTGATACTAATCCAGGGCCATTTTGTCGCGCAAACTATGATCCGGATTCTCCTGATATAGCGAGAGATAAGGATACTGATTGTGCAGAGGTTCTTTATCGTCCGAACAATTAGTCAGGGACTTTAAAGAAATGCAATGCAGTTCCAAAAGGAACTGCATTGTTTTTTATATTTCATTCCACACCATTCTTTATCCATGGGATGTTTTTGTCATCTTTTAGATAATAGGCAAACCAGTCCTTGATTTTGTTGGTAAGATCTATCTGGTTGTCTGGGATGTTTATGGAATGACCTTCGTCTTCATAAAGCAGCATTATGTGTTTTTTGCCAAGTCTGCGCATCGCAAGATAGAGTTCCACGCTTTGAAGCCAAGGTACGTGCTCATCTTTTTTTCCTGTATATGAAAGCAGCGGAGTACTGATTTTATCCGCATGAATTATTGGGGAATTCCTGTTATAGATTTCTGGAATTTCATAGAGAGACTGCACCATCTTAAAATGGTCATTCTGGAAATAATTCATTGCTGGCCTGCCGGTCCTCCAATTTATAGACAAGTAATAACTGCTGATATCGGTTATGGCAGATCCAGCAACAGCTGCGGCAAAAATACTGGTGTGGGATATGATGAAATCGGTCTCGTAACCACCAAAAGAGTGTCCGATAAGACCTACCTTGTCAGACTTTATGCATCCCCGGGAAAGTACCATTTTGACCGCCGAAACAGTACAGTCCAAAGAAGATGGCCCTTCATTTTTTTCTTCAGCAATAATATCTGGATATAATACAAAGTATCCCTGACTGGTAAGGACCGAAAGATTGTATCCACTTTCGTTCCACAGTGTAGGATTTTGGTACGTATGAAGTTTTTGAGACTGTATCTCGTACACATGTACGATCATCGGATATTTTTTTGCACTGTCAAATTCTGCAGGGTAGTACAGGACTCCTTTAAGCGCTTTTCCTTTCGAATTCTTATAATGTATTAACTCTGATTTTCCCCAATGATATTTTTTTTGATCAGGATTACTCTGCTGTAAAATCACTCGATTTTTTCCCTTCTGCAGGATAAGACTTGGTGATTTGTCAAAATTCTGTCGAAGATATATAAAACTTTTATAATTATCAAAATGTATGATTCTGCTGTTACCAGCGTCATCATAAACTATGGGGCTTTCCCCTTTATTTTTCTGCCAGAGAAAGTATCCCGTTTTTCCATCCGCTCCCTGCGCTTTTAAAAGCAGGGGATCTACTGTACTTATAGTTTTACTACTAAATCCGTCATAATTATTAATCAGACCTCCACTGGATTCGATCTGAGATATTCTAATTCTTATTTGCTTTTCACGTCCTTTTGTAATTCGGGTGTATGATGATCCATCGGGTTTTATCAGCCAGATATCAAACTCATCATAAATAATAATCTCCTTGTCGTCAGGGGTCCATCCAGCAGTTCCGAAAGGAGAGCTTCTATACAAGCTCTCTACATGACCTACGAGATTAATTGAAGATTTCAAAGTTATATTTACATGCTTTTTGGAATTAATGTTATACACCCACCAGTGGCCATCTTTAAAATAGCTGATGTATTTTCCGCAGGGTGATGCAAGCGGAGGTGTTTCCACTGCAGTCATCTGTTTTTTGTAAAGGAATAACTCCTTTTGGCCAGTGTTGAGATCCAGAATATAAAAATCTCTCGGCCCATCATAGTCAAATTGGGGTTCATGTGATTTCGGATTGGAGATCAGCGCAAATCTGCCGTTTCCACAAAGCATTGCTTTAGGTAATTCATCAGTTGATATCTGAATGAAAGCATTTGTGTGGGGCATCCAAGACGCAAGTTTCGGCTTTGAACCAAATCTGCCCATGATCCGATCCTTGGCAGGGATCCATGGGGCATTTCCATTCCAGATTTCCACGTATTCCTTACTATTTGAGAGCTTGTTATTTTTCTGACAGACGCCAAAAAATATACTGCCGCTGTCGAAATTAATCTCCAGTGGAAACCTGCCGGAGGAATCAATTGCAATGCCATGCGGAATACTCGGATGATTCAGCGGGTCCAGTTCATAGGTCTTCTTTTGTTTTACCAGATAGTAATACAGTCTTCGATAGTGATTATTTTTACCTGATTTAGAGAATGCAGCCGATTTTCCGGACTGCTCCCAAGTAAGCATATCAAAACCAGATTCCGACTTTTCTATTATTGTCTCCGTGGCATTAGGGTGGCCTAAATCTAAAATGCTGATTTGATACTGATGCTGCATTTTAGCGGTGAACAGGATTTTTCTGCCGCACGGACTCATTTTAAAATCGAGGGCATTATCAATCTGAGAGATCAATGTTCCCTTCCTATCCAGTATTTTTATTTTTCTTTGTTGTGGAAAATCTGTCAAAATTACCAGCAGGTTATAGAAAGGTGAATACGAGAAATTTACGGATGGCCCAAGAATCTGGATTTTCCCAGTATTTAGATCAAAGAGCTCAAGGTTTTTATTATTCTTGTAAATAAAAGCATCATCCTGCAAAAAATCTATCGGGGAGGCACCTGCGAAGCAGTATTTCTTGTCTGATAAAGTGCTTTTTACGAAAAGTGTATCCATACCATTTTTGTATATCATTTGAAAGCTGAGCCATTTACCAGATGATGAAATTTTACCCGTTTTGAGTTCCCCGAACCGTGCATAGTCGGCAGCAGTCAGCTGTTTTTTTTGCAATTCCTGCCCCCATAAGGGGCAGGCTACTAATGGCAAAATAAAAATGAGAAATAAAACTAAGGCTAATATAAATGAAATCGAAAGCGAAAAATGAAGGCTCCGGCTATATGATGGTTTCATAAGATGCAGGTTAGGGTTAATATCCTTCATTTTGAGGAAGCAGTTTTGGATTTAATTCAATTTCGGTCTGTGGAACAGGAAGAAGGATATCAGACGTATTCCAGCCATTTTTCACAGGTTTTAGGACGCTGTTAATAAGTCCCGACCTTTTGAGGTCAAAGAAACGGTGGCCGTATTCCGTAAAGAATTCCAATCTTCTTTCTTGGAGTACCTGCAACAGCAGACTCTCTTTGTCCATGTTTGCAAGAGGTTGCAGGCCGGCGCGGGTATGCACCTTGTTTAAATCTTCTAGGGATCCTATAAGATCCCCATGCTCTGCCCGTGCCTCTGCGCGAATCAGGTACTGCTCTGCTAGACGAAGAACAATCGGAAACTCAGTTGAAACGGCTGTTGGATTGTTTTTTTTATATTTATAGGCATAAAACCAGCTGAATGATGCATTGGATACCGATCCGATCCAATTGTTCCTGCGTTTGTCTCCAGGGCTGAAAGTATTCACCAGAACTGCACTTAAGGCGGTCAAGGGCGGCGGACCGCTCAGGAAGACAAATGCTCCTGCCTCATCTGTATTCTTGCCCGCGACAGATGGCTGGAGCTGCCATATCGTTTCTCTGGATTCTTTCAGAAAGACTTTATTTAAATCCTCCAGAATATAAGTTTCAGATTTATTTATTACTGCCGATGCTACATTAGAAGCTTCAGCCCATAAACCGGAATAAAGGTATACCCGGGCGAGAAGAGCAACTGCAGCTGACTTTGAAGGTCTTGTCCTAGAAGAATTCTGATCAGTGTCGGTCAGCAGCTCTAAAGAATTTTCCAGATCCAGTCGGGTGAGGCTGTATATCTCGTCCTGTGAAAGCTTCCGTACCTCTTTATTTAATTTATAATCCGTGGTTGTAATATAGGGAATGCTCCCATATAGATTTACAAGATAGAAATGCAGCAAAGCCCTGAGAAAAAGCGCTTCCCCTTCAAGCTGTTTTTTCTGTGTCAAGGACAATGACAATGATGCCTTGCTACCCTCAATTACGGCATTTGCTGCATAAATCTGATTATAAGTGCTGTTCCAGTATTCACCCACTGTGCTTGTATTGGGAAGCAGCGAGTTGTCGAAAAAGTTATGTGATGCACTGGCGGGACTTCCATACCAGGTTAGTTCATCTGCATAAAGACCAAGCTGAAAATATATTCCGCTGCTTGATCCGGTTAAGATACCGGAGTCCCTTATTTTTGAATAAATATTTGTAATAGCAGCATCTGCGGTGCCGAATTCCTGAAATACAGTTCCGGCATAAAGCTGTGATTTAGGAAGATCCACCTCAACAAAAGAGTCACAGCTGGAGATGATAAGCACAGAGAATATATTCAGGATAAAAACTATCGATATGGTTTTGATATTTTTCATGTCTTTCGATTAAAAAGTTAATTGTATGCCTGCGGTTACGGTTTTTAAAGGAGGCAGATATCCGCTGCTGATAAATTCCGGATCACCATTTTTGTAGGGAGTGAACGTCAATAGATTCTGCCCCTGAAGAACTATGTTGCATTTAACATCGTCGAGCAGTAAAGGAAGCTGGTATGACAGTGAAATATTTTTAAGCCGTACAAAGGAGCCATCTGTCACTGAAGCTGTACTTTCGGCAAATTGTGCCCCTGCAGTGATGGCCGCACTATTTGATCCAGCTGTGTAGATCTGATATGGGCCAGGGTCACCAGGCTGTGTCCAGCTGTACTGAAGACCTTGGATCTGATTATACATCTGACCTGAAGAGCTTACTGGGAAAGTGCGGTTTTTTTGCTTGACATACTGAAGGAGAAAATCCAAACTCCAGTTCTTAAAGTTCAGCTGATTCTGAAAACCTCCAAAAAAGGAAGGGTTAAAATCCACAATACTCTGCTTGTCTGCAGGGGAAGATATTCTGCCATCAATATTGATATCCTTAAACTGGAAAAGTCCTGTCTGAGGGTTTACTCCGATGTAATCATACAGGAGTTTTATATTCAGCGGCTGGCCGATGCGGTATCTCTGGCTGTAGGTAGACCCATCAAGGCCTGGAAAACGCAGCAGCTTGTTTTGAGCCACGGTCAAGTTTACACTGGAGACCCACTGCAGGCTTCCTTTTTTTAAGTTTACAGTGCGAAGCGTAAATTCCCATCCCGAATTCTCAACTTCTGCCATAAGGTTTGACTGAAGGGAATTGAATCCTGTTGTGGCTGGCATCGGAATTCCTACAAGCTGATTTGAAGACCGGTTCCTATACCAGGCACAGGTGAAAAAAATACGGTCATTAAAAAAGCCTGTTTCAATTGCCGCTTCGAGTTTTTTATTGACCTCCCATGCAAAATCCGGATTATAAAGACTAGTTGGCTGTATTCCGGCGGTTCCGTTGTACTGCATTCCCGATGTGCTATAGGTATCAAGGAACTGGTAGTCACCAATCTGGTCACTTCCGGTGGTTCCCCAGCTTCCCCTCACTTTTCCAAAAGAAATAAATGGAATTTGGCTCAGGAATCCTTCTTTATGAAAAAGCCATGCGAAGCCTGCTGCCCCGAAAAATGCAAATTGATTTCCGGGACCGAACCGGCTCGAGCCATCTCGTCTGCCGCTTAGATTCAAGATGTACTTTTCTCTAAAATTGTAGTTTATGCGTCCAAAAAATGCTTGATATTTATATATGTTTTCACTGTCGTTTATGATTCTCAAACGGGTTGCCGCCGCTAGATTATAGATCAAACTGTTGGAGCTGAAGCCTGTTCCTGATTGGACAAGCTGTGCCGATGATTGGTTTTGAAATGTGGCACCGACAAGAATATTTAAATTTCCTCTGCCGATTTCTTTTTCCCAGTTTATCTGCGGTTCAATGATCCATGATTTTCTATTGGAGCTGTTCACAATCAAAGCGGAGGATGCACTTGTAACATTAAAAGTGGGATTGTAAATCGTAGATGGCGAGATGCGTGTTTCCAGATGGTTGAGGCTGGTGTAGCCAAAACTGCTTTTGACAGTTAGATTTTTAAGCAAATTGTAGGATAATGAAGTACTGCCTATCAAATCGTTACTCTTGGATTTAAAAACTGCCGGCAGGTTTCTCAAAGGATTCTGCCAGGTATTGCCTGCCCAATTCAGGCTCTGGTCGGCAGTATACAAAGAGGGCGCATTCGGGGATAGAATACGAGCCTCGCCGGTAGGGTCAAACGAGGGCTGTTTGTTATTCTGCACAGTATAACCGGCAGACAGCTGCATTTGAAACCTTTTGTCATTTGAAACGTGGTTCATATTGAATCTCCCTGCCGCTTTTGTGTAGAGAAAATCGCCTATGAAAACTGTTGACTCGGTATGATAGTTACCAGCTGCCATAAAACTGGTATTCTCGGAGCCCGCTGAGACCGTTGTCCCTATATCAGTAATGGCAGCGGTTCCCCCTAATAATACCTCCTGCCAGTCTGTGTACCGGTTCTGGTCCCATGTGCCATTTATATCGTATGCCGTCTGGGGATAAACTGAAACCCCGTCATTGATATATGCCTGCCGCCGCATCGACAGATACTGCTGAGTATTCATCAGCTTTGGAAAACTTGTAACATTTCCTGCACCAGTAGATGCATTAAAGGTAAATTTTGTTTTCCCCTGTTTGCTTTTTTTCGTGCTGATTAGCACGACACCATTTGCTCCCCTAGAGCCGTAAATAGAGGTTGCATCAGCATCTTTGAGCACTTCTATACTTTCAATTGTGCTCAGATCAATTCCATTGAGAGGGTTTGTGGGTGAGGGAAAAAGTGTTGCCGTCTGCATATGTCCGACATTTTCCGATGAGTACGGCACGCCGTCTATAATATACAATGGAGCATTTGCATCATTTCTGATACTGTTCTGACCTCTAATTTTTATTTCAAAACCTCCTCCGGGAATCCCTGTCGTTTGTGTTACAGAGACCCCCGCCATTCGGCCCTGCATAGCTGCAAGAACATTCGTTACCGGTTGCGTTTCTATATCCTTGGAGGTAATCCGAGCAATGCTCCCGGTTCGGTCACTTTCCCTTACTGAATAATAACCAGCATTAACCCGGACCTCCTGTAGTGTAGTGGTATCATATTCCAGTTTGATGTCAATTTTAGTGCTGTTATTTACTGGAATAAATTTAGTTTTAAAGCCAATAAAGGAAACAATCAGTGTGTCGCTGGCTAGAGCATTTATTATGTATTGTCCATTATAATCAGTAATTGACGAACTATTGGCTTTGCCCTTTAGGGAAATAGTTACACCAGGTAGATGACTGGAGCCATCTGTTATTGTTCCATGTATCTGATTTTGCTGAAAAAAAGCAATAAGGTGCCGATCTAAGCTCCGGCCAAATGATGTTGAAAAAGACAAAACAAAGCCTGCAAAAAATAGGCAATAAAGCGCCTTTCCACTCTTGTAGAATGAAAAATAATTCATAATATTGGAATTGGTTAGTTAATAGGTTTTTGATTAGCTAAGGTCCTCTGCTCTAGTTTGGTCGCTGCAGCTGAGGGCCATTTTTTATGCATTAAGTAAACGGCTTAACGATCATAAAGTAATTTTTTGTTTAATACACAGGCAATGATTAATTAAAAAGTTCAACTTGTCGAAAGTTGCGAAACTTGAAATGAAAACAAAACTGCTAAGAATAGAAAGGGAGTTTAAACAAAAAAGACGTGGAACTCATCTTACTGCGTTAGAGGCACTGGTATACCGTTGCAACAATAAGTGAGCCCACGCCAAAGGACGTGAGCATCTTACTTATCATCTCGTTGCAAAAATTACCAGTTTCCTAACGCGAGATTCAAAGCGAGTGCTTCAAATATTTTTCTGAAGAATCGCAAATATATGTAATAGAATACAAATATAATAAAAAATAACAAATATGGATTATAGTCCATTGAAATTTAACAAATAATGTTGGCTATTTGTATATTATGAATGACAAATTATCCGAAATAGAAAATTATATAATTGATAGGGTAAGAACCATCCGAAAGGAAAAGGGCTTTACCCAAGAGCAATTATCTCTAAAATTGGATAAGGGTGTGGGATTTATTGGGGATATTGAATCTTCAAAAAAAGCAAAATATAATGTTCAGCATTTAAATGACATTGCAAAAATTTTTAATTGTTCCCCAAAAGATTTTTGGCCAGATAAAGGTCTGTGAATATTATTTTCTTTAACTATTTTGTATTTAGAAACTACTGATAGAATAACGATAAAAAAAAGCCCTTCAGATTTATTTGAAGGGTTTTCTAATTAAAGTCGTATTATTTTTTAGATTCTTCAATAGAAACTTTTCTAAACTCCTTTAAAAGTTTTTCAATTTCCAGTGAAGATTTACGAGCTCTAGCTCCTGCAGCTTTAACACCTTTTTCTGATAAAGATTCAGATTCTGTTTTGAATGTTTCAATCTCGGCATTAATTTTTGCGATCACATCTTTCATATTGTCATGTTTTTTTAATTACGGCAGCAAATGTAAAGTATTAAATCCAATGCATTGTAGAAATACCTGTTAATTAGAAGTGGTCTTTTTAATCTCGTCTATAAAATAATTTACAGGCATCCCTGTTCTTGCCAGAAAAGCGTTTGCAAACCGTTGTGTAGAACTGAATCCGGCTTCTTCCGCCAAAGCAGCGTAAGTGTATTTCCTATAAATAGGTTCCTTTCTAAGCAGGTTTATAATGTATTCTATACGCAGTCCGTTTATATACTCATGTATTCGCACATCTCTATAATAATTCAGTATAGTTGCTAAGTATTTAGTATTTGAATTGAATGCAGCTGACAAGGTAACTAAGTTCCAATCTTTATCTAAAAATTTTTTTTCGTTTTCAAACTTCTCCAACTGTTTTAAAATTTGAGCTATAGTTTCACTGCTAATATCTTTTATAGGTACTTTTTCAATTTTATTCTTAGATTTATTTTTAACTCCATCAAGTTCGTCCATTAGAAGTTTATAATTTTTTTCGTAAACTTTTCTTTTTCGATAATGACGCCGCGTCTGCCAAAATATAAAAATGAATAAAAAAAAGATAATCACAACAAATATTATATCATAATATTTTTCCTTTTTCAAGGCATTTGCGATCTCTTCTTTTTCTATCAATATCTTTTCCTTTTCCGAAACAAGTTCTTTTGTATCGTACTGTTTGTGAATTTTACTGATTATATACTTATTATTCTCTACAAGAAGTGTATCTGCCTTTAGAAGCTGATCTATGTAGTACAACTGATTATCTAAATTATTATTTGTTTTATAATAATTAATCAAGAGCTCAAAAGCCTGCCTTAGATCCGGCCTAAGATATTTTTTATCTTTAAAGATATTGTCAACGATTTGAAAATGCTCCACAGCTCTTTCCTTTTTGTTAAGTGACCAATAGCTTTTACCGATATAGAAGTTTCCGATTGCAACATTTGCAAAGTCCTTATTTTCAATTATTGCGTCCAATGAAGATTCTATTTTATTTATCGATTCAGAGTAATTTTTTTTAAAATAGTCGTTGATTCCTTCTGAATGATTGAAATAAGGGATCATAACAGTAGATTTTAATCTTTTGCTTTCAGAAATTCCTAAAGCATTCATTTGTGTACATAAACCATAGTTTCCAAGTTTATTGTAACAAAGTCCCAGCATATGAATTGAATTGAGGTATGGTCTGGATTCTACATTTTTGTAAAAATCCAGGCATTCTCGTAAAAGAGAAACTGCTTCATCATAAAACCCCACATAAAATTTAATAAGAGCGATGCAATATTTTACTTTATGTATTTGGTATTCATCATTTGTTTGAGAGAGATAACTATTGGCGGTTAAATAATTATCCATTGCCAGTTTCTGCTGTTTAAGTCCATAGAAATACGTTCCTTTAGTAAGGTAGGCGGAACCAATCAGCGCATTGGATTTTGACTTCTTGGCTGTATACAAAATGCTATCAATATATCTACATCTAATTCGGTCAGGTGATATCAGCATTAAATTTTGATATCCATTCATGATTTCTTTTGGATTTTTTTCAAGTTTAGCTTTATTAAGAAAAGCATAAGCATATAATGATGCGAGTGTGCTGTCATTTTTTAGAGCATAAAGCCTATCATCTAAATACTCATAACTTTTTTGTTTTAAAGAATCAGGGATAAGAAGTGAAGCTTTTTGAGCTGATCCATAATTAAATACCAGCAGGTAAAATAAAATTAGGTTTAGTCTATTCATATGATTAAGTATTTATTTAGGCATTGATAGTCATATAGAATTATGTAATATTAATTTTACATTTTATTAATATAAAAATAATACAAACATTTGAATTACAGTAGTTTGTTCGATAAAAAGCACTATGGATTTCGTGGAAATCCATAGTGGATTTGCCGAAAACCCACACATATTGGCTTGCGCAAGATAAATAAGCAAAATAGTTTTGTCTTGAATTCAAAAGCAAAAATGTTCAGCAAGGTGCTGAATAAAAGTTCTGCTTATCCGGATGAAAAGGACTGAGAAATCATCTCATTCATTTCAAACATCAAAATCATGAAAACTTTTTTATTATGTATTATTACATCATTCTTATTCATTTCATGCTCGGCTGATTCCGATATTGAAAATTCACAAAGTGCTTTAGATTCTTCAAATTTTTATGAATCTTCTGCCAACAATGGTAACCCTTTTGATTCAAAAGGGCAAAAAGTATACGAGGCACTGAGAACTTATTATCTAAGTAATCAACGACCAAGTTCTGTTTCAGAGCTTGCAGAACAGATTAGATTTATATCTCAAAGCCTCCAGAAAAACAATCTTTTTACAAACAGACTGATTCCCTTTACTGATGAAATGGTAGAAGCTATTTTGTCAGATCCTGATAATAGTTTAATTGTGATTGTTCAGAATAGCACTTTACAGACTTATGCAAAAAATAATCTGATCAATTTTCTTCAGAACCTAATTGATAGAAGACAAGAGGAATTTAATATTACAAACAATTACATTTTAGGTTATGAAGCAGAGGTTCTTACTGATACTGTTTTTACTTCTGAAGAAACAGAGACAATTTTAACTGTGGCATCTATTTCAAGATATTCTCTTTATTCAGAGGAGGAACGAAAGGATAAAGACTGGGATATTCTGGTAGGTAGTAAACATGCTAAAGCCTTCTTAAAGAAAAATGAACTTTCACTTGTGCTTGTAATCGTATTGCTTGAAAAGCTGCTATAACATCCGACATGCTTTAACTTAAATCTGCTAAATATGAAACTTCGCAACATTCTAAATATTCTTATGGTTGTAACCAATGTAGTGTGCCTAATTATTATTCTAGGCTTTCTATTTGACTATCATTTGGCAGATTATTATAAAAATCCAGAAATTACAGCATATATACCTTTTCGTTTTAAGATATATGTGCTGTATATCACATGCTTATTCAACCTATATTTTATTTTCTATCTATTGATTAAAAAAAGATTTAAAATTTAATAAAATGGTCGAACTGATATTTAAAGAAGGAAATTATGATAAAAAATCTAATTAATTCCAATTTACTTGATCTTTCAACTCCAGGTTTCGATATTCATATTATAAAGAAATATGATAACAGTTACCAGGTTGATCCTTTTATAACAGAAAATTTGGCAGTACTAATGATAAGATCAGGAAGCGTGAAAATTAAACTTCAGGAAATGATTCAAAACTTATCAGCACGTGATCTTATAGTGATTCCCAAGGAAACAACATTCACTGTTTTTGAAGTTCGGAATAAACTTCAGCTGTATTTGATTATTTTCTCTTCAGAATTTGCCGTAAAAAACTGTCTTAAGAGAGAACTAGTTGATTCATTTTATTTATTTATAAGGAAAGAGCCTTTAAAAGCATCACTTGAAGAGAAAGAATATCAGGTGCTTTCTCTAATTTGTAAGCTCATACATTATATTAATTTAGAAGTGCAAAGGACTGACATTGATTATGAACTTTACAGGATAAGTTTAAACTTATTTCTTTATGAACTTAAATTAATTTATGCGAAGTATTCATCTAATGCGCTAGTTAACTTTACAAGGAAGGAAAATTTGGTCATCCAGTTCTTAACGATATTATCAATACATTATAAAAAACAGCATCACGCTAAATTTTATGCAGGAGAACTTTTTATAACCAGCAAATATTTAAGTAAAGTAGTAAAAGAGGGGACAGGAAGTTCGGTAAAAGCATTAATTATCGAAGCTATTATCAGCGAAGCAAAAATTTTATTGGAAGATACTCAAAATACCTTTGCAGAGATCGCTGAGGAAATGGAATTTGCGAGTGTTTCAATCTTTGGAATTTTCTTCAAAAAACATACATCATATTCGCCTTCAGAATATCGTGCGATTTATATTGACAGATATAAGGATCAATAGTTTCGTTTGTTTCATTTTAAAATCTAAAGATGATGAACGGTAAATATCCATTAGAATGGTTTGATTCTTTGATACTGCAGACTTTTGATCCAGTAAGCACGAATATTGATAGTTTGACTGATAGTGAAGTAAAAGTTATTACCGACAATATTTCCAAGGAATCTATAAAAATACAGGTGCATATAAAAAATGAAGTTTTTTCATTAAAAAAGAAGCGACATATACGCGTCACAGTCCGACAGTATCATTCCACACTAATTTTTCTGCTGGACAGTATAATGGAAAATCGATCGGAAAAGGTTATTCAATCTGAAAAAATAAGGAAGCTTGCTGATCTTATCATTTCAAGCATGGATTATCTGATATCTTTCATCGAGGATAGATTTTCTTACTATCTGAGTCTGGACGAAAGAGTACCGGTAACTTACTTAATAGTATGTAAAAAAGAGCTATCATTAAAACTGCAGAGAATCAACAAAAGAACTTTCAACTCCCTGCAAGATAAAATGACAATTAAAGCTGTAGTGAAATTACTTCAGAATGCAATTGAAGCAGATAACGGAAAAAAACTTACTTATCGTCGGATCCTTTACTTCCGGGAGCTTTTAAAGCTTCTTGAGGAGCATAATGACGAACTGGAAAATCCTTCCATTTTCACTCCGCTCGACGAACTTTTAATCGACCATAACTTTAATTCGGTGCAATACATTTCGATCCTGACAGAAAGAATGACTGAACAGATTTACAATGTTGAAAAACAAAATGGAAAGCTCAACCTGCTTCTGCTATATTTCAAGGATTTTAAACAGCTTCACTCAAATGTGAAAATAACGTTCGATGCCAGCCATCGGAACATCAAGGACGTTTTGGAAAACTGGTTTGTATCTGAGATCAGTTTTCTTCAGAACAAAGACGAAATTGAAGCACAAGATATTTCAACTTCCATAAAAAAAGGAAATCCCTCGCATCCCGGTGATGAAAATAAAATCCAGTGTACACTTTCTTCTGATCAAATGGGTCTGATTTTAAGAGCAACCGATGAAACAAGAATATTGAAAGCAAGATCAATGAGCCTGATTTTTAAAACGATTGTTCCTTATCTGTCAACACCATTTAAAAGAAATTTATCATATCAATCAGTCAGAAGTAAGTCTTATAATCCTGAGGAAAAGGATAAAGAATTTGTGATTAAAACATTAGAGAAAATTATCAAACATATAAAAGAATATTAATTTAATTTTTGAGATTATGAAAACATTATTAAAAATAGCACTAGTAGTTCTGCTTCTTTTTATCTCGTGCCAGAAAAAAGAACTGGATTCTAAAACTGCAGAAAACATGATTATTAAAAAATACAAATATCCATCTGCTGTAGATTTTGAAGTATTCTGCAGTGATCCTATTCATGCACGAAGAATGCTGGATTCAGGGCTGGAGGAAAAAGGCCTTGTCAAGATAATGAATACAAGAGAATTTAAAGATCGTGATAAGCCTTTGATCGAATTTACAGCCTTATCAAAAAACTTTCTGCTTGAAACAACTTTAGAGGAAAGAGAATCTAAAATTCAGAAGGTGAAGATCGGAACAAAAAATTTTGATAAAATCATCAGCATTACTGCGGAAACTAATGACAACAGAATAGCGGTAGCCGAGTACAACGTAAAATATGACATGAATGAGTTTGGAGTATTATGGCCAGACTTTCCTGCTGAAAAAAAAGAAAAAGCATATTTTATATTCTCTAAAAATGGCTGGCAGCTTATTGAGAAGAAAGATGCCGAACTTATGCTGCTTAAGAAAATTATGGAAAAATAAATATCTAAAAACATCAAAAAACAGCCTCCTATTAAGGAGGTTTTTTTATGCATTTAAATTAAGGTCCTGTGCTTAGCCCGCAATATCGTTGAGAGGTACAAGGGTACAGCTGGGGTACAGAAAAAGTTGTACTTGTAGAAGTTTTATTTCTGAAGTTACTTTGGAATGTAAAATAAACCATAATTATTCTTGCTGGTTTATTCATAGTATGAGATGATGTTGAATGATAAATGAAAAATGCTATGTTAAATTCTATTTCATGGAACAGTTACCTAGTGGCTGTTGTTACTCTATTAGTTTTGTGGTATCTGTATACAGGTTTCCGCTATTATTCTTCTGAAATAAAGCAGATTCTCTCGGGCAGAAAGAAAATTGCTTTTCCATCATTAGGAAAAAAAACAATAAATGATTGCTTGCCTTCTTCTGACCAGAAAGATGGTAAACCTACAAATCTCAATGAAGCATTTCAAGAATCTTTTGCTACACTTGATGAGGTTAAAGAACTGTCAGCAAGACTGACAGGAGCAGTTTTAGAAAGCGCCGAACTGGGCCGTCCAAAGCAGGAATTCAATAATTACATCAGATTAATACTCTCTGAATATCCTTATGTGAAGATTTCTTCTTTACGCAGCAATGTGAATAATCTGCTTGCTTACGAAACGAAAAAGCACCCGGAACTGCTTCTCACTTCTACTGAGGCAGACGAACTATGGGAGGAAAATAATTAAATGACAGCAGAGGAACTTTCCCCGTCCGCTCTAGTGCGGTATGGTAAAATGTGACAAGGAAAATAGATGATGCGACGGCGCTGTTCCTCTGCTTTTTGAATTAGTATTAATCTTTAAAATGATGAACGATGTTGAACGATGGAATAAAGTTAAAGCGATTTTTAAAAACAAATAAGGTACTAATAAGCACTATTCTTTTGGTTATGATAATTAATGGGAATGGATATGCCCAGGATGGTGTTGCCGGAATCAATGAGGCCAATCAAAAGGTGAGAAGCTATTTTGATGCCGGCACAGAACTTATGTATGCAGTAGGAGCAATACTCGGACTCATAGGAGCGGTGAAAGTATATCAGAAGTGGAATGCAGGCGATCCCGACACAGGTAAAGTGGCAGCAGCATGGTTTGGCAGCTGCGTGTTTCTCGTAGTAGTTGCCACTGTGATCAAATCTTTCTTTGGAGTATAAGCAGCTTTAAAATGAGCAGTGTTTATCAGATTAACAAAGGAATCAATCAGTCAATTGAATTTAAAGGCTTGAAAGCCCAGTACATATGGTATTTGGGCGGTGGTGTCGTGGGACTTATGATTGTTTTTGCAGTGCTTTTTATAGTCGGCATTCCCTCTCTTGTCTGTGTGGCTTTAATTGGTACGGCAGGAACTGTGATGCTAATTAAGATTTATAAAATGAGCAGGCAGTATGGTGAATTCGGCATGATGAAAGCTTTAGCTGCGAGGCAGATTCCTAAATGTGTTAAGGTGCGCAGCAGGGCAGTTTTTATTAAGTGATAGTTTTAGAACGTTATATAGATAGAGTTGGTTTATGAAGGTATTAAACTTATATGCCGGAATTGGCGGAAACAGAAAAAACTGGGATGACGTATCGGTTACGGCAGTTGAGCTGGATCCTGCACTGGCAGCATTGTATGCGCAGAACTTTCCAGAAGATAAAGTGATTGTAGGGGATGCACACCAGTATCTTTTAGATCATTACAAAGAATTTGATTTTATCTGGTCATCACCGCCGTGCCAGTCACATTCCTCTTTCCGGCAGAATATCTGCGTGAGATTTCGAGGCACTCCTGCTGTATTTCCTGACATGAGGCTGTATCAGGAAATTTTATTTCTGAAGCATAATTCCGAGTGTTTATGGGTCGTTGAAAATGTAAAGCCTTATTACACTGCGCTTATCGAGCCTGATGCTGCTCTGCAGCGTCATCTTTTCTGGGCCAATTTTCAGATTCCAGAATTGGAAGTTAAGACAGTGATTAAAATACGTCACGCACAGATTCCTGAACTTGAAGAGGCTTTAGGTTTCTACTTAAAGGGATCTAATATTTCAAACAAAAGACAGGTGCTTCGCAACTGTGTGGACCCAAATCTTGGGCTCCATATTTTGAATACCGCCAGAAGTCTCTATATGAAAAATGTGAAGATTAGTAAAACTAGGAAAAATGGAAAAGGAGTTAGATGATGTTTTACCTATTATGGACGTGCAGCATGACTGCATTTTATCAAAGCAGGGTGATATAACAGTGGTTTTCAAGGCTGATCTGCCGGAAATTTTCACAATGTCCGACCACGAATACGAGGCGTTTCACCAGTCATGGATAAAGGCAGTGAAAATTCTGCCGAAGTACTCTGTCTTTCACAAACAGGACTGGTTTTTAGAAAGCAGCTATAAAGCGGACTTTGATAATGAAGACAGCAGTTTTTTAACCAGAAGCAGTGAGCGGTTTTTCAATGAAAGGCCTTTTCTAGATCATTCATGTTATATAATGATTACCAAGAAACCAGCAGGAAGAAAAAATTCCAGTTCGATATTTTCTAATCTTATAAGAAATAATCTGGTACCTGAAGAAACACTCAATATGCAGTCCCTTCAGGACTTCATTGGCAGTACTGGCCAGTTTAGAAGGATTATGGAAGACAGCGGGTTCATAAGGCTCACAAGACTTCGAAATGATGAGCTGAAAAGCCAGAGCAGAAAAACAGGCCTTATTGAAAAGTACTGCTTTTTATCTGAAAAAGAAAATTCGTTCGTGTACAATGATCTCAAGTTTTCAGACGGGATGCAGATAGGGGATAAGCACAGCCAGCTTTTTACGCTTGGAGATGCCGCCGATCTGCCGGCGCTCTGCGGTTCAAGAATCAATTTTGACCGTTACTCAACAGACAAAACAAAGTTCAGTATCGGATTTGCTTCAACACTCGGTCAGCTGCTGTCCTGCAATCACATATACAACCAGTATATTTTTATTGAAGACGCGCAGAAAACAATCCAGAGACTGGAGAGCAAAAGATTAAGACTTCAGTCATTGTCTGCTTACAGCAGAGAAAATATGATTGCAAGGGATGCAACCAACGATTTTTTAAACGAAGCTATCGCCCAGCAGCGGCTGCCAGTTAAAGCACATTTTAATGTTCTTGCGTGGACATCCGAAAAAGAAGAACTCAAAGACATAAAAAACAAAGTGTCATCTTCTCTCGCGCAGATGGATGCGGCGGCTAAACAGGAGACAGTTGGAGCTCCTCAGATTTACTGGGCGGGAATTCCCGGAAACGCAGCAGATTTTCCGATGAATGATGCTTTTGACACTTTTACCGAGCAGGCTGTCTGTTTTCTGAATATGGAGACCGGTTACCGATCCTCACTAAGTCCCTGCGGAATACGTCTTGGAGACCGCCTGACGGGA
Organism: Flavobacterium sp. B330r; assembly: GCF_056824325.1. Lineage (NCBI taxonomy): Bacteria > Pseudomonadati > Bacteroidota > Flavobacteriia > Flavobacteriales > Flavobacteriaceae > Flavobacterium > Flavobacterium sp. B330r. The sequence continues at coordinate 4,044,881 of NZ_CP124860.1, forward strand.
AAGCCTGTTCACGTGGATATCAGCGATGAGCCAGTGAAAATGGGAATCTGTACTAACCGAAACAAGTTTGTCTTAGGGCCTTCTGGAAGCGGGAAATCCTTCTTTACCAATCATATGGTCAGAAGCTATTACGAACAGGGAACTCATATTGTCTTGGTAGATGTTGGGCACAGCTATAAAGGCTTATGCGATATGGTAAACGGCTATTATTTTACGTATGATGAGAAGAACCCGATTCGTTTCAATCCATTTTATATCGGGGAAGGAGACAGTCTTGATACCGAGAAAAAGGAAAGCATCAAAACGCTTTTGCTGGCTTTGTGGAAGAAAGATGATGAAACATTTAACAGAAGCGAGTACGTGGCACTTTCCAATGCACTGCAGCTGTATTTCGATAAATTGGATAAGGATGAATCCATCTTTCCCTGTTTCAATACTTTTTATGAGTTTTTAAAACAGGAGTTTGTAACAGTTCTTCAAGGTGATAATGTAAAAGATAAGGATTTTGATGTGAATAATTTCCTTTATGTGCTTCGCCCTTATTACAGCGGAGGAGAGTTTGACTATCTGCTCAATGCTGATGAAAATCTGGATCTGCTAAAAGAGCGCTTTATTGTATTTGAACTGGACAACATCAAAGATCATCCGATTCTTTTTCCCGTTGTTACCATCATTATCATGGAAGTATTCATCAGCAAGATGAGAAAACTGAAAGGCATACGAAAAATGATCCTGATTGAAGAAGCATGGAAAGCCATTGCGAAGGAAGGAATGTCAGAATATATCAAGTATCTTTTTAAAACTGTGCGTAAGTTCTTCGGGGAGGCAATTGTCGTAACTCAAGAGGTGGAGGATATCATTTCATCGCCTGTAGTGAAGCAGGCCATCATTAATAACAGCGACTGCAAGATTCTGCTGGACCAGAGCAAATATCAAAATAAGTTTGACCAGATTCAGGAACTGCTTGGGCTGACTGACAAGGAAAAAGCTTTGGTGCTTTCGGTGAACAAAGCAAATGATCCTTCCAAGAAATACAAGGAAGTTTTTATATCTCTTGGAGGAATGCTGTCCAAGGTTTACAGGACAGAAGTGTCTCTGGAGGAATATCTTGCCTACACTACAGAGGAAAGTGAGAAAGTAAAAATGAATGCCTACGCTGCGAAATTTGGAGGAGACATCAAAAAAGGAATTGCCGCTATGGCTCAGGAATTAAGAAGCGGAACTTAAATTAGTGTAAAAATGAAAACGAAAATTAAAGCTGTCACATTTTTAATGTGTTTCTTTTTAGTAAGCATGCCTGCAAGACCTGCAGAAAAGACAGCAGCACTGCCGATATTGGAGATTGTAAAAGCAGTTACCAAGAAAGTAATAAAGGCAATTGATCTGGGGATCCAGAGAATGCAGAATAAGACCATCTGGCTTCAGAATGCACAGAAGCAGATTGAAAACACGCTTTCAAAACTGAAACTCGATGAGATTTCGGACTGGACAAAAAAACAGCGTGATCTCTATAAGGATTATTACGAAGAACTGCAGAAGGTGAAATCTATTATAACCTACTATCAGAGAATTAAAGAAATTTCAGAAAAACAGACCCGTTTGATTGCCGAATATGAAAAGGCCTGGAACCTTTTTAAAAGAGACGACCATTTCAAGATCTCTGAACTTGAATACATGGAAAAAGTGTATGACGGAATTCTTGGAGAAAGCATGAAAAATATCGACCAGATATTTTTAATCATAGAATCTTTCACCACGCAGATGAGCGATCTGAAAAGACTCGAAATTATAAATACAGCAGCAGATCAGATAGATTCAAATTACAATGATCTGAGACTTTTCAACCAGCAGAATGTACTGCTCAGCCTCCAGAGAGCAAAAACAGATGCTGACGTAAATAAAGTGAAACAATTTTACGGAATTCCGTAATCAACTCTAAAACTAATGAAAAAGATAATAATGCTTCTTGTGTCTGTATTTTTATCTGCATGCCAGCTTCAGGCTCAGCAGGCAAAACAGAAAAGGATGCTGCTGCTTCAGATAGCAGCCCTGCGGACATATGTGGAGTATGCGGCAAAAGGCTATAAGGCAGTTAAAAGCGGACTTAACTTTATATCAGATGCAAAGAAGGGAGAAGTGAACCTGCACAGCGATTATTTCACATCACTGGTATCGGTTAATCCTAAAGTAAAAAACTACGGCAGGGTGGCTGAAATAATCACTCTTCAGATTGAAATTTTTAAGATATATAAAAATACTTTAGCAAGCCTCCCTCAGGATGATCTGTTTCACGGAAATGAACTTGAATACATTGAAAGGACTTTCAGGCGACTGGCGGACAGCTGTGATGACAATCTTGATTTGCTGCTTCTTATCACAACCAGTACTTCACTTGAAATGAAAGATGATGAACGTATGGAACGCATTGATAAGCTTTATGAAGCTGCGCGGGAAGATTATTCTTTCTGTAAAAAATTCAGCGGTGAGATTAAACTTCTGGCATTATCAAAAGCAAGAGAAAAAAATGATGTCAAACAAGCCGAAGTTCTGCTTGGCTTATAAAATAACAAATCATGAAAAAGATACTTATATTTTTTGCAATGCTATTTCTGTTTTTTATGCCTTTTACTGGAAAGGCACAGTCGGCTGAAATCCAGCAGCTTATTTTAAATATCGAAAAGCTGTCGCAGTTTAAAAAGATATTAAGCGACATGAAAAAAGGATATGATATTCTCAGCGGAGGGTATAAGGCCGTCAAAGATATGTCAGAGGGAAATTTTTCACTGCATAAGACTTTCCTGGATGCCCTGATGCAGGTCAGCCCAGTTGTAAAGAATTACAAAAGAGTCGGGGACATTATCGACTATCAGTTTACACTTATGAGGGAAAGCAGAAAAGGGATAGACCTTATCATTAAAAATGAAAAGTTCAGCCGTCAGGAAATCCAGTATTTTGAAAAAGTGTATTCTAATTTAAGCAGGGAAAGCCTCAGAAATTTAGACGAACTGACTTCCATCGTAACAGCTGATAAACTCCGAATGAGTGATGACGAAAGGCTTGCAGCTATAGATAAGATATTTGAAGATATGCAGCAGAAGGTGCTGTTTCTAAATGATTTTAACGGATCAACATCAGTGCTTGCGCTGCAACGTTCTAAGGAAGCTAATGATGTGAATGCGATGCGGAACAGTTATCGGTTTAAAAATTAACTCTGGCCTTATGATAAATATTTTCAAATCAGCTGTATTAGTATTAATGCTCTTTATGTTCCCTGAAACAGTTTCTGCACAGGGACTCGGAGATAATATCGGCAGTCTTCATACAGTTCTGGAACAGCTTTACGATGAGATGATGCCGCTTTGCAGCAATCTTATTGGAGTCGGGCAGGGGCTGGCGGGTTTTGCCGCTATTTTTTATATCGCTTCCAGGGTCTGGCGTCATATTGCCAATGCGGAACCGATTGATTTTTATCCGCTCTTCAGGCCCTTTGTGATCGGTTTCTGCATTATGATTTTTCCTTCTGTTCTGGCGCTCATAAACGGGGTCATGAAACCAACCGTTACTGCCACAGCTTCTATGGTTGAAGGGTCAAACAAAGCAATTGAAGTGCTGCTGAGAGAAAAAGAAAAAACAGTCAAAGAAAGCGCACCTTGGAAAATGTATGTTGGGGTGATGGGCGCAGGCGACCGCGACAGATGGTATAAGTACACGCACGACGGGGCAGATCCTTCAGATGAAGGACTTATGGAAGGAATTGGAAATGATGTAAAATTTGCAATGGAGAAAGCTTCGTATAGTTTCAGGAATTCTGTAAAGGAGTGGGTGAGTGAAGTTCTAAGAATTCTCTTTGAAGCTTCTTCATTGTGTATTGATACACTCAGGACTTTCCAGCTGGTAGTGCTGTCCATTTTAGGGCCACTGGTATTTGGAATCGCAGTCTTTGACGGATTCCAGCATACCCTGACGGTCTGGCTTGCCAGGTATATAAACATTTATCTCTGGCTTCCTGTTGCAAACATTTTCGGCAGCATTATCGGTAAGATTCAGGAACAGATGCTCAGGCTGGATATCTCCCAGATTAATACAGCGGGAGATACTTTTTTCAGCAGGACCGATATCGGCTACTTAATTTTCATGATTATTGGAATTGTGGGGTACTTTACTGTTCCCTCCGTAGCCAACTATATCGTGCATGCATCTGGAGGAAGCGCATTGGGACAGAAAGTTACAAGCCTGTTTGGCGGATCGATTTCCTCGGTGATAGGTGGTGCTGCCACAGGAGCAGGAATGGTAATGGATTCAATGGGAAATGAGGCAGGTAGAATGAGCCAGAGCATGTCATCTTCAGCAGCTGCGTCGCCTTATTTTGAGGAAAAAGGAAATTACATGAGCGACAAGCTCAAGGGAAACTCTAAAAATTAAAAGCACCCGATTATGTTTAGTAAAATGAAAAATATTGATACTGCTTTTCGTCATATAAGAGGATTTACAATGTTGGTTATCCTTTGCTGCGCTGCCATAACCTGTTACGCTCTTTATAAAAGTTTCAGTTCCGTCGCTTTGATGCAGGACAAGGTTTATATCCTCGCAAATGGAAAGGCGCTTGAGGCATACGCATCAGACCGTAAGGATAATGTACCTGTTGAAGCAAGGGATCATGTTAAGACATTCCATCAGTTTTTCTTCAGCCTTGACCCAGATGATAAGGTAATCAAAGCCAATGTAACAAAGGCCTTGTATTTGGCTGATAATTCTGTCAAGCGCATATATGATGATCTAAAAGAAAACGGATATTATTCGGGAATTATATCAGGAAATATCAGCCAGACTGTTATTGTAGACAGCGTAAGCTTTGATATTAATGAATATCCCTACCGCTTTAAGTGCTTTGCCCGGCAGAACATCATAAGGACAACAAGCATATTGAACAGAAATCTGATTACGGAAGGAACGCTGCGAAATGTTTCAAGGAGCGATAATAATCCGCATGGTTTTCTGATTGAACGCTTCAATACTCTTGAGAACAAAGATCTTGGAACAGTAAACCGAAAGCCATGAGAAGTCTGTTGCGAAAACAAAGACAGAATGTAAAGTCTTCAAGGTCATATCTGATGATCACATTCTGGTGGGTAACAAAAATGAATAGGCTGACTAGAGACCTTTCAAATTCACAGCTTAAGTTTTCAGTAATCATTTTTGCGGCCCTTGGAACGATTTTATGTGTTTATAACGCATTGAGCGGTTTTCTGTCAGAAAGTCAAAAATCAATGAACATTGATGCAGTAAAAGTGCTTAAGCCTGCTTATAGTGATGAGGGAGGCCATATGCATGCTCTGGATCTGCCATTTAACAAATATGCTGAGAGATCCGATATCAGCAGATATATTGACAGTGTGATAAATGCAATAGACTTAACCGATTTGTCTAAAAATCAAAATTCCAACGCTGAAGATTTTAGCATCAGTCCGAAGCTCAAGTCAACTAATTCATCTAACTATAAAAAATAAAATTATGGAACATAAAACACTTTCAGCCAGAGAGAAAAAGAATCGCAGTATGATGCTGGTTCTTCCACTGCTTGTTCTTCCATTTATAACCATGCTTTTCTGGGTGCTTGGAGGAGGCAAAGGAACAGAAAATCCAATTTCAGGAATTGAAAAAAAAGGATTTAATATGCTGCTTCCAAATCCAAAACTAAAGGAAGATTCCAGTTTGGATAAAATGAGCTATTATGACCAGGCATCAATTGATTCGATAAAACTGCAGGAACAAAAAAAGAAAGATCCTAATTATTCGGTTGTTGCGGAAGATAATGATAATCTTGAATCAAAACGTTTTTTTGATACGGATGAGGTTGCATGGAATGATAAACAAAACGGACTGAAAACAGACTATCTAAAACCAGAGAATGAAAAGAAGATGTACCAGAAACTTGAAGCGCTCCAGAAAGCTATTGCGGAACCTCCAAAAGAATATCAGAGCGGTCAGGATATGAGGGAATTTCAGTACCAGAAAATGCCTCACGGTGAATCAGCCGAGTTGAATAATCTTGAACAGCTCATGGCAGCCATGAGTGCGCCTTCTGAGCCTGATCCTGAACTTGCCCAGCTTGGCGGCATGCTGGAAAATATTCTGGATATCCAGCACCCAGAACGTGTACAGGAAAAACTGCGTCAGAACTCAAAGCTTCAAAAAGGAAAAGTTTTTTCAGTGAACAGAAAATCTGAAGAGCAAAACCTGAGCTCTCTTCAGACCAACAAAGTAAATTATGAGCAGTCAGCAAATTCATTTTATTCGCTTGATGGTGAAATCAACGATGAACAAAATCAGAACGCAGTGGAGGCAGCTGTTCATGAAACGCAGACGATTGTCAACGGTTCTATTGTAAAAATCAGACTTGCAAGTGACGTTTTTATCAATGGCGTACTAATTCCAAAAGACAGTTTCGTTTTTGGGACAGCGTCACTTAAGGGAGAAAGGCTTGAAATAAAGATCAATACCATAAAATACCAGAATTCCATTTTCCCGGTTGAACTATCCGTCTTTGATATAGACGGCATTAAAGGCATTTACATTCCTGGAACCATAAACAGGGATGTAGCAAAAGCATCCGCTGACAGGTCCATGCAGAGTATTGGACTGGCAGGAGTCAGTGATTCTTGGGGAGCTCAGGCGGCAGGAATGGGAGTGGAGGCAGCCAAATCACTTTTAAGCAGGAAAGTTAAGCTGATAAAAGTAGCAGTCAAGGCAGGTTACAAAGTGCTTCTCTACGATGAAAAAGAAAAGAATGAACAATAACTTTAAACTAAAAGAAAATGAAAAATTTAAAGACACTATTTATCACATTTATTTTTCTGGCTGGTTTTTCAGTTTCTGCACAGTATGATGCTAAAGCCGAATTTAATAATATACAGCTTAGCTATTCAAAAACCACCAGCATTTTATTTCCGTATGCGGTAAAAAGCCTGGATGTCGGAAGCCGTGATGTTCTGGTGCAGAAAGCTAAAGGAGTGGAAAATATACTGCTTCTTAAAGCTGGAAAGCAGAATTTTCCGCAGACTAACCTGACTGTTGTAACTTCCGACGGTAATCTTTACAGTTTCATTTTAAATTTTGATGATCTGTGTCCTACATTAAATGTGGATGCACGGTTACGAATTGGTGACGATAAATCGCTGCTGTTTTCCCTTGAGAACGAGAACCAGAAAGAAATAAAAGAATATGCTCTGCTTGCTCTATCAAAGAAAAATAGGGTAAGTGGACTGGTTTCAAAAAATGCAGAAATTGAGTTTAAGGTTGACGGCATATTTATTCATCAGGACGTGATGTATTTCAGAGTGTTTTTAGGGAATGATTCAAAAATTAATTACGATGTGGATCAGCTTCGTTTTTTTATCCGAGACCAGAAAAAATCCAAAAGAACTGCAGCTCAGGAAATAGAATTGACACCGCTTTTATGCACCGGAGAATTTAGCAGGATTTCCGATAAATCTGAAACTACAGTAGTATTTGCCATAACTAAATTTACGATACCGGAAAAGAAGAAATTCACAATGCAGGTCTTTGAGAAAAATGGAGGCAGGCATCTGGAACTTAACATAAAAAATAGGCACTTGGTAAATCTTGAAATACTGGGTAACCTATAATCAGTACTAATTTTAAATGTGAATATCATGAACGAGAAAAATGTACAGTATCTGAAAGACCAGTTAAAATATACTGGATTCGGAGAAACTTTTGATGCTGAATTAAGAGAGAATATTCAGAAAGGGGATAAGGATTTTAAATTGATGCATACTGGTATTATGAACAATGGTGTCCCTAACAAAGATACAGTCACCGTTGAACTGAATTTTAAAAAGTCCGACCAGAGCGATATGTATTTTTTCAATTCCTATCAGGTTAATCTCCAGAAAGAAGATAATAAGCCGGGATTGGAACAGACTTTTTATATTAATAATGACAATACCAGCATTACTCTCAAAGAGGCGTATAATTTGATGGAGGGCAGATCGGTCAATAAGGATTTAAAGAATAAGGACGGTGAAGCCTATAATTGCTGGATTCGTATGGACTTCAAAGAAAGTGACGACCGTGGAAATTTTAAACTTCAGCATTATCATCAGAACTATGGATATGATCTGGAAGCTTCGCTGGAAAAGCATTCGATAAAAGAACTTCTGACACCTCAGTACAAGGAAGATCTGATGAACTCTCTGAAAAAAGGCAATCTGCAGTCCGTAACTTTTGTGGTGGGAGGAGAGGAGAGAAAACAGTTTGTGGAAGCTAATCCCCAGTTTAAGACTATTAAGGTTTATGATTCTTCTCTGCAGAGAATAAATGACCGTGAAAGCAAGAACGAGAAGCAGTCGCAGTCCAAAGGAAAGAGCGCAGACCTGGCTGACAATTCCGATGAGACCTCTCAGAAAGAAAAAAAAAGTAATTCCCGTTCAAAAAAAGCGGGCAGATCGGTTTAAGGTGCTTAAATAAATTAAAACTGAGTTATGTCTTCTGAAAACAATCGAGTAGAAAATGAGATAAAAGTCTGGCAGTCCAAGGAAGAAAAATTAAAATTTTTATTTCAGAACAGCCCGCAGATAGAACGCTCTTTTGGAATAGAGAAACTGAAATTTTTTAAGATGCTGCTTTTTAAATATGAAAAGACGAAAGCTGTAGATGAAAAAATAACTCTCAGGTTTCTTAAGCATGAATATAATAAATTGAAGCATCAAGTCTATCCCAATATCATTGTTAGGCTTGTAAATGAAGCGCTTAGTGCTGTCGCTTTTCAAAGGATAGATAAGCTGGATTATCTTAGAGATCTGGAATTAAACAAAAAGACGTTGGAAGACCAGCTGATAAAATGCGGTTTTCATGAGGCTTATGGCAAAGTATTGGCGAATATGCAGGAACAGCTGTTAAATTTTACTGTTCCTGTTTCTTATCACATCTCAGAAAATGAGCGGCTTGAACATTCACTTCAATTTGTAAAAGATGCGCAAGGGGCCTATCAATTTGATGGATTCAGATCAATTCTTCATACAGATTCATCGCCATCCAGTCGCAGCGTTCACTACTTTAAGAATGAAAAATCTGAGGACTTTAGTGCAGCTGAAGCATACGAAATGCTTGCGGGAAGAGCAGTTCTAAAAAGAGGAACTTGGAAACAGTTTAACTTCAACGACAGGGATCTTATTGACAATTATAGAATGCATGAATTTCCAGAATCGTATGGATACAATGTAAGCGATGCTTTAAGGACTGTTCCTCTTAAAAATGATGACTATGAGACATTCGAATCCCTGGTCGATTCTTTGAAAAAGGGGAAGAGGGAAGAAGTTGTTCTTATGATACAAGGGAGAGAAATGAAGGTTTTTTTGGAAGCAAATCCACGGTTTAAAACCTTGAATTTTTATAATGACAGAATGCAGAAACTTAGTCTGGCAGAAATTAAAAGCGGCTGTAAAATTAGCCCGCTGCTGAAACCACAGCACAATATTGAGACTCAGACCGCAAAAAAATCTCATCATATGTGATGTTTATTTATCTTATACAGTTATGGAAAATCTTAAGCTTTTATCGGGATTTTTTCAGGCAATTGAAAATGATTTCAGAATCAGCACAACTCACATTGCAATTTTTGCCGCCCTGCTTCAATTTCGGGCAAACAGGAATTTTATAAACCCAATACAGGCATACAGTATTGAAATCCAGAATATCGCTAAGGTCGTATCTCCAAAAACTTATCATAAATGCATGCGCGAATTAGATGATTACGGTTATCTTATTTATGTCCCGACAAAGAATAAGAACAAAAGAAGCAGTGTTTATTTTTATCTGGAATAAGCTTTGCGGCAATTTTTTAGGAATGACGATGATCTTTTTAAGTATATGATTTAATTTTTTGTAACGTATTAAGCCGGTATTTTATGGAAGAACTTATAACGAAAGACGATTTAAGGCAGTTTGGACTGTTAATGACCGATACAATCCGTAATGCGGTTTCGGAAGCTTTTAATGCTGAAAATATTGAAAGGGAATCTGAGTGGCTGAAAAGTAAGGCTGTCCGCAGGATGCTCGACATTTCTGCCGGATCTGTTCAGACTCTTAGAACATCCCAAAAAGTACGTTTTAAGAAAGTGCTTGGATCCTATTATTACAATAGAGAAGATATTCAAAAACTTTTTAGGGATGAAAAAGACTAAGAAATTAAAAGAAAGCAATATCATGGAATATCTTTCAGTTTATATTGCTGATCCAAAGCTTAATGTGTGGCATTTGTCAATTTTAACGGCAATATTAGGATTGGGTTACAGACAGAGGCAGGGTAGGAGGATACAAGTCAGCCGAAGTAAAATTATGGAAATGGCGCATGTAAATACACTGCCGACTTATCACAAATATTTTAAACAGCTGCAGGATTTAGGTTATATTAAATACAGCCCGTCTTATCATCCGGGTTATAAAAGTGTAGTTAAACTATATAAAAAGAGGCTATCTCAGAATTGTTGAGATAGCCTCTCTGATTTTAATTACGATATGAAAGCAAGTTTCAAGAAGTTATGTTGTATTTCTTTTTAATTGCCTGGATTTCTTTTTCAAGTCTTCCGAGAACCGCTAAATCTGGTTTTGAAATCTTGGAAGCGTTTTTGTTCAGCTTTTTATTCAGAATAGACATTTCACGACCGATTGTAGCCTGCTCAGTTATAGCATATGCCTCAGTCTGTTTTACCGATGCATGACCCAGCAGTTCTTTAACTACATTAATAGGGACGTTGTTATTTAATGTCACAGTGCTTCCAAAAGTACGGCGGGCCATATGCGTGTTTAATGTAAAAGGAAAGCCGCACAAGACTGCCACCTCTTTTAGATACTCATTCATTTTCTGGTTGGATGAAACAGGAAGCACGGTTCCACGCTGGATACACAGCGGGTGCTCTTTATATTTTTCAACTATTTTCAGTGCTTGGGGAAGAAGAGGTACATTAAATGATGAGTTTGTTTTCTGCCTTTCGGACATAATCCATAGATTTCCATCAATGCCTTCTTTGATATCAGTTTTCTTTAATTGATAAGCGTCTATGTAAGCCAGGCCAGTGTAGCATTGGAAGACAAATACATCCCTTACGACATTGAGCCTGTCAGTTGTGAAATAATGACTTTCAAGTTCGTACAATTCCTGTGCGGTGAGTGGTTTTTTTACCAGTTTTGTTTTACGTCCCTTAAAGTTCTTAAATGGGTCCTTGGTGATTAATTCTTTATCAATGGCGCGGATTACAATCTTTTTGAAATTTGCAATATACTTTAGGGTTGTGTTGTTGCTGCAGTCGCGTACAGTTCTAAGGTAAAACTCGAAGTCCTTTACAAACTCGAGATTCAAATCCGCAAATTCAAGATCGTGCTTTTTTAGCTTGAATTTTATAAAAGCAGTCAAATGGTTCTTAGTAATGGTAAACCGGTCAAGGGTGCCTTTTGCATAGCCTTTTCCGAGAAGCGCCTCCATTTCATCATTATGCTTTTGAAATTCTTCGAGCACCTTAATCTTTGGCGCTGTCCTTCCCAGAACCTCGTCCATAATTTTCTCAGCGGTTATGGTTTTGCCGCTGTACATCATTTCGGTTTTGATTTCATTGATTTTTAAAGTCAGCGAATCCAAAAAGAAGTTCAGCGACTTTGCATCTTCCTTTGAGCCGACCGCTCTTTCGAACCTTTGATCCCATCGTGTATTATCCCATTTTCTCTTAGTTGAACTTTCCTTACGGATACCGTCAACAGTTATTCTGAAATATACGATCCATTCTTTACTTTCTATTTTGGGTCTTTTTAAAAAGAATCCCAAACCAAAACTGCTTTCCAACATAATCCTACTTTTTAAATTAATAAATGTAGAATAATATTACTGCCAAATCAAGTCGTTAATCTCGTTAACCCCTATGATATAAGGGATTTTTACTGTTTCTGGTGCACTTTTCAGCGCGCCGGAAAGTGCACCGATTCTGCACCTTTAATTTTGTGAGGATTTATAAATATTGAAAACAGGCCTAAAATAAAAAAAACCTGCAAATCCTTGAATTTGCAGGTCTTCAGACATTTTTTGTGGCTTTTTAAATAGAATGAAAACTTTAAGTTTTCCGCCTTTTTGGCCTTTCCGTGGGGAGAGCAGTATTGAAACCTACGAGGATCAATTTAACCTATTAAAAATATTATTATGGCCTTGCTTGGAATGATGCATTCTTTCTATTTCATCAATATTTTCGGCGCTGATAGAGCATAATGAATATAACGGTAAGATTTAAGAAGAGATAAAAAAAATGGGAGTTCCAGTTTCCTTTTTAATGATCAGGGAGAATTACTTTCTTATTAAAAAACTTAGTTTTATTAAGAAACTATTCCTGCTATAATGAAGTTTAAAATGATTAACTTTCAGAATGGAAATATGTTGTTTTGTAAAATAAAATAACAGGTTTGTACCATATTTGTACCACGACGTTGTGAAGTACTGATATACTTGGAATGTTATTTTTGAAGAAGTAAAATAATTCTTTAGTACTAAGTAATTAGTACAAAGTATTAAGATAGAAAACCGAGTCAGAAATGACTCGGTTTTTTTATGGGTATAAATTACTGTAGAGATGCACTGCAGTGCGTCTAAGTCTAGGTTTTCCATAAACTGATAATTGTCATTTCGTGTTCGGATTCTTTTTCGTAATATTACTATTGTAAATTTTCATGGATGAGAAAGATCAAATACAAGAAAGGACGTAAGTTGCAACACATTACTTTAGAGTATACTGGCACCCACAAAGAGCACGAAACAGAAATGCAGCTTTTTGTTTATAATGATAATGATGTTGTTGAATATGATAAGTTTACAGTTCTTGCCCTTAATTCTTGTTTTGATTATACTAAAAACAATTGGCTCAATATTCATGGTTTAAACGATATTAATCTGATAAAAACTATTGGAGCGCATTTTAAACTTGACGATTTTCTTTTAGCCGATATTTTAAATACAACCAAAAGAACCAAGTTAGAAGAACAGCAAAATGTTTTATTCTTTAATATAAAATCGCTTTTGCCCTCTGAATATTCCGATAATATTAGTGTGGAACAAATCAGTTTTATTCTGAAAGAAGGCATTCTAATTTCTTTTCAAGAAAAAAGAAGCGATTTCTTTACCCATATTCGTGAGCGTTTGCGTACCCATGCAGGAATTGTTAGAACCAAAAAGGTAGATTATCTCTTGTATTTGCTTTTAGACGCTGTAATGGAGAATTTCTATATCACATTGGAAGACGAAGAAGATAAAATTGAAGAATTAATCAATTTGACCAAAAAAGAAGCGAAACCCGTTATTTTAGAGAAAATTGAAAATCACCGTGATAATTTAAATTTCTTAAAACGCTCCATTATACCGCTTCGGGATTCTTTGTTTTATCTAAAAACGATTAAAGATGATGATGAATCAAACGGTTTAATTCAAAAAGAAACATTTAATTTCTTTATTAGGCTTCATCAAAAAAGTCTAGAGCTTTTAGAGCAGATAGAATCTGACATGAGCGCATTGGAAAGTGCCTCAAACTTTTATTTCTCGGAACAAAGCCGAAAAATGAACGAAATCATGAAAACGCTGACGATTATTTCAGCAATCTTTATTCCGCTTACTTTTATAGTTGGAGTGTACGGAATGAACTTTGAAAACATGCCAGAACTTAAAACCCAAAATGGCTATTTTGTTGTCATGGGGATTATGTTCTTGCTCGTAGTCGCCCTGATCATTTATTTCAAAAAAAGACGCTGGTTTTAACATTTGTTACAATCCAGAGAAGTAGTATTTATGTAATTTTGTTATTTAGAATAAATATAAATAATTATGAGTAAAGCAATATATATAGCCACTAGCGACCATAACAGTGGTAAATCAATTATTACGCTCGGTTTAATGAGTATCTTAATTGGTAAAACGGCTAAAGTAGGGTATTTTAGACCTATAATCGAAGATTTTGTGGATGGTGAGGTAGATAATCATATCGAGACTGTTTTGTCGTATTTTAACCTTGATATTGCGTTTGACGACGCGTATGCTATTACCAAGAGCAGATTGATCAAGAAAAAGAATAAAGGTAAGATAGGAGAGGTTCTAGATTTAATTATTGAGAAATATAAGAAGCTGGAAGAACGATTTGACTTTGTTTTGGTTGAAGGAACAAGTTTTACGGGGGAAGGAACTTCTATCGAATTAGACTTAAATGTTTTGATTGCCAAAAACCTCGGAATTCCAACCATAATTGTAGGTTCAGGAGTTGGTAAGACTTTAGAAGAACTTTTAGATAGTTTATATCTGGTTTATGATTCTTTCAAAGTAAAAGAGGTTGAAGTATTATCCGTTTTTGCCAATAAAGTGCAACCAGAAAATATAGAATTAGTTACTACTAGTTTACAAAAAAGTTTGCCTTCAAATGTTTTAATTAATACAATTCCGCTTATTTCGAGTTTGAATAATCCGACCATGCAGGAAATTGTACATGAATTGAATGCCAAAGTGCTATTTGGAGAAAATTATCTGAATAATGAAATTGGGCATTACAGTGTAGGAGCGATGCAATTGCATAATTATCTGGTCCATTTGCATGACAATGCGTTAGTTATTACTCCAGGAGACCGTTCTGATATTATTTTAGGTGCTTTACAAGCAAATGAATCAGCAAATTATCCAACTATTTCAGGAATTATCCTGACAGGAAATATTGTTCCAGAGGAAAGTATTTTAAAGCTTATAGAAGGACTTTCTCCTATTGTCCCAATTATTGCTGTTGATGGTGGAACTTATCATATCACCAATAAAATAGGTTCGATTAAATCGGAGATTTACGCGAATAACACACATAAGATCGAAACATCGATTAATACATTTGAAAAGCACGTTCAAATTGAAGCGCTATCGCAAAGAGTAATCACTTTCCAGCCTGAAGGAATGACACCGAAAATGTTTCAATACAACATGGTTAAAAGAGCTAAACAGCATAGAAAACATATTGTTTTGCCAGAAGGGAATGATGACCGAATTATTGCAGCAGCTTCAAGATTATTAGATATGGATGTGGTTGATATTTCTATTATTGGAGACAAAAAACAAATTGAAAGCAAAGTCGCAGAACTCGGACTTACATTTGATTTTTCTAAAGTAAACATTATCAATCCGATAGGATCTGAAATGTATGAAGATTATGCTAATACGTACTATGAGCTAAGAAAGGCGAAAAACGTAAGCATTACAATGGCAAGAGATTTAATGGAAGATGTTTCGTATTTTGGAACTATGATGGTGTACAAAGGACACGCAGACGGAATGGTTTCTGGTGCGGCGCACACTACACAGCACACGATTTTACCAGCACTACAATTCATTAAAACAAAACCGAATTCATCTGTAGTTTCTTCTGTATTCTTTATGTGTTTAGAAGATCGAGTTTCTGTTTTTGGAGATTGCGCTATTAATCCAAATCCAACGGCAGAACAATTGGCAGAAATTGCAATTTCTTCTGCAGAATCAAGTTTAGCTTTCGGAATTGAACCAAAAATTGCGATGCTTTCTTATTCTTCTGGGTCATCTGGAAAAGGTGATGAAGTAGACAAAGTGAGAGCGGCTACAACAATCGTAAAAGAAAAAAGGCCAGACTTAAAAATCGAAGGACCAATTCAATACGATGCTGCGGTGGATTTAACTGTAGGAAAAAGCAAAATGCCAGATTCAGAAGTAGCAGGGCAAGCAAGCGTATTAATTTTCCCTGATTTAAATACAGGAAATAACACGTATAAAGCCGTTCAAAGAGAAACTGGAGCATTGGCAATTGGTCCAATGTTACAAGGCTTAAATAAACCCGTAAATGACTTAAGTCGCGGTTGTACTGTAGACGATATTATTAATACGGTAGTTATTACAGCAATCCAAGCGCAGGGAATGTAAATTCAATTAAAAATTAAATAATAAACTAAGAACCTTAGCATCTTAGAACCTTAGTACCTTTAAAAAGAATGAAAATACTAATAATAAACTCAGGAAGTTCTTCAATTAAATATCAATTAATGGTAATGCCAGAAAACGAAGTAATCTGTTCTGGAATGATTGATAGAATTGGTTTAGAAACTTCAAATATAACTTTTAAAACAGCAACCGCTTCAATCGAAGAAATGCTTCCGATTCCGAATCATAAAGTAGGTTTACAAAAAGTAGCCAATATGCTATTGGATGCTGAAAAAGGAGTTATTAAATCAACTTCAGAAATTTCGGCAGTGGGACATCGTGTTGTGCATGGAGGAAGCGATTTTAGTGACACCGTAAAAATCGATGAGAAAGTTAAAGAAAAGATCAAACAGCTTTTTGAATTGGCGCCTTTGCATAATCCAGCAAATTTAGAAGGAATTAATGTAGCAGAAGAGATTTTCAGTTCAGCAGAGCAAATTGCTGTTTTTGATACCGCTTTTCATCAGACTATGCCAGAAGTAGCGTATAAATATGCTATTCCAAATTATCTTTTGACAGAAAATAAAGTTCGTGTCTATGGTTTTCATGGAACGAGCCATAAATATGTGTCTGAAAAAGCCATTAATTATTTAGAAAATAATTCTAAAATAATCACGATTCACTTAGGAAATGGCTGCAGTATGGCCGCTGTTAAAAATGGAAAATGTATTGACACTTCAATGGGGTTTTCTCCTTCAAATGGTTTAATCATGGGGACTCGTGCTGGAGATATTGACCAGTCTGTGGTCTTTTATATGATTAAAAATTTAGGATATACTCCAGATGAAGTAAATGCTGTTTTACTGAAACAAAGCGGTATGCTTGGTCTTACAGGCTACAGTGATTTGCGTGATATTGAAGCTGAAGCCGAAAAAGGAAACAAAGATTGCCAGTTGGCATTACATATGAATGCTTATAGAATCAGAAAGACGATTGGTGCTTACGCAGCAGCTCTAAACGGACTTGACGCTATTGTTTTTACTGCGGGAATTGGAGAAAACTCATCATACATGCGTAATTTGATTTGTACAGATATGAATTATTTTGGAATTGAAATTGACGCAGCAAAAAATCAAATTCGTTCTAAAGAATTAAGAGAAATCAATTCAGAAAATGCTACTACAAAAGTTTTAGTTGTTCCAACAGATGAAGAGTATGAAATTGCCAATCAGGTTTTTCAATTACTGGAAAATTAAAATTTAAAAATGGACAATAAACTATTTGAGCTTGAAAAGCAACTTGAAGATTATTCTGGATATTGTCAATTGGACATCGAAAGTCGTTTGTTGTTTCCTGAAAATTTCAGACAAATTTATAAATATAAAATTTTCGGAGACAATCTACTTTCAATCCCAGCAAATTTAATTATCGATGGTGATGATGATGAATTTGAAAAGCCATTTAGTTTTTTAAACACGTCAGAAGAATTAGATGTTTTTGAAACAGAGTTTAGATCTGAAATTTCAGGCGATTTTATCCAAATAGGTCATTTATATAATTTTACAGAAGTTGTACTGTTAAATAAGATAAAAAATACAGTGCATGTTTTTCATGTTTCTGATATTGCAGATAAAGACTGGTTGAATTATAAATTAGAGAATGGGATTTGTAATTTGCATGAATTTGTAAATAGTATTAGGCCACAGACAGTTTGTTGTTTAATCAATCCGAAAGATTATTCTGAATGGGATATATTTGAAATTAGAAATGAGACAGAATTAAAAACTGAAAGAGAATTGATGGAATTTAAAGATAAAAAAACTGTCAATGAAGAATATATTGAACAAGTGAAAAAATCTTTAGAAAAAGGATTTGATATTAATTACGCTCCTCAATCAGTACTACTTAATTTTAAAAAATGATTTTATCTAAATAGTATAAAAAACTCCTCAAGCTTGAGGAGTTTTTTTTTGACCTAAAAATTAAATATTTGTGAGTATCTTTGAAGTTAAAAACGAATACTTTGAAATCGATACTTTTTAAATCAGTTATCTTCTTTTTCATCGCTTTACAACTTCAAGCACAAGAATTACTTCCCTTTGTCGAAAATTACAGCAAATCAGATTATCAGGGTGATAATCAGATTTGGAATGTGGCACAAGGAAATGATAATGCGATGTATTTTGCCAATAATCACTATTTGCTTCGTTACGACGGAGTAAAATGGGAAAAATATACACTTCCGAACAAAACGATCATTCGATCTATCCTGATTGAAGGAGATAAAATCTATTCTGGTTCTTATAAAGAATTTGGCTATTGGTATAGAAAAGAAGGAACAATGCACTATGTTTCTATTACCAAAAATCTTAGATTATTTGATGAGAAGGACAACGAGGAAATTTGGAAAATATTCAAATTTAACGGGTCTCTTTATTTTCAATCTTTTAATGATGTTTTTATTTATAATGGAAAAACAATTAAGAAAATTAAATTTCCATTTCTTATTTCTTATTGTTTTGGTGTAGATAAAGATTTATATGTTGCTTCTGTGAGAGACGGAATCTTTAAAATGAATGGTAAATATATTGCCAATCCAAAAGGATGGAATGTTTTGAAAAATACTGTCGTTCATGCCATAGAAAATTATCAAAACCAGACTTACATCTTTACACAGAAAAAAGGAGTATTTATTGTAGAAAAAAATGGGCTAAGAAGTTGGGAGCATCCAATAAATGAAGTTTTAAAATCGGCTACAATTAATGTGGCTAAATTTGTCAAAAATGAAAAACTAATTATCGGAACTGGAAATCGTGGAATTTTCATTTTAGATTTAAAAACCAATTCATTCAAAAATATTGAACGCAATAATGTCTTAATGAATAATTCGGTTTTAAGTTTAGGATTGGATAAAGAAAATGATTTGTGGGTTGGTTTAGATAATGGTATTGCGCACGTTGAGGTTAATTCTCCTATTTCTTTCTTTTATGATAATTCTGGACTTTTAGGATCAGTTTATGCAGTCGCTTCAATTAATAAAGGCTATTTAATTGCTTCCAATCATGGAATTTTTGAATATAGTGCTGGAAAGTTTAATATGATGCCTAATACGCAAGGGCAGGGCTGGAATATTTCTCTCATTGATGGAAAATATATTATAGGTCATAATGATGGTACTTTTTCGTATGAAAATAATACTTTGACCAAAATAAATGGTGTTAGTGGAGGTTGGAATATGTCTAAGAGCAGTATTAATGATACTTATTTTCAGTCGACTTACAGCGGTATTCTGGTTTATGACGATCCCTCAAACATGTCTCATTATAAAATCATAAAAGATCTTGCAAAACCTATAAAATATGTTGCTCAAAATAAAAAAAATGAAATTTGGGCTGCAGATAATTATCGTGGTTTGTATCGTGTTTTATTAGATGATAATTACAACACGCTAAAAGTTGAAAATGTCACACAGCAGAGTAAAATACAAAACGATTTTGGGATAAAGATTTTTGAGTTTAGAAAAGAAATACTTTTTCTAATTAATAATTCTTGGTATACCTACAATTCGATAGCTGGTAAATTGGAAGAAAATGAATTGTTTAATACAAGTTTTAAAAATGTAACAGATATTGTTTCCATAGACGATGATCATTTTATGGTGTTGCAAAACGGAATCTTATATCATATTTATGCCGAAGGAAACAAGTTTGTGTGGAATATTATTCAGGAGAAATATTATAAAGGAAAATTAATCAATGAGAATTTAAGGATTTTCAAGAAAGATAATTATTATCTGTTTAATCTCGATGACGGATTTGTTTCACTTAAACTTGAATATGAAAACAAACAAAATTCTGGAGTAAAAATTGAAGCATTTAGTAATGATATTTTAGTTCCTAACGAAGAGAAAGTTAAATTCAATACGGAATTAAAGATTAACGTCATTTCGGGAATTTATGGTGCGAGCAGACCAAATTTGTTTTATAAACTTGATAAGGAAAAAGAATTTATCTCTATTTCAGACGGATTAATCGTTTTGAATAATTTAAGCAGTGGTGATCATACAGTAGAAATATTCAAACACGATGGATCAACTTATGATAAAGTTTCTTCTTATAAATTTAAAGTTGCAGAGCCGTGGTATTTTTCTTTTTGGATGATTCTGTTATATCTTCTTGTTGTTGGTGCAGTTTTATTTTTCTATTATAAATGGAATAAACTTCGCTATATGCAAAAATTAAAATTGCAGGCTGAAGAATTAAAACATCAGAGAGAAATTCTTGAGATGGAGTTGAAGAAAGAAAACGAACTTAATATTCAAGAATATGAAAAGCATATCTTGGAATTAGAATTGCAAGCAAAATCTTCAGAAGTAGCGGGTAAATCTTTATCAATTGCCAAACAAACAGAAATGATTGATAAAATTCAAGGTATTTTGGAAACCGAAAAAGATTTTGGCAAACTTAAAAATGAAATTAGAAAAGCAATTAAGATCAATGAAGTGAATAAGCACGAATGGGAAACTTTTGAAACCAATCTGAATCAAATTCACAATGAGTTTATTATTAACCTTTCTAAAAAATATCCACAATTAACTCCAAAGGATATAAAACTGTGTGTTTATCTAAAAATGAACCTTTCTTCTAAAGAAATTGCTCCTATGATGAATATCTCTTTTAGAGGTGTAGAATTGCATAGATATCGTCTTAGAAAGAAGCTAAACCTTACTCAGGACGAAAACCTGTCAAAGTTTTTATTAACTATGTAAGATTTGGTTTTGTTTTTTACAGAATTTATATTTTTCTATATCATTTTTTATATAATTGCGATACATCATTACTACATCATAATGTTATGTTAAACGAATTTCTTTAACATTTATAGTGTTGATAATCATTATTGTAAGCTAAAATTTTAACATAATGATGTAGCTATGTTGTAGTGGTATTTGATGTACTACAACGTTGTAATTGCTTAATTTGGCTCTACTAACTTAAACGATTACGTACTGTATGAAAAATTTTATTTTTAGCTTTTTAGCGCTCTTGCTGCTGCCTACCTATATGATGGGGCAAGCTCAAGCAATTAAAGGAAAAGTAGTAGACAGTAATGGAATGGGAATTCCAGGAGCAATTATCGCTTCAGCTGATGCTAGAGCAACTGCAGATGCAGATTTCGACGGAAACTTTACAATTAATGCAAAACCTGGAGACATTTTAAAAGTTTCTATGTTGGGTTTTGATTCGGTTTCTGTACCGGCTACTGCCGCACCAATGTCAATAACCTTAAAAGAAGCGGGTGATACTGCTTTAAAAGAAGTAGTTGTAATTGGATACGGTACAAGAAAGAAAATTGATAATACTTCGGCTGTAAGCTCAATTAAGTCCGAAGAGATTACCAAAATGAAAGTAATAAATGCTTCTCAAGCTATTCAAGGTAAAGCTGCAGGGGTACAAGTTGCTACTTCAGACGCACCAGGAAGTACACCTTCTATTGTTATTAGAGGGGTTGGTACTGCATTAGGAGGAAGAAATCCATTATATGTTGTGGATGGTATGCCTACTGATAACATTAATAATATCAACTCAAATGATATTACTTCTTATGAGGTTTTAAAAGATGCTTCTGCACTTGCTATTTATGGAACAAGAGGTGCAAATGGGGTAATCATGATTACTACTAAAACAGGTAAAGGAAAACTTACTGTAGATATTGATAGCTATGCTGGTTTTAGATCTCC
The DNA here is from genome assembly GCF_056824325.1 of Flavobacterium sp. B330r. NCBI lineage: Bacteria > Pseudomonadati > Bacteroidota > Flavobacteriia > Flavobacteriales > Flavobacteriaceae > Flavobacterium > Flavobacterium sp. B330r. The sequence continues at coordinate 4,066,585 of NZ_CP124860.1, forward strand.
TCTAAAGAAAGTGAAAATGGCAAATGCTGACCAATATATTCAGTATAATAATGCGGCATTTATTAGTCAGTTTCCTGCTGGAAGATTTTCTCAAAATCAACCGTATAATACAAACTGGTTTGATGAAATAACAAGAACAGGAGTTTACACTCAAAATAACGTATCGCTTTCTGGATCAGGAGAAAATATTAAATATTTCTTTAGTGTTGGTAATTACGAAGAAGAGGGTATCTTAAAAGGAACTGAATACGGGCGTACTACTTTTAGAAGTAATAATGAGTACAAAATTTCGGAGAAACTTAAAATTAGCCAAAATTTCAGTGTTAGTTCTATAAAAAATACTCCACAGCCAATGTCTGCATTCACATCTGCTTACAGACAATCGCCTTTAGTTCCGGTACGTTTTCCTAATGGAAAATATGGTGTGCCATTTATACAAAATGGAGTTATTTCTCAAACGGGAGATTCATTCAACTCAGTTGGAAACCCTGTTGTTGCATTAGATTATAACAACGAGCAACAAAAAACAGTTACACTTCAAGGTGGATTAAGATTAGATTGGGATATCATGAAATCATTGAAGTTTACATCTCAATTTAATGGAGAATATTTTACTTATAAACAATATAATTTTGTTGATAATTTAGGTCTTTGGTTAGCAGCTGATCCAAGCAGAGTAGAAGCTTCTTATGACAAAAAGAGTTTGAATACAAACACTTTGACAAGAAATACTGATGATTATTTCAACTGGAATTTATCGAACTATTTTACTTATAACAAAGTTTTTGCAGAAATTCATGATGTTGAAGTTACTGCAGGTATTGAGGCTAACGTAATAGGAACTAGATCAAAAACTACTGCAGATATAAGAAACGTAAATCCAAATAGTAACTATTGGGGACTTGATGGTATTAATTACGCACAAAATGGAGGTGTAACTACATATAAAGCCGTAAATGATAATCAAGCTCGATTAGCATCATATTTTGCACGTTTTCAATATAAATTATTGGATAGATATTTATTAACAGGTACTGTAAGACGTGACGGATCTTCAAATTACTCTAGCGACTACCGTTGGGGAACATTCCCATCAGTAGGTATTGGATGGATTGTAACAAAAGAAAGCTTCTTATCTGATATTAAAAATTTAGATTTATTAAAAGTTAGAGGTTCTTGGGGTAAATTAGGAAACCAAAAAGTGCCATTAAACATTCAGTCATTTACATCTGGAGTAGATTATAATGGAGGTTCTGGAACAACTATTAATTCCCAAATTGATCCAAGTTTATCATGGGAAATTGTAGAAGAAGCTTCTGCAGGTATTGATGTTGAGTTATTTAATAGCAGATTGAAAGGATCGTTTGATGTTTACAGTAAAAATACTAACAATGCTATTTTAAATGTTACGCCTTATTCAACTTCAGGAATTACTGTAGAATCTCCAACACACGTAGGTGAGGTATCTAATAAAGGGTACGAAATCGCTTTACGTTGGGATGATAAAATCACAGATAACTTAAGTTACTGGGTAGGAGGAAATTTCTCTCATAACAAAAATGAATTAGCTAGTTTGAAAAATGTAAGACTTGCAACAATTAATGGTGGTTCATTAGGAAATGGTCAAGTAACAAAAATACTTGATAATACATCAGTAGGACAGCCTTTAGGTAGTTTCTATATGTACGAATATGCAGGGGTTGATCCAGCAAACGGACAAATGTTGTATTATACAGCAGACGGAAATAAGGTAGCTCAAGGTGCTTTAGATCAAACTAAAGACAGAAAATATGTAGGTTCAGTTTTACCAACTTCTACTTACGGGGTTACTTTAGGATTAAATTACAAAAATGTTGATTTCTCTGTAGACGGATACGGAACAGGTGGAGCCAAAGTATATAATGGAAAAAAAGCGCAGCGTTTTTATGGGGAAAATGTAGAAACGTCTTTACTTAATGACATGTGGACTCCAACAAACACATCAGGATCTAATCCAGCTCCATTTAATCAGGTTCCAGTAGCATCAACTTATTATTTAGAATCTGGAGATTTTTTCAGAATCAATAATATCACATTAGGATATAAACTTCCATTAAAAGAAGAAGGTTTTATTAACTATTGTAGAATCTACGTAAATGCTATGAATCCTTTCATTAGCCAAAAATTTTCAGGATTCTCACCTGAGGTTTTAGGAGATGGTGAATTAGTTAAAGGTACTCAGGGAGTTGAGTTAGATGCTTATCCAGCATTGAAAACATTTGTAGTTGGTGCAAACTTAAAATTTTAATATCATGAAACGATTATATATATCACTTTTTATACTTTCTGGTTTGTTTGTATCTGGATGTTCAGATGAATTTTTGGAAGTAGATCAGACAAAAAATATTCCAGCAGATCCTGCTTTAGTGGATAGCGATGCAGGGGCTACATCAATGGTTGATGCAGTTTATAATATATTTTTATCTTGGGACATGTCTTCTTTTGCTTGGAACGGGGTAAGCAGTATTATGACTGACGACGCAGATAAAGGTTCAGATCCAGGAGATACTGGTACAGATAAAGATGTTTTAGACGCTTTAACGTTCAATTCTTCTACACCATCTTTTAGTAGTATCTGGAATTATAATTATGCAGGAATCAACAGAGCTAATCAAGCATTAGCAATGTTTCCAAAGCTTAAGCAAGTATCTCCAGCTTTAAAAACAAGATTAGAAGGAGAAGCTAAGTTTTTAAGAGCTTTTATGTATTTTACTTTAGTTAAAGGATATGGAGGAGTTCCAATTGTTGACCGTTTGCCAATTCCTGGAAATGAAGAAGACAGACTTATGCAGTTAACTCGTAAAACTCCAGCTGAAGTTTATGCTTTTATCGAAAAAGATTTAAATGACGCTATCGAAGCTTTGCCATTAAAATCTTCATATAGTGGAAATGACGTTGCACGTGCTTCTAAAGGAGCTGCTTATGCTTTGTTAGCTAAGGTTAATTTATACCAAAAAAACTGGCAAAAAGTAATTGACAATTGCAATCAAGTAACAGGTTATTCTTTAGTTTCTGACTATTCTCTACAATACAAGAAAGAAGGAGAGTTTGGTCCAGAGTCAATTTTTGAAATTAATGGAATTGGAGGAACTTCTTCTCCAGGATATGGAATAGGAAATTATACTGTTTCTCAAGCGCCTAGAGGTGCTGGAGGATGGGGATGGGGTTTCAATACACCATCTCAAGGACTTGCTGACGCATATGAAGCTGGAGATGTAAGAAGAGCTGCAACCATTATTTTTAGAGGTTCTGTTTTGTATGATGGTAGAGAGGTGGCATCTACTGTATCTAACCCAATGTACAATTATAAAGCATATTCATCAGCGTTTTACAATCAGGAATTTACAGATGTAAATCTTAGATATTTAAGATATGCTGAGGTAATATTAATGAAGGCTGAGGCTCTAAATGAATTAGGACAAACTTCAGAAGCGATTCCTTTGATCAATCAAATTAGACATAGAGCGGGATTAGGTGATACTCCAGCAACAGGTCAGTCAGATGTTAGAAAAGCAATTTATAAAGAAAGAAGATTAGAATTTGCTTTTGAGCACGACAGATGGTTTGATCTTGTAAGAACAGGACAGGCAGAAGCAGCTATGAAAGCTGATGTTAGCGCTACTTTCCCTAACGGAAAAACTTTTATAGTGGGTAAACATGAGTTATATCCAATTCCAGCTTTAGTGGTTCAACAATCTGGAGGGGTAACAACACAAAACCCTGGTTATTAATCAAAATCTTAAAAATCACTTCCCTTTAGATTTTCTAAGGGAAGTGATTATTTATTAAAATCTTAAATTTTTATAATGGTTAGAATTTCAGTTTTATTTTTAGCTTTTACTTTTTTTAGTTGTGGATCCAATGCCGATAAGTCGAAAGAAAATGTACAGGAAAATACTTCTGGCGTTACTGCATTAACAGACGAGCAGCTTTTAGATGCTGTTCAAAAACAAACTTTTAAATACTTCTGGGACTATGCAGAACCAAATTCTGGATTAGCGAGAGAACGTTATCATCCTGACGGAGTTTATCCTGAAAATGATTCGAATATCGTTACAACAGGTGGTTCAGGTTTCGGATTAATGGCACTTGTTTCAGGAATGTCTCAAGGTTATATTACTAAAGAGCAAGGGGTAGAAAGACTTAACAAAATTGCAGATTTTTTAGGCAAAGCAGATCGTTTTCATGGAGCATGGTCTCATTGGATTGACGGAAATACAGGAAAAGTAAAACCTTTTGGAACCAAGGATAATGGTGGTGATTTAGTCGAAACTTCATTTTTGGTTGCAGGAATGATTACCGTTCGTGAATATCTTAAAGATGGTTCTGAAAAAGAAAAAGCGGTAGCACAAAAATTTGATGCACTTTGGAAAGGTGTTGACTGGCAATGGTACACAAATAATAAAAATGTTTTGTACTGGCACTGGTCTCCGAGCTATGCTTGGGAGATGAATTTTCCATTAGAAGGATATAACGAATGTCTTATTACTTACGTAATGGCAGCGTCTTCACCAACGCATGCAATCGATGCGAAAGCATATCACGAAGGATGGGCGAGAAGCGGTGGTATAGTTTCTTCAAAAACAAAATACAATATCCCACTTATTTTAAAGCATAATGGTGCAGAAGAATTTGGAGGTCCATTATTCTGGGCGCATTATTCTTATGTAGGTTTAGATCCAAACCAGTTGACAGATAAATATGCTAACTATTGGGGTTTAAATGTTAATCAGACTAAAATTAACTACGAATATTGTGTTGAAAATCCGAAAAAAATTGCGGGTTATGGACCAGAATATTGGGGATTAACAGCATCATATTCAAGAAATCCTGACGGTTCTATTGGATATAATGCACATATGCCAAGTAACGATCAAGGTGTGATTTCTCCGACAGCGGCAATTAGCTCAATCGTTTATACGCCAAAAGAATCAATGACATTTATTCGCAATTTATATGAGAATCATAAAGATGAAACTTGGGGAAATGCAGGTTTTTATGATGCTCTTAGTTTAGGAAATAAATGGGTGGCAAAACGCTATTTGGCAATTGATCAAGGTCCAGAAGTTGTAATGATCGAAAATTACAGAACAGGATTATTGTGGAAATTGTTTATGAATGCTCCAGAGGTAAAACAAGGCTTAACAAAACTTGGATTTAAATCTGGAAAATACGGAATTTAAGGTTCTATGAAAAATAAGTTAGCATTTATATTTCTGTTGTTTTCTATAGTTGTTTTTGGGCAGAGTGAAACAACTGGAAAAATCAATACAGTTATAATGTCTAAATATGAACTGGGATATGTTTTACATCGTCCAGCGAATGTTAAGGAGAAAAAACCATTGATTGTTTTTATTTCGGGCGATGGAGAAAAAGGAACCGATTTGGAGAAAGTAAAAATTAATGGTCCTTTAAAATATTTAAAAACACACCAATTAGACGCTTATGTTTTGGCTCCGCAATGCAAAGAAGACGAAAATTGGGATATAGAATCAATTTATCAGCTGATTGTGAAAATTCAGAAAGAGAATAAAATCGATTCAGAAAGAATATATGTTACTGGTTTGAGCTCAGGAGGTTGGGCTTCTTGGAATTTGGCTTTTTCACATCCGGATCTATTTGCAGCAAATGTACCTGTCGCGGGTTTTGTAGATTTAATTCAGTTAGAACATGCTTGTGAAATAGCTAATATTCCAACCAGAATTTTCCACGGATTACAGGATAATGTGGTAAATGTAAATTATGCCATCACGATTTATAATGAATTGAAAAAATGTAATGCCAAAGATGTAAAGCTGACCATTTTTGATGATGCAAATCATGACAGCTGGACAAGAGTTTATGATAACAAAGAGATCTATGACTGGATGTTACAGCAAAGAAAAACGAATACAAACAAATAAATAGAATAGAATGAAATCACTTTGATTCAAACAAAAAATTGAACAAAGAAAAGTGATTCCATGTTCCGATTAAAAACAAATATTAAATACACATGAAAAACAAATTAGTCTTACTTTTTTTAGGATGCGCTGTTTTGGGTTATGCTCAAAAAAAGCCAGCTAAAAATACAGTGAAAATTAAACCAAAGTCTGAATTTGTGGCGGAGTTAATGTCAAAAATGACTTTAGACGAGAAATTGGGTCAGTTAAACTTGCCAACATCTGGTGATATTACCACTGGGCAGGCAAACAGCTCAAATGTGGCAAAAAATATTGCTGAAGGAAAAGTGGGTGGTTTGTTCAACATTAAATCAGTTCAAAAAATTAAAGAAGTGCAGAAAATTGCGGTTGAAAAAAGCCGTTTAAAAATTCCGTTGCTTTTTGGTATGGACGTTATTCACGGTTACGAAACAACATTCCCAATTCCGTTAGGCTTATCTTGTACTTGGGATATGGGATTAATTGAAAGAAGTGCACAAATTGCTGCAAAAGAAGCAAGTGCAGACGGAATTAACTGGACATTTTCTCCAATGGTTGATGTTTCTCGCGATCCAAGATGGGGAAGAGTTTCTGAAGGTTCAGGAGAAGATCCATACTTAGGAAGCCAGATTGCAAAAGCAATGGTGAATGGTTACCAACAGCATGATCTTTCAAAAAACAACTCAATTTTAGCTTGTGTTAAGCACTTTGCATTATATGGAGCTCCAGAAGGCGGACGTGATTACAACACTGTCGATATGAGCCACATTAGAATGTTTAATGACTATTTCCCTCCTTACAAAGCTGCAGTAGATGCTGGTGTAGGTTCGGTTATGGCTTCTTTCAACGAAGTTGACGGAATTCCAGCAACAGGAAACAAATGGTTAATGACAGATGTTTTAAGAAAACAATGGGGTTTTAAAGGATTTGTAGTAACAGATTTTACTGGAATTCCTGAAATGATTGAGCACGGAATGGGAGATTTACAAGCAGTTTCTGCTCAATCTCTAAATGCTGGTGTTGAAATGGATATGGTTGGAGAAGGTTTCTTAGGAACTTTGAAAAAATCTTTGGACGAAGGAAAAGTAAAAATCGAAACAATCGATAATGCTGTAAAACTTATTCTAGAAGCAAAATACGACTTAGGATTATTCCAAGATCCGTATAAATATTGTGATGAGAAGAGAGCAAAAACGGAGATTTTTACAACAGATAGCAGAAAAGAAGCACGTGATATTGCTGCACAATCTTTAGTTTTATTAAAAAACCAAAACCAGCTTTTACCACTTAAAAAATCTGGAACAATTGGTTTAATCGGACCATTGGCAGATGCTAAAGAAAATATGCCAGGAACTTGGAGTGTGGCTACAAAAATGGAAAATGCCGTTTCATTATTGAGAGGTATTAAAGAAGTAGCGGGAGCTGGAACTAAAGTTTTATATGCAAAAGGAAGTAACTTAGATTACGATGAAACTTTTGAAACTAATGCGACAATGTTCGGTAAAACCTTACACCGTGATGCTCGTTCAAAAGAAGATTTATTGGCAGAAGCTTTAAAAGTGGCAGAGCAGTCAGATGTAATTGTTGCAGCTTTAGGAGAATCTGCAGAAATGAGCGGAGAATCTAGCAGTCGTACAAACTTAGAAATTCCACAAGCGCAGAAAGATTTATTAAATGCGTTATTAAAAACTGGAAAACCAGTTGTTTTAGTTTTATTTGATGGACGTCCGTTAGTAATTACAGACGAAGAAAAAACAGTTCCAGCAATTTTAAATGCTTGGTTTGCTGGTACAGAAGCTGGTTATGCAATTGCTGATGTGTTATTCGGAGAAGTAAATCCTTCAGGAAAATTAACTTCAACTTTCCCAAGAAGTGTTGGACAGTTACCAATTTATTATGCACACAAAAATACAGGAAGACCACTTTCTAACACAGAAGGGAAATTCGAGAAATTCAGATCAAATTATATTGACGAAAGAAACGAGCCTTTATTCCCATTCGGATTTGGTTTAAGCTACACGACTTTTGATTATTCAAACTTGAAAATTTCTTCTGATAAAATGAATCCATCTGGAAAATTGAAAGTAACTGTTGATGTAACAAATACTGGAAATTTTGACGGAAAAGAAACAGTTCAATTATACATTAGAGATTTAGTTGGTTCAGTAACAAGACCAGTTAGAGAATTAAAAGGTTTCCAAAAAATAGCACTTAAAAAAGGTGAAAAACAGACAGTAAGTTTTGATATTACTGTTGAAGATTTAAAATTTTATAACTCTGATTTACAATTCGTAGCAGAGCCAGGACAGTTTGATATTTTCGTTGGAGGAAATTCAAATGCCGATAAGAAAGTTAGTTTTGAGTTAACTAAATAGTTGGTTTATTTGATTAGTGAAAAGCCCTTCGTTTGGAGGGCTTTTTTTCTAAAATGACAAAACCTTTTTGTAATTTTTTAACTACGTTATTATGAATAAAATTAAAATATTTAGTGCCGTATGTCTTATTGCCTTCTCCTATTGCAATGCGCAAAAGAATGCAACAGTAGCACATCGCGGAGCATGGAAAAAGAATAATCTGCCTGAAAATTCTATTGCATCATTAAGACATGCAATAGATTTAAAATTGCCAGGATCAGAGTTTGATGTTTGGAGAACAGCAGATGATTCACTTGTAATCAATCATGATGCCCATTACAACAAACTGCTTATTGAAGAAACGAATTATGTAGATTTGATAAAGTTTAAACTTTCTAACGGAGAAAAACTTCCAACACTACATGAATATATTTCAGAAGGAATACGAAATAATAAGCATACACTTTTGGTTTGCGAAATTAAACCTTCTGAAATCAGTAAAGAAAGAGGACAAAAAACGGGTGTAGCAGCAGTCGAAACCATTAAAAAATTAAAAGCCGATAAAAATACCTGCTACATCAGTTTTGATTACGATATTCTAAAAAAAATCAGAGCAATAGATCCGAAAACTTCTCTGCAATATTTAGAAGGGAATAAATCTCCAAAAGAGGTAAAAGCGGATAAAATTAACGGTGTTGATTACCATTATTCTGTTTTTCAAAAACATCCTGAATGGATACAAGAAGCAAAGGATAATAAAATTATTCTAAATGCTTGGACTGTTAATGACGCTAAAGATATGGATTGGATTATTGCACACAAATTCAATTACATTACTACAAACGAACCCGAACTTTTAAAGGAAAGAAAAGAGATTAAAAAATAAGTTGTAAAGCTTAACTAAAGAATCTAACCATGAAGAATATATATAAACAATTTAAGCCAATTTTATTGCTTTCGATGCTTTTCGGAAGTAGTCTTTCGGCACAAAATTCTGGTAAAACAGAATGGTTTGACCCTAGCAGACCAGCAACAACATATTGTAATCCGATAAATATTGGGTACAATTTTACGACTCATAATCACAACGGAATTCCAGAATCACGCCGTTCAAGCGCGGACCCAGTAATTATTACTTATAAAGGCGAATATTATTTATTTGCAACCAATCAGGCTGGTTTCTTTTGGAGTAAAGACATGTCAGACTGGAATTTTGTTTACGGAAGTTTCCAGAGACAGCCAGGAGATGACGACCAATGTGCTCCAGCAGCATGGGTTGTAAATGATACTTTGTTTTATGTAGGTTCAACTTGGAAAAGAGATCATCCGATTTGGAAAACGGCAGATCCGAAATCGGGAAGATGGACACGTCACGTAGACAAAGCAATGCTGCCAACTTGGGATCCAGCGATTTTTCAAGATGATGACAAAAAAGTATATATGTACTACGGCTCAAGCGGAAAATTACCACTTGTAGGTGTTGAGGTTGATTATAATACTTGGCTTCCAAAAGGAAATCAAGCAGACTATGCAGAATTGTATAAAGCGACAGAAGTAGAGGATATTCAGAAAGTTTATGGACAAGTTAAGGAAGTCGCTATTTTGGATCCTTCGGCTCACGGATGGGAGCGTTTTGGACCAAATAACGATATGGAACCTGCACCTTGGGGGAATTTTATTGAAGGAGCTTGGATGACAAAACATAACGGAAAATATTACATGCAATATGGAGCGCCTGCTACCGAATTTAAAGGCTACGCAAATGGTGTTCATGTTGGAGATAATCCGTTAGGGCCATTTACGTACCAAAAACATAATCCGATGTCATATAAACCAGGCGGATTTGTAATTGGAGCAGGACACGGAAATACTTTCGCAGATAATTATGGAAATTACTGGAATACAGGAACGTGCAAAATCTCTATTAAAGATCGTTTTGAGCGTCGTATAGATATGTTTCCTGCCGGATTTGATAAAGATGATGTAATGTATTCGATCACAGCTTATGGAGATTTTCCAATTGTGTTGCCAACAGCTCAACGTGATCAAACAAAAGGAGCTTCTTCTGGATGGATGCTGCTTTCCTATAAAAAGCCCGTAACGGTTTCTTCTTCAGAAGAATGTATGGAAGTAGAAACACACAGAATGGATAATGGCGGTAAAAAAGTATATGAGAAATTCTGTTATGGACCAGAAAATCTTACCGATGAAAACATTCAAACCTATTGGTCTGCAAAAACTAGCAATCCAGGAGAATGGCTTCAAATGGATTTAGGAAGACAAATGGAAATTAATGCTTTACAAATTAACTACGCAGATCATAAAGCAACGCAGTTTAATAAAGCAATGGATATCTATTATCAATATAAAATCTATATGTCTGATGATGCTCAAAATTGGACTTTGGTTGTAGATAAGTCTAAAAATGATAAAGATGCACCTCATGATTATGTAGAGCTTTCAAAATCTATTAAAGCGCGTTACATTAAAATGGAGAATATTCATAATGCATCTGGTTTATTTGCAATTTCAGATTTTAGAGTTTTTGGAAACGGATTGGCAGCAAAACCAAAAGCTGTTGCTTCTTTTAAAGTAGACAGAAACAAGGCAGATTCTAGAAATGCGATGATTTCGTGGAAAAAACAAGCTGATGCAATTGGTTACAATATTTATTACGGAATCGAACCAGATAAATTGTATAACAGCATTATGGTTTTCGGTGATAATACCTATGATTTTAGAGGTTTAGATAAAGGAACAAAATATTATTTTACGATTGAGCCTTTTAATGAAAACGGAATCGGAACGAAAAATAAGATTATTGAAGTAAAGTAGCTGTCTACAGCTTATTTTATGGTTTTGTATTGAAACCGCCTCATTTTTGAGGCGGTTTTTTTATGTTTTGACAATTGATAACTGTTAAAAAAATAAATGTAAAATATTTATTGTAAAAAAAATCGTACGTTTATTATAAAATAAGATTTTACTTATAATTTTAAATGTTTTTCTATGAGCAAAGTAAAAATATATGGCAATCCCAATCCTGTGATAGGGATAAAAGAATAGTACTCTATACATGATTTTTTTGGCAGTTCTGCTCCATCAAAATTCATTGAGCCATTGGAAAATATACCTGACGAAAATATCAAATGGAGTGTCTGGATATTATTGGGAGATACATGGACAAAAATGACTAAAAACAGTAAGACAGGTGCAACAGTAGACTATACATTTACCCAAACCAGCCTTAAACGCAAAGGAATCAGGATGCTTGTTGATGCCAACGGCGAAAAAGCAGTTTTGGATATAAAAACCAAAAATAATTCAGAAAGCAAAATACTGCATATCGAAATTCTTGATAATCTAGGAAAAAAGCCCACGAAATTATTTAGCTATGGCGAAACCATTACAGCTCGCGTGCATTGCCTTAATATGGAAAAATTTCGCATAAATGTTACTTTATGGGAGAATGATGGAGGCAAAAAAGACCTTTCCGACATTGTCATGGACACAAAAGAAGCCAATGTATTGCAAGGGAAAGCCGATGTAGAATTTACTTTTGATCCTAGTAAAGTATGGCTTGCCAATGCAAAATCGGCACCTGGTGAGTCAAACGAAGGCGCATTTCATGAATATTATGTAACGGCTGAGTTTTACAAAAAAGTTTCAAAACCTACCCAAGATGTTAATGTCATCAATCCGGATTATAAAGTAGATATATTTTCAAAAACTTCTACTTTTAAACCATCTGAAACAGAAACCCAAAAAACATCTCCCAAAGAACAAAAGGGCGCTTCTAAAAAAGAAACTAGAGGAATAGCAAAAAAAGATGAAAAAGCTCATGATTATCATGAGCAGAAAGTTGATATACAGCCTACTATTGTTTTCAATCCAAACCAAGAGTTTATTAATAGTTTGATGATGGTTGATGTTGGGGATTCTATGTGGCATCAGAAAAAAGGTATTTGTATCTGTAAAGAAAATAATTTCTACTGGAGCAACAAATTAACTTGTGACGAGCGCAAAAAAGTACTCGAAGTATGTGCAAAACTTTGGGGAGAAGATAAAAAGAAAGACAAAGCAAGTGAACTAATGGCAATTATGCATCTTGAAACGGGTAAAAAAGACATGTTTAAGCCTTATGCCGATAATGGAGCTGACTATTCTGGTTTAATACAATTTAATGATGCTTCAGCCAAAAAATTAGGCACAACAAGAAGTGCTTTAAAAAAAATGACTTTCATAGAACAGATGGATTATGTTCATGACTACTTTGCTTCAAAGCAAGAAATAGCAAACATGGTAGACTTGTATTTGCATGTTTTAAAGCCTAATGCTGTCGGAAATGGAAACAATCCTGATTATGTTCTCTTTGACGAAAGCATTTCGGTGCCAGATGGTGACGGAAGCCAAACAAGCGCTGAACAGCGAAAAATAAATATTGGAAAAGAACCTTGGGTAACGAAATATGGCTATTCCTCAAATCCTTCATTTATGAAAGGCGAGGAACATACACAACGAAGGAAATGGGTCTATACGCGACAACGTTTTGAAGAGCGTTGGGGATTTGTAAACGGAAAAACTACAATTGCGGATGTTATGTTAGAGTTAAATAAAGAGCATTATAATCCTGGAGTTAAAGAACTGTTTAAAGGGGTTTGTGAAAATGCCAAAAAAGAAGATAACCAAAAAGAAAATACAGGAGAAAGAGCACCTTGGATGAAAATAGCATGGGAAGAAGAAACTAAAAAATTAAAAGAAACAGGATCTAATAAGGAAATTCAAAAATTTTTTGACGGAACTCCGTATGAACAGTCAATGAAAAATGGTACAACAAATGAAAGCGATATATCATGGTGCGCAACATTTGTCAACTGGGTTATGACTAAATACGGTTATAAAGGAGTTGAAGGATATAATGCCGTTCGTGCACTAAAATGGGCAGATTGGGCAGAAGGAGTTGATATTAAGAAACCAATATATGGAGCGATTGCCGTAAAAAGACGAACAGGAGGTGGTCATGTTGGATTCGTTGCGGGAAAAAAAGGGAATAAGATTGTGATATTGGGAGGAAATCAAAACAATGCCTTAAACTGTTCTAAATATTCGGAGTCAGAGTTCTTTGCTTACCTCGTCCCTAAAGATTATGAAGTATTCGACGAAGATTATAAGCTCCCAGAATATGAGGGCAATCCAAACGAAAAAGGATCTGAATCTTAAAAATTTAAATTATGAAAAGAAAAATTTTTCTCTTATGTATATCAATTTTGTGTAGTTGCAACAAACAAAACCAAAGTAAAAATAAAAATGAAAGTAACGTTGTAAAAAAAAATATCCCAATGGAAGAAATTTTAAAAAAACAATTACAATATGGACGACCAAATGAAAATAATCCTTATGCTTTTAGCAGTTCTGATCTTGCAATAATTTTACCAATAACTAAAGCCGAATTAAAATCTAAAGGTTTTAAATTTCCAAGCAATGATGAGTTTATTGTTAAAATCAAAATGGTTTTTGGGAGAACTATAGATTTGAAATCGGAGTCAAAATATATATACATTAATTTTTGGGATAAATGCGATAAAACTTTTATTTACTATCCGAACAACATTTCTGATTATTTCGGCATATATGTAATTAAACATGATAATTATATTACAGAGAGCTATGCATTGCCTCAAATTATAGACTACCAAAAAAAGTTTCCAGATATTATCAATTATGAAAATAGCTTGCCTAAAACAATGAAAAGTTTAGATGGAGGAGAACCATTTGAAGGCAATGGTGAAGTAATTAGAAATTTCTGGAAAGATGAAAAAAACTTAGTTAAACAACGTTATGAGAATCTTGAGACTTTACTGAACCGCAACAAATATCTTTTTAATGATAACAAAGCAAGTTTGGTTTGGTTAAAATTCCATGATGATTTTTTTCTTGACTGTCTTGTTAAGGTATTTGGTTATGTTCAAGATAAAGATTTATTAAAATGGGTTTTAGACAGAAGCTTAAATGATGATAAATCTAAAGAGGAAGAATTTTATAAAATACTAGTCACAAAAACCTGTGATAACAAATACATTTTCCATAAAGAGGTTTTTGATATAATGTCCCAGACTGATACCAAAAGCAAAGAAAATTACCTTAATTTTTTAATAGGAAGTATAGATCTGCCAAAAATTGAGGGGCTTAATTTTAGTGAAGACACAAGAATTAAAGCTTTGTATTGTTATTATGCTACAAAAATTGACAAAAATTATATGTTTTCCTTTTTTCCAAAATTGAATGATGAGAAATTTGAAGAAGAATTCAAAAGAAACAACTACTACAATATTCCTGATTTTAAAAAATTATTCGAGGATACTAAAAATGGGGGTATTGGTTTGCCTATGTAAAAGCTATGCTTACTACTTTTCAATTATTAGAGTCTTTTAACGAAAACGGAATCGGAACAAAAAATAAGATTATTGAAGTTAAATAGTCTTTATTTAAAAAATCTGTAAAAGCTCTAATTGCAAATTGAAAAATTTGTAATTGGAGCTTTTTTTTGAGAAAAGGTTAAGAAAAAGAACTTAGAACTGTCAATAATTTTGTTCCTTTGTGAACGTGCCAAAAGCACTATAAACTCCAAAATTACTATCAAAACTATGAAAAAAACGATTCTTTTAACTGCATTAGTTTTAAGCGGATTGACATCTTTTGCTCAGACAAATGATGAAAAAAACATCAAATTATTTTATAAAAAAGCTTTAACCGAATCAAAATGTTACACTTGGTTAGAATATTTGTCTAACGATATCGGGGCTCGTTTGTCTGGATCTAAAGGTGCAGAACTGGCAGTTGACTATACTAAAAGACAATTAGAAAGCTTAGGACTTGATAAAGTTTATTTACAAGAAGTTATGGTACCTCATTGGGTACGTGGCGAAAAAGAAACGGCTTACATTCTTGATGGAAAAGTGAAAACTACTGTGCCGATTTGTGCACTTGGGGGTTCTGTAGCTACTGCAAAAACAGGTCTTACAGCAGAAATAATCGAAGTTCAAGGAATTAAAGAACTAAATGAACTTGGAGCAGATAAAGTAAAAGGAAAAATTGTTTTTTATAACAGACCAATGAATCCTGAAAATATTGAAACTTTTACGTCTTATGGAGCTTGCGTAGACCAAAGATATGCTGGAGCAAAAGAAGCTGCAAAATTAGGTGCGGTTGGAACAATTGTTCGTTCTATGAATTTACGTTTAGACGATTTCCCTCATACAGGTACTCAAAGCTACGGTGATTTGCCAAAAGAACAATATATTCCAACAGCTGCTATTAGTACAAATGGAGCAGAATTGTTGAGTAAAACTTTAAAAAGAAATCCAGCTTTGAAATTTTATTTTAAACAATCTTGCGAAACTTTACCAGATGCATTGTCTTATAATGTAATTGGTGAATTGACAGGAAGTGTAACTCCAGAAAACATTATGGTTGTTGGAGGACATTTAGATTCTTGGGATTTAGCAGATGGTTCTCATGATGATGGAGCAGGAGTAGTGCAGAGCATGGAAGTAATTCGTATTTTGAAAAACTTAAATTATAAGCCAAAAAATACGATTCGTGTGGTATTGTTTATGAACGAAGAAAATGGCGGAAAAGGTGGAGCTAAATATGAAGAGGTTTCAAAACAAAATAAAGAAAACCACATTTTTGCTTTAGAAAGTGATTCAGGCGGATTTTCTCCAAGAGGATTTTCAATTGAAGCAGATGATGCTAATTTGAAAAAAATTCAAGGTTACAAAGACCTTTTTGAGCCTTATTTGGTACACAGTTTCACAATTGGCCATGCAGGTTCAGATATTAGTCATTTGACTTCTCAAGCTATTGTAAAAGCAGGTTTAAAACCAGATTCTCAGCGTTATTTTGATTATCACCACGCAGCAAATGATAAATTTGATGCAATCAATAAAAGAGAGCTTGAACTTGGTGCAGCGACAATGACCACATTAATGTATTTATTAGACCAAAACGGAATTGAAACTAAAAAAGCAAATTAAGTTTCAGAATAAGATACAAAAAGCCATAAGTTTTTACTTGTGGCTTTTTTTTATGTCAAGATTTCATCACAACTAAATAATAAAAATAGAGGATTGGAATATTTGAAAATAAGATTAGAAGCTTCACTCCAAGATCTTTTCGCTGTTCTGAGAGATGAATAAATAAATCTGTCAAATGCACAAACATAATTGCATTTACAATTATTGCTCCTAAAGCGAAAGGCCATGCAATAACTAATACCATAGCATTTCCGTTTGAAACGATGTAAAGAATAAATAGAATTGTACTGATTGCAAATGTGCCAATAGCTAATTCTGTAGACTGTTTTTCTTCAGAAGGATTATAAATTGTTTTCATGATTTTTAAATTTTAAAAGTTTGCTGAATAGTTTGAATTGGCAAAAAAAGCATTTTTGAAAAATCGAGGTAATGAAAGGCATTTGCCTTTTTCCCTCTTTTAAATTGCTGAATGAAATAGCTCATACGTTTCGGATAAAAAATAGTGCCTGTTAGTATGACCATAAACAAATACAAGCTTTTCTTTCCATTTCCGAGTAAATAATACTGCATTCCGATTTCTTCATAAACTGAAATTCCCGTATTGGTCAGAACATGAATGATGTCGTGATCTTCCAGTTTTTCCTGTATATCAAAATGATTTTTATAAAGAAAACTACCCAAGCTAAATCCTAGGCTTTCTTCAGGATAATCCATTAATTTAGTTTTATCAATATTCCAAGGCTGATTCTTCTTGAAATATTTTTGATACGGTTTTTTAGAACATTCATACAGTTTTTCAATCAAATAATCTCTCATAGGTTAGTTTTTGTAAAGTTCTTTGAATTTCAAAGTAAATAGATAAATAAAAAAGCTAGTAACAATAAAGCAATCTAGCTTTTTAAAATATTAATAAGTGTCTATTACAGTTTTTAAAATAGTAGAGTCGGCAAGGTCAGAAGGAGCAACGACTTTTTCCTCTAATGGTATGTTGTTGCCATAACGTTCTTTTAGTATTTTCTGAACCCTCGGATCTTTCAAATTAAAATCTTTCAATTCTCTAAGTGGAGACAATTCGATTCCTGCAGCATTTTTATAAATTTTCCAGATCAATTCAGAGCAATATATCCTGTTATCAGTCCATTCAAAATAAGCATCATATTCTTTACCGTCAAACTGCTGGCTGTAGTCTTTCATTTTTTGTAAAACTTCTGGTTTTAAAACAGTATCGTCTTTTAGTCGTTTAACAACATATTTATGATCTTTTCCATGTTGGATCCAATCTTCCAACGGAGTAAGCTTTACAGGCTGAACAGCTTCAAAAACAAACCATTTTCCGTTAATGTCATAAATGATTCCACAATGAGAAAACTTCGAATTTGTCGCAATGCGAACTGCTTCACACTGTTTAGATTCTGATGTTTGAAAAATAAGATCTCCGTCTTTAAACTTGCTAACAGCTGTTTTTTCTGTTTTGGATGTTCCAGTAAACGGATTATTCGGAAAAACTTTTATAGCCACGAATAAGGCACAGCCAAAGCTTAAGAAAAAAGTAATAATCGAAAATAAATATTTTTTGTTTTTCATAAAGTAAAATTTAAAGTACTTTGAAGTACAAAGTAAATGATAAAAAAAATAGCTGCCAAATAAAATGATAGCTATTTTCTAAATATATTTTACGAAATATTAGAGTCTAAAAATACCTCCAACAGCAATAATTCTTTGAAAATAAGTAAAGTGCTGAGAAGCTTTATCTTCATTGCTAGTAGTTGTTCTAATGTCTTGCATATTGATGTAACCACCTTTTAGTTCTCCCTGAATATAGAAATGCTTGAAGAAAGTAACGTTTAAACCAGCTTTTGCAGAAACACCATAACCAGAAACGTGAAAATCATCGTGACGTTCTTTACCTAAAAGAGTAGTATTTGTTTTAGGATATAAAACTCCAGCGCCAATACCTTCGGTTAAGTTAATCTGAACTTTATCAATATTTGGTAATCCAAACCATTTAGAAACATCATCAAATCTTGCAACTTCCGTATTAATGTAGTTTAAACCATCTGTATGTTCGTACATTAAAAAAGCTGGACCATTTACATTTATTTCACCATTGCCATAACCGCCTTCTTTCGCTCCTCCTTGAGACATATCTACAGGAGTATTGTTGTAATTACCATTGTAAATTGACGCGGGATCATCTGCAGGTAAATTGATGTTTCCGGTAACATTTGCGATTTGATTCTGTGACATTACATATTTCATATGGTCAACACCAATTGTAACACTATAATGATCACTAAAAAAGTAACCCAATCTCAAATTGGTTTGAGGAATAGTCATGTTAACAGGATTGATGTAATCAACATGCCATCCTTTTGGTTTGTCATGAGCAGCCATATTCTCAACTGTAAAGTTGTAATCTTTACCTCTAAAGTTTACATCAGATTTTGAGTAGCTTTCTCTGTTACCACCCCACATAACAAAGAATTTTCCTTTATTATGGGCAGCATATTTTTGTACTGGTATTTCTTCCTGAGCAAATGTGTTTAAAGAAACGCAAGTCAGTAAGAAAAATAAAATTTTTGTTTTCAAAGAACTTAAGTATTATAAAAAATTAAAATGAGTTAACCGTTTTTCTAATAGCTACTAATTTGTTCATCAAACCTTCAAAATAGTCTAAATGAAGCATATTAGCACCATCACTTTTTGCATTTGCAGGATCAAAGTGTGTTTCGATAAAAATACCGTCAACACCAACTGCGATACCAGCTTTTGCTACTGTTTCAATCATGTCAGGTCTTCCGCCTGTAACCCCAGCAGTCTGATTTGGCTGTTGTAAAGAGTGTGTTACATCTAGAACTGTAGAAGCATATTGCTGCATAGTAGGAATACCTCTAAAATCAACAATCATGTCTTGGTAGCCAAACATAGTACCACGATCTGTAACCATAACATTCTCATTATTACAGTCTAAAACTTTTTGAACAGCATGTTTCATGCTCTCCGGACTCATAAATTGTCCTTTTTTCAAGTTTACCACTTTTCCGGTATTGGCAGCAGCCACAACAAGATCGGTCTGGCGTACTAAAAATGCAGGAATCTGTAAAACGTCAACGTATTGAGCTGCCATGTCAGCATCTTCGTTGGTATGGATATCTGTTACAGTTGGAACATGAAAAGTTTCTGAAACTTTTCTTAAGATTTTTAAAGCTTTTTCGTCACCGATACCAGAAAAACTGTCAATTCTAGAACGGTTTGCTTTTTTAAAAGATCCTTTAAATACATAAGGAATCTGAAGATTGTCGGTAATACCAACTAATTTTTCAGCAATTCGCAACGCCATTTCTTCTCCTTCGATAGCACAAGGCCCCGCTAATAAAAAGAAATTTCCGCTGTCAGTATGCTTAATTTGTGGAATATGTTGTAAGTTCATAAAATTATTTTTTTGCACTGCAAAGGTAGTTATGATTTATGAATAGCAGATGAAGATTTAAGATTATTTTAAGAACTCGAATAGCTGACTAGGAGCTGAGTAGAATTAACGAATTGCTAAAATTTCTTTAAAACGATTAAATGCTTTTTCCGTGGCAATATTAAAGCATGAAAAGAAACTAATAAATGACATTTATCATGTTCTAAAGCTTTACAGTTTAATGAAAGAAATAGTAAGATTTATATCCTATTTCTTTTTGCTCGCCATCTCTTAATTAGAAATTGAATTACAAGAATCAATATCAGAATAAAAAGTAAAAAGAAACATGCTACAGCCATTCCTACAAGTGGCATACCACATCTCATAGGATTGGGATATTGTTCGTATTGTTTAGAAAAATTATAATCAGCAATATTAAAAGCTACAAAAGAAAGTATAATTTGCAGCAAAACATTGATCCAAGAAATTTGGCTGAATTTAAATGAGGCAGGTTTATATATAGCAAATGTTCCCCATATTAATTGTGATAATACAGGTAAAATAATAAGTAATAGCGGTAATATATTAAGCATAATCTTAAAAGTGAGCTTATTCTATTTCAGCCTTAATCCCATCGGAACCATTAAAATTCCTTTTTCATAAATATTCAAATAAAGCTTAACCGGTTTTTTTTGTCCTTCCCATTTCAATTCATAAATATTAAGAAATCCAGCGCCCATGTTGCTTCTTTTTGTTGGAAACGGACAGCAGGTTTCTAATCTAGTATACGTAATTTTTTCGCCATTTGGACCAGCTAAAGCATTTAAGAAACGAGTTTCGTTTAAAGTCTCACTATTTGTATTTTGAAAAAATATGTTAACAGGATAATCAGGATCATAACCGTATTTTTTGTCTTTAGCAAATTGCGTTATAGCAAACGTATTGTCCTTCTTCAAAATCAAATCAGGCGCATTATCATCAACATTTTTTAATGTCGATTTTGTGCTTACGCAAGAAGAAGCAAAGATTACTAAAACAATTAAAAGTGCTATTTTTTTCATGATTGAGGTTGTTGGAAAAGTTAAACTGTTTGCTGTTCTTTTTTTGGATTTAGTTTTAAAATACCAACTACAATCAGATATTGTGCCAGAAGATAAGTTAGCATAATAAAAAAGGAGCTTTTAGGAATTGGAGCATAAAATTTATTTACAGCCAAAATACTATCAGAAATAATAAAGAAAACTGCCCCTAAAAATACAAGCTGATTTCCCGGTTTTTCCCACACTAAAAATCCGTTGAAAGCAAATAAAAGCATAATTGAAATTATCGAAGCGTAAATAGAAACAGGAATTTCAAGATCTCCTAAATGGGGCATTAATACAGAAACCATCCCGATTAAATAGACTGCAATTAATATACTGCCAAATATAAAAATAGGTTTGTTTTGCTTTTTTCTAATTCTTTTCTGCTTATTGAAAAGAATGCAGTAGATGATATGTGCAGATAGGAAACATACGAGTCCTAGAATAAAATAAATTTCACCAAGATCTGAAAAAAGTAAAATAACATCTCCAAGCCAAGAGAGCACAAGCGCAGCTAATAAAATATTCTGCGTTGGAAAACTTCTATAAAAGTAAGCGCCAAACCCAATAATTGGTATTAGAATGGGTTTGAGAAAAAGATCAAAACGTTCGTGCCCAGTGAGCAGGATAATGAGGTAAACCACACTAAATGCAGCGTAAATTTTAAAAAAAGATGAGTTTCTCATAATAGGGGTTATGAATTGGTATATTGGTTTTGGTTGGTTTTAAAGTCAAAATTAACAAAATAAAGTGTTGTTAAAAAAGATAAAATCAGGTAGGTAAAAATAATGTAATTACTAATTGGAATTGTACGATTTAGCCCAAACCAGTCTCCGTAATAGCCAATAATACCAATTACTATTGCTAGTCGGATGCCTTCCCATAAGAGAGCAAATCTACTTTTGTCCATTAGCTCTGTGTAACTATATATGGTTACGAAAATAAAAAAACCGTAGATAAAAATATTTGGCAGACCAATTTTGGCAATATTTTCAAATAGATAGCTTACAAATAGTAAGGTTATTAAAACTTGTAAGACCGACCAGTAAATTAATTTTTGAGAGTTTTGAGTGCCGTATTTCTCAAAATTAAAAACATTTTCAATTTTGTTTACAGGATATTTTTCTTCAAAATTTTCGGGGCGCCAGCCTGTTGGTTTAAACCAAATGGTGAGTTTGTCTTTCCATTTTGGAGCGCGCCAGGCATCTTTTATAAGTAAGCTCAAATGCTGAAAATTTATTTTAATAGGATTCCAGGTATTGGCAGGTCTTGTGATTCCGAAAACCGGTGGAACTTCGTCTAATTCTTCTTGGAAAGTGCCAAAAAGTTTATCCCAAAAAATAAAAATCTGAGAGTGGTTTTTGTCTAGGTATTCTGAATTAATAGCATGATGCACCCGATGATGCGAAGGAGTTACTAAAATATGCTCCAAAAAGCCCATTTTTTTGATGTGTTTGGTATGATACCAAAATTGCAAAAATAAGTGAATAGGAAGCGTTATCGCAATTACTGAAGCAGGAACACCCAGTAAAGCAGCAGGAATCAATAAAAAAGTAAAGAGATTAACCAAACTAGCAATGGGCTGACGTAATGCGCAGGCAAGATTAAATTCTTCACTGCTGTGATGAATAGCATGTTTGTTCCAAAGAAAATTAATCTGATGCGCTAGTCGATGACTCCAATATCCGTAGAAATCAATCACAAAAAAGGCTATGAAATAGGAGAGAACATTGGCTTCTAAGTGCTGTAATGCAATTTTAGAAACTAGCCATTCATAAGAAAGAAAAGTAATACTGAGTCCTAAAACATCTTTTACCGAATTGGTAATGCCAGAACTAATGCTCGATACGCTGTCTATAAGTGGCGCCGTATCGTTTTTTACATAAATGCCGTATATTTTTTCAATGATAATTAAAGTCAAAAAAATGGGCATTGCAATAATCAATATCTTTCCATATTCTTCCATAAAAAAAGCATTCTATTTCGTTCAAATATAGAATAAAATCGAATGCTTTTTAAATTATTGTTAAATTAAACGGTTTTTAATGTGATATTTTGATTTAAAATAAGACAAATAAAAACGCATTTTATTTTATTCGAATATAGAACAAAACAGAATGCGTTTTTAAATTATGGATCAATTAGACAATTTCGGCGCTAAGTCCAGCTTCCAAAAGTTGTGTGCATTGAGGTTTAAGCTTTTCAATCGGACCCGTTTTTACAGTGCATTTTCCGTTGTAATGAACAATCAAAGAGCATTGTTCAGCTTGTTCAGCCGTATGGTCGCAAACACGCATAAGAGTATCGATTACGTGATCAAAAGTGTTTACATCATCATTATAAACAATGATCTCGTTATTAAAAGCAATGGCTTCTTTTTCGCGAACTCTTTCTCTTACTTTTTCTTTAGTACTCATATCTTATAGGTTATGTACTGAGTTGATTATCAGTATCTAATTTACGTATTTTAAAGATACCCAGTTGTTTCTTTGAAGCTTTTTAACATAAGTTAATCCCTTTTCAACGCATGAAGCGTCAATAAATGGAATGTCTTCTTCATAAAAACCGCTAAAAAGAATAATTCCTTTTGGGTTCAAAGCATCAACATAAGCCTGCATATCGTTCAACAAAATATTTCTGTTGATATTGGCAATGATTAAATCGTATCTTTTACCCGCTAATAAAGCCGCATCGCCCTCATAAACGCTGATATGTTTACAATTATTGCGTTCGGCATTTTCAATAGAATTTAAATAACACCAATTGTCAATATCAATGGCATCGATAGGTTCAGCGCCTTTCATTTCTGCTAAAATAGCTAAAATGGCAGTTCCGCACCCCATATCAAGTGTTTTTAAGCCTTTTACATCCATTTCCAATAAATGCTGAATCATCATATGAGTAGTTTCATGATGGCCAGTACCGAAACTCATTTTAGGTTCGATCAAAATATCAAACTCAGCGTCAGTTTTTGGGTGAAAAGGAGCTCTTACGTGGCATTTTCCATCAACATCGATTGGTTCGAAGTTTTTTTCCCATTCTTCGTTCCAGTTTACCTGATCGATTTCTTCAATGGTATATTCAATTTTAAACTCTTCAGATTGTAAAATGTAAATATCATCCAGAATATTCTCATCCCATAAATCTTTCTTCACAAAAGCCGAGATTCCGTTTTCTGTTTCTGTAAAACTTTCAAACGCTTTTTCGCCCAATTCAGCAACTAAAATTTCTGATCCTAATTCTTTCGGCTCAATCGTAAAATGATATCCTAAATAGATGTTTGACATAAATAAAAATTTTTGCAAAGGTAATTCTTAAATTATAAACTTCAATTCAAAAATTCCAAATTCCAATACAAAAAAACCATTCGCACCGCGAATGGTTTTTTTGTAAAATCTAAAATCTAAAATCTAAAATCTAAAATCTAAAATCTAAAATCTAAAATCTAAAATCTAAAATCTAAAATCTAAAATCTAAAATCTAAAATCTAAAATTAGATAGCAGTTACAATAGCTAAGAAATCGTCAGCTTTTAAAGCAGCACCTCCAATTAAGCCACCATCTACGTCTGGTTTAGAGAAGATTTCTTTAGCGTTTTCTGGTTTTACAGAACCACCGTATAAAATAGAAACTTCATCAGCGATTTCAGCTCCAAAAGCTTTACGGATAGTTTCTCTGATAAATTCATGCATTTCTTGTGCTTGTTCTGGTGAAGCAGTTTCTCCAGTTCCAATAGCCCAAACTGGTTCGTAAGCTAAAACAATTTTAGACCAAGATTCTTTAGCAATATGGAAAACACCATCACGTAATTGATTTTCAACAATATTAAAGTGATTACCAGATTGACGATCTTTTAATTCTTCTCCAAAACAGAAAATAACTGTCATGTCATGTTTTAAAGCTGTATCAACTTTGTTTGCAATTAAAGCATCTGTTTCGTGGAAAATAGCTCTACGCTCAGAGTGACCTAAGATTACGGTGTTAACGCCAATGCTTGTTAACATATCTGCAGAAATTTCTCCTGTAAAAGCACCACCTTCAGCTTGGTGAACGTTTTGAGCAGAAACACCAATAGTTGTATTTTTTAATTTTGCAGCAGCAGCTTGTAAGTTTACAAAAGTTGGAGCTACAATTACTTGTGCATTTGTTTTAGCTGGAATTTTAGCCACTAATTCGTTTAATAATTCTTCAGTTTGCGCAGCATTTTTATGCATTTTCCAGTTTCCTGCAACAATCGATTTTCTCATTTTGGTAGTTTTATATTATTTTTTTGTTTTTTTGTTTTGAAAGAAGTCAAAATTTAAATTGAATTTTGACATTGATATTGTTATTAAAATATTATTTCAATGATTGTAAAGTAGAATTGATTTTCTCAAAATCAGTTTCAATCGCTCTGTATAAAACGATTTTTCCAGTTTTATCAACTACAATGTATCTTGGAATCCAGTCTAAGTCAATAGCTTTTCCAAAAAGCCCTTTCATGCCATCATTCATCATGTAATGATCGCCTTTATTTAACTCATGTTTTTCGATTCCAGCTTTCCATTTATCAGCCGTTTTATCAGCAGAAATGAATAAGTAAGACACATCAGGATTATTAGCTTGTAGCTCTTTTAATTTTGGCATTGCTTTCACACAATCACCACACCAAGAAGCCCAAACTTCTATCACTAAAGTTTTGCCTTTGTATTTTTTTAAGATGTTTTTGAATGTAACCTGACTTCCATCAGTGGCTAGTAATTTCTCAGACAGAGCTTCTTTAGAAAAAGCTGTTTTTTGAGCTTGTGAGCAAGAAAAAGAAATAAACGCAATTACGACTAGAACTAATTGTTTCATATTTGATTAAAATTATTTTTTATTAGGGTACTGAATTCACAAAGTTAAACAAACAAATTGAATGCCAATTGTAGATTAACAAAATTTGAAGAGTCGTTTATTTTGTAACAAATCGACGTTTTTTGGTTGAAAAAAGAGTATTGAAATCGTAATAGTTGAGGTAGGAAATGGTGTTTTTTCCTAATGGATGTGTTTTGCAAATAAAAAAATGATAAAAAATTTATTTTTGGAAAAAGATTTTAATCAAAAAAACGTCAGATTGCAATAAAAAAAGCCTTCAATAAAATCAAAATTATTGAAGGCTTCCTTTATGTTTTTCAATGCTTAATTTAATTCATAGTTGCCATTTGCCCATTTTTTGCTCGGAGCAATCCAATTGTCTGCAGCTTTGAACAAAAAGCCGTGTTTTAGACCTGTGTTAAGTTCAATTTCTTTAAAATGATCTATTTTACATTTCGAAGTTTCTTTTCTTTTAATGGCAGAAACTCCATAAATATCTGATTTTTCGTAAATGGTTAAAATATTGCCGCAGAAATTAATATCTGGAATTTCTTGAATATCAATATCTCTAAAGCATCCAATGAAAACAAAATTCACATCTGGATTAGAGAGATAAGTCGAAACATATTGGGCAATATAACCACCTTGTGAAGTTCCAATTACGGTAATATGATTTGGCGGAACCCCTTTTTTAATTAATGCTTTTACCTGTTTTACAATCTTTTCTGCGTACTCAGCAGAATTTGTGTTTTTCTTTCTTTTTTCACTAAAAACGATGAAATTATCTTTTCTGAATGATTCTAAAATTTCGTTGTATTCTGCTTTTCCATATTCGGCATGAGTTGCGTTTAAAGGATTTTCTTGAACAAATTTGTTATGAAAAAAGAAAATGTAACGCTGATCTCTATTAAAAGTTTTTTCTTGGCTGAAACCTGAAAAACTTAAAAAAAGAAAAAAGAAAGCAATGGAAAATACTTTTGGCATTAGTTTCATGGGTAGTTTTTTATGAAATAAAAGTAAATAGAAAAACAGAATAATTCTTATCTTTTTTTTCCTAAAAAAATGTAATTGAATGCATTTATAAAAAACGGAAATGTAACAATCACAATCCAGATTATAAATTGTTTCGGAACAAATTGATAATAGTAATTTAAAAAGAAAATAGTACTTATAAAAACGATACAAATTAAAGAATGTAAAGGCGAAACCTGATTATGTGAATACCTATTTATATGATCGCCTTTGAGTTTTCTTACGCTATTAAAATACTTTGAATTGAAAAATTTGCCCGGACGTGGTATAAAACGAAACAACATGATAAAATTCTGAATGATATAAATACTCGAAATGCCTAATAGAAAATATTGGAGACCGAGATAAAGTATTTTTAATATGTTGGCAGTAATTTCGATTGGAGCTGGCTCATCAATAATATGAAGATTATCTACTGCAAAAAGAAACATAATAATAGAGCTCCAAATGCTCAAAATAAGCTTGTGCGTGTTTGATAAATGTGTATTTGTAAACGCATGAAAAATAGAAAACAGCGAAAACAACAAGCCAATTACCAGAAATGTCTGCATGACAATATTTGTGCTTGTGATGAAATCATAATCGATTGCCCAATAAATAACAGCAATGGATTGTAACAAAGTAATGCCTTCTGTCAGTTTCGGAATGATCCTGTATTTATAAAATAAAAGCGAAAAGATAAAATACAATACCAAGAAGATAGAAGGCCAAATTCGAATACTAAGGGTGAAAACGTCTCCTAATCCATGTCTACTGTGTGAATCTGCATTATTTATGAAGTTTAAAAATGCGAAGGCAATAAAGAAAGATACTAAACCAATAATTACTACAAGAACCCATCTGCTGGTAATTCTTTTACTTTCAAAAATTACTCCAGCCATCAGGGCCATTATATTAATTGGTATTAAATGACTGCCAGAAGTTGCTTTGATATAAGTATCATAAACAATGTAAACAAGTAACGCCGAAATAAACATAAAAAGCAAAGGATTTGAAAAAAATCTTTTGGTTAATTGCTGTGGTATTCTTGAAATCATAGTAGGGTAGGGTATCTTAAAGTTTAATTTGGGGTTTAAAATTTAGAAAACAAAACGCCAATTCAACTAAAACAAGAAGAATTGGCGTTGGTAAAAATGTATATCTATAGTGTATAATTACAATTTTAAATCATCAACATCGTTGTAATGCACTTTTTGAGCGATAGTTCCGTCATGTACCACAACAATGCTTGGGTTTGCTCTTTCGACCGTTTTTAAAGCTGTTCCGTCGCAGAAATAGAAATCAATGTCTAAAGTATATTCTTTTTTGGCTTTAGCAATTTCATCAGCTCCAGAAGCCGTCATTCCGATTACTTTGTAGCCTTTTGCTTTTGCATCTGCAGTAACTTTTGCTAATTTTTTCATTCCTTCTGGATTTGATAAATTCAAATCGTAAGTTACATAGATTAACAATTTTGGCTCTTTTAATAATTCTTCTTTATAATCAGAATCATCTTTTGTCATAGTAAAATCGTGAATAGGAGGAACGTAACCTTCAGAAATTACTTTGTCTTTACGATCCACAAAAACAGCACCTTCAGGAATATTCATTAAATCTTTCTCTGTAAATTCTTTGTCAACGCCATTTACTTTGTAGATAAAAATCATTTCTACAACCGATTTTGGAGCACCTTCTGGAATTTCCATTCCTTTCTCGA
Organism: Flavobacterium sp. B330r; assembly: GCF_056824325.1. NCBI lineage: Bacteria > Pseudomonadati > Bacteroidota > Flavobacteriia > Flavobacteriales > Flavobacteriaceae > Flavobacterium > Flavobacterium sp. B330r. Next base: position 4,094,989 of record NZ_CP124860.1, read on the forward strand.
TGTTTGTACCTACTTTATACGGACGGAAATCTTTGATTGGATTATGGTTAATAACCCAAACGGCCATAAAAACACATAAAACAATACTGATTAAAGTGATAATGTTAGTTGCCAATTTAGAGAATAAAGGTTTTACTAATTTTTTGTTGATGAATAAAATCAAGATAAAGAATAGTAAAACAATATCTTTTGTGAATGATTGCCAAGGCGTTAAATGTAAAGCATCTCCAAAACATCCACAATCTTTTACTACATCAAAATAGGCAGAATAGAAAGTAAGGAATGTAAAGAAAACAATTAGTAAAAGTAAAGCCCAAATCGTTAGTTTTGATTTATAGCCAACCAACAGCATAACGCCTAATACTACTTCTAAAATCACTAAAAAGATCGCCAACCCTAAAGCCAATGGCTCTAAAAACGGCATATTGAAAACAGGTTCACTGAAATATTCAGCCAGTTTATAAGAGAATCCAACAGGATCGTTTAGTTTGATTAGTCCGGAAATGATAAATAATACGCCGACAAATAATCGGGAAAATTGAGTAATGATGTTTTTCATAATGAATATTTAAAAATTCAAATTCCAAGCTCCAAGTTTAGCATTGGAATTTGGAATTTAAAATTTGGAATTTTATTTAGTAATTGGGTTTAGAATTAAAGCAAACACAGAGTAATTAATCATATCCTGATAATTGGCATCGATGCCTTCAGATACGATTGTTTTCCCTTTGTTGTCTTCAATTTGCTTAACGCGAAGGAGTTTCTGCAAAATTAGATCGGTTAAAGAGCTCACGCGCATATCACGCCAAGCCTCGCCGTAATCATGATTTTTAGCTTCCATTAAGTCTTTGGTTAACTTTACTTTAGCATCATATAATTCAGTTGCTTTTTCAACATCAAGATCGGGCTGATCAACAACGCCTAATTCCAATTGAATTAAAGCCATAATAGAATAATTGATGATTCCAATAAATTCTCCTTTTTCATCTTCATCCACTTTACGAACATCATTTTCCTGTAAACTTCTGATTCGTTGCGCTTTTATAAAAATTTGATCTGTTAGCGATGGCAATCTTAAGATTCTCCACGCGCTACCATAATCTTTCATTTTATTGATGAATAAGGTTCTGCAAACCTCGATAACATTATCAAATTCTTGGGAAGTATTCTTCATTTATATGCTGTATATTTGCTAAAATTTCTTCAAAAATAAGGATTAAATTAAAGAGTTTCAAGTTTCAGGTTTTCTTTGTTTCAAGTTTTTTCTAAACAAAGTGTTAACAGTAGTAACTTGAAACTAAAAAATGTTTCAAGTTTTAGGTTTCAAGTTTTAACTTTTCGAACTTACGCAATCTGCATCAACTTGAAACATGAAACATGAAACAAAAATAACAAAACGCATGACGATTAACTGTAAAGGTGAACTTATAGATTTATCGATTCCTAAAGTAATGGGAATCTTGAATGTTACGCCGAATTCTTTCTTTGACGGAGGAAAATATAAAAACGAAGACGAAATAATTTCGCAAGTAGATAAAATGCTTTCTGAAGGCGCAACATTTATTGATATTGGAGCGTATTCCAGCAAACCAAGCGCTGAGTTTGTAACCGAACAAGAAGAAATTGACCGAATTGTCCCTGCAATCGAATTGATTTTAAAACACTTTCCAAAGACTTTATTATCTATTGACACTTTTAGGGCTGAGGTTGTAAAAGCAAGTATCGAAAGTGGTGCGGCTATTATAAACGATATTGCTGCAGGCGAATTGGACGAAAAAATGTTTGAAGTAATCGCGCATTATAACGCTCCGTATATTATGATGCATATGCGTGGAAACCCGCAGACGATGCAGAGTTTGACCCAATATGACGATATCATTAAAGAAATTCTTTTTTATTTTTCTGAAAAAGTTAAAAAAGCGAGAGCTTTAGGAATCAACGATTTGATTTTAGACCCTGGTTTCGGTTTTGCCAAAACAACCGATCAGAATTATGAAGTCATGCAAAAAATGGAACTTTTTAATCTTTTAGAATTGCCCGTTTTAGCTGGAATTTCAAGAAAATCAATGATTTATAAAACACTTGATATTACGCCTCAAGAAGCCTTAAATGGAACAACTTTTCTGAATACAATTGCTTTGACAAAAGGCGCAAAAATTCTGCGTGTGCATGATGTGAAAGAAGCGGTGGAATGTGTTACTTTGTTTAATAAACTGAATAAATAGAATTCATTTTATTGTAGATAGATTTATGGAAAAGCCAAACATTTTAAATACTCTGAATATTCTCAAAAAAGTTGAAATGGGTGAAAACTCAACAATTTTACTATATTTCGGAAATATCCCTAATTGGAATCAAAATGATTTTTCTTATAATATTGGAGAATCTGTAGATCATTATGAAGTTGTAGAAGTAAATTTCGATCTGGAATACTCAGATAAAGTTGATTTATATTGGAAAATTCACAGATATATAGGGGAAAGATCTTTTATAACTGTTGAAAACAATTTTATAAGCTTATGGCGTGGAGAAATAACAGACTATGAGGAACAGTGGAATTATTTTGATGATTTGGATGACGAAATTCTGATTCTAAATTATAAAAAATATAACGTTGAAAAAACAATGCAAGATTGGAAAACAGATTATATGAAACTAGAAAAAAGATATTATTCATTATTAATAGAAAAAATGCAATGAAATACTTTACTCTAATTATAGTTTTCCTTCTTTTCTCCTGTGGAAAAAAAGAAGACGTTTTATTGCCAAAATCAAATGTTTCGATTGTAAAAGATGTACAAGATCATTCGCCGATTTACATTTTCTTTAAAAAAGAAGGAAAAGATACCATCGCCGATTTGAATAGAAAAAGTGCGATTATCTCAACCAATTGGATATTAAATATTGACAAGCGTTTGCCATTAAAAGTTGTAATTCCGCAGGTAATCAAAATGCAGGAAAAAAAGCGAGCTGACAGTGCTCACAAAAATGAAAATGCCGAAAATTATTATTCCTACGCAGATTCTATTGGGAAAAATCTAGCCTTTTTGCCTTTCACGAAAGTGTTTTATAAAATGGAGAAACCTACAGCAGGAAGTTTTGTGGTTTACTTTAGAAAAGGTAAAAAACAGGTTTTTATGGGAAATCAGGAAATAAAAATATCAGAAATACTAAAGCAGTTTTATAGTATAAAGTTTGATAAAGTACCAGATCTAGTATTTTTATTTGATAAGAACATGAGTTATGAAGAATATATTCAATATAAAATTCTACTTCAAAAAGACGTGACTTATAATCTTGACACACTTCCCGTAGAATTTATTTTCTAACTTGAAACTTTAAACCTGAAACAAAAAAACTATTGATGATGATACGGCTCATTTCGTAAAATGGTAAATCCGCGGTACAATTGCTCTATAAAAAACAAACGAACCATTTGGTGCGAGAACGTCATTAGCGAAAGCGAAACTTTTCCTTGCGCTTTTTTATAAACGGTTTCAGAAAATCCGTAAGGACCACCAATTACGAAAACTAAAGTTTTAACACCAGAATTCATTTTCTTTTGTAGTTCTTCAGAAAAACGAACGCTTGAGAATGTCTTTCCGTTTTCATCCAACAAAATCAATTGATCGGTTGCTGAAAGTTTAGACAGAATTAATTCGCCTTCTTTTTCCTTTTGCTGACTTTCAGATAAGTTTTTTACGTTTTTGATATCGGGAATAATTTCCAGATCAAATTTGATGTAAAAGGACAAACGTTTGGTATAATCGTCAATCAAAGTTTGAAGCGATTTATTATCTGTTTTGCCTATTGCTATAAGTTTGATGTTCATTGGTTAATTTTTTTGCCACGAATTGCACGAATTCGCACGAATTTATTTTTGCCACAGATTAAAAGGATTAGAATGATTTCTTTAGATTGTCACCCTGAGCGAAGTCGAAGGGCGTTCCAATTGGACGTAGGCTTCGACTTCGCTCAGCCTGACAAAAACAGCAAATAGAAAATCCTTTTTAATACTTTTAATCTGTGGCAAATAAAAACATTATTTTTTATTTTCAAAAACCGTTTCAAAATGTTCTACAATTGGAAAAGGTTCGTAATAATGATGTAAAATCTTTTTCCATTCGAGATACGCTTCAGAAGTTCTAAAACCTACTGTGTGATCTTCTAATGTATTCCAATCGACCAATAAAAGATATTTGTTTTCGACTTCCAGACATTTCTCTAATCGATGCCCTAAATAACCATCAATTGAAGAAATGTATTGACTTGCTTTTGCAAAATCGACTTCAAATTGATTTGCTAAGTCTGGTTTTACGTAAAGAAATGCTGCCTCTAGTATCATATTTAAAGGAATTTTATCTGCTTAATCTGCCAAATCTGCGAGAGTATATTTTTCCCGCAGATTTAGCAGATCTGATAGATTTTATTTTTACTAGTTTTTTGAGAACTTTGCTTCAAAAGTTTTAAAGCGGTTATCTAAATCTTTTATTAATTGTTTTTTTACTGATGCGTCTTGAATAAAACTGTAATTGATGCTATTGTAAACGTATTTTTTAATTGTTTCGTAATTCACATCAGGATATCTTTTTGCCAGTAAAACATATTGTTCGGTCATATTGCTTCTTAAAATTCCCGCATCGTCTGTGCTGATCACAATTGGCACATTAAATTCTTTGTAAAGCGTAAACGGATGTCTGTTTTCTTTTACTTTCAAAATAAATTCGTTACTGACTAAATTGATTTCAATCGGAATATTTTTTTGAGCCATATATTTCAATAAATCATAAGAATTGGCTTCATAAGCGATATCAACTCCGTGGCCAATTCTGTTGGCACCTGCTACATAAATAGCGTCATTAATATGCCAAGTCAATTCTTCGGGCTGAACTAAACCTAAAGTCAATTCACCAGCATGAAGCGTATATTTTACGTCAGGAAATTTGGAATGACAGTATTTAAACATCACCATGTGCAACCAATAATCTTTCATAGAAGTCTGTCCGTGTTCTGGCGAAACGATATTTACACCAGCAGTCAATTTACTTTCGCTTGACGAAATAAAAGCAATAACCAGATTTTTAAACAAATCTACCGGTTCCATAAAACGAAGCACAAAGTTTTGATAACGCATCGTGAATTTATCGTCATCCATTTTTAAATCCTTGTGTAGCTTGGCAATGAAATTATTGTTGAAATCGTCAGCATATTTTTTAGCCTCTTTTTTCTGAAGTGATTTATACAATTCATCCAAAAGTTTCAGAACCGCTTTTTCGTCTTTTTGTTCTGAAGCTTGACGAAGTTTCGTATTGAAATCAGCTAAGTCAGAAACATTCATATCACATGGAATTGTTGATAATTGCGTTTCAATATAAGTAACGTTTTCTGCAATCGCGCGTTTTTTTAGTTCAAGCATTCCTTCTGCAAAATGCCCCGCGATAGTGGGTTCAAATTTCATGAAAGAATCAAAAAACTGATCATCCGAAGGAACAGAACCATTATAATCTTTTACCGACCAAGTTTGCATGATCTGCTGTTCGTAATACTCTAATTTTCCTTTGTTATTAAGAGAAGAGAAGTTTTCCCAGTTTCCTTTTTCGGGTTTGGTTTTAGAAACTGCCATAGTTTCCAAATTTAAATAAAAATCTTCTGCAATAGCTCTTTCTAAAAGAGGTTCTGCATAAACTGATCCTGAAAAATGGTGGTGTAAATCGCCTCCTTTAGGCATTTGTTGAAAGAAAGCTGTTAAGAGAGCTTCATTATTTCTGATTTTTTCTAAATAACTCTCAGCCGATTGAGAAAAGCCGATTTGTGCTATAAAAATACAGAAAAGCGTAATTATTCTTGTCATACTCTAAGATTAAATTACGCGCAAATATACGAGTTTTCGGAGAATTTTGAAAATTTGTTTTTTGTTGTGGTGAGTTTTACCGCAAAAAGCGCAAAGATTTATCGCAAAGTTCGCAAGGTTTTATTACAAGCTTAACTTAATATAAGCGAAAAAGTTCGCAAAGCTTTGTGAAAAAAACTTTGCGAACTTTGCGTAATCCTTCGCGAACTTTACGGTTAAAAAAAACTTAGAATCTCAGAACCTTAGCCTTTTTAAGAAAAAAGTACATCACGAATTTCCTCAACTTTATCGAAAACGCTTTTGGCAAACGGACAAAGCGGAATAATTTTTAAGTTGTTTGCTCTTGCATATTCTACGGCAGCCATAACTAATTTTTTACCAACGCCTTTTCCGTTAAAATCTGGGCTTACTTCGGTATGGTCAATGATGAATTTTGAATCTCCCGCCCAAGTGTAAGTCATTTTTCCGGCTTCTTTTCCATCCTCTATGGCTTCAAAATAGCCTTTTCTTGTATCGTTTATTTGTTGAATTTCCATATTGTTTTATACTAAAGAAGTTTCTATTTTAATTGTATTTATAAGTGTTTTATGAACAGGACAGCTGTTAGCAATTTTCAAAATACGCTGTTTTTGAGCATCGTCTACATTTCCTGTAATTAAGATTTTGGTTGAAAATAAAGAAACGGTATGTTCTTCATTCTTTTCAAAATCTACCCAGATTGTAAGTTCTGAAACATCCCAAGCTTTGCGGTCAATGTACATTCGCAATGTAATTAAAGTACAGGAAGCGAGCGAAGAAGCTAGGAGTTCAAACGGACTAAAGCCTAAATTTTTTCCGCCCATTTCTTGCGGTTCGTCAGCAATTAGAATATTGCCTGTTTTAGAAGTTATTTCTGTACGATATTTTCGGGTGTCTATTGTTGCTTTTACTGTATCCATATTTATTTGATTCTTGGTTCTGGTAATGGCACAAATTCAGTTTCTCCTGGAACTTTCGGGAAAGTTTGATTTGTCCAATCTGTTTTTGCTTTTTCGATGAGGTTTTTGTCAGATGAAACGAAGTTCCAAAAGATAAAATGCTCTTCAGGAAAAGGCTGTCCTCCAAAGATATATACAGTTGAATTGGCAGCAATTTCGAATTCGCAAAGAGAAGCTTCAGTTGTAATCAGAATTTGTCTTGGATCGTAAGTATGTTCGCCATTTTTAATGCTTCCATCTAAAATATATAAACCGCTTTCGCCAAATAAATGTTCTCCAATATTGATTTTCTTCGCTTCTTTGCTTTTAATTTCAATAAAATAAAGCGGACTATAAACAGGAACTGGAGATTTTTTGCCAAAAGCTTCACCAGCAATTAATTTATATGAAACGCCATCTTCTTCCCAAGCCGGAATATCATCTGCTTCAACGTGCGTAAAATTAGGTTCCATTTGCTCCAATTCTTTTGGAAGCGCAACCCAAATTTGCAATCCGTGAAGCATTTTGTCTGAATGTCTTAGATATTCAGGAGTTCTTTCGGAGTGAACTATTCCTTTACCCGCTGTCATCCAGTTTACAGCGCCTGGTTTTATTTCCAATTCTGTTCCTAAACTATCGCGGTGCATAATACTTCCTTCAAACAAAAACGTAAGAGTAGAAAGTCCGATATGCGGATGTGGAGGAACATCCATATTTTCATGATCACTTAAATGCGCAGGTCCCATATGATCGATAAATACAAATGGTCCGACAGCTCTTTTTTCACGGAAAGGCAATAATCGCCCTACCATAAAATTGCCAATATTGGCAGCACGTTCTTCGATAATTAAACTGATATTTGACATGGTATTTTTATTTGATTTGAAAACAAAATTACAGTTGTGATGCGTCTCTGTAACTTAATTTAGATTAAGAAAAGTTGTTTTTGATTTTTTTTGAATTATAAAAGTAAGGAAAATGCTGGATAAGTGAAGCATTTTTTGTCAGACTGAGCGAAGTCGAAGTCACACATGCTGAATCACTTTGCGGGACTTCGAATTCGCTCAGTCTGACAAAACTGATCACAATACTTTTTTTGTTTAATCAATCAATTCAAACTCCAAAACCTCACTCTCAGTTCCATTAATAATAATCGACAACTGATGTGCTCCAGTATGAAAAACTCGCGTCGTAATTAATTTAAAAGATTGATTTCTTTCGATTTTGGTTAATTGATTCGGCTGGTAAATTTTCTCACTGATTTTGAAGACTTTTTTCGCCAAATGCCCTTTTGCTTTTTTATAATGAACCGCATATTCTAAACGGATTGTTTTTGGTTCTTCGTTTTTATTATTTAAGTGAAATTGAAACTGCAAATAATCACCAATTTTTACAATTGGCGTTTTAATTTCAAATGAAGAAAGCTCAATATTGGTACTTTCTAAACCATAATGGCCTAAAATTTCAGGATGTCCTTGTTTCAATAAAGTTCGGCATCCGTGTTTGATGATTCCGTCGGTTTCTTTGCTGTGTCCTTTCCATTTATTGGCGATTTCTAATACAATCTGCGGATTATCTTTTGCAATATCATTTAAATTATTGGCAACACTTCTGCGGACATATTCTGAGGGATCATTCTTTAAATTTTCCAAAATTGGAAGAATGGACGAGGGGTCTTTTTTAAGAAACGGAATTGCCATTGCCCAAGGTAATCTTGGGCGAGAACCTTCGCTGGCTAAACGTCTGACGTGATGATTTTCGTGCAATGACCATTGGATCATTTCGTTGATCATTTGTTCTTTATATTTTAAAATAAAAGGACGAACGGCAAATTCGCAGCTTATAAATTGTGTTATGGAAACAAAGGCTTTCGCTGAAGTTTCAAAATCATCTAAACCATACATTTCGATATAATCGGCAAAGAAAATGAAAGCCAAATTGCTGTCTGCAAAATTATTTCTCTTTAAATTTTCGATGATTTTATCAATTAAAGAAGTGGCTTCTACGAAATTTTGAGGCATGAATTGATGAAGTGCAACTGTAGTATGTTTCATTCGTTCTTTCCATTCTTTTTGAATAAAATCACCTTCATAAATGGTATCGATGAATTTCTTTTTGTTGAATGAAGGATGCACTTCGGCCACAGCTTGACCAAATTTTTCGTAAAAAGAAACCGAGTAAATATCTTTAATTAATCCCATAAATTTTGTTTGATTGAACTTCAAAGATATTTAATTGAACGCTTATTAGTAGATTAAGTTTTGTTAAGAATTGTAACTTTATTTTTCGGAATATCTTAATGGTTAAAAAAGAGATATTTAATGTTTTATGTGATTTTTCATGTTGTCAGAACTTTCAAATCCATAAAATATATCCTAATTTAGCATTATTATTAAAAACAGAAAAATGATAAGCAAAGCTCAATTTCAAGCAGAATTAAAACTTTTAATCAGTAATGCCATTAGAGAAGATGTTGGTCCAGGCGATTATAGTTCGCTGGCCTGTATTCCAGATACAGCACACGGTCAGGCTAAATTATTGGTAAAAGATCAAGGAATAATTGCTGGTGTTGAATTGGCTAAAATGATATTTGAGCATGTAGATCCGAAACTGAAAGTGAAAACTTTTATCGAAGATGGAACGCGTGTAGAGTATGGCGAAATTGTTTTTGAAGTTTCTGGGAGCTCGCAATCTATACTAAAAGCAGAAAGAGTTGTTTTAAATACTATGCAGAGAATGTCTGCAATTGCAACAAAAACAAACCATTTAATGCAACTTTTGGAAGGGACAAATGCAAAAATATTAGATACACGTAAAACAACTCCAAATTTTAGAGTTGCAGAAAAATGGGCTGTAAAAATTGGCGGAGGAGAAAATCATCGTTATGCTTTGTATGATATGATTATGTTGAAAGACAATCATATCGATTTTGCTGGCGGAATTACTCGCGCTATTTCTAAAACTAAAGAATATTTAAAGGAAAATAATCTGGATTTAAAGATTATTGTTGAAGCCCGCAATCTAGATGAAATTAGAGAAATTTTATTGAGTGATGGTGTTCATAGAATCCTAATTGATAACTTTAATTATGAAGATACCAAAACGGCTGTTGCTTTAATTGGTACAAAATGTCAGACAGAATCTTCAGGAAATATTAGCGAAAAAACAGTTCGCGAATATGCTTTGTGCGGTGTAAATTATATTTCGTCTGGAGCTTTAACACATTCTGTTTATAATATGGATTTGAGTTTGAAAGCGTTTTAAGGAAGTTATAAGTTTTGAGTTATAAGTTATGAGTTTTGTAAATCTAAAATCAGAACTCTAAAATCTAAAATCAAAAAAATATGTCGCAAGAGATAGAAGATCGGATTGAGAAACTGCCTGTGGTGCGGACTTTAGCCCGACTTTTGAAGAAAATAAAACTGCCTTGGCTGGAAGGATTTTCATTGTACGATTTATTAGAAATGTACACCATCGGGATTATTGATGGCGCTTTTTCGTATCATGCAAGTGCGGTTTCTTTTAGCTTTTTTATGGCTTTATTTCCTTTTGCGCTGTTTATCTTAAACTTAATTCCGTTTATTCCTATAGACAATTTTCAGGAAGATTTTTTGCAGTTTGTGCAACAGAGTGTTCCTCCGAATACGTTCGATGCTATTAGTAAAATCATCAGCGATATCTTAAATAATAGTCACTCAGGATTGTTATCGTCAGGTTTTTTGCTTTCGATATTCTTAATGGCAAATGGTATTAATGGAATTCTAAGCGGTTTTGAATCTTCCAAACATGTTTTTGATAAACGCGGTTTTTTTAGACAATATCTAGTTGCGCTAGCGATCTCTATTGTTATGACTGTTATTCTGTTTGTAACAGTAGCAACAATTGTGGTTTTTGAGGTATTTATTCAAAAAACAATAATTCAGGATGTACTGAGTGATCGAATTCCGTTGATCATTTTAGGAAGATATCTGTTTGTTGTTTTAATGATTTTGATAACATCTTCAATATTATTGCGTTATGGTACAAAACAGTACAATAAAGTGCCTTTTATAAGCATTGGTTCTGTTTTTACAACGGTCTTAATTGTTATATCTTCATTCTTTTTTGGGATTTGGGTTATAAAATTTTCAAAATACAATGAACTTTATGGTTCAATTGGGACATTATTAATTCTAATGTTTTATATTTGGATAAACTGTATGATTCTGCTTTTAGGGTTCGAATTGAATGCTTCTATCAGAAAATTAAAACAAAAAAAAGAAAAATAATATGAAAAATTTGATGCTAACTATCGGAGTGTTCTTCTTTGCGCTGACCATGCAAAGTCAAAGTGTAATTGGAAAATGGAAAACAATTGACGATGAAACAGGAGAAGCTAAATCTATAGTAGAAATCTATGAGAAATCAGGAAAAATATATGGTAAAGTAGTAGATATCCTTCGCGACAGCCACAAAAAAGATGTTTGTGTAAAGTGTGATGGAGCCGAAAAAAATAAGCCAATTTTAGGTATGGTAATCATGAATGGTCTTAAGAAAGATGGTTCAGAGTATAATGGAGGAACAATTTTGGATCCTACAAGTGGTAAAAAGTATAAATGTTATGTTACTTTAGAATCTGCAGACAAATTAAAACTTCGCGGTTATGTTGGGATTTCTTTGATGGGAAGAACGCAATATTGGACCAGAGTAAAAAACTAATTAAAATATAATGCGAAAAATTGCTTCAATAATTTTATTCTTAGTTATAGTTTCAAATAGCTTTGGACAATCTAAGAACTCGCCATTACAAATAAGTCATCTTACGGGTGACTTTTATGTTTATAAAACTTTTAACGAATACAAAGGGGTAAAGATTTCTGCTAATGCTATGTATGTCGTTACAAAAGAAGGTGTTGTTCTTTTTGATGCTCCATGGGATAAAACGCAGTTTCAGTCTTTATTGGATAGTATTGAAGCAAAACACAATAAAAAGGTAGTGATGGTTTTTGCAACGCATTCGCATGAAGATCGCGCGGGTGGATTGGATTTTTATAGAAAAAAAGGAATTAAAACCTACTCAGGTAAATTGACAGATGAAATTCTTAAAGGGAATAAAGAAGGAAGAGCAGAATTTGTAATTCCAGATGATGCGACTTTTACAGTTGGGCAATATAATTTTGAAGTGTATTATCCGGGTAAAGGCCATGCACCAGATAATATTGTAGTTTGGTTTGGGAGAGAGAAAATTCTTTATGGAGGTTGTTTTATAAAGAGTGTTGAAGCACAAGATTTAGGGTATTTAGGCGATGCTGATGTTAAGGAATGGGAGAAATCCATAAAAAAAGTTCAGTCAAAATTTAAGAATCCGAAGTTTGTTATTCCGGGGCACGATGGAGGAACGACAAATGAATCTGTTGTGCATACTTTAAAGCTGATTCAGGATTATAATCTTTCAAATGACACTTCCTCTAAATCAGGTCAGAAATAATAACTGACTTATAATAAAAATCCATGCATTTCATTGAAGTTATTTTACCGCTTTCTTTAGCTAAGACATTTACATACCGAATTTCTGAAGCCGAATTTCATTTCATAAAAAAAGGAATGCGTGTTGCTGTGCCATTTGGTAAAAGTAAAATATATACAGCGCTTGTTCTGGACGTTCATGAAAATGCTCCAACATTATACGAAGCTAAAGAAATCCATCAAATTTTAGATGAAGTACCCATTGCGACCGAAATCCAGATTAAACATTGGCTTTGGGTTGCAAATTATTATATGTGCGGAATTGGAGATGTGTATCGAGGCGCATTTCCGAGTGGATTATTGTTGGAAAGTGAAACAATCATTTCGCATAAACCTGATGTTGTGGTAAATGACAGCGAACTTTCTGATGATGAATTCTTGATTTATGAAGCGTTACATCATCAAAGTTCATTAAAGATTCAGGAGATTACTTCGATTTTAAATAAAAAGAATATACTTCCGATTCTGCAAAAGCTAATCGCGAAAGATATTATTTTTTTGGATGAAGAAATAAAAGAAACATACAAACCAAAATTGGTTCGATATGTTAAATTGCATTCAAAGTACGAATCGGATAACGGCTTGGCTGAATTACTCGAAGTGCTGAAAAGTGCTAATAAACAGAAAGAAATTGTTTTAACTTATTTTCAGTTGAATGCTTCGGAGAAAAAGCCTATTACGGTCAAAAAACTTACGGAAGTTTCAAATGTAACAGCAGCAGTTGTAAAGGTTTTAGTTGAAAAAGAAATTTTCGAAGAATATTATTTGCAGCATGATCGTGTTACATTTAATGGAGAAGTATCAGATAAGCAATTGCAGCTTAGTGAGGCTCAGGAAAGTGCTTTTTCTGGAATCAAAAATAGTTTTCTGGAGAAAGAGGTTTGTCTGCTTCATGGTGTAACTTCTAGCGGAAAGACTGAGATTTATATCAAGTTAATTGAAGAGTATTTAGAGACAGGAAAACAGGTTTTGTATCTGTTGCCAGAAATTGCTCTTACTACGCAGTTGGTTTCGAGATTGCGTTTTCATTTTGGAGACAAAGTAGCTGTTTTTCATTCCAAATACAGTAATAATGAAAGAGTTGAGGTTTGGAGGCAAACGCTTGAAAACTCTCCAAAAGCACAAATTGTAATTGGAGCAAGATCGGCTTTGTTTTTGCCTTTTAATGATTTAGGATTATTAATTGTTGACGAAGAACACGAGCAGACTTTTAAGCAGACAGATCCTGCACCAAGATACCATGCGAGAGATGCTGCAATTGTTTTGGCTAATTTTCATAAAGCAAAAGTGTTATTGGGTTCTGCAACGCCTAGCATTGAAACCTATTTTAATACCCAAAATGATAAATACAGATTGGTAACACTTTCTGAACGTTACAAAAATGTCCGTTTGCCTGAAGTCCTTTTAGTTGATTTAAAAGACAAGCATTTCAGAAAAAAAATGACGGGGCATTTTAGCGATCTTTTAATCGAAGAAATTGCAGAATCGATGTCATTAGGCGAACAAGTTATTTTGTTTCAAAATAGAAGAGGATATTCGCCTATAATAGAATGTTTGACTTGCGGACACGTTCCGCATTGTCAGCAATGCGATGTAAGTTTGACTTATCATAAACATAAGAACCAATTGCGATGCCATTATTGCGGTTATTCTATAGCAAAACCTACAAATTGCCATAACTGCTCCAGTATTGACTTAACTACAAAAGGATTTGGAACGGAGCAGATAGAGCAGGAGTTGGCTTCACTTTTTCCGAAAGCAAAAACAGCTCGAATGGATCAAGATACGACTCGAGGTAAATTTGGTTTTGAAAAGATAATCGATACGTTTAAAAATCGCGAAATTGATATTTTGGTGGGTACGCAAATGCTGGCCAAAGGACTTGATTTTGATAATGTGGGTTTAGTCGGAATCATGAATGCGGATAATATGCTCCACCATCCAGATTTTAGAGCGTTTGAACGTAGTTTTCAAATGATGACTCAAGTTGCGGGAAGAGCAGGTAGGTCTGAAAAACAAGGAAAAGTTGTCATTCAGACTTATAATCCGAATCATAATACAATTCAACAGGTTACAAACCATAATTATATAGGTATGTATAAAGAACAGTTGTATGATAGGCAAATCTATAGATATCCGCCTTATTTCAGGATTATTAAGCTTACGCTAAAGCATAAGGATTTTGATAAATTGAAGGAAGGAGCTATGTGGCTGTATCAGGTTTTAAGTCAGAACTTAGGAATGCCTGTTTTAGGGCCAGAAGAGCCAGCGATAAGTAGAATACGAAATGAATATATCAGAACTATTTTAATAAAGATTCCGCATAATCTTCATTTAGGAAACACAAAAAAAACTATTCAGAAAATGCTGAATAGTTTTGAAGCTGTGGCTCAATATAGAGCTATAAAAGTTGTAGTAAACGTTGATTTTTATTAAAACGACAATTTAAGAAGAAGTTGAAAGTGCTTTTACTAGATCTTCTTTTTTATTGCGGCTTAGCGGTATTTTGGTAATGCCAATTTCGGCAAATTTACTATTGAATCGTTCAACCTTATCGATATTAATAATATACGATTTGTGAACACGAATAAATTTGTCTTTGGATAAATCATTTTCAAAAGACTTCATAGTAGAGAGAACCAAATTGCTGTCGTCTTCGGTTACTACTCTTACGTAATCTCCAAAAGCTTCAATCCATTTTATTTTTGAAGTGAAGATTTTAAGTTTTTTTAGATTACTTTTGATGAATATATGTTCGCCTTCTTCTTCTTTGATATCTTTTTTAAGCAAATGCATATCAATTGCTCTCTTTACCGAGGCATTAAAACGATCTACTGCAATAGGTTTCTGAAGATAGTCGGTAGCGTCATAGTCGAAAGCTTTGAGGGCATATTCGGCCTTAGATGTAATAAATATAATTTGCGGTTTTGATTTTAATCCGTCAAGAAAATCAAATCCGTTAATAACTGGCATTTCTATATCAAGAAATATTAAGTCAATATTATTTAATGAGATACAACTTTTTGCTTCAATTGCATTAGAAAAATCCCCGATTAAATGCAAGCCTGGGTGATTATTGACCAATTTGGCAATAATTGTCCTTTGTATAGAACTATCATCTACAACAACACAGTTTAGTTTCATAACATTTATATTTAGAATAAATTCAGGATAGCAGTAGTAAATGTATTATTTTTTTGTAAAAAAAACTAAGGTTGAGGCATCTTTTTTGCATTATGACGAATAAAAGAAAAAAAATGTTGGATATGTAAATTAAATGCTTACTTTTGCACCCAATTTTAACAAATAAAATTTTTATTTATGAATCATTATGAAACTGTTTTCATTTTAAATCCCGTTTTATCTGAGGTTCAGGTGAAGGAAACAGTAACGAAATTTGAAGAATTTCTTACTAGTAGAGGAGCTGAAATGGTATCGAAAGAGGATTGGGGTCTTAAAAAAATGGCTTACGAAATCCAAAACAAAAAAAGTGGTTTTTACCATTTATTCGAATTCAAAGTAGCTGGAGAAGTTCTTTTAGCTTTTGAAACTGAATTCAGACGTGATGAAAGAGTTATGCGTTTCTTAACTGTAAGTTTAGACAAACATGCTATTTCATGGGCTGAGAGAAGAAGAGCAAAATTAAAATCTACTAAAGCGTAATTATTATGTCTACAATCGAGCAATCTGCAAAAGGAAAAAAAGACGGAGATATCAGATATTTAACGCCTTTAAACATTGAAACTAACAAAACTAAAAAGTATTGCCGTTTCAAAAAATCAGGAATCAAATACATCGATTATAAAGATGCTGATTTCTTATTGAAATTCGTTAACGAGCAAGGAAAAATTCTTCCACGTCGTTTAACTGGAACTTCATTAAAATACCAAAGAAAAGTTTCTGTAGCTGTAAAAAGAGCTCGTCACTTAGCTTTAATGCCATACGTGGCCGATTTATTAAAATAGTATAAAAAAATCTAGTCGCTGGTTTCTGTTTGATCAGAACCTAACTTCTAAAATATAAGGACAACAACATGGAAATTATTTTAAAACAAGACGTACAAAACCTAGGGTTTAAAGATGATGTAGTATCTGTAAAACCTGGTTACGGTCGTAACTTTTTAATTCCTCAAGGTTTTGCTACTTTAGCAACTCCTTCTGCTAAAAAAGTTTTAGCTGAAAACCTAAAACAAAGAGCACACAAAGAAGCTAAAGTTGTAGCTGATGCTAAAGCAATAGCTGAAACTTTAAAAGCTCTTGAAATTAAACTTACTGCAAAAGCTGGTGGAGAGAAACTTTTTGGTTCTATCACTAACATCGATATTGCTGCAGCTTTAGAGAAATCTGGTAATGCTATCGATAGAAAATTCATCACTAGCGGTGTTGTAAAACGTTTAGGTAAATACAATGCTACAGTTCGTTTACACAGAGATGTAATCGTTGAATTAGCTTACGAAATTGTTGCTGAAAAGTAATAGTTTTTAGATCTATACAAAAATCCCGATGAAAGTCGGGATTTTTTTGTTTAAGACAAGATTAATAGTAATAATTAGACTTATGGCTGTTGGCTTAGAGCTCACAGCGTAAAGCATAAAGCCTAAAAAAGAAATGAAATACGCAAGATTAACAAAAGAGCAGTTTGACGAATTACATGCTGAATTTGCAAGTTTTTTGGCAACACAAACAATAGATAGAAAAGAGTGGGAAGAGCTTAAGGTCAATAAGCCAGAAGTTGCTGAACAGGAACTTGATGTTTTTTCAGATTTGATTTGGGAAGGCGTATTAGGTAGGGCAGAATATTTGGAACATTTTTCTAAAAGCCATATTTTTCTATTTCATTGTTTTGATACTTATATTAAGTCAATTGTTTTGAAAACTTTTTCTCCAGAGGTAGACTTTTTGACTAAAGAGGGGCTTCAATGGTTAAGCGATAATATGTTTACAGACAATATTGAAATGAAAGTTGGAAAGAAAGTGTTTACAGAGGAACGTAATTCTTCGATCTTTGAATTGATTAAACAAGGTGCTTTTTTAAGTGACGGACAGTTGTTTAATCAAATTAATACAATTATAGAATCTTAAAATAATTTTTATAAGGTTTTTAATAAGGCAGACAGTTGTTAGCAATTGTCTGCTTTTTTTTTGTTTTTTAACTTGTGTTTAATCTTTTTAAAAGTTTTAACCCCGTATTTCTACTTGTTTTTTTAAAACCCTTCATCTTTTTTAGATTTTTAATTTTCGTGAAACAGTTTTGTAGCAATTGGTCTTCAATACGGATAGTTTTGTCGATAAAATTATTTAAAATGTAAGATTATTCTTTGTTTAAATCGATTTAACATATTTTGTTTAATATTTTGTTTAATGTGAAATTTATAAGCTAATTATGTTAAAAGTAGCTATTTTCTTGATGTTTTGATGTGTCTATAATTTTTAAATTAAAGTTTTATGAATAAATTATAAGAATTTTATGTTTGTTTTATGTTTTTGTTTTTCCTAATTTTAGGTAACAAAAGTTAAACAAAATTTTTCTTTTGGTTTTCAAGACATACTGGTTAGAAAATTATATGCCATGTTGTTAAGATTGAAAATTGAGAAATTATACCACAACCTAATAAGTCTGCGTATGGAATTGACAATTACTTTCTTTATCAAATTTACTTTAATCGTACATTTTGTTTTAGTTTTATTTTTTAACCTATTTCGCTTACTTCGTTTCAACGATAAATTTGATCGTTACCCAATACTTAATTTTTTTTCAAAAGTGTTACATTTTAGTTTGCTGTCTTTTAATTACCCCATTTGGCGGGCTAATTATGAGGGAGAATAATTTTATTGGATATAAATAGATTCGAACTAGTTTTTTACAGCTAGTTAATTTTAGAAAAGATTAATCAACTTTCTGAAAAAAATGAATCAACATATATAAAGAACCCCAGTTCTACTTTCAACTAAAATTTTCATTATGAAAATTAGGCCTGCAACAAATCACTCCTCTTGGAAAATTGATTACAATCATTTTTCCTCTAAAAATGCAGAACTTATTTTGTCTCACAGAGATAGAATTTGTTCTACGGTATACTTTGATATACCGAATTCAACATAATTTTTTTATTAAAACAGAATTTAGCAGCTTTTTTTATAGGCTACTATTGTTTGTTTTAACTATTTGATTTTTAACTGATTGTTTAATTGTGTAGGTGCTTGCACTTACTGCAAGAGGTGTTTTATTGTCCATTTTCTAATCTTCCAAATTATGAAAAAAAAATTTACTTTTTGTAGTCTCAATCCTCAAATGAGATTATTAGGACTTTTAACGTTATTCTTTATATGCAGCAATGCATTCTCTCAGACTATTTGTAGACCTGTGTCTCAGACAAATAGTGCAGGAGGAGGGCTTTTGTGTTTAGGAGTAGATGTTAATAGTCCTGCCAATGCTTATGATAGCGCTGGCTTATCCACTTATGCAACCTTAACAAATGGTGTTGCAGTACTTGGATGTTTTGCAGAAGAAACATTGACCTTAAATCAAACGGCTCGAGCCGGTGACCAAGTTGCGATATACTTTGGTACAGGCAACGGATTGCTTGATTTAACCTTGTTATCAAATGCAACAGTTCAAGCTAAAAATTCTGGAGCCAATGTAGGTTCAAGTGTAGCTTTAAATAATCCGCTTTTGAATTTGAATTTGCTAAGCGGCAATACGGTTGCTGTTGCAAAATTCCCTATTACGGGTGACACCAACCAAATTCAAATTCAAGTTGGTGGAGGCCTTTTAAGTCTTTTGGTAAGCTTAAGAGTCTATGATGTTAGGCTAGAATTTGCACAGCCAACTGTATCTGGAGGTTTATCGCAAACAGTTTGTGCGGGAGTTCCAACCACTCTTACAGCAACACCTGCAGCGGGTACTTCGCTGGCATGGTACAGTTCTGAATTTTCTACAACAGCTTTGGCAGTAGGAAATACGTATACAACTCCTGCTTTAGCAGCAAATACAACATATTATATAGGAATAACTAGAGCTGCAGGCTGCGAAGGAAATGTTCGTGTACCTGTGGTCTTGAATGTTTCTAATCCATTGATTCCAGGAATTAGTAATGTTGGAACAACAGTTTGTTCTACAGGTGCAACTCAGCAAACAACTTTATCGGTTGTAAATGTGGCGCCAGGGACAACTTACAACTGGTACTCTTCAGCAACTGGTGGTCCTGCTTTAGCTAGTGGAACTACTTATTCGCCAACAGTACCATTAGGAACTACTCAATTTTTTGTGGAGGCTGCTATTGGCAGCTGTGTTAGTTCTCGTACGCCAGTTAGTGTTGTTTCTACAGCCGTTCCAATAACTCCGACAGTTTTAACGCAAAGTGTGACTATTCAATCTGGTCAGAATGCAACGTTAAACGCATCTACTACAGAGGTTGGAGCTCAATTAAACTGGTATGAAACTTCAACTGGAGGAACAGCTGTTGCAACAAATACAGCCACTTTTACAACACCAATTTTAACAGCTACTAAAACGTATTACGTTGAAGCACAAAGTCCAAACGGAAATTGTGTTAGTGCAACTAGAGTACCGGTTACTGTAACGGTTCAGCCAGCCGCTTTAGGCGGATGTCTTGAAGCCAGCAGTCAGGTAACTTCTCAAGTTGGTGTATGTTTATTGTGTAATGCTACAAATCCGAATTTTTCTGTAGACGGAAATCCTGCAACAGCAACAAGACTTACTCTTCCTGCCAATGTATTAGGATCTATGCAGCAAACATTACAATTTACAAATCCAGGAAAAGCTGGTGATATTGTAGATGTTGACTTAGAATTGCCAGGAGGTTTGGCAGATGTTCAGTTGTTAAGTGCGATTAGTTTAGCAACTTATAATGGTGCGACTTATAATAATGATAGAGTTACGATTAATAATCCTCTTATTACTTTACAGTTATTAAGTGGTACTAGATATAGAGCAAGCGTTACGGCTGGTGCAAATTTTGACCGTGTTGAAGTTCGTTTAGGAGGTGTGCTTGGTCTTTTAACTAATTTGGATATTTACCAAGCGGCCTATAGATATAAAGCTCCAGTTGTTTCTGGAAATACTACAATTTGCAGTGGACAAACAGCTACTTTAAATGCTAATCTGGCTTTAGGGGAAACTATTAGATGGTATGATGCTTTAACTGGCGGAAATTTATTAAGCAGTACAACTTCTTTTACAACTCCAGCCTTGACAGCTAATACAACTTATTATGTTGAATTAACTCGTAATGGTTGCGTTAATAGTGTAAGAAATCCTTTTACTGTTACAGTCGATAGTCCAGTTGCACCTACCGCGATTTCTACTGTTCCTGCAAATTTATGTAGTGGAGAAACGACAACGATAACAATTCAATCTCCAGTTGCAGGCACAACGTATAATTGGTATGATGCTGCAACAGGAGGAACTTTGGTATTTACAGGAACTTCTTTTGTAACTTCAAATCTAACTGTTCCAACTACTTATTATATTGAAGCAGTAATTGGAACTTGTTTAAGTGCTCGTACAGCGGTAAATGTAAATGTAAATCCTAGACCAGCGGCACCAGTCCCTGTATCTTCTAGCGTTATTATTCAGTCAGGCCAGAATGTACAGCTGTCTGTTGTAAGTAGCCCTGGAGTTTCTTATTTATGGTATGATGCGCCGACAGCAGGAAATCTTTTGCAAGGTTCTGGTAGTAATACTTATATACCTAATCCGGTTTTAACGGCAAATAAAACATTTTATGTTGAAGCTGTAAATACGGCATCAGATTGTAGAAGTACTTCAAGAGCTGCTATAAATGTGATCGTAACCAATACAGTTAGCACTTGTTTGCAACCAAGTACACAAGCCATAACGGTTGACCCTGGTTTATTATGTGTTCTATGTAATGGTGTGAACGGACCTAACGCTGTTGACGGAAATCCAAATACATTTTCTTCTTTGACAATAACTGCGGGAGTACTTAATTCATACATACAACAACAACTAAATTTTCTAACACCTGGTCAGGCGGGGGATATTATTGATGTTGAATTAGAATTACCAGGCGGTCTTGCTGATATTGCATTGCTGGGATCTGTAAGCATTGGAACTTCTTTAGCAGGAGTTGAAAACCCAGGCAGACTTGCAGTAAACAATAGTTTATTGAACTTACAGGTATTATCAGGAAACAAATTCAAAGTTAGTTACCCAACAACTGCTGCATTTGATAGAGTGGATATTAGATTGGGAGCATTGGTTGGTTTATTGACAACTGTAAACATTTATGGAGCTTCTTATAGATTTCCAAATGCCACAATAACTGGAGCAGCGGTACCAATTTGTGCTGGTCAAACAGCTAATTTATCTGCAACTTCAACAGGAGGAGAAACCTTTCAATGGTATGATTCTCCAACTTTAGGAAATGTTGTAAGCGTAGCTCCAACAGCTCCATTAACAACTACAACTACATACTACTTAGAAGCAACACGAGGAGGTTGTGTTAACAGCTTACGCCAAGCGGTTACTGTTAATGTTTTACCAATTCCGACTGCGGCAAATATTTTAATTACAAGTCCAGTTGAAGCTACTTGTTCTGGAGAGGCAGTTTTAACTCCATCTTCTGATATTGCTGGTGTTCAGTTTAAGTATTATAGAGATCAAAATAAAGTAACAGAAATTGTAGATGGAAGTGTAGATGGAAGCATAACATTTGCAAAAGATCCTATTACTGGTGTTCTTTCATTAACTGGTTTAACAACTTTAAATTCTCCTTACAATTTATATATATCTGCAGTTAATGGAGGTACTTGTGAGAATGTGAATGGAGATTTAAAACTAGTAACGGTTAATTTCCCTTCAACAACGCCTTTAACGGTTATCACTACTCCATTAGTAGCCTGTGGTAGCGCCAATTTGGCTAATGCAATCACTAATTTTGATTCAGCAGCTACTTATACTTTTTATGATCCTTTAAATAATGTAATGACCGCCGATGCTGCTGCAAATGTAACAGTAAGTGGTATTTATTCTATACAAGCACAGGGCGCGACAAGCACTTGCCCGTCAGCTAGACAATCTGTGACCGTAACAATTAATGCGGTACCAACTTTAGTGGTGACTAATCCGCAAGAATCTGTAAATGTTGGAGCTGATGTTGCGTTAAATGCTACTTCTACAGGAACTGTAACATGGTTTAATCCACAAGGTGTTGCGCTTGCAGGTCCTCCATTTACAACAGGTTCTTTAAATGTTCCGGGAGTTTACACCTACACGGCTGTTGCAACTTTAGGAACTTGTAGTGTTACTGCAACTAAGGTAATCAATGTGATAGATCTTACTAGCTGTCAAAACTTGACAGAACGAGTTTATGCATCAGGAGAAAGTGAAGGCTTTATACTTACTGGGAGTGTTTCAAACAATGCAAATGCAATTGATGGAAATCCTCAGACATTCTCAACAATTACTACAGGTTTAGGACTTTTAGGAATTGGCACAACATGGCAGAATTTAACCTGGTCAGCTCCTATTACTAAAGGTACTCCTGTTACAGTTAAATTAGGATCTGAATATAGTTTGTTGGCTGTTGGAGAGAACTTATCGGTAGTAGGAACTATTGGAGGTAATCTTATTGGAGCAATGCAGCCTGTGTCGGGATCGCTATTAAAACTAATTTCAGGAGACAATACTTATGAGTTTACTTTTGTTCCTTCAGATGCATCAGGTCCGCAAGATTATGATGGTATTCGTATTGTATCTTCTTCAATTTTAAGTCTTGCTCAAAATACAAAAGTATTTGAAGCTCATTATAATAAACCAGTTACTGCTGTAACTTGTACTCCAGGAGATATTCAGGATATTTTTTATGGCGCTACAGATATAAACCTTCCTATAGGCGCGGCAACTGCTTTAATAGGTGTAAGTGATGCTTGGAATGTTGCTGATAATGACGTAACAACTTTTGCTACAATGTATAGTGGAGTTGGAGTTGCGGCAGCAGCAGATTTAACGGTGCAATTTAAAACACCTTCTGTTCTTAGTGATACTTTAAGAATTGTGGTTTCAAAACCAGGCAGTCTTTTAAGCGTGAATCTGCTTACAGGATTCTCAATTCAGCGTTATTTAGGAAATGTGGCAGTTGGTGCTCCAATTCAAAATACAAGTACATTATTGAGTATAAAATTATTGCCAGGAAATTCTTTGGCAATGGTATTAGTGTCTTCTCCAACAGAGATTTATGATAGAGTTAGAATTCGTTTAGGAGGTGTTGCTGGAGTATTAGATTTCTTAAGAGTTCATACTGTAGAAAGAACAGCTAACACCACCGTTATTGGAGCAGATCCGCAGAATAAAATTACGGTCTGTCCGGGCAGCGAAATTGAACTCGAGATTCCTGAAGTCGCCTGTTCGACCTATCGATGGTACGATGCAGAGACAGGAGGGAACTTGGTGGCTAGCGGACCTACTTTTACGCTACCAGATAATTTAACTGCAGGTATTTACAAATATTATATACAACCAGTACGTTATGGTTGTGAAAATTATGCAAGAGGAGAAGTTACTGTTGAAGTAAAAGCTTCTGCCCCAGTAAATGCTTTAACAGATATTACGTTAAACGGAGGAACAGCAACATCAATTTGTTCTGCTTCTGGAACTGTAATTTTAGCAACAGGTTTAAGCGGAACTCCTGTTTTAACAAATCCTGTATACCATTGGTATAGTTTTAATGGAACAACAAGTCAGTTAATTCCTGGTGAACTAACTGCACAGTTGATAGTAAACGGATTGGCTCCGGGAACTTATACTTATTTCGTTGGAGTGAGTTCAGATGAATTGTGTGAAACTGCAGCAGCAGATAGAAAACAAATCACATTCACAATTTTGCCTCCTTCAATAGGAAGTGATATTTTGGTTGATGATGTAACGGTTTGCCCAGGCTTATCAGCATCATTAACTCCGACTGCACCAGCATTAACTAGCTCAGTATTTACTTGGTATTTAGACGCTGCTAAAACGCAACCAATTACAAATGGCGCTGTAATAGCAGGGGTTACTTATGCAATAGATGGGGCTGGTATTTTAACTGCTACAGGTTTAACAAAAGCAGTAAGTCCGATAACCTATTATGTAGCGGTTTCAAGCACTAATACGTGTGAAAATTTAGCAGGAACATTACAAGATGCAGTAATTATAGTTAGCGATCCAAATACGCCAACAACTACAAACGATACTCAGAATTTCTGTTTATCTTCTGCGTCTACAGTTGCAAATATTCAAGTAAACGAGAGCAATGTTATTTGGTATGATGCAGCGATAGGTGGAAATGTAATTGCCTCAACAACTCCTTTAGTAAGCAGAATTTACTACGGAGCAGCTACAGATGCACTTACAGGCTGTGAAAGTTCAGTGAGATTGGAAGTAACAGTAAATGTAAACGATCCAGGAACACCTACATTAGTAACAGCAGGAGTACAAAATTTCTGTCAGGTAGATCAGCCTACATTTGCCAGCATTCAGACTAATGAAACTAATATTATCTGGTATACGGCTTTAACAGGTGGAACATTGATTCCATCTACTACAGCTTTAACCACAGGACAGTATTTTGCAGCGATCTCAGATCCAGCAACAGGTTGCGAAAGCGCTTCAAGATTAACAGTCGATGTAATTGTAAGCGATCCAGGAACTCCAACGTTGGTGACAGCAGGAACACAAACTTTCTGTAAAGAAGATCTTCCTACATTTGCCAGCATTCAGACGAATGAAACTAACATTGTGTGGTATACAGCTATAACAGGCGGAACATTAATTCCATCTACTACGGCTCTAACTACAGGACAGTATTTTGCAGCAATCTCAGACCCAACAACAGGTTGTGAAAGCGCTACAAGATTAACAGTTGATGTAATTGTAAATGACCCAGGAACTCCAACATTAGTAACAGCAGGTACGCAAAACTTCTGTTTGGCAAATGCTCCTACGTTTGCAAGCATCCAGACGAATGAAACTAACATTGTTTGGTATACGGCTTTAACAGGCGGAACATTGATTCCAGCTACTACGGCTCTGACAACTGGCCAGTATTTTGCATCAATCTCAGATCCATTAACAGGCTGTGAAAGCGCTTCAAGATTAACAGTTGATGTAATTGTAAACGATCCAGGAACACCGATTTTAGTAACAGCAGGAACACAAAACTTCTGTTTGGCTAATGCGCCGACTTTTGCAAGTGTTCAGTTTAATCAAACAAATATCGTTTGGTATACAGCTTTAACAGGCGGAACATTGATTCCATCTACTACAGCTCTGACAACTGGCCAATATTTTGCGGCGATTAGCGATCCGACAACAGGATGTGAAAGTGCTGCAAGATTAACAGTTGATGTAATTGTAAGCGATCCAGGAACTCCAACGTTGGTAACAGTAGGAACACAAACTTTCTGTAAAGAAGATCTTCCAACATTTGCAAGTATCCAGACGAATGAAACTAACATTGTGTGGTATACAGCTATAACAGGCGGAACATTGATTCCATCTACTACGGCTCTGACAACAGGCCAATATTTTGCAGCAATCTCTGACCCAGCGACAGGCTGCGAAAGTGCTGCGAGATTAACGGTAGATGTGATTGTAAATGATCCAGGAACGCCAACTTTGGTGACTGCAGGAACTCAAAACTTCTGTTTGGCAAATGCTCCTACGTTTGCAAGTATTCAGACAAATGAAACTAATATTGTTTGGTATACAGCTATAACAGGCGGAACATTGATTCCATCAACAACAGCTTTAACAACAGGACAGTATTTTGCGGCGATCTCAGACCCAACAACAGGTTGTGAAAGCGCTTCAAGATTAACAGTTGATGTAATTGTAAACGATCCAGGAACACCGACTTTAGTAACAGCAGGAACGCAAAACTTCTGTTTGACTAATGCTCCGACATTTGCAAGCGTTCAGTTTAATCAAACGAATATTGTTTGGTACACCGCTCTAACAGGCGGAACATTGATTCCATCTACTACAGCTTTAACCACAGGACAGTATTTTGCGGGGATTAGCGATCCGACAACAGGATGTGAAAGTGCTGCAAGATTAACAGTTGATGTAATTGTAAGCGATCCAGGAACTCCAACTTTAGTAACAGCAGGAACACAAAATTTCTGCAAAGAAGATCTTCCAACATTTGCAAGCATTCAGACAAACGAAACTAATATTGTGTGGTATACAGCAATAACAGGCGGAACATTGATTCCATCGACAACTGCTCTAACAACAGGACAGTATTTTGCAGCAATCTCAGACCCAACAACAGGCTGTGAGAGTGGTACAAGATTAACGGTAGATGTAATTGTAAACGATCCGGGAACACCGACTTTGGTGACTGCAGGAACACAAAACTTCTGTTTGGTTAATGCTCCGACATTTGCAAGTATCCAAACTAATGAAACTAATATTGTTTGGTACACAGCTTTAACAGGTGGGACAGTAATTGCTCCAACTACAGCTTTAACAACAGGACAGTATTTTGCAGCGATCTTAGATCCAGCAACAGGTTGCGAAAGCGCTTCAAGATTAACAGTTGATGTAATTGTAAACGATCCAGGAACACCGACTTTAGTAACAGCAGGAACACAAAACTTCTGTTTGGTTAATGCACCGACTTTTGCAAGTGTTCAGTTTAATCAAACAAATATTGTTTGGTATACAGCTTTAACAGGAGGAACAGTAATTACGCCAACGACAGCTTTAACAACAGGTCAGTATTTTGCAGCAATTTTAGATCCTGTAACAGGATGCGAAAGCGCTTCAAGATTAACAGTTGATATAAATGTGACTGACCCTGCAACACCAACAACAACTGCTGCTACACAAACTTTCTGCACAGGTACAAATCCTACAGTTGCTAATATTCAAGTGAATGAGAGTAATGTAGTTTGGTACACAACTCAAACAGGAGGAACTGCTTTGGCTGCGACAACTGCGCTAACTACAACAACTTATTTCGGAGCAATTAAAGATCCAGTAACAGGTTGCGAAAGCAGTGTCAGATTGCAAGTGGCTGTAACAGTTGGTAATACATTAAATCCAACGACAAATAGTACATCACAGACTTTCTGTTCTGCAAATGCACCAACTATTGCCAATATTCAGGTAAACGAAAGCAATGTAACATGGTTTACAGCAGCGACAGGAGGAACAGTAATTCCAGCAGGAACAGCGCTTACTTCAGGAATTTATTTCGGAAATATAGTTGATCCATCAGGATGTGAAAGTTCAACTCGTCTTCAGGTGACTGTTACCTTAGTTAATCCAAGTCCAACACCTACTACAGCTAACACAACACAAAACTTCTGTACTTTAAATTCGCCAACAGTGGCAAATATTCAAGTAAACGAAGCAAATGTTGTTTGGTATAGCACAGCTACAGGTGGAACAGCAATTGCGCCAACAACAGCTCTTGTAACAGGTACATATTATGGTGCAGTTTCAAGTGCGATTGGATGCGAAAACCCAGCTAGATTAGCTGTTATGGTAAATGTTAATTCGCCAAGCGTAATTACAACACCAAGAACTACACAAACATTCTGTTTATCAGCTTTGCCAACATTGGCTAGTATTTTTGTAAACGAAACAAATGTAGTTTGGTACGCATCTGCAACTGGCGGAATAGCACTAGCAAATACAACTCCGCTTACAGCAACGACTTATTATGCAGGAGCATTGACCAACACATTTAACGGTTGTGATAACGGACCAAGATTAGGAGTTACAATTGCATTCGAAAATGATGCTGCCGTTCAGCTTGCTACTACAGATGATACTCCTTGTGTATTCAAAGGTGTAACGTATTCAATTGCAAATGGTAAATCTAATTATGTATGGACTATTAATGGAGGTACAATTGTTTCAGGCGGTGGTACAAACGATGGTTCTGTAACAGTTTCTTGGTCAGATATTGGTCCAGGAAAAGTAACTGTAGCTTATGTTAATAATTGCGACGAAAGAACAATTAAAACATTAGATGTTACTGTTGCAAGCTGTTCAGATTTAACTATTACGCATACTGTAGATAATCCAACACCGAACTTTGGAGATAAAGTAACGTTTACGATTACAGTAAATAATGTAGGTGAAGGCGATTTCATTAACACACTTGTTAGTGATTTACTTCCTAGTGGTTTACAATTAGTGAGTTCATCTGCTACATCAGGAACATATGATCCAGCAACACAGCTTTGGACAATACCAACGCTAAATGCAGGTCAGAGTGTAGTATTGACAATTGTTGCAGAAGTATTGCCAAATGGTAATTATACAAGTGTAGCAACTGTAGAAACTTCGACTCCTTTAGATGTTGATGCATCAAATAATTCAGCTTCGGTTACAATAGAACCAATTTGTCTAACTGTTTACAATGAGTTTACTCCAAACAATGATGGTAAAAACGATTTGTTCAGAATTGACTGTATTGAGTCTTATCCAAACAACGAACTGAAAGTATTTAACAGATACGGAGCATTAGTGTATAGTAAAACACGTTATGAAAATGATTGGAACGGTACAGCAAATGTATCCGGTGTAGTTAATAGAGGAGATATGCTGCCAACAGGTACTTATTTTTATGTGATTACCATTGGAGATGGAACGGTTAAAAAAGGCTGGTTATCTATTATGAGATAATCCACTTCTATTAATCATCTAATTAATTAAACTAAATAAGTATCGTTATGAAACTATATATAAAATCATTAGAAACATATTTCATTTTAATATGTTCTTTTATTACGGTTTGCGCTTCGGCACAACAAGATCCCGAATATACACAGTATATGTATAATACTATGGCGGTAAATCCAGCGTATGCTGGATCTACCGGAACCATAGAAGCAGCACTTTTGTATCGTTCTCAATGGGTCGGAATGCCTGGAGCTCCAGAAACACAATCTTTCTCTATTCATGCTCCTCTTAGAAATGAAAAATTGGGAGTAGGTCTAAGTATTGTAAATGATAAAATCGGACCTTCAAATGAGCTATATCTTGATGGGAACTTCTCTTATTCATTACCTCTCGGATATGAAAAAAGATTAGCTTTTGGTATAAAAGCCGGTACGAGAATGTTAAACATCGATTGGTCTAAAGGAAGATACTACGATGATGATGATGTTTTGTTAAATCAGAACATTAACAATCAGATGAAACTAGCTGTAGGAGCGGGTATTTACTACTATACAGAAAAATGGTATGTAGGATTCTCTATTCCAAGTTTTATTCAGAATGATTACTATGACGATGTAAAAGAATCTATAGACTATGATCGTTTGCACTACTATTTAATGGGGGGATATGTTTTTGATTTGAATCCAAATTTGAAATTTAAACCGGCATTTTTAGTAAAAGCAGTAAGTGGAGCACCGCTTACCGCAGATATATCAGCAAATTTCATGATTCAAGAAAAGTTTGTTATAGGAGGAGCGTATCGAACAGATGATTCGATAAGCATACTGGCAGGTTTTCAAATATCACCAAGTTTCTATCTTGGATATGCTTTTGATTATACTGTAAGCCAATTGAATAAATACAATGATGGCTCACACGAGATCATCTTGCGTTATCAATTTGTGAAAAACCAAAGCAAAATTAAATCTCCTCGATTCTTCTAAAACCAAAACTTATGAGAAAACTATATATCCTATGTTTAATTTTGAGCGTTACGTTTAGTTTCGCTCAAAAAACTAACTTAAAGAAAGCTGATGCTTTGTTTAAAAACTTCTCTTATTTGGATGCTTCCAAAGCTTACGAAGAATGTTTGCAAAACATAAAAGATCCGTCAGCACAGACTTTGAAGAACGCGGCAGATTCCTACTATTTTATTTCAGATTCTAGAAATGCTCTAAAATGGTATAGAAAATTGTATGAAGTGCAAGGAAATAATCTGACTGATATTTACTACCTGCGTTATATTCAATCTATGAAAGCAGTTATGGATTATGATGAGGCAGATAAAATCACAAAAGAATATCTAGATAAAAAAGGTGATAAAGCAGAGATTAATAAATATGTTGCCCAGAAAAAATATATGGACAGCGTTGCAAAAGCAAAACCGCTTTACACTATTAAAAATTTGGATATCAATACCAGCAAATCAGATTTTGGAGCCACATTTTTTAAAGATAATGTAGTATTTACGTCAGCTCGTGATACAACAAAGTTTAGTGAAAAATTGTATACCTGGAACAATCAGCCTTTTCTTAATTTGTACATTGCAGAAAGAAATCCGGCAGACGGAAGTTTATTCAACGAGACGGTTTTTCTTCCAAACGTAATGACCAAATATCATGAAGCTACGGCAAGTTTTGATAGTAAAGGAAGTACTATTTATTATTCGACCAATATTGTAAAGAAAAATAAATTGGTTGTTGATGAGGCCAGAGTAAACAATTTCCAGATTGTCAAAGGATCAATTGTCAATAATAAATTAGAAAATCCTCAAAAAGTATTTTTTGATAGCGACGATTATTCTGTTGGACATCCATCATTAAGCGAAGACGGACAATTGCTTTTCTTTGCTTCAGACATGCCTGGAGGTCAAGGCGAAACAGATTTGTACATGGTGAAAATTGCGGCCGACGGAACCATGAGTTCTCCTCAAAATCTAGGATCTAATATTAATACGATTGGTAACGAAGTATTTCCATTTTACCAAAACGGAGTTTTATACTTTTCGTCTGATGGACATTATGGCTGGGGTGATTTAGATGTTTATGAAAGTAAACTTTTACCCGATGGAACATTTTCTATCCCAAGAAATCTTGGAGCTCCTATCAATAGTAACAAAGATGATTTTTCTTTTATAATTGATAGAACAGATGCTTATGGCTATTTTTCTTCCAACAGAGCAGGAGGAAAGGGCGATGATGATATTTACTCTTTTGTAAAAGGAAAACCAGTTTGCAACCAAAGTATTTCTGGAATGGCTATCGATCATAAAACAAAAAAGCCTTTAACAGATGTTACGATAATGGCGTATAACTCTTTTAGTGAAGTTCTGGGCGAAACCAAAACAAACTTTGACGGAAAATATGCTATTGAAGTTCCTTGCAACAAAGTGGTAAAAATGATTGCCGCAAAACAAAATTACAGTAGTGATGATAAAACAGTAGAAACAACTGGTGAAAATGGTGGCGAAATAAAAGATGTAAATTTTGAATTGAGCAATTATGATGACTTAGTTGTTAAAAAACAAGGAGTTGAAAAAGTGGATGTAAATCCAATTTACTTCGATTATGACAAGTATGACATTACACCAAAAGCTGTAGAAGAATTGTCTAAAGTGGTCTTCATCATGCAGAAGTTTCCAAACATCAGAATCAAAATTGAATCGCATACCGATTCACGCGGAAAGGATTCGTACAACTTGAAACTTTCAGATAATAGAGCAAAATCAACTCGAGATTATATCCTTTCTCAAGGCATAGATGCTTCTAGAATTGAAAGTGCAATTGGTTACGGAGAAACCCGATTAATCAACAGATGTAAAAATGGTGTAAAATGTTCTGAAGAGGAGCATGTGCTAAATAGACGTTCAGATTTTATCATTATTCAAAAATAGTTCTATATTTGTACTGTAAAGTATTGATTTTCAGTTAAAAATATAAAACGTCGAAACCATTTGGAAGTTGGTTTTTTTAATTCTTTTTTAAGAATAATGGACAAGGAGGAAATCAGACTGCATGGATTTGCAGTCTGATTTTTGATTTTTTAAAACTTTTATTTTTTCTGCATTGGAACAAAAATAAATTCTAATTTTGATATTCAGTTTTACATTATTATAATCTGCAATATTTTACTATTTATGAGCATTCAAGAGACCATTCAAGCATTACGAAATGAACTTAATCAACACAACTATAATTACTATGTGTTAGACAATGCTACAATTTCAGATTATGATTTTGATATTAAGCTAAAAGAGCTTCAGGATTTAGAAAATAAACACCCAGAGTTTTTTGACGAAAATTCGCCAACTCAGCGAGTAGGAGGAACAGTAACCAAAAATTTCAAAACCATACCGCATCAATACAGAATGTATTCTTTGGATAATTCTTATTCTAAAGAAGATCTTTTAGATTGGGAAAACCGCATTCAGAAAGTTTTAGGAAACGTAAACTTGCAATATACCTGCGAATTAAAATACGATGGAGCCTCAATAAGTATTACGTACGAAAACGGAAAATTAGTTCAGGCCTTAACGCGTGGAGATGGTTTTCAAGGAGATGAGGTAACGAGCAACATAAAAACCATAAAATCAGTTCCGTTGCATTTAAAAGGAAATTATCCTGATAAGTTTGACATTCGTGGAGAAATTATTCTTCCGTTTGCTGGTTTTGAAAAAATGAATCAAGAATTAATAGAAATTGGCGAAACTCCATATTCAAACCCAAGAAATACCGCTTCGGGAAGTTTAAAATTACAAGACAGTGCTGAGGTAGCCAAACGCCCGCTAGAATGCTTGCTTTATTTTGTAACAGGAAACAATCTGCCTTTTAAAACACAATATGAAGGACTAGAATTAGCCAGAAGCTGGGGCTTTAAAGTTCCAAAAGAAGCAAAACTAGTTAATAGTATGCAAGAAGTTTTTGACTTCATTGATTATTGGGATGTTCACCGTCATAATTTGCCTTATGAAACAGATGGAGTTGTTGTAAAAGTCAACAGCATTCAGCATCAGGAAGAATTGGGGTATACAGCAAAATCGCCACGTTGGGCAATTGCTTACAAATTTAAATCAGAACAAGTTTCAACTAAATTAAAATCAATTTCGTATCAAGTTGGAAGAACTGGAGCTATAACGCCAGTTGCCAATCTAGAACCTGTTCAACTAGCTGGAACTATTGTAAAAAGAGCTTCTCTTCATAACGCCGATCAAATTGAAAAATTAGATATTAGAATAAATGATACTGTTTTTGTTGAAAAAGGAGGAGAAATTATCCCGAAAATCATTGCAGTAGATTTAGAGAAACGACCAGAAGATTCAGAAAAAACGCATTATATTACGCATTGCCCTGAATGTGAGACAGAATTGGTGAGAAATGAAGGAGAGGCCAATCATTATTGTCCTAATTTTTACGGATGCCCTCCGCAGATTATTGGAAGAATTCAGCATTACATTTCTAGAAAAGCAATGGATATTGAAGGACTTGGAGGAGAAACGGTGGCGCTGCTTTTCAAAAATAACCTAGTGCACAATTATGCCGATTTGTATGAATTGAAAGTTGAAGATATTCTGCACTTGGAAAGAATGGCTCAAAAATCTGCTGAAAACTTGGTAAATGGAGTTCAGAGATCAAAAGAAATTCCGTTCGAAAGCGTATTGTTTGCACTTGGAATTCGTTTTGTTGGAGAAACAGTGGCTAAAAAACTAGCCAAACATTACAAAAACATAGATGCTTTAGCACAGGCTTCTTTAATGGATTTAATTTTGGTTGATGAAATTGGAGAAAGAATTGCTAAAAGTGTTATCGAATTCTTCGAAAATGAAGAAAATAGAAAAATTATTGAACGATTAAAAAGTTATGGAATTCAATTTGAAATTGAAGAAAAAATAAACCCAAATGCTACTGATAAATTTGTTGGAAAAACTTTTGTAGTTTCTGGCGTCTTTAGTCAATTTTCTAGAGATGAATTAAAGAAGGCTATCGAAGATAACGGAGGAAAAGTAGGAAGCTCAATTTCTGCAAAAACAGATTTTGTAGTCGCGGGAGATAATATGGGACCAGCAAAACTAGAGAAAGCAACAAAGTTGAACATCACTATATTATCAGAAGAAGACTTTATAAACAAATTGAATGAAGCCTAATAAACCATCATTAATTTTGTTCTTTTTCGGCTTGTTTTGTACCATCATTTTTGATTGGACAGAACAAGATGTTTTTGCGACATATGCAAAAGCCATTGTTCTCCCTGCTATTTTTATTTATTATTTAATTAGCAGTGAGTTTCAAATGGGGAAAACAGAAGGATTGATTTTTTTATTCTGTTTTGTTGGACAAGTTTATGATTTAATGGATGTTGAGAGCTCTGAATTAGGAGGAGTACTCAGTTTTCTAGTTGTTTATAGTTTAATCGTCACTATATTTATTCGACAGCACGAAAGAATCAGATTAACCAAACGCGATATTCTGCCAATTTCTATTGTAGTTGTTTTTATCGTCTATTTGTTAATCTCTGTTTTGAGCCTGCAGCTCGACAGTATGAGAAAATTTATTGTAATATACACCGTGTACGGAATAGTTCTGAGTATATTGAGCTATTTCTGTTTTGTAAGTTACATCACAAAAGGAACACATATAGCGCTACTGATGTCGCTCATGGCTATAAGTTACATTTTCTCAGATATTTTTTATATTTTTAATGAATATTTCTCGTATTCTATTGTTTTAGTTTTAATACGAGATACAACTCAAATTCTAGCTTATTTCTTTATGGTAGAATACTTTTTAGAAAAAGCTAGAATTCAAAAAAAGACTATACAATAATAGTTGCACTTTGGTTTGTATGCGCTTTGTTTTTATCAAAATAGAAATCGATACGGCCTAAATTAATTCCGTAACACCCAACTTGATTAACAAGAACCTCTTTTCCAGCCTTATTCTTTACAATTGTAGGTTTGTCTAAGAAAGTATGCGTATGTCCTCCAATAATTAAATCAATGTCTTGCGTTTGTTCTGCAAATGTCAAATCACTAATTTTTGTTGCATCATCTTTGTATTTATAACCCAAATGCGAAAGACAAATTACCAAATCGCATTTTTGTTCTTGCTTTAAAAGTTTTGTCATATCCTGAGCAACTTCAACTGGATTATTGTAAACCGTTTCAAGGTATAGTTTTTTGTCTACTAAACCTTGCAATTCAATTCCGACACCAAAAACACCAACCTTAATTCCATTTTTATTAAAGATTTTGTACGGTTTCACATGTCCGTCCATAACCGTGTTTTTAAAATCGTAGTTAGAGTTGATAAAGTCAAAAGTTGCGTGCGGAAGCTGAGCATATAATCCGTCAAGACCATTATCAAAATCGTGATTTCCAATTGTAGAAGCATCATATTTCATCATACTCATCAATTTGAATTCTAATTCACCTCCGTAATAATTGAAATATGGCGTTCCTTGAAAAATATCACCAGCATCCAATAAAAGCACATTCGGATTTTCTTTACGAATAGTTTCAATTAATGTTGCACGACGAGAAACACCACCTTTGTTAGGGTTACGCGGATCATCAGCAGGAAAAGGGTCAATGTGGCTATGCACATCATTAGTATGTAGAATCGTTAAATGCTTAATCTCGTTACTTTCAAAACTGCTCAAAGACAATCCTAAACTTAATAGGGCAGTACTCGCTGCTGTTTTTTCGATAAACTCTCTTCTTTTCATTTTATATATTTTTTGCCGAAATGCTTTGCTTGTTTTTTATAATTTTTTATTCCTCTGTGATTCTGATATTTTTTGGAGCAACAACAGTGTCAACTTCTTTAAAATAATCAATCAATACATCTCTAAGCTTGTAGTTTAAGTCAAACTTTTGAGTGCTTTTTGCAAAGAAAGTCATGCTGTCTCCGCCATTTGCCAAGTAATCGTTTGTAGCAACATAGTACGTTTTGTTTAAATCAAGCGGTTTACCTTGCACCATGATGTTTTTTGCCTTATTGTCTTTTGTAATTGTGAAAGTCATTCCAGACAATGGCTGAGGTTTTTTCTCCTTAATAATATAAGCAGCAATTTCTGAGATTTGCTCACCTTTTAAAGCGAGAACAACCAAACTGTTTTCGAAAGGCATAATTTCAAAAGCCGATCTTGTTGTAACATTTCCTTTTGGAAGGATAGCACGAATACCGCCATGATTTAAAAGACATAAATCGATATCTTTCTTTTCGCGAGCATTAAAAACAATGTTTCCTCTTAGTACGCAAACATCTGCCATCAAGCTTCCAATGCCAGTTTGCCATTTTCCAGTGCTTTTGTCAAGAGTTTCTGGGCAATAAGCCAATACATTATCCAAATCTTTATTGATGTGATCGCGATAAGGCTTAATAAAGTTTTCAATTTCAGGAGTTTCTGCAGCTTTTTCAGTAACTGGGAGTTGTTTTCCTTCAATTTTAGTTAAATTGTAGTTATTCTTACTACAGGAAGAGATTAAAAAAAGTGTTAAGAATATAACAAAAAGTTTTAAAAATCCGTTATACTTTTTTAGTTTTACCATTTTAAATGCAACTTAAATAATTAATTTTGTAATCTAGTAAAAGTACTATGTTTTTGAATTATATAAAGGAATTTTTTGTAAAAAAATCATTAAATAATAATTTAAATAAAGAAAAAAGCGAAGTATTTACTAAAAACGTCCAATCGATTGGTTTATTGATAGATGAGAGCGATTTTGAATATTCGAAAGCACTAATAAAGGAGTTAACGCTCCACGGAATTGCTTTAGAAAACATAAAAGTTCTGGCGTACAAAGGAAAATTTAAGGAAAAAGAAGCCTATCCTCGCCCAACTTTTGGTAAAAAACACATCAGTTGGAACGGAGAAATTACAGAAGGTTTCTTGAATGATTTTGTAAATTCAGAATTTGATCTTTTGCTGAGTTATTATAATGTCGAGAATAGTATTTTGATGTTAATCACGAGTAAGTCAAAAGCTAAATTTAAAGTCGGATTTTCTGCTGTAGACCAGAGGCTAAATCGTTGGATGATTAGTACAGAATTAGGAAGCTATAAACTATTCGTTTCAGAGTTGTTTAGGTATTTAAAAAATATAAAATAAATTAATAATAATATGCAATCATTGATAGGAACTGGTGTTGCGCTTGTGACGCCATTTAAAAAAGATTTTTCAGTTGACATTGAGGCTTTACAGCGAGTTGTAAACTTCTCTATAGATGGCGGAGTGGAGTATCTTGTTGTGATGGGAACAACAGCAGAAAATGCAACCCTTACAGCAGATGAGAAAGAGTTGGTTATAAAGACTGTAATCGATGTGAATAAGGGAAGATTGCCTCTAGTTTTAGGAGTTGGAGGAAATAATACTATGCAGATTGTTGAGGAGTTAAAAACAAGAGATTTTTCTGCTTTTGAAGCGATATTATCGGTTTCTCCATATTATAATAAACCAACTCAGGAAGGAATTTATCAGCATTTTAAAGCAATTGCTGAAGCTTCTCCAATTCCAGTAATCCTATATAATGTTCCGGGAAGAACGGCAAGTAACATGCTTCCTTCGACAGTTGTGCGTTTGGCTAACGATTTTAAAAATGTTGTAGCTATTAAAGAAGCGGCTGGAGATATGGCTCAAGCAATGCAGATTATTAAAAATGCTCCAAAAGATTTCTTAGTGATTTCTGGAGACGATATGTTGGCTTTGCCGATCGTTTTGGCGGGAGGAGCAGGTGTTATTTCTGTAATTGGACAAGGTTTTCCTAAAGAATTTTCAGAAATGATCCGTTTAGGACTAAATAAAAAAGCGGCTGACGCTTACAAAACACATTACTTTTTGTCAGACAGTATTGATATGATTTTTGAGCAGGGAAATCCAGCTGGAATCAAACAAATCTTCCAAGCCCTTGGAATTGCTGAGAATACTGTTCGTCTACCATTAGTTTCTGTTGATGAATCTCTAGCAACAAGACTAAATGACTTTGTGAAAAACAGCATTAAATAATTGTTAAAGTGTTAGTATTTTAAGATACTAAAAAATTATTTTGCAGTAGCTAAATTAATAACTAAATTTGCCACCGAAACTTCGGTGCGATTTCACTTTGGCATAATTAATTGTCTGAGAGATTGTAATAACAGTAAGAAAATGAAAAAAATAGTATCGCTATTAATTGTTGTAACTCTTTTTTATTCTTGTGGAGAATATCAAAAAGCGTTGAAAAATGATGATGTTGCAGCAAAATTTGAAGTGGCAACAAAAATGTATGATGCTGGTAAATACACAAAGGCGATTCGTCTTTTTGAGCAACTAGCCACTTCATACAGAGGAAAACCACAAGCAGAAAAACTGTTTTACATGTTT
Organism: Flavobacterium sp. B330r; assembly: GCF_056824325.1. NCBI lineage: Bacteria > Pseudomonadati > Bacteroidota > Flavobacteriia > Flavobacteriales > Flavobacteriaceae > Flavobacterium > Flavobacterium sp. B330r. The sequence goes on from NZ_CP124860.1 coordinate 4,133,359, forward strand.
TCGCAATCATATTATAAAACAAAACAATATTATTTAGCTGGTTATCAGTTTGAAGCTTTTGTTTCGGGGTATCCAAGAAGTGAAAAAGTGCAGGAAGCTGCGTTTTTAGGAGCTTATAGTTATTCTAAGTTGTCGCCAGTTTATAGTTTAGATCAAGCAGATACGGTAAAGGCATTAGAGAAATTACAGACTTTTATTGAAAATTATCCAAATTCTGAATATATTCCTCAGGCAAATGAGACGGTACAGAAGCTAAATGGTAAATTGGAGAAAAAAGCTTACGAGAATGCTAAAGGATATAATACAATATCAGATTACAAATCGGCTTTAATAGCTTTTGATAACTTTATTGCTGATTTTCCTGGAACACCATTTAAAGAAGATGCGCTTTTCTATAAATACGATTCTGCATATAAATTGGCAATTAACAGTGTTCCTTCAAAAATGGAAGATCGTTTACATGTTGCACAAACATGTTATGCTAACTTATTGAAGTTTAAAAGCGATACGAAATATAAAAAAGAGGCAGAAGAAATGAATGCCAGAGTTGAAACAGATTTACAAAAATTTACTAAATAAAATAAAGTCATGGATTTAAAAAAGACGAATGCTCCTGTAAACACAATAACTTACAATAAAACAGTTATTGAAGAGCCAACAGGAAATGTGTATGAGGCAATTACCATTATGGCTAAAAGAGCAAATCAAATTAATTCAGAGATTAAAAAAGAATTGACTGAAAAATTAGAAGAGTTTGCTACTTACAATGATAGTCTAGAAGAAGTTTTTGAAAATAAAGAACAAATTGAAGTTTCTAAATTTTACGAAAAATTACCAAAACCACACGCTTTAGCTGTTCAAGAATGGTTAGACGGTAAAACTTACCACAGAAGTTCAAACAAATAATAGTACAATGTCAGTTTTAAACGGGAAAAAGATTTTACTGGGTGTTTCTGGTGGAATCGCAGCGTATAAAACAGCCACTTTAGTACGACTTTTTATAAAAGCAGGTGCACATGTCCAAGTGATCATGACACCTGCTTCTAAGGATTTTGTAACCCCACTTACATTATCTACATTATCAAAAAATCCAGTACATTCAAGTTTCTTTAATCAGGATGATGAAGAGGCAGTTTGGAACAATCACGTAGAATTGGCTCTTTGGGCAGATTTTATGTTGATTGCGCCTGCTACTGCAAATACTTTGTCTAAAATGGCTACAGGAAATTGTGATAACCTTTTAATTGCAACCTACTTATCGGCAAAATGTCCAGTTTATTTTGCACCAGCAATGGACTTGGATATGTACAAACATCCTTCAACTTTATCAAGTTTTACAGCTTTAAAACAGTACGGAAATATTATGATTCCTGCTGAAAGCGGAGAATTGGCAAGTGGTTTGTCAGGTGAGGGCCGAATGGCTGAACCTGAGAATATTGTAACTTTTCTAGAAGCTGATTTAGAAAGTAAATTGCCTTTAAAAGGAAAAAAAATACTAGTTACAGCAGGACCGACATACGAAGCGATAGACCCTGTACGTTTTATAGGGAATCATTCGTCAGGAAAAATGGGATTTGATATTGCTAATGAAGCGGCAAACTTAGGAGCAGAAGTGTTCTTGATTGCGGGACCAACTCATTTAAAAGCAAAAAATAGTCTGATAAAAGTGGTAGATGTTGTTTCGGCTCAAGAAATGTACGATGCTTGTCATTTGTATTTTAATGAAGTTGATGCGGCAGTCGCTGCTGCTGCTGTTGCAGATTACAGACCTAAATTTGTTGCAGATCAAAAGATTAAAAAGAATACTGTAGAATTTTCGATAGATTTAGAGAAAACAAAAGATATCTTGTCTTCTTTGGGTGCTATCAAAAAAAATCAGTTTTTAATCGGGTTTGCATTAGAGACTGAAAATGAAATTGAAAATGCTAAGCTGAAAATTCAGAAAAAAAACTTAGATTTGATTGTTTTAAATTCCTTACAAGATAAAGGTGCCGGTTTTAAAAAAGAGACCAATAAAGTTACTTTTATTGATAAAAATTTTGAAATCGAACCTATGGAATTAAAATCAAAAGAATCTGTTGCGGCTGATATTTTGAATAAAGTTATTCTGCATTTTTCAAAATCATAAATTTAGAATATACGCCGAAAACATAAATTGGAAACAACTTATGTTATAAAATTAAATATCTAGACGATTATGAAGAAGATAGTTACGCTATTAGTATTTTTAAGCTTTGGTTTTGTACAAGCTCAGCAGTTAAATTGTACAGTGACTATTAATACAGAACGATTAACAAACCCAAATAATCAGGTTTTTAAAACGCTTCAGACTTCTTTGGCTGAGTTTGTGAATAAAACAGACTGGACAGGTTCTGTTTTAAAACAAAATGAGAGAATAAACTGTTCAATGTATATTACTTTATCATCTAACAGTTCAGATCAATTCACGGGAACCATTCAAGTTCAGTCTTCGAGATTGATTTTTAATTCAACCTATTCTTCTCCAGTTTTAAATTACAACGATAAAGATTTTAATTTTAGATATACAGAGTATGAACCATTGTTGTTTAACCCAAGTACTTACGAGTCAAACTTGGTTTCTGTAATATCTTTCTACTGTTATGTGATTTTAGGAATGGATGCTGATACCTTTCAGATGGGAGCAGGAAATCCATATCTTCAAACCGCGCAAAATATTGCCAATGTTGCACAACAAGGAGGTTTTAAAGGATGGAACCAATCTGACGGACTTCAAAATCGATACTATTTAATTAATGATATGATTGCTCCAACCTATAGCGATTTGCGTCAGACTACTTATGCATATCATACAGGATTGGATGCAATGACATTGGATACAAAAGCTGCTAAGGAAAAAATCAAAAATGCATTAATGCTTATTGGTAAATTAAACTCTGTTAAACCAAATGCTTTTATAACCCGAGTTTTCTTTGATGCAAAATCAGATGAAATTGTTTCTATTTTTTCTGGAGGCCCAAGTATCACAATTACAGATTTAACCGATGTCTTAAATAGAGTTTCGCCGTTAAATTCTACAAAATGGTCACAGATTAAATACTAATCTCGTTTTTCATTTTTATCTTCGCTACTTTTTAACCTTATATTTTACAAATCGACCTATGATTACATCACTGTCAATTAAAAATTATGCTCTTATCGAAAAACTAGCTATAGATTTTTCTAAAGGTTTTTCTATAATTACAGGTGAGACAGGTGCGGGAAAGTCAATTATTTTAGGGGCTATTGGTCTTGTTTTGGGTAAAAGAGCAGATCTGACTTCATTAAAAAATAAAGAAGAAAAATGTGTTATTGAGGCACAATTTGAAATTGGAAAATATAATTTAAAGGAGTTTTTTGAAGCTAATGATTTGGATTATGAAGATGAAACGATCATTAGGAGGGAAATTTTACCTTCTGGAAAATCTCGTGCATTTATAAATGATAGTCCGGTAAATCTTCAAGAATTGCAAGATTTGAGTTTGTATTTGATTGATATTCATTCACAGCAGCAAACTCAAGAATTGTCAGATGAAAATGTTCAGTTTAAAATTATTGATGCCATTGCAAACAATAATGACATAATTGCTGAGTATCAGAAGTTGCTTAAATCTTATAAGTCAGATAAATCGAAGTTAAATGCTTTGCTTAAAAAACAAAGTGATGCTGGGAAAGAGCAGGAATATCATACATTTTTATTGAATGAACTGGTTGCGGCTCAATTGAAATCTGGAGAGCAGGAAGAGTTAGAAGCAGACTACGAAAAACTGAATAACGTCGAAATAATTAAAGAATCTCTAGATAAATCTTTGACAATTGCCAATGAAGAGCAATTTGGTGTTTTTCATAGTTTAAATGAAATGAAAAATGCCTTGCAAAAAGTGGCTCCTTTCTCTGTAGAATACCAAAATTTGTTTGAAAGAATAACAAGTTTGACTATAGAGTTTGATGATGTTTCTAAAGAATTGGAAAATTGCTCAGAAAAATTATTAAACGATCCTGCACAATTAGAATTGATCAACCAAAAATTGCAGTCGATTTATAATTTACAGAAAAAACATCAGGTAAATACTGTAGACGAATTATTGCAAATTCAGTCCGATTTAGGAAATTCTTTGCTTGAACTTGATAATATGGATGAAGAAATAGCTTCGCTGACTAAAATTATCGAGGAAAAAGCAACACAGCTTGATATTTACGCATCAAAAATACATCAAAATAGATTAGATGCAATTCCAACGCTATCAGCGCAATTGGTTTCAATTCTTGAGACTTTAGGAATGCCTAATGCACGTTTTAATATGGAATTACAGCCTTCTGAAACGTATTTTCAAAACGGAAAAGATGAATTACAATTCTTGTTCTCAGCAAATAAAGGAACCGATTTTGGCTTGCTTAAAAAAGTAGCATCAGGTGGAGAGATGTCTCGTATTATGTTGGCTGTGAAAGCGATTTTAGCGAAATATTCAAAACTTCCAACTTTAATTTTTGATGAAATCGATACAGGAGTTTCTGGAGAAATTGCGATCAGAATGGGAGAAATCATGAAAGAAATGAGTGCCACAATGCAGATATTTGCCATTACGCATTTACCTCAAATTGCGGCAAAAGGAGATTCTCATTTTAAAGTTTCTAAGTCTACAGTTGGCGACGACACACAATCGGAATTGAAACTTTTATCGCAAGAAGACCGAATTATAGAAATAGCTCAAATGTTATCAGGAGCAAACATCTCTGACTCAGCATTAAATCACGCAAAAGAATTATTGAATTAAAATAAGGAATGGAAAGTTTGAGTTTTTACGAAAATCAATTTATTAAGGCAGACGCTTTAATTTCTGAAGGAAATTCAGCAGATGCAAAAGAGCTGCTGGAAGAAATTTTATCTCAGTATCCTGATTTTGGTAAAGCTCACAATCATTTGGGATGGATTTATTATAATAAATTAAGTGACTTCGAAAGAGGGATCTATCATTATAAATTGGCCATGAAGTTTGACTCTAAATATCCAGCTCCATATTTAAATTATACCTATCTGCTCATTGATATAGGGAGATATGCAGAAGCAAAAGAACATATTAATTTTACATTGGCTAATTTAGAAAATGCAGATAACTCTACGTATAACAGTGAATTAGGGAGAATGGCGGAGTATGAAAGCCAATATACTAAAGCATTTAATTTTTATAAAGAAGCAAAGAGGAATGCATTAAACCCAAATTTTATTGACAATATGAAGGCTAATATGAAAAGGGTTAAGGATAAAATGTCTATTTTTGAAAAATTAAAACTGAAATTGAAATAATACAAAAAAAATAATTGCAAGATGATTATAGAACCTAGAATGAGAGGATTTATTTGTTTGACTGCCCACCCAACGGGAGCTGAACAAAATGTAAAAAATCAAATCGAATACGTAAAATCTAAAGGAGAAATCGCTGGTGCTAAAAAAGTTTTAGTAATCGGTGCTTCTACAGGTTTCGGATTGGCTTCAAGAATTACTAGTGCTTTTGGTTCTGGTGCATCAACAATTGGAGTGTTTTTTGAAAAACCACCAGTTGAAGGAAAAACAGCTTCTCCAGGATGGTATAATTCTGCAGCATTCGAAAAAGAAGCTCATAAAGCAGGTTTGTATGCAAAAAGTATCAATGGTGATGCGTTTTCAAACGAAATCAAAAGAGAAACTTTAGATTTGATTAAAGCAGATTTAGGACAAGTAGATCTTATAATTTATAGTTTAGCGTCTCCAGTACGTACAAATCCAAATACAGGAGTTACGCATCGTTCAGTTTTAAAACCAATAGGACAAACTTTTACGAATAAAACTGTTGATTTTCACACAGGAAAAGTTTCAGATGTTTCTATTAATCCTGCAAATGAGGAAGATATTGAAAATACTGTAGCGGTAATGGGAGGTGAAGATTGGGCAATGTGGATTGATGCTTTGAAAGCTGAAAATTTATTAGCTGAAGGAGCTACAACAGTTGCTTATTCTTATATCGGGCCAGCTTTAACTGAAGCGGTTTACAGAAAAGGAACAATAGGTCGTGCAAAAGATCACTTAGAGGCTACGGCATTTACTATCGAAGATTCTTTAAAATCTATTGGAGGAAGAGCGTATGTTTCTGTAAATAAAGCTTTAGTTACTCAAGCAAGTTCTGCAATTCCAGTAATTCCATTGTATATTTCTCTTTTGTATAAAATCATGAAAGAAGAAGGGATTCACGAAGGTTGTATTGAGCAAATTCAACGTTTATTCCAAGACAGATTGTATAATGGTTCTGAAGTTCCTGTTGATGAAAAAGGAAGAATCAGAATTGATGACTGGGAAATGCGTGAAGATGTTCAGGAAAAAGTGGCTAAACTTTGGTTGGAAGCAACAACTGAAACATTACCAGAAATTGGTGATTTAGCTGGTTACAGAAGTGATTTCTTAAATTTATTCGGATTCGAGGTTCCTGGTGTTGATTACAACGCAGACACTAACGAAGTTGTTGAGATTGAAAGTATCAAATAATATATTTTTACTTAGTAAAACGAAAAACCATCAGCCAAAAGTTGATGGTTTTTTTGTGAATATACCATATCTTTGTTAAAATTTTAAAACAATAAAAATATACCCTTTAATAACGCACATTCTGCTATGATTTTTTCTTTAATTATACCCGTGTATAATCGTCCTGATGAAGTTGATGAGCTTTTGGAAAGTCTCTCAAAATCTGATTATAATGAAGCTTTTGAAATTGTTCTTGTCGAAGATGGATCTTCTATTCCATGTCGGGATGTAGTGATGAATTATCAAGGAAAATTAAATATATCATACTATTTTAAAGAAAACTCTGGTCCTGGAGATTCTAGAAATTTTGGGATGCAGAGAGCTAGAGGTGATTATTTTATCATTTTTGATTCAGATTGCATTATTCCATCACAATATTTAACTGAAGTTCGTAAAGAATTAGATGCAAATTATGTAGACTGTTTTGGAGGGCCAGATAAAGCATTAGATAGTTTTTCTGATATTCAAAAAGCCATCAATTTTGCTATGACTTCTTTCTTGACGACAGGTGGAATTAGAGGTGGTTCGGAGAAGATAAACAAGTTTCAGCCACGCAGTTTTAATATGGGGATTTCTAAGAAGGCTTTTGAGGCATCAAAAGGATTTGGAAACATTCATCCGGGTGAAGATCCAGATTTATCAATTCGTTTATGGAATTTAGGCTTCGAGACAAGGCTTTTTAAAGAAGCTTATGTGTATCATAAAAGAAGAATCGATTGGGAAAAATTTTCGATCCAAGTAAACAAATTTGGGATTGCTCGACCGATTTTAAATAGCTGGTATCCAGAACATAATAAGTTAACTTTTTTCTTTCCGACTTTCTTTATACTCGGATTATTATTAGCTTTTTTATTGTTAATTTTCAATATCGATATTTTATTACAATTATATTTCGTATATTTCGTTATAATTTTTCTTACAGCCAGTATTCAAAATAAAAGTATCAAAATTGGATATCTATCTGTAATTGCAGTGTGGAAACAGTTTTTTGGTTACGGAACAGGATTTTTAAAATCCTACATTAAAGTAATTTTATTAAAGAAAAAACCACAAGAGGCTTTTCCGCGTATGTTTTTTAAATTATAAGAATGACAAAAGTTATTGGTCTTACAGGAGGAATTGGCAGTGGGAAAACGACTGTTGCAAACTATTTTCAAGAAATGGGCGTTCCTGTTTATATTGCCGATGACGGTGCTAAAAGAGTAATGCAGTCAAAAAACATTCTGGCAGAAGTAAAAGCTGCATTTGGTGGCAATATTTTTGATAATGATATTTTAAATCGTGCTAAACTAGCTCAAATTGTTTTTAATGATAAAGAACAATTGGCAAAATTAAATGCGATTGTGCATCCAGCGGTAAAACTAGATTTTGATGATTGGGTAAAAGAGCACACAAATAATGATTATGTAATGTATGAAGCTGCTATTTTATTTGAAAGCGGCCGATATAAAGATTGTGACGTAATTATAACCGTAACAGCACCCGAAGAGGTAAGAATTGATAGGGTTATAAAACGAGATAAAACCACCCGCGAAGAAGTTTTAAGTAGAATGAAAATGCAGTGGAATGATGAAAAACGAATTTCTAAGAGCAATTTCGTGATTAATAACAATAATCTTAAAAATGCTAAAGAAGAAGTTGTTAAAATTCTTAAAATTTTAAATATAAAACAAAAACAGTCTTAAATGTTAATATTTGGTTAATGTATTATTTAGTATATTGTTAAAATATTAATTTTGTTTCGATGAATAAATTATTTTTTAGAATACTTGTTTTATTGATGAGTTTGTCCTTGATAGGGATAATTCTGGTGCAAGTGTTTTGGTTCAATTCTTCGTTCAAAAATAATGAAGAGCAATTTAAATACCACGTTACTCAAGTAATTGGAAATGTTGCAGATAAGCTGGAACAACAAGAAGAGTACAGTTTCTACGACAAATACAACCGTATTAAAGACAGTACGGGTAAAATTCCAAAAAAAGAAGATTTACTAGAAGTACTTTATGTACAAAGAAACACAAAAACGAATAAAACAATCGTTTATTCAAGCACATTGACATCGGAAGATTACGATATTAATGGCTCAGTTTTTAACAAAAAATTCAGTAGCGAACGTTTTAAAAATTTTAGTTCAAAAAGAGTAACAGAAGTTTATAATAACAACAGCGGAATTGATAATAATGGTTTAGGACAAAGTATTATTCCTGATCTTAAAATTGAAAAATCAGGAAGTTTAGATATTTTAAATAAAGTTCAGCAGCAGATTCAATACAAAGATATCGCGTCTTTGACTCCAATTGAAGGAAGAATATCAAAGGAGAAGCTTTATAAATTATTAAAAAAAGAGCTTGAAGAATATGGTGTAAAAACCAAATTTGAATTCGGAATATATAGTAGTGGTGTTCCAACAAAGATTAAATCCGATGGATTTCATTTTGATAAAGAATCTACATACGATATTCCAATTTATACAGATAATGAAGGGAATAGCAAATATGAGTTATCAGTTACTTTTCCCCACAAAAAGAAATTCTTATTATCTGAATTATTAAGTATTACTATTTTATCAATAGTTTTTACATTAATTATAATAGTTGCATACACAAGTGCGTTAAATCAATTATTGCGTCAGAAACATATTTCTGAAATCAAGACAGATTTTATTAATAACATGACGCATGAGTTTAAAACTCCAATTGCAACTATAAATCTAGCATTAGATGCTATTAGAAGTCCGAAAGTTATTGAAGATAAAGAAAAAGTGTATCGTTATCTTCAAATGATTCGAGATGAAAACAAAAGAATGCACGCTCAAGTTGAGAATGTTCTTCGTATTTCAAAATTAGAAAAAAGAGAACTTGACATAACGAAAGAGCCAACTGTAGTTACAGATATAATTGACGATGCTATTGAGCATGTGAATCTTATTTTAGAAGACAGAAACGGTTCTGTAGTAAAGCATTATAACGCAGCAAGAACAACTTGTTTGATAAACGAAGTTCACTTTACAAACGTGCTGGTTAATATTTTGGAAAACGCCATTAAATATTCTCCAGATGCACCAGAGATCGAAATCTTTACTGAAAATATTAAAGATATGATTTTGATAAAAGTGAGAGATCATGGGTTGGGAATGAGTAAGATAGCTCAAAAGCGAGTGTTTGAGAAATTTTACAGAGAACACACTGGAGATCTTCATAATGTAAAAGGACACGGTTTAGGACTTGCTTACGTGAAAAGAATAGTAGAGGATCACAATGGTCAAGTATATGTAGAAAGCGAAAAAGGAAAAGGTAGCACCTTTATAATAAAAATACCATTAATAAATTAAAATATGGAAAATACTAACAAAAGAATACTTTTAGTAGAAGATGACCTAAATTTTGGGGCGGTTCTTAAAGATTATCTAATGTTAAATGACTTTGAAGTTACTTTAGCTAAAAACGGTATGGAAGGTTTCGAGAAGTTCAAGAAAGATGTGTACGATTTATGTATTCTTGACGTAATGATGCCTTATAAAGATGGTTATACTTTGGCCAAAGAAATTAGAGAGAAGAACAGTGAAGTGCCAATTATCTTTTTAACAGCAAAATCTATGAAAGAAGATGTGTTAAAAGGTTATAAAGCTGGTGCAGACGACTATTTAAATAAACCTTTTGATTCAGAAGTGCTTTTGATGAAGATTAAAGCAATCATTCAGAGAAAATCAGCTGATACAAAAGCAGAACAAGTACAGTTTGAGTTTAATATTGGAAAATTCCACTTAAATTCAAAACTAAGATTCTTGACTTTCCAAGATGAAGAGCCAATTAAATTGTCTCCAAAAGAAAATGAATTGTTAAAAATGCTTATTCTTCATGAAAATGATTTAATGCCAAGAGAATTAGCTTTAACAAAAATCTGGAGAGATGATAACTACTTTACATCAAGAAGTATGGACGTTTACATCGCTAAATTGAGAAAATATCTAAAAGCAGATGAGGATGTTGAAATCTTAAACATTCACGGTGAAGGTTTCAGATTGGTAATAAAAAGCAAAGTTTCTGAATAATCATTCAGCAAAAAAAAATAGATAAGCTCTGAGAAATCAGGGCTTTTTTTATGCATTAAATTAAAATATTTTGATTTGTTTTTTGTGATATAGATTTGCTTTTAATTGTTTGATTCTAAAAACAATAGTGTTGGTTTTAAAAGCTCAAAATATATTGGTGAAATTTATTTTGAAGAATTTTCTTTAAATAAATTTGGAAAATCAAAAAAGTATTATGAATATTTGCACACGAAAAAAATAATAACCCTTTAAAAACGAAGAAAAAATGTTTGTACTTACATTGACATCTCAGAGCTTTACACCAAACGTATTTGGTGAAGCAATTCTTCGTGGCTTATTTCAATCCTAGAAATATATTTTTAGATATATAAAAAAGCCCGAAGACAATAAGTTTCGGGCTTTTTTTTATTCTAGACTCTTCAAAATTTTCCCGAAAATCGATTTTTAGAATTTATCCGTCAGGATAAATAGTTTGGCCTTTTGGGGCTATTAATTTAATGCACGATAATTTTTTTATGGAAAATTATACGGTAGACGAGTATTCATTATGTACTCGTTTTAAAAGTAAAAGAAAAAAGAAAAGATTAGTAAAAGAAGATTTTGAAAAACAATTAATCCAGTTAAGAAAACTTGAAATCGACCTTTGGAAAAAGCGTAAAGACTTACCATTGGTTCCTTTGGAAATTCCGTATCAAAAAGGCTGGCAACGTAATTTTAAATTAAGAGATGATATTGCTAGATCAAGTGAAGCACCATTTTACAGAGAATTATTGGAAAAAATAAATACATGGCAGTTTTCTCCTGAAAAATCTTTTAAAAGAAAGAAAAAAAGAAAAAGAAGACATCTGTATGTTGAAAAACTCCAGACTGTAAAAGAATTTTCGGAATGGGAATGGAGAAGTTCAAAATTAGAATTGACCGAAAAAGAAAAAGCACATTTTTATAAAAGGGAACGTTGGTGCAGCAATTTTAAACGATACAAAATTCATTATGTATTTAACGAACCATGGCGATATGTTCTTCGCGTAAGCCCTTATATGATAACACATACTAAGATGGTCGATTCGGATTTGGAAAGTGAAATTCAGCTTCTTGACAATTATGTTGTTAATCATAATCTGAGAGATAAAATAAATAGATTAATACACGGCAGTTCTCATAAATGGAGTTACTATGAAAAGGAGAATCCAAAAGAGATAAGCCCAATTAAAAATAAAAGTCTGCATGCTTTATATCAGCAATATGCAGATGAAATGATAGAAAATCATGGGAAATAAATTATCTGGAAAAGACCTGATTAAATTAGGTTTTCCAAAAAACAATTCAATAAATATCGCCTTAGGGCAGATAAACAGATATAGAAAAAGAGAAAAAAAGGAATTTATTCTGACAGAAGCAAAGGATGTATTGTTAAATCCTGAAAAATATGAAGGAAATGGAACTTGGGGTAAAGTAGCTGAGGGTTTAATTAAACCAGTTCAGGTAAGAATGCATCAGCTTAAAAATACAAGAGCTCCTTTTAGAATTTTTGGTGAGAATGAAATAGATGAACAGGCTAAATTTCAATTGTACGATTCGTTAAAACTTCCAGTATCAGTTGCTGGAGCTTTAATGCCAGATGCGCATTCAGGCTATGGATTGCCTATTGGAGGCGTTTTAGCAACAGACAATGCCGTGATTCCGTATGGAGTTGGTGTTGATATTGGATGCAGAATGAGTCTTTCCATTTTTGATTTGCCAGCTTCTCATTTCAAAGGAAAAGAACATCAATTAGAAGCTATTTTGAAAGACAATACAAAGTTCGGAATGTACGAGACGCATGCTTCAAGAGTAGATCATGAAGTATTTTATAAAAGTGAATTCATGGATATTCCGTTGTTAAAGAATCTTTTACCAAAAGCTTACAAACAATTGGGAACTTCAGGCGGAGGAAATCATTTCGTAGAATTCGGAATTGCAAAAATTGATAATCCTGAGAATGAATGGAAATTGGAAAAAGGAGAATATTTTGCTGTTTTATCACACAGTGGTTCCCGCGGATTGGGTGCTAATATTGCGAAACATTACACTTATTTGGCCACAAAACAATGTCCGTTGCCCAAAAATGTGCAACATTTAGCTTGGCTAGACTTGAATACACATGATGGTCAGGAATATTGGCTGGCTATGAATTTAGCTGGAGAATATGCAAAAGCTTGTCACGATGACATTCATAGAAGAATTGCCAAAGCGATTGGAAAAAGAGTTGTAGTAACAATAGAAAATCACCACAATTTTGCTTGGAAAGAAATGGTAAATGGTAAGGAATGTATTGTACATAGAAAAGGAGCTACACCTGCGGGTGAAGGACAATTGGGAATTATTCCAGGTTCTATGACAGCGCCAGGTTTTATTGTAAAAGGAAAAGGAAATCCTGAAAGTTTAAACTCTGCTTCGCATGGTGCTGGACGTTTGTTTTCGAGAGCCAAATGCAAAAGTACTTTTACGCAAAGTGAAATAAAAAAGGTTCTGAAAGCGAACGATGTAACCTTAATTGGCGGTAATATTGACGAAGCTCCAATGGCATACAAAGACATTACAAAAGTGATGGCTAACCAAACAGAATTAGTTGAAGTTTTAGGAACATTTACGCCTAAAATTGTTAGGATGGACCGCTAAAAATTAAAAATTATGGAAAGATTTCAAGACGAAAATAAATGGTTGGGAAATTTTTATAACGAGATTTTCGTAAGATGCCCCAAATGTGAATCTAAAGGAGTTTTAAAAGAAGTGCCTGAAAATTGTGAATGTGGAAAATGCACTACAATGGCTTTCGAATGCAAAACGTGTTTTTATAAGATTGATGAACCTGTTTATCAATACAAAGCATATGGAAAGCATTATTGTGGTAATTGCTTTGAAAAATTCGATTACGAATCTCAGATTTTTAAAGAGATTCCAGCAACCTATCAGGTTAAATGCCCGCATTGCAGTTTTCAGGAAGGAATAAAGCCAGGAGTTTCTAGAATTAGAAAAGAAGCTAAAAAAGACGGTTTAGTAAGAGAGCCATGGCATAATTTGCTTCTTTGGTTTCAAAAAGAAATAAAAGGAAATATTTTTTGGGTTTACAATTATGAACATTTAATGTACTTGGAAAAATATATTAAAGCCGACTTAAGAGAAAGAAATAATAATGGAAGTAGTAATGGAACAATGGTTTCAAGACTTCCAAAATTTATTAAAGAAGCAAAAAACAGAGAAAAGCTTCTTAAGATATTAGAAAAATGGAAAGAATAATTCAGATAACAGCGGGTCGCGGACCTGCAGAATGCACTTGGGTAGTTGCCCAAGTGCTTAAAAAAGTACTTGAAGAAGCACAAGAACAGCAATTGGAAACTGTTTTGCTGCAAAGAGAAGCAGGAACTGAAAACGGAACTGTAGAAACAGCTTCAATCGCTATAAAAGGAAAGAACACTGATCAGTTTGTGAATTCTTGGATAGGAACAGTTCAATGGATTGGCCAAAGTCAGTTTAGGAAAATGCACAAACGCAAAAACTGGTTTATTGGAATCTTTGAAATTGAACAACAGAAAAATAACTTATTTTCTGAAAATGATATTCAATATCAGGCCATGAGAAGTTCTGGTGCGGGTGGTCAGCACGTAAATAAAGTAAGTTCGGCAATCAGAGCGACGCATATTCCAACCGGAATTGCAGTAGTTTCTATGGACAGCCGTTCGCAGCACCAAAATAAAAAATTGGCAACAGAAAGGTTACGTAAAAAACTAGAAGACGAGAAACTGATTCAGCTTAAAAATCATGTGGGACAACAATGGGAAAATCAGCTTAATGTACAACGAGGAAATCCAGTGAGAGTTTTTACCGGAAGTGATTTTAAAAAGAATAAAGTGGAAAAAAGTTATAAAGGGACTCGTCAGAAATTAAAAAACGATTTACGAAATGAGCATAATTAAAAACTTGGTCGCAGAAAAGAATGATGATATGCAAATTGTATGCGACCAAAAAAAACAATAAATAGACACATAAAATGAAAACAATTGATAAATACCTTTTTCAAGCGTTGGATAATTATCCTTATTCGCTTGAAGAAACTATAGAATCTTTGGATTATGCTTTTTCTTATGATTCAAAGAATACAATGGTTTTGTGTTTATACGGAAGAATTCAGGCAGAACAATTAATGAATTATGAAGAGGCGAAATCTTATTTTCAGCAAGCTTTATCTATTAATATTCATGCTCTTGAAGTATATCCGTATTATTTGCAAACCTTGATTGTGAATGAAGATTATGAAGAAGCTCAAAAACTAATTGATTTTGCTTTAACTGTAAAAGGAATAAACAAGTCTGAAATTTACATCAAAAAAACAATTCTGTTAGAAGTACAACATAAATTTGAAGAAGCTTTAAAAGAAATAAAGCAAGCAAAATTATATTCTATTCAGCATGATTATGACTCTGGAATTAGTGAAGTTGAGAAAAGAATTAAAGGTAAAGTTGATTTGTTGAAAAAGAAGAAAGAGAAGAAAGAGGATAAATCTAAGAAAGGCTCTAAAAAGAAATCAAAGTAATTTTTAAACAAAAAACGATGCAATTTAGCATCGTTTTTTTTGTGTTCTATGAAGAATATTTAGATAAAGTTTGTCATTTCGACGAAGGAGAAATCTCCGCGAGTAACTCCGCAACGAATGTCCAATCTTTGTAGAGCTTCTTGTGGAGATTTGCTTCGCCTATTCGCTATCGCTCGGGTCTCCTTCGTCGAAATGACAATATTGCGGGAAAATAGGAAAGAAAACTTGTTTATAAACTTCTTTTACTTCCAGTGCAGCTCCAAAGCAAAACAAGTTTTATCATCTTTCGTAATGCTGAATGTTGCTGTTGTGCGATCGTCGTCTTCACTTTCGTGAATTACCACATTATCTTGTAATGAAAGCTCTTTCATGAAATTCATTTCGAAGCTTTTTACTTCTTGTTTTATAATTCTTCTTGGATCGACATGGTCCAGACACCACTCTAAGTATTTTACGTTATTAACGTGGTTTACAATATCTAAATCTGATAAATAAACTGTTTTTTCGAAAACAGCTTCTTTTTCGTGGTTGATATTTATTTTAGAAAAGCCTTCTGTTGTTGCTCTTTTTTCTGGGAACAATTCGAAATGTTCATAAGGCAAAGCTAAAGCTTCTGGACGACGTGCTTTGGTATTAAAAACGGCCCAATAGGTTTCGCTTCCAACAATCTTTTTCCCATTTACATACATCTCAAGTGCACGAACCGAACGTGAATTTTCGAGGCTATTGATCCAAGTTTTTACCGTTACAACATCTTGCCATTTTGGTAAAGCAGTTACTTCTACACGCATTCTGCTTAAAACCCAAGCCTGATCAAATTCCTGCATATCTGTAAAACTGATTCCGCCAACTTCTGAATGTGCAGCAGCTGTAAGCTGTAAAAGATTGCATAAATCGGTGTATTTTAAGTAACCGTTTGGCGTACATTGTGTAAAATTAATTTCCCAGTCTTTACTTAAAACTGATGTGAAATTTGGTGATATAGGCATTGCTAATTTTAGATTTTAGATTTTAGATTTTCTTCGATGTAATGAATAATCTCATTTCTATTAGTCGAATAATCAAACCATTTCGTGTTTTCATTTCGTTTGAACCACGTTAATTGTCTTTTAGAAAATCGACGTGTGTTCTTTTTTATTTCTTCAATTGCGAATGGCAAAGTGAAATCTCCGTCAAAATAACTAAATAATTCTCTATAACCGACCGTTTGTAAAGCATTTAACTCTTTGTTAGGATAAAGTGATTTGGCTTCTTCCAATAATCCCATATCCATCATAATATCGACACGTTGGTTTATTCTGCTATAGATGATTTCTCTGTCGGCATCTAAGCCAATTAAAATAGGAGTGAAGTTTCTGTTGTTTTTCTTCAAATTTAGAAATGAAGAATAGGGTTTTTGCGATCCAATGCAAACTTCTACAAAACGCATCATTCGTTGCGGATTTTGTAAGGTCTGCGGATTTTGGATTGTTATTTTTTGATAATAATCTGGATCTAAATTTTGTAATTGTTCTTGAAGATATTCGATTCCTAATTTTTCATAGTTTGAATTTACTTCGGTACGAATTTCTGGAGCAATTTCTGGAAATTCGTCAAAACCTTTTAAAACGGCATCGACGTATAAACCTGATCCGCCAATTAAAATTGCAAAATCATTATTTTGATATAATTCTTCTAGTTTTGAAAGTGCTTCTTTTTCGTAATCGCCAACGGTATAATTTTCGAAAATGGATTTGTTTTGAATAAAATGGTGTTTTGCAGCACTTAATTCTTCCTGACTGGGAACAGCGGTTCCAATTGTCATTTCTTTAAAAAATTGACGGCTGTCGCAAGAAACAATTTCGCATTTAAAATGCTGTGCCAAAGCAATGCTCAGGGCTGTTTTCCCGATAGCTGTTGGTCCGACAATGGTAATTAGATATTTCATATTTTTTAGCCCAGATGGAAATGGAAACCCCGGACTTATATTTGTTGCATTTTTTTGGTGTAAAAGAGCGACCAACGGAAGCTCCTTTTATGCCTTAAAAAATTACAAATATAAGGAGGAGTTGCAATGTACAGCTGGATTAGCTTCTAAATTAATTATTTGGCAATTCTGTTCCGCATTCGTAACAATATTTTGCATTGTCAAAATGAACTTGCGACTGACATTTTCGGCATGTTTTTTTTCCGCTTACTGAATTGCTTCTTAGGCTGCTTTTTGCAAATTCGGCTGTAACAATTCCTGTTGGAACAGCAATTATTCCGTAACCTAAAATCATTACAAATGCTGCAATAAATTGTCCTAAAGGAGTTTGAGGAGAAATGTCGCCATAACCAACGGTTGTTAAAGTAACAATTGTCCAATAAATTCCCATTGGGATACTTGTAAATCCTGATTCTCTGCCTTCAACCAAATACATGACTGTGCCGATTATAACAGTGCTGATTAAGACAAAATAAATGAAAACTAGAATTTTTTCTTTGCTAGCTTCTATAGCTTCTTTTAATTGTAAAGATTGATGATTAATTTGCGGAATATGCAAAATCTTGAACAATCGAAGAAAACGCAGTGCTCTTACAATGGATAGAATACTCGCACCAGGAAAAAAGATCGATAAATACATGGGTAATACGGCAAGCAAATCGATGATTCCGTAAAAGCTGAAAACGTATTTAACTGGTTTTTGAATAGAAATAATTCTCAGTATATATTCGATGGTGAAAAAAACTGTAATTATCCATTCGCATATCAATAATTGTTCATGATATTTAGAACTGACTCCTTCAACAGTATCGAGCATTATTAGGAGAACACTCAGCAGGATTAAACCCAATAATACTAAATCGAACATTCGTCCTAAAATGGTATTGGTACCATATAGAATAATTTTGACTTTTTCCCTGAAGATTTCGTATTGTGATTTTTTATTTTTCATATCACTAAAGATAATGAAAGTTTTGTTTTGTTAAAAATGAAGTATTTTTAGTGATTTGCTTTTTCGGATGTAATTCTGAATGATATTTTTCACATCACGATTGTGCGGCATTGGAATAAGAATGTTTTTGAGGATATCAATATTGGTGATCTGATGATTCAAATCGTAATAAGCATAACCTTGATAGGTTCCGTTTTCTATTAAAATCGCACTTCTTTCGTTTACATTTCGGCCTCTGTCTATTAAGATCATGCTTTTATTCTCGAAACTGTTTTCGGAGATAAACTGCTGTACTCTTAAATTGTAAACTTCTGGTGTAACTTCGCCAACGCAAGCGCCATCGCATTCTTTGATTTTGTATTGAAAACACTCTTTTTTGGTTTGATATAAACCGGTTAGTTTTTGGCACAAATGATATTTTGCTGTAAACCTAAAAAGTGCATTTTTACCTTCTTGCAAAGAAGCAAAAGAGGTTATTTCTTTTTTACGTCCGTCTGCTTTTTCAAGTTTTAAATTGATGTATCCGTTTTCATCTTTTTCGGCATATAAGGCGAAAGGAAAAACAGTTTTCTTTTGCGAACGATTGTATCTCGGACGATTTATTTTTACTTCCTGACTTTCTTTTAAAAGGGCGATTAATTCGCTTCCAGTTTCATCGTAAGTTATGGTAAAGACTTCAGCCTGAATTCTTTTGCTTTTGGTTGTAACTCCAGTAAAATGCTGATTGACTCTTTTTTTGATATTTTGACTTTTGCCAATATAAATCAAAGTTCCCCCTTCGTTATAAATATAATAAACGCCGGTTTTGGCTGGCATTTGATTTAAGATATCTAAGAGTTTTGGAGAAATTCCTTTTTCGACTTCGAGTTTTATAAAATCTTTTACAATTGTTTTCTCAGTGTCTTTTTCCAAAAGCATTTTAAACAGCTTTGTCGTTGCCATAGCATCTCCACTTGCACGATGCCTGTCTGCCATAGGAATTCCGAGCGCGCGCACTAGCTTCCCTAGACTGTATGAAGGTTGTTCTGGAATTAGTTTTTTGGCTAATTCTACTGTACAAAGTGTTCTGGCTTCGAAATCGTAGCCTAAACGACGAAATTCTGTTCTAAGGATTCTATAATCAAAAGAAGCATTGTGAGCCACAATTACAGAGTCTGAAGTAATTTCGATAATGCGTTTGGCGATTTCGTAAAACTTTGGAGCAGAACGCAACATCGCATTATTGATTCCTGTCAGTTTTACCACAAAGGGCTGAATCGGAATTTCAGGATTGACAAGACTGATGAATTGGTCTACTACTTCATGCCCATCAAATTTATAGATGGCGATTTCAGTAATTCCCTCTTCATTAAATTGTCCTCCTGTAGTTTCTATGTCTAGTATTGCGTACAAATTCAGTAATCAGTGTTCAGTTTTTAGTATTCAGTTTGCTGTGTAGGCGTATCGCTGCACACTTACAGTCTTGGTTTTGAAATTATCTGCCTCCAAAAATGCTGCTTCCAATTCTAACCATTGTGCTTCCACATTCTATTGCCAATTGATAATCTCCAGACATTCCCATTGAAATTGTTTTTAAATCAACAATCTGCAGTTTTTGGATAGAATCAAAAATGGATTTTAAATGGGTAAATTCTTTTTTAATCTGGTTTTGATTGTCTGTGAAAGTTGCCATTCCCATTAAACCTAAGATACGAATATTTTTTAACTCTTTAAACTCTGGAGAAGTTAAAAGTTCATTTAATTCGTTTTCATCCAAACCAAATTTAGATTCTTCTTCTGCAATATAAATTTGAAGAAGGCAATCTATAATTCTTTTATTTTTTAAAGCTTGTTTATTGATTTCCTGTAATAATTTTAAACTGTCAACACCATGAATTAAAGTCACATAAGGCGCCATAAATTTGACTTTATTGGACTGAACATGACCAATCATATGCCATTGAATGTCTTTTGGCATTTGTTCCCATTTTTCGGTCATTTCCTGAATTTTGTTTTCTCCAAAAATGCGTTGGCCTGCTTCGTACGCTTGCATTAAGTCTGAAACAGGTTTTGTTTTAGAAACGGCAACAAGAGTTACCTGTTCAGGTAAAGTTGCTTTGATTGTATGTAAGTTTGATGCTATTGACATTTTATTTATTTTTTTGAAAGCTGAATGTGTAAGCTTTCATTTCTTTCTGATGGAATGTAAAAATCGATCTTTTCATTTTCCATTTTTAATTTAGTATCGAATCCAGGCCCTTTTGCATCATCCTCTAAAGGAGTATAAAAAGAACCCATATCACTTTGAAAAAGAGTGCCAAATACTTTGTCATAGCACTTATCAGAACCACAAAAATAGCCTACTACTTTATCATCAAGATTTACAACGATTATTTCAAAGTCTGATTTTATATTTAAATCCCTTAAATATAAAATTACAAAATTGTGTTTTCGCTTTTTATCAAAACTCTCGGTACTTTTAAAGACACAATTGTCATACCTTTTGTTGTTGATATTCAGTTGATATCCATTTTCTTGCTTTAAAGTTCTAGTTATTCCAAATAAATAATCAATAGTCACTGGTTTGTAATAATAAAGAGTAATTAAACTAAAAATTATTAGAATGACTAGAAAGATTATTTTTTTCATTGAACAAATCAGATTTTACAAAAATTGCTTGGAGATTTTCTCTGCTTTTTTACTTTCGCTGTAATCGTAAAAACCTTCTCCAGATTTTACTCCAAGTTTACCAGCTCTCACCATGTTTACTAATAATGGACAAGGAGCATATTTTGGATTTTTGAATCCGTCGTACATTACATTTAAGATTGCTAGACAAACGTCAAGACCAATAAAATCAGCTAATTGAAGAGGTCCCATTGGGTGTCCCATTCCTAATTTCATTACGGTATCAATTTCGTAAACTCCTGCGACTTTGTTGTATAACGTTTCTATTGCTTCATTTAGCATTGGCATTAAGATTCTGTTTGCTACAAAACCTGGATAATCATTTACTTCAACAGGAACTTTACCTAATTTTTCAGATAAAGTCATGATGATTTTAGTTACTTCATCGCTTGTATTGTATCCGCGGATGATTTCGACTAATTTCATAATCGGCACCGGATTCATAAAGTGCATTCCGATAACACGTTCAGGATGTGCTACAACAGCTCCAATCTGTGTAATTGAAATAGAAGAAGTATTGGTTGCTAAAATGGTATTGTGCGAGCAATATTCGTTTAATTGTTTGAAGATATTTAGTTTTAATTCAACGTTTTCAGTTGCTGCTTCAACTACTAAATCCACACCAACAACACCGTCCTTTATATCTGTGTAAGTAATAATATTGGTGATAGTTTTAGCAACATCTTCTTGAGTAATTGTTCCTTTAGAAAGCATACGATTTAGGTTAGCAGCAATGGTTGCCATTCCTTTATCTAATGATTTTTCAGAAACGTCGATTAATTTTACAGTAAATCCGCTTTGCGCAAAAGTATGTGCAATTCCGTTACCCATTGTTCCTGCTCCAATTACAGCTATTGTTTTCATATTACCTTTAGTATATTATATTTTACGATTTAGCCACGAATTCGCAACTTGATCGCGAATTTCGTGGCTAATTTATTTTTAAAATTATTTTAATTATTTATCGAAACAATCAATAATTTGATAAGCCACGCGCAAAGCATCTGTAGCTTGCTCCAATGTTACAACTGGTGTAGTATCTGTATTGATTGCATTTGCAAAAGATTCTAATTCGTCCAGAATTGCATTGTTTTGCTCCACATCTGGATTGGTGAAATAGATTTGTTTTTTTACACCTTCAGCGTTTTGAAGAATCATGTCAAAATCTCCAGGAACTTCTGGCGCATCTTTCATACGTACTACTTCGCATTTCTTTTCTAAGAAGTCAACAGAAATGTAAGCATCTTTTTGGAAGAAACGTGACTTACGCATGTTTTTTAATGAGATTCTGCTTGCTGTTAAGTTGGCTACACAACCATTTTCGAATTCAATTCTGGCATTGGCAATATCTGGAGTATCGCTAATTACAGATACTCCACTGGCGTGAATATCTTTTACTTTTGAATTTACTACACTTAAAATGGCATCAATATCATGAATCATTAAATCTAAAACCACAGGAACGTCTGTACCGCGCGGATTAAATTCGGCCAAACGATGCGTTTCAATAAACATCGGGTTTTCGATCATGTTTTTTGTAGCGATAAAAGCGGGATTAAAACGCTCTACGTGACCAACTTGCCCTTTTACATTGTACTCTTTTGCCAAAGCAATAATTTCTTCGGCTTCTTCAACTGTATTAGCGATTGGTTTTTCAATAAAGATATGTTTTCCTGATTTGATGGCAACTTTTGCACATTTATAGTGTGAAAGTGTTGGAGTTACAATGTCAATCACGTCGACAGCGTGAATAAGTTTTGCAATTGTGCTGAAGTTTTTATAGCCAAACTCTTTAGAGATTCTTTCGGCATTTTCTTGATTTTCGTCGTAAAATCCAACTAATTCGTATTTGTCAGATTGTTGTAATAAGCGTAAATGTATTTTACCAAGATGACCAGCACCTAAAACTCCTACTTTTAACATGAGAATGTATTTTAAACAAAAATATAATTTATTTGTTTAACCTGAAAATGAATTTATCGAATTGTGAAATGTGAAATGTAAATATGAGTTATGACTTTCGGTATTTAACGGTCGACATTTTACGTTTTACGGTTTATATTTCGCAATTCACATTTCAACTTTTAGCTTTATTAATTTAATATTTAAAAATCAATATTTGAAATCCTGTTTTGTTTCTTATTTTTGCGAAAATAAAACCTACCCATTTTGAAAGATACTGCCAAACATCAAGGACTTCGCAATCAATTAGTAACCACCTTAGAACAAAAAGGAATTACTGATAGAGCGGTTTTGGATGCCATTAAAAAAATCCCAAGACACCTTTTTTTAAATTCAAGTTTTGAAGATTTCGCTTATCAAGACAAGGCATTTCCTATTGGTGCAGGGCAAACCATTTCTCAACCTTATACGGTGGCTTTTCAGTCGCAATTGCTTGAAGTTAAGAAAGATCATAAAGTTTTGGAAATAGGAACGGGTTCTGGTTATCAGACTGCCGTTTTATTTATGTTAGGCGCTAAAGTATTTACCGTTGAAAGACAAAGTGAATTGTTTAAAGCAACTTCTAACTTATTTCCAAAATTAAACATTCGTCCAAAGCATGTTTCTTTTGGAGATGGATATAAAGGATTGCCAAATTTTGCTCCGTTTGATAGTATTATAGTTACAGCAGGTGCGCCTTTTATTCCGCAGCCTTTAATGGCTCAGTTGAAAATAGGGGGAAGGCTTGTTATTCCTTTAGGAGAAGATGTTCAGATTATGACTTTATTAATTAGAAAGAATGAAACTCAATTTGAAAAACATGAGTTTGGAGAGTTTAGATTTGTTCCTTTATTAGAAGATAAAAATTAATACGAAGCCCAGTTTTAGCTGGGCTTTTTTATTTTTCGATTAATTGTATCGCTCTTTTTAGATTTTCTTTTTCGATACTAATTATATAATTAATAAAAATTGATTTATCATTCTGAATCTGACTTTCCTCCAAAACAGAAAAATACTCATCTATACTCTTTTGATTTTCATCAATTGTGACATATGTATAATTATGTTGGATTAAAATCCAGTTTAATGCTAGATTTGCCATTTGAAGATTTCCATTTTCAAAAGGCTTAATTTCAGCTATTTTTAGATGAGCTTCAGATGCGAGAATTAAGGTATGAAGATTGTTTTTTTGCGATTCGTACCAATTAAAAAATAAATTCATTTCGCGTATAATAAGTTTATCATTGATATATTTTCCAGAACTTTCAGATTCAAATCCTTTAAAAATAAAAGTATGAAGCAAAAGAAAATCTTTTTCATTAAATGATGTTTTCTTTTGAGTTAGATCTTTAATGTAAAATGTTGCTTCTTGAAAATTAATGGCTTCAAGATGATTTTGCATACTTTTTCCAGAAATGGTCAATCCTTCATTTAAGACTAGTTTAGTTTCTTCCAAGGTTAGTGGATTCTTGTTTAAATGAATACTTTTAAAAATAAATTCTATTTCTAAAGTTTTTGAAATTTGACGGTACTCAAAATGATTAAAAGAATGGATTTTACTTTTTAAGATTTCAATTTCATCCAAGATATTTTGAATAGAAGATAGTAATGCTGAGTTGATTTCTTTTCTATTGTTTTGAATTTCTTGTTCGGCTAAAATTAAGGCTTTCAATGCAAATTCTTCATTGCCAATTTCATAAAGAATTTTCTCTTTAAGCCAAGCAACCATTAAAGTCTCATAATCAATCTCTAAAAGTTGAGATAATTTGGTTACTTGCTCTTTTGTTGGTTTTCGAGTTCCAGATTCAAATTTACTAATCAAAGCTTGATCAATATCAGCAAGCTGAGCTAACTCACGAGTTTTTAAACCTTTCTGTTCTCTAGCGTTTTTTAAAAGTGATTTCATTCTATGAAAGATTTAGTCTTGACAAAATTAGTCAATTTTTTAGGCAAAAGAAAAGCAGCATTTTTGAAATACTGCTCTTGATGTTTTATTTGGGAGGAAGCGATCCGTCCTTTCTCATTTCTTTTACAACAGCTTGCATTATCGCATCAACGGTTTGTCCTAAATCGGTAACATATTGCGATTCTGTAGTTCCTGTCCAGATTAATTTGTTTTGTTTTAGTGAAAACACATTGGTTTCTACCATATAAGATGTGGTTTCTTGGTAATATCCAGGATCGTAAAAGTTTGGAGAATACATTCCGTACCAGTTTCCAAAACCATAACCGTACATTCCTGTATACATTCCGTCAAAACCGCCATAGTACATTCCTGTATAAGTGCCAGGAACATAATTAACTTCTTTTTCTTTGCTGACTAATCGCATACTGATTACTCCGTCAAAATTTTCGTCTTGTAAAACCTTTAGTTTTTGTTCTTGTGATAATTGTGAAGTTGCATTTAAGTATTGATACGAAGTTTTAAATACTGGATTGCTTGCAGCAATTCTGTTTTCTGTAATTCGTCTCGAAGCTTCATCTTTGACTAAAGCGACAACCAAAACTTTTTTAAATTGTTCCTGAGCAATCGTTACATCAGGATCTCTCCAGCTGTTTACAATAGAAGTATTACTGCCACAACTTGAAAACGCTGCAATAGCGAAAAACAAAACTAAGTACTTTTTCATATTTTACAGTTAAATTGGTTATAAGTAAAAATAACTATAAAATGTTAATTATAAGTGTTTTGTGTGAAAATAAAAAAGCTTACTAGTTGTAAGCTTTTTTAATACGGTCTAAATCTCGTTTAGTGTCTTGCTCTTTTAGAGATTCACGTTTGTCATAGTTCTTTTTTCCTTTGCAAAGACCGATCTGTAATTTGGCTAAACCTTTTTCATTTGTAAACAATTTCAAAGGGATAATAGTAAGTCCTTTTGCCTGAACACTTTTATGTAGCGTTTTTAACTCCTTTTTGTTTAAAAGTAATTTTCGCTCACTTCTAGATTTATGATTGAATTGATTTCCAAAAGAATATTCTTCAATATAAGTATTAATGGCAAAAAGTTCCATACCACTGAATTCACAAAAACTTTCTGTAATGTTTGCTTTCCCTAAACGTATAGATTTAATTTCTGTTCCTGCCAAAACAATTCCAGCAGTGTACGTATCGATTATTTCGTAATCGAATCGGGCTCTTTTGTTTAATATATTGACTGATTTTATCATAGCTGCAAATGTAAGACAAAATTGAAAAATTTCATGAGGGCTAAGATAATTAAAGTTTTTTTTTAATCTATGATTTTAATCATCTAGAGCAAAAACGCTTCCTTTTAAGTTTGTCTCATAATTTCTAAAACAAATTTAATAATGAAAAAAATTGTAACGCTAGTCGGCGTTGTAATTATGGGTTTAACCGCTAAAGCTCAGGATTCAACTCAAGGACTAAAAGGTGCATGGTTTGCAACCTCTCAATTCGGTTATCAACAAACTAAAACGGCAGATGAAAAAAATACTACATTATCTGTGCTGCCAATTGTTGGAACATTTGTAACGCCATCTGTTGCTGTAGGTGCAGGAATTGGTTTTATCAACATTAAAGCAGATTCTGATGCTGGAACTGCAGCAAAAACAAATCTATTTGTAGCGCAGCCTTTAGTTAGAAAATATTGGAATGTTGCTGGTTCACTTTATTTCTTCGGACAATTAGCAGTGCCTATTATTACTGGTAAAGAAAAAGAAAGTGAGTTAAAAGTAAATCAAGTTGGGTTGTCTCTATCAGGCGGATTTGATTATTTCGTGACTAAGAATTTCTCTGTGGAGTTTTCCTATGATTTGGCAAACTTTACATCAACAACACTTGATCCTAAAACTGGAGACAAAACTACAGTTACCAATTTTGGTTTAGCGCATGTTGCAAATGTAGATCCTTTTTACAATACAGCTTTAGCAGGAAGTAATCCAAATTTGACTTCTCCTGTTTCTGTAGGATTTAAATTCGTATTCTAATTTATTCTTTATTTGATTATCGTAAAATTCTATTTTAGTAATTTTGCAAAAAGAAAAGACCGTACTTTTCCTAGTACGGTCTTTTTGATTTATTATCTAAAAAGAACAAAATGCAAAATCAATCTAAAGATCCTCTTCACGGAATCACGCTTCAAAAAATTGTCGAAACTTTAGTCAATTATTATGGTTTTGATACTTTAGGAGAATTAATTCCAGTAAAATGCTTTACTTCAAATCCGAGTGTAAAATCGAGTCTTACATTCTTGAGAAAAACAGATTGGGCTCGTAAAAAAGTAGAAGAGCTTTATGTAAAAACGCTTCCTAAGTTAAGCTGATTTTATAATTTGTATGAAATCATAACTCCTCCACGGTACGGAAGCCATTCACCACTTTTGTTATAGTTCGGAGCTTTTTCATACCTTCCTGGAGTTCCGTCATTATAATATCCATGGTAAAACCCCTGATGCCATCCACCACCTACAAAAAAGTCAAGTAAAAACTTATCGCTTAATTTTAGGTTGTAACCCACAGTAGCACCAAGTCTATATCCAAAACCATCTTCATAACGGTTACTGTCCCAATAATTCCATTTTTGCAATTCGTATTTATCAGCTCCAATATGTCCTCCTACATAAAAACCATTGTATTTTTCTTTAAAATGGTAGCGAATTTCTGGAGTAACAGTAATAAATTTCATCGGATTATGTCCGTTAAACGATTCCCAGAAAGAAGCCATTATATCGGCACTAAAAGTTGTTTTCTCTCCTATACTGGTTTCTATACCAATATTTGGGATCGCTAATAAAGCAGTTGCTCCGTTAAATTTTACAAATGTCTGACTTTGTAATTGTATACAAAATAAAAGAACAAGTAGGGCGGGTATTTTTTTCATAAAAATGTTTTGGATTCAAAACAGCTTTTTTTTGCTGATTTCGAGCGCAAATATAACGTATAATGCTAGAGAACAATTGGCTATAAGATTATTTTAACAAGAATAAAAATCTACTTTTCTAATAATGAATAGATTACCTTATCAAGAAATTTTCCTTCCCAAAATTCTGATTCTTTTAAATGCGCTTCTTTAACAAATCCACATTTTTGTAATACTTTTTCTGAAGCATAATTTTCTGGATCAATTACAGCTTCTATAGAATGAAGTTTTAAATCTTCAAAACCAAATTTAATTAGTCGGTTTACAGCCTCTGGAATAATTCCTTTTCCATGATAATCAGATGAAAGCATATAGCCTATTTCTGCTCGGTAATTTTCAGGTTGCAATCTGTAAAAACCAATAATTCCAAGCAACTTAGGATTGCCTTTTAGTCTGATACTCCAATTTATTCCACTGTTATCGTCAATTTTATCATTGATTATTTTGATGTGCTCCAAAGCATCTTCATGATTTTTTGCCAAAGGTCTTGGAATAAATTTCATGATTTCAGGATTAGAACGTAGTTCAAATACTTCCTGTACGTCTTTGTGATTAAGTCTGTCTAGAATTATGCGTTCTGTTTCTATTACAGGAAATGGAGTAAAGTTAAAATCTAACATTTTCTTTATTATAATGTTGTTATAGTAAATTTTGCACTGCAATCTTTGTTTGCTTCCAATGTCAAAATTCCTTCTTTTTGGTATAAATCTCCTGTGTTTTCATCAGTATCAGAATATCCAAGCCACGGTTCAATACAGATAAAAGGAGCGTTTTCTTTTGTCCAGATTCCTAAACTTGGAAAATCTTTATAATCAACTTTTATATAAGGTTTTGAATTGTTTAAAATGATTAAAGATTTTGATTCTAATGTTTTAAAGATTAAAGCATCGTTCTTAAAAAGCTCGTAATTTAAAGGAACTAAATTGTTTTTTGTTTCTAGAATTTTAGTTTTAGACGAAATCAAATCGTTTTCAAGAAGGTAGTATTTTAAACTTTCTTCTTTTTCAAATTGAAGGACATAATTTTCAAAATGATCAGGAAGAGCAATTGCTGGGTGCGCTCCAATAGAAAAAGGCATTTTTTCTTTTCCTTTATTAATGACTTTGTATTCAAGCTCCAATGCGTTTTCATTAAGCGTATAAATAAGCTGCAATTCAAATTCAAAAGGATATTTCTGTAATGTTTCTTCAGAAGATTGAAGAGAGAAAACAGCTTTGTTTTCCGTTTTTTCAATCAATTCAAAGTCCATGTCACGAGCAAAACCATGGCGTGGCAGATGGTATTCTTTTTCGTTGATTGTGTAAGTGTTATTTTTTAAAGTTCCTACAATTGGAAAAAGTACGGGAGAATGTTTGCCCCAAAAATCTGGATTGCCTTCCCAGATATATTCGTTTTCTTGATTGTCTTTTAATGATAATAATTCAGCTCCAGCATGTTTAATGGAAGCTTTTAATATTGAATTTGAAATAGTTGTAGTCACAATGTTAAATATAAAATGAATATTTTTTATAGAGATGTAAATATATTTTATAAAATTTAGTTTTTTAAGAAAAAGGCTTAAATTATTTTATTGATAAAATTTTGCTAAAATTGAATTTATGTTTTAAAGTTTCTCTGTAAATAGCTTTTTTTTTCATTAATTTGCTACATAAACAGCTAAAAAATATGAAAAAGCAATCTGCAAAAGCCATTTTAACCGCGGCTTTATTTTTTGGGATTTCTTCAGTATGGGCGCAACAAACCCCGTCAGCGACAGCAGCAAATCCGGTAAACAATTACAATTATCATGATGCCTTTGGACCTCATTTTTACACCAAAAATGCTACATCAACTCGTACTGCAAGTGGTGAGCCAGGAGTTGAGTATTGGCAGAATAGAGCCGATTATCAGATTACGGCAAAATTAAACGGAACTACAAATGAGATTGTAGGGACAGATGAAATTACTTATACTAATAATAGCCCTAATAAATTATCATTTCTTTGGCTGAATTTAGATCAGAACTTATTTAAAGAAGATTCTAGAGGAAACGCTATCGTGCCTTTGACAGGAAGCCGTAACGGAGCCCAAGGACAAGTTTTTGATGGTGGAAATAAAATTAAATCTGTAAAAGTAATTACTGGTGGAAAAACTAAAACAGAAACAGTTGCTAAATATATAGTTACAGACACAAGAATGCAGATTTTCCTTCCACAAGAATTAGCTGCAAAAGGAGGCTCTGTAAAAGTTAAAATCGAATTTTCTTTCATCGCGCCTTTCGAGGGGTCTGATAGAATGGGAGTTTTGGAAACTAAAAACGGAAAAATCTTCACAATTGCACAATGGTACCCACGTATGTGTGTGTATGATGATGTTAGAGGATGGAATACAGCTCCTTATTTAGGTGCGTCTGAGTTTTACTTAGAATATGGAGATTTTGATGTGAAACTTACAGTTCCAGGAAATCACTACGTTGTAGCTTCAGGAGAATTGCTAAACGGTCAGGAAGTATTTTCTGCTGAGCAATTAAAAAGATATAAAGACGCTTCAAACAGTGATAAAACAGTTATGATCCGTACTGCTGATGAAGTTAACGCAACAGCAAATAGCAATTCAGGAACTGAAAAAACATGGCATTATAAAATCAAAAATGCACGTGATTTTTCTTGGGCATCTTCTCCGGCTTTTATCTTAGACGGCGCTAAAATTAACCTTCCAAGCGGTAAAAAATCATTAGCATTGTCTGCTTATCCAGTTGAAAGTGATGGGCAAGGTGCTTATGGACGTTCTACAGAATATGTGAAAGCTTCAATCGAACATTATTCTAAACAATGGTTCGAATATCCTTATCCAGCAGCTACAAACGTTGCAGGTAATGAAGGAGGAATGGAATATCCTGGAATTGTTTTCTGCGGATGGAAATCTAAAGGAGCAGATTTATGGGGAGTTACAGATCACGAATTTGGACATATTTGGTTTCCAATGATTGTTGGTTCTAATGAAAGATTGTTTGCTTGGATGGATGAAGGATTTAACACTTTTATTAACTCGTTAAGCACTGCTGCATTTAATAATGGAGAGTACAAAGAACAGCCAACAGATTTGCACGAACAAGCAGAACCGTTTACTAGACCCGACTTAGAAACGATTATGAGTTCTCCTGATAACATGAAGGAAGCTAATATTGGTATGTTATGCTACTTTAAACCAAGCGCAGGTTTAGTGATTTTAAGAGAACAGATTTTAGGAAAAGAGCGTTTTGATACTGCTTTTAGAACCTATATTCAGCGTTGGGCATATAAACATCCACAACCAGATGATTTCTTTAGATCTATGGAAAATGTGGCTGGTGAAGACTTAAGCTGGTTCTGGAGAAGCTGGTACGTAAATAATTGGCGTTTTGATCAAGGTGTTAATTCTGTAAAATATGTGAAAAACGATCCTGCTAAAGGTGCCATAATTACAGTTGAAAATTTTGATAAAATGCCAATGCCAATTGTTTTAGATGTGAAAACAAAAGGCGGAAAAGTGACTAGAGTTAATCTTCCGGTAGAAGTATGGCAGCGTAATAAAAGCTGGTCTTTCAAACACAATTCTACAGAAGAAATTGAAAGTATTACGTTAGATCCTGATCATGTTTTTCCAGATAATAACGACTCAAATAATGTTTGGACAGCAGCAAAAGGTAAATTGGAAAAAGATATTATTTTAGATGGATATTTAGGTAAATATGCTACAGCAAAATCTCCTTTAACTATTGAACTGACAGAAAAAAATAGTGCTTTAGTTGCCGAACTTCCAAATTATCCTAAGTTTACATTAGAACCTGTAGCAGGCGAAAAAGACACATTTGAATCGAAAAGAGCGGGATTAAAATTTAAATTTAATGAAGCTAAAAATGCGTTTGACATGACAATTTTAGATAATGGACAAATAATGCAGTTTACTAAGAAGTAAAAATTATAGAGATATAACCTATTTAAAACCCGATAATTAGAAATAATTATCGGGTTTTTATTTTTGCATATATTAACAAAAACTAAAAAAAATGTTAGAATTTTAATTTTTTGTTTTGTAAATAAAAAAATAATGTACTTTTGCACCGATGAATAAAATAAGTTTACATATAACTTCTTTGTCACGGACAAACTCACCGATTACTTCTCCCGAAGTACGGACACTATCTCTATAGTGTTCACTGAGTTTTATAGCCGTATATTTATTCATATCCATTTTTCATTTTGAAATCACATAATTTGTCCATTGGACAAACGCATCCTAAAAGTATTTATTATTTTGTAAATTTTCTTAATCAATGTTTTGGTTTTGAGGAAGTTACTTCTTTTATGCTTAATTTTATTGGATTCAATTCTGGATTTCAAGCGAATCAATATGCTTTAATTTTTAACTCTAACTTCAATAATTGAAATGAAGATCTCTATTGTTGTAACTCAAGAAGAACACTTTAAGTATGCGCAGGAAATCTGCGATACGATAGAATCGTCTGCCTTATTAAGAGGTACGGGGATTGCTAAAAGGACTCCTGAGTACATTCAGAAAAAAATGGCAAATGGTGATGCGATGATTGCTTTGGCAGACGGAAAATTTGCAGGTTTTTGCTATATAGAAAGCTGGCAGCACGGAAAATTTGTCGCTCATTCAGGATTAATTGTACATCCAGATTATAGAAGTCATGGTTTGGCAAAAAAAATAAAATCCAAAGTTTTTGATTATTCTTTGAAAAGATTTCCAGATGCTAAGATATTTGGAATTACTACAGGTTTAGCTGTTATGAAAATTAACTCTGAATTAGGCTATAAACCAGTTCCTTTCTCAGAATTGACAACCGATCCAAGTTTCTGGGCGGGCTGTAAAACCTGTACTAACTTCCCAATTTTACAGAGCAAAGAAAACAAAATGTGTCTTTGCACTGGAATGTTGTACGATCCAAAAGAAAAACAAAAAACACCGCCAAGACATCCTTTTAATGAGGCTGTTTTAAGCAGACTTAAAAAAATCAAACAAGCTTTATTTTTAAACAAAATATTGTCATTTGTTTTTTTATTTAAAATTTAATTAAAAAGAAATCTCAAACTGCTATATACGAAAGTATTAGCCTAAATTATAAAAAATGAAAAAAGTAGTATTAGCTTATAGCGGAGGATTAGATACCTCGTATTGTTTGAAATATTTAAAGAACGAAAAAGGTTATGAGGTTCATACCGTTCTTGTTGATACAGGAGGATTTAGCGCAGAAGAATTATCAGCAATAGAAAAAAGAGCTTACGAATTAGGAAGTGCACAACATGCCAACTTAACAATTTTAGATAAATATTACGATAAAGCTATAAAATACTTGATTTTTGGAAACGTATTAAAAAACAATACTTATCCGTTATCAGTTAGTGCTGAGCGTGTTTTTCAGGCAATTGAAGCTATAAAATATGCGAAAAAAGTAGGAGCAACTGCAATCGCTCACGGAAGTACTGGTGCAGGAAACGACCAAATTCGTTTTGATTTGATTTTCCAGACTATTGCTCCAGAAATCGAAATCATTACGCCGATTAGAGATTTAAAATTGTCAAGACAAGAAGAAGTGGATTATCTAGCTCAAAACGGAGTTCACTATTCTTGGGAAAAAGCACAATATTCTATCAATAAAGGACTTTGGGGAACAAGTGTTGGAGGAAAAGAAACTTTAACTTCAGGACAACCGTTGCCAAGTGAAGCGTATCCTTCTCAATTGCAAAAAGAAGGAGAAGAGAAAGTAACGCTTCATTTTGAGCAAGGAGAATTAGTTGGTTTAAACGGAAAAACGGACAAACCATCAAATAATATTGTAGCTCTAGAAAAACTGGCAAGTGC
Organism: Flavobacterium sp. B330r; assembly: GCF_056824325.1. NCBI lineage: Bacteria > Pseudomonadati > Bacteroidota > Flavobacteriia > Flavobacteriales > Flavobacteriaceae > Flavobacterium > Flavobacterium sp. B330r. Next base: position 4,166,803 of record NZ_CP124860.1, read on the forward strand.
TTACGCAATTGGTAGAGATATTCACGTTGGAGATACGATTATTGGAATTAAAGGAAGAGTTGGTTTTGAAGCTGCAGCTCCGTTAATTATCATCAAAGCGCACCATTTATTAGAGAAACATACTCTTGGAAAATGGCAGCAATACTGGAAAGAACAATTAGGAAACTGGTACGGAATGTTATTCCACGAAGGTCAGTTCTTAGATCCAGTGATGAGAAACATTGAAACGTTCTTGCAAGACACGCAAAAAACAGTAAACGGAACGGTAACAGTTTCTTTAAAACCATATCATTTCTCACTTGATGGAATTGAATCTGAAAATGATTTAATGAACACAGGTTTCGGTCAATATGGCGAAATGAACAATGCTTGGACATCTGACGATGCAAAAGGATTTATTAAGATTTTAGGAAATGCACAAAATATTTTCTCATCTGTAAACAAATTAGATCATGATTAATGTCGGAATTATTGGTGGTTCGGGCTACACGGCCGGAGAACTCATCAGAATTTTAATGTATCACCCCAAAGTAAACATCGATTTTGTTTACAGCACAACAAACGCTGGAAAGCCGCTTTCTGTGGCGCACCAAGATTTGATGGGCGATATCGAAATGAATTTCACGAATGAAATCAATCCAAATGTGAACGTTGTTTTCTTGTGTTTAGGTCACGGAAAATCGATTTCATTTTTGAAAGAAAATCAGTTTGCAAGCCATACCAAAATCATCGATTTAGGAAATGATTTCAGATTAAATAAAGACGCTCATTTTGAAGGAAAAGATTTTGTTTACGGATTGCCTGAAATCAATAAAGCCGAAATCAAAAAAGCAAATTATATCGCAAATCCAGGTTGTTTCGCAACTGCTATTCAATTGGCTTTATTACCTTTAGCAGAACATAATTTATTGAATAATGATGTTCATATTAATGCCACAACCGGAAGTACTGGAGCAGGAGTAAGTCTTTCAGAAACTTCTCATTTCAGTTGGAGAAACAATAATATGTCACATTATAAAGCTTTTGAACACCAGCATTTAGGTGAGATTTCAGAAAGTTTGGTTCAGTTGCAAGATGATTTTGACAGCGAATTGCTTTTTATTCCGAACAGAGGAGATTTTCCAAGAGGAATTTTTGCAACTTTATATACATTATGCGACGATAGTTTGGAACAATTGGTGGCTAAATACGAAGAATTCTATAAAAATGAGCCTTTCGTAACCGTTACCACAACAAACATCAACATGAAACAAGTGGTGCAAACGAATAAATGTATCATCAGTTTATTGAAAAAAGGAAACCGGGTTCTCATAACATCAATTATCGATAACTTAACCAAAGGTGCTTCAGGACAAGCAATTCAAAACATGAATTTAATGTTCGGATTAGAAGAAACCACAGGTTTACATTTGAAACCAAGCGGATTTTAATAATAGTTTCAAGTTTCATGTTTCAAGTTGCACGTTCTGTAGACAACTTGAAACATGAAACCTGAAACAAAATAAACAAAACAAAAATGAACTTATTCAACGTTTACCCATTATACGACATAACTCCAGTAAAAGCAGTAGATTGTACAATTATTGACGACAAAGGAGTAGAATATTTAGATTTATACAGCGGACATGGTGTGATTTCTATCGGACACACACAGCCTGATTATGTAGAAAAATTGAAGAATCAATTAGATCATTTAGGATTTTATTCGAATGCGATTCAGAACCCTTTACAGGTGGAATTGGCTCAGAAATTAGGAAAACTTTCTGGTCTTGAAGATTACGAATTGTTTTTATGCAGTTCTGGTGCTGAAGCCAATGAAAATGCTTTAAAACTAGCTTCTTTCCACAACGGAAAATCGAGAGTTGTGGCTTTTGATAATTCTTTCCACGGAAGAACTTCTGCAGCAGTTGCGGTTACTGATAATAAGAAAATTGTTGCGCCAATAAATGCCCAGCAAGTTGTTACTTTTTTACCTCTTAATCAAATCGAATTAGTTGAAGCTGAATTGGCTAAAGGAGATGTTACAGCAGTGATTATTGAAGGAATTCAAGGAGTTGGAGGTTTAGACCAAGGAACGACTGAGTTTTTTCAGGCTTTAGAAAAAGCTTGTAAAAAACACGATGTTGTTTTAATTTTAGATGAAGTGCAGTCAGGATACGGAAGAAGCGGGAAATTCTTCGCTTTTCAACACCACGGAATTAACGCTGATATTATTTCAGTAGCAAAAGGAATGGGGAACGGATTTCCAGTTGGAGCGATTTTAATTTCTCCAAAATTCGAAGCAAGTTTCGGATTATTAGGGACGACTTTCGGCGGAAGCCATTTGTCTTGTGCAGCGGGAATTGCGGTTTTAGATGTAATCGAAAAACTAGATTTACAGAAAAATGTAAACGAAGTTTATGAATATTTCTTAGAGAAAATCAAAGAAGTTGAAGGCATCAAACAAGTAAAAGGAAAAGGATTAATGCTTGGAGTTGAGTTTGATTTTGATGTAGCTGCTTTAAGAAAGAAATTAATCATCGAAAAACACATTTTTACAGGAAGTGCCAACAATAAAAATCTATTAAGAATTTTACCGCCATTAACTGTGAAAAAAGCTGATATTGATACGTTTGTAAAAGCTTTAAAAGAAAGTTTAGAAGAACTTAAAAAATAAGTTTGCCTATAACTGTTAACTCGTTTAATCGTTTAACTGGTTAATCGATTAAACGAATTAACGATTAACCAATTAAACCAAAAAAATGAAACCATTATCAATTGAAACACGCAATGCGGTTTTGCGGTCTATGGCAAAGCTGGTCGAGCAGGAGCGGAATGAGATAATCTTGACCAATCAGGAAGATCTTGCCGATTATGACGGTTCAGATTTAGCGATGGAAGAACGCCTAAAAGTAGATGATAAAAAAGTTGACGAAATGATTTTATCATTAAACCAATTGGCTTCTCAAGAAGATCCCGTTGGCGTTGAGCGTTTTCATTTTACTCATGATAATGGAATAAAAGTCATAAATAAAACCGCTGCTTTCGGAACGATTTTAATCATTTACGAATCTCGTCCAGATGTTACAATAGAAGCGGGCGGAATTGCGTTTAAATCCGGAAATAAAATTTTATTAAAAGGAGGAAAAGAGTCTTTAAAATCAAATTTGAAAATTGTAAGTCTTTGGCACAAAGCTTTAGAAGAAAACGGAGTTTCGAAAGACTGGGTAGAATATTTGAATTACAACAGAACAGAAACTCAGGCGTTTTTAGAAAAACCAACTCAAAAAGTTGATTTAATTGTTCCAAGAGGAGGAGAAAAACTAATTGAGTTTGTAAAAGCGCATGCAACTTGTCCCGTAATCGTAAGCGGACGCGGAAATAATTTTGTTTACGTTAATGAAAAAGCAGATACAGATTTGGCTTTAAAAGTAATTTTAAATGCTAAAACAGCTAAAATTTCGGCTTGTAATGCTTTAGATAAAGTTTTAATAGATTCGAAACTTCCTAATTTTGAAGGCTTCACAGCAATGCTGATTGAGGCTTTAATAGAAGCAAAAGTAGAAGTTATTGTAGATAAATCATTAGAGAATTTCGAAAACACGAAAACACTTCAAAACGAAGATATTTGGTACGAAGAGTTTTTAGATTATAAAATTGTAATTGGAACCATCGATTCTCAGAATCATGCAATCGATATGATTAATAAATACTGTGGAGGACATTCTGCAGCAATTATAACAAGAGACGACGAAACGGCACAACAATTTATGGAAGCAATAGATGTTGCAGCAGTATATCAAAATGCTTCAACCCGTTTTACAGACGGAGGACAATTCGGACTTGGTGGCGAATTAGCAATAAGTACCGATAAACTTCACCAAAGAGGTCCAATTGGTCTTCAACATCTCGTAACAAACAAATGGTACGTGTATGGAGAAGGACAAATTAGGTAATTGAGATAATATGAAAATTGAGGCAATTAGATAATTAGATAATTCTAAAAAAAACTTAGAATCTCAGCATCTTAGAACCTTAGTATCTTTAAATAAAATGACAAAAAAACGGATTTTATTAAAAATAGGAAGTAATACTTTAACCAAAGAAACCAATCATATTTCGCGGGGAAAGATTGAAGACCTCGGAATACAGATTGCGGCTTTAAATGACGAGTATGAATTTATCATAGTGAGTTCTGGAGCAATTGCGGCGGCAAAGCAGTTTGTGAAGCTGGATAATCAAGATAAAGATGTTTTTGTAAAACAAGCTTTAGCCTCCATAGGACAGCCTCATTTAATGCGGATTTACAATGAAAATTTCAAAGATTTAGGATTAAATACCTCACAGTGTTTACTTTCTTATTCTGATTTCGAAAAAGAACAGACCAAAAAGAATATTGTAAATACCATTAATGTATTAGTTAAAAACAATTACATTCCGATTATCAATGAAAATGATACCGTTGCAACAGATGAGATTCGATTTGGAGATAATGATAAATTAGCAGCTTTGACAGCCGTTCTTTTAAATGTTGATATTCTGATAATTGCCACTAATACAAATGGAATTTATACGAAAGATTCTATTCACGATGAAAATCCAGAAACAATCAAATTGGTAAATGATTTGAAATCGTTAGAAAAGGAAATCGGAGAATCGAAATCATCACACGGAACAGGAGGAATGCAATCTAAAATAGAAGCAGCAGCAATTTCAAAAGCAGCTAACATAGAAACTTGGATTGTAAATGGATTAAACGATAATTTTATTTTAAAGGCATTAAAAGACGAAATTCCGTTTACTAAAATAATCTAATGAATTAATTAGAAAATTAGTTAATTAGATAAAGCACAATTATCAAATTTTCTAATTATCACATTATCTAAATTAAAAAAACAAATGAACTATATCTCAATAAAAGACATCAACTCATTATCAAAATGGGTAAAACAAGCGATTAAAATCAAAAAGAATCCGCTTAAAAATCAAAGTTTAGGAAAAAATAAAACTCTTGGAATGTTATTCTTCAATCCAAGTTTAAGAACGCGTTTAAGCACACAAAAAGCGGCTTTAAATTTAGGAATGAACGTTATGGTAATGAATTTTACTAACGAAGGATGGACTTTAGAATTTGAAGACGGAGCCGTTATGAATTCTGGTGCTTCAGAACATATTAAAGAAGCTGCAGAAGTAGTTTCTCAATATTGTGATATTATCGCAATTCGTGCTTTTGCAGGTTTAGCAGATAAAGAAAAAGATTATCAGGAAACTGTAATTTCAGGATTTTTGAAGTATGCAACTGTTCCAATTGTAAACATGGAAAGTGCTGTGCGTCACCCGTTACAGTCTTTGGCAGATGCGATTACAATGGAAGAGTTCAAAACCAAACACAAACCAAAAGTAGTGCTTTCATGGGCGCCACATCCAAAAGCGTTGCCTCAGGCAGTTGCCAATTCATTCGTAGAAATGATGCAGATGCAAAAAGATATGGATTTTGTAATCACACATCCAGAAGGTTACGAATTAAGCCCAGAAATTACAAAAGACTGCACAATCGAATACAACCAAGATAAGGCTTTTGAAAATGCTGATTTTGTTTACGTAAAAAACTGGAGTAATTTTAACGATTACGGAAAAGTAACCAATAGCGATCCAAACTGGACTGTGACAGCCGAAAAAATGGCTTTAACCAACAACGGAAAATTCATGCACTGTCTTCCTGTTCGTCGTAATGTAATTGTAAGCGACGAAGTTTTAGACGGAGAAAATTCAATCGTAATCGAACAAGCGAATAACAGAACGTATTCAGCACAATTAGTTTTACAGAAGATTTTGAAGAAAATGTAAATTTAAGTGACTAAGAAACAAAGTTACAAAGTGACAGAGGCTGCAACCTTGCTAAAAAAAACTTTGAAACTTTGTCACTTTGTCTCTCTGAACCTTAAAAATAATGAACGTATCAGTAATAAAAATAGGTGGAAACATCATCGATAATCCAGCAGAATTAGAACAATTCTTAAGCGATTTCTCTAAAATTGAAGGCTATAAAGTTTTAGTTCACGGCGGTGGAAAATCGGCTACAAAAATGGCACAGAGTATTGGTTTAGTTCCGCAGATGATTGACGGACGTCGAATTACAGATGCTCCAATGTTGGACGTTGTTGTAATGATTTATGCCGGACAAATTAATAAACATATTGTAGCGCAATTGCAGGCAAAAGATAATAACGCAATTGGTTTTTCGGGAGCTGATGGGAATTTAATTCAATCGGTAAAAAGAAATCATCCAACAATTGATTACGGATTTGTAGGCGATGTAAAACAAGTCAACACCAAATTACTGGCAACTTTATTAGAAGCTGGAGTTGTTCCTGTTTTCTGTGCCATCACACACGATAAAAACGGACAATTACTAAACACAAATGCCGATACTATTGCAAGCGAATTATCAATTGCATTATCTGAAGTTTTTGATGTGACGCTGACCTATTGTTTTGAAAAACAAGGTGTTTTGCAAGATTCAGAAGACGATTCATCTGTGATAACTGAGATCAACAAAACATTATACAATAAGTTAAAAGAAGAAAAAGTAATCCATTCCGGAATGATTCCAAAATTGGACAATTGCTTCAATAGTTTATCAAGAGGTGTACAGAAAATCAAAATTGGACACCATAAAATGCTTCAAAATTCAGATATTCCGCATACAACGATTACATTATAAAAAATGTTGCCACGAATTGACTCTATTTTTTCTGTTAAAAGAGAAAATAATTTTAGACGTACATCAAAAAGTTTATTTTGATTTTAATTCTCTCACAAAAAGATAATTTGTGAAAATTCGTGCAATTAGTGGCAAAAAAACAGGACTGCGCAGTGCTTTTAAATAATAATTTAAGAAATTTGCGCCAATTAATTTTCTGGCTAAGATTTAGTAAAGTCATTGCTTAAAAAAACTTAGAATCTCAGTCCCGATAGCTATCGGGATAGCCTCAGAACCTAACAAAAATGAAAAATATAGATACGCTTACCCAAGAAGCAATTAGTTTATTAAAAAGCCTAATCGAAACCCCTTCATTTTCAAGTGAAGAAGATCAGGCGGCTCTTTTAATCGAAAATTGGTTCAATCAAAACGAGATTCCTTTTAAAAGAGAAAACAATAATGTGTGGGCTTTCAACAAATATTTCGACGAAAATAAACCAACACTTTTACTTAACTCACATCACGATACGGTACGTCCCAATCAGGCATATACAAACGATCCGTTTAAAGCAATAGAAAAAGACGGAAAACTATTTGGTTTAGGAAGTAATGACGCAGGTGGATGCTTGGTTTCGTTATTAGCAACTTTTGTTCATTTTTACGAAAATCAAAATCTGTCACATAATATCGTAATTGTGGCTTCAGCCGAAGAAGAAAGCAGCGGAAAAAATGGATTAAACAGCGTTTTAAAAAGCTTGCCAGAATTAGATTGCGCCATTGTTGGAGAACCAACATTAATGCAATTAGCGGTTGCAGAAAAAGGTTTACTAGTTTTGGATGTAAAAGTAAAAGGAACCGCAAGCCACGCTGCACATCAAAATGACGATAACGCATTATACAAATCAATTCCAGTAATGGAATGGTTTAAAAACTATAAATTCGATAAAATCTCAGACGTTCTAGGTCCAGTAAAAATGACTGTAACACAAATCAACGCAGGGAAACAACATAATGTTGTACCATCAGAATGTGATTTGGTTGTAGACATTCGTGTAACAGACCGTTATACAAACGCTGAAATTTTGGAAGTTGTTAAAGCAAATGTAAATGCCGAAGTAACGCCAAGATCAATGCATTTAAACGCATCGTCTATTCCAATCGAACACGGTTTGGTTCAGGCTGGAATTGCGTTAGGAAGAACAACCTATGGTTCGCCAACACTTTCAGATCAATCTGTTTTAAGCTGTCAGTCTTTAAAACTAGGACCAGGAGAAACGTTGCGTTCGCATTCAGCAGACGAATTTATTTTTGTAAATGAAATTGAAGAAGGAGTTGACCTGTATATCAAAATACTAACAGATTTCTTTAAATTATAAGAAAAGAAAAACCGCCACGAATTCACGAATTTGTATGTTCAAAGATTATCAAAAATAATTCGTGAATTAGCGGCGAAAAAAAACATGACCTATGAAACTTTGGGAAAAAGGAATACCAACAGATAAACAAATCGAACAATTTACCGTTGGAAACGATCGTGAACTGGATTTAGTTTTAGCAAAATACGATGCTTTAGGTTCAATTGCTCACGCCAAAATGTTGGGACAGATTGGTTTATTAACTCAGGAAGAAACAACTTCTTTGGTTGATGCCTTAAACGAAATCATTGCAGATATTGTAGTTGGAAATTTCGAAATCGAAGACAGTTTTGAAGATGTACATTCTAAAATCGAATATCTTCTAACCGTAAAACTAGGCGATGCAGGAAAGAAGATCCATACCGCACGTTCTCGTAACGATCAGGTTTTGGTAGATGTTCATTTGTATTTAAAAGACGAATTAAAAGCAATAAAAGAGCAAGTAAAAACATTGTTTGATTTATTGATGGAATCGGCAGAGAAACATCAGAACGTTTTATTACCAGGTTATACGCATTTGCAAATTGCCATGCCATCGTCATTCGGAATGTGGTTTTCGGCTTACGCCGAAAGTTTGATTGATGATATCACAATGTTGAACGCCGCTTCTAAAATTGTAGATCAGAATCCGTTAGGTTCTGCTGCAGGTTACGGAAGTTCATTCCCAATCAATAGAACATTTACAACACAGGAATTAGGTTTTGAAACCTTAAAATACAATGCTGTAGCAGCACAAATGAGCCGTGGAAAAGCAGAGAAAACAGTTGCTTTTGCCATGACAAGCGTAGCGGGAACTTTATCAAAATTTGCCATGGATGTTTGTTTGTATATGAGCCAAAACTTTGACTTTATTGGTCTTCCGGCGCATCTTACAACAGGTTCTAGCATTATGCCTCATAAAAAGAATCCAGATGTTTTCGAATTGATCAGAGGAAAATGCAATAAGATTCAGGCGCTTCCATACGAAATCACTTTAATTACCAATAATCTTCCAAGCGGTTATCACAGAGATTTGCAGCTTTTAAAAGAAGGTTTATTTCCAGCGATTCAAACTTTAAAATCTTGTTTGGATATTGCGATTTTTTCAATCAAAGATATTACGGTGAAAGATCATATTTTAGAAGATAAAAAATACGATTATTTGTTTACTGTAGATACTTTAAACGAAATGGTGGTAGCTGGAATGCCGTTTAGAGATGCTTACAAAGCGGTTGCAGAACAATTGGAAGCGGGAACGTACAAATCTCCAAAAGAAACAAAACACACGCACGAAGGAAGTATCAATAATTTATGTCTTGATGCAATTAAAGATAAAATGAAAGCTGCTTTTTAATTTCTTTGTTAAATGTGAAAAGTGAGCAATAAAAAGTAAAAAAGGTCATTGATTTGTTTCAATGACCTTTTTTTATGGAGTAAATTTAGTTTTTTACCAGTTTAAAAGTTTTGCTTCGATTTTCGATTTGAACTTTGCATACATAAATACCTTTTGAAAGATTTCCAACGTTTAATTCTAATTTTTCATCTGGAGAAACATTTTTAGAATGAGAATATACTTTTGATCCATTTGAAGAAAATAAATCTACTTCCGCTAAACCATTGTCCGAACTTGAAAAATCAATATTCAAAAGACGATTGATAACCGATGGGTAATATTTTAAATCCAGATTGTTTACATTATCATTTAAGCCCAAATTGTTGCAGCTCGTAGATACAGCGCCTTGAGCATTAACCTGAAGTGTTGCGCCAGCTCCACAAGAAGTGTTTGAAATAAATCCAGCAACATTTGCAATTGGCAAAACACTATAGGTGTAGGAAGGTTTTGATGCCGTAGTTCCTGAATTTGCAGACGCATTTAAGCAATCTGTAAAAGCAATTCCAATTGTTCCGCCATCTGTGCTCACATAGTTTTTAAAAGCCGTTCCGATTTTGGCAAAATCAGTTCCTTCTACATAACATGTTGTGTTGTTGCTTCCGCCGCCTAAACCAATTGCAAGTGAACCCGAAACGGATGTGTTGTAGTAACAGTTTAAAATATGAAGTTCGGCATTTCTTGCTCTTGGCATTCTTTCTTTACAACCTTCAGCCCAATAACAGTTTTTAAAAGTGAGACTATAATGTCCGTCAGAAGGAGCATCAGTTTTAGAAGAACCAACTAAATCAGAAAAACGGTGATCATCTGCTCCGCCAGAGCCTCCAGCTTTCGGTGCTTTCAAATAAATAAATTTACACCAAGAAACCGTTATATTATCTGCTGCGCCTTTATTATCAAAATTTCCATCCATTCCGTCTTGAAATTCGCAATGATCTACCCAAAGATTAGTAGCTTCTGAGGTAAGATTGTCACGTCCGTCCACATCATACGCACCAGGGCCTTCAAAAATTAGATTTCTAATAATAATATTATTGGAGCCAGGTTTTAAACTTAAAATTCCAGAACCCGTAGCAGTTTGATCCAGATTGACTAATCTAGCACCAGGAAGACCGATAATGGTTTTGTCATTCACAAGCAGACTAGTGTAGGTACAATTTATAATTCCAGAAACTAAAATAACCTGCGGAGTAGTCAGCTTTAATTTTGCTGTTAAGTCGGTTAAAGTAGTCACAGTTACAGGAGCTGTATTTCCGCCTCCAGTTGCTGAAGCTCCAAATCCTTCTGGTGCACTCATAAAATAGTTTTGTGCAAACAGAAAGGAGCAAGGCAAAAGTAATGCCAATGCAATAAGTTTTGTTTTCATTTAAGTGTGGTTTTTTGTGGTTTAATAGTCAATGTAATCGATTGCACAAATGTAAAAGAATTAAAATAATTTCAAATTAATTTTTCAAATATTTATGTTTTAAAGTTTTGATTTATAGATTTGTAAATGTTGTTTTTACACTATTTAATTGTGACACGATCTGGAGATATTTTTCAGAAAACAGTAAAGGTTTTAAAGTAAAAGGAGAAAATTCATGCTAAATACATATATTTGATGTACCAGTTTAAAACGTACCAATGGAAAAATTTAAAGATCAATCTACGCTTCATCTTTTCGAGAAGGGTTTAATTACACAAAACCAGCTGGAAGAAGTGAAAACCTATCGAAGCCAAAATATCTTTTCGTTAAATGCAGAATTAAAGCTATTCCTTTATTTATCAGTATTATTATTTACTTCAGGAATTGGAGTTTTGATTTATGAAAATATTGATACTATAGGACACATCGCTATTCTATCGTTGCTTTTAATTGTGATTGCAGTCTGCTTTTTTTATTGTTTCAAGCATTCTAAAGGTTTTCAGAAAGCAGAAACAACTTTTGAGCATCCTGTTTTAGAATATCTGGTTTTGGCGGGCAATATCTTGACTTGTATTTTTATCGGATATCTTCAGTTTCAATATAAACCTTTTGGAGAACATTACGGATTAGCGACTTTAGTGCCCACTGTTGTAAGTTTCTTTTGTGCTTACTATTTTGATAATAGAAGTGTTTTAACGATTGCAATTACGGGTCTGGCCGCTTATGTGGGACTTTCTGTTACGCCACAAGATATATTTAATGACAGCAATAATTTGTATGCAAGCCAAAATTTAAGCTACTCAGCAGTAATGTTGGGAGTTTTACTGATTTTATGGACGATCTACAGTAGTCGAATTTCGCTTAAAACCCATTTTGGTTTAGTTTTTCTCACTTTTGCATTGCACATTGTAAGTATCGCCGCAATTAGTAACTTAACAGGTTATGATACCTTAATATGGGTAATATTTGCTTTAGTTTTAGCTGGTTCAACCTATTATTTTTATAAAGCGAGCTACCAATATAAAGCAATGTCGCTATATGTATTTATGATTGTTTATGCTTATATCGGTGGAAATATTGTTTTGTTTAGAATTTTTGAAAATGTTGATTTCTCTGATATTTGGGAATTATTAGTTTTCTTACTGCCAGCTTATTTTGTTGGTTCGATTGTAATGTTCATTAAATTGATTAAAAAATTTCATAAAGAGATAACAGAATGATAGTATACAGCAAACAATTATTAGATAATGAAATTTTGGTCGATGAAGCAGATTCTTTATACAAAGGAGGTTTTATTAGTAAAGAACAGAAGAAATTTATAGAAAAAGAACTGCTCGTTTTAAAAAGTCAGAGTAATATTCTGGTTAGAATAGGCTTCTTTTTGCTTGGTTGCTTGTTGTATGGTTCAATTTGTGGAGCAATTTCTTTATTTGGATTAAGCGCAGAAAATGTGTTTTTTCAAATCTGCTGCTATATTTTTACTATAGTTGGATTTGCAGGAGTAGAATTGCTTGCAAATCAAAATTATCATAATCATGGCTTAGATGATGCTTTTATATTAAATGCGCTTTTATGTTTGGGCGTAGCAATAGCAATAACAACTGAAGGTCATGAAATAGTAATTGCTTTTTTTGTAGCAATTGGATCACTTTTTATGTTTTTGAGGTATCTACACGTATTGTCAATGCTTGTATTTTGCATTTCGGCAACCGCCTTTTTGTTTTTCGGAATGTTTAAATTTGGAGATATTGGAAAAGCTATTTTGCCATTTGTAGCAATGATTTTTGCAGGATTGTTTTATTTTTTGACCAAAAAGAGGATAAATCATCTAAGTAAAAGTTATTATTACAACGGATTATTATTGGCAAATAGTTTTTGCTTAGTTTTATTTTATCTTTCTTGTAATTATTTGGTTGTAAGAGAACTTTCTGCAGAACTTTTAGGAACAGAAGTAAAACCTGGAACAGATATTCCGTTTGCATTTTTCTTTTATGGGTTTACTTTTATTGTGCCGATTGTTTATTTGGTGCAAGCTTTAAAAGCAAAAGACAGAATAATGCTTTGGTTGAGCTTTTTGGCAATTGCATTTTCAATCTATACCATTCGATTTTACCATTCGGTTTTACCAATCGAAGTAGCGCTTACGCTTGGTGGTGTAGTTTTATTTGCAATAGCATATTTTTCAATTAGAAAATTAAAGGAAAAAGAAAGCGGTCTGACTTTTAAACCAGATAGAATAAGCCATTCAGACAGTTTATTAAATGCAGAAGCTTTAGTTGTAGCCTCAACTTTTGGAATGAAACCAGAAGTTAAGACAGCTTCTCCAATGGAATTTGGAGGAGGAGGTTTCAGTGGTGGAGGGTCAGACGGAAGTTTTTAAGTTTAATTATGAATTATGAGTTGAGCGCTAATTGGGATTAAAATTTAGAGTTGACATAAAAAATTAAAAGCCTGAAATTATACAAATAATTTCAGGCTTTTAATTTTTGTTGTAGTCTAAGTTGACCCATAACTCAGATCTTACTCTTCAATGCTTCTGCATCAATATCGCTGTGCGAAACATCGTAAACTGCTTTTCCGTTTTTGATCAATATCAATTGAGGCGATTCATGATAAACTCCAAATTTGCTTGCAATTTCATTTGAGATATCTCTGTGTGCTATTAAGTCTAAAAAATAAGCGTCAACAACACCTTCAAGATCATATTCTCTTTCAAATTGTTTTAGAGCCATTCGGCTGATGCTGCATCTTGTGCTATGCTTAAAAATGACAACTGGTTTTTCATTTGAGATTGCTTCTATTTCCATTAATTGAAGCATATCTGTTAATTCAGTCCAGTTTACTTTACTTTTTGCTGCTTCTGAGTTCTCTGAACTTCCGAAGATTGAATTAAAAAAACTCATATTTGGCTTGTTTTATGACTTTTTGACGTGTTAAAAGCGTTAAAAACTGATTTTAACTGTCTTTTTGTCTGTTTTTTTACTGTGGAATATAATTTGTCTATTCGAATACAAAGTTAAATTATTTGAGCGAACTATTTACCTCAATAAATCGTAACTTTAATCCTATATATTTTAAACAGTTAAATCAATCAAAATCAAAAGATATGAATATAAATAAATTTACAATCAAATCGCAGGAAGCCATTCAGTTGTCGCAGCAATTAGCGCAACGAAATGGTCAGCAACAAATTGAAAATGAGCATATTTTTAAAGCTATTTTTGAAGTTGACGAAAATGTAGCGCCATTTATTTTGAAAAAATTAAATGTAAATGTGCCGTTGTTTTTACAAATTTTAGATAGCACAATTCAAAGTTTTCCAAAAGTTTCTGGAGGAGATGTTATGCTTTCTAGAGACGCAAACAAAGCTTTGAATGAAGCAGAAATCATTGCACAAAAAATGAACGACGAATACGTTTCGATCGAGCATTTAATTTTAGCCATTTTTGACTCAAAAAGTAAAGTCTCTCAGATTTTAAAAGATCAGGGAGTTACAGGAAAAGGTCTGAAAGCGGCTATTGAGGAACTAAGAAAAGGCGAAAGAGTAACTTCGGCTTCGGCAGAAGAAACCTATAACTCATTAAATAAATTTGCTAAAAACTTAAACGAATTAGCCCGTACAGGAAAATTAGATCCAGTTATTGGGCGTGATGAAGAAATTCGTCGTGTATTGCAGATTCTAACTCGTAGAACCAAAAACAACCCAATGCTTATTGGTGAACCTGGAGTTGGTAAAACGGCTATTGCAGAAGGTTTAGCGCATAGAATTGTGGACGGAGACGTTCCAGAAAACTTAAAAGATAAAATCGTTTTCTCTCTTGATATGGGAGCTTTGATTGCCGGGGCGAAGTATAAAGGAGAATTTGAAGAACGTTTAAAATCGGTTGTGAAAGAAGTTACAGCTGCAGACGGAGATATTGTTTTGTTTATTGATGAAATTCATACGCTTGTAGGAGCAGGTGGAGGTGAGGGCGCAATGGATGCGGCGAATATCTTGAAACCAGCTTTGGCTCGTGGAGAATTGAGAGCAATTGGTGCTACGACTTTGGATGAATATCAAAAATATTTCGAAAAGGATAAAGCACTTGAAAGACGTTTCCAAAAAGTTCTTATTGATGAACCAGATACAGAAAGTGCGGTTTCGATTCTTCGTGGAATTAAAGAAAAATATGAAACGCATCATAAAGTTCAAATTAAAGATGAGGCAATTATTGCAGCGGTTGAACTTTCACAACGTTACATTACCAATCGTTTCTTACCAGATAAAGCGATTGACTTAATGGACGAAGCGGCTTCTAAATTGCGTATGGAGATCAATTCAAAACCTGAAGAATTAGATGTTTTGGATCGTAAAATCATGCAGTTAGAAATTGAGATTGAAGCTATTAAACGTGAAAAAGAAGAAAGCAAGCTGAAAATTTTGGGTATGGAATTGGCCAACCTGAAAGAAGAACGAAACGAAATCTATGCGAAATGGAAACAAGAAAAAGATATCGTTGACGGAATTCAGGCTGTAAAACATGAAATAGAAGATTTTAAATACGAAGCAGAACGTGCAGAACGTGATGGTGATTACGGAAAAGTAGCTGAGATACGTTACGGAAAAATAAAAGAAGCGCAGGAACGTCAGGAAACTTTGCAAAAACAATTGCAGGAATTCCAATCTGGAAATTCTTTAATTAAAGAAGAAGTTACTAGAGAAGACATTGCAGAAGTTGTAGCGAAATGGACTGGAATTCCAGTAACCAAAATGCTTCAGACAGAAAGAGAAAAACTATTGCATTTAGAAGATGAACTGCACAAACGTGTAGTAGGTCAGGAAGAAGCGATAGAAGCCGTGAGTGATGCTGTTCGTCGAAGCCGTGCCGGTTTGCAGGATATGAAGAAACCTGTTGGATCATTCTTATTCTTAGGAACAACCGGAGTTGGTAAAACCGAATTGGCAAAAGCTTTGGCCGAATATCTTTTTGATGACGAAAATGCAATGACGCGTATTGATATGAGTGAGTATCAAGAACGTCACAGTGTGAGCCGTCTAGTTGGTGCACCTCCAGGATATGTAGGTTATGATGAAGGAGGTCAGTTAACAGAAGCTGTTCGTAGAAAACCATATTCTGTTGTGCTGTTAGATGAGATCGAAAAAGCACATCCAGATACGTTTAATATCTTATTACAGGTTTTAGACGAAGGGCGATTGACGGATAACAAAGGACGTTTGGCTGATTTTAGAAATACAATTATTATTATGACCTCAAATATGGGAAGTAATATTATTCAGGAGAAATTTGAAAATCTAAAAGGTGGAGTAGAAGCAGCAACAGAAGCGGCAAAAAACGAAGTTTTAGGATTGTTGAAACAAACTGTCCGTCCAGAGTTTATCAACCGTATTGACGAAATTGTAATGTTTACGCCCCTTACGGTAGAGAACATCTCAAGAATTGTAGGCCTGCAGTTAAAAAGCGTTACAAAAATGCTGGCATTGCAAGGTATTACAATGGATGCAACACCAGAAGCAATTGCTTATTTGGCAGACAAAGGTTATGATCCTCATTTTGGAGCAAGACCTGTAAAGCGTGTCGTGCAGCGAGAGGTTTTAAATCAACTGTCAAAAGAAATTCTGGCAGGAAATATAACAACAGATAGCATCATTTTGTTAGATGCTTTCGATGGCCAATTGGTTTTTAGAAACCAGACCGCTAATTAATTTTTTTAATGTTAATCTTAAAAAAGCATCAGTTTTTAACTGGTGCTTTTTTTGTTAATATTTAATTGGTTTTAATCCTTTTTGGCTTTTATTCTATGTAAGAAATAGTATATATTTGATTCGCAACTATTAAAACCAAATATATGAAAAGAAACCAAAGGGCATTTCTAATTCTATTTCTTGCCAGTTTTTCATTTGTAACTAATTCGTACGCACAGGAAAGCATTGTTGTTACTGGAGGCAAAGGCACTGGCTCTGGGGGAGCAGCAAGTTATTCGGTTGGGCAAATTGCGGATATACAATTGAGAGGAAGTGGCGGCTCTGCACAACAGGGCATTCAGCAACCTTACGAAATAGCCACTCTAAGTAATGACAAATTCGATGAAATTAGTTTAGTCATGACAGCCTTTCCGAATCCTGTTATTGATGAACTAAATCTTATAGTTGTAAACAATAAATTTGAAGACTTGTCTTATAATTTATTTGATATTAACGGGCGAATACTATCAAAAGCTTCTAATATAACTTCTTCAGAAACGAAAGTACCTATGCAGGGATTGGCGCAAGGAGTTTATTTTCTTTCAGTAAATAACAATTCGAAAGCAATCAAAACTTTTAAAATCATTAAAAAATAAAATTTTAAACAGCAGAAAAATATATGAGAAAAATTACTCTAGCGTTTTTATTATTAAGTTCTTTTACCATTTTATTTGCGCAAGCACCACAGAAAATGAATTATCAATCTGTGATTCGTAAAACAGATGGAACATTGCTCTCCAATACCTTAATTGGGATCAGAACAAGTGTTTTATTCGGCTCTGAAACAGGAACAGCATCTTATGTCGAAACTCAAACTACCACAACAAACCCTAACGGATTAGCAACAATAGTAATTGGTGGAGGAACGCCAGTTACAGGAACTTTTGCGGGAATAGATTGGGGCGCGGGTACTCATTTTATTAAAACAGAAATTGATCCAGAAGGAGGAACCAATTATACAATTAGCGGAACAAGTCAGCTTTTAAGTGTGCCTTATGCTTTGTACGCCGGAAGTAGTCAAAGTCAAGGAAAAACGAGCATTATAATAACAGGAGATATTACAGATGCACAGGCAGCGGCACAAATAACCGCCGAATTTGGTCCTTATACAGAAAATATCTACATTACCAGTACAACAAATCTTACAACTATAGACTTAAGCGCAATAAAAAAGCTGGTAAACTTAAAGATTCAAAATAATTTAAAATTAGTAAACTTTAATTTAAGTAATCTTATTGAAGTATATAATGATTTAGATGTTGGAAACAATGAAGTATTAGCTTCTGTTGCATTTTCTGCATTGAAAATATTGCATTCATACGACACTGGAATCTTAAATAATCCATCTTTAACATCGATTTCATTTCCTATTTTGACGTCAAGCAAAGGGCTTTATTTTCAAAATAATTCAATTCTTACTTCCATTGACTTGCCATTGTTAACAAAGATTACAGATGAAAGTTTATCGCTTAATTTTAATAAAAATGCGCTTTCTAGTTCACAAGTTAATTTAATTTTACAGCGACTTCTTAACCTTTCTCCTAATGCAAAAAGCTATGTTCAGTTGCAAGGTCAAAATCCTCCAGCTCCTCCTACAGGGCAAGGAATTCTTGATAAAGCAACTTTAATAAACAGAGGTTACAGTATTTCTACCGATTAATTTAAAAAAAAGTAATTATAATAAAGCATCAGTTTTTTAGCTGGTGCTTTTTTTTGCCCAAAATTTTGAAACTTTTAACTTATTTCATATAACAAGATATTCTCAAAAAAGGATGAATTTTAAACAAATAAAAATCAGCAAATTATTAATTAAAATTAGAAATTATGAACAATATATTTAGAGGATTATTGGCAGGTTACGGAGCTAAAAAGCTTGGTGGAGGATGTTTTGGAACAATTATCGTTTTTATTATTTTGTGGGTTCTTTTAGGACAATGTAACTAAAACCACAATACAGAAAATTACGAATAAAAACACAAATTTTGGTGTAAGATTATTGGGCAGATTAAGTCAAAATGTCTAGATTCGCATCACTAAAAATAAAAATAAATTTAAAAATGGCTTCAGGTTTTTTTGTTCTATTAGATGATATCGCAGCAATTATGGATGATGTTGCAGTAATGAGTAAAGTTGCTGCAAAAAAAACAGCTGGAATTCTAGGAGATGATTTGGCAGTAAATGCCGAAAAAGCTTCTGGATTTGCGTCTTCAAGAGAATTACCGGTTTTATGGGCAATAAGTAAAGGCTCTTTATTGAATAAAATTATTATTCTTCCAATTGCATTTTTACTAAGTGCTTTTTTGCCAATTGCAATTATAATAATTTTGGTACTTGGAGGATTGTTTTTAGCTTACGAAGGAGCCGAAAAAATTTACGAATTTGTCTTTCCTCACAAGCACGATGAATCAGAAGGAATTACCAATGAGGATTTAACAGAAGAACAAATTCTAGTAATTGAAAAAGGAAAAATAAAATCAGCAATCATTACCGATTTTATATTATCTGTAGAAATAGTAATTATAGCATTGGGAACTGTAATAGAAGAACCGCTGACACAGCAGATAATTGTAACTTCGATAATCGCATTAGTTGCGACAATAGGAGTGTACGGAATTGTAGCGCTTATTGTTCGTATGGACGAAGCAGGTTATAAGCTTATAAAATATAGCAAAAGCGAAAAAAGTCCATCACGATTTATTGGAAATTTATTAGTAAAAGCGTTACCGCTTGTTATAAAAGGTCTAACTGTAATTGGTACAATTGCATTGCTTTTAGTGGCAGGAGGAATATTTGTGCATTATATTCCATTTTTTCATCATCTGTCAGAAGAAATTAAAATCCCTTCTATCATTAAAGAATTTACAGTGGGATTAACTCTAGGGTTTGTTGTTTTAGTTTTTGTAAATCTATTCAAAAAGATTTTTAAGAAGAAAACAGCTTAATAAAAATCAAGAACATACATTAAAGGAAACATCAGTTAGCACTGGTGTTTTTTTTATTTTTAGGGGCAGATCAAATCATTTCTGAAGAATATTTTGTCCGCCCGATAGCAATCGGGACTATCTTTTCTGCAACTACTAGCAGGAAAAATGATATCGCTTTGATTGTGCATAACTATCCTAGGGATTTTTATTTTCATAAGAAATAACGTTTTTTTTTTAATCTTTTTTAGATGAATAATTTTTTGATTTACAATGTTTTAATGTTTTGTTGAGAATTTTTAACATTTTATCAAAGCAACCAAAGCAACCTTGGCACGTCTTCATAGTAATTAACAATTAATTATTATTTTATATGAAAAGTTCTAGATTAAAATCAGTTTTAGTAGTATTATTTTTATCAATTGGATTTGTTTCATGCAGTAACGATGATGATAACAACACACCAGCTCCAAGAACAAAAGCAGCTTTGGTAACCGAAATTAAAGGGCCGGCAACAGGGAAAGTAAACGATGAATTAAGCTACGATGTAACGTATGTAGTAGATAACGCTTGTGCTGAATTTGATAAGATCTCGGAAGTAACTATCGGATCTGAAAAAGGTCTTCAAGTAATTGCAAAATACCCATCAGAAGTTTGCACGCAACAAGTTCCAGATTCTAAGAAAACAGTTTACAAATTTTCATCTAAAGTAAAAGGAACTTTCGAAATCAAATTTAAAAAATCAGAAACAGAATTCCTTACTCAAAAAGTAGTGATTGAATAACAACAAGCTTAGTTGAATTTTTTTAGGTTGAAAGCCATTTTGCAAAGATTTAGTTTTTTGTAAATGGCTTTTTTTTTAATGCAGTATTAGACGTAGTATTATGTTGTAATTTATTATTTTATAATCTTAAAAACTGGCATATTTATGATGATTTTAATTTCATGTTACCCTTGATTGCTTCATTTTGCCATTCCTTTAAAAAGTATTATTTTTGCACTCTAAATTTTATGTCATGGCGAAAAGAAAGTATAAAATATCGGTTATTCAGTTAAATCTGAATGATGTTGCCGAAAACAATCTTAAAAAATGTATCAGCTGGGTAAGAGATGCTGCAAGTCAAGGTGCTGAGGTAATCTTACTTCCTGAATTATATAGCAGTCATTATTTCTGCCAAAGCGAAGATGTAGATAATTTTGCATTAGCAGAGCCACTTTACAGTACTTCATTTATTGCATTCAGCGAATTGGCAAAAGAATTAGGAGTAGTAATTATTGTTCCTTTCTTTGAGAAAAGAATGGCAGGGATCTATCATAACAGTGCTTACATCATTGATACTGATGGAACAGAAGCTGGTTTGTATCGTAAAATGCATATTCCAGATGATCCTCATTTTTACGAAAAATTCTATTTCACTCCAGGTGATTTAGGTTTCCAAGCAATCGAAACTAAAAAAGGTACTGTTGGAACTTTAATTTGCTGGGATCAATGGTATCCAGAAGCAGCTCGTATTACAGCTCTTAAAGGTGCTGAGGTTTTATTTTACCCAACAGCAATTGGGTGGCATCCTAAAGAAAAAGAACAATACGGAGAAAACCAATATGGTGCTTGGATGAACGTTATGAAAGGACATGCAGTAGCAAATGGTGTTTTCGTGGCAGCAGCAAACCGAATTGGTTTAGAAAAATATCTTGAAGGAACAGAAGGAATTCAGTTCTGGGGAGCTTCTTTCATTGCAGGACCACAAGGAGAAATTTTAGCTCAAGCTTCTCATGATAAAGAAGAAATTTTAATTGCTGAAGTTGATTTGGATTTGCAAGAAAACGTTCGTCAAAACTGGCCATTCTTTAGAGACAGAAGAATCGATGCTTTTGGAGATATTACCAAAAGAGCAATTGATAAATAATTAGATTTTTTTTAAATATATAAAAAGGGCAAAATATCATTTTGCCCTTTTTTTTGTGAGCATCGGAGAAGCGAAATATTAAAGAATGAGCTCCGGAGGAGCAAAACATTTATAGAATTTCACTACGACCCATAAAAAAGCTCCAGCGGAGCGACATGTACTAAATTGTAAAAAAATATGTTATAAAAAACTTTGTAAGGAGTTCTTCTAAAATAATGAAAAAGAGCTGTCTCAAAAATGAAACAGCTCCTTTTCTTGTTTTTAGCTTTATATGTATTACTTCACTTGGAAAGTAACTCTTCTCACGATCTGACGTGCCTCTTTAGAATTTTTGTTAACAGAAGTATCTTCTCCGTTAGCAATTACATTCAATCTTGATGCGTCAATTCCTGCATTTACGGCTACTTTTTTAACAGCCTCAGCTCTTTTTCTAGATAATTCAGTGTTGTAGTTTGAATTTCCAATTTCGTCAGCATAACCAATAATATCGGCTGATTTTCCTGGATTGTTTTTCAAGTATTTCACTAAGAAATCTACGCCTGATAAAGATGCGTTTGTAGGTTTAGACGAATTAAAATCGAAGTAAACGTTTACATAACCACCGTTAATTAATTCTTCAACAGTATTGTTTGTAGCCGTTCCAGCGCCTTTCTTTTCGTAAGTTTTGTCTAAATAGCTTTCTAACTCATCTGGCACACCATTTTGATTCGTGTCAATAGATTGTCCTTTTGTGTTAACAGCAACTCCTGCAATGCTATTTGGTTCTAAATCGTATAAATCAGCAACTCCATCTTTGTCTGAATCGATAAGACCAGTTTCGATTAAGTCCACTCTTTTTTCCAATTCACCAATTCTATCTTCTTCACCAACCCAGTCAGCATGTTTCTGATTTTTTCCTAAGTAGAAAGTCAAACCAACAGAAGCATTCAATAAAACGCCGTCAAAAGAACCAGTTGTTGTATTGCCCATTCCGTCAAAGTTCCAATTCTGTCTTCCGTTTACAATTCCAGTAAGATCTCCTGTTAAAGCTACACGATCGCTTAATCTAATTTGTCCAGTTAAACCGGCAATTCCGTGAGCCATGTAATCTTGTCCTCCAAATCCTGTTTCGGTACTAATTTGAGAAACCCCAAAACCACCATGCGCCAAAAGACCGATTGTATTTGTCCAAGTTTCAAAATTTAAAGCACGTCCAACATTAACAACCCCTTGTAAACTTGCTCTAACATAACGGCTTTCAAAATCTGGAGTGTCTTTTTTCTCTTTAAATTGGTCGTAACCAACGTCTAATTTTACCCCAAATTTTGGATTAAACATATATCTTACACCTAAATCTCCGTGAAAAAAGTTCAATGATTCAGTAGTATAACCTGGAGTCATTGTTCTGGTTGGTTTGTTAACACCACCATTTAGTTCGATCGACCATTTGTTGTATTCTTGATCTACATTAGGTTTGGTAGAAGTGGTAGCCATATTTTGAGCGCCTGCAGCAAATGATAGTAATAATAAGGATGCTGATACTAATTTCTTTTTCATGATATCAAAAATTAAATTGTTTTTATTTTAAACTCATGAACAAAATTAGAAGTCGAATCTTAGAATGCGTTGTATATACCCTTACATAATTCCCATCTTTTGGCATTTAATTATGTAAATACGTTAAAATAAGTACAATAGAAAGTATAAAAAAAGGACAAAATTCACATTTTGTCCTTTTGCTATCCTGAAAAAGTATTAATTATTTCAAATCTGGCTGATAAATTTTAACAGATCCGTCTCCTTCGCTGCTTGCTACCAGCAAACTTCTTTTTGTAGGACTTTTTGAAGCCGGAATGAATAATAAGCCTTCTGGTGCGTCTCCTGTTTTTACAGTTTGTAAATATTGTGGAGAAGTTGGATTTGAAGCATCATAAACCATAAACGCATCAGATCTTTCTAAACCAACAAATAAAATGTTTTGAGTTCCCATTTTTGCTACAACTACAGCTTCTGGCTCAGAACCTTTGTCATCACTTCTTTTATCGTCGTATGTGCCAATTTCATTCGTTTTTTTGTCAACATCATTTTTACTGTCAAAAACGATTTTTCCAGTGTTTCCATTCCAAATAGAGAATGATCTTCCTCCAAAACTTACCATTTGATCTAGATCTCCATCTCCGTCAGTGTCTCCCATATCTGTAACAAGGTTTAATCTTCCTAAATTAGTATCTAATTTTAAAGTAGCAGCATCTGGAAAAGCGGTTGCGTCAAGTGTCATGCTTTTCATACGTTTAACATCAGTGTAAGCTGCGTATTCTCTTGCATCACCTTCATTAGCAGTAACAAAATAAGGAATATTATTTACCGTATAATGACTGATAGCATCTGGCATATAAAGACCTTTTACTTTCCATGGGTTAAAGGCAATTTTATTATCGCTATCGCTTACATCGATTGCATTTTCAGCAATATTGTAATCTTTTAAACCTAAAGGATAAATGGCTGTAATAGTTTTTGAAGTTAAATCTACTTTTGCAACGCCATTATTTTCTTGTAGCGTCACCCAAGCAGTTTTAGAATCGTCAGAAATAGTAATGTATTCTGGTTCGATATCTTGAGCGAAACTCTTAGCAAATTTTGAAACTCTAAATCCGTCTTTCTTTAATGCTTCTGCTTGACCCGCAAACGAGCTAAAATCTAAAGTTGTGACATTGTAAGTGTTAGTTTCAATAATAGAAATTGTTCCGTTTGGATCTTGAGAATAATCGGTATTTGGCTCGCCTTCGTTAGCTGTCATGATATATTTTCCATCTGGAGAAAAAGTAATCATATCTGGCAATGCACCAACTGTAACTTGTTTGATTAAACTGTAATCAGAAGTATTAAAGACTACTACTTTCCCGTTTCCTTGTTTGTTTGCAGTAGATTCTAAAGCAACAGCCAATTTTCCGTCAAAAACAGAAACACTGTTTGCAGCGCCTTCATAAGCAACTAAATCAATTTTTCCGACTTTAAGAGGTTTTGTTGGATCAGCGATATCGATAACGTCAATTTGGTTTACACCGCTGTTGTTTACAGTAAAAAGTCTTTTTGTTTTCTCGCAGTAAGCAGAGATTTCTGCAGCAGCTTCTCCGCCAATTGTAATAGAGCCAATTTCTTTAAAAGTTCCAGGGTTTTCGTTTACAACAACTTCTGGTTCGTTGTTCGAATTTTCATCATTGTTACAGCTTGCTAATATAAAAAGAACAGCTAATAATGAGATTGATAAATTTTTCATGTGTTAGTTTTTAGTTTTTGCAAAAGTAATTCTGGCCTCTCTGTTAAATATTAAGGCTGTATTATTTAATCTTTAACTTAATTTTTGCAGGATATTTTTTGTGAAATAACACACGATTTTGGTTCAAATGTTTTAAAATCCTAACGAATGCTTATCTTTGCACTTTCTAAATTAGAACGTATTTATGTCAACAGATAATAGAAGATTTCCAGCAGAATGGGAAAAGCAACAAGGAATTGTATTGTGTTTTCCGCACAATGGTAACGATTGGCCAGGAAAATACGAAGCTGTTCAATGGGCTTTTGTAGAGTTTATTAAAAAAGTAGCGGCTTTTGAAACTGTTTTTTTAGTGGTTGCCGATGAAAAGCTAAAAGAAAAAGTAGCCGATATGCTTGAAAGAGCTCGTGTAAACCTTAACAACGTTTCTTATATTATTCATAAAACCAATAGAAGCTGGATGCGTGACTCGGGACCAATTATCGTAAAAAACGGTTCGAAAAGAGAAGCATTGAATTTTAATTTTAACGGCTGGGCAAAATATAAAAACTATCAGTTAGATAAGTTTGTTCCTGGTAAAGTGGCAGATTTTATTGATGTTCCTTTAACTCAGGTGATGTACAAAGGAAAACCTGTAATTGTTGAGGGAGGAGCAATTGATGTAAACGGAAAAGGAACTTTACTAACTTCTGAAGAGTGTCTAATGCATCCAACCATTCAGGTGAGAAATCCTGGTTTTACCAAAGAAGATTATGAAGCCGTTTTTAAAGAATATCTTGGAGTTACCAATGTAATTTGGTTAGGAGATGGAATTGAAGGCGATGATACACATGGTCATATTGACGATTTATGCCGATTTGTAAATGAAGATACCATTGTTACGATTGTAGAAACAGATAAAAACGATTCAAACTATAAACCTTTGCAGGATAATTTGAAACGTTTGCAAAATGCAAAATTAGAAAACGGAAATGCGCCAGTAATTGTAGCGTTACCAATGCCAAAACGTGTAGATTTTGAAGATTTACGTTTACCAGCAAGTTATGCAAACTTCTTGATTTTGAATAATTGTGTTTTAGTGCCGACATTCAATGACAGTAATGATCGCGTAGCTTTAAATATATTGTCAGAATGTTTCCCTGATCGCGAAGTAATCGGTATAAGTTGTATTGATTTTATTTGGGGATTCGGAACTTTGCATTGTTTAAGTCAGCAGATTCCTGCATAAAAATTGTAGCCATAGATTAAAAAAAATCACTTTTGATCTTTTTAATCTGTGATAAAATTATCAGATATACAGAGACTTTCTTATATTATTTGAGCTGTCACCAAAAGTGGCAGCTTTTTTTTGTTGTATATTTAACAGACAGATTTGCCGTGTGTCCCCGTATCCTTCTTATATTCGTATGTTCAATAATGCAGAAATGCAGATTTAATTTTATATGAAGAAAATATTTTTTATCCTTTCCGTGCTTTCTTCCGGAGTTCTTTTTTCACAGTCTGAGTCGCAGGAAAAACCAGAACTTACATTTGCGACCTACAATGTGAGTATGGAATCTGATAATTATTCTCCGAAAGGCGCAATGGGAAAATCGGAGCAGATATTGATTTATCAGCTTAATTCAGGGCATAATACTCAAATCAGAAATATTGCTCAAATTATTCAGACCGTTAGGCCAGACGTTATTCTGCTAAACGAATTTGATTATATTAAAGATCCTGAACTTGGTGTAAAGGCGTTTATTAAAAATTATTTGAATGTGAGCCAAGGCGGAGCAACAGCTATTGATTATCCTTATTACTATTATTCGACAGTGAATACGGGTCAGCCAAGTCCTTACGATTTGAACAATGATGGAAAGTTGGATAGTTTTGGAAATGATGCATGGGCATTTGGCATGTATCCTGGTCAATATGGAATGATGCTTTTGTCTAAATATCCTATTGATGTTAAGGCGGTTCGTACTTTTCAACATTTTAAATGGAAAGATATGCCAGGAGCATTGCTTACCAAAAAAACAGATGGATCGGATTGGTATAGCAAAAAAGCATGGAAGGAATTTCCATTATCTTCAAAATCTCACTGGGATGTTCCTGTAGAGATTGGCAATAAAACAGTTCATGTTTTAGTCAGTCATCCAACTCCTCCTACTTTTGACGGTGCTGAAGATCGCAATGGGAAAAGAAATCATGATGAAATCCGATTTTGGAGAGATTATATTTCAGATAATTCGGCCTCGTATATTTATGATGATAAAGGGGTAAAAGGAGGTTTGTCTCCAGATTCTCGATTTGTTATAATGGGTGATCAAAACGCTTCACCAGTTGAAGGGGATGCTATTAGAGAAGGTATAAAATCTTTAGTTGAGAGTCCGAAAATTAATAACGACTTTACGCCTGCTAGTAAAGGTGGTGCTGAATTTAGTCCTGAAAATCCTTTTGGAGTTAATCATACAGCCTTTTGGAGAATGCGTGCAGATTATGTATTGCCATCCAGACTTGGATTTAGGGTTCTCAACAGCGGTGTATTCTGGCCTGCCAAAGGCGAATTAATGTCGGAATTGGTTGAAAAACGCGAATCAAGTTCAGATCATCGTTTGGTTTGGGTAAAGGTGGTTTTGGAATAAATAAAACTTTGCCTTTTAATTTACGAGATTAAATAAAGCATAAAAAAACCTTGGGATAACCAAGGTTTTTTGTTTTATATCTCTTCAGTTTTATCTGCTCTTCATTGTTTAATGAAAGGAGGTAGCAATTGGCTAGAAACTTCTCCAAAACCAATTCTTACTTCCGTATTTTCACAGAACCCACGAATAATTACAGTATCATTATCTTCAATAAATTTACGTTCGCTTCCGTCTTTTAACTTCAATGGATTTTTTCCTCCCCAAGTTAATTCTAGCATAGAACCAAAACTATCAGGAGTTGGACCAGAAATTGTTCCAGAACCCATCATGTCGCCAGAGTTTACACGGCATCCATTAGAAGTGTGATGTGCTAATTGCTGACTCATTGACCAGTATAAATATTTGAAGTTAGATCTTGAAATAATAGTTTCTTCTTCTTGATTTTCAGGTTTTAAAGAAACTTCCAAATGAATGTCAAAAGCTTTTTTTCCTTTGGTCTGCAAATACGGAAGTGGTGTTGGATCTTGTTTAGGGCCCTTTGTTCTAAAAGGTTCCAAGGCATCCATAGTCACAATCCAAGGTGAAATAGAAGTCGCAAAGTTCTTAGCTAAGAATGGCCCAAGTGGCACATATTCCCATTTCTGAATGTCGCGAGCACTCCAGTCATTTAGTAAAACCATTCCGAAAATATAATCTTCAGCTTCATAAGTTGAAATATTTTCGCCCATTACATTTACATCTGTTGTAATAAAAGCAGTCTCTAATTCAAAATCTACTAAACGTGAAGCACCGAAAACAGGCGTGTCGTGTCCAGCTGGCAAAGTTTGTCCCATCGGTCTGTGAACTGGAATTCCAGATGGTACAATGGTAGAACTTCTTCCATGATATCCAACCGGAATATGAAGCCAGTTGGGCAACAAAGCATTGTCTGGATCTCGGAACATTTTACCCACGTTTGTAGCGTGCTCTCTACTAGAATAAAAGTCGGTGTAATCACCAATTAAAACAGGAAGTTGCATCTCTACATCTTCAATTTTAAATATAACAATATCTCTATGTTTTGTTGAATCTCTTAATTGTGGATTAGTTTCGTCGAATATATCTGCAATACGATTTCGAACTAAACGCCATGTTTTTTTTCCGTCAGAAATAAAATCATTTAGCGTATCCTGCATAAACATATCATCGGTTAATTCTATTCCTTCAAAATAGTTTAATTGCTGTAAAGCACCTAAATCTATGGCGTAATCGCCAATTCGCGTTCCTACGGTAACGACATTTTCTTTAGTAAGAAATACACCGAAAGGAATATTCTGAATGGGGAAGTCGCTATTTTCTGGCACTTCTAACCATGATTTTCTACTGGTATCGTTGGCAGTTATTGGCATGTTTAATGTTAATTATTTGTTGAAAAATTACTTGTCAAATATATCATAATCTAGCAGTTTGACAAACGTTTTTTTGTATTTTTGCGTGAAATTAACGAAAAACAAAAAAATGCAACGCGACGAACAAATTTTTGATCTTATCCAAGAGGAGAAAGAAAGACAAATTCACGGACTAGAGCTTATTGCTTCTGAGAATTTTGTAAGTGATGAAGTAATGGCAGCAGCAGGGTCTGTTTTAACTAATAAATATGCAGAGGGTTATCCTGGTAAAAGATACTACGGCGGTTGTGAAGTAGTTGACGTTATTGAGCAAATTGCTATTGACAGAGCTAAAGAATTATTTGGCGCTGAATATGCAAACGTACAGCCTCACTCAGGTTCTCAAGCAAACACAGCTGTTTATCACGCTTGTTTAAATCCTGGTGATACTATTTTAGGTTTTGACTTATCTCATGGTGGTCACTTAACTCATGGTTCTCCAGTAAACTTCTCAGGACGTTTATACCGTCCAGTTTTCTACGGTGTAGATGCTGAAACTGGTCGTTTAGATTATGATAAAATTCAAGAAATTGCAACCAAAGAACAGCCAAAATTAATCATCGCTGGAGCTTCGGCTTATTCTCGTGATATGGATTTTGCTCGTTTCAGACAAATTGCTGACAGCGTAGGAGCGATCTTATTTGCTGATATTTCTCACCCAGCTGGTCTTATCGCAAAAGGATTATTAAACGATCCAATTCCACATTGTCATATTGTTTCTACAACAACTCACAAAACATTAAGAGGACCACGTGGAGGTCTTATTTTAATGGGGAAAGATTTCCCAAATCCACAAGGGTTAACAACTCCAAAAGGAGAAATCAGAATGATGTCTTCATTATTGGATCTAGCTGTTTTCCCAGGAAATCAAGGTGGACCTTTAATGCACATTATCGCTGCTAAAGCGGTTGCTTTTGGTGAAGCTCTTAAAGATGAGTTCTTTACTTATGCAATGCAATTGCAAAAAAATGCAAATGCAATGGCTGATGCTTTCGTAAAAAGAGGTTACAACATTATCTCTGGTGGAACTGACAACCATATGATGCTTATTGACTTAAGAAATAAAAATATTTCTGGTAAAGAAGCTGAAAACGCATTAGTGAAAGCTGAAATTACAGTAAACAAAAATATGGTTCCTTTTGACGATAAATCTCCATTTATCACGTCTGGAATTCGTGTTGGAACAGCTGCAATCACAACTCGTGGTTTAGTTGAAAAAGATATGGAAACTATCGTAGCTTTAATCGATAAAGTTCTTACTGATCATACAAATGAGGATGTTATCGAAGAAGTTGCTGAAGAAGTAAATGAATTAATGAGCGAAAGACCAATTTTTGCGTATTAATTAGTTTAAAGTTTAAGGTTTCAAGTTTAAAGTTTTGTAATGCGTGAATAAGCGCATTATGAAACTTTAAACTTTTTTCGTTTATAAATAAACTTGAAACCTGAAACAAAATAAACCTGAAACAAATTAAAAGAAATGGGCGTATTAAGATTACAATTGCCAACCGACCCAAGATGGGTAAATATTGTTGAGAAAAACATTGAAGAAATCTTGACAGATCACGCTTGGTGCGAACAGAAAGCAGCAACAAACGCGATTACGATTATTACGAATAATTCGGAGCATCAAGATTTAGTAAAAGATTTATTGGCTTTAGCTAAAGAAGAAATAGATCATTTTGAACAGGTTCATAATATCATCATCAAAAGAGGACTAAAACTAGGGCGTGAGCGTAAAGATGATTATGTAAACGAACTATATCAATACATGAAAAGAAGCGGTGACGGAAGTCGTGTTTCTGGACTTGTAGAAAGATTATTATTCTCAGCAATGATCGAAGCTAGAAGCTGTGAACGCTTTAAAGTGCTTTCTGAGAATATTAAAGATGAAGAATTAGCTATTTTCTACAGAGAATTAATGGAAAGCGAAGCAGGACATTATACCACTTTTATCACATACGCTCGTAAATACGGCAAAGGAATAGACGTTGAAAAGCGCTGGAGAGAATGGTTAGAATTTGAAGAATCAATCATTACCAATTACGGAAAAGGAGAAACGATTCACGGGTAGTTTTTTAAGTTTTCAGTCGCAGTTTTCAGTTTTCACGTTTGTCAGGCTGAGTGAAGTCGAAGCCCACGCAAAGTAAATCAATTGTTCAAAAGTTCAAGTTTTTGTTAATCTAAAATCTAAAGTCCCCAATATAAAATTCCTTACATTTGAGAGTAACCAAAATCTCGAACTATGAGAATAGAAATGGACCTGAAATTAGGATTCAAGGATGTAATGTTTAGACCTAAGAGATCAACGCTCAAAAGCAGATCTGAAGTTTCACTAGAACAAAATTTCAAATTTTTGCACAGTACAGCAAGCTGGACAGGAATTCCAATAATGGCTGCCAATATGGATACGGTTGGAACTTTTGAAATAGCGAAAGTTTTAGCAAAAGAAAAACTCTTTACGGCCATTCATAAACATTACACTTTAGAAGAATGGAATGCATTTCTAAAGAACGTAACTCTTGATTTTTACGATTATATTGCTGTAAGCACAGGAACAGGAAAAGAAGATTTTGATAAAATAGGTGCAATAATTTCTGCAAATCCGTTGCTGAAATTTATCTGCATTGATGTTGCCAACGGTTATTCGGAACATTTTGTTCAATTTTTAAAGAAAACTAGAAAACAATATCCAGATAAAATCATTATTGCAGGAAACGTAGTTACTGGCGAAATGACCGAAGAACTTCTATTAGCTGGTGCTGATATCGTAAAAGTTGGAATTGGTCCTGGTTCTGTTTGTACAACTCGCGTTAAAACAGGCGTTGGTTATCCGCAATTATCTGCAATTATCGAATGTGCCGATGCCGCTCACGGTTTAGGCGGCCATATTATCAGCGATGGCGGCTGTTCAACTCCGGGTGATGTTGCCAAAGCTTTTGGTGCTGGAGCAGACTTTGTAATGTTGGGTGGAATGCTCGCAGGACACACAGAAAGCGGCGGTGAACTAATAGAAGTCAAAGGAGAGAAATTCAAACAATTTTACGGAATGAGTTCTAAAACTGCCATGGATAAACATTCTGGAGGTGTTGCAGAATACAGAGCAAGCGAAGGAAAAACAGTTCAGGTTCCGTTTAAAGGAGATGTGATTCACACTGTTTTAGATATATTAGGCGGAATAAGAAGTACTTGCACTTATGTAGGAGCTTCAAGATTAAAAGAATTGACTAAACGAACGACTTTCATCCTCGTAAGCGAGCAAGAAAATCAAGTTTTTACAAAATAAATATGATTAAAATTACCGAAGCATTTGTTGAAGATATTGCTAAAATTCAAGAAATAGCGCACATAACTTGGCCGATTACGTATGGCGAAATTTTAACAAAAGAGCAGCTGGATTATATGTTGGATTTGATTTATTCTGATGAAGCATTATCAAAACAAATCCAGAATAAAGAACAGCTTTTTTATTTGATTTCAGATTCTAATGCTGTAATCGGATTTATTGGAATTGAGCATAATTATAAAAGCGAAGCGATTACCAAAATTCATAAAATTTACCTTTTACCAGAAACACAAGGAAAAGGTTATGGTAAAATTGTTTTTGAAGAAATTGCAAAAATGGCTTTAGAGAATAATTCAAAAGAGCTTTTATTAAACGTAAATCGCTTTAATACTGCATTAAATTTCTATAAAAAGCTAGGTTTTGATATCAAAGAAACGGTTGATATAGAAATTGGGAATGGATATTTAATGGAAGATTATGTGATGGGGAAAGCTCTGTAAATAATTCATAATCAATGAAATTTAAAATCACAACTTTTGTGATTTTTTTTATTTTGAAATAAAATAGATAACTCTATCTATTTTTATTTTATCTTTGATAAAAAAAATGAAACAGAAAAGCAGTGTAAAAGAACGAATACTTGATACAGCGTCTCGTCTGTTTTATCATCAGGGATTTAATAGTACAGGAATTAACCAGATTATTGCTGAGGCAGATATTGCTATTGGTTCGCTCTATAAGCATTATCAATCTAAAAGTGATTTATTATACCATTATTTGGAGCAGCAGGAAACAGAATATTTTGCCAATCTAGATGACTATTTGAAAGACGAGAAACAGCCGTTAAAAAAGCTTTTAAAATTGATAGATTACCGTATTAAACTTCAGGAAGAATCAAATTTTTCCGGATGCCATTTCATAAAAATAAATGCTGAAATAGGTAGAGAAGATAAAAAAATAGAACAGTTTGTTCTGGCACATAAAGAGCGCCAGCGTGAGTACATTAATGGATTAGTTGACGAAATTAGTACAGTAAAAACGCTTTTAATAGAAAAAAATGCACTGCAAAACAGTATTTTTTTAATGATAGAAGGAGCTGTAGTTTCGGCAAGTATAAACGGTAATACTAATGATCTAAAAGAAGTAAAAAAAGCCATAAATCAGTTTTTCTGATTTTTTTTTAACTAAAAATAGATAGACTATTCTATATATTATGAAAAATAGAAAATACATTTCGCTCCTTATATTGCTACTTGCACATTTGCTTACCATTTTAGATATATTTATTGTAAACGTTGCTATTCCGTCAATACAACGTGGGCTTGGTTCAAGTAATGGAAAAATTCAGTTAGTTGTAGCCATGTATATGGTTGGATTTGCTTCTTTCCTTATAATTGGTGGTAAGACTGGAGATTATTTCGGCAGAAAGAAAATTTTTGTTTTAGGAATGCTCTTATTTATGATTAGCTCTGCAGGCTGTGGTTTTGCATATTCAACTGACCAGCTTATTATTTTGAGGTTTTTTCAGGGAATAAGCGCAGGATTGATGTCTCCTCAGGTTTTGTCTTATATACAAGTTCTTTTTAAAGATCATAAAGAGCGCACTTATGCGATGGGCTGGTATGGAATTGCGATTGGAATTGGCACTATGCTGGGACAGTTTCTGGGTGGTTTTCTGGTAGAACTCAAACCGTTTTTAATTGATCAATCCTGGAGGTATATATTTCTTATTAATATTCCTATTTGTGCTTCAGGGATTTTGCTGGCCATTCGTTATCTTAATCCGTCCCGAGATTATTCTTCTTTACAAATGGATTATTTGAGTGCTTTTATATTATGTATTGGACTAGCATTATTGGTTTTTTCCATGGCTGTTGGTTTAGAACAAAACGGTTTCGTTAAAATTACATTGCCAGTATCAATCGTATTTATTTGTGTTTTTATATTCAGGCAGATAAAAAGGAAATCAAATAAAAGAGAACCTTTATTAAACCTTGAGCTGTTTAAGAACCGGAATTTCAATATGGCGGTTTCAGCGTCTGCTCTTTTTATGTTAATGCTTGATGCCTACTTTTTTGTACTTGCTGTTTTTTTACAAGAAGGGATTCAGCTTTCTCCCATGCAGGCAGGATATTTTATTGTATTTCAGGGAAGCGGATTTATTATGGCGTCATTTTTATCAGCTAGACTAGTACTGCGTTTTGGTAAATCGGTATTGATTTTTGGTGTGCTGCTTCTCATTTCAGCAATCATTTTGCAGCTTTTTCTTTTTTATTATCCAATAGTTAATTTTAGAGGATATTTAATAATGTTTCTGCATGGTATTGGCGTAGCGCTGGTTTTACCCTCATTCGCTAATATTGCCTTGAAAGATCTGCCTCAAAATATGATTGGAAATGCATCAGGTGTTTATTCTACGGTACAACAATTGTTTGGTGCATTAGGAATTACATTGACAGGAAGTGTATTCTACTATTTTGTAAAAGGAAATACAGATTTCAAGCATTTTTATAACGCTTTTTTCTATGGCACATTTATTCATTTGTTTTGTTTAATAAGTGTACTTCTGATTTTATTTTTGCTGCCAAAATCGGCTCTTCCAAAAAAAAGAAAAGAAAAGTGAAAAATAAATAGGGTTATGATTAACTCACAATCACATCATGCTTAAATAATAATCCTTTCACTTCATTCAAAGAAAAAACAGCTTTTTTCAATTTAGTTTTAGAAGGATCGATAGTATAATTATAACTCGTTTTAAAATCGGCTTTGTTGGCAATGGCTTTGTTGAATTCAGAACGATATAAATCGCAATTATCGAAAATTACGCTGGTTAAATCAGCGGCCATAAAATCTACCGCTATTAAACTGCAATTGGAAAACGGAGTTCCTTTTAATTTTAAAGTATAAAACTTAGAAAAGTCAAGGATGCAATCATTAAAGCGAACTTCAAAAATAAGCTTGTCACACATGGCAAAATTCACTTCTTTAATTTCGCAACGATTAAAAGTTACGGTTCTAAAAGCGACATAATTAATTTTTGCTTCACTAAAAATACAGTCATTAAAAACACAATCGATAAAAGTAACAGCCAAAAAAGTGCAAGCAGAGAAGTTGCAATTGTTAAAAACACAGCATTCGAAGTCTTTAAAATTAAGATCATCTTTGGCGTAAACAATCGTATTGTATTCTTTATCAAGAAAATATTCGCTTTCTTTTTTCAACCTTTTTCGATAATTATTTGAAGGTGAAAAGGTAATAATTTACCATAGAAAAATGCGAACAAATTATAAATGATTTTGATTCCATTCCCATTTTTAATCCATAAAATGCTGTAGCTTTACACTTATTTTTTAAGTTAAAACATATCAATTTTTATTATATGGAACCAACAAGAAAGGAACATGATTTTTTAGGGGAATTAGAAATTCCGAATCATTTATACTACGGAATCCAGACTTTTAGAGCTGTAGAGAATTTTAATATTACAGGCATTCCAATTTCAAAAGAACCTTTATTTATCAAAGCTTTAGGTTATGTAAAAAAAGCGGCAGCTTTAGCCAACAAAGATTGTGGTGCTATTGATGCAAAAATAGCAGAAGCAATTTGTTACGGAAGCGATCAAGTTATTGCTGGTAAATTTGATCAGGAATTTGTGAGTGATTTAATTCAGGGTGGCGCGGGAACTTCTGTAAACATGAATGCGAACGAAGTTATTGCCAATATCGGACTAGAATATTTAGGTCATAAAAAAGGAGAATACAATTTCCTTCATCCCAATAATCATGTAAACTGTTCTCAGTCTACAAACGATGCATATCCATCGGCGTTTAGAATTGCGTTGTACCTGAAGATGGAAACTTTCATTAAAACTTTAGCGGGTCTAGAAGTTGCTTTCGCTAAAAAAGGCGAGGAGTTTAAAGAAGTTTTAAAAATGGGAAGAACGCAGCTTCAAGATGCGGTTCCAATGACTTTAGGCCAAGAGTTTAAAGCTTACGCGACAACAATTGGCGAAGATATTCAGCGTTTGAAAAATGCTCAGGAATTATTGTTGGAAATTAATATGGGCGCAACGGCGATTGGAACAAAAGTAAATGCTCCAGAAGGTTATCCAGAAATCTGTGTAAAATATTTGGCAGATGAGGTTGGAATTCCTTTAACGCTTTCGCCAGATTTGATTGAAGCAACGGTAGACACAGGGGCTTACGTTCAGATTATGGGAACATTAAAACGTTCTGCGGTTAAGATTTCTAAAATCTGTAATGATTTACGTTTATTAAGTTCAGGCCCAAGAACGGGTTTAAACGAGATTAATCTTCCTGCCCGTCAACCCGGCTCGTCTATTATGCCAGGAAAAGTAAATCCGGTAATTCCAGAAGTGGTCAATCAGACTTGTTTTTATGTGATTGGGCAAGATTTAACGGTTACAATGGCAGCAGAAGCAGGACAATTGCAATTGAATGTAATGGAGCCTGTTATTGCTTTTGCGATGTTTACTTCGTTAGATTATCTTTCAAATGCCATTCAGACTTTAATTGATAAATGTATCAACGGAATCACTGCAAACGTTGATCATTGCTATAATATGGTTATGAATAGTATCGGAATTGTAACCCAATTGAATCCGATTATTGGTTACGAAGAAAGTGCAAGTATTGCTGGAGAAGCGTTAAAAACGGGTAAAAGCGTGCATCAAATTGCTGTTTTAGAACGAAAACTAATTACACAGGAAAAATGGGATGAGATTTATTCTTTAGAAAATCTAATTCATCCAAAATTTATCACTAAATAAAAATAACAATAGTATAAATTAAAGCCGTCAATTTTTTTTGACGGCTTTTTTTGTTAAAATGTTTTTTAAATTATTTTGTTTCATTGCTTAAGATGTTGAAAATAAGACTTATATTTACAATGAGCTTGATTTTATTTTTAAAACAAAACTTTGTAAATGGTACTTTTTTTTCAAAATAATGCCGTTAAGTACAAGTCTAAAATCTTAGGATTATTACTTCTTATTTCTTTTAATTTATCTGCTCAAGAGGAAATTAAAAATTCTGAAATTGAAACTCCAACAATCTGTCCTCCTAAAACATTATTTGATCTTTTTAAGAAAAAAGACGATGCTTTGGTTGTTAAACCCACAAAGAACAATTTCTTTTTATTAATTCCCGCAATTGGTTCACAGCCTGCAACGGGTTTCTTTTTTGGTGCTGTGGCTCAGTATACCTTTAAAGGAAAAGAAGAAAAAGATAAATACTCAATTGCCAACATAGGGATTACTTATACGGTAAAAAATCAGTGGCTGGTTAACATTAAAAATAATATTCTGCTGAAAAATAATAAAATCTTTTTGAGTGGAGATTATCGATTATATTTGTTTTCGCAACCTAATTATGGTTTAGGAACCGATATTATTCCGCCCAGACGTGACCGTCCACCAGGGTTTAGTGTAGATTCTCTTGCTCAGGCAATGGACTATAATTATTTGAAGTTCCATCAAACGGTTTCTTTTGAGGTTAAAGAGAACTACTATGTCGGAGGGGGTATTAATATTGACTGGTACTCAAGGATACAAGATGAGGAATTGGATGTTGCAAACGGAAAATATACCTATCATTACAATTACAGCCAAAAATACGGATTTGATAATTCTGAATATTTTTTAAATGGAGTTAGCCTGAATCTGGTTCATGATTCTCGTGATAATCAAGTAAATGCGTCAAAAGGTTGGTTTGCCAATATAAATTATAGATTTAATCCTGTTCTGTTTAATAATCAGGATTATAGCAATGTTCTATTTGCAGAATACCGCCATTTTATTCCTGTTTCTCATAAAAATCCGCATTATATTTTAGCTATTTGGACCTACGGGCAATTTGTGACTAGAGGAAAAGTTCCGTATTTAAATCTTCCTGCAATTGGCTGGGATCAGCGCAGCAGGAGCGGAGAAGGGTATACACAGGGATTATTTAGAGGAAATGGGTTGGTTTATTTGTCTACAGAATTTAGGTTTCCCATTACATGCAATCAATTGTTAAGCGGTACGGTTTTTACCAATTTTGTAACCGCCAGTAATTCTGATAATGATTTAAAATTATTTAAATCAATACAACCAGCGGCTGGTGTTGGTTTGAGAATTTTAATTGATAAAGCTTCCAAAACAAATCTGATTTTGGATTATGCGTGGGGGAACAATTCTAAAGGATTCTATTTGAATGCTGGAGAGACTTTTTAATCTCAAAAATTAGGAATCAGAAACTTTACGTGCAAAATAATATCAAAAAGCAGGCTATCGTGTCTGCTTTTTTGATTCTTCATAATTAAATCATAATTTGTATTGATGTGCCAAATTATGTTAAATTGTATTCTTATTTTTGTTGTATATACAAACTTCTTAAGATGAAATTACTTATAGTTGAAGACGAACCAAATCTATTATCAATATTAAGAAAAGGATTTGCAGAAAATAATAATGAAGTAAGCGTTGCAATGGACGGTAAAACGGCTATGGAGATGATTCATAATTATACCTTCGATGTAGTGATTTTGGATGTTATGCTTCCTGATGTTAATGGAATTGAAATTTGCAGAAGACTTCGCGCAGCAAAAAACTTTGTGCCAATTTTGCTTTTAACAGCTTTAGGAACTTCAGAAAACATTGTAACAGGATTAAATGCTGGTGCCGATGATTATTTGGTTAAGCCTTTTAAATTTGGCGAATTAGATGCCAGAGTAAATGCGCTTTACAGAAGATCGCAACAGGAAACAGAAAAAATTGATACGATCACAATTGCTGATTTAGAAATAAACGGACGCGCCAAAACCGTTAAAAGAGATGGAGAAAACATCATTTTAACCGCCAAAGAATTTAAACTTTTATATTATTTGGCTAAAAACACAGGTAGAATCGTATCGCGCGATCAGATTTTGGATAATGTTTGGGATATTAATTTTGATATGAATACCAACGTTGTTGATGTCTATATTACATACTTAAGAAGAAAGATAGATAAGCCTTATTCGTCTAAACTTATTCATACTATGAAAGGTTTGGGGTATGTTATAAAACCATAATATGGATATTAGAAAAAAAATTACTTTTAATTACGTTGCCCTTTCTACCTTTAGTACTTCGCTATTGTGTATCATTGTGTTTTTCTTGTTTAGAGAAAACAATCGATACCATTTTTTGAAGCGTCTGGACGATAGAGCAAAAATTGTTTCTTCTATTCATTTTCAAAAAGACCCAGAAAAGATCAAATATTACAAGAACCTTAAAAAGAATGGTCTTGAAGAATTGATCGAGGAAGAAGAATATGTATTGAAAATAAACAGTCACAATAGTTTTGATTATAATACCAATCTAAATCTTCCAAATTCTTTTTATACCAATATTTTAAGAACAGGAAGGGATTCTTTTGAAAGAGATAACAAATATTATTTGGGACAGATTTTTCAAGAAAACAATCAAAAATATATTGTAATTGTTGGCGCGAGAGATCG
The DNA here is from genome assembly GCF_056824325.1 of Flavobacterium sp. B330r. Taxonomy (NCBI): domain Bacteria; kingdom Pseudomonadati; phylum Bacteroidota; class Flavobacteriia; order Flavobacteriales; family Flavobacteriaceae; genus Flavobacterium; species Flavobacterium sp. B330r. Next base: position 4,206,338 of record NZ_CP124860.1, read on the forward strand.
AAAAGGAAAAGATACGACCGTTTATATTGTTAAAATTATGCTTTTTGGCGGAATCGGTTTTGTGATTCTGGCTTTTCTTTTAGGGCGATTTTTAGCAAAACGTGTTGTCGATCCAGTGGCAAGAATTACAAAAGAAGTAAAAAGAATTAGTGCTTCTAATCTTCATAATCGTTTGCCAGAGGTTAAAAATTCTGATGAAATTTCAGATTTGACCAATACTTTTAATAATATGCTGGATCGTTTGGAAACGTCTTTCGAGATCCAAGCCAACTTTATTAATAATGCATCTCACGAATTAAAAACGCCAATTACAACTATTATTGCCGAAGCAGAAATCATGCTGCTGAAGGAAAGAGAGCAACAAGAATATATAGAATCGCTACAAAATATCTACAGTCAGGCTTCAAGATTAGGAAACTTAACGGAAAGCTTGCTGAAATTGACTCAAACGGGTTATGACGGACAAAAGCAAGTGTCTGATATTGCTCGAATGGACGAATTGTTATTGGATGTAAAATCAGATTTAGATAAAATTTATCCAGACAATCGCGTAAGCATTAGACTTAATTTTGCTCCAGAAGATTCTAATCTATTATTGCTGCCATGCAATAAACCACTTTTAGAATTGGCAATTAATAATATTATTACCAACGGAGTAAAGTATTCTGATAACAATGAAGTCTTTGTGAGTCTTTCTGCTAATAAAGAAATGATTAAAATATCGATTAATGATATCGGAATCGGAATTCCGCCTGAGGATATTCCGCATTTGTACGAGCCTTTCTTTAGGGGTAAAATCGCTGCCAAGTATATAGGATATGGTTTGGGACTTCCATTAGCTTCTAAAATCATTAGAATGCATGATGGCGAACTTCAAGTGCAATCGGAGCAAAATAAAGGAACAATTGTCACAATTATCTTTAAAAAAGGCAACATTAAAAAATCTAATGTTTAATTTTAGAAAATTCTAATTTTAGATTAATTAAGGTCTAATTTGCGGACAGTTATTTTGTAAGTATAAACTAAAAGATGTACTTATGAAAAACTTTCTTATACCTACGACTTTAAAAGATGATACAATCTCTGCTGTTAAATCTGCGGTGAATCAGTCCAAAAATACGGAATCAGAAATTATTTTAGTATTAGTTTCAGAAGCGCCCGATACGTTTTCTTCTTCTGGTTTTTTGAGAGAAATGAAATCTGGACTTACCAGAAGTCAGGAAGAAGTTCTAGAAACCTGCCGATATATTGTTGAACACACTTCAAACATAAAATTAAAAGTTCACAACCAATACGGACTTTCAGCACCGATTTTTAAAAGGCTAATTGAAGCTTTTTCAGTCAAATTGGTCATTCTTACCCATTCTTATAAACAAGAAACCAAAAGAATTCATCAGTATTTGGTGCAATTGGCAGGAAATCAAAAATGCCCAATTCTACATTTAAGCACAGAGATCAATAAAGAAGTTTTCCATAAAGCACTTTACGTAGAAAATTCTAGTATGAACATTCATGTAAAAGATGTTCAAGATTTTTTGAGCGCCAATTTCTCTTTTGAAATTGTAAGTCAAACTGCCAGTTTTGAAGACGACTATGAAAAAGTTGCTCCATTCTTATCTGAAGCCATTTCAAAACATAATATTGATATGTTGGTAGAAACCAGAAAAGGCGAAAAAATCAAATTTAAAAAATCGAAAAAAGAAAATGTCAATGAAAAATTAGGCCTTCCTGTTCTTTCATTGTACGAAGAGATGGTTTGAGAATCTTAGGTTCTAAGATTCTAAGGTACTAAGTCTCTAAGTTTTTTTAATTTTTTAGCCCTTAGACCCTTAGCCTCTTAAAAAATATTAATTTAAAACCGAAAATATGTTATTAAAGAAAAGAATACCAATGAAGTACGTTCTCGGGAAAATTAAAGTAGAAATTGTATTGGTATTAGCATATACCATACTATTTGAGATTTTTCATCATTATTTCATCAATCTTCCTGTAGATATCCCGATTGCCATTCCGACCATGATCGGAACCATAATTTCCTTACTGTTAGCTTTTAAATCAAATCAGGCTTATGACAGATGGTGGGAAGCACGAATTGTTTGGGGAGCTGTTGTAAACGACTCAAGAACTTTGATTCGTCAGGTTTTAACGTTTTACGAAGATCCAGATTTCTCTGTTGAAGCAAGCGAATTCAAAGAAAATTTTGCTAAAAGACAAATTGCTTGGTGTTACAGTTTAGGTCAGTCGCTTAGAAATAGAGATGCGATAAAACCGATTGAAGGCTTAATTAGCGAAGAAGAAATCAGATATATCAAAAATCATCAAAACGTTCCAAATGCAATTTTGATGCTGCATGCAAGAGATTTACGAACTGCTAAAAACGAAAAGAAAATCAACATGTATCAGCAGGTTGAAATCGATAACACTCTGTCTAGATTATGTGATGAAATGGGGAAATGTGAGCGAATTAAAAATACAATTTTCCCAACAACATACAGTATGTACATTAGATTGACTTTGTGTTTGTTCATTTTTCTATTGCCTTTCGGATTAACGAGCGTTCTAAGCTGGTTTGCAATTCCGTTGATTACTGCTATTGGCGCTGCTTTCTTTTTGATCGAAAGAATGGCGATTCATTTGCAAGATCCGTTTGAAAACAGACCAACAGATACTCCAGTTACCGCAATTGCAAATACAATTGAAAAAAATATTAAACAAATGCTAAACGAATATCAAAGCGAATTTGATATCCTGAAAGAATTTGATTTGAAAGACGAACCTAAGAAAGTCGAAAAAGACGCTTATTTTGTCTTATAACTAATTAATTTTGGTCTGCTTTTAATTGTTGGATGGACAGTGTGTAGTTGCGCTGTCCAGTTTTTTTTGTAAAAAAAATATTCTTACAGTCTTGTCATTTCTGTAAAAGTCACTTATTTCGGTAACGGATTTATCATTTCGATTGGCTTTTTTCCATCAATTCCCTGATGTGGCCTTTCGTGATTATAGTAATATAAATATTGTAATAATTCTTCTTTTAGCTCTTCCAAAGAATCAAAATCAGTTTCTCTAAGCAGATCATCTTCAAGAGTTCTCCAGAAGCGTTCAACCTTTCCGTTTGTCTGTGGTCTGTAAGGTTTGGTGTGTCTATGGATAATCCCTAATTCCATAAGCATTCTCTCAAAAGGATGGTTATATTTCTGCTGGCTGGTTTTGATTCCAAATTCAGGCCCATTGTCAGATAAAATCTCTTCAAATTTTATTTCATAATGATCACTTAAGATGTTTAAGCATTTTAATGCTGCAAACATAACTGTTAAACTAGTAATGTCGGGAATTAATTCCGCCCAGGCAATCCTACTGTAATCATCAATTATGCACACTAGGTACAATCTTCGATTCTCTCCTTTTATGATGCTCTTGCTTAAGTGATGACAATCAATGTGACCAAGCTGACCCATTCTTTCCTTGATTATTTTTTGATGATTCTTTTTAATCTTCGGAGTTAGCCTATTTATATTATTGCGTTTTAAAATATTATAAACTCCAGAATATGAAGGAGTGCTCCTTCCTAATTTGGGCTTTAAGATACTAACAATTTCATATTTGTTGTTTCCTTTTTCTCTTAATTCAATTACTTTTCGCTCTATAAATGGCACAGGACGTCTTGTCTTGTATTTTGGACCTCGCTTTTGAGGCAGTAGATCTAAAGACTTACCGCTCTGCTTATAGCGGTTATAATACTTTAAGAAACTTTTTCTGCAGGTGTCATTTGCCTTATAAAATTCCATAGCCTTTTTATGCACTGGATGCGTCTTGTTTTTTACCTGCTCATATTCTTTTATCAAAAAACGATACTTCTCTAAATAGTTTCTTTCTAGTGTTGAATCATGACTGTTATTTCTCATCGCAACAAAATTTATTAAAGGTAAATTTTGTTACCGAAATATCTAACCTTTACAATTTCGACGGAGGAGAAATCTTCGCAAGAAACTCCGCAAAGTAAATAGATACAGAAATAACCCAAAGTTTTGTCATTTCGACGTAAGGAGAAATCACACTAGAAATTCCATAAAGAAAATCACCAATCTTTGTAGAGCTTCTCGCGAAGATTTCTCCTTACGTCGAAATGACAAAAAATAGGCGATTACAACTGCTTCGCCAATTTCCCCAATGTCTGAATAGCAGTTCTCAACTCATTAGACCAAGGCAATCCAAAACTCAGTCGCATGCAATTTGAAAATTGATTCTGAAAGGAAAAAATCCTCCCTGGCGCAATACTAATATTATGTTTAAGCGCTAAATGATAAAAAGCAGCGGTATCGATTTTTTTATCCAATTCTACCCAAAGAAAGAAACCGCCTTGAGGCTGGCTCACTTTTGTTCCTGCTGGAAAAGATTCCAAAACGGTATTGATGTAATTGGTACAATTTCGATTTAAAATCTGTCGAATTTTTCTCAGATGATTCTCATAACGGCCATTTTTCAAGAAATCTCCAACCACTTCATGTGTAATAGTGGTGTTAGAAATAGTATGATATAATTTCGTTCTTAAAACTTCTTTTTTAAATTTTCCTGGCGAAACCCAACCCACTCGATAACCTGGCGCTAAAGTTTTAGAAACAGAACTGCAACACAAAACAATGCCGCTTTCATCATAAGTTTTGCAATTAGTTGGCCGACTTGTACCAAAATATAGATCGCCATGAATATCGTCTTCAATTAGTGGAACATTGTAGAAATCCATCAAACGAACAATTTCTTTTTTATGTTCATTTGGCAGCATGCTTCCCGACGGATTACTAAAATTACTCATCAAAACGCAAGCTTTTACCTTATTGGTAGAAAGTGTTTTTTTGACCGCTTCCAATTCGATTCCCGTAGTCATATTGGTAGGAAGTTCCATTACGTATAAGCCTAGAGATCGAGCCAATTGCAGGATTCCAAAATAAACTGGACTTTCTGTAATAATCGTATCTCCCGGTTTAGTCAGTGTTAATAAGCAATCTGAAATAGCAGAAATACATCCAGGAGTAGTTATAATATCTTCTTCAGTTAGAGAGCCGCCCCATGTAAACGACCATCGCGCAATTTCTTTTCTTAAATTGCTATTTCCTTGAATTTCCTCATAACTCGTTCCGCTGTTTGGTAATTGTCGCATTGCCTGCACCATTCCTTTATTCAGTTTAGCAATCGGAAGTAATTCATTGGACGGAAAACCTAGCGAAAGCATTGTAACATCTTTAGTTCGCATATCACCGTAAACCAAATCGATTAAATCTTCGCGTTCAATGTTTTCTAGGCTTAATTGCGGTTTGCTTGCCGAAGGTTCAGTAATTACTCGAGCAGAAATATTACTCACATAATAGCCAGATTGTGGCCGAGATTCGATAAGAGAACGGCTTTCAATTTCATAATAGGCTTTACTTACGGTGCTCATGCTGTAACCCGTTTCGGCGCAGACTTCGCGTATAGAAGGCAGTTTATCACCAACGTTTAAAACGCCCGATTTAATCTGTTTCTCGATTCGGTCAGCAAATTGAAGATATAAGTAATTCGAATTTTTCATAAAATAAAAACTGTTATGCTGCAATTTACAAAAACTGTATCTGTATTGCTGTTTTATTTTTAAGAAATTTGCCAAATCAAAACAGAACAATTTCAAAAAGCAAGTTTGTGAAGACAACAAAATATTATATCGCGGCGATTTCAGCCTTTATTATATGGGGACTTTTTAGTTTGGTCTTAAAGCCAATACATGAATATCCGTCATTAGATATTTTGTTTTTTCGTGTTTTTAGTTGTGCGGGTTTAATGCTTTTAATTGCTTTTTTATTTAAAAGAAAACAAATAATAGAAACCGTTGAGATTTTTAAAGCTTTATCAAAATCAGAAAAAAGAAAATCGATTCTTCTGAATATTGGCGGAAGTGCATTTTTAATGGCCAATTGGTTTACATTTATATATGTAGTAAATCATGTAAGCGTAAAAGCAGCTTCTCTAGCTTATTTGGTTTGTCCAATTTTAACGACTTTATTGGCTTATTTTATACTGAAAGAAAAACTGCTTAAAACACAATGGCTTTCTGTAGGATTAAGTATTTCAGGATGTATACTGCTTTCGTACAGTGACATAATGGATATGTTTTTTAGTATTATTATTGGCTTAACGTATGCAGCTTATTTAGTAAGTCAGCGTGCCAACAGAGGGTTTGATAAGTTTATTGTTTTAACTTTTCATATAACCTTATCAGCATTATGTTTATTGCCATTTTATCCGAGTTACGGAGGACCAGTTCCAACAGAGTTTAAATTCTATTTCTGTATCGAGACAATTGCAATTTTGTTTACAATTATTCCGCTTTTCCTGAATTTGTATGCGCTTTCTGGAATCAACTCTTCAACAGTTGGAATGTTATTAAACATCAATCCGATGATTGCATTTGGTTTGGCGGCCTTCTTTTTCAGAGAAAACATTACACCTTTACAAATTACAGCATATGGTATCATTTTTACCGCAGTGTTAGTTTTTAATTCACATCATATTTTTGCAATTAAGCAAAAAATGACTTCAATATCCAAAGGTTCATAAGGGTTAGTTTTCATATTTTTTATTGGTTTAAAATCGAAAATTATAAGAACCTTAACAGGATGTTTAAACAGGAATGAGTATTTTTCATTCCTGTTTTTTTTATGCGATAAGCCGAAAAAAATATTTAGCCACAGATTTTACAGATTAAAAGGATTACAGTCTTTGTGCAAAAAATTGTTGCCACAAATTCCACTAATTTTCGCGAATTAAATTATTTTTAGAATAGAGAATAAAATTGGTGAAAATTAGTGGAATTCGTGGCGAAGAAAGAATCATTTTAATCTGTAAAATCTGTGGCTAAAAAAAAACTATTTCTAAACCGAATACTATTGATATGAAAAATACCAAACTTCAAGCCTTTACTCCGTTGTTTTATTTAGTGTGGTCAGATGATTTATTGACTCAGAAAGAATTTACAACTTTAAAAGAGTTTATAAATTCCTTAAATGTTTTATCTGAAGAAGAAAAAGAATATCTGCTTTCTAAACTAGATATTTCGAATCCGCCTTCGCGAAATGAACTCACACAATGGAAATTGGATATTGAAACAAGTATTCAGGACAAATCTTCGATCAAGTCGATTTTTGATATTGCAAAAGCGCTTTCAGGAAACGATTTGGATTTAACGCCAATCGAATCAGATTTCAAAAAACTAGAAAATGATTTAGGAATTTTAGGAGAAGAAGCACTTCAAAATTTCAAAACTAAAGCAGGTTCTTTTACTGCCAATTCTCATACCGACGCAAGTTTTGATATTCAGAAAATCACTCAAATTTTAGATGGAAAAGAAGCGGCTATAATCAAAAGAGTAAAATCGGTGATTTCTAGACCTGAATTTGCTTATGAAACTTCTACCGATATTAACGTTTTTAGACAAACGGTTTACAAATGGTGCAAAATTCTAGCCGATGAAAACCTTGGAAGTATGGCGTACCCAAAGGAATACGGAGGAGGAGGGAATGTAAAAGATTATTTTGCGATTATGGAAACGTTGAGTTATCATGATTTGAGCTTGGTAATTAAATTTGGTGTTCAGTTTGGACTTTGGGGAATGAGCGTCCAATCGTTAGGAACAGAAAAACATTATGCTAAATATTTAAAAGATATTGGTTCGCTGAAACTTCCAGGTTGTTTTGCCATGACCGAAACACATCACGGATCGAACGTAAAAGGTCTAGAAACTACAGCAACTTACAATCATAACAATCAGACTTTTACCATTCATACACCAAATAAAAACGCTCAAAAAGAATATATTGGAAACGCAGCTGTTCATGGGCAAATGGCAACTGTTTTTGCGAAATTAATTATTGACGATCATGATTATGGTGTAAATGCTTTTGTGGTGCCGTTGCGAGATCCAAACGGAAATGTGGTAAACGGAGTAACAATTGGCGATTGTGGTGATAAAATGGGATTAAATGGCGTTGATAACGGAACCATAAGTTTTGATAACGTTGTGATTCCGAAAGACAATATGCTGGATCGTTTTGCTTCTGTAAATGATAAAGGCGAATTCGAAAGTCCGATTCCGAGTGATAACCGTAGATTTTTTACCATGTTAGGAACTTTGGTTGGAGGAAGAATTGGGATTCCGCGTTCGGCTTTAGCCGCAGCAAAATCGGGACTAACAATTGCCATTCGCTACAGCGATCAAAGAAGACAATTTGGACCAGAAGGAGGTTCTGAGGTTCCAATTTTAAACTATAGAATGCACCAACGCAGGTTATTGCCACATTTGGCTAAAACGTATGCAGTTCATTTTGCATTACAATATTTAACCAACAGATTTTTAAACAGAACTGAAGCCGAAATGCAAGAAATTGAAGCTTTAGCAGCGGGAATGAAATCGTATTCTACTTGGAGTACGAGAGATATTCTGCAAGAATGCAGAGAAGCGTGCGGAGGAAAAGGTTATTTGTCTGAAAACAGAATTGACGCGCTTAAAAACGATACTGAAATTTACACGACTTTTGAAGGAGATAATACTGTTTTGATGCAATTATTAGCTAAAAACCGTTTAGCCGAATTTAGAAAATCATTTGGAGAAATGGGGTCGTTAGGAATTATTAATTATGTGTATGAAAACGCAAAAACGGCTATTTCAGAGAAAAACCCAATTGCAACTCGCAGAACAGAAGACGAACATTTGTTAGATAGTGAATTTCATCTTCAGGCATTTGTTCACAGAGAGAAAACCATTTTGGCTTCTGCAGCGCGACGTATCAAGAAATTAATAGATGGCGGATTAGAACCTTACGATGCATTTAATGTCGTTCAGCACCAAATGATTGATGTAGCTGAAGCCTATTTAGAAAGAATAGTTTTAGAGCAGTTTCAACTTGCCATAAAAGCAGTTGAAGATGAATCGTCAAAAGCCATTTTGACGAAATTGAATCAATTGTATGCTCTTTCGCAAATCGAAAAAAATAAAGCTTGGTATCTGGAAGACGGTTATATGGAAGCAGTTAAAACCAAAGCAGTTCGTAAAATCGTAAATCAGCTTTGTTGGGATATTCGTCCCGATGCTGTGGCTCTTGTAAATGCTTTTGATATTCCAGAAAGCTGTTTAGCGGCGCCGATTGCGCTTTAGATTTTATATAATTTTAGAGGAGCTTTGTCAAAGTTTAAAGCTTTGATAAAGCTCTTCTTTTATAAAATTATTTATAGGATTTATGTTCTGTTTGCTAAATTATTTATAACATAAAAGGATATAATTCCATTTTTGGTTAATTATAACCACTACTAAAATAATTCATTTTTTATATTTTCGCTTTGCTATATTTGTAATTCCTTTATATTAAAATCGCTTTGAAAAAATATTACTTATTTCTATTTCTTATCCTAAACTTTCCTCTTTTTGCATCGGAAAGTACAGATATTATTTTAAAAGAATTAAACAAAGCGATTAAAAACAAACAGCATTACGTAAAGATTAAAGAAGAACGAATTGCGAACTTCAAGAAAATAAAATCTGATAATCTGACGAAAGAGCAGGAGTACAATTATAATAAAACATTGTATTTTGAGTATCAGAAATTAAATTCAGATTCGGCTATTCAATATGTAAAAAAGAACCTCAAGATTGCCGAAGAACTTCAGAATAAAGACCTTTTTAATTTAGCGCAATTGCAATTAGTAACGCTTTATTCTTCTTCTGGAAAATACCGTGAATCTGAAGCAATTTTAAAAAGTATCAACAAGAAGAATCTAGCGCCTTCTTTGATTCCAATTTATTATTTTTCCTATCGCGAGTTTTTCGAGCATTATGCCGCAAACAGTTATAGCCCGGAATACAGAAATCAGATTGGCAAATATCGAGATTCGTTAGTGGGTGTTTTAAATCCGAATACTTTAGAATATCAGATTAACAGAATCCAGCACGACATTTTCAATAAAAAATTTGATGAACCTAAAAAACAATTATTAGCTTTATTAGGAAAAACAAAAGAAGAAAGTCCGCAATATGCAATGATTACTTATTTATTAGGTAAAATTGCAGAAGCTACACATGATTTAGAATCGAGAAAAAAGTATTACGCGCTTTCTGCCACTTCAGACATTAAAAATGCCAATAAAGACAATGCTTCATTGCAAGAATTGGCATTAGTTTTTTACGAAATTGGCGATGTCGATATGGCTTATAAACTCACACAATCTGCTATTGAAGATGCATTGTACTGCAATGTACAGTTTAGAACTTTATTGATGTCAGAAGTGTATTCTATCATCAATACCGTTTATCAGGAGCGCGAAGCGCAGAGAAAAAGCGAATTACAGATTTATTTACTCTGCATCAGTTTGCTTTCTCTGTTTTTGATCGTTGCGGTTATTTATGTGTATGTACAGATGAAAAAGGTTTCCAGAATTAAATCGGAACTTTTTGAAACCAGTCAGAAATTGGCAGAATTAAACAAGGATATTACCGAAACCAATAGTCGGCTTCAGGAAAGTAATCTGCAATTGTCTGAATCTAATTTGGTTAAAGAAGAATATATTGCGCATTTCTTCAATCTTTGTTCGACTTATATCAATAAGTTGGAGAATTATCGCATTATTTTAAACAAGAAGGCAACCGCAAAACAATTCGATGAAATTTATAAAATTCTAAAGTCAACTACTTTGGTTGATAATGAGTTAGAAGAATTATACAAGAATTTTGATATTATCTTTCTGAATTTATATCCAACATTCGTTAAAGATTTTAATGCTTTATTGATTCCAGAAGAACAGATTGTTTTAAAACAAAATGAATTGCTAAATACAGAACTTCGAATTTTTGCTTTAATCAGACTTGGAATTACCGACAGTGTTAAAATTGCAGCATTTTTACGTTATTCTTTAAGCACAATTTACAACTACCGCACACGAGCTCGAAATAAGGCTGCAGTTTCGCGAAATGATTTCGAAGAAATGGTCATGAAAATTGGTTCGATGGCTTTGAAAGCGTGAATATTTATTTTAAAACCACTACTTTTTTTACTATAGTTTTTATTTTAAATATTTGTAAATCAGTTTTTTAATTTTTTAAACCACTACTTTTTTCTATCTAAAAATGTAACTTGTACGATAACGTTTTAGTTTTACAATATGATAGAGAAAGTTTTTATAATAGACTTTATAATATTATCTAACTAATGCTTAATTATTACTGTTATGTTAAAAAACGTTAAAACAATTGTTGTTTTACTTTTACTAAGTTCTTTGGGAGCTAATGCCCAAAACAAAGTTCCAGTTTATCTAGACGATAAAAAACCGATTGAAGAGCGTGTAGAAGATGCGCTGAAACGAATGACAACCGATGAGAAAATTGCCATGATTCATGCGCAGTCTAAATTTAGTTCTCCTGGTGTAAAACGTCTTGGAATTCCAGAAAACTGGATGACCGATGGACCACACGGAATTCGTGCAGAGGTAAAATGGGACGAATGGGATCAGGCGGGATGGACAAACGACTCTTGTATTGCTTTTCCAGCGCTTACAGCACTTTCATCAACATGGAACAAAGAATTGGCTTCTTTATATGGTAAATCTATTGGAGAAGAGGCACGTTACCGTAACAAAAACGTATTATTAGGACCAGGTGTAAACATTTACAGAAGTCCATTAAACGGACGTAACTTCGAGTACATGGGAGAAGATCCGTTTTTAGCTTCAAAAATGGTTGTTCCTTATATTAAGGGAGTTCAGTCCAATGGAGTTGCTGCCTGCGTGAAGCATTTCGCATTAAATAATCAAGAAACCAATCGTAACTCGGTTGACGTAATTGTTGACGATCGCGCATTATACGAAATTTATCTTCCTGCTTTTAAAGCTGCAGTTCAAGAAGGTGATGTTTGGTCGATTATGGGCGCTTACAATAAATACAAAGGTCAGCAATGCTGCCATAACGAATATTTGTTAAACGATATTCTTCGCGGAGAATGGGGCTTCAAAGGTGTTGTAGTTTCAGACTGGGGTGGTGTTAACGATACTAAACAAGCTATTCACAATGGTTTGGATATGGAATTTGGTTCTTGGACAAATGGTTTGTCTTGGGGGACAAGTAATGCTTATGACAATTATTACTTAGCAAAACCATATTCTGAAATGATCAGAAAAGGGGAAATTGGAACAAAAGAATTAGACGAAAAAGTACGCCGCATTCTACGTTTGTCTTTCTTGACTACAATGGATAGAAATCGTCCTTTCGGATCTTTTGGAACAGAAGAACATGCTATTGCTGGACGCAAAATTGCAGAAGAGGGAATTGTTTTATTGCAAAACAACAATAACATTCTTCCAATCAATCTTTCTAAAACCAAAAAGATTGCTGTAATTGGAGAAAATGCTATCAAAATGATGACTGTAGGTGGAGGAAGTTCTTCGCTTAAAGCAAGATACGAAATCACTCCGCTAGAAGGTTTAAAGAAAAGAATCGGAAATCAAGCTGAAATTGTATATGCAAGAGGTTATGTTGGAGATCCTACAAGTAACTATAACGGAGTTGTTGCTAAAGTAAGTTTAGAAGACAAACGTTCTCCAGCAGAATTGACTGCAGAAGCTTTAAAAGTGGCTAAGGATGCAGATATTGTTCTTTTCATTGGTGGATTAAATAAAAGTCCAAATCAAGATGACGAAGGACATGATCGTAATGAATTGAATTTATCTTATGGTCAGGATAAATTAATTAGCGATTTAGCGAAAGTTAACAAGAATATTGTTTTCGTAAATATTTCTGGAAATGCAATTGCAATGCCTTGGATTAAAGAAGTTCCAGGAATTGTTCAGGGATGGTTTTTAGGAACTGAGGCAGGAAATGCTTTAGCAAATGTTTTGGTTGGAGATGTGAATCCGTCAGGAAAATTATCTTTTACTTTCCCAGTAAAATTAGCAGATAATGGAGCTCACGCTTTAGGCGAATTCCCAGGAGGCGATTCAGTAAAATATAATGAAGGAATTTTTGTAGGTTACCGTTGGGCAGATAAAAACAAAATCAAACCATTGTTCTCTTTTGGACACGGTTTAAGCTACACGACTTTTGCTTACGGAAAAGTAACAGCAGATAAAAAACAAATGAACGCTGGAGATAAAATTACATTCTCAGTTAATGTTAAAAACACAGGAAGCAGAGAAGGTTCTGAAGTAGTGCAATTGTACATCACAGATGTGAAATCTTCATTGCCACGTCCAGTAAAAGAATTAAAAGGTTTTGAGAAAGTAGCTCTTAAAGCTGGAGAAGAAAAAACAGTAACGTTTACAATTGATAAAACGGCTTTAAGTTTCTTTGACGATAAAAAACATGACTGGGTTGCAGAACCTGGTGATTTCGAAGCGATTATTGGCGCTTCATCTACAGATATAAAATCTAAAGTGAATTTCTCACTTAAATAAGTTTTTTTATTTCTAAAAATTGGTTGGTTTGTAAAGCTGCAAGTGTAAAAATTTGCAGCTTTGCTTTTGTCTTAAAAAAGTTAAATGTAAAACGTTAGAAGTTTTGCTTTTTATTAATAAAGAATCAAATTATAATGAAACGAATACTACTATTTACGATTGGATTTGTTCTATTTCAAAACCTTTCGGCTCAAAGTCTGAATAAAATGCAATGGTTTAATGAACCTGAAAAATGGGAAATTAAAAACAATGCTTTGATTATGAATGTGACCGCAAACAGCGATTATTGGAGAATCTCGCACTACGGATTCACAGTTGATGATGCACCTTTTTATTATGCTAATTATGGGGGCGAATTTGAAGCAAAAGTAAAATTGACTGGAAACTACATTGCACGTTTTGACCAAATGGGATTAATGATTCGCATTGACGAAAAAAATTATATTAAAACAGGAGTAGAGTTTGTTGACGGAAAATTTAATGTAAGTACCGTTGTAACACATGATAAAAGTGATTGGAGCGTAACAACTTTAGAAAAAGTGCCTCCTTTTATTTGGATTAAAGCCGTGCGACGATTAGATGCTGTCGAAATATTCTATTCTTTTGATGATAAAAATTATATCATGACTAGAAATGCGCCTTTGCAAGACAACACGCCAGTGATGGTTGGTTTGATGGCTGCTTCTCCAGACGGAAAAGGTTTTGAAGCCAAATTTGAGAACTTTACGGTAAAACATTTACCAGATCAGAGAAGAGCGGAATGGCTGAAAAACCACCTGTAGATTAAATTTCAATTTAAAAATTCCAAATTCCAAACTTAATTTTTGAATTTTAAGATCGCAGAAAATCTAAAATCTACAATTAAAACCTAACCTAACTTAAACCAAAAAACAAATGAGTTCAATTTCATCTGATATTAAACCAAAAAAACATTACGAAATTCTTGATGGACTTCGTGGAGTTGCGGCTATTTTAGTAGTTGCTTTTCATATTTTTGAAGCTTTCGCAGGCGGAAATCGTTTTGTACAAATTATAAATCACGGATATCTTGCGGTTGATTTCTTTTTCCTTTTATCTGGATTTGTTGTCGCATATGCGTATGATGATCGTTGGGGGAAAATGGGACAATGGGAATTTTACAAACGCCGATTAATCCGTTTACAGCCCATGGTAATTCTTGGAATGATCATTGGAGCCATATTCTATTATTTTCAAGCTTCAGATATATTGTTTCCAATGATTGGAGGTATGGAAGTTTGGAAAGTTATTTTGACAATGGTAATAGGGTTTACATTATTGCCAATTCCGCCTTCATTAGAAATTAGAGGTTGGGGAGAAATGCATCCTTTAAATGGTCCGGCATGGTCGCTTTTTTTCGAATATATTGCAAACATCTTGTACGCCTTAATCTTTCGTAAATTTTCGAATAAAGTAATGTCAGTTTTTGTATTGATATTTGCCGGACTGTTAATTAATTATACTGTTTTTGGACCCAAAGGAGATGTAATCGGCGGCTGGTCATTGAATTGGGAACAAATGAATGTTGGTTTCACTCGTTTGTTATACCCATTTTTTGCTGGAGTTTTATTATGCCGTTTAGGAAAATTAATTCATATTAAAAATGCTTTTTGGGTTTGCAGTATTTTAATCACAATTGTTTTAGCCTTGCCAAGATTTGGAGATGAAAACAGTCTTTGGATCAATGGATTATACGAATCAATCTGTATTATTTTTATTTTCCCAATTATTGTGGCAATTGGAGCAGGAGGAGAAATTAAAAATGAGTTTTCACTTAAGATTTGCAAACTTCTCGGAGATATTTCATACCCAATTTATATTACACATTATCCATTAATTTATTGGTTTACAGCATGGGTTGTAGATAATAAAGTTTCGATGGAAAATGGCTATTTGGAAGGAATCGGCGTATTAATCGTAAGTATCATTCTAGCTTTTGTATGTTTAAAATTATACGACGAACCAGTTAGAAATTGGCTTGTAAATAAGTTTCAAAAGAAAAAGCCAATAGAGGCATAAAGAGTTTTTTAGAGTTTGTAATTTTTGTTAGTTACAAATGCAGAAAGGGATCGACTTTAATGGTTTGTCCCTTTCTTTTTTAGATTATAAAAGAAAATTTATTAAGTTTAGAATAAAGAATAGTCACAGATTAAATGATTAAAATGATTTTGGTTCTGTACTGTAGAGACGCGCAGCAGTGCGTCTAACACTTAGATAACAAAAACTAATGAAGAAATGTCAAGATTAGATGAAACGCACAAAATGCCAATTTTTCAAAAGGCAGAGCAGATTTTGAAGTTAACGGAAGGTTTAGTTCATATTATCCCAGCTGAGAATGAATTCCTCCAAGAAACGACCGTTCGATTTATGTTGGAGAATGCTATGATTATTCCCGCTAAAATCGCTGGAGCAGAGGCCGGTGATTTGTATGATCTAAGAATGGAAAATGCTGCAATTATTAGAAAAGCGTCAAGAGAATTATATGTTCAGGCAGGAAGTCTTCGTTATGAGGATGAAATTACAGATACTGATTATATTTATCTGTTACGAAATACAATTGAAGAATTTCGCTTTTTGTTTATTGATTGGGTGGCGAGTTTTGATGTTTGGAATTATATAAAAGACAGTTGGGGATTATTTAATCCGCCTGGTGTAAATGCACATGATAAAGATCCAGATGAGGATATTCCATTTAATCCAAATGATTTTTTTAATTCGGATGGTGATGACGATGATTTACAATAAAAGAAAAGGGATAAACATTATTGTTTATCCCTTTTTATCTAATAAAAGATGAAAAAACTTAGTCCCTTAGAAACTTAGTATCTTAGCACCTTTAAAAAAAAAACTTATTCTAAAACCAATTGGCTTAGAGCTTCTTTAGTAAAGCCTTTTAATTCTTCAGTTTTTCCTGCTTTGATTTTAGCAACCCAATTCGGATCTGATAAAAGAGGTCTTCCAACGGCGACCAAATCAAAATCGCCTCTGTCGAAACGTCTGTTTAATTCTTCTAAAGAAGTCGGTTGCGAACTTTCTCCCGCAAATGCACCAAAAAAATCACCAGAAAGTCCAACAGAACCAACAGTAATAGTTGGCGCTCCAGTTACTTTTTTAGCCCATCCTGCAAAGTTTAAATCAGAACCTTCAAATTCAGGTTCCCAGAAACGGCGTTGCGAAGCGTGAATAATATCAACGCCAGCATCAACAAGAGGAGTAAGCCAAGCTTCTAATTCCTGCGGGTTTTTAGCTAATTTATAATTATAATCAGAAGGTTTAAATTGAGAAAAACGCATAATCACAGCAAAGTCGTTTCCAACTTGCTTTCTCACTTCTTTTACCACTTCAATAGCAAAACGGTTACGCTCAGGAAGTGTTTTTCCTCCATAAATATCTTCACGCAAGTTGGTTTCAGCTCTAAAGAATTGGTCAATTAAATAACCGTGTGCACCGTGAATTTCAACAGTGTCAAAGCCTAATCTTTTCGCATCAGCAGCAGCTTTTCCAAAAGCAAGAATAGTATCTTCAATATCTTTTTCAGTCATGGCAACACCATTTCTAAAGTCAGGACGGTTTAATCCAGACGGACCTTCAAAAGGAACTGGCGGAACCCATCCAGAATGGTGGTTATCCATAATTCCCATGTGCCAAATTTGCGGACCCATTTTTCCACCCGCAGAGTGAACTTCGTTAATCACTTTTTTCCATCCGTTTAAAGCTAAATCGCCATAAAAGTGAGGAACATTCGCATCATTAGAAGAAGATTTTCTGTCAATAACAGTTCCTTCAGATAAAATTAAACCAACTTCGCCTTCAGCTCTTTTTTGGTAGTAAGCTGCGACTTCATCAGTTGGAACTCCGTTAGGAGAAAAAGAGCGCGTCATTGGCGCCATTACGATTCGGTTTTTCAGGTTTAACGATTTTAGGTTAAATTCTGAAAATAGGTTGTTTGTACTCATAGTAATTTTACAAATTAGATTGAATTAATTTACTGAGTGCTTCAAAGGCACCTTCGTTACGTTTATAATAAGTCCATTGTCCAACACGTTTGGCTTCAATAAAACCAGCGCGCTGTAAAATAGACAGGTATTCGGATACTGTGGATTGTGTCAAACCAGCTTTGGCCTGAATCTGCCCAACGCAGACACCATGCTCAAATCCGGCATGCTCAAGCTGTCCCGGAAAGTTAATTTCGGGCTCTTTTAACCATTCCAGCATTTGTAGTCTGGATTTGTTCGATAATGCTTTAAAAATTTCTATCGTTTCCATGGTGCAAATATATCGACTTTTCCCGATATATGGATTTAAAGAAAAATATTTAGGATAATTTTATGATTGGGAGCAGAATGGTAGGGAAGAACTATGCAAGGTTTGATAAAAAAATTATATTTGCTTTTCAGATAATGACGCAAACAATTTTACGTCATTTCTGTCATTCTGAGGAACGAAGAATCACACCAGAAACTCTACAAAGATTGGAGATTTTACATGTGGAATATCTAGTGTGATTCTTCGTTCCTCAGAATGACAAGTCAAATCGATAAAATGCCCCAAAACAAATAAAACTTAATCTATTATGAAAAAAACTTTACTTATCGTAGCGTTCTTGTGTTGTGTAATTACCAGTTCTAAAGCTCAAGTTGTAGGTGTAGATATTGGAGATATTGCTCCAGAAATTGATCTTCCAGATACAAAAGGAGAGAAAGTTGCACTTTCTTCTTTAAGAGGAACTTTAGTTTTAATAGACTTTTGGGCTTCTTGGTGCGGACCTTGCATTAAAGAACAACCTCTATTAATAAAATTGCACAATGCGTATCCAGACAAACTATCAATTTACGGAGTTTCTATGGATACCAAAAAGCCATTATGGATAGGAGCAATCGCAAAAGCAAAATTGCCTTGGACAAATGTGAGTGATTTAAAATACTGGCAATCTCCGGTTATTGGAGATTATATGTTGCAATCTATTCCATTGAATTTTTTAATTGACAAAAACGGAATTATTTTAGCAAAAAATATTCACGGACAGGCTTTAGAAGATAAAATTAGAGAGCTTTTAGAGGTTCAATAGATTTTCTTAACCGCAAAGAGCGCTAAGGTTTACGCAAGGTTCGCAAAGTTTTTAATTTCTTAGCGTGCTTAGCGTAAACCTTAGCGCTCTTTGCGGTTAAAAACAAAAAAGCCCAATCGATAATATTGGGCTTTTAATTTCTAAGACTCTTTAATCACTTTTTTTACACCTCCAAAACTCGTTTTCAGCATTTCTCTTATCTGAAACTGCGTTTTGTTTCCCGATGCGCTTTTCCAATCTTTGAGATCAAAAATGTGAATTTGATCTGCGTAAGGATTTGTTAAGAATGAAATTCGTGAAATGGTATATTTATAGTATTTCAGTTCGTGAGAAACATGTCGATTGGGAACCACAATTAATATGTTTTCCCAGTTCAAAAAATCCTTCGGAACGTCTTTTCTTTCTAATAATCCTAAAGATTCAAAAAAAGCCACAATCTTTTGATCATTAAGTTTGTTAATCTTATGATCAAGGTTTTTGAAAGTCGTTTGGAGTCTATTTTCATTCATAATAGTACTCATAGTAGAATTGCTTTTTAAGATTTCAATATAAAATTACATTAAAAGAAAATCATTTTTGAATCTGAAGCCATTAGATTCATTCTAAATTTTGAAAGCCTATTCTAGAAACATTTGTTATGAACGAGTTATCATATTTTGATAAAATACTATTAATGTTTCTTCTCTAAAAACTTTATTTTTATCGCTATTTGATTTTACTAACAAACCAAACTTATGAAAACCACTTTTGTTCAAAAAACAATTCTCTGTTTTTTTCTTGTCTGTTCATTCCATTTATTGGCTCAAAATAAATCGGGGAGAGCGCTTGTTTTAATCGATAAAGATTGGAGCTTTTCATTTGGTCATCAATACGATACCAAAAAAGATTTCGGTCACGCCGAAGGTTATTTTTCGTATTTAACCAAAACGGGCTTTGGTGATGGACCAGCGGCTTCTGGATTTGATGATCGCGCTTGGAGAAAATTGGATTTGCCACATGACTGGGCAGTTGAACAGCCTTTTAGTGAAACCGCAAGTTTCAGTCACGGATTCAAATCAGCAGGCAAAAATTTCCCAGAGAAAAGTATTGGCTGGTATAGAAAAAAGATAAATATTCCGAATGAAGATTTAGGGAAAATTATTTCTCTAAAATTTGATGGCGTTTTTAGAAATTCAAAAGTCTTTTTCAACGGATTTTATTTAGGAACCGAAGAAAGTGGTTATAATGGTTTTGAATATGATGTATCGGCTTATGTTAATTATGGAGGCGAAAATACAATTGTAGTGCGTGTAGATGCTTCTATGGAAGAAGGCTGGTTTTATGAAGGTGCTGGAATTTATAGACATGTTTATTTACAAAAAACGAATCCGATTCACATAATTCAAAATGGAACTTATGTTACTTCTGAATTGGTAGGAAATGATGCTGCAGTTACGGCAGATGTAAAAATTAAAAACAACGGAAAGTTTAAAGGTTCGATAGAAGTTGTTCAAACCATTTTAAATAATAAAAACAAGCAGGTTGCAATTTCTTCTGAAAATGTATTGGCGCCAGAATTTTATCAAACTATAAATTATAGTTCAAAATTACGAGTAGAAAATCCGCTTTTGTGGGATATTGATTCCCCTAATTTATACCAGCTAATTACTGAAATAAAAAAGGATGGAGAAGTAATTGACAGCTATAAAACCTCTTTTGGGATTAGAACAATTGAATTTAATCCAGAAAAAGGTTTTTTCCTTAACGGAAAACATGTAAAACTGAAAGGAACAAACAACCATCAGGATCACGCGGGAATTGGAACAGCACTTCCAGATGAAATTCAGTATTATAGAATTGCAAAACTGAAAGAAATGGGTTCAAATGCTTATCGCTGTTCGCATCATCCGCCAACGCCTGAATTGCTGGATGCTTGCGATAAATTAGGAATGCTGGTTATTGACGAAACCCGTTTAATGGGAATCAATGAGTATCATTTGAATGATTTACAGCGAATGATGGAACGAGATCGTAATCATCCGAGTATTTTCTGCTGGTCAGTTGGAAATGAAGAATGGCAGATTGAGGGCGGAATTACGGGTGAAAGAATTACCAATATCATGCAGGATTTTAGTAAAAGCATCGATCCTACAAGACCTGTAACAGTAGGAATCAGCAGTGGATTTAAAAGCGGAATCTCTTCTGTTGTCGAAATTATGGGGTATAATTATCTCGGAAACGGAGATATTGATGCGCATAGAAATCAGTTTAAAAATCAGCCAGGAATGGGAACCGAGGAAGGTTCGACTTTTGCAACGCGAGGCATTTATTTTACAGATGATGCCAAACATTATCAAAGTGCTTACGATAAAAAACCTCGACCAACTTTTTATAGTATAGAAGAAGGCTGGAAGTTTTATACTGAACGACCTTATTTGGCAGGAATGTTTATCTGGACAGGTTTTGATTACCGCGGAGAGCCAACGCCTTATGGCTGGCCATCTGTAACGTCTTATTTCGGAATGATGGATGTTTGCGGTTTCCCGAAAGACAATGTTTTCTATTTGAAATCTTGGTGGGGAAAAGAGCCTGTTTTGCATGTACTGCCACATTGGAATTGGAGTGGAATGGAAGGCAAAGAAATTGATGTTTGGGCATATTCGAATTGTGATGAAGTGGAGCTTTTCCTTAACAAAAAGAGCTTGGGGAAAAAGAAAATGGAGCAAAATAGCCATTTGGAATGGAAAGTAAAGTATACTCCAGGAACTTTGAAGGCTGTTGGTTATAAAAACGGAAAAAAAGTACTTTCTGATGTTCAGAAAACTACTGGAAAAGCAGAAAATATCAAACTTTCCTTGGACAAAGAAAATGTATTGAAAGGAAATGTTTCTGTTTTAACGGTGGAAACCACAGATAAAAACGGTTTGCACATTCCGACAGCAAACGATGAAATTATGTTTGCTATTAAAGGCGGAAAAATTTTAGGAGTAGGAAACGGAGATCCAACTTCACAAGAAAGCGATCAATTTATTGATAATATTAATTTGGTTGCTATAAATAATTTTATGGAACAAAAAGCAACAACTGCCTCTCTGCCTCAGGAATTGTCTAATTATTCAGAAAAAGAGTGGACAGAAGCTTTTAAAGACCGCGATTACAAAAAACAAGCGTCGTCGTATATTTATAAGGGAGAATTTGATTTGAAAAACAACTCCGCTTCGAATGTTGTGAGTTTCTTTTACAAAAAAATAGGAGTTGAAACAGTGGTTTTCGTCAACGGAAATAAAGTTGAACCAAGTAAAGATGATTCTCAAAAATATGTTTTGAATTCGGCTATTTTAAAAGAAGGAAAAAACACGATTCACATTGCAGCAATGCCTTTGCAAAAAATAAAAGACTGGGATGTTATGAATACCGATCCAGGAATTATTCAAGTAATAACGCCAGCAGAATCTTGGAAAAGAAAGCTTTTTAATGGTTATGCGCAAATCATCATTCAAAAAGATGAAAATGCAAAGGAAACTGTTCTTTCTGCTTCTGGGAAAGGATTAAAGAATGGTGTGATTGTGGTGAAGTAGTTTTTTTAACCGCAAAGGACGCTAAAAAAATAAAATCTCGCAAAGACGCTAAGGCGCAAAGTTTTTTTAGATTAAGTTTTATAACAGTAAATGAATTGCGTCCAGCTTTAGCTGGATGCAAAAATAATATAGCTTAAAAGGCTTTAGCCAAACTGCGCATAATTTGGCTAAAGCCTTTCCTTGGCTTAACTTTAGACCTCCAGCTAAAGCTTGAGGCAATTCAAAAATAACTTTGCGTCTCAGCGCCTTTGCGAGACAAATTCGCCCAACTAAAAAAAAAACTTAGCGAACCTTTGCGTAATTCTTAGCGCTCTTTCCGGTTAATTCCAAAAACCTGAAACCTGAAACAAAAAATTAACAAAAGAATAATGTTTGATTTTCATAACTTTGCAAAATGAATAATCAAACAGAAACACAAAATTGCGATTTCACTTCAGATTTGAAGATGAAGGGTTTTAAAGTTTATCCTATAAATGGAGATTTCAGTAAAGTTCCCGTTTACAGCCGAAGAGACTTTTATAAAATCTGTATTAATACTAGTAAAAGTATCATACAATACGCTGACCGCGGAATAGAAACTGACGGGACGATTTTGTTTTTCGGGAATCCGATTATTCCATATTCTTGGGAAACTATTTCGGAGAAATTCGAAGGTTATGCCTGCGTTTTTACCGAAGAATTTTTTAAAACCAAAGACCGTTCTGAAACCCTTCAGGAATCGCCTTTGTTTAAAATAGGAGGAACTCCAATTTTTACTTTAACTCCTGAACAAAAGGTGTTTATCGATTCCTTGTTCCAAAAAATGATCGAAGAGTACGAAACCGATTATGCTTTCAAAGACGATTTAATGCGCAGTTATGTCAATTTGATTATTCATGAATCAATGAAAATGCAGCCTTCAGAGAACTTCTTTAAACATAAAAATGCTTCTTCGAGAATTACTTCTTTGTTTTTAGAATTATTAGAAAGACAATTTCCAATAGAAACCAAAGATCAGCCTTTAGCTTTAAAAACACCACAAGATTACGCACAGAGCCTTTCTGTTCACGTAAATCATTTAAACCGTTCTGTAAAAGAAGTTACAGGAAAACCAACCACGGCACACATTACAGAAAGAGTTGTCAATGAGGCAAAAGCTTTATTGCAGCACACAGACTGGAGTATTTCTGATATTGGTTATTCGCTTGGATTTGAATATCCGAGTTATTTCAATAATTATTTTAAAAGACTTACAGGAACGGTTCCGAAATCGCTTCGAATGTAAATTGTTTCAATTTCTTAATTTTTTGTTTGAATATTGTTATTTCGGCATTGTAGTATTGCACTACATTTGCCCTGAAATAAACAACGAATCTTTGTATCAGTTTTTTTAATGACTAAATAACACTTCACAAAAGCATGCTCCGCTTTGCATTTAGTTTTAAATTTTGATAATAGAAAAATATAAAATTTTTAAAGTATTAATTAAAATCAAAATCTCCTTCTATCAAGAGATTCGATGTACTGATTATTTCATTCAAATAAGCTTATAAGAATTTAAAAATTAATTATTAACCTAAAAACAACGAAATTATGTCGACACATTTCACTGCCGTAACCGAAGAAGGTAAAATTCCAAATACTTATATGACAGGCGAAGTGTCATATAAAAAGCAGACAAGCGAAATTCATCCTGAAAATACTGTTATCAAAGATATTTCTTTTGAACCTGGAGCGAGAAGCAATTGGCACAGTAATGCTAGTCTGCAGTTGATCATTGTAACAGATGGAGTTGGCTATTACCAAGAAAGAGGCGGACAAATTAATCTTATTGAAAAAGGAAAAGTAATCACGGTTTTACCTGGAATTGAGCATTGGTACGGAGCAACACCAACTACAAAATATTCTCATATTACCATTGTAACAGAAATAGACAAAGGTCATGGAACTTGGCTGGAAAGTGTTACTGATGAAGAATATTATTCTTTTTAAAGATGCTAAGTTGCTAAGGTTCTGAGATTCTAAGATACTAAGATTCTAAGGTTCTGAGATTCTAAGGTTCTGAGATTCTAAGTTTTGCGCAGATTTTACTGATTTATAACACATTATATTTTTTGATTAGATAAAAATAATCGAAATTTATATAACTATTTGTGAATCAATATGATTTGGTAGACTCTCTATGCCTTTTTTCAACAGTTTTAAAACATGAAACCTGAAACATGAAACCTGAAACTTTAAACTTGAAACTTGAAACAAAAAAACAACAAATAAATTATGGAAACAAAAAACATTAAAGCCTTTGGTACAGAAGCTGCCGAAGCACCGTTAAAGACCCTAGATATCAAAAGAAGAGCAGTACAGGCACACGACGTAGAAATCGAAATTTTGTATTGCGGAATCTGTCACTCCGATTTACACTCAGCTAGAAATGAATGGCATGGCACAATTTATCCGATTGTTCCTGGACATGAAATTGTAGGTCGTGTAACAAAAGTTGGAGATCATGTAAAAGGTTTCAAAGTTGGAGATTTAGCGGGAGTGGGCTGTATGGTTGATTCTTGTCGAGAATGCGAACATTGCAAAAATGATTTAGAGCAATTTTGTGATGAAGGAAATATCCAAACATTTAATTCGCCTGACAAACACTTAGGAGGACAAACTTATGGAGGTTACTCTCAAAGTATTGTAGTTGATGAAAACTTTGTACTGCATATTTCAGATAAATTAGAACTTTCTGCTGTTGCACCATTATTGTGTGCAGGAATTACAACTTATTCACCATTAAAACATTGGAAAGTTGGTCCTGGTCAAAAAGTTGGAATTGTAGGTATTGGCGGTCTTGGCCATATGGGAATAAAAATAGCTAAAGCTATGGGCGCTCATGTAGTTGTTTTTACTACATCTTTATCTAAAACGGAAGATGCAAAACGCCTTGGAGCAGATGAAGTTGTATTGTCTACAGACGAAGCGCAGATGGCACAGCACGCCAGAAGTTTAAATTTTATTTTAGACTGCGTTTCTGCAGAACATAGTATTGATTCGTATTTAAATTTATTGAAAGTAGACGGAACATTAACTTTAGTTGGAGCGCCAATGGATCCGCTTCCTGTAACTTCTTTCAGCTTGATTTTAGGAAGAAGAAGTTTCTCAGGATCTCTAATAGGAGGAATCGCTGAAACTCAGGAAATGTTAGACTTCTGTGCCGAACATAATATCACATCAGACGTAGAAGTAATCGGTGTGAATGATGTTAATGATGCCTACGAAAGATTACTAAAAGGAGATGTTAAATACCGTTTTGTAATTGATATGGAGTCACTTAAATAAGATACTAAGTTGCTAAGGTTCTAAGATGCTAAGTTTTCTCTTTAGTGCTTAGATCTTGGCTAATTTAGAAATTATGTAAAAAAAACAAGGAGTAGAGATTAAGAGGATTAAAGAGAAAAAAACTTAGAACCTTAGCATCTCAGCATCTTAGAAACTTTAAAAAAAAACATGCAAACAAGAAAACTAGGAAATAGTGGCTTAGAAGTCCCCGCGTTGGGACTGGGCTGCATGGGAATGAGTTTTGGCTACGGGCCAGCTCATGATAAAAAAGAAATGATAAGTTTGTTGCGTTCTGCTTACGAAAAAGGAATTACTTTTTTTGATACGGCAGAATGTTACGGACCATTTTTGAACGAAGAGTTATTGGGAGAGGCATTATCGCCTTTTCGTGATAAAGTTGTAATTGCCACAAAATTCGGTTTTTTGGAAGGCGATTCTAAAAAAGGATTAGACAGCCGTCCAGAATGGATTAGAAAAAGCATTGAAGGATCCTTAAAAAGATTAAACACCGAGGTAATCGATTTGTATTACCAACATCGTGTTGATCCAAATGTTCCTATGGAAGACGTTGCAGGAACTATAAAGGATTTAATTCAGGAAGGAAAAGTAAAACATTTTGGACTTTCAGAAGCGGGCGTAGAAAGTATTCGACGTGCACATGCAGTTCAGCCTGTAACAGCGCTTCAGAGCGAGTATTCTCTTTGGTGGAGAACTCCAGAAGAAGAAATTTTTCCGCTATTAGAAGAATTAGGAATTGGTTTCGTGCCTTTTAGTCCGCTAGGAAGAGGTTTTCTAACGGCTAAAATTGATGAAAACACGCAATTTGACAGTACAGATTTTAGAAATACACTTCCGCGTTTCACGCCAGAAGCCCGAAAAGTAAATCAAGCTTTAGTAGATTTATTATCTAAAATAGCTTCTGATAAAGGAGCAACAAACGCACAGGTAGCGCTTGCATGGATTTTGGCTCAAAAACCTTGGATTGCACCAATTCCAGGAACAACCAAACTACATCGTTTGGAAGAAAACCTTGGCGCAACAGATTTAGTACTTTCTGCACAAGATCTAGCAGAAATCGAAAATGCAGCTTCAAAAATAACAATTGAAGGATCAAGATACCCAGAACATCTGCAGAAGATAGCTGGGAAGTAAGTTTCTGAGATTCTAAGACGCTAAGATACTAAGCAACTAAGAGAAAACTCAAAACCTTAGCAACTTAGAATCTTAGCATCTAAAAAAAAGCATCTAAAAAAACAAACCCCTCAAGCAATTCAACTCTTGAGGGGTTTTTTTAGCAAAGATTTGAGGTTCTTAGATAATTTAACTTAGAATCTCAGAACCTTAGAATCTTAGCGTCTTAATACATTTTTACTTTTTGTCTAGATTTTGTTTCAGCATTTTAGCATGTTCTAAGTGCGCTGTTAAACCTGCAATATTGTTAGAAGCCCAAGTTCTTACTTCTTGGTCATTAGCATCTTTTGCAGCTTTATCTAGTTTTTTAATCGCTTTTTCGTGACCATCAATCATCATGTCTGCGAATTTTTTATCGAAATCAACTCCCGTTTTTTCGTTTAGTTTATTGTATTCCTCTTGACCTTCTTCAGTTAGAGAAGTTGGTAGGGTAAAGTTTTTCGCTTTTGCTAAAGCAGTAACTTCCGAAGCCGATTTAGTGTGCTCATCAACAAGCATTTTACCAAATTTTTTCACTTCAGGGTTTGTACTTTTTGTTTGTGCCAGTTTACCGATTTCGATTTCAGCTAAATTAATTTCAGCTTGATCTACTAAAAATTCAGAATCATCTTCTTTGCTGTCAATAGAATCAAATTTTGCTTCATTTGCATCTTCTGCAACTTCTTTTGGATCTTCTTGTTTAGTTTCGTTTTTACAAGATTGAAGGAATAATATAATAAGTCCTGCTCCTAAAATGGCTTTTCCGGCTAATAATAACTTTTTCATGATTTTAATAGTTTAAATGTTATGATGTAAAATTATTAAGATCATACAGGAATGTCTTACAGGATTTTGAGAGATTGTTATAGGATTTGGATGCAAAAAAAAAAATTAAACTTTGTATACCATTTTTAAATAGTATACATTTGTTTTTAGGAAAAATATTACAAAATAAAAATATCAATGAACATCCAATCAGAGTTTAGAAAAGCGTTGCCGATAAGAATAGTTATAGGTTTTTTATTTTTTATAATAGCCTTATTTTATGTCTTATATAATTTTTTTATGGGTTTAGACCTTAATCCTTTATTTGTAATGGCATGTATGCTTCTTTTGTTTTTAATTTATTGTTCTCTGGATTTGGTTGAAATTTTTAAACTAACAATTACAGAAAAAGGAATTGAAAAAATCACTGTAATTACTGGTAAAAAGGAATTTATTTCTTTTGAGGATATTATTAATATTAAAAGAGGAAAAATTAAAATACGAAATAGGAGAGGAGATTTATCTAATGGATTTCATTTTAGTACATTAGTCCTTAGAAATAACAAGAGTATAATAATTTCTCCGGATCATTATAGTAATTATAATATTCTGATGGAATATATTCATGAAAAATTTTAATAAAAACTATTAGTTTCAATGAAACAAAAAATTACAATCCTATTTCTTTTAGCTACAGCTCTTGTATCGGCCCAAATCAATTATAAAGGTTTCATTGATAAATATCCAATTGAATTTGTAACCGATATTTATTCTGACGGGCAAGGATCAGCAATTTATGCTTATTCCAATTATGACACTCCAATTGTTTTAAATGCTAAGTTGCAAGGAACTACTTTGGTATTCACTGAAAAAGATAAAAATGATAAAGAAACGGACCAATTAAGTTTCGAAAATTATAATGGAGAAAGCGATCAATTAAATGGAATTTGGAAAGATTTGATTTCAGGAAAAGAACTTAAAATTAGTTTGACAAAAGAATTTGACCTTAATTATAATAATGGTGAGGAAGGGAAAGAAAGAGAAATTCTACAGCCCGTTTCTTTAAAAGGGAAGTATTTTAAATTAATTATTTCAAAAGAAAAAAGAGTTTCGGGAATAAAAATCATCGAAAAAAAGACGGATAGATTGATTCAGAAAATTGATGTAGGAGGAGATTTTTGGGGATTGTTTAGCTTAAATATTGGAGATTATAATTTTGACGGATTTGAAGATTTTTCCGTTTTCGAAACAAGTTATGCGGGACCAAATACTTCTAGAACCTATTTTCTATACGATCCGAAAACAGAAAAATATTTTGATGGATGGTTTACTGGGACTTCTTTAGAATTTGATAGTAAAACTAAAAGGATAGTGGAGCACAATCAGTGTTGTGCAGGCAGAAGCATTGAAAGAACCGAATACAAAGTCGTTAACAATAAAATGGTTCAAGTAAAAAAGACTTGCTTAGAATATGACGATAAAACAGGCGATTATAAGAAGATTAAATGTGATTAATTATTATATAGTCAATATGTTCAAAATATGGATTTCCGTAAAATTATTATAATTACATGTTTCATATTTGCTATTAATCATTATTAAATTTAAAAATATGAAGAAGATATTTCCTTTAATTGTTGCTTTGTTGTTATTTTCATGCAATTCAAAACATGATACTCAAGTTAAGAGTACAAAAGAAGTCATTGTTGATATTAAAAAGATTGTTGGAAAAAACAAGGAAGAAGTCGCTAAGATTCTTGGTAAATCTGATAAAGTTGAACCTTTTTCAGAGAGTAGTACTCCATGCAAAGATATTCCCTGTGAAAAAGCCTTTTATCAAAAAGATAAATTTGAAATTATATTTATTAATGGAAAATCAGATTGGATAACTATTAACGACCTATCGAAATATGATTTTTCTGAGGAAAATATTGAGATTTTAGGTTTGCCATCTTCTGTTCCAGATTTTAAAAATCCTCGAGATTTAATTAGATGGAAAAATATTGAAGGTGTAAATGAAATTAATATTTTTAACAATGGCTCAGATAAAATATCTTACGCATACATAAAAGTTAAGACGGAATAATTACAGTTCCATTCTATTATCAAAATATACTTTTACAATTCCCATCTTTGACTTAAAAAAGATTGCCCACAAAGGCAATCTTTTTTTTATTTCTCAATCTAACATTTCACTTTTTAAAAAACAAAATTTTACATTTCGCCTTTCACAATTCCCATCCCACAAAAATGAAATTTCCAGCCAAAATTCTATAACAGAATCACCTTACTTTTTGAAGAACTTTGACTTATCAGATTTTTAGAAATAATATTAAAAATTAAAGTCATGCCAAATCCAAGAATTAAGAATGAAGCGCAATATGAAGCATTGGTGAAAAAAGGATACAGCAAAGAAAAATCGGCTCGTATTGCCAATACTCCAGATGCGGGGAAAAAAGGTGGAAAAGCAAAACCTTATGACGAATGGACAAAAGAGGAACTTCTCAAACAAGCCAGTAAAGTAGGCATAAAAGGAAGATCTTATATGAATAAAAAAGCCTTGATTGAGTCTTTAAGAAATAATTAGAATTTAAAATAAAATAGTAATGCGATAAAAATAATAATATCATGAACGCCACAGCCAAAAAAGAAATCTTAATGAATCAGCTGATAAAAGCGCCACATTTAGTAATTGAAAAACTAGATTTGGAGTACATCAATGATTATCAATTGACAATTGTACGCTGTCGCGAAGGAGGAAATTTCGTTTATAAAAAGAACGGAAAGAATGTAAAAAGCAAACATGAAATTAAACGCATTAATAGTCTGGTACTTCCGCCAGCTTGGGAGAATGTTCGTATCACCGATATTACAAATGGACATTTACAAGCCGTAGGAACTGATCTTAAAAATAGAAAACAATATCGTTATCATCCAAAATGGAATTTGATTCGAAATCAGACCAAGTTTTATAAAATTGCTGAATTTGGGTCTAAACTTCCTGCGATTAGAAAGAAAGTTGATCTTGATCTGGAACAGAAGGAATGGTCTAAAGAAAAAGTAACCGCTTTGGTCATTCGATTAATGGAAGAAACGCATATTCGAATCGGAAATGAGAAATATGCCAAAGACAACAAATCGTACGGACTTTCGACTCTTAGAAAACGTCATATTAATATCAATAAGAATTCGCTTCGATTTGAATTTGTTGGCAAAAAAGGAAAACAGCATACCATTACGACCCGAAACAAACAATTGATCAAACTGGTGAGCCGTTGCGAAGAAATTCCAGGCTGGGAAGTTTTTAAATATTACGATAAAAACGGAGAGAAAAAAGTACTGGACAGTCATATGGTCAATGAATATCTGCACCATATTTCGGGAGAATATTTCAGTGCGAAAGATTTTAGAACCTGGGCAGCCTCTATTATTTTCTTTGAAAGCCTAATGGAAATAGGAGTGACTTCAGATGAAAAAGAAATCAAGCAGAATATCATAACTGCTTTTGATCTGACAGCCGAAGCGCTCGGAAACACCAGAAAAGTATGCAAAGATTATTACGTTCATCCGCTTTTGATTTCGACTTATGAAGATGGTTCTATTCAGGAGTATTTTGATAAGGTCAAAAAAAGCAGAAGTACGAAAAAATATTTTACAAAAACAGAAAGTGCATTCTCGGAATTGATTCAAAATTATGAGATCAATCTAGAAGCATCATGTCAATAAAAAGAGTTGGAGCATCTCTCCCAAAAGCTTCAAAAGTTTGGAATACAAACAAAATCATTATTAACTAAAAAACTATTATTATGTTACGTTGGACAGTCACTTTTATTATTCTAGCCATAGTGGCGGGAATATTTGGTTTCGGTGGAATTGCCGCTGGAGCTGCTAGTATAGCAAAAATTTTATTCTTTATATTTTTAGTTCTTTTTGTTATTTCTTTAATAAGCGGAAGATCAACAAGAGTATAGAAGAAGTATCAGTAAATACAAACAAATCAAAAACGACACATTTCATTTAGTAAATGTGTCGTTTGTGGTTTCATTAAAAAAGCCAAATCATGGGAACAAAAAGCGGTGCTTACCAGGATGTTTATATCAAAAGAGAAGATGAAATGGTAAGCCTAAAGAATGATGTGACAGATTTTTGTGAAAAGTATATAAACCCTGTTCATCCTAAAGATTGGGATTGGTCGGTACGTGATTTTGAAAATCCTGAAAATGATCCGACAACTGCAGAAGCACGAGCTATTGCAAATGTGGTTTTTAAAGATTTAAATGATAAAAATCACACCGATGTTGATCTTTCTACAATGAATAATGTTCATGCAATAAAAGCTTATCTAGATCCAAAAAGTAAGCATGAAGCTTTTAATATGGAAGAATTCGCTTTTGCATTAAAAGTAGAGTTGGAACACGGTAGAATAAAAGACGTAAATGTAACCAATAACCATCCGTTTTTGACCGCTATGATTGCGCTTGCGCACATGACCGAAAGTCTGACTTATTATAAAAGACTAAAAGTAATGGAAGCGGAGGGTGAGATTTATGAAATTATCAGAAAAATAGAATCATCGCCAGTCGGTAAAGAAAAATGGTATATAGAATTAGGGAAAGCTGAACAAGAGCTTAATGAAGCCAGAGCTGGATTAGCCGAGCGTTTAGCCCGAATGGACGATATTCCAGTATTGAAAATTATTGGAGATTAAGTAGTTAAGTTTTAGACTCAAAAAAAAAACCGTCTCGTTCTTTAACGAGACGGTTTTGTTTTTTCGTAGAATGAACTATTACAATCTTCGTGGATCATTTTCGGGATACCTTTCATCATCCTTATCTTCCTGAACATCGTCTTCGATATAATCAGTATCATCTTCTTCTTCAATATCCTCTTCGATGTACTCGTCTTCATCATCATCGTCATCGTCTTCATCATCAATGTCTTCCAAAACATCTTCGGTTTCGTTAAAGTCGTATTCGTCTTCTTTTAAATCGGAAGGATTGTCAAATTCGTCATTTTCTTCTACATAATTATCATCTTCCAGTTCAACTTCATAAACATCGTCGTTGTTGTCTTCGAGATCTCTGTCAGTATGAAAATCGTCGTTTAGATCGTCCAAATCATCATCACTTACAAAATCGTCTTGATCTGGATTTGGTCTGTTCGGATTGTAGCCGTTTCTTACCGTATAACCTCGTTCTGCAATTTCGCGATTATCATTATCGGGTTTTTTAATATCATCTTTAAGATCTTCTGCAAGGTTTCGATCATTTGAGAAATGATTTTTGAAATCTTTATTCGTGCTGTTGTTTTTATCTATAGTATTCATGATCGCTGTTTTTTTAATGATTATACATACAAAGCTAGCATGAAGTTGGCGGAATATATTATAAAATTATTTAGTGTAATTCTATAATTAACAGATGTTTAGAATGGAATTTTAACTTGTAATCATATAACCAGTCTGATAGTACAGGCAGTAATTTTACCATCATATTAATCATAAAAACTATTACCATGAAAACTACAGATAGTAAAAATGCAGCTGCTGCAAAAGAAACTACACCGAGAGGAGTTACGAAGCCGAAATCTAATGCCGCTTCAGGATTAACTGAATTATTTGAAGACGGGCTAAAAGACATCTATTGGGCAGAAAAAGCACTTTTAAAAGCTTTGCCTGTAATGGTTAAAAATGCTTCTTCCGTTGAATTGAAAGATGCAATTGATAATCATTTAACCGAAACAGAAGAACAAATTGTCCGTTTGGAAGAGGTATTTAAAATTATTGGCAAAAAAGCAACGGCAAAAAAATGCGATGCGATGGAAGGTTTAATTGAAGAAGCCAAAGGAATGCTGGAAGAAACGGAGCTTGGAGTAGTGCGTGATGCAGGAATTATTGCGGCAAGTCAGAAAATCGAGCATTACGAAATTGCCACTTACGGTACTTTAAGACAATTTGCAGAAACGCTTGGTTTGCCAAAAGCAGCAACTTTATTGGAACAAACACTCGATGAAGAAAAAGGAGCCGATAAAACACTTACAGAAGTCGCTGTAAATGCAGTGAATCTTGAAGCTGCCGAAATTGAATAGCGGTTTGAAAAATGAAATAAAAGTGCAGTACTAAAACTGCACTTTTTTTAGTTGAATAAAAAATACAGTATATGCCCGAAGGTCCGTCTATAGTAATCTTAAAAGAAGAAGTGCAGCAATTTACCGGACAGAAAATAATTTCTGTATCTGGAAATACCCATATTGATATTTCTCGACTGAAGGATAAAACGATTCTTGCCTTTAAAACCTGGGGGAAGCATTTTTTAATTTGTTTTGATTCTTTTACAGTAAAAATTCACATGCTGATGTTTGGAACCTATCGAGTTAACGAACGCAAAACTTCAAAACCTAGACTGAGTTTAGTTTTTGATAAAGGCGAAATTAATTTCTACACCTGCTCAGTTAAAATCTTAGAAGGCGATATCAATTCTAATTATGATTGGAGTGTTGATGTAATGAATGAAAATTGGAATCCGAAAAAAGCGCAGCTGAGTATTGAAAAAATGCCTGAGAAAATGATCTGCGATGTACTATTAGATCAGGATGTTTTTTCTGGAGTGGGCAATATTATAAAAAATGAGGTTTTGTACCGCTGTTATGTTCATCCAGAGTCGATTGTAGAGAAGATTCCGCCTCATCTTATAAGCCAGCTAATTGCTGAATCTTCTATTTACAGTTTTGAATTTTTATACTGGAAAAAGAAATTTGAACTGAAACAACATTGGGAAGCTTATACCAAAAGTATTTGCTTACGATGTAATCTGCCGTTTGAAAAAAAACAGACGGGAGAACGAAAACGCAGAAGCTTTTTCTGCACCAATTGTCAACAACTATACAAATGAAAAATCAAGTAATAATAGGATGTTCAAGTTTTTATAACAGTTTTTGGAAAAATATTTTTTATCCTCAAAATCTGCCTTCTAAGCAATGGTTTGATTTTTATTGCCATCATTTTGATACGTATGAGTTTAACGGAAGTTTTTATAAATTTCCGACTGTTCGTATTTTTCAAAATTGGTATAATAAAACGCCTGAATCTTTCAAGTTTTCGGTTAAAGTGCCAAAAGAAATTACGCATATAAAAAAATTGCAAGAATGTGAAACTCTTCTCAATGACTTTTATGAAGTTTGTAAAGAAGGAATGAAGGAAAAGCTGGCAACAGTTTTATTTCAATTTCCGCCGAGTTACGTTTTTAGCCGAGAAAAATTAGAAACCATAATCAATAGTTTGGATTATAATTTTAAAAATGTAGTCGAATTTCGTCACGAAAGCTGGTGGAATGATGAGGTTTGGACTGTTTTCAAAGAAAATAATATTACCTTTTGCAGTGTAAGCCATCCTAATCTTCCTAAAACTATTTTTAAAGATTTCCCACTACTTTATATTCGTTTTCACGGAATCCCGAAATTATTTCATTCTAGTTATTCTACAGAAGAATTACAGCAAGTAAACCATCAGATTCATTCCAAAAAAGGATTTGTATATTTTAATAATACAGCAAGCGAAGCGGGTATTTTGAATGCTTTGGAATTGAAGAGAATGAATGCTTAAGTCTGTCTGTATTTTTTTTAACGCAAAGTGCGCAAAGTTTTTTTTTTATTTTGAAGACTTAATACAGACGTTAAAAAGTTCGCAAAGCTTTGAGTTTAATTTGCTTGCTGAATAATTTTTGTTTCAGGCTCCCGATAGCAGTTTTTTTTTAACGCAAAGTGCGCAAAGTTTTTTATTATTATTTTGAAGGCTTAATGCATGCGTGAAAAAGTTCGCAAAGCTTTGAGTTTAATTTGCTTTCGGAATAATTTGTTTCACAAAATTATAACTTTTTAACTTGTTATTTCTCTCTCGCAGATTTAGCAGATTAGGCTGATTCTATGTTCAAAATCTACTGAATCTGCTAAATCTGGGGGAAAAATAATTTATGACTCGAGGATGAAGGACGAATAGGCGAAGTAATTCGTATCTATTTTAAATCTTTTTAATCCTCTTAATCTATGGCAAAAAAATAACCGCAAAGAGCGTAAAGTATACACAAGGCAAGCAAAAGAAAAAATCTTAGCGAACTTAGCGTATACTTTGCGCTCTTTGCGGTTAAAAAACTTTAAAAAAGCTATAATTTCAAGCTTCCTTCAATTCCGTCATCCATCGTTTTTCCTGTTACAAAAGCCGCTGTCATTTTAGCAATGGCAACCATTTTTCCGTTTTTGTTGTTCCAATAGTAACCATCTTCAGGGACTACTTTTATAACACTTAGATTCGGATCGTCTACACCGCCAGGCATCCAGATTTTTACAAGAGGATTCCATAATTTTTCGATAGTTTCTCGATCGTATGAAATGCTTGCGGTTCCGTGAAGTGTTAGAAATTTATCATGCGGTTCAGAAAAGAATATTTCAACCATCGGATTCAAAGTAATTTCTGCATTCTGACTGCTGTTTCGGTCAGATAAAAACCAAAGCTGTCCCAAATCATCAATTTTCTGAACAGACATCGGTCGTGACTGTAATCTATATTCATTGTATGTACAAAACATACATGTTTTAATGTGCTCAGCAAGATCTTTTATTTTATCTACTGCAAATTCATCTGTAAGGTCTTTATGATCGCCCATAATGTAATATTTTTAAGTTATATTTTATAGTTAATTGCTTGACAAATACTATTTTAATTGTCGTTGAAATAGCTAAAAGTAAAGTTGGCTCTTTTTACCCTTTTTTAGATTATATAATTAAGCTTATAAATTATGAGATTTCAATTTGCTGTTTTTGTAAGAAATTAGTTCAAAATCTGTTTGTTACATAAAATTACATTATATTTGAGAGATTAAAATTCTAAGCCAAAAGACGCATGAGAGAGTTTACTATATTCTATACCGACGACGACGAAGATGATTTGTGTATTTTTGCTGATGCCGTAGAATCTATACCTCAGAACATTACACTTCAAACGTATTCTGGCGGACAGAATTTTTTAAACGCAATTTCCCATCCGCCTGTTACGCCTTATGTGGTTTTTTTAGATTTAAACATGCCTGGAAAAAATGGGTTTGATGTTCTAGAAGAACTTCGAACTTCAGATTATAAAAAAGATATTCCCGTTGTAATTTATTCTACTTCAAGCGAACCCGGAATTATCGAAAAATGCCGTAAACTGGGCGCCAATTGCTTTATTACAAAGCCAGTTTTAATGAAAGACATTATAAAATCTATAGAGCACGCAGTACAAATTGATTGGGATAAATTTATTCCTAATCAATCCAATTTTGTGTTTAAATATTAATTTCAGACAAATCGGGAATGTAAATATTAAAAATAGAACCTTTACCTTTTTCGCTAGAAACTGTGATGAAACCTCTATGATTTTCAACGATTTTTTTCACAATTGCAAGACCAATTCCAGTTCCTTTGTATTCGCTGTCGGTATTTAAGCGCTGAAAAACTTCAAAGATTTTTTCTTTATAAATAGGTTCAAAACCAATTCCGTTATCTTCAACTTGGAGATGGAGGTAATTTTTGTCTTTAAATTCAGCATTAGGAAGCGATTTTCCATCAATTTGCGTAGCAGAAATTTTTACTTTTGGAGAAACACTAGGAATAGAAAATTTCAAGGCATTTTCTATCAAATTATGTAATAACTGTCTAAATTGAAACTGAATAAGATTGGCTTCTCCTAAATCGTGATATTCTACAATAGCATTTTTTTCTTCAATTCGATCAGAAAAATCACTTATTACTTCTTCTGCAATTTCGTCTATTTTAACCGTTGTAAAAATACGATCGGCAGAGTTGGTGCGGGAATAGGTTAATAAATCCTGAATTAGATTTTGCATTTTCTTTGCCGAAAACTCAATTCTAGCTAAATAAGATCTGGCATTTACCGAAATATTTTGCTCGTCCAAAGTAGCCAATCGACTTGCGAAAGTCTGAATTTTTCGCAGCGGTTCCTGCAAATCATGACTTGAGATATAAGCAAATGACTGCAGTTCTATATTCATATTAATCAAATCCCTGTTTTTGAGTTCCAATTGTGTGGTACGCTCTATAATTTGATCTTCTAGTCTATTGGTAAAGTTCTTTTGTTCTTCTATATCAGTGCTTGTTCCAACCCACATTTGAATCTTTCCAAATTCATCCAATTGCGCTATTGCACGGCTGAGCTGCCATCTGTATTCGCCATCATATCGCTTAAAACGGTGAATAAACAGAAAATCATTTCCTGTTTTTACAGATTCCATCCATAGTTTTACATTTTCCTCGCGGTCGTCGGGATGCACAATTTGGAGCCAGCCGTTTTTCTCGATTTCTTCTTTAGACAATCCAGAATAGCTATAAACCGTTTCATTAAAATAGTTCAAATTTCCCAGGGTATCGCTCGTCCAAATAAATTGAGGTATAGAATCGGCGAGAAGTCTAAATTTTTGTTCGCTCTTCATTAAAACATGCTGAATTTCTTTTTCGATTGTAAAATCCATCACAGTTCCCAACATTTTAGAAGGTTCGTTGTTTTCATCAAAAAAGATTTTACCCTGAACTTTAATCCATGCAATCGAATGATCTACTTTTAAAATTCGAGCTTCATATTTGTAAATTCCTGTTTTTAATGCTTCCGCGAAAGCGTCTAGAACAATATCCTCGTCTTCTGGAAGTACACGACTTCGAATGTCCTGATGCACAATCTTTGTGTTTTTCTCAAATCCGAAAATGTCTAGAATAGTATCACTGTAGATTAGTTTCTTTGTTTTAAGATTTAAATCCCACATGGCAATTTGGGCAATTTCAGTAGACAAACGCGTTCTTGCTTCGGCAGTTTCCAGTTTTTTTCTGGCTTTAACTTTAGAAGTTACATCATAAACCGTACACATTATGCCAGATGCCTTTCCGTTTTTTTCGTATAGCGTAGTATATTCGTAATCCAGATAGAATTTTTTTAGACTTCCTTTAATGTCAACATAAGCGACTGCCTCATTCTCCCGAATCGTTTTTCCATTAAGAACATCATGTAATAATTCAGGATATTTTTGGTTTTTCAATTCAGGAAAAACATCTAGTAACGGAATTCCAATACATTCTTTTTCTTCCTTTTGCCAAATGTTATGCATCATGGCTTTATTGGCCATTTCGATAACGAAATCTTTTCCTCTAAAAATTGCCATTGCAATAGGAGAATCTATTACAATATTGCGAAAAGCTTTTTCATTTTCTGCCAGAAGATATCTGCCTTTTACTTCTTCGGTTACTTCATACGCAACCACAATAACTCCCGTAATCTCGTTTTCTTCAGTTAAAGGATAAAAGACGAGATTGAAATAAGCTAGTTCTTCTTGGTTGTAACGATTTAAGGTTACAGCAAATTCATCTGCATAGTAAGGTTCGCCAGTTTCGAAAACCTTTTTTATAATAGGATAGGCAGTTTCTCTAGTTTCGGGAACAGATTCAAAAATAGATTTGTTTAATATGGCACTTTCTTCTCTATCAATGATATGCAGATAAGTGGTATTGGCCATCTCAACAATAAGATCGGCACCTTTTAAAACACAAATTCCGAGAGGCAATTGTTTAACTGTATTTCTAAAACGTCTTTCGCTTTCTTCGAGTTTTTTAAGAGTATTTATCTGTTTGGTAGTTTCATTACAAATTACCAAAACGCCACTTGTTTTTCCGTTTTCATCATTTACAGGACTGTAGCTAAATGTCCAGTAAACATCTTCCAATTTTCCATTTCTATAAATTGGCAATAATTGGTCTTCGTGCCATGTTGCTTCCCCGTTTTGAAGCACTTGATCGATTAAAGGCTTAATAAAATCCCAGATTTCAGGCCAGTAATCGGCTCCTTTTTGGCCTAGAATAGAAGGATGCTTACCGTTATTTCCTAGACTTGGACGATAGGCATCATTATAAAAGCAAATATGATCTTGTCCCCAAAATAAAAACATGGGGAATTTAGAGTTTAGAAGAATTCCTAAAGTAGTTCGAAGACTTTGAGGCCATGATTCCACAGGTCCAATGGCAGTTTTACTCCAATCTTTGTCGCGAGTAAGCATACCCATTTCTCCTCCGTTTGCTAGAAAATCATATTTGTTGCTATTCATTAAAATCTTATTTTTCGTCTTGTTAACAAGCTACTTTTCATTCGTATTAAATTTAGTAAATTCTTGTTTTTGAATTATGTTTTGTTAAAATTAGTGAAAATAAATATTCGCAGAAAAGTGATTTTTAAATGAGGCAAGATTAAAATCGTTAGAGTTAATTTTATCGCTTTCCTATGCGGAAATTTGAATAACAGTTAAAAATAAAAAACAATGAAAAGGGAAGATTCAAAACACGAAACCGATAATATAAAGAGATATCAAGAGGAAGGATACACAGTAAATTATTTATTCGAAAACGACCATTTGATAGATTCAGAAAGCAAAGTAGCCTATAAACCAGAAGATGTTTTTATTGTGGCGCATCATCGTTATGAAGGTATGAGTGATCCCGATGATATGTCAATCTTATACATAATAGAAACTAAAGATGGAGGCAAAGGAACTCATCTATTAGGATATGGTCCAACGGCAGATTTGGAAGAAGCCGAATTTTTTAAAGACATTCCGAAAGCCAATTATTCCAAAAATGCAGACATAAACGAATTAACATAAAAGAATAAAAATAGATTGGTATTTTTATTTTGCTGATGAGCAGTTGTTTCAAATTTATTTGAGGCAGCTGCTTTTTTTTTTAAAGGTTCTGAGGGGCTAAGGGACTAAGGGACTAAGGTTTTTCTTTGTCTAAAGATTTATAAACCTATGAGCCTTAGCTCCTCAAATTTTTTCTTCATCAAAAAGGCTTAAGGCAAAGATTATAAACCTTTTTAGAGTCTCAGAACCTTAGAATCTTAGCACCTTAGAACCTCAAAATAATAATTATGAAATATCTGCACAAAATTGTATAAAGAATTGACTGACAATATAAACGAAATTTGGATTATAGAAAGTTAGCAACCAAGGTTGGTTTTTATACGTAAATAAATAACTAACCGCTTTTACTAAAACCAAACCATATAATGAAAAAACTTTACATAAATACCGGAAGCTTTGATGCTGTTTTTAATAATCTGAAAGAAAGTTTTGGAGGAAAATTAAAAGTTACTGCCAATGAATACAATTTGACAATTAAATCAAAATGGGCAAAGGGAAGCATTTCTGGCGTTCGTTTTGAAAAAGAGATGTCATATCTGAGTTTTGATTTAACTTTTACTCAAGAACTTAGTTTAAGCATCGAATCGAATCCGTTTTCGCCTGTATTTTTTGCGTATTGCGAGAAAGGAAACGTTTTGCATAGTTTTGGTGCCAATGGGGCTACTC
Organism: Flavobacterium sp. B330r; assembly: GCF_056824325.1. Classification (NCBI taxonomy): domain Bacteria; kingdom Pseudomonadati; phylum Bacteroidota; class Flavobacteriia; order Flavobacteriales; family Flavobacteriaceae; genus Flavobacterium; species Flavobacterium sp. B330r. The sequence continues at coordinate 4,247,074 of NZ_CP124860.1, forward strand.
ATTGCCTTAAAAAACAGCAATCAGGTATTATGAGCAATTCTTCTACTATTAATAGTGTATTGTATTTTCAAAGCCACCAACAGATTCAATTCTCTTTAATTGGAATGCCAACAACAATAGAAAATAAAGAAAGTGATTTTGTTTCTCAAGTAAAAAAAATATTTACGAGCAATTCTGGAAATTACATTTATATAGGAGATGAAAATCACAAGATTGGAGAGAAATTTCAGGAACTTAAAAGAATTCCAACTCAAGGATTAGTTCGTTATATATTAATGAAAGGTATTCTTCGCGAAGTTTTAGAACTTGAGATAGCGCAACATAGTTATAATTATTTTACTCCGTTTGAACCTATTTTGAACTTTGCAGTAAAACAATTAAGTGAGATCAGAAAATTATCTCATATGAAATTAACTGCAATTACAGCGCCAGTACAGTTTTTAAAACGAAACCTACAACCTCGAAAATACCAATTGGAATTAAAGTCATACAACCAAAAATTAGCTAGCTAGTAAGCATCCCATATTCTTCACTTTTTCAAAAAAACAGCTTTGATAGAGCTGTTTTTTTCATTTTATTATTTATTCTTTTTCATAGTAAATAATGAAATAAACCATGATGAGATTTAAAATGAAAGAAATACTATTGGTCAGAATAATTGGAAAGTCTTTTTTGAGAATTCCGTAAACAATCCATACCGCGATTCCAAAGGTCAAAATACTGAACATCCGTAGCGAAATTTCTTTTACTTTCTTGGTTTTCCAAACCTTTATAATTTGCGGAATCGTAGATAGTGTAATACACGCTCCAGCAAAAAGTCCGATGATGTCTATAAAATTCATTTTTTAAGATTTGTTAAGTTGGTTTAAAATAATCTCGCAAAGGCGCAGAGTCGCAAAGCCTTTTACTAAGCTAAGCTATAGAAACAAAACTTTGCGACTCTGCGCCTTTGCGAGATAAAATCACAAAATCTTTAGGGCTCTTGATGGTTAAAAAACTCAGAACCTTAGCATCTCAGAACCTCAGACCCTTTTTTAACCCACCAATTCACCGCCGTTAATATGAATAAACTGCCCAGTAATATAACTACTATCTTCAGAGGCCAGAAAAACATAAGCAGGTGCCACTTCCGAAGGCTGACCAGCCCTCTCCATCGGATTGTCTTTTCCAAAATCAGATAATTTATCAAAAGTGGCTACAATTAAGGGCGTCCAGATTGGTCCAGGTGCAACGCCATTTACGCGTATTTTCTTTTTTGCCAGCATAGTCGAAAGCGAACGGGTAAAACTCACAATTGCGCCTTTTGTACTCGCATAATCTGCTAAGTGTTCGCTTCCGCGAAAAGCCGTAACAGAAGTAGTATTTATGATGCTATCACCTTCCTTTAAGAAAGCAAGCGCTGCTTTTGTGATATAAAAGAAAGGATAAATATTAGTTTCAAAAGTTTTATGGAGCTGCGCCGAAGTTATTTTTTCTATTTCTGTTTGCGGAAACTGAGTTGCAGCATTATTTACCAAAACATCAATACTTTTAAAAGTGGTATGGCATTTTTTAATGGCACTTTTACAAAACTTTTCATCTTTCAAATCACCATTAATCAGTAGGCATTGCTGGCCTTCTTTTTTGATCATTGCTTTGGTTTCAAGTGCATCTTTATCTTCTTTTAAATATACAATTGCAATATTGGCGCCTTCTCTCGCAAAATGTACTGCAACACTTCGGCCAATTCCGCTGTCGCCACCAGTAATGAAAGCCGTTTTTCCTAATAATTTACCGCTTCCAACATAGTTTTCTCGTATAATTTCAGGCTCCGGATTCATCATGTGTTCATTGCCGGGAAGATTTTGTTTTTGCTCGGGAAATGTTTGTTTCTTTTTCATGATTTACTCTTTTTAAGCTTGTAGTGTCATTTAAAATTACCGGATAACTGCAATTTTACTTGTCTTAAAAGATATTTTGTTTGCCTCAATAAAATCAAAAAGGGAAAACTTGTATGAAAATACATCTAATAGGTTGTGAAGTTAAAATAACAAGAAATTTCTAATAAGTTAAGAATCATGCAATATGTTTCATGTGATAGTCAAAGATGGGAATTTTGTAACTATTTTCGATTTAGATAAAAAACCTGCTCGTTATTTTTTTTATACATTTGAGAATTTCCACATAATTTTTAAGAGTTACTTCGGTGATTCTTTAAAAAAATAAGAAAATTTTTAAATTTCACTTTAAATTCAAGAGTTTTGATTTACAACCGATTTAGCTTCAACATGGCATGGTATTAATTGTAGACGATATAAGGGCCAATATTATTGCCTTAAAGAAAACATTAGAGCTGCATAATATCGATGTCGATAGTGCCGAATCTGGAGAAGAAGCTTTAAAGAAAATCCTAAAAACAGATTATTGTCTGATTATTATGGATGTTCAAATGCCGGGACTCGATGGTTTTGAGGTAGTAAAAATTCTTTCTGGAAATATACGTACAAAAGATATTCCTGTTATTTTTCTTTCGGCACTTAATACCGAGAAAAAATACATTTTTAAGGGGTACGAAACAGGTGCTGTGGAATACATTACCAAACCTGTAGACAGTGATTTACTTATTTTAAAAGTAAAAACCTTCATTAAAATCTACGAACAGCAAAATGAACTTAAAGTCATGAAAGACCTTCTTTCTAAAGAAATAAAAATTAGAAAAGAAGCGCAGGACAATCTTGAAATAAAAATCGCGGAAAGAACAAAAGAACTGGTTCAGAAAAATGAAGAGCTGGAACTTCGAAATCACGAATTGCAACAGTTTTCTTGGGTGGTGTCGCATGATTTAAATGAGCCAATTAGAAAGATTCAAATTTTTATCAAAATAATAAAAGACCTTTACTTAAAGGCAGACGACAAAGCAATCGATTATGTTGACCGAACAATAAAATCGGCAGAAAGAATGCAAACTTTAATTACCGATCTTTTAGCTTATTCAAGGCTTTCTGCTCAGGTAAAACCTGAAAAAACAGATTTGAATGTTGTTCTGCAGGAAGTGTTGGGAGATTTTGATTATTTAATTGAGCGCAAAAATGCCACAATAAAAACCAACGAACTTCCAACAATAGATAGTATTCCGAGTCAAATGCGCCAGGTTTTTCAAAATCTAATTGGAAATGCTTTGAAATTCTCAGGAAATGAAGAAAAAGCGGTAATTGAAATTACTTCGGAAACTATTTTAGAAAAATCAATCGAAAGTCCGACTTCGCCAGAAGGCAAATTTTGTAGGATTACAGTAAAAGATAACGGAATTGGTTTTGATGAGATTTATCTTGATCGTATTTTTATTATCTTTCAAAGTTTAAACGATCGTCAATCTTACGAAGGAACAGGAATTGGATTGGCAATTGCTAAGAAAATAATCGAAAAACATAACGGATTAATTACAGCTAAAAGTAAAGTGGGAGAAGGTGCAAGCTTTATCATTGTTCTTCCTTTAAAATACGAATAAAAATAATTTAGAATATATGAATGGTAATTTTAAAAGAAATTTATTAATCAGTTCACTAGTTTCACTGCTTGTACTTACGATTAGTTCTGTTGCCTCTTTTATTAGTATTAAAAGTCTACTAAACAGTAACTTTTGGGTAAACCATACTCAGGATGTAATATATAACCTAAACGAAGGTTCCTCAATTATTACAGAAGCCCAAACCAGTATGAGAGGTTATCTACTTACAGGCGATGAGCAGTTTGTGGACCGTTTTAATGATGCTGAAGCGAAATCAAATACTTATTTTGATAAGTTGGACGAACTTACATCTGACAATCCTTCACAGAAAAAATTGCTAGAAGAATTACGCTCTAAACGTTCCGGTTTCTTTAAATATCTAAACAATCAGATTGTCAAAAAACGTTTAAGCAAAGAAACGTTGATTTTTGATTTGAATGAAGGCAGAAATATGATGAACGAGATTAAGGCGATCGTCAGGAAAGTTGAAAATACAGAACAAAAACTTTTAGAAGAACGCAACTCCAATTCAGAACGTTACGGGAATTATAGCTTAGCTTTAATTGTTGTTGCTTTCTTTATAGCCTTTCTTATTTCTATTGTTTTCCTAATCAGAATTCTGAAGGATTACAACGAGAGAACTTTATTGCAGCTGGAATTAGAGAGAAAAGATAAAGAAACAGCTGAAAGACTTGATGTAATAAGCGGTATTGCAACACAAATTTCTAAAGGAAATTATGATGTTCAGATAGACGATAGAAAATCAGATACTTTAGGAGCTTTGGGCGCATCCATTCATAATATGAAAGATTCATTAAAAGATTCTTTCGAATTATTATCTCAAAAAGAATGGCTTCAATCGGGAGTTGCAACTTTGAACGATAAAATGCTGGGAGAAAAAACAATCCAGAAATTATCTAAAGATGTAATCGAATTTTTATGCCAATATACCAATAGCAGTGCCGGAGTTTTGTATGTGATTGATGGAGAAGAATTGACAGTTACAGGAGGTTACAGTTACATACCGAGTAAAAACAGAGAAAGAATCAAGAAAGGCGAGGGGTTAATTGGCCAGTCTATTGTTTCTGGGAAAATGCTGGAACTAAAAACCCTTTCTCCAGACGATATTCAGATCAATTATGCATTGGGAGAAATAAAACCTACACATATTGTAGCATTGCCACTAATGGATTTCAAGATTGAAGGCGCAGTAGAACTGGCTAGCATTTACGGATTTTCTGTTTTGCAGCTTGAATTCTTAAATATTGTAGCAAATAATATCGGAATTGCGATTAAAGCGACCCAAAACCGTAAACGAGTAATGGAACTTCTAGAAGAAACCAAATCTCAGTCTGAAGAACTTCAAATTCAGCACAGCGAATTGGAAGCTATAAATGCAGAATTGGAAGCACAAACCGAAAAATTACAGGCTTCTGAGGAAGAACTTCGCGTACAGCAGGAAGAATTGGAACAAACCAATGAAGAATTGTCTGAAAGAAGCGTTTTATTAGAAGAAAAAAACACGGAGATCCAAAAGAAATCAGAAGCTTTGGAATTGACTACGCGTTACAAATCGGAGTTTTTGGCCAATATGTCGCATGAGTTGAGAACACCGTTGAATTCTATTTTATTGCTGAGCCGTTTATTGTCTGAAAACAATAATAAAACGATGAACAATGAAGAAATCGAATTTGCAAAGGTAATTCAGAGTTCAGGAAATAGTTTATTAGGTTTAATTGATGAAATCCTAGATTTATCTAAGATTGAAGCCGGAAAAATGGATCTGGAATTTTTGGACGTTTCGACTAAAGAAATTACAGATAATCTATATAACTTGTTTCATCTGGTTGCAAAAGAGAAGGGAATTAATTTTGAAATTATTGCCAAAGACGCGCCAATTGTCATCAAAACGGACAAAATGCGTTTGGAGCAGATTCTGAAAAACCTGATTTCGAACGCCATTAAATTTACCGAAAAAGGAACCGTTTCTCTTGAAATTAAAGTCGATACAGACGATGATAAAATAATCTGCTTTATTGTAAAAGATACTGGAATCGGAATTCCGATCGAAAAACAGCCATTGATTTTTGAAGCGTTCCAGCAAGCCGATGGTTCAACAAAACGTAAATATGGCGGAACTGGTTTAGGATTGTCAATCAGTCGTGAATTGGCTAAATTGCTAAGAGGAGAAATCATTTTGCATAGTAAAGTTAACGAAGGGAGTACTTTTACATTGTGCCTTCCAAAGTTAGGATTTGCTATCAACAAGGTTTCGGTAAATAAAATTCCGCATGCAGAAGAAATCGAAGTAACAACCGAAAGTGAGGAGGAAAAACCTAAATACATAAGTGAAGTTATTCCGCAAGAAATTGAAGACGACAGAGATTCAATTGTTGAAGGCGATAAAGTCATTTTGATTGTAGAAGACGATATCAATTTTGCAAAATCGTTATTGGCTTTCACTCAGAAAAAAGGATACAAAGGAGTAGTGGCAGTGCGAGGTGATTATGCTTTGAATTTTGCTCTGATTTATAGACCAATCGGAATTTTATTGGATATCGAACTTCCAATAAAAAGCGGATGGCAGGTTCTGGAAGAACTAAAAAATCATTCTCAAACCAAACATATTTCGGTGCACATTATGTCTTCGCATAAATTGAAACAGGAAAGTCTGCTAAAAGGAGCGGTCGACTTCTTAGACAAACCAGTTGCTTTTGACCGAATTCCAGATGTTTTTAAACGTATTGAACACATTATAAACAAAGAATCGCAAAAGGTTTTAATTATTGAAGATAATGCGAAACACGCAAAAGCACTGGCATTTTTCTTAGAAACGTATAATATTAACTCGGAGATTAAAAGCGAAGTTTCAGAAGGTTTATCTTCTTTAGGAAAAGAAGAAGTAGACTGTGTAATTCTCGATATGGGAATTCCAGACAAGCAAGCCTACGAAATTCTAGATGGTGTTAAGAAAAGTCCAGGTTTAGAAAATCTGCCGGTAATTGTATTTACAGGAAAAAGTCTTTCGATAAAAGAAGAACTGAAAATTAAGAAATATGCCGATTCTATTATCGTGAAAACGGCACATTCGTACCAGAGAATGCTCGATGAGGTTTCGCTTTTCCTTCACTTAGTAGAAAATAAGAAAGAAGGAACTGCAGGAAAAGAAAGCAGTAAAAAACTGAATTCGTTAAACAATATTTTATTTGAGAAAAAAGTATTAATTGTAGATGATGATGTGCGAAACATCTATTCGCTTTCCAAAGCTTTAGAAGCATTTAAAATGACTGTTATTACCGCTTTTGATGGAAAAGAAGCGATTAAGATTTTGAATGAAAATCCAGATACAGATGTGGTGCTTTTAGATATGATGATGCCTAATATGGATGGTTACGAAACGGCAGAAAAAATTAGGAGCAATCCTAAATTTCTAAACTTAGCCGTAATCGCTGTAACGGCCAAAGCCATGACTGGTGACAGAGAAAAATGTATTAAGGCGGGAGCTTCAGATTATATTACAAAACCGGTCGATGTCGATCAGTTATTGTCGCTGCTTCGAGTTTGGTTATACGATAAAATCTAATCTTAAAAAATACTGTACATGGAAAAGAAAAAAGTATTGATTGTAGATGACGATTCTAGAAATATTTTTGCTTTAGTAAATACCTTAAAGGCAAAATCTTTTGACTGTCTGTCTTGTTTAAGTGCTGAAGAAGCCCTAAAAATATTAGCAAATGACAATTCAATTGATGCCGTTTTGATGGATATGATGATGCCCGAAATGGACGGTTATGAGGCCATTCCGCTCATTAAAGCCATTCCGTCGCAAGAGAATACTTTTGTAGTTGCCGTCACAGCGCAAGCTATGGCAGGAGATAAAGAAAAATGTTTACAAGCCGGAGCAGATGCATACATCTCAAAACCTGTAGATGTAGATAAATTACTTCACATCTTGGGAGAAATTTAAATGAATTATGATTGAAGATATTGAATTAGAGACTCTCATTAATGAAGTTTACGAATATTATGGTTTTGATTTTGGAAGTTATTCAAGAGCCTCACTTAAAAGACGTGTAAGCAGGGTATTTACTTTGGATGGATTTAAGCATTTTCATGAATTTCTATCTAAGGTCCGTACCGATCCAGAATATTGCAAAAAAATGATTGATGAAATAACGGTTAACGTTACAGAAATGTTTCGTGATCCGTCTTTTTATTTAACGCTTCGAAAAGAAATTCTTCCTTTGCTAGGAACCAAACCTTTTATCAGAATCTGGCATGCTGGCTGTTCTACAGGAGAAGAAGTGTATTCGATGGCGATTATGCTCAAAGAGGCAGGTTTGCTGCATAAATCAATATTGTACGCTACCGATATAAACGCTACGGTTTTGGAAACGGCAAAAAGCGGTATTTTCCCGCTGAGAATGATAAAAGATTATGCCGATAATTATCGTGAAGCGGGCGGACAGGAAGATTTTTCAGATTATTACATTGCCAATTATGGGTTTGCAAAATTTAATGAGAATCTATCGGAGAAGATGGTTTTCTCTCAGCATAATCTGGTTTCTGATACTTCGTTTAATGAATTTGATCTGATTTTGTGCCGCAATGTTTTGATTTATTTTGATAATAATCTGCAGAAAAGAGTGGTCAATCTATTTGATGACAGCTTGGCTGTTTTAGGTTTTTTGGCGCTTGGAACAAAAGAAACTATAAAGTATTCTATATCTCAAACCAAATACAAACAATTTGATAAAGAGAAAATATGGAGAAAAATAAAAGAGTAACAAATTGTAAAGTAGTTATAATTGGCGGTTCGGCAGGAAGTTTGCAGGCATTATTGCAGATTTTGCCTTTTATAGAAAAACCTGTTTCTTTTGCTATTGTCATTGTTGTTCACAGAAAAAACTCCGACGAACAAACCTTAGAAGATTTAATCGCTTTAAAATCAAAAATAAAAGTAAAAGAGGTCGAAGACAAAGTAAAACTTGAAGAAGGATTTATTTATATCGCGCCTTCCAATTATCATTTATTATTTGAAAAAGAAGAAACGTTGTCTCTAGACACTTCAGAAAAAATAAACTACAGTAGACCAAGTATAGATGTTTCTTTTGAGTCTGCCGCAGAAATATATGGTCAAAATTTAGTTGGAATTCTACTTTCGGGTTCCAATTCGGATGGTACAGCAGGATTGAGAGCAATTCAGGCTGCGGGCGGAATAAGCATTGTGCAGAATCCGCTTTCTGCAGATATGCCTTTTATGCCAAACAATGCGATTTTGCATACAGTGCCAGATTTTATTTTAAAAACCGAAGAGATTTTAGAGTTTATAAAAGAAATAAATATTGCTGATTTTTGATTAACGATTTTTGATTTCAGATGGAAGAAATCAAAAATCGTTAATCCTCAATCTAAAATCTTCAATTTCTTAATTTTTCTCGTCTTCTGGAAGCACGACTTTATTCAATTCAGCTTCTTTTTCGGCTCTTTTCTGTGCCGCTTTTCCTTTTCCGATCGGAATTCCCGCTGTAACGTACAAAGATCGGTTGTATTGATTATTTGGACCGTCTCCTTTCATTACCGTTACAAGTCCGTAATAATATTGAATGGTGATGTTTAAACCGTTTCCAACATTCATATGATAGCCCGCACCGAAGGCAAGTCCAGCATCTATAACATGAATCTGATCTCTAATGTTTTTCTTATAAACCACATCATCTTTATTGATTTCGTTTTTAAACTCATCAAATGCTTTGGCCAACAAACCAAATTGAGGTCCAGTTTTGAGATAGATATTATTTTTGAACTGGTATTTAATTAGAATCGGAACATTAAAATAACGTATTTCACGATTTACATGTCCGCCCGCAAAAGTATTGTCCAGATTTTCATCATTTAAAGAATACACTGGAATATCTTTTGCTCCCATAGGTGATTTTACAATTACTCCAGTATTGATCATCCACGCCGGATTTTTTCTTGATCTAAAGTCAAAATAAAAACCAAGATTAAATCCTGGGTTTAAGGCCGAAGATCCCATGTTTGAAATGGTAGAAAAATTTGCACCGCCTTCCAGACCAAATTCTAAAAATTCGGAATTGAGTTTATCTCCAAAGATTAAGGAAATCAAAACTTGTGACTGCGCCGTGGAAATACAAAAGAAAGCAAAAACGATTAATAAAATCTTTTTCATATAATGGATGAATTACAGTCCAAAACGGTATTGTAAACTTCCCAATACTTGTGTACGAGTCCCCAAGAAACCGCACTCTGCACGAAACATTACATGTTTACTGAATTGATACTGCGACCCAATAATAAAGTTCCACATGTCTTTTGGTCTTTTTTGAAGGGAATATTGAACAGATGAATCTGAGGCTGTGCTCAATGCCCCGTCTAGAGTTGCAAGGAATGTTCCTGCTCTTTCTAGAGCTCTGTCGGCAGTATTATGTTTGGCTACATTAACTGGATTTTTTTGTTCAGCCGGAGTTAAACCATCCCACCATGCATCTACTTTGGTCTGATTGTCAGAAACTTTTTGAAGTCCGCTGTCCACTTTAGCCTGAGCGCTGCTGAGATCAATAAAATCAGATAAAGGCAAATCTCCATTTGTATCTCCAGAAATATGAACTCTAAAACCTCCAACCCAAACTGCTATATTGGTGTCTGGTTTATTGAATTTAAATGTTTTTCCTAATCTCGGACCAAAAACATAGGAAAAAGCAGGTTTATCTAGGGAACTAATATCAGTCCAGGCCATGTTCATATCCAGAGCCAGCCAGCCACCGCCAATACCAATTGTTGGTGTCATACCTATACCAAAAGTAGTAGCGTCAAAATTTGCTTTGGTGCTAAAATTGGCAACTTCAGACCAATTGTTATCTGCATCTGGTACCCAAATACCAGCATTAATTTTAGTTGCCGTTTTGGCTTTTCCAAAAATTCCATAAATATTTAAAAAAGGAAGCAGCCAGATATCAGGTCTAATAGTTAGCGCACCAGCTTCAACCGTTGATTTATCAAATCGTACAATTTCGTCTAAGTTATATTGAGGGCCATGATTAAAACCAATGTTTAAATCATTAATGACAATTTCAGATTCCTGCCAAAAATAATTAACAGAAACACCTGCAGAGTAGGGAAGTTTGTATCCTTTTTGAGCTACTTTCTCACCCCAGATCGGTAAAGCGTACGGATATTTTTCGACTTTAAGACTGTCTTTTAATTCTTCATTTTTTTTCCCTACAATTTTGTCGGTATAAACCTGCCCGAAAATTTGCATGCTAAATAGTAATAAAAAGGCTGATATTAGTGTATTACATTTCATTGATTTAAGTGTTTTAATGTTAAATTAATTAAACTGCGAAAAATAAATATGTACTAATGCTATTGTGAGAATCTTTTTATTGGTATGCTAAATTGGCTTTATTGTAATTAAAGATTAAGGCTTGATAATGTGTTAATTAATGTTAAAGTTAAGGAAATTTTCTTACCACCGACAAAAAATGATAAGAAAATGATAAAAGGCATTAAAATAATTTTTGTAACATTTTTCAGTATTTTTATTCTAGGAATTAGCACCGTCAAATACCAATTAAAAAATAAATTGTATTTTTACAGCTGTGAAATGGATAACAATCATATTATCAATTTACCTTTTGGCATTGTCTAATATGCCCTGTGCCGATATGGAAGTAAACAGTGCTATGCATAAAACAGCTCAGTTTGCGTCAGAAGACAATCATTCGCATGACAAAGACAATGATTTATGTTCTCCATTTTGTGTCTGCAACTGCTGTGGTGCACAGGTTTTAAGTTACCATTCTAGTGTAAGTTTTGAGTTTCCTAAAGCTTGCAATCAAATTTCAATTGTATTACCAAGTTACAGTTCTGTTTTTATTTCCAATTTCTACGGAAGTATTTGGCAGCCCCCTCAAATAGCATAATGATTAGGCCTGTTCGATAAAAATCGAAAACGGGCGAGAGAGTTGTGGACTTTCCACACGTTTACAGACAATTTAATTGTCTAATTTCTCACGTCATTATATATTCAAATGTTAGATAAAATCATTCAATTTAGTATACGAAACAAATTCGTCATACTATTATTTACCCTTGTACTTATTGCTTGGGGAAGCTATTCGCTTAAAAAATTACCGCTCGATGCCTTGCCCGATGTAACCAACAATCAGGTTCAGATTATTACGACTGCACCAACATTGGCGAGTCAAGAAGTCGAGCAATTAATTACGTATCCTTTAGAAAGAGCTGTAAAGACAGTTCCAAATGTGATCGAACTTCGCAGTATTTCTCGTTTCGGACTATCTGTTGTAACCGTTGTTTTTGAAGAGGATGTTGATATATACTGGGCTCGTGAACAGATATTCCAGCGCTTAAAACAAGCCGAAGAAAACATTCCAGATTATGTAAATTCTCCAGAATTAGCGCCAATCTCAACAGGTTTAGGAGAAATTTATCAATATGATGTATATGCCAAAAAAGGGTATGAAAACAAATACAGCGCGATTGAACTGAGAACAATTCAAGATTGGATCATTATTCCGCAATTGCAGGGAGTTCGAGGTGTTGCTGAAATTAGCACTTGGGGCGGAAAACTCAAACAATTTGAAATTGCTGTAAATCCTAATATGCTAAATAGTCTTGGAGTTACCATTACCGAAATTTTTGATGCTTTGGAAAAAAACAATCAAAATACAGGTGGAGCTTATATCGAAAAAGATCAATACACGTATTTTATTCGCGGTGTCGGAATGGCAAAAGGCGTAAAAGACCTCGAAAATGTGGTAGTCAAAAACCGAAACGGTTCGCCTGTTTTGGTTCGAAATGTAGCTCAGGTTCGTGAAGGTATTGCGCTACGTTACGGAGCATCAACCAAAGATGGCAAAGGAGAAATTGTTTCGGGATTGGTTTTGATGTTAAAAGGCGAAAACTCCAGCGCTGTTGTTGAACGAGTTCACGAAAAAATGGCTCAGATTAATAAAAGCCTTCCCGAAGGAGTTGTTGCCGAAGCTTTTATTGATAGAGGAAAACTGGTAGACAATTCTATAAAAACTGTTGCAAAGAATTTATTAGAAGGAGCTTTAATCGTAATTTTTGTTCTGATTTTGTTCTTAGGAAATCTTCGTGCGGGATTGATTGTCGCTTCTGTGATTCCGCTGGCGATGCTGTTTGCTGTTATTTTAATGAATGCCTTTGGCGTAAGTGGAAACTTAATGAGTCTTGGTGCGATAGATTTCGGAATCATTGTCGATGGAGCCGTAATTATTGTAGAAGCCACGATGCATCATCTGCAGCAATTCAAAAACAAAAAAGAACTAACGCAGGAAGAAATGGACGAAGAAGTCTATAATTCGGCTTCAAAAATCAGGAACAGTGCTGCTTTTGGAGAAATCATTATTCTGATAGTATATCTGCCAATTCTGGCTTTAATTGGAACCGAAGGAAAAATGTTTAAACCAATGGCCATGACAGTTGGTTTTGCCATTATTGGAGCTTTTATTCTTTCGCTGACGTATATCCCAATGATGAGTGCTTTGTTTCTTTCGAAAAAAACAGAACATAAAGAAAACTTCAGCGACCGTATGATTGCTTGGCTAGAAAGCCGTTATACGCCATTATTGAAAAAAGCTTTAGAATTTAAAAAAGTAGTTCTTTCTATTGCTGTCGGATTATTTGCTTTTGCTTTTATTGTTTTCCAAAACATGGGTGGCGAATTTATTCCAACAATCGAGGAAGGCGATTTAGCTATCAATGCTACCATTATGACGGGAAGTTCGCTGACGCAAATGGTTGAAACGACGACTAAATATGAACAGATTCTAAAAGCTAAATTCCCAGAAATCAAGACTATTGTGACTAAAATAGGAAGTGGTGAAATTCCAACCGATCCAATGCCTATTGAAAGCGGGGATTTGATTATTGTTTTAAAAGACAAAAAAGAATGGAAAGGCAAATACCGTAATTGGGAAGAACTAGCGAATGCCATGAAAGAAGAAATGGAAATTATTCCAGGGGCTAATATCGAAATCTCTCAGCCGATTCAGATGCGTTTTAATGAATTAATGACGGGAAGCCGTTCTGATATCGCCATCAAGATTTTTGGTGACGATTTGGAAATCCTAGATGCCAAAGCGACAGAATTGATTTCGAAAATAAAAGGAATCGACGGAATCGGAGATTTAAAAGCCGATAAAGTTACAGGATTGCCACAGATTACCATCAAATACGATTACGATAAAATTGCGCTTTACGGACTAAATATTTCAGATATCAACCAGATTATCCGTTCGTCTTTTGCGGGAGAAGTGGCTGGAAAGATTTATGACGAAAGCAAGAGGTTTGATGTTGTGGTGAGAATGGACGAAAGCAATCGTGCAGACATTACCGATGTGAGTAATTTGTTTATTCCGCTTCCTAGCGGACAGCAAGTTCCTCTTTCTCAGGTTGCTTCTGTAGAGTACGAACAAGGTCCTGTACAGGTTATCCGCGAAGACGGAAAACGAAGAATTACCGTTGGATTAAATGTTCGTGGACGAGATATCAAAAGTGTTGTCGAAGAAATTCAGGCAAAACTGGATAAAAGCTTTAAGCTTCCCGCAGGTTATTATGTGACGTATGGCGGACAATTTGAGAATTTAGTTGAAGCTTCGAAAAGACTTTCTGTAGCCTTGCCAATTGCTTTAGGACTGATTTTGGTCTTGCTGTATTTTACTTTTAAAAGTGCCAAACAAGCGCTGCTAATTTTTAGTGCGATTCCGTTATCGGCTATTGGAGGTGTTTTTGCGCTGTCGCTGAGAGGAATGCCGTTTAGTATTTCTGCCGGAATTGGTTTTATCGCCTTATTCGGAATTGCAGTTTTAAACGGAATTGTACTGATTTCGTATTTCAACCAATTAAAAACAGAAGGTATTTCAGATCCGTTTCAGAGAATCCTGATCGGAACCAAAACACGTTTGCGTCCTGTTTTAATGACTGCAGCTGTAGCTTCATTAGGATTTTTGCCAATGGCTTTATCCACAAGCGGCGGGGCAGAAGTCCAGAAGCCTCTAGCAACCGTAGTAATTGGTGGATTAATCTCTGCAACTTTGTTAACGTTGATCGTTTTACCGATTTTGTATTTATTGTTGGAGCGTGGGTTTAACCGCAGAGATAATTAGTAAATGAGAAAATTGGATAATTAGATAATTTACTGCTGAATGTAAAAAAGATTTTTCACGCAGATCTAACAGATTAAAGCAGATTAAGTTTTGATTATAATTGATAATCTGCGCTATCAGCTTAAATCTTTTTAAATCTGCGTGAAACAAAAATTATAAAAATGAAAAATTCAATATATAAAACACAGTATATAACCTTTGCGAACTTTGCGAAAAAAACCTTGCGAGCTTTGCGGTTAATTGCGTTTCTATTGGCTGCCTTGCCTTCACAAGCACAGCAAACCATAAGTCTAGAAAAAGCAATAGAACTAGCTAAATCAAACAACATCGACTTAAAAATCGCTGACAAAGAAATCGAAAAACAAACCGTTCTCAAAAAAGCAGCATTTCAGCCAGATCCACTTCAGGTGCAGTATCAAGGCGGTCAGTTTAACAGTGCCGATTATGATCATAATGTTTCGGTACAGCAGTTTTTTCCGTTAGGAAATATAACAAAAGCCAACCGACAATTGCAGGAAGAATTGGCAAAACTGGCAGAGAAAAGAAAAGCTTTGTCTTCGTATGAAATTGAAAAAGCGGTGACATTGGCGTATTATCAATATTTGTATGGTGTTTCCATCCAGAAACTAAATTCAGAATTGAATGCTATTTACACCAAGTTCTTAAAGAACGCCGAACTGCGTTTTAAAACAGGAGAAAGCGGGAACATCGAAGTGATTAGTGCCAAAGCCAAAGTAAAAGAAATTGAGACACAAAAAGCACAGTTAGAATATGACTTGGCAATTTATCAGAAGCAATTGCAGTTTTTTATTCAGACAGACGAAAATATTGTTCCCGATTCAAAGACGGCTTTGCAATACACTTTTATAGAAAATCAGGAAAACACAAAAGCAGAAACGCTGATGACCGATTTTTATCAGCAGCAGATTTCGGTTTACCAAAAAGAAGCGGGAACGTTTAAAGCACTGCGAACACCAAAAGTTGGATTAGGCTATTTTGCACAAACCATTAATACCGAATCGCTGTTTCAGGGTTTTACAGCAGGATTACAGATTCCGTTATTTGGCGGTGTGAATACGACCAAAGCCAAAGCGGCCGAAATCAGTATTTCGCAGTCGCAAATGGCTTTAGATAAAAACAAAATGATTTTGAATCTGCAGAAAGAAGAGTTGCAGAATAACTTCAAAAAACAGCAGAAAAACTTAGCTTATTTCCAAAATGAAGGGCTGCATTATGCCGATCAGATTATTGAAACGGCGCAAAAAAGTTATGCCAACGGCGATATGAGTTACTGGTCGTATATCAGCTTTTTAAATCAGGCCATTGATATTAAAAAACAATTTGCAGAGGCAACGCACAGCTACAATCAGAGCGCTATCGAACTTCAATTTCCAACTATTAAAAACAATTAATCATGAAAAATATACTGAATTATTTAACCGCAAAGAGCGCAAAGATTTTAACGCAAAGTTCGCAAAGTTTAATTTCCTTGCGTGCCTTGCTCCCGATAGCTATCGGGATTGCGTGCCTTGCGGTTACTTTAGCAAGTTGTAACGAAAAGAAAGCGGAAGAAGCTCAGGAAGAAGAAAAAGAAACGACAGAAGTGGCTTTGACGGAATCACAATACAAAACGGTAGGAATTGAAACTGGAATTGTAGAAGATCGAAATCTTAACAAAGTCATCAAAGCAAATGGTTACACAACAGTTCCTCCGCAAAATTCTGCTGAGGTTTCGACTTTAATTGGCGGAACAGTAAAAGATATTTTTGTTTTAGAAGGAACTTATGTAAACAAAGGGAAAGTTCTAGCAACGATTCAGAATTTGGAAGTTATAGAAATGCAGGAAGATTATCAGTCGGCCGTTGCGAATGTTGAATTCTTGCAGTTAGAGTATAATCGTCAGAAAACATTGAGTGAGGAAAATGTGAATCCGAGAAAGACTTTTCAGGAAGTAAAAGCCAAATTAGCAGCCGAAAGAGCTCGTGCTCAAGCAGCAAAAAACAAGTTGGATGCTTTACATGTCAATACAAAAGGAGCGACATCGGTCGTGCCGATTGTTTCGCCAATAAATGGTTTTGTTGGAAAAATCAATATTGCCAAAGGTGCTTTTGCGAATACAGGAGTTTCGCTTTTTGAAGTGGTAGACAACAGTCAGATGCATTTGGATCTGAATGTATATGAAAAAGATTTGGGTTCGATTTCTGTTGGTCAGGTAATTGATTTTGTGTTAACGAATCAGTCGAATAAATCGATTAAAGGAAAGATTTTCGGAATCAATAAGTCTTTTTCTAACGAAAGTAAAACGGTTGCCGTACATGCCAGAATTGATCCCGCTGATGCCAAAGGTTTGATTCCGGGAATGTACGTTTCTGCGAATATTAATATTACCAATGCAACTGTTCCAGCGCTTCCAAAAGATGCAGTAGTTAGAAATGCTGATAAGTATTTTGTTTTTGTTCAGGAAGAAGGTCATGCAGAAGAAAAACACGAACACAAAGCAGGCGAAAAAGAAGAAGCACACGAAGAAGAAATTCATTTTAAAGCTGTAGAAGTTATTCCAGGCACAACCGATTTAGGTTTTACAGAAGTAAAATTCGTTGATAAGATTGATTCTCAATCAAAGATTGTTACAAAAGGCGCATTTTATCTGCTTTCTGCAATGAAGGGAGGCGGGGAGCATTCGCATTAGTTTTTTTTAAAAGATGCTAAGTAGCTAAGATACTAAGGGACTAAGTTTTTTTGTTGGATTGGAATTTGCTCGCAAAGGCGCCAAGTCGCAAAGTTTTTTACATGGAGAATAAACGTATTATTTGTCATTTCGACGAAAGAGAAATCTCCACAAGTAGCTCCGTTCCTAGAATTCAATCTTTGTGGAGTTTCTAGCGGAGATTTCTCTTTCGTCGAAATGACATAAAGTGAGAAAAAAAAACTTTGCGTCTTGGCGTCTTCGCGAGATTAACTAAAATCGACTTTAAAAAAACTTTGTGCCTTAGCGTCTTCGTGGCAACAAACTTTACCACAAAATGCTTAATTTTAGGACATTATTTAAACAATAACTTCAGGCATTAAAAACGTGAAACTTTAAACCTGAAACTTGAAACTCAAAAAATGATACATCAAGATAAAGAAGTAAAAAATAAAAAAAATAAAGTCAAACCTTCTTGCTGCTGCTCTCATGACGAACCTGTGCAGACTGATAATGATGGGCACAATCACGAAGGACATGATCATGAACACAATGCAAACGGAAGTCTTTTTCAGTTGTTTCTGCCATCAATTATATCTTTTATTTTACTGCTAATCGGAATTGGTTTTGATAACTATTTTCCGCAAGAATGGTTTACAGGATATGTTAGAATTGTCTGGTATGCAATTGCGTATCTTCCAGTCGGACTTCCGGTTTTGAAAGAAGCTTACGAAAGCATTGTAAAAGGAGATGTTTTCTCAGAGTTTTTTCTGATGTGTATCGCGACAATCGGAGCTTTTGCCATTGGAGAATATCCAGAAGGTGTTGCTGTTATGCTATTTTACACTATTGGAGAAACCTTTCAAGGAATGGCGGTTAGTAGAGCAAAATCGAGTATTAAAAGTCTGCTCGATCAACGTCCAGATGAGGTGCATATTTTAGAAAACAATGTTGCAGTAAAAGTCAAAGCCAAAGACGTTCAGATTGGAGCGATTATTCAGCTTAAAGCGGGCGAAAAATTAGGTTTGGATGGCGTGTTGTTATCCGATTCCGCTTCGTTTAATACAGCCGCTTTGACGGGAGAAAGTAAACCAGACACTAAAAAGAAAGGCGATACCGTTTTGGCTGGAATGTTAAACGGAAGCACTATTGTCGAAGTAAAAGTAACAACAGCTTACAATGACAGTAAATTGTCTAAAATTCTAGAGTTGGTACAAAATGCCACAACCAAAAAAGCACCTGCCGAATTGTTCATCAGGAAGTTTGCTAAAATCTATACACCAATTGTAGTGTATCTGGCCATTGCGATTTGTCTTTTGCCAATGCTTTTTGTAGACCATTATATCTTTAGTGATTGGCTGTATAGAGCTTTGGTTTTCTTAGTTATTTCGTGCCCTTGCGCTTTGGTTATCAGTATTCCGCTGGGTTATTTTGGCGGAATCGGTGCTGCAAGTAAAAACGGAATCCTGTTTAAAGGCAGTAATTTCCTTGATAGTATTTCCACAATTCAGCATGTCGTAGTTGACAAAACGGGAACGATGACCGAAGGTGTTTTTAAAGTGCAAGAAGTTATTATAAAATCCGAATTGGATAAAGACGAAATTTTAAAACTCGTTAATGCTTTAGAAAACAGAAGTACACATCCTGTAGCAACAGCCATTCATAATCATGTGGGACCAGTTGATTCTTCGGTAGAATTAAAAGAAATTGAAGAAATTTCAGGCCACGGATTAAAAGCAACTTACAACGGAAAAGAATTGCTTGTAGGGAATTTTAAGCTTTTGGATAAATATTCCATTTCTTATGACATTGATCCGTCTTCAATAGTTTATACCACAATTGCAATTGCTTATGAAAGTAAATTTGCAGGTTATCTGACTATTGCAGATGAAATTAAAGAAGATGCGAAAGAAACGGTTTCTAAACTAAAATCTTTAGGCGTAAAGCTGACTATGTTAAGCGGAGATAAATCGAATGTCGTTCAATTCGTAGCAGATAAGCTTGGAATTATGAAAGCTTTTGGTGATTTGCTTCCAGAAGATAAAGTGAATAAGGTTAACGAAATTAAGGCCCAAAACGAAACGATTGCTTTTGTGGGCGATGGAGTAAACGATGCGCCTGTAATTGCTTTAAGCACGGTCGGGATTGCAATGGGAGGGTTAGGAAGCGATGCTGCCATAGAAACTGCCGATGTCGTAATTCAGGACGATAAACCAAGTAAAATTGCAATGGCAATCAATATAGGAAAACAGACTAAAAAGATTGTCTGGCAGAATATTACACTTGCTTTTGTGGTTAAGGCTTTTGTTTTAATTCTTGGCGCGGGTGGACTTGCCACAATGTGGGAAGCTGTTTTTGCAGATGTTGGTGTGGCGTTATTAGCGATATTGAATGCGGTTCGGATTCAGAGAATGAAATTTTAAAATATAAAAGCCCAATTCATACGAATTGGGCTTTTTGCTTATTTCTTTAAATGTTTTTGCTCTTGAATTTCCCCATTGCCAAAAGACCAGTTTTCATGACCATTATTTTCCAGTAAAATAATAATTATGTTGTTGATTAGGATTTCAGTTGAAACCGCAATTTTCGAAGCAATTTGGTGATATAGTTTTTTCTTTTGTTCTAAAGTCCTTCCTTGTCCCGCAGTTATTTGTACATAAACTATTTCTTCACAATGTGAAATTCCTAAATAACTTTTAGGATATTTTATCTGATGTGTTTCTAGTTCTTCAATTACATGAAAATAATCATCTACAGGAATATTAAATTCTTCAATTAAAGACTGATGAATAGCTTCAGAAATAGTATTTTTTGTTTCAAGCGAAAGTTTTTTTGGAAGACTTATTCTAACAAATGGCATTTTGATTCATTTTAAAGTTGCATAAAAATACAGAATTTAGAATTGTCAGATTATTAAAACTTCAATTCAATTATGTTTTCATTATTCTCTAAAGTTATTTTTACCGGATTACTTTCAGAAGGAATCTGAGTTGGATACCAATTTCTAGTCGGTTGAACTAGAATCAATAAACCGTCATGATCACCAATTGCAGCAAATTTATCGGTATTTGTATTTTGAGAAAAGAAATGCAATCCGTGTTCTTCAATTAATTGATTTCCTAATTGCAACGGATTTTCTGTAACAATTCCGATTTCGCTTATATTTAAAATAGAGGCAGAGTTGAATTCACCAACTTGTTCATTATTAAGATCATGTCTAGCAATGAATTCGAGTAAATTTCCGTTGTGATCAAAGAAATAAATAGAATGCGCATTCCAATTTTCGAAATTAGTAACGACGCTTTTATCTTCCAAAACAATTAAATCCACTTTGTCGTTGCACCATTGAATGGCTTCTTCAAGCTGATTTTCAGGAATATTAAAAGCAAAGTGATAGATGGAATTAAAATCTGGATCTTCTACAAATTTTAAAATAGAAGTTCCAGCCTGAAATGTGATCGATTTTTGGTCATTTTCCAGAATAAAAAGCCCAAAAAGGTTCTGGTAAAATGCTTTCGTTTTTTGAATATCGTTTGTTTTGATTTGTATTTGATCTATTCTCATGACAATAATTTTTATAAAAGAAAAAGCTTCTTTTGAGTGACAAACAAATTTAAAAAATGCCAATGTTATTGAGCATGTGGCGTTATTTTATGCATCAATGGAAGTATAGTAATTTACTATTTTAATTTTAAATAATAATAAAAAAAGTCCGTAACAAATCAATAATTACGGACTTTATTATTTCTAAAAACTGAGATTAAGCCATGTCTATTAATCCTCTTTGTACAAAATAGTGATTGTCATTTTTTACCAGATAAAATTGGGCTGCAAATCCAGAGGGCTCATCCATATAAGTTACGCTTACATCAAAATATCTTGATTTATCGTTTTCTTCAGCCCAAATAAAATCATCTAGAATTCCGAGGTTATTTAGCCATTCTAGGTTATTAAACCATTCTCTTCCTTCAAAAGATTCGTCTTCTGCAATTTCGTGAATCAAGTAATGATCGCGCCAAATTACATGTATAGATTCTTCCCAATCATCATAAACGTGATCTACAATATTTTTGGCATTATCTAATTCGCCTTTCTTTAAATAAGCGAAAAATTCTTCTACTAAATTCTGAACTTCTTGTTCAGTTGGTTTTTCTTTCCAGATTTTGAGAGAGCTCATAATGTTGTTTGGATTAAGTTTTTAAATGGGACTATTCTAAAATTTTTCTCGTTAAATGTATGGAAATTTATATTGCAATTTTTTGAAAATAATGAATTAAAAAAGAAGTTTTTTATATTTATGAATCAAAATAAAAGCCCATTTCTCTTATGAAATGGGCTTAATAGATTTGCAAATACTTGGGGCAAAATACAAATCAATTAACTAACTTATTTAGGCATTTCGGGAATCATAATTCTTCGGGTTGGCGTGCTTAAAGTTTCAATAAAAGCCAGTAAATCACCCATTTCTTCTTTGCTTAAATTCAATTTTCTAAGCATTGGATCTGATTTTGGAATGAGAGAATCTCGGGCTGTTCCTAGATATTTTTTTTGAACAGGTGACGGATTTCCTAAATTGTACAATTCTACAACATCCAATAAAGTTGGAAAATGTCCGTGATGCATCCAAGGTTTTGTGTTTACGACTTCACGGAGCGTTGGCGTTCTAAATTTGCCGATATCTTTTACATCTTTCGTCACATTATAGCGTCCGAAATCTTCATTTTTTGTTCCAAATAAAGTTTGACCGTCGTTATGAAACTCATTATCGCTGAAATAAGGGGTATTATGGCAATTGATGCATTGTGCTTTGGTTCTAAACAAATGCATTCCTTTTACCTGCTGATCGTTATAAATGTCTGATTTTCCACTTACAAACTGGTCAAATTTACTTTTCGGACTATTGATAGATCTTTCGAAAGTGGCAATCGCATATTGAATTCTCTCTAAAGTTACTTTTTTATCTCCAAAAGCATCTGTAAATAACGCATTGTAACCTTTTATCTTGGCTATTTTATCAACGGCAATTGTTAGTTTTTCATTCATTTCTAAAGGATCCTGAACAGGAAATTGCGCTTGATCTTCTAGGCTAGAAGCTCGTCCGTCCCAGAATAGAGAGGTTGCGTATGCCGAGTTTAAAATCGTCATCGAATTTCGTTTTCCAGTTTGACGATCGTGACCAAAAGAGCGCGTTAAATTGTCTGTCCAGCCCAATTCTGGATTGTGGCACGAGGCACAGGCAATTTGTCCGCTTCGCGATAATCTCGGATCAAAAAACAAAATCTTGCCCAAACTTTCTTTTTCCTTCGAATACGGATTGTAGGCAGGATACGGAACGGATGGCAAAACGCCAATATCCTGAAATTTAGATTTATCTACATTTTCATGTAATTCTGCAGCGGGCCATTTTGAAGAATCTCCGCTAGAATACAATTTTCGTAATTCCTGAATATCCGTATAATCAGGACCTTCGGCTGTTTTATAAGCCGATAATCCAAGCAGGAATAGGAGAGGGAAGATTAGTTTTTTCAATTTTTGTTTTTTTTTGTTTTTTGTTTCAGGTTTCAAGTTTCAAGTTCTGTTGCAACGTGAAACTTGAAACTTGAAACCATTTTTATATTAAAGAGCAACTTCTTTAGGACATGGAATGCTCAAAGCCGCAGGTTTTGGATACGTCCTGTTATTGTACATTCTGTATTGTGTCGAAACTGTTCCTCCAAACAGTTTGTCGTTTGTCAGTTTTAATTCAAATGAAATTTCATATAAACCGTTGCTGATTTCTTTGTATGTTCCTTCTCCTGAAATGGCAATGCTATTCGTGTTTGTTGCGCTAGATCCGATTGTAATATCTTGCGGAATCACGAGAACAGTTCCTTCCGTTTTGCTGTTTCCGTTGGCTGGGAAAAACTCCAAAGCAGAAGTAATATTAAATCCTGGCGAAATAGCAGCAGAGTTACTTTCGTTAGAAAACCATCTTTTTAAACCAAAAGAATTCACCGTATTGGTTCCGCTTGAGACGTTAAATCCAATTTTGAAAGCATCGTGATAAATATCATCATTAGGATTTGTAGTTCCCTTATCGCTGTATAAAATAGCATTTGGATCGTCTTTTGTTACTACAACTGGAAAAGTCAAAGCGTTGAAAGTCATCCATGCACAGTTTCCATTGTTGTTAAACCAATGTTCGCCGTATGTTAGATAAAACGCATTGGTCGGATCTGTAAATTTCGAAGCTGGATAGGCATTAACATCTCTTGGCGTTTTTATTGGTTTTACAATAGTTAAGTTGATGTTTCCAGTTGCGGTATAGTTTGGAATATTTACAAGCGTTAATTTAGACTCGTATCGAACATCATCATTTTGAAGATCTTCTAAAAGAGTTAAATGATAGGTTACAGAAGTTCTATTATCGCCATAATCATCATGAGTTAAGGAATATTCGAATCCGTTTTGGAATTTAAAAATAGACGCATTTTCAATTTCCTCAGGGAAAAAACCATTCGGATAATTGACTATAAAATCGATTTTTTCGCCTACTTCTCCTTTTATATTGTATTGCGTTACCGGAAAGGTGTAATTGGTTGCAATAGTTCCTAAATCAATTTTGAAAGTAGTGTTTGGATATTCTGTATTCAGGTTTCCAATATGAATATCAGGATCAGAAACCGTTTCTAATTTTAATGTAATATTCTGGCTTTGAGTCCATCTTTTATCAAACGAGACATAAATTGTATCTGTTAATTTGCTGCCTTGAAAAGAAAGCTGATTGACAGGATTTACACTAAAACTGTCGCTTGCACCATTTGTTTCGGCACTAAAATTTGCTGTAACAGTTCCTTTCAATTCGCGTGTTGTTAAAGCTACAGGAACTTTTAAGGTCTTTACAGATTTGTTTTCATAAGTAGACTGCGGAACTAAATTTCCGTTTACGGTTGGGTATTCTAAAGGTGTGTTGTCACTTTTTACTAAAAAATTAAATCGTAAAAAAGGATCAATGTCTGAGCCTAATTTGTAATCATCTTTAGAACATGAAATATATAATAGCGCTGTAAATAGTATACTGAATATCTTAATACGAGTCATTTTGCTGCAAGTTTGGGTTAAGATTAGTGTTGAATGTTGGTATTGGCAGTACGTATTTTAAAGACGGATAAGTAAGACTGCAAACTGTAGCAATACAGCCATCATTTCTGGAAACATCTTTGTGCATTCTGGCAATATCAAAGAATAGGAAACCTTCAAAGCATAATTCTTTTCTTCGTTCTAAAAAGATATTTTCTTTAAGATTGTTTGTACTGGTCAATAGAGATGCATTGGCGCGGGCACGAATGATGTTAATGTCTGCCATTGCTAAATCGGCTCTATTGGTTTCTAGCGCTGCTTCGGCACGAATCAAATACATTTCGCTAAGCCTAGAAGCTACATAACCTGCATTGTTCTGGAATTTTTTGGTAAAATTGTAATTAAGATTGGTCTGAACGCCACTTACTATTGTAAAAAGCGATTTTGTTAAGAACAATTGTTTTCTTAAATCTGTGCTTTCGTAAAGATCAACTAAATCATTTGAAGCAGTATATTTTTCAAAATTTGTATCTGTAGTATAGCCAAAAGTCTGAGTCATTGAGGAAGAAACATTTCCTTCCGTGTCTTTTGGAATAGAAAATTCCAACAAAATTTCAGATATCGGAAGATCTGGTTTTTCCCATTCTGCAATTAAAGTTTCTTTGCTGGTTAGTACAACGCCAGAATTGGCAATTACATCATTTGCCATGTCGTAAGCATTGGCCCAATCTCCTTTTTGAAGATAAACTCTTGCCAATAATGCTTTTGTATTTTTTCTGTTAAAGAAAGAATAAGCAGGACCAGAAAGGAGTGAAGCGTCTGAATAACTATCGATAGCCGTTTGTAAATCATTTATAATTAAAGTATACGTCTCGGCAGCCGTTTTTCTGGCAGGATATTGTATGCCAGATTTGATAGATTCTGTGCTGTAGATAATTCCTAAATGCGATGCATCTGGAGTATATTTATAATCTTGGCTGTAAACAAGAGATAAAAGAAAATGCGCGTAGGCTCTTATTGCCAAAGCTTCTGCTTTTATTTGGTTTTTCTCTGCCTCAGTGGCGTCGGTTAGGGCAGGAGTAAATTCTAAAATTAAATTTGCCTGATTGATTATATCATAACTGCTATCATAAAATGATTTGAAATTACTGGTTAGCGCTACATCTTCAAAAGAATAAACTTGCTGCAGATTTATTGCTGGAGAAATTTGACCTCTAGAGCCTCCCGTTGCAACTGGTGCAAATTTTATATTACCGCCCTGCAAATCAGCATAAGCAGCGTAGCGATCAGGTCTTACATTGGCTTCTACTTCGGTGTAAAGTCCTGTAAGCGCCTGTAAAACTCCTGTTTTGTTCTGTAAAAGTTCGTCTATAGAAGTTTGTGTTCCAGGTTCTTGTTCTAAAAAGTCACTACAGCTTTGTAATGAAAGCATTAGAAAAAATATAGATAAGTATTTTGAATATTTCATTTTCTTAAAATTTAGCATTTACTCCAAGCGAAATTGTTCTTGCCTGCGGATAGATATAACTATACTCTCGAACTCCGTTCATTTCTTTCGGACTTTTTTCTTTGTACCAATACGCCACATTTGTAGCATCGGCAAAAACAGAAAGAGCATCCAGAAAAGTGTTTTTCAGCGGCACATTATAACTTAAATTAACATTACTGATTCTAATGTAAGTTGCATCATAAACATACTTGCTTAAGTTGTTTAGAATTGGCGAAAGCGTTACAGCTGACTGAGAAACATTATCGCCTGGATTTCTCCAATAATCGTATGCATTTACAGAAAGATTTCGGTTTGTTGTTACATTATATTGATCTATAAGCACGCTTGATGCCAACAATTCACCACCAATTTGATAATCTCCTCTAACAGACAGCGTAAGGTTGTTGTAGAAAGTAAAAGTATTATAAAAACCTCCGTAAGCATCTGCTTGCTTGTCTCCAATTGGCTCCCAATCGGCAACAGTATGGAGTTCATTATAGGTTTTTGCATCGTAAACTTGACCATTTTTTTGCACAAGATCTCTTCCTGTTGCAGGATCTACACCAACCCATTTTATTCCCCATAATGTTGTAGTGCTGTAACCAATTTTTTGCGCCAATGCAATATTTGCTTCAGAATAATCGCTTCCTAGGCCTTTTAAGTCGGTTACTTTGCTGTCTATTGTAGAAATATTGAATGCTGTTGTCCATTTAAAAGCATCGCTTTTTATCCATTTAATTCTTGTAGTAAGCTCAAAACCTTTATTGTACATACTGGCAGCATTTAATTGTACTGAACTATAACCATTTTCTGTCGGGATATCGCGAGCAGTAATTAAATTGCTTTTGTTGTCATAATAGTATTCTAATGTCAATTCGATTCTTTTGAAAATATTAAAATCAAATCCTGCATTGAATTTTGTGTTTTTTTCCCAGCTTAACCTTCCATTTGGAGCAGAACCTGTAGTTGCTCCAATAGAACCATTGTATCCGTTTTGGCTGATATTATACAAACCTTTTGATCGGTACGAACCAATTTTAGAATTTCCTGTTGTACCATAACTCGCTTTTAATTTCAAGAAATCAATCCAAGAATTAGAGCTTAAAAAGTTTTCATTGCTAATAATCCAACCAGCACCCAAACCTCCATTATGAGCCACATCGGTATCGTCTCCAAAAACAGAACTCTGATCACGACGGTAATTTGCCAACAAGAAATAGCGTTTTTTATAGTTGTAATTTACCTGCGAGAATAAAGAAACTCTCGAATTGTAACTGATTTCATTTTTGTAAGTCTGACCATCTTTAGATTCATCTTGAGGTGTGTTTGGATTATCATCTCTTATCGCATCTGTAACAGCATTAATACGGTTTGGCTCTAAAAATCCAACACCAGATTGGTAGTTGAAATTTGTTTTGTCTTCAGCCAATTCAAAACCAACAACACCATCAATTTCATTGTTTTCATTCAGTTGTTTATTGAACAAAGCTTGGCCTTGCCAGTTCCATTTGTTCGAATTTCTTTCGTTTAAAAGACGACGACCCCAAGCGGCATAAGTAGTTCCGTCCAAAATAAAAGTTCCGTTAAACTGGCCGCTTTCATTTGCTGCAGAAAAATAACGATCTTGTTCTTTATCGGTATAATCCATACCAAAAAGAGTAGAAAAACGAATATTTTTATTGAGTTTATAAGATAAATTGATACTTCCTAAAAGACCAAAAGTCTGTGCTTCATTTTTGTTCTGTTCAATTGCTGCCAACGGATTTCCTCTCGTAGCACCGCTCAAACCTAAATTAGCATACGATCCGTCTGCGTTATAAACAGGAAGAGTAGGAAGGTAGGCAAAACTATAAAAAATGTTAGGCGCATCTTTTTGTACAAAACTCGGATTCAGCATTAAATTGATATCCCATTTGCCAGAACTATAGCCTAAATTAATTCCCGCATTTAATTGCTTAGACTCATTTCCAACCTGTGGTTCGTCAATTTTGGTGTAACTAATGTTAGTTCGGTACGAAAATTTAGAAGTAGAACCCGAAACATTGAAATTGTATTTGTTATAAATTCCAGCTCGGTTTAGAATGTTAAACCAATCTGTATTTACTCCATTATAAGCAACAGGAACATAGCCAGTTGTGGTGTTTTTCATGAACTCATTTCGAAGTTCTGTGTATTGTTCTCCGTTTAAATATTTAATTTGATTAATGGCAGAAGAAACTCCTAACTGGTTTGAAAAACCAAATTGCGTTTTACCTTTTTTACCCTTTTTAGTTGTAATTAAAATTACTCCATTTGCACCATCGGCACCATAAATACCTACAGCTGCGGCATCTTTTAAAACCGAAATGGTTTCAATATTTTCTGGAGCAATTTTCATTAAAGGATTAGCGATGTTTTCAGAAAAATCGCCGCTTCCGTTAAACAAACTGCTGTCAATGGCATATTCTTCACTCATTACAACACCATCAATAATAATAAGCGGTTGCGAAGAAGTTCCAGTAATTGCCCCGCTTAAAGAAGATAATGTGCCTTGACCACGAATATTAATTTTTATAGGGC
This sequence comes from Flavobacterium sp. B330r, assembly GCF_056824325.1. NCBI lineage: Bacteria > Pseudomonadati > Bacteroidota > Flavobacteriia > Flavobacteriales > Flavobacteriaceae > Flavobacterium > Flavobacterium sp. B330r. Next base: position 4,275,531 of record NZ_CP124860.1, read on the forward strand.
CACCTATACCAGAAGTATTTTCTACCATAACTCCAGCAATTTGTCCCGTGATCATTTTATCAAAACTCTCAGAAGCTTGCTCAACGGCAATATCTTTTGCTTGTAAAGTCGAAATACTTCCAACAATTTCTTCTTTTAGCTTTGTAGTGCCATAAGACGAAGTAATCACAACAGGATTTAGTTCATCTGTCGCTTCTTGAAGATAAAAAACAAAAACTTTTTTGTCGTCTGCTTTTTGAGATTGAGTTTCCATTCCTAAAAAACCGGCTTCAAGAACCAGATTTGAAATCGAGTTTCCTTTTAGCTGATAGACAAACTTTCCGTTAAAATCGGTAATAGCGCCCATTCCAGTTCCTTTTATGCGAATAGAAGCACCAGGAAGCGGTTGTCTGTCTTTCGCGCTATAAACCGTTCCGCTAATCATTCTTGAAGTTTCCTGAACTGCCGAATTTGAAGTTTCAGGAACCGAAGGAGTCAATAAAACCTGCTTTTTCTGAATGTAAAAAGCAATGTCTTTATCTTTTAATAGCTGCGTTAAAACCGTTTCTAGAGAAGCATTATTAACATCTATATCGGCTAACTGATCGGTATCTATTTTTTTTGCATTATAAATGATTCTAAAATCACTTTGCTCTTCAATAGATTTGATAATTAGGCTTATAGGTTTCTTTTTTACATGTAATGTTATGAGTTTATTCTGAGAAAATCCTTTAAATCCAGATATGAGAATGGCTAAGAAAAACAGAATTTTTCTTAAAACGGGTTGTATCGTAAATGTCATGTTTTTTTATTTATCGCGGATTGGTGATTGTAATGGTTTTTTGTTGAATAGAATAATTAAATGGCGTGTCACGTTTTAGCAGTTCTAAAATGTTCTCGACACTAGATTCGCTAATTTTAATCGTACCGGTAAAATTCTGTCTGGCCAAATCAGAATTTTCGTTGATAATTTCAACATCATAAGTACGCTGAATAATTTTAGCGATTGTAGAAAATGGGGTGTCTTTAAAAGCAAGTTCGCCTTTTGTCCAGGCAGCATAAAAGGTTGGATCTACTTCTTTTAAGACCAGTTTTTTGGAATTATTTTGCCATGTAGCCATTTGGTTGGGCTCCAGCAAAATAGCATTAGAAGGATTAAGGGCTTCAGACATTCGAATACTTCCTTCAATTAATGTACTATTAACTGTAGGGTTTTCGGGATAAGCGCTCACATTAAATGTTGTCCCGAGAACTTCAATGTCTGCCTGATTAGCATGAACAATAAACGGATGCATTTTGTCTTTGGCAACTTCAAAAAATGCTTCACCAGTTAGGTACACATTTCTGTTTCCGTTTAAGCCAAATTGCTCCGGATAGCGCAAAGAGGTTCCAGAATTTAAACTCACAACAGTACCATCTGAAAGTTTAAGTTTGAAACGTTTTCCGTACGGAATAGAAAGCGTATTATAAATCACTTTGTGATCCTGAACTTTGCCAAAGTAAATAATCTCCGTCGGAAATTTTTTAGCAATCAAATCGCCTTTGTCATTTAAAATAGTGGTCTGAGTTTTTCCAGAGAAATACTCCAGACGGCCGTCGCCTAATTCTAGAACAATTTCTTTTGGAGTTTCAGATTTACTGTTAAACAAATAAATAGTGGTTCCTAAACCCAAAAACAATAAAAAAATCGCAGCATATTCTAAATACGTTCTGATTTTGTTTTTTGGCTGCATTTGGATTACCGAAACAGTCTCAATAGATAAGTCTGAAGAAAGTGTGGTTAATGCCCAAATTTTCTTAGCCTTTATAAATTGTGTTTTGTTTTCTTCTGATGCTTCAATCCAATCAAAAAGTGCCTGAACTTCTTGTTCTGAAGCTTCATTAGAAAGGTATTTATTTAGTATTTCCGATGTCATATATGCTTTTTAAAACTTCTCGCCATTATAAGTACACCTCAGAATTAAAATACCCTACCCTTTATTCTTAATTATTATAAATAAGGATAAAAATTAAGAACAAATAATCAGATAATCTCGTCTTTAAAATCTTCAAAGCCTTTGTCATATGGGCTTCTACGGCTTTTAAGGAAACTCCTAGCTCTTCGGCGATTTCTGCATTTTTTTTATTCTCAAAGCGTTTTTTAATAAAAACTTCTCTGGTTTTTGGAGGCAGATCGCTGATAGATTCCTGAATTATGCGTTCTAATTCGGTTAATTCTAAAGTATCAAACTGAATCGAATTTAAAACTTCAATATCCAATTCTCTTTCTTTGTGGTTTAAGAGGTCATTTTTGAATTTATCCTTCACTTTATTATGACGGATTAAATTCAAGCATTTTGATTTGGCATAAGTAAATAAGAAAGCTTGAATCCCGTTTACAGATTCTATTTCTTCTCTACTTTGCCATAGGTGTAGTAAGGATTCCTGAGCAAGATTTTCAGCTTCGTCTTGATCGTAAATAAATTGAACGCTGAAAGATTGGATTCTCCTAAAGTATTTATCGTAAAAAAACTTGAATGCAGTTTCGTCGCCTTCCTTAAAGGAATGGAAAAGATCTAGTTCTAAACTGGCATTATTATTCATTAAACGAAATTTACTTTGGGTGAAGCAATATTAAGTAAATTTTAAAAACTACTCAATTTTGTTCAGAAAGCGGCAAATATAAAAGTTTATTTATATTAATTCTAAATAAAATTCAAATAAACTGCTTTCCTGAAAAAATTATTCAGAATAGGTTTAGTATTGCTGTTTTTTTAACCGCAAAGCACGCAAAGTTTTTTTGTTTAGGACTCTTATAAAAACGCAAAGTCCGCAAAGCTTTGTCTAAAAACTTTGCGGACTTTGCGGACTTTGCGTAACTCTTCGCGCTCTTTGCGGTTAAATAATTTTGCGGTTAATTAAGTATCAAATCTATATTTTGAGATAACCTTTCGGCTAATTCGGGTGTAGTATTGTTATTTAAAACCCACGGAACCAGTTTTCCCTTGTTTATGATTTCGTTTTTAGAATAAACTAAACTGAAATATTCCTGTAATTCATTGTAATCTACTGGTATTGGACCATGTTTTTTATTTTCGGTGATTTCTTCAAAATAATATGTTGACTGCAGTAAGGAAGGATATTTTTCTAATAAAAAATCATTCAAGGTATAAGAAGGACCCGCTTTATACAAATCATCTTTGAGTATTCCGGTAATTTTTATATTGCCTATGTTTTGTTTTAAATCTTTGTAAGCTTCTTTGGTAGTAGAGAAATCAGATTGAAGTAGCTTGTCTTTTTGTGATAACTGCCTAACAACCGAAAGTCTCACATAATCGCCGTTTATTTCAATTACCTTAAAAATAAAATATTTGTGTTCCATGCTTTGACTCCCGTTAGAGCCGCTTTGTTTACTAAAGATAAAACTTCCCAATTGCAATTTATGCTCAGGGCTGTTAATTGCTTTTTTCCATTGATAAGAATCATAAACTAATTTTTTGAAAGCATATAAAATGAATACCAAGACAACACCAGCGATAAATAATTTTTTCATTAAATGGAAATTTCATTAAAAGTACTACTTTTTAACCGCAAGCAAAGGTTTTTCACTTTGTATCCTTATAAAAAACGCAAAGTCCGCAAAGCTTTACCTAAAAACTTTGCGAACCTTGCGTAAACATTCGCGAACTTTGCGGTTAAATAACTTCGAGGTTAAATAATAACTTTACGTTTAAAATTCCTCCATCCAAAACCAATCAAAAGTAGATTGAAAAGCAATAAAGGTAAAATCGTTTTCATAAAACTCGTTTCAGAGTTGTCTTTAAACGTTTCTACTTTAAAATCTTCCCATTTTTGTTGATTTACAGGCGCATTGTCGAATATTTTTGGGTAAAAATGCAGACGTAGTTTTTCGTGGAATTTAGTTGTTTCTTTTAAAAACAAAAGCTGATTGCGTAAATCTGATTTTGCAATTTCGTTTAACTGAATCTGTGTATGAAGCGTTGGAATAAACAGCGCTATTAATTCGCTGGCATGGTTTCGCTGCTCTAATTTCGATTCTAATTCTTTGGACTGAATTGCCGATTCGTCGTCGCCCATTTGCTGCATCGCATAATACCAAAGCCAACTAAATTCTGTATCAGGAAGTGCATATTTTTTAAACTGCGGATAATGTTTGTAGAATTTATCTACCGTTTCCTGTTTATCCATATCCCACTTTTCGTGATACGCATTTCGTTGGGTGAGGGTTAACTCTAAAGCTTCGGGAACTTTATATTTGTTGATAATATAAGTATTGATTGCGGCTGGAAGAATGATTATGAGAAACAGCCAGATGGTTAACAGAATTACAGCATTGAAGTTAGAATTTTTCTGCAGTGATACAATGAAAAAACAAACCGCAAACCAAAATAAAATGTACAAAATAGAAAGTCCGTAAAACACAAAGAAGGATTGATCCAACGGAATCTGTAAAAAGACAACCGCTGCCAACAAAATCAAAGTTAAGAGTGCCGTTAAACTTAAAATTCTAACATAGAATAGTTTCAGGATATAAAAAAAAGTATTCGGACTTTGTACGGCAACAATCTTCCAAGTTCCTGATTCTTTTTCTTCAGAAATAATATTGTATGAAAAAGCAATAATCAAAAGCGGAAACAGGTACAAAAGAACAAAACTAAAATCAATATTTCCAGACAGTAAATTACTGGGATTATTGAGTTCCGAATCGTATTTCTGGCCTTCTAAACCACGAATTGTAACATTTTGAATAGACGGATTAACATCTCGCTGCCCGATAGCCAAACTGTTAATTGGCAAAGTATTGTTGACCAATGAAAACTTGATGTAGTAGAGCAGGAGTCCAATTTCATCTTTATGGAAAGCGGCATTTCTGGCGATATGTTCTTTTTGATAAACTGCCGCTTCAGCAATATTATTTTGTTGTTTTTCCTGAAATTGATGTCCGATTAAAAGGCTTATAAAACCAATGATTAATAAAAAAAGTAATCCAATTTTGGTACCTTTTGATCGTATAAAATTTTTAAATAAGAGTACTAGCATATTAGATGGCTTTTAGATTTTTAGCAGCAATTCTGATTAAAACAAACAATAGAATTATCCATAAAAGAATAGATACAATAGAAACGATTTCGGTTTTTAAAACTTCGCTAATGCTTTTAGGCTCATAATGAAATTCTTCAAGATCTGCCCAGTGTTCTTTGCCAATTATTAGCGGTTTATCATTTGGGCCAGGTTTTTTATTGCTGATGTATTTAACTTGCAGCGCATTCATTTTCTTCGCCATTTCGTAACGGTATTTCTCCGCTTGTTTCTGAAAATCGATGTAAGAATCGTAATCGGTATTCGATAATCCCATCGATAAATTTTTCATAGCGATATACGGATTCAGAAAAGAAACGGCTTTAGAAAAGCTGTTTTGTTGGGCATAAACCTTCAACAAATCTTCTAAATGGCTGTTGTAGATATTCGAGCTGATTCGCTCACCTTCGGTCATAATAAACCCCGAATAATTAAAAGGAAGTTTTTGTACCGAATCGACTTTGTAAACTCGTAACAAAGAATCTTTTATTGCCTTATAATGCAAATCGTTTGGATTGTGGCTGTCACCTTCTTTTAAAATATCTTTTTCGATATTGCTGGTAAACTGAATTTTAGATGGCGCTTCATACAAATAAGCTCCAATAGCTTGTGTTGTTCTTGGCAAGATAATCGTTAAAATCAGCCAGATTCCAATTAAAGAAACCAATGCTTTTTTTGAAGTTTTGCTTGACGCTGATACCAAAACGGCAACAACGCAAAAGAACATTAGATAAACAAAATGAAATAGAATAAACAGCAACATTTTGATCGTCTCATCTGCCGAAATTGAAAAATCCTGAAGCATGAGCCAGATTAAAACCAATACCACAATGGTTGGAACAAAAAGAAGCATAACAACGCTAGCAACACCAAGGATTTTGCCCCATAGAAGCTGTTTCCAATCAATTCCTTGGCTTAAAAGTATTTTTAGAGTTCCGTTTTCTCTTTCGTAAGCAACAGCATTAAATCCGATAAAAAAGATTAATAAAGGCAGTAAAACTTGCAAAACCATAGCAATGCTGATCTCGCCAAAACGAAGCATGCTGTTTGAAAATCCTGCCTCAGAGAAATTAGCCGTATTTTGTTTATGAGCTTCTAAGAAAATCGCATTTCCAAAAAAAGGTTCCATTCCAAATTCAAAAACGCTTAAAGAAGTGCTTTTTCTAAAGGCAAAATTGCCGTAATGCGCCATTCTATGCGGATTTTTGTCTGGGTTTTTCAACCAGTCTTCGCGAGATTCATGCTGATATTTTTCACTGGTTTCGTTTTGGCTTTTGTAATTGTCCCAGCCCGAAAAAGCAGCGAATAAAAGTAATGCGCCAATAAAAAAGGTAATGATATAAAGTGCCGGATTTTTAAAAACAGAATTTTTAAAATGCCTGGCTATAAGGAGTTCTGTATGTAATAATTTCATATTAATTAAAATTTATCTGTTGAGTGAATGGTTTAAACACATAGAAACATAGATTTTTTTCTAAAAGAAGGTAATGGAAAGAAACTAGTTTCTAACACATAGCTATGTGATTTATTCTAGTGAAACACCTTTTTTAAAATAAACCAAAATCTATGTTTCTATGTGTTTAAATATTTTTCATCTCAATAGAATTAAAATTTATAAGTTACGGTAAGGCTTGCATTTCTAGGACTTCCAGGAAATAAACGCAGGTAATTCTGTGCGCCAAGCCAATAGGTTTTGTTTAATAAATTGCCTGCATTTAGAGCAATTTGGACATTGCTTTTGTTGGGTTTGTAAAATAAAGCCGCATCAAAAATGGTAAAATCAGGAAGTGTAAAATCTCTTGTAAACCAAGGCACTTTACTGCTTTGATATTGAACTCCAAATCCAATTCCGAGATCTTTTAAAGCAGAATCAGCAGCAAAATTGTAGCGTGTCCATAAATTGGCGCTATTTTTTGGTGTATTTTGCTTTCTTGCACCAATTAGAGCAGGATTGCTGTCTTGAGTTATTTCGGCATCGATATAACTGTAGGAAGCATTAATCTGCCAGTCTGGTGTAATATAACCTGCTAAATCACATTCAAAACCACGGCTTCTTTCAGCACCTCGCGTTACCAATAAATCCGGATTTGCCGGATCATTTGCGTTCATTAAAATATTACGCTGATTGATTTCGTAAACAGCAGCATTAAAGGTCATCGTGTTGTTTAAAAAAGTGGTTTTTATCCCGATTTCTTTCAAATCACTTTCTAGAGGATCGAATAGACTTCCGCCTGGCAAAGAACCCGTTTGAGGCATTAGCGTCACAGTATTAGATTGTGGCTGATAGCCTTCTAGATAAGTCGTATAAACATTTATCTCACTATTTACAGCATAAGTGATTCCAATTCTGGGCAATAAAGCTGTTTTTTTAACAATCAGTTCGTTGTTAGTTTCATAGTTCGTAATGTCTTCAAACCATTCGTTTCGCAAACCCAATAAAAAAGTAAACTTTTCCCATTGAATCTGATCTTGGATGTAAACCGCATTTGTAGTTGTTAATGCCGATGGCAGTGCCGTTCTTACATTCAAAGTATAATCGTCAGGACTTGTAATTCTATAAATAGGATTATTCAAATTAAAATAATCAACATTGGGTTTGGGCAAAACAATGCCATCAATCGTAACAGTTTGATAATTGGATGCATTCGCCAAAACAAAAGTGCTGGCAACCGTTCCGTCTTTCAATAAATAGCCTCTACCTGCGTTTTGTCCGCCGCCTTTGTTTTTATTCCAGCTGCTCAAATCGTAACCTGTTAGTAACTTATGATTTAGTTTGCCTGTTTTTAAATCAAAATTAAAATAAGCGCTTAAGTTGTCGACATCCCAGTTTTGCTGACGCTGTACAAATTGCATCATGGCAAGATTGGTAACAGGCTGATTATTCATGTCTACAGCAAAAGCATTTGTAGTTCTGTGTTCCTGCAGATCTTCTTTCCAGGTTTGCTTCATGTAGGATGCATTAAAACCAATTTTAGAATTGAATTTATGCGCAAAATTGGTCATCAAAATCATTTCTTTCGACTTGAAAAAATCACCAGGCGCACCAAGATTTAAACTTATTGGTGTTTTGTTCAGACTTGTTTTTCCGGCAACAGCACCAAAAATAGGCTGTCCGCGATCCAAAACTCCTGTCATATCGCTCAGAATTAGTTCTGTATTAATTGCCGTTTTTTCGTTTGGGATATAACTGAAAGAAGGCGAGATTAAAAACGATTTAGTATTGACTAAATCACGAAATGATTTTGCCTGCTCATAAGCGCCGTTTACACGATATAAAAGTGTTTTTGATTCGTTTAATGGTCCAGTAAAATCAAGCGTTCCGCGCAAAGTGCTAAAACTGCCCACGCTCATGTTAACTTCTTTTCGGTCAACTGCCAAAGGCTTTTTGGTCACCAGATTAATGCTTCCGCCTGGATCAACAGAAGAAAATGTAGCGCTAGACGGGCCTTTAATGACTTCAATACGCTCAATATTGCTTGTTAAAGGCTGCAGAAAATAATACTGACGCGTTCGCATTCCGTTGATTATTTGTCCTTCTTCGTTTTGACTAATACCGCGAATCGTGTACTGATTGTAATAACTAGCCGGAATTACTCCACTAGACATTTTTACTGCATCAGCAAGATAAAAAGCGCCTTTGTCGGCAATTAATTCTTTGGTTATAGTCGAAATAGATTGCGGAATATCTTTGTTTAAAGCCGCAGTTTTAGTGGCAGCAAAAGAATAGTCGCTGTTGTATTTTTTAGTCGAACGCCCCACAATTTCAACAGTCTGCAATTCATTTCGTTGGGTTTCCATTTCCAGAGAATCTTTTGCAATACTGTCTTTAACTTTGTTATTGTTATTTTGAGCCTGGATGAAATGTATACCACCGATTAAAATTAAAAAAGAGAATATATTTTTCATCTTAAACCGTCTGTAAATACAAATCTTCCAACTCATTTGCAGAGATTTTATCTGCTTCAATAACAGTAACAAGATTTCCCTGCCTCATTATCCCGATGTGCGAAGCCACTTCTCTCGCTCTGAAGATGTCGTGAGTTGCCATTAAAATTGCCGTTCCGTCTGCTGAAAGCTCTTTTAGAATCTGAGAAAATTCATTAGAGGCTTTGGGATCTAAGCCGCTTGTAGGCTCATCTAACAAAAGCACTTTCGCTTTTTTTGCAATCGCAATTGCAATTCCTACTTTTTGGCGCATTCCTTTAGAGTAACCGCCTAAATTTTGATTATGTGCTTTGGCTTGAAGTCCTGCTTTGTCTAGAAAATAAGTTAATTCGCCATCAGAATAGTTAAATCCTGCTAATGACGAAAAGAATTTAAGATTCTCTAAGCCAGTAAGATTTGGATACAGCATTACGGTTTCTGGAATATAAGCCACATGCTTTTTAGTTTCCTGATTGTTTGCTGTAACCGATATATTGTTGATTTCTAATTCTCCAGATGTTGGTTCGATAAAACCTAAAAATAAATTGATTGTTGTCGTTTTTCCTGCACCATTTTGTCCTAAAAGAGCAAAGATTTCGCCTTCTTTTATGGTTAAGTTTAAGGCATTCAAAGCCGTATGATCGCCGTATTTTTTAGTTAGGTTTGTTGCTTTAAGCATAAGTTTTGTTTGTTAAAAAAAATGATTTTTAAAAATAGATATAGAAATCTCAGGCTTTTAATGAGTTTTAAAAGCTTGATTATTAGTTTTTTATTGAATAATTACTGCAATGAATGAAGGTCTTTAATTGGGAGCTAAAGATTCCGAATTAAAAAACGGTAATGTGAATTTTCTTTTACTCTATTAGAATAAATAGAGCAAAGGTTTTGAGTTTAAAAAAGTGCAGTAATTAAAAGAATACAGGAGGCGCACGTAAGGCAAAAAGACTGCCCTTGAAAAATGTTGATATTCCCTCAAAATATAAGAATGTATAAGAGGTATTGGCAATTGTTTTGTAAAATGTAAAGGCCTGAAATGCGTTGGGAATAAACGTACTGAAAGCAAAATTACAAATATGGCAATTTGCATCAACCGAATGGCTGTGTGTTATTTCTTTTTGACCAGGAGTGTATTTATGATCGCAATGTTTTTCTGCCGACTGTTTTAAAATATGCTCATAGGAGTGAACCGTCTGAAACAGCATGGCAAACAATACTGCAAAAGACATTAGGAAATTTACGGCTGTAATCTTCTTTTTCATTCCGTGGTATTTCTGCTGGATATTTAAAAGTTTAATTATCAAATAAATAAACGCAACAGCGTTGCAAATATAAATATCTTATTTAGAAATACAGTTAAATAGGCCTTATTTTTGGAACAACCTGCAGATTTGCAAAGTGATTCTTACTTCTATAAATTGCTATACAATAATTGCAGCGTATGAAAATCGGATGACCCATCAAAATGCTTGTGAAGCACTTCCTGAAAAACAGGTTCTGTGTTTTGAACACTAGCAAACAAAGTCATACACGATTGAAGTTTTTCTACATCAAGACCTTCAAAAATATCAGAAACACTTTCTTCTTTTTTGGCAAGTTCTGAAGTAATTTCTACAAGATGTTTTCCTAAAATGGGATGCTCCAGAAAAGCAATTGCTTCATCGGCATTCTTGATTTCGTAAAATTTGGAGTTATCGCTCGAACCCATTCCTTTTATCTGCGGAAAAATAAACCACATCCAAGGCGATTCTTTTTTACCCTTTTTGATTTCGTTTAGAGCTGTTAAATACAACTTGTTTTGAGCATCTAGAAACCGAAGTAATCCATTAGTATTGTAAGACATTCTTTATGATATTAATTTGGGGATATCAGGCCATAAAACTAGGCAAAATATATTTACTTGTATGTGATCAAATCTTTTTTTTAAAGTCATTTTTTAACATTTTTAAGAGAATAATTTAAAAGAGCGCTTACTTTAAAAATTAGGCGTTTAAATTTTCTATTAACAGAAAAAATCGTATTAATAGCCATTTTTATTGTTATAAAATGAAGTTTTTGTTGGTAATTCTGTTATGATTTTCCTATTTTTATGAACAAGCGGTTTTAAGAACCGTCTAAAAGAATAAAATTAGGATTGATATTAACTACTTTACAATATCAATATTTTCAACCGGGCACGCTTCGCCCATAAAATAATAAATGCTTATGAAAATAGGATTAATCGGATTTGGGAAAACTGGAAAATCAGTAGCTTCAATACTATTAGAAAATAAAAAATTCAGCCTTGAATGGGTTTTAAGACAAAGTAATGTTTTGGAGCACAGATCAGTTCCCGAATTTTTTGGAATCCAGTCAGACGAACCCGGCTTAATCTATTCTAGTTCGCATACCTCTGTTGAAGAATTATTAGAAAAACATCCTGTAGATGCCATAATCGATTTTTCTTCTAGTGAAGGAATTTACACTTATGGAGAAACAGCAGCGAGACACAAAGTGAAAATAATTTCAGCAATTTCTCATTACAAGGAAAAAGAATTGAATTTATTGAAGAAACTGGCAGATAAAACTACCGTATTTTGGTCGCCAAATATCACGTTGGGAGTTAATTACTTATTGTTTGCTGCAAAATTTTTAAAGAAAATTGCACCTTGGGTAGATATTGAAGTAAATGAAGAGCACTTTAAAGCTAAAGAAGGAACGTCTGGAACCGCAGTAAAAATTGCAGAAGCACTAGATGTAGACAAGGAAGATATTAATGTTGTGAGGGCAGGGGGAATCGTTGGAAAACATGAAGTTATTTTTGGTTTTCCTTTTCAAACGGTGCGTTTAATACATGAATCGATTTCGAGAGAAGCTTTCGGAAACGGAGTTATTTTTGTAGCCGAAAATCTAAAAGAAAAAGAAAAAGGACTTTATAATTTTGAAGATATCTTGACGCCTTATTTTACGGTTTAAATTTTTTTACCACAAAGACTCGAAGGCACAAAGTTTTTTTATTGAAAAATGGTTCATGCTGTTTGTTTTCCTGAGCGAAGTTGGAGGATAAGCGCAAAGTATTAAAAGTATATTTAATCTCGCAAAGTCCCAGAGTCGCGAAGGTTTTATTGAAAAAGATTTGTGCTATTTGTCTTCCTGAGCGAAGTCGAAGGATAAGCGCACTGTATTTAAAGTATTTTTTTAATCTCGCAGAGTCGCAAAGTTTTAGAACTTAAAAAACTTAAAAAAGAAAAACTTTGCGTCTCTGCGTCTTTGTGAGAAATTCAATACTTACTTCCTAAAAGTCAAAGCCTTCATATATTCTAAATTCATTTTAGCAATCGAAAGCACAGAAATGCCTTGTGGGCATTCGATTTCGCAGGCTCTGGTATCAGAGCAATTTCCGAAACCTTCTTCGTCCATTTGTTTTACCATCGAAAGGGCACGTTTAGGAGCTTCTAATTTTCCTTGCGGTAAAAGTGCTAAATGCGTTAGTTTGGCACCGACAAACAAGGCAGCACTAGCATTTTTGCATGTAGCGACGCAAGCCCCACATCCAATACAAGCAGCGGCATCAAAAGCAGCTTCGGCGGTTTCATACGAAATGGGAATACTATTGGCTTCTGGCGCCTGGCCCGTTGAAGCTCCAATAAATCCTCCTGAAGCGATAATGGAATCAAATGCTTTTCGGTCAATTTTTAAATCTCTTAAAACAGGAAAAGCTTTCGCGCGAAAAGGCTCAATATAAATAGTATCTCCATCTTTAAAACTTCTCATATGAAGCTGGCAAGTTGTAGTATTTTTTAGAGGGCCGTGAGCTCGTCCGTTTATCATGACACCACATTGCCCGCAGATTCCTTCGCGACAATCGTGATCAAATTCAATAACACGTTCTCCTTGCTGAATAAGCGATTCATTCAAAAGATCTAACATTTCTAGAAACGACATGTGTTCAGATACTCCATCAATTTCATAATCTGTCATCTCCCCTTTGGTAGAAGAATTAAACTGCCGCCATATTTTAAGATAAAGTTTCATATATAATTGTGAATTATGAATTGTTAATTATAAATTAGATATCGCGATTTATGAGCTGTTAATTAATAATTAACAATTAACAATTCACCATTATTTATAGCTTCTCACCGCAAGTTCTACCGATTCAAAGGTTAAAGGTTCTTTGTGAAGTTCAGGTTCGTTATTTAAACCTTTCCATTCCCAGGCAGAAACGTAGCAGAATTCATCGTCGTTGCGGACAGCTTCTCCGTCGGCGGTTTGGTATTCTTCTCTGAAATGAGCGCCACAGGATTCTTCGCGCTGTAGGGCATCGTAGCACATTAATTCTGCCAATTCGATGTAATCGGCTATTCTGCCCGCTTTTTCTAATTCGCTATTTAAAGTATTGTCGCCTGTGATTCTAAGATCTTTTTCGAAAGAAGTTTTAAGATCCCGAATTTCGATAATCGCTTCTTCCAGTTTTTTTCTGCTTCGCGAAAGACCGCATTTTTCATACAAAAGACGTCCGATTTTTTTATGGAAATAATCTGCTGAAAGCGTTCCATTAGTATGTAGAAAACGATCTAACTGTCTTCTTACCGCATTTTCAGCTTCTTCAAAAGCAGGATGAGAAGTATCAGGTTTGCTTAAATTTAGTTCTCCTGCCAAATAGTTCGGAATAGTGTAAGGCGCGATAAAATAACCATCGACGCAAGCTTGAAGCAGCGAATTTGCTCCGAGTCGGTTTGCACCATGATCTGCAAAATTAGCTTCGCCTAAAGCAAATAAGCCTGGAATCGTAGTCATAAGTTCATAATCGACCCAAAGTCCGCCCATTGTGAAATGTGCTGAAGGCGAAATCAGCATGGGTTCTTTATAAGCATTTATGCCCGTAATCTTTTCATACATAGCAAAAAGATTGCTGTATTTGGCTTCAATTTTATCCTTTCCCTGCGCTTTAATAGCATCCGAGAAATCGAGATAAATGGCATTTTTCATTGGTCCAACGCCATGACCAGCGTCGATTCTTTCTTTTGCAGCCCGTGACGAAATATCTCTTGGCGCTAGATTTCCAAAAGAGGGATAACGTCGTTCTAAGTAATAATCACGTTCTTCTTCGGGAATAGCATTTGCATTTCGGTCGTCTGCTACTTTTTTCGGAACCCAGATTCGGCCATCATTTCGCAACGATTCTGACATTAAAGTCAGTTTAGATTGGTTTTCGCCATGTTGAGGAAGCGAAGTAGGATGAAACTGAATCCAACTCACACCTGCCATAAAAGCCCCTTTTTTATGCGCTCTCCAAAGTGCAGAACTATTACAGCCCATTGCCAAAGTAGACAAATAATATACTTTTCCATAGCCTCCAGAAGCCAATACGACAGCATCAGCAGCGTAGCGTTCTAGAATTCCAGTTTCAAGATTTCGTGCAATTATTCCTTTGGCTTTACCATCAATAACCACGAGTTCGAGCATTTCATGACGGGTATACAAATTAACTTTTCCTAAAGATGCCTGACGTTCCAAGGCTTGATAAGCGCCTAATAAAAGTTGCTGCCCAGTTTGTCCTCTAGCATAGAAAGTTCTAGAAACCTGAACGCCACCAAAAGATCTGTTATTTAAATATCCCGCATATTCTCTTGCAAAAGGAACGCCCTGCGCAACAGCATGATCGATAAGATGGGCCGAACATTCTGCTAAACGATAAACATTGGCTTCACGAGATCTAAAATCGCCACCTTTTATAGTGTCATAAAACATTCTAAACGTGCTATCGCCATCATTTTTGTAGTTTTTTGCAGCATTTACTCCGCCTTGAGCGGCAACAGAATGTGCACGTCTAGGAGAATCCTGAAAACAGAAAGACTTTACGTTATAGCCTTGTTCGGCAAGAGATGCCGCACATGAAGCGCCCGCCAAACCTGTTCCGACTACTATAATATTTAGCTTTTTTCGGTTTGCGGGATTTACTAGTTTGGCTTTAGACTTGTAGAGACTCCATTTATCAGCAAGAGGACCTTCGGGTATTTTTGATTCCATCATTTTTAGTGGTTTAAAATGAATTCATGCAAAAGCTTAAAAAGAAAACTAAATTTAGTATAAAATATTGATATTTAGCTGTTTTTTGTATGAATATATTTAAACAAAAAGTGGATTTTTCAGTAGAGGAATGGCTGTTTTTTAACTTTCAGTTTAAAACCTGTCGGGTTTAGTTGACATATTAAAAAAAAATCTGCTAAATCTGCTAAATCTGCGGGAGTAATTTTTGCTCGCAGATTTAGCAGATTTATAAATTGAATTGAAATGTTTTTGAAAAAATGGAAAAAAGTTATTTTTCGATTATCATAGTAACTCCTTGACCGCCTGCGGCACAGATAGAGATTAATCCTTTTCCTGAGCCTTTCTCGTTTAATAATTTTGCCATTACGCCAATAATTCTTCCTCCAGTTGCAGCAAAAGGGTGAGCGGCTGCTAAACTGCTTCCTTTTACATTCAGTTTATTTCGATCTATTGCGCCTAGTGGTTTCTTTAAGCCAATTTCGGCACTCAATTCTGGGCTTTCCCAGATTTTTAAAGTGGCCAAAGTTTGTGCGGCAAAAGCTTCGTGAATTTCATAATAATCGAAATCCTGGAGGTTTAATTCTGCTTTTTCGAGCATTCTTGAAGCAGCAAATAAAGGCGCTAATAAAAGATTCTGCTGATTCTTAACGTATTCAATTGCGGCGATTTCGGCAAAAGTGATGTAGGCTAAAATAGGAAGTCCTTGTTCTTTTGCCCATTCTTCGCTAGCTAATAGAATACAAGAGGCACCATCTGTTAAGGGAGTTGAATTTCCTGCGGTCAGCGTACCATTTACCTTATCAAAAGCGGGTTTTAATTTGGCTAATTTTTCAATTGTACTGTCTCTTCTTAGATTATTGTCTTTTTCTAATCCGTTAAAAGGCGTAATCATATCATCGAAAAAACCTTCGTCATACGCTTTTGCCATGTTTAAATGACTTTTCAAAGCAAACTCATCTTGTTCTTCTCTTGATATTTTATAATATTTCGCCGTGATTTCAGTATGTCCGCCCATAGAAAGGCCAGTTTGAGATTCTTCATTTCTAGGAACTAAAGGAGATAAATCTTTTGGACGAAGTTTTAGAAAAGTTTTAATTTTTCCGCCCAATGATTTTGCTTGTCTAGCTTCTAAAAGAATTTTTCTAAGTTTCTCACTAACTGCAATTGGCATATCGCTGATAGAATCTACGCCGCCAGCAATTCCAGAATCAATTTGTCCGAGAGCAATTTTGTTAGCAATGTAAATAGCGCTTTCAATTCCAGTATCACAAGCTTGCTGTAAATCGCATGCAGGAGTTGCAGGATCAAGACTGGTTTGCATAACAGATTCACGAATCAAATTGTTGTCGTAAGTATGTTTAATCACAGCACCTCCAGCAACTTCGCCTAATAATTTTCCTTTTAGATTGTAATTGTCAATAAGACCGTTGAGTGCTGCGATCATCATTTCTTTGTTTCCAACATTAGAATAGGCCGTATTGGCTCTCGCAAAAGGAATTCTGTTATAGCCCACAATGGCAACTTTTCTTATTGTATTTGATTTCATATCAGGAAGTTATTTGTTTTTGATCATTGAAATTTTGAAATATAAAGATAGAAATAGATTTTGGTTTCAAACTTAATGTAGATTAATATTATCAAGAAATAACTAGAAATGGCAATTCTCAGAATTTATTCCTACTGATTTAGTTTAATTTGTTTTATTTATTTAGAATGAATTAAAATAATTTGGAAAAGTTGAGATTTGCATCTACTTTTGTCGCTCAATTTAAAATCAAAACCAAATGAAAATAATTATTAATGCAAAAGTTTATCTTTTCGTGCTGTTTTTGAGCTCATTAAATATTATGGCACAACAGCTTGGAACTGTAAACGGAAAAGTTTCTTTGAGTGGCAATAAACCAGCAGAAAATATAGCTGTAGCGTTAAAAGGAACAAAATATTCAGATATTACAACTGTTTCAGGACATTATGAAATTAAAAATGTAAAACCTGGAACGTATACCATTGTATTAAATGGAGTAGGAATTCAAGCTGTTGAGGATAAGATTGTAGTCAATTCAAAACAAACGACGATTAAGAATTTTTCTCTTTCTGAAAGTCAAGAAGATCTTGAAGAAGTGGTCATTAGAAAGAATAAATACAAGCAAGATAACCCTTCATTGTCATTGCGTCTTCAAACTCCTGTTTTAGAAATTCCTCAAAATATACAAATTGTAAGCGGTCAGACTTTAAAAGATCAGCAAATTACGAGTATGAGCGACGGGGTAATTCGTAACGTGAGTGGAGCTGTACGTTTGGAGCACTGGGGAGATTTGTACACGAATATTACTATGAGAGGTTCTCAAATTCAGGCTTTTAGAAACGGATTTAATGTGGTTTCTTCTTTCTGGGGTCCCTTAACAGAAGATATGAGTTTTGTAGATCATATCGAGTTTGTAAAAGGACCAGCAGGATTCATGCTTTCAAGCGGAGATCCAAGTGGATTGTACAATGTGGTGACTAAAAAACCAACGGGAGTTACAAAAGGCGAGGTTAGTGTACTTGGCGGAAGCTACGATTTTTATAGAGTAAGCGTTGATTTTGACGGAAAATTAGATAAAAAAGGAAAATTGCTTTATAGATTTAACGGAGCTGCCCAAAACAAAGGATCGCACCGTCCGTTTGAGCGCAATAACCGCTATGTAATTGCTCCTGTAATTTCATATCAGATTGATGATAAAACAAAAATCACAGCCGAATATAATTTCCAGTATGCAAATATGACCGAAGTGGGTTCGTATTATGTTTTTGGACCACAAGCAGGTGGTTATGCAACTTTACCTGTAGGTTTTACTATGACGCAGCCAGGATTGCCTGATACCAATATTCAGGATCATAGCGGATATCTTCAGTTTGAGCACAAGTTTGATGAAAACTGGAAACTTACTGCACAGACTTCTTATTTTAAATATATTCAGCAAGGATATAGTTCATGGCCAGGAGTTGTTGGCCCAGGACCTGCTGATAGAGATTTTGATGGTGTTCCGGAAGGAAATCTTGCTTATGGAGAAATCATTAGAAATGTTGGCATCTGGGACGCAGAAAGTAATATGTACTTAGGACAAATATTTGTGAACGGAAAATTCAATACTGGAAATGTTTCTCATAAAATATTGGGTGGAGTAGACTTAGGAAGCAAAGATTATATGGCAGACTGGGGACAATCGCATGATTTAGATACCGTTGATAATCCGTTTAATGTTTATAATCCGAATTACGGAACGCCTTCAAATGGTTTCCCGCAATTTGATCACGATACTCCTTTAAGCCAAAGAGCTGGCGGACTTTACGGTTCAGAATATGCTGCTGGATATATTCAGGATGAACTTGGCTTTTTGGAGAATAAATTAAGATTGACTCTTGCTGCAAGATACACATGGATTAGCCAGACTAGCAGCTATGAGGCAGAACCAATTGAGGATAGCCATATAACGCCTCGTGCAGGTTTAAGTTATTCTATTACTGATGATTTTGCGGTTTACGGGTTGTACGATCAAGCTTTTACACCTCAATCTGGTGTTGTGAGAAGCGGTGATATAAAACCTCTTACCGGAAATAATGTTGAATTTGGACTTAAAAAGGATTGGTTTGACGGTTCTTGGAATACCAGTTTATCTGTTTACAATATATTAAAGAAGAATGAGTTAACGGCAGATCCTAATAATCAGCCAAACGAACAGTATAAAATAGTTCTAGGTGAAAAAAGAGCGCGTGGTGTTGAATTTGATTTGAGAGGAAAAATCTTTGATGGTTTAAATCTTATCGCAAATTATGCCTTTACAGAGTCAACTGTAACTAAAATTGATCCAGATGTTTCTGAAGCTAATGGTATTAAGGTGGGGGATATTGTTCCAGGTTATGCTAAACATACCGCAAATGCTTGGTTAAATTATACGCTTCAGCATGGAAAATTAAAAGGTTTTGGTGCTTCTATTGGAGGAACTTTCCTTGACGGACGCCAGACTGATACTTGGAGTGCAGGTCTTCAAAAACTACCTTCTTACTTTAAATTGGATGGAGGTTTATCTTATGAAACGGGTAAATTTAAAGTTACGGCAAACGTATTCAATATCTTAGATAAATATCTATATAGCGGTTCATACTATAGCTGGTTAAATGCTTATTACTGGCAGACTGAAGCGCCAAGAAATTTTAGAGTTGGTGTTACTTATAAGCTCTAAATTGGTTTGTTATCGTTGAAAAATTGCAAATCACACAAAAAAGCATCTGACTTAATTGTTGGGTGCTTTTTTTTTAAGATGCTAAGTTTCTGAGATGCTGAGATTCTAAGATTCTAAGAAGCAAAGTTACAAAGTTACAAAGGTTGAGAAGTATAATTCTTTTGAATTGCCTCCAGTTTTAACTGAAGGTTACAAATGAAGATTGAAAAAAGGCTTTAGCCAAACCAGTGATGTTTGGCTAAAGCCTTTGACTTTTGCTCTATTTTTCATCCAGCTAAAGCTGGATGCTATTCAAAAATTAGGAATGGAAAAAAATCCTTTTAATCTTAATAATCTGTGGCTTTTTAAAATAAAGACTTTGCGTCTTAGCTGCCGATAGCTATCGGGATTGCGAGATTAATAATTATGCCTTGCGTATCAAAGGAATCAATTTTGTACCAATCAATTCAATGGCATTCATTAATTGTTTGTGTGTTAATCCTGCATTATCCATCTGGAAAGTAAATCGATCCACGCCGCCTAGAGCTTCGCTGTGGCGAAGAATTTTCTCTGCAGCTCTTTCTGGACCACCCACAATTAAAACACCTAAATCATCAATTAGGCCATCAAATTTGCCTTTGGTTATAGGAGGCCAACCTCTTTCATATCCTAATTTTGTCCATAATTCGGCATAACCGGGATAGTATTCTTCAATTGCTTTTTCCGTTGTTGTACCAACATATCCAGGTGAATGCAAGCCTACTTTTAATTCATTCGATTTATAGCCTGCTGCTTTTCCTGCTTCACGATATAAATCGACTAAAGGTTTAAAACGATGTGTTTGTCCGCCAATAACGGCAACCATTAACGGAAGTCCTAACGAACCAGCTCTTATAAAAGATTCTGGTGTTCCACCAACACCAAGCCAAATGGGCAATTTTTCTTGTAAAGCTCTTGGATAAACAGGTAAATTATTTAAAGCAGGACGGAATTTACCTTCCCAGCTTACAAATTCATTATCTCTAATTTGAAGCAGCAGTTCGAGTTTTTCTTTAAAAAGAGCATCATAATCTCTCAAATCATATCCAAAAAGGGGATAAGCTTCAATGGCAGATCCTCTCCCGACAACAATTTCAGTTCTTCCTTTCGAAATTAAATCTAAAGTTGCAAAACTCTGATAAACCCTCACTGGATCTGCTGCACTTAAAACGGTCACGGCACTTGCCAGTCGGATATTTTTTGTTCTAGCCGCCGCTGCACTCAAAATAACAGCTGTAGCAGAATCTAAAAACTCTTTTTTATGATGTTCTCCAATTCCGAAAACATCAAGACCAGCCTGATCTGCAAATTCAATTCGCTGCAGAAGCTGTTCCATAGCATCAACACTGCTCAGCGTGTTGTTATCGCCATACATCGCCGAAGCAAAACTGTCTATTCCTATTTCCATGTCTTTAAATTTCAATATTTTAAATTCCAAATTCCAAATCCCAAACTCCAAATTCCAAACTCTAAATCCCAAACTCCAAAATCTACAATCTAAAATCTAAAATTTTTTTAATGTGAGAAACCAAATGAAATACTGATAATGATAATCATGATTACAATTAATGTAATGCCAACGTACAAGTAATCTTTTTCCAATAAAAATGAAAATAGCGAAAGCAATACGCGTAAAACGGGTGTCATGAACAAGAAAATAATTCCTGTAAATATTAACGATTCTCCGTTTCCTTGAATTGCACCATTGTAAATAGCGGTAATTACTTCAAATATATTGCGGTCATTTTCTTTAAAAACAGAATAATCTTCAATTTGGCTTCCATTATGAATTAAATATACAATTCCGCCAATAAAAGCAACCGATAACGAAATCCAAACTCCATAACGAAGCAAGTTTCCTATAATAGTTTGAAAATCTTTTTCTCCAAATTTTTCTTCTTGTACCATATTAGATTTTTCCATTTAGTCCGTTATAAATCATGTTTATTGCCAAAACAAAAATCAGGCAGGCAAAAAATATTCTCAATTTCTTCGGATTTGTTCGCACTAAGATTTTAGCTCCAGCCATTGCTCCAAACAAAACTCCAATTACAACCGGCATACAAATTCCAGGCTCGATATATCCTTTTTGAATATAAATTACAGAACTTGCCATTGCTGTAACTCCCATCATGAAATTACTGGTTGTTGTAGATACTTTAAACGGAACACGCATAATGTTATCCATCGCGATTACTTTAAAAGCGCCAGAACCAATTCCGAGAAGACCCGACATCATTCCCGCAACTCCCATCATACTAAAACCGCCAATTACATTTTTGGTTCCGTACTTTATCACTTCGCCATCATGAGCAGGATAAGTTCCGTCTAATTTAAGTTTTTTAGCTAGCGGACTAGATTCTAAAACAATGTGTTCTTCTTTTTTTCGAAGCGAATTAATGGCAGAAAAAATCAGTGTTAAACCGAATAAAACCGCAATAAAAGAAGTAGGGGCGATAGTAGAAAGCAATGCTCCGCAAACGGCTCCTATAGTAGTAGCGATTTCGAGAAAAATTCCCATTCGCATGTTGGTAATTCCTTCTTTTACATAAGCGGCTGCAGAACCTGAAGAAGTGGCGATAACGGAGACTAAAGCAGCTCCAATGGCATAATGAATATCGACACCAAGAAGAATAGTAAGAAGCGGAATAATAATGATACCGCCTCCTAAGCCTGATAATGAACCAATAAAGCCTGCTAAAAAGGCACCCAGAATCATAATCAGCGTAAAGGTAAGTATTGTCATTTAAGATATGTTTTTGTAATGGCTAATTTACGAATACAAATTTGTTCGAAATAGCTTTATGACCTTAAATATACCTTAAAAATTTTTTTAGTGCTCAGTGTTTAGTGTTCAGTGTTCAGTTTTTTAGTGTTCAGTTTTCAGTCCCAGGTAGGTTAAGAGCCGAGAAGCTTTGTCAAAGTTTAAAACTTTGACAAAGCTAGCCTTTGTTACCGCAAAGACTGCAAACTGCGACTGAACACTAAAAAAACGGTATATTTGGAATCCTAATGAACTAAAACAGCAGTATTGAAGAGTAAAATCCTCACATATTCCTTAACACATCACAAGAGTTTATTTTCGTACGCAGATCAGAAAGAGTACTTCTATATCCAGACGAGTGAGCATCCTTACATTACCGAGCCTTATCGTGCCGAAAGCTATGCAATTGAATTTCTAAGAAAAGGAAGTATAATCATGCATACTGGGCTCGAAACAAAAGTGGTTCACGCTCCAGCTATTATTGCTTTAGGGCCTTCGGTAATAAGAAGTTTTTCTAAAAATGAGGACGAAATTCTAATCGATATAATATTTTTTAAACCGCAGTTTTTTCTAGAAAATCAAGCAAACGTCTTTTTTCTAACACAATATATTTTTTTTGAAAATAGTGATAGCAATATCTCTCCACTCGCAAAAGGAGAGGAAAGCAAGTTTGAACGCATTTTTAGCTTAATCAAAGAAGTATCAGAAGATCAGTCTAAGCATCAAGCCTCTATTTTGAGAAGTTATTTGTACATTTTAATTTATGAAATTGATGGTATTCAGAAAGAAAAAATTCCCACAGAAGTACAAAGCCCTTTATATGAAAAGTTTAAAGAGCTTCTTTTTAAAGATTTTCTGAATTTTAGAACGGTGCAACATTATGCGGATGAATTAAATGTAAGCCGAAAATATTTGTCTGAAGTCATTAAAAAGCATAGCGGAAAAACGGCTAGTGACTGGATTAGCGAAATGGTGATTCTGGAAGCTAAAGTTTTGTTGCAGAATAAAAAAATGTCCATCAATCAGATCAGCGATTTACTTCATTTTTCTGATCAATCTGTTTTTGGACGATTTTTTAAAAACTATGAAGGTATTTCGCCTTTAGAATATCGAAAAAAACAGATCGATTAAAATCATTTAGCCGACATTTTGCACAAAACAGAAGCCTTATCGCTCTTTTTTTAGACTAACATTCGGTGCAATTTTGCTTTTTATTTTTAAAGAAAAGAAATGAGTAAAATTGCAAAATTTGTTGTCATAATCAACGATAATGTCTTTTGGATGGAAGACAAAGCCGTTCAATTCTATACCAATTTATTTAAGGAAAAAGAGTTAGGAGAAAAATATGCCGAAGAACATCTTTCGAAAAAAGAGTTGTTTCGAATTCAGAACGATTTTTCGATCGAGATTCTG
Organism: Flavobacterium sp. B330r; assembly: GCF_056824325.1. Classification (NCBI taxonomy): domain Bacteria; kingdom Pseudomonadati; phylum Bacteroidota; class Flavobacteriia; order Flavobacteriales; family Flavobacteriaceae; genus Flavobacterium; species Flavobacterium sp. B330r. Next base: position 4,298,961 of record NZ_CP124860.1, read on the forward strand.
ATGGCTTATCTTGGCGAAACTCCGCAAGCGTATTTAAAATTGGATTCGTCGAGAATATTAAACGAAAACCTTGGAGCGTCAAAAGCAATCAATCTGAGTGAGATTGTTTATTTTGATGAAGAAGATTTAAAAGTGCTTATTAAACGTGCTGAAGAAATTGCTTCTCAGCGAAAACACGATTTAATTTGGGTGAGCGCTTTTGCCGTAGATACTGCTTTGATCGATATATTACGATCAATAAATTACGAAGAATTTGAAGGGAAAGAAAGTATAGAAGATCAATTTCCGAAACGAATTTACCTCAGAAAAAAGATGTGAATAGATGTTTTTTAAGCTGAACTTTTCGAAGCGATTAACTTTGTCAAAGTTTTAGACTTTGACAAAGTTTCTAGAACGCTTTTATCGAAAACTATATCCTATTGTCAACGGCATAAGATGTTTTACCAATATTAGCAAGCAGTAAAGCCGCTGCACAACTTGTCCAAACCGAATAGTCGAGAGGTGCTTTTACAGAAACAGAAACCGACATAGCAAATGCAAAAAAGAACATTAAAAGCGTAGTTCCTAAAGCCGCAAGTCTGGTTTTGAAACCAAATAACAATAGTAGACTTAGTAAAACTTCAAAGAAAGTGGCAATTCCTGCTAGAACTTCTGCTGTGGCTTTGTTGGCAAAAGAATTTAGAGATTGGGTGTAGATTACGAAATTTTCCCAATTTCCCCAGGCAACTGCGTGAGATCCTGGTGCGCCCCAAACTCCAAATCGGTCCGCTACGGCCGAAAGCATTGTGATTCCTAAAACTATTCTTAAAATTAAACCTGCTTCTAATATTGTGATATTTTTCATTCTATAATTAATTTTTGATTTGAAGATGTTCTAGGTTCTTCTTAACCAAAGTTTTGTTTCCAACTACTTTAAAACCAAGCTTTAAATACAGTTTTTTAGCACTCGGATTGTCTTCCTCAACCAGCAGACCTAAAACCTCTTTATTTTTATGAACGTATTTATCTATCAAAAATTGCAATAATTGAGAACCAATTCCTTTTCCTTGATATTTCGGATTTACGCCCAACGAATCTATATAATATTCACCTTCACGGGTCTCAAATTCAGGATCGAATTCAGGATTATAATGTTTTCTAACGTATTCAATAATAGGATTACGTAATTCTTCAATGTCAGCGCCATTATAAATGTTTACGGCACCAATTATTTCGTTATCCTCTTCGGCCACAAAACAGTTTTGATAAGAATATTGATTGTTTTCTCTTTCGACGAAATACTGCAGAAAGTCTTTCGCGGAAGCGTAATCTTCCTTAGCTATAAATTTATAGATAATGTCTTCCATTGCTAACAACAATATAGGAGCAATATATTTTGAGTCTGATTTTTCGGCTTTTCTGATATTCATAAGTAAAGTGTTTTTACAAATTTAAGGCTTTATTTAAATACATAGCCCCGATAACTATTGGGATTATGTGTTTGTTTCTTAGAAAGCATTAAATAAAACCTGCGTAAAAAAAACTTAGCCTCTCAGCAACTTAAAACCTTAGTATCTTTGAAAAAAATGTACAAATATACACTCAATATATACCAATCAAGAGATTTCAACTCGTCTTATCTTTGTAATATAGTTTTAATTTAAACATTAAAAAGAAATGAAAGCAATAGGATTTAAAACATCATTACCCATAGAAAACCCAGAAAGTTTTATCGAATTTGAAGCCGTAAAACCAATTCCTGGGCCACACGATTTATTAGTTAAAATTGATGCGATTTCAGTAAATCCAGTCGATTTTAAGATTCGCCAAAACAGTGCGAAAGACACCGTTTTAGAAACTCCAAAAATTATAGGCTGGGATGCTGTCGGAATCGTTCAATCTGTTGGAGAGGATGTTACTTTGTTTGAAGTAGGCGATCCAGTTTATTATGCTGGAGATATTACCAAACAAGGTAGCAATGCCGAATATCAGATTATAGACGAAAGAATTGTTGGCAAAAAACCAAAAGCATTAAGTATTGAAGAAGCTGCTGTAATTCCGTTAACGGCTTTAACGGCTTGGGAAATTCTATTTGACAGAATCAGAATTAGCGCTGATAAAGACAAAGGAAAATCAATTTTAATTATTGGTGGAGCAGGAGGAGTTGGTTCGATTGCCATTCAGCTAGCCAAGAAAATTGCTGGCTTAACCGTTATCGCAACAGCGTCGCGTCCAGAAACGATTGCTTGGTGCAAACAGCAGGGAGCTGATTTTGTTGTAGACCATAAAGATTTGATTTCTTCGGTTCGAGAGGCTGGCTTTGAGTACGTTGACTTTATTTTAGATTTTGTCGACACCAATGCTTATTGGGATACAATGGTCGAATTGATTAAACCGCAAGGACATATTGCCTCCATTACAGGAAGCAGCGACCCAGTTGCATTAACAAAGCTGAAAAGCAAAAGTGTTTCTTTTTCTTGGGAATTGATGTATACGCGTTCTATGTATCAAACGGAAGACATGATCGAGCAGCATAATATTCTGAATATTGTAGCCGATTTACTCGATGACGGTATCTTGAAAACGACTTTAAACACCACTTTAAATGGACTTACAGCCGAAAATCTAAAGAAAGCACACGAACTTTTAGAATCGGGAAAAACAATTGGAAAAATTGCGATAAAGTTTTAAAGTAAATCACGTTTGTGATAGTCTAAAAACGGTTATTTGGAATTGTTTTAAATAAGATTGTTTTTCATTGGGAAATTTTTGTATTTTAGTCGGCTTATAAACCCAATTTTGATATAATTTTTAACCTAAACAAAATTTTTTATGATTTCAAAAAACACAGACCTTGGATTATTGCTATTGCGTATTAGTACTGGTGGATTGATGCTTTTTCACGGTGTTTCTAAATTGATTCACGGAATTTCTTTCCTTGTAGATAACATGGGCGCATTTGGATATGCGGTTTACATTGGTGAAGTTTTAGCTCCAATTGCTATTTTATTAGGATTTAGAACTAGAATTGCTGCAGTTCTTTTGGCGATCACTTGTGTGGTTGCAGTTGCAACAGCCCACGCTCAGGACATTTTCACCATTAGCGATCACGGAGGTTATGCTTTAGAATTATTAATGCTTTACCTTTTTGGAGCTATTGCCTTGTTTTTTACTGGAGCAGGTAAATTTGCCCTTTCTAAAAACAATCAATGGGACTAATTTATTAGGTCACTTATAAATATAAAAAAGCTCTAAATTTCGATTTAGGGCTTTTTTATTTAAATCCCTTTCATTTTGAAAAATATCCTATCATTTTGATAAGCTTTTGCAAATTGATTAAAGCCGATTTTTTATTATTTGTTTTATAACGAATGGTTTATCGTAGTTTGAGATGCTATGGCATGCCTTTTGTTTTTATGTTGTGGATTATTAAACAAGCCCTTAATTATACAACATTTAAGAAATATGAAAACAAGTAATAAAAGAAATAAAGAAATCACAAAAACGTACTTTTCAAATAAATCTAGACGAAATAAAGATCGATTCGTTAACTTAATGGTTTTTACAGTAGTTCTTTTTATCACCGTTATGCTGATTGCTAAAATAGTTTAGGTATCATGAAAACTATCGAGTATAGAAAAGATGCAACTGTTTTTTCTTCCCATGAAAAAGCTGCCGAATCTTATGATTTTATTTTAGAAGAAACAAAAGGCAAACATGTTTTTTATCTAAATGAAATCTGCGAAGAAACATTATTATCTGCCAAAGCTCGCGGAACGGGAATCTCAAGTAGACCGCCCGAGCTTCTTGAAAAAAAGATGAGAGAAGGTGAAGCCGTTATCGCAATTACACGAGATGGAAGATGGGCCGGTTTTGCTTTTATATCTTCATGGGAAAATGGAAAATATGTTTCTAATTCGGGATTAATTGTTGCGCCTGAGTTTAGACACACTGGCCTGGCAAAAAAGATTAAAAAAAAGATCTTTGAACTCAGCCGTAAAAAATATCCAAAAGCGCTTATTTTCAGCCTAACTACAGGTCTTGCCGTTATGAAAATGAATCACGAAATTGGCTTTGAACCCGTTACTTACGCTGAATTGCCAAATGATGACCTTTTTTGGGAAAACTGTAAAAGCTGTATCAACTGTCCTATTTTATTAAGCAAGGGCAGAAAAAACTGTTTGTGTACCGCTATGCTGTACGATCCGAAGAAAAACGGATCTACTGTTTCAGATTTTCGATAAATAAGCTGGAAAAATCTTTTTTATGCTATTTTTGCGCTCAAATTACCAATTTAGTTACCAAAATAGCAATGAAATCTTTATCAGCACTTTTCTTTTTTATTCTTTCTGTTTCTATTAATGCACAATCTGTCAACGGTATTGTAAATGACGGAAGCGGAAAATCTTTATCAGAAGTATTAATTCGTGATTTAACCTCAAAAACACACGCACATACTGATGCCAACGGAAAATTTACATTGGAAGGAGTGGAGGTAAATGATAGTTTGCTGATTACAAAAAAAGGATTTTCTCCTCAAAAAATTAAACTTGCTTCTTTGGATTTCTTAACGATTTCAATAAATGAAAAACCTTTTTTGTTGGAAGAAGTTAAGATTAGCAATAATCTAAAATACTTGAATACCATTTCTAAAATTGATTTTGAAATTCAGCCAATTTCAAATTCTCAAGATCTGCTGCGAAAAGTTCCAGGACTTTTCATCGGTCAGCACGCAGGAGGAGGAAAAGCCGAACAAATCTTTTTAAGAGGTTTTGACTGTGATCACGGAACCGATATTAACATCACTGTTGACGGAATGCCCGTAAACATGGTTTCGCACGCACACGGGCAAGGGTATTCAGATCTGCATTTTGTGATTCCGGAAACAGTCGATAATATTGATTTTGATAAAGGAGCCTACTTTGTAGATAAAGGCGATTTTACAACTGCTGGATATGTTGGTTTTAATACCAAAAATGCTTTGCAGAACAGCTCTATTTCTTTTGAAGGAGGACAGTTTGATACCTTCCGTACCGTTGCGATGTTTAATTTATTGAATAAAGAAAACCAATCGGCTTATTTTGCGGGAGAATACATGATGACGGATGGTTATTTTGATGCGCCTCAGAACTTTAACCGAATTAATTTATTTGGAAAATACAATGCTAAAATGGAGAATGGAGATCGTCTGGCTATTTCGGTTTCCCATTTTAAAAGCCAATGGGATGCCAGCGGACAAATCCCAGACCGTGCGGTAAACGACGGAACCATTTCGCATTTCGGAGCAATTGATTCTAATGAAGGAGGGAATACTGATAGAACCAATTTCAATTTGCAGTACGATGCAAAAATTGGCGAAGACACACATATTAAAAGCAGTGCTTATTTGAGTAAATATGATTTTGAACTGTATTCTAATTTTACATTTTTCTTGAATGATCCTGTAAACGGCGATCAGATTAAACAGAAAGAAAATAGAACTATTGTAGGTTTTCAGTCGGAATACGATCAGAAACTAAATGAAAAATGGCGTTTTAAATTGGGAGCTGGACTTCGAAATGATAATAATAAAGATGTAGAGTTGTCTCATACATTAAACAGAAAAACGGTCTTAGATTATTTGAGTTTAGGAACGGTAAATCAGACTAACTTATTTACTTATTCAAGTCTTGATTTTACAGCAGGAAAATGGCTGGTAAACGGAGGTTTGCGTTTAGATTATTTCAAATTTGGTTACGAAGATCAATTAGCTCCAACTTATACCAATCAGACGCAGACCAAAGCAATTGTGAGTCCGAAACTGAACTTTTTGTATACTCAGAATGAAAAATTAAACTATTTCTTGAAATTAGGAAAAGGATTTCACAGCAACGATACTCGAGTAGTAGTAGCGCAAAGTGGCCAAAAAATCCTTCCAGAAACGTACGGAGCAGATTTAGGAATCAATTGGAAACCATTTCCAAGAATGATTATCAATTCGGCAATTTGGTATTTGTATTTAGCGCAAGAATTTGTTTATGTTGGAGACGAAGCGGTTGTTGAACCAAGCGGAAAAACAGAAAGAAAAGGTTTCGATTTTGGTTTCAGATATCAATTGACCAATTGGTTATTCTGGAATACCGATTACACTTATACGCACGCAAGAGCAATTGACGAACCTAAAGGAAGCGATTACCTGCCATTGGCTCCAAAAAATACGTTGATGAACGGAATTTCGGTAAAAGATCTAAAAGGATTTTCAGGAAGTTTAAGAACCCGTTTTTTAGGCGATAGACCAGCAAACGAAGATAATTCGGTTATAGCAAAAGGGTATTGCATTACCGATTTTTCTGTGAATTATCAAATAAAGAAAGTCTCGATTGGCGTAAACATCGACAATATTTTCAATACAAAATGGAAAGAAACACAATTCTTAACCGAATCAAGACTGGCAAATGAAACCGATCCTGTAGAAGAAATTCATTTTACAGCAGGAACGCCGTTTAATGCAAGATTGATATTGAAATATATGTGGTAGAAATTAGTCAATGTGTCAATTAGAAAATGTGCCAATTAGATAATTACTCACATTATCTAATTGGCACATTTTCTAATTATCAAATTCTATTATCGGGTAAAATAACATTTTCACCGAGCAGATCGTGTGTTCTACCGATGACAATTTTAATTGATATACTCGCGATATACTTTTGATCATAATTAAAACCTTTAAAATCAAAATTATGTCATTATTTACACCCCTTCTTTGGATTTTGCTAATCGCTCCGATTATTGTTATTGCATGTTTCAAATCGGAAAAACTGAATTTAAAATATTTAGGATTTTTCATTTTATATTTTCTTGCCGATGTGTTTTTACAGGCTTCAGGAAAACAATTGATAAATCTTGATTTAAAGTTCAATTGGGCAGGAAAATTCCTGAGCTTAGTTTTAGCATTGATTATTATCTTTTCGGTTTCAAAAGAAGAAAGAATCAAAATCGGATTCACTTCTAAGACCAATTCGCTAACAAATTTGAAATTCGGATTATTGGTTTTCTTCGGATTCACTTTTTTCGACATTATTTTTAAACTCATTTTATTTCCAAAAGGAAATGCCTTCAATCTAGAAACTTTTCTTTTTCAAGCCACAATGCCTGGATTAACAGAAGAAATACTTTTTAGAGGAATCTCTTTATGGCTTTTAGATAAAGCTTTTGCGCCAACATGGAATTATCGAGGCATCAAATTTGGCTGGGCGTTTGTTATCGTAACGGTTTTATTTGGAGTTTCTCACGGAGCAATTCTAGATCAGGATTTACATTTGAAGTTCGATATTATTACAATGGTATACCTCACATTAATTTCTTCTTTGAGCGTTGGTATTTTAAGACAGTTTTCAGGAAATCTTATTTATTCTATTCTAGGGCATAACACGATTAATTTGATTAATGCGGTTATTAGAATTTTATAAAACCTGCCAAATTAAAGTTATATTTGAAACTGCTTTACAAATCTTTTACATGCCAAATACCACATCGACTTCTGGATATTTTTTAGATAAAATGGCGCAGCTGAATTTTGATCACTTTTTTACGAAAAGAAATCGAATTTTACTGCACGTTTTCATGTGGTTAGGTTTTTCTATATTGCTTTTTTTGAGCTATGTAATTGGCTATAAATTAGTCTATTTTGATGCTGTTTTACTAACAATAAGAATGGCATTGGTAAATATGATTGTGTTTTATATGCTGTTTTATCTTTTGTTACCAAAGATATTTTCAGGAAGCAAAAACCGAATTATAATACTGCTATTATTGGTTTTTCCAATTTCCATATTTGTCTGGATGGCGGCAACGTATTTTATTTCACTGATTTATTATGCTTTAGGTCTTGAAATTACTTTTGGAGAACTGAAAGGCGTTATTAAAATGAGCGCAAATCAAACTTTTCTAGAAGCAGTTTCTCCAAAAAGAATGCTTTCGCAGACCATAATTATTATTTCATTGCTTTCGCCTTTTTGTTTTGCTAAAATATTGGTCGAAATCACGAAACTCTATAACAAGAAATTTCAAATTGAAAGAGAAAAAACAGCTTTGGAAATTCAGAATATTCAAATTGAAAAAGACTTTCTGAAGGCGCAGTTAAATCCGCATTTTTTATTTAATACCTTGAATAATCTTTACGGACTTACGGTTAGAAAAGACAATCTGGCTCCAGAATTAATCTTGAACCTTTCGGATATTATGAGCTATACGCTTTACGAATCGAATACCGAAATTGTCCGTTTGGAAAAAGAATTGGATTTTATCAAAAACTATATCGCTTTAGAAAAAATGCGTTATGCAGATGAAACGAATATTCAAGTTACTATTGAAGGACAAACTGCAGGACTTTTTGTTGCACCGCTTCTAACATTTACCTTCATAGAAAATGCTTTTAAATACGGTTTAAAAAGCAAAAATGCCTTTGTAAAACTTGACATTAAGATGGAAAATAATACTTTTTGGTTTAGTTTAGAGAATGATTCGGAAGTAATGGAAAACGATTCTGATTTTGGCGGAATAGGAGTAAAGAATGCGCGTAAACGTTTAGAATTGCTGTATCCCGATCAATATAAATTAGAAATTGAAAGACTGGAAAACTCGTTTAAAGTCGATTTAAAAATAGTTTTAAGAAAATAATGGAAAAACTGAAATGCATTGTTGTTGATGACGAGCCAATTGCAAGAGATATTATCGAATCTTTTATTGCTGAAATTCCGTTTTTGGAACTAAAAGACTCGTTTGCAGAAGCGTCTAAACCATTATTGTTTCTGCAGAAAAATGAAGTTGATATTGTTTTCAGCGATATCGAAATGCCCAAATTTAATGGTTTAGAATTGGCGCAATCGCTTACCAATGCTCCAGTTATTATTTTCATCACAGCACATCGCAATTTTGCTTTGGAAGGATTTGAAACCGGAGCAGTCGATTATCTCTTAAAACCCGTTCGTTTTGATCGTTTCTTGAAAGCGGTAAATCGTGCCAAAGAATATCTTTCGCTAAAGAAAATAACTTCGGTTCATCAAATCAATTCCGATCGAATTTTTATCAAATCGGAAGGAAAACTGATTAAGATTCTTTTGAGTGAAATTCTTTATGTAGAAGCGCAAGGCGATTATCTGAAATTTGTTATCAACGGCGCATCATACACAACTTTAGGAACTTTAAAGTCAATGGAAGAAGTTTTGAAACTGCCAATGTTCTTTCGCGTGCAGCGTTCTTTTATTCTAAATTTGGAAGCGGTGAGAAGTCTCAACGGAAATGTGGTCGAATTGATTGATGGGAGAACTATTTCTGCTGCTTTGAATAAAAAAGAGGAATTGTATCAACTGTTAGGTATTAAATAATGTGCTAATGAGTCAATGTGCCAATTAGATAATGAGGTTAATTGACTAATTATCTAATTGACACATTTTCTAATTATCTATTCGCATTGATATAATCCGTTGGTGACATATTAAAATGCTTTTGGAAATTTCGTCCAAAACTCGTTTGCGATTTGTAGCCTACCATTTCTGCGATTTCGTACATTTTGTAGTTTTCGTTTAATAATAGCTCGGCAGCTCTTTTTAATCGTACGATATTGATTAATTCGTTCGGACTCAGATTTGTAATGTCTTTGATTTTTCGGTATAAAGTCGAGCGGCTCATATTCATGATTTCGGCTAGTGATTCTACACTTAAATCCTGATCGGTTATGTTTTTAAGAATTTCGTCGTCGAGTTTTTTCAGAAACTTTTCATCGGTTTTATTGTGAGCAATGCTTTTAATGTGCGAAAGCGGAGAACTTGCATAATAATTCATAATCTGTCTGCGGTTTTCAATCAGATTATTGGCTTGTACTTTCAGATAATCCATCGAAAAAGGTTTGGCTACATAAGCATCTGCACCAACTTCAAGTCCGTCGATTTGTGATTTCAGCGAATTTTTAGCTGTTAAAAGAATTACTGGAATATGACTCGTTTCCAGATTGGTTTTAATCTTTTTACACATCGTAATTCCGTCCATGATTGGCATAGTCACATCCGAAATTACCAGCTGAATGTTTTGATTATGAATTATTTTGAGGGCTTCTTCACCATTTTCTGCTTTTAAAATAGTGTATGTTCCTGCCAATTCTGTTGTAATAAAACTTAGAAGATCTTCATTGTCTTCCACCACCAAAACCTGAGCTTTTTCATTTTTGATTTCAACAGCTTCTTTTGGCGTTTCGCTTTCCATCTGTTCTTTTTCAGCATCGGCGTAAAGCATAAATTCTTCTTCTTGATGTAGCGGAACAACCAATTCGAAGATATTGTAATTCGTATCTTCAATCAACTCTAAACTTCCGTTGTGCAATTGCGCTAGAGAATGTGCTAACGAAAGCCCGATTCCAGTTCCTGAAGCCGTACTACTGTCGTCAACTCTAAAAAACGGTTCAAAAATTTTATTTTTTAAATGAATTGGAATCACATTTCCGTCATTTTTTACAATCAAATGGAGTTTCTTTTCATCTCTAAATAAAGAAATAAAGACTTTTTTGTTTGAGTATTTAATCGCGTTGTTGATCAAATTACTCAGAATCTTTTTGAAAGCTTCTTTATCTACAAAAGCATGAATGTCTTTTTCGCCTAATTCCAATTCAAATTCCAGTTCACGTTCTTCAATTAATTGGCTGAATCTCAAATGGAAATTTCGAACCATCGAAGAAATATTCGCTTCGACGAAAGTCAATTTCAAACCGCCAATTTCAGATTTTCTAAAATCGAGTAATTCATTGACCAATTTCAATAAACGAGAAGTGTTTTTCTTCATAATCGAAAGATATTGCGGCACTTCTTCCGATTCGTATTTCATGCCTAAAAGCTTTTCCAGCGGACCTTTAATCAAAGTCAAAGGCGTTCTGATTTCGTGTGCTACATTCGTAAAAAAATCAATTTTTGCCTGATAGATTTCTTTCTCTTTTTCGTCGTTTAGATGTTTTATCTTGCGATTATTTTTAATCTGAGTCAGATTTTGAGAATATCTGATAATGTAATACAATCCGGCGCAGAACAGTATAAAACAAAATATATACGCATAACTGCTGGCATAAAATGGAGGCAGAATTGTAATTTTGAGTTTTATCTCTTTACTCCAAACTCCAAAGCTATTCAAGGATTTTACTTTAAAAACATAATCGCCAGGCGCTAGTTCGGTAAAGAAAACTTTGTTGTTTCTTCCTAGATAAACCCAATCATTATTAACGTTTTCGAGCTGAAACCAATATTCGGTCAATTCTGGCGCGGTATAATTTAAAGATGCAAACTCCAAATTAAAAGTCGACTGGCTGTTGTTGAGTTCCAATTCGTCTAGAAACGAAATAGACTGCGAAATAGGCGAGTCGGGGCTGTTAACTTCAATGTCTTTATTATTGATTTGCAGATTGGTAATGTAAATAAAAGGCGTGTATTTGTTTTTACTGAAATGCTTCGGATTAAAACTGATCATTCCGTTTAGGTTTCCAAAATACATATCGCCGTTTGCATCTTTAAAAGCCGAATTGTAATTGAACTGATCGCTCAATAATCCGTTTGCGGTGGTAAAAATCTTGATTGCTTTATGATCTGGACCAAATTTTACCAGACCTTTGGATGTTGTCAGCCACAAATTTTTAGAATCGTCTTCCAAAATAGAGTAGAAGACATTACTCGGCATTCCGTTTTTGGTTGTGAATTTGGTAAAAGTATGGTTTTGCCTGTTTACGAGATTCAGTCCGTTTTCGGTGGCAATCCATAAATTTTTAGAACTGTCTTCAAAAATAGCATTTATCGTATTATTGCTTATCCCTTTTGGATTTTTATAATCATACGTAAAAACCTCTTTTTTCTTCGTTTTCGGATTATAAAACAGCAATCCGTCACGATAGCTTCCAGCCCAGAGATTGCCGTCGTTGTCTTCTTTCATATTCGTGTAATGATACGTTTCCGGAAAGAATTTCAGTATTTCAAAATTATCTGCCTGTTCGTTATAGCGATAAAGTCCCGATGTTGTCACTACAATCAGGTCATTGTTTTTCATTTCATAAAAAGAAAAAATAAAATTGCTGTGCAGTCCGCTTCGGCCATCATTTGCGCTGTAATGTTTGATAACTGCGCCAGAATTTCTGTCCAAAACATCTAAACCATGTTCAAAAGTTCCGACCCAGATTTTGTCTTTTCGAGGCATTAAAGCATGAATATTATAATAGGAAACGGGATAAGTAGTAAACTTTTGGGTTTTTGGATTAAAACGATTTACGCCCGCATCTTCGGTTCCAATCCATAAATCGCCATGATCATCTTTATGAATTTCTCGAACTGCGCTTCCGCTAATAGAGTTCTGGTTGTTCTGCGGAAAATACTTTTTAAACTGCGTATATTGTTTCTGATGGTAATTGACTCCGCCAAAATACGTTCCAATCCAGATTCCGTTTTCTTTATCAATTGTGATTGAATAAGCCGCATTATCTGAAATCGCATACGGATCGTTGTAATTTTTCTTAAGATTTACAGCGGTTTTAGTTTTCAGATTATAAACATACACACCCGATTCGCTCGCAATCCAAAGTTCATCGTTTCCTTTTTTTCTGAATTGACGCACGAAAACCGGTTCTTTGATTCCAAATTTAAGTTCACTTGTCGTTTTGTCTTTTCTATTATACAGGAGTACGCCGTGATCGAGCGTACCAATTACGATGTTTTCGCGATCAACGGCATAAATAACCGTAATTCTAAAATTGGCTTTATCGGCTGGAGGATTTAACGGAATATTCTCAAAAGAAAGGTTTTCTTCCGAATAATGATAGATTTTATTTAGAGAAGAAGCCCAGATTTCGCCTTTATAATCCTTCGTAATCGAAGTGGTGATGAAATATTTGTTCGGGTTAAAAGTGGTTGTTTCCTTCTTTTTTGGTGCATACTTATACAAAATGTTGCCAGAAACAAACCAAATGTTGTCTTTTTGGTCGTGATTGATGTCATTGATACGATCATTTATAGCTTCATTCAAAATCGTAAAATTATCCTGCTTTTTGTCGTAATGATACAAACCTTTATCAGTCCCAACCCAAATCGTACCGTTATGTTCGTGCAGCGACTGTATATAATTGCTTCCTAAACTATGTATTGGGTCTCCGTTGCTTCTATAGGTTTTAAAACGGTAGCCATCAAAACGGTTCAAACCATCTTTGGTTCCAAACCACATAAAACCATCATTATCCTGAATGGAGGTTAAAACGGTATTGTTTGAAAGTCCTTCTTCAACCTGAAAATGTTTAAAATAATAATCTTGCGCATTCGAAAAATTTATCGAAAAAAAGCTGAAACATAAAAAAAGAAAGAATTTACGCATAGGTCTGTTTTTAAGGCTAAAATCAATATTTCGGCATATCGTGTCAATATTCTACAAAATGTTGCATCTGAATGAAAACGGACTGTTTTTAATACAATTTGAATCATTTGAGAGAGATATTGACACAAATGAAGCATTTTATTTTGAATAAAAAGCGTCTACTTTGAATTTTCAAATAAACGATATTGATAATTTTTTAAGGATAAAAATATACTATCAATAAAATAAAGTTTGAAAAATCTAACCATTACTAATTTTGAAACAAAATGAACAATTTATTACAACCAAAGAATATTAGTTCTTTTTTTGCCCGTATTCCAGACGATTAAAAAAGAGCCATATTTCATTAAACCAAACCACAAAAAGAAATAAAACTATCTAAAATGCAAAAATCAATGAAAACAAAGTTCACTCACTTTTTAACGAAGAGATATTACCTCTTGGTTTTCTTTAGTTTATTACTGCAGTCCGCTTTTGCCCAGCAAGTAAATGTTACGGGAAAAGTAACTACCGCAGACGGACAAGCGGTTCCTTTTGCGAATGTTTTGATAAAAGGAACTCAAAATGGTGCTGTTACTGATTTTGACGGGAGTTATAAAATCACTGCCAACGGAAATCAGACACTAGTTTTTAGTTCGCAGGGCTATAAAACAATCGAAATTGCAATTAACAACAAAACTTCTATAAATGTTACAATGGCAGAAGATGCCATGAAACTCGATGAGATAGTAGTTGTAGGTTACGGATCGCAACAGAAAAAAGATCTTACAGGAGCAGTTGCATTGGTTAAACCTGAAGAAATTCAGAAAAGACAAGTTACAACAGTTGCAGACGGACTTCAAGGCTTGGTTACTGGAGTTAAAGTTCGCGGAGGCGGACGTCCAGGACAAGAAGCCAATATTGAAATTCGCGGACTTAAAAACCTTCAAAATACAAACCCATTATACGTAATTGACGGTTTGGTAACTTCTGCAAACAGAGACTTTAACCCAAATGATATCGAATCGATTCAGGTTTTAAAAGATGCTTCTGCAGCAGCGATTTACGGTTCTAGAGCGGCAAATGGTGTCATTATCATTACAACTAAAAAAGGTAAAAAAGGACCGCTTCAGGTTGAAGTATCAGCAAAAAGCAGTCTTCAGGTTATGCCTCGTTACGATTTGATGGGAACTGAGGAATTTGCCAAATACAACAACATGGCTTATGATAATGCTGGATTCCCAAGACAAAACTTGAATATGGCTGTTAATACAGATTGGCAGGATGCCACTTTCCAGACGGGAATGATTCAAGATTACAACGCGAGTTTTTCTGGAGGAAATGAGAATTCGACCTTTTTTATGTCTGGAAATTATTTTGGAAATGAAGGAACAGTTATCGGAACTGATTTTGACAGAATTTCATTCCGTGTCAATTCAAGCGGTACAAAAGGAATTTTCAGTATTGGAGAAAACTTAGCGATCAGTAATGCCAAAACAGATGAAATGTCTGGAAATCCAATTATTGATGTTTACAGAATGACGCCAACGATTCCGCTTTACGATTCATCAAATCCTGGAGGATATGGTTATGGGAAACAAGGTGTTGCCGATACTTTCGGAACAAACCCTTTGGCTTTGGCTGATTTTTCTAATGTAACTAATGAAAATTTTAGAATTAGAGGAAACATTTGGTCAGAATTAAAGTTTGTGCCTTGGCTGAAATACCGTTTCAATTTTGGATATGAAACGAGTTTCGATTCTTATAAATACATGAGAAAAAAAGGAAGCTGGACATTAAACCAGCCTCAAGATCCTTCTCAAACCGATCAAAACAAAGGTAGATCAGAGACTTTGTTGTTTGAAAATACATTGACTTTCAAAAAAGAATTTGGTAAACATGATATTACGCTTTTAGTAGGTCAGACGTATCAAAAAGACAATTATGACCAGATTTATGGAACAAAAAGAAATCTTCCGATGAATTCTGGAACTGGACAATATTATGAGGTTTTAAACCAAGGAGATTCACCAGTTGTTGGAGGTTTCATTAATGAAGCGGCTTTAACGTCGTATTTAGGAAGATTTGAATACAGTTACGATAACCGCTATTTGTTTAATGCCGTAATCAGACGTGATGGTTCTTCAAGATTCAGCGATGGTAATAAATGGGGTAATTTCCCTTCTATTTCTGCGGGATGGAGAATAAGCAACGAATCTTTCTTTAAATCAGAATTCATTAAAGATTTAAAATTAAGAGCAAGTTATGGAGAATTAGGTTCTGGAAATATTAGAGAATACGAATCTAAAAGTTTCATTAATAATTTCGGACAGGTTGTTTTAGGAAAAGACCAAGTTTTATATCCTTCTGCAACTCAAGTAAAATTATCGAACTCGCAATTGCGTTGGGAAAAATTAAAACAAACCAACTTTGGATTAGACTTAGGAATTTTAAATAACGATTTACGTTTTACGGCTGATTATTTCATTGCACGTACAGAAGATGTATTATTTGGTTTTCCAATCTTATTGACTACAGGAAATGATGGAGGAAACCCAATCTCTAATGCTGCAACGGTAGAAAATAAAGGATTTGAGCTTGAATTGGCTTACAGCAAAAAAATCAATGATTTCTCTTTTAATGCTTCTGTAAACTTCACAAAGGTAAACAACAAGCTGGTTTCTTTAGGAAATGGACAAAACGAAAACATTATTGGAAACACCATGACTAGAAGCGGAAGCCCAGTAGGAATGTGGTATGTTTTGGAAACAGATGGATTGTTCCAAAATCAGCAGGAAATAGACAATTATAAAAATGCCGACGGGAAAGTTATTATGCCAAATGCAGTACCTGGAGATATTCGTTTTAAAGACAATAATGGAGACGGACAAATTACAAACGAAGACAAAGCGATTGTGGGAAGTCCGTGGCCAGAATTTGAAATGGGTTTAAACGCTGGAGCTGAATATAAAAACTTTGATTTTTCTATGAACTGGATTGCTTCAAATGGTGCTACAGTTTACAACGGATTTAGAAGTGTTGTCGATCGTTTTGACGATAATAGTAACTACAGAAAAGGTATTCAGCCTTGGACACCAGAAAATCCAAATACCGATTTTCCTAGAGTTACAAAAGGTTCGACTTTAAATTCAAGAGGAGATAGTGACCGTTTCTTGGAAAGCGGCAATTTCATCAGACTAAAATACATTGGTTTTGGATACAATTTACCAAGCAGTGTTTTAGAAAAATCAGGAATTTCAAGAGCAAGATTGACTTTATCTGCACAAAACATTCTAACAATCACGAAATACAAAGGTTTAGATCCTGAGTTTAGCAATACGGGTGATAATAGAATTTTTGAAAGAGGTGTTGATAATGGTTCTTTCCCGAATCTTCAGACTTATTCTTTTGGTGTAGAATTTAGCTTTTAATTAAAAAAATAGCGTAATGAAAAAAATAATCATAATAACCGCAGCTTTTTTAGGTCTTGTTTTTACCGCTTGTGAAAACGAATTAGATTTGAATAGCCCAAATGATATTACAGTAGACCAATATTGGAAAACGGAGAGCGATGCACAAGCCGGTGTAAACTCTATTTATGCCATGTTTTATAAAGATGGTTTGTGGGCAAGATGGATTTATTTCCGTTTAGATTTAACTTCTGATGAGGGGTATAGCGTAAGTCCGTGGACAGAATTGGCAGATTGGACAAGATTTAATTACATCAATTATAATTTTTGGGAAGGAAATGCCGTAACATGGAGAGATACGTACAAAGCCATTTTTAGATGCAATCAGGTTTTGGCCAATGTTCCGAATATCGCTTTTCAGAATGAAGATGATAAAAAGAAAATTATCGCACAGGCAAAATTCTTTAGAGCATTACATTACTATTATGCAGGTGTAATTTGGGAAGATGTGCCGTTGGTTTTAGATCCGTCTACGCCAGCCGATTTACCAAAACAAGTAAAGGTTGCTGAGATCTGGGCTCAAGTAGAAAAAGATTTGAATGAAGCCTTTGAAGATTTACCAAGAGACTGGGCAGCCGATCAGTTAGGAAGACCAGATAAAGGTGCTGCAAAAGCTTTTCTTGCAAAAGTATACATGCAGCAGCACAAATGGCCAGAAGCAAAAGGAGCACTTGAATTTTTAATTTCTGGAGCAGGAGCGAAGTACAGTTTGGTGTCTAATTACAGAGATAATTTTACGGACACAAATGAAAATAACGGTGAATCTGTTTTTGAAATTCAATTTGGAGATCAAAGAAAAGGGGGAACTGATGAGGCACAAAATGCAGCAGTTTCTAGTAACCGTTCTCAGTTTTTTGCGCCAAGAGGAATTGGATGGTCTGACGGACAAGCGCGTATCTGGTTAGTTGATGCTTTTAAACAAGAAAACAATAAAAATGGAAAACTGGATGAAAGGCTAAGATGGACCTTATTCTATCCTCAACTATTAGCCGATTTTGGAGACAAAACATACGATAGAAATTGGGAGTGGAACAATAATGAAGCTTGGTTTAGAAAAGGAAGCCGTGATTATTACAGAAATAACGAAGACTACTACAATCAGGTAAACTACAGATTGGTTCGTTATGCGGATATTTTATTGCGCTACGCGGAAGTTCTAAACGAATTAGGAAGCACTGCTGAAGCGTATCAGTATGTTGATTTGGTAAGAACTCGTGCAAACATGGATGCATTGGCAACAGCACATCCTGAAATTGGAACCGATCATGACAAATTCTTAGAGCGTTTGAAAATGGAAAGAGTTTTAGAGTTATGTGGTGAAAGCGTTCGTTGGGAAGACTTAAAACGTTGGGGAGATTTAAACACTCAAGCTTCTGTTGATAAAATTGCGCTTCGTGATCCAGATTTTAAAAACTTCACAGTTGGTAAAAATCATAGAATGCCAATTCCACAAAGCGATGTAGATAATAACCCAAATCTAGAGCAGAATTCTGGATATTAAATTACGGATTGGATGGAAACAAAGATAATTTCATTCAACAAGTAAAATCTAATTTGATCTGCTAAAATCTTTTAAAATCTGCGTGAAATGCTTTTTGCATCCATTTTTTCACGCAGATTTATACAGATTAAAGCAGATTTAGAGAGATTTAAATTAAGCTGAAGAATAGAAAAAATCACTCAATGAGTTAAAACTGATTTTTTGAGGGGATCAGATGTAAAAGTCTGGTTCCCTTATCATAAAGAACGATTGTTCAAAAAAATAAAATTGAAATGAAGAAAGTAAAATTGTGTCTGACATTTATGTTAGCAGGACTCGTATTGCTTAGCTGCAACAATAAAAAAAGTACTCCTGAAGAAAAGAAAAGCGAAATCGCATCAATAGAAAAAAGAGAAATCTGGACAAAAGATCAGGCCAATAAATGGTATGCAGAACAGCCTTGGTTAGTTGGCGCAAATTATTCTCCTAGCACAGCTATAAATCAGTTAGAGATGTGGCAGGAAGATACTTTTGATCCAAAGAGAATTGATCAGGAATTGGGTTGGGCTGAAGGTCTTGGCATGAATGTAATGCGCGTCTATCTGCACGATTTACTGCATCAGCAGGATGCTGAAGGACTTTACAAACGCATGGATCAATTTTTGGAAATTGCAGACAAACATCATATTAAAACCCTTTTTGTGTTGTTTGATTCTTGTTGGGATCCGTTTCCTGCATTAGGAAAACAGCGCGCTCCAAAACCGCATACGCACAATTCAGGATGGGTGCAGGCTCCAGGGCAAAAAGCGCTTCAGGATAAAACACAATATCCGCGTTTAGAGAAATATGTAAAAGAAACGGTAGCCAAATTTAAAGATGACAAACGAATTTTAGGCTGGGATGTTTGGAACGAACCAGATAACATGACTGGGCCTTCTTACGAAAAAGTAGAAATTAAAAACAAAGTCGATTTGATTTTGCCACTTTTAAAAGATGTTTTTGTGTGGGCGAGAGAAAGTAATCCGTCGCAGCCATTGACTTCAGGGGTTTGGGTTGGAGATTGGAGCGACGAAGCGAAAATGAAACCAATGCACAAAATGCAGATCGAACAATCTGATATTGTTTCTTTCCACAATTACAACACACCTCAGGATTTCGAAAAAGTAATCAAACAATTACAGCGTTACGGAAAACCATTAATCTGTACAGAATATATGGCAAGACCAAACGGAAGCACTTTTGAAGGCTTTTTGCCTCTTGCGAGAAAATACAACGTAGGAATGATCAACTGGGGATTTGTAGACGGAAAAACACAAACTAAATACGCTTGGGATAGTTGGACGAAAACCTATACAGCAGAGCCAAAATTATGGTTTCACGATGTATTGCACACAGACGGAACGCCATACATAAAAGCTGAAACCGATTTGATTAAGAAAATGACGTCTGAGGCGAATAAGAAGAATTAGATAATGTGTCAATTTGATAATTAGATAATTCGTGACATGTGTTAATTGACTAATTTTTTAATTACCACATTTTCTCATTTTCTAATTATCAAATTGACTAATTGACACATTAAAAAAACAGTTTATGAAAACAATAAAGAACTTATTTTTTCTAATGATGATTCTGGTCGGATTTTCCGCGAAAGCGCAACAACCAGATCCGCCGGGACAAGTGAAGGGAAATGAAAAACCAAAAAACGAAGCTTATTTGTTTGCGCACATGACGCATAACGATTACGGCAGATTGTATTATTCTGTTAGTTTGGACGGACTTCATTGGGAAAACCTGAATAACGGAAAACGTGTTTTTGAAGATTATAAAGGACATCCCGATATCTGCAAAGGGCCAGACGGAAAATATTACATTGCAGGAAATACAGGAGACGACGCAAAAAGCATTAATATCTGGGTTTCGGATGATTTGATTACTTGGAAAAAACATTCTGATTATACACCAGATTTAAAAAGCACTCCTGATTATTCAAATGCTTTACAGCGAATAGGTGCACCAAAATTGTATTACGACAAAGATTCAGAAAAATTCATCATGACTTGGCATACGCCACATTTGGAAGGAACGAAAGAAGACGGAGAACGTTATTGGGCGAGTCAGCGTACCTTGTATGTTTTATCTAAAGATCTAAAAACTTTCGAAGGAACGCCAAAACGCTTATTCGACTGGGATATGGGAACGATTGATGTTTTTATTCGTAAAGTCGGCGATTCTTATTATGCCGTGATCAAAGACGAAACCTATCCAACTTTGTATTGGACAACCGGAAAAACCATCCGAATTGCCAAATCAAAATCCCTTTTAGGCCCTTATTCTTTGCCCCAGCAATCGATCAGTCCAAACTTTAGAGAAGCGCCAATGCTAATTCCTTCTCCTGATGACAAAATATGGTACATGTATTACGAACAATACCCAGGTGTTTCCTACGGATTATCAATCGCAGATAACCTAAACGGACCTTGGTTTCAAGCCTCAGGATATACTTTTTTCTCCGATTGGGACAAATATAGTCTTCCAGAAAAAGTGCGCCACGGCTGCATGATTACAATCTCTAAAAAAGAATACGACAGTTTGGTGAAGAAATTCGGAAAATAATGGTGAATTGTAAATTGTTAATGATTAATTATTTCCAAACTTCATTTTTGAAGTTCTGTGTAATTTACAATTTACCATTAACAATTCACAATTAAAAAACTTGGTTAGTTAAGTTAGTTTAGTTCAGTAATTATCGGGCTTATGTGGAGATGAGCCCGGTAATTCATTTTGATTTAGAAGAAATATTACGGTAAATATCTTCACCATATAAGTTATGTAAGTTCATATTAAATCTTGTCTTAAATAAAAGTAAAAACTTATATGCTCTCGGCATTTTTTTTAGCGAGTTAAACTAAAATGAACTTACATGACTTATATGGTTTAAAAAACTTACAAGTATAAAAATATAAAGCATGAAAAGAAAAAGTATCCTTTTTTTAGCCTTGTTATCCATGTTTGCGGTAAATGCGCAATGGAAACCACAAGGTGATAAAATCAAAACCAAATGGGCAGAGCAGGTTGATCCTAAGAAAACTTTACCCGAATATCCTCGTCCGATTATGGAGCGCGGCCAATGGAAAAATCTGAATGGTTTGTGGAATTATAGCATTCAAGAATTTGGAAAAGCCGTGCCTTCAAAATATGACGGGCAGATTCTGGTTCCGTTTGCGGCAGAATCGAGCTTGTCTGGCGTGATGAAAGAAGTGGGAGCTAAAAACGAACTTTGGTACGAAACCCAATTTTCGATTGAATCAGGTTGGAATGGAAAAAACATCCTTTTACATTTTGGCGCTGTAGATTGGAAAACAGAAGTTTTTGTGAATGATGTAAAAGTCGGTTCTCATACGGGAGGATATACACCGTTTTCATTCGATATTACGCCATTCATCCAAAAAGGGAAAAATCAGAAATTGGTAGTAAAAGTTTGGGATCCTTCCAACGATGGGCCTCAGCCAAGAGGAAAACAAGTTAAAAAGCCAGAAGGAATCTGGTACACACCCGTTACAGGAATCTGGCAGACGGTTTGGATTGAGCCTGTAAATGCTAAAAACATTGCAGCATTAAAAACAACGCCAAATATTGATCAAAATACGATTAGTGTTAAAGCTGAGGTAAATGGAGCAGAAAAAGGAGATTTAGTAGAGATTTCTGTTTTCGATAACGGAAAAGAGATTGCTAAAGAAAAAGCGGTTGTAGGCGAAAGCAATGATATTATTTTGAATAATCCGAAATTGTGGTCGCCTGAAAGTCCGTTTTTGTATCAGACTAAAATTCGCTTAATCAGCAAAAATAAAGTCGTTGATGAGGTGAAAAGTTATTTTGCAATGCGAAAAATTTCATCTAAACGAGATGAAAATGGAATCGTGAGAATGCAGTTAAACAACAAAGATTATTTCCAGTTTGGACCTCTTGACCAAGGCTGGTGGCCTGACGGATTGTACACCGCACCAACTGATGAAGCTTTGAAATATGATATTATTAAAACCAAAGAATTAGGTTTTAATATGATTCGTAAACACGTAAAAGTAGAGCCGGAGCGCTGGTATACGCATTGCGATCAGTTAGGAATTCTAGTTTGGCAAGATATGCCGAGCGGTGACGATCAGCCGATTTGGCAAAACACAAAATATTTTACGGGAACAGAATTACAGCGTTCGGCAAAATCTGAAGAAATCTACAGAAAAGAGTGGAGAGAGATTATGGATCATTTGTATTCGTATCCAAGTATTGTGGTTTGGGTTCCGTTTAACGAAGCTTGGGGACAATTTAAAACCGTTGAAATTACAGAATGGACAAAAAACCATGATTCAACGCGTTTGATTAATTCTGCGAGCGGTGGAAATCACTTCCAGACGGGCGATATTTTGGATTTGCATAATTATCCAGGGCCAGAAATGTATTTGTACGATGCCCGAAGAGTTACAGTCTTGGGAGAGTATGGCGGAATCGGACTTCCGTTGGAAGGGCATTTATGGAGGGCAAATGACAACTGGGGTTACATTAAATTTAAAAATGCAAGTGAAGTTACCACTGAATACCTAAAGTACGCGGAAACGCTTCGAAAATACGTTAAAACGGGATTCTCGGCAGCAGTCTACACACAGACAACAGATGTTGAAGGTGAAGTAAACGGTTTTATGACTTATGATCGAAAAGTAGACAAAATGGATTTTAAAGCGGTGAATAAAATTAATACGGAGGTTATGAATGCTTTGAATTAGAATTAAATTTATTTCTCCCGCAGATTTGGCAGATTACACTGATAAAAAAAATCTGCAAAATCTGCGAGAGAAAATTCAAAGACTAACAAAAAATTAAAAATGAAAAAATATCTAATCCTTTTTCTGTTCACAACAATAAGTTTTGCACAGCAAAAAACATTCACAAACCCCATTCTGCCATCGGGAGCAGATCCTTACAGCACGTATTACAAAGGCTATTATTACTATACCAACACGCTTGGAAATAAATTGGTGTTGTGGAAAACAAAAGACCTTTCTGATATCAAAAATGCCGAAAGCAAAGTGATTTGGACACCACCCAAAAACACCAATTATTCGGCAGAAATCTGGGCGCCAGAGTTTCATATCATCAACGGAAAGTGGTATTGCTATTTTGCAGCCGATAATGGCGATAATAACAATCACAGAATGTATGTTTTAGAAAATAAATCATCAGATCCGTTTAAAGGAAAATTTGAGTTTAAAGGTAAAATTGCTGCGAAAACCGATAAATGGGCAATTGATGGGAATGTATTCGAGTATAAAAAACAGCTTTACATGATTTGGGCAGGCTGGGCAGGAGATAAAAACGGTCAGCAGAATATTTACATTGCCAAAATGAAAAATCCGCTTGAGATTGATGGCGATCGTGTTATGATTTCTGCGCCAACAAACGATTGGGAAACACACGGCGCTTTGCATGATAAGGTAAATCCGCCGCAGGTGAATGTGAACGAAGGTCCACAATTTTTAGAAAGAAACAGTAAAATCTTTATTGTTTTCTCGGCAAGCGGATGCTGGACTGATTTCTATGCTTTAGGATTGTTAACATTTAACGGCGGAGAAAATTTGCTAGATGCGAATGCTTGGAAGAAATCTCCTGAGCCTATTTTCAAACAATCTTCAATCAACAAGGTGTATGCGCCAGGACACAATTCATTCTTTAAATCTCCTGATGGAAAAGAAGATTGGATTCTGTATCACGCTAACTCAAACCCGGGCGAAGGTTGCGGGAACAAAAGATCGCCAAGAATGCAGAAAATTGACTGGGATGCAAACGGATTTCCTGTTTTAGGCGAGCCAGTTAGCGAAGGAATGTCATTGGCTATTCCATCAAATTAAAATCATTTTCAAAAAAGATAAAAATGAAAAACATTCAAATTGCTACACTTTTGTTGCTGGCACTTTTTCAATTCAGCTGTAAAGACAGTAAAAAAGAAAATATTGTTTCAAAAGAAAACTCAGAAATCAAATCAGATACAGTAAAAACGGTTTTAGAGACTAAAAACTTCGACACAATCATTGATGGTAAAAAAGTCAGTTTGTATTGGATCGAAAATAAAGATATAAAAGCTGCTTTTACCAACTATGGTGGGCGATTAATAGGTTTATGGGTTAAAGATAAAAACGGAAAACCGACTGATGTTGTTGTTGGAATGAACAGTGCAAAGGGCTTTAAAAACGCCACAGAACCTTACTTTGGCGCTACAATTGGAAGAGTTGGCAACAGAGTTGCATTAGGCAAATTTACACTCGAAGGAAAGCACTATCAGATTCCGCTTAATAATGGGAAAAATGCTTTACACAGTGGTGTAAAAGGGTTTCAGGATGTTGTTTGGAATGCTGAAAAGACAAACGGTAATACTTTGGTTTTTACATATGCTTCGCCAGATGGAGAACAAGGCTTTCCTGGAAATCTGAATGTAAAAGTGACTTATTCGATCACAGATAACAATGCTGTAAAAATGGAATACGAAGCGACGACGGATAAAACTACAATTGTCAATTTAACTAATCATGCCTTTTTCAATTTGAATGGAGAGGGAAGCGGGACAATTTTAAATCATGAATTACAGATTTACGGAGACAAATTTACAACAGTTGATGAAGGTTTGATTCCGACGGGAGAATTGAAATCTGTAAAAAATACGCCATTCGATTTTACATCAAAACATAAAATTGGCGAAAGAATAGAAACCAAAGACGAACAGCTCAAATTCGGAAAAGGTTATGACCACAATTACGTGCTTAAGTCAACGAAAAAAGATGGATTTATTCATGCTGCAACCATAAAAGGAGATATTTCAGGTATTACTTTAGATATTTACACAGAAGAGCCTGGAATTCAATTTTATAGCGGAAATTTTATGCAGAGTAAAAACACCTTTAAATCAGGTGTTAAGGATGATTTTAGAACTGCTTTTGCCTTAGAGACACAGCACTTTCCTGATGCGCCAAATCAGCCAAAATTCCCTCAAATAACATTAAAAGCAGGAGAGAAGTATCATACGGTTTCTTTGTATCAATTTTCATCTGAAAAGTAATAAGTTTTGAGTTAGAAGTTAGGATTAAAGAACCATTTTTTAAGGAAGATTTTAGAGCTTATTTTTTTCGAAATTAAGATGAGAATTTTTGAGTAAAATAATGGTTTTTAGTATGAATTTCCATTATAGAGGTTTTCTATAGTGTATCATTAACTATTTGATTTTTAGTTTTTAAATAGAATTAATTAAATAAAAAGTTTAATAATGAAGATAAAAAAATATTTTACGCTTTTAAGTCTGTTTTGTGTCTTTGTTTGCTGTTCTCAAGAGAAAGAAACTGGCAAAAAAACAGCTTCAAAAGACAAACCAATCTTGTTGGCAGATCCGACCATTTTTCACGAAAATGGAGTTTATCATTTGTACGGAACCACAACGGGAGATTTTCCTAACGGAGAAGGTTTTCAGGTGTACACTTCTTCTGATTTGAAAAAATGGAAAGGGCCTGTTGGAGCACAAAATGGTTTAGCATTAAAAAAAGGAGACGCTTATGGGACGAAAGGTTTTTGGGCACCGCAGGTTTTTAAATACAACAATAAATTTCATATGATTTATACCGCCGATGAGAATATTGCCATTGCAAGCAGTGATAGTCCGCTTGGGCCATTTAAAAACGATTCTAAGACTCCAATGTTTAATTCGGGCAATCAGATCGATCCTTTCTTTTTTGTTGATCAGGACGGCAAAAAATACCTTTATCACGTGCGTTTGACCAATGGAAACCGAATTTTTGTAGCGGAACTTAAAGATAACTGGTCTGGAATTAAAGAAGAAACCCTTAAAGAATGTATTTCTGGCGGTCTTCCGTGGGAAAATACCCAGAATGTTTCTTGGCCAGTTACAGAAGGACCAACGGTATTGAAACACAATGATTTGTATTACATGATTTATTCTGCAAACGATTTTAGAAACCCTGATTATGCAGTAGGTTATGCAACAGCTAAGAGTCCGTTTGGACCTTGGGAAAAAGCAACTGAAAGCCCGATAATCAGCCGAAAAGATGTGGGGATAAATGGAGTAGGTCACGGTGATGTTTTCTATGATACAAACGGAAAAATGAAGTATGTACTGCATACACATTTTAGCAATAGCGGTGTTTCTCCAAGAAAAGCAGGAATAATCGATATTGATTTTGAAGGAAATAAAATCAAAGCAGATGCTAAAAGTTTTGTTTTATTGCAAGAATAAAGCTTGTGATTTTAGGGTTGATAACGCGGGGCTGACTCAATTTGAGTTGGCCCTTTTTTTAACATTTTAACCTGCTTTTAACACAGATGCCATTTTAATATTGTCTATTTCAGTTCAGATTCGTACATTGTTAAAAATTACAGACATGATTAAAAAAATAGAAGATTTAATTCCGCATCGTGCTCCATTTCTCTTTGTAGATGAAATTATTTCTTATACCACAGACACAATCGTTGGTTTAAAGACGTTTACAGATAAAGATGCCTGGCTTCAGGGCAGTTTTCCCGATTTTAATTTTGTTCCGGGAACTATTTTGATTGAAGCGATGGCACAATGTGGCGGTGCAGGTATAAAGCTTTTAGGGATTGCAGATGGCGTTTTTGGATTGGTTAGTATGGATAATGTTGAATTTTTTGCGGGTGTTGAGTTCAATAAACTCGTTAAATTTGTTGTAAAAAACATTCGCACAAGCGAAAAAATCATAAAACAATCGGGTGAAGCTTTTGATGAGGATAGATTGATTATGAAAGGGGAATGGATGTGTGTGAAGTTGCAGTAGGAGAATAGAGAATAGAAGCAAGAGAAAAGATCTGGTAGAGGCAAGAGCGATTGAGAAATAAAGAAAGCGTCCTGAGATAATCTTGGGACGCTTTTCTTTTTACATTTTTGTGATGATGAATTCGCTTCGGCGGTTGATTTGGTGTTGTGCTTCTGTGCAGGGAACTCCGTTGGAGCAATTGTTGATTAATTGGGTTTCTCCGTAGCCAATTGCGCTTTCTATTCTTTCTGGTGCAACTCCTTGAGAAATTAGATAATCTCTTGTGGCTTTTGCTCTTCGGTCAGATAATTCTAAATTGTATTGATCATTGGCACGGGAGTCGGTATGCGATTCTATTTTGATCACAACCGTGTTGTACTGATGCATTAAGAGAACTACTTTATTGAGTTCTATTGCAGCGTCATAACGAATATCAGATTTATCTAAATCAAAGAAAATAATTCCGATTTTTATTTTTAGAACTCCATTTTCGCGAACAATTAAAGCAGGATCTAAGCCTACAAGAGCTTCTGTTTTTCCTGAACTGTTTGCTGTTACGATTGCTTTAGTATTGGCATTATAATTCTCTTTTGTAACTTCAATCGTATAAGGAGTATTGCAATTTACATTGTTATTGAAATCGTATATTCCGTCCAATTGAGAAACAGTTTCGGCCACTTTTATTCCGTTTGCATTTTTCAGCGTTACCATGGCACCTGCAATTCTGTTGTTTGAAATGGCATCAAAAACATAACCGCTTATGGCTTGATTGCAAGATCTTTCAAAAGAGTAAATGTCATCATCGCCTTTTCCTGTTTTTCTATTCGAACAGACAAAACCTTTGTTGGTGGCTTCGTTAACGATATAGCCAAAATCGTCTCGATTGCTGTTTAATGGCGCTCCCAGATTTGCTGGTGTCTCAAAAACGCCATCGTTTATTCTGCTTTCGAATACGTCTAGACCTCCTAAACCTAAAAATCCGTCAGAAGAAAAATACAATGCTTGATCGGTGATGTACGGAAACATTTCGCGTCCTGTTGTGTTTATTTTTTCGCCTAAATTTTTGGGTTCAGAGAATTGATTATTGCCTAAAATATCGACTACAAAAATATCTGTCGAACCAATTGTTCCAGGCATATCCGACACGAAATAGAGCTTTTTTCCGTCTTTACTTACCGCAGGATGTCCGACTGAATAGCTATCGCTATTAAAGCGCAGTTCCTGAATATTGGTCCAATTTGTGGCGCCATTTTCGCTTTCTACAGCTGTTGCCGAATAAATTTTAAGATTATTGATGCCTTTATTATCTCGTTTCAGTTTTCCGTTATAATTGTTTCGGGTAAAATAAATCGTTTTTTCATCGGGAGAAAAGGCGATACAGGCTTCGTGATACTTGGTTGTAATGTCTTTTCCGAAACGTTCTTTAAAAGTCACATTCGATTGTGTTTCGCTTATTTTGCCCAGCTGCATATTTAAATAAGGCTGATCGTTCCATCCGTATCTGTCTGTTTTTAAATACGAAGAATCGACTGTTGTCGAATAAACTAAATCGCCTTTGTAATACATCGGACCAAAATCAGAATAAGTAGAGTTGATGTCTAAGTTTTCTAGTATAAAAGAAGGTTTTATGTTTTCGATATCTTCTAATGTGACATTTTTTAGCGAGAAGTTCTTCGCTCTAGCATCGGTCGATTTTTGTTTTTCGGCGAAGCTCTTCATCCATTTTTTAGCCAGATCATAATTCTGAATTCCCTGCAGCGACTGTGCGTAACGAAAAAGATATTCGGCAGAAACCTCATTTGGATATTCTGAAATCAGCTTTCCGTACCATTTTGATGCGCTTGACATTCTGGTATTAAAATAATAAGCATCTCCAAGTCGCTGAAGCGTTTCTTTGGAAGCATCACCATTATTTATGGAAAGCTCATACGATTTTGCAGCTTCCACATAATACATCTTATCAAAAAGAGCATCGGCAGTTTTGTTTTGGTTTGTGAATGAATCAGCTGTATAACCAATAATGCGAGTATAGTAATTGTTCTTTTCATAGACTATCCGTATTAAAAGAATCTTGGTGATTTTAATCCTTTTTTGCGTGAAACCAGTTCAAAACGAAGCATAATTTCGTGCGTACCGCTATTATAATTCTGCAAAGCGGTTGTGGTGTAATCGTAGGCATAACCAGCCATAATCATTGGTGTAATCTGGATTCCGACCAGACCGCTTACGGAGTCTGATGTACGATAGGAAACACCGAGCGTTAGAGCATTGTTGAACATAAAATTGGCTGATATATCGGCAATAATTGGAGCGCCGGCCACATATTTTAGGAAAACAGCGGGTTTAAATTTGGTATGTGCCGAAAGGTCAAAAACATAACCTCCAATAAGATAAACATGTATTCTCTGATTGACTAAATCTTCGCTGATATCATCATAAGTATAACGTTCGCGGGTCATGAAATTCGGAACGGAAAGTCCGATGTAATCTCTTTCTCCGTGCCAATACAATCCAGCGCCAACTACAGGAAGGAATTTATTGGTAATGTTTTCACGAAATTGCACATCGGGATCTTTGTAGCTTCCTTTAGACCAGTCGATATTAATGACGCGTCCGCCGCCTTTTATACCAAAGGAAAGTTTGTGTGTTTCGCCAGATTTGATGCTATATGAGAGATTGGCATCCAAATATTGTTCTTCTGTGGGTCCGATTTCTTCGTTTACGATCGAAATTCCAAGACCTACATTTTTTCCGACTGGAGTATCCAATGAAAAACTTTGCGTGTCTGGAGCTCCTTCAATACCAACCCATTGTGTTCTGTAAATTCCTGTTATGGCTAAATGTCCTAACGAACCGGCATATGCCGAGTTTACGGTGAGTGTATTGTACATATACTGCGTGTATTGCGGGTCTTGCTGTGCAAAGGCTCCATATGCCGAGAATAGAGTTATTATCGCGAAAACCTTTTTTATATTTTAATCATAGCCAATTTTATTTTGGTTAATCCTATTCTTAAACTTTTCATTTTCTGGATGGTTCTATTTGAGGTAAAGCCATCCAGAGGTTTTTTTAGATCCGTCTCCTAAATCCAGAATATAGAAATAGGTGCCTTCAGGAAGCGTTTTGGCAGAACCTTCCGCTTTTCCGTCCCAAGTGTTTTTATAGCCTTTTTGGTAATAAACCAAATTACCCCAGCGGTTAAAGATTTCCAGCTGATTATTAGGATATCTTTCGATACAATCGATGTAGAAGAAATCGTTCTGGCCATCATCATTTGGTGAAAACTCGTTATAGATTTTCAGACAGTTTGGCGAAACAGTCGCGCTATCCTGATTGTTTGCCGAATTGGTGTCTATCTGATCCAGTTTTGTCAAATGTGCTGTGTTTAGATAATCATTAAAATCCACGACTTTAACCGCTAAAGTTAGGGTTTGTATAGCTCCGGCATTGATTGATGGAATGCTCCAAATGCCGGTTTTAGGATCATAAGTGCCTGAACTTACGGTTGAATTTACTAATGAATATCCTTTTGGTAGAGCATCTTGAACTTCTACGTTTGTTGCCGTTAAATTGCCAAGGTTTTCTGCTGTAATCGCAAAGGTTACTTGAGTGTCCATCGGAACATCTGTTTTATCGACTTCCTTGTTAATTGCTATATCAGTAGAAGGAATATTGATAGATTCAGAATCTTCATCATCTTCGCTTTGATCTCCGTTATCGTTATTTGGAGTCGAATCTGGATCAAATTGATTGCTGGCGGTTACCTGAGCGATATTAACAAAATCAGCATTTTCCAGTCCAAGCGGATTGGCAACAGTTGCCTCGTACGTTAACGTAATGCCTCCTACAGGAACAGTTAAATCAACCCATTTGATAATATTCTTGCTGAAAACACCTCCGTTATTGATATTTGAAATGTTCTTGAATCCAAGCGGTATCAAATCTTCAACAGCAACTCCTGTAGCGGTGCTTGGTCCTTCATTATTAACCTGAATAGTAAATGTTACCACCTCGTTTACATTGGCGTTTTTGTTGCTGGCTGTTTTTTCCAGACTTAAATCGGCAACGGCAACTTTGATTTGTAAACTGTCATAATCGTCCTCTGTTGTAACTCCGTTATTTGGAGTCGAATCAGGATCGGGAAGGTTGCTAGCAATGACTTCGGTGATATTGGTGTATTCGCCTGCTATACCCGACGGCTTATTAACTGTGGTATAAATATCCAATGATTGATCAGTTCCTGTTGGAATATTTCCGACATTCCAAATACCTGTCACATAATTGTACAAACCACTTGTAGGACTACTTGTTTGATAGGTAAATCCAGGAGGAAGCAAATCTTTTACTCGTACACCAGATGCATCTGCAGGCCCGTCATTGGTAACGGTAACTGTGAAAATAACCGTTGAGCCCACATCATGAACGGCATCCTGATTAAGAGCTGTTTTTTTAATAGATAAATCTGCCATTACAATTACAGGCGTAACAGAAATACTGTCGTAATCATCTTCTGTCGCAATTCCATTGCCTGGTGTACTGTCCGGATCATGTTGATCTGCAGTCATAATTTCTGCTATATTTAAATATTCGTCTGCAGTACCTGTTGGAGCTTTTACAAAAACATTTAAAATTAAAGTATGACTATTGCCAGCAAGTATAATTCCAGGAGTCCATTCTCCTGTTGCCGGATTATAAGCTCCCGAAGTCGAATTATAGAAAATATAATCATATCCAGAAGGAAGTACATCTTTGACAATAATTCCAGTAGCATTGCTTGGACCTGAGTTGGTTAATGTTATGGAGAATGAAATCTGCGATCCTACAGCAGGATTAAGTATGTTATTGATTACTTTTTTCTCAATAGAAAGATCGGCTACAGCAGGAACTGGCGTTAATAATACAGAACTTATATCATCTTCACCGCTAACATTATTGTTTGGTGTTGAATCTGGATCCGGTTCATTTGAAGCATAAACCTCGGCAATATTATTATAATCACCTGTTGTGTTCACTTTTGCGCCTATGAGTAAAGATTCTGAGCTTCCTGTTGGTATAGTTCCAATATCCCATATTCCGGTTGTATTAAAATATTGCCCAGCTGTTGAGCTGTATACGACATATTCGTAACCGCTCGGCAACAAATCTTTTACTTGAACACCTGTTGCAGTTTGTGGACCACTGTTTTTTACGGTTATTTCAAAAGTAACGGTAGCACCAAATATTGGACTAATATTACCGCCGACTACGGCTTTTGTAAGTGATAAATCGGCCATAGGAACAACAGGAGTTGTTGCAATTTCAGCATAATCATTTTCTGTTGGGATTCCGTTATTTGGAGTCGAATTAGGGTCTGGTAGATTACTAGCAGTAACTTCGGCAATATTTACATAATTCCCTGTCGGATTTACAACAGCGGTTATTCGTAATACTTGCGAATCTCCGTTTAAGAATGAACCAATTGCCCATTTTCCAGTTGCTGGATTGTAAGTTCCTTTTGTGGTGCTGTAGTTAGTAAAAGTATATCCAGAAGGTAGTAAATCTGTCACTTCCACTCCTGTAGTATTTTGAGGGCCATTATTGGTTGCAATTACTTCAAAAATGACTTGCGCACCTATAAGTGGCGTCGCATTATTTACTGTTTTAGTTAAAGATAAATCGGCCGCTAATGGGTTTGGAGTAGTTGTTACTGATGCATAATCATCTTCTGTGGTAACTCCGTTGTTTGGAGTTGAGTCAGGATCTTCATAATCAGCTGCAGTTACTTCTGCAATATTAGTGTAATTTCCAGAGCCGTTTACAGTTGCTGTAATTTGAAGAGTTTCAGATTTTCCGTTTACGATATTGCCAATGTTCCATAAACCTGTTGCTGGCGTATAGGTTCCCGTAGAAATTGTATATCCAGTAAGTGTATATCCGGAAGGGAGCAAATCTGTAACTTGAACACCTTTATTGTCATCTTTTCCGCTGTTGGTAATTATAACTTCAAAAGTAACTTGAGAACCAACTAACGGTACAGAATTATTAACTGTCTTTGTCAATGATAAATCAGAAACTGGCGGAGGAGGAGGTGTATCTGCTCTCACACCTACTGGAGCAATTGCATAGTCATCTTCCAATATTGCTCCGTTGTTTGGAGTTGAATCAGGATCAGGAAGACCAGCTGCGGTTACTTCTGCTATGTTCACAAAATTTCCAATTGCATTTGCTATTGCTGCAATTTGCAGTGTTTCTGATTGATTTTTTGGCAAGTTTCCAATATTCCATAAACCTGTTGCTGGATCATAAGTTCCTCTTGAAACGGTATATCTAGTAAATGTAAATGCTGCAGGCAGTAAGTCGGTTACCTGAACACCTGTATTGTCCTCTGGCCCGCTATTGGTAACAATTATTTCAAATGTAATTTCTGTATTAACAATCGGAGTTGAATCGCTAACCGTTTTTGTTAACGAAAGATCAGAAGAAAGAGCTGTTGGAGTAGTTGTCGCTGTTGCATAATCATCTTCTGTGGTAACTCCATTATTAGGCGTACTGTCCGGATCAGGCTGATTGCTTGCTGTAATTTCGGCTGTATTAGTGTAGTTTCCTGCAGTATTTACTACCGCTGTTATTTGTAAAGTATGAGTAGCACCAATTGCGACATTTCCAACGGTCCATAAACCTGTAGAAGAATTATAACTTCCAGCGGTTGCACTATAAGAGTTATAGGTATAACCAGAAGGCAGTAAATCGGTTACAGCAACACCATCTGCGGCTTGAGGCCCAGCATTGCTTACCTGAAGGTTGAAAATTACTTGAGAACCTACAAGAGGAGTTGCGTTATTTACTGTTTTAGTTAATGATAAATCGGCTGATGCTGGAACTGGAACCGTTGTGGCTTCTGCGTAATCATCTTCTGTGGTAACTCCGTTGTTTGGCGTAGAATCAGGATCAGGCTGACTGCTTGCTGTAACTTCGGCAGTATTGGTGTAGTTTCCATTAGCATTAACAGTAGCTGTTATTTGTAAAGTATAAGAATCTGAAATAGGCATATTTCCAACTGTCCAAACTCCTGTTGACGAATCATAACTTCCGGTTGTTGCACTATAGGATGCGTAAGTATATCCAGAAGGCAGTAAATCGGTAACAGCCACAGAATTTGCTTCTTGCGGACCAGAATTGGTTACCTGAATACTGAAAGTTACCTGCGAACCCACAAGTGGAGCAGCATTATTTACGGTTTTAGTTAAAGATAAATCTGCCGATGTTGGAACAGGAACTGTTGTAACTTCTGCATAATCGTCTTCGGTTGTAACTCCATTATTTGGAGTTGAGTCTGGGTCGGGAAGATTAGCAGCTGTGACCTCGGCTTTATTTGTATAATCGCCACTTGGGTTTACCCTCGCTACAATTTGAAGTGTTTCTGCATCACCGGTAACTAAATTACCCACTGTCCATATTCCTGTAGTCGTATCGTAAGTTCCTGTAGAAATGGTAAATCCAGTAAAAGTATATCCAGACGGAAGAATATCTGTCACTTGTACGCCAAAGTTGTCCTGAGGGCCATTATTGGTTACAACTACTTCAAAAGTAACTAACGAACCTACTAAAGGTGTAGTATTATTAACGGTTTTAGTTAAAGATAGATCTGAAGATTGTGGAATAGGAGTAGTGGTTGCAGTTCCATAATCGTCTTCTGTTGGCACTCCGTTATTGGGTGTAGAGTCAGGATCTGGAGTATCACTATTGGTGACTTCTGCAATATTTGTATAATCTCCTGTTGGATTAACTATTGCATTAATCTGTAATGTCTCAGATTCACTGCTTTCTAATATGTCTAGTGTCCATAAACCAGTTGTACTGTCATAAGTTCCGCTTGTAGCATTAAAAGTAGTGAAAGTATATCCAGAAGGTAGTAAATCGGTTACTTGAACTTGGGCTGCATCTTGAGGACCACTATTAGTGGTGATAATAGTAAACGTTACCACAGAGCCTACCAAAGGAGTAGCATTACTCACTGTTTTTGTCAATGATAAATCGGCTGCTGGCGGTATAGGAGTTAGTACTATACTATCTTCATCATCTTCGCTTTGATCTCCATCGTCATTATTAGGCGTACTATCAGGATCAGGAAGATTACTGGCAGTAACTTGTGTTATATTTTTATAATCTCCAGTTGGCAAAACTTTTGCATCCAGAATAAGTGATTCTGTAACGCCAACATCGACCGTACCAACATTCCATACTCCCGTAGTACTGTCATATGTTCCAGCAGACGAACTGTAATTTACGTATTGAAAACCAGAAGGCAGTAAATCGGTTACCTGTACTCCAGTTGCATTATTTGGACCGTCGTTTGTTATTTTAAGTTCAAACGAGACTTGGCTTCCAACGACAGGACTTGTATTACCTGTAACTACATTTTTGGTTAAAGATAAATCGGCAGAAGGACCAATAAAAGTAATTTCTGCATCGTCTTGATCATCTTCAGAAGCGACGTTGTTATTTGGTGTACTATCTGGATCTGGCAAATCACTAGCTGTTATTTGTGCTACATTTAAATAATTTCCTAATGGATTTACAAAAGCATTAAAGGTCAGATCAACAGTAGAGTTTGCAGGCAATAGTAGATTTTTCCATTCGAGTGTAGCTGTAGCAACCTGATACGTTCCGCCAGCAGATACTGATCCCGGTATAAGGGTGTATCCCACAGGAATAACATCTTGTACGGCAACTCCTGTTGCATTTCCAGGTCCTCTGTTAAGTACATTAATAGTAAAAGCTACTTGGTCTCCAGCCGCCGCAGAAGTTGGGGTTACCGCTTTGGTAAGTTCCAAATCTGCTTGTTTTAGCGAAACAGAAGCTGTTGATATATCATCTTCTGGCAATCCGTTTCCAGGAGTACTGTCGGGATCAAACTGATAGGCCGTTTCTATTTCAGCGGTATTGATATAATCATTTGCGGAGGTAACAACGTTTACTTTGGCTGTAATTTGTAAAGCAAGAGAGTTTCCATTGTTTAGATTGCCAACATTCCAAATTCCTGTGGCATTATTATATTTTCCGCCACCATTGTCACTTACATAAGTATAGCCTGGAGGCAATTGGTCTGATACTGTAATTCCAGTTGCATTATTAGGGCCGCTGTTGGTAACTCTAATGGTAAACACAACATTATCGTTTATGCTGACAGTTGTTGGTGAAACGGTTTTTTGCAGTGATAAATCGGCTACATCAAGCAATACTGTCGCGCTGTCCTGATCGTCTTCTGCAGGGTTTTGGTTGTTAGGCGTACTGTCAGGATCAAATTGATCGGATGCAAAAACCTCTGCATTATTTACATAAGATCCACCGCCTAGAATAGTAGCTTTAAATGATAAATTTAAGATACTGCCACTCGGAATTGTTACACCGCTCCAAGTAATGGTGTTATCGCCAACATTGTAGATTCCTCCTGAAGTCACCGTTCCGGCAACTAGTGCAAATCCCATTGGAATATAATCACGGATGGCAACATTGGTTGCTGTAGCAGATCCGCCCAATGAATTGTTATTAAAAACATTTATATTGAAAGTAACCACATCTCCAACGCTTCCTGTTGTTGGTGTTACTGTTTTTGTTAATTCAAGATCTGCAATCGATAAAATGGTCAGGTTCATAGTATCTGATGAAACAGCACAATTACCATTGCTGACAGTCCATTGTAGAGTATATATTCCAGGAACAGTTCCGGTTACTGCTGAAGTAGGAGAGTTTACATCCATAAAACCTATAACGCTTGGCCCAGAAACCTGACTCCATTGACCAGTGCCGACTGTAGGAACGGTTGCATTTAAATTTACAGCTGTAAATTGGGGAACTATTTGATTTGGTCCTGCCTCTGCAGTTGAAGGATTTGCATAAATGGTCACTAAAACAGTATCTTCAGAAATACATCCGGTTGTGGTTATTGTCCATTTAAATGTATAAGTGCCAGGAATTAATCCTAACATCAGCGAGTTTGGATTATTTGGAGCTGATATTGTAGCCGAATTAGGTCCAGAAACTTGTGTCCATAGTCCTGTGCCAATAAGTGGAGTATTCCCCGCCATCGTTGTTGTTGTAGCATTACAGATTTCTTGATCGGGGCCGGCGTTGGCTACGGTCGGTGGATTATCGTTAAAAGTGATGTTGACAGTATCTGAGGTTGGCTGACATAATGAAGGATTGGTAAAAGGACCGTTAGTAACCGTCCAAGTCAATACATAAGTGCCTAAAACATTAATATTAGATAGGGTAGTAACAGGACTGTTTGGATTGTCAATGACAGCATTTCCACCAGGAGGCTGAGAATCAAATGTCCATGTACCAATACCAACTGTTGGTGGCACAGCAGCTGTTTTGTAAGTGGTTTGACAAGCAACTGTATCATCAGGTCCTGCATTTGCTGTACTTGGAGGAGCATTCATTACAATTCTTACAATGTCAGACAATGTTCTGCAGGAAGGGCTTTCAAAGACCCATTCCAAAATATATAAACCAGGCACTGTTAAACCTGTAACAGTAGTCAATGGTGCAGTGGGAGTTGTTATTACAGCTACGCTTCCAGCAGGTTGAGATGCAAAACGCCATTCAAAAGTTGTAACATCTGGCGGAGGAACATTTCCGCTTAAAGAGGCAGTTCCATTAACATCAGAAATACATAAAGTTTGATCTGGACCTGCATTGGGCGGTACACTTGCTCCGCTAAAAATTTCAACATTTACAGAATCAGATGATCCTGGGCAAGTTGAACCATCAGGAAAAGTGGTAGAACTAGTGGTATAAGTAAAAACATAACTAGTTCCAGGAACAACAGTAGCATTTGCAATGTAGCTATTAGAAGGTGTTTGCGTTATAACAACAGCTGCTGGATTTCCAGATGTGCTGGTAAGTGTCCAAGTTCCAGTTGAGTTTTTATTTCCTGTAAGCTGAATGCTGGTAACATCACAATAGGTTTGAGTAGTTCCTGCATCTGCCGTTGGCGTTACTACCACAACCATATCGTCGAAAGTACCCTGACATAAAAAGATGCTTTTGGCTGTAATAGTCCACCTAAAAGTATACGTGCCTGCTGCAAGTCCATTAATTACAGTATTTGGATTAGTCGGATCAACAATATTGGGCTGATTAGGAGCGCCAGTTAACACTGACCATTGCCCTGTTTCAAAAAAACTATCGTAAGTACTTCCTGCCATTGTAACGCTGGTACTGGCACAGACATTTTGATCTGGTCCTGCAACAGCTTGATGAGGCGGAATACCGATAGTTAAATTAACATCATCGAATGCTTGACCACAGACCTCGGCTTCTATTGTCCATCTAAATATATAATAGCCGCTATAGGTAAACGTAAAGACAGCATTTGGATCATGTATATCACTTATGGTATAGCTTCCTACACCAGAAATTCTTGTCCAGGTTCCAATCCCTCCTGCACTTGCAGTAGCCGCCATTGTTATGGTATTGCCACAGATTTCCTGATCAGGCCCTGCATTTGTAGCTGGCGGAGTGTCTGCTATCGTAACTTTAACATCACTTTTATTAGGAAGACAAAGTCGGAGTCTGTTTTCTATTGCCCATGTAAAAGTGTATGTTCCGCTAGAAACAACCGTAACCGAAGTGTTTGGATCGTTTATGTCTGCAATAATCACCCCCGTGGTCGGTACAATGGTCCATGTTCCAAAATCTTGAGGATCGGTTGTATTTCCGCTAAGATTAAATGAGGTTGTACCATTAGGATAACACGAATCAGGGCCGGCATCTGAAGTGGTTGGAGCTGTACTGTTATTGGTAATAATTTGTACAGTATCAGAAATTGCTGCGCTGCAAGAAGGACCTGGATTTACATATGATATCGACCATTGAAGTTCATAAAGAGAGGCAGCAACGGTAAAACCAGATACAACAGCATTAGGATCATTAACATTGGAGAAGACAACTGTACTAGCCTGAAATTTGGCTCCAAGTTCCAATTTCCCCACTTTGTGCAGGTGTTGCCGACATAGGTACTTGCGAACTTGCACAGACTACTTCGTCTGGTCCAGCATTTGGAGTGCTTAATGAAGTATCAGATACATGAATGGTTACTGAAGATACAGAAAAACCGCAAGTAGCACCGCCACCTTTTGTTATATATTGAAAAACATAAGACCCAGGTATAAGACCTGTTACCTGAGTATCTATGGCAAAGTTATCGGCAATTACAGCTTGATTAGGACCACTAAGCTGACTCCAAAAATGCATACCATCACCTGTAGCAACCCCAGAAAGCATTGTACTGGTATCACCGCATGGCAAACTTACATCAGATCCAGCATTAGAAGGGGTCGGGTCGCCAGAGGCAAGAATATTCAAAGTATCAAAACCGTAATCACAGCCAGAAGTAAGTGAACCGTCTTGGCTTCTGATAAATTCAACGGTATAATCTCCTGCTACAGTAAGAGTTAGAGTTAGAGAATTTCCAATATCTTGCAAAGCAGTGGGAAAGGGGGCAAGAGGTGAGTTAGCTGGACCGCTTACAATTCGGTACTGATTTACTCCTGATCCTGTAACCGTAAGTGGAATAGTAAATACTGTTGCATCACAGCTTCCCACCATGTCATCTCCGTTGTTAGCAACAATGGTTCTAGTTGCTCCGTTAAATTGTACATGATAATCTTTAGTAAAAATACAGCCTGTATTACTATTAGTAAGCGTATATCTAAAAGTATATGGATCACCTTGATCTGATATATTTGTAACTAATGTTGTTGGGTTTGTTGGAGCAGCTATTACAGCGCCAGTGTCTCCCGCTATTTGTGTCCATTGAACAGTTTCTCCAGCATAAAGAGGAGTTTGCGCTACTAAAGTTACTTGCGTAATTGTATTGTCGCAAAAGAAAATATTTTCATCACCGCCAGGAAGAGTCGTAACGTCTTGTGTCGCCGCTGGAACATTAATTACAACCAAATCATTGCCAGAAGCACAAGGTCCAGTTACCGTCCATCTGAAAGTATAAGTTCCCTGAACAAGATTTGAAACTCCTGTATTATTAGCGTTAGGATTGGCAATGGTTGGCGTATTTGGACCGCTTACAAATGTCCACTGTCCATTTTGTCCGTTAAGACCGCAGCCGCCATAAGTAGCATTAAGATTAGTGCTTTGTGTTGTAGTGTAACAATTGCTTAGCGTTTGATCTGGTCCTGCAGAAACGGGTTTAACACCTCCATAATTGGTTACTGTTATTTGAGAAGTAGTTCTGCAACGCTGTCCAGGAGCATATTCTGGACCTTCAATAACCCATTGTAGTGTTGTAACGCCACAGCTTGTAGCAGGCAAAGTTATCGTTGAGGTAGGCAGATTCGGGAAATTAATTACCACTCCTGCATTATTACCGCCAACAATTTCCCAATGGCCTGTTTCCCCAGTGTTTTGAGGTGCGTTTGCTGTTATAGATAAATTTCCAGTGCTATTAGGACAACTAGTAATGTTACCTCCTGCATTTGCTGTAGTTATAGGCTCAACATTTACGACTTTGTCCTGATAGGCTGTAATTCCGTCGCTACAAGTTGCGCTATATCTAAAAATATAGGTATTTCCTCCTGTGTAGCCAGAAATGGTAGTACTTGGGCTAGTTGGCGAATTAATAGTTACAGCTGGCCCAGAGATTTGAGTCCATTTGACTGTACCGATAATTGGGCTAGGATTATTCCCAGTTAGAACCAATGCATCGGTTGCACAAATGGTAACATTTAAAACTCCAGCGTTTACAGTACAGTTTTGCGCATTTGCTTGAAAAGTAATAAGAAAAAGTAATAAGCCAGCAAAACCCAGTTTTTTTGATAAAGTAAAAATTCTCCAAGAAAAATAAAATTGTGCCATAAGCAATCAGGAATGAAAAGGCAGCACAGCAAATTACAACTACCTCGAAATTAATAAATTGATTTTGAGCATTTAATTGTAGTTAAGATTTGAATATGTTTGGGGTTACTCAAATTTAAAGAAAGATAACTATGAAATGTTTTTAGTATGTTGCATATTATAAAATGAAACATAAAAAATAGATTTTGCAACAATAAAAGGCTTTATAACAAGGTCAGTAAGCGTTTACTGTAAT
Source organism: Flavobacterium sp. B330r (assembly GCF_056824325.1). Lineage (NCBI taxonomy): Bacteria > Pseudomonadati > Bacteroidota > Flavobacteriia > Flavobacteriales > Flavobacteriaceae > Flavobacterium > Flavobacterium sp. B330r. The sequence continues at coordinate 4,340,157 of NZ_CP124860.1, forward strand.
AATGTACTACATCTTATTTTTACAAAAAAAGTTTGAGTAGAGTGAAATATTTTAATAAAATTTAGTTTTCAAAGCTCCAGTAAAGTCGGGCAGAAGGTAAATTATGAGAAATAACAAAGGGCTGTCTTTTTTGACACAGCCCTTTTATGAATATTTTTTGAAAATTAAAATGCTTCACCAATTCTAAAATAAATTCCCCAGTCTCCTTTACCGACTGCACCGTCCAGGCCAACATTGAATTTCGATTTTTTGAAAGGATTGTATCGGTAACCAACGCCACCTCCAGGATACATTTTCCAGTCAAAACTAGGAGTGTCAGAACCGTAAATGGTTGCAATACCAAAAAAGCCAACCAATCCCATTTTCTTTCCAAAGTTATATCGGTATTCACCTTGAATATCCATTAATCCTGAACCCCTGTATTTTCCTTCAGAATAACCGCGAATATCTGTTCCGCCAATAGTGCTTTGCTGTTCAAATGCGACATTTCCAAGACCGAACTTTCCATAAAAACGTGCCGCAATAACATCTTTGCCTTCTCGGGTTGGGAAATATTTATTGGCTTGAAAAGAAATTCGATTCGATGCCAGTTCGTTATCTAAAAATTTCGGATAAGTAGACCAGTCCATTCTAATTTTGTAACCCGTTGTCGGATAGTAAACGGCATCTCTCGTATCGTACAATAAATTAAAGACAACTGCATTACTGTGAGAAATAGAAGAAGGAGAAATATTATCTTCATAAACGGTATTGTAATGTGCATAAGTATAAGAAAGTCCGCCATAAAACTTGCCAACAATTTTGCGCTGACCTCCCAAACTCAAGATAGTTGTTTTGGTTCCGTAATCGTAAAAATCGGGCTGATCGATATCATCCACATAAAACTGTGAATTCTGATTTCCTGTAAAAAAGAAAAACTTTAAACGCCATTTGTCTTCATTTAAATACCATTTATTAAAGAATGCCAAAACATACGATTTATTGGTAGTATAAATAGCCGACATTCCAGACAGTGATTTAGGAGAAATAGTGTCGTTGTGGTTGAGTTTGTACATAGCCATCGGAATGACGCCAAACATAAAATCAAGGTTCCGATTATAGCTTAGATAAGGCATTACTCGCAGTTCGATTTTCTTTTCTTTTGTTTTTTTCGGAACCGAATCGGTAATTTTTTGACCGAAAGAAGGAGAAATAAAAGCTATAAAAAAGAGTAAAAGTAGAAAATGCCTCATTGTATAATTTGTTTAGTGAAAATTATATTGGCTTATAATTCTTAAAGTATGCTTTTTGGGTATATGTAAATTTAAATAAAAAATGTAAGTATTTGATATAAAAACAATTAAGTTTATGCGGGTGGGTTAAATATAGAAAGTAGTCTTTCTAAGGCATTTTTAGAATGCAGTTGTTCACCGTTGCTTACAGTGTCATTTAAGGCCTTCGCAGCTCTTTTCAGCATTCTTTCTTCAAAATAAGAAATAGCAGTTTTCATATCAGAAAATAGATTATTCGTTAAACAATCTGCCAATTCAAAAGCGTCAAGCATAGCCAGATTAGCACCTTTTCCCGCAAAAGGAAGCATTCTATGTGCTGCATCGCCAAGAATGGTCAGGTTTTCTTGTGTTTCCCAAGATTGGTTTTGCGGAAAATAATACTGCGGACGAAATATAAAGTGCAATTCTTCACTTTTAAAAAATTCATGCCACTCAGAACTCCAATCTTTGTAAACCTCTTTAAACCAATCATAAATCATCTGATTGTTTTTAAAATCCAAATCATTTTCAGTAATCCAGTTTTCAGGAATTTTACTGCCCAGAAGAAACATTAAAGAACCGTCTCCTTTTGTGCCGTACATGATCGTCTGTTCATTTCCTAAAGCCAGCACTTTTCCGCCTTTTGAAAATTCAAAAAGCTTGGGAGCATTTTCTTGGGCATTATAAATTGTACCTTCAATCATCGTTATGCCAGAATAAATAGGCTTTTGTGTGCTTATATAAGAACGAATATTAGAATTTGCTCCATCTGCGCCAATGACCAAATCGGCATAAACGGTTTTTCCATTTTTAAAGAACAATCTCCAGCCATTATTTTCTTTTTCCATTGAAAGGAATTGACTGTCCCAAACGATAGTTTCTGGTAAAAGCGAATGCAATAAAATAGCTCGAAGTTCTGAGCGATCTATTTCTGGACGTGGTTTTGATATGTCTTGAAGTGAATCATGGTCTGCGTTTGAAATTTCTTGAAAACCCGTTCCTTTAATGGCGTATTCATCAAATTTCAATTCAAAATTCTGATTTACAATTCGAGCTTTACTAGCATTTGGGCGAATCTTTTTGTAAAACTCATCTAGTAAATTTGCTTTTTCCATGGCTATTAAACCTGAATCTTCGTGTAAATCTAATGGAGAACCTTGTACACGAACTTTTGAGTTGAGGTCTCTTTCGTAAACCTTTACCTTTATATTTTGCAGCTGTAAAAGACGGGCTAATACTAAACCACCCATTCCGCCGCCAACAATGGCAACCTTTTTATTTTGTAGTAACATAGTTTGTAGTTAAAATCTATGTTGCAAAATTATTTAGAGGAAAGAGCAGATAATAGTATAAATCGGTCATTTTTGTTTTGAAAAAGCTCTTTTGGCAGTGATCCCGAAATTTTCTTGATTTCTTTAATAAAATGCGTTTGATCTGTAAAATTCTCCTCTGGAAAAAGTTTCCCTTTAGCAATATGTTCTAAGGAAGCACGAAAACGAAGAATCGAACAATAGGCCTTTAGCGAAACACCAAAATATTGATTAAAATACCGATTAATTTGACGGCTGCTCCAATTAGATTGCTCGGATAATTCTTTTACGGTCAGATTTCCGTTGGTTTCATAAATTAATTTGAATAGTTTTTGTTTTCGAGTATCTATTTCCTTTACTAATAAAGACTCGATTTTTGAAGAAGCTTTTTCGCAAAACAATTCAAAATCATCTAAATCATTTTCGTTAAAATCCCAAAAGTTGTTTTCAAGCAGTTTTCCTGAGTTTAAAATTTCAGTAATGCTTTCGCGGAAGATATGCTCAACAGCAGGAAGTTTAAAGCTAATGACAAAGGTTAAGCTATTGGCTGGAATTATCCCTTTTTCATACTGTTGCGTTCCTAAACCTAAAAGTCTAATTTGAAAAGAAGTTTTGGCGGTTTTCATTAAAGACAAATCAATTCGTCCATCAGGAAGGCCAATCGTTTCCAATGTTTGATCCGATTTATTTTGCATGCACCAAAAGCTATCTACAAAATCTAAGAGCTTTTTGCTGGGTTTTATGGATTTGTATGCTAAATCGTTGAACATTTTATCAAATTTTAAAGTGAAAGTAAACAAAATGTATTTTATTTCTAAGAAAAGAATCACTTATAGAAAGCTTATAAGAGACTTTCTAATTCGATAAAAAGTGCGATGAAAAACTTAACATTGGATAAGTTATTGTATATTAGTTGTTTGTGTTTGTTTTTTAGGAACAATGAAAAACTTAACATTGGCGAATGTCTTTTTCAATCTATCTTTGTTTATTATTTTTTGATGTTAATTTAATGATTTAATAACATTAAAAATTAGTTTAATTAAAAATAAATTTAATCAATTTCTTAAAATTAACAGAATAATGGCAAAAGAAATACTTGTTGATGAAATCAATCAGGAGGCAGAAGCTGTTTCGGTTATCTCTAATGACGAAATCGAACAAAAAGAGACTCCAGTTCTAGAATCTGCTGAAACTCCAGAAGCAAATCCAAAACCTAAAAGAGCTCCAAAGAAAGTGGCAGAAAAAGAGGGTAATACGGCAGAAGAAGCAGTACAAGAACCAACACAAATAGAAGAAATTTCATCTGAGGCTGAAGAAGAAACATCTGAAGAAAACAAAAATCAGCCAAAATCTAAAAAGAATAAAAAAATGAAAGAAAAAGACAAAGACAAAGAGAAAAAGAAAAAAGCTGTTGCTAAGAAAAAAGAAAAAGCAAAAGATAAAAAGAAAGAGAAAGCTAAAAAAGCAAAACTAAAAGCTAAAGCTAAAAAGAAAGCAAAAGCTCAAAAAGCAAAGGAAAAAGCAAAAGCGAAAAAGATTGCTAAAAAGAAAGCAAAAAGATCTAAAGCAAAAAAGAATAAGAAGAAATAATGGTTAATGATTAATTGTGAATGATTAATTGTGAATGGTGAATTGTGAATTGTGAATTGTGAATTGTGAATTGTTGAAGGTTATGTAGGATAGATATAACTTTCTGATATTTTCAGGCTGAGCGTATTCGAAGCCGAGCAAGATTCATCCATCTCAATAAAAGTATAAAGCCACAGATTACAAGATTGATACAGATTTTAAAAAATCATTTTAATCCTGTAATCTGTGGCTGTTTTTATTGCAGTTTTCAGTTTTCACAATTCACCATTCACAATTTTTGAGTTTTTTTCTCTATCGCAAGTTTGTCAATTTTTTGAAGAAATTCGGGGTCAAATTCGGAGTAAGCACGCAATCTGTATTTTTCGTCTCTAATCTTCATTACGAGAAGAATCTTCTGTACCATCAGCCAAATCGGCTCGTATCTTTTGTGGCCAAGCAAATATTGAATTTTAAGAATAGATATTTTTCGGTGGGAAAGTGTCATTAATTCAATGCAAATCATCCAATAACGAATAGGGAGATTGGAGTTTTCCATTACAGTTCCCGATCTTAGACTGGTTCTGCTGCCGCATTTTCTGCACTGAAATTTTAAATCATTTTGACGAAAAGAATGTACGTTATGCCCACATTTTCGGCACAAAAGTCCATTTTCTAGACGTTTGTTTTTGAGCTCTTCAATACAAGTTGCTTCATCAGAATATTTTTCAAAATAAGCGCGTAATTCCATTTATATAATTCCTTATTTAGGTTTCGAAATATAAAATATTTTGAAGAAATGAAGAGCAAATTGGAATAAAAAATAAAATTTTTTTGCGTTTTCTGAATAGTATTGATTGTGCCGATATATTTCGCTCACTTTGGGCTTTGAGTTATATAGCAGAGCTCCGGAGGAGCGCAATATTTATAGAAAGAAATAGCACAAAAGATATAAAGCTCCGGAGGAGCGACATAAAAACAGGTTTAAAAAATAAAAAGGAATACTCGCGAACGACTATTCCTTTTTATCAAGGGGGGGGCAAAACTTTGTTACAATTTACCTGCGATTTCTTTTTTATACTTATTAAGGATAGATTTTGTCATACCTAAATTAGCTTTTGTAGAATCTACAGCCAAATAAATAAAATAATCTTGATTATCAGAAACGTCGATAATGTGAATTTGAGAGCTTAATGTAATCATTACATTGTCAATAACTTGACCGTTTAAATTCAAAGCTTTAATAGCATTCATTTTGGCTTTTACTACTTCAAGGTTGTATGCAGATGCCAATTCTGGGTCAAAATCTGCAACTGCAGAGTGTGAATAATATGACATACCGCTTGCGATTTCAGCAACAGATACTGCGATGAAACCTGGGACGTTCTTTTTTAGGTCTTCCCCAAATTGCGTTAAGAAATCAGACATAGGTTTTTAGGATTTAATTAGAATGAATCGTTTTGGATAAAGCAAAATTAGTTATACAATATTATTTAATTATCCGTAATACGTACCTATTTTTATGCAAATAATAAAATTAACATAAGTTCTAAAAATCAGTTTTTTCGTTTCCTTAAATTGAATTTTGTTTTGATTTGAAAATGAAATAATTAAACAAAAAATGCTTCTGAAAAAGCGCTGCTGCACCATTTCAAAAGCATTTTCATTTAAGCAAAAAATAATTTTTTACTTGATTTCTGTTATAAAATCTTCTTGCGGAGTTCTTACTTTTTTCATGTTTACCAACCAATCATTTTCATGATCTCTGTATCCTAGAGGTAAAACTAAAACACTCTTTAATCCAAGTTCGTTTAAACCTAAAAGGCTGTCTACTTCAGCAGGAATAAAACCTTCCATTGGAGTTGCATCTACTTCTTGTTCTGCAGCTGCAGCGATTGCAACACCAAACGAAATGTAAGCTTGTTTTGCAGCGTGGTTAGCATGCCATTCTTGTCCAAGTGGCTCGTACATTCCCCAAAGTCTTTGTTTGTATTCGTCCATTGCATCAGCAGGAATTCCTCTTTCAGCAATTGTTCTGTCAAAAACAGCAGAAATTTTTTCTAAACTATAGCCGTCCCAAGCAGCCCATACCAAAACGTGAGAAGCATCTGTAACTTGACTCTGGTCAAAACTAACCGCTCTAAGTTTGTCTTTTAATTCTTTGTTTGTGATAACGAAAATCTTGTAAGGCTGTAATCCAGAAGAAGATGGAGCAAGCTTTGCAGCTTCAAGAATATAATCTACTTTTTCTTGCGGAACAGCTTGTCCGTTCATTTTTTTTGTAGCATAACGCCACTTTAGTGCATCTATTAAGGCCATTTTTCTTTATTAATTTAAAATTGTTTTCAAATGTAAACACTTTAAGTGTATTTTTGTCAACCGATTACCAAAAGTAACTGTAACATCGAGGTAACTTATAATAGAACATGCTAAAACAACTCGACCACGATCCTAAAAAATGCACGCAGCACATTATGGCGGTTCATGATGCCATGTATATCTTAAACGGAAGATGGAAAATTTCTATAATTGCATCACTTTGTTTTAACACCTTAAGATTTACCGATTTATTGCGGGAAGTAGAAGGAATTTCGGGAAAAATGTTGAGCAGAGAACTAAAAAACCTTGAAGAAAACCAATTGGTTACAAGAACCGTTTTGAATACGCAGCCCATAACAGTTGAATATCAATTAACAGAATATGGGCATACTTTAAAAGAGGTAATTGATTCTTTAGCAAAATGGGGACATAATCACAGAAAAAAGATTACGGGTAAAGAGTAAATCAGCTTTTGAATTCTGAAATTCTCTTAAAAAATCCTTGTGTAGCCAGTTTTTGCTCCGTTTCTTCAATAGCTCTCAAAAGATTGTTCTGATTATCGGTGATTTCGTTTAAAGCATTTTTCATCACCGTCCAAACGGGTTGCATTTTTACGACCAGTTCTTTTCCTTTGGCGGTAAGCACAATTAATCTCTTGCGTTCGTCTAATTTGTCTTTTTTAGAACTGATAAGTTTTTGTTTTTCTAATTCCTTCAATAAACTTATAGTTGACGGATGGCTATAGCCAATTTCGCTCGCAATTTCTACAACACTTAGCATTTCTTTAATGTGAAGCGTATAGATTACAGGAAACCATTTCGGTTCAAAATCAATATCAAAAGATTTATAAATTAAAGCACCGTCTTTGCGCAACTGTTCGCTCAGACGCTGCAACCGCGTTGATATGGCTAATATTCCAATCTCGTCAATTATATTCATTTTTATTGATTTAGGTTTAAATGACAAAAAACATTATCGGGTTTCATTAATGGAAAATCAGTTGGAAGCGCTTCTTTTTCGATTGTTACAAAATTATTCTTTTCGTAAAAACGTAAAGCCGCCTGCAATAAAGAAACCGTTCCTAAATATAAGTCTTTAATTCCTTTTTCTTTGCTGTATGCAATTAGTTGCTCTAATAATTGCTGAGCAATTTGAAATTCTTTACCTCTGTATTCTTTCTTAACGAACATTTTTCTGATTGCTGCAGCTTCAGAATTGAATTTTACCAAAGCAATTGTGCCAACTAATTTTTCGTCTATAAAAGCACCAAGAAAAATCCCGCCTGGCTTATAGTAAAAGTTTTCAATGTCCAATAAATCAGGCTGATCTTCTAAAGTCACAGGAACATTAAATTCTTTTTGCTGAATGTGTAAAATCAAATCTACGATTTCATTTTCGTACTTATTTTGTATAGGCTGAATTTGCATTTGTCTTGTAAATTAAATATGTGTACAAAACTACGTAGTTAACTACATATACACAACAAAAAAACTGCTGAGATCAGCAGTTTTAAGTGTTTTTTATGATTTCAAACGATTTCTGTTAGAAAATTTTATTCTTTAACTAATACAATAACAGCTTTGTAGCCCGTACCAACATTCCATTCGCTTGACGAAATAACCTGGCCTTTATCGTCATAAACTTTAAATTCGGCTGTATTTGGAGAAGCAAAACCTTCGTTTAAAGCTTCAATGTCAATTTTGTTGATTCCTTTTACTAAGTTTATTTTCACACTTTTAAAATCACCATTTAAGAAAACTTCAGGCTCAATTACTTGATCGTTTAAGTATACTTTTACTTTATCGCCATCTACAAAAGCGGCATCGCGATACATAATGGTCGAAGTAACGGCTGTTGTATTGAAATTACCTAAAAACTGATTTCTTCTATAAAATATTCCCTCAACATTTGCTTCTGGCTTATAAAGATTAGTGTCTTTAAACAACTCGTCTGGATTAACCTGAAGCGGTGCAGGCTTCTCAATAGGCGCTGGCGGGTTTTCTTTAGGGGAAGCTTCTGCTGGCGGAATAACTTCTTTTACAGGAGATTTTTTTGCCGGAATCGATTTGAATTTATTATCAAGTTCCTGAGCAAAACTGTGCAATGAAAAGGAAGCAAAGGCAATTATCAAAAATATTTTTTTCATGTTTTTCTACTATTAATCTTGTGTGGTATTGATTTAAAAAATTAGATGCATCATAATCTTTTATATATAAACATTTTATGAAACCAAATATTGTCTTGCTAGGAATTATTTGTCGAAAAATTAACTTCTTTATAAGCAAAATTAAAGTGTTTTCTGCTGAAACTGAATTATCTATATATTCTTGTGAGATTTTGAAGATTCTTTCTTTTATATATGGAAAGGGAAAATGTTTTAAATGATTAATATAAATTCCTTCTTTTTTATATTTATTTTATTGTAAGATATTGAATATTAATATTTTGTATATTTATTGTTCAATAAAATAATTTCTGGTATGAATAGGTTAAGTTTTATCTTTTTCCTTTTTGCAGTCGGTAGTTTTGCTCAGGAAAACAGCACAAATTCGAGTATTAAAAAGCAGATTGAAGATTATAATGCCTCATTTGCAATTGCTTTTACAAAAGGGAATCAAGACGATTTAGTAAAAGCGTATACAGATCAAACCATCTTTATGCCTGAGCATAGTAGGCAAAGAGTGGGTAGAAAAACGATTCGGGATTTTTACAAACAATGGTTGAAACAGGCAAAAATTACTTCCTATCAAAAAACAATTTTAGAATTACAGGATTTTGGAAACTATGTTTTGGAAATAGGAACTTTTAATGAAGACTTAAATCTAAACGAACAGAAAGCGTTTTCTTATATTGGAAAATATGCAGTTTTATGGAAAAAGTCTTCAAAAAGAACTTTGCCTCCAACAATTGCTGCTGAAATCTGGGGTTCGTCAAGTTATTTTGATGATAAAAATATTCCAGATATAAACGATATCGAAATTCCTAAGACTAAAAAATATATTCCGACAGACAAATTAACTTTAGAGGTAAAAGAAAGAAATAATACCATTAAAGAGCTGGTTCAAAATAGGCAAGGAGCAGAGCATGCCAAAATGTTTATGCCAGATGCAATGTATTTAACTTATTATACTCCAATTCTTTCGGGTGAAAAGGAAATTACGGATTATTTTACAGAACATGAAAAACCTGGTACACTGCGTATCGAACAAATTTCGATTGAAACTTCAAATATTATTTATTCACAAAAAGCGATTGTAGAATTTGGTTTTTACAGCGTTGATTGGCGCGATGGTGACAATCACGGGAATGTAAAAGGTAAAAGTATAAATGTTTGGAAAAAGGACAGTAATGGAGAGTTGTTGCTTTTTCGCCAGATTGTAAATCATGATTAACTTTTTGGTCTTTTTTAGATATCATTTATTTCTTCTGTTTGTTGTTGAATACTGATAATTTTGTATAATTTTGAATCCATCTTTATCATTTTTACACACGATGGGTCGATTACTTTGCATATTTTTTATTTTTACTACTTTTTATATTTATCCGCAACCTTCAACAAAAGAATGGATTGATAGTTTAAATACTATTGATAATCACGAAAAAAAAGTGGATTTAGCCCTAAAAATTGCTTCCCAACTTCAAGATTCTGATTGGGATAGAGCGATAAAATATGTAGAGCTGGCTGAAACAGAGGCAAAAAAAACAGAGAAAGCCGATTTAGCTTTAGCTAAAGTTTATTTATCTGCTGGAGGAATTTACAGTTCAAAAGACGTACTAGATATTACCTTGCAATATTATTTAAAGGCTTATGAAATTTATAAAAGCAATAACATTGAAGATGAAATTGTTCAGGTAGAAAATAATCTAGCCATTACTTATGGAAAAACCAATAACCAAGAAAAAGCGCTCAAGTATTTCCTAAATGTATATCGTTATCAGAAATCTAAGAACCAGCCAGAAAAACTGGTAAAAATATTAAACAACATTGGTACAACTTATCTTGGTAAAAGCTTAGATTCATCCCTGCATTATTATCATAAAGCCGATGCGATTGCAAAAAAACTAAAAAACAATACCTTAACAGTTTATGTGTACACCAATTTGGCTAGGGCTTATAGTTTAAAAAGAGATAAAAAAAATGCTGATTTGTATTTTGAAAAAGCTTTTTTATTAATAGATACTCCTATCGATGATTCACTAAAAGCCTTTGTTTTTGAATCGTTTTCCGAATATAATTTACAAGAAAAAAAACTGGATAAAGTCATTTTAAATGCGAAAAAGTCTTTGGAATATTCTCAAGGAAATCCATTTGGTTTTTCTAGCATGCGTTTGAACAAAATACTTTATGAAGCCTATTTACAAATGGGTGATTATAAAAATGCGGTTTTTTATTTTCAGCAGTTCAATAAAATTAGTGACAGTATTAATATCGAACAAAAGGCCGTAAATCTAGAAAGAATAAAACTCGAACAAGATTATAAAGTCCGAAGCCAGATTCGAACTTTAGTTGAAGAGAAAACCAGATTTAAGTATTATGTGGTTGGATTAATATTGGTTATTGGAATATTGACTTTAATTCTTTTGCTGATCCGTTATCGAAACCGAAATATTACCAATCAGCTGGAAAAAGAAAAATTAAAAGCCAAACAGCAGGAATTGAATCAAAGTCTCGAAGCCAAAAATATGGTTTTGGTAGGTAAGGCTATGGCCGAAATTCATCGTACCGATAATATCAACGAAATTCTGACCGATCTTAAAAAAATCAAACTCAAAACTGCCAACAAAGAATTGCAGCAGGCAATTGATATTGTTTTGAAACGTCTGGAAAAAGATTTGAATGCCGATATATGGAAAGAATTTGAAATTAGTTTTGAACAGGTTCATAAATCTTTCTTCGATAAACTAACCATCGATTATCCGGCACTTACTCCAAAAGAGCGCCGACTTTGTGCGCTGCTTTATTTAGATTTAACTACAAAAGAAATTTCTCAAATTACAGGACAATCTTTTAAATCGATAGAAAATGCCAGAACCAGATTGCGTAAAAAGTTCGATTTAACCAACGAAAAAGTAAATCTTTCCACTTATCTGAACAGTTTTAAAGGCGATTTATTGTAAAATAATTTTAAGTATAACTGTTTGATATAGTTGTTTTTAGTTTAAAAAGAGTGTTTTGTGAGTGCTCTATTTCTGCCTACGAGTGTTTTTGCATTAGTCCTTTTTTTTCGAGCCTTATAGCGTCCGTCTATTTTTACCAAACGATTATCAAAAAGAAGTTTGGATGAATACCACAAAAAAAGAAGAACCTTCTAAAAGTTTGGAAGAACTTTTGGAAGAAACAAAAACAAAAAAGAGTGCGCTCTTAAAAATTCTACAAAAAATAACGAAAGCAAGTTCTAAGAATCAACTGCCGAATTGATTCTAAGGGCTTGCTTTTGTGGTTTTCTGCGAACCATCACATCTATTAACTCGCAGCCTTAATACTAATTTTAAATTAAAAAAAATGAACCAGATTTACTCTAAACCCAGGTATTTGTTTCTTTTGTTAGGTTTCTTGGTCTGTTCCGCTGGAATGGCTCAGTCTCCTTTTCCAAAAAACAAAACATCTAATGCGCAGACAGCCGTACAATCGCCAGCTGCTAATCAGAAAAAAGAGCAGCTTTCTCAAAAAAGACTGATCAGAATGCTAATCCGGATGATGATTCTAACATTCTTTCACCTCAAAAAAGTGTCAATGGAACAGCACTTTCGCAGCAAGAAAGTGATGATGTAAATAAGAGATTAAAAGCTAGTCAGAAACTTTTTGACAAAAGTCAAAGCGCTTCAACGGCAAAAAATGTTCAAAGTGCAGACAGCACAAAAGTGAGATCTTTTGCAAAATCGTCTAATTTGAATATCCGAAATGTATTTGAAGTTAAAAGAGCAGATTTTGAACTTTCGAGTGCAGATAAAATGCAACTAAGATCGGTTTCTGATAAACACGGCAGAAGTCTGGCAACGTATCAGCAAACACATAATGCTGTTCCTGTTGAAGGTGCGATTTATAAAGTGAGAGATAACAAGAACAAAATTGAAGCTTTTGGGCATATCAGTAAAAAATTGCCTGCAAACAGTAATTATAAAGTAAACGCGTCGGCTGCTTTACAAAATGCATTAAATACTGTAAATGCTAAAGAATATGTTTGGCAAAGCAAAAAATTATCGTCTTTAGTCCATAAAAAAATCAGTACAAAACCACAAGGAGAATTGGTTTATGTAGGACCTAATTTTTCTTCTGAATTAACAGAATATCATTTGGCATGGAAATACGATGTTTTCGCTACAAATCCGCAGTCAAGCCAGACGATTTATGTTGATGCTAATACAGGAAAAGTCATTTTAAAAATTGATTTAAGCAGAGATCTTCATTCGTCTTCTTCGCCTATTATTGATGGGAGAAGTACAATTGGTAAAGGAAAAGCAAGGTTCTCTGGAGATGTTACTTTTGGGACAACGCAATATTCAGATGGTTATAGATTGGAAACTTTGGAAGGAAAATACAAAGTGCCCATTTATACTTTGAATATGAATCATGCAGAACATGCATCTGATGAAGTGCTTACAGAATATATCGATGAAGATAATAACTGGAATGATTTATACAACAAAGATCACGATGAAGTGGCGATTGATATTCATTGGGGATTACAAAAAACGTTGAACTATTACGAAGAAAAATTTAGCCGAAATAGTGTTGATGACAAAGGAATGACCATTTTTGGTCTTGCTCACTTAGGAACCAATGTTGAAAATGCCTCTTGGACAGGAGGATGGGCGCAGTTTGGAGATGGTAAAAACCAGCCTTTTGTAAGTTTGGCCATTACTGGACATGAATTAACGCACGCCGTAACACAATTTTCTGCCGGATTAATTTACCAAGGAGAATCGGGTGCAATGAACGAATCTTTTAGTGATATTTTTGGGGTTTCTATTGAATTTTATGCTGGAAGAGATACTAAAAATGATATTTGGCTTTTGGGAGACGAATTGTATTCTCACGGAAGTTTAAGAAGCATGGCTAATCCAAAAGCGCAGGGACAGCCTGATACCTATGGAGGAACAAATTGGGTAAATCCAGCCAATACATCGTATGATAATGGAGGTGTGCACATTAACAGCGGTATTACCAATTATTGGTTTTATCTTTTGGCTGAAGGTGGAGAAGGGGTTAATGATCTTAATAACAGTTATACGGTTAAACCGATTGGTTTAGCTAAAGCTGAAAAGATTGCCTACATAGCGTTAACAGAATATTTATCGCCGTCTTCAAATTTTAGCGACATGCGTCAGGCAACTTTGATGGCAACAGAAGATTTGTATGGTTTAGGTTCTGAAGAGTTTAAACAAGTTACTAATGCTTGGTATGCCATTGGGGTAGGTACAGCTTATGCAGATCGACAAATAACTATTGTTTCGGTAGAAAATCCTTCAACTTCTTGCGGGCCATTAAAAGGTGACGAGCCTTTTTATATTACACTAAGAAATACAGGAACTTCTGTTATTAAAGCGGATGAAGCTTTAAATTTCAAATTAAGAGCCATGGCAAGCGCACTTGGCAGACTTATTACTTTTTATACCATTGATGGGAAAGTTCCTTTTACTAAAGATTTAGGAATTGGAGAAGAAACAACTGTTGCGATTAAGAGTGCAATACCATATCAAATAAATGCGACGAGCTACGTAGAAGTTAAAGTAGATCTTGATCCTATTGTAGATTTTGGCGTTAAAGAAGGATATTCTTTTGTTACAGGTATATATGTTGCCACTGCACAAAAAGATTTTGATATCAAAGCTACAGCTTTAGATCTTCCAATGTATACTGGAGATTTGCTTACAACAAGTTATACTCCGGCTATTACAATTTTTAATTTAGGCTGTCAGGATATTCCAGCGGGAACTGTTTTAAAAATTGGATATGCCGATACCAAAGCAGGAAGCGCAACAATTTGGAAAGATGTGACATTGCAGACTGCTTTTAAGGGAAATTCAGAAATGAAAATATCTTTTGATACTGCTGTCGATTTATCAGTGGCGGGCTTACACACTTACGAAGCTTATGTAAGCTATGATAAAGATCCAGTTACGACAAATAATAGTATCATAAATGCTGCTTACAGCGATGTTATTGCGCAATTTCCTTATTGTGAAGGATTCGAAAGAACGCCTGGAGGATGGAACACAAAAGCGTTAAGCGGGAATCAGAAGTTTGTATTTCAAAATTATCCTGCAACTTTTAGAACTGTTAAATCACAATATATGTGGGGAATGGTAGACTTTAAAGGAACTGACAGAATGGGACTTAATTCTGATTTCGTTTTAGAATCTCCAATCTTCGATTTTACTAATGTAGTTTCTCCATATGTTGAATTCGATTTGTATTATTTACTGCATAGAACTTACGATGGTTTAATTGTTGAATATTCTGAGGATAAAGGTAAAAGCTGGAAAAAAATAAATACAGTAAATTATCCAGAAATAGAACATGGCAATGATTTATTTGATGGAGCTTGGTTTACAGGTGTAAATACCCAACTTAGAAAAGATCCGTATCAAATTCGTTTAAATGAATTAGCAGGAAAAAAAGCCGCTATTCGTTTCCATGTAAAATCGGATGACTATTATGACGGATTCTTAGGCGGATTTATAGATAACATTTTAGTGAGCGATGCGCCTTACGATTTAGAAGTTGTATCGGCAAAATTAGACGCTGGTAAATGTGATATCAATAATAATAATGCGGCAGTAATTGCTAAAATAACAAACAATTTTGCGACTGCAAGTCAGGAAGTTATTATTACAACTAAAATTCTGGATGCAGCAAAAGTCGAAGTTTTTTCAAAATCAGAAAAAACAACTTTAAACTTCGCTAAGTTTAAAGACATGATAAACTATTCTGTTCCTAATATTAATCTAAAAAATATCGGAGAGCATACGATTTCGGTTTCTGTTTTTCCTGAAGACATGGCAAAAGACCTTAAGCAAGGAAACAATGCCGTAACATTAACGTACGATAATTGGAATAATGAAGACATGAAAGTTTCTGTACTTCCGTACAAAATGGATTTTGAAGACGATACTAAATATAAAGGATGGAGAACTTCTGAAAATAAAGGTTCTGCAGGATGGAAACATGGAGTGCGAGCAGATTTAGGCTCTCCAGGATGGTTTCTTGAAGATCACACCAAGTTTATGGCAAGTAATGATGACAAATGCAATTGTGATGCTTCAAACGATATGCTGGTTTCACCAGTATTTGATTTAACCAATTACAAAGAAGCACACTTAGCATTTGATGGTTTTGGAGATCCGCAACAATGGTCAGACGGTTTTGTAAAAGTAAGTACCGATGGTGGAACAACTTGGAAAGAGGTGTTTAAAATGCCTTATTATGGCGCTTGGTTTGGATATAATGTTGATTTAAGTGCTTATGCTGGAAATTCTTGTGTTATGGTTGCCTTTCAGCAAAATGACAACGGCTTTTTTGGTAATGGTTTTGCAGTAGATAATATTGAAATTACACCAACTAAAAGTAATTTACAGCTATCGAATTTAGTTGTGGGTGAAACGGTTTATGAAGATGTACCTTCGCATGAGTTTTATATTGATGCAAGAAATGTAGCTTATAAAACATTGGAGAAAGTTACTATCAAATATCAAATTCTTCAGAACGGAAACGCCATTGGTGAACCAGTTTCATTAGAAAGAACTAAAACGATACGACAAGGTGAAACTCTTGTTTATAAAATAGACGGTCTTCCTAAATTAGCAGCTGGAAATTATGAAATTAAAGTACAAGCAACTGCCGATGGAGAGGCAAATACAGATGTTAAAAGTCTTACTGCATCTTTTCAAGTTGTTGAAAAAGCATTGGAACTTAGCAATGAGGATTTCTCTAACCTGACGCAAGGTTCAATATTTGGATCAAAAGGGTTTATTTCGAATCAAAGTGATGAAAATTATCCTTGGAGAGCGGTTACAACTCCAGATAATACCTATTTGACGGTTCCGTTAAAAAACCGAACAGGAGACGCTAACGGTAAACTTTTATACAGTCAATTAGAAGGTTATTATTACTATAGCGAATTAATTTCTCCACTTTATAAACTATCTGCAAGTGCTACAGCTTTAGAGTTTTATTACGCTATGCAAAGTAATGTCAATGATGCTTTAATTGTAGATATTAAGCCAGTTGGCGGAGAATGGACTGAAGCTTGGAGAGCAACAAATCAAGGAACTTATGTAGATACCGAATGGCAAAAAGCAGTCTTAAACATTACCAAATATGCTGGAAAATCAGTATTGTTCCGTTTTAGACATGCAAAATCAGATGGGTATTCTTATATGGTTTTAGATGATCTTAAAGTAATAAGTGAGGCTGTTTTAGATGTTTCTGTTCAAATTTTGTCTCCAAAAGATATTTGTGGCAATAGCGAAGTAAAAGTTAGACTGACAAACGAAGGGCAAGTTGCGATTAAAGAAAATTCTATCCAGTTAGATTTGGAGTATAGTAATACATCAGAAAAAATCTCAGAAGCCGTTGCATCAGGAATTCCGGTTGGCGAAAGTATTGATTATACTTTTATCAAACAGCCTAAATTAGATGACTCTGGAGATTCTCATGTATTTGCCGTGAATGCAAAAATGGAAAACGATGCTATCGAACAAAATAATAGTATCAAGAATTATGTATACCAAGGTGTACCGTCAGATTTTAAAATGTTTGATGTGTCAGTTATCCATGCTTATGCAGGTAAAAGTGTATTTCTGGATGCAGAGAGAAACTTTTCTGCTAAAGAATTAGAAGCGACTTCATACAAATGGAGCTCTGGTGAAACTACCAATTCTATCAATGTTGATAAAGCAGGAGATTATACCGTAACAGCAACATTGGAAAATGGATGCAGCCTTACTGAAAAAGTAACTGTGGTATTTGATACTTTCGAATCTGAGCTTCCAAACGGAGATGTTTGTGGTCCAGAAGTAGTTTTAAATCCTGGAAATTATGCTGCTTACGAGTGGTTTGATGGTTCTACAGATCCAACTTTCACTACAACAGAAAGCGGAGATTATTTCGTAACGGTTTACAACGAACACGGATTAGGAAAAATTTTCACTACAACGATTAATGTTCTTGAAAACACAGTTCCAGAAATCCAGGCATTAGAAGGAAATAAAATTACAGCTTCTAGTGATTCTGCTGGCTACCAATGGTATTTAAATGGAAGACCTTTGCCAAATGCAACCGAAAAAACAGTTGCTACAATTTGGGAAGGAAGTTATAGTCTTCAAGTAACCAATGCACACGGCTGTACAAGTATGTCTGCTCCAATTGATTCTAAAGGGTTGCTTATCGGAAAATTGACAAATTCATTCCGAGTTTTCCCAAATCCAGTGGCAGATAATGTTAATATCTTCTTGGCTGAAAAAGCAGAAGGAGAAGCTGAAATGAAAATTTACTCTATGGAAGGCAATGCCGTTTGGAGTAAAACCTATTCTGCTGTTCCGTCAAGCGTAAATGTAAGTCAGCTTGCAACTGGAGTTTATATTTTAGACTGTACAGTTCAAGGTAAAAAGTACACGGCTAAGATCATTAAAAAGTAACAAAAATACAGATAGAAATGGCAGTTCTCGCGTAGAACTGCCCTTCCTAAAAACAAACAAATACGATGAAAAAATCAAAGCTAATAATCTGTGCACTAATGATGTGTGCAGGTGTAATGGCCCAAACCGAAAAGGTGAAACTGGGAGTAAAAGCGGGTTTGAATATTTCGAGCCTAACGTTTGATGATAACGAATTGAACTCCTCTGATAAAACAGGATTTACAGCCGGTTTAATGGCTGAAATTCCGTTGGCAAAAAACTTCTCGGTACAGCCGGAGTTATTATACAGTCAGCAGGGAATGAAATTGTCTTATTCAGATCCAGAAGTTCAAAACTCACATTACAAAAGCACCATTGCCTTAAACTATTTAAACATTCCAGTAATGCTGAAATATTATGTTGTTAAAGGGTTGAGTTTACAAGCTGGGCCTCAAGTAGGAATACTTTTAAAAGCAAACAATAAATATCAAGACAACTTTTTAGGTTATGATAACCATGAAGAAATGAATTTAAAAGAGTATTCAAATGGAGTAGATGCTTCTCTAAATTTTGGATTGGGTTATCAGTTTAAAGACAAATTTTATGCAGATGCAAGATATAATGTTTCTTATACTGATGTTTTTAAAGATGTAACCGCAAACACGAATTATAGTATTAACAGCGATATGAAGAACCGAATTTTTCAAATAACAGTAGGTTATTTTTTTAAGTAGAGTTAGTAACATTCTTCTTCATATCTTTTTTAAACCACTCTTTTTTAGGAGTGGTTTTTTTGCTTTAGTAATATTAATTTTGAACCTATTAGCTATTTCTTTGAAGCGATATCACAAATAAGTCTTTTTGCTAGAATAAATAACACTACTTATATTATTACATTTGTATAGTAATTCTATAGGATTTGTGTATATATGATTCAGGCAAACTCATTTAAATTAATTGTCTTTTTACTGTTTTTATTAGTTAGTGGATATTTAAATGCACAAAAAAGCGATAGTTTGTCGCAGCAGTTTTTGATGAATATAGAAATACGTCCAAGAGCAGAATATACTTCAAATTATATACTTCCTCCAAATGACTCGATAGATCCTTATTTTTACATAACGCAGAGAAATAGAGTTTCAATGCAATACTTGCGTGAAAAATGGTTTATAAAATCCGATTTACAAGAAATTCATTTGTGGGATGAAGCAAATTCAAATTCTAAAGTCGGAAGCATAAATTTTTATCAGTTGTTTTTGGAAACGAAATTTAAGGACATAAACTTTCGTCTAGGAAGACAAAATATTTTATTAGATAACGGCAGATTATTTTCGGATGCGCCTTGGGCTCAGCAGGGTAGAGCCCATGAAGGAATTCGAATTATGAAATATACGCCACATTTTGCCCATGATTTTTTCTTTGTTTTTACGAGAAAATACAATACAAGTTTTGAAAGTGCTTATTCTCCAGTTGCTTCCAATAAATACAAATACATGCTAGTGTACAACTTTAGTTATAATTCGAATAAAAATCTTTCTTTTAATTCTATAAATACAGTTGATTTTTTAGAGAAAACAAATTCAGAAACACTATACACTCGCGCCACTACAGGAGGAAGAATTGAGTTTAAAAAGAAGCAATGGTATTATACTTTAAACAGCTATTTGCAATTTGGTAGAAATCAAAAAGGGCAACATTTGTTTGCATACTATTTCCAGCCAGAAGTGAAATTATCATTGCCAAAAACTACTTTACGATTAGGAGCGGAGATAATTAGCGGAAGCAGTTTACAGACAGGGAAAGAAAATTCAGGAGACTTTGATGTTTTATATGGCGTTACTTGGAAGTTTAATGGAAACATGAATGTTTTTACACGTTTTCCTGCTGATGTTGGAGGAAAAGGTCTTGTGAATCCATATTTGTTTGCTTTGTTTCCAATAAATTCAAAACTTACGTTTCGTTCAGATTTTCATCTTTTTTATACACAATATTCTTTGCAGAATAATTTAAATCACACAATGTCAAAATTTTTAGGATTTGAAAATGATATTTCTATAAAATATGTTCCTATTAAAGAGTTAGAAATTAACGGTGCATTTTCATTTTATAAATCTACAGATTCAATGACAAACCTTCCCAAGGTACAAGACGTAGAAAAACTGTCGTTTTGGAGTTACTTGATGGTTTCGTATTCTTTTAATGCGATCAATTTTAGAAGAAACAAAAAATAATAGGCTTTAAAATCTTTCGAATTTACATTTTTAAAAGATAATTCTATCTTTGCGGCTGATTTTGGTCTATTTTTTCAATTCAGAAGAAATAGTTAAAAGGGAATCAGGTGTAAATCCTGAACAGACCCGCTACTGTAAGTTCTATTTAAGTCTTTAAACATTACTAATGCCATTGTTCGTTATTTCGAATGAGAAGGCCGTTTAAAGATGGAATAAGTCAGGAGACCTGCCACGATCACATAGTTTAAAACTTTCGTGGTATGAAGTTGATGACAAGATAATGACCTGCTATTTAGGATAGTTGGTCTATTTCTATGTTTTATAATTATTGCATCACGTAAAGTTTATTTAATAAAATCGTGATGTATAATTTGAGTAAAACTTTATTTTCTGTTTTTTTAGTATTAGTTCCTTTTTTGCTTCATTCTCAAGCAGTGACTGATAGTTCGCGGGTTTTAAAAGAAGTTGTTTTAAAAGGAAAACCCTACCAGGAAGTGATTCCCGTACAAAGTCTTTCGGGCGTTTTGCTTGAGAATTTGGCGACTCACAATGTCGCAGATGCTCTTCGTTATTTTGCTGGAACTCAAATTAAAGATTATGGCGGAGTGGGCGGACTCAAAACGGTTGATGTTCGTAATATGGGAACGCATCATGTTGGTGTTTTCTACGACGGAATTCAGCTTGGAAATGCGCAAAACGGCGTAACCGATCTAGGAAAGTATTCGCTTGACGACATGGAATCTTTGACGATGTACAACGGTCAGAAAAGTGAAATTTTTCAATCGGCTAAAGATTTCGCTTCTGCTTCTGCGATTTATTTGCGAACCAAACGACCTGCTTTTTCAGGCAATAAGAAAACAAATCTACTGGTTCGTTACAAAACAATGTCTATTGATTATCATGATCCTTCTTTTAGATGGGAACAAAAACTAAGCGACAAAGTCAGCTTGAGTGTAAGCTCTGAATACATCAAATCAAACGGACAGTATAAATTTAGGTATAAAAGAAAAAATCAAGACGGTAGCATTGCATACGATACCACAGCAACGCGATGGAACAGCGATATTGAAGCATTCCGATTGGAATCGGGCTTGTTCGGAAAAATAAATAAAGGAACTTGGGATGCCAAAGTGTATTATTACGATTCTGAAAGAGGCGCTCCAGGTGCCATTGTAGAAAATAAGTTTCGAGATGGTTTCCGTCAATTTGATAAGAATTTTTTCGGACAGTCTTCTTTAACGAAAGACGTTTCAGAGAAATATAAATTTCAGCTAAAAGGAAAATTTGCTTACGATTACACCCATTATATAGCACGAGATACAACCAATGTTTTAGGAGAAACCGTAACAGAAGGCGTGCAATCTGATGATAGTTATTATCAGCAGGAAGCTTATTTTTCTGCAGTCAATATGTACAGCATTTTGCCCACTTGGGATGTTTCGCTATCAACCGATTTTCAATACAATAAACTAAACGCAACTAGAAGAGGCATTCAGACACAGTTTTCTTTTCCGCAGCGTTATACTGCACTTGTTTCTCTGGCAAGTTCCTATCGATATGAAGGGTTTAAAGTTTTAGGAAATGTACTCGCAACTCGCGTTATCGAAGAAGTGAAGTACAATGCCAAAGCGCCCAATAAAACCGAATTTACTCCCGCTATATTCCTAGGTTATACTCCGTTTAAAAAATACGATTTCAATTTAAGGGCATTTGCTAAACGAATTTTCAGAATGCCCACTTTCAACGATTTGTATTATACCATGATCGGTTCGAGCACTTTGAGGCCAGAATACATGAATCAGTACGATGTTGGTTTTACGTATAATTTCCCCGTAAGGGAAAGCTTTTTTGATAAATTTTCTTTTCAAGCAGATGCTTATTACACCAATACAAAAGATAAAATTATTGCCGCCCCGACAGGAAATTTGTTTCGCTGGATGATGACCAATATCGGGCAAGTAAAAGGAAAAGGAATCGAAACGGTTCTGAATATGGCAACGCATTTTAATAAGCTAAGACTAGATGCCAATTTAACCTATACGTATTCTCAAAGTCAAGATTTTACAAAGTTTGTCGGTTTAGAAATGTCTTCTTATGGCGATCAGATTCCCTACACGCCTTGGCACAGCGGATCTGGAATTTTGAATGCGGGTTATGAATCTTGGAATTTCAATTACAGCTTTATTTATGTCGGAAAACGCTACAACGGAAATGTCAATAATATTAAAGTAAATGAAGTTCAGCCTTGGTATACGCACGATTTGGCGGTTCAAAAATCTTTCACATTCAAAAATTACAAACTGAACGGAGCGATTGAAGTCAACAACGCTTTCAAGCAGCAATATGAAGTGATTTACAATTATCCGATGCCGGGAAGAACATTCAAATTTATAATCAGTTTTGAGTTATGAAAAAGAGCATTTTAAAAATAGTATTCAGTTTAAGTATTGCCATTTTTTTAGTTTCCTGCAGAGAAGACGAAACGATATTTCTTTCTTCGGATGTGAGTGTTGCAGCGCCAAGAAGCGATGGAAAGATTGAAGGTTTTTATCTTCTAAACGAAGGTAATATGGGAATGAACCGCGCGAGTTTGGATGTTTTCAATTACAGAACAGGAAATTATACTACAGATGTCTATTCAGAACGAAATCCTTCGGTTGTAAAAGAATTGGGAGATGTTGGAAATGACATTAAAATCTACGGAAATAAGGTTTATGCGGTAATTAATTGTTCTAACAAAGTAGAAGTTTTAGAAAAATGGACAGCAAAACGAATCAAAAAAATAGACATTCCAAATTGCCGCTATGTATCTTTTTATAAGGGAAAAGCGTATGTGAGTTCGTATTCTGGACCTGTTGCTATAAATCCGAATGCTGAAATTGGTTTTGTTGCCGAAATTGATACGACTTCATTAGAAATAAAAAGAAAAGTAACGGTTGGTTATCAGCCCGAACAAATGGTCGTTCATAACGGAAAATTATATGTCGCCAATTCTGGCGGTTACAGAGTTCCAAATTATGACAGAACGGTATCTGTAATTGATTTGGAAACGTTTACAGAGATTAAAAAAATCGATGTTGGAATAAATTTATACAGCATGCAGATTGACAGCCGAGGCGATATTTATGTGAGTTCGCGAGGCGATTATTACAACACGCCATCTAATCTTTTTGTTATTGATACGCAGACAGATGAAAAGAAAATGCAACTCGATATTCCGGTTTCTGGAACTTGTCTCGTTAACGATTTATTGTATTACTATAGTGTTTCTTGGAGCTATCTAACGGGAACAAATAAAGTGAGTTACGGAATTTTGGACACCAAAACTAAAAAAGTAATTACAGACCAAATTATCACAGACGGAACCGACAAACAAATCATGATTCCGTACGGACTTCAAGTCAATCCAGAAACCAAAGAAATCTACATTACCGACGCTCAAAACTATGTAGTAACAGGTTATATCTACTGTTTTACGCCCGACGGAAAATTAAAATGGAAAACTACCGCTGGAAATATTCCCGCTCATATTGCTTTTATAACTAAAAATTAAAAAATGTCGAACAAAAACCTTTTCAAAATCGCTTTGTTTTCAATTCTCTTTTTGGGATTTGTTGCCTGCGATAAAGACAACGAAGAAGATTTGCTTCCTGCAGAAGTGCTGAAAGAATCGTATACAATTGACCGTTTTAAAGTGTTGAATATTGCTACAGCTCTTCCAAATACTGCAAAACTGACTTGGAGTATCAACGATTCTATTCTTTCAGAAAATGCAGATTTAGATTTTATTAGTCCTTTTCAAAAAAATTATCTGCTGACTTTAAAAGTAGAAATTAATGGAGAATCAAAAGTCTACAATTCTTCAATTAATGTGATCAAAGAAACGGGAACTTACAGTAAATATATTTCTAATGTACTTGATTTTCGTCCAGCAGTTGGGCAGTTTACTAATGAAATTCCGCAATATGTAGCAGGAAATACAGAAGCCAACATCATTGCAGCTGCGAAAAAAGCAATTGTGGGTTCAAATACGTCTATGATTTCGCTTGGTGGTTTTGGCGGTTATGTAGTTTTTGGTTTCGATCATACGATTCCGAATAGGAGCGGTCGCGATTTTAAGATTTTAGGGAATGCTTTTTGGGGAAATGAAGCCAACGAAGCGCGCGCAGGATCGTGTGAACCCGGAATTATTATGGTGGCTTATGACAAAAATAAAAATGGCAAACCAGATGAAGACGAATGGTATGAAATTGCTGGAAGCGAATATTTTAAGAGCACTACAATAAAAAACTACGAGATCACTTATTTTAAACCAGATGCCAATAAAGAACCTGTTACAGGAAATGAATTTTGGCAATTTGATACAGAATATATTAAATGGCAGGATAATGCTGGGCAATCTGGTTATAAAGTGCAGAATGTATTTCATAATCAAAATTATTATCCGCTTTGGATTGCCGACGCTTCTTATACTTTGAAAGGAACCAAAATCGCAGATAATTTCTACGATCAAAGTGGCGAAGGCTCGTATTGGGTAGGCAAATCGTTTGAATTTGGCTATGCCGATAATGCGCCAAATAACGATGAAGCTTCAAATATTGACATTTCTTGGGCAGTAGATAAAAACGGAAAATATGTCAAACTTCCCGGAATTGATTTCGTAAAAGTTTACACTGCAATTAATCAGGAAGCAGGTTGGCTTGGAGAAGTTTCTACAGAAGTTTCTGGGGCTTATGACTTACATCTTAACTAATTTTTTAAACACATAGAAACATAGTTTTTTAGCTACGTGATTAGAAACTAAAAAGGCGTTTCACTTTGTTTAAAAACACATAGCTATGTGTTAGAAACTAGTTTCTTTTTTCTATTCTTTTCGATGAAATAAAATCTATGTCTCTATGTGTTTTAAAAAAAAATATTAACACAACATTTAAAAATCAATAAATTATGAAGAAAAATTACTTTATAGTCATCATGTTGTTTTTTGCATTTCTAACCAATGCACAGATAACAGTGCAGGGCGTTCCTAGAAATGATATTAAATCAAAAACGGTAAGGCAAAAACAAGTAACGGCAAAAAGCGCCAATGCAAACACTTTTGCAGATATTCAGTTTTGGGTTGGAAGTGGATCTAATCAGGCCGCATTTGTGGTGCAGTGGAATGAGGGTAAAACTGCTGACGCTTTGGTTTGGGGTTTTAAATGGAATGGAACTGCAACAGGAGAAGATATGGTTAAAGCCATTGCAAAGGCCGATCCGCGTTTCTTTGCCTTACTTAGACAAGGAACTCAGTATGGATCTGCAATTGGCGGGTTAGGTTTCGATTTGAATGGAACAGGTACAAACGGACTTTATAAAGATGGAGATAAAAAATATCCCTATTATCCTTTTGATGGTCTTATTAATACTAGCGAATACGATTTTGATTCTTATACAAGCATCGATCCCAATGATCATTGGCAGTCAGGATGGATGGTAGGATATTGGACTTATTGGGTTAAAGATCCAACAGATGCCGATTATAATTATTCTGGTGTTGGAGCTTCTACTCGTGAACTCCAAAATGGTTCTTGGGATGTCTGGAATTTTAAACCCAATATGGAAACGTTTGATATTGCTGCAACTTTTACTCCAGTTACTCCTTATTCTAAAACAATAGATTTTACTAAAGGCTATTTCATGGTAAACGAAGAATGGTTTGGCCACACTAATGGATCTGTAAATTTTGTCAGCAATGATGGAAAAATTAATTATAGAGTTTATAGCGATGTAAATGAAAATAAAGCTTTTGGCGCAACTACACAGTACGGAACGATTTACGGAGATAAGTTTTATTTTGTTTCTAAACAAGCGGCAGATGGAGGAGATACACACTATACGCCAGGTGGAAGATTGGTTGTTGCCGATGCTTTAACCATGGAAAAAATTGCTGGATTTGATAACATTGGAGGAGGAGACGGTCGTTCTTTCCTTGGTGTTGATGAAAAAACAGGATATATAGGTGCTTCAAACGGAATTTTTCTTTTTGATATTGCCAATATGAAAGTTGGAAGCTTGATTGCAGGAACAGATGGCGGAAGTCAGTACTTGGGACAAATCGGGAATATGATTCGTACTTCGCAATATGTTTTTGCTGTAAAACAGAGCGCAGGAATTTTAGTTATTGATCCTAAAACAAATACTGTTGTCAAAACTATTACTGGAGTCTTCAATTCGGTTACGCAAGCTAAAGATGGAAGTGTTTGGGGAATTCAAGACCAGAAATTGATTAATATTGATGCAAAAACTTTTGCAACCACAGAATACGCGATTCCAACAACTAAATATCAAGGTTCTTGGGGAGCTTGGAATGCAGGAAGTTTTACTTATAGCAATAAAGAAAATGCATTGTATTGGAACAATGGTGCAAACAGTTATGTTAGTGGAATTAAAATTGTAAAGTTTGATATTGCAACGAAAACATTCAATGAAAATTTTGCTACAATTCCTGGACAAACAGGAACGTACAAACAGATTGTGTACGGTGCTGGATTGCGTATTGATCCAGTTTCTGGTAACTTAATTGTAAACACAACAGAAAGCGGATTTGGAGCGCATTATCAAAAAAACTGGGTTCATACTTACGATACTACAGGGCAATTGATTGATACTGAAACTCTAAACGATTATTATTGGTTTCCTGCTATGACGGTATTTCCTGATAATGCAGCGCCAGTTGTCAATGCAATTTTACCTTCACAAGTTTCAGTGTTAAGTCCAACAATTATTGATTTGAAAACGGTGGTTTCAGATGAAGACAATATTTCGGCGGCGATTGTAAAAACGATAAAATCAAATAGTGATGAAAATATTGTTTTAGCAGAAATTAATGCTAACGAAGAATTGGTTTTAACTCCAAAGAATCCAGGAACAGCAACAGTTGTAGTTAGTTTTAATTCTAACGGAAAAGTGGTCGAAAAATCGATTTCAGTTAATACATCGACTTTAGGAAGAGATGAATTCACGAAAGTGCACTTGTCTATTTATCCAAATCCAGTTTCAGATTATCTGAATATCAGTAGTGAAGAGGAAGTTATTGATGTTGTAATTTATGATGTTAATGGAAGAACCGTTAATACTAGAATTAACAACAATCAAATTGATGTAAGTAATTTTGCCAAAGGTTTTTACATTATCAATATTGCAACAGACAAAGCAAAGTATACACAGAAATTTATTAAAAGATAAAATTTAGAATTGCAATAATTTGAGGCTGTCACTTTGGTGACAGCCTTTTTTTTATAAATGCTCCTGAGCAAAAACATATTTACAGCAAAGAAGCATAACCAATGGTTTCGACCGTTTAAAAGCAAAGAAAAACCAAGCACAATACGTTTTTTAATGCTTTGGAGAAGCATAATATTTATAGCAAATAGAATAACCAAAGAAAACGCTCCGTAGGAGCGAAATATTGGTAGACGACATATTGGTAGACGTTTTTTTCAATAAAAAGATCATTATATTTACCATACAAAATTCCGAACATTATGAAAGCATTGGTAATTGGAGCTACAGGCGCGACGGGAAAAGAATTGGTTAATCTTCTTTTAGAAAGTAGTGATTATTCAGAAGTCTCCATTTTTGTGCGACGTCCAACAGGAAAATCACATTCAAAATTGACAGAACACGTTGTTGATTTTTCAGATGTAAATTCGTTTCGGGAATTAATTACGGGCGATGTTCTTTTTTCTTGCATTGGAACAACTTTAAAAGATGCGGGCTCAAAAGAGAAGCAATGGAAAATTGACTATGATATTCCTGCTGATTTTGCAACCACTGCAAAACAAAACAATGTAAATTCATTGGTTTTGGTGTCTTCTTACGGAGCTTCGGCAAAAAGCAATGTATATTATTCGATGATGAAAGGAAAACTAGAAGATTATCTTCAGGAGCTTCATTTTCCTCAATATATTATTTTCAGGCCCGGACCTTTAATTCGAGAAAATACAGATCGTTTGGGCGAAAAGATTTCAGTAAAAGTCATTAAATTCTTCAACGCCATCGGACTTTTTAAAAACCTGAAACCAATCACAACTGCATTTTTAGCTCAAAAATTAGTAAAAGCTCCAAAATCGCTTCCATCAGGAAATACAACACTTGAACTTGACAGAATTATTAGTTTATAAGTGAAATGTGAAATGTTAAAAGTAATGATTTACATTTCACAATTCACATTTCACAAAAAAAGCTATTTTTTATCTTCAGAAAGAATTAAAGTGGAAGGTATATTAGCCAGCCAAGGACTTTTATTCTCTACTAAATATTTCCATCCATCAATAGAAATCAGCATAAGATCTTGCTGGTCAAGAAAATCTTTTTCAATAGATTGTTCTTTTCTTAGAGTCAGCTGGTTTGGAGCTACTTGTTCCATTAGCCTAATTTTTTCTTTCGTGTCCAGATCGGCCATAATTTTACCTTCGACATCCAAAATTTCAATTCTCGCATTGATATTCTGAATAAATTTCTGAACGTAGTTCTGAATAAAACTCCAATCTTTTAAACTAAAAAGCGGAATAAAAATCGTGTTGATGTCGGCTAAATCCTTGTCAATTAAAACTCCAACCGGAATATGAGATTTTGCAATAATTTGTCTTGTTCCGTCATCAAAAGGAGCAGATTCTAAAATGTTTTCCTTTCCCGTTACGGTATTCAATATATTTTCAGGATTAATAATTCGAGTTGTAAATCCGAGTACGCGTCCTAATAAACTTCCTTGATAGATAGATTGCCCAATTCCAACCAATAATAAATCATGTTTGCTTTTGTTGGCAACATTTACAATCTCGTTATCAATATCAGAAGATGCCTTAAACATAGTAGTGATATTTCGGTTTAAAGCAACAGATTCTTCCACAATATCTTTAAACTTTTCGTCTTCATAAACGTCTGTGTTGTAGTGGTGTAATTCTTCTGTAGGAAGAAAATGCATGGCTGTAATTTCAGAACTTTCAGAACGTTTATTGGTTAATCCGTCGGCAACTTTAAGTAAAGCCCTTCCAGATTCTGGTCTGTCAAAAGACAATAAAATTCGGTACTTGTTTTTTAATGCAAGATCTTCTTCGGTTTCCTGTTTGCTAGATCTAAAAAGCCAATTGATTAAATCTAATGTTGGTCCCGTCATAAACGTGGTAGCCAGCGCCATAATAACAAACATAGAGAACAATTCTGGACTTAAAACACCCAGATCGTAACCAATATTTAAAGCCACTAATTCTGTTAAACCTCTTGTATTCATCAAAGCTCCAATCGATAAACTGTCTTTCCAGTTTTGCCCCACAAATCTTGCTGCAAGCGCACTGCTGACAAATTTACCTATAACAGCCACTGCAAAAATTAATCCTGCAATTTTCCATAAATAAGGTTCGTTCAATAAACCAATTTGCGTTCTTAAACCAGTAAAAACAAAGAATAATGGCAATAAAAGTACAAGCGCAACGTCTTCCACTTTTTCGATAAATAGATTTCTGAATCTAATATTTTCAGGCATGATGGCTCCAGCAATAAAAGCTCCAAATAAAGCATGGATTCCGATAACTTCTGTTAAGTAAGAAGAAACCACAAGCGTTAAAAAGAAAATGGCAACAATGGGTTTGCTTAATTTTTCGCTTGTTGCATACAAATCTCCGATTCTTTTAAGGAACGGACGAACCACTTTAATCATTAAGAAAACATATCCTAAAGCCAAAACAACCGTGTATATAGCACTTCCAAAAGAACCCGCTTTTACAATTGCAATTACAACCGCAAGAATACACCATGCCGTAATATCATCGGCAGCGGCACAGGTAATTACGATCGTTCCTAATTTTGTTTTATGAATGCCGCGTTCCTGCACAATTCTGGCAAGCACCGGAAAAGCTGTGATACTCATCGCGATTCCGGCAAACAAACCAAAAGATGTGAATTGTACATCTGCGGGGGCAAACTCGTCATAGATAAAATACGCCAGTCCCATTCCTAAAACAAACGGAATGATAATACTTGCGTGACTTATCACTACAGCATCGTGGGCTTTGTTTCTCAAAATCTTCATATCGATTTCCATTCCCACGATATACATGAAAAGGATTAAACCAATCTGGCTTAAGAACTGAAGATTTCCAAGTGATTCCGCAGGAAATAAAGCGGCAGAAAACTCAGGAAGATACATTCCGATTAAAGAAGGACCCATCACAATTCCCGCAATCATTTCTCCGATTACGGCAGGCTGTTTTATTTTAATGCAAATCCATCCAAAAATACGGGCAACAAAGATAATTGTAACAATCTGCGCCAATAAAAGCGCTAAAGGATGGTGCAGATTTTTTATAAGAGAATCGAGAAACTCGCTCCATTGGCTTTTGTCAGATGTTGGGATTTTAAGATTTCGGCCTGTTTCCAGTTTTACGCCTAACAAAATAATCCAATACATTAGAACAGAGAATCCTCCAATAACTCCAACGTAAAAAATACTGTTTCTTAAATTTTTCATTTATTTTAATTTTTTGCTCTTCGCAACGACGTTATTTTCTTGTGAAAAAGGTAAAAAAAAGGCTTTTTTGAAGAGATTAGTTGATAAAATCAGGGCAATTTTATAACAAAATCAGCATTCGCCCAATAGGGGATATTCAATTTTGTAATGACCAAGAAAAAATTTGTAATGAAATAAAAAAAGGAAGATTTGACCGATGAAAACTACTATACTTAAAGTCGTTTTTTTAGAAAAGTCGAGATAATGCAAGGGTCTTAGACTAAATTGCCTTACCTTTATGCCTTTACCACTTGAATAAAATGAATAAAGATTATCCAATTCCAGATAACGAACTTCAACGTTTAGCTGCCCTAAAACGTTATAATATACTCGACTCGCTTCCAGATGATGCCTTTGATGATGCTACAAAGCTTGTTGCTTATATCTGCGGTGTGCCAATTGCCCATATTTCTTTTATTGATGAAAATAGGCAATGGTTCAAATCTGAAATTGGAATAGGAGTTTCTGAAGTTCCTCGCGAAATCACTTTTTGCAATTACACTATTTTAGACACAAAAATTCTAGAAATCAACGATACGCATGTCAATGAAACATTCAAAGACGATCCCAATGTAACGGGCGGATTTAATGTTCGTTTTTATGCAGGTGTACCGCTTACAACGCCCGATGGCTATAATATCGGGACTTTGTGTGCAGTTGATCATGTCGTAAAAGAATTGAATGAAAATCAGCGTAATGCACTTTCTATCGTAGCAAAACACGTTATCGCACAGCTCGAATTAGGTACAAAAAACCATCAATTATATACGCAACGAAAAATTGCCGAGCGCGCTGTTCTGGCAAGAGACAGTTTTTTGGCCAATATGAGCCATGAAATCAGAACGCCTTTAAATGCTATTATTGGTTTTACAGATTTGCTTGCACAGACAGAACTCGATGATACACAGCGCGATTATATCGAAAGTGTGCAGATTGCAGGCGAAAATTTACTTCTGATTGTAAATGATATTTTGGATCTTTCAAAAATTGAATCGGGAAATTTACCAATCGAAGCTGAATCTTTTAATTTAAAGAAAACGCTCAAACACGTCTACAATTTACTGAAAGTAAAAGTGCAGAAAGAGGTGGAGTTTAATCTTTTTTTGGATGCCGAAATGCCAGATTTGGTTATTGGAGATCAAGGAAGACTTAATCAAATATTGGTAAATCTTATCGGGAATGCGTTGAAATTTACAAATGAAGGAGAAGTAACCGTTTCGGTAAAGAAAATAGACGAAACAGAAGACAGTTATTCGCTTAAATTTTCTGTAAAAGATACTGGAATCGGAATCCCGAAAGATAAACTTGCAACTATTTTTGAGCGCTTTACACAAGGCGAAGAAAGTACTACACGAACATTTGGCGGTACCGGACTTGGATTGAATATTGTAAAACAGCTGGTTGAATTGCAGAAAGGAGAAGTTCACGTAAAAAGTACTTTAAACCGCGGTTCGGAGTTTTTCTTTACCCTTTCGTACAAAAAGTCAAATTTTGAAGAGACCGCAGTAAAAACGGTTTCTAAAAATGATTTAGGAAATCTTAAAATACTGCTTTGCGAAGACAATGTTTTAAACCAAAAGCTTGCAAAAAGCGTAATTAATAATTTTGGTTTTGATTTGGATATTGCGCAAAATGGCGAAGAAGGCATCGAACTTTTGTCTCAAAACGAATATGATTTAGTTTTAATGGATTTACAGATGCCTGTTAAAGACGGTTATCAAACCACAGAATACATTCGAAACGAGATGAATTCTAGTATTCCAATTATTGCCATGACGGCACATTCTCTGGTAGGTGAGCAGGAGCGATGCTACAAAGTAGGAATGAATGCTTATGTGCCAAAACCGTTTAAACAGTCTGTTCTTTTAAAAGCGATAAAAACAGTAATGACGCCAGACCACAATGTGACTCATAAGAGAATTATTGATATGTCTTTTTTGGATGAAATGTCTGGAGGTGATTCTGAATTTAGAAAAGATATGATAAATCTTTTTATAGAAAAAATTCCAAGTCAGGTGTCACAGTTAGATGAAGCATTTAAGAATACAGATTATGAAAATGTAAAAAAACTAGCGCATAATATGAAATCAAGCATGGATATATTTATGCTCCAGGATTTGAGCAATTGTCTGTCGATTATCGAAGTAGAAGCGTCATCTG
Organism: Flavobacterium sp. B330r; assembly: GCF_056824325.1. Taxonomy (NCBI): domain Bacteria; kingdom Pseudomonadati; phylum Bacteroidota; class Flavobacteriia; order Flavobacteriales; family Flavobacteriaceae; genus Flavobacterium; species Flavobacterium sp. B330r. The sequence continues at coordinate 4,373,161 of NZ_CP124860.1, forward strand.
GCGAATTTACTGCGGAAACATTAGATAAAGTGAATATTTTTCACTGCGGAATTGAAGAAGTCGTTAAAATTTTAAAAGAGCTATGATATAAAAGAAATATGCAGTAGCTTTATAAATAAGAAGTTATAATTTTGAATATCCCCCAGATAAAAAAATAAAAAATGAGAATTATTGTAGCCGAAGATAATGATATCCTACGCAAATCGTTATCTTTTTTCTTAGAGTCGAAAGGATTTAATGTTGACCAGTTTTCTGATGGTAAAGAGGCGTTGGACGCGATCGAAAAAGAAAACTATGACTTAATATTGACTGATATAAACATGCCGGGTGTTAGCGGAATGGAAATTACGCAGCACGTCAGAGAGAACCTTAAATCTGATACTCCTGTTATTATATTGACTTCTTCGGGCGTTGAGCAGACCGAGCTTGACTCTTTTGATATTGGGGCAAACGAATTTATTGCCAAGCCAGTAAGTCCGGCTGTACTTTTAGTGAGAATTAATAAACTACTAAAAACCCGAATCTGATGAAGTTTATTTATTATTCTATTTTCCTGCTTTTTATTTCTTCTGTTGCAATTGGACAAGAAATCAATATAGACGAGGCTTTGGCCAATGTGAAGCGCGAAGTCGAAAAAGAAAATTACGATAAAGCTTTATCGATTATAGAACCTCTGCGCGCCAAATATCCTGAAAATGAAGATATACAGATCTACACAGGACGCATTTACAGCTGGAAAAAAGAATATAAAACCGCTATCAAAATTTTGTCTCCAATGGCGGACAGAAATAATCCAAACCCAGAAGCGTTACAGGCACTTCTAAATGTCTATTTTTGGACAGAAGATTATGAAAAATGCATTTCGTATTGCGATAAATATCTGGCCATTGATCCAAAATCGGTTGATGTTTTAAAGATTAAAGTCACTTGTCTAGAGAAATTAAACCGCGATCAGGAAGCTTTAGATTTAATAGAAAAAGCATCTTACATTGATAATAGCACGCAGGCTTTCAGAGGAATCCGTACGCTTATTGGGCGCAAAGCAAAAAATGCCGTTTCGTTTTCTTATCTTAATATTTCAACCTCAGATCCAGGACAATCTCCATTTCATTATGGATATGCAGAGTATTCGCATAAATTCAGCAAATCGGCAATAGTAGGAAGGGCAAATATTGGAAATGTGAGCAATGAAACCCAAATGTTATTTGAAACCGATTTCTACCAAACCTTTTCAAACAAAAGCTATTTGTATGTAAATGCTGGGGTATCAACAGGAGAAACTATATTTCCTGTAGCCAAAGCTGGTTTAGAATATTATTTTAAGCCACGGAAACATTTTGATTTTTCGCTTGGCGCAAGATTTATGCATTTTGATACAGACGATATTACGCTGCTTACAGGACAAGTGGCCTATAGCGCCGGAATTTATAGTTTTGCTTACAGACCTTATTATGATACTTCGAACGAATTGTTTTCTCATGTTTTAAGCGTTCAGCGCGTAAACGAAGAAAAAGAGCGCCTTATTAGGCTGGAGTTGCAATACGGAAACGTTCCTTATTTGTATCTGTACAATAATTTTACACAACCTCTAAAAGCGTATAGAATTGGAATTCAGTATCAGCATCGTTTTGGCGATTCGTTTTTTGTACGCCCGATTTTCCTTTATGAAGATGAGGAATATGCACCTGGAGAATATAGAAACAAGTTTAATGTGCAGTTAATTGTAACAAAACGTTTTTAATATGACTGAAATCTGGGAACTATATAAGCAAGGTCAGTGGGAAGTGCCTTTTCTTACTTTCTCGATTTATCTGTTCATAGCGGCTTCACTTATTCTATATCTTGTTATTGTTGCCAGCAGAAACGGTAAAATAAAACGAGAACGCCTAAGTAAAGAATACAGTACAATAATAGACAAAATAATGTCGGCTGTTATTTTTGAAGATGTTCCTTTTGAAGAAGTAAAGAAAGACAAAAATTTCCTAGTTCTTTTTGACACTTCTTTTTTCAGAGAAGTTTTGACAGAATCTCTTATCAATCTGCATAAAAACTATGAAGGTATTTATGCTCAAAAATTAGAGCAGTTTTATAAAGATTCTGGATTGATAAAAGATTCATTCAAAAAATTGAAAAGCCTGAAATGGGAGGTAAAATGCAAAGGAATTACTGAACTGGCAGAGTTTAATATCAATGAAGCTTTTGATCAGATTATTGTTTATTCTAAAGCCAGAAAGAAAACATTAAAAATCGTAGCAATCAATGCAGCTATTAAACTTGAAGGCACTGAAAGTATAAAATATCTTGTAGAACATTCAGATCCTATAGACGATTGGATGCAGCTGAATATTATTGGAGCTTTCAAAAAACATGATATTGGCGATACAGAAGGAATCGAGCATTTATTGGAATCACAAAATATGACAGTGGTTACACTTGGATTAAAACTGATAAAAGAGCTTAAATTGTCTCAAAAAGTTCCTCATGTAGCACAATTGGCAGCTCAGACAACCAATACCATCATTAAGTACGAAGCGCAGAGTATTTTGCAGACCTTAACAGCATAATCTTATAAGAAAATGACTTTTTTTAATACTGAAATAACGTGGTTTTTGGATGTATATATACTCCTTATATTGGGTTACGCCATACTAATCATGTCTTCTTATTTAATGTTGGCTTATCTTTCTACAAAAGAGCTTAGAAAATACCTTAAACGAAACAGTTTTGTAGATTATGATGTTTTGTTAACCAGCGAGTTTGCGCCAAAACTTTCGCTTATAGCGCCTGCGTATAACGAAGGTTTAACTATTGAAGAAAATGTAAAATCGCTGCTTTCGCTGAATTACAACAATTATCAGGTTATTGTGGTAAACGACGGAAGTAAAGACAATTCGATGGAAATCTTAACCAAAACCTACGATTTGGTTTTGACTGATTTGGATTTTCATCCGCAAATTGAGACTAAAAAAATCAGAGGAATTTACACTTCCAAAAATGCTGCTTTCAAAAAACTGATTGTCGTTGACAAAGAAAATGGTGGTAAAGCCGATGCCTTAAATGTCGGACTTAATATTGCCCAAAATCCTTACGTAGTTTGTATTGATGTTGATTGTATCTTAGATAAAGATTCACTTTTAAAACTCGCAAAACCATTTTTAGAATCGTACGGAAAACGAATTATCGCGACTGGAGGAGTAGTACGAATTGCCAATCAATGCGTGATTAAAAACGGACGCTTGGTCGAAGTAAATGTTCCAGATGTAATGCTGTCGAGAATTCAGGTTTTAGAATATCTAAGAGCTTTTCTTTTAGGAAGAATGGCCTGGGGAAAACTGGATGGATTACTGCTTATCAGTGGTGCTTTTGGAGCTTTTGACAAAGAAATTGCCATTCTTTGTGGCGGGTACAGCACCAAAACGGTTGGAGAAGACATGGAACTTATTGTCAGAATGCGCCGTTATATGCTCGATAATAAACTGCCTTATTCCGTGAGTTATATTCCAGATCCGCTTTGCTGGACCGAAGCGCCTGAGGATTTCAAAATATTCAAAAAACAACGCTCCCGCTGGATGAGAGGAACCATAGAAACATTAAGCATTCACCGCGGAATGTTCTTAAATCCAAAATATAAATTATTAGGAATGCTGAGTGTGCCGTATTGGACTCTGTTTGAGTTTTTAGCGCCTGCAATTGAGTTTATCGGTTTGGTCATAACCGCTGTATTTATAGTGTTCGGTTTGCTAAACTGGCATTTTTTCTTTTTACTGCTGCTTTTTGTGTATACCTTTGCAGTGTTCTTTTCGGTGATTGCTTTGTACAGCGAAGAAAAAACCTATCATAAATACCCAAAACAGGCTGATTTTTTCAAATTACTGATGGCCGCTTTTATTGAGCCGTTTTATTTTCATCCGTTTACGGTTTATGCCGCTTTAATTGGTTATAAAGAAAAAATGATGGGAACCAAAGGCTGGGGAGAAATGACCAGAAAAGGATTTACCAAGAAATAATGAAGATGACAAAGAAGATTTTAATAGTAGATGATCATTTGGTAGTGCGAAACGGGGTTGCTATGATTTTGGAGCGACAATTTGAAGATGTTGCCATTTCGAATGCCGAAAATTTCTTTGAAGCGATTACACTTTTAAAAAATCTTCCTTTTGACTTAGTGATTTTAGATATCAATATTCCCGGCGGAAAAAACACGGATATGATAACCGATATTAGAGCCATTCAGCCTGAGGTGAAAATATTGGTTTTCTCTGCTCACGAAGAAGAACAATATGCTTTAAAATACCTTTCTTCTGGTGCCAACGGTTATGTAGACAAATTGTGCAGCGAAGAAAAAATCATGTTTGCCATTACTTCAATTTTCGAATCGGGAACTTATGTTTCTCCAGAACTAGTCAGTAAATTAGTAGATAATCAGTCCAATAAAAGAAAATTAAATCCGTTGGAAGGTTTGTCTAAAAGAGAGCTTCAAATTACAGATTTACTGGTTCAGGGAAATGGTAATTTAGAAATCTCCAACAAACTCAACATTCATATGTCGACTGTAAGCACATACAAAGCGAGGGTTTTTGAGAAATTAAAAGTCAATAATCTGGTAGAACTTATCAACTTATATAAAACGTTTAAGAGTTAGTTGTACTCAACCATAATCTCTATAGTAGTGCCTTTATCAAGGTCACTAATAATATTGATGTTCCCTTCAATAAGAATAAGAAGTTCAATAATCATATGAAGTCCGAGATGGTAATTTTTTGAAATCGGGTTTTTATAAAAATTATGGTAATAATCAATAAGCTCTTTACTCATTCCTTTTCCATTATCTATAATTTTTAAAGTCAGAATATTTTCTTGAGGCGTGCATAAGAGCTCAATTCTTCCGTTTTTGGTGTTTTTTATGGCATTATCAATCAGATTATGAATGATAATAGAAAGCGCTTTCTTGTTGGTTCTCACACAAAAACTTTTTTCTACATTATTGACAATCGATACGTTTTCTGCTTCAGCAATCTTTTCAAAAATCTGGATTCGTTCTTCGATCAATTCATACAAAGAATAACTATCGTCTTCCAGTTTTTTTCCTTCAATAAAAATAGAAGAATATTTTATTAGATTTTCTACATATTCATAAAGCTGAGATGTCGAAGTCTGTAAAGTTGTTAATTGCTGTTTGAGGCGCTGGTCGTCTTGAATACTACTGTTTTCAGAAAGATGTTTTATAGAAGAAGACAAGAATTTTAACGGACTTTTTATATCATGGCTCACACTTTTAACAAGCATTTCGTGCTGTTTAATTTCTTGTTTTAAATTGTTTTCTGTTTTTTCAAGCTTTTTAACGGTAGAGGCCAATTTCTTTGTTTTTTTCGCAATTACTTCCTCCAGCTGTCTTCTTTTCATTCTTTGATAATACAATCTAATATGCCAGATCGAAATTACAAAACCAACGACCAGAAAACCGCAGAGAATGGCAAACCAGATCGTCTGGTAAAATTTTGCAGGAACAACAAGAATTACAGTTTTGTAGGCGTAATTGGCATTAAAACCAGATAAACTTCTAAAGGTAAGTTTATAATTTCCAGGAGGAAGCGTGGTAAAAGATATCGATTTATCGGCTTTTAATCGTTCCCAGCGATCCGTGCCAATTTTGTCCATTTTCGCCTCTATAGACAGATTTTTAGGATTGCCATAATAAGGATAAGAAAGCAAAAAACTAACCCTTTGAAAGTTGTTTTTTAAGACAATGGTGTCTTTTGGATCAATTGTTTTTTGGTCCAGAACAATTCTGTCAATAAAAAGTTCCTTGCCAGGCAGTAAAGGAGCTACTTTATAAGGATTGAAAAACACGATACCATTCATAGACGGAAAAACGATATCATTATTTTTTAGAAAATTACCGCATGGCTGGCATCCGCCGTTAAATTCGTTAATCAGGAAACCATCCGATTTAGTGTATTGATGGTAGTAAATAACCGTGTTTTTATTTTTAATATATTGAAGCAGCGCTTTTCTAGAAACCTGAAAAAGTCCTTTGTTGGTAGATATCCAGAAAAAGCCATTATGGTCCTCGATAATGCAGTGTGAAGCGTTGAGAGAATGTTCTTCGTCTGTTGGAAAAGAGTGCAAAATATTGTTTTCGTAAAGGAAAAATCCTTTCTCGTATGTAGTAAACCACATTTTCTGTTGACTGTCTATAAAAACACTTCGAATATTTATTTTCTCGGTATTTTTTGCAAAACGTAATTTGTTGGTTTCTAAATCGTACAGAAACAAACCATTATCTCCACCTAAATAAAGCGTATTGTTCTGCTGGACAATATAATGAATGTTATTTCTAAAGTTCGCTTTAAGCTTTACAACTCCATTTTTTATAGCATATAACTTAGGTTTATGGAATTCGTCCAATCCCATAGAAACCCAAATGGTATTGCTGTTATCTTTGAATATTGTTTTCGGATTTTGGTCAAAAGGGTAGGTGGTATACTTTTTATATCCGGATTTTTTTAGATAACAAAGAACTTTCTTGTCTCGGCTAATCCAGATGTTTTTTTCATCGTCGAGAGCCATATTCAGTCGTTCATCCAAAAAAACACTTTTAGGAAAAGGAATACTGTCAATCACTCTTTTATTGCCAATTATGAATCCTTCAGAGGTGATGACTGTACTGTCGCTGAAAGCTTGTGCAGCGTAGTACACTTCGGCCTTATTTTTACTTTTGGTAACCGATTTAAAAGCAGGAAAGGAAATAATACACAAGCCATCTGTACCGCTTCCTAAGTACAGTTTTTGGGTTTTCTGATCGAAATAAATAGCGATGATATTGCTAGTTTCAAAATCTTTGTAATCTACAATGAGCTTAGCTTTTAATTGATCATTTTGATTCTCTAGCTGATATATTTTATTTTTTATACAAAGAAAAACCTGCCCAGTTGTAATATTCCAGAATAGCTTATGATTGCCTTTTAGTGCTATATTCAGTTTTCCAGAAGATTCACCTTTTTTAGAAAAACACTTGTAATCGCCGTTATCTGTAAGGTAGAAAAGAGAATTGCTGATTGCAAAAAAATTAAAGACATTATCGTTTTTGAAAACAATTTTAGAAATGCTTTTCATTTTAGAATCGCATAATTCAACGGTTTGGTTATCTATAAAAAATATATTTCCAGTAGATAATTTAATATAATAAGGTTCATGCCGATTGATTGTATAGTTGGAAGGAAGACCGTCATGAAAAAAGATACGTCTGTCGTTTCGCACTAAACTAGAATTGCGAGCGTTTTTTTTGAGTATTTGGACTTTGGCATTTCGGATAAAGACAAGCTCTTTTTTGCTTTCGTTGAAACTGGTTAGGCTGTCTTTTTCGATGCTTCCGAAAATATCTGTAAAGCGAGTATGTTCTAAAGAGGTATTGGAAGAATTGAAAGTAAGAAAATTATTTCCGTCATAGCGCACAATGCCATTTTCAGTCGTCATCCATATAAAATTGTGTTTACCCTGAACAATTGCCTTTATGCTATTCTGTTGCAGCTCGTTATTATCCGCAGTGTACCATCTGGCTGTGTAGTTTTCTTGACAGACCATTTGGGTTGTAATGAGCAAAAGCAGAAAACAACAGTAACGCAAAATATGAACCGCTATTTTTGGCATCTGACTAAATTATAGAACAAACTTAGCAAACATAAATCACAATTTGCCGTTTGTAGTTTTAAATCTACAACGTTGTAGATTTATTGGCACAGCAAAAATAAGTCGTGTAGTACTTTGTACCGTTATATTTGCGTTATAAGGTTAAAACAAAATGCAAAACGTATGAAGGTAGGGGTAATTGGTTTATGTAGTTTTACAATGGATTTTGTGAACCGTGCGGTCGGGGCTGGACATCAGGTATTATTAAGTTCTACACGCGAAAATCGTCAGTTTAAAGATATGGCGGAGACTTTGGGAGAGAACGTAACATTGGTAAGCAAAGACGAAGCTGCAAAAGCCAACATTTTGATCGTGTTTATTCCGCGTGAAGATGTTGGATTGTTCCTGACAGACTTGCCAGATATGAACGAAAAAGTAATTATATACGAGAGCAATCCTATTTTTAGTTTAGAATGCTTGAAGCCAAATTCAAAATCATCACCCGAAATCATTGCTTCTCTTTTACCAGAAGCTCATGCTATAAGGGTGCTTAATATAGTTAATCCAGAAGTATTTTCTATAATAAACCAAAAGCAGAATGGCGATGAAATATTTTATACTGGATTGAATAAACAGGCAAAAAATAAAGCGAAAACATTTTTTAAAAGCCTAAATCTCGTCGGAGTAGATTTTGAAGAATTGTACCAACTTCCAGTGCATTCTTGTTTCCTGAATTAAAAGAGGAATATTTACGAAACCAGCTTTGAATAATTAGAATTGTTCAACCTCAAATGTTCCCAGAAAAGCTAACTTTCTGGGACATTTTTTTTTGGTTTAAATTGCGCAATAGTTGGCTTTACGTTAATTTAGTAAAATGAAAATCGAACTGAAACAATCTTCTTTTCTTGAAAAGGGAATCAACGAGCCGTATTACAACATTTTAATGTTTGATGGAAAAGCGGCTTTTTCTGTTGATTTAACCGATTACGAATGCCAAGGGAAATGCCTTTTGTTTTTAACGCCATATCAGTTATTGCAATGGAAAAGTTCGACTGCATCTTTCATAAATGTTCTCAGTTTTCATGGCGATTTTTACTGTATTGAATACCATAAAAAAGAAGTGGCCTGCAACGGAATTTTATTCAATGATATTTATAGCGAACCTTTTGTGACGGTTTCTGATTTTATTTATGAAGAAATCACGAGCATTATGGAAAGAATGAAAAGGGTAGAAGACTCTAAACTCGATTATGATAATTCGATTCTAAAATCGTATTTACAGGTTATTCTCGCCTTGAGCAGCAAAGAAAAACAGCTCAAAATGTCACCACAGATTCAGGAATCTATTGGAAATGCTGATATTTTGAAATTTCAGCATTTGTTAGACACTCATTTTCTTGAAGCCAAAGAAGTCGCTTTTTATGCTTCTAAGTACAATTTAAGTGTGAATACTTTCAGTAAAAGAATCAAAAAGCATTTCGGAAAATCGCCTTCTCAGCTTATTCAGGACCGAATTGTTTTGGAAGCCAAGAAACAACTGCATTTAACAACGAAGACGATAAAAGAAATTGCAGACGATCTTAATTTTGAAGACGAATTTTATTTCAGCCGATATTTCAAGAAAAGTGTGGGCATTTCGCCTAAAGAATTCCGAAAAGAAGTTGGCATTTCTATCGTGGCAAAATAGTCCATGAAAACTCCTTTTAGTCCATTTTTATCCAGATAGCAGTATAGTAATTTTGGTATGTATTTAAAACAGAATCAAAATGGAAAAATTTATACGATTTATTGCTGGTGGACAAAACAACTTTATTCACTTTTTAAGAATTGCCATATTTGTTGTAATGGCTTGGATTGGCGGATTAAAAGCTTTTAAATATGAAGCTGACGGAATTGTTCCGCTAGTTGCCAATAGTCCGTTTATGAGTTTCTTTTATAAAGATGCCAATAAACAAGTTGTGAATGAGGATGGTAAAACCGTCAAAGCCTATACACTTTACAAAAACGCTGAAGGTAAAACTGTGGAGAAAAACATTAAATGGCACGAAACCAACGGAACCTATATTTTCTCTTACGGATTAGGAACTGTTATTGTGACCATTGGCTTGTTGGTGCTTTTGGGAATTTGGTATCCTAAAATCGGCTTTCTGGGCGGACTTCTAACGTTCGTAATGGCATTTGTAACCTTATCGTTTTTAATTACAACACCCGAAGTTTACGTTCCGAATTTGGGCGGAGATTTTCCAACACCAGAATTTGGTTTTCCGTATCTTTCTGTCGGAGGCCGTCTGGTTCTCAAAGACATTATCATGATGAGCGGCGGATTGATTGTAGCTTCAGACAATGCAAAGGAAATTTTAAAACGATTTTACGCTTGATCAAAATAAAAAAAGCTGGGCAAGGGCTCAGACTTGCACAGCTTTTTACAAAAACTCAAAACTAATTATTCATATTTTAAATATTTCAGGACATCTACTTTTGTTGCCTGATAGGCTTTTGCTAAAACTATGCATAAGGTTAGAAATAATAAAAGCAAAAAGGAAAGTAGAAACGGCAGCATCGGAATTTCGATTCTAAAAGCAAAATTATTCAGCCATTTCTGCAATAAAACATAGGCAGGAAATACGGCAATAAGAAAACCTATTGCACAGTAAACTACATATTGTTTAGACAGTTCTTTTAATAAGATATTGGTTTCTGCGCCCAAAGTTTTTCGAATCGCAATTTCTTTCATTCTTCTTTGAATGGAATAAGATGCTAAAGCAAATAATCCAAAAAGGGCAATAAGAATCACAATTACATTGAGTAGAGAAAACAGATTTTTCTGCTTTACATAAGACTCGTAGGTTCTAGCATATTCCTTATCGACAAAATCATATTTAAATGGATATTCTGTGTCGATTTTTGACCATAATTTTTCTATGCTTGCAATGGTATTTTCGGAGTCATCCATTTTTAATTTAATGAAAACTTTGTTGATGTCACGCGCCATTCCTAAAGTCTTTAAATGAAAAAAGGAGATGGGAGGCACTTGCATTTCTGGACTTAATAAATTAAAATCTTTTACAATACCAATGATTCGTAATTTTTGTCCTCGTATGATCAATTCTTTACCAATTGGGTCTTTAATATTCATCTGTTTTAAAGCACTTTCATTTATGATAACCGAATTGATAGTGTCAGAAGCTAGTTTTCGATCAAAATTTCTCCCTTTTACCATTTTAATATTGAGCATCTCCAACATGCCATAATCTAATGCAATTGTTCGTTCTTTAAAAAGTTCATCATTATAGAGAACGGGATTGATAAAATTATCAGAACCGTCAAAAGCAATAAGACCAGTCGAAATTTCCTGAACACCTTTTATTTTACTGAGCTGTTGTTTTATGAGACTGTATTTGCTGTAAATATTTTTTTCTACATTTTGGTTTTCATATTCTCCTGGCGGAAAATTTAATGCTACAGAAATGACCTGATCTCCTTTAAAACCAAGATCTTTATTTTGTAAATACCTGATTTGTTCATAAACAATATAGGAACCAATTATAAAGAAAGCAGCAATTGCAAATTGAAAAATCAGCATTCCATTGCGCAACCAGATTCCGTTTTTGCTTCTTCCAAAATTTCCTTTTAAAACTTTCAAAGTTTCAAAATTGGCTACGTAAATAGATGGAAGTAAGCCAGCTGTAAATACTGTAATTATAAAAATTAGAATTAATTGCCAGTAAAATTGATTGCCCAATAGAATGAGATTTTTGTTTAAGAAATTGTTGTAAAACGGCAAGGCTATTTCTACAATAACTAAAGCCAATAGAATTGAAAATGAAGTTATTAAAACTGTTTCAAAAAGGAATTGATAGATAATATTTGTTTTGGAAGCGCCTGTAATTTTTCTCACGCCAACTTCTTTAGCTCTTTTTACAGCATTTGCGGTAGCGAGATTAATATAATTAATAATTGATAAAATGAGAATCAAAATGGATAAACCCATCATAATCATTAAAAATTGATAATTGCCTCTGCCTTCAGGATAACCGTCTGTTATTGACTGTAATCTGGCTTTCGAAAGCGGTTCTATTACGACATTAAAATATCCTACTTTCTTTCCCATGTCTTCAAACGTAAAGCCTTCTTGTTTTGCTAAGCGTTTGATGAAATCGTAATTATAGATTCGTTCCAGTTTTTTTCTTGTAATTTCAACTTTTGACGGATCTTTAACTTTTAGCAATAATTTAAAAACAAACGGATTTATTACAGAGTAATCCATCTCTTTTTCAATTGTATTGATTATCACATTTGGCGCGATGGATGAGTTTCCCGGAATGCGATAAACTGCGCGAACAGAAAACACTTGATTAAAGCATTCAATTTGTTTTCCAATTGGATTTTCATTTCCAAAGATTCTTTTTGCAATATTATCTGAAATTGCAATGCTAGAATCGTCTTTAATGGACGAAACAGCATTTCCTTTTATGATTTCAAAAGGGAAAAAGGAAAAAAAGTTGCGTTGTACATTAATAATTTTATCTACAAATTCCTTCTTTCCTTTGTAAACAATTTTATCTTTTTGATACCAATCTTCCCCATACATTGCGGTTTCAATATTTGGGTCTGCATCCAAAGCTGGTTTCAAAAATAAAGCACATTCTGACCAAGATGTCATGCCACTTAATTGCACTAAAACCTGATACACCTTATCTTTTTCTGGATTCCAAGAATTGTAGTTTTGTTCGTCGTTCCAATACAAAAGCGCGAAAATTAAGCCTGAAATTCCAATTGATAATCCGAGAATATTGAGGGCAGTAAAAAGTTTACTGTGTTTGATTTGATAGATAAATGTATTGATCCAGTTTCTTAACATTTTGTTGGTGTTTTATGGTTGGGTGGTTAGTTTCATATAGATTTGCTTCGCTTATTTACTATCGCTCAGGTTGCCGATTCTAGCAGATTGTTTTTAATCAAAAAATAGTCTGCTAGAATCTGCCAAAACCCTATTAACCCCGATAACTATGGGAAGCGTGAAATAGAAAAACTCAAACGAATTACTCGTATTTTAAATATTTCAGCACATCTACTTTGGTTACTTGATAGGCTTTTGCCAAAACAATTGTAAGGGTTAGGAACAACAGCGACACAAAAGCAAAGAAAAACGGCAGAGGCGGAATAGTAATTCTAAAGGCAAAATTTTCAAGCCATTTTTCTAGCAGTAAATACGCTGGAACCATTCCGATTAAGAAACCTATTACACAGTAAAGCACATACTGTTTGGACAGTTCTTTCAGCAAAATAGTGGTATCTGCGCCGAGCGTTTTTCTAATTGCAATTTCACGCTGTCTTCTTTCCATTGAAAAAGAGGCTAGAGAGAATAATCCGAAAACGGCAATTAAGATTACGATGATATTTAGCAAACCAAATAAATCTCTCTGATTCTCGTATTTTTTGTAGGTTCTAGCATAATTTTTATCTACAAAATTGTATTCAAAAGGATATTCAGAGTCTATTTTTTGTATCCATAATTTGTTGATTCCTGCGATGGTTTCCTTCATGTTGTCTGGTGAAACTTTGACAAAAATATGACGTATATCGTCTTTGACTCCGTTGATTTTTGTGACATAAAAAAACATCATTGGACCAATTTGGCTTTCCATTCCGAAGTAATTAAAATCATTTACAATTCCGACTACTTTTACTTTTTGATCTCTCCATACGAGTGTTTTATTCAGAGGGTCTTTTTCGAGAAGTAGTTTTGCGGCAGTTTCATTTAACAAAACAGATGAAATACTGTCAGAAGAAAAAGCAGAATTTAATTTTCGACCTTTTAATATTTTCACACCCAGCATATCGAGCATTTCAAAATCCATTGCCATTTCTTGTATCAAAAAAGGAGGGATGTTTTTGTAACTCGCACTTGACCAGGAATTTTCTTGAGTTCCCATGGCAAATAAAGCTGTAGAAACCGCTTCTACACCGTTTATTTTACCAATCTCTTGTTTAATTCTTTTATAGCGTTCATATTGTGTTACATCTTTTTTTGGTTTAAAAGTAATGTCTAAAACCTGAGCTCCTTGAAAACCAAGATCTTTCTCAGCCATAAAATTAACTTGTTTGTACACAATAAAAGATCCGATAATGAAAAAAGCAGCTACCGCAAATTGCAAAACCAACATTCCGTTACGGAGCCAGATTCCTCTTTTACTGCGAGAAAAATTGCCTTTTAAAACTTTTAAAGCTTCAAAATTTGAAACATAAACCGCAGGTAGAACTCCAGAAGCTACAATTACAAGTAAAGTGATTAAAATTAATTGAATGTAAAACTGAGAACCAATTAAAACCAGATCTTTATCAAGAAAAGAATTGTAAACAGGAAGCGAAATTTCGACAATTACCAAAGCTAATAGAACTGAAAAAATGGTAGTTAAAGCGGTTTCAAAGATAAATTGCGATACAATTTGTCCTTTTTTTGCGCCAGTAATTTTTCTAACACCAATTTCTTTTGCTCTTTTTATGGCGTTTGCCGTAGCGAGATTAATGTAATTTACAATTGAAAGCGATAAAATCAAAATAGATAATCCCATTAAAATAATAATGTACTGCAGTTTTCCGCCTTCTTCAGGAAAAGGAAAATTGCCTTTGTACATTCGTGCTTCAGACAGCGGAAGCAAACTTGATTTTACAGGTTCTCCATACTTTTTTATAAACTCAGCAATCGGTAAACCTTCTTGTTTTGCATACACTTTGGTGCAATTATCAAAGAAAAGCTGATTGATCGTTTTTATTACTCCTGGAGTTGCTTTGGGATTTTTTATTTTAAGGACAAGTCCGTAATGATAGCTCCATTCGTTTTTTGTTCTTTTTAAATCGTCTTCAATTAAGGTAGTAATGGCATTTGGCATTACCGAAGATTTTTGTGAAAGTTTATACACGCCTCTAACGGTAAAAATCTGTCCTTCATATTTTACCAGTTTTTCTAACGGGTTTTCATTTCCAAATAATCGCACGGCAGTTTCCTCAGATAAAGCAATACTGTTTCTGTCTTGAAGAGCTGTTTTCGCGTTTCCATACATAAATTGAAAAGGAAAAAAGGAGAAAAAATTACTTTGAGCCGTAAAAATTTTGCTGATCATTTCCTTTTTTCCATTATACGAAATAACATCTCTGGCATAATCACCATAGAAATAACAGTAACTGTCTAAATCTGTAGAAACAGCTTTTAGCATAGGCCCTGTCGTTGCAGCGTTTGATGTCCAGACATTATTATTGCCAATGTCATTTAAGACCGAATAAACTTGATCTTTTTCGGGATTCCACTGATCGTAAGAATGCTCGTCGTTCCAATAGAGAATGGCAAAAATTAAAGTGGCCATTCCTATTGATAATCCTAATATATTAAGAATCGAAAACAGTTTGTTGTTTTTGATCTGATAAATAAATGTGTTAATCCAATTTTTAAGCATCTTACTCGTATTTTAAGTATTTTAAAACATCCACTTTTGTTACTTGATAGGCTTTTACTAAAACTATTGTCAGCGTAAGGAAAAGCAAAGACACAAAAGCAAGAAAAAAGGGTAGAAGAGTGATATCTATTCGGAATGGGAAATTTTTAAGCCATTTCTGCAGTAATAAATAAGCAGGAACAATTCCGATTAAGAAACCAATTATACAGAAGATCACGTATTGTTTAGACAATTCTTTCAGTAAAATATTGGTTTCAGCGCCAAGTGTTTTTCTTATTGCAATTTCTTTTAATCTTCTTTCCATAGAAAAAGAAGCTAGGGCAAACAGCCCGAAAACGGCAATTAGAATTACAACAACATTTAATAAAGCAAATAAGTTTCTTTGATCTTGGTATTTTTTATAAGTGCGCGCAAAATTTTTGTCTACAAAACTATATTCAAAAGGATATTCGGCATCTACATTTTTGACCCAGAAATTCTTTAGCGAAGCAATAGTCTGATTCATATTTCTAGGAGAAACCTTTACTGTAATAGATTCGATGTTTCTCTGTGTCCATTTTTGGGCATTGATATGAAAGAAGATCATCGGACTAATTTCTTTATCAAGACCAGAACAATGGAAGTTCTTTACAACTCCGACCACTTTATATTTTTCGCCCTGCCAATCGATGATTTTGTCCACAGGATTTTTTTCGTTCATTGTTTTAGCTGCCACTTCGTTCAGTAAAACATTAGAAATCGTATCAGAAACTAGTTTATCGGTCAGGAATCTTCCTTTTAGCAGTTTAACGCCTAACATTTCCAGCATTCCAAAATCTGAACCCAATTGCTGAATGATAACTTCCGGATTATTTTTATAATGCAAACCGCCTCTGGAGCTCCAATCACTTCCAATAGAAAAAGCAGCCGCAGAAACCGCTTCAACACCTTGAATTTTCTTCAGTTCTTGTTTTATGCTTACGTATCGCTCAAATTGACCTTTGTCTTTTTGTTCCCTAAAAGAGATATTCATTAACTGTGATCCATTAAAGCCTAAATCTTTTTCTACCATAAATTGAACTTGCTGATACACAACAATAGAACCGATGATAAAGAAAACAGCAATCGAAAATTGTAAAACAAGCATGGCATTTCTAAGCCATAAACCATTTTTGCTGTGCGAAAAATTTCCTTTTAGAACATTCAAAACCTCAAAATTTGAAATATAAACCGCAGGAAAAACGCCGCTTACAATAACCACAAGGATAAAGATTACAACAAGCTGAAGATAAAACTGAGATCCCGCAAGAACCAATTCTTTGTTTAAAAACTGATTGTAAAATGGCAGAGAAACTTCGACAATTACGAGTGCCAATAATAAAGCAAAAAGCATGGTCAAAGCAGTTTCAAATACAAATTGAAGCACAATCTGTCTTTTTGTAGCACCAATAATTTTTCTCACACCCACTTCTTTTGCACGTTTTATAGCATTAGCGGTAGCTAAATTGATATAATTGACAATTGACAGCAATAAAATGACAATAGATAATCCCATTAAGATTCGTAAAAACTGAAGGCTTCCTGTTCCTTCTGGAAATGGATAGCTTTCATTGTGGAGCCTAGAATTTTCAAATGGAACTACTATGGTTTTCAAAGGTTCTCCGTATGTTTTTATAAATAGTTCAAGCGTCATGCCTTCATTTCGTGCCTGTCTTTTATAATTTTTTTCTAAGAATATTTCATCTAGCGCTTTTTTTACCAGTGGAGCGTCATTCTTTTTTTTCAGTTTTAGCATTAAACCATAATTGAAGCCCCAATGATCTTTATTTCTTTCAAGACTTTCTTCAATGCTGTTAGTAACCACGTCAGGCATGACAACCGATTTTCCAGGTATTTTATAAACACCACGAACTATATAGGTTCTGTCATCATATTTTACCTGTTTTCCGATTGGATTTTCATTCTTAAAAAATTTAAAAGCAGTTTCTTCAGAAAATACAATGCTTTGAGGTTCTTGAAGCACAGTATTCGGATTGCCGTATTTGAATTGATATGGAAAAAAAGAAAAGAAACTCTTTTGTGCAGAAAAAATCTTATCTACAATTTCTGTTTTGCCATTATATTGAATCGTCTCCTTTGAGTAATAATCAGTAAAATAGCAATAATTTTCTACATATGGAGTAGACGATTTTAGAAGTGGCGCTGTAATAGCAGAGTTTGTAGCAAAAATATTTCCTTTTCTCACATTATTCATAACAATAAATGTTTTATCCTTCGACGGATTCCATTTATCATACGAATATTCGTCGTTCCAGTACAGCGTTGCAAAGATTAGTCCTGCAATTCCGATACTTAAACCAAGAATATTTAAGATGCTGAAAAGCTTGTTATGCTTTAATTGATATATAAATATATTAATCCAATTCTTTAGCATAAACTAGTTGTTAGCAGTTACCAAAACGTCCACATTTCTATGATTTACTTTTTCAGAAAGGATTTCGCCATCTTTCATTAAAATAGTTCTTTGCGAAAAAGAAGCATCGTAATCGGAGTGTGTTACCATCAAGATTGTCGAACCGCTGGCATGAAGATCGGTTAGTAATTCCATAACCTCATTTCCGTTTCTGCTGTCTAGATTTCCTGTTGGCTCATCGGCTAGAATAATTTTCGGATTATTGATTAAAGCTCTCGCTACGGCTACACGCTGTTGCTGTCCGCCCGAAAGTTGCTGTGGAAAATGTTTCAATCTGTGCGCGATTCCCAAAATTTTCGCCATCTCGTTTACGCGTGATTTTCTTTCGGCAGATGGAACATTGTTATAAATTAAAGGCAATTCGATATTATCGAAAACAGATAATTCATCAATTAAATTGAAATTCTGGAAAATGAATCCGATGTTTTCTTTTCGGGCTTGCGCTCTAGATTTTTCCTTCAAACCTACCATTTCCTGATCAAGAAGTTTATAACTTCCGCTAGAAGCACTGTCTAGCAATCCAATAATGTTTAATAAAGTCGATTTTCCACTTCCAGACGGCCCCATAATCGATACAAAATCGCCTTGATTGATAGTTAACGAAATTTCACTTAATGCTTTGGTTTCTAATTCCTCAGTTCTAAATACTTTTGAAAGTTTGGTAATTGTAATCATAATTTGACTGTTTTAATTTTTGATTGATTGATTATTTGATTTTTTTAATTGCATTTTGATTGTGTCTATATACAATACCATATTCCACTGCATAGAATTGCTGTCGAAATTATTAATTTGAACAGGAATTGTATCGGGATTCTGCAAGTTTCTTTCATACGAAATCACTTTAAAGGTATTTTTTATATTATCAAATCGATATTTCATGAATATTGATGCGCTGTCGACATACATATTTGGATTTGGACAGAAAAAAATCTTCTCTCTTTCTTCAATATAAATGGTTTTCCATGCAGAACTATCTTTTTCCCATGCATTGTCAGGGATTATTTTGCCATTGCGCGATATGCTTTCAACTTTCCATTTTCCAAAATATCTTTTAGAAAGCTGAACTTTATGGCTGTAATAAAGTACAAATAAACAGGGTATTATTATACAAAAGGCTCTTGCAGAATTACGCAATGCTTTATTTTTTACTATAGAATAATCTT
Source organism: Flavobacterium sp. B330r (assembly GCF_056824325.1). Taxonomy (NCBI): domain Bacteria; kingdom Pseudomonadati; phylum Bacteroidota; class Flavobacteriia; order Flavobacteriales; family Flavobacteriaceae; genus Flavobacterium; species Flavobacterium sp. B330r. The sequence continues at coordinate 4,391,862 of NZ_CP124860.1, forward strand.
TTGAAGAATGATTAAATAAAGCAATTATGTTTTCTTTATACTGCCATAATAAATAAGCTAAACCTAGCATAATTATTATTGAGGTTAAGCAAGTAATGGGACCAATATTATAAAATAGATTAATCAGTAAAATATTGAACATTACTGGCATAAGCATTACTAATCCGAGTAAAATAGATCGTCTGAATAATAATGCGATACCTCCCGCAATTTGCAATATGGCAACTATTATCGAAAGTCCATAAGAATAACCATAGTATTTCCAAGTAAGTTCTTGACCTGTAAGGGTACTTGCCAAAGAATCATTTATGTGATAAGAAAATGAAAAGTTAACGTCGATAATCTTTTCAAAACCAAAAATGCAAACATGAAAGGCAATCCAAAATCGTAATAATTCAATAAGTAGAGTCTTGTATTTTTCGGAATTTATGTTATTGTTTTTTTCTTTATAATTCCAATAGAATGAAAATAGAAACGAAAATAAAATGGCAGCTAATAAACTCAACATTCCTGCTGCATTTATAAATTTTGTGAGATTATATGGGAGAATAGGTAATATCACAAAAAGTAAGGCATTTACTCCGCCTACGATTGAGAGGAAACTTAAATAAAATTTTGATAACCAATTAGATTGAATTGTTAAATGATTGGACGTCATGAAAGATAGTGGTTTTAGTTGTTTTATTTTTTAGGTTTTAAAATATTTACAATGTGTAATCGCTATTTATTTTGTTATTTTTACTTCCGAAAGGGGTTAATAATTAGTGATTTACAAGTTCTAATGTGATTTTCGTGCCAGTAAATTAAACATTGTAAACACCTTGTTTTTAAGGGATTATTTTTCAATAAAAATTTAAACTGTCCATAAGTGGACACCTTTCGTCCAAAACTGAACAATAATGAAAAAGACCAACGCATCTATTTTAATCATCGACGATCAGGAAGACATTCTTTTTGCATCAAAAGTCTATCTGAAAAAGTATTTTGAAAACATTTATACCCTCAATAATCCAAAAAATATTGTCGAATTATTGGCAAAAAATGCCATTGATGTTGTCCTTTTAGATATGAATTATAGATTAGGATTTGAAGATGGAAGGGAAGGTTTGTATTTATTAAAAGAAATAAAAACGCTTTCGCCTAAAACAGTGGTAATTCTAATGACGGCTTTCGGAAAAGTAGAAACGGCTGTTGAAGGTTTAAAATCGGGTGCTTTTGATTATATCTTGAAACCTTGGGAAAATAAAAAGCTTTTAGAATCGGTAAAGCAAGCTGTAGATAAAGCCCGAAAAGAACAGAAGAAAACTAAAGAGGTTGAGATAAAAGAGGACTTTTTTGTTGGCAGTTCTGAAATTATAAAAAAGGCTTATTCGCTGGCAGATAAAGTCGCAAAAACCGATGCTAATGTTTTGATTCTAGGTGAAAACGGAACAGGAAAATTTGTTCTAGCACATCATATTCATACCCAATCTGAAAGAAAAAATCAGCCTTTTGTTGCAGTTGATTTGGGGTCTTTAAATTCGAATATTTTCGAAAGCGAATTATTTGGTTATGCCAAAGGCGCTTTTACCGATGCTAAAACGGATACAGCGGGACGTTTTGAAATGGCGCAAAACGGAACCATTTTTTTGGATGAAATAGGAAATGTACCACTTCATTTGCAATCAAAATTGCTTCAAGTCATTCAGACAAAAACCGTAACAAGGTTGGGAGAAACGAAAGCAAGACCTTTGAATGTTAGAATTATTACAGCAACCAATTTGAACTTAAAACTAGAAGTTGCCGATAAAAACTTCCGTGAAGACTTGTATTATCGCATAAATACGATGGAAATTGTTTTGCCTCCGCTAAGGGAAAGGCACGAAGATAAGATTCCGCTTGCCGAATATCTTTTGGATAAAATGATTGAAAAATATAACCGTGACGAAATTACTTTTGATAAAAAAGTCTTGGAACAGATTGAAAAACACGCATGGAATGGAAACATTCGAGAAATGGAAAATAAGATTGAACGTGCAGTTATTCTTTGCGAAAATAACACCATAACGGTTTCTGATCTCGATTTAGAAACGATAACGCCTTACGAGGAAAACTCAGATGATATTCAGCTTTCGTCGGTTGAAAAAGCAACGGTTGAAAAAGCACTTCTCAAAAACAACAACAATATCAGCAAAACGGCCGAAGAACTGGGCTTGTCAAGAGGTGCATTGTACAGACGTTTGGAGAAATTTAATATCAATATCGATTAATTATGTTAAGGACTTTACAAACTTACAAACTCCTTTTTCTGCGATTAATTTTTATCGTGATCGGAATTGAATTGTCGCTCTATTTCTTTAGAATTGGTTTGCTTTTTACAGGAATTTTTGGCCTTTGCATGGTTTTTCTGTTGGGCAGAGAAATGTATTTTTATGTTAGAAATATGGTCTTGATTTATAACAAAACCATTTCTTCGATATTGCAGGATGATTTTAGTTCTGATTTTTCTAAGCATAAATTCAACAGTACTTATAATGAGCTGTTCACTTTGTATGAAACCTTAAAAAACAAACAAAATGAGCAAGTTACAAGAGATATTATTTACCGTTCGATTTTAAACAACATAGAATCGGGCGTTATTATTTTGCAGAAACAAGAAAAAGATTGGAGTGTTTTTTTGATGAACGATTATTTTTCGAGCCATTTTAATGTTCCAAAAGTTTCGAAATGGAGATATCTTAAAAATCAGCTACCGTCTTTGTGTGAAATAATCGAAGAAGATGATTTTCACGAAATTAAAACTTCAATCGAGATTAGTATAAATGAACAAAGCAAACAAACCTTTGTTTTACAAGCTTCACGAACTGAAATTTTCGAACAGGATTATTTTATTGTTTTGCTAGATTCGATTCAAAATGTGGTAGAGAAAAAAGAAAAAGATGCGTGGATTAATTTGATGAAAGTGATTTCGCATGAATTGCTAAATTCTATAACGCCAATTCGTTCGATTTGCCAGAACTTGGAGGATTTAGTAGAACAAGATTCGCTTTCGACAGAAGACTTAGAAGACATAAAAAACAGCGTGCAGACAATGTTGAGGCGAAGTGATCATTTGCAGAAATTTGTTGAAGGGTACCGAAAACTGGCCATGCTTCCTTCGCCTAAAAAAGAAAAAACAGAATTGCAGCACTTAGTTGAAAACTGTATTCAAGTTATGAATCCGTTGTTTCGAAAAAGTAATATCGAAGTGATCAATGCTGTTAATCAAAACTATCTAATAAATGTCGATTCGCAGCAGATAGAGCAAGTATTGATTAACTTATTGACCAATTCGATTAATGCTTTAGAAAACAGTGATGTGAAGCAAATTTCGATTTCGGCGGAAGCCAAAAACAATCGTATTTTTATAAAAGTTTCAGACTCTGGAAAAGGAATCGAAAAAGAAATTGAAGACAAGATATTTCTTCCGTTTTTCACCACCCGAACCGAAGGAGCAGGAATCGGACTTACTTTGTCTAAAAATATTATTGAGGCGCACGGCGGTTATATTTCGTATAAAAGCGAAAACAATAGCACTGTTTTTGAGATTTCTTTGGTTGAAGATTAACAGAACAACGTTTAAAAAGTGTTTTTAAAATTTGGCTAATTTTTTTTGTTTAAATTTGTGAAAGAGGAGTTGCCAAATTGACTCTTATAAATAAAATAATACTAAATTAATGAGCACAAATCCAACGTCTGCAATAGCTTCCAGTTTTCTTAATGATCTAAAAACACGAACTGCTGATTCCCATAAAAAGTTAGAAGAACTTCCTGTTTCAAAGTCTATTATGTCGCCAGACATGAAAATTGAGGAATATGCGAAATACTTAAATTTGATGCATGATGTACATCAAGATACAGAGGAAACTATTTTTCCTTTGTTTGCTAACCTGACTGACGATTTAGAACAAAGAAGAAAAAAACAGCTTATAGAAGCAGATCTTTCATTTTTAAATTACGAATTGACTCCTTCAGAGAAAGTTTTTAAGATCGAAGAAATTTCAGTTCCTTTTGCACTTGGTATTTTATATGTGGTTGAAGGTTCCACACTGGGCGGAAGATTTATTTTAAAAAATGTTTCAAAAGTACCGCAACTTTCAGTAGATAAAGGCGTTTCTTATTTTAATGGTTATGGAGAAAAAACAGGAAGTTTCTGGAAATCTTTCTTGAATTTTCTTTCTGAATACGAACAAGAAAATAATTGTGGAGATAGTATTATAGAAGGAGCTGTATTTGCTTTTGATAGTATTTATAATCACTTTGAGAGCAAATAAAAAGAATGAAATTTAAGGATATAGTTAATCGCGATATCGTTACGTTAACCAACTGTGAGCATGAACCTATACACATACCAGGTCAGATTCAGCCTCACGGTTTTTTGCTTGGTATAACACTGCAATGGAAAATAGATTTCTGTACAGAAAATGTTGTTGCTTATTTTGGTATTTCGCACACTCAAATGTTAGGAAAAGATTTTGCAGCAGTTTTTGGAGTTACCGCCGAAAATGAAATTTTAGCTTACACAAACGGAGATGAGTTTAAAGACGCTTTTCCTCTTGAGATAGAATTGTTGGGTAGCTTATTTCAAATAAACATTCATAAAAGTGAAGGAATTTACATTCTTGAAGCTGAATTACTATTTGCAGATCAAGAAAAACTCGCTGATGCTTACAAACAAACGATTCAGTTTGTAAGTCAGATGAATAAAACTACTTCGCTTAAAGATCTTTGCGCCCTTGTAGCACAAGGAACGCGCGAAATAACGGGTTATGATCGTGTAATGATTTATCGTTTTGATGAACAATATAACGGAGAAGTTTTTGCTGAAGATTGCAGAGAAGATTTAGAACCTTTTTTAGGATTGCATTACCCTCATACCGATATTCCAGCCCAAGCAAGAGAATTATATATTAAGAATCTGTTGAGGCTGATTGTAGATATTGATTATGAGCCTGTTCCAATTTACACGGTTGATGATAAAGAGGGGAAAAATCTCGATTTAAGTCTTTCTATTTTAAGAAGTACATCGCCTATTCACGTAGAATACTTGAAAAATATTGGAGTTGGCGCAACATTGACGATTTCTCTTATTCATCATGGAAAATTATGGGGATTAATTGCCTGTCATCATTATTCAAAGAAAAATATATCTCCTGAAATTAGGCTTGCAGCAAAACTTCAGGGACAGTTTATTACTTCTCAAATCGATATTAGACAATCTAATGATGAGTATCTTAGTGCCCAGAAAACGAATTTAGCATTAGAACAGTTGACTAGCTTGGAGCTTCCTGTTTTAAAAGAGTCTTTAGAAAAAATTGTTAGTGCACCACAATTGTTAGAAATCGCAAATGCTTCTGGTGTATCTATTATTACTAGAGATAAAATCTATAAAAATGGTTTAACGCCATCTGATGAACAAATTATTGATTTACTCAGACATCTCAAAAGTAAAAAGAATACTGATTTTTTCTCAACGAATAAGATTAGTGACCATTTTCCAGAATTTGATGAAAATTCTAATTTCGCTGGAATTATTTACCATTCACTAGGTAACAATGGGCATGTAATATGGTTTAGACCAGAAACGATTTCAGAAATTAAATGGGGAGGCGATCCAGAAAAAAGAATTGTAAAAGACAGTAAAGGACTCCATCCAGGAAACTCATACAATATTTATAAACAAATAGTAAAAAACCAAAGCAGTAACTGGAAACTCTATGAAATTAATGCTGCTTCTCAATATACTCATACTTTATACAATTATTTGATTTTGATAATGTTAAGTGAAGAGGAAGAGAAGTATCGTAGTCAAAGTGAAATTTTGAAAGAAACCAATTCTGAGCTTGAAAACATCAACTGGATCAGTACGCATGATTTGCAGGAACCGTTGCGTAAAATTCAGCTTATTACTTCTAAAATGCTTTCGGAACTAGATGTTATTTCTACAGAATCAATTTCGAATTCTTTGCAGCGCGTTTCTAAATCTGCCAACAGAATGAGTGGCTTGCTGGAAGATATTCTGAAATATACCCGTATAAAAAACACAAGAGAGAAGCTGGAAGAAGTAGATTTAAACAAAATACTGAAGTCTACGATTAAAGAAATGCATGAAACTATTGCAGAAAGTCAAGCCATCATTGAGCATGAAAATCTTCCGGAAGTTCACGCTATCAGTTTTTTAATGCGCCAGTTGTTTAATAATATTCTTCAGAATTCAATCAAATATGCTTCCTCAGAAAGACAGCCTAAAATTGTAATCACAGCTTCTCAGGAACCTGTTCTGATACACGATAGATACAAAGTATATTGTCACTGGGTTCGTTTCTCTGATAATGGTATTGGTTTTGAACAGCAATATGCAGAATCTATTTTTAAAGTTTTTACAAGACTTCACACGCAAGAACACTATACAGGTTCGGGCATTGGACTTGCTTTATGTAAAAAGATTATGCAGACAGTTGGAGGAGATATCCAAGCAGAAGGGAAACCAAATCAAGGTACCGATATTATTATTTATTTCCCTTGCGATCCCGAAGACACACTTTTGCCTTTGTAAATAAGTTTTTTTTCACGCAGATTCAGCGGATTTAAATAGATTATAAAATAAAATCTGCTTAAATCTTTTTAAATCTGCGTGAAATCTTTTAAAATATTAGTTTTTTCTAATCAGCATTTTTAATTTTTTACTTTTAAAATTGACTTCAGAAATAATAGTGGCCGAGAAAATTAAAGTTCCGCCCAAAAGCAGTCGCCATGAAAGGTTTTCTCCTAAAATGAAAAACGCTCCAATTGCCCCAAAAACAGGTTCGAACAAATAAATAACCGCTACACGTTCTGCCGATAAATAACGTTGTGAAATGTTTGAAACCGTGTACATAAATGCTGTAGAAAACAAAGCGCAGTAAACAGCACCCAGCCAAAACGTATCGTTTTTAGGCAACCAAACCGCTTGCGAATCTGTAAGTGCAATACAAAAAGTAAATAAAGCACAAAACGCAAACATAGGAACAATCGAGTACAAAAGATTTTTGGCAGCAGAATGTTTTTCGACAGAAATCAAATAAACGGCAAAAGCAAATGCGCCAGAGATGGTAAATAAATCGCCGACGTTTATGGTAAATTTATCTGTTATAGCAATAATAAATAATCCCGTTAAAGCAGTGAGAGCGGCAATCCAAATCTTTAAAGGCGTATTTGTTCTGTAAATCGCCAACTTCAACATCGGAATAATAATTACTGTTAGTCCTGCGATGAAAGAACATTGTGAAGCATCGGTATATTTTAATGCGGTCGTCTGCAATTGAATCCCTAAAAACATGGGAACGGCAAGTATAAAACCGGTTTTAATAGCTTCTCGATTAATGTCTTTAACGTATTTCCAAAAAACAATGCTCAATACCATTACGGCCAGCAGGAAACGATAAAATAAAAAAATGTTGAGTGAAAAGTGGCCAATTGCCATTTTGGTAACGGAGTAAGAAACTCCCCAAAAGGCAGTGCCAAGAATTAATAGAAATAATAGTAGCTGTCTTCTTTCCATTTTAAATCAATACTTTTTTCATCATTAAATCAGTTTGTTCATCGTTGCCTAATCTAAAAATATGAGTGTCAAATTGTACAAAACCATTTTTAGTGTAGAAACTTACTGCTCTGAAATTCTTTTCCCAAACGCCTAGCCACATATACGAAGCTTTTATTTCTTCTGCAATTTCTTCTGCTTGAGCATATAATGCCTGTGCGACTTTCTTGCCATGAAATTCTTTTGCGACATAAATACGTTCTATTTCTAAGGCGTTTAAATCTTCTTTTTCGGTTTGAGCATCGGCTGTATTCAGTTTCAGGTAACCCACTACTTTTTGGTCTAAAACAGCTAAATAGAAATAGGATGACGGATTGTCCAGTTCGGCAGCCAATTTTGCTGTTGCGAAGCTTTCATCCAGATATTTTTTCATGTTTTCTTCGCTGTTTACATTGGCGAAGGTTTCAGAAAAGGTTTGTTGGCCAATTGATTGAAGTTTTAAAACGTCATCGGTTGTGGCTTTTGTTATTTTTAGCGTATTCATTTTTATTTCTTTAATGCGTTAAAAGCTATTTTTTGTTTGTGATAAATGCGTAAATTGCATCAATGGATTTACAGCAGATTAAATATTTTTTGGCTTTGGCCCGCGAACTTCATTTCTGGAACACCGCCGGAAAAATGAATATTACACAATCGGCACTCAGCCGTCAGATTCAGTCTCTTGAGAATCAACTTGGCGTTCAGTTGTTTGAACGTAACAAACGCAATGTAAAACTCACAGCTGCAGGCCAATTCTTAAAAGAAAAATGGGAGGTCGAATTGAGTAAACTGGAGTTTATTCACCAATCTGCCCGCCAGATTCAGTTGGGGGAGAGCGGTACGATTACCATTTCTCATCCCGATTCTATTTCGGCTTCTCTTATGCCCGAAATTTTATCGCGTATTTCAGAAGCTTTTCCAAAACTAAAAATCAAACTGGTTCAGGTGCTGTACGAGAATCAGCAGGATTTTCTGCGAAATTATAAAATTGATCTGGCGATTACCAGAGATATTAATAATGCAAAAGATATTCAATCTCAAAAAATACATACCGATCATTTGGCGGTTGTGGTTCCAGCAGATCATCCGTATCAAACCCCTGAGGATCTGACTAAAGAAACACTTGCGTCTCAAAAGTTTATTTTACCAACCAATGATGAAGGCAGCAGTTACAGCGATATTATCCGAAGATTGTTCCATTCTTTGGAGAACGCTCCAGAAGTATATCTTCATTCTGAATTTGGTTCTTCTATAATCGCTTTGGTTCGTAAGGGACTTGGAATCGCGATTTTACCCGATTCGTATGTCTTTCATGAAATTCCAGGAATCCGATTTATCAAATTACCACTAGAAACCGATTTATATGTCAATTGGAGAACCGAAGATCATAATCCTGTGCTTTCCAATGTTTTAAAATTGATTATTCCGTAAACCTTTAAGCTCTTAGCATTCCGATATGCGGAATTCCGTCTTCATCATAAACTTCTCCTTGTTCTACAAATCCCAAAGATTGATAGAACTTGGATAAATGGTATTGCGCACTGATTCGGATTGGACCTTTTCCAAATTTTTCTTCACATCCCGCAATCGAAGCTTCCATTAGTTTTACTCCTAAACCTAATCCGCGATGCGATCTTGCAATGACAACTCTTCCGATTGAAACTTCATCATATGATACTCCTTTTCGAAGTAAGCGCGTAACACCTGCCAATTCGTTATCGACATAATACAATAAATGAAAACCTTTCTGGTCTTTATTATCCAAATCGAGATAAGGGCAGTTTTGTTCGACCACAAAAACGTCGCTTCTTAATCGAAGCATATTATACAATTCGTGATTGGTTAATTCGTCAAAAGATTTAATGGAATGGCTGAATGTCATTTTAATTTTAGGCTTTAATTTTTGACAAAGATAAAAGAGAGAATAATGATTAAAAATGCTATTTTTTTATCATGTGATGCTGGAATTGCATTAGTTTATTTGAATTCCAAATTTTAAATCCCAAATTCCAAACTGAAAACTTTGACAAAGTTATAGGAGCAGTTTGTGTCAACAGTTTGTCAATTGCGAGGAACGAGGAATCTGGGTTTGAAAGATTGGACTTTCGTTGCGGAGTTACTTGTGAAGATTTCTCCTTCGTCGAAATGACAAGATTGGGGGCTTAGTAGTGGGGAAATTTGATAAATAACGAGTTTAAAAACAAAAAAAACTTTGTCAAAGTTTCAAACTTTGACAAAGTTGAGGATAATCGTAAAATATATTTTTAGTGAGAAACGGCCTTTAACCCAACAATAGAACCAACTAAAGTAGCCAAGAAAAACAATCTCCAGAATGCTGCAGGTTCTTTAAAAACAAAGATACCCACTAGAACCGTTCCTACAGCTCCAATTCCTGTCCAGACAGCATAAGCAGTTCCTAGCGGAAGCGTTTCTGTAGCTTTCATTAATAAAAGCATACTTACCGTTAATGATATAAAAAAACCAATATACCAATAGTACATTTCGGTTCCAGTAGTTGCTTTTGCTTTTCCAAGACATGATGCGAAGGCTACTTCAAATAGACCCGCGATGATTAAAATAATCCAGTTCATATAGTTAAAATTTTGTGATGCAAAGTTCTTTTATGGAAATCAGAAAAAATTTAACAAATGATAAAAAATGAAGTTATTTTATTTCTGCACGTATTCTGCTTAAACTGACTTGTGTAATTCCTAAATAAGAAGCAATATGTCCTAGTTGAACTCTTTGAAGGAGTTCAGGATGATCTTTCATTAATTCCAAGTAGCGTTCAGACGCATTTTTGAATTGTTTAGAAATCAAACGTTCTTCGGTTTTTATCAATTCTTTTTCGGCAAATTTTCGTCCCCAATTGGCTATGTGAACATCTTCATTAAAGAGTTTTCTTAGGTTTTCTGTTTTAAGTTTGTACAATTCGCAGTCTTCCAAAAGTTCAATGGTTTCATAACCAGGCTGATCTTCAACATAACTTTTCATTGAAATTATGGTTTCACCTTCTTTTCCAAACCAAAAAGTAACTTCGTTATCTCTTTCTACATAAGCTCTTACTAATCCTTTCTTTATAAAATAAATATTCGATTCTACTTTATTGGCTTTTAGCAAAATGTGCCCTTTAGAAAATGCTATTTCTGTAACATTGTTTTGTAGAGCAAGTTTAGACTGCTCGGGAAGTTGGTGTATGTGATCGAGAATTTTGGAAATATCCATCAACGGAATTTTAGTATTTTGGAATAAAGGTAAAAAGTAAACGGTAAAATGAGTATTGGTTTTATAAAAAAAATCCCGTTTCAAAATAGAAACGGGACTTAAAAACAACCTCTGCGATGAGCTATTATAAACAGAAGCCATTTTTGACCAACATATAAACTAATTTATTCCTCCGCCTAAAGCTTTGTACAGCAATACTTGTGAGTTTGCATTTCGTAATTGGATATCAACAAAATCCAATTCGGCCTGCAATTTATTTTTTTGCGCATTGATGATTTCCAAATAATTGGCATAACCGCTCAAATACAAATCGTTTGAGACATTTACAGCAATTTCTAGATGATCAATTTCGTTCAATTTATATTTTAAAACATCTTCGTAAGCTTCGTTTCTATGAAGTAAAGCGCTTAATTCGTTGAACGCTGTCGTCACTGCATTTTGATATTGAAGGAATGAGATTTCCTGTCTTCTATTCGAAACATAAAATTCCTGTTTGATTTGTCCTTTATTGAAAACAGGAGCTGTTAAACCTCCTAATAACTGCCAGGCAAAAGAACCCGCATCAAAAAGGGTGTTGAATGAGAATGAGTTGAAACCTGCATAACCGCCTAGATTTACAGTTGGGAAAAAGGCAGCGCGAGCCGATTTAGCATCAGCGTTGCTTGCTAATAATTCAAAATAAGCTTCAGATACGTCTGGTCTTTTGTGAATGATAGAATCCACGCTGATTTTTTGGTTTAAAACCTCCAAATGTCCAGACAAAAAATCACTGCTTCTGTCAATTTTTCCGCCATATTCGCCTAAAAGTGTTAATAGCGCTTTTTCAGTCTGATCAATGCTTAACTTTAATTCTGACGCTTCGGCGTGAATATTATTGTTTTGTGCATTAAACTGCTGTACAGCCAATTCTGTTGCTTTTCCGACCGATCTTTGTGCCGAAACAATATCAAGTGCTTTTTCTTGCGTTTTCAAGTTATTATCGTAAATCGCGGCTTGTTTGTCTAAAGCGATCAGTTTGAAATACAAGTCGGCAACATCTCCTAAAAGACGCGTTTGCAGCAAACGCATTCCTTGCTGAGAAGCAAAAAATCGTTGTTGAGCTGCTTTTTTTCGATTGCTTAATTTTCCCCAGATATCAGCTTCCCAAGAAACTTTGGCTCCCAAAAATAGGTTAGGAGTAACATCTTCGTTGATTCTTTGTTTATCGCTAATATTTTGAGAAAAATTGGTATCAAAGTTACCAACTCCATCCATTGTATATTTTCCGTAATGTGTTCCAGAAGCATCGGCCACAAGATCTAAAGAGGGAAGAAGAGCTAGTTTTGCTACTTTTAAATGCGAATTGGCAATTAAAATTCTTTCCTGCATGATTAAATAATCAGGATTCTTGGTAATGGCTTTTTTTAATAGTTCCTCTAATTTGGGATCTTTAAAAAACGTCTCCGTTTTTAACGGAATAAAAGGTTGAGCCTCAGTTGAAGCTTCTTTTTTCTCCCTATCAAAATTTTCTGGAAGCTTTGCCGCGTCTAGTTTGTTACTGACTTTTGGTGCCGAACAAGCTGTTAAAAGCAAAACTCCGGTTATTACAACAGCGCTTTTGGTTGTCCTTATCACACCAGTATTTTTATATTGATTTAATATCTCTTTCATTGTTTAATTTTATTTGTTCAATCTGTCAAGCATTTTTCAATCGTATTCATAGCTTAGATTAATCTGTTAAATCTGCTTTAATCTTTTAAAATCTGCGTGAAAAAATCTATGCTTAAAAAAATATTTCACGCAGATTTTAAAAGATTGTTGCAGATCAAATTAGATTAATTTACTCTATTTTGCTCAACGAATTAATTGTTTGACTTGCTCATTCGTTTTTCCAATTTTGCAAACAGTATGTAAAGTCCAGGAATAATTAAAAGACCAAACACAGTTCCAATTAACATTCCTCCCGCAGCTGCTGTACCAATCGAACGGTTACCAATTGCACCTGCACCAGAAGCGATACACAATGGAATCAATCCTGAAATAAAAGCAAAAGAAGTCATCAAAATTGGTCTGAAACGAAGTCTTGCTCCTTCAATTGCCGCTTCCACGATATCGCGTCCGAGTTTATTTTGTGCCATCGCAAACTCAACAATTAGGATGGCGTTCTTGGCGAGTAGACCAATCAGCATGACGAGTGCTACTTGGGCATAAATGTTATTGTCAAGCCCGACCATTACAAGCGCAATGTAAGAACCGAAAACTCCAACTGGAAGACTCAGTAATACAGGGAACGGAAGCAATAAACTTTCGTACTGTGCCGCAAGCAATAGGTATACAAATAGTATACAAAGCGCAAAAATGTAGATCGTCTGGTTTCCTGATAAAATCTCCTCGCGCGTCATACCAGACCATTCCAGTTCAAAACGGCTAGGAAGTTTTTCTGCTGCAATTTTTTCAACAGCAGCAATGGCATCTCCAGAGCTGTAACCTTCAGCAGGTTCACCGTTAATCATAGCCGACATGTACATGTTGTAACGAGTTAAAACCTCAGGTCCGTAAACTCTTTCTAATTTGATGAAAGTAGAAAACGGAACCATTTCGCCAGCTTCATTCTTCAGATACATATCCAAAATACTTTCTGGATTTTGACGGAATTGCGGACTTGCCTGTACCATTACTTTATACATTTGAGAAAAACGAATAAAATTGGTTGCATAAAAAGAACCTAACATGGTTTGTAAAGTCGACATGGCATTGTCTACCGAGATTCCTTTTTTGGCCGCCAAATCATAATCAATATGGATTAAATACTGTGGAAAAGTGGCATCAAAACTCGAAAATGAATTCTGAATTTCTGGCGAAGCATTTAATTCTTTGATGAATTCTTTGGTCACTTTATCGGTATTGGTAATACTTCCTCCAGATTTATCCAGTAAACGAAGCTCAAAACCGCTGGTATTACCAAAACCTGGAACGGTTGGTGGCGCAAAAATCTCGATTTGTGCATCGGTAATGTTTTTGGTTTTTTCTGTAAGTTCGGCCATAAATTCGGTAACCGAAATATCACGTTCGCTCCAGTCTTTTAAGTTGATCATTCCCATTCCGTATGAAGCTCCGGCGATTTCAGTTACAATACTGTATCCAGCAAGAGTTGTTACGTTGTCTACACCTTTAATTCCGCGAGCAATTTTAGTCACTTCGTCTAGGGCTTTTTCAGTACGTTCTACCGTTGCCCCTTGTGGTGTTGTAACACTTACGTAAACCATACCTTGGTCTTCAGTCGGGATAAATCCAGATGCCAAAAACTTAGTTGTTCCCCAAGTTAAAAAGCAAAATAGTACTAATATACCCACTGTAACAGTGTTACGATCAGCAAACTTCACCAATACTTTGATGTATTTTGAAGTAATATTATCGAACCAATGGTTGAATCTGTGGAAGAAACGATCTAAAAGCGATTTTTTCTCTTTGTTCGGATCGTGCGCTTTTAGCATAATAGCACAAAGGGCAGGAGTAAGGGTAAGGGCGTTAATACCCGAAATCACAATACTAATAGCCATTGTTAAAGAGAACTGCCTATAGAAAACCCCAACCGGCCCACTCAAGAAAGCAACCGGAATAAATACTGCAGCCATTACAATCGTAATTGCAATAACGGCACCTGTAATTTCTTTCATGGCACTAATGGTAGCTTCCATTGGCGACATATGTTCTTCGGAGATTTTTACGTGAACGGCTTCGACGACGACAATCGCGTTATCAACCACAATTCCGATGGAAAGTACTAAAGCGAAAAGCGTTAATAAGTTGATCGAGAAGCCCATCATCGACATAAAGGTAAACGAACCAATAAGCGCGACAGGAACTGCCAATACTGGAATCAAAGTCGATCTCCAATCCTGAAGGAAGAGGAAAACTACAAATGCCACCAAAATAAAGGCTTCAACTAATGTTCTTAATACTTCATGAATAGAAGCGTCAAGGAAACGAGATACGTCATAGGCAATGTTGAATTCCATTCCAGGAGGAAAAGAAGAGCCTTTTAATTCGGACATTTTTTCTTTTACGCTCGCAATAACCTCAGAGGCGTTAGAACCTGGACGCTGTTTTAGCATGATTGACGCCGAAGGTTTTCCGTCGGTTTTAGAAACCATTCCGTAACTCATCGCACCAAATTCGATTTTCGAAATGTCTTTTAATCTTAAGATAGTTCCGTCTGAATTGGCTCTTAACGGAATTTCCTCATATTGTTTTGGCTCGAAGAATTTTCCGCCATACTTAATTACATATTGTAATTGATTGTTCATTTGTCCTGAACCTTCACCGACTTTACCTGGTGCGGCAGAAATGTTTTGTTTTTGAAGTGAATTAATAACTTCATTTGCTGAAATATTATACGAAAGCATCTTTTCTGGATCTAACCAAACACGCATCGAATATTCTTTCTGACCCATGATTTCGGCACGTCCGACACCATCAATACGTTTTAATTCCTGAAGGATATTAATATCGGTAAAGTTGAAGATAAACTGTTCGTCTTGAGTTTTGTCGGTACTTGTAATGTTCAAGTACATCAACATACTATTTACCTCTTTTTCGGTTGTAACCCCAGCACGAATTACCTCTTCTGGAAGTTCGTCCAGAATCGTGGTAACCCTGTTCTGCACGTTTACGGCAGCCAAATCAGGATCGGTTCCTACTTCAAAGAAAACCTGAATTAAGGTCAAACCATCGTTGGATGTTACGGTTGACATATACGTCATTCCGGGCACTCCATTTATGGCTCTTTCTAACGGAAGGGCGACGGCATTGGCCGAAACTTCTGCATTTGCTCCTGTATATTTTGCTGTAACGGTTACAGACGGTGGTACAATGTCTGGGAATTGGGTAATGGGAAGCTGAAACAACGCCAGCAATCCCAGAAGGACTATCATAACCGAGATGATTAATGACAATATTTTCCTTCTGATAAATAACTCTATCATTTTAAATTTTTTAGATAAATAATTAAATAACTGTTTTACAAGTCGATAACCTACATTTGTTTCATGTTGATTTTATCGCCGTCTCTCAATGATTGCGTACCTTCTTGCACAATTAGGTCGTCGCTTTTTAGACCTTCGTTCAAGATATAAACATCATCTAGAGTCGTTTCGATTGTAACATTCGTCATTTTAACTACTCCATCTTTGTTCACGCGGAAAACGTATTGTTTGTCCTGAATAGAAAAAACTGCTTTCTGCGGAATTAAAATTGCATTGGTTTTTGGCTCTGAAATAATTAGTTTTCCAGAAGTTCCGTGTTTGATAAATCCTTGCGGATTGTGAAATTTTGCTTTGTATTGAATAGAACCTGTTTGTTTGTCGATATCTCCATCAGCAGTTCTTAATTCTCCTTTTTGATCGTAAACTTGTCCGTTTGGCAATACCAATCTAATATCGCCCTGCGTGTTTAAGGTTTTGTCCTCCATCATTTGGAAATAAGTGTTCTCAGGAATTGAGAAATAGGCGTATACATCGTCCAATTGAGAAACAGTCGTCAATAATGAACCATTTTCTACTAAACTTCCCTCTTTAAACGGAATACGGTCAACTGTTCCGTCAAATGGCGCGCGGATCGTGGTAAAGCTAATCTGCTGATTGATTGCTTTTCTTTCTGCAGCAGCGTGAGCCAATTTCGCAGAAGCGGCATCATTTTTTGCTTTAGATAATTCTAATTCTTTGTCTGCAATTACTTTTTTATTGAAAAGGGTTTGAGCCTGTTCTAGTTCTACAGTTGCAATTCTTAAATCGGCTTTTGCACTTTTGTAAACGGCTTCTGCTTTTAGCAATTGAATCTGAAGTTCAACATCGCTTATTTTAAAAAGGATTTGCCCTTTTTTTACTTTTTGTCCTTCGCTAACGTATACCTTGTCTAATAAACCAGGAATACGAACGTGAATTTCTACATTGTTTTTAGCATGTACATCGGCAACAAATTTGCTCGAAACTATAGTGTCTTTTAAAGTAACCTTATAAACAGGAAACGTTTTTATGTTGTTTGAATCTTTTTTTGATTTATCTCCGCACGAGACTAAAACGAATAAAGCCAAGGTGCATAAAAGAAATGGATTTTTATAAATGCTCATCATTAGGTTTAAATTTTTGAATAAATAGATTTTCTCCCTTGATAATAAATATCGGGAGTATGAATTTGGATATTGTTTTCGACAACAATCGAAACAAAAGATAAAAAAGGGATTTCAGATGCTTCTCTGTTTAGAAAAGTACCGTTTTAGGAATGTTTTTATAGCAATAGCAGCTCAATTGCATAAGCAAACGAGAAATATTCTATATAAAAACGACAAAAATTTAAAGCCTAGAAAAGCTGATACAAATGAAGATGAGGATGTCTTTCGATGTGGTATATTGAAGCTATACCATATATTAAAGTCTCTTTATAGACTTTGAAGTTGACTAAATTGCTAAAATACGGAGCTTTGATTGTACTTTGTTCCAAAGTAGTCGCTCTGCATTTCATTTTCTTTTTGAGCTTATAATGAACTTCTAGATTTTTAGAAGAAGAAAAGTCAGAAGAAAAAATTTGCGTATCGTCTGCTGCAACACTATCTAAGGTAATGCAGCTGCTAGCACTATAAATTGGCGAATACGTTTCGGTACCTCTAAAAAAAGAAAGCAGCGATAGTAAAACGACATATATGAACTTGGTGGGTTTCATTTAGAGTACAGCAGATTATATAATTTTGTTTCTTAAAAAGAGGGAGTATGTTTGTTTAAAGTGCGCCAAATATAGTAATTTGAAAAGTAAGGTTTCTTAAAATTTTTCTAAAAACCGTGAGATTTAAAAATTTGATAATATTTGAAGTTGGTTTTTAAGGTTTTAATTTTTTACTCTGTTCCTTATTAATAAGTTAGTATCGATTGGATTTTGAGAATTTAGTAAAAGAGTAAACTTTTTTATCTTTGCGCTATAAGAATATAAGGAAGCAAACTTTGTTTCCCATAATAAAAAGAATACCACGTGAATTATTTAAAGCTTTTTGGAACAAAATTAATGCTATTGATGAGTATAATTAGTTATGGGCAAAATCTAGAAAAATTAATAAAAGAAAACATTGCAAAAAGAACCGATACTTTGGTTCATTTTAAAACAGACTCGCCTTATAGTTACATGCCTGTAACGATACTTTCTGGAAAAGAAAAAGGACCTGTTTTTACCATTATTGCGGGAATACATGGTTTTGAATATCCGCCGATTACAGCAGTTCAGGAATTAATCAAAGAAATCGATCCGAAAAAGTTGAAAGGAACTTTGATTGTGGTTCCAATTGCCAATGTTGGTTCATTTTATAAAAGAACCCCATTTGTAAATCCGTCAGACCATAAAAATCTGAATAATGCTTTTCCAGGCTCAGAAACAGGAACTATTACAGAACAAATTGCTAATTATATCACGAAACAGATTATTCCTCAATCGGATGTTTTTTTGGATATTCATGGAGGCGATGCCAACGAAGATTTGCTTCCTTTTGTGTGTTATTACAATAATACATCAGAAGAAAAGAAAACGCTTTTAAGCAGTAAACTTTCAGAGATTTCAGGAATCAATCATATTGTTTCTTATCCGTACACGATTACGAAAACCGAGCCTGCAAAATATGCTTTCAAACAGGCTTCTCAAAACGGAAAAACAGCTTTAAGTATCGAAGCTGGAAAATTAGGAAATGTTCAGACAGAATCGGTACATTTGATCAAAAAAGCAGTTTATAATATGCTCAATTACATCGGAATGTACGACAATGGAACAGCTCCTGTGAAAAATCCATCAGCGGTTTATTTGAACAATCAGGAGTATGTAAAAGCAGAAGTTGCTGGAATTTTTCATAGTACTTTAAAAAGCGGAGATTATATTAAAAAAGGCGATAAAATCGGATTTGTTTCTAATGAATTTGGAAAGGTTTTAGCTGAAATTAAATCACCTGCAACTGGAATTGTTTTATATAAAATTGGAACGCCGCCAGTGAATAAAGGTGAGACTGTTTTTTGTATTGGATATTAGAAAAACTTGAAAGATGATAAAAGCATTTAAAGCAACTGCTATTAGCTTTTTTTTATTTTTGAATTTATGCTTTTCGCAAGAAAAAAAAGCAAAGGATATAACATTTGAAATAGTTGACAAAGTTTTAAAAAATAATAGTTATGCTAAACTGTTGATTAGTAATAATTCATCTTATAATTATTATCTTCCAATTTTAAACTCTGTTGACAGTGAAAAATGGAATTTTATGTTACCAACAAATGAGACGAGTTTCTTTTTCGTACATATGATTGTGTATAATTTTAATAATGATAACTTAAGTTGGCAATCAAATAATTGTTTTGATGAAGATGTAGATCCGATATCGCGAAGTTTTGATGAGAAATGGATGCAAAAGAAAAAAAGTATTAAAATAGAAGATTTTATTCTATTAAAAGCACGCCAAAAAAAGGTTGTAAATGTGCCAATCAATTTGCAGGTAAAACTTTCAAATGATTGTTTTTGGGAGATTAAAGATTATAAAAATGAAAAAGAATTAAAAGTCACCTATTATTATAGAAAAAAACAGGAAGAATGGGCGTCATTATTTCTGAATTCTGAGATGTTAGAAAAGTTGAAGCAGTTGAATTATAAACTTTATAATTTGGAAATTGAATCGAACAGAGTAAAATTAATTTTGCAAAATATAAAAAAATAGAAAAGATGTTAAATCACTACAAAGAAGTTATAGCAAAAGCCTATAATGCTTTCAACGAAAGAAATATTGAAGACTGTTTATCGACAATGCAAGAAGACGTGCAATGGTCAAAAGCATGGGAAGGCGGTTATATAAGTGGCCACAACGAAATCAGACAATATTGGACGCGACAATGGGCAGAAATAAACCCAAAAGTAGAACCGATTGGTTTTGTAGAAAGGGAAAATGGAAGTCTAGAAGTTCTGGTGCAGCAAAATGTAAAAGATTTGAAGGGAAGCTTAATCTTTGATGGATTGGTAAAACATGTTTACACTTTTGAAGATGGTTTGATAAAAACTATGGATATTGAGTTAGTGGAGAATTAAAATAGTATAACATGCGATTTAACCTCTATAATATTAAATCCTTAATGAGCATTTCGATAATTACGATGCTGACTTTAAATTGTAATGGAATATGTATTTTATAATGATTTGCGAATATCGCACTGAAATTATTCTAGAGTTAGATTGTAAAACTAGATTTAATGACTTTGATGGGCAGGGGAATATTCCTAGATTGCCATTTTTTGACTTGGAGAGTGCTGAAAAAAAAGCTGCAGAAATAGTCAAAAATAATAATGAATTGGAAGTTTCTATTGTCAATGAAAATGAAGCTAGATTTTCTAAAAGATTTACTTATAAAGATCTGTAAATCTGCAAATAATTTTCATTCTCGTTTAACTCCCGCTCTACAAAGAGTTCTAAATTTGAATTAAAGAGCTGCGATGGCGCAAAGTCGGAGACATTTGCCCAGCACTATTAAGAAAGACTTCGGAGAGCTGGGCGAAATATATTAATGGTTATAACTATGGAAACTTTAAGAGATGAGAGCAATAAAATTAATAGTAGCAGTTATGATTTTTCATGGCTGCTCAGACCACAAAGATCTAAGTGAAAAACAAATCACAAAATATAAAAGTAAAGTAATTGAAAACAATAATAGAAGTGCCTATATTTTATTAGGAGAATATTATTATAATCAAGATAATTATAGTGAACTACTTTCCTATTCATTAATTATGTCTTATAAGCATAATGATAAAGAAATGATTCATAACGTTTATATGGATTTACTATCTATTTTTACTAATAAAAAATTCTGTACAACCCAAGATTTTAAATTATTATCAGATAATCAAAAAAAATTAGCTTTGTTTTTTTTGAATGACGGAGCAAAGCAAGATCAAATTGGATGTATAAATGAGTTAGAAAAATTGTATCGAAATGGTTGGGGAGTAGAAAAGAATATAATTAAAGCTGATAGTTTAAAGAAGCATTTAGATAGGTTTTAAAAAAAAATAAGAAGCTGGGTATTTGGGATGGCGCAAAGTCGGAGACATTTGCGCAGCACTAGCAAGGACGATACTTTGCAGAGCAGGGGTTGATGGTTTTATTTTTGGACAGAGAGATCAAATGAAAAAATATTTTGAAGGTAAATAAATTTAATTAATATGAGACCATACTTTATTCTTCTAATTTTGTTTATTTATTCTTGTTCCAAGAGTGAAAATAATGTTGAATTAGAAATAGTTTCTACCAAAATAGTATTTTCAAAACTTGACAATGGCAAGAGAAAAAATATTATTAGTTATAAAATTACCAATAATACTTCCTGCGATTATTATTTTAATGCATACAGCCTTTCAAAGTTAACATGGAAGATAAAAGGTTTACAGCCCAGTAATGTTTTCTTTCAAATTATGGATGAAAACGGTAATCATGCTGAATATAACCACAAGGAATATTTGCCGACTGAAGAATTTGTTGCCTGTAAACAAATAAATTATAACAGAGAAGAGAAGGAAATAAAAGAATTAAATTATTCGATTTCTCCAGATTATAAAAATTTAATAGACAAAAATAATTTTTTACTCAAACAAGGCGAATCTAAATATTTTGAAATTCTGTACTATTTTCCAGATTCAAATTATTCTTCAGTAAATCTTGATAAGAACAAAAGGTATTTTTTTAAAATATTGATTTATAGTGATAGCACAAATTACAAGAAGTTTTTATCTAGACCAATACTTAAAACAATTGATGAAAATAATTATAAAGTTTATCACGGAATAATCGAAAGTAAAAATACTGTACCTATAGAGTTTGTGAAGTAAGTTAGTTTTCCGTTCCCCTGCTCTCCAAAGAGTTCCAGATTTGAATAGAAAAGCTGCGCAAATGTCTCCGACTTTGCGCAATTTTTTTATCTTATAAATTGTAAACGGGATAAAAGTCTTTGACTTTTTACGATTATATCATAAAAATAAATTTTTTAAAAACACATTAAAACTAAAATCACTCCAAAATACTAGAAGAATCCTTAATCTCAAAATCGGCATATTGCCAAGCATTATCAAAAGAGGCTTTAATTTTTAAAGCCTCTTTTTCTTTTTTCTGTAATATTAAAGAGTTGTAAAGTCCGATTAGGGCGAAGCCGTTTTTTGGGAGCGTTTGTAAATCTTGTTTGTATACTTTTTCAGCTTCGGCGTATTTTCCTGCTTTAAGTAAAACTGTGCCTAAATAATGTCTAACGGAGAAAAACCAATCTGGCGGTTCATTGTAATTTAACTGATCTTCGATTGCTATTGCTTTATTTAAAAGTACAATTGCTTTATCCAAATTATTCTTTTTTGCTTCAAGTCCTGCTGAAAGCACATTAGCAGCAATTTGAACAAGATCATAAGTGGTGTTGATATTCCAGATGGTAACTTCTTTTAAAGTTTCATCTTTTGCTAATTGGTTCAGAGAAGCAAGCTGTTTTTCGGCATTGGTAACATCATTTTTCCCGAGATAAGCCATTCCTTGTGCATAGTGCCAAATCGCATTCGGGTATACGAGATCTTTTTCAGGTTGTGGAATCTCCATAATTTTATCCCACATCGAAAATTTTACAGCTATATAATATGGAATGCTATAATAATGTTGCAAAGTTCCCCAGCCAGCCTCGCGCATGATTTTAGGAGACATATGCTGCTGTAATATTTGTGCCGATTCCCAAGCCAACTTTGAATTTCCTTCTAAAGCCGCTGTAGCCACCAAAAAATGATAATTGTGTGGATAATAGGCGAGAGGATAAGCGCCTTGTGCATTACAAGCGGTTGAATACAAACTATCAATTCTAACCGCTTCAATGTTGGAAAGCGTGCCTTCATGATAATCTCCAGTACGAATGTAAATATGAGAAGGCATATGAACCAAATGTCCCGATCCCGGAACTAAAGTTTCTAGCAATTTGGCACTTTTAAGTCCGTTTTCTGGATTTGCTGAAGCTTCTACAGCATGAACCAAAAAATGATGTGCGCCCGGATGTTTCGGATTTTTTGTAATCAATTCGTTTAAAACGGCAAGTATTTCGGGAGTCCATTTTTTAGGTATTCCAGTGCCTTTTTCATACAAATCCCACGGATGGAGATTCATTTGAGATTCCGCGTAAAGCGCGCCAATATCTGGATCTGAAGGAAACTGAGCGTATACTTTTTTCATCGCTTTGGCATAAACTATGTCAAGCGGTTTTCTATCCGCAGGAGGATTTTTAGCATAACGCACTAATAATGCATCAATCATAGCGATTTCTTTTGGAGAACATTTTCCAGAAAGCTTTTTAGCTTTTTGAGCCGCATCATAAGCACGCTGAAAATTATCTTCTTCCATTCCGCCATTATAATTCGGACCTAAAACATAAGCAAATCCCCAATACGCCATAGCGCAATTGGGATCTAATCGCGAAGCTTCATAAAATGATCTTGCTGCTTCGGCATGATTAAATCCATAGGCTAACATCATTCCCTGATTGAAATATTCCTGCGCTTCGGGATTATTGGTCGTAATTTTAAAATTCACACCGTCAAGACCTTTAAACTTTGGTGCTTTTTTGTTTTGGGTATACCAATCTTTATCGTTCGTTTTCGGAATATAGCACCCTTGCGAAGCGCTAACTTTAACTGATTTGGGTTCTGTGTTTTTATCTTTACAGCAAACAAAAAGAAGAAAAACAGCAATTAGAAAGTAATTATATTTCATTGCAAAAGGAATTTGAAATTATATAATCAGTGTAAAAGCTCGAAAGAAGAAAAATTGATACTTATAATTTAATAAATTGAATCGGAGAGTATTAAACAAAATTAAATAAAAAAGAAATAGGTTTGTGTAAATATTTGTTTTTCAGTGTTTTGTAATTGTATAGCTGGGCTTTAGGTTTCACGCAGATTTTACAGATTTAAGCAGATTCGCGGAGATTTTTTTTATTGATCAGTTTAGATCTGCCTAAATCTGCAGAATCTGCGTGAAAAAAAATTATCAAAAAAATAAGGTCTACACTTTTCAGCGTAGACCTTAAATTATATGAAAATAAACAATTTCTTAGTTTGTTCCCGCAGCAACTTTATCAACCAAAAACAATAATTCACCCGAAACTGGTTTAATCAATTGCATTGGATATAATGTTGGATTGTAAGCTCCAGTTGTTACTTCTTTCAAAGCGTTGATTTTCTTTTCTCCAAAAGCCACCACAACAATTTTCTCTGCTTTGTTAATTAGCGGAGCTGTAAGCGTGATGCGATACATTTTTTGTGGAGCTAAATAATAAGCATCAACCCATTTAGTCTGTTCCTCAAGAACCGCTTCGCCTGGGAAAAGAGAAGCTGTATGTCCGTCATCTCCCATGCCTAAAAGAATCAGGTCAAATTTTCCTTCTTCGCCTAAAATTTTTCTAATAGACTTTTCGTATTCAGCTGCATATTCCTCAGGTGTAACACCGTCTTTATACATTTCAAAAATGTTTTCTTGCGGAATAGGAACGTGGCTCAATAAAGTCGAATAAGACATTTTTGCATTGCTCAAATCATCATTAAGCGGAACCCATCTTTCATCACCCCAAAAAATATAGACCTTGCTCCAGTCTACTTTGTTTTTGTAAGCATCAGAAGCTAATAATTTGTAAATCCCAGCAGGAGAAGAACCTCCTGTAAGTACAGCTGTAAATTGGCCTTTTGCAGCAATCGCTTTTTGAGCTGATTCTACAAAAAGATCTGCAGCTGCAGTATTAATTTCTTCTGTATTATTGTGTATCTGTATCATTTAAAACTTCTTCTTTTGTTTGTGTATTCGGAATCCATTTGTGGCCTTGACGTGCTAATAATTCATCAGCTTCTTCAGGTCCCCAGCTTCCTGCGTTGTAATTTGGGAAATTCTTTGGAGGCGTTGTTTTCCAAACTTGCTGAATTGTTTCAATTGCATCCCAAGCCTCTTCCACCTGATCCCAACGCATAAATAGGGTAGGATCTCCCAATAATGCATCTGCAATTAGGGTTTCATAAGCTTCTGGTGACATTGTAGAACAAGAAAAATAATCAAAAACCATTTCTGCAGGTCTTAAAGACATGGATAAACCTGGTTTTTTGGTCATAAACTGCAGTTTAATGTCCATTGAAGGTTGAATGTTGATAATCAATCGGTTTGGTGTCATGCCTTCTTTTCCGTATGAGAATGAAGAATGTGGCACTGGTTTAAACTGAATAATGATCGAAGATTGTTTTTCTTCCATTCTTTTTCCTGAACGCAAGTAGAACGGAATTCCCTGCCATCTCCAGTTGTCCAAATAGATTTTCATTGCTACATAGGTTTCTGTATTAGAATCTGGCGCAATGCCTTTGTCCTGACGGTAACCTGGAACAGGAACTCCTTTTATTTCTCCAGCATCATACTGACCTCTTACAATATAATGATCGACTTCTTCTGGTTTAATACGGCGAATTGACTTTAAAACATCTGCTTTTCGATTACGAATGTCATCAGCATTCAAAGAAGCAGGCGCTTCCATAGCGGTCATACATAAAATCTGAAACAAGTGGTTCTGAATCATGTCTTTCAATGCACCAACACCTTCATAGAACCCGCCTCGCTCTTCAACGCCGACTTCTTCTGCAACGGTAATTTGCACGAAATCAATAAAATTACGACTCCATAAAGGTTCGAACATTGAGTTTCCAAAACGGAAAGCCAAAATATTTTGAACCGTTTCTTTTCCTAAATAGTGATCAATTCTGTAAATCTGCTCTTCTTTGAAAGTCTGTGAAAGCATTTCATTCAACTCAATTGCAGAAGCTTTATCATAACCAAAAGGTTTTTCGATAATAATACGATCTTGTTTCGCATTAGCGGCAAGTCCGATTTTCTTGATATTGCTTGAAATCGTTGAAATGAAAGAAGGCGTAATCGAAAGATAGAAAAGACGATTGGCACGTTCGCCAAAAGCAAGGTCAAAATTGTTTATTTTTTCATTTAATCCAATGTACGATTCCTCTTTATCGATATCAAGACTGTGGTAAGAGATGTGTGAAAGAAATTTTTCTGTTTCTGGATCATCAACTCCTTTTCTTCTTGAGAACAGATTTAGATTTTCTGCTACATAAGCGCGAAAATCTTCATTGGTTTTTTCAGCTCTACCAAGAGCAATAATCTGAAACTGTTCAGACATACGTCCGTCAAGGTACAGATTTTGGAAAGCGGGGAAGAGCTTTCTCTTTGCTAGATCTCCAGTTCCACCAAAAATAACAATGATGGTTGGATTCTTTAGTTTATTTTTAGTCATTGTGTGTAGTTGTGTTGCTTTAATTGTTTATTCAGCCCATTGTGTATGGAAAACGCCTTCTTTATCGATTCGCTCGTAAGTATGCGCTCCAAAATAATCACGCTGTGCCTGAATTAAATTAGTTGGAAGATTAGCAGATCTATAAGCATCAAAATAAGATAACGAGTTCATTAATCCTGAAACAGGCAATCCTTTTTGAACAGCAAACTGGATCACAGCTCTCATTCCTGCTTGGTTTTCTACTAATTTTGAAGCAATTCCGCCATCCAAAAGTAAATTTGGCAAATCTGATTTTGCTACGTATGCTTTTCTGAAATCCTCTAAAATAGTCGCACGAATGATACATCCGCCACGCCAGATTTTAGCAACTGTTTCTAGATTTAATCCGTAATTGTATTCTTTAGAAGCCGTGTGAAGCTGAGCTAAACCTTGAGCGTAAGTTACCACGATAGAAAAGTATAAAGCCGATTTTAAAGCCGCAATGGCTTCGCTTTGAGAAACATTTGTTTCGTCAGCGTTCCAAACTAATTTTTTAGCCGCTTCAATTCTTTCTGGTTTGGTTTTAGACATATCGCGCATGTTAACCGCTGCGTCGATTGTTGGAACTGGAACTTGTAAATCCATTGCATTTTGCGAAGTCCATTTCCCTGTTCCTTTAGATCTTGCCCAATCCGATATTTTGTTGATTAATTGTGTTCCGTCTTCATCTTTTTGTTTTAAGATGTTTCCAGTAATTTCAATCAAATACGATCTTAAATCATCAGTTTGATTCCATTCGGAAAAAGTTTTCTGAATCGTTTCATCATCCAAGTTATAACCTCTTTTCATTAAGTCATAAATCTCAGAAATCAACTGCATGATTCCGTATTCAATTCCGTTGTGAACCATTTTTACGTAGTTTCCAGCAGAACCATTTCCTAAATATTCTACACAAGGTTCGCCATCTACTTTTGCCGCAATGGCTTCAAAAATAGGACGAAGTCTTTCGTATGCTTTCTGATCTCCTCCTGGCATCATAGCAGGACCGAAACGAGCCCCTTTTTCACCGCCTGAAATTCCCATTCCGAAGAAGTGGATTCCTTTTTCAGACAATTCAATAAATCTTCTGTCCGTATCTGTAAAATAAGTGTTTCCACCGTCAATAATAATGTCTCCTTTATCTAAGTGAGGCAATAAGCTAGCGATAGCGCTGTCGACTGGTTTTCCCGCAGGGACCAATAACATAATAGCTCTTGGCTGCTGAATAAGCTCTACAAAATGTTTTACATCTGTCGTCGCTTCAATAGTGTGGTCGGCATCGGCTTCTTGTTGAAGAGAATTGACTTTTTCGGTGTCTAAGTCTAAACCTGCAGCCGCAAAGTTATGGCTGGCGATATTTAAAAGTAGGTTACGACCCATTACGCCGAGTCCTACAATTCCAAAATCAAATTTGCTCATAGTTTTCAATTAACTAAATTATTAGAAGAAATGTTTTTGCAGCAAAAAGTAAGAGAAAGTATGGTAATTCTTTTTCATTCAATGTTTTGCAGCAAAACAATGGTTGTTTTAATCTTACATTTCAAAATGTAGAGCGCTAAGTTAGAGAAAAATGCTGAAAAATAAGGGGTAAAATCGTTCACTTTTGGTCTTTATTGTGATACTTTTTATGTGTGAAAATTACGCTTATTATCGCTGTTTTTCAACTATATCGTTGTAATACTGCTAATGCCATTTGTCAATACTTTTATTAGAAGCAGCTTCATGCTCGTAAGAAAAAAGATGTGAAAAATTATAAAAATGTTTATTGAAAATATAGGAATTGAGGTATTTTTGAAAACCCAATCATTGGATCCAAGATTTAATTCATTAAAGTATTATATCCTTTTTATATGCCAAGAAACACAAAGTTTGTTTTTACATCCATTTTTTTTATCCTTATTTCGGGTATCTTTTTTAAAGCAAATGCACAGTCGGTATTAGAAAACGAAATATCTGTTCATGCAGATAAGAAGCCATTAGGCAGTGTTTTGGACTTAATGGAAGAAAAAGGAAATTTTAGATTTGCTTATTATGGTAAACTAGCTGTAAAAGATAGCTTCGTTAGCATTAATGCTGATAATACAACCATAAAAGGAGTTTTAGATCAGCTGCTAGGTGCCAAATATGAATTTAAAGAATCGCCAGGATTTGTTATTGTTCGTTATGCCCCTTTGGAGCTTGCTCTTGTGTTAGAAAAAAACACTGTTATGAGTGACGGACAGCAAATTGTAATCGGTTATATTGTAGATACACAAACCAATAATCGTATTGAAAATGTGAGTGTATTGGAGAAGAATGCGCTACTGTCTACATTAACCAATAAAGATGGTTTTTTTGAACTTCGATTAAAAAATGCACCCCAAGCTATAGAACTTACAGCAGTCAAGGAGAATTATAAAACGGTGACGATGGTATTTCTTTCTGAAATTAAAATTCAGATGGGAGACAAAAAAAATAAAACAGATTATATTGATGGAGATTTCTCTGCAATTGAAAGATCAGGAATTGGCCGTTTCTTTATTTCTTCTAAACAAAAAATACAAGCGCTCAATCTGGGAGGATTTATTTCTAAAGTTCCTGTACAGGCTTCTTTAATTCCGAGTATCAGCACTCGAGGAATGTTGAATACGCAAATTGTCAATAATTTTTCGTTAAATATATTAGGAGGTTATAATGCTGGAGTTCGCGGGCTAGAAATGGCAGGACTTTACAACATTAATCGTATGAATGTTGACGCGCTTCAAATAGCAGGAATATTTAATACTGTTGGAGGATCTGTAAACGGAGTTCAGTTAGCCGGAATCTATAATAATGTTTTTGGCAATTTAAGAGGATTGCAGATAAGTGGGATTCATAATAGTGTGAAAGGCTCGCAAATTGGTTTGCAGATGAGTGGTATTTATAACACCGTGTATAAAGATTCAAAAGGACTTCAAATTGCAGGGATTCAGAACACTGTAAATGGGTCGCAAAACGGATTACAACTTTCGGGAATTTACAATATTGGAAAAGATACTGTGCGTGGCGCGCAAATTACAGGTCTTTTTAATTATGCTAAAGAATTAGATGGAGTTCAATTTGGATTGGTGAACATTACAGATTCACCGTCTGGTTACAGTTTTGGTTTGCTAAACTTTAAAAAAGGTGGTTATAAAAAAATCAGCATAACAAGCAACGAGATTTCAGATATTAATCTTGCTATAAAAACAGGAGACCATAAAATGTATACCATTTTAATGGCGGGAAGAAGCGACAGAAACAAT
The DNA here is from genome assembly GCF_056824325.1 of Flavobacterium sp. B330r. Classification (NCBI taxonomy): domain Bacteria; kingdom Pseudomonadati; phylum Bacteroidota; class Flavobacteriia; order Flavobacteriales; family Flavobacteriaceae; genus Flavobacterium; species Flavobacterium sp. B330r. Next base: position 4,421,284 of record NZ_CP124860.1, read on the forward strand.
GAAGAAAAGCTGTTTTCTTTCGGAATCGGATTAGGAAAGAAAATTCCGTTAGGGAAACGTTTCACTTATAATCCCGAATTTAGTACGCAGTATCTTTATTTAGGAAATTGGGACATCTATAATTCCTTATCTAAATTTGATTCTTCCTTTTCTTTTCAATTGTGTAAAGGTGTAGCGCTATCTGCAGGACCTTCTTTAAATTTTTATTGGTCTGAGAAACAAGATAAAAATGGCAATTTAAATACTTCTACATTCGTTCAGGATCGTACCAAACGCTATACTATAATCAACAATAACAGCAAAGATATTCTAGGATGGATAGGATGGAGTTTTGGATTGACACTGTTTTAAAAAATGATAAAAAAAGCCTGTAAATATTAATTTTACAGTTTAGAGTCGCCGGGAATCGAATCCGATTATACATTTAAGCAACTAAAATTAATCGAAAGCTTAAGGATAAATCATCAAAAACATATAAGCAAACAAATTGACCAAAAGCACAACGCCGTAAACGATATTCGATTTTCCTTTGCTAAGAGAAAGCATTACGGTAAAAACAGATAGTGCCAAAAGAACAATAGATTTAATGTCAAGTCCTAAAACAATTGGAATTCCCATTAGAATACAAACAAGCGCAACAGTTGGAATAGTCAAACCAATACTGGCAAGAGCAGAACCTAAAGCTAGATTTAAACTCGTTTGCAATCGGTTTTTTTTGGCTGCAATTATCGCTGCGATCGCTTCTGGCAATAAAATAATGATGGCAATTACAACCCCAACCAAAGATTTTGGAAGATTGTGACTTATAATAATAGTTTCAATAGTAGGCGAGAGGGTTTTGGCCAGTAAGACCACAATTCCTAAACTCACCAATAGAAAAACAAGACTTGTATAAAATGTTTTATTATTAATTTCGATTGGATGTGTTTTAGATTCGTCTTCGCTCGTGGTATTGGTTAGAAAGTATTGGCGATATCCTTTGGTTTGTGCGAACAAAAAAGAACCATAAATAACCAGACAGGCAATAGAGGCAAAGATCAATTGAGGCGTTGAATAATAAGAGCCGTGAACACTTTCTGTAAAAGTGGGGAAAACCAGAGTAAATACAATAATCGAAATAAGCGAAACCAAACCAATCGTTACCGAAGAAGTAGAGAAATTCTGTTCGTAATGTTTGATGCTCCCAATAAGTAGACACAAGCCAATAATTCCGTTCAGGATCAGCATCGTGGCGGCATAAACCGTGTCTCTAGCCAAAGAAGCGGCTTCAGAACCTTCAGAGAGCATTAAAGAGACAATTATAGAAACTTCAATTACAGTAATAGAAATAGCCAAAATTATGGTTCCATAAGGTTCTCCAACGCGTTCTGCAATGATTTCGGAATGATGTACGGCAGACATTACGCTCAGAATAAGCAATATACTAGCAACAATCTGAAAGATGCTGCTGTCGGCAATTAGTCCGCTAAATAAAAGAACCCACGAAAGGATTGGAATAATGATGGTCCACTGTAATAGTTGTTTCATTTTTTGTAGTTTTTAAAGTTTATACTGCCGATAGGGCCAACAGAATCGGCTTTTGCCTTTTTTGTAAGATAGAACTTTTATAGCTAAAAATGATAAAAAAAAGCATTTTTAAGCGCTTTTTAAGTTTATTTGAGAGTGTTTTGATTCTTTCTATGTGATTTTCTCTTGATAGCTTAAACTTTGTCAAAGTTTTGAACTTTGACAAAGTTGGCTTCGTGTTGATTTCTTTCTAAACACATAGAAACATACATTAATTCACATAGGTTTAAACTTTTTCAAAATTTCAAACTTTGCCAAAGTTGGCTTCGTACTGAGACTATGTGTTAGAAACTAGTTTCTTTTTAAATTCTTTCTCAAATAAAAAATCTATGTTTCTATGTGTTTAAAATAATTAAGAATTTCGAATAATCTCCTTTCGATGCGATTTTCCCCATTTGATCATTTCTTCGATTACAGGGCCAAAAGATTTGCAATAGGGCGTCGATTCGTATTTAACCTGAATTTCGGCATCACGATCTTCAGTTCTTTTGATCAGCATATTGATCTCCATTTCTTTGAGTTCTCGCGAAAGCATGCGTGTCGTAATTCCCGGAATACTGCGTTCGATTTCCCTGAAACGGTTATTTCCGTTACAGATGGAGTTGATGATTGGCAACCGCCATTTACCCCCCAAAACATGTAAAGTGTCCTGAAGCGCTTGTACTTCCTCTTTCTGATTTCTTTCCATAACAAAACAGCATTAATTTTAGAAAATTCACTGGTTACAAAGTTATACCATAAATCTAAAATAATGAAAAAAAAATTTAAGATGAAACGAAATTTAAGCTTCAATAATGCTCAAAATAGTTTTCGGAATTTCAGCGAAAGCTTCAAAAGAATACGGTTTAATTAAGTACGCTTTTACGCCCATATCATCGCATTTTTCTTTGTAAGAAGGATTAATGCTTGTTGAATAAACAAAACACGGAATATTTTTTAATTCATCATTGCTAAGAATTTCTTGCAAAGCTTCAATACCGTCAATAATGGGCATATTGATATCGGTAAGAATAACATCAGGATTTTCGTTCGAACCGTTTTTTAGATAATTAAGCAGTTCCTCGCCATTGGCAACAAGACTGACTTTGCTAAAATTTGGATTTTTGGTAAAAGTTTCTGCAATAACATCTGCATCATCTATGTCATCTTCAGCAATTACGATATGTAAATTATATTTTTCCGGCATTTTATAAGATAGGAAAGTAAAGGTTAAATATGGTTCCTTCGTTCAATGTGCTTTCAACGGTAATATTTCCAGAATGGTTTTCCATTATCTTTTTACAGATCGCGAGGCCAATACCGTTTCCTGAGTATTCGTTTCTGGCATGCAGACGCTGAAAAATGACAAATATTTTAAGCAAATGACTTTCTTCCATTCCAATGCCGTTGTCTTTTATCTGAACCTTTACAAATTTAGCATTTTGATTTGGTATTTCAGTATCTAAATTTTCTTCCTGCGAAATTTCTATTACAGGAGCGATATCTGTTTTGCTATATTTAATGGCGTTTGAAATAAGATTAGAGAAAAGCTGTCTCATCTGTACGCGAGAAGCTTTAATAATGGGGACTTTTCCTGTTTTTATAACGGCTTTTTTATCAGAAATTATAATTTCAAAATCCTCAATAACTTCTGAAATTATGGTTCTTAAATCTATTTCTGTTCGTTCCTCCTGCGCGGTATGCGAAGAATACTGCACTAAATCGTCTACAAGCGAATTTAATCTTAAAGCCGATAATTTCATGACATTTATAGCTTTTGTATCGGCTTCTTTAAAATAGCTTCCGTCAATTCTGCTGGTATTCATGACAATTTTCCGCAGCGGTTCTTTTAAATCGTGTGAGATTACATGAATAAATTCTTCTAGATTACGATTGATTTTATTCAGTTCGTTTATTTTTTCTTCCAATTCTTTCTGATGGCGAATTAAAGCTTCTTCATGCTTTTTCTTTTCGGTCAAATCGGTAATCACAACCCCAATGGCTTCTACAGCGGGTTCCAGATCAGTTAAAGCGATATAAGCTGGAAAAGTTTTTTCATTTTCCGATTTTAGAAGTATTTCATGTTTAGTAATTCCATATCTCAGTGCTTCTATAAGAGAAACAAACTGCGTTTCGTTTGTAAAATATTCATAAATGTACGTTCCTGTTATTTTTTCTGAAGGAAGACCGACTAATTTTGAAAATTGCTCATTGCAGTAGAGTATCAATCCATTTCTTGAAATACTCAATGCGCCTTGACCGAATTTCTCTATAAGAAGACGATACGTATAATCGGCAGTTTCTAGAGAATACAGTTCGGGAACTCCATTACTGGTTACCACAAGCGCATCAACATCTCCTTGTTTTATAGCATTAACAATACTGTTTGACTCATAAAGTTCTTCTTTCAATGACTCAATTTCGGCTAATAGAGCGGCAATATTTTTTTTATCTTCCTTCAATTTATTTGCTTATATTAAGTATGTATAATACTTTTTCTTTATCTGATAAATCTCCTAAAATGATTCTTTTAGGTTCTGGATGTGTTTTGATCAAGGTAGGAATGGCTACAATTTGATGAATCACAGCCAGTTCTTTATCACGGCTGATATCAACAATTTCTAATTCATAATTGTTGGTGAGATAGGTGTCGCAGATTTTGCGTATATTTTCGATTGCATGTCCTGATTTAACAGACATACCTGAAACAAAAAGCATAAACTTATGTTTGGTTGTACTAGTGCCATCAGATGAATCTTCCATGATTAAGAGTTTATAGGTTTGATGTTCAGCCCTACAAGCACTCTTTCTTCATTAGAAAGGTCACCTATAATTTTACGAATAGGCTCGGGAAATTTACGCACCAAAGTAGGTACGGCCAAAATCTGATCGCCTTCTGCCAATTGCGGATTCTTCAGCAAATCGATAATCTCGATGCTGTATTTTCCTTTTAAATGCTCCTCGGCATACTTCTTTATGTTTTCCAGCGCCTTGATCGATTTTGGCGTTTGCCCTGCTATATAAAGCAATAATTGCCATTCGGCTACTTCTTTTTTCATTTGATTTATTTTTTCTTAGAAGACAGTTTTTCCTGCAATTCTTCTGTTGCTTTAAGGATGCTTAGTTCTTCTTCAGCCGATTCAAATTCTGTTCTCAATGCTTCAATATTCGCCTCAAGGACTTTGCGTTTACGCTCAATTTCCCTGTCTTTTCGACTGATTTCGTTTTGAAGCTTAATATCCGAGATGGTTTTTTTGAATTGATAAGACTTTCGCGCCGCTCCCGTCAAAATTCCCTGCGGACCTAATTCAACATCTAGCAATTCAATTCCGTTACTCGTTATGACAAATTCTCTAACTTGGTTAGAATGCCCCATTCCGCGTGCTTTGATGATAAAAATACCGCGGTTTCTTTCGCCAACACCTTCCATATCGCGAACGGTAATCCAGGTATCCACCAATGACGAAACCGATTCTTCTGCCAAATCAGGTCTAACAGTGTCGGTTTGTTTGTTTAACGACGTAAACATGGCCGTAATATTATTGGCTTTCAGCATATCAATTAATCGTACCAGCATAGAGCGCACTTCGTGTTCACTTCCTACCGAAATAAGATTACTGATCGGGTCAATAATAATGGTAGTAGGTTCAAATTCTTTGATTAACTTTCTAAGCGTAAGCAAATGTAGTTCTAAACCGTTTAATGACGGACGGGAAGAATGTATTTGCAAAATGCCTTTTTTGATGTGTTTTTCCAGATCAATTCCGATTGATTTCATGTTGCGCACCAATTGATGCGGTGATTCCTCAAAGGCGAAATAAATGGTTCTTTCGTTCTTTTCGCATTGTTTATTAGCAAAATAACAGGCAACTGTCGTTTTAGCCGTTCCCGCCGTTCCCGAAACCAAAATATTGCTTCCTCTGTAGAAACCGCCGCCACGAAACATTTCATTTAGTCCGGGAACACCTGTAGAGATAATATCTGAGGAAACTTCGTTATCCAATTTCAGAGAGGTAATGGGAAGAACTGAAATTCCGTCTTCGTCAATTAAAAACGGATACTCATTGGTTCCATGTGTTGAACCTCTGTATTTTACAATTCGAAGCCTTCTAGTCGAAACCTGTTCAATTACACGATGATCGAGAACAATTACGCAGTCCGAAACGTATTCTTCCAGACCTTGACGGGTTAGTGTAGCCTCGCCGCGTTCTCCTGTAATAACGGCAGTTACGCCTTTGGTTTTAAGCCAATGGAATAATCTTCGTAATTCTGCTCGTAAAATAGCCTGATTGTCCAAACCAGCAAATAGCGATTCGATGGTATCCAATACAACACGAGTGGCTTTTATAGAATCGATGGCATGTCCTAAACGAATAAATAAGCCGTCAAGATCGTATTCGCCCGCTTCTTCAATTTCTGATCTTTCAACGCGAACATGATCTACAACAAGCTTTTTATCTTTTTTAAGTTGTTCAAGGTCAAAGCCTAATGATTTAACATTTAGAGTCAAGTCGTCTGAAGGTTCTTCAAAAGACATAAAAACTCCTGGTTCGTTATACTCTGTAATTCCTTTTATAAGGAACTGCATAGACAATAAAGTCTTACCGCATCCCGCACCGCCACAGATTAAAGTTGGTCGTCCTTGCGGAAATCCACCTTCTGTAATCTCATCTAATCCGTCAACTCCAGTAGGAGTTTTTGGAAATATAAAACTATGTGATTTTGTTTTTTCTTGCACGATAATAAATTTCTGTATTACTCAAATATACCTTTTTCTGCAGAATTTTCAATGAATTCTGATTAAGATTTAACAGGCGTTTAATGAAGTTTTAAAAAAAAATTAAGAGAATTGATTTAAAAATCTAAATAAATCGAAGAATTTTAACCAAAAAGCTAAAGAATACGAATTCAATATTTAACATAAAAACAAGGCTTTTTACTAAAACTTATTTTTCAATACTATTTTAATGTTAAAATGTACTTCTGGTATACTCTGTGATACTGGTTACAAAGTTATACCATTTTGAATTTACCTTTGTCTCATTAATTTAAAACACATATAAAATGGACAATTTAAAAAATAAAGTGGCAGTGATAACAGGCGGAAACAGCGGAATAGGTTACGCAACAGCCAAACAATTAAAAGATCAAGGCGCAGAAGTAATTATTACAGGAAGAAGAAAAGAGGCGATAGAAAAAGCAGCTTTAGAACTAGGCGTTACAGCCATTACAGCAGACCAATCGAATATTTCGGATATCGAAAAACTGGCTGAAAAGGTAAAAGCCGATTTCGGTTCGGTTGATATTTTGTTTATCAATGCGGGAATTGCAGGTTTAGGGATGATCGAACAAACTACAGAAGAGCTGTACGACAATATTATGAATGTGAATCTAAAAGGCGCTTTTTTCACTTTAAGCAAATTTATCCCGATTTTGAAAGATGGCGCTTCGGTGGTATTTCTTTCTTCGAATACTGCGAGTATGCCAGGTCCGGGATCTTCGGTTTATTCGGCGAGTAAAACGGCTTTGAATTCGTTTATGAGATCGGCGGCTTTAGAATTAGCGCCAAGAAAGATTCGTGTCAATTCGGTTAGCCCAGGACCAACCCAAACCGAAGTCATGAACAAAGTAGGTCTAGACGAAGCTACCTTAAAAGGCATTATGAATGTCGTAGTAGAAAAAGTCCCACTTAAACAAATGGGAAGGGCAGAAGATGTGGCTAAAATGGTTTCGCATTTGAGTAGTGATGCTGCAGTGTTTATGACTGGAACGGATGTTATTATGGATGGAGGGATGAGTTTGGGGTGAAAAACATTTCCACTAAAAAGCAAAACCCTCCATCTTTTAAAGACCAAGGGTTTTAATTTTCTCAAAAAAAACTTTACTCCAAATCCAGATAAGGATCTAAAATTTCGGCTAATTCATTGAGCCAATAGAAGCTGTCTCCAAGTTTGGCAGCGTTTAACTGAATGTTTTCTTGATCGTTTAGAACGCCCAATGCGAGGGTTAGATTTACCTGTCTTATGGCTCTCGCCATATCGAGTGGATCAATTCTGTCGTTGAAGAAATTCATTAGACCGATTTCGGCTTCTTTTGAAAGGGTTTTGGTACTCATAACTCTGTAATTTAGGAAATATAAAACCCATGTAGCTTAGGTGTCCTACGCTTACAGAAGCGTTACGGTTGTTTCCAATGCCGCCACCATACCACATGGGCAAGAAGTTTTTTAAGTATCATAATTCTGTAATTTAGGAATCGCAAATATATTAAAAAAGAAGTTGGTTTAATAGTATAAAAAGTAGTATAATTCTTAAATATTAATTTTCCTGATAACGCAGATTTGCAATCCGTGCCCGCAACAATAAGACATAGCGCGAATTATCAAGACAGAAGCTACAAAGAATCTCATACAGCTTTTGTTTGGTATTTAAAATAGAGAGCCAAACCGATCTTTGAGGTCATGGATTGCAAATCCGCGCTATCCGGGATCAGTTCCCCATGAGTATACGTTAAAATCTATCTCATCTACTTTGGAGCCTAAAAGACCGGGCTCTCCATAAATAATTTGACCATCGGCGTGTATATGAGAATATACTTTTAATATTCTTTATTTTTTTCGTTTTCATATTCTTTTAATAAATTAAAATTATACAATTCATCATTTATTTTTAATTGCGAATAGTCCAAGAAACATTCACCTCCATTATATCCAAACATTAGCCATCTACTTTTTAAATTGTAAAAGAATCCTGAAATTTTATATTTTTCATTTTTTGTAATAACTTCTACAATATCATCTTTCTTAAATTCTTTCAATGGAATGTGAAAAGAGTAGTAAGTCTCGCTATTGTAGATGTTTTTAATTAAAGTGTCATCAATAATTTTGTTATTTCTTATTAGTAATATGTTAATTTCATTTACAATACTATTTGTTTCTTTTTCTAAAACAATTAAAGGTTTTTCAGTTATATATTCGGTTTTTTCACATTGAGTTCTATCAATGTTTTCTCTTTCGTGACTGGTAGCAATACTGTAATATATCCAGCTAATTATAGTTACAATTATTAGAAAAATTATTACTAAGAAAATTAAACAACCCTTTGTCTTTTTTTTCATAATTATTTCATTTTAATATACCCATTATAATTATTAATAAAATGAGAAGATGTTATTACTTTTTTCAAATATCGATTGGTGCCATTTGGATCAGTTCCCCATGTATAAACTTTAAAGTCTATCTCATCCAGTTTCACACCTAAAAGACCTGGGACGTTTGCGTAGCGTTTCAGTTGAAGACCTCGAGGAGCGGGGTATCTAATCATTTTTTTGATACCTCCTTTTTGTATGATTAATATTTTAAGATTTTCATTTATTTGAGTGCTTGAAAATTTAACAATAATATTGCTAGAACCTACAAAATTGCTATTTTCACATTTATTGTGATTACTATAATCATCAGCAGTAAAATAAAAGAATCGAAAAATGAAAAATGAAAATGTTAGTACAAAAAAAAACAATATAATTTTCTTCATTTTATTTAGCTTTAATATATCCATTATAATTATTCATAAAATGATTTTACTTTATTGTTTTTCTTAAGTATCTTGATTATACTTAAGACGCATCTAATATTATAAAATATCAATTTTGAATCCGTCATGAATAGTTTGCTTTACATGATTATCTACATTGTAATAAAGTAAAAAACAACCTATAATGTGTTGTTCTCCATATGCGTATTCTATCTCGTTTTCGAATCCGTGAATATAGATAGATTTGTTATTATCAAAAGTTATTTTTAAGCTATCAGTTGTATATAGTTGATACTTTTTTAGCTCTATTTCAATATTATCGTTTTTTTTTATGTGATTTAACTTTTCAAAAACTTTACCTTTTCGTATTATCTGTATTATCATTTTATTTTTAGCAATTTTTTCGTAAATATTGTTAAAATGTAGTGATAGATTGCCATTTCTTAAATTAACAATAGTATCGTTCGTACACTTGGTGTAAATTTCAGCTTTTATGTTGTCTTGTTTACGCACCCTTAAATAAGCATACAATCCAATTACAAAAATTAAACAAGTAGTAAAATATATTTTATTTTTCATTTCCATTATTTTGCTTTAATGTAACCATTATAATTATTCATAAAATGTGAAGATGATATCACTTTTTTTAGATATCGATTACTCCCATTTGGATCCGTGCCCCAAGTATAAACTTTAAAATCTATTTCATCTATTTTTGCCCCTAAAAGACTTGGTACATAATTCCATGTTATGGGTGATTCTAAAACGACCCAATGTAAATCAAAATCTTTTGTATCCCATACATCATCAATTAAATCAGAATCGATCATTAATATAAGTCTGTATCCGGCTTTTAGTTGTGCGTTAATGTCATCTATTTTATTTTTAACATCTAAAGAAGTATAAGCTATTGGTTTTACAGGATTGTATACTCCTTTAGAAATCACATCTTTATATCCCAAAAGATTCTCGCTTAAGGAAGTCATTAATGGAGGCCAATTAATTGCCTGAAAAGCTTCGTCTCCTCCTTTATAACTTGTATTATCTGCATTTCTTGTTCCTGCCATTGTGATATAGTCAATCAATCGCATTTTGGAAGTTCCAATAGGAAATTGATATTTATCCATTTTTTTTTCTAAAACTTCAATACTTGGTTTAACAGTGTAACCATTAGAAGTCGCCTCTCCAGTTCTAAAAAGTTCTTTAGCAAATTTTTTATAAGCATCTGGTTGTTCTTTCGCAAATAAATAAAAAATGCATGCCATTCCGCATAAAGAAGTTCCAGATTGATCAATTAGCCAAGGCTTACCATTATCAGTACGCTCTGTTATCTCGCTTTCAATAATCATGCTATCAAACCACTTAAAACGATTATGTTTCCACTCCTTATATTCGGCTTCTTTTTCCTTATTATATACATAAGCACGTAAGTATATAAAGCATCCACACATATCTTCGTCATTGAGCGTAATTTTTATAGAGTTTCCTTTTGCGGTAAGAGGTATTTCCAGCCACTTGTTTTGAGAGGGACTTTCATATTTAATCATCCATTTAATAGTTGATAGATTGTTAGGAGGATCTTTCATATAACTTTTTACTCTAAAATGATATGTGTTTCCGAAAATCATTCCCTGCTGTGTTTTACCCGATTTGTTATTCGCAGAGCCAAGATCTAAGGCTGTTAAAAGTTCAATTTCTTTAACAGCTCCATCCATAAGTTTTAAAGGAGGTTTCTGTGGTTCACCATAACTATAGCTTTCGGCAAAATATTCAATTTTACCATTAGAGTTGTGTTCAATTCCTCCTTTGGCATAAACTCTGGAAGTTCCTCCAGTTTTTTCTATTATGTTTCCTTTTACTCTAATATATTCTGACATAGTTTATTTTTCTTCGGTTATGGTATAGGTTAAAAAATCTATAGCATGAAACTGCCCATCAGCATAAAAGGTTTTGTTGGCAATTTCTTCTATTTGTTCTTTTGGCATCATGATAATGAGACTGCCATCTGATTTTCGAATTTCATCCCTCTTGCTGGCGCGAGCGTCTCGCTCGTGCATTTGCAAGATTTGTCTATAATTCTGTCATTCTTTGTGTTCACGAGCGGGACGCTCGCGCCGGCAGGGGGGCATCTTTAGGCTGACAGCTGGCAAATAAACCAATGATTAAAAAGCAGTATATAAAAAATCTAACTTTTTTTGGGCATATATTTCTCGCTTATAAATTATTTTTCCTGCCAATAATCTAATTCTGGAAACTCAATAGGTTCTCTGCCTTGCCATTTAGGGAATACAAAATCTTTAGGTAATATATACTCTGGAGATAATTGTTTGCCCAATTTATAATCATATCTCCCAAGTCTAAATTTCATGATGGTTTTTTTTCTACTTTTTCCAAGCAACATAATTTTGCCCTCAACTAAATCTTTATGATTGTCTTTTTCAATAGCAACTAATAGCCTATTATAACATCCCGTCTTCAAAAAATCTTCAAAATTTTGAGGTAAAATTATTGTGCCATCATACCATTGTCTTTCTTTGTAATTCTCTTCATTTGTATACCATTGAATATATAATTGAACAGGAGATTTATGTTTTTCATGAATAATTTTATTAGTTTTTATTTCTTTTGCGTCCCAAGGTATAAATGAATCAAATTTATCTACAGAAAACCAGGATCCATCTTTAGAATTTAATGTCATATGGTATCCATATTCGGATTCTTTACTTGTAAACGCTACATCATAATCGTATTCTTTTTCTCCTTTTTCCCAAACTGAATAAGGAATGCCATGTAAGTAGATGTATGTTAAAATCTCTTTTGCTTCTTGTCCTTTAGAAGTCCATAACGTTATACTGTTTGAATCGAGTCGCTGTGCTTGCCCAACTTTTTTAGCTTTAAATTTCTCAATTTCAGTAAGAGTTCTATCTGCCTGCATCCATATTGTAATATTACCGCCAGGAGCAGTTCCTGCAATTATAAGAGAATATTCTTCTCTATTTTTTTGGTTGTCTAAAACACCTTTCTTAAACAGCATTAACATTTTTTGTCTTGGCAGTTTAAAACCGCCCTCATACTGTATTAAGTCAAATGCGCATCTCCATTTCACAAAGACACTATCAGGTACAGGCTTAAATTGATCTCCTCCAACATAATTTCCCATTGTTATGCCCCAACCTTGTCCATCTCCAATATTTATTGAAGTTCCTGCGATACTTTTTCCTTTATAAAAATATTCGACAAACGGTGTTGCTAAATAATTTTTTGGCGCAGAAATGCCAGCATTCCAGTCAAATGTATCTTTAGGCTGACAGCTTGCAAGTAAACCGATAATTAAAAAACAGCATAAAAAAAATCTAACTTTTGGGTACATATATTTCTCGCTTATAAATTACTTTATCCTCTTTTATAATTGGTTCAACAGGTTCATTAATAAAAACATAATTTGCCAAAAGATGATGATCTCCTGTTTGCACTGTTAAAAAATCATTTTCAAAACCGCCATAATGCGCTGATAAATGAACGTAATTGTGGTGTATGTGTTTGTAGATCTCGTAGGTTGAATTTTTGTCTTTGTTTTCTTCTTTTGAAGCGGCACGCATAATTTCTAAATACTTTCGCAATATATCAAATGATTCTGTTTCAGGTTATTTATAAAATTTCAAGCTTAAAATTACCTAGATAATAAGTCACGAGTGTTTAAATAAATTGTATCAGATTCTAAACAATATTCTATATTATTTATTTTCATGTAATTAAAACAGTAAAATATACCTTTGTTCTTGCCGTATTTTTGTCTTGAGCCTTCGCGTCTAAAATCATAAATTTTTACTGTCTTGTCTCTCAGTTTAATTAATAATGTATCTGTTTTTAATATTCTATCGTCCAAATAATACGATAAGTTGTTTTTGGACAGCGTATCTATTTTATGGTATCTAATCGTTTTTTTGAAACCTCCTTTTTGTGTGATTAGTATTTTAAGATTTTCATTTATTTGAGTGTCTGAAAATTTAATAATAATATTGCTAGAACCTACAAAATTGCTATTTTCACATTTATTGTGATTACTATAATCATCAGCAGTAAAATAAAAAAATCGAAAAATGAAAAATGAAAATATTAGTACAAAAAAAAACAATATAATTTTCTTCATTTTATTTAGCTTTAATATATCCATTATAATTATTCATAAAATGATTTGACGTTATTTTTTTTCTTAAGTATTTTGACGAACCAAATGGGTCAGTTCCCCATGAGTATACGCTAAAATCTATCTCATCTACTTTGGAGCCTAAAAGACCAGGTACATAATTCCATATTATAGGTGTTTCCAAAACAACCCAATGTAAATCAAAATCTTTTGTATCCCATATGTCATCAATCAAATCAGAATCGATCATTAATATAAGTCTGTATCCGGCTTTTAGTTGGGCATTTATATCATCTATTTTATTTTTGACGTCTAAAGAAGTATAGGCTAAAGGTTTCACGGAATTGTACACTCCTTTTGAAACGACATCTTTATATCCTAAAAGATTCTCACTTAAGGAAGTCATTAGTGGAGGCCAATTAATTGCGTGAAAAGCTTCATCACCTCCTTTATAACTTGAATTGTCAGTGTTTCTTGTGCTCGCCATTGTGATATAGTCTACTAATGACATTCCTGTTCCTTTTGCAACAAATTTTATTCCTTTTGTAGTCCTAATTGCTATCATTTCTTTTTCTACAACTTCAATACTTGGTTTTACTGTGTAACTATTAACTGTAGCTACTCCAGTTCTAAAAAGTTCATTTGCAAATTTTTTATAAGCATCTGGTTGTTCTTTGGCAAATAAATAAAAAATGCATGCCATTCCGCATAAAGAAGTTCCAGATTGATCAATTAGCCAAGGCTTACCATTATCAGTACGCTCTATTATCTCGTTTTCAACAATCATGCTATCAAACCACTTAAAACGATTATGTTTCCATTCCTTGTATTCGGCTTCTTTTTCCTTATTATATACATAAGCACGTAAGTATATAAAGCATCCACACATATCTTCGTCATTGAGCGTAATTTTTATAGAGTTCCCTTTTGCGGTAAGAGGTATTTCCAGCCACTTGTTTTGAGAGGGACTTTCATATTTAATCATCCATTTAATAGTTGATAGATTATTAGGAGGATTTTTTACATAACTTTTTACTCTAAAATGATATGTGTTTCCGAAAATCATTCCCTGCTGTGTTTTACCCGATTTGTTATTCGCAGAGCCAAGATCTAAGGCTGTTAAAAGTTCAATTTCTTTAACAGCTCCATCCATAAGTTTTAAAGGAGGTTTCTGTGGTTCACCATAATTATAGCTTTCAGCAAAATAATCTATAAATCCGTTTGAGTTGTGTTCAATTCCTCCTTTGGCATAAACTCTAGAAGTTCCTCCAGTTTTTTCTATTATATTTCCTTTTACTCTAATATATTCTGACATAGTTTATTTTTCTTCGGTTATGGTATAGGTTAAAAAATCTATAGCATGAAACTGCCCATCAGCATAAAAGGTTTTGTTGGCAATTTCTTCTATTTGTTCTTTTGGCATCATGATAATGAGACTGCCATCTGATTTTCGAATTTCATCGCCCATTTTTTCTAATCTAAAAGGCTCAAAATTAATTCGGATATGACAGGCATGATTGGTCATGTGGTTTCCATAAGGATCGCTATAACTGACATTGCTGTCTTTCAAGAAAAAATGAGCGCCGTTTTTAGAGTTGTGAAAACTGTAATTGCCAATGTTTCCCATTATGGTAATACCGCAGATTGTTTTTATTGCCATCTTAGTTAGTTTTGTCTTGTTTTCTCACTACTGTTGTTTTTGATATCCTTATCAGAGTGAAACTCATGTCCAATTTCACTATGTGTAACTATTCTGTTTTCAGAAGCAATATTTCTATCTTTTTTTACTTCTGAGTTAGAGTTGCCATCAATATTGATATGATTATCTCCAGCAACATGTAGTATTTTATCCAATCCGACACTAGTGTCTAAAATTCCTCCAATACTTGATGTTTTATTTAGTGTAGCTGTTTCAGAGATATTAGTTCCAGCTACATAAGTTATACTTTCACTTGCCTCAAAAACAATATTCTTAGCACGTATGGTAACTGTTTCAGGAGAAGTCACATTAATATTTTTGCTTTCTTCATCCAAATGAATTTCATTTCCACTCGGGTCAGAAAGCCAGATACCTACTTTTTCAAAAAACTTGAAAAGCTGACCAAAAGGGAGTTTCCAGCCTTTAATTCGGTTTTTGTCATCAAAGAAATCGGGCATTTCTTTTCCGTTGTAATAGGTGCCAGAAACATACGGGCGTTCTGCATTACCGCCTTCAAAACTCACCTGAACTTCTTCGCCAATTTCGGGTCTGAAATAAAGCCCTTTTCCAGAGCCAGAGTAAGGCTGAACTACACGCATCCAATCGCTTTTACTTGTCCAGCCATTCCAGAAGAATTCCACTTTTATGCGTCCCATTTTTTCAGGGTCATTATTGTCAATTACTATTGCGGGCTGGCTTTCGGCGGGAGCAAATGCCGTTACGTCTGTGTAGTGTGGCGCTGCAACATCGGCAGGAATTGCTTTGAACTGGCAGGTGTAATTTCCGTTTACTTCAGAGCGGTGTACAATTTCAACTGCCAATAAATGGTGCTCTACATTTTTGTTTTCAATAGAAAAAGTCTGTCCCAAACCTATAGGCAGATAAGAGGTGCCGCTGTAGAATATGCTGTTGGCATCGCGTCCGGCGGTCTGCATTTTTACCATTTCATCGATTTCTTCTTTATTTTGAGCGTTGCTGGTATACGCGCCGTTTTCGAGTCCGGGTCTTACAATGTAAGGCTGTTTAAAGACGGCAAGGGATGCAAAACGGTCTCGGCTTCCTTCGGAGGTTTTTTCTGCACCATTTTTTATGCGGGAAGCGCTATTGTAATCATAGCTGCTGAACGAAGTTTTGTGCGAAACCAAGTTGGCCTCTATGCCAAAGTTATGCAGCGATGATTCGTTTATAAGTTTTATGTCGGTGTTTTTAATCTGGCCAAACTGCATGCGCATTCCGTCAAAATAAAACCATTGGGCATAGCGTGCAGAAAGGCGTTTAAGGAAATCAAAGCTCGTTTCATTGTACTGAGTCTTAAAGCTGAATTCTTTTGTATAAGTAGGCACAATGGCTTCTCTCTGATAAAATTCTCCCGAGTTTTCTTCTGCAAAAATTTCGAGACCAATCTGCTGGAGGCTTTTTTCGCGAAAGATTCTAGATTTCGGCATATCATCCAGAGCAATGGTATGGCTTGTTCCTGTTACGTGCAGTCCGGCGGGGCTTCCGTGTAGATCGACAGAACCTAGTTTTGTAATTCTTCCTTTAGACATTAATCGGATGCCTTTTACTTTAAAGGTAAAAATGACCTCGCTGCCAATGTAATTGCTAAAGGCTTTTTCCTGATCTTGCGGGGCAATGATAGGTTTTCCGGTGTATTGCCAAAAGAAAGAAAAATGATGGTGGTCTGCCATTTTTTGAGAGAGCTCAAGATTGTAATAGATAACATTTTGAGTAAAGCCTTCTATGGTAATATGTACCTGTTCGGAGAATTTTGACATTTTTTAGAAATTTAAATAGTGTAGTGATTGGTTAAATTGAAATCTATTTTTTTAAGAACTTGGGATTGCCAAAAACCGATTCTTTGGCGGTCAGTTCTAGGTATAAGAGCATTAGAATTTGCTCATGCTGTTACATTCTTCTTCGTTGATTTGTAGTTTGCTAGAAAGCTCATGCTGTTTGTTTTAAGGTTAATTTGATGCAATAGTTTTGCGATCCTTTATTTTGATATAGAGGAGAATAATGGGATTTCTAAAATGTAGTTGGATTTACTGCTGGTATATGCGCAGTATTTTTAGTGCGGTATTATGGTAAATATAGACAGGGAGGAATAATAACAATTACCTCTAAAAGACAAAAAAAGAATAGAATAGGGTATTTTTAGAATCACTAAATAAAAACAAAAGCAAAGTTTTCTTAAAAAACTAACAATAAAAAAGAGCAACTCAGTACCTTAGCATCTCAGTACCTTAGAAACTAGAAAACATGACCATTCAGCAGTTAAAATATATAGTGGCTTTAGACGAAGAACGGCATTTTGCGAGAGCTGCCGAAGTTTGTATGGTAACGCAGCCCGGACTGACCATTCAGTTAAAAAATCTGGAAGAAGAAATCGGAATTAAGATTTTTGATCGAAATAAAGTGCCGTTGACACCAACCGTTTTAGGAATTGAAATTATTAATAAAGCCAAAAAGATACTTCGTGAGGTCGATGAAATTCGTGATTTTGTGATCAACGAAAAAAATCTATTGGAAGGAGAGTTGAAACTTGGCATTATTTCCACTTTATCGCCTTATCTGATTCCACTGTTTATTCAAGCAATGAAAGAAGTGGCACCAAAAGTGCATTTTATTATTAAAGAAGGATATACGGGACATTTAATGCGCGATTTAGAAACAGGCGCAATTGACGTAGCGATTATGGCTACGCCAACAGGAAATCCGAATTTAATCGAACATGTTGTTTTTAAAGAACCTTTTGTTGCCTATTTAAATCAGACGCATCCTATGGCGAATGATGAATTTTACGAAATGCAGCCTGGCGACAAAACCGAATTGTTATTATTGCATCACGAATATTGCTACAACGCACAATTATTGGACATCTGCGGACTAAAAACATCTGATAAAATAAAGGAACAATTTACGTATGATATTAATTCGATAGAAACCTTAAAAAATCTGGTTCGAGCTCATTTAGGATTTGCGATTATTCCTAAACTTTCGACCTTAAACGAATCAGGCGGACTTTTTAAACCTTTCAAAGAACCCGTTCCCGTAAGAGAAATAAGTCTAGTAGTTTCCGATTCCTTCTCCAAGAAATTATTACTCGAGAAAATGAATGAAGCAATCTGGAACTGCCTTCCCGAATCGTTGAAAAAAGATTTCAATTATAAAAAAATCCGCTGGAACGATTCGCCTTATTTTATAAAAGCTGTAAGTAAGTCGAGTTAAATTACAAAATAAAAATTCCAAATTCCAATAACTGTACAGCTTGGAATTTGGAATTTGGAATTTTTATTTTTTATTTTGGATTTTGTCATTTCGATTTCTATGATAAAACCAAATCTTTTTCATAAAAGGTTTGGTTTTTTATTACTGCAAAAACTCTATGGATTATTTTGTTTCTCACAGCATTTAAAACACTCATTTTGTTTTTTCCTTCATCAACTTTTCTAATGTAATATCTTCTCAGATCATTATCGAATCTAATTGCACTCATTGCTGCCAAATGCAGAATGGTTTTTAGGTTTTTATCTGCAAGCATTGATACTCCGGGTCTTCTTTTTAATGATGTTCCAGATTGAAAATCAAAAGGCACGACTCCGCTGTAGCATGCCATTTTTCTTGGATCAGTTATAACTGTAAAACCTTCTGTTTTTGATAATAATGTCCATGATAGAACTTGGCCCACTCCAGGAACAGATCTTATCAGTTTCTGTTGCTGGCTTAAACTTTGGTCATTATGTATTACTTTTTCAATATCATTTTCAATAATCTTAATCTGTGCATCAATGCTTTTAATAAGTTTGATGTTTAAGCTTTTCAATTCTTTATCCATTGCAATGCCTTTCATTAATTTGTAGTCATGCTGCTGAACCATAAGCTGTTTTTTGATTTTTATTCTTAAAGCTCTTTCGGTTAATAATATTTTTATCTTTTTAATGGAGCAGGAACTTGGTTTCCATTCCCTATTTTCCTGATAATTTTTTTCAATAAAACTACAAATTCGCAACGCATCAATTTTATCATTTTTGCCTCTGACAAGACCTATGCTTTTCTTGATATGCAAAGCAGATATTACATAAACCTTAAAGTTGAATTTTTCAAGTGCTTCAAACAGATTCCAATTGTATCTGCCAGTATTTTCCATAGCGATCATTACATTTTCACCTGAATATTTTTTGAAAAAATGCTTTATTGCCTGAATCTTATTCTCAATAGAAAAATAATTTACTGATTCCTCTTTAACACAAATATCCAAAGTCTTGCTGCTGATATCAATGCCGATAATAATGTTTTTCATAACTTTGCTTTTACGATTCAACAAATGATTTGAGAAATTCATCATAAGCTCAACTCCTTAATAACGGGTCACTAGCCCAAATTTCTATCTGAGTCTTTGATGAAAAGGAAGCTAAAGTCTTAATCGAAATATGAGTCACAAGCTCGGAGGAACGAACAGTTTACTTTTGCTTCCTTTCTCAATCATAAATCTACTTAAAATTTCAAAAAACAAATCTAAAGGAGGAACGAGAAATCTCCACAAGTAGCTCCGTGTAGAATGTCGCCAATCTTTGTAGAGTTTCTTGCGAAGATTTCTCCTCAGTCGAAATGACAAGATTATGTGAATTTATAATTTACAATTAACCATTAACAATTATTTTGATGCTTCAATAATCACATTCGCCACTTTCTCTGGTTGAGAAATAAATACCACGTGGCTACCTTTAATTTCAGTGATTTTGGAGTTAGAACGTTTGTACATTGCGTACTGAATACTCGGAACAATACTTTTATCTTCAGTCGCTACGATTCCGTAAGAAGGTTTAGTTCTCCAAGCTGCTTTAGTTATTGGTGTTAAAAAGCCTTGCGCATGAAAAGCACCTTGCGAAGCATACATAAAATCGGCTTGTTCTTTGCTTAAGTCTCCCGCAAAACCAGCGTGAAATTTAGCTTTGTCATAATACGCAATTCCTTTTTCATCTGGAGGCAATACACCATTTTCTGGAGCTGGAGGAGCAGTTTGCAACCATTGAACAGAATTTTCGCCATTATCAGGCTGTAAAGCCGCTACATAAACCAAAGCCGCTACTTTAGGGTGATTTCCAGCTTCTGTAATTACTGTTCCTCCCCAAGAATGTCCAACCAAAATTGTGGGTCCGTCTTGTTTGTCTAAAGCTAAGTTTGTGGCTTTTACATCATCTTCCAAAGAACTCAACGGATTCTGAACGATCGTTACATTATAGCCTTTTTTAGTCAAAACTTTGTATAAACCTTGCTATCCAGAGCCATCTGCAAATGCACCGTGAACCAATACGACATTTTTAATTTTAGGATTAGTTTGTGCGTTTACGTTAGTGAATGCCAAACTAAAAATTAGTATTGCGAATGCTAAAAAGCTTTTAAATATTGTTTTCATTTTTATAAAATTTTAGATTGTAAATATGTTTTGTCCCAGTTTTGTCATTTCGACGAAGGAGACTCAAGCGATAGCGAACTGGCGAAGCAAATCTTCGCAAGCAACTCTACAAAGATTGGTGATATTCTTTGTGGAATTTCTGGCGTGTCCTTCGACTTCGCTCAGGAAGACAAAGCTTTGGAATTTGGGATTTTTGTATTGGGATTTATTTAAAGTAAAGTGATTGATAAAGTAATCTCAGTATTCAGCAATTTAGAAATTGGACAAATTTCTTTTGCTTTCTGAGCAGTTTGCTGAAACTCTTCTGCAGAAATTCCGGGTACTTTTCCAGTCAATTCTAACTGAATTAAAGTAATAGTTCCGTCTTCAAAAGTTACTTTAGCTGTTGTATCTAAATCTTCTGGAACGAAACCTGCTTCAGATAATAAAAAGCTTAACTGCATAGTAAAACACCCAGAATGTGCCGCTGCGATTAATTCTTCAGGATTGGTTCCAACACCTTGCTCAAAACGAGTTTTGAATGATAATTGTGCATTATCTAAAGTTGTGCTTTGTGTACTAATGGTTCCTTTTCCTTCCATTCCTGTACCTTTCCAGTTTGCGTTTGCTCTTCTTGTAAATTTCATGATTTCTATTTTTTAAAGTTATTTTTTAAGATGTTCAAATCATTTCTTTGATTTTGATGAGACAAAGGTATAGGGAAGGTGTTTATTAATCAAATTAATAATTTTTTATAGTTATAAATATAATTTATAACCATTGATTAGATTGAGGTTAGAACACAAAAGACTTAAAATAATAATTTTCTGTAAAACTTCCTTTTGGAAATGAGTGCCCTAGCCCTGATAGGAGCGGTATCCTTTTTCTTGCTTCTTTAGCAAGGAAAAGATATAGCGGATAGCAGGAAACAGCTCCTAATCAATATCAATGCTTCATTTTACCTTACCTTATAGGTGCAGATTAAAAATTTTTGGTTTGAGAAAAGAAAGAGCATTTAGATACTTATTTGGTTTCAAATTATAATGTGAAACAAAGTAAGTGTCTGATTTGTAGTTTTATTTATGCGGTGAATTTAATTTTATACGAAAGAATTTTATAAGACGATCGAGAAAATAAATTTTCAATGAATAATCTAACTTTTAAATTTATGAGAAATGCTTTTCTAATAATTGGAGTTTGTTTGAGTTCAATTTTGTTCTCCTGCAAAAAAGATAAAGATACTAAGCAGTCAAGTTCTGAAACTGGAAAGTCTGATACTGCCGACTCTACATTAATTGCAGATCGTGGCTGGCCTCGGGAAGCCGAAAATAACGGTACAAAACTAGTTTATTATCAGCCTCAGGTAGACGACTGGAAAGATTTTAAGGAACTTACAGCGAGAGTAGCTTTTTCGCTGACTCCCAAAGATGGAAAACAGGTTTTGGGTGTGGCTTCTTTGAAGGCAGAAACATTGGTAGACAAAGACAACCGAAGCGCTTTTATTAAAAATCTTCAGGTAACCGATATCCGGTTTCCAGCTCTTGACGAAAAGAAAGTTCCTGAAATGGAAAAGCTTTTTAAAGAAACGTTGCCTCAGAGCGGAGATCCTATTTCGGTAGATCGTATTTTGGCAGATTTAAGTCATACTAAAAGTCCGCCAAAGGGAATTGCGGCTAAAAACGATCCTCCAGCCATTTTTTACAGTACGAATCCGTCCATTTTGCTTATTGTGCAAGGTGAACCGGTTTTGGTGCCTGTAGAAAAATCGGATATCCAATATGTGGTAAATACCAATTGGGATTTGTTTTTTGATAAAACCACAAAAGATTATTATTTATTGGTAGAGAATATCTGGCTGACTTCGAAAAATGTCGCGGGCAAATGGACAAAAACAACCCAATTGCCTGCAGGTTTGAGCAATCTGCCTTCGGGACAGAATTTTGATGATGTTAAGAAAATGATTCCGCCGCCTTCTTCTGGAGCAGCTCCTGAAGTTTTCTACAGTAATAAACCTGCAGAATTGATTGCGATAAACGGAAGTCCGAAATTCGTTAAAATTCCAGGAACCAAATTGTTATACATTGACAATACCGAGAATGATGTTTTTGCCGATGAAAACAAAGGCCAGTATTATGTACTATTATCTGGAAGATGGTTTAAGTCTAAAGAATTAACTGGACCGTGGAGTTATGCTAGTAATAGTCTTCCAGCTGATTTTGCTAAGATTCCGAAAGATTCTCCACGTGCTAATGTATTGTCATCTGTGCCTGGAACTCAGGAAGCGAATGATGCTGTAATGTTATCGCAAGTTCCGACAACGGCTATTTTAAAGAAATCGGATGCCGAGGCAAAAGTAAAAGTATCGTATGATGGTGGAACACCTCAGTTTAAACCAATTGACGGAACCAAAATGCAATATGCAAGTAATACGCAGGAGAAGATTATAAAAGTGGGAGATTTGTATTATTTGTGTTTTCAGGCGGTTTGGTTTATGTCGACAAATCCGAACGGACCTTGGAAAACATGCGATTCTGTGCCGAAAGAAATATATACGATTCCGCCAAGTTCGCCAGTATACAACGTAACGTATGTAACGCAAACTACAACCGATACAACGGTTGAAAGCAGTTCGACAGCGGGTTATTTAGGTGCTTTTATTATTGGGGCTACGTTTGGTGCAATATTAACGTACGGCACAGGATGGTATTATCCGCCTTATATGTATTACGGCGGACTGTATCCAATTTATCGTCCGTGGCCTTATGCGTATGGAGGAGGAGCAGTTTACAATCCGTGGACGGGAGGTTATGCGGCAGGAAGACGCGTTTACGGACCTTATGGCGCAGCTGGAACTTCGGCTTGGTATAATCCTGCAACGGGAAGATATGGGCGTTCAGCAAGTGTTCAGGGTTGGTATGGCGGGCGCACTGCTGCAAGTACTTATAATCCGTGGACGGGAAATTATGTGAGAACCAACCAAGGACATAATGCGTATGCACAATGGGGACATTCGGCTGCTACAAACGGAAATCAGTGGGCGCAGACAGGTCATATTACAACGCGACGCGGTACGGCAATTGGTTATGAAACTTCGGGTGGAAATAAAGGTGTAATTACGCATAGAAGAGGTGGAGGAACTACGATTCATACCAATAATAATGTGTACGCTGGTCACGATGGACATGTTTATAAAAGAGATTCGAACGGAAATTGGAGTCATTACAATAATGGAAATGGTGGCTGGACGCAAGCAGGAACTTTGGGTTCGTCCAAAAAAGCGGGCGATGCGATTCAGCGTAATAAACCGAATCAGGGACTTGGTGCAAATGGAGCGGGAGAGAGAATTCAGCGTGACAGACCTAATGAAGGGCTTGGCGCAAATGGTGCTGGCGAAAGAATTCAGCGTGATAATTTGCCAAAAGCGAATCAAAACCTAGGAGGCGAAACCCGAATGGGAGACGGAATGCAGCGCGATAATTTCCCTAAAGCAGATCAAACCCTCGGACAGCCAAATAAACCGCTCGGAGAAGCTGGACATCCAGACATTACAAACGATTTGGATCGCTCGGCTCTTTCTAGAGATCGCGGAGAAATGCAAACGCGTAATTTCCAAAATATCCAAAGAGATGGAGGCCGTTTTAATGGTGGAGGTTTCGGCGGTGGCGGTTTCAGAGGCGGCGGCGGCTTTAGAGGAAGAAGATAAAAGTGAAGGTTAAATTTAATTCAGAAAATCAGAAAATCAGGATGGTGGTAAAATACTAATCCTGATTTTTTTTTGCTCATTTTGCCACAAAGGCAGGAAGTCACAAAGGCTTTACATGCTGTTTATTTAACCGCAAAGAGCGCAAAGGTTACGCAAAGCACACAAAGATATTTTTAGAGTCAAACTTATTATAAGTATTGAGAACACAAAGCTGTGAGAATAAAACTTAGCGACTTCGCGTCTTTGCGAGATTAAAAACTTCGCTCCCGATAGCTATCGGGATTGCGTAAATCCTTGCGCTCTTTGCGGTTAATCTCTCAAACATTTTACCTCTCAAAATTCACAACTCACGGCCTGTCCATTTCACCTTAGAGTTTGTCCGTTTCACCTATTTTCTGATTTCGTATGAAGGGTTATCGAAATACTTTTGACAAAGAAATTAACAAATAACACTAATTTAAAAATCAAAAAAAATGAAAACATCTCAGAGAAATAGACATTCTTTTATTCAAACAATTACTGCGGGAACTTTTATGTTATTAGCATCAGCTTCTTTCGCACAGAACAAAGACAAGCAAAATAAAAATGATGCGAGTTTAATTCGTCCTTATCATATTGCCGTTTCACAGGAAGCGATTACAGATCTTCGAAATCGTATCAATGCTACAAGATGGCCAGATCAAGAAACGGTTAGCGATCAGTCACAAGGGGTACAATTAAATCAGATTCAGCGTCTGGTAAAATATTGGGGAACAGATTATGATTGGCATAAGGCCGAAGATAAACTAAATGCGCTGCCTCAGTTTATAACCAACATTGACGGACTGGATATTCAGTTTGTACATGTAAAATCGAAACACAAAAATGCAATGCCACTAATTATTACGCACGGCTGGCCAGGTTCGGTTTTTGAGCTTTTAAAAGTGGTTGGGCCGCTTACAGATCCGACTTCGTACGGAGGAAAAGCAGAAGATGCTTTCGATTTGGTAATTCCGTCAATGCCAGGTTATGGTTTTTCTGAAAAACCAAAAGGAACGGGTTGGGGGCCAGAGAAAATTGGAAACGCTTGGGATGTTTTAATGAAACGTTTAGGTTATAAACATTACGTTTCGCAGGGTGGCGATTGGGGTTCTGTAATCGCAGATGCTATGGCGCGACAAGCCCCAGAAGGTTTGTTAGGAATTCATGTAAATATGCCAGCGACAGTTCCCGCTGATATTGCTAAGGCGCTAAAAGACGGTGATTCAGCTCCTCAAGGATTATCGGTCAAGGAAAAAGCGGCTTTTAATTCACTAAACAAATTATATACAAAAGGTGGCGGTTATGCTGGAATGATGGTAACACGTCCGCAGACTTTAGGTTATGGATTGACAGATTCTCCTGTTGGATTGGCTTCATTTTTTTTGGATAAATTCAATGATTGGACATACAGTGGAGGAAATGCCGAACAAGCACTTACGAAAGATGAAATGCTAGACGATATTTCATTGTATTGGCTAACTAATACAGCTAATTCTTCGGCTCAATTGTATTGGGAAAATAACAATAACAATTTTAATGCTTTCGAACAGAAAACAGCTGAGATTAAAGTTCCAGTTGCGATTACGGTATTCCCTGGAGAGATTTATCAGGCACCAAAAAGCTGGGCTGAAAAAGCATACAAAAACTTGTCTTACTATAATGAGGTAAGCAAAGGCGGGCATTTCGCTTCATGGGAAGAGCCACAAATTTTTACTATTGAACTTCGCGATGCTTTCAGAAGTTTAAGAGGAAAACACTAATTCAAATTTTATTAAACAAATACAAAATACGCAAACTAAAAAACAGAAAAAATAATGGAAACGAAAAAACAAAAAACATGGGTTATAATCGCAATTATTGTTTTAGGAATCATTGCCTTTTTAGTTCCGAATCAAATTACAGCACAAACTGGCGTTAAACGCGTTGATTTGCAAAAACATGATCTAAGCGTTCCGGGACGCGAAATGGTTCAGGCAAGAATCGATTTTGACGGACATTCGGCTTTTGGGAAACATTCTCATCCGGGCGAAGAAGTGATTTATGTGGTTGAAGGTTCGCTGGAGTATCAGATTGAAGGAGAAAAGCCAGTGACTTTAAAGGCGGGCGAAGTGCTTTTTATTCCAGCAGGTGTGGTGCATTCGGCTAGAAATAATACAAATGCGAAAGCATCAGAACTGGCGACTTATATTGTGGAAAAAGGGAAACCGATTTTGGTTATGAAAAAATAGTTTCACGTTGAATGCGTGTAGTTTTTAACGCAGAGTGCGCAAAGTATTTTCGCAAAGTACGTGAAGTTCTGCTTAAAGAGAATGTCAGTAGATATTAAGTTCGCAAAGCTTTGTGTGATTATTGGGCTTTTTTAATCTCGCAAAGGCGCTAAGTCGCAAAGTTTTATTCTTACAAAGCTTTGCGAACTTAGGAGAAACTTAGTTTCAACTCAAAAACCTTTGTGAGCTTTGGGAAAATCCTTTGTGCACTCTGCGATCTTTGTCTGATTATTGGGTTTTTCTAATCTCGCAAAGACGCGAAGTCACAAAGTTTTATTTACACAGCTTTGCGAACTTAAAAGAAACTTAGTTCAACTCAAAAAAATCTTTGTGTTCTCTGCGAATCCTTTGCGCTCTTTGCGTTAAAATTATCCCAAATTAAAGCCTGTCCATTTCAGCCCCAACTTTGTCCACTTCACCTTTTTTTACCTTTTAAAACAAACAATGTCAAGATACCTTTGACGAAGAAATTAACTGATAATCAACTAATCAAAAAAAAATAATTATGAAAACACTATCCAATATTCTAATCGCTATTCTTTTTATGACTGCAGCTTTAACTCAAGCACAAACTTCAAAACAAAAAACAATTGAAGTAAACAGTTCACTTGGAACTTTAAAACAAATCAATGCTGGATTATTAAACGTGGGCTATACAGAAGCAGGTCCGTCAAACGGAACTCCAGTAATATTACTTCACGGCTGGCCTTACGATATTCACAGTTATAACGAAGTCGTTCCGATTTTAGTAGCAAAAGGTTATCACGTTTTTACACCATACTTACGCGGATTTGGAACTACGACTTTTCTTTCGAAAGATACTTTCAGAAACGGTCAACAAGCTGCTTTAGCCAGTGATATTATCGCTTTTATGGATGCGCTTAAAATTGATAAAGCTGTAATTGGCGGTTTCGATTGGGGAGCGAGAACTGCGGTGGTAGTATCGGCACTTTGGCCAGAACGCGTAAAAGGTTTGGTTTCAGTAAGTGGTTATTTGGTGGTGAATCTAGAAGCAAATTTAAAACCGCTTCCTCCAACAGCTGAGTTAGGATGGTGGTACCAATATTATTTCGCAACCGAAAGAGGAAAACAAGGTTACACACAAAACACTTACGATTTCAATAAACTAATCTGGAAAATCGCTTCTCCGTTATGGAATTTTGATAAAGTAACTTACGATCAAACCGCACAGTCTTTTGATAATCCAGATCACGTAGCGATTGTGATTCATAATTACAGATGGAGACAATCTCTTGAAGGAGGAGAAACAAAATACGATAATCTAGAGAAACGCCTTGCTACAAAACCAGAGATTAAAGTTCCAACCATTACAATAGGAAGTGATTTTGACGGCGCTTTCGCGGATGGAAAAGCGTACGCCAACAAATTCACCGGAAAATACGAACACAGAGTTTTAAAAGGAATCGGACACAACGTTCCCCAAGAAGATCCAAAAGCGTTTGCACAAGCGATAATTGATGTCTCGAAGTAAATTCCAAATTCCAAATTTAATTGCAATTACAATATCAAAATCAATATCAATAAACATTTCACTTTTTACAAATAACATTTTACACAAAAAAATCATGGAAACAAAAGTTTTATACACAGGAAAAACACGCACGACAGGCGGTAGAGAAGGAGCTTCTCAAAGTTCAGACGAACAATTGAATATCAAATTAAGTGCACCGGGATCTTCACGTCCTGGAACAAATCCGGAGCAATTGTTTGCAGCGGGATGGTCGGCTTGTTTTATTGGAGCTTTAGGAATTGCGGCTTCTAAACTTGGGGTTAGACTTCCTGCCGAAACTGCGGTATATGCCGAAGTAGATTTGTGCGTAACAGAAGGAGAATATTCGCTTCAGGCAAGATTAAATATTAGTCTTCCAGGAATTGATACTCAAACGGCAGAAACTTTGGCGGCACAAGCGCATCAGACTTGTCCATATTCTAAAGCGACTAGAGGAAATATAAACGTTGAGATTAATATTCTTTAAAAAGAATTTTAAGTTGCTGAACCTGCAAAGTTTTTAAAACCTTGCAGGTTTAAATTAGCTTTAGCACATCTTAAAATCATACCTAAAAGGTTTTGAAAACTTTGCAGGAAATAAAATAGAATTATGAAAAAGATAAAAATATTAAGTGGATTTATAGTGCTGTTTTTTTTAATTGGAAACAGCGTTTTTAGTCAAAACAACTCAAAAGGTTTTGCCCTTTTAGAATTATATACTTCAGAAGGTTGTTCAAGCTGTCCGCCTGCTGATGAATTGCTTGGAAAAATTCAGAATGAATACCGAGATAAAAACGTTTATGTATTGGCTTATCATGTCGATTATTGGGATAAACAGGGTTGGAAAGACATTTTCAGCAATGCTGATTTTACCAAAAGACAATACGATTACGCCCAATTTATGGGAAAAGAACCCATTTATACGCCTCAAGTAATTATTAATGGAAAAACTGATTTTATCGGTTCTCAGGAAACGAGTCTTAGAAACGGAATTAAATCGGCACTTTCAAAGCCAGTTTCGACGAGCTTAAGTTTAGAAAGCATTCAAAATGAGAATTCGCTTGCAGTAAATTATAACGTCGAAGCCACTTCAAAAAACAGTCGTTTATTGCTTGCAGTTGTTCAGAAAGAAGCTAAAAGCAATGTAAAAAGAGGCGAGAATGCGCATCGGGTTTTATCGCATTATCAAATTGTTCGTAATCTCCAATCTGTAGATTTAAACAAAGGCAAAAAAGGAACAGCATCAATTCATCTTCCTAAAAATTATAATGCACAGGATTTTGAAATCATTGGTTTTGTTCAAGATATGAATTCAGGTGCTATTTTGGGAGTTAAGAAGGCTTAGATTTTTTGTTTCACGCAGATTTAAATTGATTTTAGCAGATTTTGCAGATTTTTTTTGATTCTAGTTTTCCGCCCTGTTTGTCATCCCGAGGAACGAGGGATCTCCGTGAGTAGCTCTACAAAATGAGAATAAAAAAACTTTGCGCCTTAGCGACTTTGCGAGATTAAAATTTATCTGCGCATATCTCCTAAAATCAGTAAAAATCTGCGTGAAATCTTTTTCAAATAAACTTATCTTTGATCATAACAAACCAATTACAATATGGAAAAAACAAAACGTTTTCAGGTTTCGCTCAAAGTCATTTGGGGAAGTTCGATTGCATTGGCGGTCATGGCTTCGATACCTAAATTATTTGATGCCGATTCTACACCTGGAGACCTTATTATAAATTCTTCGATTACGTTGTTGTTCTCCCTTTTTATATGGTATTACAACATTTACAGTTTACCAAAATTTTCTGCTAATCATGCCAATAAAAGCCTTTTTAACTGGAAGCTTTTACTGAGTGTTATTCTAGGGATTGTCTTAATGGTGATTTTGGTAATCGCACATCAGGAACTGTTTCAGGTTTCAAAAATGGATGCGCCAATCATGTTTGAACTTCGCGGAGTTTTAATCAACTTGATTGTCTATATGTTCCTGCATCTGCTTTTTCAAAATTATCAGACACAGCAAATGAGAGTTGAGCTAGAACGCACAAAAGCTGTAAACCTTGGCGCTCAATACGAATTATTGAAACAGCAAGTAAATCCGCATTTTTTGTTCAATAGTCTGAATACGCTAAAATCAATGGTCGATATTCAAGATCCGCAGAGTTCTGATTTTATCTTGAAATTATCCGATTTTTATCGTTTTACGCTAGAAAGCCGAAAAATGGATTTGATTCCGTTGAGCGAAGAAATTCAGATTCTGGATTCGTATGTGTATTTGCTGAAAGCGCGTTTTGAAGACGGATTTGTTTTAGAAAATGAAATCGATCCAAAGCAGTACGATTCGGCAATTCCACCTTTTACTTTACAATTATTAATTGAAAACTGCATCAAACACAATGTTGTTTCTTTAGATAAACCTCTCAAAATAAAGCTTTATACAGAAAATGAGTTTTTGGTAGTTGAAAATAAAATTCAGCTTAAAAGAGGCGCTGTGTCTACAGGTGTTGGTTTAGATAATATCAACCAGCGTTTTATGCACCTGATTCATAAAGAAATCGAAATTGATAAAGACGAAGCTACTTTTAAAGTAAAAATACCACTAAATTATGACTATCATAATAATTGAAGATGAAGTAAAAACGGCCAAAGCACTTGGTCAATTAATTCTGAGCATCAGACCCGATGTTCAGATTTTGTCTTATATACAAAGCATTGACGGCGCAGTAGATTATCTTTTAGAAAATGATCAGCCAGATCTTATTTTTATGGATATTCAACTAGCAGACGGTCAGTGTTTTGAGATTTTTAAGAATGTTGAGGTCTTGTCGCCTGTCATTTTCTGTACCGCTTTTGATGATTATGCGATCGAAGCATTCAAATCAAACGGAATTGATTATGTTCTGAAACCTTTTTCGAGAGACAGCATTTCGCAAGCTTTAAAGAAAGCGGGAGAACTGAAAAACTTCTTTCAGAGAAATAAAAAAGTAATGCCTGATTTCGATTATTTGTTGACCAGAAATGGGGAAAATAAAGGAAAAAGCAGTTTTTTAGTTTTCAAAAACAATAAATATCAAACCGTTTTAACCGAGAATATTGCGTTTTTCTACATCAAAAACGAAACGCCGACAATTATGACTTTAGACAAAAACGAATATCCGTTAACGCAGTCATTAGACGAGATTCATAAACTTTTATCTCCAATTCAGTTCTTTAGAATCAACAGACAATATTTGGTTAATTTTTCGGCTATAAGAGAAGCAGAACATTATTTTTCGCGTAAAATAATCGTGAAATTAAGTGTTCCAACAGAAGAAAAATTATTGGTAGGAAAAGAAAAAGCAACGGCATTTTTAAGCTGGTTAGAAAACCGATAAACCAGTTAATCTCTCTTTTTATGAGATAATTAACTGGCTTCATTTTATAATCCTGGAAACATAAAACAGCTTATAAAAAACAAAGCTGAAAGTACAAAACAGAGAATTAGAATGATCTTTTTCATTGTGATTTATTGTAGAGAATTAGACAAAAAATAATAAAATGCCTAATATCAATTATTAGGCATTTTTATTTTGATATATTTTCTTTAGTTTATTTCTGATGGAGTATAAGTTGCGGTGTATAATTTTCTATACATTGCATACGTAACACTTACCATTACAAAAGCAATAATAGCATCGGTTGCAGCGCCAAAACCTAAAACGGCAATTTTGGAAAAGAAAGCAAAGATGATATCGAAAAATACGCCTGCGAAAACCCATTCTTTCAATCGTAATAATTTGTTCGGAATTAAAAGCGTAATGACACCAGCTACTTTAAAAACGCCAAGGATGTAAATGAAATGTGCAGGATAACCCAATTGTTGTGTGATACCCCAAACCAATGGATTATTTGTTAATTCGAAGAAACCGCTTGCGCCAAACCATAAAGAAGTTAATACTGCGCCTGTCCAATAGATAATTTTTGTTGTTTTTGAGTTCATGATTTTGATATTTAAAGTTATTTAACGGTACAAATGTGCGTTGAAAGCCTTAAAAACGAAATCGAAATTATGTTGAAGCGGACAAACTTTGGGGTGAACTGGACAGGGGGTGACTTGTGTTTTTTAACGCAAAGTTCGCTAAGGTTTTTTCTCTCTGGATTGCGTTTTAAGTTCGCAAAGCTTTGTGAAGAAAAACAATATGAAATTCTCGCAAAGTCGCAGAGTCGCAAAGTTTTTTATTTTTTAAAGCCACAGATTAAACAGATTAAAAGGATTTATCTCTCGCAGATTTGGCACATTCATTGGGATTTTTTAATATTAAAAATATAATCTGCTCAATCTGCCAAATCTGCGAGAGGTAAAAAAACTTTGCGACTCTGCGACTTTGCGAGATTAAAAAAAATTACGCACAAGCTTAACAGCTAGTAAGACCTTTGCGAACTTAAAATCTCCAGCATTTATATATAAAAAACCTTCGCGAACTTTGCGTTAAAAAACTACACCGACATTTCAGCAATTAAATACTGCATTAATTCGCTGGCTTTATGGTATTTTAAATTGCTTGTATTTTGTCCCGACCAAAAACTAATCATGTCGGTTCTTCCTTGGGCGAGTGCGGCTACTTTTAAAGGGGCGATTAATTTGGTTTGAAGAGGAAAAGGAAGCACTTCCGTTTCAAAGGGAACAGCGTCAGAGATTTTATTGCTAATCATTCGACCCATTCTTCCTGTAAGCGATTTTGAAACCGTAGTTGGAACATTCGGATTAGTAAAAAGCATTTCTTTATGAACAGGCGCGGCGCCCGATTCATCTGTAACCATAAAAGCAGTTCCTAATTGTACAGCATCGGCACCTAAGGTTAGAGCGGCGGCGATTCCTTTTGCGTCTATGATTCCGCCTGCAGCAATGATTGGTGTTTTAGTTTTTGCTTTTAATTGCTGAACAAGACTGAACAATCCTGTAAAAGAATCTTGTGCCGGTTTTAAGAAAGAAGGTCTGTGTCCGCCCGCTTCAAATCCTGCAGCGATAATCGCATCTACTTCTGCATCTTCTAGCGCAAGCGCTTCTTCTAAAGTTGTTGCAGCTCCAATGGTTTTTATGCCTAGTTTTCGGCTTTCTTTCAGTATTTCTTTTGATGGAATTCCGAAAATAAAACTGAAAACAGCGGGTTGGAGTTCGAATAAAACTTCTACTTGTTTTTCAAATTTAGAAGGAATGTTCGAAGATAAATCAGGAAGCGGAATCCCTAATTCATCAAAATAAGGTTTAAAATTCTGTTTTATCTTTTCCAGTTTTTCTGGAGGATAATTTAGAAGTTCTTTGTCAACATCATTAACCCATAAATTGATATTGTAAGGTTTAGAAGTGGCGAGCTTAATTTCTTTTCCAGCTTCTCTAATTTCTTCAGGTGTGAGTGTGTAAGCGCCATAACTGCCTAATCCGCCTGCATTGCTTACAGAAGCCAATAAAGCGGCAGTTGAAAAACCACCGCCCATTGGACCTTGTAAAATTGGATACTCAATACCTAGTAATTGTGTTATTTTGGTTGAATTCCACATTGTATTTTAATTTACTTTAGTTGCTAATTTGTTACTGATAACCCATTTGCCATCAACAACGATAAGGCTTAAAAGGTCATAATAATTATACTCGAATATCGGAACTTGAACTTTCGCGACAGCGGTATTATTGATAATTTCTAAAGATAGGATTTTCATTTTGAATTCTTCTCCCAATTCCTTTGGACTTTTACGGTTTTTTACGCCTTCCAGATATTGATTTACGGTTTTAAAATGAGTTTCCCCATTAATATCAAAACCAACAATTGCCTCTTGATGAAAAACACTTCGCAATAAAGGAACATCACCAGTATAAATTCCGTTAAAATAATTCATAAGCATAGCTGTAATCAGAGCTGCATTTGTGCCAAAATTTTCCATGATTTTAAGTTTTGAAGTTATCGGATACTGTGTCCAGCAACGTGTCCGCCGTCTAAATTAATGATTTCGCCAGTTACAAAATTGCTTTCGGCCAAATAAAGAGCCAATTGCGCCACATCGTGGGTTTCTCCAATTCGTTTTAATAGATGTAATCCTGCCAAACTATCGGCATTATCGACACCTGTTTTAGCTTGAAGCGGACTTCTAATAATCCCTGGAGCAATCGCATTTACTCTAATATTGTTTTTTCCGAATTCTGCAGCAAGTTGTCTTGTAAAGGCATGAACGCCGCCTTTGCTAGAAATAGGCGCAGTTGCAGGAAATCCGTCGATGGCATGATTTACTAAAACAGTTCCGATGTTAATAATAGACCCTTCACCTTGTTGCAGCATTTGTTTTACAGCCGCTTGACTTGTAAAATAAGTTCCTTTTAAATTAATGTTTAAAAAACGATCTAAGTCTTGTTCTTCAACATCTAAGAAAGCTTGCGGCTGGAATATCCCCGCATTGTTTACCAATACATCAACACTTCCGAAACGTTCTAAAGCAGTTTCAACTAATTCTTTTCCAGTTGCAATACGGCTTACATCACCGTGTACCATTGCAAGTTGATTCGCATGTCCTAATTCTTTAAAAGTAGTTTCTAGATTCTGCAAATTGGCAGAATTGATCACCACATTGTAGCCTTTTTCTAAAAATAACTGGGCTATTGATTTACCGATGCCTGTTGAGGCACCGGTTACTATAATTGTTTTCATTTTTCTGATTTTAAATGATTATTTTTTTTGAGCCGTAATGCCTCTTTCGCGCAATACAGAAACCTGTTCGCCTGCAAATCCCCAATCATCTAATTCTATTTCTTGAATCACGATGTGTGTAAGACTGGGATCTTTGTCCAAAACATCTGTTATTAGTTGAGTAATGCCAGAAATAAGCTGCTGTTTTTGTTCTCTTGTAACACCTTCACGAGTTACTTCAATTTTTACGTATGGCATGATTTCTAAGTATTAAGCAAGTTTTGCTGTTAGATTAACATCCAATTCAAATTCGTTGTAAATCAAAGTATCTCCAAGATTGGTGAAGAAATTTCCAGAGCGGAATTTCATATCATATTTGGTGCGGTCAACGATGATTTTAGCAGAAGCTTTCAAATCGTTTTCATTTTTTTCCACTTTCAAATTGAAACCAATTGGATGTGTAATGGCTTTAATGGTAAGATTACCTTCGATAAAATAAGCTGAAGAAGATTGTTTAGAAACAGCCGTAATGTCTAAAGATGCAGTTTTGAATTTGTCTGTAGAAAAGAAATCCTCAGAAGCCAAATGTCCCGCAAACTGCTGATTTGTTGCAGAGTCGGTAACATCAAGAATAGAGATAGAAGTAGTGTCTATAACGACATTTCCTCCACTAAGTTCGTCATTAGAAAAAGTAAAATTACCATTCTCGATATTAATTGTTCCATTGTGTTGTCCAGTAACTTTTTTTCCAATCCAGTTTACTTGACTTTCAGTATTCGAAATTTTAAAATTTTTAGTTTCCATTATTCTGTATTTTAAATTGTTATTAATTTATTGTACAAAGTAATGGCGGTATTCAAAATAGATTACGTGATGTAGATCACATTCGTCAATGCGGTTTAGAAGCGTTGTACAATCGGCTTAAAGTTTCTCTGGATACACCAAGATAAGCGGCGATTAAATGTTTAGGTACAGTGTTGTACAAGGCAGGATAGAGAGCAAGCAATTCTTCGTATCTCGTTTTGGTGTCATTATTCATAAAAGAAAGCAATCTTTTCTGAGAAGCGACATAACCGCGATTGGTTCTCCATCTAAAAAAATGTTCTATTTCGTGTATTTCACTACAGATTTTCTCTCGATCCTGATTTGAAAGAGAAAGAATTTCAACATCCGACACACAATCTACATTAATTGTAGCTTTAGTTTTGTTGTAAAGCGCCGCATAATCAGAAGCCCACCAAGTTGGCATAGCAAACTGTAGGATGTACATTTTTACGTCATCATTGACATAAAAGGACTTTAAACATCCCGAAATGACAAAATACTCTTTGTCAACATCCTGACTTTCACTAATAATAGTTTGTCCTTTTTTAAAAGTTTCTGTTTTAAAATGCGAAAAGAAATAATCAAACTGTTCGTCTGTTAAGGTGACAATTTTAGAAACATGCTCTTTTAATAAAGATTTGGCATCCATTGCTGAAGTTTTAATAAAAGTAAAAGTAATAAATATTAAAACGGACAGAGCCGATTATTTTCTATGGTTTTTAAAGTAAGAAACAAAAAAGGAAAGTCTGTTTTTTCAGAAATGATATTTTACGGTTGAGTCGTTAAAAATGATTATTCAGTTATATAAAAAAAGATTGAAGCCTTTATTTAAGCAATTTTGCACGAAAGCTTAATTATATTCTATGAATTCACCTCTTACTATAATCGCCGCTACAAATTTTTCTGCCATTGCCACTAATGCAGTTAATTATGCCGCTGGGCTTGCAAAAGCTACAGGCGCAAAATTGGTTTTATTTAATTCATTTTCGTTGAGTGTACACAGTGCAAACTCACATATTACTGCAGATGCAATGCAGAAACAGATTGACAAAGCAATTTCTAGACTAGAAAATTTAGCCAAAGAAATTGCAGATTCGTTTAAAATTGAAACAGCAGCAATTTGCACCTATTCTTTTTTGGAAGATGAGCTTCCAAAAATTATCAAGGAAACCAATGCAGATGTTGTTGTAATGGGAATGGCAGAACGTTCTTTTGAACAAGAATTACTAGGAAATTCAACTACAACAGCCATTAAGAATCTTCAAATTCCAGTTTTGGCAGTTCCTGAAAATGCCCTTTTCCTAAATATCAAAAAAGTGCTATACGCTTGCGATAGTTTGAGTTTTTCGGCTATTAAAAAGTTTAGCTGGATTAAAAATGCTTTAGGAGATTTTGGAGCAGAAATCGAATTTTTTAGCGTAGACGAAAAATTGGACGATTTAAAAGAAGAACAGCATAGAATTTTAATGAATTCGAATATCGAAAAAGAATTTGAAGACGTAAAATATCTTTATAAAACAGTAAGATCGAATGCGGTTATTAACGAAATTAAGAAGGAAATAAAGAATTATGAGGCCGATTTGCTTATTATGGTGCCTCAAAAATACGGTTTTTGGGATTCTTTGGTCCACAGAAGTAAAACTAGAATTTTGGCAGCAGGGCTAGATATTCCATTATTGTCGTTTCCAAATTATTAAAGATTAATTTGTTTTAAAAACAATGATATAAAAATTACAAGGTTTTTTTGAAGAAATTTTATCAAAATAAATTTTAACAGATTTTTTTTGATTTTAGAGATTCTATAATTTTTAGTGCTTGATGCCGAATTTCAAAAAAATATTTTAACTTTTAAAGCAGTTTTGTTAATTATTCTTAATTGTCTGCTAGTTTCAGATTTTTTTAAATTAATTTTGTGGCACTCTAAAAACTTAAATGCAATAGGTTTTTTTATCAGTATGGCAACAGCTATAATTGGGAATTATCTACAAACTGAAATAGCATTGTATGATTTTAAAAATAAGATAAATTAAAGATTTTATTCCAAAGTAATACCGAGATAGCACTTGGTGTATATTTTTAATTTATTTTAATTGGATTTTGTATAATGATTTTAGCTTGTTCAGGTTTTTTTAAAACAATATTTCTCAGTAAATGATATTGCCAGCAGATTTAATCGGCTTTTTAAGGAATACAACTCTATTTCCTGCATCAGTTCTTAATTGAGCTGGACTGTAAAAGAAGAGAAAAAGTATTAAGCATTGCGTTCTAAGAGTACAAAGCTTAAAAAAAATAAAAACAATGAGCGCAGTTATTACAGCAATAGGTGGTTTCGTGCCATCATCAATTTTGACCAATAAAAAGATTTCAGAAACTGTTGATACATCGGAGGAATGGATCATTAAAAGAACTGGAATTAGAGAACGTAGAATCGCAGACGACGACACAGCAACATCTGATCTTGCCGCAGCAGCGATTGAAAATCTTATCGAAAACTATAAGGTAGATCGCGAAGAAATAGAAGCGCTGTTGGTAGCAACAGCAACTCCGGATCATATTTTAGCGCCAACAGCAAGTATTGTTTGCGATAAAAGCAGACTTACAAATGCTTTTGGAATTGATATGAATGCGGCTTGCAGCGGATTTTTGTATGCACTAGAAATGGGAGCAAACATGATCGAAAGCGGTCGTTACAAAAAATTAATCATCGTTGGAGCAGATAAAATGAGCTCTATCGTAGATTATGAAGACCGTAATACTTGTATTCTTTTCGGAGATGGAGCAGGAGCAGTTTTGTTAGAAAAAACAGAATCTGATGCTGGTTTAATGAAAACGATTCTAAAAACGGATGGAAGCGGAGTTTCTTCTTTGGCTGTACCGGCTGGAGGTTCTAGAAATCCAACTTCTATGCAGAGTCTTTTGCACAGAACGCATTATTTAAAACAAGACGGTGCTTTTGTATTTAAAAGAGCCGTTGCAGCAATGAGCCAAGTTTCGCAAGATGCTTTGGCAAAAAATGAACTAGAAGCAGATAAAATTGATTGGGTTGTACCACATCAAGCAAATTTGAGAATCATTAATGCTGTAAGCGAAAGCTTGAATATTGATTTTGACAAAGTAAAAGTAAATATTGATCGTTACGGAAATACAACATCTGCAACAGTTCCGTTGTGTTTATGGGATTTCAAAGATGATTTTAAAGAAGGACAAAATGTATTGATTACTACTTTTGGTGCAGGATTTTCTTGGGGTGCAACGTGCTTAAAATGGGGCGTTATGCGTGAGAAAAATCCAACTGCTACCATAAAAGCAGACAAAAAAGAAGAAGGTGTTCTAGTAGAACACTAATAAGATAGGATTTTTCAATTTTTACAGTTGAGGGAATAAATGGGTAGAAAGAACCAAAATAAAAAAACAGGCAAGAATTTTTTCTATAAATACTACAGGGTTATAGTAATTCCAGCCGTTTTTTTGGTCTATCTTTCGTCCTATTACTTTCTAAATCCATATAGGAATTTTGAAGAGGAAGGTTTGCTCGATTTAGATCAGACCTTCGATATCTTCATCATTTTGCTTTACTGCGCCATCCTTACAGAACTAACTTTGTTTGTTGGCCGAAAATTAAACTACTACATAAGTTGGGAACAAAATCCAGCATTTAGAGCAATAGCACAGTTTATTTGTCTTATTGCTGGAAATATACTTTTAAACTACTTTTTTTCTTGCCTTTGGGACTATTTCTACCCTTGTACAGCACTGGAAGAAAATGATTTGGTTACCATTTGGCAGTCTAAAATTATGGCAGCGATTATCTCGCTTTTCATTAGTGCCATTCATACCGGAATATTTTTGCTAAACAGATGGCGTTTAAACGCTATTGAAACGGCCGAGTTAAAAATTAAAGCATCAGAACTTCAAGAATCGGTAACACGTTCAAAATTGGAATCTCTTAAGATGCAGTTAGATCCGCACTTTGTGTTCAATAATTTCAGCACTTTGACAGAGCTGATTTATGAAGATCAGAAAGAAGCGGCTTCGTTCTTAGAAAATATAACGAGAGTATATCGTTATATGATTTCCAATTCAAATAAAGATACCATTACTGTAAAAGAGGAAATAGAATTCTTAAATGCTTATTTTTATTTACTAAAGAAAAGATTAGGCGATAAAATCGATTTGAAAATTGAAGTTGATTCTCCTTCTTTAGCACTTCATTTACCGCCATTAACCTTGCAGTTGTTGGTAGAAAATGCTGTAAAACACAATATGGCCACTTTGGCCAATCCGCTTACCATTACTGTTTTTTCTGATTCTGGTGATATTATTGTTCGAAATAACTTGCAGAGAACCGCTGGAAAAAGTTTGGCTTCAACAGGAATAGGGAATAAAAACATCGAATTTCGTTATAAAATTTTATCTGAGAGAATGCCGATTTTTAATGAATCAAGCAGCTATTATGAGGTACGTCTGCCATTAATTTAAAAGTTATGAAAATTTTAATTGTAGAAGATGAAAGTATTAACGCAAGCCGATTAAAAAGGCTGCTCGAAGAACTGGAACCTAACTGTGAGATTTTAGGAATCATTGATACTGTTGTGGATACAGTCGAATGGTTAAAATCCAACCCTTGTCCAGATTTGATTACAATGGATATTCGTTTAGCAGACGGATTGAGTTTTGCCATTTTTGACGAAATTACTATCACTTGCCCTGTAATTTTTACTACAGCATACGACGAATATGCGATTCGTGCTTTTAAGGTAAACAGCATCGATTATCTGATGAAACCTATCGAAAAGAACGAATTGGAGTTTGCCTTAAGCAAATTTAAATCTTTAAATAAAAACGAATCCAGCGTGACCAATATCGCCGGAATTCTAAAAGAACTGATTGAAAAACCAGTTTTCAGAATGCGCTTTTTAGTAACCTATCGTGACGGATACAAAAGCGTAGACGTTTCCGATATCGACTTTATATATTCGGAATTCAAAACAAGTAATTTATTCCTAAAATCCGGCGTAATTATTTCGATTCCACAAACCATGGAAGAACTGGAACAAGAATTGGATCCTAATCTCTTTTTTCGTGCCAACCGTCAGTTTTTCATTCGTGCCGAAAGCATTAAATCTATTGCGAACTACTTCAACGCAAAACTCAAAATCCAACTAAAACTCGACCCCGAACGCGAGGTAATCATTAGCAGAGAAAAAACACCTTTCTTTAAACAGTGGATGGATAGGTAAGAAAGAGGCTAAGGTTCTGAGATGCTAAGATTCTAAGGTTTTTCGCCACGAATTGCACTAATTTCCACTAATTTTATTTCTTAAAGTTGCGATGTTTTACTCTCATTTTTGTCATTTCGACGAAGGAGAAATCTTCGCAAGTAACTCCACAATCTATAGCCAATCTTTGTAGAGTTTCTCGCGAAGATTTCTCCTTCGTCGAAATTGTAAAAGTCACTTATTTCGGTAACGGATTTATCATTTCGATTGGCTTTTTTCCATCAATTCCCTGATGTGGCCTTTCGTGATTATAGTAATATAAATATTGTAATAATTCTTCTTTTAGCTCTTCCAAAGAATCAAAATCAGTTTCTCTAAGCAGATCATCTTCAAGAGTTCTCCAGAAGCGTTCAACCTTTCCGTTTGTCTGTGGTCTGTAAGGTTTGGTGTGTCTATGGATAATCCCTAATTCCATAAGCATTCTCTCAAAAGGATGGTTATATTTCTGCTGGCTGGTTTTGATTCCAAATTCAGGCCCATTGTCAGATAAAATCTCTTCAAATTTTATTTCATAATGATCACTTAAGATGTTTAAGCATTTTAATGCTGCAAACATAACTGTTAAACTAGTAATGTCGGGAATTAATTCCGCCCAGGCAATCCTACTGTAATCATCAATTATGCACACTAGGTACAATCTTCGATTCTCTCCTTTTATGATGCTCTTGCTTAAGTGATGACAATCAATGTGACCAAGCTGACCCATTCTTTCCTTGATTATTTTTTGATGATTCTTTTTAATCTTCGGAGTTAGCCTATTTATATTATTGCGTTTTAAAATATTATAAACTCCAGAATATGAAGGAGTGCTCCTTCCTAATTTGGGCTTTAAGATACTAACAATTTCATATTTGTTGTTTCCTTTTTCTCTTAATTCAATTACTTTTCGCTCTATAAATGGCACAGGACGTCTTGTCTTGTATTTTGGACCTCGCTTTTGAGGCAGTAGATCTAAAGACTTACCGCTCTGCTTATAGCGGTTATAATACTTTAAGAAACTTTTTCTGCAG
The DNA here is from genome assembly GCF_056824325.1 of Flavobacterium sp. B330r. NCBI lineage: Bacteria > Pseudomonadati > Bacteroidota > Flavobacteriia > Flavobacteriales > Flavobacteriaceae > Flavobacterium > Flavobacterium sp. B330r. The sequence goes on from NZ_CP124860.1 coordinate 4,462,870, forward strand.
GTGTCATTTGCCTTATAAAATTCCATAGCCTTTTTATGCACTGGATGCGTCTTGTTTTTTACCTGCTCATATTCTTTTATCAAAAAACGATACTTCTCTAAATAGTTTCTTTCTAGTGTTGAATCATGACTGTTATTTCTCATCGCAACAAAATTTATTAAAGGTAAATTTTGTTACCGAAATATCTAACCTTTACAGAAATGACAAACTATGTGTTTTGCCATACTTTGCCTAATTCCGTGTGTGATCCTTCCTTCGTCAGGATGACAAAGAATGCGTTAAAATCTACTCAATCAAGGAGAAATAATTCTTTTTAATCCTTTAATCTGTGGCATAAAAACTTCGCATCTCAGCGACTTTGCGAGATTCCTTTTCATTATTCTAGAAAAAACTTAGCGTCTTAGCACCTTTGCGGCAAAACAAAAAACTTAGAACCTTAGCATCTTAGCCACTTAGCACCTTAAAAAAAATCCTCCGTTTCGGTATCAAAATATGTCGTTTGGGTAAATTTCTTCCCTAAAAAACGGGTTTTACGCTGTTATTTTGCGCCAAAATTTGAGGTAATTCATTTAAAAATGAAAAGTAAAATGACAAAACAGTTTTTTAAAAATAATAAAGCAATTGGCAGGATTGCAATTTTATTAATAACCATTTCCCTTTCTTCATGCGGAAAAAGCGGAGAGGCACAAATGGCTCCTCCAAAGCCAGAAGTAGACTTTCTTCAGACTAATTCGGCAACAGGAGAAGTAGAAAAGAAATATCCAGGAACAGTCGAAGGTACTGTAAACGTTGACATAAAAGCTCAGGTATCAGGCTATTTGGAAGCTATTTATGTAAAAGAAGGAGACTATGTAGCCAAAGGACAATCTCTTTTTAAGATAAAAGGCGATGTTTACGCCGAACAAGTAAACAATAGCCGTGCAGCTTACAAAAGCGCTTTGGCCAATCAGGCCAATGCAAAACTAGAAGTAGAGAAAATCAAACCTTTGGTCGAAGGAAAAGTATTTTCAGACATGCAGTTAAAAACAGCGCAAGCCAATTACGAAGCCGCGACTGCACAAGTAGCACAGGCTAAAGCCGCTTTAGGATCATCTCAGTTAAATGCCGATTTCTCTTTGATTAAAGCTCCCGTAAGCGGCTATATTAGCCGTATTCCAAACCGTATCGGAAATTTGGTTACGCCAAATGATGCCGTTCCGTTAACGACACTTTCAGAGATTAACAGCGTATTTGTTTATTTCTCTTTAACAGAAGCAGATTATTTGGCATTTTCGAAAGATGCAAAAAACAATCAGACCGTAAGCTTAATTATGGCCGATGATAGCGAATATGATCAAAAAGGAAAACTAGAAGTTGCCAGCGGAAACATCGATCGTGCAACAGGTACAATTGCTTTAAAAGCCATCTTTCCAAATCCGAAAAAGATATTGCGTTCTGGAGGTTCTGCAAGAATTGTCTTGAACAAAAGTTTGTCATCTGTAATTACAGTTCCAATGGCGAGCGTAAAAGACATTCAAGATAAATTCTTTGTTTTTGTTCTAAAAGAAGGCAACAAAGTAGCCATGGTTCCTATTGAAATCGCTGGAAGCGCTGGATCAGATTATTTTGTAAAATCTGGACTGAAATCAGGAGACAAAGTAGCTCTGAATAATATCGATGTCCTTTATGATGGTATGGAAGTCGTTCCAAAAATCGCTGCTAAAAACGCAAGCAGTAAATAATTTTTCATTTAATAAAATAACATTTCCATGTTAAAGAAAATAATAGACAGGCCAGTATTGGCCACAGTTATCTCTATTGTACTAGTTATACTGGGGATTATAGGTCTTACCCGATTATCGGTAACGCGATTCCCAGATATTTCTCCGCCAACAGTTATGGTAAGCGGTTCGTATCCAGGAGGGAACAGTGAAACCGTTATCCGTTCGGTAGTAACGCCTTTAGAAGAGCAGATTAACGGAGTTGAAAATATGCAGTACATTAAATCTACTGCGAGTAATGATGGATCTTTTTCGATCAGTGTCATTTTCAAACAAGGCGTAGATCCAGATCAGGCTGCGGTAAACGTGCAGAATAGAGTACAGCAAGCAACACCAAAACTGCCTCAGGAAGTTATCCGAATGGGATTAACGACTTCGAAACAGCAAAACAGTATGATTGTTATTTTCAATTTGTATACAGATGATAATAGCAAATACGACGAATTGTTCTTGCAGAATTATGCCAATATCAACTTAGTGCCTCAAATGAAACGTGTTCCGGGAGTAGGGCAAGTTCAGATTTTTGGGGTAAAAGATTATTCGATGCGAATCTGGCTAGATCCTCGTAAAATGGCCAATGCAGGTTTGGTTCCGTCAGATGTTACTCAGGCCATTGCAGAACAGAGTTTAGAATCGGCTCCAGGTAAATTGGGAGAAGAATCTTCAGCGGCTTTAGAATATGTAATTCGTTACAAAGGGAAAAAGAACAAACCAGAGCAATATGAAAATATTGTGGTTAAGAACGTCGGAAGCAATGTTTTAAGACTTAAAGATGTAGCTCGAGTAGAATTTGGTTCTATTTCGTATAGCGGTGATAATAAATCGAATAGTAAAAATGCTGTTACAATGGCGATTTTACAAACCTCGGGTTCAAATGCTAATGATATCGAAATCGGAATCAACAAAGAAGTTGAACGATTATCGAAATCTTTTCCTCCAGGTATTAAATATGTTAACGTAATGAGTACCAAAGAAAGATTGGACGAAGCCACAGGTCAGGTAAAATCGACTTTGTTCGAAGCCTTTATTCTGGTATTTATCGTAGTATTTATTTTCCTTCAAGACATTCGCTCGACGATCATTCCAGCTATTGCGGTTCCGGTTGCGATTGTGGGAACATTTTTCTTCCTTTTGGTTTTCGGATTTACGATTAACATCTTAACGCTTTTTGCCTTGGTGTTGGCGATCGGAATTGTGGTCGATGATGCGATTGTAGTCGTCGAAGCCGTGCACAGTAAAATGGAAGAAGACGAAGGAATTTCGGCCAAAGAAGCAACACACAGCGCCATGGCAGAAATTACGGGAGCGGTAATTTCGATTACTCTGGTGATGTCGGCGGTATTTATTCCGATCGGATTTATGACGGGATCTTCGGGGATTTTCTATAAACAGTTTGCTTATACGTTGGCTATTGCGATTATTATTTCGGCTGTAAATGCTTTAACATTAACGCCTGCATTATGTGCGCTTTTGCTAAAGAATCACGGATCGAAACATGGTGATCACGAGCACAAAACTACTTTTAAAGACCGCTTTTTCGTCGGATTCAATACAAGTTTCAACAATTTAACGGGTAGATATATTAAAGGGGTTCGTTTTTTAATTGGAAGAAAATGGATTGCGGCTGGTTTAGTGGCTGGAATTACAGCACTTGCAGTATATATGATGACATCAACACCAAAAAGTTTTGTGCCTCTAGAAGATGATGGTTTCATGGTATATAGTTTATCAATGCCACCAGGAACGGCTTTGGATCGTACAACAGCAGTAATTCAGAAATTAGAAAAAGAATTGGCTCCAATAGAAGCGATTGATGTAAATACGAGTATTACAGGATTCAATATTTTGAGTAATAGTGCCAGCCCGGCTTATGGATTAGGTTTTATTAAACTTAAGCCAAAGAAAGACAGGGGAGCGGTTAAGGATATTGAGGAAATCATGAATATCGTAAGCGGAAAACTGGCTAAAATTAAAGAAGGTCAGATTATGGTTTTCAGAATGCCTCCAGTTGAAGGTTTTGGGGTAACAAGTGGTGCTGAAATCGTGTTGCAGGACAGAATGGCGAGAAGTCCAGAAACTTTAAAAGCTATGTCTGATAAAGTAATCGGACAGATTATGCAGCAACCTGGAGTTCAATACGCTTACACGACTTTTAGAGCCGATTATCCGCAATTGGAATTGGAAGTTGACGAAGACAAAGCACGGCAAATGGGCGTAAATATCAAGGAGCTTTTAGGAAATATCCAGACGTATTTTGCAGGAGATCAATCAGCTGACTTTTCTAGATTTGGTAAGTTTTACCGTGTGAATGTAAAAGCCGATGGTATTTTTAGAATGGATGAAGATGCATTTAATGAAATTTTCGTAAGAAATGCTGATATGCAAATGGTTCCAGTAAAATCAATTGTGAAGTTCCACAAAGTGTACGGGCCAGAATCGGTAAACCGTTACAACCTTTATAATTCGGTGAACATTACAGCGATGGCATTGCCAGGTTATAGTAACGGACAAATTATGGGAAATTTGGAACAAGTTTTAGATAAACTTCCATCTGATTATACGTACGAATGGACAGGTTTAAGTTTGGAGGAAAAAGCAGGAGGAAGCCAGACAGTTGCCATTTTTGGGTTGTGTTTATTGTTTGTATTCTTCCTGCTTGCTGCTCAATACGAAAGTTATTTATTGCCGCTTGCCGTATTGCTTTCTATACCTACAGGAATTTTAGGCGCTTTCGCGGGAATTAAAGCGGTTGGTTTAGATAACAATATTTATGTTCAGGTCGGATTAATCATGCTTGTCGGACTTCTAGCTAAAAATGCCATTTTGATTGTGGAATTTGCTTTGCAGAGGCGTTTGGCAGGATTAACAATAGTCGAAGCTGCAATTGAAGGTTCCAGATCAAGGTTACGACCAATTATCATGACTTCGCTAGCTTTTATTGTCGGTATGATTCCGCTAATGTTTGCTTCTGGAGGAACTGCAGTTGGAAACCGATCAATCAGTGTGAGTGCGGCTGTCGGAATGTTTAGCGGTGTTGTACTGGGCGTTTTTGTGATTCCGTTACTTTTCATTGTATTTCAATATTTACAGGAAAAAGTATCTAGAAAAAAGATCGCAACTCAAGTTCAAACGATAAAAGAATAAGAATGAAAACATTATATAAAATCGGAATGGTTTTACTTACCGGATCGATCATGACATCGTGTGTGGTAGGCAAAAAATATTCTCGTACAGATTTAAATGCTCCAGAAAAGTACCGCGAAGAAGTCGCGGTTACTGGAGATACAGTTTTGCTTCCGTGGAAAAACTATTACAAAGATCCTTTGCTGGTTGCTTTGATTGAAAAAGCTTTAATCAAAAACAATGAAGTTATCATTGCTATGAAAAGTATGGAACAGCTCGACCTCAGTTATAAACAAGCCAAATTATCGTTATTACCCACACTAGATTTCGATGCTGGAGCGAGCCGTTCTTATCCATCAAAAAATTCTTTGAATGGATCTTTGAGTCAACAGTTTATTGGTAAAGATTATATGGATGACTATAGCGCTAATCTTCGTCTTTCTTGGGAAGTCGATATTTGGGGAAAGGCAGCCATGCAGAAAAGAGATGCTAAAGCGGCCTATTTTGCTCAAAAAGAAAACCTTTCAGCATTAAAGACTCGAATTATTGTTCAGGTAGCGCAGTCTTATTACAATCTGTTAGGTTTAGATGAACAGCTGAAAATTGCAGAAAAAAACATCGAATTGAGTACGAATACTTTGAGCATGATGCAATTGCAATACAAATCGGGTTCTATTAGTTCTTTGGCAGTAAACCAAACTGAGGCTCAGAAAAAAACGGCTGAATTGCTAGTGCCTTTAGCGAAAGCGAATATTGCAGTTCAGGAAAATGCTTTACAGATTTTATGCGGAGAATATCCAGACAAAATTGAAAGAGCTGGAAATATTGATGCGGCCGAAGTTTCGGTACTTTTTCCAACAGGAATTCCAGCTTCACTATTAAGCAGAAGGCCAGATGTAAAAGCGAGCGAGTATGCGGTAATGTCTGCCAATGCTAAAACGGGATTAGCAAAAGCAACGATGTATCCGACTTTAAGTCTGAGTCCGTCGATTGGTTTGAACTCTTTTGAATTTGAAAACTGGTTTAATTTTCCAGGTTCTGTTACTAAAACAATTGCGGCCAATTTAGCACAGCCTATTTTTAGAAAAAAAGCCTTGCGAACAGCTTATGAAGTAGCGGTTTTAGAACAAGAAAAAGCGGTTGTGCAATTCAAACAGTCTTTTATAACAGCAGTTGGCGAAGTAAATGATGCCATGTCTAGATTGAAATATGCAGACGAACGTATTGTTTTAGCCAAAGATAAAGCAGAATCTCTAGATAAAGCGACTTCAGATGCTTCTTTGCTTTATAAGAGCGGAATGGCCAATTATCTTGAAGTGATCGCAGCCCAGAACAGTTCGCTACAAAACGAATTGGATCTGGTAACCATAAAACTCGAAAAGCTGAATGCAGCAATTAACCTGTACCGTGCTTTAGGAGGCGGAGTAGAGTAGTACTTAATTTTTCTTAATTCACCATTACTATAAGAAATTATAGCGATGGTGAATTTTCTTTTGATTTGATTTTATCTGATTTATGGACAAAATTACTTTTACCCGATCAGAACTTTATAGCTTGGTTTGGAAATTTCCAATTCCGCAGATTGCAAAACATTATGAAGTTTCTAGTATGGGAATTAAAAATGCTTGCGAAAAAATGAATATTCCGCTTCCTAAAAGCAGACACTGGATTGGATCCGCATATAAGAGGAAAAATGTTCCTCAACTTTCATTGGATTTTAAAGGAAATAATGAAATTGCCATTTTAAAAAAGACATACGAAATGCAACTTCGAGTTCCTTCAAAATCTACACCTTTGCTTGATTTGGCTCAAAGTATAAAAAACGATGTTTTTGCTCCCTTGACCATTAGCGATAAGCTAGAAAATCCGTTTGAGATTATTACGGCAACCAAGCAATATTGGGAAGACAAAACTTTAAATCAAGATATTCAGCCAGATAAATTGGAGATTTTAGATTTAAATGTTTCTAAAGAAAACTTGAATCGGGCTTTGCTGTTTATGAATGCTTTAATCAAACTGATTCAATATCGCGGACATGAATTTAGAAAAGGTCTTGATGGTTTGGATACAATCGTCTTTAAAAATGAAAATGAAATAAAAATCGATTTGAGAGAAGCGCAGAAAAGAATAACCAAAACAGGTTTAAGAGAAACTTCTGGCTACATTTTTACAGGCGATTTCATTTTTAGAATTTCAAGAGGATCTAATAAAAAAGAATGGCGTGATGGCAAGATTACTTTAGAAAATAATCTTGCATTAATTATGGCTAAAATAGAATTAATGGGCGCCGAAGAGTAGTTTTTTATCTAAATTCCTTTTTAAATACTAACTCAAAGCTAAGTCCATTTTCATTTTTAATAGCTAAATCTCCTTCAAGCGTATTGCTTAAGCCGTTTATAAGTGTCATTCCGAACGAATTGCTATTTTGCAATTCTACGATATCCTGTATGCCGATTCCATTATCAGAAATAAACAACTTATAGCAGTTTTCTGAAATCTCAGATAAAGAAAGCCTAATAATGCAATTTTGCCTATCTTTAAAAGCATATTTTATCGAATTGGTGATTACTTCGTTGATAATTAAACCCAATGCAATTGCTTGCGAAATATCCAATTCTATTGCATCAATTTGAGCTTCAAAATGAATGTATTCTGCATTGAAAGACTCTTTTAGATACTCAACCAATTCATTGCAGTAATCGGGCATATCAATCATAGAAACATTGTCTTCCTTATATAATTTTTGATGAATCAATGACATGGCATAAATTCTGTTTTGGCTGTTTTTTATGGTAGAAATCGCCAAATCATCTTTTAAATAAGAAGATTGAGAATTAAGCAGACTAATGATGGTTTGAAGATTGTTTTTTACCCGATGATGAATTTCTTTCAAAAGCCATTCTTTTTCTTCAACCAAACGCTCCAATTTTACATTTTTAAGCTTAATTTCTTTTTCTTTTAATTGAAGACGGCTCGTGCTGCGCTGTTTTATTTTGGCTCTGTTGTACAATAAAATAATGATAATCAGCAATAAAAATAAACTGCTTATAGAAATTGTATTTAAAAGTTTGGAAGAATGCAATTCACGTTTCTGAAGATCGGTCTGCTGTTTTAAAGATTTTATATTTTGTATTTTGGCACTTGTTTCAAACTTGAATTTCAAATTTTCATAATCAAGGTTTTTACGCATGTTATCCATCGAATCTTGAATTCGAGTATAGTTTCTCATGTGTTCGATCGCAGAAAAATATTTTCCGTTTACGGAGTCAATTTTGAATAAAGTAAGTTCCAAAACATAACGGTTAAAACCCTCTGTATTATGAGTTGTAGCAAGAATGCGATTGGTTATTTCTTCTGCTTTTTGAGGTTTATTAATTTTGACATAAAACAGCGCCATAATCGAAGTACAGGTCGCGACATCTTTGAGTGTTTCTGCTGAATTTAGTTTTTTTGCAAAAAAATCAAGTTTTTCATAACAAGCTTCTGCTTCTTTCAACTTTCCTAATTCTTCATAACAGCGCGCCTTAAGCTGATTTAGAATCATATTGTCTAAATCATTTTTTGGAGGGTATTTTTTAGAGTTGCTTTCCAGATATTTTAATGCTTCTGAATATTTAGAATTATCCATTAATGCCCTTACAGAACCAAAAAAACTTTTGTACCAAGTCCCCGCATTAATTTCTCTTTGATTGTACTCAATTCCTTTCTGATAAAATTTAATGGCATCATCATAATAGCCCGTGCTGTTGTAAATATTGCCGAGGCGTATATAAAAACTATCTGCAAAAGCATAATCTTTTGTTTTCTCCATCGAGCTAACGCTCCTTAAAGCGTAATATAACGCATCTTTAAAATTGTTGTTGAATAATTCGATATACGAAATAGTCGTTTCGGTATATTGTGTGTATAGAAAACCAATTTTTTTCTGAAGATTAAGACTTGTAAGGAGTTCTTGTTTGGCCAATTTCATTTTACCAGTCCAAAAATGAACCGGAATTATTTTCATATAGGTTTCAAGCTCTTTTTCTTTGTTGCCTAATTTTTTATAAATAGCCAAAGCCTCAGCTAGAATAACTGCTTTTTCTTTGTTGCTATCGGGCATAAACGTGCCTTGATTGTCAATAGCTTCTGCTAATATTTTTTCGTCTTGTGTTTTTCTTGCGGCATTAACCAGTTGCGAAAAAATGGTGCTGCTCAGTTGTGGTTTGTCTGCTTGGTAATAATATTTGGCAAGAAGATATTTGGATTGAAAATGCCACTTTTGAATTTTGGATTTTTCTGCCAGTTTTTGGGCTTTATTAATATACAAAAGCGCATTTTTTAGATCCTCTTTTTTCGCGCCAGCTTTAAAAAGGTAAAAGCTCCCAATTTGCAAGGACAGTCTAATTTGATCGACTGTATTTAATCTTGGCAATAGCAATTCTGCTCCGCGGGCGTAATTATTGGTAATTAAATTGTTTCCGGGAAAGTTAGATCCATCATTAAAACCTTCATCATTGGCAAGCGTGTACGGAAGTTTGTGCGCTTTGCTAGCCAAAATCATCGCGCTGTCAATATCTATCGAACCTTGATTAACGTTACGAAGATAAATAGCGACATTGTGCAGCATCAATCTATCTTTCTGAAGCTTAAGTTTATTGGATTCATTCTGGCTAAAAGTGGTTGTGGTAAAGAAAGTTAGTAAAAGTAAGAAAATTACTTTTTTCATGTTTAGGATTGTTTGGAGGAGTAAAACTAAGGGATTTAAAAGTGTTTAAAAAACATTTTTATAGATAATTTATTGCTCCAAAGAAGAATTATGTGATGAAACGATTATAAAAAAAGCTGCCTAGAATTTAGACAGCTTTTTTTATAATCATTTCATATACTTTTTGAGCGAATGCACTTATTTCTTTTTAAATTGTAATTCTTGCATGGCTTTTTTGTTACATGTTTTTTGATCAAAAATACCAAAACGCTCTACTATGAATTTGATTATACACATATTCTTCACTAAAAGATTCAATAAAATAATCGGCTGTTTGGGGCGCAAAGCCTTCAACATTTTCTACCAGAAAATCCTTATTCGCTGCTATGTACTCTTTTGTTGGTTGAAGACCCAATGGATAAAAAATCATTTCACCATCAAATCCACACCAAGTGTCAAAATCAACCATTTTAGCTTCTAAAATTAAATGAAGATCAATTGCATCTTTATTTTTGCTAGCAAAGTAACTAAACATTAAAAGGTCTTCGCACATACAATCAAATGCTCCTAATTCATCATCTCTTCTGTACGCAATGGCAGTTTTTAATAGATATCTTGACAGTTCAGAATTTTTGTAATTTTTTACATAACCAACAAATTCATCTCTTTCAGGTTCATCACTGTCGATTAACAATTTCTCAAAATTGGCTTGGGTGATTGTCTTTGTATTGTTAAATTCTGAAATTATTCCTTCTACAAATGGTGTGCGAAAGACTTCAGGAATTGAAAATTTCTTTTTTAAAGCGCTGTTGACTTCAATTATGGATTCATTCATTACATAAAACCATTCGTCACCGCTATCAATTTTCGTTTTTTGTTCTTTTACAAAAGAGGTAATATCTTGAATTGATTTTATGAACTCGTTATTGAATTTTTGTAATGCTTCATTTTTAATTCCGATTTGAACGGCTCTGCGTCTTAGCTTTTCTCCTTTAAAATTGTGGTCTGGATCCCACTGAATCCTTACATTGCTGTTGCTTAGATTTTCTCGCCATGTTGATTCATCTCCGTATGATTTGTCGTAGCTTGTCAAAACACCATTAGCGAGAAGTTCTTCGAAACCTTCAAAAGTCATCTCGATAGCTAAAATGCGGCTTTGGTTATTATCTTTTTCAGCCCAATCACTTCTGTACATCATCCACAAAAAATTAGGCTTTATCCAAGTCATTCTCTCGAAGCTGTAATCTTTTCCTCCGAATTTTTGATTTTTTATCGCATAATCTGCAATGCTATCATTGAATGCCTGATAGACAAAAATATTGGAGTCTTTTTTTTGTCCAAGTATAAAATTTCCTTCTTGGGGAAGTCCTTTCTCATATCGGTGATGTTGGATTGTCTTTAGGTTCATTTTTATTACGATTAATACAAATGCATATCAAGTTCATCAAAATCTTATATTTTGTGATCATTTGATGCGCCATTAAAGTTTATTTTTGTCTACTTTCCCTCCAAATATAGAATGTTTTCCTAATAAAAAATAAAAAAACTTTAATTCCCCAAACAAAAAAAGCCACCCTAAATAGGATAGCTTTTTCAAAATATAGTTGTGTTATTCGGGATGAACCCAATTTAGTATTTAAATTAATTAATTTTAACCAAATGCTCTTCAATAGCAGCTCTTTGAGACTCATATTGAGCTGGAAGTTTTAAGTTTTGACCTAATTCTTCTAAGCTTTCGTCTACTGTAAATCCAGGGTTATCTGTTGCAATTTCAAACAAAACTCCTCCTGGTTCTCTGAAATATAGAGAGTGGAAATATTGTCTGTCAATTTGCGGAGTAATCTGCAAGCCGTAATCTTCGATTTTTTCTCTGAATTTCATTAAAATTTCATCGTTTGGTACACGGAAAGCTACGTGGTGCACAGTTCCGTTTGCATTTAAACCGCGTTTTTCTTCAGGTAATTCTACCAAGTCAACAATTGCAGCATTTTCTACAGCATCTGTAGCATAACGGTAACGGTTTACGTCTTGATCGATCAATTTATAACCAAAAATATCAGTTAAGATAGCCGCAGTTGGTTTAATATTGTTTAAAGTCAACGTAATGTTATGAAAACCTTTTGTAGCAACATCTGCTTTTACTTCGTCAGTTTCCCACGCTTTTCTGTTATCGTCTGTTTTAGATTCGATTAACTCCAATTTTAATCCGTCTGGATCTAAGAAAGTCAAATATTTTTCACCAAACTTTTCAGCTGGTTTATTGTAAATTACGTTGTATTTTTCGAAGCGTTTTTGCCAAAAATCTAGACTTCCTTTAGGAACAGAATATCCAATTTCAGTTGCCATTCCAGAACCTTTTCTTCCTTGCTGAATTCCTGCTCCCCAAGGGAAAAAGGTTAAGATAGTTCCTGCGCTTCCTACTTCGTCACCAAAGTAAAAGTGATATGTTCCTGGATCGTCAAAGTTCACTGTTTTTTTAATGAATCTTAATCCTAAAATTTTTGAATAAAAGTCAAAATTGCGTTTAGCGTCACCTGCAATTGCAGTAATATGGTGTAAGCCTAAAATTTTATTTTCCATGGTATTTTTTATATTAAATTGTTATTGATTTTTCTTTTACAAATTTACGGCGGTTATGCTTCTGCATCGATTAACCTAGATTAAGAAATAAAAACGCATTGTTTTTTGAAAACATCAAAAGCAAACCAAATAACATTCCGATTTAATAAAGGCTTTGAAAACAAGGCTTTCGGAGAAGTATCAGATTTTAGTACCTACGATATATCGTAATTTTATGATTTAAAAATGGCATATTTAGAAAATCTATACTTGTTTACTAAATGCTATTCCTTATTTTTACGCTATCACCGCCAAAATACCACAATAAATACCGTTTATGGAAAAGCCTTTAGATAAAGCTGCGATCGCAATAAGCCGATTGCAGGAAAGAGAAAATGAACAAATGAATATTATGTCTATTTGTACAGCACTTTCTCGGGCTTTAAACAAAAAGGAACTAGAATCTGTTGTAAACGGAATATTAAAAGAGAACTTTCAATTTGATGATTTTATTTTGGCTTCTTCTGATGAAAGCAAAGGAGATTATTTCATTTTTCATTCAACAGATCAATATGTAGATTCAAAAAGTTATGCTATAAATGATGGCTTTTTTGATGATTGCCTTAATTCTGCTGATGTAGTTTCTTCCGATTTATCAAATTCAAAGTATCCAGATTACATTCAGAACATTTATAAAAGAGGCTCTAAAAATGCATTTGGAATTGGGCTTCCTTATATAAAAGGAAATCGATATGTACTTTTTCTATTTTTTAAAAATGCTAAAACTTTCAGCAGAGAATCTAATCGTATTTTGAGAGGAATTGTGGTGCAGCTTTCTATTACGGTGAGAAACATTATGCTGACTCAACAAAATGAAAATACGCTTGCCGAGTTGCAAAAATTGAAACAGCATATTTTAGGAAAGAAAGAAAAAAACATTCTAAAAAAGGAAGGTTTTCATGGAATTATAGGAACTAGCGATGCTATGAAAGACGTTTATGAATTGATTGCTCAAGGAGCCTCTTCAAATTCTACGGTTTTAATTTTGGGAGAAACAGGAACAGGAAAAGAACTTGTAGCTAGTGCAATTCATAATTTATCTGAAGTTTCCAACCAAAAAATGATTAAGGTAAATTGCGCTTCAATTCCCGAAAACTTAATCGAAAGCGAATTATTCGGTCATGAAAAAGGGGCTTTTACAGGAGCAACCGAACAAAGAATCGGGAAATTTGAGCAAGCCGAAAACAGTACCATTTTTCTAGACGAAATAGGAGAGCTGCCATTAGAATTGCAAGGTAAACTGCTTCGTGTTTTACAAGAAAAGGAAATTGAAAGGGTTGGCGGAAACAAAAGCATAAAAGTGAATGCGAGAGTTATTGCCGCAACCAATAAAATACTTGAAAAAGAAGTTTATGGCGACCGTTTTAGAAGTGATTTATATTTTCGATTGAATGTTTATCCGATAAAGCTTCCTGCTTTACGCGACCGTAAAGAAGATATTCCGGTTTTGGGACATTTTTTCTTGGAAAAGCATGCCACAAAAATGGGGAGAAATGTAAAACGGTTTTCTAAAAAAGTACTCAATAGTATGATGACTAACGCATGGCCTGGAAATGTGCGTGAGCTAGAAAATATGGTAGAAAGAAGCATCTTGTTTGCCAAAGATGAAAAGATCAAAGAAATGATTTTTCCTGAAATTGTAATGGCTAGCCCAGATACTTTAGTCAATGATTTTTATACCAAAACCCTTCAAGAAGTAGAAAAGGAGCACATTCTAAAAGTGATAAAAAAATGCAACGGACGAATTTCGGGGCCGCAGGGCGCAGCTGTTTTACTCGGTTTGCCGTCTACAACATTGACTTCTAGAATGAAGAAGCTCGGAATTAAAAAAGAACATTTTTTGGATTGATTTTTTTGAAAGTGTAAAGTGTTTTAACACATAGAAACATAGATTTTAGCTTGTGTAAAAGGCGTTTCACTTGCATAAATACACATAGCGCTATGTGTTAGAAACTAGTTTCTTTTTTAAGTCTTTTCAAGATCGAATAAACTATGTTTCTATGTGTTTAAAAAAAATATCAACTTTGACAAAGTTCGACAGAACCTGAAACCTGAAACTATTTTAAACCAACTTTATAAAAATAGATTTTCTAAGTTTAGGTTCCATATTTTTGGTTTTGTGACCTTTTCCTGTCGTATCTTCTACCAATAAAATAGAACCCGTATTGAATGTCCTTTTTTCTCCTAACGAAGTTTCAATTTCTACGCCTCCTTCCAGCAAAACAATATATTGGCGATCTGGAGCATTATGAAAATCGTAATCGTAAGAAGGACTAACTTCTCTAAAAACGATCGATTTGACAGGTTCATCGTCAGATAAAAATCCGATATCGCCATTGTTTTTCAACGGAACTTCAAAGTCTTCAAAATGACTTTCTCCTTTAGCATCGCTGTAAACACGAGTTATCGTAATCATTATTTTTTATTAAAAATTAATGCGTTGGCACAATTTATTTCATCTTGACTGATCGTATGTCCCATATTTGGGTAGATTTTTTTAGTAACATCTGCGCCCATTTTTTCCATAAGCTCTTCGGTCGCATGAACTCTTTCTACAGGAACGTGAAAATCTGGATCGCTTGTTCCGATAAAAACAGGTGTATTTTCGAAGTTTCCTGAATAATGATTTTCATAAACTTGATCTCCAATTAATCCGCCTGTGAAAGCGACGATTCCGCCATATTTTGCTGCATTTCTTGTAGTGAATTCTAAAGCAAGACAAGCGCCTTGAGAAAATCCTAAGAAATAAATATTCTCTTTTTCGATTCCGTTTTGCTGTATAGCGACCACAACTTTATGTATCGCTTCCAATGATTTTGAAAAGGATGGTTCATTTTCGTTCAAAGGAGCTAGAAACGAATACGGATACCAAGTTCTATTTTCTGCCTGAGGCGCAACCAATGCAAAGTCATCTACCTTAAGATGTTTTGCAATCGAAAGAATATCATGAGCGCTAGCACCGCGTCCGTGAATGAGAATCAGGGCTTTTTTAGCTTCATTTAAAGGAATACCATCTGTTAAAATATCTGTATTCATAGTTTTTTTGTTTTAAATTATTAGAACAGCGAATTAATGTTTCACGCAGATTTAAAGAGATTTTAGCAGATTTTAAAGTTGATTATAAAAAATCTGCGTAAATTTTTTTCAGCTAAAAATCTGCATTATCTGCCAAATCTGCGAGAGAAAATTCACACCATTTTATCAAGAATTATTTCTTCCAGATATCTTCGTATTCGTCTGGATGTCTTTTAAATTGCGCGTGAACGTAAGGACAAAGCGGTAAAACTTTCAGGTTATTGGTACGAACGTAAGAGACCATTTCTTCTAAAAGTTTCTTAGCATAGCCTTTTCCTTCTGCTTCTGGCTCAACTCCTGTGTGGTAAACGGTCAGTAAATCTGGTTTGATGCTTACAGTCATTTCTCCGAGTTTTTTATCGTCTACATAAAGGTTGAAAGCTCCATGTTTTTTCTCGTCTAATTCTAGTTTTATTGTTTCCATATTTTTGGTTTTTAATGGTTTGTGGGATTTAAACGCAAAGTTCGCTAAGTTTTTTACTTTTTGATTACGCAAAAAATTTACGCAGAGTTCGCTAAGGTTTTTTTTAAAAGAACTTAAGCTAGATCTAAATATTGAGTTCGCAAAGGTTTGTGCGGATAAAACTTTGTCTACATAAAGCTTTTGCGAACTTTTAAATTTTCAATTTATCTTTATTAAAACTTAGCGTACTTTGCGTAAACCTTAGCGAGCTTTGCGGTTAAATCTGCAGTTAAATCTGCGGTTAAAATTTTTAATTATATCCTTGTTTTATACCTAATTTTTTCATTTTTGAATACAAAGTCTGCGGTTGTAGTTTTAAAAGTTCGGCAGCGCCACCGACACCCGAAACTTTGCCATTGCACATTTGAAGCGCATTCATAATATGTTCTTTTTCCATTTCTTCCATCGACTTTATTTTGTCTGTACCGATTTCTAAAGAGACAATAGGGGCAATGGAAGATAAATCAAATTTTTCAATTTCGTTTGTTTTGGCGAGAAGTACATTTCTTTCAATCAAATGTTCTAATTCGCGTATATTTCCTGGCCAGCTGTAATTTTTTAATTGTTCTAAGGCTTTTGCGCTTATACTGTTTACGTTTCTTCTCGAAATGGCTGCATATTTTTTTAGAAAATAAGTAGCAAGCATTTCAATATCTTCTTTTCGTTCTCTTAAAGAAGGCAATTGTATCGGAAACACATTTAGTCTGTAATATAAGTCTAATCTAAAACGGCCTTCTGCAACTTCTTTTTCAAGAATTTTATTAGTGGCCGCTACAATTCGAACATTAATTTTAATTGTTTTATTGCCTCCAAGACGCTGAATTTCTTTTTCTTGCAGAACTCGTAATAATTTAACTTGAGAATCTAGCGGTAATTCTCCAATTTCATCCAGAAAAATAGTTCCGTTATTGGCTTGTTCAAATTTACCGATTCTTAAGGCATTAGCTCCTGTAAAAGCGCCTTTTTCGTGTCCAAAAAGTTCAGATTCTATTAAAGATTGCGGTAAAGCGGCGCAGTTTACCACTACAATCGGATGTGAGTTGTGTGCCGAAAGTTCGTGTATGACGTTTGCTGCTCTTTCTTTTCCGGTACCGCTTTCGCCTAAAATTAAAACAGAAGTTTCAGTTGGAGCTACAATTTTTATTTTCTCAATGGCTTCTTTTAGGAGAGGACTCTGACCGATGATTCCTTGAATTTCTTGAGTTTCTGGATTTGCATGTTTTACTGCCAAATCTTCTTTTTCTTGATTAAATCGATATCTGGCAATATCCAGCATTACAACAAGATCTTTTTCTCTAAAAGGCTTTACCATAAAACCGTACGGATGTGTAGCTTTTACAGCTTCAAGTGTACTTTGATTGGTATTTGCTGAAATATATAGAAAAGGCAGATTTTTTTGGCGAAGTTCCCAAGCTAGATCAATTCCAGTCAATTGGCCTTTTAAAATAATATCTAGCAGAATCCAGTCAGGGCTTTTTTCTTCGATTAATTTTCGAGCCTGAGCTACAGACGCAGCAATACCAACAACTTGATAACCCGCTTTATGCAGCATGATTTTTAAATCATTTGCAACTATAAATTCATCTTCAACAATTAGTAGTTTCTCCTTCATTACATTGTTTGTATAATTTCAGAATTTTCAGGAATAGCCAAGAATTTGGAGTTTTTTAGAAATTTCTTTTGGATCGATTTTAGGATTCCCTTTCAGAGAAAAGGGAACTAAAATCATTTTTTAAAGATACTATATTATCAGAAATCTGCAATCCGAAAATGTAGGTTTGACTAGCTTTTTCGGTGGTATAAGTAGCAAATAATCATGGCTGCTCCTGGTAGAATTAAAGTTCCTAATCCGAAAAACTTTCCTGCAACTGCTCCTAGAAAACATCCAACAAGAAATCCGATTAAGGTAATGAACTGTTTTTTAAAACTTAAAAGTACTTCAGCATCTTTAAACCCATTTTTTAATAAACTTCCTAAATCAAGAGAAGCTTGAGTCACATTTCCTGTCATCATAGTGGTTGGTCCATAGGTTTCTTTAGCATAAAGTTTTCCAAAAGCATTCTGAAGTCCCATTGCAAAAACTGTTGTCATAGCAACCGTATACATGGTCCATTGTTCAAAGTTTTGTAAATAGCCAAAAACATAAGATGCGATACCACTTAAAACCAATATTATGCCTTCCCAAAATAAAATAGTGTAGCGATTGGTTGCCTTTAGCGCAATTCTTCCTCCTGTAATTACCGCAATAATGAAAACAGGAAAAGTAAGCAGTTTTACCCAAGCATGAAGGTCTGAACCTTTTACAATCTGATAGGCAAAAACGATAAAGTTACCTGTTACGTGCGCCGAAAATATAGAATCGGCTGCGACAAAAGTGACGGTATCGCAATACCCTGCTATTATGGTGAGAAGCAGGGTTACGTACCAAATATTTTTTTGTTGAATTTCCATAATTTGTTTTTAGTTTAAATGTGCACGAAGCATCCACGCCATTTTTTCATGATTTTCTACAAGACCTGTGATAAAATCGCTTGTTCCAGCATCTTGCAATTCATTGGCAATAGGGTTAATGTTTTCTCGAAGATAAATAATAATGCTTTCGTGATCTAAAAGCAATTCTTTGATAAAACCATTACTGTCGTTTTTCTCTTTTAATTCTTCTGTTAAATGTGTCAGCGCTAAAAAATCTTTTAAAGTCGCTGGAGCATAATGACCTAAAGCTCTAATTCTTTCTGCAACCGTGTCTACAATTTTGTCAATTGCGTCGTATTGCTGTTCAAAGAAAAGGTGTTTGTTGTAGAAATCTGGGCCTTCAACGTTCCAGTGTGCTCTTTTTGTTTTGGTATAAAGTACGAATTCGTCTGCAAGAATTTTAGTTAATACATCAACGATTTTTGAGATGTTATCTTGCTTAATTCCGATGTTTGTTTTCATTTTTAAATTAGGTTTAGTAAATAATATTTATGTTTAAGGGGAATTAAATTAAACACATAGAAACATAGATTTTTCTTGTTTTTGGAAAAGAATAAAGAGAGAAACTAGTTTCTAACACATAGTTCTTTGCGAGAACTTTGTCAAAGTTTTAAACTTTGACAAAGTTGAAAAAGGTATGTTTTTATGTGTTAAAAATTAATTGTTTAGTAACGATAATAAATAATAATCAAGTGAATACGTTCCTGCGCCTAGGGCAAGAAGCAATAGTAAGGATAATGTGTACATGTACGGAACATCGCGCACTTCTAGCGAATCATTTCTATGAACCACAAAATACCCAATTGCAGTGACACCAATTGTTGGGAGAACGGCAAGACGTGTTCCGAGTCCGAGAATAATGAAAAACGGAATTACAGTATCTGAAAATGTTGCAACTAAACCGTTTAATTTTTCGGGCAAATGCAACGGATTTGGAACTTGTTCTTTCTGACCGTTTTCGACTCTGAATTTCTTCATTCCGTGTACTCTGAAAAGCTCAATCGCCAGCAGCACTCTAAATGCTAAAAGCGCCGCGTTGTTGAATGAATTTCCTAAATCGGAATTCAATATTTGTTTTATAATTTCGATCATATTTTTAAAATTTAGAAAGCAAAACAAGAACAGCCCAAAGCGCCCCAGAATGCATTATAATTGTTTACTGGAACATTGCTCATTCTCGCAGCATCGTGATTGTGCAAATGAACATCGCAACTTCCAGTACAGCTGTGAATCTGCGAAGTCAGTTTTGGTTTTGCATCCGCTTTTACGTTTTTTTCAATCGCACTCTGGAAACTACTTCTCGCAGGATATCCGTTGTAAATATTGGTTGGCGACCAATCTGGCAAAATCGGAATGTGAGGCGGCGAGAACGAAGAAAAATCTCCATTAGCATACACAATTTTCCCATCGACAATCGTCAAATCGGCTTCGATTTTTTTGATGTCTTCGTCGTCAATGGTAAAATAATCTCGATCTAAAACCACTAAATCGGCAAACATTCCCACTTTAATATCTCCTTTTTTAGTTTGTTCCTGCGAAAACCAAGCACTTCCTCTGGTGTACAATTCTAAAGCAGTTTGTCTGTTCAATCTGGTTTCATTGTATAATTGCAATCCTCCAATAGTTTTTCCGACAGTCATCCAATACATAGAAACCCACGGATTGTAACTGCTCACACGTGTAGCATCTGAACCTGCGCCGACAGGAACTTCCATCTCAATCATTTTTTTAATTGGCGGTGTGTTTTCAGCTGCTTTTGCTCCGTAACGATCAGTGAAATATTCTCCTTGATACGCCATTCTGCTTTGAACTGCAATACCGCCTCCTAAAGCTTTTACACGTTCGATATTTCTTTCGTCAATCGTTTCAGCGTGATCAAAAATCCACGGAAGTCCGTTGAAAGGAACATCTTGATTGATCTTTTCAAAAACATTCAAAAACCTTGTAATGCTTTCGTTGTAAGTCGCATGAAGTCTAAAAGGCCAGCGATTTTCTACCAAAAGGCGAACTACTTTTTCTAATTCAGCTTCCATGTTTTCAGGAAGATCTGGTCTTGGCTGAAGGAAATCCTCAAAATCGGCAGCAGAAAAAACCAACATTTCACCAGCTCCGTTATGACGGTACATATCGTTTCCTTGATATAATTTTACGGTATCAATCCAATCGGAGAAATCTTCAAATTCGTGTTTTGGTTTTTGAGTGAAAAGATTGTAGGCAATTCTTACGGTCAATTGTTTCTTTTCGTTCAATTCGTTAACCACTTTATAATCATCTGGAAAGTTCTGAAATCCTCCTCCAGCATCAATTACACTTGTGATTCCGAAACGGTTCAATTCTTTCATAAAATGACGCGTCGAATTAATCTGATGCTCGTAAGAAAGCGTTGGACCTTTTGCCAAAGTCGAATACAAAATCATTGCATTTGGAGTCGCAATAATAAGTCCAGTTGGTTCTCCTTTTGAATCGCGTTCTATTTGTCCGCCTGGAGGTGCAGGCGTATTTTTGTTGTAACCAACGGCTCTCAATGCTGCTCTGTTCATAATGGCTCTGTCGTACAAATGCAGAATAAAAACAGGAGTATCTGGTGCAATCGCATTGATTTCTTCTAAGGTAGGCATTCTTCGTTCTGCAAACTGAAATTCTGACCAACCACCAACGACACGAACCCATTGCGGATTTGGAGTACGATCTACTTGCTCTTTCAACATTCGAAGCGCATCTGCCAAAGAAGGAACGCCATCCCAACGTAGCTCAAGATTATAATTTAATCCGCCTCGAATAAGGTGAATGTGCGAATCGTTGATTCCAGGAACGACTCTTTTATTCTGAAGATCAATTATTTTGGTTTCTTCAGATGCAAAATCCATTATATCGCTGTCATTTCCTACTGCAATAAATTTTCCGTCTTTAATTGCAACAGCTGTAACGTTTGGAGTTTCAGCGTTGAAACTATGAATTTTTCCGTTGAATAAAATTAAATCTGCTTTCATAGTTCCGTTATTTAGCGTTCAATTTGGTAATTGCTTCTTTTATTCCTTCTCCGGCAACGGTATAAAAAGCGGGGCCAGCAAGCAAGATAACTTTGGTTAGAGGCTTATAATCTGTTAGCTTTTTTTCTTTTAAATACGATTGAGTTCTATAAGCTTCGAAAGAACCTAAAACCACATTTTCGGCTACTAGAGCAGTTGGAGAATCGATTCCTGCATCTTTAATATCGCTTGCAAAAGAATAGTTTGAAACCCCTAAACGTAAAGCTTCGCGCATGGCAGTGCTTCCAACACTAATCATTAAATCGGGAGTAAATTTATTGCGGTCTCCCAATCCGATTAATAGTAATTGTTTGGATGCTAAAGTTCCTTTTGGAGGCGTAATCAATAAAGTTTCAAGAGAATGACCTGTAAATCTGCCGCTTTTGCGTAATTCTGTAATAATGCCTTTTAACGCATCGTCTAAATGCACCATTCCGTTTAAGTTGGCAGGAAGGGCAGGAGGGTTAAAAATATCACCTTCTGTATATTCAAAAACGCAGGCAACTTGCAAGTCAGCTTCTGCTGCAGATGGTCCTTGAACCAATCCGTTTACTGCAATTCCGTCTACTTTCCCCCAAGTTACTGTAGAACCGATTGAAGCTGTTTGTGCAAAAGCATTGTTACTAAGAGAGCCTGCAAATGCTATAATTAGAAGTATTAGATGGGAATATCTAAAACTGTATTTTGAAGTGTTTGTTTTCATTGTTAAGGGTTTAGTGTTGTTGAAATTTTTTAAACACATAGAAACATAGATTTTCTTTACTTTGAAAAAGAGTAGAGAAAGAAACTAGTTTCTAACACATAGTTTGTTGAATGCTTTGTGAGAACTTTGTCAAAGTTTTAAACTTTGACAAAGTTTGTAATGCAAATAGCGCCAGTACATCTTCTATGTGTGTTATTGCAAGTGAAACGCCTTTTTTACGTCTCAAAAACTATGTTTCTATGTGTTAAAAATTAATTTATGTATTTGATTAAAATTTGAATCCAAGACGAGCATTAAAGAAAACCCCGTCTTTTGAGTTCGGAATCATGTCATCGATAAAAGCACCTGTTTTGAAATACTGAATACCGCTGACAATCGAAATATATTTGTTTACGCTATAGGTAAAATTGGCGAGATAGGCAGTTCCGATATATCTTTCGTCAGACTCGCTTCCGCGAAGATTTAGAATTCCGCTTGGCCTATAAACTCCGTCTTGTGTTGAAAATCTCCAGTTTAGAACCACATCGACCTGCATCTTTAGCTGTGGCAATAAATCCATCGTAGCATACGGATGAATATCGATAAGGTTTACTGGTCCAACTTGCGGACTAAAACCAAAATATCCTCCTTTTGGATACAGCGGATTAAATGTTTGAAGATTTCCGTTGCCTTGATTTTTATCTCCTGAGATATAATCGTTTCTAAGATTTATGGTGGGTTTAAATTTTACGTTTTCAAACATATACCCAATATCTACAGAGCCAGTCCAGGCATTGATATTTCCAGAACCAAAAGTTCCGAATTGATAGGCTGCTTCGAGGTTGTAAATAAAACCGCCACCGTATTTCCATAATCTCGAACCGATTGTATGCCTTCTTTCAGGAGCAATTCCTTCTTCAAAAACAGATTCATCTCTTCTGAATCCGAGATAATACAGATCTAGATTTCCTGCTTTTGGAAAAATTATTTTAGAATAGGCTCCCCAAAGGTTAAGCTGTTTAGACATTTTATTATCAAAAACACCGTTATGAACCGTGTCGGCCATCATGGCAAAGGCGTCAACTGATACTCTTGACGAAGTGTACATTAATTTTCCTCCTGTAAAATAAAGCCTCGTATTTGGACCTTCTCTAACAGAAATTAACCTTCCGGAACCATAGTCCAATTCTTGTCTTCCAGCGCGGACGGTTATTTTTTTGTCTTTTTGCTGCCATACATTCACATCTACAAAAAGATTCTGCACATTCAGCTGATCTTCGTCTATTCCGCGAGCGCCATTTACACGGCCATCTTCTAGGGCGCTTCTTAATTGGGCAAATATTCTAAAGCGTTTTCCCAAATGCACATCGGCATGAAGATCGTAACGCTGGAGTAAGAAATTGTTGTGCCCAATATTGAATCGTCCCCAGTCTTCATTGTTGAAATCAACATATTCATATCTGGCTTCGCCACCAATAGACATGTAAACCTCTTTATCTTGATTTAAGGGAATGAACTTTAATCGTTCGTAAAAGTTTCTGTTTGAATCTTTTAAGAATTCATAATTTTCATCGTAACGGAGCAGCTTAAAACTTTGAGCTGATGCCGTGTTTCCTATCAAAAGAAAAGAAACAATACACATGAAAAGGATTTTTGATAATATGGATTTTGATGATTCCAACATAATGAAGCGTAAGAGATTTATAATAAAATGAATTAGTCCGATTAGTGTTTCAACATGTTATGAGCATAGTGAATACCAATTCCGTAAGAACCGCCATATTTTTTCATTAAAGAAGTAACAGGACCGTAAGTTGCTTCACGTGCCCAATCTCTTTGAAGTTCTAATAAATATTGAATAGAGGTTACCGGAATTGCTCCAGCTTGAATCATTCTTTGTACAGCACGTTCGTGAGCTTCGGCAGTAACATCACCACAAGCATCTGTAATAATGTACACTTCGTAACCTTCTTCGATTGCAGACAATGCAGGCCCTACGATACAAACGCCTGTCCAAAGTCCAGCAAGCACAATTTTCTTTTTGTTTTTTGCTACGATAGCTTTATAAGCATTTTCGTCTTCCCAAGTATTCATGGTAGTTCTGTCAAGGTACCCAGAAGTAGCGATTGGATAAAACTCTTCTAATTCTGGAAAAACAGGTCCAGAAAAGCTTTCTTCTGCAACTGTAGTTACAACTGTTGCTACGTTAAAAATTTTCGATGCTCCAGCAACAATTGCCACATTCGTGCGTAATTCGCTTACTGGAATATTGTGCGTTGCGAAGGCCATTTGTCCTTCAAAATCGATTAATACTAATGCGTGATTATCTGGTGATAATAAGTTAACTGATGGTTTCATACTATTTATTTTTAAGATTTTAATTGGTTAGGCTAATGAAATACAATAATCATTAGCGATATTTCGTGTTTTTTTAAGATTAGTGCGTAGACAATTTCTTAATCATTTCAGAAGAAATTGAGTCGGCATAAATTCCAAAAGCGCTGGTTAAAACACCTTTGATATTGTAGATTTCAGATTTAATCCCGTAGACAATATCTTCATCTCCTGGATCGGTATCTCCTTCAAAACGGAATAAATATTCGATTTTGAATTCTTCTGGCGACATGCTCTGCGTATTGTTATTGTAGCGAATACAGTTAGAATCCAGATTAAAGTTTTCTGTAAAACCTTGTGTACTCAGCCATTGCAAAGCTTCTGTAACCGTATCAAAAGAGGGTTGTTGAAAAAAACTCATAATGTGAGAAGATTAAACTACCTGTAAATGAACCTTTACAGGTAGTTGTTATGGATTATTTGATGAAATCTAAAATATCGTTGTTGATCGTTTCTGCCTCTGTTGTAGGCATACCATGAGGAAATCCAGGATAAGAAATTAATTTTCCGTTTTTCAACAATTTTGCAGCTCTTGGTGCTTGACCATAAGGAACAATTTGGTCGTCTTCTCCGTGTAATACTAAAACTGGAATATCTATACTTTTTAAATCCTCTGTAAAATCAGATTCAGAGAATGCTTTAATTCCTTCGTAGTGAGACAATACAGAACCCATCATTCCTTGACGCCACCAGTTTGCTTTGATACCTTCTTGAACAGTTTGCCCTTCGCGGTTCCATCCGTAGAAAGGAATAGGGAAGTCGTAGAAATATTGTGCTCTGTTGAATCCTGTTCCTTTTCTGATTTCGTCAAAAACTGACAATGGAACTCCTTCTGGATTAGATTCGTTTTGAATCATTATTGGCGTAACTGCGCTTATGATTACCGCTTTTGCAACACGACCTTTTCCGTATTTTGCAGCGTAACGAATTACTTCACCACCACCTGTTGAGTGCCCAACATGAATAGCATCTTTTAAGTCTAAAGCTTCAGCCAATTCAGCAATATCAGATGCGTAAGTTTCCATGTTATTTCCTTCAGAGGCTTGACTAGAACGACCATGTCCGCGTCTGTCGTGTGCAATAACTCTGTAGCCTTTTTGAAGAAAAAACATCATTTGTGCATCCCAATCGTCACTTGATAAAGGCCATCCGTGGTGAAAAACAATTGGTTGTCCTGTTCCCCAGTCTTTGTAATAAATTTGTGTTCCGTCTTTTACTGTAAATGTGCTCATGATTTTTTTGATTTTAGGATTAATTTTATTTTGAAATATTTGAATACTTAATAAATATGTTTAACTTTTTAACAAATGGTTTAATAGATGTTCAATGTTGTGATGTTTCTGATGCAAACTTATTACGGAAAAGCATCTGCATCGATTAACCTAGATTAAGAAGTGAAAAATGATGTTAAAAAATTTAGCTTATCGGAATCTTTCCTAGAGAAGTTTGCTTTTTCTTTTCTACAAAAAGCTGGATTTTGACCTGAAAATGGCTGTAATTTTGGTCTCATAATGTGTAGCATTTTTAAGTGATTTAGTAGAATGCCATAACAATTGCCAATTAACGTGCCTTATTCGCAGTGTCTTTATTTTAAGGGGTTTGTTTAAAAATGGATGTTTTTTTATTTACGATATTTCGTTATTTTATGAATAATCCGTTTTTTGTAAATAAAGATTGATCTGTCTTTTATTAAATAAAAAATCAGAATAGTTAAAATAAATACAAAATAGTATGTACTTTTGCCAGCAAACTATTTGAACAAGCACTTGAAAAGGTTAATCATCATAGCACTTTCTATTTTACTTATGTCGCCATCTTTTGGCAGCTTGTTTATTTATGCTTCTTTTAAAATCAATCAGAAAGAAATTGCGAAAACGATTTGCGTTCAGCGTAAACAGGCTTTTAACAGTTGTAACGGTCGATGCGAACTTCAAAAAAGCATTAAAAAATATTCTGATAATGAACGAAAAATGCAAGACAGTCTAAAAGACAAATTAGAGCTTGTGTATGTTCAAAATACTGCTGAAATCACTTTTGGCGCAATTCCAGTGATGGAATCAAAAGATAACACTTCAATTTTGTTTGAGAAGAAACCAATCGGAGCTTCTAATCTTACTTTTCATCCTCCTCTCTACACAGTGTAGAGATCACTATTTAGTTTTAAATTCCAAATTCCAAATTCCAGATTCCAAATTCAATTCTGAATTTTGAATGGATTGGCAGAATTACTCGAATTAAAAATTCTAAGTTTAGGCTAGGATTATATAATTTATTATTCTAAAAACTGATTTTGATCTTCTTTGTAATTGAAAGGGAAAATTTTTCCATTTTCATTTACGTTGCCATTCTTTTGGCTCACTCACAGCATTTTGGCTCTTTTTTTGGTATTCAAAAATTTATGGCAGGGTGCTATATTTTAAACGTTTTTTATAATATCATCAAATGAAATCTTTTAATTTTTGGATAATCGCACTATTGTTTGCGGTTACTTCCTGTACAATTGATAAAACAGATTACGAAGCTGAAATAGGTTCTGAAGTTCCTGAAAATCTAGAATTTAAAGAAGCAACATCTCTTACAAGCGGTAACTATAAGATTAGTATAGAAGCTTTAAACGGAACTTTTTATAAAGGATATAATGAGCTTCATTTTAAAATTATCAATACTCAAAACAACCAAGAATTGACGACAGCTGCGGTAACTTTTTTACCCATAATAAGTAATGCCGACGGAAGCAAAAGTTCTTGTCCGCATGAGTATAATGTGTTGTATGATTCTACCAATAAATACTACAACGGTTATGCTGTTTTTACGGGAGAAAGCACTACAACAGCAAGCTGGAAATTGTACATCAGTTTTACAGCTGATAACCAAAAGTATGAGATCAATAAAGATGTTACGGTTCAAAAACAAAGCAATAAAAACCTCAATATGACTGCTTTTGCAGGAAATGATGGCGAGCAATATGTAATTGCCTTGATTTCGCCTCAAAAACCTACAGTTTCAGAAAACGCGTTGGTTGCGGGTGTTTACAAATACAATAAGCCAACAACTCCAGCAGGAACTTTTCCAGATCCGTCGCAGTTTTCTTATTCTAAAGTTGTGGGATACACTTTAAAGTTAGATCCTAGAATGCCAGAACCTTCTATGGGAAATCATTCTTCGCCAAATAATAAGGATTTGACACAAGAAAACGATGGTTTGTATCACGGTGTTGTTAATTATACGATGACAGGAAACTGGACCTTAAACTTAATTATGATGAACCAAAACGGTTTAATCGTAAAGGGAACTATAGTTCCAACTGATCATACGCCAGGAGTAGAAGGCGTGAAAAGTGAACTTTATATTGACACTTTATTTTAAAAACATGAAATATATTATAATGCTGCTTTTCTTGGGTTTTTCAGTTACAGCTCAAAATCAGCATGCACATCACGATAGCATAAAAAACTTAGAAGAAGTAACGGTAAAAAACGCGACGAAAAAGAAAATAGAAACCGAGATGAAAATGGCTGTTTCTGTTGATGAATTTTTGTCTTCATCAGATAATATTAGTTTTATAAAACGCGGAGCTTACGCTTGGGAACCTTTATTAAACAACATGAGTACAGAACGTTCTACGGTTACCATTGACGGAATGCATGTTTTTGGCGCGTGTACCGATAAAATGGATCCAATTACGTCTTATGTTGAAAGTAATAATCTGGCAGCAGTAGATATTAAATCGGGTCAGGAGGGAAGCTTGCATGGAGCAACTGTTGCGGGAAGTATTGATTTAAAAAGAAAAAGCACGCCATTTGGACTTCAGAAGAAATGGAATGGAGCGTATCAAACAGGATTTGAATTTAATAATAAGCAGTTTTTCAATTTAGGAAATATTGCTTATTCAGGTAAAAAATTTGTGGCAGACGGAAGCATTTCGTATCGTACGGCCGATAATTATTACGACGGAAACAACAACGAAGTAAAGCATTCTCAATACAATAAATTCAATACTTCGTTAGGTTTGGCTTATAAAACCAGCGATTTATCATCGGTTAGGTTAGACGCGATTTTTGATGTGGCAAAAGATGTGGGTTATCCTGCTTTGCCAATGGATTTGTGGCTTTCGCGTGCGTTAATTACTTCGGCTTCTTATAAGCAATTGTTCGAAGAAGGTTTGGTTAGAGTAGTGGACACTAAAGTATATTTTAATGCCATTGAGCATTATATGGACGATACAACACGACCAGAAAACTTGGTTCACATGGATATGCCGGGTTGGAGCACAACATACGGATTGGTTTCGAAAGCGAATTTGAAAAAGAATGATTACTCTTCTGAAATTCAGCTAAATGCTTACGATAATTTGTCTATTGCAGAAATGCGCATGTATCCGCAAGATCGAAGCGAAAGAACGATGTTTGCTTACAGTTGGCCTTGGGTTACGACTCGTTATGCAGGACTTTCTATGAATAATTCTTGGGACATTTCTGAAAAAAGCAAAGTGCATTTGGGAGGTTCATTGGGAGTGAATTACAATTATTCTAAATATGTAGAATTCAATTGGATTTTTCATCCAGGAGCACCTCAGGAAAAAACGAGATTTCTGCCGAGTCTAAATGCGGCATATAACTTAAATATTGATCAGTTTAATTTTTCTGTCGGAACGGGTTATGGCCATAGAGCGCCTTCTGTTTCTGAGGGTTACGGTTATTATATCTATAATAGTTTTGACCGTTATGATTACATTGGAGATCCGAATCTAAAAAATGAAATTTCGTATGAAGGAAATGCTAGTGCAGGTTTTAAAACCGAAAGATTAAGCATTCAAGGAAAAGTCAACTATTTCTATATTCAGAATTATATTATTGGCAAAATCCTGAGCATGGGAAGTCCGATGAATTATCAATCGGTTGGAGTAAAAGGATATACGTCATTAGATTATGCAACGCTTTTAAATATGTCTGCCAATGTAAGTTACGATATTTTAGAGCATTTGCATTGGAAAGGAACACTTACCTATGCACGCGGAATGGATAATAAAGGAGGAAATCTGCCTTTTATACGTCCGTTAAGCTATTTGACTTCTATTCATTATATGTATAAAAAATTTGGAATCCAGACTTCTGTAAATGGTGATTTTGAACAGATTAATTACAGTCCAGAATATGGAGAAGATCAGACAGCGTCTTATGCCATTTGGAATATTTCTGCCGATTATTCTTTTAAAATAAATAAGGTGAGAAGCACAATACAAATTGGTGCAGAGAACGTATTAAATGCGTATTACAGTACTTATGCTGACTGGGGAAATATCCCGAGAATGGGACGTAATATTTTCACGTCTTTAAAATTGAATTTCTAATCTGTTTAGTAAAATTAAATTGAAACACATAGAAACATAGTTTTTTTAATGTTGAATAGAAAATAGAGAATAGAGAATAGAGAATAGAGAATAGAAAGAAACTAGTTTCTAACACATAGTTCTACGACAACGTTTGTCAGGATGACAAAAAAGTGCATAAAAAGGAAATTATAATTAAAAATGAAAAAAGTTTTTAGTATCACAATGACGATTCTGTTCCTGCTGGTTTCTTTCCAGCAGGCGCTTATCGTGGTGCACTTTAAACTGAATCAAGTTGCTATAGAAAAAGAATTTTGTGTTAACAAAGCTAAGCCAGAACTGCAATGTCATGGTAAATGCCATTTGAAGAAAGAACTTCAAGAATCGGAAAAAAATACCGATTTGGAATTGAGAAGCATTAGCAAAAAGATCGATATTGCTTTAAACACAACATTTGAGTTTCAGGTTCCACTATTAAAAACTATAACATCCAAGAAAGTGTCAATCTACAAAGAATCGGATCGACTAGAACCTTGCCTTGAAATTTTTGTACCGCCGCCTATTTTATAATCTTCCTTTCGATTTATAAAATACAATACAAAAATTAAAATCATAAAAATGCAAAATTTAAAAAAATACCTTTTATTATCAGTGGCCGCTTTGGCATTTGTTTCATGTTCAAACGATGACGATGCTCCAGCAGCAAACAATGTAACGTTAGAATTCAACAATACGTTCAAAGATAAAACCATTGTTTTGGGAGATGCAACTTCAGCATCTGCGTCTACAAATACTTCAGCGGTAGGACAAGTGCATCATTTTTCTGAAGTAAAATATGTGATTAGTAATATTCGTCTAATAAAAGATGACGGAAGTGAAGTGCCTTACAACGTAAATGATTTAGACAAAGGTGCAACAGTAATCGATCAGGCAAAAGCAGCTTCATTAAGCTATGTTTTGAGCAATGTGCCTTCTGCATCATACAAGCAGATTAAATTTGGTTTGGGAATTAAAACAGAACAAAATACGCTAGACCAAACAAGATTTCCTAAGTTTTACGCAGCAGCTGGTGCCAACGACACGGCAATGATGTGGGAATGGGGAACAGGATATCGTTTTACAAAAGTGGAAGGATTTTATGATACAGACAATAAAGCGCTATCTATTCATACAGGAAGTACTGTTGCGGGTACTGAAGGGGCTTACACACAAGGTGTAAATGCATACAGAGATATTACGCTAAACCTTACTACAAATGCAACTGTGGGTAAAAATGCTCCGAAAATCAAAATTAAAGCTGATTTCGACAAATTGTTGAGCGGAAAAATCAATACAATTACGTTGTCTACAGGAACAGGAATGGGCGATAATGCAACTCCAAATGTTCATACTGCAGCGCAAATGGTAAAATTTGTAGATAATTTAGGAGGAAACGGAACAAACGACATTACAGGAATGTTTTCTGTAACTAGTGTAGAAAACTAAATTAACTCTTAGGTTTTGAAGATTAATTGCCTCCATCTTTAGATGGAGGTAAATAAAATTTGCGCAAATAAGGCTTTAGCCTAAATACGCTAGTTTGGCTAAATCCTAGCTAATTTACATTTCTAAAATCCCCTAGTTAAAACTAGCGGCTATTGGAAAACTTTAATCAAGCAAAAATCAAATTTAATCTGCTAAAATCTTTTTTAATCTGCGTGAAATATTTTTGCGAATAGATTTTTTCACGCAGATTAAAAAGGATTAAAGCAGATTTATACAGATTAAATTTAATCTAAATGTTGTAAAAATATTTCAGAGCCGTCTGAAATTTTAAAAGACGGCTCTATTTTAAAATTCATTAAAATGAAAAAAATAGTTGGCTTTATCCTAATGGTACTCTTTTTCACTTCTTGTAGCAGTAGTGATTCTGATGAAACTTATTTTGATAATCCTGAGCTTTCATTGCCTATTCCGACTGATTTTCCAGAGGTAAACAGTTATGTGAGTTTGAACAAGCCTACAAAATATGGTGCAGAATTGGGCGAAAAGCTTTTCTCAGACAAAAGATTTAGTAAAGACAATACCATTTCGTGCTCAAGCTGTCATATCCAAGCGAATGCTTTTGCAGATCATAATGCGCGAGCTATTGGAATTGAAGGAAGAGTGGGATTTAGGAATGCACCACCGCTTCAGAATTTGATATTTTTAAAATTCTTTAATTGGGATGGAAGCAGATTGCAATTAGAAACCCAGCCTTTGGTTCCTATTATAACTCACGAAGAAATGGATTCTTCAATTCTAGAAGTTATCGGAAAAATTAAAGATGATGCTTCGTATAAAGAGATGTTTAAAAAAGCATTTGGAGATCAGGAAATTACACCAGATAGAATTTATAAAAGTATTGCCCAGTTTGAATACACCTTAATTTCTGCTAACAGCAAATACGATAAAGTAAAACGAAAAGAAGGGCAAACGTTTACAGAAAGCGAAGCGGCAGGCTATGCCACATTTCAACAGAAATGCGCTAGCTGTCATAGTACCGAATTGTTTACAGATCAGAGTTTTAGAAATATTGGATTTCCTTTAAACACAGATTCTAATGAGGCAGGACGAGGCAGAGTTACTGGAATTCCGTCTGATTTTATGAGTTTTAGAGTTCCGAGTTTGCGAAATGTTGAATATACAGCACCTTACGGAAGTTTTGGTCAGTTTGCTACCTTAAGAGCTGTTTTAGATTATTTTGATAATGGAGTCTTAAGTGCAGAGAATTTAGATCCGATTTTTAAAAATAATGGCAATAGAATTCCGCTTACAGAACAAGAAAAAGAGAATCTTCTTGCATTTATGAAAACCCTGAGCGACAAAGATTTTACAGGAAATTAGCTTGAAAAGTATTGATTTTACTGATGTTTTGCATTTCTTTTTAAAAAAGAGGAAAATGTTTATAATATGTTGATAAATAATACGTTGCGAACTGTGTTAAAATCTGATTTCGATAGATTAAATGTTTTAAATTTATAACTGAATGATAGTTAATTATTTAAAAATTTTTGAATATGGAAAGAGCTATAAAATTACAGGTTCGTAAAGAACTTGACGGAAAACAAGAAGTAAACATTATTAAACTAAAAGGGAGTTTAATAACTAAAGGCTACACAGAAATTATCCATATTAGTGACAAGGATGATGAATTCTACATTAACTCTTTTGCAACCAAAACAGAAGCAAGTAAAGAGGTAAGAGAATTTATTTTGGATTTTATAAACAAAGAAAATTTAAGCAATACAATCAGCGTTCTAGCCTAATAGATAGAATCGCAAGATTGTATTGCTTAAATTATATACTTAATAAGTAGCTTTTAGTTTAAATTGCATTTGTAAAACTAGTATTTTGATCCAGGTAAAGATGCTGATCTTTTAAAATTTCATCTGGTTTCTCGTCCCAATCTCCCCAATCTCCTACATAAGTTTTACGAAATATTAATTCATTATTATCACCATCACAAACCAAAGTTCGGCCTGTACAGGTTTTATTGTTTGGACTGAAATTTATTTGTGTATTTTTCATGGCGCAACTATTTAATTGTTTGTAAATGAGATCATAAAAGTAAAGAGATCGCGTCAGAATCAGTTATAAAAAAATATTAAATTATTGTTTAATTCCCATGTATATGATTGAATAATAACTCTATACAAAAAATGCTAAACAATAGGTTTAGCATTTTTTATTGATCTCCAATTTATATTCTTTATTCTTCACTCCTTTTAGAACATCTTCCTCGCGGTTCATCACCTTCTAGAAGTATAATTTCGGAATGTAAAAACTGAGCGGCATCAGCAGAACCTTGTACTTTCGTGGCACTGCGTTCAAGCATTTCAGCTTCAAAATCATTTAATACACATTCTCTCAATCCTCTTTCTTTCCATTTGGACTTAGCGTTACAGCCTTTCGAAATTTTTCTAGCCAATTTTAAAGCATCCAACAAAGCCTGATTGGCACCTTGTCCTTTAAACGGACTCATCGGATGCGCCGCATCGCCAATTAAAGTAATATTTTGATTCTTTTCTAATAATTCAGAACTCAACAACTCGCGATCATAAACCGGATATCCAGAAATTAGATTTTCTTGAGTTGCTTGCAAAATCTGAGGAATAGGAGTATGCCATTGCGTTCTTCGGCAGGCTTCCTCTTTCAAGGCTTTCGGTCCTTTAGCACTTAGTTCTTTGGCCTCTTCTTCAGACATCGGAAAACTCAATTGCCACATGACAGAATCTGCAGTATAAGGCATTACATAAATACGTTCATTTCCGTTGGCAGTCTGAAATATTGTTGCACCATCAAGTAAATCACTCGAAAGTCCTTCGAGCGAACTTAAAGGACAAATTCCTAAGATTACAATGCAATCCAAATAACGGAGCGGTGTTGCCTCTTCGCCAATTATTAGCTTCCTCACGGCACTGCGAATACCATCGGCACCGACAACAAGATCGGCTTTTGCAGTTTTTATTTCGCCGTTTACCTGAAAACTTAACTCTACACCATTTTCAGATGCTACAAAATCTATTAATTGATGTCCCCATTGGATAGTATTATTTCCTCCAAGTTGTTCTAATAAAGCTAAACGAAGCGATTGTCTTGCGATATGGATGTTGGTGCGTTTTGTAGGTGTTTTAATGGCGGTTTCCAGCCATTTTCTGGTTCCCCATTCGCCTAATATTTTTCCTTCGGTATTGTGTACAATATGTTTTGTAGAAATTACACCTCCCAAAGAAGTAATTCCTAACCCTTTCATAGCTTTACTGGCTTGCTGTAACGTAAGTCCGTAACCTTGAGATCGGGCATCAAAGTTGCTGTCTCTTTCATAAATGGTAAACGGAATACCGCGATGCAAACAGGCTACCGCTAGAGCAACTCCGCCAATACCTGCGCCAATAATGGCAACGTGCGGTTTTGTGAGATCGGGTTCAAGATAATTTTTAGATTGCATTAATCCAGACCCAGAACAATTTGTGCATAAATGCAAATGTGCCTTAGGACGTATCGGAGCAATAGTACTCTGTTTGTTCTCATATAAAGCCAATTCCGTTTTATAAAGGCGTTGCGCTTTTTTACTGAGTCCGCGATTTATTTTACCTTGTCCCTGGCATTCATGGCATATAGTCCACATATTCTGTTGTATAACTTACTTTGAGTATTGAGGGAGCAAAGTTAAGCTTAAACTATTTGATTTTCAATCTTGAGCTTTTATAATTGTCAAATTATTGATTTTGAGTGTTCTATTAAAAGGATCAATAATAATAATGATGGCGTTTAAGCTCATGATTTTTAAAATTTAGTTTAAGTTGCTGTATCCTAATAATATGCCAGTTACATTTTTGTTGTATTTATTGCCTTTTCGAAAAATAGAAAAGATAGGAAACAGCGATATTTAGCAGATTTTCGAAATACAGTAAATAGGTATGAGATAAAATAGCGGGCAGTTTTATTTTATAATTTTTAAAAATGATTATATAAGCCAAGCCATTGTATTTGAGCTAATTTTAATAATCATTTAAAAACTAGGAATTATGGAGAAGAATAATCAAACCCAGAAAAACCCGAATCCTAAACAACAGGGTGGAGGAGATCATCGAAACGATACGAGAAAACATCAATATAAAGATCATGACGAAGTTTTGACAAATGATGAAAACTATGATGTTGACACGAAAAAGTTTAAAGGCACAGAACCTGAACTCGATGATAAATTGAATAACGAAGAAAAAAAATAATACAGAAACGTCTCAAAGTTTATTTGAGACGTTTTTTTTGCGTTCAGAAAACACTTTTTTTAATAGATAAAAAGTAAAGAAGTAAAAGTATGGTTGGATTTTTATAGATTTGTAAAAATCTAATACAGTTTTTCAAAAAATAATTGAGAAATAATATATAATAAGGCATGAAATCGGTTACTTCATTTTTTTTACTTCTAATGTTTGTTTGTTCAAGTTCGTATTCGCAATTGAGTTCAGACAAAATATTTGAAAGTTTTAAGCAAGGTGAACGTACAAATTGTTCATCGATAGCATTTATTAAAGCTTCTTTAAATGTGTACGGATTGGATAATCTATTTGAAAGCGAAAAACTACACAATAATTCTTATAGGATTACGCTAAAAAACAATGCAACCTTTAATTTGGATAGCAGCGAAGTTACTAAAGCTAGAAAATCTGCGGGTTTTGTTTATATTAAAGATAATTGTGACAGCGAAAAAATACGCGATTATGCTGTTTTAACGTATGCTGTTATGGCAAAATACATGCAGATTATCGATAAAGAACCCACTTTTGAGAAAGCCTTAGAAGAATTGGAAGAAGGCACTGTATACACTCCAACCATCTACAAATATTTAGGATTTAAATTAGGCAAACAAATTCAGAAATTAAAAAGAGAATCTGGAAGCGAATATTGCGGAGTTGTAGCTTGGTCAAAAGCTCATGCTGTTTTTGTCTGCGAAGATTTTATGGATTACTACGGAAACAAAAAAAGCATTTGGATCAAATATCCAGGGCGTTTTAGAATCATTAAGTCTTAAAAAAGAACGATTGGAATATCGTAATTTGTAGGCGTTTTATTTCTATTTTGCTAATAATATTAAAAGATTATTATAATTTTAGTAAAAAGGACTTCTAAAAATTGCATTTTAAGTTAATTTATATATTTTTGTTTTTATTCAAGAACCAAATCTATTAAGAAAATGAAGAGTAAAATTATTTTATTATGTGCACTTTTCTTCTTGACGACTGCCGCTGTTTCTGCACAGGCAAAAAACGCACCAAGAAGTATCATTAGTACAACAGCTTTAATCCGTAAATACCACGATCAAAAAGAATTAAGCGGTATGCAAAAAGGAGAGCTTTTAGAATTGTACATTGAACGTATTAAAGTTTTAGTAAAAACACTTCCTTACATTGCTTTGGTTACTAAGCCAGGTGTTACAATGGCAGATCTAGGTATTCCTGATACAGCTGACAATAAAAAAATATTAGATGGTCAGGCGTTAGGTACAACTAGTTTCTTAGATACTACAGTAGAATTTCAGAGAAAAATGATGCCTTACTCAGATAAAGGAAATCTTATTGCAGCCATTTTATTTTATGAAACTACATTGAAATCGCTACACGAATTCAACGAGCTATAATAAGTTAGAAATACAAAAAATAGAAACTCCAAGGTCTTATGATCTTGGAGTTTTTTTTTGGTTTAAACTTTCCGGAATTGGAATTTAAAATAGCCAAAAAGGTTCTCTAATTTTAAGATTTTAGTACAATTCTTATAAAACCATAAAAGCGGCTATTTTTTATAACTTATTTGTTTTTAGTTATTTATGCTCGTCTGTTTAAAAAGGTTAACATTTTTTTTGCAAAAAGTTTAATTAAAATTTGGGGAATACTATTTTTAATTTACTTTTGTTCTATCAAATTAGTAGAGTTTAAAATATAAGTTAAAAGCCAGAGATTAGAACCACGATATTTCATTCCAAAATAAGCAAAAAGCATTCGGCAGTTTTCGTCCTTATGCATTCTACGGTTAAAAGTCCTCTTTTTTAATTCATTATAAATTTTAAGAAGTACAACAATCCCGAATAGGGGTTAAAATTTTATAGGCCAATTTAAAAGAATAGTAATCCAAAAAAAAGTAAAAATGAAAAAACGAATGTGCTGCAGATAAAAAGAAAAAACCATTTCTGTTGCAGCAGAAATGGTAGAAGCTTAAAAGAAATTGTCATCTCTAAAAGGAAAGCTAGAATAGCATAAAGCTGTCTAGACTCGCCTTATTTATTAAACTAAAACAAAGTAATGAAAATAAAACTAAAAAGATATGCTTGGCTATGTATTTTCTTGATTTCCATAGGAGTTAAAGCTCAAGAAACAAAGCCGCTAATTCAGTCTAAACTGGAAGGAACAGTTGTCGATGCCGTTACAAAAGAGCCTATTATTGGGGCTTCGGTAACGATTCAAGGAACTACACATGGTGTTATTACAGATACAGATGGAAAATTTTATTTCCAAACAGGACAAAAATTCCCTTATGTACTTTTAGTTAGTTATTTAGGATATAAAAAACAAGAAGTTGTAGTAAACAAAAACGATATTACGATCGATCTTACTGAAGAACAAAACGCTTTATCTGAAGTGGTGGTTACAGCACTTGGGATTTCAAAAGAAAAGAAATCTTTAGGATATACAACTCAATCAGTAAAAGGAAAAGAATTGGCAACTACCAAAGAAACCAACTTCTTGAATGCTCTTTCTGGTAAAGTAGCGGGTGTGCGTATTACCAATTCACAAGGAGATATGGGATCTTCTCGTATTATTATTCGTGGAGAAACCTCTATTGCAGGAAACAACCAACCGCTTTTTGTGGTAGACGGTGTTCCTGTAGACAACTCACAATTGAATTTTGGTGGGGCTACTCGTGATTTCAGAAATGCAATTGCCGATTTGAATCCACAGGATATTGAAACTTTGACTGTTTTAAAAGGACCAAATGCCGCTGCTCTTTACGGATCGCGTGCTGCTCATGGTGTTGTACTTATTACGACAAAATCAGGAAAAGGGCAAAAAGGAGGATTTGGTGTTACTTTTAATACTGGTCTAACTGTTTCTCAAGTGGCTACTTTGCCTTCTTTCCAAAACACTTTTGGGCAAGGTTCTAACGGAAGATTCAGCTACGTAGACGGAAAAGGTGGAGGAGTTAATGATGGTGTTGATGAAAGCTGGGGACCAAGAATGGACGGACGCCTTATTCCGCAATTTTACTCTAAAGGAGAAGCTGTTCCTTTTGTTGCGCACCCAAATAATGTGAAAGATTTCTTCAATACAGGACTTACTTATGATAATAGTGTTTCTATTGCAAAAGCTAACGATAAATCAGATTTCCGTTTAGGTGTAAACAATCAAAAACAGCTTGGAACTGTACCAAACAGTGAAATCAACAAAACAAACTTTTCTATTAATACTAATTATCAGATTTCTGAAAGTGTAAAAGTTGGGGTTAATGCCAATTATATCGCTACAAATGCCCCTCAATTGCCAGGTGGTCCATCTGGTGGTCGTGCGGCTGGTGTAATGCTTCAGTTTCTTTGGTTCGGACGTCAGGTTGATATTAATGAATTGGAAAAAGATAGAAATACCAACTGGAATAACAGCTATTATAGCAACCCATATTGGAATGCCTATTACAATACAACAAGCCAACAGCGTAACCGTTTAATTGGAGATATCCATTTAGACGCGAAATTGGCTGAAGGATTAAACTTCAGATTCCGTACAGGAGTTGATTATTATAACGATAGAAGAAAATATACTATTAAATATGGTACAAATGGAACTCCTTTCGGATCGTACGCAGAAGATGCTTACACTGTAAATGAGCAAAATACTGAGGGTATATTTCAATATACAAAACAGCTTAATGATGATTTTACTGTAGATGCACTTGCGGGATTCAACATTCGTAACCATAGCGATGCCAACAACTATCAGAAAGCGCCACGTTTAGCGGTTCCAGATTTGTATACTTTAACAAACTCTAGAGATCCGTTAACATCATCAAACTCATTATCTAGATTGAGAGTTTACAGTGCTTACGCTTCTGCTCAGTTTGGTTTTAGAAATTATGCTTTCTTGAACGTTACGGCCCGTAATGACTGGTCTTCTACATTACCAAGCAGCAATCGTTCTTATTTCTACCCATCTATTAACGGTAGTGTGGTTTTAACAGATGCATTAAATATTAAGAGCAGTACATTAGATTTCTTAAAGCTTCGTGGAGGATGGTCTGAAGTAGGTAACGATGCAGATCCGTACCAATTGGCTACAGTTTATAATTTCCAAACTGCTTTTGACGGAAATCCGATCCAGACTTCTTCTCAAAGAAAACTGAATGAAAATTTGAAGCCAGAAACGACACGTTCTACTGAAGTAGGTGGTGAAGCTTCTTTCTGGAAAAACAGACTTCATTTTGATATCGCGTATTACAATACCAATAGTTTTGACCAGATATTAGAAATCAAAACTACAGCAGCAAGCGGTTATACTTCGCAGTTAATCAATGCAGGTAAAATTAATAACCAAGGTATTGAAATACAGTTAGACGGAAATCCTGTGCAAACAGAAAACTTTAAGTGGAATGTTGCGGTGAATTATTCTAAAAATAAAAGTAAAGTAGAAATTCTAGATTACGCAGGAGATATTAAAAACTATACGATTGGTTCTTCTGGAGGTGTAGATGTATTGGCATCTGTAGGGCAAGCTTATGGCGCGCTTTACGGAACAGCTTACGAGCGTGATGCAAGCGGAAATATTGTAGTAGGAGCAAATGGTCTTCCAAAAGCAGATCCGACAAAAAAAGTATTAGGACATTATACTCCAGATTATTTAGCTGGTCTTACAAATACTTTGACTTACAAAAATCTTGAGCTTTCTTTCCTTGTTGATGCTAGTGTTGGTGGAGAACTTTTCTCAGGAACAAACAGAACAGGTAACTATACAGGTGTTTTAGCACAGACGCTTCCAGGTCGTGGTGCTGAAAATGGCGGTTTAAGCTACTATTATCCGGGAAACAATACCGCTAATCCGAAAACTTTGGTAACAGGCGGAGCAGCTCCAGGTGGTGCAACGATTTATGATGATGGAATGATTTTCGGAGGTGTGTTTGCAGACGGAACTCCTAATAATAAAGTGATTAGCGCACAAGAATATTATAAAGCATCATACAATATTAGTGAAGCTTACATCTATAGTTCAACTTTCGTAAAAATGAGAGAGATAAAACTTACTTATAATTTTAATAAAAAGCTGATTAAAAAACTAGGATTAGAAGGAGCAAGCGTTACTGCTGCTGGCCGTAACTTATTCTTTATCTACAAAGATGCTCCAAATATTGACCCAGAAACGGCTTTCAATACTGGAAATGCGCAAGGATTGGAAAGTTTGGCTTTACCAACAACTAGAAATTTCAGTTTAAACCTTAACGTTAAATTTTAAAAACTCGGAATCATGCTAAAAAAACTATCATATACAATACTGTTTGCATTGACACTGAGCTCTTGCAGTGATACTTTGGACGATATTAATAAAAATCCAAATGCAACTGAAACCCCGCTTGCACCATATCTTTTAACAGGTACCTTAAAGCAAAGTGCCGATTTGTACTGGGGAGATGCAAATAACTTTAACTCGACTTTGCTGTTTGTGCAGCATTGGGCTAAAATTCAATATACAGAACCAGATCGTTACGATGTTTCTAATGCTTCTTTCACGTCATTGTGGGATAAGGGATATTCGACTCTAATTACAGATTTGAATACGATTATAAAATTTCCAGATGCTCAGGCAAATTCTAACTATAAAGGTATCGCCTTAACGCTACGTTCATGGACCTTTTTATTGCTGACAGATGCTTACGGAAGTATTCCGTACAAAGAAGCGGGTCAAAATGTAACGCCTGCATATAACACACAAAAAGAAGTATACACAGGATTGCTTGACGATTTAAAACAAGCGCAATCTTTGTTAAATCCAGCAAATGGTTCTGTTACGGGTGATTTGGCTTACAAAGGTGATATCTTGAAATGGAAAAAACTGGTAAACTCACTTCGTTTGCGTATTGCGCTGAGAATTTCAGACAAAGAACCAGGTTTGGCAAAACTAGCAGCTATAGACGCTACAAGCGATGCAGGAGGATTAATTGGTAGTAATTCCGAAACCTTTCAATTTGTATATACCAGTTCGCCACAGCAAAATCCAGCTTCGGCTTGGTTTGAAACTAGAGATGATTTCCGTATTTCAAAAACTATGGTCGATCAATTATATGCATTGTCTGATCCTCGTTTGCCTGTTTTTGCACAATTGCCTTCAGATGCAAGTGTAGGAAAAT
Source organism: Flavobacterium sp. B330r (assembly GCF_056824325.1). Classification (NCBI taxonomy): domain Bacteria; kingdom Pseudomonadati; phylum Bacteroidota; class Flavobacteriia; order Flavobacteriales; family Flavobacteriaceae; genus Flavobacterium; species Flavobacterium sp. B330r. The sequence continues at coordinate 4,504,407 of NZ_CP124860.1, forward strand.
ATGTTGGAGGTGCAAACGGATTATCAAATAGTGATGCCAATAGCCAAGGTTTTGCTAAAACATCAAAACCAGGAACTTATTTCTTAACATCGGCTTCTCCAGCGGTAATTGCTTCTTATTCAGAAACATTATTTAATCTTGCAGAAGCAGCAGCCCGCGGATATATTTCGGGAGATGCAGAACAGTATTATAAAAATGCTATTACAGCATCTTTGAACCAGTTCGGAATTACGAATGCGACTACGATTTCAACTTATTTAGATCAAGCAAGTGTGAAATATGATGCATCAAATTATGCTAAATCTATTGGTACACAAAAATGGATTTCTTTTTTCGGACAAGGTTTAGATGCTTTTACAGAATGGAGAAGATTGGATTATCCAGTTCTTGCAGCTGGTCCTGCTACTGTTTTGGACGGAAAAATTCCTTCGCGTCTTTTCTATCCTGGTACAGAACAGTCATTAAACGGTGCTAGTTATCAAGCAGCTGTAGCCGAACAAGGAAAAGATTTATTGACAACCAAATTATGGTTTGATGTAAAATAAAAAAATGTTGTTGTTTTTTTGAGTTAAAAAAAGCCCTGTATCTTGATTGATACAGGGCTTTTGTTTTCGCATTTTCTTATTTAAATTTAAAAAAGTAAAAAAAGTCATAGAATCCAGTAACAAAACTTTCTCTAATTTTACTAATAATAAACACAGAAAAAATGGTATGTTTTTTTGTTGTAATTTAGAAATAAATTAACTGATTTATAGGTTCTAGAATAGCAATAAAGTAGAATATAAATGAGTTAGAGTTTATGAGACTTGCTACAATTTCTACAGTAAATACAAGTGTCAGAAAAAACAAAGCAATTTAAAAAGTTAAGCAGTATGCAAACTATATTAGGAGCCAACGGACAGATTGGAGAAGAATTGGCAAGAGAATTAAAAAGAAATTATACCTCAGATATACGAATTGTAAGCCGTAAAGCACAAAAAGTAAATGATACAGATTCCGTTTTTTCGGCAGATTTAACCATTAAAGAAAAAGCAATAGAAGCCGTCAAAGGTAGTGAAATAGCTTATTTTACATTAGGACTTCCGATGGATACTGACTTATGGGAAAAACAGTTTGTGCTGATTTTAAGAAATGTTATTGAAGCCTGTAAAATCAATAAAACGAAATTGGTCTTTTTTGATAATACCTATATGTATCCACAAGACAGCAGAGTGCTTACCGAAGAAACGGCCTTTGAACCTGTCGGCAGAAAGGGAGAAATTAGAAAAGAAATGGCAGAAATGGTGCTAAGCGAAATAAAAGCGGGACAATTGGAAGGCGTAATCTGTCGTGCACCTGAATTTTATGGACCTGCCAAAACGCAGAGCATTACCAATACTTTAATCTTTAATGCTATTAAAAAAAATAAAAAACTAAAAGTTCCTTTGAAAGACTCTAAAAAAAGAAGTCTAATTTGGACACCAGACGCAAGCCGTGCCACAGCTTTAATAGGCAATACACCAGATGCTTTTGTGCAGACTTGGCATTTGCCAGTCGATGAAAGCCATCTTAATTATAAAGAATTCATTGCCTTAGCTTCTGAAATATATGGGAGAGAACTAAAATATAAAGTTATTCCAAAGTTTGTTTTTACCATTGGTGCATTTTTCAGTAAACAAGCAAAAGAACTCCAAGAATTGCTTCCAAGATATGAGCATGCCAATGTTTTTGATGATTCAAAATTTAGAAAGCGTTTTCCAGATTTTGCTGTAACAAGCTATAGAAACGGAATTGAAGAAATAAAAAAGGAGCAGCAATTTTAATCAGAATGATGGTTTGAAAGAAAATTAAAAATGCTAAATCCAAAAGATCTAGCATTTTTATATATTTTTTAAAGTCGAAATATATAATTTCTATAACGATTCATACCAATCTAAAATATAATCGGCAACACTTTCCCAGCCCGGTTCTCCGCAAATAAAATGGCTTTTGCCATCAAATATTTTTAGATCGACACGACCTGCATTTTCTTTGTATCGGCTGGCAATTGTCTCTGTTAAATTAGGAGGGAAGATATGGTCGTTTCCGCCGCCAATAAACAAAATAGGTTCGTGCGGTTTTTTGAAATTGATATTAGAGAAAGAATTCAAAACCAATTCTCTGCTGACTTTATAGCTTTCAGGCACTGCGAATTTCTCAAAAGCAATGCTTTTTTGCGATTCTGGAATGGTATTAAAAAAAGCATAATCATACCATTTTCTACTTCCCATAAAATATTTGCTTGTAGAGAAAAAACCAAAAGCCGGTATTACTGTTTTTAAGGTTTGAAATGGCGGAAACACATTTTTTGGAGGCGCTCCATCAATGCTTACTCCAGCTGTTACTTTACCTAATTCAACCAGTTTTAAGGTAGCCATACCAGCCATAGAATGTCCAATTACCAAAGGCTTTTCGGGTAAAGTGTCTATTAATTTGCTGATGGCCGTAACAATATCTATAAATCCAGTTTTGGTAAGATCAGGATGCACTCTTGCTCTCAATTCGGCAGGAACACCTTCGTGTCCTGGATTTGCGGGAGTATAAACCGTATATCCTTTTTGTTCATAGTACTTTTTCCATTCTGTCCACGTTTTGTCGTTCACAAAATTTCCATGAATGAGTACAATAGTTTTCGATTTTGACATGATTCTTTTTATTTGATTAATGTTAGAATTTCTTTAAAAATTTCCCGTCTCGAATCTTTTACAAGTTCATAAAGGCACATTTCGACATTGGTTAATGAAGCTCCTTTGTGCTGCAGTTTTTGCAAAGCAATTGCAATACTTTCTTCTGATCGGGAAGAAATACAATTGGCTACAACTTCGACTTCAAAATTATAGGCCAATAATCCTATTGCCGTTTGATACACACAGATATGAGCTTCTATACCGCAGATTAACCACTGCTTTCTACCAGAATCTATAATCGCCTGTTTAAAAGTTTCGTTATCCAATGCATTGAAAGAAAACTTCTCAATTGGTTTCTGATCCTGAAATAGCTTTTCTAATTCAGGTATCGTTGCGCCAAGTCCTTTTGGGTTTTGTTCGGCCCAAATTATCGGAATTGAAAGTAATTGACAGCCTCGAATAAGTTTTTCCAAATTAGCGGTTAGCTTTTCGCTGTTGTGCACCATTCGAGCCAGTTTTCCTTGAACATCAATTACAATCAATCCAGTTTTTTCTTGTACAAGCATAACGACTTCTTTTTATTGTTTTTGAGAATTAAATTTACAAATTTATTTTCTTGTAAAACATTTAATTACAGGTTGTTATGTTTGTTTTGTTCAAGGATTAATCTTACTTCAGATATTTCTTAAGTTCTGCTGCGGCTTGAATAAAGAGTGCTTTTGTCTGCGGGATTTCAGCCAAACCATTCAATAACCCGAAATCGTGAATGACGTCGTTGTAGCGAACAGTTGTAACGACAACTCCAGCATCACTCAATTTACGTCCGTAAGCTTCTCCTTCATCTCTCAAAATATCATTTTCGGCAACTTGAATCAAAGTAGGAGGCAAGCCTTTCAGCTGAGATAAATTGGCTTGCAGTGGCGAAGCGTATATTTCTTTTCTTTTGGAAGGATCTACGTATTGATCCCACATCCATTTCATTAAAGAATCGGTCAGAAAGCGCTGTTTGCCATAGAGTTTATACGATTCTGTTTTAAAATTAGCATCGGTTACAGGCCAGAAAAGAATCTGCACTTTATAGAGTGGCGTTCCTTTTTCTTTAGCCATCAAAGCACTCGCTGTAGCCAGATTTCCACCTGCACTATTGCCCACGATTCCTAATTTGCTTCCATCCACATTGATTTCGCTTCCATGCGCCGAAATCCATTTTGCAGCTGCATAAACCTCGTTTATAGGCTGAGGATATTTGTGTTCTGGAGCCAGAGAATAATTGACAAAAACGCCCACATAACCCGTTAAAACGCTTAAATCTCTAACCATTCTTTTGTGCGTAGGATAATCGCCCAGCACCCAACCACCGCCATGAATGAACATAAAAACAGGCAGTTTTCCTTTCGCGCCAGCGGGACGAACAATATTCAGCTTGATTTTATAACCGTCAGCTGTAATTTCTTTTTCAGATTCTTCAATTCCAGACAAATCAACTTTAAAAGCATTTTGTGCGCCAACCAATACATTTCGGGCATCTGCAACCGGAAGCGATTCTAATGGAGCTCCTCCAGAATTTAGAGGTTTTAAAAAGGCTTTTACAGCTGGAGTCAAATGCGGATCTGTAGCATAATCGCCTTGCGCATAACCTTTTGTTGTTAAAGTGTTTAAAATTATATAAGGAATAAAGATCATTTTTAAGAGAATTGATTTTTTTATTGTGTTTAAGCTTTAGAATTATGTTTTATTTTACAGAATAAGGCAATGAAAGATTTCCGCTGGCAACAGTGTAAACTTTGTATACCCCGAGCATTGGCTTAGAACCTTCAGAATCATGTGAACCCCCAGCGCCTGTGCTAACTTCCATATAGCAGCTGACAGCATCAAACTTAAAATTGGTTTTGTTGTTGATTCTAAAATCGGGTACGATTACTTTTATAGAATTTCCTTTAGCCACGATATTAAAACCAGGACTATCCATATACATTGCCATTCCAGGATTTGTTGGAGGAAGAACCACATTTGGATCTCCTTTTGTAAACTCTCTAACCGAAAGTCCGCCGGCAACACGTTTGTCTTCCACTAGCAAAACCCAGTGGGCATGCCAGATTAAACCGTCATTTAGATAATTTCCGTCAAGATTTTCATCCCAAAGCGGAGTGTCTTCAAAATCGGGATGAGAAGTAAGCGCAAGTGCTACTATTCCTTCGGCTTGACCGAAACCAATATCAGAAGATTTTAAAGTAGTCGGAAAAACATAGGCCAAAACTGGCGCACCATTTAACTGACCCACTGGTTTAGGCATTGTTTTTCCAGCAGTTCCTTCTACTTTAATGTCCCAAACCGTAAGCCCTAAATCTGCTTTATGAGTTATTGTAGCCGATTTTATTTTAAAATCACTGTTATTGTAGGAACTGCATTTATCGCAGGCTTTTGCAGCGCTAAAATTTAGAAATAAAATGATGATTAGCAATATTGATTTTTTCATAATAAATTGGTTTTTAAGGGTTAACTTTCCTAGAAAACCAATTTATATGCCATGGCAATAAAAGCTTTAATAATAAGGTTTTAGCGCTTTTTATGAAGATTAAAAGCGCTATATTTCGCTAAACCCATTTCGATTCGTGAGATTTCGCTACAAAAGAAATAAGCATTGTAGTGTGATACTAAACACATAGAGACATAGTTTAAAGTGTTGACCTTGAACTAGAAAAGGCATTTTACTAATTTAAAAACACATAGTTATCTATGTTTAGAAACTTGTTTCTTTTGCCTTCTTTCAGATACAAACAAAACTATGTTTCTATGTGTTGAAATTAATTGTATCCAATAGAAAACTATCTTCTTTTTTCATTGATTGGAAACTCTTTAGAGAATTCTATTTTAAGAATTGTTCCGTTATTGTTTTCCATCGAAAAAGCCGCATCCAAATCATCGCTGAGACCTCTTATTAGACTTAAGCCAAACGAATTGATTTTTTTGTTGCTAATGTTTGCATCAAAGCCCACTCCGTTATCGGCAATAGTCAGCAGGTATTTGTCTTCGGTTGTCGCTTGGAGCGTAACATAGATCATTCCTGTTCTGTTGTCTGGAAAAGCGTATTTTATTGAATTGGTAATCGCTTCGTTTAAAATAAGCCCAAGCGGAACGGCCTGTGCAACATCTAATTCGAGCGGATCAATTTTAAGTTCAAACCGAATGCGTTGCCCAAGCGAGAAAGATTCTCTCAGATATTCGACCAATTCTTTGATGTAATTGGGCATATTGATCGTCGAAATATTCTCGGAACTATATAGTTTTTGATGAATCAACGACATAGAATGAATGCGATGCTGACTGTTTTTAATGGCCGACAACGCCATATCGTTCTCCAAATAAGCCGATTGCGAATTAAGAAGACTTATGACGGTTTGAAGATTGTTTTTTACGCGGTGATGGATTTCTTTCAAAAGCCATTCTTTTTCATCTAGCAAATGTCTAAGATTAATGTTCTTTTGATTGATTTCTTTTTCTTTAAATTCCAATTCAGCATTCGTTCTCTGTTTAAGGCGGTATCGATTGTATAATAAACCAAGAAAAAGAGCCAATAAAACCAAACTCCAGATGGAAAGCGTATTTAATAATTTTGATTTTTTTAAAGCCGTTTGCTGTAAATCGGTTTCTTTGTCTAATTGTTTGATTTTTTGTTCTTTATTTTCTGTTTCATATTGAATTCTAAGCTCTTCAATTTGTTTGTTTTTAGAATAATCTAAAAGTGAATCACTGAATTTTTTATACAATTTATGATGTACCAAAGCCGATTTAAAATCCCCATTTAGCGAATCCAATTTATACAAAGACATTTCCAACGCTTCTGAGTTGTAGTTCTTGCCATATTTTTTAGAAAGCGCTTCGACTTTATCAATATAAAATTTTGTTTTGGGCAGATTTTGTCGATTTGCATAAAATAGAGCAATAGACGAATAAGTATTGCAGAGATCTCGATAAGTCTGTGGCGAATCTAAAGCATCTGCAGCTTCTCCGGCTTTTATAAAATACTTTTCGGCTGTGCCATAATTTTTAATTCGCCAATAACAATTTGCGTAGGCAAAATTCATAATCATGTTATCAAATTTATTTGGAGGCGGATAATGGCTGGTAATAGAATTCATATATTCTATGGCTTCTTTGTTTTTTCCTTTGGCAGACAAAGAGGCTGTAGCCGTGATGAAACTTTTGTACCAGCTGCCACTGCTAAAAACATTTTGCCCGTATTTTATGCTTTTTTCAGCCATTTTCATGGCATCATCGGTATGTCCCATCTGCAAATACATTAAACCTAGACGCATATAAAAAATATCTGCAAAAGTGTAATCTTTGGTAGATTCCATTGTTTGCACACTCTTTAGAGCATAATACAAAGCACTTTTCATGTTAAACTGAACGGCTTCTATATGGGCAATTGTAGTTTCTCCAAATTGCTGCTGTCTGAAGCCGATTTTTCGCATATCGGCAATATTTTGATAGAGTATTTTTTTTGCATCGTTTATTTTTCCGTGCCAGAAATAAATGGTGCACAAGTTGGCTTTGGTTTCCAATCTTTTTTCTTCAAAGCCCAATGTTTTAAACAAAGCTTCGGCTTCTTTTAGAATTTTCTCTTTTTCGGGATCTAAGTCGTATTGATAGCTCGCCTGATTGAATAATGCATGTGCCAGCGCCGCTTTATCGTTTTGTTTTCGGCATTCGTTTACGACTTGCAAACATAATCGTTTTTTTAGTAGATAAATACATCATATCGAAGCTGTTAGATTAATGTTTAGAAAAGAGTACTATTTCATTTACAAAAAACAAAAGGAATGCCTTTTTTATAAAGTATTGATTCTAAAAGAATTGTTTGTAAAAACAGATTTAGGAATTATTATATATCGTTAAAAAGAAGATTGGATTCTTGAAATATCATAATTCTTTAGCATACGAATAATCGTTAAATGCTTTATTGTTAGTGTTCTGCGTTTTGGTTTAATCTTTGTCTACTTGATGAAAACGAATATTGATTTCAATCTTTAACTTATAATTATGGAAAAAATTTATGACGCAGAGACACGTTTTGCCGATTTAGGCGATCGTAAAATTGCTTATCGTTCGTACGGCAAAGGAAAAGCAGTAATTTTTGTGAACCGTTTTAGAGGAACACTAGATACTTGGGATCCGTTGTTTGTTGCATCGATGGCAGAAAAGTTCAACGTTATCGTATTTGATTATTCTGGAATTGGCTCTTCTACAGGAAGTCTTGCTCCAGACATTACCGTTGTAGCCAAAGACGTAAAGGATTTGGCAGATGCCTTAAAATTAGATTCGGTTGTTGTTTTAGGATGGTCTTATGGTGGGTTGGTGGCACAGACGGCAACTTTGCTTTATCCTAATTTGGTAACGCATGCCGTTTTGGTGGGAACAAATCCGCCGGGAGAAAACAAAATTCCTATTGAGCAAGCATTTTTTGATGCCGCACTCAAACCTTTAAATGATTTTGATGATGAAATTGTGCTGTTTTTTGAACCAAAATCAGAATCAAGCCGTTTGGCAGCAAAAGCTTCGCACGATAGAATTCATAAAAAGATAGCCGTAGATAAAATTCCTTCTACAATGGATGTTTTTCAATTGTATTTTGGCGGAGGAGATACTTTTAGAGAAGATGCTTTAAACTTTAGAGAACAATTGAAAAAGACCAAAACTCCTATTTTAATCATTTCTGGAGATCATGATATCAGTTTTGCTGTAGACAATTGGTATTCGATTATCAATCAAATGACAAATGCGCAAATGATTGTGTATTCGGCAACTGGGCACGGACCTCAGCATCAATATCCGGAACTTACCGCGCAATACATCATTAATTTTGTGGAATACATATAATTTGAAGTTCATCAGCAGAACTTCATTATATGCAAAAGGAATAGTGTCAGCAGCTATTCCTTTTTTTTATGAAAAAAAATGGTGTTGTTTTCTGTAGTCTTTTTTATAAAATGATATTTCGCTAAAACCCACATTTTAGCGAAATATAGCAAAGAAAAATAACCAATTTAAATCTCGATGGTTGTGTTTATTTTAGGCAGGAATAATTGAAAAGAAGCTTTGTTAAACTCTTCTAAAGCTTTCTGATGATCCATTACAATAAATCCGAAAGTATCGTAATGAACGCCTAATATTTTGTTTACCGCAACGAGTTTTGCGGCTTCAATAGCTTCTTCAATTCCCATAGTAAGTCCGTCGCCAATAGGGAAAACAGCGAAGTCAAGTTTGGTAAATTTAGGAATGAGCTGCATGTCTAAAGTTAGAGCCGTATCGCCGCTGTAATAGAAATTTCCATCTGCTGTTGTAAGTACAAAACCACACGCAATTCCGCCGTAAGAGCCATCTATAAAACTGCTAGGATGCTGGGCTATTACACATTTTATGGTTCCGAAATCAAAATCGAATTTTCCGCCTGGATTGATGGGATGTGCATTTTCGATTCCGTTTTTCAGTAGCCAATTATAGATTTCAAAATTTCCGAGCACTTTTGCGCCCGTATTTTTGGCAATTCGCTCTACATCGAGAATATGGTCATAATGCGCATGAGAGATAAAAATGTAATCTGCTTTTATAGCATCTACATCAACCTCTTTGGCTAATTCGTTTGGTGTAATAAAAGGATCGAAAAGAAGGTGTTTTCCGCCGGCATAAACAGAAAAACACGAATGTCCGTAGTAAGTAACTTTCATGGTAAAACGTTTTAAATCAGTTAATAATAATATTGGTTTTCAAGAAATGTGCCAGTGGGGAATGACGTTATAAAAGCAAAATTATTAAGAACTGTATTTAAACGTTCTAGCGGAGCAAAATATTTATAGAAGAATCTATTTCGCATCTACAAAAAAGCTCCAGAGGAGCGGCATAAAAATGGTTTTAGAGAAGGAGATTGCATTACGCTGATTTTCCGTAAATTAAAATAGCACTTATAAAATAAAATCTTTATCTTTAACTAGTTGGTATATTGGTTTATATATGATTTTTGCTGATATACTTTTTTTCGCTGTTTAAGTTAAGGACCCCAAATTTTCATAAACAGTCTATTCTAAATACATTCAAACCATTTCAGAATTTATCTGAATAATAAGTTTTTATTTCATTTCTATTTTATCCTGCAGTTTTTAATTAAACAGCAAAGAAGTCGCTAGTTAAAAGTAATTTCAATTCATAAGAATATTATATAGATGTACGTAAGACTAAGTTTTCTCAAACCTTTTATTTTGTTTTGTCTTTTTGTATCCTGCTTGGAAACAAAAGCGCAGACCACTTCTCTAGAAGAATGTTTTTCTATAGCACAGCAAAATAATATTACCATCAAACAGGCAAGATCTGCATTAAAGACAGGCGAATACAATCTTCAGGCAGAAAAGAAAGGCTATTTGCCTAAAGTAGATCTTTTATCGAGTTATTCTTATTTGAGCAGTCCGCTTACGATAAATCTACAGACCGTTAAAGACGGAATCGTTGAAGGTTCATCACAGCAAAGTGTGAATACGGCAAACGAAATTTATCATGAAATTACGGGAAACAACTTATCGCAGGCAGCGCAGGATCGTATTTATAATACTTCAAAAACAGTTATTGGCGGTATTTATCCAGACTATAATCCTAGTTTAAGCAAACAGTCTTATTTTGTTGCAGGAGTGGGAGTTCGTCAGCCTATTTTTCTGGGAAACAAAATAAACTCGAGTATAGATCTGGCTCAATCGGTTGCTAATTCGGCAGGAATTGGTGTTGAGATTGCCGCTAAAGAAGTTAATTTTTTAATTGCAGTGCAATATCTTAGAATATTATACCTCAACTCTTTAATCAAGAAACAAGAACAGATTGTAAGTGCTTTAGACAAAAATAAAAATTACGCCGAAGAATTGGTCAAGAATAAAATACTGCCTCCATACCAAAAGAACTGGACGAATGTGGTTTTAATTCAGGCGCAGACTCAGTATAACAATATCAAGATGGAAAAACAAAATGCCCATCTTGAGCTGAATAAACTGATGGGAGTTGATCTTGACGCTGCAATAGTGATTTCTGATACTTTAAAATATGCCGAAATCAATCTAGAGAAACCTATGAATGAGTATTGGCTTACAAACCCGGTTTACAGAATTGCAAACAACAAAATCTCTTATGCAGAAACTGCTGAAAAAATCAGTAAATCATTGGCTTTGCCTAACATTTTTGCCATTGGAAATTACAATTTATATCAGAAAGACTTACCCGTTTCTATTCCCGATTGGTTTGTAGGGCTGGAATTGCAATGGACTTTGTATAACGGACAGACCAATAAAAGGACTTTAGCCGCAAAACAGTTGATAGAAGAAGCGAAACTAGGAGAAGAGAATTCCAGTTTAATGCTTCAGGTGCAGTCGAGAGTGGCAAAGAACAAAATGACATCATTGCAAAATGATGTTATGGCTATGGATGCAGCGAGAAAGGAAGCCAATACGACAAGCAGTTTAATAACCAAGAGAATGAACAATCAGCTCTCGTCGCCAAAAGATGTTAATGATGCTTTATTGATAGAAACAGAAATAGAAAAAGGGTATTATACAGCTGTTTTAGGATACTATCTGGCATTAGCGGAATATTTTAATAGTTTAGGAAATCCAAGTCAAATAACGCAATTTATTAAATAGATGAAAGATATATTTAAAAACTACTGGGCGCTGATTATTCCAATCTTTGTAGTAATAGCAGGACTGATTTTTTTCTTAAAAGACAACAATAAAGAAGATGGCAATTTTATAGGAATGGTCGATGCAACCAGTGTAGATGTGGCGGCCGAATTTCCAGGCAGATTGGATTCGTTGCTTGTAAAACAGGGCGATACCGTAAAAACAGGACAATTGCTGGCTGTACTTCGATCTAACGAAATAAACGCCATAAAAGCACAGGCATTATCGGCAATTGATGCTGCAAAAGGACAGCAGGAGCTGCTTACGCAAGGAGCAAGACCAGAATTGATAGAAGCGACTTCTAAACTGTATCAAATCAGTCAAGAGCAATATAAATTGTTTAGCACGACTTATGACCGCATGGAACGTCTGTATAATGAAGATGTGATCTCGGGACAGGAAAAAGATGTTTTCTATTTTAAATTTCAAGCCGCAAAAAAGGAAATGGAAACCGCTCAGTTAAATCTGCAAATGCTCAAAAATGGTACAAGACCCGAATTGTTAAAAACCGCAAATGCCATCGTAAAACAAGCAGAACAAGCTTACGAACTAACAAAAGCACTTGGAGATAATACTAGAGTTTATGCTCCAGCAGACGGAGTAATTTCTAACTTGGTTACACATCAGGGTGAAATTATTTCTATTGGGTATCCGATTATGACCATAGAGAAAAAGAACTCAACGATAATTAAGTTTAATATCCGACAGGATAAATCCAATTTGCTTAAAGTGGGAAGCAAGACAGCAGTTAAAGTTCCAGGTTGCGAGCCCGAAACGTTTGATGCCGTTGTGCATTCTATTGCGCCTACCTTAGAATTTGCCAATTGGGTTCCGTCCAAAGATAAAGGAGAATTTGAATTGAGAACTTTTACAATAGAAGTGAAACCCGAAAACCTTGCACAGATTAAAGGCCTTCGTTCTGGTATGACTGCTTCTTTAATTCTTCCTCAATGATTTTGATGACGAACATAATCATTAGGGAGTGGAAGCGCATTCTGAGTTTAAAGGTTTTTTACTTGGTAATGCTTGTTGTTCCTGTCGCGTTGTTTTTCTTTTACGCTTTTATTTACCAAAAACAAGATGCCAAGAACTTAGCATTTGCTATTTGGGATGAAGATCAAAGCGCCATAAGCCGAGAGCTGATTTTTTTATTAGAACAAAAAGAAACGTTGCAGATTACGAGAAGAGTAAGCAGCGAAGCCGAAGTTAAAAAACTGATTCAAGAAGGTAAAATACTGGGCGCCGTGCATTTTCCTGCAAATCTGCAAAAGAATATCTACAGCCGGCATCCGAGTAATGTGACTTTGTACACCAATGCCGCCGCGCTTGTTCCTGCTAAGTTAGTTTATAAAGCTGTCGCCGAAGTTGTAATTACAGGAAGCACAGGTGTAATTTTGCAGAAACTGGTAAAAACGGGAATGAAATCTGATCAAGCGATGGCGATTGCTAATCCGATTAGTTTGAGAACCTATCAGCTTTATAATCCAACTTACAATTATCAGGAATATTTGGTTCCGGGTTTAATAACAGTCGGAATGCAGATGATTCTAATTATCAGTTCTATGCTGGCTTTAAATTATGAATGGGTTACAGGAACGATGCACGAACTATACGATTCATCAAAAGGTTCTGTTGTTGTTGCAATTATAGGAAAAACAATAGCGCATCTTGCCATCAGCTGGATTAATTTTATCATCATTACAGGGATAATCTTTCCTTTTTTTGATATTGGCATTCCTGCAGCCACTGGAAAGTTTTGTGTACTATACACTATGCTTTCGTTAGCCTGTATTGGGATTGGTATGTTTATATCTGCTTTGTTCAAAGATGTGATGCTTTCTGGGGATGTGGCTCTTTTTTATACTTCGCCTGCTTTTGTGTTTAGCGGATTTACTTTTCCCAGGTGGGCAATGCCTTGGTACGATCAGTATTATGCGCTTATAATGCCTTATACCGCTTTTTTAGACGGTTTTTTTAAGGTGTATTATATGAATTTGCCTTTAAAATATGCTCAAGGCGAATTTGCCAAACTCTTGTTGTTTTGCTTGGTCATGTACCCGACAGCAATGTTGTTGTTTAAACGTCAATTTAATTCGATTAAAGATGAAAAAGAAACCGCAACAATCGCTGATTAATCTCTTTTTGAGAGAAGCTTCGCAAGTAGTAAAGGATCATAGTTTGCTGCTTACGCTTCTTATTGCTCCTTTGCTGTATGCTTTTTTTTACGGAAGCATTTATGTCAATAAAGAGGAATTCGATGTAAAATTGGCTGTGGTAGATGATGATGGTTCGAGATTATCACGTTTGCTGCAGCAAAATATAGATGATTCCCCAATTGTAGAACTGATTCATTTTTCGAATTTGGAACAGGCAAAAGAGCAGATGTATCAAGGCAATTGTCAGGGATATTTTTATATTCCAGAAGGAACAGAAGCGAATTTGCTGAGTTTAAAACAAAGCAATGTAGTATTGGCAATCAATGCGGCCAGATTTCTGCCATCGAGCGATTTGTTATTAAATGTGCAGCAGATATGTTTGACCGTTGGAGCAGGAGTACGTCTTCAATATTATCAGAAAAAAGAGGGAATGAGTACTACAATTGCAATGGAAAATGTGATGCCCGTAAACTTAGATTATCGTCCTTTATTTAACGAAAGATCGAGTTATGGCGCATTTTTATTGCCAGGACTTTTGGCTTTAATTCTGCAGCAAACCTTATTAATTGGCTTATGCGAAAGTGTAGCAGGCGAGCGGCAGCGTTCTCGTTTAGGAGAATGGCTCGGTTCGGGTATTTCTAATGGAATTTGGGGCAAAGGATTATTCTATCTGATACTTTTTGCTTCGTATGGCTTTTTCTTTTTAAATGTAAATTACAAACTGCTCAATTTACCCATGAGAGGCAGCGGATTCGAGTTAAGCTTATTACTGCTCTTGTTTATTGTTACTTTAATTCCGATGGCGCAGTTTATAGGTTCGTTATTCAAATCGCAATTGCTTTGTTTGCAGATGATGGCTTTTTCAACTTATCCGATTTTCTTGATTACAGGATACAGTTGGCCATTTGAATCGCTTCCGCTAGCATTGCAGTGGCTGTCTAATCTTTTGCCTACAACGCCTTTTATTGTTTTATATACCGCCATTGTACAATCGGGTGCCAGTTTATGGGATAATCCGTCTGTTTTATTGCATCTTATACTGCTTTTTGCTTTTTATAGTACGATCTGTTTTATTCGTTTAAAATATTTGATGGGGAGAGAATGAAGAATGAAGAATGAAGAATAAAGAATAAAGAATAAAGAATAAAGAATAAAGAATAAAGAATAAAGAATAAAGAATAAAGAATAAAGAATAAAGAATAAAGAATAAAGAGAACTTTAAAAACTGCTCATCTGCGAGAGAACAAATAATACAAAATGCTGGAATAAATCGCGTTTTACGATGTGTTCCAGCATTTTGTATTATGTGAATTTACAATATTATAATACCACCAAAGGAGAAATTACACCAAGCATAATTCTTCCTGTTGTGTTGTTAGATTGCCCCAAATCTGTTTTGGCATAATCACTGTAATCGTACCATCGAGCTACATAAGTGGCAAAAAACTTCAAGTTAAAGTTTTTAATCGGATAAAATTCTACAGTTGGAATAACGCCCCAAGCCGTACGAATTCGGTTTGAACTCACATTTGGATCTGGAATATCTTTCCATGAAGCTTTGCTGACCATTCCGATAGCCGAAATTTTCCATTGTTCATTTAGAGAGTATACCGCTCTAAGCCAATGCTCGATATAATAAACATTTTCTGCCGCATGATCTAAAACAGTATCTGGAAGCAAAGAACTCACAACTCCTGTTCGGTCAAGATCTTCGCTGCTCCATTTGAAATCATATTGGAAGAGCCATTTTTTAGATCTAAACTGATTTCCTAATGCTGTATAATACATATTTACAGGTTTTCCATTTTTTGTGGCTTCCTGAAAAATACTGAAACTATAAATGGTTTTAAATTTTCCGTCTAAAAAACTTCCATTCCAGTTTCCTACATACGCTGCAGGAAATTTTGCTTCTTCTACATCGGGTACATTTTGATAAAGTTCAGAAAAAGTTTTGGTTCTAGAATTTAAAACCTGTCCAGAAAAGGTATGATTTTCATTTAGTTTCCAGTTGACCTGAACTCCAGTTAAAAAGTTATCCGAATTCTCTACAATATCATTGTATTGATAGATATCAATCGGATTCATGTCAAATTCATAACCACCCCAGTTTGCTGTCATTTTTCCAATTGCAATACTGGTTCTGTCGGATATTTTATACCCAATAAAAGCTAAATCGGTAGAACTGCTGATGTTATCTGTAGATTGTGGTTCTGTTTCTTTAGTATATCGGTCTCGAAACCTAAAAAATACTTTGTCCTTATAGACTCTCCCTTTTACTTCCAGTCTAAACTGGTTTACTTCAAATTTACTTTCAGTATATTTTCCATCTTCTATATAAGTGTTAAAACCTAATTGAGTATTGAAAATTAAATCAACATTATTAAGCAAATCAACTTTGGTTGCTTTGATCAAAGGTGTTTTATGATTTAGGACGGTATCAGTCTGTTTTTCTTGCTGTGCATAGACGCCAGCTGCCAGAAAAACGCTCAAAATTATTGAAGGTAAGATACGCATAGTTTACAATTTCAATTGGATTAATACTCAAAGAAGTATTCTTGGAGTTTTTTACTGTCTTTAGTTTGGGTAAGTCCCAACATTAATAGAATCCTCGCTTTTTGAGGAATTAGATCATCTGCGACAATAGTACCAAGCTTTTGATCATCGGTTTCGTCAAACAAAGTAACTCTTCCAGAAGGTACTCTAGAGGCTCTTGCCACAGCAATTCCTTTTTTAACAGCGCTTGCCGCAGCATCTGAGTTTACTTTATTTAGATTTCCGTTACCTAAACCACCAGTTACAATTCCTTTTACTCCCGAAGCTACATACGCATTTATGGCAGTTGCCGGCGCATCAGCATATAATTCGACAACAGCTACTTCTGGTAAAGTGGTTAAACCTGTAATATCAAACGGAGTATTTTTATTGGTTTTTCTAATCGGACTTTCATAAAGTGTCACTTTTCCGTCATAAACCTGCCCAATTGGCCCACTGTTTGGAGCTGTAAAAGCATTTAAGTGCGTTGTACTGGTTTTTACGGCATTTCTTCCCGTAAAAATATATTCATTAAATACTAGTAAAACACCACTATGTGCTGCTTGTTTAGACGCTGCTAAAGTTACAGCATCATATAAATTCTTTGGACCGTCTGCGCTTATGGCTGTTGCTGGACGCATAGATCCCGTAACGATTACGGGTTTATCAGATCGTACCGTTAGTGATAAAAAATAAGCTGTTTCTTCTTGCGTATCGGTTCCGTGTGTGATTACGATACCATCGGCTTCATTATTTTTATAAATTTCGTTGATTCTTTTATTCAGCTTAATCCAAATCTCCACAGTCATGTCCTGACTTCCTACATTTGAAATCTGTTCTCCAGAAATTTCGGCAACTTTGTCAATTCCTGGAACCGCTGCGATTAAATCTTTTATAGGCAATTGTCCCGCAGTATAAGCAGAACGATCTGCAGATGCGCCTTGTCCGGCAATTGTTCCTCCAGTTGCAAGTATCTTAATTCTAGGTAATTTTTGAGCATAAATACCTGTTACTAATAAAACGGACAATAATAAAGTAAATAAATTTTTCATAGGTTTAATATTTTAATTTAAGCTTCTATTATTTTGTTGAGTTTTCCCAACTGGTTACATATTCCATTAAAATTTTGCGGATATTTTTTCCAAGAATCAGATAACTATCAGTTGGAAGATTAGCAAGAGAAACCCTGATACTCCATTCTGGGCCAGCAAAACCGCCTCCATTTAAAAGTACGATTGCTGTTTTTTCTGCTAAACGGAATAAAACATCAACGGGTTCAAAATTTGTTTTCAGCCAATTGGCAAAATCATCACCATGAAAGTGTTTTGCCGCTACCATAATATCGATTTCAGAATAATATCCTGCACGCATCGGATCTTCTAGAATCGGAACTTCTAATCCTTCCCATAACAAGCTCAGGCGTTTGTGAATAATAGACTGTGTAAGCGTTTTATAAACATCCTGAGTATCTAATAAACAAAATGCAGAGAAAAGCATCATTTGAAATTGCTGAGGCAGAGATAGTCCAGCCGTGTGGTTTAGAGCTACTTGTCGGCTATCAGCTACAAGTCGGTCAATAAACTTGATCTTTTCTGGTTCTAATGTTAGAGAAGAATAACGATCGTGCAGTTCTTTTTTAAGTTCTGGACTTAAATCGGCAATTTTTTTATCGAAAATATTGTCTTGATGAATGGCAATCGTTCCAAGTCTCCAGCCTGTACAGCCAAAATATTTTGAGAATGAATATACCGTGATGGTATTTTGTGGAATAATAGCCATTAATGATCTAAAATTATTAACGAAAGTTCCATAAACGTCATCTGTAATAACCATCAAACCAGGGTTATGATTTTTTACTATATCAGCGATATAATTGAGCGTGTCAGTGCTCATTGCAGAAGATGGCGGATTGCTCGGATTTACCACAAAAGCCACTTTAACCGCAGGATCTTTAAGCTTATCTAATTCAGAATTTGGATATTGCCAAGTATGGAATCCGTTTTCGCCAACTCCGCTTGCTTCTACGTATACGACATCAAATTTGTATCGATCTAATTCTGGAATTTCAATATAAGGTGTAAAAGTAGGGGTAAGGAGTGCTATTTTATCACCACGCTCGGTAAGGTGGTTTTGCATAAGCGAATCAAAAATGTAACACATTGCAGCTGTTCCGCCCTCAACAGCAAAAATATCATATTTGCCTTTATTGTTTCCTGCACCGCACATTTCCTGTACCAAATAATCATGAACAATAATTTCTATCTGACTTAGCATACGATCTGGGACAGGATAGTTAAATCCAATTACAGCTTCTATCCATTCACGGATCCACGCATCGCCATCAAAATCATGTTTGTCTACACCATAATGATATGTTTTTTCTAAAAGTGCAGCAGCAGGAGTATCTTTATGTTTCAATAAAAAAGCTTCAAAACGAGAAGCCACTCCGCTTTTGTTTTGTACAATTCCTGCTAGAATGCCTTGTTCTTCCATAACATTGCGGCATTCTTCTAATGCAAATTGTCCGAAAAGGAAAAAAGCTTCTCTAGGAACTGTAGCAATCCAGTTCGGATTTCCTCTTCCGGCATTAAGTGTTATCGCCGTAGATTTAAGCGCACTTTCATCTGCCAAATGAATTAATTCATTTTTAATTTCAAATGGGCTGAGGGTCTGAAGTGTTTTTTCTACCTCTCTTGATGTTTTTATTTTTGAAATATCAATTGCCATAACTAAAATATTTAGAGATTATATAAAAATTCGACTAACTCATGATTAAAATAATGACGACACCCCATATAATGAGCAGCGTATTACCAACTGCATAGGTCACGGTATAACCCAATGCAGGGGTTTTGCTTTTTACAGCATCTTGCAGAGCTCCCAAGGCGGCAGTAGTTGTTCTTGCCCCAGCAGCACATCCTAAAGTAATAATAGGATGAAATTTGAAAATGTATCTCCCTATAAGAAGTCCGAGGATTAACGGAATGGCTGTTGCTGCAGCACCCGCGATGAAAAGCCCCCATCCAGCTTCTTGAAAACCTACGATAAAACTTGGTCCCGCTGTAATACCCACTACAGCGATAAATATGTTTAAACCAACATTATTCATAATCCACAAGGCAGGCTCTGGAATTCGCCCAAAAGTAGGATGCTGACCTCTTAGCCATCCGAAGAATAGTCCAGATATTAAGGCACCTCCACTGGTACTAAGGCTTATTGGTACTCCGCCAACTTTAATGGTTAATGCGCCAAGTAGTCCGCCTAATACAATTCCTAAACCAACAAAGGCCATATCTGTAGAATTTGTAGGGCGGTCCGGATATCCAATATGTGTCGCAACTTGATCTACGTCTCGTTTAATACCAATTAGTTCGATCATATCTCCTTTTTGAAGAACAGTATTGGGTAATATGGGCATCTGGATTCCAGCTCGCTTTAAAGATCTCACGACCACGCCGTGCATGTATTTTAAATGACGCAAATCGGCAATGGTTTTGTTGATGACTTCTTTTTTTACAATTAAGATGCTTAAAACTTCTACAGGAAAATTAAGAAGTTCGATATCTAGAACTTCTTTTTCATTTACAGCAACATAGTTCATCATGTATTCTCTTCTTCCGCCGAGTGCGACAACATCATTTTCTTGAATTACAAATTCTGGACTAGCATCTATGATCTCTTTTCCTCTTCGAATTCGCTGTATAAACAAACGTCTGCCTTTTCTTTCCAATTCATTTTCGACATCTGCAACTGTTTTGTTGTTAGCATAAGAATGTGCGGCAATCTGATAGGCATTGTATATTACACGATCATAAGCAGAGGCAATACTTGGATCATCGCCAATGGCATCTCCTCCAAGCTGAATCTCGAGTTCTTTTGCTTTTTCCACCAGATTTCCACCTAATAGTTTTGGACCAAGAGAAGCCAATAGCCAAGCAGATCCAGCAGTTCCGAAAATATACGTTACAGCGTAAGCAACTGGAATTTTGTTAATTAAAGCCGTTTTTTGATCGGCAGGAATACTAAGCTGATTGATAGTGTCAGACGCAACACCAATTACCGCAGATATGGTTTGAGAGCCTGCAAGCATTCCAGAGGTTAATCCCATGTCGTAGCCCATAATCTTTCCTATTAGATACGGACAGATCAAGCATAAAACGCATACTACTGCGGCATAAAGCATTTGAGGCAGCCCGTCTTTTTTTAAACCTCCAAAAAATTGGGGTCCGACACTGTATCCAACGGCGAAAAGAAACATAAGGAAAAAGACAGATTTAACGTTGGGAGAAATTACAATGTCTAATTGCCCGACTAAGACTCCCACAAGCAAAACACTGGTAACCGTTCCTAAAGAAAAGCTTCCGATTTTAAATTTTCCGATAAAATAACCTAGTGATAGCGTGAGAAAAATTGCCAGTTCGGGATAATCTTTTAATGTAGTAATAATCCAATCCATAATTATTTGTTTTTAGTTTAGATATATCAATAATTGATTATGAAAATCGAGGAGTACGAAAAGATATGGGAGAGGCGTTTAAGAAGAAATTATTTAGGCCATTCAAAAATATGTCATAAAGTGAGAATAATTGCATGATTTTGAGGAGGATATGTTTCAAGTTATAACTTGAAACAAGAAAACTTGAAACTTAACGTTGCAAATTGGAAGCCGCCCCTAAGAAATTGAAATTTGAAAGAATGTTTTCTTTTTCTTATCAGTTGTCAAAAAGCACATTATAAAAATGCATCAAATTCCAATTATGTATTTTTTTAGAATTAGTGCAATTATGGAGTAAAGTATAGCATTAATCGGTTCTGATGCGTATATTTGAGAGAATAAAAAAATAAAGCCATTATGAAGAAAATAGGATTTTTATCATTTGGGCATTGGGCTAATCATCCGTCATATAAAACTCGTACTGCGGCAGATACATTGTTGCAATCCATTGATTTAGCAGTGGCTGCTGAAGAAATAGGTATAGATGGTGCTTATTTTCGAGTACATCATTTTGCGCAGCAACTGGCATCGCCTTTTCCTTTGCTTGCGGCAGTAGGAGCGAAAACAAGTAAAATCGAGATCGGAACTGGCGTAATCGATATGCGTTATGAAAACCCATTGTACATGGTAGAAGATGCTGGATCTGCCGATTTAATATCGGAAGGTCGTTTGCAACTAGGAATTAGTAGAGGATCACCAGAACAAGTTATTGACGGTTGGAGTTACTTTGGTTATGAACCTGAAAAAGGAGAAACGGACGCCGATATGGGCCGTAAAAAAGCACTAGAGTTTTTGGATAAACTTAAAGGAGAAGGATTTGCAGAACCAAATCCGTACCCAATGTTTCCAAATCCGCCTGGATTATTGCGTATTGAACCGCATTCTGAAGGATTAAGAGAAAGAATCTGGTGGGGAGCGGCGTCAAATGCAACGGCGGTTTGGGCTGCCGAAAACGGAATGCATCTTCAGAGTTCTACGCTTAAGTACGATGAAAACGGAAAACCTTTTCATGTGCAGCAAGCCGAACAGATAAGATTGTATAAAGAAGCTTGGAAAAATGCAGGACATCAGCGTGAAGCGAGAGTTTCGGTAAGTCGTTCGATATTTGCATTGGTCAATGAGCAGGATCGATATTATTTTGGCGGACAAGCCAAAGGCAATGATAGTTTTGGTTATATCGAGCAAGACAAAAGAGCCATCTTTGGTAAAAGCTATGCAGCAGAACCCGATAAATTAATTGAAGAACTTACTCAAGATGAAGCGATTCAAGAAGCAGATACTTTATTGCTAACTATTCCGAATACCATAGGTGTAGATTACAATATTCATATTTTGTCTTCTATTTTAGAACACGTTGCACCTGCATTGGGCTGGCGATAAGTTTTGATAGAAAGAATAAAAAAAGCCCTCTGTTTATGGAGGGCTTTTTTTATGATTTAATTTTCATTCGCAGTTTTATACTCTTCATCAGTAACAGGATTGAGCCAAGTAACTTGAGTATCTTCTTTAAAGTTAGTGATTGCCACATGAACCATTGTAGTTGTTGCGCTAGCACCATGCCAATGTTCTACATTTTCGGGAATATTGACTACATCTCCTTTTTGAATTATTTGAGCAGGTTTGCCTTTTTCTTGATAAAGTCCATGACCTTCAATAACCAACAGAACTTGACCTTTTGGATGTGTATGCCAGTTCGTTCTCGCTCCAGGTTCAAAAGTTACGCTGCCTGCTGAAAACTCATTGTTCTTGTCTCTTGCAATCAAAGGCTTCAAAAATGCATTGCCTGTAAACCAATCTTTAGAAAGAGGTTCTCCTTTTGGAAATATTTCTGTTGAAGTCATACTGTTTTTTTTAGAATTACATGCAGTTAAAAGTACTGTGAATATAATGATTATTTTCTTCATTTATTTCTGTTTTATACTACAACTTCTTGTTTTTGTTTTTCTTAGCTATTGTACGAACATCAATTTCTATTAGCATCATTTGCTTGTCGAATTGCTTTTGCATCGGTTAGATTAAAACGATAAACAAAACTCAAGCGATATCTAGCTGCATTTGGAATGCTATTATCTTTAATGACATAATCGGTTCCAGTGGTAACGCTTTTATATTGACGAAGATTAAAAGCATTCGTAACATCAAACACAATAGTAGCTTTATCTTTAAGGAGGAGTTTGCTAAACCCGAAATCAATTGATTGTAATGCTTCGCTGGTAATTTGTGCATTGCGTTTTTCTCCACGAAAGTTATAACGGCCTTGAAAACTAAATTTAGCAGGAAGTTTAATCTGTGTGCTTAATCGAGCAGTAAAGTTTTGACTGCTGTAATCTAGGTTTTCGTCTCTATAATTTCCTTTTTGTTTGAAGTGATAATAATTCATTTCGGCATTAACCTGAAGCCATTTTAACGGATTGTATAAGGTCGATAATTCAATTCCACTTCTTATTTCGTAATCAATATTTATGGGAGTTGTCAGAAAGATATCATCTTGGCGATACGTATAATCTTGAATAAAGCCTTTTTCGTATTGATAATAAAGCGAAGGATTCAAAGTAAATGTTTTCCAATTTTTAAGAAATGCCATTTCAAATGCATCTGTGTAGGAAGGATTTAAATCAGGATTTCCGATATATTGTGCATTTAAATCGGTGACTTCATTGAAAGGATATAAAGCATATAATGACGGACGTTTAATGCGTTTGCTGTAATTTAACTGCAATGACGAAGCATCAAAGTTATAAGCTAGATTGACAGTAGGAAAGAGTTTGTTATAGTTTTTTTTATCACTATAGGCATTTTCTACATCTTTAATGGCAATATCTGTAAGCTCGGCTCTTAAGCCCAACATATAACTAAACTTATTGATTTTACTGCTAAATTGCGTATAAGCGCCCGTAATGGTTTCGTCGTAATTTAAATCATTATCAATGTTCTGATAAACGATCCAATTATTGTCCCGTTGTTCTTCTGCCAGATAATTGCTCGTAACCGTTCTGATTTCAGTTTTTAATCCAAATTCCAAAGTAGAAAGACTGTCAATTGGCTGAGTAAAATCAGTCTTAGCCAGAAAATCTTTGCTGTTTCCTATAGAACTTGTTCTAATGCCTGGATAAACCATTGTGTCTGGAAGCAAACGCTGTGTAGAAAGATCCCATTTTTTGTCGCTGTTCCACCAATCGTATTGAACGTCAATAGTCCATTTTTTTGCTTTCTGTTGGAATGTTCGTGTATAATTAAACTCAATTTGACTGTAATCCCGTTTTTCCAATGATTTTCCATGTCTCGTCAAAAGACTATCAGGTGTTGTATGGCTGAGATCACTATCGTACTGATAACGCAAATCGGTTTTATCATTATCATGTGTGGCATTCTTTAAAAAAGCAGCCGTAATCGTTTGATGTTCATTAATAAAATAATCGGCACCCATATAAAGCAATTTTCCATCGTCGTGACGGTCTTCATTCTGCACGCGATGCATGTAATTTGGAGAAGTGGTACTATTGGTTACCTGATCGGTGGTGTACAAACCCACATAATCGCTAGAACGAATACTGAAATTGGAAAAAATGTTGATTTTGTTTGATTTAAAATTAAGGCTCGGATTAAGACGACTATCATTTGGTGAACCGGCAACCAATCTAACCTGACCGCTAAAACCGCTTTTTTTGTTCTTTTTCAGTATAATATTAAGAATCCCCGCAGAACCCGCAGCATCATATCTTGAAGAAGGATTGGTAATAACCTCAATTCGTTCAATCTGGTCGGCTGCAATCTGGTCAAGCGCATTGCTTTGGGTAAGTCCAGATTGTCTTCCGTTAATTAATATTAAAACATTACTATTTCCACGAAGACTTACCGTTCCCGCAGCATCAACAGCGACAGATGGAACTCCATTTAATACATCGTGAGCAGAGCCATTTTGCGAAAGCACATCTTTACCCACTTCAAAAACCTTTTTGTCTAGTTTTAAACTAACATTCGATTTTTGACCGCTAATTTCAACTGCTTTTAATTGTACCATATTGGTAATTAAATCAATTGTTCCCAAATCAATTTTTTGTTTTCCTGAAATGATTAAAGATTGGGTATGGTTTTGATACCCCGTGTAACTAAACGAGATAGTGGTCGAACCAGTTGGAGCTGCTTCAATAGTAAATAAACCAAGATCGTCTGTTATGGCTGTGACCAATGTTTTTGATGCATTGTCTTGTATGGTTACCGTTACATAAGGCAGTGTTTCTTTTGTAGCGCCGTCTTGAACTTTACCAGAAATAACGGTTTGCTGTGCTATTCCTAAAAATGGAATAAAGAGAATTAAGGTTTTGATTATTAGAGATTTCATTTTGATTGATTTTGTTGTACAAGATTAATTCATAAAAGAAAGCACCGTTTTCGAAAACATTCAAACGGCTCTATAAGCTTCTCAAAAGCATTTGGCAATTCGATATTTGTTCTATCTTTATCTTATGTATAAATCTTACTTTTTTATCGTTTTACTTCTTCTCATGTGTACCTCTTGTAACTATTACAAAGAGTACGTTACAACCGATGTAACATATGATGTTGATTACAATCATCAGAAGATGGATTGGGGTAAACCGGATAGTTCGAGTTTTAGATTTGAAACAGACGTTGAAATACAAAAACGAAAAAATACTTCTCAATCGTTAGGGCTTCAAATAAATGCCTTTGGTGCTTTTGATGTGTATTGGGATGGAGTTTTGGTAGGTAGAAATGGTCAAAAGGCAAAAGCAGACCATGTTGAGGTACCAGGAACAGAAACATCGTATTATCAAATACCAAACAATCTGTCTAAACTCGGGAAACACACCGTTGTTTTAATGGGTTCACAAACCTACAATAGAGAAGCACAGCGCGGTATCGATGTAAAACTTAAAGATTATCTGCAACTTCAACGTTCACCGCTTATCGTGGTTTCTTTTATGAATATTATGGCAGGCGCCTTTCTTATTGCAGGCATCTACTATTTTTTTCTCTATCTCAATAGTACCCGAAAAGAACTAGCCGTTTTGCTTTTCGGAATTATTTGCCTACTTTTCTTCTGTTTGCTCATTATCGAATACGTCAAGTATTATCTAGACATTCCTTATAATCAATTTTATACTCGTTTAAAGATTATCGGTTGGCTCACTTTTGCTGTTTCAATGCTCATACCGTGGTATTTTATGCTGCAGTTTGAATTTAAAAGAAAGAAACTAGTGCTGTTTTTTTTGTTCATTGTCCTTTTAGCAGTTTATATTGGGTATTATGGGCATTATGATGTTTCGGCAGCCTATTTTACTATAACTGCTCGTTTCTTTTCTATTGTAATTGCTATTGAAGCCGCTATTAGAAAAGCAAAAGGCGGACTTATAGTTGCAGCGGGTTTATTGGCAGGAGTAGTGGTCAATTATTTTATGTTTTATGACTTCGGATTGTTTATTGCTTTTACCATTTTGGTGCTTTGCATGCTTTATCTCCATACGATACGGGCAAAAGCAATGGAAGAAGCTCATAATGCATCATTGCTGCTTTCTTCCAGATTGCAATTGGAACTGATTAAGAAAAATATTCAACCGCATTTTCTTCGAAATACTTTAACCTCGCTGATTGATTGGATTGAGGAATCGCCTAAAGAAGGAGTTGTTTTTATTCGCGCTCTAGCGGAAGAATTTGATATAATGAATGATATTGCCGAAGACACACTTATTCCAATCAGGCAAGAGATTGATTTGTGCCGAAGACATTTGGAGGTAATGTCTTTTCGTAAAGAAATTTGTTATGAATGGCAGGAAGAAAGAATAGACGAAAATGAAACGATTCCGCCAGCTATTTTTCATACTATAATAGAAAACGGAATTACGCATAGTCTTCCGCCAAAAGAAGGCTGCATTGTTTTCTGTTTAAAATTCACCAGAGAAAAACAATACAAAGAATACACTTTATTGACTTTTGCTGAAAATCGGCAAACTAAAAAAGATAAGCGGGTAGGAACTGGATTTAAATACATTCAAGCTAGACTAACAGAAAGTTATGGCAACAAGTGGTCTTTTGATTCTCATGCTGTAGAAAAAGGGTGGGAGACCATCATTAAAATTTTTGATTGAGATGAAGATACTCATAATTGAAGACGAAGCTCGTATTGCCAAAAGAGTAGAAAGAATGACTCGTGATTTTTTTGACAAAGACGTGCAAATTCTACTTTCTGATTCTCTCGAAAGCGGATTGATAGCGATTGAGAATAATCCGATCGATCTTCTGCTGTTAGATTTAAATTTGAATGGAGAAGACGGATTTGAAATCTTGCAGACTTTTGTGGCGGGACCGTTTCAGACCATTATTATTTCGGCTTATACCGATAAAGCTATTACAGCTTTCAATTATGGAGTTTTGGATTTTGTACCCAAACCTTTCGATCAAAACAGATTGGAGCAAGCCTTTATGCGTTTTACGACACAGGGAAAACAATCGGGCGGAGATATTCGTTTTTTGGCAGTAAGAAAAGCAAAGACATTTAGACTCGTGCCCATTAATGAGATTCTATACATTAAAGGAGCAGGGATTTATACCGAATTGCATTTGGCAAATAACAAAATAGAATTGCACGATAAATCGCTTGAAGCTTTAGAAAAACTACTTCCTGAAACATTCGAAAGAATACATAAATCGTATATTTTATGTTGGGAACAAGCAGACAAAATCGTAGTAGAAGCAGGAGGAAAGTACAGCATGCAGCTAAAAAACGGTGATTTATTGCCCATTGGACGTTCGAAGTATAAAGAGATTAAAAATAAGCTGATTTAGTAAAATATTTCATTTTTAAACTATTAGCCAAAACAATTATACAGACAGATGTTTATATTTTCAGTATATTTAAAAGCACTAGTAATGAATGTAAACTAGAGTAATTATAAATTCAAGACAAAAGAATTAATTATGAATGTATTTTGGAATAAAATAAAAGTATCGTTTTTATTTACTTTTTTCTCACTTGGTATTATGGCACAAAATAAAGATCAAATGGTTCGCATTGCAGAAGTTGAGATAATACCCGATTATCTGGAGCAATACAAAGCTATTCTTAAAGAAGAAGCAGAGGCATCTATAAGGTTGGAGTCTGGAGTGATTGCTATTTTTCCAATGTTTCAAAAAGAGCATCCAAATCAGATAAAAATATTAGAGATTTATGCTAATAATGAAGCATATCAGTCTCATTTAAAAACGCCTCATTTTTTACTTTACAAAACATCTACACTTAAGATGGTCAAGTCGCTAAAGCTTAATGATCTGGAGGCTTTGGATGTGGAGACCATGTCAGCGTTGTTTAAAAAATATAAATAGAAACGAGTCGGCTTTTAATTTTTGGTATTTATTTTTTAATACACTTTAACGAATGGTTAAAAAAGAAGCGTAATGCAAAAAACGCATTAACAAATTAAAAAATAGCATTTTTACGCATTAGGTTTTTGTCTAGTTTTATCCCTAGAAAAACACAACTACCAAAGAGTCAAAAAATGATAACAACCAAAAATCTTTTAATAAAACCTTATAAAGTCGAAGATTCAGAACGATTCTTTAAAAGTATTACCAACAACAGCGAATATTTGTATGATTACTTTGCAAACATGATAAAAGTGAATGATAGCTTAGAATCAACAAAAAAATATCTGGAGCAGAAAGAAAGAGATTGGCAAGAAAATAAAAGTTATGCTTGCGGTATATTTTCAAAAGAAAACCATGAGTTTATAGGACATATATCTGTACGAGAAATTGATTGGAGAATTCCAAAGGGCGAGCTGGCTTATTTTATTTTCAAAGAACATAATGGTAATAATTATGCTGCCGAAGCATTAATAGCGTTTAAAAACTGGTGTTTTGCAACTAAAAAGTTTAATAGACTTTTTATGAAAATTGCAGAAGAAAACGCTGCAAGCATTAAAGTAGCCGAACGTTCTGGATTTGTATATGAAGGACTTCTAAAAAAAGATTATAGAAAAAGAGAAGAAGATTTGACAGATATGAAAATATACGCATATACTGAAAATCTGGAACTTGTAAGAACGACTTCTCAAAATGCAGATTTCGCCAGTTTAATTGTAAAACTAGATGAGAATTTAGCAAGCCGAAATGGCGATATGCAGGAATACTTCAACCAATTTAATAAGGTTGATGCCATTAAACACGTCATTATTGCTTATATCAACGGAATTGCGGTGGGCTGCGGAGCTATAAAACAGTTTGATAATGATTCTGTTGAGGTAAAACGCATGTTTGTTTCTGACGAATATAGAGGAAGACGCATTGCATCAAAGGTTTTAAATGAGCTGGAAAACTGGGCTAAAGAATTAGGTTATGCATCGACCGTTTTAGAAACTAGTAATGTGCAAACAGAAGCAGTTGCATTGTACACTAAAAGGTATACTGTTATCGAAAATTATGGACAATATGCTGGAATAGAAACTAGTATTTGCTTCAAAAAGGAATTGTAGAAAGCTTTTAACTAATAACAACTTCGATGCTTTTATGATAATAAATAGCATCGAAGTTGTTGGGTTTATTTTTTCGGTTCAAATGTTTTTTAAAGTGCGTTAAACACTATAGAGCATCCCAAGATGCACTAGGATAGTAGATAGAGCTTGTTACAGGAGCTGTCCAATAGCTTTGACTTCCTCCACGGAAAGTGTGAAGACTCACTGCATTTACATTTCGCTTAGCATCGTTGGTTACCCAGCGAATTTTTTCGTTCAATATCTCTGTACCGTTCACGTAATATTTTACATATCCGTCGGTATTTGATCCTGTATTTAACTTCACAGATATCTGGCAATTATAAGTAACACCTTCTTGTATGTAATACTTCTTTCCGAAATCATTACCATATTGTCCCGGCTGATCTCTATAATATACATAAGGTTGAAGATAAGCGCCGCTTCCTTTAGCAGTATTAGAACCGCTTGGACAATACCACATAAACCTTGCGCTACCGCCATTTCCATCCCAAGCTGCATCGCCACCCGTATTTTGGTCACCAATTAAGATACCATATCCGCATTTTCCGCCTCGGCTCCAATAAAATCCGTTGTTAAATTTCATCTGAAACCAAACTGTATAAACGCCTGTAGACCAAACGCCATAAGAAGTACACAATCCACCTGGGCAAGATAAGGTGTTGGTTTGCAAAGTAATGGTTCTTGCGCCAGCAGTTCCTTTTGCTGTTGTACCGGCTTGTATGGCAGAATTATTTGAAACAGTATCTCTATTCGCGATTAAGGCAGCATCTTTTTTAGCAGTTTGAGATACCTCTAAATCTTGTTCCTTTTCGCAGGAATAAAACACCAATGCTGCAGTAGCTAGCATACAAGATAATTTTATGATTTTCTTCATTTTTTAAATT
The DNA here is from genome assembly GCF_056824325.1 of Flavobacterium sp. B330r. Classification (NCBI taxonomy): domain Bacteria; kingdom Pseudomonadati; phylum Bacteroidota; class Flavobacteriia; order Flavobacteriales; family Flavobacteriaceae; genus Flavobacterium; species Flavobacterium sp. B330r. Next base: position 4,534,343 of record NZ_CP124860.1, read on the forward strand.
TTAAGGTTAGTAAACAATTAATAGTTAGTAAAATAGATAGTAGTATTTGAAACCGAAAGTGTAAAGTTGATTATTAATAATTTACACTAGGAGTAATAAAGTACGTTTTTACGTACACAGAAATCCAGCGTGTCTATTTGTTGCAAACTCAAATAGATAAGACTGATATTGAGAAGCTTTTCGGCACAAGCAAAAAATGTCGCTAGAGTAGAAATCAGTTTAAAAGAAGTGTAAAGGAAAAATGATGCTATTAGTTTTATTTAGGATATAAAAAAGTTTTCTCTCACTCAGAATCTCGAGAGATTTTTTTAAAAGATTTTTACGCAAATTTTAACTTTTTTGAGATGCACATTTTAACAAATGTCTAAATAGAAAGATGACCTATTAGAAGAAAACTAGAATGATTTTTATGACTAATTGAATAATCCATTTTGAGCTTAGAATCCCCAAAAATATCAATAAATACTTGGATTGTTTATATTGATAATATGTTAAAATATATGTCGATATAGTGTTTATATCGTATGATTTTGTCGAAATTATCAAAAAATATGCCAAAATGTACTATTTTTTTTACTGAAAAACCTTGCTTGTTTTGAAAGATTTAAATTACATTTACAAAAAACAAACATAATCTTTAGACATGGTACAATTAGTTCAAAAGTATTTAAGCATCAATAATTATAAAGATCAAACAGAAGAATTCGAAGACCTATTTCAATCTCATCCTGATTTTCCCAGCTTATTTGCCATTACCGATACTTTTGATTTATTATCTATAGAAAATGTAGCCGTAAGAATTCAAAAAGAACAATTATCTGAATTGCCAGATTCTTTCATAGCCGTACACAGAAACAATATAGTGTTGGCAACTCAAAAAGAAGACACCATAACTATTGAGTCAGAAGAGGAAGGAAAGAAGGTTTTACCATTTGATGATTTTACCCAAGAGTGGGATGGAATTGTAGCAGTTATTGAACCCAATGAAACTTCAAAATCAGCCGGCTTTAAAACAACTTCAAATTGGCACAACTATGCCTTAGCAATTCTTGCTTTGGTAATTGTTTCGTTTGTTTATAATAGTTACGGCATTAGCGAAATTCTGTTGCTTTTAACCTCAATTGCAGGCCTTGTTTTCAGCGTTTTTATAGTTCAAGAAAAACTAGGTGTAAAAAACGAAATGGTATCTAAATTTTGTAGTATGAGTCCTAGCGCATCATGTGACTCAGTAATTGGCTCCAATAAAGGAGAGATTAATAAATGGATCAACTTTGCAGATTTACCTGTTCTTTTTTTCGGTGTCAATTTACTTGCGGTACTAGCCAATCCTTTTGGATCAAGTGTTGTAATTGGACTTTTAAGTTTACTATCTCTTCCTGTAATTGCTTATTCTATTTATATACAAAAATGGCAACTTAAAAAGTGGTGTTTGTTGTGTTTGACAGTTTCCGCTATTATAATTCTTCAAAGTGCTGTTTGGATTTTTATGTTGCAGCCATTTGTTTACAATTCATCTAGTCTTTTTCCTTATTTGTTTTCGTTAATATTAATTGGAACCTCTTGGTTAGCAATAAAACCTATTTTAACAGGTAAAATGAAAGCAGAAGAAGAGGTAAACAAATTGAAAAAATTTAAAAGAAATTTTGGAGTCTTCAATTCGTTGACAAAGGAGATTCCGGTTTTGGCTGGTTTTAATAAGCTAGAAGGTCTTCAGTTTGGTAAAATTGATGCTGATGTTGAACTTCTAATTATTTTAAGTCCAAGTTGCGGGTATTGCCATAAAGCTTTTGCGGAATCTATGGAATTAATAACTAAATATCCAGAAAAAATATCTCTTAAAGTTTTATTCAATATTAATCCTGATAACACGAACAATCCATATAAAATTGTGGTAGATCAATTATTGGAAATTAATAGCAAAAATAAGGACTCTGTTTTAGAAGCAGTTTCAGATTGGCACATCAAAAAGGTCGGATTGGATAAATGGTTAGAGAAATGGAATTCAGGTTCTATCAGCATGAAGACAAATCAACAGGTGGAATTGCAATACGATTGGTGTCGTGAAAATCAATTTAATTACACGCCAGTGAAAATTGTAAATAATGAAATCTTTCCTCATGAGTATGAAATAAGTGACTTAAGATACTTTTTAGGTGATTTCTCAGAAGCAAAAAGTTTAAGAAAAGTAGTTTGATAGTATTTAAAAATATATAAAAAATTCTTGCGCAAGAGTAGACATAAACTTCAAGTGTCTTTAAACTGATTGAAGTATTAACTAATATTAAAAACTATATGCTATGTTAAAAAACATTTTAAAGTTAGACGGTGTTGCTGAGCTAACTAAAATTGAAAAAAGAAGTGTAAAAGGAGGTTTAGCGTGTGTTGATGGAGTATGTCCAAAACCTGGTAATTATTGTTGTCCTCCTTATCCAAGTGGAGAACAGCTATGTAGACTAATTGGTACTAGTTGTCCAGGATAAGAATTTCAAATTCTGTTATATTTCAGATTAGGTGCTTTAACATAATGTAATATAACTATAGAAAAAAGAATTTCTAACATCAGAATATCAGAAGAGACTGTTTAGGCAGTCTCTTTTTTTGTTTTAAAAAGAGACTTTCATCAAAAAAACAAGCTTTACACAATTTAAAAACTAAAAATAAATTGTACCTTTTATATCGTTTTTAAATAAATACGATAAAAAATAATGTTATGATAAAGTCTATAAATCCTTATAATCAAGAAATTGTCTATGAAGTTGCTGAGTTTGATAGGAAAGAAGTAGAAAATGCAATTGATAAAGCTGATACTCAATACTCGATTTGGAAAGAAATTCCCTTTTCTGAACGTTCCGTGTTAATGAAAGCCGCTGGTCAAGAGCTACGAAAAAATGCACGCGAATATGCCGAAATTATTACCCAAGAAATGGGAAAACCGATTACTCAGGCATTGGCAGAAGTAGAAAAATGCGCCACTTTATGTGATTATTATGCTGAGAATGCTTCAAAGATGCTTGCCGATAAAATAATAGAAACAGAAGCCCATAAGAGTTATGTAAGTTACGAACCAATAGGAATTGTTTTGGCCATTATGCCATGGAATTATCCTTTCTGGCAAGTGATGCGTTTTGCAGTTCCAGCATTAATGGCGGGAAATGTTGCCGTTTTAAAACACGCCAGCAATGTGATGAAAAGCGCCATGAGCATTGAAAAAATATTTGATCGAGCAGGCTTTCCTGCAGGATGTTTTACTAATTTGCCTATTGGAAGTAAAATGGTAGAAGAAATCATTAAAAATCCTAAAATCAAAGCAGTTACACTAACAGGAAGCGAAGCCGCAGGAAGAGCTGTTGCCGCTGTTGCTGGAAATGAAATTAAGAAAACAGTTCTAGAGTTAGGAGGCAGTAATGCTTTGGTGGTTTTTGCAGATTGCAACTTGCAGAAAACGGTTAAAACCTGTGTGCAAGCGCGTTTTCAAAATGCGGGGCAAAGCTGTATCGCGGGAAAACGTCTTCTAGTAGAATCGTCTATTGCAGAGGAGTTTACAAAAGCTTTTGTAGAAGAAGTTGGCAAACTTCGTTCGGGTGATCCTTTGAGTGAAGAAACAACAATAGGAACAATGGCAAGAGTGGACCTTGCGGAAGAATTGGAAAAACAGCTTCAAGATGCATTGGATAAAGGCGGAGAAGTTTTACTAGGGGGCAAAAGAAACAAGGCTTATTTTGAACCTACTGTTATTGGAAATGTAACAACAAATATGTCGATTTTTAAAGAAGAAGTTTTTGGTCCATTAATTGGAATCACGACTTTTAAGGATGAAAAAGAAGCTATTGCACTTTCAAACAATAGCCCATTCGGACTTGGTGTTACCATTTTTACAGAGGATTTCGAAAAAGCATTCCGATTAGTACCCAAATTTAATGAAGGAGCAGTATTTGTAAATGAACTGGTAAAAAGCGATCAGAGGCTTCCTTTTGGCGGAACTAAAAACTCAGGATATGGTCGTGAACTTTCGCAAGATGGTATTCAGGAATTTATAAACAAGAAAACAGTTTACATTAATAAATATTAACAGAATTAGAAAAGGTGTTTGAGAGTTTCAAACACCTTTTTTAATTTTAAAAATCCTACTTTACGGATTAATTATGTCTGAGTCCGGAAGGTTAAAAGATCCGTCTGTGACTTCTACTGCTACTCCTGATTCTAGATTTCGAACCTTTCCAGAAAAGGTGCCTTTAATTCCGTTTTTACTTATAGATTCAATTTTTACTATAAAAACGTCATCGGCAGCTCGAGTACTATACAAAATAGTTCCGTTTGCGGTTTGAACAGCATATCGGGCCACCATTTCTAATTCTGCTGGAGTAGAATAAGTGCCTGCGGTGATGTTTCCTCCAATTTTCCAAATTTCAAAATCTAATGATGGAGGAAGTTGCTCACCAGCAGTTTTAGGATAAGGCGCTTCATATCCCCCGAGTATAATATACTCAAATCGATTATCGTTGCCAGAGGCCTGAAAGTTGGCATTATGAAAATTTATTTTACGACCATCTAGAGTGGCTTTAAAATAATAATCAGATTCATTGTTATTTGATTCACTATCACTGCTTGAACAAGCCGAGAAAAGCACGGTTAAAATGGAAACATAAAAAAGCTGTTTTACAAAACGAGCAGTTTTATTTTTTAAAGAAAATGACTTCATTACTTTAAAACCATCAACATTAGTATCTATCATTCTATATTTTTTTTAGTTCATAACAAATTTACCAATGCAAGATGCAGTAAACAATACCTGATTTCATGGTTATTTGCTATTAAAAAGCAGTAGCTTTTCTTTAAGAAAAGAGCGCAGCATCAAATAAAATTAAATGCATAAAAAGGTAAGAAGCAACTGCTATTGCCTATTTTTGCAATCGATCTAAAATATCCAAACTATGAATAAAACATTTTCTTCCAACAGTCAAATTGGCGTGGTCTCTACTTTTTCGGAGCTTGTGCATACCGATTTTAAGGAAGAAATGAATGCATTATGTTGGTACAGAAATCTGGATGGGGATTTTAAAGAGATTGTGAATCAATTAAGTTTAAAAGAAAATATAACAGAAATTTATCCAGAAGATTTAATCGCGCTTCAATTATCTGAAAAAGGAAATAGAGCCAGAGAAATAATCTTAACCGATTTGCAACTATTAACTGAATTTGGCGCTTCGCCTTCTCTTAATTTACTGAAGTGTTACGAGCGCGATGACGAATTTGATTTCATATCTACCGATGTATATTCGTTTCACGTTGATCGTTCGCCCATTGCAACCGATACATTTTTGTGCACTTATCACGGAACAGCAAGTGATATAATTCCTAATTCGCAGGCAGAACAGAAAATTTTAATTCCAGAAATTCGAGCAAAACTAAAAGAACTGCATGATGGAGCAGAGGAAGAATTCGAAGAGTTTTTAAAAGAAAATTTCTTTGACCTGCATTATCAATTGCATGAAGGTGCAGAACCTATTAATTTAGGACAAATGCACCTTTGGCGTTTGGCCGTCGATCATCCAAAACAGCAAGTAAAGCCTTGTATTCATAGGGCGCCAAAAGAAAATGATGGAGAATATCGCTTGTTGTTGATTTGCTAGTTCAACGGCTAAAAAAAGAATATTTATATTTAATTATAAGAGAAGTCACAGAACGATGCTTTGTGTGATTGCTTTTTTAACTTATCTTCGCTTTTTATACATTCTGAATACATTTAAATACCTTAAAACAAAATCTGTGAAAAATAATCATGATGCTGTAGAAGAGAATCAGCTTAAACGTGGACTAACTAACCGACACATTCAGTTAATTGCCTTAGGCGGATCTATAGGAACAGGTCTTTTCCTTGGCATTGGTCCAGCGGCCGTATTAGCAGGGCCATCTGTTATTCTAGGATACGCTATTGCCGGAATTATCGCTTTCTTTATTATGAGACAACTGGGCGAAATGGTGGTCGAAGAACCTGTATCTGGAAGCTTTAGCTATTTTGCCTATAAATATTGCGGTTCTTTTGCCGGTTTTGCATCAGGTTGGAATTATTGGATTTTGTATATTTTAGTGAGCATGGCCGAACTTACAGCCATTGGAGTTTATGTGCAGTTTTGGTGGCCCGAAATTCCGCTTTGGGCATCGAGTTTGTTTTTCTTTTTGGTTATTAATGCCTTAAATTTTGCCTCGGTAAAAGTGTACGGAGAAACCGAATTTTGGTTTTCAATTATAAAAGTGGTAGCCATTATTGCCATGATTCTTTTTGGTACTTATCTGCTAATAAGCGGAACAGGAGGGGAACACGCTACAATTCATAATTTATATAACGACGGAGGCTTTTTTCCAAAAGGGATTTTTGAAAAAACTGAAACAGGCAGTTTTCAAGGTTTATTGTCTGCAATGGCTTTGATTATGTTCTCTTTTGGTGGTTTGGAACTTATTGGAATTACCGCTGCTGAAGCAGAAAATCCAGAGAAAAACATTCCAAAAGCTACCAATCAGGTTATTTATAGAATCCTTATATTTTACGTTGGAGCATTGGTCATATTATTTGCTTTGTCGCCTTGGAGACAAATTACGACTGACAGTAGTCCGTTTGTAATGGTTTTTCAAAACTTAAACGGAATGGAATTTGAGCTCTTTGGCAACAAAATATTTTTTACAAGCCTTATCGCCAATGTGCTTAACTTAATTGTATTAACTGCCGCTTTATCTGTATACAACAGCAGTGTTTATAGTAACTCGCGAATGCTGTTTGGTTTAGCAGATCAGAATAGTGCTCCTAAATTTTTAAAGAAGCTAAACAAACAATCGGTTCCGGTTAATGCTATTTTAGTTTCTTCGTGTTTTGCGGCTATCTGTATTTTAATAAACAAAGTAATTCCAGAAGAAGCTTTTAGTATTTTAATGTCTTTAGTAGTGTCTTGCTTGGTAATTAACTGGGTGATGATTTCGTATACGCATCTGCAATTTAGACGTGCCAAAGACAAGGAAAATACCAAAACAAAGTTTGCTTCTATATTTTATCCGGTAAGCAATTACATCTGTTTCGCCTTTCTATTGGGTATTTTAGCCATTATGTGGATGACGAATATGGAGATATCTGTAGAATTAATTCCGATTTGGCTGGGTATTCTTTTTGTATTTTATAAAGTTTTTAAAACGAAAGAATAGCCATCATTTAGTATAATATCATTATTAAGGCATTGATTATTGACGTGGGGTTAATTTTCGATGCCTTTTATATGGAGAAAATGGAACAAAATAGAATGGACTGAAAAATTTAAGATGTAGTATATGTGTACGAAAACTTATTGCGTATATTTGAATCATGAACAAACAAATGTCTTTTTCGGTATGTGGAGAATCATTTGCGTCTCCAATGCATATTTGTGGTTTTTTCGATTCGAGAGAACAACAATATGAAGTCATTATTCCTTATATTTTGGAGGGACTGGAAACGAATGATAAAGTAATTAATATTCTTGAAGGAAACCGCCATGGAGAACATTGTCGTTGTCTGGCTGATAATGGAATATCTATTGCTCAAAAACTCGCGAGTGGCCAATTGGAAGTGCTAGCTTCTGAAAATACGTATATCAAGGACGGCGAGTTTGCTGCCGAAAAAATGTACAAAACGCTTGAACAGACTTTATTATCAGCTTCAAGATCAGGATATGATAGCGTAAGGGCGTGTGGAGATATGATTTGGGCTCTTAAGAACCTGCCAGGAACTGATGAACTTTTAGAATATGAAGCCAAATTAAATCTGTTAACCCCACAACATGCAGTTTCACTAATTTGTATGTACGATGTGAACAGTTTTAGCCCAAGTACACTTACCGATATATTGCTTACACATCCTTATGTTATAAAAGATGGAAAAATCAGCAAAAATCCACATTATGTAGAGCCTTTAGAATTTATTTCTAATCTTTCGAATTATCGATCTGATAAGCTTAAGTCTTAAGTAATTTTCTTTTTTTCTCATAAGCTTAAAAAAGCTAAAAATCCTACTAAAACATCCTTAAATGTAATAGAAAGAAGACTTTTGCTTAAGTAAAACAAGTAAGCTGATTATCAATATTTAGCAGTTTGATTGTTAAAGAAAAAGCCGAATTTAGGGCTGATAAAAAAAAGTTAAAAGCATTCTTTATTTTAGAATGGCACAATTCATGCCTGCAAAAAAAACATAAATAATCTGAATGCTTAATCGGTATTCTAAAAAATTAAAATGATGAAAAGATTTAAATGTATGTATGTTTTTGTGGTAGTATTAGTATCAGCATTTACATACGGTCAGGAAAGTTTAAAAATGTTTGTAAAAGAAAGTAAAGTGCCATGTCAAGGTGTTGGTCCTATGGAATGTCTGCAAGTGAAGTATGATAAGGACAAAGAATGGCAACTTTTTTATGATCATATTGAAGGTTTTAATTTTGAAAAAGGAAATCGATATGAGATAATGGTAACCAAAACCAAAAGACCAGAACCTATTCCGGCGGATGCTTCTTCCTACCAGTATAAACTGAAAAGTATTATTTCGAAAACGCCTGTAAATACCGAAAAAGGCATTTACAATACCAAAATGATTTTAACCCAGTTAAACGGAAAAAAGATAAATAGCGGAAAAGCATTTATTACCATTAACGATGAAACGGGTACTATAAGCGGTAAAAACGGATGTAATAATTTCAACGTAAAATACACGAAGCTTTCTTCAAAAAATCAAATTAAGACCAATTCTCCAATGGGAACTTTAATGGCTTGCGACGACGAAAGCATGAAATTAGAACAAGAATTTAGTACTGCGATAACAAAGAAAAAGTTCAAAATTGTAAAGAAAAACAATACTGTACAGTTTAAAAACGCGAAGAACAAAGTGGTTATGGAATTTTCTATTCCAACTCAAGACCAATTGTGGAGTTTTATCGAAAAAAATAACTGGAAACTAATAGCTCTAGAAAATGTTGGACAGGATTACGGCAGAGCATCTATTAAGTTTAATGTAGCAGAAAAGAAAGTGAGCGGAAACACAGGCTGCAACAACTTCTCTGGAACTTATGAAACTAACGGTGATCGTATTTCTTTTGATAAAGTAGCGTCTACAAGAATGGCATGTATTGGTGAAGGAAATGAAACAGAGCAAAAAGTGCTGTCGTATTTAAACAATAAAGACCTTCGTTTTGATGTAGCAGACCAAACGCTTAATTTTTATCTTAACGATAAATTGGTCATGATGTTTGGCATTACAAAATAAACCGTTCTAGAAGTCATCTTAAAAGAGAAGATGATTTATGAAAAATAATTGTAAAACCAGTGAAGTTAATTCACTGGTTTTTTTATGGGTATTAGTTTTAAAGTCTGAAATTTTATGAACTCATATTTCCAAAGTGTTCATAAAATGCTGTGCAAATGTCTCTGACTTTGAGTTTTTTTTAACTTCTATATTATTTATATACTTCATTATTCACGAATATTAATAATTAATAATTGCAACGCTTGCAATAACCATAAATATAAAAAGAGGAATAAAGAGTAACAATAAAACAATATTTAAGTTTCTTATTATACGATTTTTATCTTGATGAGAAGTAAGGGTTTCTTTTAGTAGAAATATGATAATTGCAAAAATCAGAATACTTGAAAAAATTGAAAAAAAAAGGTATTCTTCAAAAGTTCCATTTTCAAGGCCTCCTATTTCCCATATTAGAAATAAGATAAAAAAAGGAATAATTAACCTTATTGTTAAATGCCCAGCTATATTATTTTTCATTATTTAGATAGGTTTATTATAGTTGTAAATATTAATTATTTTAAAAAGATTACCCGTCGATAATTTTTACATCAGGTTCTCCATCATGCCTACAGAGGTTGAAGCAGAACAGAATTTTGTTTATTCTGCATCATAAACTTCCACTTTTGAGTTTGGTATTTCAACTTCTGAAGTTGGGGATTTTAAATAGACTTTACCAGAATAGACCGGTTTTTTGATGCTACTTTTTATAATTTCTTTATTGAATTTAATATGCAACTCAACATTTTCATTTTTATCGAAAAATGTTTTAAAGCGCTCCATTAATTGATTGTTGAAATTGCGTTTCTCCAATGGATCTTTTATTGCGTCATTTTCATTTGTTGTTTTACCATCAAGTAGATCAACCCAAATGCGAACTTCTAATTGTCTTGAAAATTGATCTTTTACAAAAATCACAAAACTTATAGGTACAGCTTTTCCAACAACAGTATCGTTAAGAAATTCAATGCCAGTATTGGTGTTGCTAATAACTTCGTTATTCATAAAAAAGATATCGTAATTGTATATTTTAAAGTCTGCTCTATTGGTGCCAATTTTATAATGATATCGTTTCAGACGATTTTTGAAATATGTATTGCTTATTTTATTATTGGCTATTTCTTCCTGAACAAATAGAGGCATATCTTTTTGATAGTTTTTTATGACTTCCTTTCTATCTAAATTTTTACTGAAATCACCCCATTCAATGTCAAAGGTTTCATGTCCTTGATATGTTCCAATTTCTTTATTACCAATCCCGCCAATCCATAAAGTGACCAAACCTTCTGGAGCAAAGGCGACGGTTAGTGTATTATATTCATTTTTATATTCTACACCATCCATTCCCATTGTAGTTCCATAATCTTTTTTAAAGATATCGTACATTTTTTTTTGAGGCAATTCGAAATCACCTGAAAAAAACTTATTTTCAGCATACGAAAACCAAGTGATTTGCATACGTTCTGGAACTTTCTTTTTATCATCACCAACTACCATAGTACCGCTGCTACTAGCTCCCCAACTATCGTTTAGATATTGTTCGCTTGGTATCCATGCAGTGGTGTTATCAGATAAAATAAAACTACCATAGACAACCTCTACAGGACAAGTTTCATCGGCACTTGTTTCAGCCAACCATTCAAATTTTTCTATTTTTGTAAGCATTTCTTTTTTCTTTTCTTTATTAAATATTAGCATGCCTCTTTCCTTGCATATATCATATCCAGCTTTTAGTAATACTGCTAATAGAATTATAACTATTAAAATGTAAATTTTGTTTAAACTGTTTATTTTCATGTTTTTAGATTAATGTGACCCCATGCCTTTGACAAATTCATTTGTATAACAGATTAATAATAATAGCATAATGCTTAATATTATAAGAAGTATGAATAAAATTTTTGCAAGCATTTTTTTTAATCCATACACATATACATAGAAAGAAAACAAAATTGTAAAAACAGGAATTGTTGTTATTAATTTTTCTCCATTTGAATGATCTGAATAAAAAAAACTGCATAAAAAAGAAATTACCAAGATTAGAAATAATGATAGTATTTTGTTTTTATTTTGATCTGACATTTTATTTAAATCTCGTTTATATTTATCCATCAATCTTTTTTCTATAAGGTTTTCCGTCTTCATATCTGCCTTCTTTTCCCATACTATCACAAGTTGATCGATGAAGGTATTTGTTGCGTATAAAATGCAATTTTTCATTTTTAAACGTTACGGCTTTACTATGTGCTCCATCATTTGTAATGGCATAATTTAATAGCAAATTCTTTGCTTCTTCGAGGTCATCTGGGACTTTGTAAGTCTCCTTTTTACCTTTTTGCATTAACGAGTTATCAAACATCATTTTATAATTTTCCGCGAGTTTAACCATTATAGAAAGTGGGATAAATTGATAGGATAGAGGTATTGTTCGAGTAGCCACATGTGTAGTATACGATAATCCTTCATTTGAAGTTGTTGTGGTTACAATTTGTTCTTTATAATACCATCCTTCTTTTATTAAAGTTTCTTTTATGTTATCAAAACCCTTTTCCAAATGCAGTTTTCTTATTTCCTTTTCAATTTCGGCGTAACCTCCGCCAATGTCACTATGGACACCAGGTATAGATAGCTCATAGCCAATACCAGCATCAATAGAGCTTTTAATATTGGTAAGAGAAAAGTTTTCACGATATTCATCAGATGCGGTAATATGTATCACTTTTTTAATATTTCCTTCTAATTTTAATTTTAATTCTTCTACATCATCAAAATTATGTGAAACACCAGAGCCATATCTTCCAAATTTGCCTTCTACTTCATATGAGGAAACAGTATCAAATAATCCAACAAATTGTACGGCAAATTTGTTAGATTCTAAATTATACATATCCTGTAGCTTTCGTCTTTGCGATATAAAATTTCTTGCGGCCGCTGCACCACGGCTAAAACCAAAAACGGTTAGATCTATTTCATTAACAAATTGGTTTTCTTTTATAAATTTATCAGCTTTGAGTTTGTCAATTTTTTTCTTTATCTCCATAAAAGCTTTACTAACTTTAAGGGGAATTCCTGATTTATCACCGCTTCCAAAAGCATATCCCATTATATCATCTTTATCATTATCCCTTGTACCTTCTCCTTCAATGTAAACTTTTACTTTATTTTCACTGTTTTCTGCAATGTTTATGTTGTGTAAAATAGCAATGTTAGAAAAGTAGTTATCATAACTGCTTTCATTCTCATCATTGTCCTCAAAAGCTTTTGCTGCTATTTCTTCGTCAGGAGTTATTTTTATTCCCTTTTTCTTCTTTTCGTAAGCTAATCTCGCTTCAGTATTTTTCATATTATTTTTCGTTCCATCAAAAAACACATTAACTGTTACTTTGACACCTACTTTATTATCAGGTTTCTTTTGCTTATCAGGAACAGCGACTTTTGCAACACTATTATTTTTAGGAGGTTCAATTGTTTTTTTGAGATCATTTATAATCTTAAGCTGTATGGTGTCTTGTATGGTATCAATTTTTCCTATATACTTAACTTGGGCATAAAATTCGTGCTCGCTTTCGTCTCTATAATCTTTATCGTTTAGTATTTTTTGATATACTTTTATGTTGTTAAAGTATAGCTCTGCTTTTCCATATTTATCAACTGGAGACGTAGTATAGGTTCCCATATTTCTAGAAATGCTAGAGTGTCCATCTGCACCTTCGTCTTCCCAAATCGTTACTTGAAGCCTGTCTCCAGCTGGAATATTTAGGGTATGAATAAACAAACGGACATTGTCAGAATAACCAATCGCTTTACCGTTTAGGTCGCGATAATATTGGTCTTGCCATTTAAGCTCTTCTATGCTTGGTGTTCCTGCAACTGGCGTAACATTTAGTTTGGCAGTATCTTTTGCTCCATGAATATCGGTAAACGTAACGGCAATTGTGTAATTGATTCCTAAGCTTGCTTGATTAAAAGTAACTCTACCATCGTTGCCTAAATCTAAAAACAGTTTTCCGTTTTTTAAAAGCGTCCAATGCTGTTTTATAATTTTAGAACCATCTACCTCTTTATTGCTATCCTCTTTTTCATTTACATAAAATTGCACTCCTTTTTTTTCTCGATCATTAGCCGTTTTTGTGTACATTAGCGAATAAACATTTTTGCCAATTATAGGCCTTGAATCTCCTTTGATATAAAATTTCATCACTATTATTTTTTAGCTTCAGGTATTCCGTTTAGGTCGTTCTGAAATTCCGCCATATTAAACATCGGGTTTATTAGATTATGAACATCTGGATTTGCATTGATAAAATTTTGCTCACTAGGTTCCGCTATTTGCCCGTGATTTGTAACTTCAATACAATCAGGTCCGCCAACAGGACAAGTAGCTTTACTGTCTTCTAGTAATGCTTTGCCATTATTAGACAAGGTTATTTTTTCATAAAAACCACTCCATTTGGTAATTGTAGCTTGGCATGGTAAATAATCGCCGCTTCCGTTAGGTTGCTTTTTACATTTGCCGAAAGTATTCTTTTCTAGAGTTTGACCTATCTCTTTATCAGTCGCTATAAGTTTTGCACTGCCATCTTTATCGTTTGCATAATGTTTACTTTGCGTTTTTACTTTTAATTTATCAAGTTTGGGCTCTACACTAAACTTACATTTTAGCGTTGCACCGTTTACAACAATGTGTTTTTGGCTCATAATTTTATCTTATTCTTAATTAATGGAGTTTAAAAAGATCCTTGAAAAAACTTTCTTTTTTGATCGTTTCACCTACAAAAAAGTCATGATTTTGCTCAGATGCTGTAATCTTTTTGTCATTGAGGTTGTAGATTTTAACTGTCGCTTTTTTAGTAATATCACCAATAATACCGCATTCTAAACTTGCATTTTCTATGCAGTAAGTATTGGGATTTAAGTGGTAAATAGAATGATAACTTCCAGAGAAAATATTCTTCTCAAAAGCACTTTCTTGTGATGTATTGGTCAATGTGCCTTTTTTTTCAATTACCACCATATTGCTATCATTTAGGAACTCATCAATTTTTTGAGTTACTTGAAATGTTAGAGCATTATCTTTGAGAGTAATGGCAAAATCTACGGCTGTTGTAAAAGATAAATCGGAAGTGTAAGTAGTATGAATTCCGTTAAAGAAAACTTTTAAAAACCAATCATCAGATAAATTTTGAAGCAAGTTTTCTTCTTCATTTAATATAGAATCGATAGTAGTTAAATATTTGTGTATAGCGACACTTTCATTTTTTTCTACGATCGTTTTTCTTTTTGCTATCCATCGTTCGCGTATAGCACTAAAATTATGGAGGTCGATCCATTTACCTTCTGGATCAATCACAATTAGCAGCGGATACAAAACGTTTGAAACTTCTTCGGCTATAACATCTGTTAAGGTGTCAACTTGAGCATTATTTAAATATATTTTAGATATTCTATCAATTTCAAATAAAGAATATCCATTTTTATCTTTTTTAAGATACTCTACACTTACTTTGTATTTTATAGTTTGCAAATGCTTTTCGTTTTCAGTTGTCTGAAGCACCATGTAGCTATTTTTGCCTCTTACGTTATGGAAAGGTATTTTGAAACCATTATCGAAAATTACTTTAGTTGGCTTTACATTCTCTTGCTCGTTATCTGATTCCTGTTTTGTTGGTTTTAAAAGAAGAAATTCTAAGTGACTTGGAAAATCAGCATTTATTACATCGCGATCTTCTATGCAATTAAAGTTATGATAATGTCTAAGTTCGTCGAGTGTTATTTCAAGTTTATCTGCTACCAAAATAGGAGTGTCTCCTTCTTGTATTTTGTAAGTAAAGTGTTTAACTGCTCCCCAATTGTCTAAAATTTTACCAATAGTCATGAAAATAGTATGATTTATTTCGATGCTAAATATACATACTTTTCTTACATTTAGAATAAAAATATACTAAAAATAAATTATTTCTTGTTAAATTTTGGTTTTCTTTGTTTGTATGACGTAGATTAGATAGTTAAACTGTTATTTTAAATCTGGTGAGATATACTTTGTGGGCACGGATTACAAATCCGCGCGATCGGGTTTAAAAATGCTTTTACAAATCCGTGCGATCGGAGCGATCGGGAAATATCCGTAATTACGGAAAACCGTATATTTTTGTGAAAAGCTTTCTTTAGGTTTGTCTAAAATAAAACGGTTTATTATGATTAAAATAATATTTACTTATACGCTTTTCTTTTTTACAGTACTAACTTCGAGTGCACAGAACGATAAACTTGTGGCCAGTTGTTGTGATTCAAAACCTAAAGAAGATGGCAGATGTACCGGTAGCGCGTACTGCAGTGCCTGTTCGAACTGCAGCAGATGTGCACATTGTTCCAGCGGAGGGAGTTGCGGGGTATGTAATTCTCGTTCGCAAACCGTTAGGTACACAGCACCACCTAAAACTACAAAGAGCAGGATTTCAAATCCGTCTACAAAACCTGCGGTAACTTCTTTTACTTCCGAGACATCCGTTAAATCCAAAGAAAAGAAAGAATCTATTACAAAAAAAGCGGTAATTATCTATAGTCCTGAAGATATGCTGGCCGTAAATGTGGAAACCCTTAAGTTGCGTGAAGGGCCAGGAAATGAATATGATGTAATAGAAAACCTTAAAAAGTATGATATCTTAATGGTTATTGCTATTGATGGGGAATGGTTGCAGGTGAAAGTAATTCAATCAGGTAATTTTGGATATGTGAATGTGAAATATGTATATAAGATGTAGAGTAGCGGTGTAGAATTTTATTGTTAGATTTGTTAAAATCAAACTAATGAACAATTTAGAAATTTTTAAATGGCTTGCTATATTTTCGCCGATTGCTAGTGGAATAATAGTAGGTGTTGTAACTCATATACTTTCAAATCGATCAAAGCGTATAGAAATTCTATATCAAAACAAAATTCGAGCCTTTAATGAGCTTCATAAAATACTTATTGAGTATAGATTTGAATTAGAGCAGATTATCTACAAAAATCCATTTCTTGAAAGGAGCCCTGATGCAAAGGGCACAGTTGAAACTCTTACTTTATTAAATAATGCTCTTGTGCGTAACAGTATATATCTAAATAAAGAAAGTAGAGAAGCAGTAATGAATTTAGTTACAAAGATTAATTTCTTCTGCGGTTCTCAAATGCAGGATTTTGAAAATATAAACCCTTATATAGATATGGCAGTTGAAATTAAGAAAGTGATCGATATTTTGTATAAAGACCTTAATCTTAAATAATCAGCCAAAATATTAACTATATTAGCTATTTAACGAATCCTAGTTATTAAAATGGAAAATTATTTCTTTTTATTAAGTCAAGAATTTGACCTTCGAATTAAACAGGCAAAAGAGTTCATTAAGAATCATAATCCAAGTTTAGGTGCAATTAACGAAGAAATTTTACGTAAATTTTTAAAAGACCATTTACCAAAATGGGTTGAAGTAGCTCAAGGCTTCATTCTCTCGAAAGATGGGACTTTTTCTACGCAATGTGACATTTTAATTTATAACTCTCATTTTTATGCGCCTTTATACAGAGTTAATGATTTGGTAATAGTTTCACCAGAATCAGTAATTCATGTCATTGAAGTAAAGACAAAAATTAACCAAAAAATGCTACATGAACAATTTCCTAAATTTAAAACGATAAAAACGATTTGTCCAAATGCCGATACAAGCGTATTTATATTTTATCCACCAAAATGGGAAAAAATAATAGAATATATAGATAAATTCAGATTCTTAGATTATTCAGACACTCAAGTACTAGATAAAGTTTATGGATTTAATAATTATTGTTTATCGAAAGAAAATATAGTAAGTAAGAAAAAAAAAGGTGTAGGTTTTACGTGTATACAGTATTTTAATGAAAAAAATCAAAGCGCTCTATTTGAACATTTTTTTTACAACATTTATGCAAGAATCGAAAGCCGAATTAATAATGATTTAAAAGTTGGAATTGATAATGTTTGGCACGTAAGAGCAGATACTATGGAGCAACATGGGAGAATTGGTTATTCAAAATCTGGAATCTCCAGCATGGAGTTTGGAAATATCATTATTGAAAAAGATTTTAAAAGCAATCGCTAACTCCCTCGCTTGCGATCGTATTGGTCGTGCGTTAAATGGGGGCGATGCTTCCACTAGAAAAAAAATGCTTATACAGCTACCCGATCGTGCAGATTTAGCTACGCAACGATAGCGCGGATTTGTAATCCGTGCCCGCAAAGTAACTCCCCCAGCCGCCGCGAGCGTCTGGCTGTGAACGTAAAGTTTTGTCTGTCCTTGAAAAAGTTTTAGTACTTGTCTGAAAATGTTTTTACAAATTGACATTAATTGACTTTTCTGTGTGTACACGAGCGAGGTGCTCGCGTTAGCAGGGAATTAGTTGTTACCCAAATATAATCCTTAATAAATAACAATATGGCTATTTTAGATAACTATAATTTAAATTTTAGTAATGATATTTTTATTTACCCTGATAATCAAAAAGTATATCACAAAAATGCAAATCATAATATTAAAAATAATTTTTTTGGATATCTGTTACATTATTTTAAAGATGTAGAAAGTATTAATGATATAATAGCTGATATAGATTTTATCCTGACCGATGGATATTATAATGATGAATATCAAAGAGATATTTTTTTAGATCGATTATTTGTTTTTTATCATGATAAAACAGTGATTTTTAAAACCCAAAACGGTATCTTACTACAAGAAGTACCACTTATTGATTTTAAAGAAATACTTATATTGTGGCGTGCATTTTTACAAACTACTCCTTTACATGGGACTAATGTATAAATAAATGCGATTGAGCGGATTTCCAATCCATGCCCTCAAAGATTGGTTTGATCCCCCAGCAGCCGCGAGCGTCTGGCTCGTGAACGTAAAGTTTTGTCTGTCCTTAAAAAAGTTTTAGTACTTGTCTGAAAATGTTTTTACAAATTCACATTAATTGATCTTCTGTGTGTTCACGAGCGAGACGCTCGCGCCAGCGGGGAGCACGGATTGAAAATTTGCGAGATCGAGTTATATAAATGAATATATTTAGACAGAAATTAAAAGTAAAACAATTGTATCCATAAGCAACAGATAAACGTATAAAGATGGTTGATTTTATAATTAAACACGGACTTGTGAATTTGATAAAATCAGTATGCTTTTTAATTACAGCTTTTATTGCTGTATTTTATGCCATATCAGATTTTAAAAAAGAAGATTCAAGAGGACTAAAGCCTATGGGATGGATAATTATAGGTTTAGTAATAATCTCTATAGTAGCTACATTATTAGATTTTGCTGTTACAAACAAGTTGCAAACGGAATCTGATACAAAATTGGATAGTAAATTTACGAGAACACAAGATTCTATAATTCATTCTGCAAATAATAATACAGAGAAACTTCAGGAGTCAAATGCTCTTCTTAGAAGGGAAAATGATAAATTAAGGCATGAGTTGACTGGGCTTATTTATCAACTATCAAATAATGTAAAAGGAGCCGATTATAATGAATTAGAATTCGAAATGTATAAAATTGATGGAAAAAATGCAGTTATTATGGCTCAAAATAAAAGCAAATACCCTTACATTGATGGTTCTTTCATACATCGTAATTATGATAAGTTTATAGATTGTGCAACAACAATCAAAAACGATACGGTTTTTAGTAGCAGGGATTGTTTTACAAGTTCACAAGTTGGTTATGATCCTCATGTTATGCTTTACCCGAATTCTTTATTTGAACTTAAAGGGATTTACGAATACTCGATAAAAAATATTAATGTAGCAATTAGTATTGGTGCAAAAAAATCTTCTGTAATTAGATTTACTGTTTTTCGAAAAAGTAAGGGGAATAAATTTTTGCAATCATATCGAATTTATGGTGTAAAAAGTAATGATAAATACTATCTTATTAAAAAAGGGAAAAATGAACTCAATTTGTCTGATGAATATTGGGATAATAATTTTCGATTAAAATATATAAATCGATTCGAAGAGTTCGTGACAGAATAGAAATTTTAAATGATTGAGGAGCTTTTTCAAATAAAAACCGGATTATTTCCCAATCAATTTCTCAAGCCTCGTCATCATTTCATCTTTCTCCTTCAACATCCTTTCATACAAAGCAATTTTTTCATCATATAATTGAACAATTTTGTCAACAGGATTGAAAGATGGTTGGTAGTTAAATCCAGAAGCAACGGCATTATCTTTAAAATCTTCGAATGAATAAGTATTAGAAATAATATTTATCGCTTGCTCCTCATCAAAGTTCTGAAAAGCCTCAACAGGAATTTTTAATACAGCTGAGATTTGTTTCAGCAGACTTTCTTCAATTACATCTTTCTGCTCCAGCATAGAAATTTTCTTTTGGTTCCAGTCTTCGCCCAGATCATAAGCCAAAGCTTCCTGCTTTATGTTAAGCATTTCTCTAAAACGTTTTACGTTTCTTCCCTGATGTATTTTCTGTTCCATACTAAATATCAATTTTTCTAAAAGATCAAAGATAAAGCCATTTGGGCTAAAAATCATGCATTTCAAAGATAAAAAAATATCCTAAAGAAGAATTGTTTTTGTCAGAATATTATATCTAGTTTTCGAATAGTTTATTCTTTTGAAATAGGAGAATTTCGCTACATAAATTAAATCTATTGACTATGAAAAAGAATAAAATGCCGTTCGAAACCAGCTTTTGGGCAGGAAATATCGAAGGAAATCCATTTAAGGTAATTAATGCCTTTTTTGTCTATGCAGATCTCGATTATTATAAACAGACTTTAAGCGAAGCGACTATTTACTGTTATAAAACAAAAGTCTACAAACAGGACAATCCTTCAGATGTTTTTATTTTGTACTCGGTTCTCAAATCATTCCTCAGAGTTTGTTTTTGTTTAAAAGAGAAAAGTAAAAAATGGAAGGTAAAAGAATCTTTGGCGCAAGAAAAAGCTTTTCATCTTTCTTCTCTAACTAAAGAAGAGCACAATAATCCTTTTATAGTATTTCAGAACGCATTTAATGAAAAAACGCTCCAAGAGTTTGAATTGTTTCTATATCAAGTTCTAGAGTTTTCATTGTCGCCTTATGCCGCAGATCCTGATCCTGACTTGATGACGCTTTATATTCATGTAATCAAAATGCTCGATGCAGCAGAATTAATAAGAGAAAGGGGAGTAGAGAAAATCAAGAAAAAGATTCCAATTGATGCTGTAATCCAATAAAGCGAAAACAATTTGATATCGATAATTTAGTATATTTAACAACCAAAATTATTCATGGATTTTTAGGAATTTTACAAAATCAAATTTTAATTTTTAGCGCATATTAAATACTGTTAAGTCTTACCGATAAACTTTTTAAATCTTGTTCTAGAGACCGAACAGTAGCTTGCAATTCATTTAGCATATTAGCCCTTGAAGATAAATCATCTGCGCTGTAAATTCCGCCATCATAAAAAAAGAGTTTTTCGGTTTGAGCATCTATTTTTCCATCAAAATTGTATTGCAACCATCTGTTTTTAATACTTTCCTGCAGATCATTTTTTCCCGAATTGCTAAATTGTTTTTCGTTTAGAATCGCCCAGATAGAGTTGGGGTATGCGCCGTTAGAATTATCATTGAACCAGATATTTCGCAGCAGATTTCTTTCCAGTTTTAAGTTGACTTTTTTTCCTTTAGGAGCAATAGTCAGCGCTCCTAATCCAGCACTTACTAATCCGCCGCTGACACCAACAATATCACTAGCATTATTGTTTTTTATTAAAACAGTAGCTACAGTAGTTAATGCGCCAATAGTTACAGAAGCGACGGTAAGATTTCTAGTTTTTTTATTGTTGATATCGTTTACAAAATTGGCTAGTTTATCGATACGTTCGCCATTACAATCTAATTCTGATGCCAGTGCATTTATCTCTATGCTGGTAAGAATTAAACGATCGGTAATTTTTTGTTTTAAGACTAGTCTCTTTAAAGTGTCTTTTTTGGTTTGAAGATATTCTGCTAGATAAGATTCAATACCAATAGCCTTGCTTATCAGGATATCATGCTGCGATAAATTAGCTTTTAGAATACTGTCGTTATTAGATGTTTTATTCGGGAAAACTTCGAGTTTAGAATAATCATATTCAATGGTAGGCTGGCAGTAATTACTGGTGAGATAATCAATTTTTGGACTATTCAAAACGGTTGAACACGAGGATACAAAAATAGATATAACGAATAAAATAAATATTTTACGCTGCTTCATATTGATTTTGTTTAACATTAAAAATACGAATTAACTTTTTACTGTTAAAAAAAACATTTCGTTAGAAATAGAATTTGTGAAGGCTTAACTTAGAAAGCGAATATAAAAAAACGGATTACAGGCTATGCTGCAATCCGTTTCTACATAAAAATATCTTGATTTAAGAATTACCGTAAAGGTTTGATTCCCCTCCATCAATAGCAATGGTCTGTCCGTTTACATATTGGCATTCATCGCTAAGAAGAAATGCAACAAGGTTACCTACGTCTTCAGGTTTCCCTAATCTTCTTGTAGGGTTTCTTTGTGCGTATGTTGTTTCAGCAGCTTTAGGGTCAGATGGGTTTACTTGTTTGAAAGCTTCTGCCACCATTGGAGTAAGGATAGCTCCAGGCGCAATTGCATTGGTATAAATTCCATCTTTACCATATTCTATTGCCGCATTTTTAGTCATACCCGAAACGGCATGTTTACTTGCTACATAAGGCATCTGATTAATAACCCCTCTGATGCCTCCTACAGAAGCTACGTTTACAATTTTTCCTCCGCCGTTTTTCTGCATTACAGGGATCACGTATTTTAGTCCGTAATAGACACCCATAAGATTGATGTCAATTACTTTTTTAAATATATTGATGTCATAATCCACTATTGAGGCCTGTTTTCCTTCGATACCTGCATTGTTGTAGAATCCATCGATACGGCCAAACTCTTGAACTGTTTTGTCAACATAATTTTTAACAGCCTGTTCATCTGAAACGTCAGCGATTATGGTTATGATTTTTGCATTTGGAGCAACTGAATGGATTTCTGCTTTTGCTTTTTCGAGTGCTTCGGCATTGTAATCTACAATTGACAGATTGGCTCCTTTTACTGCTACTGCTTTACTTGCTGCTAGTCCGAGCCCCATAGCTGCTCCAGTAATGATAATTGTTTTGTCTTTAAAAATGCTCATGATATATAGTATTAAAATATGTTAATTGAAAAATTATTCATTTAAAACTTAAAATTATTAGCTAATACCTCTCCATGCCAAATCAAAGCAGTCATCGATGAGCTGCTGGCTTAATGGAAATAACTTTTGGATGATGCCTGTAGAGCAGGAGCGTACCGCACCATCAAAAAAGCTGATGAGTATAATGGCATCTAGTGCTTTTATGATTCCTTCTCGCTGTCCTTTTCCTAAAAGATCATAAAGAGGTTTATTCTGTTTTTCGTACTCAGCCAGTTGTTTGGAGAAATTGAGCTGTATATAGCCTGACTGCTGGTACTGATCGATAAATACGGTTTCATCATAATGATTTAGCCTGTAGTTAAGCATATTGATGTAAATCTTCTTAAGTGATTGCCTTACGGGTAAATTAATGTCAAAGTCCCGATACATGGCCTGGGTCATTTTATCCTCTACAGCGGCATAGGCCAATTGTACTACCTCTTCTTTGTTTTTAAAGTAAATGTAAAGTGTTCCTGCAGCAACTTCGGCGGTTTTACTTATACCAGAAATGGTAACGCTTGCTAATCCCTGTTTGCCTGTAAGTACATATACAGATTTCAAAATTTTCTCTCTTTTATCCGGATCTAATGGTCTCATACAGTAAAGTTAAATGAAAAAATATTCATTTAAATACAGTTGTTTGAATTATAACTTTTCTTTAACTCATTTTGGGTAGTATTCTCAATTGCTATTATTTTCTTATAATTCATAGCCAATCTCCCATATATGCCCAAAAGGATCTTTTAGCTTTCCAATTCTCCAGTCTTCTTCGGTTACCATGGGGCAAATCTGTATTGCACCAAATTTTAGTACATTTTCAAATATTTGGTCTGCATTTTTAGTTTCTAAAATTATTCTGATTAGTGTGTTAAATGCTGGATTTTCACTGCCATCACAGGGTGTCTCGTCACTAAGATAAAATTCGGCGCCTTCAATTTGCAATACAGAAGATATTTTATTGTTATCCGCTTCAAATCTTTTAGATTCAACAGCGCCAAAAGCGTCAGTATAAAATTTAACCGCTTTTAATCCGTCATTCACTGTCAGGAAAGGCTTGATTTGAGCTTTCTGAAGTGTAACTTTGTCTTGATTTTTTTCTTCTTCCAATTTCATAAACTTCAATTATATGTTACTATAAAAATACTATTTTTTTTAACTATACTATTTTCAATAGTTTAAGTGCGGTTGATTTCTAGAATTTATTCAGAATCGGTTTGAATATCTTGTTGGCGTATTGGGCGAAATAAGTGCCGACGAATAGGGTTAGGGATAACCATTATGAAAGTTGGTTGTTCAGCGGTTTACAATTAATTTTTATATTTGAGTAATTTAAATGAAGAAAATGAGCGAAAAAACGAAACCGTATGCCTTAATAACGGGTGCCAGCAAAGGCATTGGAAAATCTATTGCTTATGAATTGGCCAAACAGGGTTATCCGCTATTGCTTGTGGCAAGAAGTGACGAGGAATTAAAAGCATTATCTAATGATCTTCAAGATAAATACGGCATCAATGCTTTTATTTTACCTCTTGATCTTTCAACAAATGGCGCATCGCAAAAAGTAACCGATTGGATAAAAAGTAATAATTACCCACTTGGAATTCTAGTTAATAATGCTGGTTATGGCGTGTGGGGCGATTTTAGTCAGTCTGCTCTAAGCGATCAGCTTGGCATGATGCAGCTCAACATGAATGTAGTGGTAGAGCTTTCGTATTTTTTAGTTCCCATACTTTCACAACAAAAACAAGCCAACATTTTAAATATATCGAGTACCGCTGCCTATCAAGCTGTACCTACGCTAGCAGTTTATTCGGCTACAAAAGCATTTGTTTTGTCGTTTACCCGTGCCTTGCGTTTCGAATTGGCTCAAACCTCAATTTCGGTAACCTGTTTTAGTCCAGGTCCAGTCGATACTGGTTTTGCTGCAAGAGCTGGTTTAGGCGTTTTAAACAAAATGGCAGAAAAGTTTAATATGCAGCCAGATGAAGTGGCAAAAATGGCAGTAAAAGCCCTGTTTAGCAAAAAATCGGAAGTTATTCCTGGTTTTACCAATATCATTTCAGTTTATGCCAACCGTGTATTACCAAAGGCTTTTATCGAAAAAACAGCAGCTGGGATTTATAAAATCTAATTTTTTTTCGAAAAAATATAAAAATATTCTTTGCAAAAGAAAAAATATATATTATGTTTGTATTAAATTCTACTAATTCTATAGAGTATGTCAGATAAAAGAAAAAATACGTTTAATTTTCCTAAAGGTCGAATGCAAGCAAACATGCGAATGTGCTGTTGTTGTTGCTGCAATCTTTTAGACAAAATTATAAACACTATTATTTCATTTATTAAATCTATATTATCATGGGATCTTCTTATAAAACCTTCACCCTTACTGAGCAATTAACTAATGAGCAAATAAACTTTTTTAACGAACATGGTTTTATCCATTTCAAAAAATTCATAAATCCAGAAACGGTTTCATCCATCATTGATGCTTCCAAACAAGTGGAGCAAAAATGGATTGAAAATGACATTAAAAAAATAAACGGCGTTCCAATTAAATATGGAAAAGATTTAGATAGTTCTGCTATAGTACAACGTTTTGCTTTTATCAATCAACATCATCAAACTTTAAGCGGTCTTTTGCTTGATCCGAGATTTAACAGTTTACTGCAATTGGCAGGCGATGGAGCTAGATTAGGAACTGAAGAAAAAGACGGAATGGTTTTTAACCATTATATCAACGGGCCAGAAAGTAAGTTTACTAAAATGGGCTGGCACACAGACGGTTTAAGAGATATTTTTTATGGTGGAAAATTAAACCCGATGCTAAATGTGGGTATTCATTTAAGTACTTTAAAACCCGAAAATGGCGGTCTTAAAATCATTCCAGGTACACACAAGCAAAGTATTTATCAAATGCTTTTTCGTAAAAAATACTTTTTAGATCATCAAGCCGATCCAGAGGAAGTTTCTATCAATCCGGAAGCTGGAGATTTGACTATTCACGATGGACGTTTGTGGCACAGAGTGGCGCAATCCTCTATTCGTGGCGAAGAGAGTAGAAGAAGGGTTATTTATATTCCGATTATAGCAGGAAAATATGCTCCTAAAAACGAGAACAGTCCAACGGTTTTCTATCAACGTTTTGCAGGTATTGTTAAATAATTATGCTGATTGTTCTCGCATTTAGTTATCTGGTTAGATCAGGTAAGCTAAAAAGTGCCAGCGATTTCTTTAAAAGTAAGCAAAGAAAAATCAAATTGAAAATTGCAAAAGTAGAATTGGCTATACTGTCAGGTTTACAAATATTGGGCTAATAATGGGAAAAGAAATACAGGTGGAGGAGTATAGTACAATTGCGCAAAGAACATTTTCGGATCGCAAGCGAACTAATATTTTAAAAAGAGCAGAACAGTTAACGATTGTATTTTTGCTTCCAAAAGTGCCTAAATTCATTTCGCCTAACTTGCTCACTTTACTGGGAACGCTTGGTTCGGGATTCGTTTTTTTAGCTTTTGTTTTAGGAACTTATTCAGCCAATTGGCATTTGCTTTTGGGTATTATCGGATTGGCTATAAATTGGTTAGGCGATTCTTTAGACGGAAGGTTGGCTTATTATAGAAATATTCCTCGCCGTTGGTATGGTTTTGCACTCGATATTATTGCCGATTGGATCGGCATTGTACTTATAGGCTTTGGCTACTACATTTATGCTAAAAATGGCACACAAGTATTAGCCTTTGCTTTTGTTGCATTGTATGGCTGGTCGATTATAATCAGTCAGTTACGCTACAAAATTACAGATCAATACAGTATAGATTCTGGCTTAGTTGGCCCAACAGAGCTTCGATTTATTATTGCTTTAATTTTAATTATAGAAGTTTTATTTCCTGGATCAATAACTTATTTGGCAGGCTTAATCACTATTGCGTTATTTCTAATTAATACCATAGACAGCTTCAAACTCTTAAAGCTGGGCGATTTAAAAGATAAAAATCAAGGCTGAAATGTTCAAGAAAAAAGCGATTGTCACTTTTTTGCAGACGCAAGTTGCAGCATTTTTAGGTGGCATTACCGATTATGGCTTAATGATTCTATTAACAGAAGTATGTAAGCTGCATTTTACCTTCTCTATTTTAATCTCCGGAACCGTTGGCGCAATTATCAATTTCAGCATCAATAGATTTTGGGTGTTTAAAAATCAATGTGGTTATAGCAGCCGCATTAATAGTCAGCTTTTTAAGTTTGCGTTGGTTGTATTAGGAAGCATTTCTTTAAAGTCATTTGGTACGCTTATTTTGCAAAAAGTATTTCAAATTGATTACCGAATCGGAAGATTAATCACCGACAGTTTTGTTTCTTATGGATTTAATTACCCGCTGATAAAATATTGGGTTTTTAAAATAAAGAAAGAACAGGAAGCAATCGAATCAAACTAGAATATAAATAAACTCTTCGATATATTTTTTTAACACACTTTGACTCCACTCAGTGCAGGCTAGAAACATAGTTTTTATTTGTGTAAAGAAGAAGACTAAAAGAAACCAGTTTCTAACACATAGCGAACTATGTTTATTTTAAACAAGTGAAACGCCTTTTTATGTTTCGTAAATCTATGTTTCTATGTGTTAAATAATGGATTATATAAAAATTTCATCATGAATAAATTATCATTTAAATATTTTACAAAATCACTAATCGTTGTAACGATCTTAGTCAATATAATCTCCGAAAATCTATCGGCACAAGCTAAAAATCCTTCGCCATTAAATTTTCCCACGCCTAAAAACGTAGATAATATGCTATTTTACATTCAGCGAGACCCTAATATAAACACCGCTATTTATGCCATAAACTACCAAGAAAATGGAAAAATAGATAAAGAGAATCCGATAAAAGGGTATTGGATTCGATATGCCGAGAAAGGAGAGAAGAAAGACTTTAATTATATACAACGCAAATTTGCTTACGGAATAGAAAGCAAAGTCTTGAATAATGAGGAATTTGAGCTTCAATTTGTATCGTATAAAAAGTTGCCGTTAACTTTGAAAAAGATAGATTCAGATCAAAAATATCATGTTTTTGTAAGTGTAAATCAGAAAAAAATACAAGTAGAAAAAATATTTGTGCGTATTGAAGGAGGTTCTTTTTGGCTTCCAAATGTAAAGTATGCCGAAGTTACCGGAATTGAGACTTCTTCGAACAAAGCAATTACTGAGAGGATATTGTTGAAATAAATATTTAATTAAGTCTCACACAAAATCATAAAAAAGCCCATTTCAAAAGAAATGGGCTTTTTAAATAAGATATTAAAGCAGTACTAATTTTAGCTATTTTTTTCAGTTGCTTTTATTTTTTCGAATATTTCATTTAATGTCTCTTCCATAATTCTGGCTGTGTCGTTACCACTTTGATTCGTGATAATAAATGCGCCTAAATCATATTTCGGAACTATATAAAAATAACATTGAGAACGTGGCACTCCGCCATGATGAAGGTAAAAGGTTCCCAGTTCTTTGTTATCTGTGGCGATATTCCAGAAATAACCAATACTAAACTCCTTGTCAAATTTTACAATTGGTTGATGTGATTCGGCAACAACTTTATTATTTTTCAACTGATACTTAATATATTTAGCCATATCAGGTATTGTTGATTTCATATTACCAGACGCACCCCACGGTAATTCTGGCATCGGCGTCGTGATTACAGGGTTGTCACTGTGATAGCCTACAGCAAGTTTTTTGGCTTCCTGAGCAGAAAGACTGATTTTGGTGTTCTGCATGGCCATATTTTTTATCAGGTAATCTGTTAATAGCTTTTCGTACTTTGTTTTATAAATTTTTTCTAAAACAAAAGCTATAAGTTGGCTGCCTGCACTTGAATACTGATATTTATAACCTGGAACCGAATCAATTTTGACTTTATGAAGATCTCTTAAAAAATCTTTTTCGCTATAGTTTTTATAAAGTTCATTGATTTTTGCTGGAGTATCGTGGCTGGTGAAATTTTCTAGAATTGTATTTGCTTCCAATGGTAGCATATTGGGTAATCCGCTTGTATGTGAAAGTAAGTGTTTTATAAGAATAGGCTGTTTGCCATACTTTAAATTTGGATAATCTTCGGGTAAATATTTCTGGATATCCTCTTCAATATTCAGTTTGTTTTGAATAACGGCTTCTGCTGCTAGTGTTCCGGCAAATGTTTTGCTTAAAGAACCAATTTCATAAATGGTTTCATTATTAGGGCAATTATTTTTTCCTTTTTCTAATTCTCCATAATGACCAATAAACTCTTTCCCTTTATAAACTATTGCGATTGAAGTAGAATGGATTAGAGGTTTTTTAATCATTCTATTGGCCGCACTATCGATAAAACTTTTAATATTAATCTTTTCTGCTTGCGAGCTCTGAGCCAAGCAAAAGATAGAAGACAGTAGAAGAATTAGAACGAATCTATTTTTCATAGTTTTAAATGGTTATATTTTTTATGTGTTTTTTTTTCAAGTTAACTGCTCCGTAAAATTAACAATTTAAACTAATGAGCCAGAGAAGAACAGCATTCAGTTATGATGAAAACATAAAGAAACCCCTTTGAAGTTAAATATTATAACTACTAAGAATATTTTACTCCCTTGTGATCTTGTAATTATACCACTAAATCAATCAAATTTGCAATTGTTATAAAAGACACTTCTATTTAAGATGTTGATAGGCTTTTTGGGGGAAGTTTATGATTCTTTTTACTTAATCCTTCTGAGATTGAATTGAATCAATATCAATAATCTAAAAGCTGTTAATAGTAAAAACTAACGGTCTTAATAGATATAGAAATTCAATTACTGGCGTACATGCCAGTGATTGAAACTATAGAAAATTTTCTGATTCCGTTTCGGTTTCTATAAAAGCATGTTTTTACAGCTTGTTCTCCCTTGTGAGTGGGATGTTTATAACTTTTAGAGGTATAAATATAAATGAATTTTTAGTGTTCAGTTATAAATTTATTTTAAGCATAGTGCTAAAACTTACTAATAAAATATCTTTTTTATGGCTGTAAATTCAAATTCACCTCCTTTCTTTTTTTGTCAAATTATAATTTACTCTTCTAATTTTAGCTAAAACGTAATCAAGTGTTTAAGATTATTTTAGAGTAAAGAGCATCAAATTTATTTACCCACTTACTACTTATTAAATTTTACGTTATGAAAAAAAAATACTCATCAAATTTTATACTTTTAATTTCTTTTGTCTTATTAAGCTCTCTAAAAGCCCATTCTGTTTTTTGCAAGCCTGTATTTCAAAACAGTTATCAATCCATATTACCTTACAAGAGTGTTCCCGCAATTGAAAGACACCGAGTATGGCTTAATCTGACTAATAATGAAGGGCTTTTTAAGCAGCTTTTACTTGGTTATATAGAAGGAGCAACTAATGGTTTTGATTTTAATTATGATGCTGTTTCCGTGGATGCAAATAAATATGCAGATTTTTATAGCATTAACGAAGGAAAGAAACTTGTGATTCAGGCACGTGGTCTGCCGTTTCTTCTCAGCGATACAGTTCCTCTTGGTTATAGGTCTGGAATTGTCGGAGATTTAAGCATTTCAATTGATCATGCAGATGGCGATTTAGCTGATCAGGATATTTATCTAGAGGATAAAGAGACTGGTATTGTGCATAATTTAAAAAAAGGCGCTTATACATTTTCAACAGAAAAAGGAACTTTTGTAGATCGTTTTATAATTCGCTATACTGCCAAGGCAAGTTTAGGGAATGCTCAATTTGATAATAATCCCGAAAATCTAATAGTTACTTCAAAAAATAAAGTTATCACATTAAAATCTTTTACGACCGCTATGGAGCAAGTTTCAATTTATGATGTGGCAGGGAGGCTCATTTACAATATTGGGCAACTAAAAGCATTTGATTTAGAGATTGATGGCATCAACTCTGGCAGTCAAGTATTCCTGATCAGGGTATTTTTTGAAGACAGGAGTAGAACATCAAAAAAAATAATATTTTAATTTCACATTATAATTATATCTTTTCAGTGGCAGTTTTTTTTAAATTCTGCCACTTTTTTTTTAGTATAGTTTTAAATATTAAAAGGTGATAATATCATGGCATAAAAAAAACGTTAATTCCTAGGAGTTAACGTTTTTTGGTGACCTTTACGATTCACACAAATTTTATGCAGGATTAAAGAAATTGACTTGTTTTCAAGTTGATTGATAAATAATTGCTTTAATTTTTTTCAGGAACAGTTTGAATATTTGTACTTAATAATATTTAAGTTTAAATTAGATCTGACTCGGATTTTCAATTATATTGTCTTCACAATCCTTTGAAATTGATTGTGTTATTTCAGGTTTTTCATCCCAGTCTCCCCAGTCTCCTTTATACATTTTAACACATACTAAGTCTTTATTATCATCGGAGTAAATAAGCGTATTTGAAATACGGCAGTAACTTTTACCATTATCTAATTTTGAATTTTCCATTATATTAATTTTTAGAATAAATTCTTCTGAGTTTTAATTCCGAAGAATATAGGTTTTTAGAATTTATTGATAATTGAGATTTTAATATCTTGGTTTTGATTAGTTTATAAGAATTGTAAAGTTCACAAAGATAGAACAGCAAAAAGCACTTGCTTATATAATTTTAGTTTGGATTTATATAATTCCCATATTTCTTTTCTAATTGCAAGCATTTTGTCTATTTAAAAAGTATACTATTATTTTAAAAACCGATTTGGACTACATTTTTAATCTCAAACATGGTAATTATAAAACTGGAGAACTGTAATTGTATAAATTGAAAAATTTATTCTCATGATCTTTCCAATTTAATGAAGATAAAAAGGAGGAATCTGTAAAAGATCAACAGATATTTGCCAAAAATTCGATTGTCCTTGTTTGTTCTTTTCGCTTTTATTTCCGAATTGTTTTGTTATTGACAAGTATTCTGCCCCAACACAAAGTTATTTTGTAAATCCTTACACCGAGGAAAAGCTTAAACAGGTTATAAAATCTGTGATAGAATTTTGGAATGCAAAAAAAACACAGAAATTAATCTGGGAAAAGAAAAGAAACAGAAACAAAATTTATAAGCAAACCCGTCTATTTAAAGACGGGTTTTATTTTATTTAAAGATTACGATCTGGCTTTACGCCGTCTTCGTCATCTAAATCACCTAGATCTTCGTTGTCTAATTCTTCATTACCAACTTCTTCATTGTCAAATTCATCATCTAGTTCGTCAGTGTCTGAATCTTTAGTATTAAACTCGTCTGAATCTGTTTGTTCCTTACCAAGATTTTCGTTATCGAAATTTTCTTTTCCAAATTCCTGACTCTCCAAGTCATTGCCATAATCTGGTTCAGCATTATCTGATACAGTATGATCTGGCGGTAAGTCAATGTCTGGATCTTGATATCGTTCGTTATTTTGAAAATTCTGATCTTCCAGATTGTAATTTTCTTTTTCTTCTAAATTCATAATACAATTTTAAATGTTATTTTTTAGTTGAACCTGATTCTTTTTTTGAATCCGAAGCAGGTTTAGAACCACCTTTTGAAGCTGTTTCTTTTTTATCAGTTTGTTTATCTGATGCCTTAGCACTATCAGTGCTTTTTTTGGTGTTTGAAGTTGCCATAATATAATTTTTTAAATTCGTTAATAAGCCAAATGTACAGGGACTACAAGTCATTATTTTACATTTAATGGCACTTCTAATTGTATAATTAACAGGTGATTACTTTTATTTAATAAAAAAACACCTGTTTTGCATACAGGTGTTTTTAAATAATAAAAAGGTAAAAAGTAAAAAAATAAAAAAAATGTTTTTCTTATTCTGCAGCAACAGCATTTACGACATTCAATGCTACATCATTCAGCAGGCAATCTGCTTCTTTTTCTTCTGCAAGCGTTTGGGTTAATAATTTTGCAGCATCATTTTCGCCAATTGCTTTTGCAAAAGCCACCAAAGTGCCATAAGTCGCAATTTCATAATGTTCGATTTTTTGCGAAGCAGCAATTATTCCGGCATCTCTAACAGCGCCTGGAGTGGTTTCTAAAAGAATACTGTCTCCTTCTTTTAATAAACCAGCCATAGCTTCACATTTTTTTCCTTCGGCTTTTTCTCCCAATAAATCAAAAACCTGTTCTAGTCTTGCCACTTGATTTTGAGTTACAGAAAGATGTTCTAAAATAGCTCCCGAAAGTCCTGCAGCTGAAGCATTCGCAGCCATTTTTGGTAAAGCACCCACCAAAGCATTTTCTGCCCAGTAAATGTCTTTTAAACTGTCAATAAATAAATCTTTCAAATCTGTAGCGGCATCTGGCGCGGGCTCTACAATATTTATTTTGCCATTGTTTTTTATATCTGTAGAGGGACTCGCTTTTGGTTGTGCAGCGTTAGTCTGACCTTGTTTTTCTGAATTTTTCATTTTTATTTTTTTTTTGAATTAATTGTATAAGTTTGGTTCACGCTGCCAAAAACGATGTTTGGCCATTGCATTTATAAATTCCTGAGCAAATGCTTCGCTGGCAATTTCACTGGTTACAATAACGCCTTCATCGTCATTTGTAATTTTTCCAGCAAAAGGGGCGGCGCTTATTATTTCTGAAGCCTCGCCATCGGCACCTATCACTTTACAATGCTTATAAGCATCGTTTAAGTATTCAAGAGCATCATCATTTTCTGCCAAAGCATTCAATCCTAAACCATGAGGAATATAAACAGCATCAAACAATACTGAAGAAGCAGTTAAGAAACTGAATTCAGCCGAAATCGCGCCATCCGTATCTGTTGCAACAGAACCCAAATGAGGTGCAATAACACAGCCTTTGGCACCCGCTTTTTTCAGTGCATTTTTCATGTTCATTACAGCAGCTTCAGAAACGCCTTCAGTTACTAGAATGGCTACTTTTCTGGATTCGATTGTTGGTGAATTGGTTGGATTATTAATCATGCTCAAAGCTTGAGAAGATTCAACCGAAGATGGAACGGTTTGCGGTTCCTGAGTTCCTGCTTCTTCTGTTTCTGGCGATACACCTTTATTCATGGGAGTTTCTAAAGTCGATGGAACGGTTGCTCCAAGTCCCTGTGCTACTTTTTCGGCAAGTTCTGTATCAACCTGAGATAATAAGCCTAACATTCGAACTCTAATTGCTGTCGTTTCAACTTTTCCCAATTCAAAACGTAATGCTTTTACGATATGGCTTTTTTCTTCAGGCGTTTGGCTGTTAAAAAACAATTTGGCCTGACCGAAATGATCGTTAAAACTTTCGCTTCTAGCTCTTACTTTATGAGAATCTACACGCTCATTGAA
Organism: Flavobacterium sp. B330r; assembly: GCF_056824325.1. Lineage (NCBI taxonomy): Bacteria > Pseudomonadati > Bacteroidota > Flavobacteriia > Flavobacteriales > Flavobacteriaceae > Flavobacterium > Flavobacterium sp. B330r. The sequence continues at coordinate 4,568,255 of NZ_CP124860.1, forward strand.
ACTTGCAAATCCGCCTTCGGCAATTTTTGCCTGATATGGGCATCCTCCGCCAAGAGAGTTTGGAGAATAACTTACGCGACCTTTATTGATTTCCTGACGCATATGTCCGTCACGCTGATTGTTATGAACGGGAGCAACGCTTCTGTTGATTGGAATTTCATGAAAATTCGGACTTCCTAATCTCGATAATTGTGTATCGGTGTAAGAAAACAATCTTCCCTGCAAAAGCGGATCATTAGAAAAATCGATTCCTGGAACAACATGACCTGGATGAAACGCAATTTGTTCCGTCTCTGCAAAGAAATTTTCAGGATTTTTGTTCAAAACCATTCTTCCTACAATGGTTACTGGAACCAATTCTTCGGGAACAATTTTCGTTGGGTCCAAAAGATCAAATTCATATTTATGTTCGTCTTCCGCTGGAATAACCTGAACGCCCAATTCCCATTCTGGGAAATTTCCTGATTCAATAGCTTCCCATAAATCTTGTCTGTGAAAATCAGGATTTTTTCCTGAAATTTTCTGTGCTTCATCCCAAGCAACGGCGTGCGTTCCTAATTTGGGTTTAAAATGAAATTTCACAAATACCGATTCTTCCTGAGCATTTACGAGTCTGAAAGTATGAACACCAAAACCTTCCATCATTCTGTAGCTTCTAGGAATAGCACGATCAGACATTACCCACATAATCATGTGCATAGATTCTGGCATTAGCGAAATGAAATCCCAAAAAGTATCGTGTGCCGATGCAGCCTGAGGAATCTCGTTATGCGGTTCTGGTTTTACGGCATGAACTAAATCAGGAAATTTCGAAGCATCCTGAATAAAAAATACGGGAATATTATTGGCTACTAAATCGTAAATTCCTTCCTGCGTATAAAATTTCACCGCAAATCCTCTCGCATCCCTAGCCAGATCGGTAGAACCTCTTGATCCTGCTACGGTAGAAAATCGAGTAAAAACAGGTGTTATTTGTCCTTTTTCCTGTAAGAAACCTGCTTTGGTTAATTCGGGAATTGGATTGGTTACTTCAAAAAATCCGTGTGCGCCAGAACCACGTGCGTGAACAATTCTTTCTGGAATTCGCTCGTGATCAAAATGCGTAATTTTTTCTCTTAAAATAAAATCTTCTAATAATGATGGTCCGCGATCTCCGGCTTTAAGTGAATTATTATCATCGTTAATTTTCACGCCCTGATCTGTGGTTAAAATTTTGTTTGTTCCATCGGAGGTATTGACGGATAAATCTCGTTGTTTTTCGTCTTGAAAATTTTTCATGGTATTTCTTATTGGTTAAAAACTTTAAAACAATTACAATCTTATCTTTCAGATTTATAGGTAGTTGCTGACTGTAATTTCAAGTAATCCAAATTTAATTTTTGTATAAATGTGTTTTTTATACAATTGCAAATGATAGTTCTAGAATTACCACAAAATCGGCTTAAAACAAAAAAAAAATCTCCATTTCAGGAGATTTGATATTTTTATATTTAATGTGGAACGGGGAGATAGATAAAAGCGATTGTTCCTTTGTTGGGTTCACTCGAAAGTTTTATAAATCCTTTATGATTGTACATTATTTTTTGAACCAATGTTAATCCAAGTCCGCTTCCGTATTGTTCGTCGCTTGTGTTCAGTTTATAGAAAGGATTAAAAATAAGCGTTTCAAAATTTTTAGGAAAACCAATTCCGTTATCGCTAATAAAAAGTTTAATATATTGTGTTTCCGGATCGGCTCCAAAATCTATTAATTCATCAGGAGAAACTTCCTCAACACCAATTTTGATTTTCGGGCTACTGTCTTGTTTGGCATATTTTATAGCATTAGAAATTAAATGAGTAAAAAGCTGTTGCATCTGCGAAGGAATAATACGAAGGGTTGGGAGGGGATTAAATTCTATTTCCGCTTTCTGCTTACTTATGCTAGATTTTAAGTCAGCTAATACTTTTTTTAGAACAATATTCAAATCTGTTTTTTTAAACTCTTTCTGTCCAAAATTTATTTTTGAATAATCAATCAAATCTTCAAGAAGCTGATTCATATTTACAGCCGAACTTAATAAGCGGTTTAAATTGTGTTTTCCAGTTTCTGTCAGCGTTTTTTCGGCATCTAAAACCTTTTTTCCAAACATATAAATTTTCCGAATAGGCTCTAATAAATGATCGCTTGCTGCTATCGTAAAAGATTCTAATTGTTTGGTATAATTATAAAGTTCCAGATTTTTGTTTTTTAAAGATTCATGGCTTTGTTCTAAATCTGTAATATCTTCGAGCGCTATTAAAATCATTCCGTTTGGAACAGCATTTGCAATGGGAGTGGCGTTAATAAGCATTATTTTTTTTCCCGGAATATCAAAGTCAAACTGGATTTTAAAATTTTCTACAATTTCATTATGGCTCACTTTTTTTAGTACAGATTCTCTAAACTGAGGTATATCCCAATGCGAATTTCCGATATCCAATATCGAAAGGCCTTCTGTCTGTTCTTCAGTGGTTTTAAAATAGTTGTAAAAAGCAGGATTGGCACTTTTAATTACAAAATTTTTATCAATAATAAGAAGTGGTTCTTTAATAGTATTGACAATAGATTCATAAAAATTACGCATTGAAGCCAATTCTTCCCGACGATTTTGGAGTTCATCATTTACACAAGAAAGTTCCTGATTATTGGATCGCAGTTCCTGAGTAGAATTTTCAAGCTGCTGATTTATCATCAGCATTTCTTCGTTTGAGCTTACCAATTCTTCGTTTGTAGTCTGCAATTCTTCAAAATAAATCTGCTGTTCTTCGGTAACTCTTTTAAAATCGCCCCGAAGCTGCAGCAATTCTTTCTCCATTTCCTGCGAATGGTGATTGTTTGAATCTGTAGAAGTAATGCTTTTTTTGCAGAATATGATAAGCAGTAAATCGGTATAAGCAGGAAGGTAAATAACTTCAAATGAAGTTAAAAAAGACTGCTTTTTTAAGGCAATAAAATCTCCCGAAAAGTTCTTTTTTTCGTTTCTGGCTTTTAAAATATTATTTCTAAGTTCAAAACCCCATTCCTCACGAACCATATTCAGAATATTAAAACTGGGCTTTCCGGGCGCGGGCTGTAAAAACGGGCTGGTATCGCCATGAAAGTGAACGATTTCGAGATCTTCGTTAATGATTACAGAAGGAGGCGAATAATGTTCGAGCAGAATATCTGAAGCAATTTTTCTATAGTTTGTTTCAGGGTCATTGCTCTCCTTTATTTTAGGGCTGTTATCAGTTCGCATTATTTTTTTTGGCAGGAATTGGTCAACTGCTTTTCGGGTGTAAATTCTGTTCAATTTGTCAACCGTTGTAAATAAGTGCGGAACCTGCTGTGTCCATTCTGATTTTCCGAGAAATAAAAAGCCTTTGTCGCGAAGTGCATAATGAAATGAGGATAATACCTGATTCTGTAAATCGGTATCAAAATAAATTAAAACATTGCGACAGGAAACAAAATCAATTTTGGCAAAAGGCGCATCTTTAATTAAATCATGAACAGCAAAAACACACATATCACGAATGACTTTATTAACATGAAAACTATTGTCTCTTTTGGTAAAGTATTTTTCAAGTCTTTTTTCGTTTATATTTTTTATGTCTTGTGCTGTATAAATGGCTAAACGAGCTTTAGAAATACATTTTTCAGACAAATCTGAAGCGATAATCTGAACTTTTATATCATTTCTATTAATTTCCTCCAGATATTCGTGAATACAGATTGCAAGTGAATAGGCTTCTTCTCCTGTAGAACAACCAGCCGACCAGAATCGTAAGGTTGAACTCGTAAGATTTTCAATTAGAGAAGGAAAAATGCTTTGGTATAAATTATCAAAAGCCTCCCCATCACGGAAAAAATAGGTAACCGGAATCAAAATATCATCAAACAATAAATCTTGTTCTTTAGTATTATTTCGCAGTAAAATAAGGTATCGTTCTATGGTTTCTTGTTTGGTAACTACCATTCTTTTTGCAATTCTTCTTCGCAGTGTAGTATGTTTATAATGCTGAAAATCGGTGCTGGTTCGCAAAAACAATATTTCTATTATTTGATTTAGCAGTTCTTTTTCATCTGCAGTGGATTCTTTTTCACCGTACGAATGCGTGATTAAGTTACTTTGGTGAATCTGCGTGAGCTTGTCTGCAATTTCGTTTGGCGCTGTAAAATAATCGATGTATTCTGAAGTTACCGCATTTTGAATAAAACCTTTTTTTAAAAGAACAGCAATTGTTGATCCGCCGGCTTCCTTCAGTTTTTTTAGACCTGTAGAGCCGTCAAAGGGCGACCAGGTCAATATTAAACCGATAGAATAGCTTTTAAAAACATTTCCGACTGTTTCAAAAAAGATATCGAAACCGTTATTGGTTTTACTGCCTCTAATTAGTGGTTTTAGCTGTAATATTCCGTTTTCATGAACCAGGAAATTATTTTCAGGAATAACGTAAATATGGTTGGATTGTACGTCAATGTGATGAACGATTTCTGTAACTGGTATATTGGTCTGTGTCGCAAGTACATCTGCAAGATTAGGAGTTTGAGCTGCAGAAAAATTTTCAAAAACAAGATAAGCTCTCCCTGAATCTGACGGAAGATCGGATATTAGTTTTTTTAATACATCAATTTCAGATGGAGAACTTCCTATTGCTGTTACTTGAAAGTTAGATTTTGATAGATCTATTGATTCATTTGTTTTCATTTTTAATGAGGGTTTATGGCAATCCTATAATTTAAATATTTTCAGATGTAAATAACTGATAGTCAAAACTGTAAAATTTGCAATGAAACAAATAAGCATTGTTTTGAAAATCAAATTATTAATTAAAAGAAATGAATTATGAAAAATTTAATTGTAAGCTTTTGTATGATCCTGTTTTTCGGATTTGCATCTGCACAGGAAACTCCTGTTAAGAAAAAACAGGGTACAGACACTATTCACAGTCAAAAAAGCAAACACAAAAATAGTACGCAGAAAAGCACTACTACTAAGCAAGATACAGTCAATAGGCAGCGTACTGAAAAGAAGGGAAAAACTGTAAAGTCTAAAGAAAACACGACTCAGCAGGGTAGAGATACCATTAACAGAACAAGACCGTAATAATCTGGATTTATTCTGGTGGATAAAGTCTATTTATATTTTTGATAGACTTTATTTTCTCTTTTTTCACACTAATAACTTCTCTTTTAAATTGCTGTTATAGATACTGTAAATTCACTCTCTGAACTAATTTATCAGGCGATCACAGAAATACTATAATTGGATTGAATGTTCAAATAATGATCATTTCTTTAGCTGTAAATATAAACCTACTTTTTTAAAAGCTTTACTATAATTAAATTAAAGACTTTCATAATTTCCATTAAAAATTAAGCTACAGCAACTTGAAACTTGAAACTTGAAACCTGAAACAAAAAAACAAATCTTTATTCTCCCGTTTCCATATGCGGTGCATCTACTGGTTTGGACTGTGATGAGCCAATTTGTCTGAAATAAATAGATAACATAATTATAGCAAATACAGAAAGAAATTCGCTCTGCCAGTTTTGGAAAGATTCAAACCAAAATCTTGAATTTCCTAAATAAGAGGAAACGGTTTCTAATGGTTTTCCTTCAAGAAGCAGTTTTTCGTTTTCGTCTTTTAAACTTCCAAAAAAGTGAAGTACAAGTGAAATAACAAATAATAAAAGTAAAATTATAGTAAGGGAATGTTTGTAGAGTTGCAAAATAAAACCACCCTTTTTGACTGGCCATGGTACATCTTTCCGATTAGGATCCGGTTCTCTGTCAACTTCCTCGGGTTCGTCTATTTTTTTGGATTCTGATGATCCTTTTTGTTTTAAGAAAATGGTGAGAAAAACAAAAAGTCCCATTTGAAGAAATTCACTTTCCCAATTTTCAAATGTAGACTCAATAAAATGGCCAGAGGTGAGGTAGGCAGGGAAGTTTATTAATTGAGCTCCTTCTTCAATTAATTCTTTATTATGTTCTTTAAAACCTAACACTACTTGTCCAGCCAAAGCGCCAATGAAAAGCAGTATGAAACAGATAGATAATCCGTTATTTCTTAAAAAAGTTTTCATTTTTGATTTGTTTATAAAAGAATTATGTAAACATTTTTAGGAATGTCTACATAATTCAATTTTGATTTATAAATTTAGTAAAGGATAAATTTTGTGTTAAGAATTTGAGTAATTCTAAACATGTAAAATTGTTGAGTTAGTGATCGGCAGGAATGAGGAGGGAGTCCATAAATTTTGCAGTTATGACAGTTCCATTATCATCTTCCCATTGCGTAATTACATTTTCTATAAGCTCGGGTTCAAAACCAATTACTTTCATGACAGGCCCGCCAAATTCCTGACGAACTTCCTGTCCTTTTTTGAATGCGATATCCATAATCTGTTTATTCATTAGATTCTAAGTGATTTTTTAAACTCAAAAGATCAGTTTTTACTAATTTTTCAAAATACGGATTCAGTAATTTTGCGGCGCTTTCTCCTGCAATTCCGAGTGGTGCATGGTAAGAGATTGTAATATCAAGTTCTGTGGTATTGCCATGAGCTTTAAAAATCACTTTCCCTGCATTTCTAATGGTCGCATCATCTAGAGAAAACCAGCTTAAAAGTTTATCTTTTCGATCCTTAGCAATTTTAGCTTTCCAGCTTACAGATCCAATTCCGCCAGGTCCTTTAGCAGTCCATTCCGATGTGTTTTCATCAATAGTTTTAATACTTGCAAGATGACTCATAAATTTTGGTAAGTTTTCGAGATTACGCCAGAAATCATATACTTCGCCTACTGGTTTATTAATGACCGTGTTCAATCTTATATTAACATTCGAGGCTTTATCATTCATTAAATGTCCTGCAGCATCATAAATTGGGCAGTAGCCCGAAATTCCTCTTAAAAGCATCGCACCACCTGCACCAGCTTGTGAAATGCTTTTCTTTTCTTTAGACAAAGCGTTATAAAGTAAATAGGCACCGCTAGTAACCATAAGCACTCTTTCTAATGCTGAAACATTTGTTTTTAATATAGATTTTGATTTTTGTCCTTGCTGAGTTATTGCTGTTGTGTTCATAGTAATAGAAATTAATTGTTAATAGATTAAAATTAAGTTCTTTATGAAAATTTTGTTTACACTATTTTACAGATTGCTTATACAATTATGCTGATAGAAATACATGTTTTTTAGGAGATCTACACAGTTTCTTTGATTCCTGTAAACGAATGGAATAATTATATAAATATCTTGAAAATGAAGACTTTACTTTTGATTTTACTATTAACTTAAAAAAGCTATTATGAAATCTTTATTTAAAATTAGAATACTGATATTAGTTCTTACGGCAGGATTGGTATTTTCATGTAAGAAGCATGATACCAATGCTGTAGATCCAGAGTATAAATCTGAAACAGATAGTATGGACATGAGTGTAGATACTGTTGGCCCAGCTATGGATTCCTCAGCGACTTTGAATCCTGAGCAAAATGGCCAGCAAGGAACAACTGGTGCTACAGGAGAAGGTACCACAGGATCTGGAACGGAAGGGTCTACCCAAAAAGGCAATCAGAATGTAAGAACAGATTCATTGAAGAAATAAATGCTGTAAAATCAAAAATCTTGAAAAGAATTTTATCAAAGTTCTTTTCAAGATTTTTTTTATAAATAGTAATTACGAGAAAAGATTTATTGTTCCTAATCTTCAACTGCTTTTGATTTATTTACGTTCTGTTTAATTCAAAATAAGATAGAGAATGGCATATAAATCGCTATAATTTATTGAGTTTATTTACCAGATAACTAATCATTTGCGCAATATTTTCAGCGGGAATAGAGAAGTCATTTTCGATCCAATTTTTGATCACAGCGATACTTCCTTTTTCGCCAAATTGGTATGCCATTTCAGCAAAAGGCTGCATTTCGGGTGTAAGTTCGATTTGATTTTCTACGGGAAAATTATTTCGAACGCTTCTCAGTATTCGTGACAGAATTCCGCTTCCATCGGCTTTTGCAAACACAATTTTACTCATCTGCTTATCGCTTTCCAGCAGCTGGCAGCTGAGGAGTATCACATCATCCATATTGGTGCTTTTACGCAAAACCGCTGAGAGTTTTTCAAAAACATCTTCTTCTATTTCAAGGAGTATATCCAGCGGAATATTATAATGACGATAAAATGTATTGCGATTGACATCGGCTGTTTTACACAGTTCAGAAATAGAAATTTCGCTAAGTTCCTTCTCCTGCAACAAACTCAATAGTGCCTCACGCAATATTTTTTTAGTATACAGAACTCTTCGGTCTTTTCTTAAATCCATCACAAATTATTTTATATATGATACAAAAATGCTGATTTGTGTTCGCTAATGTACAGTAATACAATTTTTTGAGACAACAAATAAATCTCTCTTTAATAGCTTTACATAGTGTTAGAAAAAGAACACAAAGTTAAATAAGGAACACATTGTATAACAAATATAGCTTTTTCTTCAAAATTGTAAGGAATAGAAAGTGCAAATATTAAATTTAAGAAAATGGAAAATCAGACATCACGAAAAAGAATACTGCTCACAGGTGCATCTGGAACTGTAGGTTTTGAAACCCTGCAGCATCTTGTTCAGCATACGGATTATGAAATAACGGTCTTTGATGTAAAGACTCAAAAATCGGTCAAAAAACTGGCTCCCTTTAGATCTCGCGTAGAGATTGTCTACGGCGACATCAGTAATAGAGAACAATTGCTGAAAGTGGCTCAAAATAAGGATGTAGCTATTCATTTAGCGGCGGTTATTCCTCCGCTTGCTGATATTAATCCCAATCTGGCTTATAATGTGAATGTAAAAGGAACAGAAAATCTTATTTACGCTTTAGAGAAAAATTCACCAGAGTGTTATTTGATTTTTAGTTCCAGTATTTCAGTTTATGGAGATCGTATTCAAAACCCCGAAATCATTGTATCAGATGTTTTGCAGCCCAGTCCTGGTGATCAATATGGTCAAACCAAAGTGCTGTGTGAATCGCTGATTCGTCAGTCAAAATTATCATGGAGTATTTTTCGTCTGGCTGCTATTATGGGTAATCATAAAATATCTCCTCTTATGTTTCACATGCCACTGGAAACGCCCATTGAAATCTGCACGCCCAAAGATACGGGTAGGGCTTTTTGTAAAGCAATTGAGCACCAAGAAAAATTAGAAAAGCAAATATTTAACTTAGGAGGGGGAGAGGATTGTGTAATTTCATATAAATCGTTTCTAGACAAAATGTTTGCTGAATTTGGCTTAGGTAATGCTGATTTTCCACAAAAAGCGTTTGCTGAGAAAAACTTTCACTGCGGGATTTTAAAAGATGGTGATGATTTAGATAATATTCTAGGTTTTCGACAACAAAATTTGAAGGATTATTTCCAGATGGTCCGCCAGAAAATTCATCCGATGCAGAAAAAAACAACTTTTCTTTTTAGAAGTATTATAAAAAAGTGGTTGCTCTCAAAATCAGATCCTTATAAGGCGCATAAAAAAGGAAATTTGAAAGAAATGAATCATTTTTTTACCCAATCGGAGGATAAGAAACTGGAAAAGGCTCTATTGTAAACCCTAATAATTTTATTTATGAAAACTAAAATAATAAGCTTGCTAGTATTGATATTGGTTAATGGGACATTGTTTGCACAACATAATTTCAGTGTTGAAGTAACGGGCGTGCAACCTGGAAAAGGATATGTCTTTTTTGGATTGTATGATAAAGAGAAGGGCTTTCTTGATATTGAGTCGCAGATTGCCACCGCAAAAGTAAAAGCTAACCAAAATAGTGTAGTCTATACATTCAAAAACTTGCCCGATGGCAATTATGCTATCGCTGTGTATCAAGATGTTAATAGTAACGGAAAATGTGATCGTAATATGATTGGTTATCCGACCGAGGGATTTGGATTTTCAAAAAATTATAAACCAAAACTCTCAGCCCCTAATTTTGACGAGGTAAAAATTGCAATTGATCAATATGCTACAACCAGTATTGCATTGATTGGGAAATAGTAAGTCGTCTATCAATTCAATTGATTTAATATATTGGTTTTGGGAAATAAAAATATTTGACATTCCAGAGAAGCGTAATTATATAATTTCAGTTTTGAATCATGTAACTACCTGCTGATATGGTTATTGATATTTGTATCTGATAATTTTAGACCGTGTCGTTCTATTGTAAATAGTCTTATAGCGGCCAATTTCTATAATTCAGAATTAAAATCAAAAAATCAATGGAGACCAAAAGTACTAAAAAACGTATTGCAATTGTAGGAGGAGGCCCAAGCGGTCTTTTTGTTTATAAGAGATTGGTCGAATCCGGTTCAAACGATTTTGAAATTACTGTTTTGGAGAGAAAAGCACAGCTGGGATCTGGGATGCCTTACAGTAGCGAAGGGTCTAATACAGAGCATATCACAAATGTATCAGATAATGAAGTTCCGCAGATTGTTTCCACTATGTCAGAGTGGATTTATACTGCACCTGCCCAATTACTGCAAAAATTTAATATTAAACCAGATCAATTTAACGAATATAAAGTGGTGCCGAGGCTTCTTTTTGGAAGTTATCTTGCCGCGCAGTTCGAAATATTACTTGAAGCAGGAAAAAAAGCGGGAATTACTACAACTGTACATTTTGAAAGCACGGTTAGTGATATTAATTATGATTTTAAAAATGAAACTGTAAGAGTTGAAACCTTAAATAGTAATCATCAGGAATTTGATTATGTCATTATCTGTACTGGTCACAACTGGCCAATACGTTATGAAGGGAAAGTGCAGGGCTATTATGATGCTCCATATCCGCCTCAAAAATTGGCGAAGCATTTCGATCATCCTATCGCCATAAAAGGTTCTTCTTTAACAGCAATTGATGCCATAAGAACACTGGCAAGAAATAATGGATCATTTTCAAAAGATTCCGAAGAAAACCTTAATTTCAAATTAAATCCAGAAAGTTCTAATTTTAAAATGATAATGCATTCCAGAAGTGGCATGCTTCCAGCGGTTCGTTTTCATCTGGAAGATTCACATCTTTCTAACGACTCTTTATTGACTAAAGAAGAGATAGATTTGCATAGAAATAATAATGATGGATTTTTATCGCTTGATTTTATTTTTGAAAAGGATTTTAAAGAAATTTTTCGAGAAAAAGATCCGGAATTCTACCAGCGTATCAAAGATTTTTCAATTGAAGATTTTGTAGCCGATATGATGGAACTGCGAGAACGCCTTGATCCTTTTCAGCTTTTGAAAGCGGAATACGTTCAGGCCGAGAAGTCGATCAAAAGACAGGAATCAATTTATTGGAAAGAAATGCTGGCAGTTCTTAGTTTTGCTATGAATCATCCTGCCAAATATTTTTCGGCAGAAGATATGCAGCGGCTTCAAAAAGTATTGATGCCGCTTATTTCAATTGTAATTGCCTTTGTTCCTCAAAAATCCTGTGAAGAATTACTGGCTCTTCATCAAGCGGGTGTGCTAGACTTGGTTTCGGTTGGAGATGACAGCACAGTCGAACCGCAAAACGGTGGAGGAGTTCTTTATAATTTTACAGATAACGATAAGAATGAGCAATCTGTATTCTATAAAACATTTGTAGATTGTGTGGGACAGCCTCATTTATCTTATCATGATTTTCCATTTAAAAGTCTGCTCACTCAGAAAGCTATTAGTCCTGCGCGTTTAAAATTCAAATCTAAAGAATCCGGGCATAATGCCTATATAAATAACTCCGAAGGAATTCAGAAAGATGAAAATGGAGATTATTTTTTGAATGTTTCAGGAATAGCCATTAATGACAATTTTCAAATTATGGATCAATATGGAGCATTTAATAAAAACGTATATATTATGGCAGTGCCTTACATTGGTGGTTTAAATCCCGATTATTCCGGTTTGGATTTTTGTGAAGCAGCTTCTCTGCGCATAGTAAAAGATATTCTGAAGGATTAGTAAAGTAAGCTTAGACTTGTTCTTCATTTATTCTACATTTATAAAAACGGTATAATTTGCCTTAGCTCTTAATAGCAGAGAAGGCATCAAGTCCACAAGGTTGAACGTATACTTTTTCCCTAAATAATTAACAAATTTAAATATTAGTAAACTTTCGTTATCATTTCATCTATAGGCAAGCGAACTTTTTTCGTAGCTGCCATATAGTCTTTTTCCGAATCCCGATATCCTAAAGCGAGGATAACTGTAGAATGCAACCCTTTTTCTTTTAAACCCAAAACCGCATCGATAGTGACGGCATTAAATCCTTCTATAGGAGTGGCATCCACTTTCAATTCTGCCGCAGCAATAAGTGCAGTTCCTAGTGCAATATAAGCCTGTTTGGCCGCCCAATGGGCTTTTTGTTCTGCGTTAATAGCGCTGAAATAAGAATGCAGTCCATTTCTAAATCCTGATAAGGCACCGGCATCAAGACCTCTTTGTTTTTCTGTCATTGCCATGTAATCGTCAATGTAAGTCGAAGACATGTCAGTGAGTGCCGCAAAAACCAGCAAATGAGAGCAAGAGCTAATCTGTCCATTATACGAATCAGCACCTAATTTCTTTTGGATCTCTGGGTTGCTTACAACAAAAACACGGTAAGATTGCAGACCGCACGAAGATGCTGAAAGATTTATAGCCTCTAAGATCTGATCGACTTTCTCTTCTGCTACTTTAATGTTATTATAAGCTTTTGTGGCGTAGCGCCATTTTAAATTTTCTATCAAATTCATTACTATGGCTATCTTAAATTTTGGCAAATATAAATGATATTATTTTCTTTTTCGAGTTTTTAAAGTGCTCTGAGAAACTCCAAATCAATAATCTTAGGTCACAAAAGAATATTTATCTGTTTTCCTTCATTATTATATTTGTTTTAAGATTAATAATCTTTATAAATGTATATTAAAAGAATAATTAACTGAATTTATGTATAAATAAAAATATTTAATCTTTTATATTCAAATTTGCAGGGTAAAAAAACTAAACATTATCATCAGATGAAAGCGAATATACAAGAAGATAGCGGAATAAACGAAAAGCAGAATATTGAAAATACTCAGAATACAATCCACAATGATTTTGCATTCACACTCAAGAGCACTTGTTTAGATGAAAACTATCACCCCTCAAGTAAAACGCGTTTAACAACCAATTTTGCTAATTTGGCTAGAGGAGCTAATCGTCAGCAAAACTTACGTAATGCTTTAAATATGATTAACAATCGATTCAATGCATTGGCTCATGTGGATAATCCAAAAGCGGATCGTTACCATGTGGAACTTGAAATTCTCACAGTAACAATGAGTATTGATGATAAGAATGGTAGTAACGATCTACCGATGATTGAAGTTTTAAAAACAAATATTATGGACCGTAAGACTGGCCAGCAAATCGAAGGAGTTGCCGGAAATAATTATTCCTCTTATGTCCGTGATTATGATTTCAGTATTTTATTGATCGAACACAATAAAAATAAACCTAATTTTTGTATTCCTGAAAATTTTGGTGATTTGCACGGAAAACTTTATAAGTGTTTTGTCAATTCAGCTACTTATAAAGACTACTTTAAGATGTCACCGATCATTTGTCTAAGTGTATCGAGTAACAAAACGTATACTCGCACGGAGTATCAGCATCCGGTTTTGGGTTTTGAGTATCTGCAGAATGAGTATTCTCTCACTGATGAATATTTCTCTAAAATGGGCTTAAAAGTTCGTTTTTTCATGCCTGAGAATAGTGTGGCACCAATGGCTTTTTATCATTCCGGAGATCTGCTTGCTGATTATACTGATCTGGGACTAATCAGCTCAATCAGCACGATGGAGACTTTCCAGAAGATTTATCGCCCTGAAATTTACAATGCAAATTCAGTGGCTGGAAAAATCTATCAACCTAGTCTTAAACACGAAGATTATTCACTGACTCGTGTGGATTATGACCGCGAAGAGCGCAGCCGACTGGCTGTTGAACAGGGTAAATATGCAGAAGAGCATTTCATTAAGCCTTACAAAAGTCTCCTGGAACAATGGTCTGCTAATTTTACCCTTTAATTGATTGCAACACATTAAAATTATACTATTATGAAGAAACTATTATTGCCTACCTCTATTGTTGGAAGTTTACCCAAACCTGCCTGGCTTGCACCACCTGAAAAACTTTGGTCACCATGGAAATTAGAAGGCGATCAGCTAATTGAAGGAAAACAAGATGCTTTACGCATTTCTCTGCAGGAACAACAATTGGCAGATCTAGATATCATTTGTGACGGCGAGCAGACACGCCAGCATTTTGTAACGACTTTTATTGAGCATTTAAGCGGTGTAGATTTTGAAAATCGTAAAACAGTAAAAATCCGTAACCGTTACGATGCGAGTGTTCCAGTGGTGGTAGGTGAGGTTGCACGTCAAAAAGCAGTTTTTGTTGAAGATGCTAAATTTTTACGTAAACAGACTAACAAGCCTATAAAATGGGCATTGCCTGGCCCACTGACAATGGTAGATACCTTGTACGACGACCATTATAAAAATCGTGAAAAATTGGCGTGGGAATTTGCGAAAGCGCTCAATGAAGAAGCAAGAGAACTTCAAGACGCAGGGGTAGATATTATCCAGTTTGATGAACCTGCATTTAATGTGTTCTTTGATGAAGTAAACGATTGGGGAATGGCAGCATTAGAAAGAGCCATTGAAGGTTTACACTGTCAAACTGCGGTTCATATTTGTTATGGTTATGGAATACAGGCCAATACTGATTGGAAAAAGACATTAGGTTCTGAGTGGCGACAATACGAAGAAATTTTTCCGAAAATTCAAAAATCTAAAATTGATGTGGTTTCTTTAGAATGTCACAACTCCAATGTTCCTTTAGATTTAATGGAACTTGTTCGCGGTAAAAAAGTAATGGTAGGCGCCATTGATGTGGCAACCAATGCTATTGAAACGCCAGAAGAAGTAGCTGCTACCCTGCGTAAAGCTCTTGAGTTTGTAGATGCCGAAAATCTTTATCCTTCTACAAATTGCGGTATGGCCCCGCTATCTCGAAACATAGCTAGAGGCAAGTTAAGTGCTTTAAGCGCAGGAGCAGAAATTATACGCAAAGAACTTGGGATTTAGTCTCAATATATTAATAATGGAGTCCGTACCTCTACGGAGGAATAATATTTAAAACACATTGAAGAAATTATTAGAAGTATTAAAAAAAGCAGGTTTCGACGGTTTCCTGTTAATGATAGCCACCATGATTCTGATGGCTTATTTTTTGCCAAAGCCAGGTATGGTCAAAGAACCTGTTTCGCTGGAGGAGATTGCCAATGCGGGCGTTTCCTTGATTTTTTTGTTTTATGGCTTACGGCTAAGTGTTGAGAAGCTAAAAGTCGGACTTTCCAATTGGAAAATGCATATTGTCGTCCAGTTGACAACCTTTTTATTTTTTCCGCTCATTGTTTTGGCATTTCGTCCGTTGTTTGTCAATAACGGCTTCGAGCTGCTTTGGCTGGGTGTATTTTTTTTGGCAGCGTTGCCGTCTACAGTATCCTCTTCGGTGGTCATGGTTTCGATTGCCAAGGGAAACATACCCGCAGCCATTTTCAATGCAAGCATTTCCAGTTTGATAGGAGTAGTGGTTACGCCGCTCTGGGTTGGGCTGTTTATAGCTTCTGCAACAGGCGATTTTGATGTGACTCAAATCGTCATAAAGTTAATTCTTCAAGTCTTGCTGCCTGTAATCATTGGTATCAGTCTCAATTCCCGTTTAGGTGCCATGGCTGAAAAATACAAGAAACAGCTCAAATATTTCGATCAGGCAGTTATTCTAACGATTATTTACACGTCGTTTTGCAAGTCATTTTCCGAACATCTTTTTGAAGGCTTCACAGCTCTTGAACTTGCCGGACTCGCTGCAGGGATGATGGCGTTATTTTTTGCCGTATTCTTTTGTGTCGGACTATTCAGCCGACTGCTTGGTTTTTCAGATGAAGACCGTATTACAGTCTTATTCTGCGGGTCTAAAAAGTCATTGGTGCATGGTACCGTTATGTCAAAAGTACTTTTTCAGCACAGTACCATCACTGGAATCGTATTGCTTCCGCTCATGCTTTACCATGCCTTGCAATTGATAGCCGCTAGTATCATTGCTCAGGGTATGGCTCGACGAAAAGAAGTATAATTTTATTTGTGACGTGCCCCTTTATCTTTTTTTCGATAAAGGGTACCAAAGATAGCGCTCCCTGCTATAAAATAATGTGTCTTAGATTTTTATACTGTGAATATAAACTTTGCAGTATGCTATGTTTTTAATTTCTATAAAACAAGATTTTTGTATTGTTTTTGGTTATATTTGAAGAATTTCATTCTGTTTTAGAAATAAATTAAACCAAAATATTCTATGGAACAAATAGACGATATTGATCTTCAGTTATTAAATATACTTCACGATAATTCTAAGTATACAGTAAAAGAGCTTGCTAAGATGGTAAATCTTTCGGCATCGCCTGTTTTCGAGCGAATTAAAAGATTGGAAAACAGTGGCTATATTAAAAAATATATTGCCCTGCTTGATGCAGAAAAACTAAATAGAGGTTTCATTGTTTTTTGTAATATCAAACTTAAACAGCACGATCGTAATATCGGGAATCAGTTTGTTAGTGATATTATGAAAATAGAAGAAGTTGTAGAATGTTATAATATCTCAGGAGATTACGATTTTTTAATGAAAGTTTCTGCCAAAGACATGAAGCATTATCAGGATTTTGTGTTTAATAAATTGGGATCAGTTGAAAGTATAGGAAGTACCCAAAGTACCTTTGTTATGTCGGAGATAAAAAATTTGTACGGATAGTTCCGCGATGGCTTATTTATTTGAAATTCGCCTTAGGTTTTGTGATTGAAAATGTAATAACTCCATTCATGAAATGTCAGGTTGTAAGGCTTAAAAAATCTACATATTTGTGTATAAAAAAAGAGACAACTAACTATAGACTGCACCCAAAAGTTTAGACAAATTAATAATTAAGTTTTATAATAATGAGCTCGATATTGTATCGGGCTCATTCCTTTTAGATTAAGTTTAATTCTGTCATTATTATAATAATTTATATACTCGATAATCTCTTTTTTCAATTGATTAATGGAAGTGTATTTTTTAAGATAAAACAACTCTGATTTTAATATTCCAAAGAAGTTTTCAATTATTGCATTATCAAGACAATTACCTTTTCTGGACATGCTTTGCATAATTCCTTTTTTCTTTAATAAATGCTGATATTGTGTCATTTGATACTGCCATCCTTGGTCAGAATGCAGAGTCAGATTAGTATTGTCCGGTATTTTTTTAAATGCTTTTTCAAGCATATTTAAAACTTGATTAAACACTGGTCTTTGCGATAAGTCATAGCTGATTATCTCTCCATTAAACAGATCGATTATCGGCGATAAGTATAATTTATTGCCAGAAACATTAAATTCAGTGACATCGGTTGCCCATTTCTGGTTAGGTATATCAGCCTTAAAATTGCGCTGTAGCAGATTAGGGGCTATCTTTCCCTGCTCTCCTTTATACGATCTGTACTTCTTGATTCTGATTAGACTTTTTAATCCTAAAAATTTCATCAATCGAAGCACTGTTTTGTGATTAATTAAAATCCCCTCTTTTTTGAGTAATAGAGTAATACGTCTATATCCTAATCTGCCCTTATGATAATTGTAAATCTGTTTAATTAAATCTTTTATCTCTTGATATTTATCGATTACCTGACCTTTCTTTTCATAGTAATAATACGTGCTTCTAACCATGTTCATACAATTTAGTAAAAGATCTAAATCATACTTATGCCTTAATTCCATTATGGTTTGAGCTTTTTGTTTTGATTGGCTTGCTCGGCTTGAACTAAGGCGTTGAACTTTTTTAGAATTTCGTTCTCAGCGCGCAGGTACTCTAACTCCTTTAAGAGTTCCTCTTCCCTGGTTAAAGGTTTGTCTGTTTTTCGTTGCTTTCTCTTAAAATTCATAACTGCTGGTCTGCCACGTGATTTAAGTTCTAAGCCTGCCAAATCATCTTTTGCATATTTTCTTTGCCAGCTTATTATGGTTGACTGCGCTGGAATTTTGAAAATCAAGCAGGCTTCATCCAAAGATAATGACTTATTTTGAATGGTTTGTATCACTTTTAATTTAAAGTCTACAGTATAAACTTTATTTTTCTGCCTTGGTAAAAGACCTTCAATTCCAAATTCATTATAGCGGCTAATCCAGCATGTAAGGTTGCTTTCAGCTATCTTGTTTGCTCTAGCTGTGCCTTTAACCGAGTTATGCCTTTTCATAACTTCTTCTACACAACGAAGTTTAAATTCACAATTGTACTTGACTTTTCTTTCCATAAAAATGCCCCCAAATAGTGTCTAACTTTTTGGGGGCAGTTCACAAAGTCTCTTTTTTCAATTAATATCTTTAAAAAAGATTTATTTCCCAATCAACTTCTCAAGCCTCGCCATCATTTCATCTTTTTCTTTCAACATACGCTCGTATAACGTAATTTTTTCTTCATGCAATTGGATAATCTTTTCAATTGGATTATAATTATTAATTACAAAACCAATTGCGCTATCATTGTTATTAAATGTATTTGCAATAACATTTACCGCTTGTTCTTCATCAAAATTCTGAAAAGCTTCAACAGGAATTTTTAATACAGCCGAAATTTGTTTCAGCAGGTTTTCTTCAATTACATCTTTCTGCTCCAGTATAGAAATTTTCTTTTGGGTCCAGTCTTCGCCCAGATCATAAGCTAATGATTCCTGCTTTATACTAAGCATTTCTCTAAAACGTTTTACGTTTCTTCCCTGATGTATTTTCTGTTCCATAACGAATATCAATTTTCTAAAGGCTTAAAGATAAAGCCATTTTTTGAATTAAAACCTGTGTTTTAAAATAAAAAAAAAATCCCATTTCGTTAGAAATGGGATTTTAATTTTGTGACCTCGACTGGATTCAAACCAGTAACCTTCTGAGCCGTAATCAGATGCGCTATTCAGTTGCGCCACGAGGCCTTTTTGTTATCAATTAGCTATTTTTTTGTAGCTTTGTTGATTGCTTATTGCGGGTGCAAAGATAGACATAAATGTGAGATAAACAAGGAAAAAATAACATAAAAATAAAAAAAAATGCAGTTCGAAAATTATATACGTGATATTCAGGGTTTTCCAAAAGAAGGAATTTTATTTAAAGATATCACACCTTTGCTAATTAATCCAGAAGCGAGAACAAATTGCCTTAAAATTTTGCTCGATTCTTTAAATGGACAAAAAATTGACAAGGTTGTTGGTGCTGAATCTCGTGGTTTTTTCTTTGGAATGTTATTGGCGCAAGAGTTAAATGCCGGATTTGTTCCCGTAAGAAAACCAAAAAAGCTTCCCTTTGATACCATTTCTGCTTCTTACGAATTGGAATACGGCTCTGATAGTTTAGAAATGCATACAGATGCTATTAAAAAAGGCGATCGAGTTTTAATTCACGACGATGTGTTAGCGACTGGCGGAACCGCAAAAGCAGTTTGCGAATTGGTAGAGAAATTAGGTGGCGAAATTGTACAATGCAATTTCTTGATGGAGCTAACTTTTCTTAACGGAAGAGAAAAAATAAAAGAGTATCCAGTTTTTGCTGCACTAACATATTAATAGAAACGAAAAAAATCTCGTGCAGTAAAGGTTTAAGTCTAATTTCGTCTTTTATTACACGTTTAAGACTAGAAAATAGTAAATTCATGATTCAGCTTTAAAAAGAAGATTAAAGGCAAACAACGCGCCCTGTTTGGATTTAGTGAAACCTGAAACAAAAAACAAAAACCCGACAAAATCATTGTCGGGTTTTTTATTTTAAAAGTAAGAAAGAAATTATCTTAAACTTGCACCAAGTTCAGTTTCGAAAGTCTGCTGTAATTTAGACATGATTTTGTCGATTTGAGCGTCGGTTAATGTTTTAGTATTGTCTTGAATAGTAAAACTCAAAGCATATGATTTTTTTCCTTCTGGTAGTTTATTTCCTTGATAAACATCAAATAGATTAATGTCTTTTAAAAGCGCTTTTTCTGTTTGTTTTGCCAAGTTGAAAATGCTTTCGTAAGTCGTTTTTTCATCGATTAGTAAAGCCAAATCTCTACGAACTTCTGGATATTTAGGAATTTCAGTATACTTAATTTTTCCTGTAATGATTTTTAAAACCAAATCCCAGTTAAAATCTGCGTAATAAACGTCTTGCTTAATACCGAAATGTTTCAAAATAGGTTTTTTAACAACACCCATTTCAACCAAAATATCATTGTTGTAAGTAATGGCAGTACCTTCAGAATAAATATCCGATTGAACAGGAGCGTTACCGATTTTTTCAATTCCTAAACGAGATAAAATAGCTTTTACATATCCTTTCAACAAGAAGAAATCTGTTGTTTTTTGCGGATTTGTCCAGCTTTCTTTGTTTCTGTTTCCAGAAATCAATAAAGAAAGGTGTTTATGCTCTTCGTAACCGTTTAAGTACTTATGATATGTTTTTCCGAATTCAAATAATTTTAAATCCGAATTTTTTCTATTAATATTATATGAAACTGCTTCCAATCCAGAAAATAATAAAGACTGGCGAAGTGTAGCTAAATCACTACTCAGCGGATTCAGCATCGATACATTGTGTTCTTCTTTTAATGAAGCTGATAATTTCGCGTAAGCTGCAGTCGTCAATGAATTAGCCATCATTTCATGGAAACCTTGCGAATTCAACTGAGAAGCAATTACATTTTGTACTTTGTAATCTTCTGTTCTTGGCGAATTTGCTACTGTAGCATTAAATTTCTTAGAGAAGTTAATGTTGTTATAACCGTAAACTCTCAAAATTTCTTCGATTACATCAATTTCGCGCTGAACGTCTACACGATACGCAGGAATAGTTAAACCTAAACCAGTATCTGAAACGCTATTTACTTTAATATCTAAAGAAACCAAGATTTTTTTGATGGTATCTTTTGGAATTTCTTGTCCAATAATTTTAGAAACATGACTAAAATTCAACAAAACAGAAAAATCTTCAACCTTTTTAGGATAAACTTCTACAACATCAGAAGTGATTTTTCCGCCAGCAACTTCCTGAATTAGAAGTGCCGCACGTTTTAAAGCGTATTCCGTAATCGTTGGATCAATTCCTCTTTCAAATCTAAAAGAAGCATCTGTACTTAACTGATGTCTTTTTGCTGTTTTACGAATGCTTACAGGATCAAAATAAGCACTTTCTAAGAAAATAGAAGTAGTTCCTTCAGAAACTCCAGATTTTTTTCCTCCAAAAACTCCAGCAATACAAAGTGGACCTTTTTCGTCGCAAATCATTAAATCTTCTTTATGAAGCGTTCTTTCAACGTCGTCAAGAGTTACAAATTTAGTTCCTTCAACAGCTGTCTTTACAATAATTTTCCCGTTGATTTTGGCAGCGTCAAAAGCATGTAAAGGCTGTCCTAATTCATGAAGAACATAATTAGTAACGTCAACAATATTATTTTTTGGAGTTAATCCGATAGCTTTTAAACGGTCTTGCAACCAGCTTGGAGATTCGTGTACAGAAATTCCAGAAATAGTTACACCGCAATATCTTGGAGCTAAATGATTGTCCTCAACATTTACGTCAATTTTAAGCGTACGCATGTCAACTCTAAAATTGCTTACCGAAGGCGTAATCAATTCTACGTTTACGCCACGTTGTAGCATTCCCGCTCTTAAATCACGAGCAGTTCCAAAATGGCTCATTGCATCGGCACGGTTTGGTGTTAATCCGATTTCGAAAACTTCATCATTTGCAATTTGAAAAACTTCAGAAGCAGGAGTTCCTGGAACCAAATCTTCGGCCAAAACCATAATTCCGTCATGGCTATTTCCTAAACCTAATTCATCTTCAGCACAGATCATTCCGTGGCTTTCCTGTCCGCGAATTTTTCCTTTTTTAATGGTAAATTCTGCACCATCTTTATCGTATAAAACGGTTCCAATTGTTGCAACAGGCACTTTTTGTCCTGCAGCCACATTTGCAGCGCCGCAAACAATTTGTACAGGAGCTTCTAAACCAACATCAACTGTAGTAACTTTCAATCTATCAGCATCAGGATGTTTTTCGCAAGTTAGAACGTGTCCAACAACAACGCCTGCCAAACCTCCTTTAATTGATTCGTATTTTTCAACAACTTCAACTTCTAAACCTAAATCTGTTAGTAATTCAGAAGTCTGCTCAGATGTCCAATCAGTTTTAATAAATTGTTTTAACCAGTTGTAAGATATTTTCATTGTAGTTCTTTAATTCTTTGTATGAGGTTACAAATATAAGGATTGCGCGTTGGAGTAAGAAAAAATTGAGTAGTTTTTTCTATTTGTTTTTAAATGACCGAAAAATGCTGTCTACTAATTATTTAGCAATTTATAGATTAAAATTTTGCTAAATGATTATTATAAAAGTCTAAAAAAAACGAATGTGTAATTTTTGTGCTACAAGATGAACGAAAAGTGCTATTCTGTTTCTTTTTATGAAACTAAATTTGAAGTGAATCAAAAAAAGAATATTATGAGTACTGCAGTAAAAAGACCTGAATTTAAGGCAAAATACGATAACTATATTGGTGGAAAATTTGTAGCCCCAATTAAAGGAGAATACTTTGATGTTGTTTCTCCAATTGATGGAAAAGTATTTACAAAAGCAGCGCATTCTGGAAAAGAAGATCTTGAATTGGCTGTAGATACTGCTTATGAAGCATTTAAAACTTGGGGAAAAACTTCTGTAACCGAAAGGAGTATTTTACTAAATAAGATTGCACAAAAAATTGAAGACAATTTAGAATATATTGCAGCAGTTGAAACGGTAGACAACGGAAAACCAATTCGCGAAACACTTGCGGCTGATATTCCATTAGCCATTGACCACTTTAGGTATTTTGCAGGTGTAATTCGCGCAGAAGAAAGTTCGATAGCAGAATTAGATTCGCAGACTGTTTCTATTGCGTTAAGCGAACCTCTTGGAGTTGTGGCGCAGATTATTCCGTGGAATTTCCCGATTTTAATGGCCGTTTGGAAAATTGCTCCAGCACTTGCGGCAGGAAACACAATTGTTTTAAAACCAGCAGAAAGCACGCCAATTTCGATTATGGTTTTAATGGAATTAATTGGAGATATTCTTCCTCCAGGAGTTTTAAACATAGTAAACGGTTTTGGTGCCGAATTAGGACGTCCATTAGTAACCAATAAAAAAGTTTCAAAAGCAGCATTTACGGGTTCTACTACAACAGGACGTTTGGTAATGCAGTACGCTACAGAAAACATTATTCCGGTTACTTTAGAATTGGGTGGAAAATCTCCAAATATTTTCTTCCCGTCAGTAGCAGATCACGACGATGATTTCTTTGATAAAGCTGTAGAAGGTGCTGTATTATTTGCTTTAAATCAAGGTGAAATCTGTACTTGTCCTTCTAGGCTATTAATCCACGAAGATATTTACGAAAAGTTTATCAAAAAAGTAATCGAAAGAACTGAAGCGATTATAGCGGGAAATCCGTTGGATAAATCGACTATGATTGGGGCTCAGACTTCGATTGTGCAGAAAGAAAAAATCATGTCTTACATTAAATTAGGAAAAGAAGAAGGAGCAGAGGTTTTAACTGGAGGAGATGAAAATAAATTAGGAGGCGAATTAGAAGGTGGTTATTACATCAAGCCAACGTTGTTTAAAGGTCACAACAAAATGAGAATTTTTCAAGAAGAGATTTTCGGGCCAGTTTTGGCGGTTACGACTTTTAAAACTACAGAAGAAGCGATCGAAATTGCAAATGATACCATGTATGGTTTGGGTGCAGGAGTTTGGACAAGAGATGCTCATGAAATTTATCAGGTTCCAAGAGCAATTCAGTCCGGTCGTGTATGGATAAATCAATACCATTCTTATCCTGCCGGTGCTCCGTTTGGAGGTTACAAACAATCTGGAATTGGTCGTGAAAACCATAAAATGATGTTGAGTCAATACCGTCAAACCAAAAACATGCTGATTTCTTATGACAAAAAGAAATTAGGATTCTTCTAAAGAATATAAACTTGGGAATAGAAAGCTAAAAAGTTTTCTATTCTCTTAAAACCATAGAATTATGCTTCCAAAAACAATGAAAGCTGCGGTCGTTCGAGAATTCGGTTCTCTTTTAAGAATAGAAGAAGTCGAAGTAAAACGCCCTGGTAGAAATGAAATTCTTGTAAAAGTAATTGCAAGTGGAGTCTGTCACACCGATTTACATGCTGTAGAAGGCGATTGGCCGGTAAAACCCAAAATGCCTTTAATTCCGGGACACGAAGCTGTTGGCTATGTTGCTGCAGTAGGTCAGGATGTAAAAAATGTAAAAGAAGGAGATGCTGTTGGTGTGCCTTGGCTTTACAGTGCTTGCGGTGGTTGTGACCATTGTATTACAGGCTGGGAAACCTTATGTGAAAGCCAGCAGAATGGTGGTTACAGTGTAGATGGCGGATTTGCAGAATTTGTAATTGCAGATGCGAGATATGTTGGAATTTTGCCTTCTAATGTGAATTTTATCGAAATGGCCCCCATCTTATGCGCAGGAGTTACTGTTTACAAAGGATTAAAAGAAACTGAGGTGAAACCTGGAGAATGGGTTGCAATTTCTGGAATTGGAGGTTTAGGACATGTTGCAGTGCAATATGCAAAAGCTATGGGAATGAATGTTGCAGCAATTGATATTGGAGATGATAAATTGGAACTGGCAAAAAAATTAGGTGCCGATTTGGTAGTAAATGCTAAAAATCAAAATCCTGGAGAATTCTTAAAGAAAGAAGTTGGTGGTATGCATGGGGCATTGGTTACCGCAGTTTCTCCAATTGCTTTCAAACAAGGGCTTGAGACGTTGAGAAGAAAAGGTACAATGGCATTAAACGGACTTCCTCCAGGCAATTTTGATTTGTCTATTTTCGATACTGTTTTAAACAGGATTACGATAAGAGGTTCTATTGTTGGAACTAGAAAAGATATGAAAGAAGCTATTGAATTTGCCGTTGATGGAAAAGTCAAAGCAACCGTAACAACTTCAAAATTAGAAGACGTTAATACCGTTTTCGATAAAATGAAGAAAGGTGAGATTGAAGGACGAATTGTGCTCGATATAGCACAGTCCTAAATAGTTGGTTATGTTGAAGCAGTAAATTCTTAATTGAATTTACTGCTTTTTTTTAATACTTAAAAGTTATGATTAAACGAATTGATGCCACAGAAAAAGCAGTTGAACTGATAAATATTCTAAAAGAAAAACATGGTGATTTGATGTTTTACCAAGCTGGCGGATGCTGCGAAGGAACACAGCCACAGTGTTTTGAAAAAGGTGGCTATTATCAGCGAACTGGAGATGTTTGTATTGGTAGTGTTGAAGACACTGAATTTTGGGTAGACAAAGATTTATTTGAATATTGGAAACACGCACATTTTACCTTAACCGTAATTGATGCCTTTGGAGTAGGAGGTTTTTCGTTAGAAACTCCATTAAAGAAAACGTTTCAAATAGAATATAGAATTTTCACTCCCGAAGAGGAGAAGGATTTGGAACCAGTTTTTAGGATTGAATAGTTTTTTTTGTTTCAAGTTTCAGGTTTCAAGTTTCAGGTTTCAAGTTTCAAGTTTCAAGTTTCAAGTTTCAGGTTTCAAGTTTCAAGTTGAAAAACTTAGAATCTCAGTATCTCAGAATCTTAGCATCTCTAATTGATATATAGTAACTGATACTGTTTTGGTGTAATTCCTTCATATTTTTTGAATAATCTGATGAAGTAATTCGCATCTTCAAACCCTGCTAAATAACAAACTTCGTTAATTTGAAGTGTTGGGTTTCTTAATAGGTTTTTAGCGCATTTTATTTTTTCATTTAAAATATATTCAATCGGACTCATTCCGAGTTCGCGTTTAAAGAAACGATAGAAAGAAGTGGTACTCATACAAGCTTTTTCGCTCAGCGATTTCAAATTGATATTTTCCTTTAAATTTTGTTTGATGTATTCGGTAACTTCTTTAATCGGATTATTGTCTTCAAAAGGTTTTCCTTCGTCCAGAGATTTTACGGTCTGAGTTTGAATAATTCTTATTAATAATTCTTTTAAAGTCAAATCGGCAAAAATGTCTTTGGTAATCGAAGTGCTCATACATTCTTTGATGAGTTTGTTTATGGTAGCAGCCATTTCGATATTATTGTAAAAGAAATAATTCTGGTAATTGAGCTGCCAGTACAGGTTATTGCCTTCTTTTGGATATTGCTCATTTAAGAAATTTAAAATCTCGGCAATTTTATCCTGATCGATGGCCAATGCTAAACATTGCGTCGGATTGTGTTTTGAAGCTTCAGGAAAATCAATTTTCATTTCTACATTCGAAGGAACAATCACCGTTTCGCCTGGAAGATATACAAATTCAGGGTCATCAAAAAGATGCATGATTTTTTTACCGCGAAGCATGCTGGTCACCACCAGATCATTAAACTTTAATGGAACTTTTTGAGTCGATTCGTAGGTTTCAAATAGATTTAATTCACAATGATTTAAATTGTAAATAGTCCTGTTTTCTACAAGAGTTTTTAATGATTTTTCTTGCGATAATTGGAGCGGATTGACTAAAAATCGTTGGTTGTTCATTAAAATTTATTTTTTGGTGAAGACCTTAAATTTAATGAAAATAAGAATATAAATTACAGATTTAACGTTTAATTATATCAATTCTTCCACATGTTTTCTGATGTTTTCAGATATTTTTTTTGTTGGAAGGTCGTTCTCATCATTTCCAAACGGATCTTCAATTTCTTCAGCAATAAGTTCTAAACTTGCCAAAACATAAAAGATAAAAACAACAACAGGAGCAACTAGATAACCTAAACTAACAGAATATCCAAAAGGAAGCGTCATAGTATAAAAGAAGATGAATTTCTTTATAAAAGCACTGTAAGAGTAGGGAATAGGAGTGTTTTTAATACGTTCGCACGCTCCGCAAATGTCTGTGAAAGCAACTAATTCTTCATTTAAGGTAATGAGTTGCTCTCCCGATATTTTTTTAGCATCATACAAATCATTGATTTTGTGATACATGATTCTCTTTAATTGATTTGGCTTGTGTTTATGCTGGTCAATTTCCAGTTCAACATCTTCAAACAGCATTTTGCCAGTATCTTCATCTTTTAAATGATGATGAAGTATATCTGCGTACATCGGAATGTATTTTCTAAAAAACTTTCTATCATTTTCGTCTTTTAAAATTGCGGATAGTTTTATAGCAAGATTACGGCTGTTATTTACAAGTCCTCCCCAAAGTTTTCGGCCTTCCCACCATCTGTCATAAGCTGTATTGGTTCTAAAAACAAGCAAAAGCGAGATTACAAATCCAAGCATTCCGTGCATGATTGGAATGTTGTGGATATAATCGTTTTTTGTCACTTTAAAATAATGAAGTTCAAGATAACAGACAGCTGAGGCATAAATGCCAATTGCAATCATAATCGTAAACAGTTTTCGAACTGTATCTGACTTATGAAAATGAAAAATAAAAGTAAACCAATCTTTGGTATTGTATGTAATCATTGAAACTTGTTTTGTAACAAATTTAAAGTAAAAAAATATTCTGTTGGAAGTAAATTATAAAAATATTCAGCACCAAGAATAAACAGAATGTTTTCTTAAAAACGTTATGTAGCTTTTGCTGAAATTAAAAAAAAATCTGTCCAATCTGCTAAATCTGCGAGAGAAAAATAGCTCGCAGATTTAGCAGATTGGACAGATAATATTTGATTTTTAAAAGCGAATTAAAAATTAATATTTCCCGCTAATTCTTTTAAAGCAATTTCAGATAATTTTGCTTCGTATTGCGCGTTGCTGTAACGCACTTTTGCATTGACATAATTGAGTTGGGCAGTTCTAAAATCTAGAGTTGTAATAGTTCCGATTTTAAATTTGTCCAAAGTGATTTCTAAATTCTGTCTTGCGATAGCTTCATTATCTTCTTCTAAATCAATTAACTCTAAATTGGTTAAATAGGTTTGAAAAGCGGTGCTCAACTGTGTATTTAACGTTATGTTTTGCTGTTCTATAGCAAGTTGTGAATTTTCGATCTGTAATTTGGCAACTTTTTCATTACGATGCTGATTGAAACCGTCGAATATATTCATGGAAGCATTAAAACCGTAGTTTAAACCTTTAGAAGATGTTTCGCTGGTAAATCCTAGACTCGACTGACTTTCAGAAAAATTGTATCCCGTAGTTAATCTCAAAATAGGGTAGCGGTCTGCTTTTACTTGTTTAAGCTCTAGTTCGGCTATACGTTTATTTATAATTTCAGCTTCTAAACCTGGATTTTGCTTTTGAGCTAATTCCATTAAATCAGCCAAAACCAATTTATTGTCCACTGTAACTTTATCGGTAACTGTAAAATCAATTTTTGGATCGCGCGCTAAATGCTGATTCAGCAAAATTTTACCATTAGCATACGCTTCTTTTTGTCTCAATAAGGCAACCTGATCTGAGTTTAAATCGACCTGTGCGTTCAATACTTCAAGTTTAGAAGCTTTTCCTATGCTGAAGCGATTTTTAGCTAAAGTCAAACGCTGGTTCGAAATTACGATTGTAGTGTCTAATGCAGACAATTGCTGTTGCATTTGAACTAAATCATAATAAGCTGAATTTACCTGAGCAATTTTGACTAAAATAGTTCTTTTAAGTTCTGCGTCGCCAAGTTTCTGAAGCTCTTTTAGCTGGTCTAGTTTGGCAAACATTTTCATTCCGTCAAAAACAGTCCAGCCTAAGCTTACGCCATAATTTAAGCTATTGTTTTTAGCATTATTCAATGTAGTTGATGTACCATCTTGACGTACTTGTGTTGAATTCGTAAGATTATTATTGTCTGTAATATTTGCTGTTGCAGTCGGCAACATTCCTGCATTACCAATTGTTACATTTGTTTCGGTTATTTTGGAATTATTTTTGGCAATTTTAATTTCAAAATTATTCTCCAAAGCTATAGACATAGCCTGCTCAATAGTAAGAACTTCCTGTGCCTTTGTCTGAATTGCACAAAAAAGCAGGATAAGTACTGTACAATATATTTTTTTGATATTCATATTCGTTTTCTTTAACCAGAAAGTATATTTCTGGTTTTTATTTAATGCTTTCTCTTTCGTATTCGTCAATATGATCAAACTCAGGATAATGTTTTCTGGCTTTAGACCACATTAAATAAATGGCAGGAATTACAAATAGCGTTAAAGCCAATGAGAAAATAGTTCCACCCACAATTACAACTCCCATACCAATTCTACTTGTAGACGCAGCTCCAAGCGACATTGCAATTGGAAGTGCTCCTAATGCAATAGCCAAACTCGTCATTAAAATTGGACGTAAACGTGCCTCTGAAGCTTCTAAGATAGCCTCTAATTTAGGCTTACCTTGTTCTCGTAACTGATTGGCAAATTCTACAATCAAAATACCGTTTTTGGTTACGAGACCAATCAACATTACTGTACCAATCTGGCTGAAAATATTCCATGTTTGATTGAAGAGCCATAATGAAAATAAAGCCCCTGCAACCGCCATTGGAACCGTTAAAATGATAATAAACGGATCAATAAAACTTTCAAACTGTGCCGCAAGAATCAAGAAGATTAACAATAAAGCCAAACCGAAGGCGAAAGAAGTATTAGAGCTACTTTCTACGAAATCTCGTGATTCTCCAGCTAAATCTGTAGTGAAGCTTTCATCTAAAACTTTTGCTTTAATACGATCCATTTCTTCAATTCCGTCTCCCATACTTTTTCCTGGCGCTAAACCAGCAGAAACTGTTGCAGACATGTATCTGTTATTATGATACAATTGCGGCGGATTACTTTGTTCGTATACGTTTACAACGTTGTCCATCTGAATCAATTCGCCATTTTTGTTTTTCACAAACATAGAAGTCAAATCCAAAGGTTTCGATCTGTCTTTTTGGTCAAATTGTCCAATTACTTGATATTGTTTTCCGTTTTTAATAAAATAGCCAAAACGCTGTCCACTTAAAGAAAGCTGTAAAGTCTGTGCAATGTCAAGAATAGAAATTCCTAAACTTTCTGCTTTTGCACGGTCAATGGTAACGTTGATTTCAGGCTTGTTAAATTTTAAGTTTACATCTGTTGTCGAAAACACATCACTTTTACCTACTTCATTCATAAAAACAGGGATTTTTTCTCTCAACTTATCAAAGTTTGGAGCCTGAATAATATATTGTATTGGTAAACCGCCACGTCTGTTAACGGCAATTGTAGGCTGTTGAATTACTGCTATTTTAGCATCAGGATATCTTTTTGTCCATTTGCTTAATTTGTCTGCAATTTCTTTTTGAGATCTGGTTCTTTCGTCTGGTTCTTTTAATGACAGTCTCACAAAACCTGAGTTCGTTGCAGAACCTCCAGATCCTCCAGCAGTAATTACTAAACTAACTTTTTTTTCTGGGATTGAATCGTCAACAAGTTTTGAAATTTCTTGCATAAAACGATAAGTATAATCGTAAGAAGAGCCTTCTGGCGTGGTCATACGCATGGTAACAGAACTTCTGTCATCATAAGGTGCTGTTTCTTTTGGAAGAATCGTAAAGAATAAATATATAATTCCAAAACAAGCAATTAAAATAGGAAAGCTGATCCATTTTTTGTCCATGAATTTTGTCAGTGATTCAGCATAGCTGCTGTTCATTTTTTCAAAAAATGGCTCAGTTTTAATATAGAATTTTGATTTCTTTTGTTCGCCACCTTTCATTAAATAGGCATTTAACATTGGTGTTAAAGTCAAGGAGACAAAGGCTGAAATCAATACTGCAGCTCCAATTACAACTCCAAATTCTCTAAAGAGTCGGCCAACAAAACCTTCTAAGAAAATTACGGGCAAAAATACCGCTGCTAAAGTGACAGAAATGGATATAACAGCGTAAAAGATTTCATTAGAACCTTTAATAGCTGCTTCGATAGGAGACATTCCTTCTTCGACCTTTTTGAAAATATTTTCAGTTACAACAATACCGTCATCCACAACAAGTCCTGTTGCAAGCACAATAGCAAGAAGTGTTAGTACATTTATTGAGAAACCAAAAAGCCACATAATGAAGAATGTAGCAATTAACGATACAGGAATGTCAATTAATGGTCTGAAAGCAATTGCCCAGTCTCTAAAAAATAAATAAATAATAATAATAACCAGAACGATTGATATTCCTAAAGTTTCGGCAACCTCCAATACAGATTTCTTTACAAATTGCGTGTTATCAAGCGCAATATTAAGTTTAATGTCTTTAGGTAAATCTTTTTTTAAGGCTTCAAATTTTTTGTAAAATTCAGCTGAAATGTCCAGATAATTGGCTCCTGGCATTGGAACAATAGCCATTCCAATCATTGGAAGCCCAGAAGACATCAAAGAAGTCTCTATGTTCTCTGGACCTAATTCGGCACCGCCTACATCACTAAGCCTTACGATTTTATCGCCATCTGTGCGAATGATAATATTGTTGAATTCTTCTGGTTTAGAAAGATTCCCAACTGTTTTTACGGTTAATTCGGTATTGTTTCCTGTTAATTTACCAGATGGCAGTTCGACGTTCTGAGCATTTAATGCGCTTCTCACATCGGCAACTGTACACTTATAAGCATTTAGTTTTACAGGATCTATCCATAAACGCATTGCATAGCGTTTTTGCCCCCAAATTTGCACGCCACTTACGCCTGGAATAGTTTCCAAACGCTGAGAAATAACATTTTCGGCATAATCGCTTAATTCTAAAGAGCTTCTGCTGTCACTTTGAACCGTCATCGAAATAATAGATTCGCTATCTGCATCGGCTTTAGAAACAACTGGCGGGGCATCTATATCTTGTGGAAGATTTCTAATGGCTTGCGAGACCTTGTCTCGAACATCATTAGCCGCTTCCTCTAAATTCTTATCTAAATTAAACTCGATTGTAATGGTGCTGCTTCCTTGGTTGCTGGATGAAGTAATATTTCGAATTCCATCAATCGCATTTACGGCTTTTTCAAGAGGCTCTGTAATTTGCGATTCAATAATATCAGAATTGGCACCAGTGTAATTGGTACGAATGGAAACCTGCGCAGGATCAATAGATGGAAACTCTCTGACTCCTAGAAACGTATAACCAATAAAACCGAATAGTATAATTAACAGATTCAGTACTATTGTTAAGACAGGTCTTTTTATACTTGTAGTTGATAAACTCATTTGTAATTTTAGATTTTAGATTGTTGATTTTAGATTTCAGATTTATTACTAAATCTTTACTACCATCTTTAAATCTATATTCAAGTCTTTCGACTTTTGGCTTTAGAACTATTATTTTACTTGAACTTTGATAGGGGCTTCGTTTTTTAAAGACATAACACCGCTTGTAATTAAAGTATCTCCAGGTTTTAATCCAGCTAAGATTAAAATGGAAGAATCTGTTCTTGTTGTTGCATCAACCATTACTTCTTTTGCTTGTCCGTTATTGGCAACAAATACTTTTTTACCGTCTTGAATTGGCACAATAGCTTCAGAAGGAACTACTATAGCGTCTTTAATAATATTTAAAGGTAATTTAATATCTGCGAAAGTTCCAGGGAAAAGTTTTCCGTCCACATTATCTGCAAGCGCACGAATTTGAAGTGTACGTGTGGCAACGGCAACTTCTGGCTCGATTGCATAGATTTTTGCATTATAAGTTTTGTCTGAACCAGAAACTTTAAAGTCGATTACAGATCCAGATTTTACTTCGGCAGCATATTTTTCTGGAATAGAAAAAGTGATTTTTAGTTTGCTAGTGTTGACTAATTTTGCCACTAAAACAGTTGGTGTAATATAAGTTCCTGGAGAAATATTACGCAAACCAATTTTTCCTGAAAAAGGAGCTCTAACAGAGGTTTTAGAAATTTGCGCTCTTATTAATTGTGTTTGCGCTTGTGCAGAAGCAAGATCTGCTTTTGCGACATCTGCTTCTTCTTGACTGATGGCTTCTTTTTGCAGTAATAATTTTGCTCTTCTTGCGTTTTCAGCAGCCAAATCTTCTTTAGTTAGAGCTTGTCTTAACTGTGCTTTTAATTCGATATCATTTACTTTAAGAAGCACTTGTCCTTTTGTTACATTGCTGCCTTCATTAAAAAATATTCCTTCAACAATTCCCGAAACCTCACTATGAATTTCTACTTGTTCGTTTGCTTCAATAGATCCTGATAATGCTAAATTATTGTCAAAAGTAGCCGTCTTTATTACGATTCCATTAACAGTTGTTGGAGCTTTTTTATCATTGAAATTTTTAGATTCATCGTTTTTACCCTTGTTCGAAATAATTCTGTAGGTGACAAAGCCACCAATTGCAACAATTAAAACGGTGTAAATGAGGTGTTTTAGTTTCATAAAAATGAGGTGAATATAGAATTTAGGTTTTTGTTTTTAGTAAGCTTACAAATTTAACTTTTTGGTGCGAAATCGAAAGCTGTTAGCGTTTATTTAACATTTGTATGTACAAAGGTTTGCATTTAGACTACAGGCAGGCAAAAAGGTTTAATTTAAGTTTAATTTTTTTTTGAAGAAAGTAGAGATGCTAAAGATAAAATCACGTTCTAAGACTTAGATAAGCGCTTATCGTTTCTAGTATGGAAGATTTTTTTGCAATTTATCTGATTTTTTTTGCACTTTATCGATTTTATTTGTAACATTGATATGTTAAACAAAATGAAAGATTTTAACACGGATGCTAACGGTTGCGTTTGATTTTTGTGTTAAAATACGTATGTAGAAGTTGTTTTTTTTGGTTTTTGATTATATATAATGAATAATTATATTAACAAGTGTTTATTGTTTGTTGTTAAATAATATAAAAAAAATAATTTATGAAGAAAAAATTACTTCTAAGCTTATGGT
Organism: Flavobacterium sp. B330r; assembly: GCF_056824325.1. Lineage (NCBI taxonomy): Bacteria > Pseudomonadati > Bacteroidota > Flavobacteriia > Flavobacteriales > Flavobacteriaceae > Flavobacterium > Flavobacterium sp. B330r. The sequence continues at coordinate 4,602,256 of NZ_CP124860.1, forward strand.
TTACATTTTTGCTTCTTTCCATTGGTTATCTGTTTTGGCAAAATGAGTTCCAATACAGTCTGCCAACACCTATTCCCAAAAATTATCATGCGATTGCAATGGGTTCAAAAATAGAACTTGGTCCGTGCTGTGCATTTGACAACAAACCTATATTTATCCATTTTTATAATCCCGAATGTCCCTGTTCGCGGTTTAATGTCCCACATGTTAGCGACTTAATTAAAAAATACGGAGACCAGGTCAATTTTAAAATTGTGGTGTTAAACAAACAGAAGAGTTTTACGATTGATGAAATTCAGGAAAAGTTTGGTGCTGAGATTCCTGTATATTTTGATGAAGCAATAGCCAAAAAATGTGGTGTTTTCTCTACTCCGCAGGCAGTTTTATTAGATCAATCACATAATTTATATTATAGAGGGAATTACAATAAAACCAGATATTGTACAGATAGCAAAAGCAATTATGCTCAAATGGCGATTGATTCTCTTCTCAACCAAAAAGAGAAACCTTCTTTTAATGCTTTAGCTCTTAAAGCATACGGATGTTCGTTACCAAAATGTACTAAATAACTTTTTCCAAAAACCTAAATCTAAACCTATGAAAACAAAAGCTAGCTTAAACGAACAAGATTATCTGCACAGTTTTATGTCTACAATGACACAAAAATCAGATACAATTATTAATTATGTACTTGCAGTATATTTTCTTCTAGGTATCGGACTTTCTTTTAAATATGATACTTTTGAAATTGGCGTTGGCGTCGGTACATTGAATCTTTTGCTTTATTATTCGGCAAAATTTTTCATGAAAAATTCCAAATTTTACCAATACGTTTTATCTGTCGTTCTGGCTATTTTTATGGCGCAGTACATTTATCAGATGCATGGAATGTTTGAGATGCATTTTACCGTATTCATTGCCAGTACCATTTTGATTATTTATCAGAACTGGAAGCTTCAAATTCCGCTTACTTTATTGGTTGTTCTCCATCATGCTGGATTGGCGTACTTGCAAAACTATATTTATAATGATGCCAACGGCCTTCAGGTGTATTTTTCGCAAGTAAATTTTGATCTCGAAACGTTGCTTATTCATACCGTTTTGGCTGCAGTGGTTTTCTTTATGAATGGCTATTGGGCATATTACTTTAAAGAACATAGCGAAAATCATATCTCCAAAATTTCAGACGAATATGAGTTGGAAAACATGAAATTGGCTTCAGCAAAATACAGCTCAATGTCAGCTACAAAAGATTATAATGATTTTATTCATAGAACAACTTTAGACTTAAAACTGCCTGTAAATTCAGTTTTAAAATTAATTGATGTTTCAAAAGGACATACAGACAACGATAAACTGCTTAGTTATCTTGAAATGATGAGAGAAAGCGCTAAAAAAATTGATGATTTAGTCAATGATATTCATGTAAAATCAACAACCAATAGAAACTAGTTTTTTAAAACTAGAATTATAATCAAGTCCCAAAGAAAACAATATTAATATTTTTTAAACCCGTTGTATGTTTAAGCATGATTTACCCACTGCAGTACCTACGCTGCATAGTCTTAAAAGAATAATTGAAGATTTTTTGAATGAAAGCATAACATTAGATTCGATTGAAAAAATGGGGATTCAATCTGATTTTGAAATAGAGGTAAAGGAGATTTTTAAAAATTACCGAACGAGTTCGCATGTTTACGATCTTGATTTTCAATACAAAAAGCTAATTCAGATTATGAATGATATTAGACAGCTTAATCTTGCTGTTAATAATGAAATTCCAGAATGGCTTGAAAATGAATTGGAAACAGTTTTTCGTAAAATCAGAAATATTCTACTTGTCTTAGAAATCGAGTCAAATTAAGGTTTATGGATTCATTTTATACGAATTGAATTGTAAATTAATTTAAATGTAAGAGTTATGGATACCAGATTACACCGTCCAACAGCTTCGGATAGAGAAGTGGACTGGAATAAGAATAAAGTGTTGCTTAGTAAAACAGATAAAAAAGGAACCATTTTATATGCCAATGAAGACTTTATAGATGTTTCTGGTTATGATGAATTTGAGCTTGTTGGCCAGCCTCATAATATTGTACGTCATCCCGATATGCCAAAAGTAATTTTTAAATTTTTGTGGGATAGTATTAAATCTAGTGAAAACATTCATGTCATTGTAAAAAACATGGCAAAAACCGGTCGTTATTACTGGGTTGTAACTGATTTTAAAATTGTTGCAGATACAGACGGCGAAATTGTTGGCTTCTTCTGCACTCGAAAATCGGTTCCAAACGATATTATTGTAAAATTTATTGAGCCCTTATACAAGAAACTTTTGCAGATTGAAGAAACCAGCGGTATGCATGCTTCTGAGGAATATCTTGTAGGTTTTCTAGAAGAGAGAAAGAAAACGTACATGGAATATATCGATCACATGATTGCAACCGGAAAGGATGATAAAAATAAAATAAGCAAAGGTTTGTTTAGCGGTCTTTTTGAAAAGAAAAACGAGGCAAAAAAATAACAACTGATTATATACTTCACTGTGTCCGATAAAAATATTCACCCCTTAAATTTGTCCCCCAGCAAAACTAAATCACATGAATGAAAATAAAGGACGCAATGGAGTTTTTTTTTAAGTTGCTAAGATACTAAGGTTCTAAGTTGCTAAGCTTTTAAGTTTAAAAAGTTTAAAAAGCTCAAAGATTAAATGTTTAATCTTTGAGCTTTTTTTAGAATTCTCAGAACCTCAGAACCTTAGCACCTTAACTAATATAATTCCAAATATTCTTTTTCTTGGTTAATTCTATAAAGATGTTTCTTAAAACAGCGTGTTCTGGTTTTTGGAGAGCAGAATCTTCTTTTAAGATTTTCATGGCATAATTTCTTGCCAGAGATAAAATATCTCTGTCTTTTACAATATCAGCAATTTGAAGGTTTAAAACGCCACTTTGCTGCGTTCCCATTAAATCGCCGGGACCACGAAGTTTTAAGTCAACTTCGGCAATTTCAAAACCATCGTTGGTTTGCACCATGGTTTCCATTCTAGTTTTGCTATCAGAGCTTAATTTATGTCCGGTCATTAAGATGCAATAACTCTGTTCGGCACCACGACCCACGCGCCCGCGGAGCTGATGCAATTGAGAAAGCCCAAATCGTTCGGCACTTTCTATAATCATTACACTCGCATTTGGCACGTTTACACCAACCTCAATTACAGTTGTTGCCACCATGATATTTGTTTTTCCTTCAGAGAAACGCTTCATTTCAGCATCTTTATCAGCTGGCTTCATTTTTCCGTGAAGAATAGAAATAGAATATTGCGGAAGCGGAAAATCGCGAGAAATACTTTCATAACCGTCCATTAAATCTTTATAATCCATTTTTTCAGACTCCTGAATAAGCGGGTAAACAATATAGATTTGTCTTCCTTTTGCAATTTCATCACGAAGAAATTTCCAGACTTTTAATCTATTCGTATCATAACGATGTACGGTCTGAATTGGTTTTCTTCCAGGAGGTAATTCATCAATAACCGAAATATCCAAATCGCCATATAAACTCATTGCCAGCGTTCTGGGAATAGGAGTAGCGGTCATGACTAAAACGTGTGGCGGAATATCGTTTTTCTTCCACAATTTAGATCTTTGTTCCACTCCAAAACGATGCTGTTCATCAATTACAGCCAAGCCTAAATTCTGAAATTGCACTTTATCTTCCAATAAAGCATGAGTTCCAATCAAAATTTTAAGTTGTCCGCTTTCTAGTTCTTCATGAATAATTTTTCTTTCAGCAGTTTTAGTAGAACCTGTTAAAATTCGAATATTGATATTTAGTGTTTTAGCAAATTCAGATAAACCCAAAAAATGCTGATTGGCCAAGATTTCTGTCGGCGCCATCAAACAAGCCTGAAAACCATTATCAATTGCCAAAAGCATACTCATAAAAGCCACAATCGTTTTTCCAGAACCCACGTCACCTTGAAGCAAACGATTCATTTGAGCATTACTGCCCATATCTGTCCTAATTTCTTTGATAACTCTTTTTTGAGCATTCGTTAAATTAAAAGGCAAATGATTTTTATAAAATTCATTAAAAAGTTCTCCCACTTTGTCAAATGGATGTCCTTTTATTTTATGTTTTCGAATGAGATTCTTTGTAATTAATTGCAGCTGAATAAAGAACAATTCTTCAAATTTTAGTCGGAATTGCGCTTTCGCTAAAATCTCGGCGCTTTTTGGAAAATGAATGTTGAATAATGCAGCGCGTTTCGGAATCAGTTTTAATTCTTCAATTAAAAACGGCGGAAAAGTTTCTGTAAACAATGCCTGTGTTTCCAAGAAAAGCTGTTCCATCAACTTATTAATGGTACGGTTGGAAATTCCTTTATTAGCCAAAGCTTCTGTCGAAGGATAAACGGGCTGCATAGCCGAACGTAAACTTCTTTCGTGTTCGCTTAACAATTCAATTTCGGGATGCGCCATACTAAATTGGCTTCCATACAATGAACATTTTCCAAAAATAACCAAAGGTTCGTTCAGTTTTAAACTTTCACGAATCCATTTATGGCCTTGAAACCAATTCAAATCAATTTGCCCAGTATCGTCAACAAAAGTTGCTACGAGACGCTTTTTGTTTTTGGCAAATTCAACGGTTTTAATATTGATTATTTTTCCAATAATCTGGACTTCAGAACCCGTATTCTGCAATTCATTAATCTTGTAATAACGCGTTCTGTCAATATATCGATTCGGAAAAAGATTGACTAAATCTCCATATTTATGAATGCCCAATTCCTTACGAAGCAGCTGGCCACGGCTCGGACCAACACCTTTTAAGTATTCAATTGGAGTTTCTAGAAGATTATTAGACATTAATTTATTTTAGATTTTAGATTGCTGATTTTAGATTTGGTTTCTATCCTGAAAATTCGGGACGGAATTGGAATTTGGAATTTATTTAATTGGAATTTTATTAAGAAGCGAAGATAGATTTTAATTGGGAATTTTAAAAATGATTTGTTGTTTTCAAGTGTTTGAATATTAACTTATCGTTAAGTTGTAATGTTTAGACGCAACTGTTTTAAGAAAGGAAAATCTTAATAATAATTAACTCATTAAAAACTATAAAAATGAAAAAAATTGGACTTTTGATTGCAATGTTTGTTTCTTTAATTTCTTGTTCTAACGACGATTCAAGCGACAAGGCAGATGCAGCCGTTACAGATTATTACGGGAAGTGGATACAGTATACCGAGGCTAAGTTTTCAAACGCCCCTTCTTCAAAACAGTATTCTTATGTATTTAATAAAGACAATACATTTTCAAAAAGGAGAGTTTATGAAAATATTGATGTAACACTTACAGGAACTTTTGAGATTATAAGCAAAGAAAATCTAACTCGTTTTATATTAACTTATAAAGAGAAAAAGGAGAATTCATTCATTTCAAACTGTACAGGCAGTTTGATAGAAAGTTTTACTCTGGACAAGTCAGGACATCTGCTAGATGATGCTCGCGCATGTGACGGCAGTTTTGTATTTAAGAAAGCAAATTAAAATTGAAATAAGTAAAAGCTGTAAAACTCTGTTGGGAAACTAACAGAGTTTTTTATTTTTATCGTCAGTATAATTTTAATAAAAAAGATTATTAGATTTGTTAAAACATTTAAATTATAAGCCTCAAATTATGATTAAAGAAGAAAAAGTTCCTTTTGAAACTATGGTGTTTTCTGGTATTACATTCAAAGTAATTAACCGACACGAAGCCAACAATATTATAGGAGATCTTATCGATTTCAAGAATCAGAAAATTTATAATGTTTTTGAAGATACTTGGCGTTTTCCTGATTACGAAGAAAATCCGATATTTCTATTAGCAGAAGATGATGTAGAAATGGACTTGTTTGAGATGGATTTTAGTACCGAAGAACATCCGGATATTTTCATTTTAGGATTTATTTTCAAAGGAAATCTAACAGTTGCAAAGCTTATCAGTTCTTTTGATACGGATAATTCTCCGGCTTTAATTGTTTTAGGAAAGACAACAACAGTCAATATCAATTTGTTTGGAAGCGTTCATTATTTGGGCGGAGGCTTACAGTGCGATACGCTTGCGGGAGAATATAATCACGGAGAACTTTTTGTAAAAGGTGATCTTATAGCTTGGCTGGTTTATACAGATGATATGCTATTTCATTTTGAACGTTTTACAGATGTCCAGGCGATCATAAGTTCGGGCAGACCCGACGTTTTGATTTGTAGCAATGTGCAAGACACTGACGGATCTATTATAACTGTCGAGAATTATCTGCCTTCAACACACAAACTGTCAGATATTGTAGACGATGCTTTTGTAGAACTTTCTAGTTATGGAAGCGAAATATTGGGCAATAACTATTTGGATATTTTTAAAGAAGGACTTTCAATCTTAGATTACGATAAAAAAGAGCAGTATTCGTATGCAGATTTCCGTAATCAGTTTATCAATATGGTCGAAGTTTTATCTGAAAATGAAGAATTGAAAGAAAACGGAAAAATCGTTAGACATATTTCTGGAACCACTTATTTGTTTATTCCTTTTGATTATGAAGGAAAAAAATACAGCCAGATTTCTGAAGAAATTTCAAATGGTTTTAATATCCGAATGCGTGCTTTGTGGTGTCATGAAGATGAAGAAATTATGATTATTCTGGAATATCTTGATGAAAACGGAGATCCAAAATACCAATGGATGAATGACGAAAATGCTCCCGGAATTGAGTTTTTCTGCGTAAAAAATGCTGTCCTTAAAACATTTGAAATATTGATGGCTCCAGAAGCCGAAGAAGAAGATGACGAAGAGGATGAAACAGAATATGCAGATTATGACGGCAGTTTTTCATTGGAAGAATTTGCAGTTCAATTTGGCAGCTATAAATTACCTGAAGATTTAGTGAAATTGTATGAGTTCGAGCAAGAACATGGAGTAGAATCTTATTCGGAATGTTTTGGACTTACTATAACTGAAGAGAAAACAGGAATAAAAACATGGTCTGAAGAAGAGGAATTTTACAATAGTTTTATCGAATTTGCAGGCGCAAACGGATCTGGAAGTTCATATGCGTATTGGCTTATTGACAAAGATTTGAATAATTGCCCGATTGTTGTTTTTGGCGATGAAGGTGGTGTTCACGTTGTGGCAGAAAGCACTCGTAAACTAATTCAGCTTCTGACATTAGACACTGAAATTTCTGTTGATTTTGATTCTGCTTATTTTTATAAAGATGAAGAATATTATGAAGAAAGCGAGAATAAAGAAGAGTTTCAAGAATGGGTTAAAGAACAGTTTGGTTTTGATGCAATAGAATCTAATGAAGAAGCAGACGAAATTGTAGCACAAGCAAAAAGAAAGTACAAGCAGAAGTTCAATGATTTCTTAGTGAAATTTGATATTGAAATTAGTGAAGAAGATGATGACGAATAGTTTTTTATCTTTGACCTAAATTAGAAAAAATGAAAACACATTTAGCGCTTTTACGCGGAATCAACGTTTCTGGGCATAACATGATGAAAATGGAAGCTTTGAAAGCAATGCTGGAAAATATTGGTTTTCAGAATGTTAGAACGTATCTGCAATCTGGAAATGTCTTTGTAGACAGCGAAGAAGAAGCCTCTAAAGTTGGTTTTATGATCAAACAGGAAATATTTAAAGTTTTTGGCCACGAAGTTCCTGTTGTGATGATTACCAAAGAGAACTTAGAATCTTGTTTTGCCAATAATCCGTTTTTAAAAGAGAAAGATATTGATACCAAAAAGCTTTATGTGGCTTTTGTTTCAATAAATTTAAAAAAGGAAAGTATAAACGATTTGAAAATCAGTCAGTTTAAACCAGACGAAGCCAGTATCGATGAAAACAGGATTTTTATTAAATATGCCGTTGGTGCTGGAAAAACACGTTTTGATCAAAAATATATCGAGAAAAAATTAAATGTAACAGCAACAATTCGAAACTGGAATACCGTTACGAACTTGCTTAAAATGTATGAAGAATAATGAAAAAGTACTTTTTTATAGTTTTTGTTTTTGCAATGAGTTTAAATGCTGCAGTTTATGCTCAGAACGCCAAAACAGCTCCAGAAGATTTTAATGTCTTTTTTAAGAAATTTAATGAAGATCAGAAATTTCAAATTAGTAGAGTTATTTTTCCTTTAAAGTATAAAATGAATAATGATGATTTTGAATTAGCGGATTATACAATGCCAAAAGAAAATTATAAATCCCTTAATTTGAATAGAAAATCGGATGAGAAATATTTGAAGCGCGCCTTGGTGGTAAAGAAAAATAAAGTCACACTTCAAGAACGAGGACTCGATAGCGGAATTTATATTGATTACATCTTTGAACTAAAAGATAACAAATGGTTCTTGAAAACTTTTGTAGACCAATCTACTTAAGATTAATCCCGAATCCATTTTTGCATAGCCGGAAAAGGAGATTTATTTTCTTTTTCGGCTTTTTCATTTCCAAGACACAATCCCATCCATTCCAGAAGAGGCAATCCCATATAATTTTCAGATTCGAAGTTCGAAATAAACCAGTCAGAATGACCTTTGTATCCGTTTGGATGAAATACAAATTCAGCAGGAAATTGTAAATGATGCAACGCGGCATACGACCATAAAATAGCAGCAATTTCGTCGCCTTGAGTCGGCCAATCTTTAGAAATTTGTGTAGAACCAACCAATTCTCTTTCTGAAGGAATTGTTACTGCAAGATGTCCAGCTTCATGTAAAATATCGCCAGGATATAATAGTTTACTATAATCGATATAAATGCAATTGGGCCCTAAATCTAAACCTGGCAAAAAGGTTGCTTCAAGCTCTTTTTCAATAATTTCAATACCAATTTCATTCAAAAAGAATAGTACTTTTTTTACTTCATCATTTTCTTTTAAAGCCATATTAGTTTGTTTTTAAAATAGTCTTCTTGATGTAAATAGTGTCTGCATTATGAAAAGCTCCTTTTTTCATTCCACCGCCAAAAGGCTGTATAAATTGAATGTTTTGAGATTCGTAACCTTCTTTTTTAATCTCTTCATTTACAGCTAAAGTTGGCGCCTCGAAACCAAAAAATGTAAATTGGCGATAACGCTTCTCTGCTAATGTAAAGTAACCGTTTGTTTGACTTAAAGTCTCTCCAACAGTACAATTTCCTATAGGTTGTTTCGTTTCTGCATCGTAAATATAGCCGGTAATTTGAGGCCTTTTGCATCTGTTAACCAAACAACTTTGCAAAGAGAAAGAAATAAGAACTAGAAATATAAATTTATAAAAAAACTTCATTTACTTTTTAATTAAATCACAATACCAAAATCCAAAATCAAAAGCAGTTTCATCATTGGTATCGCAAGCTGTGTTTGACGAATCTTTCTTTTCTGGTTTTTCATATTTTCGATAAACAATTTCGCCAATTTCAAAATCAATTGGTTTAGAAAATATTGGCCCGTCAAAAGTAAAAGTATGAAATTCACCGTTTTCACCACAAACATCTACATTTTTAGGTAAGTCATTTATGAAATCCTGATCGATAACTCTACCAACAAAACTTTTGTCTAAATATTTTTCGTTTACACAAACCACAATTGTTTTGAATCCCAATGCAATAAACTCGTGAATTAAATCTTGAGTTGGAATTTTCCAGATAGGAAAAACACCTTTTAAGCCAATTTTTGCCAACTGATTTTCGCGATATTGACGCAAATCTTCCAAAAAAATATCTCCAAAAATAGAATGTGTTATTCCGTTTTCTTTTAATTCGGTTAAGACTTCAGTCATTACTTTTTCATAAACTTCCATAGTTGGCATTTCTGGAACTTCAAGAATTTTTAACGGAATTCCGATGCTTTGCGCTTGTTCCTGCAATAGTTCAACGCGAATACCGTGCATCGAAATGCGTTGATATTGCTGATTTACGCTTGTCAATAAACATTCTATCTGAAAATCAGTATTTTGAAGTGTTTTGTATAAGGCTAGAGCAGAATCTTTACCGCTGCTCCAGTTAAATAAGGCTTTTTGAGGTATAGACACGATTTGCGGTTTTATATTGTAAACTTACAAATTTCATTCTATTTGTAAAGGAAACCTTTTGTAACTTTGGGATTTCGCCTTCAAATTTGTTTCAATGAAATACATTTTTTTATTATTCACCGGTTTTCTTTTTGCACAGCAAACGCAATATGCCGATTTTAAATCTGTTTCAGGTCAATTGTCTTTAAATTCAAAAGAAAAAACAGTTTCGGGTGCTGTCGATTTTCAATTTGAGGTTTTAAAGGACTGTGATACTATTTCGCTTGACGCTAAAAACATGGAATTCTCGAATGTGAAAATCAACGAGAAAGAAATCATTTTCATTAATACAACCAAACAATTAAAATTGGTTTTTCCATTTAAAAAAGGAGAAAATCGTCTAACTTTTAATTATTCAACAAAACCAAAACAAGCCTTGTATTTTGTGGATATGGAAAATGACGAAGTACAAATCTGGACACAAGGGCAGGGAAGATACACGAGCAATTGGTTTCCGAGTTTTGACGATGTGAATGAAAAATTGATTTTTAATCTAGGCATTTCTTACGATAAAGACTATCAAGTAGTTTCAAACGGGGTTTTAAAAGAAAAAACAGCTAACGGAAATCTAAATCACTGGCAATATCAGATGGAGAAGCCAATGAGTTCGTATTTGTTAATGCTGGCAATCGGAAAATATGATAAAAAAGAGTTTAAATCTAAAAGCAGAATACCTTTAGAATATTATTACGAGCCTAAAGATGCAGATCGTTTTGAACCCACTTATCGTTATTCAAAACGAATTTTTGATTTTCTGGAAAAAGAAATTGGCGTAAAATATCCTTGGAAGATTAACAGACAGATTCCTGTTAGAGACTTTTTGTATGCTGGAATGGAGAATACAACTTCAACTCTTTTTGCAACACGATATGTAGTAGATTCAACAGGTTTTTGCGATCGAAATTATACCAATGTAGATGCGCATGAATTGGCGCATCATTGGTTTGGAGATTTGATTACAGCTGAAAGTAGTACGCACCATTGGCTTCAGGAAGGATTTGCAACATACTTTGCCTTGCTTGCTGAAAAAGATATTTACGGAGAAGATTACTTTTATTCTAAATTATACGATACGGCACAGCAGATAAAATTTGCTTCTCGCACCGATACTATTCCAGTTTTAAATCCAAAAGCAAGTTCGCTGACATTTTACGAAAAAGGAGCTTGGGCGTTATTCGTTTTGCATGAATCTATTGGAGATAAGGCGTTTAAAAAAGCAATTAAAAGTTATTTAAATAAATACGCTTATCAAACCGTAAACACACAGAATTTTTTCGACGAGATAAAAAAAGTATCTGATTTCGATTTGGATAAATTTCAAAAAACTTGGCTGGAATCAACTGCTTTTGATACGCCGACTGCAAATGCTTTATTAAGTAAAAACGAAGCAATCCAAAAAAGATTGGAAATCGATAAATTGAAAAAAACGCCATTAGGAGAGAAAACAGATATCTTGAAAAACGTTTTAGAATCAGATGTTTACCAATCTGTAAAAGAAGCGGTTGTTGATCAGTTGGAAAATGAAAAATACGAAGACAAAAAGTCGCTTTTGCTTTTAGCAATGCAAACCAATAATATTAAAGTCCGTCAAAATCTTGCTGGATCTTTAACCAAAGTTCCAGAAGATTTTAGAGCAAATTATGAAACACTTTTAGATGATAAATCCTATCAGACACAAGAAGCAGCACTGTATTGGTTGTGGAGAAATTTCCCCAATCATAGAACAGGATATTTGGATAAATCTAAAAATTGGATTGGTTTTAATGATTATAATCTAAGAACGTTGTGGCTTTCTCTTGCTTTGTCAACACCAAACTATAGTAATGATCCAGATTCTTTAGTAAATGAGTTGATTGCGTTTTCGTCTACCAAATATGAAGCTACAACACGACAAAATGCTTTAGAAAAGTTAATAGCCTTCAAAATTATTAACGATCAGGTTTTGAGTAATTTAGTTAGCGCCACTACACACCATATGTGGCAGTTTTCAAAATTTGGAAGAGACACAATTAGACTTCTGCTAAAAAATCCTGAAATGCGTGCTTCATTTAATAGAATTTTACCTAATTTGACACCCGATGAGCAATTCCAGTTGAATCGTTTGTTGAAAGAGCTTTAGAGAATAGAGAATAGAAAATAGAAAAATAGATTGAGTAGAAGTCTTTTTTCTATATTCTATATTCTTTCAGCTTAAATAAAATCCAAAAACAAAACCTATATTACAATTTATGAGAGCATTGGTTATTTCAGGTGGTGGCAGTAAAGGCGCATTTGCCGGCGGTGTTGCCCAGTATCTAATAGAAGAAAAGAAACATGAATACGATTTATTTATAGGAACTTCTACCGGAAGTTTATTGATTCCGCATTTAGCTCTCGGTCATATCAAAAAAATACATTCTGTATATACCAATGTTACCATGTCAAGCATCTTCAATATTTGCCCATTTGTGGTGAAATCCAAAGATGGAGTAGACATTGTGACAATTAATCACTTTAATGTATTACGTCAGTTTTTTAAAGGAAAACGAACTTTTGGAGAAAGTAAAGGGTTGAAAAAGTATATTCAGAATAATTTTTCTCTTTCAGATTTTAATAAACTCAAAAAACTAAAAACCGACGTTATCGTTACTGTAACCAATTTTACTAAAAACGAATCTGAATATAAATCTGTAAAAGACTGTACGTACGAAGAATTTTGCGAGTGGTCTTGGATATCGAGCAATTATGTTCCTTTTATGAGTTTGGTTGAAAAAAACAACTGCGAATATGGTGATGGCGGATTTTCAAGCTTAGTTCCAATACGTGAAGCAATTAACAGAGGAGCTACAGAAATAGACGTAATTGTGCTTGAAACGGAGGTTAATACGACTAAAACAGTAATCGGGAAGAATCCGTTTTCATTAATGATCGATTTGTTCCGAATTGCCTTAGATCAGGTTGAAAAACATGATATTGCTATAGGAAAACTTATGGCAAACAATAAGAATGTAAAACTAAATTTATATTACACTCCCATAAAATTAACCGATAATGCCTTGATTTTTAATAAAGAGGTAATGAAAGAATGGTGGGAACAAGGTTATGAGTACGCTCAGAATAAATCTGAAGTAATGAGTGACAATAAGATTTTCATTTAATTTTAGATTTTAGATTTTAGATTGAAGAACTTAATCTACCTTCTAAAATCTAAAATCCTAAATATTTTTAATACCAAAGTTCTGCAACTTCACTTTTAATGAAACTTAAAGCGGCATTACTTGGAGATTGTTTTTCTAATAAATCATTTAAGATTACTTCACGAAGTTTATCAGCATTTTCAACTTTATCGCTCATGGCGGCTTTACGAATCATTTGGATTGTTGCATTTTTTGCAGTTATAATGATTGTCCAGCAGTCTTCTGACATATAAATCTGCTGTGTTAAATTGTGCTCGAATTCTTGTTCAATTTGGTCAATTACATAATTTTCGTAATCATGTTTATTTTGAGAAATAGGAGAAACTCTGATTAATAATTTGGTCAAGTTGATACGCTCCAAAAATAAAGTCATACGCTCGTAAGCCTGTAAACGTAGTGGCAACGATTCTTTGTGTGCTTGTTTGTTTAATAAAAAAGCACGTTTTCTGTCATTGTTTTTAATATGTAACTCAAAAAAACGATAAGCTACAACTCCTGTAACTAAGGCTGGTAAAGTATAACTCGCAAGTTCTATTATTTTGTTGAAATCCATTTGAATAATTTTTAAGCAAAAATATACTTTTTGATCAAAAATCAACTTTAAATTTATGGTAATAAACAAAAAGGAAGATGTACTTTTGCAACTTGTTTTTTATTGAGACCAAAATATATTTTTAATGGATTCATACTTAATACTTTTTCTTTGTTTGGCGGCTTTTGCTGCGGGATTTATTGATGCAATTGTAGGCGGCGGTGGATTAATCCAAACACCAATGGGATTAATTTTATTACCAAATCTTCCTGTTTCGACTGTAGTTGGAACCTTGAAAATTCCAGCATTTAGCGGAACTGCTTTTGCCGCTTTTCAATATTTAAAGAAAGTCGTGATTCAGTGGAAACTGTTAATTATTATGATGTGTTTGGCGGTTCCGTCGGCATTTTTAGGATCTACAATTTTGACCATGGTAAGCAATGATTTTATGAAACCGCTTTTGTTGGTGGTTTTATCGTTGTTATTTGTATATACCTACGCCAAGAAAAATTTCGGACAGCATGTTGCTAAAGACCATTCGATGGCTACCCAAATATTTTATGCTGTTGTTATTAGTGTAATTGTTGGCTTTTACGACGGATTTATCGGACCTGGAACTGGAAGTTTCTTTGTTGTAGCCTTTATTGCTCTTTTAGGATTCGATTTTCTTCACGCTTCTGCGAATGCTAAAATGGTAAATTTAGCAACCAATTTCGGTTCGATTTGCCTATTTATGATTAAAGGAAAAATCATTTGGACAATTGCAATTCCGATGGCAATTAGCAATGGATTGGGAGGGTGGCTTGGAGCAAAACTAGCCATCAACAAAGGAAACGGATTTATTAGAATTTTCTTTTTGATAGTTGTTGTGGGTACTTTGATTCGATTTGCTTATGATGTGTTTTTTAAGTAAGATTCTAAGATTCTGAGTTGCTAAGGTTCTAAGATGCTTAGTTTTCTATTTTTTGAACTTATAGTTAAAGTTGTTTTTTGTAACTATAAATTGACTATTTTTGTATCATATTTTGAGAATTTAATTTACGAAAAATGATAGAAATAGTTGAAAATTATGAGAATTACATTAATTCGTTGCCCGAACTAATAGATAAATCTTATTACAAAACAGAGTTTTTTATTCAAAAACTAGGATTAAAACACGCAACTTATTATAGAAAATTGAAATCTAATAGTTTTACACATCAAGAAGTAAAGCTAATTACTTCTTTACTATTTCCCGAAGAAATTTTAATGCAGGAATTACAAAAAAGTCAAGAAGATATAAAAGCTGGAAGAACAGTAGATTTTGAAGATTTTAAACAAAAATTAAGAGCTAAGTATAATATCTAATTCCAAGGGATTTCTTTTATTGTCCCAGAATAGAGCAATATAAATTGTTTTTTCTTCTATTAAATAGAATAAAAATACTTGATTTGATATTGGAAATTTTCTATAAGAAGTTTTTTTATATTTAGAACCTATGAAATTATTCTGAATAATTACTTCTATTGTGGAGATGGTTTGATTTGAAAACTTAGCAGCTTTTTGATCACTATAGTTACTAATAATTTGCGAAAATGTCTTTTCGGCATTTTCTGTTAATTTTACTTTCATTTGCTTTTACATAAGTTGCAAATATAAAAATAATTTTAAAGAATTTTCTTTCAAAAAAAATCAACAACAATTGCTTGGATTTTAGCCCCGATTGAGGCGGTATCCTCGTAGCGGAGCGGAGAGATAAAGCCGAAAGCGGGAAACCATGTCTAATAAAATGCCATTTGTTTGGCTTCAAAAAAAAACTTAGCATCTTAGAATCTTAGGAACTTAGAACCTTCCAAAAGCATCTTAGGAACTTTCTTTTTTAATTCTTATTTTTGCATAAAAGGAGAAAATTACATGCAGAAATATATTGACCAGCTCAACGAAGCGCAGAGAGCGCCTGTTTTAAAGAAAGACGGGCCAATGATTATTATTGCTGGTGCAGGTTCGGGAAAAACACGTGTTTTAACAATTAGAATTGCGTATTTGATGGCTCAAGGTATTGATGCCTTCAATATTTTGTCGCTTACTTTTACCAATAAAGCAGCCCGCGAGATGAAACACAGGATCTCGGATATTGTGGGAGCGAGCGAAGCAAAGAACCTTTGGATGGGAACTTTCCACTCTATTTTTGCTCGTATTCTGCGTGCCGAATCAGATCACTTGGGGTATCCTTCAAATTTTACCATTTATGATTCTCAAGATTCGGCTAGATTGATTTCTTCTATTATAAAAGAAATGCAGCTGGATCGTGATGTTTACAAACCAAAACAAGTTTTAGGACGTATATCTAATTATAAAAATAGTTTAATTACGGTTAAAGCTTATTTTAACAATCCAGAATTGGTTGAGGCCGATGCAATGGCTAAAAGACCAAGATTAGGAGAGATTTATCAGCAATATGTTGATCGCTGTTTTAAGGCTGGTGCAATGGATTTCGATGATTTGTTGTTGAAAACCAACGAATTATTGACTCGTTTTCCTGAGGTTTTAGCTAAATACCAAGATCGTTTCCGTTATATTTTGGTTGATGAGTACCAAGATACGAATCACTCTCAATATTTGATTGTTAGAGCTTTATCGGATAGATTTCAGAATATCTGTGTGGTTGGAGATGATGCGCAGAGTATTTATGCTTTCCGTGGTGCGAATATCAATAACATTCTGAATTTCCAGAAAGATTACGAAGGCGTAATTATGTTCCGTTTAGAGCAGAATTACCGTTCAACAAGAAATATTGTAGAAGCGGCAAATACCGTGATGGAACACAATAAAACCAAACTAGATAAAGTGGTTTGGACAGCAAACGAATTTGGACCAAAAATTAAGGTTCATAGAAGTTTGACTGATGCAGAAGAAGGTCGTTTTGTTGCAAGTACGATTTTCGAACAGAAAATGCAAAATCAATTGCATAATGGTGCTTTTGCAATTTTGTATCGTACCAACGCTCAGTCGCGTGCCATGGAGGATGCTTTGAGAAAACGTGATATTCCGTATAGAATTTATGGCGGTTTGTCTTTCTATCAACGTAAAGAGATTAAGGACGTTTTATGTTATTTGCGTCTGGTTCTAAATCCGAAAGACGAAGAAGCTTTGGTTCGTGTAATCAATTATCCAGCACGTGGAATTGGAGATACGACAGTTGAAAAATTAACTATTGCGGCTAATCATTACAAACGTTCGATTTGGGAAGTAATGGTAAATATTGATAAAATCGATTTGAAATTGAATGCTGGTACAAAGAACAAATTGAAAGATTTTGTTACTATGATCCAGAGTTTTCAGGTTATCGATCAGAATCAAGATGCTTTTTATATTACAGATCACGTTGCAAAGAAAACCGGATTGGTTCAGGAATTGAAGAAAGATGCTACTCCTGAAGGAATGGCCAAAATTCAGAATATCGAAGAACTTTTAAACGGTATTAAGGATTTTACAGAAGGACAAAGAGAAATTGATGGAGCAAGAGGTGCGCTTTCTGAGTTTATGGAAGATGTAGCTTTGGCAACCGATTTGGATAAAGATACAAACGATGATGATCGTGTTGCTTTGATGACAATTCACTTAGCAAAAGGGCTGGAGTTTCCGCATGTATTTGTGGTGGGTATGGAAGAAGATTTGTTTCCAAGTGCTATGAGTATGAGTACAAGAAGTGAATTGGAAGAAGAGCGCCGATTGTTCTATGTAGCGTTAACCCGTGCAGAACATCAAGCGTATTTGACTTATGCCCAGTCTCGTTACCGTTGGGGGAAACTAACGGATAGTGAACCTTCTCGTTTTATTGAAGAAATTGACGGTCAGTTTTTGGAATATTTGACTCCAGCCGAAACAAATTATCGTTATAAGTCTCCAATTGATGGCGATATTTTTGGAGATGTAGATAAATCAAAATTGCGATTGGCAAAACCGGTAGGAGGAACTCCGCCAAAACATATTACAGACAACAATCCAAAGCCTGATTTGAATATTAGAAAACTAAAACCGGTTTCTGGAAATGCGCCAAGTAACGGAAATTCGAATTTATTTGACAGTAAACTAACTGTTGGAAATGTGGTAATGCACGAACGTTTTGGAAAAGGAGAAGTGATGAATCTAGAAGGTGTTGGGCCAGATAGAAAAGCAGAAATTAAATTTGAAGTAGGAGGAATTAAGAAATTGTTGTTAAGATTTGCTAAATTAGATGTCGTAGGATAATAATATTTTTGTTTCAGGTTTCAAGTTTCAGGTTGCTTGACTTTGAGAATAACTGCATAACTTGAAACTTTATATCTGAAACAAAAACTAACAAAAAACAAAATGGCCGAATTTATTAAAATATACCCAGATAAACCTAGTGAAGCTGCTATTGCAAAAGTGGTAAAAGTGCTTCAGAATGGCGGTTTGGTAATTTATCCAACTGATACTGTTTATGGTTTAGGTTGTGATATTACCAATTCGAGAGCGTTGGAAAAAATTGCTAGAATAAAAGGCGTAAAATTAGAGAAGGCGAACTTTTCATTTATTTGCCACGATTTGAGTAATTTATCAGATTATGTAAGGCAGATTAATACGTCAACGTTTAAGATTTTAAAGAGAGCCTTGCCGGGACCATATACTTTTATTTTACCTGGAAATAATAGTTTGCCAAAAGAGTTTAAAAAGAAAACTACAGTTGGTATTCGTGTACCTGATAATAATATCATATTAGAGATTGTTCGCCAGTTAGGAAATCCGGTTGTTTCAACTTCTATTCGAGATGAAGATGATGTAATAGAATATACTACTGATCCAGAATTAATTTTTGAAAAATGGCAGAATATTGTAGATCTTGTAATCGATGGAGGCTATGGAGATAATGTAGGTTCTACAATTATTGATCTTTCTGAACATGAGCCAGTTATCGTAAGGGAAGGTAAGGGAGATATTGATATTTTGTAAAAAAATACACTAAAAGTATAAAAGTAGAGAAATTATGAGTAACTTTATTATGTTAAAATTTAGTTAGTTACTTAAAAATAATGCTATTCTTGATTTATATTTAATTGGTTATTAAAAAAATTAAGGATACATAAAAGCAGGTCATTAGACCTGCTTTTTCTGTATTATAAAGTATGTGAAACTCTAATTATTTTTGTTGTTTCTTCATTTCTTTTTCAATCATATCATAGAATTGATCGATTTTTGGCATAACAACAAT
Organism: Flavobacterium sp. B330r; assembly: GCF_056824325.1. NCBI lineage: Bacteria > Pseudomonadati > Bacteroidota > Flavobacteriia > Flavobacteriales > Flavobacteriaceae > Flavobacterium > Flavobacterium sp. B330r. The sequence goes on from NZ_CP124860.1 coordinate 4,621,280, forward strand.
ACGAGTTCTTCTGTTACGAGCTTTGTTTTCAGCAGAATCGTTTGCAACTAATGGTACATAAGAACTTCTACCTGCAGCAATTAATTTAGCTGGGTTAACACCAAGATCGTTTGTTAATACACGAACGATTGAAGTAGAACGTTTAACACTCAAATCCCAGTTGTCTAAGATAATTCCGTTGCTTTTGTAAGGAACGTCATCAGTGTGTCCTTCAACCATACATTCGAAATCTGGTTTATCGTTTACAACTTTAGCAACTTTTGCTAAAACAGATTTAGCTTTGTCACTTACGTCATAGCTTCCGCTTTTGAATAATAATTTATCAGCGATAGAGATAAATACAACTCCTTTTTCAACATTGATTTCGATGTCTGGATCATTGATTCCAACTGCACCTTTCAAGCTTGTAACTAATGCTAAAGTAACACTGTCTTTTTTAGTTAAAGCATCTTGAAGTCTAGAGATTTTCAAATCTTTTTCTTTTAAACTTTCAAGAGATTTTTCAAGGTTTTCAGCACCTTTAGTAGTTAAGATAGTTAAATCTTTAGAGCTGTTGATTAAATCTTGATTATGTTGTTTGTAGCTTTCAGCTGTAGCAGCCAATCCAGCTTTTTCTTCTAAGCACGTGTTTAATTTTACAGTACAAGAGTTTAACAAATCTTGAGTCTCTTTGTTTTTAGCTTCTAACTCTGCATATTTCTTTTTAGAAACACAAGATGTTAGGGCCATTAATACTGATAGTGCGATAACTATTTTTCTCATAAATTTAATTTTAATTAGACTTGATTACAAATTTAGTTTTTAATATTTTGAATACTGTTAAAGATTTCTTTAAATAAGGTCAATTTCTTGATATAATAAAGGAAAACGATGCTTTTCACCGAATAGTATTGCTGTATTTGAAAATCTTTTCGTTTTTTAAGATATTTTAAAGATAAGCAATAAAATGAAAAATGGGCTTTTAAAATAGCAAAAGTGTGCCCGAATTTACCTTGTGTAAGAAAACGGATACCGGCAATACCATCTAATACCATGCGGAAAAAAATCACAAAAAATAATCCTTTTGAAGGCAGATTTTTAACCAACATTAGTAATGAATTTCTAAAATTTAAATACGTTTTTTTAGGATTTCCTTGTTGTAAAGTTGCGCCGCCAACATGATAAACAACAGATTGGTAATTGTATTTTATAATATGCCCTTCATTTGAAGCTCGCCAGCATAAATCAATTTCTTCTTGATGTGCGAAGAAGCTTTCATCAAAACCTCCCAGTTCATGAAAAACGTTCTTTCTAATAAAAAAACAAGCGCCTGAAGCCCAGAACAATTCTATATTATCATTGTATTGCCCATTGTCTTTTTCAATTGTATCGAATATTCTTCCTCTGCAAAAAGGAAATCCGTATTTATCGATAAAACCACCAGCAGCACCTGCATATTCAAAATATTCCTTGTTTTTAAAGTCAAGAATTTTTGGCTGAATAATAGCAGTTTGATTTTCTTTTTCGAAAATGTCTAGAATGGGTTGAAGCCAATTTTCTGTGACTTCAATATCTGAATTTACTAATGCATATATTTCAGCATCAATATGTTTTAAGGCGTCATTATAACCTTTTGCAAAACCATAATTGCTTGAATTTTTTACAATTTTTACGGTTGGGAAATGTTCTGTAACATACGCAACAGAATTGTCCGTAGAATCATTGTCAGCAACGTAAATTGCTGCTCCTTCTGAAAACTGAATAACAGAGGGTAAAAACTGCTCCAGCAATTTTACTCCGTTCCAATTTAAAATGACAACTGCTATTTTATCCAAAAGTACTTAGTCTTTATTATTTGTTAGTGGTTTTCTTTATAGTCAGGCAGATTTTTTAAAAACTCATATTTCTCGTTTTCAAAATCCATTTGACAATAAAAATGGTTCAGTCCGTTCGTAACATTCAAAAACCGTGCCTGCATTGTCATATTGTAACGTGCAATTTGATCAAAAGTTGCCTGAGAGATTCTAACTTCTGGCGCCTTGCACTCTACTAGTATGTGTATAGAACCATCTGGGTTAAATACAACAACGTCGTATCGTTTTCGTAATCCGTTGACAGTTAAAACTTTCTCGACATTAATAAGTGATTTGGGATATTTTTTTTCATGCATTAAAAAATGAACTACGTGTTGGCGAACCCATTCTTCTGGCGTAAGAATTATAAATTTTTTCCTGATTTCATCAAAAATTGACACTTTATTTTCGCTATTTTTGAATCGGAAAGTATAAGCTGGGAAATTAAGTTTAAGCATAAAGCAAAAATATAAAATAGTTTCAGGTTTCAAATTTAAAGTTTCAAGTTTTGAAACAGAATTTGAAACCTGAAACTTGAAACAAAAGATTGAATGGACGAAGTAGTAAAAATTGTTAATGAAATTAAAGCCGGAGATATTAAACCGATTTATTTTTTAATGGGTGAAGAACCTTATTATATAGATAAATTGTCTGAATATATTGAACAGAATGTATTAGCTGAAGAAGAAAAAGGTTTTAATCAGACAGTTTTATACGGAAGAGATGTATCAATTGATGATATTGTTTCAACGGCCAAGCGCTATCCTATGATGGCTGAACGTCAGGTTGTTATCGTAAAAGAAGCGCAGGATTTATCCAGAACAATTGATAAAATAGAGTCTTATGTAGAAAATCCAATGCAAACAACTGTTTTAGTTTTTTGCTATAAATATAAGACACTAGATAAACGTAAAAAAGTTACTAAGCTATTAGGACAAAAAGGTGTTGTTTACGAAAGTAAAAAATTATACGAAAATCAAGTAGGAGACTGGATTAAACGCGTTTTGGCTGGGAAAAAATATACAATTGATCCGAAAGCCAATGCCATGCTTGTAGAATTTTTAGGTACAGATTTGAGTAAAATCAACAATGAGCTAGAAAAACTACAGATTATTTTACCGCAAGGCACGATGATTACTGCAGAGCATATTGAAGAGAATATTGGTTTTAGTAAAGATTATAATGTATTTGAACTTAGAAAAGCAATCGGAGAACGCAATCAATTGAAAGCTTATAAGATAGCAGAGAATTTTGCTCATAACCCTAAAGAATATCCTTTAGTTATGACTACTGGATTGGTATTTGGATTCTTTGTCCAGCTTTTAAAATACCACGGATTAAAAGATAAAAACCCTAAAAATGTCGCTTCGGCACTTGGAGTTAATCCGTATTTCTTAAAAGAATATGATTTGGCAGTAAAAAATTATCCAATGAGAAAGGTGAGTCAAATTGTTGGAGCCTTACGTGATATTGATGTTAAAAGTAAAGGTGTGGGAGCCAACGCTTTGCCACAATCGGATTTGCTAAAAGAAATGCTCTATAAAATATTTAATTAAGCCATTAAAATTCACGATATTTGCGTTTCTAAAAATTTTACTACTTAAAAATAATTGCACAATTATGGGAATGAATAAAAACACCATTTTAGGATGGGCAACTTTGATAATGGTACTTATGGGGTTGTTGCTTATAGCTCTTGGAATCTTTAGATATAGTGATGTTTCAGGATGGGGATTTGCTGCTGTTGGAGTTGGATTTTTTGCTAATGCTTGGGTATTCAATGCTTTGAAAGGCAGAGTTTAGAATTTTGAGATTTAAAAAAAAGTAAATAATTATAATAAAAAAATAAAAAATGTCAGACGATAAGAAAGTAATTTTCTCAATGCAGAAATTGAGCAAAACCTATCAGGGAGCAGACAAACCGGTTCTTAAGAATATTTATCTTAGTTTCTTTTATGGTGCTAAGATTGGTATTTTGGGACTTAATGGTTCTGGAAAATCTTCTCTTTTAAAGATTATTGCTGGAGTTGACAAAAACTACCAAGGAGATGTAGTTTTTCAACCTGGATATACAGTAGGATATTTAGAGCAAGAACCAATTCTTGATGATTCTAAGACAGTTATCGAAATTGTACGTGAAGGAGCTGCAGAAACAATGGCAGTTTTAGAGGAGTACAACCAAATCAATGACTTATTTGGTCTTCCAGAATACTACGAAGATCAGGATAAAATGGATAAATTGATGGACCGTCAAGCGGCATTACAAGACAAAATTGATGCTCTTGGTGCTTGGGAAATCGATACCAAATTAGAAATCGCAATGGATGCGTTGCGTACTCCAGAAGGAGATACACCAATCAAAAACCTTTCAGGAGGAGAGCGTCGTCGTGTAGCTTTATGCCGTTTGTTATTGCAACAGCCAGATGTATTGTTATTAGATGAGCCAACCAACCACCTTGATGCTGAGTCAGTTCTGTGGTTGGAGCAGCATTTAGCGCAATATTCAGGAACTGTAATTGCTGTAACGCACGACCGTTATTTCTTGGATAATGTTGCCGGATGGATTCTAGAGTTAGATAGAGGAGAAGGTATTCCATGGAAAGGAAATTATTCTTCTTGGTTGGATCAAAAATCAAACCGTATGGCTCAAGAAGAAAAAGTGGCTTCTAAACGTAGAAAAACTTTAGAACGTGAGTTGGAGTGGGTTCGTCAAGGAGCTAAAGGTCGTCAGACTAAACAAAAAGCACGTTTACAGAATTACGACAAATTATTAAATGAAGATCAAAAACAACTAGATGAAAATCTAGAAATTTATATCCCGAACGGTCCACGTTTAGGTACAAATGTTATTGAAGCTAAAAACGTTGCTAAAGCTTTTGGTGAAAAATTATTGTATGATAATTTGAACTTTACTTTGCCACAAGCTGGTATTGTTGGGATTATCGGACCAAACGGTGCTGGTAAATCGACTATTTTCAAAATGATTATGGGAGAACAAGCTACGGATAGTGGTGAATTTTCTGTTGGTGAAACTGTAAAAATTGCTTACGTAGATCAGTCGCACTCTAATATTGATCCAAACAAATCTATTTGGGAAAACTTTGCTGATGGTCAGGAATTGATTATGATGGGAGGAAAGCAAGTGAACTCAAGAGCTTATTTATCACGTTTTAACTTTGGTGGTGGCGAGCAAAACAAAAAAGTTTCAATGCTTTCTGGTGGAGAACGTAACCGTTTACACTTGGCAATGACTTTGAAAGAAGAAGGAAACGTACTTTTACTGGATGAGCCAACAAATGACCTTGACGTAAATACACTTCGAGCTCTTGAAGAAGGTTTAGAAAATTTTGCAGGTTGTGCTGTAATTATTTCTCACGACAGATGGTTCTTGGATAGAATTTGTACACACATTTTAGCTTTCGAAGGAGATTCTGAAGTTTATTTCTTCGAAGGAAGTTTCTCTGATTATGAAGAAAACAAAAAGAAACGTCTTGGTGGTGATTTAACTCCAAAACGTTTGAAATACAGAAAATTGATCAGATAGTTTCTGATAAATTTCAAATAAAAAATCCCAAATTCCAAATTTACCGGAGTTTGGGATTTTTATTTTGAATTGAATATGTTTTAGATAAAGTATGTTGTTAGTTTTGCTATTGGAACTTGGGATTTCAGAATTTTGGAATTTCTTAAAGAAACTTAGATTTCAACTCTGGAGTCGGAATCATACAGCTTTCTTTCTTGCCGTACCAATTGTATCTATTTTTTGCAACATAATCGTAAATTCTGTCGCTAATAAAAATGGGAACAATTCTAAAAATTGAAATGAGCTTCCATAAACCTCCAAAATTTTTAGCTATTTCAATTGCTGCCGAAGACTTATAAAAATACGCTGTTTTTGGATCGTACAAAATAATACTATCCATTTTAGAAAAACTGATTCCGAGATGTTTGCAAATGGAAATACCCAATTCTGATTGCAAGGCAACAAATCTAAAAATGTCTTTTTTGTCATGGTTTATAATGTATTGCACAGCAGAACTGCACAGATTGCAAACTCCGTCAAAAAGAACTATTTTTTTATTTTCTGGAAGGCTTTCCATTTTATTGTGTTTATTTCAAATTTTACATTTCACGTTTTGATATACATAAAAATGAACTTGGATTAATTAAATTAGTACTTATTAATTCTGCTTATTGAATTGTCGTTTTTAATAAATTTTATAAATCAAAAACGGCTTTAATAAATCCTTTAAGATGAATTTTAAAAAATAAAGCATCTATTTTATCGTATTTTATAAAAACGTTTCTTAAATCGTTTTATTTTGGTTTTGCAGTTTTTTAGCCGTTTTTAAAGACTGAAAACTGCGACCGAGACTGAAATTTTTACTTTTTGACCGCTTCAACCAATTCCAATTCATCTAAACTTACTTTCGAAGTAAAAATTCCGTAATTAACTGTTGCTTTATTTTTTTCGATTAAATCAATACTTCCAACAGATCTTCCGTCAAGCATTCTTACTCTATCACCAACTTTCAAAATTGGTTTTGGTTTTTCAATAACGGGTTTAAGTTTCTTCTCTTTTTTCTCTTTTCGAATTTCCTCAACTTTAACCTGTACTTCAGCAATAATTTCTTTTTGTTTTTCAACTTTTGCTTTTACTTCTTTCGGAGTTGCTTTTTTACGTTTAGAATTTTCAATCTCAACAATTTTCAAAAATTCACCGATCAGTTCTTTTTTGTTTTTGTTATTGAAATACTTCTCAGCAATATCATCAATTTTTTGTCCGATGTAAATTATCTTTTGATTGCTGTCATATAATTCCTGATAGCTTTCCAATTTTTGTTGGATTCTCGTATTGATGTTTTCCATCTTTTTGCTTTCTTCTCGAGCACGAGTTTCTTCTTCTTTCAGATTCAAAGAAGTTTTTTCCAACTTCGAACGCTCTTTCTGTAGAGTAGCAATTGTTTTATCAAAACGAACTTTTCCGACTTCAATTTTCTTTTTTGCACGATTAATCAATCCAAACGGAATTCCATTTTTTTGAGCAACTTCAAATGTAAACGAACTTCCTGCCTGACCCAAAGCTAATTTGTACATTGGTTCAAGAGATTTTTCGTCAAACATCATATTGGCATTTGTAGCATATGGTAGCTCGTTTGCCAAAATTTTTAAATTGGAATAATGTGTTGTGATAATTCCGAACGCTTCACGATGATAAAATTCTTCCAGGAAAATTTCAGCCAGAGCACCACCCAATTCAGGATCAGAACCTGTACCAAATTCATCAATTAAAAACATGGTTTTGCTATTACATTTCTTTAAAAAGTAATTCATGTTTTTTAATCGGTAGCTATAAGTACTTAGGTGATTTTCAATAGATTGATTGTCTCCGATATCGGTTAAAATTCTATCAAATAAGAAAGTTTCGCTTCTTTCGTGAACCGGAATCAAGATTCCAGATTGGAGCATTAATTGCAATAAACCAACTGTTTTTAAGGAAATGGTTTTTCCTCCAGCATTTGGTCCCGAAATTACAATAATTCTATTTTCTTGTTTTAACTCAATGGTCTGCGGATGCGTAACTTCTTTTTTCTGCTTATTGTTAAGATATAAAATTGGATGATACGCTTCTCTAAAGAATAATCTTCTTTCTTCTGTAATTGTTGGTAAGATTCCGTTTATTCGATTTGCATATTTTGCCTTTCCTGCAACTACATCAATGTCGCTCAAAAAGTCTTGATATTCAATTAATAAAGAAAGATACGGACGAATTACATTTGATAGATTTTTTAAAATTCTTGTAATTTCTTCTTTCTCTTCGTATTCTAAGTTTGCTAATTCGCGAGAATATTTCAAAGTAGCTTCAGGTTCGATATAAGCAATGCTTCCAGTTTTGGAACTCCCTAAAATTGAACCTTTTACTTTACGACGATACATAGCTAAAACCGCTAAAACTCTACGGTTTTGTACAAAACTTTCTTTAATATCGTCTAGATAACCCAAGCCGTTGTACTGCGTTAAAGCGACACCAAAACTTTGATTCACTTTTCCGCGAACTAAGTTCATGTTTTGTCTAATCCCAGCCAAAGCAGGAGAAGCATTGTCTTTTATTTCGCCATATTTATCTACAATTGCATCAATTGCAGTAATAATGTCTTTGGTTAATTCTACTCTTGAGGCTCTAGCATTTAAATTGGGATAATAGTCATCGAATTTTTTCAAGAAATTCAGTAAGACATTTGTTGTTGCGGAAAGATTTGCGATTTTTCTAAAACTTCCTACTTCAAGAAAGCTATCCTCAATTGCTAAGAATTTAATTTCGTGCGTGATAGCGTCAAATCCGTGATTTGGAATTGCGTTATTATTTTGAAAAGAAGATACGTACTCTGATGTTTGCATCAGCGATTGCATTAATTCTTCTTTGTCTCTAAATGGTTTTATTTGTAAAGCCTTTTCTTTTCCAATATCGGTGTTGCAACCATCTGAGATGGTTTCCAAAACAGTTGGAAATTGTAAGTCTTGTAATGTTTTTTCTGTAATACTGATCATTTAATTTCTTTATGAAAGTAGAGGCAAAAGTACGAAAACAATAATGAATTATGAGTTTTTTTCTTTATTGTCATTTTAATTTTTGACTTTCTATTTTTGATATTTTTCTTTTTAGTAAATATGATTTTAAGTAATTATTTCTGAAATTCGCATAAAAAAAATTATGGACGTAAAAATGCATTCTTCTTGGAAACCAGTTTTGAATGAAGAATTCGAAAAACCATATTTCAACGATTTAATCGAATTTGTAAAATCTGAATACGCAACAAAAGTTTGTTATCCAAAAGGAAATCAGATTTTTTCAGCTTTTGATCATTGTCATTTTGATGAAGTAAAAGTGGTTATTATTGGACAAGATCCTTATCATGGACCAAATCAAGCCAATGGATTGTGTTTTTCTGTAAATGACGGAATTCCTTTTCCGCCATCACTTCAAAATATATTCAAAGAAATTCAAGATGATTTCAATATACCAATGCCTAACACAGGTAATTTGGAACGCTGGGCAGATCAAGGTGTTTTTCTGTTAAATGCAACTTTAACGGTAAGGCAATCTGAAGCAGGAAGTCATCAGGGAAAAGGATGGGAAAAATTTACAGATGCAGTTATTAAGCAAATTTCTGCTGAAAAAGAAAATGTTGTTTTCTTGCTTTGGGGAGGTTTCGCTCAAAAGAAAGCTGCTTTGATTGATGCTTCAAAACATCATATTTTAAAATCGGGACATCCTTCGCCATTAAGTGCAAATAGGGGATTTTGGTTCGGAAACAAACATTTCAGTAAGACAAATGCTTTTCTGAAATCAAAAGGATTGAAAGAGATTGAATGGTGATTTTTTTAAAGTAACAAAGTAACAAAGTTTCAGAGTGACAAAGGGGCAAAGGTGAAAACTTTGTGTCTTTGTGACTTTGCGAGAAATACTTTTATAAAAAAAAATCTTTTGAATCTGCGAGAAACAAAAGATTTGATTTTATGTTATTTTTTTACGATTTCTTCTAAAACAGCTTTGTTTTCGTAATTCACGACTTTTAGAATAATCTCTTGATTTTTTACTGTTTTTCCTTCAATGATATAAAGTTTTCCTTTATTGAACGGAACGTTGCTTTGATCAAAATCTACATCTCCATAAGTTAATGTATTTTTGACATCTGCAGTGTCAACCCATTTTTCACTTAAAGTCTGAACGGCTTTTGGGGAATATTGAAAAGGTTTTGTTCTAAGATTATTTAACACTCGAGCATTTGGGAAATAATTACAACGAGTATCTTTTCCAATAAAAAATCCTGATACGATAAAACATCCCATTACGAGACCAATCAGATAATATGCAAAACGGTATGCGAACTTCATGAAATAATTTTTTTGCAAAGGTACACTAAAGTTCCTTTAGAATACAAGTAAATTAATATCGTTATCAGGTAAATCAAACCAATCGCCAATTGCTTTATTGGTTAAAATTCCATGATACAGATAAATTCCGTTTTTAAGACCTTTGTTGCAACGAATTGCACTTTCGATACCACCATCTTCAGCTATCTGATGCAGATAAGGGGTTAGGATATTACTTATTGATAATGAGGCCGTTTTGGAATAACGTGAAGGTATATTAGGTACACAATAATGTAAAACGTTACTTTTTATAAATGTAGGTTTTTCGTGAGTTGTAACTTCTGAGGTTTCAAAGCAACCGCCAGTATCGATGCTGACATCAACAATTACAGCTCCTTTTTTCATGTGTTCAACCATTGTTTCATTCACCACAATCGGACATCTTTCTTTTCCGCGCATGGCGCCAATAGCTACATCACAACGTCTTAAGGCTTTTAATAAGCCTTTTTGCTGAATAGTCGAAGTGAAAATTCTTTGATTTAAATTGTTTTGAAGACGACGTAGTTTTGTAATAGAATTATCAAAAACTTTTACGTTTGCACCAAGTCCAATAGCAGTTTTTGCGGCAAATTCGCCAACTGTTCCTGCTCCTAAAATAACAACTTCAGTAGGAGGAACGCCTGTAATGTTTCCAAACAAAAGGCCTTTTCCAAATTCGTTAGTAATCATTAGCTCAGCTGCAATAAGGATTGAAGCTGTTCCTGCAATTTCGCTTAAAGATTTTACTGCAGGATAAGAGCCATCTTCATCTTTAATATATTCAAAAGCTAAAGCTGTAATCTTTTTTTGCGCTAGCGCTTCGAAGTATTCTTTCTTTTTAGTTTTAAGCTGAATAGCAGAAATGATAACTGTTTCAGGATTAATCATTTCAATTTCTGCTAAAGTTGGCGGTTCTACCTTTAATAGAAAAGGACAGCCAAAAACTCTTTTAGTGTCTTTTGTGATTTCTGCACCAGCATCTGCATATTCTTTATCTGTATAACTCGAACTTTCTCCCGCTCCAGATTCGATCATAACGCGATGACCTTCATAAGTTAAGGAAGTGACTGCATCTGGCGTAAGGCAGATACGGCGTTCCTGATAACTTGTCTCTTTAGGAATTCCTATAAAAAGTTCTCTTTTAAAACGACCTACCTCAAGTTTTTCTTCTTGCGGTATTAATTGTTGTTTTGTAAATGGAGTTAATGTGATTGACATGGATAATGCAAAAAATTAAAGGTACAAATTACGTAAAAAGTTTTAAAATTAGTGTAAAAATTGTGCTAATAGTAAGGATCAATATTAAGCTAATTTTAATTCCCTTTTTCCATCTGCTAATAACTCAATTGTTATTGTTGAAGTGTCTTCAGGAAGGAGACTCGCAATTTTTTCAGACCATTCAATAAAACACCAATTTCCAGAGTATAAATAATCATCAACTCCCATATCTAGCGCTTCGGTTTCTTTGTTTAATCTGTAGAAATCAAAATGATAAACGGTTTGGTTATTAGAAGTTTGATATTCATTTACAAGAGAAAAAGTAGGACTGCTTGTGGCGTCTTTAACACCTAAACTTTTGCATAACTGTTTGATTAAAGTTGTTTTTCCAACTCCCATTTCGCCATTAAAAAGAATGATTTTTTTAGGATTTGAAGCGATAATCTGCTCTGCAACTTCTTGAATTTGATCTAATGAAAAAACGATGTTCATTGTATGTGTTGATTTTTGCCACGAATTTCACGAATTTTCACGAATTAATTCTTTCTTTTCAATTAAAATTAGTGTCAATTTGTGAAATTCGTGGCGATAAACTTTTATTTCGGATTAAATACCAAGAACGGAATAATCATTTCTTCTAAAGAAATTCCGCCATGCTGATACGTGTTTTTGTAATAACTCACATAATGATTATAGTTGTTAACGTATGCCAAAAAGAAATCATTTTTGGCAAAAATAAAAGAACTACTCATGTTTATGGCAGGTAAACCAATGGTTTTAGGTTCTTTTACAACATAAACATCTTTTTGTTCGTAGGTTAAACTACGTCCTGTTTTATAACGCAAATTTAGACTTGTATTTTTATCTCCCACAACTTTCGACGGATTTTTTACATTAATTGTTCCGTGATCTGTGGTTAAAATTAATTTGAAGCCTAAAAGCTGTGCCTGCTGAATAATTTCAAGTAATGGAGAATTTTTAAACCAGCTTAGAGTTAAAGAACGATATGCTTTGTCGTCTGATGCTAATTCTTTTACTACTTCCATTTCGGTTTTAGCGTGCGAAAGCATATCCACAAAATTGTAAACCACCGTTACTAAATCATTTCCTTTTAAAGCTTTAAAGTTTTCTGCTAACTTTTTTCCGCCAGCATAATTGGTGATTTTAAAATAATCTTCTTTAATGTTTAAACCCAAACGTTTTAATTGAGCCGATAAAAATTCTGCTTCGTAAAGGTTTTTTCCACCATCTTCAACATCATTTTTCCAATATTCAGGAAACTGTTTTTCCATTTCTAAAGGCATTAAACCTGAGAAAATTGAATTTCGCGCATATTGCGTAGCTGTTGGAAGAATAGAGTAGTATGGTACTTCTTTTTCTAATTTGTAATAATTTGAAATGACAGATTCGAAAGATTTCCATTGATCGTATCTTAGATTGTCTATTACCACAAATAGAATCGGCTTGTCTTTCTTTTTAAGTTCAGGAACAACAAGTTCTTTAAATAAGGTGTTGGACTGTATCGGTTTATCTGCTTTTGGAGCAAACCAATCTTCATAGTTTCGTTCAATGAATTTTCCGAATTGCGAATTGGCTTCTACTTTTTGAGATTCTAAAATTTCGATCATCGCTGTATCGTTGATGTCTTCTAGTTTTAATTCCCAAAAAAGCAATTTTTTATACAATTCAATCCAGTCTTCATAAGAATTAACCATTGCCAACTCCATTGAAATTTTTCTGAATTCCTTCTGATAGTCTAAAGTTGTTTTTTCTGTAATTAATCTCGAATCATCCAAATTTTTCTTCAAACTCAATAGAATCTGATTCGGATTTACTGGTTTAATCAAATAATCAGCAATTTTAGAACCAATGGCTTCTTCCATTATATATTCTTCCTCACTCTTGGTGATCATAATCATCGGAATGGCTGATTTTTTTTCTTTCATTTCAGAAAGCGTTTCCAATCCGCTCATTCCAGGCATGTTTTCGTCTAGAAAAACAATATCAAAATTATCTTCTTCAAACAAGGCAATCGCGTCTAATCCGTTATTGCAAGTAGTAACTTCGTAATTCTTTTTTTCGAGAAATAATATGTGAGGCTTTAAAAGATCGATTTCATCGTCGACCCAAAGTATTTTTATCTTATCCATAAATCAATTTAATTTTACTGCAATTTAAAGTTATAGAACTTAAAAAGTATTAAAAATAGTATAAAATTACCAAAGTTGAAGCATGATTTTATTTTGAATTTTAACATTTTTAAATGTATTTTATTGATAATCATGGTAATTTAAAGTGTGATTTTTAAATAAAAAACACCAAACTCTTTATACTTATTTACTTATATTTGTTGACCAAAAAAATAACTGGACTGTGACTCAGATCAATAAATTAAAAATATTCAACGACCCTATATATGGTTTCATTACGATTCCGAACGAACTAGTTTACGACTTAATTCAACACCCTTACTTTCAGCGTCTGCGTCGTATTTCTCAGATGGGATTATCGTATTTGGTGTATCCGGGAGCAAATCATACTCGTTTTCATCACGCATTAGGATGTATGCATTTGATGAAGAAAGCAATTGATACGCTTCGTTTTAAGGATGTTGTGATTTCTGAAGAAGAAGAAAATGCGCTTTTAATAGCAATTTTGCTTCACGATATTGGGCACGGGCCATTTTCACATGCTATGGAAAAAAGTATTGTAGAAGATGTGCATCACGAAGCTATTTCGTTATTGTTTATGAATCAGTTGAATGAGGAGTTTGATGGAAGATTAAGTTTGGCAATTCAGGTTTTTAAGGGAGAATATCATAGGAAATTCATGTTGCAATTGATTTCAAGTCAGTTGGATATGGATCGAATGGATTACTTAAAGCGAGATAGTTTTTATACAGGTGTAGCTGAAGGAAATGTAAATTCTGAACGATTGATTCAGATGATGAATGTTGAAAACGATGTTTTGGTAATTGAAGAAAAAGGAATTTATTCCGTCGAGAAATTCTTACTTTCTAGAAGATTAATGTATTGGCAAGCTTATTTGCACAAAACCAGTTTAGTAGCCGAATTAATTTTAATGAAGGTGCTGAAAAGAGCAAAAGAACTGACTTTGAAAGGAGTTAAATTGCCTTGCAGTGAGCCTTTGATGTATTTCATGCAAAATAAAATTACACTAGAAGATTTTGATGCTGAGAAATTGGATTTGTTTTCGCAATTAGATGATTTTGATATTATTAGTGCGCTGAAAGCTTGGCAGAGACATAATGATTTTATACTTTCTACTTTAAGCAAAATGATAATTAACAGGGATTTGTTGAAAATTAAGCTTAGTGCAGAAAAAATTCCGATGGAAGAATCTCAGTCTTTAAAAGAAGAGTTTGCAGAAGCACATCAAATTTCGGCAGTAGATGCTGGATATTTTATTTTTAGAGGGAAAATAAAAAACCAAGCATACAGTAAAGAAGCAGAACCTATTCGTATTTTGAAAAAAGATAAAACAATTGAAGATGTTGTTGAAGCTTCTGACCAGCTGAATTTGAAATCGTTATCTAAATTGGTGACAAAATATTATATCTGTTTTCCAAAACAACTTATATAAAATTAACATTTAAAACCTATTTTTTATATTTTTGTCGCGATGAAATTTACAGCAGAACAAATAGCAGGAATTTTAGAAGGAGAAGTTGTTGGGAATCCCAATGCAGAAGTTTCTAAGCTTTCTAAAATCGAAGAAGGAGACGAAGGATCGCTTACTTTTTTGGCTAACCCAAAGTATAACAATTACATATACACTACAAAAGCGACGGTAACAATTGTTAATAATAGCTTTATTCCGGAACAGGAAATTACAACTACACTAATTAAAGTGGAAGATGCTTATGCGGCATTTTCTAAACTTTTACATTTTTATAATCAGGTAAAATTAAACAAAACAGGAATCGAACCACAGTCATTTATGTCTGAGGGAACCAAATATGGAGAAAATCTGTATTTAGGAAGTTTTGGTTATATTGGACAAAATGTAGTTTTAGGTGATAATGTGAAAATATATCCAAATAGTTTTATTGGTGACAATGTTACTATTGGTGACAACGTATTCATTTTTGCTGGTGCAAAAATCTATTCGGAAACTGTAATTGGAAACAATTGCACGATTCATTCTGGCGTTATAATTGGTGCTGATGGTTTTGGTTTTGCTCCAAATGAAAACGGTGAATACAGTAAAGTGCCTCAAATTGGAAACGTTATTATTGAAGATAATGTAGATATTGGCGCTAACACGACAATAGACAGAGCAACTCTAGGTTCTACAATAATTAGAAAAGGAGTTAAGTTAGACAATCAGATTATGATTGCTCACAATGTAGAAATTGGAAAAAATACCGTGATAGCCGCTCAAAGTGGTGTTGCTGGTTCTACAAAAATTGGAGAGAATTGTATGATTGGAGGGCAGGTAGGTATTGCAGGTCATTTAACAATAGGAAATAATGTAAGGCTTCAAGCACAATCGGGTGTAGCCAGAAACATTAAAGATGATGAAGTTCTACAAGGAACTCCGTCTCTTGGATATACAGATTTTAATAAATCGTACGTTCATTTTAAGAATCTGCCTAAAATTGTGGCTGAAGTTGAAGAATTAAAGAAACAAATAATAAACCCAAAAAATGGAAATAATGGTTAAACAGAAGACCATCAAAAATGAAATTTCGCTAACAGGAGTTGGTTTACACACTGGAAAAGAAGTTACAATGACTTTTAAACCTGCACCCGTTAATAATGGTTTCACTTTTGTAAGAGTAGATTTGCAAGGTCAACCAGTAATTGAAGCTGATGCTAATTATGTTGTTAATACTCAAAGAGGAACAAATCTTGAGAAACTTGGTGTAAAAATTCAAACACCAGAACATGTTTTGGCTGCAGTGGTTGGCTGTGATTTGGATAATATTATTATTGAATTGAATGCCTCTGAACTTCCAATTATGGATGGTTCATCAAAATATTTTGTTGAAGCTATTGAAAAAGCTGGAATCGAAGAACAAGACGCACAACGTAATGTTTACGTAGTAAAAGAAGTTATCTCTTTTACAGACGAAGCAACAGGAAGCGAAATTCTTGTTATGCCAAGCGACGAATATCAGGTTACTACTATGGTAGATTTTGGTACGAAAGTTTTAGGTACTCAAAATGCTACTCTTAAAAGTTTAACAGATTTTAAATCTGAAATTGCAAGCTCTAGAACTTTTAGCTTCTTGCACGAATTAGAGTCTTTGTTAGAGCACGGACTTATTAAAGGTGGAGATTTAAACAATGCAATTGTATACGTAGATAAAGAAATCTCTGAGTCTACAATGGAGAATTTAAAGAAAGCATTTGGTAAAGAAGAGATTTCTGTTAAACCAAATGGCGTTTTAGATAATTTGACTTTACACTATCCAAACGAAGCAGCAAGACATAAACTTCTTGATGTAATTGGAGATTTGTCTCTTATTGGAGTTCGTATTCAAGGAAAAATTATTGCTAATAAACCAGGACATTTTGTAAACACTCAATTTGCAAAGAAATTAGCAAAAATTATCAAAATAGAGCAGAGAAATCATGTTCCTACTTATGATTTGCATCAAGAACCATTGATGGATATTCATAAAATCATGTCTATGCTACCTCACAGACCACCATTCTTGTTGATCGACAGAATTATTGAAATGTCTGATCGTCACGTAGTAGGATTGAAAAATGTTACTATGAATGAGAATTTCTTCGTTGGTCACTTCCCAGAAGCTCCAGTTATGCCAGGTGTATTAATTGTAGAAGCAATGGCACAAACAGGTGGGATTTTAGTATTAAGCACTGTTCCAGATCCTGAAAATTACTTAACATATTTCATGAAAATTGACAATGTTAAATTTAAGCATAAAGTGTTGCCAGGCGATACTTTAATTTTTAAATGTGAGTTAATTTCTCCTATCAGAAGAGGAATTTGCCATATGCAGGCTAACGCTTACGCAAATGGTAAATTAGTTACTGAGGCAGAATTAATGGCACAAATAGCAAGAAAACAATAATAAATTATCAAATTTATTGTTTAGGTTTGTTGCTTCAAATTAGAATATTTTAATTAAAAATATAAAACATACAGATGAATCAACCATTAGCATATGTTCATCCAGGCGCGAAAATCGCTAAAAACGTTGTAATAGAGCCATTTACAACAATTCACAATAATGTTGTTATTGGTGATGGTACTTGGATTGGTTCAAACGTGACCATTATGGAAGGTGCTCGAATTGGAAAAAACTGTAACATTTTTCCAGGAGCTGTAATTTCTGCAGTGCCACAAGATTTAAAATTTGGAGGTGAAGATTCTCTTGCTATTATCGGTGATAATTGTACAATTAGAGAATGTGTAACTATAAATAGAGGAACAATTGCTTCTGGTCAGACTGTAATTGGTAATAATTGTTTAGTAATGGCTTATGCTCACATAGCGCACGATTGTGAGATCGGAAATAATGCAATTATTGTAAATGGTGTTGCATTAGCTGGACACGTAGTGGTTGGTAATCATGCTGTTATTGGAGGTTTAGCGGCAATTCACCAGTTTATCCATATTGGAGATCATGCCATGATTTCTGGTGGATCATTAGTTAGAAAAGACGTTCCTCCGTTTACAAAAGCGGCAAAAGAGCCGTTGTCTTATGTGGGAATCAATTCTGTTGGTTTAAGAAGAAGAGGTTTTACTACTGAAAAAATTAGAGAAATTCAGGAAATCTACAGAATTTTATACCAAAAGAATTACAATACCACTCAAGCTTTAAGTATTATTGAGGCTGAAATGGAAGCGACTCCAGAAAGAGATGAAATTCTAGATTTTATTAGAAATTCTTCTCGAGGAATTATGAAAGGTTACTCAGGGAACTATTAATTTTAGAGTTTAGATTTCTGATTTTAGATTTCTAAACGACAGATAATAAATAACAAAAAAAATGAAGATTGATTCTTTGTCTAGAATCTAAAATCTACATTCTAAAATCTAAAATAAAAAAACAAATGGCATCTACATCAGATATTAGAAACGGATTGTGCATTAAATTTAATCACGATATCTATAAAATCATTGAATTTCTTCACGTAAAACCTGGAAAAGGTCCAGCTTTCGTAAGAACAAAATTGAAAAGTTTAACTTCTGGTAAAGTATTAGACAATACTTTCTCAGCAGGTCACAAAATTGACGTTATTCGTGTTGAAACGCATACATTTCAATATTTATACCCAGAAGGTGATGAATTTCACTTTATGAATGCTGAAACGTTTGAGCAGATTTCTTTAAACAAAAACATTTTGGATGCTCCAGATTTGTTGAAAGAAGGAACAAACGTTATGGTGCAAATTAACACAGAAACAGATTTGCCATTATCAGTAGATATGCCTGCATCTGTAATTCTTGAAGTTACTTATGCTGAGCCAGGAGTAAAAGGAAATACTGCTACAAATGCTACAAAAAATGCTACGGTAGAAACTGGAGCAAACATAAATGTTCCTTTGTTTATTAACGAAGGCGATAAAATTAAAATTGATACAGCTTCAGGTTCTTACATGGAGCGTGTTAAAGAATAGTTACTTTAATTAAGATAATTTGACAATGAGTCAATTAGGTAATCTGTGAATCGACATAATTTTGTATATTCACATTCTAATTGACTCATTTTCTAATTTACAAGTTTTCTAATTATACTATATGAAATTTCCAAAGAGTCATTCTTTACAAGAAATTGCCAATTTGCTTAACTGCAAATTTATTGGAGACAAAGACTTTCAAGTTTTAGGCATGAACGAGATACACGTTGTAGAGCCTGGAGATATTGTTTTTGTGGACCATCCAAAATACTATGATAAAGCTTTACAATCGGCTGCGACCATTGTTTTGATAAACAAAGAAGTAGAATGCCCAGAAGGTAAAGCGCTTTTAATCTCAGACGACCCTTTTAGAGATTTTAATATTCTTACCAGACATTTTAAGCCCTTTCAGTTTGCTAATGTTGCTATTGCAGCATCTGCAGAAATAGGAGAGGGAACTATAATTCAACCAAATTCATTTGTTGGTAACCATGTGAAAATTGGTAAAAACTGTCTAATACATTCTAATGTTTCTATTTACGATCATACTGTAATTGGAGATAATGTAATCATACATGCGGGAACTATTTTAGGAGCCGATGCTTTTTACTATAAGAAACGTCCAGAAGGCTTTGATCAGTTAATTTCTGGCGGAAGAGTTGTTATCGAAGATAATGTTGGTATTGGAGCTCTGTGTACAATCGATAAAGGTGTTACTGGAGATACAACAATTGGAGCTGGTTCAAAACTAGACAATCAAGTGCATGTTGGACATGATACCGTAATTGGTAAGAAATGTTTAATTGCTTCACAGACTGGTATTGCAGGCTGTGTGATTATTGAAGATGAAGTAACCTTATGGGGACAAGTAGGAACGACTAGCGGTATTACAATTGGTGCGAAAGCTGTTGTAATGGGGCAGACAGGTGTAACTAAGTCAGTTGAAGGTGGAAAATCGTATTTTGGCACTCCAATTGAAGAGTCTAGAGAAAAATTGAAACAATTAGCCAATATTAAGAAGATTCCTGAAATTTTAAATAAATTGAAGTAATTATGTCTATTAAAGAATTTGTTCAGAAATTTTACAAGTCAGATGCCTTAATTGATAGCGAAATTTTAAAAACTTATCTGCATCCTGATGTTATTCTTGAATGGAACAGCAGTAAAGGTTTTATTCAAATGGATTATGATTCGATAGTTGAAATGGCCAATGAACTTAGCCGTGCCTATGTGCGCTCTAAAGTTAGAATTAGCCATATTATTACCGAAGATGATTTAGTATCAGTACGTTACTCTCATTTTGTAAAAACAATCGAGAATCCGAGAGAAGAAATGCTTTTAGCGCATTTTGCAACCATTTGGCAGATAAAAGATGATAAACTTTATAGAGGTTATCAAATGAGTCAATTTTCTTAATATTTTTTTGACAATAAAAGAGGCAAAATACATTACAAAACCTTATTTTTGCAACACAAATTTAAAAACTACATAAAATATATATCATGAGTGTTTTAGTTAATAAAGATTCCAAAATAATTGTTCAGGGATTTACAGGAAGCGAAGGTACTTTCCATGCTTCTCAAATGATTGAGTACGGTACTAATGTTGTTGGAGGTGTTACTCCAGGAAAAGGTGGTACTAGCCATTTAGATCGTCCAGTTTTTAATACGGTAAAAGATGCTGTTGATCAAGCTGGTGCTGATACTTCTATCATTTTTGTTCCGCCAGCTTTTGCTGCTGATGCAATTATGGAAGCTGCTGATGCTGGAATTAAAGTAATTATTGCTATTACAGAAGGAATTCCTGTAGCAGATATGATTAAAGCAAATAATTATGTTAAAGAAAGAAATTCAAGATTAATTGGTCCAAACTGTCCAGGTGTAATTACTCCAGGTGAAGCTAAAGTTGGTATTATGCCAGGTTTCGTTTTCAAAAAAGGAACAGTTGGTATCGTTTCTAAATCAGGAACTTTAACTTACGAAGCTGCTGACCAAGTTGTAAAACAAGGTTTAGGAATCACTACAGCAATTGGTATTGGTGGAGATCCAATTATTGGAACTACAACTAAAGAGGCTGTTGAATTATTAATGAACGATCCAGAAACTGAAGCTATCATCATGATTGGAGAGATCGGTGGTCAACTTGAAGCTGATGCTGCAAGATGGGTAAAAGCTGATGGTAACCGTAAACCAGTTATTGGATTTATCGCTGGAGAAACTGCTCCTGCTGGTAGAACAATGGGGCACGCAGGTGCAATCGTTGGAGGTTCTGATGATACAGCTGCAGCTAAAAAACAAATTATGAGAGACAACGGAATTCACGTTGTTGATTCACCAGCTGAAATTGGTAAAAAAGTAAAAGAAGTACTTGGATAATTTTCAAGTTTCAAAATAAAAAATTCCAAAAAAAAAGTCTCAATATCCTGTTGAGACTTTTTTACATTTTAAAGGCTGAGGCGTAAATGAAAAAAAAACTTAGCATCTTAGAACCTCAGTATCTTAGAAGCTTAAATAAGAAATATGTACAAAGAATTAGAAAAATTTAAGTCAACAAACAGTTTTGTTTTTACTGTAAATGATAGTTTAGAAGAAGCTTGCGACGCGCCAGAAGGTAGTGCAGGAATCTTTGTTGTTTATGCTGTTGAAGGTGATGAAAAAGAATTGATCATGGTTGGTTCTACAGGAACTGTTCAGAATGACGGAACTTTAAAAAGCAAAAATGGCGGACTTTACGACAAAATCGTAAACGGACACCAATTTGCTAAAACTGGAAGAAAATATTCTTGGCCAGCACAAATGAAACTAGAGAACATTGAAGCATTAGAAGTAGTTTGGTACGAAACTTTTGCTGGAGATGTAAAATCGATTCCAACTGCTGTAGAAGGGCAAGTTTTGCAAAATTTCTTAGAGGCAAATGGTAAATTGCCAAGATGGAATGTAGCTTTTTAAGTTTCTTTCAATTTCAATATTATTAAAAAACCTTACTAATTAGTAAGGTTTTTTTTATTAAGCTATAGGTTTTTAGTTTTCGGTTTTATATATTTAAACACCAAAAATAAACTAAATCTATGATAAAGAACTACTTGCTATTGCTGGCTTTGTGTCTTTTTTCTTCTTTAAATGCGCAAATAATTAATATTCCAGATGCCAATTTTAAAGCAAAATTGCTAGAAGCCGATGTCATAAATGCTATTGCTAAAGATAAAAATCAAAAAAATATTAAGATTGATTTGAATGGTGATGGTGAAATTGATCAGTCTGAAGCATCTAATGTTTACTATTTGACAGTTTCTGAGTCTGATATAGCATCTCTGGTAGGAATTAAAAGTTTTAATAATTTGCTAGATTTAAATTGTTATATCAATAATATTTCAGACTTAGATATTAGCGATATGCCTAATCTTTTGTTTGCAAACTGCAATATAAATAAAATTGAAAATATAAATTATAATGGAAGTTTAAATTTACGCGGATTAAATTGTTCGAGTAATTTGCTGAAACATTTGGATTTATCAAATTTGACTGAGCTTATTGAATTAAATTGTCAAGACAATCAATTGACTAGCCTTGATGTTAAACCTTTGAAGAATTTAAGTATTTTGCTTTGCGATTTTAATTCATTGACTAGTTTAGATTTATCAGGTCAAGATTCTAAACAGTTTTTGGAGTTAGGTTTTTCACAAAATAATATTTCTAATCTCGATATTGCTAGATTTACAAACCTTCGAAGCCTATCTTGTGGAGATAATCCGATGACAAGTTTGGATATAACAGCGTTTTCATCGTTGGAATCCTTAGCCTATCATAACACTAAAATTACAAATTACGATGTGACGAAATTTCCAAATCTTTTAGTATTGATTTGTTATGGAACAGAAACTACTAGATTAGATTTGAGTGGCTTAAAAAAATTACGAAGATTAGATTTTGGTGAAAATGATATTGAAAAAATAGATTTAAAGGAAGCTGTAGATTTGGTATATCTTCGATGTTCTAATAATAAATTGACCGGTTTAGATTTATCAAAATTAACAAAATTGGAAGCACTAGATATTGATTTTTGTAATATTTCAGTTCTAAATTTTAATGATTTAGTAAGTTTGGAAAGGGCTTGGATTTCAAATACTTTAATGAAATCAATGGATTTCGGTCATTCACCTTTTTTAAAGAGAATCGCTATTTCTCAGAATCCATTTTTAGAAACCATAAACTTAAAAAACGGAAGTTTAGAAAACGAAGTAACAATTACACAAAATCCAAAATTAATCCACATCTGTGCTGATGATGATCAAATAACAAATATTGAAAACATCCTCAAGGAAGATGGTGTGACAGATTATAATGTGAATTCATATTGCACATTTGCTCCCGGAGGTGAGAGTTTTTCAATTCAGGGAACAAATCGGAATGATTTGAATAGTAATGGTTGTGATGCTCTGGATATTCCAGCTTCTTTTTTAAAGTTCAAAATTGATAATGGGGTAAAATCTGGAAATTTTATCAGTAATGAAACTGGAAAATATCACGTAAAAGTTCCAGCTGGAAATTATAAAGTGATACCAGTTTTTGAAAATCCAAGTTATTTTACTATTTCGCCAACAGAAATTAAGGCAGATTTCCCAACAGTTTCTAGTCCGAAGGTGCAAGATTTTTGTATTGAGGCAGTAGGTGTTCATTATGATTTAGAAGTAACGATATTACCATTATGGCCGTCAAGGCCTGGTTTTATCGCAAAGTATAAAATTATTTATAAAAATAAAGGAAATGTTGCTCAATCCGGAACTGTCAATTTGGGTTTTGATAATTCAGTCATTGATTTAATAAATTCAAATCCTTCAGTTTCAATCACAACATCAAATAAAATTTCATGGAACTTTACTAATTTGAAGCCATTTGAATCGAGAGAAATTGTTTTAAATCTAAAGATCAACTCTCCAATTGAAACTCCTGCGATTAATAATGGAGATATTCTGTCATATACAGCTTCAATAATTTCTCCAGAAACTGATGAACTTCCTATAGATAACACTTTTTTGTATAATGAAACAGTCGTAGGTTCTTATGATCCAAATGATAAAACTTGTTTAGAAGGAAAAGTCATTAAACCTGAACTTATTGGTGAATATGTTCATTATCTAATTCGTTTTGAAAATACGGGAACTTACAAAGCTGAAAATGTAGTAATTAAGGATATAATTGATACTTCGAAATTTGATGTTTCGACGTTAGTTCCTACTAGTGCAAGTCATTCGTATACAACCAAAATTTCTGATGGAAATAAAGTCGAGTTTATTTTCGAAAAAATAGACCTTCCTTTTGATGATGCAAATAATGATGGTTATATTGCTTTTAAAATTAAAACTCTGCCAACTTTAAATGTGGGCGATTCTTTTGAAAACGAAGCTAATATCTATTTTGATTATAATTTTCCGGTTCTAACAAATAAAGAAACCTCAACATTTAAAACTTTGGGAAGACAAGATTTTGAACTTTCATCTTCTTTTAATATTTACCCAAATCCAGTTCGCAATTATCTACAAATAGACTCGAAAGATTCTATTGAAATACAGTCAATCTATGTTTACAATGTATTAGGGCAATTAATTCAAGTAATTCCGAATGCTCATAATATTTCAAAAATTGATGTTTCGAAATTTCAATCTGGGCAGTATGTTCTTCAAATCAAAACCATGAATGGAAAGTCAACGACTAAATTTATTAAAATTTAAAACTTAAATTTTGGTTTTTTATAAAGTCTTACTGTGTGAGACTTTTTTTTTGCTAAAAATTTGCCAGAGCTTGATTTAGTTAATTAAAATTTAAATTATAGTAAATTTAAGTTTAATCAAAAAGAAAAGGTAAATTCTGATGATTTTAGAAAAAGTTTATTATTTTTTGTAATAAATTGGGTTTTGATTGTTTGCTTTTCTATATTTATCAAACAAAAACAAAAAATAATGTTAAAATTTGATTCGTTTTGTAGGTCTTAGAATGAGTTGGCATGCAAAATACTTGTTTAATTTTTGTTAATTAAACGTTTTATAGGTTAGTTTTAATTCTAGAAAAAAATCAAAATTTAATATACAATTTAATCCCTGTAAGTCATCTGTTATTTAAAGAAATGCATTTTAAATAATTTGATTTTACGCCCCAAAGCTTTTTTGTATGAGCCAAATTTTAAAGAACAAAGTTTTAGACGATTTTATTCTATGGAATAATTTGAAAAATGGTAATGAGAAATCATTCTCTTTACTTTTTGAGAAATATTATAGAGACTTAATCAGTTACGGCAATTCACTTTGTCCGTATGAAGAGAAAGTGCAAGATTGTATTCAAGATGTTTTTGCTGATATCTGGCTTTATCGCGACTCTCTTCAAGATAATGTTATTGTTAAAGCTTATTTACTTTCTAGTGTTAGAAAGAGAATTGCGCGTTTGCATGAAAGAGATCATGTATTTAGGAAAACAACGACGACTGATGTTTTAGAATTTCTTTTTGACTTTTCTATAGAAAACCGTTTGGTTGAAGATGAAGTTACAGCCGAGCGCGTTTTGTATTTAAATAAATTATTGAACGATCTTCCGGGCCGTCAAAAAGAAGCACTGTATTTGCGTTATCACCAAGGTCTAAGTGTAGATCAAATAGCCGATTTGTTAGATGTAAATTATCAATCGGTCAGCAATCTTTTGCATCGTGGTTTGTTAAGTCTTCGAAAAGAATGGAAAGGCAGTATTCCGCTTTTAATCCTTATATCTTCAGGGGTTTTTTAAAAAATTAAGAGAAAATCAAAAAAAAATCTTAAATAGATGAGTATATAATAAAAAAACTGTCCTCTATGTTTTTGTAACCCTAATAGTGAGATGCAAAAACGTAACAATTATACCGAAATAGAAGACTTCTTAGCTGATGAATCTTTTCAATTATGGATTTTGTCCAAGATTGATGAACAAGGCTGGGAAGAATGGACTCTCGAAAATCTTCAAAGAGCCAAACTTGTTGAAGATGCAAGGCTTGTACTGTTGGCAATGCGAGTTCCAGAATCTAACTTATCTTCAAATGAAGTTCATGAAGCCTTGAAGGAAACTTGGCGTAAGATTGAACAAAGAGAAGAACTTTCTCAGCAAACTTCAAAAATCAAAAAATTAAAAGTACAGAGATACTGGATTAGCGGTGTTGCAGCTGCTATTTTGGTAGGTGTTTTTTCTGTATGGTTTTTTAGAACTGAATGGACTGCAAATGATAATGTAGTTACTTACAACGAACTGGTTCAGGAAAATGATGAAGGTTTGGTAGAACAAACTAATAATACTGAAAAGTCTCAGACCATTACTTTATCTGACGGAAGTTCGGTCTTATTACAGCCTAATAGTAAATTAAGTTACCCTAAAATCTTTACCGGAAACGAAAGAAAGGTGTATTTATCCGGCGAAGGTTTCTTTGAAATTAGTAAAAATCCTAAAAAGCCTTTTTTTGTTTATGCTAACGAAATTGTAACTCGAGTTGTGGGAACGAGCTTTAGAATAAAAGCTTATCCAGATCAGCAAAATGTTGAAGTTCTTGTTCGCACCGGTAAAGTAAAGGTAAAATCGAATGATTTAGTTCGAAGTAACGAAAACAAAGAAATTGTGCTACTTCCAAATCAGGCACTTCGATTTGCTCGTAAAGAATTGGTTTTTAATAAAATAACCAATATTACGCAAGATCCGATTTTAGTGAGCAGTGTGCGAAATATCGAGCAATTAAGCTTTGAGTTTACAGATATTCCTGTGGCACAAATACTTGAAACTATAGAGCAAGCTTATTTAGTAGATATTGATTTTCCTCACGACAAATTGAAAGACTGCCGATTAACCACTTCATTAAGCGATCAGCCGTTGGCCGAAAAGCTGAAAATAATCTGCAAAAGCATCGGTAATGATACCAATTATGAAATGAATGGAAATCAGATTGTAATTACGACTTCTGGCTGTAACTAGAATTCTTAATTCAATTAAAATAAAAAGAAAAACATCCAAAATTTTAACTAATTCAAAAACTAAAAAATAATTTGTAATTGCCTATGTAAAAAATGAATGCATAAAAAAAGTGCCGAGAATGCTGTAACATTATCGACACTTAAATCTGAATAAATCACTCTCTGTAAAGGGTAATTTATGATGTTTCTTAAAATACACGCGAATAGTATTAATCAAAACAAACCAAAATTATGAAAAAACCTGTTGTCAAGCAACGATTACTTCACCAAATCATGAAAATAACGCTGTTTCAGTTTGTGTTAGCGCTTGTGTTTTCAAGTGTTACTCTCGCAAATAATGTAAATGGGCAGAAAAAATTAGATACTAAAGTTACTATTACAGTTGATAATCTAACTTTAGACAATGCTTTATCAAAAATCGAAAAGTCTGCTCATGTAAAATTTTCCTATAACTCAAGACTTCCTCAACTAGGAGAGAAGGTTAGTATAGAAGCAAACCAAGAAACTCTGTCGAGTGTACTTAGCAGAATATTGGTTCCTTTTAATATTACTTTTTCAGAAGTAAGCAATCAGATTGTCCTTCAAAAGAATACGATTAATACTTTTTCTTATGGAAACAATCATGATTCTTTGTTTGAGATTTTGACTTTTGGACCCATTATTAAAGGAAAAGTTACAGACCAATCAGGAAATCCGCTACCTGGCGCTACTGTAATGGCAAAAGGCACAAAAACAGCTGTCTTAACAGATTTTGATGGAAATTTTACGATCGAAATGCCTGCAAATGTAGACCGTTTGCTTATTTCTTATGTAGGTATGGAGACAAAAGAAATTGGTATTGACAATACTTCTCCAACAGTTGTTTTAACCGAAGCTGGTCAGAACCTAAAAGAGGTTGTGGTTACTACTGGATACGAAAAAACTTCAAAAAGAACGTTTACTGGTGCTATTAGTAAAATTTCGGGCACTGAATTAAAAATAGATGGTGTAGTTGACGTAAGCCGAATGATCGAAGGTAAAGCGGCTGGGGTTACCGTACAGAATGTTACAGGAACTTTTGGTACAGCTCCTAAAATTACCGTTCGTGGATCTTCTTCAATTTTTGGGGATACAAAGCCATTATGGGTTATTGATGGTGTTGTCCAAGAAGATATTATCAATATGTCTTTTGCTGATTTGGCATCTGGAAATTCAGAGACATTATTAAGTTCATCTGTAGCAGGCTTAAGTGCAAACGATATTCAAAGTATTGAAATTCTTAAAGATGCATCGGCTACGTCAATTTATGGTTCAAGATCGTTAAATGGAGTTGTTGTTGTAACAACAAAACAAGGACGTAGAGATTCTCCGTTAAAAATTAGCTACGGATTGGAACAGACTGTAAGAACAGTTCCAAATTATAGTCAATTTGATATTCTAAATTCTCAGGAATCTATGAGTATTTTTAAAGAGATGGAAGCTAAAGGATATTTGGATTTGCCAACTACTGTAAATGGAAGATATGGAGGCGCTTACAATATTTTAGGAAGAGCTATAAATACTTACAACCCTGAAACTGGAAATTATTTAGTTAATAATGATCCTGTTAGCCGTAATAATTTTTTGAAGAAATACGAACAAGCCAATACAGATTGGTTCAGCGTTTTGTTTAGACCATCTATTACGCAAAATCACTCTTTGAGTTTTTCTGGTGGAGGCAAAAACAATACATTTTATGCTTCATTGGGCTACTATACAGATCCAGGATGGACTATTGCTGATGATGTAAAACAGATTTCTAGTAACATTAAAGGTACTTTTTATGTAAACGATAAATTAAATATAACCTTATCTACATTGGCTTCTATTAGAGATCAAGGTGCTCCAGGAAGTTATGAAAGTGAAAAAGATGTTGTTTTTGGTAAAGTAACCCGTGATTTTGATATCAACCCTTTTAATTATGTGTTGAATACAAGTAGAACTTTACGTCCGTATGACGATAATGGAAATTTGGAATACTACCGAAATAACTGGGCAAAAATGAACATCGTAAACGAATTGGCTAACAATTTCATGGAAATTGAGGTAAAAGACATTCGTTTTCAATTGGATTTAGATTATAAAATTAATCCGCATTTAACTTATAATTTAACAGGTTCAGCTCGTTATGCTAATACAAGCCGTGAGCATAAAATTTTAGAAGGTTCAAACGTTGTTGGTGCATACAGAGCAGGAACAGCAATTGGAGAAGATGGGGTAAACACATTGGTTAGAGATCAAAATATCTTTTTATACCAAGATCCAAACGATTTAACAGCTCCAAAAGAATCAGTCTTGCCAAATGGAGGATTCTTAAGAAAGTTTACAAACGACATGACGTCTTACAATTTAAGAAATAGTGTTAGTTACAGAAATATATTTAGCGACAAGCACGAAGTAGAAGGTCTGTTTGGAACTGAAATGAGAGTTGTCGACAGAACTAGTGATCAATTTACAGCTGCGGGTTTGCAATACGATCGTGGTTTAACTGCTTTTACAGATCCGAGAATTATCGAAAAAATAATTAATGCTGGAGATTCATACTACGGTTTTAATGAAGAAAAAGAAAGAACAGTAGGTTTCTTTGGTAAGGTAGGTTATACTTATGATAGACGTTATACAGCTTCTGTTACAGGACGTTATGATGGGTCTAATAGACAAGGAGATAGCGATTCGTCAAGATGGCTGCCAACTTACACTTTTAGTGGGAAATGGAATGTGGCTGAAGAAAGCTTCATGAAAGATGTACAATCAGTAAATACTTTAGCAGTAAGAGCTTCGTATGGTTTAACAGCTACAGCAGGACCAGCAACAAACTCTTTGGCGATTTACAAAAGTGCCATTACAGATCGTTTCGGACTTGATGATAGAGAATCAGGAATTAGAATTGAAGAGCTTCAAAACGGAAATTTGACTTGGGAAAAACAGTTTGAAACAAATATCGGACTTGATCTTGGAATGTTTAATAACAGAGTGCAGCTTACAACAGACGTTTACCGTCGTAAAGCTTTTGATCTTGTAGATTATGTAATTACTTCTGGTATTGGCGGACAAAGAATTAGACAAGGTAACAATGCCGATATGGAGACTAAAGGTTTGGAGGTTGGTATTACAACTAAAAACATTAATGGTAAAGATTTTAAATGGTCTACAAACCTTAATTTTTCTGTTTATCATCAAGAGATTACAAAATTGCAGAACACGCCAACGGCATTCGATTTAGTTGATTCAAACGGAGGAAATACGGTTGGACATCCAAGAAATTCATTGTACTCTTACCAATTTACAGGTTTGAACAACCAAGGTCTTCCTACGTTTATATTGCAAGACGGAGCAGAGAATAACATTACAGATGCTAATTTTCAGGATAATTTAAATGTTACTAAATATTTGAAATATGAAGGATCAATCGAGCCTAATAAATCATTTGGTTTTGCCAATACATTTACATACAAAAACTTGTCTCTGTACATATTCTTTGTAGGTTCAGGAGGAAATAAAGTTCGTTTAAATCCTGTATACGATAGTACTTACGATGATTTAACAGTGTTTACAAAAGACTTTACAAACCGTTGGATTAATCCTGGTGATGAAAATTATACCAATGTTCCAGTTATTGCAGACAGACGTTTAAATGCTAATTATGGCGGAGACCGTACCTTGGCAAGAGCTTATAATACGTATAATTATTCTGATGTTCGTATTGCAGATGGAGATTTTGTCAGATTAAAAAATATATCATTAAGCTGGGAATTTCCTGCTGATTTTAAAAAGAAAATCGGTGTGAGCACTTTTACATTAAAAGGCTCAGCGGTAAATCCTTGGTTAGTTTATTCTGATAAAAGATTAAATGGACAAGATCCTGAGTTTCGTAATTCTGGAGGAGTTGCTTTTCCTGTAACAACTCAATACACATTTACTTTAAACCTTTCATTATAATAGTCAAAATCATGAAAAACTTAAAAATAGCATTATCCCTATTAATACTTATTTGTATTACTAGCTGCGATGATTTCTTGTCGGAGAAACCAGATAATAGAACCGAAATTGATACGCCAGAAAAAATAAAAGAATTATTAGTAGAAGCTTATCCTCAAATGAGTTATTTCGAGATTGCTGAAACTATGTCTGATAATGTTTTTGATAGTGGATTAGCTACAACATTAGTAAGAAACGAGCAAAACTACAATTGGGAAATTAATACAGAAGCTACTGATATTGATACGCAAGCGTATTACTGGGATGCTTGTTATAGAGCAATTGCACACGCAAACAAAGCACTGGAAGCAATAGAAGAGTTGGGAAGTCCGGCAAGCTTAAATCCGCAAAAAGGTGAAGCTTTGATGGCGAGAGCTTATTCTCATTTTATGTTGGTTTCACTATGGTCAAAACGTTACAATCCAGCAACTGCAGATACAGATTTAGGGGTTCCGTATGTAACAAAACCAGAAACGGAATTGATAACAAAATATAAGAGAAATACACTTGCTGAAGTATATGCTTTTCTTGAAAAAGATATTGAAGAAGGTTTAAAGTACGTGACAAACGATTATAAAGAACCAAAATTTCACTTTAATGTAGCGGCTTCAAAAGCTTTTGCCAGCAGATTTTATTTAGTAAAAGGAAATTGGGATAAAGTAATTGAATTGTCTAATGACTTAGGTTCTAGACCCTCAGCAATAAGAGATTTTTCAGTTTACGAACCTTTAAGTGTAGAAGATCAGCAGTTAAAATACGGAGCGAGTGATGTTGGAACCAATCTTTTGATCGTTTCTGCAAATACGATCGTAAGTAGAGTATACCATTTAAATCGTTTTAATTTATCAGGTTTACGCCGTCCAGAAATCTTTGGAACAAGCACAAATCTTTTCGGAAAAGCGTACTATTATAATTTTTATTCTTCAAACGGAAGTATCACATTGTTCTTGCCTAAGTTTTATGAATACTTTAAATATTCTAACGTAACAGCTGGAATTGGAGATCCTTATGTTGCTGAAGTATTATTAAGTAACGATGAGTTTTTCTTAAATAGAATCGAAGCGCATGTTATGAAGGGAGATATTGCTACGGCTACAGGAGAATTAGAATATTTCTTAGCAACAAGAACTCCAACATACAATCCGACAACAGATAAATTGACTGAGGCTAGAGTAGTGGCTAAATTCCCTGTAATTGCAGACGAATATACGCCATTCTATACAATGACTCCAGTGCAGACCTCTTATATAAAAGCAATTGCAGAAACAAGAAGAAGAGATTTTATACACGAAGGACTTAGATGGTTTGATATTAAACGTTTTAACCTAGTAGTTAGACACGAGACATCAAATAAACCAGCTAATATTTTAGTAAAAGACGATAACAGAAGAGCATTGCAAATTCCGTTGCATGCTTCAAGTACTGGTATCGAACTAAATCCTAGGTAATCTTAAAAATGAAAATTATGAAATTATTAAAATATAATAAAATTGCGGTTTTAGCTCTAGTTTCGATAACTTTATTTTCATGTGGAAGCGATGACTTGCCTGGAGAAAGCCAATTAGATTTTACACAACCAGAGAAAACAAGTTTAGATAATTGGATTGACGCTACTTATTTAAATTCATACAACATTAATGTTCAGTATAAATGGAACCAAAACACGGTAGACAACAGTCGTTATTTATTCCCACCTGAAGTTGATAAAGTAAAACCTGCTCTTGAAATAGTTGAAACAATTTGGCTAAAAAGTTATGCCGCAATTGGAGGTCTAGATTTTGTAAAGAAAATTGCGCCAAGAGAAATTGTTTTGGTTGGAGGAGTTAATTTAAATAGTGTTGGAACCAAAACTTTAGGTTTGGCTGAAGGAGGGCAGAGAGTTACTTTGTTTGAAACAGATTATATCGATAAATCGGATCGCGAAAACGTAGCGCAGTTTATACATACAATTCAGCACGAATACATTCATATTTTAAATCAGAACAAACCTTTTGACGAAAAAACTTGGAAAACGCTTACACCGGGAGGTTATACCGCAGATTGGTACAATTTTGAAATTGAAGAATCAAATGAGCTTGGATTTATTACAAGTTATGCAAGATCAAATATTAACGAAGATTTTGCAGAAACGGCAGCGATGATTCTAATTTATACAAAAGCAGAATACGCGGCATTTTTGGATGGTATTGAAAATCCTTTTGCTCTTCAGGCTTTAAAATCAAAAGAAGCTATTGTGGTTAAGTATTTTAAAGAAGCATTCAACATGGATTTTTATGCTTTAAGAGATGAAGCAGAAAAGAATACAACATCTGTAATAAATTAAAACAAGCATTATGAAAATGAAACAACTATATAAGTACTTATTTGCAGCTGTTTTAATACTGCAATTGATCGCCTGTAATAATAATACAGATGCAGAACAACTTTTTAATGATACGCCTACCGCTCGATTAAATAAGCAAAAAACAGAGTTAAGCGAAGCACTGCTTTCATCTCAATACGGGTGGAAAGCGGTTTATTTTACAGATAATACAGTTTTAGGAGGATATACTCATTTATTTAGATTTGCTGACGATGGAACTGTGCAAATGGCATCAGATTTCGATACTGATACAGCTACTTATAAAAGTGAATACGCGATTCAAGTAGGAAGCACGGTGAGTTTAACTTTTACGACAAAAAATAGAATTCATCTTTTATCAGATTCAGACAATTATCCCATTCCGGCATTGAGAGCAAAAGGTTATTTAGGAGATTTTCAATTTTTGTACTATGGACAAGAAAATGGAGAAATCATTTTTAGAACCAACAGAAGCAATCAAGAATTACGTTTTGTAAAAGCAACTGCAGAAGATTGGACAGAATTGCCTAAAAATCTTCTGATGGAAAAGAATGTTATTGGAGGAGAAGAAAGACCACTTTTTAGACTATTGGAAACAAATGATGGTACGACTACGCATAAATTTGATTTTTCATTTACAGCAGTAACGCGTTTTGCAAACTCAAATTCTATTGAAAATGGTTACTCTGTAAGCTATAACATGGGAATAGGATATTCTCCAACAGGAATTGTAGTAAGTCCTGCAGTTGAAGTAGGTGGACAAAAATTATCAAATTTTGTTTATAACGATACTGATGGAAGTTTTACTGCAACAGGAACAGGTGGCGTATCTGCAGTTATAAAGTATACCGATAAACCGCTAGTTCTTACAGACGATTATAAACTATTGCTTCCAGGTAAGCCATTAGCTTGGTTTGGATTCTTTGTAGACGATTACACAATCGATTCACCAGCAAACTCATCATTATTTTACGCTGAACTAGAAAAAGTAAACGCATTGTTGCCGTCAGGACAAAGTATCGCATCTATTGAAATCTATAGCAATCATGCTATCGGAACTTTTATCTATTACACTTTTGTCGGAAGATCTCCTTTACAGCATCATGTTACTATCGAAGAAGACGCAGCAGGTAAGAAAATGATTTTGAAACATAAATCATGGAACGGAAATACTACCTTAGCGACACCAGCATTCTTGGCAAGTATTGATAAATACTTCATGGATCCGCAAGGAATTTATGTAAAAGCAGAAAGTTTCAGATTATTCTACTCAGATCCTGTTTATACATTTACAAGCGCGTCAAGTCCGTTTAGAATGACAACTTGGAAACTTAATTAATTTTAAAGAGCAGCTCAAAAAAATGAGCTGCTCTTATCCAGCATAATTTCTGAATCAAGTATATAACTTCTTAATTTATAGATATTATGATTAAAAAAATAATTACACCTGCAACTATAGCAATATTCTTTTGGCTAATAGGGTTGCTTATTGTAAATCAATATTATTATCCATACTTAAGACCTTATTTATATCTGTCCATAGTAGTAGCGATTGCGTGTGTAGTCATGAATAAGATTAATGAAGATAAAGACGAATAAAGACTGTCAATTAAAGACTGTCAATGACTTTTAGGGATACAAAATAGTATTGGTACAAGTGTATCTTTAAAAATGTGGCAAAATCATATTCTAAGATTTTTAGTTTTGTTTTTTTATTTTGGGGGAAACAGCTCATTTTTATGAGCTGTTTTTTGTTTTTTAAGTTTAATCTTTCTTTATGTAAATTTATTATACTTTTTTTCTTATATTTAAAGCTGAAATTAATTTTTCATGTCTGAAAACTCAACAGACAATAACGGATTGAGTTTACCAAAAAACCAAAGAACAAATAATTATGTTAAAATCAATTTTAAATTTTCAAGGAGTTGAGATTTTGAACCGCGAAGAGCAAAGAAGTATTAAAGCTGGAGAGTTAACTTGGGATTGTCAAACAGGAGATGGAGCCGTAATGGGGCAATACATTCATCCATGTATTGATCAGCCAGTTGAGATTATTCCAGCTCCAGAATTTGATTTGCCTTAATTATATTACTAGGTAAACTTTTAAGTAATAAAACCGTTTCAAATTGAAACGGTTTTTTGTTTTATGCTAAAGAAAAGCTCTTATTTATAAATTACACTAATGCTATTTTTTTTAAAAAGGGAAATATTATATATTTGACAAGTCATTTATAGCGTAGGTAAAACTTATGGAATTTTCTTTTTTAGCAGAAAATGCAAATAAGTAATGGCGCAAGCTGTAAAGAAATATTAACATTAATTTTGAATATGAAATTACTAGAAGGAAAAGTTGTAATTATTACTGGTGCAAGCCGTGGAATTGGAAAAGGAATTGCTGAAGTTTTTGCTAAACATGGAGCAAATGTTGCTTTTACATACAGCTCATCTGCAGCATCTGCAGAAGCTTTAGAAGCAGAATTAAATGCTTTAGGAGTAAAAGCTAAAGGATACCAATCTAATGCAGCAGATTTTAACGAAGCGCAGACTTTTGTTGATGCTGTTTTAGCAGATTTTGGAACTGTTGACATCTTAATCAACAACGCCGGAATTACAAAAGACAATTTGTTAATGCGTATGTCTGAGGCAGATTTTGACCAAGTAATTGATGTGAATTTGAAATCGGTTTTTAATATGACAAAAGCGATTCAGAAAACTTTCTTGAAACAAAGAGCAGGATCTATCATTAATATTAGTTCTGTTGTTGGAGTTTCTGGAAACGCAGGTCAAACAAATTATGCAGCTTCTAAAGCAGGTGCAATCGGATTTACTAAATCTGTAGCTCTTGAGTTAGGTTCTCGTAATATTCGTTGCAATGCAATCGCACCAGGTTTTATCGAAACTGAAATGACTGCAAAATTAAGCGAAGATGTAGTAAAAGGATGGAGAGAAGGTATTCCGTTGAAACGCGGAGGAACTACAGAAGACGTTGCAAACGCTTGTCTTTTCTTAGCTTCAGATATGAGTGCTTACATTACAGGACAAGTTCTTAATGTTTGCGGAGGAATGCTAACCTAAGGCACTGAGGTGCTAAGTTGCAAAGGTTCAAAGGTTTTGAAATCTTTGAATTATTAATCTTCCAATTACTGAATAAATTATGACTACAAACACGATTCTTTTATTATTGCTTTCTTTAGTAATTGCTGGTGGTTTGTCGTATTTTCAATATTTTTTCAAAGCCAAAAGTAAATCCAATGTGATTATACTTTTGGCTTTTTTGCGTTTTCTAGCCATTTTCGGATTGTTGGTTTTATTGATAAATCCGATTATTTCAAAAAACTCTCTTGAAATTACCAAAACGCCTCTGGCAGTTGTGGTTGATAATTCGAGTTCTATTGCCGCTTTAAAATCAGACCAGAAAGCGGTTGAATTATATCAAAAAGTGGTTTCGAATCCAGCTTTAAAAGAAAAATTCGATGTTCAAACCTATCAGTTTGATAATGATTTTAAAACTTCAGACCAATTTGATTTCAAAGGAAATCAGACCAATTTAGACGAAGTGGCCAAAAATCTAAAAAGCATCCACAAAAATCTGATTTTCCCAACAGTCATTATTACTGACGGAAATCAAACTACAGGAAACGATTATGTATATCGTTTTGATCCTGTCAATAAAGTTTATCCTTTGGTTGTGGGAGATACAACCACTTTTTTTGATTTAAAAATCAATCAGTTAAACGTAAATAAATACGCTTTTCACAAAAATAAATTTCCAGTTGAAGTTTTTCTGCAATATGGAGGAGATAAAACCACAAATGCAGAATTTACCATTACGCAAGGAAGCACAGTTGTAGCAAAAGAAAAACTAGCTTTCTCGCCATCAAAGAAAACAGTTTCGCTAAACTTGCTTCTTCCAGCAGACAAAGTAGGATTGCAGATTTATAAAGCCAATATTCAATCATCTGCAAAAGAAAAAAACAGTTATAATAACGTCAAAAATTTTGCAGTAGAAATAATAGATCAAAAATCAACTGTTGCAATTGTTTCTGCTATAAATCATCCAGATATTGCGGCTTTAAAGCGCTCTATTGAAGTTAATGCACAGCGTAAAGTGATTTTAGCTAAACCAAATCAGATTAATGATTTAGAAGGTATTTCTGTTTTGGTTTTATATCAGCCAACAGCAGCTTTTAAAGCGATATTTGACAACAATAAATTAAAAGGGACAAATACTTTTATTATAACAGGAAACAATACCGATTTCAATTTTCTAAATCAGCAGCAGAACAATCTAATTTTTAAAATGAGTAATCAGCGAGAAGATTTTTTATGTGAATTCCAATCAGCCTTCAACCTGTTTGCAATAGATAATATTGGTTTTGAAAATTTCCCGCCTTTGCAAAATCCGTTTGGAAATATAAGCACTAACGGAAATGTGTCTGTATTGCTTTCTTCAAAAATTAGAAACGTTTCTACCAATGCACCTTTATTGGCTTTCGCCGAAAATCAAGGAAAAAGAACCGCTTTTCTTTTAGGAGAAAATAGCTGGAAATGGCGTTTGCAAAGTCATGTCGATAATCAGTCATTTGAGAAATATGATGTTTTTATGGATAAGATTATTCAATATTTAGCATCATCGACTTCAAAGAAATCATTAGTAGTATCTCACGAAAGTTTTTATAATTCTGGCGAAGAAATCATTATTAACGCTCAATATTTCAATAAAAATTATGAGTTTGATGAAAAAGCCAAACTTACCATTACTGTTGTAAATGCTGCGACGAAACAAACTAAAAACTACGATTTACTGAAGGGAAGCAATTCTTTCTCGGCTAATTTAGAAGGACTTCCAGCAGGAAAATATAACTTTACAGTAAAAGAATTAAACTCGAATACTTCATACGCAAGTCATTTTGAAATTTTAGATTTTGATATCGAAAAGCAATTCGTAAATCCGGATGTGGTTAAATTACAGCAATTGGCTCAGCAAACAGGAGGAAAAGCTTTCTTCGAAGATCAAGCCGATCAATTGATTAATACACTTTTAGAAAACAAAGAATACAAATCAATTGAAAAAAATATCTCAAGTAAAACGCCAATTATTGACTGGGTTTGGTTATTGATTTTGATTGCTACTTTACTAACAATTGAATGGTTTGTTAGAAAGTATAATGGGTTGCTTTAAAATGAAGTGTTATGTCTTTTAAAAAAGTTTTCATTTTCTTTAGTCTGTTTTTTTGTGCTATTTTTTTTTGGATTTACATAAACGCTAGAAAAGAAAATAGAAATGACTATCAATTTGTGATCACTAAAATTAATGAAAATGCAAAAGGTAACATTACTGTGGATGGTGTGGAAAAGAAATTCAATTTTGCTAATTTTAATTCTTATAAGATCGATATTCAAAAAGACGATAGTTTAGTTAAAAAAGCATTTTCAAAAAAAGTTTATATTTATAGAAAAGATAAAAAAATAGGTAAATATAATTTAGTTTTATTATTAAACGAATCTGGAACATTTCCAATAGATTGGCAATAATTATTTATCTTTAATTTTTTTGAAATGGATTTCAGGCTAAAAGTTTTCTACACCGTTGCGCTCCGCCTTAATTTTACTAAAGCGGCAACAGAACTGTATATTACTCAGCCAGCAGTTTCTAAACATATCCAAGAATTAGAGGAAACCTATAAAACCAAACTTTTTGAACGAAACGGTTCTAAAATCGCTTTAACTCCAGCTGGAAAAATCCTTCTAAAATATACTAAAAGTATTTTTGATATCTATCGCGAAATAGACTTTGAAATGAGTTCTTTTAATAAAGAACGTCAAGGTTTGCTTAGGCTAGGAGCTAGTACAACCATTTCACAATATATTATTTCACCAGTTTTGGCGCGTTTTCATCAAAAGCAAAAAGATATAAAAGTCAATTTGCTGAATGGAAATACAGAACAAATCGAAAATGCCTTAATCAATAAAGAAATTGAAATCGGAATTGTAGAAGGACAATCTAAAAATCAATCTATAAAATACATTCCGTTTTTAAAAGACGAATTGGTTTTGGTTTGCAACAGTCATAATCCTTTTGTAAAACAAAATGAAATTTCGGTAAACGATTTGAAATCAATGAAATTTCTAACTCGCGAACGCGGATCTGGAACACTTGAAGTTATAGAATTTGCATTGAAAAAAGTAAATTTAAAACTAACCGATTTACAGATAGAAATGCAGTTAGGAAGTACAGAAAGCATAAAGTCCTATTTGCTAAACTCAGATTGTTTTGCTTTTATGTCTATTCATGCTGTGAGCAAAGAGCTGAAAAATAAAGAATTGATTGTTTTGGATGTAGAGAAGCTGTCAATAGAAAGATATTTTTATGTGGCTACCTTACAAGGAAAATCAGATTCATTATCAGAACTGTTTATTCAAAATTTAGCATCTCATTATAAC
Source organism: Flavobacterium sp. B330r (assembly GCF_056824325.1). NCBI lineage: Bacteria > Pseudomonadati > Bacteroidota > Flavobacteriia > Flavobacteriales > Flavobacteriaceae > Flavobacterium > Flavobacterium sp. B330r. The sequence continues at coordinate 4,660,619 of NZ_CP124860.1, forward strand.
TTGAAGTTATAGCCAATTGCAATTTACGATTGGCGTTTTCAATATAAACGGCGGAACTTTGCTACATAATATCAATAACCATTTATTTTGAAAACAAAAGAACAAACAACAACACAATTATTTGAAATTAATCAGTCCTTACAGCAAGTCCTTTTTCTTGCCGTAATTCTATTATGTTTATTTTCGATTATTTCTCCGCCAATAGCTCTTCTATTTGGCGTTTTAATTGTGAATCTTTTCGGGAATCCATTTGTAGAATTCAATCACAAAGCCATTACATTTTTGTTGCAGTTTTCCGTTGTTGGTTTAGGATTCGGGATGAATGCCCATAGCGCTGTTTCAGCTGGTAAAGAAGGATTTGTTCTAACGGTTTTTTCAATCTTCAGTACTTTACTTTTTGGATTATTGTTAGGTAAATGGCTTAAAACAGAGAAAAAAACGTCTCATTTAATTTCTTGCGGAACAGCAATTTGCGGAGGAAGTGCAATCGCAGCTATTTCGCCAGTTATCAAATCAAACGAAAATCAGACTTCAATTGCCTTGGGAGTTATTTTTATACTAAATTCAATTGCTTTATTCGTTTTTCCGTTTATTGGGCATCAATTAGATTTGTCACAAAAAGATTTTGGTCTTTGGTGTGCCATTGCCATTCACGATACAAGTTCTGTAGTTGGTGCTGCCAATAAATACGGCGCAGAAGCATTACAAGTTGCTACGACAGTAAAATTAGCCAGAGCTTTATGGATTATTCCAATTTCAATCTTGACCGCTTTTCTTTTTAAAAGCAAGAATTCAAGAATTAAAATTCCTTATTTTATCGGTTTGTTTGTTATAGCAATGCTAGTGAATACGTATGTTCCGTCAACAGCCATTTTTACAGGACATCTTGTAGGCATTGCAAAAATTGGTCTAACCATAACCTTGTTCCTAATTGGAGCAACTTTAAACTTTGCCACTTTAAAAGCGGTAGGAGTAAAGCCATTGCTTCAAGGTGTTTTTCTTTGGATTTTTATTGCTGTTTTAGCTTTAGTATCAATTCTTTATTTGAACTAATATTTTTTTAACCGCAAAGAGCGCAAGGTTTTGCGCTAAGGCACACAAAGTTTTTATGCATCTAGCTTTGCGAACTTTTCACTTCTTGAAAAAATAGGAATAAAATAAACTTTGCGTTCTTTGCGGTAAAACTATACTCAAAGTTGTTTTCAAACTATTATTTTACATTGGAGAATTTTACAATTGGTTTGTCCATCATTTTGTAAAATTTTCCTTTGAATGAATAGCGTCTTTCAATCTCAAAATCAAATGCTTTTTTGGTTCTGGCCATTGTTGCAATTTCTTCAGGAAATTCAACGTCAAATTCATCTTCACCTCTTGCTTTTATATTATAAGTTCCTTTTGTGGTAATAATAATATCTCTAAAATGTTTTTTAGAATTGTCATTGACTACTTTATAAGATCCGCTCCAAGCGATAAAAGAAGAGTTAGTCAACTGATAATTATTGACTTCCAGAATAGGCTGATATTTTCCGCCAAAACCAGCAATGAGATAAAGATAGCCTTCGTAAGCGCCGCCAGCACCACCGTTTGCATGAATCAAAGTAAAAGCATATTGATCTTCTCCAATTTCAACTAATTTAGGAGTAGGACATCGCGCAAAAGCCCCAAACGCAGCTACTGCAGGTTGAAAAGATCTCATTTCCCAAACATTATCATTCTTTGCAAACTTAGCCACGCCTAACAATCCGCCAGAAAAACGCCCTGTTTGAAGTCCGTCTTCGTCATGAACAGAATGGTTAAAAGCTAAAATTTTAAACTGATTTCCTTTTGAATCGCTATAGTCAATATTAGCGATAAGTCTTGTGGCAACGCCTTCTGTATAAGGAAACATCTGATCACCTTCTACGCCATTTACATCAAGAAAAGGAGAAGGTTTACAAGATTTGCATTTCCAGCTTATAAAAGTGTTTTTATCAGAAAGATGATATAAATTGCCAGGAAACAGTTTTTGCATTGTTTTTTCACCGTTTAAAGGATCAGAAACTTTAAGGATTCTTTTTGGGTTTAATAGGGTGTCGCTAATATTTTTTAGCTGTAAATCAGTTTCTTGTGCAAAGCAAAAAGTAGAAATTAATAGAAATAAATTTAAGGTAATCTGGCGCATAAAATTAAATTTTGTTAGTAAAGCAAATGTATAAAGAAAATTAGTGTTAATATATGCTTATACTGCTTTTAAAGCTTAAAATCTCAAAAAAATAAAATTGTAGAATCTTATTGATAGTATTTTTTGCGTATTCTTTAATTAAAGCTAAATTTGCTCCCTCTAATAAAAAAACAAATGAAAAAAATCCAAATGAGACCAAAATTAATCGCTTTCGGTGCATTAATTATTGGCTTTATTATGCTGTCATGGGGAAATGTTGGCCATGAGCGTATTAACAAAGCTGCTGTAATGGCTTTACCAAAACAATTACAAATATTTTTCTACAATCACATTGATTTTATTACACAAGAAGCTTCGGTTCCAGATATCCGTAAGTATGCTTTAAATTATAAAGAAGAAGGTCAGAGACACTATTTTGATATGGAAAACTTTGGTCCTGCTGACACTTATCCAAAAACATTAGAAGAAGCGAAACAAAAATACGATGCTAAATTCTTATCGGATAACGGAATCTTGCCATGGTATTTGGAAGAAATGATGACAAAATTGACTAAAGCTTTTAAAGAAAAAAATAAAGCTGAAATCTTGTTCCTAGCGGCAGATTTAGGTCATTATGTTGGTGATGCACACATGCCATTGCATACTTCTGCAAATCACGACGGACAATTGACAGACCAAAAAGGAATTCATTCACTTTGGGAAAGCAGATTGCCAGAGTTGTTTGTTAAAAATTACAAATTAAATGTTCCTGAGGCGCAATATTATCCAGATGTTCACAAAGCAATTTGGGCCTTGATCAACGATACGCACAGTTTAGCACAGCCTTTATTGGATATCGACAAAAAATTAAGAGTCGCAACTCCGCAAGACAAAGTGTTTAAAATGGATGCTGAAGGAAATGTACTGAAAACTAAATACAATACAGCTGTTTTCTCTGATGACTATGCTAAAAAACTGCACGAACAATTGAACGGAATGGTTGAAAGCCAAATGAAGAAAGCCATCGCAGCAACTGCAAGTTTCTGGTATACGGCTTGGATTAATGCTGGAAAACCAGATTTGAGCGATTTAGATGCGCCAGCTGTGACTCAAAGAAACTATCAATTTTTACAGGATGATTTGAAAATGTTCCAAAAAGGAGATTTGTTTGGAATGAAAAATCAAAATGATTAAGTTTTTATTTCAAGTTTCATAATTGAAATAGAATTTAAAAAGCCTCAGATTCCTTATGATCTGAGGCTTTTTTAATTGCTTATGTTAACGAACTTTTGCGTATAATTTTTTATTCTTGCTAGCTAAATCTTTAAACTGATATTCTTTCTCTTTTAGTACATAAGAAGCGGATTGATAATAAGAAATAGTTTCGTTGATTAGATTCTTGTTTTCAGTTTTCAATGGTATTTCATCATAACGAATTTGAAATTCGGGAGAAATACCTGCTTGACTATTAAGCTTTAATTGAAATTGTTTTGTCTCCTGCTTTGGAGAAAGTATCGTTAAAACATTGTCTTTGATTAAACCCAAGTCCTGATAAGTAGCTATAAAAGCTCTTGGCTGATAATCTGGTTGGAAAACATCACATCCAAAGAATTTACTTTGATAATCAAAATTCAGCAATCCAAACAATGTTGGCATCACATCTATTTGAGACATTAATTTAGTGCATTTTTCAGGCTTCATATCTGGGGTATATATAAAAGCTGGAATTCGGTATTTATCTAACGGAAGTTCTGTTTTTCCTGCGCTCGAAGCACAATGATCGGCCACAATAACAAAAACTGTATTTTTAAACCAAGACTGTTTTTGAGCTTGCTTAAAGAATTGGCTTAAAGCATAATCGGTATATTTTACACCGCCATCACGCGATTTGATATTTCCAGGAATGTCAATTTTATTATTAGGATAAGTAAAAGGCCTATGATTGCTTACTGTCATAATATGATTGAAAAAAGGCTTATTCTGCTTCGCTTCAGTATTCATCACTTTAATCGCTTTGCTATACATATCTTCATCACAAACTCCCCAAACGTTAGAAAAAGTCACTTCGTTTTCGGCAAAACTAGATTTGTCAATAATTTGGTAACCATTTCCAGTATAGAAATCCTGCATATTATCAAAAAATGCATCTCCACCGTACATGAATTTTACATTGTAACCTTTTTGAAGAAAGACAGATCCAGTCGAAAATTTGTTTTTATTATCCTCTCTTTTTACAACGCTTTCTCCAGCCGTTGGAGGAAGACATAAAGTTACGGCTTCTAGACCGCGTACAGTTCTGTTTCCAGCTGCATATACATTTGTAAACAACAAGCTTTTTTGAGCAAGACTATCTAGAAAAGGTGTAATATTTTGTTCGTTCCCATACATTTTCATGAAATCGGCACTTAAACTTTCAATCGTAATTAAAACTACATTTTTACGTTGTTCGAGCGAATCCTCTTTTATTTCATGTAAAGTATTTTTCCCTGAAATAGTGGGCATTTCTTGCTTTAGAATTGCAAAAGCTTTTTCGTTTGGAATTGTTTTGTAGAATTTAAAATAATCTAATTTGTTGTTCTGAAAAGCCAAATAGAACTTATAAATACCATTCGATTGCAGCTCATTAACAAATATGTTTTTAGAGTTTTCTGTTTTAGTTAAGCTAGGAATCGCCAATAAAGAAAAAACAAATAAAACGCCGTAAATGGCTGTAATTTTTAATTTTTCATTGAAGCTAGGAATCTTGTCAATATAGTTTCTTGATTTTTTTATGATAAAAAACGTAATAATTCCAGTGATAATAAATAATGCAGAGAAAATAGGAATTACAGGATAAGACTGCATAATGTTTCCAATTACTTCATTGGTGTAAATCAAGTAATTGACAGCGATGAAATTATATTTAACACCAAATTCATTCCAAAAGAAAAACTCACTTATTGCGTTTTGTAAAATCAGTAAAACGTAAAGAAAAATTACAAAAGCAAAAAGCCAAAATCGGATCTTATCTCTCTGTTGGGGCAAGAAAAGAAAAAGCGCAAAAAGAAGTGTTTTTATCGAAACAAAAATCAAAATGATTCTAGGCAAAGCGCCACCGTATTCATCAAAAATGCTTTTTCCGGAAGCGATATAAATTAAAAGCGCCACAAAACCTCCAAGTATAATATATCCGTAAGGTTTGTTGTATTTAGAATTTGAAATAAAAATAAGATACAGCCACAAGAAACCTGAAGCTAAAATAAAAACAAAAAAGTCTGACACTAAACCTAATGAAAAGATTTTCAAGCTTTCGGCAAAAGTAAACGAACTTTGTGTAATTGGATGAAACAGTAAAACTATTCTAAGTATGAAACTCACAATAAAATAGAATACTGTAAGATTGTAAAAAGGTGAAAGTTTTTTATAAAAATCCATATGTTTTATTTTTTTACAAAATTACTTTCGAATGATTAATGCCAGATTAAGTTCCACTTTTACCTTACTTAACGTTAACTTAAAGTTTGCTTAAGATGCTGATTTTCTTTATTTATTGGGATATTCAATTATTTCCCAGTTCTAAATTTTCTATCTTTGAATTGAAAAAATGAAATTCAAATTTTAATCAGATACGATAAATGCATATTTTAATAGTTGAAGACGAAGTAGGAATTGTCCAATTTCTAAAACAAGGTTTGCAAGAAGAAGGTTATCAAATTACGACCGCAGCCGATGGTTCTAAAGGTTTTGAATTGGTTCAGGAACAAAAATTTGACTTGATTCTTTTAGATTGGATGCTGCCAAAAATCAATGGTTTAGATCTTTGTAAGGCAATCAGAATCAAAGATCAGACTACGCCAATCATTTTTTTGACTGCAAAAGATACGGTTCAGGAAACTATAGAAGGATTAAAAGCTGGAGCAAACGATTATATCAAAAAGCCATTTAGCTTCGAGGAATTGGTTGAGCGAATTAAAGTTCACTTTAGAAATAAACAGCAAGCTGAAACCTTGACACTCGGAAACATTACGATGGATTTGGCGAGACATATTGTTCTAAAAGGTGAGGAAGAAATTTCGCTAACACAGCGAGAGTTTGAATTGTTGGCCTATTTAATTCAGCATAAAGGAAAAGTCTGCACAAGAAATCAGATTTTAAGAGATGTCTGGGAAATCAACTTTGAATACGACACGGGGGTTATTGATGTTTTTATGAATGCAATTAGAAAAAAACTCAATCTTAAAATTGAAGAAGATTATATAAAAACTATCCGTGGCATTGGATATATCGCCAATGATTAATAAAATGACTTCATTATCCTTTAGAAATAGAATTGCATTAAATTATATTGTAGGAACCGGATTGCTGGTTTTAGCAGTCTTTTCGGCTATATATTTTATTGTAAAACTCACCGTTTACAATCATATCGACGAGAATTTAAATATAGAAGTTCAGGACCATTTTAAAGAACTAAGAATAGAAAAAGGCGCTGTAATTTTTATGGATGCCGAAGAATGGGAGGAAAGAGAACATAATTCTGTAGATGTAAATCCTATTTTTGTTCAGTTTTTGGATTTGAACAAAAAAATTATCGAAAAATCGCCTAATTTAAAAAATGAGAAACTCGTTTTTCATAATAAGAAAGAGCATTTTCATCCTTTTGATACGAAATTACTAGGGAGTACAATTCGCCAGATACAAGTGCCGCTTCATGTGCAATCTAAAAAAGTTGGTTATTTGATTATTGCAATGTCGCTTTCTGATTCTTCAAAAGTGTTGGACAATCTAATGGATACTTTACTAATTGCTTTTCCAATCATCCTTTTTATTTTATTCTTTCTAGCAAGATTTTATGCAGGACGAAGTATTAAACCAATAAATAATATTATTCAAACTTCGAAAATTATTACTAAAGACAATCTGAAAGCAAGAATACCGTTGCCAAAAACCAGGGATGAATTGTTTACACTTTCAAAGACCATTAATAATTTATTGAATCGAATTGAAGATGCGATTGAACGCGAAAAACAGTTCACATCTGATGCCTCACACGAATTGAGAACGCCTTTAACTGTAATTAAAGGAACACTTGAAGTACTTATTCGTAAACCTCGTGACAGCAAGGAATACGAAGAAAAAATTAACTACTGTATTAATGAAGTTGATCATTTAAATTCGCTTGTAGATCAGTTGCTTATGATGGCTCGTTTTGAGAATCAAAAACAGAATATTCTAAAAGAAAATGTTTATCTGAATGCAGTTGTTTTGGATGTACTTACCTTAAATACAGAGAAAATAAAGTCCGGGCAAATAAATGTGATTTTGGATGCTCAAGAAGAATTTTATATTTATTCTGATAATTATTTAGTTGTGACGATTCTTCGAAATATCATTTCAAATGCTGTAAAATATTCTAAACCTAATAGTGAAGTTCGCATTTCATTGTCAAGAGAAAATCATAAAATTTTGTGCAGTATTTCAGATCAAGGAATTGGAATTGCGAAAAAAGATTTAGAGTCTATTCTGAATCCTTTTTTTAGATCAGATTCCTTAAACCATTCTGAAATAAAAGGAACAGGACTTGGTTTGTTCATCGTAAAACGAATGACAGATCTGCTTCAGATTAAATTTAAAATTGAAAGCGAAATTGGGAAAGGAACCAAGGTATTATTGGTTTTTGAAGAATATAATAATTCGTTAAAATAATTTTAAATTCATCAAGTAAAATGCAGTTGAAAACGATTTTTAACAATAAACTATCGTTAAGTTAAATTAAAAATTGCTTTTTAATTATTTTATGTAGTATATTTGCAACCGAATCAAAGAAGTAAAAAACAAAACTAATCATGATTTCAATTCAATTACATCATCATCATTTACATTATTGCTCTCAAGCGATGTGTTAATGGTATGCATGTAAATCATCATATTTAAAACCCGTTTGAGTACATCAAACGGGTTTTTTAATTCTAACTCTCTTTGTACTCAAACTATTAATCCAACAAACAACTAAAAAAATGAGTACTTTAAAAATTGCAATTCAAAAATCGGGTCGTTTAAACGAAGACAGCATTCAAATTCTAAAAGACTGCGGTATTTCAATCAACAACGGAATCGATCAGTTAAAAGCAGAAGCTTCAAACTTTCCTCTTGAAGTTTTATATCTTCGAAATTCAGACATTCCACAGTATTTAATTGATGGAGTAGTAGATTTAGCAATCGTTGGCGACAATCTTTTGGTAGAAAAAGGAAAAGGAATCGAAGTCGTTCAGAAACTAGGTTTCTCAAAATGCAAAGTTTCGGTAGCGGTTCCTAAAACTTTCGAATACAATTCGGTTCAAGATTTAGCCAATCTTCGTATTGCAACTTCTTATCCAAACACGGTTAACGAATATTTCAGTAAATTTGGTATAAAGGTAGATATTCACCAAATTTCTGGTTCAGTGGAAATTGCGCCAAATATTGGACTTGCAGATGCAATTGTAGATATCGTTTCAAGCGGAAGCACACTTTTTAAAAACAACTTAAAAGAAGTTGAAGTAATCTTAAAAAGCGAAGCGGTTTTGGCAGTTTCTCCAAAAGTTTCTCCAGAAATTCAAAAACACATTGATACTTTAAAATTCAGAATTCAAGCGGTTCTAAGAGCTAGAAATTCGAAATATATCCTAATGAACGTTCCAAACGATAAAATCGAAGCGGTTGGAAAAATCCTTCCCGTTTTGAGAAGTTTAACGGTTCTTCCTCTGGCTCAAGAAGGTTGGAGTAGTGTTCACTCTGTAATCGACAAAGATACTTTCTGGGATGTAATTGACCAGCTAAAAGAAGTAGGAGCAGAAGGAATTCTAGTTTGCCCAATTGAGAAAATGGTTCTGTAGGGCTTTGCCCGCTTTAGGCAGTAAGCCTTAAGCTTAAGGCCGGAAAAAAATACACAAAGTTAATTAGCTTATAGCGTATAGCTTAAAGCTTAAAGCGAAAAAAATAATGAATAAAATAGATAATCCAAAACCAGAGATCTGGTCAGAAATATTAAAAAGGCCAACTCAAACCGTTGATGATATTGAAGTTACAGTAAAAGAAATCTTCAAAGAAGTACAAAGAAAAGGAGATGAAGCTGTAGCAAAATATACTTCGATTTTTGATGGAATTTCACAAGACAATTATGAAGTTTCAGAAGAAGAAATAACTGAGGCGATTAGTTTGATTCCTAATGAATTAAAAGAAGCTATTGAATTAGCAAAAGAAAATATTTATAAATTCCACAACGCTCAGAAAACAGAAAGAGTCGAAGTGGAAACAATTGAAGGAGTAAATTGCTGGCAAGAGAAAAGACCAATTCAAAAAATTGGTTTATACATTCCTGGAGGGACAGCGCCTTTGTTTTCTACTGTTTTAATGTTGGCGGTTCCTGCTGAAATTGCGGGTTGTAAAGAAATTGTATTGTGTTCGCCACCAGATAAAAGAGGCAAAATTAATCCAGCAATTTTATATGCGGCGAATTTATGTGGCGTAACTAAAATTCTAAAAGTTGGAGGAATTCAGGCAATTGCAGGAATGACTTTTGGAACACAGTCCATTCCGAAAGTATATAAAATTTTCGGACCAGGAAATCAATTTGTAACGGTAGCAAAACAATTGGCAACGCAATTTGGAGTTGCAATTGACATGCCTGCAGGGCCTTCAGAATTATTAATTGTGGCTGATGATACAGCGGTTCCAGCTTTTGTGGCTTCAGATTTATTATCTCAAGCAGAACACGGAACAGATAGCCAAGTGATTCTAGTTTCGACTTCAAAAAAACTAATTGGAGAAGTGGAAAAAGAAGTACAATCTCAGTTAGAAGCACTTCCCAGAAAAGCAATTGCAGAGAAAGCGATCGAAAATTCGAAATTGATTTATGTCGATAACGATCAGATTGCTTTAGATTTAATCAATGAATATGGGCCAGAGCACTTTATAATCTGTTCTGAATATGATGATTTCTACTGTAACGGAATCGTAAATGCAGGTTCTGTTTTTATTGGAAATTACACGCCTGAAAGTGCCGGAGATTACGCTTCAGGAACGAATCATACTTTGCCAACAAATGGTTATGCAAAGAATTACAGCGGTGTAAATCTAGACAGTTTTATGAAATCGATGACTTTTCAGAAAATTACTAAAGAAGGAATTCTGAATATAGGAAGCGCCATCGAAACTATGGCTGAAGCTGAAGGTTTACAAGCGCATAAAAATGCTGTAACATTAAGATTGAAGAGTTTATAAAGAGAAAAGAGTATAGAATATAGAACAAAGAGTAAAAAAAACTGCAAATCAGAGGAGAGTCTATCGTCTTTATTCTATATTCTAAAAAATAAATAAAAATGAAATTCGATATAAATACAATTACACGTGAAAACGTAAAATCCTTGAAACCATATTCGTCTGCGAGAGATGAGTTTGAAGATTTTGATACAGCCGAAATGATTTTCTTGGATGCTAACGAGAATCCGTTTCAAAATGGAGTAAACCGCTATCCAGATCCGCAGCAGAATTCGGTTAAGGCTATTTTAGCTAAAAATAATTTGGTAAAGCAAAATCAGATTTTATTAGGAAATGGGAGTGACGAAGTTTTAGACTTGCTTTTTAGAGCTTTCTGTGAACCTAGTAAAGACAATATTATTTCGCTTCCTCCAACATACGGAATGTATGGCGTTTTAGCGAATATTAATGCTGTTGAAAACAGAGAAGTTCTCCTATCGACAGATTTTCAGCCTCAAGTTGAAAAGATTTTAGAAGCGGTTGACGAGAATACCAAAATCATCTTTTTATGTTCGCCAAATAATCCGACCGGGAGTTCGTTTTCAGATGAAAGCGTAGTTAAACTGCTTCAAAATTTCAAAGGTCTAGTTGTTATTGATGAAGCTTATATTGACTTCTCAGACAAAGAAAGTTGGCTGACAGAAATTGACGAATATCCAAATTTAGTGATTACACAAACGCTTTCAAAAGCGTATGGTTTGGCTGGAATTCGTCTAGGAATCTGTTATGCATCTGAAGCTGTGATTTCGGTTTTAAATAAAATTAAACCGCCTTATAATGTAAACGAATTGACGCAGCAAAGAGCGAAAGAACGTTTGAAAGATTCTGATAAAATAAAACAAGAAATAGCTTCTATTATTGAGCAAAGAGAAGAATTGCTTAAAGTTTTACTTGAAGTAAGTTTTGTTGAAAAAGTATATCCGACAGAAGCCAATTTTATTTTAGCCAAGGTGGATGATGCTAACAAAAGATACGATCAGCTAATTGAAAAAGGAATCGTTATTCGCAATAGAACAACACAGCCTTTATGCGAAAATTGTCTTCGTTTTACAATTGGAACAAAAGAAGAAAACGCGGTTGTAATTAGAGAATTGAAGTTGTTGAAATAGAAGAAAGAATATAGAGTAAAGAAGAAAGAAAAAAATGAAAGAGCTTTTGAGCTAGAATGAAAAGTCCATTTTTCTTTACTCTTTTTTCTTTATTCTCAAAAATAAAAACATGAAAAAAGTACTTTTTATCGATCGTGACGGAACGATCGTTTTAGAACCTGAAAATTATCAATTAGACAGCTTAGATAAACTAGAGTTTTATCCGAAAGCGTTTCAATATCTGGCTAAAATCGCCAATGAATTAGATTACGAACTGGCAATGGTCACCAATCAGGACGGATTAGGAACAGATAGTTTTCCTGAAGATACGTTTTGGCCAACGCAGAATTTCATCTTAAAAGCTTTTGAAAACGAAGGAGTTGTTTTTGATGAAATCTTCGTAGACAGAACTTTTCCAGAAGAAAACGCACCAACCCGCAAGCCAAGAACAGGAATGCTGACTAAATACTTGAACAATCCCGAATATGATTTGGCTAATTCTTTTGTTTTGGGTGACCGTTTAACAGATGTGGAACTGGCTAAAAACTTGGGAGCAAAAGCCATTTTCATGAACGATACAGATGGAATTGGAAGCAATGAAATTTCATCTAAACGTGAAGAATTAAATGATACAATCGTTTTGCAATCAATGGATTGGAAGAAGATTTACGAATTCTTGAAATTAGAAGCGCGTTCTGCTTCTATTACTCGTAAAACAAACGAAACGGATATTTACATCAACTTAAACCTTGACGGAACAGGAAAAAGCAAAATCGATACTGGAATTGCGTTTTTTGATCATATGTTAGATCAAATTTCACGTCACGGTCAAATGGACTTGGAAATTATTGTAAAAGGCGATTTAGAAGTAGATGAACACCACACCATAGAAGATACTGCAATTGCTTTAGGAGAAGTTTTCGCGAAAGCGTTAGGAAACAAATTAGGAATCGAGCGTTATGGTTTCTGTCTTCCTATGGATGATTGTCTAGCACAAGCAGCAATTGATTTTGGAGGAAGAAATTGGCTAATCTGGGAAACTGAGTTTAAACGTGAAATGGTAGGTAAAATGCCAACAGAAATGTTCTATCACTTCTTTAAATCATTTACAGACGGCGCAAAAGCCAACTTAAATATCAAAGCAGAAGGAATCAACGAACATCATAAAATTGAAGCCATTTTTAAAGCTTTCGCAAAAGCGATAAAAGTAGCCGTAAAAAGAGATACTGAGAAAATGATTTTGCCTTCAACAAAGGGAATGCTTTAAAATTTGTTTCAAGTTTCAGGTTTCAAGTTTCAAGTTGCTCAACAGAACGTGAAACCTGAAACTTTAAACTTGAAACAAAACAAACAAAAAAATAATGAAAATAGTAATTATAAATTACGGAGCAGGAAATATTCAGAGCATTATGTTTGCTATTGAAAGACTAGGTTTTAAGGCAGTTTTGAGTAATGATCCAGACGAAATTAAATCGGCTGATAAAGTGATTTTTCCTGGCGTGGGCGAAGCGAGTTCAGCGATGGCAAAACTTCGTGAAAGCGGTTTGGAAAGTTTGATTCCAGAATTGAAACAGCCTGTTTTAGGAATTTGTCTTGGAATGCAATTGATGTGCAACAAAACAGAAGAAGGAAATACAGAAGGTTTAGGAATTTTTGATGTTGATGTTTTGAAATTTTCAAACAACGTAAAAGTACCACAAATGGGATGGAATCAGATTTATGATTTAAAAACCGATTTGTTTAAAGGTATTTGTGAAAATGAATTCATGTATTTGGTTCATAGTTTTTATGCGCCAAATTGTGATGAATCTATTGCTACAACAAATTACGACGTTGAATATGCATCGGCTTTACAAAAAGATAATTTTTACGGAACTCAATTTCACCCAGAAAAAAGTGGTGATGTTGGCGAAAAGATTCTAGGAAATTTTTTAAAAATGTAAAATTTCAATATCAATCAAAATTTCAAAAAATCAATTTCAATTTTTAGAATCTAAAATCTAAAATCAGAAATCTAAAATTAAAAGCATGAGAATAATACCAGCCATAGATATCATTGAAGGAAAATGTGTTCGTTTGTCCAAAGGTGATTATGATACTAAAATAATTTACAATGAAAATCCGCTTGAAGTAGCGAAATCATTTGAAGCACACGGAATCGAATATCTGCATTTAGTAGATTTAGACGGTGCAAAATCAAGCAAAATTGTCAATTATAAGATATTGGAACAAATTGCCAATCAAACGAGCTTAAAAATTGATTTTGGAGGCGGATTAAAATCGGATGACGATTTAAGAATTGCTTTTGAAAGCGGTGCAAACCAAATAACAGGGGGAAGCATCGCTGTAAAAAATAGAGCTATTTTTGAAAAATGGATTTCAGAATACGGTTCAGAAAAAATCATTTTAGGCGCTGATGCTAAAGATGAAAAAATTGCCGTTTCTGGATGGTTAGAAGAATCTAATGAAGATTTAGTGCCATTTATTCAAGATTATCAATCAAAAGGAATTCAGTATGTTATTTGTACCGATATTGCTAAAGATGGAATGCTACAAGGTCCAAGTTTCGATTTATACAGCAAAATTTTAGCAGAAGCTGAAGGAATAAAGTTAATCGCTTCTGGTGGAATTTCAACTTTTGACGAATTGCCAAAATTGGCAGAATTAGGTTGTGAAGGAACCATAATTGGAAAAGCGATTTACGAAGGGAGAATTAGCTTGAAACAACTAGAGAATTACATAATTAGATAATGAGTTAATTAGAAAATTAGATAATTAATCTAGCAAACGTATAGAATTATCTAATTGACTAATTATCAAATTGACAAATTAAAAAACATGTTAGCAAAAAGAATAATACCTTGCTTAGATATAAAAAACGGAAGAACCGTAAAAGGCGTTAATTTCGTGGATTTGCGCGATGCTGGAGATCCTGTTGAATTAGCTGAAATTTATTCGGCTGAAGGTGCGGATGAATTGGTTTTCTTAGATATTTCTGCAACAGAAGAAAGGCGCAAAACACTGGTAAACATGGTGCGAAGCGTCGCAGAGAAAATCAATATTCCGTTTACGGTTGGAGGTGGAATTTCATCTGTTGAAGATGTAGATATTCTGCTGAACAATGGAGCAGATAAAGTTTCAATTAATTCATCGGCAGTAAAAAATCCGCAATTGATTAATGATTTGGCTCAGAAATTTGGAAGTCAATGTGTTGTTGTTGCAATCGACGCCAAACAGATTGACGGACAATGGATTGTACATTTAGTTGGTGGAAAAGTACCGACAGAATTGAATTTATTCGATTGGGCTGTTGAAGTTGCAGAACGTGGTGCTGGAGAAATTTTGTTTACATCGATGGATAATGACGGAACTAAAAATGGTTTTGCAAACGAGGCTTTGGCTAAACTTTCAGAACTAGTAAATATTCCGATAATTGCTTCGGGAGGCGCTGGAAATATTCAGCATTTTGTAGATTCTTTTAAAGAAGGAAAAGCGGACGCAGCTTTGGCAGCAAGCGTTTTTCACTTTAAGGAAATCGAAATCAAAGCTTTGAAACAAGAACTTAAGAATAATGGTATTGAAGTAAGGTTGTAAAAAATCCAAATTTCAATCAATAAATAAAAAAATCAATTTCAGCTTTAAGAATCTAAAATCTGAAATCAAAAATCTAAAATAATTATGGACATCGATATCAAAAGCGCACACGGATTAATTCCGGCGATCATTCAGGATGCAGAAACAAAAAATGTTCTGATGCTGGGATATATGAACGAAGAATCGCTTCAAAAAACAATAGAAACACAAAAAGTAACTTTCTTTAGCCGTTCTAAACAAAGACTTTGGACAAAAGGTGAGGAGAGTGGTAACTTTTTAAACTTAGTAAGCATTAAAAATGATTGCGACGGAGATACGCTTTTAATTCAGGCAAAACCTGTTGGACCAACTTGTCACACAGGAGCTGATACGTGTTGGCAAGAGCCAAATGATGCGAATTATGGTTTTATTTCTCAATTAGAAAACACAATCAAAACTCGCAGAGAAAATGCTGATTCAGAGAAAAGTTATGTAGCTTCTTTATTTGAAAAAGGAATTAATAAAATTGCTCAAAAAGTTGGGGAAGAAGCTGTAGAAGTTGTTATTGAAGCTAAAGATGATAATGATGATTTGTTCCTTAGCGAAAGCGCTGATTTATTGTTTCATTATTTGATTCTGCTTCAAGCAAAAGGATATCAATTGAATGATGTTGTGGAGGTTTTGAAGGGACGCCAAAAGTAACACAAGCTTGTCATTTCGACCGAAGGGAGAAATCACACTAGAAATTCCGCAAAGAATGTATTCAATCTTTGTCGATCTATAGAGGGAATTTCTCCCTTCACTCGAAATAACAAAAAATATAGTATTTTAGTATTAAATAATATATTTATGCGATTAGTTCTATACTTGTTTTTGCTTTTGGTTCCGAGTTTAAATTATGGCTTTAAAAAAAATGTAATGCCATATTCGATGGTTATTTCTAAAGCTGTTTTGATTGTTGACGGAACTATTTCTAAAGTTTCTGAAAATGAATATGAGTTCACGATAAGTGAGTTCATAAAAGGAAAATCTAGCTCAAAAATTAATGTAGCAATCTGGAAAGAGTGGCTATGTGATCCCAGAAATAAAGAATTAAAAAAAGGACAGAGAATGATTTTGTTTCTGGAAAGATCTCCGTATGGAAATTTTTATCCAATTAATGAAAGTACTGGAGAGTTGTATGTAGATAATAATACTTTTCTCGATATATTCTTGCCCAAAGCTTTTGTAAATCCTACAATTCTAAAGAAAGGGATTTCTATGTTTTTGGATACGTATACATTTTATGGAAATTTTAATGATCGATTTTATCAAAATGCTCATTTTGTGCGCAGCAAGTCTATTTTTGAAGTTTATAAAATGACAAAAACTAATACGGCTTTTAAGTTTTTAGTTGAGAATGCAGAATATTTTAAGCCAACAGAAGTACAATTTTTTCCCGTTTTATAATTACTTCACAAATTCAAAAACTG
This sequence comes from Flavobacterium sp. B330r, assembly GCF_056824325.1. Classification (NCBI taxonomy): domain Bacteria; kingdom Pseudomonadati; phylum Bacteroidota; class Flavobacteriia; order Flavobacteriales; family Flavobacteriaceae; genus Flavobacterium; species Flavobacterium sp. B330r. Next base: position 4,677,166 of record NZ_CP124860.1, read on the forward strand.
CAAATTCTTGCGGCTGATGAAAACCAAACTTTAAACTATTATAAGGCTGTAAAGCAATATATTCGGTTGTGTTACCGTAATCAATCCTAAAAGCATTTCCTTTCCATTTAGTTCCGACTTTAGGTTTCGAAAAACCGCCATTTTTAATTTTTCTAAGACTAGAAAAAGGAATTTTTATTTCTACAGTGTATCCGTCTTTATTGATTTTACTGACAGTTTCTAAGCCTTTAATGTCAAAATCCATTGAGGTATTCCATCCTCCGCATTCTTCCGAAATGCATTTTAAAAGTAAATCATAATTGGTAGAAAATGCGTTTACACCAATTTCAATATAGTTTTGGCTGTCTCCGTCTGGGTCAAGAAAAATTTCAACCAAATCATCAGTATTAAATACCTGAGAATCTTTCTTTTGTAATGTTCCGATTATTTGAGAATCCGTGCATTTATAGGCTAAGTACAAGTTTTTATTATTCCACGAAAGTGAAACGAAAGTGTTTTGAGTGGCGTTTTCTCTAGTATTATGAATCACAAAAGGGCCAAGAAAAGGTGTTTTCCAGTCGGTTAAATCACCATCCATCTTTATTCTTTTATTTGTTTTATGAATGAGGATATTTTGTGAATTAACAGTAGTTGCAATTATTACCAGTAAAGACGAAAGTATTGTGCCAAATCTCATATATGATTCTAGTATTTTAAAACCACTAAAATAGAGAAGATTAATTGAAATAAGTGATTTTTTTTTCTGCTTAAAATCATAAAATTTTAAAATACTAGATATGAATGTTTACATTTGTTGAAAATAAACTGATTTAATTCCTTTATTTCGTACAAATTTATAAATAATGAAAAAATACTTTAGTGGCATTTTTATCGCCTTTTTGGTTGGTTTCTCTGCCAATGCTCAGGGACTTTTAAATAAGTCAGAAACCGTTTTTACACATCAGGATACTTTACGCGGAAGCATCGCAAAAGAAAGAGCCTGGTGGGATTTAAAATATTATCACCTTGATGTAAAGGTTAAGCCTTCAGAGAAATTTATTTCAGGTTCAAATACTGTTCGTTATACTGTTTTAACAGAGAACAATCGTATGCAGATCGATTTACAGGAGCCAATGAATATTACTAAAGTGACTCAGAATGGTAAAGATTTAAAATTTGAAAGAAATGGAAATGCTTTCTTTATTATTTTAATAGAAAAGCAAAAAGTTGGTGCAGTAAAAGAAATCGTAGTTTTCTTTGAAGGAAAACCTAAAGAAGCTGTTAGAGCTCCTTGGGATGGTGGTTTCTCTTGGAAAAAAGATAAAAACGGAAAAGATTTTATTGCGACATCTTGTCAAGGTTTAGGCGCGAGCGTTTGGTGGCCTTGTAAAGATCATATGTACGATGAAGTGGAGAATATGTTGATTAGCGTAAATGTGCCAGGAGACTTAACAGAGGTTTCAAACGGAAGATTACAGAGTGTTAAAAAAGAAAAAGACGGAACTAAAACTTTCAATTGGTATGTTTCAAACCCAATCAATAATTATGGTGTAAACATCAATATTGGTGATTATGTGAATTTTTCTGAGGTTTTTAAAGGCGAAAAAGGAAATTTAGACTGTAATTATTATGTTTTAAAAGACAATCTAGCTTTAGCAAAAGAGCAGTTTAAAGATGCTCCAAAAATGCTAAAAGCTTTTGAAAGCTGGTTCGGACCTTATCCGTTCTACGAAGACAGCTATAAATTGGTTGAAGTTCCGTATTTAGGAATGGAGCACCAAAGTTCTGTAACTTATGGCAATCAATATAAAAATGGATATTTAGGACGTGATTTGAGCGGAACAGGATGGGGATTAAAGTTTGATTTTATCATTATTCACGAATCGGGCCACGAATGGTATGCCAACAATATTACCTATAAAGATATCGCTGATATGTGGGTTCATGAAAGTTTTACAAACTATTCGGAAAGCCTTTTTGTGGAGTATTACTACGGAAAAGAAGCTGGTGCAGAGTATGTAATTGGCTGTAGAAAAAATATTCAAAATGATATTCCAATTATCGGACATTATGATGTGAATAATGAAGGTTCTGGCGATATGTATCCAAAAGGAGCTTCAATGCTACATATGATTCGTCAGGTAATCAATGATGATGCAAAATGGAAATCGATTTTAAGAGGTATGAATAAGACTTTCTATCACCAAACAGTTACAGGAAAACAGATTCAAGATTATATTAACGATCAGTCAGGAATTAACTTCAACAGAGTTTTTGCACAATATTTAACGACAACTCAAATTCCGGTTTTTGAATATATGTTTAAAAACGGAACTTTCGGTTACCACTGGACAAACTGTGTTTCTAAATTTGATATGCCGGTAAGAGTAAAATTAAACGGTGTTGAAACTTGGCTGAAACCAACTACAGAATGGCAATCAGTAAAAACAACAAGTGAAGACAGAAAAGTAGAAGTAGATAAAGATTTCTATGTAACGACTTCTAATATAGTTGAATAAAATCTTTTAATTTTCAATATAGAAAATCCCAAATTCCAATTATCGGAGTTTGGGATTTTTTTTTATTGTTATTAACCCTACAGGTTTTAAAACCTGTAGGGTTTGTTGTTTTTAGCGTTTAGTTTGTCATTTCGACCGAAGAGAGAAATCACACTAGTAATTTCAGCAAAGGTAATAGCCAATCTTTGTTGATTTACGAGTGTGATCCTTCGTTCCTCAGGATGACAAAAAGGGTTAAAAAACTTTGTTTTTCAACCCTTTTGATTGGAATTTGGAATTTCTTTATTGTAATTTAAAACATTTATCTGTTGTTCAATTTCGCTTTCTCCTTTATAATATCAGCAATTTTTCTGTTTTCGATTTTGCTTTCCAGCCACGAAATAATATCAAGATATAAAAAAGCTCTTTTTTCGTAGGTGTTCTTTTCAAGTTCTACGAAACGAGTATGCATTTTTTTGAATTCCTTTTTAATATCAGCAGGGTAGAAGTTGTTTAGGTTTCTTAAAAACTTGATAATCTCTTTTTGAACTTCGTGCAAATCGTTCATTTTCAATAAGAACTTATACGTGCTTTTCAAATGATTTTCTAAATAATAATCTTTTCCAAGCTCATAATGTGCAATCAGAGACAATAATCTTGCAAAGCACATTAAATCTTCGCGCATGGTCAAGTTTTTGTTGTTGATGATTTTATCTAAGTAATTAATGCATTCATTGTATTTTTCGTTACCAAAATAAATAGAAGCAATTTTATAGAAAAACAACATTTCGTGATGCTCATCAAGATGTTCACTGTGTAATTTCAGTTTATTTAAAATCTCAGGAATTAAATATTCGCTTTCCGCGAAAGTACCTTCTAAAATATGTAGATTTAATTTATTGTTGTATACATATAAGAAAGACAATGATGCAAGATTATCATTTGAAGGAAACTTAGGGTCTGCAATGGTTTCTTCTAAAAGATTCAAATATCTCTTGAAATTCGAGGTATATTTCAGCATATAAAGCGATTCGAGAAAATAGTGGTTTCCTTTTAGGAAAAACACAGGATTCAGATAAATCATATTTGGATTATCATAAAAAAGCTGAACCCATTTATAAGCAAATTTATAACTTGCCAAGAAATCTTGTACCAGAAAGCTTCGCCAAAGATTAGCATTATAAAACCAGTATTTTTCGCGGAAACCAAACTTGCTTTCGTCTAGTTTTGCAATATGTCTGTTAAAATAGTCGTCTATATATTTATATTCCTCATCACTTTTTACGTAACCCGTTTTTAGCATGATGCCGTATAGCTGAAGCGATAAGTTAGATAATTTACTTGAAATCGTATTTCGGTAGTTTAACTCTTTGGCCTGAACAACCAATTCGTCAGCACGTCCTTGAATACTTCGGGTAATATATTGCGATTCGATTAGTTTTTCGAATTCAACAATTTCATACGCCATATATTTTTCGTCATTTTCTAAAGCTTGCTGTTTGGTCTTATCTAGAATTTTTAAACTCTGCTTGTATAATCCTTTATTATATAAAATAACGGCAAAATCCATTTGTTCTCGAAGCTGATAACGAATGTTTTGGCTAGGGATATTTAATCTTATACTGACTAGAATCTGTTTGTATAAGTATGATTTTAAATTAGATAACTGTACTTTTTGGATAATACCACTTTTAAGAATGAGTTTTTCATCATAAACTTCAGATTTATCTAAAATATTGAATAATTCGATAAATTTTGTGTTTGAACTCGTTTCTAATCGGCTTGCAAAAATTTTAAACTGCCTTTTTTCTGATTTCGAAAGTGATTTGATTAGAACAAATAAGAAATCTTTTTGATGGTTAGCCATTGTAAAAAATAATAATATAACTTACTGATTATAAGTTAGTTGATGTAAGATAAAACGTTTTATGAACAGTATAATTTCATTAAAATGAATTTCATACTGTAATAGTACAATATATATTTGTTATCAAGATGTGAAATTACATTAAATAAATGAATATGAATAGAGAGAAAGTTCAAATTTTTGACACCACATTGCGAGATGGTGAACAAGTTCCAGGATGTAAGTTAGATACTAAGCAAAAATTAGTTATCGCAGAACGACTAGACAAAATGGGAGTTGACATTATCGAAGCAGGCTTTCCTGTGTCAAGTCCAGGCGATTTTTTATCGGTCTCTGAGATTTGTAAAATTGTAGAAAATGCAACCGTCTGCGGACTAACAAGAGCCGTTAAAAATGACATTGATGTTGCTGCAGCTGCTTTAAAGCATGCTAAGAAACCTAGAATCCATACTGGAATCGGAACTTCACAATCTCATATCCTCCACAAATTACAAACTACGCCTGAAGATATTATTGCAAGAGCAAAATATGCTGTAGCACACGCAAAATCGTATGTAGAAGATGTTGAATTCTACGCTGAAGATGCTGGTAGAACAGATAATGCTTTCCTTGCAAAAGTTTGTGAGGAAGTGATTAAATCTGGAGCAACTGTATTAAATATTCCTGATACAACAGGATATTGTCTTCCTGAAGAATATGGAGCAAAAATTAAATACCTAAAAGAAAACGTAAAAGGAATCGAAAATGTAATCCTTTCATGTCACTGTCATAATGATTTAGGAATGGCAACTGCAAACTCAATCGCGGGAGCTGTAAATGGTGCAAGACAAATTGAATGTACTATTAATGGTATTGGTGAAAGAGCCGGAAATACGGCACTTGAAGAAGTGGTTATGATTTTCAAACAGCACCCTTACTTAAATTTAGACACAAACATCAATACAAGAGAATTGAACGAAATGAGCCGTTTGGTTTCTGAAAGTATGGGAATGATTGTACAGCCAAATAAAGCAATTGTTGGAGCAAATGCCTTTGCACACAGTTCTGGAATTCACCAAGACGGTGTAATCAAAAACAGAGCAACTTACGAGATTATGGATCCGCTAGACGTGGGTGTTAATGAATCTTCAATCATTTTGACAGCAAGAAGCGGAAGAGCTGCTTTGGCTTACCGTGCTAAAAAAGTAGGTTACGAATTAACAAAAGTACAGTTGGATATCGTTTACATCGAATTCTTGAAATTCGCTGATATTAAAAAAGAAGTTGTAGACGCAGATATTCATCAGATTATCGAAGCTTCTAAAATAGAAGGAGAATTAATCAGAAGTTAATATTTCAAAATAAGAATTTAAGGAACAATAAGGATTTAAAGACATAAAGAGCGAGAGATTATGAATTTAAAAATAGCAGTTTTACCAGGAGATGGAATTGGACCTGAAGTAATTTTACAAGCTAAGAAAGCTTTGTACGCCATTGGCGAAGTGTATAATCATGAATTTGTTTTTGAGGAAGCGCTGATGGGAGCGGTTGCGATCGATAAAACGGGAAATCCTTTACCGGAACAAACACTGAATCTCTGTTTAAATACAGATGCAGTTTTGCTTGGTGCAATTGGAGATCCAAAATACGATAACAACCCAAATGCAAAGGTTCGTCCAGAGCAAGGATTATTAAAACTGCGAAAAGAATTAGGATTGTTTGCTAATATTCGTCCTATAAAACCTTATAAAGCCTTAATTGAAGCTTCTCCTTTAAAGAGAGAAATTATTGAAGGAGCTGATTTTACCATTTTTAGAGAATTAACTGGTGGAGCTTATTTTGGAGAAAAAACACTTAATGAAGAAGGAACACACGCTTCTGATTTATGTGAATATTCAGAAGAAGAAATTACTAGAATTGCACATTTAGCTTTTAAGTCGGCACAAAAACGACGCAAAAAGCTAACCATGGTAGATAAGGCAAATGTTTTGGAGACTTCAAGATTGTGGAGAAAAGTAGTTCAGAAAGTGAGCGAAGAGTACTCGGATGTTAAGCTTGATTTCTTATTTGTAGATAACGCAGCAATGCAGCTGATTTTAAATCCGAAACAGTTTGATGTGATTTTGACTGAGAATTTGTTTGGAGATATTTTATCAGACGAAGCAAGTGTAATTACAGGATCTATTGGTTTATTGCCATCAGTGTCTTTAGGAGAAAAAAATGCTTTGTTTGAGCCAATTCACGGATCATATCCGCAGGCAAAAGGAAAAAACATAGCTAATCCGATTGCTTCGATTTTAGCGGCAGCGCTTTTGTTAGAACATTTTGGATTAACTAAAGAAGCTCATGTAATCTATAAAGCCGTAGAGAAAGCAATTGAATACAAAGTAGTTACAGTTGATTTGAAACCAGATTCAAAATTTGGAACAAACGAAGTAGGAGAGTTCGTTTCTAATTTTATTTTCAGCAAAGACGATTTGCTGTATTTTAATAATGATAATGTAAGTATTGGACAATCTACAATTGTTTAATATTTTTTGTTAAAACGTGAAGATAATAACAAGAAGTCTTTGAAATGTTGAGATTTTATTTTTTTACTTCCAGAAGTTTACTTACTTTTGTGACACTAAAAAAATAAATGATGCAAATCTCAATTATTATTACTTCTGTCGTTGTTGTCAATGTGATTCACACATCTGCATCGGGAATGTTATAAATATAATTGAAAGACTATATTACAAACCTTCCAAATACTGGAAGGTTTTTTTTTGAATAAAAAATTAAAAATTAATAAAAGCAATAATGGAATTAAATAAGTACAGCAAGACCATCACACAAGATCAAACACAGCCAGCGGCACAAGCGATGTTGTACGGAATTGGTTTAACTGAAGAAGATTTAAAGAAAGCACAAGTTGGTATTGTGAGCATGGGTTACGATGGTAACACTTGCAACATGCACCTTAATGATTTAGCAAAAGATGTTAAGAAAGGTGTTTGGGATGCGGATCTTGTCGGACTTATTTTTAATACCATTGGTGTCAGTGACGGTATTTCTAACGGAACTGAAGGTATGCGTTACTCGCTGGTTTCTAGAGATGTAATTGCAGATTCTATCGAAACTGTTGCTGGAGCGCAATGGTATGATAGTATTATTGCAATTCCTGGTTGCGATAAAAATATGCCAGGTGCATTAATTGCAATGGGAAGATTGAATCGCCCGTCAATGATGATTTACGGTGGTTCTATTCACTCTGGAAAATGGAAAGGAGAATCTCTAAATATCGTTTCTGCTTTTGAAGCTTTAGGTAAAAAAGTAAAAGGCGAAATCACTCCAGAAGATTTTAAAGGTGTTATTCAGAATGCTTGTCCAGGGGCTGGTGCTTGTGGCGGTATGTATACTGCAAACACAATGTCTTCTGCAATCGAAGCATTAGGAATGAGCTTACCATACAGTTCTTCTAATCCTGCTTTGAGTCAAGAGAAAAGAGACGAATGTTTGGAAGCTGGAAAAGCAATCAAAATATTATTGGAAAAAGATATCAAGCCAAGAGACATTATGACTCGTAAGGCTTTTGAAAATGCTATTACAATCGTAGCTGTTTTAGGTGGTTCTACAAACGCTGTTATGCACTTAATTGCAATGGCACATTCTGTTGGAGTTACAATCACTTTAGATGATTTTCAAGCTATTAACGATAGAACACCAGTATTAGCAGACATGAAACCAAGTGGTAAGTATATGATGGAAGATATCCACGAAGTTGGAGGTATTCCTTCAGTTATGAAATACTTACTGAAAGTGGGACTTATCCACGGAGATTGTTTGACCGTAACAGGAAAAACAGTTGCAGAAAACTTAGCTTCAACTCCAGATTTACAAGACGGACAAGAAGTTATTCATGAAATTCAAAAAGCATTAAAACCAACAGGAAATATTCAGGTATTATACGGAAATCTTGCTTCTGAAGGTGCTGTGGCAAAAATCAGCGGTAAAGAAGGAGAATATTTCGAAGGACCAGCTGTTGTATTTGAAGGTGAATTTGAAGTAATTCCAGGTCTTCAAGCCGGAAAGATTAAACCAGGTAATGTAGTCGTCATCAGGGGTTGTGGGCCAAAAGGTGGTCCGGGAATGCCTGAAATGCTGAAGCCTACATCTGCGATTATTGGAGCTGGATTAGGAAGCAGTTGTGCACTAATTACAGACGGTAGATTCTCGGGCGGTTCGCACGGTTTCGTGGTAGGTCACGTTACACCAGAAGCATATGACGGTGGTGGTATTGCACTAGTAAAAGATGGAGATTTAATCGCTATCGATGTTGTGAAAAATACAATCGACCTGAAGATATCTGACGAAGAATTTGCAGCAAGAAAAGCGGCATGGGTTCAGCCGAAATTAAAAGTTGACAAAGGGGTTTTACTTAAATACGCTAGATCGGTTTCGAGTGCATCAACAGGATGTGTAACCGATAATTAATTACAATAACAATTTCAAAAAGCAATAACAATTACAATATCAAAAGTCAGTAGCGATTATAATAAAAAAATATAAAAGATTAATTTAAAATTGATTTTTGCTATTGCCATTGAAGTTTGATATTGAAATTGACATTGAAAAAACAATATACTATGAAAATATCAGGGGCAGAAGCCGTTATAAGATGTTTATTAGCAGAAGGAGTAGATTTAATTTATGGTTATCCAGGTGGAGCTATAATGCCAGTTTACGACGAATTATATAAATTTCAAGATCAGTTACACCACGTTTTAGTACGTCACGAACAAGGTGCAACGCATGCAGCTCAAGGTTATGCAAGAGCTACAGGAAAAGTAGGGGTGGCAATTGCTACTTCTGGACCAGGTGCTACAAATTTAGTGACTGGTATTGCAGATGCTCAAATCGATTCAACTCCGTTAGTATGTATTACAGGTCAAGTTGGAAGACATTTATTAGGATCTGATGCATTTCAGGAAACAGATATTATCGGAATTTCGACTCCGGTTACAAAATGGAATTTTCAGGTAACTGAAGCTTCTCAAATTCCTGAAATTATTGCAAAAGCATTTTATATTGCTCGTTCTGGTCGTCCAGGGCCTGTATTGGTAGATATTACTAAAAACGCTCAATTTGATGAGTTCGAATTTAGTTATGAAAAATGTACAGGAATTAGAAGTTATGTTCCGGTTCCAAAATTAAACTTAGATAAAGTTGCCGAAGCTGCAGCTCTAATCAATAGCGCCAAAAAACCTTTTATTGTTTTTGGACAAGGAGTTATTTTGGGTCAGGCAGAAGCAGAATTTAAAGCGGTTGTTGAAAAAGCTGGAATTCCAGCGGCTTGGACAATTTTAGGGCTTTCGGCTTTGCCAACAGATCATCCTCTAAACGTTGGTATGCTTGGAATGCATGGAAATTATGCGCCAAATTTACTAACAAACGAATGTGATGTTTTAATTGCTTTCGGAATGCGTTTTGACGATCGCGTTACAGGTAAATTAAGCACTTATGCAAAACAGGCAAAAGTAATTCACTTCGAAATCGATCCTGCAGAGGTTGATAAAAATGTGAAAACAGAAATTGCGGTTTTAGGAGATGTAAAAGAATCTCTAGCAGCTTTATTGCCACTTCTTGATGTAAAGTCTCATGATTTATGGCATAATGAATTCAAAGAATTGAATAAAATTGAGTACGATTCAGTAATAAAAGAAGAATTAAATCCAACAAATGGTAAAGGAATTTCGATGGGAGAAACTATCGAAATGATCAACAAACACTCAAAAGGAGATGCCATTATCGTTTCAGATGTGGGTCAGCACCAAATGTTTGCTTGCCGTTATGCTAAATTCAATTCAACTAAAAGTAACATTACTTCTGGAGGTTTAGGAACTATGGGATTCGCATTGCCTGCTGCAATTGGAGCAAAAATGGGAAAACCAGAGCGTGAAGTAGTGGCGGTTATTGGTGATGGAGGCTTCCAAATGACAATTCAAGAACTTGGAACTATTTTCCAAACTCAAGTTCCGGTAAAGATTGTTATTTTAAATAATGAATTCTTAGGAATGGTTCGCCAATGGCAAGAATTATTCTTTGATAACAGATATGCTTCAACAAAAATGATTAATCCAAATTTTGTTGCAATTGCTGAAGGATATCATATCAAATCTAAAAAAGTTACACAGCGTGAAGATCTAGATGCAGCGGTTGCTGAGATGCTAGCGTCAAAAGATTCATACTTCTTAGAAGTTGTAGTCGAAAAAGAAAACAACGTTTTCCCAATGATTCCAACAGGAGCTTGTGTGTCAGAAATTAGATTAAGTTAATAAAAAGGTTTCAGGTTTCAAGTTTCATGTTCCAAGTTCAACAACTTGAAACCTGAAACTTGAAACAAATAAAACTAAAAAAACAAATGGAAGATAAAACATTTACCATATCGGTATACTCAGAAAATAATGTGGGTTTGTTAAATAGAATATCTGGAATATTCTTAAAGCGTCACATTAATATATTAAGTCTAAATGTTTCAGAATCAGAAATAGAGAATGTTTCAAGATTTATCATCGTAGTAAATACGACAGAAAAATGGGTTCAGAATATTGTAGGCCAGATTGAAAAACAAATTGAAGTTATAAAAGCATTTTATCATACAGATGAAGAGACTATTTTCTTAGAAAATGCTTTGTTTAAAATCGCTTCAAGTTTGTTATTTGACGAAAAGCAAATTCAGAATATCATCAAAGAAAGCCAGTCTACAATTGTAACGGTTTCTCGTGATTTCTTCGTGATTTCAAAATCTGGAAGGCGTTCTGAAATTGAAGAATTATACCAAAAGTTTAAACCATACGGAATTATGCAGTTTGTGCGTTCGGGAAGAATATCAGTTTCTAAACAAAAAATGGAGATTTCTGCTTTATTAGAAACCTTTAAATAATAAAATCTTAGTTATATATAATCAATATTAAAATTTCATTTCATTAAATATTAAAACAAAAATGGCAAATTATTTCAATACATTACCACTTAGATTACAATTAGAACAATTAGGAGTTTGCGAATTTATGGAGCAATCTGAATTTGCAGACGGAATTGCAGCATTGGCTGGAAAAAAGGTTGTAATTGTTGGTTGTGGAGCACAAGGTTTGAATCAAGGTTTAAACATGAGAGATTCTGGTTTAGACATTTCTTATGCATTGCGTGCAGATGCAATTGCAGAAAAAAGAGCTTCTTATAAAAATGCAACTGAAAATGGTTTTACGGTAGGAACTTATGAAGAATTGATTCCAACTGCAGATTTAGTTTGTAACCTTACACCAGACAAACAGCATACTGCTGTGGTAACTGCTATTATGCCATTAATGAAACAGGGATCTACTTTGTCTTACTCTCACGGATTCAACATTGTAGAAGAAGGAATGCAGATTCGTAAAGACATCACTGTAATTATGTGTGCTCCTAAATGTCCTGGTTCTGAGGTGCGTGAAGAGTACAAAAGAGGATTTGGAGTTCCAACTCTTATCGCTGTTCACCCAGAAAATGATCCAAACGGATTTGGTTTAGACCAAGCAAAAGCTTACGCTGTAGCAACTGGAGGACATAGAGCAGGAGTTTTAAGATCATCTTTCGTAGCGGAAGTAAAATCAGATTTAATGGGTGAGCAAACTATTCTTTGCGGTTTATTGCAAACAGGATCTATTTTATGTTTCGACAAAATGGTTGAAAAAGGAATTGATGCTGCTTATGCTTCTAAATTAATCCAATACGGATGGGAAACTATCACTGAAGCTTTAAAACACGGTGGTATCACCAATATGATGGATCGTTTAAATAATCCTTCTAAAATTGAAGCTTACGAATTAGCAGAAGAATTGAAAGATATCATGCGTCCATTATTTCAAAAACACCAAGACGATATTATTTCTGGAGAATTCTCTAGAATGATGATGGCTGACTGGGCTAATGATGATGTTAACTTATTGAAATGGAGAGCTGCAACAGGAGAAACTAACTTCGAAAAGACGGCTCCACAAGAAGCTCCAATCTCAGAGCAAGAATATTTTGACAATGGTGTATTAATGATTGCAATGGTAAAAGCTGGTGTTGAGTTAGCTTTTGAAACAATGACAGAAGCTGGAATCATCGAAGAATCTGCTTATTACGAGTCATTACACGAATTGCCATTAATTGCAAACACAATTGCAAGAAAGAAATTGTTTGAAATGAACCGTGTAATTTCTGATACTGCTGAGTACGGATGTTACTTATTTGATCATGCATGTAAGCCATTATTGACTGAATTCATGAAAAAAGTAGAAACTAATATTATTGGTAAACCATTTTCAACATCAAACGGAGTTGATAATGCAGTATTGATCGCTGTAAACAAAGAAATTCGTCAACACCCTATCGAAGAAGTAGGTGCTTGGTTGAGAGAGTCTATGACAGCAATGAAAAAAATTGGATAATTAAAAAAATTGGGAATTCCCGCAGAATTCGATTTTGCGGGATTTGCACTGTATCAATGATTTGTAATATTTTGAATTAGTAAGCACTTATTAAGATAAAAGATATAGATGCATATTGCATTCACTTAACTTCTGTGAGAGAGTTAAGTGAAGCGGATCCCTAATAATGGGGTATATTTATAAAATATACTTGTTGAAATTTCTGTTTTAATTAATAATGATGCTGCTATTTTCAAAATAGAGAAAAGTCTCGCAGTGCGGTTTGCAAAAAATTAATTGTTATTGAAATTTGTTAAATTAAAAAAGGCATAATATCTATTTATTATGCCTTTTTTGCCTTAAGTGCCAATAAAAAATAAAGGATTTAAAATAATTTCAGATAATTATCATATTTTATTAAATAAATGTTTTTTTTTAATAAAATTTATGAATTAAATTATTTCACGGATACGTTCAGATTTAATACATTTATAAAAAAATTCAACAAACGATGAGCTATTACAAAATTGAAAATTTAGAACAATACTTTAAACATTACAATAAATCAATAAGAGAGCCAAGAAAGTTTTGGGGAAAAATAGCTGAGGAGAATTTCACATGGTACCAGCAATGGGAAAAGGTTGTTGATTTTAATATGGCGGAAGCAGAAGTAAAGTGGTTTACAGACGCTAAAGTTAACATTACCAAAAACTGTATTGATAGACATTTAAGCAAAAGAGGAGAGAAGACGGCAATTATTTTTGAACCGAACGACCCTTCTGAAGAAGCTTTACATATAACGTATAATGAATTATACGAAAGAGTTTCAAAAATGGCAAACGTTCTTCGCGAGCAAGGTGTTCGTAAAGGAGACAGAGTTTGCATTTATTTGCCAATGATTCCAGAATTGGCTGTTTCTGTTTTGGCTTGTGCTAGAATTGGAGCTATTCACTCTGTTGTTTTCGCTGGATTTTCTGCTTCTGCAGTTTCTGCGAGAATAAATGATTGTGAATGTAAAATGGTAATTACATCAGACGGAGGTTATAGAGGAAACAAAACAATTGACTTAAAAGGAATTGTTGATGAAGCTCTAGACACTTGCCCTTCTGTTACAAAAGTGTTAGTCGCTAAAAGAACTAATACTAATGTTAAGATGAAAGAGGGCCGTGATGTTTGGTTGCAGCCATTATTAGACGCAGCTTTAGATAATAGTGTTGCTGAAATTATGGATGCCGAAGATCCGTTATTTATTCTATATACTTCAGGATCAACAGGAAAACCAAAAGGTATGGTTCACACTACTGCTGGTTACATGGTTTACACTGCGTATACTTTCAAAAACGTTTTCAATTACGAAGACAATGATATTTTCTGGTGTACAGCAGATATTGGATGGATCACAGGTCACTCTTATATATTATATGGTCCATTATTAAACGGAGCTACAACTGTTATTTTTGAAGGAGTTCCTTCTTATCCAGATTTTAGCCGTTTTTGGGATATTATCGAAAAACATAAAATTACACAATTCTATACAGCGCCAACAGCAATCCGTTCGTTAGCAAAAGAAAGTTTAGATTATATTCAAAAATATCCTCTAAAATCTCTTAAAGTTATTGGATCTGTTGGAGAGCCAATTAACGAAGAGGCATGGCACTGGTTTAATGACCACGTTGGAGATAAGAGATGTCCGGTTGTAGATACTTGGTGGCAGACAGAAACTGGAGGAATCATGATTTCGCCAATTGCTTTTGTAACACCAACCAAACCAACTTATGCAACATTGCCATTACCTGGAATCCAACCTGTTTTAATGGATGAAAAACGCAATGAAATTGAAGGAAACCAAGTAGTTGGAAGTTTATGTATTAAATTCCCATGGCCAGGAATCGCTAGAACTATTTGGGGAGATCATCAACGTTATAAAGACACTTATTTCTCTGCTTTCCCTGGAAAATATTTTACAGGAGACGGCGCTTTAAGAGATGAAGTTGGATACTACAGAATTACGGGTAGGGTAGATGATGTTGTGATTGTTTCTGGACATAATTTAGGAACTGCGCCTATTGAAGATGCGATCAACGAGCACCCAGCTGTTGCAGAATCTGCTATTGTTGGATTCCCACACGATATTAAAGGAAATGCTTTATATGGTTACGTTATTCTGAAAGAAACTGGAGAAGTTAGAAATAAAGAAAACCTTTCTAAAGAGATTAACCAATATATTGCTGATCACATTGGGCCGATCGCTAAATTAGATAAAATCCAGTTCGTTTCTGGTTTGCCAAAAACACGCTCAGGAAAAATTATGCGTAGAATTTTACGTAAAATTGCCGAAGGAGATTTTTCTAATTTCGGAGATACTTCAACTTTATTGAATCCAGAAATTGTAGAAGAAATTATAAAGGAAAGAATTTCTTAAGTAAGAATATAAATCTAAAAACGCCTCTTAAAATTAAGAGGCGTTTTTTATTAATCGATTGTAATTTGTAAATTTAAAAATGTAGGTTTTTTTCTATTATTCTGCAATTTTTATGTTAACATCGTTTACAAAAACAAGAGTTTCCGAATTACTTAAGTTAGTAAGAGATAAAATTCCATTTTTTCTCTCATTAACTCCATTTATTTTAAAACAAAATTCATTACCATCTTTATCTCGTAAAGTTACATATTCAGTATTGTTATCCGAATAATTCTGACAGCTGCGTGAGACAGTATATTTGTACATCACTTTCATTTGGTTGTTGTCATAATTGTAAACATTTCCATCTTGATTAAAAACCCATTTAGTATTCACATTTGCTTTAGAGTACCAGCTTCCTAAGATACGCTTAGATGAGGGATCTTGTTTTTGTGCAAAAATTGTTGTTGCAAAAAATAGCATGGGTAAAATAATTAATAGTTTTTTCATAGAATTTAAATTTAAAGTAGATTTTTTGTTTGTACTGCAGAGATAATTTATACCAAAGTTACGAGGGGCTTTTTTGTATTTTTAGTAATTAATGTTTTTTAAATTTATTTGATTCCCAATCTAGATTTTAGTTTTAAGAACAAAAGTCCAATTCGGTATGCATCTTCAGAAGAAGAATTGCGATCACTTTTTGGAATTTTATAAATTTCGCATAAATCGTCAAGCGAAAACTGTTTGTCGTTTATATCAGTCAATTTTCTATACATCACATCGACGTCTAGAGCTTCATTTTTTAATCGGCCACAGTTCAAGCGTTCTAGTGCAGCATTCAGCATTTCAATATCAAAATTGATATGATGTCCAACTAAAATTGAATTTCCGATAAATTTTACAAAAGCTTCAAGAGCATCAGGTTCAGGCATTTTCATCATTTTGCTTTCAATGATAAATTCATTAGAAAGTCCGTTATCCTGAAGGTATTTATATTGTAATAAGACTGTTTCGAAACTTTCTTTAATAACAATGCTGTCGTCAATAACTGAGAAGGCTCCAAGAGACAAAACAACATCTTTATCCGGATTTAAACCAGAAGTTTCAGTAGACAAAACCACAAACTTATTAGGTTTGGTTTCGAATTTAGTCAAATAGTCTTTCCAGAACTCTGGATAGTCTTTGTTAATGTTTTTTAGCCAGTCTAGCATATTTTATGAGAATTGTGTCAATTGAAATTTACTCTTAATCAGTTCCTCCAGGTCTTTCATTGGGGATAGTGCATTTTTTAATTTCTCTTTGTCAGTTTTTGACATTTCTCTTAAATTAATATATTGGCCCGAGTCGTCATTTTTTAATCCTTCAACAGTTCTAAATTTAGAAAGCGTTAAAAAAGCTTCTGCACAGCTTAAATAAATTTCAGCATTTTTAGAATCTGTAATTGCCAATTGCTTGAATCTCAAGTAAGTATTTTGAATTCCTTTAATATTTGCATTTAATATCAATAAACGTGCTCCATCAATTAATGGCATCAAAGCTCTTGTCTTAATGTCAAATTTATCTTTGTTAGGACCATCTTCTTCAACAATAAATTTCTTGAAAAAGCTTAAAGGAGAATTTCTCTTCAAAGCATCATTTCCTAAAAAGTCAAAGAATAAAGTATTGTTAACGGCATTCTTAAAAATTACGTTTTCAATAGCTTCTTCAATTTTTGGTTCTCCAAAAACAATTTCATAATCAAAGAAAATACTACTTAAATCATTACTGTTTTCACCCGGAGTATTCATCCAGCTGTTGTATTGTTTTGTCCAGTCACTCAATGATTTGCACCAAAGCATATTGCTTCCCATATGTCCGTTTGGACAATAATCGTAGCCCACTTTTTCTAATATAGAAGTAGTGCGTTTTGCCAATCTTAAGAAATAATCTTTTACTTCTCTGTATTTTTCTGGCGTAACATCTTCAAAAATTAAGATGCTATCTTGATCTGTAAGCAATAATTGCTCCTTACGTCCTTGACTACCAATGCTTAACCAAGCGAAACGTGCAGGAGGGGAGCCTAAGTCTAAAATAGATAATTCGACTGCTCTCTTAATGATAGCTAGGTTAATCTCGCTTGCAATATTGCTAACGTGCGAGATTGGAATATTTTTTTGGATCGAATTCTGAATCAAATCTGATAGACGATCACGTATTTGTTTTAAATCTTTTGGAAGCTGAGAACGTTTAATCTCTTTAATTAACACACCAGGGTTACTAGCTTGTGCTACAATAAGATCGTGCTCAGAAATAATTCCTTTAACTACAGATTTGCTTGTACCATCTTTAGTAACACATAAGTGCGTTACATTGTGTTTCAGCATTAATAATTGCGCTTCGGCCAAAGAGACATTTTCTAAAACTGTAACAACTGGCGATGACATAATTTTATCGATAGTTTCAGTAATAGGAAAGCGTCCTGTTGCAATTTTTGACGATAAATCGGCATTGGTTACAATACCAATTGGGTGATTTTTTTCGCCACAGATTATAATGTTATCTAACATAGAATCTGTCATTAAAATGGCAACGTCTTTAATTATAGAATCTGCTTTTGTCGTTAACGGTGAGTTATTGTAGTTAAGTGACTGAATGTATTGCATTTCTGTCTGCTGATCTATATAATCAGAATCTGAAACTAACTTGCCGTTAGAACTCATGCTGTCTTTGGTGTGGCGTGAATTTACAGCGAAACTCTCAAGAAGAAAGTTTAATACATCAGAATTATTAGCTACAAAAGGTCTAAAAACAGCAATTGGAATAGCATATACAATACTTTCTTCACGTGCTTTTGCCGTCATCATGTAATTATTTTTGGCAAAAAACGGACGTAAACCAAAAATATCGCCTTCATGACACTTATTTATGATAGTTTCTTCGGCATCAGCAATAGTCGTAAGATTAATGACACCAGAAGCTACAACATAAAAGTTCTCATGAAGCGGATCGTTATTTTGAAATAATACCGCATGCTTTTCTAAATTAATGACACGAATATTCGTAGCAATATCTGATAATTCCTGAAAAGTTAAATTATCAAACGGTTTGTATTCTTTTAAAAAATCTGCAATATGTTCAGCAACTGTATTCATATATGTGATAATTTATTTTTAAAGTATCGAATGTAAAAATAGTAAAATAAACTCTTACAATGAAAGTTCTTTAGTAGAAACTAATTATTTTAAAGAAATGTTAAAAGATAATGACAATAAGACTTGCAAAAACTTTTAGGTTTTTAAATTTTGAATATTTAGGATTGGCAAAAAGATGATTTATTCTGAGCAACACTAATTAACCAGACTGATAATACTCGATATTTGAAATTTTTTTAAATCAAAAATTATATAGCGCATGTATGAAGAATTGAATTTAAGAAAAATCTTTTGATTTAAAAACTTACTATATAAATCCGGCACGCTAAATTTTCAATATTTAGGAATTTTAGAAAATAAAATTCATACAGCGTAATTATAAGCGATTTGAATTCAAGAAAAATATTTGAATTGAAAACGAACGGATAATGTATCAGGTTAAATTTTTAATATTTTAAAATTTTTTAAAATGAAAACTGTACAATGTATTTATAAGCGATTTGAATTTAAAGAAAATGTTTGAATTGAAAAAATTAACTACATAATCAAGCACGGTAAATTTTCAATATTTGAGAACTTTTGAAAATAAAAATCATACAGCGTATTTATGAGCGATTTGAATTTAGAATACAAACTGTAAATCTAGCAATTCAAATTTTCAATATTTGAGAATTTTTGGAAAATAAAATCATATAACGCATTCTCGAGATTTCAGTTTAGAAATAAAAGTACAACTCTCAAGCAAAAAACAACCCTAGAAGCGAGGATGATAAATTTCCGATAAATGAAAACATTTTAAGCTAAAAGCTGTACAGCGTATTTGTAGGGCAGTTTTTGAAATATTCTATTTTACATAATATAAATTATAGTTCAAAATAGAATAACTCCGAGAAGGAGCTTATTCGTATAATTTATTCAAAATCATATCTTTTGGCACAATATCGCCTCCGCCATTTTTATTAAATTGCAATACTTCATCTTTTACAAATAAAACTGCGCTAGATGTAACTCCGTTTTTATCTTTCAATTTTATTTGAGCTTTATCGCCATGCGGATATACATGTCCGGAAACTTCCAAAATTCCTGAGTTTAATTCTTTATGATTGCTTGTAACTTCGGCGGTTCCAAAAATCTTATAATTGGATTGTGCAATCGTAATTGTAAAAATATACTCTTTCTTGCAGTCTTTACATTTTTGGTTTCCCCAAGTTCCTGAGAATTTGTTTTGCTGTGAGAATGCTTGCAAGGAAATTAAAAATGCCAGGAAAAGAAATTTTTTCATTGTAGTTTGTTTTATTAAATCTGAACCAAATATAAATCAAAAAAGCATCACAAATTTGCGATGCTTTTTCTAAATCTTTTAAAATTTACAATTTTTTCAAATAAACCGATTTTCCATTTAACGAAACATCAATTTGATTCGTTTTTTCGTTAAAAGTTGTTCGTAAAGCATTTCCGTTAAAAATTGTAACGTCGCCATACACATGACCTGCTTCAGAAGAAGTATAATCAAATTTTACTTTTTTGTTTCCTGGTTCAATACCTAATTTGTAACTAGAAAATTTTGTTCCTCTTAAATCGAAATCTTGCTGCGAATCGATAATTTTTCCATCAGCGTAAAAATTGGTAACCGATTTACTTAATGTAATGTCTGGATAATATTGATTTACTTTTTTAAGAAGCTCGTACTGCTCAACGCTGGCTTCTTCTTGTTTTGACGTAATAGTTTGAGCAAATGAAATTGATGTAAATAAAACTGCTAATAACAAAAGGTACTTTTTCATACTTTCTTAATTTAAAGATTAATAGATAGTTACGCTCAATAATTTTCGCGATTACTTTAATTTATTGTTATAAACTTCTTCAAGTTCTATAACAAGGTATGAAATCTTTACCTTTGCAGAAAATTATAAGCCCTTTTTTAAGATAATGACAACAAAAAAATATATTCAGCTCATCCTCATATTAGGTTCTTTAACCGCTCTAGGTCCTTTTTCAATAGATATGTATCTACCTGGTTTCTCAGGAATTGCGAAAGATTTAAATACTACTGTCGCTAAAGTTTCTATGAGTTTATCCAGTTATTTCATCGGAATTTCGGCTGGACAATTGCTTTACGGACCTTTATTAGACCGTTTCGGACGTAAAAAACCGTTATTTATTGGGCTTTTAGTTTATATTCTCGCTTCTTTAGGATGCATTTATGTTGCTGATATAGATTCATTTATATTTCTTCGTTTTATTCAGGCAATTGGAAGCTGTGCTGCCACAGTTGCTTCTGTAGCAATGGTTCGTGATTTATTTCCTGTAAAAGATATTCCGAAAGTGTTTTCACTTTTAATGTTGGTTGTGGGACTTTCTCCAATGCTGGCGCCAACCGTTGGCGGTTATGTTACAGAAGATTTAGGCTGGCACGCTGTATTTTTTATTTTGATGTGCATGGGAATTTTGATTTTGGCAGCTTCACAATTCGGTCTTCCAGATACTTACAAACCAGACGCTTCAATTTCTTTAAAACCAAAACCGATTATATCTAATTTTTTGTTAGTTTTAAAAGAGCCTCAATTTTATACTTATGCATTTACTGGAGCAGTCGCATTTTCGGGATTGTTTTCTTATGTAGCGGCTTCCCCTCTAGTTTTTATGGATATTTACAAGGTTGACGCTAAAACGTACGGATGGATTTTTGCTCTAATGTCTGTTAGTTTTATTGGTTCGAGTCAGTTAAATTCTATGTTGCTGAAGCGATTTTCAAGCGAACAAATGATTTTTGGAGCTTTAATTTCGCAATCTGTTATTAGTATCGTATTCTTGATTTTGGCTTTAAATGATCTTTTAGGATTATACCAAACGATCGGAATGTTATTTTTATTTTTAGCCTGTTTAGGAATCTCAAATCCAAATACGGCTGGGTTAACGCTTGCTCCTTTTGCTAAAAATACCGGAAGTGCTTCTGCGTTAATGGGCGCAATTCAGCTAGGAATTGGTGCTTTGGCTTCGTTTGCAGTTGGTGTTTTTGTAAAAAGTTCTGTAATACCTATGGTTGCCATCATGACCACGACAACTATTACAGCATTTATTATTTTAAATATTGGAAAACGATTTATAAAAGAAAAAGTTGAATTGTCAGATAGCGACGATATTATGATTGGTCATTAAAAGTTTTAAATTCCAAAAAAGAAATTCCAAATTCCAAAACTAAAACTTCAATAGTTTAAATATAAAAAGCCAAAATCAAAAGATTTTGGCTTTTCTATAAATTGGAATTTGGAATTTTAAAAATTGGAATTTTACAAAACCTAATTTTGTGTCTTTTTATCTGGTCTAATAATCATTCTAAGCGATTGATCTTTTGCAAAATAAGCAACCATCCAATTCCAGAATGTGTTTAATCTGTTTCTGTAAGTGATTAAAGAAATTAAGTGTATAAACAACCAGATGATCCAAGCAAAGAAACCTTTAAAATGCCATTTTGGACTAGGTAGATCTACAACAGCTTTTGCTTTTCCTATAATAGCCATAGATCCTTTGTCTTTGTATGCAAATGGTTTAAGAGGTTTATTGACCACAATGGCTTTGAAATTTTTAGCCAGATTTAATCCTTGCTGAATGGCAACCTGAGCAACCTGCGGATGACCATCAGGGAAATTTTTATCTCCTGCAGCAATTGCTGTATCACCAATGGCATAGATATTCTCTACACCGTTTACTTTATTGTATTCGTCAGTTGCCATGCGTCGGCCACGTCCGTAACTTTCTTTCGGAATTCCTTCAAAGATTTTTGCAGAAACACCTGCAGCCCAAATTAAGTTTTTGGTTTTAATGGTTTCTCCATTTTCAAAGACCACTGTATCATCAACGTAATCAACAACTTTAGTGTTTAGTTTTACTACAACTCCAAGTTTTGTCAGCGCCTCCAGAGTATCTTTTTGCGAATCTTTGCTCATTGGCGATAAAAGTGCATCTCCACCATCAACCAAATAAACATTGCTCGCAGAAGTATCCAATTCTGGATATTCTTTAAGCAGAATATTTTTTCTCATTTCAGCAAACATTCCGGAAACCTCCACTCCTGTTGGTCCCCCTCCTGCTACTACGATTGTAAGTAATTTACGTCTTTTTCGCATATCCTTACAAATGGCTGCTTTTTCAAGGTTTTTAAGCAATGTGTTACGCATTACGATGGCATCATTTAAGGTTTTCATCGGAATGGCATTTTTCATTACGTTTTCCATGCCAAAATAACTCGTTTCTGCACCAGTGGCAAAAACAAGATAATCGTATTCAAGTTCTCCGTTGCTTAAAGTGATTTTCTTTTCGGCAGGAGAAACAGACAATAATTCGCCAAGACGAAAACTTAGATTTTTTTTACCTGCGAAAAATTTTCTAAAAGGATAACTAATGCTCGATGGTTCTAAAAACGCCGTAGCAACTTGATATATAAGTGGTGGGAAAAAGTTATAATTATTCTTGTCGACAAGCGTTACTTGTATTTGAGGCTGATTTACAAGTTCTTTTGCTAGGTTAATCCCTGCAAATCCCCCTCCAATAATGACTATTCTCATATATGTTGTATTAAGTAGGATTATAAAATAATTCCTTATAAATATACAACTTTAATATGCAATGACAATTGTCATATTTATTACTTTTTGAATTTTTTAACTGTTTTTTCAACTACATCGATTTTGTTCTGTAAGACATAATTTGCCATTAATTTCTCGATTAGTTCGTCTTTGGTCAAATGATGGAAAACGGTTTTTACCCTCGTTTTTAAATCTTGCGAAAGCTCATGATTGGGCTTTGTTTTGAAGATTTGTTTTGCCCACAAAAGCATATTGTTTTCTTCAAGACTTGCCGCTGAAGGTTTTTTAAATTCAGAGAATTTAATTCCTAATTCTCTTTCAAAATCAGCAATTTCAAAAACTTCTTCTTGTTGTAAAACCGTCAAAGAAAGTCCTTTTGCTCCTGCCCTTGCCGTTCTTCCGCTTCGGTGAACATAGTTTTCGTAAGTATCAGGTAAGTGATAATTAATTACATACGAGATTTCTTTAACATCGATTCCTCTCGCAGCTAAATCGGTTGCAACCAAAATATTGATATGTCCTTCGCGAAACTGTTCCATAATTCGATCACGAATTCCCTGTGTCAAACTTCCGTGAAGTGCTCCCGAGGAAAATTTATTGATGGCCAGATTTTTAGCTAATTTGTTAACGGCAGCTTTCGTTTTACAGAAAATAATCCCTCTTTCGCCGTCTCTAGAATTCAAGAAATGCATTAAAACTTCCAGTTTTTCAATCGGATCTACCACAATATATTCATGGTCTATTCCTTCATTTCCAACAGTTTCCATATTGGCACTTATCTGAACCACATTTTTGTTCAAATAATTCTGAATCAGCTGTTTTATGGTTCCAGGAAGTGTAGCTGAAAATAATAAAGTGCGGTGCTTTTTAGGCAGTTCTGCAACAATTTCGTCTAAGCTTTCTTTAAGAATGGCTACCATTTCATCGGCTTCATCCAAAACCAGATATTCTGTTTGTTTTAAATCGATTGCTTTACGCTGAATCAAATCGATTAAACGTCCTGGAGTAGCCACTACAATTTGAGCACCTTCTTTTAATCTTTCGATTTGTGGTTTTATTGGAGTTCCTCCGCAAATTGAAGCAATAGATATATTAGGAATATATTTTGAAAAACTTTCTAAGTTTCTAAATATCTGCTGTCCCAGTTCTCTCGTTGGAACTAAAATTACAGCCTGAACTATTGTTGATTCTGCATTTACCAATTGTAATAAAGGCAATCCAAAAGCAGCGGTTTTTCCGGTTCCTGTTTTTGCTAAACCAACAATATCATGGGTTTCGCTCAAAAATAACGGAATTGTTTTTTGTTGAATTTCTGTTGGTTCAACAATATTTAATTCGCTTAAAGCTTTTAAAATTGGAGCCGAAAGTCCTAATGTTGAGAATGGTTTAGACATGTTCTTTAATTTTGTTTAAAGTTTCAGGTTTCAAGTTACACCAAAAACTTAATAAGTTGAAAGGAGAAATTACATTTACTTTGAAATGCTATTTCTCCTTTTGTATTATAAATAATGTTTTAGATTCCAATAACTTGAAACATGAAACCTGAAACAATTAAACTTTTAAATTATCAATCTGGTTCGTTCATGATTTTCTCACGATATTTTTTTCCAATCAATAAAGTCAATCTTTGTTTGTAATCGTCAACCAGCCATTCACGGTAGTTTTTACTGCATTGGCTCAAACATTTAGAATAACGCTTGATACGGTCTTCAATATCATCTTCTAATTCTTTAGCTAGCATTTTTGCTTCCTGAAGCGTTTCTGTATTGTCTACACACATTCCAGCATGCTGATCTAAAGATTTGTCTAAAACTACTTTTGAACGAAGATTTTGTTTGATGATTAATTTATGTTCTTCATCAACATCAAAACTAACGTCGGCCGTTTTGCTAAATTTGGCACGCAATTCTGGTGGCATGCTGTATTTAAAGAACATTTCGATTTCATGATCATCACGAAGATTCTCCAAATAAAACTCTGGCGATTTAAAAATATGCTGCCAGTTTACAGGATCGCTCCATAAACCAAAACGAGCGGCATTGTTTCCTAAATCGATAACTGTAAATTCGTCTTTTCCAGGCAATTTACGAGAACCACGACCAATCATTTGGAAATATAGCGTTAATGATTTTGTTGCTCTATTCAAAATAATAGTTTCTACAGTTGGTTCGTCAAAACCAGTTGTCAAAATTCCGACAGAAGTCAAAATGGCATCTGGAGTCTTTTTAAACCATTGCAGAATGTCTTTACGCTCTTCAGAACTACTTGTGTTATCTAAGTGACGAATATCGTAACCCGCTTCTCTAAACGTTTCATATACATATAATGAAGTATGAATACCGTTATTGAAAATTAATGTTTTCTTACCTAAAGAACGTTCTGTATACGCATGAAGCAGTTTTTCCTGCATCAAGGTATTCGTATATAAATCATCTGAAGATTTTACAGTATAATCTCCATTAATACCCACTTTTAACGAAGTCAAACCAACATCATAGCTGTAAGTTGTAGCTTTTGCCAAGAAACCTTTTTCAATCAAAGAACCAATAGTATCACCCACAATAAGCTCGTTGTAACTTTGGTGCATTGGTAATTTTATGTTCGAACTCAAAGGTGTTGCTGTTACTCCAAGAATAAAAGCATTTTTAAATGAGTTTAATAGTTTTCTAAATGAGTTGTAGTGTGCCTCATCAATAATAACCAAACCGATATTGTCTAGATGAAGTTTTTCATCGTTAATACGGTTTTTTAAAGTTTCAACCATCGCCACGAAACAAGAAAAATCATTCTGATCTGGCAATTCTTTTACTTTACTATTGATTATTTTGTTTGTTACACCAAAACCAGTTAACATTTTTGAAGTTTGTTTACAAAGTTCGATTCGGTGCGTTAAAACCACCACTTTTTTATCATTATGAGATAAATAGCGGCGAACGATTTCAGAAAATATTACTGTTTTTCCTCCTCCTGTTGGAAGCTGATACAGTAAGTGGTGTTTTGGAGGAGCATTGTCTAAACGGTCAAAAATGGCGTCAATATCGCCTTTTTGGTATGCATACAGTTCTTTCTTCTCTTCTCTTTGTATTTCTAAAGTGTTTTGAGACATTGTTTATTTTTGGATTTTTGCAAAAATACATCGAAAAAACAGTTATTCATCTTCTTTTAACTTAAAATAAATGTTTTTTTTAAATAAAGATTTTTTATGAGAAAGGCTTTTAATAGTCGATTTTCTCCAAAATTGCCTCAAATTCGTACTTATTTTTCCATTTTTGCTCGGAAGTTTCGTTCTGAATTGCATTAATTCGCAATTTAAAATCGTTAAAAATTCCGTTTGAGACAATAAAATTTACTGCTTGCTCAAAAGAATTAAGGATGCTTTTGTAAAATAATTCCTGCTTGATGAAATTTTGCGAAGAAAACGTTTGCGCAATTTCGATATTATAAAGCATAATATCTGCCACAATATAAGAATCTACTCCTAGCATCATAAAATGCTTAATTAATTTTTGAGCAACCGATCTTCGCATTTTGGCTTTTGGGCGCCATTTTGCCCCAGGTTTTTTAATAGGGAAATATTCGTGCGAGATTTTGACTTTAGCATCCTGAAGCAATTTATCTTCTTTTGGGTTGAAAACAAAGTCATAATACACCTTTACAGGAGCAAATTTCTCGTACAATTCGATCAATTGTTCTTCGAGTTGCTCTTTTGTTAATTCGCCTAAATATTTTTTTAAATCTCTTTTACTCATACAGTAAAGATAATTTTCAAATTCTTAAATTCCAAATTCCAATTTTCGGCCTGTTGAACTTATGTAATTTTGAATTTTTAAATTCTAAAATCAATCCAGAATCCTTAATTTTGCGGGCATAAAACTTAAAAAATATATACATGCTCAAGATTTTCAAAATTACTGCCATTTTAGAGGGAATCTCTTATTTAGTATTGTTTGCTAATATGTTAATTATCAAAAACAATAATCCTGAACTTTACCATACATTATTACGTCCGTTAGGAATGACACACGGTGTTCTATTTATCGGATACATTCTTTTAGCCTTTTTATTGAAAAAATCAATGAATTGGGATTTAAAAACATTTGCAATCATTCTAGTTGCTTCTCTTATTCCGTTTGGAACTTTTTATATCGAGAAAAAATATTTAGAAACTAAAGCAAATGCATAAGCTTTTGGAGAAAATATTTAATTTTTTATATCCTGTTTTTAGAGATTGGGGAATGAGCCGTAATGTTGCGTCTTATACCAGTCTGATCTTTAATATTGCTATTTTAATAGCACTGGCTTATGTAATTTATTACGCAGCCAAATTTCTTTTGGTTACTTTGACCGCTGTTTTTGCGCAACGTACCAAAACCAAGTTTGACGATTATTTAATTCAAAACAAAACAACAAGATATACCGCTTATTTAATTCCGTTTTTCTTTATATACAAAGCAGTTCCCGTTATTTTGGACAAATATGAATATTGGGAATCGATTTTCGGAAAAATTGTCGGTATATATATTGTATTACTTGGATTGTGGATTGTTCGAACGGTTTTTAATTCGTTACGAGATTACTTAAAACAAAAGCCTGAATATAGCGACAAGCCAATTGACAGTTTTGTTCAGGTTATTATGATTGTGCTCTGGATTTTTGGTGTTGCCATGATCATTTCGACTTTATTCGGAATTAAAAAGGCGAATTATTAACCATTTTAGGAACACTTTCAGCTATTATCATCTTAATTTTTAGAGATACAATTCTAGGATTTGTTTCGAGTGTTCAAGTTGCGATAAACGATATGGTTCGTATTGGCGACTGGATTACAATGGATAAGTTTGGTGCCGATGGAGATGTAATTGAAATCAATCTAACAACGGTAAAAGTTCGAAATTTCGACAATACGATTACCACAATTCCGACGTATGCATTAAGTTCAGATTCGTTCCAGAACTGGCGCGGAATGCAGAAATCTGATGGAAGACGTATCAAGAGACATGTTTTGATAAAAAGCAGCACAATTCGTTTTTTGAATGATGAAGATTTGCATCAACTAAAAAAAGTACAATTGATAACCTCTTATATAGATAGCCGTCAAGCGGAAATTGACAAATACAATGATCTTAGAGGAATTGATAAAACGCTTTCGCTAAATGGCCGAAATATGACCAATTTAGGTTTGTTTAGAAAATACATCATGCAATATTTAAATGATCATCCAGGATTGAACAAAAATATGCATATCATGTGCCGACAATTACAGTCAACCGCACATGGAGTTCCTTTAGAAATTTATGTGTTTTCGAGCGATAAACGCTGGGCAAATTACGAATACATTATGGCTGATATTTTCGATCATGTTATGGCTTCGGTACGATATTTTGATCTTGAAATTTTTGAATTGCCTTCTACGTTGAGTTAGATTTTGTTTCAGGTTTCAGGTTTCAAGTTAATTTAGATTGCGCATATTTAACCGCAAAGAGCGCAAAGAATACGCAAAGTTCGCAAAGTTTTTTTGATAAAGCTTTGCGAACTTTGCGTTTTTATTAAACTCCAATACAAAAAAAACTTTGCGAACCTTGCGGTAAAACACACAAGCCACTTCAACTTGAAACTTGAAACTTGAAACCTGAAACCTGAAACAAAAAAACTACTTCTCCTCTATCCTTTCAAACAGAAACTCAGGATTATGATACTCAATTGGAACTTCTG
Source organism: Flavobacterium sp. B330r (assembly GCF_056824325.1). Classification (NCBI taxonomy): domain Bacteria; kingdom Pseudomonadati; phylum Bacteroidota; class Flavobacteriia; order Flavobacteriales; family Flavobacteriaceae; genus Flavobacterium; species Flavobacterium sp. B330r. Next base: position 4,705,754 of record NZ_CP124860.1, read on the forward strand.
GTACGTAACACGGAAGATTAAAATAAGTTCCAATTACTCCTTTTCCTAGATAAAGCTTTTCATCTTTCTTTAAAAGAGCCAATGGGACTCTTTTCCAGGCACCACCAAACGAAATATAATGATAATCACCTCGAAGCGTATCGCCTCTTAAATCTCCTCGTACATCTCCAGAATCTTTTCCGGTTCCGTAATGACTAATTTCATAGCGTCCGTAAAAACGTTTGTCATTTATATGAATATCCAAAACCGCTGTGTCTTTATTGTTTACAGCACGATATAATTGATGATTGTATTTTTCTTTATCTTCTTTAGAATTGCAAGAAGCTAGTAATAAGCAGAGAAACAGAAATAATCGCATAATTTATTTTTATAAAAACAAAAATAGGTTTTTACTATGGGATTATTTCTTTAACTTTAAATAAAACTAAAAAGAAAAAAACATGGAAGATAGAGACACTTTTTTAAAAGAATTCAGAGGCGAAACTTTAGGAACGGTAAGTGCTCAATCTTCAGCAGATGAGATCTTTCAAAACCAGACCATCAGGCCTATTTTGAAACTCCAAAACGACTTATTCATCGCGGTTTTTATCAATTATGTAAACAAAAACAAACCAGATTTTTATTCTTACTCGGTTGAAAAAAAACTACAGACAATCGAAAATTCTATTCAGAAAGACATTAAATTCAGGAATTCTTTAAAAGGAATTGTAATGGCGCTTTTTACTGTAGAGGAATACAATACTTACATTCAAAACTCTTCTGATTTAAATAAACGAATGATGAATTTATTGATTGACCGATTGAAAAATCAGGTGCAATTGTTTGAAGTGGAAGTGAAATAGAATGAAAAAATGTTTAACCAATTCAGAAATAAATTTCCTTTAACCGATGAAAAATGGAACGAATACATTGGTTATTTTAATCGTCTAGAAGTTCCCGCGAAAACGACACTTTTAGAAGAAGGCGAAGTTTCCAAAAAACTTTATATCATCGAAAAAGGCTGTATTCGGGTTTGGTTTAACAATAACGGAAAAGATCTCACTACGCAATTCTTTTTTGAAAATCAGAGCGTCGCTTCTATCGAAAGTTTTATGAAGAAACTTCCAAGTCCGACAAATATAGAAACGATTGAGCCTTCAATTTTGTGGTGGATTCATAAAAATGATCTGGATAAAATTCTCGAAGAAATAAAAGAAATTCCAGAATTGAGAGATAAACTCATTAATATGCTTTTTGAGCGTACTTTTGATTATATGAAATATTTTGTTTCATTTATAAAAGACTCCCCTATACAGCGTTATACTAATTTAATTAAAGAAAGGCCTCAGATCATATTGCGTGTTCCACAACATTATATTGCTTCTTATTTGGGCATAACTACTGTGCATTTAAGCAGACTGAAAAGTAAATTAGTAAGTAAAGAATAATGGCCTTTTAAGCCAAATTTAAATTGACGTATATAATAACTTATATGGTTTAAGAAAATTTGATAACAAATGTTATCGTCTACCTATAAACGGCTTTCTAATTTTGCTTCATAAAATTTAATAATTATGAAAGCAGCAGTAGTTTATACAAAAGGCGAATTGCCAAAATATGCAGAGTTTCCGGAGCCAATTGCATCAAATGAAAACGAAATTTTGGTTTCGATAAAAGCCGTAGCCATTACAAATCTGGATAAAGGCATTGCAAGCGGAGATCATTATTCTTCGGAAAAAGAAAATCAAAACGGATTTATAGTCGGAAGTGACGGAATTGGAGTTCTAGAAAACGGAACAAAAGTTTACGCCCGCGGAATCTCAGGAACAATCGCCGAAAAAACTTTAGTGGAGAAAAACCGAATGGTGGTTTTACCAGACGGAATTGACGATGCAATGGCCGCAGCAATGCCAAATGCAGTTGCAGGTTCGGCAATGGCGCTTCGTTTTAGAGCCGGAGTAAAGCCTGGTGAAACCGTTTTAATAAATGGAGCAACTGGTTTTACAGGACAAATGGCAGTTCAAATTGCAAAACATTACGGGGCTAAGAACATTATTGTTACGGGAAGAAACGAAAAAGGCCTTGAAAATCTTTTAGAGATTGGTGCAGATGAAATTGTTTCCTTAAAACAAGAAGACGAATCTTTTGTTTCTCAGTTAAAAGAAATACATAAAAATACTCCAATAGATATTGTAATTGATTATTTATGGGGACATTCGGCAGAACTTATTCTTTCCGTTTTAAAAGGAAAAGGAAACTTTACGCATAAAACGAGATATGTTTCTGTAGGTTCAATGTCTGGAGATACTATTCAATTATCTGCACAGATTTTACGAAGCGTTGATCTTCAGTTATCCGGTTCAGGATTAGGAAGCTGGACAAAAGAAGAAGTCAAATTGTTGTTTTCTGAAATACTTTCTGAAATGTTTCTTTTGGCTTCAAAAAATATACTAAAAGTAAATATTGAAACCGTTCATTTATCGGATATTGAGAAAATGTGGAATGCAGAACTTTCTGATGGGAAACGCTTGGTAGTTCTTGTTTAAAGCTTCTAAGTTGCTAAGATTCTAAGTTTTTTTCTTAGCGTCCTAGCAACTCAGCATCTCAGAAACTTAGTATCTTAGTAACTCAAGGAGAACTTCCTCAAAACGATTTTTTGGTAAAAACTGATCTTCAAGTGCTTTTGTAAACGGAATTGGAGAATCTAAACTCGCTACACGTTTTACAGGAGCGTCAAGATATTCGAAGCAATTTTCCATAATTAAAGCCGAAATATCACTTGCGATTCCACCAAACATAGTGTCTTCTTGGTAGATTATAGCTTTTCCTGTCTTTTTTACAGAAGCGAAAATGGTTTCGGTGTCTAAAGGCTGTAAAGTTCTTAAATCAATTAAATCAGCATCAATTTCTGGATGCTTTGCTAAAGTGTCTAAAGCCCAGTGAACGGGTGCTCCAAACGAAATAATGGTAACAGAATTACCTTCTTTAACCAACGCCGCTTTACCTAAAGGAATAGTGTAATAGTCTGTTGGAACATCTTGATAAATACTTCTGTATAATAATTTATGTTCGAAGAATAAAACTGGATTCGGATCATTAATAGAGGTGTTTAGAAGTCCTTTTGCATCATAAGGAAATGCAGGATAAACTACTTTTAAACCTGGAGTTTTAGTAAACCAAGCTTCATTGGTCTGCGAATGAAATGGTCCTGCCTGAGTTCCTCCACCGCAAGGCATACGAACAACAACATCAGCATTTTCACCCCAACGATAATGAGATTTAGCCAATAAATTTACAATCGGATTAAATCCAGTTGAAACAAAATCTGCAAACTGCATTTCTACAATTGCTTTATATCCGTTGATTGATAATCCCATTCCTGTTGAGACAATGGCACTTTCGCAAATTGGCGTATTTCGTACTCTATCTTTTCCAAAAGCATCAACAAAACCATCTGTTATTTTAAAAGCTCCACCGTATTCGGCGATATCTTGCCCCATAAGAACTAAGTTTTTATGGCGCCACATAGATTGCTCCAAACTGTTTCGTATGGCATCTATAAAACGAATATTTGTTGAATCAGAATTATGTGTATATTCTTCATATTGAAATGGTTTATAGACATCATCTAATTCTCCACTGTAAGTTGGTTCGATTTCAGGTTCTGCATTTGCCATCGTCCAATTTTCATCAATTTCTTTTTTTATTTCGGCGTGAAATTGTTCGTCTTGTTCTGCCGTTAAAATTCCGTTTTCCGTTAGATATTTTCTGTAATTGGTAACAGGATCTCTCAGTTCCCATTGATCCATTAAATCCTGAGGAACGTATTTTGTGCCACTCGCCTCTTCGTGCCCGCGCATTCTGAACGTTTTAAATTCCAACAAAATAGGACGCGGATTTTCTTGCATTTCCTTTTTTAGCTGAGACAATTTATTATAAACTTCAACAATATTATTTCCGTCAATAATCCAGCTTTCAATTCCGTAACCAATTCCTTTATCAGCAAGGTTTTCGCACGCATATTGTTCGTTTGTCGGAGTTGAAAGTCCGTAGCCATTATTTTCAATGATAAACATTACAGGCAATTTCCAAACGGCGGCAATATTTAAAGCTTCGTGAAAATCTCCTTCGCTTGTAGCGCCTTCTCCGGTAAAAACTGCAGTGATTTTTTTATTGTCTTGAAGTCTGTTCGCAAGCGCGATTCCGTCAGCAATTCCTAACTGGGGGCCCAAATGCGAAATCATTCCAATAATATTGTATTCTTGCGTTCCAAAGTGAAAACTTCTGTCTCGTCCTTTGGTAAAACCATTTGCTTTTCCTTGCCATTGCGAGAATAAACGATGAAGCGGGATTTCTCTTGTTGTAAAAACACCAAGATTTCGGTGCATTGGAAGAATGTATTCGGACTGATCTAAAACGGCAGTTACTCCAACGGCAATGGCTTCTTGTCCTATTCCAGAAAACCATTTAGAGACTTTTCCTTGTCGTATCAGGATCAGCATCTTCTCCTCGATCAATCTTGGCTTTAATATCTTTTTATATAAATCTAATAACTCGGTGTTAGTAAGGTTTTGTCGGTAAAAAATCATGAAAATTTTTGTTTTTTAGTGTTTCAAATATAACAATTTGCGCCAATTTTATTGGATTATGATATAAAATTTTAATAAGAAATCTGCTTTTAATGCCTGAGCTTAAGATTATTTTCTAAAATATTATCTACCTTTGTTAGCGAAAGGTGCTTATGACACCTTTTATCTTTTAAAATAAAAAATGTAAAGTATGCAAAACATTCCTAGTGTAGACTTACGTGATTTCCTTTCGGACGACCCGAAACGTAAACAAAAATTTGTAAATGAAATCGGCAGTGCATTTGAAAACATTGGCTTCGTTGCCTTAAAAGGTCATTTCCTTGATGATCAGTTGGTAAACGAACTTTATGGTGAAATTAGAAATTTTTTCGCCTTGCCAATAGAGACTAAGCATAAATATGAAATTCCTGGAATCGGCGGACAAAGAGGTTATGTTTCTTTTGGAAAAGAACATGCTAAAGGACGCAAAGAAGGAGATTTAAAAGAATTTTGGCATTTTGGTCAATACGTTGACGCAGATTCAAGATGGGCTTCAGAATACCCAAACAATGTTGAAGTTACCGAATTACCGCGTTTTAATGTAGTGGGTAAAGAAGCGTACCAGAAACTAGAAAAAACAGGGGTTTATGTTTTAAGAGCTTTGGCTTTACATTTAGGTTTAGATGAGTTTTATTTTGACAATTATGCAAAAGAAGGAAACTCAATCTTAAGACCAATCCATTACCCACCTATTACTTCTGAGCCAGAAAACGCAATTCGTGCAGCAGCTCATGGTGATATCAACTTGATTACTTTATTAATGGGAGCTCAAGGTAAAGGATTGCAAGTTCAGAACCATAATGGCGATTGGATCGATGCCATTGCGCAAGATGACGAATTGGTGATCAATGTTGGTGACATGTTGTCTAGACATACTAACAACAAATTAAAATCTACAATTCATCAAGTTGTAAATCCGCCAAGAGAATTGTGGGGAACTTCACGTTATTCAATTCCATTTTTCATGCATCCAGTAAGCGATATGCGTTTGGATTGCCTTGAAAATTGTATTGATGCAGAAAACCCGAAGAAATATGAAGATATTACTGCTGGAGAGTTCTTATACGAACGTTTAGTAGAATTAGGTTTAATTAAAAAATAAACTTACATAAATTTTAAATTAAAAATTCCAAATTCCAAGTTTTTCTTGGGGTTTGGAATTTAATTTTTAAATATCTTTATGCTTGAAATTTATTTTTAGAATAAAAAAATATGGACTTTAAAGATCAATTAAAAAACTTATTTCCAGATCACGTAGAATCGAATGAACCTGAGCAAGTTGAAGAACAAGAACACGTTCTTTATGTTCAGAAAGAGCCAATGATTTGTAAATTTGAAAAAAGAAAAGGAAAACCAACTACTATAATTGAAGGTTATGAAGGCTCTGATGAAGATTTTAAAATCTTGTCCAAAGAAATTAAAACCAAATTGAGCGTTGGAGGAACTTTTAAAGACGATTCGATTATAATTCAAGGCGATTATAGAGATAAAATTATGGCAATCCTAAAAGAAAAAGGATTCAAAACCAAACGTGTAGGAGGATAATTAATTGTTTAAAAGTTTCAAGTTTAAGGTTTCAGGTTGCTATAAATAACTTGAAACGTGAAACAAAAAACAAAAAAACAAAATCTTAGAACCTTAGAAACTTAAAAAAAAATGATTCAATCATCAGAATTAATACTAAATCCTGACGGAAGCGTTTACCATTTAAACCTTCGTCCTGAACATATAGCACACGACATTATTTTTGTTGGTGACCAAAATAGAGTAGAAAAAATCACTCAATTTTTCGATTCAATCGAACATTCTGCTCAAAAGAGAGAATTTAAAACCCAAACTGGTATTTATAAAGGCAAAAGAATTTCGGTAGTTTCTACAGGAATTGGGCCTGATAATATTGATATTGTACTAAACGAATTGGACGCTTTAGTAAATATTGATCTGAAAACGCGTCAGCCAAAAGAAAAATTGACTTCTTTAAACATTATCAGAATTGGAACTTCGGGTTCTTTGCAGGAAGATATTCCAGTTGATAGCTTTGTAATGTCAAAATTTGGGTTGGGATTAGACAATATGCTTCGCTCCTATTTAATTGACGATGTTTCTATTACCGAAATTGAAGATGCATTTGTAGCACATACGAACTGGGATCCAAAAAAAGGAAAACCTTACGTAACGCAATGTTCTGAAAAATTAGAAAAACTAATAGAATCAGATAAAATTTTTAAAGGAATTACGGCAACTGCTGGAGGATTTTATGGTCCACAAGGAAGAGTTTTACGTTTGAATATTCAAGATGAAGAATTGAATAACAAAATGGATAATTTTAGTTTTAATGAAACTAAAATCACTAATTTAGAAATGGAAACAGCGGCAATTTACGGGCTTTCGGCTCTACTAGGTCACAATGCTTTATCGCTTAATGCTATTATTGCAAATCGTGCTAGCGGAACTTTCAGTGAAGATCCGTATAAAGCAGTAGATGAACTAATTGCTTATACATTAAATAAATTAGCAGGAAACTAATTAACATCTTGATGGAAAGTGTTATTCTCAAATTTGAACAGTTATTGAATGAGAATGTAAATTATATTCCAACAATACAGAATGAAATTTTAGACGCAAAAAATCCTGGTAAATGGTCTAAGAAAGAGGTTTTAGGTCATTTGGTAGATTCTGCAATCCATAATCTGGTACGTTTTACAGAGATTAATTATTCGGAAAAACCGTATAGGCACAGACCGTATAATCAGATCGAATTAGTAAATTTAAATCAGTATCAGAAAACAGACATTAAGGAACTAACTCAATTATGGTTTTCAATAAATAATCAGATTGTTAGAATCATGAAATCTGTTGACGAAAATGCTTTGGATTATAAAATCATTTTAAGCGATGAATCTGTAATTGATTTAAGGTTTCTGATGACCGATTATGTAGAGCATTTAGAACATCATATTAATCAAATAAAATCATAGCATTTATGTTTTTACGAGTGGCACGACATACGAATGATTTAGAAAAAATGGAGAATTTTTATGTGGACATACTCGGGTTTGAACGATTAGGCGGATTTGAAAATCATAATAATTATGATGGCGTTTTTATTGGAAAACCAGGATTAGACTGGCATTTTGAGTTTACGCAATCTAAAGTCACGGCCAAACATACTTTTGATGAAGATGACGCAATGGTATTATATCCTAAAACTATTGCAGATTATGATAAATTAGTAAATAAATTAACGCAACAGAATATTGCAGTTATACCTTCGCTGAATCCGTTTTGGAATGAAAATGGAAAAATGATTCAGGATCCCGATGGTTATAGAATTGTAATATCACCTTTAAAAGCTGTAATTAGCGAAATTGAATAATGGAACAGGAAACTCATAAGAAAATATTATTTAAATACTATAGTGATTATCTAGATGAAGTAGTGTCTGAAACCATGTGGGCAGAAATTATAGATCTAGAAAAAGGACTTTTTAAATTGGATAATATTCCATTCTTTGGACCTTTGATTGCTACGGATGATATTTTTTATGCAGAATATGACGAAATGGAAGAACGTTTTATGCATAGAAAAACGATCCAGAATTCTGGAAACTCGATTATTCAGGTTGCGGTTTTAGAAAAAGGTTTTGATAAAGAAATCATTCGCGAAAGATTAAAAGCGCTAAATTGTTTGTCTGAAGGATTGAATGAAACATTTTTTGCAGCAGAAATAACCAAAGACATTGATTATTCTTTGGTAAGAAGTCTTTTGAACGAATATGAATCACAAGACATTATTGAATTTGCAGAACCTTGTCTTTCAGAAAAGCACAGAGCAGATTTATTAAAAAACTAATATTGTATTTAAACACATAGAAACATAGATTTTTATTGAATCTGTTTGAGATTATAGAAAAAGCAAGCTTTAACACATAGCTATGTGGACTGAAATTAGTGAAACGCCTTTTTTTAAAATTTGCAAAAGATATGTTTCTATGTGTTAAAATAATTTTGAACAATAAGTAAAACTAACCAAATTTAACCATAAGATTACGCATACGCATACCAAGCAACTTAACTTAAACTTAAAATAAATGAAAACTGTCAAAATTGCGGGTGTTCCGGAACACTTCAATTTGCCGTGGCATCTATGCATCGAAAACGGCGAATTTGAAGAAGAGAACATCGATTTACAATGGACAAATGTACCCGAGGGAACCGGGAAAATGTGCCAAATGCTTCGAGACGGAGAAACAGATCTTGCTGTTATTTTAACCGAAGGAATTCTAAAAGATATTTCAGCTGGAAATCCGAGCAAAATTGTTCAGGTTTATGTGCAATCTCCTTTAATTTGGGGAATTCACGTTGATGCAAAATCTGATTTTCAGACGTTGAAAGATCTTAAAAACAAAAAAGCAGCTATTTCGAGATTAGGATCGGGATCACAATTAATGGCTTATGTAAATGCAAATGAGCAAGGCTGGGAAATGGATGATCTCGAATTTGAAATCGTAAATACTATAGATGGCGCTGTTGATGCTTTGACCAATAAAAAAGCCGATTATTTTATGTGGGAACGTTTTATGACTAAACCACTTGTAGATAAAGGTGTTTTTAGAAGAATTGACGACTGCCCTACTCCTTGGCCTTCATTTATTATTGTGGGGCGTGATGAGTTTTTAAAAAAGAATGCCAAAACGGTAGAGACGATTCTTAAAATAATCAACAAAACAACGGTTGATTTTAAAGAAATTCCAGAAATTGACAAAAAATTATCTGAACTGTTTAATCAAAAAGCAGAGGATATTAAAGAATGGTTGAAACTGACTCAATGGTCACAGAAAAATTTGACAGAAAAATCTTTTAATAAAATTCAAAATCAATTATTTGATCTGGGAATTATTGATAAAAAAAGTATTTTTGTAGAAACAGTAAAAGCATTGTAAATACTGCTTTTTGATTCGTATGATGAAATTCCCTAAAATTGACTTACCGCATTTAAAATCCAAACTACAGGTGAAATCGCCGTGGGATAGGATTATTATTTCGATGTTGAGTCTTTTGATCACAATACCGATTTTCATCATACTGCATCAAAATTTGATCGATTTAGAATGGGCATTCAATCTAGATCGTGTATTCATCTTTATTTTTGTTTTTGCAACTGTGTTTTTTCTTCTGATGTATCTTAGAACAATTATTATTCTGTGTGTGGCAGTTTATTTGTTGATTTTATTTTACGGATCGGTAATTGGAAATTATGGTTTTAACGAAATCTCTGAAGATTACAATTCTATGATTTACACGATGTCAGATAATCCATATCCGCAGGATATTATTGTGGCAAAACTGCTTCCATTTCCTAATAAATCAAAGATTTTAAATGCTATTGAATATCAAAATCCTAAAGTGCGAAACTTTGCTATTATGGCAACTGCAAAGCATTTTAAAGGCATTAGAGGCTATTCAGATTATCGTACCATAATTCAGTGTTTTGCTGTTTTTAAAGAAATAAACGGCAGATGGAATTATGTAAACGATCCAAAAGACGGTGATTATATCGCAACCGCCAGCGAATCACTTGAGTATTTCTCAGGCGATTGCGATGATCACTCTATTTTGATGGCGGCTGCTGTGCGCTCTATTGGCGGAACTCCTCGCCTTATTCATACCAAAGGACACATTTATCCTGAAATTTTAATTGGTTCGATGATTGATCTAGAAAAAGTCAATTATCTTATCAAAAACGTTCTTTTTGTAAAAGAAAGCTACGGCAAAAAACTACACTACCACATAGACGAGCGCGGACAGGTTTGGATGAATCTGGATTATACCGCAACTTATCCTGGAGGTCCATTCATGTACGAGGAAATTTTAGGAGCTTTAACACTTAATTAGTAGCCTCTAAAAGTCAGTTTGTCCAATTAAGACGATTTTAATCGTTAACTCGTAACCAACTGGTTATCAGTAAAAGTCCCGAAAACAAAGACTTTCTGTATTAAAAGCAATTCATTTTTAGAAGTAAAAAAAATCTTTATAAATATTTGATTACGAATATTTTAATGTTATTTTTTTTTGTAACTTTTTCCTGTTTAACTTTTAATCACAAAATCATGAAAAACTCAAAATTATTTACCCTCGTAATTGCCATTGCTGTCGTTGTATTAATTGTTTCATGTCATCGTAAAAGAGACAAGCTTGTGAATTCATGGAAAGTTAGTGCCGTAGAACCAAAAGAAACCGTTTCTGATTCTACAAAAAATGCAATTTTAACCAATGGGATGCTTACTTTTACGGAAGATGGGCATGTTACTGGATATTTGCTTCGTGAAATTACAGACGGAACTTACGCGTTAAGTCAAAAAGGTAAAAAACTTGTTATTAAAGACGAAGTTGGAACACCATATGTTTGTGAAAGCACGATCACAGATGATAAATTAATTTTAGATACCAAAGAAGCCAAACTAACATTTGATAAAATTTAGAATACAAATTACCTTGTAATTTGATACAAAAAACCATTCGCTACAATTGTAAAGAATGGTTTTTTGATTTTTAAAACTAAAATAAATATCTTTGCACTTCTTAAATAAGCACTGCTGTATGTGAAAAATAATTTCTTTCAGGAAAATTGAGTAAGCGATCACGATTTTGTGATGGCTAGAATATTTATCTATAAAAGAAAGGAATTATGCTTATTCTTCAAAATATCTCTTATCAGCATGAGAATAAAGACATGCTGTTTCAAAACATTGGCTTTACGCTAAACCATCACGATAAAACCGCTTTGGTCGGAAATAATGGTGTCGGAAAATCAACCTTATTAAAAATTATTGCTGGCGAATTGCAACCTTTTTCAGGGCAAATAATTCAGAATTCTAAACCTTATTTTGTTCCGCAATTATTCGGTCAGTTTAATGACTTGACGATTGCTGAAGCTTTGCAAATAAAGGAAAAAATAGCTTCACTTAAAGAAATACTTGAAGGTGTAGTAACCGAAGAAAATCTTCAATTACTGGATGATGATTGGACAATTGAAGAACGCTGTAATGAAGCTCTCTCCTATTGGCAATTGCATGATTTGGATTTGAACCAGAAAATGGAAACGTTAAGTGGCGGACAGAAGACAAAAGTATTTCTGGCAGGAATTATGATTCATGAACCGGATTTGGTTTTATTGGACGAACCTAGTAATCATTTGGATTTTGCGGCAAGAACATTATTGTACGATTTTATAAAATCAACATCAATCACGCTTTTAATTGTAAGCCACGACAGAACTTTGCTTAATATTCTGAATAAGACTTTAGAAATGACAAAAAATGAAATTTCGGTCTATGGTGGAGGTTATGACTTTTACAGCGAACAGAAAAAAGTAGAAAATAATGCTTTAGAACAAGACGTTCAGAGCAAAGAAAAGGCATTGAAAAAAGCCAAAGAAAAAGAACGAGAAAGTATCGAACGCCAAAACAAATTAGATTCGAGAGGAAAAAAGAAACAGGAAAAATCGGGTATTGCCAGAATTATGATGAATACGCTCCGAAATAAAGCCGAAAACAGCAGTTCAAAGATCAAGGATGTTCATGGGGAAAAAATAAGCGGCATTTCTGAAGATTTAAGAAACCTGCGTTCGTCGCTTCCCGCTATAGATCAAATGAAATTTGGTTTTAATAACACTTCTTTTCTTAAGGGAAAAACGCTTTTTAAAGCTTCAGAAATCAATTATAGTTATGGCGAGAAAGATCTTTGGAATGAAAATCTAAGTTTTGAAATTCTGTCTGGTGATCGCTTGGTAATAAGGGGATTAAATGGTTCTGGAAAAACTACTTTAATTAAAATTATTCTGGGCGAGTTGAATCCAACAAAAGGACAAATTACTTCTTTAGCCAAAAAAGCAATTTACATCGATCAGGATTATTCTTTATTAAACCTAAACTTGAAAATTTATGAGCAAGCTGAGATTTTTAACGATTCTGGTTTGGAAGAACACGATATAAAGATGAGATTAAATCGTTTTTTATTTTCTAGAAATGATTGGGACAAGCCTTGTAATGCGTTAAGCGGTGGCGAAAGAATGCGTTTAATGCTGTGTTGCCTAACGATTAGCGACGAAGCGCCAGAAATTATCATTCTAGATGAGCCAACAAACAATTTGGACATTCAAAATATCGAAATCCTTACTGCGGCCATCAATGAATACCAAGGCACTTTAATTGTGATTTCGCACGATCAGTCGTTTTTGGAACAAATTAATATCGAAAAAAGTATTTCACTTTAGAATCAAAAAAATTAGCGCTAAGAATTCTCTTGGCGCTTTTCTTTTAGTATTAATTTGATATTCAAAATATTGAATTAAAATTTCCGTAAATTGCAGTAAAAACTGATGAAATTCAAATTAAACGTTTAATTAAAATTAAAAATTTTATGAAGCCAAAAAACAGAATTTTTCCCGCCCTACTTGCATTTACTTTATTAATAACCGAAACTGTTCTTCCTTGTACAAGAGTTGTTTACGAAGGTTTGAACGGAACAATTATTACAGCACGTTCAATGGATTGGCGTGGAGAAATTCCTGCCAATTTATGGATTTTTCCTCGCGGAATTGAAAGAGCTGGAGAAGCTGGAACGAGTTCTATTAAATGGAAATCCAAATACGGAAGTGTCATTACGAGTTCTTGGGATATTGCTTCTTCTGATGGAATGAACGAAAAAGGACTTGTAGGGAATCTTTTGTGGCTGGTAGAATCGCAATATCCTGCATTTGAGAAAAACGGAAAAGTAAAAGGTTTGGCTGTTTCTTTATGGCTTCAATATGTTTTGGATAATTTTTCGACTGTTGCAGAAACAGTATCGGCATTAGAAAAAAACGATTTTGTAATTGCCTCTTCACACATTCCAGGAACCAATATTTTTGCTACGGTCCATTTATCTATTTCCGATTCTAGTGGAGACAATGCCATTTTTGAATATATAAATGGCAAACTGGTTATTCATCATGATAGAAAGTATGTGACAATGACCAATTCTCCGATTTTTGACCAGCAATTGGCTATAAATGCGTATTGGAAAGGAATTCCAGGCACAATCATGCTTCCAGGAACGAACCGTGCAGCAGATCGCTTTGTACGAGCTTCCTATTATATTGATGCAATCCCAAAGACTGATAATACAAGAACGGCCTTGGCTAGTGTTTTTGGTGTAATTCGAAACTGTTCTGTTCCTCTTGGGATTTCGTCTGAAACTGAACCTAATATCTCCTCTACGCGTTGGAGAACGGTAGCTGACCAGAAAAACTTGGTTTATTATTTTGACAATGTTTTAAATCCGAATGTTATTTGGGTCGAATTCAGTAAAATTGATTTTAGCGAAAAAGGAAAAATCAAGAAATTGAGTCTCGCCAATAATGAAAACTATGCGGGCGATTCTCTTCTAAACTTCAAAGAAACAAAACCTTTTCAGTTTGCTGGTTTAGATTAATCTTAATGAAAAGCATACGTAAAACCTTCAAATTGAAAAGTTTGAAGGTTTTCTTTTTGAAAAAAACTTAAAAAAATATTGTGCAGTCAAATGACTTCATTATATTTGCAGTCAAATAACTGCGCAATGGAAATTAGAAGAGACGTTTTTCAAGCAATAGCCGATCCTACTCGAAGAGCTATTTTAAGTTTAGTTGCTATTCAGGCAATGACTCCTGGGGCAATTGCCGAGAATTTTAATTCGTCAAGACAGACGATTTCAAAGCATATTCAAATTCTAAACGAATGCGAATTATTGCATCAGACACAAAACGGAAGAGAAATTTATTATCATTTAAATCCTGAAAAAATGAAAGAAATTGACAAATTCATCGAACCCTTTAGAAAAATGTGGGATGATCGTTTTAATAAGTTAGAATCAATTATGAAAAACTACAAAAAATAAAACCATGGAAAAGAAAACCAAAATTCATGCTGAAGATGACAGGCACGACCTCGTAATTACAAGAGAATTTGATTTGCCTGTAGCATTATTATTTAAAGCTTATGAAGATCCTGAAATTGTAGCGCAATGGATGGGAACAAAAGTTTTGAGACTCGAAAATAAAAAATATGGTGGCTGGGAGTTTGAGACAAGCGATGTTAATGGAAATGTAGTTTTTAAAGCCAATGGTGTTATTCATGATTTTGTTCCCAACCAAAAGATAGTGCGCACTTTTGAGATGGAAAATATCAATTTTGCGCCTCAGTTGGAGTTTCTTGAATTCGAAAAACTAACAGATGACACGAGTAAATTAACGATGCAGATTATTTACAAATCGATCGAACATAGAGCGACGCAATTGAAACTGCCTTTTGCTCAAGGTTTGAACATGGCACATAATAGACTAGAAGAAATTGTAACTAAAATAAAATAATCATGACAAAACGTAATAGAATTATTTATTGGATTGCTACACTTTGGCTGGCTTTAGGAATGACGGCTACCGGTATTGTACAACTTATACCAATGAAAGAAGAGGTAGAAATGATACAACGTTTAGGCTATCCTCTATACTTTTTAACGCTTTTAGGTGTTTGGAAACTCTTAGGCGTTATCGCAATTTTGATTCCTAAATTTGGCTTATTGAAAGAATGGGCATATGCAGGCTTCTTTTTTGCAATGTCTGGGGCTGTAGTGTCGCATTTGGCTATAAAAGATGAGGCTTCAACACTTTTTGGACCTGTATTATTAATTGTTTTAACTGTAGTTTCTTGGTATTTCAGACCAGAAAATAGAAAATGCAACTCTAACTAAAAAACTCAAATCATGAAAAAGCAATTGACAGCAAACGAGCAAGAAGAACTTTTGAGCATTCTTGAAAAACGCTTTGAGAAGAATAAAAGCCGACATGAAAATCTGGATTGGGCAAAAATAGAAGCAAAATTAAAAGCTAGTCCTTTAAAATTGTGGTCTCTTGATGAAATGGAAAGAACGGAAGGCGAACCGGATGTTATTGGTTATGATAAAAAAACAGATGAATATCTTTTTGTAGACTGCTCAGCGGAGAGTCCTAAAGGTCGCAGAAGCATTTGTTACGATCATGAGGCGCTAGAAAAAAGAAAAGAACACAAACCCGCCGACAGCGCTATCAATATGGCACAAGAGATGGGAATTGAAATTTTAAGCGAAGAACAATATAAAGAACTGCAAAAGCTAGGAAAATTTGATGCTAAAACTTCGAGCTGGATTTTAACTCCGTCAGAAATACGAAAATTGGGAGGTGCAATATTCTCCGATTACAGATATAATACTGTTTTTGTATATCATAATGGGGCCGATTCTTATTATGCTGCTAGAGGCTTTCGCGGTTTATTGAGAGTTTAAAAATTAAAGACCTTCAAGTACTTTTGAAGGTCTTTTTTATTCTCTTAAAATCTTTTCCATTTTTTTGCCTTTGGCGATTTCATCAATCAATTTGTCCAGATATCGCATCTTTTGGATTAATGGATCTTCAATATCCTCTACTCGATATCCACAGATGACTCCAGTAATTTTGGATGCATTCGGATTGATTTCTGGAGCTTCAGCAAAGAAAGTTTGGAAATCTACTTTCTTTTCAATTTGTGCTTTAATTTGCTCGTCACTATATCCTGTAAGCCATTTGATTACGATATCTAATTCTTCTTTTGTTCTCCCCTTTTTTTCGACTTTTTGAATGTATAAAGGATATACGCTAGAAAATAGTATTTTGTAAATTCTTTCCGTTTTCATAAATGCTATATTTTAGTGCAAAAGCTTTGATGTAAAGATAAATCAAAAGAATAAAAAAGGAAAACGCAATGAATATTTTTAATACCTTAGACTTAAAAATGACATTGATTAAACAATCTTAAATAACTAATTATATGGAAAATAATTCAAATGAAATTACGCCAAAAGTCACTGGAATTGGCGGAATTTTCTTTTTTCTTGACAATCCGAAAGAAACAAAAGATTGGTATGCTAAAAATTTAGGATTGGAAATAAACGATTGGGGTTCTGCAAGTTTTGAATCTCGAAATCTTGAAAATCCAGAGCAAATCGAATCAACACAATGGTGCCCTTTTAAGAAAGGGGATGCATATTTTTCTCCATCTAAGAAAGATTTTATGGTTAATTACCGTGTTCAAAACATTGAAGGGCTTGTAACGCAATTAAAAGCAAACGGTGTTACTGTTCTTGATGACATCGAAACGTATGATTACGGAAAATTTGTTCATATAATGGATGCAGAAGGCAATAAAATTGAGCTTTGGGAACCGGCTTAGATAATGGTGAATTATTAATTGTTGATGGTAAATGGTTGAGTAAGAATAAAAAAATGTATTTTTAATAAACTGGTTGAAATAAACTGCCATTCAAGGAATAATTTTTTGCGGAAAATGGCTTCTAATTTATTAGAAAAACTCTATTGCTGTGAAATCAATTGTGCTGAAATGGACAAGAGTGTTTTGTTTGCGCATCACGGACGCGGGTGTACAATTGTTGCTTCTAAAATTTGCGAAAATGTAGTAATTTTTCAAAACGTTTCTATCGGAGCCAATTTGAAGTATAATAAAATTAGTAAAGAATGGGAAAATGTTGGAAACCCTATTATTGCTAAAAATGTTATAATTGCCGATGGAGCTAAAATTTTGGGTCCTGTAGTAATTGGAGAAAATTCTGTTATTGGTGCTGGTTCTATTATCACAAAAGATATTCCGCCCAATAGTGTAGCTTTTGGAGTAAATAAGTTTAAGCCAAAAGACATGAATTACGATTTTATATTCAACCCAAATATGATACATCCAAGTAAGATAATTGAAGCGAATAAAAATTTAGTTAACGAATTTAAGAAACAGAATAAATCTGTTTAAAAACACAAAAGCTCCATTATTTCTAATGGAGCTTTTATTTTATGTTTTTTCTTAATTCCAAATCTCATTCATTTCTGTCAAAATAATGGGTTTTCCTTCTGTTACCACGATCGTGTGTTCGTGTTGTGCCATGAATCCGCCTTTATTTCCAACCATTGTCCAACCATCTTTTAGGGTTTCAGCATATGTAGAAGCGGTAGAAATGAACGTTTCAATTGCTACTACAGAATTTTTCTTAAATCTAGTTTGATTAAAACGATCTCTGTAATTCGCAATTTCATGTGGCGCTTCATGAAGACTTCTCCCTACTCCGTGTCCCGTGAGGTTTTTAATTACTTTGTAACCGCGTCTTTTTGCTTCTGTCTCAATTAAAAAACCAATATCAGAAATACGAACGCCGCCTTTTATATTGTGAATCGCTTTATGCAAAATATCTTTAGAAGCATCGACAAGTTTTTGATGTTCGTTTACATCTGAACCAATTACAAAAGAACCTCCATTATCTGACCAAAATCCGTCTAATTCAGCAGAAACGTCTATATTTATTAAATCGCCTTCTTGTAAAATTCTTTTTTCGGAAGGAATTCCGTGGCAAAATTCATTATCAACACTAATACAAGTCCAACCAGGAAATCCATACGTTAGATAAGGCGCAGATTTCGCTCCTAAATCATTTAAAATTTGTCCGCCGTAATCGTCTAATTCTTTTGTAGATATTCCAGGTCTGGCAAATTTTCTCATTTCTTTTAAAGTAAAAGCAACAGCTTCACTTATTTTTTTCATTCCTGCTAATTCTGCTTCAGTTGTAATGGACATTGTTTTGTTTCTTAAAAATTAATAACGGGTTAAATTTACTACTTTTCTCTAGAACGAATCGTTATTATAATGCTAAAACCTTCCAAAATCAATGACTTTGGAGGGTTTTCTTCTTTTACCAAGGACTTTCTTCGCTTTCGTCTTCAATATCATTACTGAAGAATTTTCCTGTTGGTCCATTTTCATCTACTAAAGTGTGTTTTATTATAAAACTTGCTGCACTTTCTACGCTTCCTGGTCCGCTATGATGGTTAAAATCGGTTGCAGTGTAACCTGGATCAATAGAGTTTATTTTGAAAGACTCTTTTAATTCATGAGCCAAAGTAACTGTAAAGGCATTTAAAGCAGTTTTGGAAGAAACGTACGAAATGGCTTTTATTGCATAATATTTCCAAGTTGGATCGCTGTGCAAAGTCAGAGAACCAAGTCCAGATGTTATGTTACTAATTCTCGGACTGTCTGATTTTTTCAATAATTCAAGAAAAGTCTGTGTAACGGTTATGACTCCGAAGAAATTCGTATCAAAAACCTTCTGAATGTTTTCGATAGAAGTTGTAGAAGGATCTTGTGGAATATCACCTAGAATTCCAGCATTATTGATCAGGATATCCAATTTGCCTTTTTCTTTTTCAATGCTATTTTTTGCTGCTAAAACACTTTCTGCATTTGTAACATCAATTTGAATAGCTCGAATATTTTGAAATCCTTTTTCATTCAGTTCCTTTACTACTTCTTCTCCTTTTGCAAGATCACGCGTTCCTAAATAAACAAATAATCCATTCTTGGAGAGCTGTTTAGCAGTTTCTAAACCAATGCTTCTATTTGCGCCTGTAATTAATACTATTTTCATTTTTTTATGTTTTAAAATTATCTGAGGCAAAATTGCACGGATAAAAAATAAAAACATTTGCCATATGACAAAAAGCGATTTTAACGGATGTTTTTTCTAATCCTGCTCAAAGACGATTGGGTTATTCCGAGATAAGAAGCGAGATACGAAAGTGGAACTCTATTGATTACTTTTGGAAACATTTCCATAAATGACAAATAACGAGTTGTAGCATCTTCTGAAACCAACGGACTTCTTCTAGCCACTTTTTGAATTAATGCTTTCGAAATGATTTTATGCACAATCGTGTCCCAACCTACAATGGTATCTAGTAATTCTTGCCATTCGGCTTTAGAAAATACAATGATTTTACAATCTGTAACCGCTTGGACATAAGCAGAAGAACAAATATTATTGTCAAAACTTTCTAAATCTACAACCAGATTATTTTCGTCGATAAAATATTTAGTAATCTCCTCACCTTTGTTGTTGTAGTAACAAACACGCATTATTCCGTCAACGATAAATCCAACTTCTGCGGCTATTTTTCCTGCCTCAGAAAAATATCCCTCTTTTTTGATTTCTTTTTCTTTGGCTTTCGTCAAAATCAAATCAATCTGTTGCTGATTCAAATTGCCAAACTGCAATATATAATTAACTAATTCTTTCATGCACGAAAGTTAAGTATAAGTTTTTATTGAGAATTTGCCATATGGCAAAAAGAATTAGACTTTTTGAGTATTCTTATAAACATTTGGATTGTAAAGTTCCATGTAAACTTCTGGGTTAGGAACATTCTGGAAACCATATTTTTTATAAAGCCATTCTGCAGTAGAAGTCAGTAAAATCCATCGTCTCAAGCCTTGCAAATTAGGATGCGACATAATGCAGTCCATCATTTCTTTAGAAAGTCCTTTTCCGCGATAATCATCCAAAACATAAACATCTCCTAAATACGCTATAGTCGAAAAATCGGATATAATTCTAGCAAAACCAATTTGTTTTTCTCCATGAAAAAGCCCAAAATTCAATGAATTATCAATTGAAACTTTTACTTTTTCTAACGGAATATTATCGCTCCATCCAGAATCTTTAGACAAAAAATCATGTATTGCAGTAATGTCTAGTTTAGATTTGTCTGTTGTAATAAGAAATTCTCCAAATGTGTATTCTATTATTTGCATTATTTTGTTTCTAGAATTAAGATGTTTTTTGATTAAAATTTACATTCCTGGCCAATACAGAAAATTAAATTTATGCCCGTCTGGATCTGAAAAACCAAAAGTATAACCGACCTCGAAATTTTCAGGCTCAGAAAAAACAGTTCCCTTTATTTCTTTTATTTTCTGATGCCAAAGATCCACTTCTTCTACACTATTTGCAGACAAAGAAAATATAATTTCATTATCTACAGCCGTGTTGGATAGTTTTCCTTTTATAGCATTTTCTAGTCTTTTTGGCGCGAAAAAATTAATTACAAAATCATTTTCTCCAAAAACAAAACTAACTAATTCTTTTGTCTCTTCTCCGTTTTGCTTAAAACCAAGAGCAGTATAAAATTGAATTGTTTTCTGTATATCGTTCGAAACCAAGTTGGCCCATATCATTTTAGTTTTCATAAACTTAAGTTTTTATTGATAACTAAATTAATCAATTAATTTGGTAAACACTTGGTTTAATTCTATTTAAGAACCTTAAAAAGCAATTCCAAACTGAAAACCTACCGTAAAACTAGCAGGATGATCATTTCCAAAACGAACGGGCAATGGCACAGCAACGTAGTAACTGCAGTTTGTATTTTTTATAATTGTTTTATTAAAAACTGGAGTAAAACCATATCTGCCACCACTTTCAAATGCTGCTCTTCCGGCAAATGTGTAGCCTTTTCCTAAAGCGACCAAAACACCTGGATGAAATAGCAAATTGGTTACTTTGCTCGTTCCTTGATCCTCTTTTATGTTGGGAACGATTTCAAATGAGAATCCGATTTTTTCGTTTTTCCAGATATTTATTCCAGTAGGAAAACCAACAGCGTAATAATCCCTAAAATTTACAGTAGTTTCATCTTCATTAATTGTAACTATTGGATGCATAATGCCAAAATATCCCACTATTTTAGGATATGTAGTTTGAGAAAAAGACGTAAAACCTGTAAGTAGTACTGTAAAAAATAAAATATGCTTAAATGACATTGTTTCTAGTTTTTGATTAGACAAACAAAGCTAGAAGCATTCGTTTTCAAAAAATAGAACCCAATTTACCTTTTGTATCTGGTTTACTTTTTTGTTTTTTTTCTATAGGAAGAAGGATTTTTTCCTGTATGAAGTTTGAAAATTCTCGTAAAATGACTTTGATCAGAAAAGCCCGTTATATAAGCAATTTCTGTTAAAGTACTCGAGGAATTTTCGATGAGATGAATTGCTTTTTCAATACGAAGTTTTCTAACGTATTCGCCAAAATTCAAATCTTCAAAATGCTTTGAAAATTCTCGAGACAAATACGACGGATTCAAATCTAATTCGCTCGAAATTTTCTTTAAATCAAAAGTAAACTGAGTATCAATCTGATCTTGAATTATATTTTTTAAATCTTTTACCCAAGATGGCGTTTTGCCCGATGTTTTTTTGTCATTCAAAAACTTATTATACACTTCATGCAATAGTTTTTCAAATGGACTATTCTGCAAATGATTTTGCTGATGTAAATGTGTTGCCCAACTGTATAAGGCATCATACAAAAGCATTCCTTTTTCTAATAGCTCGTAATCATCGGTAATATTATAAGCCAATCCAGCAGAAATGGCCCAAAGTCCCGCCGATTCTTTAGCAATTTCGTGCCTATCAGTATCAGCGCCGCGTACAATTCCTGCAATAATCTTAATTGCCGGATCTTTAATTTCATATTTTTTGACTATATAATCAAAAGTGCTTTCTTCATTATAATGAGTAAACTCAACATCTGGAATATCAAACGGAATGGCGCCAAGTTCCTTTGCCTTGGTTATAACGTCATTAAAAGGAACATAAATAAATTCAGATTCAGGATCGACAAATTTTCGAATAAGCCACGGACAGGCAATTCGATCTATTTTGGGTCTTTCTCTGGTAATCCATTTCATTTGAAATACTTTTTGAAGAATTTTTTTTAAATTTTAGCTAAACTACATTATATTTTAGGATTTTTCAAAAACCTGATTTTAAATTTAATAGATCGTTTATTTAAGTTAAATAATTTATTTCAATCGCTAAGTGATGATTTTTCCTATATTAGCTTCAAAAAAAAAACTTTTTAACTTAAAAGAGAAAGGATTCCAGTTAATCGATTTAATATAAAACATGAAAAGTATATTTCTTGTATTTGCCTTGATTTTAGGTACTTTTAGCGGACATTCTCAACAAAAGAAAATAAGAAAAACGGTACAGGTTCCTGTTTCTTATAGTAATACCGCTAAAGAAAGCCAGCGAATAGCAAAAATAAAACTTAAAGGACATGTCTATGATGTTTACCAAAACAAAATGAATACTTTAATGTCCGAACAAACTCCAAATGATGTATTGATTGAATACGATTTCACATTCGGGAATACTAAATCTACTGTAGCAAATATTCAAAAATATGCCACCATAAAAGGTAAGATTGCCAGAGAGGGATTTTATAAAGTAAAAGGAGATACTTTAATTCTTACGGTTAACTATTACGATCCCTATCATGGTGGCGCATTAATTGAAAGTTATGTTCCAGATAAAAAAGGCTGGTTAAAAGAGGTTAAAAGTGAAATGAAACCTATAGATACAGATACTGTTTCTGAAAAATATATTAAGACCGAAATGATGGCCGCTCCTTATTTAGGGCACTAGTAAAATTATTGAATATGAAATTCTTAAGACCATTTAGCTCATTATTTGCTTTGATCGTTACAGGATGCGTTATGAATATGAGCCCGACAGGTGGAAACTCAGCTCCAGATTATCCCTATTTCGTTACTACAGAACCTTTAATTGTAAAAAAAGTTCCAGTTCCAATAGGATCAAAGTTAGTTTACGAAGAGCAGTTTTTTAAAGAAGGAAAGCAAGATCATAAACTAAAAGAAGAAAAACTGACGACAATAGAATTTCCCGAAGGAAAAGAACTAATTTGGGGCGGTGTTCCTATAAAATCGATTTATAAGTTCTTTAATTCAGAAATGCGCGGTTACACTGTTACTGCCGATTTCAGCAAATTGAGAGAGGATCAAAAAACTAAATTCTCAGAACTTTGGCAAAGTTGCGATGATGATTTAGGAATAACAATTAAAAATACTGATGATTGGTCTTTCAATAAAGAAAATATAGCTGATGTAGAGAATTGCAGTGTTATTTATCAGCGTTATTTTAAAGACGATTGCAAACAGCAGTCTTTTTTAAACGAAATGTATGCTGAATTGCAGAAAATTAATTCAAAATAAACTACCATACCCCTTATGATCTTAGCCTTTGATACCTATTATTTTGGCCAAAAAGCAAAAACAATCTGTCTTGAATTTGCCGAATGGAACGAAGACAAAAACTTCAAAATTCATTCAGAAATAATAGATAACGTAGAAGAATATATACCCGGAGAGTTTTACAAAAGAGAATTGCCTTGTATTCTGAGCTTATTAAAACAAATAGATTTGTCGACTATAGAGGTTATAATAGTTGATGGTTTTGTTTATTTAAACGATGAAAACAAATACGGTTTAGGCGGTTATTTATACGAAAAGTTAAATAAAGAAATTCCAATTATTGGTGTCGCCAAAACCAATTTTGCTTCTATAGAAAAGAATAAAAAGGCCCTATTCAGAGGCGATAGCAAGAAACCACTATACATAACTTCTATCGGAATTAATTTGGATGAAGCCTACAAAAAAGTGGAGAGCATGGCCGGCGAGTTTAGATTTCCAACTTTGCTGAAAGAATTGGATAGACTGAGTAAGGAGAATGTTTTAATCTTGAATAAAAAAACAGAATCTCATTAAGGTAATTTTAAAAGTTAGTTTCTATATTCGCCAAAAAAAATATTTTAAAAACATTTTTTGATTAATAAATGTATTAAACATCTATAATACCACATGCTTTTTAACTCTATAAACTTTGCCATTTTTTTACCGATTGTCTTTCTTTTATATTGGTGTTTTGCCAAGAAAAGTTTAAAGCTTCAAAATATTCTTTTACTTGTTTCGAGTTATTTTTTTTATGCTTGTTGGGATTATAGATTTCTATTTCTTCTTATTTTTTCAACATTACTAGATTACTTTACTGGAATTAAAATGGCTGATACAGATAATCAGAATTGGAAAAAGTTTTGGTTCTGGTTAAGCATATCAATCAATTTAGGTTTTCTAGGGATATTTAAATACTATAATTTCTTTGTAGAGTCTTTAGCCGACGCTTTAAAAAACACAGGATTAGAAATCAATCTATGGACGCTTAAAATTATTCTGCCAGTTGGTATTTCTTTTTATACATTTCATGGACTATCTTATGTGATAGACATTTATAAAGGTCGCATTAAAGCAGAAAAGAATTTTATTGATTATTCTTTATTTGTTAGTTTCTTTCCATTATTGGTAGCAGGGCCAATTGAACGTGCAACTCATCTTCTTCCTCAAATAAAAAAAGAGCGTTTTTTTAATTACAATAATGCTGTTGATGGTTTAAGACAAATTTTATGGGGATTATTTAAGAAGATAGTAATCGCTGATCAATGCGCAAAATATGCAAATGAAATTTTCAACAATTCGTTAAGTCATTCAGGAAGTGATCATGTACTTGGTGCAATCTTTTTTACATTTCAAATTTATGGAGACTTCTCAGGTTATTCAGATATAGCCCTAGGAACTGCTCGTCTTTTCGGAATAGATCTTTTAAAGAATTTTGCCTTTCCTTATTTCTCAAGAGATATAGCTGAATTTTGGAGACGTTGGCATATTTCTCTTTCAAGTTGGTTTCGTGATTATCTTTATATTCCGTTAGGCGGAAGTAAAGTAAGCACATTAATAAAAGTTAGAAATACCTTTATTATTTTTATCGTAAGCGGATTTTGGCATGGAGCTAATTGGACCTTTATTTTCTGGGGTTTATTAAACGCCTTGTTTATTATGCCTTCAATATTGTTTAATACCAATAGGAATAATATAGAAATTGTTGCAAAAGGAAGACTTTTTCCAAGTTTTAAGGATTTTCTATCTATTGCAATTACATTTAGCTTAACCGTATTTGCATGGATCTTTTTTAGAGCAGAAAGTTTGAGACACGCATTTCAGTATGTTTCCCAAATATTTTCAAGATCTGTCTTCTCAATTCCAACAATTAGACCAACGAACCTCTTGATTTTACTTACAATATTCATTTTAATAGAATGGCTTGGAAGGGAAAAAGAATATGCTATTGCCTCTCTAGGGTTAAAATGGAAACCGGTTTTTAGATATGCTTTCTATTACATATTAATCATTTTAGTTTTTTGGTTTGGAGGAAAGGAATCAGAATTCATATATTTTCAATTTTAAGTTTATGAAAAAGTTTATTCTAAAAACATTGCCATTTACCCTGCCTTTTTTTGTTTTATATATAGTTACATTTTCATTTTATTCTGATGCAGAAAATCCGGATCTATTACGTGTAGGTTACATACCCAATATCGACAAAGGTTATATGAAAGCTCTTGATTCTAATCGTAAAGTAAAATTTGAATTATTGTCTGAAACCCAAAATAAAGAGTTTAAAATTTTAACTATTGGAGATTCATTTTCCAATAGAGGATCTATTGGGTACAACAATATGCTTGCAGACCATTTCAGCGTATTAAATGCTGATACTTTTAGGGCTGAGAATCAATTTCAAACCATCGTAAAATTAATAAATGGAGATTTTTTTTCAACCTATAAAATAGATTATGTCATACTTCAAAATATAGAGCGAAATATTATCTATAACGCAGAAAATACTGATATTGAGCAAAAAATATATGTTAGTGAAATTGATAGTTTAATTAAGAATCACCATTCAAAACATGAAAGCTATCGTTATGAATTATTTTCTAAAACAACTTTAAATTTTCCGTTTACATTTCCGAAGTTTTTCTTTAAAAAGAATTATTTATCAAATAATGAAGTATTTAATCTTGAACTTAATAACAATAATTTATTTAGTAATAATTCGAGTAAATTGCTTTTTTACAATAGAGATCTTTATGCACTAGAAAGAAATAATACAATGGCAAAGGTTGAAAGTCTTAATAATAAATTGAATTTTTTAGCAAAACAACTTGAACAGAGAAATGTAAAATTAATTGTATTGCCAGCGCCCGATAAATACGACATGTATTATTCGTACATTGCAGATAAGACGAATTTTGAAAAACCGATTTTCTTTGAAAACTTAAATAAACTTAGTAAGAATTATATTTATATAGATTCAAAAGAGCTATTGTTAAAAAATATGGAAAGCAAAAAAGATATATATTATTTCGCTGACACCCATTGGTCACCTGTAGCGGCAAAATTAATTGCAGATGAAATAAAGAAAAGAATTAATACGCAATAAAGAAATTGCGGAGTTTTTCTATTATACGAATTGATTTGAACTCAGAAACCGATGATATTCATTTATTTTAAGTTTCAATCGGTTCGCTAAATATTCGTTTCCGTCTTTCAGTTCATTGTATAAAGTTTCTGCTTCGGCAATGTATTTTAGTTTTTTATCATCATTCCAATAAAAAGGTGGTTCGTATAGATTTGAAATTCTATCAGCCATTTTAACTGCCCAAACTTCTATGGGCTGTTGTTTGATTCTTCTTAAACTATCCATCATTTTTTCTGAAGAATCTTTGATTTTATCATCTTTGGTTAAAGCAAGAACTCCAGATGCAACCTGACTGCCAAATAAGTCGATCACTTTTTCATATTTCATTTCGGTATCTTCTATGGTATCATGAAGCATCGCGCATTTAATTGCCAGATCAACATTCATGTTTTCTGTAAATCGCGCAGCATTTATAATCTCAAAAACAACACCGCCGATATGATTCAGATATTCAACTTGTTCATCCTCATTAAATCCGCCATATTTTTGTCCGTTATGAAGTTTTGAAACCAGCTTCCAAACATTCTGAATTTCATCTATTGACCAGTCTTTTTGCTCTTTCATTTTTATTGTCTATTATAGGTTTTTATATTATTGTAATGTATTGCTTTTTCTAAAGATCTGCAATCGTTTAAAGTTTAAAATTAAATTAACGAGGTTTTATTTATATATTAGCATTGAAAATTAAGAAAAATTAAATCTGTTTTAATGGCTGAAACTATTATAGAAAACTTAAAAATTTTATCGGAGAATTTCAAATACAAATTTGACACTTTTGCAAATTCAGTCATTTTGGTAAATGAAATGAATAAAATTAGAGTTCAGCTTGAAGATGAAGCCAATTTTAGAATTACGTATAATTTTCGTTTCGACGAAAAAACCATTTTAATACCAAAAGTAGCTGTTTATCAGTTTTGTTTGGATTTGTTCAAAAGACAAAATAATAGTATTGAAGTGATTTATAGCATAGGAAAACCAATTGATATTGATGAATGCTTTAAAATTGAAAAAGAAGAATTTCTGAATATAATTAATTTCATTAAAAAAGAACTGAACTACAATTATAGACTTAAACATTTATTTTTAGAAAGCAGCCGATTTGAAATAACATATTTTAATAGCTTGCTGATTGTAGAAGATAAAAAGAAAGAATATTATTCTAACGTGTTTAATTTTAGAAAAATATAAACCAATCTTAAAGAAACATATGAAACTAAAGTTTATTCTTCTATTTGCTTTGATTTATATCCAAAATCCCGTTTTTGGACAAAATAACTTTTCAGACAATCCTTTAGATGCTGTTTTTGAAACAAGAGATTCAGAAAATTTCTGGATCGCTTTCGACAAAATGGACAAATCAAAAGAAAATCCATTTGTTGAATATATGCAGAAAGGTTCTCCTGGTGTTAAAGCTTTTACTGAAAACAGAATAATCAATGCCGATTCTCTTTTTAGAGTGGTAAAAAAAAGAAAAGCAGAGTATGAACTTACAAGAAATGTTTTAAACGATCTTTCTTCTAAAGAAAAGCGTGTAAGAGTTATTTATAGTGCATTGAAATATTGGTATCCAAAGGCAAAATTCCCTCCTATTTTTTTTGTTTACGGAAGATTTAATTCAGGTGGAACTTCTGCTCCAGAGGGAGTTATTGTTGGAACCGAAATGCTTCAAAATCTAGATGGAATTTCTGGCTTAATTGCTCACGAACTCATACATTATCAGCAAAATATAACCGGTAAAGATATGCTTTTGAAATGGTGCCTGATGGAAGGTGGCGCAGATTTTATTGGTGAACTTATTTCAGGAGAATCAATTAATTCGTTTTCTTATAAATATGGAGCGCAGCATAAAGGTAAATTATGCGAAGAATTTGTATCAAGGTTAAAAAATACAGACTATCTAGATTGGCTGTATGGAACTACCAAAAAAGATGATAGACCAAATGACTTGGGATATTGGATGGGTTATAAAATAATAGAATCTTATTTCAATAAACAAAAAGACAAACAGAAAGCAATTGACGAAATTCTGAATATAAAAGATCCATTGCTATTCTTGCAGCAAAGCGGTTTTCTAGATACTTATATCGAAAAGTATCAAAAATCTAAAAAAGAAAGTTTTGATGCGTTTTTTAAATAACGCACTTAGGTAAAGAACCATTTCTTCTCTTAAAACTTAAACAAATTAATATATACCTATCTCAAAAAATCGCATAATGGCTATGGCTGCAATAAAAATTCCAATAAGAATATAATTGATCTTCTGGGGAATTTTTGCCAAACCATTTAATAGTAGCATAAAGCCTAAAAAGAGCGCAAATAAGCCTTGTCGAATTTTATATAACTCTCGATTATAGTAAAATTCATCAGGTGTCATTAAAGAATTTCCATTTAAACTAAGGCCGATTACCGTAATTTCATTCTTGCCTTCAGAGAGACTTTGAAAATCTGATGATTTGATTAATAAATCGACCTTTTGGCCCTTTTTTAAATTTGCTACAGCATCCTGTTTGTCTTTGGAAACACTTGCATTTAAAATATTAAATCGATTCTTAAAGGTTTTTGTCCAAAATTTATAATCGGCAGTGCTTCTACCCTTTGCACTGGCGATGTCGTTTTCCAGTTCTACCGTAATTTTTTGCAATTCTGTTCTTTTGGATGTCACATTATTAGATAACCCAAAATACAACATCAGAATTCCTATAAATATAAAATACCAATTTCGGTTTGATTTTTTCGCCAATTTTTAAGTTTAAAATTTATATCTGAGATTTAAGTTGAAAAGTGAGATAAATGTAAATCATTTTGTTGCCAATATAGGAACTATTCTATAATTGACGATTTGTAAAAATCAACGTTTTAATTCCTATTTTCGCTAAGATGAAAGCAAAAGTAAAATGACTGAAGTAAAAATAATTTTTCGTTTTAATATATCTGAAGTTGTATATCCTTCTGTCGAGGAAATTCTACATTCTAAAAAAGAGTTAAATATTATTTCAGGAGACCGAATTAAAAATGATTTCTTAAAGAGTGATCATGCTATCGCAACTAAAATTAATAGCTATATAGACAACGGAGAATTGATTCCGACAGCATTATGGCAACCATTTTGGTTATCTATGATTTATAAGGGAAAAATGAATTTTTTTACAGCAGGAATAGGAGATCTTAATCAATTTAAAGAATTTGAAGGGTGCCTAGAAATTAATAACTATACACTTTCTGAAATTATTTATTTAAAGCTAAACGATATTTCTAAAATTATGCAAATGGCAAAACAGAAGTATTCAAAAATGTATGGTGACGAGGAAATATTGAGAAATCATATTGAAAAATATAATAAGATGAGAGAAGAAGTAATTGATTATGCTTTGCCAAAACATAAAGTAACAATAGATGATTTCTTTTCAAAACAAATAGAGGTATAAAGCTTAAAAATATAGCATAAAAAAACTCCTTAATTTCTTAAGGAGTTTTTTTGTATTTAAAACCTATTGTTTTTTTCTATTTTTCATCAATTTGTTTGCTATCATAAAAAGGCCTAAAATGACTAAAAAATGAATTAAATACGATTTAGGCTCATCGTTTCCGTTTGTTACAGAAAAAACACGATTCCATCTTATTTTATTAATGCCAGAAGCATTTTTCTCCCAGCTAAACCAGATAAATACGGGTTTTCCAATTACATGATCAAAAGGAACAAATCCCCAGAATCTTGCATCTAGAGAATTTTGGCGATTATCTCCCATCATCCAATAATAATCTTGTTTAAAAGTATAAGTGTCGCTTGGTTTTCCGTTTATTACAATCTGGTTGCCTTTAATATTTAAACTGTTGTGTTCGTACTCTTCGATAATTCGTTTGTAAAAAGGGAGCGTTTCCATATTTAATTTTACGGTTTTTCCTTTCTTCGGAATATAAATCGGACCATAATTATCGATATTCCAACCCAATGATCGGATATGAGGAAATACATTTCCATCTTCGCCTTTTGGTGTCAATTGTTTTTTAACGCTTTTTACAACAGGATTGCTTGCCATTAACTTAGCTTCATCATCTGTTAGAGTCAAAAAATATGCTCCAGTATTGGTTAATGCAAAATAGCCGTTGTCATATCTCAAACCTTCTCTTGCTCCGTAAGACTTAAGCTCATCCTGACTTATGGCTTGCCCTTTTGTGTCAATTAGGAAATTATATTGAGGTTTTGCGCTTTTTGGCAATATTGATATTTTGCCATTAATATAAATATTTCCGTCGCGAATTTCTAGAGTATCACCAGGTATTCCAACACATCGTTTAACTAAGTTTGTTTTTTTGTCAATTGGTTTGTAATAGTTTCGATCAGGATTAAAATTATCCATATTTCGCAAAGTATCTGCAGGTTGATTAAAAACTACAATTTCATTACGTTTGATTTCTTCTAAGGCTGGAAATCTAAAATACGGCAACTGAAACTTATTCAATAATGAGGTTTCCTTTTTAGTAAAATCATCATTAAATAAATAAGATTTCAAACCCAAAATAGGAATCGAATCATGAACCATCGGCAATGCAACCGAAGTCATAGGTGCTCGTGCGCCAAAATTAATTTTACTGACAAACAAAAAATCCCCCGTATACAATGTTTTTTCTAGAGATGAAGACGGAATTGTAAAGGGCTGGATAATATAGGTATGAACCAATGTCGCAACAATAATAGCAAATACAAGAGATCCTAATGTATCTTCCGTTTTGGATTTTGGCCGTAAATCTCTATTTTCGATATAGGATACATCTTTTGAAGCGTAGTTTAAAAATGCAATATAGAGGCCAAATGTTAGCAAAACCAATATCGTATCTTTTGTGGAGTTTTTACCAAAGCTTCTAATAAATTCGATCCAAACCACAGGGATCATCAAAAGATTAATTATCGGAATAAAAAGTAATAATACCCACCAAAGAGGACGTTTTATAATTTTCATCATTACAACTAAATTGTAAATGGGAATAAATGACTCTATCGGTTTTCTGCCAGCTTTTACATAAAGTTTCCAAGTAGATAATCCATGGATAATTTGAACGATTAAGATAAAAATAAGCCATTGCGATAAATTCATGTTTTTGAGGGTTTAATTGGTTGTTTCTTTTTATACTAAAAATATATTGATTTAGTATAAGTAGTATTTTGTATAATTTGTTACAAATACTAAAACACAAACAACTAAAATTTAGAATTTAATTGCCTTTCTCAGTTAATTCGGTAATCTTAGTCCAACGCCATTTATACTAATGTAGAATAAGTTTTCTATGTTAGTGTAATCTTATTTTTTTTAATAATTGCTCTTAAATTGTTTATTGCGTAACGCATTCTTCCTAACGCTGTATTTATACTAATTTCTTTCTCTTCAGATATTTCTTTAAAACTCATATTACGATATAATCGCATTTCAACTATTTCTTTTTGATCGTCATTGAGTTCTTCTATCAGTTTTTTTAAATCAATTTGAATCTGGTTTGTAATTATTCTATTTTCAATATTTGGAGAATTATCAGATAGAATAGAAAAAACGGAAAATTCATCAGTATCTCTTTGTATTGGCATTCTTTTTATTTTACGGAAATGATCCATAATCAAATTGTGAGAAATTCTCATAACCCAAGAAACGAATTTATCTTCTTCCTTATAAGAATTGCTTTTAAGTGTCTTAATTACTTTAACAAACGTATCTTGAAAAACATCATTTGCAATATCTGTATCCTTAATCTTCGAGTATATAAAACCATATATTCTAGATTTATGTCTGTTAATTAATTTTGAGAGCGCTTCTTCGTTACCTTCTACGTATTTTTTTATCAATAAAGAGTCAGGTATATTCAATTCAGTCATAACATCAAATTTCTAATTTTTGGAGTTGCAAAATTAAAGATGAATTGAATGTATCTTTTTGCCTATTAAGACTTTAAAGTATCAAAATACGGTCTTTTTTTATATAATTCCAGTTTCCTCCAAAAATCATAAACCTAACATTTCTAACTGTTCTTGCTATAGGGCTTTTGTTTATATTAAAAAGGTTAATGTATTAACCTGAAATATTTTTTAAATTGCTTGAAATAGAAATCAATTTATTATTTACAGAAAATGAATAAAACAACAATACTACTGATACTAGTAACCGTACTTTTTTCCTGTAAGAAAGATATTAATTCAGGATTTGATACTGTTGATAAACAAACTTTAGAATCAGTAAAGAATACAGAAAAGAATAAAAAATCTAATAGTAATATTGATAAGAGCATTTATACTAAATATGTATATACTAATTCTAAAGACAAAAGTCTAATAGTACAAAATAGCCTGCCCAAAGGCGGAATAAAATATACTGATCCTAAAGGAAACGAATACATTTATGCTGTATTTTGGACTCGAATAATCAATGAAACAGATGATTCTATTGAATTGAAAATTAACTTTCCTATAGATTCTTATGAGATTCCTACTCTGCCTGGAAAATATTACAAAACATTGATTCCATCTGACACGATGACAATTCAGAAAATACCTTTGTTTAATTATGGTTTGACAAACTTAGAAACTTTTTTTGATAAGAATATTGATAAACCATCTTTATTAAAAAGGACTATTAAGCCAAAAGAATCAACTGCATTTTATGTTGTAACGTTTCGTTTGATTGGAGGAGATAAATATGGTGTCTTGCGAACAGAACTTAGTTTAAAGGGACAAAATCTTTTTTATAAAATAAGAGATAAAGAAATTCTGTGCGGAAATATAGAAATAAAGTAAGCTACTAAAAAAGAAAAAGCTTGTAAATCAAAAGACTTACAGGCTTTTCGTTTCTTTGTGGGGAGAGCAGGATTCGAACCTGCGAAGTTCACACAGCAGATTTACAGTCTGCCCTCGTTGGCCGCTTGAGTATCTCCCCAAATCTGATTGCAAATTACAATTTATTGCATTCACGAAATTCAAAAAAAAATCCTTAATTTCTTAAGGATTTATTTGTGGGCGATGAGGGGTTCGAACCCCCGACCCCCTCGGTGTAAACGAGGTGCTCTGAACCAGCTGAGCTAATCGCCCTATTTTACTAGGCTGCTATCGTTTGTGATTGCGAGTGCAAATATACAGCTAGATTTTATATTTCCAAGCCTTTTTTTGAAAAAAGTAAAAAAACTTCAATAAAAACATCTAGAAAACTATTTTTCAGCGAATTAAAAAAAAGAAAAAATCTGCAATTTCTAAATTTTAGTTAAAAATTGATTAGTCGAAAGCTTATTCCAGATATTCTTTTTGTATTCATTTGCTATAGTCATACCTTTGCGTACCTTAATTGTATATTCAAATGGCAAGATTTCAAGAAAATGATTTACCTAAAGCTAAATTAAACTCTAACTCCCTACAAAAAGCTCTCCGAATTTTTAAATACGCTAAAAATCACAAATGGAAATTCTTCCTAGGCTTGATTTTCTTATTTTTAACAAGCGCCACTGCCTTAGCCTTTCCTAAATTAATGGGAATGCTGGTTGATTGCGTTACGAATAAAGATCTTTCTAAAGCAAACGAAATTGCACTTGGTTTAATGGTGATTCTCACACTTCAGGCAATTTTCTCGTTTTTTAGAATTTCATTGTTTGTAAATTTTACCGAAAACTCTCTTTCTAATATTCGTTTTGCATTATATGAGAATCTGATAAAATTACCCATGTCGTTTTATTCTCAAAAACGTGTTGGAGAACTTAATAGTAGAATCAGTGCCGATATTTCGCAATTGCAAGATACATTTAGCACCACTATTGCTGAGTTTCTGCGTCAGTTTATTTTAATTATTGGAGGTTTTGTAATCTTAGGAAGCATTAGTCCAAAATTAACCTTAATGATGCTGGCAATTGTACCTATTGTAGCAGTTGCTGCTGTGATCTTTGGAAGATTCATTCGTAAATACGGAAAAAAAACACAAGATAAAGTTGCCGAAAGCCAGGTTATAGTTGAAGAAACACTGCAAGGAATTAGCAATGTAAAAGCATTTGCTAACGAATGGTACGAAATTCAGCGTTATAAAAACAAAATTAGAGAAATTGTAAAAATCGCTATTAAAGGTGGTCAATACAGAGGTTATTTTGCTTCGTTTATTATTCTTTGCCTTTTCGGATGTGTTGTTGCTGTTGTTTGGTACGGAATCACATTAACGATTAAAGGAGAAGTTGAAGGTGTTGGTGATTTAATCTCGTTTGTATTATATACTACATTTATTGGTGCTTCTTTTGGTGGAATTGCAGAAATGTACGCGCAAATTCAAAAAGCAGTTGGCGCAACAGAGCGTGTTTTTGAATTATTAGAAGAAACTCCAGAAGAAATCAATGCTAAGCCAAGACTTTCGGCAGTTGAAAAAATAAAAGGAAATGTAGCTTTCAATAACGTTGCTTTTAGTTATCCTTCAAGAAAGGAAGTTCAGGTTTTAAAAGATGTGAATTTCAATGCCGAATTCGGCCAGAAAATAGCAATCGTTGGACCAAGTGGAGCCGGAAAATCTACTATTTCTTCGCTTTTATTGCGTTTTTACGATATAACTTCAGGAGAAATTTTAGTTGATGGAAAAAATATTTACGATTATGATTTAGAAAATCTTCGAGGAAATATGAGTATCGTTCCTCAAGATGTTATTTTGTTTGGTGGAACAATTAGAGAAAATATTGCTTATGGAAATCCAAACGCTTCTGAAGAAGAAATTATAGCAGCCGCTAAACAAGCTAATGCGTTCAATTTTGTAGATGGTTTCCCTGAGAAATTTGAAACTTTGGTTGGAGAACGTGGAGTTAAGCTTTCTGGAGGTCAGCGTCAGCGTATCGCAATTGCGAGAGCTTTGCTTAAAAACCCAAGCATTTTGATCTTAGACGAAGCAACTTCTTCTTTAGATAGTGAAAGCGAAAAACTAGTTCAAGAAGCTCTAGAAGTTCTGATGGAAGGAAGAACAAGCATTATTATTGCGCACAGGCTTTCTACAATTAGAAATGCAGACAAAATCTTAGTTTTAGACAACGGAAGAATTTCTGAAGAAGGAACACATCAAGAACTAATAAACTTAGAAAACGGAATTTACAAGAATTTAAGCAACTTACAGTTTAGTAACTCTTAATTTGAAAATCCAATTTTTATAAAATCCAAATTCAAAAAAAACTCCATTTAAAAATCAAATGGAGTTTTTTTATCTCAAATAACAAACCCGAAAGATTCTTAAAAACTGTCGGGTTTAATAATACTGACTTATTTCGAATAAAAAAGCTTCAATTTTAATTGAAGCTTTTTCTATATTAAACTGTAAACTGAATTATTTCCCTTTTCTACGTTTACGTTCTGCTTTAATCATAGATAATTCGCGGCTAGTTTGACCAGCAACAGAAGTATTCTCTTCTGCACGACGAATCAAGTACGGCATAACATCTTTTACAGGTCCGAATGGTAAGTATTTAGCAACGTTATAACCATTTTCTGCTAAGTTGTAGCTAATATTATCACTCATTCCGTATAATTGTCCGAACCAAATTCTAGAATCATTTTTAGCGATTCCTTTTTGGGCCATCATTTCCATTAATTTATAAGAGCTCAATTCGTTGTGAGTTCCTGCAAAAATGGCCATTTTTTCAATATGCTCTAACATATATTGTACAGCATTATCGTAATTGATATCAGTAGCTTCTTTAGAAACACAGATTGGAGAAACATAACCTTTTTCTTCCGCTCTTTTGTTTTCTTTTTCCATGTAAGCGCCACGAACTAGTTTCATTCCGATATAAAAACCTTCGGATTTCGCTACCTCATGAAGTTTTTTCAAATAATCTAAACGATCCCAACGATACATTTGCAAAGTGTTAAATACAATTGCTTTTTCTTTATTGTATTTACGCATCATATCGGTAACCAAATCATCAGCTGCATCTTGCATCCAGCTTTCTTCACCATCAATTAATAAGGCAACATCTTTTTTATGAGCTTCGCCACAAACTTTATCAAAACGGGCCACTACTCGATCCCACTCTGCTTGTTCTGCGGGATTAAGAGTTTGTTTTTCTCCTAATTTTTCGTACAATTCAAAACGACCTAAACCTGTTGGTTTAAAAACTGCAAATGGAATTGCTAAACGTTCTTTAGCAAAATCAATAGTTCTTAAAGTCATTTCTAATGCAGCATCAAATTGCTCCTCTTCTTCTTTTCCTTCAACAGAATAATCTAAAACAGACGAAACGCCTTTTGTAAACATTTTATCTACAACAGTAAGACAGTCGTTTTCGTTTACACCACCACAAAAGTGATCAAAAACAGTTGCACGAATTAATCCTTCTACTGGTAAATGAGCTTTAATTGCAAAATTTGTTACAGCAGTTCCTATTCTTACTAGAGGTTCACTGTCAATCATTTTGAAAAGGAAATAAGCTCTATCAAGTTCTGTATCACTTTTTAGCGAAAACGCAACTTGTGTGCTATCGAATAT
The DNA here is from genome assembly GCF_056824325.1 of Flavobacterium sp. B330r. Classification (NCBI taxonomy): domain Bacteria; kingdom Pseudomonadati; phylum Bacteroidota; class Flavobacteriia; order Flavobacteriales; family Flavobacteriaceae; genus Flavobacterium; species Flavobacterium sp. B330r. Next base: position 4,742,932 of record NZ_CP124860.1, read on the forward strand.
TTTTTCCATTAAGTTTAGTTTTTGTGCAAAGATATAGAGTGTTTTGAATATTATTCACTAAATGGTATCATATTTTTCAATTTTAGCAATAAAAAAGAAATCAATTTTAGCTAAAGAATGCGATAGAATAATTATTTTCCAAATAAGTAAGAAATTACTTTGAATTTTTACTAATTTTGCAAAAAAATGAGTGTTATGAATGCAATTGATAAAATACTTAATGAAACAAAAAGAAAGCAAAGCATCTCAAGCTTTACTGTTCTAACAGTTATTATTTCATTACTCGCAATTGACTTTTTTCCTTATTTTAAAAGTTTAGAAATCATCAATCCTCAATTCCTTTATTTGTCACTGATAAATATGCTATTGGGCTTTTATTTTTACTTTAATTCAGATATAACTTCAATTACCTCATTGTCAATATTAAAAAAGAGTTTCCTTTTTAAACTTTATCTAGCTTTTGTATTTCTTTGCGGAATATCTCTTTTTGCAGCAAAAAACACATCGCTAGTTTATACTAAATTTACTGAAATAGTAATTGTATTTTGCTTATTTATAAATCTCACTATTCTACTGAAAGACAAGCTAGATCTGCTTTATAAAATTACTATAATCGTAGGTATTAGCGCTTTTTTACAGGCTTGGTTGCAATTATGCAATTTTATAATTATTCCGCGACATGCTTCCATAATAGATCTTTTGCATGCAATGAAAGGAAATACAGGAAATATAAATATACTTGCAGCAAGTCTTACAATCAAAGTTCCATTTTTATTGCTTGGAATAACTTATTACGATGGTTATAAAAAATGGTTCCTTCTCGTCGCATTATTTTCAGTAAGTGCAGTCATTTTTCTAACTGGCGCAAGAACTCCTTTAATAAATCTTTTTTTAATCTATACTGTCTACATCATTTATCTACTTAAAGGATCTCTTAGTAAATCGAATTTCATAAGGATTATATATTTAATAATTCCTGTTTTAATAGCTGTATTATTTGTAAATTCAATTTTTGAAAAATCTAAAGACAAGGAACGATATGCATCGTTGGAGAACAGAGTTAGCCAGATTAATACTGATGACGCTTCATCAAAGGCTAGATTAACATTTTGGGGTAATGCAATTAAAATGAGCGAAAAAAATCCAATTTTTGGAATTGGATTAGGTAATTATCAAGTCGAATCCATTCCTTATGAAAGGACTACTTCTAACGATTCAACTGTTTCTTTGCATGCCCATAATGACTTTCTTGAAATCTTAGCTGAAACAGGTATTATTAATGGTTTAATTTACCTTTCTATATTTATTTATCTTTTAATTATTAATTTGAAAAAGATAATTAAGCCAAATAGCACCGATAAGCAACTTATTGCGATCTTAACATTGATGTTGCTAATTGCATATGGTATAGATTCTTTCTTTAATTTCCCGATGTACAGACCTACAATGGCTATATTTTTTAGTTTGATTTTAGCCTTGAGCTTGGCTAATACTGAAATAGATCAAATCGTGCCATCAAATAAAATTTCATTAAAAATTACAGTTTCAATTATAATTATAGTATCTCTACTAACAAGTTATTCTGCTTTTATAATTTATAAAGCTTCAAACTTAGAATACTTAATTGCTCTTGACGATATAAACATGAACACAAAAGGTGTTCTTAGCGGAGATGAAGTAGTGAATAAAATGTCAGCATATCCCAATACACTTAGTAGTTCAGAGTCATTTTATGAATATGCTGGAATTTATTATGTACGCGAGAAAAATTACGAAAAGGCACTTAACTGTTTTTCAAAAGCAAGTAAAATTAATGGTTATGCTGGACGTATTGAGTTTTACAAGCAAGTCATTTCTAAACATAAAGGAAATATTGATAGTGCTTATATTTATTCAAAACAAGCTTTTTATCTACGTCCAAGAAATTATGACATATTTAATAATGCAATTAAATTTGCTATATCTAAAAGGGACACATTAGAAATAATAAAACAGAATAAGTTGTTTTCGGAATACAGACCAATGCCTCAAACATGGAATATTGCAGCTCGCGGACTTCAATATTCAGGCTATAATTATCGAAATTTACTTAAATTTATTGATGAAGGATTGAGGAAATTCCCTAAAGATAGTCTCTTAACAATACAAAAAAACGAACTTTTAATTACAAGTTATCTAATTGGAGGTCATAATTTTGAAAACAAATCGGATTTAAACAATGCTTTACATTCCTATGAAAAAGCGTTAAAAATTGATCCTAGAAATGTGTACGTATCTCAAAATATAGGATTTAATTATTTAAAGCAGGGGCAAAATAAAAAAGCAATAAATGCTTTTCTTGAAGCATTAAAATCGCCTGGTTTAAATGGCGGAAAGACAGAGTTTTTCTTAGGTATTTGTTATTTAAAAGAAAATGATAAAGCTAATGCACTTAAGTATTTTAACTTAGCAAAAGAGAAAAATTATTCTGCTGCAAAACAATTAATGTCTAAAATTCAGAATACTGATGCAGAAGAAGCTGCATTAAAAAAGCGTAAAAATGATCTTTTAATCGCAGATTTAATTACAGAAGGACAAAAATTTGAAGAACAGAAAAAAATGGATGAAGCTCTTGAGTCTTACCAAAAAGCTTTAAAAATTGATCCAAAAAGTATTTACGCTGCACAAAATATTGGTTTCTATTATTTAAAAGTCGGCCAGTCAAAAAAAGCCATAAATTATCTTTTGAATGCTTTAAAGTATCCGGGCTTAAATGGTGGAAAAACAGAATATTTCCTTGCAATTTGTTATCTCCAAGAAAATGACAATAGTAATGCATGTAAGTATTTGCATATATCAAAAAGCAAAAGCTATCGTGATGCTGAAGCACTAATTGCTAACAAATGCAATTAGCTATACAGGCGAAATTTTGAATTTAAGAAAGCTGCTAAATGATATAGGCTAATTTATTTTAAAACAAATTAGCCCAGAAGTTTGAATATTATTACGTTAAAAATGCCTTATTTTGCGCTTTCAATTAACAAAAGAATTATGCAATCTATTCAAGCCAATAATTATCTCGTACATTTTAATGAGAATGCTTACGAAGCTTTAAATAAACATTTGAGAGAGAATAAATATTCTAACATATTTATAATCGTAGATGATCAGACTAATGAACATTGTTTGCCAAAATTTATTCCTTTATTAGAGACAGATTTAGCGATCGAAATCATTGAATTTGAAGCTGGTGAAGCCAATAAAAACATTGAGACTTGTATCGAGATATGGAATATATTAACAGAACTTGGTGCTGATAGAAAATCGCTAGTTATTAATTTGGGAGGTGGCGTTGTTACAGACTTAGGTGGTTTTGTTGCTTCTACTTTTAAAAGAGGTGTAAATTTCATTAATATCCCTACTACATTATTATCTATGGTTGATGCTTCTGTTGGAGGAAAAACTGGTGTTGACTTAGGAAATCTTAAAAATCAGATTGGCGTTATCAACGTGCCTCAAATGGTTTTAATTGATACGCAATATTTAGAAACACTACCACAAAGCGAAATGCGTTCTGGTTTGGCAGAAATGCTAAAACACGGGTTAATATATGATGCGCCGTACTGGAGACAATTTTCAGATTTGAAATCAATTGTTTTTGATGAATTAGATCAATTGATTTATCGCTCGGTTGAAATCAAGAATGAAATCGTAATTCAGGATCCAACTGAGAAAAACATCCGTAAAGCTTTAAATTTCGGACATACGTTAGGACACGCCATTGAAGGATATTTTCTAGAAAGTGAAGAAAAAATCACTTTACTACATGGAGAAGCCATTGCGGTTGGAATGATTTTGGAAAGTTATATTTCTCTTCAAAAAGGATTAATTTCTGCAGAAGAATATAGAGAGATTAAAGCAGTGATTAAAGACATTTATGACGATGTAATTTTTGAAGAAAAAGATATCGATCCGATCTTAGAATTGCTAATTCACGACAAAAAAAATGAATACGGTTTAATTCAATTTGCATTGATTGAAGGAATCGGAAAAATAAAAATTAACCAATCCGTTGAAAATAAATTGATTCTAGAAGCGTTTGAGGATTATAAATCTTAAACTTTTTTTAATCAAAAGCATTGCATTTGGTATATATTATTTTTTACATTTGCCCCATGAAAACAAAGAATCAGCAAAGGCACTTTAGCTCTTACAGAAACAGACTCAATAGTTCTTTATTAAGAATGTTGAACCGTTTCTATAATAGTAAAAGCCCGTTTTGTTTTGATGTTTTCCAATGTACTAAAGCTGAGCATGAAAAACTGCCAATTATATTTGCCAATATTAGAGTTTGAATTTAAGATTAAGCCCCAGAAAGCCTAACATTAAGTAAAATTACAATCTCTAAACATTGACAAATAAATGAATACAAAATATTCTGATCTAATAAATCAAACATACTACTTTCCACAAGAGGAATTCAAACTAAACAAAGACAACCTATTGTTCCACAACATCGATTTGATGAAATTGGTTGAACAATATGGCACACCATTAAAGTTTACTTATCTGCCTCAGATTTCTGAAAATATCAACAAAGCAAAAGCTTGGTTCAGAAAATCAATGGAAAAGAATAAATACGAAGCAAAATATTACTATTGTTATTGTACAAAAAGCTCTCATTTTGAATATATTATGAATGAAGCTTTCAAGAATAACATTCACATCGAAACTTCATCTGCATTTGACGTGAATATTGTGGAGAATTTATTAGAAAATGGAAAAATCAACAAAAGCACTTATGTAATTTGTAACGGTTTTAAAAGAGATGAATATATTGCTAACATTGCAAGATTAATCAACAACGGACATAAAAACACTATTCCGATTATTGATAATTACGAGGAGTTAGATTTGCTACAGGCAGAAATTAAAGGAAAATTCAAAATCGGAATCCGTATTGCTGCCGAAGAAGAGCCTAAGTTTGAGTTTTATACTTCTAGATTAGGTATTGGTTACAAAAACATAGTTTCTTTCTATAAAAAACAAATACAGGAAAATGATAAATTAGAGCTGAAAATGCTTCACTTTTTTATCAATACCGGAATTAACGATACATCATATTACTGGAATGAGCTTGTAAAATGTATTAAAGTATACATTGCTCTTAAAAAAGAGTGCCCTACTCTAGATGGTTTGAACATTGGTGGTGGTTTTCCAATTAAAAACTCACTTGCCTTTGAATATGATTATCAATACATGATTGATGAAATTATCAATCAGATTAAAATTGCTTGTGATGAAGCCGAAGTTGATGTTCCAAATATTTTTACGGAATTTGGATCGTTTACTGTAGGCGAAAGCGGTGGTGCAATCTATCAGATTTTGTATCAGAAACAACAAAATGATAGAGAAAAATGGAATATGATTGACTCATCTTTCATTACCACTTTACCAGATACTTGGGCTATAAACAAACGTTTTATTATGCTGGCAGTAAATCGCTGGAATGATACTTACGAACGGGTTCTGTTAGGAGGTCTGACTTGTGATAGTGACGATTATTACAATTCTGAGCAAAACATGAACGCCATTTATTTGCCTAAATATAACAAAGAGAAGCCTTTGTATATTGGATTCTTTAATACTGGCGCTTATCAAGAAACAATTGGAGGATACGGAGGTCTACACCACTGTTTGATTCCACAACCTAAACATATTTTAATCGATCGTGATGAAAATGGAATTCTGGCAACCGAAGTGTTCTCAGAGCAACAGACTTCAGACGACGTTTTAAAGATTTTAGGATACAAAAAAAAGGTGTAAAAAAAACGGCACATTAAGTAATAATTTTTCTTAAAAAATTCTTAATTTGCATGAACATCCAAAAAGGTTAAAACTTTTTAATTCAAAAAAAAAAACAAAAAAAATGAAAGGACCAATCAGTCAGTTTATTGAAAAACATTATTTGCATTTTAACTCTGCTTCATTAGTAGATGCTGCAAAAGCTTATGAGCAGCAATTAGCTGATGGTGCTAAAATGCTGGTAAGTATGGCTGGCGCAATGAGTACAGCAGAAATTGGTAAAATTTTTGCCGAAGTAATCAGACAGGACAAAGTGCATATTATTTCATGTACTGGAGCAAACTTAGAAGAAGATATCATGAATTTAGTAGCTCATTCTCACTACGAGAGAGTTCCTAACTATCGCGATTTAACACCAGAAGACGAATGGGCTTTATTAGAAAGAGGATTAAACCGTGTTACAGACACTTGTATTCCTGAGCATGAAGCTTTCCGTCGTTTGCAAAAACATATTTACAAAATTTGGAAAGACGCTGATGACAAAGGTGAGCGTTACTTCCCGCATGAATTTATGTATAAAATGTTATTGTCTGGCGTTTTAGAAGAATATTATGAAATTGATCTAAAAGATAGCTGGATGTATGCAGCTGCAGAGAAAAACTTGCCGATTATCGTTCCAGGATGGGAAGATAGTACAATGGGGAACATCTTTGCTTCATACGTAATTAAAGGAGAATTAAAAGCGTCTACTATGAAATCTGGAATTGAATACATGACTTTCCTTGCGGATTGGTATTCTAAAAACAGTTCAAACGGAATTGGATTCTTCCAAATCGGTGGTGGTATCGCAGGTGACTTCCCTATCTGTGTAGTGCCAATGCTATACCAAGATATGGAAATGCACGATGTTCCATTTTGGAGTTATTTCTGCCAAATTTCAGATTCAACAACTAGTTATGGATCTTATTCTGGAGCAGTTCCAAATGAAAAAATCACTTGGGGTAAATTAGACATCAAAACCCCAAAATTTATTATTGAATCGGATGCTACAATCGTTGCGCCGTTAATTTTTGCATACTTATTAGATTTATAAGATAATTTATGAAAAGAGTTATAGTAGACTACGCCAAACTTACCAACGAAATTTTAAACCTTTTGGTTGAAAAATTTCCTGATGGTTATGATGATTCGGATGTTATCCGTTTTAGAAATGCTAAAAACGAATTGGTTGAAGCTGTAGAAGTTCGTACTGAAGACACAATTTACTTGGTGAAAATTAGTACTAAACTTGCTGACAGAATTGAAAACTACGATGAAGATGATGATTTAGATGTTGATGTAGATGCAATTGCGCCAGTTAAAGGTATTGATCTTGATGATGATATTAGCAATGACGATGACGAAGATGATGATAATCTTGATAAGCCAGATACTGACAGTGGTGACGATGATGACGATGAAGATGACAAAGCAGATACTGAATATGATGAAGAAGACGAAGACGATGAAGATTAATTCATTTTCTTTTTAATAAATAAAGGAACTCTATTGGGAGTTCCTTTTTTTTATGATGAATAAGAAACAAACAAAACCAAATTATATTTTTATTTTTATAGGATTATTTTTACATTTAAATCTTGGATAAAAAATATATGCCTATGACTTCAGAAATTCTACATACTACACTAAAAGAAAATTTTGGTTTCGAAAGATTCAGACCCAATCAAGAAACCATAATTAATACCATTTTGTCAGGACAAGATACCTTGGCAATTATGCCCACTGGAGGTGGAAAATCAATATGTTTTCAACTTCCCGCTTTAATTCTACCAGGAATAACAGTTGTCATATCGCCTTTGATCGCTTTAATGAAAGATCAGGTTGATAGTTTAAAAACCAACGGAATTTCTGCTTGTTTTATTAATAGTAGCCAATCTTCTCAAGAGCAGCAATATTATATTGATAATTTAAAAACAAATCATTTTAAGTTAGTTTATATCGCGCCTGAAAGTCTTTCTTATTTGGATATGGCTTTCAATGAGTTGAACATTAGCTTAATAGCAATTGATGAAGCACATTGTATTTCGTCTTGGGGTCATGACTTTAGACCTGCTTATACTAATTTGGGTTATTTGAAAAGTCGTTTCCCTTCTACTCCAATTTTGGCCTTAACTGCGACTGCTGACAAAGCAACACGAACAGATATAACCAAGCAATTAAATCTTAAGAATCCAAAAACGTTTATCGCTTCTTTTGATAGAGCAAATTTGAGTCTAGAAGTTCGTCCTGCTTTAGATCGCGTTAAGCAAATCATTGATTTTATTGAAAGCAAACCCAATGAATCTGGAATAATTTATTGCTTGAGTCGTAAAACTACAGAAGAACTTGCTGAAAAACTTAAAAAGAACGGAATTGAAGCTAAAGCATATCATGCAGGCCTAGATAATGAAACACGTGCCAAAACTCAGGATCAATTTATTAATGACGATTGTCAAGTAGTTTGCGCTACAATTGCTTTCGGAATGGGAATTGACAAATCAAATGTTCGTTGGGTCATTCACTACAATCTTCCAAAAAATATAGAAGGATATTACCAAGAAATTGGGCGTGCGGGCCGAGATGGTTTGCCAGCTGAAACCGTTTTGTTTGAAAGTTACGCCGATGTAATTCAATTGCAGAAATTTGCATCGGAAGGATTGAACTCAGATATTCAGCTTGCAAAGTTAGATCGTATGAAGCAATATGCCGATGCTGTAAGCTGCCGCAGAAAAATTCTGCTGTCTTATTTTGGCGAACTGGTAACTGAGAATTGCGGAAACTGCGATATTTGCAAAAATCCGCCAACTTTTTTCGATGGGACGATTCTCGCACAAAAGGCTTTGTCGGCAATTGTGCGATTAAGAGAATCTGAGTCTCTAGCTGTAATTGTTGATTTTTTGAGAGGCTCGAGAAACGCGTATATTTACGAAAAAAATTATCAAGAGCTAAAAACGTACGGAATTGGCGCTGATGTTTCTTGGTACGATTGGAATCAATATCTTATTCAGCTTATCAATTTAGGATATTGTGAAATTGCTTTTCATCAGCACAATAAAATTTTGCTTACTCCCTTTGCGAAGAAAGTTTTGTTTGAAGGAGAAAAAGTAAAACTGACAACAGTTGTCAAAAAAGTAATTGATAAAAACGAAGCCAAAGAAGCAAAACCAAAAGCTGCTAAAAATTCTCTTTTTGAAACGCTTAGAAAATTACGTTATGAAATCGCTCAAGAAGAAGAAGTTCCCGCGTATGTTATCTTTAGTGACGCATCATTAAGACAAATGGAAGTTTTAAGACCAATGTCTGATGAAGATTTTCTTGCTGTGGAAGGTGTCGGTAAAGCTAAACTAGAAAAATACGGAACCGATTTTATAAATGTTATAATTGAATTTCAGCGAAATAAATCGGTTGTCAAAAAAGAGAAAAAAGAGAATACTTATAAAAAAACGTTAGAATTATTTCAAGCCGGACTTTCTGTGAAGGGAATTGCTGAGCAACGAAATCTCGGCGAAACTACAATCATTTCTCATTTGGCTAAATTATACGTTGACGGAAATGATATAGATTTAAGTCAATTTGTTTCTGAAGAGGAAATTCTTCAAATTGAAAAAGCTCAGATTGAATTAGAAAATCCAAATGCACTAAGACCTTACTTCGATTATTTTGAAGAAAAAATGTCTTATGACAAAATTCGATTTGGATTGGCGTTCCTGGAGAGAAAGCATCAAACAGCATAAAAAGGCTTCGACTTCGCTCAGCCTGACATACCAATTAATAAACTATCTATTCCAGGCTGAGCGAAGTCGAAGCTCACGTTTCTAAAAGCAAAAAACTGTACTTTTTCAAGTACAGTTTTTTTTTTATATACAAAGTATATTTTACAAATATCTCTCTTCAAAAACTTTCTGATGGTGTTTTTGATGTCCAATCATTACAAAACCTAAAGCACGAACAGAAATCGGATTGTTAGACGCAGTTCCAATTCTCTTCAACTGTTCTTCGGATAAGCTTTTGTAAAATAATAAAGTCGAATGTCTTACCGCTGAAAATTCAGTAAGCAGATCTTGAATACTTCTGCTGTTTGAATTTGTATTGTCTGCATAATCATTTTCCTCAAAGCTTGGTAAAGGCGTTTTGTCGTTTCTTGAAAAACGCAAAGCACGATATGCAAAAATTCTCTCCGTATCTATTACGTGCTGAATAATATCTTTAATGGTCCACTTCCCTTCCGCGTAGCGATAATCAAATTTATCCATTGGAATATTTTGTACAAATCGGATAAATTCATGAAGTGAAATTTCTAGCTCTTCAATTAAGATTCCATCACCAGCCGCTTTGATATAAGTACCAAAATGACCTGAATATTCATTGTCTAATAATTCTGCTGCTTTCATTTTTATATTTTAAGCTGAGTTTCTACTTGCGTTAGTATTTCCAAATAATGATCTCGTTACGATTTTCTCATAAACTTTAATCAACTCTTCATCAGGAGTTTGTTCTTTGTTTAGCTCATTGATTCTCAATAAAGCATATTGCTGAATTGTCAATAAAGGCAAAACAATACGCTCTCTTATTTGAATAGAAGCAATACCATCAGGATAATTTTCCATTAATGTTTTATGATCAGCAATTTTCAACAAAAGACGTTTTGTTTCTGAGAACTCATCGTAAATAATCTGCCAGAATTCGCCAAACTCAGGATCATTTTTCATGTAAGCTGTCAAAGGCAAGAATGATTTTGCTAATGACATCATACTGTTTTCAAGCAAAGTTTTGAAAAACAATGAATTGTGATATAAATCGCTTACTTTGTTCCATTGACCAGATTCTTCAAAATGTTTTAATGCCGAACCTACTCCAAAAAACCCAGGAACGTTTTGCTTTAATTGACTCCATGAACCTACAAACGGAATTGCTCTTAAATCGGCAAAATCTAAAGATTCAGATTTACTTCTTTTTGAAGGACGGCTTCCAATATTAGTTTTTGAATAATATTTAAGCGTACTCATTTTTTCTAAATACGGAATAAACTTTGGATGGTTTTTGAAACTTAAATATTTCTCATAACCTAAATTAGCCAAATCCGTTAAAATTTGAGTTTCATCAGCTGTTAGTTCATTTTTCTCTTTACTAAATACTTGATTTGTAACACCGGCACTCAATAAGTTTTCGATATTGTAACGGCAAGAATCTAAAGTTCCAAAATTAGAGCTAATAGTCTGACCTTGAACTGTAATTTGAATCTCGTTGTTTTCAATTTTTGGACCTAAAGAAGCGTAGAATTTATGTGTTTTTCCACCGCCACGAGCTGGAGGTCCACCACGTCCGTCAAAGAAAATAGCTTTAATTCCGTATTCTCTAGAAATTTTAGTCAGCGAAATTTTAGCTTGATAAATACTCCAGTTTGCCATTAAATAGCCGCCATCTTTAGTTCCGTCAGAGAATCCAAGCATAATGGTCTGTTTGTTTCCTCTAGATTTCAAATGTTTAGCATATTCTGGATTGGTATACAACTGTTCCATAATAGCATGTGCATTTTGCAAATCGTCTACTGATTCGAAAAGCGGAATAATATCAACTGTTGGTTTTTCCCAGTTATTCAAACGAATCATGGCAAATGTTTCCATCACATTCAGCGCGCTTTCGTTATTACTGATAATGTAACGGTTTGCTCCTTCTTCACCATTATTTTGCTGAATGGTTTTAATGGCTTGCACCGATTCTAAAGTATATCTTGTAATTTCATTTTCGAAATCAACAGGATTTAGATTTCCTTTTACTTTAGAAAGAACATCAATTTTTTGATCTTCTGTCAATTCGAAATAATTCTTAGGAAAAACATCTGAACCAGAATTCAAATAGTAATCTACCACATCTTTGAAAACGGCATTATGAATTTTACTATTCTGACGAATATCTAAAGTCGCAAAATGGAATCCGAACAAATTAATTTTTACTAGAAAAGCATCTAATTCATCCAAATATAAAGATTGATGTTTCTCTATAATTATAGTTCGAATTTTGTTTAATTGTGTCAATAATTCTTCTAAAGTAATAAAGATATCTCCTTTAGAATAGAATACAGAACGGTAAAGCTTATGTTCAAGTTCTGCTACTAAATCATCTACACCTGAGAAAGTTAGCTTGCGTTTTAAGTTTCTCATTTCTACATAATAGCACTTTAAAATTGAGGTGCGCAAACGATCTGCAACTTTAAGTGTAATATCTGTAGTAACAAAAGGATTTCCGTCACGATCACCCCCTGGCCAGAAACCAAGTTTTACTAATTGATTATGAATCGGATTTCCGTTTAAAATGTTTTTCTGCAAATAATGTACAATTTCTCCTGCAGTAGCATAAAATACATTTTCTAGGTACCAAATTAAGCTTACTGCTTCATCATAAGGATTTGGTTTTTCTTTCTGAATGAAAGGCGTTTTTCCTAATTGAGCAAGTAATTGTTTAATTTGAAGCAAATCATTTTGACGAATAGCTTCTGTCAAGTCATTTATAATTCCTAAAACGGGTCCTGGATAAAACTGAGTAGGATGCGCTGTTAAAACTGTACGAACGTTAAAGTTTTCTAGAAACTCTACCAATTCGTCATCTTTCTCTTTAGCATCAGATTTCTCCTTAATATCACGAAGAGATCCACGCCCTTCCATATTATTAACTTCTGGAAAAGCAGCATCTTCAATGGCATCAAACAATACAATCTGACGTTCTATATATTGAATAAATCGAAACATAAGATCGATTTTTTCATCTTCAGAAGTATTGTTTAAAAATTTATTAGAAAAGAAATCTACGATTTCTTTTGGTGTTTCTTGTTTTTTAAAGCCCGTTTCGCAAGTCTCTGTAAATAAAGGAAGTAAGACCCCTGTGTTATCTATAGAGTCAAAAGGTAATGTTATGAAAACACTATTATAAATGTGGTATTTTGAGAGAACGTCTTGATTAAAACGCTCAATTTTTGGCAACGTATACATAATCGTGTTATAGTTGGTTGGTTAATTAGTCATAAAAAAACCCCAAGAATAAACTTGAGGTTATATTTTAATATAGCATTCAAGAAAAGTTATTACATATTTTTGAAAATAGTATGCATCAAACGCTTCTTATCGTTTATACTTTCCTCTAATGAAATCATTGTTTCTGTTCTGTAAACACCATCAATATCGTCAATCATAAAGATAACTTCTTTCGCGTGCTTAGTATCTTTTGCTCTAATTTTACAAAAGATGTTGAATTTTCCTGTAGTTACAGAAGCTACAGTTACGAATGGAATTTGATTGATTCTCTCTAATACAAATTTAGTCTGAGATGTATTATTTAGAAAAACCCCTACATAAGCAATAAATGAATAACCTAATTTATCGTAATCCAAGGCTAATGAAGACCCCATGATGATACCGGCATCTTCCATCTTTTTAACTCTAACGTGTACTGTACCAGCAGATATCAATAGTTTTTTTGCAATGTCAGTAAACGGAACTCTCGTATTGTCTATTAACATATCTAAAATCTGGTGATCTACTTCATCTAAACGAAATTTACTCATAATTGTTTAATTAATATTACTAATTGCTATTACAAAGTATAAAATTATATATAAAAAACAACAAATTCACATAAAAATTAACTTTTTATTAATCCGTTAACAAATTTAACATTTTTATTTAAATAAAAATTTGCTTTCTGACCCGTTTTTGGAAAATTTTGGAAATCGTCCGAATATTCTGCGCCTTTTGCGTCGTATTCGTAATGACCAAAATAATTTTCCAGCTCACCTACTTCTACTATGTAAGCATTAAAATGAATCTTATTTTCGATTAATTCCTCTTTGTATTGTGCGACAAAATTCGTAATAATTTCGATACCATCATAATTTATTTTGACATTTTTATACATAAAATCATAAAAAACCACGTTATTTTGTGAAATATTCAAATATTCACCAAATCGATTATTAACTAAATCGTTTTCGGATATCAGTTTGAAGCTTGTAATTAACGCGAAAAATATGAACTTTCGAGTAACTTCTCGCTCGTAGTCACCTTGAAAGTGCCCAGCCTCAAATAAAATGGTTGAAACGCCTAAAAATTGAAAAGTGTCTCCTATACAATTAATATTGAACGAGTCATCAAAACGGCCAACTTGTCCCGGAATGTATTTTTGCAGTTCTTCATTGATTCCTGCAATAATATTGATCGCCTTTAATCTATTATCGTTTACTTCTCTTTCCTCATTATAAGAAGGAGCTAAAAAAGAAACCGTCGCTGGCTTTCCTGTCGTTCCTGCTCCAAAGATGGTTCGCTGGTCGTGAAGGTTAAAACAGAAATCAGGTTTAAATTTTTCAAATACTTCGCGTAGAACTTTGCTTTCTGGTTGTGTCAGGTTTTGAGAATCACGATTTAAATCTACTTCATTTGCATTTGCTCGTGTATAAAGTCTCGCTCCATCAGGATTAAGTATCGGAATACAGTAGAAAGTAAAAGTCTCCAGCATTTGCTTAGCAAAATCAGTATCGCCATTTAATAAATTAATGAAATCAAATAAAGCTTTAGTTGTTGTGCTTTCGTTACCATGCATTTGAGACCATAAATAAACACGTATCTTTCCTGTACCGATTTGGTAACTATATATAGGTCCTCCTAAAACAGATGTACCAATAATCTCCACTTGGCCATTTGTATTTAACTTATCTAAAAGAGGTTTAATATGATCTAAAGTAAGATATCGTCCAGATATTGACTTTTCTTTGTATTGCGTAAAAAGCTGTTCTAAATTCATTGTATTTTGATTAGTTTACAAAAGTAAATATCTTTATTTTTACAATTGTAAACAAAAGAAAAATTTAATAATTTAGATTTGTAAACAGTTTTATAAAGTATTTATCCATTTACGCTTTAACTTGTTTTAATAGAGCTGTTTAATTCATTTAAGGTTCATAAATATATTAATTTCAGTTAATTATAAAGCTTTACATAAATTTTATATTTAACATAAAACTAAAGTCCTATTAAAAATGAAACAACAAGATTGGAGTGTTCTTTCTTTTTGTTTACATTTGTAAATAGAACAATTTAAAACATTAATTCACAATGGTAAACATAGATGATTTTGTAAAAAGACTCGAAACCATATTAGATTATTATGGTTTAAATGCTTCTACCTTTGCAGATAAAATTGGTGTGCAACGTTCTAGTATGTCTCATCTTTTATCTGGTAGAAACAAGCCAAGTTTAGATTTTGTAATGAAAATTCTGGAGGTTTTCCCTGATGTTGATCTGTATTGGATTTTAGTTGGGAAAGGAAGTTTTCCTAAAAACCATGACGAAAATTTAGAAATTCCAGAATCTCCTACTCCAATTTCATCCAATGAAAATATAGGTACAGATTTGTTTTCTTCCATTGAAAAAAATGAAGAAGAAAAGAGCGAAATAAAAAAAGTATCACCTTCAAAAAATGTAAATATTAATTTTGAAGATGATGAAATTGAAAAAATAGTCTTATTCTACAAAAATGGAACTTTTAAAGCCTATTCTCCATAATATAAAAATTAGCGCGTATTTGATTCTTAGTCCAGAAAATTTTCAAATATGCAATTCTCGCGCGTTTGAAAAAATTCTCAGAAATTACAATTTGACTCCATTTTCAGGAATTTTCCCCAAAACTCCTTCATAGTGTTTTTTTAAGATTTCAAAATCGGCTTCATAATTTCCAGTTGGATAAAATGGCTTGCCCAGATTTACTTCTTTTTTGCCCCAATCAAAAGCTACGGGAACAATTGGAACATTCGCTTTAAGAGCGATAAAATAAAATCCTGTTTTAATTTCTTTTACTTTTTTTCTAGTTCCTTCTGGAGCAACAGCTAAACGAAAGATTTCTTTTCTGTCAAAAATTGCAGCAATAGAATCTACTTTATTTAATCCGCCGGAACGATCTAAAGGCTCTCCTCCAACATTTCTAAAATAATAACCGAACGGAAAACGAAACAATTCTTTCTTTCCTACCCAATTCATCTGTAGTCCAGAGATGCCTCGAGTAAAAAGTCCGATATAAAAATCGTGATTACTCGTATGAGGCATCACCATGAGTATACATTTTTTAACTTCTGCATTTTCGATTCCTACTATTTTCCAGCCCATTAGCTTAAAAAAGACGAATTTATATAATAGTTTTTTCATTAAAGATATAATATTTCGTGCAAAATAAAAGATTTAATGGTAAATTTGAGTAAAAGCATAAAAAATGATTCGAAAATTTTTCAGTTACTTAATTCCAATAAAAATATTTAAGAAAAAATCGACCCGAAGTAAAATGATCGAAGTTACCTGGGCAAATGGAGAATTAGTATTGGACACTGAAAACACCAATTATTCGTACGGAAGTCTACAGCGTATATTAAGGTACGGACTTCGAAATATTGGTTATGATAAAATTCTAGAAATGGAACACATCTTATTATTAGGTGTTGCTGGTGGAAGCGTAGTTAAAACATTAGTAAATGAGATCGAATATAAAGAAAAAATAACTGGGGTAGAAATAGATCCCGATATGATTGAGATTGCAAATCAGTATTTTAATCTTAATCAAATTAAACAGTTGGAAGTGGTTATTGATGATGCATTTGAATTTGTTTTAAAAACAAAAGAGAAATACGATCTCATAATAATTGATATTTTTGAAGATACACATATGCCTAACTTTTTGTTTGAGAAGTTTTTTGTAGATAGAATCTGCACGATTTTAAAAGATGCTGGCTTTGTTTTATTCAACACCATGATATTAGACGAAGCGCATAATGTTCGAAATAGAAAGTATGTGACAGAAGTTAATCCGAAATTGTTTCAAACCAAAATGTTACCCCGAATAGAAGTACATAATGAATTAATAATTATAAATAAAGTTGCCTAGTTTTATGAAGCCCCTTACCTCAATCTTAAATGCCCAGCCACCTACTAAAGTTATTGATGCCTCAATTAATATTTCAGAATACACGCCGTTAAATTTATCGGTTTCTAATGAGGAATTAGTAAGTCAAAAATTGGATACCTCAGAAGATTTTGAAAAATACATTTCAAAATTTTTAAAAGAAAACAACGCTAAAGTTGCATTTGGCGGTTATATAGAAGGAAGATTTTTATATCAAAGAAGTCCTATTTTTTTAGATGTATCCAAACCCGAACGTAATATTCACATCGGATTAGATTTATGGGCCGAAGCTGGAACAGCTGTTCTTGCTGCCCTTGACGGAGTTGTTCATAGTTTTAAAAACAATATTGGCCTAGGAGACTATGGACCGACTATTATATTGGAACATGAAGTAGAAAATGAGAAATTTTATACTTTATACGGACATTTATCGTTAGAAAGTATAGAAAATTTAAATATCGGAGACCAATTTAAGAAAGGCGAAAAGATTGCGACTTTAGGAAATGCCTCAGTAAATGGAGATTACGCCCCTCATGTACATTTTCAGATTATCCATAATATTGGCGATTATTGGGGAGACTATCCAGGCGTCTGCAATACAAATGACCTAAACTTTTATATCGAAAATTGTCCCGATCCTAACTTATTATTAAAAATTACTTAAATAGTTATGAAGAAAGCAGGATTGATTATATGTTTGTTATTGTTAATTGGATGTAAGTCGAAAACAGTAAGTAGAGATACAGAAGATTTAAAAATTAAAAAAGTTTCTGGAGAAGAAGTAAATGCAAATCAGCAGCGAAAAGCGTATGATTTAGGAAAGAGAGTTTTAGAAACTTGTAATACTTCAAAATTTAAACCTTTTAATGAAACTGAAGTTACTAAATCGGTTATGGAAAACACTACAGAAGAGCGTTTAACAAAGACCTGCCAAAGATTTAGACAATATTACGGAAGTTTTATAGATTTAAAATTGGATGGAGTTTACAAAACCAAACAAGAAGTCATTTACCGCTATCATGCCTTGTACACTAAAAAAGTTGCCAATAAAGAATTACGCATTTTTGTAAATGAAGATAATCTTATTTCTGCCATAAAATCTATGGATTGGGATGAGAAATTTGATGCCAAATTAGCCGAACAATAAATACCATATATATGAATTTTAAACTGTCACTACTCCTATTATTTTTTATTTCAACTTTTGCTTCGGCACAGCAAACAATGAGTGTAAAAGGTTCAGCTCCTTATCCAGCAACACAAGAATACACTTTTATTTGCGAAAAATATGCTTACTCTGGCGAAATTAACGTTCAAATAGCTAAGACGGAAAAAGGAGGCATTTTAAAACTAACTGTTTCAACAGCAAGTGACAAAGCAAAAATTGCTGGTGGCGTTTATGTCGATTTAACCAATGCAGATGTAATTGCGTGTACAGATAAGAATGTAAAAGAATCTGCAGACGGAAAAACAACTGCCTACTATTATTTTACTCCCGCAGAATGGCTGAAACTTAAAAAGACCGATATTTATGCTATAAGGTTTATAATTGCTGGAGGGCCAGATATTTCAGGGAATCTAACGGGACATTTTACTGCTTACAGCAAAGTGAAGTATTTCTCAACAGCATTTGATAAAACTAAAAAAACATTTGATACAGCAAAAGAAATTAGTGTTTTGTAATGATTTTTTAATTTAATAAACCTTATATTTAACATAAATATATTTTTATGAATGCAAATGAGGCTTTAATTGCAAAATTCTATACTGCTTTCGCAAATGCAGATGCTAAAACGATGAGTGAATGCTATCATCCGAAAGTTCATTTTATAGATCCAGCTTTTGGATTATTAAAAGAAGAACAGGTTTCTAAAATGTGGGAAATGCTGCTTCTAAAAAGTAAAGGCAATTTAAAAATCGAATTTTCAAACGTAACTGCCGACGATTCTACTGGTTCAGCAAATTGGACCGCTACCTATAATTTTAGCAAAACAAATAGAAAAGTTGTCAATAAAATCTCTGCCCATTTTATTTTTCAAGACGGATTAATTATCAAACACACCGATAGTTTTGATGTGTGGAAATGGTCAAAACAAGCTTTTGGCATTACGGGCTATTTATTAGGTTGGACAGGATTTTTTCAGAAGAAAGTTCAATCGCAAGCCTTATCAGCACTGAAACAATTTCAGAATGCCAAATAAAACAATACGTTACAACTAGATATCACTATTTGCCTCACGCCCGATTCTAATTTTTTTGTTACTTAATTTTACTAAAAGTGTAAATTTTAGATACTAATGAAAGAAATCGTACACAAAAAATTAAATGAATTACAGGCAACTGCAATTTGCGGAAATGACATTAGCTCTTCTTGCTTATATGTTTCAGCGTTAACCATTTTATATGCAGGTCAATATGCTTGGATTTCACTTCTAATTGTTGCTGTTGTATTATTTCTTTTCCGTAAAATTTACGCTGAAGTTGTTGGAGCAATTCCCTTAAATGGTGGTGCTTACAATGTTTTATTAAACACTTCGACCAAACGTCTGGCTTCTTTAGCAGCGACTTTAACGGTTTTATCTTATATGGCAACCGCTGTAATTTCTGCTTCTGAAGGAATGCATTACCTGCACGGAATCTTTGAAGGTCTAAATGTAACCATTGCAACAGTAGTCGTTTTAATTCTGTTTACGGGATTAGCCATTTTAGGAATTGGAGAATCGGCATTTGTGGCCGTCATTATTTTCATGACACATATAGGGACTTTGACTTTGCTGGTTTTAGCATCAGTTTGGTTTGTCTTAACTCACGGATTAGATACTTTTCACATCAATTGGCAAACACCAATTTCATCAGGAAGCATACAAACAGCTCTTTTTCTTGGCTTTTCGGCAGCCATGTTGGGAATATCAGGTTTTGAGAGTTCAGCCAATTTTGTTGAAGAACAAGAACACGGTGTTTTTCCTAAAACACTTCGAAACATGTGGGGAATTGTAAGTTTCTTCAATCCCGTAATTGCTATTTTGTTAATCAGCGTAATTCCGCTAACAGAAGTTGGAGAAAATAAAGAATCACTTTTAGCGCATTTAGGAGAAACAACAGGTGGATCTTGGTTAGCATGGCTTATCTCTATAGATGCTGTTATGGTGCTGTGCGGAGCTGTTTTAACCTCATTTGTGGGGGTTTCAGGGCTTTTAAACCGAATGACATTAGACCGAATTCTTCCTAATTATTTTCTAAAACAAAACAAAAGAGGTTCTCATTATAGAATTGTTTTAAGTTTTCTAATTCTTTGTATTTCTGTTCTTTTTGCGACAAACGGGCATTTGGAATCTCTTGCTGGAGTTTATACTTTTTCATTTTTAGCTGTTATGGCTCTTTTCGGAATCGGAAATCTGCTTTTAAAATACAAACGCAGAAAACTGCCAAGACCAGAACGTGCGCGAGGTATTGCGGTCGTAATTGCGGTAGTTTCTGTAATAGCTGCTTTTTTTGGAAACATGCTTCTCAACATCAATTCGTTTTATACCTTTTTGCAATATATGATTCCAGCCTTACTCTTTATTGGAATTATGCTCAATCGTGTTATTTTGATACGTCTATTAATAGAAGCTTTAGAATATTTCTATCAGCCATTGCGTAAAATGGTTATTCTGAGTAATCGTTATCTTGAAAAATTAAGTTCCGAAATTAACTCTCAAGAGTTTGTTTTCTTTACAAAAGGAGATGACATTACAATCTTGAACAAAGTCTTACAATACGTTGAAGACAACGAAACTACAAAGAAATTAAAAATTGTTCATGTCAAAAAAGATCCTGTAGACAACGAAGCGCTTAAAAAAGATCTCGAAGTTTTAGATCGCGCATACGGCGGATTAGATATAGAATACATCGAAATTGAAGGCACATTTGGTCCCGAAATAATCGACGAGCTTTCTGAAAAATAGAAAATCCCAAAAAACTTTATGTTTATCGGTTCTCCAGGAAACAAATTCTCTTACCGTGTAGCCGATCTTGGTGGTGTACGATTGATTATGTAATTTTTAAGAAGCAGAAAAATTTGTGTTTTCATAAGAAATAACAAAATTAATTGCCTTAGAAGACCTTTGTCAAAGTTTGAAACTTTGACAAAGGTTATACGTAAAATTGACAAACCCGACAGGTTTCAAAAACCTGTCGGGTTTACTAAACTTTGCGTTCTTTAAAAATATTTTTATAGAAAAAACTTTCGCGAACTTTGCGGTTAAATAAAAATCTAAGATTTAAACCAACTTTCAACTAGTTCATCTTCAAACGAAGTTGCATCTTTATGAATAAACTCGTTACGCATTTTATCATAAGAATAATCCAATGCCCAAGTTTTATGATTTGCTGCCAACTCTTTTATACTTTCACAAACAAAAGCAATTTCCTCATCTGTAGTCGTTGGGTGAATCGACATTCTAATCCATCCCGGCTTTTTAATTAAATCACCAATCGTAATTTCATTAACTAGCTTATTAGAAGTTTCTTGATCAACATGTAATAAATAATGACCGTAAGTTCCCGCACAGCTGCATCCTCCTCTAGTCTGAATTCCGAAACGATCATTCAAAATTTTAACGCCCAAATTAAAGTGAAGATCATCAATAAAGAATGAAATGACCCCCAGACGTTCTTTGTGTTGCCCTGCTAAAATTTTGATATTTTCGACAGAATCTAATTGAGAGAAAACATAATCAACAATTTCGTGCTCACGCTCCATGATGTTTTCAATCCCCATTTCTTCTTTCAATTCAATGGCAAGCGCGATTTTAATAACTTGTAGAAAACCAGGTGTTCCACCATCTTCGCGATCTTCAATATTATCGATGTATTTATGCTCGCCCCAAGGATTTGTCCAACTTACCGTTCCTCCTCCAGGGCAATCAGGAATCATATTATTGTATAATTTCTTATTGAAAATTAAAACCCCAGAAGTTCCTGGCCCTCCTAAGAATTTATGTGGAGACATAAAAACAGCATCTAAATAGGCTTCTGGATCAGCAGGATGCATGTCAATTTCTACATAAGGTCCAGAACAAGCAAAATCAACAAAACAAACACCATTGTACTGATGCATCAATTTTGCCGCTTCGTGAAAAGGAGTTCTTAATCCAGTAACATTTGAACAGGCTGTAATAGAAGCGATTTTTATCGTTCTATCTTTATATTTTTCTAATAAAACTTCAAGATTTTCTAAATTGAAAAGCCCTTTCTCGCAAGAAGGAATAATTTCTACATCTGCAATAGTCTCCAACCAAGAAGTCTGGTTAGAATGATGCTCCATATGCGAAATAAAGACAATTGGCTTTTTCTCAGCAGGAACATTGGTAAAACCTTTCAAGTTTTCAGGAATTTTCAATCCCAAAATACGCTGAAACTTATTGATAACTCCCGTCATTCCAGTTCCATCCGTAATTAACACATCATCATGATTGGCATTAGCATGACGCTTAATAATATGTCTAGCATGATGATACGCTTTTGTCATGGCAGTACCAGAAACAGTCGTTTCTGTATGTGTATTGGCAACAAATGGCCCAAATTGATTCAATAATTTTTCTTCAATAGGGCGATATAATCTTCCGCTGGCAGTCCAATCGGTGTAAATTATTGATTTTCTGCCATAAGGTGACGTAAATTCTTGGTTTATACCGACAATATTTTGTCTAAATTCCTGAAAATAAGTTTCCAGGGTCATGGTACTATTTTTGCTATTCATTAGTTGTGCCTTGTGTTTGACTGCAAATATATAGTTTTTTTATAAAATTGCGAATTTATCAATACTAAACTTCAAACACTACGTTACCGTTTGGTATTTTTAGTTAAAAGAACTTTTTTTTAATAAATTATCATAATATCCTATCGAATTAATAGGCATTAAATTTAAAGAAAGCATTATTTATGGGAAATTTATCAGTTGCTACCTTTGGTGGCGGATGTTTTTGGTGTATTGAGGCTGTAATTCAGCGTATAAAAGGTGTAGAATCTATAAAATCGGGTTATTCAGACGGATTTATAAAGAATCCTGCTTATCGCGAAGTATGCACGGGTAGAACAGGACATGCTGAAGTGATTCAAGTAACTTTCAACCCTGACATAATTTCATATCATGACTTAATTTTCATATTCATGACAAGTCATGATCCAACAACTTTAAATCGTCAAGGTGGCGATAGCGGAACGCAATATCGTTCTATAGTTCTGTATCATAATGACGAACAAAAAGAAATTGCAGAAAAAGTATTTGAAGAAGTTCAGCCTGCATATCCAGATCCAATTGTAACCCAATTAAAGCCTTTTGAAGTTTTTTACGAAGCCGAAGATTATCACCAAAACTATTATAATGAAAATCAAGAAGCTGGATATTGCCAAGTTGTAATTGATCCAAAAATTCAAAAACTTAAAAAAATGTACGCTGATAGGTTAATCGGCTAAATTTAGTTCTAGCCACAGATTACACAGATTAAAAAAGATTTTCTGTATTATCCATTTGCCACGAATTACACGAATTCGCACGAATCTTATTCTAACTAAGCCTAAAAATTAGTGGAAATTTGTGCAATTCGTGGCAAACAAAAAAATCCTTCTATTCTGTATAATCTGTGGCAAAAAGAAAATCAACAAAATGAAAAATCTTAAAATAAAAAATCGTTTTACTGCCGAATTACCAGCAGATCCAGATTTGACAAATGAAATTCGTCAGGTTAAAGACACGCTGTTTTCGTACGTAAATCCAGTAAAACCTTCCAATCCAAAATTGATTCATGCGTCTGAAGAAGTTGCTGAATTGGTTGGAATTTCTAAAGATGAAATTCAATCAGAAGAATTTTTAAATGTTTTTTCTGGAAAAGAAATCCTTCCAGAATCACGTCCTTATGCAATGTGTTATGCAGGACATCAATTCGGAAACTGGGCAGGACAATTAGGCGACGGTCGTGCAATCAATCTGATGGAAGTAGAAAACAACAATCAGTTTTATACTCTGCAATTAAAAGGAGCTGGAAAAACTCCCTATTCTAGAACTGCAGATGGATTGGCTGTTTTACGTTCTTCTATAAGAGAGTATCTATGCGCCGAAGCAATGCACTATTTGGGTGTTCCTACTACTCGATCGCTTTCTCTTGCTCTTTCTGGAGATCAAGTTTTAAGGGATATTTTGTATAACGGAAATCCTGCTTATGAAAAAGGTGCAATTGTTTGTCGTGTTGCTCCTTCATTTATTCGTTTCGGAAGCTTTGAAATGCTAACGGCTCGAAATGAGTTGAAAAATTTGAAACAGTTTGTAGAATATACTATTCAACACTATTTTCCTGAAATAAAGGGCGAACCCAAAGAACAATATTTACAATTCTTTCAAAAAGTTGCCGATACAACTCGCGAAATGATTCTGCATTGGCAACGTGTCGGATTTGTACATGGTGTAATGAATACCGACAATATGTCGATTCACGGAATCACAATCGATTATGGCCCATACGGATGGCTTGAAAATTATGATCCAGACTGGACGCCAAATACAACCGACAGCCAAAATAGAAGATATCGTTTCGGAAATCAGCCTCAGGTAGCTCAATGGAATGTGTTTCAATTGGCTAATTCGCTTTATCCTTTGGTTAATGAAGCGGCACCTTTAGAAAAGATCTTAGATTCATTTATGACAGAGTTTGAAAATGATTACAAAACAATGTTTTTAAGCAAATTAGGTATCTTTACTTCAAGTGAATCTGATAATAAAATTATTAAAGGTTTAGAGGAAATTTTGCAGTTATCAGAAACCGATATGACTATCTTTTTTAGAAATCTGAGTAAAATTAAAAAAGAAGATTCTGTAGAACAAGCATTCGAAAAAATAGAATACGCTTTTTATATTTCAGAAGAAATAAAAGAAAACATTCTCGATGCTTGGCAAAAATGGTTTACGGTTTATTTGAAAAGATTAAACGCAGAAGAACTTTCAGATGAAGAAAGGGCTTTAAAAATGAATCAAATTAATCCGAAATATGTACTTCGAAATTATATGGCTCAATTAGCCATAGATGCTGCAGATAAAGACGATTACTCTTTGGTTGATGAATTATTTCAGCTTTTGAAAAATCCATATGATGAACAGCCTGAATCTGAAAAATGGTTTGCGAAACGTCCAGATTGGGCAAGAACTAAGGTGGGATGCTCTATGTTATCTTGTAGTTCATAAAAGTTTTTTGCCACGAATTACACAAATTCGCACCAATTTCTATACTTTAAGAATAAAAATTAAACGGATAAAATTGGTGCAAATTTGTGTAATTCGTGGCTTACTTTTACTTTGAGCTTATATAATCTACAATCAGATTAGCATGAACTCTCGAGTTTTCTATAAACCACTTATGCGTCTGCATTCCGCCGCAAACTACACCAGCAAGGAATAAACCTTCTACATTAGTTTCCATGGTTTCAGGATTATAAACTGGAATTTTTAATTCATCTTCAGAAAGTTTAATACCCATTTTTTCTAGAAAAGTAAGATCTGGCTTATAACCCGTTAAAGCTAGAACGAAATCATTTTCAATTGTAACTTTTCCGTTTGGAGTTTCAATTTCTACTTCATTTTCTCTAATTTCGGTGATATTAGATTCAAAATAAGCTTTAATACTTCCTTCTGCAATTCGGTTTTCAATATCGGGTTTAACCCAATATTTTACACGGCTATTAATTTCGTTTTTACGAATTACCATGGTAACCTCTGATCCTTTTCTCCAGCATTCTAAAGCCGCATCTACAGACGAATTATTAGCGCCTACAACCAAAACTTTTCTAAAAGCATATTCGTGCGCTTCTTTATAATAATGGCGTACTTTGGGTAAAGCTTCACCTAAAACATTCATTTCAATCGGAATATCATAAAAACCAGTTGCAATTACCACGTTTTGAGCTTCATAATTTCGTTTGTCTGTTGTAATCTTAAAAATTGCGTTTTGTTTTTCAACACTCAGAACCTTTTCAAATAAATTGATATTGAATTTAAAATAGCGATGAATATTTCTGTAATATTCCAAAGCTTCCTGACGTCCCGGTTTTGGAGCCAAACAATTAAACGGAATCTCGCCTATTTCTAATCTTTCTGCCGTAGAAAAAAAGGTCATGTAGAGCGGATAGTTGAAAATACTATTAACAATCGCGCCTTTTTCTATAATTAAATATTTCAGTTTTTTCTTTTCTGCTTCTATTGCACAAGCCAGACCAATTGGCCCGCCTCCCACAATAATAAGGTCGTATTTTGATTCTGTCATTTTATTTTTGCCAATCTTTATATGGATTTTTGCTTAAGTAAGCATTGTAATATCTTTCGTCGTTTGTTACTTCTTCGCCTAACCATTCTGGTTTTTCAAAAGTTTCATTTTCAGAGTTTAACTCGATTTCAGCCATTACCAAGCCTTCATTTTCTCCATAAAACTCATCTACTTCAAAGATATGCTCTCCAGATTTTATTTCGTAACGTGTTTTTTCAATTTTGCCCTTTTCGCATAATTTCAATAGTTCTTGTGCTTCATCTAACGGAATTTCATTTTCCCATTCAAAACGAGACATACCACCGCTATGGCTTATTCCTTTTATGGTTATAAAGCCTTTGTGCCCTTTAATTCTAATCCGAACTGTACGCTCAGGAGCAGAACTCAAATAACCCTGGGCAATATTATTCTGAGTAAAAGCTTGGCTCTTGAAATCATTGGATTTTACAAGAAACTTTCTTTCTATTTCGACCATTTTAACTGTAGATTATTTTTTATGCAAGTTACTCATTTTAATCAAGTCTTTGAACGTGTAAAAGTCGAAAAACAATTCAATTTATTTTGCTTCACTTTAACGTCTAAACATTAAAATAACTGATTATTAATGTGTTATGATTATTATTTTAATTAAATTTGATAGAATCTTAATCCGAAATATATGTCTAAAAAAGCACTTTACCTGTTAGGCATTGCAATAACCATCATTTTGGGTACTTTTTTATATCTGAAATTTTGCTGCAATTGCTGTGAAAAAACAACAACGGACATTACTCCAAAAACAGTTACTCCTACTGTCACAGAGCCCAATTTTGTTCCGTTTGTATTAAATGGTCCCGGACTTAATTATCAGACAAATGATAATTTGAAGTTCCTTAAAAACAGTGCAAAGCTTATTATGCCTGTAAGCGACTCGGTCACAACTGGTATCGATAACTTAAAGAAATTCTTAGAAGCAAATCCGAAACAAAAAATTACAATAACCGGTTACGCGACTTCGGACGAAACAAATTCTACTACTTTTGAAAATCTAGGTCTGGCGAGGGCCAATGATGTTAAGAATTATTTTGTTTCAAAAGGATTGTTAGAAAATCAGTTTTCTACTAAAGGCACCATTATAGATAAGTGGAAAATGAGTGGTGATACACTTCTAGGGCCTGCGGAATATTTGTTTGAAGCGATAGATTCTACTGCAACACCAAATGATGAGTGGAGCGCATTAAAAGCAAAAATAAATGCTGATCCGTTAATTCTCCACTTCAACACTAACAAATCTAGCGAGAAATTGAGCGATATTGAGAAGCAAAAAGTTACTGACATCGCCAAATATGCCGAGAACGTAAAAGATGCGGTGATTGTAGTGATCGGGCATTCTGATAATGTTGGTAATCGCGATTCAAATATTGTTTTAGGACAAAAAAGAGCCGATTTCTCAAAAAATTATCTCTCTAAAAACGGAATCGATAATGCGAGAATTGAAACACAATCTAAAGGTCCTGACGAGCCTATTGGCGATAATAACACTGCAGAAGGAAAAGCTTCAAACAGAAGAACTGTAATTACCATTAAATAACATAAAAATATACGATCATGAATATACCTTGTATCTTAATACCTATTCTAGTAGGCTTAATTTGTGGAATCTTAGGTTATTTACTAGGAAAAATGAATTCTAAAAATGATGATTCGCTTTCAGCATCACTTCAAGCTGATTTAGATGCCTGTAAAGCGAATACACGAAACTTAAATGCAAAAATCGCTACACTAGAAGCAGATTTGGCGGCAAAAACCAAAGCTTCGGTACAATCTTTTGCAACTGCACCTGCAGACATTGTTTTTGATGCTGGTTTGGCGGCAAATGTCTTAGGCAAGAAAATTAAAGAAAATGACTTAAAAATTGTAGAAGGAATTGGTCCTAAAATAGAAGCTCTTTTTAATGCCTCAGGAATCAACACCTGGTACGAGCTTTCACAAGCTTCTACCGAAAAAATGCAGTCTATTCTAGATGCTGGCGGAGAAAATTACGCCATGCATAATCCGAGCACATGGGCTAAAC
This sequence comes from Flavobacterium sp. B330r, assembly GCF_056824325.1. Classification (NCBI taxonomy): domain Bacteria; kingdom Pseudomonadati; phylum Bacteroidota; class Flavobacteriia; order Flavobacteriales; family Flavobacteriaceae; genus Flavobacterium; species Flavobacterium sp. B330r. The sequence goes on from NZ_CP124860.1 coordinate 4,771,036, forward strand.
AAGCACTCCTTGCTTATCAAGGCAAATGGCAGGATTTAAAAGAATGGCAAGAAAATCTTTTGGGAGGAAAAGAGTAAAAAATAGGTTCAAAGGTGCATAGTTGCACAGGTTCAGAGATTTTACCTTTGTCACTCTGTACCTTTGAACCTTTCCCAATTCTTAGAAGAATTGTACCAAAGTTTTCCATTTTTTACTTCAAGTGGGCAATCTATATTATTAGTATATAATGCTCCGGTTCCTAAACCTTGCGGCATATCTGAATTTAAAGTAAAGGTCCATTGTGCAATAGCATTCAATCCGATATTGCTTTCTAATGCCGAAGTAATCCACCAGCCAATATTGTATTTTTCTGCAAGAGTAATCCATTCTTGTGTACCACGAAAACCGCCGATAAAGCTTGGTTTTAAAATGATGTATTGGGGTTGGATTTCTTGAAGCAATTTTTCTTTTTCTTCAAATGAAAACACTCCAATAAGCTCTTCATCCAACGCAATTGGAAATGGAGTTTGTTTGCACAATTCTGCCATTTCTGAAATATGACCTTTTTCAATTGGTTGTTCTATGCTATGAAGCTGAAATTGATTTAATTGATTCAATTTATTTAAAGCCTCTATTGAAGAAAAAGCACCATTAGCATCTACTCTGATTTCTATTTCTTCTGGAGAAAAATGGCTTCTAATGTATTGCAATAATTCTAATTCTTTATTGAAATCAATGGCACCAATTTTAAGTTTTATGCAGTTAAAACCGTCTGCCAATTTCTCTTCTATTTGCTGTTTCATAAAAACAGCTTCGCCCATCCAAACTAATCCGTTTATGGTTATTGAGCTTGAATTATTAGTAAAACGTGACGGAAATAAAATGTATGAATCTTCGCTTTTAAGAGACAAGAAAGCCATTTCTAACCCAAATTGAATAGAAGGGAATTCTAATAAAGCGTTCCAAAGTTCGGTTTCTCCTAAATGAATATTATCGCAAGCCCATTTTAGTTTTTCTTCGTAGTCTTCGCGGTCGTCTGCACTTAAGCCACGAAGTATGCCGCACTCTCCTATTCCTTTTTTGCCATTTTCTTCCAGAATTATAAACCAAGTTTCTTTCTCGGTCATAATCCCTCTTGAAGTTCCTGAGGGGCGTTTAAACTCTAATAAATATTTTTGATAGGATGCTTTCATTTTTTTTAAGATGCTGAGTTGCTAAGATACTGAGCTGCTAAGCTTAAAAAAAACCTTAAGAAGCATTTCACATCTAAACAACTTAGTGTTTTAAAAACTTAGTTATATAATTTTAAGATTTTTTCAAAATCTTTTGTTGGCAAACCTGCTTTTTCAAATGCTGCAAAGTCTAATTTTGTTTTGGCAATCCAGCTTAAGCTATCGGTTACATTTTGTGTTTGGTATTTTTTGTAAATGGCTTTAGCAGCACCATAATCATCGCTTACCAAATAAGTATGTGCCAAATTTAATTTTACCAATAATTCGGTATCATCCAATTTTTCGCCTTCTAAAAGCACTTTTAATGCTTTTGCATATTGTTTGGTTAAAATATAGCAATAACCTAAAGAACTGTAATCTAATGCAGTTGCTTTGCCTTCGCTAACAATCGTGTTTAATTTTGGAATTGCCTCGTTGTATTTTTGAGCTTTAATTAAAGAAGCAACTTGCGTTCTCAAATCGTTGAATACATTTTTAGAAATATCGGCATCTTTGTAACAGCTGTTTCCAAAATCTTTGTACACTTTTGTCTTTTCTACGGCTAATAATTTTTGAAACTCGTCGTAACGATATTGCTTCATAATTTTATTTAAAATGCAAACACAGAAATCATCTGAATTGGCCATTTTTTGTGCCATTGTAGACGTTTTGCACAAACTTATAATTTCATTTTTATTGTCTTGATTCCAACCACGGCTTAATTTAGTATCAACCCAAGGCACCACTTCTATAACAACTTTCTGACTCAAGATCCAATTTTTGCTTTCAAAGCCAAACCAAATAGTGCTAATATCTTCTTTTAAACAAGAAGATTTGTTTACGGATAAACGTTTGGCATCTTTGCTTACAGGTTCTGCTTGAGAATAGCAAGCATTGTCAATTTTACCATCTGCAATATATTTTTTAGCATTTTCATTAGATGTAAAAATCGAATAAGTGCATTTGTCATCTCCTGAAATTTTTGACATCAGAAAAACAGCGCCAGCCGAACCCTGACTTACTCCTGTTGGATCTGGAATTGCTTTTAACAAAGAGACCAAACTATTGGCCATTTCTTGGTTTTTGTCTAAAAGAGTGATTCTATATACAATTTCTGTAGTTCCAACCGGCAAATCTTCTGTTGGTATAGAAATTCTATCGCGCGCAGGAACCATAATTTCTTTGGTTGTAGCGCGTTCTTTGTCCCAATAACCGTCTTTTTGTGCAAACGCATTACTGGAAATTGCGATAAATAGTAAGAATAGAATTGGTTTGAAAGTTGAATTTTGTGATGATGCTTTAGTTGCCACTGATTTCACAGATTAAAATGATTTTTACTTTAAAAAACTTTAATTCAATTAACATAGATTATGCCAAATAACTTTCTTATGGAATTGAGTGCCCTAGCCCCGATAGTAGCGATATCCTTTTGTGGCGGGGTTCGCCACAAAAGATATAGCGTATAGCGGGATTAGCTTCTTATAATTCAATAGAATCTCCGATTGGTAAAAGCATTAAATCTTTTCCTTTATCGAAAAATTTGCGGATTGCTTCTTCATGATTGATTTCGATATAGCCAAAAGTGTCAAAGTGATATCCTAAAACTTTGTCACATTCTACAAAATCTGAAGCAATAATAGCATCTTCAACATCCATTGTAAAATTGTTTCCAATTGGAAGAATTGCTAAATCTAATTTTGTACGAAGCGGAATCAATTTCATATCGTAAGTCAAAGCGGTATCTCCAGCGATATAGATATTTTTATGTTCTCCTTCGATTACAAAACCTCCAGGATTACCTCCGTATGTGCCATCAGGAAAACTGCTTGAGTGAATTGCGTTTACATATTTTACTTTTCCGAAATCAAATTTCCAGCTTCCACCGTGATTCATTGGGTGCGAATTGAATCCTTTTTTTGCGTAATAGCTTGCAATCTCAGCATTAGAAACAATAACTGCCTTTGTATTTTGAGCAATAGCTTCAACATCTAAAACGTGATCGGCATGCGCATGCGTCAATAAGATATAATCGGCTTTTATTGTGCTAAGATTGATTGATGCTGCTTGCGGATTTCCGGTAATAAATGGATCCACAATGATATGTTTTCCTCCTACTTCAATTCCTAATGAAGCATGTCCGTAGTATGTAATTTTCATTTTTTTACCTTTTAAATTAAACGTTTATTTTTATCTACCTCCCAAAAAGAGGTTTACAATGATATCTGAAATCAAAGAAATCATACACACTGTAAGTAGTATAGAAAGTAAGAACGTGCTTAATGCCAGTTTCTTTAATTCTGGATCTAATAATTTTGGATCTTGATTTTTGTAAACGGTAATTAAATGTTTTGTCAACGGAATATAAGCCAATAAAAATAAGTATTGGTCGAAGTTGTAATCGCTTAAAATAGCAAATACAACTACTAATACCATTGCAGTAATGATTAGGAAAAAGTGATAGTTTTTAGCTTTTTTAGCTCCTATCTGCACTACAATTGTATTTTTACCGGATTTTTTATCCGATTCCTGATCGCGCATATTGTTTAGGTTTAAAACCCCAACACTCAATAATCCGATTGCAACGGCTGGAAGAATCAAAAGCGGATCAACTTCTTTTGCGTACAAAAAGTTTACTCCTAAAGTACTCACTAGTCCGAAGAAAATGAAAACGAATACATCTCCAAATCCTCTATAACCGTAAGCAGAATTACCAACAGTATAACGAATTGCAGAAACAATAGCCGCGATTCCTAATAATAGAAAAAAGATTGAATATCCGAAATTGTCTTTTCCGAAAGCAAAATAAATTAATGTGATGGCAGACAATAAAGTTAAAAGCGAAGTAATAATAATGGCTTTTTTCATTGCCTGAGGCGTAATAACACCACTCTGAATAGCGCGTTGTGGCCCTACTCGATCAGCATTATCAGTGCCTTTTACTCCATCGCCATAATCGTTTGCAAAATTGGATAAAACCTGTAATCCTAACGTTGTCAATAGAGCAAAACCAAAAACTTTCCAGCTGAATACTTCTGTTGGAGTGTTAATCGTTTCTGTTGGATTTGACAATGCATAAATACTTCCAACTATAATTCCGGAAACTGATAAAGGTAATGTGCGCAGTCTAGCGGCTTCAATCCAATGTTTCATTATTTGTTTTGTTTTTTTAGTTTCAGGTTTCAAGTTTCAGGTTCTTAACTTGAAACCTGAAACTTGAAACTATTTTATAACTTATTTAAGGTAACCACTTATTTTCACCGAAGTTTGGTTTTCTTTTCTCTAAGAAAGCGTTTCTTCCTTCTTTTGCTTCTTCGGTCATGTAAGCTAAACGAGTTGCTTCTCCTGCAAAAACTTGTTGTCCGACCATTCCGTCGTCTGTCAAGTTCATTGCAAATTTCAGCATTTTTATAGATGTTGGTGATTTTTGAAGAATTTCCTGTGCCCACTCGTAAGCAGTAGCTTCTAACTCGTCATGTGGAATTACAGCATTTACCATTCCCATTTCAAAAGCTTCTTGAGCAGAATAATTTCTACCTAAAAAGAAGATTTCACGAGCTTTTTTCTGACCCACCATTTTAGCCAAATATGCCGATCCGTAACCACCGTCAAAACTTGTTACGTCTGCATCAGTTTGTTTAAAAATGGCATGTTCTTTACTTGCAAGCGTCATGTCGCAAACTACGTGCAAACTATGTCCGCCACCTACGGCCCATCCTGGAACCACTGCAATAACTACTTTAGGCATAAAACGGATTAAACGCTGTACTTCTAAAATATTTAAACGGTGCTGTCCGTCGTCTCCAACGTAACCTTGGTGTCCACGCGCATTTTGATCTCCACCGCTGCAGAAAGAATAAACTCCGTCTTTTGTTGAAGGCCCTTCAGCTGAAAGTAAAACTACACCAATCGAAGTATCCTCTTGTGCATCATAAAAAGCTTGGTATAATTCTGAAGTAGTTTTAGGACGGAATGCATTTCTAACATTAGGTCTGTTAAAAGCTATTCTCGCTACTCCATTGCATTTTTTATAAGTTATATCTTCAAATTCTCTGGCTGTAATCCAATCCATTTTGATTTTTTGTTTAAAAATAATTATAGGGTAAAAATAAATCATTTTTACTACTTTACCTACTCAATCGCTCTTAAGTCTTTGCTAAATTGACTTCTAATGTTAACAATTGGTATTTACTTACAAAAAATAACATTTTTTAACATTAGTTTAGAAAAATAATAATTAATTTTACACCCTAGAAATCAATGAGATACAAAACATTTCAAAGATTTCAGATTGATTTTCTTTCACTGATTTATTAACCTAAAAAATGATTTTTTTGAGAAAATTTAAAAAATTTGTCGCTCATTTTTTTAGGGTTTTAAGTAACAAACCTCAATTAAAGGAGCAAATGATTTATGTGTTTGTCGAAACTTCAAAAAGAAAAAAGTAACACCTAAGGTTAAATGTTAGAATTGTCTATTGATTAGTATAGAAATGATAACGAAAAGAGGAAAAAAGTACTAATTCACAACTTTCTAAAAGTTATTTTATAAAACCAATGGATGAGCCGTGAAATTCTCTTTTTTGCTTTTAAGATAGGTGCATTGATTATTTAAAAGACATACCATCGATGGGACGATCTCTAAAATACGTAAAGCCATTGTCCTGAGATGAATTCGAATTATTTTATTTCTGTTTTTTTTTAATTACAATTTTTTTTAAAACTGAATAAAAAGCGAAAGGCTGCTTGTAATGAGCAGCCTTTCGTGTTATAATAATTTTGCTAGCGCAAAATAAATTCCAAATTTTAAATTCCAAATTCCAAGTATCAATTGGAATTTGGAATTTTTTAATTGGAATTTCTATTCTTTTACCAGATAAATTCCGTCTTCTTTAATTTCGATCAGTTTTTCTTTGTATAATGAGCCAATTGCTTTTTTGAATGACTTTTTACTCATTTTCAAAACTGTTTTAATGTCTTCTGGATGAGAATTATCGTTTAAGCGAAGGAAACCTCTGCTGGCTCTCAATTCGCTTAAAATCTTCTCTGCATTGGGCTCGATACTCTCAACGCCTTGAGGCTGAAGCGCAACATCAATTTTGTTATCAGGACGAATGTTTTTGATATAACCACGCATTCTGTCGCCGGTTCTTATCGAATCATCATAAACTTCATCTTTGTACAAAAGGCCTTTATGTTGTTCGTTTATAATAACATTAATTCCCATATCGGTAATATGAGACACGATTAAATCTACTTCTTCTCCTTTTTCAACCGTCAACTGGTCATTACTCAAAAATTGATTGGTTTTACTTGAAGCCACCAAACGATTAGTCTGTGTGTCTAAATATAAATAAACTAAATAGCGTTTTCCTTTTTCCATCGGACGCGCTTGTTCTTTAAACGGAACTAAGATATCTTTTTCCATTCCCCAGTCCATAAACGCACCAACGTTATTAATGTAATTTACTCTCAAAAGAGCAAACTCATTAAGTAAAATGTACGGAACCAAAGTTGTCGCAACTGGTCGCTGTTCATGATCTAAGTAAACAAAAACGATTAATTCTTCGCCAATTTCAAATACTTTTGGTACATATTTATTGGGAAGCAAAACATCGTGAACGCCATCTGGATCGTTTTCAGGATCTCCTAAAAACAAACCAACTTTGGTGTCACGCAATATAGTTAGGGTATTGTATTTTCCTATTTCTAGCATTTTCTAAATATTCTAAGTTGATTATACAACTAAGTTTGTGAGGTGCAAAGGTACGAAGTTTGGCATCGTACAAAGAAATTAATTTAACAAAACTTAATTTGTAGGTAAAAAACAGAAAATCCCTTTATAAGTAGAACTTATGAAGGGATTTTAAATTGCATCAAACTTAGATTATTTGAAGATGCTTTCTTTTTTAAAATGTACAGTCAGTAAATAATAAACTACTGCTCTATATTTGTGTTTATTTGATTTTCCATATTTTTCCATAACGGCATCAATTCCTTTGTCTAAATCTGGACCACTACTTAAACCTAATTTCTTGATTAGAAAGTTGTTTTTTACGGTATCCAATTCTGATTGTTGCGAAGAAGCTACTGTAGAGGCGTCATTATTATAAATTGATGGACCACAAGCAATTGTGACTTTTGTTAATAAATCTACATCAGCTGTAATACCACATTTCTCTTTTAAATCAGTAGTGTACTTTTTAATTAATTCTTCTCTCTTGCTCATAACTATAAATTTAATTTGGTGAATAATGCGCCAAATCTATAGCTAAAGAAGCAATAAATCAACAATTTTAACAAAATTTTTCTTTCAAATTTAATGCAAGTGTCTAAAATATTGTTTCAAAATCTGATCATTCTCCAATGTTGGAGTAAATACTTCTAAAATTGCTGGGACATCATCTGAACTATATAAGGATTGTATTCCGCTTTCTAAAGATTCATTGTCTTTTGCTGCATAATAATTAAAATTATACATCTTAGCCAAATGCTCCGCTGTAAGATTATGAGAGGTTTCAAAATACGTATTGAAAACAGGTTTTTCTTGATGTCCTGGCAAAATTCTAAAGATTCCTCCTCCTCCATTATTTATTAAAACAATCTTGAAGTTTTTTGGAATGTATGAATTCCACAAAGCATTGCTATCGTACAAGAAACTGATGTCTCCAGTTACAAAAACAGTTTGCTTTTTATTTCCAACCGCTGCACCAATTGCTGTAGAAGTGCTTCCATCGATTCCGCTTGTTCCGCGGTTGCAAAAAACTTCGATAGAATTATCAATATCGATTAATTGCGCATAGCGAATTGCAGAACTGTTGCTAATTTGCAGCAGACTATTTTTAGGAAGGGATTCTATTACTTTTTCGAAAACTTTAAAATCAGAAAATTCAATTTTACTTAAATATTCTCTTCTTCTTTCTAGTCTCGTTTGGTAAACGGCATCTACATTTTTAAAATAATTGCTTTTTGCAAAAGATGTTTTTGAAAGAAGGTCTTTAAAGAAATCATTTGGCTGCATCTCAAAATGTTTTGTCAATGCTCCAAATGTATCATACGCTCTTAAAGTATCAATATGCCAATGCTGTTCTGGTTTGTATTTTCGTAAAAATCCTTTAATTCTTTTCGAAACAACCATTCCTCCAAAAGTGATTAAAACCTCGGGGTTAAACTTCTTAAAATCAAAATCATCAAAAGGAGTAATTAAAGTATCTATTGAATTGATAAAACTAGGATGATGTAGATTTGATGTTGTTTCTGTCAACACCACAATTGACGGATCTGAAGCTAAATTTTCAATAACTTCTTGATCAATTGCATTTGCTTCGTTAACTCCCACTAAGATTAATTTTCGCTTTGCAGTATTCCAAATAGAAACTATCTCGTTGCTATTTTCTATTGCTGATGAAAAAACTTCTGGCTCTAGATTTGTAATTATGGGCTGTACAGAAAGCTCTTCTGTTGTTTCGTATAAAGGTTCTTCAAAAGGCGCATTAATATGAACTGGGCCTTTCTTTTGAATTGCTGTTTCAATCGCCAAATTGATTTTTAAATCATTTTCTTCTGAAGCATCTTCGGTCAAATTTGCATTAAAAACGGAATGATTAGAGAAAACATTTTCTTGACGAATCGTTTGTCCGTCACCAATATCAATTTTACTTTGCGGACGATCGGCAGAGATTACAATTAAAGGAATTTGGCTGTAAAACGCTTCCGCGAAAGCGGGATAATAATTCAATAAAGCCGATCCTGAAGTACAAACAATTGCAGTTGGCTGTTTAGTTTGCTGTGCAATTCCTAGAGCAAAAAAAGCGGCACATCGCTCGTCTGCAATACTATAACAGGTAAAATTTGAATTTTGAGCAAATCCGATAGTTAACGGTGCATTTCTAGATCCTGGAGAAATTATAATATTAACAATGCCTTTGGCAGATAAAATTTCGATAATGCTTTGTGCAAGCGCTATTTTGGGGTAAATCATTCCGGTCGTGTATTACTTTTTTCAAAGAAAAATCCTTATTTAATCTTTCTTTCTCTTGCTTACAAAGTTACAAACTTCGCACTTGATTTATATTATAATTAGGAATATATTAAGGCTCTTTCTCAAAAAAGGGGATATATTTGTAAAATCGAATAATTAATAAAAGCCAGCCTTATTATGCGTTTCTTATTTATACTTTTTTTATCTGTTACTTTTCAAACCATAACTTCTCAGAATCAATTTGTTCCTGTTGATGTTCAGTACAAAACAGCTTTAGAAAATGCAAAAAAAGAAGGAAAACCACTTTTTGTAATGCTTTATGCCGATTGGTGTCCGCATTGTAATTTAATAAAAACCGAAGTTTTAAGCGATCCCGCTATTATTGATTTTTTGAATAAAAATTATGTATGCACGTATAAAAATATTGAAAAAGAAGAAGGAATTGCTTTAAAGAATAAATTCAATACAAAATCACTTCCTACTTTTTTATTTCTTGACGGCAATGAAACGCTAATTTATGCTCTGAAAGGAGAAATGAAAAAAGCGGAGTTTCAAAATGAATTGCGTTATGCTTTAAATCCGAAAATGCAATTGCCATATTTAGAAAAGGAGTTTCTTGCTGATCCAAGCAATTCTGATAAATTCTTCACGTATTTAAATACTCTAAAAAAAGGAAAAGACAGAACTGAGTTATCAATACCAACTCACGTATATTTGAATACTCAAACGGATAATCAATTGGTTAGCGAATTAAACTGGAGAGTTATAGCCAACGGTGTTACGGATATTAAATCTAGAGAATTTCAGTTTGTTTTAAACCATCAGAAAGAATTTGCTGCAGTAGCGTCTCAAAATCGTGTTGACCGTAAGATTGAAAGTATCGTAAACGAATTGCTTCGTCCTTTGGTTGATAATTTAGATACGGTAAACTATTATAAACAAAGAGAAATTGCCAAATCTATCCGATTGCAGAAAACAGATTCTTTGGTTTTTAAATACGATTTGACATTAGCGGAAAGAACTGAAAAATGGAATTTCTATAAAAAAGTTACTCTTGAAGACACTCAGAAATTAGTTTGGAACGATGCGAGTTTTTTAAAGGATATTGCCAATACTTACTTTAAGCATATTAAAGATACTGAAAGTTTAAAAAAGGCTATTTCTTGGGTAGACCGCTCTTTAGAATTAAATGATTCATACGATGGCAATTTACTTGAAGCTAAGCTGTACAACAAAATAAAGAATAAGAAAAAAGCTTTAGAATATGCCAAAAATGCCAAAGCCATTGCTAAGGAAATGGATTGGAACTCTAAAGAAGTAGACGTTCTATTGGCTGAACTGAATACCAAATAAATCACAATAATTACCAATGAGCATTATTTTAAGACCTGCAACCACAAACGATTTACAAAAGATTCTAGAAATTGTAAATCACTCTATTTTACATACAACCGCTAATTATAGCTACGAGATTCAAACTTTGGAAGTTCAGACCAAATGGTTTGAAGATAAAAAAGCTAAAAATCTTCCTGTAATTGTAGCCGATTTAGATGGCGAAGTAGTTGGTTTTGGAAGTTATGGGCAATTTAGAGAGAAAATAGGCTATCAATATACCGTAGAACATTCTGTCTATGTAGTGGACAATGTTATAGGAAAAGGAATTGGTTCTAAACTTTTGACAGAATTAATTTGTTTAGCAAAAGAACAAGGTTATCATGTTATGATTGGCGCAATTGATGCTGATAATGCAGGAAGTATTGCTTTTCATGAAAAATTTGGATTTATCGCTACGGGCACGATTCGTGAAGTTGGCTACAAATTTGACCATTGGTTGGACTTGGTTTTTATGCAGCTTATTTTAGTTTAACCGCAAAGGATGAAGATTTTTTATTCTTTGTCATTCTGAGGAACGAAGAATCACACAAGTAAATCCATATAGTAATTCTCCAATCTTTGTCGAATTCCGAGTGTGATTCTTCGTTCCTCAGAATGACAAAAAAAATCCACAGATTTGATTATTTCAATTTTGTGGATTTTTTGGTTTAGATAGTTATGCTTTAGCTTTTAATCCAATTAATAACTTCAGGTTCTGTAACTAAAGTTTTTGGTTTAATTACTTTAACCAATTCCCCTTTTTCGTTGATTAGGTATTTTTGAAAATTCCATTCTACTTCAGAATCTTGCAATCCATTTCTAGATTTCTCGGTTAAGAATTTATACACTTCACACATATCACTTCCTTTAACAGAAACCTTGTTCATCATCGGGAAAGTTACACCGTAATTCTGCTGGCAGAATGTTTCGATTTCTTTAGCCGTTCCAGGCTCTTGTGATGCAAAATTATTTGCTGGAAATCCAACAATTACAAAACCTTTATCCTTATATTCTTTGTAAACCGCTTCTAAATCTTTGTATTGCGGAGTTAAACCGCATTTTGAAGCTGTATTAACAATCATGACTTTTTTGCCTTTTAAAGAAGCAAAGTCAAAAGTATCTCCTGATAAATCTTCTACTTTAAATTGATAAATTGTTTCTTTAGCCATGGCTTTATCTTTTTTAGATAATTTGTTTGTATTAGTTTGAGCATTTAATCCTGTTGCTGACAAAAGAGCTGCTCCAAATAGCATTAATATTATTTTTTTCATCTGATAATTTTTTATAAAATTAGCTAAAATCCATTTCACAAAAACTATTTTAAGTCTATAATTTTTGCCAATCAAAAGTTAAATAAAAAATTGAAGCCTAACGTTAATCAGACGTTAGGCTTCCCCCCATACAAACAAATCAAACCATGAATTAATTATTATGTAATCTTTTATAAATTATAGTTGATGACACTCGGTTATGTCGAAAATTTCTTCAACCCCCATATGTCAAACGTCTTTAAAAAAAATCTCTTATTGGCTTGTATGATGAAAACTTAAATCCTAAAATTGTCGAATGACCTATTAAAAAAATCTTCTTTTTTTGGAAGTCCGAGTGCATCAACTATTTAATATTTTTAAACTATTTCGTTATCAATTCTTATACTAATAAAGCTCGTTAAAGCATCTTTTAAAAATTCACTTTCAGAAAAACTGATCAGTGTCAAAACTGTTGTTAATCCAACTATTAATATTCTGACTATTATTTTGCTATCCATATGTCTATAATGCTATTATAACAACAGTTTTTCGATTTTCTATGACTCTATTAAGATTTTTCTGGCCTTATAAATACATTTACGAAATTGGATTGTTTTTGGTTTTAAAAAAATGAAAAAAAAATGCATTTTTTTCTTGAAGCCTTTATTTTCTTAGGTTTTTCGCTATTAAAAAAAATATAAAAGTGAGAGAAAAATAATTTAACTTTATAACAGGTTAACATATAATGCTTCAATTTCTAATGTTTAAACTTAAAATTTCTAATCTATGAGTCAAGAAGAACTGCTAGTTTTAATTTACAAAAAGGACGAAAAAGCTTTTACCCATTTGTACGATATGTATTCAAAAAGCTTGTTTTCTGTCATTCATGTCCTAATCAAAAATCGAGAAGAAGCAGAAGATGTTCTGCAAGATGTTTTTGTCAAAATATGGAAAAACATCGATTCTTATAACGAAAGTAAAGGTCGTTTCTACACCTGGATTATTAATATTGCCAGAAACACATCGATCGATAAACTTCGTTCTAAAGACTATAATAACACGCAAAAAAACCTTTCCTCAGATAATTTCGTAAATCTGTTAGATGAGAGTAATAAATTAAGCCACAAACTCGATGCAATTGGAATTCAAGAATTCGTAAAGAAACTGAAACCAAAATGTATCGAAATAATTAACCTATTATTCTTTAAAGGATATACCCAGCAAGAAGCTTCAGAAGAATTGGCACTGCCACTAGGGACTATCAAGACACAAAACAGAAACTGTATTAACGATTTACGTAATTATTTGAAAGTATAATGGAAGCACAAGAATATATAGAATCAGGAATTTTAGAGCTATACGTTTATGGCTTACTGAGCGAAAAAGAAAATTTAGAAATAGCAGAACTAGCAAAAAAATCACCCGAAGTTGATCAAGAAATCATTTCGATAGAAAAAGCTATAATTGCACTTTCGTCGAGCTTCTCTCCTTTCCATTCTGTGGAAAATTTTGAAAAAATTAAAGCTCGTCTGGAACTTAAACATGGAAAAGTAGTCGAACTGAAACCAACTTCAAACTGGTCTCAATATGTCGGTTGGGCCGCTGCCGTGCTGTTATTGCTAGGTTTAGGATATCAGACTTTAGAATTAACAAAAACTCAAGAAGCAATCTCGACTGTTGGCAATGAAAAAAATAAAATTCAGCGCGAATATGCTTTCTTAGATCAGCAGAATAAACAAACTGAAAAAAATCTAAGCATTGTGAGAGATATTAAAAATACTGGAGTTACTCTTGGCGGTCAGGCCGTTTCTCCAGCTTCTTTTGCAAAAGTATACTGGAATAAGCAGACTAAAACAACTTATATTGATGCCGCAGGTTTACCAGATCCTCCAAAAGGAATGGTTTATCAGGTTTGGTCTTTAAAGCTAAGTCCTGTTCTTACGCCAACAAGTATTGGTTTACTGGATGATTTTGAAGGAAATAAACAAAAAATCTTTGCTGTAAGCCAAACCGATTCGGCTGAGGCTTTTGGAATTACTTTAGAACCAGCTGGCGGAAGTCCAACACCAACAATGGAACAGCTTTATACTTTAGGAAAAGTTTAAAACTTACTTTTCATAAAAAGCTAAAACGCATATTCAGAGTAATATGCGTTTTTTTTTATTACTTTTAAATTCACCAAAAACCAATTTATGAATTCAACCTTGCTCTTAAGAATTGCTACGGCCATTATCCTCCTGACCCATTCCGTTTTTGGAATGTTTAATAATGGCATTAATGATTTTGGAAATCTTTTCCTAAATCAAATTGGTTTTGCTCCCTATGGCGTATTTCTAGCTTGGAGCATCAAATTATCTCATGTTGTAGCGGCGGTACTTTTGTTAGCAAACAAATACGTTAAACTTGCGGGTTTTGTAACCATTTTTGTTCTTATAATGGGAATCATTCTAGTGCATTTTAAAGAAGGCTGGTTTGTTGTAGGCGGAGGAAGAAACGGTGTTGAATATAATTTTCTGCTCATAATAGTTTTATTGGCAATTATTTATCCTAGTGGAATCATAAGAAAGCAAAAAAGTAATTCATAAACCAAATATGGAACTGAAATGGAAATAATGTGTAAAAATTGCCATCAGATCTTTACAGGTCATTATTGCAATAATTGCGGTCAGCCTGCAGAAACACACAAAATAAATATTCATTTTTTGTGGCACGACATTCAGCACGGTTTATTGCATTTTGATAAAGGTATTTTGTATTCTCTAAAACAATTATTTACAAGGCCAGGCCATTCTATTCGCGAATTTATTGAAGGAAAAAGAGTTCGTCATTTCAAGCCTTTATCACTGGTTGTGGTTCTTGCAACCCTTTATGGTGTTTTATACCATTATTTCCACATTAATACTTTTGATTCGGTAAAGAGTCCAAACATAGATTCTGATTATTTAAACGAATGGTTCGCCACGCATTTCTCGTGGGTAACAGTGGCTTCTATTCCTATTTATACTATTGGTACGTATCTCATTTTTAGAAAACAAGGTTATAATTTTGTGGAACTTTTTGTGCTTAATACTTTCAAAGCTGCACAAAGAATTTCTGTACAGCTACTAACAATACCAGCATTAATTTTTTTCAATCATACTTCACACATACAGCAGTATACTTATACCATGTATATTATTGGTATTGTTTTAATCTTTTGGACCAACATTCAGTTCTTCAATAAAATATCTAAAACAAAAGCATTTTTATTATCCATATTAAGCCATCTTATTTTTTTAATCTGCTTTTTAATACTAACTGCTATTGTACTTCTTCTCTCGGGTAAATTTTCAGATTAGAAATATAAAAAAAGGCTCAACATGGTGTTGAGCCTTTCTTATGAATTAATAATTATTGTAAATTATTTATTTCTTTACTTTTTTAGTTTTGTAGTATTTATGATATTTTGGATACGTAATTGCTCCAATTATACTAATGGCAATTAGTAAATAATATACCCAGTTTAATGAATGTGCTTCTCCGCTTGCATAAGAATGCAGACCAACTAAGTGAAAATTCACTCCATAATAAGTAAATAAGATCGAAATAAAAGCAAACATACTCATTAAGTTAAAGAACCATTTTCCTCTTAGCGCAGGTACAAAACGAGCGTGAATAACAAAGGCATAAACCATAATTGAAATTAAAGCCCAAGTTTCTTTTGGATCCCATCCCCAGTAACGTCCCCAGCTTTCATTTGCCCATTGTCCGCCAAGGAAGTTTCCAATAGTCAACATAATAAGACCAATTGTTAAGGCCATTTCATTGATATAGCTTATTTCTTTAATATGTAAGTCCATTTTAGTTTTGTTTTTCTCAGTTGTAAAGAAAATCAATACAAGACCAACAAAACCTAAAATCATTCCTAATGCAAATGGGCCGTAACTAGCAACGATTACTGCAACGTGAATCATTAACCAGTAAGAATTAAGCACCGGCTGTAAATTTGCAATTTCAGGGTCAATCCAGTTCATATAAGCAGCCATCAAAATCATTGCTGTAACAAATGCAGATGAAGCAACTGTTAATTTAGATTTTCTATCAAAAGCAAGTCCGAAGAACATAGTTGCCCAAGCCACATATACAATAGATTCGTACGCGTTACTCCAAGGTGCGTGTCCAGAAATATACCAGCGTGCAATTAATCCTACCGTATGAAGTGCAAACAATAATCCCACCATAACGTGGAAAACGTTTACGGTAACACGAAGCCATTTTTTCTCAAAGAAAATATTTAAAATCGTAAATATTAACATCAAAATAGCTACTGTAATATACCAGTAAGGCAAAACTTTAAATACATCATACTTATTGTAAGCAATCTCTGCATCGATTTTTTGCTCACTTGGTCTTACTTTAGCTCCAAATTTCTTTTGAAAACCATTGATGCTTTCTACTAAATTATCTGCTGTATCGAAGTTTTTTTCGATAGAACCGTTATTTAAAGCACTAAAATATAACGGAAGAATTTGTTTTACGTAAGTAGAATCCATTCCTTTAAAACCAGCACTTTCACGCTCTAAATAAGAAACCCATTTGTGGTTTGGATCATTTGGAATTGGGAAGATTCTTAAAATACTTCCGCTTAATGCCGATTCCATTAAGTTTACTTTTTTATCAGTCTCAACAAAATCTTTCTCAAAATTATTCGGATTTGCTGCTTTGTAAGCTGCATCTAAATAAGGAGATAATTTATAATTTCCTTGTTCATCAAAGAATTTTACGAACGGTGCATATTGATCTTTAGAATCAATTCCGATAATTTTACGAATACTATCATTTCCAGATTTAATATAAATCAATGGAACTTGAATCCAAACCTGCGCATATTGCGTCATAGATAAGAAAACCTGATCAGAATTCATTTCGTTATACTTATCACTATGACTTACTTTACGAAGTAATTCTGATGAAAACGTATTAATTGGCTTCATTCTACCTCCAGCATCCTGAATAATCAAACGACCAAATTTTGCTGCGTGCGCTTCTGGCGCTTTGTAAATATTCAATAAAGAATCTAACTGTTTCTTGCTTGGCGGAGCCGTAACGTGATTGGCATGATCATTTGAATCTGCCGTATGCTCATGGTCATGATCATGATCGTGTGAATGAACATGAGGGGTTTGCTGTGCAAATCCGTTCAAACTAATCAATAAAACTAAAATAGTAATTAGCTTTTCTTTTTTCTTCTGAATGGCTTCTAATTTCTTTTTCAAATCACCAAAACGAGAATGTTTCGTAAACATAATTGCCATTAAACCAATGTATAATAGAAAATAACCAAAATAAGTAATATTCGTTCCCCAGAAATCGTGGTTTACAGATAAAACAGTTCCTTTTTCGTCTGGATCAAATGAAGATTGGAAGAAACGGAAACCTTTATAATCTAAAACGTGATTCATAAAAATATCGGCATCAAAAGTTTCTGTAGAATCCTGAACGGTTACTTTACTTTTGTATGAAGAATAACTTTTTTCTGTTCCAGGATATTTCTCAGCAATAAAATCGTTCAAACGAATTTTAAATGGCAAGACATAAGCTTTACTTCCAAAGAAAATAGAATATTCTATATTGCCAATTTTAACCGTTTTAGCTTCGCCAACTTGGCCTTTATTACCAAAAACCATTACTTCTTTTTCCTGTCCTTCTGCTTTTACTTTAACGACTAAGGCATCAGAATGAGATTTTGCTTTGAAATCATTATTAGATTCGTAATCCACTTTTCCTTTCAATGGAGGCTCTGGAAATACAATTCTAATATCTCCAATGCTGTATAATGAACGCATCATTAAAGGCTGCACATTATCTTTTGTAACTTTTCCTTTAAATTGATCTGCCATTCGCATAAATTCACCCTCAAAAGGAGTCTGGATTGTATATTCTTTTCCAGTTGTATTGATGTTAATGGCACCGTCTGTCTGCTTATTTAAAGCAAATAAAACATTGTGAATGTTCTGAACTTCACCTTCTTTCAGGTAATGTTCTTCACGTCCACCCGCTCCAGCTTCAACTAATTTAAGGTATAAAGTTCCGTTTGGATCTGGCTTAACCACTTCTTTTGCTCCCATGATATAGTTCGAATAGGTAACTTCAAAAGGAGTTTCGTCAAATTTTCCTGAAATGCTAAAGTCATTATTGGTAACAGGAGAAAATAAAAGGCTTTTTTCAAAAACCCTTCTTTTCATTTCCCCTTTATATTCACCATCAGCAAAAATGGTTAAAAAGGTTTTATCTGAATATACTTGGTTTTCTGCCGCGCCTTCGCGAATTGGCATCATTCCTTCGTAACTAATATATCTTGTAATAAAAGCTCCTAAAAGGATAAAAACAAAAGCAAGGTGCAATAAAAGAGTTGCCCATTTTTCTTTTTTATGCAATTGATATCTTTTGATATTTCCGAAGAAATTAAGCATAAAGATGGCCATAATTGCCTCAAACCACCAAGTATTGTAAATTAGTATTCTAGCCGTATCGGTATTGTATTTACTTTCGATAAAAGTTCCAATACCCATTGCAATTGCGAATGTTAAAAAAAGAACGGCCATTAATCGTGTAGAAAACAAAAAAGAGAATATTTTTTTATCCATTTCTTAGGAATTACATTGTATAAAAGTGCGACAAAAGTACTTAAAAATGTTGATTAGCAGGCTTTGCCTTTTGTTAATAAAAACCAAAAATAAGGACTATTTTTTAAACGAATTGGTAATAAGGAAAGTTTAAACCTACAAAACAGATGTGCTTTTTTTGAATAATTGTTTTTAGCTAAAAAGTGTTAGAATTCTAACCAAAACCAGAAGACAATAAAAATTTCAAAAAAGCATTATCAATATTCAATAGTCTCCCGCATTAAAAAAAATAATACTAATTTTGCTTTCATGATTCAGATAACAATAATCGGTTCCGGCAATGTTGCACAGCATTTGATAAAGGCTTTTTCTGCCAGCAAAATTGTTGAAATTAAGCAGGTTTTTTCACGAAAGAAAGAAGCCTTACTTCATTTGATTGATTCTGAAAAGATTGTAACCGATTTTCAAGCATTAGAACCTACTGATTTGCATATTATTTCAGTTTCAGATAATGCCATTACAGAAGTTTCAGAACAGCTTCCGTTTAACAATCAATTGGTGGTTCATACTTCTGGAACATCTTCCATTGAACTTTTAGATCCTAAAAACAGACGAGGTGTTTTTTATCCGCTTCAGACATTTTCTAAAAATAAAGAATTAGATTATTCTGTTGTTCCATTCTGTTTGGAAGCAGAAAATACAGCCGATTTCAAACTTTTAGAAACCATTGCAAAAAGTGTTTCAACTGCGGTTTATTCTATAAGTTCAGAACAGCGCAAGGCACTTCATGTTGCTGCCGTATTTGTAAGCAATTTTACGAATCACTTGTACCAAATGGGGCACGAAATCTGCGAAGAAAACCAAGTTCCTTTTGCTGTTTTAAAGCCTTTAATTCAGGAAACGGCAGATAAAATCAATACACTCGATCCTATTGATGCACAAACAGGCCCAGCGATACGCCATGATTCTAACACAACCAATGCGCATATGGCCTTTTTACAAGACGAAAACAAAAAAAATATCTATAAAATCCTAACACAATCTATACAGCATAATGGGAAAAAGTTATAAAGAAATAATGAATGACATCACAACGTTTGTTTTTGATGTAGATGGCGTACTTACAGATGGTTCTGTTTTTGTAACCAATGAAGGCGAAATGTTAAGAACAATGAACATTCGTGATGGTTATGCAATGAAAGCGGCTATTGAAAGTGGTTACCATGTATGCATTATTTCTGGCGGAAGCAATGAAGGTGTACGTGTACGTTTGCGCAATTTGGGCGTTAATGACATTCATTTAGGAACTCCGGATAAAGTAAAAACTTTTAGAGCTTACTGCGAAAGCAACAATATTAAACCCGAAAATGTGTTGTATATGGGAGACGATATCCCTGATTTTCATGTAATGAAATTAGTTGGACTTCCAACTTGTCCGCAAGATGCTAGTCCGGAAATTAAAACACTATGCCGCTATATCTCACATGTAAAAGGCGGACGTGGCGCTGCGAGAGACGTTATCGAGCAAGTGATGAAAGTGCAAGGAAAATGGATGGATTATTTTAACGGAAAACACGATTAAGTAATCAGTCGCAGTTTTCAGTCCCAGTATCCATTTAAAAAAACTCAGTACCTTAGAATCTTAGCCTCTCAGAACCTTAGAATATGAAATTCCTAAAACTTATTCGTTATAAAAACCTTTTAATGCTTGCTTTTATGCAGCTGCTTTTTCGCTATGCCTTTTTAAAACAACAGCAAGTTCCGCTGGCATTGGCTGACTGGCAATATGGATTGCTGGTTTTAAGCACTGTTTTATTAGCCGCTGCAGGTTATGTAATTAATAATATTTACGATGTGGGAACTGATAGCATCAACAAACCGCAAAATGTTGTCGTTGGAAAAGGAATTACAGAAACGGCTGCTTATAATATTTATATAGGTTTAAATATTTCTGGCGTAGCAATTGGTTTTATTCTGTCGAATATTATTATGAGGCCGACTTTTGCATCCCTTTTTATTCTAATAGCTTCGCTTCTATATTTTTATGCAACGAGTCTAAAACAAATTATGATTTTAGGTAATTTCGTAGTGGCATTGCTTTTAGCAGCAAGTGTGTTAATTATTGGCATTTTTGATCTTTTTCCTGCTACAACAGGCGAAAATCAAGCCCAAATGGCCAGTCTTTTTTCTATTCTAATAGACTATGCCTTATTTGCTTTTATGATTAATTTTATTCGTGAAATTATAAAAGATATCGAAGATGTAAATGGCGATTACAATATGGGAATGAATACGTTACCTGTTGCAATAGGAGTTAATAGAGCGGCCAAAATCGCTTTGGGCTTTGCTGTTGTTGCATTTATTATGTGTGCGCTTTATTGCAATACGTACTTCATGCAAAACAAGCTTTACATTTCAGTATTTTATGCTTTTGCCACTGTTTTAGCGCCTTTGCTTTATTTTATAGTAAAAATATTCAGTGCAAAATCTCAAAAGGAATTTCATCATTTAAGCAACATCTTAAAACTTATCTTATTCTTCGGAATCTTATCAATCTTGGTTATTGCCTTAAATATCAAATACAATGCTTAAAGAAAAACTAAAAAAGTATAAAATCATTTTAGCTTCGGGTTCTCCTCGCAGACAGCAATTTTTTAAGGATTTAGACCTTGATTTTGAAATTCGCTTAAAAGACGTTGAAGAAATTTATCCGCCAGAATTAAAAGCGGTAGAAATTACCGATTATCTAGCCGAATTAAAGGCCAGCGCTTTTGAAGGAGAATTGAAAGAAAACGAAATCTTGGTTACAAGCGATACCATTGTTTGGCACCAGAATAAAGCTTTAGGAAAGCCTAAAAGTGCCGAAGAAGCATTTGAAATGATTAAATCGATGTCTAATGCAACTCATGAAGTCATTACTTCTGTTTGTTTTAAAACTTCAGATTCCTCTACTCTTTTGCACGATATTACAAAAGTAACCTTCAACGATTTGTCAGACGAAGCTATTTTGTATTATATAGAAAACTACAAACCTTATGATAAAGCTGGTGCTTATGGTATTCAGGAATGGTTTGGTTTTATGGCAGTTGCAAAAGTAGAAGGTTCTTATACCAATGTAATGGGGCTTCCGACAGCCAAAGTTTACGAATTTTTGACTACATTAGTGTAAAAATTTATTTATGTTTTCTTTTAAAGAGTATAGCCGAGAAATAATAGCGACAATCATTCTTATTGGTGTTTTGATTGTATTACGTATAGTAATTGCTAAACTAATAAAGCAATTTGCGGCTACAAGCCAATTATTTGAGCATCGTACCAATCTGGTTATTAAGTATATTAATATTTTAATGAATATACTTCTTGTAACCATTTTGATCATAATCTGGGGGGTTCAGACAGAAGATATTTTTATTACCATTTCTTCTATTGCTACTGTAATTGGTGTTGCTATGTTTGCGCAATGGTCTATTTTAAGCAATATTACTTCCGGAATGGTTTTATTCTTCTCCTTTCCTTTTAGAATTGGAGATACGATTAAAATTCATGATAAAGATTTTCCAATTGAAGCTGAAATCGAAGACATTAATACTTTCCACGTCAGCTTAAAAACAAAAGAAGGAGAAAAAATTGTTTTCCCGAACAATTTACTGCTTCAAAAAGGAATTTCGATTATTCCAGCAAAATATGAAGAGCGAGAGTTTTTTGACTAAAATGTAATGGGAATTTTATAACGGGCGCAAGAAAAGCTAGAACGTAAAAAGACAAATAAAGTGTAATATTTGTTTTATAAATTCAGCTAAATAAAATAAAAAATGACTCGGCCCATAACATTACCCTTTTATGCAAAACTTTCTTTTATTCTTGTAACTTTAATTTGTTTTGCATTCATTTTTTGTCTCGGAAAAGATATTCTTACGCCCATTTTAATGGCATTTTTATTTGCCGTTTTACTCCTTCCGATTTTTACTTTTCTAAAGACCAAACTTAAGTTTCCAAGGCACCTCGCTGCTATAGTCTGTCTTGCTATTTTCATTTCTATTGTGGTCGGAATTCTAGTTTTTATCTCCTACCAAGTCACTTATATGGCCAATGATTTTGAAACTATAAAGAAAAATGCAAACTCCTTTATTGTCGAAATTCATAAGTTTATAAGAGAAAATTTTCAGGTAAGTATTGGCGAACAGAAAAAATATCTGGATTCTGTCACAAAAGATTCGGTCAAAACGGGTCAGGCTAAACTAGGTTCATTTATAATTTCGATAAGTGATGTTTTTTTAGACAGTACCATTATGATCATTTACACTTTTCTGTTTTTAATTTATAAAGAGCATTTTAAACTGTTTTTTGCCAAATTAATCAAACAGGAAAATCATGGTATTCTGCAAGATATTTTGTCTCAGATAAAAGTTTCGATCAATAATTATATCGTCAGTTTAATTATCGAAATGATTGTGGTTTCGGTATTGACGAGTTTAGGTTTATGGATCATTGGCGTGAAATACTTCGTCCTTCTCGGATTGATTACGGGAATTTTAAACTTGATTCCTTATATCGGAATTTTTATTGCTGGAATTATTACCGTTCTGGCATCGTTAACGGGATCTGGAGAAATTTCAGTAATCCTCGGAATTCTAATTGTAAACGTTATTGTTCAGTTTATTGATAATAATCTCCTTGTGCCGTTAATTATTAATTCTAAAGTAGAAATAAATGCTTTTGTTTCTATTATGGGAATTATTGTCGGAGGTGCTGCTGCTGGAATTGCCGGAATGTTCTTAGCCATTCCTCTTCTGGCTATTTTGAAAATTATTTTTGATCGTATTGATTCACTTTCTGCTTGGGGTTATCTTATGGGGAATCATGTACCGCGGAAATTTGCTTGGAGAAAAAGAAAAATTACAACAGAAAATTAAAAATAACGTTATGCTAGCATAGCATCTGTTTATTCCTTAAATTCATAAAACTTAAAACTATTAGAAGAAAATTACCGAATGTCTTTAAACAATAAAATACTGTTTTTTATTTTGCTGTGCTTTTGTTTACAAAGCGGGTATGCACAGGTAAATGATAGTAAAAAAGAGCCCAAAAAAGAGAAAGACACTACGGAAATCTACACTAAGATTAGAAATTACTCTAAGAAAAATAAATTTACGCAGACCATGCATAAATTATTCTTTAGATCTAAAAAGTCGAAGAAAAAAGACGAACTGCTTGTTCCTATTGATTCCACAAATTATGATGGGAAAATTATTCGAAAAATCAATATTATTACTCTGGATCCTTTTGGGTATTCTGTTGCCGATACTACTCTAACTCCGAAAAACTGGGGAGAAAGAATGGGTAACAGACTTCATTTAAAAACAAAGAAAATTGCCATTTACAACTTGTTGCTTTTTAAGAGAAATTCTCGTTACGATACCTACAAAGTTCTAGAGTCTGAGCGTTTGATTCGTGCGCAGCGCTATGTTACAGCGGTTAGAATTTCCAATCAGACAGTGGGTCAAGCTTCAGATTCTGTAGATGTTACCATTCGTGTTTTAGATTCCTGGAGTACAATTCCGAGGTTTTCAATTTCGAGCAATCAAGTTTCGGTAGGTTTTAAAGAAAAAGATTTTTTTGGAAGTGGACAACAGCTTGAATATCGTTTTACCAACCGTTTTGATGACGGTCAAAATGCCAATGAAGTAACGTATACTGTTCCCAATATTAAGAATACCTATATAGGAACTGTTCTGCATTACAAAATGGATTTAGATAATAACTATATTAAAAGCATTGATATCGAACGAGACTTCTACTCTCCCCTGACCAAATGGGCTGGCGGATTTTATATGGATGAAAGTTTTAGAAAAGATACGCTTCAGGCTCCAGATTCTACATTTGCTTATCAACCCAAAAAATATACCTCACAAGATGTTTGGGCGGGGCGTGCTTTTAAAGTATTTGAAGACAATCACAAAGCCATAACAAACCTTGTTACTACTGCTCGTTTTTTGAATGTCAATTACAGTGAGTCGCCATCTGATCTTTACGATCCGAATCATTTTTATTCTTCTGAAAAGCTAATTCTGAGTGGAATTGGTCTCAATACAAGAAAATTTATCAAAGACAGCTATATTTTTAGAAACGGACAAACAGAAGACGTACCGATAGGAAGAATATATGGTGTTACTTTTGGATATCAGTACAAAAACACTTTTTGGCGGCCTTATGTTGGGGCTCAATTCTCTTTTGGAAATTATTACCGTTTAGGTTTTTTAAGTATGAATTTTGAAGCAGGCACTTTTTTTCATCAATCCAAAACTTACCAAACTTCCTTTCTGTTTGAATCCAATTATTTTACAAAATTATTTAGCGTCGGAAATTGGAAAATCAGACAATTCGTAAATCCGAAAGTGGTAATTGGAATAAATCGTGATGACATAATTGGAGATCAGCTGAATATAAATGAAGGAAACGGAATTCCTGGATTTAACAGTTATTTGTATGGAACCAGCAAAGCTGTTTTATCACTACAGACACAAACGTATTCGCCACACTCTTTACTTGGATTTCGTTTAAACCCATTTTTCAATTATTCCATTGCAGTATTAGGAAGTCCAGAAATGGCAATGACAAAGAGTAAGCCCTATTCTAAACTTACCGTAGGATTATTAATTAGTAATGACTACTTGGTTTTCAGCTCATTCCAGCTTTCGCTATCTTATTATCCAAGTATTCCGCAACAAGGCGATAATGTTTTCAAAACCAATACTTTTGAAACTACCGATTACGGACTTCAAAGTTTCGAACTTGCAAAGCCTAGAGTTGTCAATTACAAATAATTTTTTTTGTCTTTTTTTTGAAAAACTCTAAAAGCAACAAAAACCTTTAAAATCAATAAATTAACCATTTTCAACCGCTTTCTCTACTCGTTGAAATGCATTTTTACTCGACAAAATACATCTCTTTTTATTTTTTGGCACAGTATATGAATATCCCTATTCAAGATTAACATTATAAAATTAAAAAGAGATGAAAACGATAAAATTAGCAATCGCCGGATTATTTCTAATGGTTGCAAACGCCACACAAGCCCAAGTATCGGTTAACGTAAATATTGGTGCTCCACCAGCTTGGGGACCAGCGGGATATACAGAAATGGAATATTACTATCTTCCAGATGTTGAGGCTTACTACGATGTTCGTGCTGCTCAATTTATCTATTTCGGAGGCGGAAAATGGGTAAGAGCGACGTACTTACCTAGACAATATAGAAACTATGATTTGTATGGAGGTTACAAAGTAGTTTTGACAGATTATCACGGTAGAACTCCTTATACTTATTTTGACCGTCATAGAGTGAAATATTACAGAGGATACCACGGAGCTCCACAAAGACCATACAAACCAAGACCTGTATATGGTTACAGTGAACGTCGTCATTACGATCGTAAAGATTACAAACATTACGACAAACACAATAAACATGATAAACACCATGACAGACATGATCATGATGATCACGATCGTGGGCATGGACACGGTAGAAGATAATAATGCTAAATTACTAGCGATCAATACAAGAGAGTATCAAAAAAAAACGATACTCTCTTTTTTTATGATTTGTTTAATGGGATCTTTTGTTAAAATGTTGTATATTCAATATAAATAACTGTATTACAGTAAGTTTCGTGTTAAAAATCTGATCTGTAATATATTTATAATATATATTTGCGCCGAATTTTAAAATCCAAAAAAGAAATTTATGAAAAAGAATGTTTATTTGCTTTCATTTTTAGCAATGTCACTGTTAATAGGTTGTGACGATAACAATGACAACAAAAACGATGGACAATCGTCAAATAACATTCCCATTACCTCAGATCAATCTACATTAAACCAAAGACTTGACTTAACTAATTCTGGGGTAATCTCGATCGAAAATGGTGCTTTAGCAGGAAAATCTGCAGAGACTACCAACACTTCTTTTCCTCTTGTTCAAATTGCCGAAGTAAAACCACCAGTTGATGCAAACGGAAGAACGTTACAAGCTAGTCACGTTACTGTAAACGGAAATTACGCCTATGTTTCTTATATTATGAGAGGCGATGCTTATTCTGGAGCTATTGACGTGATTGATGTTTCTGATCCGTACAAGCCAAAATTGGTCACTTCTGCCCTAATTCCAAGCACAGATATTACTTCTCTGACTTTTTCAGGATCAAATTTAATTATCGGAGCTGCTAAAGATGTGGACAAAGACACTCAACTAGCAGGGAATCCGGCAATTGTGTTTAATATGGAGTTAAGTTCAGGATTGCTTACAGATAAATTGAAAACAAATTACTTAGAAAGTAGAGTTACAACAGACGTAGCTGCTAATGCTTCTAATTATTTTGCTGTAACGGGAGACAACGGAAGTTTGTTTAAAGTAAACAGTTCTACAAAAGTAATTGCAGGAAAAGCTGCTATGGCCGATTTCCGTTCTATTGCTTTAACAAGCGATAAAGTTGTTACTTTAAGCGGAACTAAAGGAGTTAACATTTACAATCAATCGACTCTTGCATTGCAAAAGAGCTTTACAACTTCTGTAGACGTTAGTGGGGCAAAAAGAACGATGGATATCGACGGAACAAAACTTTTTGTTTCTGAAGGTCCAAATGGTCTTGGCGTATACGACATCAACAGTGGATCAAAGTTACAAACTATCGGAATCACAACTGCAGGCGAAGACAATGTAACCAATGCAGTTTCTTTTAATGATGGTTATGCTTTTGTTGCTAACGGAGCATTAGGACTTAATGTGTATCAATCTGCAACACAGCTAAATTTATTAGGTTCGGTTGGAATTGCAGGTTCTTCAAACTATGTAAAATCAAGCGGAAATTACATTTATGTAGCAAGCGGAACTGGCGGTTTGAAAATCATTAAAATGGAAAAACCAAATACTAATTTTGCGAGCTGTCTAACTTATGGTTTATACAATCAAGGGAGAGATTTGATTTTAAATTCTAATGATATAAAATCTTACCAAGGAGCAACAGCTATTAATTCGGCAATCATTAATTCTGGTGCAGTTTTAACACATTGTGGTTCTATTACTGTTCTTAGTAACTTAACACTAAATAGCGGTGGTACTTTTAACATGAGAGGAAGTTTATCTCAAGGTAAATACCAGCAATCATCTCCAACAGAATTAATTATCAATAGCAATGCTACATTGCAAGTTGAAGGATCTGTTGTAATTTGGGGAGATTTGAGATTGAATAGTGGCGCTAAAATCAATTTCATTGGAAATACTTCTTCTATCACTATTTACGGAAAAGTTACAAAAGGTACTGGCGTAACTATTACAGGAAACTACGTTGATACAGAAAACAAATTGAAATAAGCAGTAAACGGCATCAAATATATATTTTTAAGAAGCTGTCAGAACCAATCTGGCAGCTTTTTTTGTTTCATCATCTTAAAGAAAGGTATAATTATTGAGCGTTAACATTTCATTTAAATAATCTTCCATAAAATAATTACTATTTTTGGAATAATTTCAAAAAAACACCTAACACTCACCATGCGAAAAATACAGATTCAAATCTTTATTCTATTTTTTATAGGTTTTCAGATTTCATTTGCACAACAGCCGCAAAAACCAAATTCAGTTCAAATTTACAATCAAATTAAAAAACTAAACTTTTTAGGTTCTGTATTGTATGTTGCTGCGCATCCTGATGATGAAAACACTAGAATGATTTCGTATTTAGCCAATGAGATGAATGCCAGAACGGGTTATTTATCACTTACTCGTGGAGATGGCGGACAAAACTTAATTGGCCCGCAATTGCGTGAATTATTGGGTGTTATTAGAACTCAGGAATTAATTGAAGCTCGAAAAATAGATGGTGGCGAACAATTTTTTTCTAGAGCAAACGATTTTGGTTTTTCAAAAAATCCATCTGAAACTTTAGATATTTGGGACAAAGACAAAGTACTTGCTGATGTAGTTTGGACCATTAGAAAATTTCAGCCAGACGTTATTATTAATAGATTTGATCATCGTTCTCCTGGTACAACACACGGACATCATACCTCTTCTGCCATGCTGAGTGTTGAAAGCTTCAAATTAACAAACGATCCTAAAATTTATCCCGAACAATTAAAATATGTTTCTCCTTGGCAGGTAAAACGCCAATTCTTCAATCCTTCTTGGTGGTTTTACGGAAGCCAAGAAAAATTTGATGCTGCCAATAAATCTAAATTTACGAAGTTAGAAACAGGCGTTTACTACACAGGAATAGGAAAATCAAATCAGGAAATCGCTGCTTTAAGCCGAAGCCGTCATCAGTCACAAGGTTTTGGAAGTACTGGTGTTCGCGGTGAAGAAACCGAATATTTGGAGCTAATTAATGGCGAGACCCCAAAAGAACGTGATAATTTATTTGACGGTATAGATACAAGCTGGAACCGTGTTAAAAACGGAAAACCAGTTGGAGATTTGATTTCTTCCATCATTTCAAAATACGATTTTAGCCATCCTTCTGCAAGTATTCCAGATTTAGTCAAAGCCTATGCAATGATTCAAGCTTTAGACGATACCCATTGGAAAGAGATTAAACTTGCTGCTATAAAAAACATTATCGCATCTTGTTCTGGTTTATATCTTGAAGCGGTTGCCAACGAACAAGAAGCAACTCCAGGAAGTACAATAAAATTAACTCTTGAAGCTATTAATAGATGTTCTATCGGAATGCAATTAATTAGTGTGACTACGCTTCCAGACAATCAAACAACAGCCCAAAACGTTGTATTGAAGAATAATAACGATCAGAAGATCAATCTGCAATTGCAGCTTCCAAACAATATAGAATACACTCAACCTTATTGGCTAAAAGAAAAAGCAACAGTTGGAATGTATACCGTTTCTAATCAAGAAATTATTGGTACACCAGATATTATTAGAGACACAAAAGTGGTCTTTAACATCAAAATCAATGATATAGAGATTCCGTTTGAGCGCACTGTTGTGTACAAGTACAATGATGGCGTAAAAGGCGAAATGTACAATTTTCTTGATATCGTTCCAGAAGTTACAACTTCTATTTTAGAAAAAGTTTTAATTTTTGGAAATACCAAAAGCAAAATGGTTCCGGTAAAAGTTCGCGCTGGAAAAGATGATATAAAAGGGAATCTACAATTAGAATTGCCTAAAAGCTGGTCTGTTTCTCCAAAAGAAATTCCGTTTGTTTTAGACAAAAAAGGCAACGAGCAAATCTTCTATTTTGAAGTAACACCTCCAGTAAATCCAGAGGAAGCCACAGTAAAAAGTGTCGCAATTGTAGACAAAAAACGCTTTGACAAAGACCTAACTATTATTGATTTCAGTCATATTACCAAACAAATGGTTTTAAAACCATCTGAATCAAAATGCATTAGAATTGATTTAAAAATTTCTGGCGATGCAATTGCTTATATTATGGGCGCTGGAGACGAAGTTCCGGAAAGTTTGACTCAAATGGGATATAAAGTTTCGATCTTAAAACCCGAAGAAATTACTCCAGAAAAATTAGATTCTTTCAGTACTGTAATTACCGGAGTTCGTGCTTACAATACCGTAAATGCTTTGGCAAACAAGCAAAATATACTTTTCAATTTTGTAAAAAGCGGTAAAAACATGATTGTACAATACAATACAAATGGAAAATTAGTGACGGACAAAATTGCTCCTTATCCGTTGAAATTATCAAACGATCGTGTAACAGAAGAAAATGCTAAAATTACATTCTTAGCACCAAATCATCCTGTTTTAAATACGCCTAATAAAATATCTGAAAAAGATTTTCAAGGATGGACACAAGAACAAGGTCTATATTATCCAAACGAATATGATCCTGCCTTCACTCCTATTATTTCGTCGCACGATAAAGGAGAATCTCCAAAAGATGGAGCTCTTCTTGTCGCACCTTACGGAAAAGGATATTACATTTACACTGGTTTGAGTTTCTTTAGAGAATTGCCAGAAGGTGTTTCTGGAGCCTATCGATTATTATCGAATATTATTTCTCTAAAACAGCCAATTGAAGCTCCTAAACAAGATTTAAAGCAATAAATATGGAAGCTAAAAAAATAAAAAAATGGAAAAAAAGCTACACTTATGTTTTAGTAGCAAATGCAATCTATATTGCTATCTTTTTCTTAATCATGCAATTATACTCATAACCTATGCAGCTATTTGACTGGATCGTACTTATTGTTACACTTTTATTTATTGTTGGATACGGCTCTTGGAAAACCCGAGGAAGTAAAAACGTAGAAGATTTTATTTTAGGAAACAACGAAACACCTTGGTACACTGTAGGTCTTTCTGTAATGGCGACACAAGCGAGTGCAATTACATTTTTATCAACTCCAGGACAGGCTTATCATGACGGCATGGGGTTTGTGCAATTCTATTTTGGTTTGCCAATTGCGATGATTGTTATTTGTTTGACTTTTATTCCGCTATATCATAAAAGCAAAGTTTATACGGCTTATGAATTTTTAGAAAAAAGATTTGATGTGAAAACCCGTTCGCTTGCTGCAATTTTATTTTTAGTGCAAAGAGGTCTAGGAACCGGTTTAACTATTTATGCTCCAGCGATTATCTTGTCTGCACTTCTAGGATGGAATTTAACTGTAATGAATATCATTATCGGAGTTTTGGTAATCATATATACCTTTTCTGGAGGAACAAAGGCGGTAAACGTTACGCAAAAACAGCAGATGTTTGTCATTATGTCTGGAATGTTTATCACGTTTTTCTTGATTCTGCATTATCTTCCAAACGATATGACTTTTAATAGTGCGCTGCATATTGCGGGAGCAAATGACAAAATGAATATTGTTGACTTTTCTTTTAATCCCGAAGAAAAATATACTTTTTGGAGTGGTATTACAGGAGGTTTCTTTTTGGCACTTGCCTATTTTGGTACAGACCAATCACAGGTGGGACGTTATTTATCTGGGAAATCAGTTCGCGAAAGTCAAATGGGATTAATCATGAACGGACTTCTAAAAGTGCCAATGCAGTTCTTTATTCTTCTCACAGGGGTTATGGTTTTTGTATTTTTTCAGTTCAATCCAGTTCCTTTAAATTTTAATCCGAATAATAAAATTGCAATTGAGAAGTCGGATTATAAACAAGAATATCATGTTTTAGAAGAAAAGCTAGTGAAACTTTCTGAAGATAAAAAAGTTATTAATTTATTGTACATCGATCAGCTGAATCAAGACTACGACAATCCGATTTTGCGTAAAGAATTGGTTGCGCTATCGAATAAAGAAAAAGATCTTCGCGATAAAGCCAAGGAAATAATTTCGAGAGCCGATAGTAA
Organism: Flavobacterium sp. B330r; assembly: GCF_056824325.1. Classification (NCBI taxonomy): domain Bacteria; kingdom Pseudomonadati; phylum Bacteroidota; class Flavobacteriia; order Flavobacteriales; family Flavobacteriaceae; genus Flavobacterium; species Flavobacterium sp. B330r. The sequence goes on from NZ_CP124860.1 coordinate 4,802,781, forward strand.
TTCGGAAACCAACGATAAAGATTATGTATTTTTTCATTTTATTCTGCATTATTTGCCAAAAGGTCTAATCGGATTGTTATTGGCCGTTATTATTTCGGCTGCCATGTCTTCTACTGCTTCTGGATTAACTGCACTGGCTTCTACAACAGCAATAGATATTTACAAACGAAATCAGAAAGAAGAAAAGTCGGAGAAACATTATTTGCATGTTACCAAGTTTTTTACTCTTTTTTGGGGAGTTATAGCAATACTTTTTGCTTGCGTTGGAACTTTGTTTGAAAATTTAATTCAGCTTGTAAACATTATTGGTTCTATTTTCTACGGAACTGTTTTAGGAATCTTCCTTGTAGCTTTTTATACCAAAAGAGTTCAGGCAAAACCAATGTTTATCAGTGCTCTCATAAGTCAGCTTACGATTTTTGTGATTTATTATTTTATGGTTTACAGACAGGAGAAACTAGGTTATTTATGGCTTAATTTTATTGGAGCTATTTTGACTATTGTATTGGCGCTTTTACTTCAGTTTTTGTTCTTTAAAGGAAAATCGGATGATAATGAGTTAATAATTGAATAAAAGATGATTAGCAAACTGTTTTAGTGACTGATTCATTAATTAAACAAAAATCGCACAAATAAGACCTGATGCCCTAGCCCTGATGGGAGCGGCATCCTTTTGTGGCGGGGTTCGCCACAAAAGATACAGCGGACAGCAGGAAATAGCTGCTTAAAATTCGGATAACTATTTTCTTCCAATACGATTCTTCATTTATTGTAAGTAAAAAAGACTATTTTAGTAAGTTGTAAAACTGATCTAAAACTAACCAATTTTAAGCTGAAGAAATGAAGATTTCAGACGATTTAGAAAAACTATTGCCATTTGGCTATCTCTTTTTGATTGTAATGGGAATACTGAAAGACAGTATTTATTATTATCAATTCGGAATTAATATCTTAAGGTATTCTACTATTATGGACGTTTTAATTAGTCCGATTGCTGAATTTACCTCAAACCCAATTATTCTTGGAGCCATCATTATACTTTTTCTGGTGCATTTTTATCTTCCTTCTTTTTTAGCGAAGAATAAAGATTTGACCTTTGTAAAAAGATCTTTTGAACTAAAATCGACTGATGCATTATCTCCAGAAGAAACTAAAAGCTACTATAATAGCATTGCCATAAAATCGCTTATACTTTTTCTGTTGTCTTTTTTTCTTGGCTATGGTATGGCAGGAGGTTATTTTACCAAGAAAAAGCTAAAAGAAAACAAATTGGAGTACAGCTATCAAATGGATTTTAACGAAGGAGAATCTAAAAACGTTTTTGTTATTGGAAACAATAGTTTGTACTACTTTTATTTTGTCAAAGGAGATAAAAAAGTAAAAATTACTCCGCTAGCCGCTATAAAAAACATTGAACTGGTTGAGAACAGAATGATTGATTAATTATTGTTATCTAAAAAAAAAGCTTTATGAAAGATCACAGAAGGTACAGCAATAAAACCAAAGCTGCTTTTATATTACTAGTTGTAATGCTTATCATTCTGCTTGGTAACTTTAATACGTTGCGAAATTCTAAAAACGTAAATGATAATATCAATGCTATTTACAAAGACCGATTGGTTGTGGCGCATTATATTTTTCAATATTCTAAAGAACTTCATTTTATAAAAGCTGAAGCTGAAAAATTAGATTTAAGCGATAATATCAAGAAAGATGAAATTATTCACACCTTAAACATTATTCATACTATTGATGATTTGTATGCTAAAACGGTTTTAACAAATAAAGAAAAACAGTACTTTGATGCTTTTTTACTTTCATGCAAAGAAATCAACAAACAGGTTGAAAATAAAGATTGGAACAAAATAGCCAATTCGAGTGCACAAGCATTAAAAACTCTCGAATCTCTTTCGCAAATTCAGATTGAAGAAGGGAAGGCAAAACTTGCTGTCGCAAATGCTATGTACAGCAGAAACAATGTACTTGGCCAACTTCAAATCGCATTGCTGATTATTTTAGGAGGCATTACTTTTTATTTACTAATTATAAAGAAAATAAAAAGGACGGTAAAAATTCCTGAACCGCCCTCTATGAATTAAATTTCTTAAAGTTTTCTTTCTTCTTCTTTTATTGAAAGATCATTGATACTTGCAAAACGTTTTTGCATCAAACCATTTGCATCAAACTCCCAATTCTCATTTCCATAGGCTCTAAACCAGTTTCCTTCAAGATCTTGATATTCATACTCAAAACGAACTGCAATTCTATTTTCGGTATGTGCCCAATATTCTTTTTTAAGTTTATAATTTTTCTCCCTTTTCCATTTTTGCGTTAAGAACTGTACAATTTCTTCTCTTCCGTTTACAAATTGATTTCTGTTCCTCCATTCACTATCAATCGTATAGGCTTTTGAAACTCTTTCTGGATCCTGACTGTTCCAAGCATCTTCTGCTAATTGAATTTTCTCTATTGCTGTTTCATATGAGAAAGGCGGCAATGGCAATTTCTGTTCCATAATAATTAGATTAAAGTTTGGATAATTTTCTTAGTTTGCTCAATAAGTTGATTGGATTTGAAAAGTTGACTTTCTATAATGCAACTCTCAAAAAGCAGATAAACGTGATCTGATAAAAGATTATCATTTAAAATTTCGGTAAAATAGACGCGTAAATCGGCTTTATGGTTTTGAATTACGTCTAAAATTTTAATATTATCTGATTGAATTTCTGATAGAATATTTAGAAAACTGCAACCTCTAAAATTTTCCTTTTTATTCATATAAATTAAGAAATCAAAAGAAGCTAAAATTTTTAGTTTCCTGTCCTCTTCTTTGGATGTAAACTTTTGCAATTCTTCAAACCAAAAGAAATGACGCTGATTTAAAAAAGCCACACACAAATCCTCCTTAGATTTAAAATGCTGATAAAAACTTGCCTTTGCAACTTTTGCTTCTTCAATAATTTGATTGATGCCAGTAGCATTATAACCTTGTGTGTGAAATAAAGTAAATGTCTTCTCTAATATTCTTTCTTTTGGCAGCATAACATCGTAATTTATATCTGCAAATATAAAAAACATTTTTAAACAAACAGACAAGTCTGTCTATTTTATTCTAAAGACAAAAAAAAATCCAAAACTCGTCAGTTTTGGATTTTGATATTTTAAAAAATTGGAATTTAAGAATTCGGAAGAATTATTATCTGCTCCATTCAGCGATACTATCTTTATTCAATTTTACGTAATCGGCGTTGTTTGCCGCTTCAGCAGATGCTAGAGAAGCTTTTGCAGTTTCGATTGCTCCTTTTTTGTCACCTTGTTTTGCTTGAATTTGAGACTTCAATCTTGTTACGTAGTATGGTTTATCTGAACTCATATCAAGCGCTTTGTCTACATAATTTCTAGCTGTTTCGATATTTCCATTTGATTGGAATAAATATTGAGATGCAGCAAAATAATCATTCCAAGTTGGACCTGCCAAAGTTTTCTCAATACTTGCCACAGCAATTTTAGCTGTTGGAACTTCAAATTTTAAAGCTACATGAGAATTTTCCCAAGCAATATCTAAATATCCAAAATTAGGATCTAATCCGTTAATTCCTATTGTAAAAGTTTCAATTGGAGTTGGCAAAGCATCTTCTTTAACTGTAGTTTTTAAAGCTACGTACGAATCGCTCCAGTTTTCTGGCAATCCCCAGTTATCAGTAGAAAGATAGAAAATGATATCCCAACTTTCGATTCTAGGAACTGTATAAATTGCATATTTTCCTTTTTTTAGCGTTTTTCCGTCTATAATAACGTCATCGCTAAAATTAATAATGGTATTTTCATTAGCTCCAGTTCTCCATAATTTTCCAAACGGAACTAAATTTCCGAACACAGCTCTTCCTCTTGCTCCTGGTCTTGAATACGTAACTTCAACATCAGTTAAACCAACAGTTTGTTTGATATATCCTTTTGGACTTGCTTGTGGAGTTTTTACTTGCGCTTCTGATGCTAATGGCGCTAAAATCAAGGCTAAAGCAATAAGTAGTTTCTTCATTATTTTAAGTTTTATTTTTTATCCAAATTTACAAATTCAATTAGGGAACAAATGTTAAATTTAATATAATTCAGTCCTTTAACTGTGATATTTTTTCAGCATTCAATTCGTTAAAATGTTCTATAACTAAATCAGCTTCAGATAAATCTTGAAGATGAGAATGCTCACTATTATATCCTATACAATAAATTCCTGCCCCTTTTGCTGCTTTTATTCCATTTGTGCTATCTTCAATAATAACGCATTCTTCTTTTGGTGCAACAGAAAGAGAAGCCGCATGAATAAATATCGCTGGATTAGGTTTTGATTGTGGAAAATCTTCTCCGCTTACAATATGCGTAAAATACTGATGCAGATTGAATCTTGTAAAAACGCGATCAATAGTCACTTTTGAAGCCGAAGAAGCTAAAATTAATTGCATTCCGCTGTTGTATAAATTTTTAATCAAATCTTCGACACCATCCAAAAGATGCAAATCTTCCTTAGTATCAAAAGCTTGATTAAAAATAGTTCTTTTTCGTTGAATCAAATCTTCCACTTCCTGTTCTACAGTTGGAAAATAACTTTTTAAAGTTTGAAATGTATTTCGAGTCGAAAATCCAGTAAATGTGGTGTACATCTCTTCTGGAACTTCGATATTCAATTCTGAAAATTGTAAATAGTAGGCATAACGATGAACTGGCTCCGTGTCAACGATTACGCCATCCATATCAAAAATTACTGTTTTAATCATTTTTTTTTAAGGTTCTAAGGTTCTGAGATACTAAGATTCTTAGGTTTCTCTCTTTTGTATCTAACTTTGACAAAGTTTTGAACTTTGTCAAAGTTATTTTAAGTTCTATTTATAAGTTCAAGAAATTAAGATTCACCATTCTAGCCAAAAAAACCTTAGCACTTAGAATCTTAGCATCTTAGAACCTTACTTTTTAAGCAAATATCTAATCACTGTTTCGGCAGCGTGCAAGCCAAATAATCCTGGCATATAGCTGTTTGTTCCGTAAAATGACTTTTTAAAGTTTTTACCATCTGTTAATTTTAAGCTTTTTTCGTCTTGAATTTCAGAAGAGAAAACCACTTTCAGTTTATTGATTTTTACTTCTTTTAAACGCTTACGGACTGTTTTAGAAAAATAACAGTTAATTGTTTTTGAAATATCTGCTACTTTTACTTTAGAGGCCAACATTTTTCCTCCTGCTCCCATGCTGCTAATTATTTTTACTCTTTTGCGTTTTGCAGCAATAATCAGGTTTAATTTTGGAGTAATACTGTCAATACAATCTAAAACATAATCAAATTCTGGAGAAACAATCTCAAAAGCACGTTCTGGCGAAAGAAATTCCTGAACACGAGTTAAATTCAATTCCGGATTAATATCCATCAATCGATCGCCTACAATTTTAATTTTTGGCTGACCAACTGTAGAATGCAAAGCTGGCAATTGACGGTTAATATTCGTAATATCTACAACATCTCCGTCTACAATTGTCATGTTGCCCACTCCTGCTCTTGCTAAAAATTCAGCTGCAAAAGATCCAACTCCTCCTAGCCCAACGACTAAAACATTAGATTTTTGTAAATTTTCTAATCCTTCTTTAGTAAACAAAAGCTCTGCTCTTTCTGTCCATTCTGCCATATATTCTCTTTTTTATTTTTTTGTTTCAAGTTTATGATTTTTCAAGTTTCAAGTTTCAGGTTTCAAGTTTTTCCCAGTTGTCAGGCTGAGCGAAGTCGAAGCCCTAATTGGAACGCCCTTCGACTTCGCTCAGGGTGACAAACTTTGAATACAAAAACTCTTTACTCTATATTCTTTTTTCTATGTTCTTTATTCTTTATTCTTTATTCTTTATTCTTTATTCTTTATTCCTTTCATTGTTTAAATAACCTTTTATAATTACTTAAAATAACGCCTTGTAATTCTTTTAAATTTAATCCTTTATATTCTGAAGCTAATTCATAAACTTGCTGAATCGATTCTTCAATTGTATCGGTTTCTAAGAAAAAACGATCATTTGGAACATTCTGAAAAACCGTTTTTAAATCTGGATTTTTCAATAGATATTTTCCAAACGAAAGATAAAATCCAGCTGCAATTAATTGCTCTGCCAGTTGATTATTTTTTGAGAAGCCATGAATAATCATTGGAACTCCTATCTTCATTTTTTTCTTGATTGCCATTACTTCCTGAAAAGCCGCAACGCAATGAATTACTACAGGTTTCTTGAATTTTTCTGCTAATTCCAATTGTTTTTCAAAAACTGAAATCTGCAAGTCAAACGGAACTTCAATTCTTTTATCTAAACCGCATTCGCCAATTGCCAAACAGTTTGGAGTTTGCAGTTTTTCTTCAATAATTCTCAAATCTTCATCAATTCGATTTTCGTCAATATACCAAGGATGAATTCCGACAGAATAAAACGAAATCGTCTCATCAAAATCTTTTGTATACTGATTAACCAATTCTACAACATTAGATTGATTGGTAAATTGATGTGTATGAAAATTAAAATATTCCATTAATGAAACGCTTTTACTCCTGCTTTAATTTCAATTTTCAAATCGTTTTCCTGTGGTACAAGCGGACAAGAATACTTGTAATTATAAGCGCAATACGGATTATAAGCTTGATTAAAATCGATTGCTATTGTATTTTCTTTCGGAATTTCTAAATCAATATAGCGGCCTCCAATATAGCTTTGCTTTCCACTTGTTAAATCTGAAAAAGGCAAGAAAAGATGATTTTTATATTTTTCTTGAACGATAAGTTCTAAACTTTGGTAAACGGCAAGTTTAAAAGCTTTTCCGTTTATTTTAAAGTTTAAAGTACCATATTTAATATACTTTGGAGTATAATTTCCTGAAGTTTTCATTTCAAAAACTTTTCCCCCTTTGGCTTTTTCCAAAGTGGCAGTTACAAAATAAGTTTCTGAAATAGGAAAAAATTCTAAGCTTTTAAAGGTTTTCAAATCTTCAGCCATCAACGGACTCGTCTTAGGATCAGCAAACTCGGTATTGATTTTCTTTTGAAATTTTTGAACATCGGTCTTATTGAACTTTTTTTGTGCAAAGCCAAAATTAAATACCAACAATAAAGCAAGGGCGTTTATAGTTTTCATCTTAGAAATTTTCTGCAAAAATAGTTCAAAAGTAACAAAACAGCAACCACTTAACGAGACAAAGTTTCCTAACTTTGTGACGATAATTTATCAAACAAAATGCTTAAAACTGCCTTAACTCACTACATTAACAACTTTCGAGGTTTTACCAGAGAAGTTTGGATTCTTGCTATCATTACTTTTATTAACCGCGCTGGAACAATGGTTCTTCCTTTTTTATCCAAGTATTTAAAAGAAGACCTTCATTTTTCGTATAATCAAGTAGGTTGGATTATGGTGGCTTTTGGTCTTGGATCTATGTTGGGTTCTTGGCTTGGTGGTAAATTATCAGATAAAATCGGGTTCTATAAAATCATGATTTTTAGTTTATCCACTAGTGGAGTTTCGCTATTTTTTGTTCAATATATTACCACTTTCTGGGCCCTTTGTGCGGCCATGTTTGTTCTTATGACGATTGCAGATATGTTTCGTCCTGCTATGTTTGTGTCTTTGGGCGCTTATGCCAAACCCGAAAACCGTACTCGTGCCCTTACGCTTGTGCGTCTTGCTGTAAATCTTGGTTTTGCAGCCGGACCAGCGCTTGGAGGTTTGATTATTATGGGAATGGGTTATTCAGGTTTGTTTTGGGTTGACGGAGCTTCTTGTATTATTTCGATTTCAATCTTTGCTTTATTGGTAAAAGAAAAGAAAAAAGCAACGCATGATGATAAAACAGAAAGTGCTACTGATGTAAAATCGGTTTTTCACGATAAAATTTTCTGGGTTTTCTTGTTTGTAAGTTTCATTACAGCAATGATTTTCTTCCAGTTATTTACCACTTTACCTTTATATCACAATGAAAAATTTGGCTTAAGCGAATTCCAAACCGGTTTGTTAATGACTTTAAATGGACTTTTAATCTTTACCCTAGAAATGCCAACAGTTGGATTTTTAGAGCGAAAAGCTTTTCCAAAGATTAGAATTATCATCGTTGGATCGTTTGTTATGGCGAGCAGTTTCTTTTTACTTCTAGTTAATTTCTGGGCCGGAATTTTGGTTGTGAGCATGGTCTGCATTTCGATTGGAGAAGTGCTTACTTTCCCTTTTTCTAACGCATTTGCTTTAAGCCGAGCACCTCGCGGACAAGAAGGCCGATACATGGCACTTTATACAATGAGTTTTAGCCTTGCTCATATTATTAGTTCTAAGCTAGGATTTGAAATTATTACCCGATTTGGTTATCAAATTAACTGGCTTTTTATGGCCTGTATCGGAGTTGTTGCAACGGGATGCTGCATTTGGATTAAGAACGCTTTAACCAACGAGAAGATTTCCTAAAAAAAACTTTTAACTTTTTAGAGTCTAACAAAAGCAAGCGTTTTCTTAATTTAAAACAAAAGAGAGCCGTATAAAATTGTACGGCTCTCAATTCAAAAAAAATATTTTTATTTCAGTTTTAAAATTATTCAATTTCAAAACTTGCTTCAACTTGTATATACCTTTTTTTACCATCTTCAGCTTTGACTAAAAAAATAACGTAATTTTCAAGGTAATCAGTAAGTTCATAATCTCTTAATTTTAATCTTCTATTTTCGTCATAGAATTTAGACGACCTAACAAATTCTTTAAGACCAATTTCTCTTTTTTTAGTCTTATAATTCTCTATCTTTTGAACTTCAGTAAAGTAAAAGCCACCAATACGAGCACCACTACCATCTTTTATGTAAAAATGATTTGGGATTTCTTTATGCGTAATAATATATTGGCTATCATAAGTAAAAAAAAGTGTGTCTTTTACTTTTTCCTGAGCTAGAGAATTTATTCCAAGAATAAAAGTCAGGAATAAAATGAATATTTTCATAATTTGTTTTTAAAATTTCAAGCTTTATATTAAATATTTATCCAAAAATCATAATTGAAACATTTACTTTAATATATTCGGTCTTTTTATCACTTTCTCTTATTAAAATAATTTTATAGTTTTTTATAAAATCGACCAGTCCTTTTATATCTAATGCTATTTTTCCTTGATTTATAAAGAATTTTGAGTTCCTTATAAAATACTTTAAATCCAATACTTCTGTAGGTTTTAAATTAAACAAAATTTCAGCTTCTTGAAAACAAAATTCGGTGTGTCCATTTCCGTCTTCAATAAAAAAAGTTTTTGGAATATTTTTATTTTCAAACAGATAGGAATTATCTATTTTAAAATACAACGTATCTTTTTCAACTTTTTGCTGCGCATGTAAATTACTTAAAAAAAATAAATGTATTATAAGTGTATATCCTAAAAAAACAAAGATTTTAAATTTCGACATCATCGTTCAAATCAAATTAAGTTTGATATTATTTATTATCACAAAAGCGAACTTGTGTTAGCTTCTTAAGTTGGTTGTTAAATATTGTATTTATCTATGTTTTTTTAGGAGTTAAAATATTCCAAACTTCACCATCTACTTCTTTCGAACCATTCCAAGACATTGCTTATCTTTTTAATTTCATTGACATTTTCGGCTTCAACATTTGTTCAATATTGAGATTAGTAAATTTCTCTAGTTCTAAATCAATCTTTGCAATTTTTGCATTTTCTGACCCTCTACTAATTCGTCATTATAATTAATAAATATCTTACAATTCAAAGCTACAAATATAAAAGAATTGTAATTTATTCATCAAATAAAATATTAAAAAACCTCTACATTAGAGCTTTCACTACAATAGCAACTATAAATCTTTTGAAATGGCTGTTCCAGCAGGATGCTATATTTGGATCAAGAACACTTTGACCAATGAGAAGATTTCTTAAAAAAAACTTTTAACCTTTTAAAATCTAACAAAAGCAGGCATTTTCTTTATCTAAAACAAAAGAGAGTCGTACAATTCTATACGACTCTCAGTTTAATACTATTTGTGTTTAATTTTTAAATTATTCAATTTCAAAACTTGATTCAACTTGTATATAACTTTTTTTACCGTTTTCAGTTTTGACTAAAAAAATAACGTAATTTTTAAGGTAAGTCGAAAGGTCATAATCCCATAATTTTAATCTTCTGTTTTCATCATAGAATTTAGATGACCTAATATATTCTTTAAGACTAATTTCTCTTTTTTTAGTCTTGCAATTCTTTATCTTTTGAACTTCAATAAAGTAAAAGCCACCAATACGAGCACCACTCCCATCTTTTATATAATAATCATTTGGATTTTCAGGATATGTATTAATATAATTACTATCATAAGCAAAAAAAAGTGTGTCTTTTACTTTTTCCTGAGCTCCTACAAAGCAAGGAAATAATGACAAAATAAAAAGTGTAGCAATTTTCATATCGTTTATTTTTTATTATTAGTTACTGCAAGGGCTTGTTTTGGAGAATTGCTCCACTCTGCTAGCAAGAGCCTCTATAGATGCCTTTTTTTCATCTGATAATTCATTCCAAGCTTTTACATGACTGTCTCTCAACCCTCCCCACGCAAGAGCCTCGTAAAACGCGTCACTTGGTGGTTCTTTATAGTAATCAGTATAAGCTTTAATATCACCAGGCAAAATACTCTGATGAAATTGTTTCAATGCTTCCTTCATACTCTGAACGTACAATTTGGCCATTACACTGTGCTGTTCCCTTTCATAATTTTCATATGTCGTTTTAAAATCTAAATTCTCTACATTCATAGCAAGTACTGTGCCAAGTTTCCTATAAATATCTGCGTGTATATATTCGTGCAATATAATCCTCGCAACTTCAAGCGGAGCTCTTTTATTTACCTCAGTAGTGCTAATTTCGATTTGTATTAATTTACCTTTTGGCTCTAACGTCCTCCCGTTAAGATATGTTACAACGCCATCTACAGTTTTAGGTAAGGCATCTACGGAGGAAATTGCAATATCGAACTTTGATGTCCCTTCAAACTTTGAAAATAGATTTTGGACAAAAGAATTCCCGTTTTTATTTAATAAATCATTAAGGCACTTTGCTTTTCCTGTAAGATAATCCATAATTTGGAAAGAAGAACTCTCTCCAAGATATTGCCCATTTTCGCTATAATGTGAATATTGCGCTATTCGCTGTAATTTTATAGCTTCTACATCTCCTGAACTCTCACAAGGATAAGGCACGGTATTAGTAGTTTTAGTAACCTTTTCACCTACATAGATGACCTCTAAAATCTTTGAACCATTGCTAATTATTCGCCAAACATCTTGAGTTAGCCATACCGTTTGTGTATATGTCTCCTTGCATAGAGGTATTTTGCTTGTAATATCGGATGGAGCATAAAACAAATTTATTGTTTTTGTCAAAACATCTAACTCATTTTTTCCTGAAACATTTGCCGCTTTACCATTTCTAACAACTACTGAACCTAAATTTTCACCATCAAAGGAATACACATTCAATCCCCCTGTAAAGTCCTTTAGATTTGTGATAGTCTCAGGGTAAACAGCACTTTTTGCAAGCGTAAAAACTTCTAAAAAGTATGATTGAGATTTGCCTTCACTTTCAATTGTAACACCTTGATATTTCAAATGGTTTTGCAGAACGTCAGATTCAAAAGTGTTTACAACTTTTTCTTTTGCTAAGAATTCTGAAATCTTAAAATCGTCTTTTTCAATTACGTTTACATTTTCAAAATCGACTTCAACATTTTGTGCAATATTGGGATTTGAAAATTTCGATAATTCTAAATCAGTCGTAACGGTTTTTACATTTTCCTGATTTTTTTCTAAAACATCATTACTACACGATAAAAGAAAAAGTGCAATAAAAAAACAAACGGAATACTTAATAAATTTGTGCATACGCATTAACATTGGTTGGATAATAAAATTCTTTTTTAACTAAAAAATATCTTACAATTAATTGTCGTGAATATAAAATAATTAAATTTAATTTAACAAATAAAATATTAAAAAGCCTTTACACTAAAACTTTTACTACAATCGCAAATATAAATCCTTTCAATGGTTGTTGAAACGTGATGCTATATTTGGATCAAGAACGCTTTGACAAACGAGAAGACTTCTTTAAAAAACTTTTCACCTTTTAAATCCTTATAATTCAATTTATTACCATTAAATTTGAATAGCATTTCTGCGTTCAAAACTAAAACCAAACTTAATTTTTAGTTAAATAACTACTTTTATAGTTGTGTAACTAAAAAAATAGTTGTAGGTTTGAATTAAAATTAGAGAAGATGCAGAAGTTAACAAACAAAGAAGAAGAAATCATGGTGATTTTATGGAAGCTGAAAAAAGCTTTTGTAAAAGAAATCCAAGCCGAAATAACAGAAGATCAGCCACATTACAATACATTATCAACTATTGTGCGTAATCTGGAAGAAAAAGGATATGTTGGACACAATGCTTTTGGAAACACCCATCAATACTTTCCAATTGTAGCAATTGAAGATTACAGAAAAGGATTTATGAAAACTGCAATCGATAATTACTTCAATAGTTCTTATAAAAGTATGGTTTCCTTTTTTGCGAAAGAAGAAAAAATTTCAGCAGATGAATTGCGTGAAATTTTATCAATGATCGAAAATAAAAACGAAAAAAAATAATCAGTTTATGGAAGCAGTTTTCATTTACATCGCCAAATCAAGCAGCTTAATGCTAATGTTTTATTGTGCTTACTATTTTTTACTGCGCAAAGAAACATTTTTTAACAGCAACAGATGGTTTCTTTTATCTGGCTTGATAGTCTCAGTAATTTTACCATTATTGACTTACACAAAAGTAATTTGGATTGATGCTGCTCCTAATTTTGATACCAATATCCAAACAACATTAATAAATAACCCAGACAGCGAATCGGTAGAATTTAATTGGAACTATATTATTGTTGGCTTCTATGGAATTGGTCTTTTTGTTTTTCTTTTAAAACTGGCAATTGACTTTTATAGTTTGAATTCTATTATAAAAGGAAAAAAAATCAAACAACAAGCCGATTTCAAATTCGTAGATATCAACGAGAATATCGCGCCTTTCTCCTATTTCGAATATATTGTGTACAACTCATCACTTTACACAGCATCAGAATTAGAGAGCATTTTGGAACATGAAAAAGTGCACAGCGATCAAAACCATACTTTTGATGTATTGATTTCGAGAATCTTCAGTATCATTTTCTGGTTCAATCCGATTGTATGGCTTTACAAAAAGGCAATCACTCAAAATCTAGAGTTTATTGCTGATAGTGAAGCTTCTAAGAAACTTTCAGACAAAAAAGCATATCAATACACGCTTTTAAAAATAACAACACACGAAAATTGTGTTGCAATCACCAATCATTTTTATCAATCATTAATCAAAAAACGAATTGTCATGTTAAACAAAAATCAATCAAAAAAGTGGAATTCCTGGAAGTATTATCTTATGCTTCCTGCACTTGCCACATTTGTTTTATTATTTCAATTTGAAGTAATTGCGAAAGAAAAACCACAAATTATAAAAGAAAACGATTCAAATATTGAATCTGTAGATGTTTTTAAAATCAGCAAAAATTCTACAGATGCTGAATTAAATGAAATCAAGAATAATTTGAAGAAAAACCACAATGTAAAATTTGAAATGTCTGAAGTTAAGAGAAATGATTCAGACCAACTAACATCTATTACAGTCGATATAAAGAAAGGAAAACAGCATTCAAAATCCATTCAAAATTCGGATAAAGCAATAAATGAATTCGGAGTAATTATTATTACTTATAAAAATGGGGATAAAAAAATAGGAATTCAGACTGTAAATAATTCTAATGACAAAGAACCTAAAAAAGCAATTAGCAATAAACTAAAAACCGAAACCAATGTTAACACTAATTCTAATACTAGTACAAAAACTAATAGTAATAGTAGTGCAAATTCTAGCACTACTGTAATTGTAGATAATGACAATAATACGGTTATTACTACTTCTTCTGATAAAGGAACATCTGTTGCTGTTTCAAATGGTGTAAAAACGAATTTGAAATTAGGTTTTCCGCTTGTAATTTTAGATGGAAAAGATATGCCTTCTGATTTTGATATGAACAGCCTTCCTCCTAGCACGATTAAATCGGTAAGAGTTTTCAAAAGCTTAGATGCTGTAGCTTTATTTGGCGAAAAAGGCGAGAATGGGATTGTCGAAATTAAAAGCAAAAAATAAAAAGTTTTAATCTTTTAAATCACTGAGAAATGCAAAAACTGACCAATAAAGAAGAAGAAATCATGCATATTTTATGGAAGCTGAAAAAAGCTTTTGTAAAAGAAATTCAAGCAGAGATTTTAGAAGATCAGCCACATTATAATACTTTGTCTACCATTGTTCGTAATCTGGAAGAAAAGGGATATGTTGCACATAATGCTTTTGGAAATACACATCAATATTATCCAGCTGTAAGCATCGAAGATTACAGAAAAGGGTTCATGAGCACTGCAATTGACAATTATTTTAATAGCTCATACAAAAGCATGGTTTCTTTTTTTGCTAAAGAAGAAAAAATCTCGGCAGACGAATTGCGTGAAATCTTAGACATGATCGAAAATCCAAAAGCAGGTAAGTAATCAAAATAGTTATGGAAGCACTTTTCATTTTTATCTTAAAATCAAGCGGGTTATTAGCAATGTTTTATTTTGCTTACATCTTTTTACTTCGCAAAGAAACTTTTTTTAACAGTAGCCGCTGGTTTTTAATTGCGGGATTAATCACTTCTGTGGTATTGCCTTTTGTAGTTTATACGAAAGTAATTTGGGTTGAAACGCCTCCAGCGCCAATGCCAGATCCAATAATTACAACTACAACAACGGATGTATCGAATATTCCAACTTCAAATCATGAAGCTGCTGTTTATGAGACTCCGTATAAGCCAACAACTGTTTCTGTTATTGAAGAAGAGAATTTTGTAATCAATTGGACTTTGGTCGCGGCTGTAGTTTACGCAATTGGCTTCTTAGGTTTCATGATCAAATTTGCGCTTGATTTTTACAGTCTGAATTCTGTTTTAAAAGGAAAAAAGATTGAACAGCAGGAAGATTTTAAATTTATCGATGTTAATGAAAATATAGCTCCTTTCTCTTATTTCGATTACATTGTATATAACTCATCACTATATACTTCGTCGGAATTGGAAAGTATTTTGGAGCACGAAAAAGTGCACAGCGATCAAAAGCATACCATTGATGTTTTGATTTCTAGAATCTTTTGCATTCTATTTTGGTTTAACCCAATTATCTGGCTTTATAAGAAAGCTATTCTTCAAAATCTTGAATTCATTGCAGATAGTGAAGCTTCTAAAAAAATTGCCGACAAAAAAGCGTATCAATACACACTTTTAAAAATCACAACACACGAAACTTGTGTTGCAATCACCAATCATTTTTATCAATCATTAATCAAAAAACGAATTGTCATGTTAAACAAAAATCAATCAAACAAAAGAAATTACTGGAAGTATTCGGCAGTAATACCTGCTCTTGGTGCGTTTGTTCTTTTATTTCAAATAAGAACCATTGCACAAGAAAAGAAACAGGCTGAAGTTGCCTCAATCCAAAGAGACACCGTTAAAGATACTGACCAAACAATCAAAATTACTAAAAACACGACTGATAAGGAATTAAATGAATTGCCAGGCCAATTAAAGGCAAATCATAATCTGGATGTCGAAATTTCGGATGTAAAAAGAAATACCAAAGAAGAATTGACTGGGATTCAAATCAAAGTAAAATCGGATTCTGGAAAAAAACAAATGATCAGAATTGACGGAGACGAAGCTATTAAAGACTGCGAATTGGCAATTGGAACAAACGAAAACGGATCAAAGGCTATTGTAATTAATACCGATGGAAATTTCAGAACACCAATGATTATCAAAAATAATAAAGTTATTGTTCGCACTTTTGGCAATGGAGAATCTGATGTTGTAGCTCCTGCACCTCCAACTCCACCAGCATTTCCTTCAGGACCAATGCCTCCTGTTCCAGCAATTGATATGTCAAAAATGCCAAAACCTCCTGTTGCTCCAAAAAATCCAAAAGATAAAGTAGCAATGGCTAAATTTGAAAAAGACATGGAAGCATTTGGAAAACAGATGGAAGCGTTTGAGCCTCAAATGAAAGAATACGAAAAGCAAATTGAAGCTATCATGTCGCAAAGAGCAGAAGTTTATGAGAAAGAAATGGCGAAATATGAAATTGCTATGGAAAAATTCAGCGCAAACATGGAAAAGTTCAACTACGACTTTAATTTCAAATTCGGAGACGATTCTAAAGACTATGAAAACAGCATGAAACAATACGAGCAAGACATGAAGCAGTATGAACTTGATATGAAACAACATGCTAAAGATATGAAGCAACATGAAAAAAACATGAAACAACATGAAAAAGACATGAAGCAGCGTGAAAAAGAGATGAAAGAAATGGAAAAGCAGAATAAAAAAGCTTAATCCTGATGAGAGCCTTTCTTACCGTCTCTTTACTATTCGTTCTTAATTTATCTTTTGGTCAAAAAAAAGCTGACAAATCAACAGAACAAAAAATTGACCATTACATAAAAGAAGTAATAGCAATTAATGAAATTCCCGGTGTGGCATTGGCAGTAATAAAAGATGGTAAAATTGTTTATGAAAAATATTTTGGCAAAGCTTCTATAGAAGATAATAAAGCAGTGGATAAAAACACTGCTTTTAAAATATTTTCAACTACCAAATTAATTACCAATGTTGGGATATTTCAACTTATTCAACAAGGAAAATTATCTCTTGAAGACCCTATTTCAAAATATTTAGAAAATACACCAAAAGAATGGCAAGACGTAAAAATTAAAAACTTGCTTTCTCATTCTTCTGGACTTCCTGATGTTGTTAGGTTTGAAGAAATTCCGATAACGGCACCACTTGACGAAAAAATAGCTTTACTGTCTCAAAAAACAATGGATTTTAAAACAGGAAATCAATATCGTTACAATCAAACCAATTATTTATTTCTGGCTAAAATTATCGAAAGAATTACGGGTTTGACGTTTGAAGAATATATTTTACAAAATCAGTTTCCTTCTGTAAAATCAGGCGTTTATTTTTCGTCCAATTTTGGCGAAACGGCACTCAACAGTGCTTCTAGATACAACTATGATGATAAAACAAAAAAGTACGTTAAAAGCACTTCAAACTTTGGCACCGACGCTCATTCTGCAAACGGCTTAAATATTTCTTTACCAAATTTTATTCGCTGGAATCAAAATCTTGATAAAGGCGTTTATCTTCAAAAAGAAACCCAATACGATATGTGGAAACCGTTTCCGTTTGCCAACAACACAGATCGTTTTGCTTTTGGTTGGGAAATAGTACTGGTAAATAATGTCCTTTCATACGGCTTTACTGGTGGCAATGAAACTGCATTTAGAAAATTTACGGATCGTGATTTAACGATAATCTTTTTATCCAATGGGCATAAATATTCAGGCTTATATGTACAAAGTCAAGTAATTAATCATGTGGCTTCGATTGTAGATAAAACACTTACAGATGAATTTTTATTAGCTGGAGAAAAAATCAATCAGACTTTTTTGAAATTAGACTTTACAAAAGCGCAACAGAATTATTTAGCCATAAAAAAGAATCATCCAGATTGGGACTTTGAATATCGACTAAATGTTATTGGCTATACATTAATGGATCATGGAAGATTACATGACGGAATAAAAGTCTTAGAGCTTAATGCAAAAGAGAATCCGAAATCTGGAAACGCATTTGATAGTTTGGCTGATGGCTATTTTAGAAATAATGAATTGGCACTTTCGAAAGAAAACTACCAAAAAGCATTATCTCTTTCTCCGGACAACAATAATGCTAAAGAAATGCTGGAGAAAATCAACACAATGTTAGCGAAGTAATCTATACTTCTCTTTAATAAATGAAAAACATATTTACAAAAATGAAAAAGCTCAATATACTCCTGTTTTTATGTTTTAGCTTTTCAATTCTAGCGCAGAAAAATACTGCCGAAAAAAGTATTTTTACTGCAATGGACAAAACAGCTTCGCTTTTAATAGGAAAGTCAAAAGCTAATTCTATTTCAATTGGAGTGGTTAAGAATGGAAAAACCTATACGAGACATTACGGCGAAATTGATAAGGGAAAAGAAAATATTGCGAACAACAACACTGTTTTTGAAGTTGCCTCTATAACAAAACTATTTACAGGTTTACTGACGGCGCAAGCGGTTTTGGAAGGAAAATTGAATCCAGACGATGATATTAGAAAATATATTACAGGCTCTTATCCAAACTTAGAATATAACGGAACTCCAATCACTATTAAAGATTTGGTTTCTTTTAGAACTGGTTTTGACAAAGATCTTCCAGATACTGCCGAATTAAGAAAAAACAGAAACGATAGTAGCTATTTGGCTTTTAAAAAGATGGATGAAATGTATAGTCGTGAGAAGTTTTTTGAAGATCTTAAAACTATAAAATTAGACACTTTACCAGGAACAAAATTCAAGTACAGCAACGGAAGTCTTAATCTTACGGCTCATATTTTAGAAAACGTTTATGGAAAAAGCTATGAAACGCTTTTGAAAGAAAATATTTTTTCAAAACTTGACATGCAATCAAGCGGTATAAATTTAAGTCCAAATACTGTTATTGCAAACGGCTATAATCTAAAAGGCGTTCTAATGCCTAACATTTCAGACAACCTTTGGGGCGCCGCTGGAATGCTAAAATCTACTTTAGGTGATTTGACTAAATTTATTGCTTATGAGCTTAATACAAAAAATGAAATTGTTCAAGAATCGCAACGAAACCTGTTAAATAGCCCAACAACTTGGAACGGTTATTTCTGGGATTATATTCAAGTAGATGAAAATGGAAAAAACTGCTGGAAACACGGCGGTGCTTTTGGAACTCAAAACATGCTGGTTGTTTATCCTGAACGCCAACTAGGAATTTCCATCATTGTAAATATAAGTGATGAAAATACCGGCAATGCACTTGGTGAAGCCATTACAAGACTCTCTAATGATTTATTGAGTGAAAACAAAAAACAAGCAAGCATTTACGGTTACAAGATCGTCAACGCTAATGTTGTATTTGTTTATGAACACGATAAGAATTTAGATCCGAATTTGGTTAAAAGCGTTTCCATAGCGGGTTCTTTTGACCAATGGAATCCAAATGATCAGAATTTTAAAATGATTCAGAAAAACAAAAACACATTTGAATTATCAGTCCCAAAATCGAAATTTGAAAAAAACAAAACACATCTATTCAAATTTGTCATCAATAAAACGGGATGGATGGAAGCTCCAAAAAATGCCATAAATCGTGAAACCGAAGGCGACGAAAATCTGATTCTCAAAATTTAAATACTTTTACATTTTACTACCCAAAAGACTTTGCTTCAAACACAAAGTCTTTTTTTATATCTTTGAACAAACAAATCTACTATGTATAAATTATTAGCTAAACTAAATAAACTACTTTTGCCAAGCTTTACCAAAAAGGGTCTAGACATTTCTAAGGCTACGAAATGGCAAATGGCTATTATTGGTTACCGCGCCTATGTTACAAAAAGAGCATTGGACAATTAATTTAGAATACATTTTATTATCCGACAGCAATTATTTTTTATGATTCTGTCTTATTTTTTATGAAAAACCGAGAATTCAGCCTTCCTCCTGTTCCAGCAGTATTATTAGCTATTATTAGTGTTCAATGTGGGGCTGCTATTGCCAAAACACTTTTTCCTACAATCGGCGCAGCTGGTACGGCATCTATGCGTATTGGTATTTCGGCGTTAATTTTACTACTGGCTTACAGACCAAATCTAAAAGCGATAACTCCGCAACAATGGAAAATTGTAATCCCGTATGGTCTGTCGTTAGGGGCCATGAATTTAATTTTTTATCTCGCAATAGAAAAAATTCCAATTGGCCTAGCCGTAACTTTAGAGTTTGTTGGACCTTTAATACTGGCTATAACAGGTTCAAAACGTTTGGTTGATTATTGTTGGGTAATGCTGGCTGCAATTGGCATTTTATTAATTGCACCATGGACAAACGATCGCTTAGATCCTATCGGAATTATATGCGCGCTTCTCGCTGGAGCATTCTGGAGTGCTTATATTGTTTTAGGAGGTAAAATTTCGAAAATAATGAACGATGGTGATGCCGTTACAACCGGAATGCTGTTTGCGGCGATTTTAGTCTTGCCTTTTGGTTTTCTAGAAAGCGGATTAAACAATCTTACTCCAAAATTATTCGGAATGGGTGTTGCTCTTGCTCTTTTGTCTAGTGCGATTCCGTTTACTTTAGAAATGAAGGCTTTAGGAAAACTTCCGCCTCGTACTTTTAGCATATTAATGAGTCTAGAACCAGCAGCAGCTTCTATTTGCGCTTTTATATTTCTTCAAGAAAATTTAAACTTCTACGAAATTCTAGCTGTACTTTGTGTTATAATTGCTTCTGCAGGAAGCACTTTGACCGCTAAAAAATAATCTTGGAAAAATCTCAAAATAAAAATTCCAAATTCCAATTTAAGCTTGGAATTTGGAATTTCTTTTTTGGAATTTGAAACTACTTATTTTTTTGGAAGCAAAACAGCATCTATTACATGAATTACACCATTTGACTGATTAACATCTGCAATGGTCACTTTTGCTTTACTGCCATTTTCGTCAGTAATATATAGATCTTTACCTTTCATCCATGCCGTAAGGGTTCCACCACTTACTGTTTTAATCGTTGCTTTTCCTTTTCCGTCTTTTATTGCTTTTGCAATATCAGCAGAACTCCATTTTCCCGCTGCTACATGATAAGTCAGGATATTTTGAAGCATTTTTTTATTCTCTGGTTTCAATAACGTCTCTACAGTTCCTTTTGGCAATTTATCAAAAGCAGCATTAGTTGGAGCAAAAACAGTAAACGGACCTGCCCCTGTTAATGTTTCAACTAAATCTGCAGCTTTTACTGCGGCTACTAATGTGGTGTGATCTTTTGAATTAACAGCATTTTCGATAATATTTTTATTCGGATACATCGCTGCTCCACCAACCATTACTGATTTTTGTGCATTTGATGTAAATGCAAATCCTAAAGCTAAAACTGCAAGAGCTAAAAATTTTCTAGTTTTCATATTTATTGTTTTTAAGTTATAAGCTCATTTACGCAGGAAAAAATGTTTTGGTTTTAAATTAAAACAAATTAGTTTCGAAAAAGAAAACTATATCTTTCTAAGTACTAGCAAAACAAGGCTTTAGTAGATTTTAAATTTTATTCTAAAAATTTTAAGAATACATGAATTTTGCTTTCTTTTTATTATTAAATTTAAATTCAAAACTATTCTTTATGAAAAATTTACCACAGAAAGTACGAAGCAAAAAGTTAAGTTCGAGAGTAGATTTAACTGCAATGGTTAGCGTCTCTTTTTTATTAATTATTTTTTTTATGGTCACAATAGAATTACGAAAAAACAAAGCTATGGCTTTAAGTCTGCCAGATTATGGTAATATTGCATGTAAATGGACAGGTGGCTGTGGAGAAAACCGATCTTACACAATTTTACTAGGAGATGATAATAAACTAGTGTCTTATATGGGACTACTAGAAGTACCCAAAGTTGCTCCTAAAAAGTTTGGATACGGAAAAGATGGAATAAGACAAGAGCTTCTAAAACAAAACAAAAACATGCTTAATTATTCTGCTCAATTAGGAAGACCAGGACGAGGAATGGTTGTTATCATAAAACCAAGCAAAAAATCTAACTTTAAAAATCTAGTTGATATATTAGATGAAATGGCAATTGCAGATATAAGTACATATGTAATTGTAAATGATTTCACACCAGAAGAATCTAAATTATTAGCTTTAAAATAAAAAATCACTTTCAAAAAGGTTCTCGACTCCACTCGAACTGACAAACGAAACAAACTTGAAACCTGAAACAAATAAAAAGTCCCACATTACTGTGGGACTTTTTATTTAAATCTTAATGAATTTCATACTTGAACTTCCTTTATCTGATTTTACTCTTATAAAGTAATTACCCGTTTTCAACTTGGAAACATCAATATTTGAGGTTGTTTTTGCGTTTGGAATAGCTATAATTAATTGACCTAAAATATCATAAATCTCAAAAGATTGTACATTAATATTCTCATTCTGAGAAATATTTAAAATTTGATCTGATGGATTTGGATATAAAACCAAATATCTAGAAAAATTAAAATCCTGGGTCGTCAAAGTGCTTTTAAATGTAGAAGTTGCTGTATTGGTTAAAATTGGAAAATTATAATCGAAGTAAATATTTGCTTCGTTTGTAAAAGAATCTCCCACAACAAGTGTTGGTTTGGTTTTAATTTTAAAAGCTACATAACCGTCATTATTGGCATCATCAAAAGGAAGATTAATATTTTCAAAAATAAACTCTACCTTATTTCCTCCAGAAATTTTAGTTACAAATGAATGGCTAGAACTCGTCGGAATTAGCGTTGAAATGTCAAACTTTGATAAATCAATGATGTCTTTTATAACGATATTTTGCGCTTGATAACTTCCTGTGTTTTCAAAACGAATCAAATAATGCACAAACTCACCTATTAATTCTGAAGTAATAACTGAGCCTTCCAAACAGGTTTTATCATTCGGATCATAAGATCCTACAACTGTTTGATTGAAGCCAAATGAATTGTCTTTAGGGGTTTCATCTGCATTTGAAGATACTATGGTTGCTGTATATGCCAATATATCACCATTATTTACAGCTGGAGTAGCTGTCGGAGCATTTACTTTAATGGTAAATGTGATTTCTCTGGACTCAAAAGGTTTAATATTTGTAAAATTCCATGATAAATTATTTGTACTCTGAGTATTTACAGCTGGATTTGATGCGATAAAATCCAAAACAGAATCATTAAAACTTAAATTCACTGATCCAGATTCTGCTATATTACCTTTGTTTTTATAAATAATTTTATATGATGCCTCAAATCCTGGTCTAGCTGGATTGATTGGTATAACGACTATTTCTAAGTCTGAATGTATACCATTTGGTGTAATACAAAAATTTTGATTCAACGGACTTGTCTGTGATGGAAAGTCAACATTTATAGCTGATGGCGTAATCGCAAAATAAGTAGGATTTTCTAAAACAGGTGTTATAGAATGCGTTCCTGTTGGCAAGGCAATAGAATAATTATTTCCATTGGCTATATAACTTGAAGTATCAGTTCCATTAGATATATTAAGCTTTAAATTTGGCAAATTTAAATCTTGAGTATCACAGCCGTTATTATCTGCGTCTATTTTATTATCCCCAGAAACAATAAAATATTGCCCTACTGGATTAAATGAGCAATAGGCATTTACACTGCAATTGGTATACCCATAATTATTTAAAAGACTTTGAACTTGCGACAATTGACTTTCATCTGCACAAACATATAACAAATTTGGATTTTCAGAAAAATTTAAATTTTTAGCTTCGTTATTGCCATTTCTTATATACAAAAAGTTAAGCTCATTGTTTGAGCAGTTAAGCTCTTCTAATTCACCTAAATCACTTACATCCAACATTTTCAATTGGTTGTAAGAACACTCCAATTTTGTTAGACTTGCTAATTGCGTTAAATCTAAAGCTGTAAGCTTATTATTTATACATCTAAAACCTTTAAGCTTTGGCAGTCCATTTATATTTAAATATTGCAATTGATTACTACTGCAATTTACATATTCGAGTTTTTCTAAACCATTCAAATTTAATGATGAAATAGCATTTCCATCACAATAAAGCTCAATAAGATTGGCTGAACCGCTTACATTAAGGCTCATTATTTGATTAGAAAAACACTGTAAATAACCCAGATTAGTTAATCCATTAAGATCTAATTGTAACAGTTTATTATAAGTACATGATAATGAAAAAAGTTTTGTTAAGCCATTCACTTTTAGTGATGTCAACAGATTACCACCGCATTCTAAAGATTCTAAATTTGTTAAACTTCTGACATCTAATTCAGCCAATTGATTTCCTCCGCAATATAACTTTTTAAGTGCAGTTAAACCTTGAAGGTTTAAGGTAGTCAATTTATTATTTGAAGCCGCAATTTCAGTCAAACTAACTGCCCCATTTAAGTTTAATGTCTCTAGTTTTGGATTTCCTGTACATTGAACATATTTCAAATTAGTTAGTCCATCAGCTATTATAGTGGTTAACTCTGGTAAATTTTCAATTTGTAAATATTGTTTGTTTTGAATATTAGAATACTTTAAATAAACTAATTTCTTTAGAAAATTAAAATCAACATCTGTCATAATTGGATTGTCACTACAATTTAAAAATTGAAGATTGGCAAAACTTTCTAATCCTTGTAATGAAATGACATTAGAGTTGCTAATATCTAAATAAGTAGTATTTAACGCTTCGCTGATTTCAATTTCCGAATTGGAGTTGGTATTTACAGGAGATGACAGCAATTTAATTTTAAGATTAAAATCCTGAAAAGAAACAAATTGTGCATTTGCACCATTAAAAAAGCATAAAGCCAAAACAAAAAAGTAGAGTTTTTTCATATGTGGTATTTTCATACAAAAATAACTTTTTAAAATAATAACACAACTTTATTTGTTAAAGTTTTCTAAATAAAATAAAATTTGAGCAAAAAAAAGTCCCACATTACTGTGGGACTTCCTATTTATAAAAAGCTAAGAATTATTTTTTCTCAGTTTTTTCCATTTTAGCTTTTAATGCAGCTAATACATCATTGTTATCTCCTAAAGTTGCAGCTGGTGCATTTGTAGAAGATGCAGATGAAGTATTTTCAGTTGCAGCTTTCACGTTTTTCTCTTCTTCTTCTCTGAAGATAGCAGTGTGAGAAGCAACTACTCTTTTGAATTCTTTGTTGAATTCAATTACTTTGAAATCAGCAGTATCACCTTTTTTCAATTTCTTTCCGTCTTCTTTTTCAAGGTGACGAGTAGGAATGAAAGCAACGATATCATCTCCGAATTCTACAGTAGCTCCTTTGTCAACGATTTCAGAAATCTCACCGTTGTGGATAGTTCCTACAGCGAAAGAATCTTCGTATTGATCCCAAGGATTAGCAGTAGTTTGTTTGTGACCTAAAGATAATTTACGTCCTTCAACATCTAATTCTAATACAACTACATCAAGTTTTTCACCAACGTTTACAAACTCAGATGGGTGTTTAATTTTCTTAGTCCAAGATAAGTCAGAGATGTAGATTAATCCATCAATTCCTTCTTCTAATTCTACGAAAATACCAAAGTTTGTAAAGTTTCTAACGATACCTGTATGTTTAGAACCTACTGGGTATTTAGAAGTAATGTCAGTCCATGGATCTTGAGTCAATTGTTTGATACCTAATGACATCTTACGATCATCTCTGTCAAGAGTTAAGATAACTGCCTCAACAACATCTCCAACTTTCACGAAGTCCTGAGCAGAACGTAAGTGAGTTGACCATGACATTTCAGAAACGTGGATTAAACCTTCAACACCTTCAGCAACTTCGATAAATGCACCGTAATCAGCGATTACAACTACTTTACCTTTAACTTTGTCACCAACAGTTAAGTTAGCATCTAAAGCATCCCATGGGTGAGCGTTTAATTGTTTCAATCCTAATTGAATTCTTGTTTTCTCATCATCGAAATCAAGGATTACAACGTTTAATTTTTGGTCTAATTCAAGAACTTCACTTGGGTGGTTGATTCTACTCCAAGAAAGGTCAGTAATGTGAATTAATCCGTCAACACCACCTAAGTCAATGAACACACCATAAGAAGTAATGTTTTTAACAACACCTTCTAATACTTGTCCTTTTTGTAATTGACCGATGATCTCTTTTTTCTGTACTTCAATATCAGCCTCGATAAGCGCTTTATGAGATACAACAACGTTTTTGAATTCGTGGTTGATTTTTACCACTTTGAATTCCATCATTTTGTTTACATATACATCGTAGTCTCTAATTGGCTTAACGTCAATTTGAGATCCAGGTAAGAACGCTTCGATTCCGAAAACGTCAACAATCATACCTCCTTTAGTTCTACATTTAACAAAACCGTTAACGATTTCTCCAGTTTCATTAGCTGCAATAACTCTATCCCAAGATTTGATAGTACGTGCTTTTCTGTGAGATAATACTAATTGACCTGTTTTATCCTCACGGATGTCGATTAATACTTCTACTTTGTCACCTACTTTTAAATTAGGGTTGTAACGAAATTCGTTTAAAGAAATAACACCTTCAGATTTAGCATTGATATCAACGATAACGTCTCTATCTGTAATTCTAACGACAACTCCTTCTACTACTTCTTCTTGATCTGTAGCGATGAAAGTTTTTGATACTAGTTCTTCAAACTCTTGTAAGTTTTTTTCATCTACTGCATCAATTCCTTCTTGGAAGTTATGCCAGTTAAAATTTGCTAAAAACTCTTCTTGTGATTTTAATTGTTCAGACATGCTGATAAAAAAATTTGTATTCTGTTTTTCTCGAGTTTCTCTATGCGATAGAAAATACAGAAGTTGTTTTACATAAATGGTTGATTCCTAATAGAAACTCTTCTCTGCCAAAAGGACTGCAAAATTAATACATTTTTCTGAATTAACAAAACAAAACCGATATGATTATCAGCCATTTGTTTAAGAAGCAGAAGAATTTATGTTTTCAAGACGTTCAGTCCCGCTATCCGTTGCAATCTTTTGTGCCGAACCCCGTCACAAAAGGATTTCCACTTCTATCGGGGCTAGGTTAGAAGCTGTATTGTTTTCAACAGCCATATTTGTCAGGTTGAGCGCAGGCAAAACCCTTTCTTCCTAAAAATACTATGCATAGCTACCTTTGTTTAAGTTTGAAGCTTAACAAGGACTTGATCCGTAAATAAAACAAACATGACAGGTTTTAAATCTTTCGGATTTATGATCATTTACAATCTTTAAAATTCCATTAAACTTTTAAGTTTTGCAAACGAATCATGAATCATTCTCAGAACATTTTCCTGTTCTAATGGAGTTGAACTTTCATATAACAAAAACAAAATAAACAGCATCAACAATACAAAGAACAATACCATAAGCACATTAACAAATATTGACTTTGGATAAAAAGTATAATCCTTGATATTGATTGAGTTTGCAATAAAAATCCAAGGATTTATTGTAAGGTCAGGCCTGTAATGCGCTAAACCCAATAAAAATGCCCGGATCAAATCTTCTCGATTAATATAAATGCCGCTAAAAAGATGACTGGAAGTAAAATATTCGCTGTGTATTATTTCTTTTTCATTTACTTTAATCCTCCAAAAAAGTTTCGTTACAATACCTCCTTCCGACCTGCCTCCTCTTGAATTATAAGCCAAACAATCAATATCAAATTTTGCGATATAAATTCCTTTTTGTTCTCCTAAGAGTCTTTCTGTAAATTGACTCCACAACAACTCATTCACAATCGTATTATTGAATCTGTTAAAGTAATGAACTCCATTTTCATCTATTATAGTAGTGGTGTATCGTTTACTTCTTTCATAGACTACCTTATAAATAAAAAAGCCAATTGCACTGGCAATGGATAATACCAAAACAATTAAGCCTAAAATCTCTTTTCCAGACATTAAAGGTTCTGTAAGTAATTCTACTATCAAATAAATGATCAGACAAACTCCTGCTAAGACCAGCAACAGAAGAAAAACACCAGTAGTAAAACCCCAAAATGCATTAGAAATCGAACGTACAGCACGAAATGGAGGAAGAGAATTCTTGTAGTGAGATAACATATTGCAATTTTAAAAGCAAATATACAATGCTTAAATTATAAACAAAAACCTACAAAAAAAAAACTTTGCTTCCCAAATTAAATGTAAATTTATCTATAACTTTAATTCCTTATTATAATCTTATAACCATGACACTTGATGAAATAAAAATAAAAATAAAGACTTTGCATGAAAAAGGACAAGTTATCAATGCTGTTTATTGGTTATTAAAAAAGTATAATCTCAAAAATGCTAACTTAAAAGGATTTGAGTTTAGAGAAAGCGCCAAACCAGATTTTATCCTCATGACAACTGAAGGAGATTTTGGGAAACCTCAAATCATTCGAATACCTGAAAACACCTTCGAATTTCAGTTAGAATTAATGCTTGTTTTAATCACTCACGAAATGGTTCACGTCAATCAAAAGACAATAAAACCTTATGTTTTAGATAAAAATGAACGAGAATGGCAAGCTTATTACGAAATGAACTTTCATATTCAGTTTCCGCAAATTCCGGAAATATCCAACTTTCACAAAAAATTCTTCGCCAATAAAGGTCTTGAATATTACAGCCGAATGGGTGAAGGTTCCGAGCTCCAACAAAAATATGCAGAACAAAAAAGGCAAGTAGAAGATCTGATTGCTTCTCTAAAATAAGTTTTCTAAATTCTTCACTAAAAAAATCCCGTTTTCGATATATTGAAAACGGGATTTTATATATAATTATAGAGATATTAATGACTCAAATTCTCAATTTCCTTCGGATCATGTTTGTGTTTAAACAAAATAGCAAAAGCGATTGCAATCACCAAAGCATAAGCTGCAAATGATAACCAGATCGTGTGCCAATCTTTCATCAAAATTGGATTTGTAAAAATTCCGTCTGCAGAAATTGAATTTCCTTGTCCTTTTACAAATTCTACCATTTTCTCATTAGTCGCATCTGTTTGTAAAAATCCAGCCAATTCTGTTGTGTTAGCAAATGATTTGGTAAAAAAACGATCAATTGCCCATCCAGAAGTTAAACTTCCTAAAACTGCTCCTACTCCATTGGTCATCATCATAAATAAACCTTGTGCAGAAGAACGAATTTTAGAATCTGTATTGCTTTCTACGAATAAAGAACCCGAAATATTGAAGAAATCAAATGCCATTCCGTAAACGATACAAGACAAAATAATCATCCATAACCCTCCTATCGGATCTCCAAACGCAAATAATCCAAAACGAAGAACCCAAGCCAACATACTAATCAACATAACCTGTTTGATACCGAAGCGTCTTAAGAAAAACGGAATTGCTAGAATAAACAAGGTTTCAGAAACTTGAGAAATCGACATTATAATAGTCGAATATTTTATTACGAAAGAATCTGCGTATTTTGGAAAATGCTTGAACTCATCTAAAAATACATCGCCATAAGCATTTGTCAATTGTAATGCTCCTCCTAAAAACATAGAAAAAACAAAAAACAAAGCCATTTTGTAATTTGCAAACAATTTGAAAGATTCTAAACCAAAAGTTTCAATCCAAGTAGCATTTTCTTTAATCAAACGCTGCGGCTCACATTTTGGCAAAGTAAAAGCATAAACTCCAAGGATTAAAGCACCAACTCCAGCAATATAAAACTGATATTCAGTCGCTTTACTTCCACTTAAATTCGTAATCCACATTGCCACAATAAAACCAATTGTTCCCCAAACACGAATTGGCGGAAAATCTTTTACAATGTTTTTATTATTTAATTTAAGCGAAGTATAAGATATTGAATTACTTAAAGCAATTGTTGGCATATAACAGCACATTGCTAAAAGCATAACAATAATAAAAGTATCTGGTGTAGCAACTTGTGCAATTCCGAATAAAACTACCGCATAAAGAATATGAAGCGCACCGTATAATTTTTCGGCATTAATCCATCTGTCGGCAATAATACCTGTAAGTGTAGGCATAAAAAGAGAAGCGATTCCCATGGTTCCGAAAACTAGTCCGAATTGAGTTCCTTCCCAGTTTTTTGTTCCAAACCAATAATTTCCAATTGTTATAAGCCAGGCTCCCCAAACAAAAAATTGAAGAAAGCTCATTAAAATCAATCTATTTTTAATCCCCATATGATAAAAATTGTTCTTTAGTAAAAATGAAGCGGTAAAACTACCATTTAAAATAATATCTGCAAAAAATTATGCTGTTTTAACAACATCATTCACTAATTCCAGAACTGCAGCAAATTGTTCTTCTTTATTTAAGTAAGAATTATCAATCTCAATGGCGTCATCGGCAATTACAAGAGGAGAATCTTCGCGGTGTGTATCCATATAATCTCTATCTACAACATTTTTCAAAACTTCTTCATAAGAAACATTATCACCTTTTTGCTGTAATTCATCAAAACGTCTTTGTGCACGTGTTTCTGCACTTGCGGTCATAAATATTTTTAATTCTGCATTCGGAAAAACTACAGTTCCAATATCTCTTCCATCCATTACAATGGCTTTATTGGTTCCCATTTCCTGCTGCTGCTCTACCAACTTAGAACGAACTTCTGAAACAGCTGCTACTTTGCTAACAAAATTAGAGACTTCGATCGTTCTAATTTGTTTCTCTACATTCTCACCATTCAAATACATTTCTGCAAAACCTAAATCTGAATTAAACTTAAATTCTAATTTGATATCAGATAATGCTTCAACCAAAGCTTCTTTCTTAAAAAAATCGGCCTCAATCAAATTATGCTGCATAGCAAAATAGGCAACCGCGCGGTACATCGCCCCAGTATCTACATAAACATATTCCAATTCTTTTGCTAATTGTTTTGCAAGAGTGCTTTTGCCTGTAGATGAAAATCCGTCGATAGCAATGGTAATTTTTTTCAATTTTTTATATTTAAATTTTTATTCTTTTAATGACAGTTGATTTTTAATAATAAATACTCATCAAAATATTCGATTCAGAACTATCAATTAGTCGCGCTATTCTGTCAAAGTATTTTTTATTAACCATAGGACAGCCAAAACTATTGCAAATGTAGCCATCTTTCTCTTCATATGGAACATCATAATAGTAATGAAAAACAATATCTCGTTTAAAAGCATTACTATTCGTTTTATCCAATCCGTAGAGCTTATATGCTCTACCAAACTTTCCGTAATAATGTTTTCCAATGTAATATTTCCCTAATGAAGTGCTTAATGAATTGGGAACGTTGCTAAAACGAAGTTTACCTTTAATACCTGTTTCAGAACCAGAACCATGGGCAACCAAACCTTTATCGATAATTTTATCTGCTTTTAAATCATAAACAAAAAAGCGATTTTTTCCCGAAGGAATTTTCATATCAACAAAGAAGGCTATTTTGTTATTGTATTGCGGAT
The DNA here is from genome assembly GCF_056824325.1 of Flavobacterium sp. B330r. Lineage (NCBI taxonomy): Bacteria > Pseudomonadati > Bacteroidota > Flavobacteriia > Flavobacteriales > Flavobacteriaceae > Flavobacterium > Flavobacterium sp. B330r. Next base: position 4,834,033 of record NZ_CP124860.1, read on the forward strand.
TTTTGTTTATCAGCTTTTTTATGTCAGCAATTTGAAATTCAATTCTTTTATCATCAGAAGACAATAAACCAATTTCTTTACTATCGGACAGCAGCAAATACCCGACAAAAAGCGCAAGAATAAAAAGGAATACAATAATTATTTTTTTCATTGATTTAGATTCAGAAAAAAAACTTTTCAATATTGAAGACTAAAACTATTCGACAATAAAAAGTTTTGACTTTCTTTTGGACACTCTTACGCTCTTTTATTAATAGTAAATATCCATAAGGATATTGGACTTAGAATTATCAATAATTTTTTCTATTCTTTTAAAAAACTGTTCGTTTACCATCGGGCATCCGTGACTATTGCTTATATAATAATCCTGTTCTTCGTAAGGAACCGCAGAATAATGATGCAAAACAATTGCTCTTTTTAAAGCATTGTTATTGCTTTCTTCTAAACCAGCCAATCGATATGCTTTTCCAAAAATGCCTTTATAGGTTTTTCCAACAGAATATCTACCTAGAGCAGTGCAATTAGAATTTGGCATATTGCTAAATTTAAGCGCTCCCCTTACTCCTGTTTCAGAACCAGAACCATGGGCTACAAGACCTTGATCTACAACTTCATCTTTCTGCAGATCGTAAACAAAAAAGCGATTTCTTCCAGAAGGCACTTTCATATCAATTAAAAAAACTATTTTCTGATTGTATTTATGATCGGTAGTAATCATGTCTTTTATACCAGCAATTCTACCATTAATTCTTTCCATTTCTATTGTAGAAATAGTTTCTTCTTCTTTAAAAGAAAGTTTAGAACCCGTAAAAAAGCTTATTGACATAAACAAAGCCAAATAGAACAGTTTCATTTACTTATTGAAAATTTAATGTTAAACCAAAAAGACTTGTGTTGGCCGCCAACGTATATCTAGAATATGAATAATTGAATTTCAGTTTATTCATTTTTAAACCAAACCCCAAAGAAACGCCCGAAAAGTTACGCTGTTCGTCTACTCGTAATTCTTCGCCTCTTCTAAAATTATATCCTACTCTAAAATTGAATGCTTTTTTAGGGAAAAGCTCAACGCCAAAAGCTACGTGTCTTAGCGCATTGTTTACAAAAGAAACTTTTTCTGGACTTGTAGAGCCATCGATATTCGTTTCTCCACGAACTGGATTTGAAAAAGAGATATTCCATTGCTGTAAATTTTCTAGAGAAAGATGCCAGCGAATTGGAACATGTTCTAATTCTTGAGAAATACCTGCTACAATTTCAAATGGAAGATTTTCTTTAATTCCTGAATAAGTAGTAAACTGTGTCCCCATGTTTCTAAATACAAGGGCGAAATTTAGGTCATTCATTTCATCTACATATAAAAAACCCAAATCGACTGCACCACCTATCGAATTATAACTTTCTAAAGAAGAAGTGATCAATTTACCACTTGCTCCAATGTATAAATCGGTATAAGGAACATTGTACGCATATCCAACCGATAATGCACCTTCGCTTCCTGTAAAATTAGAAGTTGCCTGTCCGTTTTCATCATAACCTTCAAATGTACCATAGTTCACATAAGTAACTCCAGCATAAATAGTCTGCACATGTCTATCATAAGTATAAGCATACGATGCTGTACCATAAGAGGCTTCACCATAATAACTTCCGTAATTTAATGCCAAATGATTGTCCATGTCTGCGTTTATAAGAGCGGGGTTCGACATAGCTTGATTAACATCCTCATCATATATGGTAATAATATCTCCTCCTAATGCCGCCTGTCTTGGCGAAGTGGTCAAATTTAAAAACTGGTAAGTGTAGCGCCCTCCAACTTGTCCGAAAGAAGACGAACAAATTAAGATTATAAAAAATAAAACAACTTTTTTAAGCATTTGTTTTTGGCGCACCTATATGGGAATAACGCAAGTGCAAATATAAAATTATATAACACTAAAAATAAAGTCCAATAAAAAAATTCCAAACTCCAATCATTAAAATTGGAATTTGGAATTTACATATTCAGCCAAAAGAAATATTTATTTCAAATCTTTAGCATTTTTTACTTTCTGATCTGTTAAAGCTAAAGCTAAAACTTCACTCATTTCTTTTACATAATGAAAACTTAGGCCTTCTAAATATTCTGCTTTGATTTCATCAATATCGCTTTTGTTTTCGTGGCAAAGAATAATTTCTTTAATTCCTGCTCTTTTTGCCGCTAAGATTTTTTCTTTAATACCACCAACCGGCAATACTTTTCCACGAAGCGTAATTTCTCCAGTCATAGCCAAACTTTTCTTCACTTTTTTCTGAGTTAAAAGCGAAACTAAAGAAGTAAGCATTGCAATACCAGCACTTGGTCCGTCCTTTGGAGTTGCTCCTTCTGGAACGTGCAAGTGGATGTTATATTTTTGGAACAATTCTGTACTAATACCTAATTTCTTAGCATTTGCTTTAATATATTCTAATGCAATTGTAGCAGATTCTTTCATTACAGTTCCAAGATTTCCTGTAATAGTCAATGATCCTTTTCCTTCAGAAATCAAAGATTCAATAAACAAAATATCTCCTCCAACACTGGTCCAAGCTAAACCTGTTACAACACCTGCAACATCGTTATTTTCGTATTTATCGCGCTCTAATCTTGGCACTCCCAAAATCGCTACAACATCTTCATCTGTAACTTTCTTGTTGTACTCCTCTTCCATTGCAACAGATTTTGCTGCATTTCTTATTACTTGCGCAATTTTTGTTTCTAAATTACGAACACCCGATTCTCTCGTATAACCTTCAATGATTTTTTCTAATTGCTTTTTACCAATAGTCAAATCTTTTGCGGTTAAACCGTGAGCTTCTAATTGTTTTGGAAATAAATGTCTTTTGGCAATTTCAACCTTTTCTTCAATAGTGTAGCCTGACATTTTGATAACTTCCATTCGATCGCGCAAAGCTGGCTGAATTGTAGCCATATTATTTGAAGTCGCAATAAACATTACTTTAGACAAATCATATCCCATTTCAAGGAAATTATCGTAGAAAGAACTGTTTTGCTCTGGATCTAAAACTTCTAATAAAGCTGAAGATGGATCGCCACTATTACTGTTTGATAATTTATCGATTTCGTCTAAAATAAATACAGGATTGGATGTTCCTGCTTTTTTCAAGCTCTGAATAATACGTCCTGGCATCGCTCCAATATAGGTTTTTCTATGACCGCGAATCTCCGCTTCATCACGCAAGCCTCCTAAAGAAATACGAACGTACTCTCTTCCTAAAGCTTCTGCAACAGAACGACCGATTGAAGTTTTACCAACTCCTGGAGGCCCTGTTAAACATATAATTGGTGATTTCATATCATTTCGCAATTTTAAAACTGCCAAATGCTCGATCATTCTTTTCTTAACTTCATCAAGTCCAAAATGATCTTTATCTAAAATTTTCTGTGCGTGTTTTAAATCGAACTTATCTTTAGAATATTCGCCCCAAGGCAATTCCAAAAACAATTCTAAGTAATTGCGCTGAATTCCAAAATCTGGCGACTGCGGATTCATACGACGCATTTTAGACAATTCTTTCTCAAAATGTTTCTGCGTTTTTTCGTCCCATTTTTTGGTTTTAGCCTTCTGCCCCATTTCGTCCATTTCCTCTTCCTGAGAAACGCCACCCAATTCTTCTTGAATGGTTTTCATTTGCTGGTGAAGGAAATATTCTCTTTGCTGCTGATCTAAATCAAAACGAACTTTTGACTGAATGTCATTCTTCAATTCTAATTTTTGAAGTTCTACATTCATATAACGTAAAGTCTCTAAAGCACGTTCTTTTAACCCATTTATCGATAAAAGACCTTGTTTTTCTTTTACTGATAAATTCATGTTAGACGAAACAAAATTGATTAAAAACGATTGGCTTTCAATGTTTTTAATAGCAAAAGTAGCTTCTGAAGGAATGTTTGGACTTTCTTTAATAATCTGAATCGCCAATTCTTTTACAGAATCTAAAATAGCAGTAAATTCAGTATCATTTTCATCTGGTCGTTCTTCAGCAACTTCTTTGATCGTTGCTGTCATATAGGGATCTTCTAAAACAACTTCGTCAATTTCAAAGCGTTTTTTTCCTTGAAGAATAACCGTTACATTTCCGTCAGGCATTTTAAGCACACGTAAAATGCGTGCAACAGTTCCAACTTTATGAATATCATCTTTTGACGGATCTTCGTCTTCTTCGTTAATTTGAGAAACTACACCAATTATTTTTCCGCCTGCATTAGCATCATTAATTAGTTTAATAGACTTATCTCTCCCAGCAGAAATTGGGATAACAACTCCAGGAAATAAAACAGTATTGCGTAAAGGTAAAATCGGAAGAGAAACAGGAAGTTCTTCATTATTCATTTCCTCTTCGTCTTCTGGAGTCAATAATGGAATTAATTCTGCCTCTGAGTCAAATTCTTGAAGTGACAGATTGTCAATGGTAAGTATTTTATGGTTTGACATAATAAAATATAAGTCTTTTTGTCATTAAATTTTCTGTGCTATCTATAAATAGAGTATTGCTTATTGAAGTTTTACCAAAAACGTGTTTCGTTTTTCAATTACAAGATAGGGCATAAAAATAGACAATCATTATGCCAAAACAAACTTAAAGCTTAAATAATTCTAATTAGTCAATTTTAAAATACAATCCATTTTAAAGTTTAGAAAACAAAAAACCCGAAAAAAGATTTTCGGGTTTCAAGCATTTTATTTATTCATTACTTCAAAGAGTAAGAAACGAGTTCTGAAGTAGTGCCAGACGATTCTAATTTTACAATTCCAACATCCTTAGCAATCCAATAAAATGTATCTGATGAAGAACTTTGTCCCTGCGCGCTTGCTTCAATATGGAGTTTAAATTTGATTACATTACTATAGGTTACTTCTTTAACTTTTAAGCTTATTCCTTTTTCTAAAATAGTACCTGTGTAGTTTGCATTCATTTTCAAAGAAGGAAAACTTGGTATATTAAAGCTTGTTTCTAGAGAATAAGACCCTTTCCATGTTTGATTTACATCCAAATAATCCTTAAAAAGAATAAATTCATATCCAGTTGATTTTCCGGTTATTCCTTCAGAACTATAATTCACTTCATCAATAACGATGCAATAATCTCCTTTTACTTTTTTAAGCGAAGCACCTGCTGTTCCAGAAATTTCGTCAGTAGAACCAAATAATTGGTTAAATTTATAATACGTATTGCCATCTTTATTAGATGAACTTTGAATTTTTACTGTGCTTTCAGCGCCATCTTGATTAAAAACCCATTGATTACCGACTTTAGAAGGCCAATAATCACCTGTTGATTCTCCAGCACTTTCACTAGAATCGTCATTGCTACATGATGTTAACATAAATCCTGTCATAACAAACAGAATTACAAAGCATTTGTTTAATTTTCTCATTATTGAATTTGTTTTTGGTAGTTAAATTTTATGTGAAATTATAGCAATGAATGTATTATACCTTACGGCATTACGTAAAATCAAAAAATATTTTTATTTTTTTTTATCAAAACTGTAACAAACAAAAAAAAGCCAAGTCTATATTAAAAACCAAAAGCCACTACTTGAATATAAACAACCAAAATATCGAAGAACTAATTGCGCTCTGTAAAAACAATAACCAGAAAGCGCAGTTTGAAATATACAATCGCTATTGTAAGGCGATGTATAACGTGGCTTTTCGTATTGTAAAAGACGAACATTTTGCACAAGACGTCATGCAGGAAGGTTTCTTAAAAGCTTTTACAAAAATCAATGACTATAAACAAGAAGTGGCTTTTGGCGCATGGTTAAAAAAAATAATCATCAATTATAGCATCGATTTTTACAAGAAAAACAACTCTTTTCATGTAGAAGATTTAAGTAAACAGCTTTATAAAATCGAAGAAAACGACGGAATTCTTTCTGAAAATATTGACTTAAACGCTCTAAAACTAAAACAGGTTTTAGATACCATTTTGCAGCTGAAAGATAATTACAGAATGGTGCTGACTCTTTTTTACATTGAAGGTTACGATCAAGAAGAAATCTGCGAGATTTTGAACATTACATATGCAAATTGCAGAACAACCTTGAGTAGAGCCAAAGATAGTTTGAGAAAAAAATTGGAAGAAATATAAAATGAATTGGAATTATGAAAAATGAAAAAGACAATTTAGACGACTTATTTAAAAGATTTGAAAACCAATGGGATATTCAGGAATTAAATTCTGATCACCAGGTAGATTTTCTGCAAAAATTAAACAAAAAAGAGCCTAAGAAAAAATACTGGTTCGCGACTGCTATTGCCGCTTCGATTGTATTGATGCTTGGAGTTTCTCTTTTTTATAAAAATGAAAAACCAAAAGAATTCAAATTTGCTTCTAAAGAAACTAAACGTACAGACTCTATTTTCAATATTCTAATCGATAATGAACTGGTTAAGCTAAAAGAGAAAAACTCACCAGAAAATCAGCAGATTATTACTGATGCTATGAATCAGATGAAAACTTTTGACGCTGATTATCAGAAAATCATAAACGAACTGCAAAAAAATGGTGAGAATAAACAAATTATTTATGCGATGATTAGCAATCTTCAAACGCGTATTTCTTTTTTACAAACCGTTTTGAAAAGAATTGAAGACAACGAAAAATTAAAAAACAACTCTAATGAAAAAACACTATAACTTACTAATCTTATTTCTTTTGATTCCTTTCTTAGGTTTTTCAAATGATGATGCTTTTGTTACTAAACAAAAAAACATTAAAAAAACCTATATCGTTAATTCTAATGCAGGAATCGATATTGATAACAAATATGGAAGCATCACTGTAACCACTTGGGATGAAGATAAAATTGATCTGGATATTACTATAAAGGTAAATGGCCCAAATGAAAATTGGGTAAACGAAAGATTAAACAGTATCGATGTTGATATCACGGCGCTTAAAGGTCTAGTTTCTGCCGTAACCAAACTAGGAAGCTCTAATCTTAAAAGCAAGGGAAGTAATAATAGTTTTGAGATCAATTATGTGATTAAAATTCCTAAAAACGGATCAATTAAATTGGTTAATAAATACGGTAATATTTCGGTACCAAATGCTGAAGCTTCTACAGATATTGACTGTAAATATGGAAAAGTGGCTTTAGGAAAACTAAATGGATCTAGTAATCAAATCTCTATTCAATACTGCCAAAATTCAAGCATAGAGTACATAAAAACAGGAAATATTGATGCTCGATATTCGAATCTTAAAATTAATGATTCTGGGAACTTGAATCTAAGCGCAAATTATACAGATGTTAATCTTAATGATGGCCAAAACATAAAAGCAGATTGCAACTACGGAACGTTTAAATTTCAAAAAATCAATTCTTTGAGTGGTTCTGGAAATTATTTAACTTTCATTATTGGCGAAATTTCCAGTAACTTTAGCTACGATACCAATTACAGTAAAATCAGTATCGGGACTGTAACTGAAAAAGCGGGGAACATTAGCATAAACTCAGGATATACAGATATTTCAATTGGTTACGTACCCAATTATGCATTTGATTTTGATATTTCTGCAAGATATTCAAACATTAAACATGATAATTCTTTAGAGATTTCTGTCTCTGAGGTTAAAAGTAACAGTAAAAGAATTGCTGGCTATTACAAGAAAAAAGGTCAAAATAAAATCAATATCAATTCGAACTACGGAAATATTTCCCTAACAAAAAATTAATCATCTAAAAATCAAAACAATGAAAAAGTCAATTTTACTTACAGCATTAAGCCTACTTTTTATGGCAATAAATTCTAACGCACAAACAAAAATAAGCGGAAACGGTACTGTCACTACCGAAACAAGAACAACTGGAGACTATGATGGCATAAGAATCTCAGGATTTTTTGATGTAGATTTAGTATCAGGAAAAGAAGGAAAAATTATTCTTAAAGGAGAAGAAAATTTATTGTCTAAAATTAAAGTGGAAGTTGAAGGAAATGAATTGAAAGTTTATATTGAGAGAGGAGTACAACTTCGTACCAGTATGGGCAAAAAGATACAAGTAATAGTTCCTTTCGAAAAAATATCAGCAGTTACATTGTCTGGATCTGGAGATGTTAAAAGCAAAAACAAAATCAATAGCGATAGTTTTTCTGCAAAACTTTCTGGATCAGGAAATTTTGATTTAGATGTTGATTCTAGAAATTTTGATTTAGCGCTAAGTGGTTCGGGAGATATAGTTTTAAAAGGGAAAGCAGATTCTTTTACAAGCAAAATATCAGGATCAGGAAACGTTAATGCTTCAAATTTAAAATCACAAACTGTAGATGTTACTGTTTCAGGTTCTGGAAATAGCGTAGTAACTTGCGAAAGTAGTATTACGGGAAGAGTTTCTGGTTCTGGAAATATTAAGTATCTAGGAAATCCAGAGAAAAGAGATGTAAAAGTTTCGGGGTCTGGAAAAATTTACAAAGGTTAATTATTTAAATAAAAATATCGCAAATTACAAAACTATCATCAATCAATAATTAATTGCACTTTGCGATATTGTAGTATAAAGACGTTTCGATTATTTTGAAACGTCTTTTTTATGCACTCTTCTCAATAGAAATATGGATATAACAAAAAATACGGCCAAGATTACAATTGCAGCACGAGGGCTTCCGGTAATTTGATCGATAATTCCGTAAACGCACATTCCGATTACAATTCCGATTTTTTCTGCAACATCATAGAAACTAAAAAACGATGCTGTATCTTGTGTATCAGGCAATAATTTTGAATAAGTCGAACGAGATAATGCTTGAATTCCGCCCATTACAAATCCGGCAACTGTTGCCATTACATAAAAATGTGTTGGCAAAGTAATAAAATAGGCAAGCGCACAAAATACTGCCCAAATTACGTTGATAAATATTAAAGTGGGTACGTTTCCAAATTTCTCTGAAGCTCTAGAGGTCAAAACAGCTCCAACAACAGCTACCAATTGAATGATTAAAATACAAACAATTAAACCTATTGTACTTTGTTCTTTAGTTTCCCACTGAATTTCCTGGGCTCCAAAATAGGTTGCTACAAGCATTACCGTTTGTACAGCCATACTAGAAACGAAGAAACCTCCTAAATATCGTTTCAAAGGAATATTCTCTTGTAATAACGTCCAAACCTTTTTTAATTCTTTAAAGCCATTAAATACTACAGATCTTGTTAGTTTCTGCCCCGATTCTTTACTTCCTTTTGGTAAATAATAGTAAGTGTATTGGCTAAATAAAATCCACCATACTCCTACCATTATAAAAGAATAACGCATTGCCTTCATTGCTGCTTCGCCATCAGTTCCTGAAATTCCAAAAACTTTAGGCTTCATAATCATCGCTAAATTGATGATTAATAAGATAACACTTCCAATATATCCTAACGAATATCCTTTGGCACTAATTCTGTCCTGCTGTTCTTCAAATGCAATATCTGGAAGATAGGAATTGTAGAAAACCAAACTTCCCCAATAGCCAAGTAATCCAAGGAAATAAAATAATAATCCGATATAAATATTATCCAAATCAAACCAGTATAATCCCATACAAGACAAAGCTCCTACGTAACAAAAAAACTTCATAAATGATTTCTTGTTTCCAACATAATCAGCAATTCCAGATAATAATGGTGAAATAAACGAAACCACCATAAAAGCAAATGCCGTAATAAAACTAATTAATGCTGAGTTTTTAAGATGCATTCCGAAAACATCAATATAATGATCTCTGTCGCTGAATAATGCTTCGTAAAAAATTGGAAAAACTGCAGATGCAATAGTCAAGGTATAAACTGAATTTGCCCAGTCATAAAACGCCCAAGCATTTAAAAGCTTCTTATCTCCTTTTTGTAGGTTTTTCATAGAAATGGTTTTGTAAATAGGCTACGAATTTATCTATTTTTTATGATAATCAAACGGAAATTGTTGAAATCATACATTATTAAATTATAAACTTTACTAAATAAAAAAAGCCATTCGGAAACGAGTGGCTTAAAAGAATATTTTGTGTACTTATTGTGTACTTAAAATCTATTTTATAGTTCCAACTTTCAATGCAATTGCTTTAGCTTCTGGAATTAAAGCTTTAATATTAGCAATTCTTGTTGCATCAGAAGGGTGTGTACTCATAAATTCAGGTGCAGATGCCCCACCAGATTTGGCAGCCATTCTACTCCAGAAAGCGACAGCATCATCTGGATTGTAACCAGCAATTGCCATTAAAGTCAAACCAATTTTGTCGGCTTCACTTTCGTTACTTCTACTAAATGGAAGCATTACTCCTACTTCAGAACCAATTCCGTATGCTTGTGCAAATATTTGCTGTGTTGCTTCAGATTTTCCGCTAGTTGCTGCTCCTAAAGCTGCTCCTCCTATTTGCTGTAATTGAGCGGCAGACATTCTTTGCGCTCCATGATTTGCCAAAGCATGAGAAACTTCGTGCCCCATTACAGTTGCCAAACCAGCTTCATTTTGCGTAACTGGCAAAATTCCAGAATAAACTACAATTTTACCACCAGGAAGACACCATGCATTTACTTCTTTGTTATCAACCAGTTTATACTCCCATCGATAATCTTTTAAGTATTGTGTCTGACCTAAATAATTTAGATATTTTTCTGCAGCTGCTTTAATTTTATATCCCACATTTTCTACAAGTCTAGCATCTGCTGTTCCAGTAATAACCTTATTTTCTGTTAAAAACTGGTTATACTGCTGAAAAGAAGAAGGGAATAATTCGCTATTTGAAACAAAATTCAAGTTTTGTTTCCCAGTAATTGGATTTGTTGCACAAGCCATTACAAGTGCTCCAAAAATCCCTAAAAACATATATTTTTTCATAATTCGAGCTATTTTCTAACAAAAATACAATTAAAAAAAATAAAATATTTTACATATTAAATCAAAAAAATATCAAAATTTAACTATTCGCCCACTATATGAAGTTCATTAAACTCTTTATCAATTAGTAAGAAATTATTTTGCTCGAAATTAATTTTATCAAACTCGATCTTTTCGTTATCAATTTCGATTTCTGCAACTTTAAAAGGCAATCCAATAAGATTGATTTTATATTTGGTGTAAGGAGTTATATATTTTCCCTCTTTGTGAAGCTGAATAATAAGTTCTTTTTCTTTTCCAATATTTCGCAATGACAAATAACTGTAGCGTCCTTTTTTATAATCGTAACCATCTTGAGCATCTTCATAAACCGCTGACTGCTCTTTACCGTTTTTGTAATAAACATCAAGTGTTAATTCATCAAATTCTAATTCGCCTACATATTGCTGAACTGGGTATTTTGGAATAATAGCACCCGCTTTTACAAACACTGGAATCTCATCAAATTTTGTATCAATCCAGATCTCTTTACCGCCTATAAACAATTCGTTTGTCCAATAGTTATACCATTCTCCTCTAGGAATATACATACGTCTACCTACAGCATTAGGTTCAAGTATAGGACACACTAAGATCTGATTTCCAAAGATGAATTCGTCGTTGCGATAATGTGTCTGTGTATCGTCTTGGTCATAATAAACTAAAGGTTTTAACATCGGAACTCCTTCTTCAATATATTGCCAAAACATGGTATATAAATAAGGTAATAATTGATAACGAAGGCTCACAAATTTTCTGGTAATATTAATTACTTCTTCATCAAAAGCCCATGGCTCTTGATTTCCGTGATCTCCAGAAGAATGTGTTCTGCAAAAAGGATGAAAAACCCCCAATTGAATCCAGCGTGCGTAAAGCTCGCCTGTAGGTTGTTCTGCAAAACCTCCAATATCAGAACCTGTAAATCCCATTCCTGAAATAGATAATCTCTGAACTTGAATATTTGCAATCCACAAATGCTCCCAAGTTGCTACATTATCACCTGTCCATGACGATGTATAACGCTGTGCTCCCGCATAAGCCGATCTCGTTATGACAAAAGGACGTTTCGGATAAGCAAATCGTTTTACTCCATGGTAAGTTGCTCTTGCCATTTGTGTTCCGTAAATATTGTGCGCTTTTCTATGGCTACAAGGGTTTCCGTCATAGATATGACGAACATCCATTGGAAAAGTTTTATTCGGAACCTCCATAACTGCTGGTTCGTTCATATCATTCCAAACTCCTTTTACACCAATATCTGCAATTAATTCTTTAAATAAACCAGCCCACCATTCTCTAACTGCGGGATTTGTATAATCTGGAAAGTTACATTCTCCTGGCCAAACTTTTCCTTTCATATAAGGTCCGTCTGCCCTTTTGCAGAAATAATCTTTTTCTAAAGCTTCTTTATAAACCCAGTAATCTTTATCAATTTTAATTCCTGGATCAATAATTACTATGGTTTTAAAACCATCTTCTGCCAATTCAGAAACCATTCTTTTAGGATCTGGAAAATAGTTTTTATTCCAAGTAAAACATCTAAAACCATCCATATAATCTATATCCAGATAAATGGCGTCACAAGGAATTTGAAGTTCCCTAAATTTTGATGTAATTTCTTTGACTTTACTTTCGGGATAATAACTCCATTTACATTGATGATATCCTAAAACCCAAAGCGGCGGTAATTCTGGCTTACCTGTTAAGTCGGTATACGTTGTTACTACGTCTTGCATTTGAGGACCGTAAACAAAATAATAATTCATTTCTCCACCTTCAGCCCAGAAACTAGTCACATTTCTTCTTTCTTGACAAAAATCAAAAAATGTTCTGAAAGTATTATCGAAAAATATACCGTAAGATTGTTTATTATGAAGGCCAATATAAAATGGAACCACTTTATACAAAGGTTCTTGATCTTTCTGGTAAGCATATTGATCTGTGGCAAAATTCTCTACTCTTTTGCCTTTCAGATTCATTTGAGTGGCCTTATCGCCTAAACCATAATAACATTCACCGTCTTTAGCATATTTACTCATTTTTACGATATTCCCTCCATATTCATAGCTTTCTTCCCAATGAAAACCAAGTTCATCTTCAAGGATAAGAAAATCATTTAAATCGTAAATTGAAAGACGAAGATCTGCTTTCTGTATTTTACATTTTACTTTACTAGTTCTAATCTGAAAGTATGTTTCTTCTTCTGTGACCTCCAAGAAGTTATAGCCATGAAGCTGAGTTTTATCAATGGCATAAGAAAAATCATTGCTGAAATAGCCTTTTGTAGTAAAACGAAATCGAATTAAACTATCACGAAGAATAGTTACTTTTAAAATTACTTTGTTATCCGTATTAAAGAAAATAGAATCTCCTTCATGTTCATAAGAAACAATTTTTGATGGATATAAATCGCCTTTGTATTCTAATGATGTGTTTGTAATCATATCTCCAATGAATTAATTTAACATTTTCCTTCTACTCAAACATACAAAAAAAGTTCGTAACGCTCTATGAATAAAAGGTTTATTCACGAAAACGTTTTTTCTGAATGAGCTTCAAATTACCAAACAAAAAATCAACAATTTGATAATTTTGAAACGATATAATGACAAAATCTTATTTCAAGATTTTTACTTAATTTAAAGTATATACGGCAACACTCAAAGGAGGCAAAATCAATTCTGCAGAAAAATCTCGGCCATCATACGAAATTGATTCTATTTTTAATGGTTTAGTACTTTCTATACCGCTTCCTCCATATATTTTGGCATCAGTATTAAAAATCTCTTTTAAATTGCCTTTTTTAGGAATACCAATTCTATAATTTTCGCGAACGACTTGAGTAAAATTGCAGACAACAATCACATTTTCATCTGGATTATTTCCTTTTCTAATATAAGATAAAATAGCATTTTGATGATCTGAATAATTAATCCATTCAAAACCATCTCCTCTAAATTGTTTTTCGTATAATGCTGGCTGTGATTTGTACAATTGATTTAAATCGGTAATCAAACTTTTTATTCCAGAATGAAAATCATACTGAAGCAAATGCCAATCTAAACTTTGTTCAAAATTCCACTCACTTGTCTGACCAAACTCAGCTCCCATAAACAAAAGTTTTGTTCCTGGATGCGTAAACATATACCCGTACAATAATCTCAAATTTGCAAAGCGCTGCCATTCGTCGCCAGGCATTTTATAAATAAGAGAATTTTTACCATATACTACTTCGTCATGAGAAAATGGAAGCATGAAATTTTCAGTAAAAGCATATGTCATCGAAAAAGTCAATTCATTCTGATGGTATTTTCTATAAACGGTTTCTTTTTGAAAATACTTTAAAGTGTCATGCATCCAACCCATCATCCATTTCATTCCAAAACCTAAACCTCCAACAGATGTTGGTCTTGAAACCATAGGAAATGAAGTGCTCTCTTCAGCAATAGTCTGAATACCAACAAAATTAGAATAGATTACTTCATTAAATTCTTTAAGAAAGCTAATAGAATCCAGATTTTCCCTTCCTCCATAAATATTAGCTTCCCATTCGCCATCCTTTCGAGAATAATCAAGATATAACATTGAAGCTACAGCGTCAACACGAAGTCCGTCGATATGATAATTTTGAAGCCAAAAAACAGCATTACTTATTAGAAAAGCTCGAACTTCATTTCTACCATAATTAAAAACTAAACTTTTCCAATCTGGGTGATATCCTTTTCTTCGATCTGGATGTTCGTATAAATGAGAACCGTCAAAATACCCTAAACCATGTGCATCATCAGGAAAATGTGACGGAACCCAGTCTAAAATCACTCCAATTCCCTCTTGATGCAATCGATCAACCAGAACCATAAAATCTTGTGGTTTTCCAAAACGGGAAGTTGGTGCAAAATACCCTGTAAGCTGATAACCCCAAGAAGGGTCATAAGGATATTCCATAATTGGCATAAACTCAACATGCGTAAAACCAGTTTCTTTTATATATTTTACCAAATCATCGGCAAGTTCAAGATAAGTCAAAAAACGATTATGTTCTCCTCTTCTCCAAGACCCCAAATGCACTTCGTAAACCGAATAGGGTTTATCCAAAGCATTATAATCATGACGATTTTGCATCCAATTATGATCTTTCCATTTATAATCCAGATCCCAAACCACAGATGCAGTGTGAGGTGGTTTTTCGCAATAGCGCGCAAATGGATCGGCCTTTTCGGTAATTACGCCATTTATACTAGATTGAATCTTGTATTTGTAAAGCGCCCCTTTTGAAATATCAGGAATAAATCCTTCCCAGATTCCAGAAGAATCCCAACGGACGTTTAAAACATGTTCGCCCTGTGTCCAATAATTAAAATCTCCAACAACTGAAACAGAATGAGCCGTTGGAGCCCAAACAGCAAAATAAACACCTTTTACTCCATCTACTTCAATTAAATGAGCTCCAAGTTTTTCATATAATCTGAAGTGTTTTCCCGCTTTGAATAAATCTATGTCAAAGTCAGTAAAAAGAGAATGTGGGGTTACTTTAGTCATATGGTTGGTTTAAGAGATAATTATTATCGAATTTAGAATTTGGGATTTTAAAAATTGGCATTTGGAATATTTATATTGGAATTTTCAGTCTTTATTCAATTCTAAAATTGTCTGCAAGTGTAACTCCTTTTTTTACTACGACAATTCCGTCTTTAATGCTGTACAATTCGTTAGTAAAATTATCTAAATGTTTACCTCCGCTAATATGAACATTGTTTCCAATACGCACATTTTTATCAACCAAAGCATTTTTAATAAAGCAGTTTTCACCTATACCAATATGTATTTTATTGATGCTGCTTTCGTGGTTCAATTCTTCAAGATCTTGATAAAAATCGTTCCCCATAACGTAGCAATTCTCTAAAACAGTTCCTTCACCAATTCGAGAACGTATGCCTATAACCGAACTTTTAATCTCTTTGGCATTAATAATACATCCCTCAGAAATTAAAGATTGGTTGATTATTGAGTTTCTAAATTTAGATGGAGGTAATAATCTTGGTCTAGTGAAAATTTTATTTTCGTTATCGAATAAATTAAATTCTGGAATATCTGCTGTTAAGCCAATATTAGCTTCAAAAAATGATTCTATATTCCCTATATCTGTCCAATAACCTTCATATTGATAACTTAATATTTTATGTTTTCCAACCGATTGCGGAATAATTTCTTTACCAAAATCTTTTGTTTCTTGGTCAGCCATTAGCTCCTGTAGCAAAGATTTATTAAAAATATAAATTCCCATTGAGGCAAGGTATTTTTTACCTTTTTCCTGCATTTGTTCGCTCACCTCCGATTCCCATTCAGGCAATAGCGATGGATGTGGTTTTTCAATAAAAGCTTCAATAACACTTTCGTGATTGGTCTTTAAAATTCCAAATTCGGGAGCGTCTTTAGCATTTACAGGCAACGTTGCAATAGAGATTTCTGCATCAGCCGCAATATGTGCTTCAAGCATTTCGTTAAAATCCATTTGATATAATTGATCCCCCGAAAGAATTAAAGCATGGTCAAAATCATGTTTCAAGAAATGTGACATACATTGTCTTACAGCATCTGCTGTTCCTTGAAACCAGGTTGGATTGTCTGGAGTCTGTTCTGCCGCCAAAATATCTACAAAGGACTGACTTAAAATACTAAAATTAAAAGTGTTTTTAATGTGAGCATTTAGAGAGGCGGAGTTAAATTGCGTCAAAACAAATATTTTAAAAATATCAGAATTGATACAATTAGAAATCGGAATGTCGACCAAACGATATTTTCCACCAATGGGAACTGCAGGTTTCGATCTTGTTTCTGTTAATGGAAATAAACGTGAACCTTGTCCACCTCCTAAAATAATGGCAACTACATTTTTCTTTTTAAATTTCATTTTGCTGAATTATTAAGTTGTATATTTCGATATATTCTTGGCAAACTCTTTCCCAGGAATGATCTGCTGACATTCCTCTTTTTAAAACTTCATTGAAATTTATTTTATCCTCATACAACCTAACAGCACGATTTATTGAATAGCATATGTCGGCTACAGAAGCCTGATCATGACAAATGCCATTTCCTTCATCTCCAAAATCAACAACCGTATCTCTTAACCCTCCAGTTCTTCTAACAATCGGAATAGTTCCGTAACGCATCGCATACATCTGATTTAATCCACAAGGTTCTACCCTAGAAGGCATTAAAATATAATCTGAACCTGCATACATCAAATGCGCTAAATCTTCATTATAACCTATAAAAACATTGTAATTTCCTTTGTAATCATTTCGCAACTGAGTTAACTGCGTTTCAATCTCTGCATTTCCTGAACCTAAAATCAAGATGTTAATTTCCTCAAAATTTTCAGATAAAGCCAAAGCAGCAGCAAGCGGAAGCAAATCACCTCCTTTTTCTTCAAACAATCGGCCAATAAAGCTAAATAATGGCTTTGATGGATCTAGCTCAAATTGTTCGCACAGTTTCTCTTTATTCTTTCTTTTTCCAGCTTCAAAATCTTCAATAGAATAATTCTCCTGAATCATTTGATCTTTCATCGGATTCCAAACTTCAATATCAATTCCATTTAAAATTCCTTTAGATTTATTTCTAAAAGAATTAAATAAAGATTCTAAACCATTTGCTGAAATATTAATTTCATTTAAATAGCTTGGAGATACTGTAGTTACGGCATTGGCGCATTTAATGGCAACTGCTAAAGAGTTGATAGAATTGCTCCATTCTAAAAAACCAACATGTCTCAAATCAAATTTTGGCAGATAATATAATTTATCAAAACCAAACCAGCCTTGATATAAGCCATTATGAATCGTTATAAGTGTTTTTACATTTTTTAAACTTTCATATTTATAAGAAAACTGAAGTAAAAATGGAATAATGCCTGTATGATGATCATGACAATTAATAACATCTGGCGTTTTATTCCGTGCTATAATCCAATCCAATGTGGCAATCTGAAAAGATAAAAATCTTTCGATATCATCTTCGTAACCATAAATATTCGGACGATTAAATAATTCATTAATCTCTATTAGATATAATTCAAAACCTAACTTATCTGTTTTTTCTTTTAGTACACTAAACGGAAAACTAAAATTTCCTAATTCAATTGTACCCCAATGAACACATTCAAAATCATTTTCCTTTTTAAACTTCGTGTCATAACAAGGAATTACAACTCTAACAGAATGGCCAGCAGCTTGTTGATATTTTGGCAATGCACCCACTACATCGCCTAATCCGCCAACCTTTGCTACAGGATAACATTCTGCGCTAATATGAAATATTTCCATTTCAGAAATTAATTTAGGATTATCATAAGAAGCAATCATTTATATACTACTTTTATGTTTTTTAAATTTAGCAAAAAAACAAGCAAAATCCTTCTTTTAAATAAGTTTTATTGAAATGGCAAAAAAGGCAATTAATCCTACTAAATCATTAAAAATTCCTAAGATTATTATAATATCTGCGAAAATTTGTGCTTTTATATCCACAAAATTAGTTACAAAATTTGCTGCAAAGATTTTTACAACTCCTATCAAGCATAAAGTTCCAAAAAGAGAATTAGAAATGGATGCTAAAAGCATTCAAGAATTAATCTATGTCCCTTCAATTGATAAAAGTATTGTTACATATGCATACGGGCAAAGTGAACGCAAAGTTTTATTGGTACATGGCTGGTCTGGAAGAGGAACGCAACTCTTTAAAATTGCTGATGAACTTTTGAACAAAGGCTATTCAATAGTTAGTTTTGACGCTCCTGCACATGGAAAATCAAAAGGAAAAACAACAATAATGTCGGAGTTTATAGCTTCTATATTAGAAATAGAAAAACAATTTGGCCCTTTTGAAATTGCAATTGGCCATTCTCTAGGCGGAATGTCAGTTCTAAATGCAATTAAAGATGGATTTAAAGTAGAAAAAGCTGTAATTATAGGAAGTGGTGATATTATCCAAGATATTTTAGATGAATTCACTTCTAAACTGGGTTTGCGAAAAGAAATTAGCAATCATTTGAGAGATTCTTTTGAAAGTAAATATCAAGTAATAATGGATGATTTTTCAGCCTATCGAGCAGCTCAAAAAATCAATATTCCTGTTTTGGTTATACATGATAATGATGATCCCGAGGTATCTGTAAAAGCGGGAAAGCATATTTATGAAAATCTTAAAAATGGATCTTTATTTTTAACCGACGGATTAGGCCACAGGAAAATACTTGGAAATCAAAATGTTATCAAAAAAATTCTAGAATTCATTAAAATCAATTAACTTTATAGATAACTATTTAAATATCAACATTAAAGAAAATTAGAAAATGGATTTATTTGGAGAAACATTAGATTGGGAAACTAAATTAAAACCAATTTTAAAAAAGTATAAAAACAAAAAACATCCACTAGATTATCAAAATCCATATCAGTTATTAGTCATGGTTGTTTTGTCTGCTCAAGATTCTGATGCCAATATCAACTCAATTGCACCAGCTTTATTTGAAAAATTCCCAACGCTAAAAAGTCTATCAAAAACCGATTTAGAAACTTTTTTGCCTTATATCACTAAAGTTCGCAATCACGGAACTAAAGCACAATGGCTTTTGGATATTGCAAAAACCATAAAAGAGGATAACAATATTCCTTTAACCATGTCAGGATTAACTGCATTGAAAGGTATTGGAAGAAAATCTGCAAACGTGATTTTAAGAGAAACAGGCCAACCAGCTGAAGGAATTATTGCGGACTTACATGTAATAAGAGTTGCGCCAAGAATTGGAATAATTAAAGAATCTAAAGATGGTAATAAAGTAGAAAAAGATTTAATGCAGGCTTTACCGAAAAATATTTGGTCAGAAATAGGAATGGCAATTTCATTTCTAGGTCGCGAAATCTGCAGACCTAAACCTAAATGCCCTGAATGTCTTTTAACTGATATTTGCTTATACTACAATACCGAAATCCTTAAAAACTAATTATTTTCTTCTTGTATCAATCAAATAGATAATCTTCCACGAATCTTTTTCTTTAAATAAAGTAAAAGCATTTATACCAGAATGGCTTAATTTATCATTTAAATAAAATTCATATGGTGTCCAAACATGCGCCATTGTTCCATCAATCTGAATATTATAACTCAATATTTTTTCTTGGAATTTCATATTTGAAGGAATAGATGCAATAGATTTATAAAACTCTTTTGCACTTTCATCAGATAATTTATTTCCTTTCACAGTGCTTTCGCTAATAGACTGCAATATCATTTTATCCGAACAAACCAATTTGATCTTTGTTGAATCTCTCAGGTGAAATCCTTCAAAAAAAGATTCAATGCACTTTTGAATTTCTTGCTTTTGAGCATTAGAAGATAATCCTAAAAGAAGAAAAAACATAATAGTATAAATTCTCATAACTATAAAATTATTTAAACACCAAATTGAGATAAATGGTGGTCCAAATGTTTTGCAAACATATTATTCCACTCTTTAGAAGACAACTTACCAAAAGAAAGAGATTCTTTTCCTTCAAATTCTTTTTCGCCTAATTCTTGCGTTTTTTGAATATAGGAAATTAGTCTGCTTTTTTCTAGCTCAAAATCACGATTGCCTTTAATAATAAATTGTGGAGCTGTACCAAGGCTTCTTGGATAAGGAGTTTCACTTACCACTTTATTTTTAGCCAATAGCTTTAACAGAAGTTTTATTAAAGCATTTGGTTTCGAATGGATATTATCATAAACCATTTCGTATGTAACGTTACAATGAGCCAGCATTTGATCGACAGACATTTTTCCCCAAAGCGGCTGAGAATCCGTTGTAAGCTTATTAATTCTGGTAACAAATTGATCACAATCTTCTTTAAGGAAAACATTTTGCATAGCTGAAAATGAGATATTACAGTTAAATATAGAAGTAAAAATATAAAATTTCTGATTAAAACAGCTTTTGAAGTTTAATAATTTAGCATATGGTAAGAGAAAAACCTATTTAAGTTTAGACCAAAAAAAAACTTCAATTAACTTTTGTTAATTGAAGTTTTTAGTACTCAGAGCGGGACTTGAACCCGCACGAACATTGCTGTTCACTGGATTTTAAGTCCAGCGTGTCTACCAATTTCACCATCCGAGCATTATGTGGTACCTCCAGGGATCGAACCAGGGACACATGGATTTTCAGTCCATTGCTCTACCATCTGAGCTAAGGTACCATATTACTTATATTTCTATAAGTAAAAGTTAGAATAAAAAACCCCATTTAAAAACGGGGTTTTCAAAAGAAAGGCGACGACATACTCTCCCACAAAACTGCAGTACCATCTGCGCAGGCGGGCTTAACTTCTCTGTTCGGGATGGGAAGAGGTGAGCCCCGCCGCAATAACCACCTTAAGGCTATTCGCTGCAAGCAGCTTTTAATCATTAATTATCAATTATAAATTGTTAATTATCAATTAAACAATATTTTAACATACTGAGATAAAGAAACAAATAAGCATTATTTCAGAAAGTTTCCTCCCCCCGATTGCCCGGGGGGAAAAGTTTGTGCATAAGCTTACGGATTATTAGTACTACTCGACTATGACATTACTGCCTTTACATCTGTAGCCTATCAACGTGGTCATCTTCCACGATCCTTAAAAGAAATCTCATCTTGTGGTGGGTTTCGCGCTTATATGCTTTCAGCGCTTATCCCTTCCAAACGTAGCTACTCTGCGGTGCCCCTGGCGGGACAACAGATACACTAGAGGTTTGTCCAATTCGGTCCTCTCGTACTAGAATCAGATCCACTCAAATTTCTAACGCCCGCAGTAGATAGAGACCGAACTGTCTCACGACGTTCTGAACCCAGCTCGCGTGCCACTTTAATGGGCGAACAGCCCAACCCTTGGGACCTTCTCCAGCCCCAGGATGTGACGAGCCGACATCGAGGTGCCAAACCCCCCCGTCGATATGAGCTCTTGGGGGAGATCAGCCTGTTATCCCCGGCGTACCTTTTATCCTTTGAGCGATGGCCCTTCCATGCGGAACCACCGGATCACTATGCTCTACTTTCGTACCTGATCGACCTGTATGTCTCTCAGTCAAGCTCCCTTATGCCATTGCACTCTACGCACGGTTACCAAGCGTACTGAGGGAACCTTTAGAAGCCTCCGTTACTCTTTTGGAGGCGACCACCCCAGTCAAACTACCCACCAAGCACTGTCCCCCACATTGCGGGGTTAGGCCTCAGATAAACAAAGGGTTGTATTTCAACAATGACTCCACAACGCCTGGCGACGCCGCTTCATAGTCTCCAACCTATCCTACACATCATTTATCCAAGGTCAATACTAAGCTATAGTAAAGGTGCACAGGGTCTTTTCGTCCCACTGCGGGTAAACGGCATCTTCACCGTTACTACAATTTCACCGAGCTCATGGCTGAGACAGTGTCCAGATCGTTACACCATTCGTGCAGGTCGGAACTTACCCGACAAGGAATTTCGCTACCTTAGGACCGTTATAGTTACGGCCGCCGTTTACTGGGGCTTCAATTCAATGCTTCTCCGAAGATAACATCTCCTCTTAACCTTCCAGCACCGGGCAGGTGTCAGGCCCTATACTTCATCTTACGATTTTGCAGAGCCCTGTGTTTTTGATAAACAGTCGCCTGGACCTCTTCACTGCGGCCAGCATTGCTGCTGGCGACCTTTCTCCCGAAGTTACAGGTCTATTTTGCCTAATTCCTTAGCCATGAATCTCTCGAGCACCTTAGGATTCTCTCCTCAACTACCTGTGTCGGTTTACGGTACTGGTTCTTACTGCCTGAAGTTTAGAGGTTTTTCTTGGAAGCCCTTAGGCGCACTATCTCTTTGTCCGAAGACTCCGAGTACTATCGCATTTCACCAAGATCTCCGGATTTGCCTAGAGACCCTATAGCTAGGTGCTTTAACGAACTATTCCGTCAGTTCGCGGCGCTTTCATCACTCCGTCACCCCATCACAGCAATAAGAAGTACGGGAATATTAACCCGTTGGCCATCGACTGTCCCTTTCGGGTTCGCCTTAGGTCCAGACTAACCCACAGCTGATTAGCATAGCTGTGGAAACCTTAGTTTTTCGGTGTGCGGGTTTCTCGCCCGCATTATCGTTACTTATGCCTACATTTTCTTTTCTGACCGGTCCAGCATACCTTACGATACACCTTCAGCCCTGTCAGAATGCTCCCCTACCACTTGCACATACATGCAAATCCATAGCTTCGGTAATATGCTTATGCCCGATTATTATCCATGCTCGTCCGCTCGACTAGTGAGCTGTTACGCACTCTTTAAATGAATGGCTGCTTCCAAGCCAACATCCTAGCTGTCTGGGCAGACAAACCTCGTTCTTTCAACTTAGCATATATTTGGGGACCTTAGCTGATGGTCTGGGTTCTTTCCCTCTCGGACTTGGACCTTAGCACCCAAGCCCTCACTGTTATCAATCATTATATAGCATTCGGAGTTTGTCAGGAATTGGTAGGCGGTGAAGCCCCCGCATCCAATCAGTAGCTCTACCTCTATATAACTAAAATAACGCTGCACCTAAATGCATTTCGGGGAGTACGAGCTATTTCCGAGTTTGATTGGCCTTTCACCCCTACCCACAGGTCATCCGAAGACTTTTCAACGTCAACCGGTTCGGTCCTCCACTGTGTGTTACCACAGCTTCAACCTGCCCATGGGTAGATCACACGGTTTCGCGTCTAACACTACTGACTAAAGCGCCCTATTCAGACTCGCTTTCGCTGCGGATCCATGGCTTAACCACTTATCCTTGCCAGCAGCGTTAACTCGTAGGCTCATTATGCAAAAGGCACGCCGTCACCCCACGAAAGGGCTCCGACCGCTTGTAAGCGCATGGTTTCAGGATCTATTTCACTCCGTTATTCACGGTTCTTTTCACCTTTCCCTCACGGTACTGGTTCACTATCGGTCTCTCAGGAGTATTTAGCCTTAGCGGATGGTCCCGCCAAATTCAGACAGGGTTTCACGTGCCCCGCCCTACTCAGGATACCGCTATCCATTACATTTGTTGCCCATACGGGGCTGTCACCCTCTGTGGCGCTCCTTTCCAGAAGCTTCCGGTTCCTCATGCATGAAATGTCGCGGTCCTACAACCCCAGCTATGCCGTAACATAACTGGTTTGGGCTAATCCGCGTTCGCTCGCCACTACTTACGGAATCACTTTTGTTTTCTTCTCCTCCGCCTACTTAGATGTTTCAGTTCAGCGGGTTTGCCCACCTATCGGTGTGCTATGTCTTCAACATAGCGGGTTGCCCCATTCGGATATCTGCGGATCAATCTGTGTGTGCCAGTCCCCGCAGCTTTTCGCAGCTTATCACGTCCTTCATCGCCTCTGAGAGCCTAGGCATTCCCCATGCGCCCTTATTTTGCTTATTGCACCAATCTTGTTAATTAAAACAAGACCGTTTTGTTTTGTCTTTTGCAATAAATTGCAAAAAACGCTTTCTACTTTCTTATTATTTTCTTATCTCAATATGTCAATGAACTTTTTCCCGATTTATCGGGACAGTGGAGAATAACGGAGTCGAACCGTTGACCTCCTGCGTGCAAGGCAGGCGCTCTAGCCAGCTGAGCTAATCCCCCAATCTAATTATGAATTGTGAATTATGAATTATGAATGATTATTCATAAGAACTCAACTCTAGAATTTCCTTTTTTTAAGTTAAATAGTAGTCCCGGGCAGACTCGAACTGCCGACCCCTACATTATCAGTGTAGTACTCTAACCAGCTGAGCTACGAGACTCTGTTTTACTTAATTTTATCATTTTTTTTAAATTAACAGCAAGAGCAATACAATCTCAGATTCCAAAACCATAGTCCGGCATCTTATTTCCCCAGCGTGCATTGCTGCTAACACATAGGGCTCTAGAAAGGAGGTGTTCCAGCCGCACCTTCCGGTACGGCTACCTTGTTACGACTTAGCCCTAGTTACCAGTTTTACCCTAGGCAGCTCCTTGCGGTCACCGACTTCAGGCACCCCCAGCTTCCATGGCTTGACGGGCGGTGTGTACAAGGCCCGGGAACGTATTCACCGGATCATGGCTGATATCCGATTACTAGCGATTCCAGCTTCACGGAGTCGAGTTGCAGACTCCGATCCGAACTGTGACCGGCTTTATAGATTCGCTCCTGGTCACCCAGTGGCTGCTCTCTGTACCGGCCATTGTAGCACGTGTGTAGCCCAAGGCGTAAGGGCCGTGATGATTTGACGTCATCCCCACCTTCCTCACAGTTTGCACTGGCAGTCTTGTTAGAGTTCCCGACTTGACTCGCTGGCAACTAACAACAGGGGTTGCGCTCGTTATAGGACTTAACCTGACACCTCACGGCACGAGCTGACGACAACCATGCAGCACCTTGTAAACTGTCTTGCGAAAGATCTGTTTCCAAATCGGTCAGTCTGCATTTAAGCCTTGGTAAGGTTCCTCGCGTATCATCGAATTAAACCACATGCTCCACCGCTTGTGCGGGCCCCCGTCAATTCCTTTGAGTTTCAAACTTGCGTTCGTACTCCCCAGGTGGGATACTTATCACTTTCGCTTAGCCACTGAGATTGCTCCCAACAGCTAGTATCCATCGTTTACGGCGTGGACTACCAGGGTATCTAATCCTGTTCGCTACCCACGCTTTCGTCCATCAGCGTCAATAAATTGGTAGTAACCTGCCTTCGCAATTGGTATTCCATGTAATCTCTAAGCATTTCACCGCTACACTACATATTCTAGTTACTTCCCAATAATTCAAGTCCTGCAGTATCAATGGCCGTTCCACCGTTGAGCGATGGGCTTTCACCACTGACTTACAAGACCGCCTACGGACCCTTTAAACCCAATGATTCCGGATAACGCTTGGATCCTCCGTATTACCGCGGCTGCTGGCACGGAGTTAGCCGATCCTTATTCTCACAGTACCGTCAAGCTCCGACACGTCGGAGTGTTTCTTCCTGTGCAAAAGCAGTTTACAATCCATAGGACCGTCATCCTGCACGCGGCATGGCTGGTTCAGGCTTGCGCCCATTGACCAATATTCCTCACTGCTGCCTCCCGTAGGAGTCTGGTCCGTGTCTCAGTACCAGTGTGGGGGATCTCCCTCTCAGGACCCCTACCCATCGTCGCCTTGGTAAGCCGTTACCTTACCAACTAGCTAATGGGACGCATGCTCATCTTTCACCGTTGTGACTTTAATAATCAAACCATGCGGCTTGATTATGCTATGAGGTATTAATCCAAATTTCTCTGGGCTATCCCTCTGTGAAAGGCAGATTGCATACGCGTTACGCACCCGTGCGCCGGTCTCAAAGCCCGAAGACTTCTACCCCTCGACTTGCATGTGTTAAGCCTGCCGCTAGCGTTCATCCTGAGCCAGGATCAAACTCTTCATCGTATATTTTAATATTATATAATCGATGCTATTCCTATCGGTTCTTTTCGAATATTCCGATTCTACTGCTCTTATTCTTTTGTTTTAACATCTCTGTTAAAACGGCTGTCAATTCAATATGTCTACGAACGTAATTTCTTTGTCTTTCGCTTATCTCTCAAAGCGGGTGCAAAACTAAAACTTCTTTTTGT
The DNA here is from genome assembly GCF_056824325.1 of Flavobacterium sp. B330r. NCBI lineage: Bacteria > Pseudomonadati > Bacteroidota > Flavobacteriia > Flavobacteriales > Flavobacteriaceae > Flavobacterium > Flavobacterium sp. B330r. Next base: position 4,860,582 of record NZ_CP124860.1, read on the forward strand.
TTCCTGCAAGAAAAATTTAAAGTTTTTTTTTGAGATTTTTTCAATCCCGTTTTCTCCAATTTTCCTCCCAATCTCTCAATGAACTTTCCGTGTTTTGCGGGGTGCAAATGTAGAAAGCATTTTCAAATCTCGCAAGCTTTTTCGAATCTTTTTTTTGAAAATTTCTTTTCGTCTGATTCTCATTTCCTGCCAGTATTTCGATGAACGCCTTCGCTGTTGCGGGTGCAAAAGTAGAACCTTTTTCCGCTTACGCAAGCTTTTTCAAAGAGTTTTTTTGATATTTTTTCCATGTTTTTCTTAACATTCTAATAACTCGCCGTTTACAGCATAAACTTTTTTGAAGTCTTGTAGGTTTTTTCTCTGCAGCCCCGCTGTTTTGGCATTTTACGCCCGTTTCAGCATTCGCTTTTTATGGGGTTTTCAGCCTTTAAGCCCGTTTTTTGAAGAAATTCCATGTTTTCAAAAGCCGACATCTTCCGTTTTTAATCCCGCAAAGGCGCTGAGGCGCCAAGCTTTTCCTTCCCTCTCTTCCAAAACCCGCTCTCTCCCCTTTAAGCCGCCTCTGGAAAATGGTGCCCTAGCCCCGATAGAAGCGGAAATCCTTTTGTGCCGGGGTTCGGCACAAAAGATTGGAGCGGATAGCGGGATTAAGCTCCTTATTATATATTGTATAAAAGGCTTCGACTTCGCTCAGCCAGACAATCTAAATTTTCTACTTATATATATATGTACAAAAACAAACCCGACAGATTTTAAAAAACTGTCGGGTTTATATACCTTATATATATGTATACTTATTTCTTGTTTAGATCTTTTGCTTTTTGCTGCCATTTTTCGGCTAGATCTTCATAATCTAAGGGATTGGCTGGCTTTTGATTTGCTAATCTGCCAGACTCAAATGCTCTTACCAAAATGGTTTCTATCAAATAGTCTTCATTTACATCGTAGGGTTTGTATTCTTCTTTTAAACTAATGTCAAACAAATTGGCAGTTGTATTCGAAACGAAGGCTTTGAATCCGCTTTTTAGTGTTTTTATGAGTTCATACGTTGTAATTCCTGTTTGGCGATGGACTAGCTTTACTAAAATCTGTCCTTGTTTTCTAGAAAGTTTTTTAAGCCTTTCTTCGAATTCATTATTTAGATAATCTTCTACAATTTTGAAATACTTCTTTTTTTCACGGTTGGTTTTCAAACGCGCCATTCCGTTATTCAATGCCGTTAATCGCTCTGCAGCCAATTTTGCATAAGGATAAACTTTATAAACTCTATTTTGAAGAATTTGAAATTGTTTCATTTCTTCTGGACTCATCTTCTGTCCTTTTGAAATAATTATTTCTGGCAGTTGAATGGTGTCGCCTAAAATAGAATCTTTCTCTGTTAATATATATCCCATTTGTTCGTTCTCTTTGGGAGTAACTTGGGCTTTAGAAGAAAAACAAACTAAGAGTATAAATAAAAAGGTGGTTAATCTCATTGAATCATAATTTAAGTGTAAAATTATATATTTATACACAACTCTAATACCAAATTTATATTTTAGCAGAAAAATATTTTTATGAGCACAAATTCTATCTTAAATGAGACTTCTATAGCATTCTTAGAAAGCTACCTAAATAACGCTTCTCCTACTGGTTACGAAAGTGAAGGCCAGAAACTTTGGATGGAGTATTTGAAACCTTATGTTGACACTTTTATAACGGATACTTATGGAACTGCTGTTGGAGTAATCAATCCTGACGCGCCCTATAAAGTGGTTATTGAGGGACATGCTGATGAAATTTCGTGGTATGTAAATTATATTACGGAAGATGGTTTAATATATGTTATTAGAAATGGTGGTTCTGATCATCAGATTGCTCCTTCTAAAAGAGTCAATATTCATACTAAAAATGGAATCGTTAAAGGTGTTTTTGGATGGCCTGCAATTCATACTCGTTTGCGCGACAAGGAAGAGATTCCTAAATTAAGTAATATTTTTATTGATTTAGGTTGCGAAAATAAAGAGCAAGTTGAAGCTTTAGGCGTTCATGTTGGATGTGTTATTACTTATCCGGATGAATTTATGATTTTGAACGAAAACAAATTTGTCTGCCGTGCGATCGACAATAGAATGGGCGGTTTTATGATTGCTGAAGTGGCTCGTTTATTAAAAGAAAACAATAAAACCCTTCCTTTTGGTTTATATATTGTAAATTCTGTTCAGGAGGAAATTGGTCTTCGCGGTGCCGAGATGATCGCACACAGAATAAAACCAAATGTTGCCATTGTTACCGATGTTTGCCATGACACCACTACTCCAATGATTGATAAAAAAGTGGAAGGCGACCTTAAAATGGGGAAAGGTCCTGTTATTGGGTACTCTCCTGCTATTCAGAATAAACTTCGCGATTTGATTGTAGAAACTGCCGAAGAAAACAAAATCCCTTTTCAGAGACATGCTACTTCTCGTGCAACAGGTACAGATACTGATGCTTTTGCTTACAGTAATGGAGGTGTTCCTTCTGCATTGATTTCGCTTCCTTTGCGATACATGCATACAACTGTAGAAATGGTTCATAGAGAGGATGTTGAAAATGTTATTCAATTGATTTATGAGTCATTACAGAAAATTGAGAACAATGAGACGTTCTCTTATTTCAATTAAAACAATACCTTATATTAAATTCGGCTGTTTCTCAAAATGGCCGAATTTATAAATTTCCTTCAAGAATGAAAATACTACTACTCGAAGACGATTTTACTTTGTCTAAAGAAATCTCAGCATTCTTTACCTCTAAGAAGTTCGAGTGTATTGCTTATTATGATGGTTCGTTGTTACTGAAAAAATATTTTCCGTACGAATACGATTTGATTATTCTTGACATCAATGTCCCTGGATTAAACGGAATAGAAGTTTGCAAAGGCATTCGTAAAATCGATAATAAAACGCCAATAATCATGCTGACTGCTTTTAGTGAAATCGAAGATAAACTATCTTCTTTTGATAGTGGCGCAGATGATTATTTAGTTAAACCATTTCATTTTGAAGAATTATACGCTAGAGTACAATCTCTTTTAAGACGAAAGGAAGTTCCGCAGCAGATAGAAAGCAAAATTGCAATCAAAGATTTAGAAATTTTTGAAGAAGATATGAAGGTCTTTAGATCTAATGAAGAAATTAAACTTACTCCGAAAGAATTTAAGTTGATTTTAATTTTGGCTCATGCCAAAGGAAAAGTGCTTTCGAAACAATTTATTGCTGAAAAACTTTGGGACTATCATATTGAAACCAATCAAAATACCATTGAAGTTTACATTAACTTTTTGAGAAAGAAAATAGACAAAGATCACGAAATAAAACTTATCCGTACCAAAGTTGGCTACGGCTATTATCTAAGCGATCAAGAATGACATTAAAAAATAGAATATCACTTTTAGTAAGTTTACTGTTTACCATCCTTTTCGGACTGGCATCTACAGTGATATTCATTTTGTATTCTAATTATAGAAAAGAAGAGTTCCGTGATCGATTAGAAATTAAAGCTTTATCGAACATCAAATTATTGGTGAATGTCAAACAGATCGATAACCAGCTTTTAAAAATAATAGATCAAAATTCTATCAATAAACTATATGACGAGAAAACCTTAGTTTTCGATTCTAATTATAAGCTAATCTATAGTAGTATTGACGATGCCAAAATTAATTGGTCGGTTGAAGACTTGAAATATTTAAAAAAGAATAAAACATTTTTTAAGCAACAAGGAGATTATGAAGTCTATGGCGTTTTTTATGATACAAACGACAAGGACTTTTATGCTTTGATATCAGCAACTGATGATTATGGAAAAAAGAAATTACTTTTTTTAAGGTACACATTAGTTGTTTCATATATTTTCTTTACTACGATCTGCTGGCTATTAACCTCTTTTATGGTTAGAAAAGCGATGAATCCGCTTCTTGCTTTTCATCAAAAAATAAAAAACATTAACGAAAATAATCTCGATACCAGAATTGCATCCAACAGCACCAAAAATGAAGTCGATCTGCTTGCCGATGAGTTTAATTTTATGATGGATCGAATTGAAGTTTCGTATCAAAAACAGAAGGAATTTACTGCTCATGCTTCACATGAATTAAGAACACCGCTTTCTAGAATGACTTCTCAGATTGAAAACGCTATTGCCGATCCAGATCTAAAACCGAAGAATAATTCTTTCCTTAAAAATATATTGGCTGATGTTAATCATTTGGGCGAACTAATTAATTCGTTGCTTATTCTTTCAAAAATTGACAATAGAAATACAGAAAACATCGAAATTCAGCGTCTAGATGAAATTTTATTTTCTTCAATAGAAAAAATCAACAAAACATTTCCCGATTTTGTTATTCTTTTTGAAATGGAAGAAAGTGATGATCTGGATACTGCTTTGGAAATAAAAGGAAACAAAAATCTTTTGGAAATTGCTTTAACTAATATCTTAAAAAATGCCTACATCTATTCAGACAATAAACAAGCAAAAGTAAAAATAAGCACTGACCATTATCATCTTATCATTTCTGTTTCGAATACCGGAGACACTTTACACGAAGAAGAACAAAAAAATCTTTTTGAGCCTTTTATGCGTGGGCAAAATTCAAAAAAAACTTCTGGCTTTGGACTTGGCTTAAGAATTGTTCATCGTATTCTCACGGTTCACAAAGCTAACATAATCTACTCAACTCCAAATATTAACACGAATTTATTTCAATTATTTTTCGAATTGTAAACTTTTTTAAGCTATTTTTAAGGTAGATTTTAAGCTCCCCTAAAGCCTGTTGATAGCATATTTGTATAACTCAAAATCAATACAATGAAAAAGTTATTCGCATTGCTGTTATTTGCAGTTTTGAATCAGACTGCAATAGCGCAAAAAACAGTCACTCTTCAGGACTGTGAAAGCCAATTTTTAAAAAAGAATTTATTCTTGCTGGCATCGCAATACAACATCGATGCATCAAAAGCTCTAGCCATTCAGGCGCGCATTTGGGAAAACCCCGTAATAACAGCCGAACTGAATGCATATAACCCAGAAAGAGATAAGTTTTTTGACATAGGCAAAGAGGGTCAAAAAGTATTTGGCATTGAGCAACTTATTTATCTTGGCGGTAAAAAGCGTAATGAAATCAAACTTGCACAAACCAATGCGCAATTGGCAGAACTTTCATTCAATGATTTACTGCGCACTTTAAAACTACAGCTGCGCAAAAGCTTTTACACCGTTTATTACAACACTAAAAACCTTGAAAATACTGACAAACAGTTAGCTCATATCGAAAATTTGATCAATTCTTATTCAGTTCAAGCTCAAAAAGGGAATATTCCTTTAAAGGATGTTGTTCGTTTACAATCGTTGTATCTCAACTTCAAAAATGAACGATTGGAAGTAATAAACAATAATATAGATGAACAAGCTAATCTGAAACTGCTGTTGAATGAAACTGAAAATGTAATTCCTTCTGTTAGCAAAGACGATTCGAATAAATATTTAAAAGTTATTGCTTTTGATCTTAAAAGCTTTGAAGAACAAGCTATTGCAAATCGACCTGATTATTTAGCAAAACAAAAAGAGATTGAAGCTAATGAATTGAATGTAAAATGGCAGAAATCACTTGCGATTCCAGATCTTACTTTAGGAGCCAATTATGATCAGCGAAGTGGAGCTTTCAACAACGAAGCCAATGTTAGTGTTGGGATTCCGTTGCCGTTATGGAATAAGAACAAAGGAAACATTAAGTATGCCCAAACTATTTTAGAACAATCTAAGGTTGAAAAACAGAATTTTGAACTGCAACTTCAAACTGAAATTACTTCGGCTTGGACAAAATGGGATGAATCGAGACAAAACTACAGTGTGATTAAGCCAACGGTAAACTCAGACTTTGAAGCCGTTTACAATGGAATGCTTACCAATTTTCAGAAACGAAATGTAAGCCTTTTAGAATTTACCGATTTTATGGAAAGCTACAATCAGGCCATAATTCAGTTAAACGAATTAAAGAAAAAAGTAGTAATAGCCGGCGAAGAATTAAATAGTACCATTAACAAAGATTTATTTTAAAACAGCAAAGAAATGAAACATACATTATTCATAGGAATCGCAATTGCAAGTCTATCCCTAACAGGCTGCAAAAAACAAGTAGAGAATCCTGAAACAAATATGTCTTTTGTTTTAAGTAATACTATGCTAAAAAGCACTACAACAGCCGAAGCTAAAACTCAGCCGTTAAAAAATGAACTTAGTTTTTACGGAAAAATTACTGCTGACAACAATAAAATGATTGATGTTTACCCGCTAGTTGGTGGAAATGTTATGAAGGTAAATGTTGAACTTGGGGATTATGTAAAAAAAGGACAAGTTCTGGCAACGATAAAAAGTACCGATGTAGCCGATTTTGAAAAACAAGCTATAGATGCTAAAAGTGATTTGCTTGTTGCTAAGAATAATTTAAAAGTTGCTCAAGAATTGTTTGATGGTAAATTAAATTCTGAAAGCGATGTTCTCCAAGCAAAATCTGAAGTAAATAAAGCGCAGTCGCAATTAAGCAAGATTCAAGAAACGTATAAAATTTACAATATCAAAGCGGGATCTATTTACGAAGTAACGGCACCTATAAGCGGTTTTATAATTCAAAAAAGCATTAATCAAGATATGCTTTTGCGTAACGACCGTTCTGAAAACATATTTGATATTGCAGAAATTAGTGAAGTTTGGGCAATGGCCAATATTAATGAAATTGACATCAATAAAGTAAAACTAGGAACTTCTGCTGCCGTAACTACTTTAAGCTACCCAGATAGAATATTTCAAGGAAAAGTAGACAAAATCTACAATGTAATTGATCCAGAAACTAAAGCAATGCAGGCTAGAATCAAATTAAGCAATCCAGATTATATGCTTAAGCCAGATATGAATGCTAATATTAAATTGTCTTTCAATGAAAATCAATCTATGATAGCCGTGCCGAGTAAAGCAATTGTTTTTGATAAAAGTAAAAACTTTGTTGTGGTATTCAAAGACCGTAATAATATAGAAACAAGACAAGTAGAAGTTTACAGAGTTGTTGGTGATACTACTTACATTTCAAGCGGATTAAAGGAGAATGAAAAAGTAATCACAAACAATCAGCTATTTATTTATGGTGCTTTAAACAACTAAGAACATGAACAAATTCATAAAAAACATTATTGCTTTCTCTTTAAAGAATAAAGCATTTACCTTCTTTTGGGTAGGATTATTGGCTGTTGCTGGATTTATTTCATTCAAAAATATGCCTATCGATGCTTTCCCAGATGTTACCAATACACAGATCATCATAATCACGCAATGGAATGGAAAAAGTGCTGAAGAGGTAGAGCGTTTTGTAACCTCTCCAATTGAAATTGCGATGAACTCTGTTCAAAAGAAAACAAGCGTTCGAAGCATTACGATGTTTGGCTTATCGGTTATAAAAATTATTTTTGACGATGGTGTTGACGATACCTTTGCTCGTTTTCAAGTAAACAATTTATTGAAGAATGTTTCACTTCCAGATGATGTAGAACCAGACGTACAGCCTCCTTATGGCCCAACAGGCGAGATTTTTAGGTATATTGTAAAAAGTGACAGCAGAGACAGTAGAGAATTATTGACGTATCAAAACTGGGTAATCGATAAACAGCTTCGTTCTCTTCCTGGTGTTGCCGATCTAAACGTTTTTGGTGGACAAACTAAAACATACGAAGTTGGAGTTGATCCAATTAAACTAGCCAAATATAATATTACGCCACTACAAGTTTATAATGCAGTAAATGCAGGAAACTTAAACGTGGGAGGTGATGTTATTGAGAAAAACGGACAAGCTTTTGTTGTTCGCGGTGTTGGTTTACTAAAATCAAAGGCAGATATTGGAAATATTATTGTTGATGATGCTGGCGGAAATCCAATTTTAGTTAAAAATCTAGCAGAAGTTTATGAAAGTTCAATGCCAAGAGTTGGTCAGACTGGTCTTGGAGATAATGACGATGCCGTTGAAGGAATTGTAGTAATGAGAAAAGGTGAAAACCCTCAAGAAACACTTGCCCTTATAAAAGCAAAAATCAAAGATCTAAATGATAATGTCTTGCCAAAAGATATTAAAATTGAAACTTTCTACGATCGTGATAATCTGATGAATTTTACGACCGAAACAGTAATGCACAACTTATTTGAAGGTATTATTCTGGTTACGGTTGTGGTATTCTTATTTATGGCTGACTGGAGAACTACTTTTACAGTTTCAATTGTAATTCCACTTTCTTTATTATTTGCTTTTTTATGTCTTAAAATGATGGGAATGAGCGCCAACTTATTAAGTTTAGGTGCTGTCGATTTCGGAATTATCATTGATGGAGCCGTTGTAATGGTCGAAGGATTATTTGTAGTTTTAGATCATCGAGCGCATCAATTGGGCATGGAGAAATTTAATAAAATTGCCAAAGGAAGCTTGATCAAAAGAACAGGAACTGAAATGGGTAAAGCCATTTTCTTTTCAAAGTTAATCATTATCACAGCTTTGCTTCCTATTTTCTCGTTCCAGAAAGTAGAAGGAAAAATGTTCTCTCCCCTAGCCTTTACATTAGGTTTTGCATTGTTGGGAGCGCTTATATTTACACTAACTCTAGTACCTGTTCTTTCGCATATTTTATTGAATAAAAATGTAAAAGAAAAACACAATCCGTTTGTTAATTTTTGGGATCGAATTGTTTCTAAAGGTTTTGCATGGACATTCAAGCATAAAGTACAAACTCTAATTGCCTCTACGGCGTTACTAGTTGGGGTTTTCTTTTCTGCAGGTTTCTTAGGAACAGAATTTTTACCTCAATTAAATGAGGGTGCATTATGGGTTACTGCCGAATTACCAATGAGTACTTCTCTTCCCGAAAGTGTTAAAACAGCGGCAATAATTAGAAAAGACTTAGAAAGTTTTCCAGAGGTAAAAAAGGTATTATCGCAAACTGGACGAAGCAATGACGGAACCGATCCAAATGGTTTTGGGTTTATTCAGCTACAAGTAGACTTAATTCCGCAAAAAGAATGGAAACGTAAAATCTCTATGGATGAATTGATTAATGAAATGGATGAAAAACTAAAAGTCCACCAAGGGATAACCTACAATTACTCGCAACCTGTAATTGATAACGTTGCAGAATCGGTAGCGGGATTTAAAGCATCAAATGCGGTTAAAATTTATGGCGATGATTTGAATAAATTGGATCAGCTCGCAAATGAAGTTTTGGCACAGATTAAAAATATTCCAGGTATTAAAGACGCAGGTATTTTAAGAAATGTTGGTCAGCCAGAAATAAGCGTTATTCTTGATCGAGAAAAAATGGCTGCTTATGGAGTAACTTTAAGTGATGCTCAAGCGGTTTTAGAATTAGCTTTTGGAGGAAAAACAGCAACTGAAAAATACGAGGATGAGAAAAAATTTGATGTTCGTGTTCGTTTTTCAAAAGAATATAGAAAAGACGAAAAAGATTTGGAAGAAATTAAAGTTCCAACGATTAACGGAATCAAAATTCCTTTAAAAGAAATTTGCGACATCAAAACCATTACAGGTCCGGCATTTATTTACAGAGATAATACCAAGCGCTTTATTGGCGTTAAATTTTCTGTTCGTGATCGAGATTTAGGAAGTACCATTGCCGAAGCACAATCAAAAGTAAATAAATTAAAACTTCCTGCAGGTTACACAACAGGCTGGACAGGAGAATTTGAAAATCAAGTTCGTGCTAGTGCTCGTTTAGCACAAGTGGTGCCGATAAGTTTAATTGGAATTTTTGTTCTTTTATTTATTCTATTTGGAAATTTTAAGGATTCTCTTCTTGTTCTTGCTAACGTTCCATTTGCCATTATTGGCGGAATCATTGCGCTTCATATTACAGGAATGAATTTCGGAATTTCTGCTGGGGTTGGATTTATTGCTCTTTTAGGAATTTGTATTCAAAATGGAGTTATTCTGATTTCTGAATTCCATCATAATCTGAAAGCAAAATTCTCGCTCGAAGAATCTATTTTTAGAGGAGTAAAAGCTAGAACAAGAGCTGTAGTTATGACTGCCTTAATGGCTTCTATTGGTCTTATGCCCGCTGCAATTTCTACAGGAATTGGTTCAGAATCTCAAAAACCACTGGCTATTGTAATTATCGGTGGCTTAATGACGGCTACAGTCTTAACTTTATTAGTATTCCCAATTTTATTCTGGGTATTCAATAGAAAAAAAGATGTGCCAATAGAATAGCAATCAAAATATTTAGTTTTAAATCAATTTGTTGGGATTTAAAAAAGAAGAAGCATCATTTTTATAATGATGCTTTTTTATTTTAGAGTTCATTCTAAAACTAAAAAAAGACCTTTTGCTCACAAAGGTCTTTTTTTCTACTAACTCAAAACTTTTTTATACTGTTATTTCAGATCTTTCAAAATCGCAATAGATTCTGAAGCATTTGATAATTCTGCATATTTCAATGCAGTAAAACCATTTTCATTTTTTGCACTAGCTTTTGCGCCATTTGCCAATAAAACTTTAATGATTTCAAATTTGTTATAACGTGCAGCTGTCATTAATGGAGTAAGATCTTCTGAGATTAAATTTACATCTGCTCCGTACTCAATAAATTTCTTAACTGTTTCAATATCACCTTTGCTAATAGCAACATTTAAAGGGTTTGCTGTATAACCTGTACGTTCAATTGGATTTTTAACAGTTGAAACTCCGTTTGAAGCCATTGCTACATTTCCAAATGTTACCAAGGCTAGTCCTAAATAAATAACTGATTTTTTCATAATGATTGATTGTTTATTAATTGATTATTGATGATTTTAATTTCTGATGTAAAAGTAATTCATTTTATCGTATTATGCATTACAAAGTACCATGTTTTAACCAATTCTTAACACTTACTTAATAAAACGATAATTAAAGAACCCAAACGTTACCAAATTATTGGTTTTACTATAATAGACTACATAAAAAAGAAAATGTTACAATAAATCTTATTTATTTTTAATCTTTTTTGTACCCCCCCCCTCATTTCAAACTCTCAAATAATTTTTTAAATTTACTATAGAATTAAAAATCAAAAAGATAACGTTTCAATCTAAAAGCCCTATAGTTCTTTGTTAAGCAAAAAAAATCTATCCAAAAAACACTAACCTTAAAAACAAAAAACCATGATTTTCATTAAAAGATTACTAGTTATTTTAATTTTATTCATTTCGATTGTTTTAATTGTTGCCTACTTTATGCCGAAGGAATATTCGGTTGAAAGAGAAATTACGATCAACAAACCTGCCGATAGTATTTTTAAATATGTCAGATCATTAAAGAACCAAAATGAGTTTAGTGTTTGGGCCAATAGGGATCCAAAAATAAGGATTACTTATAAAGGTACTGATGGTGCAGTAGGTGCTGTATCTTCTTGGGAAAGTAATGTAAAAGAAGTTGGAGTTGGAGAACAAGAGATTACGAAAATAACAGAAAATAGACGTCTGGATTTTGCTCTTCGTTTTAAAAAGCCTATGGAAGATACCGCAGTTGGATTTATGTCTACCGAACCTGTTTCGGAAAATCAGACAAAAGTAAAATGGGGAATCAGCGGTGTAATTCCTTATCCAACAAATATTATGCTTCCGATGCTAAAAATGGATCAAATGATTGGAAACGATCTGCAAAAAGGTCTAGAAAATTTAAAAGAGAAAATGGAATAACATTATATCATTCTAAAATAAAAAGTGCAATTCCGTTTTTTTTGAATTGCACTTTTCTTTTTCTATTTACTATTTATTCTTACGATTCTCTTTTAGCGTCTTCAAAATAGTAATCGAATCTGCTGATTTTGCGTACTCTGCATAATGTAAAGCGGTAAAACCTTGTGAATTTTCGATTGAGGAATCTGCTCCATTCGCAAGTAATAATTTAATAATATCACAATGGTTAAATCTTGCAGCAACCATTAATGGCGTCATATTATTTTCCATTTTATTGACATTGGTACCATACAAAACGAACTTCTTAACGGCATCAATATCGCCTTTGCTGATTGCGAGATGCAATGGAGATTTTCCATAAACTGAAAATTCTACTTGATTTTTAGCTGCAAATGCCGAATTTGATGCAATTGAAACATTTCCAACAAGGAAAAATAATCCTAAAATAACTACTGATTTTTTCATGATGATTGTTTGTTAAATGATTGATGATGATGATTTACTAATTAGACGACTTAAAACTCGAGAAGGTTGCATGATTACTTCAAAAAAATAAAAAAACGCAATTTAGTTTGACCTAAATTGCGTTCTTAATTTGTAGAAGATACACTACATCTTAAATTTCTTGCTGTAAATATTCTTCAAATCCTTTTCAAATAAAGTAAAAGGATCATCATAGAATTTTATAAAATCTTTTTCGCTTACTTGTCCCGGAAAAGGCGCATAATAATGCGTTGGACTTGTAACATCGTTTCTCCAAACTAAAACATAAGCCAATTGCAGATTTTGGGATTTTAAAGTTTTAAGTAAAACTTCTGTCCACCACTTTTCATTAGGAATTGATTCTAGTCCAGTTTCTGTAAATGCAGCTAATTTTTTCTTTTTTATAGCCAAATCAGAAAATATTTTAAGTTTTCTTAGTCCAGCATCTAGATCGTATTTGCCATTTCTTCCAAAATCTCCATAATCATCCATGCCAAGCATATCAACAAATTCATCACCTGGATAACGCTCTAAATATTCTGCTTCAGAATTAAATTTATTATCAGGAGAAAAAGCATAAATAAAATTATGAACTCCCAAAGTATCTCTTAAATAAGAAACCGTAAACTGCCAAACCGCAATAAAATCTTCTCGAGAAGTATGCGTTCTCCCCCACCAAAACCAATCGCCATCAAATTCGTGAAAGGGCCTGAAAATCATCGGGGAAAGTTTTCCATCTTTTGCTTTAACAGAATGTGCAAAATCGGCAATAGTTTTTAAAATCTCTTTGTATTCCTCATGATGAGAACCTCCGGGCTTTATCAAAGACATGGAAGCAGCTGAAATTCCTTCTTTCCAATAAAATCCTCCTTCAGAAGCTGGATTATTAAAATGCCAAGAAACAGTTGTAATTCCGCCTCTTTCATACGTATCGATTACATTTTTTCGCAATAAATCTTTAGTCTTTTCAATTTGGTCTTTGGAACGACCAGAAAAATCACTAAAATCAATCCCAACAATGGCAGGATGCGAACCCGTAACCGATTTTACATCTGAACGATTAGGCTCATTACTCCATCCATGTCCATATTCAAGCGCGTGCTGATGCCCGAAAAGAATATGCTTTTCGGAAATAGTTTTAAGATTCTGATATAAGTTTTTAGTTTCCTTTGTCGCATTTTTATCAATCTGCGCAAAAAGAAAATGCCCTGCTGTAAAACATACAATTAGCAGGGCATTTTTTTGGGTTATAAATTTCATGGTTTAAATCGTTAGTTTAAACCCGAAATTACTATTTTGAAGAAAGGTAATCTAATACGTTTTTTTCAATACGTTGATCAATATTGTCAATATCAGCTTTTACAAATTTTTCTCCTAAAATATTCTCGAACAATTCGATGTATCTTTCAGAAACAGACTCGATATATTCGTCTGTCATATTCGGAATTTGCTGTCCTTCCTGACCTTGAAAACCATTTTCGATCAACCAACGGCGAACAAATTCTTTAGATAATTGTTTTTGCTCCTCTCCATTAGCCTGTCTTTCAGCATATCCGTCAGCGTAGAAATAACGCGAAGAATCTGGAGTATGGATTTCGTCAATTAAAACAATAACACCGTCTTTTGTTTTTCCGAACTCATATTTGGTATCCACTAAAATCAATCCGCGTTTTGCAGCGATTTCAGTTCCTCTTTGAAATAAAGCGCGAGTATATTTTTCTAAAACCAAATAATCTTCTTCAGAAACAATTCCTTTTGCTAGAATATCTTCACGAGAAATATCTTCGTCATGAGAACCATTATCTGCTTTTGTAGTTGGCGTAATAATTGGTTCTGGGAATTTATCGTTTTCTTTTAAGCCTTCGGCCATAGTAACACCGCAGATTTGTTTTCTACCTGCAGCATATTCACGAGCTGCATGACCAGATAAATAGCCGCGAATTACCATTTCTACCTTAAAAGGTTCACATAAATGTCCAACAGCAACGTTTGGATCTGGAGTTGCAATCAGCCAGTTTGGAACGATATCTTGCGTCAATTCCATAAATTTTGTTGCAATCTGATTCAGGATTTGTCCTTTGTACGGAATTCCTTTTGGCAAAACTACATCAAAAGCCGAAAGTCTATCTGTTGCCACCATTACTAAAAGTTCATCATTAATATTATAAACTTCTCTAACTTTTCCGCGGTAAACTGATTTCTGATTCGGGAAATTAAAATCTGTAGTTGTGATTGTGTTGCTCATTATCCTTTTGGTTGTGTTGTTTTTAATGAATGCAAATTTAAAACTATTTGGCAGAGCAAACAAAGAAAATATTACTTCAATTTTAACTGATTTATTTAAAGCTTAAAATTCCTTTGCCAAAAGATTTTATTGACTCGTCTAAACTAGAAATTGTCGTTTGTGGCAACTTTTTAAAATCTCCTGATTGTACAATTAAAATTTGCCCTTCGTTTTGCGCTGGTGCATTGGGCAAAAAAATTACGGCATTTCCCATTTCATCTTCCTCAATTAAATGGGCCGGTTGCCAGAAATTTCCATTTTTAAACAAAACCGGCAAGTCTGTAACTGGTTTTGGTTTACTATTTCGCTTTAATAACTTTTCTTCTGCTTCTTTTTTATTCTTTTCATAACCTGGCAGAAAGATCATTAATTTCTCATCTACCCACTTTGTAAATCTTTTTAAGAGAGATAATCGCATTAAAAAACCGCTGAAATAAATAAGAGCAATTAAAATAATCCCGCCAGCAATATCAGTTGCATATTTCCCTAATACCAGATCTAAACGAAGAAAGTGCGCAAATTTTTCTCCATAATTCTGAAAGAACTTCCAAACTTTTTCTAACAAAATAAAAAAAACTAAAAGCGGTAATAAAACCAATGCTCCCGAAATACAATTTCGTTCAACTTGAAGTAAAAATCTTTTCATTGTTAAAACAAATTAAGGTTAAAAAAATAAGAGCTAACTCTTTGCGAATTAGCTCTTATAAAAATAACTTATTATTTAATATTCAGCAACAAAATGAACATAAAACATTCTGAATTAAGTTGTTGCAAACTCTTTATCTAAAATTTTAGAGGCAATATATTTTGCAACTCCGTCTTCTGCATTGGTTTGAATTACTTCTAAATCTGGCAAAGCATCTTTTAAAATTGAAGGAGCGTTCCCCATAATTAATCCTCTTCCGGTAGCAGACAACATTTGCAAGTCGTTAAAACCATCGCCAAACGAAACCGCTTGTTCCATCGTAAATCCTTCTTTTTCTAACACTTTTGCAATAGCAACCGCTTTATCTACCGATTTGTCCATAAATTCTAAACAAGTTGGCAAACTAAAAGCATGATGCAAATGCTCTGAAGAATTGGCTAAAACAGCATCTCTCACTTTTACCAATTTCTCGTGATTATCGCATGAAAAGAAGATTTTAATTGCCTTGAAATCGTCTATAGTTTTGTAATCTACTAATTCTGGACGATATTTTAATTCGGCTTGAAAAGAGTTTAATCTCTCATTCCATTTATTAGTCTGCCACACGTTTTCCTTAAATAACACAACCGTAACATCTGGATCGATTTCGATATTTAATGCCGCTTTCACCACATCGCTGTCCAAATTAAAAGCAAAAAGTTCTTCTTTATCTGGCGAATGAATTCTACCTCCGTTCGAACTTACCAAATAAACCGGTACCGCAAGTGTTTCGATAATAGCCATGGCATCAAGGTGATGACGGCCTGTAGCTACAACAATAAAATAACCTTGATTGTGAAGTTCTTGAAAAATTGATTTGGTGTAATCTGAAATTCTGTGTTGTGGGTTGAGTAAAGTTCCGTCAAGGTCACTTACTACAACTTTTATATTTTTAAGTTTTGTCATATTAATATTCCAATATTTAGAATTGCAAATTTACGGCTTTAAGCTCGGTTAGACAAAGATTACAGGCTTTGAAAGCCAAAATTGAGGTAAGTTTATTATTTATTTAACTATTCCGTTAAATATTGCTATTTAAACATTTTAAATCTTAACAATTCCTGTTTTATATAAATTTATTGCTTTTTGAATTATCGTTTCAATCTGATCCAAGGGTAAATCTTCATTACTATCAAACATCATAATCTTCATTCGCGAACGATTCTCCTGAATCAAAAAAGGCTCATCAAAATGTTTTCCTTCTACAATTCCCATATAAGGCTTTTTGAATTTTTTATGAATCCATAAATAGCAAAACATTTTTCCTTTATAACAGAAAAATGGCATTCCGTATTTTAAAGTATTTGTAATATCCTGATCTTGTTTTAGAATGATTTCTTTTAATGCCAAGAATAATCCTTTTATAGGTTCTTCTTGGTTTAGGTAGAAATCATCTAGTTGTTTCATTTTTTAATACGTTTATCTAATTTTCTTGGTATGTGCATAAACTCTTTTTAAGGTGTCATAACCTGGACAATTAGAACTAGCTTTAAATTCATAAACTAAAGAATCATTTTTAAGATAGAATCTTTCTTTTGAGAAAATTAAAAAGTCAGCATTTTGGCTAGTATTACAATTTGGAATAGTCAACGTATCTTTTCTTCTGGTTTCACCAAATTTTATACATCTTGTATATGGAAACATTCGATAACATGTATCGCTACTTGTACTGTTTAATTCAATAGAATCCCCTACTAGTTTCCATTTCCCTTTAGAAATTACTCTCCAGTCGCACCCCGCTCCTTTATAAGAAAAAGTGCTGTCTTTATTTATCTTTAACAAATGACTGCCTGGAACAATATATTCCGTATCATACCAAGTGCCTACAAACTTGTTTTTTGGGATTTCTTTTTTTTCACATGAAAGCAAACCAATAAATAATATTAAAATCGATATTCTAATTTTCATTTAAATCTCGTTTGATTAATCTCTAATTCAAAAAAAATATTCGTTTTGCACCTTTACTAGAAACGTACAAAACGAATATTAATAAATGTTAAAACACAATTCACGATTTACATTTAACATTTCACTACAATAATTATTAATCGTGATTCTCGATTTGTTTATAAGCGTCAATCACCTTTTTAACCAATCTGTGGCGAACGATATCTTTATCATCTAGATAAATAATTCCGATTCCGTCAATATCTTTTAGAACCAAAATAGCTTCTTTAAGACCAGAAATAGTTCTTCTTGGCAAATCGACCTGTCCTGGATCACCCGTAATCATAAATTTGGCGTTTTTTCCCATACGGGTTAAAAACATTTTCATTTGTGAATGTGTGGTGTTTTGTGCTTCGTCAAGGATTACAAAGGCATTGTCAAGCGTACGCCCACGCATAAAGGCAAGTGGCGCAATCTGAATTATTCCTTTCAAAATATAATCCTCTAATTTTTCATTCGGAAGCATGTCACGCAAGGCATCATACAATGGTTGCATGTAAGGATCTAGTTTTTCTTTCATATCCCCAGGAAGAAATCCGAGATTTTCTCCCGCTTCAACCGCTGGACGCGTTAGAATGATCCTTTTTACCTCTTTATCTTTTAGCATTTTAACCGCCATAGCGACACCGGTATACGTTTTTCCGGTTCCAGCAGGACCAATAGCAAAGACCATATCGTTTTTCTTAATCGTATCAACCAGCAATTGCTGATTTGGCGTCATTGCTTTGATAATCTTACCGCCAACACCATGAACTAAGATTTTATCATGATCATAAGCTCTTTTTTCTTCCTGACCATCACTCATAATTACACGCTCAATTACATTATCGTCAATATTATTATAACGTGTAAAATGAAGCATTAATCTTTGAAATCTTTTTTCGAATTCGTCTAAAACTTCTTTTTCGCCAAATGCCTTTAAAGTTGTCCCTCGCGCTACGATTTTAAGCTTCGGGTAATACTTTTTAATGATTTCTAAATGGCTGTCCTGCGCGCCCCAAAATTCTTTTGGTGCAATATCTACTAGCTCGATTATTCTTTCGTTCAAATGAAGTAGTTTTAAATTAAAAATTCCTTTTAATATTTAGTGGTTGTCGGGTCTTTTTTTAATCACCGTATTCAGTGGCGGTTTTCAGTTTTATCAAAATAAACTTAAATACGTGTTACTGAATATTGTAACTTGCAAATGCTTTAAAAATTACAAATTGTCTTTTCTTTCTTTCAATTTGTGTTTACTATTATTAGCTTTGCATTTCTCAAATTTAATGAAATTTAGATTTAAATACTATCAATAGTTATAAACAAAATTATGTCAATAATTACCCTTACTACAGACTACGGCTTGAAAGATCACTTTGTGGGGTCGCTGAAGGGTAAAATACTTTCTGAAAATCCAGAAGTTCAGATCATTGACATTTCTCATGACATTGATCCCTTTAATACTGCCGAAGCAAGTTATATTATTGGAGCCGCTTATTTGAGCTTTCCAAAAGGAACAGTTCATCTTATTGGCGTTGATATTGAGCGTAATAAAGAAAACCAGCACATTGCTATGCAGTGGAACGATCATTATTTTATTTGTGCCGATAACGGAATCTTGAGTATGCTGACGCAAAAAATTGTTCCTCAGAAAATTGTCGCAATTAATATCCATGATCGCTTCCCAATTGAAGCTACCGATTTGGATATTTTTATTCAAGTAGCTTCTCACCTATCTAGAGGTGGCTTATTGAATGTAATTGGAAAAGAGATTTCATCTATTAAAGAAGCTACCGAATTGCAAGCTCTTGTAGCCGACGATGGAAATTCAATAAAAGGAAACATCATTTACATCGATCATTTTGGAAACGTGGTAACGAATATTTCTAAAAAACAATTCTTAGAAATTTCACGCGGACGTCCGTACGAAATTGTGATGAGTCCAAAAAGCATCAAAACCATTCTGCCCAATTATTCGGCTATCGCAACTTCAGACAAATACCCAATTAAAACGTATGAAGGAGAAAAACTGGCGATTTTTAATGAAGCCGGTTTTCTGGAAATTGCTATTTTTAGAAGCAATCCTTCTAAAGTGGGTTCCGCAAACAGTCTCCTTGGGTTGAACTACCGTGATGTGATTACGATTAAATTCTCGTAAATTAATTTTAGATTTTAGAATTCAGATTTTAGATTTGAAAACGCTAAACTTTGGAATTTGGAATTTCTCTATTGGAATTTTATTTTTTTATAAAAACAACAATCAAATTTGGTATTTTTGCGCACCTGTAAGACTTTAGGCAATTCAAAAAATCTAAAATCAACAGTCTAAAATCTAAAATTGAATACATGTTTGTTCGAATAGTAAAAATGAGTTTTCACGAAGAAAAAATACCAGATTTTCTGGAGAATTTTGAATCGGTGAAAGAGAAAATACGAAATGCCGAAGGAAATCGTTTTTTAGAATTGTATCAGGACAAAAATGATAAATGCATCTTTTTTACCTACAGTTATTGGGAAACCGAAGAAGATTTAGAAAATTACAGAAACTCTGAACTATTTAATACCGTTTGGGATTTTACAAAAAAACTATTCAATGCAAAACCAGAAGCGTGGAGCGTTGATAAATTGGTGAGTTTAAATTAAAATGATATCTAACCGCAAAGAACGCAAGTTTTTTTCTTAACAAGCTTTATAAAAACGCTAAGTTCGCAAAGCTTTCAGCAAAAACTTTTCGAACATTGCGTAAAACTTTGCGTTCTTTGCGGTTAGAAAAAACTTGAAACAAAATATATGAAGTCTATAATTCTAAGAGAAATAAAATCCTTTTTTGGTTCTCCTATTGGCTACTTGGTCATTGCGATTTTCTTAATCAGCAACGGACTCTTTTTATGGGTATTTGAAGGAGATTATAATATTCTAAATACAGGTTATGCCGATTTAACTCCGTTTTTCACATTGGCGCCATGGATTTTAATTTTCTTGATTCCAGCAGTAACCATGAGAAGTTTCTCTGACGAAAAAAAACAAGGAACTTTAGAATTACTTTTGACAAAACCTTTATCAATCTGGGAAATTGTAAATGGTAAATTTTTTGGTTCATTTTTGTTGATCATTTTAGCCATTATTCCAACCTTAATTTATGTAAAAGTAATTTCAGATTTAGGTTCGCCAGAAGGCAATATTGATATGGGAAGCACAATTGGTTCTTATTTCGGACTGTTATTTCTAATTGCTTCTTATTCCGCAATCGGAATCTTCACTTCTACCCTTTCCGAAAATCAGATTGTGGCTTTTATTGTTGCCGTTTTCTTATGCTTTTTCTTTTATTTTGGTTTCGAAGGGCTGGCTACTTTAATACCTGGTTCAAACAATTTTATTTCGGTTTTAGGAATGCAGAATCATTTTAAAAGTATGAGCCGTGGTGTCATCGATACTCGAGATATTATTTATTTCTTAAGCATTGCTATCGCTTTCTTGTCTTTTACTGTTTACCAATTAAAATCTTTTAAAGCCTAATGAAACTATCTACAAAGCAAAATTTAAAGACATTAGGCATCACTATTTTTATTTTAGTTGTTCTAAATGTTTTCGGAACACTCTTTTTTCATCGTTTTGATTTAACCAAAGACAAACGTTATACCTTATCGCCAACTTCTTTAGGGATTGTAAAACAAGTTCAGAATCCGCTTTCTATAAAAATTTATATGGCTGGCGATCTTCCTGCAGATTTTAGACGTTTGCAGCAGGAAACCAAACAGCTATTAGAAGAATTTCAAGCCTATAACAGCAATATTGTTTTTGAATTTGTCGATCCTTTAGAAAATGAAGAAGAAAGCGATGAATTGACAAAATCGCTTTTCCAAAAAGGATTAACTCCAATAAATATTACAGTCGACGACAAAGGAAAACAATCTCAAGCAATGGTTTTTCCTTGGGCAGTTGCAGTTTATAATAACAAAGAAGTTAATATTCCATTATTAAAAAATATAATGGGAGCTTCTACAACTCAGAAAGTAATCGGATCAATTCAACATTTAGAATATTCTATTGCCGATGCTATCAATAAAATCACAAAAGACAAACAGAAAAAAGTTGCGATTATAAAAGGAAATGGCGAATTGAACGAAGTTCACGTTGCAAAAATGCTAATGCAAATTCGCGAAAGCTATTTCATTGGCCCTTTCACTTTGGATTCTGTTGCTAAAGATCCGAATGGGACTTTAAATGCATTAAAAAAATACGATTTAGCCATTATTTCTAAGCCAACAGAAAAATTCTCTGACGAAGAAAAAGAGGTTCTGGATCAGTTTATTATGAACGGCGGAAAAACGCTTTGGCTAATTGACCAAGTCGCTGCCGATATGGATAGTTTGTATAATGATATGGGCGCAACTCTGGCATATCCAAGAGATTTAAATCTAAACGATATGTTCTTTAAATACGGATTCAGAATTAATCCTGATTTAATTAAAGACGAACAGGGAACTCCGATAAAATTGGCTACTGGCGAACAAGGAAGCGCTACACAATATCAGGATTTTATCTGGAAGTTTGCTCCTCAGGTTTTTCCAACAAGCCAACACCCTATTGTTAAAAATCTAGGCGGAATTAAATTCGATTTCACAAATCCGATTGACACTTTGAAAAACGGAATCAAGAAAACCGTTTTATTGCAATCTTCCCAATACTCTAAAACAATTGGTTCTCCTGTAGAAGTTAACCTGAACATGGTTACAGAAAAAACAACTCCGCAGGATTATTTGAATAAAGGAAATAAACCATTAGCGGTTTTATTGGAAGGTTCTTTTCATTCTGCTTTTGAAAACAGAGTATTGCCTTTTAAAGACAATTCTTTTACAGCACAGGGAAAACCAAATAAAATGATTGTGGTTGCTGACGGAGACATTGCAAGAAATCAATTGGATAAAAACATGATGCCAGTTGAACTAGGTTATGACCAAAGAACAGGAAATCTATATGATAATAAAGACTTCGTAATGAATTGTATCAATTATCTTCTTGATGATACTGGACTTATTAACATTAGAAGCAAAGATGTAGAACTGCCTTTATTAGATAAAGAAAAAGTTTACGAAAGCTATAGTATTACCCAATTCATAACTATCGGAGTTCCAATTCTAATTTTATTAGTGTTTGGACTTGTATTTACCTTTCTTAGAAAAAGAAAGTACAGTAAATAGATGTTAATAAAAAAATTGCGAAACTAAGAATGTTTACGATATATTTGTAAAACCTTACTTAGTTGAAGAAAAACTGAGAAAAAGAGCAAAAAATAAAACAAAAGACGATGAAATTTATAGTATCGAGTTCGTACTTATTAAAACAATTACAAGTTTTAGGTAGTGTTATTAACAGCAACAATACACTTCCTATTTTAGATAACTTTTTATTTGAACTAGACAATAATGCCTTGACAGTTTCGGCTTCAGATCTTGAAACGACAATGTCAGCTACATTATCAATCGATTCTACAAGTAAAGGAAGCGTAGCTGTACCAGCTAAACTTTTGCTTGAAATTTTAAAAACTTTTCCAGAACAGCCGTTAACTTTTACTGTTGAGGATAACAATACAGTAGAAATCAGTTCAAATTCTGGTAAATATGCGTTGGCTTATGCTGCAGGAGAAGAATTTCCAAAAGCGGTAAGTCTTGAAGACCCATCTGTAACACTTGTTCCTGCTGAAGTTTTAGCAACTGCTGTAAGCAAAACTATTTTTGCTGCTGGAAACGATGATTTACGTCCGGTAATGTCTGGAGTTTTCTTCCAGTTCTCACCAGAAGGATTGATTTTCGTAGCAACAGATGCTCACAAATTAGTAAAATACGCTCGTACAGATGTAAAAGCTTCTCAAGTAGCTGATTTTATTATGCCAAAGAAGCCTTTAAATATCTTAAAAAGTATTTTAGGTACTTCTGATGCTGAAGTAAAAATTGAATACAACGATTCAAATGCGACTTTCTCATTTGACAATTATATCTTAATGTGCCGTTTAATCGATGGAAAATATCCAAACTACGAAGCGGTAATTCCAAAAGAAAATCCAAACAAATTAATGATTGACCGTTCTTTATTCTTAAGCTCTGTTCGTCGTGTTGCGATTTTCTCTAACAAAACTACACACCAGATTCGTTTGAAAATTGCTGGAGCAGAATTAAACGTTTCTGCCGAAGACATCGATTACTCAAACAAAGCAGAAGAAAGATTGACTTGTGATTATCAAGGTGATGATTTACAAATTGGTTTCAACTCTCGTTTCTTAACTGAAATGCTAACAAACCTACAGTCTGACATGATTATGCTTGAAATGTCTTTACCAAACAGAGCTGGTATTTTAACGCCTGTCGATGGTTTAGAAGAAGGAGAAACAGTAACAATGCTTGTAATGCCTGTAATGTTAAATAGTTAACATTAAAGTTTCTTTCTGTTACAGGGATATTTTTTAGTTTTAAATAAAAGATCTATCATTGTAAAAAAAAAGATATCGCTATTAACCAACCATTTTTTATACCTAGAAACCGCAATTCCCATAAAGAGTTGCGGTTTTTTATTTTGTTTCAGGTTTCAAGTCTCAGGTTTCAAGTTGATATGCTTTTTCTTTAATTTTTAACGCAAAGTGCGCTAAGTTTCCTTTTCTCTAGGTCTTTATAAAGAATAAAAGTTCGCAAAGCTTTGTGTGCTTAGCATTCTAAAAAAAATAAACATAAAACTTAGCGAACTTTGCGTAAAATCTTAGCGCACTTCGCGGTTAGAAAAACGCATAGCGTATCAACTTGAAACCTGAAACCTAAAACTTGAAACAACAATTTTCCATATCTTTGTAAAATGAAAATAGAAATTTGGTCGGACATCATGTGTCCGTTTTGTTATATCGGAAAAAGACAGTTGGAAACTGCACTTGCAGTATTTCCTAATGATGAATTTGAAATTGAATGGAAAAGCTTTCAGCTGGATCCAACCATTACTTCACAACCTGACATGGACGTTTATACGTTCTTATCGGAAAGAAAAGGCATGTCGATTGAACAATCTAAAGAAATGCATAAAGGAGTTGCAGAACGCGCTAAAAGCGTTGGTTTAGATTATAATTTTGATAAGGCTGTTATCTCAAATTCTTTAAACGCGCATAGAATCATTCAATTGGCTAAAACTAAAAATATTGGCGATCGAATGGAAGAAATATTCTTTAAAGCTTATTTTACTGATGGAGAAGATTTAAACAATGGTCAAACCTTGATTAAATTAGGAATCCAGGCTGGTTTGGAAGAAAATGAAATTAGAGAAGTGCTAGAAAGCGAAGATTTATTTGTTAAAGAGGTACAATCAGATATTAAAGAAGCTGCTGAAATTGGAGTTCAAGGAGTTCCTTTCTTTGTATTTGATCGCAAATATGCTGTTTCGGGCGCTCAGCCTATAGAAACCTTTGTAAAAACAATTCAGGAAGTTTTAAAATAAATCTTTAAGCTTCAGAAAACGTAAAAGCGTGCTGTTTATATATAAACAGCACGCTTTTATTATTTAGCTCTACTTTGAATAACTAAAAAAATTAATGCCCAGCTCTACCTTTTGAATCTGTTGATTTTGTTGTAGTGCTTTTTCCTCTAGAACCAGATGTTGATTTTTGAGTTTTTCCAGAATCTTTCATTCCAGATTTCGAATCTTTTTTTGAAGTTTCCATAATGTTATAATTTTTTAAATTATTAATAGATACAAAGTTGCAAAATAGATAAGTGCTTATTTTACAGAATTATATTTGAATATTACAAAATAAAATTTGGCCAAAACGCTACGGAAACAAATCATGTAAAAATAAAGCTGAATCTTATAAATTATTTAAGTATCTAATTTTCAACTTTGTGTATATCATAAAGATAAAAACACTTACTAATTTAAAATAGCAGCCATGAAAACAGAAAGCAACTACA
The DNA here is from genome assembly GCF_056824325.1 of Flavobacterium sp. B330r. Lineage (NCBI taxonomy): Bacteria > Pseudomonadati > Bacteroidota > Flavobacteriia > Flavobacteriales > Flavobacteriaceae > Flavobacterium > Flavobacterium sp. B330r. Next base: position 4,885,654 of record NZ_CP124860.1, read on the forward strand.
GAAAAACTGCAACCTTAAATGATTTTAAATGCAGTAAACCCGATCACGTTGATACGGCACATGAAAATGAAGCAATGGACGAAAACTTTACTTCGGGACAAAATCACGATACCAACTATAGAAATCAATGCGATCATTTTTCTGATGATTGTTACGAAATCGTAGAGAGCGGACTAAATCTGGCTGAGGACAATACTTTTCCTTCCTATAACGAATCAAATCCTTATAACAGTTATAATCTAGATAATGAAGATGATAAATATAACTGTCCTCCTTATAGAAATTTTGAATACTAAAAAATCCTAAAACAGTTATGTCGCCAAAAAATGATCAGGAAGTTATGAATGAATATTTGTCTAATGAAAGAACTTTATTAGCATGGCTTCGCACTGGAATTGGGATCATGGTTTTCGGATTTGTAGCGGTAAAATTTTCTTTATTTTTAAAACAGGTTCCCGCTAAACATCTAGCAGAAACTGTTCCGCCCAATAGTAACTTTACCATCTATTTAGGAATTGGTTTATTAATTGCCGGAGCATTGACTATTTTACTGTCATATCTACGTTACATACACACTATCAAACTATTAAAAAAAGGAAAGTATCAGTATTCAACCGCAATGCTTACCTTTATTACAATGATGCTGTTTGTATTGAGCATTTCACTTATCGCCTATCTAATAATAGCAGCAAGCTCTTAAAAAACAATTTTCTAATTATCAAATTAAAAAATGAATCCGCCATTATTACAATTTAACGATAAAGGAATCTACTGCCAGCAGGCCGATGTTTATCTCGATCCGTGGCGGCCGGTAACCAATGCCATTATTACACATGGCCATTCTGATCATGCGAGATGGGGACACCAAAATTATATTACACATTATTCTAATATTCCAATTATAAAACATCGTTTGGGAGACATTAATGTTTCGGGGAAAAACTGGAATGAAACTTTTACTATAAACGGCGTAAAATTCTCTTTTCATCCAGCAGGACATATTATTGGTTCAGCACAAATTAGAGTGGAATACAAAGGTGAAATCTGGGTTTTTACAGGCGATTATAAAACAGAAGACGACGGAATTTCTGTTCCGTATGAAGTCGTAAAATGCCATTCCTTTATAACCGAATGTACTTTCGGACTTCCCGCTTTTAAATGGGAACCACAAGCAAATGTTATGACTGAAATTAATAATTGGTGGGCCGAGAATCGTGCAGAAGGAAAAACTTCTGTTCTATTTGGATATTCCTTAGGAAAAGCACAACGATTATTAAAAAATCTCGACACAAACATTGGACAGATCTACACGCATGGCGCAATTGAAAATATGACCAATATTGTACGCCCAATGATTGATCTGCCTCCAACTATACGCGTAACAGCCGAAACTAAAAAAGAAGATTTATTAGGAAATATTGTAATTGCTCCACCAAGCGCACACGGAAGCACTTGGATTCGAAAAATGACTCCTTTTGTAACAGGAACAGCAAGCGGTTGGATGGCTTTTAGAGGAGCAAGACGCAGACGAGCCGTTGACCGCGGATTTGTCTTAAGCGATCACTGCGATTGGACCGGTTTATTGGAAAGCATAAAAGCAACAGGCGCAGAAAGAGTAATCTGCACTCATGGATATTCTGATATTTTTTCGAGATATATAAGAGAATTAGGTTACGATTCCCGAACAGCCAACACGCAATACGAAGGAGAAACAAATGACATAGAGGAAAGTTAAATTCCAAAATAAATAAATTCCAAATTCCAAAAACCATCAACAGACAACTTTCAACCATCAACTAAATTCAAATGAAAAACTTTGCCGAACTTATAAAAACCTTAGACAGTTCTAATAAAACATCGGTAAAAGTTGATGCGCTGACGAATTATTTTCTAAAAGCAAACGACGAAGACAAAGTCTGGACAATCGCTATTCTTTCGCATCGTCGCCCTCCCCGACCGGTTAATACGACTTTATTGCGTTTATGGGCAAACGAATTGGCTAATATTCCGCTTTGGCTTTTTGAAGAAAGTTATCATATTGTGGGGGATTTGGCCGAAACGATTGCACTTGTAATTCCAACCACAAAAGAACATTCCGATAAAAGTTTAACTGAATTTCTACAAGAAATCATTGCTTTAAAAAAGAAAACAGATTTAGAGAAAAAAGAATATTTACAGACCAATTGGCTTAATTTAAATTATTACGAAAGATTCGTTTTCACTAAATTAATAACGGGCAGTTTCAGAATTGGTTTAAGTCAAAAGTTAATGACTCGAGCGCTTTCTAAAGCCGAAAATATTGATGAAGACACATTGGCTTATAAATTAATGGGCGACTGGAATCCGAATACGATTACGTTTCAAGAATTGATTTTGGATGAAAGAAGCAGCGATTATTTATCAAAACCTTATCCGTTTTATTTGGCTTATCCAATTGAAGGCGAACTTGAAAATCTTGGAAATCCTGAAGATTGGAGCGCCGAACATAAATGGGACGGAATTCGATCTCAAACCATTATTCGCGATAACGAAATTTATGTTTGGAGCCGTGGCGAAGAATTGGTAACCGATAAGTATCCTGAATTTCAAACTTTTATTGGAAATATTCCAGACGGGACGGTTATAGACGGAGAAATCCTTCCCTATATAGACAATCAAATTGGGACATTTAACGATTTGCAAACCCGAATTGGACGTAAAAATGTATCGGCTTCTGTTTTAAAAAACACACCTGTTATTATTAAAGCTTACGATTTATTGGAATGGCAGGGAAATGATATTCGGAATCTTCCTTACGAAGAACGTCGAACCTTATTAGAAGAATTATTTACGACTTTGATTGGTAAAGAAATTCCGCTACAGCTATCAGAAAGGATTCATTTTTCGACTTGGGAAGAGGTCGCAAACGAAAGATTAAAATCGCGCGAAATGAAAAGCGAAGGTTTAATGCTGAAACGAAAAGATTCTCCGTATCTAGTTGGAAGAAAAAAAGGAGATTGGTGGAAATGGAAAATTGAACCTTTAACGATTGATGCCGTTCTCACCTACGCTATGCGCGGTCACGGAAGACGTTCCAATTTGTTTACCGATTACACTTTTGCGCTTTGGCAGGAAAATGAAAACAACGAACGTGAACTCGTCACTTTCGCTAAAGCGTATTCCGGTTTAACTGATGCGGAATTTAGAATGGTCGATGATTTCATCAAAAAAAATACTTTAGAACGATTTGGACCAGTAAGAAGCGTTACGCCAAAATTGGTTTTTGAAATTGGTTTTGAAGGAATTGCTCTTTCCAAAAGACATAAAAGCGGAGTGGCAACCCGTTTTCCACGAATTTTAAGATGGCGACACGATAAAAAAATTGAAGAAGCCAATTCAATCGAAGATTTAAAAAATATGATTTTATAGATGAATAGAGAGCAGTTATTTAAGATCGCCAGCGAATGGTTTGAAAGTCAGGGATGGAAACCTTTTCCGTTTCAGACCCAGACTTGGACTGCTTTTTTACAAGGCAAAAATGGCTTGCTAAATGCTCCAACAGGAAGCGGAAAAACCTACGCGCTTTGGCTTCCTATCATTCTAAATTATATTAAAGAAAATCCGAATTATAGAACCAAACACAATTCAGGATTAAAAGCGATTTGGATCACGCCTTTGAGATCTTTATCTGTTGAGATCAAACAAGCAGCAGAGCGAGTTTTAATAGATTTAGACATTCCAATGACTGTTGGAATTCGTTCGGGAGATACATCTTCTGCAGAACGTGCCAAGCAAAAAAACAAAATGCCCGATTTGCTCATTACAACTCCCGAAAGTCTGCAGTTACTTTTAGCCACTAAAGGTTATCCTAATATTTTTAAAAATTGCAGTTCTATAGTAATTGACGAATGGCACGAATTACTCGGAACCAAACGTGGCGTGCAAATAGAATTAGGTTTATCAAGATTGAAAACTATTGCTAAAAATATTCGCATTTGGGGAATCTCAGCCACAATTGGTAATCTACAGCAAGCGCAAGAAGTTTTACTTGGAGTAGATTCTGAAGCGTATCATAATTCCGTTTTAATCAAAGCGGTAATTAATAAGAAAATAAAAGTAGTTTCGATTATTCCAGACAAAATGGATACGTATCCGTGGCGCGGACATATGGGTTTACATCTGATTGATGAAGCGGCAAAAATTATAAAAGCCAGTAAAACGACGCTTATTTTTACCAATGTCCGTTCGGCTTGCGAAATCTGGTATCAGAGATTACTAGAAAAATATCCCGAATTTGCTGGTGAAATGGCAATGCATCACGGAAGCATTGACAGAGAAACCAGACTTTGGGTAGAAAATGCCATTCGAAATGAAGAATTAAAGGTCGTGGTCTGCACTTCTAGTTTAGATTTGGGTGTTGACTTTGCCCCTGTAGAATCGATTATTCAGGTTGGAGGTCCAAAAGGTGTTGCCCGTTTTATGCAGCGAGCCGGACGAAGCGGACATCAGCCTGGAAAAGAAAGCGTTATTTATTTTCTTGCTACTCATGCTATTGAATTAATCGAGGCTTCGGCCTTGAAAAAGGCGGTTGAAAATAGTGTGATAGAAGATCGCGTTCCGTACTTAAATAGCTGGGATGTTTTGGTTCAATACCTTAATACGTTGGCCGTTTCTGACGGATTTTATCCAAACGAAATTTTTAAAGAAATTCAGGGAACTTTCAGTTATCAAACCATTACGGATGAAAATTGGAACTGGATTTTAAATTTCATCACACAAGGAAGCCAAAGTCTTCATGCTTATGACGAATTTAAAAAAGTAGAAATTGACGAAAACGGTTGTTACAAAATAAACAGCAGAATGATTGCCATGCATCACAGAATGCAGATTGGTACTATTGTGGGCGATGCTGTTATGAATGTAAAATATCTCAGCGGCGGTTATATCGGCACGATTGAAGAATGGTTTATTTCCAAATTGAAACCTGGCGATACTTTTATTTTCGCAGGAAAGAAACTGGAATTATTCAAAATCAGAAATATGCAGGTTTTGGTAAAAAAAGCGAGTCCGAAGAAAGAATCTAAAATTGCGAGCTGGATGGGTGGCCGTTTGGCTCTTTCTTCTCAAATGAGCGAATTGCTTCGTCAGGAATTATATCGCGCCAATACCGACAATCTTTCGCCAGAATTAAAAGCTTTACAGCCTTTATTTAAAAGACAGCGCAAAGAATCTATCGTACCGAGTTCAGATGAATTCTTAATTGAAACTTTCAAAACTCGAGAAGGATTTCATGCGATTTTTTATCCTTTTGAAGGACGCTTTGTCCACGAAGCTTTAGCTAGTTTATTGGCCTTTAGAATTAGTTTATTGCAGTCGATCACATTTTCTTTGGCTTATAATGATTATGGTTTCGAATTGCTTTCAGATCAGGAAATTGATATCGAAGCGGTTCTAGATAATAATTTATTTTCAACCGAATACGTACATCACGATTTGCAGAAAAGTTTAAACTCGACCGAAATGGCACGAAGAAAGTTTAGAGATATAGCGGTAATTTCAGGATTAGTTTTTACCGGTTTTCCAGGAAAAATGGTTAAGACTAAACACTTGCAAAGTGGTTCGCAATTGCTGTTTGAAGTGTTTAGGGATTTCGAACCTGATAATTTATTACTGCATCAAGCGTATCGAGAAACTTTTGAGCATCAGTTAGAAGAAGGACGTTTGATTTTGGCTTTGGAACGAATTGCAAATCAAAAAATAATCTGGAAACAATGTTTAAAACCAACGCCTTTTAGTTTTCCTATAATTACCGATCGATTACGAGAAAAACTTTCGAGCGAGACTTTGGCGGAAAGAATTCAGAAAATGACTGCATCTTATATGAAATAGATCTTTATGAATATTCAAATACAAAACGAAAACTTTATACTTCATTCAAGCGGTGCTGTTTTTTGGGAAAAGCAAAAAACGGTCATTATTTCTGATGTCCATTTGGGTAAAGTAACGCATTTTAGAAAACACGGAATTGCTATTCCACAAGACGCTATTTCTGAAAATTTTAGAAAAATAACAGCAGTTTTGAATCATTTTCTACCTGAAAAAATCATTTTTTTGGGAGATTTATTTCACAGCGCCAAAAATGCTGAATGGGATTTATTTGAGGAGTGGATTTCCAACCATGATCAAGAAACCTATTTAATTACAGGAAACCATGATATTATTGATGAAATTCATTATAAAAAAATTGGTGTGATTGTCACAGAAATTTTAGAAATTGATCATTTTCTTTTTACCCACCATCCTACAGAAAAAGAAGATTTTTTCAATTTCTCAGGACATATCCATCCTGGAATAATCCTCCGCGGATTAGGGCTTCAAAGCTTAAAATTGCGTTGTTTTTTTCAAAAAAGTAATCAAATGATTTTACCTGCTTTTGGAGAATTTACTGGGAAATTTATCATGAAACCTGAACCAGAACATACCGTTTTTGCTATTGCTGGAGATGAAATTATTTTGATAAACAAAAACAATTGAGGCAGTCTATTTGATTTATTTACAACATTATAAAATTACACATTTAAAGTGTAAAATGAATTACCCTCAACTAAAGCTAGAATCAATCGATTAGAAAAACAAAGAATTAAAAAACCCAGTAAAACTAAATTTACTGGGTTTTCTTGTTTAACTCTAAATTGTAATCAGAAAGTAAACATTATTGTTCGTCATTGTTCATGGCAGACATTAATAAGGTGTAAGCGTTTTTGACAACCACTTTTGAAGAGCTAGAAATGGCGTCAGAAATGATTTGATTATACCCTTCATTTTTAACTCCAGACTTTACCTCTATCATTTGAAACTGATTGTTTCCAATATCTGTAAACACATAAAACTTTCCTTCCCAACGCACTACAGCATCTTCAGGAACTGTAAGCGCTTTTTTATTTTCTATTTCCACTTCGGCGTTTATGAAAAGTCCTGGCAAAAGTTCTGGATTATAACTGTTTACTTTACAAATAATTTCTGCCGCACGATCTCCATTCAAACTTTGATTGATAAAAGCGATTTTAGCGGCATATTTTTTAGCATCAGAAGAATTTGTATACGCCATAACCGTTTGACCGATTGAAAGCGAAGTCACGTCTTTTTCGAACGCGTTTAAAGTTAGAACAATGTCTTTCTTATCAATTAATTCGAAAAGCATATCTGTCGGACTTACATATTTTCCGATGTTTACATTTACTTTAGAAACCAAGCCGTTTATTGGCGAAATCACTCGAATTGTTTTGCTAATATTTCCAACATTCAGTGTTTTAGCACTAATTCCTAACAAGTTTAATTTTTGTTCCAAAGAAGAGATTGTGATACGCTGTGTTCTCATTTCAGTCGTAATTTGTTCCAAAACTTTATCACTTGCCGCTTTGTTTGCATTTAGCTCTTTTTGTCTTCTTTGTTCATTTTGAGCCAATTCGAATTTCTCTTTCGCCATCAAATAATTTTGCTGTAACTCGATAAACTGCATATCTTCTAAAACCGCTAAAACCTGTCCTTTTTGCACATTCATTCCTGCAATAAGATTGGTGCTTTTCACATAACCTCCCAATGGAATACTAATACTGATTACACTTTTGGGCGGAACCGTTACTGTACCTTGAAGCTGTAAAATCTCCTTAACATTTTTTGCAGTCGGATTACCACTTTCTAAACCAGCATTTTTAACTTGCTCAGGACTTAATTTAATGATGTCAATGCTTTTATTTTCAGCATTTTTAGTTTCCTCATTCTTCTTATTTCCGCAAGAAATTAGAAATATAGCGCTTATGAACGCCGCAATATATTTTTTCATTTTAAATATTATTAAGATTTTGAAGTGTCACAACTGCTTTATTGTAAGCATTAAGTGCGTCTAAATATTCACTTTTGATTGTAATGGCCTGATTGACTACCAAAACCCATTGCAAATAATCGATATCTCCATTTTGCAATTGACTGCTTGAAGCTTCAATAATGGTTTGAGCATTTTTTAATCCGTCAGTTTCATAATACTGTAAACTTTCTTGATATTTTTTTAGCTCACGATCTGCGTTTTCAATGTTCGTTTTCACCTCGATTTTAGCCGCCTCAGAAAGTTCAACATAGCTTTCGTATTCAGCCTTTGCAGCCTTTTTTCGTTCCGACTGACTTGTGAAAAATAGCGGAATTGAAAGTCCTGCATTTACATAATTAAATCTTTGTCCACTACCATAATAAACTTCCTGACCTGAAGTATTGGTTTGAGTTCCAATAATACTCAAATTGTTATATCCCAAAGTAATTTCAGGAAGTAATTTTGCTCCTTCTGTTTTCCATCTGAACTTAGCCGCTTCCGATTCAAACTGCGAACGCTGCACTGCTGGAAGATTTTCTGTTTTTACATTTTCTATAGACGAATGATTTAAAACTGCTTTCAGATTCCTCTTTTTTGGAGTGTGCTCCACTTTATCTTGAAGAATGGCATTAAACGAATTCAAGGCAATTTCAATATCTCTATTAACCATTACAAGCTGATTGCTGTAAAATTGTCTCGCAGATTGCGAAGCGCTTTTTTCTAAAACATTTGCTTCTCCCGCTTTAAATCTCAAATCTGATTTTTTCTCCATAATCCTGTAGATCGAATCAGCGTAAACTAAAAGTTCTTTTTTGCTGTTCAACCACAAATAATCATAGTATATATTTCGAACTTGAGTTTTGATTTCTTGCGAAGTCAATTGCACTTCGGCTTTAGCTTTACTAAAATCAGCTTTTAAGGCTTTTTTCTGATTGCTATAAACTGTTGGAAAAGCAAAAGTCTGGCTAATTCCAAAACGAGTGTCGTTTTGAATGCTATTAAACTGTCCGTAATCGGCGTCGATTTGTGTTTGGGGAATATTATAAGCCGATTTTTGCAAGTAGCTTTTCGACTGCTCGTTCAATTTAGCCGATTTAATCGTTCTGTTATTTTGAATCGCAATTGAAATGGATTCGTCAAGCGAAATGGGTAATTCTTGCGCTTTTGCCATATTCCCAATAAAAAGAATACTCAATAAAATGGTTAAATTATTCATGTGCTTTTTTCTTTTTTTAGTAAAAACTTTAGCGTGATACGTCATTAAATAAATCGCTGGAAGTACAAAAAGCGTTAAAAGAGTCGCGGTAACTAATCCGCCAATAACCACGGTTGCCAGTGGACGTTGTACCTCTGCTCCTGCTCCGTTGCTCAACGCCATCGGAAGAAATCCGAGAGAAGCTACAGCAGCCGTCATTAAAACGGGACGCAACCTGTTTTTTGTTCCCAATAAAATAATCTGGAAAGGATCGGTAATTTCTCCTTGTTTCTGAATTCGGTTAAATTCGGATATTAATACAATTCCGTTTAGTACTGCAACACCAAAGAGCGCAATAAATCCAACTCCGGCAGAAATACTAAAAGGCATATCGCGCATTACCAGCGCGAATACGCCACCAATTGCAGATAACGGAATTGCTGTAAAAATGATAATTCCTTCTTTAAACGATCTAAAAGCAAAATACAACAGAGCAAAAATCATTAATAAAGCAGCCGGAACCGCAACTCCCAATTTGGCTTTTGCCTGCTGAAGGTTCTCAAAAGCTCCTCCGTATGTAATATAATAACCAGGATCAAATTTAATTTGCTGATTTACTTTTTGCTGTAATTCCTCAACGATAGATTGAACGTCTCTTCCGCGAACATTAAATCCGACAATGATTCTACGTTTTGCATTTTCTCTCTGAATCTGGTTCGGACCTTCTACTTCCTCTACTTTTGCGACTTGATAAAGCGGAATCTGCATTCCAGAAGGCGTTGCAATTAAGAGGTTTCGAACATCTTCAATTCCTTTTCTTCCGTTATCTTCAACGCGAACAACCATGTCGAAACGCTTTTCACCTTCGTAAATACTTCCAGCAACAGCACCTGCAAAAGCGGCGTTAATCGTTGCATTTACATCTGCCACACGCAAACTGTATTTTGCCATTTCCGCCCAATTGTAATCAATTACGATTTGAGGCATTCCGGTTACTTTTTCTACATATAAATCGGCTGCACCTTCAACGGTTTTACTAATTGCTCCCAGTTTTTCAGCGTATTCAGAAAGTTTTTGAAGATCTTCTCCGTAAATTTTACAAACCAAATCTTGTTTGGCTCCTGTCATCAATTCGTTAAAACGCATCTGAACAGGAAACTGAAATCCAGTTGTAACTCCGGGCGCAATTCGTTTAACGGTTTTGGTCATTTTATCTGCCAATTCAGGAAACGAAGAAGCACTTGTCCATTCCGATTTGTCCTTTAAAACAATAATCATATCTCCGCCTTCAATTGGCATTGGATCGGTTGGAATTTCTGCGCTTCCAATTCTGGATACCACTTGCTCTACTTCAGGATATTCTTTCTTTAATTCTTTAGAAATTTTTGCAATGGTTTCTGTTGTGGTAGAAAGATTGGTTCCTAGCAGCAATCGGGTTTCAACAGCAAAATCGCCTTCTTCCAATTGCGGAATAAACTCTCCGCCCATTCTTCCGAATAATAAAACTGCTATTCCAAAAAGCACAAATGCGCCAATTACAATTGCTTTTCTAATACGCAAAGCTTTGGTAAGCCAACCTTCATAAGCGTTTTCTAATCTTTCCATAATAAGATCGGAAAGGTTCTTTTTAGGACTGATTTTTTTACTTAGAAATAAAGCGCTGACCATTGGGACATAAGTCAATGATAAAATGAAAGCTCCCAAAATGGCAAAAGCAACAGTCTGCGCCATTGGCTTGAACATTTTACCCTCAATGCCTTGTAAAGAAAGAATAGGCAAATACACAATCAAAATAATAATTTGCCCAAAAACTGCCGCATTCATCATACGTGCTGCCGAACCTGTAACCTCCTTATCCATTTCCTCTTGCGAAATATCATTTGAGACTTGGTATTTTTTAGAACTGTGAAGATGATGCAGAATCGCTTCCACAATAATTACAGCTCCGTCTACAATCAATCCGAAATCTAATGCTCCAAGGCTCATTAAATTTCCGCTTACGCCAAAAGTATTCATCATAATAATGGCAAAAAGCATCGCTAACGGAATTACAGAAGCTACAATAAAACCTGCTCTAAGATTTCCTAAGAATAAAACCAGAATTAGAACGACGATTAAAGCACCTTCAATTAAGTTCTTTTCTACTGTTCCAATGGCGTTGTCTACCATTTTAGTTCGATCTAGAAACGGCTCAATTTTTAAGCCTTCAGGAAGAATTTTCTCGATTTGAGCAATTTTATCTTTTACATTGACAATAACATTATTGGCGTTTTCACCTTTCAGCATCATTACAATTCCACCAACCGATTCTCCATATTCGTCGGTTGTTAAAGCACCGTAGCGAATCGCTGAAGAAATCTTAACATCGGCAACATCTTTTATCAAAATAGGAAGTCCACCTTGTGTGCTTTTAACCACAATGTTTTCAATGTCTTTAAGGCTTTTAGCTAAACCAGTACTTCTAATGTAAGAAACTGTTGGTCCTTTCTCGATATAAGCTCCACCAGTGTTTTCGTTACTACTATTTAAAGCGGTAAAAACTTCACTTATCGTTAAATTCTGAGCTTTTAATCGGGCTGGATTTACAGCGATTTCATACTGTTTTAATTTTCCGCCAAAAGTAGAAACATCAGCAATTCCTTTTGTCCCCAAAAGCTGTCTTCTGATGGTCCAATCCTGAATGGTTCGTAAATCTTCTAAGGAATATTTTTCTTCGTAACCTGGTTTTGGTTTTAAAACGTATTGATAGATTTCTCCCAAACCCGTTGTTACAGGTGCCATTTCAGGCGAATTTGCATTCCGATCAATTTCTACTTGCTGTAATCTTTCCGCAATTTGCTGACGTGCCCAATATACATCTGCATCGTCTTCAAAGACAACACTTACAAGCGAAAGTCCGAAACGTGAAATACTTCTACTTTCCTTTAAATTTGGAATATTACTGATGGCTTGTTCAATTGGAAATGTAATTAATCTCTCTACATCTTCTGCGCCAAGCGATGGAGCTGTTGTGATAATTTGTACCTGATTATTAGTGATGTCTGGTACAGCATCAATTGGTAATTGGGTAACCTCATACACACCGTAGATAATCCACAGCAGTGTAAAGATTCCAATTGCCAGTTTGTTCTTAACTGAGAACTGAATTACTTTATTAAGCATATTTTATTAATTAAAAAATAATAAATGAGCAACTGAAAACACTATGTATCAGTCACTTCAAGAAAAATTTAAAAATTAATTATGCAATCGGAGGTCTAAATAGAGAAAGCAGATTCGGATCTGAAAAAAGATCTGATCTGTAAGTTGGAATTTTTGATTGTGGTAATTCTGGATTGAAAGGAACCGGAAGTAAGTCTTTGTCGTCTAAAATAAAAACAAAGTGAACCGAACTGCTGCTAATGGTTTTAAAAGGAAGCTGCATATCTCGATCTCCGTCATTGTCTTTTAAATCTTCTCCCCAATAATGCATAGACAAGAAATCTATGAAGCTTACCCCTTGCAGTTTTTTATGTTCCTGAAAATGTTCTATCAGAATTGGCAGTTTATAGAACTGCTGCACAAAACTGCTGTTTGAAGCGATTAGAAAAATGAATATGTAGACAATTAGTTTTCGCACGAAGCAAATTTAATTTAAATTCTCTAAGATTTCATCTTTTTAAACTAGCAAAAGGGTCTTTTAACAATTTAGAAATATGCAATACCGCTTTTACTGCATCCAATATTGATGAAGCTTGTTTACTATCAAATCGTCAAAATCTAATCCTATCTTCCTAGCTTTCAATGCTGCTATTCTTCTTTATAAAACAAAAACGAGTCAATTCTTATTGAATTAACCCGTTTGTGTTTTTAATTTTTTGCAACTGTATTTTTAGTACAGAATTTAAGTATTGCGATTGGAATTTGCATTTTCTTGAAGCTTACCTATTTTTACTAAAATCAGATTCTCGTAGGCGTCTTGCCTTTTGTCGCTTTTTCTCCCTGAACTAAATCCTTCACTAATTCTATAATTCTTAATAAACTGGCTTTTCTTTGCTCCTAAAGCATAATGCCAGCTTCCCATTTCTGATTGAACAAAAATTATAGCTTCATCCAAATTCATTATTTTCTTTTTTGAAAGTAACGGACTTGTTTTATAAACGGCATTATTACGAGCATCAAACGTAAACTGAATTTTAGCAGCTATTTGAATATCATATAAAAAATGAACCAAAAAGTATACTAAAAATACACCAATCACCCAGCGCATTTCTTCTCCTAGATCATTAAAAAACAATAGTAAAGCTATTACTCCTGCCGCTATTCCAACCAAAAACCACCATGATTGATCTAGTGATGGCTTTTGCGGATTTAATGAAAATGAATACAGCGTTTCTTCGATGTTATATCTTTCTCGAATGTTCATCTAAAATTTCATTAATTTCATTCATCAAATTCTGCATGGATCTAGCTGTAAAACCTTGTGCAATTCCAGTGCATTTCTCCTTGTTATCTTTTCTGTAATAAAGATTTAAGCAAACGTTTGTTGTGATAAAATTATGTCTGACTTTGACCACTTCAAAATTGAGAAAATCAGCAATCGGAATCAGAACGGGTTTATTTATCAATCCGTTTTTTATTCTAAACTCATTTCTGTCTAGATCAATACTAAATCCTTCCTGCCAAATCGCAATAAAACATATAACAGACATGACTCCAAAAATGCCAATTACTGCATTATTTTTATAATAAATGCCTCCAATAGTAAAAGCAATCATTCCGAGTACCACAATTAGTCCAAAGCCGTATTGTCTTTTCATGACATACAGATTTTCTTCTTTTGTGAATTTCTTCAGTTCAATCATTTCTCTACTCAATTTTAACGCCATCAATAATCAGAGAATCGCAAAGAAGGGAGATGTAAGCGCTGGTATAATCGGCCGTTAATTGATCGCTTAAAGAATCTACTCTTCCTTTTGTAAAATCAAATTTTCTCGTAGGAAGCTTTCCAAATGTATCAGTCATGGTAATCTGACCATCGACTCCAGCTTTATTTTTCATTAAAACGGCCAGTAAGGCAATATCTTGTTTTTCAAAATCAAGAGAAAAATAATAATTGTTTTTTACCTCCGACTCTGTTCCGCTAACGGTAGATTTGGTAAAAGAAAATGTAGCAGATCGCAATACCGCTTTTGTCGTTTTGTTACCATCTTTCAAAGCGATTTCTATTTTAATGCGTTTGTCTTCTTGCCCATAACTTAATGATGATATAAAAAGGCAAGCGATCATTAACAATGTAAAAAAATTCTTATTCATAATTTTATAGTTTTAAAAATAATTTATACCAGCAAGATTACTACTAAGATCGACTTGCTACAATTCGAAATTGGCAAATGGATGCTTTAGATTTTTATTTGGTAATTCTATGCCAGTATCGAGAAAAAGAGCTCTTTAACCACTTCTACACAGAGACTTTACAAGGGAATTTCTTGTCAAATTTGAGGGGTGATTTTTTTGGTCAGTCTATTTTCAATTTGTACTTTGGCATCAATTACCACAATATATGCACGAAAAAACTACTTTAAATCAGATTAAAAACAGGAAAACGAAATGGTTGTTCTCGTTTCTTTTTTTGGTTTTCATCGCCCCTATAAATGCACAAATTTCGGCTGTCGAAAAGATTGCTTCCTATGGCTATTCCAAACGTTTTTCTGATTCGTCTGCCAGTAAAAAAATTCAGCAGCAAGCTCTTGCTTTAGCCAAGAAAAAAAAGAATATCGACGATGAGGTTATTTGTTATTCGTATCTCGCTCTTACACAAAGGCGTTTATTGCATTTAAAAGAATTTACTCGTTATGCAGACACAGCTTATATTTTAGCTCAAAAAAGCAACCAAATAAGAGTTAAAGCTTTTGCTTCTCTAGCAATGGGAAATTTAAAGTCTTATATAGATGATAAGCCTCAGGCCATCGACCATTTATTGCATTCGTATACCCTTTTCTCAAAAATAAATGCTCATGATCAATGTGCTAAAATTGCGTCCGATATATCGTATCTATTTTCTCCGGCATCGCCAGAAAAGGTTCATAAATATGCGCAAGAGGCTCTAGAACATGCTTATAAAGCAAAAGATCCAGAAAGTAAATTGTATGCAAGATTGGCTTACGGAGGTTATTTGACCGATAAACTCGAATTTGGAACAGAGAAAGATTGGCAAAAGACTTTAGATTTTTTGAAAACTACAGTTGCACTTGCCGAAAAAGAATCTTTTGATATCATTAGCAAAAGCAACATCGGAATCGCCTACATCAATCTGGCAGATCTTTATTCTAAAGGTCCGAAACCAATTAATGAAACTGCATTGCTTGACAACCTCGAAAAAGCTACTGCAATTGCAAAAAAATACAATATTAAAATCATTTACAGAAGCGCCATAGGCCTTCAAGGTTTTTATTATACCGAAAAAGGAAATTATGTAAAAGCCGAAATGCTTTTTATTGAAGGAATAAAATACCAGCTTAGTTTACCTTATACCGATAATTATTTATTGGCTACTTTTTACAATTGCTTAAAAGAAGTTTCTGCAAAACGTCATGATTTTGAAGCGTATTATGCTTACGATACCTTGTTTACGAAATACAATCAGTTAAAATATAATGAAACCACTCAGAAGCTATTGCAAAATGCAGATGCCAGATTTGAGTCTTCTAAGAAAATGGAGCGTATAAAACAGCTTGAATTGGAAAATGAGTTGGAGCAGCAAAATAAACTTTTAGGCTACGGAATTGCTGGAGTTCTATTGCTTGGACTTGTTTTTATGTTTCGTTCCTACTATTTCAGGCAGCGTTATTATTTAAAGCGTGAGGAAATTTTAAAGCAAGAACAAACCAACAGTGAATTGAAACTGCAATTAATGGAAAAAGAAACCATTGAAAACCTTGCAACTAGACTTTCATTAGAAAGAAGATTATTGCGTTCTCAAATGGATCCGCATTTTATTTTTAATGCTTTGGGAAATATTCAGAGTATGATTTTGCAGAAAGATACGATTCCGGCAGTTTCTTATTTGAATAAATTTGCCAAACTCACACGCCAGATTCTAGAACAATCGAGAAAGGAAACCATTTCGTTAGAAGAAGAAATTGGTACTTTAAAAAATTACATCGAATTGCAGCAGTTGCGTCTTAATAATAGTTTTGAATATGCGATTGTTTGTGACGAATCTGTTAAAGAGGACATTCTTATTCCGCCACTTTTAATTCAGCCTTTTATTGAAAATGCTGTTGAACACGGATTAAAACCAAAACCAAAAGAAGAAAAAGGTCTATTGCAGATTAATTTCTCACAGCAAACGGAACAAAAAAATCTAATCTGCACCATAAAAGACAACGGAATCGGACTTACAGCTTCGAGAAAATTGAAAACAAACGAAAATCATACCTCTCTTTCTACGACAATTACTGACGAAAGATTAGCAAAAATGCAAAAAGACCATCCGTATGCTGGTTTTCAGGTTTTAGAGCGCAATGCAGACAACGGAGAAACGGGCTGCATTGTTATTATTAATATTCCAATATTGTAAAAAAATGTACAAAACTATCATTATAGAAGACGAACAGCGCATTCGCGAAGCTTTATCCATTATGTTGGAAATGGTTGCTCCAGAAGAAATTCAAATTATCGCTTACGCGGAAAGTGTCGAAGAAGCTGTAAAATTAATTGACCGCATGCAGCCCGATTTGGTTTTTATGGATATTATGCTTCAAAACGGAACTGGATTTGATGTTCTAAAACAAATTTCCTTCAACTCTTTTCATCTTATTTTTACAACCGCTTACGAGCAGCATGCCATTAATGCTTTCAAATACAGCGCAATAGATTATCTGCTAAAACCAATTGATCCAGACGAACTTAGAACTGCAATTGAAAGGATTTCGCTTTTACAAGAAAGAGTTTTAGAAAAACAGCAATTAAGCGAACTGCAAAATAACCTTACCAAAACTCCCGACCGCATTATATTGCCCACACAAGAGGCTATGTATGTAGTTAAATTAGAACAAATTACAAGATGCGAAACTTCGGGTTCTTACACCACTTTCTTTTTGACCGATGGCCGAAAAATTATGGTTTCTAAACCTTTAAAAAATTATGAAGATTTGCTGGAGCCTCCAATGTTTTTCCGCATTCATCAATCGCATTTAATCAATGTAAATTCTATTATAAGTTATTCTCGCGAAGGAATGGTTCATATGAATGACAAATCGGTTGTGCCCATTTCACGAGGAAAAAAGGAGCAATTTTTCAAATTAATGAAAGAAGAAATTTAACCTTTTAAAAAACACATTTTACCTCTTACCGATTTAAATGCAACCAATACCAACCAAAAAGCACAGTAGACAAAGTAACTGTTTCAGGTCCTATTCCTAGTTTCTATTTTTGACCCAATAAATAACTTAAACTATGAATAATAAAACCCTTTCTATTCTTAGCTATGTCACTATTATTGGTTGGATTATAGCTTTTGTTAAAAGTAAAGATTTAACACCTAAAAGTGATTTGGTGAGATACCATTTAAAACAAGGATTCGGAATTTTTCTGGTTTCTTTAGTCGTAAATGTTGCTTTGTCTATTATTGTAACTATCGTTCCAGCGCTTTACTTTTTAAGCTATATCGGATACGTTATTTTTATTTTATGGATTTTCGGAATCATAAATGCGGCTAACGAACAAAAGAAACCAATTCCGTTAGTTGGACAAGTTTTTGAAGATAAATTCAGCTTTATTGACTAATCGGTCTTGCTTTTTTTAGCTGACGTTTTTATTTTTTGGATGTAGGAGATGATTCTCAGAGAACTTCTGTAGCTATGGTAGCGCCGAATAGTATTTGAGGATCTTTCTACTTTTAAAACAAAAACTAAAAATTTATGCCAAACCTTCCAATTGCTGAAAAACAGGAATTAAAGCTTTTCCTTTTTCTGTTAAATTATACTCGATATGAAGAGGTTTTAGTTTAATAGTTACCTTTTCCAACAAACCTTCTTCTTCCAATTCTTTTAAAGCTGTAGCCAAAGATTGCTTATTTGAGCCTTGAATTTGGCGTAGCAAATTATTAAAACGTAAAGGCGATTCTGTAGCCAAACGAAAAATTTCTGCTTTCCATTTGCCAGATAACATTTTTAAGAGTCTTTGTGCTGGACAAGTTTCTATTTCTTCCATAATTAATTGGGGTAGTCAAAAAAAATTGACCTATTGTTTTCGAACGTTTTTTAATTAAAATTTGCTTTAATTCTAAGTAAAAATATAAAATGAAAGCAAAGAAACCAAGCGAAATGAGTATCGAAGAGTTATTAAAAACGCAAAAAACAATTAAAACAACCATTAAGGTTTTGATTCTAATTGCCATCTTATTACTTCTCCTTATTGTATTTATTTTCCTCAAAAAAGGATTTCTATCTTTAATGGTCTTTCCTTTATCTATGGCTTTTCTTATTGTCAATTCTAATTTTCTAAAAGAGATTCAAGAAGAAATCGCTACACGAAACCTCGAATAGAAGCACAAAATGAGATCGTTTTTCTTTATTTAAATTTCATTTTTCTTAACTAAAAGTCTTGCAAAAAAAATTACATTTGGGTTCCCTAAATAAGCCCAAAAATTATGATTATTAGCAAAAAGACTTTTTATTTTTCCTCCTTATTTTTACTTCTATTATTTTCGCAGTTCAACTACGCGCAACAGCAACAAACCGTTAAAAAAGAAAGCCGCGGAAGACTATTTAACGACTCTACAGCCACAGACAGCGATTATTTAATGGCCATTGAAAAAGCCAGTGAAGTATTAGAATCTGCCTACAATGATATTGATTTTGCAGGCGATACGCGTCATCTTTTTGGCGAAATGAAACGTACAGAAAGCAAGCTGGATTTGATCTTAGCTAGTTTAAAAGGAGCAAATCCGAATGTGCGCAACCAACAAATGTACCGATTGGTTCTACAAGAAATCCAACAAGAATTAGAAGAACAGAACAAAGCAATTAATGCTAAAAATCTGGATCTTGAGAACATCAAAAAACGTGTAATTGATCTACGTAAAGACAAAACTTTAATTAGTTTATTAAAAGATACTATTCGTCGCAAACAGTTTCAGAAGGAATTCGGAAGTCTTAAAAAAAGATATCTTGCAACTGATAGTTTAATGACGAAAAATCAAACTACTTTAAACAATAAAAAACGACTTACCGTACAGCGAAAAATTTCTGTTTCTAATGCCTTGGTAGCCGTTGAAGGAAAACTGGAGAAATCTGGAATCAGTATTTTCAATAAAGAATATCCTTCTTTATGGCAGATTAACGATTCTGCCACAAAGAAAAAAGTAACCCACAATATAAAGGCAAAAATCATAATTGAAGAAAATGTCGCTGCGTATTACTTAGGTTACAAAGCTGGCGGGCTTATTACGCTATTTTTCTTTATGGGTCTTTTATTTTGGTATATTTCTCGAAATATCAAATACCTTACTACAAACGGTTATGCTGAAAACCTACAGCTTTTAAACTTTAAATATTTAAATCGAGGGGTTTTATTGCCCGTTTTAGTCATTGCGCTAAACATTGCTGTAGTCTCCAATTTATACGCTCCTGCTCTATTTTTAGAATTAATTCAGCTTTTCCTGCTTGGGGTTTTAATCTTCCTTTTCAAAAATCAATGGTCTGGAGTTGCCATGAGAAATTGGCTTTTCCTTTTAGGATTGTTCTTTGCTCTTTGTTTCCTAGACTTGTTTATTACAATCGGATTATTGCAACGATTGGCTTTTGTAGCCATTAATATTTTAGGTATTCGTTACGGTTTGGTTCAGATTAAAACACTTAAAGAAGAACTTTATATAAAAGGCTTTTTTAAATGGGCAAGTATCATTTTTATTAGCTTAAATGTCTTGTCTATTCTTTATAATTTATTCGGGAGAGTTTCTCTTTCTAATATGTTAAGCATTACAGCTTTTATATCGCTCACTCAAATTGTTGCTTTAAGTGTGCTTTTGAAGATTATTTTGGAAATTATTTTGCTTCAAATCTACACGACTAGAGTAAAAAGAGGAATTGAAAAAATGTTTGATTACGAAAGTTTATCCGACACTTTGAAAAAGCCATTTATTATTGCCATTAGCTATATGTGGCTGATTGTAATTGCTTCAAATTTGAACATCTGGGAATCACTTCGCGCTGCTTTAGCGAAGTTATTAAGTCATCCAAATACCATTGGAAGCATTACGTTTACTTTAGGCAATGTTGTTTTATTCTTTATTATTATTTGGGCGGCGCACTTACTACAGAAATATGTTGCTTATTTCTTTGGCGAAATTGACGATGAAAACGAAGAGAACATCAATAAAAGACAGCACTCCAAATTACTTATTACAAGATTGGTTGTTTTAATAAGCGGTTATCTGCTTGCTGTTGCGGCTTCTGGAATGCCATTAGATAAATTGAGTATTCTTTTGGGAGCTTTAGGTGTCGGTGTCGGACTTGGGCTTCAGAATGTGGTTAATAATTTTGTTTCGGGAATCATATTGATTTTTGATAAGCCAATTCAGGTTGGTGATGTTGTAGAAATTAGTTCAGAATCTGGCCGAATCAAGTCTATGGGACTTCGTACCACTAAAATTAATGCTCCAAACGGCGCTGAAATCATTATTCCGAATGGTAACTTGTTATCTCAAAATATCACCAACTGGACATATACTGACAATTTTAAACTGGTTGAAATCACTTTTGAAATTAATGGAGAAACAATCCCAGAAGAAATTAATACTGTAGTAAATGAAACGCTTGCTAATCTACCATTGGTAAACAATTCAAAACCATCACAAATATATTACAGCTCAATTTCTGACGGAAAATATAAACTTTTAATCAAGTTTTGGTGCAGTATTTATCGAACGGAAGAAACAATAAGTTCGGCACGACAGGAACTTTATATCAGTTTCAAAAACAAAGGTTTAACTTTCTCAAGTTAGATTTAAGACAAAAAAGGCGGTAATTGATTACCGCCTTTTTTTATGCCTTACAATTTGCAATTTTTCTATCTTTTTATAGTAATATGTTAAATAATAGCATTTTACTAAAAACAGGTAAAAACCCGTGTACCCACAATTTAGTTATAAAGTAATTTAGCATTGTAGTAAAATACTACGAAAACTAACATTAACTATTAAATCTTAAAAATTATGATGGAAGTATACATGGGAACAATTTTGAGTTTCGCATTTAATTACCCACCTAGAGGCTGGGCTGCTTGTAATGGCCAGCTGGTAGCAATCACTCAGAATTCAGCTTTATTTTCATTGCTTGGCACAATTTATGGCGGTGATGGTGTCACCACATTTGGTTTACCTGATCTAAGAGGAAGAACTCCTATTCATTTTGGTCAAGGACCAGGTTTAAGCAATTTTGTAATAGGCCAAAAAGCAGGTAGCGAAACGATGACTTTATTAACGCCAAACATGCCTGCCCACGTACATAGCCTTACAACTGGTACTGTTTCATTAGCTTTAACAACTAATTCTGCAACTGGAGGAACGATTTCTAACGACACTGATAATGGAAACAACTCTTTATCTTCAGGCGGTTCAACACCAAATATCTACAGTGAACCAGGAACTGGAACTGCTAAAATAGGCGGTATTTCTGCAACTGCAACTTTAGGAGGAAGCACAAGTATAGCTGGAGGCACTCAACCTTTTGATTTACACAGTCCATATCTTGCTATCAATATGTGTATTGCATTATCTGGGATTTTCCCTTCTAGAAATTAACAAACTTAAATAGAGGCATTTTTTTGCCTCTATTTTCTAATCTCATTTTATGGATAACGACGTTAAAATAGGCATTTTAATTCCAAAGTCGCAACAGTATCCTTCATTAGACAAAGATTTTGTAAGGGGTTTAAAACTCAATAATTTAAACGTAAAATTTTTTGTAGAGAGTATTGGTGTTGGCGCTGATGAAAAACTAATAATTGACAAAATTCAGAAACTTAACTTTCAAGAAGATGTATCAATTATAATTGGTTTTATGGGACATTGCAACATGTCTGAAGTTTATAATTATGCTTCTAATAATGACATCTTATTTTTGGCCGCAGATTTAGGAGCAACAACTCCTTATCAAACATCTGAATATGAAGGTATATTTATAAATTCATTAGGACTAACAGATTCTTGCTATTATTTAGGCCAATACTTTACCAATAAAAAATATCAAATAGCCTCTTCTACTTCATTTTATGATTCAGGATATGGTTTGCTTGCTGCATTAGAATATGCATTTAAAGAAAAAAATCAATTTACGGGACATTATATTACTCCTTTTATGCCAAGAGAAAATGAAGCATTACATATGGATCACACTATAAATACACAGCAACCCAATGCTGTTTTTGCGTTTTATAGTGGTTTATATGCTGAAGAGAATGCTACTTTTCTGAAACAAAATAAACTTACTCAAAAGTATCCTTTTTATGTAACTCCTTTTTTTATTAACGATAAAATTTTGGAGGAGTATAAAAATAATCCTTCTGAGCTTTATGTAGTGAGCAGCTGGATGCA
This sequence comes from Flavobacterium sp. B330r, assembly GCF_056824325.1. Classification (NCBI taxonomy): domain Bacteria; kingdom Pseudomonadati; phylum Bacteroidota; class Flavobacteriia; order Flavobacteriales; family Flavobacteriaceae; genus Flavobacterium; species Flavobacterium sp. B330r. The sequence continues at coordinate 4,908,271 of NZ_CP124860.1, forward strand.
AAATGATACTACTTCAACCAATTTTACTTCACTTTATAAAGAGGTTTACAACGATATTCCTTCTTTTTTTTCAGTCTTAGGATACGAAAATGGATTAATATTAAAGAATATACTTTTAAATGCTAACAGTTTAAAAACAAGCTCTTTAATTGAAGAAATGTACAAATTAGATATTGATGGCCCAAGAGGTAATATCCGATTTGATACCACAACCAACAGAACACTATTCAATCACTATATATACCAATTAAATTTGGATTCTTTTAACACTATAAGCTTTAGAAAAATTGAAACGTTATTAAACGATGGCGGTTTTATTAAAGCTTTTGCCTCACTAACAAAACCCGACCATATAGGAGGCTGGGACAATGCTTATCTATGTCATTAACTAAATTGTATGTTATGAAAAAAAAATTACTCTTATTTTTTACGTTCTTTTGCGTCTTTGGTTTACATCAAAATATAAAAGGACAGACTTTAGGCCCTGGTGATATCGCTTTTATTGGCTTTGATATAGGAGGTCAAGATGGTTTCAGCTTTATAGCCCTAAAAAATCTACCTGCTGGAGAGATTGTATACTTTACAGAAGAAGGTCTCTATGCAAATGGCTGGATAGCCAGTAACGAGCCACACATCAAATGGACAATACCTGCTGGCGTTACTTGTGGAAAAATCATTTCTGTTATAGAAACTGCTACAAATACTTTTACAGTAACAGGAGGATTAGCTTCTGATTTTGTAATTAATCCAGAAGGACCTGCTTACAATTTTAACTTATCCTCAGGAGATCAGATGCTTGCATACCAGAGTGTTGGTAATGTCATGAGACCCGTAATTTCACCAACTACCATAACTTTCTTAGCAGGTATTCATGGCGATTTTAATTCTTCCAATTATGACCCTGATACACATTGGAATAATGACGAAGTTTTATTAAATCTCGGCGGTGCAGAAAGTATCATACCACCGGGATTAACTAACGGAGTAAATTGTGTTGCCTTATTTCCTGGTGTAACAGAGCAAAGTCAATATTTCGCAAAATATACAGGTACTTTAACTGGTACTTCTACTGCTTTAAGAGCAAGTATCAATAATTATTCTAATTGGACAATCACATCCGCAAGTACAACTCCTCCTGGTACTACCCAAGGAATTTTACCTAGCAACTATTCTCCAAATTTAACTTGTACATCAGTTCCAACAGTAACTACAACAACTCCTGCTACAAATATTGGAGCACTAACTGCTACATTAGGAGGCTTTAACAATAATGGTGGCGATACTGGTACTCTAGATAGAGGTATCGTTTGGTCATTAACGACAAATCCTGTGATAGGTGGTGGTGGAGTAACAAAATTATCAACGGCTACACTTAATGGTATTGGTACTTTTACCGTAAATGTAACTGGACTTCCTCCAGGAATACCGATATATTATAGAGCATATGCGGAAAATTCAGTAGGAATTGGATACGGAAATACGGCCTCATTTACAACTAACGCAGCTCTATCTGCTACACAATCACAAACAAATACTTGTAATGGTACCAATAATGGGACAGCAACAGTAGTTCCTTCGGGAGGAAAATCACCTTATACTTATGCATGGTCTAATGGTTCGACTGCAGCAACAATAACAGGTTTATCGCCATCTAATTATTCTGTTAATATAACAGATGGCGAAGGAACTTCGATAACCAAAATCTTTAATATAACTCAAAACTCTATTATCTCTGGAACAACTACCATTAGTAATGTATCTTGTAACGGAGGCAATAATGGATCTATAGATCTAACTCCTATAGGAGGCAGTGGATCTTACACTTATAACTGGGGAGGCGGAATAACAACGCAAGACAGAACAAATCTTGCAGCAGGCACATATTCTGTTACTATTACCGATTCTAACAATTGTAGTGTGGTTGTAAGTAATATAGCAGTTGGCCAGCCAGCAGCAGCACTTGGCGGAACAACTGTTGTAACCAATGTAGCTTGCAACGGAGGAAATACAGGAGCTATAAATCTTACTCCAACTGGAGGGATTGGACCTTATACATTCTTATGGAATGATCTAGTAACTACTACAGAAGATAGAACAGGCCTAACAGCAGGTACCTACTCTGTCACTATTACAGATGCTAATTCATGCCAAGTAACGATTAATAGCATTACCGTAATTCAGCCTCCTGCAATTACAGGGATAGGTTCTACAACCCAAGTTGCGTGTTATGGAGGAAATACAGGAGCTATAAACGTTACCCCTGGCGGAGGAATCGGTCCTTACACCTACATATGGGATGATGGGCCTACTACTGAAGACAGGACAGGACTTACCGCCGGTACATACAGCATTAAGATAACTGATGCTAATTCATGTCAAAGAACATTCTCCTACACTATTAATCAGCCTGCAGCAGCTTTAAGTGCAGCAACAGGAGGAGGAAAAACAGATGTATCCTGCAATGGAGGCGCTAATGGTACTGCAACTGTAGCGCCAACTGGAGGAACTCCTAGTTATACTTATTCTTGGAATACCACTCCTGTTCAAACAACTGCTACAGCAACAGGGCTTGCAGTAGGTACTTATACGGTAACGGTAACTGATGCTAATGCATGTCAAACAACTAGAAGTTTTACAATTAACCAGCCAGCAGCAGCTTTAAGCGCATCTGCAGCTGGACAGACCGATATTTTATGTAACGGATCTGCAACTGGATCTGCAACTGTTACAGCAACAGGAGGAACTCCAGGTTATACCTATTCTTGGTCTCCATCAGGGGGAACTGCTGAAACAGCAACAGGTCTTACTGCTGGAACTTATACCGTAACGGTTACTGATGCTAATAGTTGCCAAACAACGCAATCATTTACCATTACAGAACCAGGGGCTTTAGTTGCAAGTCCAGCAGCTCAAACCAATATAGCCTGTCGTGATGATCTAACTGGATCTGCTACTGTTAATGCAACAGGAGGAGCAGGAGGCTACACTTATTCTTGGGCACCTTCTGGAGGAACTGCGGCAACAGCAACAGGACTTGCTGCAGGAAATTATACCGTGACAGTTACTGATGCTAATAATTGTCAGGCTACCCAAGCATTTACAATCGTACAGCCAACAACGGCACTTACAACCACAGCAGGCACTATAAACAATACTTCTTGTTATACAGGCGGTAATGGAACAGCAACGGTTATAGCATCAGGAGGAACTCCTAGTTATTCTTACTCTTGGAATACAACTCCTGTCCAAACAACTGCTACCGCATCAGGACTTTCTGCTGGCACTTATAGAGTAACGGTAACCGATGCTAATGGCTGTACAGCAAATAGAGACTTTACTATATCCCAGCCACCTGCTCTATCAATAACTCCAAGCCAAACTAATGTTTCTTGCAACGGAGGTACGAATGGTACGGCTACGGCATCTGTTAGTGGAGGAACCGGAGCTGGAACTTATACTTACTCTTGGGCTCCAACTGGAGGAACTGCAGCATCAGCAACTGGTCTTCAAGCTGGGACCTATACAGTTACAGTTAAAGACGCTAATAACTGTCAGATTGCACAAAGTTATACTATCGACCAACCAGCAGTCCTAACAGCAACACAATCACAAACGGAAGTTTTGTGCAATGGTTCTGCAACAGGTACAGCAACAGTTGTTGCCTCTGGCGGATCTCCTAACTATAGCTATTCATGGTCACCATCTGGAGGAACTGCTGCAACAGCAACTGGATTAACCGCTAATACTTATACTTGTACCATCACAGATAACAATGGTTGTTTCATAACAAAAACATTCATTATTACTCAGCCAGCTGCTCCATTAAGCGCTACTACTACTCACATTAACGCTACCTGTTCAACAGGTGGAGAAGCAAGTGTATCACCATCTGGTGGTACACCAAGTTATAGCTATCTTTGGTCGCCAGGAGGTGAGACAACACCTTTCATTACAGGTAAAGCAGCAGGTAATTACAGCTGTATAATTACAGATGCAAATGGATGTACTCTTACCAAAAACTTTACTATCTCTACAACTAATACTCTCGTTGCTAGCGCCGCTCAAACCAATGTACTATGTAACGGTTCATCAACTGGAAGCGCTTCTGTAATTCCATCTGGAGCTCCTGGACCATTTACTTATGTTTGGGCACCTTATGGCGGTAATACTGAAACAGCAGTGAATCTTAGCGCAGGAAACTATTCGGTGACTATTACTTCTTCAAACGGATGTTCTATTGTCAAGACTTTTACCATTACTGAACCCTCAGCAATTAATATAACTCCATCACAAACAAATGTTACCTGCAACACTGGATCAAACGGATCTGCTTCAGTAACTGTAACTGGAGGTACGGGAACTTATACTTATGCATGGTCTCCTTCTGGAGGAACTGCAGCAACTGCAAATGGACTTTCTGCTGGAACTTACACGGTAACTGTTAAAGACGCTAATCTATGTACCAAAACACAAAGTTTTACCATAACAGAACCTAATGCACTTACTCCATCAGTATCTCAAACAAATGTTTCTTGTAATGGTGGTTCAAACGGATCTGCAACTGTAAGCGTTACAGGAGGAACTGGAACTTATAGCTACCAATGGTCTCCTTCTGGAGGAACTGCTGCAACTGCAACTGGCCTATCGGCGGGAACCTATACTGTACTTATAAAAGATAGCAACTTATGTGAGACAACAGCAAGTGTAACTATTGCTGAACCTGCTTTACTTACTGCAACAATAGACAAAACAGATGTTTTATGTAACCAAGCAAATAATGGTACTGCAACGGTAATTCCTTCTGGAGGAACTGGAACTTATACATACTCTTGGTCTCCATCGGGAGGAACTACTGCAACAGCAACCGGATTAAGTCCAAACACTTACTCTGTTACCGTAACCGATGCAAATGGATGTACTGTAACACAAACTGTACAAATTACAGAGCCTAACACGCTTTCGGCTACAGACACACAAACAAATGTATCTTGTAACGGAGGAAATAATGGTACCGCATCTGTAGTGGCTTCTGGAGGAACAGGAAACTACAGCTATTTATGGGCACCTTCTGGCGGAACTGCTGCAACAGCAACTGGTCTTACAGCAGGAACTTATACGGTAACCGTTACAGATGAAAACTCATGTTCTGTTACTAATACGATTGAAATTACAGAACCAGATGCTTTAACTTTAACCGCTACTACTGTAGAAGTTTCATGTTATAATGGAAACAACGGATCGGCTACAGTAAATGTAACTGGTGGTACAGGTTCTTACACTTACTCTTGGGCTCCATCTGGAGGAACGGCTGCAACAGCAACGGGTCTTACAACAGGAACTTATACTGTAACTGTAACAGATGACAATTCTTGTACTGCTTCATTAACTGTACAAATATTGCAGCCTGTAAATCCTGTTACCTTAAATACTGTTGCTGTATCTGGAATAACTGTCAATAGTGCTTCTTTATCTGGAACTGCTTCTGCAGACGGAATAAATACAGATAGTGGATCTTGTTTAACAGAAGTTGGTTTTGTATATGCACAGCATGCAAGCCCTACTACAGCAGATACTAAAATAAATATTTCTGCCGCATTAGGAACATTCACAAATTCATTATCCGGTCTTAGAGGAAACAGAACTTATTATGTTAGAACTTATGCTATAAATAGTAATGGTTTTGTTAATTATGGAAATGAAGTTAGTTTCACGACTCAAAAATATACTCTTACTATAACTGCAGCAGCAGGACATACAAAAGTATACGGCACAGAAGATCCTGCATTTAATTACACACCACTAGGTTTTGCTAACGGAGATACACCTTCAATAATTACAGGTCTGCTTTCTAGAGATGCTGGTGAAAATGTTGGAAAATACAATATTAAGTTAGGGTCAATTAGTGCTGGCGCAGATTATACAATTGCTTTTACTGGTGCAGAATTTGAAATTACTAAAGCCGACCAAACAATCACTTGGGACCAAACTTTAGAATTTGGATGTATAGATTCTAATAACGCAGCCTTAACTGCAACAGCAGACAGCGGATTACCAATTTCGTACACTATTGCAAATGCAGCATTAGGAACAATTTCTGGATCAACATTAAACATCACTGGATCAGGAAGCTCAACAATTACAGCTGTACAAAATGGTGATCAAAATCATAATGCTGCTACAGCGGTTGTTAAACCAATAGAAGTTAGCCATTCTGGACTTGTAACACAACAGTGGGCAAATGTGCTATTCTTTGATAATAAATCGAACAATTACGTGGCATGGCAATGGTATAAAAACGGAGTAGCTATTTCTGGTGCAACTCGCCAATATTACAGCGAGACTCAGCCTTTAAACGGAAGCTATTACGTAATTGCAAAAGACAAAAACGGAAATTCAATTAAATCTTGTCCAATTGAGACTACTGGAACAGTTTTTACCAAAAAGATAAAAATCTATCCAAACCCAGTTAAACCTGGAGCTGAATTTACTTTAGAGTGTGATTTTAGCGATTCTCAATTAAATGGATCTGAGGTGGTTATTTATGACATTACAGGAAAATTAGTTCAGACTATTTCAAATGTAAAAGCCAAAAATGAAATCATCGCTCCATCGCAGGCAGCCTTATATGTTGTCGTTCTTAAATTGGCAAACGGCCAGTTAAAAACAATCAACTTATTGGTGAAATAAAAATGAGATTTAATTTAAAATTACAAGCAATGAAAATTAAAACCACAATAGCCATACTACTACTGTGTAGTGTCACAATAAAAGCGCAGGAAATTAATGTCAAGATTAATGGAGGCCCTTCAGGAATTCTTTATGATAGTACTTTTGGAGATGGCAAACTCAAATTTGGCGGAGGAATAGGTGTCGGTTACACCTATTTCTTCAGCAGCCATTGGGGAATTTCGACAGGAATTGATGCAATGTACAATCAGAATAGTTTTGAACTAAAAAATGGAATAACAATTTCGACTTACGAAGTTGATGACCAAACTTCTGCATTTGAGTATCAAGTAACGCCGACAAACTACAAAGAAGATCAGCATTTCATTTCTGTTGCAGTTCCGCTTATGATGCAGTACAGAACATCAATTGCATCTCAAACACAACTTTATTTTGGATTTGGAGGAAAAATTCTGTTTCCAGGAAAACAAACAGCAAAAGCTTCTGCATCAGAATTGCAATTGAGCGGTTACTATCCTGATATGAATCTTTTAATTGATGATCTGCCTTCTCACGGATTTGGTAAAGTAACCAATTGGCAGGATAAAGCAACCGTAAGCTTAGATCCTTCTTTTCTTTTAAGTGTTGAAACAGGTCTTACTTTCAAACTAAAAGAGAATACACAGCTTTACACTGGCGTATATGTGGACTATGGTTTGACAGAAATGGCAAAAGAAAATGCCAATCTTAACATTGTTGCGTACAATCCTAACGGATTGGATAACATTCAAGCAAATGGTACAAGTGGCAATAGAAAAATTGTTCAAGAAAGCCGTTACTTCTCTGCAGGCGTCCAGCTGAAATTAGGTTTTATGCTAAATAAAAACAAGCCAGAACCAGTAGCCGTACAACAAAAAGAAGAAGTGGTAACTAAAACTGAAGCGCCTGTTCAAGAAAAAGCGCCCGTGCAGCAAAAAGTGGTTGAAACTCCACCAGCTAAAAAGGAACTTACAACAACAGAGCGCACATACGTTGAAAAACCTCTTGCTTTCGAAGAAGTCGGAAATACCGATGTAACGCCACAATTGGCTACAAGATTGGATGAAATTGCAAAAATTCTAAAATCAAATAAAGACATAGATCTGAATATTACAGGATATACTTGTGATATAGGAACAGAAGCACGCAATCTTGAAATTGGAATGAAAAGAGCACAAGCAGTTTCAGATTATTTACAGAATAAAGGAATTGAATCTAATCGCATGCATTTATTTTCGAAAGGTGAAAGCGAACCTTTGGTTCCAAATACTCCAGTAGAAAATAGACCGCTGAACAGAAGAGTAACTCTTACATTAGTAGATAGATAAATTCTGAAAATCTATAATTTTAAAAAGCATGAAAAGAACTTCCTTTTCATGCTTTTTCTTTTTGATAAAATTCAAAAGCTAACAATTATCATATTTTATTCTCCGTTTAAAATCGTTCTTTGTCTTAATTAAAACTATTCCAAACATTTAACCAATCATTTACAACGTATTAATTGTTTTTGCCATGCACATTGATACTGACTTACTTTATACCTGGGGAGCTGTAGCCAAAAAAGTTCCTAAGAACTCCATTATTTTCTTCGAAAATGATGCCGCCATATCTTATTACCAAATTTTAGAAGGGACTGTAAAAATGAGCTATACCAACGAAGATGGCAAAGATTTAACGGTTGGCATTTTTAATGAAGGAAATAGCTTTGGCGAGCCACCGCTTTTTATTGGGCAACCCTACCCTGCTTCTGCAATTGCACAAACCGATTGTATTATTTTAAAACTATCCAAAACAAACTTTTTTTCTTTTCTTGAAGAAAATTCAGAAATGCAATTTAAAATCCTAAAATTGTTTGCATGGAAAATCTATAATAAAATTGTTTTTTCTAAAAATATAGTCAATCATAAACCCGAATATCGCATTCAGTATTTTTTAGATAATTTAAAAAAGCAGCAAAATATTGCCTCTTCCATGAAAATGAAAATTCCGTACACGAGACAAGAAATTGCAGATTTTACTGGTCTTAGAGTAGAAACCGTCATACGCACCCTATCACTCATGAACAAAAACAAAAAAATTGAAATTGTCGACCATAAGCTATTTTATTAATTTAATCTGTTATGATTTGAATCATACTAAAACAGCTTGATTTTTTCTTTTTTTGCATAAGGTTAAAAGAAATTATTAATTCAAATCTAATCTCTTTAAGAATAAAAACGGGAACTTTTTTGAAGTTCCCGTTTTTGTATTAAGAAATAACTTTATTCATCATCCAATTCGAAATGTTTTCTGCTCTTGATTTTATTTCATCCGCTTTTTCTCCTTCAAACAAATCATCTACCGTTTTTTTCCAAAGTTTAGTCCAATGTTTAAAATGAGCCTCTGTGAGCGTACTTTTCTGATCTAGCACTCGATGTTTCAACATCGGGTTTCCATCAAAATTTCCGGTATGAAAAAGGATGTTATCCCAAAAATCATACATAATCGGAAGATGCTTCTCCCAATTTACCACAGCGATTTCTGTAAACAAATATCCTATAGTTGAGTCCGTTTTTACTTGCAAATAAAAAGCATCAACCAGTACTGCTATATCCTCTTTATTCCTAATGTCTGTTTTCATATTTTCTTAATTCTGAATAAATAACAAAACATTTAAAGATCTTTTCGTTCGAACTTTCTAATAGAAATTACAAACGGAACAACGATCCATGAAATGAGCAGTAAGAAAGAAATCAGTAGGCCAATTACTGTCCCAAAAAAATCTTTAAAAATAGCTCCTGTATATCCCATCATGGCAGATTGATCTAAATGTAGTAATATTTGAATTCTCGCTAAATCTATCGGACTAGAAGCGGTTATAGCTACCATAGCTTCTTCTATTGGATATTCTGCAAACTGAAACAAAAGAAACAATACCAATGCATCAAACAAAATAGCAAAATACATCCAGAATAAAATGGCCACCCCTATTCCTTTTGCTTTATCTCGAGTTAAAATGCAGCTTAAAAAAGCCAGAGACACAAAAACAATAGAAATTAAACTTCCAGACAAAAGCATCATCAATCCTGCCATACCAGGCACATTAATCAAAAGCGGAATTCCTGCACCGAGAAAAAAAGCCAAAAACATTGCAATTGATAATCCAGCAAACAAACTAATCCAGATCTTTTTTCTTTTAATAGGCTGACTCAATAAAAGCTCGATGAATTCTGAACTATTGTAAATATAGATGGTCGAAAAAAGTATAGACACCAACGGAACCGTAAATAGAATGACATTCAGAATCGTCAGTAAACCTTTGGCTGTATTGTTTTCAAGCATAAAAGATCCCCAAGAAAGCAATGCCAGAATTAAGGCATAACTCACAATAATCTTATTTTTAAGAATATCTAATAAGATAATTTTAATTATTCTGTTCATGCTGTTTCTCTTTTAATATAGTAGCAATAGATTTCGAAATTTTAGTTTCGCCCGTTGATTCCAAAAGATCTGTAATCGTTTTATGAAAATGTACTTTTCCGTCCTGCATAAAAATAATCTGAGTAATCATATCGTCCAATTCACTCAACAAATGTGAAGTAATCAAGATTAGCTTTCCTTTGTTTTTCTCTTTTATGATTTTTTCTTTCAGAATTTCTGCAGCCAACGGATCCAATCCTGCCGTTGGTTCGTCCAGAATTAAAACATCGGGGTTAAAAAGAAAAGCTAATGTTGCACTTACTTTTTGTGTTGTTCCTCCAGAAAGTGTTCTCATTTGCTTCTCACTCATTTTGTCGAGCTTAAAAGCTTTTATCAAATCTTCATCCAATTCGTCTTTCGAATTTCTAATCTGCTTGATCATGGCTATAATCTGGGCAATGGTCATATGATCAGGATAACGGCCAATTTGCGGCATATAACCAATTCTTTTTCGGTATTCAAACTTCTTTAAAATAGATTCGTCATGCAGCAAAATGTCACCACTATCGGGTAAAACCATTCCTAAAACAGATTTTATTAATGTCGTTTTTCCACAGCCATTCGGACCAATTAAAGCGATGCATTCTCCGGCTTTAAACTCAAGGGTGATGTTTTGCAATACCTTTAGTTTGCCAAATTTTTTATTTATATTTTTTAAAGTAATCATAATACAATAGATTTCATTATAGGAGATTCATCAACAAAATTATCAGGCGTTATACTTGGTAGAATTTTCTCTGATTTATCTAGAAGCGTAATCATAAAGCTTCGAAATAAAAGCATCGCCGACGGATTATTCTCGGTAATTACCGCAAAAAGACTCAGCGGATGAAAAGGCACATCGCCAATACCATCTCGGTTCAAATCATACCCTTCATATTTATCCCAGTAATTATTATTGAAATGATTTAAAACTAAACTGCCGTTTGTGCTGATATCGAAAGTATTCGAAAGAAAATTATTAAACGAGATCACATTTTCCATACAGCTTGCCTGAACTTTCATTCCCCAGCCATTATCCTTAAAAATATTTCGTTCCAATTTTACACGGCTCGTCCCTTCCATATAAATTCCTGAAGTGTTCCTGATAAATTTATTTCCATTTATATAACTATCCGAAATTTCTTTAAGCAATAAACCATAAGAGGCGTCTCCCCAATTCTCCTCGAAATAATTGTTGAACATTTTTACATTTTTGGTAAACATTACCGCTACTCCTGCTCCATTATTTTTAAAGACATTTGAAATATAGGCATCATCATTCGAGAACATAAAATGAAGACCATAACGTATATTTGCTTTAGAAACATTTCGCCAGATTACAGAATTAGAAACAAATTCAAAATAAATTCCGTCGCGATGTCCAGAAATTCTATTTCCTATAATCTGCATATTCTCGCTTTTCCAGCAATGAATTCCGTTTCCAATACGCTGTTCTTCTTTTTGATGGGCCTTTATAGTATTGTTTTTTACAATGCAGTTGACGCCTTTTTGAACATAAATTCCAAAAAAATTATTCTCTAGAAAATTGTCTTTTACTACAACTCCAGTCTTGTTGTATATTTTAATTCCACAGGGATCATTCAGGGAGGCATACCCTGAATTGATAACTTTAAATCCGGAAAAAATTACGCTATCGGCTTTAATAGAAACTACTTCATATTTTCTTTGTCCGTCCAGAGTTGGCCAGTTTTTTCCCTGCAGAATTACTTTTTTATCTACAATTATATTGCCTTCGCGATAAACCCCTTTATTTACTATAATGGTATCACCAGATTTTGCGAGTTCGATCGCCTTTTTAATGGTTTTAATCGACTTGTCTTGCCCTACTTCAATCTTCTGAGACCAAAGGCAGTTTAAAAAAAATAAGAGTGAAAGACAAAAATGTAGCTTCATGATTTAATATTTTAATTTAAGACCGCATTTTATTTATTCAAAATTGCTGTCCATTCCTTTTCCTCTCCTTTTGATTGTGCTTCAAATGCTTTTGCTTCACTTTTATTGTTAAAAGCGGCAATATTTCCATTCATTGGGCTTTTTATGGTTCCTCCCCAAACAAAAAAGGCGCTTTCAGCAGGAATCAATTCATTGTTTTTTGTATAATCATGCACGTAATATGTCTTAATCTTAATGTTTGCATTGTCTTTGCAGTAATGCGACATACACGCAATATCATCAAACTTGTAAACTCGACCTTTTTCTGTAATAATTTCGGCTCCATGTCTTCCATCACTAATTCCCATCATACAGAAATCGCAATTATCAGCATTTAGTTTAATAGGAACAGGTTTGTCGCTAGAGCATGAAAAAAGAAAAACGGGAACCAGCAAAATGCCCAAGAGCCGACCAGATGGTTTAGCATACTTTTCTTTTACAATAACAGCAAAAAGCAAAACTCCAACCGCAATAAGCATCCAGCCTCCAAGATCAGGAATTGAATAAGCTCCAAAATTTAATAATTGTTTGTATCCGAGCATCGGTGGCTGATAAGCCATGCCAGGAACTCTAATCGCAGCATTAGGATCGAGATTATGCCCATATTCATAATTCCATCTATAGAAATCACAGGCAGACAATATTCCAAACAAAACAAAAGAAAAGAAGAATACAAAAAGTCCTTTTCTATTTGCTTTCCATGCACATAGTATCGAAATAGCGCCTAATCCAGCTAAAATAAATGGTAGAACTTTAAACTCAATAAAATCTTCTGTATGCAACGTTTTCATTCCGATATAATGGTTTAAACCGTTGATAATGTCAACATCACCCGCAATTTTAGAGGCGTGAAGTTTTAATACCAAACCTTCAGGATATTGTGGCGCTGTAAGCTCTATTCTCCATATTGGAAAAAATATAGCCCCAATCAATAGAAGTCCTGACAAGAAGAGCGCAATTTTAGAAAAAGCGGTTATTTTTTTATCTCTCATAATAATTCAAAATAAAAGGGAACAAAGAATACTTTGTTCCCTTATGGTTACTGGCTATTCTTTAGGCAGATTAGTACCTACACTATAAGTAATTGGAACATTACTTCCTGCTGGTGAAACTCGTACATAACCCTGCATTTCTTGGTGCAGTGCACTACAGAAATCAGTACAATAGAATGGGAATATTCCTTTTTTCTGAGGAACCCATTTTAATGTTAAGGTTTCTCCTGGCATAATAAGTAATTCGGCAGTATTGGCTCCTTTAATTGCAAATCCATGAGGCACGTCCCAGTCTTGTTCTAGATTCGTAACATGGAAATAAACTTCGTCACCCACACGAATTCCTTCGATATTATCTGGTGCAAAGTGAGAACGAATACAAGTCATATAAATGTGCACTTTATTACCTTCTCTCACTACCTTAGTTTCTTTTTCTCCTTTAGTAGCATATGCATGGTTATTCTCTGCAATTTTGTAATACTTCAACTGTCCGTTATTAATCACTTTTTCAGCTGGAATACCTTGTGCATAGTGTGGCTCGCCAATTGTTGGATAATCTAGAAGCAATTTCATTTTATCTCCACTGATATCAAATAACTGAGCACTTTGTGCCAATTCTGGACCAGTTGGCAAGAAACGGTCTTTCGTAATTTTATTGTAAACCACCATGTATTTTCCAAATGGCTTTTCTGTATTTCCACCAGGAATCATTAAGTGTCCAGGAGAATAATAAGTTGCTTTTCTGTCTAAAACCTTTAAATCTTTAATATTCCATTTAACCACTTCAGACGAAACAAACATTGTAGTGTAAGCATTTCCTTTTCCGTCAAACTCTGTATGTAAAGGCCCTAAACCTGGTTTTTGAACCTCTCCATGAAGAGCAGCTTCATATTTTACAACTGGAATTCCTGCATAATCGCCATCAAATTGTTTTTTAGCAATAGCATCTTTCAATTTTGTGAAACTAAATACCGGAATTAAAGCCGCTAATTTTCCACTACCTACAATAAATTCTCCTGTTGGATCAATATCGCAACCATGAGGCGATTTCGGACAAGGAATCATATAACAGATATCTTTAAGCTCAGAAGCATCAAGAGTAAGAACTTCATTTTTAATCTCAGATTTAGCAGTTTGAGTTTTTTCATCCCAAGTATTGTGAGCATATTTTGCAGGAATTCGTTTTCCTTTTCCAGCTTTAATATATTCCTCTGCTTTTTTCCAGTTTACAGCCATGATAAAATCTTTATCATTTTTAGAAGCGTTAACCTCCAATAAAGTATTAGCTTGTTCTGTATTATAACACGAAAAGAAGAACCATCCATGAGATTCTTTTTTACCAGGGTGGCTAAGGTCAAAATTTACACCTGGAGCTACAATTTGAAAAGCAAGATCCAATTCTCCTTCTTTTCCAACTTTTACAAAACTCAGATATCCTTTAAAGTTTTTCTTGTAGGTATTAATTGGAACGTCTCCATTATCATTATCAGAAGGAACGCTGAAACGGCTTGCTCCTACCACATACTCTGTGTTTTGAGTAATAAAAGGCGAAGAGTGATTACCTCCGCAGTTTGGCAGTTCGATAATTTCAGCAGTTTTGAACGTTTTCAAATCAATACGTGCAATACGTGGCGTATTATTGGCATTGGCAAAAATCCATCGTCCGTCAACTTCTCCATTTGTTTGCGATAAATCCAAGTGATGCTGATCATCCCAAGGCACATAACCATGCGAAGTATTCAACATAGGTTTGGTTTCTTCGCTGTACCCGTAACCGCTTTGCGGATCTTCAGAAAACACCGGCATCACTCTTAACAATCTTCCGCTTGGAAGCCCGTAGACACTAACCTGACCGCTAAAACCACCCGATACAAAGTTGTAGAATTCATCATATTTTCCAGGTGCCACATATACTTTTGAGGCTGCATCGCCTTCAACAGCATCCGTAGAGTCTTTTGGTTTACAAGAAACAAAAAGAGCACACCCTAGCGTAACAACGAAAATCGATTTTAAAAATTTATTTTTCATAAGGCTATTTATTTTTGATTTTGATTTCTTTATTTTACCCCATCATTCTGGCGCATATATTCCAAGATAGATCTTGCTTCATCCTCCGTTAAACCTTGATTAGGCATACGAATCATGCAAAGCTCTAGTTGCGCTTGCAATTCAGGATCTTTGTCAATCATGGGGTCTGGATTGGTAATAAAGTTCATGATCCATTGCGGTGTTCTTCTCTCGGTAACTCCTTTCCATCCTGGTCCAACCAATTTTTCGTCGGTAGATTTATGGCAAGAAGTACATTTTACTTCAGCAGTTTTAAGTCCTTTTTCAGCCAGTGCTTTATCTAAAGAAGCTCCTAACTCAACTGTTTCATATTTTCCGATACCTCTTTTAGGATCGTAGGATTCTGCATCAGCTGCTTTTTCTTCGGAGGCAGGGGCTGAAAAATCCTGATCGCTGTTTGACTTTTCTTTTCCGCAGGATACCATCAGGAAAAAACCAAACATTGTTAATAAGAATAATTTGTTCATTAGTTTGTTTTTTTAATTGTTAAACTTTTGATCAAAATTCTAAAACTTGTTTTTCATAAAGTATGATTACAATCATATCCTCAAAAAAAAGTTCATAATACCTTCGTATTTTCAAAAAACAACCAATGAAGTTTTGCGTTTACATATTTTTATTTGCGATCGTGTTTAGACCCGCTTTTCCGTTTTTGGATTACATCGTCAACTACCATTACATTGCAACTGAATTATGCGAAAACAAAAATGCTCCCGAACTTCACTGTAACGGAAAATGCCATTTGAAAAAAGAGCTGGCAAAAAGCTATAAAAACGATACGCCAGCTTCTAACGAAAAGAAAAGTGAAACAACAGAAACTTTGGTGCTCTTTATGGTCAAAATCCCAGTATTTTCCTTTAATGAAAACAGGGTTATCCATTTCATAATACATACATTTTACAACAACTTATACTCTCATTTAGAGGCCGTCAATATCTTTCGCCCTCCTATTTTCATCTGATTTTATTTGATTCTTTTCCTTCCGAGTAGTTTCGGCAGACCTTTTATTATCATTATTTAAATCATAATCACATGAAAATTTTAAAATACACAGCACTTTTATTTTTATCAATTGTTTTATTCTCTTGTTCTTCTGATGATGCTTCAGAAATTCCAGCAGATGAAACCACGGGACTTCATAAAATACAGGAAATCGCAAATGACACTCATACAATAGAATTATTCTCGTCAACAGGTTCTTTGGTTCAAGGTTATAATCATGTTTCTCTTCGAATAAAAGACAAGAAAACCAACACTTATATTACAGATGCCGAAATCAGCTGGACACCATTAATGCATATGGCTATGATGCAGCATTCTTGCCCAAGATCTGAAGTAGGGAAAGTAGACAAGAAAACAATTTTTGAAGGAGATATCATCTTTCAAATGGCGCAAAACGAAACGGAATATTGGGAACTAAGCATTTCATACAAAATTAATGGTGCCATTTATACTGCAAGCGACAAAATAAATGTTCCTGCATCAGCAAAACGTACCGTAAGCTCGTTTAAAGGAAGCGATGGAAACAATTATGTAATTGCTTATATCGCACCATCTTCTCCAAAAGTGGCACTAAACGATATGACAGTGGGAATTTATAAAATGAAGGATATGATGACTTTTCCTTTCGTTGATAATTTAAGAGTCAAAATCGATCCAAGAATGCCAAGTATGGGCAATCATGGTTCTCCTAATAATACTGATTTAATGCAACGTGACGTTTATGGTCCTTACATGGGAACACTTTCTCTAACTATGACAGGATATTGGAAAATAAATCTTCAGGTTTTAAACGCTAGTCATGAAGTTCTAAAAGGAGAAGCAGTTACAACAGACAATCCGTCAAGCAGTCTTTATTTTGAAATTGAGTTTTAGATCTAAAAAACAACAAGAAAGAGGCAAAACACAATTTGTCTCTTTCTCTTAAAGTATGAAATGATGAAAAATCTAACAGCACTCTTTTTGGCTGTGTTTTCAACAATATGCTGGGCGCAGGAAAAAGCAAATGATAGTCTTGAAACCATAAAACTAAATGAAATAATTGTTATTGGAAATAAACCTTCTTTACATTTAAAACAATCCAAATCTCTTACATCTGTAGAAGAATATCTCTCAAAATCATCAAAAGTGAATATGATTAAAAGAGGATCTTATGCATGGGAACCTATTATTAATAATATGGCCACAGAACGTACGGTGATTACAATTGATGGAATGCGCATTTTTGGAGCTTGTACCGATAAAATGGATCCGATCACTTCTTATGTTGAGGTTTCAAATTTAGCCGAAGCCACCATAGCATCTGGACAGCAGGCAAGCTGTCACGGCGCAGGAATTGGCGGATCGGTCGATTTAAAACGTAATCCGTTTAGTGATAAAAATACGGGGTGGAACGGCAGTTTAAATTCTGGTTTTGAAAGTAATAATCTGCAAAAAATTATAGGAGCATCCTTAGGATACAATGATTCTCATTTTTATACTCATATCGATTTTATGCATCGTGATGCCGATAATTATAAAGCAGGTGGCAATAAAGAAGTCCGTTTTTCTCAATTTACTAAATACAATATTTCTGCTAGCGTGGGTTATTTTATAAACCAACAGAAACTTTTAGAAGCTTCTGCAATTTATGACAAAGCCAATAATATTGGCTATCCAGCACTTCCTATGGATGTTTCTTTGGCTGAAGCTAAAATTGTATCTCTAAGTTATAAATACTTGCCAAAATCTAATTTCGTAACCAATTGGGAAACAAAATTATATTTTAATTCTATAACCCACAAAATGGATGACACCAAAAGACCTAGCGTACCTATACATATGGATATGCCTGGCTGGTCTGATACGTACGGCTATTATTCAAGAATGAAAGGAAAATTTGAAAAGCATAGTTTTCTAGCTGACTTAAACGGATTTTACAATAAATCTATCGCAGAGATGACAATGCATCCTTCAGATCCAAACGAAAATCTGATGTTTATGTATACATGGCCCGATGTCAGAACTTTATACAATGGATTGTCTTTAGAAGATAATATTAAAATTTCTGAAAATGATCATCTAAGAATTGGTGCTAATCTCGGATTTCAAAATAATACCATAGCGAATGATTTCGGATTAGCGAGTCTACGCATTTTTTATCCGGAAATGGATGCTTCAAAAAACCGTTTCTTAAAAAGTTTTGCAGCAAATTATACCAAAAAAAACAACATTTTTGAGTTCGGATTTGGTTTGGCTTACGCCGAAAGAGCACCTTCTGTATCTGAAGGCTACGGATTTTATCTCTACAACAGCAGTGATTTTTATGATTATATCGGAAATCCAAATCTAAAAAATGAAAATGCTTTTGAAGGAAACTTTTCTACTGGTTATAAAACATCGCAATTAACCGCAAAAATTACAGGTTCTTATTTCTATTTTTCTAATTATATAATAGGTAAAATCGACCCGAATACGCTTCCTATGACTATTGGCGCTTCTGGAGTAAAAAGATATGAAGCTATAGACAATCCCAAAATATTGAATACCGATTTTAATCTGACGTACGACTTTTTAGAAAATTGGCAATTCAAATCACAACTTACTTATAGCACTGGAAAAGATAATGATGGAAACAATTTACCTTTTATAAGTCCGATCAAATACAGCGCTGGAATCGACTTCAAGAAAGAAAATTTTAATGCTGGAATTAGTGTTTTAGGAAATCTGGCTCAAAATGAATTTGCCAAAACTTACGGACAAACCAAAACGCCAGATTATCTAATTTTTGGGCTTAACGCTGGATATGCTTTTCATTGGAATCAAAACATATTGAAACTGCAAACAGGTGTTGAAAATATATTGGATCGATATTACACCACTTATGCCGACTGGAATAAAATTCCGCGAATGGGGCGCAATATTTTCATCAATCTTACTTTCAATTTCCATTAAACATCAAATTATCAAGGTTAACATATAAAAACAAAAATTAAACAGTATGATTAGAATCATGTTTTGAAAAAAATGATGATAATATATTTACCCTATTAAAATTATATGCTTAAATATATTTTAAAACAAACTAAAAAATAAGCAACAACAGCTTTTGTTAGTACAAAATTCAAGAATTTATATGGACAAGAATTTTTTAATACAGGAGATCATCCGATTGAAAAAAGAAAAAAATGCCGTGATACTAGCTCATTATTATCAAGATGAGAATATTCAGGAAATAGCAGATTTTATTGGAGATAGTCTTGAATTGGCTAAAAAAGCTCAAAAGACAGATGCTGATATTATAGTTTTTGCGGGAGTTCATTTTATGGCAGAAACAGCCAAAATTTTAAACCCAAATAAAAAAGTAGTATTACCCGATTGGAATGCTGGCTGCTCTCTTGCAGATGGCTGTCCGCCTGAAGCGTTTAAATTGTTTAAAGAACAGCATCCCGATCATATTGTGGTTACTTACATTAACTGTTCTGCACAAATAAAAGCTATGAGCGACTTAGTCTGCACATCGGCAAATGCCAAAAAGATAATCGAATCTATTCCAGTAGAACAAAAAATAATATTTGCTCCAGATGAAAATTTAGGCAAATATCTTCAAAAAGAAACCAAGCGCGAACTTGTCTTATGGAAAGGCTCATGCGTTGTGCACGAAGCCTTTTCATTAGACAAATTAATAGAAATATATAACAAAAATCCGACTGCAAAAATTGCAGCTCACCCGGAATCTGAAAGTCATATTTTAAAAGCAGCACATTTCATTGGCTCGACTTCGGGAATTATTAATTTCATTAAAACGGATCCTGCTGCCGTTTTCATTGTGGCCACAGAAGCCGGTATCTTGCATGAGCTTACAAAAGCGGTACCTGATAAAACGTTGATTCCGGCTCCTACCACAGAAGACAACAGCTGTGCTTGCAGCGAATGTGCTTTTATGAAAATGAATACACTCGAAAAATTGTATTTGTGCCTTAAAAATGAAAGACCAGAAATGCTTATTAAAGATGAACTGAGAATAGAAGCGCTAAAGCCTATTAAAAGAATGCTTGAATTATCATAAAAAACGCAATAACCTTAAATCAAAATAACATGCTTAAAACAGATATACTTATCATCGGTTCTGGTATTTCGGGATTATTTTTTGCCATGAAAATAGCAAAAAAACGTCCAGACTTATCTATTGTTATAATGACGAAAGAAACAGCCAAAAATACCAATACACAGCTCGCTCAAGGCGGTATTGCTGTAGTTACAGATCATTTAAAAGACAGTTTTAATAAGCATATACATGATACCCTTCGTTCTGGAGGTGGTTTGTGCGATAAAGAAATTGTTAATATGGTGATTACGCAAGCTCCAGAAAGACTTCAGGAATTAATTGAAATTGGAACTTCTTTTGACAAAGATGAAAAAGGCCAATGGAATCTAGGTTTAGAAGGAGGACATTCACAACACAGAATATTACATCATAAAGACAGCTCCGGACAGGAAATTGAGAGTAAACTACTCAAGATTATTAAGAAGATGCCCAATATTGAACTCTTAGAGAATCATTTGGTCATTGATATCAATACCGAAACAAAAAAAGCTAAAACTACTTGTGCCGGAGTCTTCTTTTATGAAAAAAAACACAATCGCATCAAATACATGAGAACGCGCACTATTGTTCTAAGTACAGGAGGATGCGGACAGCTTTTTGAAAATACAACAAATCCTAAAATTGCAACGGGCGACGGACTTGCAATGGCAGCACGCGCGGGAGCAGAAATTGCAGATATGGAATACATGCAGTTTCATCCAACCGCTTTATTTACAGGAAAAGAAAATCCGTTGTTTTTGATTTCTGAAGCTGTAAGGGGTTTTGGCGCTCATATCGTAAATGATGAAGGAAAAAGGTTTTTATTTAAATATGATATTCGAGGCGAATTGTCTACACGAGATATGGTTTCAACTGCCATTAGTAAAGAACTTCAAGCGAGCGGAAAAAAACATGTTTATCTAGACTGTAGACATCTAGATCCAAAAGCATTTTCAAATCAATTTCCTGTGATAACAGCACATTGCAATGAGTTGGGAATTTACCCTGAAAAAGATTTAATTCCCGTTGTTCCTGCGGCACATTATCAATGTGGCGGTATTCAGGTAGATAAAAATGGAGTGACGACAATAAAAAATCTTTACGCCATTGGAGAATGCGCTAGAACAGGTCTTCATGGTAAAAACCGTCTGGCATCCAACTCTCTTCTTGAAGGTCTAGTCTTTGCACATCAGGCTTCAGAAAATGTAGATAGAACTATTGCTGAATTTCTTTTTTCATCCCAAATATTAATTCCAAAGTTTCCAAAGGCACATCAAGTCGACGATTACCTTGCTTTTGAAGTACTTAAAAAAGAATTGCAAAAACTGGTGACCGCATTTTACACAAGCGAAGAACGCGATGCCGAATTGGCTTTTGAAAAAATAAAAGAGCTTCATAATTATGCAGTTTCGCTTACAGAAGCACACGAAATTACGATTCCGTTTATCGAATTTTCGAATATGATTGCGGTTTCTTTATTGATTATTAAGCAATGTAAAGCTGCAACAGACCAAAAAATATGCTGAAACCAAAATTAATCTATACCCCCAACCATTATGAAACTAACAAGCAAAACAACCATTGGAGAAATCGTCGCAGATGACTTCAAAACAGCAGCCATTTTTACAA
Source organism: Flavobacterium sp. B330r (assembly GCF_056824325.1). NCBI lineage: Bacteria > Pseudomonadati > Bacteroidota > Flavobacteriia > Flavobacteriales > Flavobacteriaceae > Flavobacterium > Flavobacterium sp. B330r. Next base: position 4,930,123 of record NZ_CP124860.1, read on the forward strand.
AATTCCATATCGACTTTTGCTGCAAAGGATATCGAACAATCGAAGAAGTTTGTAAAAAAAGAGATATTGAAGAAAGTGCTCTTATAGAACACATTGAAAAAGCAAGAAGCAGTTCTGCCAATCAGTCTTTTGATTACAAAAGTTGGCCAGCCGACATGATTGCAGATTATATAACCAAAACCCATCATAGATATGTAGAAGAAAAGTCTCCTGTTATTTTGGAGTATTTAAATAAATTGTGCGGTGTTCACGGTGCGATTCATCCTGAGCTTCATGAAATTCATACTATTTTTTCAAAGACGTATTTGGATCTCACAGCTCATATGAAACGAGAAGAGTTGGTTGTTTTTCCTTTTATAAAAAAAATGAAAATCGCACACAGTAAAGGTCAAGAACTGGAAACACCGCCTTTTTTATCTATCGAAACTCCAATTACAACATTAAAAGAGGATCATATAACCGAAGGACAGCGTTTTAAAAGAATTGCGGCTTTAACCAATAATTATACACCGCCTCTTGACTCATGCAATACTTATAAAGTTGCTTTTCTGATGCTGGAAGAATTTGACAAAGATTTAAAGAAGCATATACATCTGGAAAACAATATTTTGTTTCCAAAAGCAATTGAACTTGAAAAAACATTTGAAAAAGTGTCTTAAATTAAAAGAATACCATGGAGAAATATGTTATCAAACGCAATGGAGATTATAAGCCTTTTGAAGCTTATAAAATTCAGGATGCCATTCAAAAAGCCTTTCAAAGCCTCAATCAGCCTGTAGACAGGAGAATTTTTAAAACCGTTCTTTCTGGTCTTGAGGTAAAGTTTTCGTGGCCTGTAGAAGAAATTCAGGACATGATAGAAAGAGTGCTTTTTGAAAATGGATATTTCCAAGCCATGCGTTCGTTTATAATTTATCGTCACACCAGGAAATTACAGCGAGAACATATTAATGGTTTAAATGATGACACTACCTATATAGACAGTACGCAAACTGTTGAAGAATACATCAATCAATCCGATTGGAGAATTAATGCCAATGCCAATATTTCGTATTCAAACGCTGGCTTGGTCAGCAATACTGCAGGAAAAGTTATTGCCAATTATTGGCTCGATAAAATATATAATAAAGAAGAAGGTTCTGCTCATAGGAATGGCGACATACACATCCATGATTTGGATTGTCTTACCGGATACTGCGCTGGTTGGAGCCTACGTGTGCTATTAAATGAAGGTTTTAATGGCGTGCGTGGCCGTGTCGAGAGCAGACCTCCTTCTCATTTTAGAGAAGCATTGGGGCAAATGGCTAATTTCTTAGGAATTCTGCAAAGCGAATGGGCAGGCGCTCAGGCTTTCAGTTCTTTTGACACCTATTTGGCTCCTTATGTTTTTAAAGATCGGCTTTCTTATGAAGAAGTTTTAAAAGGAATTAGAAGTTTTGTTTACAATCTTAATGTGCCTGCACGTTGGGGACAATCGCCTTTTACAAACATTACTTTGGATTGGAATGTTCCAGAAGATTTAAAAGAACAGATTCCGACAAGAAGCGATCAGCATTTGTTTTTGAATGTAAATGATAAAAACCTAATTGCGGAAGCTCAAAACAGAGGTGCTCAAAAATTGATAGACTTAAAATATGGCGATTTTCAGAAGGAAATGAATCTTATTAATAAAGCCTATTATACCATTATGACCGAAGGAGATGCAAACGGACAGCCGTTTACGTTTCCGATTCCAACCGTAAATATTACAGAAGATTTTGACTGGCAAGGAGAAAATGTCGATTTATTATTTGAAAATACAGCTAAAATAGGTTCCTCTTATTTCCAGAATTTTATTGGAAGCCAATATGTTTTGGATGAAAATGGAAACCGAATTGAAAACCCAGAAGCTTACAAACCAAATGCCGTACGAAGTATGTGCTGCCGATTACAGCTCGATTTAAGAGAATTGTTAAAACGCGGAAATGGCCTTTTTGGTAGTGCTGAAATGACGGGAAGCATTGGTGTTGTAACTATAAATATGGCGCGTCTAGGATATCTGCATAAAGGAAATATCCTTACTTTATTTGAACATTTAGACGAATTGCTTCAAATAGCCAAATCGACTTTAGAGAAAAAAAGAATCTTTATTCAGCAAATGTACGACCGCGGACTTTATCCGTACACACAGCGCTATCTAAAACATTTTAGAAATCATTTTTCTACCATTGGTGTAAACGGAATGAACGAAATGGTGCTCAACTTTTCTGAAGGAAAACAAAATATAACGGACAGATCAGGAATACATTTCGCTACAGAAATCCTAGATCATATTCGCATGCGAATGAAGGAATTTCAAGAAGAAACTGGAAATCTCTACAATCTAGAGGCAACACCAGCCGAAGGAACAACATATCGTTTTGCAAAAGAAGATAAAAAGCGTTTTCCAGAGATTTTACAAGCGGGTCAAAACGAAAACATTTACTATACCAATAGTTCACAAATTCCGGTCGATCATACCGATGATCCTTTTGAAGCTTTATTACTTCAAGACGAATTGCAATGCAAATATACTGGAGGTACAGTTTTGCATCTTTATATGAGAGAAAAAATAAGCAGTCCAGCAGCTTGTAAAAACTTCGTGAAGAAAGTTTTAACTGGCTTTAAACTGCCATACATAACCGTAACACCAATTTTTAGCATCTGCCCTATTCATGGCTATCTAAACGGAGAACATGAATATTGCCCAAAATGCGACGAAATTTTACTCAATAAAAACAATCAAAAACACTTGGCTTATGAAAACGAAAACGCTTAAAATTCTAGAAGAAAAAAAATCCCAAAGAAGCAAATGTTTGGTTTATACACGTGTAATGGGATATCACAGACCTGTAGAAAGTTTTAATATTGGAAAAAAAGGTGAACACCAACAGCGTACCCATTTCGAAGAAAGTATTATCTATTAAAGGAATATTTAGCCTCACGCCTTTTACTTTATTAGATTTTCCGCATAAAACAGCCTGCATAGTGTGGTTTGCGGGCTGTAACATGCGGTGTTTATACTGCTACAATCCAGACATTGTTTTAGGAAAAGGAAAGATTGATTTTAATGAAGTTCTATCTTTCTTAAAAACTAGAAAAGGATTATTAGACGGTGTTGTATTAAGCGGTGGCGAATGCACTTTACACAAAAAAATAATTGATTTTATAAAAGAAATTAAAGCATTGGGATTTGAGGTTAAAATAGATACCAACGGTTCCAATCCAAAAATATTAAATAGCCTGATTCGTGATCAATTAATTGATTATGTCGCGTTAGATTATAAAAGTCTTCCTCATACCTTTAAAAAAGTAACGCAATCAGGCTTATTTTCAGAATTTGAAGAAAGCTTAGAAATTTTGATTCACTCGAATATTCCGTTTGAAGTTCGTACCACTTTTCATTCTTCTTTAATTAAAGAAAATGATTTTGTGAAGATGATTGAATATTTAGAAACAAAGAATTTTAAAGGAAATTATTATGTACAGCATTTTATGAATAATGTCCCAACACTTTCAAAACTAGACGATTCAAGTAAAGAAATACAGCTTAAAAACTTCTCCACTCCAAAAATAAAAGTTATTTTTAGAGATTGATAACTCAAAATGAATACGTTATGACTTTACATCATTTTGTACTTATAATTCATCTATTGGCGGCGACAATTTGGGTTGGCGGACATTTACTTTTGGCTATTTGCTATCTTCCAACAGCGTTGAAGAAAAAAGATCCACAGATTATTTTAAATTTTGAAAAGAAATTTGAAGCACTAGGCATGTCTTCTCTTGCTTTATTAATTATTACAGGAGTCTGGATGGCGTATGATTTTGGCGTAACAGCCGAAACTTGGTTTCATTTCTCAAGCGGATTTGAAAAAGTAGTTTCCATAAAACTGATTTTACTTTTCTGCACTTTTATCTGTGCTGTTTGCGCTCAATTTTTTGTTATTCCGAATCTTAATAAAAATAATATTTACAGAATTGCCATAATTATTCTAACGGTTACTTCAATAGGAGTTGCAATGTTAGTTTTAGGATCGACACTGCGTTATGGCGGAATTTAATTAACTCAACTAACTGATTTTTAATGCAAACGCAATCTCGATTTTTTTGGGATTGCGTTTTTTACTTTACAGCGCATTAGTTACGACATCATTCCTACAAGTATAGGGCCGAATGCAGTCAATAGTATATTGGCTAATGCGTAAGGAATAGTGTAGCCTAAAACGGGAAATTTACTCCCTGATGCATCTTGAACTGCTTTTAATCCAATTGTTGATGTGCCCGCACCTGTTTGCGCGCCAAGTAAAATTAAGGGATTCATCTTTAATACATATCTCCCAAAATACATTCCGATGATATGAGGAATTAAGGCAACCGCTACACCCGCTAATAAAATACCAAATCCAGTTTCTTTAAGACCTGAGATAAAACTCGGACCAGCAGCAAGACCAACAAGTCCAATAAAGGCTGCTAGACCAACGTTGTCAAATATCCACAAAGCGGGTTCTGGAATTCTGCCAAAAACCGGAGTTCTTGAATGCAACCAACCAAAAATTAATCCCATTACCAATGCACCGCCGCTTGTTGTTAACGTTACCGAAACTCCAAATAAGGTTACCGAAAGCAAACCTAAAAGTCCACCAAGGACAATACCCAAACCAACAAAAATGATATCGGTCTCGGGGCTTAAACGATCCAGATAACCTATTTCTTTTGCTGCTTTTTCTAGTTTTGCAGGCCTGCCTGAAAGATTCAAAATATCACCTCTATTTAAAACTGTCTTCGATTCAAGCGGTATCTCATGATTTTCTCTGGTTATTTTGTTTAGCATTAATCCATGATAAAAACTGCTTTTTCGAAGAGACTTTACTGTCATCCCTTCAATAGCTTTATTCGTAATCGTAACATCTAAATGAGCCAGCGGAAAATTTAATAATTCTTCATCCAATACTTCTGGTCCAATAGAAAAGAGACTATCCAAAATGATTCCATGCTGTCCCATAATAACCATTACATCATCTTTTTGAATTATAATATCGGGGTTGGGATCTAGCAATTGATCCTTATGGCGTATTCTCTGAATAACAATATTCTTGTTAGAAATTAATCTTTCAAACTCGCTTATACTGATTCCGGTCCATTTCTCATTGGTTATTCTATAGGCTCGGATAATCCATCTCTGATAGGCGCTTTTCATTCCTGGACCATATTCAGTTTCTCCTGAAATGGTTTCAGCCAATTTATCACTTTCTTTCACTAAATCAATACCAAGCAATTTTGGAGCAATTCCAGTTAGAAAAAAAACAAAAGAGGCTGCCCCTACAAGATAAGTTACAGAATAGGCTACTGGAATATTATTGATTAATCGGCTTTTTTCTGCATCAGCAAGATTTAAGTGGCTGATAGCATCTGATGCAGTACCAATTACAGTTGATTCAGAAAACGCCCCTGCCAATAATCCGGCTGCCGTTCCTACATCATACCCTAAAAAAGTAGAGACAGCATATGCCACTAATAAGCACGATAAACAAATTACCAAGGTGAGCAGTAATTGCGGAAATGCATTTTTTTTAAAACCTTGAAAAAATTGAGGTCCAACTTTATATCCTGTAGAAAACAGGAAAAAGTCAAAGAAAATAGTTTTTACAATATCAGGAATTTCAATATCCAACTGACCAATTAGCACTCCAGCAAACAAAGTTCCTAATACGACACCAATTTTAAATGTACCTATCTTAATACGTCCTATTAAGAATCCAAGAGCCAAGCATAAGAAAAGTGCCAGTTCAGGATGTGCTCTAAGTATAGCTGTAACCATATTGCCTTTTTTTTCATATAAATTTAATCAAAAAAAGATAGCAACACATTATATTTCAATTATTTACAAGTAATTAATTATAACCACATTATAATAAACAGAAAATAAAAGTGGCAGATATAAAAACTAACTCTTAAATAATTTTTCATCCAAATAAACAAACCTGTCTGGCCGGCTTCATCTTCGCTGGAAAAAACAAAAAACTAAAAAATCTAAACCAACTGGCAAGCAGCTTGAATTAGAAACAATATAAAAAACAGCCCGAAGGCTGTTTTAATTTTTATGAGATATCGCCATAAACATCTGATTTTCCACAAATATTAGAGGGAGTATTTGCTTTTGGATTACCTTCCCAAGACCTCAATTATCTTCATTTAAAGATCATCCTCAATCAATTCATTTATGAAATATTCCAAATTTTGCCTATCATACACCTTAGGATAATGATATCCATTAATAAAAAGTGTAGGCGTTAATTGGAAATGGTTATTTTGGCACCAGACGAACTGTTTGGCAAATAATTGATCGATTTTCACAATATCAATATCTATTTTATATTTCTGCAGCCATTCGCCAATATTTTTCTCTTCAAACCAATTGGCTAATGCTTCGCTATAAGCTTCTTGTCCCTTTTCCAGATAAATTGCCATCAGGCTCCTTAACAGCAGTTTTTTCTCATCCCTTTCTTTTCCAATATCAATCCCCATCAGCACATTGATTTTTACTTTTTCTCCATGAAGCTTCAAAATTTTAGCCAATAATGCATCGGCATCCTTACAGTAGCCACAAAAAGGATTTGTGATTATGGTTATTTGGACTTTACTGTTTGCATTTCCAAGCTGGATTGGACTTTGAAGCATATCTAATTTTGATCTGGATAACAAGACAATCTTAAAAATTTTATAGTTGCGTATAAATCTCGTCGCTTTAAAATTCATGTCTTTCAGCTCATTATGCTTTGCCAACATCTGTTTGAGCAGTGACCAAATAAATGATATAGTCAGAAATAGGAATGCAAATATTAAAATTGATCTGAGCGAAATGCCTACACTGTTTTCAAGAAATACTTCGACATACAATAGCTCTGCCAATAAAGTAAATATTATTGCCAAGCATATCGGGCACCACTTTTTTTCAACTATTTTTTGATAGTAAAGCGATAGGATAATGATCGGTATAGTAAAATAGAGCAATGCTTTTTGAATTATAAAAAAATCATTTGAATTTCCGGCAAGTATCAATACAAAGAGGCCTATAAACTGAGACGCAAAAAAAACGATGCTTAAACTGCTGAAATTTAAAAACTTGAATAATTTCCATTTATCTGAGTTAAGTATAGCCTCACAGCTTGTATCGTTTGAAATATTGCAGAATTTTGCAATTAATGCGCTCTTTGTACCAAACAGATCTTTTAGTGCCGCAATTGAAAACAAAAGGCCGATTATCGGGAAAATGGCAAAAATCTTTGTCGTAAGGCTTTCATCAGCATTGAAATATAGGATGCCAAGCAGAATTAAAGATAAAGATGGCAAAATGAATGGATAATTATTCTTAGATCCTGTTTCAATTTCATTAGTCTTTTCCGCCAATAAAACAGTCCCGCCCCATCTTTGCTGCAAAAGCTCTCTATCATGTTCTACTATTTTTTTTCCTTTATATGTGAAATAGGAACTTTCTCTCCTTTCAATAAAATAGGGCGTCTTTTTACCGTTGTCATTTTTTAGAACGGCAATAAATCTATCGGGCAAAATTTCAATATCATCGAAATCAATATTTATAGCAAAATTTTCTATAGAGAAAAAATTTAAAGTATCCGATATAGCCAGTAAAGTAGGGTAATCAGGATGCGACTGCACCTGGAATGAAAATTCAGATTTATCAATTGGTAGTTCTTCTTTTTCTAAATACTGAAAAAGGTAAGTGAAATTTTCGGTCATATATAAGCTCTTAATCTAAATGTTTTAGAAATTTTATTCTTTGTCAAAAGTTTTTTCAAGTATTTTTTTTAATTCCATTTTATTTTCATCTCCACTGCCTTTCCATCGTCCAATTATTTCGCCCCGTTTGTTAATTAGAATCTTGACAGGAATTGCTGTCACAAGATAATTATCTTCAATTTTGGTCTGATTTTCAGCAACGGATATATGCTTCCACAAACCAATTTTTTCATCGGCGATTGCTTTCCTCCATGAATTTAAATTCTTATCTCTGGATATGCTGATAATTTCAAATCCTTTATCTTTATATTTCTCATAGGCATCTTTAAGAAAAGGCAGATCATCCCTGCAAGGCTCGCACCAGCTGGCCCAGAAATCTATCAGAACATATTTTTTATCCCGAAAGGTTGCCAGAGGGATCACCTCTCCATTATAATCTTTTAATATAAAATCAGGAGCAATGCTTCCCACTTTACTGTTTCTAAAGTCGGAAATCCTTTTAAAAAGCCTCACTCCCGATGGAGATTCTTTTACTTCTTTTGATAGTCCATCAACAAGAGAAATAATAGTTTCATAATTTAAAAGCCCTTCTTTCTTAGCCAATCTGTAATAAAGTAAAGAGGGAGCTATAAACGAAGACGGATTTTGCCTGATAAAATTAAAATCCATCTCCATTTCTGTGATTTTATTTTGATCTGACAGTTTTTCCAAAATTTCCAATTGATGTTCCAGTTCCACTTTAATCTGCGGGTCTGAGGCGACAGTAATCCTTTCAAAATACGATCTTATAAGCAATGAGATAGAATCTCTTTTACTATATACGCCGTTTTTTACTTTTTGAAGTTGGGAATATTCGTCTTGTGTTTTACTGCCCTTCACCTCTGCTGTTGAAAAATCATAAAAATCCAACTTTATTTCCATTATGGTTGGTTCAAGGAACAATTCTGTAGAATTGCTTCTGCTCATACTAAACTCTCGATTATTGCATAAAGTGGCTCTTGTGGGATAATCGATATTTCCTTTCAAAATAAATTTGTTATTATCTATTTTAGACGAGTCATAGATTCTTTTGTCGCCAACTTCGTAAACCAGATAGATCTTATCAATACTTAATCCTTTACCTGTACCCCTTAACTCGAATGCAGTTCTATTGCCTAATTTCTGTGCAGATAGAGAAATGGAAACTAAAAAAAGAAGAAGAGCCGTTTTGAACATTTTTTTTGTGTTTCCTAAACAGCTAATTTCAGGACAGTTTAACATGGATTTTTTTTTAAAATAATGCATTGGCTTATCTATTTAAAGAAGCAGGAATGACAATTCCTGCATTTCTATTTTTTAATATCAGTAAAGGAATTGCATGCAATTCCTTTACTTTGTTAACTAGGATTTGGATAATCTTAGCAGTCGCACTTTCCGTTCCTGCAGTAGTCGCAGTATCCATCACAGCCTCCTGCATCGCCTCCGCATTCTTCACCGCATTCTTTCGTTGCAGCTCCGCACTCGTCACAGCCTCCAGAAATCATTCTCATTTGATCTCTTTTAAGAGCATTTTCTTTCATGTCTTTAAAACTCATTTTTTTCATGATTTTCATGTTTGTTATAGTTAATAATTAATTGAAAATCTTTCGCAGATCATTACTCTAAAATCTACCACGTGCACTTGGTTTGTTTTTTATAGTTATCTGCTATAGATTTACTCTTTTGTTCTTTGTTTCACATGATCGATATCTCCAATTAAGCCGTACTGTAACAATAATCAAAATTGATTTCTAATAGTGAGTATGCCATCAGGCAGTCAAAAAAAAATTCCACCTCCATTAATTAATCTCACTTCTTTTTCTGATTTTTGTTTTGTTTTTTAAATTATATAATAAATTTTTTACACATTAATTAAATAAAATACAAATACACTTGTTAATATATTTTATAATACATTCTTCTATAATTTTTTTGCAAATTGATTTAGATGTATTTTAAAATCATAATCACATTATCATTAATAAAAATTTGTCAGATTTTATTTCGGTGTAAATATATTAATTCTATCAAATTAATCAAATTTAAAACACAATTAATTCAATATTCTATCCAGCTGGAAAAACTAACAATATCTTAAAGAAATAAATCAATTTTGAACTTCAGTCCAACGACATTTTAGAATTTAAATTTCCTCAACAAATTAGGGCGTAAAATAGTAGCGAAACCACAAACCTTACCAATAATTCTACTAATCTTATTTAATCCTTAGAAATAAATTGTCCCTAAATAATCTTCTCATTCCCTCCCGTCACCAGTTAAAATCAAAAATAAAATAAGTCTGATAAAAAAGATGAAAATTATAACTAACTAAAAGAACAAGAGGGAATTCAATAATTCCCTCTTGTGATAAAAGCCAAGTTTATGCCATGACTAATTATTTACTTTTATTTTCTCGATTTTCTCTATCATTTTTTCTGCGTTTCCGTTTGTTCCGCCAAGTTTTATTGCTTTTGCATAGCTGTTTAATGCTAAATCGTACTGTTTATTAATATAATAGGCTTCACCTAAACTGTCAAACAGATTAGCATTTGTAGAAAACTCTTTTGTTGCCAATTTGAATATTTCTATTGCCCCATTAGTTTTACCGGCCCTTAATAGTTCATATCCCAATGCATTGAGTTCGCTCGGATTCCCAAAGCTGTATTCCTTCTCAGATTTTTTTTTGAGCAGATAGTATGCCTCAATGCCTTTCTCCACATCATTTAATGCTTCCTTTCTTATAGCCAAATGAATAGATTTTTTAGGGATTTCGTATTCCTTTCCTAACATTAGGCTGTGGATGCTGTAGCCTAGATCCCAAACCTTATTCAGATTATTGGACAATAGGATTATCGTTATCTTATTTTTAAAATCGTTTAAGAAAATTGATTCAAATTTATACGATACCCCATTGTGCCTCTGCAGCTCGTCTTTTTCAAAGTATCTGCCAAGCGATCCGCCTTCGTCGACTGCATATGGGTTTTCTAGCAGTGTATAAAAGGATTTCTCAGATATCAAACGGTTGCTATTCATTCCTTCAATCCATTTATAAAGATCATTTGTATCCGTCCAGAGCCATCCGCTAATAAATTCCAATTCTGGACATCTCGCATTATCCAAATCATAACAAGACGTTCTATTTTTATAGCCAGATTTCGGATCAAATGCCGAATTTGTCATTTTCAATGGTCCAACTATATTTTTAAGGACAAATTCCTCGTATGTCATTCCGGATACCTTTTCAATAATTCGTCTCTGTAAAAACACATTGCTATTGTCATACCTGTAGGCAGTTCCAGGCTCAAACAGCAAACTGTCGCTGTTTCTCAAGATTTTCCAAGCCTCTTGGTCATTTTTAGGCACTATGGGGTCAATTCTGGCAATGCCGCTAGCATAATTGATAAGATGCCTTATCGTAACTTTTTCTGACCATTTCGGCAATCCCAAATCAAATTTGGATATATGGTCATCAAGATTAAGAAGTCCACGTTCAACTAGAATCATTATTGAAACGGCATTAAATTCCTTTGCGATAGAGCCAATATTGAATATTGAATTGTCACTTAGGGGAGTCTTCTTGGTTTCATCGGTAAAACCGAATGATTTCTGATAGATAATTTTATTGTTTTTAACGATAAGCACGTTCCCATTAAATAGCCCTCTTTCATAGGACGTTGCCATTAGGGAATCAATTTGGCTGAAAACGGTTGACTGTCGTGGGATGGAATTTTGAGGTGTTTTCTTCGCTTCTTTAACGTCACTTGATTTTTGGGCAGAAAGCACATTTGCAGATAGAATGGCTGCTAATAATAAAAACTTGATCTTCATTTTTAATAAATTTTTCGGAGATAGAATTTTGATTGATTGTCTAAAACTTTCTGCAAATATGCTTTAAAACGCTTCAATACGCGACCGATTAAAAAAAGTCGAACCCTTTTCTTGGAAAAAAATGAATTAATTCGAGTCTTTTCTAAAATCAGTCGGAGTTTTTCCGGTATATTTTTTAAAAGAAGAGCTAAACGATGATTTGGAATTGAAGCCTACCTTATAGAGAATTTCAAGAATGGTAAGCTCTTTCTCCAGAGGATCTTTTAGAATTTCTTTAGCTTTTTCAATCCTATACTCATTTACGAAATCGAAAAAGTGCTTATCCATATATAGGTTAATCAGCGCAGACAAATCTTTAACTGGCATTTTCAATTGTTCAGCCAAATCCTGGATCGTCAATGAAGAATCCAGGTAAGGTTCCTTTTCAATCATAAAATCTTTCAAGGATTCTATCTGTCTATTTTTTTCCTCATCTATTGCAGGAGGCGATTTCTGTTTCGACACAGCATCTGCAATCGGTTTAAACTGAGAATTGATGCCCCTGAAAAACTCTGGATTATTTAACGCAGCAAACAGATACCAGCAAGTGCAGAATAAAAACGCAAACCCGTCAAGAGTTACAATCCAAGCTCTTACTTCTCCCAAACCAAAGATAAAAGTAACCAGCCACCTTAAAAGCACTATAAAATGTAAAGCATAATATAGAATTGTTACTCTATAAAGTGCATTAAGCAAAGAGATATCCGGATTCGTATAATTCTCGAGATAGACGGTTTTAGCTTTTCTAACCGCCAAAAATGAAGCGATAAAATAAACTTGAAATAAAATTTCGAAAAGAAAATAAAAAAACTGCATGACTGGCGTCTGATTCATAGCGTTTATGAAACTCACTTTTGCAGCTCTATCCTCAAAATATATCCCCGCCATCATATACAGATTGAAAGCGGCAAACGGAATGGCGTGCAGTAAATGCTTCGGTTTCAATCGAAATCCAGAAAAACAGATCGACAATACATAGAGATAAAAAGAGGCAGGAGCCAAATAGTTGATGCTCCATCGAAATGCTTCGAGATTGATGTAGTTAACAGGAAAATCACGCATCAAAAATTTCAATGCATCTGCAGCACATGCAAAAAGAAAAAAGGCAAGAAGGCAATTTGCCAATTTATATTTTGTTTTAACGGTAAACAGAAATAAGGCAAGAAACAGCACCAAAAATATTCCTATAAGTGCCGCTATTTCCAAAAAGCTGTATCTGTCCATAGTTTTTTAACTTAGGCGAAATTTAAAATTTAAATGGGAAAGTCTAAAAAAGTATGGATGATTTTATCCAAATTTTAAAAATATTTTGCTTAAAATGCTGAAAGTCTATCCGCTGAGGTTTTAAAAAAGAGACTTTTTAAATACATCCCCCTCTTCTCACGACTCCATCATCACCAGCCAAAATCAAAATAAACAATTTGGCAATACCAATCATAAATGAAATCACGATCTCTCAATCTTAAAATAAGCAAGTTCCTCCTCGTTTCTTATCAGATTGTTTAATCGTTTAAACCCAACTTTTTGCAGCACATTTTGCGATCCAGCATTCTCAAGATCTGTTATGGCTACAACTTCATTTGTCTTTGTATTTTCAAAGCTATATTGAGTCATAGCCCTGCATACTTCTGTGGCAATACCTTTTCCCCAGTATGCTCTGCTAAGCACATACCCAATCTCTATCTGATCTGTATTGTGTACAAAAATACGGGCAACACACATTCCTATAAAACTATTATCCGCAGAATCGAATATTGCCCAACGGCTGAGATTTTTGTTTTTATAATTTTCTTGCAGTTCGTTAAACATTTCGGCACATCTTTCTGGTGAAGTATCAGGAAGATATTGCGTCACCTGTTTATCTACAAAAAGATCAAAGAATGTCTGTTTTTCTTCAGGCAAAAATTCGCGGATAATTATTCTAGGGCTTTGATAAATAATATGCATTGGTAGTATTAAAAATAAATAAGTTAGAAGCTATTTTCTAAAATTAGTAATAGTATTTTTCTTTTGTAAATATATCGAAATTTTTTAACCACGAAAAAGCATTTGCCATCAACGCTTCGTTATCGTTGGATTTGAATCATACCGTTTACTTTTTAGTAAATATTCATCTGCCATTCTTCTTGTTTCTTTATCTAAATATTTCTCATTGGTAGTTAAAATATCATAAACATCAAAAGAAGCCACTCTATAATTATACTTATTTGACATTACTAAGGCGTAATACAAGAAACCCGTAAATTTTTGTTCTCCGATGTAATGAATCGCTTTTAATTCATTGTAAGCCAAAGTGTCACCTTTACTCATAACGAGATAATCCAAACTGTCCATAAGTTTTTTATTCTCTAGTTTTCTTCGAAAATAACTAGCTGAATTATCATCTGATATTACAATTTCTTCGTTGTTTTTCTTAGCACAAGAAATTAGCAAGAAAATCAAAATAACGATATACCATTTCATAATTAATCTTTGTAAAGTATTAATATATTTACACCAACCACTCACTAACCAACTTTCTATACGTCTCTCCTATTGGTAAAGCATTACCGCTTTTCATTAGAATCTGATTTCCATCAATAACCTTAATTTTATCCTTTGGAATAATATACGAACGATGAATTCGAATAAACTGATTCGGAAGTTTCTCCAAAATATCTTTCATATTCTCCAATGCCATAATTTTTTCGTCATTGGTATGGATGCGGATATAATCTCGTAATCCTTCAATATATAAAATATCGCTTAAAGCAATTTTATAGTGCTTTCGGTCCGCTTTTACAAATAGAAAATCATCTCCTGCTTTTTCAGTAGTTTGAAAAGTTTCCTGCCAGCGAATGAACTTTTCTACACTTTGATAAAAACGATTGAAAGTAATGGGTTTCAGCAAATAATCAATCACATGAAATTGAAAAGCTTCAAGCGCATATTGTGGATAAGCCGATGTAATGATAAAATTATATTTCTGATTGAACATCTGCATCAATTCAATTCCAGTCAATTGCGGCATCTGGATATCAATAAAAATCAAATCGACCGATTCTGTATTTAAAACTTCAATCGCTTTAAAGACATCACTGTTGGCATACAGAACATTTAACCTTGAAATTTTAGATGCGTAATCGGCAATTAATTTGACAGCAAACGGCTCGTCATCCAGAATTATGCAGTTTATTTTTTTAGTCATTTTAAATCTATTTCTAGTTCAGCCGTAAAATGGTTTTCGTTGTTTGTGATTTTTATTTGATGTTTTTCGGGATAATGAATCTGTAAACGCTTTTGCAAATTATCTAATCCGATTCCGCCCAAACTATCTTTTTTCTGCGTTCCGATTTTATTCTTCACTTTAAAAATCAATTTTTCAGAAGAAACCTTTAGCTGAATTTCTATGGGTTCTGAGTCTGAAACCTCTCCGTGCTTTAAAGCATTTTCTACCAAAGGCGACAAAATATATGGCGGAATTTCTTCAAATTCGTTTTTGATTTCGACATTCAAATCAACCCGAACATTGTCTTGATGTCTCAATTGTTCGAGTTCAATATACGCTTTTATATAATCCACTTCGTCTGAAAGTCTGATCTTTTCTTTTTGAGATTCGTACGTTGTAAAACGCATAATCTTGCTCAATTTATCAATCGCGACCAATGACTTATCTGACTGAAAATAAACCATGGAGTAAATGTTATTTAAAGTATTAAACACAAAGTGCGGATTAATCTGCGCTTTCAAAAATTTAATTTCGGTATTCTTATTTTCTTCTAGAATAAGCTTGTTATATTCTAAAAGACGAATCGAATAAATAACAAACCAAAGAAACGAACTCAAAATAATCGCCATACTGCTGTAATGCAAATTATCGAGCATATAATTCAGAAAATTAACATCGGTATAATTTACTTTATCAAATAAAAGTTTGGTTACAATTTGCTCAAAAAAGAATCTCAAAAAAGTAAAAACCAGATACGAAACAAAAACTCCTGCAAAAAGCCTTTTCCATTTAAAAGTCTTAAAAACCGTTTTCATTACGATCAAATAATTAAAATAGAACGTAATAATAAAAACGATAAAGTAAGTACAAAGAAAGAGATCAGGTAAAAAAAATTGTCTTCCAATCGGGTTTTTCACGAAAGTGAAATAGAAAATTAAAATCCAATAAATAAGATGAATTATACATTCTAGTTTTTTGGTAACGGTTCCTTTATACATTCGGTATATTTTTAAAACAAAGATATACATTCAATAAAAAGCATTTTTACGGGTTTGCAGATTAATCGAAGGGGTTTGTCGATAAAAGTGGTTTTTGGGTTTTAATTCTAACAGTTTTGCCCTGTAATTAAAATCCAAATCATGAACAGAATCATTTTAGTATCAGTCTTATTTCTATTTCAAATTAACGTATTTGCCCAACAATATTTAGTAAAAGGAAAAATCATCAATCAGAACAAAACACCGTTGGAGTTTGCAACGGCAACTTTATTAAAAGCAGATAAAATTCTGTACAAACAAACTTCAACTGATAGTTTAGGTAACTTTACTTTAAACACTGAAAAAGGAAACTATAGATTAATTATAGAACAATTTGGAACTGAATTTAGCAACAAAGAAATAATCGTAAATCAAGATCTTGATTTAGGAATAATTGAAGTGAAAGAATTGGTGCAATTAGATGGCGTAACTGTAAAATCACGAAAAAAATTGGTAGAACAAAAAGTAGATCGTTTGGTTTTTAATGTCGAAAATTCTGTTGTTGCAACCGGCGGAACAGCTTTGGGCGCTTTAAAATCTACGCCAACAGTGAGAGTTCAGAACGAAACAATTTCTATTGTTGGAAAAGGAGAAGTTTTGGTTATGATTGATGATCGTTTGAATAAAATGACTCACGAAGATCTTGTTGCATTTCTAAGATCGATTCCCGCAGATAACATTAAAAGTATTGAAGTAATTACAACGCCTCCAGCAAAATATGAAGCGGAAGGAAATAGTGGTTTGATCAATATTAAATTGAAAACTGCTAAAGCGAATTCATGGACCGCTAATCTCGGAACTACTTATACACAAAGAAGTTATGCAAGCGGAAACATAAACGGATTGTTTATTTACAATTACAGTAAACTTTCGCTTCAAGCTTCAATCAATAAAGGAACAGAGCAATTTCGCACGACTTCAGATAACCGAATTTATTATCCTAATGAAGTTTGGAAACAAGATATTGCAACCAAATCAAAAACCAATTTATTGAGCATTGGTTTTGGTGCCGATTATAAAATGACTGAAAAATGGACTTCTGGAGTAAAATATTTAGGAAGTTTTAATGAAAGAAATTCAGCAAATAATCCGCTGACAACTCGTTACAATACTGCGGGAGAAATCAATTCTTATGTATTGTCTCATGTAAATGCACAGAACAAACCGCAGATGAATTCGGTAAACTGGAATAACGTTTTTAATTTAAATAATGAAGGCAAAAACATTACAGTAGATTTGGATTATTTTGACTACCAAAAAGACGATTCACGTGCATTTTCGGGAAATGAAATGGATGATCAGAAAGAAAATATTCCTGGAACTTATTTTGCGGCAATTAATTCTAATTTAAACCGATTGAAAAATTATTCAGCAAAAATGGATGTTTCTATTCCTTATTCTTGGGCGAATATAAGCTTTGGCGGAAAAGGATTTTATACGAAAACTAAAAATAATTTAACGGTTTTTGACAACGAAACAGGAACTCCAATTCTGGACGTAAATTATTCTAATATATTCACGTACAAAGAGTACAACGAAGCAATCTATTTTTCTGCAAATAAAAAAATAAGCGAAAAATGGGAAACGCAAATTGGTTTAAGAACCGAAGCGACACAAACCGAAGGCTATTCTGAAAACCTAGATCAAACTAACAAAAACAATTATATCAAATTGTTTCCAACCGCTTATGTAACTTACAATGCGAATGATAACAATTCCTACTCTTTAAATTACAGCCGAAGAATCCGCAGACCTGATTTTGATTATTTGAATCCGTTTGTGATTAGAACAAGTCCGTTTTATTATTCTGAAGGAAATCCTTTTTTGAAGCCTTCTATTATAGACAATTTACAATTCTCTTATATTCGCAATCAAAAATGGGTAAATAATATCTATTTTTCTCAAGTTTCAGATTTCGGTCAAGAATTAGCGATTATTGATCCTGAAACCAATATCACGAAAAGCACGCCAATCAATTATGCTGACACTTACCAAATCGGTCTTTCAACGTATTACAATTTCAATAAATATTCTTGGTGGAACAGCTTTATGGGATTCAATTTAAACTATCAAAATGTAAAATCGAGAACCAATTTAATTGCTTCTGTAGATGGTTACAATGGTTATATTTACACCAATAATGATTTTACGGTAAATCCATCTAAAACTCTTTTTATGGGTTTAAATTATGGTTTGCAATTGCCAGGACGCTATCAGGTTTTTAATATTTCAACTTTAAATATTTTAGATGTTTCGGTGAAATTTCTAGCTTTAAAAAAGAACCTTTCGATTACTTTGACAGGAGAAGATCTATTGAATGCACAAAAACCTTTAATTTCTTATTATTCAAACGGAATTAAGAATACAATGAAAAATTATGGATATTCAAGAGCTTTTAGAATTGCTTTAAGCTACAAATTCGGAAACCAAAGTGTAAAATCTAAAGAGAGAAACTTTGGAAATGAAGAGGAAATGAAGAGGAAAGGAATAGAGCGAATTAAGAAATAAAAAAAGCTTTACAATTACGATTGTAGAGCTTTCATATCTATCATCCAGGTTATTCCATCATCTTCATGAAATATAGGGCAAAGGATTATTTCTTTTTCTCCATTTTCATTGATAAGATGCCAATCTGTTGTGTTAACTAAATCAAGAAATTCTGTATTTTCTATTTCAGCCATTCTATCATTAGCCTCCTCGTCTCCTTCTTCTATAAGAATACTTGCCAATATAGAATGTTTAATAAAATCTGCAAGATGCTTATTTTTAGAAGGTTCTGCTAAATAATCAAACTTATAAGTAATTATTCCAAAATCTCTCATATCAAAATACGTTTTAACAATCGATCCAATATTAAGGTCTCTCCAATACAATTCGAATTTTTTCATTTCTTATCTTTAGATTATGAGAATTACTTCAAACAAATATAGACAAATGACTTTCTTATTTATGATGCTTTTCGAAACATTTCTGTATCCTAAATTAAAAAAATCAATTAAAATTTGCATATATGACCAATCGGTCATATATTTGCATCGTTAAATACAACCTATCATGACAAAAGGTGAAGAAACTAGACAATTTATTATAGAAAAAGCCGCTCCTATTTTTAATACAAAAGGAATTGCAGCAACTTCTATGAGCGATATTATGGAGGCAACCAAACTGTCTAAAGGTAGTATGTATGTTCATTTTGAAAACAAAGATGTTTTAGCTTGTGCTGCCGTAGATCATAATATGAAAATACTAAGCTCTAAACTGGAAATGGCACTTAGAGAAGGAAAAAGCGCCAAAGACCAGCTTTTTGCCTATATAGAGTTTTTTAGTAATCCGATCAATCCACCGGTAATTGGCGGATGTCCTTTGCTAAACTTTGGAACCGAAGCTGACGATACCAACCCGATTGTAAAAGAAAAAGTAAACACCGCTATCAAACGTGGACAGCAGCTTTTAACCTCGATTATAGAAAAAGGAATCGCAAATAAAGAATTTGATCCTGAATGGAATGCATCTGAATTTGCCATTGCGCTTTTTGCCATGCTTGAAGGAGGCCATTTAATGTCCCGTATGTCTGGCAATAACGATAATATGAAAACAATAGAAAAAACGCTTAAAAAAATTATATCTGAAAAATTGATATAATTTTTTTTAACCTAAAAGTGACCGATTGGTCATTTTTAAAATTAATTAATTATAAAAACAAATACCATGTCAAAAACAATTTTAATTACAGGAGCTTCAAAAGGATTTGGAAGAGCTTGGGCAGAAGCTTTTTTAGCTAAAGGATACAATGTAGCAGGAACTGCTAGAAACCTTGAAACCTTAAACGATTTAAAAGAAAAATACGGAAATGCGATTTTACCTTTAAAATTGGATGTAAATAACCGTCAAGAATCACTAGAAGTGGTTCAAAAAGTAAAACAACATTTTGGAACTATCGATGTTTTGATTAATAATGCTGGTTACGCACTTACAGGCGCAGTTGAAGAAGCAAGCGAAAGCGAAGCTAGAGAACAATTTGAAACGAATTTCTTTGGGACATTATGGTTAACCCAAGCTGTTATTCCAATAATGAGAGAACAAAAAAGCGGTCATATTATTCAGGTTTCTTCTATTTTAGGATTAGCAACTTTACCAACAGGAATGGGACTTTACAGTGCTTCAAAATTTGCAATTGAAGGTTTAAGCGAAACGTTAGCATCTGAAGTAAAACAATTCGGAATCAACGTAACTTTATTGGAACCAAACGGATACGAATCTAATATCTGGCATACAGGAATTACCAGCGAAAGTTTACCTTACTATGACGAAATCAAAAAAGCTCTAGCAGAAAGAGAAAACATATTCGGTAAAGTGCAAGCAACAGCTCCAGCAGTTGTGAATTTGGTAGAATCAGAAAATCCGCCGTTACGATTGTTGCTAGGAAAAGTAGCATTTCCATTCGTAAAACAAAGCTACGAGCAAAGATTAGAAAACTGGGAAAAATGGAATGACGTTTCGGTTGAAGCTCATGGTTAATTAATTTCCAATTTAAAATAAGAAAGGCAATCGTATGAGATCGCCTTTCTTATTTTATCTGCTTTATTATCAAATCAAAAATTGCCAAACGTATTTCGATATTTATCCATCACTGTTTTGAACAAATCTTTATTGGATGGCGGCGAAAGCACAATTGCTCTCGAACCAGAATTTATAGATTCTTCGATATCATGTAAACTTTTCCCGCCAGTTGCCATTACAGGAAAATCGGGGAATTTAGCCGTAATTTCTTTTACAATTTTAGCTGTATGTGCTCCTCCAGAAACATGAAAAACATTTACGCCTGCCTCGATTTTTCCTTTTAAAAAATCATAATCAGAGTAAGCAACAGTTGCTACAATTGGTATCGCAATTTTTTCTCTTATTTTCTTAATGTCTTTATTTTCAAACGGAATATTTACAATAATTCCGGATGCTCCTGCTTCTTCCGCATAAATTGCCATTTCTACAGATTTTTTTCCTTTAGTTGTTCCGCCTCCAACACCGCATACAATAGGTTTTCCTGCAAAATCAATCAGCGTTTTGATTATTTTTGGCGATGGTGGAAAAGGATAAACCGCCAAAATAGCATCGGCATCATTATTTTCAATAAGCGCCATATCTGTAGAGAAGAGAAATGATTTTAAGTTTTCATTTCCTAGCTGTAATCCTCGACAGTTTTTACTAATCATTTCTGGTGTAGATAGTGCTTTATTTATCGTTTTATTTCTTCTAAATAATCTATCCCAGAGAGAGATTTTCTTCTTATTTCCCCAAAATGAATCTGAAATTAAATTGATTTCCATGGTCTTGATTTTTGCATTATGACCAAATTTAGGATATTGAAATTTATTTTTTTTATAAAATAAATACGAAAAATTACATTTTGTAATGAGTTGGGGAAAATTTGTAGTGAAATAGAATCTGCCAATTCGTTTAATGGAAATCAAACAAAAACAGAATTCTTTATTTCAAAATAAAAATGCTTCACAAGCTGTTATCATTCCGTAGGAATGTTTCGTTGGTAAAAAAATGGCAACAACCTGATTCTACCGACCAGATGTTCCTACGGAACATAAGCGATTTATCGAAAAAAGCGCAAAATAGATTTATTTTGCGCTTTTATATTTTACTTGAAATGATTTTTTTATGCCCTAACCTTCTTAGCCTTCTTCTTCCCTTTCTTCCACCAAATAATAAATCCAGTTATAGGAAGAGAAGCTCCAATCAAACTAACCAAACTCCAAATTATTTTGCCAGTAAGTCCAAAGAAAACTCCTGTATGCAGATCATGATTACTTGCTTCGTAAATATCTGCAGCATTATTGTCTTTGTATAATTTCGTTCTGAGCATTTGCCCTGTTATTCCATCAAAAAAAATAGTATTTTGATTTCTTGCCCAATCATTTGGATACGTCATTCTTAATCGCAACTCTCCTGTTTTTCTTATCGAAAATGAAACTGAAGTTGCGCCAGGATATTTTGCATTAGCACTTTCGTAAATATTATTATAACGAACAGGAATTGTTGTTGAATCTATTTTTGCATTAGAAATCACTTCATCGCCTTTTCTTAATTTAGCACCTGTAACTAAACTTACTCCTTTTTTTACCGTTTCATATTTAAAATAAGTTCCTGAAAAAGCAATTAAAAGCAAAAAAATAGAAGCGTAAAATCCGAGAACTTGATGTAAATCAAAATTGATTCTTTTAAAAGAACCGCTCCATTTTATCTTTAAAGATTGTTTAATTAAACGTCTCTGTTTTGGAAACCATAAAATTAATCCCGTAATCAACATAACGATAAAAATCACAACTGCACAACCTTGAATAAATTCGCCCACTTCTCCTAACAACAAAGTGCGGTGTATTTCCAGAATTGTATTCAGCCAATCTGCTCCCTGCTGATTTATTAAAGTTCCATCGTATGGATTGAAATAATAGGTCTTTTTCTTTTTTGTCGAAATTTGAACTGTGGCATTCGGTTCTGTTTTGTCAATTTTTAAAGCCGTGATTTTCTGCTTCGGTTCCAGAAGTTCGTAATTTTCAATTATAGCTTTTAAACCTATAAAGGGCTTTTCCTGAACCGGAACATGAAGATATTCTTTCTGTGAAAAGTCTCGAATTTCTTCTTCAAAAACATACAGAAAACCTGTAATGCTCACTATAAAAACAATGAGGCCCGATGCTAAACCGAGCCACAAATGTATTTGTCTAATAGTATTTTTAAAACCTTTGGTCATAATTTGCAATAAAATCCAAATGTAGATAATATGATTCTAAATGACGAATTGTAATCTTAGAATTTAAATGTAATATTTCCTGTAACTCTTGTTGGGTTTTGAGCCGCTAAACGATAAGACCAATATTTTTCGTTGGTAAGATTATCTACTTTTAATCCTAATCTAAATTTTGGTCTGTCATAAAACACAGAAGCATCCAAAACAGTATAAGAAGGAATACTGAATTTAAAAGTTGTTGTATTGGTTTGATAATATTCGCTTCCGTAAATTCCTCCAAATCCAAATCCAAGACCAGAAGCAGCGCCTTCAGTCAATCTATAACTTGCCCAAAGATTGGCAGTTGTAGGCGAACCAGCAGTTGTTGGTCTTAAACCATTAATGCTCGGATTTGCTTTTGTATATTGGCTATCATTATAAGTATAACCCGCAACGATATTTAAACCTTTAATTGGGTTTGCAATAAATTCAGCTTCAAAACCTTTACTCAATTGCGTTCCGTCCTGAATCTGGAAATTGATGTGATCTGGATCATCACGCGTAACATTGGTCACTATAATATCGTAATAGCTAAAAGTTGCACTAATTTTATTAAAGTCAAATTTAACTCCACCTTCTAATTGGTTTGCCTGATTTGGTTTGAAAGTATTTCCGTAAAAATCAGATCCGCCAACATTATTGAATCCGTTCATGTAATTTCCGAAAACAGAAACTTTATCTTTAACCACTTGATAAACCGCTCCCAATCTAGGAGAAAATGCTGTTTGATTATAATTTCCAGCAATAGAATCGCGGCTTGGATAATACACTCCTTTATTGATATAACGATCAGCTCTAACCCCAGCCATTACCAATAATTTATCTGTAACATTCAACACATCAGAAATATACGCGCTATACGTTCTTTCATCATTTGACACCAAATTAGTGTATGTAGCATTTGCAAATAAAGGCTCTATTTTATTGATTGTAAAATTGTTGTAAGCATCTCCAGGTTTTCTAAAGTTAAGCGCTGGCATGTTTACTGTTGCATCGTTGCGTGTCGCGCGAAGGCTGTAAAAATCTAAACCTGCCACTACTCTATTACGTAATTTGCCTATTTTAAAATCACCGTTGAAATTCTGCTGAATATCAGTTCCATAATATGGATAATCCTGATTGGTAACTTGCTGTCTAAGAGTTTCATTACTTAACATGGTCAAAGCCACAACATATCCTTCAGATGAAGATCTTGTGCGAGAAACGATGGTCTGTGAAGTCCATTCTTCTGAAATTTTATACTTCAATTGAGCAAATATATTATACTGCTGACCTGTATAGTTTACTGTATTATTGGCAAAAGAAAGCTTATACGGAATTCCTAATTCTTCAATGCTGTGAGCAGTCGCATCTGCTTTTGTATAAGGTGCCAATCGTGTTGGAGATGTTCCTTTAGAAACACTAAATTCAGCATCAATTAACAAATTCAGTCTTTCATTTACTTCATAAGAAAAACTTGGCGCGATGAAAAAACTTTTATTAAAACCAGCGTCTTGAAAACTTCTTTCGCTGTGCAGTGCCGTATTAATTCTAAAAAGAGCCGTTTTGTCTTCATTAAGAGGCGTATTAATATCAGCCGTTAAACGATTCAAATCCCAATCGCCAGCCGAATAAGACACCTCTCCTTTAAAGAAATTAAAAGGCTTCTTAGTAACTCTATTAAACAATCCGCCAAAAGAAGAAATAGTACTTCCAAACAAAGTTGCCGATGGTCCTTTTATAACTTCGATACGCTCTAAATTAGAAGGATCAATCGTATTATAGGTAAAACTTCCAACCCCATTTCTTACCAATTGAGGCGTTGCAAAACCTCTAGAAATGTTAGTCGTTCTCCCTTGATTTCTCACTTCGGCAATACCAGCACCAGGAACGTTTTTAAAAGCACTGTTGTAATCTGTAATTACTTGCTCTTTCATCAATTCCTTACTCACAATAGTATAAACCTGAGGATTCTCCATGTTTTTGAGTTTCATTTTAGAAACCTCTTCACTTTCTTTTCTTGCAAATCGGTTTCCTCCCGAGCTTACAATTACCTCTTCTAATTTTTGCGAAGTGTAAGCCATTTCAAAATCAAGAGTAACTTCTGTATTATTCTGATCTACAATAACAGATGCTGGAGAAGATTCGTAACCGTTTAGTTTTATTTCAACGAAATAAGTTCCGAAAGGAATATTTTTTAATTGATATGTACCATCAGAATCGGTCGTAGTAGTTTTATTTAATTCTGAAATTTTAACCGTTGCACCTTGTAAAAAATTTCCGTCTTTAAGCACAGCCTTACCAGAAATTGTACCAACAGTTGATTGAGAAAAAGCCGTTTCTGAACAGGAGAAAAGGATCAAAAAGGCAACAAACACTTGACTTAAAACATTGTTTTTAAGTGTTTTAAAAATTGTTTTCATATAAAATTTATAATTTATCCTTATTTAGACTGGTTACAAATACATAAATGAGAACTGACTTCTTAGAAAAAGATTAAAACTTTCTTAAAAAATAATTAAAATCAAACATGGAGATTTCTCACGTCTCAAAAGATTTACGATTATAGAAGATTACCTTCCCAATCAGTCTTCTTCGGAACAAATATTTTATGCCATTTTTCTACAAAGACATTTATATTTTGCATATCAGATTGTATCAATTTTGTAAGTTTACCGACTTCGCTTTGATAACCACTTTTAGTATAAAATTTTCCAAGTTTATGTTCTGGAAAAAAAAGCATGTAGAATAATGGCGGACCTTTATATTCATCACTTCTCAATCTCATTTTAGTCGAAATCTTATCTGGATTTCCAAATTCTAATCCATCAAAATCTTTTAAAAGTAATAATGAGTTTAAAGTCGGACTAAGCTCATATATATTCAAATGAATTTGAATCCATTTTTCGCCATTAAGTATACTTATAGAAATTTTTTCCAAATAATTTCCTGATGATAATCTGCTAAAATCATAAGTATATCCGCGACTGCTTCGATCATATTGACCGTGCCATGAAGTTTTAAATGGAGAAAGTTCAAAACCATTTTTTAATAAAGAAGGAATTCCGGCTTCTTTGAAAATTTCATTTCTAACTTTTAGAAGCTCCTTGTCTTCAACTTTGTAAAATAATTTCATTTAAATTTTAAATAGTTTTTGAAAGTAAAATTTTATTAGCAAACTGTTATAGTACAATTATGATTCACTTTAAATTCATTACAAGTAGTTTTTATAAGATTGTAAGAAAACACCCGTTTTAGTCCCGTTTTACCCTCTATAAATTCTATTTTCATAAAAAAAAGACTACTGATTCAACAAATATAAATTAAATTTTTAGACTTTGTAAAGTGAACAGATTGTTATGATTTTTAGATTTAGGTTGCAGAAACCGTTATTCTTTTTTATTTTTATGAAATCGTGTGAAACTCTAATCACGCGATTTAATATTTACAAATAAGAGAAAACTAAAATGAGCAACGACAAAAAACTAAAAGCTGTCGCTTTCGGAGAAGTACTTTGGGATATTTTTGACAATGAAAAGAAAATTGGTGGCGCACCCTTAAATGTAGCGCTTCGCATGAAAGCCCTAGGGGTTGATTCTAATATGATTAGCTGTGTAGGAAATGATGCAGATGGAGAAGAAATTATAAACGAAGTCAGCAAACTAGGTCTAGAAACCAACACTCTTTTAAGATCTAATGATTTCCCGACAGGATTGGTAAATGTAACATTAGACGAAAGCAAATCGGCTACTTATGAGATTCTTTATCCTTCTGCTTGGGACAAAATTATCCTAAACGAAGAAACGAGAGAATTAGTCGTAAACTCAGATGTTTTAATTTATGGAAGTTTGGTCTGCAGAGATGAAGTCTCTAGAAAAGCATTAGAAGAATTACTCCACACACATACTTATAAGGTTTTTGATGTCAATCTTCGAAAACCACATTATGATTACGAAATTCTACAACACTTAATGCAGGCAGCAAATTTCATCAAATTTAATGATGAAGAGCTAATGGAAATAAGTGCTGCATTAGATTCTCCTTACAATACTTTAGAAGAAAACATGAACTTCATCTGCTCTTTAACCAATGCTACAGCTATCTGTGTAACAAGAGGAAAAAATGGAGCTTTACTTTTATGGGATAAACATCTTTACGAAAACGAAGGTTATACCATAAAAGTTGAAGATACAGTTGGTGCAGGAGATTCATTTTTAGGAGCTTTGGTCACATCACTTTTAAATGGAAAAGAACCACAAGCAGCCTTAAACTTTGCTTGTGCGACGGGCGCTTTGGTCGCCGGATCTGCAGGTGGAAATCCCGAAATTTCAATCTTTGACATTGAAAATCTGATCAATAAAAATTAAAAGAAAAAAACTATAGCCTGATTTAAAAAATCAGGCTTTTTTTTATACTTAAAACATACAGTTTCTATTAAAAACATGGGAACTATGTAAATTTAAAACGTAATTATTTCTTCCTAATCGATACAAGCGCTGTAACTTGCATTTTTAAAATAATTAATGAAGAATGATGAAAAAATTACGAATTTCTCTTATCAATATACACGGACTTTTGAAGGGTTCTGGTCTCGAAATCGGTCGAGATGCTGACAACGGAGGTCAGACCAAATACATATACGAATTAGCAGAATTTTTATCGCAACATGAAGATGTAGAACACGTTCATCTTTTTACCAGATTAATAGATGATCCCGCTCTTTCGCCAGAATACACCGTGCCTATAGAGATTATAAATGATAAACTAGACATAAGGCGAATTCCGTTTCTAGGGAAAAAGTATAAAGCAAAAGAACAGCTTTGGGAAGGTCTTGATACTTTTGTGAATGGCGCGATGCAACACATTAAACAACACAATATTTTCCCAGATTGGATTCACTCCCACTACGCTGACGCGGGATATGCCGCAGCCGAATTATCAGCCGTTTTAAACATTCCTTTCGCACACACAGGACATTCTTTAGGATTCTACAAAAAGAAAAAACTAATTGAAAGCGGAGAAACGGAAGAAGAACTTGAAAAAAAGTACAAGTTTAAAGCCAGAATCGCCGCCGAAGAAAGAACATTAGAACTTGCAGAATTTATTGTTACTTCTACCGAACAGGAAATTGAAACCTACAAAGCATACAAAAACTTCGAATTAGGAAAATACCACGCCATTTCTCCTGGAATTGACACCCGAAAATTTGTTCCTTATTATTATCAAGAAAACGATTCGGACAAACATATGGAAGAAGCGCAACGAAAATATTGGGTTGCCGAAAGCATTTCTAAATTTTTAACCAATCCGCACAAACCTATAATTCTGGCACTTTCAAGACCTGACCGTCATAAAAACTTGAACACTTTAATTGAAGTTTACGGAAAAGATAAAGAACTCCAAAGCATTGCCAATCTGGTCATTTTTGCGGGTATTAGAAAAGACATTGCCAAGATGCCAGAATCTGAAAAGAACGTCTTAACCGATTTGCTTCTTTTAATGGACAAATACGATTTGTACGGAAAAATGGCCATTCCGAAAAAACATGATGTCGAAAATGAAGTTTCAATTATCTATCGTTATGCTGCCGAAAAAAGAGGTGTTTTTGTGAATTTAGCTTTACATGAAAACTTCGGTTTGACTGTTATCGAATCGGCTAGTTCTGGACTTCCTGTTGTGGTAACTAAAAATGGTGGACCATCTGAAATTATTCCGGTCTGTCAAAACGGAGAATTAGTCAATCCGCAAGAAGAAAGTCAGATTAAAAAAGCGCTTCGTAATATTTTAACCGATGAAAATAAATGGAAATATTATTCAAATAATGGAGCCATCAATATCCAGAAATACTACAGCTGGCTGAGTCACGTCAATCAATATGTTGATCTTGTAAAAGAAAACCTCTCCCTTTCTTCGGGTGCTGGAATTAAAAAACAGCATTATCCGAATATTAACATCGAGAGATTAAAAAGAAAAATTGATCATTTATTGGTTTCTGACATTGATGGAACTTTAATCGAACCAAAACTGGCAAATCCAGGTTTAAAAGAACTAAAAGCGCACCTTATCAATCGTACCGATAAAATGGCTTTTGCTATGGCTTCTGGGCGAAATTTAGATTTAGTGAAAAAAGTCATCGACGAAGAAGAATTTCCCCTACCCGATTTCATCATCTGTTCTGTTGGAACTGAAATTTATTATACCAACGGAAAGGATTATATTTTGGATAAAGGTTGGGCAAAATTTCTTTCTGGACGATGGAAGAGAGAAGAAATTGTCAATAAACTAA
This sequence comes from Flavobacterium sp. B330r, assembly GCF_056824325.1. Taxonomy (NCBI): domain Bacteria; kingdom Pseudomonadati; phylum Bacteroidota; class Flavobacteriia; order Flavobacteriales; family Flavobacteriaceae; genus Flavobacterium; species Flavobacterium sp. B330r. The sequence continues at coordinate 4,959,090 of NZ_CP124860.1, forward strand.
AAGCAATTAAATGGATTAAACTTCAGGAAGAAGAAGCGCAGAATCCGTATAAAATCTCTTATTACTATGACAAAGAAAACTACAATCATGATGAATTAATTGCGGTTTTAGGAACTGGCTGGTATAAAGTGAATATTATTCCGAGTCACGGGCAATTTTTAGACTTTATTCCGAAAAGAGCCTCCAAAGGAAATGCCATTAAATTTTTATGCCGAAAATGGTCAATTCCTTTAGGAAACGTAATTGCTGCAGGAGATTCTGGAAATGATGTTGATATGTTTAGAGGTCCAGTGAAAGGAATTATTGTTGGAAATCGAAGTTCTGAACTTGCCGATTACGAAACGACCAAAAATATTTATGTCGCTAAAAATTCAGCTTCAGAAGGAATTTTGGAAGGTTTAAAACATTATAAAGTTATAAAATAATATTGTTGAGTTAAAAATTCTAAACACATAGAAACATAGGTTTTATTCTGACTTAAAGAGAAGAAAAAGAAACTAGTTTTCAAACATAGAACAAACTCAAGGGTCAACTTTGTCAAAGTTTAAAACCAAGGGTATAATGAACATAAAACATAAATTATAAAATTGGTTTATGCATTTTTGTCATTTCGACGAAGGAGAAATCTCCGCGAGAAGCTCGACAAAGATTGGATTTTCGTTACGGAGTTACTTGCGGAGATTTCTCCCTTCGGTCGAAATGACAAAGATTGTGGTTACTGTGTAATACTAAAGTTCCTTACACTCTTGCTTTCAAAACTTTGACAAAGTTTAACGGTTAAAAGATCTATGTTCATTTTAACTAAATAAAATGCCTTTTTTAACTCAAAGTAAAACTATGATTCTTTGTGTTTAAAAAATTAAAAATATACTAACAGTTTAAAATAAATAATAAAATGTATTCAGGTTCAGGATTTAGCAACTGGGAAATTGGAGATGTTGATGTATTTATAGATGAAAAAGGAATTCATCATTTATTTCATCTAATCATTCCCAATCACGATTATATCGCTCATGCCGTTTCTAAAGATGGTCTTTCGTGGAAACGAGTAAAAAATGCCTTATTTGTTGGCGATCCAGGAGAATGGGACGATGATATGTTATGGACAATGCATATCAGCAAAAAATCGGATGGCGAGGGTTATGAAATGTATTATACAGGACTCAAACGTCAGGATAAAGGAATCGAGCAAAAAGTAGGACGTGCAATTTCTTCCGATTTGCTCACTTGGAAAAAGGAAAATCTATACGGACTTCCGTTTAAAAGTGAAGCGCCACATTATGAGGGAAAGAATAATAATCCGCGCCAATGGATTAGCTTTCGTGATCCTTTCAAATACCAATATAAAGGAGAAGATTATTTGTTAATCTGCGCCCGAAGCGCCTCTGGACCAACATACAGAAGAGGCTGCATTGGTGTGGCTAAAAGAGAAAAAGAAGGTTATGTGCTGCAGAAACCGCTTCATATTCCGTATGTGTACGATGATGTAGAATGTCCGTGCGTTTTCGAGATAAAGGGAACGCATTATCTTTTGGGATCCATTAGAGAAGATATTAAAATCCGTTATTGGTCTTCGCCAGAATTTAGGGCAGAGTATTCTGCATTTCACAACAATGTACTAATGCCACAAGGAAACTATGCCGCCAGAGTGGTTAAAGATGGAAAACATTTCTTGGTTTACAATTTCTATTTCGCAGACGGAAACGTCAATACGCATCGTGTGATTCCGCCACCGAAAGAATTGGATGTCGATAAGAGCGGAAGACTTCTTTTGAAAAGCTATTATTATTGGCAAAAACTGTATCAGAAAACCATACTTCAAAAAGATCTGCCCCTTCCCTTACCTATTTTAGGAAATCCGACAGCAGAATTTGTTTTGGAAAACGAAAACAAATGGCGATTTGGATGCCGAAGCGGTTACGAAATTTATGGTTTCGAAAAGCCATCAAATGATTTTGTTTGGGAAGGAACATTGTCTGTTGAAGGAATGGGAAAAACGGGCTTTGTAATTGAATGTGATAAAGAAGGAACGGGCTATTATATTTCGATTGATTTTATGAATGGCTTCGTGCAGTTTAGAGCTTGGGGATTTAATGAAAAGGATGTGAAGAATAATTTTATCTTTGAAAACATCCAAACCAATCAGTTTGAAATTAGTGACGAAAAACAGATTTCTTTTAAAATTATCCGCTACGGAAATTATTATGAACTTTCGATAAATGACATTGTAAAACTAACTTTATTGGATTTTAAATACAACGAAGGAAAAGTCGGAATCTATGTCTGTTCGGCTGTAATTTCGATAAGCGATTCTAAAATTCATGTCATTCCAGAACCAGAAAACGAATACGCAGCTTCTGATCCTGAAAAATATGATAATGAATTACAACCCAATTCTCTAATTTAAATACTTATGAATATACAACCCCTTAAAATCGGTATGGCATTGATACTTTTAATGTCTCTTAATTTTGCTAATGCCCAACAGAAAGATGCTGAAAAATGCCGTTATACCAAAACACCTCAAGGTTATCTGATGGTTCTTCGCGAAGGCGATAATGTTTTGGAACTAATTGAAAAATTAGCCAAAGAGCAAAATATTCCGTCAGCAAATTTTACTGGAATAGGTTTTGCACAAGATGCCACTTTTGGATTTTATGATTTCAACCAAAAGAAATTTCACCCCAAAACTTTCAATAAAGTAGAAATGGGAAGCATTACGGGATCTATTGCTTGGAGCGGCGACAAACCTTCAATACATATGCACGGAGTTGCAACCGATGATAAATTTGATGCTTACGGCGGTCATATTCTTGGACTGAAAGTAGGAACGGGTTCTATGGAAATTTATATCACAGTGAATCCTGAAAAACTAGAAAGAAAAATAGAACAGCCATTGAATGCAAATGTGTTACAATTGCCTTGTTTAAAGTAGATTTTTGCCGTCTTAAACTTTGTCAAAGTTTAGAACTTTGACAAAGTTGTCTTACCAGTCTTCTCAAAAAATATAAGTAAACAGGATAATAAAGCTGTTTTTATTTTGAAAGATAAAACCTATATTGGCATTCCAAACTGATAATTCTAAAAAATGCCACATAGTCCTTCTCCAGAAGATGTAAAGAGAATTTTCGAAAATTATTTTACTGCCGATATGAATATCTGGACGGGATTTTCGGAAAAAATTAGAGTTCGTGAATTTGACAAATCTGAAATTATAAAAGATTATCACGGTGTCGAAAAATATCTTAACATCATTATTAAAGGATCGGCTGGACTATTTGTTTGGGATGGCAAAAGAGATATTTGCATTAATCTTCTTTACGAAAATAGTTTTATTAGCGATTATATGTCTTTCTTAAATCAGCAGCCGTCTGTTATTAAAACCGAAGCTTTAGAAGATGTAACGCTTTGGTCTATTTCTAATCAAGATTTAAATGAATTGTACCAAAGATCGGAAACGGGTTTGCGAATCGGAAAAGCTATTTCTGAAATGCTTTATGTTCGTAAACAGCAAGAACAAATAAACCTTTTGACACTTTCGCCACAAGAACGTTATTTAAAACTTATAGAAGGACGTCCAGAAATTTTTCAAAGAACGCCACTTAAAATCATTGCTTCCTATTTGGGATTAACGGCCGAAAGTTTAAGCCGAATTCGAAAAAGAGTTATGGAAAAATGATTTCTTACCCAAAGTCAATTTTATTTTCATTTTCGTGCCCTAAGTTTGCTTCACTAAACCAAACAAATTTAAAACGATGAAAAATAAAATCAACTTTGGCGCTATTATAGTTTATTATGTAATTGCTGTAATCTGCAGATATGCAGCTGTTAAAACCAATTTATTATCTGGAATAGAAAATCCGTATTTAGCCATTTTGCTGCGCGGTGTTGGTCCTGCTTTAGGAGCTTGGGCTGTAATAAAAATATTCTCGCTTCATAATCCGATGTCATTAAAAGGGATTTATAAAAATGCTCTAGTTCCGTTTGCCGTTTATTGGATTCTTCCAGCGGTTTTAATTGCAAGTGTTTATTACTTTACAATTGGTAAATTCCCAATTTTATTAATGTTTACGGTTTTGGCTTACGGACTTTTAGAAGAAATCGGTTGGCGCGGATTTTTACAAGAACAATTAAAATCGCTTCCTAAATTTACTTCTATCTTGATTATTGCGATACTTTGGTTTGCATGGCATTTAAACTTCGAAATAACACCAAGCAATATGATTTTCTTCGGAATCATTTTCTTCGGAAGCTGGGGAATCGGAAAAGTATATACTTCTACAGGATCGTTATTGGCAGTTGCAGGAGTGCATTCACTAAACAATTTCTTCCGTAATGGCTTGCATGAAACAGAGCTTACTTTAATCGTTGTGTTATTAGTAATATGGGTTGGTTTTATTATTCTTTATAACAGAAAATATAAAACTGTAGTAAATCCAACATAGACTTTAAACCCTAAACTTTGACTTCAATGAACCTTTATCTTCAATAAAATAACCCCAATCATTGTCATTTCGACCGAAGGGAGAAATCTCCACAAGTAGCTCCGCAACGAAAATCCAATCTTTGTCGAGCTACTAACGGAGATTTCTCCCTTCGGTCGAAATGACAAAAATGTGAAAACCAACTTTATAATTTATCTTTCCTCGAAGTTCTTTACACCCATAGTTTAAAACTTAAAAATTATTCTCCCTTAATTTAATCGTTCTGTAGTTTCCATTCTCAAACAATGTTCACTTCCTAAATACAAAGGATCTCCGTGTTTCTCAGACCAAAATCCGTCTAAAACATCTTTTGTAATGCATCTATAAACCGCAACTCCTTTATAGGTTTTATGGTCATCTCCTTTATAACTGAAATTAATTACCAGAATATTATCTTTAAAGAAACCCGTTCCTTTTTGTTTGTGCGAGTTGATAATCCAATCTGCTTTTATGCGGTTGTTTTGATCTAACGTCAGCGTCAAAACACCTTTGTATGTTATCTCATTACTTTCGTCCTGATTGCTTCCAGAAATGGAATAAGTGCCTACTAAATCTTGTATTGTCATTTATTTAATGCGCTATTTTTTTGCAAAAGTAAAAATTATCTTTTAAATCAATTTTCTACCATTTTTTTCTAATAATAACTCATTGTAAAATTTTAAAATAAAAGTTGAAATTTTGTTAATTTCTTATGAAATTAAGTAAGATCATTTGAGTTTTTATGATTAAATTGGTTGTATGAGAACAAATCCTGACGTACTTATTATTGGAGGCGGTCTTGCTGGTCTGGCAAGTGCTTTACACTTATCCAAAAAAGGATTGAAGGTGATTCTTATCGAAAAAAACACCTATCCAAAACATAAAGTCTGCGGAGAATATATCTCAAATGAAATCCTGCCATATTTATTTTGGTTGGAATTAGATGTTAGGGAACTTCAGCCAACCAGTATTTCTAACTTTGAATTTACAGCCCAAAATGGAACAACGGCAAAAACTAAACTCCCACTGGGCGGTTTCGGAATCAGCCGTTATGCATTGGATAATTTCTTGTTTGAAAAAGCAACCGAAAATGGCTGTACCATTATAACCGATCACGTCTCTCATATTTCTTTTGAAAATGACATTTTTACTGTAACTACTTCTGAAGAAATTCTTTCATCAAAAATAGTTTTAGGCGCTTACGGCAAAAGATCGAATATAGATCAGGTTTTGTCAAGAGATTTTATTGCTAAAAAATCACCTTGGCTAGCCGTAAAAGGACATTACAAAGGAAATTTTGACGAAAGTCTTGTGGCTTTGTACAATTTTCAAGGCGGCTATTGCGGCGTTTCAAAAGTTGAAAACGACGTTATCAATATTTGCTATTTAGCCGATTTTGATACTTTCAAAAAATACAAAAACATCGAAGAGTACCAAAAATCGGTGCTTTATAAAAATAAAAAATTGAAAGGGATTTTTGAAAACAGCACTTCCCTATTCGAAAAACCCTTAACAATCAGTCAGATTTCATTCCATAAAAAAGAACCTGTCGAAAATCACATTTTAATGATTGGAGATACTGCCGGATTAATTCATCCCATGTGCGGCAACGGAATGGCAATGGCAATTCATAGCGCTAAAATAGCTTCTGAGCTCGTACTTGATTTTTATTATGGAAAGATAGAATCGAGAAGCGAATTTGAAAAAGAATACATTAAAGAATGGAAAAAGCATTTTAGCAAAAGATTATTCTTTGGTAGAATTTTAGCCAAAGCGCTGACACACAAAAACCTGACTCATATCATGACAACTGTCGCAGCATCAATTCCTGCATTACTATCGTTCATTATAAAACAAACGCACGGCCGACCAATAACAATTGAATAAATGGGTGTAAACACTAAATATAGAACAGAAGAAATTGAAATAATGGATGATTTTTCGCTTCAAAGCGAAGAGCTTATTGGCGCGTTAGATCAAATTGCTTCTATTAATCAATTGCTTGGCGGAAATAAACTCACGCTTCATGGCATAAAAGAACTTTTAAAAAAGACGGATACTTCTCAAACCATTACCATCGCCGATATTGGATGCGGAAATGGAGATATGCTGAGAATGCTTGCCAAATATGGAAAAAAGCAAAATCTTCAGTTCCAATTAATTGGAATCGATGCCAACGCTTTTACCATTGAATATGCCAAGAAACTGTCAAAAGATTTTCCAAACATAGCATATAGCTGTATGGATATTTTTAGCAAAGATTTCAACCAGTTAAAATACGATATTGTTTTGTGCACGCTAACACTGCATCATTTTACCACCAGTCAAATTGCTGAAGTAATGAAAACTTTAAACCAAAATGCCTCGATTGGAATTGTGGTAAACGATCTTCATAGAAGTAAAATTGCGTATCGATTGTTTGAGCTCATAAGCGTTGTGTTCAATCTCAATACAATGTCGCGCAACGATGGTTTGATTTCTATTTTGAAAGGATTCAAAAAAAACGAATTGGAGCATTTCTCCAAAAAACTAAATCTAAAAAACTACTCCATAAACTGGAAATGGGCCTTTCGCTACCAGTGGATAATTACTAAAATATGAGTGTAAAGATAATCACGGCTGTTAAACAGCTTCCGCAATATTCTCGAACGACCGAAGAAATACTTCCGCTTGTAGACGTATGGCTTGAAGGTCAGGAAGAGCGTTTTATCAAAAAAGTAAAAAAGATATTCGAAGGCGCTTCTGTAGACAAGCGCTATTCTATCATGGAACCTTCTGAAGTTTTTAACGCTACTTCATTTGAAGAAAAAAATGATATTTATAGCCGCGAAATGATTGTTCTAGGACATCAAGTTCTCGAAAAAGCATTAGAAAAAACAGGCTGGGATCCGCAGAGTTTAGACTATATTATTACGGTAAGCTGTACCGGAATTATGATTCCTTCACTTGACGCTTATCTGATTAATAAAATGAAATTAAGACAAGATATTGTTCGTCTTCCTGTAACCGAAATGGGCTGTGCAGCAGGAATTTCTGGAATTATTTATGCAAAGAATTTTCTAAAATCGAATCCTGGAAAACGTGCTGCGGTAATAGCAGTAGAATCGCCAACTGCCACTTTTCAGCTCGATGATTTCTCCATGCCAAATATTGTAAGCGCTGCAATTTTTGGAGATGGAGCGGCTTGCTGTTTATTGTCTTCAAAAGAAGAAGATGCTGGTCCTGAAATTCTCGACGAACAGATGTATCATTTTTATGATGCAGAACATATGATGGGCTTCAAATTAACCAACGGCGGACTGCAAATGGTTCTCGATATTGAAGTTCCAGATACCATTGCTTCTCATTTTGGTGACATTATTCATCCTTTTCTAAAACAGAATAATCTTGAAATTAAAGATATTGACCACATGATTTTTCATCCCGGAGGAAAAAAAATCGTAACAACGGTTGAATCGCTTTTTGCTGGATTGGAAAAAAATATAGACGATACTAAAGAAATACTCAAAGAATACGGCAATATGTCTAGCGCAACGGTTTTGTATGTTTTAGAAAACATTATGAACCGAAATCCAAAAAAAGGCGAAAAAGGTTTAATGCTGAGTTTTGGGCCGGGATTTTCGGCACAAAGAGTTTTATTGCAATGGTAATTTAAAAGCTTATGGAATTAAATGATATTATAAAACAGCTACCGTACAGCGAACCGTTTTTATTTGTAGATGAATTGCTCCAAGCAGATGAAAATGGTGTAACTGGAACGTATACCTTCAAAGAAAATCTTGATTTTTACAAAGGCCATTTCAAAGACAATCCGGTTACTCCAGGCGTTATTCTAACTGAAACAATGGCTCAGATTGGAATGGTTTGCTTGGGAATATTTTTGTTGGGAAATGAATTGGGAGAAAATACTGTGATTGCCTTCACATCTGCCGATATGGAATTTTTAAAACCCGTGTATCCAAATGAAAAAGTAACGGTAACTTCAGAGAAATTGTTCTTTCGCTTTGGAAAATTAAAATGCAATGCGGTCATGAAAAATGAAGCTGGACAAGAAGTTTGCAGAGGCGTTCTGGCAGGAATGATAACAAAAAGATTATGAAAAAACGAGTCGTTATAACAGGTCTTGGAGTTGCAGCGCCAAATGGTGTTGGAATTTCGGCGTTTACTCATGCACTGCAAAATGGCATTTCGGGCATTCGTCATGACTCTCAGTTAGAAGAGTTGCAATTTTCTTGTCAGATTGTGGGTCAGCCTCAAATATCTGAAGAGTTGAAAGCGCAGTATTTTACAGAACTCGAACTTCGCGGGTTTAACAGCACAGGAATTTTATACGGCGTTATTGCGGGTATGGAAGCTTGGAACAACGCAGGATTGCCTATTAACGAAAATCCAGATTGGAATAGCGGTGCCATCTTTGGAGCTGGAACTTCTGGAATTGATAAATTTCGTGAAAGCATTTATAAAATTGATGAACTGCAAGTCAGAAGATTAGGAAGTACAGTTGTTGCACAAACGATGAACAGCGGTGTAAGCGCTTATCTTGGAGGTAAAATCGGATTGGGAAATCAGGTAACGACCAATTCATCGGCTTGCACAACAGGAACTGAATCCATATTAATGGCTTACGACCGCATACAATCTGGACAAGCAAAACGAATATTAGCGGGAAGCACTTCTGACAGCGGTCCCTATATTTGGGGTGGATTTGACGCGCTTCGTGTCTGTTCTTCTAAATATAATGACAATCCCGAAGAAGGTTCAAGACCAATGAGTGCTTCCGCTGCCGGATTTGTTCCTGGAAGCGGTGCAGGAGCTTTTGTAATTGAAGATTTGGAAAGCGCTTTAGAACGCAACGCTACTATTTATGCCGAAATATTGGGTGGAAATGTCAATTCGGGCGGACAGCGCGACGGCGGAAGCATGACTGCTCCAAACAGTATAGCTGTGCAAAGATGTATTAAAACTGCTATTGCAAATGCCGGAATCCATCCCAATGAAATTGATGCTATAAACGGGCATTTAACAGCAACAACAAAAGACAGTCTGGAGATTGAAAACTGGACAAAAGCCTTGGAACGAAGCGGTTCTGATTTTCCGTATATTAATTCGCTGAAAAGCTTAACAGGACATTGTTTAAGTGCTTCTGGAAGTATCGAAAGTGTTGCCGCGGTATTACAGCTTCACGAAGGTTTTTTATTTGGAAATAAAAACTGCTCTGATCTTCATCCTGAAATTGCGGCATTGATTGATCCTTCAAAAGCACTTATAGAAACGATTAAAACTAACCCAAAAATAATTGCAAAAGCCAGTTTTGGTTTTGGCGATGTAAACGCATGCGTAATATTTAAAAAATTCGAAAATTAAAATGGACAGAAAAGAACTAACCGAAAGATTAAAAGTAATTATAAAACCTTTTGCAACCAATACAGAAGCTTATGACAATTTAACTGAAGAAACAGACTTCATTAAAGACCTCAATATAAACTCGGCTAATTTGGTGGATATCGTGCTGGATATTGAAGAAGAATTCGACATCGTAATTGACAATGCCGATATGGAACGAATGCTAGATGTTAAAACTGCTTTGGAAATCATCGAAACCAAACTAGCTGCAAAATGATTGGCAATGACATTATAGATCTCGCTCTATCCCGTAAAGAAAGCAATTGGCAACGGAAAGGTTTCCTAGAAAAGCTTTTCACGGCCGAGGAGCAACAGCTTATAAAAAAGTATGATGAACCAGAAATCATGGTTTGGCTTTTATGGAGCATGAAAGAAGCTGCGTATAAAATCTATAATCGTCAGACCAAAATTCGTGAGTTTAGTCCCAAAAAGCTTGTTTGTTTTATAGAAGCATTAGACATAAATAATTCATGCGGGAAAGTAGTTTGCGATAAAAATATTTATCACACTAAAACTATTTTGTCTCTAGAAAGTATTCATACGGTTGCTGTTACCAATTTTAAAGATCTAAAAAATGTTATTGAAGTTGAAAATAAAGAAATTGTAAAAGACGAAAACGGTATTCCGTATTTGAAAATTTCTTCCAATGCGCTTCAAGATATTTCAATTAGTCATCATGGGCGTTTTGAAAAGAGGATTATGATACAAAATTAATTTATCAAACACCTAGTGGTTTCATTCCAAAAAAATCAGGTTTTAGTTGCCCAGAATATTCTTTATATTTGATTCTTTATATGTTCAATTCATATTCACCAGAAAGCAAAAATCTATGAAAATACTTTTTACAAAAACAGTATTGCTTTTACTTTTCTTAACCTTATTTTCTTGTGAAAATAAAAAACCAAAACCAGTCGCAAAACCTGCCTATAAAGCGGGTGTAATTTTATCTTTTGATGATGCTTATGTCGATGAATGGTCGGAAGCCGATCAAGTTTTGCGAAAATATTCTTGGAAAGCCACTTTTAACGTCTGCAGAATTGATTCGATTGGAGCTCCTGAAATCAAAAAACTACTCGAAATGCAAAAATACGGTCATGAGATTGCCGGACATGGTTATCATCATTACAATGCCGTTAAGTTCACTCAAAAATATAGCGTCAAAGAATATCTAAAACAGGAAATCGATCCGATGATTATTTCTATGAAAAAAAAGTCTTTCAACGTTACTTCCTTTGCTTATCCATATGGCGAAAGATCAGATTCGCTGGACAAAGCACTATCTCCTCTTTTCAAAATTATTAGAGGAAGAGCATTTGGAGGCGAAATTCCAGAAAAGCAAGACAGTTATTTTAATAATTCAAAAATTGTATTTGCCTTTGATATCGATAACAGCCACATTCATTTTAGTATTCCGTATGTATTAGAATTATTAGATTATGCCAAAAAGAACAATAAAATTCTACTTTTATGCGGTCATAAACCGGTAAAAGAAATCACAGAAAATTATCAGGTGAAAATCGAAACTTTAGAATTTATCTGCAAATACATGAAACTGAATGATCTTAAATTCTATAAACTTTCAGATTTAGACAATTTGCTTCCTCCACAACTTTAGTCCAAAAAATAGAAATTATAACCAATGAAGATTTATCTTATTTCAATGATGGCTGCCGTAACGGTTTCTCAGGCCCAAGTAAAAAATCCTGTAATCAAAGCTTCTTCTAAAATCTGTTATATAAAAGAAGATAATGAAGAAAAAACGAAATGGTATTTAGATTCAAAAGCAAAACCAGATTTATACGTAACCAATAAAACTCCGAAAGAGAAAACGGTTACTTTTTATACCAATGAAGATTCCATCTTCATAAAACTAAAGCCTGGAAAAAAGTTTGATTTTGCCGTTATTTTAAATAATACCGACAACTGTTATACACGTATTGAATGTCCGTCTTTACAAAACTTTTCAAAACTCAAACCTGAAATACACGATACAATTCCTTTTGTTCTTTCAGAGTTTAACAACATTATTTTCAAGGTTAAATTAAACGACAAAGAAACACTCGATTTAAAATTTGATTCGGGAACTAGTGATTTTCTTTTAACGAATGATATGATCAGTCAGCTAAAATTAAGCAGTTTAAAAGGACATAGTTTCCAACTTGGAAATCAAATCTGGAAAGATCAGCAGATTTATCCTGTAGAATTATCTGGACAAGGAACTGTGGGGCGCTTTGGCTGGAATCTATTTGATGGCAAAATTGTAGAAATCGATTATGACAAAAAGCTTTTTATAATTCATTCTACGTTGTCCAAACGAAACAAAGAGTACACAAAATTGGATATGGAATTTACGCATACTTTGTTTTGCGTTCAAGGACAACTTCAAATAAAAAATACAGCTTATAAAGGCCGTTTTCTTTTTGATAATGGCTATCAGCGTACCGTAATGCTTGATCAAGAAATGGTACAAGAACAGCAATATCCAACAGAAAGTTTACCTGTTCTTAAAAAAGTAATTTTAAAAAATGGTCAAGGCGAAGAAGTTCCAGTTCTGACCGTGAAAAACGAAAAACTTTACTTAGGCAATTTATGCCTGAATGATGTTCCCGTACAATTACTAACAGCAAACAATCCGGCACGATTTAAAACCCATATTCTTGGTAGCGAAGTTTTAAAAAGATTTAATACCATTTTGGATTTTCAGGAAAATAAAGTTTACTTGAAACCAAATTCGCTATGGAATGAAGCTTATACTGAAGGTTCATAAAGAATCATAATTATTGTAAAACTCAAAGAATCTAATTTAAACAAATCCATTAAATTAGATTCTTTTTTTTTCATAATTAAACACTTACAAGTTTTAAATAATTAAAAATTATCCTTTAATTCTTCTACTCGTTTTGGATCAAACTTAGGCAATTGCAGTTCGTTATTCTTTCCACTTTTTAACGGTTTCGGAGATTTCTTCTGCTTCCCCTCCCTCGCGTAAGAAAATAGAATATTTAGAAAAATTTTTAAAAGGAAAATAATTTATTGAATATGCAAAATGAATAAAGACCTGAATAATCAGGGCTTTTTTTCTGTCTGAAAAATTGTATTTTTGTTAAGTCAGACAAAAAGGTGATTTGGTATTTTACAGCACCAAAATGTAGGATACATTTTCTATTTTTTTATTCTTAATTATTATCTTTGAGCTATGAGTACATTACTAAAACCAAATCATATCGGGCGAAAAATAAGCCGTATTCGTGAATTAAAAGACATGAAACAAGAAGCCCTTGCACAAGCTTTGGGAACAAATCAACAGACAATCTCAGCTATGGAGAATAGTGAAAATATTGATGAAGAAAAATTAATCCAAGTTGCAAAAGCACTTGGTGTAAGTGTGGAAGCGATTAAGAATTTTTCGGAAGAAGCTATATTTAATATTATTGGAAATACAATTAATAATAATGATAATGCATCTATGAATTCAAATATTCAGTATCAGCCAACATTTAATCCGCTTGATAAAGTTGTTGAGTTGTATGAAAGGTTGGTACAAGCTGAAAAAGATAAAGTAGAATATTTGGAAAAATTATTGAAAGGAAGATAGTTTACCGAATATGCAAAAAGAACAAAGCCCTGATTATTCAGGGCTTTTTTTTATGATTATGATAAATATAGTTAATACGGCGATCATTTGAAAGTGTTGTTTTCCTCATTATTATAATTCTTAAATTCCTTTTAAATAATATTTATTTCCCTTATTGCTTTCTTCTTTTGCAAAAACCGAATAACTGTAATTTTTTACATTTAAATTTTTCTTTTTTCTTTCTTTAAGATAAGCTTCATAATAAGTTGTACTGTTTATATACATTATTAAATTGTCCAGTTGATTATTTAGCACAATTAAATTAACTTCATCAGTTTTTATATTTTGTATTATAGCATTATAACCAATATTAAAAACATAAATTTCATTTTCGTACTCCCAAACAACATGACGATCAATTTTATCTTTATCATCATAATTAGGTAACCCCAATTTTTTATTAAGAGAATTAAATAATTTTTCACTTTCTTGTTTTGTATAGGTATGAAATTGATATCCTTCTATTTTTTTTGTCTTTTCATTGACTAATAGATTGAGGTAGTTTTTTCCGCTGTAAGTTGCTGAAACATCTTCGTCTATTGAGTTTGATAAATCATTATTATCGTAAGTTAACATTTCAGAATCTTTATACTCATAAGCAGTAAGATTAGGGTCATAGATAAATGGATGTTTTTTTTGATCTATTTCATTATTGATTAAAGTACTTTTACTTGTTGGTAATTTAATTTGAGCTAAATCTTTTTTCTGTGAGTTGCAACTTTGCATTAAAATGCAAATAATTGTTGATGTGATTATTTTTTTTAACATTATCAAGGTTTTACATAACTTTTTATCTTATAATCATCCCCTTCACTCTCCAGAATTTTTGCATATTGATAATAGGAAATTTGTTTTTTATCCTTATTTTTTTCTTCTAAGTAATCTAAATAATTACCATAATATTGAAAAGGACCAGGAGAAAAGATTTGTTTTCGAATTATTAGATTTGTTTTTTTAAAAACTCTAAAAATTGCTGTATTTTGAGTTGCTCCTGTCAATGTATAGTAATTTGATTTATCTTCCCATAATAAAGCGTCTGGAGTTTTAGGTTTTGAAAAAAGTATATCAACATATGATGGTTTTCCAATAGTATTATTTAAAACGTCTATTAACTTATTTACATTTTTATTATAAAATAATGTTACATGATAATAATTTAATACATGATCTTTTTTTGAAAATTCAAAAGTTACAGAGTTAGTACCAAACTCTCCTTTTTTATCACGGTATCCGCTTAAGTCTACACCATTAAAACAAAGTAAATCGTCTGATTCTGTGTTGTAAACATCAAATAGATTATAATCTATAAAAGAATTATTTTCTTTATATTCATTGGGGATGTTCCCAAAAAAAGTATCGTACTTTTCAGTAAAAGTAATTTTTGCCAAATCTTTTTTTGGCTGATCTTTGTGACAGGATATGAAAAACAATATCATTAAAAGCATACTTGTTTTTTGCATAAGATTTTAATTTTTGCTCTGAATTATCGTTTAAATAATTAGAACATCTAATAGTATATAATTTTGCGGTTTTTTATTTCTGGTAAATTGCTGTCATGATAATAAGTTGTTGTTTTAATTAGACTTCCAACATTATCATATTGATATAATTCTTTACTGGAAATTTTATTTTCATTTTGATTGTTATAACTATGTTTTTCAATTAAATATCCTTTATTGTATATATACTTTTCTCTACCTTGTTCATAAAATTTATTGTCTTCTAAAATTGATATTATAAATTCTTTTAAAAAACCATTTGAATCAAATAATGATTGAATTTTCCTATCGCCAAATTTTCTAATTTCTTCTGATTTTTTACCAGCTGAATTATATCTAAATTCTGTTTCAATTGTTCCAGAATTACTATACTCTATTTGTTTTACTAGTCTTTGCTGATTATCATACTCTTTTTTAACTTTTATCTGTTTCAATTCTTCATCTGTTAATTTAATCCATGGATCGCTACTTTTTATCTTTCCGTTTTTGTCATATTGTATTGTTTCGATAGGATTTCCATTTCTGTCAAAAGTTGTTGTTGAAAAATAATAAAAATTTTCAGTAACTATTTTTTCTTGAATTTCTTTTACATTGCCTTTAATTTTAAATATTTCCTGAATGTTTTTTATATCATCAGGTTTCATTTCTTTCGAAGTGCAACTATGTAGTAAAATGAATAGAACGTGTAATTTGATAACATTTTTCATTAAATAATTAATTCTGAATTATTATCTATAAACTCACTGTAAAAAGATAGCTTAGGAATATCTTTAAAATTATTGACATTTAATTTTATTATTTTTCCAGAGCTATTCCACTGTACTTCTTGCCCAAAATCATTTTTAAAATTGATTTTAAATTTTCCTAATGATTTTGAAATTAAGCCTATATTCTCCTCATAAAAATCGTTCCCTTCAATTTGTAAAGTGTACCCAATAACTTTTCCGTTTTTATAAAAAATAAATGCTTCTTTCCCTTCATAGTTTTCTATTATCAAATCATCTTTTGCAAAGTGGTAATAGCCAAAATTCTTATTTCCTTCTTTATTTAAAAATTCAAATGTATCTAACAAGGAATTTGATTGTCCCAAAATAGTATTCAGGTTTACTTTTTTATTAGAGCAACTTACTAATGAAGGGATAAAGTATAAACCTAATCCTCCTAATCCTGTATTTATTATAAATTTTCGTCTATTCATAAAACTATATTAGATTATACTAAATCCTTTTTCTAAAGTTCTAACATGAAGCTTAACCTCTAACTCGATATTTCTTTCTCCTTCTGCAATATTTCGTTTAAACTGAAGTGCTGACCCCCCCATCAATTCGAAGCAATGAAACTAATTTACCATAACCAAAAATTTCTAATTTCAATTCGTCCGGATTCAAAGGAAGTACTTCTAAGTTTTTATTAAATAAATTTATAATACTATCTCGTATTTCTTGTTTTCTAATCGAATTGAAATAAAATGCTTTAGTTTGTAACTCTTCTTTTTCTCTTGATAGCTCTAGAAATTTAGATGCGTTATGTTCTTTTAAAATAGCATGAAGTTGAGTATAATATTCTATAACTTTTTGTTTCAAAACAGTTTCATCTAGTTTTGTTAAGTCGATAGAATTTTGCCATCCATCTAAGACAAAAGGTAATTCAATCTCAATTTCTGTTTTAATTTCAAAATAAGGGAGACCTTTTAATGGACTCGTAACTTTGTTGTTTCTATCAAATGAAGCTTCAGGTGTACTTAATTGAGGGAAAAAGCTTTGTTTTGTTTCTTTCCAGTTATCAATATCGGATACATTAAAACTGATTTCCATTCCATCATTTTCTGTTAAAGTTTTTTGCCCAAACCTAGGGAATATTTTTCCAACAACGTTGTATTTTCCGCTTTGCAAAACCACATGATTTATAGGAACAGAGCCATCTAATATTCCGTCTTTAGTGTCTTTACCAAGAAAGCTAAATACAGGAACGTCATTAATTAAAACTATTCCTGAACAATTTAGGTTAGGATATAATTCGTAGAAAGGATTATTTATCGTACTTCCTATTGACATTTTTTTACTTTAAATATTCATAAAAAGGAATGTTATCTTTTTGTTCTGGTAAAGGCGGAGGATAGAGTACTCGATCTTTACATGCTTTCTTAGTCATTGGTCTGTAGTTAACACTAAAATTTTCGCTATCCATAATAATATTTACAATGTATAAGACTTTATCTTTATCCCATATAATATCTCTGGGATAAGTGAAATCCTCCTCTACAATTCCTTCTGGTTTATAAAGTTTTGTTTCTTTTGGAAAAAACTTTTGTAATTTTAAATAAATCTCTCGATCAGATTTATTATTTATGGTCGCAGTATCAAAATTGATTTTTGAAGGATTTCCAAGTTTTTTTAATATTTTTCCTAAAAACAAAAACGCATTTTCTTTTGCAAAACGAGCATTGACTTCGGCAATTTCTCCTTTGTAGATGACAATCTTCACATCCCATGTTGAATCAATAGGAATTCCTGAATAGTTGAATTGATTTTTTATTTTATTAATTTCATGGTAGTTGGTTATTATTTCTCCATTATCTATTGTTACAAGTGTATTTTTTCCATCTGTAGTTTTCCATTCATAATGGCCTTTAAGAGTATTGTGTTCAAGATTTTTATTGCTTTCTAAATCATATTGATCAGCTTTGTTTCCTAATTCAACTGTTGATAAATCCAGTGTGTTATTACAGCTATATAATATAATAAGTGCTAAAAAAAGAATTGTTTTTTTCATAATGTGATTTTAAATAATGCTTAATCCTTTTTCAGCATTTCGGACGTGTAATTTAATTTCTAATTCTATGTTGCTCTGTTCTTTAGGATTTGGACTTTTAAATTGAAGAGGTTGAGAGCCGTCTAGTTTCATTAATCTCACTAGTTTTCCATATCCTAAAAACTCTAATTTTAGTTCGTTTTCATTCAAAGGCTCCAATTCAAGGTTTTGATTAAATAATGCTGTAAGCCCTTCTTTAAAACTTTGTCTTCTTTCTTCATTAAAGTAAAAAGCTTGTTCCTGTAATTTCTGTTTTTCTCTTGATAATTCTAAAAACTTACCAGCATTATGCTCTTTAAGCACAGCATGAATTTGTCTGTAGTATTCCAGAACTTTTTCTTTTAAAACATTTTTGTCCAATTTAGATAAATCGACAGAATTTTGCCATCCATCTAAAACAAAAGGTAATTCAACTTCTATTTCTGTAGCTATTTCAAAGTAAGGATAATTAATGTTTTCACTTAAGCCACTCCATGGAGATTCTATTTTAGGATGGAATTTGTATATAGAGGATTTCCATATTTTTGGATCTGCATCAGCGCAATAAAAATCTATAAGCATTGCCTCTTCTTCTGTCAATGTTTTTTGCCCTTTTCTTGGAAACATTTTGCCAACGACTCTGCATTGGCCACTTTGTAATAGAACATGATTTATATCTAATGCACCAAGATAACCTCCATCTTCTGTTTGATTTCCATACCAGTCTATAACTGGAATGTCGTTTACCAAAATTGTACCTGAACAATATATATGAGGGTCAATGGTATATAAGGGTCTTTCTAATTTATTCATTATCTCTTAGTTTATATATTTTTTATCTAATTTTTTGGTTTCGTCAGAAATTATTTTTTCTTCAACTTTGAAACTACTTTTCCACCATGCTACTTCTCCTTCAATTTCAGCAATGAACATGATACCTGAAAATTTTACTACCGGTTCTATGAAAACTCCCTTTTCATCACTATCTATAACAACGTCTCCTCCAAAGTATCCATCTAATTTAGCTTCTGCTTTGAATTTGGCAATTGGTTTTGATTTTTTCCCTTTTATTTTTCCAATTTCAAGTTTCATTTCAAATTTAATTGTTACACCAAATTTGCCTCCAATAACTAACTTTCCAGGACTTCCAATTCCATAAAGGGCACTAATTTTTAAATCTTCAACCATTACAGATAATTCTCCATAAAAAGTTGCTGTAAGAGTGACTTTGCCTCCAAGTTCTTCTATTCGATCTCTAAAACGTTCTATTATTTTTGCGGCTGCAGGATTTCCTGTTCCAACATTTGACGCAAGTGCAATTGCCGAACCTATAATATCAATGATAACTTCTGCACCGATTAAAGGACTGAAACCAAAACCAACTTCCCCTTTTACATCAACAATTGTTGAGTTTTCAGGTCTTTCGAGATACCATTTGGCTACGATAGCAAATTTTGGGTATCTTACATCGAAGGCTACGGGTATTCCAGTTCCTTTAGCTGCGCTTTGTGCAAAATTGACGGCGTTTTGCAACAGATCTGTTGATTTCGCAATAACTTTTGCAATATCTTCTACTTTTTTTTCAAATAATTGAGTGTAGCTTCTTTTATGACGACTATCATCCCATTCGGCAGATAAGCCAACTCCAATTTCAATTGGAATCTCGCCCTGCTTATTCATTAGCCATCTTTTATAGCCTGCCTCTCTTGCTTTTTCTTGATGTTTTGCAAAAATATTACCAGCGGGCATATTTGCGGCTTTATAATTTGAAACATTTACTAAAAACTCTAAAGCTAATTCCCATTTAATATCAGGATAGGCCATAATCTTAACCGTAGAATTTGTATCATTAGAAAAATAACGGCAAGAGTGTACATCAATATTATATTCATTGGCAAAAACTTTCGGCCAAATATATTTTAAAGGAAAAAGATTGAATTGGCTTAAATTGGACTTTATAGGAAAGTCTAATTTATTGGTAACCTGATCGATTGCTTTGTTGTATTCAGGAGAGCTAACTTTAATGTTCTTTGTGTGTTTTCCTTTTTCTCTAAAACAGGCTTTGTTTTGATATTCGGTAATATCAATGGTAATGTTTTTGTCTTGGCTTGGCGCAATAGTTTCATAAACTATCGTTTGGGCATCATGTCCATAATAATCAAACGAAATATCTACACGTCGGTTTTCTTTGTATTCTTTTTCGTCACTATATTTTAAATTGTCACGGCCTTGTTTATCGTCTGTTGGGTTTACTTCGCCGTGACCAATAGAGGTGATGCGTTTAGCATCTAAACCGCCATCGACAAATAATTTTTTAACAGCATCGCTTCGTTGCTGTGATAATTTTTGGTTATAATTTTCTTTTCCTATTACACAGGCGTGCCCATCGATTTTTATGCTTGAAAATTGGTGTTCCAGTAAAAATTGTAGTGTGTTGTTAAGTACTGTTTTTGCTTCTGCTGTAATGTCATATTTATCGAATTCAAAGAGAATTGACTTTTTGATGGGTTCTCTTTTAGGAACTTTATTTATTAGGTTTTTACCATTGTCGAAGACTAAGGCTTTGACTTTTGTCGTTTTTCCATCTTCTTTTTTGTCTTCAATAATAGTAATGGTTTCAAACTTGCAAGGTTCAAATCGTGTGGCATTTTTATCTGGTTCTCCAGTTTTTAAAGGAGATAAGTTTGTTGGTGGTTTTGCAGTTTGCGAAACAATTTTTTTATTGATTTTTAAAAAACTGGCATGTTTGGTCTCGTTTTGACCATTTGGAATATAATGCTTGATAGCTGGATCAAATATTTTTATATAAAATTCCTCTGTTTCTTTTATACCTTTTATAAGCGGAAACCAAGAAAAAGTATTTTTAATTTCGAGATTTATTTCGCCATCAATCACATCGACACTTGTATATCTGAATAAAGCTGTTTTGCCATCTCCAGAATTTCTAAAAACGTCAACACTTAGGTTTAAATTGCCATTGAGCCCTTCAGTTTTTAGATTTAAGTAAACCGTTTCACCATAGCTAAATACGTGTTCTTTTCGAACATCTTTTCCATCGTTTGTAGTGCACCATTTGCTGCTTACTATTTTTGCTGGGCAAGAGCCGCTAATCAATAAACCAGTTTGGTTAATCACATCTCTTTTACCAGAAAGACTAGCTTCAAGATAATATTCAAACGGACCGCATAAAGCTTTTGGAAGCTTTATGCCATATCGATTATTGGAAGGTAAAGTTTTTTGCAAAACAATAGTTTTTACTTTACGATCCTGAAAAATCCAAGTTATACTCTTTTTTTTATCTGTTTCAGGAGTTCCATCGTACCATTGATCAACTTCAAAAAACACATGCTGATCTGGTGCAATAACTACTTTTTTATTCGGAATTGATAAATCTTTTTTTACAATTCCCTGCCCTGTCCATTTTATTTTTTTAACACCTTTTGCCATTATAAAAATATTTTTTAATCAATTATGCATCGCTTATTCCCTCATGCTTCGCTTCCTTTGTATACATATCTCTCACATCTACCATCGGGTTTATAAGATTGTGTACCATAGGATCTGTATTTTTAAAATTCTGTTCGCCAGGTTCTGCGGTTTGTCCGTGATCTGTAATTTCGATACAATCCGGCGCTCCCATCGGGCAGGTTGCTTTGCTGTCTTCCAATAATATTTTGCCTTCATTGCTAAGGGTCACTTTTTCATAAAAACCACTCCATTTGGTGATTGTAGCCTGGCAGACCATAAAACTGTTTCCTACAGGTTGTTTTTTGCATTTGCCAAATGTGTTTTTTTCTAAAGTCTGACCAATTTCTTTCGAGGTAGCCAAAAGCTTTTCTGAACCTTCTCTATCATTTCCAAAATGTTTATTTTGCGATTTGACTTTAATTTTATCTGTTTTAGAAGGATCTTCGCTAAACTTGCATTTGCAAGTGGCGCCTTGTACTACAAAATGTTTTTCGCTCATAGTTTGATTTTTAAAATTGCCACCACTTCTTTTTAGGTTCGACTTCTTCAACAAATAATTGTGGTTCAGGTTTTGCGCTCATTTCTTTTTGATCGTCTTTGTTGGATATGGTGACCGAAAATTTTTGAGGTGTTTCGAATGCTAGATCACAGCTTATAAAAATCACTTCGGGCATATGCTTTTGTGGATTTAGAAAATATTTTGCTCTGTAATTTCCTGTAGCTTTTTCTTCGGAATATTCTTTTACGGGCAGGCCTAATTCTTTTTCAAGATCAGTCTTAGTACGCTGATCATTTAATTGTCCGTTAATGTCAATCACTAAAAAATTATCTATGTCTAAGTATTCATCTACTTTTTGCTCAACCTTAAAATTAAGATTGTCACTTTTAGCCATGAATGGAAATTCTTGCTCTTTTTGAATGCTCAAAGAGGCAGGATATTCAATATGAACTTCGTTGAAAAAGGCATTAAGAAACCAGTCTTTTGAAAGTGAAATATACAAGGAATCGCTGTCTTCTAAATTTCGGTCATAAATAGAGATATATTTTTCGACCAGCTCGCCTTTGTAATATTTTTTGATCTGTTTTTTTGGCTTCAATCCAACGTTCTTCAATTTGATTAAAGTTATTAATGTAAACCCATTTTCCAGATTGATCAACAACTACCAATAAAGGATATAAGGCCGCAGAAGCTTTTTCTGCAATTTCATCGGCCATTGTTGAAGTTTGTGTGTCATTTATATAAAGATGTCCAATTCGGTCTACTTCAAAAAAAGAATAGCCATCTTCATTTCTAGCTCTCCATCTTACATTGAATTCTTGTTTTATATGATATACATTTGGTCCCTTTTCAATAGAGTAAAGAACGGAGTATGAATTGTTGATGTGCGAATTGTCAAGAGAAAGTTTAAAGGAACCTGAAGTATTGGTTTTTGTTCGGTTTTGTTCTTTTTCTTCATCACTAAATGCAACCTTTTGAGGTTCCAGAATAAGATATTCTTGATGATGAGGAAAATCTGCTTCGATTAAGTCTTTTGTAGATGGAACATATCGGTTATGATAACTTCTGAGAAGATAAGGTTCAACGCCCAAATCTTGAGCGACACTAAGTAGAGTATCTCCTTTTTTAATCTTGTAGGTTAAATAATCTTCATATGAAGATTCTGGAATATAAAGCATTAGGCAGGTAAAATAGTTGGATTCAAATATATGTTTTTTCCTGCAAAATAAATATACTAACAAGAAAAAGTATGAAAATTCTTAATTCCTTGACATAGAATCCATTATAGGAAAAAACCGATTTATTTTTTAATTTTAATATATTTTGAAGACAGAAAAAAGGCAAAGAATAGTCTTTTCAATATCAATTTTAGACAAAAAAAGCTATCAAAATTGACAGCTCTTTCAGTTTAAAACATAGTATTATCCCGATTAGGATCAAAACTTCCTTTATCTGGATATTTAATGCTATCCTTTAATTCTTCTACTCGTTTTGGATCAAACTTAGGCAATTGCAGTTCGTTATTTTCTTTCCACTTTTTAACGGTTTCGGAAATTTCATCTGCCTTTTCTTTAGAAAAAGGAGTATCACGCGCCATGTATAATGTTTGTGACGGATAAGCTAGAGAAGTACCGCTTTTTTCTATAATATCCATCATTCGCAATAAAAGATCTTCTTGAACTTCTTGAGATGTCTCTACATTTATAGCTTCAATATAAGCCGTAATTTCAACTTTTAAAGCATCGGCTGTAATTCCAGTAAAACGAACTATTGGCGGCGTATTTAAAACCGCTGGATGTGCGTAAAGCAAAGATCTTAATTCAACCAGCAGATAGCGCATCTGGTCTGGAGTAGTTTCCATCCTAAAGCCAAAAATCGGATTAAATATAAAACGATCGCGATGTGCATAATTTTCTATTTTACTAGCCGATAGCTGCCCATTTGGGATTGTTACAATAGTACGAGCTGCAGTACGAAGTGTAGTAGAACGCATTCCGATTGCTTCTACAGTTCCTTTTATATCGTCAACTCGGCAATAATCACCAACTCGCAATGGCTGATCTGCAATAAGGCTAACACTACCTACAAAATTCTCTATTGTTTTTTGTGCTCCTAGGGCCAATGCAATCCCCCCAATACCCAGTGCCGCAAGTCCAGCTGTAACATCAACTCCAATAATTCCTAAGATTGCAATAATTCCAATGACCACAATTGCAGCTTTCATGGTACGGCTTAAAAACAATACCGCAGATACCGCAGAAGCTCTACCACTACTGTTCATTCTGCTTCTGGTATACATACTCACGAAGTCGGTCATTCTCCAAAGTAGGATTAGAAAAGCTAAAATCCCGATTGTAATTATGATAATGCTAAATCGCTGGCGAACTATTATCGAAATTCCCATTCGTTGTGTTGATGCGATGAATAAAATCACCGTAAGATACATTTGAACTGGAAGCGTAAAGGCATCTATAATCGCAGTTCCTTT
This sequence comes from Flavobacterium sp. B330r, assembly GCF_056824325.1. Lineage (NCBI taxonomy): Bacteria > Pseudomonadati > Bacteroidota > Flavobacteriia > Flavobacteriales > Flavobacteriaceae > Flavobacterium > Flavobacterium sp. B330r. The sequence continues at coordinate 4,983,334 of NZ_CP124860.1, forward strand.
TTCACTATCTGCTTTTTTCCATATCTTTTGAATCAGAAAAATGAGTACGAAAATAAGAAGTCTCGACAATAAATAAGTAACCACTGCCATCACCACTACTACTCCCCAATGACCAATTGGAACATTTCCTAATTTTCTTTCTTTCAGAAACTTGGGTAAAACCCTATCTAAAAAAGTTTTTTCTCCACTAATATCCGCTGCAAGAATTGCTTCTATGGTCTCAGCAGAAAAAAGCCATAAAGCGGGCTCGCTATCATCTGCCTGATTTTCTAAGTAAAGCGGTATATTTATTTTATCTGTAGAAATATTTCCAACCAAATCTATGCCCGTTGTCAAATTATCGTCTAGACGTCCTAATTCTTTATTGCTTAGAATTGATGACGGAGAGAAATTACCTCCCTGATCCAACAGCTGCTGAAAAGTTTTTGCTATTCGTATTCTTTCGGCCGTTTTACGATAAGAACGTTTACTTAACACAAGATACTGGCTCGCACGCAGATAATTCTGATCGCCGATTGCTTTTATGAATCCGTTGACCGTTCCTTGAGGGGTTCTTCTTCCTAAAGAATCGTCAGGAGTTTTTACAGGTTCTTCAGTCGTAGTTTTTGCTCCGCCTAAAAGCTGTGCTTCTAGTTTACAAGGAGTTATAATTAATACTGAAATCACCAGTAAAAAATGAAATAAACGTTTAGTACCTAAAATCATATTTTTTAGCTTTAGTAACTTAGACTATTAAAAATAAGAAATATAGCAGAATAACAACTTGTTTATGTTGCTTTTTTTAAATTTCCACACAAAAACCTTCACTAGATTTCAAAAGGGCTATTCTAGAACTCATTACAAATTCAATTAATCCAAATCCTTTTAATTTTTCAGTCAATTGCTTCATTTCTTCATCTCTTCCAACAGTTTGAAGTATAACATACTCTCTTTCAATTTCAGAAACTTTGAGATCGTTTTCACGAAGCAAACTTTCCATATTCGCGTTAGTAAGAAATACTTCTGTTGCCATTTTAAACAATACCATCTGTTTAGAAACAATTTCATCATTTGAAGAATAATAACATTTAAAAACTTCTATAATCTTCTCTATCTGTGCCGCTAAATTTATAACTGTATCTAAACTTTCATTTACTACAATGGTATGTCTGTACATATTCTCTATTTCGCAAATAGAGATATTAAGACTCAAAATAGCTATTTGCTTTCTTAAAAATAGGCTAGATAATTTAGTGATTAATCGTATCTGATCTTCAGAGTAGATCGTTAGAGTAAATTCGTTTTTCATTTTAAATTTTTATTTGTACTTCTTTTTTTGAATGGGTTACTGAGAAATAAAAAAGCCTTTCACATTTGACTGAGAAAGGCTTTATGAATAGACAATAGAATCCTAACTCGTCATGGAATACGAATAATGATAATTGAAATACTAATGCTATTCTGAATTGAATTTTTCATAATTGCTGTAAACAAAAAAACCTCCCGTTGCGGGGAGGTTTTCTAAATTGTATCTTTTACTTATTTATATAACATCCCTGCACCACTATCTAATGATAATCGCGATAATTACAGTAATGTTAATTGTGTTTTTCATTTGTTTGATTTGATGAGCAAATATATCGATATTTTTTAATCTGCAAACATTATTATTACAAACAAAAAATCCGTCTCTATTGTGACGGATTTCTCTATTTTGATTTTTAAGGTATTAAAACGGCTCTACCTTTTATTTTTCCTTGTCTCATTCTTTCGTATACTTCGTTGGCATCGTCTAGTTTATGCTTTTCGATTTCTATATGAATTTTCTTTTGCCTTGCCAAACCTACAACTTCCATCAGTTCTGTTCTTGATCCCCAATACGGATTGGTCATACTCACCCCAAATGGCAATCCGTTCATGCTGTACTGATAATGTCCGCCTCCAAGTCCGACAATGGTAAGATCTCCATCAAGGCTCACTATTTTTGTTCCTAAATCTATTGTAGAAGTTGCTCCAACAAAATCAAGCACTACTTTTGCCTTCTTGATTCCTGTAATTTTCTGAATCTGCTCTGCGGCATCAGCATCTTTAGAATTAATTGTAAAAGCTGCACCCAATTCTTTTGCGAAAGCCAATTTATCTTCGGTAACATCGCAAGCAATAATTTCGGCTCCGCTTATTTCTCTTAATATCTGTAACGCAACGTGGCCTAATCCTCCAACTCCAATTACCACAACATATTCGTCGGCCATTAATTTAGGAAGCGAACGTTTTATAGCAGAATAAGGTGTAAGTGCCGCATCTGTCAATGGAGCGGCAATAACAGGATCTAAGTCAAATATTGGCACTAAAAGTCTAGAAGATGGCACCAGCATGTATTCGGACATTCCGCCGTCTAATCCTAATCCGCCGCCATACGCTTGCTCAGATTGATGATCACAATAATTTTCTTTCGATTGCTGACAGGGTTTGCAATGACCGCAACCCCACGGACCATAAACTAAAACGGCATCACCTTTTTTATAGCCTTCAACATTTTCGCCAATTTCTTCGATCCATCCAGCATTTTCGTGTCCTAGAGTAAAAACTGTTCCCACAACAGTTCCCTCGTCTATAATATGCAGGTCTGAGTGACAAACACCAGCACCGCCAATTTTTAATAAAACTTCATCACCTTTAGGAACCGGTTTTTCAAGATCATTAACAACACGGACATCTTTGTGTCCAAAAAAACGTACTGCTTTCATAAAATAAACTTTTGATTACTATTCTACTAATTTACGACTTGTATTTGCTATCTACTTTATTAAACGAGTTAAGTTTATCCTAATTTATTACTAATAATGAGGTTTTAAGAGAAAGTGTCCCTGTTTCGGAACAAGGGAAGAATGATTAAATTTTAGATTAATGGCATAAAAAAAGAGAGCGTTGGCTCTCTTTTTCATTTATATTTTAATGTCTTTTATTTAGTAATAAACAGACAATAAGATTTTAGAATTTGTACTTTCTATATATTTTGAAAGTCTAGTTAAGAATTCTTGACTAACCATTGGGCAGCCGTGGCTATTGATGATATAGTATTCTTTTTCATCAGATGGTACTTCTTTGTAAGAATGCAATACAATAGCACGTTTCATTGCATTATTATTGGTTTCATCTAATCCAGCAAGTCTGAAAGCTTTACCAAATATACCTTTATATGGTTTTTCTACTGAATATCTTCCTAATGAAGTGCAGTTAGATTCTGGAGAATTACTAAATTGTAAAATATCTCCTTTTATTCCAGTTTCAGAACCTTTTCCATGGGCTACTAAGCCTTGATCCAAAATTTGATTGTTTTCTAGATCGTAAACAAAGAAACGATTTCTTCCTGATTTGATTTTCATATCAACAAGGAAAGCGATTTTATTGCTATACTTGCGATTTGACGCTGTAAAAGACTTAATCTCATTTACATGCTCATTGAGCCTTGCAAATTCGACTTCGTTTAAAATTTCATCTTCGTCCCACATACTTAATGAGGTAAACGAGCTTAAGGAAAATAGCAGTGCCAATAAAAATACTCTCATATCCGGCAAATGTTAAGTTAATAGTTATGACTTGGGGGTCAATTGTTAATTTTCAGTTGCAAAATTATACACAAATCTTATACAATTCCCATATCATAAGTTAAAGATATTATAAATATCTGAAAACAACAACATTATATGTTAATTTTCGATTAAAATACCTGATTTAATGTTGAAACGCTACATCTAGTGTTAATATTATTTCTTTTCTGACTTTTATTTTTTTCTTTATTAATAATAGTCCAATAAAATAATTGCTGCCAAGTGAAAAACTCACTTGACAAAAATTATAGGAAACCTAAAAGCAATAATAAATTAAACTTATTTACCTGCTTTTAATTAAGCCATTTTCCTAAAGTATCCATAATCAATTTCTGGTCATTTTCGGCAAAATCCTTAACTCTCGTGGAGTGGCTTCCTTGTGGAAGTACCATTTTAAGAGCATTAACACCAGGATTAGGAGTTGGTGAACAAGAGAACCAAGTATCATAACCTCCGTAGATATATAAAATATGATCTCCCCTATTTTCCACATATTTGCGTACTTTTTTTATGTATTTTGGATTGTATTTAATGACCACATCTTTCGGTGCAAATCGTGCATTAGAACTACTTTTTACTATTGTCAATAAATCAGCAACAGGCTCAAGATCAAACCCGTAATAACCTAACTCGCTTAAATGCTGATAATACGAAGGCAAATAGACAAAAAACATTTTATCATTATAAGTTCTCACTCCAACAATCTTATTCAAATAATCGAATAGATCTTTTGCAGAGGCATTTAAAGATGGTATTTCTTCGCATTTTCCTCCCCACTGCCAAAATGAAAAAGGAAATTCCAAAACGGCATATTCTAAGGCTTCGTTCAAAGGAACTTCTGTAAATTGCATTTTTTTTTCTGTAGCATATTCTTGAAAAACAGCTAAAACTGCTTCTCTATTTTTTAAAATAGCTCTCTGAAATGCCGTTATCTTTTCTCTGCATTCTAATGTTCCAACTGTTCTAGTATGCTGTATTGTTCTTGGATCTTCGCAAGTATTAATTAAGGGAGCGACATAAGGCATGGCAACATCCACATCATTTGGATATTTAGATTTATAAATCAGAGCTGTTTCTCCACCTTTACTTATTCCAGTTGAAATCCATTTTCCTGAATATATCTTTTTTAATTTCGTTACAATATCATGATAATCTTCAATCGCTTGATCGTTAGTTAAATATTTCCATTGAATCGGATTTGGTCTTGATTTTCCATAAAAACGATACTCAACTGCAACTTGATTTGCTTGCAACAAACTACTTACTTCGCTTTTTACGTTTTCAGTATTATAACCATGCGTTTCTATTACAGTTGGCCTGTCAAAACCGAGATGAGAAAGATAAATATAATGCTGAAACGTGCCCTCTTCTGGGTGTTTGTGATCTAAAGGCTCATCTAAAATAAGCTGATAGGTTTCGGTATAGTGCTCTAAATTTTCAATTCGAGTTATAATGGCTTTTGGGAATAATTCATTCAGTCTTTGTTGCAGATTTGATGATGTTTCTTGAAGTTCTTGTGCAGCTACTGCAAAATAATTCAAACAAAAAAAGAGCAACGCAGTAAAAAAGGTTTTTGAATTCATTTTAATCTTGTTATTTTGAGTTTCTAAAAGTAAGTGCCCTATTAAGTATAAACCGATACTATATTACCTCGAAAATATAATATTTTATCTAGTTTGCATCAACATAGGACAAAATCGAAATAATACTTTTAATTTTATTGAAAAATTGAACTTTGCTAGAGTTTAACCCATTTAAATAATAACTAAAAAATAAAAAAATGACAATTGGAGTTGGCGGATCAACTATAGATATTGAATTAGGCAAAATACAAAATATGACACTTGATGTCGTACCCATTGCTTTATCGGAGTACCAACAGCGTGTAAAAAAAGCAGCTGTTTTAATGAAAGAACATAATTGTAAAGCATTATATGTGAATGCTGGAACTAATCTGTATTATTTTACAGGAACAAAATGGAATGCTTCTGAACGTATGGTTGGCGCAATCATTTTTGAAGACGAAACTATTGAATATTTTGTTCCGAAATTTGAAGAAGGCACTTTCAAGACTTTTATGAAAGTTGAAGGAAATCTAAATTTCTGGGAAGAACATGAAAGTCCGTATGAGTTATTTGGAAATATCCTAAAAAGTAAAAACATCATTGATGGCATTATTTCGCTAGATGAATCAGCTTCTTTTTTTCTTATTGATGGCGTTTCAAAAGCAAATTCGAACTTTAGTTTTGTAAATGCACAGCCCATAACAGCAGGTTGTAGAATGCATAAATCGGCTAATGAAATTGCTATTATTCAAAAAGCAAAAAATATTACAATGACTGTTCAAAAAGCAGCAGCGAGTATTTTATATCCAGGAATTGAAGTAAGCACTGTTGTCGATTTTATACACAAAGCGCACATTAAGGCTGGTATTGCATCGGGCTCTTATTTCTGTATTGTTCTATTTGGAGAAGATTCGCAATATCCGCATGGTGTTACGGCTCCTCAAAATTTAGTGGACAATGATGTTGTACTGATTGATACTGGATGCCGATTGGAAGGTTATTTGTCTGACATTACTAGAACCTATGTTTACGGAACTCCAAATGAGGAGCACAGAAAAATCTGGAACCTTGAAAAAGCAACTCAAAAAGCAGCCTTTGATGCGGCACAAATTGGAGCTACATGTGGTTCTGTTGATGATGCCGCGCGAAAAGTCTTAGCGCAAGCGGGATTAAGCGGTGATTATGAAATTCCAGGCTTGCCACATCGCGTTGGACACGGCACAGGATTAGACATTCATGAATATCCTTATTTGGTTAGAGGCAATCAAACCGTTTTAAAAGAAGGAATGGTAGTGAGTAACGAACCTATGATTTGTATGCCTGGACAATTTGGTATTCGTCATGAAGATCATTTTTATATGACTGCAGATGGGCCTAAATGGTTTACTGAACCAATGCAGAGTATCGATAATCCTTTTGGGTTATAGGTTTAAAAATAATTTAAATTTAAAATTTAGAAAAGAGCTGTCTATTGAACTGCCCCCAAAAAGTTAGACACTATTTGGGGGCATTTTTATGGAAAGAAAAGTCAAGTACAATTGTGAATTTAAACTTCGTTGTGTAGAAGAAGTTATGAAAAGGCATAACTCGGTTAAAGGCACAGCTAGAGCAAACAAGATAGCTGAAAGCAACCTTACATGCTGGATTAGCCGCTATAATGAATTTGGAATTGAAGGTCTTTTACCAAGGCAGAAAAATAAAGTTTATACTGTAGACTTTAAATTAAAAGTGATACAAACCATTCAAAATAAGTCATTATCTTTGGATGAAGCCTGCTTGATTTTCAAAATTCCAGCGCAGTCAACCATAATAAGCTGGCAAAGAAAATATGCAAAAGATGATTTGGCAGGCTTAGAACTTAAATCACGTGGCAGACCAGCAGTTATGAATTTTAAGAGAAAGCAACGAAAAACAGACAAACCTTTAACCAGGGAAGAGGAACTCTTAAAGGAGTTAGAGTACCTGCGCGCTGAGAACGAAATTCTAAAAAAGTTCAACGCCTTAGTTCAAGCCGAGCAAGCCAATCAAAACAAAAAGCTCAAACCATAATGGAATTAAGGCATAAGTATGATTTAGATCTTTTACTAAATTGTATGAACATGGTTAGAAGCACGTATTATTACTATGAAAAGAAAGGTCAGGTAATCGATAAATATCAAGAGATAAAAGATTTAATTAAACAGATTTACAATTATCATAAGGGCAGATTAGGATATAGACGTATTACTCTATTACTCAAAAAAGAGGGGATTTTAATTAATCACAAAACAGTGCTTCGATTGATGAAATTTTTAGGATTAAAAAGTCTAATCAGAATCAAGAAGTACAGATCGTATAAAGGAGAGCAGGGAAAGATAGCCCCTAATCTGCTACAGCGCAATTTTAAGGCTGATATACCTAACCAGAAATGGGCAACCGATGTCACTGAATTTAATGTTTCTGGCAATAAATTATACTTATCGCCGATAATCGATCTGTTTAATGGAGAGATAATCAGCTATGACTTATCGCAAAGACCAGTGTTTAATCAAGTTTTAAATATGCTTGAAAAAGCATTTAAAAAAATACCGGACAATACTAATCTGACTCTGCATTCTGACCAAGGATGGCAGTATCAAATGACACAATATCAGCATTTATTAAAGAAAAAAGGAATTATGCAAAGCATGTCCAGAAAAGGTAATTGTCTTGATAATGCAATAATTGAAAACTTCTTTGGAATATTAAAATCAGAGTTGTTTTATCTTAAAAAATACACTTCCATTAATCAATTGAAAAAAGAGATTATCGAGTATATAAATTATTATAATAATGACAGAATTAAACTTAATCTAAAAGGAATGAGCCCGATACAATATCGAGCTCATTATTATAAAACTTAATTATTAATTTGTCTAAACTTTTGGGTGCAGTCTATATTGAAGATGGCTCTTTTTTTATAGATATGTCGCTCCGCCGGAGCTTTTTTGATCTTTGAGAATTGAATTTCTATAAATATTTTGCTTCTCTGAAGCTTTTTGATCTTTGGCGATTACAATTTCTATAAATATTCTACTTCTCCGAAGCTTTTTGATCTTGGTAAATTGGATTTACTATAAATATAACGCTCTTCCAAAGCTTTAATATTGTTTTTAAAAATCCCAGAGGGATGAAATATTTATAGCAATATAGTATCTCTCCAAAAGAAAGAGCTCCGGAGGAGCGAAATATTAAATCCTTTATAAAGAATAAAAAAAATAAGGCTATCTTTTTCGCAGACAGCCCTATTCATTTAACTAAATCAACTTATTATTCAACCAATAATTTTTTCTTCTCTGTAAAATTTCCATCTGTTGCTACTACAATGTAAATTCCTTTGTTTAAATATGTAAGAGCATACACAGTTGTATTCTGTAGCGTATCTACCAACATACCCACACTATTGTAGATCGATATTCTAACTTTGCTTGCATCTAAATTTTCAAAATTAAAATTCACGACATCTGTAGCGGGATTTGGATACATGGTAAAAGATTTCGCGTTATCAGATCCTGACAAACCTAAATTTCCAGATTGTAGGTTTATTGTATGAGAAACGCTCCATTCGCTAGAAGCAGTTCCGTTTTTTGCTCTGACTCTAAATTCATATATGGTTTGAGTTCCTTGTTTCGGAATCCATAAATAATAAGTGGTAGAAGTTCCAGCAGTTACCCATCCAGATGAAGAATTTAATTGCACTTCATAAGATGTTGCCTCAGGAAATGTTGCCCACGAAGCATAAAATCCAGATGCATAAACTCCTGCATTTGAAATATTTGTTGGTGCTGGCAAAGTTGTTGGATTTGTTGTTTGTGCTCCAGCTAGAATTGGCTCATTGGGTTTGGTATTATAAGCAAAATCCAAAACGGTATAACCTACTCCACCCGCTTCTACTTTTATCTGCATCCATCCGTAACAAGTACGTCCTCTACTAGTATATTCAAAACCAACATATCCTGTTTTATTATCCCATGTTGTATACGTAGCTGTTCGTAAATCTAGCTGATTAGGATAGTTTCCTGGAGTCGCAAAATTACTTGAAGCTCCAATAGAAGTGCCTTGCGATAAAAAGGATATATTTCTGGTTCCAGATTGGGCCACTAGTCTTTTTCCATACGTTTCCATTTTTAAAGCTGCGGCTGCATATTGCCATGCGCCATACTCTGTATTGTCTCCAATACCTAAATTGAAATATTGCCAAGTCGATGCCGCATTGGCTGTATAATCTGGATTATTTACATAAACGATTCCATAAGGCGAGTCGAACTTCAAATTAATGGTTTTCGAAGCCATATCTAATGTGCCAACACCTCCTGTAATGGCTGCGTCTTTAAAAGTAATGACAACAGTAGCATCATCTGTTGCATTATGCGCGGTGGCTTTTCCTGTAAAAGTTACAACTGTTTTTTTATTGCTTTCTAATGTCAAAATTGCCGTTAAGCCAGTTGGAACTCCTGTAATTGTATAATCTGTTCCTGCTGTAAAAGTTCCGCTGCTTTTTGTAAATGTTCCATTATTGGTAGCTAATGAAATTGCCGTATTTGTTGTAATACTTCCATCATTTATTTCTGCTTCATATAAAGTATCTGCAGATAAAACGGTAGCGGTTTTATCGCTCATTCCTGTATAAATTGGAGTATTGGGTTTGGTATTATAAGCATACTCCAAAATAGTGTAACCATCACCATCTGCATTTACTTTTACTTTAAACCATCCATAACAGGTAAGACCGTCTATTAAATAATCAAATCCTACGTAAGCTGTTTTGCCATCCCAAGCTGTGTAACTGGACGTTCGCAAATCAAGCTGATTTGGATAGGCGCTTGGAGCGGTCAAATTGCTAGATGGCCCAATGGCTGTATTTGCATTTAAGAGCGAAATATTTCTAGTGCCTGCTTCGCAAACCAATCTTTTAGAATAAGTCTCGATTTTTAAAGCATTTGCAGCATAACGCCAACCTCCAAAAGCAGGATCATCTCCTTTAGCAATTTCAAAATATTTCCAAGTTAATGCCGACGAAACTGTTACATCTGGCATATCTACAAAAAAGATTCCGTACGGATCTGAAAATTTAAAATTGAAAAATAAAGAAGTACAAGACAAATCAGCTGTTCCTCCTGTAAAAGCTGCGGATAAAAAATTAATGCCGCCTGATGCATTATTACTTAATGCATGATTCGTTGCTTTTCCAGTTAACGTAATCGTGATTTGATTGTTGGAGTTTACAGTAAGTACTGGCGTAATTCCAGCTGGGAAAGTATGCGTGAAATGGGTTCCTGCTACTAAAGTTCCAGAAGACAAAGCAAAGGTTTTACCTCCGTTTAATTTTATGATGGAAGAAGTATCAAAAGAACCATCGTTGATAACCGCTTCTTTGAAAGTTACTGCTGAAGCAACCAGAGCACTTCCTGTAGCATTAACGCCTGTATCAATTAAGTTTTGCGGTTGCCATAAAGATTTTCGGGCTGGATGCTCCAAGGCAGCCAACATTCTATCAATCTGGCCTTGTGTGTACATTTTATAACAACCTTGTGCGCCATTATAGCCCATGTAGTTTTCAAAATTTACCTTATCTCCACTGCAATTTGTTCCCGGAGTGCACCCTAAAGTGTGATTTCCATCTTCTGCTGGCGTATCAGCAACTTCATCAGTTCCTGTGCATCCTCCTTCAAAAGTATGAATCAAGTTTAGGAAGTGACCAAACTCATGCGTTAAGGTGGCTGAGAATTCTTTACTATACGAGTTGTCATATAAATAAGCTCCATTAAAAACAACACGAGCTGTATTATTTGCCGTCATGTCTGAATTGGGATACCAAGCAACTCCAGAATTATTGGTAGCTCCGTCGTTGTACAAATCATTCTGAATATAAACATTCATATATTTGGTATTATCCCAAGCGTCGGCAGCAATTTGATCATCATATCCTCCGCCATTTCCAAATCCGTTTTTGGTTGGATGGAATATAACTCCCGTTGTACAACCGCCATTTGGATCTTTTTTTGCTAACTTAAATTCAATATTCATCGTTCCGCGTCGAGGCTGAAAAAAGGGCTCAACCGTTAGGTAGTCTGCATTACGTCCATTAAAATCATCATTGAGCTGCGCGAGATGGTTTACAATTTTTTCGTAAGTAACCGTTTTTCCTCCCTGTACATCTCCATAAATATGAAACACTACTGGAATTGTATAGGTAACAACTGCCGTTTTTGAAGTTTTAGATTTACGTTGTGCTGCAAAATTTTTACTAAAAACATCAAAGTTCTTTTTCTCTTCTAGTGCATTTGGATTATTCCGATACACTTTAGCATTTTCTTCGCTTGTTCTACAGGGTAAAACTTGAGCACTAACTTTCAATCCACTGAAAATCAGAAAGCAGATTAGTAATTTTAATTTCATCTATTTAGGTTTTTTAATTAGTATATATCAAAATTACCTTACATACTTTTACCTTTCTGATAGTATTTTACTCAGAATTAATACATAATTATCATATTTTAACTTAAAAAAATCAAATTTTAAAATTCCAAATCCCAATATTTTTTAACGCAAAAAAAAGGAGAATTTCAAATGAATGAAATTCTCCTTTTTCTATAAATGCACTATTTTCTATTTTGCTCCTGGCGGACAATTTTTTTCTATGTATCGAATAAAAGTATCCGTTAAATGTTTCACTGTTCCTTCCCCTTCAGAAATATCATGAGAACGATTTGGATAAATCATTAAATCGAACATTTTATCATACTTAACTAATTCATTTATTAAAACCTCAGCATTTTTATAATGCACATTATCATCGCCTGTTCCATGAATATACAATAAATTTCCTTTTAGATTTTTTGCATGAGTAACCGGCGAAGCTTTACTGTAATTCGCTTCATTTCCTTCTGGCAATCCCATGTAACGTTCTGTGTAGATGTTGTCATAAAAATGTTGGTCTGTTACCGCTGCAATCGCGATTCCGGTTTTGTATATATCTGGATATTGAAACATTAAATTTAAAGTTACAGCACCACCACCACTCCATCCATGAATGGCTACACGATCAGAATCAATAAAATTCCATTTTAAAACTTCTTTGGCAGCCATTGCCTGATCGCGAGTATTGATAATTCCGATGTTTTTATAAATAGATTTTCTCCATTCTGTTCCCTTCATTACAGGAGTTCCTCTATTATCCATCGCAATTCCGATGTATCCTTTTGGAATTAATTTTGCAATAAAATAATTAAAATAAGGCTCATCGTTTGCTACTGAAGCCATCGGCTCTCCATATACATAAAAGAACACAGGGTATTTTTTTGAAGGATCAAAATCTAATGGTTTTGCCATAATTCCATCAATATCAATACCGTCGCTAGTTTTTACTTTAAATTTTTCTAACGAATAATTAAGTTTCGGATTATCAAAAACATCTGCTTCTTTCGGCAATATTTTTTTATGTCCCGAAAGCGCCACTAATCTTGTATTGTAGTCTCTTTTAATGTTTGAATTAGTATGTTTGGCATATGATGCATCTGTCGAAAAAACGTAAGCATTTGTACCTTCAAAAGCTTCTGGAGTTACTCTTTTTGTTTTCTTTGAACTTAAATTCGTTTCATATAAATAGCGCTGTGTAGCATCTGTAGGACTTGCAATAAAATATATTGTTTTTGTCTTTTCATTGTAGGCTTTAAAATAAGCATCAAAATTAGTTTTGGTCACCAATTCTTTTGATTTTCCGTCAAGGCTTATTTTATAAATATGCATCCATCCGTCTGCATCAGAACTCCATAAAAAGGCTTTTCCATTATCAACAAACTGGCAAGGAAAAGTATCATATTCTCCTGCAGAAATATCAAAAACATCGATCCACGAAGTCGATTCTTCTTTGTAAATAACTCTAGCAGATCCCGATTTTGCATTGCAATCATACATAGTAACTTGGTTCTGATTTCGGTTCAACTGAATCACCATAACAGACTCGTTGTTAAGCCATTTCATACGAACTAAGTAATTATTATCAGGCTCTCCTGGAATATTTAGCCAATTGGTTTGCACCGAATCAATATTTACAATTCCGATTTTTACCGAAGAAGGTTTTTCTCCTGCCTTTGGATACTCAACTGGAACAATAACTGGATAAAGCGAATCGGTATTATTGATCATGAAATGAAATTTAGTAGAAGTGGCATCTACTCTCCAAAAAGCAATACTTTTTCCGTCTGGGCTCCATCTGAATCCGTCACGGGCAGCCAACTCTTCTTCATAAACCCAATCAAAAGTTCCGTTGATGATTTTATCTGTACCGTCTGTGGTTAAAGGAGTAATTTTTCCTGTATTTAGATTTTCCACATAAATATTATGTTTGGAAACATAGGCAACATTTTCATTATCGCTCGAAAATTTAGCAAACATTAATGATGATGCATCAAGGTTTTTACCTAATTTTTTTCCTTTTCCTGTAGTCAAATCAAAAAACCAATAATCGCCTTTGGTATTTTCTCTCCATACTTTTTTTGAATTGGTATAGACCAAAACTTTTGTTTTTGAGTCATTCCACACCAACTTCTCGATTTCTCCCGTAAATCCCGCTGTTGCTAATTGCGATTTAGACAAAATTGTACTTTGCTTATCTAGTTTATCAACATCATAAACCACCACGCTATTGTCTTTGTTTACCCAAAACGAATGAGAATTTGGCAGCCAATTTAGATCGTTAATATCAATATCCTGCTGTGCGAAAACAGATGTACATACAAACAGAAAAAACAACAAACACTTTTTCATCTTATTTTTTATTTTTAATTAAATTTTCAATTTCTGCAATTTCGATTGGCATGGCTTCACTCAAATTAATGTTTCCATTTTCTGTTATCAGATAATCATTTTCTAAACGACAGCCTATTCCTTCTTCTCTAATGTAAATTCCAGGTTCGCAAGTCAGCACCATTCCTTTTTCAAAAGGTCTAGAATACAATCCCACATCATGAACATCCAATCCTAAGTGATGTGCTGTTCCATGCATAAAGTATTTCTTGTAAGCAGGTTTATCTGGATCTTGATTCTTAATTTCGTCTTCTGTAATCAAACCTAATTTGACCAATTCAGTTTCAATTAATTTTGCCATTTGAAGTTCGTAATCTTTCGATAAAACTCCTGGTTTCAATAATTTTGAACCTTCTTTCAAGCAATGTAAAACCGATTCGTAAACCTCTTTTTGTCTCGCACTAAAAGTTCCGTCAACCGGAATGCATCTTGTTGTATCTGAATTATAATTGCCATAACAGCTTCCAAAATCAAGCAACACCATGTCGTTTTCTTTACAAACATCATCATTGGAATTATAATGAAGTGAGCACGCATTTCCTCCAGATGCTATAATTGATTTAAATGCTTGTCTCGTTCCGCCATTTTTAACGGTAGCGTACAGCAATTCGGCTTCCAATTCGTATTCTTTTATATTGGGGCGAATTGCACCTAAAACTCTATGAAAACCTTCAACACTTAGTGCCGTTGCTTTTTTGATTAAATCAATTTCTTCGTCTGATTTAATTGGACGCAATTCACGCGTTATTTTTGCCACACGTTCGTATTGATGCAATGGATATTTTTCTTTGCACCATTTTATCATACGATCTTGTCGGGTTTCCATTTCAGCAGTGACTCTTTTGATATGCTCGTTATGCCCTAAATAAAAAGTATCGGCCTCAAAAGCAAAAAGCTGTAAAGTCTTTTCAAACTCATGAATCCATTTGATATTCTGTATTCCAGAAATTGCCGTAGCTTGTTCTTTAGTTAAAAAATTACCATCCCAAATTAGCGTATGTTCATTTGCTTCTTTTACAAAAAGTATGGCTTTGTTTTCCTCTTTAAAAGCATCTGGATAAAGCACTAGAATGGTTTCGTCCTGATCAATTCCAGACAGATAAAACAAATCATTGTTTTGTGAAAAGCCCATAACATCATCTGCGTTATTTGGCATTACGTCGTTTGAAGTTAAAATAGCCAAACTATTCGGCTTCATTTTTTCGGTAAATCTTTTTCGGTTTTCTACAAACAAAGAAACCGGAATCGCATTGTATCTCATAATTTATATTTGGAATCGGTCAATAGCCACAGAAGCAGGTTTGCCAGAAATAATCTCTGTCACGATTTTTCCTGTCGCCGGTGCCAGACTTAATCCCATCATGGCATGTCCTGTTGCTAAGGTCAAATTTACGATTTTTTTGTCTCTGGCAATAATCGGCATACCGCTTGGCGTACAGGGTCTAAACCCAAACCAAGTATCTTCATTCTTTGGCATTTCGACTTTCAAATCGGGATAAAAACCATTAATGCTATTTATAATTCCCTGAAGCCTGTTTGCATTTATTTTATTGTCTTTTGTATGTGTAATTTCCATAGTGCCTCCAAATCTTATATCATTGGCCATTGGAGTTACGGCTACTTTTCCTTCGCATAAAATAGAAGGAATACTAGGCTTTTGGTTTTTATCCTTTAAAGTAAAACTGTATCCTTTTCCAGGTAAAATAGAAATAGAAATGTTTAATTTTTTAGCCAAAGAAGGACTCCAAGATCCTGATGCCAAAACTACTTCGTCAGCTTTAAAAAGCCCTTTATTGGTTACAATTTTTTCTATTTTATTTCTTTCTAAAACAAAATCTTTAACGCTAGTTTGCGAATAAATTTCGACTTTTAAACGAGACAATTCTTCTTTTATAAAGGCCATAAATTTTTGCGGATACAAATGCGCATCACTCTTATAATGAACTCCACCAATAACATTTGTAGTGGTTCCTTTTTCTAAAAGCGCTACTTCAGATTTTGAGAGATAATCTACTTCAAGCCCCAAACGTTCTGCTTCTTTACCTTCATGATGCATTTCTTCTGCCACTTTATCACTTTTATAAAGCATCAAAAGTCCTTTTTCTTCATAAAAAAAAGAATTATTCTCCTTGGCAAAATCCTGATACAATTCTTTACTTAACAAAGAAAGATCTCGTAAAGCGGGCATTGCTTTTTCAACATGATTCAAATTGGCATGTTTATAGAACTGCATTCCCCAGTTTATTAAATCTCTGTTTAAGCGCGGTTTTACATAAAATGGACTACGGCTGTCAAACATCCATTTTATTCCTTGTGCAATCATGCCAGGCTGCGCGAGCGGAATAATATGTGATGGCACAATCATACCTGCATTTCCGTATGAACAGCCATTGTTCCTATCAGATTCATCAAATACGCTCACCTCGTAACCTTCCTTTGCGAGATAATAAGCAGAACATAGGCCGATGATTCCACCGCCAATAACAGCAACTTTTTTCATAAATTTTAATTCGTTTTTTTTTGAGACTACTACTAATTGATTTTCTTAAATAACCTGAAATCCAAAAGCATAAGGATCATCGCTTTCATCAATTATAATAGTATTGTATCCATATACTTTTGCCCAGCCTTGTATGCTTGGAACAATTGCGGGAATATCTCCTATAGAAGTTTCTTCTACCACTTTTCCAATAAACTTACTTCCGATATAACTTTCGTGAATAAACTCCTCTCCTTTTTTTAGTTTTCCTTTAGCATACAATTGTGCCATTCGGGCTGATGTTCCTGTTCCGCATGGTGAACGGTCAATTGCTTTATCGCCATAAAAAACAGCATTCCTTCCAGACGAAGTAGAATCTATAGGCGCTCCTGTCCATAACAGATGTGATACATCTCGAATAGTATCATTTTCTGGATGAATGAAATAATTTGGGTATTTTTCATTAATCATTTTGCGAAGTTCCTGACTATACTGAATAATTTTGCTTGCCGTAAAATTCTGAACACCAGAAAAATTCTTTTGCGGATCGACGATAGCATAATAATTTCCTCCATAAGCCACATCAAAAACAATCTCACCCAATTCTTCACAATCAATGGTAAGACCTTCCGCTGCTAGATACGATTTTACGTTGGTCAGACGTACCCAATCTACCTTTTTGCCCGTTTGCTGATATTCGATATGCACTAAACCTGCAGGAGCTTCCATTTTGATAATTCCGGGAACTTTTGGAGTGACCAAACCTTCTTCGACAGCAATTGTAATAGTTCCTATTGTTCCGTGTCCGCACATTGGCAAACAGCCCGAAGTTTCTATAAATAAGATACCAACATCGTTTTTAGGATCGCTTGGTGGATACAAAATACTGCCACTCATCATATCATGTCCTCTTGGTTCAAACATTAAGCCTTTACGAATCCAGTCGTATTCTTTTAAGAAATGCTGCCGTTTTTCACTCATTGAATCACCTTGCAGATTTGGTCCGCCACCGGCAACAACCCGAACTGGATTCCCGCAGGTATGAGCATCTACGCAAAAAAAAGTTTTCTTTACCATTTTATATTTGAGATAGTGTTAGTTTATTATTTATTGTACGAACAATTTGCAACGGATTCTCGTTTTGCAATTCAGCAGGCAACAAATCATTTGGCCAATTCTGATAGCTTAAGGGTCTAACCCATCTGTAAACTGCGTGAATCCCTACGGCAGTATAGCGTGAATCTGACGATGCCGGATAAGGTCCGCCGTGAATCATCGAAGCGCAAACCTCAACTCCCGTAGGCACACCATTAAAAATCAAGCGCCCCACACGATTTTGCAAAGCAGAAATAATCTCTTTATGCGTTTCTATTTCGTTCTCTTCGCTTATGATTGTTCCCGTTAGCTGCCCTTCTAGTTTAGAGATCACTTCTATTAGTTCAGTCTCCTTTTCGCATTCAATTAAAATAGAAAATGGACCAAACACTTCGTTATGTAATATTTTATTCTCTAAAAATTCTTTTCCGTCAACCTTTAAAACTGTAGGAGTACCATGATTTGGAATTGTCTCTCCTTTAAACTGAGCAATTTTAGAGACTCCGTTCTGTGCTTCAATTTTTGCAATTCCGCTATTGAAATCAGCATAAATAGAAGGATGCAACATGCAGCCAGGCTGAATTTTTTCGATAGCTTGATTAAGGTTTTCTTCAAACTCATTCAATTCTTCGCCTTTTAAAGCTAATAATAATCCTGGATTGGTACAAAACTGCCCTGCTCCTAAAGTGATAGAACCTGCATAAGCTGTCGCCCATTTTTGACTATTTTTTTTCAACGCTTGAGGCAAAAGCACCACAGGATTGATGCTTCCCATTTCAGCAAATACCGGAATTGGTTCTGGACGTTGAGCCGCTAAATCGCACAAAGCACGACCTCCTTTAATGCTTCCCGTAAAACCTACCCCTTTTACCAACGGATGCTTTACCAAACTTGTTCCAAGAGTTCTACCGTCGCCTACAAGATTAGAAAAGACACCTTCTGGCATATTAGTTTTCTCAGCTGCTTTTATAATAGCTGAAGCTACCATTTCGCCTGTTCCGATATGCATGGAATGGCTTTTTACAATAACCGGACAGCCCGACGCCAAAGCCGAAGCTGTATCTCCACCGCTTGTAGAGAATGCAAAAGGAAAGTTGCTTGATCCAAAAACCACTATGGGCCCTAGAGGAACTAACATTTTGCGCAAATCTTCTCTTGGTGCAGGTTGTCTGTCGACTATTGCAGTATCAATCGTTGCTTGAACCCAACTTCCTTCTGTAAGCATTTCGGCGAAAGCTCGCAACTGACCTATCATCCGTCCGCGTTCCCCTTCTGCTCTCCCTTTCAGATAACCCGATTCGATGCAGTATTGCTCTAAGAGAACATCACCTAAAGCTAAAATTTCATCAGCAATTGTGTTTAAGAATTTAGCTTTTTCAAGACCTGATTTCTTTCTATAAATCGCAAATGCTTGGTTGGCCAAAGTAACCGCCTCTTCAATTTCATCCTGAGTTGCCTCTATAAAAACCCAAGGATTTTCTTTGTTCAATAATGGGTTGAACGTTTTCAAGACTTTTGAACCGCTGGCTTTAAGCTGGCTTCCTATATAATTTTTTCCTGTAATCATGTTTTTATGCTATAAATGAATATTTTCTAGCCGCAGTTTTCGGTCGCAGTCTCAGTAAAAATCTCCCCTAACATTATGACTGAGACTGGCGCTGGGACCGAGATTGATAACTAAAAGCCAATCTGCAAAATGCTTTTATAAATTTTTATACTCTGGCAAAGTTGGTCTTGTACGTATTCCTTCAGCGATAATTGCTAGAACTCTTTCTTTTTCTGCTCCTTGCAATGGCAATCTCGGTGCACGAACATGTTCTGAACCAATTCCTGTTGCAACTTCAGCCAATTTGATATTCTGAACCAAGAATGAATTAATATCCAATTCTAATAAAGGCAAAAACCATCTGTAGATTTTCAAAGCTTCTTCTTTTCTTCCTGCTTTGGCTAATTTGTAAATGGCTACCGTTTCAGCAGGGAAAGCACAGCCCAATCCAGAAACCCAACCGTCTGACCCCATTAATAGACTTTCTAAAGCCAATGTGTCAACTCCCGATAATATTTTTAAGCGATCTCCAAAACGATTAATCATTCTAGTCACGTTCGAAATATCTCTTGTAGATTCTTTTACAGCCTGAATGTTATCGAATTTCAATAACTCTTCGAACATGTCTAGAGTAACATCGATTTTATAATCAATAGGATTGTTGTAAACCATTATAGGAAGTGTTGTATTCTTAGCTACTTCACTATAAAAAGCCACCGTTTCAAAATCTGATGCTTTGTAACGCATTGGAGGCAACATCATTAATCCTTTTGCTCCATCTTGTTCTGCTTTATTGGCTGCCAAAATGGCTCCTTTTGTAGTTTGCTCTGCAATATTCATAATTACAGGCACTTTATTTTCGGTAAGCAAAACAGTATGTTTTACTAATTCTCTTTTTTCGTCTTCTAAAAGTGTGCTGGCTTCGCCTAAAGTGCCTCCTAAAATAATCCCTGACACTCCAGCATCTAATTGCGCTTTCATATTAACTTCAAACATTTTGAAGTCTAATTTATCATCTGCAGTAAATTTTGTAGTTACCGCTGGCATAACGCCATTCCATTGAATACTCATAATTTTAATTTTTTATATAAGCCAAAATTATCTAGAAACAAGAGAGTTAGCCTTTCAAAAATTACCACAAAACAATACTATATTACCCTGTACAGTTACAAAACTTAAAAAATAGAGCATTATAGCATCATTTTTTGATCAAATACAATATATTTGATAGTAACTAACTAACCACTATATGAAAGTTTTCCCCTTTAAAATTCCAAAATCTGGAGAGGATCCCCTTATTTATCAGGAAGATATAGAAGTATCGTTTTATGATAAATTACATCAGCACGAAGAAATTCAGATTAGTTTTATCGAAAAAGGAGAAGGTGACGTTTTTGCTGGCGATACAATCTCGCAATATCGTGAGGGCGATATACTCGTAATTGGAAGTAATTTGCCTCATGTTTTTAGAAGCGATGTTCAGGAAAATGAGGTTTCGGTAATGCGGACTTTATTCTTTACTTTCAATTCTTTTGGGAAAGATTTTTTTGAATTGTCTACTTTTCGAAATATCCAACCCATTCTAGAAAGCAGCAAGAATGGATTTATTATTCATAACGCACCAAAAAAAGTGGTCAAGTATTTTAAGAAATTGAAGAATGCTGATAACTACACGCGCTTTATACTATTTCTAGATATTCTAAAATGGCTTTCAACATCAGAAACTACTCCGCTTTCTAATTATTTGTATCAAAAGAAAATAACGGATAATGAAGGCAAAAGAATGCAGATTGTGTTTGAGTATGTAATGACGAATTTCCACAAAAATATAACACTAAATGAAATAGCTTCGATCGCTAGCATGACTAAAAATGCTTTCTGTCGGTATTTTAAAGTTCGTACCAACAAATCTTTTTTTCAATTTCTTATCGAAGTGCGTATTGAAAGAGCTGCAAAATTATTATCGAACAATCAAGAACTTTCCGTTTTGGAAATTGCAGAATTATGCGGTTTTAATAATATCTCTAATTTCAATCGAAAGTTTAAAGAACTAAAACAGATTTCTCCTTTGCAATACAGAAAGCTTAATCTGTAATATTTGTTATCGTTGTTCTTACAGTTGTTTTTATTTCCTTTTAATAATGTATCAACAATATATTTAGTTTTTATGAATAATTAAGCACTGCGATTCTAAACGCTTCGAACTTGCACTTATAAACCGGACTACTCAAAATATAAAAAGTGGTACATTTTGATGATACAGCAAAACAATACTTTTGGCTAAAAATCATAAAGCATCAAAAGAAAAAATGAACGGACAAATAAGAAACGACTGGAGCAGAGAAGAAATTCAAGCTATATACGATAAGCCTTTATTAGAATTAGTTTATGAGGCTGCAACTGTACACCGCAATTGGCATAAACCTTCAGAAATACAGGTTTGCACCTTGCTTTCTGTAAAAACAGGCGGCTGTCCTGAAGATTGTTCTTATTGCGGACAAGCAGCACGTTACCATACCGATATTAAAGTTCAAGCTTTATTGCCAACCGAAAAAGTATTGGAACACGCACAAAAAGCAAAAGATGGCGGTTCCTCTCGTTTTTGTATGGCTGCCGCTTGGCGTGAAGTTCGTGATAACAAAGATTTTGACCGCGTTATTGAAATGGTAAAAGGCGTTAACGATCTTGGACTAGAAGTTTGCTGTACGCTAGGAATGCTTACCGAAGAACAAGCTATACGTCTGCAAGAAGCGGGTTTGTATGCCTACAATCATAATTTGGACACTTCTGAAAGTTATTATGACGAAATCATCAGTACACGTAAGTTTGATCAGCGTCTTGATACCATTAATAATGTCAGAAAAGCAGGAATCACAGTTTGTTCTGGTGGAATAATCGGTTTAGGAGAAACTCCTGCAGATCGCGTTTCTATGCTGGCAACTTTGGCTACTATGCCCGTTCATCCAGAATCTGTTCCTGTAAATGCTTTGGCAAGAGTAAAAGGAACACCTTTAGAAAACAACCCAAAAGTGCCTCTTTGGGATATGGTTCGAATGATTGCGACTGCGCGTATCATTATGCCTGCTGCTGTTGTACGCTTAAGTGCAGGACGCATCGAAATGACCGAAGAAGAACAAGCTTGGTGTTTTATGGCTGGAGCCAATTCTATTTTTACAGGAGAACGCGAAACTTTATTGGTAACACCAAATCCAGGTCTTTCTGAAGACATGCAAATGTTTCAAAATCTTGGACTTAAACCTTTGGTGAAAGAGAATAAAAGTGCTTGTTCTGTGGTTTAAAAAGCTGATATCTTTCTAATATAAAAAAAATGCGCAAAAGTCTTAAAAGAGACATTTGCGCATTTTTTTCAATTCAGTTTTGGAACTCTTCAAGGAGCAAGAATATTTTTAAATCTCCTCTAGTTCTAGAAAATTTACTATTCAACTATATCTATTCGCATTATTTAATTCTTTCTGCGATAAATTCTTCTGCAATTATATAGGGCTGACAAAGATTAAAATCGTTTGGGCTAACATCTTCATTACCAAATATTAGAATTTTAACATTTGATTTATCTTTATAACCTTTCTTTTCACCAATAACTTCATTTTTTATTTGAAAATCCATGTCATGCTTTTTACAAACTTGCATTATAGAGTTACCTAGAGACTTAGGTATCGTAATTGCTCGCTTTGAATATTTTTGGTAGAATTCTTCATTATTCCATAAGTATTCATTTACAGTAATCCAATTTCCAGTCTCTTTCTCCAGAATATTACTTATTTCACCTATAAATTCATTTACGTTCAAAGGTTTACCTTGGATTTCACATTCGATTATGTTTTCATGAAAAATTAGTAATAATGGATGATGCTCCAAGATTTTCATCTTTACGTAAGGCAAAGTTAAACTCCAAAAGAATCCGTCGAATTTTTCTGTTTTTAAACAAGTAATTTTCCATTCTTCATATTCAATAGGAATGTCATAGCTGTTCTGATTAATTGAAAATATCATTTCTAAAGTGTGATCTGAAGTTTGAAACCTGTAAGATTCAAGTTTTAAATCGCAATCATTATAAAACTTTTTATCGTTGGTTTTTTTTAGAAGTTGTTCTATCATAAAATTATTTTTTTAGTAATTAATACTTTTCCATAAAGTATTCTTCATTAGTGCTGCGCAATGCCGAAAGCATTTGGGACTCACTTTTCGCCACTTCTTTTTAAAAATGGATACATGACATCTAAGTATTTTGTACTCATCATCTCATGTGAAGCATTCGTATTTTTCTTTCACGAGTGGGACGTTTGTGCTAGCTTTCCATTGTCGCCATCCTTTTTTAATCGATCAATTTGATAATTAATATCTCCAATTATTGTGATTGATTTTTCATAAGATGAAAATTTTTGAAAAAATGCTCCAGCGATAGTTACTACCTCATTATTCGATTTGTAAGGCACATCTAAATTGTTTATATTATATAAATCAAAAATATAAGGAAGAAATTTTACTCCCTTATATTTTTCAACAATTGATTGATATACTTTCAGAAAAACTTCTTCATATTCTCCAACAGGCGAAACAACTATATTCTCAATAGCCCAAGTTTTTCGTTTGCCAAAAACAGGATGAGAAATTTCCTTAAGATGGATATTTTCTAAGACTTCAATAGTAAAATAATTCCCTATCAAGCTTTTATAAAAATGTAATTCTGTCCTACCCTCAAAAGTGTTGTTTAATTTTATAACTCCAGAGAAATTAGGAACTAATCCTGCGGTTGTCTCAGATATGTCATGAAAATCTAATTTTAACTTTTCCAAAAGCCCAATATTCCATTCTTTTTCATCGTTTTTCTTAATTATTTCATTCAATGCAACTATTCCTGAATACGAAAAGTAATTTTCATCTTCTCTTGTTAGCCCTATTGGATAATATTTCTTAATACAATTACTTATCTCTGAAAAGCTATCAGAAAGATCATCAATGCTAATGTTTAAAAATTTGTCATTCATAAGAAAAAGATTTTATTTACAATAAATAGCTGTTGAAGAAGGAACACCCGAACATGTTCCAGTAATAATAGAAACGCCTGAATTCAAACCTGCTGAATAATTTAAATTGGCAGTTAAAAACTCCAATGTTAGTTCTCGAAGCTTCCATGGAGTTGGATTTATAATTCCTGAAGTATTATTTAAATAAGTCATCAATTCATTCATCGTATTTGCCCAAGCAGTGTTGAATTGGACAGAAGATTGTGCTAATTTCATATTATAATTGGGAATTGTTACACAGACTGTTGGTAAATTTGTAAATACTTTATCTCCACTAGGACTAGATGCTGAAAACCCAAGTCCTGATATGTTTGCAACATAGGCGTTACCTACCGCTTTGAAATTGTATGTTCCACATAATCTGTTTTTATTTATAAGAATATAGTAATCGGCTAAAGCAGATTCTGGAATGGAACTCTCCCCAATATATTGTCCATTTTCGCTATAAT
Source organism: Flavobacterium sp. B330r (assembly GCF_056824325.1). NCBI lineage: Bacteria > Pseudomonadati > Bacteroidota > Flavobacteriia > Flavobacteriales > Flavobacteriaceae > Flavobacterium > Flavobacterium sp. B330r. Next base: position 5,007,932 of record NZ_CP124860.1, read on the forward strand.
GCGAATAATGTGCCATTCGCTGTAACTTTATAGCTTCTACATCTCCTGAACCATCACAAGGATAAGGCAAGATAGTAGTACTTTTTGTAACCTTTTCGCCGACATAGATAACCTCTAAAATCTTCGGACCGTTACTAATTATTCGCCAAACGTCTTGAGTTAGCCATACAGTTTGTGTATATGTTGCGTCGCACAAAGGTATTTTGCTTGTAATATCCGAAGGAACATAAAACAAATTTATTGCTTCTGTCAAAATATCCAACTCTTCCTTTCCAGAAATATTTTTTGCCTTACCGTTTATAACTCCAACTGAACCCAAATTTTCCCCTTCAAACGAATACACATTCAATCCTCCTGAAAAGTCTTTAAACTTTGTGATACTCTCCGGATAAGTGGCGCTTTTTTTAAACGTATAAACCTCTAAAAAATAAGAATGCGTTTTGCCATCATTTTCAATTGTAACACCTTGATATTTCAATTGATTTTGCAGCAGATCAGACTCAAAATAATTTACAACTTTTTCTTTGGCTGAAAATTCAGAAATTTTAAAATTATCTTTTTCAATTTCGTTGGCATTTTCAAAATCGGCTTCAACATTTTGGGCAATATTGGGATTTGAAAATTTTGCTAATTCTAATTTGGACTTAACATCTTTTACTGTTTCTTGATTTGTTTCTAATTCATCATTGCTACACGACAATAAAAAAAGTGCAACAAAAAAACAGACGGAATACTTACTAATTTTTCTCATAATCATTTACATTGGTTGGTTAATAATTCATTTAAATATAGTAAAAATCCTACAATTAGAATTTACGAATATAAAAGAATTATTTACAATATTGCAATATAAATACTACAAAATATGTTAAATAAATATTTCACTACAAATAGAAAGTTTGAAAAAGCTCAGAAATAATTGAATTCTAAAGGATTTTTATCTTGTTTATACTTTATTAAATAATCGGTAATTTTGCAAAAAAACAAACAAATGCTAAAAAAAGCCCTTGATCCCTTAATTGACCATTCTACAATTATTCTAATTATGGGTACAATGGCGGGTGAGCAGTCTATTGCGAAGCAACAATATTATGCAAACCGAGGAAATCTTTTCTGGAAAATTTTGTTTGCTATTTTTGAGGAAGAATTTAGCGCCTCTTATGAAGATCGAAAAGCACTAGTAAAAAAGTACAACATTGGTCTTTGGAATGTTTTACAAAGCTGTAAAAGAGAAGGAAGCAGCGATGCCTCTATTACCGAAGAAACAATTAATGATTTTGAAGGTTTGCATAAACAGTATCCTAATATAAAATATGTCTTTTTTGAAAGCAAAGCCGCTGCAAAGTATTTTTTAAAACATACAGCTCCGCAAGAAGGAATCACTTATATAACCCTGCCTTCAACTAGCGGATTAAATGCAGGTTTAACGAAAGAGAAAAAAATAGCACAATGGAAAACGGTATCCGAAATAGCACTTTCAAAATAGACTAAAAAAAGTAATTATCTATTTCTCATAATATAGAACAGTATTTCTTCTTCCAATTCCCTAGAAAGATTTTCAAACTTCATCTTACGACGATAATTTTTTTCACTTCTATCCTTATAAAGTTCCGTTTTTGCAGTGCTTGCACAGTAAGCATCACATATTACTTTAAATTTTTGATCGAGAATATACAATTCTTTCATGGAATCAAAATACGCTGCAAATTTAACATTGTACAATTCGTCAGGAATAGCGGCCATAGGTCTAGTTGTATTTAAATTAATACTTTATTTTACCTTATAAGTTCATTACACACTCAATTAAAATCAGCTCTTCTTCTATCATTTAAAAAAACTGGATTGAAACAATACTTAAAGTTAAAATGAAAAATTTGAATCTTTCTGTTTGAACCGCTTGAAATGGTTTCAGATTATAATCTGAAACCAGAAATAGTAAAATGAACCTTGAACCGTTAAAATGCAACAATGGTAAAATCAGGTGTTTTTTACATCATGCACCTCAATCCACACCTCATCATCATGGTTAGAAATTCTGCGGTTAGCGACGTATTGCTGCCAATATCAAAAAGGTGCTTGTCGCCTTATCATAAATCAATATTATAATTCACCTAGATCAAGAATGCTTCAGAGACTATTGAAAGGCCTTTTTGTAGATTTTTTAAAACTTAAAGTCATAAAATTGTTAATTAACACAAATAGATATAAAAACACGTAATAGTACTTATAGTAATATTCCTATATATTAAATAAATTTACATCCCTTTAATTTACAAGCCACAAATAATCAAAATATCTATTCTATTTTATTAAATCAAGTTATTAATGTTGGTGGGAGATTTGAGTTTATCCATTGATTAAACTCGATCTGATGGTTAGAGCCGTTTATAACGACGAAAATGTTATTATCTATTTTTCATTCATATACAGTATTAGAAATTAGTACTGCATACAAAAGCAATAAACTACCCCAAAAATGCTCGAAAAAAAATCTATAGTAATTGGATGTGACGATGTCACGATACTGACTATGATATTAAATGCTATATCAATAGTATCTGCTTATACGTTTTCTACCGTTTCTGTATCAACAGGATTAGATTTGAAAAATGCGATAAACTCTTTAAATCCTGATTTAGTGATTTTAGGATTCAAACAAAACCAGCTCGTTTTAAATGATACCAATTTCAATTCTGATAAAAGAAATATTCCCATTTTATACTTGACCCAAAATTATGAATGCGAATCATTATGCTGGACAAAACAAAACATTGTTTTTACTTATCCGTACAATCAGATTAAGAATACCGATTTTTTAATTTATCGAATTCAATCTATCTTTCTTCTTAAAAAAACAGAACCGCAAATCAAACCAGCAGCGACGTTTGCAGAAGCCGCTTTTCAGAAGAATAACTCCAATAAATTAAGCCATTACGTAATGGAACTGGATCAAAAGGTTGAAGTGCTTTTAAAAGTAAAAGAACGTATCTCTTATCTCTATCCAAACGTAGACGATGCCACCAGAATTGAACTAATGTCTATTGTAAATTCGATAAAGACAGTCGCGAACGACAATAAACTCTGGGACGACTTTAAAATCTATTTTGAACAATCAAATCCAAATTTTCTTCTGGCTCTTGCCAAAAAACATCCGTCTTTAAGTTCTCGAGATTTAAAATACTGCTGCTATATTAAAATGAATATGAGCAACAATGACATTACCAATCTTCTTGGCATTAATCAAGAAAGTGTTAGAACTCATAAATATCGTCTTAAAAAGAAACTAACGCTTAAAAAAGAAGATGATATCATTTCGTACCTCAGAACAGTTTCGTAAATTATCTTTTCTCTTATTTATATCTCCTGCCATTGTAATGCTTATTCTATTCTAGCAGTACAAAAGATCGTTTTATGCTATCCATTTTATGATTTTCTTCGTTTGCATTACACTCTTTTAAATTTTCCATAAAACATTTTAATCCGTACTTTTTTTAAAGGTGCCTTTTCCATATTGCTAAAACTTTTCTCTACATTTCAGCCGTTTATACCTCTATTTGAGACAAAGCGTAGACAAAGTTTTTTCTGTCTATATTTTGTCTACAAAAATGCTAAACATCTTTTGTCCCTGTCTATGAAAAGTATATTGCAAAATTCTCGTACAAATCTAATTGTCAGTTACTTTTACAAATACAAATAGCCAATCGATGCGCTATTAGCACTGAATTAATTTAAGAGTTAAATACGATGATACATCAATCGCTTCAATTTACGAATAAATTATTGGGACAGTTTTTAAAAAATCGTTTTGCTTTAACCGAAGACAAAACCGTTGTGAACTATCTTATTGAACCAAGTGGAACTTTACCAAAAGTAAACCAGAACAAAGTCGTTTTATCTCTAATAAATATTGAAAAAGAAACCAATCAGCCTTTTTATATTAGAAACCAGAAATTAGAAAGCGGAAACTATTCTAATTTCAATCCGACAGAAAGATACAACATTGACTTATTGATTAGCAGCAACTTTGATGATTATTCCGAATCTTTAAAGTTTTTAGACGCCATAATCGCCTTCTTTCAGATTAATAATTATATCGATGCGTCGTCCTCTTCTTCTATTCCAGATGGCTTAAGCCGATTAGAATTTGAGTACGAAAAGATCTCTTACCATCAAATGCACAGTTTGTGGACAGCGATGGCAGCAAAATATCAGCCTTCTATTATTTACAAAATGAAGCTGATAAAAGTTCAGAGTCATGAAATTATGGAGATCATACCTTCTGTAAAAAACACGAATAACACCATTTCCAAATGATACAGAGCAATTACATAAAAACCTTTGGTATTGCAGCCTATCATACTTTTTTTGATAGCGGAAAATGTAATTGTCTTCACTTTGTTCCCAATCATAATACAGATAAGATATTCAAAAAATTTGGCTTTAAAATAAATCATATTTCTAACGGACTCGATTTATATTCGAATACAAAATCATCATTATCAGAGTTATTCAATTATATAGCGCAAACCACACAGCAAAACTACTTTGAGTTTGATATAAAATGCTCTAATCCTAATTTTATTCTCTTTACAACATTACCCATTAATTGGATTGGAGCGGTTACTTACTCTAGTCAAGATCCTAAAAACCTTAACAATGAGGGTAAAATAGTCCTTAACCAAACTTTAGAAAATAAACCTGTATCGACTCATTTTGGTCATTTAAAAATTTATTTTGAAGATATATTAAAAGAAAAGCCTTCTGATAATGCTGCGCTTTTTGAAATCAATTTTACTGCAAGAGCCACACAATGGCAATACTATTTTATCAATAGAAATGCGGTGCAGTTAAACAATCCTTCGATTACAGAAAAAGAAAACATACAATTTGACGGTCCGCAAAATGTAACGATCCAAACAGGAGAATCGGCATTACTGTTTACCTCAAACAAAACCTATATCACGCTCAGCGAAAAGCCTAAATATAAATTTGATTTAATAAGCAATTCATCATCTGCAAATCAAAACAATACCAAGCCCAAAGTAATTATAAAAGGACTGCCTAATCCAGATGTCTCTAGAATAGGAATAATCGAGAATAGCGACCCAAATCATGTCGCATCGCCAATGTATATCTATTTATAAAAAACTATTAAAAATGAACATTAAAAACTAAAATCAATGAATTTATCTACCATTCAAACTCCTGGTGTTTACATTCAAGAACTAAATGCTTTTCCCAATTCTGTTGTTGGAGTAGCTACAGCTATACCAGCATTTATAGGGTACACACCACAGGCCTCTTACGAAGGAAAATCGTATACGAATGTGCCAGTAAAAATCACATCTTTTGCTGATTTTCAGGCTTTTTTCTGTTTGCCAGATCCACCTGCTCCTGCAAGTCCGTCTAAACAGTACAAACCTGAATACTACTTAGTAGCAGAAAAAAGTCAACCTTTAAAAGGAGACTACATGCTAATTGCAGGAACGTATTACTCGATAGTTCCAGATCCGAACACGGTTTATTATTTATACAATAGCGTAAAGCTTTTTTATGAAAATGGCGGTGGAGATGCTTATATTGTTTCTGTTGGTTCTTATGGACCTGCGTCGCAAAAACCAGGAACTCCGGGAATTCCAGTTGTAAACCCGAATGTGCAATTGAATGATTTGACAAAGGGTCTTTCTCTATTGCTAAACGAGCAGGAACCAACTATGTATATTTGTCCCGAAGCTACTTTATTAAGCGTAGAAAACAACGGGACTCTAATGCAGGCTATGCTTCTTCAGTCGACGCAAATGCAAACGGCAATGTGCTTATTTGACATTATTGGTGGCGACGCCCCAGATCCTATTTTGTATACGGAAGACATTACAAACTTCAGAATGAACACCGGTTCTGTTGGATTAAACTACGGAATGGCGTATTACCCGTTTATAGGAACTACAATAATGCAAAATTCTGATATTGATTACACTAATTTATATGGTGGAGATGTAAAACAACTAGAAGCCGTTCTTAATCCGCCTAGTGCTCCTAACCCAGCCGTTGCCGCTATTATTGCCAATATTCAGAATCCATCGAGCACTTTGACTGTAACCCAAAATCACAATGCTTTGCTTATTGCAAGTCAGACGTATTCCTTAATGATAAAACACATTGTGGCAGATGCTAATATTCTTCCTCCAAGCGGTGCTATGGCAGGCGTTATTACAACGGTAGACAATGCTGTTGGCCCTTGGGAAGCTCCTGCTAATACTTCTATTGTAGGTGCGGCATCATTGCCAATTTCCATTTCTGAAAGTCAGCAAGCCAATTTAAACGTTGATGCCGTTTCGGGTAAATCGATCAATGCCATTAGAACATTTAATGGTTTAGGAATTTTAATCTGGGGATCTAGAACATTAGACGGAAACAGTCAAGATTGGAGATATATTCCAGTACGCAGAACTATGATATTCTTGGAGCAATCTTGTAAACTGGCCGCTCAAGCTTATGTTTTCCAGCCTAATGATAAAAATACTTGGGAAGCTGTAATTTCTATGATCAGTAGTTTTCTTAGTTCGATCTGGAAACAAGGAGGTCTGCAGGGAGCCAGCGCTTCTGATGCCTTTTCTGTAGCCTGCGGATTGGGTTCTACAATGACGGCAGATGATCTATTAAATGGTTTCATGAATGTAACGGTAAAAGTTGCAGTTGTTCATCCGGCTGAATTCATTGTCTTGACATTTCAACAGCAAATGGCAACTTCTAGTTAATCAAACAAAAACTCACTTAAGTAAATTTTTAATTTAAATATAAAATAATATGGCAACAGATGACGGAAGCGCACAAGGCGCAACATGGCCCATGCCAAAGTTTAGATTCGAAGTAGATCTTGGAACAGAATTAACCAAAGTAGCTTTTCAGGAAGTTACGGGAATGGATGTCGAAAATCAAATTATAGAATATCGCAAAAGTAACAGTCCGCTTTTTTCTGTGGAGAAAATGCCTGGAATTACCAAATACGGAAACGTAACTATGAAACGTGGCATTTTTGTAAATGATAATACTTTTTGGGATTGGCATCAGCAAGTCGTAATGAACACGATTAAAAGAAGAACCGTTCTGATCAAATTATTGGATGAAAAAGGCGGCGTAACCATGCAATGGACACTAAACAATGCTTGGCCAACCAAAATTACAAGCACCGATTTGAAGTCTGACGGTAACGAAGTTGCAGTAGACACGATAGAAATTGCACACGAACAACTGATCATTAAAAATGGCGGTAAGTAACGATTATCCCGTTAGCTTTTATTTTACACTTTCATTTGCAGGTGTAGATGCGGCTTTCAAAGAGGTATCTGGAATTTCTAAAGAATTAAGCGTAGAAGAAATTGTTTGCGGAGGCGAAAATAGATTTAAATATCGCCTCCCAACCATTTCTAACAGTCAAAACTTAGTGCTTAAAAGAGCTATGGTGCCTGCAGGATCTCAGTTGGTCAATTGGTGTGCCAACTGCATCGATCAAGGATTATCAAACCCAATACAGCCCAAAAATGTGATCTTAAAACTGCTTAATGCTTCGGGCGTAGTCTGCATGCAATGGACGTTTAACAATGCCTACCCAGTAAAATATGCCGTTTCTGACTTAAACTCTCAGGAAAGCAATATTGCGATAGAATCTATTGAGCTGGCCTACACCTATTTTGACATTTCTAAGGATACCAAATTTGATAAACTTTTTACCTAAACCATTATGCCAATCGAAATAAGAGAACTTGTCATTAAAACAGAAATCGTAACAAACAACACTAAAAATTCGGCGCTAACCAAAGAACGAGAAATGTCTATTCTGAGAAAACAGCTGCTGGAAGAATGTAAAAGATTAATTGCAGAAAAAAATCAGGAGAATAGTTATAAACGTTAAACCACTCCCGACATCTATCGCATAAAGTATTAAAAAATCCGCACGATCTGCAAAATCTGCGAGAGAAAATATTTCAAAGACCAACCAGGATTTAAAAAAATTTAAACTTAAAATAAGACACAAATGGCAAGTTTAGAATTAATGAAAATTACGGGATATACAGACGAGGAATTTCAGAATAGATTCTCCGGAAATCCATATGCTTTCATGATTAATCCTGATAATATCAAAATACAAAAAAGCATCGAATACAACGAACAGCAGGCTCCAGCAACAAGTTCGGCTTCGCAAAAATACAAAAGCACTCCAAGCGATAAACTGAGTTTTGAAATGGTAATAGACTGTACGGGAATCATAGATGCCAAACGTACCGATATGTCTAAAGAAATAACCGCTTTAGAAACGATTATTTATACTTATAACGGTAAAATACATCGCCCTAATTTTGTAAAAGTGCAATGGGGACAGAATATTACATTCAACGGAGTTCTCGATTCTATTGACATCTCTTACACTCTTTTTAAACCAGATGGAAGTCCGCTTAGAGCCAAGATATCATTATCGTTCAGTCGCTATATTTCTCCGAAAACGGTAACCAGAGCAGATGCTCCAGAATCTCCAGACCTTACTCATATTGTAAGCGTTTCTGAAGGCATGTCTTTACCGCAATTGTGCCAGAAAATCTGGAATGACGATTCCTTTTATATACAAGTTGCAGAACATAATAAACTTAACAAATTCAGAAATCTCAACGGTGTCGACAAATTAATTTTTCCACCCATAATCCCTTCAAACTAATGAGTGCTTCAACCGAAATAAAAAGTGGCGGAATCGCAACATTCGCAGTTAAAGTTAACGGATCGGCAATAGCCGATGAACTTAGCGTGCTTTCTATTCACATCGAAAAAAAAGTAAACCGAATTGCATCTGCAAAAATCATAATCCTAGACGGAGAACCAAACACGGGTAAATTTGATGCCAGCTCCTCTTCTACTTTTGTGCCTGGCGCAACAATTAGCATAGAAGCAGGATATGACAATAATAACGCTGTTATTTTTTCTGGTTTAATCATGAGCCAGACCATTCGCATTGATAATTTAGTAGGATCTGCTCTAGAAATTGAATGTCGCGATAATGCCATAAAAATGATTGTAGGCAGAAAAAGTCTCACGTTTTCTAAACAGAAAGACAGCGATATTATATCTTCTATAATTGGAAGCTATTCCGGTTTAAGCGCAGATGTTACTGCCACAACTACGGTTTGGCCAGAACAAGTGCAATTTTATGCTACCGATTGGGATTATATTTTGGCTCTAGCCGAGGCAAATGGTTTAATCGTAACCACTTTAAACGGGAAAGTTTCTGTTTTTCCTCCTGATAAAAGCACCACATCTGTGCTTACGGTAACTTATGGCGATAATCTTCTTGAATTTAATGCCAAATTAAATGCTGTGACACAATTAGGAAACGTAGCTGCCAATAGCTGGAATTTTAAAACTCAAGCGGTTGTAAACGGTAATGCAGCGCCAAATGTTAGCGGAGCTGGAAATTTGACCACAAAAAAATTATCGGAAGCTATTGGACTCTCGACGTATCAATTGCAGACTTCTGCCCCACTAGAAAGTGCTGATTTAACCAATTGGTCTAAAGCGCAAATTATTAAAAGCGAATATGCTAAAATAATGGGCGAAGCTAAATTTCAAGGAACCAATTTAATTGATCCTGGAAAGTACATGACTTTTGCCGGTATTGGAGATCGTTTTAATGGCGACTACCTCATTGGCGGAGTTGTGCATGATTTGTCTCAAGGAAATTGGGTTTCAGAAGTTACACTCGGACTTTCTCCATTTTGGTTTACCGAAGAACCAGATGTTATGGCACCACCCGCTTCGGGGCTTGTTCCAGGTGCAAAGGGGCTTTTTAACGCAACCGTAAAAAAGATGGATGAAGATCCCGATTCTCAATACCGAGTTTTAGTCGATGTTCCTTTGCTAGACCCAAAAGGCGAAGGAATCTGGGCAAGGCTAACCAATTTCTATTCAACAAGCGGAGCCGGAGCTTTCTTTATGCCCGAAGTTGGAGATGAAGTTATTTTGGGTTTTATAAATGAAGATCCACGATATCCCATAATTCTCGGAAGTATCTACAGCAGTACAAGCATAAAACCTTTTACGGGTTTGGACCCCAATCAGAAAAATTCGGTAAAAGCCATTGTTTCTAAATCGGGAATTTCGGTACAGTTTAATGATGAAAACAAAGTTTGGACTGTTGCAACACCCAACAAAAACACGATCATTATTAGCGATAAAGACAAGAAAATTACGATTCAGGACGAAAACAATAATAGCATCGTAATGTCAAGCAGTGGTATCGATTTATCGAGTCAGAAAAACATCAATATCTCAGCCAATCAAAATGTGACCATCAAAGGAAATCAAGGTGTTAACATACAGTCAAGTGGCGGAGATGTCTCAATAAAAGGTCTCAACATCAAAGAAAATGCAGATATGCAATACAGCGCCCAAGGCGGTCAAATGGCACAAGTCTCCGGAGGAATGCAATTGACGCTGAAAGGCGCAATGGTAATGATTAATTGATTGTTTATTGTGAGATGATAGAGAATAGAAAATAGAGAATAGAGGAAAGAGAATAGAAGCAAGAAGCGATAATCACGATTAAACGAATCAAGAGTAAAACAATTAAACAAATAAATAATTAACCGATTAAACAAAAAGATATGCCACCAGCAGCAAGACTTACAGATTTTCATCAATGCCCGATGGTTACTCCGGGAGTGCCACCAATTCCGCATGTAGGAGGACCAATAGTTGGGCCAGGTGCACCAACAGTTTTAATAGCAGGATTACCAGCTGCCAGAGTTGGCGACATGCTAGTTTGTGTAGGGCCTCCAGATTCTATTGTAAAAGGATCTGCAACGGTTATGATATGTGGTATGCCCGCCGCAAGAATGGGAGATTCAACCGCTCATGGAGGATCAATTGTTCTTGGAGCATTTAATGTGATGATCGGTGGATAATATAGCACATAATGATTCCGCTTTTTTAGGTTCAGGATGGGCGTTTCCTGTTTCATTCTCTGCAGATAATCACCAGCTGAATTTGTCTGCAAATGAAACCAACATTAACGAGTCTATCAATGTCATTCTAAACACACGCAAAGGCGAGCGTACGCTTGAAGCCGAATTTGGTTCTGGAATACAGCAATTTATGTTTAAAAAAATTGATAGTACGCTTAAAGGCGAAATCATAGAAACGATCAAGTTTGCTTTATTACGATATGAACCCAGAATATTGGTTCAAGACGTGAGAGTCGCATCAACAGATATCGTAAACGGAACAATCGAAATACTGATTAGTTACATCTATTCTAAAACCAATACAAGACACAATTATGTGTTCCCATTTTATTTAAAAGAAGGAACCAACTTAGATCGAAAAAAATGATTTTAATTGATCAAAATAGCGCTATAAATTCTCTCAACGAAGCACTCGTTCCGAATCCGTATTTAATAGACGGAAGAACCGAGCAGGATTGGCTGTACTTTTTGACAGAATTTAGCAAATTGATCAATTTCTATAATGACAGTAATGCTATAGAAGGAAACTGGAGTCCGTTTTTACTGAAAGATCCCGTTTTTCTGATGGCTTCCATTTCGAAAACAAATTACAAAAAACTGTTTGCAGATTATAAAAATGGTTGTTTAGAAATTCAACGATTGCTTGAAAACAAAAACAGCATAATATCCAATACACGAGCTTTAAACAACTTGTTTGATCGCATTACGGCTATTTATCAAATTGTAGAACGCTGGACGCATCATATGCTAAAAAACAGCGAGGTATATGATCTCAAAACGTATATACTGCAAGAAGTAAAAAACAGACTAAGCATAGATTTTTGGGCTATTCAATCTTATAGACAATATCTGTTAAGACTATCTATTAAGAATTTAATTCTCACTTCTGTTCCTTGGGACGAGTTTAAATCTTTTGATAAGAATGTTTGGTATATCAATAAAGATAAAATCCCATTTTGGCAGGTTTTTGGTTTTGAAAAAGAACATCCTATTTTGGATGAAATAAGGGCTGTACTAAAGGCAAGCTTAGCTATTCTAACCAAAATTGGCGATAAATTATTTCAGTTTTTAGAAACCATCATTCATCACGCCGCAAAAGAATACCAGAAATTAAACCTCAAAAAAGGGCATTTTCCAGATACTGTTTTGTTGCGCTCATTTGTAAATATCCTCAAAATTCAGCAAGATCAATTAAACGGACTTTCTGAGAAGCATCTTGATTTTTATTATAAAAATATCCTGAAACAAACCAAATTGCCAGCAGTTGCAGATCAGGCGTTTTTGTGTGCAACACTAACAAAACCAACATCTGTTTATACTCTGCCTGCGGGGACTTTATTTAATGCGGGAGTCGATGCCCAGAAGAATCCTATTTTATTTGCTTGTAAAAAAAATGTAAATCTCAATCCAGCTACAATTGCAAGTGTTCATAAGCTTTCGTATCAGGATAAAAACAATGCGTCTTACAATTTGCAAACCATTGTAAAACCAACCGAAATTCAATTAGATCCAGAAAATAAAGCCATCAGTTGGGAGACTTTTGGCTCAGACGACGATTCTCTAAATCCGTCTTTAATTGGAGTTGCCTTTGCTTCGCCCATGCTATTATTGCGCGAAGGGACAAGAACCCTAACGGTAACATTAGAATTTGCTTCTCAGATCGATTTAAAAATCCTCCAAGAAGCCAATTATTTTTTGAGCACACAAAAGAATTGGCTACAACTGAATTTAGCTCCTTCCAATTTTACAATCGATGCTACGAAACAAAACGCAATTGCAATTGCTATAATCCTTGATCCAAGTGTAGTTGCAATCGAGCCGTTTCTGGTTAATCCAGACGGATTAAAAAGCGATTGGCCTATGATGAAAGTGTTGTTTCAAAATGTTCCTAATCCGCAGGATCCTCCTAAAGTGACATCGATCACTATTGCCTTAAAAGTAGAAGGAGTCAAAACTTTTCAATTGTATAATGATTATGGGGAATTAAGCACGAAAAGTCCCTTCCCTCCTTTTGGACCAATTCCGTTGGTTAATGCCAACTTTATCATCGGAAATAATGAAATCTTGAGCAAACCTTTGGACAGTTTCACAATACAGATCGATTGGGATAAAAGACCTGCCAATTTTGAAATTTATTACAAAGAATATAATGATTATTTACATCCTCCAAAAAAAGGAGACAATTCGGTTGTAAAAGCGTATCGAATCGCTTTTCCTCGTAAACATCAAAATATTGCATTCGTTAAAGAATTCTCCAATGCCAATTTTATGGTATGCTTCAACATTATGCAAGACAAATCATGGCAAGGCATAAAAATGACTAAAATTTTGAGAACCAAAAATGACCAAGTTTTCATTCCAACTGATGAAGTTTCGCAACCGGTTAATTTATTCGACACTTTGCCCGTAGTTCCTCCTAATAATGTTCTTAGCACCTCTAACAGTGATTATATATATTCTAAACCTGTTTCGACTAAACCTGATGTAAAATTATGGCATCCCAATCCAAACATTCAAAAAGAGCCTTTAAAATATTCTGAAGAAAGCACATCAGGATTTATAAAAATGACTTTAAAAAGTCCACAATATGGTTTTGGTTCCGAATTGTATGCCAATGTTGTCGCTAGCATCGCCTTGCAAAACGGGTATAAAGTTGCACACAAACAAGATGATTTTATTCCTGCAGCCAATCTTCCATTTGTTCCAAAAATACAGACTTTTTCTGCTCAATATGATGCAAGCGTAACCTACAATCTTGATGGTACAGCGGGAGATTATCCGTTTCAATATTTTATTTATGCTCCATTTTCAAACTATACCGTTTTTGATAGTGAAACGGCAGACAAAACTGAAACGAATGTATTCAACACCGAAATCATTGGAAGTTCTGAAAGCGATGCAGTAAAAGGTTTTCCGCTTTATCCGTCTTTTGACCATAACGGAGCCTTATTTATAGAACTCGATAATTTGATTTGCAACAGCACTTTAAACCTCTATTTTGAATTGGCTAGAAATTCAACCGCGCTTACCGATCAAAATAAGATTATGTATTACTATTTAAGCGATTTGGGCTGGAAAAATATAAAACCATTATCGGATCAAACCAGCCAATTTAGATGTTCTGGAATTGTAGAAATTCCGATTCCTGCAGATTGCAATAACAATAGCAGTATAATGCCAGGAAACAAAAACTGGATTTCTATTGCGGCTGTTGGCAACCTTAAATCATTTTCTAAAACTACCTTTATGCAGACCAATGGTTTTATCGTGCAAAGAACTGGAACGACGTTTCTAACCGATACGCAAAGTCCGAAAATTGATGCCAATGTAATTACTAAACCAGAAATTAAGATTCCAGAAATAGGTACTATCATACAGCCTTTTGCTTCTTTTGGAGGAAAAGCTGCCGAAGACAAAATAGATCGAAATAAAAGAGTAAGCAATAGCATAAAAACCAAAAATAGAGCCAGCACAGCATCCGATTATTATACGCTCATTGCCGAAAAGTTTGATACGGTCTATTATTCAAAAGTAGTGACTGACGAAAGCAATAACATCACCAATGTTTATTTGGTAAAAAAAATAGCATCAGATAGCGATTCAAATGCCTTTACACCTTTGGTGACAAATGCTCTCGAAATTGAGGTGCAAAAGTTTTTAAGCGCCAATTCATCTCCATTTACCCAACTAAACGTTTCCAATTTTGATCTAGAATACGTTACCATTAACATCAATATTCAAGTAGATCCAAACTACCAGACCACCTTGGTAACAAAGAATGTAAATCTTGCTCTAAAAAAGTATTTATCGCCTTGGATTACGAACTGCCCTTCTGAAATAGAAATTGGCAAACCGCTTATAGATGCCAAAGTGAAAACATTTGTGCAAAATATAAAAGGAGTTCTTACGGTAGAGAAAGTAACTTTTTCGAGCTACAACATTGATCCGGTTACGGGCTTGCAAACTGTTTTAAAAAGCGAAGAGGAAAACTTAATGCCAAACGATTCGATGACACTTTTAGTTTCGGCACCCCATCATAATATTTCATAACCAAATAGAAATGGATACTAATAATCAAATAACAAAAATTCAGCTTCCGCCGCATCAGGACTTTAACTTCCTGAAAGACGAAGCTATTGATTATATCCAAAATCACATTGGCAATGAATGGACCAACTTTAACCCGAGCGATCCTGGAATGACAATTCTAGATCAGGTTTGTTATGCCATGACCGAATTAGGTTATTGTACCGATTTTTCGATTCCCGATATTTTAACCGATTCTACAGGAAAAATGGAAATTGAAAATCAGTTTTATATGCCTTATAAAATTCTGACTACGGCGCCATACACCATTAACGATTACAAAAAATACATTATAGACGGCATCGAAGAGGTTTACAATGTTGTAATCGCACCTTACAGTCAGAATCTTTTGGCATTTAGCAGAGTCTATCAAATTTATCTTTATATCAATCCTGATATTACCGATGATACTAAATGCAATAACATTTGCAAATCAGTCTATTATTACCTCAATCAGAGTCGAAATATTGGCGAACTTTTTAATATGCCAATTGCATTGCAACTGCAAAATTGCTGGATTGGCGGAAATATAGAACTCGAGAAAAGTGTAGATGAACATGCTGTTTTATTAGAACTTCAAAATAAAATTCGCAATTATATATTTCCGAAAATAGATCAGGTGAATTATGATACTATGAAAGAAGACGGATATGATGCTGCTACAATATATGACGGCCCATATCTTAAAAACGGTTGGATTTCTGACGATTCTTTATACGATAAAAAAGATACAATAAAAGCTATTAATTTAATTCCTGTAATGGAGTCTGTAACCGGTGTCATTTCGGTTTCGGGAATCCAGCTTTATCAGAATACGGATAATGTTCAAACATTGCAAGCAACAGAAAGCCAATTATTGTTTGTTGATATTATAAATTCTTATAAAGAGAAAAAACTAACACTAAACGTTAACGGAAAACAAATAGCTGCAGATGTCTTTGGTCCGTTGCAAATCAATATTGGCCAATATCAGGATAATGTAACAAGCTTAAACAACAAACCGACTATAAAGTTGCCCAAAAGCAGTTTTAGAGATATCAATAGTTATTACTCCATTCAAAATACATTTCCGCAGCAATATGGCATTGGCGACGATAAAATCGAAGACGATTCTTTACCCGTTCAAGTGGCACAATCGCGTCAGTTAAAAGGCTATTTGACTTTATTTGATCAGGTTTTGGCCAATCAGTTTTCGCAATTAGCCAATGTTCCCAAACTATTTTCTTTCACCAATTCGGTATGCGGAGCGCCATCAGACAACGACGCTTTTTATGCACTAAAAGATACATACGAGAAAAAGCATTTGGAATATCCTGTTCCGTACAAAATGTTCTCTCCTAGCTATTTCTATCAATCTTTGTATAGTATTCCTCATATCAAACCTTTATTGAAAAATAATGCCATTTTTGAATACAGCAATGGAATTGAAACTAAAAAGGAACTGAAAGAAAAAAGCTGGCGAGAATATCAGCAAGATCCTTATAATGCCTACATCTTTGGAATGATGAAAATCATGGAAGAAGAAGATGTTAACTTCGAAAGACGAAACAAAATACTAGATCATTTGCTTGCCAGACACGGCGAATCGCCAAAAGTAATTGATGCTATCATTCATGATACTATCTATACCGGAAACAAGAAAAAAGATCAGATCATTATAAAGAGTTTGTATTTGCAGAATCTCGATTTATTATCCTACAACCGTTTTAAAGGTTATAATATTCTAACGGCTTCAAAAATTAATCAAACCGCAGAAGCTCATTTGCTAAACATTAAAAAGGAGCATTTTGAGCATATTAGCGAAAACACGTCAGATTTTGTTTTTCAATCTAATAAAATCAATAAAAAAGAAAAACTAAGCAAAACAGATTTCAATAATTTTTCTGGTTTAGAATTAAAACTGAATTTACTTTTCGGATTAAAAAACATATATACCAATTTTATTACAACACAATTTGAAGCTTCACAAACTTCTATCGAAGATCAATTGAACAGCAATAAAACCATACAAAAAGTATATTGGCTTAAAGAAAATAGAAAAGGTAGTTTTTTTATTGAAACCTCTATTCTCTTAAGTCAATTAAAATATAATCTTGAAATTGTAAAACAAAGTGATAATTCTTTTTACGAAATACAAAATACAGATTTCCAAACCATTGCCAATATAAATTATCTTTTAAATACGGAAAGTCAAACCGTTTTGGATTCTCAGTTTTTAAAAGGTCAGTTGGAATTTTCTAATGAAAAATATGCTTTTAGTACTGATAATTCTCAAACTGGAACATCTATAGATTATACCAAAAGTAAATTCTCTGATTATTCATTTCGTATTACCGTTTCTTCTGGAAACGGAACCATAACAATCAACGATGCACTTTTTAAGAAAAATGCGATTCTGTTATTTCCAGATTTTATTTCTGAATTGCAAACTCCTCAATTCGAAAGACGTTTAGAACAGTTTCTTGCGGTTAGTCTTCCAACAAATATACAATGTGAATATCTGTCTGTTCAGTTTCACGAACTTGAAAATTTTACATCGAATTACTATAGCTGGCATGACAGTTTACGCTTCAAAAATACACTAGATACACACTATACTGAAACAGAAGCAAGTTCAAATCCGGAGCAGTACGCTGTAAATTTAATTCATAGTCTAACCTCAATTTTAGAAGCAAAAAATGGAAGAAATAAATAGCCATATTGTATCGAGTCTAAAATGGGACACCACTTTTGACCAAAAGAAAGAAGGTTACAGACTTCAGGAGCGTTTAAGTGCTTGGAGCAAAATTTCGTTGCCTAGAGAAGTTACCTCTATTTTTGACGAATTATGCCCGCAGGAACAAAGCTGGAGAATTGAATTGCTTGAACTTGATCTTGGCGCCTGCGATTATGGTGATCTAGAGTTTGATCTTAGCCGAAAAATACAAAATCTATTAAGAGAGAAAATAGCCGAATTAATTCTGTATCAAAACAATCAGAAGCAAAACGGAATTGCGGTTTACAATAAAGAAAAATCAATTCTAGAAAATCTTACGGTCTTTTTGCTAGAAGGTTATTTACCATGGAATTATCAAAATAAAGAAGGTTCTGTCAACCAGATTATGGCAGAATTGCTTCAGAACAATCTCGCTGAGGTTATTGCGATTATTAAAAAAACGGGAATGTCTCATGAGGAAGTGAGAAAACGAATTGCATGGCAGTTTGACGAAAAAAACATCACTAAAATAATCGCCTCGCTCGAACCTAATAATAGTAGTTCTATTATTGAGTTTAGCGCAACGATGGTTAATATTCAGGTTAAAGAAACGATTATCCAAACGAGTACGGCAAGTTTCAAAAAGAATCTATGGTTCTTTATTCTGAACTTTTTGCTGCTCGAACGCGGAACGCTTTTTAATAAACTGGCTTTCATGAAAAGCAGTATTCTGCAAATGGCCAATCATTACAATATTGCTTATGCCGAACTTATTATTCTAATCGAAAATACGATTGTAAAACTCTCTGATAAAACATCGCAGAACAACGATTTTATTGCTTGTCTTAAAATACTAACGCAGGAATATGAAACCCAAAAAAGCGAGAATTATAAGCTTGAAACTGCTACAAATTATTGGAGTCTATTAGAGCAATTATTGAAAAATAAAGGCAATAGAAGATTTAAAGCCGACAAAGACAATTTAAACGAATTGATAATGGTATTGAATAGCGAGAATAAAACAAAATTTAATACGCTGCTTCAGCCCATTTTTAAAGATGAGAGTTTGCTTGTTTCGCTGCTCCTTGATTTAAATGAAACTTCGATAAAAATACTGTATTCAAAACTGGATACTACTCCATCGCAGCTTCATACAGAATCTATTATTTATCTAAACCAATTGAGCCAGACTTTTAAACTAAAAACAAACCGTAAGGCTTTATGGCAAATTGGAATTCTATTTCTCATCCAAAATAAAAATACAGACAATACTGCTTTTCTGCTATTTTGCATTAAAGAATTAAGCAAAAAAAATAATCTGAGCCATGAGCATTTATTGGCCCTGTTTACCAATGCTAAAATTCCTGCGGCGATAAAAAGCAATAATGCTGCGGTTATTTTTACGGATCTAAATGCTATCTATTGCAAAGAAATAAGCCGTAATAATTCTAATTATCCCGCTGTTCATTTCAAAAATCTTGTCGCAAAACTAGAACTCGAATTACAGAAAAACAGTACCAAAAGTGTCTTTTTTATTGACTTACAAAGATCGCTGACTAGAACTATTTTACTGCATCCTAAAATGGCTTTTGAAGCCATGCTTTCATACGGAAATAAAGACATTCTTAAGAAAATACTTCCGTTGGTTTTGAATCGAGAAATGCTTCAATTATTGGTCAAAACAGCCAATTATAAAAAAACAAAACTTGTACAAACGATACAGGTTGTGTATGAGATTTTAAATGAAAAAGATCAATATGATTTTCCTGAAGAATTAATTACCGATGATTTGTTGCTTCTTGGAATGCAGGAAATATTGTTACATCCAGAGCATAACTCCTCTTTGTTTATGGAAACTATTATTGTGCAGTTATCCAAAAAAGTGACTGAGACGAGACGCGATGATTATTTTCAGTTTATCGCAAAACTGATTCAGTCCAAACGAATTAAATCTTTTGGAGTGGCTATTAAAAAGACCTTTTTAAACCAGTTAAAAAACACAAAATCTATAGATCCCGTTGCGCTTGCCTTGCTCATTCAAAACACGTCAAAGCAAGATCAGCAGGAATTAGCACAATTATTGAGTGCTAATTTTAATGATGCAGGATTTGTTTTACTCCGAAAACAAGACAAAAAAGAAAGTGAAAACATATTGCTTTATTTCTTGACAAATGCAGTTGCGCTGAAGAAGAACTGGATTCAGAAAACTGCTTCTGTCCTAATTCGAAATATAAAATCAGTTTCAGAAACTAAAATTAGTGCAGCATTAAATGAACTTTTCTGGAACACGATTTTAAAATATTCTGCTTACAAAGGCAATGAAGTTTTATTTGATAAACTGCTTCAGAAAGAACTCAAATTGTATTTAAAAAAGAATGTCGCGAAGGAAAAAATACAGCTTCAAAACGAAACAAAATCTTTTGAATATGCCAATTCAGCACCAGATTTTATGTCTTTTTTAGAAAACAATGGCATTTCTGATTCTATAGTTTCTAATGAAACTGCAGAATCAATTAGCGCAGATTTGCTTTTTGAAATCGAGAGTTTATCTGAAAAAGAGAAATACAAATGGATTTCATCAATCCTTATAGAAAGACAAGTTTCATCTGCTTTCAGCATTTCTAAAACCATTGAGATTAAAGACATTCTGAACGCCATTATGGTAAAAGAGCCAAAGATTTTCTTTAGAATAATAAAAAAAGAATTTATTCCTGAAGCTCAAATTGATTGGCTTTGCCGAAATATTAACTTTCATCATTTATGCAATGCGGTTAGTCAATTGGATAAAAACAAAGAATTGTCTTTACGGATTTTGGAAAAATTCAATCAAGTTTTGGGCAATGTTAAAATAAAAGGATTGGCTGCTAAAGAAATGCAACATCTCTTATTGCGAAAGCTCTTAAAGGCTGTAACCAACGACAATTGGAGACTTATTGCAATAGACAAAATCTGGAATGAATTAATCTGGGAAGTTGTAACCAAAAAAGGAATCTCAAAAAAAAGCTTTTTGGCCGATATGAAAAAATATATCTATCAATTTCCTCCCGCTTTACAGCTCGGTTTCAAAGAAATTCTAAGAGCCGAAAAGCAAACCTCAACCGTCTTAAAACAAACTGAAATAATTTCGAAAATGGAACATAATAAAACTAAAGAAAACCCAAAAAACAGCCCTAAACAAGGAATTCCTGTTAGAAACGCAGGAATTGTACTCTTAAACGATTATATCGCGATGCTGTTTGAACGATTGAGCCTAACTTCTGAAAGAAAATTTATAAGCAACGAACATCAAGTTAGAGCTGTACAATACTTGCAATATCTAATTACAGGAATGCAGGAAACGGAAGAGGTTTATTTGCCGCTAAACAAAGTTTTGTGCGGTTTGCCTTTAGCCGATACTGTGCCTGATTTTATTGATATCACTGATCAGGAAAAACAATTGATAAAGGGTTTGATACAAGCGGCGATTTCGCATTGGCCAGAAATTGGAGATTGCTCCGTAGACGGTTTTCGCGGCAACTGGCTTGTACGCGACGGAATTCTGGTAGAACTAGAAGATAAATGGGAACTCACGGTAGAGAGAAGAGCTTATGATATATTGATTAACAGATCTCCTTTTGCTTTTTCGATTATGAAATACCATTGGATGGATAAGCCTTTGCATGTCATTTGGCCTTATTAAAAAAGTATTCTAAAAACCAATTATCCAAATAAGAACCTTGAATACAATATTGAAATATAAATTAATCAACTAAAAGAACTATTATGAACAGTTACAATGAAAATCTGCATTCTAGTGTATTGTCTTCATTAGAAAGTCAGGAAATGACCAAAAAACAATTGAGTTCACAATTGAGCACTTCAATGTTTACTCTTTATTATGCTGAAGGAGCTGAGATTGTTGCGCAGGAAAAACTCGATGCAACAGCAAAATTGTACAAAGAACAGCAACATATAAATAATGTTGTGGTTACGAATAAGAATATGGCAGACAACTTATTACTATCTGCCAATCAGCAAAAAACGTATGTAACACAAGCCGTTACCAATATGGCGGTTTGCGCGTCGAATATACAAATTGCTTCAAATTCTATTGTGCGTTTGGCTAGCGATATTGGAAGTATTTACAGTATTGTAAATGCTGCCGATTATGGAACTCAAATTTATCAGCAAACGCTTGAAGCTTATAATCTGATTAATAAAACAGCCTATAATGCAGAGCTTACTTCGCAATATGCTATGGAAGCTACAGCATCGATTTCTGAAGTTTCAACTTCTGTTGTGGCAGATGGAGCTAAGCTAACCAACTCTTCTGTCAATAATTTATTGCAGGTAACCACTTCAGATTTAACAGCAACTACCGCAGTACTAACCGTAGATAACGATACGAGAGCAAAAGCAAGTATTGCTACAAGAGCTGCAGAAGGAGCCATAAAATGTTGTGAGGTAGAATATAATGCTTCAAAGAAAGCCTATACGTATAACAACGAACAATTTAATCAGGCTTTGATTGTTGAGGTTCCTACAAATTTTGATCCTTCAGCAGGCAGTTTTACTGTTTCATTTGATGCTTACAAAAGTCCTTTTTCTCCCGAAGATAGAGATCCTGCAACGCAAAATAAAGGATTAGCAAATCCAGTTTTAAGCTACAATATCATTTTGGTAAAAGACAGTAAGAAATCATTCTTTAATGCTTCTACGGCAGAAGATTTGGTGGGCAATCCCGATCAATGCAAAAGTATTCCTGCGACGCAAAAACCAGATGATAAAGGAAAATACAGCACATCTATAGCTTATAAATCTTTGAGAGATGCAGATAATGAACCTCTAGTGCTTGGCGAAAATTATGTTGCTTTTCTTTTAATAATGTTTACTGAATCTTACAAGAAAGAAATCAATACGTTTGATGAATATCTATCTGCACCTTCTGAAATATTTTCGTTAGTCTATACTTTAAAAAGTGCGAAAGATATTGGCACTTCTAGAAAACATTCTGAAGATTTATCTAAAATTACTTTTAATGTTGAGAAAGAAGAATTAAAAGCAAGTGAAATTGATTACAGATGTTTCTTCTTGCCTTACACCGATAATCTTTCTACAAATGAGGATTTACAGACTTTGGAATCCAAAATTGAAACCATGGAGTTAGATGAGGAAATTAAAACTGTTGATGCTGAAGTTAAAGCGCTTACCGAAGAGATCGAGATCTTAAATAGTTCTGCTCAAACAAGTGCCGAAACAGCCAAAAACAGTAAAGATCCTGATCAAGACAAACAGAAAAATAATAGTCTGAAAAGTGCATTGGCTGATGCTAAAGAGAAATTACGCCTTGCAAAAGCGCAATTGACAGATTTGAACGCTAAACTGAAAGAAGTTAAAGAGAAATCTCCTAAACCGGTTAAAAACAGCAACGCCTTCTTCTTCAATTTAAATTTAGCAGAAAACATTCCGGCAGGAAACTTTACAAGTGCCAAACAAAAAGCAGCTTCTGGTCAAGAATTTGACGTGCATATTGATGGCACCACTACAGATAACTTCGGAAATCCGCTAATTGAAGATAAAAATTACATTCCTGTTATTTTGTCTTATTACAAAGGCACTGAGATTTTAAAAACCAGATATAAAAATAGTCTTTCTGATTGGCAAAACACACCGCCAATACCTTATTCTACAAAACCAAAATCTGAAATCACAAACTAATTAATACCGCAACTATATGGATACTATATCATTAACTCCGTTAAGACCAAGTTTACAGAAATACGGAATTACAGAAAAGAAAAAAGCTGAATTAGACTTGCTAAAAAATCAAGTAGTTGATGCAACAGCAATTGTACAGCAGCAACAGACAATTGTAAATTCGCTGAATGAAAAAGCAACCCGATATCAAGGTTATTTATTAGTTTCTGAAAGCAATCGTACGCATGCATTAAGCAACAAAAACTTGATCGATCAAGTTATTCAAAATGCTTACGACTTAGCTCTCAATTCAAGAGTTGCTTTTTCAAAAACAGCCTATGCAACAGAAGACTCAACAACAGTTAGCAAAAGCATCAGTGACTTGATTAGCAAATTAATTTATTCTGTAGAAATAATTAATAAACTGTCTATTCTAGTTATTCGCAAAAAAGCACTTAATCCGTTAATTTCTGATGATTTAATCGCAAGAATAAACAGCGCAGGTACAGACGCCAATAATGCGGTTGCTCTTACGCTAGTTGCCTTAAAATCTACATTGGCTGCAGAAGCTTCTGTTCTGGAATCTGAAGCGGCAATTACTTTAGAAAGCAAACAAGCAACAAAATTGTATCTGACTTTAACAGATGAAAAATCTTTAGACGCGCCTTTATCAGTTCAGCCTTCAGACAAGACTTCTATAAGAGCCTTAATATACAATGCGTATAAAAACGCTCAGATTTCTTATGATAAAGCCAATACTGCAAATGACGAAACGGGAAGACAATTGAGCATTGCAACTGCCAATTTAAACAAAGCGCAAATCAAACTGCAATCACTTCAATCTAGCTTAGCTGCGGCAACTGCTGCTGCTTATGCATCTTAAGATCAATTAAATTGTCCACTGTTTGCTTACTGCATTCAGTGGACTTTAATCAATAATTTTTAAGGTTATGGATCATACTAATAAGAATTTTTATAGGCATTTTTATCTCAAAACTGGAGGATTTCTGCCCACCAAACCGTTAAATAAAAGTCTTTTTCCTGGCGATTATTTTCAGATTAAAAACGGCGAAATTATTCTTCTTGGAAACATTTATCGCAATGGCATTATATCGCGTCACGATGCTGATATAAGCGGAGTAATTGCCTTAAATGATGCCAATTGGAATTTTAGTGATGGAATTTCAAAACCTTATTCAGGACGATCACACGCGCATGGTTCTATTGACGGCAATTTTGAATTTAGCAAACAAATATTGGCTTTTGCTAATAAAGGAAGCTTCATTTTTAAAGCCGAAGAACCTGAATCTGTAAAAATTAATAATTGGAATGAAATACAGCAGCAATTAATTATAAAGCTCACACAAACCTTATACTCCTTTAGGGAACTTTATGTTGTAACAGAAAGTGCAACCGCAAAAAATACAACTCTGGCCATAGCTGGCGAAGCAAATGCCGAACTAGAATTGGCTTGTGAGGCTGAAAATTTTGGATTGTCTGATATTTTCGGACATGAAAATACTAAAACCATTCAGTCTAAAGATATCGAATATTACCACCGAGAAACTAAGAGAAAACCTGCTTATTTCAAAGCCAAAAAATTGGTCGTGCAAGACGAAAAATTGTCTTATTTCATTACCGATTTTATTGCCAAAGAGAACAATACAAGCGAATGGGCAGATTCTTTTTTTGATTCGAGTTTTCATAATGATGTTGATTATAACACACAAATGATCATGCAAAATGCACAAGGTTTTTATTTGGATATGCTGCAATGCAATGAGCTGAATCCTAATACGGCTTTGCTTTATTTTAAATGGGCTGACGCAAATCTGGACGATGTAGAAAAATTATTTGGAGTTTATGGAAACTAATCCCAATATTGTCTCTTTGTATAATGAAATGGATTGGCTGCAAAAGGTAATCGATCAGGTTATTTGCAGTTATCTGCTTCAGGATGGACATGAAAACCGCTGGCAGGATATTCCGCTACCAGAAACTGATGCAGAAACTGAAAATAGTGTTTATTATAAAAAAATAACCGAATGGGATTTGAATCTTTACGAAAGGCTTTGTCTTGCCCTAATTCTCGCACCTCAGATTAAACCCGAAGTTCTGGATATTTTCTTTAGTAAAAATGCGATGTACGATCGTGGATTTACTGAATTTGGCGGAGTTATCAATAAAAATCATAGCGGTTTTTTGCCTACAGGACAAACCCTATCTTTTTTAATTACCGCTGTAAATCCTGAATTAAGAATAGAAGTACTTCAAATTCTGAATACTTCAAATATACTTTCAAAAGAACAGGTTTTGATTTTAGAAAATAACGAATCTAATGTTCCTATTTTGAATCACGTACTTTCGATTAACGAACGTTGGCTCAACTTTTTTATAACTGGCATTTTGCCTAAATTGGAGCATAGCGTTTCGTTTCCTGCACAACAAATTTCGACCAAATTAAACTGGGACGATTTGGTTCTAGAAGAACATGTCATGAATCAGGTTATGGAGATTAACGCTTGGCTAAATCATGGTGATACTCTTATGACAGAATGGGGTTTGGAGAATAAAATAAAACCTGGATATCGAACCCTTTTTTACGGACCTCCAGGCACTGGTAAAACGCTTACTGCAACTTTACTTGGAAAAAGTACCAACAGAGAAGTTTTCAGGGTTGATCTTTCTATGATTGTTTCTAAATATATTGGTGAAACAGAAAAAAATCTGTCTAAAATATTTGATGTTGCACAACACAAGGACTGGATTTTATTTTTTGACGAAGCCGATGCGCTTTTCGGAAAAAGGACAAATGCTTCTTCTTCAAACGATCGGCACGCCAATCAGCAAACGGGATATTTACTGCAAAGAATTGAAGATTTTCCAGGAGTGGTTATTCTAGCATCCAATTTAAAAGAAAATATGGATGAAGCTTTCTCCAGAAGATTTCAATCCATGATTCATTTTACGATGCCAACCGCAGAGGAAAGGATTCTTTTATGGGAAAAAGCATTTTCAGGAAAATGTAAACTAAGTCCAGATATTGACATAGAAAGCATTGCCGAAGAGTATGAACTTGCTGGTGGAGCAATTATTAATGTATTGCGATTTTGCGCTCTGGCTGCCATTCAGAGAAATGAAACAGTTGTCAGTCAGCACGATTTATTGGAAGGGATTAGACGTGAATTTAAAAAAGAGAACAAAACACTTGTGGTTACTCAAATGAATTGACGTTATGAAAAAGAATGAAAACATAAAAAAAGTTGCCATTGCCGCGCCTCAATTACACCGTCATAAAGTGAAACTTAAAATTGGAAACTGGAAAAAACATTTTGATTTCAACTATGTGAATACCATAATTGCATTGGCTTTGAATGATTTCCACGACAAGATTTTCTTTTATATTAACGGATATCTTATTACAAGCCAAAATCTTTATTTGGTTGTACAAACTACCGAAAAAAGTGTAGAAGAAATGGTTACTAAAATTGAAAATCAGATCGTTAACTTATTAAAAACGAATCCTCAAAAACTAAAAGAAAACCGTGGCGAGGTTTCTATAATAGCTGATGACGAAAATCTTTTCTACGCCGCAAGAAAACCGTTATTTAAAATTTATCCTTTAGAAAATGATCATCTGGTAAAGCTAATTACCGGAGAAAAAGTGGAGCTACCCTACTTTGATCGAGATTTAGAGCATTTTAAAAATAGGATTCACAACCATCCCTTTTGTTCAGCGATTAATTATTTGGGCGGTGTTGGCCCTGTTGAGGTTACGCCTTTTCGAGGTTAGAAATTTTGCTTTTTTGCGAAAGATTATAAAGGCTATTTAATAGAAAGCATAAACGTATAAAAAAAGAATCATGAATACTTATAGCAAAGTTTCGACAGAAAATGATTTTCAGGATGCAGCAAGCCATCTGACAAATAGCAACAGTACCAAAAATACTTATCAGCTAATTGATAATCGCGTTTCAACTTCAACTCTAAGAAATAATAATATTCCAGTTAGACAATTAAAATCTAATCAGGCTATTGCTAATTTCAATTCTAATACAGTACAGCTAATAAAATTTGACAAAAAGCAAAGAGCAAAAAAATTAGCAGCAAATAAAAAGAAAAACGACGGCTTTCATACTTGTGATTACTGCGGATTTCAGCATTCACAGGTACATTATGCAACATTTCAAGGCAGAAGAATGGGCGATGGACAGTTTCACATTGATCATATACAACCCGCTTCAAAAGGAGGAAGAAACAACATGAGAAATGGCAGGGTATTTTGTGGAACCTGTAATACTTCTCGAGGAAACAGAGCACATGTTGGTGCAACTGGTTTTAAAAAATATCATGCTCTGCATAGAAAAACACTTCCAAAAAACTATATGCGCAGACCAAGTAAAAAAAGAAAATAAAGCATTTAGATCTAAAAATAACTAATAATATTTAAAATTAGTATTTATGGAATATTCAACTGATAAAACAAAAACGCAATTTGCGGCAAATAGCTCCGACGAAAAAATTGTTCAAAATAAGGCAAGAGAACTTACGGACAATCGCCCTGTTTCTGTTTTACAAAGAAAAGCAAACAATACCGGTTTGCCTGAAAATTTAAAGTCAGGAATAGAAAACCTTTCTGGTCATTCTATGGATGATGTAAAAGTTCATTATAACTCAGACAAACCTGCACAACTTAATGCACATGCTTATGCGCAGGGAACCGATATTCATCTAGCATCTGGACAAGAAAAACATTTACCTCATGAAGCTTGGCATGTCGTGCAACAAAAACAAGGACGCGTAAAACCTACTTTACAAATGAAAGGCAAGGTAAATGTAAATGATGATAAAGGTTTGGAGAATGAAGCTGATGTCATGGGAATGAAAGCAATTCAGTTTGTAAAATACAGTTCTCAAACTCAAATTAAACCTCTTAATTCTTCAAACTCCCAAAAGATATATCAACGTGTTAGTATTAAACTGGACAACGGAACTTATTATCCAAATAACCACGCAACTGGAGAAACTGTGGAAAGTGATGATTTGACAATTAAAGAACGTACAAAAGCCAGTAATGATTTAAAGGAAAATTCCGACTTAATTCTTCAGATTCAAGAAGGCTGGACACATTTGACACAAAATGTAGACCCAATCATTGACCCACTTTTAGCAGCCGCAAACATTACTGACGAAACTATAAAAATTGAGGCTAGACAATTATATCAAGCATCACAAAATACAGGAGGCGGATTAATTAGTTTACTTAACGCTCAAAAAGAATGGCAAGATTTTTTACATTATAACGAAGTACCTATGGCAGCCATACTTTCTGTACACCGCAGTTTTGGCTTTGAATTTGAATTTGCAACATGGGAACTTGTAAATCCTAAGGGACCTGATGTTGCTTCACATACAGAAGTCGGGAAATCTGCTCCTTTAAGTCCGTTATTTAATACCTCTTTTATATTAGAGACAGACGCTCAAAAAGAGTTGGAATTAGTCGCTCCTCCACTTTTAGCAGGTGGTGCAAATGGATTAATAAATAAAACATTCATATCACAGGTTCATACTTTATTCATTAATGAATTAGTCACATTTAGAACTACTCATTCATCCACAAATACACGTGTAAATGCGTTACCATTTAATAACTACATAGGAACTGCTTGGAACTGGAGTGCATCTGGTGCCTTAATTAGAGTTGCAAGAGCAAGGAATAAATGGGCAGAGAAAACAAACCAAATCGGATATCAATTAAATATTGCCCTTACTCCTCATGAAATAGCTGCACAGTTTCAGGAAAATTCTCCAGGGTCAGATACAGAACATGAGAACCTTTACAACAAGATTCTTAAACGTTTTCATGATAATGCTACATACAAATCGTTAACATCTATAAGACGAACTGCAATAGATCCTGCAATATTATTGCTATTAAAAGGTATTTCCAATGCTATCGCTATTCCGACATTGACTTTAGTTGCAAAAATAAGAAAGCCATGGGTAAGTGGCGATTTACATTCTCATGTTAAAGATTTGCATGGCATCTGGGTTAAAGATAATGTGCCGAATATTACGTTGGCGGCAGTAAAAGGCGATAATCAAGCACAAGATGATTTAAGAAGTATAATATTAACTGAAAAAGATAAGATCGCAAGAGACATTTTAACCAGCATACCAGCATACAACCCACCAAAAAAAGCTAAAGGTGAAAATGAAGGTATTACAGCTATGAGAGACGCACATACAGAACTCGATACTAAGGTAAAAGATACTACTAGTCTTAAAAAAGCTGCAGAAGAAGAAGCTATTGCATGTCTAACAAAAGTTGCCCAACGCTTAGAAAACCATGATGAAACACCGACAACAAATACAAAAACAGATTTCCTTGCCGAAAAGTTTGGTACTGGAGATGGTGTTCGTAAGGATACTTATGCCAATATACCAGTTTCTGGCAATAATACTTTACATTTAGCAGAATTAAGAACAAATACAACAACCGATGCTTTTTTAACCTAGTAAATCTGTTCTGTAGACCAATAAAAAATTGATTTATCTACATACAGTTTGTACTTTTGCGGTATGAATGATAATTTTATAAATGAATACTTTGGTATCGGAATCCAAAATGGTAAAACACCAGAAAACTTAGGTGTTTTATGGCGATCGGCTCAAAACTTGGGCGCTACTTTTATATTTACCATCGGAAATCGATATGCCAAACAAGCTTGTGATACACACGATGCGGTAAAAGCGATTCCGTATTTTCATTATGATACTTTCGAAGCTTTTTTTGAAAACTTACCAAAAGGAGCGCGATTGGTTGGTGTTGAACTATCTGAAAAAGCCTCTGATTTAGAAACTTTTGAACATCCAAGGCGCTGCGTTTATATATTGGGTGCAGAAGATCATGGCTTATCTAAAAAAGTAATGGAAAAATGCCATCATTTAGTAAAATTCAAATCAGAAAAAAGTTTGAATGTCGCCGTTGCTGGAACCATTGTTATGTATGATCGAAATTTGTCTAAACCACGTTCTTAAAAACATATAAAAAAAGACGCCGTAATTGGCGTCTTTTTCTTTTTGCTATAAGCGAGTATTATTTTCTTAAATCAAATCTGTCTAGATTCATTACTTTAGTCCATACGGCAATAAAATCGTTTACAAATTTTTCGTGAGCATCACCAGCTGCATAAACTTCTGCAATTGCTCTTAATTCTGAATTTGATCCAAAAACAAGATCTGCACGTGTTCCTATCCATTTAGGCTGTCCAGTACTTCTGTCATTTCCAGTATAAAGTTCTTTGTCATTTGAAACAGACTTCCATTCTGTATTCATGTTCAATAAGTTTACAAAGAAATCATTTGTTAGCTGGCCAGGTCTCGTTGTAAAAACACCATTTTTACTTCCGTCTGCATTAATATCCAGAACACGAAGTCCACCTAAAAGAACCGTTAATTCTGGCGCAGTTAGAGTTAGCAAATTCGCTTTATCTATAAGAAGTTCTTCTGTTAAAACAGTCGATTTTGTTTTTCTATAATTTCTAAAACCATCAGATTTTGGTTCTAAATATCCAAACGATTCAACATCTGTCTGTTCTGCAGATGCATCCATACGTCCAGGTGAAAAAGGTACTTTCGCAGATGCTCCTGCATCTTTAGCTGCTTTTTCTACAGCTGCAGATCCTCCTAAAACGATTAAATCGGCCAATGAAACTTTTTTATCTCCATTTGCAGCATTAAATTCTTTTTGAATACCTTCTAATTTATCTAAAACAACCTTAAGTGCAGCTGGATTATTTATTTCCCAATCTTTCTGTGGTGCAAGTCTTATGCGTCCACCGTTTGCGCCTCCACGCTTATCTGATCCTCTAAAAGTAGAAGCTGAAGCCCAAGCCGTAGCAACCAATTGAGACACGCTTAGTCCTGAATTTAATACCTTCTCTTTAAGCTGTTCTATATCTTGGTCATTTATTAAAGTATGATTTACTTCTGGAATAGGATCCTGCCAAAGCAGTTCTTCTGTAGGCACTTCAGATCCAAGATAAAGAGCACGAGGCCCCATATCACGATGCGTCAATTTAAACCATGCACGAGCAAAAGCATCTGCAAATTCATCTGGATTTTCTAGAAAACGACGTGATATTTTCTCATAAGCAGGATCTAATCTTAAAGATAAATCTGTAGTCAGCATCGCTGGCAAGTGTTTTTTATTAGCATCAAAAGCATCTGGAATAATTGCTTCCGCATTTTTTGCTACCCATTGATGTGCTCCTGCCGGACTTTTTGAAAGTTCCCATTCAAAACCAAATAAATTCTCAAAAAAGTTATTGCTCCATTGTGTTGGTGTTTTTGTCCAAGTAACTTCAAGTCCGCTTGTAATAGCATCTCCACCTTTTCCAGAACCAAAACTGTTTTGCCATCCTAACCCTTGCAGTTCTAGACCTGCTGCTTCTGGTTCAGCTCCCACATGATCTGATGATGCAGCACCGTGCGTTTTACCAAAAGTGTGTCCACCCGCTATTAAGGCTACAGTTTCTTCATCATTCATTGCCATACGGCCGAAAGTGTCTCTAATATCTCTAGCTGCCGCAATCGGATCCGGATTTCCATCTGGCCCTTCAGGATTTACATATATAAGCCCCATTTGCACTGCTGCAAGCGGTTTTTCAAGATTTCTGCTATGGATATTTCCGTCGGCATTATCATCAGATGATACCACTCCATGATCTTTTGGAACACCTTCAGAACCGTCTTTATAACGTTCGTCACCACCTAACCATGTCGTTTCAGAACCCCAATAAACAGATTCGTCTGCTTCCCAAACATCGGCACGTCCTCCTGCAAAACCAAATGTTTTAAAGCCCATCGATTCTAAAGCCACATTTCCTGTTAAGATCAATAAATCTGCCCATGAAATCTTTTGTCCATATTTTTGTTTTATGGGCCAAAGCAATCTTCTCGCTTTATCAAGACTTACGTTATCTGGCCAGCTGTTAAGAGGTGCAAATCGCTGTTGTCCTGCTCCTGCTCCGCCTCGCCCGTCATGCACTCTATAAGTACCTGCACTATGCCAAGCCATTCTTATGAAAAGGCCTCCATAATGACCAAAATCTGCAGGCCACCAATCTTGTGAATCAGTCATAAGAGCATGCAAATCTTTCTTTAATGCCTCAATGTCGAGACTTTTAAAAGCTTCTGCGTAATTAAAATCCTTATCTAGCGGATTTGATAACAACGAATTCTGTCTCAGGATATTTACCTTTAACTGTTTGGGCCACCAGTCAAGATTTTTAGTTCCCGATGCTGCCTGCTTATCAATGCTCCCATTATGAAAAGGGCATTTGCTGATGTCATTTGATTGATTGTCCATAGTTGAAAAATTTTATTTTTGACTAAATTACAAACTAATGAAAAAGAAAATTCTGACTGTGAATCATAAATAATTCTTAGAGAATAGACAAAATCTATACAGAATTATTTTAATGATTCTAATTCCTTATAACACTTCTTATTATAAAAAAACATTGTTTTTGAAAGACACAATACTTTTATAATTTTAAATTTTGTTTCTATAAATTTAGCAAAAAGAATCTTTTTATTGTCATAAACATTTAATTAGCTTCTCTGTAATATCTATATTTCTTGCTAATTTTTATTTTCTATTCCTTATTAAAGTGAGAGATAAGCTTTCCAATTTCTGTTAAAAACCATTCAATAAAAAAGGTGTTTAAAAATTTAAACACCTTTTTATACCTCAACTTAACATTAACTCTTACTTTATAAACTCAATAATAAAACCTCCTTTAGGAGCAATATTATATTGCCAGTTAGCGGTTAATGGAAAAGTTTCAACTTTAAAATCCATTAATGGATCTTTACCTTCAGTAATGATTTTGAATTTCGAATAGCCTTTTCCATATTTAGCCAAATCAATTGAAACGGGCAAAGATGAGTTCGTTCCGTTTATTCCGATAATATAAGAAAGGTTATCTTTTTTACGAGACAACACAATTGATTTGCCTGGATCTGCTACAATAGCCTCGGTTTTGTCCCAAGTTGCGGGCATTTCTTTTATTAAAGTCTTAAGTTCATTTGGCAATGAATTAAAAACTTCTTCAGAATCTGCAAAATGAATAATTCCTGATGTGTAAATCATGGCCATTGCTAGTTCATGAACTGAAGTATTTACACGTTTATATTTTCTAAAAGTCAAAGCAAACGGCGTATAATCTGCTGGACCAGCTACGTTTCTTGTAAAAGGCAAAACTGTATTTTGTTCTGCTGCTTTTTCTGGAAATCTCGGTTCGTAGAAATAACTTTCTGTTCCTAAAATAGCTTCTGCTGTTACAAAATTGGGCCATGTTCTATGCCAACCTCTCGGAACTGTTGTTCCATGTAAGTTCACTAACAAATGTTCTTTTGCTGCATCTTCAAAAACGCCTTGTAAAGCTGCCATAACTTCTTGTCTGTCCGAACACCAAAAGTCTATCTTGACACCTTTTATTCCCATTTCTGCCAATTCTTTAAATGTTTTTTTTCTTTTTACTGGATCAAAGTATTCTGCTGAAAATCCCCAAACTAATGGCTGCACTCCTTTAGACAATGCATAATCAACAATTTTACCTTCTTTGTTGGCTTTTTCCCACCCTGCATCAAAAAGTGTGTATTTGAAACCAAATGAAGCCGAAACATCCGTGAATTTATTATACATTTCTGGAGTAAAATCTTCGGGATACGACCACCATGACCAAGCTGCTTTTCCAGATTCAATCCAAGAAACATCTTTTATTTTAGATGCCGGAGCCAAATCGGTAATCATAGTAGATAATAAAATATCACCCGCTTTATCTCCAATCATAATAACTCTCCATGGCATTGTCCAAGGTAAATTAGATTCAGGATAAGCATTTTCTTTATCAGGCAAAGGCAACGTAAATTTTTCGTCATTTTTAGCAAAAGCAATTGTATAAACTCCGTCTTTAGAATCTGGATCTAAATGACATCCTGGAAAAGAACCATCTGTTCCTGATTCTGCAATCAAAACCCAATTTTTAGCATCATTTACATTAAAAAGTGCTGGCATACACCAGCCAATAGATTCGCCTCTTGCGCCATTTATTGGATCTCCGGGTTTTACATTCACATAAAAATCTTCATAACCTGGAGTATAATCTCCTGCTTTGTTGTACGGCTGGAGCCATCCTTTTGCTTTTTGATCAATATGAAATCCTGTCAATTCGTTCTTTAGCACTCTAGTCTGTTTTTCCTGCTCTGTAAACTTATATCTAAAAGCAACTCCTTCTTGCCCAGCAATTAAATCTATTGTCATTAAAGCGCCTTTGCTATTTTTGAATGTGATGCTTTTGCTTTTAAAAACATGATCTGCAACTTTATTATTGGCAACTTTAAGCTCGTATTTTTCACGCTTTTCTTCAATTGGCGAAACCTTTACAACCGATAATCCTGTTGTAAAATCGTTGTTTTCAAAATTTAGTCCAAGTGGAGAATCCAAAATTATCGCTTGGTCTTTGCGGGTAACCTTATAAGACAACTTTCCATCTTGACTTAAAGACAACTCAATCTTATTTAGATTGTCCTTAGACTTAAGAGAAAGTTCTTCGTTTTGTGCTACACAGCTTGTCAGCATCAAAAATACGGCGGGTATCAGCGCACTTAAAGATCGGTTAAAAAACATTTTTTTCATTTATATAATTATTAGAGGTGGTAGTTCTTTTTGTTATTGGATTACATCAAAAGCATAAATAATAGTTTCGCTATAAACTTGCCCAGATTGGAATATCGTATTCGGAAAATGTTCATGATTCGGACTGTCAGGATAATATTGGCATTCTAAACAGAGTCCATCAAACGAACTGTATAGTTTATCATGTACCCCCATAATATCACTGTTTAAATAATCTCCCGTGTATAATTGCACTCCTGGATAAGAGGTGTAAACACGCATTATTCTTCCCGATTTTTCATCATACAATTCACAAACAGAATTTTCATTTTTAGCGTTTCTATCAAAAATATAATAGAGATTAAGTCCGCTATTTTGCATTACATCTTTTAGTTTGTCTTTCAAAAACAAATACTCATCGGCAAGCAAAATTTTTCCTGTCGGAATATAATCGGCTGTGCTTTCTAGAATTTTAGATCCCTGAACGGTAAGCAGATGATGATGTATTTTTTCTTTACAGGCAGATAAATTAAAATAAGAATGATTGGTAAAATTTAATGGCGTTGCTGCATCGGCTTCTGCCAAAAAATCAATTTTGAGTTCGTTTTGATCCGTCCATTTATAGCTCACTTTCATCTTCAAATTTCCAGGAAAACCACCTTCTCCATTTTTACTTTTAAGAATAAAAATTACGGCATCTTCTTCTACAACAAAATCAAACACTTTGTTATTAACCCCAGCCGAACCGCTATGATTATTGTTTTTACCATCGTTTTTATCGAGATGATATGTTTTATTTTCGATAGAAAATGCCGCATTCTGAATTCTATTTGCAAAACGGCCAACAGTCGCTCCTATGTAAGATTGATCTTTTATGTATCCTTCTAAAGTTGGAAATCCTAAAACTATATTTTCTTTATTTCCTTCGGTATCTGGCACCACTATGGATTTTACTATGGCACCATAATTAAGAAGTTCGACATAATTGCCATGACTATTTGTGATCTGAAATTTGATAATTTCTTTTCCATCATGCCAGCCAAAAGACTCACAAACAATATTATTGAGAGGGTTCATATAGTTTTATAAAAAGATTAAAATTGGTAATGTTAGTATAGAATTTCAAATTTAGTTTTGATTATTGTTCTCAAAATGGACATTTTTTGCGAAAGCATGGATTAAATTACGATATTTGAAAAATACAATCCAGATCATGAAAAATGCAGCACAAAAAGAAAAGATAAAAGTCAAAGAAGGTTTTTTAGGACAGCGAATGATTGTAATTCCAAAAAACATCCTTTCGATTATTAAAAAGAATCCGCTTATAGCTGGTTTGTATTTTACCGATATTGGTGTTTTTCCAAATGCAAGCCATCACTCCATGAAACGAAAACATGGCAGCAAGCAATACATTTTAATTTATTGCTATAAAGGAGAAGGCATTATTAGCAAAGAAAATAAAACGATAACACTCAAAGCCAATACCTTTTATATAATACCTCCTGAAGTGGCACATGATTATTATGCCTTAAAACAAAATCCGTGGAGTATCTACTGGATTCATTTTACGGGAATGCAAGCACCTTTTCTTTATGATAAATTCATTGCCGAACATCCTGAAACTGCACCTCAACTATCACTCGAAGAAAGACGTATTGAACTTTTTGAAAACATTCTGGATGTTATGGAAGACGGTTACAGCGCCAGTAATCTCGAATTTGCCAATCTTTCGTTATGGCAATTATTAAATACCTTTTTGTATGAAAAATTCTTCATTCAAAAGAACCGAAAATTTTCAGAGGATAATACTATTGAGTCGGCTATTGACTATATGAAAAAACGTCTTGATCTTTCCTTAAAAATTAATGATGTTGCCGCTTATTTTAACTATTCTCCGTCTCATTTTTTTACCTTATTTAAGAAACAGACAGGGTATTCTCCTATACACTATTTCAATTATTTAAAAATGCAGAAAGCCTGTCAGTATCTCAGCTTTACCACTATGAGCATAAAAGAAATCAGTTTTAATTTAGGGTTCAATGACCCTTTATATTTCTCTCGTTTGTTCAAAAAAATCATGAGTACTTCACCTATACAATATCGCACCGAATACAAGCAGTAACGCAATTGTTTTCGTATTTAAGCATTCAATAGCAAAAAATCAGATTATAATCCATCTATTCAAAAAAAATATCCATAAATCAAAGGTTCCGATTCCGCTAATTTTACAAAAGCTATTAAAACCTTTTTATGAAAAATTACAATTATACCTTTTTACTATCAATTAGTCTAGTTGCGGCATTGGGTGGATTACTCTTTGGTTACGACTGGGTTGTAATCGGTGGTGCAAAACCATTTTACGAACTTTATTTTGGCATTACAGATTCTCCGGCTTTACAAGGCTGGGCCATGAGTAGCGCCCTTGTTGGCTGTGTTGGAGGAGCCGCCTTTGCAGGAAAACTGGCAGACAGTTATGGTAGACGTCCTATTCTAATCGTTGCCGCCGTATTATTCTCCTTATGTGCTCTTGGAACGGGAGCATCTGAAACTTTTACTGTATTTATTATCTGGCGTATTATTGGAGGAGTCGGAATCGGAATTGCCTCTACAATTTCCCCTTTATATATTGCCGAAATTGCGCCTCAGGAAACTCGAGGATTATTTGTTTCCATCAATCAATTAACCGTGGTTATTGGAATTCTTGCCGCACAGATCACCAATATGCTAATTACAGATGTTATTCCTCATAATTATTCTCATGCAGAAATTTTGGCTTCTTGGAATGGTCAAACGGGCTGGAGATGGATGTTTTGGGCAGGATTTTTCCCAGCAGTACTTTTCTTTATACTTATGTTTTTAATTCCCGAAAGCCCTAGATATCTAGCGAAAAAAGGAAATCACGATAAAGCCGAGAATATCTTATCTAAAATTGGAGGATTGCCATACGGCAAAGAAGCAATTACAACTATCAAAGAGACTTTTACAGAAGAAACAGAAAAAACCGATTTGAGAATGTTGCTTGAT
This sequence comes from Flavobacterium sp. B330r, assembly GCF_056824325.1. Taxonomy (NCBI): domain Bacteria; kingdom Pseudomonadati; phylum Bacteroidota; class Flavobacteriia; order Flavobacteriales; family Flavobacteriaceae; genus Flavobacterium; species Flavobacterium sp. B330r. Next base: position 5,046,108 of record NZ_CP124860.1, read on the forward strand.
AAAAAAGCGATGCCTATTCTCTTAATCGGAATTGTATTGGCTGCTTTCCAGCAATGGTGCGGTATTAATATCATTTTTAATTATGCTCAAGAAATCTTTGTTTCGGCAGGCTATAGTATCAATGATTTGTTCATGAATATCGTAATTACAGGAAGTATTAACCTTGTTTTTACATTGGTTGCTATGGGAACGGTAGACAAAGTTGGACGTAAAAAACTGATGCTTTTTGGTTCAGCAGCACTTGCTATAATCTATGCTTTATTGGGTTATTTTTATTATACCAATGTTACTGGTTTCCCTTTATTATTACTGGTATTATTAGCCATTGCTATTTATGCCATGTCTCTTGCTCCTATTACTTGGGTTATTTTATCTGAAATTTTCCCTAACCGAATCAGAGGCGTTGCAATGTCTGTTGCCACATTTGCACTCTGGATTGCATCTGCACTTTTAGTACAAACATTTCCAATGTTTAACGAATACTTAGGCACATCTGGAACTTTCTGGATCTACGGAATTATCTGTGCTTTAGGATTCTTGTTTGTACTCAAAAAGCTTCCTGAAACCAAAAACAAAAGTCTCGAAGAGATTGAAAAACTAATGGTTTCTGATAAAGAATCAAAGAATATTCAATAATTTAAATTTCATTACATCATGCAAAAAGTAAATGTTTGGAAGGAAAAAATTATCCTGCCAACTTATGAGGTGGGCAAACCTGAAAAAAATCCTGTATTTATTGAGAAAAGAGTGTATCAAGGAAGTAACGGATCTGTATATCCTTATCCAGTTATTGAAAAAATCGCTGACGAGAAAACCGATAAAGAATATCTGGCTGTATACCTTGAAAATGAATTTGTTAAAACAATGATTCTTCCAGAACTTGGCGGACGTGTTCATATGGCGTATGATAAAACTAAAAATCGCCATTTTGTGTATTACAATCAGGTGGTAAAACCAGCTTTGGTTGGACTTACAGGCCCTTGGATATCGGGTGGAATCGAATTCAACTGGCCACAGCACCACAGACCAACTACTTTTGATCCTGTTGATTTTACTATAGAAGAACATGAAGATGGCAGTGCAACTGTTTGGTGCAGTGAGGTAGAACGTATGTTTAGAACCAAAGGTATGGCTGGTTTTAGATTATATCCTGATAAAGCGTATCTTGAAATTAAAGCACAATTATACAACAGAACATCGTTTCCACAGACATTTTTATGGTGGGCGAATCCTGCTGTAAAGGTAAATGATGATTATCAGTCGGTTTTTCCGCCAGATGTAAATGCTGTTTTTGATCACGGTAAACGTGACGTTTCGTCTTTTCCAATTGCAAAAGGAACCTATTACAAAGTAGATTATTCGCCAGGAACTGATATTTCTCGCTACAAAAATATTCCCGTTCCAACTTCTTATATGGCGATTGCTTCCAAATATAATTTTGTGGGCGGATACGAAAATGATTCAAAAGGCGGATTATTGCACGTAGCCAATCATCATGTTTCGCCAGGAAAAAAACAATGGACTTGGGGACACGGCGATTTCGGACGTGCTTGGGATCGTAATCTTACCGACGAAGATGGCCCTTATATCGAATTGATGTGTGGTGTTTATACCGATAATCAGCCCGATTTTACTTGGATTATGCCGGGTGAGCAAAAGGAATTTACACAATATTTTATGCCTTATCGTGATTTGGGAGTTGTAAAAAATGCGACCAAAAATGCGATGGTTAATTTAGAGAACATCGGCGATAAACTGGTTATTAAAGCGTATACGACAGGAGTTTATCCAAAAACAACGGTTACTTTAAAAAACAATGACGTTGTTTTATTTCAAAAACAGTACGATGCTTCTCCATACAATTCATTTGAAGAAACCATCGATTTTAATCATAACGCGTCTTTAGAAGGTTTATCGATTTCTGTAACCGATGCAGATGATAAAGTTTTAGTTGATTGGGTTTACGAAGCACAAAATGAAGATGAAATTCCTGAAGCTGCAAAACCTGCACTTGCTCCAGAAGACATCGAAAATAACGAACAATTATTCCTGACGGCTCAGCATTTAGAGCAATACAGACACGCCACTTACAGTCCGATTCCGTATTATGAAGAAGCTTTAAAACGTGATTCTGGCGATGTTCGTTCCAATAATGCAATGGGATTATGGCTCATGAGAAGAGCTAAATTTACTGAAGCTGAACCCTATTTTAGAGCAGCCATAAAAACATTGACGCAGCGAAATCCGAACCCGTATGATGGTGAAGCTTATTTTAATCTAGGATTATGTCTAAAATATCAGAACAAAAACAAAGAAGCTTACGATGCTTTTTACAAATCGACTTGGAATGCCGCTTGGCAAAATCAAGGTTATTTTTATGTAGCACAGCTTGATGCTTTAAATGGTGATTTTGAATTGGCTCTAGAACACATTCAAAAAGCCATTTCTAAAAATACCGAAGATCATAAAGCACTGCATTTGCAAGTAGCTTTTCTTAGAAAATTAAATCAAAAAGAAAAAGCGCTTCAGCTTGCAGACCTTTATTTACAAAACGACTCATTTAATTTTGGGTTATTGTATGAAAAGTATCTTTTAAGTACAGATAAAAAAGAGCTAGCGTACCTAAATGTATTAATCCGAAACAATATTCATACTTATATTGAATATGCTTTAGATTACAATGCGGCTGGTTTGTATGAAGAAGCTGCCAGTTTACTAAATGAAGGTCTGAAAGATGAAAACACCTATCCGATGGCGTGGTATTTTGCAGGTTCATTTTATGAAAAATTAAATGATTTCGATCAAGCCGAAAAATGCTTCAAAATGGCTTCTCAGGCAAAACCAGATTATTGTTTTCCAAATCAGATTGAAGCTGCTCTAGTGCTTTCTCAAGTAATTCAAAAACAAACTAATGACGCGAAAGCTTTGTATTATTTAGGAAACTTCTGGTACGCGTCGAAATTTTATGATGAAGCTGTTTCCTGCTGGGAAAAATCGGTTGCTATTGATGACACTTTCCCTACTGTGCATCGTAACTTGTCATTGGCTTATTACAATAAATTAAATGATGAACAAAAAGCACTGGCTAGTTTAGAGAAAGCATTTTCTTTAGATGTAGAAGATTCTAGAATTTTAATGGAATTAGATCAGTTGTACAAACGCTTGAACAGAGATTTGGTTTTTAGACTGGCTTTCTTAGAAAGACATTTAGAATTGGTTATTCAAAGAGATGATGTGTATTTAGAAAGAGTCACTTTATACAATTTACTAGGAAAACATGATAAAGCCTTAACATTATTACAAAATAGAATTTTTCATCCTTGGGAAGGCGGAGAAGGAAAAGTAAGCGGACAATATCTGATTTCTTTGACTGAAATTGCCAAACAGGAAATTGCACAAGGAAACCATGATAAAGCTATAGCATTTTTGGAACAGGCACAAATTTATCCTGATAATTTAGGTGAAGGAAAACTGCCAGGCGCACAGGAAAATGATATTCATTATTGGCTTGGAGTTGCTTACGAAAAGAAAGACAATCTGGAAGAAGCTCAAAACTGGTGGCAGAAAGCAACGCAAGGTCTAGAAGAACCTACAGCGGCAATTTTCTACAATGATCAGCAGCCAGATAAAATTTTCTATCAAGGTTTGGCTTTCTTAAAATTAAACAATGCTTCAGAAGCCAATAAACGTTTTGAAAAGTTCGTTGCTTACGCCGAAAAACATGTAAACGATCATGTTACGATTGATTATTTTGCAGTTTCACTTCCGGATCTTATGATTTGGGAAGATGATCTAGACAAACGAAACAAAATTCACTGCTTATACATGAAAGGATTAGGTCTTCTAGGTCTTGATAAAAAAGCCGAAGCTGAACAGACTTTTAATAGTGTTCTGTCTGAGGAGAAAAGCCATTCAGGCGTGACGATACATCTTTCATTACTAAAAAATGAGGAATCTGTTTCAGTTTAAGTAAGTATTTTTATTCTAAGCAAGTAGACCCGACAGGTTTTTAAAACCTGTCGGGTCTTGTTTTTAGTATTCCTACAAGGTTTTGAAAACCTTTCAGGAAAGCCGAAATAAAAAATTAATGAATCGGTCTGTCGTCTCTTTTAACTCCCCAATTTTTATTTGATTTTGATCCCATTACAAATTCTAAAACACCACCATTATCAATGTCAGATTGGTGAATAAAAGTCTTTGTATAGGTTTTACCATTCAATGTAGCACTTTGAATATAAATGTTTTCATCTGAAACATTTTTAGCAGTAACTTTAAAAATCTTTCCGTTTTTCAATTCAATAGAAGCTTCTTTCAATAGCGGAGAACCTATGATGTAAGTACTGCTTGCTGGGTTAACAGGATAAAATCCCATGGCGCTAAAAATATACCAAGCCGAAAGTTCGCCGCAATCATCATTACCCGAATAGCCTGAAGAAGTTGTATTGTACATTTTCTTTAGTATTTCTGCAGTGTATTTTTGAGTTTTCCAAGGCTGACCAGCATAATTGTATAAATAAGCAATATGATGACTTGGCTCGTTTCCGTGTGCATATTGGCCAATAAAACCCGAAGCATTATCATTTACTTCTTCTGGTTTATCTTCTAGCGTGAAAAAAGTATCTAGTTTTTTGGTAAAGGCATTATCACCTCCAACCAAATTTATAAGTTCTTTTATGTCTTGAGGAACATACCAAAAGTACTGCCAGCCATTTCCTTCAGTAAACGGATAACCGCCGTTGGCTCCATATTTCAGCGGATCAAAAGGACCAATCCAATTACCTTTATCATCTTTTGCTCTGAAAAAACTTATTTCTTTATCGTACAGATTTTTATAAAACTGAGAACGTTTTGCAAAATGATTATAATCATCGATTTTAACTAGTTTCTTGGCCAATTCGGCTACACACCAATCGTCATAAGCCATTTCTAAAGTCAATGAAACCGACTGTGATTTTAAATTTTCTGGAATGTATCCGTACTTTTCCCAAATGCCAAATGGCGATCCAGGATGTTCTCGTAACGATGAATTCTTTACGGCTTCAAAGGCTTCTTCGGCATCGATTCCTGGGATTTTTTTCAGTACAGCATCCACAATAACCGGAATAGCGTGATTACCAATCATACAGTAATTTTCCTGTCCCCATAACTGCCAAATTGGTAAATAGCCAAAAACTTTGTAATACGCCAGCATACTGTTTACAAAATCAGCTGTTCTTTCGGGCTGAATCAAAGTATACAAGGGATGTGCACCACGATAAGTATCCCACAAAGAAAATGTCGTATAATAAGGCTTGGATGAATTTCTAACTGTAAAATCGGCTGCTGGATAATCTCCGCTCACATCTGATAATGTATTCGGCTGAATAAATGTATGGTACAAAGCCGTATAAAAAATCTGCTTTTGTTCTTCTGTCCCGTCAATTTTTATCTTGCTTAATTCTTTTTCCCAAACTGCATTAGCATTATTTATTGTGCCGTCAAAATCCCAAGCTGGAATTTCGGTTTGTACATTCAAACGTGCATTTTCGATACTTGTGGCAGAAATTCCCACTTTTACCAAAACTTCTTGCTGTTTTGACGTATCAAAATCTAATATTGCCCTAATTGCATTGCCATTAACAACTTTTGCGTTATTGTAAACATTACTTCCGTCAGTAATATAATTGCGAATTATTGGCTGTGAAAATTCGGCATGAAAATATACTTTTCGCATAGGTGCCCAACCCGTAATAATTCGAAATCCTTCAATAGTATGATCATTTGGAAATGATAATTGAGACGCAATAATTCGAGTATTCCAATCCGATTTTTTCATCGAATGATCTAAATCAACAATGATGTGCGCTTCTTTATTTTTAGGAAAACTGTATTTGTGAAAACCCGCATGAGTTGTTGCTGTTAATTCTGCTTTTATTTGATAATCTAAAAGTTCTACGCTGTAATAGCCCGGTTTTGCAGATTCCTTATCATGCGTAAACTTAGATTGATAAGCATTCTGCCCTGTTTCTTCTTTTACAATAGCACCGCTGAAAGGCATTAGCATAACATCAAATAATTCGGCTACTCCGGTTCCACTTAAATGTGTGTGACTGAAACCTGCAATACTGGTATCGTTATAATTGTAACCACACGCAACACTCCAATCTGGTGTGTTTCGGGTGTCTGGACTTAGCTGTACCATTCCAAACGGAACTGTCGCTCCAGGGTAATTATTTCCAGAAAGCGGTGAACCGTGTGCTGCGCCTGTTCCAATAAACGGATTTACATGTGAAGTGATTTTTTCTTTGGTTTGTGCTCCAAGAATTATGGAACTTAATATAGCACCACAAAGTATTATTTTATTGAGATTCATTTTGTAAAGATTTTGAAATATGAATTCTTTTTTTTTTTTGAATTGTCCCCAACTTTTACTGGAGGTTAATCAAATTAGATTCAAATAAGGCTTTAGACAAAACACTACGATTTTGGCTAAAGCCCTTTGTTTAATAGATTCTTATAAACCTTCAGCTAAAGCTGGAGGCAATTCAATTGCTGTTTTACACCTTCAAGGTTTTCAAAACCTTGTAGGTGTTATATTTAGAAATGAGATAAAAAATTAAACCTACAAGGTTTTGAAAACCTTGCAGGATTACTACTCCAACTTATAATTTAGATGAAGTAATTTCTTTTAATTCTCCACTTACTTTGATCTTCACTTTACTAGGAGCTGGAGATTTTATTTCGTACTGAATTACTTTTCCATCTTTCCATTTGATGTTTATAGTAAAATTTCCTTCTGCTTTAATCCCTTTTACTTCGCCTTCTTTTAACCAAGCATCCGGCATTGCCGGCAATAATTCGATAAACCCTGCATGGCTCTGTATGAGCATTTCTCCAATTGCTGCTGTAGCTCCAAAATTTCCATCAATTTGAAAAGGCGGACCAGCAGAAAGCAAATTCGGATAAACTCCTCCACCTGCTCCGTAATTAATATTGGTAGCTAATGTTGGTCTCAAAATGGTTTTTAATAATTTATAAGCTCTATTTCCGTCTTTTAATCGAGACCAAAACAACATTTTATAAGCAATTGACCAACTTGGACCATCATCTCCTCTAACCTCTAAAGTTTTCTTTGCAGCTTCTGCCAAGTCAGGAGTGCTTTCAGGAGTTATTAAAGAGGCTGGATATAATCCGTATAAATGAGAAATGTGACGATGTTGTGCATCTGGTTCTTTATAAGGTTTTAACCATTCCTGAATTCTACCGTCTGGACTAATAACTCCCGGTGGTGGCAATAATTTTAATCTTTGTTCCAGATCATTGCTCAAATCTTTATCGATTCCCAATTTTTGAGATGCTGTAATTACATCATTAAATAATTCACGAACAATTTGATTGTCAATTGTTGGTCCCATACACACATGAGCATCTTGTCCATTGGGCAGGAAAAATGAATTTTCAGGAGAGACTGAAGGTGAAGTTACCAACCAGCCTGTTTCTGGATCTTTTACCAGCATGCTATTATAAAACTGAGCGGCACCTTTTATAATTGGATAGATTTCTGCTAAATAATCCTTATCGTTTGTATACAAATAATGATTCCATAAATTGTTGCATAACCAGCCTGAACCTGCTTTTGCAATTCCCCATGAAGCACTTTCGCCTGGTTCTGTAAATCCCCAAACATTTGTAATTACATGTGCCACCCATCCATCAGCATTGTAATAGGCTTTTGCTGTTTTTTCTCCATAAGGAACCATCCCTTTTACCAAATCTTTTAAAGGAAGATTCAATTCAGATAAATTTCCTGTTTCTAATGCCCAGTGATTCATCTGAACATTTACATCCAGATGATAATCGCCATTCCATGGGGTTTGAACCTGGTGCGCCCATAATCCCTGTAAATTTGGAGGTAGTAATCCGACTCTCGTGCTGCTGATGCTTAAGTAACGGCCATATTGGTAAAACAAAACTGGAAGTTGGGTATCTGAATCAGGTTCTTTTAAAAACGCATCCAAACGTTCGTTTGTTGGTCGTGTTTTTTGAACTGGCTTTCCAAAATTTAAAGCCACACGATTAAACAATTTCTGATAGTTTTGAATGTGCGTTTTCTTCTGATCATCATATTTTTTCTGCATTGCGGCATCTAGAATTTTATCTACAGAAGACTCAAAACTTTTATCTTTAAAATCTGTTCCTGCTGAAATATACAAAATGACTTCAGTTGCATTTTTTACTTCCATCAAGTTATTTAAATACAAAATATTACCATCTTTTACATGAGCTTTAACTTTAGCTTTGTATTTCATTCCTTTTCCGTCAATTCCGTTGTTCACTTGTCCTGTCATTACAAGAGAATTGTCATTTCCGATTTCAGTTTTAAAATGTTCTGGTCGGTCTAACTGAACTGTAAAGTTCAATTTTCCCTTTTTGCTTGAAGTCAATTTTACAAAAAGAACATCATCTCCAAAACCTGCAAAATATTCTCGTTTATAAGTTACACCGTCAATTGTAAATTGAGTAGACGCAAGCGCCGTTTGAATATTTAAGTTTCTATTGTAATTTATAGCCTTTGATTTGGTTTTATAGTCAAATTTCAAAGTCATATCTCCCAAAACTTGATAACATCCAAATTGCACATTTGCTCCATCCCCGCTTCCTGAGCCTGGGCCAGTACAAACAAAATTTTCATTGATTAATTTCTCGGCATCACTGTTTTTATTTGCCAATAATAATTCTCGTATCTGTGGTAGAAAAGAAAATGCTTTATAATTATTGGCATCCTGTGGAGATCCACTCCATAAGGTAATATCGTTTAAAACTAATTTTTCGGTTTCAATTCCGCCATCAGGCATAATTCCTAAACGTCCATTTCCTAATGGAAGCGTTTGTTCCCATTGAGAAGCTGGTTTTGTGTACCATAATTCCAAGGAATTACTTTGCGAATAGCCTAAGAAAGGTAATAGTACAAAAAGTAATGCTTTGTATTTCTTGATGTTCATATTGTTATTTTTATAGCCACTGATTAAAGGGATTGGAATAATTTTCTATCTGTGGTAAATTTATTTAATCGATTTGCGATGTGTATTAAATCTGGTTTACATTGAGAATAATTTGTTATTTATTATAAGGAATCGCCTTTACAACTGGCTTTTCTCCATTTTTTAAAAGTGCTTCATCAAATTCGATTGTCACTTCTTTGCTTTCTCCTTTTAGTAAAGTGAAATAACTGTCGCTTACAATTGCCGGTAATATTTGAGTTCCCGATTTCTCATCTAAGGCCTGAATCTGAATTCCAAAAGCTATTCCCGACTGACTTGAAACTTTAGATTTTATAATGTATTTTCCGTTTTGTTTTATGACTTTACTGGAAACATTTACGTTTGCTTTTGGCAGTTTATTTATTGCTGTAAAATCTTTCATATTGGTGCCTCTCCAGTAAAAATTCTCACTGATTAATTTATCTGAAGCATCTTTTAATTTTAATCGAATAAAATGCACTGGACTTAAATCGGAAGTATCAACATTGGTTTCTGCTCCGAAAATTTTGAAATCGTATAGAGAATATCCCCAACCAGAACCACGTTTTATTCCTAACATTCTAACATAACGCCCTTTTGTTTCATCAAATGAAATAGTTTGAAGTCCTTGTTTTCCATCTTTAATCACGCTTGCATCTGTCCAGTTTTTAGCGTCGTCACTGATTTGGATTTTGTATTCTTTACCATAAGCATTTTCCCAATTTAAAACGACACGATTGATAATAAAATCTTTTTCAAGATCTACATAAATCCACTCATTATCTGTCGAATTACTTGCCCATCGCGTGTTTGAATCTCCGTCTGCAACATCTCTGGTATTTCCTCCATCGGTAGAGGATGCGGTAACATTTTTTTGAAAAGCCAAATCTTTCTGATTAGCGTAAAACGGAATCACAAAACTTTCTACTGCTGTATTAGAATAAGAATCTACCATCGCATTTTGTTTGTACTTCGCTACCGGTTTTCCATCTAAATTATAAATAACAGCCTCGGCTTTCAAGTTTTTAAAATCGGTTCCTGTTGTGTTGATTACTTTAACCGAATTATCTACAGGACTCCATTGAATGTGCATAGGCTCACAAGCCGATTTTACACCCCAATACGCTCCTGTTAAATCATAATAATAATCGTAAGTCTGCCAAACCATACTTGGATAGGAAGACTGACTCATCCAGATCATAATTCCAGAAGCATCTTCCCACATATGATCCAGCCATCCTTCATACATAGCTTTGTTGGTTTCTATATTTAATAGCTGTGCTTTTGTAGCATATTCTTCCAGATTATTTGGCTTTCCGTAACGTTCTGTTATACTTTTATCATAATAATCGGGAGTTGCATTAAAGGCTTTTTGTCCAAAGAAATGTTTGTCCCACATGTCGTTTCTTGGCCACCAGTCTTTTTCTGGAATAAACTTTTTAAAGCTTTCGATATTAGGAAAAACTGCTGTACCAATTTCAGATCTTAATCCCCAGCTTGGACCATCGCCAGTTCCTGCATAAGGTTCTGGGTATTTTGTAAAATAAAACCTCGGATCTTTATTGCCCCAAAGTCCGCTACCGCTTAAATTTCCTGTGTTGGAACATGGCTGGTAATAACGGTCGTTGTTGTCAAAAGTTTTGATGTTTTCAGCAATCCATCCGTTGAGCGGAGGCTGCGGAAGACCTTCATTATTACCACACCAAATTGCAATACTGGCGTGATTTCTAACGCGTTTTATTTTCTCAATTACATTGTTATTAAAAACATGAATGTCTAATGGCAGATTCGGATTGGCATTGAGCCAAAAATCATCCCAAACCATAATACCATATTTATCGCAGGCTTCGTAAAACTCTTCGTCTGTAGTTGAGCCTAGCCAGTTGCGAATAATATTGTAATTCATTTCTTTGTGAAGTTTGACCTTCAAATCGTATTCTTCACCTCTACAGCGAAGCATATACTCGCTCATTCCCCAGTTTCCTCCTTTTAAGAAAACACGTTTTCCGTTTATAGCAATATGCAAAACACCACCTTCTGTATCGTAAGTATATTTTTTTATTCCGAAAGTTATCTTTTGACTATCTGAAACTACATTTCCAATTTTGAAAGTAAACTGACAAGTATATAAATTAGGATCTCCATAACCATTTGGCCACCATAATTTAGGATTCTGGATAGAAAGTTCAGGAAACTGTTCTTTGGTCAGTTTTACATTTGTAATTCCGTCAGCATCCAGATTTATTTTTTTAGAAAAAGTGATATTTCCTGGCATTATTACACCCGTTAGAACTCCTTCCTGATTTTGCGAAGATGAGTTTTTAAGTTCTACTTTTACTTCCAAATCTGCGCGTGCATTGGTTGGCAGATTGGTATGAATCCAAGGATCTGCAATGGTGACTTTGTCTGTGTTTGTCAAAAAAACATCGTCAGTAATTCCAGAATTTAATCCTGGAACATAAGGCATCCAGTCCCAGCCGGCGCTTGAAATATAAGTTGGGCTTCCGAAGTTATTTAATGGCTGTTTCGGAATGCTTACTAAAATATTTAAGACATTTTTTGCTTTACGGTTTACAAGCTTTGTAATATCAAATTTACCGCGCTGCATCATTCCGCTTAAAACAGCTATTTTTTTTCCGTTAAGGTAAATTTCTCCTTCACGATTTATTCCTTCAAAGTTAAGCCAGATAATTTCTTTGGTAAAATTTTCTGGAATAGTAAATTCCGAACGGTACCAAAAACTGCGATCGTATTTTGATTTATCGACCTGATAAATATTGTCGCCAAAATTGGGATCTTTCTCTAATCCGCTTACGACATAAGAATTAAAAATTGTACCGGGAACTACTGCTTTTACCCAGTCGGCATCGGCATAATTAGGAGTAAACATTTTAAGGCTGTCTTTTCCTATTTCTGCTTGCGGTTTGAGTTTCCAAACAATATCAGTAGAGTTTAGGCTTACTTTATTCTGAGAATAAAAATTAAATGATATGGCATTTAAAACAAATAAATAGATATAAACCTGATAGGTATAGAATTTCATATTGTTATTTGAATGATTAAAAAATGTTGAAAATTATAAGAAATAAGAATGCCATTTTGGAATAAGTTTTTTTCGAACAGAAGATCTCAGTACTGTTACTACCTATACCCAAAATGGCATTACAAATCAAAACTGTGGCATTAACCGAACCACATGAACCAAAAAAATAAAAAATTACATTAAAGTTTCTTCAAAAAACATTAATAACCAGGATTCTGATTCTCTGGACCAATCTCATCATTAAGCTTGATCTCTCCAATTGGAATAGGATAAAGGTTATGAAATGCTGCAATGGTACCATTTTGTTTTGCCCATTTGTTGCGAGCGCCTACTAATTCTACCAATTTTCCTGTACGAATAAGATCCATTCTTCTCCAGCCTTCAAAAGCTAATTCGCGCATACGTTCATCCAGAATCTGATCTCTAAACTGCGTTTGAGAAAGTCCGCTCCAAGCCATTCCTGCTGGCAATGTTCCTCCAAAAGCTCTTGTACGAACCTGATTCACATAACTTTCAGCTTCTGTTGTGCTTCCTAATTCATTTAAACATTCTGCGTAGTTAAGCAATACATCTGAGTATCTGATATAAGCTTTATTTTTACCTGAATTCCAGAATGATTGTTTCCCTTCTACACGAATATCTTCATATTTTTTAATGTGTGGATCCAACTCATCGCCTCCAAACCCAGCAGGAAGCGTAGGTTTAACTCCTTTATAAGTAAAATCGTAACGAATACTTGCGTCTTTACGTACATCTCCTGGTTCCCAAATTCCTCCATCTGTCTTATCTTTATAACAATATTGAGTAGGAAGTATAAGATCATAACCTCCAAAATAAGCATATTGGTTTATGTTTGCTAAAACTCTTGAACCTGTCTGCCATTGTATCTGGTTGTTGTCTGGCCAGTTATTATTATACTGCCATTCGTACAAAGATTCTGAAGAATTAGCATGATCTGGACTAAAAACGTCTGCGTAATTAGGCAATAAACTGTACTTTCCAGATTTAATAACTTCTTCAAACCATTGTTTTGCTTTATTATAATCACGGTATCCTGATGCTTCTGGAGCATATAGATATACTTTTCCTAAAAGTGCCTGAGCTACTCCTTTTGCAGGAAATGCAGGATTGCTTTGTGTTACAGGAAGTTTTTCTACTGCTCTTTCTAAATCGGCAACTATATAAGAATAAACCAATGGCAAAGGTTGGCGTTTTAGCCCATATTCTGCCGATTTTGCTTTATCATTAATCGGTATTTCTCCCCAATATTGTGTAAGCTCAAACATTAACGTTGCTCTTAAAAAACTGGCTTCACCCATTAAAAGATCACGTTTTGCGCTATCGTCTTCAGTATTTGTTCCTAATGCTCTAATAGATTGTGCCGCTACTTCAATTACCGGCCATCTGTCATTCCATAATTGTCCAATTGCTTGATTCTCCTGACTTAGAAAACCATTGTACAAATCAAGTCCCGCCTGGTTTGCATCTCCAGTTACCTGCAAAGCTCCTTGTTGTGCTTCGTCTGTACCAAGAGAAGTATAAAGCCCCGCACGGTCTTTTTGCATATTTCTCCAATTGGTTATAGCTCCCAAAAGAACTGGTTCTATTTTACCTAAACTACCGTAAGCCTGTTCAGCAGTAAGTGAACTTTTAGGCTCTTGATCTAAAAAATCTGAAGAACAGGAAGCTGATAATATTGTTAGGGCCATAAAGGCTATAATTTTTGCTTTCATAAAAATAATTTTTATAATTAATTTGATTAAAGAGATACATTTAATCCTAGAACTACCATTCTAGATAAAGGATAAGAATCTCCTCCTTCAGGGTCATAACCTTTGTATTTAGTTATAATAAATAGATTAGATCCCGTTACATAAAACCTGCAATTTTTAAGAAAAACACTTTCTGCAACTTTGTCCTGTAATGTATACGATAATGTAAGTGCATTTAATCTTAGGAAAGAAGCATCTTGTATTGCCTTATCTGTTTCTCCTAAAGTATATCTTCCTCCTCCATAATAAGCTCTTGGTATATCTGTATTCGTGTTAGTTGGAGTCCAACGATCCAAAAGATCTGTATGTGCTGCACTCATTCCTCCTGAGTTCATATAGCTTTCGTAGGTACCACTTGGTCTCTTACCTCCTATTGAATATGCAAATACTGCATTTAATCCAAAACCTTTATAATTAAGATCTGTAGAAAAACCACCATAATAATCAGGATTCAAATCGCCAACCACATATCTGTCTTGATCGTTTATTACGCCATCTCCATTACGGTCTTTAATTTTAATATCTCCTGCCTGAACAGTTCGGCTACCATAATTTACTCCACTAAGGTCTTCTCCTTGTTGCGCTATACCATCATATTGAAATACATAAACTGTGTTTACTGATTTTCCTAAGAAAAAGTTCCCAGTACGTTGGATTTCATTGTTACTATAACCTCCTAATTTGTATATCTCTGTGGCATCTCCATAAAGTTTTGTAACCTTATTTTTTGCTGATGATATATTGGCAGAAACATTCCATTTAAGATCTTTGTTTTTAATAATGTCTCCGCTAAGTTCTAATTCAAATCCTTCATTAGTTGTAGCACCAATATTATCCAATTTATATTTATATCCTGATGAAACTGGCATATTACGCAGCATCAAAAGATCATCATTATTTATATGAAAATAATTCGCGCTTGCAGTCAATCTGTTTTGGAAGAAACCAGCATCTAGTCCGATATTAAACTGTTTTTGTTTTTCCCATTTCAAATCAAAATTATCGATGTAATTATCAGATACGTAAGTTCCAGAATTATTACTCACTTGCGCGTTATATAATGCAAAGTATCTGTAAGCATCTACATTCTGATTTCCTACCATACCATAACCTACACGAAACTTAAGCTGACTTAATTTTTCAAATCCTGAAAGGAAATTTTCTTTAACAATATCCCAGCTTCCTGCTATAGAAGGAAAAGTTCCCCATTTGTTATTAGGACCAAATTTAGAAGAACCATCTCTTCTTATTGTACCGGTAATATTATACTTCCCATCAAAAGTATAATTTGCTCTAGCAAAATAAGATTGGTTTGTATAATCGGTAAACTTCGAGTCTAACTGGGCATTTTCCTTTTGATATGCTCCTGATAATGCCATATAGGTCAAATCATCACTAACAAATCCGCGGGCTCTAACCTCTGTAGTATTACCAGAATTACTCAACACAGAAAACCCTCCCATTATACTTACGTCATGCTTTTCAGCAAAAACTTTACTATAACTTACAGTGTTATCCCACTGATAATTCAATTGTGAATATCTATAATGATGCGCTTCCCCATCCATAGAATTTCTAAGTGATTGTCCTGTGTAACTTGGCACATAATCAAAATTTGCTTGATCTGTAATATCTACAGATAAGTTTGTTCTGATATCAAGTCCCTTTACTGGTTTTGCACTTAAAAAGTTACTACTTGTAAGTCTATTGCGTGCGCTTGAATTTATAATATCAAGACTTACTATCGGATTGTAAAGATTTTGGTCAAATACTTCACCATATCTCAAATAAGTAGCTTTTGGGTCTATAGGCAATAACGGGTTTGCTCCCAATGCCACACCAAAGGCACTTCCTTCCTGATAATTAGTCTCGCTTCTAGAAAAAGTAGTATTGGTACCAAACTGCAACCATGATTTTAAATCCTGCGTTAGGTTAATTTTTCCGTTATATCTTTTAAAATCAGAGTTTTTAAGAAGTCCTTTTTGATCAACATAATTAAAACTTACGAAATAAGTTCCTTTTTCTCCTCCTCCGCTAAAACTTAAATTATGATTGGTTTGAAAACCTGAACGTGTTACCTGATCTAACCAATTGTAACTTTTACCCGTTCTGTAAGACTCCAATTCGTAAGGTGCGAATACAGTAGAACCATCTGATTTAATTTGATTAATGTAAGCTGCACGATCAGCTCCAGGATTTTCGTCCATATAGCGATTTGCATAGGCATCAACTCTTAAATCAAATAACTGCTGGCCATTCATTAACGGAAGAGTTCTCGCAAATTCAGATACTCCTGTCCATGTATCATACTGTATTTTTGCTTCTCCCGATCTTGAACCTTTTTTTGTTGTAATTACGATTACTCCATTTGCAGCTCTTGAACCATATAATGCCGTAGCAGAAGCATCTTTAAGCACTTCCATGCTCGCAACATCATCTGGATTAATGTTTTCAAAATTGCCATCGGTAACCAAACCATCGATTACAAATATTGGGTTACCGCCAAAGTTTAGCGAATTGTTCCCTCTAATTCTTATTGTTCCTGTTTGACCTGGTACAGCATTCTGTTGTACATATACACCAGAGGCGCGTCCTTGCAGTGCCTGCACTACGTTTGGAGTAGGAACTTCTCTAAGCTTGTCGCCAGAAACACTGCTTACAGCTCCCGTTAAATCTCCTTTTTTTATTGAAGCTCCAACTATCACAACTTCATTCAGTTCCTGAGTACTTGGAATTAAAGAAATATTAATTTCAGATTTATTAGCAACCGCAGTCTTCGAATCAAATCCTATAAAACTAAATTCTAGTGTGGAGCCAGATTTTACGTTTAATAATTTGTAACTACCATCAATGTCTGTTACTGTAGAATTCTGAGTACCTTTTACCAGAATGGTTGCTCCAGGCAAAGGTAAATTTAGATTATCTGTAACTTTACCGGTTATGGTTTGGGAGTAAAGTGTACCGGCACACAGCATAACTACTAAGAAGCATAAGTATCTTATTGCAATTCTCATAATAATTTGGTTTTTAGTTAATAAATTAGAGAGTTAGTTTTTTTATTTGTTTATTGAGCATATAGGAGAAAACGAATTGACTTATACTATACTATACTACAACATTACAAACATACAAATATTTTTATTACATCCAAATTTATGTTTAAGAATTTGCTATTTTTTTCTGTGATTTATTTCGTCTTTATTACTAATACATACTAATAAAAACGAAAAAGAGAATAAACAATGTTTTAATTTAAAGAAATATCAGACAAAACAAGAAGAGGATTTTGCTTAAAACAAGGAAAACCGTATGAATCCGACACTTTGTAGCATAATTATAATTTCTCAAAAAAAAAGGAAAATTTTACTCCTCTATTGAAACAAAAAAGACGCACAAAAGTGCGTCTACTTCAAAAGACTTTAAATCTCAGAATCTTAGCAACTCAGCAACTTATATTCTAAACTAAGCTACACCCCACTTTGAAAACAATATAAAGATACTCACCATACCAATTAATAAAAGGGCAAAATACCAGTATCGGTTTTTCCAAGGAGTCAATTCCACAGATTCTAGTTTAATTTCAGCATAACTATACGTAGGATAAAATCTTGAGACTAGCAACATGCACACAGAAGTAAGAACAAAAAGCATGGCCAACATATGCAGATAGTGTAAGTGAATATCCAGAACGTAGTTACAAATGATATAACTCAGAATAAAAAATATCATTCCAATTTTTGCTGCTTGAGGCGGCACTTTTTTAAATACAAAACCAACTAAAATAATAGTGAAAATGGGCACGCAAAACATACCTCCCAATTGCTGTAAATAGGTATAAAAACCTGCTTTACTAAATATTATAAATGGAGCTGAAAACATCGCTAAGGCCGAGACAATAATCTCAAACTTTCTTCCGGTATACACCAGATGTTTTTCGGTCACTTCTTTATTTCTTTTCTCCAACCATGGTTTGTACAGATTTAAAACAAACAATGTACTACTGCTATTAAGTCCTGCATTAAAGGTGCTAATCGCTGCTCCAAGAACAACTGCAGATGTTAATCCGATCATAACTCCTGGCAATGTGTCTCTTACAACAAGCGGAAAAACTTCTGCTGTATTTTCAAGTTTATCATAAAGATGCACTCCAACTAATCCAGGAATATTAATAATAAAAGGACAAAGTAACTTTCCTAGACAAGCTAGCCCCATACCTTTCTGGCTGTGTGACAAACTTTTAGCCGAAAGTGCTTGCTGTACAATAAACTGCTCCATTCCCCAATAATACAGGTTCATAATAAACATTCCTGTAAAAATGGTACTTAAAGGAATCTCGTCGTGTGGTCCTCCAATAGCGTTTAAATGTTCTTTGTGTTGTGAAAGTAAAATATGAAGACCTTCGAACCAGTCTCCATTTCCTAAAAATTTGAAACCAAAATAAGGAAAAGCGATTCCAATAGTCAACAATCCGATGCTTAAAACGGTATCGCTAATTGATATCGCACGCAGACCGCCTAAAACAGAATAAGCACAGCCTGTAAGTCCGATTACCCAAACCATAAACCAAATGTTTTGCCAATAGGTTAATTGTAAAGGCTCTAGAAAATTAAACATGCCAGTAAGAGCAACCGCGCCACCATATAAAACGGCTGGAAGTAAATTGACAACGTAACTGCACAAAAAGATAATCGAAACCAATCTTTTAGTAGAATGATCGTAACGCTTTCCAAGATAATCTGGAATAGTCATGGCTCCAGTACGGAAATAAATTGGAAGGAAAAATTCAGCAACCAAAAGCATGGCTAGCACAGAACTTACGCCCCATGCTATCACGCTCATATTATTGGTATAAATGGATTCGTTCTCGCCTATAAACTGATTGGCACTAATATTACTTAGCAGTAAGGCTCCTCCAACAATGAAAAAATTATTGTTACGGTCCGCAAAAAAAAGTCCTTCTGTTGTCTGTACCTTTTTCTTTCGAGTTTTTATGGCCGAAATAACGGCAACCAAACCTGTTATTAGTAAAAAACTAACAATGGATAAAACATTCATAAATTACAACGAATTTCTATCTATAAGAACTGTTGGAATAATCTCCTGCGTTTTTTTTCTGTTTAAAACAAAATCGGCTGCTCTTTTTCCCATTTCTGCGAAATCTGTAGAAAATGTGGTTACACCATCAAAAATGATCTCTTTTACGATATCATCATTGTGTGAGATAAAACCAATGTCTTTACCAATTTTCAAACCTTTAATTTTGGAGTCTTTTAGCATTTCCCAAAGTTCAAGATTATGAATAGTAAAATAGACTTTCCCTTTTTCAAGAGAACCCGCTGTATATTCTTCTTTTATAACTCCTTTGATATCATAATCTTTCATGAATCGTTTAAAGGAATTTAGAATTTCATTAGGTTCTGCAGAAGATGGTTTAAAGAAGAAAATCAACTCATCGTATTTTTTAATTTTATCTTTAAGCTGCACAAAAGCATTGTAAGACGAATCTCCAAACTCTTGTGCAACATAATTGTAATCTTCATCTGTTTCTATAAAACGGTCTACCAACAACACTCTATTTGTTGGCAATTGTTTTAAGATATCAGGTGTTTTTTTATTAGGAATCGGAGCTATAACAAACATTCCGTATTTTCCTTTTATACTCTGAACAATGTTTTCGAATGTGACAAAATTATTGTGATGGAAGAAAATATCCAATTGCACATTCTTTCCAAGACCTTTTCTAAAATTCTCATAAAACGTTTCCTGAAAAATATCAAATGCAAAAATCAATAATGCCACTTTCAATTCCTGTTTCACATCATTGGTGGCAACAAAGTAACCCAATCTATTTTTGGATTCGATAATTCCTCTGTGTACGAGTTCTTTGTATGCTTTGGCAATAGTTTCTCTCGCAAAACCCAATTCGCTTATAAAAGTGTTAACAGATGGAAGTAAATCGCCTTTTGTGACAACCTTTTCATCAATGGCATTAATTATTCCCTGAACCAATTGCTCATGTTTAGATAAAGAATTTATAGATTCTAGATTTTTGATCTGTTGAATAATTTGCTTCATAAAACGTTTTAATAGGTATTTATTTAGAAAATATAGTATTACAAATATATACTAATGTTTATAATTTATTTTAGGCCTTAGTAATTTTTAAAACAACACTGCTGTTTGATGCTGTAACATTCGGATTAATTCCAACCTGCATTAAGAAATCGCCCGAATAAACAGCTGTTTCTACCACTGGTTTTTTATCTGGATATACGTTAATCTCCTCTATTTTATAATTTTGACCTGCTTGCAATCCTTTTAATTTTATTGGAAGATGTGTTCCAGCCTCATATCTAGAATTAACAGAATAGCTAAAAACCACTCCTTCATTTCCATTTTTATTGACAAACATTACAGAAGCCGCATCATTACCCCACGGATTTTGCAAACGATACTGATCTCCCTGCCAAATTGTATTGCTCAACTCGTTATAGTTTTTTATTGCTTTCTGTGTAAAAGCCAAATCTTTCTCATTTAGATCTTTTACTACAATATCAAAACCTAATCTTCCCATCATGGCAACATCTGTACGATATTTTAAAGGCTGTTTACCCCAATCTGTAACGTGTGCCGCAATAGTTAATGCTGGATAAAAATACGAGTATTCATATTGCATATATACACGCTCTAAAGGATCTGTGTTATCACTTGGCCAAAATTCTGTAAAGTATTTCAAAGCTCCGTAATCAACTCTTCCTCCTCCACCAGAGCAAAGCATCATTGGTACCGTTGGATATTTTGCACGAATACGTTCTAATACTTTATAAAGCCCAGTTACATAATCGGTGTAAAAGTTGTTTTGTTTGTCTTTTAAATAATTAGAATATGCATTGTAAATTACGGCATTGCAATCCCATTTAATATAAGCCAATTCTGGATTTTCAGTAAAAAGATTATCCACAACCCCATAAACAAAATCTTGAACTTTTGGATTAGATAAATCTAAAACCAACTGATTGCGGAAATAGTGTTCTGTTCTTCCTGGCTGTTTTACAATCCATTCTGGATGTTTTTTGTACAAATCACTCGCTGGACTTACCATTTCTGGCTCAATCCAGATTCCGAATTTTACCTGGTTGTCTTTGGCTGTTTTTACTAAAGCTCCAATACCGTTTGGCAATTTCTTTTTATTGACATCCCAATCTCCTAAAGCCGCATCGTCATTGTTACGCGGATATGTATTTCCAAACCATCCGTCATCTAACAAGAATATATCTACACCCAATTTTTTACTATCGGCAATTAGGACTTTCAATTTATCTTCATCAAAATTAAAATAGGTTGCTTCCCAGTTGTTTAATAATGTCAAACGATCTCCTTTTCCGTCTAAGATTTTATAATTTCTAGACCAGTCGTGCAGGTTACGGCTTGCATGCCCTTTTCCTTTAGCTGATAAAGTGTACCAAAATTTAGGTGTTGTAAAAACTTCGCTTTTAGCTAATTTATAAGCCGCAGCAGCATTATTAATTCCTGAAATTACACGAAGATTATTTAACGGATCTAATTCTAAATCGGTTCTAAAATTTCCTGACCATTCTAGACCTGCAAACAAAACTTTTCCTTCGTCTTCTGATGCTGGTTTATCTAAGGAAACCATAAATACCGACGGCTGAAATAAATTGGTACGTGAGCCTAATTTAGTATCTAAAGTTTTGATTCCGTGAGTAAGTTTAGCTTCCTCCGATTGCATTTCTTTTGCCCATTCTCCATGATATTGATTTAGCCAGAAACTATTATATCCTTTTAAATACAAATTAGCCGAAGCGTATTTGTTTAAAGTAATACTTCCTTTTTCGGTATGCTGAATAGTTGACCATTGTTCTATAACATCTGTATCGTAATACGCTTGAATAAACAAATGGACTTCAACAGGATAAACAGGATCTTTTAATGTAATTTCCGTCTGAGAAACTCCTGTAGTCACGGTATTGCTTTTGTGGCTTACATACAACAAATCTAACGAAGTGTTTCCGTCAGCATGGGTTACAGCAATGGCTGGTTCCAATAAATTTTTAGATCCAGAAGCGGTATAAGCAGCATTGTAAATACCTGAATAATCGGTTCCCTGACGAAACTGACCTTGTATTTTGGCATAATCTGAATCGTTTGCCAATTTTTCTCCTAAATAAATAGTGCTTACTTCTTTTCCTGAATTTATCTGTAAAACCAATGCATTAGATTTTGTTTTTACAGCAATGATCTGTTGTGCTGTTACTGAACTGCAATAACTCGTGAGAATAAAAAATGCTATCGCAAAAGACTGCCTTAAATTGATACTTTGTTTTTTCATTTTATTATGTGTTATTTTTTTATTTTTTTTCTTGTGTAATTCCTTTCCAAAC
The DNA here is from genome assembly GCF_056824325.1 of Flavobacterium sp. B330r. Taxonomy (NCBI): domain Bacteria; kingdom Pseudomonadati; phylum Bacteroidota; class Flavobacteriia; order Flavobacteriales; family Flavobacteriaceae; genus Flavobacterium; species Flavobacterium sp. B330r. Next base: position 5,068,324 of record NZ_CP124860.1, read on the forward strand.
ATCTGTTCTAAATGACGATGCAGGAAGACCTGATACATTGGTCAAATTTCCATTTGGATTATCTGCCCAATTGTATCGAACCGCTGCAGGATTTGTAACGTTCTGCGCATATACTACTACTTTTCCGTTTACTATTTTGGCTTCTGCCCAATAAAATTTCTGGTCTGATCCTGCAATAGAAAATCCTTTCAGTATACCTTCTTTAGATTTAATATCTGTATTAAAATCAAAATCTAGTACAATCATATTGTTTTCAATTTTATACGATTTATAAATTGGTCCCGAATACTCAATTTTCATATTATACAATTTTGCCAAAGCAATGTTAGCAAGACGGCCACCTACATCTTGTTTGTTTTTTGGATGGATATCTTCTCCGTTTCCAATATCGGTTGTAACTGCCATTTCTGTGTTTGGAAGTTTTAATGTCAGAAATTGCGCCTCTCTTAATTCGGCCCAATCAGAATCTCCTGGCTGCTCTTTCTGCTGCTTGTAATTGGCTAACTGCACAAAGAAAAACGGAAGATTTTTGTCTTTAAATTTTTCCCGCCAATCATTTATCAAAAGCGGAAATAATTTTTGATATTGATGTGCTCTTTCAGCATTACTCTCCCCTTGATACCAGATTACTCCCTTTATTTTATAATCTAACAGAGGTGCAATCATGGCGTTGTATATCGCACTTGGTCGGTTTTGACCTTGAGCTAAATACGGTTTTACAGGTAAATCTTTACTGTCTGCGCCAATACTGTATTTCCAGTCTCCTGCTAATGAAATAGTTTCTTTTTCTGATTTTAAAGCGATATTTTCTTCCCCGTAAATTCCTCCATTCCCTGCGCCATCAAATACTCTTATCGCAATTACATTTTCTCCCTTTTTTAAATATTGGGCTGGAATAGTATAATGGCGTTCTACATTGTAACCTTTAGTTTCTCCAATATAATTTCCGTTAACCCAAATTAGATCGTCATCATCAGCAAAATAACTCAGAGTAAAATCTTTACTAGTATCTGAAATATTGACTTTTTTTCTAAACCAAACTATACCATCAAAATTTCCTAATCCGTTGCTGTCAAAAAAAGAAGGCACCTTCATTATTTTCCATGAACTATCATCAACTTTAGACGTTGCCCAAACTGCTTTTCCATCTTCAAATCCTTTATCTGCATTAGTAAGATGTTTTTCCCAAACCGCAAGCTCTTCATCATATTTCTGTTGCAAAGCTTGTCTGCTTGTTTCAGATTTCATAGCTTCAATTTCGGTATCAAAATCATGAATGGTGCTTAACGCTCCAGAACTTGTCCAAGCTTCTACAAGAGTTCCTCCCCAAGAAGAATGAATCAACCCTATCGGAATCTTTTTTTCTTCGTAAATCTTTCTGGCAAAAAAATAAGCCGTCGCACTAAAATCAGCAATAGTTTTAGGGTTGCAGACATTCCATCCGTCGTGCTGTACTTTTAGTGTGTTTAATGGTAAAGTGCTTTCAACATGTTCGGCTTGCAATAATCGTATTTGCGGATAATCAGCATTTGCGATTTCTTCTTTGTAATTATTGATTTTCCCCCAACCTTCCAAAGGCATTTCCATATTACTTTGTCCTGAACAAAGCCAAACTTCTCCAATTAAAACATTTTGCAATGTTTTTAAATCTCCATCATTTATTGTAATTGCAAAAGGTCCGCCGTAAGCAAGAGTTTTTAAAACTACATCCCACTTACCATTTACAACATTTGTTTTATATACTTTTTTATCCCAAGAAGTTGTAACGGATACTGATTGTTTATTGCTTTCTCCCCAAAACCGAACAGCACTTTTTTGCTGCAGCACCATATTATCAGTAAAAAAAGATGGCAGTGAAACTGTTGCATTTGCTATTGTCGAAACTAGACATATTACGGCCAATAGTACATTATTTAAAAGATACTTTTTCATGCTTAATCTATTAGCGTTTTACGATTTTGTATAAATGAGCATCTTTGGCCTCCAGCTTCACATTTAAGCTGTTGTTTATTATTTCATTCTTTTGAGAAGTCAAAATATCTTCCATTTCATACTTACCTTTTTGAATATCTAATCTCTCAAATGGTAATGCGTAACTTTTTGCTTCATTTCCATAATTTAAAACCGCCACATACCAATCGTTGCCTATTTTTTGTTCGAAAACTTCAGTCGTTTGTTTTCCCGTATTTCCTTCAACAGGACGGAAAGCTACTCCATTTGAAATAATTTTAAGCAATTCCTTATTTTGAAGCCATTCTTTGGCGCGCTTGCTCCAGATTCCTTCTTTACTGTAATCATCACCAGTGATTAATGTTCCTGTAATTACAGACGAAATTAATCTTGCACGATTTTCGCCCTCTGTGACATCAGCAAAAACAACATGATCTGCATCAATATAATCATACGAATAGGTCTGCCACCAGCCGTAGTTGACACTATTCAAAGTATATTGAGTCTGTTCGATGGTTTTCCATGCATCGCACGCTATACGTCTCACATGCACGTAACGAGAGGTTGCCATACTTGGAGAAATTGCGGCATAAATTAGCATTTGTCCATCTAATGCATTTACCAAATGTTCCATTCCAACTTTGTAAGCCTGCATTCCTGTTGTGATATTTTTATCATAAAAAGAAGAAGATTCGGCTGCTGCGTGTCCCAGAAAATCAATTTTAATCATTTTGAAGCCGCACGCTTTGAGTTTATTAATTACATAATCAACACGTTTCAGCGTACCAGGATGTGTTGGATCAATTGCGCGTGCGCCATCAAAATCAAAATAGGTATTTCCGGTTTTTGTCCACATTTCGCCAAAAGTATAATCACTTCCTTCTGCTTTACGGTTTGGTCCATCTTTCCATCCCCAATCTGTAAAAGGCGCCCAATATACTCCCGGTTCTAATCCTTTATTTTTACAATAATCTGCAAACTCTTTTACTTTACTAAAATCTCCTGTAAAACCACCTTTGACCATATTATCCCAAAAAGAATCAAGATCTATATAAGCAGTATTTCCTACTCGAAATTGCGGAACTTGGTTCGAAAAAAAATCTACAACTTTAGTAGTGTTTTCGTAATTAATTTTTTCCATCAAAACACCCCAACTGTTCCATCCAACTGGAGTTGGTTTATCCCATTCAAAAACATACGGTTTTTCTACAATGCGATTGGTTTTGGCGTATTCTTCCATTCCATTTCTCCAATCTGAATAATAACCAACAAAGAATTTTGGAGAAAATACTTTATTGCCTTTTACCAAACCGTGTGCAATACTGTCTCGTGTAATTTCTTTTTCGGAAAAACCTGACCAAGCTGAAAATAAAGGCTCTTTATCTTTATTAATTGATTTTACAGCACTTTTCCAAACAGTATGTTCCAAAGAACCAACTATAAAACCATTTCTAGAGGCATTATTGAATACTATTCCAACTTCTGCACTTGTATTATTTGAAATTGTATCCAATTTTTTAGAATTATAACTAATCCAAGCATCATTGTCATAAGGAACAAAAACTGTATGAAGGTTTTCTATTTTATCAAAAGTAATTTTTCCTAAATCTAGCGGTGCAATGTAATTGGTTTCTATTAATTGTTTGTTGGCTAGAATTTCAATTTGAGTTATAAAATAAGATTGATTATTATATGTGAAGAAATTTTGAACTAGGGTTGGATTATTTTTATCGGTATACGTAAAAACATATTTTGTTCCTTTTCCTAAATTATCAGTGAAAGTTTCTTTTGATAAAACAGCTTCTGCATAATCATTAAGAGAAATTGTTTTGCCATTAACAACAATAGAAGCTTTGGCTCCAGAAAAAATCTTTTTCCCAAACTGATTTACCTCAATTGTTTTTTGTTTAGCATCATAGGTAATAATGCCATTTTTGCCAAAAGTCATTTTGATTGTTTTTTGTCCCTGTGTTGAATGACTAAAAAAAAGTATCATTATAACAGGCAAAAACAGTTTTTTTACTAAAAAATAGTGTGGTTTCATTAAATCTATTTTTGGTTATTATACTATTCTATACTACAATGATACGAATTAAAATTAATCCCGCAAGAACAATGCAGAAATTAGTGGTTACTTTTTTCTCTTATTGAAATTCAAAAATCTGTATATCAACAAATTAAACACTTAAAAAAGAGTCATATTTTTTCCACTTAAAATAGTCATTTTGACAATATTTATAGGGTAATCTCAAAAAACCAACTAAAAATATGTCTCTCAAAAAAGAATATAATTCAAAAATTATTGTTTTGATATTCTAAAGTAATCAAATAAAAAATCCCGATTCTCACCTAAAGTGAAAATCGGGATTTTTAAAAACTTCTATAAATCTATTTAATTCTTAACAAACTTAAAATGTTGAACAGGATACTCAGTTGCTTTTACTTTTACCATATAAACACCTTTTGAAAGTCCGTTTACTGGTATTTCTGAGCTAATCGTGCCTTCAGTAGCCATAGAGGTTTTCCAAACTTCTTTTCCAGTTATATCATATACTGAAATTGCGGCAGGACCACTAATTACCTGATCGAACTTAATTCTAAAACTGCTAGATACTGGATTAGGAAAAACATAATTAGTAGAAGCTGTAGGCCAATTATAACTTGGAGCACTTAATGTTCCTGAGCTGTAAATAGCATAAATAGCCGCATCTGCTTGTGGCAATTGAACGCTTAATATACTTTGAGCTGTAGTTGTGGCTCCCGAATAAAGTTCTTTAACTGTATAATTTCCAGATCCAAGGCCAAGACGACTTAAACTGATATTATTTGTTGTTGAAGTATTTCCGTAGTTAAAAACAGCTACATAAGTAACATCGTTGTGTGTTGCAGAAAAAATATTGGCTGCATTATAACCTGTATTTCCATCAGCAGGAAGGAAATGCATTTCGTTACGAGCAACATCCATCACATCGATATTTTGCAAAAGATTCTGTGCAGTTGTTTTCCATTGACCAGCAACAGAAAAATCATCGCCAGCAATTACCGTTCCTGTGACTACGCTGCTTAATAATCTCGCACGATTTTGTCCGATTGAAGCATTCCCAAAAACAACGTGATCTGCATCTATATAATCGTAGATTTGATTTTGCCACCAGCCGTAAGTTGTACTATTTAAAGTATAATCTGTTTCATTTATGTTTGTGTAAGCATCGCAAGCTATGCGTCTTACGTGCGCAAAAGGACCAGTTGCCAAATTAGGAGATATTGCAGCTTGAATCAACATTGTTCCTCCAATTTCATCAATCAAGTATTTCATTCCTTCTTGATATGCTTCCATACCTGTATGAAGCTGATTATTTGCAAAACTGTCAGCTTCAATACTCGCATGTGTTAAAAAGTCAATTTTTATCATTTCGAATCCTGCGGTTTTAAAACGATTTATAAAATAATGAATTCTCGCCTTAGTACCTGGACTTGTTGGATCCATTGCATAAGCTCCATCCAATTCTAAAGGATTTCCGTTAACCATAGTCCAACATTGATTATAATTATATGAACTGCCTTCAACCTGACGATTGTATTTTCCCCAATCTACAAAAGGAGCCCAATAGATTCCAGCCTTAAAACCTTTACTTTTTGCATACGTAACAAATTGTGCCAGTTCAGCATCGCTCATATTATCCCAATAAGAATCAAGATCAATAAACAAAGTATTATCCTCTGTTTTGAATGCAGGACAATCATTATGAAAAAAATCTACAACTGCTTTTGCTTTCGTTAAGTTAACATTGGTCTGCATAGCTCCCCAGCTGTTCCATCCCATTGGTTTTGGCGCTGTCCAGTCAAAAATATATTTTGGCTGCATTGCGGCATTCGCTTGTGCAAATTCTTCGAATCCTGTTCTCCAATCGTCTGTAGCATTGATCATTACTTTTGGAGAAGGACAGCTTGTTTGGCCTACATTTACCCAGCCATGGCCTCTTGCGTCTCTTGTCACATCTTGTTTTGTCCAACCCGCAACAACCGAAACGTAAGCTGATGAAGAACCGCCTCCGCTTACTGTAACACCCGTTTTCCATTTTGTATGTTCCAAAGAACCAATTACTAAACCTTTACGATTGGTATTATTATAAATATTAGTTACTTCTGATGCTGTAAAGTCAGCTGAATTTAAAGTATAAGCATTGTATCGAATCCAGGCATCATTATCATAAGGGACAAATACGGCTCTAGTATCTCCCGTTCCAAAATTTGGTGTTACCTGATTACTCGTTAAAGGAGACATTTTATAACAGTTTGATCCATTTCCTGTCAAGACCACTTGTACAGCCAAATAATTCTTATTTGTATAAGTATAAAAAATTTGCTGCATGCCTAAAGTATAATTTCCACTTAAGCTAAAAATGTGTTTAGTTCCTGTTCCTACATTATCTGTAAATGGTTCTGAACTATAAACAGCCGAAGCAAAATTATTACTCACATATTGCTGATCACTGTTTGCATAAGCAGACGCATTACTAATTACAGTTGCACCATTAAACTTTATACTATATGTTTTATTCGTTAAATTATAAACAATACTATTGTTATTCCCAAAAGCGATGGTTTGGTTAGTTCCTGCCGCCAAAGGTGTTAAAATAAATTTATCTAGATTAGGAGCCCATGAATTGGTATTATCCCAAAGCAAAGTGGTTGTTCCGCTGTTCAAATAGACACTTATATTTTTAGAAGCTGCTGCGCTCCATCCTCCGCTTGGCTCACAAGGAATTGCAATGGCTGTGGCTGAACCTGCAGTTAGCCGAATCGTACGAGGATCTCCTGTACAATAAAACAATTGCAAATTGTACCAGCCTGTTGCTGCGACAGTAACATTTACTGAGACACTGCCAGTTCCTCCTAAATTACCTACTATTTTTCCCGAACAGGAATCGCAGTTTTGGATATCGGCATTTCCTGTACGGCTACCATTTTCAAATTCATAACTCTGACCCCAGCTGCAAATCGTTAATAAAAACAGCATTGAAGTCAGCAAGCTTTTAGCTGATACTTTTTCTTTTGTAATTTTTTCTTGCATAGTTATTATTATTAGTTAGTAAGATTTAGCACAATACTATACTGTACTATACTACAATAATAATAAAAATATTAATACTATTAAAAGCCAATCGCTTTAATTATTTTATAGAGAGCAAATTAGAACTTTCTAAATCAGAAATACCGCTTTATCAAAATTAAAAAAGAGAGGAGGTTTCAGAAAAAAAAGCAGTAATTAAACTATAACTAAAACAAAGCACTATAAAAAGAAAAAGCTCCCAAATATGAGAGCTTTCAATTCTATAGTCAATGTATTATTTAATGGTCGTATTATCTGTATCTTTAATAAACTTAATCAAACCTTTCATGTAAACATCCTGATCATCGTACATGCTCATATGACTTCCGTTAGGACAATACAAATAGGTGCCATTTTTCACTTGAGAAGCAATCCATTTCATATGATTAGGATCCATGGTATCATATTCTGCCCCTATCGACAATGTTGGCACGACAAGTTTTGGAAGCTCTTTTTTAATATCCCACTTCTCAAGTTTTCCCGACAATCCAAATTCACTTGGCCCCTGCATAGTCACATACAAAGACTGATTTATTTTACTAAATGATCTGTTTACAGGTTCTGGCCACTTATCAGCATCTAAACGCAGAATGTGTTTAGTATAAAAATTAGGAAGTAATAACTGCATGTATTCCGGATTTTCAAAATCTTTATTTTTCTCTATTTCCCTAATCCTCGCCAAAACTTTAGGATCCATCTGCTTTGCTAACACTGTATCCGCATATTTATCATAGTCAATAGCGCTCATCATCATATTTGAAATAATAAGTCCTTTAAGATTTTGTTGATACTTCAATGCATACTGCGAAGCTAAAATCCCACCCCATGAATGACCTAATAAATAAAAATTACTCTTATCTAAACCAAGAGCTATACGCACCTGTTCCACTTCTTCCACATAACGATCCAAATCCCAAAATACTGGATCATTTGGATTATCAGAGTTGCCTGTTCCTAACTGGTCGTAATAAATAAACTCTATCCCTTCCTGAGGCAAAAAGCTTTCCATACACTCAAAATATTCGTGGGTCGCTCCTGGTCCTCCATTTAAAAGTAATAGCTTCATTTTTGGATTATTACCTACACGCTTAGTCCAGACCTTAAACTTCCCCTTCGGGGTACTAATTTCAATCATCTTTACCCCTCCTGTCTTTATACCTGTAGATCCATCTTTCAAATAAGAACTTAAATCCGAATTTTCTTCTTTAGCAGTATTTTTATCACTACATGCCGAGAAAAACAGCATGCTTACAATTGACAAAAAGATATTAGTATAGACATTCATAGGTTCGTTTGATTTAAATTAATAGCATCTCGTTTTGTAGTTCTAATATACTAAATTTCATTAATCATCAATTCAATAATTAGTATAGAAAGAGAACTAATAACAGAAAAGTTTCTAATGTCAATGGCGTTTCCCTCTGGGCCGTGCTGTCCGCTGTATCTTTTGCGGATGGATGTTTAGGGGAAAAAGAAGCCCTTCGTGCCCCGCAAAAGGATGCCGCTCCCATCACTAACGCACCTATCTATTTATAAGCAGCCATGGGGAAGTTTTCCAAAACATATAAAAAACAGAAAACCCCATCCAATTTGGATAGGGTTTTCAAAAGAAAGGCGACGACATACTCTCCCACAAAACTGCAGTACCATCTGCGCAGGCGGGCTTAACTTCTCTGTTCGGGATGGGAAGAGGTGAGCCCCGCCGCAATAACCACCTTAAGGCTATTCGCTGCAAGCAGCTTTTAATCATTAATTATCAATTATAAATTGTTAATTATCAATTAAACAATATTTTAACATACTGAGATAAAGAAACAAATAAGCATTATTTTAGAAAGTTTCCTCCCCCCGATTGCCCGGGGGGAAAAGTTTGTGCATAAGCTTACGGATTATTAGTACTACTCGACTATGACATTACTGCCTTTACATCTGTAGCCTATCAACGTGGTCATCTTCCACGATCCTTAAAAGAAATCTCATCTTGTGGTGGGTTTCGCGCTTATATGCTTTCAGCGCTTATCCCTTCCAAACGTAGCTACTCTGCGGTGCCCCTGGCGGGACAACAGATACACTAGAGGTTTGTCCAATTCGGTCCTCTCGTACTAGAATCAGATCCACTCAAATTTCTAACGCCCGCAGTAGATAGAGACCGAACTGTCTCACGACGTTCTGAACCCAGCTCGCGTGCCACTTTAATGGGCGAACAGCCCAACCCTTGGGACCTTCTCCAGCCCCAGGATGTGACGAGCCGACATCGAGGTGCCAAACCCCCCCGTCGATATGAGCTCTTGGGGGAGATCAGCCTGTTATCCCCGGCGTACCTTTTATCCTTTGAGCGATGGCCCTTCCATGCGGAACCACCGGATCACTATGCTCTACTTTCGTACCTGATCGACCTGTATGTCTCTCAGTCAAGCTCCCTTATGCCATTGCACTCTACGCACGGTTACCAAGCGTACTGAGGGAACCTTTAGAAGCCTCCGTTACTCTTTTGGAGGCGACCACCCCAGTCAAACTACCCACCAAGCACTGTCCCCCACATTGCGGGGTTAGGCCTCAGATAAACAAAGGGTTGTATTTCAACAATGACTCCACAACGCCTGGCGACGCCGCTTCATAGTCTCCAACCTATCCTACACATCATTTATCCAAGGTCAATACTAAGCTATAGTAAAGGTGCACAGGGTCTTTTCGTCCCACTGCGGGTAAACGGCATCTTCACCGTTACTACAATTTCACCGAGCTCATGGCTGAGACAGTGTCCAGATCGTTACACCATTCGTGCAGGTCGGAACTTACCCGACAAGGAATTTCGCTACCTTAGGACCGTTATAGTTACGGCCGCCGTTTACTGGGGCTTCAATTCAATGCTTCTCCGAAGATAACATCTCCTCTTAACCTTCCAGCACCGGGCAGGTGTCAGGCCCTATACTTCATCTTACGATTTTGCAGAGCCCTGTGTTTTTGATAAACAGTCGCCTGGACCTCTTCACTGCGGCCAGCATTGCTGCTGGCGACCTTTCTCCCGAAGTTACAGGTCTATTTTGCCTAATTCCTTAGCCATGAATCTCTCGAGCACCTTAGGATTCTCTCCTCAACTACCTGTGTCGGTTTACGGTACTGGTTCTTACTGCCTGAAGTTTAGAGGTTTTTCTTGGAAGCCCTTAGGCGCACTATCTCTTTGTCCGAAGACTCCGAGTACTATCGCATTTCACCAAGATCTCCGGATTTGCCTAGAGACCCTATAGCTAGGTGCTTTAACGAACTATTCCGTCAGTTCGCGGCGCTTTCATCACTCCGTCACCCCATCACAGCAATAAGAAGTACGGGAATATTAACCCGTTGGCCATCGACTGTCCCTTTCGGGTTCGCCTTAGGTCCAGACTAACCCACAGCTGATTAGCATAGCTGTGGAAACCTTAGTTTTTCGGTGTGCGGGTTTCTCGCCCGCATTATCGTTACTTATGCCTACATTTTCTTTTCTGACCGGTCCAGCATACCTTACGATACACCTTCAGCCCTGTCAGAATGCTCCCCTACCACTTGCACATACATGCAAATCCATAGCTTCGGTAATATGCTTATGCCCGATTATTATCCATGCTCGTCCGCTCGACTAGTGAGCTGTTACGCACTCTTTAAATGAATGGCTGCTTCCAAGCCAACATCCTAGCTGTCTGGGCAGACAAACCTCGTTCTTTCAACTTAGCATATATTTGGGGACCTTAGCTGATGGTCTGGGTTCTTTCCCTCTCGGACTTGGACCTTAGCACCCAAGCCCTCACTGTTATCAATCATTATATAGCATTCGGAGTTTGTCAGGAATTGGTAGGCGGTGAAGCCCCCGCATCCAATCAGTAGCTCTACCTCTATATAACTAAAATAACGCTGCACCTAAATGCATTTCGGGGAGTACGAGCTATTTCCGAGTTTGATTGGCCTTTCACCCCTACCCACAGGTCATCCGAAGACTTTTCAACGTCAACCGGTTCGGTCCTCCACTGTGTGTTACCACAGCTTCAACCTGCCCATGGGTAGATCACACGGTTTCGCGTCTAACACTACTGACTAAAGCGCCCTATTCAGACTCGCTTTCGCTGCGGATCCATGGCTTAACCACTTATCCTTGCCAGCAGCGTTAACTCGTAGGCTCATTATGCAAAAGGCACGCCGTCACCCCACGAAAGGGCTCCGACCGCTTGTAAGCGCATGGTTTCAGGATCTATTTCACTCCGTTATTCACGGTTCTTTTCACCTTTCCCTCACGGTACTGGTTCACTATCGGTCTCTCAGGAGTATTTAGCCTTAGCGGATGGTCCCGCCAAATTCAGACAGGGTTTCACGTGCCCCGCCCTACTCAGGATACCGCTATCCATTACATTTGTTGCCCATACGGGGCTGTCACCCTCTGTGGCGCTCCTTTCCAGAAGCTTCCGGTTCCTCATGCATGAAATGTCGCGGTCCTACAACCCCAGCTATGCCGTAACATAACTGGTTTGGGCTAATCCGCGTTCGCTCGCCACTACTTACGGAATCACTTTTGTTTTCTTCTCCTCCGCCTACTTAGATGTTTCAGTTCAGCGGGTTTGCCCACCTATCGGTGTGCTATGTCTTCAACATAGCGGGTTGCCCCATTCGGATATCTGCGGATCAATCTGTGTGTGCCAGTCCCCGCAGCTTTTCGCAGCTTATCACGTCCTTCATCGCCTCTGAGAGCCTAGGCATTCCCCATGCGCCCTTATTTTGCTTATTGCACCAATCTTGTTAATTAAAACAAGACCGTTTTGTTTTGTCTTTTGCAATAAATTGCAAAAAACGCTTTCTACTTTCTTATTATTTTCTTATCTCAATATGTCAATGAACTTTTTCCCGATTTATCGGGACAGTGGAGAATAACGGAGTCGAACCGTTGACCTCCTGCGTGCAAGGCAGGCGCTCTAGCCAGCTGAGCTAATCCCCCAATCTAATTATGAATTGTGAATTATGAATTATGAATGATTATTCATAAGAACTCAACTCTAGAATTTCCTTTTTTTAAGTTAAATAGTAGTCCCGGGCAGACTCGAACTGCCGACCCCTACATTATCAGTGTAGTACTCTAACCAGCTGAGCTACGAGACTCTGTTTTACTTAATTTTATCATTTTTTTTAAATTAACAGCAAGAGCAATACAATCTCAGATTCCAAAACCATAGTCCGGCATCTTATTTCCCCAGCGTGCATTGCTGCTAACACATAGGGCTCTAGAAAGGAGGTGTTCCAGCCGCACCTTCCGGTACGGCTACCTTGTTACGACTTAGCCCTAGTTACCAGTTTTACCCTAGGCAGCTCCTTGCGGTCACCGACTTCAGGCACCCCCAGCTTCCATGGCTTGACGGGCGGTGTGTACAAGGCCCGGGAACGTATTCACCGGATCATGGCTGATATCCGATTACTAGCGATTCCAGCTTCACGGAGTCGAGTTGCAGACTCCGATCCGAACTGTGACCGGCTTTGTAGATTCGCTCCTGGTCACCCAGTGGCTGCTCTCTGTACCGGCCATTGTAGCACGTGTGTAGCCCAAGGCGTAAGGGCCGTGATGATTTGACGTCATCCCCACCTTCCTCACAGTTTGCACTGGCAGTCTTGTTAGAGTTCCCGACTTGACTCGCTGGCAACTAACAACAGGGGTTGCGCTCGTTATAGGACTTAACCTGACACCTCACGGCACGAGCTGACGACAACCATGCAGCACCTTGTAAACTGTCTTGCGAAAGATCTGTTTCCAAATCGGTCAGTCTGCATTTAAGCCTTGGTAAGGTTCCTCGCGTATCATCGAATTAAACCACATGCTCCACCGCTTGTGCGGGCCCCCGTCAATTCCTTTGAGTTTCAAACTTGCGTTCGTACTCCCCAGGTGGGATACTTATCACTTTCGCTTAGCCACTGAGATTGCTCCCAACAGCTAGTATCCATCGTTTACGGCGTGGACTACCAGGGTATCTAATCCTGTTCGCTACCCACGCTTTCGTCCATCAGCGTCAATAAATTGGTAGTAACCTGCCTTCGCAATTGGTATTCCATGTAATCTCTAAGCATTTCACCGCTACACTACATATTCTAGTTACTTCCCAATAATTCAAGTCCTGCAGTATCAATGGCCGTTCCACCGTTGAGCGATGGGCTTTCACCACTGACTTACAAGACCGCCTACGGACCCTTTAAACCCAATGATTCCGGATAACGCTTGGATCCTCCGTATTACCGCGGCTGCTGGCACGGAGTTAGCCGATCCTTATTCTCACAGTACCGTCAAGCTCCGACACGTCGGAGTGTTTCTTCCTGTGCAAAAGCAGTTTACAATCCATAGGACCGTCATCCTGCACGCGGCATGGCTGGTTCAGACTTGCGTCCATTGACCAATATTCCTCACTGCTGCCTCCCGTAGGAGTCTGGTCCGTGTCTCAGTACCAGTGTGGGGGATCTCCCTCTCAGGACCCCTACCCATCGTCGCCTTGGTAAGCCGTTACCTTACCAACTAGCTAATGGGACGCATGCTCATCTTTCACCGTTGTGACTTTAATTGCAGGATGATGCCATCCTGTAATGCTATGAGGTATTAATCCAAATTTCTCTGGGCTATCCCTCTGTGAAAGGCAGATTGCATACGCGTTACGCACCCGTGCGCCGGTCTCAAGGCCCGAAAGCCTCTACCCCTCGACTTGCATGTGTTAAGCCTGCCGCTAGCGTTCATCCTGAGCCAGGATCAAACTCTTCATCGTATATTTTAATATTATATAATCGATGCTCTTTCTATCGGTTCTTTTCGAATCTTACGATTCTACTGCTCTTATTCTTTTTGTTCTAACATCTCTGTTAGAACGGCTGTCAATTCAATATGTCTACGAACGTAATTTTCTGTCTTTCGCTTATCTCTCAAAGCGGGTGCAAAACTAAAACTTCTTTTTGTTTCCTGCAAGAAAAATTTAAAGTTTTTTTTCGAGATTTTTTCAATCCCCTTTTCTCCAATTTTCCTCCCAGCCTCCCAATGAACTTTCCGTGTTTTGCGGGGTGCAAAGATAGAGCCTTTATTTAGATTTCCAAGCATTCTGAATGAGTTTTTTTCTAACTTTTCCCAAACTTTTTCCTAACTCATTGATAACACAATATTTAAATTTAAAAATCTCTTTACACAAATAAAGCTTTTTCTTACCTCCAAGCTTTTTAAGCAAATATAGCACCTGATAAAATCCGTTTTTATTGAATCCACAGCTTAAAAAAAGCTATTTTCTTTGTCTTTTCAGAAAATAACTTTCCTGCAACTATTATAAATTCATTATTAAATCGCTTCAATACGCCGCGCAAGCAACACTCAACTCGCATAAATAAAAAAGCCTGAGAAATTCTCAAGCTGTTTTAAACAATATAGTGAAGTAATTATTATTTACTGAAATCGTAACTAAGTACAGCGCCAAGTCCAAATTGAAATGTTGATGCATAATCAGTAACTGCTACTGGCCCCCAATAGTAGTCCCAATAATAATCATATCCTACTGCAGCCGACATTGATTGCAGATAAGCATTTAGATTAATTGATAATGGTGAATTCGTTTTTACTTTTACACCAGCCTTAATTTCCCATGCAAAATAAGTTCCGCTACCGCTCTTTGGCGTTTCTAAAATCGCAACTCCTAAACCTGCTCCTAGAAACGGAAGTGCCTTTTGGGAGCTTGAACCAAAATAATAAGTATAATCAGCTAATATATAATTGATGGCACCTTTGTCATCTCCCGCATTTAGCTGAGTTCCTGCAGGAATAGTGTTAGCCCCATTAATTATAGCAACCTTTGTGTACAAAGGCATATTTGTATCAAGTCTGTTATACTTTAATTCTACTGAAGCATTATCCATTATAAAATATTCCAAACCTATACCATATTCAAAACCATCTTCTACTTTTGCGTAAGAGGAATCAAAGTCTACCCTATCAGAAAAGGTATACCCTCCATACAAATTAAGTAAAAATGACTGGGCGCTTTGTGCTGACATTCCCAGCGAAAAGAAAAAAACGACAACTAACAAATGATACTTTTTCATAATTTCAAGATTTAATTTATAATTATTGTTTGCATGGCAGCTACATTCTGGGATTTTTCATGATGTAGCACTTGTAATCTTAATAATCCATTAACTCGTTTCAAAGTTATCCTACAAAAACATTTTAACATAATAAAACAAGTTTTATCATGTTGCAAATTATAAAATGAAACCATTTTTTTTAACTCACTTTTCCTAAACTAGGACTCAACCGCTGCCACAAAGCATAAGCATTCTATAATTAATCGAATAATATTCTGCTTACCTTACTTTATAAACAAGATATGTATTCATAAAAAAAAGAAACAGATTATAGCACAACTACAATCTGTTTCTTTTTTTTAAAATCTTTCCTCAATTCTATCTATTCATATATAATGGAAAATCTTTTCAGCGGGGATTCCTTACTTTACTGCTTAGCTATTCAATTAAATCTCTTTCAAGTTCACCTCTTTTTTATCGCCATCCTTATCTATAGTTACCCTTTTCTCAATATTGGCTTTATCAGAATAGGATTGTTTTGCTGTACCATAATTTGTTGTAGAACCTTGATAACCATAATAATTGTAGTAGTTTGTATATCCAGATACGTATGAATAATTATAGGAGTTGGTAAAATCAAAGCTAACCATAACAATATAAGTGCCCGGCATTAAATCCATAAACTCGAAATGTCCTTGATCGTCATATACTTTAGTTTTTTTGATAGAATAGCCGAAATCACTGTTCAAAGGCACTTCTGGCATTTTATTTTGCTTGCGAATTTTCTTGTTGACCTCTGCCCATTCTTCATAATAAGCTGAACTTGGAAAAAGTGTAATTTCTGTACCTCTTGGCGCATATTGTTTCTTAGCAGTATTCACCAACCCGCCCAATCTCTTACCTGAGTCAGATCTTGCATAGGCCGTACCAATTATAACACTATTACCATTGGAGATTTGCTTTGCAACTTCTTCCTTGTTAAATTTGTTTTTAATAGGCTGATAATCTAATTCTTCGTTAACTGTAATTTCCCACATTCCATTAGCCATAGACATTTCGCGTTGCCATAGGCGATGATCTTTTTTGTCTATAGCATAATTATAAGTAGCGTTAGTGCTCTCTTCCAAAACTGAAACAAGCCATGTCTCGTGCTTACCTGTTCTCGGAGAATTGTAGACAAAACTTTTTACTTCTTTAATAGTATAATATTCAACAAGCACATCTGACCCATCATTATAATAAAACTGCGGAAAACGTGCTTTATACCCTACATCTAATGGTAAAGTCGTAATTAAATGATCGGACCAATTGAAGTCAAAATATTCTTCTTTAGGCTGAAGCTTTAGTTTTTTGTCTTTTTTAGTTTTCTTAGAATAGTAATTACCCGTAATGATTTCAGCAAAGTTCAGATTTAATTTTGCGTTCTTAGTCTCATCAGCATAACTTATAGCTCTAAGCGTTTGCGCATCTGCTGTACTAATACGCGTTGTAGGAGCTCCGTTGTCTTTTGGGGTAAAAGTATTATTCAACGTCAGTTGGTTATTAGTCAAAGTAATGTCATAAGTTAATGCTCCCATATTCTTCCACTCTGTACCTTTAACATAATAAACAGTGTAGAGTGATTTTTCTGGCTTAATATACTTTGTATTGATGTCCTTACCGCCAGGAACAAGTGCTTTTTGTCCGACTGCCATAAATGGAAGCAGAAACAGTACATAAAAAAGCTGTTTTAACAAACTGGATTTCTCATTTTTAAAAAAAACACCTTTTTTTGATGTAATACTATTTGGAATATTGGCTTTCATTGTGATTATTTTGATTGGGAACAAATTTACAGACATCATATACAAAATAAAATACCTGATTTCATGGTAATTTTCCATAGGAAGCACATTTAATTTTACTCTAATATCTAATTCTTATAATATCTTCAGATCAAAACAAAACAATAATTTAACGCAACATCATTGCATTAAATTTTAAAATGTCTTTATTTTACCTTTTACTAAATTTATCTTAATGAACAGACGCAGATTTTTAAAAGGCTCCTCAGCACTAGCAGGGCTATTCACCCTTGGCCCTTCCGTTATCCTAGCAAACGATGTGGAGGCCATAAGTAAGAAAGCAAAAAAAGCAAAGAACATCATTTTCCTGATCAGCGACGGAATGAGCTGTGGAACACTTCAGATGGCGGATCTCTACTCTCAACATGTTTTAGGCAAAAATACGGAGTGGATTAATCTTTATAAAGAGAATAAAGTCTCAAGAGCCTTAATGGACACAGCCTCTGCCAGTTCTCCAGTTACAGATTCTGCGGCGGCGAGCTCTTCTTTTGGAGGTGGGCATCGTGTGAAAAATGGTGTGTTGAATATTGGTCCAAATGGCGAAAAATTTCTTCCGATCTGGCAAAAGTTTAAAAATGCAGGAAAAAAAGCAGGCTGTGTTACTACGGTTACCATTACTCATGCCACTCCCGCAGGGTTCTGTGTGAACTCGGACAGCAGAAATGCCGAAAATGAAATTGCCGAAATGTATGCCGAACTTGGATTTGATGTTATGATGGGAGGAGGCGATGAATTCTTCAATCCATCAAAAAGAAAAGACAAAAAAGATATCTATAAAATCTATGAAGAAAAAGGCTATCAGGTACTAAAAGAAAAATCGGATCTAGAAAACATTAAAAAAGGAGGGAAAACTTTAGGTGTTTTCGCCATTGGAGCTCTTCCCTACACGATCGATCAAAACAATATACCAGAATTACAAAAAACACCTACACTTGCTCAAATGAGTGCTGCGGCAATTGACCAGATGAAAGACCATAAAAATGGTTTTGTATTACTCATTGAAGGAGGAAAAGTAGATTGGGCTGCGCACGCCAATGATATTGCTGCGCTGATTCATGACCAGCTCGCTTTTGACGAAGCGGTTAAAACAGCTATAGATTTTGCCGAAAAAGACAAAGAAACCCTTGTAATCATTACAACCGATCACGGAAATGCAAATCCGGGACTTATCTATGGCGCTAATGCAAAAGAAAACTTTAACAGCATTGCAGACTATAAATACACCAACGAATACATTTTAAATTCTATTCATGCCGATTTCAATCTGCAGCAGATTAAGGATTGGATTAAAGAAACCAATAAAATTAGCCTGACAGATGATGAAGCAAAGCATCTAAAGGATTTCTATTCTGGCCTCGAAAAGCAGGAAGATGGTCTGTATAATTATAAAAAGTTACCTTTTAAAGCCTATTCAGAAATTCAGAAAAAGCATAATAATGTAGGATGGATCAGTATGGATCATTCTGGAGATTATGTTGAATTGGCCATGTATGGTCCTGGAAGCGAACTGCTGAACCCCTTTGTACAGAATAAAGATCTTCACTATCTAATGCTTCAAGCTTCTATTGAAAAGGAATCTTAAATAGAAAATTCAAAGTATTGTTGGATACAAGTTTTATTAACGAAATAATATTAAAAACAAAAAGCTTCATAGAAATTTGAAGCTTTTTGCAACTTTCGTAATGATCAATTTTATTTTTTTTCCTTTAAAAGGATTTGCCAATGCCTGTTCGTAAGAAACACTAAATTCTCATTTACAACTTCCATTTAAATTTTGTTTAACGTTAGAATCTTATATTAATGCAACCAAAGATAACTTTTGCAGCACTATTTTCAAATGTTTTATAGTTTTAAAACGTCACCTATTACTTTAACAAACCCATGTTCTTCAAAACTATTCCAGAGAATTGGTACTGTCAGATTGTATTCATTCCCCTTTGCCCATATAAGTCTGTATCCGCTGTCTTCCATATAAATACAACCATAATCTGCTTCTGTAGCTCTGCAAAACTCTTTAAAGTATTTGTCAATTGATTTTGATTTAGCAAAAAGACGACTCATATCACTAGTGACAGCCCAAAATTGAAGTTCGATACAATCCTCTATTTTTGAAGAATAGTCATTAATGTAAATTTCAACATTACCAATCCACCATTTGCCCTCTGTGCCTTTGTAAAAATCAATAAAGTCCGATTCATCAGCAGAATCGGGTGTGTAATTTTGAGTTAAATCATACAGATAATATTCTACTATCGTCTGATCTTCTTCTACTAAAATACAAGTATCTACCCTCTGATTTATCCCTAAGTTCTCAAGTAAGGTTTTGGATATTTCTCCATTAGCATAGCGGTCAATTTTGTACAGCTGATCATTGATTATTTCAAATGATGCTCTCTCTTTTTCTGAATGCTCATAAATGAATTCTAAAGCTCTATTAAGCCTCTCTCTCCTAATATATATTCTATAATCGTAATCTAATCCCATTTTTATAATTCGAATAAAATCAAATGTATTGCTTTTAACTTAAAAAAATCAAACTTAAATTAATATTGAAGGATGAAAGACCTTACACATATTAAGCTTAGCTTGAACAAATGTTAAATATTAGTAAAGCCCTGCAAAGTCTGATCTTTTTGCTTATTTTTGTTAGAAGCTCTTCAGAAAAAAGATTTAAAATTTCCTTTTAGTCGCTGATCAGATATATTATCTCCAGTTATTACGAAAGCAAAAAAACTTTATAATCAGTTTTAAAAGAGCCAAAAAAAATACCATTACAAATAGCCCCAAAGACTATGAAAAAAATTACTCTAATGATCTGTCTGCTACTTGCCGCAGGCGTGAACGCACAGCAGGAAAAGGGAATTATCGGATATGCGAACTGGCTGGACAACTGGACAGAATTCAAACCGCAGAAAACGGAGTCTAAAGATGCCAACCAAATACTGGCTGGAAATATCACACAGAACACCAAACTGATGAAAAAAAATGTATACATCCTTCAAGGAAATGTATATGTAACAAATAACGCCGTTCTGACTATTGATCCAGGTACGGTAATTATTGGCGATGCAGCAAGCAAAGGAACTCTTATTATAACAAAAGGAGCCAAAATTATGGCAGAGGGACAGGAAACTGATCCTATCATCTTCACTTCAAACGCTAGCATGAAAAAAGCGGGCGACTGGGGTGGTCTTGTAGTTTTAGGAGATGCCCCTATCAATAAATTTGGTGGAGCTGGTTCTTATACCATGGATCTTGACCCTTCTCTTACTGCATATGGAGGAGACAATGCAGCTAGCAGCTCTGGAGTATTAAAGTTTATTCGTATTGAATTTGCTGGCCGAAAAGTAAAAGGAGCAGATAGTTTTAATGGACTAACTGTTGCAGGAGCTGGAAACAAAACGGTATTGGAAAACATTATGGTGAGCTTTTCAGGAGGTGATTCATTTGCTTTTTATGGCGGAGATCTTAATGCTTCTCAATTGGTTTCGTACAAATCTATAAATGATGATTTTAAAATGACGCAAGGAACGCAATGTCGTCTTTATAATTCATTAGCAGTTAGATCTTCTTATTTGTCAAGTAACAGAGATGGTTCTAGATGTTTAGAAGTGAAAGCCTATGAAAAGAAAAGCGAAACAGACTTTACAAGAAAATCTACTTTCGTTTCTGCATCAAACCTTACTCTTTTAAATGACAGTGAAAATATCAAAGCCGACATTCAGGCTGGTCTTATAAAAGAAGCTGTTTACGTAGCAGACAACGCCGCTCTAGAGCTTAAAAGAAGTGTGATTTCTGGATTCAACCCAGCGGTTTTACTAGATAGCCAAACAGTAGTAAATGGTGAGAACTTAAAGAAAATCAAATTTGAAGAAATGTTTTTCAACCAGTGTACAGGTAACATCTTTACAGAAAATAAAACAGATAATTCTGATTTAGAAAACTGGTATGGCAATACTATATTTTCAAATGTGTACTCACAAACTGATAATAAGGAAACTTTTGTTGACATTTACAATGCAAAAAGACCTGACTTTAGACTTCAAATAGGAAAGATTACTGCATCGAGTGGCAAATAATTTTTTAAAGACATATTAAAAATTAAAAGGAAACATCTATTAAGCTGTTTCCTTTTTTTTTGCGCCTAAAAAACTTCCATTGCTTACAAAAAATTTAAAAACAGGTAGAAATACTGTACTGTAAATCAAATTCTTGTAATAACTTTAGTATATATTCTCAATAGAAGCAATACTAAAAAGATAAAAGTATGAAAATAGGAATTATAGGCATTGGAAGCCTTACACTAGAACTGGCACAGAGAGCCTCATCTGCAGGTTATGAAATTCTTATTAATCATCCGCGCGGCAACTCTTTCATACAGCAAACGACCGAAAGCATAAGAAATGCTAAGTTAGTTTCACTTCAGGAAGCTGCTATGGGAGATGTTATCATACTTTTTGTTCCGAGAGAAGATCTCGAGAAAACTATTGGAATGTTGCCGGACATGACGGGCAAAATCATTGTACATACCAGCGGACTGATATTTAATCCGAAACTTCTCGTATCAAGCATTACTAGTGCCCTTACTTTTCAGATTACAGCTTCACTGCTACCTAAGGCTTATGTGGTAAAACTTTTCAGTCCAGTAATGCTACAGCCTCAAAAAACGTCGCTCGTAACCAAAAGCAAAGATGAAATCTATTTTGCAGGCGACCATACATCTTCAAAAAATACTGTCAAAACTTTTTTAAAAGATCTCGGGTTTGATCCTTTTGACCTTTCTTCAAGATTAAAATCCCAAAAAACCGTCCTCCTTCATAAGAAGAACAGTTTACTTAATGTCTGGTATGAGCATCATTATAAATCAAATTGATTTTTCCGTACCAAACTTATTAAGCAAAATGAATAATTGTCCTACGGATTTTCACCATTTGAATGTGATGTGTTCAAAGAATCTTTCTCTCTAGGTCTGCGGCGTTCTGGACGCAAATTTTTCAGCTCACTCTCTTCTGCAAAAGTTGCGTCTTCTTTAAACTTACCGGTCGAAATTTCGAAATCATCTGCCGTTCCAGTAATTTTCATCGGAATATTTATAAGCCCCATTGGAGGCAACCCTACACGAAACCCGACATTTATTTTACCATCCATAGTAACTTGCCCTTCTAGCTTCGCCCTAAAACCAGCCATTTTCATGGTTGTTGGCGTTATGGTCATTACATTATTCTTTATGGCCGAATGAATGGCAATTTTATTAAAAGTTGCTTTCTCCAAGTCGGCAGCATCTGCTTTTTTGGCTACGTGGTTTAAAATCTTGAAATTTTTAAATTTAATATCCTCTAAGGTCAATGTTCCTTCGCCTTCAATAGATTTAAAGTCAATATCCATATTCTGATCGATACTTCCTCCTAACTGGTAATCAACCGATACCAAACCGTAGGCATCTTTAGCCATACTTACCAATTCGGCAAAAATCGGAATCTCAGCATAAGCACGTTGAATATCAAAATTGCTAGCTTTAAAATTTGCATTGTACTTTGCTAAACGACGATGCAGCGCTTTATAATCACCGGTCATGGCTATTTTAGTTCCTGCCATATTAAAAGCGGCTTCTGTTACCTGAACTTTACGATCATTAACCACTAGAGTTCCAACAAAATCTTTAATCTTATAAGTATCAAATTGAAGATTATTGACTTTTGCTGCGATTTTTAGATCGGCGCTACTAGGAATTCTAATTACGTAGTTTTTATTCTTTGCATTGCTATTTTTAGGAACTGTATTTACAGGTATAGAATCTGTTTTTTGAGCTACTTCTTCTTCGGCTTTCTGGTCTGTATACTTTGCAATCATATCAAAAAACTCGTTTGCATCAATCTGATTGCTCGATAGATTAATATCTGCCTTGAGCTTTTCGTTAGACTCGCGTAGATATTTTCTATTAAAAACATACCTTAAAATATTATGGATGTATCCATTTAATACAATATCAGATTTACCGTAAGTGACATTAAATTCTTCAAAGCGCATCTTATCTTTAAAAAACTTAAATGTTCCTTTAGAAATCTCAAAGGGTTCAGGAAACATGGCGCTTTTAATCACCAAACTGCGTGCTTCTAGCTTACCTCCGTTTTTAATATTGTCATAATTTTTCGCATCTATATCTTTTTTAGATCCTTTAGCAATAAGATTGGTCTGGATAACTCCTGAAATGCTCAAATCTTTAATGGGGAATATTTGAGTTAATTTACCAACGTCCAATGTTCCCTGAGTTTTTATATTGTAAACCAAATCGTAAAGATTACTAACCTCTCCCTGCACTTTAAAAGGAGATCCTGCCAGAACAAATTCCGCTTGCTGTAGTTTTACATCTAAATCTTCTCCGGTACCTCTATCACTTGAGACCGCAGCATTTAGATTTATATTTTCAACTGGCATATTAGGGAATTTGAGTGATTTCAAATATCCGTTCTTAATACTTGCCACTGCTTTTGAGGAGGGATATTTTTTCTGTTTGCGGTTTAAAATTCCATGCATGCTTACCTTTAAATTTAAATCACCCTTAACTTCTAAACTGTCTAGAGGATAAAATTTGTGCACTTCTGCCAGATTGATTTTAGATTCCAATTCGGTATCTACAGTAAAAGGATATAACTTATGGAGTTCGAATCGTCCTCGAACAAAATTGCCAAGAGCTTCCGCATTCAAATTCTCTATTTTAGCCGAAACGTTTCTTAAAATACTGTCTTTTGCTGTCACCGTTAGATTTAGGTGAATATTTTTTACTGCATCTTTTTTCTTTATGTTTTGAAGATATCCATTTTTCAGGCTAAGATTTAGCTGAAATTTAGGAATGCTTTTAATGATCGTATCTACTTTATTTAAACGCGAACTAAAACCTAAATCTCTTAAAAAAATACCGTCGGCTTTTAAATCCAAAGCAATATCTCCACGAATATCATTCTGATTAAGATTTAAGGCTTCTTTTAATTTTGCCAAATCTAAATCGGCTTTTACAGCCGTTTTAATTTTTAGCTTTTTAAAACCTTCTGAATGGAAATTAACTGTCGTTTTCTTTTTATCCAGATTAAATGACAAATTATCTAAATCAAACTTTAATTTATTAATGTCTAACTCTTTAACCTCTGCTTTGGCTAATATATTGATATCTTTTACTGGATCTTTTATTCTTTTATAAGCAATTGTACCGTTATTAATTTGCAAATCAGCAGAAACAATTGGCTTTTCTGAAAGGTCTTGCATATACCTTCCGCGCGCAAAAATCCTAAAATCAATATTACCCCTAATGGTCATCTCTTCACGCCACTTATCGTAAGCTGGAGGCACAAGGGACAGCATTTCTTCTAATGTAGAGTTTTTCGACTGCATACGCAGATCAAAATCATATCCTCCTTTTATAAATGCAAAATGGCCATTAAATGAGAACGGAAAATTTTTAATGCGGATAACATTACGCTCAAATTTAAACTTAAGTGCTTTAGCGTCTATGTAAGTGATTATTTCAGCATTGACGGGTTTATTTCGAACATAATCGACACCGTTTAAGCCAAAATCGAATGATTTAATTTTTACATTAGAATCAAGATCAAATAAATCGGCACTTAAATCGCCTTTGCCTTTGTAGTTCAAATCCTGAACCTTAAATTTTAAAAGTGCGCTTCTGTCATTGTATGATATATTAGTTTGCTTTATAACAACCTTTTTAATATTGAATTCTGTCTTTGCTGTATCTACAGATTTAGAAGGTTTGACAATATTAAAATTGGCGTTTCCTTTAGAATCTATTTCAAGATTTAAATCTGCTTCATCAAGATATACGGCATCTAAAACAATCTTTCCCTTCAATAAACTGTAAAAATTCAGACCCGCAGACACTCTTCCTGCTTTTACAATGCTTACAGCTTCAAACTGTTTCTTTTTGCTCATTACAGTAACATTTTTAGCATAAATGGTCAATGCCGGAAAATGTTTAAAAACGGAAAGTCCTATCTGATCAAAACGTACTTCGGCATCTAGTTTCTCATTGGCTATACTTTCTAATTTCGCCGTTATTTCGTCTTTAAAGACATACGGAACAATTGTAAGCACAATTATTAAAAGTAGAAATAATGTCGCAATACTTATTGCCGTTTTCTTTAAGAACTTCTTAGTCATTTTTTTTGGGGTATCGTTTAAGATTTTAAAAATATAGATTTAGCTGTCAAGAAAAAACCTTGATTGAGATATTAACTCAAAAATAACAATTAAAATTTTTCTTGATTCATCAGGCAGGCTTTCAAAAGAACATTTCGCTAAATTAATTATACTCACAGAGCAAGTTCTAGATTTCAACGACTCATTTTGCCTGTTTACCTAAAATCATATGCTCCACAGCCATTTTCTAATGACCTTTACATTATAAAACAAAGCTGCAGAGCTTATAACTTAAAAACTTACGATTATGAAAGCAACCATTGGTATTACAGAAAAAAACACAAACGCTGTTTCTAACGAATTAGCAAAACTGTTAGCAGATGAATTTGTACTTTACACCAAAACTAGAAACGCACACTGGAATGTTACAGGCGATAATTTTCATGCGAATCACATCTTCTTTGAAAATCAGTATAAACAACTAGATGAAATTATTGACAGCGTTGCTGAACGTATGCGCAAAATTGGCCACTACGCACCCGCTACCTTAAAATCCTATCTTGAATTGACGCATCTTACAGAATACAGTGAAAGAACCAACGATGGTTTAGGGTTTATGAAAGATCTATTGCAAGACCATGAAAGCATCATTGAATTTATTCGTGGCAACATTACTCCTTTTGCTGATGATTATAAAGATTATGGTTCAAGCGATTTTATTACTGGTTTAATAGAAATTCATGAAGAAATGGCATGGATGATACGCTCTTACTTTAGATAAAATAACAAGTAATAAGTATATTTGTCTAAACCAAAAACCAAATACCATGAAAGCGTTAATTGTTGATGATAATGATATTGCAAGAACCACTTTATCTCATTTGGCAAAACAAATTCCGAATCTTACTGTTGTAAATGAATATTCTAATGCCATTGAAGCATACCATCATTTACAGGAAAATCAGGTAGATTTAATTTTTTTGGATATTGAAATGCCAGAGATGACAGGAATTGAGTTGACAAAAAATCTCTCAGGGAAAGATATCATCATCATTTTTACATCTTCTAAAAAAGAATACGCACTGGAGGCATTTGAGTTGAATATTGCAGATTATATTCTAAAACCAGTTACTCCTGCCCGATTTTTACAGGCAGTAAGTAAAGCACAGTCTATCATTGAGAGCAGAAAAGAGAATATACAATTTGGTAAAGAAGAATTTTTATTTGTTAGAGATTCTAATATTACCAGACGATTAAAGCTAGATGATATTTTTTATGCTGAAGCAATGGGAGATTATGTAAAGTTTTACACCAAAGAAAAAATGTTTGCCATTCACGGCAAAATGAAAACTGCCGAAGAACGTCTGCCAAAAGATGATTTCATTAGAGTGCATCGTTCTTATATTGTTTCTATTGGTAAAATTGACACTTTACAAGACGGAGGTATTATGATTAACAAAAAATTTATTCCTGTTGCAGATGCTTACAGAAAAGCGCTTAATACTAGGATGAATGTATTCTAAATGCCATTTTATTCTTTCTGCTGCGTAAACTAGAATCCTATCTTATTGAATTAAGATAATACAATTTCATTACACTTATTTATATGATAAATACGTCTACCGTAATGGGTAACAAACGCTTTAGTTATTTTATAATCAGCAGTTTTATTTTATGCAGTATATTATTGATTGCTGTACAAATTAATTCGGCTCAAAATACTAAAGAACTCATACGAAATAATAATACCCTTTTAAATGAATTGCGTTCTAGCAATCATTTAAGAGAAATTGACCGTGATATCTTGGGTGTCGAAAGCAGAATTCGAGCTTCGATCGCAACTAATGACACTACACATTTAGAAGGAATTGATCAAAAGATCAGGCAGATTAGAAATTTTCTCGATTCGCTTTCTGTAGATAATGCCGATCCTGAAGAGGAAAGATTAATACAAAGACTCGGAGTTTTGGCTCAGGATAAAATGGTCACAAAAGGAAAACTCCTACATCGTTATGATTCTTTAGGAAATATGGATGATGATAGCTCCATTGCCAATCCTAGAGCCAGAATAATTTCTAATGAGATTACTGATATTACAGCAAAGATTTACCGTAAGCGTCAATTGCGCATGGTGGAGCTGCGAAATCTAAGTCTGGAAATGGGCCAAAGAGCAAAACTTTATGACATCTCTTTGTTAGTTTTACTAGTTTTGAGTGGTGCCGTTATAGGATATCATATTATGCGCCAATTTAGAAGACAACATTTTCTGATCAAAGAATTGGATATTGCAGAAAAAAAAGCATCCATTGCTGCTCAGACTAAAGAAAATTTTCTAGCTAATATGAGTCATGAAATCAGAACGCCGCTTAGTGGTATTTTAGGATTTACCAATTTATTACAGAAAAGACCTTTGGATGAAACTTCCGCAGAATTTGTGAGTTCTATTCAGCGTTCGGGCGAAAATTTAATGACCATTATTAATGACATACTCGATTTATCTAAAATCGAGGCTGGAATGATGCGCATTACGCCTGGAATATTCAGCATTAACGGATTATTGGATTCGGTTGAAACGCTTTTTTCAGAACGGGTAAAAGAAAAAAAACTAACCATTTCCAGTAAAGTCGATAATTCGATTCCTGATACTTTAATTGGTGATGCCACCAGATTAACTCAAATATTGGTCAACCTCATTGGAAATGCCATAAAATTTACGCATCAGGGATCTGTAAGCATTGAGGTCTATAACAAACTCCAACATGACGATAAGATTGTTGTGGGCTTTAAAATTACAGACACGGGAATTGGAATTGATAAAGAAAAGCTAAATGAAGTCTTTGAAAGATTCAATCAAGGGGAAGATTCCACAACTCGAAATTACGGTGGGACTGGCCTTGGATTATCAATAGTAAAAAAGTTGATTTTATTGCAAAACGGTGATATTGAAGTAAAAAGTGAACAAGGAAAAGGAACAACCTTTAGCTTTTATATTCCGTATGATATTGCTAAAGAACAGCTCAATTCTAAACCTATTGTCAATATTAACCACTTTAAAGATATCTCAAATAGCGCTTTGAGGGTTCTAGTTGTAGATGACAACGCGATCAATCAGAGTTTGATGAAACATTTGCTTTCACAATGGAATGTTGATTTTGAAATGGCTTCTAACGGTTTGGAAGCAGTCGAATATCTAAGGAAAAAAGATTGTGATCTGGTATTAATGGATTTACAAATGCCTCAAATGGATGGATATACGGCTGTTCAGCAAATTAGAGAAATCTTAAAACTGGATATTCCTATAATTGCCATGACGGCGCACGCACTTCCTGGCGAAAGAGAAAGATGTTTGAGCCGAGGAATGAACGAATACATTTCAAAACCTATAAAAGAAGAAGAACTTTTTAAACTAATTGCTGCTTTCGGACTGAAAGAATCAAATTCGGAAGAAACAAACATTATACAATCTGATCCTGTTTTTCAACATATTGATCTTTCGTATATGCAATCGGTAAGCGGCGGTAATAAAGCGTTTGAACAAACTGTTACCAAACAGTTTATTGACAATGTCCCGCTACATTTAGAACAGCTTATCACGGCTTATCAAAATCAAGATTTTAAAATGGTGAAACTTAGAGCACATGACTTGCAATCAAGTGCTGCTATAATGGGACTATTGCCTCTTTTAGAAGAAAAACTCAATATTCTTGAATTGGCTACAGAACAAAATGCAACTTTACAGCAGATTTTAAATGATGTCGAAAAGATTCTGAACTCGTCACTCTTAGAAGCTAAAGTTTTTTTAGAATCACTGTGAAATAAATAAGACAATAGCTCGTTTTAAATTCAAGAAAAACCATCTTACTATATATTATTCAATTGAAAGACTGTCTGTAAAAGGCGGTCTTTTTTTTGTTCTTTGCATTCCAGTGCTTATGTTTTCTGAAATTGATATAATTTTGTGCCTTTATTCCAAACTTCAAAACAACAAACGACTGATTTCCGTATTTAAACGAGTGTTTTTGCCCATTCGATGAATAGTGGAATGCTACACGAATGTAAGACGGTAAATTTACTTCAGTTAAACATTTAAAACCAAGAAATCATGGAAATCATCCAAACCAAAGAAAACGCATTATCACATTCAGCAGTAACTGCAGTTATTAATGCTCCAATTGAAAAAGTAAATATTGCAGACTGGCTTTTAAACCTTCCTGATGCAGAATACCAACGTTGTTCCACTCAGCATATTGGTGCGGGAATTACCAGTACCTATGAAGGAGAACCCATGTCTATTAACGTAGAAACAATTGGCGATGCTTTAATGGTGCAGCATTATGTGGCAACAGTTCATCGTCCAGATTATTGCCGTATGTTGTCTATCTCAGATTCTATTACTAAAAACGGCCGTACTAAAGTTCAGGTTTTATGGGAGCTTAAAGTAACCAAAATTGATGAAAACACTTGCCTTTACACCAACGAGATTCATGCAACTGCAACACCAGAAATGTTTGAATACTTGAAAAAACACGGAGTAG
Organism: Flavobacterium sp. B330r; assembly: GCF_056824325.1. Lineage (NCBI taxonomy): Bacteria > Pseudomonadati > Bacteroidota > Flavobacteriia > Flavobacteriales > Flavobacteriaceae > Flavobacterium > Flavobacterium sp. B330r. The sequence goes on from NZ_CP124860.1 coordinate 5,097,975, forward strand.
ATCTAGTCGGCGCTGCCGCTTCAAGACAAGCTGCTTCTGATACACACAATCATGAAGAAACTCCTAACTTTGCTAAAAGCATAGAAAACAAAGCGTTGACTGGCAAATACAATCAGCCGTTTTAATAGTATAGAAATCGAGCGCACCAATGTGCGCTCTTATTATTTTGAGTATTATGAAAAATAGCTTGTTTGAAATACTAATCGGTTCTTGGACATTAGTTGAATTGATTGAAGTACCTTTAGGGGAAGGAAAAATTACAAATCCGATGGGAACCAAACCAAAAGGCATTATTATTTACAACAGTGACGGCTATATGTCGGCACAAATAATGAATACTGATTTTGAACATTCTGATACAAAAGACAGTCCTCCTTATCTCGCCTATTCTGGTCCCTTCAAAACTGATGATGAAAAACAAATAGTCAGCCATACTATGTCTATTTCACTTTTTGAAAATTGGAGAAATGAGACACAAAGCAGAAAAGTTCTTTTTAAAGATGGATTGCTTCATTTAGAAACAGAGAAACCATTTATAAGTAATTCACGTTGGGTCATTCATAAACTTACTTGGAAAAGAATGGAACAATCCAATAAAAACCACTAATCACAAACTACATGAAAGCAATAGTTATAACTCAATTTGGAGCTCCAGATGTACTGAAACTGCAGGAATATCCAACTCCAAAAGTAAGTGGAGACAAAGTGTTAATAGAAGTTAAAGCAGCAGGTTTAAACCGCTCTGACATCTTCCAGCGTGAAGGCAATTATCCTGCACCAGCTGGAGTTTCATCTGAAATTCCAGGTTTGGAAGTTTCTGGAATTGTAGTCGAATGCGGACCAGATGTTACCGATTTAAAAATCGGTGATCAAGTCTGCGCTATTCTCGCTGGCAGTGGTTATGCAGAATACGTAAGCGTTCGGGAAGGTCAATGCTTGCCAATTCCAGCTGGACTGACTTTTGCCGAAGCAGCAAGTTTGCCTGAGACAGTTTTTACAGTGTGGTCAAATGTTTTTCAGAGAGGAAACCTAAAATCTGGAGAAACTCTTTTGATTCACGGCGGTAATAGTGGCATTGGCATTACAGGAATCCAAATTGCCCATTCTCTTGGCATTCGTGTAATTGTAACAGTAGGATCTGATGAAAAAGGCCAAAAATGTCTCGATCTTGGCGCTGCTTCTTATATCAATTACAAAACCCAAGATTTTGAAACCGTTTTGCAGGAAGAAGGAGTCGATGTCATCTTAGATATGATTGGCGGTAATTACCTGAGTAAAAATGTAAACATCCTAAAACCCGAAGGCAGATTAGTTCATATTAATGCCGTAAGCGGCAGCCATGTAGATCTGGATATTTGGAAAGTAATGATAAAACGTTTAACAATTACCGGAAGCACTTTAAGAAGCCGAGACTATGATTTTAAAAAACAGCTAGCCAAACAAGTGCAGAAAAATGTCTGGCCTTTAATCGAGTCAAAACAATTCAAACCGATTATTTTTAAAACCTTTCCCTTCAGCGAAGCTCCTGATGCACATCGATTATTAGAAGATGGCAGCCATACGGGTAAAATTATTTTAGTTCGTTAATTATTCCAAACAAAACTTAAACCTCAACCAAAAACAAATCGTGATATGGAAAATCAAGGCGCATCTGTTGTTATTACTCACCATATTTTGGATGGAAAAGAACAGAAATATGAAAAATGGCTGGATAAAATTGTTCCAATTACCAAACACTCCAATGGTTTTATCGATTTGCAGATCGTACGGCCAATTCCACATTTAACTTTTGTTTACACAGTTATCATCCGATTTGACACCATTGAAAATCTTAAATACTGGATGGAATCGGAAGACCGAAAAATACTCATTAAAAAAGCAAATCCATTATTCAGAAAAAATGACAACTACCAGATAAAATCAGGTTTGGATTTTCTTTTTAATGGGGAAAACGAAGGAAACAAAGTTCCTGTTCGCTGGAAACAATTTCTTGTAACGTGGTCCGCCATTTACCCATTGTCACTTTTAATTCCTTTATTGGCACTACCCTTTTTAAGGTTCTTGAAAATTCCGGCATATCATTATTTTGATGCTTTGGTAATTTCAGGTTTCATTGTCTTTTTAATGGTATTCGTGGTAATGCCCAATTATACCAAACTGATCAAAAAATGGTTATATAAATAATTAAAACTTCCCTCTTTATAAAATCAAAAATCACTGTAATTTGCAGTGATTTTTTTTTGGTTTAAACTCTAAAGAAACAAATCTTCTACAATCAGAAAGCTTCAAATTATTACTAAAGTTCTCTTACTAAATTCAACGACTGATTTTGCCCATCTAACGAATTCAAACTATACTCAGCATATATCTTCAATAGCTTTACAGTAGAATTAAAAACCAATACAATTAATCATCAAAAAGCTATTATTATGACTACCGAATTATTAAGTTTCAAATACGAACTAGAAAAAAAAGAACCACGCACCAATGACGGCGGTACAACAAGAGGAGCTTCTGTTAAGGATTTTCCAGCTTCTATTGGCATCGCAGGAGTTTCCATGCGACTACAGCCGGGAAGTATGCGCGAATTACACTGGCACGCAAATGCAGCAGAATGGGCTTATGTTATTTCAGGAACGGTTCGCACAACAATTATTCATCCAAATGGCAAAAGCTACACGGATAATTTTGAACCAGGCGATGTTTGGTATTTTCCAAAAGGATACGGACATTCAATTCAAGCAACAGGAACAGAAGAATGCCATTTTATTTTAATCTTTGATAATGGTAATTTTTCCGAAGATCACACTTTCAGCGTTACCGATTTTGTATCCTGCATGCCACCAGAAATTGTTGCTCAAAACTTGGGAATTACTTTGGAAGAAGTAGTCGCATTACCTCAAAAAGAAGCCTATTTTGCAGCCGGAATTGTTCCTGACGAATTATCCTTTACTGCCACTCCCCGACCTGAAGAATCAGATATTGAGTTAACCAATTTACATCGTTATCCCTTGCATTCTCAACAACCTAGAATAATTCCAGGTGGCGGTTTGCAAAGATTGGTAACAAGCAAAGAATTCCCTATCAGCACAACAATGGCGGGATCTATTATAGAATTACAGCCAGGCGCTTTAAGAGAAATGCATTGGCATCCCAATGCTGATGAATGGCAATATTATATTTCTGGTCAAGCCGAAATGTCTGTTTTCTTAGCAGAAAGCACAGTCGTTACCGAACAATTCAACGCTGGAGATGTCGGTTATGTACCAATGGGTGCTGGACATTACATTAAAAATACTGGAAATACAGTTTGTAAAATCTTAATTGGATTTAATAGTGGCACCTATCAATCTATTGATTTAAGCGAATGGCTTGCAGGAAATCCAAAAGATGTCGTGGTAACCAATTTTGGTTTGGAAGAAGGCGAAATTGAAAAATTCCCTAAAAGCAAACTGTTTATTCAACCGTAATCATAAGTATTGTGGATGTCCAAACACAGTTCATAGATTCGTCTGAACAAACTAGATCACAAGAGAAACTTGCCATATTTTTAGCCTTTATTGCAGGCTTTCTTGATGCTGCCGGTTTCCTGAAATGGAAAGTATATGTCTCTTTTATAAGCGGAAACAGCACACAATTGGGAATCGCTTTATCCAGTGGCAAATTCAATGTACTTCTTTCGTCTATAACGGTAATTGGTTGTTTTGTCTTCGGAATATATGCTGGAACCTGTATTTCGTTGTGGAGAGAATCCAAAATTCAGACACTGCCATTTTATATCGTTTCAGGCATATTGATTGTCTATACAATGGCATCCAATTATTATACGATAAACAACGGATTGTCGATACCTATAATTCTTTTTTCAACTGGTGTTATGAATACCATTGTAACCTCTGTTGGAACTCAAAAAATAAATACCGATTTCGTGACAGGAACGCTGAATAGTCTGGCAAGAAATACAGCAATGTTAAGTCTATCTCGCAATAAAAACAGTCGGAAGTTTTATAAACTCAATGCTCTTCGGCTTTTACTATTATGGATTGGCTTTTTGCTAGGGGCTTCTGTCGTACCAATTATACTTCCGTTATTCAAAAATTGGACACTTATTTTACCTGCTGCATTACTACTTGCTTGTGCATTGTTACTGCCAATTACTGACTTTAACCTTAAAAATAAATCTTATGCTGAAGAAAAATGACGTTGCGCCAGATTTTACCTTATTTGCAACACCCGATCAAAAAATCACTTTATCAGAATTTAAAGGAAAAAACGTGATTTTAGCTTTTTATCCTGCCGACTGGAGTCCAGTTTGCAGCGACCAAATGGCACTTTACAACGAAATGCTGAAATACTTTAAGAAATATGATGCCACAATTTTCGGTATTTCTGTAGACAGCAAATGGTGCCACATGGCCTTTTCTCAATCTAGAAATCTGCATTTTCCTTTACTGGCCGATTTCGAACCAAAAGGAGACACTTCAAAAAAATATGGCGTATACAATGAGATAGAAGGCGAATGCAATCGTGCCCTTTTTGTAATTGACAAAGAAGGAATTATACAATGGAGTTATCTCTCGCCAATGGCTGTAAACCCAGGTGCTGATGGGATTCTTGAAGCTTTAGAAAAACTATAAAACCAATTAATTATGTCACTAAAACCAACGGTCAGTAAAACTGATCATATACTAGGAAAAAAAGATGCTAGTATAGTAATCGTAGAATATGGAGATTATCAATGCCCCTATTGTGGTGCAGCTTATCCTATTCTTAAAGAAATGATGCAGAATTACGGCAAACAGATAAAATTTGTTTTTAGAAATTTTCCTTTATCAGAAATGCATCAATACGCCCGTCCTGCAGCAATAGTGGCAGAAGCCGCAGCATTGCAGGGAAAGTTCTGGGAAATGCATGATGCAATCTACGAAAATCAGAGACTTCTAAGCGAACCTTTTTTATTAGAATTAGTAGAGAAATTGGAGCTAGACCCGCATCAATTTAATGTTGATATTAAAAAATCTGAACTTGCCACAAAAGTAGATTCTGATTTTGAAAGCGGCATTTTAAGCGGTGTAAATGGCACACCTTCTTTTTTTGTTAACGGTAGAAAATTTAACGCAGGCGCAGAAGATCTCCTACAACTGATGAGTGAAATCGTGAAATAAATAGGTCGAAAATTAAATATAAAAATCGAATAGTATGCTCTCAATTAATGAATGAAAGTATATTTTTTGAACCTATTTTTAATTAAATTTACGTAACAACTTCAATTACAATATCATGGAAATAAATTATACGGAATTAGTTTCCATCAAACACGTAAGTGTTCAAAGAATAGAAAACAACGGAACCTCATCGTTTTTAGACACGCTTTCTGTTGAAGAACCTCTTGAAATCAGGCTTTCTTACGGTTCTCATTCAGAGAGAATTCAAAAGAATATTTCGGTTACTATGCGAACACCAGGTAATGATATTGATTTGGCAATTGGTTTTCTGTTTACAGAAGGAATTATTACTTCTTTTGAAGATATTCAAGATGCTTTTGCAATAAAAATGAATTGCTTGTCACAAAAACAAAACATTGTTCAGGTTGATCTTAAAGAAGATTTCAGGCCAAATTTGATGCAGACAGATCGAAATTTCTATACGACTTCAAGTTGTGGCGTGTGCGGAAAAAGTTCGATTCAATCTATAAAAACGGTAAGCCCATTTGGAAATTTAATGAGACCGCAGATCCAGATTCATGCATCTGTTTTTTATCAATTACCCGAAAAATTAAGAATTGCTCAAAGCGATTTTGAATCCACTGGCGGTCTTCATGCATCAGGGCTTTTTAATATTCAAGGCGATTTGATTCTTTTAACTGAAGATGTTGGAAGGCATAATGCTTTGGATAAATTAATTGGCAGATCTCTCGCAGATCAATCACTGCCATTAAATGAACATATTTTGCTTCTAAGCGGAAGAGCAAGTTTTGAGTTAATTCAAAAAGCAACAATGGCGGGAATTTCTATTATTGCTTCTATTGGCGCTCCATCCAGTTTGGCCGTAGATCTTGCGGCAGAGTTTAATATTACACTTTTAGGGTTTTTAAAAGAAAACCGATTAAATATATACCATTCATCAGAACAAACCGTAATCATCACACAATAGCCATTAAACCACAATACAATGAAGAAAGATCCTCAACAAAAAACAGATGATTTAGCCCATAAATTACCTGAAGCAGAAAATCCGTATCACCTTTCGAAACTTAAACTAACAAAAGTAGAAAAATGGGCTGCTGGCGTTCCTGCGGTTATGGCCGCGGTAAGCGATCTTATAGAAGATAAAACAGTGCTAAGAGGCGGAAAGGCTTTGTTCAAAATGAATCAAATGGGAGGTTTTGACTGTTCCAGCTGCGCATGGCCAGATCCTGATGACGATCGATCTCCATTGGGCGAATATTGTGAAAACGGAGCAAAAGCCTTGGCTGAAGAAGCTACAACCAAAAAAGTTGATGCTGCTTTCTTTAAAGAAAACTCTGTTTACAGTCTTTCAAAATTAGACGATTACCAAATTGGAAAAATGGGAAGATTGACCGAACCGATGTATTTACCCGTTGATGGCACGCATTATCAGCCCATAAGTTGGAATGAGGCTTTTACAAAAATTGCCTCGCATTTAAATACGCTTGAATCTCCAAATGAAGCGGCCTTTTATACTTCGGGAAGAACCAGTAATGAAGCTTCCTTTCTTTATCAGCTATTTGCAAAAGAATTTGGAACCAACAATATGCCAGATTGTTCTAATATGTGCCACGAAACCTCTGGAACCGCTTTGAAAACTACAATCGGAATTGGAAAAGGAACGGTTACTTTAGAAGATTTTTATGATACCGATGTGATTGTGATAATCGGACAGAATCCTGGAACGAATGCTCCGAGAATGCTGAGCGCTTTAGAAAAAGGCAAAAACAATGGTGCAAAAATTATTGCGGTTAATCCGTTACCCGAGGCTGGCTTAATGGGATTCCATAATCCACAGGCTATAAAAGGGATAATTGGATCAGGCGGAAAACTTACAGATCTTTTTCTTCCTATAAAAATAAATGGTGATATGGCACTTTTAAAAGCTATTGAACTTTTGCTAATTGAATTGGAAAAGAAAAATCCAGGTGAAGTTTTTGATCATGAATTTATCAAAGACAAAACAACTGGTTTTGAAAATTTTGAGAAACAATTTGAAAATTTAGACTTAGATCATCTTGCCTTTCTATCTGGAGTTCCAAAAGATTTAATTATTGAAGCTGCGGAAATATTGGCTTTCAAAAAAAGAATTATCGTTTGCTGGGGAATGGGACTTACACAGCAGCCAAATGGTGTCGATATGATTCGAGAAATTGTCAATATTTTATTGCTTAAAGGAAGCATAGGGAAACCTGGCGCGGGAGTCTGCCCTGTTCGCGGACACAGCAATGTGCAGGGAAACAGAACCATGCTTATTGATGAAAAACCTACAAATGAACAATTAGATCGTCTTGAAAATTACTTTGGATTTAATCCGCCGAGAAATCATGGTTATGATGTGGTTGGAACGATAAAAGCGATTCATGACGAGAAAGTAAAATTTATGTTCTGCATGGGCGGTAATTTTCTATCAGCAGCACCAGATACGACTTACACTGCAGAAGCATTTCGAAAACTGAAACTGCTGGTCTGTGTATCGACAAAACTCAACAGAGGCCATTTGGTACACGGAAAGGAATCTCTTATCCTTCCTACGCTTTCCCGAAGTGATATGGATATCGTTAACGGCGAAGTGCAAATTATCAGTACAGAAAATTCTATGGGCGTGGTGCAGTCTTCAAAAGGCGTGCTTAAACCTATCTCGGATCAATTGATAAACGAAACTCAAATTGTCTGCCGAATGGCGATGGCGGTTCTTGGAGAAAAATCAGTTATCGACTGGAAGCGATACCACGACAGTTATGATGATGTGAGAGAAGCTATTGAAAATTGTATTCCAGGTTTTGAAAATTACAATAGTAGAGTTCGCGAAAAAGGCGGTTTTTATTTGCCTAATGCTCCTCGTCATGGTCAATTTACAGCTAAAGAATCAGCTGATCGTGCAGCATTTACTTTAACAGAAATTCCAGATAATGAATTAGCTCAAGATGAATACATGATGGCCACAACTCGTACGCATGACCAGTTTAATACTACTATTTATGGTATGGATGACCGCTATAGGGGAATAAAAAATGAACGCCGTGTTATTTTCATGAATCAAAATGATATTGATAAAGCAGGATTTAAAGCGGGAGACAAAGTAGATCTCTTTAATTATAATGATGGCATTGAAAGAATTGCGCCTTTATTCCTTATCGTCTCTTATCAAATTCCAGAGCGAAATACGGTTACTTATTTTCCGGAAACCAATGTTTTGGTTTCTGTAAATAATGTGGTGAAAGAAAGCAATATGCCAGCTTCTAAATACGTAAAAATAAAAGTAAAAAAACACGATCCTGCCATTTACGAAAAGATAAAACACATGTAATTCTTTTCAATACGATATGTTTAGCGGAAGACTTTTAGTAGCGTTTCTCTCAGATTAAGAAAACAAAAAATCAATACTTAATCTAGGTTAATCGACTGCTCTACTCTTCCTATATAAATTTGCCAAAGAAATCTAAGTCAAATAAAAAATGATAAAACTTAGAATTTAACGACAATACCAAAATTAGGATACTCTTAATTTTATTAATCTTAAAAACCAAAAAAATGAGCACAATTACAGTAAAAGACGGAACAGAAATTTATTATAAAGATTGGGGAAAAGGGCAACCTATCGTTTTTCACCACGGATGGCCTTTATCAGCAGACGACTGGGATGCGCAAATGATGTTTTTCTTAAAACAAGGATATAGAGTTATTGCCCACGACAGACGTGGACACGGTCGTTCTGGTCAAAGTGCTGAAGGCAACAACATGGAGACCTATGCTGCAGACGTAGCAGAATTGACCGCTGCACTTGACTTAAAAGATGCGATTCATATTGGCCACTCAACTGGCGGAGGCGAAGTAATTCGCTACGCAGCAAAATATGGAAAAGGACGTGTTTCAAAAGCAATTATTATTAGTGCTGTTACACCAATCATGATTAAAAATGAGGCAAATCCTGATGGTGTTCCATTGTCTGTTTTTGACGAAATTAGAAAAGGAACCGGATTTAACAGAGCACAATATTTTTATGATTTCCCTATTCCATTTTACGGATGGAACCGTGAAGGAAAAGAAATTCAAGAAGGCATTAAACACAATTGGTGGCGTCAGGGAATGATGGGTTCTGTACTGGCTCATTATGAAGGCATTAAAGCTTTCTCTGAATCCGATTTTACTGAAGATTTGAAAAGTTTAGATATACCTGTACTGGTTCTTCACGGAGAAGATGATCAGATCGTTCCATATAATCAGGCACCTAAAGCTGCTGCTCTTTTGAAAAATGGAAAATTAATTTCTTATCCTGGATTTCCTCATGGTATGCCTACAACAGAGGCAGAAACTATCAATAAAGATATTTTAGAGTTTATCAAAAAATAAGAACGCAGGTAAAAACAAGAATAAAAGGCCATTAGATGTAATGTTTAATGGCTTTTTTATAGCACAAAAAGACATCGCTTGAGAAAACCCCATCATTACGTGAAGTCCTCCTATTCAATGCAAGAAATCTAGCATTTTTACTTTAGAATAATATCGAGAACCCTTTAGTATATTTTATAAATAAATCGATTAAAACTAGGATTACGATCAGAACAATAAAAATTAGAAAATATGTAATTATCTGAGCTTTTCTATTAAATTCAAAAGTCTCAGGATTAATAAAATAATCAGCATATACAGTCGGGGAAATCTTAATATGTGGACAAAATAAAACGACGCCCTGCAGAAAATGGCCAATCAGCAGGTATTTATTTTTAGGAATATAAGTCATCCCGTTGTCAGCTCTGGAAAAATGAATGGGAATCTGCTTCCCGTTCTTAAATCCAAAAATATAGCCAGGCGAATATTTTGTTCCTATTTTTCTATCGATATCACTTACATATGCTTCTGTGCTCTTTTCCAGATCCTCATATAGAACACTTTCGACATTGCCGTTATACTGGTGTTGGTGCATGCCGTAACGATTCACAGAAATTGAAATGACTTTATTCTGTTTCTGACGCTTATAATTTTTAAATAAAATCCAGATCCCCCAAAGCAGTAGAGGATAATATATAAGGTCAAAAATTAGCTCTCCTTGAGATAAAGGACTGTTATACTCCAGCTGCATACTCAAAGGTATTCCAATAAATAAAGAAAGCATTGCCAGAATCAAAAATCCAAACATCGAATACATTAAAAGAGTAGCTGAAATATGGCGTTCAGAAGATACTTTTGGAAAATTTTCTTTATTATAAATCATTTAGTAATAGTGTTAAAAACCTCAAACCCAAAAATCCTCTAAATTTTAAAATTAAAACCAAGCCGCGCTTTTTCTTATACTGTGAAAAATTCACTTAAGATTTACAGCGTACTATTTTCGCAGTTTGAAACTGTTCGTAAATTATCCAATCGTCACGAAAATACAAAAAAAAATACCACACGATTTACATTTAACCGCATAGAATGTATCTAATGTTAACGTTGTCCCCTGCTCTCTTATGCAATGCAAAAAATGAAAATTTTAGTAATCGATAAGATATTATATAACTCCACAGCAGAATTGTATAACTAAAAAGATTGCAGTGCACATTATTTTTGGCATATACAATTTATACAAAACGAAATGAATTACATTATGAAAAAAGCAACAGCAATCCTTCCGGTTGTTATATCAGTTTCTCAATCTGGCACACAATCTAACATGAATTTCACAAATACAGCAATTCAGCACATACAAAATTCAAAGCTATTAGGCAATTTATACCATAAAAGTGAAGATGAACCGGACTTTGACTGCGAGTTTTTGCATGCAGCTCATGACCTAAACGAATACGAAAGCATAATTGATCCAGAATCTGACGATCAACTTTTGGATGAGTTTAATGATAATCAATGGGATGCAGACATCTACGATCCGTATGTAGAATCAACCTATTATTAAATAGAAGGGGTAAAAATAAAAAACGACAGAATTATCGGTGGAGAAATCTATTCGCAAATATATTAAACAATTACTGTGTGCCATATTGGCATCAATTTTTTTACTATAAAACTAGGTTCACCATCAGAATTGACTCCTATTTTTATTTATGATCAGCTTTTAATTTTTATCTAGGATTTGTTCGATAATTATTTTTTGAATTTCTTCAGGCTTTTCCATAAGTACGGAATGTCCAGCATCTTCAACCAGGAATATTCTCTTCTTTGGCACTTTGAGATGTTTAAAATATTCTTCTGCAATGACATGATTAGTCTGAAAATCTTTCTTCCCGATGAAAAAATAAACCGGTCAATTAATTTTCGGAAGTTCTTTTGGAAGATTTTGAAAGATTAACTCCTCCTTCTGCTAGAATTTTTAATTCAATTTCAAACTCTAAAAACTTCCAAAACTTAAGCTGTATCTCTAAACTGAAATTCTCTTATATTTAAATCTATTATGCATTTAATTGGTGTCTACGGATTAAGCAATTCTAAACTTTTTTTCAATTGTTATACTTTTCTTTTAATCACGTTATTCTCACAATAAGTAACTGAATATATAAGTACTTACATGCCTTTACGTGTTGTTTATTTCTTTAAAAGTTAAGCTGTTTTTCCAACATTCTTCTGACAATGATCAAAAATATTTTCAAAAATAATACATTAGCTTTTCTTTTTTAATGACAATTAGTGATTCTAAAATAATTTAGATTCGATTGTAGCCGATGGAAAAATAGCAATTAAATAAAATCTTTCATAAATGGAAAAAACTTTTGAATTTACTGTTGAAAATTGTGATAGGAAAAGCACAAAAAAAATAATCGACGGAATTATTGAATACAATTTAAGTAAAGTTTCAGCAACTAATCATATTTCCACTCCATTAGAATTTACAGTCAAAAATGAAAAAGGAACTGAGATTGGGGGAATATTAGCAGAAATTGGATATTGGAATGAGCTTGAAATAAAAGTTTTGTGGGTAGAAGAAAGTTATAGAAAAAAAGGGATCGGAACTTTACTTTTACAATATGCTGAAAAAACAGCGAAAGAAAAAGGAGCCGAAATCTCAATACTGGATACATTTGACTTTCAAGCAGAAAATTTCTATTTAAAAAACGGATATGAGCCAATTGGTGAAATTAAAGATTTTCCAAAAGGGCATCGAAGGATATATCTATCAAAAAAACTACACTGATAAAAACATGAAAACGAAAGTTTTTTTTTGCTAAAGTGCACAACAGAAAAGCTCTATTAATAAGTAAGATAGGCTCATTTATTCCTACAAATTTAATGAAATAATTTAAGTCTGAAAAAAGATCATTTGTCATGTATCCGATAATTTGGAAAAATATCTAGCTTTTCAGAGAACATTTTAATCTAGCAGTTGAGGCCAATATAAAAGAAATAGTATTAATATCCCCAAACACAACCTAAAATTTCTGTGTATATTGAAGATTATTAAGTCAGATGACGGCACAATGTTTTATAAAAAACGGGAACATTTGCATAATATAATCTAAAAAATAATGGCATTATTTCCGGAGAAGATCAAAATCAAGAAAAGCAGAGAACGCTGATTAAAAAAAAATGCAGATCAGATGAGTTGCATTTTTTTCAAAGATTGTTCATATTCCATAAAATTGGATTGTCTGCACTTAAAGTTAATTAAAACACAATTTTAAAAAAATCTGAAGCTGCTACTATTTAATAGAGTACATTTGGCCAAATTAAATATTTAATATGCAAGAAGGTACAGTAAAATTTTTCAATGAGGAAAAAGGATTCGGATTTATAACTCCTAATGATGGAGGAAACGAAATTTTTGTCCATGCCTCAGGTCTATCAGAAAACATCCGTGAAAACGATTCAGTTCGATATGACATCCAAGAAGGCCGAAAAGGTCCAAACGCAGTAAACGTAATCGTAGCATAATATACTATAGTACTAGTTTATAAAGCACCTGTCCAAAAACAGGTGCTTTTTTATTTAAATGATTTCTAATAATCATTATGTAGTCCACAGAGATTTAATTTGTGATTGCAACTTTTTCGCTTAAAGTGTTACTGGCAAACCTTTTTTTAAGCATACGGCGAAACTGCTATTCCAGAACACTGCTGTTTTTAATATCCTCTATAATTTCATTCACGCTTTTCTGATCCGTTGCCCAAGAAGTGATTAAACGTACAGCTGACCTGCTCTCATCAATCTCTTTCCAGACATAAAATGCAAACTTTTCATGTAGCGAGCTGATCACAGTTTTAGGCAGAATCGGAAAAATCTGGTTGGTGGCAGATTCGGTTAAAAATTCATAACCAGCCTCTTTAATCGCTTCGGCAATCTGCGCAGCATACTTATTGGCTTTTTCTGCCAGAACAAAATACAAATCTTCCTTAAAGAGCTCATAGAACTGGATTCCCAACACCCTTCCTTTTGCCAGAAGAGCACCGCGCTGCTTGAGAACATAATCAAATTCGCTGCACACTTGTGAATTCTTAAATACGATAGCTTCACCGAATAGAGCGCCATTTTTTGTTCCACCAACATAAAACACATCGGTAAGATTTGAAACATCAGATAAGGTAAGATCATTAGCTTCAGCAGTAAGTGCATGGCCGAGTCGGGCACCGTCCATAAAAAGAAATAAGTTAAGCGACCTACATACCTCTGCAAGTTCTAAAAGCTCCGCTTTATTATAAAAAGTTCCTATTTCTGTGGAATTGGAGATATAGACTAATTTGGGCTTAACCACATGAGGCCTCAGCTGATAGGAGTCAAAAGTATTCTGAATATCAGCGGCCGTTAATTTACCGTTCTGTGTTGGAACTGCGATTACCTTATGGCCAGTAAGTTCGATTGCCCCGGTTTCATTGGCAAAAATATGTCCTGTTTCAGCACTGATGACGGCTTCATGGGTACGCAGTAAAGCAGATATTACAAGAAGGTTAGCTTGGGTACCTCCAGACACAAAATAAATAGCCGCATCAGGATTATTCATTTTCTCTTTCAGGCATTCTTTAGCCTTTAAAGAATATTCATCATCCCCGTATCCATTCTGCTGGTCAAAATTATTCTCCACCAGGCTTTTAAGAATATCCGGATGCGCCCCTTCAGAGTAATCATTTTTAAAACTGTACATAAAATAAAATTTAGAAGCGCAAAGCTAATAGATTTCTTTTCCTCAAAGCGACTAATAATTTATTTCTTGCACCAAAATATCATACAGGATTTGCAGCTGAACAAGTAACTTGGTCAAATCCAGTCTCTCCCATCTTCCCAAAAAGTAATAAAAAAAAGAGCTAAAATGCTCCTTAAACATTTTAACTCTTTTACTTCTTTTTCTTAGTGTTTCTTTGCGCCTTCTACTTGCCGATGCAAAAGTTTGCAAAGATATTCCCTAGCAATTCGTCATTAGAGACCTGACCTGTAATAAGTCCAAATTGGTATAAAGCTTCACGAATATCAAGCGCCATAAGATCACTTGAAAGTCCAGATTCTAAACCGAATTTTACTTTTTGAATTTCATCTAAAGCTTTTAATAACGAATCATAATGTCTTGTATTCGTAACAATTGTTTCGTTATTGCGAAGTGCTCCTGTATTAACAAAAGATAACAATTCATTCTTTAAATCCTCTACTCCTATCTTTTCTTTTGCAGAAATCAATAAAAGTTTTGCATTTAAGTTTTCTAGCTGATTGGTAATATTTGCTACTTCATCAGCAGACAAAATATCTTTTTTGTTTACCACAATAAGCAAAGGCTTAAGCGGATATTTGTTCTTAATCTGCTCAATCTCATTTACGAATTCAGAACTTGAAGCCTGAAATTTCAATCCGTCAAATAAATAAATCACAACTTGCGCTTGATCTATTTTTTCGAATGTTTTCTTGATTCCAATACTTTCTACAACATCTTTAGTATCACGAATTCCAGCAGTATCAATAAATCTAAATCCGATACCACCAATTACCAATTCGTCTTCGATGGTGTCACGAGTTGTTCCAGCAATGTCCGAAACAATTGCTCTTTCTTCATTCAACAAAGCATTCAATAACGTCGATTTACCAACATTTGGTTCACCTACAATTGCAACTGGAATTCCGTTTTTAATCACATTTCCAACAGCAAACGAATCAATTAAGCGTTTTAAAACAAATTCGATTCGGTTTAATAGCTCATGAAACTGTGTTCTGTCAGCAAACTCTACATCTTCTTCTGCAAAATCCAATTCCAATTCAATTAAAGAAGCAAAATTTAAAAGCTCTTCTCTAAGTTTTGCAATTTCATTACTGAATCCGCCACGCATTTGCTGCATCGCAATTTGGTGAGAAGCTTCGTTATCTGACGAAATCAAATCTGCGACTGCTTCTGCCTGCGATAAATCTAATTTTCCGTTTAAAAAAGCTCTTAAAGTAAACTCACCTGCATCTGCCATTCTACATCCATTTCGAAGCAATAACTGAATAATCTGCTGTTGAATATAAGTAGATCCGTGACACGAAATTTCAATAGTATCTTCACCCGTGTACGAGTTTGGACCTTTAAATACCGAAACCAAAACTTCGTCTAGCGTTTTGCTTCCATCTACAATATGCCCTAAATGGAGTGTATGCGTTTTCTGTTTGGTTAAGTCTTTGTTTTTAATAGATTTAAAAACCGAATTACCAATTGTAATGGCTTCAGCTCCAGAAATACGAATTATGGCGATAGCTCCAGCTCCTGAAGGCGTAGCTAAAGCAACTATAGAATCTTGATTTATCATGCTGCAAAGGTATAAAAAAAGGCTTAATTTCTTTTCGGTACAATCTTGTCCTCAATCCAACAAGAAATCTTCGCAATAATTCATATTAATAAATCATTAAGTGTTAAAATACTGATAAATGTCAGGTTAATTTCTACGCAGAATGAGTAAATTTGAGAGACAAACCTTAATCTTAAATACTATGAAAAAGATATTATTTCCAACCGATTTCTCTGACGCTGCTACCAATGCATTTGTTCATGCTTTAGAATTTGCTAAAGTTGTAAACGCCGAATTAATCTTACTTCATACATTCGAGATACCTGTTTACGACAGCCAATTCTTTCCAGAGAATTATGCTTCTATATACAGCTCCATTGAGTTAGCAAAATTTGAAATGTTTAAGGATGAAATTCCGAAATTGAGAACAATTGCTGCCGAACGTAATCTAGAAGATATTGTAATCAAACACCGTTTAATGGATGGTGATCTAATTTACAATCTTAAAAATGCGGTCGAAGAAGACCAAGTCGATTTTGTAATTATGGGAACCAACAGTGCTTCTGACTGGACTAAATTCTTTACGGGATCTAATACTGAATCTGTGATTTCTGGGGTTGAAGTTCCTGTTTTGTGTGTTCCTATCGACGCCAAATACAAAAAGGTAAAAACGATTGGTTTTACGACACGCTACCGAGAAAAAGACAAAAAAGAACTTAAAAAAATCCTGAAAATCGCTAAAAAAACTGGTGCTAAAGTAAAGAGTTTATACGTTAAAACTTCTAATTCTGATGTTACAGAGGAAACCCGAAAAGAATGGGAAAGAGATTTTGCTGAAGAAAATGTGGAATTTTTAGTTTTACCAAGTGATGATGTTAAAGAAACCATTCTTGATTTTATTCTTTACAAGGACATTGATGTTCTAACCACAATAACACATAAACGTTCGTTCTTTGAAAGTATATTTGACTCCAGTTTTTCAAAAAAAATAGCCAAAGAAGTAACTATTCCGATTTTGGTAATGCACGAAGATTAATTTCAATCCTTGATGATTTTGTAACTTAAAAGCTATATTTGTATTTCAAGCAAAATAATAGAATGAAAGCATATCCAGATAACGTTGCAAAATACTCGGAACTCTATAATAAAACCAACAAAAAATACAACAGCATAAGCCTTTTGAGGCTATTAAGTATTTTTCTTTTTTTGTTTTTTATGTTTTATTACATCAAAACAAACGAAATACTTTATGTTATTCTAGCTGTTTTATCTTTTGCTGGTTTTATTTTTTTTATGAAAATACATTCTCGAGTATCTTTTCAAAGATTGCTTGCAGAAACACTTTTAAAGATTAATCAGAATGAAATTTCTTTTTTGAAAAGAGAGAAAACTTCTTTCGAAAATGGAGTTGAATTTATAGATTACCATCATCCGTATGCTTACGATTTGGATATTTTTGGAGAACATTCGTTATTCCAAAATCTAAACAGAACCGCTTCTTTTATCGGAAAAAAAACACTTGCAGAGTTATTACTGCATACACTGCCTAAAGCTGAAATTTTAGAAAATCAAGAAGCTGTAAACGAATTAAAAAGTAAAATCGATTGGAGACAGGAATTTCAGGCTTTGTCAATTATTAGTGAAGATTCCAAACAATCTTATGAAGCGATAAAGCACTGGACTTCTTTTACAAATAATTCATTACCTAAAGTTTTAGTTGCATTATCATTTATTCTTCCAGTCACATTTTTTGGATTTCTGACTGCGTATTTTATTACATCAAAAACCATTATACTTTCTTATTTAACGTATGTCTTTATTGCCAATCTAATTGTTTTAGGAAGAGCTGTAAAGAGAATTCAATCGGAAATAGCTAAAGCAGATAATGTCGATAAAATCATAAAGCAATACAGTTTATTGATTGAAAAAATCGAACGCGAATCTTTTCAATCTAAAAAACTAATTCGTTTACAAGAACAGCTTAATTTTAAAAATGCCAAAGCAAGTCAGCATTTAAAACAGCTTTCGGAGTTGTTTTCGAGAATGGATACGATAAATAACTTTGTGACAGCGACTTTGTTTAATGGAACTTTTTTATTCAATCTCCACGTTTTAAGAGCGCTTTTAAAATGGAAAGAAGATTATGCTTCTGAAATGAATCATTGGATTTCTATTATTGGCGAAATTGAAGCATTAAACAGTCTGGCTAATTTAGCGTACAACAACGACGATTTCGTTTTCCCTGAAATCAATTCTGAATATAAAATCGAATTTAAAAATCTAAGTCATCCATTGCTTAATCCTGCTACAAGAGTTGGAAATGACACGCAATTTTTCCCGCAATCTTTTGTGATTCTAACTGGATCTAACATGTCAGGAAAAAGTACGTTTTTAAGAAGTTTGGGAATCAATATGGTGCTTGGCGGAATTGGCTCTGTTGTTTGTGCATCAGAAGCTAAGATTCATCCACTTCCAGTATTAGTTTCAATGCGATTGTCAGATTCTTTATCCGATTCTGAATCTTACTTTTTTGCTGAAATTAAACGTTTAAAACAGATCATGGATGCTCTTGAAAATCAGCCTGCTTTTGTTTTATTAGATGAGATTTTGAGAGGTACAAATTCCGACGATAAAAGAAACGGAACAATCGAGGTCGTGAAGAAAATAATTTCTAAAAAAGCAATCGGAGCCATCGCAACACACGATATTGAAGTTTGTCTGACTACGAATGAATATCCTGAAATTTTAACCAATCAATGTTTCGAAGTTGAAATTCAAAACAACGATCTTCACTTCGATTACAAACTCCGAAACGGAATCTGTAGAAACAAAAGCGCAACATTTTTAATGCAGAAAATGAACGTAATTTAATGGTGAATTGTAAATGGTAAATTATTAATTATTCTCTGTGTGTAAAGAAGAAATTCACAATTCACAATTCACAATTCACAATTTACAATTTACAATTAGTTTTCCTCGTACATTTCCATCCACAAACGCGTTTCTTCCAAATCGAGTTCTTTTTCTATTTTACGGAAGATTTCTTCGTTTACAGAACCCAATTTATGCATCGATTCTAATTTTGCACGTTCTACATTCAGCAGATCGATTTGGATTTTAGTGAAATCATTAAAAATTTCACCTCCAAGAAGTTTTCCATTTCCGAAGAAATTCGCTGGAAGTTCTGTCTTTTGCAAACGGTTGAATTTTACCTCATATTTACTTTTAATATTATGAAGCAATTCATCATTCAGCAAGGAGAAATTATCTTCAATATGGGCGATAGTTTCAGAGACAATTACATTTCTAATATTATACTCTTCTGCCAATATCGAGTATCTCTCAATTTTCAGTTTTTTGATAAGCCATGGAAGCGTAAGACCTTGTATTACCAAAGTCGAAAGTATAACGCAGAAAACTAGATAGATAATTAAATTTCGAAGCGGAAATTCTTCTGTTTTATTCAACATTAAAGGAAGTGCCAGCGCTGCAGCCATAGACACCACACCACGCATCCCAGACCAACCAAAAATGATCATATTTCGGTAATCAAATTGCTCTTTCTCCCGAATCTTTTTACTAATCATTCTGGGAATCATCGTTGCTGGAATAACCCATAAGAAACGAACCAAAATCACCACTATACTTATAACTGCACCCCAGATAAGTAAAGAATTTCCCGAATAATTACTGATTCCAGCAATAATCTGCCTCAACTGAAGTCCGATTAAAATAAAAATCAAACCGTTTAGAATATTATTGAGTACATCCCAAATCGTATTCGTCATAATTCGGCTTTCATGAGAAAAAATGGTTCCCGATCTCGCCGCCAGAAAAAGACCTGTCGTTACCACAGCCAAAACTCCTGAGCCTTCAAAATGCTCGGCAAGCAAATACGAAGCAAATGGAGTCAATAATGTTAGTGTTACCTCGATAATATCATCACAAACAAATCTTTTATGAATATAGAACATGATATAACCAACCGCTAAACCTATTGCAATACCCAAAACCGACATTAAGACAAAATTTAATCCTGCCTGCCATAAAACAAAATTACCTGCTGTGATTGCCGTAAGCGCATATTTGTACGCCACAAGACCACTAGCATCGTTTACTAAACTTTCTCCTTCTAGAATAGCAATTAATCTCGGATTAAGCCCTAAACCTTTTGTAATGGCTGTTGCAGAAACCGCATCTGGAGGCGAAACAATTGCCCCAAGCAAAAAAGCTAACGGCCAAGACATATCATCAATAAGCCAATGTGCAAAAACAGCTACTAATCCTGTCGTAAAAAAAACCAAACCAACAGCGGCAAAAGTTATCGGACGTATGGATTGCTTAAAGTCAGACCAGCTCGTATGCCAAGCAGCGTGATACAAAAGAGGCGGCAAAAATATAATAAATACTATTTCTGGACTTAAAGCAATAACAGGAAGTCCCGGAACGATACTAATAATAACGCCACATAAAACCAAAACAATCGGAATCGGGAAATTATATCTTTTACTAACAAGGCTAAGAAATGCAACGCCAAAAAGCAGCATTATAATTACGGTAATATTCTCCATTTGAGGTGGTATTTATTAAATTTTGGGTTGTAAAATTTGATGCTAAATTAAGATTTTATGACAACTAAATTAAATTAGAATTAAAAAATAGAACAGCCATTTATTGACTTACATCAAAGTTTTTGGTTTTAAGGTGCTTTAGATTTGTTTCTTATTATTTCTAAAAATAAATCATGATAAGTACAGAATTAAGTCCGTTAGTGCAATTTGGAATTTCGAGTAAAGAACGTGTTGAAAACGCTTTAGAACAGCTTAAAAGCGGAAAAGGTGTTTTGGTAACCGACGATGAAAACCGTGAAAACGAGGGCGATCTTATCTTTTCTGCACATCATATCAACGTTCAGGATATGGCATTAATGATTCGCGAATGCAGCGGTATTGTTTGTCTTTGTCTTACTAATGAAAAAGCAAACGAATTGGAACTCCCCTACATGGTAAAAGAAAATACCAGCAGTTTTCAAACTCCTTTTACCATAACTATTGAAGCTAAAAACGGAGTGACAACTGGAGTTTCTGCAAAAGATCGAATTACCACTATAAAAACAGCGATTGCAACAAATGCAAAACCAGAACATTTAGCAAAACCGGGACATATTTTTCCACTTAGAGCAAACGATAATGGCGTTCTAGGAAGAAACGGCCACACCGAAGGAAGTGTCGATTTAATGAAACTAGCAGATCTGCAACCCGAAGCTGTGCTTTGTGAGTTGATGAACGAAGATGGAAGCATGGCTAAACTAGACAAAATCATTAGCTTTGCGCAAGAACACGATTTGGTGGTTTTATCTATTGAAGATATTATTCATTACCGCAAATTCGTTAGAGATTATAATTAAATGATATACGAACAGCTTAGCAATTCCATTCGAAAAAGCATTGACGTTTCTGATGAAGATCTAGAAACCATTCTCTCTTATTTCAAACTTATAAAAAAAGGAAAAAATGAAATCTTGCTAGCTCAAGGTCAAATTAGTCATGAAACTTTTTTTGTTGCAAAAGGCTGTTTAAGAATCTTTTTTATAAATGAAGAAGGAAAAGACGTTACACGATATATTGCTTTTGAAAATCAGTTTGCTACCGCTTTGGTAAGTTTTATTACCAAAATGCCCGCGACTGAAAACATTCAGGTTATTGAAAAATCTGAACTATTAAGTATTTCACATGAGGATTTTAATCATTTAATGAAAATTATTCCAGAATGGAGAACATTTTACAGCAATTATTTGGAGAAAGCGTATGTAAATAATGCCAATCGTTTAATGTCATTTACCACTATGGATGCCTTGGAAAGATATCATCAGCTATTGAAAATAAATCCCGCAATTGTAAAACGGCTTCCTAATAAAATTGTAGCTTCTTACATTAATATTTCTCAGGAAACTTTGAGTCGGTTGAAGTCGAAAGTTTGATTTTGATTACGGAGTTACTTGCGGAGATGTGCTTCGCCAATTCGCTATTGCTCGGGTCTCCTCCGTCGACATGACAAAACTACGTGGAAAATCTTTGTGGATTTTCGCGTGTGATTCCTCGTTCCTCCTTTAGATTTGTTTTTTGAAATTTTAAGTAGATTTATGATTGAGAAAGGAAGCAAAAGTAAACTGTTCGTTCCTCCGAGCTTGTGACTCATATTTCGATTAAGACTTTAGCTTCCTTTTCATCAAAGACTCAGATAGAAATTTGGGCTAGTGACCCGTTATTAAGGAGTTGAGCTTATGATGAATTTCTCAAATCATTTGTTGAATCGTAAAAGCAAAGTTATGAAAAACATTATTATCGGCATTGATATCAGCAGCAAGACTTTGGATATTTGTGTTAAAGAGGAATCAGTAAATTATTTTTCTATTGAGAATAAGATTCAGGCAATAAAGCATTTTTTCAAAAAATATTCAGGTGAAAATGTAATGATCGCTATGGAAAATACTGGCAGATACAATTGGAATCTGTTTGAAGCACTTGAAAAATTCAACTTTAAGGTTTATGTAATATCTGCTTTGCATATCAAGAAAAGCATAGGTCTTGTCAGAGGCAAAAATGATAAAATTGATGCGTTGCGAATTTGTAGTTTTATTGAAAAAAATTATCAGGAAAATAGGGAATGGAAACCAAGTTCCTGCTCCATTAAAAAGATAAAAATATTATTAACCGAAAGAGCTTTAAGAATAAAAATCAAAAAACAGCTTATGGTTCAGCAGCATGACTACAAATTAATGAAAGGCATTGCAATGGATAAAGAATTGAAAAGCTTAAACATCAAACTTATTAAAAGCATTGATGCACAGATTAAGATTATTGAAAATGATATTGAAAAAGTAATACATAATGACCAAAGTTTAAGCCAGCAACAGAAACTGATAAGATCTGTTCCTGGAGTGGGCCAAGTTCTATCATGGACATTATTATCAAAAACAGAAGGTTTTACAGTTATAACTGATCCAAGAAAAATGGCATGCTACAGCGGAGTCGTGCCTTTTGATTTTCAATCTGGAACATCATTAAAAAGAAGACCCGGAGTATCAATGCTTGCAGATAAAAACCTAAAAACCATTCTGCATTTGGCAGCAATGAGTGCAATTAGATTCGATAATGATCTGAGAAGATATTACATTAGAAAAGTTGATGAAGGAAAAAACAAAATGAGTGTTTTAAATGCTGTGAGAAACAAAATAATCCATAGAGTTTTTGCAGTAATAAAAAACCAAACCTTTTATGAAAAAGATTTGGTTTTATCATAGAAATCGAAATGACAAATAGATATGAATAAAAAAGCCGAATCAAATTTAAGATTCGGCTTTATGATTTTTATGATTCACAACTGCTGCAAGAAACAAGACTTGTTACCAATTCTTTAGAAACACTTTGGCTTCTTTGGTAGTACAAACTTTTAACTCCTTGCTGCCAAGCTTCGATCATCAAACGGTTTACATCTTTAATGGCTAATTCTGCTGGAATATTAAGATTTAAACTCTGTCCTTGATCAACAAATTTCTGACGAATTCCAGCTTGCTGCACAATTTCTAACTGGCTTATTTCTTTGAATGTTTTGAAAACATCTTTTTCCTGCTGAGTCAATTGTTCCATATGTTGAACACTTCCTCCGTTTAGCATAATACCTCTCCAAACTTCTTCGTTATCCAATCCTTTTTCTTCCAACAGTTTTTTAAGGTATTTATTTTTACGCATGAAATTACCTTTGCTTAATCCAGCTTTATAATAATTACTGCTAAAAGGTTCAATTCCTGGCGAAGTTTGTCCTAAAATTGCAGAAGATGAAGTCGTTGGTGCAATTGCCATTGTGGTTGTATTACGTCTTCCGTAACCTTTTAACAATTCTGGCTCACCATAAATTCTAGCAAGTTCTTGACTTGCTTTATCGGCTTTATCGCTAATATGTTTGAAAATCTCTGTTGTTTTCATTTTTGCTTCCATTCCTTCAAACGGAATCATATTTTTCTGTAAATAAGAATGCCATCCTAAAACTCCTAAACCTAATGCACGGTGTCTTTTAGCAAATTTATTAGCTGCAGAAAGATAATAGTTTCCTTCTGTTTTTTCGATGAATTCCTGTAAAACAGCATCTAAGAAAAAGATCGCTAATTTTACTGCCTCAGTATCTTTCCATTCTTCATACAACTCTAAGTTCATAGAAGAAAGACAGCAGATAAATGATTCATCATGAGTTGACGGAAGCATAATCTCACTGCACAAATTACTGGCATTGATTCTTAAATTCTGATCTTTATAAACTTGTGGTTTATTTTTATTTACGTTGTCACTAAAGAAAATATAAGGCAACCCTTTTTGCTGACGGCTTTCTAATACTTTTGCCCAAATTTGTCTTTTTTCTGCATCACCATCAATCATTTCTTGCATCCAGTAATCTGGCACACAAATCCCTGTAAACAAGTTCTGAATTGGGTTTCCAATACTTTTAATTTTCAAGAACTCTTCAATATCTGGATGATCTACATCCAAATAAGCTGCAAATGCACCACGACGAACTCCGCCTTGCGAAATAGTATCCATAGCTGTATCAAAAAGCTTCATGAAACTTACTGCTCCACTACTCTTTCCGTTATCAGTTACAGCACTTCCGCGTTCACGCAATTCACCAAAATAACCAGAAGTTCCTCCTCCGATTTTAGTTTGCATGATTACTTCTCCAAGCTTATGTGTAATTCCTTCAATTTTATCTGGAACATGCACATTAAAACAAGAAATTGGCAAACCTCTTTCTGTTCCCATATTTGCCCAAACTGGCGAACTGATACTCATCCAACCTCTTTCGATCATTTCCATGAAAGATTCTTTCAATTCTGGTTTGTAAAGCCTTCTAGCTGCGGCGGTACAAATTCTATCGATTGCTCCTTCTACAGTTTCTCCTTTTAAAAGATAACCGCGATTTAAAATCTGTTCACTTTCAGAATTTTTCCACCACATTTTAGCATCGTTTTGTGGCTCAAAATTGTTATTTGCTGGGTTTGTGTCTATCGTATTCATATGTATTATGGGCTTGTATTAGAAAAGATCGTTTGCTGTGATACTCTTGTCGTGTTTTGTATATTCTACTGGACGTTTCGCAAAGAAATCATCTAAACTGTTTGCAAAAACTTCTTCTTCAAACCAAGTCATTTTTGAATATTCTTCTGGAGAAACATTAAAGATAGTTTCGATATTGATTTGTTTCAAACTTTCATCAATTCTAAATTTCATGAAGTTAACCAAATCTTCTTTATTTATTGTTTCAATCGCTCCATCTTCAAAAATCCAATCTAAAATATCTGCTTCAACAGAAATTGATTCTTTAACTGTTTCTCTAATTAATTTTAAAGTCCCTGCATCGAAATACTCTGGAAACTCTTCACGAATTTTGTTAATGATATAAATTCCGCCATTAGCATGAATTTGCTCATCAATTGATGTCCAAGCAATAATATTGCTCACATTTTTCATATATCCTTTGAATCTTGTGAATGACAATAAAATGGCAAATTGGCTGAAAAGAGAAACGTTTTCAATCAAAATACTAAACAAAATTAGTGACACCATGTATTTTCTATTGTCCTGAGACTTCGTGTCTTTCAATACATTCGAAAGATAATCTACACGTCTGCGAATTACAGGAACATCCAATAGCTTTTCAAATTCATCATTATACCCTAAAACTTCCAACAAACGAGAATAGGCTTCAGAATGTCTAAATTCACATTCTGCAAAAGTAGTTCCCAATCCGTTAAATTCTGGTTTTGGAAAATGCTCGTATATATTACCCCAAAAACTTTTTACAGCTACCTCTATTTGTGCAATAGCCAATAAGCTATTTTTAATTGCTGTTTTTTCTGCCAAATCCAAATGCGCATGAAAGTCTTGTGTGTCGGCAGTAAAATCTACTTCAGTGTGTACCCAATAAGCTTTATTAATAGCTTCGGTAAATTGCAGAACCTCAGGATATTCAAAAGGTTTATAATTGATTCTTTTATCAAAAATTGACATATATATAGAGTTTTAAGTGACTGTTTTGAAATAGAAATACGAGCGCTTATTTTGGGGAGGTATTAGCGTGATTTCTATATTTACAAATTTAGCCCACAGTTATTGTTTTGTCCAATTTTAGATGTTAAAAATCTGCTCAATTATCAACAGTTTTAAAACTTCAAAAAATCAAGATGAAGCAAATTTTATCAACATGAAAATATTGCTCTGTAATCTACAATGAGCTAGCAGTTTCCCTAAAAATAATGTTGAGTTATTAACATGAAAAAAAGTGCTTTTTAAGGTCGAAAACCAAAACAGTTATCAACATCCGATTTCAAGAAAGAGAAAATTAAAGTCAAATTTCAAACTAAAAAAACGTCATTTATTAATAATAATTCTAAATAACGATGATACTATAAAAAACTGTAATCTACTTTACTACAAATATTTACAATAAAAGAAATCTTAAAATTATATACTATCCTAGTAAAATCAGCACCTCAGAAATGAATTAGCAGCACAAATCCTAGCTTTCAAACTTATTATCTCCATAAAGTTAGAAAACCATCTCGAAAGCATTTTTTCTTCTTATAAAAAGAGACCGAATTAAAACAAAATTAAAATTTACTTAAGGGATTCTTAATTTTTAGAAAAATAGCATCAAATTCCCCTTTTACATCAAATTATTCTTGGTTTAAGAATATTAATTTTTACATTTGCTTTTATTTTTATTTATTCTAAATAGAATAAAATATTCCTAAAAAATAAATTTAATCTTGTACAATTCAATAACCATAAATTATCGAAATATGAAAAAGAATCTTTTCGTTTCTTTTGCATTTGCTGCTACTTTATTTGTAAGTGCTCAGCAAAAAAACGCGTTGCTAGATGCTGCTTTCTGGAAAACTTCACCGACTGTTGAAACGGTTCAGGCAGAAATCGCTAAAGGAAATAATCCAGCTGAAGCTAATGCTAATGCATTTGATGTTACAACGTTGGCTATTAATAATGATGCTCCTTTTGCAACTATCAAGTTTTTAGTGGAGCAGCCTGGAAATTCGATCACAAAATTAACGCACGATAATCGTATCTACCTGCACTGGGCAGCCTATAGAGGAAATACCGAA
This sequence comes from Flavobacterium sp. B330r, assembly GCF_056824325.1. Taxonomy (NCBI): domain Bacteria; kingdom Pseudomonadati; phylum Bacteroidota; class Flavobacteriia; order Flavobacteriales; family Flavobacteriaceae; genus Flavobacterium; species Flavobacterium sp. B330r. The sequence continues at coordinate 5,125,046 of NZ_CP124860.1, forward strand.
TTGGTTCAATACTTAATTGGAAAAGGTTCTGATATAAATTTTGAAGACAGCCACGGAACTGCTCCTGCTGATTTCGCCGCTTCAAACGGCCAATCAGATGCTGCTATGTACGACGCTTTCTTTAAAGCTGGACTTAATCCGACAAAAAAATATGCGAATGGAGCTAACCTTTTGCTTTTAGCCATTTCTTCTGATAAAGATTTAAAAGCTGCTGACTATTTCGCTACAAAAGGAATGTCTTTAAAAGATGTAGACAATGATGGAAACACTGCTTTTACATATGCTGCAAGATCTGGGAATATTGCTCTTTTGAAAAAACTTTTAGAAAAAGGCATTAAACCAACTAGCAATGCACTTTTATTTGCTGCGCAAGGAAGCCGTAGAGAAACTAATACTCTTGAAACTTATAAATATTTGGTTGAAGAAGTAAAAATTAAAGCGACTTCTCAAAATAAAGCGGGACAAAATGTATTACACTTCTTGGCTGGAAAACCAAATCAAACTGAGATCATTAAATATTTCTTAGGAAAAGATGTTGATGCAAACATCGCCGATAAAGAAGGAAATACACCAATTATGGTAGCAGCTGGAGCTAGAGAAACTGCTGTTTTAGAATTGTTTCTTCCGAAAGCTAAAAACATAAATGCACAAAATCTAAAAGGAGAATCGGCTTTGACTTTTGCTGTTAGAAACGGAACTCCAGATGCTGTAAATTTACTTTTGACGAAAGGCGCAGATGTAAACGTAAAAGATAAAGACGGAAATAATTTAGGGGTTTATTTAGTACAATCGTATCGCCCTGCAGGAAGAGAAAAAGCGGCCAAAGATCCTTTTGATGCTAAAGCCAAATTACTTCAAGACAAAGGGTTAAACCTTGCAACTCCTCAAAAAGATGGAAACACTTTGTATCATATTGCGATTACGAAAAACGACGTGTCTCTTCTTAAAAAAATAACTGATTTAAAAGTAGACATCAACGCTAAAAATAAAGATGGTTTAACGGCTTTGCACAGAGCGGCAATGACCTCTAAAGATGATGCTATTTTAAAATATTTAGTTTCAGCAGGAGCTAAAAAAGACATCAGCACAGAGTTTGACGAAACGGCTTATGCTTTAGCAAAAGAAAATGATCTGCTTACCAAAAATAATATCTCAGTTGAGTTTTTAAAATAAAATAATTAATAATCAATATTTTAAATTCCAAATTCCAAGAATAGAGTTTGGAATTTGGAATTTGATTTTTGGAATTTAAATTACAATCAATACAAATAATTTTTCATGAAATCAATATTAAAAATTGCTCTTACCAGCGCTTTTATCTTTTTAGTTTCTTTCCAATCTCAGGCGCAATCAAGCAAATACAAAATCATGCTTCAAATGAATAACTATATGGGAGAAGGTGCTTATATCGTTGTTTCTCTTGTTAATTCGGCTGGTGAGTACGAAAAGACACTTTATGTAATGGGCGATGATAAAAAATGGTACAAATCATTAAAAGAATGGAACAAATTCCATACTCAGAAAAATGATGATATCAGCGCTAAAACTGGTGCTTCTGTAACTGGCGGAGACCGCAGTGTGACAACAATCGAAATCGAAAATTCTAAAATCAATAAAGGCTATAAACTTCATTTTGAGTCGGCTGTTGAAGACCAGAAATACTATGTAAGCGATCTTGAAATTCCGCTAACAACTGAAGGTCTAGCTGAAAAAACAGACGGTAAAGGTTACATCAAATATGTAAGGTTAAACAAAATATAATCTTTAGCACATTATTTTTTAACCTTATAATGAGTACAAATTTTATTTTTGTGCTTAGAATTAAAATCTGAGCTTTGTCATCGTTTTAAACTTTGACAAAGCTTTAAACGTTTTATAATAGAATACTCAATGACTCTTTCTTTCTGGCGTTATGCGCACTTGGCTTTAGCCTTATTTTCTTCTATTTTTTTGCTTTTGGCTTCGGTAACAGGAATCATTCTGGCTGTCGATGCGGTTCAGGAAAAAACACTTCCGTACAAAGCAGAAGATTTTAATAAAATAACTTTGGGCGAAACGTTGCCAATTTTAAAGAAAGTGTATCCAGAAATTACAGAATTGAGTGTAGATTACAATCAGTTTGTAACACTTCAGGCAATTGATGCAGATGGAAATGACGTTAAAGCCTACATTGATCCAAAAACGGGAAAAACACTCGGAACTCCAGCAAAGAAAATTGAATTTATAAATTGGATTACAAGTTTGCACCGTTCATTGTTTCTTCATGAAGCAGGGCGATTTTTTGTGGGCGTAATTTCTTTTTGTTTATTTCTAATATCAATTTCAGGTTTCGTACTAGTTTTAAAAAGACAGCGCGGCATCCGAAATTTCTTTTCTAAAATAATCAAAGAATATTTTGCGCAATACTATCATGTGCTTTTAGGAAGATTGGCTTTAATTCCGATTTTGATCATTTCACTTACCGGAACTTATTTATCGCTAGAAAGATTCAACTTTTTTATGGGCGAAGAAAAAACAAAACCCGTAAAAACAGAACTTTCAGACAAAGCCAAAACAACTTCAATTTTCAATACCACTTTATTATCTGATGTAAAGAAAATTGAATTTCCTTTTACTGATGATCCCGAAGAATATTATATTATTGAATTGAAAGACCGAGAGGTTGAAGTAAATCAGGTTACAGGAGCTGTAATTTCTGAAAAGCTTTCGCCAATGCGAACTCAATTTGCAGCATTAAGTTTAGATCTTCATACTGGAAGAATTAACGGAATCTGGGCTGTAATTTTAGCAATTGCTTGCATCAATATTTTATTCTTTATTTATTCTGGTTTTGCCATTACTTTAAAAAGAAGATCTAGCCGAATTAAAAATAAATTTAAAGCCAGCGAAAGTACTTTTATTCTTTTGGTTGGTTCAGAGAATGGAAGTTCGTTCCGATTTGCCAATTCAATTCAGAAACAATTAATCAATCATGGACAAAAAGTTTTTGTTAGCGAATTAAATAAATTTTCGACTTATCCGAAGGCGGAACACATTATTGTTTTTACTTCAACTCATGGTTTGGGAGATGCTCCTTCTAATGCAACTCAATTCAAAACTATATTAGAAAGACAAAATCAAGATCAGAATATTAATTTCTCTGTGGTTGGTTTTGGTTCTAAATCATATCCTGATTTTTGCCAATTTGCTATTGAAATTGACCAGCTTTTAGAAAAGCAAAAATGGGCAGATCGTTATTTAGATTTGCAAACTGTAAATGATAAATCGGCTGTTGAGTTTGTAGAATGGGTAAAATTATGGAGTGAAAAAACGGGAATTCCGTTGGCTACCACTCCATCATTATACAACCATGTTCCAAAAGGTCTGCAAAAATTAATGGTTTTGGATAAAACACCAATTTCTGAAACGGAACATACTTTTATTCTGACTTTAAGAGCAAATGCAAGAGCTAAATTTAGTTCAGGAGATTTATTAGCAATTTATCCGGCCAACGATTCTAGAGAGCGCCTCTACTCTATCGGGAATCATTCTGGGAATATTCAGCTTGTTGTAAAACTGCATCCAAACGGATTAGGTTCTGGCTTTTTGAATGCTCTGGAGCCAGGAAATGTGATAAAAGCACAAATTGTAAAAAATCCTGCTTTTCATCTTCCAAAGAAAGCGCAAAAGGTGGCTTTTATTTCTAACGGAACAGGAATTGCTCCTTTCTTAGGAATGATCGAACAGAACAAAGCAAAACAGGAACTTCATTTGTATAGCGGATTTAGGATGGAAACGCCTACGTTAATGGCATATAAAAAGTTTGCTAACATAATGATGCAAAAAGAGCATCTGGATAATTTTCATGTGGCACTATCTCGTGAAGCCGAACATATTTATGTAATGGATTTGATTAAAAGAGATTCATCATTCTTTACGAATTTATTCAAAAAAGGCGGTGTCGTTATGATCTGCGGTTCGCTTGCCATGCAGAAAGATGTCGAAGCTATATTAAGTGAATTGTGTATAGCTAAAGGATTAAAAACACTGGAAGAATACAAAGCCAATAAACAATTTTTGACAGACTGTTATTAGAGTAATTTTAGATTTTAGATTGTTGATTTCTAAGTTGAATTCTTAATTCTTAATTCTTAATTCTTAATTTTAAAACAAATCCCAGAGGGATGACATATTTATAGATTCAATTTTATCCGCATACAGCTAAAGCCCCAGAGGGGCGACATAAATAATCTAGAGATATCACTCCTCTGGAGCTTTATCCATGGATGCCTAATCTATTTCTATAAATATTTTGCTCCTCCGGAGCTCTTTAAATACATTTTCATGAATAAATTAATGTCATATAAAATTTCATTATTTTTTGTAATTGTTTGCTGTTTATCTTCATATTCGCAAGTATTACGTAAGAGAACGACTCTTCTTATGGGCGGACGTTTTGACATTTCTATTGTAGATAAAAATTCAATTTCTGCAGAAAAAAATATAGATGAAGTTATTGCTGAAATTACAAGAATTGAAAATCTAATCTCCGATTGGAAACCCACTTCTCAAGTTTCTGAAGTCAATCAAAATGCTGGAGTAAAACCTATAAAAGTAGATCGCGAAGTCTTCGAATTAGCACAAAGAGCGATTAAACTTTCTAAAATTACCAATGGCGGATTTGACGTTAGTTTTGCTGCTTTAGATCGCATTTGGAAATTTGATGGTTCGATGACCGAAATGCCTTCGGCGGAAGCCATAAAAAAATCGGTGGAAAAAGTGGGTTATAAAAACATCATTTTAGATAGCACAGCATCAACTATTTTCTTGAAATTAAAAGGAATGAAAATTGGTTTTGGCGCTCTAGGCGAAGGTTATGCAACCGATAAATGTCGTGCTATGATGATTGCAAAAGGTGTCCAAGCCGGAATTATAAACGGTTCTGGAGATATGAGCACTTGGGGAAAACAACCCAACGGAAAAGATTGGAAAATCGGAATTACAAATCCGTTTATGCCCGAAAAGATTTTGGCCGCAATTCCGCTTAAAGAAGGTGCTGTAACTACTTCTGGCAGTTATGAAAAGTTTGTTGTTTTTAACGGAAAACGTTATTCTCATATCATAAATCCTGCAACGGGTTATCCTGCAACGGGCTTATGCAGTGTAACCGTTTTTGGTCCGAACGCAGAAACCGCAAACGGATTAAGCACTTCAATGATGGTTTTAGGCCTAAAAGAAGGCTTGCTTTTACTTCAAAAATTCCCTGATTATAGTTGTGTTATGATTACTGATAAAGGGAAAGTTGTTAAGTCTAAAAACTTCTCTTATAAATTGTAAATGGTGAAACGTCAAATGTGAGATGTGAAATGATAATTCGACTGTCTTCCTGAGCGAATTCGAAGAATATACGCAAAGTATAGTATTGATAATTGGAATGAAATAATCTCGCAAAGTCGCGAAGACGCGAAGTTTATTTCCTGTTCTTTTAAGTTTTTTTAATTCAAAGTTTACGACTTCGCGACTTTTGCGAGATTAAAAAATCCACTTTGTACATATCCTTCGACTTCGCTCAGGAGGACAACACAAATTCCCTATTCACATCTCACAACTCACATCTCACATCTAACATCTAACATCTCACAACTCGTAACTCAAAAACAACATTAAAATAACATTAGAATCCTCCACTCAATTCTAATGATCTTCTAATTGCTTTATTTAGATTAAATTTAAATTATCATATAAGTTTGCAGCACTTTTATTTGCAGACTCAATATGAGAACAGTTTTACTTCTATTTTTATTTACCATTTCGGCTTGGTCACAAACCGGAAAAATTACTGGAAAAGTCTATTTTGCTAATAACGAAACCGCTTTTGGTGCATCGGTTCAAGTTGCAGGAACGAAAAAGTTTGTTGTAGTTGACAATGACGGTCAGTTTGAAATAAAAGGTTTGGCTTACGGAAGCTACAACTTAGAAATTTCTTCTATGGAGGCTAAACCGAAAACAATAAATATCTCTGTTAATCGTCCGTTGCACCAGATCAATATTGCATTAGAAAAAATAACAGATCCGAAAGCGCTTAAAGAAGTAAAAATTGAAAAAAAGACCTTCAAAAAAGACATTATAGAAAAAGGTTTTGCTGTTAACGTGATTGAAACCCAAGAAGCGGCAAAAAGAAACTTGCAAACCAACGATTTATTAGACCGTTCGGGAGGTGTAAGAATCAGACAAAATGGAGGTTTAGGTTCTGCTGTTACTTACAATATCAACGGAATGTCTGGAAATGCCATCAGAATTTTTATTGACGGAGTTCCAATTCAGACTTATGGGGCCTCTTTTAGCTTAAATAGCATTCCACCTGCATTAATTGAAAGAATTGAAGTTTTTAAAGGAGTAGTTCCTGCTTATTTAGCAGATGATTCGCTTGGAGGTGCAATTAATGTCGTTTTGAAAAAAGGTGCCAAAAATAGTTTGAATGCTTCTGTTTCTTACGGTTCTTTTAATACCGTTCAATCTAATGTTAATGCTTCTTTTAGAGATAAAAACGGATTCACAGTAAAGGCAAATGCTTTTCAAAATTACTCTGATAATGATTATGAAGTTTGGGGAAAATGGGTTTACAACATAGCGCCAAACGGACGTTACGAATACATTCGCGCCAAGCGATTTGAAAGCATGTATCGATCTTTTGGAGGAAGATTAGAAGCTGGTTTTACCAATGTAGATTGGGCAGACAATCTTCTTATTAGCTATAATGGATCTCAAGATTACAATCAGATTCAGCATGGACAATATATGACAAAACCTTATAAAGGACGTTTTAGCGAATCTGCAGCAAATGTTTTTAGTTTGAATTACAGCAAAAAAGACTTTCTAATTAAAAACCTTGATTTTTCTCTTATTACTGTTTATAGTCATAGAAACGATGTGATCAACGATACCGTAAAATGGAATTACAATTGGAATGGCGAAAAAGCACTTGGTCTCTACGGCCAACCCATTCTAACCAATACTGGAGCACAACAAGGCGCGCCTACTATCAACCATATGAAATCGGATATTTTTAATACTCGAGCGGGTTTAAGCTATTCGATAACCGAAAATCATAAAGTATTGGTTAATGTAATGACCTATATTCTTGATCGAAATGATTTTGATGAAATGCAACCCGAAATTACACGAAACTTTATCATTACTAGAGATTTAGCCAAGACTGTTTCTTCTTTTGCTTATGAAATGACGGCGTTTCAATCTCGAATGAGAGCCAATCTTTTCGTAAAAAACTACAATCTCAAAAATGAACAGCGAGATCCGCAAGTTGTAACCGAAAATGGTCAGAATGTCGTAAAAGAAGTTGTTACTTCTAAAAGAACAAATTATACGGGTTACGGAATTGCCGCTTCTTATTCTATTCTTCCAAAAGTAATGGTGATGGCTTCTGCTGAAAAAGCAATCAGACTTCCTTCAGAAAATGAAATATTTGGTAATCCTGGAGAAAATATCATCAGTAATTCTGGTCTAAAACCTGAACAGAGCAATAATTTTAATGCTGGCTTGCGATTTGGTCCTTACGAAATGAATAATCATAAGCTTACCGTTTCAGGAAATGCTTTTTGGAGAAATACCGAAGATAAAATTGTCCGTCAGATTAGTGACCGTGTAAATGAAGCCATTCAAGCTTCTCCGTTTGTCAATTTAGGAAAAGCACAGTCTGTTGGTTTTGAAGCTTCTTTTCAATATTCTTACCACAATCGCTTTTTTGCTGGGATGAATCTTTCCAAATTCAATTCGCTGTTTAAAGACAAATACGATAAAAACGGGAATGTTCTTCCAAATTACAACAAACAGCTTCCTAATGAGCCTTTCTTTAATCTAAATGCGAATCTTCAGTACAACTTTAGAAATATAATTCAGAGCAAATCAGAGCTTAATCTGTATTACTACTGCGGTTATGTAGCTCCGTTTTATACTTCTTGGCTTGAAACCGATAGAACTACAGCGCAGTTTCCTCAAGATTTAGGTTTGAGCTATGTTTTTCCGAACAAGCAATTCACAGTAAGTTTTGATGCGAGAAATGTATTTGATGAACAGGTTTATGACAATTTTGCGGCCCAAAAACCAGGAAGAGCTTTTTATTTAAAACTCAGCTATACCTTAAATAAATTTTAATCACTCAATTAATAACTAATTTTTAAATGCAATAAAGATGAAAAAAAACACATTTAAATTATTTACATCTAGCTTACTAGTTAGTGCATTTGCATTAACCACGGCTTGCAGTAGCGACGATAATAAAAATTCAGAACCTGTTAATCCGGTTACAGAAGGACGTTGGATTACGGTTGCAGGAGCAGTAATGCAAACAGATCCAGGTGACGGAAACGGTGGTACAAAAGTTTACGCAATCAGCAAAGAAAACGCAATTGATCCTAACTTTTCTGTAAACGTTTACGATAACGGTTCTCCTGTACAATCTAGCAGAACAGCTCGTCTTCAATCTTCTGTAGACGGAAACACGCTTTTCAATATCACTTACACAGGTGCTAATGGAGGTGAATTTATGACGTATAAAGTAAACGGAGGAAACAATTTTGCAGTATCTGATGCTAAAGTGAATATTTCTCAATATGCTGGTACATCTCCAAGATGGGTAAAACTTTTTGATGGTGACAAAACCGGTGTTGCAGTTAACGTGGCTACTCCAATTGTTAATGTAAACGAAGACAAGTCATATAAAAACACAAGAGGAAAAGCTACTGTCTTGTCTTTAGACATGAAACAGACTTTAATTTCTGCTTACAAACAATACGATATTCCATTGACTGCTGAAGAAGAAGCACAAGGACACCATATTTTCCGTTTAGATGCTCCAACATTAAACAAAGCAGGAAACAAATTAATTATTGGAACTTGGATGCGTAAAACGAACACTGCTGATCCATCAAAAAACGAAACTACGTTTGAACGTTTAGGATCTAAATCTGTTGTGGTTGATTATCCTTCTTTAGAAAATCCTGTGGTAATTACTTCAAAAGTTGGATTTGGAGATACTAGCGGTTACAGAAGTTTCAACAGCTTTGTGGCTACTGACGGAAACATTTACCAAGCTACGCAAAGAGATACACAAAAAGGTTCTTATATCTTAAAAATCAATCAAAACAATCAATACGACGATAATTATGTATTTAGCTTAGATACCGCTTTAGGAGTAAAAGGAAGCTATATTGATGCTTGGAGATATGTTGGAAACGGAATTGCTTATGCAGTATATACTTTTGATGGCACAAATCAAGGTTATGTAGCGAGATTAGATTTGAATGCAAGAACTGCTCAAAAAGTAGAAGGCATTGACTACGACGCTGATTTAGATTTTGGACAATACCAAGGTTTTGTTGTGGATGGAAACAGTTTCTATATCGCAGTAACACCAGTTGGAAAAGATGGTAACATTTATGTAATTGATATTCCTTCAGGAAAAGTTACTAAAGGTGCTAAATTGATCAACAAACCAGGAAACCACTACATTGGGGTATTCTAAAAATATACAGCTGTGAAAACAGTTTGTTGAAAATTCATCACTTGAGTTTTTTTTTAATCGAACATTCCGCTTCTATTTATAGTAAGCGGAATGTTTTTTTATGATTATAATTTTGAAGCAAATTCTTTAGCAAAATCTTCTAATTTGATTTTACCTGTTGCATTTCCATCATTGTTTAAGAAATCTGCAGCAATGGTTTCGTTTCGTAATCCAGTTCCCATTTCGGTGTATAAACCTGCCATTTCTTCTGGAACTCCAGCTTGTGTCATTCCGCCAAAATATTGCTCGTCTGTAAATTCGATCCAAGGAAGTTCTGGTTTATCGATTGCAGATCCAAAAGCTTTTACGATTTCTGAAGGCGTTTTTACATCACTAATAATGTAACGGATATTTTTACCTTCTTGAGTTTTCTGCAATTCTTCTGCCGCAGCCGCTGCAATATCCTCTGGATGCACTAACGGAATACTGTTTGACGCTGGAAAATTGGCTCCCATTATCCCCGCTCCTTTTATCATCGGAATATCGTTAAAGAAATTAAGGTAAAAATATCCTGCTCTTAAAAACGTGATAGAAGCGTCTAATTTCTCGTAAATCTTCTCAATATTATATAGACCTGCAATTGGTCCGTTTCCTGTTGGCAAATCGGCTCCAATACTGCTTAACATCACTACTCTTTTAATTTTGGTTTCTTGAATTGCTTTCGCGAAAGCGGCACCAGCATCTGTAGTGTTTTTAATGATATTAACTCCACCCATATTTGGAGGCGTCATGGCAAAAAGAGCATCTGCACCAGTAAAAGTTTTAGAAAGAAAATCAGCATCGCTAACTGATCCGATTGCGGCTTTTGCTCCTAAATTTTCGATGGCGTCTTTACGATCTGCAGTACTGCTAATAACCGTTACATCATGCCCTGATTTTACCAATTGCGCCGTTAAAGGCTTTCCTATGTTTCCTAATGAACCTGAAATTATAATTTTCATCTTAAAATGTTTTTTTATTTAACAGGACAAAGGTATCTTTGTACTTACTTTTATACAAGTACTTACCCTAAAGTATGTATCATGACAGCAATTAAAGAATCGTCTACTATTCAAGAAAACAAGCAGTATGCCTTAGAAAAATGTCCTGTAACTTTTGTTATGGAGAAAATTGGAGGCTACTGGAAACCCATTATTTTATATCATTTATCAACCGGAGATAAACGTTATAGCGAATTGAAAAGAGCTATTCCAGCCGTAACAGAAAAAATGCTCATTCAGCATTTAAAACAACTAGAAGCCGACGGATTGGTTATTCGTGAAGCAAAACCTGTTGTACCGCCATTTGTAACTTATAAATTAAGCAGTGCAGGAACTGGTTTGCTCCCTGTAATTGATGCCATGGCTTCATGGGCTTTTAAAATGAAAGACGGCGTCTATAATATGTAATAGACACCGTCTTTGCTAAAAAACAAAAACTAATTAACTTAACTTGTTTTGTGAAATTGAACAGGCATTAATTTCACTAGTCGACTTAATTTATTCCATAAATAAAATCTAATTTAATCTGCGAAAATCTTTTAAATCTGCGTGAAATAATTCTTGCGCGTAGATTTTTTTCACGCAGATTTAAAAGATTAAAGCAGATTTAGACAGATCAAATCTAATCAGTTGACGAAATAATTAATTTCGTTCAACGATTTAATTCTGTTTTATAAAAACTAAAGTTTCTTCATAATTGGCAATTTGTATAAGAGCATTGTAAATATATTTTGAAACCAATGCGCCTCCCTCTGAATTAATCAGTTCAATATCGTCTTCTGGTGTGTGGTATTGTGGATGCCCACCGGTATGAAAACCAACTGCTGAAATGGATTCTTTGTAGAAAGAAACATGATCTGAACCACCAACGTCGCCTGCATGTATAACAGGATTTAATCCGCTATTTTCTTGCAGTTTTTTCATTAATTCTACTCCGTTCGGAAAAGTTCCTGCTCCTCCCATATAAAGCTCTTTTTTATCATTCAATCTTCCAACCATATCCATATTGAGCATCACTTTTACAGCTTCTTTTGGAACGGGAAGATGATTGACGAAATATTTTGAACCCAATAATCCTTCTTCTTCTCCGCTAAACGAAATAAAAATAATGCTTCGTTTAGGTTTTACTTTTTGTTTTGAAATTTCTTCTAAAATGCACAGCAAAGCCGATACTCCAGAGGCATTATCATCTGCCCCGTTATGAATGGCAAAAGCTTCTTTCTTTTTACTTCCAGAACCTTGTCCGCCCCAACCCCAATGGTCGTAATGGGCACCGATTACGATGTATTCCTTTTTCAAATTAGGATCTGAACCTTCAATGTAACCCACAACATTTTGCGTAGCCACACTATCAGATTTCATTTTATTGATTCCTTCTTTTACAAATACTTGGAAAGGTTGATAATATGAATTACCAAATTCTTTTAAATCATACTTTTTAAAATACTTCTGAATGTAAGCTGCTGCTTTATTATTCCCTTTTGTTCCCACAAAACGTCCTTCCAATTTATCAGATGAAAGGTATTTATCATGTTTGTAAAAGGTATTAGACATTTGTGCATTCACGAAAGTGCAGCAAAAAAATACGGTCGCAAAAAAAAGTTTTAATTTCATAATTGTTATTCTATAGATGGGACGCGGATGAAACGGATTTGCTTTGAAAAGACGCGGATTTTTACTGATTTTTTTTTAAAACACATAGAAACATAGATTGCATAACTTGAAAAAGGCGTTTCACTAACATTAAAACACATAGCTATGTGTTAAAGCTAGCTTTTTCTATTTCTCTTTTCTAGAGGAATAAAATTCTATGTTTCTATGTGTTAAAATTAAATATCTGTTTTATCATCGTACTATTATCTTATAAATCGAAAGAGGTATGTTTAATATATTTTCGATCATAAGTATACAAAACGTGTATTTTTTTGTCTGTGGTTTGGATTATGGCTGGATAGCTGAATTCTCCTTTTTCCTGTTTTTCGAGATCGAATAATTTCGTCCATTTTAAACCGTCTTTAGAATATTCTACGTCTAAAATATTTCTTCCGTTAAACCAGTCTTTTCCAATTGGAAGCGGATTATTTACCAATAAAAACGTGTTTTTGTCTACTGTTAAAGCATCAATACCAGAATTGGAATTGATGACATTTATAGTATTGGTTCTAATCCAACTTTTTCCGTTGTCTCCTGACCAGCTCGAAACTACTTTATTGTGTTTGCTACGAGACAGCATCTGAATATCACTTTTACTATGAATTAAAAATGTTGGCTGAATGATATCAAAGTTCTGATTGTTTTCTACGGCTATTTTTTTCCAAGAATCTGTTGCTTCAGTATACTCCTCAACATGCACGCGCCATTCGTCAGTGCCTACACTTTCTGTACTGCTTCCGCATAAAATTACGCCTGGAGTAGTTTCTATTGGTTTATTTCGAATTGGACCTAAAATTCCGTCTGGAAGATATTTTGGTTCTCCCCAGGTTGTTCCGTTATCTTTCGAAACAATCATAGCGCCAAACCATTCTCTCGGATTTTTTCCAATTTTATAAAACAAATACAAATTCTCGCTTTTGCTTTTAAACAAAACCGGATTCCAACATGGTAGTGTGTCTCCGTTTTTAATTAAGGGCTGAATCAGTTCTTTTGGTGCAAACCATTTTTTGTCTTTATAAGCCGAAATATAAATTCCGACATCTTTTGCACCTTCATATTTTCCACCAAACCAAGCGGCTAAAATCTCATTGGGTTTGTATTCGACCAAAGTTGAGGCATGGCTATTTGTGGTAACAGGCGGATCTGCAATATAATTGCTTTCAATATTTACTGCCTTCAGTTGTGCTTTCATTTCATTAGAAAAAAGAAATAAAGCCAATAGACCTACTACAGCATATTTTTTCTTTAAAATCATTTTATTTTGATGAAAATTAATATTATTTGTGCTTGTTTAAAATTATTAAACACATCGAAACATAGCTTTCCTAAACCTAAAAAAGCGTTTCACTAATTCAAATACGCATAATAAAAGTCTATGTAAAAGAAATCTTTTTCTCTTTACTTTCCTTTTTAGACACAGAACCTATGCTTCTATGTGTTCAAATTAAATTTGGTTCAATTTCAAACGAAGGGAATTGCTAATTATGAATTAAAGTTGGGGCAAAAATTCACTGGTTTATATATAAAACAAAAGGAGAGTTACCTCTCCTTCTGCTCAAGTAACAAATCGATTGGATTTTTTACTTTACCAAATTAATTATTTTGTGTCCCACCAAAGTCTTGTTCCACCAGAATCTGGACCTCCTAATTTAGAAACTCCTTCATCTACAGCAGCTTTGTTTGATGAGTACTCATTTGTAGTGTAAATAATTCTTTTCATCAAAGATTTACCAACTCCAGCATCTGGGTTATCAGTATTTAAAACTGGATAGATTACTTTAGCATCGCTTCTACGTAAATCTGCCCAAGCTTCCCAAGATTCTGGGAAAATTGCTAAGTATTTCTGAACTGCAATTTGAGTTCTTTGATCGGCAGTAGATGCAGACCAAGCCACTGGCAATTTAACTGGAACATCTTGTAAATCTAAAGTTGGATAAACTGTCAAAATGTTTGGTAATGTTGGCAATGTTGTTCCAGCAATATAAGCGTTAACGTCAGCTACTTCTGTAACTCCCCATTGTGCAAGCGATAATCTAATACCTGTTTCATACAAAGTTTTAGCATCTGCTCCCATGTTCCATCCATTTAAAGCTCCCTCTGCTCTACTCAAGTAGTTTTCAGAAGCCATGAAGATTTCAATGTTTTTAGTTTCGCTAAGTGTATTAGCAGCTCCATTTCCTAAGACATTATTGTTGAATTTAGAAAATTCTGTAGTTCCGAATTGATCTTCTAAACCTCCAACTGGATTTCCTCTATATACTCCTGAAGCAATTGGTGCAAACCATTTAGCTAAACGCGGATCATTGTAACCTACTAAGATACTTTCCATAGAAGATGTCATTACATAACCCCAGCTGTTTACAATCATATTTAAATTGTTTGGAGTAATGTTACTTGCTTTAAAGAAAGCACTTTGATCATTTGTTTGCATAACTCCAGCGGCTACTGCAGCTTCAGCTTGAGTTTTTGCATTTGCAGGTTCTTTATCCGAAATTCTTAAGGCCAAACGTAATCTCATACTGTTTCCGAAGATTCTCCATTTGTCAACACTTCCTGAATAAACTCTATCATTTGGGGCAAGAGAGGCAACCGAAGTTACAGAAGTTGAAGCTAATGTTGCATTTGCTTCATCTAATAGTTTAAAGAAATCTGCATAAATAAATTCTACGCTGTCGTAAGGAACTTTATCTTTTCCGTTTCCAGCTTCAGTATAAGGAATTGGTCCGTAAGCATCAACCATTTGGTTGTACATAAAAACTTTCCAGATTTTTAAGATTGCAGTAGCTTCTGCGTTTCCTTCAGATGCTTTAATAGCATTTGATAACGCTGGAGCCGCAACGGTGTAAAATCTTGTCCATCCTCTACCTTCGTATCCATTAACGAAAGCATTTCTTTCCGTTCCATATCCACAGTTTAAATAGTGAATAAAAGTTGAAGATAAAATACCTGTAGCAATACCCCAAGTACCTTGATCATCTACTCCTGGAGATGAATAAGAACCATTGTGTATACCTGCGTATAATGCAGAAGCAAATGCAGGACCAGCTAATGTAGCATCTAACTGATCTTCAGTTAATGAATTAGGATCTTTGTTTATTTCATCAAAATCGCCAGTGCAGCTTGATAAAATAGAAACTGCCATTAAAGCAACTCCTAATGTTTTTATTTTAAAACTATATTTCATGATGTCTCTTTTTTAATTAAAATCCAAATTTAACATTCACTCCATAATCTCTCGTTGATGGAATGTTGAAAGATTCTATACCTTGCAAGTTACCTGTACCTGCTCCTGCTTCTGGATCAAAGTACTTAGCTTTGTTTAAGAAGAAGAACAAGTTTCTACCTACTAATGAGAAATCGATGCTTGTAAATCCTGAGTTACCTAATAAACGTTTTGGCATTGAATAACCAAAAACAAGCTCTCTTAATCTGATGTTTGTAGCATCATAAACGAATGGCTCTGCAATTGGAGTTCTTTGACCGATTGCTGTCCAGTATTGTTCAGCATTGATGCTTGTTGTATTTTGAGTATAAGTTCCGTTTCCGTTATCTACAACCCCATCAACAACGATTCCGCCATTTCTTCCTGCCAAAGTAATATCACTTACCCCTAAACCAGCTTGTCTAGCTTGAGTGTATGAAATAACTTCACCACCGATTCTAAAGTCAACTAAGAAGCTTAAAGAGAAATCTTTGTATTTGAAGTTATTTTTGAAACCTGCAGTCCAATCTGGGTTAAAGTTACCAGCACGAACATCAAAACCATTTGTTGCTAATGGAATACCAGCGCTGTTTACTAAAATTTCTCCAGCTTCATTTCTTTGGAAACCTTTGATGTATAAATCACCATATTCTCCACCTTTAACTACTTTACTTCTAACTAAACGTCCTTCACCGATTACTAATTCATCACGTCCTTCAAAGATAGATTTTACTTTTGACTTATAAGAAGCGTAGTTTGCTGTAATATCCCAAGAGAAGTTTTGTGTTTGAATTGGAGTTGCACTAAGCGTGAACTCAAAACCTTTATTTTCGATATCTCCACCGTTTACAATTGCTCTAGAATATCCAGAAGGTTCAGGAGTGTTGATGTAGAAAATTTGGTTGTTAGTTAATGTTTTAAAGTATGTGAAATCTAAACCTAAACGATTGTTGAAAAATCTAACATCAGCACCAAACTCATTAGAAGAAGAAATCTCCGGTTTCAAGTTTGGATTTGCTTTTGTGTTTTGTCCGTATAACATACCACCATTACCACCAATGTAAGAGAATCTTTGTTGTGTTTGATAAGGATCTGTATCGTTACCCACTTGAGCATAAGAAGCTCTTAATTTTGCAAAACTAATTACTTCTGGTAATGTAAACATATCAGAAAGAACAGCAGAAAGTCCGAAAGATGGGTAGAAATAATCTTCTGGTAAAGTAGAAGACCAGTCATTTCTAGCTGTTAAATCTAAGAATAAATAGTTTCTGAAACCAATTTGACCAAATCCGTAAACAGAGTTAATTCTTTTCTCTGAAGCTGTAGAAGTAGATTGAACTGTTTGCACGTTTGATAACGCGAAGAAGTTTCTTTTACTTAATACACCGCCTGAATTTAAAGCTGAACTATTTTGTTGCAATGAACTCGCACCAGCATTAAGACCGATAGAGAAATCTCCGAATTTTTCATTGTAAGAAAGTAAAGCATCAATGTTTAATTCGCTTACTGTTTCATAAGATTCACTGTATGAACCCATGTTGCTATTGAAAGCTGCAGTTGCATATCTGTTTCTTACATTTTTGTTTGTCATTTGGTCTAAACCAGCTCTACCTTGTAAACTTAAAGTTTTTGTAAACTCATATTTAAGAGAAGCTAAACCAATAAATCTATTTCTTTTATCTGTACGAGCATCATCTCTTAAAGCAGACCAGAATGGGTTTCCTCCTGGAGCTCCAGTTTCGTCAAGGAAATAGTTTACTTGTCTTTGTCCTGCAGCATCGATATATTCGAAATCTTTGTAATCGTTGTAAGCGATACTACGAGGTAATAAATAAGCAGAAGTTCCGATAGACTCTTCACCTGTTCTCAATAAGTTATCGATATCTTGAACGATGTAGTTTGTTTTAGCGTCTAAAGTTAATTTGTCTGTAATTTTACTAGTCAATCTTAAGTTAAGATTGTGTCTGTCCAATTGGTTTCCTCCAACAATACCTTCAGCACGTGTGTTAGTATAAGAGAAATATCCTTGCGCTTTTTCGTTACCAGCAGTAACTGTCAAAGTGTTTGCTAAGTTATATCCTGTTTTGTAGAAATCAATAACGTTGTTTTTCTGTGGAGAATAGTTTTGTGTAGCTGGTCCTGCATAATTTGGATTACGAACCAATTGCCAAGCAGATACCTGACGTCCGTCTAAAGGTGCACCCCAGCTTGAGCTTGAGTTAGAAACATAATTTCCATTTGTACCTTGTCCGTACTCGTTTTGTAAATTCATCAAGTTATAAGCAGAAGAAGCCATAAAGTTAGATGATAACGAAACTGAAGTTTTTCCAGATTTACCAGATTTAGTTGTAATTACGATTACACCATTTGATGCTCTAGATCCGTAAAGAGCTGCTGCAGATGGACCTTTCAAAACAGTCATCGAAGCAATATCTTCTGGGTTAATGTTAGAGATACCATCAGGTTGTGTAGTTCCTCCTGTATCAATATCAGGGTTTGTATTCGTTGTTCCGTTAGAAATTGGCACACCATCTACTACATAAAGAGGCTGGTTGTTTCCGTTAAGAGATCTGTTACCTCTTAAAGTAATTCTAGAAGAAGAACCTACACCATTTGAAGTGGTAGAGAAGTTTAGACCTGCAACTTTACCAGAAAGTGAGTTGGCAACGTTTAATGATCTAGCTTCAGAAAGTTCATCTACAGAAACGTTTTGTGCAGAATACGTAATTGCTTTTTTCTCTCTTTTAATACCAAGAGCTGTAACGACTACCTCTCCTAATTGCTGCGTATCTGGACCTAATGATACGTTAATTGTAGTTTGTGATCCAACAGCAACTTCTTTTGTAGAAGATCCTACGTAAGTAAAAACTAAAACTGCTGATTGATTTGGAACGCTAATGCTGTATTTACCATCAAAATCTGATGAAGCACTCGTTTTAGTTCCTTTAACAATAATATTTGCTCCAGGAATTGGAATTCCGCTTTGAGCATCTGTTATCGTTCCTTTTACTGTTGTCTGCGCTTGTAGGCCTTGGAACCCAAAAAGGCATATGACAAACAGTAATTTTAGTACGCTTTTAATCATATTAGTTGTTTTTTTAGAGTTAATAACATGTTAAACTTAAGAATACATTCTGTTAACAAAATATAATTTCGACAAATGACAATTTTTCGCAGGTGTTGGTAAATCTTTGGTCATTTATTGAAAGAAAACGTTTTCATTTGTAATCCTACTCTGCCTTATAAAAAAGGCCAAAATCTATTAATCTAATAGATTTTGACCTTTTTTAGTTGTATTCATTTTTTTAACTAAAAATCGTTTAAAATTATTCGGCATTTAACACTTTTTAGTTCGAAACCTTGAATTTGGTTTTTAGAAGATCCGATGAGTTTCCGCCAACCATTACTTCGAAGTCTCCAGGCTCTACAACATACTTCATTTCCCTATTATAAAGGCCTAACTCATCCTTAGTAAGTGTAAAATCAACAGTTGTAGTTTCTCCTTTCTTAATATTTAATCGTTTGAAACCTCTTAAAGTTTTCTCTGGTGTCGTTACAGAACTATATACATCATTTATATACAACTGAACCACTTCGTCTCCATCTCTATCTCCAACGTTTTTAACATCAACAGAAACTTTTATTTCTCCATTTGGTTTAATTTCAGAAGTATTCAGCTTTAAATTAGAATATTCAAACTTCGTATAACTTAATCCGTAACCAAACGAATATAAAGGATGCTCGCTTTCTGCTACATATTTATGTATTGCAGATGGTTTTTGGTTATAATATATAGGTAACTGCCCTACCGATTTCGGAACTGTAATTGGCAATCTTCCTCCAGGATTGTAATCTCCAAATAAAACATCGGCTACCGCTCTTCCTCCTAACTCACCTGGAAACCATCCTTCCAAAACTGCTGGAATATTTTCAGCAATCCAGTTTGTAGAAAGCGGGCGACCGTTTAATAACACACAAACCACTGGAGTTCCTGTTTTTTGGATCTCTTCAATCAATTGCTGCTGGATTCCGAATAAGTCTAAAGAAGCAACGTCTCTGTTTTCTTCTACCAATTCGTTAGATTCTCCTAAAACTACAATCGCAACATCTGCTTTTTTAGCGGCTTCGATTGCTGGCTGTAAGTTTACTTTTTCTAAATTCCAACGGAAATGAGCTCTGGCTCCCCAGCCTCCTTCCCACATCTCAATGCGGACTTTGTATTTTTTACCTTTTTCGATATTTTTTGGAACTGTAACCATGCTTGTCGCACCTTTTGTCCAGTTGTCGATTACCAATTGGTCATCGATATACATTCTAATTCCGTCATCAGAACTTAAACCTAACCAACCGTCCAATGCTTGATCCGATTTTAAGAATCCAGTCCATCTAATAGAAAAATCATCCACATTCACACCATCACCAGGTGCCCAAGGCCAGTCAAACTCTAATTGGCTATCAATACGAGTTAAAGCTGGTGTTCCTTCCAGATTTCTGTTATTGAAATATTCTCCTTTTAATCCGTTTTGAGATTCGTCTGGAGTAAATAAATATTTAGACGGAATAATTTGTCCTTTTACAATTAATGGAACTCCTTCTTCATAAACTACATTAGCCGTTTTTCCAACCAATTCTTTAACTCCTTCGTAAACCGTCATACCCACGCTATTTTTAGGAGCATAACCACCCAATCTTGAAGCATTTGCATTTGGCCCGATAACTGCGATATTTTTTAACGATTTACTTAAAGGCAAAATATTGTTTTCATTTTTCAATAAAACCATCGATTTTTGAGCTGCTTCTAAAGCAACTTTCTGATTTTCTGGAGTATGAAAACGCTCTTTAATTAGATTTTTATCTATGTACGGATTTTCAAATAATCCTAACAAGAATTTCAAACGCAAAACGCCTCCCGCTGCACGGTCGATATTTTCTGTTGTCAATTTCTTTTCATTTACCAATTCAATAATGGTGTTCTGCCAAAATTCATTGCTAAAATCGTAAAACTGCATATCAACTCCAGAAGAAACTGCTTCTCTAATAGCATCTTTTGGAGAATCAGCCACTTTATGAGTCGTTTGAATGTATTTAATAGCTCCTAAATCTGAAACTACAATTCCTTTAAAGCCCCATTCTTTTCTCAAAACATCAGTCAATAACCAGTGATTTGCAGCACAAGGAATTCCGTCCAATTCAGAATACGCACACATTGTTCCTAAAGCACCACCTTTTGTAAAAGCTTTTTGGAAAGATGGCAAATGATCTTCTCTTGCTGAACGCTCTCCAACTAAAATTGGCGAAGAATTTCCTCCCGCTTGCGGAATACCGTGAACGGCAAAGTGTTTAGGTTCTGCAATAATAGAACGATCCGATTTTAAATCGTCTCCTTGCAATCCTTTAATGAAAGCCAAACCAATTTCGCTGTTCAAGAAAGCATCTTCACCAAAAGTTTCAGCAACACGTCCCCATCTTGGTTCGCGCCCTAAATCTAAATTTGGTCCAAAACCAAAATGAACTCCATGCGCTCTAGCTTCCATACCAATTACTTTACCCACCTTGTCCATTACAGCAACATCCCAAGTTGCTCCAAGTCCAATGTTCATTGGAAAAGCGGTACTTCCTTCGTCTAAATAACCATGAAGCATTTCACACATAATCAAAGCTGGAATTCCCCAACGGTTTCCTTTGATTACATTGGTTTGAAGATCGTTGATCATTTTCGCTGAACGCGGATAAAGATCATGAATCGCTCCAATTCCTAATTTCCCGATTTTTTCTGCCGATTTAGCTTTAGCAAAATCTTCTTTATCTTTAAAAAAATCTCCTCTATACATATCCATCTGACGCACTTTTTCTTCAAGTGTCATACGGCTTAGCAAATCTTGT
Organism: Flavobacterium sp. B330r; assembly: GCF_056824325.1. Taxonomy (NCBI): domain Bacteria; kingdom Pseudomonadati; phylum Bacteroidota; class Flavobacteriia; order Flavobacteriales; family Flavobacteriaceae; genus Flavobacterium; species Flavobacterium sp. B330r. Next base: position 5,146,323 of record NZ_CP124860.1, read on the forward strand.
ACTCTCTCTTCTACTGGTAATTTGGCATCCTGATACGGATACTTTTTCTGGGCGTTGGTCTGGTTAAAAAAACCAACAGCCATTACAAAAATAATGGCCGTTTTCCTCATTCTTAATTGTAACATAGTTGTGTGTGTTTAGTTTTGAATCACTTTAAGCTTTGTTCCATTCACAAAATCATCATGTGAGATAAAGAAGCTGTTATGTGTTTTTCCGTTTAGCTCAATCGAATTGATTTTCCCACCATTATTTTCTTGTCTTTCAATTACGATGCTTTCTTTTTTATAATAGTTTGGATCTAATTTAATCGTCACTCTATGAAACATTGGCGTTGTAATGGTGTAAATTGGATCTCCCGGCGATATTGGGTAAATTCCCATCATCGAATACACTAACCAAGCCGACATTGTGCCTGTATCATCATTTCCTGGTAATCCTTTTGGTTCATTTTTGAAATATTCGCGAACCAATTTCTTTACCATTTCCTGAGTTTTATATTCTTCGCCTTTCACATAATTGAATAAATACGGATTGGCAATATCTGGTTCGTTTGCCATATCAAATTGCTTAATATCAAAGATTTTCTGCAATTGCGCCGAAAAAGCTTGATCACCACCCATTAATTTCTTTAATCCAATAATGTCATGCGGAACCATAAAAGCGTACTGCCAAGCATTTCCTTCGATAAAACCAACATTTTCTTCAAAATTAGCTCCAGAAGCAGGATCAAAAGGTTCGTACCATTTTCCGTCAGCCGTTCTTGGTCGAAGCAGATTTAAGTTTTTATCAAATAATTTTCTGTAGGATAATGAACGTTCTTTAAAACGTTTTACATTGTCTTTGTCACCGAACTCGTTGGCCATAAGCGAAATAGAATAATCTGAAATATTATATTCCTGAGTTGTAGAAACTGGGCCTTTGTTGTCGGTTGTTAAATATCCTTTTTTGATATAATCTTTCAATCCAGGACGAAGCGGATTATTTTCAATATTATCTGCGCCTTTCAACATCGCATAATAGGCTTTATTAACATCATAATCACGAACTCCCCTCATATAAGTATCTGTAATTACAATACTTGCAGGGTCTCCAACCATGGTAAAAGTTTCAGTCGAATTCAGTTCCCATTTGGGTAACCAGCCGTTTTCATCAAACATAGTCAACATACTTTTTACCATATCAGATTGCTGTTTTGGATAAACCAAAGACATCAATGGATGTACATTTCGGTACGTATCCCATAAAGAAAATACGGTATAACGGGTGTCATCGGTTTTACCAATTTTACTTCTTTTGATTACGGGATATTGTCCGTTAATATCATTTAAAATATTTGGGTGAATTAAAGTGTGATACAAAGCTGTGTAGAAAATCGTATTGTCTTCTTTTGAACCACCTTCAACCAAAATTTTAGACAATTCTTCGTTCCATTCGTTGTAGGTTTCTTTGTAAATTGCATCAAAAGATCTGTTACCAACTTCTTTTGCTAAGTTTTCACGGGCATTTTCGATACTTACGTACGAAATTCCAATCTTCACTTCAACCGTTTCTTGTTTGTCGAATTTATACGTAAAATAACTTCCAATACTATCACCTACTACGGTTTTAATGGTATTTTCCATTATTCTCGCTTTTCCGTTGTAACCCATCCATTGCGCTTCAACGCCGTTGTATTTTGCAGGTTTTTTCCAAATTCCAAATTTATCGGCTGGTTTAGAAAATTGAGCTACAAAATAAACCGGATAAGCATCTTCTGGACTATTGTAACAAAATGAACCAACAGATCTCATTCCTTCAATTTCTGTAGAAGAAACCACTTTTATCATTGCGCCTTCTTCGTTTGTTAATCCTAAACCAAGATTTAATAAAATATTAGATTGCCCTTTCGGGAAAGTGAATCTGCTCACGCCCACTCGTTTTGAAGTGGTAAATTCGCCTTTTACTTTGTATTTGTCGATGTTTACGCTGTAATACGCTGCTTTGGCAACTTCATTAGAATAGGTTGAACCGTATTTTAAATGATCGATTTCTACATTTCCAGTTGTTGGCATCAATAAAATAACACCCAAATCTGGACAGCCAACTCCGCTTAAATTCACTTGACTAAATCCTGTCAAAAAAGTATTTTCATTCACATACGGATTAGAAAGCCACTGACTGTCTTTTTCCATAGGCGTATTTTTTACTCCAGCCACATTAAACGGGCTAATACTTGCCATTCCGCGTGGTGCAATTGGTCCTGGGTAAGCCGCCCCATAATTGGAAGTTCCAATAAACGGATTGACAAAATCGGCAGGCCCCTGCGCAAAAATAGTAATGCTAAAAAACAGCATGTATAAAATACATGCTGTTTCAAATTTGTTTTTAATATTTAAAACCATAGGCTTCGTTCTTATCTGTTGATCGCTTCAATTTTTAAAGTCCAAGCTTCTTTTGCAGGAAGATTGTTTCTTAAACTTTCCGGAATAATTACTTTAAATCCGTCTCCTTCTTTGGTCCATTTTAAAGAAGTTTTAGAACCTAACATTGTAATCTTAGTTCCATTTTTAGGACTGATAGATTTTACAGTAACTGCAGCAGGAATTTTATCTTCTCCTTGTTTAGCTAAATAAAATGCGAATACATTACCCGCTTTATTTTGTGTAAAACAAATATTTTCTTCTTTGTAAGGCTCGATTGGTTTTGTGTTATAAATCGCTGTGCTGTTTACTTTCATCCAATCTCCGTAGGCTTGCAATAAATCGTAAGCCCCTTTATCCCATTCTCCTTCTGGACTTGGAGCAATGTTTAATAATAAGTTTCCGCCTTTAGCTACAATATCAATTAACATGTGAATACCTTGTCTTCCAGTCATGTATTCAGCACCTGGAGAATAAGACCATCCACCGCCTGCAGGAATACAAGATTCCCAAGGATAAGGCAACGTTTTAGCAGGAACACGTCCTTCTGGAGTTAAGTAGTTTTGGTTTTTACCATGAACTGCTCTATCAACCACAATTAAACCTGGTTGTTTTTGACGCGCTTTTACAACCAATTCATCCATTTTTGGATCTTGATCTACCACTCTGTGTTTAATGAAACCGTTTTTAGATTCGTTTTCAGTAAATTTCTCGTCGTAGTTTTCTTTGATGTTTACTTGGTCTCTTTTTCTAACCCAGCCACCATCTAACCATAAAATATCAACTTTACCGTAGTTAGAAAGAATTTCTAAGATTTGGTTGTGCGTGAAATCAACATATTTCTGCCATTTTTCTGGGTATAAAGACGGATCGTAATTTACGTTTCTGTCGAATGGAGGAAAATAAGGATCCCAGTAGTTTTCGTTGTGCCAGTCTGGTTTAGAGAAATAAGCTCCTGTTGAAATACCTTCACCTCTAAAAGAGTTGAAAATTTCTTTTAAAACATCTGCTTTAGGGTTGGTATGAAAAGGAACATCTTTACTAGTAATCTTGTAATCAGAATATTTAGTATCGTACATGTTGAATCCGTCATGGTGTTTTGTAGTGAAAACCATGTATTTCATTCCAGCATATTTAGCCGCTTTAGCCCATTTTTCAGGATCAAATTTTACAGGATTAAACGTTTTTCTTAAACCTTCGTAATCTTTAATATAATCATTATAATTAGACGGATTGCTTCCTTTTTTACGTTCACACCATCCGTAATCTTCAGGGCAGATAGACCAAGATTCTACAATTCCCCATTGGCTGTAAGTTCCCCAGTGCATTAGCAAACCAAATTTTTTGCCTTGCCACTCGTCTAAGTTTTTCAAAACCAACGGATCTGTTTCTGGTACGTATCTTTCATCTTCATAAATCGCCTGAGCGAATATCTGAGCTGAAAATAAAAGGGCGATTATGAATATTCCTTTTTTCATCTTTAATCTAATTTATAATTTATTATTCTTTGTTTTCTGGTTTAATAGGTAATCTTAATTTAATTTATCAAGTATCGGTTGATCTGTAAAAGTTAATTCTGTTTTGTTATTTTCATTAAGCTGTTCCAATACAACAAACTTATTCTCGCCTGCTTTCAACCAGCATCCTGGTACATAAAGCGTTTGCTGTGGTCCTACTTTCCAGTAGCGACCAAGATTGTGGCCATTAACAAATACAATTCCTTTTCCCCAAGCAGACATATCAAGAAAAGTATCGGCTGGTTTATTGATGTTCACAATAGATTCATATAAAACTGGACGTCCTGGCTTTATCGTTTCGTTTTTGATAACTGGCACTTCACTCATCGGCATTTTATACATTTCCCATCCACCACTAATTTCATATTCATTAATGAATACTGGAGAAATAATTCCTTTCGTATTATGCACTATTTCGGCTCCGTAATTAATACGTCCCATATTTTCAACTAGAATTTCTAAAATACCGTTAAAAGGAATAGAAAGGGTCAACTCGTAATTTTTGAAAACTCTATTCAATTCACCCACCTTAACTCCGTTTACATAAACTGTAGCAAAGTCTCTTAATCCCTCAATTTTTAATTTGCCAGAAGAAATTGGCTGAGTAAATCGTTTACGATATAAAACATATCCATTTCCTTGACCTAACTTTTCAAATGTTAAGGGCTGGTCATTTACAACCGCTTTTTCTTTTTTGATCCAACTTAAAACATCCATAGTGGATTTGACAGGCTGATTAGGATATTTTGTAACTGGTATTTTCTCTGGAATCGGTGCAAATTTTGTTTTAGAGTACTTTTGCATTACTTCACGAATAGCCATGAATTTTGGTGTAGCCCAACCTGCTTCGCTGATAGGAGCATCATAATCATAGCTTGTAATATCCGGCTGAATATCACTTTCTTCATTGTAATTAGCTCCAGAGGTAAATCCAAAATTAGTACCACCGTGTACCATATAATAATTAAAAGAAACACCTGCATCAAGGTACTTTTTTGTCTGACTTGCTATCTCCTCAGATCCAATTTTAATAAATGGTTCTGCCCAATGATCCAACCAGCCAGAATAAAACTCTGCTACCATGTATGGCCCTTGTCCTTTATGGTATTTATCAACTTGCTTCTTTAAATTCTCTATATTTGATTCCCCATTTGCAGTCGGCAACACGCCTTCAACAGCACCGCCTTCAAACAGCCAAGTACCGTCAGAAGTAAAAAAGGGCTCTGGGAATCCCGTTTCTTTAAGCATATTGTAAATTGCAGTTTTGTATGCTTTATGATCCTCAGCACTGATATCGGTTCTTTGAGAAACATAAGAACCAAATTCATTTTCAGCCTGAACCATAATAATAGGCCCGCCTTGGTTAGCAAAAAGTCCTTTTACCTCTGCATACAAATGTTCAAGATAGGTTTTGCAAGCGTCTAAAAATGCTTTGTTATTGGTACGAATTACTAAATCTGGATTGTTTTGCAACCACCAAGGGTATCCTCCAAATTCCCATTCACCACATGCATACGGACCTGGTCTAAGAATCACATACAATCCTTCGCTTTTAGCAAGACGTACAAACTCTGCTAAATTTTTATTTCCTGTTTTAAAATCCCATACACCTGGCTCTACTTCGTGATAATTCCAAAACACATACGTTGCTACGGTATTCAATCCCATAGCTTTAATCATTTGTAGCCTATGTTTCCAATATTCTTTAGGAATACGCTCATAGTGCATTTCTCCCGAATGTATTTTTATAATTTTCCCATCTTGTTTAAATTCTCCATTAGATATAGAAAATCCTTTGCTTTGTGCCCTAGTAAAAAACGGCATCAAGCAAATCAATAATACTCCGAGCTTAAATAATATCTTATTCATTCTTTTTCAGATTATACATTTATAAACTTAACAAGCATTTCACGTTAAGCTATGTGTTAGAAACTAGTTTCTTTCTAAACTCTTATACCAAGTTTCAAAAGAAAAAGAATCTATGTTTCTATGTGTTTAAAAATATTTAATTCACCAAAATTTCATCTACAAACAACCAAGAGCTTTCTCCTTTTGGACTTTTCTTTAAGTTACCTCCAATTACTTTTACAAAACGCGCATTTTGTTTTTGGAAATTGATTTTGAAATCTTTCAATTCCGGAACTGGATTTACTGCATACGGACGCATTATTTTACCCACTTGCGTATATTTAATTCCGTCTGTAGAAATCAACACTTTTACTTGAATTGGGAAATTAACTCCAGCGCCTTGACTTTCTAAAGCCCCAACTGTAACTTGTTCTATACTTTCTACTTTCTCCAAATCAATTACCAATTCCATATCATTAACCAGCCAAGCCTGCCATTGTCCATCATGGAAATTTTTGCTTCCGCGAATAGCATTTACCATCGTATTAGCATCTCCTTTATAACTCTGGTTGAAAGGTGTTAAGTATTTCACTTTTTTTGCAAATCCTTTATGGAAAACAATCGTATCCGTAAATGTTTTTCCAACTGGTTTTTCATCTTGAAATAAAGAAGCTTTTAAAACAGTAGTTGCTGCAATTTCAATTGGAGTTGTATATTTTATAGCATGATGATCGATGCTTTGGTTTCCTAAAACATAGCGGATATCTGGGTTTGGAAATTCATTTTTCAGTTCTACTTTCACTTGTTTATTGGTCAAATCTGCTGTTGAAGAAGCGGTTACCAAATACGCGCTTTTCGCATAATTCAATCCTTGATAATCGTAACGTTTGAACATTGAAAACAATCTTGATGTAAAATCATTCCAATTGCGTCTCTCTTTCGGACTCCATAAGGTTTCAGACAAAGCCGCTAATCTTGGAAAAATCATATATTCAGAATCTTTTGGTCCTGCGATATGTTCTGCCCATAAATTGGCTTGTCCGCCCAATACGTGCGCAGCTTCCTGAGGTGTCATAGTTGAAACTACAGGATCAAATTTGTATACTTCGCTTAACGGATTATAAGCATCAAAAGCCAAAGGTTCTTCGTTTTGAGGCCCTTGGTAAAAGTTGAAATAGCAAGGCGTTTCTGGTGTCATAATTACATCGTGACCTTGATCTGCTGCTTCAATTCCGCCTTTTGTTCCTCTCCAGCTCATTACAGTTGCATCTGGAGCTAAACCGCCTTCTAAAATTTCATCCCAACCAATTACTTTTTTACCTTTAGAATTGATATATTTTTCCATGCGTTTTACAAAGTAGCTTTGTAATTCGTCCACACTTTTCAAATGCTCGTCTTTGATTCTTTTTTGGCAGTGCGGGCATTTTGTCCAATTGGTTTTAGTCGCTTCGTCTCCACCAATATGAATGTATTTTGAAGGGAAAATGGTAATTACTTCATCAATTACATTTTGTAAAAATTCGAACGTAGTTTCTTTTCCAGCACAATAAATATCTGTTAAAGGCCAAACTCCGCCTGACGGCACACCAATTCTCTGGTTGAAACAAGCTAATTCTGGATAAGCTGCAATGGCACTGCTCACGTGAGCCGGCATTTCGATTTCTGGAATTACTTCAACTCCTTTTGTCGCAGCATATTTTACGATTTCTTTTAATTCCTCTTGCGTAAAAAATCCGCCGTAAGTTCCTTTTTCATCAGGATTTGTCGTTAATCTGGCATTCCAAGAAACATTTTCCTGATCTACTCTCCAAGCACCAACCTCTGTTAGTTTTGGATATTTTTTAATTTCAATTCTCCAGCCTTGATCGTCAACTAAATGCATGTGCAGAACATTCATTTTATGTGCTGCCAAACGATCAATTGTAGCTAAAACATAATTTTTATCGAAGAAATGACGTGATAAATCCAACATTAAACCTCTCCATTTAAAGCGAGGTTCATCATTAATGGTCAAGCTTGGAATTTGCCATTTTGCAGAGCTAATCGTAAATTTACTTTCGATGGCTTCAGGAAGCAATTGTCTAACACTTTCTAAAGCATATAAAAATCCATTATTTCCTTTAGCAGAAATCACAATATTAGTTGGATTTACATCCAAAACGTAAGCTTCATTTTTTAAGTTCGGATCTGTTTTTAATAAAACATAATTACTCGCAGGAGCTTTTGTGGTAACTTCTGGTTTCCATCCTGCAGCAGTCTCAAATTTTGATGCCAAAGCATTTGCAGCGTCTTTCTGAAAATCACCGTTAACCACAAACTTTGTATCTCTTGTAAATTCAAAAACCCCCGTTTTAATAAAAGTCTGACTCGGTTTTGGAATGATCCGAATATCATTTTCCGTATAAACTTTCTGTGCATTCGCCGAGAAAATTGAAGTGATTACGGTTAATAGGAATAGTAATTTTTTCATTCTTTGTTTTTTGGTTTCTCTAACAGTTACTTATAAATCTACTTTTAGAGATATACTTTTTTAGTTTTTGTTTGTCATCCTGAGGAACGAAGGATCACACTAGGAATTCCTCAAAGAAATTCGTCAATCTTTGTCGATCAACTAGTGTGATCCTTCGTTCCTCAGGATGACAAAACTGTGTCGTTAAACTTTGTCAAAGTTTCAAACTTTGACAAAGTTCTCAACTCGCTATGTTATTTATTAAGAGTGAAACGCCTCTAAACACAATACAATTCTATGCTTCTATGTGTTTAAAAACATTTACGCCCAGTTTTATTTATCCCAAGACATTTTAAATTTCGCGTCTTCCATTCTGTGGCCTTTTGCGTCATCAGAAACGGCGTAATTAAATCCTGACCTTAGGCTGTAACCTGCGTATTCTCCGTTTTTATTCAAAGCAATAAAACCAACTTGCAGGTATTCCATGTCTTTGTGGTTTTTATGTTTGTTGTAAATACGTTCTGTGATTTCTTTACAAGCATCATAAGGAGATTTTCCCTGACGCATTAGTTCGACAACCATAGCACTTCCGGCAGTTCTAATAACCGCTTCACCCAAACCAGTTGCCGCTGCGGCTCCCACTTCGTTGTCCAAGAAAAGACCCGCGCCGATTATTGGGGAGTCACCGACGCGTCCGTGCATCTTCCAAGCAGCACCACTTGTGGTACATCCGCCAGAAAGATTGCCATCTTGGTCTAACATTAGCATGCTTATGGTATCGTGATTTTCTATATTAATAACTGGCTTGTATTTTGAATCTTCTAGCCATTTTTTCCAGTCTTTTTCAGATTCTGTAGTTAATAAATTTTCTTCTTTAAAACCTTCAGACAAGGCAAATTGCAATGCTCCTTGCCCTGCTAACATTACGTGTGGCGTGTTTTGTAATACTCTTTTAGCAACAGAAATGGGGTGTTTAATTCCTTGCAAGAAACAAACAGATCCGCAATTACTGTTATGATCCATGATACACGCATCAAGAGTCACTTTCCCTTCGCGATCTGGATATCCTCCGTAACCCACACTGCGGACATTCGGATCTGCTTCAGGTATTTTCATTCCAGCTTCGATAGCATCTAAAGCTGATTTTCCTTCTTTTAAATTCTTCCAAGATTCTTTATTTGCAGGCAAACCATGATTCCATGTCGAGATGATAATTGGTTTGGTCTGTTTTTTATCTTTTGATTCAGCTTCTGGTTCATTTTCGTGATTTGCAGCAAATCCGCTTACACCCAAAACAGAACTAATGGCTAAAGTGCCTAAAGTGGTTTTCTTAATAAAATCTCTTCTATTTGACATGTCTTTTTGGTTTTAATTCAACTTTCAGAAACTAATTGTTCTTCATGTTGCTAAATTAATCAGTAATAATTTTTAATCCCAGTAAAATCGACTACAACGACGCTTTTACCGACTTAATTGTTTTTAAATTACTGTCTGATAAAGCATTTCCGTCAAAAAATGAAACTCCTGTTGCACCATTTTTCTTAGCTTCTAAAATCGCTTCTTTCAATTCTGCATCCGATTTTAAACCTGGAATATAAATTCCTGTATTTACTTTCGTTTGTTTTCCTTCTAAATCGGCTACACCTTGTTTGGTTGCATAACCTACCCAGTCAATTTCTTCATCATAAAAACTATGATAAATCATTGGATACACTTCATCAATATTCCATTTATCCCAACGCTGGCGTACCATATGATCTGCCATTTCTGGATAAGGAAATACTGCTGCCGTTAATTTTTTATTGTGTTTATGAGCAATTTTATACGCATCGTCAACCACCGCTTTTACTGCATTTAATCTGAAGTTTTTCCACTCCATATCGATTGAAGTATTGTGGCTGTTTTTTGGATTTTTATGATGTTCTTTTTCAAATTTGCTTACGCACGCATCACAATAACAGAAATCAAATTGTGGCAATTCTACATCTTGCACCAAGTTATATTTTGGCAATAAACTGATTGGCAAGAAAATATCCGGAAAACGAATGTAGTCTAAATGTACGCTTTCAATTCCCTCTACTTTTGCTAAACCTTCTACTAAACCTAAAACGTGGTTTCTAGATTCTTCTTTAGTTGGGCAAAGCCATTGGTAATAATCTACATACGGACGATTATCAAAGCAAGATTTTCCTTCTTTGCTTACTTGATACCAATCTGGATGCTGTAAAGCGATCGAATCATTTGGACGATTCATTGCCATAATCCAAGCGTGAACTTTTAGTCCTTCTTTTTTTGCAAGCGGAACTAATCTTGCTAATAGTTTCGGATCGGTTTGCGTGTTAATTAAAACTTCATCGATTCCGCCGTCTTTGTATTTTTTGAATTCTTTAGAATAATCTGAATCCGACTTTTTAGCGTCAGCAGTGGTCCAAACACCAAAAGTGAATTTACCGTTTTCCTGATCTTTGGTTTCTTTTTGTCCGCAAGAGAATAAACTCAGCGATAGCGCTAATACTAAAACTTTTGATAGTTTTTGCAACTCACTCGTTCGTAATAATTTTACCATCTTCTTTAATTATTAAGGTTTTGTTTGAAAAAGGACTTTTTACCAAGATATTAAATCCTGATGAATGATTTTCTAAAATTGGCTTTAAAGTCTTTCCGTCAACCACTATATTTTTTTTACTGATACTTTGCAACGATTTTGCCCAAGATTTATTCTTTTCGAAATATCTTTTTTGAGCGCGGTACAAAGTATATAGTTCCCATTTTACTTTTTCTTCCTGCGGAATTGAAAATTTATCATCGCTTTCTTTAGAAGAGAAGTATACATAAGCCCATTTTTCGGGCTCATGCATATTTATCACTCCCATAGGCGACCAAACCCAATTGTATTCTGGGAGAAATTTTCCTTCTGAATCTTTTTTGCGTTCATATTTTCCGTCGATAACTGAATGCTGCCAATTCACTCTAGAGAAATTGACTTTCCAAAATTTATCTTTCGGAACAATATCGTCGAAATAAGATGTTTTATAAACTGACCATGGAATGGCAATTTCTAATGTCCAGCCTTTATCAATATCTGAAGCATTATTTAAAGTTCCATCAATCTTTACAGCCGATTTTAAACCTGTAATATTCCAATCGTTTAAAACCGTATTTTTTTCTCTGTAAGGTTTATTAATAAATAAATCCCAAGCGGTGTTTAACGCATTTATTTCTAATTCATAATAATTGTGAGTATCATTATCTGGATCAATAAAAACCTCAAAATCATTATTATAAAAAATAATCGTATCGCGTTGTCTTAGATTTGCCCAAACGTGAGGCTCTTCCATTTTTGCCAGGATATAGTAGTAATTATCGTCCCAAAGCATTTTGACCTGAGTATTGTATTTTGGTTTTTCAAAGCCTTCTATGTCGACAAAAGGTGTTGTCCAAGCTGCTTTTTCCCAGTCTTTATCTGCCCCGTCTCCGTCAATAACAATTTCTTTTGAAGTCTTATACGCAATATAACTTTTTGGTGTAACCTCTTTTTCAGATTGCGAATAACCCATCAAACCAACAAAAAAAACGGCAAGGGACAATAATTTACTTCTACTATGCATCTTTATATTATAAACTATTATCTTTTGTAAACTGAATTACTTCACTTAATTTTCCGAAAGCGATAGCAACATGTGTATCTGCCGCACCGTAATAAACTGCTAATTTATCTTCTTCTACATCGTGTAAAGCAGCGCAAGGGAATACTACGTTTGGCACATCTCCAACCATTTCATACGTTTCTGCTGGTCCTAATAAATAAGGTTGTGTTCTGTATTTTACTTGGTCTGGCGAATCAACATCTAAAAGCGCTGAACCCATCGCATAACGGAAACCGTTACAAGTATTAATAACTCCGTGGTAAATCATTAACCATCCTTCTTCAGTCAAAATCGGAATTGGTCCTGCTCCAACTTTTGTACATTGCCAAGCACTTTTTTCAAACGGACTTGGTTTCATAACCAATCTATGTTCTCCCCAATATTTCATATCTGGGCTGTAGCTAATCCAAATATCTCCAAATGGCGTGTGGCCATTATCACTTGGACGGCTTAACATAGCATATTTACCGTTGATTTTTTGTGGGAATAAGACTCCGTTTCTGTTGAATGGTAAAAAGGCATTTTCACATTGGAAAAATTCTTTAAAATCGAAAGTGTAACCAATACCAATTGTTGGTCCGTTGTAACCGTTACACCAAGTAATCCAGTAACGATCTTCGATCCAAACCACTCGCGGATCGTATTTATAAGCCGATTCAATCATTTCTGTATTTCCAGATTTCATCTCAATTGGTTCGTGGTTAATGTCCCAATTGATACCATCTTTACTGAAACCAGCAAAAATATTCATCTGAACTGCTTTATTATCACATCTGAAAACCCCAGCATATCCGTCTCCAAAAGGTACAACTGCACTATTGAATATACTGTTTGATGAAGGAATCGAATATCTGTCGATAATTGGATTCTCAGAATATCTCCACATTACATCTTTACTGTTTTCGGGTCTGTCTTGCCAAGGAATAGTACTCATTTTTTGCTCTTTTTATGTATTAGTTTTTTGTTTTATTCTTTTTTAAACACATAGAATCATAGTTTTTTGGAACGCTTAAAAGGCATTTTACTTTGAATAAATCACATAGCTCTATTTTGTCATCCTGACGAAGGAAGGATCACACTAGAAGCTCCGCAATCTATGTCGCCAATCTTTGTCGAGTTACGTGTGTGATCCTTCGTTCCTCAGGATGACAAACTGCACTGTTAAACTTTGTCAAATTTTTGAACTTTTACAAAGTTGCTGTACATAACAGCACGGCCAATCTTGCGTTCCCGTAGTTGAAACTACGGGCTATGTTTAAATCTATGTGTTAGAAACTAGTTTCTTTCTTTTTCCTTTTTCAAATTAAAAAAAGTCTATGTTTCTATGTGTTTAAAATTTATCGAATCAAAATAATCTCCTCTAAAATCCTGATTCTGTACTCTTTATTCTATACTCTTTATTCTATACTCTTTATTCTATACTCTTTATTCTATACTCTTTATTCTATACTCTTTATTCTATACTCTTTATTCTATACTCTTTATTCTATACTCTATTCTCTAAAAATCTACTCTTCTATCTTCCTAACTCGGTCTAACCAAGTAAACTTCAACACTGTAGTCGTCACTAAGAAAACCACCAATGCCACAGCCGCTTTTGGATAATCTCTTATAATGAAGTAAATTGGAAGCAGAATCATGCTTGACTGCCATACAATTCCAATTACACAATTCATCATATCCAAATAGAAATCATTATTTTTTTGGAAAGACTGATCTTCCGCTTTTAACTGTTTGTAAACTGGACCCCAGAATCCCCAAGGTCTCACATTGCTGTAGAAAGATTTCAGTACTTCTATATCTGTTGGTTTGCTTAAGTAAGTTCCTAAAAGACAACCTAAAATTGACATTCCGAAAATTAATGGGAATAAGTAAATGGATGGCACTTGCGAAAGATCATGCAAGAATGTTCCTGCTGCTAGATTTCCTTTGTTTTGATCTAAAACGAATTGAAGAGAAGCTGCGATTAATCCGCCGACCATTCCCCAGAAATAGCCCCATCCGTTAAAACGCCACCAAATCCATTTTAAGAAGTTCGCTGCAACGTAACCTCCGTAAAGAGCACTTGTAATCCAAAGTGTTAATGAGTTGATCGAATCTGCGAAGAATCCCATGAAAACTCCAAGACCAACAACCAAGAAAGAAGAAATCTGACTTACTTTAATATAGTGCTGATTTGAAGCAACTGGTTTAAAGTATTTTTTATAAATATCATTTACAATATATGCTGGCCCTGCATTTACAAAAGCGGAGAATCCAGACATGAAAGCCGCTAATAAACCTGCTAGAAGAATTCCTTTAATACCAACTGGAATATAAAGATTGACCACTTTAGGCATTAATAATTCTAAATCTGCGCCCGTTAAATTTACGTTTGCGTTTAATTCTGGAGCTAAATTCACTAAAGCAATAACCACAATTCCTGTGATTAATAAATATCTAGGAATGAATAAAATTAAGTTCGTAAAACCACTCATGTAAGCTGCTTCTTTAACCGATTTTGTAGAAAGAACTCTTTGTAAATCGTAACTTGGAGTTGGTCCTGCAACACTCGCGAAGAATCCTTTGAAAAGCGTCATTCCGATGAAAGCACCAAACATTTTATAACCTTCCGTATCAATTAATCTATTGAACGTTTCGAATTTATCGCTCCATTGCGTTTCAAATTCCCATCCGAAGAAAACATTTTTCCATTCTGGCGTAATTACCGAATTGATTTGAATATCTGTATAATTAATGAATGCATAACCCGCGATTAAAACTCCCGCAACAATCATAATAATATATTGTACAACCTCTGTCGCTACAACAGAAAACATTCCGCCTTTAACTGTATAAATGGTAGTTAAAAAAATGATTAACAAGGCATAAGCTTGTTCTGAGGTTAATAAAACGCCACCGTTCATATGAACCGTTAAATCCCAAGGAAGAATGATGGTTACAAATTTTCCAATTCCAACGAAGAAATAAGCGATAAAACCAATTGTAGAAATGATGGCAAAAATAGCCACAATAATATGAGATGCTTTTCCTGCTTTGTCGCTTCCAAAACGAGTTAAAATCCATTCGGAACCTGTCATTACTTTTGATCTTCTAATCCAGACCGCAAGGAACATCATCACAAAAATCTGATTCCATATTGGCCAAAGCCACATAAACATGAAGCTTTTTACTCCATATAAAAATAAAACTCCAATCATCCAGGAAGTTCCCGAAACATCAAACATTCCCGAGCCATTGCTCAATCCTAAAAAATACCATTTGATTGATTTCCCGCCAAGGAAATAATCGTCAAGTCCTTTTGATGCTTTTCTTGAAATCCAGATTCCGATACCGACCGAGAGTACGATATAGATTAAAATGATTGATACGTCTATTATGTTCATTAAATTATTTATTTTGAATTAGTTAGTTCAGACCCCAGTTTTTGTTTGGCTGTGCTCCCATTACAAAATGAAGTACACCGCCTTTTAGCATTTCTTGGTGAGAAATGGCTGTTTTATTAAATGCTTTTCCGTTTAAAGTAACCGATTGGATATAGAAGTTTTTGTTTGAAACATTCTCTGCTTCAATTACAAAAGTTTTCCCATTTGGAAGATTTAAAGTTGATTTTTCGAAAATCGGACTTCCAATTTCGTATTCACCAGAAGCTGGATTCATTGGGTACAACCCCATTGAGCTGAATACATACCAAGCCGACATTTGTCCGCAGTCTTCGTTCCCGCTTAGACCGTTTGCAGTCGTATTATATTGTGTGTCTAAAATATGGCGCACCCAATATTGCGTTCTCCAAGGCTGACCAGCGTGGTTAAACATATAAGCAATGTGGTGACTTGGCTCGTTACCATGTGCATATTGTCCGATCAAACCAGAAATATCTGCAGAAACGTTGTTTCCTGTAATCTCAGAACTCTCTGTAAATAATTGTTCTAATCGTTTTGTGAAAATGTCGTTTCCGCCATGAAGTTTAATAAATTGATCTACATTATGAGGCACAAACCAACTGTGTTGCCAAGCATTTCCTTCGGTATAATCGGTATGTTCTCTATGGTTGGAATGTTTTGGATCGAAAGGTTCGTTCCAAGATTTTCCATCTTCAGATTTTCCTCTCATAAAACCAGATTTGGCATCAAATAAATATTCGTAAGCTTTTGAACGTTTCGAGAAAAACTCATAATCAGTTGTTTTTCCTAAAGCTTTCGCCATTTGAGCCACACACCAGTCATCATAAGCATATTCTAAAGTAATCGTAACCGATTCGTCTAATAAATTATAAGGAATGTAACCGTATTTTTTGTAGAAATTCAATCCGCGTTCGTCCTGCATCATCGTTGCTTTCATGGCTTCAAAAGCTTTTTCAGCATCAAAACCTTTAATACCTTTCATATAGGCATCAACAATAACGGGAATCGAATGATATCCTGTCATCGTGTTGGTTTCATTTGCATATAAAGTCCAAACCGGAAGTATCTTTTTAGTCTCGTAATATGCTAACATGGAGTTAACCATATCTGAAACTTTATTCGGATCTAAAATGGTAAGTAATGGATTTTCAGCTCTAAAAGTATCCCAAAGAGATAAAGTAGAATAAGCGGTATAATTTTTTGAAGTAACAATTTTATCGTCTTCCGTTCTAAATTGTCCGTTTTTATCGCTGTACGTCACAGGCGCAACTTGAGCGTGATATAAAGCGGTATAGAAAATGGTTTTTAAAGAATCAACAGGAGTTTCAACTGTAATTTTACTTAAAGCTTTGTTCCAATCTAAAGATGCATCTGTTTTTACTTTTTCAAATTCCTGATCTTTATCTAAATTGTCTTTCGCATTAGCGATACTTACAGAAGAAAGCGCCACTTTAACGCCTAATTCTTTCGAGTTTTTAGAATCGAAGAATAATTGTAAAGCCGTGTTTTCGCCTTCAGCATTCTTACCTGAAACTACTTTTTTATCAGCTGTAATAATAGATTCTGTAATGGGCTTAGAAAACTTGGCAACAAAAAACACTTTCTGATTTTTTGCCCAACCTGTACTATAACGGTATCCGCTAATGGTATTTTGGTCTTCAACTGTAATGGCAGTTTTTACCGCTTTGTCCCAGTTAATGGCAAAACCTAAATCTACGATAACAGATTGTGTATCGTTATTATTATAGGTATACTTATGGTATGCGGTTCTTTGCGTAGAAGTTAATTCTACATTGATTTTAGGATCTTCAAGAAAAACTTGGTAATAACCCGGTATTGCTTTTTCGTTAACATGATTATATTTTGATTTATACGGTAAGAAATCGCGTGAAGCGGCTTTGGCGGTTAAGTCTAACTTTTTGTTTGTCGGCATAAATAAAATGTCTGCCAAATCACCGATTCCTGTCCCGCTTAAATGTAAATGACTAAATCCAGAAACTATCGAGTCAGAATAATGATAGCCTGAGCACCAGTCCCAGCTAGAAACCCCATTATCTGGACTCACTTGCAGCATCCCAAACGGAACTGTTACGCCCGGATATGTATGTCCGTGCCCGCCAGTACCTATAAAAGGATCTACATAATTTGTTGCAAAACTTTGCTTATGTTGATTTTTATCTACATTTATTTTGCAACTTGCAGTTAAAATTACCGTCAGAGAAAGCAGAGTAATTTTCCTCATATCAAAACAATATTAATTTAACTTTAAATTTAGATAAATTCAACTTTTACCAAAATATTTTTAGACGGACGACATTTAAACAGCTCTAAACATCAAAAAATAGTAACAAACGACATTCTATTCTACGATTATGATTTTCAACTCAAATAAACCTTATAGTTTACCTATACGTTATCATGTTTACTTTTGGCTAACGTATTTTGTATTCAATACATTCCGTTGGGGAAGCTATTTTAACGATTATGTTTATTCGTTAAAAACCACTTTACTCGGATTTCCAATTCACATGGCATTGTGTTATCTAAATATTTTGGTTTTAATGCCTTTGTTTATTTATCGCAAAAAGTACTTCCTATATATAATAAGTGTATTGTCAGCGATTTTTGTCATGGTTGTTTTAAAATTTAATTTGACTTATCTACTGATTACACACGATGTTTGGCCCGAAGGTCCGCAGACCATCAGTACACTTACACTCAACTATACGATAGATATGATGATGGGTGAATTGTATGTAATGACTTTTGTTACTGCCATTAAAATAACTTTAGATTTCTTAAAAGAACAAAGACGTGTGACAGATTTAGAAAAATCGCAGCTAGAAACCGAATTGTTGTTTTTGAAGTCACAGATTTCTCCACATTTTTTCTTTAACACCTTAAATAATATTTATTCTCTTTCTGTAGAAAAATCAAACAAAACGCCAAAAATCGTTTTAAAGCTTTCTGAATTGATGCGCTACATGCTTTATGAAACAAAAGGCAAAAAGCAGACTTTAGAAAATGAGATTATGTGCATTCAGAATTATCTGGATCTGGAAAGAATTAGAAACGGAGAGCGCCTGGAAGTCAATATGTATATCTCTGGAGATATTCATGATAAAGAAATTTCTCCAGTCCTTCTTTTGACTTTCGTCGAAAATGCTTTTAAGCATGGCGTGAACAAAAACACTGGAAATGTTGTAATTGACATCAACTTTAAAGTAAAAGGAGATTTTTTATACTTTACAATTTCAAACCCAATGCCCGAATTTACCGTACATAAAGATAATTTTAACAAGTCAAGTGGTATAGGTATTGAAAACGTAAAAAAAAGACTTGAATTAGGATATAATAAAAGTGACTATAAGCTTTCATTTAAAAATAAAAAGAATATTTTTGTCGTTAAACTAGTTATAAAAGTCACATAACCCCACCTTTTATAAGTTTAGAAAACTATACCTACAAAAAACCACATATCGGCCAAAAATAACAGTACAAATGAAAATAAAGTGTTTAATTATCGATGATGAGCCATTGGCAATAAACGTTATTAAAAATTATATTGAACAGATTGAAGATTTAGAATTAGTAAATACTTTTAGCAATTCTATCGAAGGATTAAATTTCTTAAAAAACAATACTATAGATGTAATTTTTTTAGACATTAACATGCCTGTTTTGGACGGTATTAATTTTATTAAAAGTTTAGAAAACCCTCCTTTACTTATTATTACAAGTGCTTACGATCAGTTTGCGATTGAAACTTACGAGCTTGATGTTTTAGATTATCTAGTAAAACCAATTGAGTTTCCTAGATTAATGAAAGCGGTAAACAAAATCAACAAACGTCTTAATAACGCAGTTAAGCTTCCGCAGGAAAATAGCAAAGAGAATCCTTTTATTTTCGTGAAAATCGACAAGAAAAAAATGAAAAAGATTTTCTTGAACGAAATCCTAGTAATTGAAAGCTTAAAAGACTATTTAAAAATCAGTACAACTTCTGGAAAGTTTATCATTCACAGTACTTTATCTGATTTTACAAGTTTATTGCCCGAAAGAGATTTTATCAGAATCCACCGATCTTATACGATTGCAATTGACAAAATTGACGCCGTTGAAGGAAACAGCATTGAAATTGAAGGACTTAGATACGTTATAGGAAGATCTTATATTGACGAGGTAAAACAGAAAATCCTTAATTCTTCGATCTAGTGAGAAGTAATTAGTGAAAAGTAAAAAGTTATAAGCAAGAAGTTAGACACAAAATGTCTAACTTTTTTTTATTCCTTTTTCAAATAACATTTCACATTTTACAAAACAATAAAAAACGAAAATGCGGCCAACCACGACCGCATTTTCTCTCAATTATAGGTAACTAACCAAAATAAACCATGAAATAGTCTATTATCTTTATGCTGCAAAAAACTAAAAGTGATATCTTTTAAACGCTTCAATAGCCGAATAATCTGCTAAACCTAAGCTGTGATATTTTTCTGCAGTCAATCTATTTCTATCTTCAACTCGAACCCAAAACTCCCTGCTATCGTCACCTTGAAACATAACGCCGTCTTTTTGAGACTGGTGATAAAAAATAGCATGTCGTTTCTTTAAAACTTGATCAGGACTCATTGGTACTGCCATGTCAATTTGGTACGATTCCCATTCATGCCATGCGCCTCGGTATAACCAAACCCAGCAATCATCCATAAAACTTTTGTTTTTTAGTCTTTTTAAAGATTCAAACAAACTGTCTAAACATACTTTATGAGTTCCATGCGGATCTGCTAAATCTCCAGCGGCATAAATTTGATGCGGTTTTATTCTTTCAATAATGTCACACATAATGTCGACATCTGCATCTGAAAGATTATTCTTTTTAACCGTTCCTGTTTCGTAAAACGGAAGATCCAAAAAGTTTACGTTAGAATCTGGCAAACCAATGTAACGAGTTGCTCCAAAAGATTCGCTTCTTCTAATCAAGCCTTTTAATTTTCTAACTTCTAAAGAATCAATCTCGTTTCCAGTTCTGGTCTGAAGAAAATCGATTATTTTATCAGACATTCTAGAATCTGGATGTAATGCTTTCGAAATTTCTGCAAACTTTAAAGCTTCAACATCTGATACGGCAATATTTCCAGAAGTCTGATAGGCTACATGAACCTCGTGTCCTTGCTCTACCAAACGGTCAAATGTTCCTCCCATCGAAATCACATCATCATCTGGATGCGGGCTGAAAATGATAATTCTTTTCTTTTCCGGCGTGGAACGCTCCGGTCTGTATGTATCATCAGCATTGGGTTTTCCGCCCGGCCATCCCGTGATGGTTTGCTGCATTTTATTGAACATTTTAATATTCAAATCGTATGCAGTTCCTTCTTCCGTCAAAAGACTCGACATTCCGTTGTCGTTATAATCTTTGTCCGTCAGTTTCAGGAAAGGTTTCTTCGTCAACTCACTTAACCAAGCCACCGCTTTTAATTTTAATTCATCTGTCCAAACACAAGACTTTACCAACCATGGTGTTTTTACTCTTGTTAATTCAGACGAAGCTTCTGTATCTAGAACAAATGTTGTGTTGTTATGCTCTTGTAAATACGTAGCTGGAACTTGCGAAGAAACTCCCCCTTCGATTGTCTTTTTTATAATTCCTGCTTTACTGATTCCCCAGCCTAGCAAAACAATTCTTTTTGCATTTCTAACGGTTCCAATTCCCATTGTTATGGCTTTTCTTGGAACATTGTCAATTCCTAAAAAAGAAGAAGCCGCATCGACTCTCGTGATATGATCCAAAGTAATACTTCTGGTTCCTGAATTCACATGAGAACCTGGCTCATTAAACCCAATATGTCCTGTTCTTCCGATTCCTAAAAGCTGAAAATCTAATCCGCCGTACGATTTAATTTTCATCTCATAATCGATGCAATATTGCTGTAATTCCTCGGCACTCACCTGCCCGTCTGGAATATTTATATTTTTAGGAAGAATATTTACATGATGAAATAAATGTTCGTGCATAAAATGATAATAACTCTGAATATCATTTTTATCCATCGGATAATATTCATCTAAGTTAAAAGTCACCACATTTTCAAAACTCAAACCTTCCTCTTTGTGCATTCTAACCAATTCTTCATATACCTTAATTGGCGAAGAACCTGTAGCCAAACCTAAAACACAAGGTTCGTTTAGCTCGTTTTTTCTCTGAATTAAATTGGCAATTTCTTGCGCGACAAGTAAAGAAGCTTCTTGCGACGATTCGAAAATAACATTGTGAATTTTCTCAAAACGAGTTTCTTCAAATTTCCCTGCTTCTCTAAAACCTATATCTTCTTTAATCATATGCCTTGTCATTTAATTTCTAAAATAAAAGTAGAATTAAATTATCCGTTCCACTCAAAAATTCGACTAATAACGACTGCGCTTCGGCAAAAGACAAAATAAGATGTGCTAAGTTATTTTAATACTTCGCAAAGAAGCATTTATTCAATTACCCCAATTTCAGCAATTGAAACTGTCTGCCCTTTTCCTACAGCAGCTGTAGCAACAAATCGTAAAAATCTTGCTTTTACTGCAGTAAAACTCTTAAGCTGCTCAATTGGATTGTGTTTGATGTTAGAGAATTCTCCTTCTGATTGCTTTGTCCAAGTAATATTATCTTCGCTAGTATAGAATTCATAATTCGAAATCAAATTCAAATTATTTCCAACTTGCTGTGGCGTGTATGTAAAGCCTTTTATTTCTCTTGCTTCGCCCATATCGATAATGATTGCTTGAGGCAGTTTGTTTTGATCATTTCCAAATCCCCAATCGGTATTGGCATCTCCGTCAATAATTCTTTCAACCGATTTATCATCTCCGCTTGAAATAGAAATTACGCTCCATTTTTCTTTAGAAACACCATATTTGGCTGTTCTAACTGCACTATTAATTTTTTCTTTTGTATTTCTCGAAATGGCCTTAATTTCTACTGCTTTATTATATAGGAATGGCGCTTTGTATAAAGTACTTTTTTCTGAAGGATTTTTTCCGTCAAGCGAATAATAAACTGCATTGCCGCTTTCCGATTTAATCGTAACCAAACCATTTTTATCACGAAGAATTTGCGGCTCTTTTACAAAAGTCGGAGCATTATACGCTTCAATTGTACTGATTACAAATCCTGCTTTAGCATCTAAAATA
Source organism: Flavobacterium sp. B330r (assembly GCF_056824325.1). Taxonomy (NCBI): domain Bacteria; kingdom Pseudomonadati; phylum Bacteroidota; class Flavobacteriia; order Flavobacteriales; family Flavobacteriaceae; genus Flavobacterium; species Flavobacterium sp. B330r. Next base: position 5,168,769 of record NZ_CP124860.1, read on the forward strand.
TTAACTCTAATTGCAGAAGCTGTGACACGATCTAAACGAAGAATTCTTTTGTAACCAATTGTAGTTTCGTTGGCAATCGTTTTCCATTGTCCGTCCACTTTTGCTTCAACAGAAAATTCTTTTACACGTTGCCCAAGCTTGATATATTCTTGAAGCAAAATTCTATTAATTGCAGTTGGCTTTTTAAATGTAAATTCAATTGTAGCTTGTTTTACTTTATCGTCTGTTGCCCAATACGTATTTTTATTTCCATCAATTACATTTTCAGGTCCGAAATTAGAATCGACTGCTCTTGTGTTTGAAGCTTGAACTTTTGCTCCAGCCAATAATTCTGTTTTAAAATCTGCTTTAATTGTAGCAACCAATTCTTTCAATCTCGCTTCGTCATTTTCATGAACCAAACCGCGAGTATCAACAGGAAGATTTAATAATAAAGTGGCATTACGTCCAATCGATTCATAATAAATATCGACCATTTCGTCAAGCGAACGAACCTTATCGTCTTCAACCGAATGATAAAACCATCCCGGTCTGATCGAAACATCGGCTTCGCCAGGAACCCATTTTTCCCCGTCTTCATGTCCAGACATGAATTCGCTGTAATGCACTTTTCCAGCCAACTCATCTTTTTGGCGTAATAACGACCAATTGGTTTTTCCTGCACGCCCTTCTTCGTTTCCAATCCATCGCGCTTCTGATGGGCCAACACCCCAAACTAGCGTTTTTGGTGCGATATCGTAAATCAATTTATACGTTTCATCCCAATTGTAATAAGTCAACGAATTGATTTTTCTGGTTTCGTTTGCACCGCCATAATAACCATCTCCGCCATTTGCACCGTCAAACCACATTTCGAAAACATCTCCATAATTCGTCAATAATTCCTTTAACTGATTTCTGAAATACGTTATATATTCAGGTTTGCCGTATTGCGGATGATTTCTATCCCAAGGCGAAAGATATAATCCGAGTTTTAAATCGTATTCTTTACAAGCTTCGGCCAATTCTTTAACCAAATCCCCTTTTCCATTTTCCCAAGGTGAATTCTTAACTGAACGTTCTGTGTAAGCTGAAGGCCATAAACAGAATCCGTCATGGTGTTTAGCGACCAGAATAATGCCTTTCATTCCGGCTTCTTTTACCACGCGCGCCCATTGACGAACATCTAATTGTGATGGATTAAAAAGTTCTGGCGACTCGTCTCCGTAACCCCATTCTTTATTGGTAAATGTATTTAATGAAAAGTGCACAAAAGCATAAAATTCCATCTCCTGCCAATCGATTTGTTTCTGTGTGGGAAGCGGTCCAAAAGGCTTTGGTGCATTAGCGAATTCCTGACTTGAAGCATTAGAAATCACACCCAAAAGACATAAGGAAAGGAATATTTTTTTCATTGCTGATCTGCTTTAAAATGGTCTATAAAGCATAAATGTAGTATAAATTGAAATCTTTCGAATAGAATTTCGACCAACAACATTTTTTAAAGCGTTTTGGTCAAAAGTGGATTTTTAGTATATATATCTTATCGAGAATTAGGTCAAACTTTTTGTCTTTATTCTAAAAATAGAAATCAGAATAATAGATAAAATCACAAAGGACAGTAAAACAAAAAATCCGTTTATAATTGCCGTTTGAAAACCTAATTGGGTTGCATCTATAAAAGGGTACGGATAAAATTGGGTTGCAAGTCCGTGAAACAAAGTGTAAATGATATAAATGACAGGATAAATCAGCCAAGACGAAATAACTTTAAAAGAGATCTTTTCTGGACTTACAAAAAACAGCCAAAAAACGAAAAATAAAATAGGAACGACTGTATGAAAAATTTCGCTTACAATAAGATGATGTCCTTCTAAATGGAGAGTTGCACGAAGAAGCAAATTAAAAACAATTCCGACAATCAATATATAAACTGTAATTGCCGTAATAGTAGTACATTTTCTAAAGAAAGCATTTGCCGAACTTCTTCCTCCAAATAATAACAAAGCACTACAAATAATAACGATAGTATTTGTTGTAATGGTAAAGAAACTAAAAAAGCGGACTGTTGCACTGAAAAAATTAAATTCAGGATTTTTTAACAGCAAATAAAACTGTACAGGCAAGGCGTATAATTCTAAGGCAAAAATAATACCCAGCAAAATCTCCCCTTTTATTTTTGTGGTATTTTCTCTTTCCATATTTTACTAAAAGTCAGATTACTAAAATAAGGATTTTATTCGAAATATTCACAGCACTCTTTTCTGTTTCTCACTCTCAGCAATAGTTTTTTCAAGCCTTGACAGTTGTGTTTTTTCCTGTTTGGCACTCATAATCCAATGAATCATTACTTTTTTATAAGAAGGCGCTTGCTTCTCAAAATATTCCCAAGCGATTTTATTGTTTTGAAACTGTTTTTCGTAAACTTCTAACAGCGGAACTGGTTCTTTTTCGTGCGAATAAATTTTAGACTTATTTTCAGTTCTAAAACTAAATGCTTTCAAACCAGCATCTGTCATAAGTCCAGCATTAGTCAAATCTTCCATCTTCTGAATATTAATAGCACTCCAAATGCTGGAAGGTTTTCTTGGAGTAAAGCGTATCGTATAACTTTCGGCATCAATAGATTTTCGAACGCCGTCAATCCATCCAAAACAAAGCGCCTGATCAACCGATTCTGGCCAACTCATAGAAGGCTTTTTGCTTGTAACTTTATAAAAACCAACTAGAAGTTCTTTTTCTTTCTGATGATTTTTCTCGAGCCATTTTCTAAAGTCTTTCTGATCTGCAAAGAATGTTGGAGTCATTTGTTTTTTTATAAATGTATAAAGAATCTCGCAAAGACGCTAAGACGCAAAGTTTATTAAAAAAAAATAAACCATATAAGTAATTTAAGTTCAATTAAGTCAAAACTTAAATTACTTAAATTACTTACATAACTTATATGGTTTAAATTTTTTGCAGCTTCGCGACTTTGCGAGCAACAAGTCTTGCATTTATATTAAGTATCACAAGTCACATTATCCCAATCTTGATCCATATAATGAATCAGCCAATTGAGCGCATATTGTCTTTCGTAAACAATTCCTGGATTAATGTTTTCTATTTGTCTTCCATTAATCCTTTCGTCTACACAGGCCCAATTGTATCTGTAATACAAATCTGCAGCATCTAAAATTTCTTTTTTAGAACGAACTTCATGAACTGTATTAATAAATTCAAAAGGATCTTTGTCTTTTGCAACAGGATAATTTTCTTCACTAATATTTCCGAGATCGCAAAATTCATTTGGAAAATCAAGTGTATCGAATTTTTTCAAAGCCCACATTAAAGTCCAAATACCCTCGCATTTCCAAGTTTCATAGCTTTTTTTGTCATCCGTTGGATTCGCCAGAAACTCTTTTTCGCCTTCTGTTACAAATTCCCAAAGTTTATAATTCTGTAAATAATCAACAGCTTCTTCAGACGAAATGGTGTTAAAGGCAACTAAATTCGTCACAGCCAAAACACTCGCTCTTTCGGCTATTTCTTTTGCTGATCGAATTGTAGTTTCTCTTTCCGATTCAACACAAGGCAAATGCTTATTGATTTTTACATTTTCTTTTTCAAGAATTTCTTCGTTTTGAGCTTTTCTTTCTATTTGATCTTCGTCTAATTCTGTCTGATCATTGTCAAAATATTCCGAATTTATATTAACCTTTAATTCTTCAATTTCACATCTTCCTTCTGTATCAATAATTAGATTTAAATCTTTATCTAAAAAATGTTGCGTTTCAGATTTACTTATTATAGTTTTTGGCTGAACAAATAAAACTGCATCAAATTCCTTTGCAAGATCGGCTATAATAATGTCTAATTCTTTCAATTCTCCCTTGTCTTCACGAATCGAAAATTCAGAATTTAGTGTTTGTATTTTATGAAGAAATAATTCTTTTACCTTTTCATTTTCAGTAGGTAACGAATCTACAAAACCATACAAACCTTTCAAATTTGCAGTTAATTCAGAATCGTCTATTTGTGGAATTTGATAAGAAGGAATAGCTCTTTCTCTGTAAAAAATAGTTACTTTTTTTGATGGACTTAAAATTCCACCTTTCACTTCAAATTCAAGGTTTTCACCATTAGTAGAAAAAACACCTTTAGGTACATGAGAAAGAAATATTTGTTTGATTTTTTCCAGTCCTAAATGATGCGAATAAATTGTACAAATCATTTTTCGGCTTTTATGTTATTAGGGCAAATATAAGTTTAATTCTACAAGAATAATAAATATTCTAAATGAGCAAAAAACAAAAAATCCGCATCTATTTTGAAACGGATTTTGATTGTTTGTATTATTTCGCTCCTCTGGAGCTTTATTCTTATGTGAGACTCATTTTTCTATAAATATTTCGCTCTCCCAGAGCTAAAATTGAAATCGAATAATTATTAAAACAAAGCTTCGGAGAAGCTTAATATTTATAGAAATCCACCTCATTACAGAATAAAAGCTCCAGCGGAGCGACATATAAAATTAATTAACATTTATCTGAATCGTTGAAACCGAAATTCCATTCCCTGCTGTCGCTTTCAACTTAACATTCTCTTTCTTCCCATTAGACTGGATAATCGCAATACATTTCCCATTAAACAATTTACAAAAATTAGCTTTAAACGAATCCAAATTGGCTTGATAACCATTATCAACACCAACTAATTTTCCTCCGCCAGAAACTTCAAAATTGATTAAATCCATGGCATTTGGAACTAAATTTCCGTCTTTATCAGTCATAGAAACGGTTACGTAAACCAAATCGTAAGTATCATTTTTGATTGCAGTTTTATCAGCTTGCAAATCTAATTTAGAAGCTTCTCCTGCAGTTCGGATTTCTTTCTCTAAAACTACTTTTCCGTTCTTTCTTGAAACAGCTTTTAATGTTCCTGGTTCAAATTTTACACGCCAAAAAATATGCAAATCATCATTTTGTTTGGTTTTTTTTCCTAAAGATTTTCCGTTTAAGAATAATTCTACTTCATCAGCATTATTGTAATAGGCCCAAACTTCTACTTCTTGATCTTTTTTCCAGTTCCAATGCGGTAAAATATGCAGAACTGTTTTATTCGACCACTCGCTTTGATACATATAATAAACATCTTTTGGAAGTCCGGCTAAATCGACGATTCCGAAATAAGAACTTCTTGCAGGAAAAGGATACGGATCTGGTTCTCCGATATAATCAAAACCCGTCCAGATAAAAGTCCCTGCCATGAAATCCTGTTTTTTGATTGTTTTCCAGTTCTCTTCGTGGGTTGCTCCCCAATACGATTTTACCTGATCGTAAGCCGAAACGGTCCAATCTGCATTTCCGTCAAACGGAGCACCATGTTTTGTTGGCCAAGCTTTAATTCCGTCAGGAAAATCATAATGTCCACGCGTTTCTAAAGCCGAAACACTTTCGGATGCTAATATCTTTTGTCCTTTAAATTTCGTTGGAAAATCTTTATAATCTTCATGTTTGTAATTGAATCCCAAAAGATCCAAAGCTCCCGATTGGTAAATGAAGTTTTTCTCAATTACATTTTCCGTCAAAGCCGAAGTTACGGGACGAGTTGCGTCTAATGATTTTACTATTTTAGCCAATTCTCTGGTAATTGCAATTCCAGTCGAATCAAATTGTTCTCTGATTTCGTTTCCAATACTCCACATCATAACCGACGGATTATTACGGTCTCTTTTGATAAAATCTTCTAAATCCTGTTTGTGCCAAGCATCCCAATCTTTGTGGTAATCGTTGGTTACTTTTTTCTTTTTCCAAACGTCAAAAGCTTCGTCCTGAACGATGAACCCCATTTCGTCGCACAATTGCATCATTTCCAAAGAATGCGGATTATGAGACATTCTGATAGCGTTTGCTCCCATTTCTTTCATTAAAGCCAGCTTTCTTCTAACCGCATGAATATTTTCTACAGCGCCCAAAGCACCGTTATCGTGATGCAGACAAACGCCGTAGATTTTCGTTGGAACGCCATTTAATGAAAAACCTTTCTCCGAATCAAAATTGAAATATCTAAATCCAAGCGGTGTTTCATAATTGTCAACCAATTTCGATTTCTCATACACTTTTGTAATCACTTTATACAAATACGGATTCTCTGTACTCCACAATTTCGGCTGTTCTACTTCTAAATCATGAAACTTTTTTTCTGATGTTTTAGCACCGATTTTTTCTGTTGAAGTATAATTGGCAACTTCTTTATTTTCTGCATTTACAATCGAAGTAACGAGTTTAAATTCTTTTGCCGAAGCATTATCATTATTAATGGTAACTTCTAAATGTATTTTTGATTTGGCTGTCGAAACTTCAGGCGTAGTAACATAAGTTCCCCACTTTCCTACATGCAGTTTTTCGCTTGCAACCAAACGTACATTTCGGTAAATTCCAGAACCCGTGTACCATCTGGAATTGGGTTGAGCATCATTATCAACTTTTACTGCAATCAAATTCTCTTTTCCAAAGTTTAAATACTGCGTTAAATCATAACCAAAAGAAATATAACCATTTGGACGAATTCCTAAAGATTTTCCATTTATGAAAACTTCACTGTTTTTAAAAACACCGTCAAATTCAATCGAAACTGTTTTGTTTTTCCAATTCGCAGGAATTGTAAAAACTTTACGATACCAGCCTTTTCCTGCAGGTAAAAATCCCTGTGCTTGTTTGGTTTTACTGTCTTTATCAAAAGTTCCTTCAATGCTCCAGTCGTGCGGCAATTGAAGTGTTCTCCAGTCAGAAGCATTGAAATTGGCATTTATTGCTTCAGGATAATCTCCTAATTTGAAGTTCCAGTTTTTGTTGAAATCTTCGACAATTCTGGCTTGTTTTTGCGCAAAAACTGATACCGAAAACAATACTATTACTGCAACTATTATCTTTTTTAAAATCATAATATATAAATAATCATTTTTTTTTATTCCAAATTTCTCCAATCTTGTCATTTCGACGAAGGAGAAATCTTCGCGAGTAACTCCTCAACGTGAATCGCCAATCTTTGTCGAGCAGCTAGTGAGATCCTTCGTTCCTCGGGATGACAAACTGAATGTGATAAGCGTTGGGTAAATACTTTGCGTAGGCTTCGACTTCGCTCAGCCTGACAAACCTACTAAACCTTTGTCACTTTGTTACTTTGTCACTTTACCTCTTTGAACTTCAAAAAACCTATTGAAATTCAAAATTATCCAACATTAATCCCTTCAAATCATCACCTTCCAACGTAATTTTATACGTTCCTGCATTAATATATCCTCCAGACGTTGTGTTTAAAATCTTCCATTTTTCTGGCGATGGAACAAACTCAATCGTATCGTTTCGCATTAAAATTCCGTATGCATCTTCCATTTTGAATTTAACTTTTAACGGCATTTCATTTCTATTCATAAAACGGAAACGCATTAAATAAATTCCGGCAACTCCAGGTTTTACTTCAAACTCGATGCTATTGTTTGTCTTTTTTGTGAACTCAATATAATCGGCTTTTTTGAAATTTCCTTTTTCGATTCCGGTTCCTGTTGTTTTTGCTTTTTCGGCTTCAATGATTACGACAGGTCTTGAATCGTCTTTTTCGCCCATATCATAAGTTGGAACAACGACAATTGTAGAAATTGTTTCAGCATTATGAAAAAGAATTTTCTCGCCTTTCTTTATTTTTTTAGTGAAAACATCAAACGAAATTCCGTTGCTGTTCTTCGCTTTTTCTTCTATTTTTTTATAATCTGAAAGCTCTTTTAATGTCTTTGTTTTATCTTCAACTAAAAAATAAATAGTCGATTCTTCTTTAGCGGTAAACGATCCTTTATTTTTAGAATGAGATGAAAACTGTAAATAATCTGCTCCAAAAATTTCCGAAGGCAATTCGGTAAAAACAACATCAGAATCTGAATATTGTTTTGAATTAATATCCAGCCATGAAGCTATTCTGTTGATTTTTTCATAAGAATCTAAAACTAGATTTTGAATGTTTTTTGGAGATTCTGATGCTGGTCTTGCGTGAATATCCTTTGTCGCAATTGCAATTGCCGAGATAATCGCCTGCGAAGCTTTTACATTCGGGAACGAAATCACAATTTTTCCGTTTGTGCTTTTTACTTTGAATGTTTTCTTCAATGCATTGTCATGTCCTGCTTCTGCCCAAATATCAAAATCTTTTAAAACAACATTATCGTTGATGGCCACATCAAACAAACGCCAGCCTTTGCAGTCCATTCCACCACCTGTTCCGTACCAAGGTTCTGTAAAATACAATTCTACCAAATATTCTCCGTTTGGCACAGGAAATTCATAACGTAGTTTATCAACTCCGTATCTAAAACTTTGAAATAATTCAGGATCTTTTGTTCCGTTTATCGGATCGAAAGTCGTTCTTTGACTAGCAAAAAAGTCTGGAAGTTTTTCAAAATTATCGGTCCATGATAGCGAACCCCAAGTATTTTGTCCGTTTTTGTGCGTATCCGTAAACCACGTATTTCCAGCAGAATCAATTAGTTCAGAACCTCCGCAATTAACTCTATAAATGTAATTATAACCGCTTTTTGCTTTTGTAATATCTGCTTTATTGGTTGTTAAAGCATCGAAATTTGGCGCTTTTGGCAGATTATTTAAAATGATATAATCTTTGGCAACCGCTTTTCCGTTTACATACCCAACGGCATATAAAACATTGTATTTAATGTCGACATTATTAAACTGAAAATGCTGTCCGATTCCTGGATTTTTTAGTTTTCCTAAAGAAGATTTATTTACATCGTTGAACAATTCTACTTCATCGCAATTTGAGTAAATATCGATTCCGTTTTTGATTCCAGTTGTTTCCCAACGACTTGGCCAGGTATGCGAAACGATATATACCATCGGATTAGTTTTGTTCGAAACATAATTGGCTCGGTACATATAAAAAGCATCCAGAGGTTCGCCCCAAATCGTAAAAAGTCCTTTATAATTGACTGGCCCAACTTTGTCAATATCTCTAAATCCTTCTCCGTTTTGTACACGTCCCGGATTTTCGTGCGAAGCAAAAAGCCAGTTGAATTGTCCTGCAATTTTATCTTTTACCGATTCTGCTTCACGAACTTTAATTTCCATTAATTGAGAAAAACGGTTTTCGCTTAAAATTCCTTTTTGGTCGAATTCGCCTTCTGTATGTAAATCGGCTGAACGCCATGCGCCGTATTCGCCGTTTAATAACTGAGTCGTCATTTCTAAATGGTATTTTAACGGATCTCCGCCATACGTTCCTGACCAGTTTTGAACGACATTCCAATCTGTTCCTTCTCCACCGTTACAAGTTGTTACGATTCTTTGCGAAGCTGATAACGGATCCATTTCGCGAATAATCTGTGTGCATTCTTCAGCAAATTCTTTCGGAATAGTGCTTTCATTCTGCAACCCCCACATGACAACTGATGGGCTGTTTCTGCGTTCTTTAATCCATTCTTTTAATAAGGATTTAAAGTTTTCTTTAAACTCAGGCGTATCGTACCAAATATGTGCCGAAAACTGACTCCAAAACAAGATTCCATTTTCGTCTAATTCTTTTTGATACAATAAATTATGAGGCTGATGTGCTTCTCTAAAAGCATTAAATCCACCTGCTTTGATTTGCTCGATTCTGGAATGAATCATTTCGTCTGAAAACGAATGGCTTTTTCCAATTAAGTGTTCGTATTCGCAAACGCCATTTATAAAAACAGGTTCGTCATTTATAAAAAAACGATTGTCTTTTCCATCGCGACTAACCGGCCAGCTTACCCAGCGAATTCCATAAGGTGTTGCTAACTGATCGATTATTTTTCCGTTTTCATAAACAGAAGTTATCAATTTATACAAATAAGGATTGGACGGTGACCATAATTTCGGATTCTGAATCTCAGGAAGTGTCTGAGCTATTTCTTTTGTTTCTCCTGAATTGATTTTGTTGTCGCTTTTTGTAATGACAACTTTCTTTCCTGAAGCATCCAAAAGAATATTTTCGATGGTTAAATTTCGCCGTAAAGTACTGTAATTCTTGATTTCGGTTGTAGTATGAAGAATTGCTTTTTGTTTTGAAACCGATTTATCATTCCAAATATGAACACCAAACGGCTGAATTCTAACATCGTTTGTAATTACCAAAGAAACTGGCCTGAAAATCCCCATTGGCTGAGAACCTTCTGAAAATCCCCATTCTCCCGAACAGCCACCGCAAACCCAAGGTAAATCAGCAATAAAGGATGGATGCGCTGCTTTTACTAAAATGATATTTTCTTTATCGAAAGAAACCGATTTTGTAATATCTAAGGTGAAAGTGGTTCTTCCGCCTTTGTGTTCCCCCACTTTTTTACCGTTTACCCAAACTGTGGCATACGAACTTACACCTTCAAAATAGAGAAAATGTTGTTTTGAACTCTCTTTTTTATCAAGTTTTAGCGTTTTTTTGTACCATGCAGTACCATGTAAATTTCCATGTTTTGTTCTTCTGAAACCATAATACTGATCCCAATTGTGAGGCACACTAACCTTTTGCCAATTGGAATCAGTTTTTGGATTTTCTACAAAATCTTCTTCTTTCAGCGGAAGATTATCCAGTATTACGGTTTCCCAAGACGAATTCAGCGAAATTTCTTTACGAAACTTCCCCGAATCTTTGCTCTGACTCCAAACAAAGCAAAGGCTTGAAAAAAAACAAAAAATAAAAAAAACTATTCTATTCATATTTTTAAAACCATATAAGTGATTATAAGGCTGTTTAAGTTATCTTGATAACAGACCTAACATGTTTTAAAAACCTGTTAGGTCTAATCACGTTTACTTCGAGCAAACCTGACGGGTTTTAAAAACCCGTCAGGTTTAACTTTACGTTTATTCGCGTGAGGGATTGAGGCGGTATCCTTTTATGAAGCGGAGCGGAATAAAAGATATAGCCGAAAGCCCGATTCGCCAAGGCGAACACGCCCAAATCATTCTTAATAAAACAACCAGTCAATAGCTGCTTTTTCTCCTGCATCAATATACCCAACATCACGTGGTGTTATGGTTTGATCTGCATCGATAAAACCTAAAATCAATACTTTTCCTTTTCCTAAATCTAATTTATTCTCTCCTGGCTGAAAAGTATAAGTATGAATGTTTACACGTGGTAAATCTTTTAAATTCATTGCACTTGCCAGAATCACTTCGGCTTGACCGTGCGCATTTCCTGCAGCATCGGTTTCTAAACTTGGCGGTAATAAAAATCTCTTCTGATCTGAATTGAAATACCCAACCACTAATTTAACCGCTTTTGTATTTCTAAACTTCAAATGTGTTCCTTTTTCGTTTTGATCATTTTCTACGAACGAGAATCCTTTTAGGTTTTGAAGTTCAGGAGCAATTTTAGTTAACTCAGAAATATCTGTTCCGTAGACTTTTGTTCCCGGTTTTACTAAATACGTTCCCGGTTTTTCGTCGATGAAAGTTACTTCAGCTGTTTTCCAAGGTTTTCCTTCTTTGGTTTCGATCTTACCATCTTTTGAAGATTTTAGCTTCTCAAGATTTCTTTTAAAATTAGCCAATTCACGCTCATAATGCGGTAATAATTCAGCCCAAGTTTTGTTGTTTCCGTCGTCTCCTCCAATCGGAATTCGACGTTGAGCCGTCTGCATACTGTTAGCATAGTAATACGTATCTTTTGTCAAGTTTACCAATAATTCATAATACTCAATACTTTTTTCTAAATGAGGCATCGCTTTGTCTAAATCGGCAATATCGTTTGAATAACTGTATCTTAAAACCAATAGAGCAGCTTTTACTTTTTCTGAGAAGAAATCAGCAAACGCTTTATACGCATGAATATCATTTCTAAGGCGTTCAAATTCTTCTTTATCCTTTGTTACGCTGGCTTCAGCTTTGTCAATTGCTTCGACAGCCAATCTTCCGTGTTCGGTAATTTCGGCAATAATCTGAGTTGGAAGTTCGCCAGAATGTGGTTCTTTGTTCCATTCTTTTTTAGCATATTCCAAAAGCAATTCTCCTGCTGGTCCACAAGATTCATGGAATCCTGGATAAACTCTCCATTTTGACGGATTCACCAATTGGCTTTCGAACATTCCTAGCAATAAGGTTTGACGGTTTCCTTCTGTGATTCCGAAACGTCTTAAGGTTTTTGGCGCAATTTCTCCCGTTTCTTCGTAAGCTTTTAAAATATTATTTGCTGCTTCCTGAGTCGTTCCGAATTTCGCAGCTAAATCATTATCCCAAAATTTAACTTCTTCAGTACGATCTCTTTTACTGTCCCAAGCATATCTTGCCCAAGCTTTATACCAAATCCAATCGCGATCCATTTCTAATAAACGCTCACCTGATTTCGTTTTATCTGCCGAATACGGCCAATCCCAATACGAAGCTTGCGGATACAGGTGTAATGCATTTGCTCCGTGAACGCTGTGCATCGCTTTTACTGTTTTTTGGATAAAATCTGGCGAACCATATCTAAAAGGTTCTAAATTGGCCAAAATATGAACGTTCTCAATATGAATTGATTTTAGGGAACTCAACTGTTTATGTGTTTCTCCCCAAGGACCGCCTGGCGTATAAGTCGTTAACGATTCTCCTGTATATTTACTTTCTGTGTAAAGGTTTTTGTATAATGGCAGTGACTTTTCCATTACCAAAGGCCCATCTGTATCATGAGAACGAAGAATAATTGGCGGCTCGTCTGTTCTTCCCAATGCTTTTAATCCGTCCTGAACTCCTGGAATAATCGTTTTGGTAAACCATTCTACATCATCATCAATCGTGTTGATAGCTTCTCCTAAACAAACTAATAATCCAACATTTGGATATTTTTCAATGAATGCAGCAATAGATTTTCTGGTGTAATCTGACAATAAAGGCGTAATTGGTCTTGAACGATCCTGCGTTTTAATGTTGTAATGCTCTGCAAAAGGCTTAGAAACAATAATATTATAAAACATCTGAATTACCCAGATTCCGCGTTTGTTCGCTTCGACCGTTAAGAATTTATAGATTTCTTCGTTCTTTTTGAAATCTTCGTCGCTTACCTCAACCGCAAACGGATATTCTTTCAATTTTACCAAAGAAGCAAACGGGTGTCCGTTCCATAAATACAGCGAGTTCATACGGTTTTCAACCAGCATATCTAAATATTTTACCCATAAAGCTTTATCGTAAAACCATGGAAAAGTTTCTGGCGTGTACGGATACTCGTAAACATCGCGTCCTGGAAGATAAACCGGTTTCTGCATTCCGATGCAGGCTCCACGCAAAACCATTTCCGGACTGTCTTCAATATTAATTTCTGAAGGAAGTTTTCCTGAAGCTTTAATTATATCTGTTAATTCCAAAGCTCCGTATAAAGTACCAGAAGCATCTGTTCCTTCAACATAAATTACATTATTTTGAGTGCGAATCTGGAAACCTTCTTTCTTGGTTAATTTGCTGTCATCGATTTTAGCGCTTTTAGCATTTTTCTTCCAGAAATCAGTTCCTTTTTCTCCAATTACAATTATTTTATCTTTTGACTTTTTGAATTTATCAGAAGAAGTTACACTGAATCCTTTTGCTGAAAGTGTTTCAGATAATTTCTCTGCTCCAAATTTTGCTCTTGGCGAACTCGGATCACTAACAACAGTGATGTTTTGCGCTGTCGCGAAAGAGACATAAAAACATAAAAAAAGTAATTGTAAATATTTCATAGTATGCTGTTTTTGGGTATTCATTCTAAAAATAATCTGCTAAATCTGCCCGATCTGCGAGAAAAATATCTCTCACAGATTTAGCAGACTCGGCAGATTTATAGTGAAAAATTGTGTTGTTTAACGATTACATATTGATCACTGTTTATTGTTTAATTCTGGAAAATCTTCTTCAAATAAGCTACGTTTGCGCCGTAATTGGCTTTTACATTATGCACTTGTGTCACGTCTCGAGAACGCTCTACAATTAGCCATCCGCTCCATTTCATTTCATCCAAAGTTTGTTTGATTTTTGGCATATCGATCGCCTTGTCATTTTCTAACCAAAACTGATCGGTGTTGGAAGCGTGAATCTGCGCTAAATATTTCTTACCTAAGATTTTTAATTCTGATGAAATATCTCTTTTATTATCTAAAGCATTCGCAAAATTGAAAGAGCTTTTTATATATTTTGAACCTACTTCGTCTAAAAGTTTTTTCTCTTCTGTGGCACTTAACGAAGTTTCAATAGCGATAACGCCGCCTATTTTGCCTACTTCTTTTCCAGCCCATTGCAGTCTTTTAATCACTTCGGGGCGTAGTTCTGGATTCTTAACCAAATCGGTTTGAGTTCCTAACGGCAAATAAGCCACTTTTACTTTCAAGTTTTTCATAGCTTGAATGCAATCCGCAATCATTGGTGTAATTTCTCTTGTGGCAAAAGACTGTGCATAAAATCCAGACATTGCAATCGAGCTGATTCCAACTCCGGTTTCTTTCGATTTATCTAAGAATTTTTGTCTTTCAACTGGATCACCCAATTTGCTGTCAAAAGTGGGACGATTTCCTAAACCTCCCATATCCAGTTCGATTCCGTCAGCTTTTATTTCAGCAGCCAAACCAAAAGCGCCTAATTTTTGTCTTTTTAAAATCATCCAATCGCAAACTCCCACTTTATATTTTTGCTTTTTATTGGAAGACTGAGCCGTTGCACAGCTATTAAATGTTGTCGACATAACAACAAGCATTGCAATAAGTAAATTTCTTTTAGATTTCATGCTTATATTTTTTTTGCCACAGATTATAAAGATTAAATAGATTAAAAAAAAATCTGCTCGATCTGCTAAATCTGCTAGAAAAATTTAACTCTCGCAGATTGAGCAGATTTTGGAGATTAATTAGAAAAAAATCTTTCTAATCATTTTAATCTGTGGCTTTATATTTTTTTGCCACGAATTCCACGAATTTTCACGAATTAGTATTTTAAAAAATTTGTGGAAATTAGTGAAATTCGTGGCGAACTTTATTTTACTCTTCTTCAGCTTTTACTGCTGTTACCACTTTTCCTTCTTCGCCTGGCCAGATTCCGTTTTTAATTGGAAGTGCAACCAATTTACTTGGATCTACTTTTACATATTTCAGTTTTTCTCTTCTCCAAGTATACACAATATGCACCATTCCATCTGAACCTTGAATCATCGATGGATAAGAATATTGACTAATTTTTGAATCTTCTAAAACCAAAGCCGCGTTCCAGTGAATTCCGTCTTTAGAAACCGAAACGTTTAAAGGCGTTCTTGGTCCTTTTGCTTCTTTTCCCGGAGGAAGAACGTGATTGTAAACTAACAAATGTCTACCATCTTTTAACGTTACAGCATCGGTTCCTGAGTTGTTATTTGGAAGTCCGATTAACTCTACATCCGACCACGTTTTTCCGTTATCTTTAGAGAATGTGCTGAAAATAGCTCTATTTCTAGTTCTTCCAATAGCTTGGATGCTTCCGTCTTTATGAAATAAAATACTTGGCTGAATCGCATTGATTTTTTGTTTTCCTCTTGGAAGCGTATCGCCCATTACCCAAGTTTTTCCGAAATCTGGAGTAGATTCCATACGAAGTCTCCAACCGTCACCTTCAATACTTGACGGACATAATAAAGTTCCGTTGCTTAATAAAACAGGTTTGTTTTTGATTGGCCCTAAGAAACCGTCTGGCATTTTTTGTGCTTCAGACCAAGTTTTTCCGCCGTCAGATGAAGTTCTGATTACGCCCCACCACTCAGATGGTTTTGGTCCGATTTTGTAGAATAACATTAAATCGCCACCCGGAATTTGGTATAAAACAGGATTCCAAGTTGGTAATCTCGGCCCTTCTTTCATCACACCATCAGCCACTTTTACTCCTTCGTTCCAAGTATCGCTTCCTTTTGGTTTGATGGCTACATAAATGCAAACATCAGGATTTCTTTCGTGAGTTCCACCAAACCATGAAGCAACTAAATCACCATTTGTAGCTTCGACGATTGTAATGGCATGACAAGACGGATAAGGCGCTTTATCGTAAACAAATTGATCTACTAAAATTCCTTCTTTCCAAGTCTTTTTCTCTAAAGCCGATTTACAACTTCCTAAAAGGAAAAGTCCAAACAAGACAAATGCTAATTTTGTTATTTTCATTCTTAATTAAATTATGAATTATTTTTTCTGACTATAAATACATACCCAACATTTTTTTAGGTAAAAATATTTAATAAGTGTAAAAATAACACCAAAAAATTAACAATGTATCCTGTACTGTCCCGAATTATTAAAAATGCAGATTATTTAACGCTTATCGCAAAATTTCCTGACGAAAGTGTGACAATTATTTGATTTTTTTCTACAGAATAAGCGTAAGAAGTCTTATCCAGCTTCTGTTTATTGATTGAAACAGCTGCAATATCGCTTGCAGGAAGATACACAACTGCAGATGTATTTGCGGGAACGGTAATATTCCAAACCAAAGCCTTTTTATCTTTTTTCCAATCGCTTTTTATCAATCCGTAAATTGATTCATACGAAGCATTTACATAAGTCAATCCAGCATTAAAATCTGGTTTCATGATAATTTCTTTGAAGCCTGGGGTTTCAGGATTGCTTTTGATTCCTGCCATATTTTCGTAATACCAAATCAGTAAATCGCCTAAAAGCATAACGTGATTTTGTGAATTCATTGCTGGATCTGCAGTGTTTCCATTCCAAAGTTCCCAAATGGTTGTGGCTCCGTTTTCTACCATATACCCCCAGCTTGGATAGGTTTTGTTTGAGGCAAGTTTGAAAGCCAAATCGCCACGACCGAAATTAGTCAGCGTTCGCATTAAAAACTGTGTTCCGATAACGCCTGTACTTACATGACCGTTTTTTGTCACTTCTACTTCATGCACTAAATTTTCGAAAACTTTTTGCTCTAATTCTTCTGGAACCATTCCAAAAGTCAAAGGCAGTAAATTGGCTGTTACGGTATTATTAGCGTAGTTGTTTTTGGCTGAATTAAAGTATTTAGCGTTAAATGCTTTTTTTATTCTCAAAGCTAATTCGTCATAATATTTGATATCATTTTGCGCATTGGCGATTACAGCAAATTTCTTCATGATATTTAAAAGCTGGTAATAAAACGCACTCGAAATCAATTCGCCGTCTGTTAAACGAGAAGGATCTTTCGAACGGATTAATTCCAACGATTCTGGCGGAACGCACCAATCGCCATATTTGTCTTTGGTCATGATATCATCAACCAAATAGTTTTCTTTCATATAATCCATCCATTTTTTCATCGACGGATATTGTTTTTCTACTACTTTTTTGTCTCCAAATTGTTGATACAACATATCCGCAACTGTAATATACGTTCCCGGCCAAGTCACGTTATCGCCATAATAACGCCAGAAAGCAGGCGCTACATCCGGAATTCCGCCATCAATAGTTTGTGAGTTTCTAATATCATCCAACCATTTTGCATACAATGTCTGATTGTCGAATAAGAAACTTTCGCCGTAAGCTCCTGTTGTTCTATCTCCCAACCAAGGCTGACGCTCATTCCTCTGCGGACAATCAATTGGCATTCCTTTATAATTCCCGCTGATTCCCCACCACGCATTTTTAAAAATCTGATTCATAATTGGGTTCGAAGAATCAAAAGTTCCTGTTGTGGCAATGTCATCATAAACGACTTTTCCAACAAAGTTTTCTAAAGTCGGTTTTGTTTTGAAACCCGAAATTTCAATAAATCGAAATCCATGAAAAATAAAACGAGGTTCCCAGACTTCTTCGCCTTCGCCTTTTAACGTATAAATATCCGTCGTTTTGGCATCACGAAGATTGGCAATATACAATGAACCATCAGGCTGTAAAGACTCTGCAAATTTCATGGTGATTTTATCGCCAGCATTTCCTTTCACTTTCAATTGTAACCAGCCCACCATATTTTGCCCCATATCTAAGATATAAGTTCCTTTTGGTGTTTGTTTGATTGAAATTGGCTTTACTTCGCGTTTTACCTTCATATTGGCCGACATCTGCCCTTCGTAGAATCCGCCCGGTTCCTGAACATATTCTGCTGAAAGCCACTTTTTATCATTAAAATTAATGGTATTCCAGCCTTTCACTTCTTTACGTGCATCGTATTCTTCACCGTCATATTCGTTATTCGATAATATTGGTCCGTCAGTTGTGATTTTCCAAGTATCATCGGTTCTAATCACCTCTTTGCTTCCGTCTGTATATTCTACAAACAATTGCAAAGCCATTTTAGGGTAACCAAAAGTTTTGATTTTATACGGTTTATAATCCTGACGCATCGTAAAAAAACGTCCGTTTCCTAAAATGGTTCCCAATGCATTTTTGCCTTCCTTCAATTGTGAAGTCACATCAAAAACATTGTATTTTACATTCTTCGTATAATCTGTCGGAACAGGTGCTAAGACTTGATCACCAATTTTATTTCCATTAATGTACAACTCATACAAGCCCATTCCCATGATATAAACTTTGGCATTTTTGACCTTCTTTTTTAAGTCAATTTCTTTTCTTAAATATCTCGCTGATAATCGAGAATATTGCGAGATACTATCTCCCGGAGAAGTTTTTTCATAGCCAATCCAGCGAGTTGATTTCCAATCGGCATACGTTAAAATCCCGATACTGAAATGTGCTACTTCTTTTGATTGAACTTCGCCTTTATTAGTAAAAACGACTACTTTCCAGTAAACGTCTTGTCTGTCTTTTAGTTTTTTTCCATTATAAATTACATTTACAGATTCATCGCTTTGCACTCTTCCGCTATCCCATAAATCTCCGTTTCCTGCATTTAGTTTATCTAAAGATGAAGAAGCTGTGATTTGATAAGCCGTTTGTTTTAAATCATTTATCCCTGCTTTTATTTTCCAGCTCAATCTTGGCTGTAAAACGTCAATGCCTTCTGGATTTGTCAGCATTTCACATTTTAAATCACTCACAATGATTTTGTTTTGGGCTTTCGCCGAAATTGTGAAAAGTGAAATGATTATTGTCAGATGTAAAAAAAACTTTTTCATGGTAATATTTTTAAGCTTTTGGCTTTATTTTTTTTTCTCGCAGATTTTGCAGATTATTTTACTCTATTTTTTAAATCTCCCAAATCTGCTAAATCTGCGGGAGTAAATTATGCTCATTTTTGTCATTTCGACCTAAGGAGACCCGAGCTATAGTAAACAGGCGAAGCAAATCTTCGTTAGCAGCTCGACAAAGATTGTCGATTTTGATTGTAGAGTTTCTTGCGAAGATTTCTCCTTACGTCGAAATGACAAACTAGATCCAACTACTTTTAAAAAATTAAGGATTAATAAATCTTCTTAATTTATCCAATGTGCTTAAACTCTCAAAAGCAATTTTATTTTGTTCTAATAATTTACTTGTTTCCCATCGTATTTTCCATTCAGGATCTTTCAGTTTTTGTCTCAGCTTCGATACTATAGTTGGATTACTCTTCAAAACCTGTTCATCAATCCAATCTGGAAGAAATTCCAAAGCGCTCAAACGAATTTCTACATTCTTATGATCCAAACCTTTTAACAATGTTTCTCTAACCCGATCTGCATTATATGAAGTTATATTTTCAACAAAAATCTCGGTCAAAACAGGAGAAAGTGCTTTAATTTTATTTTGGTTTAATGCAATTTGATAAACTCTATTGAATTCATCAGATAGAAAATCTGCCCATTTATCAATCTCTTCGTCTTCACTTAGCGAATAATAAACAAAGCTGACTTTATCAGACTGTGCAAAAAGTTGATTTTCACAGAAACGCTTTAATCCATCGAGATCTTTTACAGCTAATTTCTGAATATCTTTTATTGCTTCTTCTGATTCGTCATGTTCAAGTTCATAATACTCATCTAAAGTTATGATCTGGTCAAAATTATGTATGGGTTTGTAAACTGTTTTATTTTCGCTCATAGTGCTTGGTGTAAATTTTGGAGTATACTTTTTTAGAAGTTCCTTAATTTCATATTCAGATACATCGTAATCATCTATTTTTATTTCGATTGTTTTCTGCTTATAAATAAAAGTGAGGTAAAACTCCTTATATGACAAATTGTACTTTGCCGTGTGTTCTGTTTTGGCAATAACTCTTGGAAATACAATATCTTTCCATTCATAAAAAATCTCATTAAGTTCTAATCCTTCTTGCGAGAATATTATTTTTTTATGAAAATTAAAGAGTGTCATTACCGCTTTTTTTCCATAAACGATAATAAATAAAACAGCCACAATCGGTAATACGAAATCGGTAAATTTAAATGTAATCTTTTCAACATTTATGAGTGATAAAAAGTAAATACCTAAAACCACAAATACCATATTCCATACAATATGAAATACACCACCTTTGATTGAATAATTTAATACTGTTTTCTCCAAATTTTATTCTTAACTAAAATAACTTGCATGACTATTAAACCTGTCGGGTTTATAATTAGTTTGAAATCACACGCTCCAATCTTTCAGAAACTGCAATTTCTTTTCCGTTTTTAAAGATTCTGAAACCTTTTCCTTTTTTATATTTTTCTCCTGTTTTATCCCAAAGAATCGTAATAATATTGCCATGGTACAAAACGTTATCCAAACAAAACCAATCCCATTTTTCTTGCGGAATCAACGGATTTACTTCAATCTTTTCATCAGTTCTTGGGCGTAAACCAACCAATCCTGTAATCACTAAATCGTTAAATGTCGAATGATTATAATAACGGCTTCTTTCTCTGTCGCCCATTAACCAATAACCCGTTGTTTCGTCTAAATATTCGCCAAGATAAGGTTTCCCTCTGTAATATTGCGATTGAACATACAATTCCATTTGTTTGAAATAATCGGGTTTGGCTACAAAATTCTGATTGTAATTATTCAAAACATTCGCTAAAGCAGTTAACGTCTGCGAACTTGCAAATGGCCAAATCGCACCATCCCATTCGCAGGTTCCTGTTCCATGCGTTCTAAATCTTGGACTTCTTCTTTCAGCCGTTGTCAAACCAAATGGAGCCGAAAATCCTTTTTCATCTTTAATCTGTTCCCAAGCCTTTTCAAACCCTTTTCCTTTTTCAGGAAGATTAAAATACCACGGAATAAATCCGATCGCTTCTCTAACTTGTGCTAAAGTATCTTTTTCTGTTAAAGTTTCAAAGAACTCACTTTTCTTATTCCACAATTTCGTTTCAACTAATTGCTGCAAAATGTCAGCTTTAGCTTTAAATTTTGCTTCCACTTCCTTATCTCCTTTCAATTCAGCCATTTTAGAAATCGCTAACGCGTTGCCATACATATAACTGTTAATCGTTGGTCTTGCATTTTGTACTTTACGCCCACCACTTAAGGATTCTTCCATTCCATCTTTTACATCATGCTGCCAAAACAAACCATCTTTACGCTGACGATCTTTTTCCCAAACCGCATAATCCATAACCATGTCTGGGTACAAATTCAATAAGAATTTTTCATCTTTATTTACCAAATAACGATTATATAAAGCATCGGCTGTCCAACTGCTGAATTTATACAATTTGTTCATCGGTTTCCCATCATTTCCTCGATACCAAAGCTTCACATCCTGTTCAATGTATTTCGGATCATGAACCCATCTAAATTCGTTAATGTGATGCCCCAAAGCACAACTAATCATATTGTATTTATCTGCATACGAACGATCTACCAAAAACTCGGTAATTGCAAATCCCTGCGGTGTTTTTTTAATATGCTTTCTCGCACTCCACCAACGGAAATAATAAATCTCCTCAAAATTCTGCTGCGGACATTCAAACAACGGAATATTCTTTTCCATCCAAGCCCAGGCACTATCATTCGGAATCGCAAACTTCAAGTTTTCATCTTCCATTGTGTTGAAATAATCCACATAATGTTTGAAGTTTTTTTCTTTTAAAATAACCGATTTTCCTTTTTGAGAATGTCCTGCGCCCGATTTGCAACTTATATTTAAAGTTGAAATTAAGATTGTGAAAACTATTATTTTGTATCTAAAATGATGTAACATATTCAAATTATTATTTTTAAAATTCTTTGGGCGTGCCCCTCCGGGTCGTGCTGTCCGTTCCCTCTTCCCGATGAAAAATCGGGAGAGCTCCACTTCCATCACTCACGCGAGAGACCTTTACTTTTTCTCACTCCTGCAAAGTTTCTAAAACCTTTTAGGTATTTTGGATTATCCAATTTTTCACATTTTTGTCATTTCGACGTAAGGAGAAATCTTCGCAAGTAACTCCGCGCCGAAAGTCCAATCTTTGTCGAGCTTCTAACGGAGATTCCTCGTTCCTCGGAATGACAAACTGTACGTAAACCCGACAGGTTTTCAAAACCTGTGGGGTTTAATTCGTTATCTTAATTCCCTGTAAAAGTATACGTCTGTCCTGCTTTCATATTCACATCGTAAATATTGTAAGTTGGCAACTGTACTTTAGGCAATTTTGCTTCTTTAGAAATAATAGGTTTCTTCACTTCTACATCATAAAACAAAGTATTTGGATTTTTCCCTTTTGTTTTTTTAAGAGAAGAACCTTTTAAAGTATTCTCAACTTTCAATCGGCAGTTTCCTCCAATTTTCGAATAGATTTTTAGCTCCGAAACTTTATTGTTTTTCCACGTCATATCAATTACAAATCCACCTCTGGCAACTAGTCCTTTAATACTTCCGTCTTTCCATACAGTTGGCAAAGCAGGCAATAAATGAATCGCATCTTCCTGACTCTGCATTAACATTTCGGCAAAACCAGCTGTGCATCCAAAATTCCCATCAATTTGGAAGGGCTGATGCGCATCCAACATATTCGGATACGTTCCGCCGCCTTTTCTCTGGTCAGCTGTAACCAAATGCAATTGATCTTGAATCAATTTATAAGCGTGATTTCCGTCTAAAAGTCTCGCCCATAAATTCACTTTCCACCCCATTGACCAGCCTGTAGATTCGTCGGTTCTGTAAATCAGCGATTGTTTAGCAGCTTCAAATAATTCAGGTGTTTTAATTGCCGAGATCTGATTACTCGGATACAATCCGTATAAATGCGAAACGTGTCTGTGATTGTCTTTCGGATTGTCCCAATCGTCCTGCCATTCTTGTAACTGATTGTGTTTACCCACTTTCATTGGAGGCATTTTAGCTAAAGCATCGCTCACTTTTTTGACATAAGCAGCATCTGGCGAAACCAAAGTCGAAGCTTCGATAACATGCGTAAACAAATCAAAAACCAACTGATTATCCATTGTTGTTCCTGATGCAATTGTTGCTTTCCCTGTTCCGCCTGCGTGTGTGTTTTCAGGAGAACTTGACGGCACAACAACTAAATACTTTGTATTTGGATCAATAACCATGAAATCCAAAAAGAAATCGGCAGCGCCTTTCATAATTGGATAAATTTCTGCTAAATATTTTTTATCTCCCGTATATAAATATCTTTCCCATAAATCCTGACAAACCCAAGCACCGCCAGTTGGCCACATTCCCGAAGCTGCTGAATCTACCGGAGCTGTAACACGCCAAATATCGGTGTTGTGATGTAAAACCCAACCACTAGCGTTGTACATGGTTCTAGCTGTTTCTGCACCAGTTACCGCCAACTCTTTTGCCATTTGTACAAAAGGTTCATGCATTTCCTGCAGATTGGTTACTTGTGCAGGCCAGTAATTCATTTCGGCATTGATGTTGGTTGTGTATTTACTATCCCAAGGCGGAGTAACCATATCGTTCCAGATTCCTTGAAGATTTGCTGGCTGTCCGCCTGGCTGTGAACTTGAGATTAAAAGATAACGTCCAAATTGGAAATACAACGAAGCCAATTGCGGATCGAACTGTTTTGAGAAATCTCTGATTCTTTCGTTTGTTGGTCTCTTCACCAAATCATTTGAACCTAAATTTAAAGATACTCTGTTGAAGAATTTTTGGTAATAGTCAACATGTGCTTTCTTTATGGTTTCAAAATCTTTGGTTTCCGCTTTAGCCAAATAGTCTTTACTTTTTGTAATTTCATCTCCTGAAATATCTTGATAGTTTTTGAAATTGGTTGCAATCGAAATGTATAAAGTCACTTCATCGGCTTTGTTGATGCTTAAAACGCCGTTGCTGGCATCGATTTCCCCGCCTTTATTTTTAGCAGTAAGTCTTCCTTGAAATTTTACTTTTCCTTTTACCCCTTCAAAGTTAGTTCCAACTCCCGAAAGTACAATCTGGTTTCCTTCTGTGGATGCAACTGTCTTATCAATTGGACTGTTCATAAAAACATTACAAGTAATCTGTCCCGGCTGACTTGCAGAGAGTTTCACTACAATTACCTGATCTGAAAATGCAGTTAGAATTTCTCTTGTAAATTCTACGCCGTTTACTTTGTATTTTACTTTTGCTGTCGCATTACTGATGTCTAAATCACGATAATAATCCGTATATTTTTGATGTCCTGCGAATGAAATATAAACGCTTCCAAAAGTCTGATACGGCATTCCGTCGTTGGTTTGCGACATAATATCTTTGGTAGCCAAATCCTGCGCTTCGTCAAATTTTTCATCAAAAATAAGCTGTCTTACTTTTGGCAAAGCCTCGATCGATTTAGAATGTGCATTACTGTTTGGAGAACCCGCCCAAATCGTCTCTTCGTTCAACTGCAAACGTTCTACTGCCGGATCACCAAAAACCATTGCGCCCAAACGTCCGTTACCCAAAGGCAAGGCTTCGTTCCAGATTGCAGCTGGTTTATCGTACCATAATTTTAGGTCGTTTTGAGCTGTTGCTGTAAAGGAAAAAATTCCAAAACAGATTGCCGTTATTTTAATTTTTAACTTCATAGTATATTTTTTTCTTGCCACGAATCACCAATTGCACCAATTTCTTTTTTAATTTTTATTTCAATTTCTCTATTTTTTTTGCCACAGATTAAAGGATTTCCATTGATTAAAAATCTGCCAGATCTGCTAAATCTGCGTGAAAAAAAATTACTCTCGCAGATTAAGCAGATTAAGGAGATAAAAAAATCCTTTTAATCATTTTAATCTGTGGCAAAAAAAATTCGTGAATTCGTGGCTATTTCTTAACCTCGTAAACTTTCAGATTTTTTTCTCCAAACATTCCATATAATTTGTTGATGTCTTTCAAAGCATTTGCAGGCAGTTTTTCTCCTTTATCTCCAAAGACAAACAACTTTTCTTTTGGTTCAATTACACAAGTCGATTCGTCGATTTCGCCTTTGTCGTTCTTCACTTTATTCAAATCTAAATTTAAATATTTTGCCATAAACGGATACAAAGCCATACGTTTCGAAATTCCGAAATCATGACCTTCTTTTGCAAAATGAGCATTTTCAACTAAATCTTTCTTTCCGTACAATTCGTATGTTCTTTGGATAAAAGGAAATTCTAATTCCGGAACAGCTAATGTCCAGTCTTTTCCGTCAGAAACAATCAATTGTGGTTTTGGAGCCATCATAGCTGAGATTTCGGCGTTGTTTGTTCCGTTTCCACAAAGATGAATTCCACGACCACTTTCGCATGGACAACCACCTGAGAAATGAGAAGAAACCATTACAACTGGAGCTGAAACTTTTACTCTGTCATCAATTGCGGCTAAAAACATCGTGTGTGATCCCCCACCAGAACCTCCAGTCACACCAACTCTTGACATATCAGCATTTTTTACCGTTGCCAAATAATCCAATAAACGAATTCCAGTTAAAACCTGAACTGTAGATGCAATACTGTTTCTATGCGTTTCTTCTGGGAATTGTAGTAACGATTCTCCCCAAGCAAATAAATCATACCCTACAACGATTGCTCCCATTTTGGCCATCATCGCACAACGGTACTGCTCGTCTTTTCTGTATCTTCCGTCGCCAAAATGCCCATCTGGTGTTAAGATAACAGCCGCTTTTTTATTTAGCGGATACGGTTTGTAAATCGATCCTGTTGCATAAACTCCAGGCAGAATTTCCAAAGCAATATTTT
This sequence comes from Flavobacterium sp. B330r, assembly GCF_056824325.1. NCBI lineage: Bacteria > Pseudomonadati > Bacteroidota > Flavobacteriia > Flavobacteriales > Flavobacteriaceae > Flavobacterium > Flavobacterium sp. B330r. The sequence continues at coordinate 5,194,717 of NZ_CP124860.1, forward strand.
CGACACTGTAGTCTTTATAAATTCTCTTTGGAGTTAAAAGTGGTTTAGATTTTGGCGTAGGGGGCGCCTTATCCAAACCAAATGATTCAATCATACAAGCTTTTAACTCCGTTTTGCGTTTCTCCCATTCCTCTTTAGTCGAATAAAGGTTTTCTAAATAAAACAAACGTTCTTTTCCTTTATCGACTGAAACTTTATGGTTTTCATATTTACGAATAATGTAGGTTCCATCGGGTTGTTTGAAATACATCAATTCAAACGGCGCTAGAATATTAGTCAGCGAAAGAGGCAGATTTCCAGGTTCAATTCTCCAGTCGGCATAATCCAGTTCTTTTCCTTTTAATAAACCTCTATCATCATTGATTGTTACTTTAAAAAGAGTTTCAATCTTTTTCAGTGTTTCCGATACTGGCTTTCTAAAATTAGTATCAGAAGTGCTTTGTGCATTCGCAAATGTCAAAGCAAAAATGGAAACTATTAAGATGTATTTTAAATTTTTCATTATTACATTTTTTTGATTTGCCTCCTGATTTAACTGGAGGAAAACAAATTCATTTTTAAATGGGCTTTACCGAAATTATTTATTTGGGTAAAGCCTATTGACTTGTCTTATTTTGAACGTCCAGCTAAAGCAGGACGCAATTAATTTTTCTTTTTATGGAAAAAGGCTTAAACATTTTTACAAATTACTTTTTACATTTTACAATTTGCATTCGATTGTATAAATTCCAGATCCCAATTCCAAAACTGGCTTTTGGACTTTTTCATCAAAACCTGCTCTAACTCTTCTATTATCAATTTTTATTTCTGAATTTTTAGCAACCGGCAATTTTACTGTCGCAGTTGTATTCACTGGAATTTGAACTGTCAAAATAAATTTTCCGTCTTTCTTTTCCCAAGACGAAGCAATTTTTCCGTAAACCGATTGATAATCCGCTTTTGCAAAAGTCATATCGCCAACTACTTCTGGCTGAATAAAGAAATGTTTAAAACCCGGTTTTTCAGAATCTGACATAATTCCAGCTAAACTTTGATAAAACCATTCTTCGATTTGCCCTAACATAAAATGATTCCACGAATTTCCTTTTCTTGGATCCCATTGTTCGGTTAAAGTCGTTAAACCAAATTTAATCTGAAAACCATAACCCGGCGCATCATAATGATTGTGCATTCTGTACATAGTTTCGTTTTCGCCGTTTCTCGCCAAAGTCTGGAATAAATAACGATTTCCAACATCTCCCGTGGTCAAACGATCTCCCTTTTCTTTAATATCAGCTAATAGATTTTGCATTACAGCTTCTTTATACTGTGGTTCTACGATATCCATAAATATAGGAACGGCATTGCTAAACTGACTCTTTGTTCCGTATTGCTTGGTTTCTTCATTAAAAAACTCCTTGTTGAAAGCTATTTTAATCTCTGAAGCCAAAGCATTGTATTTCTCAAAATCTTCCGTTTTACCCAATAATTTTGATGCTTTTGCTACTAAATAAGCTCCATAATAATAGTGCGAAGTCGCTGAAAGTGCAATCGGACTATTTTTAGAATATCCAGCTGGATGTGTTCCGTAATCGTACCAATCTCCTAATCCGTGGGAAACGATATGGTTTGTTGCTTTCGTTCCTAAATAATCCACATAATTTTTCATTACAGGAAAATATTTCTCTAATAATGAAGTATCTCCGTAATATTCATAATACATCCAAGGCAGAATTACGCCTGTAACGCCCCATTCTGGAGAATCGGTAAAATCACCTCCAAAAATTACATATTCGGGAACGATTGTCGGAATTAAACCGTTTTCTCTTTGTGAATCAGAAATATTCTGCATCGTTGCTGGAAGGAAAGTCTGCAAATTATAATTGAACATTAATCCAGGCCCATTCAACTGAATTTCTTCGAGCCATCCTAACTTTTCACGTTGCGGGCAATCGGTAAAAACACTTTGAAAATTACTTTTTATGGAGTTGTTTATCAGTTCATGCGTTTTATTGAAAATCTCGTTCGAACATGAGAAACTACCCGCTTCTCCTGCCGAATTGTAAATAAAATTCGATTTTAAATCAACCAATGTTGGAAGATCTTTGTTCTTATCTTCTTTATAATTAATGTTTTCAATTTGAACATATTGATAACCGTAGAAACTGAATTTTGGCGTCCATTCTTCTGTTCCGTCTTCTTTTAAAGTGTAATCATAATAATAAGGTTTTCCAGATCTTCCCTGCGCGATTGTTCCTTCTTCATTTAAACCTTCAGCCACCCAAACACGAATCGTTTGTCCTCTTTTACCTTTTACTTTGATAGTTGGAAATCCTGAAAGATTCTGTCCCATATCAAAAACATAGAAATTTGGTTTCAGTTCTTTTACGGTTTTGACTTCGTATTGTTTCTGAATGGTAACTGGCGGAGCTGTCTGTGGTCTAAGAACTCCTTTTGGCGCTTCCTGAATGACTACTTTTTTCCAATCTCTATCTTTGAACCCCTTTCTATTCCAGTCTTTCTGCTCTAAATTGGCATTGTAATCTTCTCCACCAAAAATACTATTATATGTGATTGCACTTTTGCTATATTTCCAAGTTCTATCTGATTTTATAATTTCTTCTGAACCGTCATTATACTTGATTTTCATTTTAAAGAATAAAGTCGGCGGGCCAAAACTTACGAAGAATTTAGTATACCTTTCGGCAAGCGTATTGTACATTCCGTTTCCTAACAAAACACCAATTACGTTATCGCCTTTTTGAAATTCTTTTGCGCTTAACTCATAAACATTGTAATTAACCGTTTTATCATAATCTGTCCACAAAGGCGCAAATTGGCTGTTACCCACTTTTTTACCATTGATAGTCAATTCGTAATGTCCTAAACCTGAAATGTAAACTATAGCTTCTTTGACTGCTTTTTCTATTTCGAAAGGCTTACGCAACATAATACTTCTGCGTGCTAAAGAATCGGAAGCATTGATAAACGAATTCTTTTTTTCTCTGTTGAAAGTGGCTGTGTGATAGTTTCTTCCTTCTGGCAAATGGCTGTCGGCTTTTGTAATAGCACCAATCCAAGTCGGATTTAAATCTGATTCTAATGGAGCGGTTCTGAATGAAGCTGTTCTACTCCATTTTGAAACTTTCCCTGACTGATTCCAAACTTTCACTTTCCAGAAATATTTGGTTTCGCTTTTTAATGGTTTTCCATTATAAACGATATGCAGGTTTTTGTCGGTATTAACTCTTCCCGTATTCCAAATATCTCCATCATCATTATTTAGTTTTTCTTCGGAGGAAGCTACTAAAATTAAATAAGCGACTTGTGATGCATCGGATTCTTTTGAAATCAATTGCCAGCTCAATTTCGGCTGATTCTCGACAACTGCTAATGGGTTTTCGGCCATTTCTGTTGTTAAACGTACAGGCAAAATTTGTCCATTTGAAATGAATGTGATTAAAAAGCTAAGTCCTAATAATATGTTTTTGAAATTCTTCATTATTATTTGTTTGGATGCAGAATACTTATTCTTATTTTTTGTCATCCTGACGAAGGAAGGATGAGAAGATTACGGTTATTCTTTTTCTACAACTTTTTAGTTATCAGAGACTCGATATTAAATACTGCTTCAGGGATTAATTTTCCAGTTTGAGGCAGATCGTCGTAATCATCTGTGTCTGGCGCTGTGTCTGGATCTGGCGAATGTCTCTGTTCTCCTGTGCGGAACATAATTCGCTCGAAACCGTCTGTTGGCGCATAAAATATCTTTGTTGATTCTTTTCCATCGTTTACTTTTATAGTGTACTGACGGTTTTTAGCATCTAATTTAACTGTGATTGTATACGCTTTGTTTGCTTCGTATTTTGTAACCGAACTCAAACGCGCACCATTTTTTACCTTTAATTCTCCATCCGAATCAAAAATCAATCTTACCGATGGCAAGCCTTGTTTATTTTGGAACTCGACCTGCAATAAACCATGATTGTTTTGTTCTGGTTTTACGGTGAAAACGGCTTCCAATTTTGCTGTAAATGGTATTACTCTTTCGGCACGTGAATAATCAAAATAATCCTGATCTCTTAACGTCAGCCATTTTTTACCATCAGCTTTCTTTTCGATTTTTGTTGATGCCCAAGAAAGATCATAGGTATTCCATAGTTTTAGTTCTTGTCCGTCTGGAAGAGTATTGAAAACGTCATTTACATTTTCGGTAACCACCGAAGTAACAGGAACGGGAATCGATGCTACCCAAATATCTTCTTTGTTCATACTGTAACCCACCCAGATTTTTCCATCTGGCGGAGTTCCATTCTTTTCTGTGATTCCACGAACGTATTGCGGACCTGCTGATTTATAATTTCCACCGTAACGCATTGGACTTACTTCGCCATGAACCAATAATAGATCTTTATAATTCAATCCGTCGTCACTTGTCGAAATCGCCAATGGCCAGCGATATTCTGACGGATTATAAAGTGTCGCATAACGATTGTCTGAAGTTTTTTGTCCCCAGATTTTAGCATTGCTGTTTACAAATCCTGGCGCACGTAATGGCATATAATCCCAAGATTTTCCTCCGTCTCTACTGATTGAAGTTAAAGCATGTTTCCATAAACCCACTACATTTCCGTTTGGCAAATGGTAATAACTAAATGCTTTGTATGGTTTCTGTAACGGAATCAATTCATCGTCACGATCGGCTTCTTCAACCCATTGCTGTAAAACCAAAGGTTCTGATAAAATTTCTTCGCAGGCTTTTTTCAAACCCTTGTCTTTTGATGCGGTGTAAAATGGAAATTTCGATTTCGATTTGTCCCAAGTTTTATTATATCTGATGAAATAAATTTCGCCAAAACTTCCGTCTTTCTTGATTTCACGAATTACACGTCCAATTCCTTTTCCGTCGTTTGGATCGTCTTTTTCATCCATTGCGATTCCGTAATATGCCAAAGCAAAAAGTCGTTTGTCTTTTGACGTATAAAAGCCCATCCTTTGATGCATGATCGCATCCAGATTTTTGGCAACGCCTTCAACGCCTTCCTTTTTCCATCCGTCAGGAATACGGTAAATCGGGAAAATCACTTCTGGTTTTGTCCACGTTACTCCGTCTTTAGAAGTCATTAATAAAGTTTGGCTTGGCGGAATATGTTCGCCCGAAGGATCGCTCAAATAATGCAGATAAAAGGTGCTGTTCCAATACGCCATCATCGGCTGGTGGTTGTATGTCCATCCAAAACCATCCGCTTTTTCTGGATGTTCACGGCTTGCACGCATGATTTGCGTAGCGTGAACTCCAACCGCTGGACTTAACATTCCGTGATGGTAATCGATGTTTGAAAGTGTTTTGCCAACATAACGAACTGTGTCGTTCTGTGCATTTACAGCCGTGCAAGCCAAAAGGATTGTGGCTGTTGTAATGATGTTGGTTCTTATGTTTTGGAAAGCAATCATTTTATATTTTTTTGTTTCACGCAGATTAGGCAGATTTTAGCTGATTTGCGCAGATTTAATTTTAATCTTTCTGATTTTATACAGATTAAAAAATCTGCTTGATCTGCTTAAATCATTTTAAATCTGCGTGAAATTTTTCTAATTATTTCTTTTCAATTAATCCCTTTAAAACGTCCGCAGAGATTGTTGTAATCGTTCCGTGTTTGTGTCCTTCGGGAAGACTTATTTTGGAGGATACATCTTCAAAATGAACAAAATCTGTTGTGCTTAACGCTTTATAATTTTTTGAACCATAATTGTCATAATATAACAACCAGTTTTTACCAACTTTCACTACTGTCGGACCTTCTGATAAATATTCTGTCAACGGTTCAGAACTCTTTTCAAACGGACCTAAAGGCGATTTCCCGAAAGCTACTTTTATGTTTCGCATTGGTCTTGTATTGTCTTTCAAAACCAAAACATAATCTTTTTTTCCTTTTTTGACAATCACACAGTCAATTACGCTGAAACCTGGATCGTAATATAATTTTGTATCCGAAAAAGTTTTAAAATCTTTTGTCGTTACGTAATACATTCTGTGGTTATTTTTCTCCTCTTCTACTCCTTTTGGATATCTAAATGGAATTGTTGATGCCCAGATAATTATGTATTCTTTTCTGACATCATCATAAAAAATCTCAGGTGCCCAAACATTTACTACTTCTGGTTCGTTTTTCATTACTGGAATATATTGTTGTTTCGACCAATGAATTAGGTCTTTTGAGCTTGAGTAACCGAAACCGTTTCCACCTTTCCAATCTGTTGTCCAAACCATGTGATACGTTCCATCGCCTCCTTTTGTTATTGACGGATCACGCATGATTTTACTGGCTCCGATTTCGGGTTTTAAAAATGATCCTTCTAGTCCTTTCCAATTGTAACCGTCTTCGCTATAGGCCAAATATAAACCTTCTGTTGCGGGTTCTCTAAACGACGTAAAAAGATATAAATCTTTCTTTTTCTGCGAATAACTAATCGCAAAAAGTGAGAGGGTTAATATGATGAGTATTTTTTTCATTTTGTTACGTTTAAAACTTTGTCAAAGTTTCGAACTTTGACAAAGTTGGCTCACCGATTTATTATTCTGTAATTGCTTTTTTATCTAAAGAAACGCCTTTTTTGATTTTCGTTGTAACGTTATTTAAAACATTATTTTTCAGGAAAATGTTTTTAGTGTCTTTTCCATCCGCTTCGATAAAAATATCGGTTGGGTTGAATGGAAAATTATTGTTGATCAGCACATTTGAAACATTATCTAATTTGATAACAGGAACTCCTTTTATTGCTGTTGAAGATCCAACATTGTCTAAAATGATGTTTTTTGAATCTGATATTTTGAAAGACGAACCAACGGTTGCATTTACTTTTACATCGTGAAATTCAACATCTGTTGCCGTGCTCACAGTAAAACCTTCTTTTCCATCCATATTGATGTTGGAGAAAGTGATGTTTTGAATTGGCATTTCGGTAATTCCCAGAATCTGTCCCGCTTTGTTTACGTTTGAAGCCGTAATATTGCTCATGTGAATGTTTCTGAAAATCGGCGTTTTCTCGGTTACAGCTTCAACCTGAGTTCCTTTATCGTAGAAAAGGCTCAAAACGATTGCTTCTTCTTTGATATTTTTCATGACGATATTATCTACGCGAATATCTTCTACAACACCCCCTCTTCCGCGAGCTGACTTAATACGGATTCCACGATCTGTTCCATCAAAAACACAATTTGAAATCGTGATCTTTTTGATTCCACCCGACATTTCACTTCCAATAACCACTCCACCGTGACCGCTTAACATGGTACAGTTTGTAATGGTTACGTTTTCTGTTGCTTTTCCGTATTTACGTCCGTCGCCATCTCTTCCTGATTTGATCGTGATACAATCGTCTCCAACACTGATGTGACAGTTTGAAATATGAACATTCGTGCAAGAAGAAGGATTGATTCCGTCTGTATTTGGTGAATGCGGATTAAAAATCGAAATTCCCGTTACGGTTACATTATCACAGAATTCAGGATTAATCGTCCAGAAAGGTGAATTTTGAAAGGTTACGCCTTCGATCAAAATATTTTTGCAGTTGTAAGCCTGAAAAAAAGAAGGTCTGAAGAATTTCTTATCAACCGTTCTTTTGTAATATGGTTCTGTGTAAAGGCCTTTATTTTGCTCTTCCCACATGGTTTGATATTTGGTTGGAGGAAGTGGTTCTTTAGCAGTTTCAATTCGATACACTTCATTCCACCAAGCTTTTCCTTGTCCGTCTATTACGCCTCTTCCTGTAATGGTGATATTTTGAACATCTTTTGCGTAAAATAAAGGCTGGAAACTTTTCATTACGATTCCTTCGTAACGCATTTCTACATAAGGAAGGAAATCATCGAAGTTCTCTGAAAACTTTAAAAGTGCTCCTGAATCTAAATGAATTGTAATATTGCTTCTTAATGTTAGAGCTCCTGTTAAATATTCTCCAGCAGGAAAAAAGATCGTTCCTCCACCATTTTTAGATGCTTTTTCAATTGCATTCTGAATGGCTTGTGTGCATTTTATTCCTTTGTTGTTTCCTCCTTCTTTTAAGATGTTTAACCAGCCGTCGTTAGCGAAAGCGGTGTTTAATCCAGTTATGAAGCAGAGTATTATTAATATGTTTTTCATAGTTGTGTTGTTTTTTTCTCTCGCAGATTTGGCAGATTGTGCAGATTTTTTTTTTGCCCCTGATTTAACAGATTAAAAAGATTTTTATCTGCTTGATCTGTAAGCCGAGCGACAGCGAACAGGCGAAGCAAATCTGCGAGAGTATTATATTCTCATTTTTTGTCATTTCGACGTAAGGAGAAATCCTCGTTAGTAGCTCCGCATGGTTGAGCAACTTTGTAGAGTTTCTTGCGAAGATTTCTCCTTCGTCGAAATGACAAGATTGTGGATAACCCGTGATTATTCACGAATTGCATTTCACTAATTACTTTTTACTTTTCACTAATCACTTAGTAGATTTCAAAATCAAAACCCAATCATTACCATCTTCTTTTTTACCTTCTGGCTGAAAATTTTGAGTTCCTTTATTATCAAATGTTCCGATTTTGGTTTTCTTACCATTTCTTGGATTGTACCAAGTTGCTTCGAATTTATCTCCAGTAATTTTTCCTAGTTTTACTTCTATTATTCTTCCGTTATAAGTGTATAATAAAGCGTATTTTTCTCCTCTTATAGCCGGAATATAATCGTATTTTTCTCCTTGGTTAACCACTAATGAAATATCTGGAACTCCTTCTAAAAATGGTACTTCTTCCATTAATTTCTTAATATAAATCATTTGTTTTGCTCCAGGAGCATTGATGGCTGATGTCCATAATTCTTTGTTTCCGTACGCTGGTTTATCTCCTTTTCTGAACATTTGCATTACAGCGTTATGTCCGTATGTGTAACCTGCACCGCCTGAAAGTACTGACCAATATCCGTAACGACGTACATCGCTTGCTGTCCATTTTGGCTGTAGAGTATCGTGCAAACCGTGTGGAATTCCTTCGTACGATGGTTCTCCGTCAAGTGTTGGTTTTGTCGGTTTTAATTCGAAATCTCTTAGGACAAATTTGTAATTGTCTTCTTTGAAATTCGTTTTGATTGAATCCTGATCGTATCTTCTGTGTCCTGATTGGAACATATTGAAATCTAACCATTTTTCGTTATGGAAATTCTCTGAAGAATCGGTTCTTCCAAATGGGTGGAAAGTCACTAACTGGTTTGGATTGTTGGTTTTTAAAGTATTTCCGATGGCATTCCAGATATCCTGAAATTCATTTCCGTGTGTGTCTCCACCGTTTAACCAAATTACATTGGTTCTGTTTTTATATCGGTTAGCTAAGAACTTAGCATATTCAATTGCCTGCTCTTTGCTTACTTTATTTCCTTTTGAAACGTTGGTTCCCCAAACTGGAACCATTGCTAAGTAAATTCCGTTTTTCTGAGCCACATCTAAAGTGTAATCTACATGATCCCAATAATCGTATTGCTTTGCATCTTTGAAATCATTTCCTGCTGTAATTAGGGGTTTTGAAACGTCTTCGTTAATTAAAGCGGCGTCACCATACACATTAACGGCATTTATATTGTGTAAAACCATTACCTGAACGACATTGAATCCTTTGTCTTTTCGATCTTTGAAATATTTCTCTACTCCTGCTCTGTCTAGTTTCCCGAATGCAAGCCAGCCTGTATCGCCCAGCCAGAAAAAGGGTTTTTCGTTTTCGGTAACAAAATAATGCTGATTTTTAGATACTTTGATTTCAGGCAGAGATGCTTTTGTTTTTGCAGATTGCGAAAATCCGCTTTGTGCTGTTAACATAAAGCTTATACAAAGAGCGTATAAAGATTTAATTTTCAGATTCATTTTGGTTTGTTTTTGAATTTATGTTTTTTAGGTTTGTTTGCCACGAATTACACGAATTTTCACTAATTTTTATTCTGCTTGTGTTTATTGTTTCACGCAGATTTCTCAGATTTTGGCTGATCTACGCAGATCAAAATTTAAAAATCTGTTGAATCTGCTTTTATCTTTTTTAAATCTGCGTGAAAAATTTACTCTCGCAGATCTTTCAGATTGAGCAGATTTAATTCAAAATTAAATTCGTGCTAATTCGTGGCAAACCCTTCTTTTATTTTTTCACTACAAAAAGCACTTTTTCATTTATTTCAGCTTGTGGAATTGTTACTTGTTTTCCTCCGCTGATGTTGGCTTTTTTCGTTATATTTCCTGTTGTTGCATTGATGGCAAATACTTCAAATGTTCCTTTTTCGTTTGATAAATCGATTGTGATATCTTGCTCGTTTTTCAAGTAAAAAAGATAGCTTTTTCCCTTGTTTTCTAATTTCCAAATATTATCTGAAAACGAATTTCCTTCAACTAATTTCATTTCGCTTAAAGCGATATAAAACTGTGGCAGTTCAATTTTTGGAATGTTTGGCATTGAAGCTCCCGCCATTAAAGCCGGCCATCCAAATCTTGACGAACCATCTGTTGAATATAATATCACTTTTTCTGGATATTTTTCTCGGTATTCACGAACGGCACGATAAACCTGATTGTCTGTTTCTTTTCCGGTTTTTAGTTTTCGGGCGTGCTGTCTTGGCGCTAAATTAACGCCTCCTTGCGGTGCATAAGCAGAACCGTTTTCTTTGTAATACCAATAACGAATGTCAATTACATCAACGGTTTTTACTCTTTTAGCATCATTTAAAATCGCATCTTGTACATCTTTTGTAGCACTTAATCCAATTAATCCTTTTTTACCAGTTTCGTCTTTCCAATTTTGGGCTTGGTCTAACCAGAATTCCATAAAATGTAACGGACCTGTATACTCGGCACTTGTTAACTGGATTACGTTACTGTTTTCCTGAAAGTTCTCGAATGATTTTCTGATGAAACCTTCGTGTAATTTTCTTCTTTGCGCATTCGTAATATCATAAAACTGCTCTGCCATAAAAATACGTTTGTCTCCTGCGTAAGGCGGTGGCTCAGGAAATCCTGTACTGTTAATATTATTTGCTGAACGCCAAGGTGAACTTGCCCAATGCGCTCCGGCTTCTAAAATATTATGCTGAAAATATTGTTGATTGATTAACAGTTGTCCGTTTGGTTCTGCCAGCGTTGCAAACTGCGCTAAACGGCTCCAATACCAATCATTGAATTTTGTTAAATCGTATTTGCTTAAATGATCCCAAGCGAAATCTTTTCCGCTTCTGGCGAAAGGTTGTTCGTAAAACGGAGGCCAAACATCGTCATCAACTCGGCGCACACGTTCGTGATCGTCCATTCTTCTGTCGTACCATAAACCATAATTGTGTTCTAAGGCAACGATATTGTTTTTAGTTAAATAATCTACCGTTTCTTGTACTTTATCCGTCAATCCGTTTCCTGTTCTTCCTGGAACAAAACGAGTAATGTGCGGTGTTGATTTGTTTACGAAATCATCGGTTAAATCTCCTCTCCACCAAGCAACGTTGGTTTGTTTTCCTGCGATTACTTTTCCTTCAAAAGTTAACCAGCCATTTTCTGTAGTTACTTTTGAAGTTGATTTTTCTGTTTTATTTGAAGCAACTTTTAAATCATTTGCATTTTTTAAACCTTTACTTTCTGTATTTATTGGATTTGCTTTTGAAGCTTCTGCAATCCATTCTTGTAAACTTTTTGCGGTTGTAGCAGCATTTTTAGTCAATTCTGCAGCGACTTCTAAACTTGGACTTGAAGATGGTTCTGAACCTAAATCGTAAATAAATGGCTGAACTGGAAGTTTTCCTAATCTAGCTTCTAACTGCGTGTAGAATAAACTTCTTGGACTGATGTGTCCGTTAACGTCTTTCCAATGTCCGTTTCCTCCAAATTGCCCCCAAACTCCAAAAGCCCAGTTTTGTGCTGTTGGCGGACTATAACATTCTACTTTTGATGCCGATGATTCCCAGATTACAGAATTAGCTGCTGTCCATCCTGCTCCTCTTCCGCCTTGTTCTCTGTTATTATAACTTAATGCTTTTCCGTCGATATTGGCAATGTCAAATAAAACTCCTGTTGCCCAACTTCCTATTGCGCCGCTGTTTTCGAATGGCAAATGTGATTCGCATTGTACGAAAGCGTTTGGACCAGTTGTCCCGAATCCGCCGACGGCGAAATCATGATATCCAAATTCTGAATAACAGCGTTGGAAAAGTGTTTGCTGCCCTTCTGTGTAAAAAGTATGTCTTCTAAATGAAGCGATTTCAGAAATAGGCTCAGTTGCCATACAATCTTCAACCGTAATTTGCTGACTTGTTTTTAAAATCGTAACGGCTCCGCCTGCAAAATGCTTGAAATTAACTTGTTTTACCCAAGCATTTCTGGTATTTTCGATGCTGATCGCCTGCCATCTATGTTCTTCATCTTTTAAATTTGAAGGATTGTAGGTTGATTTTATTAAGATATTTTCAATTCCAGTATTTTCAATTCTTCCTTGCCAAGAATAAACAGTTACTTTTGAAGTTCCGAAAACATCATCCAAAGACATTGTGATTGGAGCATTTACAGTTACTTCGTTTCCGTTGATTTTGGTTACGACACGATTCCAAGTGGTAATCCAGTCTCCTTTTTTCCAGCCAATCCAAGAAGTTTCTCCGCCGAAATCCTGCATGTTTACTTCTTTAATGAAATTATCCGTTAAAGGTTTACTGATTTCAATTTCGTCACCCACTTTTAATTTTGAAGTATTTTTTAATTGGATTTTCTGTGTTCCAAGTGATGTGTATGCGTTAGCGAATTCAAATGAATCTTTATATGCTTTATCGTTTACACCTAAAATTCTAATTAAAGCTTCTCTTTCTAATCCGGTTCCTAAAAGTACGGTTCCATTTTCGGCATTGCCACTTCCTCTTAAAACTACTCCCGATTTCCTAATGTATAATGTTCCGCTGATTTTGAAAGTTCCTTTGTCTAACAAAACTGCTCCGCGAAATCCTGATTTATCTGGTTTTAATGAACCTACATAATCAATTGTGTTTTGGATTTTCTGAGTTGCATCTTCTTCTTGTTGAGAAACGAAAATTTTATTCTCCAAATTCGGAATGGCAACTTCTGAGTTTCTATATCCTGCAAAAGAAAAATCAGGAATTTGGTTTCCTTGATTATCTGTTGTAAAAGAAAGTTTTCCCTCTTTGGTTTTTATTATGTCTGGGAAATTGTTTTGGGCTGTGATGTTTATACTGAAAAGCATCGCCAAACTAGACAAAACTATTTTATCTTTTTGAAGGGAGATTGTATTTTTTAACTGGATAAAATTCACCTTATTATTTTTTAGAAATGTTTAGAATATAGAAAATAGAGTAAAGAATATAGATTTCTTCAAAGCTAAATCATTTTTTCTAATGTCTATTTTCTATATTCTTTACTCTATTTTCTAACTCTTATTGCAACAATGATTTCAGCTTAGCCAAAGTATCCGTATTATTTTCGATTTTCGTCCAATCTGTTTTACTGTTTGGATCGATACCGTTAAAATACTTTTCGATGTTCGTATATCCGTCTCCGTTTGCATCTTTGTTAGCATCTGAAGCATCATTCGGATTTAAACTGTATTTCTTTTCCCACGCATCTGGAATTCCGTCATTATCTGAATCTTTATAGGCTTTTCCCTTGTAAGTTGGATATCCGCCCACTTGGTCAGGATGCGTTATAATTCCTTTTTTATAAGAGTCAGCAGGTAATCTTCTTTTGATATACTCTTTTCCGATATTGTTTTCTAAACCGTCTTTTACTTCGATTTTTCCAGTTTTAACTTGTTTGATAATTCTTTCATCAACCGCATCTCTTTTTGGAATTGTCGCTCCAACATTCGTTAAAACAAAATCGTAAGCTTCTTCTGCCGACATGATATTGAATTTTGGCATTGAAAAAGGTTTTGGCTGTTTAATAGCTGCTAAAAATTCTTTTGTTTCAGCTTCTGGAAGGTTTTCCAATTGTACACCGCCATTCCAGTTGTCTGCCGTAACTTCAGGAGAACCAACAATAAAGTTTCCTGAAACATAAGCTCTTCCATATTGTTTTGGCTCAATATAACCAGATTCCGGTTTTACAATTCTATGAGCAATAGGTTCGTTTTGCGGCGTTATTGGCCCTGGTTTAAAATAGTTATTGATGATGTTTAACATCGAACGATAATCACCTCCATCAAGAGTACGATTCCACCAATTGAATACTACGTTATTTACAAAATTAAAGTCGCCGTACATTCCGATAGAAGCATTTCTTGAAATGTTATCCGCCCATAAGTTGCGCATAAAAGTACTATTTAATCCGCCGATTGTACTTCCGAAAGCATGATTATACGTATCTAACCCTTCTGATGAAATAGTGTTTTGAATCGTGATATTACAAGCTGGTAATTTTTCCAGTTTTGATTTTGCATTAGCTGCAAATTGATGTCTGTATAAAGAAATATTTTCATCTAATCCCCAGCTTACAGAACAGTGATCAACGATTATATTTCCCATTGGATTTCCGCCTAGAGCATCGTCTCTTCTTGTTACTTCAGTTGCACCACGACGGAAACGCATATGACGAATAATTACGTCATGTGTATCAATTTCTAAAGTTTCTCCTGCAATGCAAATTCCGTCACCCGGAGCCGTTTGTCCAGCAATGGTTACGTATGGCGCACGCATGCTGATTCTTTTCTTTAATTGAATAATTCCTGAAACGTTGAAAACTATTGTTCTCGCTCCAACTGCTTCGCAAGCTTCACGAAAAGTTCCTTTTCCGCTGTCTTCTAAACTCGTAACAACAAATATTTTTCCGCCACGACCACCTTGTGTGTATGCTCCACCCCCTTCAGCACCTGGAAAGGCAGGAATATCTGCAAAAACAAAATCTTTAGGATACGAAGCCCAAGGCAAATATGGTTTTCCTTGTTTTGCTTCTTCTTTGATTATATGAAGATTGGCATTCCAGATTTCGCTCAGCCTTTTTTCTTCGTCAGCTAATATAGCATCGGCTTTTTCCTGAACAGGTTTTGGAATTACAGGATATTGGGCATACGCCGATGAGACAAGAGAACAAAATGACAACGCCATAAATGCTCTTTTTAAAGTATGGTTTGGGAAAATATTTTGCATTAAATTGTGTGGTTGTAGTTAATAGTAGTTACTTTTTTAGTGATTAGCTCTTAGTAATTAGCTTTTGTGTTGAGTTTTTAGTTCTTAGCAATTAGCATTTTTAATATTATTATAATTCATAAATAACTAAATATATGACCACTAGCTACTAAGAACTAATCACTAATCACTAATCACTAATTACTAATCACTAATTACTAATTACTAATTCTTAGCTTTCTCTCTTTGCTCAACACGTTCGTGCCAATCTTTACTTTCTTTGTTTAAATCGTAACCTTGTTTCGATAAATAGTTGTTGATTCTTCCTTTGTATTTACCAAACCATCCGTGTTTTTCTTTAGATGAACCTGCATCCATTGCATGTTCTCTTGCTTCAACTAAAGCTTTGTAGATGTAGTCTTTTTGTTCTGCTGTTAAATTTGGAAGCATATCATTGTAACCTGCAACTGTAATTGGAAGCACGCCATATGTCATTCCGTCTTTAACTTCAGTAATTTTATCTTCTGATAATTCTTTACTTAATTTTTTGATGTAAGATTTATGCAGTTTTGCAATTGATTCATCAGCTTTTGCTTTCAGTTTATCTATCTTTTCGTTTTGCTTTTCTTTTACTAAAGAAGCATCTTCTTTTACTTTTTTGATTTCAGCGTCTCTTCCGTCCTGAATTTCAGTTAGATCTCTAAATTGCTGCGCGATGATATTTGAAACTGCTTTTTCTTTTGCTTCGTTTTTCAAATCTAATTTGGTAACGATTTTTGCAGCTCTTTCGTTGGTAACTTTTACATATTCAGGATCTAAATGCTGTTGTGCATTTAAACTTGAAAATGCAAAAACCAGAGATAATAAACTAGCATTTATTTTATTTAGTGCCATTCTTTTTCTTTTTAGTGAAGTTTTAAACTCAATCATAAGGCCAACGGCCTTTAAGCAACACCATAGGATAACATCCTATGACTCACAATCATGTAGGCATAGCCCTGAAAGGGCGTAAGCCTTTGTCCATATTTCATTAATTGCTTTCGCCCTTTCAGGGCTTTTTTTGCTTCCATTCTATTATACAAAGGACGTTGTCCTTTGTTGTTGCTTTGAGCCTTTCAGGCTTTTTTTGAAAACATTCCTGTTTACTTTAAAACAGGAATGTTTTCAAAAATTGTTCCTTATTTTAAATCTAATAAAGGTCTAACTAATGTTTCTTTGTTATTAGCCAAATCTTTCCAGTCTACTTTTATCGCAGGATTTACACCGTTGATGTAATCTTCGATATTGGTATATCCATCTCCATTTAAATCTCCTTGAGCATCAGATGGATCATTCGGATTTAAACCGTATTTTTTCTCCCATGCATCTGGCATTCCGTCTTTGTCAGTATCTACATAAGGTTTTCCTTTGTATTCTGGATATCCGCCAACTTGAGAAATGTCGGTAATGATTCCTTTTTTATAAGAATCCATCGGTAAACGTCTGTGTTCGAATTGGTAGAAAGTCTTTTTCTCTAATCCTTTTGCATATTCTGGAACTCCAGTTTTTACAGTTCTTACAATTCTTTCGTCCACTTTATCTCTAATTGGCAGTGTTGCTCCAACATTTTTAAGAACAAATTCATATGCTTCATCTGCTTTCATGAATGGACGAAACCATGGCATCGGAAAAGGCTTAGCTGCTTTCATTTTAGCAAAATATTCTTTTGCTTCATCGTAAGTCATTAATTCCCCTTTTTTATTCTCTAGCTGAATTCCACCATCCCAGTTATCTTTAGTCACTTTCTCGTTTCCGTCAATAACATTTCCGTTTACGTAAGCTCTTCCGAAAACCACATAAGGCAATTTACTTCTTCCCGATTCTGGTTTTAAAATTCTATAGCTGATTGGCTGCGTCAAATCGGTTACAGGACCTGGCTTGTAGAAGTTGTTGATGATGTTGTAATTAGCCGTATAATCTCCACCATCTGTAGATCTGTTATACCAGTTGAAAACTACGTTATTTACGAAGTTGAAAATTCCATTCCAACCGATAGAAGGGTTTCTTCCTGCATTGTTAGCCCACATATTTCTCATGAAAGAACAATTTTCTCCACCTAAAGTACTTCCGAAAGCGTGATTATAAGTATCAAGAGCTTCTCCAAATAAACTGTTTTGGATCGTGATATTTACCGTTCCAACTTTAATATCTGGGTAACCTGGTCCTGGATTGTACATGTGTCTGTAGATTGACATGTTTTCGTCTAATCCCCAAGTTGCAGAAACGTGATCGATCATGATGTTTCCAACAGGATTTCCTCCGATAGCATCGTCACGACGACCTACGAAAGTTTCTCCGCGACGGAAACGTACGTGTCTGATAATTACGTCATGCGTATCAATCCAAGTTGATTCTCCAGCGATACAAACACCATCGCCAGGAGCTGTTTGTCCTGCAATTGTAATGTAAGGCGCACGAATAATCAACGGACTTTTTAATCTAATAATTCCAGCAACGTTAAATACCACGATTCTCGCTCCACCTTGTTCGCAAGCTTCACGTAAAGTTCCTGGTCCGCGATCTTCTAGACTTGTGACTGTATACACTTTTCCGCCACGACCTCCAAAAGTGTACATTCCACCACCTTCAGCACCTGGGAAAGCAGGAATTTCTGCCTGAGGTAAATCGGTTGGTCTAGCTGCCCACGGTATATATGGTTTTCCATGTTTTGCTTCTTCTTCAATAACAACTAAAGCTTTTGTCCAAGCTTCATCAGAAAGTCTTTGAGCTTCTTCTTTAATTGCTTTTTCTTGAGCCTGAACTTCTGGACTTATCTTCGGATATTGAGCAAAACATTTTGCACTTCCTAAAAAAAGCAGAGATGATGCGATAAATAATGCGGAATTTTTCATGTTAATTTCTAGTTGTGGTAATTCTTTTTAAACAAATCACCTGTATCTTTTGACGAATACAGGTGAAAAGCTTTGTAATATTTCTGTTTTTTAAATAAAATCTATTCTTGATAATTGAAAGTACCTAGTCCTCCAAAGTTATCATTCCAACCAATAGTTTGTAATAGCCAAGGGTTTGCAGTTAAAGCCGTTGTATTTAAACCATTAATATAATAGTTAGGATTGAATTTGATATTAACCGCCGCACCATTAAAGTTATCCATAGGCGTAACTAATGCTGTACGGATAAAGTTTGTATTATAAAATGTTGCCAACGTTGCTAATTGAGCTTGGAAATTTGCCGCATCTGGATCTGCTACTACATTTGCACGAGCACTAGCCAAAGGATCTGTAGTTGCTGAAGATGTTGAAACTCTATATTGTAAAAAGTTACCAGTACGTTTTGTTCCGTTAATTGGTGTTAAACCTAATTTACTTACAGTACCTCCTGTAACTCCAGGCAATACTTCGTTATCATATAACATCCATCTTTGAACATCCCAAAAACGTTTTCCTTCGTAAGCTAATTCTACTCTACGCTCATATAAAACAGCTTCAATTGCTTGATACTTATCTGAAAGTGTTCCAATTCCGTAATTGTTTGCTGAAGGAATACCAACACGATTTCTAATTCTTCCTAAATAAGCTATAGTGTTACTAGTTTGACCTAAAGCAGCATAACATTCTGCAATGTTTAATAATAATTCAGCATAACGGTATTCAAAAATATCTGTACCAGAATACTGAAAGTTTGTTTCTTTACTAGCCGCAGTATTTGTCATTTTTCTTACGAAAGCTGGACTTGATATTGCAGTATTCCCATCTGAAAACCCTGCTTTATTTGAACCATCTAACCAACGGTAAGCCCAAAGAACACTATTTGGAGTTTCTTTGCTTCCCCATTTAGAACCAGAAAAGGCAAAAGTTCTGTAAAATCTAGGATCTCTATTTACGAAGAAAGTAAAATCATTGTAACCGTTTGCGGCAGTTGGTCTACTACCATTCGCCATCGGAAACAAATCGATCATTTCTTTTGGAGCAGCAACTCCTCCACCTGTTCCACCTAAACTTAATAAACGGATTCCTTTTTCCCAAGAGTTATTAATTGCTTGAGAAGTAACACCAAATCCGCAAAGTTGTACTGTGATTGCTTCTGAACAGAAAGCATTATCAATCAAGAACATTTGTTCCCATTGTTTTGCAGTGCTTCCATATAATCCGTAACCATCGGCAGTCAATTGAGCTTCTGCTTCCAATCCTGCTTTCAAAGCCGCTTCCCAACGGTCGTTTGAACCGTCCCAGTTTTTATTAAATATAGGACTTGCAAATGTTAACAGTACTCTAGATTTTTGAGCCATTGCAGCTCCTTTAGTAAAACGTCCGTAAGCTGCAGCTCCCCAGTTACTAGGTAATAAACTTGCAGCCATATCTAAATCACTAACGATTTGTGCCACAACCTCAGAAACTTTTGCTCTAGGTAACTGAATTGCAGCATCAGTAGCCGATGCATCTTGAACAGTTGTTACAATAGGAACTCCTCCATAAACACGCATTAGATCAAAGTACTGCATAGCACGCATATAATACATCTGCCCTTTTGCTTGATCACGGAATGTTTTATCCAAATTTGAACCTTTTACATCAATGTCTTCTAAAAAGGCATTACACTCTCTAATTCTGTTGTATGGATGGTTATTGATACTAGTTGCTAATTTCGCTCCATAATAACCACTTGCATCAGCTGAGTTTATAAGTGTTTTATTCGGATTAATAAAATCTTGTGTTCCACCTAACTCTTCTGTTAATCTAGAATTTGCATCTGTATAAGAACCAATAATTGTAGCAGTTGGTGACTTATAAGCATTATAAAAATCATAATATTGATTGTCTACATAAGCTTGAGCACGCTCTTGGGTTTGGTAGAATGTATCATCGTAAAAGCCATAACCTTTCTTATCCTTTAGAAAATCATCACTACAAGAAGCAGCACCTACAGCAAGCAATAGTGATAGTGTTATATATTTAAATGGTGTTTTCATAGTTTCTTTTAATTTTGATTAGAATGATACGTTAAAATTAAGCGACCAAGTTCTAAGTGTAGGATAATTTACAGAAGAATTATCATACATATTTCTATAATGATCTGGATAAGGATTGTATAAATCCCAAAGATTATTACCTGTTACTCCCAGCGTTATAGCAGCAATTTTTGTATCTGCAAAAACTTTCTTAGGGATGTCATAGTTAAGACTTAAGTTTCGAACAAAACAACGGAAAGTGTTTAGCTGCCAGAAATCTGATGGGCTAGACATATAGGTCCATTGTGCTACGTTTGGATATTTACCATTTGGATTATCCTCAGCATCGTACATATCTCTCCAGAAACTCTCACGAGACCACATATTGTTTGCAGATGATGTACCTTGATTTACTAAGTCTACAAAATTAGCTCCTCCCCAAGAAGTTGCGATTTGAGTTCTCAAAGAGAATCCTTCATATTTAAAACCTAAATTGGTTGTAAAACCGTAAGTTCTACTGCTATTAGCCAATTTCACATAATCATTCTCTTTCATGATTTGTCCGTCTGCTGGCGCTAATGTTCCATCTGGATTAAGTTGTCCAGCAACATCTTGATAAGCCAAAGATCCTTTTCTCATTCCAGAAACAGAGTTGATATCGAAATATCTTGGCACTCCTCCAACTGCTGTAGCACGTTCTGTTAAATACGCCCAGTAATTTGCAATATCTTCATCTGTACGTAAAATACCATCTCCTGTTGAAGTTCCTTTCCAAACTGCAAATCCCCATACTGGATTAAATGATGAATATCCTACACGTGTCGTATTACTTGACGGAACAAGATTTCCTTGATCTGGATATTTTTTGATTTCATTATTATTGTAGCTAAAGTTGATTCCAACATTATAACTCATGTTACTTTTTATCTTATCACTCCAGTTAATAGCAAATTCATGTCCCCATGCGTCAATTTGACCATAGTTTTGTTCAGCATAAGCTCCTCCTACAGAGATTGGCACACCTACAGCACTGCTCATGTCTGTTAACATATCTGTATTTTTATCGTAATAAAAATCATAAGTAAAGTTTAATCTGTTTTTCAACAAATTAATATCAAGTCCAATGTTGTTTTTTATAGTAGTGTCCCATGTTACATTTCTATTTGGATTTACTCTAGGAGTCAAACCATTTCCATTAAATCCACCACCACCTGTAGCTGTTCCAGGTCCAAACTGAAAACCTTTGTCTACGATAAGATCATAATATTGCTCCCATCTCCAAGGCTGAATATTATCTTTTCCTGTTTTACCAATAGAGTAACGAATTTTAAAGAAGTCAACCCAAGGCAATCCTTTTTCAAACCAATTTTCTTTAGACATCACCCAACCCACTTGAACAGATGGGAAAGTTCCCCAATAATTCTCTGGCGCAAATTTTGTCGAAGCATCACTACGTAAAATAAACTGGAATAAATATTTTTGTTTAAAGCTATAATTTAAACGTCCAAAATAAGACAATGTTCCTCCTTCAACTTTTGTAGCTTGGCTATTAGAAAGGCTTAATTGACCCGCTGTACGATAATCTCCTAAATAATCTTTACCTGTTTGCTCATAAGCCAAACGTGTAAATGTATTGTATACTTCAGAAGCTTCACCACCTACCATGGCTCCAATTTGGTGATCTCCAAAAGTTCTGTCATAGTTGATCATGAAATCTCCTTGAGTACTTTTACCGTCTGTATTGTTATAATACACTCTCGAGTTTCTTACGTTCGTTTCTAAAATATAACTACCTGTTGGATTTGTTGTAGCATTATAAAAACTAGGATTAGCCGCACTTGCTAAGTGTTTGTCTTGAAGTTGATAATCTCTAATTCTAACTAAATCATAAGGTAATTGAATTTGCTCTGTGTAAGCTGAACTTTGATTTCTTGAATACGTAACTTTGAAAGATAATCCTTTAACTGCAGCCAATTTATAATTTAAGGAAGCATTTACATTGAATGTATTATCATCAGTAACTTGATGTGAACCATTATTTAAATTGGCAAAATAGTTCCACCCTGCAATATTATTGTTTGCATTTGCGCTTCCGAAGTTTTTGTTTGAATTAGGAAATGGAGAAACATAATATTGATTACCATCTACTGTTGTCTGCCAAGGCACATGTTGCGGCATGTGTAACAAGAATCCGTAATCAGCTTGTTCTCCACCAGCAGCAGAAGCATAACTACCATCACTAATATTTGATGATGCTTTAGTAAATGATTTATCAACTGTTCCAACGTTTCCAGAAACAGAAGCAGAAAAATCTAAATTCTTAGCAATTTTCGCGTTGATACCTGTACGGAAATTCCATTTATCATATTTCTGATTTCCTAAGTTTGCATCTTGTGTCAAATAAGTTGCACCTGCAAAATAGGTAATATCTTCAGTACCTCCACTCACATTAAAAGAGTGTTTTTGCTGAATAGCTGGTTTCCAAGCTTCTTTTAGCCAGTTATAATTTAAACCTTTCATTTGCTCCAATTCTGCATCAGAATATATAGTAGCAGGATCAATAACAGCAGGCGCAGCTACTCTAGATTTAAAAAATCTATTGCTAAAAACTCCAAACTCATAAGAATCCAATACTTTACTGTGGCTAACTGCATCATTTATTGCAAATTGGCTATTGTATGAAAACTTTGCTTTACCAGCTTTACCACGTTTTGTTTTTACAACAATTGCTCCTTGTGAAGCACGCGAACCGTAAATTGCAGCAGAACCATCTTTTAATACTGTAATACTTTCAATCTCAGAAGGATCTAATCTGTTGAATTGCTCTAATGTAGGCTTACCATTACTTGGATCAACCTGAATCATATCGTCAATAATAATTAAAGGAGTGCTAAAACCTCCGTCTTTAGATAAACTAAAAGTTTGACGGATTTGAACAGATCCTGCATCTCCAGGACGACCAGTACCACTAGTAACAGTAACACCAGGAACTAATCCTTTTAATGCGTCAGATAAATTGGTTACAGGTAAATCCATTAAGTCGTCTGCCTTAATAGTAGCAATCGCACCCGTAAGTTCTTTTTTCTTCTGACTACCGTAACCAACTACAACTATATTTTCTAATTGATTAAAATCGTCTTCCATTTTTGCATTGACAATAGAACGATTATTAAGAGGAATTTCAATTTTCTTCATTCCGATGAAAGAAAATACTAATGTCCCTCCGCTTTTAACTTTAATTTGATACTTTCCATTGTAATCTGTCGTCACCGAATTTTTGGTAGATTTTTCAGTTACGTTAACTCCAGGTAATAGTCCACCTAAATTGTCTGTAACGGTTCCCGTTACTGTAACTTGATTTTGAGCATAACTCAATACACTCATCAGTGCAAACAAAAGAAAACTACATCTTTTTATAAGTGCTTGTTTCATAAATGTTTTTTTTGGTTAGGTTATTAATTGTTAGTTAGTCATGTTTAATGTGCATCTTCTATTAACAAAATTTTTCTTAATGGAATCTTAAATTAATTTTATTAAATGTTTAAAACACATTTATTTTAATATTCCAAAAATATGACGATGACACATTAGAACCGTCCTGCTCTATCCTGTTTTAATCATGTTATTTCAAAAAAAAACACTCAAAAAAAACAATATTAATAAAAAACGAATGGAAAAAATAGATGAACCCAAATATTTAAGACAAATGTTTGCTTATAACAAAATTTAAAAACTCATTTTGACTAAAAAACAATAAGATTGTTATCAAAAATAAACATATAGTATATATTCTGCAAAACTAATTACTATCACTGCTGATAGATAATAGTTTAGAAAATACTAATTTTTACGAAAACGATAGAGATAAATACTCTAAGTATATTTTTTTCAGATTAAAAAACTTACAAAAGCAAATACAGGATACCTACAGGGTGCTCCAAAAAAAAACTTAATTTATTTTACTAAAAAAAAATATTTTTAAACGTAAATTCTGACCAACAAATTGCAAATAGCTTTTTTTTTGATTTTTGTGATGAATGGAAAGCACAAAAAAGCCCGCTAAATCCAATCATTAGCGGGCTTACCTTATTTTTATAAACCTATAATTTCTTCATTGCATTAAAAACCAATTGAGCGACTTCAATTCCGCCCTGAGTTTGGAAATGGGTATTGTCTTTTTGTCCCTCTGGAAAAGCAGGAAACTTACCTGCTTCAAAATTCATAAAGTAATTTGTAGTAACATACTCTTGGCCTTTTGAAGAAAAAAAATTCATCGAAAGTTCATTCAGATCGATATATTTTACCTTCAATTCCTTTGCAACCTCTATAGCCGCCTGCGGATAATCGCCATGAACATTACTTAATTTTCCATCTTTCCATGGATAATTTCTAGCAACTGGAGTAAGTACAATTGGTGTCGCACCTTTTTCTTTGGTCTGATTAATAAAAAGTCGAAGAAACTCTTTGTAACCTTCAATATTTACATAACGTTCTGTTTTCTCTACAGAAGCATCATTATGACCAAACTGCATCATGACAACATCTCCCTTTTGAAGAGATTGGTAAACCGAAGACCAACGCCCTTCCTGAAAAAAAGTTCTTGTACTTCTTCCTCCTTTAGCACGGTCATCTACTTTTACTTCTTTGGTAGAACCTAAAACATTCTTTACCAGTTTTAAACTGTCTTTTTGAAAAAAAGGCTGAAAAACTTGTCCCCAACCTACTTGCGGAAATTTTTTAGTTTGATAATTTTCTTCTAACGAATAATCAGCAACGGTAGAATCTCCTATTAAATAAATGGTCGTTACTTTCGACTTAAAACTAAAAGCGCTCAGTATTAAAACCGAGCACAATGTTATTGTAAAAAATCTAAACTTTTTCATGAGTTTATTTTTTTGGATTCCATCCGTTAAAAACTAAATCTATATTATATTTCTGTACATCCTCTTTTTTTAACTGATGCGACCAAGAAACACGTTGAGACAATTCTTTTGCACTCGAGCCTTTACTTCCATACTCAGCATAATAAGCGGTTTTATCTTTATCTGGAAATCGAGTATCAATCCAAGCATTCCAACCTTCTGGTATAATGTGCGAACCTAAATCTGTATTAATGAAAACGGTTTGGGCATAAGGTCTCCAAGGTCTTCCCAGAAATACTTTATCTACTGATTTGTCTTTTGCGGTAAGCTTACAATCAACAAAAACAAAACCATAGGCTTGTCCCTGCGGAGTTGAAGCCGCTGTAATATAGGAATTGACTAAACTTTCAATCGTACATTTATAAAAATAAGCCGTAGCAGCACCGAAGATAAAATCGGTTGTACCATTAATAAAACAGTTTTCAAAATAGGTTCGGGTATTCCCCTCTGATAAATAAAGCGTATCCTGATTTCCTAAAAGATTACAGTTTTTCACGATAACCCTGTCGCTCTTTATATGAAGTGAAACCGCCTGTCCTACTCTTCCTGCTGTATTTTCGACAGTAAGATTTTCAAGCGTACAGTCGTTTCCTTTAATTATGAAAGAATACGAAGTTCCTGTTCCGAATTCTTTTTTACCCGACGGATCTGGTTCACGAAACGGTTTACCTGAATAATCATCAAATGAAATAATCGTCTTATTTCTATCCGTCCCTTTTAAAGTAATGAACGTTTTAGAAACCGGAATTTCCAATTTCTCAATATACTTCCCTGGCTTTATAGTAATTACAACTCTTTTTTCTGAATTGTCTTTCACATTATTTACCGCTTCCTGAATGGTTTTAAAATCTCCAGAACCATCTTGTGCAACGGTTAATGCCAATTTATTATCGAGCGTTTGGGCTGATAGGGAAATTGTTGTTATTAAAAACAGAGTTAGAATGTATTTCATATGTTTTTTAATTTACTTATCCATTTTGTTTTGTCCTCTTGACGAAGGAAAGATCACACTAGAAACTCCGCAAACTAAATCGCCAATCTTTGTCGATTCCCGAGTGTGATTCCTCGTTCCTCGGAATGACAAACTGTTGGGTTAAAATCCGCTTTAATCCGCGTTTTGCCAAGGGCAATCCGTTTCATCCGCGTCCAAAAATTAATGCGACATCCAAACCGTCATTTCACCTTTTCCTTTATTTCCCCATGCAAAATACGGAATCAATTTTACTTGTACAGCATCTGCATTTTTAGAAGAAAGCGGTTTATACAACGTTTTATTCCAAGAATTATTCGAATTTATAACTGCTTCTGCATCAATGCTTACTAAATTTCTATTATTCAAAATGAAATTGTTAGTCGTAAATTTCGATTTTAAATTCAAAGCCACATCATTTACGCTTATTTTCGCAGGAAGCTGATCTGATTCTAAACAATAAACCAAAGGTCCTCTTTTTACAGCAACCTGATTTTTAACTTCTTCAACCAACGGATTTGCTTCCATTAATTCTACTGGCATTGGAAGATTCAATTCTATCACATCTCCTTTTTTCCATTTTTGATTTAATTTCAAATAAGTTCCGGAAACAATTTTATCAGTAATCTTTGCATTGTTCACAGAAACCGAAGCATTCTGACTCCAACCCGGAATCCTTAAAAAAAAAGTCTGTAAATCTTTTGGTGCTTTTACAATTTTCAGCGTTATTTTTCCGTCCCAAGGATAATTGGTTTGCTGTTCAATTTCGATTTCTTCTCCGTTTAAAGATTTTGTTTTCAATTCATTACTTCCGTATAAATTTACATACAAGCCTTCTTTTGAAATATTGTAAGCGTAATTTCCAACTTCGGCAATAGTTCTGGTTACGTTTGGCGCGCAACAGTTTGATAATGCGATATAACCTTCACGTTCATTACCCCATCTTTGGTGAAACGGTAAATCGTTAGAAACATTCAGCGGATTATTATACAAGAATTTTTCTCCTTCTAAATCCATTCCCGAAAGCACGCTATTATATAATGCTAATTCAACAATGTCAGCATATTTGGCATCTCCCGTAATTTGAAGCATTCTCCAGTTCCATAGCACATTTCCAATATTGGCACAGGTTTCAGTATGCGCTGTTGCATTTGGCAATTGAAAAGGTCTTCCGTACGCTTGGTGAATTTTCTGCACTACTGTTGGATCATAAGAAGTTCCATCCGGCGAAACTCCATCATATAAAGAACCACAGCCACCAGTGATGTACATTTTACGATACGTTACATCATCCCAAATCGATTCTAAATTATCTAGTAATTTCTTTTCTCCCGTTTCTGCATACAAATCGGCAACACCGGCATAAAGGTAATTCGCTCTTACGGCATGACCCATTGCGGTTGTCTGCTGTCTAAACGGAATTCGATCCTGATTATCATCGGTTCCGTCATTTGTAGTTCCGCGAATATCTATTAGATTATTGGCTAATTCTAAGTATTTCGGATTTTTAGTCGTTCTGTACATTTCAACAATTCCCATATAATGAGATGGACAAATTGCATTTCGAGCCAATTCTGGCGAAGCTTTTTTGTAGAAATCATACAAGAAATCGGCAACACCTTTTGCAATATTCAGAAAATTTGTTTTTCCTGTCGCGCGATAATGAATACAAGCTGCAGTCATTAAATGTCCCATATTGTATTTCTCAAAACCCAATTGTTTTTTTACTTCTTCTGGCCCTAAAGTTCCCCAGCGTTCATCGATTAAAACAGGCGTGTGAATATAACCGTCTTTGCGCTGTACTTTCGCGAAAAGCGCAATGGCCTTATCCATTTCTGCATCTAGTTTTTTATCTTTTATTACGGCATACGTTGCCGCCATTCCTTCAAAAATCTTGTAGAAATCACCATCATGAAATGAAGGCCCTTTAAAAGTTCCTTTGCTTAAACCTGCTGCAATTTCGAAGTTTTTGTAAGCATGCGAAATCTCATCGTTATGATACAAATCCCACATATATGGCAATGTGTTTTTGGTTTCTACATCAAATTGTTCTTTCCAGAAACCGTTTGTCCATTTTACATCTTGAAGGCCTACACTTTGCAGTTTCGAATACGGGCTTTCTGAATTCGCAACCAAACCTTTGTTCTGCGCAAAGATTACGGTTGAAAGAAATAAAGAGGATATGATGATGTTTTTTTTCATTTTGATATAAATTTAATCTGCTGGATCTGCTAAATCTGCGAGAGTTTAAATTTTTCTCGCAGATTTAGCAGATTTTAGCAGATATTTATTGATTTTTATTCTTTAAAAAAATCTGCGCAGATCTGCCTAAATCAGCCAAAATCTGCGTGAAACCTTTTTTTATTTAATAAAGAAATTAATAGTTCTGCTCATTGAATCTCCGTCTGCATCTTTTACTGTTAGAACGAAAGAAGCGAATCCTTTTTCAACGGTTGTAAACTGAATTTCTTTTCCTTTTAAAACCACTTTTCCATTTTTAAGATCCGAGAACGTATATACGGGTTTATTTTCGTATCCTTTGAAATAATCTGCGGCATTTAAAGTTTTTTTCTCTTTTAAATTGATAAAATAATGAGGTTGAGCCAGCCAATCTAAATAATTATCCAATTGAGTAAATCCGTCTTTATCTGTATCCTGATTAGCATCTGAAAAATCTCCTGCTGGTGAATTTTCATTTAAACCAAAAGCTTTTTCCCACCAATTTGGCAAACCGTCATGATCTGTATCCCAATCTGCTGGACGAGTTTCTGATACAAAATTTGGCCATCCTCCAGCATCTTGCTCATTATCAATCATTCCGCCTAAACCGCTTTTGCTTCCTTTGTAAGTAAAAGTTCCTTTTAAAGTTTCTTCTACAATTCTGTTATCGTGTTTATCAAAAAACGGTTGATTTGCTCCAACATCTGAAAGCACATTTTTATAAGCTGCTTTCGCTGATTGCGTTTCTACGTAAGAAGGAAAAAATGGTTTATCTACGAAAGTTTCATATTCTACTTTTTCATTATGACTTATAGTAAATTTTCTGCCTTTATCCTGAGATTTTTCATCAAAGTACCCTGGCATAATATTTCCGTTAAAATAATAACGCTGCATTCCTTTCCCAACACCTTCGTGCTGCGCATTTAATGCGACAAATATTTTAGTTGAAGCGCCTGGTTTGTAATAATTGTTTACAAAATTCACTTCGTTTGCGCCTCCGTCTGTAGTTCTTTGTCCCCAGTTGTACACCACATTATTGGTAATATCCAATCTTCCTGTATAATAACCATCTCCATTTAAACCACCGCCAATACTCCAGTTTCTTCCGTAATTATGAGCCAATAAATTGTGATGAAAACTTCCAATGTCACCGCCAATTGTAGCGGCAAATCCGTGCATTTTACCAGTTGGATATTTATCATGCCCAGCAACGTTCAAAGCTTCAGAAATTAAAGTTCTTTGCAACGAAATATGATGTGCACCACGCGAACTAAACGATTCATCGATTGTCCAGCTAATAGAGCAGTGATCAATAATACTGTAATCTGCTCCCGTTAATCCCATTCCGTCAAAAGTAGTTCCGCCACCAATTCTTACTTTTAAAAATCGAATTACACCATCATTTCCTGTTAATCCAATTGGCGCTCTGCTGATTGTGATTCCTTCACCCGGAGCTGTTTGTCCCGCAATAGTGATATAGGGCTGATTTGCCACTAATCTCGATTCCAGTTTTATATTTCCCGAAACAGTAAAAACAATCGTTCTTGGTCCAATTTCCTGATTAATCGCATCACGCAAACTTCCCGGACCATCGTCATTTAAATTGGTTACTTCGATTACTTTTCCGCCGCGCCCTCCAACAGCGTAACGTCCATAACCTTCAGCTCCCGGAAATGCCAATTGAGCAGGTTTAAACGACCATACATTTCCTAATGTCACTTCGCCATTATTATCCACTTCATCGACTCTCCAGTAATAAGTTGTTCCTGAATATAAATCAGAAACTGTAAACGATTTCTCCGTCAGTTTTCCTTTAAATTCTTTTGAAGATTCAGTTGCGTTTTCTACCGCGTTTTTATCTTCACCGAAATATATCTTATGAGATGCTACGTTTTTTACAGCGTCCCATTTTAAGGTTAAAGTTTTACCCACTTCAACATGTTCGTCTCTGTTTTTTGGTTCAGGAGTTCTGGCCTGATTCATTAAATTTGGCGTATCAATTTCAAAACCATTAATCACAATTTGTTTTACAATATCTGGATTAGAAGTTGGATCGATTTCAAAACGAACGATTACATCCTTACCTTTCTCAGCATTAAAAGTAATATACGCCATCGACGCATCAATTTTAGCATTGGCTCTCTGACTCGCATTTACCGTTTCCTGAAGTTTTCCGTTTACGTAGATTTTGATTGGAGAAAAAGTTTTTCCTGTAATCACATCAAAGGCGTTATGAAATGTCAAAAGCGTATGTTTTCCCGCTTTCAATCCGCTGATTTTCAATTCCAAATTTTCGGACGTAACCAAACCGTCACTTCCTAATCTATTGTAATGTGGAGCACTCATTCCGACTTTGTACCATTTTGAAGTAAAATTTCCTTTTAACTTAAAAGACACATTATTAAATGATTTTTCGGCTTCTTTTCCTTCATTAATTACCCACGAATCATAACTCGGATCATGAACTTCTTCTAGTCTTCTTTGAAAAAAATCAAAGTCCACTTTTACAATTTGTTTATCAGTATTTGCGACTGATTGTGCCTGCCCATTTGTGGTCAAAAGCATGGACAAAACAGCACCGCTTATTAATTTCTTTATCATTTTTGCTTGGTAATAGTTAGTTTAATTTCGTTTTCTCTGCTTCAGATTTTCCTAACAGATTTATAATGTCTTTTTCTCTTTCTTTTGGAATTACTTTTAAAACCTTCAATTCTCCATTTAAAAGTTCGGCTTCAATTGTTGTATTTTGTTTCGCGTGTAATTTAAAGTGAACGTTCCAATCTTTTGGCCATGCTGGAAAAAGATAGATTTTCCCGTTTGCTTCCTGCAAAAGCATTTCCTGCATACCAATCATTCCCGATCCGCCCCAATTATGATCTGGAACCCAGTCAAATCCAGGACCCCAAAAAGCTGGAAAACGTCTTTCTGAATTGGCCATTTTTAGCGTATTATATTTTGCTGCTTCTTCGGTTAATCCTAAACGAGCCGAAAAAATATTGTCTTGTTTCCATCCAATATGACTTCTGAATTTTAAAGCATCAGAATCGTATTTCCATGTATTTAAAGCTGTTTCTAAATCTGGTTTCCCAACACCGCAAATTCCCCACGGATAAACGGGATACAATTGCGGAACTTCAGAATTATTTACTCTTTCCCATGTTTTGGCAGGAAGTAAAACTTTGTGATTTTCGATTTGCCCGAAATTTAAAGGCGGAATTCTCGTTTGAAATGCTTTTAAATATTCAACGTCTTCTTTTGACAACTGATTTCCTGAAAGGTTTAAAAGGTTTTCTGTAATAACTTGCAAAGCCGAAATCGTGCTATTCGAATTATTGGTCATTTTATAAGTTTCAGCAGCTGAACCTGGAAAAAGAACTAATTTTCCGTTTCCATCTAAAGCTTTTCTGCCTCGCTGTTTTGCTAAGTATTGATAATGTTCATCAAAAAAACGAAGACAGCTAATGATGAATTGATTGTATTTCTGAATATCTTCTCCAGCATATTCTTTCTGTTGCAACATCATCTGGCAAAACTCCAAAACCGTGTCCCATTCGTATTCCAACCAAGCATTGTATTCCATTCCTGGATCGTAATCTGTGGGACGTTTCCATTCGTATTCTGCTGGATTTGGGAGTCCGAAATTTTCTAATTGTTCTGTGAATGATGCACCGTTATGTTTCCAATAGACTTTACTACGCAATTCAGCATTTTTTTGAAGACTAACGTAATAATTCAATTGTGATTTCATCATATCAAAATCACCGCTTTTCACCATCGGAAAATAAACCAATCGCTGATTTTGAGCCGTCATCGTTCCTCCACCCCAATTTCTAAAATCAGGCGTAAAATTCAGGTCTTTATTCGTGTAAACAGGATCAACCGTAAAAAGTCCGCCATTGAATTTCGTTGGATATTTCCCGTACGCATTGCATCCAAGCATGTATCTGAACAATTGATAATTCTGTCCAATTTGATAAACCGAATCTTTCGCAGTCGATCGATTTTTTTGAATAAAAATAAAACTGCGGTTCCAGAAATTATTCCACCATTTTTGAGTGTTTTTTTCAGCTTGTTTTGCTGTGTTTTTATTTTGAGAAATCAAACTTTTTAATCCATTATCCCAAGTAGAAAAATCAGATTGGTTCGTGTTTAAATAAATTTCTAAAGAATGTTTTTTCGATGGTTTTATGCTTGATAAATTAAAACCTTTAAAATCAGTTGACTGGTATTTACCTAAGTAAGTTCCGTTTGGTTTTAAATTTTCGCCTTTCATAAATCCGCCGAAAGTCAGATTCGCAATCGGGTTCAACATTTGGGCTTTAACCGATTCCATTTTCTGCTGTTTAACCGCTACATCAAAAACCGTATTTTCTCTGTTTCTATGATAGAATTTAACTCCGTTATTTTCAAACGAAATAGAATCTTTATAAGTAATTAGTTCTCCTTGAGGCGCCCATTTATAAGAATTGGCATTATTTTCTTTTCCTTTCGGATAACGATTTTGATAACGCCAGCTTTCATAAGAAGCCGTCATTTTCAACGCATTTTTACTTTCTAAATCAAAATGAATAATCGGTTTAAAAACGTCCACCCAAAGTTTTATTTTAGTGTCATTCTGCCCAACTAAAACATAACCGTCTTTCAGTTTCAATTCCTGGCGAAAGCTTTCTTTTCCCTCAAACGGATTCGGACTTAAAGTCACTTTTACACGTCCTAATTTCAATAAAGTATTATGTTCATCAAAAGTGCCGCTTCTTGAAAAATAAAAATACAAATCCCCTTTCTCTACCCAAACATTCATACCAATATCACCGCCTCCTAAAGGCATAGATTCTGATGAATTATTACTCTGCGTTGTCCAAATTTGATTATAATTATCGAGCACAGGGATTTGCGCTTTGAGGCAAAGCGTGGTGAAGAGAAGTATGTATTTTATGTATTTCAATTTTATCTGTTTTTTTTTAGTCTTACTTGTCATTCTGAGGAACGAAGAATCACACTAGAAACTTCGCATAGAATGTCTTAAATCTTTGTCGATTTACGAGTGTGATTCTTCGTTTCTCAGAATGACAAACTACGTTTGAATTCACAATTCACAATTCATAATTACCATTCGTCTGTTCTAAACGAAGAAACCGGCAAACCGCCTGCGCTAAACAATTCCGCTTTCGCGAAATCTTTCCATAAATATCGAACTGAAACTGGATTCTTAACTTTATCTGAAGTCAGAACCACTGATTTTCTTCTTACAACCGTTTTTGCGGGATAAAAAACTTTATCTTTTCCTGCTATTTCAAAACCTAAAACTTCTTTATCATAAGAGGTGATTCCGTTGGCAACATCATCAAAAGAAACCGTAACAGAGCCATCTTTTATTTCCATTGATTTGTATTTCGGACTTTCGAATTCAAAACCTTCAATTCCGTACGTTCTTCCCAAAGCTTGAAAAGCCAAACGGTTTCCGCCTTTTTCTTTATCCATTGGATGAATGTTGTTTTCTTCTCCAACATCCATTAAAACAGCCATTCCTGAATTTGGAATTTCCTTTGAAGCCTTAAACTGTGCTTCTCTCAAATAAGCCGAATTGTATTTTTCTAAATAATCTTTTGGATGAAATGAAGCATAATTAAACGGCGCAATCTGAGCGAAATAAAAAGGAAAATCACCTTGATTCCATAACGTTCTCCAACTGCTTACCATTTTCTTCATTAAAGCCGTATATTCAGAAGCTCTTTCGTAATTCGATTCTCCCTGATACCAGATACAACCTTTGATTCCGTAACCAATTACAGGCGAAAGCATTCCGTTAAACAAAGTCGTCGGAACACGATTTGGGTCTTTTGCCAATTCTTCTTTTGTAGTCGGAATTTTAGCGCTCGCAAAATCTTTCAGCATTTCCTGATTCATCCACGCTTCCATGCTCGAACCTCCGTAAGAAACATGAATTAATCCCACAGGAACGTTTAAAACTTCCTGTAAAAGCGAACCAAAATACCAAGCCGTTGCACTAAAATTGGATGTCGATTTTGGAGAAGCTTCTTCCCATTTTCCTTCAAAATCTTGCAATGGTTCTAAAACTGTCGCTCTTGGAATCGTGATTAAACGGATATTTTTATTGGTTGATCTTACAATAATTTCGTTTCCATTTTTAACAGGTTGTCCCTGAAATCCTTTCAATGGCATTTCCATATTGGATTGTCCAGAACAAAGCCAAACTTCGCCCAACAAAACATTTTTGATGGTTACTTTTTCATTTCCTTCTAAAACTTCAATCGTGTATGGGCCACCAAAAGAAGAAGTCTGTAATTCTGATTTCCATTTTCCTGAAATGTCTGCTTTTACCTTGTAGGTTTTAGAATCCCAAGAAGTTTTGATTACCACATTGGCGTTCTTTTCTGCCCAGCCCCAAATGGGTGCGTTGGATTTTTGCTGCAACATCATGTTATCAGTAAACAAAGCTGGTAATTTGATTTTTGCATTGATTTGAAAACTTGCTAAAATCGTTAATAACGCAATAATTGATTTTTTCATTTTGATTTATTTTTTATTGCCACAGATTAGAGGATTAAAAAGGATTATTAGTTTTAGTTATGTCAGGCTGAGCGAAGCCGAAGCCCGATTACAATTGAAACGCCCTTCGACTTCGCTCAGGGTGACAATCCAAATAATCATTTTAATCTGTGGCTAAATTTTTATTTATTTTTCTCTTTCAAAATCATAACCGGCCCAAATAATCCCGCTTTCAACAAAGGCTCTCCTTCCAGACGAAATGGCGCTGTTGTCCATGTCAATCGCTCTTCTTTTGACAATTTTTGATCGCCAATTAATCTATTTGCCCAAGTATTTGTGACTTTAATTTCTATTGAATTTTTTCCTTTTTGTAAAGCTTTTGAAATATCTATTTTGAAAGGTAAAGTCCAAAGCGTTCCGCAATCTTTTCCGTTGATTCTGATTTCGGCAATATTGGCCATTTCGCCTAAATCCAACCAAGTTTTATTGCTATCTTTTCCTTTCCAGATAAACTCTTTTTTGTAAATAACAGTTCCTGAATAATACTTAATCTGATCATTTTCAGAAGTGCTCCAGTCAAAAAGTTTATTGGTTTTCACGACTTCTTTCGGACCTTTAAATTCTGTATCAAATTGTAATTCCCAATTTTCATCTAAAGTCTGAACTTTTTCAAATTCAGAAGATTTTCCTTTTGCTAAAACTTCATTGGTTTCCTCTTTAAAAATCACAAAACCAGATTCGTTTGAATCTAAAGTTATAGAAGCTATAGTTCTTCCGTTTTCTATTTCCCAATTGGCTAAAGCCGAAGTTTGATCTGTCACAGGATTATACCATTGTGGCACTTTTCCTGAAATTCTGAAAGATGCATCAAATACTCTTTTTTCATTCTTTTGATTCGAAAGGAAATATAAATCTTCACTTTCTGATTTGCGATGTGCCCAAGCTAATGTTTCAGAATCAGCTCTATTTAAATTTGGAAAATAAACATCTTGAGTAATTCCGATGGAAGCAAAATCATTTCCTAAATATGGCAATTTGACAACCGTACCTTTTCCAATTTTCCATGTTGATGAATTGGCATTATTCCAGATTTCATCAATTACATTCTGCCATTTCTTTTGATCGGGTTCTGACTGAATTCCCGACAGAAGGTTCGGTTTTTCGTCCACAAAAATGGTTGCTCCATCTTTTAGCAATTGCAGGATTTTTTCGGCGGAAGCCAAAGATAAAATCTTATTTGGTGCCATTTTGTGAATTCCTGGGAAGAATAAAGCTCCATATTCAATTCCGCCTTCAAATGAGATTTTTCCGTTTACCACTTTCGCTCTATTAATTAAAACATCAGCATTAAAAGAATCGTATTGATAACCATTTAGCGGATTAATCCATTGTGATAAATCGGTGATATTTTTAGAATAGGTCACTTCTTTTGGCATTTTTGCCGTTGGCTGACCTTCATTTTCTAAACGGATTTTCTCGCTTTCCAATCTTTCTTTTCCGAAAACATTCGGAATAAAAGGCACCAAACGATCCGGCACAAAAGAACGGGAAGGAAAATCTTCGCCAATAAAAACCGCCAAATCAATTACAGGTTTTCCTTTTTGCAATTGAAACTGTACTCTTTGACAATAGTCAAACCACGCTTTTCCGGGTTTCCACCACGTTTGATCTCTTTGGAAAAAAGTTCCGATATCGTCTAAAGTCATTCCCGGTTTTCTATCCGTCCAAGGATTATGGACAAAAACGTGATAGAATAAACGGTTAATTCCTAAAGCGTAATTGCGGTCGGCAGTTGTTTTTAGATTTCCGGGATGTTCGTCCCAATCCATTCGCAAAGCAGTAAAAGATTCTGCCTGAATAATATCTTTTCCATAAATATGTCCGCCCGAAATGGCATCTACCATATCAAAAGGTTTATCGTGTGTTGGGCTTTTCAACCAAAATTCTCCACCAGGGTAATCGACATATTTATAATGCAACAAAGCATCACTCATCATGGTTGGCGCAACGTTTTCAGAACTTAACTTGACGTTGTATTCTTTGGCAATTTGAGCGACAGTTCTGTAGAAATTATCGGCTACTAAATCGGCAATTGTTTTTCTAACATCGTATAAAACTTTCTCTGAAAAATCGGCATTTTCTATCGGAATTCCCGCCATAACTGGAAGATAATCTACAAGATCGTAGCCACGTCTCTTTTTAAATTCAGCCTGAAAAACCGAAGACCAGTTTTGGCTTCCACATTCCCAGCTATCAAAATGCAGAATTTCTAAAACTTTTGAAGCCAATTCTGGACCAGCCGAACGAACTGCTTCTCCAAACCAATGATCTAACTGAAAACGGATTAATTCCGGATTAAATTTATCTACTTCCAATCCTTTTCCTGCTCCGCCAGTTGCATTTTCATGTCCAGTCGAAGTGTGTCCCATTCGGATAATTTTCCATTTACCTTTTGGCGCTTTCCAATTCAAGTTTCCATCAGCATCAACAAAATTCGAAATATTGATAATTTCTGATTTTTTAAATGCGTCAGAACTTGGAATTTCTTTTTCAGTAGTCTGCGGAGTCAAACGCCAAATTGCTCCAGATTTTCCTTCGTAATTATTAATCAACGATTGATTCGAAAGTATAATTTTACTGACTTTCAGATTCTGTTTCCACTTCGCAAAATCCAAATCTTCTGCTCCAGGTTCTGTTCCTTTTGGATCATAAACGAATCTGAAATATTTTGCTGTAACTGGCGTAATCGTATGCGTATTTGGGAAATCCATGTCTTGCCAGCCGTGGCGTGGTGCAATCAATCTTTCATGGAATCTAAAATTGATTCCATTATCACTCACTTCCACAATCAGACGTTGTGCTTGAAAATCTCTTCCTTTGGTTTCTATTACAATAGATTTGCAGGTAAAAGGCTGTGCAAATTCGTACTGAATCCAACCTGCATCGGCAAACTTGAAGTTTTCGTCCTTTTTAGGATCAACTAAAAAAGAAGCATCGGTATTGTTTGATGTGGTCACTTTTGGCAGTTGCATCTGCGAAGTAATTTGGTATTCTTTTATCGGAATAGCAAAAGTGGCAATGTCTTTATAATAATCTTTATAGTGTTCTGGAACTGGCAATTTTAGCGCAACTTTCTTTCCACCTAAAATTTCAGTTGAAGACCAAACAACTTTCTGCATTGACATTTCTGGTGTAATCCAAGGCCCGCCAGCAACGGCAAATCCGTCTGCTCCGTGAAAAGCCAATTTCAAACCTAAACGATTCGCTTCTTTGAAAGCCCAATGAATCATATCCCAAAATTCAGGCGACAACTGTAAAACTGGCGGATCTATCAATGGCGGATTGGCTGGTCCTTTAATCGTCATTAAATAAGCGCCCGCAATTCCGGCTTGTTTCATGGCTTCTAAATCGGCTGTAATTCCAACTTTAGAATATGCTGATTTCATCCAATACCAATACACCCAAGGTCTTGAGGATTCTAATGTTGGCTGAAAAGTGGTTTCTTTTTTATAGACTTCCTGTGCAGAGACAATGCTTGCTAAAAGGAGCATAAAAAAGAGGTGTTTTTTTTG
The DNA here is from genome assembly GCF_056824325.1 of Flavobacterium sp. B330r. Classification (NCBI taxonomy): domain Bacteria; kingdom Pseudomonadati; phylum Bacteroidota; class Flavobacteriia; order Flavobacteriales; family Flavobacteriaceae; genus Flavobacterium; species Flavobacterium sp. B330r. Next base: position 5,232,939 of record NZ_CP124860.1, read on the forward strand.
AAACATTTTTACTGTTTTATTTTCGTTTGTAAACCCGACAGGTTTTTATTCGTTTGTTTTGTCATTTCTCCTTTCGTCGAAATGACAAACTGTATCTTTAACTTCTAATTGATTTTACAAATCTGCAAAATCTACAAAATCTGCGGGAAAAATTTACTCTCGCAGATTTGGCTGATTTAGCAGATTCCTTTTTAATTCTAAATTCTCAATTACTAATATTTAAACTTCTTCAAACTATTTTCCAATTGATTTTTTGAACCGTTAAAAGGCATCAAATAAAAACTATACTCATAATTTCCAGACTTAATCTGATATTGTTCTAATGGCTGTGCAACAATCGTCCAACTATCATTTCCTCCCACTCCCATTTGGATTAAATCGATGTTTACCGTCAAAAATCCTGGATCTTTCAAATCATATGTATGTCCTGATGCACTTAGATTTTCCTGTGTGTACGGCCATGCGCTAATACTTAGAACTTTGGTATCGTTTACTACTAAAAATCCGTTGTTTTTCTGCGGAGTGCTTAGCGCCATCCATCTGACATCGCATCTGTTTCCGTTTTCCTGTGGTTTTGGATAATGTTCGATAAAATCATTTATTGGAAGTGAATATTTACCAACAAATGAACCAAAACTTCTATCGCTGTAATTTTCCAATTCTCCTTTTCCGTACCATGAAATCTGATCGAATTTTCTTTGAACTCCCATCTGCATTCCGATTTTTGGAATGTTTGGTAATTTGTTTGATGCTTTTAAACTGTAATCTACTTTTATTAATCCGTTTGGTAAAATATTATAGATCACTTTTACGCTCGCACTATCTTTTATAACTTCGTAATCGCTTGTTATTTTAACTTCAGAAGCTGATTTATCAATTGAAATGTTAACCAATTTTGGTTTTGCTTTATACCATTGTTTCAATAACTTTTGCGATTTCCATCCACGTTTATCGTTATCTGTAAGCGGTCTTACGAAGTTTGGCAATAGCGGTGCAAAAACCTGCTCTTCTCCATTAAAAATATAAGAACTCAAAGCTCCGTTTGTTTTTCCAATTGTAATATCAAAAGTTTTTCCTTTGATTTTGAAATCTGAATCTGATTCAGAAACGTTTAGGGTTTCTTTTTTAGATTCTGGAGAAACGGCTTCTTTCTTTTTCAATACAAACTGATCTTCCGCGACAGCGTAACCTTTTGAAGCCCATAATTCATCCTTTGAAAGCTGGAATTCTATATTTAAAATATATTCGGCATCAGCTTTCATTTTTGGAAGATAAGAACTGATATCTAAGGTTGTTGATTGTCCTGCTGCTACTTTTAATGGTTTTAAAATCTGAGTTTTGATTACGTTTCCGTTTTCCAACACTTTTAAAACCGGAATATAACCTTCTAATGATTTAACCGACTGACGATTTTTAATTTCTAATTGACTTCCGTTTAAAGTCGAAATAGCTGGCTGATATACCCATTTGTTTTCAAAAATAGATCCTTTTGGTTTTCCGTTAGAATCTACAATTCCTTTTGTATTAAAGTTTCCGTCGTGGTATTTCTCGCCAAAATCTCCTCCGTGCGCAAAATAATTCTGACCAGATCTGGAATCAAATTTTACAATTCCCTGATCTTTAAATTCCCAAATACAACCGCCTATAACTCTTGGAAGCGAACGGAATTCATCCCATAATTCTTTTAAATTTCCGACCGAATTTCCCATCGCATGAGAATATTCTACGAAAATAATCGGACGAGTATCTTTCTTTTGATCGACTAAAAATTTAGGAGTGAAAACGCCTGGATAAAAACGGCTGACCATATCGACATACGAATCATCCTGCGGATTTTCGAATCTATAAGCGTGATCGATTGTTTTTGGATATCCTGGATCAAGCGGATCAATATATCCGTCTAATTTGGCATTTCCCTGTGCTGGTTCATAATGAACTGGACGTGTGATATCGAAATCGTGAACCCAGCCCGACATTGCAGCATGATTTGGTCCTTTTCCGCCTTCGTTACCCAAACTCCACATGACAACCGATGGATGGTTTTTGTCTCTTTCAACCATTCGAATCATTCGTTCCATATAAGCATTTGTCCAAAGCGGATCGTTGCTTAGTTTCCCTCCGATTCCGTGTGTTTCCTGATTGGCTTCATCCATTACCATGATACCGTATTGATCGCATAATTCGTAGAAATAAGGATCATTTGGATAATGACTTGTACGTATAAAGTTGAAATTAAACTTTTTAATCGTGGTAATATCTTGTTTGATATCTTCTCTCGTAACCGCTTTTCCTCTTGTTGGATGATGATCATGACGATTTACGCCATAAACGTAAGTTTCTTTTCCGTTGATGAGCATTTTTCCGTTTTCTTTTGAGAATTCAATCGAACGGAAACCAACTTTACAGCTTTTGGCTTCTGTAACATTGCCGTTTTTATCTTTTATAGAAATGACCATCGTGTATAAATTCGGCTCCTCTGAACTCCATTTTTTTGGATTTTTGATGGTTTCTTGGAAGAATCCGAAACGAACATTATCCAAACGAGGGTAACTTTCATTAATCAAATCAATCACAGGTCTTTGAAGCGGTTCTTTAAACATTGCCGTATTATTGGCATCGTACAATTGAACATTCATTGTATAATCTTTTATTTTTTCACCTGTAAGATTTTCTACTTTTGGACGCAGTTTAAAAATCGCATCTGTGTATTGTTTGTCTAATTTGGTCTGAACAAAGAAATCCTGAATACGCAGTTTCGGCTCGGCCATAATGAAAACTTCACGCTGGATTCCGCTCATACGCCAGTGATCCTGATCTTCTAAATAAGAACCATCTGTCCAACGAATTACACGAACAGAAACTACATTTTCTCCTGCTTTTAAATAAGGCGAAATATCAAATTCTGATGGTAAAAAACTATCTTCTCCGTAGCCTAAAAACTCTCCGTTTAACCAAACTTCAAAACCTGAACTTACGGCTCCGAAATGCAAAGTCACGGTCATATCTTTCCAGTTTTCTGGAACGGTAAAACTGCGTTGGTACGAACCGACTCCGTTATAATCTTTAGGTATATAAGGCGGATTTATGGGTCTAAACGGATAAACGGCACTTTTGTAAATTGGATTATCGTATCCTTTCATTTCCCAGTTCGAAGGTACTTCAATTTTATCCCAACCTGAAACGGTATTTTTATAGAAATCTTTTGAAGCTTCTTTCAAATTTACAGCATATTTAAAATCCCAATCGCCGTTTAGCATTTGGATTCGGCTTTTGGTTCTGTCTCCTTTTAAAGCGTCTTCTATACTTGCGTATGAATAAGAAGTTGCTCTTGATGGTTGTCTGTTGATACTTGTTATCGTTGGATCTTCCCAAGGAGCAAATTCGTATTTTTTATGCAATTCTGGGATTCCCGCTGGTTCTCCTGTTACGGATTGGGCGTTTATTGCGTAAGGTGTGAATAGTAAAATTACAGTCAAAAAATCGAAAGCCGAAAGTCGAAAGTTGAAAAATTGCTGAATATGATTGGTTTTAAACATTATTTTATTTTTAGTTCTTTTGTCATTTCGAGGAACGAGAAATCTTCGCACGATATTCTACAAAGATTGGCAGCCATCCTGTGCGTAGCTACTTGTGGAGATTTCTCCTTCGTCGAAATTACAAAACTGTGTCTTTATTTATTTTTGCGTAATTAAACCTGTCAGGTTTAAAACGTACTGTATCTTAATTCTTTGTACTTTGTACTTTGTACTTTGTACTTAATTCTTCTTCTTTTTCTCCGGCGGTGCCACAAAATTCAATTTACTTTTTCCTAAATCTTTAGACGTTGCAATGGCAATTCCTCTTTGTTCTGCTTTATTAACGGCACAGTAAAAATGATAGACAACGCCATCATGTTTTACCACAAATGATTTATGAGCAAACATATCATCGTAAGATTCAGATGATTTAACTAAATCGTCGCCTTTCCAGTCCGTCCAGTTTACTAAATCGTTCGAAACGGCAAAACGGTTAAATGCACCTTGATTCCATCCCGTCCAAAAAGCTCCAAAATAGAACATTACCCAAGTATCATTAATACGTTGAATATAGGCATCGCCCGAGATTCCTTTATGGTGATTGATTAATGGTTTTTCGCCATAACGTTTCCATGTTTTCATGTCGTTTGATACTGCCATAGCAATGCGCTCAGCACCTTTAGCAGGATTTATACTGTCGCCACGGGCATTGTAATACATGATAAAATTGTGTCCCGTCACTTTATCTTTATCACGAATCACACTGTTTTTGTACATCGTACTATTGTCCCACCATTTGGTATCTTTGTCTTTTGGAGTCAAAACTGGATTTTCTAATCTTTGAAACTCATGTGGTTTTGTCGGCGCTTCTTTGGTATATGCCATCCCGATTGATAAAACGCCCGCTTCATAACCTTTACTGTCTCCTCCAAAATAACTCATCCAGTATTTGTCATCGTATTTCTCCCATTCGTAGCTTCCGCCCCAAGTTGGATCTTGTAACGAAATATATCCTGCTTTTTGGTTGACATCCCAGTGTTTTTCGTTTTCTGAAAATGACATTACTTTTCCTAGATATTTCCAGTCCAGAAGATTGTCGCTTTCTGCCAACCAAGTTTCGTAACCTCGTCCGTCGTAAATTAAATAGGTCATATACCATTTTCCGTCTTTTCTAAATACACTCGGACAATCCATTTTGTATGAGTTGTCAGTAGGAACCATCACCAAACCGTATTTATAAGGCGTTTTGATTTCTTCGTAAATCTCCTGCATTACGCTGTCGGTAATTTCTCTTTTTTTGTATTTAGTTGCACAGCTTGTTAGGACAAGTACTGAAATGGCAATTAGTAGATATTTAATTTTCATTTTTTGGTTATATTTTGGTACGCTGATAACACGGATTTCATTTTGTTTCTCTCGCAGATTTTGCAGATTTAGCTGATTTTTTTTATCTGCTTGATCTGCCAAATCTGCGGGAAACTTTAATTTATTTTTTCAATTCTTTTAATTTAGAATCCATTACGTCTTTATTCAGTTTTACTTTTACCATTCCTGTTGGATGAAATCTTCTTTTCAAATCGATTGCATTATAGACTATTGTGTAAACGTCGTTTCCTTCTGGGATTAAACACAAAGGCGTTCTCATAATATCCCACCATTTATCAACTTTAGTTTCTATTGGTAAATAATGTGCTTCTGCCCAATTAACACCATCTGCTGATAATGAATACGCAATCATATTCGGTAAATGATGCCCCCAGCCATCTGGACCTCCGTCGAAAATAGCGATATACATTCCGTTTGGTAATTGACTCACGATTGGATTTTCTACAAACTGCGGATGCATAGTTTTAATTGGTTCCAAACCTTTGTTCATTCTTAACCAAGGCCCTTCTAAACTTTTAGATTCGGCTAAAGCTACAAACCAGCCTTTTCCTGATTTCTTTGGATAATCAGCCCATGAATTGAAAGGATACGCACCGCTGTAAAAGCCGAAGTATTTATCTCCAACTTGGTATGGAAAAAATGAAGCAACACCCTGACGTCCTTCCCAAGGCTGAGAATCTAGTCCTGGTTCCATAATAATTCCCATATCTTTATACGGTCCGCCAATTCCGTTGATTCCTTCTACAGTTGATTCACAACGCCAGATTCTTCCAAATGAATGATTTGGTTCAATTTCTTTACTAACAGTATATGCCAAATAATAGCCATACCATTTGTTTGCTTTTTCATTAAAAATTGGCATATAAGACCAAATAGCTGCACGACGATCATTCATCGGATTATCATCTTCTGTAATGGCATAAGTTCCGCTTGCTTGATAAATGGTTGATTCTCTTTTCCAGTGAATGGCATCTTTACTTGTCCAATGTCCAATTTTAGTTTTTACACGATCATAATAATAATCAACACCTTTTTCTCCTGCTCTTTCTGTTGGAAACATATGATACGTATCGCCGACTTTCACCACACGTCCGCCTTCAAAACCTCCCTGAATTCCTTCTGTTCCCGACATTCCTTCATCAATAACCGGTTTATTTTCTCCGCCGATAATTTCGAAAAGCGGTTTTTCATCTGAAAATCCTTCAACAATAAAAGTTGGATTCCAAAGTTTTCCGTCTGGAAAATTGGCGTTTCTTTGTTCTAGTTTTTCAGAAGCTTTTACAACTCCTAAAAAGGCAAATAATCCTTTTCCAAAATTTAATGTTTGTGTTCCTTTGGAGAAAGAAACCGCATAAACATTTACTGGAGGTAAACCTGTTATAGTAACCCCACTTTCTAAAATTAATTTGGCATTTTGAAGTTTATCAGCTTGAAGATATTCTGAATTTTTATCTTGAAAAACACCAACTAAAACAGTTACTGGTTCTTTAAATTTTAATTGTAATGGAGCGTTAGTTCCGTTTTTATATTTTTCTAAAGGAAGTTCAATCCCAGTCAAACCTTGCAATTCTGGAGCTAAACGAACGATATTGTGTTTGCTTCCTGAAAATACATGAGCGTATTGAGTAGTTTTGAAAGTTTTGTAATTAGATTTTACAATTTCAAATGATGCTGGTTTCCATGCAGAGGTTTGTGCTGTGGCTTGAATGCAGATTACAAGCAGCATTAGGAAAGCGGTTTTTAATTTGAAGTTGTGTATTTTATTTTTTGAAAACATTGGTTTTATTTTTTTGTTTTTTTGTCATTCCGACGAAGGAGGAATCACACTAGGAATTCCGCAACAATAGTCGACAATCTTTGCGGAGCTACTTGTGGAGATTTCTCGTCCCTCGAAATGACAAAACTGGTGTGACAATCTTTGTGGCTACAAGTGTGATTTGCTTCGCCTATTCGCTATCGCTCGGGTCTCCTTTCGGTCGGAATGACAAACTGGGTTAAGAACTAATTACTAGGCACTTATAACTAATAACTCATAACTTACAAAGCCTTATAAATTACTTTATACTCCACATTCGGTTTTACAATCAATTGATATTTATTTTTTGCTAATTCTGTAATTGTTCCAGAGTTTGTTTTAGGTTTGCTGGCACTTTCAAAAATCAATTTTCCTTCTCCTTCGCCTGCTTTTACTTTGATTTCTTTGGTACTGCAATACACGGCAACTTCTCCGTTTAGTGTTGGCACTTTTCCTTCCATCCATTTTAAACCGCCTAAGTTTGGTTTGATTTCGTATTGAGAATAACCTGGAGCAGTTGGTTTTACACCCAAATAATATTTTCCTAATAAATAAATCGGACTTGCGCCCCAAGCATGGCAAAGACTTTTCCCGTAAGGACGACCGTACATTGTTAAATGTTCCGTTCCCTTTTTGTTTGGATTGTATTCTTCCCAGAAAGAGGTTGCGCCTTCATTCAGCATTCCGCCCCAATAATCTTTCATTTCTTTTAAAACATAATCCTGTTCGCCCATCGCACACAACGCTTCCAACTCGTAAAAACGCATGTATGGTGTTGTGATTTGGAGAACTTCTTTATTGAGCAACACTTTGTTTTTTACGCTTTGTTTTTGTTCTTCATTAAAATAATTGAAGAAAATACCGAACATATTAGCATATCTGGTTACAATATTTTGCATTTTACCGTCGATACGCTGGTGTTTCATGACGTTTTCTTTTTTATCCCAAAACACATCAAATAATTTGGTTTTTAAATCATTCCCTAGTTTTTGATATTGTTTTTGGTCTTCACTTTTACCAGCGATTTCAGCGCTTACTGCCATGGCTTCCAAACTTCTTGCCAAAAGCATCTGTTCAAAACTAACCTCTCCTGTTTTTGGTAATCCGTCTGCCCAATCGATAAAAACCCAATCGCCTTCTAATGGTTCGAGGAATCCGTTTTTGTTTCTTCTTTCTAAACAGAAATCCATCAGTGATTTCATTCTTGGATAAAAAGTTTTGATGAATTTCGTATCGCCTGTGTGCAAATAGTAATCGTAAACACCTACAAACCAATACAACGAGTAATCCATTATGATATTGACGTGAGCGGTTACGGGATCTTTTCCACGAAGAGCTAACAGCGTTCGTTCTACAGAAGCCGAATCAAAGAATAAATAATAATTCATTAAATAACTTTGATAAGCGTCACCAGACCAAACCCAACGGTCGCGTTTGATTCCGTCAATAAAAAATTCACGAGATGTTAAATGCATCGTATATGCCGACACGTCCCAAATTTTATTCAATTGTTCGTCCGAAGATTTAAATGCACCACGATAATCTAATGGCAAATATTCATAAAGCATCGAAATAGAATCATATTTTACACCTGCATCTGCTTGAACCTGAACATAGCGGAATGCTTTCGATCCATCATGTGTGTAAGTTTCAGATTGTTTTCCATCAAAAGATAAATGATCTAAGGTTTCGCATTTAGCAGAATCCAACGCTTCTTCACGAGATTCACCGTAATAAAGTGCTAGTTTGCCTTTCCCTTTTAAACCGTGAATTTTAATATATCCAAAAGTTTCTTTGCCAAAATCTACTAACTGACCCACTCCAATTTTCTCTGTTTTCTTTGCACTTAAAGGTTTGGTTGTTAATTTAAATCCCGAAGGTTTATTTTCTGGCGAATTAAAATTCCAAGAACCAACAGGAACCCATGGCGTACCAGATTGTTGTGCTTTTCCAGTTTCATCGATCCAAAGTTTATCTTCGTTGGTTACTTTCCACGAAGCATCAGATTTAACGTATTGACCTGAAATATAAATAGCAGGCAATACTTCCTGATTGTAAACTTTAAAGGAAATTTTATGTTTTCCAGCAGGAACTATGATTGATTTTGGCTGTCCGTAAATTTGAACACCATCTAAAAGTAATTGAAAAGGTCCTTCTGAGAAGATTTTCACTTCGTCTGGTTGTGGAATATCTACTTCTGTTTGAAAAGTGACCAAAGCATAAGGACTATAATATTGCCAAAGTGGCGGAAATACTGCTTCGCGTTCTGTGCGTCTTACCTGCATTTTATTGCTTAACCAAACTTCAAAATCACCTGGATACCAGATCCATGTCGCTTCTTTTGGTTTTTCCTGTGCTGATGATAAAGAACAAGAAAAAAGGGCAACAAAAAGAATTAAAGTCGTAAAAATGGAAAAGCGGTTTAGCATAGTTAGTGTATTTTGGGACTAAAGATAAGTGTTATCTTTACATTTCACAACCTGCACTATCCTGCTATTTCATAAAAAACAGTACTTTTTGATAATTTTTTAAGGGAAAAATTACGGCTTATCACTTTTTTAGTACTAAAAAAAATGATGTTAGAATTTTATGGGACGATGATGAGACGGATTCGCTATCGCAAAGACGGGGATGAAAAACGGATTTTAATTATTTACCCTTTTTTGTCATTTCGACGGAGGAGAAATCTTCGCAAGTAACTCCGTAACTAAAGTCCAATCTTTTTAGAGCTTCTCACGAAGATTTCTCCTCCGTCGAAATGACAATGATTGTGGTTATTTTTGTGTAAATTATAATCTAAGCAATCATTCTCTCAGATTCATTTTCATCTTCTAAAATATAATTAGAAGGCGTTTTGCCCAAATGTTTTTTAAACATGTAAATGAAAGCGCTTGTAGTTTCGTAACCTAAATTAAAGGCAATTTCTTTGATCGATTGTTTTTCGCCCAAACGTTTTATGGCTTCTAATAATTTTAAACGTGTACGCCAGTCGCTGAAATTCATTCCTAATTCTTTAATAAACAAGCGAGACAAAGTTCTCGTACTCATAAAAGAAATTTCGGCGTAATATTCGATCGTGTTTTTGCTGGCAATATCTTCCATTAAAAGCTCTACAACTTTTTGAAGTCTTTCGTGATTGGTTGTTGGCAAGAAAGTCGCACTTGGTTCGATTAAAGCCAATTCATCCAAGAAAACAGAAATGATTCTTTTTTGTGGTGGAGTCAGATTTCCTTCGATTCCAAAAGAAATGATTTTAAAAACCAACTGCTTTAAAAACATCGGAATATCAAACGAAAAACTATTTGTTGGCAATCCTTCCATTGCCGATGGATCGATAAAAACGCTGTAATAATTAACGTCTTTCTGAAAAGTAACCTGATGTTCTACTCCGCCTGGAAGCCACAAACCCTGTAAAGGATTCACAACCCAAATATGATTGCCCACTACAACGTTCATCACGCCACGAGTTGCATAGATCAACTGGCCTCTTGGATGCGAATGAGAAATACACATTTCGTTGGTTACCATTTCGGTATAGCCAATAACAGGAATCGATGGATCAAGTCTGTATCCATGTTCCTGCGCCATCCGATATGTCCGAATCTGGTTATTCATTGTCCAAATATAGCAATTCTGACATTACTATTCTTTTAATCTTTGCAAAAAATAATACAGCTGTTGTTTTTAAACTTAATTTAAAAATCAAAAAATACCACATGGACACTATTAAAGCAAATCCTGACATAGTTAAAAAAACCACTTATTCGATCTTATTCATCATCAGTTTTTCCCATTTAATTAATGATCTTTTACAGGCTGTTGTTCCTTCAATTTATCCGCTTTTAAAAGAAAATTTCAGTTTAAGTTTTACTCAAATTGGTATTATTACTTTGACTTACCAAATGGTTGCCTCTATTTTACAGCCGTTTGTGGGAATGTATACCGATAAAAACTCAAAACCATATTCACTGATTGTGGGAATGTGTTTCACAATGATTGGACTTTTCTTTGTTTCTATCGCTTCGAGTTTTATCAATTTATTATTATCAGTAAGTTTAATCGGAATTGGTTCTTCGATTTTCCATCCTGAATCTTCACGTGTGGCGCATTTGGCTTCGGGCGGAAAAAGAGGTTTGGCACAGTCTATTTTTCAATTGGGAGGAAACGCTGGAAGTGCTATCGGACCTTTATTGGCAGCCTTTATTGTTATTCCGCACGGACAATCTTATATCGCTTGGTTTTGTATTATTGCGTTAGTTGGTGTTTTTGCATTGTATAAAATTGCAATTTGGTATACTGCACATCTATCTGAAAGAAATGCGAATAAAGCTTCTCATCAAATCGAAACGCATCATTTGTCTAAAAACAGAGTAATTGCTTCATTGATTATCTTATTGATTCTGATTTTCTCTAAGTATTTCTACATGAGTAGTATTACGAGTTACTATACTTTCTTCTTGATAGATAAATTTCACATCACAATTCAGCAGTCACAAGTCTATTTATTTTTATTCTCGGGTGCTGTTGCTGCTGGAACTTTAATTGGTGGACCAATTGGAGATCGATATGGTAGAAAATATGTAATCTGGGTTTCTATTTTAGGAGTTGCTCCGTTTACTTTAATGTTACCTTACGTTTCTTTATTTTGGGTTGGAACTTTATCTGTAATCATCGGATTGATTCTTTCTTCGGCATTCTCAGCGATTCTCGTTTATGCTACTGAATTATTGCCTGGAAAAGTCGGACTTGTGGCTGGCCTTTTCTTCGGATTTGCTTTCGGAATGGGCGGTTTAGGTTCTGCTATTTTAGGAAAAATTGCTGATGCTACTAGTATTGAATATGTATTTAAGATTTGTGCATTTCTGCCTTTGATTGGGGTAATTACTGGGTTCTTGCCTAATTTGGAGAAGAAAATTAAAAACTAAAATATTTTACATATTAAAAACAAAAAAAGCTCTAAAATATTTTAGAGCTTTTTTGTTTTACAATAACTTCTTATTTGAACTGTACTTTTCTTTTTCTTGAGAAGTCATTTCTTTAGAAAAAACTTCATCATTATATTTTACAGTGTACTTCTTATCGCTACGTAAATTTTGATATCCTTCTGCTGTATAAAAAATTGGCATCACAGATTTTTCAAGTATTCTAACCTTTTTACCATCTATTCCCTCCACTTCTTCATCAGAAAAATAATAGACATTGAATTTAAAAATATGATTCTTATCATTATCAACCACATTATCCATTACACCAATTACAGAACCTGGGTAGATTTGATCATTAAGCTTTACAGAAAGTGATTTTTCATCAACACCAATATAAGATGCATTAGTACCGTCTGCATGATCTACTATAATTTCTGTTCTAAAGATCGTATTTCCTTTATCTGCAACTGTAAATTTTCTTATTTCCGTCACGATACCTTTTCTCATTGCACATATAGTATCTTTCGTTTTAGAATATACGGCATAGTTCTTCCATATTTCAGGTTTTACATTAAACCTAAAAGACTCATATATTGCGACTTCTTTATTTTCTTTAAATGGAAGAAAGTACACAATAGAATTATCTAATTGCGGGTTTATAGAACCTTTTTTATAACTATATGTATAGGAACAATAGATTGGTTTTTCTTTATCAATAGGATCTAATTTAAAAAGCGTTCCCGAATCTTGAGTTAAATTCAAATTATAAGTTTTTCTAAATGAAGAAAGATCTTGAACATTTGCAGCACTTTCTAAATCAAACTCTACAAAATAATTCCCTAATACTGATTTAGTATAATTGTACTCTACACTATTGTCTCCTTTTTTTACACTAGTAATAAAAATCTTCTGATTCTGTGAAGAAATTTTATGAATAGAAATAAGAGATAAAATTAAAACCGCTACTATACTCTTTGACATAATTACATTTTTATCATTAAACATTGTTTAAAAAGCGATGCAAATGTAATACAAAAACTACAAAATATTTAAATTAAAGTAATCTTTTTACTATTTATTTTTAATTCTTTTTTTAATTGAAATTAGAAATCGACTATTTTTAAAATCCTTTGAATCCACTAATTCCCATTAAAAACCAAATACAAAACCAAAATCGTCAACCCTAACAACCCAAACAAAAACTTAACCTTTTTACTAGTTTTAGGAATATCCCTTTCATCTGAAACATTAACTTCAGGATTTTTATCGGTTAAAGAAATAATAACTGCTGTAATTAAAAGCACAGCAAAAATGTAAAAGGAAATCAATAAAAAGTGAGGCCAAGCTGGATATTTATCCGCAGGAAAAATCCATAGATACAAAACCCCAACAAACAAACTAAAAGCAGAACCCCAAGAAAGAGTTGCATTTACGGCTTTTTTCGTAGTACGTTTCCAGAAAACACTCAAAAGGAAAACAACAGATAACGAAGGCGCCAGGAAACCTAAAACCGCCTGAAAAATATTGAATAGATTCTGCCCTTTTATATTGTCAATTGCAACGGCAATCAGAATTGCAAATACACATCCGGCAGCAATTGTTAATCGGCCAATTTTAATCTGATCCTGAATCGTCGCCGTCGGGTTGATTTTCTTTACATAAATATCATTCGTAAAAACAGTGCTCAAAGCATTTAAAGAAGAACCAATTGTTCCCACCAAAACGGCAATCATCACACAGATTACCAAGCCGTTCATTCCGCTTGGGAAAAGATTCGTAACCATGGTCATATAAGCTAAATCAGAATTGCTTCCTAATTCTGGATATAACGCATAACACAAAATTCCGGGAAGAATAAACAACGGCAATGCCATTACTTTTAACCATCCAATAAAGTTTACGCCCAATTGTCCCTGCTCCAAATTTTTAGCTCCTAAAACACTCTGGACCATCGATTGATCGGTACAGAAAAAAGCAACTGCAGCTACAGGATATCCCAATAAAATAGCTGGCCACGGATAATGCGCATCATCTGAAGGACGGATTAAATTCCAGAAGTTAGAAGGAGTTTTAGCAATTAAAACATCGATTCCACCTAGCTTTTGTAAACCTAAAAAGGAAAGTGTCAATGAAACTACAATCAGCAAAATCATCTGAAAAACATTCACTTTGGCAATCGCTTTTAATCCTCCTGCAAACGTAAAAATTCCAGAGAAAATCACTAAAACGGTAACGCTCTGCCACATCGGGATTCCCAAAATCTGACGTACTAAAACGCCTCCGCTAAATAATCCTAAAGACAGCCAGCTTACTAATATTTTTACCAAAGCATACCAAGCCAAAATATTCTGCGTACTATCGCCGTAGCGTTTTCCCATATATTCGGGCATCGTGCTTACTTTACTTGCAATATATCTTGGCGCAAAAACCATCGCTAAAAGCAGTAAAAAAACAAAAGCGTACCATTCGAAATTTCCTGCTACAATTCCCGTTGCGTAACCAATACTCGCAAAAGCCAATAATGACGAAGGCCCAACATTGGTTCCCCACATATTAAACCCGATGCTGTACCAGTTTAGTGAATTTCCGGCCAGAAAAAGCGTTTCGTTTTTCTTTCTCTGCTTCATACTTACCACATATCCAATGACTAATAAAGCCACTAAATAACCCGCAACAATTACAAAATCGAGCGTGGTTAATTTATCGTAGATACTGTTCATAGTCCGTATTCGTTAAGAATATCGGCGATTTTAACCGGCATTCCAGTTTGCAAAGATTTATCCATTGCTTGTAACAAAGCCACAGTTCCAATTCCTTCTTCCATGTTTGGATAAGCTTCAAAACCTTGCTCGATACTGTCTGTAAAATATTCTAAATAATTCTGATATTCCCCGCCGTGATGACTTTGTCCTTCAAAACGAAAATAATATTTTATCGTGCTGTCGCCCCAAGTAATTACTTTTTCTTCGCCAGTTTTATCAGTAACGGCATAACGTAATTCGTGATAATCGGCTTGACTTGCCCCTTCTGTTGCTCTTAAAATTGTACTCATGCCACTGTCACGTTGCGCTGGTTGAGTCGGCGAAGTATATACACCGCTGACACGTGCAATTCTTCCGTCAGTTGCTTTAAAGATAAAATGCATCGTATCTTCATTTTTCAAACCTGCATTTTGTCCGTTACTGCTGATCATTCCGTAACCCATCACTTCCTGAATATTCGGTAAATACCATCTGATGAAATCTACAGGATGACTCAGACCTCCGTACAGCCATTTAAACGATTGCAAAAGCGACCATTCTTTCTTCAAAAACCATCTGTGATCAGCATGGTATTGGGCTTCAATAGTAATTAAATCTCCAATTAAACCCGCTTCATAATCGGCTCTTTGCCTTTTGGCTGGTTCGAAGAAACGGGAACTTTGCCCAATAAAAACTTTCTTTCCTGTTGATTTGCTTAATTCTAGTAATTCTTTTGCATCAGAAAGATCATCGATAAAGGGTTTTGTACAAACGACATGTTTTCCACTTAATAAAGCTTGTTTTACATGCTGTGCATGAAGATGATCTGGCGTATAAATCGCTATAATATCAATTGAAGAATCATTCAATAAATCGTCATAATTAGTAGTGTACGAATGAAAATCGAATTCTTTTGCTCGCTGTTTACACAATTCTTCGTTTCGGTCGCATATCTTAACGAGTTCTAGTTTTGAACTTTCTATAGCAGCAGACATTGTGCTTCGTCCTTCTCCAAGTCCTAGAATGGCTATTTTTAACATTGGTTGTGGTTATTTTAGATTGTTGATTTTAGATTTTAGATTATTTCCGAAATCTTCTTTTAGATTAGTTTTATTTTTCACGCAGATTAAGCAGATTGAGCAGATTTTCTTTTTTCTTGGATCTTTCTTCTATTTTTTCTCCTCTACACTTACTTTATTCAAGAAAATCCACGTTTCGTCTGGTTTTGCACCTTCAATTCCCGATTGGTATTTTTTCATTAAGGCGTTCCATTGATCTACTTTAGGATTATTTTCAGTTGTCTTTGGATTTAGTTTATCCAAATTTTCTCCTTTCGGAATACTGATTACCAAAATTAATTGTCTGTCTTTTTTGAAAACCTGCAATTGCTGAAAATCGGCATTACAGAAACCTTTTGCTACTTCTGGCCATTTTTCGAATTGCGTTTTGTGGTACTCAACATATTCTTTTTGTCGTTTTTCATCAACAGGAAGATTCGCTGTTAACACAATATTTTCCCAATCTGATGCTGGTTTTGAATCTTTACATCTTTCGAAGTTTTGGAAATCGTAAACTAGATCTTCATAGATTTTAATTTCTAAAGAAGGGAAAGCGCCCGCCAGTTTTCGTTTTGTTCTTTCGGGTTGATTCATTTTTCCGTAAATCACCAAATGATTTTTCCATTGATACAATTCCTGACCTACAATTCTAAACCCAACCAAAGTCGATTTGATTTTTTCGATATCAAAATCAGAACCTATCAATTCGATCGCATACGGTTTTGGCATTTCCTGCAAGCCCCATTTTTCATCAATTACAACTTCCTTTTCTAAATCTTTGTAAGGCGCTCTGATTCCCGCTGCATCTTTTATTTTAGTACTTACATACGGATCGTTGTGTTCCCAAATATTTCCTTTTGGACCGTTATGGTTTTTAAGAATTTTCTTTTCGGCGATCCAATTGTTTTTAATCGTAAAACCTTCACTTCCTTCATCGGTATACAGATACAGCCATAAAAACGGATCGTGCGCATACGGACTGTTGTACACTTTGTCTATATAATTTTCTTCGATTCGGCTGTTTGGCTGAGCCGAAAGCGTATAAATTCCAGCCACATCATGTAAATGTTTGGCATAATGATGAATTTTATTTCCCAGAATTTTATTGTTCTGCATCACGTTTGGCGTGTGTGTCCAACCCCATCCC
The DNA here is from genome assembly GCF_056824325.1 of Flavobacterium sp. B330r. Taxonomy (NCBI): domain Bacteria; kingdom Pseudomonadati; phylum Bacteroidota; class Flavobacteriia; order Flavobacteriales; family Flavobacteriaceae; genus Flavobacterium; species Flavobacterium sp. B330r. The sequence continues at coordinate 5,249,506 of NZ_CP124860.1, forward strand.
ATCGCCATTCCAGAATACGATACATCCGAAATTTCGTTGTGTTCAATCGTAATATTTCGAACAAAACCTGCACTGATTCCTAAAGTTCCCCAATCTTCATTGGTTACATTGGTGATTAAATTATCCGAAATAACTTCATCCGAACACATTTCTCTTTCATCTTTTATGATTAAAGGCAAATGCGCTTCGAAAGCTTCTTCGGAGAAAATTCCAACATTGATGGCACTTCCGCCAATATCTTTAAATAAATTTCCTTTTACTGTATTGTGATTCGTTCCTTTATTTAAATCTAAACCAGTCGAAGACAAATGCTCAAAACGGCAAGACTCAAACTGAATATTATTAGCATAATTTACTTCAACCGCTGCACGAGGTCTTCCCACCCAAGCCTGATTTTCTAAACTGGCTTGATTTGGAGTTCCTGGAACTTTCAATTTATAAGCGTCTAACAAATACAAACCAGATTGCAACGGCACATGACCTTGCTGCGAAGGACGAAGCCAATTACTGTGCTGAAACGAAATTCCTTTAAATTGAAAATGATGAACAGGCGAATCAATCGTTCCTTTTACTTCAACCAGATTTTCTAAAACAGGCGCAGTTACAATTGCCGAATTAATTTCTTCTCCAGCTCTCGAAATATAATAGATTTTAGCATTTTTCTTGTCCAAATACCATTCTCCAGGCTCGTTTAAAAGCGAAAAAGCATTGTTTAAGAAATAAGCTGAATTTCCGTTGTTTTTAGAAATCCACGGCGCTGGCCACGGATGCTCGCTTTGAATACGGCTTTCTGGTTCTTCAAACGAAAGTTTGGCACTGTCTTTTTGAACTTCGATATTTTTGATTCGAAGGTTAGCGTTCGACCACCATTGCACAATAAACATTTCCATTCCCGGTTCAAACTTCACCGATTTATCTTTAAACGGAATCCAACAGGTTTGTTCCTGATGATTCCACGATAAAATGCGTTCCATTGTAGTTCCCGCAGTATTTTTGGCTATTACGGCTTTTTTGCCATTTACCCATAATTGCCTGTAATCAATTAGGTTTCCTGCTTTTTTAGGCGCATCAGCTACCCAAACAGCACCTTTTTTTAGTCCGTTGATAACCGTTGTCGATTTCGTCCAGTTTTTAATTTCGATTCCACCGCTTATAATGGGTCTTGCATTTACATCGGCTTCGATTGTAGTCGGACTGTCTGCTGTTCCTGAATCTTCAGGTCGAACAAACAAAGGTTCGTTTAAATAATACGTTCCATTCATTACTATGATTCGGATTCCGTCTTTTATCGATGGATCTTTTAAACGGCGAAGTTCTCTAGCTTTTCGCATTGCCATATGAACTGTTGCCAGCGGATTTGATTTTGTTCCGAGGTTCGAATCTTTTCCTGATGGTGAAACCCAGATTTCAGCTCCACTTGCCGAAATTGTGAATACCATTAAAAAAACAATCAGTAATTTGTTGAAAGGAATTAAACGCATTATTTATAGTATTGATTTTTTTCTTAAGCTAAAATTACGAGGCATTTATTTAAAGCGCTATAATTTTTACAAATAATTGTATTTTTAACACTTTTACCAAATAATAGGGACAATTTAGAAGAATATAAAATTACATGTATCCTGTACCCTCCTGCAATGTTGTCTTTAAGACCAAACGCTTAAAAAATTGGTTTTCTATTATTTTCTGATTTGGCAAACAAAAAAAGTTAAATTCACAAAAAATCTGTGATAAAGTCTATAAAACTGTCATTTCATACTATTTTTTTAATAGATTTGTGTAATCGATTACATTAAGTATTTCAAATTAAAAATGCATAATTATATTTATTGAATAAAAATTTACAGCATAAAAAATTGAATTACCAGTAAATCGAAAAAAAGTTCATAAGACACCAAAATCACTAAGATGCTATGTTTCTCACTTGAATCTTAGCATCTTAGCCACTTAGAACCTTAAAATACTAACTATAATATAATACGAATGAAAACTAACCGAAAAACCCTTTTATGTGTAGCTCTCGCCTCTTTTGCTTTGAGTTTCAATACAGTTTCTGCACAAAAATCTGCTGATACTTATAAAAATATTGAGTTTAAAATGGCTGAAGTCCAAGAACCTGTAATTCCGAATTACAGTGTAAATTTAAAAGACTTTGGAGCAGTAAATGGCGGTTATGTTTTAAATACAAAAGCTTTTGCTGATGCTATTGATGCGCTTTCTAAAAAAGGCGGAGGAAAATTAATTATTCCACCTGGGATTTGGCTCACGGGACCGATTATCTTAAAAAGCAATATCGAACTTCATGCTCAAACTGGCGCTTTAATTAAATTCTCAACAGACAAAACTTTATATCCCATTATCGAAACCAGTTTTGAAGGCATAAATACTTGGCGATGCATCTCTCCTATTTATGGTAAAAATTTAGAGAACGTTGCTTTTACTGGAAATGGCGTTTGGGATGGTTCTGGCGAAGCTTGGAGACAAGTTAAAAAAAGTAAACTAACAGACGAGCAATGGAAGAAATTTGTTGCTTCTGGCGGGGTTTTAAATGAAAAGAAAGACAGCTGGTATCCTTCTGAACAATATTTAAAAGGTGCTAAAGGTGCCGATCAGAACATTCGTCATGATTTGAAAACTAAAGAAGATTTTGAAGCAATTCATGATTTTTTGCGTCCGGTTTTAGTTAGCATTCAAAACAGTAAAAGAGTCATGTTCGACGGACCAGTTTTTCAAAATTCTCCTGCTTGGAATATTCACCCTTTATTAATTGAAGATTTAATTGTTCGAAATATTACCGTTCGCAATCCGTGGTTTTCTCAAAACGGTGACGGACTTGACGTTGAATCTTGTAAAAATGTAGTTATCGAAAATTCAAGTTTTGATGTGGGTGACGATGCGATTTGTATTAAATCCGGAAAAGATAAAGACGGACGTGACAGAGGCGTTCCTTGCGAAAATATCATTGTGAAAAACAATATCGTGTATCATGGACATGGCGGTGTTACGGTTGGAAGTGAAATGTCTGGAGGCGTAAAAAACCTGCATGTTTCCAATTGTACTTTTATGGGAACGGATGTTGGACTTCGTTTCAAAAGTACTCGCGGACGTGGTGGTGTTGTAGAAAACATTTATATCTCAGACGTTTTTATGACTGATATTCCGTCACAAGCTATTTCTTTCGATTTGTACTATGGAGGAAAATCAATCGCTGAGACTTTAGCAGAAGGTGGAAATACTGTTAGCACAAAAGCAATTCCGGTAAACGAAGAAACACCTCAGTTTAAAAATATCGTGATCAAAAATATCACAATCAAAGGCGCTCAGCAAGCAGTATTTTTACAAGGTCTTCCCGAAATGAATTTAGAAAATATTGAAATCACAAACTTGATTGCTAAAGCACAAAAAGGTTTTTCTATAATTGATGCCAACGGAATTAAAATCAGCAATGCTCAATTGGATATTGAAGCAAAAAATGCTTTCGAAATTTACAATACTAAAAACCTTTCGCTAAAAAATATCGAGTTTAATCCTTCTTCATCAAATGTGATTACTATTAACGGTGAAGCGAGTAAGAATATTGATTTAAGCGGTTCTAAGATTAATTTTTCTAAGACGACTACTATTGATAAAAGCGTTCCTAAAAAAGCGGTTAAATTTTAATTTTTCTTGAACCATATAAGTTATATAAGTTCATTTAATAAAATGCGAATAAAAAAATCTCGCAAAGACGCCAAGTCGCTAAGAAAATAAAACTTTGCGACTTGGCGTCTTTGCGAGAACTATTTAAGAACCAGCTAAATTGAACTTATATAACTTATATGGTTAAGAAAAAAACTAGCTGTTTAGTTTATAAAATTCGTTCGCATTCTCAAACCAAATCTTATTCTGATCTTCAACAGAAAACTTCGAAATATAATCTTCCAAAGTTTTTACGACTTCATTGTAATCAGAAGCTACATTTAGAACTGGCCAGTCAGAACCATACATCAATTTATCAATCGAAAAATTTTCAAAAATAACATCCAAATACGGTTTCAAATCTTCTGGTTTCCAGTTTTTCCAATCGGCTTCTGTGACCATTCCTGAGATTTTACACCAGACATTGTCGTATTTTGCAATTTCTTCAATGCCACTTTTCCAAGTATAAATAGTTTCTGATTTAATATCTGGTTTGGCAATATGATCGATTACAAATTTTTGGTCTGGAAAATCTTTTACCAAGCTTATTGCAGCTGGTAATTGACGTTCAAAAATCAATATATCGTAAGTATAATTGAAAGGTTTTAAAGCTGAAATTCCATTTCTGAATTCCATTCCATACATAAAATCATCCGCTTCGCCTTGAACGACGTGTCTAAAACCTTTCAGCTTTTTTTGATCTGAAAAGAATTCCAAACGTTCTTCGATATTCTCATTTCGTAAATCTATCCAACCGACAACACCTTTTATGAAATCATTTTGAGATGCTAAATCCAATAAAAATTGAGTTTCTTCCTCAGACTGACTTGCTTGAACAGCAACACAGCCTTCAAACTTATTGTCGCTTAATAATGGCTGTAAATCTTCTGGAAGGAAATCTCTTTGGATATTCTGCATAGTTTCGTCGATCCAGCCGTCTCGAACGGGATCAAACTTCCAAAAATGCTGATGGGAATCTATTCTTTTACTCATAATTTCTTAGTTAACATCGCTGATTAAAGCGCGGTCTAAATGTACGTAACCTCCATCCACAAAAACAAATTGTCCAGTAGTATGCGATGATTTTTCTGAAATGACAAAAAGTGCTGTATCTGCAATTTCTTCTGTTTTAGTCATACGACTTTCTAAAGGAATACTTTTATTGATTTTATTCAAAACAGTTTCGCCATCTGGCAATGTTTTAATCCAATCTTCGTAGGCTGGCGTATAACTTTCGGCAATAATAATCGCATTTGAACGAATTCCGTACTGAATCAAATCTACTGCCCATTCTCTAGTTAAGCCCAAAACGCCGCCTTTCGCAGCAGCGTAACCCGAAGTCCCGCCTTGACCAGTTAAAGCCACTTTTGAACCAATATTTAAGATATTTCCTTTTGATTCTTTTAAGTACGGAAGTGAATATTTAGCCAAAAGAAAATAACTCACTACATTCAATTTCAAAGAATTCATAAAATCTTCGTAGCTTGAATCTAATCCTGCGCCGTCATTAACGCCGACATTATTTATGATGGCATCGATTCTTCTGTACTTAGCTCCAATTACTTTTACAGCGTTTTCTATTGCAACAGGATCAGTTACATCAGTCTGTACAAATAAAGAATTAACGCCTCTTTTTTGAAGTCTTTCCACGTATTCGAAACCTCTTGCGTTTCTGTCAACTAAAACCGGGATTGCGCCTTCATCTGCCAATCTATTTACGATTGTTTCTCCGATACTGCCTTCTTTTCCAGCCGAACCAGAAACGACAACTATTTTATTTTTTAAGTTTAAATCCATTTTTGTGGGTATTAAGATTTATTTTTAAACACATAGAAACATAGTTTTTAAAACCGCTCAAAGGCGTTTCACTTGCATTAACACACATAGCTATGTGTTAAGAAACTAGTTTCTTTTTTATTCTCTTTTTTTTAAACAAAAAATCTATGTTTCTATGTGTTCAATATTTTTGCAGCATTTTTGTCATTTCGACGAAGGAGAAATCTCCACGAGTAGCTCCATCAAGAAATTCGCCAATCTTTGTTGAGTTTCTTACGAAGATTTCTCCTTCGTCGAAATGACAAATAGTACTTTACAATATACTTTTAGTCTATTTCAATTAATGCTTTGATCACATTATTTTTTGGATCAATTAAGTTACCAAAATCAGTAATCATTTCAGAAAAACTTGTTCTGTGTGTGATGTATTTTTTCGGATCGATTTTTCCTTCTTTCAAACATTTCATTACATATTCGAAATCTTCGATCGTTGCATTTCTACTGCTCATTAAAGTCGATTCTCTTTTATGGAAATCAGGATGGCTGAAACTTAATTCGCCTTTTTGCAGTCCAACCAAAACAAATCTTCCGCCATGCGAAATATAATTAAAAGCGCTGTTCATTACTTTTTGGTTTCCTGTTGCATCAATAACCACGTTTGCCATATCGCCGTTTGTCAATTCAGCTAATTTTTGAGCAACATCATCGTTTAACGGATTAATCGTTTCGTCTGCATTTAATTCTGTTTTACAGAAGTTTAATCTGTAATCATTGATATCCATTACAATTACTTTTGCTCCTGCAATTTTAGCAAACTGAATTAAGCCAATTCCGATTGGTCCTGCTCCCATTACCAAAACGGTATCAGTTGGTTTTACTGCTGCTCTTCTAACTCCGTGCGCTGCAATTGCTAACGGTTCAACCAAAGCCAGTTCATCATAATCTAAACCTTGACCGTGCAGTAAATATTGTTCTGGGATCGACACATATTCAGCCATTCCGCCATCAATATGAACTCCGAAAACTTTGATATTTACACAGCAGTTTGTCAATCCGTTTCGGCACGCAACACATTTTCCGCAGTTGAAATACGGAATAAAAGTCACTTTATCTCCCGGCTTGAAACCTTCAGCATTTCCTTTTACATATTCTGCTGCCAATTCGTGACCTAAAATTCTTGGATATTCAAAATAAGGCTGAGTTCCGCCAAAAGCGTGAATATCAGTTCCGCAGATTCCGATTCTTTTGATTTTCAATAAAACTTCCCCTTCTTTTGGTTCTGGAATACTGGTTTCTTTTAGTAGAAATTCCTGCGGTTTTTCGCAAACTATATATTTCATTTTTACTTTCTTAATTTTTTTGATATGCTACAGCTTTCTGTTTGCTTGTTCCTAAACCTTCAATTCCTAATTCAACAACATCGCCCGCTTTAATGTAAATCGGATCTGGTTTTATTCCTAAACCAACACCCGGAGGCGTTCCAGTACTGATAATATCACCCGGAAGCAAAGTCATAAACTGACTTAAATAATGTACTAAATAAGGAATTTTGAAAACTAAATTTAAGGTATTGCTATCTTGGTATTTTTTACCGTTTACCGTTAGCCACATCTTTAAATTGTCTACATCTGCGATCTCATCTTTTGTAGCCAAAAATGGTCCAAGAGGCGCAAAAGTGTCACTTCCTTTTCCTTTTGCCCATTGTCCGCCGCGCTCCAGCTGAAAAGCTCTTTCGCTATAATCGTTTAATAAAGCATAACCAGCAACATAATCTAAAGCCTCTGCTTCTTCAACGTAACTTGCTTTTTTTCCAACTATAAAAGCCAATTCAACTTCCCAATCTGTTTTTTCACTATTCTTTGGAATAATCAAATCATCATCTGGCCCGCACAAAGAAGTTGTCGATTTAAAGAAAATAATCGGTTCTGTCGGAATCGGAGCATTTGTTTCTTTACAATGATCGACATAATTTAAGCCAATACAGATAATTTTTGAAGGCCTTGCCACTGGCGAACCCAAACGTACTGAAGCATCTACTTCTGGTAAAGTTGGATTGCTTTCTAATGCTTTTTGTAATTTTTCTAATCCGTTTTCTTCAAAGAAACTTTCGTTAAAATCGGTTACAATCGAAGAAACATCATATCTCTTTTCTCCAATTAAAACTCCAGGTTTTTCTTTTCCGATTTCTCCAAAACGTATTAATTTCATAATCGTATATTTTTAATTGTTAGTTTATATTTCATGGTAATTCTTCATTTATAAATTAAAAATTCTTCAAAAGAACAAAACAAAATTAATAAATGTAAAAAATACAATTACAAAAATACTTTTTAAAAATTAATATCCGAGATATATTTTATTTTCCATTAATGAAAATGACTAAACTTTAAATTTTTATAACATTTTTTAGACGGTTTGTAAAAATTATATCACTAATTGTCCTTTTCTACAAAAAGATTCTTTAATAAATAAAGGATTTCTTGTGCATTTAAATCTTATTTCTACTTTTGTAATTGTATTTTTTACATTTATTATTTCAAACGATTTCATTACCCAAAATTCCTATATAAAAATGATAAAATTAAAAGGCATAACTTGGAATCATACAAGAGGTTTGCTTCCTATGGTTGCCACATCACAGCGTTTTACAGAACTACATCCTGATGTTGAAATTTCTTGGGAGAAAAGAAGTTTACAAGAGTTTGCAGATGCTTCTATTGAAGACTTAGCCAAAAGATTTGATTTACTGGTAATTGATCATCCTTGGACAGGTTTTGGAGCACAGACCAAGGCGATTCTTCCGTTATCTGATTATTTGTCAAACGAATATATTAAAGATCAAGAAAATAATACTGTTGGAAAATCGTACGGAAGTTATGTTTTTCACGATAAATTATGGGCGTTGCCAATCGATGCCGCAACTCCGGTTGCCTCTGCCCGATTGGATCTTTTAAAAAAAAACAATTTAGAAGTTCCTAAAACTTATGATGATTTATTGGCTTTAGCGAAAAAGGGTTTAGTCGCTTTTGCTGGAATTCCGGTAGATGTTTTAATGAGTTTTTATATGTTTTGCTGCAGTTTGGGTGAAGCTCCTTTTCTTTCGGAAGAAAAAGTGATTTCCGAAACCACAGGAATCAAAGCGCTTCAAATGTTTAGAGAATTAGCACAATTAATTGATCCAGCTAACTTCAACCGTAATCCAATTCAAGTTTACGAAGCAATGGTGAATTCAGACGAAATTGCCTATTGTCCGTTCGCTTATGGCTATTCTAATTATTCTCGCATTGGCTACAGCCAAAACCTTTTACATTTTTATGATTTGGTAAAATTGAATGATAATCCGATGATTTCTTCTTTGGGAGGAACTGGATTAGCGGTTTCTTCATTCAGCGAACATATTGATACTGCTATAAAATATGCTGAATTTACTTGTTCATCTCAAGTTCAACAGAATATTTATACCGATAATGGCGGTCAGCCAGGACATTTACAAGCTTGGAAAAGTGAGCGAATTAATGGTGTAACTCACGATTATTTCAAAAATACACTTCCTGCTTTAGAACGCGCTTTCCTTCGTCCGAGATATTACGGACATATGTATTTCCAAGATCATGCTGGAGATGTGGTTCGCAATTATTTGATGAATGGCGGAGACGAATTAAAAGTATTGGAAGAAATGAATTCGCTTTACGCGGAATCTCTAAAAATCCAAACCGTATGAGACCTTTAGAAGGATTAGTTGTTCTGGAATTCTGCCAGTTTTTGGCAGGACCTTCAGCTGGTTTAAAATTGGCTGATTTGGGCGCACGCGTCATCAAAATCGAGCGTCCTGTAAAAGGTGAAGCTTGCAGACAATTGAGCATCAAAGATTTATTTGTAGACGATAGCAGTTTGCTTTTTCATACGATAAACCGAAATAAAGAATCTTTTGCAGCCGATTTAAAAAATCCTGACGATTTAGTTTTAATCAAAAAACTAATCGAAAAGGCGGATATTATGACGCATAATTTCAGACCCGGAGTGATGGAAAAAATCGGTTTAGATTTTGAAAATACGCTTTCTATAAATCCACAGATTATTTACGGAACCATTACAGGTTACGGAAATGAAGGTCCGTGGGCAAAAAAACCGGGACAAGATTTATTGTTACAATCGCTTTCTGGATTAAGCTGGTTAAGCGGACGCAAAAGTCAAGGCCCAGTTCCGTTTGGATTGGCTGTAGCCGATTTAATGTGCGGGAATCATTTTGTACAAGGAATCTTAGCAGCACTTCTAAAAAGAGCTAAAACCAAAAAAGGAGTTTTGGTAGAAGTGAGTTTGCTAGAATCTATTCTCGATGTACAATTTGAAGCGATTACTTCTTTCTTAAATGATGGAGGCCAATTACCTGAACGCGGCGATATTAAAGGAAGTGCACATGCTTTTCTGAGTGCTCCTTATGGAGTTTATCAAACGCAGGATGGTTATTTGTCTCTTGCCATGGGTGATTTACTTTTTATTGGAAAAATATTAGGATTGGATTTAAACGCTTTCGCTGATAAACATCTTTGGTTTGAAAAACGCGATGAAATCAGAACAATTTTAAGCGAAAGAATTCAAACCCAAAATTCTGATTATTGGATCGAAATCCTGCAGAAAGAAGGGATTTGGTGCGGAAAAGTGTTCAATTACGAAGAATTAGATAGTCAATCTTTTGTAAATGAATTACAATTGAAACAAACCGTAAAAAATACTGACGGCGAAACTTTGGTAACAACCAGAAGTCCAATACAATTGGATGGAGAAATTCTGTTAAGCGAAAAAGCAGCACCAAAAGTAGGACAAGATAATTTAAGCATACACAAAGAGTTTATTCAAGTTAAATGATACGCAACAGCTTAAATCAAAATCTGTGCAAATCTGCTTTAATCTGCACAAATCTGCATGAAAAAATCTATGCGCTAAAAGTATTTCACGCAGATTTAAAAAGATTTTAGCAGATCAAATTAGATTTTTAATTGTTGAATAAAAACGATTAAACACATAACCGATTAAACGGTTAAACAAAAAAAATGAAACCATTAGAAGATTATTTAATTGTAGATTTCAGTCAGTTTCTTTCGGGGCCGTCAGCGAGTTTGCGTCTGGCCGATTTGGGAGCGCGCGTGATAAAAATTGAAAAACCGGGAACGGGAGATATCTGCCGTACTTTATATACTTCTGATTTGATTATGAATGGCGAATCGTCAGTTTTTCATACCATCAACAGAAACAAAGAATCTTTTGCTATTGATTTTAAACAAACAGAAGAGCTTCAAAAACTAAAAAAATTATTAGCCAAAGCTGATGTTGTGATGCATAATTTCAGACCCGGCGTGATGGAACGCATTGGTTTGAGTTATGATGACGTAAAAAGCATTAATCCAAATGTGATTTATGGATCTATTTCAGGTTTTGGACAACATCCCGATTTGAAAGATTTGCCGGGACAAGATTTGCTTTTACAATCTTTAACGGCACTAACTTGGTTAAGCGGCAATCAAGAAGATGGTCCAGTTCCAATGGGATTATCAATTGTGGATATGCTTGCGGGAGCGCATTTAGCACAGGGAATTTTGGCCGCTTTATATAGAAAAGCAACTCATAATATTGGCGCACAATTACAAGTCAGTATGCTAGAATCGGCATTTGATTTTCAGTTTGAAACGATTACTACTTTCTTTAATGACGGAGGTGAATTGCCTATTCGAACCAAAACCAATAACGCACACGCCTATTTGGGCGCGCCATACGGAATTTACAAAACCAAAAACGGTTATTTAGCGCTTGCAATGGGATCAATTCCTGTTTTGGCTTCTCTGCTAAAATGTGATGCTTTATTGGCTTTTCCTGAAAATAAATTTACACTTAGAGACGAAATCAAAAATATTCTTGCGGATCATTTGCAAACGCAGGAAACACAGTTTTGGTTAGATATTTTAGAGCCCGCAGACATTTGGTGTGCAGGAGTTTTAAACTATCAGCAGCTATTTGCTGAAGATGGATTTAAGGTTTTAAATTTTACGCAGCAAGTCGAAATGCTTGACGGTTATACGTATAAAACTACACGCTGTCCGATAAAAATTGACGGTGAATATCTGACTTCTGGAAAAGGTTCGCCGAAACTGGGTCAAGACAACGAGAAAATTATTAAAGAATTTATAGACTGTTAATGGAAAAAATTAGAATCGCCGTTCGTAAATTCGATCCTTTCGAAAGTACACTTCGAAAATTATGGGATGCATTTTCACTTCAAAACAATATAAAAATGGAAGCGGAAATGGTTGCATTGGAACTTCATGATTTATATGAAACCACAATTTCAGATAAAGGTTTAAAAGAAGGAAAATGGGATATCGCTCATATCAATACCGATTGGATTTTTGATGCTACAAACGAGAATGCGGTTCTTAATTTGTTTTCGTTAATTGGAGAAAATCCACCAGAAAATTATCCTTTCGGATGGCATAAATCGCTTTTGCATTTGCAGAAACTAAGTAACGGCATTTTCGGACTTCCATTTCACGACGGGCCGGAATGTCTGATTTACCGAAAAGATTTATTCGAAAACGAAACAGAAAAAGAGAATTTTAAAAAACAGTTTGGTTACCAACTTGCTACACCAAAAACATGGCAGGAATTCGCAGAAATAGCCACATTTTTTAATCGTCCCGAACAAAATTTATACGGTGCTGTTTTTGCCAATTATCCCGACGGACACAATATGGTTTTCGACTTCTGTCTGCAATTATGGACACGCGGCGGTTCTTTATTAAACAAAAAAAATCAGATTGACATTCATAATGAAGCAGCGATAAAAGCATTGGATTTTTATCGAAAAATGGTCAATGACAAAAATGCGGTTCATCCAAAATCGAGAGAATTTGGTTCGGTTGAAGCAGGTTTGGCTTTCGCCGAAGGACAAGCGGCAATGGCTATCAACTGGTTCGGATTTGCTTCTATGGCAGAAGTTATAGAAGAATCGAAAGTCAAAGGAAAAATCGATATCACTTCTCTCCCATCCGATCCTGGTCATAAAACGGCTTCTTTAAATGTATATTGGCTGTATACCATTGGTTCTGGAAGCAAACATAAAAAATTGGCTTATGATTTTTTACGTTTTGCCACAACGCCAGAAAGTGACAAATTATTGACCACAGAAGGCGGAATCGGATGTAGAAAATCAACTTGGAAAGATGCAGAAATTAATACTTTAATTCCGTTTTATCATAAACTGGAAATGCTTCATGAAAATGCATTGACACTGCCTCAAACGCCAATCTGGCCAAAAGTTGCTGAACTTGTTGACGGCGCAGTTTTAAAAGCTATTGAAACCGATATTTCATCGGCAATACTTTTAGAGGAAACTCAGAAAAAAATTAGAGAATTAAGTCAAGGAACAACATTACACGGCTCTGTCAAAAATTAAACTTGACAGGCTTAATTTCAAAATATAGAACAAATGAATATTCCCTATAAACCTTTACTTCCCCAAACAGAACAGCCCATTGTGATTATTGGAGCGAGCGGTATTGTAAAAGATGCACATCTTCCTGCTTACGAAATGGCTGGTTTTAAAGTTTTTGGTATTACCAATAGAACCATCTCAAAGGCATACGATTTACAGAAACAATTCAAAATCGATCATGTTTTTGAAAGTGTTGCCGACGCAGTTAAAAATGCGCCTTCAAATGCTGTTTACGATATTACCGTTTTACCTGATCAATACATCGAAATTTTAGAACAATTGCCTGACGGCGCTGCGGTTTTGATTCAGAAACCAATGGGAAATGATTTGGCTCAGGCACGCGAAATTGTAGAAGTATGTGAAAGAAAAAATCTGGTTGCTGCCATCAACTTCCAACTGCGTTTTGCTTCTTTTGTAAGCGCTGCAAGATATTTAATCGATCAGGGAATTATTGGCGAATTATACGATTTAGAATTCAAAGTTACCGTAAATACCCCTTGGGAATTGTTTCCTTTAATTAAAGAACACCCAAGATTGGAGATTCTTTTTCACAGTGTGCATTATATTGACTGCATTCGATCTTTTCTGGGAAATCCTAAAAGCGTAATGGCAAAAACAGCCAAACATCCGCTTAAAAAATTATCTTCAAGCCGATCTACTATTATTTTAGATTATGGCGAAGATAAACATGTTGTGATTAATACGAATCATGATCATCATTTTGGTCCAAAACACGAAGAAAGCTACATCAAATGGGAAGGAACAAAGGGCGCTGTTAAAGCAAAAATGGGCTTGTTAATGAACTATCCTGACGGTTTACCGGACGTTTTTGAGTACGCGCTGCCAAAAAAAGATAACGAAAATGAATACGAATGGACTGAAGTAAAACTGGAAGGTTCTTGGTTTCCAGAAGCTTTTATTGGTGCAATGTCCAATCTGATGCGTTACAAAGAAGGTTCTGACTCAACATTATCTGCAAGTGTTCAGGATGTTTTAGGCACAATGAAGGTTGTAGAAGCTTGTTATGTAAGCAGTAAAAATGGCGGCATTTCTTTTGATGAAGTGTAATTAAAACACTATATTTCAAAACCAAAAAAAATAAATTTAAGCCTTCTTCAAAACAAACGTATTTTTAAAGTAAGGCCGACAAAAAATATCTATAATATGTATTTTAAATCGACTTTTTTCGAAGATTATCAAATCGACGACAAACGAATAACTTTAGGCAGAACAATAACAGAAACTGACTTCGTAGTTCACGCCGGACACACGGGAGATTTCTTCCCGCACCACATGGACGAAGAATGGTGCAAAACACAACCATTCGGACAAAGAATTGCACACGGAACCATGGTTTTTGCCATCGGAATCGGACTAACAGCTTCAGAAATAAACCCCGAAGCTTTTTCTAGAGGTTACGACAAAATGCGATTTGTAAAACCTGTTCATATCGGCGACACCATCCATTCTGAAATTACGATTTCTGAAAAAGGAGAAGCCAAAAATCCAGAAATGGGAACTGTAACAGAACATGTAGAAATCATTAACCAGCGCGGTGAAGTCGTTTTGGTATGCGATCATCTATTGCTTGTGAAGAAAAGGTCCTAAGACACTAAGATTCTAAGGTGCTAAGTTTTTAAATACTTTGCGACTTTGCGTCTTTGCGAGACTAAAAAAAGACTGCTTAAAAATAATCTCGCAAAGACGCAAAGAAAAAATAAAAATACTTTGAGTCTTAGTGCCTTCGTGGCAAAAGAAAAAAACTTAGAATCTCAGCACCTCAGAACCTTAGCACCTATAAAAAAATAACTAAAAAACTATCTAAATGCAAATTACAAACCAAGCCGGCGATCAACACGAAGTGCCGACAGAAGGCGGAAAAGGAAATCAGTACCTTTTGCCTTTTATTCTCGTTACATGCCTATTTTTTCTTTGGGGAATGGCCCACAATTTAGATTCTGTTTTGATTCCACACTTGAAAAAAGCGTGCGAATTAAACAATCGCCAATCTACTCTAATTGATACCTCCGTATTTTTTGCTTATTTTATTATGGCGATTCCAGCGGGAATGCTGATTAAAAGGTTTGGCTATAAAAACAGTATTATTACAGGATTGTTAGTTTTTGCTGTTGGAGCCTTTTTATTTGTTCCTGCCGCTAATACCAGAACTTACGAATTATTTTTATTCGCTCTATTCGTAATTGGCTGTGGATTAACCATTTTAGAAACTAGCGCAAATCCTTATGCGGCGATTTTAGGGCCAGCAGAATCTTCTTCTAAAAGACTAAATTTAGCAGCTTCTTTCAACGGATTGGCAGCCATGGTTGCTCCTATTGTAGGTTCGTTGTTTATTCTTTCAGGAACCAATCATACGCCAGAACAAATGGCAGCAATGCCTGAGGCTGAAAAAGCGGCCTATTTATTAGGCGAAGCGGCTTCTGTAAAAATGCCATACATCGTTTTGGGAAGCATTTTGGTTTTGGTTGCTATAATATTTTACTTTGTACAACTGCCTTCAATGAAAGCTACTCATACAGAAGCTGAAATTAAACCAGGTTTTTTCTCTGTTTTAAAATTCAGACATTTAAGCTGGGGAGTTGCGGCTCAATTTTTTTATGTGGGTGCTCAGGTTTGTATCACAAGTTTCTTTATTCGTATCGCACAGCAAGGTGCTGGGTTAGACGAAAAAACGGCTGGATATTACTTAGGAATCTATGGTTTCCTTTTTATGGCGGGACGTTTTATTGGAACATTCTTTTTACGTTTCGTAAAAGATTACGTTTTATTGTCAATCTACTGCGTAATGAGCGTTTTACTATGCCTAGTAGCGATTTACGGTTCTGGAATTGTAGTTATTTATGCTCTTGGAGGAATTGGGTTCTTTATGTCAATTATGTTCCCTACGATTTTCTCTTTAGGAATTAAAGGCTTAAAATCGAATACAGAAACAGGTTCTTCTTGGTTGGTAATGTCGATCGTTGGAGGTGCCATTATTCCGTACGGAATGGGAACTTTAATCGACATGAATCATGACGATATTCAATCAGGATATATTATCCCATTAGTCTGTTTCTTGATTATTCTTTCTTTTGGGGCTTTTGGACATAAGGTGAAAGCAGTTTCTGAATAGTTTTTTTTTGCCACAGATTATTGGGGTTAAAAAGGATTTTTTTATAGCCACTACCCGAGCGATAGCGAACAGGCGAAGCAATTGCACGAATTAACACGAATTTTTATTTTTAAAATATCAATTGCCTCCAGCTTTAGCTGGAGGTTTTTTGTTTGGTGTAAATAAAACATACATCCAAATAAAGCTCCGGAGGAGCGAAATATTTATAGCAAATAAATAATCCCTGCACAAGGAAAAAGCTCCAGAGGAGCGACATATTTATAGCACCGGAGAAGCAACAAAACACACAATACTTTTCCCGCGGTTGAAACCGCGGGCTATATCTAAAATATATAAACGATATATTTTATTTCCTTATGGTATAAAATCAAAAACGCCTCCCATTGGAGGCGTTTTCTTTTAGTCATGTTTATTAATGGTTTTTGCCATTACCGTGATCGTGGTTCTTGTCTGACTTTTGTTTGGAGTTATTATTTCCTTTGTTTTTTCCTTTATTGTCTTTATCATTTCCGTAATGATTTCCGTTGTTGCCTTTTGGTTTTTCTCCTCTATTTTTTTGAGGTTTTCCGTGGTAACCTTTCGGATATTCGGCTCTATGTTTTGTGTGATAGTAATAAGGAGAATCTCCTCTGTAATCAGTCAAAACTACTTTGTATCCTGAATATAAATCATAACTTCTATATCTTGACGGAAGTCTTTTTTCGCGCATCCATTTTCCGCCATTATCGTAAATAAATACGCTCTGATTTACATCATAATATACATCAATGTCTGGTAGGTAATAATACCTGCTGTCGTCATAACCTTGTGGCCCCCAATTAGGCGGTGTTCCGATGTTTACATTTACAGATACCTGTGCTTGAGCAAAAAATGCACTCATAAAAAGCACTGAGGCGAATACTAACTTTTTCATGTCTTTAGAATTTAAATGTTAATCTTAATAGATAATAATCGAAAGTAATGCCAAAAATTTGCGTGTTAAGCATTCATTATACAAAATTACTAAAGTAATCGACGAAGAGTGCTTTTTAAACGATATACATTTCAAAAAAACGTCTCAAAAAATTGAGACGTTTTTTATCATTATAAACAATTATTTCCAACCACCACCCAACGCTCTGTACAAATTAATAACAGCTTGCAATTTTTGAAGATTATCATTAACTCCGCTTAATTGCGCTGCTAAAAGATTTTGCTGTGATGTTAATACATCTGTATAGTTAGTTGCAGAACTATATTCTAAAAGTTCTTGCGTAAAGTCTACTGCTTTTTCTAAAGCTGCAATTTGTTTCGCTCTAGAATCTTCTTTTTCAACAGCCATTTGATACGCATACAAGGCATTTGAAACTTCCTGACCTGCTACTAAAAGACTTTGCTGGAAATTATTGTATGCTTGTAATTGTTGTGACTGCGCTGTAGTCAATCTCATTTTATTTAAGCCATTATTGAATAAAGGCTGTGTTAATCCTCCAATAATCGAATAAAAAATAGAATGGCTGAAGAAATCATTCAATTCTAAATTTGAAAATCCTGTGCTTGCGGTAAGCGTCAGACTTGGATAAAAATACGTTTTAGCCAAATTAGTCGATTCAAAAGCAACTCTGAAATTAAATTCCGCTTGACGGACATCTGGACGATTATTCAATAACTGAGCAGGCATTCCGATTGCAATTTTTTCAGGAATAATCTGTGTTCCTAAAACGCCTCTATCAATTGGCCCAGGCCCTTGTCCAAGTAAAATATTTAGAGCATTTTCGGTTTCACGAATGCTTTGCTTCAAGTCTGGAATTAAAACTTCTGCCGCATGCTGATTGGCTTCACTCTGAACAACCGCTGCACCTGTAACAATTGCTCCTTCTTTTAAAGCTTTAATCGTTTCAACGTTTTCGATACGGGTTTTTAACGTTTCTTCCGTAATTCTTAGCGATTCATCATACGATAATAACAAGAAGTAATTATTGGCAATATCGGCGATCAACTGCGTTTGAACTGCTTGTTTTGCAGCATCAGAAGCTAAATAGGTTGCCAAAGCGGCTCTTTTAGAACTGCTTAATTTTCCCCAGACATCAATTTCCCAAGAACTGCTTACACCTAATTTATAAGTTGTAGTCAGGGTATTAATATTGATTCCTGCTGGAAAGTTTAATCCTGCCTGAGATTGTTTATTGTGCGTTACATTCGCATCCAATTGCAATGACGGGTAATAAGCCAATTTACTCTGGCGTAAAGAAGCTCTTGCCTGAACAATATTCTCAATTGCATTTTTCAGATTTAGATTCTGTTCTAATCCTTTTTGAATTAAAGCATTCAGTTTTTCATCTTTAAAAACGGTATTCCAAGGCATATCTGCAATTGTAGTTGAATCTGTAGAAGATTCATCGCGATACAATTGATCTGTTTTTAAAGTAGTGGGGCGTTCGTATTTCTTGGTAACAGAGCACGCACTAATCAGTGCGGCTGTTATTACCAGTAGAATATATTTATTTGAACTATTCGTCATTTTTCTTGTAATTAAATTTTACTCTTTGTGAGCTTCTATTAAATGAATTTCGTCTTCATCGTCATCGTCATCATCATAACCATCTTTCGCTGGACCGCTTATTTTTTCTTGCAAGTTTTGGAAAATGATAAACAGAACCGGAATAACAAATACTCCCAAAATAGTTCCAATTAACATACCTCCAACGGCTCCAGTACCAATCGATTTATTACCAACAGCTCCAGCTCCAGAAGCAAACATTAAGGGAACCAATCCTAAAATAAAGGCAAATGATGTCATCAAAATTGGACGCAAACGCGCTACAGCTCCTTCAATTGCAGATTGTACAACTGGCAATCCTTTACGCCTTCTGTCCAAAGCAAATTCGACAATCAAAATACCATTCTTCGCCAGAAGTCCGATAAGCATGATTAAGGAAATCTGCAGGTAAATATTACTATTTAATTTGAAAATAATCGAAAACAAATAGGCTCCTGCCAGTCCAAACGGAATTGATAATAATACGGCAAATGGCAGAATGTAACTTTCGTACTGTGCACTCAACAAGAAATAAACGAAAACCAAACATAAAATAAAGATGAAAATCGTCTCACTTCCTGATGCTAATTCCTCACGCGTTAAACCCGAGAATTCGTAACCATAACCTGCAGGAAGATTCTCTGCCGCTACTTCCTGAATTGCTTTAATTGCATCTCCAGAACTGTAACCTGGTTTTGGCGCTCCTGTAATCGAGATTGAAGTAAATAAGTTAAATCTCGAAATAGATTCTGGTCCAAAAACTCTTGTCATTTTTACAAACTCGGTAATTGGCGCCATGTTTCCTGCGCTATTACGAACGAATATCTTGTTCAATCCTTCAGTATTCGCTCTAAATTCTGGCGCTGCCTGAACCATTACACGATATTGTTTTCCGAATTTGTTGAAATTCGAAGCGTACAATCCTCCATAATAACCTTGCATGGTTGACAGAATCGTATTGATAGAAACTCCCGCATCTTTCGCTTTCGCTAAATTAATATCCATCATATACTGAGGGAAACCAGGGTTAAACGGCGTTGTTGCATATTGAATTTCTGGACGCTCAGATAATTTAGCTAAGAATTCATTATTCACTTTATAGAACTCAGAAGTCGTGTGTCCACCTTTATCCTGCAATTGGAATTCAAATCCACCACTTTGTCCAAAACCTTGAATGGTTGGAGGCGAAATAAAGAATATACTTGCCTCACGAATACCGCTTGTTTTAGCAAAAAGCTGTCCGATTACATCATCAACGCTAAGATCACGCTGATCCCAAGGATATAATTTTACAATAACCATACTGTAGGCACTACCAGCTCCAGCGGTAAAGTTCTGCCCCACAATACGAAGTGTATTTTTAACGCCTGGAATTGTCTTTGCAATACTATCTACTCTTTTTGCAATAATATCTGAACGTTCCATCGAAGCTGATGGCGGCAAACTAATGTTAGCAAAAACAGTTCCCTGATCCTCTGAAGGAACGAAAGCTGAAGGCGTAGTTTTCATCATATAAACCAATGCCGCACCAGCAACTATAATAGAACCTAATGCAATCCATTTTTTTACAGAAAGGAAACTTACTGAACGTTTGTATCTAGCGGTAACGTTATCGAACGCCACGTTAAATGAAGTATAGAAACGCTGTAAATAACTTTTATGTTTATGATCGTCAGCATGCGGTTTCAATAAAAGCGCACACAAAGCCGGACTCAAAGTCAAGGCATTTACTGCCGAAAGAATAATCGCAACGGCCAGTGTAATACCAAACTGTTTGTAGAAAACCCCTGTAGATCCTCCAATAAAAGTTACCGGAATAAATACCGCGGCCATTACCAATGTAATCGAAATAATTGCTCCGGAGATTTCGTCCATCGCATGAATTGTAGCTTTTTTAGCCGATTTATATCCGTGATCGAGTTTGGCGTGAACGGCCTCGACGACGACAATCGCATCATCGACCACAATACCAATGGCAAGAACCATCGCAAAAAGCGTCAATAAGTTGATCGTAAATCCGAATAAATTCAGGAAGAAAAACGTTCCCACAATCGCAACCGGAACTGCAATTGCCGGAATTAAAGTTGATCTAAAATCTTGAAGGAAAATAAACACCACGATGAAAACCAATATAAAGGCTTCAACCAAAGTATGAATTACTTTTTCGATAGAAGCATCCAAGTTTTCGTTAACGTCCACCATAATAGTGTACTTCATTCCTTTTGGAAAACTTTTTGCCGCTTCTTCAATCAATTTTTTAGAATTGATAATTACATCACGAGCATTAGATCCAGGCGTCTGGCTAATTGCCATCGCAGCCGATTCTACACCGTTTGTTTTAATTGTTGACGAATAACTTAAAGATCCCAATTCTACTTTAGCCACATCTTTAAGTCTCAGCATCTGTCCATTCCCAACAGATTTTATAACAATGTCTCCAAATTCCTCAGCACTTGTTAAACGTCCTTTATATTTAATTACATATTGAAATGCCTGATTTCCATTTTCACCAAATTTACCTGGTGCCGCTTCGATATTTTGTTCGGCTAAAGCTGCCGAAATATCACTTGGAATCAGTTTATATTGTTGCATTACATCTGGTTTCAGCCAGATTCTCATCGAGTAATCTTTTGCACCAAAAACGGTTACATCTCCTACCCCAACAACACGCTGAATTTGCGGTACAAGGTTAATCTTTGCATAGTTTTGAAGAAACGTCTGATCGTAAGCTTTATCATCACTGTATAAAGAGAAAATCAATAAGTTACTACTCTGACTTTTGGTTACTGTAACCCCTGCTTGAGTTACCTCTACTGGTAATAAACTTGTTGCTCTAGAAACCCTGTTCTGAACGTTTACCGCTGCTAAGTCTGGATTGGTACCTACTTTAAAGAAAACTTTAATAGAAGCATTACCATCATTGGTTGCTGTAGAAGTCATGTAAGTCATGTTTTCTACACCATTAATTTGTTCTTCCAACGGAATAACGATACTTTTCAGTACCACGTCAGCATTGGCTCCTGTATAGCTAGCTGCAACGTTTACAGTTGGAGGCGCAATATCTGGATATTGCGATATCGGTAACTCAATTAGGCCTAAAACACCTAAGATGACGATAATAATAGATATTACCGTCGAGAGTACGGGTCTTTGTATAAATTTTTTAAACATTTTTTTTATTTTAAATCGGCGTAAACTGCTTCTTGGCTTTGATTATTAGGTTTAATTTCAGTTCCTTCTTTTAATGAGGCTACTCCTTCTAATACAATTTCATCTCCAGGATTTAAACCGCTTGAAACTACATAATAATTACCTGCTGAATTGTCAAGTACTGTGATATTGGCATTTCTTGTTTTCTTGTCTTTACCTACAACTACTGCAAACATTTTATCTTGTAGTTCAAAAGTGGCACTTTGAGGAATAATCAAAGCTTCTTTTACATCCGTCGGAATACGAACTGTTGTACTGCTTCCGCTTCTGATAATTCCTTTTGGATTTGCGAAACGTGCTCTAACGTTTACCGTACCAGTTTCTGTATTGATTAATCCGTTTACCGTTTCGATATTTCCTTTTTGATCGTATAATGAACCATCAGAAAGCAATAAAGAAACTGCTGGCATACTTTTGATTTTTTGATTTAACGAACCTCCTGCATCTTTAGTAAAACTTAGCAGTGCTTTTTCATTCATTGCAAAATAAGCGTACACGTTACCAATGCTTGAAACTGTAGTTAAAGGTTCTGCAGTATTAGAACTTACCAAACTTCCTAAACGGAAAGGAATTGATCCTACAACTCCATTTACTGGACTTGTAACTGTTGTATATCCTAAATTAACTTTAGCATTTACTAAAGCAGCATTTGCTTGCGCTAAAGAGGCCAAAGCTGACTCGTAAGTATATTGAGCCGATTCTAAATCGTATTTGCTGATAATTCCTTTTTCAACCAATGGCTTCACTTTATTTACAGCCAATTTTGCTGTACTTACCTCTGCTTGAGCACTTTTAATGCTTGCTGTTGCAGTACGAACTTGCTGCTCATATTCTGGAGCACTGATTTTAAACAATGGCTGCCCCGCTTTTACCACTGCTCCTTCATCAACAAAAATCTTATCGATGTATCCTTCAACTCTTGGGCGGATTTCTATATTTTGCTGTCCTTGTATACTAGCCGGAAAATCGCTGTTTAACGTAGCTGATTCTGGCTGTAATGTAACAGTCTTATATTCTTTAATCTGCGGAGCTCCTCCGGCTTGTGCCGATTTGTCATTTTTACCGCAAGAAGCGATAATAAGTGATGCTGCAAGAATGCTTAAAAATGATTGCTTATTCATCTTGAAAAATGTGTAATTATCTATTATATGACAACAAAAGAACTAAAATATAACATGCAAAAATTTTCAAATAGACGAAGAGCCCGATATAATCGATAAAGGTTAGATGACAACCGATGGATTTTTTTTAAATATTAAACAAGTGTTTAATTTTTATCCCGTCGGCTCTAAAATGCTTTTTAGAGACTCTAAATCGGGGTTTAGCGATTGCCCGATTTTCATATTCAAATAAAATGTAATATTGCCCTAAAAATCACAAATTATAATGGCACCGAACTTTTTTAGACCTTATTTATTTACTGGACTACACATTCTTGGCTGGTCTCTATTAGGGTATCTTATGCTGTTTTATATTCCACTGACTTGGAATGTTGTGCTTCCGCAAGCATTCTGGCTTTGGCAGAGTATTATATTGTTTTTATTAATGATTCTTTTTTATTCTACGGCAAAAAAAATAGTTCCAAAAACCATCATTAAAGACAATACTTCGGCATTTTTAATTTGGGCATTTGCTGCGATTATTGCCATGCAATTAATTGCCTATTTTTATACCTCACAAACCGATCTTCATACTCAAATTAGCAAGGCTATCGGCTTTAAAAAATATAAAAATCCGTATTTTGATAATTACGTATTTACTTTGACATTATTGGTTTTAGGAATAAGCACCAGTTGGGCAATGCTAACGCATTGGCAAAAAGCAGCACAGCATAAACAGAAACTGGAACAAGACAAAACAATGGCAGAATTGGCCATGCTGAAAGCGCAAATTAATCCGCATTTTTTCTTTAACTCTTTGAATAGCATTTATTCCTTGACTTATACTGATATCGAAGATTCTAGAAATGCGCTACATACTTTAAGCCGAATGATGCGTTACTTGCTTTACAGCACAGAAGGCGAACGAACTACATTGCTTAAAGAAGTAGAATTCTTAAAAGATTTTATCGCTTTGATGAAACTTCGTGCCAATAGCAAATTGACTATTACCACAGAAATCCCCGAAAAACTGCACGATTATCCAATTGTTCCGATGTTATTACTACCTTTAGTAGAAAATGCGTTTAAACACGGTGTTCATGCAACCGATAAAAGTGAAATACACATTAAACTTTCGCAAAATAATACACATCTAGAATTTGAAGTAGAAAATACTTTTTTCGAAAAAACATCGGTTTCAGATGAAGGCGGAATTGGTTTAACCAACACCAAACGCAGATTGCAATTGATTTATCCAAATCAGCATTATATATCTTTTGGAGTTACCGATCACGGAACATATAACATTAAACTCAAAATAACTTTAGAGCAATGACCGTATTAAAATGTATAGCAGTAGATGATGAACCATTGGCTTTAAAACTGGTAGAAACGTTTATACAGCAGACTCCTTTTTTAGAATTAATAACAACTTGCGATAATGCTGTAGACGCAATGGGCATCATTAGAGAAACAAAACCCGATTTGGTTTTCTTAGACATTAATATGCCTAATTTGACTGGAATGGAATTAGCAAGACTTCTTCAAGATCAAGCTGGACCACTGCCTAAAATCGTTTTTACAACAGCTTACAATCATTATGCAATTGAAGGCTATCGCGTAAACGCTGTAGATTATCTTTTAAAACCTTTCAGTTACGAAGAATTTCTACGTGCTTCAAGCAAAGTTTTGCAATTAACCGAAGAAGCCAATAATACCTTTACAACAATTGCTGCAGATGACGAATTTATCTTCCTGAAAGTAGAATACCAATGGGTTAGAATTTCTCTAAAAGACATCACTTACATCGAAAGTTTAAAAGATTACGTAAAAGTACATCTTGAAGATTCTCAAAAAGCTTTAATGTCTCTTATTTCGCTTAAAGCATTAGAAGAAAAACTTCCATCATCAAAATTTATGCGTGTTCATCGTTCGTTTATTGTTTCGCTTGACAAAATAAGTGCTATTAGTAAAAACTCCATTTTTATAGATAAAATAGAAATCACAGTCGGCGAACAATACAAAGAAGCTTTTAAAACATTGGTCGAAAAGTGGCTAAAATAAAATTAGAATTACAAATATCATGGAAAAAAGATCAAACAAATATTATCTTACTTTAAGCCTTAAGGAATATTCAAATGGTGAGACCGAACCAGCAAAAGAACTCGGAATCGAATTTGATAATCACGACGAAATCTTCGGAATTATCGAAAGAATAAAATCTAAGAACATTTTCGCAAACGAATCTGAAGCAGTTCAATTTGCTTTAGGGTTAAAATTATTTAGCGAAATCAAATTAAAAAACCGCAAAAATCCTCTTTTTGAAGAATTAAATGAAGTTTTTCCGGTCTTCATGAAAAAATTAAAGAGTCTTTAAAATTCTCTTTAAAAATAAGACTTCAGCCCTATTTTTATTGAAGTTTTGAATGTTAAATTTCTGCTAAGAAAAAAACAATACAATTCGTACTGGCAATATTTTGTCACAATTTTCCGTTCCAATTAGGCATGTCCCACTAAATGCTTTTTCCAAAAGAAGTTTAATTTCTGTTTTTGAAATTCTTCTGCTTCATATAAAATGGCATAAGCATTTAGGCATTCTTAATTGAAAATAGAACCGAGAATTTCGTTCGAAACTGACCATTTCAAATTAACGAATCTCTACCTCTTTTTCGAAATGTTCGATAATGCAAAAATTATTTTTTAACCATTAAAATGAAAGCATTATGATAATTCAAAAAAGTATTTTCCTTCTGGCCACCATTCTTGTTTTTGGCAGCTGTTCGAATAATGACAATACTGATCCAGGCACCGACCCAGGACCAACTGGCCCACCTGTAGAAACGGGTACAGCCAACACTACTTATCAGCCCGCATTTTCTGGACAAACACGAGCAGGAAGTATTCAAACTACCACAGAATATGAAGCTAAAATAATCACCAGCGGTTTAAGCGCTCCTTGGGGAGTTGCGTATCTTCCTGACGGACGTCTTTTGGTAACCGAAAAAGCAGGAAAAATTAAAATTGTAACCCAAGCAGGAGTTATTGGTGAGGCATTAACAGGTGTTCCTGCTGTAAATCCTGCAGATCAAGGCGGATTATTAGGTATTTGCCTAGATCCAGCATATGCCACTAACCGAATGATTTATTGGGCTTTTTCTGAAGTTGTTGCTGGGGGAAATATTACCGCTGTCGCGAAAGGAAAAATATCTGATAATGAAACTGCAATTGAAAACGTAACAGTTATTTATCGTTCGAATACGCCAAACGCAAGCACGCTGCATTACGGAAGCCGCATTGTATTTGACAAAACTGGAAATTTATTTGTAAGTATTGGAGAAAGATCTGTTTTACAAACTCGTCCGTTGGCGCAAGCTGTAACGAGCAGTTTGGGTAAAATTGTACGCATTACAACAAGCGGACAAGCAGCACCAGGAAATCCATCTTTTACACAAACGGGGGCTTTGCCAGAACTTTATACTATTGGTCATAGAAATCCGCAGGGCTTGGCTGTTCATCCAACAACGGGTGACTTATGGCAAAGTGAACACGGCCCAAGAGGTGGTGATGAAATTAACCGAATTACAGCTGGAGCAAATTACGGCTGGCCAACAATTACTTACGGAATTGAATATAGTGGTACGAAAATTGGAGAAGGTATTACACAACAAACTGGAATGGAGCAACCGGTCTATTATTGGGATCCTGTAGTGTCACCAAGTGGTATGACTTTCTACGCCGGAAACCGTATTCCAGAATGGCAAAATAACCTTTTTATTGGTTCATTGAGCGGCATGCATATTATACGTTTAGCTTTTAAAGACAATAAAGTAGCGGGTGAAGAAAGAATATTAGCAGGACAAGGTCAAAGATTTAGAGATATTACGCAAGGAAAAGATGAAGCATTATACGCCGTTACCGATCAAGGAAGACTTTACAAAATTGATAAAAAATAGAAAGTAAACTTGTTCACCATACATGCCAAAAAAACGCCCCATATTTGGGGCGTTTGTATTTTATGTTTTTTTTTGTTTCAGGTTTCAAGTTTCAGGTTTCAGGTTAAACGCAACGGAATAAAACATGAAACTTGAAACAAAACAATTAAGCTTTTGCTTTTCTTTTTACTGTACAGCCAATTTCTTTAGTTTGTGTAATTGCTGGTTTTTGACCGCTTTTAAGTGATGCAATTACATCTTCTGCATATTTTATTTTCTGCGGATTATTTCCTTCTGGATCATTGTCGATTGCTCCAACATATTCTACCACATTTCCTTTTGAAGTTTTAGAAACGATAAAGATGTGAGGCGTACGTTTTGCACCATATTCATCAGTGATTTTTTGTCCTGGATCAAATAAATATGGGAAAGAATATTTTTTCTCTTTGGCCAAATCCTGCATTTTTGCAAAAGTATCTGCATTAGAAGCCTCGGGATCATTTGGATTGATTGCAATTACAGGATATCCTTGAGATTTGAATTTTTTATCTAAATCAATAATTCTCTGCTCATATCCAATAGCATAGGGACAAGTGTTACACGTAAAAACAACAATATATCCTTTTGCATCTTTAAAAGATCCAAAAGAAACGTCTTTGTTGTCCACATTTTTCAGTTTGAAATCTGGAGCTGCATCGCCCGCTTTAAGTGTTACAGCATTTTGTGCATGAGATAGAAAAGCAGAAAATGCTAATGCTAGTAATAAGATTATTTTTTTCATAATGGTTTACAGTTTTTTATATTCAGTTAATAATTGTTCGTAGGTAAATTCGCTTTCAACAAATTTTCTTTTATCATTTTTAATAAAAAGCGTAGCTGGAATACTTCCAGACCAGCTCGGATCAATTCTATCAATAAACTCTTGTGGATTACTTTCGTTTAAAAGAAAGACTTCATTCTTTAAATTTTTCCTTTTCACAAACGGAATTACATTCGATTGCAATTTGGATTTAAAATCTAAGCTTACCAATAAAACAGCTACTTTCTCTGATTTATGTTCTGCTCCCAATTTCTCGAAATGTGGCAATTCTTTTATACATGGTGCGCACCAAGTTGCCCAAAAATTGACTACATAAGTGCTGTCTTTTCCGTTTTTAATTCTTTCGTTGAGCTGATTTATATTTAAAAGCTTTACGTTCTGATTGTATCCTTTTACGGAAAAAAGCAGAAACAGAAGAAAAGAAATTTTTAAAAGTTTATTTTTCATAGACCTTTTGATCTTAAATTTAATTTGTTTCTTACAAATATAAACTAATGCTTAATTAGATTTTGTTAATGAAAATTTAATGTACTTTTTAAGATTCTAAGATGCTGAGATACTAAGGCGCTAAGTTTAAAGGTATTATTTTAGAATTTTGTTCAGCTCTATTACATCTTCCTGATAACGCGGGTATGCTGTCACATTCCTCACGCTATGATTTTGATTATTTGTCAAACCAATTTCTTCTATTTCTTCAAATGGAGATTGCATAATTAATCCGTTTAGGAGGCAATCTGCAATATAATTGGAATGTGCATCAAACTTCGGAATTGCATTTAAATGTTTTACCATTATTGGTTTTAAAACAGCTTTTTCATTTTCTTTTATTCCTGTCATTGGAAGAAAAAGAAGAAACAAATTAGGATATTTTTCAAAAGCCAATAATTCATCCAAAGTAAAAAACCAAGCTTCAAAATGTCCTCCTAAATTTCCTATGTAAATATCATTCAGAAAAAAATTGATTTCATATTCGGCAAACTCAACTGCAAAATTTAAATTATCATTTATTCTGCCTGCAACATGTCTTGGATTTTCTTCTATATCATCATAATTAAAAAATATACTTTCCCATTCATAAGCTTCTGTTTCATTAATTTCTACAACTTCTAGAGCTTCATCAATATTTACTTCTTCTTTCTCATCAAAACCTCGTGACCAGCAGAAATAATACTTCCAGAAAAAGGTATTATGGCTGAGTTCTTCGATTTGTATTGTTGTATTCATAATTACAAATTATCTTGAGGTGTCCACATTCTAAAAAATTTAAATATTTTAGAGTATTCTTCCCGTGGTACAAATGCTATACAAACTTCTCGGTTATCTAATGCCGACTCGGTTAAAATAATATGGTCCGGTTCTTTTCCTGCATTTATAAATTCTGTTTCAGAAACCACGCAGACCACTTTTTTAAATATTCCGTTTACCCATTTCTGCATATTTTCGTTTTGCTCAAATTTTCTAAAACAAGCCAAAGATGCGTGGGCAGTTATTACCGGAACCAATTTGTCTGGAACGTCCTGTTTTACTAAAATGTACATTTTCATATTAATCTTATTTCCTTTTTGAGTATTATATCTATACTGCAAATATTTCTAACTACTTTTTCGTTTGATCTCAGGTTATAAACTACTGAAATTATTTAAAACAACTTTTCAAATAGTATTTTTTGTTCGTCTGATAATTGTCTGGCAATTTTAGCAAAATCTTTACTTTGCCCAAAAATCGTATACATAATGCTTTCCCAACAATAATCTGCCATTTCCTGAGGATTATCTCCACTATTTGAATATTCATTTAAATCTTCTTCAGTAAAATAATACGAAATGAAATTCTCCTTGCTATCCAACAATAATTTCAAGCTATTCTCATTTGAAAAATGAGAAATGAAAGTCTTATTATGCGGATGTTCCTGCATGGATAAAACAGCATTGATAAAGACTTTTATAGATTTTTCGGTTATGCCGAACTTCTCCAAAAATACAGGCGTAAATTTGACCTGAAGAGACTGATGTTCGCCATCTACTGTTTTATAATACTCAATTAGCGTATCAAAATATTTTTCTTTTTGTAATCCTAAAGCAAAAACAGCAAAAGTCGATGGCATCGCACAATTCTCGTCTTCAAGATTGTTGTACCATTCGTATTCTTTTTTAGCCAGATTAATATATTCTAAAATATCCTTGTGAAGGTTCGAATATTGAACAGCTCCTGCAAAGAGATAGTTCTGTCCGCATTTTGGAAGTCCTTTTATTGGAAGCAACTCTTTGTTTTTTAGATGAAAATGCGATTTCATAGCTTTTAGGAAAATCGGTCTTCAGAAGATTATTTACAAAGTGTAATGCTTTTCTATAGCTTTTTTCTGTTTCTGTAATCAGTTTTATATTTATTGTTGCAAAAACATCATTGGCTTTAGCTGTTAGATCACTGTCTTTATGTGCACTCAATTCTTTTGGAAGTTTTCCTGTTCCGTTTTGCTTTAGTTGAGCTACTTCGTCAGACCCCAATTCTGTTACAACATTAAAATACTCATTTGCAGTAACTGTGGCATAACTTGGACCGTATTTAATATGAGAAACAGCAATATAGCATATAAAACTTAAAAGTTCTTTTTGCTCTTCCGTCAATATGGGTTCTGGAATCTCTTCTGTTGTTTTGGGTATAAAAATCTTGTATTTGCCTTTTTTTACTCTTTCAAAACTATTAAAAACCAATTCGTCTGCTTGCAATCCTAATGTATAACGGTAACTATCAAATCCAGTAAGTTTTCTAAGTTTTTCGACAAATGAAATATAAAATTCTTTTGAGAAAGGTCTGGTCTGGAAAAAATATTCAATTATGGATGATAATAGAAATTTTTCACCCGAATCTAATACATAAGGATTTGGATACGATTTATCAATTGTAACTGTATTGTTATCAATCGCTTCAATGAATTTTTCTAAAAGCGCTTCGTTGCCATCTATTTTTACTAAATAGTTTAATTCTCTCATTATATTTTATTCGTTTTTCTTATAATTTCTTTAAATCCGTTTCGATTCGTTTTTTCGAAAGCAGAAAAGTTTTTAAATCCATTTTTCCTTTTGATTTATTGTCTTCTAGTTCCTTTAATTCAAGGCGGAGTTCTCTGTATCGAATCTCATTTTCTGATAGTTCTTTTTCAGGATAAAGCACATCCAGCTCATCTTCTACATTTGTGTTTTTATTCAAGATTTCTTCTAGCGAGTTTCCTAAAAACACCCAACAGTCATCATCATATCCAAGATTTCCAGCAGGAATGAGAATTATCGGGAAACCCTCGTTTTCTCTGAGATCATAAGCATAAAACTTCCCTCCACCATTAAAAGCTATTGGAAGAAATGCCGGCGCCCAAATTGGAAATCCGTAATTTATATACATCTGGCGAATTTCTTCTAACGAAAAAAAGCCAAATTCACGTTCGCCATTTATAATTCCACCACCGTTTGAATACTGCAAAAGTTCGATATATTCTTTCGGAAGCCTTAGCTGTTGAGGAATAGGGAAATATTTTGGATCTCTACCATTTGGATACAAACTCTCGATATCAGGAAAATTGTCAAACTCATCTTTTGAAAATAATTTGGTAAAGAAATCTTCTGAAACTGATTCTGTTAAAGCCGATTGTTTATCGAAAAAAGTAAATTTACTGAACCACATATTTATTCTGTTTCATCATCTTCATAAGCATCTTCATCATCATACGAAAGATATGACCAATCGATATCAATATTCTCCAGAATGGCATCAAACCGTTCTTGATTGCTTGATCCAATAAAAGCTCCCGTACAATTTTTTTCTTGATCGAATGACAAACTGATTACAGCATAAAAATCATCTGTATATACCTTTTGGTTTTCTCTACTGATTTCAGGAACAAGTGCATAATTTTCTTCAATCAACTTTACAATTTCCAAATCAATTTCTCCAAAATGATTTCCATTAAATTGAAGTCCGCCCAATGTACCGTTGAAAACTGCCATTAGTAGAAAAAAGTTCTCCGTTATTTCAGTTTCAATTTCCCAGTCTGATTTTTCGATTGTATCGTAATTGCCGTAAACTGGAGGATTCTCCTCTGATAAATCTTCCTTTTTAATTCCCCAAAAAGCTACATTTTGATTTTCTTCGTAAAAAACCAGAAAATTATCATCTGAAAATCCGATTTCATTTTCAGGTTTCAAAAGTCTGTTAAAACTGTAATTAAGATTTTCTTCTTTCCCTAATTTCAAATAGTATTCTTTGAGTTGTGAGGGAAGTTTAATCTCTAATGTTTTCTCAAGATCGAGGATTTGATTTTCTGAAAATCCGTAGTTTTCATTTTCAGACAAATTGAAGAGGCGTTTAATTTTTTGAATGTAATTCATTTTGGCTGTAGATTTAATCAAATGTGAAAATACACAAAAACAGTGTAAGATTGCAACTACTTAATACTAGAAGTTTATTTTTTTTAGAAGAATAGACAATTCGTAAAAATTGTTTTTTTTCTAGTCACTTTTTTTTGACTAATTGACTGGCGATGATATTCGGCTGAACTTTGCAGTAAGTTAAAAAACTCGGGAGTCATTTTAAAAATTTCTATGAAAATACTGTCGCTACTATTAATCTTGATTTGCAGTGCCAGCTGCCAGTCACAAACAAATTCAAAAATGAGTGAAGACAAAACAAATCCGCTACTGTGTGATCCTGTTAGCGGAATGTGCGAGATGCCTGTTGGCGAAAAATCGAATGAAAAAACGGCTATTCCAACGGAAAATAAACCTGTAAAAATTATTTATTATACCGATCCTATTTGTTCTTCTTGCTGGGGAATTGAACCTCAGCTTAGAAAATTAAAACTTGAATATGGCGATTATTTTGAAATTGATTACCGAATGGGCGGCTTATTACCCGATTGGAGTTATAACAGTGGCGGAATAAGCAAACCTTCTGACGTTGCGCATCATTGGGATGAAGCGAGTTTATATTACGAAATGCCTATTGACGGAAATGTTTGGATTGAAGACCCGTTAGATTCTTCTTATCCTTCTTGCATTGCTATGAAAGCGGCTCAAATGCAGAGTAAAACAAAAGCGGTTTCTTTTATGCGTATTCTTCGCGAAAAGCTTTATCTCGATAAAAAGAACATCGCCAAATGGAAAAACATAGCAGAAGCAGCAAAAATTGCCGGTTTGGATGTTAAAAAACTAAAAACCGATTATGATGGAGATGCCAAAAAGCTTTTTCAAGAAGATTTAAATTTAGCCAAAACGCTTGGAGTACGAGGTTTCCCAACCTTATTTTTAGCCGATGCTGATAATAACCAATTAACGGTTTACGGTTCTAAACCTTATGCTGCCTATGAAAATGCTTTATTAGCATTATTTCCCGATGCAAAAAAGAAAACCATTAAAAATGAAACTCCACTAGATTTGTTTGAAATTTTCCCAACATTAGCTCCAAAAGAGTATGCTGTAATTTTGGATAAATCGACTTCTGAAGCTAGTTCTATTTTAGAGAAATTATATCAGCAAGATTTGTTGGATAAAAAGACAATTAAAAATGGTTCGTTATATATTAAAAAATAAATAAAAGAATATTGAAATCATGTTCCATCGGAACATTTGGTTGGTAGAAAAAAAAATAAATAGATGGTTCGTTTCGTCCCGTAGGGACGTTTGATTGATTATCATTTTAAATTAATCTCAATTTATCAAACGTTCCTACGGAACGTAAAAAATGAATGATTGTTAATTTTCTACCGATGAAATGTTCCGATGGAACATATGGGTCGTAATATATACAAACATGCGCGTTTTGGGTCACCTCATCTGAACGTTCGTTTGACGTTATAAAATTGGTTCTTTAAAAATGTATTGATTATCAAATTCTACTTCAAAAGCTATCAGCTGTTTCTGGTATTCTTCTAAAAACGTTTCTTTTTTATGATGCTGTTCTTGATTTTGAATGTACCGAATGACATTCGGCACATGGCTTCTTGAATATGAAAAAGCGCCATAACCTTCTTGCCATGAAAAATCAGAAGCCAATTTTTCATCTTTAATCCATTTGCTAGTTTCTGTTTTTATATTTTGGACTAATGCAGAAATAGATTGTGTAGGACGCATCCCAATAAAAATATGTATATGATCTGGCATGCTATTAATACATAACATTTTATGATTATTGGCTTGAATTATACCCGTAATATATTGATGTAATTTGTCTTTCCAATCTTTTGCAATTAATGCTTTTCTGTATTTTACTGCAAATACAAATTGTATATGCAATTGTGTGTATGTGTTTGCCATAACCTACCAAACGTTCCTACGGAACGAAAAAAATAATCCATCATTAAAAGTTCTACCGATGAGATGTTCCTAGCGGAACATTTTTTCTCTTAGTGATATAAATTTTAAACATTCTATTTTTTCGGATAGCTACTAAAAGTCATATGAGTGTTAGTTTAAGACTAAAAAATGTTCCGTAAGGAACATTCTTCGAATCTTATAAATCAAGAAATTTTAAAAATTTCAATCCATTATCATAAAAAAAATGTTCCGCTAGGAACATCTCATCGGTAGAAAAAAAAATGTTTAAGTAGTTGTCGTCCCGTAGGGACGTTTGATTGGTTTATTAAATTTCCCTCAAAATCAAATCGGCTACAACATCTATTGCCTGATTAATAATCTCTTCTGGATTTCCTTTAAACTCAAAACGTTTGGCAATTTGTATTTCGCCAAAAATGATATGGATAAAAATAGTTCCAACAGGTTTAGACTCGCTTTCGCTTCCGCCAGGTGTAGTTAATCCCGTTAAACCCACACAGATATCCGAATTAATGTAACGGTAAAAGTTCTGAGCCATTAACTTGGTAACTTCTGCAGATTCGGCACTATATTGTTCAATTGTTCCCCACGGAATATGAAGCAAATCTTCTTTCATAGACGAATGATAACAAACCATTCCTCCTATAAGAATTCTTCCGGAATTAAAAACTGTGGAAAATTCATAACACATTTTTCCTGCCGAAGCGCTTTCTGCAAATGCTATTGTTAAATTCTTTTCTATTAAAGCCTTACAACATGCTGTTACCTTATCTGATGCCATATTGATTTAAATTTAATTGCACATTAATCTCATTTCAAATGTAGATTGTTTAAACACAAGTGCCTTACATAATTTCTTACAACATTTATAATATAAATAACTGTTAATTATGCAACTATAATGTTTTTTTCTATAAGGTTTTTGATCTATTTACAGGGTAATTTTGTAAATACAGCTTTTCTTAGTGACTTTATAAAAGTACAAGCCAGAAAAAATTAAAAGCCGAAAATAGGTTATTTAAAGAAAAGCTACAGACACGGATTACAGTGAAAACTGTAAAAGATTTAGGAAGGTCTTCATCGTGAAGATTCAATATTGGAAATAAATAACAAATCAAAAAAACACTATTATGGAAAAGCAACATAACCATGATTATGGTCAATTTGATCCTGATTATATCGAACAAAACACACTTGTAGATGGTTCTTATTCTAATGAAGATGAATTTAAACAAGTTCTGAAACATGATGAACGAGAATTTGGCGAAAGCGATCCCGATCATTACGAACAAAATACGCTAGTTGATAATGATAATTATGCACGAGATGAAGATCCGTATCAATATCAGGAAGAGTTTATTGAAGATCCTACGCATCTAAAAGGCGATTTTGAACCCAATACTACTATTCGTTCAGAAAACATTCCGAATCAGGAAAGAATCATCAATGAAGATGATGCCATTACAAACGACGGCACAGAAGATGACCTAAACGATGACTATGATCCGGATTTAGATTACGAAAAAGATCGTGAAAAAGAGGAAGATTTGGATAAGGATGAAGAATTGGATGATTTTGACGCAGAACATTATCCTGAAAACCATCCTAGAGAATAGCAAAAATTATCGTAAATTGTAAAAGCATTAATTTATGTCTATAGCAGTTCAAATTGTCTGGCTTTTTGTATTAGCAATTCCGATTGCCTGCATCAGCTGGACTGTCACACATGAAGAGATTTTTAGAGAACCGCATGAATGGTGTGTCAGACATTCTAAAAATGACAAATTTATACTGTCAAGAAAGTTTTTCTATCTCCTCACCTGTGAATATTGCTTTAGCCATTATGTTACAATTGCCTTTCTGATTATTTGCGATTATAAACTTTTGTTAAATGATTGGAGAGGATATATTTTGGCAGGGTTTTCTCTAGTTTTTATGGCAAATGTTTATATGAGTCTTTTTGCTCTATTGCGCCAAGCTATAAAAAAAGAAAAGGTCGAAATTGAGAAAATTGAGAGTGAAACTGACACTGAAAACAGTAAAAATTAAAAATAACAAATAAGTATAATTAAAATTAATTGGCATTATGGAGAATTTGAATTTTATAGACCCATTATTACACGGAATTAAACCTGAAAGTAAACCGTTAAATCTGTCAGTAAAACAAATGGTTTGTGCTGGTGTCGGTGCTCTTCTTGCAGCGGCAGTTTTAAAACAAACGGGGCATAAAAAAGTAGGTGCTGTTGTAGGCGGTCTTGCGTTACCAATTTTAGCATCGGCTTGTTATAAAAAATACAGTCAAGTATCTAAAGAAAAAATTGATGCGCAGGCAAGCAGCGGTATCGAATACAATCATTAAACGTTTAAATAAACTATCATAAAAAAGAGCGCTTATTACTTTATAAGCGCTCTTTTTTATTTTTTGGGAAGATAGATTAAGAAATATTTCCTTCAACCCAATTTAATGCTTTATTAAAATCAGCCTTTTTATAACCACGAAACTCCCCTGGAACAATATAGCTAAATCCGTTTGTAAAGGAGATAATTTCTTCTGTATCGGTAACAATTGCAGCTCTATTCCATTTTCCTAAATGCTTAAGTCCTAAAAGTCCATCTTCTAGCCATGCGCCGGGTGTAAAATTTTTAATGTCTGTATCTAAGACCAATAAAAAATTAATTTCATTGACTTGTTTTACCAAATGCTCAACCGCTGGAGTTACTGTAGTCAAAAAATCTTCTTTTGTTACTTCTGCCAATGCTCTAAAGGCAACAATATTATCTGTCGTGTCAATTTGATGTATCATGATTTTTATTCATTTTGAGTTATTTAATACTGTTCATTTTTAAACATTTTAAGAATGTTCAACACATACTCAAATATACTCATTATCAATCAGATAACACTTACATTTAACTATTCGTTTATTATATTTTTTTAAGATGCTAAGGTTCTGAGATACTAAGATGCTAAGATTTATATACTTTATGTTCGATGCACTGCAGTGCATCTCTAGATTTAAAAAAAACTTAGCATCTTAGTATCTCAGAACCTTAGCGTCTTTAAAAGAAAAAGCCTGCTTTTTTAAAACAGGCTTTTTGAAAAAAAATAAAAAATAAACTAACACACAAACTTAATTGTATCCTTGATTTTGTTGGAATTCCTTAGTTACATCGATAGTGGACTGCGGAATTGGGAAAACTCTTCTGTATGGCTCTGAAGCTGGTTTTGCTGTTCCTGGAAGATCAAATTTCCCGAAACGGATCATTTGTGGCCTTCTGTATAATTCCCAGTATAATTCGAAACCAATTTCGTTATATAAAACAGTCTGATCGATTGCAGTCAAAGCTTTTCCTGGTGTGCTTCCGTAGAGAGATTCTCTTTTTCTGCTTGTACGCAATTTATTTAAATCATCCATTGCCTGACCCGTATTTCCTTTTCTGAAATAAGCTTCGGCTCTCATGGTATAAATTCCTCCTAAACGGAACAAAGGAATATCAACATTACTGTTTCCGTTTCCTCCTTCTGGATCAAATTCATATTTAAAAATACGAGCTCCCTGATTGATTTCGTTCTGAGCAAAAACTGCCTGTGCAGGATTTTTGAAAGTCAAAGAAGGCGTAAAATCCATTCTTGTAGTTGTGCTTTTTTCCATGTATAACGGAGAAACTTTAATGCGTCCGTTAACCATTTCCAAAGAACCAGATGACAATAAGATTGGTCCGTATTGCGGTCCAAATTCAATTCCTCTATTAAAGTGGAACCAAGGTAAATTAGCACTTTTAGGAACAATATCTGTTGCTGGAACGCTTACATCTGTTCCGTCGTTTTTAAACCAAGTTCCGTCAGAATATTGGTATTTCTGTTGAAATCTCGGATCGTCATGATTTCCATCCCATGTGGCAAAAAACTCAGGAGTTGTACAAGCCGCATTTGTTCCTCTATTGGCTGCAGATGTTCTCTGGTTACGCTCCATACATACATAAGCAAAACTGTTAGAACCGTTTCTGATGTAATCTATCTTTTGAGAAATAGCAAAAATCAACTCTTTTCCTTTATCATTGTCTCTTGCGAAGTTTTTGAAATAATCACTTTCTAAAGAATACTTTCCTGAATCAATCAATAGTGAAGTATAATAAATTACACGATCCATATCTGTTCCTGTACCCGTTGCGGCAGCTTCAGTAAAATTAAAACTTGAAGACGCATTAAAACGATCTTTAAAAACCGCACGATTCAAATACATAGTTGCTAAGAATCCATAAGCTGCTTCTCTTGTAAATCTTCCGTGATGCGTTTGCTGTGTTCCCATTTCTGCTAAATCTGGCAGAAGAGCTTCAACGTCTTTTATCAATTGATCGATTTGCGTATCGGCTTTTAAAATCTGTAAAGGCGCATTTGGGTTCATCGGATCTCTGTAAGGCGCTTGTCCGTATAAATCTAATGTGGTGTACAAATAATACGCTAAAAGTCCTTTCGCTTCCGCTAAAAACAATTTCTTCTCCGGAATTGAACTTTCTTCGACTGATTGAATTGCAGTTAACGAACGTGTAATTCCGTTTGTCAATTTGTTCCAATTATCCACTACAACAGCATTATCAGATTTCCATGTAAACTCATGCATATCTCTCCATTTTCCGCCATCTCCCCAGTCACTTCCTCGAGTTGGCAAAATTGCTTCGTCTGTCGTGTATTCCTGCAAAGAAAAAATTCCTCCATGATCTACGAACGTTCCGTCTCCTAAACGGTCGTAAGCAGCCGCAAGAGCTCCAGCAGGGTTTGAAGCATCTTCTCCTAAAACCTCATCTAAAACAACTTCGTCAAGGTTAGTACAGCTTGCAAAAAGCCATATAAAAGAAAATATTGCTAATGTTTTTATATTAAAAATTGTATTTGTCTTCATAATAATTATAGTTTTAAAGTTGCTCCAAAACTGAATGTTCTAGAAGTTGGATAACTTGCATAATCGATACCAATAGATTGATTTCCTCCGTTTGATTTCGGACTGTTAATTAACGGATCGTAACCTGTATAGTTTGTAATCGTAATTAAGTTCTGACCTGTTATGTAAAGCGTTAATCCGTTGATCCAGTTTAATCCTTTCAAGTCAAAATTGTAACCAATACGAGCTGTATTTAATCTAATAAAATCTGATTTTTCTAAGAAAAGAGTTGACAAGATTGGTGAGTTTGCAGCATTTGCTCCAGACTCATAATAACCTGTTGCCACGTTACGGTCTGATGCTAAATTGTTTATGTTTAATGCATTTAAACCTGTATTATTTAATAAATAACCACCTGTTTGCCCGATGATAGAGAAAGAAAACGTAAAGCTTTTATATCTCATATCACTATTAAATCCGTAGTAGAAAGTTGGAAGTGCTCCTTCAATAATGACTCTATCACTATTATCAATTACACCGTCTCCGTTCTGATCTTTAAAGATATTTCCTCCATTTGCATCAAAACCAATGTGTTCCAACAAATAGAATGATCCAGCTGCATATCCGCTTTTATAAATATTTGCATTTACTCCAGATTGTCCAGGTCCTGAGATTGTTCCCGTTAAGATTTCTGAAACTGGAAGATCTTCAATTTTATTATTCAATGTTGCGCCGTTCATGTCAATGTTCCAAGAAAAATTCTTAGTATCAACTATTTTTGAACCCAACATAAACTCGATTCCTTTATTGATAATTTTACCGTCAATATTGGTCCAGATAGTAGTGGTTGGACTCAAAGCTTGAGAAGGAACATTCAGAATCGCATCAGTAGTGGTTTTATTGAAATAATCTAATGTTCCGTACAATTTGTCATTCCATAAATTGAAATCTAAACCTACGTTAAATTGCGTCACAACCTCCCATTTCAAATCAGGATTTGGTGTTCTATTTACAGAAACTCCGTTTACTAGATTTAAATCGTCATATAAATAATATCCATCAGCTCCAGACAATGAATAACTTGCCTGCGTAATTTTATTTTCAACCTCTTGGTTTCCTGTCTGTCCCCAACTCGCTCTAAGTTTTAAGTTGTTTAAAGTAGAAGATTCTTTTAAGAAACTTTCGTTAGCAATATTCCATCCTAAAGCAAATGATGGGAAATAACCGTATTTGTTGTTTTTACCAAAACGAGTGGATCCGTCACCTCTCATAGAAGCTGTTAAAAGATATCTGTTATCAAAACCATAATTTAATCTTCCAAAATAAGACTGCAATTCATTTTCCTGCGCATAACCTGTTGTTCCAGATTGAGTACCTTTAAAACCTGGATTTATTGAAGGAGGAACACCTTCACCTTGGTTTGAAATTCCGTCGATACTGAAACTTGTTCCCGATCTTTCAAATTTCTGATATGAAAAACCTCCTAAAGCTTCAATTTTATGCTTATCCAAATTTAAATTGTACGTCAGATAATGCTCTACCAAAGAGTTTTTAGAATCTAAATTATTCTGAACATATTTCCCTTTCGGATTCAAATCTGTTAAGTTTGGAAAAATAGTAGTATTTCTCTCTGACATCGAACGATCGATACCAAGGTTCAATTTATACTCTAATCCGTTCACGATTCTAAAAGAAGTTTCAAAGTTTCCTAAAACTCTCAAAGTACGAGTCTGATCGGTATAAATGCTTAACAAATACGCTGGGTTGTAATGCGCATTCATATTAAAATTGGTATAATTTCCATTTGCATCAAAAACCGATCTGGTTGGGTTTGCCATTAAGGTATGTACCAGCAATTGTCCGTTAGAACCTCCGTCATCACTTGTAGGAACACCATCGTCTTTGGTTTCACTAGCCGTAAGATTAAATTTTAATTTTAAACGTTTATTGTCTAGAAATGACTCAGCAGCATTAATTCTTCCCGTCAAACGCTTAAAATTGCTATTTCTAATAATACCTTCTTGATCTAATTGTGATACAGAAGCATAGTAATTTCCTGATTCTGTCTGTTTAGAAAATGCTAGCGAATTGCTTTTTGTAATAGCTTCTCTAAAAATAACATCTTGCCAATCTGTATTACCGCCATGGTCAAAAGCTTTATCTTTAATTGCATTTCTGTATTGTCCTGCACTCAAAACATCCAATTTGTTTGCTACAGTAGAAATTCCTAAAGACGAATCAAAAGTTAGAGTTCCATCTCCTTTTGCTCCTTTTTTAGTCGTTACCAAAACAACTCCGTTAGACCCTCTTGCTCCATAAATTGCAGAAGCAGATGCATCTTTCAAAACTGTAATCGATTCGATATCACTATTATTCAAAAAGTTTAAAGGGTTTTTAGCTTGCGAACTACCAAAACCAACATTCGTTCCAGATGGGCTCACATCGTCATTAGACAATGGAATTCCGTCAACAACAAACAAAGGCGTACTTCCGCTTCTAATAGATCCAACACCTCTAATGGTTACGTTTACTCCTGC
Organism: Flavobacterium sp. B330r; assembly: GCF_056824325.1. Taxonomy (NCBI): domain Bacteria; kingdom Pseudomonadati; phylum Bacteroidota; class Flavobacteriia; order Flavobacteriales; family Flavobacteriaceae; genus Flavobacterium; species Flavobacterium sp. B330r. The sequence goes on from NZ_CP124860.1 coordinate 5,290,893, forward strand.
TCCTGGCTCACCGCTTGTACTAACCACACGAACACCCGCAACTTTTCCTTGAATTAAATTATCTGGCGAAATGCTTACTCCTTGTTTAAAGTTAGCCGCTTCCAATTGCGTAACTGCTCCCGTAACGTCTTTTTTAGATTGTTTTCCGTAACCAACAACCAAAACTTCATTTAATTCTGCAGTAGCTGGCTCTAACTGAATTGTCATAAAACCGCTCTGTGCAGGAACCGTTTTAGATTTATATCCTACATACGAAATATCGATTGTTTTTCCTTCTCCTACAGTAAGTTCAAAAACACCGTCAAAATCCGTCACTGTTGAGTTTGAAGTGCTCGTTTCTATTACAGATGCACCAGGAATAGGCAATTTATTTTCGTCAACGACTTTTCCTTTTATTTTAATTCTCTCAATAGCTTTGGTATTTACTGCTTTTGGCTTAGCTGTTTTTTGAATTAAAATTAATTTACCATTAATGTTATAATTGAAATTGGCTTTTTTAGAAAGATCATTCAAAATAGCAGTAATAGACTCTGTATTATAATTTACTGTATAAGCTGTATTATCAGCAATTATGGCTTGTCCGTAACTGAATTTGTAATCGGTCTGCTGTGTTAATTTTGAAAAAATAGAGACAAGAGTCGCTTTTTCTATTTTATTTGCTATTTTTGACTCTTTTAATAAAGTTTTACTATAACCGCTCTGAAAGGCAAGTAAAGCTAGAACTAAAAAGACAAAACTCTTTAGATTTAAATAAGAAGGTTTAAAATACATGATTTAAGTAATTGTTTTTACGATGCTTAATTTATTAATGGCAGTTGTTCCCGCAACTGCTTTTTTTGTTTTTAATCCACTTTTACTATTTCGCCATAGACTTTGAATTTTAGGTTTGTGATATAATTTATTTGTTCCAAAACATTTTCTAATGTCGCGTCCTTCTTAATGAATACCGTTAACGGCATTGCTAATACGTGTTTATTATTATACTCAAAAGAAACTCCGTATTTATATTGTAAAATGGTGATTACTTGTTTTAAAGTAGTTTGATTTAGCGTAACATCTTCATTATACCAATTCACCAAAAATGCTTTATCGGCCAATTGTTTGGTTAATTTTTTACCTTCAAATAAAGCTTCCTGATTCGGTACTAAATCAACACTCTGCCCTTTTCCAGACACATTTACTTTTCCGGTTACTACAATTACCTTACAGTTTAATTTTGATAATTGAATGTGAAATGAAGTTCCCACAACTCTTGTCTGTATTTCGCCAGAATGAATAATGAAAGGATGTTTTTTGTCTTTGGCGACTTCAAAAAACGCGTTTCCTTTTACTAAAGAAACTGTTCTTTGATCGCCTACAAATTTTTCAGGATACTGAAATGATGAGTTTGCTGCCAGATAAATTTTCGAACCGTCACTTAATTGGATAGATTTGGGAATCGATGACGTTTTAAATGTGATTTGTTTTTGGTTTAAAACATTTGGTCTCAAGAAAAATCCTAAACCAAGCAGAAAAAGAATGCTGGCAGCAGCTATATATTTTAAATAAGGACGGAAAGATTTCTTCTTTCCAATTCTTAACTGAATTTCATCGTACATGTTTTGAGATTCGATTTCTGGATTTCCCATAAAATCATTATCCCACTTTGATTTTTGATATTCGCTGAAAGCAAAATCATGTAATAAATTTTCTTCTGCTGATGAAGTTTTTCCTCGCGAACTTTTATCTAGCAAATACTCTAAACTATGTTTGATTCTTTTTATCATAAATACTTATTGTTATGAATAAGTACCAGAATCTCGAAATCGTACTATCGCCAAATATTATGAAAACATCAAGCGAAAGTTATTTTAAAATTGTTGATTGAAAATAATGAATGGCGCCAGCCAAGCCAAGTCTTTTAAGCCTTCGCGAAGTTGTTTTACCGCAGATGAAATCTGATTTTTTACGGTTTGTTTCGAAATTCCAAGCTCCTCTGCAATCTGATCGATTGTCATGTCTTGAAATTTATACATCAGCAAAACTTCTTTTCTTTTCTCCGGAAGTTTATCTAATGCAGCATAAAGCAGATCCATCACTTCTGGATCAATTGTCGAAAAATTGTCAATAATGTAGTCTTCGAATTTTTCTTCCAGAATCGTCTTATCAAAACGATTGTTCTGATAATGTTTGAAAACCTGATTCTTAACCGCGCGAAACAAAAAAGGTTCAATCGCATTAATATTCAGCTCTTCTTTTCTTTCCCATAAATCCACAAAAACATCTTGAACGATGTTCTGCGCCAAGTCTTTATCCTGAGTCATCGTATAAGAAAACGCATTGAGCTTTTTCCAATATTGATTATACGTTTGTTCAAAAATTTCAGGATTATTCATATTATAATTACAGGCTTTTTAATATCGTAAAATAATAAAATGAAAAGCCAATGCTTTTTGCGTCAAGGTTATCTTTAAATTAATAAATAAACACGTTTGTTGTATTAATACTACTTTTTCAAGACAGAAATAGAAATGTCTTTGCGATTTCTTTTTTTTAATCTAACATAGAAACCAATAGCAGCTTTTAACTTAGTCCCTTTCAAAAAATGCAATTTTCTTTTGATGCGTCCCAATCAACAGTATCAATTACATTTTAGAATTATGAAACCATTTTTGTTCACTTTATTATTAGCAGGAGCTTTAAGCGTTCAGGCCCAAAACGACAATCTGAAAATGAACCAGCTTCAAGTTATCGGATCGCATAACAGTTACCGTCACGCGATCGAAACGGACTTATACAATACCATTCAGGCACGAGACACTTCTCGTTCGCTTAAGGGTTTACAATATACTCACATCAGTATTACAGATCAATTAAACAAAGGTCTACGCAATCTGGAAATTGATATTTTTGCTGACGCGAAAGGCGGAAAATATACTCATCCGAAAGGTTTAGATATCGCAAAATCTGAAGAAGCTTACGACCCAGATGGATTAATGAAAAAACCGGGTTTTAAAGTTTTCCACATGCCGGATATCGATTTTAAAACTTCTTGCTACACTTTTGAAATCTGTTTGCAGGAACTAAAAAAATGGTCTGATGCCAATCCAAATCATATTCCCGTTTTTATCACTTTAGAGCCAAAAGACGGCGATGCTAATTTCTTCGGAACAAAACCAGAAGATTTCACTGCATCCGTTTTTGATGAAATGGATAAAGTAATTCGAAAAGAATTAGGAAAAGACAAATTGATTACGCCAGATATGGTGCGAGGAAAATACAAAACACTCGAAGAAGCCGTTTTGCATGACAACTGGCCAACTTTAAAAGAAGCCAAAGGACGATTTTTATTCCTATTAGATAATAACGGCGCAAAAAGAGATTTGTACGCATTGAATCATCCGTCCCTTAAGGGACGCGCCGTTTTCATTAACGCCGAACCCGGAAAACCAGAAGCCGCAACATTATTCAGAAATAATTCTGAAGATCCGCAGATTGAAGATTTAGTTAAAAAAGGATATTTAATAAGAACAAGAGCAGATTCTGACACCAAAGAAGCGCGTGCCAACGATTATTCGCATTTTGAAGCAGCTAAAAAATCAGGCGCACAAATAATCACAACCGATTATTATCTTCCAAGCACTTTCTTCAATTCACCGTACCAAATTAAATACGATGATGGAAGTTATGTTAGAAATAATCCTGTTACTGGAAAATAGTTTTTTTTTGTTTCAGGTTTCAGGTTTCAAGTTTCAAGTTATTTCTGGAACGGGAAACCTGAAAATTGAAATAATAATAATTTTAACCGCAAAGAGCGCTAAGATTTTTTATTTAAGATTGCGTTTAGAAACGCAAAGTTCGCAAAGCTTTGTGTTCTTCGATTTTTATAAATCATGCTTAAAAATCTTAGCGAACTTTGCGTAACTCTTTGCGCTCTTTGCGGTAAAAAAAACAAAACCTATGAATTCAAAATTTATAATATTATACATAATCTCGCTCCTAGTTTTTTTCAATAACGTAGCATCCGCACAAAAAGTAAAAAACCTCAACGGAACACAAATCGCATTTTTATCTGATGTCCATCTACAGGATTTATTCGGAAGATTTTCAGATTCAGATTATAAAGGCGTTATAAATCCGAAAACGGGAGAATATGTTTTGGTGCGAACGATGTCATCTCAGCTACATTCTACTCGAATATTCAATGAAAATTATTTCGCCTTTATAGCCGCTTTAGAAGATATCGCTAAGCGCAAAATCAAATACGTCGCACTTCCTGGAGATTATACCGATGACGGACAGCCAATTCACGTTCGCGGATTAGCCAAAATATTAGAACAATACACCAAAAAGTACGGAATAGAATTCTTCATCACCACAGGAAATCACGATCCGGTTGGGCCATTTGCTCAAGAATCTGGAAAAGAAGATTTCTTAGGCAATGATGGTAAAAGTCAGCCCATTTTTAGCAAAGACGGCCTTTATAAGCCCAATTTAAACACCGAACAGCCAGTAGTTGTTACCGCCGATATTGCTAAAATGGGTTATTTAGGAATTACAGATCAGCTTCATGATTTTGGTTTTCATCCAAATAAAAAATACAAATTCTGGGCAACACCATTTTCTACCTATTCAAGCAAGAATTATACATTCGAAAAAGCTCTAGAAAGCGCCAAATTGGCAAATCGCGTATACGAAGTAGCACTTGGTTATGAAGTTCCAGATGTTAGTTATGTCGTAGAACCTATCAACGGACTTTGGCTGATGGCCATTGATGGAAATGTTTATATTCCGAAGAAAAATGCTTCTACAGAAAAATATTCTAAGAATTACAGCGAAGCCAGTACAGGTTACAATAATGTGCTTTCGAACAAAAAACATCTTATAAAATGGGTTGAAACTATTTCGGCGGAAGCCAAAAAACAAGGAAAAACTTTAATCGCTTTCAGCCATTTCCCTATGATTGATTTTAATGATGACGCTTCTGCAGAAATAAAAGAATTGCTTGGTCCAAACAAATGGCAATTAAACCGAGTTCCTGTCGAAGAAGTAGCACAAGTATTTGCAGATGCAGGATTGAAGATTCATTTTGGAGGCCATATGCATATCAACGATACGGGAGTTCGAACTTCAGCAAAAGGAAATACTTTGGTTAACATTCAGACTCCATCGCTTGCAGCCTACATTCCTGCTTATAAATTATTGAGTTTCAAAAAAGATAATCTCGTAGATATTCAAACCATTACTATTGACAATGTTCCGAGGTACAACGAACTTTTTGATTTATACAAAATGGAATATCAGTTTTTGGAAAGTCAGAACATGCAAGACATTTGGAATATTGATATTTTAAAAACGAAAAACTATCATGATTTTACCGATTTTCATTTAAAAGAATTAGTTCGACTTCGTTTCTTAAAAGACGATTGGCCTTCTGCTTTCAAATATTTTATATTGAATGTTTCTGCAAAAGATTTACTGGTTTTAGCCAATATGCAATCCGATCAAGATTTTGATTTTATTCTAAAAAATAAAGAGCAGTTTCAAGAACAATGGAAAGAAGCTGAAACTAAATCGGAAAAAATCCTAACTCAGAATAAACTCAAAAAAGAAAACTTTAATTGGACGGGTTATGATCTTCTAGTAGATTTTTATCGTTTTAGAAGTGCAGATGAATTGGCTTTGGCTGATGTTGGAATTCAAAGAGCAAAAGAATATAAAGTTTTGTCTGATTTATTTTTAGAAGGTTCCAAAGCTGATCTTTCAAAAGATACTCCGCTCCAAAAACAGATGAAGTTATTCCTAATCATCTTCAATAAATTTATGCACGAAGTTCCAGCAGATCATTTTACAGTTGATTTGAAAAATGGTGAAATTAAGAATGTGAAGTGATTCTCTTTTTTAACCGCAAAGCACGCAAAGTTTTTATCTCTGCAAACCTATTAAAAACGCAAAGTTCGCAAAGCTAAACTTAAAGCTTTGCGAACTTTTTTATTTTATAAAATTTAGTCTTAAAAAACTTTGCGCTCTTTGCGTAAACCTTAGCGTTCTTTGCGGTTAAACATAAAGCTTTCATCATAAAAAAGGCCGTCCAAATAGACAGCCCTTTTCATCACATTAAAACCTAAAATTTAATGTATCTAAAACCATTATGGCAAATGGGTTATGATTATTTTTTAATAAAACGTCTTACCGTTTTTATTCCGTTTTTCTCTACCGAAATCAGATAAATTCCTGTTTTTAAAGTCGAAACATCAATGCTGTTATTATTTACGGTTTGAGAAAAAACAGTCGCACCGCCTTCTGTATTGATAACATTTACATTTCCGCCAGAAACCTCTGTGCTGAAGAAAAGCTGACTTTCAGTCGGATTCGGATAAATTTCTAAACTCGCAATTGATTGTTCTGAACTTGCAGGAGCAGATTTAGCCGTTGAACCCGATTTTGTAATTCTAAACCAGTTTATATTAAAACCTGTGTTCTGAACATATATCCCGAAATTATACGTTCCAGCATTTACATTTACGGTTTGAGTAATCGTCTGCCAATTTTGCCATCCTCCTGTATTTGGCACATTTATAGCACCAAGCTGAATAGTTCCTGCATTTAAATCAGATGATAATCTTCCGCCCGTAACTGCACTTGCTACTCGATATTCTATTTGATAGGAACCAGAAGTTGGAAAATTAATATTGTAATAAGCCATCCAGTCGCCTGTGTCGCAATATCCAACATTTAATCCACCACCTGTATCGGTTGTTGCTTCGGTTTGAACACCACTCATCGTATTATAATTTTCAGCCTGAATTGTAGTTCCAGTTGCTGGAGGATTACTTCCTGTAATTACCTGATTAACGGCTGTCAGTAAAGATTTAGATCCTGTTGCATCTTGAGACAATTCCCAAATCATAACTCCGCCTGCGTTTTGAATCGCAAAAGTCGTTTTTTGTTTGATAGTTGGAATTCCGTTATAATAAATCGTATTTCCAACCTGATCCAGATTCTCCGCTCCTGGATATTGCGCTACAATATTCGCATAAGAAATTCCTTGATTAGCAGAGGCTCCAAAACCGTAACCATAAAACGGAAGTCCAATGATAGCTTTACTTGCTGGCAATCCTCTCCCTGTCCAATAATTAAACTGATTTACCGCCATGCTGTAAGGCGAATGCTGTCCCGGATTATTTGGTGCCCAAGGCCCAGTTGCATCATAAGCCATGATATTGATCCAGTCGTAAGCTGCAAAAGTAGATGAAGGTACATTGGCACCACCATATCCTTCTGAAAGCGCTGCTGAAATCAATTTGCCATTGGCATGCAATTTATTAGCCAAAGCAATCACAAATCCGCCGTAATCTCCATTAATTGCTGGACCTTCTAGATCTACGTCTACACCGTCAAAATTATGGGCTACAACATAATCGTAAATTTTCTGAATGAAAGCCGTTCTGTTGGCGGGCGTAATTAAATTGAAATAATTATCACGAATTGGTCCGCCTTCAGAAACAGAACCACCTCCAAGCGATACAAAAACTTTTACGTTTTGAGCATGTGCAGCATTTATTATTGCATTACTTCCTGAATTAAAACTTAGATAACCATTGGCATCAGGATTTTCGAATGCAATATTAATATGCGTTAATTTACTGTACTGAATCGTACTCGAAAAAGCATTCAAGTCGATCCAGTTGGGAACGTAAGCTATTACTTTCTTTTGGGCCGAAACTAAATTAAAGACACCCAACACTAAAATAATCATGCATTTCTGCAGCATTCTTTTGTAATTGTTTTTCATAATAATTGTTTTAATAGATTAATAAACTCGTAAATGTTGGGACGGTTATTTGAGTACTTTCTATTTTAGATTTTAGATTGCAGATTTTAGATTGGGATTTGGCAAAGCCAAATCCCAACTAGGATAGTGTACAAGTGATTTCAAAATAATCTAAAATCTAAAATCTGCAATCTAAAATCACTTTAATCTAAAACTATTTCTTTATGAATCGCTTGATCGTTTGTTTGCCATCTTTTTCAAAAACTATAAAATAGATTCCTTTTCTTAGATGCGAAACATCAAAACTATTGTTGTTGATTTTTTGAGATGCTACAGTAGATCCTGTTTGCGAATCGACTATTTTTACGCTTCCTCCAGAAAGATCTGTTGTTACATACAACGTATTTTCAACTGGACTTGGATAAACATTTAAAACAGTTTCAGCTGGTTCTTCAACTGTTTCAACTGAAGCCATTCTTGCTGTTCCTCCTGCTCCTTTTGTAATTTTAATCCAATTGATATTCATTCCTGTATTCTGAATGTAGATTCCGAAATTATATGTTCCTGCATTTACATTTACAGTCTGCGAAACGGTTTGCCAATTTTGCCAACCTCCCGTATTCGGAATATCAACATTTCCTAAAACAACAGCTCCAGCATTCAAATCAGAAGATAATCTTCCGCCCGTAACACCGCTTGCTACTCGATATTCAATTAAATAAGAACCAGTTGTTGGGAAATTAATATTGTTATACGTCAGCCAGTCCCCTGTTTCTGTATAACCAACGTTTGAACCTCCGCCTGTATCGGTAGTCGCTTCGACTTGAATGCCGCTCATTGCTGAATAATCTTCTGCTTGAATCAATACCGAAGTTTGTAAACTTGTAGCTGGAATCAATTTCCATTGTCCGCAAGTTTGATTGTTGTTATCCCATTGCTGTACAATTGCTCCAGAAGCGGTACTAGCTCCTGCCACCTCAACAATTCTTCCGCTATGACGGGCCACAATTTTATAATAGCCATCGCCTGTTGCAACCAAAATAAACTGCTGATTTGTGGTAGCATTGTATGGATACTGTTCTACTCTTGCGCCATTTGCTTTATTGAAGTTATTAATGTCCATTGACATTCCGCTGTGGTTCGCAATGATTTTATACAATCCATCACCTAAATGCGTGAAAGTAAATTTCTGATTGTTTCCAGAATTCAAAGCGCCTTGATTGATTCCTGCTCCGTTTGACATACTCGAATTCCAAACATCCATATATAATCCGCTGTTTCTGTTTTGAAGAAAGAAAGTCTGGTTTCCTAAAGTTGTCGTTCCGTTTGCAATAATTCTGATTGAACTTACTTTATCATTCCAAGTGGTATTCAAACAAGAATTATCAGAATTGATTACAGTTGAAGCTCCGCCAAAATTATCATCTTGATATAAAATCGCCTGATAACCGGGAGTAATTTTAAGCGAAGAAATATCATCATTTAAAACTCCTAAAGAATTTAAACGAGTCAAATTGTAATCTCCAATTGTCAATCCTGCTGAGAACCCTGTGTAGTTACAATCTTTATAAACTGTGATTACATCTGTTGTAGCTGGAACTGAAGGCGTGGTAAGTCCATAATAACCACCAAATGTAGCAATGACTTTTGTTGGAGATGGTGAATGAAGCGATGGCGACTGATCGGCAACATCATCATAAGCAAATCCGTAAGCCAAATTATCAATATTAATTCCTGGTAAATGCCAGAATTTAGAATAATGATTGGTTGGATTTACTTGATAATATTTCGATGCATCGTACCAATTTTGCTGTCCCGGATTTGCTGTTGTAGTATTTACCACATGTCGGTTGATCGCTGCTGTTAACTGAGCCTGAATTACAAGATCTAAATCTCCATCAACCAATCTTCTGTCCAAAACACCTTTTCCTTCAAGTGCTTCTTGCGTTGTTGGCCTATTTTGAACACGTCCAGTTCTTCCGACAAAAGCACCAGATTGTCCCACCATTTCTAATTGTTCTCCAATAACTCTTCCTTTAAAAACTCCCGCATCTCCTGCATAAAAGATCAAGTCTTCATTTTTGTATTTATTCCAAATCGCATCGATATATGATTTTAAATAATTAGCGTATGGTCCTGATCCTTCAGCATAAGCAGCTGTTTTAGAAGGAGCGGTAATTTCTCCAGTTGCATCATTGACACAGCCTTGAAATTCTGCTGGAACATTCGCTTTAAAAGCTGCAACAATATCTGCATGTTTTTTCAAGTCTCCCACCTTCTTTTGATATCCGTTGGCACCAAACAATTCCAATCCCATTGGATATTTATATGAATCGACTCTTGTTGGATTTCCGAAGAAACCATATTGATTATTGGTCAATTCGATCATTTCATACAAAATTCCCTGATTTGGATCTGTTGCGTTCTGCGGATTTGGAGATGCATATCCCGAAGGCGCTCCGCTTGCTCCAAAAAAGTAAAAGTACAATTGTGAGCCTTTAGAAATAAAAACTCTACATCCTGCAATTAATGGCAAAGTGAAAGTTTTGTTTGGAATTTCGCTCAGTTTTGTAAAACATGCGGCATATTTTGAGTTTTGTCCCGGTCCTGTGTTTCCTCCATAAGTGGGTCCTGTAACTGTATTATAAGAAGCATTCATGGGCAAAACCTGACTTGTCTTGGCATTGACCCAAACGTGATTTCCTGTAGTATAATCGATTCCTACAATGGCAACATATAGGTCGCTGTCTGCAAATGTCGAATTATTACTAATCGTAAACGGTACAGGCCCTTGAGCATGCATTAGGCTTGAAAACACTAAAAAAAGCGTCATCAAAAAAGAAAATCTTTGAAGTCTAATTTTATTCATATCTAAATAATTTTGGGGTTACATAATAATTAGATTCTAAAACTAAAGTCATTTGAAAATGACTAAATAATTCCGCCAGGTGCAACTGGTCTGCCCTCCTTGAATTGCACCCAACGGATTTAAAAATTATTTCTTAATTAACTTCTTACTCCAACTCTTTTGATCTGATTTGAAGTTTAAAATATAGATTCCTCTGCGAAGTTTACTCACGTCAATTACACTTTCATTCCCTTGAGGTTTATTCTGTAAAATCAAAGTTCCAGAGTTATCATAGATCGTGATCACTTTATTGTCTAAGTTTTCAGGAGATGAAACTTGAACATAGTTTGTTGTCGGATTTGGATAAACTGCAAAAACAGTTTCTTCTTCCTGAGGTTCTTCGGCAACATTCAAAGCCATTCTAGCCGTTGAAGAAGATCCGTAAGCTTCAATTTCATACAATGAATATCCGTAAGGAGCCAAAGCTTTTGCTGTACATAAAATGCGAAGATATCTTCCTGTTCCGCTTACCGCTAAATCATCCGTTCCGCCATCGCTTGCCGTTTGTGTACTGATGGTTTCATTTTCTGTAAAAACATTGTCAGTTGAAAGCTGTATTTTATATTGAGTTGCATAAGCAGCTTCCCATTTTAAAACTACTCTGTTAAGTGTATAATTGCTTCCTAAATCCACATAAATCCATTCGGTTGCATTGGCAAAAGAACTCGCCCATCTTGTACCTCCATCTCCATCTGTTGCTTGGTTTGCAGTAAAAGTCGCATTTTCTAATGTCGAAGCCGTTGCTGTTTTAGCCAAAGCTAAATTCACATTTGGAGTTTCTGTAGAGGCTAAATTTAAAGCTCTCAGATTATCAAAATAATAGGTATTTCCAGAATTAGTTCCCGGTTCAAACAAGAAAACAAAACGGTTGACATCATTATCTGGAGTTGAAGCGTCTGGCGTGCTTACATACGTAAAAGTAATAGTATGCCAAGCGTTGCTCTGTTTTACCACTCCCTGATAAATACTGTGTCTTCCAACAGGATAATTGGACGGAACTGAAGCACTACTTTCTGCTTGCCATGAAATAATTGATCCAACTGGCGCAGAAGTGTAAACATCCATTGCAAACTTTTTTGTTCCCGCTTTAAAATCACCTATGTTGTTTAAAGTCGTGTTGAACGAGAAATTATCATACAACTCCGTTGATTTACGAACGTATTTTCCAACATTAGAAGAAGTATTGATTCCGCTTGCATTTGGATTTGCTGTGTTTGCTGTATACGTTCCAATAGCATCTCTAAACGTAATATTGTGAATCGTTTGATAATCTTCATACACTACGCCAGGCGTAAAAGTATCTGGAAGCTTAGTCGATCCAATTCTAATATTATCAAAATAATATGTATCGCTTGTGTACGAACCCGAATTGAACAATAAAACCATTTGATTCACTGCCAGATTCGAAGTTCCAGCATCCGGACTGGAATTATAGTAGAAAGTTAATGTTTCCCATTGGTTTTGTTTGGTTGTAATGGCTACGTAACTACTATTTCTTCCTGTCGGATAATTGGCTGGAAGCGAAGTCGCACTATTTTCAAAATTCATGCTTACAACCGTACCAATTGGCGCCGTTGTATAAACATCAATCATAATTTTATTGGTCTGACTTTTGAATAATCCTGCATCTTCAATTGAAGTTTGTGTATTAAAAAAAAGTACATCATATTGCTCAGATGCATTTCGAACGTACTTCGCTACATTTGCAGATGAGTTAACAGCATTCGAACCCGGATTTGCCACAACAGAATACGTTCCCGTTGTCGTTCCTTTTATGATTTTATTTGCTCCATCATAGTTTTGCAGAACATCTGTGGCAATAATTGGTTTTTCTGGCGCTGCTTTTGTTAGCAGATTATCAAAATAATATGTCGCTCCAGAATTAGAATTCGATTCAAAAAGAATTACAACATTATTAATCGCTAATGCGCTCGTATTTGGATCGATTACTTTTTCAAATTCAAATTCAATCGTTTCCCATTTGTTCTGAACTGTTGTCGTCGCTTTAAAACCACTATGTCTTCCTGACGGATAATTGGTTGCAGTTGTTACATTGCTATTTTCCAATTGCATCGAAATTTTTGTTCCAACAGGAGCCGAAGTATAAATATCAAACGAAAGTCTTTTTCTTCCGTACACATAATCGTTCGCATTGGTAATGATTACGTTTCTAATATTCAAAACATCGTACAATTCACTTGAATTTCGAACGTATTTTCCAACCAAAGCAGAAGTGTTAATTCCTGTGGCCGAAGGATTCGCGACAGCTTCTGTCAAAACTCCCGTTTTTACAGGATACAATACATTTCGATTACTCTGGAAATCTTCATGTATTTTTTCTACTGGCAATGCTGGTTCGGTTGTAACGGCAAGTTTGTAAGTATTGACATTACAGCCAGAAACCGTTGCAGCTACAGAAACATCTCCTCCAGAAGTTCCCCAATTTACAGTAATCGAATTTGTTCCCTGCCCTGATGCAATTGTTGCGCCTGCTGGAACTGTCCAGTTATAGGTCGCCCCCGCAATTGCATTTACAGAATAGGTTTTACTAGTTTCATTTTGGTAAACTTTGTTATCTCCTGCTACCGCATATTTAAAACTCCCATCGTAAACACGAACATAATCGACTTGTAATTTTGCTGGGAAATCACCTGGAACTGGCGCTACTCCCGCTCCATTTACACTGGTATAAGGCGTTCCTGCGCTACCAACAGCAAGGTTTAAAATGATATAAAACTGACTATCGTTAAAAGGCCATCCGCCATTAACGGTCGTATTTGGAGTTGCTGTATGAAATAAAACATCATCAACAAACCATTTGATAAAATTTGGTCCCCATTCTACCGCATAAACGTGAAAATCTGAAGATAAATCTGTTGGAGAACTATAGCTTCTACCCGTAAAATGATATCCGTTTCCATCATAATGAATCGTTCCGTCTACAGATTGCGGATTTCTGTGTTTGGCTTCCATAATATCAATTTCACCGGTAAACGGCCAGTTTCCGTTTACAGGAAGCATCCAAAAAGCGGGCCACGCGCCTTGTCCGTTAGATAACTTCATACGGGCTTCAACCCTTCCATATTTTAGAGAATATTTTCCTTCTGTAGTTAATTTTGAAGAAGCATACGGCTGATCTGGGAATGAAGCGCTCGGCTCATACTTTGCCTGAATGTTCAAATAACTGTTTGCACCTTCTTTTACAATTGTCGCCTGATTCGGATCATAGCGCTGTGCCTCGGCATTTCCAAATCCGCAGAGCGACGGACAGCCATTTCCTGAAATGCTTTGCCATTTGGTCAAATCTACCGTAGTGCCATTAAATTCATCAGACCAGACCAATGTATTACATTGGGCTTGAGTTTTAAGAAATGGCAGCAGTAGAAATAAAACTGCCACACAAAATTGTTTTAATAAATAGGAATTACTTTTCGGTGGTCGGCCGAAAAAAAAGTCTTTTTGCTTCATTTTAAATAGGTTTTAGTTAGTAAATGTTATTTCTTCAATAAAAACCATTTAAAAAAAATAGTTTGTATTTTCCGACAATAACAAAGCAATATTAACTAAAAAATCAGGCAAGACTTACATTTTTGAGTACGGTTTGACTACGGTACTATCGAAGAAATGTAACAAATCATCGATGAAATGCATAAAATCACTTAAAATTTCACTTAAATGAGAAAAATTAAAAATTGAGAATAAATTCGGTGATGTTTGTATCTGATGGAAGCTGCAATTTTTTACGAATGCGATAACGGGTATCTTCAACACCACGAACAGAAATTCCTAAAAGCGGAGCAATTTCTTTTGTATTGAAGTTCATTCGCAAATACGCACACAATCGCATATCGCGCGGAGTCAATTCTGGATAACTCGATTTTAATCGCTGCATAAAATTATCATGCAATTGATTAAAGATTTCTTCAAATTCATTCCAATGTTTGTCTCCCTGCAATTCGTGGTCAATCAATTTATTGATTTTCGTCAGCAGGCTGAAATTTACATTCGGATCATTCTTCTTATCAATCTGTCCGATCAATTCTTTAATAGAAAGTAGAATTTCATTTAAATGAATCAAATTGACTGTATTTGAAGCTACTTTAGCATTTTTAAGATTTATTGTCGTTTCGAGATTCTCTCGCACAATAGCCATATTCTGTTGTTCGAATGTCAGTTTCTGTTCGTTAAGTTCTGCACGGCTTCGAAGCAATTCTCTTTCCTGATTCTCTATTAATTGACGGCGTTGACGCTCAGCAACAGATTTCTGATATCTCACAATTAAATAAATTACAATACTATAAAGCGTAAAATAAAATAAGTATGCCCAAAAAGTTCTGTACCAAGGCGGTAAAACTTCAAATCGAAAAACAGCTTCTTCGCTGACCACATCATACACGTTTTTTGCCCTTACATGAAAAACATATTCGTTTTCAGGCAAATTGGTATATTCCTTTTCTGTTTGCACACTATAATCTGACCACGTTGGCTCAAAACCCTCCAACCAATATTCATATTTTGTTGCATCGGCGTCTTCAAAACAAAGTGATGCAAAAGAAAAATGAAGCGCATTGTTAGAATACGCTAATACGGTTGAAAGTTTATCTTTTACCGATCCCGTTTTATTTGGAAGAACATCATAACGGCTAGAAAACAACAGACTATCTTTCGGAAAAATGCATTTTACCTCTGAAATAACCGCTTTATATTTCGTTTGATATTTTTTGTTTTTAATGGCACTATAATGAATCAAACCTTCTTGCGTTCCAAAAAACACATCACCGCTTTTTGTCGTCTGTATATTTTCAAATCCAGGAACATATAGGTATCGAAGTTTTCGAAAGGGAAGTTCTTCTGTCTTGAAACTTCCGTTTTTCTGTTTGCTCATTTTTCCTGTATTTTCACCAGAAATGTACCATATATTATCCTGCTGATCTGGTTTTAATAATCGGATATGATTTTCTAATCCCAGATATTTCTTGAAAACAGGATCTGGAATCATTTTTTTTGAAGATACATCTTGTCTGTAAACGCCTTTTGTGGTTCCAAACAAAATCTGATTATCGATTTTAAAGGTATTCAAAAACAAACTCGACGGAAATCCATTTTTATCATTATAAAACTGAATATCAATAACCGAATCATATACTGCATTAAATTTCAATTTATAAATTCCTTTGTAGCCGTGCGCAATCCAAATGTTTCCTTGTTTATCGGTTTCCATTATTCTACTGCTTTCTTCAAACCCTTTTATTCGATGCTGAAAAACCCACGAACCGTTTATTTGTTTTAAAAGATACAATCCAGTATAACCGCCAACAAGAAGCAAATCAGGATGATTCGGGATTAGGATTCCTTGCCAAGCACCATCAATTTTGGCTAACGCTTTCGCGGAATTTCTACTGATTTCAAATATGCCATTTTTTTCAAATGCTAACAACGAATTGCCAAAAACACCAATATTCCAAACATTTTCAGACATTCCAGAAACATACTGAAACGTTACATTTTCTCTTTTTCCACTTTTATAAGCTTCCCAATCGAGCCAAAATACGCCATTATCTGTGCCGATATACAATTTATTCTGGTAAATCTGACTGCAGTAAATTTTGGTTTCAGAATTTGTACCGTCAATAATTTTGGATAAAGGAGATGAAATCTGAATTAATGAAATTCCGCCTTTGAGCGTGACCCAAAGATTGCCTTCCGCATCGATTTTAAAATTGGTAACATATTCGTTTTGAAGTCCCATTTGTTTGTCAATATGCTGAATCAAATGTCCTTCACTATCAATAACTATCAACCCCGATTGACGGGTTCCGATTCCTAAATAACCGTCCGAAAGTTCAATTCCTGCCGAAATCTGATTTTGTTTTAATAAAGGATCAACTTCCGTTATAAATGGTCTAATCTGTTCTCCATCGAAGATAAAAAGACCATTTTTTTGAGTTAATACTAAAAGTCCATTTTGGGTTTGAAAAATCTTTCGAACCTGCAATCCAACAAACTGCTGGCTATTTTCAACTGGAATTAAATCATTTCCTTTCAGCTTTAATAATCCTTTTTCATTGTTTGTAACATAGATTTCTTTTCCCACTTCGAAGAAATCATCAAAAGAGGTTTTGGCATTAATTACCTTGATTGTATTGTTTTTGTAAATAAAAATCCTTTCGTAAGAGAAAAAAATAACTTCATTATTTCGAATGACCGTATGAAGTACATCACCAAAATTTCGAGCCGATTTAGGAAGCAGTTTTACTAAAGAAGTATATTGATATTGCCCATTTGGAAGCTGAATCACAAACCCGAAATCACCTTGCGCACCCACATACATTTTATCGCTTTTATCAATTGTCATCGACCGCACCATGCTTCGGTTTTCTGGCTGTGTCACAATAGCCCAACGCACACCGTCGAATTGCATAACACCAAAATGATTGGCAAAAAACATCATGCCTTTGGAATCTTGCAAAACATCCCAATTTTCTGATGCAGCTTTATAGGTCTTCGGGCTATAATTGGCTATAAAGGGAACTCCAATCTTTTTAATTTGGGAATGGATAATTGGAGAAAATAATAGGAATAGAAGTAAAATTCTAGTTTTAAATTTCATCATTCTGTTTGCGTCTGTAGGTTAATGCAGTGACTTTGGGAAATCACTTCCTAAAAAAGATCCTTTGGGAATAATCATTTTTTAGGACAAAAAACATTTCTTTTTAAATGTAGCAATAACAATTATTCAATATTACCAAATCAAAAAAGAGAATGTCGAAACTCAAATATATAAAAATTTATTTTAATGCAACAAATTACATTTTAATAAGAGAATTTGATAATTAGAAAATTTGCCAATTAGATAATTAAACTTTGTCAAAGTTTTGAACTTTGACAAAGTTCTTAAGAATCTGCCTTCGTACAAATAAACCCGACAGGTTTTAAAAACCTGTCGGGTTTAACTTGAAACCTGAAACTTGAAACAAAACAAACCTTAAACTCCAAGCTTTTCACTTAATTCTTCATATGAGTTAAAAAGCTCTGCTCCTTCATCTTCTAAATCATCATTATTGAAACCATTGGCAAAACCATAAACTTTAAATCCTCCGCTTACTCCTGCTCTTACACCAGCTTTACTGTCTTCTAAAACAATGCATTCTTTTACCTCAAAACCCATTACTGCAGCAGCGTGAAGAAATATTCCTGGTTCCGGTTTCCAACTCCCAACTTGATACGAACTGAATATTCTATCTTCGAATCTATCGAGTAACCCAGCCACTTCAAGATTCAAACGAATTTTATCTACTGGTCCGCTAGAGGCAACGCAATATGGAATTTTTAATTTTTCGATATTTTCGATAAAATCAACAATTCCTTCCATTGGTTTTACCTGAGTTTTAAAAGCTTCAAAACTCTTTTCGCGATATTCTGTTTCAAAATTTTCTGGAAGTTTCTGATCGATTGCTTCTTCAATATGTCTGAAGCAATCTTTTAGATTTCGGCCATTAAAATATCGATACGCATCTTCCAATTCCATTTCGAATCCATGTTCTTGCGCCATTGACAACAATATTCCGTTACCGATTTTCTCAGTATCGACCAATACTCCGTCACAATCGAAAATTATGCATTTAACCATTTCTGTTGATTTTCATTTATTTATAAATTCACCTGAAATCAAAATCAGGAAATGTAAATTACGAAAAAATAATCTATTTTCTCTTTCAAAGCTTTTCTGTTCATTTTCAGCATTCTGTACAGAATTACTCCTATTCTGTATTTTTGTTTAAGTTTTGATTTGTACTTTTATAATTCTATCAAACCTAATTTTAAAAAATAATAAACCCTCAAAATTTTGAAAAAACATCTTTTTATCATAACCATTCTGACAGCCAATTTTGCTGCTTTTTCTCAGAATAAAATCATCACAATTTCCAACTCTTTAAAAGTTGACAGAGAATTTGAAACCATCGAATTGACTAAAAAGTCACTTGGATTAAATGCCGATTCGAAACTTGAAAACTATGCTGTAAAAGACATTAGCAGTAATACCTTCTTAAAAACTCAAACCATAGATAATGATGGCGACGGAAATGCAGATGTTTTGCTTTTTCAGCCAAAAATCAAAGCTGCTTCTAAACAGGATTTTGAAGTATTAGTTGGAACAAATCCAAATGCTTCAAAAGTAGTTAGCTGTTATTCTCGTTTTGTTCCAGAACGTACAGATGACTATGCGTGGGAAAACAATAAAGTAGCTTTTAGAACTTACGGGCCAGTGGCTCAAAAAATGGTTGAAGATAAAATTCCTGGAGGTACTCTAACCAGCGGAATCGATGCTTGGCTAAAAAGAGTAGATTATCCAATCATTAATAAATGGTATGAAAAAGCCACAAACGGAACTGGAACGTATCATAAAGATACCGGCGAAGGTTTAGACAACTTTCACGTAGGTGATAGCCGTGGTGTGGGCGGAATTGCTGTAAATGTTGATGGAAAATATTATTTCTCTAAAAATTTCATCAGCTGGAAAACCATTACAACAGGGCCTATCAGAACGAGTTTTATTCTGACCTATGCCGATTGGGATGCAAAAGGCAATAAAATAACGGAATCGAAATTAATTAGTTTAGATTACGGAAGTCAGCTTTCTCGCTTTGAAATCAATATTACGAGAACCAAGCAAATTGCTGCCGGATTAACACTTCATGATAAAAAAGGAACAATCGGAACAAATGTAAAAGAAGGCTGGCTAAGTTATTGGGAGCCAATCGATGATTCTGAAATTGGCACAGGATTGGTTGTTCCAGAAGGCAATTTAATCAGTTTTGACAATCATGTAACAGACGAAAAAGATCTAAGTAATCTGTACGGAAATATTGCTGTTAAGAACAATAAAGCTATTTATTATGTTGGCTTTGGATGGAAAAAAGGAAGTCCGTTTCAGACTAAACAGGAATGGGAAAAATATTTGAGCTCTTTTGCTGACAAGATTAATAATCCTTTGATTGTGAAGGTGAAGAAATAATTATTTTTGCCACTAAAGCGCTAGGACACGAAAGTTTTTAGGCCACAGATTAAAGGATTAAAATGATTTTATTTCACGCAGATTTTGCTGATTATAGCAGATTTAATTTAGATTTTAATTTAAAACAAATCTGCCTAAATCTTTTTAAATCTGCGTGAAACAAAAAACTTTGCGTCTCTGCGACTTTGCGAGATTAAAAGGTAAAACTAAAAAAACTTAGTGCCGTAGCGGCAAAAAAACTATCGCTTAACAGGAAAATAATTCTCCTTCAAAATAATTTCTAACGGAATATAATGCGTTCGCTCCGTCTCTTCTTGCAGAACCAATTTCTTATACAAATAATTAATACCCATATAACCTTGATCTTCGGGTCTTTGATTGATTAAAAAATCAATTACGCCTTTGTTTAAATATTCGATATTCTCTTTCAGCAAATCAAAACCAATAATTCGAACACCTTTTATATTGTTTTTTTCTAAAAACTCGGCAACAATATACGCTCGAGAATTGGGTACAAAAACGCTGTTTACACCCGAAAACATTTCTAAACTCAATTGATCGATTCCGGAATCTTTTAAGGTAAATTCAGAAAATTTAAAATTGGTCAATTCATCATGGTCTTGAAAATACGAATAGAAACCTTTTATACGCTGCTGATACACAGAAGTGCTTTCGATTTCTCTAGTAATCTTAAAAATTAAAACTTGTCGCTCATTTTTCACCGCAAAACTAATTAATCTTCCAGCTAAATATCCGCTCTGAAAAGCATCTTGCCCTACATAAGCATGTTCGTTTTCTTCAGAAATATTCGAATCGATCATCACAATCGGAATATTTTTTTTTTCATATTCCTTTAAAAACTGAACAGAATCTTCGTAAAAAATTGGTGCAAACAACAAACCATCGCAATCAAATTCCAATACTTTTTGAGCCGATTCTTTAAACGATGCCAAATTATAATCGTAGAAAAAATAATCCAATACTATTCCGAATTTACTGAATTCCAAAGCTGCTTTTTCTATTCCGTCCGTCTGACTTTTCCAATATTCCAAAGTTTCCGATTTTGGAAGAAAAACTGCAAAATGAAACTTTTTATTCAGTGCCAGATTACTTGCCAAAATATTTCGGGTATAACCAAACTCTTCAATTATTGCATTCACCTTATCTACGGTTTCCTGCGCTACTTGTCCGCGTTTGTGTATAATCCTGTCGACGGTTCCGGCAGAAATATTAGCTAGTTCGGCAATTTTTTTAATTGTTATGATATTGATTCTTTTTAAGTTAAAAAAATAAAAGCAGTCGGGTAAAATTAATTTATTTTATTAAAAATAAGTTGTTTTACATCACTTTTTGCATACATTTGTACAACACCGTGTGCGTACACGCAAATATACATATAACACTGAAAAATAAAAATAATAATCAATTAAAATGATACTAGACTCATTACAAAATGCACCAAAATACTACGGTCTGCATCCAAATTTCAAAAAAGCTTTTGATTATGTAAATCAAAATGACATTGCCAATCTAGAAGAAGGTGCTTTTGAAATTGGAGAAGGTTTAAAACTAATTGTAATTGTTGGACAAGGAAATACAAAAGAAGAAGCCGTAAAAGGATTTGAATGCCATGATAAAAACATCGATATTCAAATTTCGATTAAAGGACCCGAAACTTTTGCATGGAAGCCAAGAGAAAAATGTGTGAATCCGAATGGCGACTACAGCGATGAAAGAGATGTTCGATTTTTCCATGATGCACCAGATACTTTTTTTGAAATGCAGGAAAAACAATTCGCCATTCTTTTTCCAGAAGATGTTCATACCGCAATGATTGGTGAAGGAACACTGAAAAAAATCGTTATTAAAGTAAAAATATAAGTCATGAGCACTATTCAGAATTCGATTGATGTCATTGTAAAACAAGGAATGCTTCCATTGTATTTTAATGCAGAGGAAAGCAAAAGCATCACGATTTTAAGAACACTTTATAACTCTGGAATTAGAGCAGTAGAATATACAAGCCGCGGTCCAGAAGCGCTTTCTAATTTCAAAAAAATGGTTGAAGTAAGAAACGCTGAAATGCCAGGAATGCTTTTAGGAATTGGAACCATCAAAAATTTAGCACAAGCAGAAACGTATTATTTAACTGGAGCCGACTTTTTTATAAGCCCAGGATTTGTTCCTGAAATTGCTTCGTTTTTAATTTCTAAAGAAGTTTTATACGCTCCAGGCTGCATGACGCCAACTGAAATTATTGCTGCTGAAAATGCTGGAGTAAAATTCATTAAACTTTTCCCCGGAAACATTTTAGGTCCAGATTTTATGAGTGCCATCAAAGATGTTTTTCCAAACTTAATTTTTATGCCAACTGGAGGTGTTGATACTACTAAACAAAATATCGAAACTTGGTTTAACGCTGGTGTGTCTGCTGTGGGAATGGGAAGCAAATTAATTAGCAAAGAAGTAATGGAATATGGTGCTTACGAGACAATCGAAAAAGAAACCAAAAGGGTTTTGGAATTGATTGAAACAATCAAAAGTTAAATTCCAAATTTGAAAACCCAAATTCCAAACTCAATATGAACTGATGGGGCTAAATAAATCAAAAAAGTAAAAATTAATTATACAAAAATGTGCTTTATTTCCAAATTGGAATTTGGAATTTAAAGTATTGAAAATTAAAAATTAAAATGGATTCAATATTCAATCTACAAGGAAAAATTGCCTTAATAACAGGTGGTGCTGGAGTTCTAGGAAGCAGATTTGCAAATACCTTGGCACAACAAGGTGTAATTGTCGGAATCGTTTCGCAATCATTGGAAAAAGCCGAAAACACAGTAAAAGCCATAGAAGCAAACGGCGGACAAGGTTTTGCAGTTCAGGCGAATGTTTTAAATAAAGAAGAAATAGAAAAAGCCAAAGATTTTATTGTTGAAAGATACGGACGTCTCGATATTCTAATTAATGCTGCCGGAGGAAATATGCCGGGCGCAACCATTCAGCCTGATCAAGCGGTTTATGATATGAAAAGCGATGATCTGCAAAAAGTTATTGATTTAAATATTATCGGAACAATGCTTCCAACTCAGGTTTTTGCCGAACTTTTTGCGAAACAGAAATCAGGAAACATCATCAATATTTCATCGGCTTCGGCACAAAGACCTTTAACAAGAGTTGTAGGTTATTCTGCTTCAAAAGCGGCAATCGACAATTTTACACAATGGATGGCAGTGGAACTGGCTCAAAAATATGGAGAAGGACTTCGTGTAAATGCTATTTCTCCTGGGTTCTTTATTGGCGAACAAAACCGCGCTTTATTACTGACTCCAGAAGGAAAACTGACTCCAAGAGGTGAAAAAATTATCGATCATACGCCAATGGGAAGATTTGGAACTCCAGAAGATATTGACGGTGCGCTTTTATTTTTATGCAGCGATATGTCAAAATTTGTTACTGGAACTATCTTAAAAGTTGACGGCGGATTTGCTGCAACGAGTATTTAAAAACTAATTCACAAAACAACATAATACAAAATGGAACAAACATTAAGATGGTTCGGACCAAATGACCCTGTTTCTTTACAAGATATCAAACAAACCGGAGCAACCGGAATTGTAACGGCATTACACCACATTCCAAATGGAGAAGTTTGGAGTATTGACGAGATCATTAAGCGAAAAGTTGAAATCGAACACGAAAACGGTGATCCTAAAAAAGGTGCTTCTGGGTTAACTTGGTCGGTTGTAGAAAGTATTCCGGTCCATGAAGACATTAAAAAACAGATTGGAAATTATCTTCAATATATTGAAAATTATAAAGAAAGCATTCGCAATCTGGCTTTGTGCGGTATCAAATGTGTTTGTTACAACTTTATGCCTGTTTTAGACTGGTCAAGAACCGATTTATCGTATACAGTTGAAGACGGATCAAAAGCTTTACGTTTTGACATTAATGCTTTTGCTGCTTTTGAATTGTTTATTTTAAAAAGACCAGGTGCAGAAAACGAATACTCTGAAGAACAAAAACAAAAAGCAAAAAGCTATTTTGAAGCCATGACTGCCGAAGATAAAGTAAAATTACAGCAGAACATTCTGGCTGGACTTCCAGGGGCTGAAGAAGCTTATTCTGTTGAAGATTTTCTAGTAACATTAAGTGCTTATAATCATATTGACAGACAGGCTTTAAAGAATAATCTTTTTCATTTTCTGAAAGAAATTATTCCGGTTGCTGAGAGTAAAGGCGTTTTGATGGCTATCCATCCAGACGATCCTCCTTACCCAATTTTAGGTCTACCAAGAGTCGTAAGTACCGAAGAAGATTTGATGGAATTAATGAACGCCGCTCCTTCTCCATCAAACGGATTTACAATGTGTACAGGTTCTTATGGTGTTCGAGCCGATAATGATTTGCCTGGAATTGTGAGACGCCATGGCGACAAAATGAATTTTATTCATTTAAGAAGCACGCAGCGCGATGAAGAAGGAAGTTTTTACGAAGCAAATCATTTGGAAGGCGATGTAGATATGTACGAAGTTGTAAAAGCCATTTTGGAAGTTGAAAAAAGAAATAATACTCAACTACCAATGCGCCCAGATCACGGACATCAAATGCTGGATGATTTGAAGAAAAAAACAAATCCGGGGTATTCTGCAATTGGCCGTTTAAGAGGCTTAGCAGAACTACGCGGACTTGAATTAGGGATCAAACGATCTTTATAATTTTGTTTGCCATTAAGGCGCTAAGACGCAAAGTTTTTTATTTTTTTGTTTCACGCAGATTTAAAAAGATTTAAGCAGATGAACGCAGATAATTTATACATAATAAAATCTGCTATAATCTGCCAAATCTGCGTGAAAAAAAATCCTTTTAATCCTTTTAATCTGTGGCTAAAAAAAAATCGTGCCTTAGCGCCTTCGTGGCAAAACAAAAAAACTAACTAACCACAAAAACCACAAAACCATGATTCGCCAAGCCATTCTTATATCCTGTGGCTTTTTTATAAACACTTTACTGGCACAGGAAATACCTAAAATTATTACTTCAAAAACCAATTATCTTCCAGATTTTAGTTATGCAGGATATCACTTCGGCGAAAGCCAGATTCCTGAACCTAATGGAAAAGTCATCAATGCAGTTGATTTTGGCGTAAAAGCAAATGACGATTTAGACGATTCAAAAGCGCTTTTAAAAGCCTTTAAAGCCGCGAATGCTGCTGAGGGAAATGTCATTCTGCAATTGCCAGCTGGACGCATTATCTTAAGTGAAATACTCTATATTGAAAGAAGCAATTTTGTGCTTCGCGGTACAGGTTCTAACGAAAACGGAACTGAAATCTACTGCCCAAGACCGATGATGTATCTTAAAGATTCTGATGTTTTGGCTGAACTTCGCGAATATTTAACCACTTTTGACAAAAGACAGCGCGAACCTGAAAACAATATCGATTTGCCTTTCTCGCAATACGCTTGGTCTGGAGGTTTTATCTGGACACAGGTTCCAGGCGAACGTGTAAAATCCTATTTGGATAAATACGAACCAGAATCTAATCCGCTGGCGAAAGTCAGTTCGGGGAAAATGGGCGAACATATTATTACGGTTTCTGACATAAAAGGTTTAAAAGTCGGCGATGTTGTAGAATTGCAGCTTTTTAATAAAGATGGCGAAAATGGCGAAATCATCAACGATTTATATCAAGGAGCAAAAGTAAAACCTGGTTCGCATCATTGGAAATTTCCAAAACTTCCCATTGTGAGACAGCAGGTTGAAATCACTAAAATTTCGGGTTCAAAAATTACTTTAAAAACACCTTTAACCATTTCAATTAAGCCAAGTTATCAGGCGCAATTGGTTGAGTGGAAACATTTAAACGAAGTCGGTATCGAGCATCTTCGTTTTACGTTTCCTGATATTCCAAGAGTCGCGCATCACGTAGAACCTGGCAATAATGGTATCTTCTTAACTCGTCTTTTCAACAGTTGGGTTAAAGATGTGAAAATCACCAATGCCGACAGCGGAATTTTAGCCGAAGAAGTTGCTAACGTTACCATTCAAGATATTACAACCGATGGACCGCATTTATCGCATTACACCGTAACTTTAGGCGGCGTGCACAATATTTTGGTTAAGAATCTCAAAATCTATAATTCTGCCGTCCATCCTTTAAGTTTCAACACTTTTGCAACTAAAAATGTGTATCAAAACTGCGAGATATTTACTGACCCACTTCTAGATCAGCATTCAGGAGCCAATCATCAAAATTTATTTGATAATATTACTGTACACATAAAAGCCGACAAAAACAATAGTTACGCCTTATTTGGCGGAGGCGGAGCCGATTATTGGAAACCTTCTCACGGTCCTTTCAGCACGTTTTGGAATCTGAATGTTCAGGTTGAAAATCCAGATCTATCAAAACCAGTTTTATTGTACGGAATGAAAGATGGCGCTTTAGCCAGAATCATTGGTGTTCAAGGAAATACGAAATTTGAAATCAAATACGACATTGATCCCTATATTGAATTTTTGAATACGCCAATTGAGAAGATTCCTTCTTTGTACGATTATCAATTAAATAAACGTTTGAAAAAATAAATTTAAACACATAGAAACATAGCTTTTAGGAACGTAAAAAGGCGTTTCACTTACATAA
The DNA here is from genome assembly GCF_056824325.1 of Flavobacterium sp. B330r. NCBI lineage: Bacteria > Pseudomonadati > Bacteroidota > Flavobacteriia > Flavobacteriales > Flavobacteriaceae > Flavobacterium > Flavobacterium sp. B330r. The sequence goes on from NZ_CP124860.1 coordinate 5,317,222, forward strand.
ATAATCATAGATTTTGCGTGAAGCTATGTGTGAAAAACTAGTTTTTTTTAAATGCCTTTTTTATAAAAAGAAAAAATCTATGTTTCTATGTGTTTAAAATTAATCTCGCAAAGTCGCTAAGACGCAAAGTTTTACTTGTTCATTTTAATCATTAATTAAGTATAGTTTGTCACTTTCGACAAAGGAGACTCAAGCGATAGCAAACAAGCGAAGCAAATCTCCACGAGTAACTCTATAAAGATTGACGAAATTCTGTACGGAGCTACTTGCGAAGATTTCTCCTTCGTCGAAATGACAAAAATGAGAAAACCTTTGCGTCTTAGCGACTTTGCGAGATTAAATCATAACTAAAAAAACTTTGCATCTCTGCTCCTTTGCAACTTTGAAACTAAAAATAAACGCTATGAAATATAAAATAGCTTTTCTCGCAATTGTATTTGTTTTAGGGAATTTGTTTTCCCAAAATAAATACCGTCTTAAAAATTTCTCTACGACAGACGGGCTTTCGCAGAGTTCTGTCATTGCCATTCATCAGGATAAATTTGGGCAGATGTGGTTTGGAACCCGTGATGGTTTAAACAAATATGATGGAAGCCGATTTACGATTTTCAGGAATGATGCTGCAGATAAATTTTCGATCAGCAACAATGATATTTTGGCTATTGAAGAAGACAATTCAGGAAAAATCTGGGTAGGAACTTACAACGGACTAAATTGCTATGATCCTGTTTCGAATCGTTTTACAAGATATCTTCACACCAAAGCCAATCATACTATAAGTAATAATGCAGTTTGGAGCATGAGAGAAATTGGAGGAGAAATGTGGTTCGGAACTTCAAAAGGATTAACGATATTCAATAAAAAATCAGGATTATTTACTTCCGTATTTCATTCCGATGATGATGCTTCTACTCTTCCAAGCAATAATATTCTGAGCATTTTAAAAACTAAAAAAGGCGAAATCTGGATTGGAACAACGAAAGGTTTATGCCAATTGACCAGTCGAAAAAATGGTAAATTATCTTTTAAAAATTATCCATTAAACACAACTGACTTACTAAACGTTCAATCGGTTATTGAGGACAAAGATGGCAGCTTATGGGTTGGGACAAAAAACAAAGGACTTTTAAAATTCGATCTAAAAGAAAAAGCTTTTATTTCTTTTTTACCGGCTGAAAAATACCGCGAAATCAATACCGATATTCGTTCTTTAGTGATTGACAATCAAGGTTCTCTATGGGTTGGCGCTTATGACGGAATTTATATTTTAGGTAAAGAGAAAAATATTCAAAAAATCAATAATAGCAATAATGCCAACGGAATCGACAAAGTAAAATCTATTTTTATGGATAAAAAAGGTTCTATCTGGATTGGCTGTTATTACAAAGGCGTAAATCTTTGGGACGTTTCGAATGTCAATTTCTCCAATTACAATCAGAATTCGAAAAAGATTCCGATGAGTTTTGATGTGGTGAGTTCGATTATTGCAGATAAAAACCAAAACATTTATTTTGGAACTGAAGGCGGTGGAATTAGCATTTACAATACAACTACCGAAGCTGTAAGTTATATCAATAGTAAAACTGGACAAACTCATAAAAATGATATCAAGGCCATGTGTCTTGCAGACGATCATATTTTATGGATTGGAACTTTTTCGAAGGGATTATCGGCTTACAATACCATTTCAAAAAGAATGGAAGATAATAGAATTGCAACTGATTTAACCGAATTACTGAAAGAAAGCGGTGTTTATTCTCTTAAAGCTGAAAATAAAATCTTATGGATTGGAACTTTTGGCAAAGGTTTAATTCGTTACAACACATTAGACAAAACCTTCCAAATTATTGGAAATGACACTTCTAAACCTGTTTTTCTAACCAATAATATGGTTCGCAGTATTTTGATCGACAAACAAAATTCAATCTGGCTCGGAACACAAAATGGTTTAAATCGCATTTCGCTTCAAAATTTTGATTCTAAGAAATACCAAATACAACATTTCTTTTACGATCATTCGGCTTTGTCGGGAGATGATATTTTGACTTTGTTTGAAGATTCTCAAAATAAAATATGGGTAGGAACAAAAGCCAAAGGGCTTCATGTTTTTGATGGAAAAAAGTTTACCAGAATCAATCTTAGAATTGGAAATACGGTTATTACCTCTATACATTCGATTTTAGAAGATGATGATAAAAACCTATGGATCAGTACTAATCAGGGAATTATCAAGTACAATACAATTAAAAAATCGGTTGTAATTTATGATCAGAAAGATGGTTTGGCGAGTAATGAATTCAACGATAATTCGGCTTTAAAATTAGGTTCCAATCAGTTTTATTTTGGAAGTCCGTCGGGTGCAACTTTTTTCGATGCCACAAAAATTTCCTTAAATAAGTATGCTCCACAGGTTTTAATTACCGATTTGAAAATTAAAAACGAGACAGTAAATGCGCATGATAAAGACGGAATCTTAGAACAGAGCATCGGCTATACTAAAACGATCACTTTGGATTATGATAAGGCAAATTTCTCGATCAGTTTTGCGATTCCAAATTACATTCGATCCAAAAATAACCAATACAGTTATCGTTTGGTTGGTTTGGAAAATAACTGGACAACTACTAAAAACAGTGAAGCTAATTTTGCGATTCAAAATCCAGGAACTTATACGTTTGAAGTACGAGGCGCCAACAATGACGGCGTTTGGAATCAGGCTCCAACGACTTTAACCGTTATTGTAAATCCTGCTCCATGGCGAAGTATTTGGGCATTTATGCTTTACGGAATCATAATTGGTTTAGGTTTATATGGCCTGATTTGGATTATGAAATCGAAAGCGAGATTGAAACAAAAACTCGAACTGGAATATCTGGAAACGCAGCGTATTGAAGAAAACAACAAGCTGAAACTAGATTTCTTTACCAATATTTCGCATGAATTTAGAACGCCTTTAACTTTGATTTTAGGGCCGTTACAACAAATTTTAGCCGATTACAACGGAACCAACGAAATGTATAAAAAACTTTTGGTTATTGAAGGAAGCGCGAATCATCTTTTGAGTTTGATTAACCGTTTAATGGATTTTAGAAAACTGGAAAATCATCAGGTTACGCTGGAATCTGCAAACGGAAATATTGTCAAATTTACCAAAGAAATCTTTCTTTCATTTATCGAATATGCCAAAGACGGCGGATACGATTATACGTTTGAAACTGAAAACGAAGAAATTCTGCTTTATTTTGACCGCTATAAACTGGAACGCGTATTTTATAACCTGATTTCAAATGCTTTTAGATACACTCCAAAAGGCGGTTCGATCAAAATTAAAATCAATCAAGACCAGCAGAATCTGTTTATCGCCGTTGAAGATTCGGGTGTAGGAATTGCCGAGGAACATATCGATAAAATTTTCGATCTGTTTTTTGAAGTTCCAACACATAATCAGGTTCAGAAAAATTACAATAAAGGAACAGGAATCGGACTTTCTATCGTTAAAAACATTGTTAAACTTCATAAAGGAAAAATTGATGTTACCAATAAACCTTCTGGCGGAGTTATTTTTAAAGTGACTTTACCGCTTGGGCGTGAACATCTTCTGGACAACGAAATTATTCCTGATTTTAAAATCAGTGACGATATTGCACAATACGCAGCTCAATTAGAAACTTCAGAAATTGTAGAAAATGATGACATTGAAGATTTAATTGTAAACGAAGAAAAACAAACGATTTTAATTGTTGAAGATCATAAAGTCTTGAGAAAGTTCATGAAAAACCTGCTCAAAAAAGACTACAATATTATCGAAGCCGAAAATGGTAAAATTGCTTTAGAGAAAGCTTTAAAATTTGTTCCAAATCTGATTATCAGCGATGTGATTATGCCAGAAATGGTAGGAACTGAATTGTGTTCACGAATCAAAGAAAACATCAAAACCAGCCATATTCCGGTTATTCTGCTGACTTCGAGATCGTCATTAGTTTACAAATTTGAAGGATTAGAAAGCGGTGCCGATGATTACATTAGTAAACCATTCAATTTAATGGAATTCAGGCTTCGCGTTAAAAATCTTCTAAATACAACGGAACGTTTGAGAATCAAATTTTCAAGTGAAGACAGTTTTATTCCGTCAGAAATTACGGTTTCTTCTCTGGATGAAGAATTATTGAAAAAAGCATTCAAAATTGTAGAAGAAAACATTTCAAACGAACAATTCGATATTCCGTTTTTCTGTTCAGAATTAGGCGTAAGCCGAACGATGTTATTCTTAAAAATAAAAGCTTGGACCAATTGCACGCCAAACGAATTTATACATGAAATCAGATTAAAACGTGCGGCTCAATTATTAGAACAAAACAAATTAACCGTTTCTGAAATTAGTTATAAAGTCGGTTTCAACAATCCGAAATACTTTAGCAAATGCTTTCAGAAAAAGTACGGTGAAACTCCATCTCAATACGCCGACAAATTTTATAAATCTTCTACTGTATTTTAATAAATCCGCATTTTTAAAGGCTTTAAAAAGGTTATCTGTATTTTTAGATACCCTTTTTTGTATTTCTATTTCTTTCTTGGCTTCTACATTTGCGATATGAAAATCAAAAAAACAAAATTCTTATTGCTGCAAATTTTCTTTGTCATCATCATAATCGGAATGAGTTTATTGCTTTTCTACTTTATCTAACTTATTAACCTTAAAACCAAAAAATGAATGTTTACAAACCACAAAAACAAATCGTTTAAATGGTGTTTTCTAGTATCTTTTTTACTGGTAAATATCGTGATGCATGCACAGGAACGAAAAGTAACTGGAAAAATAACTTCCAGCGAAGATTTGCTTGGGCTTCCTGGTGCTAATGTCTATATCAAAAACTCCTCTGTAGGCGCTTCTGCCGATATGGACGGAAATTATACTGTAGTTGTAGGAGAGAAAAATGCTGTTTTAGTTTTCAATTTCGTAGGATTTCAAACGGTTGAAGTTCCAGTTGGAACCAAAAATGTTATCAATGTAAGTTTAAAACCAGATACAAAAGCGCTTGACGAAGTTATTGTAGTAGGTTACGGAACGCGTAAAAAGAGCGACATAACAGGTTCTGTATCTTCTGTAACGGCAAAAGAACTGACAGCTTTTCCTGTTTTAAATGCAGAACAAGCTTTACAAGGTCGTGCAGCGGGTGTTTCGGTAATGACCAATAATGGTGGCGAACCTGGAGCTCCTACAAAAATTAGAGTTCGTGGAGGAACTTCTATTAACGCGAGCGGAGATGCTTTGATTGTTGTAGATGGCTTTGCAGGTGTTTCTATGCCAGCTCCTCAGGACATTGCTTCTATTGAAGTTTTAAAAGACGCTTCGGCAACTGCCATTTACGGATCTCGTGGATCTAATGGAGTTATCATGGTAACAACTAAAAAAGGAAAACCAGGAAAACCAGTAATTGAGTTTAGCAATTCGACTTCTATTCAATCCGTAAATAATAAATTAGATTTATTAGATGCAGATCAATTTGCGGCTTATAGAAAAAGTTTTACTACACACACGCAAGGTCCTGCAAATACAGACTGGCAAGATGAGATTTATCGTGAAGGAATGATTTCGAATACGCAATTGTCTTTCTCAGGCGGATCTGAAAATATCAGATATTATGTTTCTGGAACGTATTTCAACCAAAATGGAGTTGTAATCAATTCTGGAATTGACAAATACACGATTGTTGGAAATCTTGAGGCCGATTTAACTCCAAAATTTAAAGTAGGTTTAAACACTTTTACAAGCAAGCAGAACAAAGAAGGAATCGTAAGTCAGACAGGTGCTGGAGGAACTGGTGCTGCAGGTGTAATTGCTTCTGCATATCGTTTTATGCCTGATAAAGGAATTTACAATGCAGACGGAACTTATACAACGACTGCTCCAATTGGTGACGATATTGATAATCCATACGCAACGGCAATGGAAAATATTTTGGAAACTGTTTCTATCGTAAACCGAAACAATTTCTTCGCTCAATACCAAATTACAAAAGATCTTGATTTTAAAACTACTTTAGGTTTAACCGATAATAATTCGCAAACAGGAAGATTTATTCCTTCCACTTTAATTGCCGGAAAAAACATCAAAGGAGAAGCTTCTGTAAACAACACAAGATTTTCGTCTTTCCTGACAGAGAACTATTTGACTTTCAAACGCGAAATTATCGACAAAGGAATACTGACAGTTCTTGGAGGATACTCTTACCAGAAAAACAAAAACGAAAATTCGTATGCTGCATCAAGAGGATTTTTGACGAATACGAATTCATACAGAAATTTAGGTGCCGGAACTGTTTTCTTGAAACCTGATTCTGGCTTATCTGAAACTGAATTAATCTCTGCTTTTGGAAGGTTGAATTTTGATTATGCCGACAAATATCTATTGACATTTACAGCAAGACGAGACGGTTCTTCTAGTTTTAGTAAAAACTACAAATACGGAACTTTTCCTTCTGGAGCCATTGGATGGAACATCAGTAAAGAAAACTTCTTAAAAGACAATAAAACGGTTTCAAACTTAAAATTGAGAGCTAGTTATGGAGCAACAGGAAACCCTTCAATTGGTGCCTACTCTACTCTTTCTAGATTTTCTGAAATCTATTACGTAAGTGGTGATGTAATTACAAATTCGGTTCAGCTGACTTCATTAGACAATCCGAACTTAAAATGGGAAACGTCTTATCAGCAGGATTATGGTATTGATTTAGGTTTATTTGATAATAGAATCAGTATTACAGCAGATTATTACAAAACGATTACCAAAGATTTATTGTTCAACAGACCGCTTCCAGGTATTTCAGGAATTGCTTCTCAGCTTCAAAACGTGGGAGAATTAGAAAATAAAGGATGGGAATTAGGAATTAATACCAGAAACTTTATTGGTTCTGATTTTACTTGGTCAACAAACTTTAATATTTCTTCAAACAAAAACAAAGTTTTAAAATTGGCTGATAACAAAGATCTTTTAATCAACTCTGCACCTGGGCATTTCTTAGCAACAGAATCGCAAATTTTAAGAGTTGGACAGCCAGTAGGTTCTTTCTTCGGATTTATTTATGATGGCGTAATTCAGCAAGGTGAAGCGGTTTTACCAGGAAACTTTGAAACTGTTGCAGGTGGTGAAAAATTTAGAGATGTAAATGGTGACGGAAAATTGGATTCTCAAGATAAAACAATCATCGGAAATCCAAACCCAGATTTCATCTTCGGATTCAACAATGATTTCACTTATAAAAATCTTGACTTGAATATCTTCTTTCAAGGTTCGCAAGGAGGTCAAATCTTAAACTATACTTTGATGGAATTGGCTTCTGGTAACAACAATGCTACAACTGAAGTTTTAGATGCTTGGACACCAACCCATACCGATACAAATGTTCCTGCAAATGCAGCAAGAACTAAAAGAATCACTTCAAGATTTGTTTATGATGGAAGTTATATCCGTTTAAAAAACGTTTCTATTGGATATAGTTTAGATGAAAAAGTTGTTTCTAAAATGGGATTAAGCAAAGTTCGTTTTTACATCAGTGCACAAAACCTTTGGACCATTACTGATTATCCAGGAACAGATCCTGAAACGAATTACTTGAACGACACGAATTCTAGAAGTAATACCAATTTAGGATTGGATTATGGAGGATATCCAAACGTAAGAACATTTACAGCAGGATTCAATTTAAAATTTTAATCTAAAACAATTATGAAAAAATATATAGCTCTTCTTTGCTTTGGAACAATGGCGTTTTTTAGCTGTTCTGATCTAGAAGAAAAACCAATAGGAATTATTCGTCCAGAGAACTTTTTTAATAATACAGACGATTTGCAGGCTGCTGTAAACGGTGCATTTGCCAACATTGGTCACAATAATTATTGGGGAAGAGAATTTACAATTGCCCTTATGCTTCGTGACGACATGTCTGATATTGGCGACAGAACAACGCAAGCGGCTCGTATTGATGTAAACGATATGTCAATGAATGATACCAACGCGCTTGTGGCAAACTTTTGGCCTCAATCGTATGTAATTATCACAGCCGCAAATCAGGCGATTGAAGGTGCTAAAAAAACACCTGGCGATCCAGCAAAAGTCAACGCTATTGCAGCTCAAGCGTATTTTGCAAGAGCTTTTGCTTATTATCATTTAGTGCGCCTTTTTGGTGATATTCCATATGTTGATTTTGTGGTGAATGATGTGAATCAGGTAAACTCGATTGGAAAAACAAAAGAAGCAGATGTTTATCCAAAAATTATTGCCGATTTAGAATTTGCGAAACAATGGTTGGAGGATAAACCAAAAGTAAAAGCTGTTCCTGGAAAAGGTACTGCTGCAGGATATTTAGCGTCTGTTTATTTGACTTTAGGAAATTTTCAAAAAGCATATGATGAAGCAAAATTTGTAATTACCAACGAAGCTAAATTTGGTTTAGGTTTGGATGCTGATTTTCAGGATTTATTTAACGCTACTAAAACAGCTACTTTAAAAGAGCCACTTTTCACAATTGACTTTAATAACTTAACATCAGGAAATTACGGTCAGGATTATACCGCGTTTTTCACTGGATCTTTAAAAGATGATAGTTATAGCTACGGACAAGGATTCTCTGTTGCCGTTCCGTCTTTAAAAGTGTTCAATACTTGGGATCAGAGAGATTATAGAAGAGCGGTAAGTTTTGATACCATTATCAGAAAGAAAACCGGACCGGGAGGAGCATTACAAGTCTTTCCTTCAAGCGATAATGAAAAAGCACCACGCCCACACATTGCAAAATATTTCCGTTTTCCGGGAAAAGCAGGTGCTAATGGAAGAACGTCTCAGCACAACTACATTACCATGCGTTTTGCAGAAGTTTTATTGACGGCAGCAGAAGCTTTAAACGAAATTAATCCGGGAACAACAGAAGCTAATGGTTATGTAAACCGTGTTCGTGCAAGAGCAAGAAACAAAGCGGGTAAATTAGTTTCTTTTCCAGCAAATGTAACTCCAGGCTTATCTCAGGCAGATTTCAGAAAAATGGTTATTGATGAAAGAAGATTAGAGTTGGCTTTTGAATATGTAAGATGGTACGACATTAAAAGACTTAAAATCGGACCCGAAGTATTTGGCCCAGATGGCTTAGAACCACATGCTAATTTTGATCCAAACAAAGATTATTTGTGGCCGCTGCCTGGAACAGAGTTGGCTATTAATCCAAATTTAAAACCAAATAATCCTGGTTATTAATAGTATGGAACGCGGATGAAACGGGTTTGCTATCGCAAAAGCGCGGATTGCAACGGATTTTTAATCACGTTGTGTATAATTAGGTTTCACGCAGATTTAAAAAGATTTAAGCTGATTAAAATTGATTAAAAAAAATCTGCTTTATCTGCCAAGATCCACTTAAATCTGCGTGAAATAAAAAAATCCGTACAAATCAGCGTCTTCGCGAAAGCGAATCCGTCCAATCCGCGTCTAAAAAAATATTAACTGAATATGCTTTCAAACACATAGAAACATAGATTTTTTTTTAATAATAGGCGGAAGAAAATGACTAGTCATTAACACATAGCTATGTTTATTTGAATAAAGTGAAACGCCTTTTAGGTTATCTATAACTATGTTTCTATGTGTTAGAAATTCATTCAGTATCTACTAAAACATATATTATTTTAATATGAAGAATGTCAGTTTCATTTCTTTAATTCTTGGGTTTGCATCGCTGGTAACGGCGTGCAAATCCGGAATTAATACTCAAACAAAAACTACCTCAGCAGCGACAGAAAAACTGGAAACGCGTTACAAAATGTTACTCGATTATCCGGTAGATTCTATATCTATGCCGAGAAGTATGAATATAAAAACTCTTGAGATTCGCAAAGTGCCGTCGAGAGATTGGACAAGCGGCTTTTTTGCTGGAAATCTTTGGCAATTGTACCGATTAACAGGCGATTCAAAATATAAAGAACAAGCTCAAAAATGGACTCCTTTCAGCAAAAAAGAAAGTGTCAATAGTAATTCGCATGACGTAGGTTTTAAAGTGTTTTGCAGTTTTGGAGAAGCTCTAAAAGTGGAAAACAAGAAAGAATACGAAGCGGTAATTGTTAAAGGCGCTGAAACTTTATGCACAAGGTTTAATCCAAAAGTGGGTTCGATTCGTTCTTGGGATTTCAACAAAGAAATTTGGGATTATCCAGTTATCATCGACAATATGATGAATCTGGAATTGCTTTTTGAAGCATCCAAAATATCTGGAAATCCAAAATACCGCGATGTTGCAATTAAACACGCCAATACAACTTTGAAAAATCAGTTTAGAGAAGACAATTCATGTTACCACGTTATCGATTATAACCCAAATACAGGCGAAGTTAGAAAGAAAACCACACTTCAAGGTTATAATGACGACTCGGTTTGGGCACGAGGTCAAGGATGGGCAGTTTACGGATTTACGATGTCGTACAGATATACAAAAGATCCTGCTTATTTAAAACAAGCCGAAGCAACGGCAAAGTTTTTTATGACGAATAAAAACCTTCCAGAAGACGGAATTCCATATTGGGATTTTAAAGATCCTAGTATTCCAAATTCGGCGCGCGATGTTTCGGCTGCAATGGTGATGGCATCTGCTTTATATGAATTGCATGGTTATACCAAAAATGACAGTTATCTGGCTTTCGCCGATAAACTGATGGCTTCGGTACAAACGGATAACTATATTTTAGATACTAAAATTAAAGCACCGTTCCTATTTGATCACAGTACAGGAAACTGGCCAAAACATGATGAAATTGACGAACCTATAATCTATGCCGATTATTATTTTTTGGAAGCTCTATTAAGAAAAAGTGACAAAGTAACAAAGTAGCAAAGCTTTTTTGCCTTTGTACTACTGAACCTTGGAATCTTTGAGCCTTTGAACCTCTGAACCTAAACACACATGAAGAAATATCAACACAATACATTTTCAATTTTTGCGCTTTTTGTTTTGTTTCAAATTTGTCTGAGCAGCAGTTTTGCTCAGACAAAGATGAACATCAATGACAATTGGCTTTATTTAGAAAATGACACTCAAAAACTAAACGAAGCGCAAAAAGCCTCCAACTGGACTTCTTTAAACTTACCGCATACTTGGAATGCCGAAGATGCAACCGACCTCTATCCAGGATACAGACGCGATGCCAGTTGGTATCAGAAGAAATTAAATATTGCGCAAATCGATAAAAACCATGTTTATTCATTATACTTTGAAGGTTCAAATGTAACCACAAAAGTATATGTAAACGGAAAAGAAGCTGGTTCGCATATTGGTGGTTATATTGGTTTTTCAATAGACATTACCAACTTTATCAAAGAAGGAAACAACGATATTTTTGTTCGTGTGGATAATAGTTATGATATTGAAATTATTCCATCTCAAAAAAGCGATTTCTTTATTTATGGCGGAATCACGCGTGATGTGTGGCTAGTTTCGAAATACAAAAATCATATCGAAAATATAAAAATTACAACTCCTGAAGTTTCTGCTAAAAAAGCTTCGGTGCAAATTGTTTCTACTTTTGTGAACCCTGAGAATTCAAAAGATTTATCATTGACGATAACTTTAAAAAACCCGAAAGGGAAAAAAGTGGCAAGTAAAACCGTTTTGGTTTCAGATAAAACTTCAACAATTACTTTCGAAAACATCAAAAACCCAGAACTTTGGGATACTGAAAAACCAAATTTATACCGACTTTCTGCTGTTTTATCAGAAAAAAATCAAATTAGAGATAGTGTTTCTGAAAAAGTAGGTTTCAGATGGTTTGAATTTAAAGATCATGGTCCGTTTTACCTTAACGGAAAACGTTTATTAATTCGCGGTACACACCGTCATGAAGAACAAGCTGGAGTTGGAGCTGCTATGAGCAACGAACAGCATTGGGCTGATATGAAATCGATTAAGGAAATGGGCGCTAATTTTGTTCGTTTAGCACATTATCCGCAAGATCCTGAAATTTATAAAGCTTGCGACGAACTTGGACTTTTGGTTTGGGATGAACTTCCTTGGTGTCGTGGCGGAATTGGAAATGAAGTGTGGAAAACCAACACCAAAAACATGCTGGAAGAAATCATCAATCAAAATTACAATCATCCAAGTATTATAATTTGGTCTTTAGGAAATGAAATCAACTGGCTTCCAGATTTTCCTGATGGAGATAACGCAGATAAAACCAATGTGTTTTTAAATGAATTGAATGATATTGCTCATAAACTTGATCCGACAAGAAAAACGGCTATCAGAAAATATTATGAAGGATCTCATATTGTAGATATCTTCTCTCCCTCTATCTGGTCTGGTTGGTATTCTGGAAGTTATAAAAGCTACCAAAAAGCAATTGATGTCTACAAAAAAGAATACAAGCATTTTATTCATGCCGAGTATGGCGGAGACAGTCATGTTGGGCGCCACAGCGAAAATCCTGTAACGGGCGAAAATGTAATAAAAGCTGAAGGATGGGAAGAAGCTATTGTACAGACTAAAGTGGCTAACATTGCCCAAATTGGCGATTGGAGCGAAAACTATATAGTTGATTTGTTTGATTGGCATTTGCATATATCCGAGAATGACCCAACGTTTGTGGGAAATATTCAATGGGCATTTAAGGATTTTGCAACGCCGCTACGTCCAGAAGACGATATTCCATATATGAACCAAAAAGGACTTACGGATCGAAACGGAATTCCAAAAGACGCATATTATGTTTTTAAAAGTTATTGGGCAAAAGAACCTTTCGCTTACATCGAATCGCATACCTGGACGGAACGTCAAGGTCCAGAAAATACGCCAAGAACAATCAGTGTTTTCAGTAATTGCGAGAAAGTAACGCTATTTCATGATGGGAAATCTTTGGGAGAAAAACAGCGTAATCTTTCCCTTTATCCTGCAAATGGTTTAACTTGGGATGTCAATTTTAAAAAAGGAGAAAACGTTTTAATTGCCATTGGTAAAAATAAAGATGGAAAAACGGTTTCTGATACGATAAAAGTCAATTATCGCTTCAATAAAAATGATACTGCTTCTTCGCTTCAATTGTCTTCGGAAAAATTAAAAAACGGCAATTATCTGGTTACGGCAATTGCAATTGACAATAACAATTTACGCTGTTTGGATTATGAAGCGAGTGTCTATTTTCAATGTCTAAAAGGCGGAAAAACATTAAAAAACCAAGGAACACCAACGGGAAGTGAATCTATTAGAATGGCAAACGGAAAAGCTTCTATAGAGGTTATCCCTGACGGTTCTGGCAATCCGATTGAAATGACGGCGTTGAACCAGAGTTTTAAAGGGGAATATTTGAAGATTCCAGTTGAGTGAAAAGATCCTAAGCTGCTAAGGTTCTAAGATTCTAAGTTTTATCGCCTAGTTTGTCATCCTGACGAAGGAAGGATCACACTCGTAACTCTACAAAGATTGGTGACAAAGATTGCGGAGCTTCTAGTGTGATCCTTCCTTCGTCAGGATGACAAAAAAACGAATGAAAAAATCTTTGTGCCTTAGCGCCTTTGTGGCAAAATACATAATAAACAAATTTACAATGAAAAAAATTCTAACATTATTATTCCTGACGTCGTTCGCAATTGGACAATCACAAGGTTTAATTTCTAACGTGTCAAACCGAAATACTACTTCTTTAAACGGAATTTGGAATTACATAATTGATCCGTACCAAACTGGCTTTTACAGCTTTCACCTTGACCAATACGATAAACAGGAAAAACCAGCAAAAGGAGCATTTTTCACGAATTATCATGCTCAAAACAAACAGGAATTGGTAGAATATGATTTTGATAAATCGCCAACAATTACTATTCCTGGCGATTGGAATTCGCAGGTTACAGAACTGAAATATTATGAAGGAAATGTATGGTTTAAAAAGTCTTTCGATTACAATTTAGCAGCCAACAAACGTTTGTTTTTATATTTGGGAGCTATCAATTACAAAGCTGATGTTTATTTGAACGGAAAGAAACTAGGAACTCACGAAGGTGGTTTTACGCCATTTAATTACGAAGTGACTTCTATTGTTCAGCCCAAAGGCAATTATTTGGTTATAAAAGTTGATAATACGCGCCATAAAGAAGATGTTCCGACTGTGAATACAGATTGGTGGAATTATGGCGGAATCACGCGCGATGTAACTTTAATTGAAGAAGAAGCATCTTTTGTAGAAGATTACACTATTCAGCTGAAAAAAGGTAATGCGAATGTTATTTCGGGATTCATCAAGATTAATAATTTAGATCCATCAAAAAATCAGATTTCGATTGCTATTCCTGAATTAAAAATCAATTACAAAGGAAAAGCAGATGCTCAGGGAATTCTAAACTTTGAAATCCCAACGAAAAAGATTTCTTATTGGTCGCCAGAAAATCCGAAATTATATGATGTTATTGTTGACTTTAACGGAAAAAAATTAAACGACAAAATTGGTTTCAGAACAATTGAAACGCAAGGTGATAAAATCTTATTAAACGGAAAAGCAGTCTTTTTAAGAGGAATCTCTATTCACGAAGAAAATGCAAAAGGCGGACGTGCTAATTCTGAAGAAGATGCGCTGCGTTTACTAAATTGGGCAAAAGAATTAGGTTGTAATTATGTTCGTCTGGCACATTATCCGCATAACGAAAACATGGTTAGAGAAGCTGATAAAATGGGATTAATGGTTTGGGAAGAAATCCCAGTTTACTGGACTGTTGAATTTACTAATAAAAATACGTATCAAAATGCCCAAGATCAATTAACGGCTGCTATTACGAGAGATAAAAATAGAGCCAGTATTGTGATCTGGTCTATGGCAAATGAAACTCCAGTTTCTGACGCTCGAAATACTTTTATCACGAATTTGGTCAATCATACAAAATCATTGGATAATACAAGGTTAATTAGCGCCGCTTTATTAACGCATAACGGAAAGATTGACGACGAAATTGGAAAATCACTTGACATTATTGCTTTCAACCAATATTTAGGCTGGTACGGCGGTAACTTAGAAAATGCTGAAAAAACATTCTGGACTACGCCATACAACAAACCTGTTTTCGTTTCTGAATTTGGAGGCGATGCAAAAGCGGGCTTTCATGGAGAGAAAAACGAACGTTGGACGGAGGAATACCAGGAATATTTATACATTCAGAATCTAAAAATGATTGAAAAGATTCCTCACTTAAGCGGAACAAGTCCGTGGATTTTGGTTGATTTTAGATCTCCGAAAAGATTGCTTCCAGGTATTCAGGACGGTTACAATCGTAAAGGTTTAATTTCAAATGATGGTGAAAAGAAAAAAGCTTTTTACATTATGCAGGATTGGTATGCTAAAAAGAAAAAGGAGTTTCAGAATTAATTCGTCATTACCAATTCATTAACAAAAAACAAACTGTAAATTATATGATTTTTCTTCATTATTAACTTACTTTGTAGTTATTCTAAAAATTGTAATCCTATGAAAAAAATTTATTTACTGGCAGTTACATTGTTTGCTGCCTTTACAGTTCAGGCACAAGAAGTGGTGAAATTTGCTCCATTAGACAACAGCCCTGTTGATATTTCTTATTTCCCAAACAAGGCGGTTAAATTCAAAAAAACAGATAATCCAAATCCGATTATCAAAGTTACTTACGCAAGACCTTCTGCAAAAGGAAGAACTATTTTTGGCGATGTTGTAAAGTTTGGAGAAATCTGGAGAGTTGGTGCTAATGAAAATACAGAGATTAAATTCTACAAAGATGTAACTATTGGCGGTAAAAAAGTTCATGCAGGATATTACAGTTTATTTGCTATTCCAGAAAAAGATAAATGGACGATCATTATCAATAAAGAATTGGATTTATGGGGTGGTTATGCTTATGATGAAAGCAAAGACGTTGTAAGAGTTTCTGTTCCAGTTAAATCTGTAAGCGAAACAATCGAAGCTTTATCTATTGCATTTACAACTCAAGGCAATGTAACAAATCTTGTTATTGGATGGGATAAAACAACTGTTGAATTACCAATTACGATTAAATAAGTTTTAATGATATATGCCACGAAGGCACAAAGTCGCAAAGTTTTTTTAAGCTTTGCGACTTTTTTTATTTAAGCACAAAGAGCCGATTTACATAAGCTCTCAAAGCTTTATTAATCTAGCGAAACCAGAGATGATTTTTTTTAGGCAAAGTAAACTCATTTTTGTCATTTCGACGAAGGAGAAATCTCCACAAGAAACTCTACAAAGATTGGCTTATTATTGAGGAGCTGCTTACGAAGATTTCTCCTTCGTCGAAATGACAAGATTGTGTAATAATCTGTCTAAAAAAACTTTGTTGCTCTTCTGCTTTTCAAGACTTTCATAACACAAAATAATCCCTTTAAGATCTTATTCTCAAAGGGATTATTGTAATTGTTTTTTATGCTTAAACCTTTACGGTCTCAATAATTTTATCTAATGTAATTGGTAAATCTCTAACACGTTTTCCAGTTGCATTAAAAACGGCATTTGCAATTGCTGGTGCCATTCCAACTAAAGCTGTTTCTCCTAAACCTTTTGTTCCCATTGGGTTACTGATTGGGTCTTTTTTATTAACGAAGAACACTTCTTGTTTTTCTATATCTGCATTTACAGGAACATGATAATCAGCAAAATTATTGTTGATTGGACGGCCAAAACGATGATCGATTTCTAATGCTTCCATCAATCCCATTCCGATTCCTCCTACTGCTCCACCGAACATTTGTCCAGCAGAAGTTTTCTGACTGATTACGGTTCCAATATCGGCACAAGACACAACATGAGCCAATCTTATCTTACCCAAATTCGGATTCACTAATACTTTTACAAAATGAACCGAAAACGAATAAATCGAATATTTCTTTGCTTCTTCTGCGGCTTTAGAAAGATTTTCTACTTCAAAATCTTCTAATTTATTACTGCTTAAGAGCGCCGCTAATGTAACCGATTTAGATTTGTCTTTTTTAGAAGAAACTGCACCATTTTCAAAAGTTAAATCTGTGAGAGCGATTCCTTTTAAAGCAGAATTTTTACTTCCCAATTCAATTATTTTATTCACCAATAAATTACAAGCATCATGAACAGCAGAACCAACAGACGAAGTCGTTGCCGAACCACCTTGCGTTGGGCCTTTTGGCAATCCGCTTTTTCCCATTTCGATAACTACATTTTCAGATGGCAAACCAATTACTTCAGCTCCAATAGCAGTCATCATAGTTGCCGTTCCTGGTCCCATATCATTTACACTGCATTGCAATACCAAATCTCCATTAGCCAAAAATTTTGCCTTTACAGAAGTTGGGCTTCGATAACAGCCGAAAGTTCCAGTTCCCATTCCGTAACCCACTAGCCAGTTTCCTTCTTTAACAGAACCCGGTTCATTTTTACGGTTTTTCCAGCCTATGCGTTCCATTCCAGCTTCGTAGCATTCTAAAAGAAATTTACTGCTCCAAGGTTTATTTTGTTCCTGATCTTTTTCAGCATAATTGCGTTTTCTGAATTCAATCGGATCTAGGTTTAATTTATAAGCCAATTCGTCCATTGCGCTTTCTAAGGCAAAAGAGCCTGTCGCCTCTCCCGGTCCACGCATCCAGATTGGTGTGCAAGTATCCAAAGGCACAATTCTATAACGTGTCGAAACATTGGCACAATCATAAATAAATCGGGACATGTTTACGGTACCTTCCATAAAATCCTCATAGCTTGAAGTCATTGCAACCGCTTCATGCGTTAATCCAGTCAGTTTTCCATCTTTAGTTGCCCCAAGCCCCATTTTCTGAATCGTGTAAGGCCTGAAACCAACATTGGTAAACATCTGTTCGCGATGCAGTACTAATTTAACTGGACGATTTAGTTTTTTGGCTCCAATTAAAGCCGCTATTTCATACGGCCAAGTATGCAATCCCATTCCGAAAGCGCCTCCAAGATATTCGGCGTGAACCTCAACATCTTCGACAGGCACTCCAAAAACTCCGGCAACACTTTTACGCGTTCCCTCGACACCCTGACTTTTGGTATATAAAATGGGTTTATTTCCGTCCCATTTGGCTATAATATTTGCCAGTTCCATCGGGTTATGCACCTCGGTTGGAATCGTATATTCGGTTTCTAGAACAACCTCAGCATTTTTATAACCATCATGTTCTCCGCGATGGTAATCATTTCCTTTATCGGTTTCGACTTTCTTTTCCTTTTCAGCTGCTTTTTTAAGTTCTGTCGAATGTTCTTCTTTAAAATAATCGGCTTTAATTAAACTCGCCGCATATCGCATACGCTCAAAAGTATCGGCAATAACCAGAGCAATGGGCTGATCGTAATACAAAACCGAATCATCCTTGAAAATCTGCAAGGGCTGACCAAAATTATGCTTGTCTTTTGCTTTTTCGTAGCCAGCAGGTTTATCCACATTTAAATGCGTAATTACAGCCAAAACTCCTGGCGCCCATTCCGCTTTTTTAGTATCAATGGTTTTAATTCTTCCTTTCGCAATCGTACTTCCTACCAAACAGGCATAAACAACGCCTGCTGTTTTATATTCTGCCGAATAAGTTGCTGAACCCGTTACTTTAGCAAATCCGTCAACTCTATTAATATTACTTGTCTTGCTCATAATTTAATTATTTTGATGCTGCTATTGTAAGTGCTTCTGCTACTGCATTCTCTCCAAGCGTTATTTTAAAATTATTATCCCCGAATCCTTTTGCACCTTTCATAGACAAATGGCCTGCTTGTTTAAATAGATCTTCAGAAACTGTTTTTCCTTTCAGGAATTTTTCTGTTTCAGTCAATCGCCATGGTTTATGTGCCACACCTCCCATAGCCAATCTGACATCATTTATGGTATTATTTTTTACATCTAAAGCCACAGCAACAGACACTAATGCAAAAGCATAACTCGTCCTGTCACGCACTTTAAGATAATGCACATTTTTAGTAAAATTATTATCTGGAATTTCAACAGCAGTAATCAATTCTCTGCTGTCAAGTGTATTGTCTTTTTCTGGTGTATTTCCAGGAAGTTTATGAAAATCAGTAAACTTAATTTCTCGTTTTCCTTTTGGACCTTCTACCAAAACTGTTGCATCGAGCGCCGCCAAAGCCACACACATATCACTTGGGTGAACGGCAATACAACTATCCGAAGTTCCAAAAACAGCTGCCATTCGGTTAGAACCTCCAATCGCACCGCATCCGCTTTTTGGTACTCGTTTGTTGCAAGGCATATCGGTGTTGTAATAATAAGAGCATCTCGTTTTCTGCAGCATATTACCTCCAACGGTCGCCATGTGACGAATTTGCTGAGAAGCTCCAGCAGCTAATGCTAACGCTAATAAAGGATATTTCTCTTTAATAGAAGCATCTTCGGCAACCTGACTATTTTTTGCCAATGCACCAATCGAAACTTTTCCTTTTAAGAACTCTATTTTCTTTAAGTCTAATCCGTTAATGTCAACCAATTTATCTGGAGCGACAATATTCTTCTTCATCAAATCCACCAGATTTGTTCCTCCCGCAATAAACATAGAAGAATCATCTTTGGCTTTTCCTGTAATTGCCGAAGAAGACGACAAAGCTTTAATTATCTGAAAGTTTTTCATATTTCCTTCCCTCCTTCCTTCACTTCCGTTATGGCGTCAACAATGTTATGATAAGCACCGCATCTACAAATGTTACCACTCATATATTCACTGATTTCTTCTCTGCTATTTGCATGGCCTTCTTTGATACAAGCAATTCCAGACATGATTTGTCCAGGAGTGCAATAGCCGCACTGAAAACCATCGTGTTTGATAAAAGCTTCCTGCATTGGGTGCAGTTTTTTTCCTTTCGAAAGTCCTTCAATCGTAGTTACCTGTGCGTTTTGCTGCATCGTTGCCAAAGACAGACACGACAAAATTCTAGTTCCATTTACGTGCACCGTACACGCACCACATTGTCCGTGGTCACATCCTTTTTTGGTTCCAGTAAGCTGTAACTGTTCGCGAAGCAAATCCAATAACGTAGTTCTTGGCTCAATATTTAGATTGTGTTTTGTGCCATTTACTTCAATAGAAAGCGGTACTGTTTCTAAATATTCCGCTATTTTTTCATCCCATTTCTTTTCTGTAGCCATAACCAATGAAGGCGGCGTCAGGGCAAGGGCGGTAAAAAGTCCTGATTTCTTTATAAAGTCACGACGCGAATTGGAATCTTCGGGTGTTACTTTATTCTGATTTGTTTTTTTAGAAGCCATTCAATCTATTTGTTAAATTAGCAAATTCGCTTTTGTCATTCTAACAAATTTAGCGATCTTATGTAAGAAAAAATTATAAAATTCAAACATTACTCTTATTTAGAATAATTACAATTTCTTTCTTTTTTTTAACCGCAAAGAGCGCAAAGGGTTTTCGCAAAGTTCGCTAAGTTATTTTTCTCTCGCAGATTTGGCAGATAATGCAGATTTTGAATACGATGAAAAGATTTACACAGATTCTTTTTGATAGAAATAAATAAAAAATCTGTTTAGATCTGCAAAATCTGCGAGAAACAAAAATTATACACATTAAAATTTTGCGTTCTTTGCGAAAACCCTTTGCGCCTTTGCGGTTAATTTTTTTCAAGTAGATTAATTCTGAAATTGTATTTTTACTGAACTAAGCCCAAATTATGCTACAACAAAAAATCATTTACCTTGATAACAATGCCACAACACGTGTTGATAAACGAGTTTTGAATGCAATGCTTCCGTATTTTACTGATTTGTATGCAAATTCAACAGGAACACATTTAGCGGGATTAACGGTAAAAGAAGCTATTGAAAACGCAGCATGGCAAACGGCAGATTTAATAAATGCCGATGCAGAAGAAATCATATTTACTTCGGGCGCGACTGAGGCAATTAATCTCGCAATTAAAGGTTTAGCCGATCAGGACCGAAAACATATCGTCACCATTCAGACCGAACATAACGCGGTTCTGGAAACCTGTCACTTTATGGAAAGCATTGGTTTTGAAGTAACTTATCTTCCTACTGATTTCCACGGACTTTTGAGCCTTCGACTTTTAGAAGAAATAATCACAGATAAAACTCTGGTTTTCATCGGAATGTTTTCTAATAATGAAACTGGTGTCATACAAAATATCAGTACAATTTCTAAAATATTGAAAGCCAAAAATGTACTTTTTATGTGTGATGCTACGCAGGCGGTTGGAAAAATTCCTGTTGATGTAAAAAAACTCGGAATTGATCTTTTGACTTTATCCGCACATAAATTTTACGGTCCGAAAGGCGTTGGCGCTTTGTATGTTTCGGCGAAAGCCAAAATAAAATTGTCTTCTCAAATTCTTGGAGGCGGACAACAAAGAAAATTACGAAGCGGAACGCTAAATGTTCCCGGAATTATAGGTTTAGGAAAAGCATCGGAAATTGCTGTAAATGAATTAGAAAAAGATCAAAATAGAATTTCTCTATTACGAGACAAACTTGAAAAAGGTTTATTACAATTTGAAGGTTCTTTTGTAAATGGAAATACAGAAAACCGAATTTACAATACTTCTAATATTTGTTTTCCAGGCGTGAATTCAGAACAACTGATTCTGGCTTTGGGAAATATTTCCGTTTCGAATGGCGCTTCTTGCTCTGCAGTTACTTCTAAGCCTTCTCACGTTTTAAAAGCAATGGGCTTGTCTGATGAAGAGGCTTTGAGTTCGATTCGTTTTAGTTTGGGAAGATTTACTACTTCTGAGGAAATTGATATTGCTATTGAGAGTGTTTTGAGTCTCGCTAGGCAGTTTGCCACGAAGACGCTAAGACACTAAGTTTTACTTTTTTAATCTCGCAAAGTCGCGGAAACGCAAAGGTTATTTTTGTCATCCTGACGAAGGAAGGATCACACGCGGGAGCCGACAAAGATTGAGGATTTACTTTATGGAGTTTCTAGTGCGATCCTTCCTTCGTCAGGATGACAAACTGGATCTAGAAAAGCTGTGTAAAAAAACTTTGTCACTCTGCAACTTTGTCCCTTGTCCCTTTCTTCAAGAAATCAACTTAAAATAATCCTCCTCTGTATCAATATCAATATTCCCTTTTTCAAAAAGAACTGAAACTACATTTTCTGTATGCTTTTTAATGAGTTTTTTAGCGCCTTCCTGCCCTTTTAACTCCAGAAGTTCTTGAAAGTATTTTTTATGAAATAAAACTGGCGTTCCTAAAGTTTCAGAGTATGATGAAGCGGCAATTCCTTTTTTTGTTTTATTGGCTTGAATAATTAAATTTTCAAAAACAGCATTTGTCACAAAAGGCTGATCGCAAACTGCTAAAATACATTGCTCACAATCTGGATTTAGAAGCAATAATTCCTTTATTCCTTTTGCAATTGAAGAAGACATTCCGTTTTCCCAGTCAGAATTAAATGCAAATGTGACTTCGGGTAAATTAAGCTCTTTTTCGATTAAATCATGGTTTGAACCTATCACGACTATAACAAATGAATTTTCAACCTTCAAAGCTTCTGAAACGGTGTTTTTCAACAAAGTTGATTCTTTATATTCCAGCAATTGTTTGGGTCTGCCTAATCTGGAAGAATTACCAGCGGCCAAAATAATAATGCCTGTTTTATTTTGAAATCTATTCTCCATAATGAATTTCATCATGTATTTTGCCTTCTTTATATTTCAGCGAAGTTCCTATTCTTTCTGAAGCTACCGCTTTTATTTCCGAAACAATCGATAAAGCAATTTCTTCAGATGTTTCTGCGCCAATATCGAGTCCAATTGGAGTATGAATTCTTTTCATCTGCTCTTCGCTTACTGTTATTCCTTCGATCAAAAGATCGTCTATCATTCGGTTGAATTTTGACTTCGGACCTAAAATTCCGATATAATGAAAATCGGTTTTTAGCAGCGCTTTTAAAACAGCTAAATCATATTTGTAATTGTGCGTCATCAAAGCAAAATAGGTCTGATCGTCAATAACAATATTCTCTAAAAATTGTTCTGGATTTACCACCGAAACTTGATCGGCTTTAGGAAACCGTTTTTTAGTTGCATGTGTTGCGCGTCCTTCGCCAATAGTAATTTTCCAGCCTAAAATTGAAGTCATTTTTACTATAGGCTGAATATCGTTTCCTGCACCAGCAATTACAAGCGAAATAGAAGGTTTTATGTATTCGATTAAAGCTTCGTTGTCGTTTTCTTCCTGAAGTTTTTTCACTACAGAAGTTTTAGTTTTCAGCACTTCTTTTACATCCGAAATTAAATTTAAAACCTCGTTATTATGATTTAAAACAGGACTGTCTTTTCTAAAAAACAAAGTTGTTCCAATCTGAAAAGCATTTCTTTTCAAAGAAAAAACGGTTACAATTACAGCTTCTTTTCTTTCTAATTCCAATTGCTGCAAAAGCTGAATTGGATTATTCGAAATCTCTTCATCAATATATTCAAAAAGAATATGAACGATTCCGTTGCATCCGAGCTGTAAACCCACTTCTGCATCATCTTCGTTATTCGTATTGTAAGTAACTAATTTATTTTGTTTTTGATGGATTGAAAGAAGTGCTTTTCGTAACGCGTCGCCTTCCAAACAACCACCACTTATTGCACCGGTCAATTCTCCATCTTCTGTAACCAGCATGCGAGCGCCAGGTTGTCGATATGACGAACCTTCAACTTTAACGACCGTTGCTAGAGCTGTTTTTTTTCCTTCGGATTTTGCTTGCGAATAGGCTTTAAGAATTTCGTTGATTTCTTTCATAGATACTTCTTCATCAATAGAAACTTAATATTGATGATACTTTTTATTAGCCTAAAAGTAAAAAAATATTACAAACTTAAAGACTGCAAAGTCATTTAAGTTTGTAATATTTTTTTTGAAAAGTCTTATTTAAACTGCCTAAATTATTTTATTCATTTAATTCTAAAAAATAATTCAGCTTAGACTTTATTATTTTTTTGTTTCTGTCTAGCAGATATAGTTTTTCGGGATTTTTACTGTAATAACCGTAATAAACCTGATCTTTTTCTGGTTTATCCCAGTTTAAAATATAGATTGTTCCATCAGGATCTTTCTCTAAACCTCTTTCGGTATTGATATTACCCATTTCTTTAAAGTTTTTTTTCAGGCTGTTTCCCTTTGTATGTACTAGATAATTGAAATGTATTATCTGCAACATCAATTTTTAGAACCGTTTCTATTCCTTCACAATCTGCACATGGCAGCGTTCCTTCAAAAACAGAAATAGTATCATCTGGTTCGTTTTTTTCATTACTAGCTATAGTATCTGTCAAAACAGAATTATTTTCATCTTTACTATTTTTAGAATTACAAGATGCTATAAGAGCTGATGCAAAAGCAAGAATAATTATTTTTCTCATAATATTTTTTTTCTTCAAATATAAGGAATATTCTTACTTTTGTGTCGATTTTAAACTTAAAATCTACAGCGATATCACTCCCATAATAATAGCAGTCTGTACGGCCTCTGCGGTATTGGTTACTTTTAATTTTTCAATAATATTTTGTCTGTGGCGTCTTACAGTGTAAACCGAAATATGCATTTCTGTCGCAATTTGTTCGCTTTTATTTCCTTTTGCTACACTCGTCAAAACTTCTATTTCTCTTTTTGAAAGTATATTTTCTGTATTGTTTTTATACTTTTCTGGTTCGATTACCTCGCCTGTTTGAATATTAAAAATTTTTCCGTCAATTCCAGTTCGAGGCTGCAAATCTGTTGATGGCAGATATAAACACAATGCAAGAGAGATACTTCCGTTATTAAATGTGTTCAAATAAATTGTACGGTGATTTATATACGTAATTTTATCGTTAGAATCTTTCATTCTCAAACGGCTCAAAGTACTGTAATTACTGTATTCTTCTTTTGGAATTTCTTTTAAAAACTGATAAAAATTGAGTTCTAAAACATGACGTTCAACCAAATCGTCTGAATTGATTTTAGTAAAAATACATTCTTCAAAAGCAGAATCAATTACAGCATTTTCATCTGGAAGCCCGAAAATAGAGCCGAAACTTCCGGCATAAATATAACTTTTATCGGATTGATAATCGGATAAAACGGCTACACATTGCTCTATTTTGACATAATTGATAACAAATTGTTTGTACATTTCGATATCATTTGATTCTCCAATTTCAAATTTTTGTTCTAAAAACGTAGTCATTAATTGGTTTTCTATTGAAGAATTTTGAAGCATTAGAAAGTATAATTGGTTAATTTTAGGTATTGCCTCTTTATTGAAGCCATTCTATTTTTGGAAAACTAAAAATATCACTTTCTATCCCAAAAAAATAATCTATGAAAACATTTTTTTACCACGCCATTATCCTTCTTGGTCTTTCTGCTTTAACGAGTTGCAATACTAAAAACGAAACTGCAAAAACAGCCATGAAAGAAGAAACCAAAACAGATTCTGCATTTGTAAACGGTTCTCCTTGCGACATTAAATTATCTTCTATACATTTTACAAAAGCGATAAACGGCGCCGATACGCTAATTAAAACCGAAGCTAACGAAAAAGTCATTTTTAAAGCTGGCGAAAAATTTGATTATTTTTCTGATCCAGACGGGAAATTGTCGAATACAACAGCGCCAATGCTTTTATCTGAAGTAGACAATACAAAACCTTTTACGCTTACCGCGAAAGTTACGCCTGAGTTTACAGAAAAAGGTTTGTATAATGCTGGTGTCTTATATATTTATGTGAATGATAGCTTTTATCAAAAATTTTGTTTCGAACAAGATGAAAGAGGCAATCATCGAGTTGTAACGGTTCGAACAATGGGTACTTCTGATGATAACAATCACGATATTGTAAAACAGCCTTTTGTTTACATGAAAATTTCTTCTGACACAAAAACAGTTGCCAGTTATTATTCGTTAGATAAAAAGAATTGGCAAATGGTTCGTTTATACAAAAACAATTATCCTAAAAAAATCTGGATGGGAATTAGTACTCAATGCCCTGTAGACAAAGGAACGCAGAGTATTTTTGAAGAGATTAATCTAGAAGAAAAAAGTGTTTCTGATTTTCGCTTAGGAATCTAATCTTGATCTTTTAAGTTCTTGAACAAAAACAAATTGTTATTGTTAACATAATTATTTTTTCAAATTGACGTATGATTTATATTACTAAGTTTTGTATTTTTATCTATAGCAAAATAAATATTACCTAACTTTAATAATAAACTACATGGGAAAATTTGTAATTACTACTAGAGCTAATGGAGAGTTCCAGTTCAATCTAAAAGCTGGTAATGGCCAAACCATTTTAACAAGTGAAGGCTATACTACAAAAGCGGCCTGCAACAATGGTATTGAATCTGTTAAAACCAACGCGGGAGATGATAATCGTTATGATAGAAAAGAATCTAGTAACGGTAAACCTTATTTCAATTTAAAAGCTGGAAATGGTCAAATTATTGGTTCAAGCGAAATGTACGAAAGTGTATCTGCTAGAGAAAACGGAATCGAATCGGTAAAGAAAAATGCTCCTGATGCAACTATAGATGATCAAACGGCTTAAATAAAACATATATTAAAAATAAAAAAGCGGTTTCTAATTCATAGGAACCGCTTTTTTATTTTAATAATCTGATGCTTATTTTTTATTTTTTAACTGATATAAAACTGAGCTGTGAGGCTTTAAATCGGCTGTTATTTCTTTTGAAGTTACTTTTGATTTCTCACCGGTCCACATATTTAAAACTTCGGCTGAAGTAGAAATTCCTAAATCGGAAAGATTTACGGAAACTTTTTGCGAAGCATTATCTGAGATATTGAAC
Source organism: Flavobacterium sp. B330r (assembly GCF_056824325.1). Lineage (NCBI taxonomy): Bacteria > Pseudomonadati > Bacteroidota > Flavobacteriia > Flavobacteriales > Flavobacteriaceae > Flavobacterium > Flavobacterium sp. B330r. The sequence goes on from NZ_CP124860.1 coordinate 5,344,028, forward strand.
AAAGCCAGATAAACACTGCCATCTTTGGTATTTTTTGATGTCACAGCAATTTTTCCTTCTTTCTGAAAAAGCTGTTTTACATCGCTGCTATCGTTATGCATTTTTACGACCTCTTTATTCGTTAATAATGATAAGGTAAAAGCATCATTACTTGGTAAATCTCCTCCAAAAAACAATGGCGATTTGAAGATATTGAAAAATGTAATTAAAGTATATTGTTCGTCTTTGGTTAAACGCGTCATTCTATCCTCGCCTCTTTCTCCCCTTACCGAAATGCGTCCTAGCGGAATCATATCGCAGTCTGGCCATGTTCCTGGTGCAATGTACGGATACCATTTTTGCGCTACATCCATTAAGTGCGTAATGTGTGGCCATGTATCCCAAACATCATCAACCATTCGCCACATATTGGCATGATTGCTTACGTGAGCGGCAGCTGAAATTGGCGTTTCTCCTGGCGATGTGCTTAATACAATTTTGCGTCCGCATTTGTCAATCGCATTTCTAATTAAATTGATTTCAGCTTCATGATACGGTCTTGACAAATCATCAATTTTAATAAAATCTACTCCCCATTTTGCATATAATTCAAAAATAGAATCATAATATTCCTGCGCTCCGGGTTTGTCTGCCACAACGGTATAGTTGTCTCTCAGCCATTCGCATTGTAAAGAGGTGGTATAAACCTGATCTGCTGTAATTCCATTTGCTCCTTTTATGGGCAGTTTATCTTCAACTGCTTTTTTAGGAATGCCACGCATGATATGAATTCCGAATTTTAATCCTTTTTTATGAATGTAATCTGCTAAAGGCTTAAAACCTTGGCCGTCTTTTGCTGAAGGAAATCGGTTAACTGCTGGCAGATATCTCCCATATTGATCAATTACGTAACGCGGATCGGTCTGGTTATAGCCTCCTGCTTTGTCGTTTTCTACAAACCAACGAATGTCGACTACGATATATTCCCAGCCAAATTTCTTCAGTTCTTTTGCCATATAATCGGCGTTGGCTTTTACTTCGTGTTCTTCAACTGTTGGTCCGTAACAATCCCAGCTATTCCATCCCATTGGAGGAGTTTGAGCCCATTGTTTGAATTCTTCTTTTTGAAATGCTTTGGTTTGAGCATTTGATAATGTAGACAGAAAAAATATTCCTATCGCCATTGTACATAAGTTTTTGATTTTCATTGCAAGTGTGGTTAAGTGTAAGTTATACACTTTAAAAATAATAAAAAAAACGTACCAAGCTGATTTTTTTTTATTTCTCGTATGATCAATCACTTATAAATGAAAATAAAAAATGCAGAAAAGTTACCCTTTCTGCATTCACTATTTTATATTTTTTATTTGTTTTCTTAATCCAATAAAAATACAATCAACCCTCTTGCTCCATGTGCACCAAGAACCAAAGATTGCTCAATATCGGCTGTTTTTGACGGACCTGCGATGAAAGTTCCAAAACCGTATTCCATGTTTCCAATTCTCTGATAGGCTTGCTGCATTGTTGGCATAAGATCTTTTTTATGAACGATAATCGCTAAATACTGCGCAATAAAAGGTGCAACACGCTGTCCTAAAATAGCATCCGTTACCCAAAGTCCGCTGTTTTCTGCTACTCCAAAATGTGCTTTTACAACCGTTAGTTCCACATCTTGAAGCGAATGCGGATCTACTGTTTTCCAATCTAACGAAGCAATCTCAGAAAGTTCTGGAAGCGTTGTAATTAATCGTTTCTCCAGATCATAATTGGATTTAATGTAATTGATAATTTCATTATAATCAGCAACTTCTACAGGATCGCCTCCAATTCCTTTTAAAACTGTTTTGTAGGTTTCTAATACATCAAATTGTTCGGAACCTAAAAGATTTAGATCAGGCAGTTCTGCAACCTTATTAGGCTGATTCAGTTTTATTCTTTTTAAAATTTCGCCTTTACTACTCATTCTTTCTATTTTTAGATTCTTTCGAATTTTTCTTGTACCATTCTCTAAAAGACTCTTCTGGAACATCTGGCATTTCGCGCTGATCGTACCATTTATTCATTTTATTTTTGACCATTCCTGGAACGTTCTTCATTACAAATCTTCCCGATTTTCCAGCAATATTAAAAACCGTTGGATTTGCCAATACCGTCGCCATCGTTTTCATTGCAACCGTTTTGGCTGTTGGTGTATGCCCTTCTTTTACCAAAACCTGACGCCATTTGTACAATTGATCGTGAATATCAATTTTTACAGGACAAACATTGGTACAGGAACCGCAAAGTGTACTGGCAAAAGGCAGATCGGCATTTTTGCTCATGTCTAAGTTTGGTGCCAAAATAGAACCAATTGGTCCTGCAACCGCATTATGATAACTATGACCGCCGCTTCGTCTATAAACAGGACAAGTGTTCATACACGCTCCACAACGAATACATTTTAGCGAATTTCTAAAATCTTCTCTTCCTAATTGTGTGCTTCTTCCGTTGTCTACAATTACGATATGCATTTCTTTTCCGTCTCTTGGCTTCTTGAAATGGCTTGAAAAAGTTGTAATAGGCTGACCTGTTGCGCTTCTTGCCAATAATCTCAAGAAAACGCCTAAATGTTCTCTTTTCGGAATTAGTTTCTCGAATCCCATACAAGCGATATGAACGTCTGCCAAATGCGCGCCCATATCGGCATTCCCTTCATTGGTACAAACCACAAATTCCCCTGTTTCGGCAACCGCAAAATTGACTCCGGTTAAAGCTACTTTTCTAGTCAAGAAAGTATTTCTCAAACTATGGCGAGCAGATTCTGTCAAATACTGCGGATTAAAATTTCCTTTTTCGGTACCCAAATGTTCGTGGAAAGTTTCGCTTACGTCTTCCTTTTTTAAGTGAATGGCCGGAAGTACAATATGACTCGGTGGTTCTTTTCGAAGCTGCACGATATATTCACCTAAATCAGAATCGATTACTTCAATTCCTTTTTCGGCTAAATAATCATTTAAATGGCATTCTTCTGTAAGCATCGATTTGGATTTCACCATTTGCTTTACATCATGTTTAGCCATGATAGAATGCACAATTTCGTTGTGCTCTTTGGCATCAGCTGCCCAATGTACAATTATTCCGTTTCGTTGAGCATTCGCTTCAAATTCAACTAAATAATCATGAATATTAGAAAGCACATTAAATTTAATTTGAGAAGCGGTTTCACGCAACAGTTCCCAATCTTCAATTTGATGTGCTGATTTATCTCTTTTAGCACGCACAAACCATAGCGTTTCATCATGCCAATTGACACGCTCTACGTCTTTATTGAACTTTGCTGCGGCTTCGCTGTGCGGTATTATTTTTTCTGATGACATTTTTAACTATTTAAAAGTCAATTTTGAAATGTTTATAATGATTTATTTAACTGCAAAGTTCGCAAGGTTTTACGCAATCCCGATAGCTATCGGGAGCAAAGCTAATTTTTAATCTTAGCGTGCTTTGCGGTTTTTCTTTGTGCACTTTGCAGTTAAATACTCAACATCTATTTTTAGTTTTCGAGTGAATTTAATATTTCAGCAATGTGAATGGTTTTGATTCTGCTTTTTTGCCTTTTTAAAATTCCATCCAAATGCATTAAGCAAGACATATCTCCACCTGTAATATAATCCACATCATGACTTTCGTGATCTTTAATGCGATCTTGTCCCATTTTTACAGAAACCGCTTCTTCGGTAACGCAGAACGTTCCTCCAAAACCACAGCATTCATCTTTTCTCGTTAAAGCAACCAAATCAAGACCTTCAATATTGTGTAATAGTTGTTCTGGTTTCGAGAAAAATGGCGCATTTAATTCAGACATTTGCGAAAGCTTTAATCCGCGCTGACCGTGACAGCTCACGTGCATTCCCACTTTAAAAGGAAATCTACCGTCAATGTGGTCAATTTTTAAAACGTCGGTTATAAACTCAGTAAGTTCGTAAACCGTATTTCGAATTGCTATTGCCTTCTCTTCTTGTTTTTCGTCATGCAAATGGTCTTTTACATGCAAAACACAACTTCCAGAAGGACAAACTATATAATCAAATCCAGAAAAATTGGCAATAAAATTGGCGTCGCATCCTTTTGTTAAATGTGCATAACCGCTATTAGCCATTGGCTGTCCGCAGCAAGTTTGCCCCATCGGAAATTCGACGTCACAACCTAATTTTTGTAGTAATTCGTAGGTTGCGATTCCTACTTTAGGATAAAATTGGTCGACATAACAAGGTATAAAAAGTCCAATTTTCATGTTGTAGTATTTAGTGTGTTGTTCATTTTGGCGTGTACTGTAAAAATGTAAAAAATACGTTTCTCAGCAAATTTACAACATACAGATCGTTTTTACCTAATGTTTATAGAATTTCAAGTCAATTAAATCGTTCTGAATTGGTTTCGGATTCCAATTATCGTGAATAGCCAAAGCTGCCCCCAAAGCACTCGCCTGCGCCATCGAAGCTGCATAGACTTCAATATCTGGAAAAGCTTCTGCCAATAAATTCATATAAATTGAATTTTTACTGAAACCTCCATCCACAAAAATCTTTTTTACAGGACTATTATGAATTACCAAATTGGTAGAAAAAACTTGCTGTTCTACCAAATCAAGCATTAATTGGTGATAGGCTGTTTCGTAATTTTTATAATGTGAAAGATCTCTTTTTTGAAAAGGGCATTCTTTCAGTATATCAAAATTATATTTCTTAGGATAAAAAATTTGATAATTAAGCGCTCGCAAATTGGCTACAATCTTCTTGTCAAAATAAACCTCTTTGTAGGTATCAACCGGAACATTAAAATGCTGCGCCAAACGTTTGGTCTGCACTTCGTGTTCGTTTCCTGCAAATAATCGTGCCGCTTTTACGGGTTTCTCTGTGTACTGCATATAACACAGACAATCGTTTTGCGATTCGTCAAAAGTTAAAGGCTTATTATTGAATGGATTTAAAGAAATACTCCAAGTTCCTGTAGACAACAATACAAAAGGTTCTGTAAAATTGATTGTATACGGAATAATGGCCGATGAACTATCGTGAAGACCAACTCCAATTGCCAGATTATCGCGAGTCATAATGACATCTTTTCCAAAATGAATTGGTGGTATTTTATCTGAAATCCCCTCTTCTTTCAGCCATTTATGATATTTCATTTTTTTGAAATTCCACAAATTGGTATGACAGCCAATACTGGTAATATCTGCATAGGCTTCATTCGTTAAAAGAAAACTTAAAAACTGCGGCAAGTGCAAGCAGTATTTTACTTTTTCAAAAATTTCGGGTTTTTCTTCTTTCAATCGGTAAATCTGCATTCCCGAATTTAAACTGCCCAAAACTGGAGAAGCTGTTTTTATAGCAAACTTCTTCTCTCCTTTATATTTTTCATAGAAATTAGCTTTTAAATCCTCTGGATAATCTTTTAGATAATTATACAGAGGAGTTAAAACTTTTCCGTTTTCGTCTATATAAACAAAACTGGCGCCGTAAGTGCTAAAATTGATAGCTTTTAAAACATAATCTTTAAGCTCTTTTATTTCAGATAATCGATCTAAAATCCAATTTTTAAGTACTTCGATATCTTCACACGGAAATCCGTCTTCGTCCGTAGTTTCTTCCAGATTAACCGATTTCTCCCAGACAATTTTATAATTTTCGTTAAATAAAAAAACCTTTTTGTTTGTTTTACCAATATCAAAAATCGCAACTACATTCATTTTTTTAATTATGAGTTATGAGTTATAAGTTATGAGTTCTTGAATTATGATTTTTTTATGTTTAAGCTAAGTCTTTTTATGTTTTTAGTACAAAACACAAAAAGACTCGACTTATAACTCATAATTCATAACTTATAACTACAACCCAGTGGCCATTGTTTTTAAACCTCTTTCTTCGATAAGATTTTGTCTTACTTGAATCGAACGGTATAATGCTACAGGATTTAAAGCCGCTCCAGAACGAAGACGAGCTTCGGCAACTAATGCACGAACATCTGTACGGAAAGCATTTTGAAGAATTTCTTGTGCTTTTACCACATCATTTTCTTCTTGTGCTTGTTCCAATGCTTTTCTATCTACAGAAAGTGCTTGTGCGTAAGCAATCATAATTGCCTCAACAGACTGCAATAAATCTTCTAATGGATCTTTGATGTTATGAGAAGCGTCGATCATCCAGCCTAAATCTTTGGCGTGATTCATTCCTCTGGCATCCATTCCCTCAACCAATTCATTGAAAATCAAGAATAATTGATATGGTTTTAATGCTCCCGCCGTTAAATCGTCATCACCATATTTTGAATCATTAAAGTGGAAACCTCCTAATTTGTTTTCCATCAATAATAAAGAAACAATCTGCTCAATATTAGCGTTTGGAAGATGGTGCCCTAAATCGACTAAAGTCTGCGCTTTGTCGCCTAACTTTTTAACATACGAATAAGACTGCCCCCAATCTGCTACAGTCGTAGAATAAAAGTTAGGCTCAGCACATTTGTATTCTAAAAATAATTTCCAGTTTGAAGGCAATGCATCGTAGATTTCCTCTAAACTTTCTAAAGTATTTTGATATGCTTTTCTGAAGTTTAACTGCCCAGGGAAGTTAGAACCGTCAGCTAGCCAAATAGTTAAAGACTCAGAACCTAATTCGATTCCGTGTTTAATAACTTCAATATTATGAGCAATTGCTTGTTTGCGAACCGCTTTGTTTACATTTTGTAAAGAACCGTATTTATAAGTGTGCTCAGAGCTTGCTTGATCTTGAAAAGTATTCGAGTTCATAGCATCGAATTTTAACCCATGCTGATTTGCAAGTGTTCTGATTGCTTTATAATCAGTCGGGATATCCCACGGAATATGAAGTGAAATGGCTCCTGAAGCATTGTTTAATTTGTGAAGCAAACCAACATCTTCAATTTTTTCTTCTAAAGAACGAGGTTCTCCTCCTCCAGCGAAACGTCCAAATCTTGTTCCTCCTGTTCCTAAAGCCCAAGATGGAATTGCAATTTGAAAATCGATTAATTTTTGAATAATCGCTTCTGTATCATTAATTTCTGAAGCTGTAAAAACTAATTTATTCTGGTGTTTTTTGATTAAATCTTCGTTATGAGATTCGATGTGGTTTGATCCGATTAACATAGTTATTGATATTTTAATAGAGTCTACAAGATATAACTTTTATATTTCTAGTATATTTTTTTAACAACATAATCCCGAAATTTTTGACGCTGATTTTACGGATTCGCTATCGCGAAGACGCTGATTGACGCAGATTTTATTTTCTGGTTTCACGCAGATTTAAAAAGGATTTTAGCAGATAACGCAAATCTTTTTTTAATCATCTAAAAATTAAAATCTGTTAGATCTGCTTAAATCTATATAAATCTGCGTGAAATAAAAAAATTCGTCTTTTTCCGCGTCTTCGCGATAGCAAATCTGTGTCATCCGCGTACTATAATTTCCATGTGCTTACTATTTTTCAACTTAAAAATTTTATAGCAACTAAACTCTGGTTTTACTTCACTTTTTTGTTACGTTTTCTTTTGTAAAGCAAATTGTTATAGTCTAAAAAAATCTAACGTTCGAAAGAATTCGAACGCTAGACCACAAAAAACCACTTTTGCTTAAACAAACTTATATAAAAAACCTAAACAATCTTTATCTATAAAAGCCCATGGCTACGCCACCGTCTACGTTTAATGCGTTTCCTGTAGATTTACCAAGTAAACCTCCAACAAAAGCATAACAAGCGTTAGCAATATCATCTGGCAATATGATTTCATTTAATAGCGTACGTTTTGCATAGTAAGCCGGAAGTTCTTCAACTGTAACTCCGTATGCTTTTGCACGACCTTCTGCCCATCCGCCAGACCAAATATTAGAGTCTGAAATTACGGCATCAGGATTTACTGTATTGACACGAATTTTATCAGCTCCAAGTTCTGCAGCCATTAAACGTGTTAAGTGCGCTTGCGCTGCTTTAGCCGATCCATAACCAGGATTATTCGGACCAGCAACAACAGCGTTTTTAGAAACGATATTTACAATATCTCCTCCAAAACCTTGCTTGCGCATTACTTCGATTCCTGCTTTAGAAACAATAAATTGTCCTTTTACCAAGATATCATATAATCTATCCCACTCTTCAAGAGTATGTTCTGCAATAGATTTAGAAATACTGATTCCAGCATTATTCACTACAATGTCAACGCCTCCAAAAGCTAAACAAGCTTCGTCTAATGCTTTTTCTGTGCTTACTTCGTCTGTAACATTCAATAAAGTGCTAGAAACGGCATCTTTACCAAAAGCTTTAATAAATTCATCAGATGCGCCTTGCAAACGCTCTTCATTAATATCATTAATTACGACACAAGCACCTTCTTGAGCGAATTTTTTAGCGATAGCTTTACCAATTCCGCCCGCAGAACCTGTGATTAAAGCTACTCTTCCAGACAATGCTTTTGGTTTTGGCATACGCTGCAATTTTGCTTCTTCTAGCAACCAATATTCAATATCAAAAGCTTCTTGGTGCGGTAAAGAAGTATATTCTGAAACTGCTTCAGCGCCTTTCATTACGTTTACTGCATTGATATAATATTCAGATGCCAAACGCGCCATTGTTTTATCTTTAGCAAAAGTGAACATTCCAACTCCAGGATATAAAATCACAACTGGATTTGGATCACGCATTGCGGGCGAGTTTGATTTTTTACATGCATTATAATAGTCTTTGTACATGGCACGGTAAGCCTCAAATGCAGGAGCTAATTTTGCTTTTACAGCGGCAACATCAGATAAATCTTCGTTTGGATCTAATTCTAAAACCAATGGACTGATTTTAGTTCTCAAAAAGTGATCTGGACAAGATGTTCCTAATGGAGCTAATTTTGAAAGATCATTAGAATTAATGAATTCCAAAACTCTTACATCGTCTGTATAATGTCCAATCATCTGACGCTCTGACGAACAGAAACCTCTTAAGATTGGCGCTACTTTTGCTGCTTTTAATTTACGGTCTTCTTCTGGAAGACTTTCTATTTTTTTACCTCCAAAAACTGGACGTTTCTTTCCGTAATTATCTTCTAAGTAAGAAGCACATTTCTCGATTACTTCCAGCGTATTGATATAACTATCAAACGCAGTATCTCCCCAAGTAAATAAACCATGAGAACCTAACATGATTCCGCGTAGTTTTTTACCGTTTTTTTCTGCTTCTTCCAAACAAGCTCTCAACTGAAGACCAAGATCAAATCCTGGACGCTGCCAGCCTACCCAGCCAATTTCTCCGTTAAATAATTCTTCTGTGATTTTCTTTCCATCTTTCGCAGCAGCAATAGCAATTGCCGCATCTGGATGTAAATGATCGATATGTTTGAACGGAAGAAAACCATGTAAAGGCGTATCAATAGAAGGTGCTTTAGAAGCTAAATCAAAAATACAGTGGTTGAACAATTCTACCATTTCATCTTCAAACTCAATACCTCTGTAAACATTTTCAAGGTTACGAAGTCTGTCCAAATACAAAGCTGCACAACCAGATTTTGTCAACGTTCCAATATCACCGCCAGAACCTTTAATCCACATTACTTCAGAAGATTCTCCCGTAAGAGGATCTTTGTCTGTAATTTTCACAGAAGTGTTTCCACCTCCATAATTGGTCAATCTTAAATCAGCCCCTAACAAGTTAGAACGATAAATAAAAAGCGCTACTTCATCACCTGCTAATGCGGCTGCCTTAGCTTCATCCCAAAGGTAGCTTACATGCTTAAAATTCATATTATTAATTGTGTTTGTATTCGACATATAGTATTTTAAATTATTTCTTGTATTTATAATGAGTTACCAATTCCTACCAAAACGATTGCAAGCATAATAAGTCCGATTCCCCAGAAAAAAGTTCTCAAAGTTTTTCTAGAAACTCCTTTCCATTCTTTCAAATAAAATCCCCAAAAATTTGCTGTTAAAATGATGGTTGCCATATGCAGAATCCATGAACTGGCACCATTTCCAAGTTTGCTTTCTCCCATTCCGTAAAAGAAAAACTGTAAAAACCACATGGTTCCAGCAAGAGCAGAAAACAAGACATTTTTAGTTATTGGAGTAGATTTATCGGTGTAATTTTTAATTGATTTGTTTTTAAAATTTAAATAAAGACACCAGATAAAATTGGATGTTAATCCTCCCCAAAGCAAAACAACATAAGTCACGTTGTTTTGAAATAACGGATTTGCACCATTTACTACAGCATGTTCTGCCATAGATTTTCCAGCTTCGATTCCGTAATTAAAGAAGGAACTCAAAATTCCAGAAATCACGGCTACAATCAAACCTTTTACTAAGTTGAAATCTTTGTCTTTATCTTCGTGACCTGTTGCAAAATCTTTCTCTTTCAGCATTCCTGCTTTTCCAGAAATGGCGATTCCGATTAGATATACAACCACACCCAATAAAACGATCTGACCGCCAGTATTAGTAAGCATGTGAGAAAACGAAATCTTACCCTCTGTTGGAACAATATCATAATAAATGGATGGCACTAAAGCTCCAAATGCAGAGCAGAATCCTAACGTAATTGAATTTCCTAAAGACATTCCTAAATAACGAACGCCTAAACCGTATGTTAAACCGCCAATTCCCCAAATTAAACCCATTGTAAAAGTGAAGGTTTTTATGGATGGAGAAGCTGCTGCAATAATTTCTGTAAAATTTGGAATCGTTAAGTACGCTGCAATTGGCGGCACGATCAGCCAAGAGAAAAATCCTCCTACAAGCCAATAGCTTTCCCAAGCCCAGTCTTTTACTTTTTTAAAAGGCATATAAAAACTACCTGAAGAAAATCCTCCGATAGAATGAAAAATGATTCCTAATAATGATTCCATTTAATAATTTTTAGTTTTTGGTTTGTTAGATAGTGATTTGGTTTTGTAAAATAAGAGAATGTCAAAAACAAAACTGTCCTGTACTATCCTTTACGTATTTCATATTTTTTGTTAAAACTAAAGATTATTAGAAATAACGACTTGTAATTATTGGGTAAATAAATTTAAAATGGCTATTTTAGCAATCGATTTCGTAATTATTGATTCTGCATTAAGATCAAAATTTAGAAATCATAAAAAAAAGATTACAAGCCTTGACGAATTCTCTTTTTTATGACAAAAATGATTCTGTGAATTAGATTCTTTTTGAAAGAAGAGATTTTTAAAAAAATTATTTAGAATTAAAATGAGTTTCGCTAAAATGCGAAATAAATTTCCTCACAATGAACATGATTAAACTTATTAAAATAGACGAAGACTCTCGAGTTCCCAAATACAAACAAATTGTTGACTCTATTCTTCAGAACATCGCCAACGGAAATTTAAAAATCAATCAAAAAATTCCTTCTATAAATAGTTTCAGCGAAGAATTCTATATGTCTCGCGATACTGTTGAGAAAGCCTATAATATTTTAAAAGAGCGAAAAATCATTTCTTCAATTAGAGGGAAAGGCTATTACATTACTCGAACAAAATTGGAATCTAAGGTCAATATTTTATTTCTGACTAATAAATTGAGTTCGTATAAAATGAAAACCTACAGCTCATTTATTGATACTTTGGGCGCAAATGCACATGTTGATCTACAGATTTATCACTGTGACGAGACTTTATTCTTAAATATTTTAGATAAGTTTGAAGGTGCTTACGATTATTATGTTATTACAACGCACTTTAAAACAGATGAATTAAAACATTTGAGCTTTACTGATGATGTTGTAAGTGCCATTAAAAAAATCCCACAAGAAAAACTCGTAGTTTTAGATAATATAAAATTAGGAACAGGTAACGATGTCATTAAGATTTACCAGGATTTTGAAAATGACATTTATAATGCCTTAAAAGAAGGTCTTTCTAAAATATCAAAATACAAACGTTTAATTCTAGTATATCCAGACAAAGCGGTTTATCCTTATCCGCGAAGAATTTTGCACGGATTTAGAAAATTCTGTGTGGAACACGAAATCAATTTTGAAATTCTGAGTGAAGTTTACGATGATATGATTCTTAAAAAAGGAGATTTATTTATCACTATTGAAGAATCTGATCTGGTAAATTTAGTGAAACAGATTCGCGATGAAGAGTTTGTTCTAGGAAAAGATATTGGGATCATTTCATACAACGATACTCCTTTAAAAGATTTGCTTGGCATTACTGTAATGTCAACAGATTTTAATGTAATGGGAGAAACCGCCGCAAGAATGATTTTGAATAAAGAAAAAGGTCAGGTAAAAGTGCCTTTTAATTTTATTGATAGAAATTCGATCTAATCTAAGATGCTAAGCTTCTAAGATACTAAGATTCTCAGTTTTTTTTCTTAGCGTCTTAGAAGCTTAGCATCTTAGAACCTCAGCACCTCATTTTTTATCATATGGAATATATTGATCCCATTCCCATGGTGTATAGGTGTCTTTTATTCCTGTTTCCAGTAAATACTTAATTATTTTTCCTGTTGGATAACTGTTCGACATGATGACCATTGCAGTTCCTTTGTCTTGAAAAACAATTCCATAGTGTTGGAAACCTGAACCTTGCCCTTCTTTAAAAGCGCCATAACCATAAGGGCTTTTTACTAATCCCCAGCCTAAACCGTATGAAAGCTCTGTTTGGTCATTCCAGTTTCCATCTTCTAATGCTCCTGGTCCGAACTGATTTTTAGAACGAATGCGAATCTGCGGACTAAACATTTCTTTGTATGATTTAGCATTCAATATTTTTTTATTCAAAATTGCCGTTATAAACTTGCTATAATCTTCTATCGTAGTTTCTAGCGTTCCTGCTCCTCTCGGTGCATTGTCTTTGTCTTTTTCCTGAATCTTTCCATCATTATCATATCCTAAAGCATAATCTTTTTCGAATTTTTCTTGCCATTTATAACTTGAATTTGACATTCCCAGAGGTTTGAATATCCTTTGCTGAGCCATTTCTTCTAAGGTTTTTCCAGTAATTTTTTCCAAAACGACCTGAAGATACGTAAGCCCTTCACCCGAATAACTGTATCTAGTTCCTGGCTCAAACTTAACTTTGAGCTTTTCATCAGATTCAAACCAACGCCAGTTCGGCAAGCCAGAAGTATGATCGAGACACATTCTAGCAGTTATTTTTTTATATTCTGGATATGATTTTAATTCTGTAAAATCTTCGTGCCATACTTTAAAATCATATTCATAAATTGGTTTCGGAAGATAATCCTGAAGTGGTTTGTCTAAGGTTATGACTCCTTCTTCTGCTAGTTTCATAACCAAAACAGCAAAAACCGCTTTGCTCAAAGAAGCTCCATAAAGATTGGTCTGCAGCTCTAACTTCTTTTTGGTTTCGACATTACTAAAGCCAAAAGTCTTCATGTAAACAGGCTTTTTAGCATTAAAAACAGCTATAGCTAATCCTTTCACATCGGCTTTGCTCATAAGGTTTTCAATAGTGGCGGTCAAACTATCGGTTGAAATTGTACTTCCGTCAAGCCTTTTTATGGTGGAATTTTGTGCTTGAACAGCAATTATACTTATAAAAAAAAAGATTAAAAGAAGATTTTTCATGATTTTGATTTATTAAGCATTAATTAATCAATCCACTCAACTTTCACACAAAGCCTTTTGAGCAATATGTTTACCTCAAACAACTTGATAATAAGTCAAGTAAAATGATTAAGAATTTTATAATTATTTTAAACCCCATTTTTTATTATATTTCAGTCCATATAATCATACAAATATATTCGGCAGAAAATCATAAGACAATACTTATAAATAACCATTTTTATGAAAAACATAAAAGATGATTTGAGCAAACAGCTTTTGGAGCAAAAAAACTCAGGAAACTTAAATAATAAAAAGGTTTTAAAAACGTGTCAGGAAATGGCACAGAATTTTGCTGATTTAGAAAATGGCATTGCCGTTTTAAGCGATTTATACAACAATAAAAGTTACATCTATTCGGGCAAAATTGCTCAAGAACTTGAAATTTTCAAAGAAGATCAAGTGCAAGAAATTGAGAGTATTTGGGAAGAAGAGCTTTTTGGCAAATTAAACTCAGATGATGTACTGCAAAAATATCTTTTAGAACTTCATTTTTTTCAGTTCATAAAAACGATTCCGACTGAGGAACGAAGAAACTTTTGTGTAATCAGTAAATTAAGAATGAATGATGAAACCGCAGGGAAATCTTTATTACACAAGATGTTCTATTTTTCGAATCAGTACGAAGATGTAGAATTGGCACTTTGTTTTTATAATTTTGATTTTTCTCTTGCTCTTCACTATGAAGGTGCAATAATAAATACCGCAACTGGAAATATTGTAAAACAGAATGTGAAAGAAAATGAATTCTTTCTTTCTGCACGAGAAAAAGAGATTCTTAAAATGCTTCAGGCAGGAAAACAAAGTAAAGAGATTGCAACTCTCCTATTTATCAGCATCAATACCGTAAGCCGTCATCGACAAAATATTTTAGAAAAAATGAAAGTTAATAATACCGTTGAAGCATGCTCGATTGCGACGAAGCTAAAATGGATATGAGTTTTTTCTAAGATACTAAGATGCTAAGGTTCTAAGATTCTAAGTTTTTTTTAGACGTTAAGAGAAATTCTTAATTCTTAATTCTTAATTCTTAATTCTTAATTCTTAATTCTTAATTCTTAATTCTTTACTCTTTACTCTTTACTCTTTATTCTTTACTCTTTACTCCCAACAACTTTAACCCATAAAAAAACCTCGTCGATTGACGAGGTTTTAGTTGTATTATTTTTTTGATTCTTCGATAGAAACTTTTCTAAACTCTTTTAAAAGTTTTTCAATTTCTAAAGTTGATTTACGTGCTCTTGGTCCAGCAGCTTTAATTCCTTTTTCAGTCAAAGATTCAGCTTCAGCTTTGAATGTTTCAATTTCGGCGTTGATTTTTACTAATAAATCTTTCATGCTTATATATTGTTAAATTAAGCCACAAAAATAAAAGTTTGTGTGATAGTTACAACAATTTTGCTGTTAAATTTAATGCAGTTTTTCATTCATTTCCTTTACAATAAATTGACTTCTGTTCTTTATTAAAAACCAGCAAATACAATACATTAGCAATCAACCACTTACTTTGAAAGTGTTTTTACAACAACTGTTTTAATACGCTGCAGAAAGTATCAAATTAAAACTAGTTTCATCCAAAAAGATGGCTTATACCTCTTCTATTTGTTAATTTTTGAGCGGAAAAATTCCTCAAAAAAGGAAAATTTTACTCAATAAGAGTCTTGTTTAGGTAAACATTCTTTAAAACAAGTCCGTCTATAATGCTTTTATCCATCTTAGTTTTTACAGACTCTATATTTAGATTTTCAAATCTAAAATTACTCAATCTCACATTGGGATCTTTTTCCACCCCATAAAAATTTGTGCATTTAAGATTGATATTTTTTAAAGTAATCTGATCGCCATAAGATAAAGGAATATCCTGACGGTTTTTCAAATCATAAAACTGTCGCCAAGCAAAAATGGCAAGTCCAGTTTCTGCTTCGCCTTGAATGTTTTCGACTAAAATATATTCGTATCGCTGTGGCGTGTCTGGTCTCATTTTTAGCCACAACATTCTAGAAGCACCTTTTATTTGGCTATTTCTAAAAATTACATTTCGATTATGAATCGCTTCACTTCCATTGGTTAAAGCCGAATGGCAAAATCCAAATGTACAATCCTCAATTATGATGTTTTTATTAGGGCCGTTATTTGGATCTTTATCTGCGTAAGGTCCTTTCCCTCCTTTCAAGGCAATGGCATCATCATTTACAGACATATAGCAGTTTTTTATCAAAACATTTTCGCAGACATCAAGATCAATGGCATCGGTACTTGGCGCTTTAATTTCAATATGGGGCGAAAAGATGTAAAGATTCAGCAGTTTTACATTATTACATTTATAAAAGTGATTCGTCCAAAAACCTGAATTAATCAATTTTACATCCTGAAACTGAACATTTTTTGAATTCCATACAAAAATTAATCTTGGCCTAGAGACTTCAAGATTCGTGCAATCAGGATTCTCACCACGTTTTTTCCAGAAAGCTTCCCAAAACTTTTTTCCATTTCCGTCTATTGTTCCTTCTCCCGAAATAGAAAAATGATCTACCCCATAAGCATTGACCAAGGCGGGAAAATAATCCAGATTTTGTCCTTCCATTCTTGAAGCCATAATTGGATAATCAATAATATTATCTGAACCTTTTAGAACTGCTCCTTTGGCTAAATATAAAGCTGTTTTAGGTTTAAAGAATAAAGCGCCACTCAAAAATACACCTTTCGGTACTACAATTACACCGCCACCATTTGCCGATGCAAGGTCAATTATTGCCTGAATGGCTTGCGTTTGGAGTATTGTACTGTCTTTTTTAGCTCCAAAATCTGTTATACGATATTGTTTTTCTAAATCCGCTAATTGCAATTTCTGATCGTTTTTAAACCAGCTGCTGATGGAAGTGCCATCAGGAAAAACATCAGTTACCTGTTGCGAGAAAGAAAAATTCAATCCGCTTATAAAAGCTAAAACAATAAAAAACTCTCTCATTTGTACAACGCCCTATCGTTTCAAATTACTTTACTTCGACTTTTATTTTAGCCGAAAGCTGTTTGGCCAAATTGGTCACATAATTAGTAAAAAATGCAGAATCATTAAAACCTTTATCGGCGCTCAGTTCCCAAGCTGCAATCGCATAATAACTGATCTCTTTTTTATTATCAACTTTTAATTTTGCCAAATACGAATCCGTCAGCTGTCCTGTTTTAGGAGCTTCAATATAACCTTGATAAATATTTGCAGGAACTAAAATCGCTGTTCCCAAAATCCATTGGCGTTCATAAGTCAAATAATCGTGCTGAATTAGACATATCCAATCTCCAGCTTCTATAACCTGTAGCGGATTTTTATTATTCAAATTAGAAATTGCAGCCAAAAATGTTTCTTTGCCTTTAATGCCATCTATTGAAACAGTATTTTTATAACCATACATTCCAGGCCAAATAGAAGTTGTTTCCTGTACTTGATAAAGATTTCCAGAGGCTTTCCAGTTTTGATAATGGTAGCTTAAAACAGAATTTACCGGTCCTTCTGCTACAATTTTAAAAGTTGTCTTTTCTACATTATTTATGGTGTCATTGCCTAAAATTCCAAGTCGGTTTATTTTATTATCAATCAGCAATGCATAACCGCCTAAACCAACAGAATTCCCAACAGGAAAAATATCTCTTCCCCAATCGTACATCACATGATAATTATCTTCAACTGCGCCTTTGCTGTTTATACCAACGTTTTCGGGAGTTATTCCTGGAAGCTTTTTCCCAAATACATCTTTAGAATTTCTTCCATCTAGATAATGTCTAAAACCAACTTTGTCATTCTCCCAAGTCGGTCCGTCTGTTTGGTATTTTTGATAACCTAATTTTTTATGAACCTGATTTGCCATTAAAACCTCTTGTGTATCTGGATGAACAGGAAGATCTTTCCCTTCTCTTTTTCCAAAACGTGCACTGGTTTTTATTGTAAACCTCGGATCTATATCAGACCATTTTAACTGAATGATTTTTTCTTCGTTTGGTGAAAAATCAGTTGTAAAGAAAAGTTCATCCCATTTTCCATCGCCATTCAAATCGTTTGTCTGCGCTGGAATGGTATCTGTTTTTGAAACTAAAATAGGGAAAGCTCCTTTTACATTGCTTTCTCCAATATTCTCTCTTTTTATAGAAATTGCTTTTTGCGAGAGCGCTAGAGAACTACTGTTTTTTAAAACAATTGTTTTTTCTGATACATTTTGAGAAACTTTGCAACTCGCTAATAATACTGTAACTAAAGTAATTGGAAGATAAAATAATACTCTTTTTTTCATTCTTTCTTTATTCTTTATTTTTTCAGAACAATTTAAGATTTTTAATTGTTATAATAACACTTAAAAATCAAAAACTTCTAAAAAAAATGAAAATTAATATAAATAAAAAGCAGGATAACGAACAACAATTACCCTGCAATTTAAACACATTACTATCAAATAATATGATCGAAAAAAATATAAAAAATAAAATAAATTACTTCACATTAAAAAATACATTGCTTTGTAATATTCATTAAACTTTGATTGTGATGGATTAGATGGCCTCACTGTCTTTTTTTCCCTTTTGAAATCTAATTTCATTTTCAAAAAGAGTTTTACTTCTTTAAAAATTTCACGACTAGTTTTTGATTCATCAAACAAAATCAAATTATTGATTTCTTCTAAAAAAGATAAGCTCTTGTAAAGTTGCCTATTAAACAAACAAACTAAAGTATTTGCTCTTTTTTCTTCTTGTAAAAAACTAAGCAACTCTTCTCTCCTGTAGACTACATAAATAATTCGATCATATTGATTTATTGTCCCTTCACATTGATCAGTAAAAGATTTTTCTAAAAATTCAAACTCATCTTTAAGTTTTCTTTTAAACATTTTCAGAAAAAAACCTTGATTATCAACTACTAAAACTCGCTCCTTTTGCATCTTTTTGTTTTTTAAAACTAGTAAACTCCTCGATTAACTGAGGGATTCGCTACTAAAATATGTAGCAAAATTAGAGCTGTATCAATCATTCATTAGCTTCAATAAGCCATAAAACAATCATAATAAGGTATTTTTTGATATTATTATTAAAAATGGATTAGACTTTTATCACGTGCATGACATGCTTTTCAACAAATGAAACCAATTCTTCAATCTCTTGACAATTGTGATCTTTCTTTGAAATAGAAATGATATAAGCATTTCTTTCTTTTACGTAGAGAAATAAGAAATTTTTAGTCGAAATAACTTTTTCAATTTTTGTCCATTTATGTTTTAATTCTCTTAACGGAGATCGAACGCAAACATCAGAATAAGTAAAAGTGAGTTTATATCTGCTATAAAATTTGTTATACTGGATAAGCCATTTTGTTAAGCAGAAAATCGTTCTAGATATAGCATCCAGAAAAAAGAATTGAATGATCACCAAAAAAACAAGTGTAACCAAACAACTTATCAGCCACTGAAAAAAATCGGCTTCATTAATAAAATCAAGAAAAAGCATCACTAATGCAACAACAAAAAAAACATAGATTAAACGCTCTTTAAACAAGTGTTCAAAGTACATTTTGTTAAGTTTTCTAATTTCAGAAATATTTAACTGAAACTCTAATGAAAAATTAGCCGCTTTCATATTTTTTGTCTTCTTAGGTATATTATTCAAGACAAAAGTATATCAACAAAAAAGTCTTAAATAGACTTAGAAGCTTTTATAATATTAAAATAAGGCTAGATTTATTTCTTTAATCTTTAATCTATACTTTTTTTATCTTCTTTTATATTAAATACTAAAAAAACAAAAGAGGAAACAAAAAGAAAAAAGGGAAATGCAAATTTCCCTCTCTATTCA
Source organism: Flavobacterium sp. B330r (assembly GCF_056824325.1). Classification (NCBI taxonomy): domain Bacteria; kingdom Pseudomonadati; phylum Bacteroidota; class Flavobacteriia; order Flavobacteriales; family Flavobacteriaceae; genus Flavobacterium; species Flavobacterium sp. B330r. The sequence continues at coordinate 5,363,455 of NZ_CP124860.1, forward strand.
TTGTCTTAATTTTAAAATGTTTTTACTTAATTCCGCTTTTAAGATTCTTTAGCGAAGCGTCTTTCGAAAGCTTAATTTGGTTAATTATAATTTCAGCAATTTTATTTGCTCCTAACAAGGAAAGGTGCGTATCATCAGCTTTATCTGTGTCATAAAATGCATTTTCTCCTGCTTTGAAATGAAGATGAAGCTGTTTTGATTTTTCTGGCCCGTAAGATTGCTCTAATAATTCGGTGTAGTATTCTAAATCTATAAAAGGCACATTATATTCCTGTGCGACCAATCGGGTTTCTAAAGGATAATCGCCATGTGTAGGTACCAAAACGCCTTTTTCGTTAAAGTTACGTCTTGAGATGGAAGTTAATAATATCGGAATAGCACCTTTTTCTCTACTTTCTTTTACAAAACGAATCAGGTTGTATCTGTAAGCTGTATGCGGATTGGTAAATCGTGCTGAGTCTTCAATTTTCTGATCATTATGTCCGAATTCTATAAAAACATAATCTCCTTTTTTAAGTTTGTTATAAACAGAATCCCAGCGTTTTTCATTGATAAAGCTTCTCGTGCTTCGTCCGTTTACCGCTTTATTGATTACTGTTATATTTTCTTTGAAAAAAGGCTGCAATACCTGAGCCCAACCATGTTCTGGATTTTTGTCCGGATCTTTTTTATTTGCCATTGTAGAGTCTCCAATGCAATACAAAGAGGTTTTTTGGGCAAAACTTACTGTGGTGATAAGTAATGTTAGAAAGATATATTTTTTCATTTTCTTTTATTTTTTTAATGCTGAGTGGTTTTATTGCGAAGTGTTTTTTTAACGCAAAACTGCAGTGCATCTCTACGAAAAATCTTTGAATCTCTGAACCTTTGAGGCTTTGAATCTCTAAATCTTTGAGCCTTTGCCTCTTTTTATTAAACCTTTGCGAACTTTGCGCTTTCTTTGTGCACTTTGCGTTAAAAAAACGCTTAGCTATAAAATGAGGTTAAAAATCTAATGTTTTGAAACTGCTGTAGGCACTGTTGCTCTTTTGCCTATAAAAACATCTGTCATCAAGACGTTTTCTGCGTTTTCATTCGAGAGCGCATTTTTGGCTTCTTTGATTTCTATGTTTTTTAAAGAGATATTCTTGATTTTTTTATCTGCAAATCCCTGAATTACGATACCAGATTCTGACGCTTTGTTGCAGGTGATATTAGAGAAATATACATTTGATATCTCTGACTGATAGCCTTTTCCTTCTCCGTGATAATTTGCTGTAATGTATAGACAATCTTCTACTTGGTCTAACTGGATATTTTGAACAAAAATATTTTTGATATAGCCTCCGCGATCGGCATTGGTTTTTAAATAAATGCCTCTTTTTAAATATCCTGCCGTTTTGCAATTTTCTACAAATACATTCTGAACTCCAGCCGACATTTCGCTGCCAATTACTACTCCGTGAAGTCCTTTAAAATTACAATTTCGTATCACAATATTCTCGCTAGGCGTTGCTGCATTAGCTCTTCCTTCATGATCTCTTCCTGCTTTTATGGCAACATTGTCGTCTCCGTTGTCAAAAGTCACATTTTCAATTAAAACGTCTTTTGCGTATTCTGGATCGATTCCGTCATTATTGTGATTTAATGATTTGTAACTTATTCCGCGAATGGTAATACTTTCTGATTTTAAAAGATGCAGACACCAAAACGGCGAATTTTCGATTCTGATATTTTCGACTAAAATGTTTTTACAATTTAAAAACTGAATCATTTGTGGTCGTAAAAAATAGCCTTCTCCAAATTTTCTTTCCTCTAATGGCGTATTGTTGTGATTCATGTCACGGCTTCGGTTTTTACCGTCGTTTTCTTTTGCTTTAAAAGTTTTCCAGTTCTTTCCTCCTTCTCCATCAATTGTTCCTTCTCCTGTAATCGCAATATTGCTGCAATTATTAGCGTAAATCAACGGACTGTAATTATAAAGCATTGTACCTTCCCAACTTGTTAAAACCAATGGCAAATAATCTTTCGGATTGTCGCTGAATTTAATCTTTGCTCCTTTTTCTATTTTCAAATTTACATTGCTTACAAAATGAATCGGACCATTAATTTTATAAATTCCTTTTGGCACAATTATAGTTCCGCCGTTATTCTTCTTACACAACGCCATTGCTTTGTCAAAAGCTTTTTTATTATCAGCAACAGAATCACCTTTTGCTCCCAGTTTTAAAATATTTATCTGATAAGCTGGTATTGTTGGAAGCTGAATATTCTTTATGATAGCATCTACTTTTGCTGACGGAAAATCTCCGTTTTGTGCAAAACAAACGCTGGTGAGGAGTACTAAGATTAGATGTTTAAGATTCATGTTTTTAGTTTTAGCTTTTAGTCGTCTTTTTTTAGTTTTCAGTCGCAGTCTCTGTTTCCAGTGCAAACAGAAACTGAATACTGAAACTGCAACTGAACGCTATATACTGAACACTGAATACTAAAAATACCAAGCTCCCGCCTTATCCTTAAGAATGTTTTCTATTGAATATTGGGTTGCTTCCTTCTTTGAAAGCTGATGCGACCACTTCACTCTTTTAGATGGCTGAAAACCCTCGCCCGTGCAATTGTATTCGGCATAAAAAGCTTTCTTTTCAGCTTCTGGTTTAGACCAATTTTCCCAACCCTCTGGCTTTATTTGTTTTCCCATTTCGCAGTTTATAAAAACTGTTTTAGCATAAATACGCCACGGCCTTCCTAAATATACCTCTTTTGCCTCTGGGCTTGCAGTCAGTTTACAATTTTTGAAAACAAAACCAAATGAAGTTCCTTCGGGGGTTGAAGCTGCTGTGATATAAGAGCTTTTGATACTGTGAATCGTACAGTTCTCAAATAAAGCTGTTGCGCCTCCAAAAATAAAATCTGTTGTGCCTTCTATATAACAATCCTTAAAATATTGCTTTGCATCTTTTCCAGACAGATATAACGTATCTTGATTTCCTAAAAGATTACAGTTTATAAATTTAGCACGGTTGGCTACAACAGACAACGCAATAGCTTGTCCATGCTCTCCAGAAGTATTTTTAATCGTTAGATTTGATGCCGCAAAATTGTCCCCTTCAACCAAAAGTGTGTAGGTATAAAAAGTGCTATTTCTGCCTAAAGCTATTTTTGAAAAATTATCATCAAAAGTAATAATGGTATTTTCTTTACTTTCCCCTTTCAGAAATACATTAGTATTCCATTCCGGAATTCGAACTTTTTCGTTGTAGATTCCGTTTTTAATAAAAATAGTAACCTTCTCATACGGAAAAGCGGGTGTTGCATAAATTGCATCCTGAATTTTTGTAAAATCTCCCGAACCATCTTGTGCTACAGTAATAAAATCTACAATTTTCTTTTCGGCTGCCCCTACTTTTGTACCGTTTTTAACTGCCCAGTCTGGAAATCTTTTTAAAACTTCCTCTGGTGCATCGGAGTACCATGAATAGCCATTTCTTCTTTCTGATCCTATCTGATCCAATGATTTTTTCTTAATTCCGTCACGGTCACAAAAGAAAGGTTCATTGGTTTCCAAATCCATAAATCTTGCCCAGATAGGTTTGGCATTTACTGCTGGAATCATTTTTTTATCTACAATTTTTCCGGCGTCATTTAAAACTCTTTTTTCTTCTAAATTGGTAATTTTAGTTTTTTGAAACCATTCTACCGCACTTTTTACAGCGGTAACAACTTCTCTTGACGGTTTGTCAATCGACATTAAAAGCAATACTATTTTTGTTGATTCATAACCGCTTAACGAAGCCAATTCAAAAGCTCTTGCATTTGCTGGCGCCAAAGTCACTTCATCATGCTGCGCGCACCAAGCGGTTAAAACACCATTTTGCTTGTATTGTGTTTTTAAAATACAATCGATTCCTTTATCAAATGATTTTCTGCATTTTTCCACAATTTCTTTTGATGGTTTAATGCTGTAATAATCGGTTTCGTCTGCAACGGCTTTTATTACATTCATAATATTAACCATCGAATCATCATTGTAGGTAATGTGCGTATAATATCCTTTTTTTAACGGATAAAACTGAGGCCATCCTCCGTTTGCATATTGAGCCTCCAGCAGATAATTTAAGCCTTTTAAGAAAGATTCTCTATAACGTTCGTCTTTAACCTGCGCATACATTCTAGACATAAAAAGCATTTCCTGACAAGTTGCTCCGTTGTCTGTAGTAGTTTCTACAGCTGTTTTTTTAAGAGCAATCAAATCTTTTTTCTGCTTTTCGGTCAGCTCATCCTGCATTTGAATATTCTTTGGCCAGCCTCCAATATCTCTTTGGTAGAGCAGTACATTTTCTGCTACTCTTTTCGCGTCTGCGTTTGCAAACCAAGCGACATCACTCTTGCGAATAACATCTGACCATCTTTTATAAGTATTCTGAGCATTTACAGCAAAACTGCAAAGGCATAAAAAAAGCATTATTTGTTTTTTAAACTGTATCATTTCCAACCTATTTTGTTACTCTGAACCAATCAACAGCAACATTCCCCGAATCATTTTTAATTATCTCACCCAAAGCAAAAAGTCCGACTTTCGCTCCAATCCATTTTCCTTCTTTAGCAGTAAAATCTTTTCCTATGGTTTGGTAATTTTTATCGTCTAAACTATACGAAAAACTACAGATCGCACCTTTGCTAATTTTTACTCTTAAATAAATTGTATTTTGCTCAATTAATACAGGCTTGGTTTCAGTCTCTGAAACCGTTTTATCAAAAGTTCCTGTTTTCTGATTCAGATATAATTTTCCGTTCTCATTTTTGAAATTCAGATAACTATAATCTAACCCCATAACGATCAAACCAGTAGTTTCTCCATTTAATCTTGCATTAAAAGTCAGTTTTGTAGTCGCCGTAAATTCTTCTGCTGGAAATTTTTGCAAGAGTAAATTCGGAGCATTAAAAATATTTTTGGTTGTGGTATTGCAAAACAAATTCAAATAACCCAAACTAGTTGGAAAACCAAAGTTGGTCTGTTTATTTGCCTGCCATTGCCATTGCAATCCTAATTTTGGCTCGTTAAATTCATCTGAAGTTGCTGGAACTTCAATCGGATATTTTTTGCCAACATTTGGTTTCTTGTACGTTGTTACGGGCTCACCTATTCCATTTTTATCAAAATCTTCTCCCATAACCGGCCAGTCATTCACCCATTTCATTGGCTGCAGATGCACAATTCGGCCATAAGCGCCTTTATCTTGAAAATGAAAAAACCAATCTTCGCCCGTCTGAGTCGTTACCCAAGCCCCTTGATGCGGCCCATTTATTGCGGTCGAACCTTGTTCTAGAACCTTCTTTTTTTCATAAGGTCCGAAAACATTTTTCGATCTTAAAACAGTCTGCCATCCTGTTGGAACTCCTCCTGCTGGTGCAAAAATGTAATAATATCCATTTCGTTTGTAAAATTTTGGCCCTTCAATTGTGCCTTCGCTTTCGTGTCCGTCAATAACCATAACTTCATCGTTGTTCACTACAGTTCCGTCTGTATTCATGTTACAAACGACTAGCAAGCTTTTAATCTGAGCACGGCTTCCTGCAAAAGCATGTACCAAATAAGCTTTGCCATCATTGTCCCAAAGCGGACTCGGATCAATCAATCCAACTCCCGCTTTAACTAAAAGTGGCTCAGACCAAGGCCCTTGTGCTTTTTTAGCTTTTATCATATAAATTCCGAAATCTGGATCTGGATAATAGATGTAAAATTCGTTGTTGTGATAATTGATGCTTGGCGCCCAAACTCCGTTTCCGTGCTGTACGCTATTGTAGGTTTCAAATGGAGGCTGTTTAGCTAAAGCGTAGCTTATAATTTTCCAATTTACCAAGTCTTTTGAATGTAAAATCGGTAACCCTGGAATACAATTAAAAGAAGAAGCTGTCATATAATAATCATCGCCTACGCGAACAACATCTGGATCTGAATAATCGGCATGAATAATCGGATTGGTGTATGTTCCGTCTCCGTTATCTGGCGTCCAGACTTGTGCGGTATTCTTCTGGAAACAAAAAATGGAAAGAAGAAATAGGATGATTTTTATATTTTTCATTTTTAACTGTTTTTTTTATTTAAACCCGACAGGTTTTAGAAACCTGTCGGGTTTGTCACTTGTTTTTTCTGTGAGTAATTTCTTTGCGATGCTTCGACTTCGCTCAGCAAGACAAAGTAGAGCATCATAACTCCAAACTCATAACTTTAAAAAAATTATCTGTTCAATTCCAAAGCGGCCAAAATAAATGGCCCTGTTGCTTTAGGATCATTGTCTTTTTTTCTTTCGTTTACGTAATATTCGTAAGATCCATCACGATATGGATTCCCGCCTAAACCTGCCACTTGGCAACAGTTTGTTAGCGTAATTCCTCCATCTTGATCTACTTTTTTGATTAATACAGTTGTTAACCCGTCAAAAGCTTTGTTGGCTGCTTTTTTAAATTTAGCTGGCAAATATCCTTTGTTTGCTCCTTTTGCAAAAGCATATGAAAACATTGCAGATCCAGAAGCTTCTAAATAATTGTCTTTTTCACCGCCTTTGTCTGTAACTTGATACCACAATCCAGATTTATCTTGGAATTTTAGTAAAGCCTCAGAAACATTGTTTAAATACTGAATCAACTCTTTTCTTTTTGGATGATCTTTTGGCATGTAATCTAAAACATCAACCAAAGCCATTACATACCAGCCCAAAGATCTAGACCAGAAGTTTGGAGAGTTTCCTGTTTCTTTATTTGCCCAAGGCATTTGTTTGCTTTCGTCCCATCCGTGGTATAATAATCCCGTTTTTGGATCTGTTGCTTTAAGCTGAATCAATTCGAATTGTTTCGCGATATCATCAAAGCTTTTTCCGTTTTCGAATTTAGCTGTGTATTCTGCGTAGAATGGCTCTCCCATGTACAAACCATCCAACCACATTTGATTTGGATAAATTTGTTTGTGCCAGAATCCTCCGCTTTGTGTTCTTGGCTGTTCTGTAAGCTGTTTGCGAATTAGTTGCAATGCTTTTAAATATTTATCTTCTTTTGTATAGGCATAAACATCAAAAAGCAAACGTCCTGGCAATACTAAGTCAATATTGAATTTATCAAATTCGTATGTATTAATGTTTCCGTCAGGTTGCACCAAATTATCCACATACCCTTTTATATAAGCTTTGTATCTAGGGTCTGGATTTTTTTTGTATAATTCTTCAATTGAATGCAATACTAAAGCGTGAACGTAATCCCACTTTGGTTTTTTAGCGTCGTCGATCATGTATGCCTCTGGATGGCGTTTCATCAATGTCAAGGCCATTTTATCAGACCATTTTGCATTTTTCCCAATCACAATCTCTTTTGCTGGTTCCTGCGATGTTACTTTACAACTTGTAATGGTCATAAAACAAGCCATCAAAATCGACATAAAATAACTTTGCTTTCTACTATTTTTCATTTCAAAATTTATTTAAATTCTACTATTTTTCTAATTCAACTGCCGCTAAAATAAAAGGACCTAATCCATGCGAATTATCTACTTTTATTTTTTCGCTTATATAATATTCGTAAGAACCATCTCGATAAGGATTTCCACCTAACCCTGCACTGGCACAAACTTGAGTAATATGTATTTCTCCGTCTGGATCTACTGTAACGAGTTTTTTTGTAATTCCGTCGAATCCTTTTTCTGCCAACTTTTTATAGCTTTTTGGTAAATACCCTTTTTTTACTCCTTTTGCAAATGCATAAACAAACATTTCAGAACCAGATGCTTCAAGGTAATTTCCTTTTCTATTTCCAGCATCTGTAACTTGATACCATAATCCTGATTTATCTTGATATTTTGCAACAGCTTTCGAAATCTCATTCAAATACTCAATCAGTTCTTTTCTTTTCGGATGTTCTTTCGGCATAAAATCTAAAACATCAACCAAAGCCATCATGTACCAGCCTATAGATCGAGACCAAAAATTGGGAGATGTTCCGGTTTCTTTATTCGCCCAATCCATTTTTTTACTTTCATCCCAAGCATGAAAAAGAAGACCCGTTTTTGGATCTAAAGTATGCTGGTGAATCTGCTCAAACTGTTTTACAATATCATCAAAACTTTTTCTTTGCTCAAACTCAGCTGTATATTGTGCATAAAAAGGAGTTCCCATATACAATCCATCCAGCCACATCTGATTTGGATAAATTTTCTTATGCCAAAAACCACCTGAATTTGTTCTCGGATGCGTTTCCAATTGTTTTCTTAAAAGCTGTAACGCTTTAAGATAACGATCATCTTTGGTTTGTTTATAAATTTCAAAAAGTCCTTTTCCAGCATTTATATAATCAATATTGTAATCTTCTAGTTTATAATTTAGAATATCGCCAGAATTGTTTATAACTGTCTCGTAGTACTCTTTAACGTAATTGAAATAAACTGGATTTTGTGTTTTATTGTACAGATTCTCAAAAGCAGTCATAATAAGACCAAGCTTATAATCCCATTTTGGTTTTTCGTTATTATCAATCTGCCAAGCTTTTGGGTCACGCTTCATAATAGAAAGAGCCATTCTTTCAGACCACTTCAAGTCTTTAGATATAACAATTGTCGTTTCTTGAGCTCTTGCATTCATAAATGAAAAAAGCAGCCCCATAATTACAAACAGTAAACCAAAATATTTTCTCTTTTTATCCATAAAAAACATTTATTTATCTAATTCGATTGCACTTAATAAAAAAGCCCCCAATCCAATTGCACCGTTTTCTTTTGTTTTAGAAACTAGATAATAATAGTTTGTTCCATCACGGAATGGTTTTCCGCCCAAACCTACATTTGATGAAACATTCAAAACATTCACTTCTCCTTTTTTATCTACTTTCACAAATTCCTTTACAAAAGTGTCAAATGATTTTTTAGCTGTGGTTTTGTAGCTTGAAGCCAAATAGCCTTTATTGGCACCTTTTGCAAAAGCATAAATAATCATTCCAGAAGCTGATGGTTCTACATAATTTCCGTACAATTCTGGTTTATCAGCAACTTGATACCAAAGTCCTATATCGCTTTTGTATTGATTCACATTTTTGGCAATCTGATTCAAATACTCCACCAGAACTTTATGTTTTGGGTGCGATTTCGGGAAATAATCTAACGTTTCAACCAGCGCCACCATGTACCATCCAATTCCTCTTCCCCAGATTGTAGGCGAAGTTCCCGTTTGTTTATCTGCCCACGCAATCTCTTTACTTTCATCCCAAGCTTGGTAAACCAAACCAGTTTTTTGATCCACAAGATAATTCTGAACCAATTCAAATTGTTTCGCAATATCATCCAGACTTTTTCCCTTTTCGTACTTAACGGTAAACTGCGCATAAAAAGGTTCAGCCATATACAAACCGTCAATCCACATTTGGTTTGGGTAAATCTGTTTGTGCCAAAATCCTCCGCTTGGTGTTCTCGGCTGACTTTCTAACTGATTTCTAAGCTGCCCAATAATCTTCAGATAGCGAGAATCTTTTGTTATATCATATAAATTAAACAGCAGTTTTCCCGGATTTAAACAATCAATATTATACTCCTTGATATCATATTTTTTGATATTTCCCGTACTGTCAATCATTCCATCAACATATTCTTTGATGTAATTCAGGTACTTTTTATTGTTTGTTTTTTGATATAATTTTTCAAATCCCGACAATACAAAACCCATTTTATAATCCCATTTTGGCTTTTCATTTCCGTCAAGCTGCCAAGCATTCGGATATTTATTTAAAACAGAAAGTGCTGTTCGTCCCGACCATTTTAAATCGTAGGGAATGACATTGTTTTCTGTACTTGTTTGATTTTGCGCATTGATTTTATTTCCAAAAATCAGCAGTAAAACCAGAATATTTCCAAAAATGAACTTTGTAGAAAGAGATTTACGCATAAAATTACATTTTGCCTTTTTTATTCAGTACTTCTAATTGTTTGTCTAAATATTGTGCAAATTCTTCCTTTGTTTTGATTCCGTTTACTTCTTGTTCCCAAGCACCTAAAAGGTAAAAAGTCACTGCTTTTGTAGTTGGTTTAAAAACTAAAAGATAATCTAAATCTGTATCTGCAATATTTTCGATAGTACTAATTTCATAAAAAATTGCCATTCCTAACTTGTCTGGCACCAAAGATTGTTCTCCGTAAGTTGCCAAATATGCCCATTTTTTATTTTTACTTTCTTTTTTAAGCAATTCACCCGTTTTTGTCTTTACAATTCCTGTACAAATTCCTTGTATTGCTTGCGAAGCTTTAATTGTATGTTGTGTATAAAGCTGATCTGGTTTGATTGTCAATTCTGAAATAAAATCAATTTTATCTGAAGCTGTTTTCCATCCATAGTAATTTACTTTTACTGTAGATTCCTTCGCCTTATTAGCTACTGTTGCAATTGTTGAATCTACTTCACGGAAGTGCAATTTTTCGCTGTTTAAATAACGATCGATAGAACCAATTCCGATTCCTTTTCCTGCTTTTAAAATATCAGCTCCCCAATCGCTCATATTGTGATAAGAATCAAATCCGTCTTGCCCTACAAGTGGAAGAATATTCTCTGAAGTCTTTTTTCCGAAGATATCGATAGCATTTCTCCAGTCTAAGTACAAACGGTATCCAATTCTGTTGTTTTCCCAGCCTGGTCCTTCGTAACGAATGTCGAAAGAGTGATCTGTATGTTCAGGAGCCAATTTTAATCGGTCCACATTTTTAAAAACAGTTCCGCCTTTATACTTTCTTCCTTCCCATTTTCCGTCTGTTTTTGCAGATATTTCGGCGTAAGTTTTGTTCGTCTTAATATCGTATTTCTGCGCGTTTATGGCAGTTAAACCCGCGAAAAATAAAATTGCTGTGGTGATTTTTGCTTTCATTTCTGTATTCTAAATTATTTAAAAATTTTATCTAAAAATCGTACGCTGTACGTGATTGTTTGTGTAAACCAAGGATCATAAAACCAAAATGAATGTGGCGAATCTGGAATAGTCTGCACTTCATTATAGATTTTATATTTATCCAAAATCTTAATCATATCATCTCTTCCGGCATGAAATCTCGGAATACTGCTGCAGATGTATAATACGGGTGGCGTATTTTTGTCTGTATGACTTAGTGCAGAAGCATTTTTCCAATTTTCTGGTATCTCATCTGATTTTCCTCCTAGCCAAAATGCTGCCATATCTCCTTCTGATGATTCTGGATGCTTGAATGCCAAAACTCCATCAACATCTATTATAGCGTGGACTTTTGAAGAAGAATGGCTTTTGAAATTTTTATCTTCAAAAAGCGGATAATTATTTGTTGTACCAATCAAAGCTGCCATTTGCCCTCCCGAAGAACAGCCTAAAACCGCAATTTTGTTTGGATCTACATTAAATTTCGCCGCATTGTCCTTAATAAATTTTATCGCATTCTTGACATCAATAACACCATCAGGATATTTTGCTTCTAATGATAATCTGTATTCGATTGCAAAACAAGAATAGCCTTTTGCTGCAATTTCTTTTCCTAAAAACTGCATCTGGCTTTTGTTTCCCGATCTCCAACCTCCGCCGTGAATTAGAATAACTGCCGGATTTTTTTTCTTTTTTGTGTTTATAAAAGCATCAAAATGCAAAACACGATCTTGCTCTTTATTGTAAACCTGATTGAACATTTCTTTGACATCTGGATTTGCTTTTATTTCTGGAATTGTAATAAACGGATGCTTCTTAATTAATTTAGCATAAGTGCTTTTTATAGTATACGACGTATCTACCTGGTACTGCTGACTTTGCATTACAAGGACATTAAAAAACAACACTAAGATTAATTTAATTTTTTGCATTTTTAATCTTTACTTTTTAGTTAAGAAAGGAGTTCGACCAATAGTCAAACCCCTTTTTAACTACTTCAAAAAACATAGTTCTCAAAAAACTAACAAATTACTAATAACCAGGATTTTGAGGAAAATCTTTATTCTGATTCAAATCTAAAGCTGATTGTGGAATTGGTCTTAAAATTTTAAGTTTTCCGTCTATACCAACAAAATTTGCTTCTTTAATTTTATAATTATGAGCTGAAGCTCTTGCAACTAAAGTTCCTGTACGTTTTAAGTCGAACCAGCGTTTGTATTCTCCTAATAGTTCGCGCCCTCTTTCGTCTAAGATATAGTCGATATTAAATTGAGCTGCAGTTGCATTGGCAACACCTGCTCTTCTTCTTACTTCATTTAAACGAGCTAATCCTGTTCCTGGGTTTCCTGCTTTTAAATAAGCTTCTGCTGCAACTAAGTACGTTTCTCCAAGTCTAGAAACAATAATATCTCTTGTACTTACAGGCCCGGTGCTTGATGGAGTTGTTGGATCTGGATCGTCAAATTTCTTAACTGGAATAGTATAACAATCTAAGTTTTTAATTAGCGTATGAGCTGCAGAATATTCTCCCCAAGGGTGGTAAACAAATGTCGAAGCTAATCTAGAAGCATTCGTTGTCATGTATGCCGTTTTATCTGCCGCTGTAAACCATTTTGGTTCGTAAAAATGTCTTATTTTTAAAGAAGATGGATTTGAACTTCTGTAGTACGGATAATATAAAATAGTTTTTGTAACTCCGTTTGTCGTTTCCGGTCCTTCTAAAATTTCGGTCATGAAAGTAGCATTCCATCTTGCATCCCCTTTTTCATATAAGCCTAAAGCATAATCGGTAGGACATAAATTGTAACTTCTTAATGGAGCTCCCGTTTCTGCTCCTCCTAAATAAGAACTGAAATAGTAAAACTGATTGTTACCCAATTTTGTTGGATCTGTACTTGTAGAGGCTTTATCATATTGTACAGAAAAAATAGTTTCTGCATTTAAATCATTTCCTGGTTTAAATAGCTGGTCGAATGCAATTGCCAAAGTCTGGCCTGCAATTGCTGCATCGGCGTAAGCTGCTGCTTTAGAAAAATCATCAGCTTTCGCAAAAGTTTCATATCCTCTTGTTAAATACACTTTTGCCAACAAATCGTTTACTGCTCTTTTATTTACTCTTCCTGTAGTACCATAAGCCGTAGTTCCAACATTCGCTAAAGCAAAATCTAAATCTGCAATAATTTGTGTATATACTTCTTCGGCAGTATTTCTTGTAAAAGATAAAACTGGAGTGGTAATATTATCCAAAACAATTGGCACACCGCCATAAGTCTGCACTAATAAGAAATAAGCATTGGCTCTTAAATAACGTGCTTCACCAACAAGTGTATTTAAATTTGGTGTTTGTTCTGTAATTGCAGAATAATATACAGTCTTATTTACCGCTTGAATCTGCTGATAACAAGAAGTATATAAATCGGCTACGTTGTCTGACGAAGGAATTAAAAGTGTATACTGGCTTAATCCTGCTGGTTCTGGAGTTCTTCCTTCAGCATACATATCGGTTCCTGCTTCAAAAAGCCATGGGTTTCCGCCATAAATTCCTTTCAGCCAAGCATAATTTGTGTTAACCAATAACTGAAATCCTGATGCTGTTTTATATGTTGCGTCTGCCGGTACAAATGAGCGGCTATCTTCTTCAATATAATCACTGCAAGAACTTACAGCTGCAGCGATTATTCCTATCATTACTAATATTTTTTTCATTTGAATATCTTTATTAAAATTTAACACTTAATCCTAATTGTGTAGTTACTGCCGCTGGACGGTTTACCCCAAAAGGAGAAGCTGCCCATTCTGGATCGTAACCATCAAAATCTGTAAACACAAATGGATCTAGAACATTCACATAAATTCTGAAATTAGAAATTTTTAGTTTTTTCAATAATTCAGAATCTAAAGTGTAACCTAAAGATATATTTTTGATTTTCACGTAAGAAACATCTCTATAATACCCAAAAAGAGAAGACCAATAGGCTCCTGCACCTGTTGCAACAGGTCCTGGTCTTGGGTTTGTAGTATTTGCATTAGCCTCGATTCCTGTACCATTTGTTGGAATAAAGTAATCCATTGCTATTTTTTGACGTCCTCTATCGCTTACATCAGCAAAGTTTTGGTGGAAAGTACTTAAAACAGTTTGCCCTTGGCTTGTTAAGACAGAAAAATTAAAATCAAATTGTCCGACAACTAATTTAGAATATAAACTTCCTTGCCATTCTGGATTTGGATTTCCAATTACTGTTCTATCATCTTGATTAAATTTACCATCTCCGTTTAAATCTTTTGGTCTTGCCTGTCCAGGAGCCATTCCGTAAGAGGCTGCCTGAGCCGCTTCGCTTTCTTGCCAAACTCCATCATAAACATAATTGTAATTTGGGTTTAATGGCGCACCAAGTATTAATTTGTTTCCAATATCACTTACTTTGTCCTGATTGTAAATTGACTCTAATTTATTTACGTTTTTAGTAAAAGTAAAAGTCGTTTCCCAAGTTACTTTTCCAGACTTAATGTTTTTTGTAGTCAATAAAGCTTCTATACCTTTATTGCTAACAGATCCAACATTTGCAAACGTATTTTTCCAACCTGTCTCAGCTGGCAATTGCTGTTTGTAAATCAAATTATCTGATAATCTGTCGTATACATCTACACTACCAGTAATTCTATTTTTTAAGAATCCAAAATCAAGACCCAAGTTGTATTCTCTTGTTTTCTCCCAAGTTAGATTTGGATTTGCTAAGTTTTCTGACTGCCATCCGGGAATAACATTTGAACCTTGTGCATAGAATGTCTGTTGGTTTAAAAGTGCTTGAGATGTATAAGGAGCTACGTTATCATTTCCTGTGTAACCAATACTAGCACGTAATTTTAAATCTGAAACAACTGAGCTATTTGCTAAAAATGATTCTTTACTAAGTTTCCATCCTAAGGCTAATGATGGGAAACTTTCCCATTTGTTACCTTCAGATAAAACAGACGAACCATCCCATCTTGTAGAAGCGGTAATCAAATATTTGTCTTTAAATGCATAGTTTAAACGTACTGCATAAGAGTTTAAGGTGTTTTTCGCAAAAGCCGATTTTATTACATAACTCGTTTGCGCACCAGAACCCATATTATCTGTTCCAACATCAAAAGGCTGACTATTAGAATACATATAAGAGTTTTCGTCTGTATTTGAATACAAACTCTGCAATAATAAAACACTTACATCGTGAACTTCATTGAATGTATGTTTCAAATCGATTTGATTATCCCAAGTGTAATTGAAGTTGTTTATGTTTTCTAAAGTTGCTGAGTTTTTTCCGTTTAAAGTTACCCCTGCATTTGTTTGTGCTGTGTAAGCTTTAGAATTTTGGGTGTCCATAATTCCCGCAGCAAATGTCGTTTTAAACGAAAGCCATTTTAGTGGCTGATATTGGAAATACGCATTCCCTACAGTTTGCCATGTTTTTTCTGTTTGAGAAGAATTTGCAATCTCCATTAATGGATTAACTGTTGAAGTTTTATTGATAGCCCAAGCACCATTAGGATAAGTTAATTTACCTGGTAGAAAAAACAAAGTTCCAACCTGCTCATTTCCGTTTGCATCAATTGCCCAAGGAGACATTAACGGACTTAATCTGAATGCGTCTTGCATTGCCAAATCACTTCCTAATTGATTGTCTAATCTTGCAATTGTAACGTTTACTCCTGTAGAAAATTTATCATTTATTTTATGATTCAATCCTAATTTAAAAGAGTATTTATCTGTCGCATCATTTTCAATAAGACCGCGATCACTCTGGATTCCGAATCCTAAGTTATAGCTTAAACCAGAATCTGAACGTCCAGAAATATTTAAATAATTATTCTCTGTCATTCCCGATTTAAGTACAGCATCATACCAGTCAAAATTGTAACCGCTATTGGCACGAGAAACCAATAAAGGACTCTGATTTCCAGCCAAAGTAGCCAATTGTGCCGGCGTTTGGGTAAGAGGCGTTGCACTCATATAAGCAACTTGGTGAAATTTCCACCACTCTTCTCCAGACATCATTTTTGGCAATCTAGTCGCAATTTTATTTCCGTAAGAAGTATCAAAAGTTACACTAATTCCAGCTTTTGCGCTAGTTCCGCTTTTTGTTGTAACAATGATAACCCCGTTTGATCCTCTAGAACCATAAATTGCAGCAGAAGAAGCATCTTTTAAAACATCCATTCTGGCAATATCCTGTGGATTTAAGAAATCGATTCCATCCATTGGCACACCATCTACAACATATAAAGGCGAAGAACCAACCACACTTGGATTATTTGAATCTGCAATTAGGGAATTATTTCCTCTAATTACTACTTTAAATCCATCTCCTGCACGTCCTGATGAAGATGAAATCTGCACCCCAGGCGTACTACCTTGAATTGCCTCCAAAGGATTAATTGTATTTCTTTCTGTGATAGTAGCAGCACTAATGGTACTAACAGAACCTGTAAGATCTGTCTTTTTTACAGATCCGTATCCTACAACCACAACTTCTGTTAATGCGTTTGATTGTTCTGCTAAACTTACATTGATTTTAGTTTTTCCAGCAACACTTACCTCCTGTGTCTGAAATCCTAAATAGCTAATTATTAAGGTAGCTTTACTGTTTGATACATTAATTTTGAAACTTCCTTCAAAATCTGTCGAAGTTCCGTTTTTAGTTCCCTTTTCATTAATGTTTACCCCTGGCAGCGACATACCTGTAGCGTCGGTAATCTTCCCTTCAATTGTTGTTGACTGTGCATAAATAGAACTGCACAGCAAAAAATTCAGGAAAAAGAAAAATACAAAGTACTTATCTTTTTTCTCAGATAATTGTTTAATACTCATGTGGTTTAAAGTTTGGTTAATTGATAGTGTTTAATTGTTGATAGATTCTACTTTTTTCTCATTGATATAGGTATTTATAAAATTTATGTTTTTTACGTTTTTTAGTAAATAGACAGAATCTACTTTCTGGATTTTTACATTTTTTAGTGTAATATTCTCCACTGGAGATGCTGCATAACCTTCTGCCCAAACGCTGTATTTTCCACCGTTTTTTACAGTTACATTCTCTAAGCTTACATTTCTGATTACTGGAATAAAGTTTCCTGTCTGAGATCCGTATACATTGTAAAACATGTTTAGTTTCAAAACACATTCTTTTACAGTTCCCACTTCTAGATTTCGCACATATATATTTTCAATGACTCCACCTCTTTTTGAATTGGTTTTGATACGAATGGCTCGATCCAAATTCGGACTATCCATGACACAGTTTTCGACAAAAACATTATTCACTCCTGCCGAAATTTCGCTTCCAATTACAACACCACCGTGGCCATCGACCATTTTGCAGTTTTGTACAATGATATTTTTACTTGGTATTGCCACTCTTCTTCCGTCTCCGTCACGTCCTGCTTTAATTGCGATACAATCATCGCCCGTATTAAAAGTGCAGTTTCTGATTAAAATATTCTGGGAATATTCTGGATCGCAACCATCATTATTGGGACCATGGCTATTAACCGTTACGCCGTCAATAATCATGTTGTTTGTTTTTATAGGGTGTAAAATCCAAAAAGGAGAATTAATAATTTTCACATCTTTTATTAAAGCCGTATTACACTCGAAAAACTCAATAAAGTTGGGTCTTAAATAACGTCCCTCACCAAAAATTCTTTCTGATACCGGAATTCCTTTTTCTGCCATATCAACCAAAACTTCACGATTTGTCGGATCATTTTGAGAAGGAATACCTTTTTTCCACCCATAACCTTTTCCGCCAGACCAAATCCACCAATTGGTGCTGTCTGCCTGACCGTTTAAAGTTCCTTTTCCTGTAACTGCAATATTGGTTTTGTTTTTTGCATATATAAGAGGAGAATAATTCATTAATTCTGTTCCTTCCCAAGAAGTATGAACAATAGGATAATCTTTTGGATTTAAACTGAAAAGAATCTCAGCATGATCATCTAAATGCAGATTAACATTATTTTCTAAATGAATGGCTCCTGTTAAGTATTTTCCGTTTGGAACCAAAACTTTTCCTCCACCATTTTTTGAACACTCTTGTATTGCTTTTTGGAAAGCCAAAGTGTTTAACGTTTTTCCATCTGCAATAGCACCAAAATCATTTATGTTGTATACTTTATCTGAGAAATGGGTTTGTGGAATGCTTTTTATAACCAAATCCATTCTTTTCCATGGATTATCTGAAGAAACTGACGAAGAGTGTCTTGCACATGATGCTATTAACAGCCCTAAAGCAGCTAAAAAAAGAATCTTTTTAAACGTGATCATCTTATTTGTAATCATTTGCACAGATTTTTCTTATTGGAATATCAAAAACATCAAGTTTTATGTAATCGATTACACGAAAGTAGAAAAATTGTTCTAAGACACCAAATTAATTTAGAAAAAAATTATATATTTAATTTTTATTACAAAAATTAATTACATTTAATGCAAAAAATTAGATAATTTATTATCATTGTAGAATCTAAAACGTTTGAGTTTTTCAATACGGTAATCGATAACAATTTTTATTACATAATGAAAAAAAATGTACTTTTGTCTAAAAATAATCTGAAAAACTTTTTTTTGAATGAGTGAAAAAGTAACTATTTACGATATTGCTGAAAAATTAAACATCACAGCTGCAACAGTTTCCAGAGCGTTAAACAATAATCCTAAAATAAAGGAAGCAACGCGAGAGCTGGTAATCAAAACTGCTGCTGCGATGAACTATAAGCAAAACAAACTTGCGCTAGCTTTGAAAAGCGGTAGAAGTAATAATATCGGAGTTATTGTTCCGCGTATTGATAGCAATTTTTTCGCGTCTGTAATTCGAGGAATCGAAGAAGAACTTTATCCTCACGGCTATCAGGTTATTATTTGTCAGACGCATGAAAGCATTAAAAGAGAAAACGAAAATCTCCATACATTAGTAGATGCACAAGTAGACGGAATTATGATGTCAGTTACGGGTATTTCAGATGAAAATGACAGCGCTTTCAGAAACGTATTAGAAAAAAATGTACCGCTAATATTTTTTGATAGAAGCAAACACATTGATGGCGTAAGTTCTGTTACTATTAATGACTTTAAAGGCGGTTATTTAGCAACTAAACATTTAATAGATGAAGGTTGTAGAAATATTGCGCATTTCTCTGGAGATCAATCGTTAGACATCTTCAAAAACAGGTTTTTAGGATATAAACAAGCTTTATTGGATAATGGACTTTCTTTTAACGAAGAGTATGTTATTTTTACTAAAAGTAGCGTAGAAGCTGGTAAAGATGCTGTCGATAAACTTTTACAGTTGCAAACGCCTCCTGATGCTATTTTTTCTTCGAGTGATTTTGCTGCTTTAGGAGCAATACAAGAGTTAAAAGAACGAAATATTAGTATACCAGATGAGTTTTGTGTTGCTGGTTTCAGTAACGAACCTTTTACTAAATTCATGGAATTATCGATTACTTCTGTAGATCAGTCACCACTGGAAATGGGAAGAATGTCTGCACGCGTTTTCTTAGAACAGGTTGACAAAACAGATACAATTAAAATAGAAAAGAAAGTTGTTCTTGCTCCAGAATTACATATTCGCAAATCTTCTACAAGAACTAATTTTTAATATTCTTTACCATATAAGTTATATAAGCTCATTTTAGAATGAGCTTTTTTTATACAAGCTTCGGAGAAGCGAAATATTTATAGATAAAAATTAGTCATCGAGAATAAAGCTCCAGAGGAGCGACATATTTTTTTGCAACCTAAATATATGTCGCTCCTCTGGAGCTTTATGTTGTAACCGGTTAATCTTTTGCTATAAATATTTCGCTTCTCCGAAGCTTTCTCAAAAAAAAAAAAAAAAAAAAGACGCACTATATTGTGCGTCTTCTATATAAACCTTTGTCACTTTGTCACTTTGTATCTCTGTACCTTTGTACCTAAAAAACTTAAAGTGACACCCCTCTTTTCCAAGGAATAAAATCGTTCTGATTTAAAATTGCAGCTTTTGTTTTAATGTTACCACTCGCAACATCAATAATAAATTCTAACATTTCATCGGCCATTTCATCAATTGATTTTTCTCCAGTGATAATTCCACCTGTATCAATATCGATAATATCAGACATTTTGTTTGCTAACTGTGTGTTTGATGAAATCTTCACAACCGGTGCAATTGGGTTTCCTGTTGGAGTTCCTAAACCTGTTGTAAACAATACCATATTAGCTCCAGAACCCACCATTGCAGTAGTACATTCTACGTCATTTCCTGGTGTACATAACAATGTAAATCCTGGTTCGTTAATATATTCTCCATAATCGAAAACACCCGTAATTGGCGATGTTCCACCTTTTTTAGCAGCACCAGCCGATTTCATAGCATCTGTAATCAAACCGTCTTTAATGTTACCTGGAGACGGATTCATATCGAATCCTGAACCTGCATCTACAACTGTTTTTTCGTACCATTGCATTAAGTCTAAGAAACGTTTTCCATCTTTATCATCTATACAACGATTTACTAATTCCTGCTCCACTCCACATAATTCAGGAAATTCAGAAAGAATTGTAGTTCCTCCCAAAGCAACTAAATGATCAGATAAAACTCCCAAAGTTGGGTTGGCAGAAATTCCAGAAAAACCATCAGATCCACCGCACTCTAAACCAATTCTTAGTTTAGATAATGGAGCTGGCTCTCTCTTAATTTCGTTTGCTTTTTTAATAGCTTCAAAAGTATCTTTTACCACACTGCTCAACATGGTTTCAATTGTCCCAATAGATTGCTGATCGTAAATTAAAACAGGTTTTTTACTGTCTGGATTGATCGCATCTAAAGCTTCTTTGAAAATTGAAATCTGAAGATTCTGGCATCCTAAACTCAATACCGTTGCTCCAGCTACGTTTGGATTGTTTACATAACCCGCCAAAAGCTTTGCTAAACTGTGCGAATCCTGACGAATTCCACCGCATCCACCTTGGTGTGTAATGAATTTTACTTCAATATTATTGAATAAATTGGCATCGTTTGAAGCTTCTTGATTCCCTGCTCCTCCCGTTTCTGATTTTACCAAAGAACGCAACAATAACTGATAATCGTTCTCTTTTGGTTTCATCAATTCTTTCTCAAAAATATCTTTTAAGATTTCGATGTTTCTGTTTTCACAAAAAACCAATGGAAAAAACAACCAAACATTTTCTGTTCCAACCTGTCCATCTTCTCTATGATAGCCCTGCCACGTTCTATCTTTCCACTTGTCCACATTTGGAGCATTCCAGCCAATAGTTTCAGTTTTACCTGTAACTTTATCGCTTTCGTGTTTTACGTTTAGAGTAGAAAGCAATCCGCCTTTTTCAATTTTAGCGCTTGCCTTTCCTACTAAAACACCATACATAATGATTCTGTCCCCTACATTAAAAGGAACCATTGCAATCTTATGTTTCATTTTTACATCAGACTCTACGGTAATTGATTGTCCTTCAAAATCAATCACTTCGCCTGCAGTAAGATCCACCAAAGCAACCGCAACATTGTCGGTTGGGTGAACTTTTATTAATTTTTTCTGCGTTGCCATAATTAACCTTTGTTCTTTGTTCTTTTTATTTTTCTCTTATTTTCAACCCGTTGAGCAAAATTACTTTCTTCTAAATTTTACTCATGAGCTTAGATTTAAATCTGTGTAAATTTGCTTTGATCTGTATAAATCTGCGTGAAAATCAATACGCAAAAAAATTTCACGCAGATTTAAAAGATTTTAGCAGATCAAATTAGATTTTTATTTATTGAATCAAAATATTTCTTAGCCCAATCCCAAAAATGGATTTATTTTATTCTTTCTTGAAACTTAGCAAAACCAGTTTTAATTCCGTTTGAATCTATTTCTTCTAAAGCAATTGTAATTGCTTTTGTCAATCCAGGAATTTCAGTTAAATCTTCATCCCAGAAACCTTTATTTTGTAATGTTAAACGAGCGATTTTTTCATAGTCATCAGACTTCCAAAGGCCATCAAAAAACAAAACAATATCTTCACCATCTTTAACCGGTAAACTTTGACCATTCCAAGTTCCTTTGTAGAAACGAATTAAACTCGCTAATGAAAAAGTCAAATTAACAGGCAATTTTTTGTTTGCCTTATAATATCCTAATAAACTAGGCAAAACTCTTACTTTGAATTTCGATACAGAATTTAGTGCAATATCAGCAAGTGCATGTTTGATAAATGGATTTTTAAATCGGTCCATTACTTCCTCAGAATAGGCCGTAATTTCATTTTTGTCCATATCAAGAGTTTCACTAATTTCACTAATAACGCTATTTACAAATTTTCCGGTAAAATCTCCGTTAACAGTTTCCATTACTAATTTATTGCCATGCAAAAGTGAAAAAGGAACCATTGCCGTATGCGCACCGTTTAAAATACGAACTTTAATCATTTTAAAAGGACGTATATCATCAACGATTTTTACATTCAAATCTGTTTTATGAAAAGGCAATTTTGCTTTTAGATCCTCTCCACCTTCAATAGCCCAAAGGAAAAAAGGTTCAGCCGCAACAATTAAATTGTCCTCATAATCTAATTTATTATTGTATTCTTCAATTTCAGCTCTTGGATATCCAGGAACAATTCTGTCAACCAAAGTACTATGATAAGTACAAGCATCTGATACCCAAGTTTTAAATGCATCCTCTAATTTCCATAAATCAACATATTGTAAAATATATTTTTTAAGCGTCTCAGAGTTATAATCAATTAATTCACAAGGAATTATTGTAACTCCTTTAGAAGCATCTCCATTAAAATGTTTAAATCTTTCATATAATAAAACCGTCAATTTTGCAGGAAATGACACTGGCGGCTGCATGTCTGGAGTATCACTTTCAATAAATTCAATTCCAGCTTCTGTAGTATTAGAAACAATAAACTGAAGTTCTTCTTCTTTGGCTAAAGCCAAATAATTTGCAAATTCAGTATATGGGTTTATAGTTTTTACAATATTATTAATCAACACAATATCTTGTATCTTTTCGCCTTTTTTGATTCCGTTCATAAACAAGGTATAAAGACCGTCCTGAGCATTAATCATATTTACCATACCGTCTTTTAAAGGCTGAACTACTGCAATACCGGCATTAAAATCAACTTCTTTATTTAGTTTGTCAAAAGCATAATCAACAAAGGCTCTTAAAAAGTTACCTTCTCCAAACTGAACCACTTTGATTGGCTGTAACTTTTCTAATCCTGTATTTATTCTATTTAATTTTTTCATTTTAAATTTTCTTTAATGCGTTATAAATAACCATTTATAAACCTTATTTCTTCATTTCTGCCTTTAAAATTGCAAAAGAAGCATCACACTCGATTGAGTAAAATAAAATCTGCTGTGAGGAATGGCGGACTCCATTTTTCAAGCGTAATGCTCTATTACAATCTCTAAAAATCTAAAAAAAACTTATAAAATAAGGAGTTAGGCATGATTACCCCTTAATCTATTTTCTAATATCTTTTATAATGTCAAGAACCTGTTTCACTTTTGCAGTTAGTCCGTCGAAGTCTTTGTTATCCAAAATATCTTTTGAAATTAATTGCGAACCTAAACCAACACAAGTTGCACCGGCATTCAACCATGAACTTAAACTTTCTACCGTTGGATAAACACCTCCTGTTGGCATAATGTTTGTCCACGGACATGGGCCTTTGATCGCTTTAATAAACTCTGGACCGTAAGTATCAGCCGGGAATAATTTTACGATTTCACAGCCTAATTCTTCTGCTCTAGCAATTTCTGTCAAAGTACCGCAGCCTGGTGACCAAAGCACTTTTCTGCGATTACAAGCTATAGCTATATCTTCTCTAAAAACTGGTGTTACAATAAAATTTGCTCCTAAACTCATGTATAATGAAGCCGAAGCTGCATCTGTAATAGAACCAACTCCTAGAATCATTCCTGGTAGTTCAGCCAAAGCATATTTATTTAAAGCTCCGAAAACTTCGTGAGCAAAATCACCTCGGCTTGTAAATTCCATTAATCTGGAACCTCCTTCATAACAAGCTTTTAAAACTTTCTTACTCAACTCAATATCAGAATGAAAAAACAACGGAACCATACCATTCTCTTTCATTGTCTGAGCTACTTCAATTCTTGAATATTTTGCCATTTTTATTTTAAAATTATCTTGATACTAATGCAGAACCATCACCATCAATCATATTTTCAACTTCTTTTAAGGTAACCAAGTTGTAATCTCCTGCAATTGTATGTTTTAAACAACAAGCTGCAACTGCAAAATCTAATGCTCTTTGGTTATTATTTTGATATTCTAATAAACCATAAATTAATCCGCCCATGAAAGCATCTCCACTTCCTACGCGGTCAACAACTGGTGTAACTTCTTTTACTTTTGCACTGTAAATTGATTTTCCATCAAATAAAATTCCGCCAATTCTTTGGTGCGAAGCACTTACAGAATAACGTAGTGTTGTCGCTGCAATCTGTAGATTCGGAATCAATTCAAACAATTTATCATATACTGCTGGAAGTGATTTTTCGTCCTGATAATTCGGATTTACTTTCGGGATTCCCAACATGAAATAAGCCGTATCAATATCACCTAAAATCACATTGCTGTATTTTAGCATTTCTGGCATAACTTCACTCGGAGTTTTTCCGTATTGCCAAAGTTTTGATCTATAGTTTAAATCGCATGAAATTTTAATTCCTTTTTTATGAGCGACTTTAATCGCTTCTAAACAAGCTTCTGCTGCACTTTCTGAAATCGCTGGTGTAATACCGCTCCAATGAAACCATTCAGCTCCTTCCAACACTTTTTCCCAATCCACCTGTCCTTTTTGGATAGTCGACATGGCACTGTGAGCACGATCGTAAACGACATTACTTCCGCGAGTTCCTGCTCCAGTTTCTAAGAAATAGATTCCTAAACGCTCTCCTCCGTAAACAATGTTTTTAGATTCGACATTCATTTTTCTGATTTCTTTTAATGCAGAAAAACCAATTTCATTTTCAGGCAGTCTGGTAACAAATTCAGCATTTACACCATAATTAGCCAACGAAACACATACATTGAATTCTCCGCCACCATACGTAGCACCAAATGCTGTAGATTGCGAAAAACGCAAATGTCTTTCTGTCGATAAACGCAGCATGATTTCTCCAAATGCAACTACTCTACTCATACTATATTTTTTTTGCCACAGATTTCAAAGATTATAAGGATTAAGAAAACTTAGCGAGCCTTGCGTAAATCTTTGCGAACCTTGCGGTTAGACTTTATTTAAAACTTAAAATATTCTTTAGCATTGTTGTATGAAATATCAGAAACTAATTTTCCAATCCATTCCATATCATTTGGAAGCTCTCCTCTTTTGATTTCGTCTCCCAAAAGGTTACACAAGATACGTCTGAAATATTCGTGTCTTGGGAACGATAAGAAACTTCTTGAATCTGTAAGCATTCCAACAAAACAGCTAATTAAGCCCATGTTTGAAAGTGCGTTCAATTGTTTTGTCATTCCATCTTTCTGATCTAAAAACCACCATCCAGAACCAAATTGTACTTTTCCGCGAACGCTTCCGTCGTTAAAGTTTCCAATCATCGTTGCCATAACTTCGTTATCAGCAGGATTCAGGTTATAAATAATCGTTTTAGTCAATTTATCTTTACTGTCTAAAGCGTTTAAGAAAGCTGATAATTTTTGCGCTTGCGGATAATCTCCAATAGAATCCCATCCTGTATCTGGACCCAAAATTCTATGCATACGTGCGTTATTGTTACGCAACGCTCCTAAGTGAAATTGTTGCACCCATCCAAACTCATGATAAGTTTCTGATAAGAAAACCAAAATAGCACTATGGAATTTCAAAACTTCTTCTGGAGACAATTGGCCATTTTCTCTTTTCTTTTTGAAAATAGCATTTACTTCACTTTCCGTAAAATTCTCAAAATCAATTTGATTCAATCCGTGATCGCTCAATTTACATCCGTTTGCATTAAAGAATTCAATTCTTTTTCTTAATGCAGAAAGTAAATCAGCATAAGTGTTAATTGCAACTCCGGACACATCCCCTAATGTGTCCAGATATGCATTATATCCATCATTAGCAATTAAGATGGCTTTATCAGGTCTGAAAGCCGTACTCATCTTGATTCCAGTTGAATTGTTGGCGAATTTTTGGTGAAATTCTAACGAATCAATTGGATCTTCTGTTGTACAAACTAATTCAGCATTTACTTTTTTAAGAAGGTTTTGTGTGCTGTAAGCTTGAGAATTTATTTTTTCTGAAGTTTCGATATAGATTTTCTCAGCCGATTTCTCATTCAACAAATCATAAATATCAAAATAACGAGCCAATTCTAAATGTGTCCAGTGATACAATGGGTTACGCATAGTATACGGAACCGTTTTTCCCCAGTTTAAGAACTTATCTTTATCAGATCCATTTCCAGTTACAAACTGCTCGTTGATTCCCAATGTACGCATTGCACGCCATTTGTAGTGGTCACCGTTAATCCAAACTTGCGTGATATTATCAAAGATTTTATCTTCAGCAATAAACTGTGGATTTAAGTGATTATGATAGTCAATAATAGGCTGATTTTTAGAGTAATTGTGGTACAACTCTTCAGCATATTTATTTTCTAATAAAAAATTATCGTGTATGAATTTCTGGCTCATGTCTTTTAAAATATAATTTGAAAATTATTCTTCGTTTGAAGGTTTTCCGATTGTTGCAAGGATTCCTCCATCAACATATAAAATGTGACCGTTTACAAAATCACTCGCTTTTGATGATAAAAATATCGCTGCTCCAGCCAAGTCGCTTGGATCTCCCCATTTAGCTGCCGGCGTTCTGCTAATGATAAAATCATTAAAAGGGTGTCCGTCAACTCTAATCGGTTTTGTTTGTTCTGTAGCAAAATATCCAGGACCAATTCCGTTGATTTGAACATTGTACTTAGCCCATTCTGTTGCCATGTTTTTAGTTAGCATTTTCAAGCCTCCTTTTGCAGCAGCGTAAGCAGAAACGGTATTTCTACCCAACTCGCTCATCATAGAACAAATGTTGATGATTTTCCCTTGTCTTCTTTCAATCATTCCTTTTGCAACATGTTTAGAAACGATAAACGGACTTACAAGATCAATATCTACCACTTCTCTGAAATCTGATACTTCCATATCCAATAGCGGAATTCTTTTAATAATTCCTGCATTATTGATTAAAATATCGATTGGTCCAACTTCGCTTTCAATTTTCGCAACAGCTGCTTTAACTTCTTGCTCTTCGGTTACATTAAATTTGTAACCCACTGCATTGATACCTTCACTTTTTAATTCTGCTACAGCATTGTCAATTTTTTCTTGAGAAGAATTTCCATTAACCACAATTGTTGCTCCTGCTTCACCTAATCCTTTTGCCATTGCCATTCCCAGTCCGTGTGTACTTCCCGTGATCAAGGCAACTTTTCCTTTTATATCAAATAAATTTGTCATTCTCTTATCTTAAATCAGTGATTTTACAAACATCCATATCTCCGTAATCTAAGTTCTCACCAGCCATTCCCCAGATAAAAGTGTAATTACTAGTTCCTGAACCTGAGTGAATAGACCAAGGCGGAGAAATTACTGCCTGATGATTGTTCATCCAGATATGTCTTGTTTCCTGTGGCTGTCCCATAAAGTGACAAACGGCTTGATTTTCTGGAATATCCAAATAGAAATAAACCTCCATTCTACGATCATGAACGTGTGCTGGCATTGTATTCCAAACACTTCCTGGTTTCAATTCTGTCATTCCCATTTGCAATTGGCAAGTGGTTACCACGCTTCCAATAATCATTTGGTTTACGGTACGGTGATTTGCCGTTTCCATTGTTCCTAATTGCAGTTTATTAGCTTCAGCTAAACTTACTTTCTTAGTAGGATAAATGGTATGTGCCGGCGCAGAGTTTAAATAGAATTTAGCAGGATTATTTTTGTCATCACTTTTAAAAACCACCTCTTTATTTCCAGCTCCGATGTACAAAGCATCTTTAAAACCTAACTCATAAGTTGTTCCTTCTACCACAACCGAACCGCTTCCTCCAACATTGATGATTCCTAATTCTCTTCTTTCTAAAAAATAAGGAGCTTTAAGCGGATCAATAGTTTCTAAAGCTAAATCGCCTTTTACAGGAACTGCAGAACCTGCAATGTATCTGTCGTAGTGTGAATAAACCAATACAACTTCATCTTCCTGCATTAAGTCATCAATTAAGAATTCTTCTCTCAATTGCTGTGTATCATACTTTTTTACTGCTTCAGGGCTTGACGCGTATCTTGAACTATATTTTGTCATAATTTTAATTTAATGTAATCGATTGCACAAAATTATATTTTTATATTTAAATAGCATAATTGAAACGAAAAAAATATTTCAATTCTGTTCATTTTTCTTTATAAATTAGTGATTGGGCTATATTTAGGAACCAATGATTTCATTACAATCCAACCCGTTAAGTAGCAAACAGCACAAATGGAGAAAATGATGAAATATCCAGCCTCAATCCCTTTGAATCCCATAAAGGCCATATTGGTATCTTTTGCATAATCAAATAATACTCCAGATCCTTTATTAATTAATGTTGAGCCCACACCACCTGCTAAACCTCCAATTCCGGTAATGGTTGCAATGGCTTTTTTAGGAAACATATCTCCTACTGTTGTAAAAATATTTGCCGACCAAGATTGGTGAGCCGCACCTGCAATTCCGATGATAATTACCGGAACCCAGTAACTAATATATCCTAATGGCTGTGCGATTAAAGCTAACAATGGAAAAAATGCAAAAATTAGCATCGCTCTCATTCTTCCTTCGTACGGATTCATTCCTTTTTTCTCTACGAAATAAGTTGGAAGCCAACCTCCAATAATAGACAATAATGTAATCATGTAAAGCACAAATAATGGTAATGCAGCTTCTGTAGAATCCATTCCGTAAACAGAACTTAAATACGCTGGTGTCCAGAACAAGAAGAACCACCAAACACCGTCTGTCATGAATTTACCAAATGCAAAAGCCCACGTTTGTTTGTATTTAAAACATTCCATTAAAGAAACTTTTGAAGTCGTTTCTGGTACATAACCAACTAATTTACTGTCGGCAATGTCATCTTGCTGAATATAAGCCAATTCTTCTGGCGTAACTTTAGTATGTTTCTCAGGTTTATCGTACATAAACATCCAGAATCCCATCCAAACAAATCCTAAAGCTCCAATGATAATGAAAGACATTTCCCAACCGAAAGATTTTGCAATAAACGGAATTGTAATGGGCGCCGCCAAAGCTCCAACTGTTGCCCCAGCATTGAAAATACTAGTTGCAAAAGCTCTATCTTTTTTAGGAAAATATTCTGCTGTTGTTTTAATAGCCGCAGGAAAGTTACCTGCTTCTCCAACTGCTAAAACGAAACGAGCAAAAATAAATAAAGCCACACTTACATTGATTACCAATGCTGTATCGCTTATTGTGCTGATTATTTCTTTTGAACCGTGAAACCCTACAAACCATTCTCCTGTAATAATTCCTGAAGTTGCAATACCGCAAAAAGCGTGAAGACAAGCTCCTACAGACCAAATTCCGATTGCCCAAAGAAATCCTTTTTTAGTATCTAACCAATCTACAAATCTTCCTGCAAACAATAAGGATACTGCGTAAAAAATAGAAAACAAAGCGGTAATATTTCCGTAGTCGTTATTGGTCCAGTGGAATTCTGGCGCGATAAAATCGCTCCATGTTAACGAGAGTACTTGCCTATCCAAGTAATTGATGGTAGTCGCAAAAAACAGCAATGCACAAATACTCCAACGGTATTTTCCTGTAGATTTAATGCTTTGTTTTACTGCAACAGTTTCGGTTTGATTCATAGTAAGTGGGTATTATAGTTTTGTAATTTTTGGTCATCTTAAAAGACTATATTTACTGCTTTCTAAAAATATTAAAATCAATAAATTAACACCTTCAAAGAAAATTAATGTAATCGATTGCACAAATATAGTTTTTAATCTGTACAATCCAAATAATATTGTATAAAAAATTATTTTAGCTTCTAAAATAAACATAATACATAAAAAAAAGAATACAAAATTACACATTAAACAATATATTTGTTAAAAGTGAACGGGTGAAATTCATCCTTTTTAAGGGGTAAAATTGTCTTGAAATTTACAATTATGAAAGTATCTTTTTGTAAATTTCACTTCATTAAGACTATCGGTTGCAATTTTTTAAGCAAAAACGTATAGTATTACAAACCAAATAATTATAAACAAAATTGAAAACTACAAGAACACAATTTTCAAGAGGAATTACATTGAGTTTTCTTCTTTTTTCGGGGCTATTTTCTATGAATGCACAAAATCAAGTAATCTCGTTATGGGATAAAATTCCAGATGAAGTAAAAGCAACCAATTATAAAGAGAAACCAGAATTAAAAGACGGAAAATTACAAAGCACAAGTCAAGTCTCTGTTCCTACTTTGAGCATTTTTATTCCGAAAACAACAAAACCAAATCAGACTGCTGTTGTAATTTGTCCGGGTGGCGGCTACACGCATTTGGCTTTTGATAAAGAAGGCACAAAAGTCGCTGAATGGTTTAATAGCTTAGGGATTACGGCATTTGTCTTAAAATATAGAATGCCGACTGATTTAACAATGAAGAACAAAAACGTTGGACCTTTGCAAGATGCTCAGGAAGCCATTCGCTACGTAAGACAAAATGCGGCAAAATGGAATATTGATCCTAATAAGGTTGGAATTTTAGGTTTTTCTGCTGGAGGACATTTGGCTTCAACGGCATCAACTCATTATGATGATAAAGTTTATGAATCTGCTTATAAAGTAAGCGCACGCCCTGATTTTTCACTGCTGATTTATCCTGTGATTTCTATGGAAAATGAAATTACGCACAAAGGTTCTCAAACCAATTTGCTAGGAGAAAATCCTTCAAAAGAGCTAATAGATTCTTTTTCGAACGAAAAGAAAGTGACTTCTCAAACGCCTCCCACTTTCTTAATTCATGCTACAGATGATACAGTTGTTATACCAGAAAACAGTATTAATTACTATTTGGCTTTAAAGAAAAATGGCGTTTCAGCAGAGTTGCATATCTATGAAAAAGGCGGTCACGGATTTGGATTAGGCATAAGTGATACAAACAAATTCTGGACTAGAGATTGTGCTGAATGGCTCAAAGCAAACGGATATAATTAAAAAACAGAAAGGCAAAACTTTTACAAGTTTTGCCTTTTATCAAAAAAAAAAACAAAAAAGGAATTATAAAAACCGATTTAATATGTTTAAGCAGTAATTTCTTGTTCTGCTTGATTTTTCAATTTAGGAGCGGGAATTGCTTTACTAGCCACTTTTGGTTTTGCAGCAGGTTTCTTTTTACCAAACTTCTGTTTTCCCCACCAGATAATAAATCCTGTAATGGGTAAGCTGGCAGAAATTAAACTGGCCAAAAATGCAATAATTTTACCCGTAAGTCCAAGAACGCTTCCTACGTGAATATCGTAATTCATACGTCGGATTTTGTCTGGAATATTGGCTTCGATATACTTTCCTGAAAAAGGAGTTTTAATCGAAATTTCCTTCAGGCTTTGCTGATCAAAACTATAACGATCCATGTTATAAAAAGTGTGTTTCTGTTTGTAAACAAAAGCACCAATCGGATCTGCAGGTTTTCCTGGAATACTAATCATAATTCCGGCTGCCTGAGGATTTTCTTTTCTTAAATTCAATAAAACTTTATCAGCTGTTGTGATATTGAACTCTTTTACATTGGTTGTATCAGATTTTGGAGATTCGCGGTTTTCAGTCAGCGGTTTTCCTCCAGAAGTTACCCAATACAAAGATTTACTCCACCATCCAAAACTCCATACTAAGCCTGTTACGGCAATAAAAAACAGGAAGATACAGCTGTAAAAACCAAATACATTATGCATGTCATAATTAACACGTTTAAAGCTGGCATCCCATTTAATTTTAAAACTTTTATCTATAATGGATTTAATCCATTTGGTTGGCCACCATAAAACGATTCCCGAAATTAATAATACCACGAAAATTAAAACCGCAACTCCAACAATCGGTCTTCCAATATCATAAGGAAGCCATAGTGCGCGGTGTCCGTTTAAAATCCATCTGAAAAAATCTGGTGAATCTCCTCTAGAAAAAGTCTTCACATTTAATACTTCACCCGTATACGGATTCATATAAACGCTTATAAAAGTTCCTTGTCTTCTTCCTCCTTTACCCTTCTTTTCCTTTCCTTTTCCTTTTTCTCCAGGTTTTCCTTGAGGTTTCAGTTCAGATTTTGCCTTTTCATTATTTTGAGCTAGCTCTTTTTTTCTTTCGCCTCTTTTTTGTTCTCCTTTTTCACCACGACCTCCTCTTTCACCTTCTTCTTTTTTCTCTACAAAATAACCTACAATCGCAGCTTCATCTTTTGCACCAAAAGTTACACTGGTAGCTTTTTTATCTTTCATTTTTTTATCTGCAATCGAAACCAATTGCGATGGCAGCAAAAATGCTTCCTTCTGAGGTTTTACAAAACGCCAGTCTTCAATAAAATCTTTTATTTCATTTTCGAAAACATAAATGCAGCCGGTAAGACTGACAATAACTACAATAATTCCAGATGCTAAACCGAGCCACAAATGCAGCCAAGCCATGATGCGCTTAAAAAGCGACTTTTTACTTTTTTTCTTATTATTTGGTTTTGAAGAAGAAAACATAATTGGATAGATAAATAGGATAAATAAAAAAACCGCAAGTCCTCATAAAATAAGGACTTACGGCAAAAAAATATTAGTATTTTAATTTTTGGATTGCAGTAATTTGTCCGCCTTCAACTTTCATACCTTTTGTTGCAACAGCACTTGTACCGTTGATTGAATAAATCCAGTTTCCGTCAGGAGTATTAATACCTACAATTGCAGAGCTTCCATCTTCTGAAGTAATATTGTAACGGCTAGTTACAGAAGTTAATGTTTCTGGAGCACCTGTTACCCAAGTAAATGTTTGGTTGTAAACATCGGCAATTGCCATTTTAACTGCACCGTTGTTTTTTCCAACATTTCCGTACATTAACAATAAGAATTTACCTTTTGAAATGTAGCTTGTAGAAGAAATTTTATATCCTCCAGATTTTTCTTGAACATTAAAGAAGTACGATTGATCAAACTCGGTAGTTCCTTTTTTGATTCTCACAACCGCAGACGGTTTTGTAGAAGTCATTACAGCATTGCTTGTAGCAATCGCTCCAGAGAAACCGTAAGCATCTCCATTTTCATCTTGGAATAATCCGTTTGTAAAATAAGCTCCTAAATAACTTGTACGGTTATCTTTGATTACTTTTTCTAACTTCAATTCTGGATAGTTGTAAACAGCAACCCAAGTACTATCTGGATTTGCAGTTCCAAAGTTGTCTACACCGTCTCCTTTAATACTCATATAAGGCATGTACACTTTATCTCCAACTTGAGTTGCCCAAGTAAAGAAAGCTCTTTCCCCATTTTTAGCCAATACTTTAGTGTCTTGTTGCGCTTCACCAGTAATAAGCGATTTTGTAGCATCAATTTTGTACATAGAAGCAATAGAAGCACCACTTCTTGGAACTTTAATTGTTAAGATATCTTGGTTAACAGCAGCAAATACGTGTACTGTTTCCGCCTGAAAATCAGATTTCTTAACTAGTTTTCCTTCAGCATTTAAGTTATAAGTAGTAACAGCTCCTGGGTTTCCTTGTCCGTAAAGCAAACTAAAGAAATTGTTTTGTGCTGTAATATAATAACGGTATGTTCCGTCTTGCTCCAATCCGTTTCCTGTAGTTGTGATAACTCCAGCAGAAACATCGTCTGCAGTTAATAAATAATCTGCAATTCCTGCTGCACCAGTTGTTGCAGTAATAATATATTTCGTTTTTCCTGTATCGTTTCCTCCGCCAGTTTCACCTCCTGATTTATCAGAATCACTGCTGCAAGAAAATGCTGTAAAAGCTAAAACAGCTGATAATAACGCTAGTGTTGTACTTTTTTTCATTGTATTATGGTGTTTGTATTAAATTTAATTATTTGATTTACTGAAGTAATATCTCAACTTGATATAAAAAGCTCTACTTGGTTTTTGTAAAGAGAAATTATCGTAAAGCTTATTATCTAAAAGGTTTTTGCATTCAAAAGCAATATTGTATTTTCCGTTTGCCATCGTATAAACGGCATTCAAATCATGGCTAAACTGCTGCGGAATTTCCAATTTACTGTCTTTGCTTCCCATACTTGGCCAAGACAAATAGTACGTATGCACATAAAGCAAGTTGTAACCAACAGAAAGATTGTTTCCTTTTTTCCAAACATTATTAAAGAACATTGTCGCATCTGCATTACCAAATAAATAAGGCATATTCGGAATCCTGTCATTATAGAAAGGAGACACATAGTTCTGGTTCGGTTCGTACATTGTTTTGTTTCTAATGTTCTGGTATGTAGCATTGAAACCAGCCGTAAAACGATTTCCGTACGAATATCTTACCTCACCATCGATACCATAATTCGTCACTTTTCCTTGATTGACATTTGTCGTCATGGTTTGGTTATTATTCAATGTCGGACGAATAAAGTCTACTGCATTTCTATGCAAAAGATTTACATCAAATGATAAAGCATTCTTTTCGCTAAAACTCGTCTGATAACTTGCTCCTACATTATAATTGTTGCTCGATTCCGGTTTCAAAGCAAGATTTCCTTCTAAGTTGTCATTGACATTACCAAAGATTTCCTCTGGACTTGGCAATCTATACGTCTTTTCATAAGAAGCTTTAATCTGCAGATTACGTTTTAAATAATAACTCGTAGCCGCTCCGTAACCCGTTGTAGAAGTATGGTCTACATATTTCTGATAAGCAATATCTCCTGTAGCTCCCGAAGGGTTGTAACTTCTTGAATAAGTAGTTTTTAAAGAATAATCTTTTAAGAATACAGAAGTACTCCATTTATCATTGTAATCCAATTTATACCCTAATCCTAAAACATTTTTCTGCGTTTTTTTAGGCTGTTTATAAACCAAAGATTCAGGAACCAACTCGTCACTTTCTTTACGATCGAACGTATTAAACGTATTATTGACCATAAAAGAGTGTCTGTCATTAAGTATATAAGTTGCATTGGCAGTTGCTATACCATTGTTGTTATAGAACTTACGAAGCGTTCGGCTTCTTTCTCCTCCTGCTCCAGCATATTCTTTATAATCGCCAAACCAATTGTATCTTCTAAAAACAGTATCAATATTCTGTTCGTAACCAAAATTGTAATTACCTGTTACATTTACATTAAGGCCTTTAGTAAATAAATCTTTTACCTGATATTTTAAAGTTGGCATTACAATGCTTCCTTTTCTGTAAATCTTTCCAAAAACACTTACCATTCTTGCACCAGTCTGAATATCTGCTTGATTTTCTCCGCCAGTAAAACCAATCATTAATTTATCGGCATATTTTTTACCCGTTACCCCAACATTTACAATTACCGTTTCGTTGCGATATTTATCGTGAAAACGTCTCACTCTCTGATTTGGAAAATAAGCACCCGTATTTAAATCGGCTACATCTACATTTACCCAATAATTATTATCTGAATAGTTCTGAAAAGCATTAATCTCTGTTGTAAAACCGTTTTTTGCTGTATAACCCGCATTGATGCTTGAACGATGTGTATTAAAAGATCCGAAGGAATAAGAAGCATCTACAAAAGTTCTTGGCTTACTATTCGTTACAATATTTATTGCTCCACCCAAAGCATCTCCTCCTAACCAAATTGGCACAACCCCTTTGTAGACCTCTACACGATCAGCAAGATTGATCGGAATATTATTCATTTGAAAAGAAGAACCGAAATTATCCATCGGAACTCCATCAATAAAAACTTTAATCTGATTTCCTGAGAATCCGTTTATAGAAAGCTCCGATCTAGAACCTACTCCGCCCGCTTCACGGTTACGCACACCAGAAACACGATCCAAAGCATGCGATAAGTCTAAAGTTGAATTGTGTAGTTTTTTAGCATCAATGGCAGTTACACTATAGGATTGTTTATTTACTTTATCCGTTTGAGATCTTCCCAATACGGTTACACTTTCTAACTCCTGCAATTCGCCTTCCATTTTAATTGAAACATCCAAATTGCCTGAAACTTCAATCTGTTTTTTCTGAACTGCAAATCCCATTGCTGAGATTTTTAATGTATGTTTTCCTGATGGTACATTTTTTAAAATATAGTTTCCGTTTTCATCTGACATAACACTTAAACCTGTTTTTTCGATGATAACTGTTGCAAACGGAATTGTTTCTCCAGAATTTTCAACAACTTTTCCAGACACTGTGAAACCCTGATTTTGCTGGGAAAATGATAAGAACGTGGTTAGAAAAAATAAACTGGCAAATAAAATTTTTTGAGTTGACATATCTTTAATTAGACTAATTATAAATAACTTGCTGCAAAAGTACCATCAACGTCTCCAAAAAAGATAGGGAAAAACGGATTATTATTTTGTAAAAACGGATTATATTTTGAAAATCAAAGCCACACTTCTAACTTCTCAAACGCCGATCATTAAAATTCAAATTGGAGATAAATATTATCCAAAAAGTGTTTTAACCGAAGAAAATGTCAATATTGAAAATGACCATTCGGAAAAAATAATTAGCCGCCATTTCATAACCGACGGATTAGTTCTATTGGATACGCAATTGTATTTCTCCAATTCTAAAACTATTCTTTTTGAAATTGACGAAGAATCGATTGTTATGAATTTTATTTATAGCAGTAACATAGAAACTCATATTGATCAATTGGAAAGTGAAAAGTATTCTAAAGAAAATACACACAATATATTTTACACCAATAATTTTAAAGGATCCTTTAAAATTCCAGCTCACAAAAATGTAAACTATCTTTCGATTATTCTTTCTAAAGAGTTTTATTATAACATCATTAACGAAGATTGGCAGCTGCATGAAAAATTTTCAAAAAATATTCTTCAGAAGCAATCCGGTTATTTAATCTCAAAATATCTTCCGTTTACACCAGCAATTCAGTGGGTAACTTCGGAGATAAAAAATTGTACAAGAGAAGGTCTTTTAAAAAGAATTTATATCGAAAGCAAAATTAAAGAACTCCTTATTCATCAGCTCGAAACATTAATTATCAAGCCTTTACCAGCAGAAAATATCAACGAAGAAGATTACAGCAAACTTTTAGAAGCAAAAAAAATACTAGAAAACGATTATCGCAACACACCTACTCTTCCTGAACTTTCCAGACTTATTTCGCTAAACGAATTCAAATTAAAAAAAGGTTTTAAAGCTTGTTTTGGAACAACTGTAAAAAGCTATATCATTAAACTTAGAATGGAGCACGCCAAAGAATTATTTCAAACCAAAGCCTTTACGGTAAGCGAAGCGGCGTATAAATGCGGATATAAAGACGTTTCTCATTTCTCGGCCGCGTTCAAAAACTATTACGGATTTTCTCCCCAAAAATTTAAAATCAATACCGATATCCTTCAGTTTTGGTTTCTCGCCTTTTCATTTATATGCTAAAAATAAGGGTTTTAAAATTCAGTCCGTCGACTTCCTCTTAAAACCCTTAAAATAAGACATTAATGTATAATCTAAACTTTTTATACAAGTACCCACGATCAAATGAATATGTCAAAATTTAATTCAAAAAAAATGTTTCTCCAAAAAACATGAATTAGTTAAAATCTAAAAAATGATATTCTAAAAAAGGTAAAAAACAGCATTTGTTTTTAAATTTCAACATGCCAAAAGTAGAGCCCTTAAAAGAGAATACCTTACGGTTTTCCTCATTGCATGAAAAAATTAACAATATTATTTACAATTAAAAACCTTAAGTGATTGTACTGCAAAATATTGCAAAAATATACTTTAACTAAATTTTAGCATAATAAAATGTCGAATTCATACATAAAAAGGGCGAAAAAAGCTTAAAAAAAATATTTCTTGTCCTAGATTAAGTCTCTTTTTCACAAACCCTCGCTACATTTGCATGTAATTCTTTTAATTAGATAATTAGAATCTTAGAACCTCAAAAAAATGAAACAACTGCAATTTTTATTACTAGGAAAAAATGAAGCTATTTTGGCTATTCTACTTCGTCTTGTTAATGCAGATGAAAATTGGAACGCCGTAGCTTTTAATAATGAAAAAGAAGCACAAGAATACTTTCAGAATAATATCATTGATATTGTTCTTTTGAGTTCTGCAATTGAAGATCATGTCGAAAAAGAATTCACTTCTTTCTGCTTAAAAAATCAGCCAAATGTTGAAGTCATTGAGCATTTTGGTGGCGGAAGCGGTTTATTGAAATCTGAAATTCTGCATAGATTGCATCTAAAAGGAAAGATTTAGCATACGCTTTTCTTTTCTAAATATAATAAAAATCCACTTATTGATTATAAGAAATTTATGCTATTTTTGAGAACACAAATTTAAACCAATACCTCAAAAAGTAAGTTTCTTAAGATGAAAAAAAGCATCATTCTTTTATTAATTTGTTTTTCCTTTCAAATAGGAACTTCACAAAAAATCTATTTCGAAAAAAGCAATTACAAAGACAGTCTGTCTCTTAGCAAAAGCATACCGCTTCTTGCCAAAAAAGCACTTCCTCTTTATAAAAATCCAAGCAGGGCTTCCTATTTAGACAATTATGCCAGAATACAATCTGTTGCAGGAGATTTTAAAGGAATGCATGAAACTTTTGTGACCTATTCGCAGGAAATTTTAGGTGACAGTATTGCCAACAGACCTCTAGGATTTGTTTACAAAACGTATGCAAAAACAGCCTCAAAAGAACCTAAAACAAAGGCTGATTTTGAAAAAGTCTTTACCACTGAGTTTTACAGATTATATAATACTTTAAATGTAGACGGAAAAAGTTGGGCCGAAGGGTATTATGAATTAAAGCTATCTGACATTAAAAACGATTTTGAAACCCAGCTTAAAGCGGTTCAAGATAATGACAGCATTAGTGTAGAAAATGCTGCGCAATTGTGCCGACAATATTCTCGCTATTTGATTTTAAGCAAAACGCTTTCACTTGCTCATAAAATAATTGCAAAAATCGAAGCCGATACTTATATAATAGACCGCGATATCATTATTACATTGCCCAACGGAAGTACAATTTCTGCTACGATGGTTAGACTTAAAAATGTATCTGAACCACAGCCCGTGGTAATGAAATATAATATCTATGCAGGAAATGAAGTTAGCGACTGCAAAGAAATTGCAAATATGGGCTATGTGGGTTTTGTTGCCAATACACGAGGCAAACGTTTAAGCAATGATCCAATAGAACCTTATGAACACGATGGCGACGATGCGTATCATATTTTGGACTGGGTTAGCAAACAGACGTGGTGCAATGGTAAAATCGGATTATACGGCGGCAGTTATTTAGGTTTTAGCCAATGGAGCGCTGTAAAAAAAGTACATCCTGCTTTAAAGACAATTGTACCGTTAGTTTCTGTTGGTGCAGGAATTGATTTTCCGATGCAAAACGGAATTTTTATGACCTATGCCTTAAAATGGATTCATCTGGTTACCAATACAAAACTAACAGATCTCAATAGCTTTTTGAACAGCAAAAAATGGGACGAAGTTTTTACGCAATATTATAAAACCGGAGCGAGTTTCCGTTCCTTAGACAAAATTGAAGGCAATGCTTCTCCTTTGTTTCAAAGATGGCTGGATCATCCTGCTTATGATAGTTACTGGCAAAATATGACGCCTCAAAAAGAAGCATTTGCGAATATTAATATTCCTATTTTAAGCACAACTGGCTATTATGATGACGATCAGCTTGGAGCGATGTATTACTACAATCAGTACCAAAAATATAATAAAAGCGACAATTATTATCTTATAATCGGGCCATATGATCATGGCGGTTCGCAAGGCACTCCTCGAAAAGAATTAGGAGGCTACACAATCGATGAGGCGGCAAATATTCCGATTAATGCTATTATCTTTCAATGGTTTGACCATATTTTGAAAGGTGCAAAACGTCCTGAAATTTTGAAGGATAAAGTAAACTTTGAAATTATGGGCAAAAATGAATGGAAAAGTGTTGCTTCGTTAGACCAAATGCACAATGATAACCTAACTTTTTATTTAAGTGGCAGCAATTCGAAATACTCCTTACAAAAAACAGCTCCTAAAAAGGCTGTTTCTATTAACCAAACGGTTGATTTAACAGATCGATCTGAAATTAACATCTACAATGATGACTACGTAAATGGTTTTCCTAAAGTTATAGATTCGATTTTTAAACCAGAAAAACATCTGTTGGTTTTTGAAAGTGATCCTCTTGAAAATGCAACTATAATTAGCGGTTCCTTAAAAACGTCGTTAAAAATAAGCACCAACAAAAAAGATATTGATGTAGAAATACAGCTTTACGAAAAAACAGCCAAAGGTCAATATTTTGCTTTAACCAATAATTTGCAAAGAGCCAGTTTTGCAAAAGATAGAACCAAAAGACAGTTATTGACTCCTAATAAAATAGAAACAATTGACATTGAGCAAACTTTTATAATTTCTAAAGAATTAGAAAAGGGAAGCTCAATTGTAATTGTATTAGGAGCCAACAAAAATCCGAATTGGGAAATTAATTACGGTACAGGTAAAAATGTGAGCGACGAAACTATTGCTGACGCTAAAGAACCTTTACAAATAAAATGGTATTCTGACAGTAAAATCATAATTCCGATTTTAAAATTGTAAAAACATTTTTCAGCTATGGAAAAAACATATTCAGTTGTATTTTATTCTAAAGGATTAGTCGAGCCTGTTAAAAAATTGAAAGACTTTTTGAAAAGCAAAATCGATTGGTACAACAGCTGCAATTCTGAAGCCCATATTACGATTTGTGAGTTTATAATTGACGAGTCTCAATTCGATTCTATCAAGCAGAAGCTTTCAAAAGTTTCGGATACTTTTACGCCTTTTGAAGTGTCTTTAAATCACTTTGATTCTTTTCCGAATGCTGGCGCTTTTTTTATTGGTGTAAATGAAGATTCAGAAAAAAATCTTGTTCCGATTATGAAAAAGATTCATGAAACTTTGAAGTTTTTAAAACTCAAAAAAAGCGACAACCCGCACCTATCAATCGGACGAAGATTAACTCCCGAAAATCTGAAAATTGCTTCTGAACTTTTTACCACAATTGATCTTCAATTTGAATGCAATGAAATTGTTTTAAGGGAATTTGATCCCAAAGTAAAACAGTTTTTTGTGATTGATGCTTTTCCTTTTGGAAGTAATCCAGAACCTGAGTTCGTGCAAGGGAGTTTGTTTTAATTGTTCTGCCACTAAGGCACAAAGATTTTTTTAATAATTTTCTCAAATGCCAAAAAACGCAATTAATGGTTTCAACCATTAGAACGCAATACAAATCAAATCCCGCAACAACATAAAAAACTTTGCGACTTAGCGACTTTGTGGCAAAAATTCGCATAACATTTTTTCGTATATTTGAATTTCGCAATTCACAAATATGAAATCCCTAGATTCCTTTTACCAAGATATTACCGAAGGCTCAACTGTTGACC
Source organism: Flavobacterium sp. B330r (assembly GCF_056824325.1). Lineage (NCBI taxonomy): Bacteria > Pseudomonadati > Bacteroidota > Flavobacteriia > Flavobacteriales > Flavobacteriaceae > Flavobacterium > Flavobacterium sp. B330r. Next base: position 5,405,037 of record NZ_CP124860.1, read on the forward strand.
CCACTTCTTTATTGCCAAACGACATTCAGAAAGAAATCGGGCACTTTAATGTTTTCGACATAAAAGAACTTCTAGAGCGTATGAAAGGAAAGCCTGGAATGCCTTATGACCGCAGAGCGTATTACAAAATAAGTTTAATTAGAGGTCACAACAAAGCGGAATATGCCGATAAAGTAATCGAAATCGAAAAACAGGGATTGCTATTTGCAACTCCAAAAATTCCGTACAATTATTTACCACAAGACACCAATCAAGGTGGACAATTTTGCGTTTTCACCAGTGAATTTTTATCTAAAAATAAAAGCGGAATTGATCTAGACGAACTTCCCATTTTCGCTTCAGACGGTTATCCAATTTTTCAGCTTTCTGACGAAGAAGTTGAAGAAGTTGCTTTGATTTTCAACAAAATACAAAAAGAAATCAACTCGGATTATATTTACAAGTATGATTTAATTCGAAATTATGTGGCGGAGTTAATTCATTTCGGACAAAAATTACAGCCTATTACAGCTTTATATTCTAAACACAATTCGGCAGCAAGAGTTTCTTCTTTATTTGCTGAATTATTAGAAAGACAATTCCCAATTGAATCCCCAAATCAGCGATTAGAATTGAGAACAGCGAAAGATTTTGCCGAAAGATTATCTGTTCATGTAAATCATTTAAATAAGGTTCTAAAGGAAAACACCGGAAAAACCACGACAGAATTAATCAGCAACCGACTGACAAACGAAGCCAAAATACTTTTAAAACAAACCGATTGGAATATCTCGGAAATCGCTTATTCCCTTGGTTTTGAAGAATTAGCGCATTTCTCTAATTTCTTTAAAAAACAAACTTCTTATACGCCAATTGCTTTTAGAGCTTAAATTTTGTTTCAGGTTTCAGGTTTCAGGTTTCAGGTTTCAGGTTTCGTAGAACTTTGTCAAAGTTTGAAACTTTGACAAAGTTTAACACAACGTTTTGGAATTTGGAATTTGAATTTTGGAATTTATCACTCGTGATTTGAATTTCGCAAACATCCATTTGATATTTACAACTCCCCAACTCTACTTCGCTCCTACCTTTGTCTCATCAAATTAAAAGAACGAAAAGATGAATTTATCAAACAACAAAATCTTAATAACTGGCGGTGCGAGCGGTATCGGACTTGGACTTGCCGAACGATTTATTCAGGAAAACAATACCGTGATTATTTGCGGAAGAAGAGAATCGGTTTTAAAAAACGTAAAAGCAAAATTTCCTACGGTTATAACAAAAGTATGCGACTTATCTATAGAACAAGAACGAATCGCTCTTTACGAATGGATTGCTGCAAATCATCCTGATTTAAACGTTTTAATCAATAATGCGGGAATTCAGAATTGGGTTTCGGTTACTGATGCTGATTTTTACGAAAGTATGAAAGCAGAAATCAGCACCAATATTGAAGCGCCTTCGCATTTAACTTCCTTATTTATTCAGTTGCCGTCGCTAAAAACAGTGATGAATGTAACTTTTGGATTAGCCTTTTCTCCTTTTGCAAAAGTTCCAGTTTATTCGGCTACAAAAGCGTTTTTTAGATCGTTTACACTTTCGCTTCGTCATTTATTAAAAGAAAAAAATATTGAAGTAGTCGAAATTATTCCACCAGCATTAAACACAGATTTAGGCGGAATCGGTCTTCACGACGCACATCCAAGCGTAAGCAGTTTTATCGAATCTATCTTCGAACAACTAAAAGAAGGCAGACAGGAATTGACCTTCGGCACAAGCGAAACCAGATTAAACGCAAGCGCAGAAGAATTGAGAAATCATTTTAATGCAATGCATAATTAATGGTAAATTATAAATGGTGAATTGTTAATTGAAAAGATAAAACATTTGGAACTTCACTTTCTATAAATACACATAGCTATGTGTTAGAAACTAGTTTCTTTAAGCAATCTTTTAAAAGAGAAATAAAATCTATGTTTCTATGTTTTTAAATAATAAACTCAACGATTTGTCCTCCTGAGCGAAGTCGAAGGACATTGGTGCCGTAAAGGTCTTCGACTACGCTTAGACTGACAAAAAAACAGCAAGTAATTCACAATTAACCATTCAGCATTCACAATTAATAATTAACCATTCACAATTAACAATTAAAAAAATGGCAGTAAATACAAAAATAGCTCTAGTTACAGGCGGTAGCAGAGGTTTAGGAAAAAACATGGCAATTGCAATTGCAAAAAAAGGACTTGATGTAATTATCACGTACAACAGTAAAAAAGAAGAGGCTGATTTAGTAGTAAAAGAAATTGAAAGTTTAGGTCAAAAAGCGGCTTCATTGCAATTGAATGTTGCTGAACCTGGAACTTTTGATTCATTTTTTGAAAGTGTAAAAACAGTTTTGAAAGACACTTTTAAAACCGATAAATTCGACTTTTTAGTAAACAACGCTGGAATCGGGATTCACAATTCTTTTATTGGAACAACCGAAGCTGAGTTTGATCAATTGACTAATATTCAGTTCAAAGGTCCATTTTTCTTAACTCAAAAAGGATTAAACGTAATGAATGACGGCGGCGGAATTGTAAACATTTCGACAGGTTTAGCACGATTTTCATTCCCTGGATATGCGGCTTACGCTTCTATGAAAGGCGCAATTGAAACTTTGACCAAATATCAGGCAAAAGAATTAGGAGCAAGAAAAATAAGAGTAAATGTTGTTGCTCCTGGCGCTATTGAAACTGATTTTGGAGGCGGTGTAGTTCGCGATAACGAACAAATGAACCAGCAAATTGCTTCTGTGACGGCTTTAGGAAGAGTTGGTCTTCCTGATGATATTGGCGGTGTTGTTGCCTTTTTATGTACTGAAGATTCTCGCTGGGTAAATGCACAACGAATCGAAGTTTCTGGAGGGATGATGTTATAAGTTTTTTAAAATTCCAAATTTAAAATTCCAAATTCCAAAAAAAGCAATTGTTAAACCTGACAGGTTTTAAAAACCTGTCAGGTTTGAATGTAGAACCTGAAACTTGAAACTTGAAACAAAAAAACACAAAACAAAACCCGATAAGTAACCAAAAACTTATCGGGTTTGTCATTTCAAATAATATTTGAATTAGTAAAGCGTTTTAGTTTTTTTCTACAGAGACATTAAAACCGCCCTCTGCGTCAAAAACAATATCATAAAATTTAGTATCTTTTTCTATACCAACTTCGTATGTTGTTTTTTTCTTATCGTCTACCACCATTGCAATTTCTAGAATCGCTTTTGCTTTATAATTCTTTTTTAAATACGACTGTGCTTTTATCGGAAGCTGTTTAAACGAGATCTGCAATTCATATGCTTTCATGTTTCCAAGATTATCGTAAATCGCTACCGCTTTTGTTCTGTCATCTACATTGTATCGCGCTTCATACCTGATCTCATCTGCGTCGTCACCAACATATTCTTCCGACCAGACTGGTACTTTTCCCGGATATTCTCTCTCAAAAGCAAATCGGATTTTTTCTGGAGGTGTGACCACTTTTTTCATATTGGTTCCCTCCTGCGCAATTAAAAAACTACTGCATAAAAAAGTAAAAGACAAAAGCACGTTTTTCATAGTTTCATTTTTTAAATTAAACTTTAATAACGTATTAAAAGTACTACTTTTTCTATTACGATAATAGGAAGAAATTAACATTTTTTCTCGGAAGAAAAAACTCTTTTAAAATCAAGCATTCAATTACAATTCTAGCTTTTTTAATCGGTCTGTTAGTTCTCTTTTATAAGTAATTCCGATTGGGATTCTTTCATTTTTAATCACCACAAAATCTTTTTCGGTTGCATCAATTTTATCCAGCGCCACGATATAGGATTTATGAATTCGCATAAAACTCTTTTCTGGAAGACATTTTTCAAACTCTGTTGTAGTGATAGAAGCCAGATACGTTCTTTTGATGGTGTGAAGTTTTACGTAATTACCAAAACTCTGCGCATACAAAAGCTGGTCCAATTCAATTTCCATTAAATAACCATCAACTTTTACACTTACTGAGTTAACAGTTTCTTCTGTCTTTTGCTTTGAATTTTCGGTAGCAAAAAAACGGTCAATTGCTTTTAAAAATCTAGGAAAATAGATTGGCTTTAGTAAATAATCAATTACGCCGTAATCGTAACTTTCAAGCGCAAATTCAGAATAGGCTGTAGTTAAAATAGTTTTGGGATGCGTTGGAAGAATTTTAAGCAATTCCATTCCTGAAATTTCAGGCATATTGATATCCAGAAACATTAAATCGACTGAATTCTCTCTAAGGTAATTCATCGCTTCAATGCCGTTATAACCTTGAAAAACCAATTCTAACTGCGGATTCTGTTTAATATAATTAGCCAGAACATAATGCGCAGCGGGTTCATCATCTATAATAATGCATCTTTTTGTTTCTCTCATCCTACAAACTTTTTAAGCTGTATTTGTAAATCTACAATATAAGTCTGTTTATCGTCTTTTACATCCAATTTATAGTCTTTTCCATAAATTAAATTCAGACGTTCAATCGTATTTTTTAAACCGATTTTGGTCGAAATCACATCGTTTTTCTTCGGAATTGAATTGGCTACATGAAGATGCAACAATCCACTTTCAACAGTAATATTAATTTTTACGAAGCAATTTTCGATAGCACAAGTTCCGTGTTTAAAAGCATTTTCGATAAATGCAATTAGCAGCATCGGAGAAATTTTATAGGTGTATTCTATATCTACTTTACTTTCAAAATTAATCTCACAACGATATCCCACACGCTCTTTTTCTAGCTGAACGTAACTGTTTATAAATTCCAATTCGTCTTCTAAAGAAACACATTGTTTGCTGTTGCTTTCTAATTGGTAACGCATTAATTGCGAAACTTTCATAATCAAATCTGGCGTTCTGTCTGGAAACTGAAGACTGATTCCATAAAGCGTATTAAATGTATTGAATAAAAAATGCGGATTTAATTGTCCTTTCAATGAATTTAATTGCATTTGATTGAACAATAAAGCCGCATCGGTTTGTTTTCTGTGAATACGATAAAACTTAAAAACAATAATCGGACTCAGAATGCAGACCAAAGTTCCTAAAACACTCGCCAACTGGTAGGCATAACTTCTCTGATGTGAGTTCTGATACAGATGGCATTTGGCAAACATATCCATCCTTGTAATTTCATATAATATGACAGAGAATACAAAAACACCAAAGAGCGTTAAAATGATATAGGTAAAAGGCTTATTGCTTTTAAATAAAATAGGAAGTAGAAAGAAGCGGTTAAACTGAGCATGCATGTACAAAATGCAATAGAAAAATACACCCATTAAAATTGAAATGAAGGAACTAAACAGCATCCAGTCATTTTTTAAGGTATAAATTGTAAAGGAGAAAAGGACAACGGCAACCTCCTGCCACCATTTGTTATCCAGTATGTTATCAATTTTTTTGTTCATTCTTAATTTTGAAATAGTTTACAAAGTACGAACAAATATTTAATTATTTTTTTCAAAAAATGACCAATTCAATTCGTCATTTACTAGTGCAGTACATCACTTAACCTGACTTTTATCAGTATAAGAGAAATAAATTTGTTTCATCAAAACATTTTATATCACACCTTGAGTTTATGTATTTCAAAAAAATTACCTTATTATTTTTCTTGATTTTTGCCTCAATCGGTTACGCTCAAACCCTGTCTTTAAAAGAAGCAGTAAAAACAGGTCTTGAAAACTACGGTTCTATCCGGGCAAAAAACAATTACACCAATGCATCAAAAGAGACTCTAAAACAATCTCGACGTGATTATCTGCCGAACTTAAATTTATCGGCACAGCAGGATTACGGAACTGTAAACGGACAAAACGGACCGTTGTATGGTTTTGGTGGTTTAGGAGTTGCTTCATCAGGTTTACCTCTTCCTGAACAAAACTGGAATTCGGCGTTTGGTGCGCTTTATCTGGTCAACATGAACTGGGATTTTTTCACTTTCGGAAAAACACAGGAAAAAATCAATTTATCTAAAATTGATGTTCAGGCCAAAGAAAAAGACTTACAGCAGGAAAAATTCCAGCAGGAAATCAAAATTTCGGCTGCTTATTTAAATCTATTGGCAAGTCAGAGATTATTGATTTCTCAGCAGAAAAATCTAGATCGCGCAGAAGTTTTCAAAAAGACCGCTGTTGCAAGAGTTAAAAACGGATTATTGGCCGGAGTCGATTCTACATTGGCTACAGCTGAAGTTTCTAAAGCTAAAATTGCTTTAAACTTAGCAAGGAATTTCGTTAAGGAACAAAACAATAAATTGGTCGATTTAATGGGCGTTGCGCCTCAGGATTTTGTTACCGATACGCTTTTTGTAACTCAGATTCCAAAAGAATTGATTCAAGGAAATGCGGCAAATGACAGTCTTCATCCGTTATTGCAACTGTACAAAACCAAAATCGATTACAGCAATCAGCAGGTTAAATTATTCAAGCGTTTTTATTATCCGACCATGAGTGCTTTTGGGGTTTTACAAACCAGAGCTTCAGGATTTGACAATACTTATGCTACAGACCAAAATGCTTTTAGCAGAAATTATTGGGATGGCGTAAATCCAGACCGTACCAATTATTTGGTTGGTGTTGGAATTACATGGAATTTAACCACTCCTTTTAGATCAAGCAAACAAGTAAGCGCTCAGAAATTTGTTTCTCAGGCTTTACAGGAAGAATACAATCAGGCCGATAGAGAATTGAAATCGCAATTGAATTTTGCCGAAGATAAGATCAAAATTACGTTAGAAAATTATGCCGAAGCGCCTATTCAGGTTGATGCGGCAAAAAGAGCTTACGTACAGAAATCGACATTATACAAAAACGGTTTAACCGATCTGACCGATTTAACACAAACGATGTATGTTTTAAACCGTGCCGAAATCGACCGTGATATTGTCAACAATAATGTATGGCAGTCGTTCTTGCTAAAAGTAGCCGCAACAGGCAATTTTGACTTATTTATAAATGAATTTTAACTATAGATCCAAATGAATTTAATACGTTTTGCACTCCGCAAACCCATTTCCATATTAGTATTGGTTGCGGGTCTATTTTTCTTCGGAATTGGTGCCATCAAAGACATTAAGGTAGACATTCTGCCAAAAATGAATTTGCCGGTTATCTATATTGCGCATCCGTTTGGAGGTTACACGCCAGACCAAATGGAGGCCTATTTTGCCAAAAACTACGTGAATGTTTTACCTTTCTCGAACGGTATCAAATCGGTAGAAACCAAAAATATTCAGGGGTTAATGATTATGAAATTAACCTATTATGAAGGAACCAACATGGCTCAGGCTGCTGCCGAGTTGAGTGCGCTTTCCAACAGAATCCAAGCGGCTTTTCCTCCGGGAACACAGCCACCGTTTATCATTCGTTTTGACGCTTCTTCTTTGCCAATTGGACAATTGGTATTGAGCAGTAAAATACGTTCAAACAACGAATTACAGGATTTAGCCAACGTTTATGTTCGTGCTTCCTTTACTGCAATTCCAGGATTATTATCTCCAGCTCCTTTCGGCGGAAGCCCAAGAACTATCGAGGTAAACGTAGATCCAGATTTATTGCGTTCTCATAATATGACGCCAGACCAGATCGTAGATGCGATTCGTTTGAACAACCAAACGGCTCCATCTGGAAACGTGCGTATGGGCGACAAAAACTATATTACGCCAACGAATAATACGATTAAAGAAGTTAAAGATTTTGAACAGATTCCGTTATTCAAAGGCGGCGTTCAGAACTTAAAACTGGGCGATGTTGCGTCTGTAAAAGACGGTGCCGATATTACGGCAGGTTATGCTTTGGTAAACGGAAAACGTTCGGTTTACATTAGTATTGCAAAAGCGGGAGACGCTTCGACTTGGGATGTGGTTCAGAAATTGAAAAAAGAACTTCCTAAAATTCAAAGTACGCTTCCTGAAGATGTAAACATTACGTACGAATTTGACCAATCGGTTTATGTAATTAACTCGGTAAAAAGTTTGATTACGGAGGGAATTATTGGTGCAGTTCTAACGGGATTAATGGTTTTATTATTCTTGGGCGACCGTCGTGCGGCATTAATCGTAATTATGACGATTCCGATTTCGATTATTTCTGGGGTTTTATTCTTGAAATTATTCGGACAAACGATCAACTTAATGTCTCTTTCAGGATTGGCTCTTGCAATTGGTATTTTGGTGGATGAAAGTACGGTAACCATCGAAAATATTCACCAGCATCTCGACATGGGAAAACCCAAGGCACTCGCCATTTGGGATGCCTGTCAGGAAATTGCTTTACCTAAATTGTTGATCCTTCTTTGTATTCTAGCCGTATTTGCGCCAGCATTTACCATGGTCGGAATTCCGGGAGCATTGTTCTTGCCTTTGGCTTTAGCGATTGGATTTTCAATGGTAATTTCATTCTTGCTTTCGCAGACTTTTGTTCCTGTTATGGCCAACTGGATGATGAAAGGTCATGAAAAACACGCACACGAACCAAACATTACAGACGATGAAGCAGAGTTTAATGCCTGCGGATTAACGCCTGAATCTGAGCAAAATTTAATTGGTCAGAAAAAAGATTTGGTTGAAAGAGAAGATTTCAACAACGACGGAAAAGTAAGCGGTTTTGAAAAATTCAGAAATCGTTTCATGCGAACTTTAGATCGCTTGTTTGTTCATAAAAAAGCAACGACTATTATTTATCTAACGGGATCAATTATTCTGGCGATTGTATTTCTTACTTTTATCGGAAAAGACGTTTTCCCGAGAACCAATTCAAGTCAGTTTCAATTGAGAATGCGCGCTGTTGACGGAACGCGTTTGGAAAGAACAGAAGAACAAGCCAGAGTTGTTTTAAAAGAATTAGAGAAAATGGTGGGTAAAGATCATATCGGAATCACGTCTGTATATGTCGGCCAGCACCCTTCTCTATTCTCGATCAACCCGATTTATTTATTCATGGCAGGTTCTCACGAAGCGGTTTTCCAAGTGAGTTTAAAAGACTATCATGAAGATATGGACGATTTTAAAGATGAATTTAGAGCAAGACTTAAAAAAGTATTGCCAGATACTAAACTTTCTTTTGAGCCAATCGAATTGACGGATAAAGTTTTAAGCCAAGGTTCTCCTACTCCAATTGAGATTCGAGTTGCCGGAAAAGACAAAAAGAAAAACGAATTATACGCGACTCAAATTGTAGACAAGTTAAAAGCGATTTCGTATTTCAGAGACGTACAGATTGGTCAGCCAATTCACTATCCAGCAATGAATATTGATATTGACAGAACCCGCGCGGCTGAATTGGGAGTTGATATGAATGATATTTCACGTTCGCTTGTAGCTTCAACCTCATCTTCTCGTTATACCGAAAAAAATAACTGGGTAGACGAAAAAGCAGGATTATCGTATTCTGTTCAGGTTCAGGTACCATTAAACAAAATGAAAAGCAAAACTGATATTGGAGAAATTCCGGTATTAAAAAACTCGCTTCGTCCTGTTTTAAGTGACGTTGCCAAAATTACACCGGGCTTTGTAAGCGGTGAAAATGACAATTTAGGGGCCATGCCATACATTACCGTTACGGCAAACATCTACCAAACCGATTTAGGTACGGCATCAAAAGATGTGAGCAAAACAATTAGTGCCTTGGGCGAATTACCTCGTGGTTTGTTTATCACGCCAATTGGACTAAGTACTGTATTGACCGAAACATTAAGCAGTTTGCAAACGGGGTTATTGGTTGCCGTTTTCGTAATCTTCTTAATGTTGGCCGCTAATTTCCAATCGTTTAAAGTTTCGTTGGTTATTTTAACAACAGTTCCTGCCGTAGTTTTAGGATCTTTATTAATGCTGACGCTTACAGGTTCAACGTTGAATTTACAATCATATATGGGAATCATCATGTCGGTTGGAGTTTCTATTGCCAACGCCGTTCTTTTGGTTACGAATGCCGAACAGCTTCGAAAAATAAACGGAAATGCCTTAGAATCTGCGCGTGAAGCGGCTGCGTTGCGTCTTCGTCCGATTATCATGACTTCGGTTGCGATGATTGCGGGAATGTTGCCAATGGCAATTGGTCACGGCGAAGGAGGCGATCAAGTTTCTCCGTTAGGAAGAGCGGTTATTGGCGGATTATTATTTTCTACTTTTGCCGTATTATTAATCCTTCCGCAGATATTTGCGTGGGCACAAGAAAAAACATCGACACAATCTGTTTCTTTAGATCCTGAAGACGAAGAAAGTATCCATTATATCTCATCATTAAAACCAAAAAATGAACACTAAAATTATAAAATATAGCCCGCTGTTTCTAGCAGCAGTATTTTTTCTGAACAGCTGTACTTCTAAAAAAGAAGAAACGGTAAAAGCGGAAATCGAACCTAAAGTAGAAACTTTCGCTTTAGCGAAAGAAAAACTAACAACAGAATTGCGTTTACCAGCCGAATTAACCGGTTTCCAACAAGTTGATTTGTATGCAAAAGTGAGCAGTTTCGTAAAACTATTAAAAGTTGATATTGGTACGAAAGTAAAAAAAGGACAGCTTTTGATTGTATTGGAAGCACCAGAAATCAGTTCGCAATTGGCTGCAGCCGAATCGAGATTGAAATCTATGGAAGCGATTTACGCAACCAGCAAAAGCACTTACAACCGTTTGTATGAAACGAGCAAGGTTGAAGGAACGATTTCTAAAAACGATTTAGAAATGGCAAGCGGTAAAAAGAATTCTGATTACGCACAACTTCAAGCTGCAATTGCTGCTCATAAAGAAATTGCGATTATGAGAGGTTATCTTGAAATTCGCGCTCCTTTTGATGGCGTTGTAGCGGCTAGAAATGTCAATTTAGGAACATTTGTTGGTCCAGCAGGAAAAGGTTCTGATTTGCCTTTATTAACGATTCAGGAGCAAAGTAAATTACGTTTGGCGGTTTCTGTTCCAGAATTGTACACAGGATATTTGCACCCAGGCGACGAAATGAGTTTTAATGTAAAATCATTGCCAGAAACTTTCACAGCTAAAATTACCAGAATGTCTGGCGCTTTAGATTTAAAATTACGCTCTGAAAGAGTTGAAATGGACGTTCATAACACCAAAGGAAATTTATTGCCAGGAATGGTTGCCGAAGTTCTTTTACCGCTTAACGCGAAAGACAGCACATTTGTAGTTCCAAAATCGGCGATGGTGAATTCTGCGGAAGGTTTATATGTGGTAAAAGTAGTAAACCACAAAGCGACAAGAGTTGACATTAAAAAAGGAAGAGAAATCGAAGATAAAATCGAAATTTTCGGCGATTTAACTCCAAACGATAAACTGGTAAAAATTGCCAGCGAAGAAACTAAGGAAGGCGATGTCATAAACGAATAACCTGCGTTTAGTCTTCATTTTAGTGATTACCAAAAACTGTACGCATTCTTAGGAATGCAAATTTTTAAATTTGCCTAAAAGGGCAGTTCTCTCACGTATTTGAGAACTGTCCTTTTTATTTTATCTTAAGATGGAATTATTCATCTAAATTTAAACCTAATTGATTATTAACCTTTAAGTCTATTGAAACTCCATCATATTTGCCTGACAAATAATCCTTTTCAAATGATGCATCTTTTCTAACTTTCTTTTCAAATAAACTTTCTAATCTTGTAATTCCATATTTATTTTTACCTGCGATAATAATTTGGTCTCTTCTGAACAGCTTATTTGTAGAATTTATAAAAGTAGAATTATGCGATGCTATAATTAGCTGAGCATTATAAGGATTATTTTCGGAAGAATTAAAAAGTTTTATTATTGCTTTACACAATTCTGGATGAAGTCTAGAATCAAATTCATCAATTATCAATAATGTCCCCTTAGTCAAAGCTTCGATTATTGGTCCTGACAAAGCAAAAAACTTCCTTGTCCCCAAAGATTCCTCTGAGTTTAAATCAAAGAACTCTTCACTTTTAATTTCATTGTTCTGATCATAAACATAATGTTTGGTACTTACAATATCATTTTCAGGATTTTTCTTTAATATGATTTTAAGTAATTCTTTAGGAATATCAGATTTACCGATAAGATCCTGAGTCGATACCTTTTTAACTTTCACTTCATTAAATCCTAGGTTAGCGCTCCTTAAAAGATTGTTTACCATAACATTAAACTTACTATCATTAAGCATCTTAATAGTATATTCACCCGAGTTATGGTCGTTAATTCCTGATATAATATTAATATCTCTCATTTCTTTAGTCAACATAGTTGACAATGAATCATTAAACTGTGCACAAACTGATAAAAAAAGAGCATTTTCTCTAGTAATCGGAACCAACTTTAATGTTTCAATATCAAATTTTTTACCGAGTTGAATTTCTTGCAATTTTCTATCAAACAGGGGATACTCTTTGTTTTTTGTTTGATAGTATAAATATTCTGAATGGATTTTTTCTCTATCCACTTCAAAGCCATACCTATATTTTTTATTATCAATTATAAACTCTATTTCAAAAAAACTTGGTTTATCAATAGTTTCAGTTGACAACTTAAATCTTTCAACAGAAATCTCGTCACCTGAGGTTGATTCTTTTGATGAGCTTAAAATAAGCCACCTCATAAATGAAAGAGCTCTAAATAAATTACTTTTTCCACTAGAATTCGCGCCATAAACAATTAAGCTTTTTAAAAGACTTAAATCATTTATAGGAGACTGAAAAATATTATCATTTCTATACTCAGTTAATGAGGTAGCAGATAAGTTTATTGATGTATTTTCCTTAAAAGACAAAAAATTACATACAGAGAATTTTACGAGCATTTTTATGTATAAATATATGTATTCAATGCAAAAATACAAAAATATGAGAGATATACGTATGAAATAGTAAAAAATACTTTTTTATTTGAAAAATATTTTCTAATTTTGTACGACATTATCTCATAAACATCAAAAAAATAAATTAAAACAGCACAAAAACAGAACAAATAATCGATAAAAACGTATAATTAACCGATAAAAAACAACATATGGCTTCACTATTAACTTATGACATCACCAGTAAACACGCAGAATTCAAAAAAGAAATGTTCGAATTAGGCTATTTAGATCAAATTTCAGGAAACACCTGTAAAATTATTTACTTTCCCAATACATCACTTTATCATCCTAATAATACTTCAGAGAGAGCACGTATAGATGCAGAATTAATCTGTACTAGACTAAGAATAAATTTAGAAAGATGTGTAGCTACTGTGTGGGATAATTGGTCTGCAATCTGTGGAGAACCTTTCAAATAAGCTTACATTATTCTCGTCAAATCCTTTATGTCGTGAAGTTAAAGGAACATTGTTTAACTCTAAATTGAAAAAAGATGGCAACAAATCCACCTAAAGACAATTCAAGAAAAGGAGCTGTAAAAGACAGAACTCAAGTTTTAAATCCCAAAACAGGATTGTGGACTAAAAGAGATTCTGAAACTGGACAATTTATGGATGTAAAAACCTCCAGCCCTACTCCTTTTAAAGGCGTTACCAAAGAAAAATAACACCAACAAAATCAATGAAGAAGGTTAAAAAGCCTTCTTCATTAACCCAGAATTAAACAATTAACCAAAAAGAAAAAAAATCTACAATTTTTAAAAATTTAAAACTAATCAAAATTATATTTAATATGTCAAGATGTACAGCACCAGTTCATGGTCATCGCACAGCAAGTGCAAGAGAAAACTGCCCAGCATGCGGAGGCAGAGGTAGCTATCGTAGTTATAATTCTTATTCGTCTTATTCTTCATCATCAAACAGCTCGTCTGGTCGTAGCAGTAGCAGTAGCAGTGGACAGTATAAAACTAAAGCCCGTTGGTCTTCAGCTGGATCTACAATCCTATACACACCAGCAGAGATACGAACACTTACACCTGTACGTGAAAACATTGAGAAACGTTCTGATTTACCAGACTTGCGAGATGTTTTTCTTTGTCACGCTTGGGATGATCGAAAAGACGCAGCTAAAGAATTACACGATTTATTAGAATTAAAAGGTGTTTCTGTTTGGTTTAGTGAAAAAGATGTTTTGTTAGGTTCATCTTTGCTCCGTGAAATCGACAAAGGATTGGCAAAATCTCGAGTTGGAATTGTCTTAGTTACTCCTTCGTTTCTTAAACGCATTAAAGGTGAAGGAATTGCTGACAAGGAACTTTCTGCTCTCTTAGCTCGTGATTTACTTGTTCCTATAGTTCACAATACAACTTTTGATGATTTACGTGAAGTAAGTCCTTTACTTGGCTCAAGAAGTGGTTTAAATACTATCGATGATTCAATGATAGATATTGCTGCTAAGTTAGCGGAATTAGTAACCCCTGAAGTTATATTAAATTAAGAAAGATTGAATTCATACCAATCCTCTTCTGTAGAATAAATTTTTATTCTTGTGTCAAAAAAATTTAAATCTGTAATTATCTCAAATTTCTTTTTAGAGCGAGTTTCTTGCCCGCTAGCAAAAGCAACAAGAGAAAAATAAAAAACCTCGACCATAAAAAAAGTCGAGGTTTTTTTGTTTTATAAACTTTATTCCTCACTCAAATAAGGATTCAAAATCTCCGCCAATTCATTGAGCCAATAATAATTGTCTTCAAAATTGGTTAGTCCAATTTGGAGGGTTTCGTGTTGTCGCATTACGCCGAGAGCTAAAATGCAATTTACTTGTCTTAAGATTTTAGCCATATCTTCTGGATCTATAATATGGTTAAAAAAATCAATCAGCCTTGTTTCGGCTTCTTTGGAAAGGGTGTTTGAATTCATAATGTCGTAGTATTAGGAATATAAAACCCTTGCATCTTAGTGTTCCTAATGCCTACGACAGCATTTACGGTCGTTTCCGATACCGTACACATAATACAAGGGCAAGTCTTGTTCAAATCTAAAGTCGTAATTATAGGAACTTCAAATGTAAGAAAACTTTTTAAAAAAGTAAGAAAAATATTATTTTAAAATAGTTTTAAAAAAATAATTAAAATCTCTAACCATATATAAGAGAATAATCACGCCATGCTTCAAAAATCGTTGTAAAATGAAGAGTTGGTATAATAAGATCAGGTTCGATAGCATTATCATTTTGCCAAGCTCTTGCATCTTTGTATATTTTTGTTTCCAAAATATTAATATCAGCAAAATATTGACTTTCTGTAATTTCCCCACCTCTTTCTATTTCTCCATTTATAACGGTATAAATATGTTCGTCTAAAAATTTCTGAACTTCCTCTAATTCCTTATAGTCATTTATGTAAGCTGTTAACCATGTGTATTTAGTATTAATCATTTTACCCCACATGATATAGAATTGTACTTCATAGTCGCCGAGTATGTCCATAGTTTTAGATTAAAATATACTACAAATATAAATTAAATATAAAATCTTATTTTTTACAAAAGAGAGAAAGTCGAAAAATGAAATATTGTAGTAATGTCTATTGCGTTCGTTAGTTGCTACACTTGAGCGCTAGCAAGGGGAAATCTATATTTCAGGAGGTATTTAAATTCCTCAATCTAAATCGCCAATCTTTGTCGAGCTACTTGCGAAGATTTCTCCCTTCGGTCGAAATGACAAACTAGATGGAAACACGGGGGATTCACACTAGCAAAGGGAAAAAAAATCACGAGAAACTCCAAAATCATTTTAAAACATAGCCTCTGGTTTCAACCAGAGGAACGCAAAGATCGATCCTCAATTAATTAAAAGAATCAATTGCCTCCAGCTTTAGCTGGAGGTATAAATAAGAATCATAGTAAGGCTTTAGCCAAAATGCGCATTTTGACTAAAGCCTTATTACTATTGAACCTTTTAATCCCCTAGTTAAAACTAGGGGCTATTCAACAAAAAAAAATGCAGGACCAAAATATGATTCTGCATTTTTATAATTTGATAAATCTAAATAGAAATTTCTTTTTTAGACTCTCTGGCGCTCATGTATTCCTTCTTTAATTTCTTCCACCATTTTTTTATTAAAAGCGGGCAAATCATTTGGGTTTCGGCTGGTTACTAATCCGTTGTCTACGACTACTTCTGAGTCTTCCCATTGTGCTCCGGCATTTTTCAAATCGTTTTTAATAGAGAAAAACGAAGTTACTTTTCGACCTTCTAAAACGTCAGCATCTACCAGAATTTGAGGTCCGTGGCAAATAGCGGCTACTGGTTTTTTACTTTCAAAAAAGGAACGTACAAAATTTACTGCTGCTTCTTCTCTTCTCAATAAATCAGGATTAATTACTCCTCCTGGAATAACCAAAGCATCGTAATCTGCTTCATTTGCCTGATCTAATACGACATCAACATTATATTCTTTGCTCCAATTTCCGTCTTTCCAAGATTTGATCGTTCCAGATTTCAAACTGACGATATCTGCATTCCAACCTTGCTCTTCCAGATAGGCTTTAGGTGATGCTAATTCTGATTCTTCAAATCCGTTCGTTGCTAATATGGCGATATTCTTTTTCATAATTATACTATTTAAAATGTTATTAATTTTGATTTAAGTTAAAATTAGTTATTTCAAACCCCCAGTAGAAATAGACGCTGTTAAAGCTTTCTTTAATAAAAGTTAATTAATTGGAAATCAAATTTTTATTAAAAATTAAACTAAAATTATGTAAGATTCAAGTAGATTTGGTTTACTATTTTATACCGTGTTTTTGTCATTTCGACGTAAGGAGAAATAACAGTAGAAACTCCGCAAAGTATTTCCAATCTTTGTCGATATACGCGTGTGATTTCTCCCTTCAGTCGAAATGACAAATAATGCGTTTACAATTAAAAACTTCAATAACTTACCCGCACTTATAGGATTCAAAAAAAAATAATTGCTATTTTTGATAATCCTATTTTTTTGAAAACAACTTATCAGATGATTAAAACATTTCCGTTTTAGTCAAAACAGCAACCATTATAATATACCATTTATGAATGTTTTACTCATTGAAGATGATAAACGCATTAGCGAATTTATAGTAAAAGGTTTGGAGGAAAACAACTTTACTGTGCATCTGGCCGAAACGGGCGAGATTGCCAGGGACCTCATTCAGCAGGATATTTGGGATATTATTTTAATGGATATTATGCTTCCAGGAATTGACGGGATTCAGTTGGTGAAACTAATGCGTTTCAAAAAAAATCATACGCCAGTTTTAATGTTAAGTGCTTTGAGCGATACCGACGATAAAGTAAATGCATTAGATTCTGGTGCCGATGATTATTTGGTAAAACCGTTTCATTTTAAGGAATTAATTTCGAGAGTTAATGCGCTTACTCGAAGAACAAAATTTAATTATGACAAAGAAGAAACCTTATATACTCTTGGAAGTTTGACTATAAATCCAGCGGAACATAAGGTTACAGAAAACCATAAACTAATCGATTTATCACCAAGAGAATATAAACTGCTGTTGTATTTATTAGAAAACAGAAACAAAGTAATTCCGAGAACGCAAATATTAAACGCTGTATGGGGCATTAATTACGATAACAACACCAATGTTGTCGATGTTTATATTTCTTATTTACGAAACAAAATTGAGCAAAACCATAAATTTATCCATACCATAAAAGGAACAGGATATATGCTTAAAGAAGAGTCATGAAAATACGCAATAGATTTACCCTAATATCATCTCTTACGTTTAGCGTTGTCTTTGTCATTGCTTCCTTTATCACGTATTTTTCTTTCTACAGCTATTCGGAAAAGATTGTATATAACGAACTTCAAAAAACATGTTTACTGACGGGGATTTTCTATCTCGAAAAAGACGAACTGCCCGAAAATCAGCATTTGTTAATTGGTCAGCAATTCAGGGAAAATTCGCTGGAAATCATTACGCGTGTATACGACAATAAAAATCAGATTGTATATGGCGATAAAACGATCGACAACAATATCAATGCTGAAAGACTAGATTATATTCGGAAAAACAGAAAGCTTAGTTTCAAATCTAAACATCATTTTTATTTCGGAAGCTATTACCATGACAATCAAGGTGATTTTGTGGTTTTCGTAAAGAAAAATGACGTCGAGTTTAAAACCATGACCGACAGATTGCAAATCATTATGATAATGGTTTTAATCATCGGATTGATTACGATTTATATTGTGAGTCGTGTGCTTTCTAATCTCGCTTACAGTCCTATAAAAAACATTATTGATCAGGTAAACGAAATTCAGGCTTCGTCACTCGATCGTCAGATTGTTTCTCCAAATTCCAAAGATGATATTCAGGAGTTAGTAGAAACATATAATAATTTATTTACCCGTTTATCGGATACTTTTATCATTCAAAAAAACTTTATCAATTATGTTTCGCATGAGTTTAAAACGCCTTTAACGGCCATTTCTGGAAACTTAGAAGTGTTTGCCCAAAAAGACAGATCGAGTGCCGAATACAAAGAAATGTCTCAAAAAGTATTAGAAAATGTCTATCAGATCGAAGACACCATGAATACTTTGATGATGCTTTCTGGCTTGCGAAACAATACAGAACTCAACGAAATTTTCAGAGTTGATGAATTGGTTTGGGACATTAACGATCAATTGCCTGCTATTTACGATCTAAAAAATGCTCCGATACAAATCGTTTTGGAAGTGGCAAATGATAAACTCCTTTCGATAAAAGGAAATAGCAACGAAATCAAAATCGCTTTATACAACATTATAGAAAATGCCGTAAAATATTCTAACGGAAACCCTATAAAAATAAGTCTGCTGGAGCAGAACAATCAGCTTAAAATAGTCATTGAGGACCGCGGAACCGGAATTAGCGAAGACGACTTAACTTTCATTAAACAAACCTTTTACAGAGGCAAAAATGTAAAAGATATAAAAGGAAGCGGTGTCGGACTTTCACTATCCAATATTATTTTCAAACAAAACAATATCGACTTTAATATTGTATCCAAAAAAGACCAAGGAACAACGGTAACGCTACTATTTCTGCGACTCTAATCGTTTTCTAATGTTGCTCTAACCGTCTTATAACACACCTCAAATTAAGGGCTAATATGTCGCCAATAACTTTGCGACATCATTAAAACTACTTAATTTGAAACGTTTACTTTTAACCTTACTCGTTATTGTATCGCACAAAGGTATGGCGCAGATTGCTGCCATAAACGATACAATTGTGCTGTCCAGAACACAGGCCGAGGCTTTGTTTTTGGAAAAGAATATTTCTCTTATTTCCGAAAAACTGAACATCGATATTGCCGATGCACAAGTGATTCAGGCAAAATTATGGCCCAACCCTACGCTGACTATCGGCGAAATCAATCTTTGGAACAATGCGACTGCACAGCAATTGCCTCCGTTATGGGGAAATTTTGGAAAAACTTCACAAGTCAATGCAGAACTGGAACAACTGATTCAAACAGCCGGAAAACGCAAAAAGATGATTGCGATGGAAAAAGTGGGTGTTGACATCGCCAAAGAATATTTCAAAACTTTTTTACGTAATCTGAAAATCGAATTCAGAAGCAATCTTACCGAACTGCAATACAATCAAGCACAAGAAGCGATTTATAAAAAACAGCTTTCATCGATGCAAACTTTACTGAAAGCTTACGGAAATCAGGTCAGACAAGGAAATGTGGGCAAAGGCGAATACTTTAGGCTAAAAGCAACTGAACTTCAATTCTTAAAAGAAATAGCCGATTTGCAAAAGGAAAATAATTCGTTGCAGAAAGAGCTTAAGGTTTTAATGAATCTTCCGCCAACAAATTATATCAAACTTACCGATGAAGGTTTTGTTCCTGATAACAAAAACATAGACAACATAAACTTAGGCAATCTGATGGCTTCGGCTGTAGAAAACCGACCTGATATGAAAGTGCTTAAGCTCGGAAACGATTATAACAACAACAAGTACAAATACGAAAAAGCCATGCGAACACCAGATGTTACACTTGGTGTGAGTTATGACCGTGGAGCGAGTTTAATGAATGATTTTGTGGGAGTTGGTTTCTCTCTTGATCTTCCGTTTTTTAATCGAAACCAAGGAAATATAAAAGCTGCAAAACTGGCTTTTGATCAGGGAAAATTATTGGCAGAAGAGAAAACCATCAGTATACAATCTGAAGTACTGCAATCTTATGAAGATTTATTGGTTACCAAAAAACTGTACGACAGCGTTGAAGCTGATTATGAAGGAGATTTGGATAAACTTTTGGAAGCATATCGCAAAAACTTCCTTCAAAAAAATACCAGCATGCTCGAATATCTTGATTTTGTTGATGCTTATCTAGATAACAAATCAATCCTGCTGAATTCTAAAATGGACCTGAATAAAAATCTGGAAGAACTGCGCTATATCTCAGGTCAGGAAATCAACTAAATCTAATTTTCAAAAACAAAAACAAATGAAGAAATATATTGTACTCCCACTATTGGGGTTAATGCTCGTTTACGGATGTGGCAAAAAAGAAGAAGTTAAAGAAACGAAAGAAGAAAAGTTTTGCATCGATAAAGATTTAAAAGAAAAAATCACCATCGAACCAATTCAAAAACGTTCTGTGAGCGAATCTATAAACCTTACGGGAAACATTACTTATAACGGCGATCATGTTGTTCAGTTTAATAGCCTTGTAGAAGGAATTATTACCAAAACCACTTTTTCATTGGGCGATTATGTTCGAAAAGGACAAGTTTTGGCCGAGATAAAAAGTACCGAATTAAACAGCATGCAGTCTGAAAGCAAATCGCTTCAATCGCAGATCACTGTTGCACAACGCAATTTGCAAGCTGCAAAGTCAATGTTTGAAGATGGAATTTCATCACAAAAAGATTTACTGCAAGCCCAAAGCGAACTAGATGTTTTAAAATCTTCCCTTGAAAATGTAAGAGCCAATCTAGCCATGTTTAGCGCTAGCAGCGAAAGATCTGTTTTTCTAATTAAAGCGCCGACAGAAGGTTATATAGTAGACAAAAACATAAGTCCAGGAATGCAGATTACAGACGGCAGTGAACCGCTTTTTACGATTTCTGACTTAAAAGAAATCTGGGTTTTGGTAAATGTATATACGAGTAATTTAAAAAATGTTTCCGAAAATATGCCTGTAGATGTTACAACACCAGCATATCCCGGAGAAATTTTTAAAGGAAAAATAAAAATGATGTCCAAAGTTTTTGATGCCGACGAACATGTTTTGAAAGCCAGAATTGTAATGGAAAACAAAAACCTGAAACTTAAACCAGGAATGACTGCAGATATCACAATCGACAAAAGTCTTGGCGGAGATATGCTAGAAGCTGTTCCTGCAAAAGCGGTGATTTTTGACAACAACCGTAATCATATTTTAATTTATAAAAACGATTGTACGATAGAAACTAGAGAAATTAATCCAGTTATTAAAAACAACAACTGGGTTTATTTTAAAGACGGAGTTAACGAAGGCGAAATGGTGATCACCAAAAATCAGCTTTTGATTCACGAAAGATTAAAAAACTAATTATCCCCAAAACGGATAAATACAATACAAGACATGAAAAAATTTGTACAAGGATTAGTTGCTTTCTCGCTAAAAAACTCGCTCATCGTTTTTTTCCTGACAGCCATATTACTAGTCGCCGGTATCGTGAGTTATATTCACACACCAATTGAAGCCTTTCCCGATGTAACCAATACAAGGGCAAGAATTATTACACAATGGCCGGGAAGAAGTGCCGAAGAAGTGGAGAAATTCATCACACTTCCTATTTCCAAACAAATGAATACGATTCCGAAAAAAGCCGAAGTACGTTCTATTTCGCTTTTCGGTTTATCGGTTGTAACCGTATTATTTGATGATGGCGTTGAAGATTTTTACGCACAGCAATACGCCTCAAACCGTATGGGCGGACTCGATCTTCCCGAAGGAGCAGATGCAGAAATCGATCCGCCTTCTGGTGCAACGGGTGAGATCTTTAGATATGTTATTAAAAGTGATTTGCCTATCAAAGAAATTCAGGCCATTCAGGATTGGGTTATTGAGAGAGAATTGGTTGCCGTTCCCGGAGTTGCCGATGTGGTAAGTTTTGGTGGTGAAGAAAAAATGTTCGAAATCAAAATTAATCCAACACAGTTAGAAAATTACAATCTTTCGGCTTTAGATGTTTACGAAGCCGTTTCGAAAAGTAATATCAATGTGGGCGGAGATGTTATTCAGCGTGGCGATCAGGCTTATGTTGTTCGTGGCGTTGGATTAATCAATAAAGTCGAAGATATTGGCAATATTTTAATTGAAACCAAAGGCGGAGCTCCCGTTTTAGTAAAACACGTAGCCGAAGTTTCGATCTCAGCAAAACCAAGATTAGGACAAGTCGGTTTAGATGAAAATGATGATGTTGTTGAAGGAATTGTCGTAATGCTTCGCGGAGAAAATCCGGGTGAAGTGATCAAAAGACTTAAAGAACGTTTGACCGAACTGAACGAAAGAGTTTTACCCGATAATGTAAAAATAGTTCCATTTATCGATCGTACCGAATTGGTGAATACAACCGTAAAAACGGTTACTAAAAACCTTGTTGAAGGTATTTTACTGGTATCGCTAATCGTGTTTATTTTCCTTTACAACTGGAGAACTTCGCTGATTGTGGCATCTGTAATTCCGCTTTCATTTTTGTTTGCTATTGTAATGCTGAGAATTCAGGGATTGCCTGCCAATTTAATTTCGATGGGAGCTTTAGACTTTGGATTACTGCTCGAAGGAACGCTCGTTATTGTCGAACAAGTCTTTGTTTCCCTCGAAAAGAAAGCGCATAAAGTGGGTATGGAACGCTTTAACAGCATGAGTAAAATGGGATTGATCAAGAAAAGTGTGGGCAGTGTTGCCACGTATATTTTCTTTGCCTTAATCATTTTGATTGTGGCCTTGATGCCTATTTTCTCTTTCACGAAAGTAGAAGGAAAAATGTTCTCTCCCCTAGCCTTTACACTAAGTTATGCGCTATTAGGATCATTGCTTTTATCGCTTACCTACGTTCCTGCAATGTGTAAAGTCATGCTGACCAAAAACATTGTAGAGAAAGAAAATATGATTTCGCGTTTCTTTAGAGAAAACCTTTTTAAACTGTTTCAATGGAGTACCAAACATCGTAAAGCTACTTTCTATGCCTTTTTAGCTTTATTAGCAGTTTGCTGTGCAAAGTTTGCTTTTTACGGATCAGAGTTTATACCGAAACTGAATGAAGGTGCTATTTATGTAAGAGCGACATTGCCAAATAGTATCAATCTTGATGAATCGGTTCGATTGACTAAGGAAATGAAAGCCAAGATTAGGAAGTTTGAAGAAGTAAAATTTATATTGACACAAACCGGAAGACCAAACGACGGAACAGATCCAACAGGATTTTTTAATATCGAATTCCATATCGAATTAAAACATAAAGACGAATGGAAACACGATATTTCTAAAGAAGAATTAATAGCCGAAATCAAAAAAGTACTCGATGTATATCCTGGAATTGCCTTTGGTTTCAGTCAGCCAATTCAGGATAATGTGGAAGAATATGTTGCAGGAGTTAAAAGTCCGCTCGCGATTAAGATTTTTGGAAGTGATCTTTTTCAATTGGAAGAAATGGCTGCAAAAGTCGCCAACTCGATTAAAGACGTAAAAGGAATTGAAGATATTAATGTCTACAAAAACATTGGATTGCCCGAGTTAAGAATTCAGCTTGACGACGAAAAAATGGCGCGTTACGCAGTTACCACTGCCGATGCGCAAGCCGTAATTAGAATGACAATTGGCGGACAAGCAGCAACCAAATTTTATGACGACGAAAAGATATTTGATATCACCTTACGTTTTGAAAAAGAATATCGTGATTCTAAAGAAAAAATTGAAGGCATTCTTATTCCGACCTTAAATGGTAAAAAAGTGCCTTTAAAAGAAATTGCAACGGTAGATTATAAAACAGGTCCGACCTTTATTTATCGCGAAGGAAACAGCCGTTACATCGCCGTAGGATTTAGTATTGAAGGACGAGACCTTGGGAGTACGATTGATGAAGCACAGAAAAAAGTTGCTGCCGAAGTCAAACTTCCTAAGGAAAATGTCATGAAATGGGCAGGAGAATTTGAGAGTAAAGAAAGAGCAACCAAACAATTGGCAATGATTATTCCTGTGGTTTTGGTTTTAATTTTATGCCTGCTGTATTTCAACTTTGGTAATTTCAAAGACACCATGATTGCTGTAACTGCAATGCCTTATGCCTTTATTGGCGGATTCCTGTCGCTTTGGGTAACGGGAACCGTCTTCGGAATCTCAGCGGGAATTGGATTTATTATTCTCTTTGGGGTGAGCGCGATCGACAGTATTGTCCTCATTGGAATGATTAGGGAAAATATGCGAAACGGAATGCATTTAAGAGATGCTATTTCAGAAGGAATTCACAGCAGAATTCGTCCTATTGTGATGATTGCCCTTATGGGATCATTAGGATTATTACCTGCTGCGTTATCCACCGGAATGGGTTCTGAAGTGCAAAAACCACTAGCTATTATGATCGTGGGCGGATTAATAACCTGTATGATTTTATCGCTTACTGTTTTACCGCAAGTATTCTATTGGTTTTACCGCAAAAAAGATCCAAGTAACACAGCATCTTAATCTTACTTCTATATAAATTGAAAAAGCACCTTTAGACATTTGGTTTATAAGGTGCTTTTATTGAAATACAACGCATCGTAAAAAGACCCTAAAATGATACAATTAAAACTTTTAAGGGCGCATTATTTAAAAAACACATTTTAAAAACATCAATTAAGTGATTTAAAACCATAGTATTCTTTTTTAAATTTTCTTTTTATGAAACAGAAATCTGACCATAAAGAAGCTGGCGAAATAACAGAAACGGAGTTACTCCATCATGTCAGACTTAGTATCAATCCGAAATTTCAGGATTGGGTTTTGTTTAAAAACGGAACGTATATCATTTTTGAACAAGCAAATGAAATTTCCAATTTAGAGCGTAAAGCACTAAAATTGATAAAAGAGTTTGGTCCCGTTTACACAGAACGATCAGAAGATTTTGATGTCACCGATTTAAAAAATACCGAAGGCTGGATTGTTTCTGGACATGGATACGGAATGTATACGTATGTAAGTCCACAAGAAATGAAATCTAAAAAACCAGATACAATAACCATTGGTTTATCAGGTCGAGGAAAAAGAGATTTAGACGGCAGAAATCCTATTATTATTCATATTAATAGACAAAATTGTCAGTAAAGAGATTATGAAAGATGATGTTGTAAACGAATGACTTTTATTATATTTTCTTTTTGGCAGATTACAAATTACTTTACACATTCTTAGAAATATCACATTCTATTTTTTTTGCAATTTACTCAAGGACAGCACCTCATTGGTTTCTGTCCTTTTTATTTGCTTTTTTTGAAAACTACTCTTTTTATTCAAAACTTTTAACTTTTAAAAAAACTTTTTAGAATACTATTAGTAAAATGTGTAATTTTAATTTTACTGTTTCAAAGACAAATCAAATTCCAACTCTTATGCCACTAACAAAAAAAATCACAGAGTTAACGTCCAAAAAATACAACACGAATATTACTATTATGGGGGACTATGAGGACAGCAACAATACTTCGATTCTCGACAATGACAATGGGACAATCTTAGTCGTTTCAGATAGAGACCAATTCTATTTTAGAGACCAGCAGCGTAATCTCTGGCTGTCAGTTCTAGATTCATTTCATATAGATGGAACACAACATCATCCAGAGCTTGGAGATTCCTATACACTTAATCACGGAGTACAATACAGTTTTACCACAAAAGAGACAATTGTAGAAATGGCTTCTAATTATTTTGAAAGGCACGCAGATTGATATTACGAAAGAAGTAAAATAAATTCTCAAAATACTATTTTAGCTATCGGGATTGCGATTAAATAAAAAATAAATGATTGATATAAAGACGTTTGAACAGGCAGAAGATTTAAAACATCCTCGGCGTGTATTAAAATATGTCCTTCTTTTTTGTACATCTGGCGAAATAGCGCTTTCGGTAGATGAAAACGAATATCTAATCACAAAAAATTCGGTCTTAACGATAACGTCTGGTCAAATTCATTTCATAAAAAACAGCAGCAACGCAACCGGATTTGTTCTCGAATTTACCTATGATTTTTTCTGCAAAAATGATAACGACATCGAGCTCATTTTCCACAACAGTTTGTTCTGCCATTTTGCAATGAATGAAGTGATAAAAGTAGATGACGACAAATTGGTTGTCGATGCTTTACAGCTTATTCAGCAGGAAATTGCCCAAAAACCGTATCAATACCTCATCTCTATTCATTCTAGAATTCAATTGATTTTAATCGAAATCAACCGTTCTAAAATAAAATTGGGAGAAGAAATCTACAAACCAGACGCTCTGTTTCTCCATTTTCTGGAAGCTATTCGAGGGAATTTTGATAAAAATCTTTCGGTAAATGAAATCGCCAATTTAATCGGCACAACCGAAGCCAAACTAAACGAACTCTCTAAACTGTATTGCAATAAAACTGCACAAAATATCATTTTTGGACTGATAATTTCTGAAGCAAAACGTTTGTTTACTTATGAGAAATTATCGGTAAAAGAAACCGCTTATGCTTTAGGTTTTAATGATCCTTTCTATTTTTCAAACTTCTTTAAAAAACACACAAATATTTCTCCTAAATCTTATAAGGAGAAAGTAGTGCAAGTGTAGCCATTTTCCAAGCTTTTTCCTTTCATTGCGAAAATTGCTCGCAGAGTCGCAAAGTTTTTTCTCATTTTTATGTCATTTCGACGAAGGAGAAATCTTCGTGAGAAGCTCTACAAAGATTGGCTTTTAGAGACGGAGCCACTTGCGAAGATTTCTCCTTCGTCGAAATGACAAATAGTGCGTTATAGTAGTCAAAAGACTTTTTGACTTAAAGCATAATTACATGCTTTTTCCAAGATTCTCTATTCTTTAAAAAGAGCTGCTGCCTGATCTTTGTATCTGATTAATTACTAATAAAATAGTTTATGAAAAGATATCAGGATTATGCCATTTTGCTTTTACGAATCGCAATGGCAATTGGATTTTTGTCTGCGGTTTCGAGTCGGTTGAGTTTGCTTGGAAAACAATCTTCGGGATGGGAAAATTTTCTGGCGTACGCCGAACAAGTAAATTCTTTTTTACCTAAAAGTTTTATTCCGTCAATTGCAATTATCAGCACTTTTCTTGAGACCTTATTTGCTGTTTTATTGCTGATTGGGTATCAGACTAGAAAAACTGCTCTTGGCGCTTCTGTATTAACTTTTCTATTTGCGCTGGCAATGACTTATTCTTTCGGAATAAAAGATCCTCTTGATTATTCTGTATTTGTCTTTTCTATGGGCGCTTTTCTCTTAGCAACCACCGACAAATACCGATGGAGTTTGGATGAATATCTTTTGAAAAATTAACTAATTAAATTTGAATATATATGGAAACTAAAATCACAAAAAGCAATGAATTAGAGTGGAAACCACTTCAAGAAGAAGGTGTAAAAACAGACGGAATTTATGCTAAAGTATTACGCTTTGATGTAGTTACTAACCGTCTACCTACTTTTCTTTTAAAATTTGAGCCCGGCGCGTCGTACCCAAATCACGTGCATCCCGCTGGCGAGGAAATTTATGTTCTAGAAGGCAAAGTACGCTCTGGAAAAGACGAATTAAAAGCTGGCGATTATTTGTACATGCCTCCAGGAAGCACACATTCTGTATTTTCTAGAACTGGCTGTACGCTTTTGTTTATGATTCCTGAAGAAGTTGTGGTATTGAAGTAAATAAAATATTCAATAGCCTCCCGAACAGCTGCGTAAGGTCAGAGACATTTGCGCAGCTCTTACAAGACATTACAAAAGATTTTTACCTCAAATCCTTTTTAATGACCAAATATTTCAAATCTGTTTTCCCTGCATTACTAATTCCGTGCTCAGCATTTGGCGGACAATAGAAACTAGTATTTGGACCAGCTGTAACGGTTTTTCCGTCCAAAAAGAATTCGGCGGTTCCTTCTAAGATATAGAAAAATTCTTCTTCAGGATGATGATGTGGCGCGTGCGTCGATTTTCCTGGCTCGACAATGCTCATTTTCAAAGTATTTTCCTGAGTAAAATCTTTATTAGCAAACCAATATTGATAACCTACTTTCGTTTTGGTGGCTTTGTTTATATCAAAATGATTGACACAGTTTTCTATTGTGTATTGTGGTGCTGTAGTTTCTTTTTTGATTTCCTGAGAAAAAGTCTGCTGGAAAAATAAAACTGCAATTGTGGTTTTTAGGATAGTTAGCGTTTTCATTTTTTTGTTGTAATGTTACGAAAATGCTTTTGATAAATTGAGATTAAAATAAAATTCTAATTTTTGTCTTTAAAATCATATTCTCCAAAAAATTTTCAACTATGGGCAAATTTGCTCCCGACTTTGCAGAATATCAAAAATAAAAATTACTTTTAAAAACGCTTCAAAAGCAACTTTTAAATCTATTTATGATGAACCCATTCCAACTTAAAATAAAATCATACTTTTTAATTCTTATTACTTTAACTTTTACAAATTTTATATACGCTCAGACATCAAAAGAAAAAAGTCATTCCATAATAGCAAAAGGCGCAGTTCTCACAAAACTATCAAATCAATTCAGTTTTACAGAAGGACCTGCTTCGGATAAAAAAGGAAATATTTATTTTACGGATCAGCCTAATAATAGAATTATGAAATGGTCGGTTAATGGTAAACTTTCTGTTTTTATGGAAAATGCAGGAAGAGCTAATGGTTTGTATTTTGATCACATAGGCAATCTTTTGGCTTGCGCCGATGAAAAAAATGAACTTTGGAAAATAGACAAAAACAAAAATTATACTGTATTGATAAACAACTTTGAAGGAAAAAGACTGAATGGTCCTAATGATCTTTGGGTTGACCCAAAAGGCGGTATCTATTTCACCGACCCTTTTTACCAAAGGGATTACTGGACACATACCTCCAAAGAAATAGAGAAAGAATGCGTTTACTATTTATCTCCAGATAAATCCAAAATTATAAACGTTGAGAATAATCTTGTAAAACCAAATGGAATTATTGGAAGTTCGGATGGAAAAACCTTATACGTAGCAGATATAGGAGCAAATAAAACGTACTCTTATACAATCGAAAGTAATGGCTCCTTAGGTAAAAAAACGCTGTTTACTGAATCAGGTTCAGATGGAATGACTATAGACGAATCGGGAAATATTTACTTATGCGGAAACGGGGTTACCATATTCAACCCGCAAGGAGAAAAAATATCTCATATTGATATTCCTGAACCTTGGACAGCTAATGTTTGTTTTGGAGGAAAAAAATTCAAAACATTATTTATTACTGCCAGTAAAAGTATTTATAAGATAGAAATGAACGTTCGAGGAATGAAATAATTGATAAATCATCGATTTTATTATCGATTTTTCACAAAGTTTGACAAAGTTCTAATGAAAAAATTTATGTTCTCTCCTAGCCCCGATCGAAATGGCATCTTTTTGTGGTGGGGTTCACCACAAAAAATATAATGTAGAGCGGGACAAAACGTTCTTAAAAACGAAAAATGTCCTGCTTCTAAAAAATATTAAAAGTGAAAACCTCAATAAATTCAAGGCTTCCTAATCCATCTATGGAACAATAAGAAAATATTATGATAAAAATATTTTGAAATTCAAAAATCCGCCATACATTTGCCTAACAGTGTTAAACGATTTAATACTTGAATACAATGGCTAGCAAAGATCGAATTTTAAGACAAAAAGAAGAGACAAGGAATAATATCCTTGGCGCTGCTTATGATATCGTAAAAGAAGAAGGCTGGAATGGTTTGAGTATGCGTAAAATTGCCGACAGAATCGAATATACTGCTCCTATTATTTATGAATATTTCTCAAATAAAGAAGCAATTTTAGAAGAACTGACTGGCAAAGGCTTTATCAAACTGACAAAAGAATTGCAAATTGCAATTGATAAGTTTGAAAAACCCGAAGATCAATTAGAAGCCATGTGGATGACTTACTGGGACTTCGCTTTTACTAATACTGAAATGTATCAACTGATGTTTGGTGTTCAAATGACTTGTTGCGCACAGCGATGTTCGGCTCAAGAGGGACCTTACAAATTATTCACTCAGGTTATTGCTGAAGTAATGAAAGACAGCAATCCGAGTCAAGATATCATTAAACAAAAATATTTTACTTTCTTTTCTGTTATTCATGGTTTAATCGCCATCAACATCATTAACAAAAGCGATATTTTAGAAACAATAAATGCTCAGATTTTGAAGGATGCCATTGGTGGTATCATAAAATCTATACAATAAAAAATTTTCCAATTTTACTTAACAGTGTAAAATGATTTAAACGGGATAACATAAAATCCTTTTTTTTTATAACTTTCGCTTAACACTGTTAGAAAATTTAATAAAGGTAATAAAAGCTCTTTTTTTAGACTTTTACTTAACATCGTTAGATAATTTAATACTGATTTTGTAATAGAATTGGAAAGGCTTACTGTATGGAAATTTGCGCACTTTTACTTAACAATGTTAGATAATTTAATTCAATTAAATATGAATCCCGAGAATGCCAGAATGCCCAAAGAATTAATCCGAGAAAATGTTCAACCAATTAAAACCACTATGAAAATGAAAAATGTAATTATAACCAGTTTTATTCTGGCCTTAGTATTAAGCAGCTGTGGCGACAAAAATCAAGCGCCTACTGCTCCACCTCCACCGGTTTTACCAGTTTTAGCAATCACAAGTGCCAATACCACTACTGATGCTGAATATCCTGCTTCTATACAAGGAACTGTTGATGTTGAGATTCGTCCTCAAGTAAGCGGAAACCTAGACAGAATTTTTGTTGACGAAGGTGCTTATGTAAGTAAAGGACAAACTTTATTTAAAATCAATGAGCGTCCGTTTCGCGAGCAGTTAAACAATGCTTTAGCAAGTCTTCACGCAGCAGAAGCGGCTTTAATCAACGCTAATTTAGAAGTTGACAAATTGACTCCGCTAGTGCAAAACAAAGTAGTTTCTGATTATCAATTAAAAACAGCTAAAGCTTCACAAAAAATTGCTTCTGCCAATATCGAACAGGCAAAAGCAATGGTAGGTTCTGCTAAAATCAATTTAGGATATACCAACGTAACTGCTCCTGTAAGCGGCTACATAGGAAGACTGCCTAAAAAACAAGGAAGTTTAGTTTCTGCTTCTGATGTTGAGGCTTTAACAACTTTATCAGACGTTCACGAAGTATTTGCTTATTTCTCTTTAGGCGAAACTGATTTCATCAACTTTAAAGAGCAATATAAAGGAAGTTCTCTTGGTGATAAAATCAAAAAATTACCTCCAGTGACTTTGATTTTAGCTGATAACAACGCTTATCCTCAAACCGGAAAAATTGATATGGTTGACGGTCAGTTTGATAAAACTACAGGAGCCATCACAATTAGAGCAACTTTCCCAAATGCAAACGGAACGTTACGTTCTGGAAACACAGGAAGAATCCGTTTAGGATTAAACCATGACGATGCGATTTTAGTACCGCAGTCAGCTACAGTTGAAATGCAAGACAAAGTATTTGTTTTCACTGTAGGCAAAGACAACAAAGTGACTAAAATGCCAATCATTGTTGTGGGTAAAAGCGGTACCAATTATTTAATTAAAGAAGGTGTAAAAACCGGCGACCAAATCGTGTTAAGCGGTATTGACAAACTTCAGGACGGGCAAGCGATTCAGCCTGAAAAATCAACTAAAGTTGCCGAAGTAACTAACAAAAAATAATCAGAAGAAATAATGTTCAAAATATTTATACAAAGACCTGTACTGGCAACCGTAATTTCCATTTTATTGGTGATTCTGGGAGTATTGGGTTTAACTAAACTGCCTTTACAACAGTTTCCTGATATTGCGCCACCATCGGTTTTGGTAACGGCGGTATATCCGGGAGCCAACGCAGAAACGGTTTTACGTTCTGTGGCACCTTCTATCGAAGAATCTATAAATGGTGTAGAAAACATGACTTATATGAGTTCTACAGCTAGTAACGACGGTACTTTGGCTATTACAGTTTTCTTTAAACTGGGTACAGATGCCGATCAAGCTGCGGTAAACGTACAAAACCGTGTTGCGCAGGCAACAAGCCAGCTTCCTGCAGAGGTTGTACAACAAGGTATTGTAACGGCGAAACAGCAAAACAGTTTCATCATGGCAATTGGTATGTACACTGATGATGAAGCAAAATACGATCAGACGTTTGTGGCCAACTATGCGCAGATTAATATTATTCCGGAACTAAAACGTATTCCAGGTGTAGGTTCTGCCAGTATTTTTGGTGGTGTAAAAGATTACTCTATGCGTGTTTGGTTGAATCCAACACAAATGTCAACTTATAAAGTAACTCCAAGTGAGGTTATGGGTGCTATTCAAGACAAAAGTTTGGAAGCGGCTCCAGGGAAATTTGGAGAGCGAAGCAAAGAAGTTTTTGAATACGTTATTAAATATAAAGGGAAATTAACTAAACCAGAAGATTATGAAAATATTGCTATACGTTCTAATGCAGATGGCTCAGTACTTCGCTTAAAAGATGTAGCGAGAGTTGAATTGGGTGCGTACTCTTACAATAGTTTAACTCGTTTAAATGGTAAAAAAGGAATTGTAATTGGGGTTATTCAGTTAGCTGGATCTAACTCAAATGATATTCAGATTGCCATTAACAAAATGATGGAAAAGGCTTCTAAAGATTTTCCAAAAGGAATCAAACACAATATTTTCTATAGTACAAAAGTATCTCTTGACCAATCTATCGAACAGGTTGAACATACGTTAATAGAAGCTTTTATACTGGTATTTATTGTGGTATTTATCTTCTTGCAAGATTTTAGATCAACATTAATCCCGGCCATTGCTGTACCTGTAGCAATTTTAGGAACGTTCTTCTTCATGCAGTTATTCGGATTTTCGATCAACCTTTTAACACTTTTCGCATTAATTCTGGCGATTGGTATTGTGGTCGATGATGCCATTGTGGTAGTCGAAGCGGTGCATGCGAAAATGGAGCACAAACGTTTGTCTCCAAAAATCGCAACCCATGAAGCAATGCACGAAATAACGGGTGCTATTATCTCGATTACGCTGGTAATGGCTGCTGTATTCCTGCCGGTTGGTTTTATGGAAGGCTCAACAGGAGTTTTCTATCGTCAGTTTGCTTTTACGATGGCGATTGCAATTGTAATTTCGGCTGTAAATGCTTTAACATTGAGCCCCGCGCTTGCCGCATTATTCTTAAAAGATAATCACGGAGCTCACGATCACGACGCGCCTTATGTGAAAAAAGGATTTAAAGAGAAATTCTTTAGCGCTTTCAATAGCAGTTTTGAATCGTTGACAAACCGTTACACAGGCGGACTTAAATTCTTAATCAGAAGAAAATGGTTGAGTTTAGGCGGATTGGCTTTAATTACATTGGCAACAGTGGTAATGGTAAAAACAACTCCTCAAGGGTTTATTCCAACAGAAGATCAAGGATTTATTGCGATTGCAGTAAATACGCCATCTGGAACATCATTGGACGGAACTCAAAAAGTAATGACTGAAGCTGAGAATACTTTAAAAGCATTAGACGCTTCACGATTTGTAACCGCAATTTCAGGTTTCAACTTATTGACCAATTCTACAAGTCCATCTTCTGCAGTAGTTTTCGTATTGCTTAAACCAAACGAAGAACGTGGAGAAGTAAAAAACATTGACGAAATCATGAATCAGGTTCGCGGTAAACTGGGAGCTATTTCTGGCGGAAGTTTCTTCGTATTCAGTTTCCCAACTGTTCCTGGATTTAGTAACGTTGAGGCTTTAGATTTAGTTCTTCAGGATAAAACAGGAGGAAAACTCGATAAATTCAGCGGTATTTCTCAAAACTTTATCGGTGAGTTAATGAAACGTCCGGAAATTGCAGTTGCCTTTACTTCTTTCAAAGCAGATTATCCACAATTGCAATTGGAAGTTAACGACGAAAAAGCGAATCAATTGGGTGTTAATGTAAAAGACATTTTACAAACGATGCAGGCTTACTTTGGTAGCGCACAGGCATCTGACTTTAACCGATTTGGTAAATACTACCGTGTGGTTGTTCAGGCCGATATCGAAGACAGAGCAGATCCAACAGCAATTGACAGAGTTTTTGTAAAAAACAAAACAGGCGAAATGGTGCCGATAAATACATTAGTTAAACTAACTCGTATTTATGGTTCAGAAACCGCTTCTAGATACAATTTATTTAACTCAATTTCTATTAATGCGATTCCGAAACCTGGATTTAGTTCTGGAGACGCCATTAAAGCAATTGAAGAAGTAGCAGCACAACAATTACCTGCAGGTTACGGGTTTGAATTCTCGGGCCAGACTCGTGAGGAGATTTCTTCCGGAGGGCAATCGGCTACAATTTTCTTACTGTGTTTGATATTCATTTATTTCTTACTTGCTGCACAGTATGAGAGTTATATCCTTCCTCTAGCCGTTATCTTATCGATCCCTGCAGGTATTTTTGGAGTATTCGTTGCTATTGGTCTAACTGGAATTGAAAACAATATTTACGTACAAGTTGCTCTTGTCATGCTGATCGGGCTTCTCGCCAAAAATGCCATCTTGATTGTGGAATTTGCGGCGCAGCGAAGAAGATCAGGACAAGGTTTAGTAGCAGCTTCAATCATGGCAGCAAAATTACGTTTGCGACCAATTATCATGACGTCTCTTGCTTTTGTGGTAGGTTTAGTTCCAATGATGAGTGCCAAAGGCCCATCTGCACAAGGTAACCACTCCATTAGTATTGGGGCAGCTGGAGGGATGCTTTCGGGAGTAATTCTAGGATTATTTATTATTCCTGTTTTATTCATCATCTTCCAGCATTTACAAGAAAAAGTGAGCGGAAAACCAATCGCTGTAATTCATAACGAAGAAAAATAATAAATGGAAAACTATATAACAACCATTCTTGTCGCCATCATATTTGGCATCGGATATATATCGTACAGAATCTCAAGAGATCTAGAAACTAGAAAAGATACTTGTACAGAAATTTAATAAAAACACTAATGAAAAATCATATAACCAAAATCGTGACCTTCGCCATTCTGATCACGACTTTAATATCCTGTAAAGTCTCAAAGGATATTGAAACTCCAAAAGATGCATTTCCTGAGAATTTCAGGAATGCATCGGTTTCGAGTGATACAACCAGTATTGCCGATGTGGAGTGGAAAAATTTCTTTACAGAAAAAGATATTATAAAATTAATTGACAGTGCCGTTGCGAGAAACAACGACCTTCAGATTGCCGAAAAGAACATCGAAATTGCGCAATACCGTTTTACACAGTCAAAATGGGGAAATGTACCTCAGGTTAACTTATTTGTAAACGCAAGTACAAGCAATCCGTCAGACAATAGTTTTACGGGATTGAACTTAAATCAGGCAATTGGAGCTAAACATATTGACGACTATTCTGCTGGAGCTTCTCTTTCTTGGGAAGCTGATATTTGGGGAAAGATCAGAAACCAAAAGAAAGGGGCTTACGCAGGATATCTTCAATCTGAAGAAGTAAAAAAAGCATTGCAGACCAATATTGTTGCTAATGTTTCTAGAGGATATTATAATCTTTTGATGCTAGATGCACAATTGGATATTGCCAGACAAAACCTTCGTTTAAATGATAGTACAACGAATATTATCAAATTAAAATACGATGCGGGTCAGGTAACCACTTTGGCGATTCAACAATCGGAAGCACAAAAATTAAACTCAGCGCAATTGATTCCGTTATTGGAACAAAATATTGCGATTCAGGAAAACGCTTTGAGTGTTTTAACAGGTTCTTTTCCAAATTCTAAAGAAAGATCTATTCAATTAAGTGCAATTGAAGTAAAACACAATACAGCAATCGGAGTTCCATCTGCCTTAGTAAGCAGAAGACCTGATGTAAAAAGTGCCGAATTGGCTCTTAAAGCAGCTAATGCAAATGTCGGTATCACGAAAGCGGATTTATACCCAGCTCTCAGAATTACGGCTCAAGGCGGCTTAAACTCTTTCGAAACCAGCAATTGGTTCAACATTCCAGCTTCATTATTCGGAACTGTTGCAGGCGGGTTAACTCAACCTCTTTTAAATAACAAAAGAGTGAGAACACAATATAATATCGCTGTCGCGGAAAGAGAAAAAGCGGTTTTAAGTTTTAGACAATCAGTTTTGGTTGCTGTAAGCGAAGTTTCGGATGCTTTGGTTAAAGTAGAGAAATTACAACAACAGGAAACTTTCTTGAAAGAAAAAGTAAAAACATTGCAGCAAGCAATTAAAAATGCCAACCTTTTATTCAAAAATGGTATGGCAGAATATCTTGAAGTTTTAACTGCGCAGGCCAATTTATTGCAAAGTGAACTAGAACTTGCTGATATTAAAAGACAACAACTTACAGCCAATACAGATTTGTACCGCGCTCTAGGCGGAGGCTGGAAATAATACCTGTTACATTACCCGTTAATTATTTATTTTTTGAGATGAAAACGCTGTGGAACCTTTGGGTTTCATGGCGTTTTTTGTTTTTAAATTTGCCGCGAAGGCGCTAGGGCTCAAAGTTTTTTTAAGTTTCTTGTAGTCTCAATGCTTTCGGGATTGGAGATTAAACGGATTTTTATCTTATTTTGTGTCCTTTTGAGTGCCGTTAAAGGAGATGAAAAGTAATAGCTAGAAATGATAAATCTTCTCTACAAGCTCTAAACAGCAATTAAATCCTCTTGCCTCATTTCGTGCGATTTCTCTTTCTCAAAAAAATAATAAATCTTAACTTATTTTCTTACTTTTGAAAAATAAAACTTAGTGTTTTAGCGCCTTCGTGGCAGAAAATATCAATTAAACAAATTTAAACTAATGAAGAAAATAGCATTTTTTGCGCTTTTAGCTTTACTATTTACAAGTTGCAAACAAAACAGTTCAGAGCAAGAATTAGAATCAGCTAAAACCCCTGCTGATACTGTTACCGTAGCCAAAAAAGAAATAAAAGAGGAAAGTCCAGAAGAAGGAGATTGTAAGGATATAGAAGTTGAAATGGGATCTGGAAGAGAATGTATTCTAAAGGATACAGATATTAATCAGGTTTATCAAAATATCATTAAAAACAAAGAAGTAGATGAGTCAGAGTACTATTTAACTACTATTCCAACAGAAAAAAAATCTATTGAAGTAAATAAAGATGGATTAATGTCTATTGATTATGAAATCACTAAAGACAAAGTAGCGATTACGATGAATTATGCAGGTGGCGTAACCGAAGTAACGCTAGAAAAAATAGATAATACAGTTAAAAGAAGCATTTATCATTATGCTGATTAATGCAAATAATTACTATTCTTTTGAGAAACCGCTATAAAGCTTTTTGTTTTTTAGCGGTTTTTTTTATTTGCTACAAAGTCTCAACGATTTTTTTATGCTGGCCATTAATTTTCACTGGTTTCTTTTTTATTCGAAAACATTTATAAAAATAATTCGTGGAAATTTGTGAAATTCGTGGCAACAAAAACTTTGTGTCCTAACGCCTTCGCTGCAAACCCTAAAAAAAAATGACTTTCAATAAAGAAACATACCTAAATAATCTAAAACAGACTATTGAAAGCTATTATCCTATTTCCGAAAAATCTTGGAAACTAATTGAAAGTATAACCAGTTTTCAAACACTTAAAAAAGGAGAAGCATTATTACGAAATGGAGAAATTGCTAAAAATCTTCATTTTATTGCAAAAGGAGTTTTGCGAACTTTTATAACCGATGAAGAAGGAAATTTCTATAACAAAAACCTTTTTCTTGAAAATTATCTTGCGGGTTCTAAAGTTTCATTGATGCTTCAAACACCTTCCAATTTTACTATCGAAGCTTTAGAAGATTCCATTGTAATCAATATCAATTATAAAAAATACATTGAGTATATTAACGAAAATGACGATCTTAAAAACTTCTATATCGCTCACTTAGAAAGGCATTGGATTATCGAAAAAGAACAAAGAGAAGTCGCACTCGTTATGCAAAATGCCACAGAAAGATATATCACACTTCTTGAAAAACATCCTGACATGGCAGATCGTGTTCCGCTATTGCACATTGCATCGCATTTAGGCATTACTCCAACGCAGTTAAGCCGAATTAGAAAAAGTCTAGAAAAAGATTTGTAAATCAACATATGTAAAGGTTTTTCAGGAAAGCTCGTTTTATCTTTGTTTTAGATTTAATTCGATATCCAAAAAAAATGAAAAATAAAGATCTCATCAAAGATAATATTGACAATCTTACCACACTTTGGAAAACTGTTGCAACTCCTCTCCTTTCCTATCATAAAAATGATCCGTTCCAATTCAGTCAAATAAAAAATTCAGGCTGGCCCAATAGATTATGGTTTCGAGAAGATATTACCGAAGAAAGCTTTACGCAGATTATGGAAATCATGGAGAAAAATCCTGGTTTGGTTATTCCATACTGGGATATTTTTGGCAGCAATTCAAAATCATTTTTTGAAAAAAACGGCTTTAATATCCGTATTCATCTTGTGGCAATGGCTTTAAAATTAGGTCAAAAATTTCCGCTTCAAAGTAAGCTTACTTTCAAAAGAGTTCTAAATGAAGAAGATGCCAAAACCTGGTCAGATATTTATCCGCTATCTTTTAGTTATGTCATTAGTAAAGAAACACTGGTTCATAATTATGAAAATGTCAAATTTTATTTGGTTCATTTTGAAGGAAAAGCGATTGGAACACTAACACTTTTTCAAACAGGAAAAACAATGGGTATTCACGGCGTTGGTATTATTCCAGAAATGCGCAAAAGAGGTTTTGCAGAAGAAATCATGAAATTCGCCATCAACGAAGCTATTGATGCCAATTGTAAATATGCACAACTACAAGCTTCTGCTTTAGGAAAAGGCATTTATACCAGATTAGGTTTTGAGGATTTGTTTACTATTACGAATTACCAACTGAGTTAAATTCCAAATTTTAAAATTCCAATTTATCAGCAAATTAATTCTCTCGCAAAGACGCGAAGTCGCAAAGTTTACTTTTTTAAGTTATTTTTCTTTGCGGCTTCGCGTCTTTGTGTGAGTTATTTTCATTGAAACTTTGACAAAGGTTTTTTAATTATAATTCTTCATGTTTAATGTCATGCTGGGCGAAATCGAAGCACTCGTACAGTTAAGCACACTAAATAGATTCAGCATGCGATCCTTCGACTTCGCTCAGGAAGACACTTAAAACCTTTACAACTTTGCGCCTTTGCGCCTTTGCGAGAACTATTTTCAATCTAAAATCCATATTCTATATTCTATATTCTATACTCTAAAATCTAAAATCTACATTCTAAAATCTAAAATCAAAATCTTGTCCCAAATGCCCCCAAAATAGTCATAAATAGGTATTTCATGAAAAAATAAGAATAGTACATTTGTAATACATTAACTAATAACCATTTAAAACAAATACCCAATGAAGACAACAAAAATTATTTTTTGGACTACTACTATTTTAATCTTTTTATTTGAAGGCGTTATGCCAGCTTTAACCTCTCAAACTGAATTGGCCAAGGAAGGAATCAAACATCTAGGATATCCAGAGTATTTTGGAAATGCATTAGTTGTATTTAAAATTCTCGGAGTTTTAGCTTTAATTATTCCACAAGTTCCGGGACGTATAAAAGAATGGGCTTATGCAGGATTTGCTTTCGATTTTATTTTTGCTTCGATAAGTCATTTTGCAGTAGACGGAATCGGTTTTCAAGGATTCTTCCCTCTAATCGTTTTTGCCGTTTTAATTGTATCGTATGTAACATATCATAGAATACATCGTTATAAAAACATAGCACTCTAACAACCAAAACTTTATGATTGAAGTTTTTAAAACAAATGTTCAAGAAGCTGCTCAATGTTTGATCATCATTGAGAAGCTTCTTGAGCATTATCCAGACAGCTCGATCAACTTCGATTTAGAAGATTGCGACAAAATCCTCCGTATTCATGCATCCGATTTTTCGAATACAAAAATTATCGATATTTTAAATTCACACGGTTACTTCTGCGAAGCCCTTCCTTAAAAAATTAACACTTCTCAAATACTTGATTTATAGTATTTTAATATTTTTTATTGTATATTTGAAGGAGTACCAGTTTCCCTAATTCTATAAATTAAATTTCACAGATAATGTACTGAGGTTTTATAATAAACCAATCGGTAAACATGAACTGTCGAATTCTCTATTTCTAAAATTAAAAAAAATGAAGAGCGCTATTCAAAATACCATACTGGAAACCTACACTAAATTGCATGATTTAGTTTCCTCTTTTTCAAAAGAAGAAATCAATATTGTTCCGTTTGAAGGGAGCTGGACTGCTGGTCAAACCACACAGCATATTACTCTGGCCTGCTCTGGTCTGACTATGCTTTTTGCAGGAAAAACAGAAAAAACAACTAGAGAACCTGATGAAAACGTAAAAGCTCTAGATGCTATATTTTTAGACTTCGCTACCAAATACCAATCACCCGAAAATATAAAGCCCCCAGATATCGAATATGAAAAAGGCACTTTGTTAGCTTCTATCAAAAAAATACAAAATGATTTGTTTGAAGCGGCAGAAACATACGATTTAACGCTTACTTGTCTGGACGCTAAAATACCTGGATTTGAACATTTCACAATTTACGAATGGCTTCGTTTTGCCATTGTACATGCGCAGAGACATACACATCAGTTAAAATCGATTTACGAATACATTAAAAAATAATAGAGCAGTATTTAACTAAAACTATTTTTATGAGATCAAAAGTTAGAACCATTGTTTCATCTGGTTTAGTTGCAGGAACATTAGACATCACTGCCGCTATTTTGATTTATGCAGGAATATTACATAAAACAACAGCAGAAAAAATTTTACAGTCTATTGCAAGCGGTATTTTTAAAAAAGAAGCGTACACAGCAGGGACAGAAATGACTTTTGTGGGCTTGGGACTTCATTTCTTAATTGCTTTTATTTTTGCTTGGTTTTATTTTAAGATTTTCCCTTACATCCCATTTTTTAAAATAAATACATTATTGTCGGGAGTCTCATACGGGTTCTTTATTTGGGTAATCATGAATCTTGTTGTTCTGCCCATTGTCTTTCCTGTTTTACCCGAGAAAAATTTAGATTTTCCGCTTTTGCTTTCTATTCTTATTGTAATTTGCTGTGTCGGGATTCCGATTGCTTTTATAACGAGAAAATATTACGCTAAATGGTATTAGAAAAAGGTACAAAGTGACAAAGGCTCAAAGGTGCAAAAGTCAAAAACTTTGAACCTTGCTACTCTGAACCTTTATAAAGAAAATTAAACCTTTCTTCTTCCTGTAATTAATGAAATGATAAACAGGACTAAAAAAATGAAGAATAAAACTTTTGCAATGCTTGCAGCTCCGGCAGCAATACCACCAAAACCAAAAATTCCAGCTATAATAGCAAGAATAATAAATATAACTGTCCAACGTAACATAGTATTGATTTTTTAAGTTCT
Organism: Flavobacterium sp. B330r; assembly: GCF_056824325.1. NCBI lineage: Bacteria > Pseudomonadati > Bacteroidota > Flavobacteriia > Flavobacteriales > Flavobacteriaceae > Flavobacterium > Flavobacterium sp. B330r. The sequence goes on from NZ_CP124860.1 coordinate 5,446,641, forward strand.
TAATATGACTATTTTATAAGCCTTTTTTGTGTATTTCAAAGTTCTTTTATTCCTACAAATCTTATTAACTCTATACGCTTAATTGTTATCCCTATAAAATTAAACTAAAGCCAGAGTACACAGCACTTTCACTATTATTTGCAAGCCTTACAGAATTACCATGTTTATGCTTTTGAGTTAATTTTTTGATCGATTGGATTAATTGCCGCTTCTATACTAAAGTAATTTTAGATAAAATTTTTAACCATAGTGATGGAAGCTAAAAAACATGGTGTCATTTTAGAAAAAACAGATCGAACTTTTGAAGAATTAGGTGTTTTAAACCCTGCGATTTATCAAGATGGAAATACTGTTCACATGTTTTACAGAGCTGCAAAAAGAGGAAACTTTTCGACCATTGGTTACTGCCGTTTTGAAGGACCAACCACTTTAGTCGAAAGAAATACACAGCCCACTTTTGTACCAGAATATATTTATGAAATTCATGGTGTCGAAGATCCGAGAATTACCAAAATTGACGATAGGTTTTACATGACTTATGTCACTTATGACGGAATTAACGCCTGTGCTGCATTGGCAGTTTCAAAAGATTTAAAAGTTTTTAAAAAGAAAGGAATTATAACGCCAAAATTCATGCTTCACGAATTTACAAATTTGATTCGTAAGCATTTACAGAATCCAAGTATCGCTAAGATTTTGGCTTTTAATACCGAAAGAAATTATCCGCTGACAGAAACTATTAAAGAGAATCTGTTTGTTTGGGATAAAAATGTAGTTCTTTTTCCGAAAAAATTCAATGGAAAATTTGTTGCCTTGCATCGCATATTTCCATCTATTCAAATTTTTTCGTTTGAAAAGAAATCAGAATTAACAGAAGATTTTTGGAAAAACTATTTAAAAAATCTTCCAGATTACATTGTAATGGAACCTAAATATGATCACGAAACAAGTCATATCGGTCCAGGAGCCCCGCCAATAGAAACAGCAGATGGCTGGCTTTTAATTTATCATGCTGCCGAAAGAAGAGAAAAAGGATTGGTTTATCATGCCGCCGCTGTTTTACTGTATTTAGAAGATCCTTCAAAAGTTATAGCAAGACTGCCAAAACCCATTATTACTCCTTCTGAATATTATGAAAGACATGGTTATGTCAATTATGTGGTTTTCCCGACAGGAACAGCCATTTTTGACGGCCAACTATATATTTACTATGGCGCTGCCGATGATAAAATTGCGGTAGCCTCCTTGAACCTGAACGAGTTATTAACCGAGCTAAAAAAGAATTCTCATGAAGACAATATCAAATAAATCAAAAATAGTTTTTTTATCTACTTTTCCGCCAACGCAATGCGGCATAGCAACTTATACACAAGATACCATAAAAGGAATTACAGATGTTTACGGTAAATCTATAAAATGTGAAATTTGCGAACTGGTTAATGAACCAAAGGAGTATCCGACACAGGCTTATACCTTAAACACAAAAAATAAAACAGAATATACTAAAGTAGCAGAAGAAATCAATAAGGATGAAGCTGTGAAACTAGTTCATATTCAGCATGAATTTGGTTTGTTTTCAGGAAATTACGGAGATGATCTTCTAGATTTTTTAAATGTTATTAAAGCCCCTGTTACGTATACTTTTCACAGTGTTATTCCGAACCCAAATGACGAATTGAGAACATTTGTAAGGCTATTGTTGAGCTACAGCAATTCGGTTTTTGTAATGACTAATAAATCTAAAGAAATACTAATTAACGACTATGCTATTGATGAAGAAATAATTACTTGCGTACCCCACGGAACCCATATTGTAATATATGAAACTCCGGAAAAGGCAAAAGAAAAATTGAATATTCAGGACAGATTAGTACTTTCAACTTTCGGCCTTTTGGGCGAAGGTAAAAATATAGAAACAGGCCTACAGGCCTTACCAAAAATTATCGAAAAGGCGTCAAACGCTTTATATCTGATAATCGGAAAAACACACCCCAATTTAATAAAAGATGGTGTCGATACTTATAGAGACAAATTAGAAGGTTTAGTAAAAGAATTGAATCTTCAGGATAATGTTCGTTTTGTCAATCAATATTTAGATACCGATGCACTTTTAGAATATCTACAAGCAACAGATATTTACATGTTTACATCCAAAGACCCGAATCAGGCGGTAAGCGGCACGTTTGCCTATGCCATGAGCTGTGCATGTCCGATTGTGGCTTCTAAAATTCCGCATACCAAAGAAGTATTAACTCCAGATTCTGGTATTTTAGTTGATATTGGAAATGTCGATCAATTTGCCGAGGCGGCAATTAAATTGATTGGAGATGAGAATTTGAGACATGAAATGGGCATCAATTCTTTTACAAAAATGCGCGCTTCTTCTTGGGAAAATGCTGCAATAACTCATATGAATACATACAAAAACCTGATCAAAAATCCGTCAGAAATAAAATACAGCTATCCTCCTATTCAGTTAAAACATATCAAAAAACTAACGACAGAATTAGGAATTATTCAGTTCAGTAAAATTTCTATTCCAGATCTAGATTCAGGATATACTTTAGATGATAATGCCAGAGCTTTAATCGCTTTCTGTATGCATTACAAACAAACACTGGACAAAGACGATCTAGCTTATATTTTAATCTATTTAGATTTCATTCAACGCTGTCAAAAGCCAAAAGGAGACTTTATCAATTATGTCGATCAGGAAAACCGCGAACATATTGAGCAAAATGCCGAAGTAAATTTAGAAGACTCAAATGCAAGAGCTATTTGGGCGCTGGGAACCGTTGTTTCAATGTCAGACATTCTTCCTGAAGCTATTACAAAAAAAGCAACAAAATGTTTATTGAACTCTTTAAAATGGACTGAAACTATTCAGTCGCCACGTTCTATTGGTTTTGCAACAAAAGGTTTGTATTTGTACCATACTACAGTTCCTAATTTATACGTTGCAGCAATTATCAATAAACTGAATGCTAAACTTTTGGCCAACTATGAAGACACCGCAACAGAAGATTGGCAATGGTTTGAAAATTATCTGACTTACGGAAACGGAACTCTACCAGAATCAATGCTGTATGCTTATTTAATTACCAATAAACCGGTGTATAAAAAAGTAGCACTAGATTCATTAGACTTCTTAATTTCTAAAACATTTGTCGACGGAAACTTTAAAGCCATTTCTAACCAAAGTTGGCATCATAAAGGGTCAGAGCCTGATCAATACGGTGAACAGCCAATTGATGTTACTTACACAATTCAAACTTTAAATGCATTTTATAATGCCTTTAAAACACCAGAATATAAAAAGAAAATGAAAGCGGCCTTTAATTGGTTTTTAGGTAAAAATCATTTAAATCAGATTATGTATAATCCTGTAAGCGGCGGCGGTTATGACGGACTTGAGAAACACAATGTAAACTTAAACCAAGGTGCAGAATCTACTGTTTGCTATTTAACCGCAAGATTACTAATGGAAAAACTAGCCATGTCACAATCGCGTGTTATTCCGATACAAAAATCACGAAGCGGCATTGCTATAAATTTATAAGAAAAAATACTGGAGCTAACCAAATACTTCATTTTTTAAACCCTGAAAATCCCTTTCTTAATGAAAGGGATTTTTTGTTTGCGGACACTAACGTCAAAGTGTTTTAATTATTGTGAGCTTATGAAAATTATATAAGGCTGATGAAAAGTTGTGTAATATATTTTAACAAGTATTGAGCTAACTTTCCTCTATAATTTAATGATTTGAAAAAACTGTTAAATAATTGATTTTCATTTCACATCATTCACCTTAAAACCAAAACATTTTGATCCTTGCAATTAAAAATACATTCGCCGAAATTGGAGAGACCACCTTATTCGCCAAAAGGTTTTTTAAGGAGGTTTTTATTCCGCCATATGAGACCAAGGAGTTTCTAAAACAATGTTATGTTATAGGATATAAATCTCTGCCATTGGTCGCAATTACCGGTTTTATAATGGGATTGGTACTTACACTGCAATCGCGTCCAACGTTGGTAAAATTTGGTGCAGAATCTTGGCTTCCTGGAATGGTGGCGCTTTCGCTGATAAGAGAAATTGCACCTGTAATTACTGCGTTGATTTGTGCTGGAAAAATTTCATCTGGAATTGGAGCCGAACTAGGATCAATGAAAGTAACAGAACAGATTGATGCTATGGAAGTTTCTGCCGTTAATCCGTATAACTATTTAGTGGTAACGAGAGTGCTAGCCTGTACTTTAATGGTTCCGCTTTTAGTGTTTTTTGCCGATGCTGTCGGAATCATTGGTGGTTATGTAGGCATTAACATTCATGGCGATGTCAACTTCTATCGATTTTTAACCCAGATCATTCAATCCTTAGAATTTCTAGATCTGTTTCCAGCCACTATTAAAACTTTCTTCTTTGGATTTTTTATCGGAATGATTGGCTGTTATAAAGGTTTTAATGCTTCTAACGGAACAGAAAGTGTGGGTCAGGCTGCCAATTCTGCTGTTGTAACAGCGTCGTTGAGCATTTTTATTATAGATATGGTTGCTGTACAAATAACCGATTTATTCTTTTAAAATGATGAAAGAAAAACTACATAAAGAACCCAAAACAAAAGAGAAAGATAAAACTCCGATTATCGAGATTAAAGATCTTCATAAAACTTTTGGAAAAGATAATGCCGTTTTAAAAGGCGTAAATCTCACTTTGAATAAAGGCGAAGATTTAGTGGTTTTAGGACGTTCAGGCTCGGGAAAATCAGTTACGATAAAATGTATCGTTGGATTGATTGAACCAGACAAAGGCGAAATTAAAGTTTTTGATGAAAATGTCCTTAATATTTCAAAAAGCGAGCTGAATGAAATTAGAGTCCGAATCGGTTTTTTGTTCCAAAGCGGGGCACTTTACGATTCGATGTCCGTTAGAGAAAATCTCGCTTTTACCTTGACCAAACACAAACGCGATTTAAGCCAAGAAGAAGTCGATAATGAAGTAATGGAAGCATTAGAAAGTGTAGGACTTGCCGATGCCGTAGACAAAATGCCTTCTGAACTTTCAGGCGGTATGAAAAAAAGAATTGGTCTAGCGCGCACGCTAATCTTAAAACCAGAAATTATTTTGTACGACGAACCCACAACGGGTTTGGACACGATAACTTCAAGAGAAATCAGCGAATTGATCTTGGATATTAAACACAAACAAAAAACTTCTTCCATCATTATTACTCACGATATGGCCTGCGCAAAAATGACAGCCGATCGAATTGTAGTTTTAAAAGAAGGTGTAATTCATGCCGAAGGAACATACGAAGAATTAGAAAAAGACGAAGACGAATGGGTACGCTCATTTTTTGAATAAAGCAAAATAAAATAATAGAAATCATGGAAAAGGAATCTGGATATACTTGGAAATTAGGAATGTTTGTAACGATAGGTTTACTGCTTTTTATAATGGCCGTATATTTTATCGGAAAACAGCAAAATCTTTTTGGTTCAACCTTTCATATTAGCTCTCAGTTTAAAACGGTAAGCGGTTTAGAAGTCGGAAATAATGTTCGCTTTTCTGGGATTAATGTTGGAACAGTAGAACAAATTCAGTTAAAAAATGACTCGACCGTAAGAGTTGTTTTGGTCATGAAAGAAGAAGTTCGAAAATTCATTAAAACGGATGCCACGGCCAGTATTGGGTCAGATGGTTTAATGGGCGATAAAGTTTTGACTATTTCTCCAGGCGCTAAATCTCAAAAAGAGATTGAAGACAACGGGCAGATTGCTTCTGTTGACGGAATTGAAATGCACGATATTATGAAAAGCGTGAAGAAAAGCGTAGACAATATTGGCGTGATTTCAGACGAAATAGCCATTTTTAGTCACAGCATGAACAACGGAAACGGCGCTTTGGCAAGATTGGTTAAAGATGATAAAATGGCCAACAGCGTTTCTAATACGCTTTCTAATCTAGAAACAGGTACAAAAGGTTTCAGTGAAAATATGGAAGCGGCAAAAAGCAATTTCCTTTTTAGAGGCTACTACAAGAAAAAAGAAAAAGAGAAAAAGGAGAAGCAAGAAGAAGCTAAAAAAGAGAAAGAAGAAAAAGCTGCTAAAGAAAAGGAACAAAAAGAGAAAGAAGAAAAGCAAAAGCAGGAAGAGGCTAAAAAGGCAGAAACTAAAAATTAAATTCCAAATTTTTAAAATGCCAAATTCCAATTCTCATTTTATGTCTTCCTGAGCGAAGTCGAAGGATACGCACTGTAAAACACGATCCTTCGACTTCGCTCAGGAGGACAAACATTATAAAAACCCAGCATTTCACAATTCACAATTTACAATTCACAATTAAAACTATATGCCAAGTCAATTCAAACATACCGCCTTAAAAGTTTTAAAAATTACTGGAATTACGATTGCGGTAATTTTGTTTTTGCTGTTTATTATTCCGCTGCTTTTTCCTGGAAAAATTGCTTCGGAAGTGAAGAAAATTGCGAACGAACGTCTGGATACGAAATTGGAATTTACAAAATCTAAACTTTCCTTTTTTACACATTTTCCATCATTGACTGTTTCGCTAGACGATTTATCTTTAACGGGTTCTAAACCTTTCAGCAATGATACTTTATTAAGAGCCGATCAGGTTGCATTTGGAATTGATATCAAAAGGCTGCTTTTTGACAACGAAGTTAAAATCAACAAACTCTATGTTTCAGATGCTTTAATAAATGTAATGGTCAACCAAAAAGGTCAGGCCAATTATAATATTTATGTGGCACCCGAAGATCGAAACAAAAAAGAAGATCCAAATGCTCCAGAAGAAGGAACAGCAATACGATTGGAACGCATCGATTTACAAAACTGCCACGTAAAATATAACGACCGTTCGGCAAAGATTTTAGTTGATGCAAAAGGCTTTAATTATATCGGAAAAGGAAATTTGAGCGAAGATATTTTTGACCTAGCAACAGATGCTAAAATTGATGAACTGGATTTCTATTATGATCGAACTGGCTACTTAAGAAAGAAAAAAGTCAGCGCCGATTTAATTACCCGAATCAATACACACGCCCTTTCCTTTATTCTTCAGAAAAATGAACTTCATATCAATAAACTGCCCTTAAAGTTTACTGGTCTTTTTTCCATTTTAAGAGATGGCTACAAAATCAATATTAAAGCGGCTTCAGAAGATACAACGGTAAAAGATTTATTGTCTGTAATGCCCCCCGAATATTTAACATGGCTGGAAAGAACAGAGATTTCGGGACGAAGCGATTTACTGCTGACTTTTAAAGGAGATTATAACGTTCAGAAAAAACAAAAACCAAACTTAGCTTTCAATTTAAAAATTAATGAAGGCTCAGTAAATTATAAAAATGCTCCAGTTCCCTTAACCGATTTTCAAATGGATCTAAATGCTATGCTTCCATCTTTAGATACCGAACAATTGCTGGTTAATTTGAGAACATTAAAATTTAAAGTGGGCGAAAAAGATTATTTTAATGCCTATCTGCACAGCAAAGGTTTAAGCGAAATGTCGATTAATGCAAGCGTGAAGGGCGCATTAGACCTTGCTGTTGTTGATGCTGCTTTAGGATTAGAAAATATGGATTTGAAAGGAATCTTGAAAACCGATATTAAGGCTCGAGGCGTTTTTAGCACCACTAAAAAATTATTTCCTAAAACGATTGGAGGCATTTCTTTGCGAAACGGCTGGCTTAAAACAAAATATTATCCCAATCCTATTACCAACATCACTTTTATAGCCAATATGCTGAATAAAGCGGGAACCTATCAGGATTTAATCGTTGCTGTAGCACCTTTTTCATTTGTTTTTGAAGGAAATCCGGTTTATGTCAATGCCACTTTATCCGATTTTAGCGATTTGGCTTATAATGCAAAAATTAAAGGAGAATTGAATGTAGGCAGAATCTATCAGGTTTTCTCCCAAAAAGGTTTGGATTTAACAGGCTACGCCAAAGCAGATCTTTCGTTAAAAGGAAAACAAAGTTATGCTACAACGGGTCAGTACGATAAACTGGACAACAGAGGAACATTGCTGCTAAAAAACATAAAAGCCACTTCAGAATTGTTTCCAAAAGCTTTCTATATCAAACAAGGGAATTTCCGTTTTCAGAATGAAAAAATGTGGTTCGAAAAATTCAATGCTTCATATGGAAAATCAGACTTTGACATCAACGGTTATCTGATCAATACCATCAATTATTTCCTAGAATCAAAAGGGACTTTGAGCGGCAATTTCAACTTAAAATCAAAACTGATTAATGTAGATGAATTTATGGCGCTTGAAGAAGGCGAAAATAAAGACCGAAACCTAGAAGTCGAATATGCTAAAGAAGATCATCCGAAAATGAGTGGCGTGGTCATTATTCCAGAAAACCTAAATGTCACTTTAAATGCAAATGCAGACAAAATAGAATACAATAAATTGATATTTAACAAACTGAATGGAAAAATAGGTATAAAAAAAGAAGGATTTTACTTAGAAAATATTACCTTTAATATCATTGACTGTGTTTTAGGGATTAATGCATTGTATAAAGACGAGTCTCCGACCTCTGCACATTTTGATGCTCATTTTACAGCAAAAGACTTTGATGTTCAGCGAGCTTACAAAGAAATCCCGATGTTTCATGATATGGTTACCGCCGCTGAAAAAGCGCACGGAATAATCTCTGTTGACTATAAAGTAAAAGGAGATTTGAACGGAAATATGGGGCCAATTTACGAATCTATGCACGGCGGGGGAACCATTAATTTACGTGATGTTCAAATTAAGGGTCTGAAACTTTTTGATGGAATTAGTTCTAAAACAGGACAAAATGGTTTGAACAATCCTGACATGAAGGGAATTGAAATCAAATCGACTATAGATAAGAATCTTATAAATATTGAGCCATTTACCTTTAGCGTAGCTAGTTTTAGGCCAACTATTAAAGGAACTACAAGCTTTGATGGACTTCTGGATTTAAGAATGCGTTTAGGACTTCCGCTTTTCGGAATTATAGGTTTTCCAATTGTAATTACTGGAACACACGACGCTCCAAAAATTAAAATATTCAGTAAAACAGGACAAGAAATTAATCCGGCTGTTTACGATGAAAAAAACAATAAGGTAATTCGAAAAGAAAAAGTTAGCAAATCCAAAACAAAATAGAAATGAATTCAAAATCTCAGCATAAAAACAGTTCATTCGAGAAGTTTGCTTCAAAAGTTTCTAAAGCCGCTGGAAGCACACCCGCTTTTATTGGAGCTCTTTTTCTTGTTATTGGTTGGGCTATTTCAGGGCCAATTTTCGACTATTCTGAAACCTGGCAATTGGTAATCAATACCGGCACAACTATTATCACTTTTTTAATGGTTTTCTTGATTCAAAAAGCACAAAATAAAGATTCCCTTGCCATTCAGTTAAAATTAAACGAGCTAGTGGCATCCAATGATTTATCGAGTAATAGTCTTGTTGATGTCGAAAATATGACCGAGGAAGAGATGAAGATTATTCAGAAATATTACCATCATTTAAGCCAGTTGGCCAAAAAAGATAAAACGATTAGAACATCACATTCTATTGCCGAAGCAGAAGAAGTTCATAGTCGCAAAAAAGAGAAAAAAAATAAACCAGATACTATTAAAAAGACTACCAAAAACACCTCTAAAAAAATAACCAAAAAATGAAATTGAGCTCTACTGAAACGTATTGGCCATTAAAAAATGCCATAAAACAAAGTTATCCTTCCATAGATTCTGATATCCACACCGACATTTTGATTATTGGCGGCGGCATAACAGGAGCTTTAACAGCTTACAAATTATTAAACGAAGGAAAAAAAATTGTTCTTGTCGACCGCAGGGATGTCTGCGGCGGAAGCACTTCTGGCAGTACAGCCTTATTGCAGTACGAAATTGATGTTCCTTTGCATCAGCTCATAAAACTTCGCGGCGCTAGATGTGCCATAGACAGCTATCAAAATGGAAAAAAAGCCATTTTCGATCTTCGAAATATAATTGATACTGTGGGATGCGATTGTGGTTTTGAGTTTAAAAAAAGCGTCTATTTTACTACTCTAAAAAAAGATGTTCCTTTTTTAAAAAATGAATTTAAAGCTAGAAAGCAGCATGGTTTCGAAATCAGCTGGTTAAGCAGATCCGAATTGCAAAAAATGGGATTGAATGCAATTGCTGGTGTAGAATCTAAAACCGCTGCTGTTATGGATCCGTTTAAACTGGCAACCGATCTTCTATTTCATTGCCATGAAAAAGGAATGCAGATTTTTGACCGAACTAATATTGCTTCTATTCAGCATCAAAAAGGCAAAATTATTGCAACCACTGACACTAAATTTTCTATCACAGCAGATCATATTATACATTGTACAGGTTACGAAAGTACAGAAACGCTAAAAGAAAAAGTAGTTGATTTAAAAAGTACTTATGTTATCACTTCTGAAAGTCAGTCTGATCTTCCAGAGAATTTTAAAAACACGATTTTTTGGGATACAGCCTCTCCTTATCATTACATTAGAACTACAGATGATAATCGCATCATAATGGGCGGCGGAGATGAGGATTTTAAAGACGCAGCGAAACGAGATAAATTGCTTCCTAAAAAAGAAACGTATCTTTTAAAACAATTCTTTAAAAGATTTCCTGATTTAAATTTTAAAATTGATTATTCCTGGGCAGGCACTTTTGGAGAAACCAAAGACGGTCTTCCCTATTTCGGAAAACCTAATCCGAGAAAAAACGAACATTACATTTTGGGTTTCGGAGGTAACGGAATCACTTTTAGCGTCATTGGAATGAATTCAATCTTAGATTCACTTAATAATAAAAAAAATACAGATTTAGATTATTATAGATTTGGAAGATAGAAAGATGCTAAGGTTCTAAGATACTAAGTTGCTAAGTTTTTTTCTTAGAGTCTTAGCATCTTAGAACCTCAGTAACTTAACCAAGTACCAACTCCATCTGAATATTACATCTTTTATACGGAGTTTCCAGGCCGAAAACTTTTTCGAAACCCAATTTATAATAGAGATTTATTGCGGGTTTTAAGATGGTGTTGCTTTCTAAATATATTTTTTTTGCTCCCAATTCTTTTGCTTTTTCTGCGATAGCTTTACCTAAAAGCCAGCCAATGCTTTTTCCTTGTGCTTTTGGAGAAACGGCCATTTTTGCCATCTCAAAATCATATTCAGAATTATTTATTTTAATTAAAGCACAGACACCTACAGGTTCATTCTCATAAAGAGCCACAAGAATTTTCCCTCCTCTTTTTAGAATATATTCTTCAGGATTATCGAGCGCTTTATAATCGGCTTCTTCCATTTCGAAATAAGTTGAAATCCATTCTACATTCAATGCCCTAAAAGCTTCCTGATATTCTGGCTTATAATCAACTATTTTCACGTCTTTACTTTCTCTCTTTTTCTTTTGTTCACGAACTCTTTTAATCAGAGATTTTTGCTCCAGTAAAAACTCCCATTCTTCCAGTGCAGCCCACAGATTATGCTTGCTTTCGGCAATTATATCTTCAATCGCAACATCAATATCTTCTAGCTGCTGTTTGATTTTCTTCGAAATCAAAATTCCTTTTTCGGTAAGTGCGACATTATTCTTGCGCTTATCCTCTGTTTTTGCGCTTTCTTCAATCAATCCAGCACCAATCATTTCCTGAATAATTTTGCTGACAGAAGGCTGAGAATGTCCAATTTCATTAGCAATTTCAGTAATGGTAATTTCGCGTTCTTCTGCCAAGGTATAAAATACAGGAAACCATTTCGGTACAAATTCAACCCCATACAATTCATATATTTTCGCAGCATCATCTGTAACAACAGCAGTCATTAAACGCAAACGGCTTCCTAATGCCGCTTTTCCAACTTTATCAAAAAATTCCATAACAAATAATTAATTATATAACTAGTTATGCAAATATATCTTTTTTTTTTAGATACTAAGAAACTAAGGTTCTAAGATTCTAAGTTTTTTTTGAAAACTATAGAATCTTAGAACCTTAGTGTGTATTTTTTGAGAGGCTAAGTTATTAAGATTCTAAGTGTCTAAGTTTTCCTTAAAAAAACCTTAGAATCTTAGCAACTCAGAACCTTAGCAACTTAAAATATATTGTGCTTTAGAGCTAGCGACAGTACTTTTTTTTGAGAGGCTAAGTTGCTAAGATTCTAAGGGTCTAAATTTTCCTTAAAAAAGCTTAGAACCTTAGCAACTCAGAACCTTAGCAACTTAAATATATTATGCTTTTAAGCTAACGAGAGTATTTATTTTTAAGATGGTGAAATATAAGTTTTCTCAAAAAAAACTTAGAATCTTAGCATCTCAGAAACTTAGCAACTCCGGCCGCTAGGCCGTAATAGCCAACGAATTCAAATTAAACTTATATTCTTTTGGGCTACAGTTGAATTTTTGTTTGAATATTTTAGAGAAATAGCTTCTGCTGGTGAAACCAATGCAGTATACAATTTCTGAAATATTTAAATCAGATGTTCTAATTAGAATTTCGGCTTTTAGAACGCGCATGTGCGTGATATAATCGTTGACCGTGCGATTGTGGATCATTTTGAAACCTTCTTGAAGTTTATTTGGAGACAAACCAGATTTTTTACTTAAGGCCTTAATAGAAAATGCCTCTTCTGGACTTGTTTTTATAAACTCTGAAAGTTCTTTTATCTCTTCCATTTCTCTTAATGTCAATCCGTTTGATTCATTTGCGAAAGCGTGCAAATCATCTGAATGCTGCTGGATTTCCATTGCCAAAATAATTCTCATGATGCCTTCTTTCAGCAAATTTCTCACAATTCCTTTTTGTGTGATGGAATTAAGTTGCTCTATTTTTTCTGCAATCTGCAAATTATACGAACCAATATAAAAGAAATCTGTTACTTGATTATTTTCAAAAAAAGTATCTTTTACCTGCTGATTCAAAGAATGAGTTTGACTTGCAACATCAATCTGAGTACCAACAATAATTAATGTGAGCTTTGTCTTTTTACCTTTTTCAAAAAACAGCACATTATCCTGGTTTTGTTTAGAGGTTACAATTGCGGTTTGAAAAGTTTTTAATTTTCGTTCCTCACCATTTAATCCAAAACTGTGCGAAAGGTTTCCTTTAGAACAATAAGCAAAATAAATAGGCGATGATTTTACATTTAAAAAATCCAATCTCACATCTGCAGAAAATGTCATATCAAACTGAACATAGGAGATATTATCATTAAAGGAAGCTCCAATAATAGAACCTTCTGCAAAACTATTTTCTACTTCAAGTGCATATTCGTCTAAATCAAAATTCACTTTTCCGCCAAAACTAGTCTGAAGTTCATCAAATATATTTTGAGTTTTTTCTGTATTTATAGTAACTATTTTCATGGTTTGCCGGATTTAAAATTATAATTTGCCAAACAGATTATTTTCTAGAAATCTGAAATTCAAAGTTCGTTTAAAGACACGCCAAAAATGTTATATAATTTTTCGGTTTTGTTTTATAATTCCTTATAAATGTTTATTTTAACATATCTATTTATTCCAGCATGAAAAGTTTCTCCTTTGCCCCTATTAGTTCTCCAACTTCTAAAATTCTCATTTTAGGCACGATGCCTGGAATAAAATCTTTAGAGCTAAATCAGTATTATGGTCATAATCAGAATAACTTTTGGAAGTTTATGTTTCAGATTCTAGAAGAAGAGTTTTCTACTGATTACGAAATGCGAAAAAACTTATTAATCAAAAACAATATTGCGCTTTGGGATGTCTTACAATTTTGTGATCGAGTTGGAAGTTTGGACAGTGCCATCAAAAACGAAATAGCAAATGACTTTGAAGATTTCTTGGCAACTCATCCTCAAATAGAAAGTATTCTTTTTAACGGACAAAAAGCAGCTTCGTTTTTTAAAAAATATGTTCACTTAACAAAAGAATACAAAACATTCACACTTCCATCAACTAGTCCGGCCAATGCTGGCAAGACTTTTCAGGATAAATTATACGAATGGAACATCATTAAAACCTTATTATAAAGACCTGTATTTTATACAATTAAAATGCAAATATTGAAATCATGTAACTTTTTCTGTTTAAAGTATAACAAAAATCATCTGCTCTCGATCTAATTTTACATCAAAGAAAAATAAGCCATAGTGAAGATTTAATGAACGAAATGGAAAGGCTTTCTTCTTATTAAAATTGACAAAGCAAACTGTAAAAAGTTTAGTCTATAAAGAGAACATTGGTTATGTTAGTTTATTTTTGGGAAAAAGCTACTCTATAGAAATATAGAGTAGTTTTGTTTTTATAGGCTACCATTAAAAGATAAAAACATGAAAATCCAGACATATTATAATCATATACGGTTTTATACTCCGCATCATTTTATATATTATCCCATTTTAATTTTGTTCTTGATTGCCAGTATTTATTTGGCCATTACGACGGAAGATCATTTAATATGGACATTTATCAGCGTGGCTTTTGTATTTCTTTTTGCACTCGCTTATATGCTGCGCCAGCATTATGCTTTAACACTGCAAAACCGAATTGTACGCTTAGAAATGCGCTACCGCTATTTTACTCTAACAGGCAAAAGATTCGAAGAATTTGAATACAAACTTACAGACGATCAGATTTTTGCTTTACGCTTTGCGCCAGATAACGAATTGGTTCCGCTTGTTGAAGATACTTTAAAAAACAGCTTAACAGGCGATGCAATCAAAAAAGCAATTGTGCACTGGAAAGCAGATTATCATAGAGTTTAGCAATATCAATGGCAAAATTCAATGGCAAAATTCAATGGCAATTACAATGGCAATTACAATAGCAATTACAATAGCAAAGTTCAATAACAATATCAATTTTAATTTTTAAAATTAATTATTGAATTTTGCCATTGCCATTGATTTTTGACATTGATTTTTGACATTGATTTTTGACATTGACATTGAAATTTGATATTGTAATTGTTATTGAACTCTCTTTTTATTGAAAATAAGATAAAACAGAAACAGCAATACGCCAACTGCAACAATTACAGCAAAATAGACTGCAGCGATATTGGGATGCAAATAATTTGGCTCGTAAAACAACTTATTTAAAGTTTTAAATTTTTCTGCTAAAGCTTTTCTATCAAAATTATTTCTAATTCCATTAAGCGGTTCATCTTTATTATCTCTGTAGTGGTATACATCTTGAGTCAGCAACTTCGGAATCAAATTTGTTTCTATATTGTATTTTCTTAAAAGCGTATCTAATCTTTGAAAAGTATACGTTAATGAATCTTTCTTAGCATTGTATAGCAATTTATAGCGATCTACAGCTACTTTATATTTTTGCTTATCTACAGAATCTCCTTTTACAGGATTAAATAGAGACTTATTTTCTAAGAAAATACAAATATCCTCATCATGTTCTGGATGCACGGAAACACTCTTAAAAATAATTTCTGTGCTATCTCCCACAATTCTTTTTGAGATCACTCTTTTGTGCAATTCTTCTTTATCAAAACCGATAATATCAAAAATACTATCCGCCTTACTTTTCGTTTTATCAAAAGTACTCGTTAAAGCTTTTATGGTGTCAATGCTATAATAATTGGTTTCTATAATCGGAAATTCACCAGGTACAATTGTATCATCTTCCTTAATTACGGGATAAGGTTTTGGGTATAAAATATTCTCATAAATAAATAGTTTATCAGAACTATAAGAAGTGTATGCGTATAAAAACGGATTTAAGACATTGATCAGTTTTTTGTCATTATTAAAATCCTTTTCAGACAATTCTGATTTCAGTTTAGCATTCATTCCGAAACTATAGCTAATAAAAAACGAAAAAGTCAGAAATGAAATAAAAAGTAAACAACCCGCGATTTTAAACAGATTCCCTCCTTTATAGCCTTCTCTAGAATGATTTCGAATCAGAAAAAACAAAAAGAAAAGCAAAAACAAACCACTTACAAAAAAGTGCGAAATTGAAATGTCATCGTAAAACTTGAATCGGTAAAATTCGGTGTAGATGTTAATATTCTTTAGTCCCTTAAAAGTAAAATAACCGTATAAAAAGTAAGCTAAATGAATTAAGGCTAATATAATAACTGATTTTATGAAATAACGTTTTAGATTTTTGGTCATTTTTAAAAGGTGCTAAGGTTCTGAGATGCTAAAGTGCTAAGTTTTTAGCTGCAAAGTTTGAAAGATACTGAAAATTTGTTTCTTCGTTAACATAAAAATGTAAGAAAAATTAAAAAAAGACGCACATCAGTGCGTCTTCAAAAAACCTTAGAAACTTAGTATCTCAGAACCTTAGTCCCTTTTATTTCGAAATATCAAACCCTTCCTTCACTATTTCGCTTTCCACTTTATCAATCAGTTTATTGGTTTTACCTGTAAGTCTTTCTTTCTTCCAATCGCCTTTTATGTATATGACAACAGTAATTAAAGCCGTCACAACAGAAGCAATGGGGAAAGCCCACCAGATTCCAATTTTACCTAAAGAAGTATTATGAGACAAAATAAAAGCCAGCGGAAACTGGATTACCCATTGTGAAACCAAAGTTAGAATCATAGGCAATTTTGTATTTCCAACAGCACGAAAAACACCAGTTAAACAAAGCTGTATGCCTAAAAATCCCCAAGAGAGACAAGTAATTCTCAATAACTCTGTTCCACCTTCAATAACGGCTTGATCATTCGGAACAAAAAAGGCGATTAAATACGGCGCAAAAATAAAAGCAATGATTCCGAGACCAGTCAATAATCCGAAACCCAGATAAGCTCCTAATTTTGAAATTTCAGCTGCACGATCAACATTTCCAGCTCCAATATTTTGCCCAACAAGAGTTGCAATCGCCATTGACAAACCCAAAGCTGGAATTAGAATGAGCTGAATCAAGTTGGAACCCGCACCATAAGAAGCAACTGTCAATGTACCAAAACGAACAATCAAAAATGTGATTGCCATCATTCCTAAAGCACGCATTGACTGCTCAATTGAAGACGGAAAACCAATTTCAAACGCTCTTTTGATATGTTTATAATCAGGTTTAAAATCGGCAATGCGGAGATGGATTCCGTGTTTTCCTCTAAACAAAATTGCAAATCCAATTATAATAGCCAAAAGCTGTGTAAATAAAGTTGCCAAAGCCGCCCCTTTTACGCCTAAAGCTGGAATAAATTTCCATCCGTAAATAAACAGCGGATCTAAGGCAAAGTTCAATATAACAGTTCCTAAAACAATATAAACAGGAAGTGTTACACGCCCAACTCCACGCATAATCGATTGGAAAATCATAAATCCGAAACTAAAAACAAGCCCCACAAAAGCCACTCGCATAAAACCTAAAGCATCTACGTAAACTGCAGGCTCTACCTTCAACAGATATAAAAAATACGGACTCAAAATATAGCCTATAATCGACAAGAAAACAGATACAATAATCACCATAGACAAAGTCTGTGCTGCCACGTGGTTGACCATTTTCTGATTTCCTGCTCCAAAATATTGAGCAATTAAAATAGAACCCGCAATAGCCAATCCAGTTCCTAAAGCAATGGTTAAAAATATTACAGGCGTGCTTATCGAGACCGCGGCAACGGCATCACCGCCCAGACGCCCAACCCAAAAAGCATCTACCAACTGATATGCTGCTTGTAATAAATTAGCAATCATAATCGGAACGGCTAATTTTAATAATGAAGAAAGGATTGGCCCTTCTAATAATTCATTTTTTTTCATTTATTCAAAATAATTATTCAAAAATCAGTTGACATATCAACTTTTAAAGTTCAAAAAAAATTAAAGAGTTTCTAGCTTGTCTGCATAAGATCGTACCGCATTCAACGCTTCAATTCTTTCTTTTGGAGAAAAAACAGACATTACTTCTTCTTCTGCCCTTTTCATCAGCGAGCGAATGCTTTTTGCTAACGAAATTCCTTCATCAGTAAGACTTACAATATTTTTACGTTTGTCTATTTTATCTTTTACAACCTCAACAAGATTCTTTTTTTCAAGTGCTGATATACTTCTTAAAATAGATGATTTGTCTCGCATTGTTTTATCTGACAATTCTCTCTGCGAAAGACTTTTATGATGCAAAATCATCAACAATGGCAACTGTTCTAGCTGTAAGGTAATTCCAGCTTCATTCATTAACGCATTGGTACGCCTGAAAATTGCGCGTTTGATACGATGAATCTGAAAGAAGAAACTATCTGATATTTCTTCTTTCCAAAAATTTGAAAAACTTTCTTTATCGGCATGTTTTTTTTCCATGATGCAAAATTACAAAAAAGATTGACATGTCAACTATTTTTAAAACAAATCCTTATTTTACTGATATACAATTCATTCACTAAAATAATTCGGCTAAAAAAAGAAAAATGAACGATTATTTTTACTAACTTTAAATGTTAAATATTGCCTAATAAAAACTTAAAAATTAATCTGATGAAACAATTATTTATTTTTTTGGTAATGATGCTCCTTTGGATTCCGTTAAACGCTCAAACTGTTGCTGAAGCCAGTAAAGAGGATAGCTTAACAACTTTTAAAACTGAAAAAGACGATTTTCAAGATAGTTCTTTAGATGATCTGCCCTGGCACAATAGACGTTTTAAAGTTACTGCTGGCGCTTTTTTTCCTGTAAATAATACTCAAGTTAAAGTTGAAGGCAACAACGGAAATATAGGAACTGAGATTGATCTTGAAAATGATTTAGGATTTTCTAAATCGACTGTATCCTTTTTAGGAACATTTGATTGGCGCATATCCAAAAGATCTCGATTAGGTTTTGAATATTTTGTATTAGACAGAACTGCAACAAAAACACTGCAAAGAGATATTAATTTCGGAGATCATACTTACCCATTGGACGGAAGGGTTCAAGGTACTTTTAATGTACAGATTGCTAGAATTGCTTATGGGTATGCTATTTTATCTAAACCTAAATATCAAGCTGGTCTATTGATTGGGGCGCATGTTCTTTTCGCAGATTTAGGATTAAAATTAGAAGCTAATACGCAAAGTGTCGAATATCGTGATACTTTTGATTTTACTGCGCCACTGCCAGATGTTGGAATTTGGGGTGAATTTGTTCTTGGAAAACGCTGGGGTTTATATGCCAACGTAAATTATCTTGCCGTAAAAATTGATGAAACCGATGGCCGAATCATAAGCTACAATTTATCGGTTTTATATAATGTTGTAGATAACTTTAGTCTTACTGCAGGTTATACTGGCTTGAACTTTAGAATAGATACGGTTCAAGACCGATTAAATGGTTTCTTAAAATGGGGATATAACGGGCCAACGCTTACAGCGGTTTACACTTTCGGTAAGCATGTTAAAGTTACTAGATAAAGGTTCTCTCTCAGATGCTAAGATTCTAAGGTGCTAAGTTTTTTTAACCGCAAAGAGCGCTAAGGATTACGCAAAGTTCGCAAAGTTTTTATTTCAAAGCTTTGTGGAAAAAAGCTATGAACATAATTTTACCGCAAAGAGCGCAAAGTTTTTTTTAGCTGAACGAAATATTCTCGCAAAGACGCAAAGTCGCAAAGTTTTTTATATTCTTTGCGACTTTGCGTCTTTGCGAGATTAAAATTTCATCAAAAAGCTTTGCGAACTTTGCATTCTCAAAAACCCACCTCAAAAAAACTCTGCGAACTTTGCGAAAATCTTTGCGCTCTCTGCGTTAAAAATTATACTCAAAGCTTATCAAACCTGAAACTTGAAACTAGAAACTAGAAACAAAAAAATAAACCCGATAACTCTCCAGCTATCGGGTTTATTACCAAACTTAAACTTACTTAACTCAAAATAAAACTTTATAAATTTAGAATCTCAGAAGCTTAGAAACTTAGATTCTCAGCATCTTAGAATCTTAAAAAAACTATTTTTCGATTGGAGTGAATTTTACTGCTGTTCCTCCTCCAGCTGCCAATTTGATATTTAAAACAGTTTTGCTGTTTACTTTTTGCTTAGAGATTGTAACTGGATACGGATTGGTTTTATAATTTGCTCCTTCTCCATCTGCATAAATTTCTGCTTCGTATTCTTTGTTTTTGTCTAAAAACGAAAGCGCTACTTTTAAGTCTCTTGCATTTCTATTTGTGATCGAACCCAAATACCAGTTTTTCTCGTCCCAATCTTTACGGGCAATTGTAGTGTATTCTCCAATTTTAGAATCTAAAACTTTAGTATCCGACCAAGTGCAAGGCACATCTTTTACGAATTGAAATTCTGGTTTTCCTTCATAGTTTTCAGGTAAATCAGATGCCATTTGCAACGGACTGAAAATAATCACGTACAAGGCCAATTGATTGGCCAAAGTGGTTTGCACTTTTGCTCCAGAAGGTGTTTTATAATCAAAATTGAAATTCCCTGGTGTGTAATCAAACGGTCCAGAAAGCATTCTGGTAAAAGGCAAAGTTGTTAAATGCTCTGGCGTATTTCCTCCATCTACAGACCATGCATTATATTCTTGTCCTCTTCCGCCTTCTTGTGACATAAAGTTTGGATACGTACGCTGTAACCCCGTTCCTTTCATTGGTTCGTGGTTATCGATCATGATATGATATTTAGCCGCCGTTTCGATTACTTTTCTGTAATGACGTGCTCCGTACTGGCTGTCATGCCATTCTTTTTTATCCAAATATTTATTTACATAACCCGTTTTAACCGAATTCACTCCCATTTTTTGATACAGTTTGAAAGCCTCTTCTAACTGGTTCTCATAGTTTTTAGTAGCACCAGCCGTTTCGTGATGTCCAATTAAACGAACATTTTTTACGGCCGCGTATTTGGTAATTTCTTCCAAATTAAAGTCTGGATACGCTTTTACAAAACTAAATGCAGAACCATCTGCAGTCCAGTCACCATCCCATCCTTCATTCCATCCTTCAACCAAAACTCCGTCAAAACCATTTTTCGCAGCAAAATCAATATATTCTTTTGTGTTTTTGGTTGTTGCACCGTGTTTTGGGCCTTGTCCCCAAGTATATTTTTCTAAGTGCATTCCCCACCAGATTCCAATGTATTTTGAAGGTGTGATCCAAGATAAATCTTCAATTTTTGAAGGCTCATTAAGATTCAGCATAATGGTCGAAGTTGCTACTTGCCCAGGATTCTTCCCAACCACAATAGTTCTCCAAGGTGTTTTAAAAGGTGTTTCTGCGTATACTTTTACACCATCTGCCCACGGCACCAAATCACTTTTATATTGCTTGTCTGTGGTTTTTAAAAGCGTCATTGAAGCAAAATCTGTTAGGTTCGCTTCGTGAATAGCGACATATAATTTGTCTTTGGTTTCAAAAGTTGCTGGAGTATTGATGGTATCAGTTTTACTCATTAACGTTTTACGGTATTCGCTTTCGTAATAACTGTTTTCGCGGTGAACTGGAATCCACCAAACTTCATTATTATCTTTAAAAGTAAATTGTGTTACTTCGTTAGAGATTTTCACTTTTCCTAAATGAGGCTGTTTTGGAAATTCATAACGAAATCCTACTCCATCATCAAAAACTCTAAAAATAATATCGACCAAACGCTCCTCGCCTTTTGCTTCTTTTAAGTGAACAATCAGTTCGTTATGATGATCTCTAACTTTTTTGAATTCGCCCCAAGGCTGTTCCCAAGTTTCATCTGCCGATTTTTCTTCGGTCGAAACAACTTCAAATCCATCTGTCATTTTAGCTAAACCCTGAAATTCAAATCCCATAAGAGAAGGCTCAATAACCGATTTTCCGTTAGAAGAAAAACTATATTGAGGCTGTCCAGAAGGCGTTAATTCAAAAGTTAATTCAGAGATCTTTTCAGGAGAACTGATTTTATACGTTTTTTTAGTACTGCAAGCCATAACGAGCATTGTGGCAAAAGCTATTAGACAGTATCTATATTTTCTGTTTTTCATTATTTAAATTGTATTAATTACAGCTCTATTTTATTTCGCTTAATGTTTGTTTTGCTTTTGCAGGCTGCATAGAAACAAAATAATTAAACACCTGATCGAGTTTTTTCTGGGCTTCGACATTTCCTTTTTTCTGTACGCGTAAATCATACAATTTGCTGATCTCTGGAAATACGCTTTCTGTATTTTTTACTCCAGCAAAAGCTTTGATTTTTTCAATGAAAGAATATCCAAATTCAACTGTTGGTTCAATCATGGTTCCTTCTCCGAAATCATTCCATGTAATCAGCTGCAGATAATTTACATTGGCATTTTTAGCTAAGGCAAGAGTTTCATCCAATGTTGCTCCATTGTTATGTTCAATCGTCCATCCAATCGCTGCTCCGCCTCCGCCTTGAGCGTAAAAATCTTTAAAACCAGGATAAGCGCTACCCATTGCTACACCCAATTTTGGTTTGGTATTGGTGTAAAAATTAGTTAAGTAACTATTGTCTTTGTATACCCACGCATATTCGCCAGAAGCATTTTCTCCTGCCATTGAAGAGTGGTCCCAAAGTGTCAAGAAAGTGGGTTTTGCTGTTAAAGTATTAAAGACGTTTGTCCATTCAGCGGGGGTCTGTAGCACAATTGGTCCAAAATTCATTAACAGCGGTTTACCATTAATCTTGATATAATTGGCATCCGAAAAATAATTCTTCTCTACATAAGCCAAATCTGTTTTTGCTGCACCAGTTACCGAAATTGCTTTTCCTGCATTAACCACATTGGTCAAAAATCGGTCTTCGTATACAATAGCATATTCTAAACCTACTTTATCAAGCATTTCGATTAATTGATCTGTATTCTCTTTGATCATTCCGTAATCGTTTACATCGTAAGTGCCGTACCAATCAATAAGAATTCCATCAATTCCTGAATATTTCATCAACAATAAATGATTTTCGATCACATTTTTATCGCCTGAGTGATAAGGTCCAATCAGCGGATAATAGTACGATGCAATTTCTCTTCTTCCGTTTGCTCCTACGTTGTTCGGATTTTTATTGGCCATTGTCCAATGATATCCCCATTTTTTATCGGCACTACTTTCGTTGGTTTCAAACCACGGCATGTAATGCATATAAATTTTAGTGCTGTTGGTTTTCTCAATCGCAACAGGGTCTGTTTTCTCTGGTTCTACAGGTTTGTCTGAGCCTTTGTCATCGCTGCTGCAACCGGCAATCATCGCAATGCTCATCAAACCAAAAACCAACGATGTGATATATCTTTTCATATTGATGTACTGTTTGTTATTTTTATATTTTGCCACAGATTAAAAGATTAAAAAGGATTTTATTGTGATTAATTTATTTCACGCAGATTTAAAAAGATTTAAGCAGATATGCGCAGATTATTTTTTTTACATTTAAAACCAAATCTGCTTTAATCCGCAAAATCTGCGTGAAACAAAATCTTTTTTCAATCCTCTAATTCGGTTTCTAATCTTTAGAATCTGTTACTAAAAAAAATTAAAAACATGTCAGCCTTCCACGACTAACCAACATGGAAGACTGACATTCTAGTAACCTAATTTGGATACCCAGGATTTTGTTTAAGGTTTTTGTTTGTGGTTAAAACAGTACTTGGGATTGGGAAAATTGCTCTGTATTTTTCTGTTGTCCCTTTTGACCACCATGGTTCGAAGAATGTTCCAAAACGAATATTGTCTGTTCTTCTTCTTCCTTCGAATGTAAATTCTTTCAACAATTCTTGATTTATAAATGCAAGGTCAATGGTTGCTGGCAATTCTTCACCTGCACGAGATGCTACTTGCTGTACAAATGGTCTTGCTAAATCTGGCGAGCCTAAACGAACGTAACATTCTGCTTGCATCATTAAGATTTCTGCATAACGAATTAATACAAAATCGTGATCACGCTCCCATTGCTCTCCTGCTTTCATTTCATATTTATGTAAACGAACTCCTTCATTCTCTTTTGCATCTTCCAGACTTGTTAGGTTCTCTGTATAGGTAAGTGGTTCTCCATTATCCATCATAATTACAGTTCCTGCCGCAAGATTGATCTGATCGCCTTCTAGCATACATTTTTTTCTCTTGTCTGTGTCTGCAAATGCAGAATAAACTCCAGGCTGTGCGCACATTCCGTTTGCACTCCAAGGATAATTGTTTGGAATGGCAGAAATAGCTAATTTTTGATTATAATGACAAGACATTGAGTTCATGTAGTTTCCAACTGTTCCAGCTTTTGAATCGTAAGGAATAGCGAAAATAATTTCTGTCGAAGTCTGATTTTCTGTCACGAAATTCGAAAAGAAATCTGGTGTTAAACTGTATCCAGTAACCTTTTGGCACATATTGATACAATCTTGCCAACGTGGCTGACCGATAAACGCTTCTGAATTAAGATATAATCTAGCCAAAATAGAATACGCAACATTTCTAGTCATTTTAGAATACACCGCATTTGGATTTAAATGCGGAATAGCGTCTGTCAATTCTTTTTCAACAAAATCATAAACCTCTTTTCGTGTTGAATTGGTTGGAAGAGCTGTATCTTCAAAATCGGTTACAATTGGCACATTTCCGAATAAATCTAAAAGATTGTAGTAGTAATAGGCTCTAAGCGCTTTTAATTCTGCATAAATTGGTTCTTTTGATTTATCACTAAGAGATGATTTATCGATTTGATAAATGATTGCATTAATCTTAGCAATTCCAGTATAATTGTAACGCCAAGCCGAAAGAATCATTCTATTGTCCGATTTCCAAGTATGCTTTTGCGCGTCTTGATATTGTCCGCCATCGTACCAGTTTGTTCCTCTTGTCGGAATTGTTGCTTCATCTGAAACTACTTCATTCAAAAAGAAAACATACTCACAAGTTGGAAAATTATTTGAGATTGCATCAGAGAATCCTCTTAACGAAGAATAAGCTCCACCTACCAGCGCATCAATCTCTTTGGTTGTATTTCCGAAATTTCCATCTTCTACCTGATCATACAACTGTTCGTCCAAATCAGTACAGGATACCGTAAAAAGCATGCTTAAAAGTATTGCTGCTGTTATTTTGATTTTCATTGTTAATATTTTATGGTTATCAATTCGCTTAGTTATTCAGCGTAAAATTTAATCCAACAGAAATTGTAGTTGGTCGAGGATAATTATTGTATCTGTCAATTCCAGGAGCTGCCAAACCAGTTTGATCCATTACTCCAGTCTGATTAATTCCGTCCTGAGCATTTAAACCAATCTCTGGATCTACACCTTTGTAGCCTGTGATTACAAATAAGTTTTCGCCCATTACATACATTCTAAATTTAGATTTTTTGTATTTCAATGGTAAAGTATAACCAAAAGTCAATGTCTGAAGTCTGAAGAAAGAAGCATCTTCGATCCAGTAATCAGAATATTTTGGAGACGAAGTAATACCGCTACTCAAGAAAGAATCTGGCACATTAAAAGCTGGCAATCTGTTCGGATCGTTTAACATCATGTTTGTCGCATTTAATGCTTTTTGTCCAAACATTCCGTATCCAGAAAATCCAAGATCAAAGTTTCCGTAAGTAAAATTCATTCCGATACCTAAAGTTAAATCTGGCTGAATGTTTCCTAAATTTGTTTTGTCTGCATCAACCAAAGCGCTTTCATCAACAACTTGTCCAGCTGCATTGTAATACTGAATTTTTCCGTTAGGATCTAAACCTGCGTTTTTGAATCCCCAGAAAGTACCAACAGGATATCCTTCAGCAATAATTTGAGAATATTGTCCAGACATCCCTGCTAAACCATGAAGAGATCCACTGTAGATAACATCTGTTTTATAAGTTGGGTTCGAAAGTTTTTCAATTTTCTGAACATTGTGTCCAAGAGTCAAATTAGCATTCCAGTTGAATTTATCTCCTCTGATAATATCAGCATTCAAAGTTAACTCTACCCCTTTGTTTGACATTTCTCCAACGTTTGCCAACATTGTTCCCACTAAATATGGTGGTTGAGGCACTTCGTAAGTATATAATAAATCTTTTGTTGTTTTAGAATAATATTCGAATGATCCTGTAATTCTATTGAAAAGACCAAAGTCAAAACCAACGTTAATTTGCTCTGTAGATTCCCATTTCAAATCAGGATTTGGGTTTTGTTTTGGAGAATAAGCCAAACTCCAAGTTTTAGTAACTGGATCGTAATAACTGTCGCTTCCAACTCCCAAAATAGAAAGTGATTTATACTCTCCAATTCCATCTTGATTTCCTGTAACTCCATAACCAACTCTCAATTTTAAATTGTCTAACCAACCTTTTGAAGATTCCATAAATTCTTCGTTAGAAATTCTCCAAGCTGCAGAAGCAGATGGGAAAGTTCCCCACTTATTGTTTTCTCCAAAACGGCTTGATCCATCACGTCTTACGGTCGCTGTCAATAAATATTTACCATCATAACCGTAATTAGCACGAGCATAAAAAGACACTAGGTTCGATTTTCCTTTGTATGAATACACGTCGGTTAAACGATAGTTGTAACCTGCACCTAAATTATTGTAACTAAATGCATCTGTAACAAAACCACCTCTTTGTGCTCCAAAACCTTGATAGATATTTTCTAGATAAGAATATCCAGCCAAAGCGCCAATGTTATGTTTGTCTATAACTTTGCTGTAATTTACATAAAGCTCTCCTTGTGCATTTGTATATTCTGCATAAGTTCTTTGTGCAAAACCGCCTTCTGTCTGTCCTTCCATAACCGCATAAGATGGTTTGTAAGTACCCGCTTTTACTGCATTGTGCTCTAGCGAAATATTTGCTGTAGCAGTAAAGTCATTCAAGAATTTCACATCTGTTTTAAAGTACCCTAAAAGTCTGTGTCTTTCATTATCAAAAGTTCTGTTTGTTAAAATCTCAACCGGATTCTGATAAATATTTCCTACTACTGCACTGAAATTTCCTTCTGAATCGTAAACAGGAATCGTTGGATTTAAGTTATAAGCTCTTTCAAAAATTCTATAGTCTATTGGGTGCCATTTGTCAATGTTTGCAAATAATCCCATATCAAATTTCACTTCTTTATTGTCTCCAAGAAATTGGTAAGCGCTAACATTACCGCTTAATCTTTCTAATCCAGATTTTTTAATAACTCCTTCATTATTTAAGTACGAAAGTGAAGTTCTAAAACCGCTGTCTGCTTTACCAGAATTGATGCTTAACGTGTGCGATTGAGAAATCGAAGTCTGCTCGATTGCTTTTTGCCAGTTTGTACTTCCACCATAATCTACTGCATCTGCAATTTGATTCTGGCGTACATATCCTCTCCACTGATTTGCCGAAAGAAGATCTAAGTTATTATTTACATAACCGATACCCGTTTGTCCGTTATAAACAACAGAAACACCTTTTGTTCCAGATTTTGTAGTAATCATGATTACTCCGTTTGCTCCACGAGAACCGTAAATTGCTGTTGCCGAAGCATCTTTAAGAACATCAACCGATTTAATATCTGAAGGTTGAACGACGTTTATATCAACTCCTGCAATACCATCTACCACAATTAACGGGCTGTTACTTGCTGTTAAAGAAGTTCCTCCACGAAGACGAATTGTAGAAGCTGCAGCTGGATCTCCAGAAGGACGAATAATGCTTAATCCTGCCACTTTTCCTTGCAAAACCTGCTCTGTAGAACCAATAGTTCCTTTTAGCAATTCATCTGCTCCAACTGTAGAAATTGCTCCAGTCAAATCTGATTTTTTCACTTTTCCGTAACCTACAGAAACTACTTGCACTTCTGCCAATGCATATCCGTCATTTTGCAGTCGCACTTCGTAATTAGAAGTATTGGCTGTAATCTGGACTTTTTGTGTTGTTGAGCCGATAAACGAAACTTCGATTGCACTTCCTACGGCTACATTAAGGCTAAATTTACCATCAAAATCTGTTGTAGTTCCGTTTTTAGTTCCTACTTCAATGATAGAAGCTCCTGGCAATACATTCCCTGTATTGTCATAAACAGTTCCTGATATCTTTTTCGTCTGCGCGAAAGAATTGGCAGTAAGAAAAAGCATAAAAATCATCAATACCGCTGCCTTAGCAGTCCACATTTGATGCAGGACGCTTTTTGTATTTTTACTATTCATTAGATTGGTGTTTTAATTTAATAGTGATTATTTATCTAAAGTTTTTAGCGGAATGGTCGTATCCGAAATCGTTTTGTCTTTATTGTCTTTTACCAAAACATGGATCTCGCTTAAGCTTGGAACTCCATTAAGTTCTGAAACCAGATTGACAAAACCTTTAATTTCTGCAGTTCCTCCAGTAAACTCACCCGAAATTGTTTTTGTACCAGCTGTAATCGTGTAGATTAATTTGTTTACACCTGCCTCGTTATTTTTTCTTGACATTCCAAGAAAATCTTTTTGACTGATTTGCGATGGAAAGAAAGCAAAACTTGGCGGTGGCGGCGGAACAAATTCTCCTGCGTAAATAACCTGATCTCCAGAATTTGCTGTCCAATTCTCTGCTACCATCAGAAAATTTATCTTTTCCATTACAAAATCATCCGGAGCATTGAAATACTGCTTAGGAACAAAATCCATTTTATAAAAACCATTACCCAAATCTTTTAATTTTGTTTTTTCGGCAATTTCTGGTTTTGCAGCTTCATACATTTGCTGAATAGCCCAGTCATTCAAACCTCCATGCATATGTACACTTGGAGTGCCTGCAAATGCAGGATTAAGATTTGCATTAAAAACAATACTTACCGGTTTATCAATTAATGGTTTTGATGGATATGATCTAAATAATTCACCTGAAGTATAGAAAGATGAAAAATCAATATAAGCCACATTGGCAACATCACTTTGTTTAGATCCATTTTTGTTTTTCAAACGAAACCAGAATCCATCACTCTTCGCTATTTCTTCTGGAGTTTTAGAAAAATAAAGTGTTGGAGTTAGCGTAAAACTCCAGATTCTATTTCCTTCATATTTCAGTTTTGCAAAATCTGATGAGTTTTCCCAGTGTCCAGCATCTGGTTCAGATGGAGACCAGATCCAGATATATAAATCTTCTGTTTCAGCAAATGTTGATGCCGACATATCAAAGTACCATGTAACTTTTTCATCATATTTGTAAACAACAGGAAATGATGATATTGGACCTACGGCTCCAGCAGCTTCTTGTGCCTGAATAAAATTAGGAGCCATCAACAAGGCAAGTAAAATTGTATATATAAACTTTTTCATATTACTTTTTAATTAATAGCATTTAATTTAAACACATAAGACACGAAATCTACACCACCAGAAGAATGCGCCAATTGAATCTGCATTTCTTTGCTTTTACCTGGAACTGAAATCAATCTAAGTTCATCTGTTTTTTGCGTTTTCTGTGCGTCGCTGTACAGATAGATTTTTGTTCCAACACCAGTAGTAGATTGAAACGCTGAGCTAAGTGCCCAATACCCCTTAGGAGCAAATAATGGAGGAACATCTCCAGTTACTTCGTAACTTGTAGGATTGTTATTTCCATCTACGTTAAATTTGATTTTAAAATCTTCGTAGTTGAAATAAGTGCTCAAGTTTTCTTCGTTTGGTTCGATCTTATTTGCTTTCGCAACTTCATCAACCATTTTCAGATTTGTTAATCCCCAATTTCCATTTACTTTTTCATAAAGGGTAATCGGTTCTACGTAGCTTCCGTCATCTGTGTTATCGCATCCGATAGCAAATAAACACATCATAAAAGCTAGCCAATAAAGACTTTTACATTTCATAAATTTTTGGTTTTCGTTAGTTTGTTATCCCCTTCAAAAGGATACAGCGAAACTAGACGTTAAATAAATCCTAAAAAAAAAATCTGAAAAAAATCAAGATAAAATTCAAACACAAAAAACATTACATTACTAATAATCAATATTTTATATATTTTTACAAGAGTAAAAAATCAAGACGCTGTTGAGATAAAAATAAGCCGTTTTTATATGGTAAAAATGACAATATGTAAAATAATAAGCATATTTTTTTCACTATGTACATATATAACCAGTTTTTATTGTATAATTGCAAATAAATTACCTGTTTTTAACATTTGCAGCTCATTTTCACTCCGAAAATCACCTTTTAAAGCTATGTTATTAAACATTTTACAAGATTCTTGAAAAACAGGTTTAGCTTAATCTCAAACTTATTCTTAATTTTAAATCGAATTAATTCACTATATCTATCAATCCACTTTTCCCTAAACCAAAACCAAATCATGCAAAGAATATTGATGCTGCTTTTCTTCCTTGCAGGTTTTTCTCTTACTGCGAAAGAGACGAATCCTTATTTAGAAGAATTAGATCAGGTACTCTTGAAAAAAGAGATTTACCTGAAACAGAAATATCGAAAAATAGAAGCTTTAAAGAAAAATGTATCTAAATTTACGCTTAGTCAGAATAATGAAGAATTGTACAATTGTTATATGTCTTTGTTTGATGAATACAAATCTTTTAAATATGACTCTGCTTACTACTATTTAGAGCAATCTAAAATCAAAGCCAAAATCCTAAAAGATCCGAAGTATTTATCTAAAAGCCGAATCAAGGAAGGTTTTGTGCTTTTATCTTCTGGGCTTTTTAAAGAAGCCATTGACACGCTAAATGTTATTGACGATACTAAATTGGATCAAAGAAACAAATTTGAATATTATAACATTAAAGCTCGTGCTTATTATGATTTAGCTGATTATAACCGTGATCAGCGCTTTAATATTCATTATGTACAGCAGGGAAATCATTTCTTAAAGAAAGCTTTAGAATTAATTGGAACCAATACCAACGAATATTGGGCTGCAGAAAGTTTAAAACGATTGAAACAGCAAGACTGGCGCGGGGCCGAATTTGCTTTCAGCTACTGGATCAACAACTACAATCTGCCTCCTGATTATTACGGAATCGCCACTTCGAGTCTTGGATATATCTTTTCGGAACGGGGTTATACCAAAAAAGCGATTCAATATTTAGCTCTTGCCGCAATTGCCGATGTAAAAAATGCTACGAAAGAAACCGTTGCGCTTCGAAATTTGGCCAATGAACTTTTTAAAATGGGCTATTTGGATAAAGCAAACGAATACATCAACATCGCCATGGATGATGCAACATTTTATAATGCAAGACATCGAAAGATTGAGATTTCGTCGATTCTCCCAATTATAGAAAAAGCACAGCTGAATAATGTAAAGGATAAAAATGATAAACTGGAGAAGATTATTATTCTCTTGACGATCCTTACGGTTATTATTTTCGTTTTCCTAGGCATCATTTTCAAACAATTAAAAGAAAAAAATAAAGCAAGAAAAATCATGGCCGATTCGTACCTGCAATTGCAGGAAATGAATGTGAGTTTAAGCGAAGCCAATGCCATCAAAGAAGAATATATTACCTATTTTATTAAAGCTACATCGGCTTTCATTAATAAAATAGACCATATTCAGAAAAGTACGTTGCATAAAATCATTACCAAAAAAACAGATGAAGTTATCGCGAGTTTAAAGCGCTATAATGTAAAGGAAGAACGCGAAAATCTGTTTCATCAGTTTGACGAAATCTTCTTGAAATTGTTTCCGACATTTGTAACCGATTTCAATAATTTATTCCCAAACGATCATAAATGCATTGTCAAAAAAGGTGAACTTTTAAATACCGAATTGCGAATTTTTGCCTTGTATAGATTGGGCATTCAAGACAGCAGTCAAATGGCAGAATTCTTAGAACTTTCTGTAGCTACAATTTATACGTACAAAACCAGAATTAAAAGCAAATCTGATTTTAAAGATACTTTTGAGCAGAAGATTATGGAGATTAAGACAATCTAAGTTGATGAGTTACTAAGGTTCTGAGATGCTGAGATACTAAGGTTCTAAGTTTTTTTTGCTATACTCGAACGATAACTAATACCACAGCTCGGGAGGAGCGCCATATTTATAGAATACAATTTTAAACGGCCATCAAAAAAAGCTCCAGCGGAGCGACATATAAATTTAAATATTAATAAATATGTCGCTCCGCTGGAGCTCTTTTGTATAACAAATATCTTTTCTATAAATATTTAGTCCCTCTGGGACTATACTCTAAAATTGTCATTTTCTATTCTGAAGTTTCCAATTGTAAAATGGTATTCTGATAAATCTTACTCAATGAAAACAATTGCTCTGCAAAAATCATTATTGCAATTGGAACAAAGAAAAATACCAGCAAACCTTCTTCATATAAAAAATAAGTCGAAAGCATCGCCAGACGAGTATATTCTAGGTAGTAAATCCATTTTCGTTGTTCTAATAAAGCACCGCAATTGATTAAAGTGATAATTACCAAAGAAAGTACAAACACTTTATCATACAATTCTAAATAATCAAAATAATAAGTAAAAACCGTTAGAATCAAAGTACAGATTCCTAATTGTATATAAAGATAATTTTTAAATCGAAGTCTCTGATTGGGAGCTGCTTTATCCTGCAAAAAACGCTTTTCCAGAATGGGACGAATATCCTGATCCATATCTGCTGGGCTTCCAAAAACAGCATTCCATCTCGCTTTGAATCCGCTTGAGCGTTTCCATAATTCGTAAATTTCGAAATAATAATGAAAATGCTGCCACAAGAAACTATAGCTTTTTAGCGGATGCGTCAATCCATATTTGGGTTTTTCCTCTTCGGTTTGGAAAGTTCCAAAAAGGCGATCCCAAAAGGTGAACATATCACCGTAATTTTTGTCCAAATACTTTTCGTCAGAAGCATGATGAACTCCATGAACAGAAGGGGTTACAAAAACATATTCCAACCATTTTATTTTGCCAATAAGCTGTGTATGGGTAAAGAAAGAATAAGCGCCATGAACAATAAGCATGGTAATTACCATACTGGGATGAAAACCAACAAATGGCAAAACGCACCAAAATCCCGTTCGAATTATAGCCTGAAAAGTAGTAATTCTCGCTGCCGCAGTAAAATTAAACTCTTCGCTGTGATGATGTACAATATGCGCTGCCCAGAAAAAATTGACTTCATGTCCTAAGCGATGATACCAATACCAGACAAAATCGGTGGCAAGAATAAGGGCAAACCAAACCAAGGCATTACTCGGAATATCAAAAAGTCTATAATCATCATAAATTAAATAATACAGCTGATAAAAACTGGCTGCAACAAATAAGTTAATCAAACGCTCTGCAATTCCGATGGAAATATTGGAAACAGAACTTTCATAGTTAAAAATTTCAGGCTTTTTTCTGCGTTGAGCAAGCTTATATTCCAAAAACAAAAAAAGAAAAAAGGCCGGCATGGCAAATGCTAGAAAATTGATATTTTTCATTTATTTGATACTTTTCGATTCTAAAAATTATGTATTGAGTAATTTTATTTTAACACATAGAAACATAGATTTTTATTACTTCTGCTTGAGATTACAAAAAAGCTAGCTTTAAAACATAGCTATGTGTATTGTTATTAGTGAAACGCCTTTTTACAGGCTTGTAAATACTATGTTTCTATGTGTTTAATAATTTTCTTCTCTTTTTAATAGTTCAAACGAAAAAGACACTTCCATTAATTACGTTTTTAAGAGCGCTAAAAACGTAATTAATGAAAATGATCTTTTACGAAGTAAACCTGATTTTTAATTCTGTTTAAATAAAGGCGCTTCCAAGGCAACTTCTTTAACTGACTGCGTTTCGGCCACTTTTTTCAAAGCGATTATATAAGCCGCAATACGAGGCGTTACACTATGTTTTACTGCAACTCTAAAAACAGTATCAAAACCTTTTTCTAAAATATCCTCCAAACGTTTGTTTATCTGATGGATTCTCCATGACTCCAAAAGCGAATTCTGAAGCCATTCAAAATAAGAAACGGTAACACCGCCCGCATTGGCCAAAATATCAGGAACAACTAATATATTTTTATCATGCAGAATCTGATCTGCATCTGAAGAAACAGGTCCATTGGCACCTTCAACAATAATTCTGGCTTGAATCTCTCCTGCATTATGCTTCGTAATAACATCTTCTTTTGCCGCAGGAATCAATACATCGACATCTAGAAGCAATAAATCTTCGTGTTTTATGGCAACCGAATTTGGATAGCCTTTTATGGTTTTATTATTTAAGTTATAGTATAAAATCAATTCTGGAATATTAATCCCGTTCGGATTATAAAATGCTTCAGAAACATCGCTTACGGCTACAACCTTCACTCCTTTTTCATGTAGAAATAACGCAGAATGTAGACCAACGTTTCCAAATCCTTGAATAGCTGCAGTAGCTCTTGCCGGTCTTATTTTTAGTTTCTCAAGTGCTAGAAGTGTAATAATACTTACTCCTCTTCCTGTTGCCTCTACTCTGCCTAAAGATCCGCCGGAATGAAGATGTTTTCCTGTTACAACCGCATGAATTGGTCTTCCGTGCAACAGTGAAAACTCATCCATTAGCCAGCCCATTTCGTCTGGTCCTGTCCCCATATCTGGCGCAGGAACATCTTTCTCTGGTCCGAAAATATCAGCCAAAGTTTTGGTATAAGCTCTTGTAATTTTTTCTAATTCTGTTTTAGAATGCTTTCTCGGATCGCAAATAATGCCGCCTTTTGCTCCACCAAATGGAATTCCAGTTACAGCAGATTTCCAGGTCATCCAGGCGGCAAGTGCTTTTACTTCATCCAGATTTACAGCGGTGTCGTAACGAATTCCGCCTTTTGAAGGTCCTAAAGCGGTGTTGTGAATTACACGGTATCCTTCGAAGTTCTGAACGTTTCCATTATCTAAAGTAATAGAAAAATTTACTGTGATTTGTTTTTCTGGGCGCTGCAATTTTTGTTTGATAGAATCATCCAATTTTAAAATATCAGCAGCGATATTAAAGCGATCAATCATGGATTGAAACGGATTATGTTTTATAATTTCTGAGCTCATAATATATAGTTTTTAGGTTTGGGTTACTTTTTATGTTTATGATCTTCTTTGGTAAGAAGATTTACTTTCTCTTTTAATCTTCAAACTAAATGCAACACGGAATTTTTATCAGGCAACGGCGCATCAAAATTTTCATATTTCTGTTGGTTCTCATATCTTGATTTTTTAATGATTCAAAAAAAAGCCTTTCATGGTGCAATGAAAGGCTAAAAAAAAAAAATAACTAACAAGTACTTTCTCTATTAACGCCATTTCAAAACGTGATTCATCATACAGCACATCGCAAAGCTGCATGGAAAAGACGTCATAATATTTCGGCTATAGTTTTTCATTGTTGAGACAAAGCTACAAAAATATATTTATAAATTCTATAGAATTAGTCGAGTTTATTTTCGTTAATTAAAATTTAAACATTAAATCAATTGAAAATAAAAGGGTTACCGATTAAAAAAAATTACTTTAATTGCGACAAAACAATAAAAATGACAGCGACCAAAGCCAAAACTAGACCTAAAACATTGATTTTAGATAATTTTTCTTTGAAGAAAAAAGCACCAATAAGAGTTCCTAAAATAATTACGCCCATATTCATCCCAGCAAAAACTGTTGATGGATTTTCTGCAAATGCTTTGTGAGCTTTTAAATAGAATAATATATTTCCGAAGTTGAAAACGCCAACTAATATCCCAAAAGGAATACTTTTTAAAACAAAATTTTCTTTGGTTACAAACAGCTTATACAATACGATTAAAATAGAAACAGCAAAAGCAATTAGAAAAACAAAGAATAACGATGTGGTATAAGGAACGACCGTATACAAAGCTATTTTCTTAAAAAGAATATCAATAATTCCAAAACCAAACAAAACTGCAGCTGGATAAATCCATTTGTTTTCTGTATGGTTTGAGGGCTTTTTTAAAATTAATAAAAGTGCCGCAAAACCAATTAAAACTCCAATAACCTTATAAGTATTAAATCCTTCATTAAAGAGCAACCAAGCTGCCAAAATCGGAATAAATAAAGACAATCTTTGGGCTGCATCTGTTTTTGCAATTCCCATATATTTTATAGAAAGTGCCAAAAACAAAAATAAGATTGGAAGTAAAATTCCCACTGAAGTGTAAATTTCTAATGGGGCATTATGATCTAATGCATTAAGATCTGGACCAAAAGTAAAATAACAAAGTGCAATTGCTGCAATATAGTTGAATGAAATTATCTGAGAAGGATTAGCATTATATTTCCTTGAAATTTTGAATATAACGCCAACTGTAACACTGCATAGAATGCTTAAAATAAGAAATAACATAAATTTATATTTGGATTGTAAAAGTAAACTATTGTCAAATAAAAAAGCCCAGCCGGTTTTAAAAAACCAGCTAGACCAGATTAAATCTTAAACCGTTGAATTAAACAAAATCTAAATTGATCTGCTAAAATCTTTTTAAATCTGCGAGAAACAATTTTTTGCGCATAGAATTTTCACGCAGATTTAAAAGATTTTAGCAGATATTATACAGATTAATATAACAAATGATTAACGATTAAAAACAAACTTAAGCGTTAAATTCAAATATTCCTTTCTTAGAATTTACTGATATAGCTCCCGTAAATATCTCTAAACTGACTTCCTTTTGCAAAACGATCTTTACTCAGTTTTTTATATTCTACCAATCCCCAAAGGATGAATTCTTTCATAAAATAGACATCTTCTTTTACCAATTGCGGCTGGTATTTTTTCAATAATTCATCTAATGGAGTTACTTCATCTAGAATGTTTTTATAATCTTTATCAGAAGCATCATCTAACAACTCGAAACCGCTCTCGGCAAAAAACCATTCTACAAGATCTGAATATGGTGTTTTTTCATCAGGCTTTTCTAATTTTTCTATTTTTGGGAAATATTCTGGAAATAATGTTCGAATGGCAGAACCAATTAAACTTTCTGCCACAACATCGGCTCCCTCCTGCTCTCCTTCGTAAACCAATTCGACTTTTCCTGTTATGGCTGGAATAATTCCGATAAAATCGGATAAACGAATTGAGGTTTTATCAACACCAGAAATCAAAGCTCGACGCTCTGCTGTACTAATTAAGTTTTCGAAAGCCGTAATACTCATTCTAGCACTTACACCGCTTTTGTTGTCAATATATTCGCTTTCACGAGCTTCAAAACTAATTTGTTCCAAAATATCTCTTGCCAAACTTGGAACATAAACCGCATCGGTCTGATTTTGATCTAATTTAGATTCCTGCTCTGTAATTGTTCTCGCAATTTCGATACTCTCAGGATAATGCGTCAGGATCTGAGAACCAATTCTATCTTTTAAAGGTGTTACAATACTTCCTCTATTGGTATAATCTTCAGGGTTTGCAGTGAAAACAAATTGCATGTCTAAAGGCATTCTTAATTTGAATCCTCTAATTTGAATATCGCCTTCTTGCAAAATATTAAATAATGCCACTTGAATTCTTGCCTGTAAATCGGGTAATTCGTTGATTACAAAAATACAGCGATTCGCTCTCGGAATCATTCCGAAGTGAATTACGCGATCGTCTGCATAAGACAATTTTAAATTAGCCGCTTTTATCGGATCGACATCTCCAATTAAATCGGCTACCGTTACGTCTGGAGTTGCTAGTTTTTCGAAGAAACGATCGTTTCTATGCAACCATGAAATCGGAGTTTCGTCTCCTTTTTCTGCAATTAAATCCTTCGCAAAACGAGAAATTGGGTTTAATGGATCGTCATTAATTTCTGAACCTTCCACAAACGGAATATATTCATCTAATAATTCGACCATTTTGCGCGCCAAACGCGTTTTTGCTTGTCCGCGAAGTCCTAGTAAATTAATGTTATGACGAGATAAAATCGCGCGTTCTAATTCTGGAATTACCGTATTTTCAAATCCGTGAACACCTTCAAAAACAGGTTTCCCCGATTTGATTTTCTCACGAAGATTATTACGCAATTCTTCTTTTATGCTTGTAGTTTTATATCCAGTGGCTTTTAATTGACCTAATGTCTTTATAGTATTTATTTCCATTGTGTTGAAATATAGATTGTTTATTTATTTTTTTATCACAATATATTGTGTCATTGGTGTGTGGTAGACGCACTGCCGTGCGTCTCTACGATATACGGAATGAATACGGAACGTATATTCAGGCGCAAAGAAACCTTAGTATCTTAGCATCTCAGAACCTTAGTATCTCAGAGCCTTAGTATCTTAGCAACTCTATTTAATCCTCTTCTTCCTATTTGCTTCATAGTCCTCAAAAATCATTTCGCCAAGACCTTTAATTCCGGTATAAAATGCTTTTCCTTGATTGGCTTCTGTAAACTGATTCACAAATCGCTGCAAATACGGATCTCGGGCAATCATAAAAGTCGTAATTGGGATGTGGAGTTTTCTTGCCTGTTGCGCTTGCGTGTAACATTTATCGACAATATATTCATCCAAACCGTTGCTATTCATATAATAAGAACCATCACGTTCGCGAACGCAGCTTGGCTTTCCATCGGTAATCATAAAAATCTGCTTGTTGGTGTTACGCTTTCTGCGAAGAATATCCATTGCCAATTGCAAACCCGCAACTGTATTGGTATGATAAGGCCCAACTTGCAAATAAGGCAAATCTTTAATCGGAATCGTCCAAGCATCATTACCGAAGACCAAAATATCTAACGTATCTTTTGGGTATCTTGTTGTAATTAATTCTGCCAAAGCCATGGCTACTTTTTTTGCAGGAGTAATTCGGTCTTCTCCGTATAAAATCATACTGTGGCTAATATCAATCATCAGAACAGTACTCATCTGCGCTTTGTATTGAGCATCTTCTACTACCAAATCATTTTCAGTCAGCATAAAACTTTCGACACCATTATTAACTTGAGCATTTCGAAGACTTTCAGTTAAAGAAATTCTTTCTAAGCCATCGCCAAAATTATACTCACGGAATTCTCCTGTGTGTTCATCGCCACTTCCCGCGTATTTTGTTTTATGATTTCCGCTCCCCGATTTTTTCAGGTTTCCAAAAATCTGATCCAAAGCTTGCTGTCTTATTGCTCTTTCTGTTTTTGCAGTTATTCCAAAACCAGAACTTCCATCGCCTTTTACTTCATCTCGAATGTATCCTTTCTTCTTCAGATCTTCGATAAAATCGTCAATAGTATAATTTTCATCGGTAAGTTTGTATTCTTTGTCCAGTTCCCGAAGCCAGTTTATGGCTTCATCAAAATCGCCCGAAGTATGGGTGATTAACTCTTTAAAAATCGTAAAAAGTTTGTCAAACGGAGACTGAAAAGGAGCTTCGTAAGTCTTAAAATAAAAGCCTTTTTTAAATTCGTTTTTCATAAATCTAAAATTACATCTTTTTAGAATTATGAAAAACGAATCGTTTATTAATTTTTAGTTAAAATATTTAAACAAAAATCTCAACTAACAGTGTTAGATATAATAATTATTCAAACTTTCCGTCTACATAATACCATGCACCATTTTCGAATTTAAAAGTCGAAAATTCGTAATGCGTTTGAGGTTTATTATCTGAATCTAAAAAGTAAGCTTTGAATTCAACTGTGTTTTCAGAAGAACTCAAAATTTCCAATTTCTGCCATTTATTAGAAACGGCCCATCTTAAAATTTCAGGTTTCGAATAATATTTTCTTTCTGAAATATAAGTCGTTTCCATAAGATAATCGGCATTATGAGTTGCATAGGCCGAATATCTTGACCGCATTAAAGTTAATGCCGAAGGTGCTTTTTGATTATCATTCAGATATAATCCGCAGCAATTTTCAAAAAGCAACCCTGTGTCACAGAAGCAATTTTTACTCTCCATCGACTGGTTCTTCCCCATTAATTTTAACGTGAAGCTGATTTAATAAAACTTGATAACGAGTTATTTCGCGAACTTCTTCGTCTTCTTCAGCAAAATCAATCATTTCATCCAATGTTTCGCTCACTTCCAATAATTTGTTGTTTGCTTCTCTGTCGTTTTTCGCCGCAATCAAATCAATGATTTCCTGTACGTTTGCTTTTAATTCTTCGAATTTACTATTCATTGTTTTTTTTTTGTTTCAGGTTTCAAGTTTCAGGTTTCAGGTTTCAAGTTTCAGGTTTCAGGTTCCAACGATAACTTGGAACCTGAAACCTGAAACTTGAAACTATTATCTACTCTTCGTTTTTACTTTCGTTGAATTTCTTAACGATTTCTTTTAATTTTTCTTTACGTGCAATTTCAGCTTGTTTGGCTTTTGCCTGAGCTTTGTGCAATTTATCGTTATGTTTTTTGATGTTTCTTTCATTATTTCTTCCCATTACATCTCTCTCTTAATTTGTTCTAGCGTTTTTTCAGTAAAAATCAATTCGCTGATGATCTGTTTTCGCAATTCATCAATATCGTCATAATCAAAATGTTTTGCCCAATTGGTTAGCTGCTGTAAGTTTCTAATCTGTTTTAATCTTTTTGTGGTTTCAAAACTTGTTCTTAAAACTGCTTTTCCATCATAAGCGGGATTATTTTTGTGCTCATAATTGGCAAGATTATTTTCGAAATCAGCTTTTATGTAATATAATTTTTCTTCGGCATTATCTGGATAAAACTCTTCCCATTTTGCAAAACCAATTTTAGTTTTCGATTCCGTTTCTGGATTTCGGACAATTAAACGCCATTTGCTATTGGCCAATCTACCCCAATGATTCGAAACACGGTACATTCCTTCTTCCGTATAATAATAGGCACTTCCCGCTTTGCTTTCAAATTGCTTTTTCAATCCTTGAATTGAATTTGGAAGTACTTCATTAAAAGCACAAAACGTATTTTTAAAAGAATTGGGATGTGGTTTAAAGTTCTTTTGCATTGTGCAAATATACTCAGATTACAGCGAACTCCCCAAACCAAACCTAAATTGCTTACCTTTGCTCCTTTAATTCAAAACAAAAAAATCATGTCTAAAGATTTAGAACAAAAAATGCCTCAAAAAGGAGTTTTTACAGGCATTATCGAAAAAGATGAAAATAATAATTATTTCTGTGGAGAATATCTTTTAGACTATAAAATGGTTCAAGCCAAATTTGAGGTTGGAGATTGGATTACGATAAAATCTGTTATTGAAAATCCAAGCGACATCAGCTACGATAAATATCCTAAAAAATCAAGAAACTTCGATAAAGCGAATCATAAACCGGAATAGGTTTATTTTGTTTCAGGTTTCAGGTTTCAGGTTTCAAGTTTTGTTGGAACGGTTAAGTTTTACCGCAAAGTACGCGAAGGTTTACGCAAAGTTCGCAAAGTTTTATTTATACAAAGCTTTGCGAACTTTGGTTTTTTATCTATTCTTAAATATATTTCTCAGCGTTCTTTGCGTAACTCTTTGCGCACTTTGCGGTTAAAAAAAAATCCTTACGACCTTTACGACTAAATAAACTTACGGTTAACTTTTATCAATATTTTTTCGATCAAAACTGAAAAGTTAAAAAAAAGTGTACCTTTGCAAAAAATTTGTCGATTTGAACTAAAACAAAACGATTTCAAACTAATAGACAAGTAGTTACCTTTTATTTATGAAAAAAATAGTTGAATACCGCAAGTTACTAAACGTAGAAAAAACTGCAGAGTTAAAAGATTTAAAGACAATTTATCGTAATGCGATGAAAGAATCTCATCCTGATAAATTTGTGGGAAATGAAGCTGGTTTAAAAGAAGCTGAAGAAAAAAGTAAAACGATTATCGAAGCTTACCACTTTTTAGTAAGTATTCACCCTGATACTATCAAACTTAATTTACCTGAGTATACAGAAACAATTTCAACTTGTTCTATCACAGATTATAAATTTGTTGAAGGTCGTTTAATTATTGACTTTTCTAACGGAAGCGTTTACGAGTACATTAGCGTACCAAAAGCAACTTACGTGAAAATGGTAAATGCAGATTCTCCTGCAAGATTTGCTAAAAGACATATCTTAAACTCTTTTACTTGGAGAAAGAAAACAAATCAAGAATAGTTTTATACTACTATATTTTACAAAAAAGCACTCTATTAAAAGAGTGCTTTTTTTATGCCTTAAGTTCAAATATTTGCACACGGGTCGCTCAAATAACCATCTTATTAAGAGTATTTGATCAAATCGAGCCAATAAACACGCTGATTTAATGGGTTTTAAGCCAAAAAAAACTATAACAAAATTTTAGGTTGCAAAATTCTGTAAGTTTTATAATTTTAGATACTTTTGTTGCACAAATCAATTAACTAATTAATTTTTTATAATGAAAAAAATACTTTTTGTACTTACGGCTTCTGCAGCTATCATTTCTTGCAGCAAAGTTAAAGATGGAGAATACCTTATTACAGGTACTGCTACAGGGATTGAAAACGGAAAAACAATCATTTTACAAGGTGCAGATCCTGCTACAAGAATGCCTGTTTCTCTTGATACAGTAAAAGTTGAAAACGGAAAATTTGAAATAAAAGGAAAAGTTACTGAGCCAGCTTTCCATACATTAATATTACAAGGTGCTAACGGACCTATCCCATTTATCCTAGAAACAGGAGAAATTAAAATTGCTATTGACAAAGATAGTATCCATAAATCTAAAGTTTCTGGAACTTATAACAATGATGAGTACGTGACTTTTATGGAAGACATGAACAAAACTCAAAAAAGTTTAATGGATTTCCAGAAAAAGAACAATACTAAAATGCAGCAAGCTCAACAAGCTCAAGATACAGCAACTATCAATGGCTTGATGAAACAATACATGGAACTACAAAAAGAAGTTCAAGAAGGCAGCAAAAAGAAATATTTAGCTTACGCTGAAAATCACCCAAAATCTTTTATTACAGCTTTAATTATTCAAAGTTTATTGAATGATCCAACAGCTGATACAAAAAAATTAGAGAGCTTATACAGCACTTTGGATGAGTCTTTAAAAAATACTGCTCCAGGAAAAGAAATCAAAACTAAATTAGGTCAAGCAAAAATGCCATCTGTTGGTGCTACAGCTCCAGCGGTAGGCAGCGCTAAATGAAGAGCTGATTTTTCGGCTCCAAATCCAGAAGGAAAAGTAATATCGCTTAAAGAAAGTTTAGGTAAAGTAACTATTGTAGATTTCTGGGCTTCATGGTGCGGACCATGCAGACAAGAGAATCCTCATGTTGTGGCTTTATACAAAGAACTTCATTCTAAAGGATTAAACATCGTTGGAGTATCTTTAGATAAAGATGCTGCAAAATGGAAAGAAGCCATAGCAAAAGATGGATTAACTTGGACTCAAGTATCTAACTTAAAATTCTGGGAAGAGCCAATTGCAAAACAATACAATGTAGAAGCAATTCCTGCTACTTTTATTCTTGATGCATCAGGAAAAGTGGTAGCCCAAGATTTAAGAGGCGCTGAATTAAAAGCAAAAATCTTAGAATTGTTAGCAAAATAATTCTATCTCTTATAAAAATAAAAAAATCTCCCTTGTGGAGATTTTTTTTTGCTCTGTCAGAAATTCAAAA
The DNA here is from genome assembly GCF_056824325.1 of Flavobacterium sp. B330r. Classification (NCBI taxonomy): domain Bacteria; kingdom Pseudomonadati; phylum Bacteroidota; class Flavobacteriia; order Flavobacteriales; family Flavobacteriaceae; genus Flavobacterium; species Flavobacterium sp. B330r. The sequence goes on from NZ_CP124860.1 coordinate 5,490,002, forward strand.
ACGGAGTTTTATCAAAAAGAATTAAAAACTGAATTTAAAAAAAATAGAATTAAGCCAAATGCAAAACCATATTAAACGGATATTTTTTAGTCGATATTCTTTTAACTTGTCAATAAAAGCAATATCTCACGACTTTATTTAAGATTAAATTCAAAGTAAAAACTACAGAATTACTATAAAAATAATCTTACTTTATGAAATAATTAAAAAAAAATATATTTTGGGAGTTTTTTATTTTATTCAATTCCAATGAATTAAAAAATAACTTTAAAATAACTTAAAATTAAGTCATTTTTTTGTTTGGAAATGTAGAAAGAGTTCCTATCTTTGCCACCGCTAAGAACAACTAAGCACAACAAGCTGAGATCGGGGAGATACTCAAGCGGCCAACGAGGGCAGACTGTAAATCTGCTGTGTGAACTTCGCAGGTTCGAATCCTGCTCTCCCCACGGAAAGGCCTAAAAGGCGGAAAACTTAAAGTTTTCATTCTTTTTAAAAAGCCACAAAAAATGTCTGAAGACCTGCAAATTCAAGGATTTGCAGGTTTTTTTTATTTTAGGCCTGTTTTCAATATTTATAAATCCTCACAAAATTAAAGGTGCAGAATCGGTGCACTTTCCGGCGTGGAGTTGATACCTTATTTGCGACTAAAAGCTTAGGAAGTGTTTATCTGAAGTAGTAAAAAATGAAGGATATATTGCCTAAAATTTCTGACTGGCAGCTAATTTTATTCCTGCTAATTTTAACAGCATGAAAAATACGAGGAGAACCTTTACTTTAAGCTTCAAGATTCTGGCCGCTTCCATGAGCATCCACTGCGGAAGAGTCTGTGACGTAGCAAGAGAACTCAACATCAGTACAAGTACCCTTCAGCACTGGAAAAAGCTTTACCAAGAAGGCAGATTTACCATAAAGAAATCTTCAGCTGAAATTACCCATAAAAATGAGCTGCAGAAGCTTCGGAAACAGATAAGAGAATTAGAAATTGAAAGGGACATCCTAAAAAAGGCTCAAAATATCTTCTCCAAGAGCGGCGGGTGAAATATGAATTCATCAGAGAAAATGCTGAAATATTTCCTGTCGAGAAGATGTGCCGTATTTTTCAGATTCACAAAAGCAGTTTCTTCCGATGGAGGAAAAGAACACCCACTGCAAAGTCAGTGCGGAAAGCCCATATAATAAAAGAAATTATAAGAATTTACCACTGGAGCCAAAGCCGATACGGAAGCCCGAGAATTGCTAAAGAATTAGATTCCATTGGGATAAAAGTTTCCAGAAAATTTGTCGGGCAGATTATGAAGGAAAACCATCTAAGAAGCATTGCAAAATCTAAATATAAAAAGACTACAAGCCCACCCCGTAATAACAGATCAGCAGAAAACAGATTAGAACAGATTTTTAAGGCAACCAGAAGAAACGAAATCTGGGTTTCTGATATAACCTACATCGAAACAGATGAAGGCTGGATCTATCTCACTGTGGTGATAGACCTTTTTGACCGTAAAGTGATCGGCTGGTCAATCAGCGAAACAATGAGAGCAAAAGATACAAGCATCACCTCTTTAACGAAAGCTCTTTTAAATCGTCCATTGCAGAACAATCAGGAACTACTCTTTCACTCAGACCAAGGAAAGCAATATGCCTGCCGTGAGTTTATTGCTTTATTAGCTACAAATAAAATAACCCAAAGCATGAGCCGAAAAGGAAACTGCTATGATAACGCGATAGCAGAAAGCTTCTTCAAGACATTAAAGGTAGAACTGGTATACCAAAGTAAATATAAGACTAAAGAGAAAGCAGAAAAATCAATAACCGATTATATCGAGAACTTTTACAACACCTGCAGAAGACATTCTGCACTCGGAAACTTAACCATCGAAGAGTTTCAGAATCAGCAGGCAATTAAATAATAGCTTTTCTTATGATGCTAGAGTTAAACTGGGTGCAAAATCGATGCATTTAGATTTAACAAGAACTGATAATATTGTATTAAAACAATTTGAAGGCTCAAGTTCGAAACATTACTATTCCTTTTTTTGTTTTTCTACCGAGCTTGAAAATTGATCTAATTCATTACTAACTCCAAGAAAACAAGAATTAAAAAATAATCTGTAACTCATAATAAACTGACCAGTTTATTATTATATTTGCATCATTATGGCAAGAACAAAGGAATTTGATTATGAACAGAAATTGGATATTGCGCTGGAACTTTTCTGGACGCAGGGATATCATGTGACTTCCATCACTGACTTGGAGACGCACTTAGGAATTAATCGAAGCAGTATTTATCCAACTTATGGAGATAAAAAAGCACTGCTTATTAAATGCCTGACCAAGTATATGAAATCTAAAGTATCAGAATATGAAGGTATTTTAAATCCTGGCCAGACTAATGCAGTTGAAACTTTAAGAGCATTATTAAAGCTGGCAGTAGATCAAAGCATAAAGGAAGACAGAATATGTCTGGCTGTTAAAATTGCATTTGAACTGGCATTAACTGACCAGGAAGTCAGACGTCTGCTTGCTGCAAATGAGAAAAAGATAGAACACATCTATTTTGAAACATTAAAGCTTGGGCAGAGCCAAGGAAGCATTAAAGTTGATTTAGACACAAAATTGACTGCTGATTTCTTTGCCAGTTCGTCTAGTTCAATGTTCAAGAATTATGCATTAAATAAAAATCGAAAATATATCTACGATATGATAGAGACTTTAATCGTAATGGTTAAAGTCTAAATACGTGACCTTGGAACGAAATTAATTATAATAAAATATTTTTTTAACCTTTTTTAAACCGATCAGTTTAATATGAAATAAATTTAAACAAAAGAATTGCATACTTGGGATGCATGGACGTTATCGAAATAATAAGTACAGATTTCGCCACTCTTATAAGCTAAATTGTACATTATATAAAAATCGAAGGTGTCGCTACGACATTTTAAAAACTTTAATCACTACGATTAAAATGAACTAGAAACTTTCGAACAGAATTAATAAGTAATATTTTTTTTAACCTTTTTTAAACCGAACAGTTTAATATGAACTCAATTTTAAATAAAAGAATAGCGTACATCGGATGTCTGGGCGTTATCGGAATTATAAGCACAGAATTTGGCATAATTGGCATCTTGCCGCAGATAGCTGATTACTACAAAATAAATATTGGAACCGCAGGGTACCTCTTGAGTATATTTGCTTTAACTATTGCCCTTACAGGACCTTTCATGGTTTTATACGTATCAAAATTTGACAAAAAGAAAATTATGATGTATGCCTTGGGACTTTTCCTAATTTCTAATTTCTTTTCCATTTTCAGCCCTCCTTTCTGGCTTCTAATGATACTTCGAATACTGCCCACGATTTTGCATCCAGCATTCTTTTCAATGGTAATTGCTGCTGCAACAAAAGATACATCTGCTCAAATGCAGATGCGCTTAACCAGTATCATAATTGGAGGCATAGCCCTTGCACAGGTAACACTTATCCCATTCACCACATTTATCGCAAGTATTTACACCTGGCAGTGGAGTTATGTTATTCAGGGTCTGCTCATTTTGATAACACTGATCATCATTTATAAGTTTCTGCCGTCTATGCCTAATAAGGAGGTGAAGTCTTTTAAAAACCAATTGAGCATACTCAAAAGACCCAGGTTTATTGCCGGGACTGCTTTGAACCTGCTTCTTATAACTGCCTGGTTTTGTTCCTACAGTTATTTTGCCGATTATCTTTCGAAGGAAAAAGGTTTAAGTACACAGCAGATTAGCTATATGCTGCTTTTGTTTGGAATAATGGGTGTGATATCTAACTTTCTGGCAGGTCGTTTACTGGGAAGATATATGTTCTGGACTACCCTATTTTTCCTTGCAGGTACATTTCTGCTTCCATTTGCATTTCAATATACCGGCAGTTCAGTGCTCAGCATATCAGTTGTGGTGGGATTTTGGGGTATTATGTATGGACCATGTTTCCTAATTGGCGTCGGCCATATGGTATCGGCCGCATCCGATGCAAAAGAATTCGCAAACAGTCTTCAGACTTCGTTTGGAAATCTTGGTGTTTCACTAGGCACTGCTATAGGTGGATGGTTTATTAATCATTACGGTATATCAGTTACGCCATGGACTGGTCTGGGTTTCGGTGCACTGGCTGTTATGGTAATTTTCTGGAGAGCCTGGCTCGATAGAGCTATTACAGCTGAGAACCTTTAAAGATTTGTAAAAAATAGTATTTAAAATTTCGGTCTTTGAATACCGAAATTTTTTTGGAGTGGATACCTTTTTTGCCAAAAAAAAATTAAGACAGTTTTTAAAGATATTTCCCCGGTCTAAACTTTGTGGCAGAATCGTGGCGCATGTAGTTTTTGAAAAGTAGAAGCTCAATAAAATCAAAAGGTGACGAGTTTAGGTTCGAAACTTTTAGAAAGTATAATTCGGTTGTATACTAATTATAAAAGCTCCAAAATTATTTATTCTGGAGCTTTGCCTTGTTTTCACGTAGAACTGAGATGATTTTTTTTGATTAAATAAGTGGTTACTGGAAACATTTAGTTTAATGTTTGAAATAAAACGGAGCCACAGAGCTATAAAATCAATTTAACTTTTGATAACTGCTGGAGGACTCCATTCATCTTTTAAGGTTTTTTCTTCAGGCCAATAACGGAAGATTTAATGATTTTCGTACTCACATCCTCTATTTTCAGGACTCTTTAGTTGTGTGAAAGCTGTTCAATTCTATAGCCTGATGCTGGGGATCCTGCTATAAAAACAGTATAAATTTTCCCGGCAGAAAAATCAGTTTCTCCCAGTGCTGCCAAAGTTTCCGCAGCTCCCGTACCATGCACCTGAACAGCTAAAGAACCGGCATTAACTTCGATATAGCTGCTTTGGCTGTATCTTCCCAGATTTGTTGAAAGGCTGTTGCCCTGCGCATCAACAAAATCAATACTGGCAGGTGCACCGGCGCTTAAATGAATAAATTTCACTTTGGCTTTCCCGCTGGCAGGAGCAGTCATATTGTCCTCATACAACCTCACTTCTGCATCATCTCTTGATTCTCCTGTCAGGTAGACAGTGTATCTTTTATCATCGCTCAGGTTCAGTTCCTCTGTGCCATAAAGTTCATTATCACTTTGATCCCTGAATTGGCTCACCAGTTTGTTTCCTGAAGATACATCATGATAGGATACCGAATGCTCTAAATATTCCAGATCACTAATATAGGGAATGTTGGCCATGACAAATTTTTGAGAGCCTGAGTTTGGAGCAGCGTTTACCACTTTAAGTCTTGCAGAGCCAAAAGGATCTATTTGATTGTTATCACAGGAGTATAAAAATACAAGAGCAGCAGCTGCCATTATATTTACGGCTATTGCTTTACGGATTGTTTTAATTTTCATAATTTTTAATTTTGGGTTTTACTTCTTTTTTTTATTTTATTACATATATTTTACCTTGATGCTGATTTTGTTGTCCTGACCTTTGACGACAATCTTAAAGTCATCAAAGGCCGGTTTTTTCATTTTTTCCATAAAAAAATTGGAAAAACCAAAACCTTCCTTAGGAATGCCAATGAAACTTTTGTTTAATTCAGCGTCTTTATTCTCATCATCAATTAGGGTAATGCCATAAGTACCGGGAGCCAGATCACAGGCAATGTCCATAAGGCCTGAAGTGATTGCTTTTTTTTCAAATACCAATTTCTTAAGTACTTTCTCTTTGTTGTAGGATTGGTCATCTTTAAATACATTGAGAATGATCTGGCCTTTTTCAGACCTAATGCCTGAAACCATTACCTGGGTATTCTGCCCGTAGGAATCAGCGGCAGAAAAAACTGCCAGCACGATAATCAGCCAGGCAGCATAATAATTGTTTTTTGTCTTACTCATAATAGTTTTTAATTTTAAGATTGCTTGACGAAGGTGGAAAAGCAGGTATTTAAAAACCGTAAAAAATAAGTTCAAACGGACAATTTTGAGCATGAAGCGTTATGCCTGGAAAAAGCAGTTTGTTTTAGGAAAAAATGATCGTTTTAAGCAGAGTACATTTTGTTTTTTCAGGGTGAAAAAACAATGTAAAGACTAAGTAAAATCCAAATCGATTTTATATACCAGCTGTTTTTCTGAGATTCCTTTAAGTACAATATCGCTGACAGCCGAACATTTAAAAGAGCTCTTACAGGGCAGCTCTTTGTAAAAGTTTTCAGAGACTACTAAATTGGTATTATAATCCCTGCATACTTTTTGAAGCCTTGAACAGAGGTTCAGTACACCCCCGTGATAGGCAATTTCTTTTTTGTAATGTCCCACCAGCGCCGCTGATACCATCCCTGAGTGTATGGAACTCCAGAATTCTGGGAAATGGCTGTGTTTACCGATGTAATATGCTCGTTTTTTTTCGAGCTTTTCTATCAGGGAGAAATGCAGATCAACAGCCTCTTTAAATTGTGTCTGGTTTTTAACAGGCCAGGTTATTACAGCTTCGTCGCCTACAAATTGATAAATTTCGCCGCCCAGATCCAGTGCGGCAGAAGAGAGGTCTTTAAAGCAGTCCTGAATAAAGCTGCTAAAAGCGGTACTGCCCATTTTCTCGACCAAAAGCGTAGAGTCCCTGAGATCCATAAACATAAAGATTCTGTTTTCCAGTGTTGGGGTAAAATAGGCATTACGAATAAAATTCCTAAAATAGTTTTTACCCAGATTAGTCCGCAGGGTGACCACCAGACCGACAAGCATTTCCATTAAAACCATCGATACCATTACGCTCACACCTGATCCGCTGGGCAGTGTAGTGTTTTTCCAGGCATGGGAAGGGATACAGGAAAACTGAAGAAAAATCAGAATTACTGCTGTAGTGAGCGCAGCAAACACAGCCATACGCAGCATGATAGTGAGTAAAATATTTCGGGTGCGAATCATCTTTGGATAAATCATTGTATGGAAAAGCCCCATGATAAGTCCAATACCGAGACAGCTCAAAACAGAAAACTTATAGATCCATTCTTTGGTCATATCAGGCATTACAGGATAAGCATCTGCAATGGCATTATCGGGAATGTCATTGAATTTAACATAAACAAAAAGCAGCCCGCCCAGAAACCATAATAAGGCAACGGAAACTATTTCACGCAGGTAGTAATCTCGTCTATGAGTACTCATTTTCATTGTTTATTTTTTTTTAGTAATCTTAAAGCTAGAATCAGCCTGCTATCCAGGCAAGCATTTTGGATCTTTTTTCCCTGCTTACAAAAATGTCTTTATGAAATTGAAAAAACAAATTTACTTTAAGTTTGCGTGGAAAATAATCTGTAACATCTTCTATCGCATTTCGGTTTACCAGAAACTGCCTGTTCATTCGGAAGAAGATCTGACCGGTTTTTTTTTCAATATCGTCTAAGGAGTCATTTAATATATACCTTTTACCGTTATGCGCCAGCATTACAGTTGTATTGCTTTCCACATAAAAAAGGGCTATTTTATCAAAAGCAAATGGTAAAAGACGGTCTCGGTATTTTACCATCAATGTACTGCTGTTCTGCTGCTGCACATTGGAAAGCATCTGCATCGCTTTTTGGTACTGCAGTGATAATTGGCCGCTCATTATTTTTTGCATTTTTTGAAATTTAGCAAGAGCAGTGCCTAATTCCTCATAGCTAAAGGGTTTGAGTATGTATTCGATGCCATTGGCTTTAAAAGCATCAAGAGCATATTCGTTAAAAGCAGTGCAAAAAATTACCGGCACTTCCAGGGAAACGGCTTCTATAATTTCAAAGCTAAGGCCGTCTCCCAGCTGTATGTCGCTAAAAATAAGATCGGGCTGCGGATGCTCCTGCTCTCTGAAATAGGAAACAGCTTCTTTTACAGATCCTAAAATTGCAGTTATTTCAATTTCGGAACTGGTGTTTTTCAAACTCGCAGCCAGTTCTTCCGCTACCAGTGTTTCATCTTCAATAATTACGATCCTCATTGGTGCCAATTTTAAAGCTTACAGAAAAAGTAATGCCATCGTTATTAATAATAATTTCATTTCCCGAACAAATTTGATAGCGGTCAGCCAGATTGGCCAGGCCGCTTTTTAAAGAAGTTTCACCCGGCAGACGGACATTCATTGTATTGGATACCGATATGTACTCTCCTTTCTGCTCTATGATAATGCGAAGTGGATGCTGTTTTGTAAATCGATTGTGTTTAATGGCATTTTCAGCCAGTGGCTGCAGAGAAAAAGTAGGCAGATAACCTTCAAGCATTTCCTGGTCCCTTATTTCAATCTCCCATTCTAAAGCCGCTCCAAAGCGCATTTTCTGCATTTCAAGATAATTTTTGCAAAATCCCAGTTCCTCTTCCAGTGTATTTACCATGCTGTCGTTGAGCGATACCGCTGCGCGCAGAAATCCGGCGAGCTGGATCAGATAATGCTCTCCAAGGGCAAGATCTTTTTTATAAAGGGCTTTTAATGTATTGAGGGAATTAAATAAAAAATGGGGATGTATCTGCTGTTTTAAAAGGAGGTTTTCCGCTTCTGCCATGCGCAGCTGCAATCTGGCATTCTCCAGCTCGGTTTGTGTTTTGGCAAGCCTGAGAATGGCAAAATCCTGCAGCAGCAGTATTAAAATAGATATAAAAACCGCTTCTACTAAAAAGGTCAAAATCAATTTGATATTATAGGGACTCCACACAACATGGGCCATATAAGCAAAAAAAGGCCAGAGCAGCATCTGCAGTGCAACTGCTATGCCAAAGCTGGCGGTATAGCGCCAAAGCCTGAACCTGTATAAATCATTTTGAAATTTTAAGGCACAGAATTCCAAAACAGCCGAGAGGGAGAATGAAACCAGAAAAATATAAAAACCGCTTTTTAAAGTCATGAAAAACACCAAAAGAGGCGAACTCTTAAACATGATCAGAAAAAACATAGCAAGAGATGCCATTAAAAATGTCAAAAACAGATTTATTTTATAAATTTCCTTCAGAATCAAAGGCGTGAAGGACTTTGCAATATTGTTGGTGATTATGGATTTACGTTTTTTGGGCATTGGCAGGGTCTTTAAGTTTGCAGTTTTCAAGTGTGGGAAAAGTACAAAAAATACCGCCTGCAGCCGCAGGGGTATTTATATGTTTTTTTATAACTAAGCTACTTCTCTTATCTAAAAAATGTAGAAAAGGCTGACCTGTGACATGTGGTTTTGAAAATTGGTGTTAATGGCCGCTGACTTACTTTTACTAATATCGGTTAATCCCATATAATACCTGGCTCCTATTCCAAAACCATTAGAAAATTGATAGCCAATGCCACCTGTCAGACCGCCGTCAATTTTTTCAGCAAAATCATCATTGGTTATTTCTTTAAAGTCTTCTGATGCTAAAATTCCAATTTGGGGACCAGCTTCGAAATACAATCCAAAGTCAGTTTTGTATTTTACTACAATGGGCACTGAAACGTAAGACAGTTTAAGATCTTTGCCGTCAGAGAATCCTCCTTTTAATTTAGCTCCTTGGGTAGAGAATAAAATTTCTTCCTGTATCGAAAAGTTTTTATTAATCTCGTAGGCGATTATTGCCCCTGCATGAAATCCAGCAAGCCCTTCAGTTTCAAAATCTGCATTGTAAAAACCGCTGTAATTACCACCGGCCTTCAAACCAAAATGAAGTTTATCAAAAAAGCTCTGGCTGAAAGAGCTTGAGGATACCAGAACAATGCAGAGCAAAAATAAATTTTTCATGATTTATAAGTTTAAATGTTATCAGGCAGAATGCCTTTGTTAATTTGATGGTGCAAACATAAAAGGCATTAGCGGCAGATCCTTTAAAAATTTGAACCAAACGGACAAAATTCAATGTGAAACGGTCACACTTCCGCAATAGGGTTCCTATGGGAATTTCAGTCATTTTAAAAAAACTAGAAATCCTGCAAAATCAATGACTTCGGCAGTCCGTTAACTTATAAGTGTCCTAAGGGATTTCGATCCATAAATTTATTTTGGAATTTGTGCTTTTTTGCTAAAAAATAAGGTATTATGTTTTAACATTAAGTAAATTTCAGAGTGCATTTTGTGTCAAAATCAAAAATAAAAGGATGTTCATTCTAGTATCAATCTGCAACGGACATTTAAACCAAAATATTTCAGATATACACAGACAGACCCTACATGCAGTAAGCAATTGTCCATAAATTTGTCCCGTTCCTGTTATCACACTTCCAAAAAGCGCCAATTAAAGATAAATGGCGCCTTTTTTTATTGTAGTCTTACTAATTTATTAATAATGAGCCGCAGTATGCTGTGTCTTATTTCATCAGTCTAAAAAAGGTGAGTATCAGCTAAACTAAAAGGCCGGTTTCTGTCTTTAGATTCCTCATCGATTTTCTGATTCTGCAGCGGAAAAACCTATTTACTGTTTTGGCTGGAAGTAATAACAGCTTTGTAACGGAGTCATAGTATATGGTAATTAATAAAGACCAAAATTGAGTAGTAATTAAAAGTACCGAAATTGGGTTTGAATGTGCTGTTCTCCAAGACAAAAAAGGGATCTGCAGGAGTCCTAGACCCGATTGCTTCGCCAGTTCGCTTCGCTCGTGTGCAGTGAAAATCCTTTTGTGCCGTCGTTCGGCACAAAAGATTACTTCGCCGGTTCGCTATCGCTTGGGTTGAACGAATAGCGGGAAAAAGCTCCTAAAAAATAATATTATTCTATAAGAAGACAGTAAACTTACCCTATCAATAAAACAAAAAAGGCACCTGCCTGAGCAGATGCCTTTAAAAAGTTAACTGTGAAGAGTATATTATGCTACAACTACGTTTACTGCGTTTGGACCTTTACGGCCTTCTTCTACGTCATATCGTACTGCATCGTCCTGGCGGATGTTTTCTGATAGACCTGAAGCATGAACAAAAACTTCGGCTCCTCCGTTATTTGGAGTTATAAATCCGAACCCTTTTTCTTCATTGAAAAATTTTACTGTACCTTCTTGCATTTTAATGTATTTAAGGATGTAAAGGTAGTTTTATTTATTAGAACTGGCTCAATTTGAGTTTTTTATTTTATTTTAATAATCAGCCGCGCTGCGGTTTACTTCAATAATCTGTTCTGCTCATTTATTTGATGCAGCAATAAGCCCGCCTGAAACCGGGCAGTTAAAAAATATTCTATTGGAATTATGAAACATTCTTTTATATTTACATAACACACTGCCATTAAATAAAAGATACTTTCGTGTCCATACAAACCACCCGCACGATGTACGATAATGTAACGCTTTTGAAAGACATTGTGGACAACACCCCTCTGCCCACAGCCGTCTATACCGGAAATGAACTCCAGATAGCATTGGCCAACACGGCAATGCTGCAAATCTGGGAAAAAAGCGACACTGTTATTGGGGAAAATTTTCCTGTGGTGCTGCCGCAGAACCAAAAACAGCAGATTTTGGATCAGGCATTAACTGTGCTCCAAACCGGTATCCCCTTTCATGCCAAAGACAAGAAAATAGACCTGCTTATTGACGATATGGCAGAATCCCGATATTACAATTACAGCTTTATACCCCTTTATAATTCAGAAAAGCAGATTTACGGGGTCATGCATACAGCCGCAGAGGTAACAGACCTGCACCAGGCCAGAGAAGATATTAAAAGCTCCGATGAGAAACTAAGGATGGCAGTTGACTCCTCAGGGATGGGAACCTATGAGATAGACCTTCCAAGCAAAAAAATAAAAACTTCCGGAAATTTCAACGCCATATGGTCCATTAAGGGAGAAGTTACCAACGAGCAGCTTATTGCCAGACTGCATCCCGAGGATAGAATCCTTCGCGAAAAAGCGCACCAGCAGGCGCAGATGACAGGGAAAATGTCCTATGAGGCCAGAATTGTAAATGATGACAGCTCTCTGCGCTGGGTAAAGATAGACGGCAGGATCATCAAGGACGAAAATGAGAACCCTATCAGCATTATCGGGATAATCCGCGATATCCAGGAGCAGAAAGCCTTTGAAGAGGAGCTTAAAAAACAGGTGGCAGAAAACACGCAGGAGCTTCAGCGCTCCAATGATGACCTGCTGCATTTTGCGGGTGTGGTCAGCCATGATCTGAAAGAGCCTGTGCGTAAAATAAAAACCTTCAGCAGTCTTCTAAGAAATGAATCTGAAAGCCTTTTTAATGAAAATGCAGAAAAGTACCTGGGCAAAATAGACCAGTCTGCCCAGAGAATGCAGAGGATCATTGAGGGAATCCTTGCCTACTCAACACTGGATAAAAGATCACAGCCTGTAAAGAAGATCAATCTGGACCAGATGATAGAGAATATTAAAAGCGATCTGGAGCTGATAATTAATGAAAAACAGGCCATACTTATCATAAGTGAGCTTCCCCAGATTGAGGGCGCGCCGATACTGATCCACCAGCTTTTTTATAACCTGATCCATAACGCCCTTAAATTCTCAAAAGCCGATGAGCCGCCCAGGGTGATCATCACCTCGGCTGTTATAAATAAGGAAGGCATTGAGGTGCTGGAAATAAAAATAAAGGACAACGGCATTGGACTGGATCCTGTTTTTGCCGAGAGGATATTTGATGCCTTTGAAAGGCTGCACTCCAAAGACGAGTTCGAAGGAAACGGGCTTGGTCTTGCCCTGTGCCGAAAAATAGCCAAAAGACATCATGGTTCAATTACTGCCTTGGGGGAGAAAGACAACGGCGCTGAATTTACAGTGACCCTTCCTTTAAAACAGCCCGATAATTATATTTAGTTTACACTAATAACTAAATCGAAAGATTCTTATACACTGACAAGTTTTTAAGTAGACATAAAATGGAAGATTATGTTTATGGACACCCCGCCCTGTACTTAATTGTATCGGGCGGGTTTATCATTTTAATTTTAAAAAAATAAGTTATGCTTAAAAAAAAATCAGTGATCACAACTGTACCTGTAATAAAGCTGCACCGTAAATAAAGACTGCTTTAAATGATTTGCAGGCCCAAAAATGCGAAGCCTGCCTGAATCAGATGCACTTTAAAATTAAAGCCTCAAGGATAATAGCTTGAAATCATAATGACCGCAAAACATAAGACTATTAAAAATTTCGTAATTTCGTTATGGCAGTATTCTAAAGCCAAATGAAGAAAAACCTAATAAAAATGAAAGAGCTTCTCAAAGAAAATATTCTGAAACATATTTCACTTTCCCAAAATGAATTAGAAGCATTTGTCAATTTATTTGAGAAAAAAGAAATCAGCAAAAAGGAGTTTTTATTAAAAGAAGGAGAAGTCTGCAAATTTGAAGGTTTTGTCACTAAAGGGCTTTTGCGTGTGTATCATATTGACAAAAATGGTTTTGAACAAATACTCTATTTTGCTATCGAAAATTGGTGGATAACTGATATTGACAGTTTTACTGCCGAAACACCGTCACAACTTTTCATAGAAGCTCTTGAGGATAGCCAAGTGCTTGTTATTTCTAAAAAAGATAAAGAGTTTGCATACGCTAATCTGCCTAAAATTGAGAAATTATTTCGGGTAATGACACAAAAAACGCACGTTGCCCTTCAAAGAAGAATGATTGATAATCTCAGTAAAACAGCAGACCAGCGTTATATTGAATTCTCGACAAAATATCCGCAGCTTATCCAACGTCTTTCCAACATTCAAATAGCTGCTTATCTTGGCATTACAAATGTTTTCTTGAGTAATATCAGAAAGAAAATCACACTCAAAAAATAAATTATTCTACTATTTATTAAACTAGTTTAATGTTTCGAGACAGTATTCTGTTTCATTTTTGCGGTGGTAATTTAAAACGCAGCCAAAAATGAAACACCTTATCTCAAAACTATTGTTAACAATTTTAATTTTATCGAATATGGAAACACAAGCACAAAATTTCAAAACTATCCAGGCCAATAATTTAAAGCTGGAAGTTTTTAACGCATCCGAAAATAGTTTTGGTGTGGCTTCAGTGATAATCTCAGGAAAAACAGATGCTGTTTTAATTGATGCACAGTTCACGCTGGAAGATGCTGAAAAAGTAGCCCGACAAATTAAAAAATCAGGCAGAAAACTAACCACTATTTATATTTCACATACAGATCCGGATTTCTATTTCGGACTGGAAGTATTCAAAAAATATTTCCCTGAAGTTACCGCTTATGCCTCGCCTGCAACAGTCGAATCTATTAAAGCAACTGCTCAAAAAAAATTAGATGTTTGGGGAGAACGATTAGGAAAAGCCATTACTTCTAATATTGTTCTGCCTCAGGTTTTAAAAGCAAACAGTATTGACCTGGAAGGCCAAAAACTAGAAATTATAGGTCTGGAAGAATTTCCTTCAAAAACATTTGTATGGATTCCATCGATAAAAGCTGTAGTGGGCGGTATAAATGTTTTTGGAACAACCTTCAACCTTTGGATGGCAGATGCGCAGACACCAGCGGCACGAAAACAATGGATTGATGTTCTGGACAAAATTGAAGCCTTACATCCCCAAATTGTAATTCCTGCTCATGCTGATTCTCAAAGTTCCTTTGATATCGAGGCAGTAAAACACACAAAAAGCTATATCCTGTTTTACGAAGAGGCTTTAAAAACCAACAAAACTTCAGAAAGCTTAATTAAAGCGATAAAAGCAAAATATCCAATACTTACTTTCGACACGGCCCTTCAGATTGGTGCCAAAGTAAACACGGGAGAAATGAAATGGTAAGACTAAAAATCATGATCAGCCTGATAATGCTAATCGTATTGTCAGGCTGCTCTTTAAATAAAAATGACATGACAAATCTGGAAATTGTAAAAAGTACCTATGAAGGAAAAACTTCGGAAGAGAATGGCCAAAACTTAGCTAAACACGTTACCAAAGATATTTCCTGGACAGAAGCCAAAGGTTTTCCTTATGCGGGAACTTACATTGGCTTGGAAAACATTACTAAAAATGTATTTACCCGATTAGGAAGTGAATGGATCGATTATAAATTTACTCCGGAAGATTACGTTGCGAGTGATGATAAAGTTGTTGCTTTTGGCACATATACCGGCACATACAAAATTACAGGCAAATCATTCACTGCCAGGGTGGCTCACATTTGGAAATTGAAAGAACATAAAATTATCAGTTTTGAGCAGTTTGTAGACAGCCAGACTGTAAATGATGCTATAAAATAAAGTCGTTTTTTTTATACCTTGCATCATTTTAATGAATGATCTAACTAATGCACGACAAATTAACAGCCTATATCGAGCAATATTCAGCTTTGCAGCTTACCAACGAAGAGAAAGCCTTGATTACCGCGACTTTTCAACCCAAAAAATTAAGAAAAAAACAATATTTCCTGCAAGAGGGTGATGTGTGTAAATATGCGGGTTTTATTGTAAAGGGTGCTATGCGCCAATATAGTGTGGATGAAAAAGGAATTGAACATATTGTACAGCTGCTGATTGAAAATTACTGGGCTAACGACCGGGAAAGCTCTGCTATGCTCACTTCTTCAAAATACAATATTGAAGCTTGTGAAGATACCGAATTACTAATTTTAACACGAGCTGAAATGCTGGATCTGATAGAGAAAATTCCGGCAATGGCAAAAATGGTCTTTTTAATGGATGAGCGAAATTCCATTGCAAACCAACGAAGATTAAACTCTACTATTAGCAGCACGGCAGAAAAACGTTATGAAGAGTTTGCCGGCAATCACCCACAATTTATCCAGCGTTTTCCGCAACACATTATTGCCTCTTTTTTGGGTATTACCAAAGAAACCTTAAGCAGAATTAGAAAACAAGCAACGAAATAAATATTCAGTTTAAAACTGTCTTTTATAAATTAATTTTAAGCACGAATTTCACTAATTTAGTTTGCCAAATTAATTTCGCAAATTAAATCAACTATTGAAATTGGTGTCGATTTGTGAAATTCGGGTTTGTTTTTTATACTTATACTGCACAAAATATATCTATTCTATAAAACCGTTGACAAATGTCAACGGTTTTTTTTATCAAATCTCATTGTTTTAAGGCTTATTTCCGGTGCAACTTTGCCCTATAGAAATGAATAAAATAATAACAATAAAATTGAAAATAAAAAATGGAAAATTCAAAAAACACCTCAGCAACTCAACTCCTTCGTAACAGTTTAGATACATTTTTAGCCAAAGACATGAAAGGCTGGTCAGAACTTTGTGCAGAAGATGTGGTAGCAGAATTCCCTTTTGCTCCTGAAGGTTCCCCTGCAAAATTTGAAGGTCGTGAGGCTCTTTATAATTATTTGAAAGATTATCCTGGTTTTATAGACGTAAAATCAATTCCAAAGCTGAAAATCTACGGCACTGATGATGCCAATGCTGCCATTGCAGAATGGAGCGCATCAGGAGTGGTAATAGGCAGTGGAAATCCGTATGAAATGAGTTATGCTACTTTTGTAACCTTTCGTGACGGCCTTATTGTAAATTATCGTGAATACTGGAATCCAGAAGCTTTTCAAAAAGCAATGAGCGGTGGAAGTTTCGCTGAATAGTAAATCTCAAGTAAAAACCGTTGATGAATTTCAACGGTTTTTATGCTACAATTGTATCTATGTCTACCAGCTTTAATGATTTGACCATTTTAAGTGTGGTTGTTTTATATTTTTGAAAATGCGGTGTTTTTAAATGTAATTGATAAGCATGGTTATCTTTGGTTCTGTCGCATCTGCCATGTAAATCCGCAAGAAATCAGAAACCCGAAAATTATGCAGCCAATTTACAAAATGATTTGAACATACTTGTTCCTGGGTTAAGCATCTGATTCTTTCTTAACATGTGCACAACTTCAATTTCTGCCAAGGTTCTTCTGGCAGACGCAAAACTTTTAAAACCCAAACCGTTTTGTATCCGCCACTTTATGAAACGATGGTCCTGTTCCACAATATTGTTGAGATATTTACATTGCCTAATCTTTATATTCGAAAATGAATGTTTGTTGTAAACCCGTATTGCGCTGGTGTTAGAGCCGCTTTTGTCTATATTTATTACTGTTGGCCGGTAATTATTTTTTATCGCTTTTATCAGAAATGACTGTGCACTCATCCTCTGTCTTCTTCTGGTCAAAAGAAAATCCACAGTATTACCACATTTATCAACAGCCCGATACAAATAACACCAGATACCTTTTACTTTTATATACGTTTCATCCATTCGCCAACTGGTGCCTACTCTGCTCTTTCCTTTTTTCATCTGAGATTCAACTATTGGAGTAAATTTAAATACCCAACGTTGAATCGTCGCATGATCAACTGCTATTCCACGCATTTTCATTATTTCCTCAATATCCCTGTAACTCAATGTAAATTTCAATTTGAAATAAACAGCCTGCAAAATAATGGCTTTCGGATAACAATGACCTTTCGCATTCATAAAATATATTTTGAACGTCTAAAGATAATAGTTATTAAACAGATGCGACAGAACCGGTTTTTGTATTTAAGTTTTTTAGCGAATCTCTTTCTATTTTCGAAATTTTGGTGTAAATTTACACCAAAATAATTTTTATCTTTATGACACGACAAAGTATATCATTAACTGCTCCTAATGAAGAATGGTTAAAAAATCAGGTTAATGCAGAAGAGTTTAGCAGTAAAAGTGAAGCCATTAACTTTTTAATAAAAAAAGCACGTTCACAAGAAGAGTTTTATGACTTTGTAAGAGCTAAATTAGATAGGGGAGAAAAAAGCGGTTTTGTAAAAAAACAAACTAAAGAAGAAATGTTAGCGGAGTTTAAAAAGGATATAGGAAATGTATAGCTATTATTTAAGTAGCGAAGCCAAAGAAGATTTAAAAAGAATTTATTACTATGGTGTCGGTAAGTTCGGAATGGATCAGGCCGATCACTATTTCAATATGTTTTACGATTGTTTTGACAAAATAGAACAAAATCCATTATTATTTCCATCTGCCGACCACATCAAAAAAGGATATCGTTATTGTGTTTGCGGTGTCGATACTATTTACTACCGAATAAATGGAGATGAGCGAATAGAGATTATTACCATTATTGGGAGGCAAGACTTTTAGATCTTTAGTTGGTACCTTTTTTCCAACAAGAAGGTAAGTAATTTTCAAAAGACTTTCCATCTGAGAAGCATCTAAATTTAAATTTATCAATAATAAAAAATATTTGTATCTTTACAATCAAATTATCCAGAATAATATCACTGAATATCAATTAGTTAAATATTAAAAAAGCGACAATTAAAGTTCGGGTGCAGAATCGGTGCACTTAGGTTTTGGAGTGGATATCTTTTTTGCCACAAAAAACTAAGGCGGTTGTTAGTGATATTTCACCAGTCTAAGTTTTGTGGCAAAATCGTGGCACATGGACTTTTGAAAAATGAAAATTTCAGCAAAATCAAGACCTAAGAAGTTTAAGTTCGAAACTGCAGCTCTCCGACTAATTTTTTTCAATAAAAATTACATTTTCAATAGCTAAGCCAATACGAGATTTACAGTAATTAGTTATAAATCGGCATCAATCCCCAGCAGGACATCCAAACCAAATTCATAAAGCCAAAGAAAGACAGCCGTACTTCCAGTAAGCCAATCTCTTTAAATCTTCCATAAAATTTATAGAAATTTGTCCCGTCGAGGTCACTACAGCCAAATGGCGTCAATTGAAGACAATTGACGCCATTTTTTATATAACCTTCTTATTTTTATTGGTCTAAAGGACGGGGCTGCTCCAGCAGCCCTAGCCCCGATAGCAGTGAAATCCTTTTGTACCGGGGTTCAGCACAAAAGATTGGAACGAATAGCGGGAAGAGCTCCCAAAAAATAATATTAAACTCTAACAATAATATTATATGCAAATCACTTGGTTTGGATAAATTATCAGTTGTAGCACGCAGCTTATTTTATGACTAAAAAACCAACTTAATTCAAAGCCTTCACCCGTAAGATTACACTGGTTCTTCTAGCATTGGCTTCAGGATTAAAACCAACCTTCATTAGGAAATCTCCCGAATAAATCTTGGAGCTGTCAATGGGTGACTCTGTTCCGGGATAAAGATTTACTTCTTCAATTCTGTATTGTTTTTTTGGATCGAGCCCCTGCATTTTAATAGGCAGTCCAATTGTGGTATTGAATGTAGTGGCTACATAATAGTTGAACACAATTGCTTCCTCTTGATTCTCTTTTACATAAGCCATCGACGCTACTTTTTCCTCATCCGGGTTTTGCAGCCTATATTGATCACCATGCCAGATGATATCTTTAATTCCATTATACAGCTTCACTGCATTTTGTGCATAAAGTAAATCCGTAGTATCTAATTCATTTACCCGAATATCGAAACCCAGCTTGCCCATCATGGCAACATCTGTTTTAAACTTAATGGGTTGTTTACCCATATCCGTAACATGATTGTCCACAGCAATAGAAGGAAAATAATACGAATATTCCCATTGCATAAATATTCTGTCGAACGGATTGGTATTATCACTTGGCCAAAACTCTGTGAAGTACTGCAGGGCAGCATAATCAACTCTTGAGCCGCCGCCTGCACAAAGCATCATGGGTGTTTTTGGATATTTGGTCCTTACTCTTTCCAAGACTTTGTTTAAACCACGAACATATTCAATATAAAAGTGATCCTGGTTTTTTAAAAATGGTGAGTGGGCATTATAGATAAGCGAATTACAATCCCATTTGATGAACGCCAATTCAGGCACTTCTTTGAACAATTGCTCTACAGTATTGTATACAAAATCCTGAACCGCTGGATTAGTAAGATCAAGCACAAGTTGGTTACGCATATAAAATTCTTTTATACCTGGTTGCCTGATGATCCAGTTAGGATTTTTTTCATACAATTCGCTTTTAGGATTCACCATTTCGGGTTCTATCCATATACCAAACTTTACACCATGCGCAGTAGCTTCCTTGCCTACAGAGCTGATACCATTCTTGAGTTTTTGTTTATTATACTGCCAGTCACCAAGCCCTGTTGAAGCTCCGTTACGGGGATATTTATTACCAAACCATCCGTCGTCTAGCAGAAAAACATCTACCCCTAGTTTCTTTGTGTCTTTAGTGAGTTCGCTCAGCTTTTCGTCATTGAAATCAAAATAAGTGGTTTCCCAATTGTTTAATATGGTTTGGCGTTGGCCGCTGCCTTGCGCCAATTGATAGTTTCTGGCCCAGCGTTGCAGATTACGGCTGGCTCTGCCTTTACCTTTATCAGAATAAGTGTATACAAAACGTGGTGTAGTGAACTTCTCAGATGGTTTTAATGTGTAGTTTGATGAAAAGTTATTGATCCCTGGAGTTACCCGCAAGTAGTATTCATCAAAGGTTTCAAAATCAATTTTAAAGTTACCGCACCATTCCAATGAACCGGCAATTACTTCACCTTCTGTTTCGCCCGCAGGCTTGTCGATGGATATCATGAAGGAGGATGAATGCAACAGGTTGCTGCGTGTGCCCAACTTTGAATCGAGTGTGCGGATACCATGCAATAGCTGCTGTTCTTCTGAGAGCATCTCACGTCCCCAGCCACTGTAGTGATTTTTAAGGAAAAACTTTTTGCCTTGGAGTGTAAGGTTGGCAGAAGCATATTTATTCAACACAACATTACCCTTTTCCTTATGCTCTATTTCCGACCATTGTTCAATTACATCTTCTTTATAATAGGCCTTGTAAAATAATGTGACTTGGAATTTGTACCTCGTATCTTTCAATACAATAGTAGTCAATGTCTGGTTGTCGTCAATTTTTTTTACTTCATGGTTTACATACTGCAACACTACGGATTTATTCCCATCGCTATGGGTTACAGACAAGGCAGGCTCCATCAGGTTAAGCGAGCCGGATGCTACGTAGGCTTCCCGCTTGTTAAACAAATCATCATTACCTACCTTAAACTTATCCAGCGAGTTGATGACCGCATATTCATCTGTATTTTTTAATTTTTTCCCAAGGTATGTGGTTATTAAAGAGCTGTCTTTGTCTGTTTGCAGTACAAGAACTGTATTTTCAGTGGATACTGTAATGATTTCCTGGCTGGTAGCTTTGCCGGTAAAAAGTATCATCACGACAAAACAGGTTTTAAAAAACTTAGAATGCATTATATGTGGATTTTAAATTAAAAAGCTGGGGAACTTTGATATTAAAATCAGCTTTTCCCATGGCCTCTCGGTTAATATTTTTTTTGCTGTTTAGCTGGATAAAAAAAAACTCAAGTATTTAGATCTACTTATTTCTTCTATTAAATTCATAATGTTAAATCGTGATAACCATTAGCAATCAAGACAGTATCAAAATCTAGCTAAGCCAACTGTAATTCATTTCTAAGTTTTAAATGAACAATAGTAATTATGGTTTAGCTTGATATTCATTTATTATTTCTTGCATTTGAACTATCTATTTTATCATTTAATCCTTATACTTTTTCTTATCAGGGGGCATTTAAAAAAAACGAAGGTATGAGTGAATGCAAAACAAAGCTTTTAAATTTGATTAAAAATCTTTCCGTTTTGTCTAAATAGCTATTTAATTGGGGATAATATGGTTCACGTCGGATTTGTCAGAATCCAATATAAGAATTAATTAATTTAAAAATTACCTCGCCAATTTACAGAATGATTTAAAAATAAATATCTCTAGTCTAATCATTTGATTCTTTCTAAGCATATGCACAACTTCAATTTCGCTTAGAGTTCTCTTTGCAGATTCAAATTTTAAGAAATTCTTAACAGACGATTATTGTTACGTAAGTTTAATGTTAACAACCCACGGAATCACCAGCAAAAACTGCTAATTTTAGAATTTGGCAAAAAATGGTAATATTTACAAATAGTAATAATATCTGCTTAAATCAAAATTAATTCTAAAGAAATTTTCACAATGCAGAAAGGAGATATTCTGTTGTTTCAAATTCAATAATTGAAAATCTTTCAGATCACAATTCTATATCTGCATCAAAATTGATTTACGGCCAGTTTTAGCCTTAAAAAAACGTCTTTACACAAATTCAAAACATTTATGATAGAATTTGAAAGACCGTTTTAGATCTCCAGTTTAACTTCGCTTTATAAAATATTCGAAAAACAAAAAGAATACAGATATAAACGAATTAACTATGAAAAAAACCTTCAATCTATTTCTAGTCCTCTCCACTATTACTTTTAACACTTTTGCAAAGCCTATTCAAAATGATGATCCGTCTTTGCTTTGGTTTAAAAAAACAATCGAAGTCATTCAATTTCAATTAGACAAAGCAGCACAAACATACAAACCCGGGAAAAATCCGCGTTCGGTAAATCCCAACGGAACAGTGCGCTTAGCCGGTTTAACCGATTGGACTACTGGTTTCTTTCCCGGAAGTCTTTGGTACGGCTATGAACTTACAGGCGACAAAATACTGGCCGATGAAGCTAAAAAATTCACACTCGCGCTGGATTCTATTCGAAATATTAAAAATACCCATGACGTTGGTTTCATGTTGTATTGTTCTTATGGAAATGCGTATAGAATTACAAAGGACGAAAGCTATCTGCCTGCTTTGAGCGATGGAGCATCCCATCTTTACACCCGATTTAATCCTAAAATTGGAGTGATTCGCTCTTGGGATTTTCCATGGTGGCATTATCCTGTAATTATTGATAATATGATGAATTTGGAGTATTTATATTGGGGAGCGAAGCAATTTAATAAACCCGAATATAAAAATGCAGCAGATACTCACGCGTTAACAACTATGAAAAATCACTTCAGAAAAGACTTCAGTTCTTACCATGTAGTAGATTATGATCCTGTAACTGGAAAAGTTCTGCGTAAAGCTACTCACCAGGGATTAACAGACGAATCAGCGTGGGCACGTGGTCAGGCCTGGGGTTTATATGGCTATACGGTATGTTATGAAAACAGCAAAAATCCAAAGTTTTTGCAACAAGCCGAAAATATTGCGAAATTTATAATGAACCATCCCAGAACACCAAAGGATAAAATACCGGTATGGGATTATGATGTCCACAATGCATTAGAAACCGATGAGCTGGCACCAAGAGATGCTTCGGCTGCAGCAGTTATTGCTTCTGCCTTATTAGATTTGAGTACACAAGTAAAAGACGGTCAAAAATATGCTGACTATGCTGAAGTACTATTGAAATCATTATCTTCAGATGCTTATTTGGCTAAACCAGGTGAGAATCATTATTTTCTGCTAAAACATAGTGTTGGTGCTTTTTTATACAATTCAGAAATTGATACACCGCTTGATTATGCTGATTATTATTATCTGGAAGCTTTAAAAAGATATGCTGCAATCAAAAAAATCCAGATATAAGCAGCATCTTTAATCAATTTGAAAAATTTAACGCATTAATAAAGAATTTAGGAAGTTATTTTTGATCTCTAAAAGATCCATTAAACAGCTTCTTATTTATTATAAAAACAAATGATAAATTTAAAAAGAACTACCGCTCTATTTTTTATGCTGCTAACATTTTGTTCTAGCAATGCGCAGGAAACTGTAGTAAATAAAGAAAGCTTTGATGCTGTAAACCTCAATTATCCGGGGTTAGAAAAAGTAAACCAGCTTTTTAATCAAGCCAAATACAATGATGCTGCAAAAGAACTTTTGGTTTATTACCGTAATCGTAAAACCGTAAAACATCCTGATTTTAATATCGGTGATGAAGCACGATTTAAAGGAAAAGACATCGGAAAAGCCAATCAGGAAAAAGCAGACAATGCCTTACTGCATCAATTTCAGCCGCATAAAGGATATGGCTTTTTTGATTATGGAGCCGATATCAATTGGGATCTTTGGCCAATAAAAGACAATGAAATCCGTTGGCAGCTGCACCGTTTAACCTGGTGGCATTCTATGGCATTAGCATATAGGAGCAGCGGAGATGAAAAATACGCCAAGGAATGGGTGCTGCAATTTAGAGACTGGGAAAAGAAAAACTTTTTAGGACGTTCTGCAGAAAACGACAGCATAGCATGGCGTCCGCTGGAAGTATCAGAACGTATACAAAGTTATCCGGCTATATTTAATTTGTTTGTAGTATCTCCCAACTTTACACCAGCATTTTTGATGGAATTTTTAAACAGTTTCAACAAACAAACCGATTATATTCCAAAGCATTACAGTAAAGAAGGTAATCATTTATTATTTGAAGCACAACGTGTTTTGGGTGCAGGAGCATTTTTTCCTGAATTTAAACAAGCTGAACAATGGCGCAAAAGCGGTATCGAAATCCTTAACCGCGAAATAAAACTACAGGTATTTGCCGACGGAGTACAATGGGAACTTTCTCCCACTTATCATGTGGGCTGTATCGAAATTTTTACTAAAGCATATAATGCTGCAAAAATGGCGGGATTAGAAAAGGAATTTCCTGAATCCTATATCAAAACCATTGAAAAAATGGTTTTAGTTACCGCTAATATCTCTTTTCCTAACTATAACTATCCTATGTTTGGTGATACCTGGGTGGTTGATAAAGCAGTAAGGATAAAACAATTTTCAAGCTGGTCAAAGATGTTTCCTAATGATGGGCTTATAGAATATTATGCTACAGAGGGAGCCACAGGAAAATTACCTGACTATCTTTCCAATGCATTTCCTAATGGAGGCTTATATACCTTTAGAAACGGATGGGATAATAAATCAACAATAATGGTTTTAAAAGCCGGTCCGCCTGCAGAGTTTCATGCACAGCCGGATAACGGAACTTTTGAACTTTGGGTAAAAGGGCGCAATTTTACACCAGATACAGGCTGTTATATATATAGCGGTGATGCCGAAGTGACCAAAATGAGAAACTGGTTTCGCCAGACAAGAGTACACAGCACATTGACACTGGATAATAAAGATATGGTTATTACCGAAGCCCGTCAAAACAAATGGAAAACCAGTAAAAACCTTGATGTTTTAACGTACACAAATCCTAGCTATAGCAATTTGAACCACCAAAGAAGCGTACTTTTTATCAACGGAAAATACTTTTTAATTATTGATAAAGCAATTGGTACAGCTACAGGAAACTTAGGCGTGCATTTTCAGTTAAAAGAAGACAGCAAACCGGTTTTTGATAAAGCAAATAACAGTGTTTACACCACATACGAAGATGGAAATAATCTTTTGATTCAATCCTTAAACAGCGACAAAGTGGTATTAAACGAAGAAGAAGGAAAAGTTTCGTATTCTTATGCAAAAGAAACATCGAGACCGGCATTTGTATTCGAAAAACCAAAAAACGACAACGCATCACAACAATTTATCAGTATCGTTTATCCGTATGATGGAAATAAGGCTCCGAAAATTACCATCAAACCAAACCCGGGAAATGATTTTGAGAAAGGAAACATCAATTTAAGTATCACTATCGATGGTAAAACCAATGCTGTTCAAACAACATTAGAACAATAAAAATCAAAATGTCAGCTGTGTTTTCTTTTCTTAATTATTCATTAAGAGAAGAAAACACAGTCATTAAGAATCCATCCGTTATTTAATTTTTTAATGTAAAGTTATATGAAAAAAAACATCATCCTTAAACTGGCTTTTCTCGGTTTGGCAATAACAGCCGGCATAGCATGCAGTAAGGAACAAAATAACGATTTAGAACCTGTTTTAAAACCAGCTGTAAACGATACCATTCTTAACATAAATTACGAATCTGGCGAGGTTACTTCAGGAGTTACAGGTATAACCGGCACTCATGCACCCGCCGCTGATGCCGTTTCTGTGACTTCACCCGGCAGTACTGGTAAATATGCTATTGCGCATAAAGTTACCCTTGGAGACAACGGTTATTTTTCAGACGGTTCCTACCGCAGTGAATCTGATGCAGTTACATTAGCTAAATACCGCTATATCCCTGGAGACGAACATCGATACGAGGTTAGTATATTATTAAAAGATTGGCAGCAGTGGAATAGCGCGAACCCAGCCTATGGAGATAATGTTTTCCAGCTGAAAATGTCTGATAATCAATTACTGCCTTTAAGAATTCTTACTAAACGAAATGCTGTCGTTGCCAGAGATTATCAGTATCAGGATAATCTGATTACTGATTATCGTCCTTATATTAATCAATGGATTAAGTTTCGAATTGAAGTGAAATGGGCAATGGATGAGACAGGATACATGAAAATATACGTTAAGCTTCCAGATCAATCCGATTATAATCTGGTTCTGGAACGAAATAATTTTATCACATTCACAGGCAGCCCCGCTGTGGGAAATGTAGGTTACTTAAAATGGGGTGTTTATCGCGAAGCTGGGAAAAATGCCGATGGAAGCGTAATTACCAGCGATAATGTACTAACACGCATCGCTTTTCATGATGATATCCGCATCATCAGACTTCCTTTAAAATAGTAATGCACAAGTTCAAAAATAGGCAGCTTTTAGGCTGCCTTTTTCTTTATAAAACATTCTTACTCTTTTTTTGACATTTTTAAATTACTCTTCAGAAAATATCCAATTGAAAAAGTATATTTTTAATTGACATTACTAAACGCTAAAGTTATTTTGTTTGATTCAATTATCACTGATTGGTTATGCAATTTATTCTTTAACAAGTTTTATCTGTATGAGAAAAATAAGCTCAGTTTTTTTGCTGTTAAAAATCAATATTTTAGTTAACAATTTACTTTCTTTTGACTAACCTATACTCAATACTGTATATTTTAAAACTGATTACTATTTACGGCGCTTTCTTTAAAATTTAGTTTTAAAAGAAATAGTATAAAACACTGATATTACCAATGTTTACAATTAACGAAAACGTTGTATTAATCAAAATCAATAGCATTTTGGACGCATTCAAAACTGAACTTTATAGTCGATTAATATATTTGTTTTAATTAAAATCAAAAAAACATGACCAAGCAAAAAGAAACCACCCGACTATTACACAATTTATTTTTTTTCTCAAAGCAGAAAATCCCACTGTCCTATTTTCAAATTAATAAATTGTTATAATTTTCTTCACAACTCATTTTTGCTTTTTAAAAATCATTTAATATAGAGCAGCAAAATAGTAATGAATTTTATTTAACAGGACAAAAACTCAACTTAGATAACATCAATGCGAAATAAGTCTCAAGCTTATTTCGGCTAAACGAATAAATTATGAAAAGGACTATATTTTTATTTTTGCTGCTGGCAACTTGCAAAATGATGTACGGGCAGGATAACATTACTGTTAAAGGTAAAGTTACAGATGCACAAAATATTCCAATGCCGGGAGCAACAGTTTCTGAAAAAGGAACTAAAAACAGCACCATTACTTCTATGGATGGTGACTATCAAATCACAGTTAAAGCTGATGCTGTTTTGGTATTTTCTTATATCGGAACAAAAACGAAAGAAGAGCAGGTTAAAAACAGAACAAGTATCAATACCAAATTAATAGATGACACTAATAATCTTGACGAGGTAGTTGTAGTAGGTTATGGCACCAAAACCAGAAAAGATCTTACTGGAGCCATCTCTTCTGTTAAAGGCCAGGAATTGGCAAAAATTCCGGTACAAAATGTGGCGCAGGCTTTGCAGGGACGTATTGCGGGTATGCAGGTAACAATGTCTGATGGAACTCCCGGAGCTGAGCCAACTCTTAGAATTAGAGGCGGAGGTTCTATCACACAAAGTAACGAACCGCTTTATGTAGTTGACGGTGTAGCCCAAACCGGCGGATTAAGTTTTCTGGATCCAATGGATGTTGAATCAATGGATGTGTTAAAAGACGCTGCTTCAACCGCTATCTATGGTGCACAAGGTGCTAATGGAGTAGTTCTGGTAACCACTAAAAAAGCAAAAGGAGGAAAACTTACCCTAAGTTATGATACCTACGGGGGTATTAAAACAATAGCAAAAACACTTCCTGTAATGAATCCGTATCAATACACGCAGCTACTGTATGAAGCAGCAACAGATGATGCGAGATTGCAGAAATTCACTAATACTTTTGGTACTTATGATGAATTGGAAGGTCTTTACAAAAACAGAAAAGGAATTGACTGGCAGGATGAGGTTTTTGGAAATGCTGTAGAAAGCCAATACCATAAAATAAGTATCAGCGGAGGCGAAAATGATACGAAATACAACGCTTTTTATTCGGTTAATAATGATCAGGGAATTATGCTTGGAAGCGCTTCTGTCAAAAATATTGCAAAATTAAACGTTACTAATACAATAAGTAAAAAGGTTACTGTTAATGCTATTGTCAATTACTCCAATCAAAAAGTAACAGGCTTATCTACAGGCGATGGAGGAAATGCGAGATTAAGCATGCTGCAGAATTTACTTCAGTACAGACCTACAATTGGAAAGATAGGATCAGACGAAGATTTAAAGACACTCACCGTAGACCCTCTAGACAATCAGGATTCGCCAACATTTCAAAGTCCGCTTATTACAATTGACAGTCAAAAAAGAGAAGCGGTTACCAGATCTATTAATATGAGTTTACAGCTGCAATACAATATTACTCCAAATTTAATTTACCGCGGACTGGTTAGTTATACGGACAACAGCATTAAAAATAAATTCTTTAATGATTCAAGAGGCATTCTAGCTATTAGAAGCGGCGGTGCATTTGGCGGCATTACACATAATATTGCAACACGATTAAACTATAACAACGTTTTAACGTACAGTAAAACCTTTAATAAAATCCATAAATTTGATGCAACGGCCGGGCAGGAATATATTTATAACTATTCCGAAGGAGTTACTACAACTGCTTCAGCCTTTCCCGAAGTTAATTTAGGCTGGGATAAATTACAATTAGGCACAATTGCAGGAATTCCGACAACTTTTTCAGAAGATGATGCTTTGTTGTCTTTTTTCGCAAAAACAAACTACTCCTATAAAAATAAATATCTGTTTTCTGCCAGTATTAGAGCTGACGGATCTACAAAATTCGGAACTGAAAATCAATGGGGATATTTTCCTGCCGTATCTGCCGCATGGAGAGTTATTGAAGAAGACTTTATGAAAAAGCTGCCTGTTTTCTCCGATTTTAAATTTAGAGCCAGTTATGGTGAAGCCGGAAATAATAGAATCGCAAATTATGCGGCTTTAGGAATTTTTAATTCAGGTTCTTATCCTTTAAATAATCAAACTCAGATTACAGCATTTCAAAATAATCTGCCAAATCCATATTTAAAATGGGAAGCTACTAAATCGACAAATTTAGGTCTTGATCTAGGATTTTTTAATCAAAGAATATCTTTAACAACTGAGATATACGAAAATAAATCTAAAGACCTGCTATATAATACTCGTGTACCTGCAAGTTCAGGTTTTAAAAAACAGTTTCAGAATATTGGAGCTACCTCTAATCGCGGTATCGAATTTACACTGAATACAACCAATGTAAAAACAGACAATTTTATATGGAATAGTACTTTTAATATTGCTTTCAATAAAACAAAAGTATTGGCTTTAAGCCAAGGAGAAAACTCTTTGATTACAAATAGTTACACAGATAAAAACGACTATATCTTACAAGTAGGAAAACCAGTTGGCACCATGTACGGCTATGTTAGTGACGGACTGTATCAGGTAAATGATTTTGATTATAATCCAGCAACAAAAGCCTATACATTAAAAACTGGGGTTGTAAGCGATAATATTGTAGTACAGCCTGGATTTATAAAATTTAAAGATATAAGCGGAGCAAATGGAACTCCTGACGGCGTAATAAACGATTTGGACAGAACAGCTATTGGCGATGCAAATCCAAAATACACAGGAGGTTTCAACAATACTTTTACTTATAAAGGACTAGATTTGAGTGTATTTCTTGATTTTACGGTAGGAAACGATATTTATAATGCAAACGTATTAAACAACTCAAGACTGAATTTAGATAACCTGAATACACTGGCAATTTATGCAGACAGATGGACAACTATTAATGCTTCAGGACAGCGAGTAACTGATCCTGATGAACTGACTGCGCTAAATTCTGGTAAAACAAATCCTGCTTTCAACGGTAATACTACCGGACGTTTGTACAGCGATATCATTGAAGATGGTTCATTTTTAAGAATCAACAATATAAGTTTAGGGTATACGCTTCCTAAAGAATGGCTGAAAAAATCTAAAATTTCTAATTTGAGAATTTATTTTACTGCCTATAATTTATATGTCTTTACTAAATATTCTGGATATGATCCTGAAGTAAGTGTCTACAACAATGCCATAACACGAGGTGTAGATTTCAGTGCATATCCTAGAAGTAAATCTTTTGTTACAGGTTTAAATATTTCACTATAATTTAATTTTAATAAGATGAAAAAATATATATTTTCCCGCAGAGCAATTATAGCAGCGAGCATTACTTGTCTTCTATTACCTTTAAATTCCTGTGATAAAGAACTAGAAGTAACGCCTTACTCCTATTTTACAACTGCCAACTTTTTCTCAAATGTAGATGAAGCCTATATGGCAACACTTGGTGTTTACGAATCCATGTCATCACTTGATAGTTATGGATGGAATATTTCTCTAATTTTTGATGCCGATACCGATATTGAACAAATGACAGGAATTGGAGCTGATGACTGGAGAACAATAGCACATTATCAGGGAATTTCTCAAACTACCACTTTTTACACCGCGTGGAGTAAACTTTACGAAGGAGTTGACAGAGCGAATGTAGTAATCGAAAGAATTCCTCAAATGGATCTGTTTACCAATGGGACTCAAACTCAGAAAGATCAGTTAAATAGGATGCTGGGCGAAGCCAAATTTCTCCGCGGATTCTACTATTCTGAGTTAGTACGTCTATGGGGTGATGTGCCTTTCAAAACAAAAAGTTCTCAATCAGGAGATAATCTGCAAGTTGGTCTGGTAGACCGTTACGAAATTTACAGTCAAATTATAAAAGACATGCAGGAAGCTGCTCTTCTTCTGCCAGAACAAACACCTACAGATGAACGTATCAATAAATGGGGAGCAAAAGCCATGCTCGCAAGAGTGGCATTATTTGCAGGAGGTTATTCTTTACAGGCAGACGGAACTATAAAACGTCCTACAGATTACAAAGAATATTATAAACTGGCACAGAAAGAGATTAATGATGTAATGGCTCAAAATCCTTACAAACTAAATCCATCTTATTCTAAAGTGTTCAAAAACCAATGCCAGCACGTTTTAGAACCAACCGAAAATATTTTCCAGATTGCTTTTTACAATCCAGCAGGAACTTTAGGAAACGCATCTTGGGTTGGAAATTTTAATGGTCCTGCGACAGCAAACGGAGTTTATCCTTCGAATATTTCAAGATGTCTAGTGCCGAAACCATTTTATAACAGCTTTAATGCGGCCGATCAGCGCAGGGATTTTTCGATTGCTACATATTCTATTAATAATCTTGGCAATAAATTACCGCTTTTAACCACCAATCAGGACGAAAGATGGACAATTGGAAAATGGAGCAGAGAATATCAAACGAATGCAACTGCCGAAAGAGTTTATACACATATTAACTGGGTAGTTATGCGTTACTCTGATTTGCTTTTAATGCGTGCCGAAGTAGAGAATGAATTAAATGAAGGACCAAATGCGATTGCTTACGATGCTATAAATCAGGTAAGAAAAAGAGGTTTTGGTGCAGATGTTGCAGGAAGCAGAATTGGCATAACTTTAGGAAATAAAGGTACAGGATACACTTCGGCAGCAAATGTAGTGATACAAATTACAGGCGGCGGCGGTACAGATGCCGCTGCTGCAGTAATAACGCTGTCAGGCGGAGGAGTAAATACCATTGGAATGTTACGCTCTGGTGATGGTTATACTTCTGTACCAACAGTAACCATTACAAGCACAGACGGAAAAGGGTCTGGAGCAACTGCTACTGCACAATTATTAGCAAAACCCGCAGTTGCGGCAATCAATCTTGCTTCTGGATTAAATAAGGATAACTTCCTTAAAGCAATACAACAGGAAAGAGCCTGGGAACTTTCCGGAGAAGGAATGCGCAGAGCCGATTTAATTAGATGGGGAATTTTAGAAACTAAGTTAGCCGAAACAAATACTGCCGTAAAAGCGATTCGATCTACTTACTTCTTCCCTTCTATCACCAATTTTGTGGCAGGGAAACATGAATTATATCCTTACCCTCAAAATGAAACGGATGTAAATAAGAGCATTACACGACAAAATCCTAAATATTAAAAACTAAAAGCTAATATTATGAAAAAGATAGTATTAGCATTGGGTTTAATCTTTATTTCCACATTTACGTTTGCGCAAGACACCTAAAGATATGAAAGTGTTAAGAGATTCTATATTTACTGTAATGAAATTAAGCAACGCTAATAGACAGAAAATGCACGATTTGACTGCAGAAAATGGCAAAGGACAAAAAGCAATTAAAGACGATCCAGCACTTTTTTATGATCAAAGACAAGAGAAAGTTGAAGCTTGGAAAAAAGACATAACAACTAAAGAAAAATCAATATTAACTCTAGAAAAATTTCAAATATGGCGAGATTTTGCCAAATCTATAAACAAACCTAAGTCATAATACAGATTAGGTTAAAATAACCCATTATTTTTTTTATAAAATTACTT
Organism: Flavobacterium sp. B330r; assembly: GCF_056824325.1. Classification (NCBI taxonomy): domain Bacteria; kingdom Pseudomonadati; phylum Bacteroidota; class Flavobacteriia; order Flavobacteriales; family Flavobacteriaceae; genus Flavobacterium; species Flavobacterium sp. B330r. Next base: position 5,522,564 of record NZ_CP124860.1, read on the forward strand.
GGTTTTTGGACATTAATGCAGAACTTGCCGTTCTGCATTAATTGTTTCTAGAAGAAACGAAAATAATAAAATAAAGCAAAGATTATGAATACCTTAAATGATACACAAATATCTAATTCCTATGCAATTGGAATAGATATTGGAGGTACTTCACTGAAATGTGGTGTTGTTAATGAACTTGGAGAAATTCTGTTTTCTTTTTTAGTATCTCTCAGCGAAGTAAAAACCGAAGAAGAAATAATAAACTTAATTGTGAGCGCTATCACCCAATGTACACAGCAGTTAAATGAACCTATTGTTGGTATAGGAATTGGCTTTCCTGGTCTTATAGAAAATGACGTAATTGTGGGCGGAGGAGTAAACTTACCTGGATTTGAACAACTGCCCTTAGGGAAAATTTTAAACGACATAACTGGATATAATATCGTAATTGATAATGATGCCAACTTAATGGGACTAGCCGAAGTAATTTACGGAGCGGCAAAAGACAGCGATGACGCTATTTTTCTAACTATTGGCACAGGAATAGGCGGTGCCATAATGATCAATAAAAAACTATTTGGAGGTTACCAGAATCGCGGTGCCGAATTAGGACATACCATAATCCAGCAGAATGGACTACAATGTGCCTGCGGCGGAATGGGATGTTTAGAAAGCTATGCTTCTGTAACCGCATTAATTAAATATTACAAATTTCAAAATAAATCTGCAGAAGAAAATATCGACGGGAAAATTATTATCGAAAAATATCTTGCCGGCGAAGAATATGCTGTAATAACGATGCAGCATCATTTTGACTATTTAGCAGCCGGAATTGTAAATTATGTGAATATATTCAGCCCGCAAAAAGTAATTATTGGAGGAGGAATTAGCGAAGCGGGTCAGTTTTACATTGATGAATTAACAAAGCGGGTAAAAAAGACTGCAATTCCAGTTTCTTTCTCTAATACCGAAATTGTAGCAGCAACTCTTGGAAATAAAGCAGGTTTACTTGGTGCTTGTGCCAATGCCTTTCAAAAATTAAAAACATTAGATTACGCAACTAAATAAGGATTTGAAGAGATGTTGACACAAATTGTAAATCACAAATAATGAAAAAAATATCACAAATTGTTTTATTACTATTTTCCTGTTCAGTACTTGCTTGTGTTTGTAATGAAAATAAAATAACAGAAAAATATATAGAATCTGATTTTGTTGCTAAAATTAAAATCAAAAAGAATTATAAAAATGAAAATTCAGAAGAACTTTATAAAACAGATTTTATAATTAATGAACTTTTTAAAGGTGAAAAAATAAAAGCGCTTTATGTTGCAGGAAGAAGCGATCAAAATGCAGGGAGTTCTTGTTCACTATTTATTCCTGTAAATACGGAATTAATTGTTTATGCCCGAAAAAATAAGGATGGAAAATATATCATAGGAATGTGTTCAGGATTATTGTATCTCGATAAAACTAATCTTAAAAAACAAAAAAGAGAATTAGAAATATTAAAAACTTTTAAGTCAAAAAAAATAACTTTTACAGAAAAGATAAATTACCGTGAAAAAAATTATAGCGAAAGTAAAAATATTGGTACCGATTTAGAGCAATTTAGAGGTATTGAACCTAATAAAGAATATGGAATTTATGAAATTACTTTCGATGCAAATTTGAGAATTAAAAATGTTTCGGATATTAGTGGTTTCGGAAATCAAATTGATCAAAAATTGATTGAAATTATTAAAAAAAGTAAGTGGTCTAGCAATGACAATGGAATTAAAGATAAAATTCCCGACAATAGTAAGCTCCTAATTGGAATCTATTTTTATGGAAAAGAAAAAAATAACATGAGTTTTTTAAGTACATATTATCTCTAAAAACAACTGGTCCTAACCTAACAGCTGTTTTTAGAGATTGGGATTTTAAGCTTAATTTAATAAACAAACTCACAAAGCGCCAACACGATAAGTTTAATTGACTATCTTTTGATTAAACCTCTAAAAATAAAACACATAAACAGAGCTAAAAGTGTTTTAACTAAAATTAATATCATTTTACACAAAATCAAAACCCTCTTATAACATTGATCATTAAATTCGTTTTGTATTTCAGCATTTACAAAACAAATAATAATCATAAAGATCATGTTTCAAAAAAACATATTTTTCATATGGCTTTTCGTGGTATTGAATATTCCGTTTTTTGGGAATGCTCAAGATGCTGACCGTCCTAATATCTTAATCATCATGACCGATCAGCAGACCGCTGATGCCATGAGTATTGCAGGAAACAAAAATCTGAATACACCCGCAATGGATAAATTGGCTCAAAACGGAGTTCGGTTTACCAAAGCCTACTGTGCACAGCCTTTGTGCACGCCATCACGCGCTTCTATCATGAGCGGAAAAATGCCTTTTGAAAATGGTTTTATAGGCAATGCTCCTGAAAAAGATGGTCAATGGCCGGAAGATTTATTAATGATGGGAAAAATTTTCCAAAACGGAGGTTACAAAACCGGTTATGTTGGCAAATGGCATTTACCGGTTCCTACTTCGAAAAAAAGCCAGCATGGTTTTGAATATATCGAAAACACCAATTTTCAAGATTATAATGATGCTGCAACACCTTCATTCTGCGCTCGTTTTATCAAAGAAAACAAAAGCAACCCATTTTTATTAGTGGCGTCTTTTTTAAATCCGCATGACATTTGCGAATGGGCGCGCGGTGAAGATTTAAAAATGGATATTCTGGAAAAAACACCTCCAGCAGATCAATGTCCACCACTGCCAGCCAACTGGAAAATTCCCGAATACGAGCCCAAAATTGTTCGCGAACAGCAAAAAGTAAGTTTCAGAACCTATCCTACCGTTAACTGGACACCAGATCAATGGCGCCAGTACCGCTGGGCTTACAATCGTCTGGTCGAAAAAGTTGACAGTTATATCGAAATGGTTCTGGCTTCTTTAAAAAAATACAATATCGAAAAAAATACCATTATTATTTTTACTGCAGATCACGGCGATGGTTATGCGGGACACAGCTGGAACCAAAAGCAGATATTATACGAAGAGTCGGCCAAAATACCTTTTATCATTTCAAAAATTGGTCAGTGGAAACCTCGAACCGACGATATGCTTGTTTGCAACGGCACAGATATTATTCCCACAATATGCGGATTTACAGGAGTGCCTAAACCGTCTTATTTAAAAGGAATTGACATCAGTAAAAAAATAGAAAACCCAAATCAAAATCTTCGTGATACGCTGGTAATTGAAACCGATTTTGCCGATAACGAAGAACTCTTAAATATTAGCGGACGTGCCGTAATTACAAAAGATTATAAATATATCGTATATAACAAAGGAGATTTAAAAGAACAGCTTTTCGATCTTACGAAAGATTCAGGAGAAATTACCAATCTGGCGGTAAATCCATCACATAAAAAAGAACTAACTGCCATGCGCCGTTATTTAAAACAATGGTGTAAAAAGAACCGAGATCCTTTCTCGTCTGGATTATAATTTGGTTAAAGAATAATTTATGAAAAATATAACTGCTTTATTTTTATCATTCACCGCTGTTTCAGTTTTCAGCCAGCAATCTGCTGCTATAAAATTAACGGCAGAAAAACTGCATTCAAGAGTTCGAGAATGGCCTTATCCAGTAAATGGAATTACGGTTCCTACCAATGCTCCTGCCCTGCTTTGGCCCGCTACAAATGGAAAAGACATGGTTAAACCAATGGAAAGCGGCAGTGAAGTTCCCGAAGATCCAAATATTGGCAATGTCCGCTATAAAATAATGCTTGCATGCGATACCAATTTCAGTAAAAATTTAATTGCCAGCACAGAACAGCGCTGGGCTGTTTATCCGCTTCATGCTGCTTTGAAGCCCGGAAAATGGTACTGGAAATACGGGTATGCATTAAAAGGCAGCAGTCAATGGACATGGTCTGCTGTTTACGATTTTGTTATTGATGCTAAATATGCCAGCGAAAAAGTATCACCGCCCATAAACGAAGTTTTAAAACGCAACGAAGGATCGCATCCGCTTTTATGGGATATGAACCGTATTGGCGAAGATTTCTATAAAAACAACCTTGATAATCCCGAAGCCAAAAAGTTTATCGCTTTCGCGGAAAAATTAATGCTGGCTCCGCTTCCAACCGAAAAACCACAAAGAGTAATTGATACTACGGGCAAAAATAAATTAGAAAAAAAGATCATTTTAGAAAGAATGTATCATGGTTTTGGTGATGCTGTTGGTAATCCGGTTCGTAATTTATGCATTGCCTATCAGCTTACTAAAGACGAACGTTTTATTCAGGATGCCAAGCGCAGAGCCTTAAATCTTGCTGCCATGAATCCAGATGGACTGGCAACAGGAGATGATTTTACAAGCGGCGCCGTGCTTGAAGCCATGGGCTGGTTTTATGATGCCGGATATCAATTTTTAACTCCAGAGGAAAAAGAAATTTTTAAAAATATAATTACGATTAGAGCTAAACGTGTTTATAATCATTTACCTAATCGTTTTGAACTGCATGTAAGCGATAATCACGTCTGGCAGATTACGCTGCGAAATCTTGCAATTGCGACTGTTGCCGTAATCAATGATGTTCCCGAAGCCAAAGAGTGGTTTACTTATATGTACGAAGTCTGGTCGGCACGTTTTCCGGTTTTAGGCACATCAGATGGCGGCTGGCACGAAGGAAATGGCTATTTCAGAGTTAACTTTAAATCCATCATTTACTTATCGCAAATGTTTGGCGATTTTAGCGGAGTCGATTATTTTAAACTTCCGTGGATGCAGAACCTGCCTTATTATATGCTGTACACACATCCAAACGGAGCTGCAAGTACCGCACTTGGCGATATGTGGGAGAATATTCCGTACATCGTAAAAGGTGAAGCCTGGTTTGCCGATGCACTGACTTATAAAATGAATAATCCATACTTAAACTGGTATGTAAACGAAATAAAAAGAGACTATCCATCTTATTATCACGGCACAGATGATTTCCTGTTTTTCAGATTATTAAACTATAAACCCAATAGAAATCTACCTGTAACTTCACCTGAGAACTTGCCAAAAACCCGCAAATTTGGTGATATTGGTGTTGTTGCCATGCACGAAGATTTGGCCAAAGCCGATAAAACACTAAGCAGTTATTTATCCAGCAGTCCGTTTGGTTCTTCGGGTCATGGTCATGCGTCTCAGAATGCTTTTACTATCAATTACAAAGGAAAAGTAATCTTTGGAGGAACAGGTTATTACAGCAATTTCAGCGACAAACACAACCTTTTATATTATAGATCATCAAAAGCTTACAACACAATTTTAGCCGATAGTTTGAATCAGAAATTGGGTGAAGAAGGCTACGGATGGATTCCGAGAGCTATCTCAGGAAAACACATTCAATATGCCTTGGGAGATGCCAGTAATGCTTACGGAGAAATAAAAAGTGATTTTTGGTTAGACAGATTCAAGCAAATTAATGTTGTACCTAGTAAGGAAAACGGTTATGGAGAATCTGGTGTAACTTTGTATCGCAGACGCATGCTGCAATTAGAAGGCGGTTATATTGTTTTATACGACGAATTAGAAGCTAAAACTCCCGTAAAATGGACCACTCAATTTCATTGTCCTTATTACAGCATCAAAGGAGAAAATGCTATAAATGCCAAACAGCAAAACTTTACTGTACAAACCGATTTAGGAAATGTAAACGCAAGCGTCTTTGCAGATACATCTTTAAAAATGTCGGTACATAATCAGTTTTTTGAACCTGCAGTTAATTGGAATAAAGTCACCAATGACGAAGGCCAGATAAAAGAATTTAAAGATCAATGGCATGCCGGAATCACTTCTGAACCAAAACAAAAATTCAGGTTTTTAACCATTATTCAAATTAAAGATGGCAAAACAGAAGTCATCAAAACCCTCTCAAACAGCAATGGTGTATCACATTTACAAGTTGGAGAATGGGAAATTCAGGCGCAGTTAGACGGAGAAAAAGCAGCAGCTTTACAAGTTTCGGGAAAATTTATAAAATCATTATTCAGCTATGGAAATCTGCCTGTTAAATTTGAAGGAAAAGCATATTCGCCTAAAATTAAAGGAAGTTCGGTATTGTTAGAAATGGAGAAAAACAAAGTAAACAAACAAGAAGCCGTAGATGAACTGCCAGACACTGCCAAATATGATAAAAATTAAAAGCTATAAGATGCTTACTTTTTCTTTAAATTAGAGTTTAATTTCTTTAATAGAAGAAATTTAAAAAAAAAACAAAAAATAATTACAATATCACTTCATGAAAAAAAAGACTGCTATTACTGCCTTTTTCTGCATTCTTCTTTTCGCAGCCAAAAGCTATGCACAAGTTCAGGATCGATATTTCCGAAATATTTCGGTCGATAAGGGCTTGTCGCAAAGTTCTGTTTTTGCTATTCAGCAGGATTCACTGGGTTTTATCTGGATTGGAACTCAGGACGGATTAAACCGTTATGACAGTAAAGGTTTTAAAGTATATCGACCATTAAAGAATGTCAAAAACAGTCTGCAGTCTTATTATATCAGAAGTCTTTTTACAGACCATAAAGGGCAGTTATGGGTTGGCGGCAATCAAGGCATCAGTGTTTACAATTATAATACAGACAGCTTTACAAATTACCCGCTTCCCCGTAGTATTGGCGAATGGTATATCTCTTCTATAACCGAAGATAAAGAGCATAGAATTTGGGCAAGTTCTATAACAGGAGACGTATTCGTATTGCTTCCCCAAACTTCAAATTTTGCTACAATCAAATTCAACGCTTCTTCTCATGAAATTAAAAAAATAGCCGACATTGGAATTTGGCAGCAGCAAATTATATTAGGTACAGATGTTGGTCTTTTTAAATTAAACACCAATACACATCAATTAACTAAAATTGATTTAGGAGCAAAAAAACCTTATATCAATGATGTTTATACTGATGGAAAGAAATTATGGGTGGCTACTGAAGGCGATGGTCTAATTCAGTACAACTCTCAAAATGGTCAGATTGTTTCTTTGCTTCACAATACTGCAACTAGCAGCATTGCTGATAATAATGTAAGATGTGTCGGAAAAGATACAGAAGGCAATATCTGGCTGGGAACTTTTAAAGGGCTTAGTATTTTTAATCAAAAAAACAATTCATTCACCAATTATTACCATCAAATATCACAGCCTTATACAATTAGCCAAAACTCTGTCCGATGCTTTTTTAAAGACAAACAAAACGGAATTTGGCTTGGAACGTACTACGGAGGTTTAAATTATTATCATAAAAACGACATTAAGTTCAATCTTTTAAGTCAAAACTCAGGAAAACCGTCTTTAAACGATGAAGTAATTGGTGTTATTAAACAGGATGCAAAAGGCAATTTCTGGATTGGAAGCAACGATAAAGGACTGAATTACTGGAATAAAAATGCCAATACGATTACCTATTTTTCTAACAGCGAAAATAATCCAAACAGTTTAAGTTCTAATAATATTAAAGCCATCGAATTTGATGATAATGGAAATGTATTGATTGGTACGCACAACGGCGGATTGAATCTACTGAATCCGAACGGCGGCCTTGTACAGCGATTCCTGCATAATGAAAATGATCCCGGCAGTATTGCAGGAAATTTGGTTTACAGCATCTTAAAAGATTCTAAAAAACGAATCTGGGTTGGAACAAGATCGGGTTTAGATCAGTTTCATCCTGAGACCAAAACCTTTACACACATTCATTTAGATAAAGCTGGAAAACGGCCAACATCAGACGATATTACATTTTTGTTTGAAGACAGCAAGCATCGGATCTGGATTGGAACCACAAACGGAGTAACCCTTTTCTATCCTGAAACCTTTTTATTTGGAAACATCGGGCACGGAAAATTAAGTGATGACATTGTAAATTGTATTACAGAAGATCAAAAACACCGTATCTGGATTGGAACAAGAGAAGGTCTGCGTTTATATGATGAAAACCAGGAATCTTTTATCAGTTTTAAAACCAGAAAAGATTTCGTTAAAGAAACAATTTACGGCATAATTCCAGATGACGACGGTAACCTTTGGATTTCAACCAACAACGGCTTAATTAAATTTAATCCCGACAAAGATTCAGTTCAGGCTTTTGATGAAAGTGATGGTTTACAGAACAAACAATTCAATGATTATGCTTTTTATAAAGCAAAAGACGGGATGCTGCTTTTTGGCGGCATAAAAGGGATTTCGTATTTCTATCCATCAATGGTTAAACAGAAGGCGCTTCCGCTAAAACTAAGTTTTACCGCTTTAGAAGTTTTAAATAAAACTGTTGCAGTGGGCGATGAAACAGGTATTTTGGAAGAGCATATTGACCAGACGGATGAAATAGAAATTGGACCAGAATACAAGCAGTTCACTATCTTTTTCAATACGTTCAATTATATTTCTTCTAACAGAACTTACTATTACTATAAATTAGAAGGAATTGATAAAGACTGGCAGCGTACAGATGAATTAAAGGTCAGCTACAGTAATTTACCCGCAGGAAATTATAACTTTCAAATTAAAGCCATTGGGCCTAATGGTGAAATGAGCACCGTTAGAAGCTTAAAAATCGGGATTCTCCCGCCTTGGTATAAAACAATCTGGTTTTCATTATTATTACTAGCAATAGTCGGTACTGCTGCATACATTGGTTTTAGAATTATAAGAGAAAGAATAAAAGCTGTTCAGCAGTTAAAGCTGGAACGAATTGACAAAGAGAGAGTAAGCTATATCAATCAGGTAAAAATGGATTTTTTTACCAATGTTTCTCATGAATTAAGAACGCCTTTAACGCTGATTTTAGCTCCACTGGAAGAATTATTAAAAATGCCTTCTGCAGATAAAGTTTCAAAAAAGAAACACGAATTAATGTTTATCAATGCCAAAAGGCTTTACAATTTGGTGGATCAGCTTTTTGAATTTAGAAAAACTGAAATGGGAACGCGACAGCTTAAAGTGGGCAAAGGCGATATTGTAAGTTTTACAAAAGAAATTTTTGAATCCTTCAAACCGCTTTCAGAGAAAAATGGTATTCAATATTCCTATCATTCGGCAGAACCGCAGCTTCTATTTTATTTTGATAAAGATGCTATGGAAAAAATCTTATTTAATCTTTTATCTAATGCCTTCAAATATACTAAAACAGGTCAAAGCATTCATGTTGAACTACTAAAGAATAATGATACGGTACAAATAAAGGTCGCTGACACGGGGGTCGGAATTAGCGAAGCAGATCTATCCAAAGTATTTGATCGTTTTTATCAGGTAAACAATCGCGAAATGAATTTGGGTTCCGGTGTTGGTTTGGCTTTTACAAAACGTTTAGTAGAATTGCATCATGGCGAAATTATGGCAGAAAGCACCGTGGAGGAAGGAAGTACTTTTACCGTAACCATTCCGATTTCAGATCAGGTTTACAGGAATGATCAGCAAGTCGAAAGTTCACTTTACGAATTGTCTATAATTTCAGATAATGAACTTGACGAAGACACCGCATTAGAAGAAGAAAATGAAATAACAGAAAGAGATCAGCCCATTAAACTGCTTATTGTAGATGATAACAAGGAGATATTAGATTATCTGCAGGAATATTTCAGCAAAATATATGAAGTTACAACAGCTTACAACGGACAAATGGCGTTGGATCTTCTAGAAATTCAGCCGTTTGATCTTATTATCAGCGATGTCATGATGCCGGAACTCGATGGTTTGCATTTTTGTAAAAAAGTGAAGCAGAACATTAATACCTCTCATATTCCGTTAATGCTTTTGACAGCAAGAAATGAAACCAGCCAGCAGCTAAAAGGTATTGAAATGGGTGCCGACGATTATATTACAAAACCATTTTCGACTCCGTTACTGGCGGCAAAAATTACAAATCTGCTCCGTTCTCGCAAACGATTAAAAGAGTATTATTCTGTTGGTAAAGAAATGGTACCTGAGAATATTGCATTTAATACCCTTGACGAAGAATTTTTAAAGCAAGCCATTCAAATTGTAGAAGATCATCTGGCTGATTCTGAATTTTCGGTAGATCAGTTCAGTAAAGAAATCGGCATGAGCAGATCGAATCTTTATTTGAAATTGAAAGCTATAACAGGCGAATCAGCAATGGACTTCATTAAAAGAATCCGCTTTAAAAAAGCGGTTGAACTGATGCAGAGTAAACGTTATACGATTGCACAAATCACTTATATGTGTGGTTTTAACTCGCCGTCGTATTTCTCTACTGCATTCAAACAGCATTATGGCTGCATGCCAAGCGAATATTTAGCCAGTCTAGACGAATCGAAAGGTTAACTAAACTAGAAACAACACAACAAATAACTATATAATGAAAAACTGCAATCGCTATTCTTAACAAAACCAGCTAAAATAAAGTCTTTAAACGACTAAAGATCAATTACAAATTCAACTCTGAGAATTAAAAAACTCGTCTAAATAACAAACTCATTTAGAATCGAGAAGCTAGAACTATGTCATTTCGGAAATTATAAAAAAACACATTTATGAAATTAATAAAAACATTCCTTTTATTCACTTTCTTCCTGCCTCTAATTTCTACTGGGCAGACAAAAGCCACAGTAACAATTCAAAACAATTCGGTTTTAGACATAAAAGAAACTTTGGTCGCTGTAAAATGGCAGACAGTACTTTCCTCGTATCCTAAAATAGATACTTCAAATTTTATCGTAATTGATTTTAAAACAAAAAAACAGATTCCTTTTCAGTTAGAACATCGCGGTAATACCGCTGTTCAAAATTTATTAATACAAGTTGATCTTAAGGCAAAATCTTCACTTACACTAATTATTCAAAAAGGAAAACCTGAAATATTTACGTCTAAAACTTATGCGCGCTATGTACCGGAACGTAAAGATGATTTTGCGTGGGAAAATGATAAAATTGCTTTTCGTACTTATGGAAAAGCATTAGAAAAAACCGAAGGAGACGCTTATGGCTATGATGTCTGGGTAAAAAGAACCAATAAATTAGTAGTGAACGACCGCTATAAACGTGATGACTATCATATTGATCACGGAGACGGATTAGATTATTATCATGTAGGTTTTACATTGGGCGCTGGAAATATGGCTCCGTTCGTAAAGGATACGATTCGTTATTCTGGTAATTATCATTATTGGAAAATTTTAGACAACGGTCCTCTACGCTCTACTTTTCAATTGAATTACGATTCCTGGAACGCTGGCGGCATTAAAGTAAAAAATACCAAAATTATTTCGATTGATGCCGGTTCTCAATTAAACCGAATCGAAAACATCTTTACTTTCGAAGATAACAAACCAATGCCTGTTGTAGTTGGAATCATAAAACGTGAAAAAGCAGGTGTGATTGCATTAAATGAACAGCAGGGAATTATGGCTTATTGGGAACCAACTTTTGATAAAGACGGAACTACAGCTGTTGGTTCTATTCTAACAACACCAGTAAGTAATATGTGGGTTGATAAGGAACAGCTCCTATCTAAGACCTCAGTTAAAAATAATGAACCAATTGTATATTATTCAGGAGCAGCTTGGGATAAAGCAGGTCAAATTACCAGTTCAAAACAATGGCAGGATTATTTAGATCATTTTAATCAGGAGCTTCAAAGCCCATTGATTATCAGCATAAAATAAAAAATTTACTAATAACCAAAAACTAAAAAAATGTCAATTAATTTATTCGATTTAAAGGGAAAAACAGCACTTATTACAGGAGGAGTTCATGGTCTGGGAATGGCAATGGCCAAAGGTCTTGGGCATGCAGGTGCAAAAATTGTGGTAAACGATCATTCGTCGCAGGAAGCAGTTGATAACGCCATAGCTGAATACAAAGCTGAAGGAATCGAAGCTTACGGATATCTGTTCGATGTAACCGATGAGACTGCCGTGATTAATGCAATCAACAAAATAGAATCTGAAGTTGGTCCAATCGATATTTTGATCAATAACGCAGGAATTATCAAAAGGACTCCTATAATTGAAATGGAAGTTGCCGATTTTGAAGCTGTAATAAAAGTGGATTTAACAGGGCCTTTTATTGTTTCAAAAAATGTGGCTAAAGGAATGATTGAACGCAGAGCAGGAAAAATCATAAACATGTGTTCGATGATGAGCGAATTAGGAAGAGATTCTGTAAGTGCTTACGCCTCGGCAAAAGGCGGTCTAAAAATGCTGACCAAAAACATGGCTACAGAATGGGCGAAATTTAATATTCAGACTAACGGAATTGGTCCAGGATATTTCGCTACAAGCCAGACGGCTCCCATTCGTGTAAACGGGCATCCTTTCAACGAATTTATTATGGGAAGAACACCTGCTGGCCGTTGGGGAGATCCTGAAGATTTGCAAGGTGCTGCCATATTTTTAAGTTCAAAAGCAAGTGATTTTGTAAACGGGCATATTGTATATGTTGATGGTGGAATTTTGGCGACCATAGGAAAACCATCTAACGAAGAATAAATTTTCCGAGATTAAAATTAAATTATCTTGATAAAAGTAACGTTGGAGATGCCTCCAATTTTGCCACAAAAGCTAAGGTATTTTTTAATGATTCACCATTCTAAAGTTTTGTGGCAGAATCGTGGCGTATAACTCTTCAAATGGTACTCTATTTATTCAAATTAAGCTCTCCCCACGGAAAGGCCGAAAAGGCACAAAACTTAAAGTTTTCAATCTTTTCAAAAAGCCATAAAAAATGTCTGAAGACCTGCAAATTCAACGATTTGCAGGTTTTTTCGTTTTAAGCCTATTTTCAATATTTTTAAAAGCTCACAAAATTAAAGGTGCAGAATCGGTGCACTTTCTTCATTGCCCGTTCAACTCTAGTAAGAAATACATTTTAAACACTATGTCTTTTAAAGGAGTACACTCTTTCAAAAATAAATTCACTTACCTACAGGTAACTTCTTTTAGCCACTATCTGAACATTTACTTTCTAAAAATTCGAAAAATAATTTCTTTAAAAATTTAAAAATAGAATAAGGAACACCTTCATTAAAAAACAACTTAAAACATTAAAAACAAAAAAGTTAACAATTAAAAAACTTTTTATTCCCCGTTACTATTCTCTTCTAAAAGCTGATAAAAATTTGAACATTAGAGATGATAAAAATCAGATTGGTAATACCCTTTAAAACCATTATAAATATATATTTAAATAATATTATTTGTATTAAATCTAAATAAACATAAATTTGCAGCGTAAAATAAATAACCGCCATGAAGTTAAATTTCTCTTTACTGCTGCTCGCCTTTATAAATATTGGTCTGGCGCAAGATGCCAAAATTACCGGGAAAATTATTTCCGAAAATAACGAAGTCGTCTCTTACGCTTCTATATCAATTAAAAGTCCTAAAAAGAATGCTGTTTCTGATGACAAGGGAAATTTTGAAATTACAAATCTTTCTCCTGGAAACTATATCATCTACTTCTCTGCGATGGGGTTTACAGCAGAACAAAAAAACGTTGAACTTCATGAAAATGAAAATCTTGATATTTCCATTACTTTAAAAGAAAACATCAATACGTTGCAAACTGTAGAAATTACTGGACGAAAAGAAAAATCCTATAGAAATACCAAATCTTTTATCGGAGCTAAAACAGAAATCGCTTTGAAGGATTTACCGCAAGCAGTTTCGTATGCTACTAAAGAATTAATAGCCGATCAGGGAGCAATTCGTGTGGGCGAAGTCGTGAAAAATTTCAGCGGTGTAAGCCAATTTACTTTTTATGACGATATCTCCATTAGAGGTTTTAGAATAAACGGAGGAAGCAATACGCAATTACTAAATGGCATGCGAACATCCACCGGATTTTGGAAACAGCCTCTAGCAAACTATCTGGAGCGTGTTGAAGTTTTAAAAGGACCATCCTCTGCTCTATTTGGGAACGCTTCTCCTGGAGGAGTTTTAAATCGTGTAACCAAAAAACCATTAGACCAAGCCGCAAACAGTGTGAGTTTTTCTACTGGAAGTTTTAATACTTTAAGAGCTTTAGCCGATTTTACTGGGCCATTAACCGAAGATAAATCACTTTTATACCGTTTGAATTTAGGTTATGAAAATGCCAACTCATTCAGAGATCTGCAATATGATAAGAATATTGTGGTAGCTCCTTCCCTTTCTTTTCTTCCGAATGATAAAACAAGCGTGAATTTTGATTTAATCTACAGTAGCTCAAATGGAAATCTAGATCGCGGACAGTCTACTTACGAAGACAACCTCTATTCCACAAAAACTTCAAATTCGTTAAACTCAACAAACGATTATTTAAAGGAGGAAACCTATATCGTTACCACTTCTTTAAACCACCAGTTTTCAGATCGCTTATCTTTTTCAGGATCGTATATCAGAACGGGCTATAATGAGGATCTCTTAGAGCACCGTGGTGCCAATAAATATGCTTCTGCTGGAGACGGATCGACAATTCCAACCGCAATTGAAATGCAGGTTTTTCAACGTAAACGCAAGCGTTATATTGATAATCTTTCCACTTTCTTCAAATATGAGGCTAAAACGGGAGCTTTAGACCATAATTTAATTGCAGGATTTGATTATGCTCAAGAGGAGGTTCCTGTAGGAGGTTCACAATTAACTGCAAGTGGTTATAGAAATGCGGCCAATAATGGCTTTATCGCGACTTATAATCCTGCAAATAAAGCCAATTATTTGTTGGATCCGAAAGGAAATCCAGTGCCAAACGTAGCTCATTTTGATTTGAGCAATCCATTTGCATCGCAGCAATTAAAAGATATGAGCAAATATTTTTATGTGGCTCGCCAGGTAGATCCAACCTATTATTCATTGTACGGAATTTATATTCAAGACCATATTAAATTTGGCGCTTTTCAGGCTTTAATTGGTATCCGTTACGACGAATATTCAGATAAAGTAAATTACAAAAAAGCCACAGAAACAAAAGTAAAACAGCATTCGTTTTTACCTCGTTTTGGCCTTACTTATACACTTAACCCAAACATTAACCTCTACGGAACTTATGTTCAGGGATATAATCCTCAAACGGCGTCTACTCTGGCAAATCCAAATTCGGGAGGTCCATTTAATCCGTTAGAGAGTAATATGGTTGAATTTGGAGGGAAATCTTCTTGGTTCAAAGAAAAACTTTTTGTGACTGTTGCGTTATTCAAAATACAGCAAAAAAACACGTTATATCCTGCTAATGATCCGTCAAATCCCGATTTAATGAGATCTATTGGTGAGGAGGAATCGAAAGGTATCGAAATTGATTTGAATGGAAATATTACTCGCAACTGGAGTATTTCTGCCGCTTACAGTTATAATGAAGCTTATATTACAGAAAGTCCGATTGAAGTTGAAGTTGGAAGACAAAAAGCAAATACTCCAAGACAACAAGGTAACATCTGGACTCGTTATAATTTTACTAATGGCGCTTTAAAAGATTTTGGAATTGCAATGGGATCTAATTTTGCAACAACGCGTACTATGAGCCAGACTACTACAGAAACTCTTCCTGGATATACCTTGTTTAATGCTGCTTTTTATTACAATATCAATAAATTTAAAATTCAGCTGAACGCGAATAATATTCTAAACAAAACCTATTGGGTTGGAGGGTATGATTATATCCGTTTGTTCCCTGGCGCTCCTTCAAATTGGCTTTTAACTCTTGGTTACTCCTTTTAAAAAGCTTTAATTATATTGAAAATATTTTTTACTGCCTCTTTACATGAATAAGACATTTAAAAAAAACATTGGAGTTTTACATTTATGGCTCGGACTAACGTCCGGGCTTATTGGATTTATTGTAGCCCTTACCGGAAGCATTTTAGTTTTTGAAGAAGAAATTGATTCTTTTATAAATACTGAATTCTATGAAGTTTCTGCCATCGGAACAAAAAAAATACCTGTTGACCTTTACGTTAATTCTATTGAAAAACAATATGCAATTACAGCATTAGACCGAATTCAAACGTATCGAGATCCAGCAAGAACAGTAATTATTTCAGGAACAGATGCCGATAAAAAAGATCAAATTTTCTCCGTAGATCCGTATACAGGAAAAGTACTGGCAACCATTCCTAAAAAAAGCAGGTTTTTCTCGGTAGTACTAGATCTGCATCGTCATTTGATCCTAGGAGAAGTTGGAAAATTTATTACAGGCTGCAGCTGTCTTATTTTTGTTTTTATGCTGCTTTCGGGGCTAATTTTATGGTGGCCAAAAAAAATAAAAAACTTAAAGCAGAGATTGACCATAAAATGGAATGCTTCTTTTAAAAGAGTCAATTGGGATTTTCATTCTAATTTTGGTTTCTACAGCTTTCTATTTCTTCTGATTATATCCTTGACCGGATTAACCTGGTCTTTCAAATGGTTTGAAATCGGTATCTATTTACTGGCAGATGGAACAGCAAAAAAACCTTCGGCTAAAGTTGAAAATCCGACAAAAGTGGATCCAAAACTGGATAAAACTTTTTTCTATCAAAACATACTTTCAAAAACAGAAAACATTTATAAATACAAAGGAGATACGCAGATTAGAATCCCATCTGATACCATAAACAGTATTATGGTTATTAAATTGAATCTTGAAAAATCTATTCCGAATATTTCAAGTATGGCTTATTTTGACAAATACACAGGTAAACTTCTGAAAATAAGACCTTATGAATCCTTTAGCAATGGCGATAAAGTACGACGCTTAATTTACCCAATTCATACCGGAAGCATTTATGGCTATCCAACCAAAATTCTAGCTTTTATTGTTTGTTTATTTGCGGCAACATTACCCATTACAGGACTTCTTATCTGGTTGGGAAGAAAGAAAAAAAAGTGATGTTCTAGGTGTTATTTTTAAACACATAGAAACATAGAATTGAGATACTTAAAAAAGGCGTTTCGCTTATTTAAAACAAACATAGTTAGCAATTTATAAATCTCTAAGTAAAACAAAAAAGTGGACTTGGAGATTTACTTTTTTTGAAAATAGAGATAATTAGTTGTTGCATTTATATCTCGTAATCGTATCTGAGAATTATTAAATTCAAACAGCTTCCAGTTGAAATTTAATTTAGAAAGCACTCCTGTATTGAAAATTACTTTAACTTCTCTGACACCATTTTGAACAGAACTTTCCCACTGTCCCGTTTCTGAAACTCCACTTTTGGTGGCAACTACAGATTGATCGGTTTTAAATACAAATGTATAGTCGCTGTAATTTGAAGTCTTTACGGCACCATCGTAAAAATAGGGTATTTCCCAAGAACCTTTTGTAATAGTTGCAGCAAAATCTAGTGTCACAAGGTTATTTTCTGGGCAATAATCTATGGCATATTTAATAGCGTTTTCGAAATCCTCATTATTTGAAATCGTTTTTGTCTGATTATTGTAATCTGCAATTGTGATAGGATATTTTAGAGAGATATACTGGCTTTCATTTAAATTTTTTATAAAATTAAAAAAGGCCTGATCGCTTACTATTAATTGAGAACTCGCTGCTTGATTGAGGCTGTTATAGCTGTTGATTGTTATGGGATAATTGATATTCAGACCGTTGATTTTGGATAAAAGATCTGGATAGAGATTCCAATAATCGATTAAAGAATCAAAATCTGCCTGATTTGGAATCAGTTTTTCGATGTAATTATAATATACCATCGTTACAGGAAAATCTATTTTTACAATATCATCATCATAATTGCTTGCGTTGATATTATCCAAAACTTTTTGATAATCGGAAGTTGCGTTTACCGCAATCTGCTCATTATTTACTGTAACGGTATAAGGGAGTTTTATAGTACAATAACTAGATCCGTCAATCATATTATCCTGTACAGTTCTAACCATAGCAACCCTTTGCAAATAAGTTGTAAGCGGAGAAACAGTAGTAATGGTTCCCTGCGAATTATTGTTTTGCTCGTCTACTTCACTTTGACAGGAAAACAGTAAAAATAGGAAAACTGCAATTGATAAATATTTTTTCAAAAGGAACATATTTATATTTTTACAAAGGTAATAAATTTTAAAACAAACTGTTTTTTAATAACCTACAGCAAGGCTTGATAATTTTCATCTATACTAAATTATCAAAAACCAATAGCATTTTATTCTTCTATAAAACAATCATCTCTACTTTTACCCTACTTAAATTAAAAACAAATACTTTTACGCTGAAAAAATTGAAACTCTAAATGCCAGATCAAAACCAATCTAATACTTGTGATGAAATCATTTTTTCGTCTTTCTTCAAAAGTCATGTAAAAGCACTTCGGAATTTTCTTTTTTACAAATTTGGAAACGCAGAACAAGCAGAAGATATAACCCAAGAAGCATTTGTAAAGCTTTGGCAGAACTGCGCTTCTGTACCTTTAGAAAAAGCAAAATCATACCTTTACACCATTGCCAATAACAGCAGTCTCAACCAGATTGCACACCAGAAAGTGGTTTTGAAATATGAAAAAAACTTCACTGGTTTGGATAAGACCAATGAGAGTCCGGAATATCTTCTGGAAGAAAAACAATTTCAGGCTAAACTTTTAAAAGCCATCGAAAACTTAAACGAAAAACAACGCACTGCCTTTTTGATGCACAGAATTGATGGCAAAAAATACAGTGAAATTGCCTTAGAGCTCAACATTAGCGTAAAGGCAGTAGAAAAACGCATCCATTTGGCCCTGTTAAGCTTACGTAAAGAAATTGACTTATAAAAAGTAGGGTAAATTTAATTCTAATTGTTTTAATTAAATAATACGATAAAATGAAAAAAGATCGCTTATTGGCAAAATGGCTCAACGACGAATTATCTCCGGATGAATTGGCCGCATTTGAGGCAAGCCCCGATTTTGAAAAATACCAAAAGATAAAAAACTATACCGCTCATCTAGAAACAGGCGATTTGGATGAAAATGCTATGTTATCGAATATTTTAAGCCAGAAAAAAACAGCGCCAAAAGTAATTCCTTTATATAAAAAATGGATGTTTAGAGCTGCCGCCATATTCGTTCTCGCTCTTGGAATTACGTTTGCGATGAAAGTTTTTGTGCCTCAAACAGAAACTGCCAATTTTGGAAAAAAGACCGCTTTTTCATTACCCGATAATTCTGAAGTGGTTTTAAATTCAGGTTCTGAAATACACTATAAAAAGTGGAATTGGAACAACAACAGACATTTGGAACTTAAAGGAGAAGCTTATTTTAAAGTTGCAAAAGGCAGAAAATTTGAAGTGCAGACCAATCTTGGAAAAGTAACGGTTTTAGGAACGCAATTTAACGTTAAAGCCAGAAAGAACAGGTTTGATGTTGTGTGTTATGAAGGCCGTGTCAAAGTAAATTATAACAACATTCAAGTTTTATTAACTCACGGACAAAGTGTTCGATTTGAAAATGGAAAAGAGGCAAAAAGCACTGTAAATTCATCACAGCCAGAATGGATGGATAACCAAATCTGTTTCTATAAAGAAAACATACGAACTATTTTAGATGAAGTTGAAAGGCAATACAATATTAAAATCGATTTAAACGCCAAAGATACTATCTCTCTGTTTACAGGAAAACTGCCTGCAAAAGATCTCAATACAGCTTTGCAGATTATTAGTACGACTTATCATTTAGAAGCTAGAAAAGTTTCTAACAACAAAATAATTTTTAACGAAAAATAAATGTTCCGCCCCAAACAATTTCATTTTTTGTTTTTTCTCTTTTTTCTTGTCCTGAATATTTTTGCTCAAGACAAAGGAAAGGTTATGCCTTTTAAAAAAATAATAATTGATATTGAAGAACAACATGGCGTAAACTTTAATTATACCGAAGATAATATTGAAGGTCTCGAATTAAATCCTCCCAAGAAATCATTTTCATTAGAACAAAAATTGGAATATCTCGAAAGAAGAACACATTTGTCTTTTGAAAATATAGGCAAT
Organism: Flavobacterium sp. B330r; assembly: GCF_056824325.1. Lineage (NCBI taxonomy): Bacteria > Pseudomonadati > Bacteroidota > Flavobacteriia > Flavobacteriales > Flavobacteriaceae > Flavobacterium > Flavobacterium sp. B330r. The sequence continues at coordinate 5,542,500 of NZ_CP124860.1, forward strand.
AAATTCATCAATATCTATAAAAAGGATACTATTTCTAAAATGATTTGTGGCTATGTTTTATCTTCCATAGATAAAAAGCCTATTGAAAATGCCAATGTTAGTTTAAATAATAAAACTCACTATACAACTGATTCTGAAGGTTATTTTGAGTTTAATAAAGAGGATAAAAACAATTTTATAATTAGTCATATTGGTTTTGCCTCAAAGAGAATTACGGCAGGAAATACAAAGGTTAAAGATTGCATTCAAATCCTGCTAGACCCTGAAATTACAGAATTGCACGAAATTAAAACCAATGCTATTTTGGCTTCGGGGATTTCTAAAAACACTGATGGATCTCTTGAAATTAAGCCGAAAAAATTTGGTATACTTCCCGGCCTTATTGAACCCGATGCGCTGCAGACTATGCAGCAGATTCCAGGTGTAAACAGTTTGGATGAAAGTGTATCAAGTATCAACGTTCGCGGTGGTACACACGATCAGAATTTATTTTTGTGGAATGGAATACGTATGTTTCAAACAGGGCATTTTTTTGGTTTGATATCCGTTTTTAATCCAAATCTTGGGCATACCATTTCCATCTATAAAAACGGAAGTTCTGCCTTTTATGGAGAAAGCGTTTCAAGTGTAGTCTCGATTTCTTCTACTCCAGAAAAAGCAGAAAAAAATTCTTTTAGCGCGGGAATCAACATGATTAATGCTGATGTTTATGGAAAGTATAATCTTTCTAAAAAAAGTTATATCGAAATTTCGGCACGTAAATCGATTACCGATTTTGTAGAAACTCCTACTTATAAAGAATATTTCAATAAAGTATTTCAAAATACTACCATTACCGATTTTTCGCAGAACCAAAATCTTAATTATAAAAGTGATAAAAAATTTGGCTTTTATGACGCTACAGTAAAATACGCGCAAAAAATAGGGATCAAAGATCAAATCACACTTGATTTAATAACGATAAAGGATAATCTGGAAGTTACTAAAAGTGCTGCTTCATACAATATAAACAAATCGCAAACCAATGTTTTACGCCAACAGAACTACGGTGCGAATTTGTTATGGAAAAGAAACTGGAATAAATTTAACACAACCAAAATTAATGTTTATAATTCTTCGTACGAACTTCTAGCCGATCAAAAATCAATTTACGAAAACCAGACTGTTATTCAGGAAAATACCGTAAACAACAATGGCGTTAATTTAGAAAATAATCATATCCTAAACTCTAAATTTAGTTTCAGCGACGGATATCAATTTAATGAAATTGGCATTACTAATTTAGAGCAGGTAACTAATCCTGATTTTTATCGTAAAGTAAAAGACGTATTACGAACTCATGCTTTAATTGTAGAAGGTAAATACAATGATACCATTTCCCGAGTATATTTTAAAGGTGGAATGCGGCTTAATTATATTGAAAAATTCAAAAAATATATCGTAGAGCCTAGAATCCAATTGGCTTACGGACTTAGTAAAAGTGTAACTTTAGAACTTCTCGGCGAACTCAAAAGTCAAAACTCCCAGCAGATTATTGATTTGCAGAAAGATTATTTTGGCATCGAAAAAAGACGCTGGATTATCTCGAATAACGGCACAATTCCTATTCAAAGAAGCAGACAGTTATCTTTAAACTTGTTCTATCAAAAGAACAACTGGCTTTTGGACATCGAAAACTTTTATAAAAAAGTAACCGGAATAACAACCTCCAGCCAAGGTTTTCAGAATCAGCTTGAATTTATTAGAACCACAGGCAATTATGAAATTTGGGGAACAGAAATCCTAGTTCAGAAAAAAATAAACCACTTTCTTACGTGGTTAAGTTATACTTACAATGAAAACAATTATAATTTTCCGAATTATGAATACCCTCGTTTTCCCAACAACTTTGAGCTGACACACTCTTTGTCTTGGGCCGCAATTTATGAGAAAAACAATTTCAAGATTGCTTTAGGAACAAAATGGACTTCTGGAAGACCAAAAACATCTCCAAATTTATCTCAAATTGATCTTTCTGATCCTGTACTGGTTTACAATAAACCAAACGACAGTAATCTAAATATGTTTTCTCAGGTTAATCTTTCCTCAACGTACAAGTGGGAAACCGCAGATGGGATTCAATACAAAATAGGAATCTCAATCCTAAATATACTAAACAGAAGAAATGAAATCAGCGAATATTATAGAATAAATTCTTTAACAAATTCTATAGAAGAAGTGGATACTTTTTCACTCCAAAGAACTCCAAATCTGAGTTTTAGAATTTCATTTTAATATCGTTTCTACAAGAGTTTTTTAGGCTCTCATTATACATTTTTATTTTTTTTTCAAAAAATCACAATTCTTTGGTAGGGTAATCTTTACTAAGGCTGTTTCACTATAGAATCATCATTTGATTTGAGACAGTTTTAAAATATGAATACATCAGAAAATTCAACATCTAATAAACGGCAGATCAGATTTGCATCAAAATGCAAATCTGAAATAGTACCCATCATGGATGCTCTTTACATTATTAACGGAAAATGGAGAATCTCAATAGTCCTTACGCTTATGGAAGGTAACAAACGGTTTTCTGAAATTCAAAAAGAAGTGCAGAAAATCACATCCAAAGTTTTAGCTGATGAACTTAAAGAAATGGAACTAAACGGATTTGTTGAAAAGAAAATAGATGGTCAAAGCCGCGCTAAAACCGAATATCAATTAACCGATTACAGTTCATCACTTGAGCCTATTATCAAATCATTACGGGATTTTGGCCTACAGCATCGAAAAAAAATACGGGACGAAAGCTATCAAATTAACAAAATCGCTGACTGATTATTATCTATTACCAATACAAACCAAATATGAAAAGAAAAAAAACAGCAATTGTAGCTTCAATATTACTCCTGATGGTTTCTGCCGGCGTCTACTTTTATTATGGAATTATCTTTAAAGAAGCCCGAAATATAGAATCAGAAACGCCAGATTTTAGTTTAACGGCAAAAAAACTGCTTGAAGATTATAACGAAGACCCAAAAAATGCAGATTCAATATACCTCAACAAAACTATTGAAATAACGGGCCTTGCAACCAAAGAAACCGATTCTTCACTGATACTTGAAAATAGTGTTTTCTGTCTTTTCAAAGAAAAACTAAAAGACAAAATGATCAATAATAAAACCACAATTAAAGGCAAATGCATTGGATATGACGAATTGTTTATGGAAGTCAAAATAGACCAATGCACAGTTAAATAAACCAAAAAATTAATAATTAATTTATGAAGAAAATTTTAGTTCCGTTCTGCCTGTTTTTAGTTACACTGGCTTACTCTCAGGATGATTTATTGAAGAGTCTTGATTCTACACAAACAGAAGAAAGCTATTCTACAGCTACATTTAAAGCTTTACAGCTGGTAACCTTACAGACCACAAAAATGCCTGCTAAAAAAGAATTTTATTTTGTGGTTTCGCATCGTTTTGGCACTGTAAAAGATGGTTTTGACAGTTTTTTTGGACTTGACAATGCAACCACAAAACTCGGAGGAATCTACGGTGTTACAGATTGGTTATCGGTCAGCCTTTCGAGACATACTTTAAATAAAATGTATGAAACCGGATTGAAATACCGGGTAGCAAGACAAAACGATAATTTTCCGCTGGACATTGTTGGGTACAGTGTTGCAGATATCAATACTTTTTTAGAAAAAGACCAATATCCTGGTTTAGAGTTTAAACATCGTATGACGTATGTACAACAGGTTTTACTATCTAGAAAAATCAGTGAAAAATTCTCATTAGAATTAGTACCGTCCTTTATACACAAAAACCTTTACAATCCTGATATCGAAAGAGACAATCAGTTTTCTTTTGGTGGTGGTGGACGCTATAAAATCACGAAAAGATTATCTGTCAATTTAGAATATATGCACAATTTTGATAAACCTGACTTTTATAAAAATCCGTTGTCTGTAGGTCTTGATGTGGAAACAGGCGGACACGTTTTTCAATTAATCTTTACCAATTCACAATCTATGAGTGAGAGCGGATATCTTACCAATGCCTCTGGCGACTGGGGTAAAGGGGATTTCTTCTTTGGCTTTAATCTATACAGAGTTTTCTAACAATTAAAAACAATAAATCATGAAAAAAACAATCGTACTTACCATTTTACTCGCGGCATTTGCAAGCTGCAGTGATTCTGACACCGTTCAAGATATCGAAGGAACACCAACAACTCCGACTACACCCACAACCCCAACTACACCAACGAATCCAACTGACCCGACAACTCCTACTGCGGCTACTTATAGCAAAGATGTAAAATCTATTATTGATGCCAATTGCATAAGCTGCCACTCCAGCGGAAGATCGGCATCTTTTAGACCATTAACTACTTATGCGCAAGTAAAAGCAGCAGTAGAAAATGCTGGTTTATTAGGCAGAATCCAGCTTCAAAGCGGCCAGCAGGGACTTATGCCTCAAGGTGGAAGAATGGCTCAGGCTAATATTGATCTAATAGTAAAATGGAACACCGATGGTCTAAAAGAAAATTAATTATTATGAAAAAATCATTTATTAATTTCTTTGCGCTACTGCTTATTATAATTGCGAATAACGACGGGTTTGCACAAAAACTGATTACAAAAACAGGAAATATAAAGTTTCAGGCATCAATGCCTTCTTACGAAGAAGTTGCTGCCGAAAGCAAATCAGTGTCAGCTGTTCTGGATCAGACTACAGGAGATTTTGCCAGTTTGGTGCTTATAAAAGGTTTTCGGTTTAAAGTAGCGCTGATGGAAGAGCACTTTAATGAAAATTATATGGAATCTGAAAAATTTCCAAAAGCGACTTTCAAAGGCAAAATTGAAGATTTTGATAGTTCAAAAATTATAAGTTCTCCTAAAAATTTCACATTAAAAGGAGATCTTACTATTCACGGAAAAACAAAACCAGTCTCTGTGATTGTAAAAATTTCCAAAACTACAAATGGAGTTAATGCTATTGGCACATTTGAAGCAAAACCAGAAGATTTTGATATTGAAATACCAAGTCTTGTCAGAAAGAAAATTGCCGACAAAATAAAGATTAATTACAATTTCTTATTAGTTAAATAACCCTTTTTAAGAATCGGATTTGTTCAGATTTACAAGAGTTTTAAGCATGACTAATGTTCTCGAGGCCGGTAAACTTATTACGCCGGTCTCTTTTTTTAACCTTAAATCGCATTAAAATGATCTGTAAAAATTATATTGTTACCGGAGAAGATGTAAATGATTACATGGTTATGGAAGATACCGCATATATCTCGTATACGATCCGATTGTTATACCATTTTTTGTTTTATAACGGCTTTTCCAAAGAAAAGCTTAATTATATGCATTTAGGTTTACAGGAAGGAAATCATGAATTAATCATCCATAAAAACCTGATGTTTACAGAACATTTTTTAGTTGAAATGAAGCATTGTTATATAGAGGATAAAATCAATATTAAAAGTTGCTTTTTTAACTCAAAAAACGAATGCTGTGCAGAAGTAACAAAAGAAGTAAAATGGTTTGACGCAATCGGTAAAGAAGTCATTAAAACGCCAAATCAAATTCTTAGACATTTTTATCCAAAAGTATAAATTGAATTTAACTGGAGTAATAAGAATAATCTAAAAAGAATCAATTTTCGTATATAGTATTAAAGGAATTATTTATGGAACTATCTTCTGTTTTTTTTCTAAAAATTCTTCGGATACTAGCTAGGAAATATAGCATAGGCTTTACTTTTGAAGAGCTAACAAAGCTTGTAACAACAGTGTCTAATGTTTCAAAATTTACTAACAATATTGCTTCTGAAAGAGAAAACCAGGCAAAACTGTTGGATGTTTTAGTCTTGATGAACTCTGAAGGCTACATTTTTCTTAATTCAGATACTGATCAAAGTTTAATTACAATAAAAGGTCTTATTGCAATAAATAATAAAATTTTATGGAATTAACTTTTCAAGAAAGCAATTAAAAATTGGTTGCTAAAACTCAAAATTTTATCCTTGAAATACATAGTAAGTGAATTTGATACCTTTTTTTTGCGACTAAAGGCTTAAACCTTTATGATTCGAATATATTAGTGATGACGAGTTTTTGTTAAATCAGTGATTTGATTCTAAGCGTTTCAAAATCACATTTTTTAAACGTGCTTCATGTTCATCTCCCCAATTGCCAATAGCTGAAATTACAGGAATTAATGTTTTTCCAAAATCTGTCAGGCTGTATTCTACTTTAGGAGGTACAACAGGATAAATGACCTTTGAGACCAATTCATGATCCTCTAACTCCTTCAGCTGAATATTTAGAACCCTGCGTGAAGCATCTGGAATTTTACGCTGCAGTTCACTTGGCCTTTTATGACCTTCATTTATAAACCAAAGCAAACGTATTTTCCATTTGCCATACAAAACTTCCCCTATCAGGTCAAGTCCGCAATTTAGGTTCGGGATTATTTTTCTTTCATACATATAACAAAAGTAAACCTATGTTCCGATTTATACAATAGGGGAAAAATTTATCCCTATCTGAATCGTAACTCCGTACTTGTGAGAAAGTTGCATACTTCTCAAATTTGTACTAAAGAAATTTAAATCGAATATAAGATGGATTATCAAAATGAATTATCAGGCAAAATTGCCCTAGTAACAGGAGGCACAAAAGGAACTGGAATGGCAATTGCAGAAAGACTGCTGCAAGGTGGTGCAACAGTTATTATTACCGCACGAAACGCGCCAGAAAAAGAAAACACCAAACTGCATTTCATTGCTTTGGATTTGAGTAAAGCTAAAGGAACACAAAAAGTTGTCAGCGAAATATTGTCGACTTACGGAAGACTGGATATTCTTGTGAACAATCTTGGTTCTTCAACCACACCCGCAGGCGGCTTCAGCGTACTTACTGATTCTGACTGGGTATCAACCCTGCAGGCTAATCTGCTTGCTCCTGTTCGACTGGACAGAGGTTTTATCCCTCAAATGATAGATCAAAAACAAGGTGTTATTATTCACATAGCTTCAATTCAGGGTAAATTGCCTTTGTATGATTCCACTCTCCCCTATGCTGCAGCAAAAGCTGGACTTATTAATTACAGCAAAGGCTTATCTAAAGAAATATCTTCAAAAGGCGTGCGTGTACTGACTGTTTCACCAGGATGGATCAATACAGGGGCGACAAAAGCTTTTCTTGGTGAGATTGCAAGAAATGCAAACAGTACAATAGAAGAGGCGCAGCAAAGCGTTATGGATGCATTGGGCGGAATACCTTATGGCAGGCCAGCTGAACCCGAAGAAGTGGCAGAACTCGTTGGATTTCTTGTTTCACCAAGAGCTAAATATTTAACAGGGACTGAATTTGTGATCGATGGTGGCACAGTGCCGACGATCTAATAACCTTTAAAAAATTATAAAGATGAACTTGCCTAAAGTGATAAAAGATTTAGTCAATGCACAGAACAGCTTCGACAGCACTGCCTATTCCGATTGTTTTTCCGAAAATGCTGTTGTATTTGATGAAGGCAAAACGCATACCGGAAGACTGGACATCCAGCATTGGATAGACGAATCAAATAGAAAATACAAATCAGTGATGAAACCTCTTCAATATGTTGAAAATGGAATCGCAAGTGTCTTAACTGCAGAGTGTGCAGGAACATTTCCAGGAAGCCCCATTACACTACAATTTCATTTTGATATTGTTGACGGGCAAATTCAACATTTAAAAGTGACTGGATAAATAGAGAAAGGGAGTAATTAAAGGGCAATTTTGAGAAAAACATGAAATTGAAGAAACATCTTTTTTCTCACAATTGTCAATTAATTATCAATTTATAATAGTGTGTATAAAAAGTATAAAAGAGAAAAACCTGCAAATCTTGGGATTCGCAGTTTTTTCTCTTTTATATGTCTAATACTTCTCACACTTATTGCAGAAGTTTTTATTATACGGTAAGTAATCAATTGTTAAAAAAAATGAAGGTCTTTCTTTTTTTTTTATCTTAGCAAAAATTTTACTTCTATAACTGCCTCATATACAAAATTTTATCAAGCCTTCTTTTTAAATAATCCATTTTTTGTATATACAATTTCAGTGTTTTTTTTTGAAAAATTATAGTTAAAACAAATGATGTTTCTCAAATATCATTCCTAACAACGAAAATCAATTTTGCATTTTCATTGTAATTTTTTTGATTGAATAAATGACACGGATATATGATTTTCAATTTACTTATTAATAAAAAGAAACTAATATGCCAACTCCTATCCCTGCAGGTATAACACTTGAAACCATTATCTATAATGGTCCAACAAAGGACAAAAAAAATCTTCTTTTTTTAGGCGATGGCTTTAGTGCAGCTGATAGAGCTCTTTTTGATAGAACAATAAATGAAATTGTGATCCGATTTTTTAGAAAGGCTCCTTTTAATCTTAGAGGAGTTAAAGAACACTTTAATATTTTTAAAGCATTTACACCATCACCGAGCTCGGGTATTTCATGTGCCGTGCCTGTCGACGCTAATGGGATAACAGTTCCAGACAATCCTGGCACAGCTGGAGCGGCTATTGGCACTATGATACAAAAATCAAATGCATTGGGACTAACTTATGGTTATCTGATAAACGGAACGCCAATGGCCAGACTTATAGGACCTAAAACTGGTGATCAAACATTAATAATGGATTTTATTGCTACGCTTACTTTACCTTCTGAAGCTGCGGCAGATAATTTAATACCGCAATGTTGGGCTGCTCCTCCAAGTGGTGTCTCTTCCTCTACAGGAAAAGACCATGCATTAGTTATTGTATTGGTAAATGATGATAAATATGGTGGAGGCGGGCATCCCGATTTTGCAATGGTCTGTTTGGGCGATCAGCCTGGTTTTCAAGGATTATCAACTTCTGCTGCGGGTATAGACCATAATCCGGGCACTCCAAGAAATAATTATAATAATCTTGCTGCCGTGAGCATGCATGAATTAGGCCATTCGCACTTTAGACTTATAGATGAATATTCTGAAATAAATACACCAGCCATCGCAACTACAGCAGGCCATTTTGATGGTACTGATGTGCGTCCTAATGCTGTAACACGGAGAGATGTGCTTGATACTGTTACGAATGCATTTGACCCCAGCAAGGCCAAATGGTACAAAGACGCTTATCCCGGCAGCTCAGAAAAATTAATCGGCACCGATGCCTTTACTTATATGCAAACCAACCTCAAACCGCTATGGGAGCGACCTGCAGGTACCGTATGCGCCAATATTGGTTTTGACGGATCTACGAAGTATCCACCTGTATCGGTAAGAAATGGTATTCGCTATCCGCAACGAATTATAGGTTTATATGAAGGGGGCGCCAGAGAAGGCTGTGGTGTATATATTCCTGCAGGATCGTGCAGAATGAAAAGTACAAGTTATGATAATGATTTTTGTTATGTATGTAAATATGCAATTATAGAAAAGATAGATCCAACACTGCTAGAAGCTTTGTATCGAACTTTTTACCCAAGACCTTAAAATAATTAAAAAATGGCGGCTGATAAAAGTACATTTGAGTTATTAATTGAAGAGCTAGGACAAGCCATCAATGGTGTGCTCAATGATATAGGCAATCCTGTAAAGTCTCCTCAAACCACTTTATATTTCCTTCGCAACTTGGGTTGGAATGTTCCTGAAAGTACAGACCTTTCTTCGTCTCCTCTTAAATTTATCAATAGCTTTTCTTCCATTAATCTTAATAATACTTCCGATTACGGATCGCTTATCGGATCGCTAAAAAATGTCATAACCGATTTTGATTCCATCAAAGATAATCTTGGTCTTGGCGCAACATTATCTGATTTTGGCACAAAGTTTCCTAGACAGCTTCTTGATTATACGATCATGCGGCATCTGCAGTATGAACATCCAAAAATTTCTGCTTTCTTCCTCTTCATTGGTATTTTTGATAATAGTTACCAACCAGCGGCATTGCCTGCCCATATTGCCTACAAACAATATCGTATTGAATGGGAAAGATTAATCATTTTTCTACAGGAACCACATCGCATACCAGAAATTGTTTACGGATGGGGTACACCAACTTATGATGGTAAATTATTAATAGAAAATATTGAACATTTACTAAATGCGCTAGAAATACAAACTGGCGTTTATATGCCTACTGGAGATATTACTTCACAATATAGTTTAAGTGGTGATGCCTTGTATGTACCATTTTTTGATCTTGATACGGTTAAAGCTGGACTGGAGGTGTATCCAATTGCCACAGACAGCACTCCAAATAACGCAGGGCTGGCTGTATCGCCATTTTTTATTGGAAGTGCTGAAACAGAAATTGTAATCAATGAAAATTTTTCCTTAATCATTAAGGGCGGACTTAAAATAGATAAAACCACAGGGGTAGAAATAAGACCCAAGACGGCCATAACTTTATTTGATCTTACTGCTGCCTCTGCTATTAATGGTAGTATTGAAGTAACTTTTCGAATATCGGGCCCAGAACATCTGGTACAATTAGGTGCGCCAGAATCTTCCAGACTCGAAATAGGAGCCATAGAATTAACTGGTAAAGCTCAAGTAAACCAGCAAGGCAATGATTTTACTATTGAAATTGCCGTTAAAGATTCACGTGTGGTAATAGATTTAGGTGGCGGAGATGGATTTATTTCTTCTGTACTGCCGTTGGATCCTATAGAAGTTCCTCTCGATCTTACTGTAGGATACTCCACTAAAAATGGCATTTACTTTAAAGGAAGTGCAGGAATACAGATTCAATTGCCCATCCACATTTCATTGGGACCTATTGAAATTAGCGGTATCACCATCGAAATAAAAATAGAAGACCGAAAAATACCTATATCGGTAAGTGCTGACTTTAAAGGCGAATTGGGTCCGCTTACAGTGGTTGTAGAAAATATTGGAGTGAGCACCAATTTAAGTTTCCCCGAAAATAACCGTGGAAATATGGGGCCATTTGATCTGGGTTTTGGCTTTAAGCCACCAAATGGACTGGGTCTTTCTGTAAATGCTGGAGCAGTCATTGGCGGCGGTTACTTATTTTTTGATTTTGAAAAAGAAGAATACGCTGGTGTACTAGAACTGACAATTGCAGGATTTATTTCTGCAAAAGCAATAGGCTTGATTACGACAAAGATGCCAGATGGCAGTAAAGGTTTTTCAATGCTTATTATTATCACGGCAGAATTCTTTCCTCCATTTCAACTAGGTTATGGCTTCACATTGAATGCTGTTGGCGGATTATTGGGATTGAATAGAACCATGCTGTTGGATCCATTAAGAAATGCCGTGCGTACTGGAGCAGTAAACAGTATCATGTTTCCGCAAAATGTAATTGCCAACGCGCCAAGAATTATTAGTGACCTAAAATCGATATTCCCTCCCTATGAAGAAAGATTTCTAATTGGTCCGATGGGAAAAATAGGCTGGGGAACGCCAACTTTGATTACACTTTCACTAGGTATTATTATTGAAATACCTGGAAATATTGCTATTCTGGGAGTACTTAAAATAGCATTGCCAACGGAGCAAACACCATTGGTTCAAATACAGGTTCTATTTGTGGGAACTATCGATTTTGACAAGAAAATGTTAACCTTCGATGCGAGTCTTTATGAATCATTTATTCTTACTATGACTCTGGAAGGCGATATGGCAGTGCGTTTGAAATGGGGCGATGAACCTGATTTTTTATTGAGTGTAGGAGGTTTTCATCCGTCATACACACCTCCCCCGCTTTCATTACCCACCATGAAACGCCTTTCTCTCACGATCCTAAATACAGACATTGCCTTGATACGGGTAGAATGTTATCAGGCAGTAACATCCAACACGGTACAGTTTGGTGCTAAAGCAGAGATTAAATTTGATCTTAGAGCCTGTATCATAGAAGGAAGTATTGGTTTTGATGCCTTGTTCCAGTTCAGCCCATTCTATTTTATTATTCAAGTATCGGCCAGCTTCAAACTTAGTGCTGCCGGTATTGATATATTAAGTGTAAGGGTAAGAATGTCTCTTGAAGGACCAACTCCATGGAGAGCAAAAGGTACTGGTAGTGTTTCCATCTTATTTTTCGAAATATCTGCTGACTTTGATGTTACTTGGGGAGAAGAAAAAAACACAGCCATACCAGAAGTGGCTATCTATCAAAAATTCCTCGACGATTTACAGAAAAGAGAATACTGGAGTACCATACTATCAAATAACAAAAATCTTTTAGTATCACTTCGAAAAATGGAAGAGTCAGCAACAGCGCCTCTTGTGTTACATCCTGCAGGATCACTGGTAGTACAACAAAAAATACTGCCATTACAGGTAAAAATTGATAAAGTAGGAAGTCAAAAAGTGAACGACGTACAAAAAATCACTATTAAAAAAGCAACTAGTGATGACAATGAACTAAAAATCACAGAAGTAAACGACAACTTCGCCCGAGCACAATATCAAAACCTTACCGATTCAGAAAAACTGTCTAAGCCTTCTTTCGAAAAAATGCCAAACGGCGTTCAAATATCATTGAGTAATACAATTATCAAAAATGGAAAATTTGTACGAAAAAATGTCGCGTATGAAATTACCATTATCGATAAAGAGCCTATAAAACCATTTAGAAAAGGAAGATTCTTTATGGAAATCGGCATCTTGTTCAATCATTTCCTAAAAGGAAACAGTGTATCTAAGTCTACTTTATCTAAATCTCATTTGAATAAAATGCAGCCTTTTGCAGAAAAAATTTCTATAAAAGAAGAAGGTTATACGGTAGCCTTAAAATCAAACAATAAGGCACACACTGCGCACGCAACATTTGAAAGTGAGATTATGGCGCAGACCTATATGGAGGAGCAAATTGCCAGACAGCCAGGACTGAAAAAGGAGCTTCAAATTATTCCTAATTATGAATTACAATCATCATGAGCGAAACATTAGCAAACTACTCTTTTTTACCATGGTTACGCCAAGGATTATCTAACAACATCATTAAATTCGACAATGATAGTTCTGTGCTTTTGCGTGCCTCTATAAAAGTAGCACTCGAAATTGAAGCAATAAAAGTAGATGGAAAAACGGAAGACAACAGAATATTACCAGCTAAAGAAATTCAACTTTATGGACCTGGTGACATTGTAGGTATAGATAGTAAGGCAATTGTAAAAACAGAGCCCAGAAACTGGATCACAAATTTTGAACCTAATTATTTACCTTATATCGAATTTTACGAAGAAGATTTTCCATGGCGATACACGCCCGCAAGACCTTTTGAGAATAGACTTCGTCCTTGGCTCACACTCGTCGTACTAAAAGAAGATGAATTTGAGGATGGACAGAATATGAAAGATAAACCGCTGCCTTTCTTTAAATTGAAAAGCGGAAAAAACACTGCTGATATTTTCCCGAAATCATCAGAACTTTGGGCATGGGCACATGTACACGTAAATACCGATCTTTCTAATGGAGCAGTCGCAAACACTGCAAATTCAGACACTATTACTGATGCTATTAATGATTTAATTAATAAAAATCCTGATAATGCCTACTCTAGAATTATTTGTCCAAGAAAACTGGAACCCAATATTGGATACTATGCTTTTCTTATTCCCACTTTTGAAAGCGGGAGACTTGCTGGATTAGACTACGAAATTCCTTCAACTTTAGTAGCAAGTAAATGTGCATGGGATGACAGCAACGTTTCCGAATTTCCGTATTACCATCGCTGGCATTTCAAAACAGGTAATATGGGTGACTTCGAATATTTAGTAAACCTATTACAGCCAAAGCTTGCTGATAAAAGTATTGGAGTAAGAGATATAGACGTGATACATCCAGGCTCTAATCTTCCTCCGATAAATGACCCTGAACTCCATCATATTTTAAAACTCGGTGGCGCACTAAGAGTTCCTTTCGATTCGATGAAGCCCGCCGATAAAGCAATTGCAAAAAAATATGATGAATGGGATGAACATCCCTATCCGCATCAATTTACCAAGGCTATGGCCGCAAGAATAAATCTTTCTGATGATTATAGCATTGCAGCAAATACTATGGAGCAGGTAAATTTTGATGCTGGAATTATTTCAGAAGATGATCCTACAAAAGGTGATCCAGATCCAGTAATCACTTCTCCATTATATGGCACATGGCACGCACTACAGCAACGTTTATTGAAAACCAGCGATAGTACAGACCTTCCCAACAATAAAAACTGGATACATGAGCTAAACCTTGATCCGAGATTCAGGACAGCTGCGGGGATAGGAACTAAAGTTATTCAGAAAAATCAAGAAGAATATATGCAAGCGGCTTGGGAGCAAGTAGGTCGTGTTACAGAGATTAACAACAAGTTCAGATTTGCACAACTCGCATTGCAAGTATCTTTAAAATATTATAACAAACATCTGACGCCCCTGATTACCGAAAAAGCGTTTATGTTTACGTCACCCGTTCAAAAAAGGATTATCTACAAAAACCTTACTGTCTATCAAACCATATCAGAAAGTACGATACCAGCTGTAATGACTTCGGGCAAATTTCGCAGCATTACAAGAACTCGAGGCGGTTTTATGAAGAAACTAAACTTTTCTGATACTGTTACGCCTTATAATTTAATAGATAGAATAAACAACGGCGAAGTTGTTGTTACACCGCCAAAAACAGATCCCGAAGGCGCAATAAACCTCACCGATCTGGCCGAGGAGATGGCCCCAACAGATATTCCGCAATTGATTGTAGAGCTCTTAAAAAAATACAAGTGGTTCAAGTTTTTGCCTCTGTTATTATTGATATTGCTATTCTTATTCATGCTACTATTCGCCGCATCGTTAAGCGGATCTGTGGTATTGGGACTTATAGGAGCTGCATTGGTATGGTTCTATCTAAAATTAAAAAAATGGAACAACGATGTTATGGCAGCCACTGCTGTAACACAAGACAGTCAAACGCCTGCTGCAGTAGACCATTATCCTGTTAGTCCAGGCTTTGTCATAACATTACCCGGAAGCACTTATACACCAACAACTGGCAGTACAGACAGTGAAGAAGCCATTAAATTTAAAACTGCTTTAAAAGATGCTTTTACATTGATAAGTATTAAGTTTCCAGATCCTATACGAAAACCTGTGGATTTAAAAGACTTAACTACTTCAGTGGTAAGCTCACTAAATCCCGTTATTACTATTCCTAAAAGAACCCATCACAGTATTACTATCCCGGCTCGTATAGCCACCAATATGGTAGAACAATTTGCGCCAGTAATGGTATATCCGGAGATCGATATCCCGATGTATAAGCCATTGAGCGAAATGTCTTCAGAATTGTTTCTGCCAAATATCAACCTTATCGAACAGAATAGCATTACACTTTTAGAAAACAACCAAAAGTTTATTGAATCTTATATGGTCGGCATTAATCATGAAATGTCAAGAGAATTATTGTGGAGAGAATATCCAACCGATCAAAGAGGTTCCTATTTTAGACAATTCTGGGACGTACAAAGCTTCTTGCCTCCACAACCTGAATCGGAAACCTCAGCACAAGAATTAAGAGAAAAATTAAGAGATATTCCCAAAATACACGAATGGTCAAAAATTAATACTGCAAAAGTTTTTCCTTCGCAAGCAGACTCTCCATTGAAAAATGAACTGGGTCAGCATAACCAAAGGGCGCTAATAAGCGGAAAAACACAATTGGTATTGGTGATAAGAGGAGAATTACTGAAAAAATACCCAACAGCAGTAATATATGCACATAAAGCAGATTGGGGACCTGATCAAACTATTATACCAGACCAGCCCGCTCCAAAACCCAGAAGTGTAAGTGAAGAAAGGATTTTTGCAAAACTTTCGGCAGAGGAGGAAAAAAATCCACCACAATCTATTATCAAAACGCCCTTGTTTGAAGCAAAAGTAGAACCTGATATTTACTTTTTTGGATTTGATCTTGATGACGAGGAAGCAAGAGGTAAATTAAATCCAACTTCAATAACGGATGATCCAGGCTGGTTTTTTGTCATAAAAGAAAGACCAGGTGAACTGCGCTTTGGACTAGACATTGAAAAAGCGAAGAATGCGGCAGGAGTGGAAAAAATTGTAAACTGGAACAACCTTTCTTGGAAAGATATTCAAACGGCTGACGGAAGTTGTATTGAAATGAATAAAACAGTGACCTTAAAAACACCCAATGCTAATGATCAGGAAAATATAGAACACCCAGATGATGTGCAAGCAAGATGGTCTCCTGACACCAATGCCGCAGAACTTGCCTATATCCTTTATCAGGTTCCAGTACTTGTTGGAGTACATGCTAGCCGAATGTTACCCAAATAACTTTAATTATGAGTGATCTAAAAAACATACAGGACGCACAAAACAGTAACCGAAAACAATCGGCTGCGGTGAACATTGAAATTCAAAAGGCGCAAGCTGCATTGGAGAAACTAAATGCTGACGAAAAGGAAGAACTAAAAAGTCTTAATGAACAAGAACGCGAATCAAAGAAGTTATTCAATGAAAAACAAAGAAACCAAATAATAAAAGATATTGGAGAACTAAGAGATTCAAAAAAATCGATTAAGGCCAACTACGAACAGATAACGAATGCTTTTTTAGCACAACTTGATCCTATAAAAAAGATCACAGAATTAAACGACAACATTCCCATTCTGATGTTTCCGTTACGTTTAGAAACAAGATTCAAATCAACTGGCAATCAAAAACAGCTTTGGTTACGAGTTTATCCCGATGATTGTAATATCAATAGCAAAGAAGAGCTATTATCTGAATCTGAATTGAAAAATGCAAAAGCCTTTTGGATAGAAATGTGGAAAGCAGGCGGCATAAAAGCAGATGAAAAAGCGGCCTGGAGAAGCTTGGTAAATAGCCATGGTACGGGGCGTTCTGCTTATATCATAAAAGAGTATAAACCTGCCAATAGTAAAACTGTAAGGCCTAGCGCGGAATATAAAATTTTTGTGGTAAACTCTTCTCTTTCCTTAAGCTCGGCTGAAAAAGATGCCGCAACAAAATATTGGTCAGCATTTTGGTTTGCCAAAGGCGACACTGTAAAAATTGATAAGGCAAAAGAAATTTTAACCGCGGCAACAAACTCTGCCACAGCAACATCAATACAAGAAAACTATATTCCGGAAAATATTAGTGATGAAATACCTGAAGAACAAGACAGCAGTAAAATCATAATTTCTGAAATCGATCTTCCTGATTATACCGCTAAAAATGGTTCCTGGACACAGTCAGCTAAAACAATGGGACTTCCTAATAAGTTTGTAGTAACCACCTTTGATGGAAATGTAAAAAAAACAATCCTGTTTAATAACCCTGTCAAAGATCATTTGGCTGTAAGTGTGGATCCCTCTTTAACAGGAGATGACCAGCTTAAGAAAGATGATGATAAAAATCTTATTCTCAATGACGAATTGAGCTGGATGGTAGATTTTGAAAAAGCAGAACAGGCTGGAATGGCAACAAAAATAGACCTTACACCTGAGGAAGCGCAAACCGGTTTTAAAAAATTATTTGTTACAGGCATAAGATTCACCTCTGATGAAGCTGATGGCCAAGAACAACTGGAAACCTTATTTACGGATCATTTTTACAGCAAAAATGGTCTTGAACTAATAAAACAGGGAGCACCTACAAATAACACTGAAGACGCACCTGCTGCATACACTTGGACTGATAATGGCGATGATAGTTTTGATTCGTTTTTTAGCAATACTGAAGATTTTGTTTCGGCAGATACACCAGATAAAAAATCAGATGGCGAAAAACTGGCTGATTGCCTTGGAATAGATCCTGCCATATTAAAAAATGTAAAAAATGCCAATGGTAAAGATCAGTTAGAAGCTTACGCTATGAATACGGCACTTTTTCCAGCAACGTTGGGCTATTTTATGGATGAAATGATGGATCCATTATTCACCGACAGGGATATCGAAGCTACCAAAGCATTCTTCTCTGGTTTCGTTTCAGGACGAGGTCCTATACCGGCCATACGAATCGGAAAACAGCCTTACGGAATTCTGCCGATAACTGTCTATTCCAAATTAAATTTCTTAGGAAGAGACAATAACACAGACTTATCCAACAACATTAGAACACCATTTCTGCCAAGACTTCACAGATGGCTGATGAAAATGGACAGCACTTGGGATGAATTATTAATAGATGTCGCACACATAGGCAAAACAACAGATGATGCCCACAAGCTATTATTAAAAATTCTAGCATTGAATGCCAATTCAGTTGAGTTTCATCAGCGCTATGCACAGTCGAAAAATCAAATGCATAATCAGCTAAATCTGCAGCATCATTTTCTTTTAACACCAAAATTTGAAAAGAAAATGCAGGAAAAAGCAAAGCAAATTTTAAATGAGCTTGGAATTGACACCGTTCCTATACTTGAAAAATTCTTTCTGAGTCGTCCTAATCTGTTGAGCGGCCCATTTATTGATGATGTACCCGATTCCGAAACATCTGCTATCCGTCCCTATAGTGCAAACGGATTGAATTATATCGAATGGCTGGTTGCAACAGCAGGCGATAACGTACGCAGAGATGATTTTGGTGATCAAGAAGCCCCGACAGCACTACTCTATTTACTTTTAAAACACGCGCTTACCCAATCACAATCCAATGCAGCGGCAAATGTGTTGGCAACAAACAATCTCATTGCCAGCAGGAAAGTATTTAAAGATCCTGATTTTTTACATGTAGAAGCCAAAGGTATTGGAAAAAGTAAATACGAACATTTATTCAGTACCTATCCTACTATCACTGGAGATGCTACAACGAAATTAATAGATTATATCCAGAAACCCAATATTTTACACAATCTGGCAGAGACGGAACAATTGAAGGAAACAATTGATGCTCTGAAAATACTGGAGAAAACACCAACCGCAAGATTAGAACGTTTATTAACCGAACATCTAGACTGCTGCAGCTATCGCATTGATGCATGGAAAACGGGTTTGGTACAATACAAACTTACGGAACAACGTTTAAGAAACAGCAAAAATACTAAAACCTCAAAAGGCATTTATCTTGGCGCTTATGGCTTGTTGCTGGATGTCGAGCCACAAAATAGAACACTTACAACCGAAGCCCTTACACCTGAACTGAATGAAATATTCAATAAAGAAAACAGTACTCCGCTCCAATCAGACAGCAAAAATCTTGGTTTCATACACGCGCCTTCCTTAGACCAGGCCGCCACCGCTGCTATTTTGCGCAACGCTTATGATAGCAACAAAGATGCCGGCAGCGACAATCCTTTTGCCATAAACCTCACATCAAACAGAGTGCGTGTAGCTGCTAATTTTTTAGAAGGAATGCGTAATGGTCAGCCTCTTGCGGCATTACTTGGCTACCAATTTGAAAGAGGTTTGCATGACAAATACAGTCTTGGCAAAGGTGAAGTAGATAAATTTATTTTGCCTTTAAGAAAAGTCTTTCCGTTGGTGGCAGATAATCTTATAGACACTAAATCAAAACCAGAAGAAAATGAAGAAATGATAGCGGCAAACAATGTTCTTGATGGATTAAAGTTCATTAATTATGTCAGAGAAGCCTCTGTTAAAGTATATCCTTTTGGTTTGGCATCAACTTTTAATTTACCCACGGCCACTCCAGATCAGGCTAAGGCAATAAAAGAAGAACTCGACTACATTATCGATATCAACGATGCGATATCCGATCTTGTAATGGCAGAACAAGTTTATCAGGTAGTGCAGGGAAATTTTGAAAGAGCATCCGGAAACGCAAATGCATTTAGCAAAGGAGATTATCCGCCGGATATTGACATTATCAACACCCCTAGAAGCGGTGTAACCCTTACACATCGAATGGCTATTCAATTCGATAGTGATGCAACCGTAATTTCAGGTGCAATAGCTCGAGCAAAAGCCGAACCTGCTGTTAACAAATGGCTTATCGAAAATTTACCCGCACCAGAAAATGTGATCTGTAATGTAGTCTACAGTACGCCTCTTCAGGCCGATATTCCAATCACCGTTTCTCAAAAAGAATTGGGACTGGAAGCAATTGATCTTTTATACGTATTAAACACAGATACGGAGCAATCAATGACCGAATTGGATGATCGAATATTGAATTTCGTACGCTACACCAAATCAAATCATCCAAAAACAACCATCAAAATAAATTATACCGAAGCTGTAAATACAACAAATAAAGCGAATGTTTCTTTCTTTGAATTGGCTGCCCTAATAAAAAGCTTACGCAAAATATTGATCGGATCTAAAGCGATAACTCCTACTCAGGTGCTGTTATCAACAGAATCTGCAACACCTACTAATCTCGATGATGCGAGATTGAAGACAACGGTAGAAAATTTAATAGCTATTGATTTTGATAGTGTCAAAACAAGTTTAGAAAATATTAGCACCAACACACATTCGTTTACCAGCATTTCGGCACAACTTTCTAATGATATTGGAACACTCATAACTGACCCATCTATTAAAGACAACATCATTATACAATTAAAATCTGATCTGAAAAACTATCTTGCTGACCCAAATCCTGCTAACAAAGCTACGATCCTGACTGCATTTGAAAATAGTATTAATTCTATAGGTGTTCCTTCAACCATTAATACTTTAAAATCAACCTATGATAACTACCTAGAGCTGTATGCAAATGATTTTGTCCATTTTGACACCTTGGTAAAAGATATTTCTACGCAGTATTTAAAAACAGCCCTTTTTGATAACGTGCAAACAGGAATTGGCTTTATTCATAGTGGCGTGGCTGTTATTTATCAAAATGTATTTACCAAACTAGATATTCTGATAGAAAGATGGAATAAAAAATTAATTGAAGCAGAACTCATAATGTCGGCTTATACTACAACAGCCGATCCTGACGAAAAAATAGAATTACTTCAAAAAGCAGAGCAGCAAATTTCATCTGTTTCTACTTTTCCAGTTTTACCATTGGCTGCTTATAAAACTGCATTTGATACTAAGAAAGCCGATTTTATTAGTTTATTGAATAACATTAAAGCATTAAAAACAAATAACAAAACCACAGTTATTGATTTTTTATCAGATGTAAATACAACCATTAAAGAGGTAAGCCTATTCGATACCGTCGCTTTTGACACCGTGACCGAAAGTAACAATACTAACACAGAGTTATTGCAATTGGCTTTATTGAAAGAAGATATTGTAGTTTCGCTAAGCAACCTTCAAAAATATATTGAGAAAAAAATAATCAATAGTAAAGCCTTAATAGCCGAGGCTGATGCAACAGTTGTTAATGCCGATAAAATTACTGGCCTTATAAAAGCTGCAAAAACAATATTGGGAGATGAAGCTTTACTATTGCCACGCTTTACGCTAAATAGCACTTCTGCCGCCGAATTTAATAACGCTCTTACTGATAAAGATGAATTATTAACTTTTATTAAAGCAACCGAAAACAGTCTATTTCCAGTTGAAGACTGGCTGGGAGGAGTTGCCAGAGTGCGAGATAAAGCGCATCATTGGGAAAACATTGTTTTTCTCACCGATGCATTCAAACCAACAGTCGAAGTGAACCTTACTGCCCTACAATTTCCTTATCAATCAAATGATCGCTGGCTGGCTGTAAAATTTAGAGAGGATACCGCCACCGAAAAAGATGAAAATGGTAAATACATCTTTAACATCAAAAATGATAAGTTGCTCTATACTGCACATTTTTCAAAAGATTATGATAACACCAAACCACAATGCGGTATTGTAATAGATGAATGGACAGAAGTAATTCCTGCGAATGAAGAAACAACCGGAATCGCTTTTCATTATGATCAACCTAATAGCGAACCTCCGCAAACAATGTTTTTGGTAACGCCTCCGCAGATAACCGGAAATTGGAAATGGAACGATATCATTGAATCTATGGAGGAAACTCTAGAGATGGCTAAAAAACGTGCTGTAGAACCTGCCCAAATAGAAGGTTCAAGATATGGGCAGTTTCTTCCAGCGACCATAATGGCTGTAAGCATGCATTGGATTACCGCTTCTATCAATCTGGCTCAAAATAATAATATTTATAAAAAAATAAACAATGGTTAATCCTATTAAAAATATCAAAGAAGCGCTTGAGCTAAAGCTATTCCCTACCGTAATGATGTGGAATAGACTTGAAGGAAGGCCACGCGCCCATAATTTTGACCGTGCACTAAAAGCCGAAGTAAGAGATGCATTATGGATGCTTACCAAACAATGGCAAATGGGAGAATTTAAAGCCGATGATGCAGGTTCTCCTGTATTTGCAAAAATTCATATTACCAGCTCGCATTTACAAAAGTACAAAGCGGCCGCTAATGCCATTCAAAATTTTGAAAACAATGTCCCTCTCGAAGCAAAAACAGAACAGAAGAAGATTGCTTTTAAAAGAGAAGAAAAAAAAATAAGCATTGATATTAGGCTGCAAATGGGCAGATACTGGTTGCAATTGTTAAAAAAATATGCTCTAAACTATCGAGATATTTATATCGAAAATTATGGTTTTACCATGCCACCAAATAATCGTGATAATGCCTCTATTTATGCTCATAAAAATGTGTGGCAACAATATGCCGCTATAAGCGGAAGAGCAATGGATGGTTATGCGCTATATGAAAAGATTCTTTTGGGCACACCTGCATCTGACGGTATTGTTTTAAGCGATCCTGGACATCAAACAGTACTTGACAATGATCTCGCAAATGACTTTAAGGACTGGTACGCTAAAATATATCTTCAGCCGAATGATGAAAAGAATACTGCTTGGCTGCCTAATAAATTAGAATATCAATTTGAGTGTAGCGCAACAGCTGAAAAAACAGAAAAAAAATTGTCTGCTGCAGAATATTATCAAGGACATCCAGATTGGTATGTATTTGATATTAAAGAACAAAAAACGAATAATACAGGAGAACCTCTCAACAAATTCACAGATACCTTTATACCTTCACATATCGCATTTGAAGGCATGCCGGATCGAAGATGGTGGCAATTTGAAGATTCTAAAACCGACCTTGGAGATATAAAACCCTCAACAACAGAACTTTCAAAACTATTATTAATGGAATTCGGATTGGTTTTTGCTAACGACTGGTTCTTAGTACCATACACACTTCCAATTGGTTCTTTAGCCAATATTGAAGGCCTCACAGTGAAAAACAACTTTGGAGAAACGATCTGGATTAAACCAACTGAAGAAATAGGCAAAGAGAATACGAGTTGGAGTATGTATAAATTACATTCAGAAAAACAAAATAATACACTATTTCTCTCCCCAACTGCAATGAAAGTACATGAAAGTGATCCTATCGAAGAAATTGTATTGATAAGGGATGAAATATCGAATATGGTCTGGGGAATAGAAACCGTTATTCCGTCTCCAGCAGGTATTGGCGAAAAAGGAAGCGAAGCGGCATTGCGTGTGCGTCAATTTCATGAAAACATCGTAAACAAAAATACCCCAATTTCAACATTGCCCTATTCAGCCAAAATCAGTTATCAGGCTATGAGCAATGTTCCAGAAAACTGGATACCATTTGTTCCCGTACACAAAAAAAATGATAATAGGGAAACCCAATTACAACGTGCCTCTTTATTAAGAATCATAGAAAAAGATCAGGAAACGCCAAAAAAAATCAAGCCACAATCCAGTATTCTACGCGAAGGTTTGGACGAAATTCCAAAACCATTACCCTATTACATTCATGAGGAAGAAATACCAAGAGCAGGTGTAAAAGTATCGCAATCCTTTCAGCGCACGCGTTGGCTGAACGGAGAGGTATTTGTATGGCTTGGCATGAAAAAGAAAATCGGAAGAGGCGAAGGCAGCAGTAATCTGGCTTTTGATCAAATCAAAGATGTCAAGGATTAATTGAGTGATCACCGTTTTGAAGCTGCCTCAGTTTTTTACCATAAAAACGTTATGGCAGATTAGCATAGGAATTAAAAAATGATAATTTGCCGTACCGCTAAATCTGCCATAATCCTATTTTTTAGATTTAAAAATTGATTAACCTTTTGGAGCTATAATTTGGTAATTCCCACTCAGATGCATTAAACTGAAAAGATACATTAATCCATCATAATAGGGATCAAAATAACCGTCTTCGTAAGGCTCTAGCTTGGCATTCCAAACCGCACGAACAAAATCGATACTTGCTTTGTCTTTATTTACTAATGATGCTGTAGCTGCTGTTCCTACTAACCCGATTGAATGCCTCAGTTTTTTCACCGGACCCGCCTGAAGAATAAATTCAGGAGTAGAACCATCTAGATTGAACTGATCTTCATAAGTATCTAATCCTTTAGATCTTAAGAAATTTTGAAAACGCTTCGCATAGTCTTCCTGCCATTCTTTATCTTTTCCGTACCAAGTATAATCCATGGCAATGTTCATAGCAACGCGCCAAGAATCATAACGAAATCCCGGAGGCATCCAAGGTGTCGGATGTGGTTCTCCATTAAATTCTGTATAATCTGAATTTAGCCCCGTAACAGGATGGCAGGCTTTATGCAAAAAGTTACGCGAAACATCCGCACATTCTTTATAAAACTGCTCATGTCCGTCTTTGGCATACAAGGCCCATATTTCATAAAAGGCAGGAACATGATAAGAAGGATCTGTCCAATTGTAGCCTCCTCCTTCTGGTACAAAAGAAATTTGCTTATGTTCTGTATTAATAATATTATGCACATTACCCGTTCCGTCTTTTTTCCACATAGCATCTAATATTCTTCTGGCTTCTTTGTAGTAGTCTATTCCGGTATCATTGCCCCATTTATTAGAAGCGAAAAGAAGACTCGTTATATAATACAATTCTCCGTCTGAAGCAGAACCTGGAGAATTTTGTTTTTTAGTCTCTGGATTTACGCTCCAAGCAAAGTAACCTTCTCTTGGTCCATCTTGATGCTGCATGTATTTTACCGACCATCTCCATAGACGATCGAAAACATCTTTTTTATTGAGCTGAACCGCAACCATCATTCCGTATGACATTCCTTCTGTACGAGCATCTTTATTTTTGATATCAGAAACGTATCCTAAAGCATCCCCTTCTTCAAAATAAACTTTATCTGGCCCTTCAAAAACATCATAATAGGCTTTGGCCAGTTTCTTGTCTATTTCAATCTGGCTATAACCTGCTTCTTTAAAAAGATTACGGTATTGCGGTCTTTTTAATGCTGATTTATCCGCTTTCTTTTTATTTTGACTAATAACTAAAAACGGAACCATCACTGCAAAAATCAATAGTAGAAGTCGGGTTCTAATCAGGTATTTATTTGTAAAATCTTTAGCTATAACCATGTTTCTATTTTTATTATTTTACTAGTTAATTGAAAAAAAATTGCGCTTTGAAATCTTTCGTTTCATTAGAAAAATTAAATCTGCTTTTTACTTGATTTTGCTTACTCCTTCTGCAGTTTGTATTATTTTCTGAATAGTGCCATCTTTATTATAATGCATGTAATCTACACAGATGGAACGTCTGTAGCTGCCGCCTGTTGGCAGACTTCCGTTATGATAAAAGAAGTATGATTTTCCTTTATAATCTATAATGCCAGGATGTGTGGTAAAACTATTCTGAACATTTTCCTGAATAATTCCTTGATAATTCCATGGACCCGTAATATTTTTAGCGGTGCAGTATTCTATCATTTCAGGTTTTGTACCTTCACTGGCATATACTAAATAATAAAGTCCTTTTCTTTTATAAACCCAAGGACCTTCAATGTAATTTTTAGGTTTAAAAGTGGTAATAGATCCATCTAGCTCTATCATATTCTTTTTAAGTTTAACCCATTTACAGCTTCCATTGCCCCAGAACATATAGGCTTGCCCGTCGTCATCCACAAACACAGTCGGGTCAATATCATCCCAACCGTACGTCATATCGGTTGTCATTTCGTTTATTATAAGGGCTTTTCCAATTGCATCTTTAAAAGGGCCTGTAGGACTATCTGAAACCGCAACACCAATTGCTGCACCGCCTTGGCTTACCTCATCTTTTTTATGAAATGTCGAAACAAACCAATAAAACTTTCCGTCTCTCTCGATGCATTGAGCTGCATAAGCATCGCCCGTTGCCCATGAAAATGTGCTAGGCGAAAGTAGCGCTCCGTGATCTTTCCAGTCTTTCATGTTTGTTGTCGAAAATACATGCCAGTCAGCCATTTTATAATTAGTATCCTCTTGAGTTGCTACATCGTGTCCTGTATATAAATACAAGATTCCCTTATGTACAAGAGGAGCAGGATCTGCTGTAAAGATGTCCTTAATAATAGGGTTTTGTGCTTCTATGTTTACTGTAAAAAAACAAGAAATGATCACCAATAAAATTTTACTTATATTTTTCATTTTTTGATTCAATTAATTCAAAATGCCATTTGATTTTTCTTCGATAGTATTTCTCTAAACAATAAACAGCGCAATAAATGCGCTGTTTATAAAAACTAACTTAACTTAAACTAACCAAAATTTAAAGCCTTAATAACCAGGATTATTATCACTAGGCTTTATTTTAGGATTAGACGAGGTTTCTCTGTTTGGTATTGGCCATAACTCGCTTTTACCAGCAGTAAAACCTGTTCCTTGTAATACAGTGTTTGCTATACCCCATCTTATAATATCATCAAAACGAGATTGTTCTCCGGCAAATTCTACTTGACGTTCGTGAACAATTGCTGCAAAAACAGCCTCTTTTGTTGGAGCAATATTAGTGGTCAGGTTGGCTCTGTCGCGCACCTGTTTGATATATTCTATTGCCGCTGTCTGCGAACCGCCATCTCTTTGGTTTTCACATTCTGCTTTCATAAGCAGCACATCGGCATAACGCATTACTTTAAAGTTGATGCTTGATCTTGTTGCTTCATCTTCTCTATTGTAATAGTTTTGATATTTTTTCCAGCCTGCTCTTCTAATACCTGCAGAGGTTGTAAAATTACCTGCTACCATTACTTTGGTTCCTTTTAAATAAGACGATCCTGGCACATAAAAAGTATCTCCAAAACGGTTATCACCTGCTTCATACGAATCTAAAAGATCGTCTGATGGATAAACATTATACCAGCTAAGATTTCCATATTCCTGACCTCTTAGTGTTGACTCCTCAAAGCCTGTTCCTCCACTATCACCAACAGCACCCCATTGATCGCCAGTTCCATTTTTTTCATCAAACTCAATTTCAAAAATCGATTCTTTACCATGTTCCGTTTCTTCCATAAAGTTGTTGTAAAAATTCCCTTTATCTTCCAGACTGAAACCTGTCACATTATTAAACGCTGCTAAAGCTTCAGTATATTTCTTTTGATATAGCAATACTTTACCCAATTGTGCATAAGCGGCTTCTTTATTGGCTCTTCCTGCTGATTCTGATGCTCTTGGCAAAAGATTTTGAGATGCAAATACAAGATCCTCTTCAATCAAAGCATAAGCCTCTGCTTTAGGGCTTCTTGCATTTCCAACAATAGTATTTGTTTTATAAATTGGCAAATCGCCAAAACGTTTTACTAATAGAAAGTAATAGTAAGCTCTTAAGAAATGAGCTTCTCCTAAATATTTGTTCTTTTTTTCCTGAGATAAAATAGAAGCTGGAAGATCATTAATTTTCTGCTCGTTATCTAGCACAAAATTCGCTCTGGATATTCCCGTATAACAAGATTCCCAGTAATATTGAATAATATCATTTCCTCCGTTAAAAGAAAAATCCTGAAAAGGTTTTTTGTTCCCCTCTAACTGCGGGTTCCCTAAAGCGTCATGCCCCATAAGATCCATCGCAAAGAAAAGATTTCTTCCATAAAGCCCTCTGGTCTGAAGATTTGCATAAGAAGCATTTACAGCAGACTGCACCTGTGCCTCAGTTTTAAAGAAAGTTTCAGGCGATAAAGCATTGGGATTGCTTAATTCTAATTCGCCCGTGTCACATGAAGTTATGGTTAAAACTCCAGACAATACTATAAGTATATATTTAATTTTTTTCATCGTCTTTTAAATATTAAAATGTAACATCAATTCCAAAAATCACCGATTTTGGCTGTGGATACCTTCCTAAATCAATACCTGCTGAGTTCGCATTAGCATCTGCACGTGCAATTTCTGGATCTAGACCTGAGTAATTTGTAATGGTAATAAGGTTCTGTCCGCTTACATAGAATCTTGCTTTTGAGAAATAGCTTTTAAAAGCATCACCAGATAGTGTATATCCTAAAGCGATGTTTTTTAATCTCGTAAAAGAACCATCTTCTATATAACGCTGGTTTGCAGAAGACCAGTTAATATCTGCACCTTGAGCTCTTGGCAATGTTGCAGAAGGATTGGTAACAACACCATTGACAACATTTGCTCTATCTAAAACATCTGTGCTGGCATTAAACAAACGGTTCATTCCTTTTAAATCAAAAGTATTTGCATTGTAGATATCATTACCTGCCACACCCGTTATAAAGCAATTGAAATCAAAGTTTTTGTACGCTGCGCTAAGGTTCAAACCATAGGTAAAATCAGGATACGGATTTCCGATGTTTGTTTTATCATCTGAATTGATCACTTTATTTCCATCACGATCAACAATTTTAATATCACCCGGTTTTATAGATGTCTGTCCTGGGCCAAAAACAGCGTCTACTTCTGCTTGATTTTGATAAATTCCATTGGTCTGATATCCATAAAAGTAAAATAGCGGCTGACCTACTTCTAATCTTGAAAAATTCTCTAAACCTGCTCTTGGTGAAGGTCCGCCTAAAACGCTCGATACCCCTGGAGCTAAACTCACTACCTCATTTTTACTAGTACCTAAATTTGCCACAGCAGACCATGTAAAGTCTCCTTTTCTGTCGTTGTAACCAATCGAAACTTCAAAACCGCTTACTTTTACGTCAGCAATATTTTGAATCTGCGTTCCACCGCCTGCAGATCCAACAGAAGCTGCAAGGGGAACTGCAAAAAGAATATCGCTACTCTTATTGTTGAAATATTCAAATGAACCCGTTAGCTTT
This sequence comes from Flavobacterium sp. B330r, assembly GCF_056824325.1. Lineage (NCBI taxonomy): Bacteria > Pseudomonadati > Bacteroidota > Flavobacteriia > Flavobacteriales > Flavobacteriaceae > Flavobacterium > Flavobacterium sp. B330r. The sequence goes on from NZ_CP124860.1 coordinate 5,571,554, forward strand.
TCATCAAAAAATCCAAAATCAAGACCAATATTTCTATCTAATTTTGATTCCCATTTTAAGTCTGGATTAGCTGCCACTCCCAAAGAAACTCCAGGTGCATTCGCTCCTCCAATTGGATAATTGTAATTTGCTATTAAAGTAGCGCTGTATTGGTAATTTTCTATTCTGTCATTTCCTGTTGTTCCTGTACTAGCTCTAAGTTTTAATGTGCTGAAAATAGAATTTTGCATGAAATTTTCTTTCGCTATATTCCAACCCGCAGCAACAGAATAAAAATTACCCCAACGATTATTTGATCCAAAACGAGAAGATGCATCTCTACGTCCTGAAACTGCCAGCATGTATTTGTCATCGTAGTCATAGTTAATACGAACAATATACCCTAAGTTTTTTTCTTCATAATTTGCAGATCCTAAACTTCCTTCATTATATCTCAACTGATCAATTTCATTTGAAATATAGTAACGGCTGCCAGCTGCAACACTTTGCGATTTCCCATCAATTTTAGTAATAACTCCTAAAACTTCCAGATTATGTTTGTTTGCGATCGTAGTTTTATAAGTCAAACTATTATCAAAAACGATCGTCTGCCCTTGAGAATTTGTTTCGTTTGTTGAAGAAAACGCCTGCTTGTGGTAAGAACCATCCTGAAAACTCGGAATGAAAGTGTGATCTTTACCTGTATAATAATCTAAAGAAACTTGTGATCTGAATTTCAAACCCTTGTAAATTTCTAATTCAGCATAAATGTTTCCAATTATAGATAAGTTGTTTATTTTCTGATATCCTAAATTAGCTACACGAACAGGATTTTCTGCGTCATTGCCATCAATAGCGCTCGGTCCTTGGTAACCGCCTAAATTATCTTGATTATATATTGGTAAATAAGGTGCCATTTTTATAGCATGTTCTAATAATGTTCTTCCTCCTGCAGTACGTTCTGGATTAATAGTACTAAAAGAAACCCCAATATTGCTTCCTATTTTTAATTTACCAATATCTTGCGTATTATTAGCTCTAAAAGAATAACGTTCGAAACCTGTATTAACAATGGCTCCCTCCTGTTTCATATATTCAGCAGAATAGCGGCTTGTAGAATTCTCTGTACCATTTGAAAAACTCAAATTGTAATCCTGCATAAGTCCTGTTTGAAAAATCTGGTCTTGCCAGTTGGTATTTATGTTTCCAAACTCAGCTGCTCTAGCCGTTAAATCACTTCCTAAATCTTTAGCGTATTGAAGGTATTGCTGTGTATTTAAAACATTATATCTTTTTGTCACTTCCTGCCCTCCAACGTAAGTGCCAAAGCTTAACTGACCTGGTCCTTTTTTACCTTTTTTGGTAGTCACCATAATAACACCATTAAAAGCTTTAGAACCGTATAAAGCTGTAGTCGAAGCGTCTTTTAAAACAGAGATGCTCTCAATGTCATTAGGGCTTAAGCCAGAAAGATTTCCAGTTAAAACTCCGTCAATTACATAAAGCGGAGCACTGTTTCCCATGGTAGCCAGACCACGAATACTAACTGTAGGATTAGAGCCTGGTGCACCATTTACAACGGTAACCCCTGCCGCACGTCCTTGTAGTGCAGATTCAGCATTTGTAATAGGTACAGCGGCAATATCTTTTGAGCTTACCGTAGAAACTGCACCAGTAACCTTAGTTCTCTTTTGAGTACCATAGGCTACTACAACTTCATTTAAATTTTGTGTAGATTGAACAAGAGTTACATTGATTGAGCTTCTTTCGCCCACAGTAATAGTCTGTGATACTAAGCCCACATAAGAAAAAGTTACTTTATCGGTTGGATTAACTCCTTTTAAAGAGTATTTACCGTCAAAATCGGTTGATGCGCTATTCTGCGTTCCTTCTACATTAATACCGGCACCAGGTAACGGAAATCCTGATGGGTCGGTAATCACGCCATGAATGGTCTTTGATTGTGCCATTATACTATGACTGCCCACGATCAGCAGTCCGATTAGTGCAATTTTAAGTTTTAAGTTCATTTTAATAGTTTTTTGTTTGGTTTAAATAGTTAATGGTTTGTTTAAGTTACTTGTAATAAAAGTTCATTGATGGTATTTTTATTTGGTTATTTATTTTGAAATCTTTTCATTTTTGAAAAAATTGATTTCCGAAAATTGTAATATTTTGGTAACAAATATAAAAAAACAATCAATAAAACAATCGGTTGCATTGTATTTTATTTAAAATAAACACAAAAAAAAACTAAAATAAAAACATTAAAAATATTTTTAAGCTTAAAAAAATAAGAATAATTTATTTTGAAAATAAATTTCAAATAAATTATAATAATTCAGTAGCTAACTGACCAATTTTCTACAAAAAATATAATATAAGAAAAATCTAATATTTTAATATAAATAGGATTATAAAATAAGTAATATAGTACTAAAATGAGTTAAAAAGCATTCTTTTACAATTTATCTTATAAAGAAAAAGCAACAAAAACGGCAAGGAAAACAAAAACAACAATCGGTTGTTAAAAATAACAAAACCTACTTAAGGCTATTTGTAGCGCTACAAAAAACAAAAAAGCCCGATGCGATTAATGCCATAATCTGCATCGAGCTGTAATTTTTTGATAAGCCTTTTACGTTTATCGCAAATAACTCTAGAAATCCTTTTTGGTATAAGTTCTATCCGTCTAAAGTCTTGTTTGGTTTCTTCATTAAAAATACCCCAAATAGTATCTAACTTTTTAGGGCACTGACTTTTGATCAAACAAATCAGATTAACTGATTTTAATAGTACTATTCAAGTTGTTTTAATTGATTATTACAATCCCTCCATTGCGAGGTATTTTTATTTCTACTTCTTTGTTTTTATTTATTTTAAGTGCATTTACTTTTCCATTGAGCTGATCATCATCTGTATAAGAATTTACCGCTGTCCCAGAAGAAAACATGTCTAATTTTAGTTTTGTTCTAAGGGTTTTATTTTCAGCATTAATTCCAGCGATATACCACTTTGCTCCTTTCCTTCTGGCCAGCAATACATATCTGCCTGGATATCCATCCAAAAAACGAACCTCATCCCAGACTGTAGACACTTCTTTCATAAATTTTATAGCCCAATCTGGAGCGTCATGCAAATTATTTGGCGCTAAGGCAAAATGCTGCACGCCGCTTTGAAAAAGCACTGAAGTAGCCAAAGCAAACACATCAGAAGTCATTCTTTTTGAACCTTTATTGGCAATGTTATCACTGTTGTAGAATTTATTTAAAGCGCTTCCTCCAAAATCCATGCTTCCAACCGTATTTCTAATAAAAGTATGCGTTGCTGCATTTACAGCTTCATTATCACAGCTTTGCTGCCCAAAATGCAGATTCTCACTTGCCAAAACCGCTTCGCTAGACGCAAAATTAGGATACATTCGTTCCCAACCTCTTGGTAAGGTACAGCCATGAAAAATGACCATAATTCCAAAATCATTCGCATCTGTTAAAATATCTTCATATAATTTCATCGTTACCTGCTTATCACCTCCAAAAAAGTCAACTTTAATGCCTTTAATCCCAATGCTATTCATCCATGCCATTTCTCTACGTCGGATAGCGGCATTATCCATTAATCCCCTCGGTCCCTGCGGAGCATCATTCCAATACCCATTTGAATTGTACCACAAATAGAGCCCTACACCTTTCTGCGTGCCGTATGCCGCTAATTCTGCTATTTTATCACGACCTATCTGCGTATCCCAAAGCGCATCAACCAAAACAGTTTCATATCCCATCGAGGCACTAAAATCGATATACTGCTTTTGTACAGGAAAAGTGGTATTATCATCCATTTTTATAATCCAGCTCCAAGTGCCTTTTGTATATCGATATTCTTTAGATGCTTCATATTTTGGTTTAACCAAATCAAACGGAACTGTAGTCTCGACAATAGGCGCAAGTGTTTCTCCTATTGTGATAGTGCGCCACGGTGTTTCTCCCGTAAGTGATATTCCTGGTGCTGTTGTTCCGTTTCCGTTATTCTCTCCCGGCATCGGAAATCCAATTGTATATAACCCATTTTCATGTCCAATTAATCTGCTTGCACAATAACCGCTATCTACACCTGTTTCAGAAATTAAGACCCATCCGCTGTTATTTACCTTAAATAGACATGGAAATGTATATCCATTTCCTAATCCATTTTTTCCGACTGCATCATCTAGTGTATAGGAAGTCTCGTAACTAGGAGCGGTCCGAGCAAATCCTGTCATTGGATTACTTTGCGGACAAAGAAATGTAGTAGTTCCTTTTGGCAATAAAAACCCTGAGACCTCTTCTTGAACTACACCCGAAAGTGTTTCTTTCTGTGGATATAATTTATATTTAAATGCCACATTGTTGTTGCTGACTCTAAAAACCACATTAAGGACTGTTGAACCCTCTTTTGTGAATGAAAAAACGGCTTCGTTTGCTATATAATGAACGCTGCTTTGTTTTATGTTCTGCAATTGATAAGTCTCGTCTATTTTATTTTGTTTCACATCCGCCTTTAAAGACAAGCCTGAGCTAAAATCTCCTGCATTTGTTTTTAATCCTAAAGGAGATTTTTCTATAAAACTCTTTTCATTGTATGTAACGGTGTAGAATGGAATTCCATTACTTATAGAAACCGAAACTATGAGTTTTCCGTCTGGACTTTTTATCGTCGGCTGAGCATTTAGTTTCAAAAATCCAACTAAACAGAAGATTATTAAACTTTTAAGATTCATAATTATAGATTTATCTTTTGATAAAGGAATTTTTAAAGTGTTTTTTTTTATATAAGTATACAGATACAGTTTACTTTGTTTCTGAAATTTTATCATTCAATCGGAAATAATCAAAATCTGCGTAACCTCCAATTGTTTTAGAAGCGTAATTAAACAGCCCAAATCGATAGCCCATAAAATGAGGAATTGTGTACGGCATCTTTATTGGTTTCCCGATACTAATCCATTTTTTACCATCTAAACTGTAATAAAACTTCCCTTGGTCTACTTGATCTTTAAAATTGCATTCGGCTTTAAAATAGATCTTGTCCTGATTTAATAAAACGCTTTCTATTTCTTTTGGATTTCCATTTTCAGCATTTATCATGATGATTTTTTTCTTGCCCTTCTCGACTTTTACTCCAACGAGACCAAAATCTTTTTGCAGCAACGAAAGTCCTGCAAAATCTCCTTCTTTCATATTTGAAAGTTCCAACATAGTAGATCCCGAACATACAGGCCCAAAAGTTCTTTGTGTCAGAATGTTTTTTACCTGCGTAAAACTGCTGTTTATTCTGGATGTTTTTAATCTTAAGTAACCTTTTCTTTCTTTTACAGACCAAAACTTATTATCTGGATTATGATTCCATTGCCAAACCAGCGGCAAATCATGCTCTCCATTTTTACGGGTAAATTCATCTGAGTTTACAATTCTGGTAATCAGGCTTTTATCAACAGGAAGATCTAGATTTTCTGGCACTTTACCATTTTCTCCCAATATCGGCCAACCGTTTTCCCATTTTACAGGAACCAAATACGGAATACGGCCAACACCTCCTGCATCTCTAAATAAATAAGAAAACCATCTGCCGTCTGGAGTATCAATAAGTCCGCCTTGCGCTACACCTAAATCCTGCAGTCCAATCTTTCCTTCCCAATGTGCTGCAATCGAATCTGCTCTATGTATGATTACGGTGCGCATGCCGTTTTTGGGCCAGCAGATATTAAATAAATAATATTTTCCTTTAATTTTAAAAAGCTGTGATCCTTCAGCTGGCAGCATTATATCGCTTTTCGCAGGTTCATTGGCATTTTCTATTAAAACTTTTTTAGTCTCTTCCTTTACTTCTGATAAATCTTCTTTTAGTTCAACTATTTGAATCTTTCCGCCTCCCCAGACAAGGTAAACTTTACCATTATCATCAAAGAAAAGCGAATGATCATGGTACGAATTGTTTAACACAATTCTTCTCCAAGGTCCTTTTTCAATATCTTTTGTAGAAAAAATATACGTTTTGCCTGTTGTTCCCGAAAAAGTACTCACATAATATACATCGTTATGATAGCGCAGACTGCTTGCCCAAGAACCTCTACCGTAGTCATTTTTTCCATGATCTAAATTCAATCGATCATCATTATCTTCTAAAGTTTGGTAAGCGTAATTTACAAGATGCCAATTCACTAAATCTTTAGATTTCATAATAGGAACACCAGGATTCATATGCATCGTTGTACTACTCATATAATATGTGTCGTTTACTCTGATTATGGATAAATCTGGCACATCTGCAAAAATAATGGGATTTTGAGCTTTGTCCTTTTGAGCCTGACTTGCAAAAATATTCATTGTAATGGCTAAAATAGCATATATAAAATCTTGTATTTTTATCATAATTTCTTTTTTCGGTATTTCTAAAAAAATATCTGAAAGGAATATTAAACTAATTGAATAACAACTGCGAATACAGCAATAAATCATGTCTCCACACTGGCCATGTGTGTCCACCAGAATATTCGCTATAGCTATATTTAAGACCGAGCTGATCAAACTTTTTCATCATTACCTGACAATTCTCGTAGGCGATGTCTTCCTTTCCTCCCATCGAAATCCACAATTTTATTAGATTACTATTAATAGACTGTGCATTACTTTTTATAAACTCATATTGAGGATCGGCTAATTTTGGGTTATTTGCCCACCAGCCTGAACTGAATACGCCGAGACTTGAGAACAGTTCCGAATTTTTAATTCCTGCATAAAGTGTCTGCAGTCCTCCCATTGACAAACCTGCTAAAGCTCTATTTTTACTATCGGTTGCAACTTTAAAATTACTTTCTACAAAAGGTATAGCTCCGTTTTTTAATTCGTTTTCAAATGCTTTTAATGTTTCTTCGCTAAAACCAGCAATACCGCCTGCATTTCCCATATTTCCATCAAGCATTACAATCAGCATTTTCTTTGCTTTATTTTCTGCAATCAGATTATCTAAAATTAAATTAGCCTTTCCTTGAGCGCTCCATCCTCTCTGGTCTTCGCCTCCTCCATGCAGAAGATATAAAACAGGAAATTTTTCAGATGCGGTTTCATATCCTGGCGGTGTATAGACATACATTTCGCGCCATGAATTAGTTGCTCTCGAAAAGTATTTCATTGTTCTTACCTCACCATGCGGAACGTTTTTCAAGTCATAAAAATCTCCATCTCTTTTAGGAATTTCTATTCCGCTTGCCATGCGGCCCATTCCATAAAAGGTTTCACTTGACGGATCTGCAACTGCCACACCGTCAATTAAAAGGGAGTAATAGTTAAATCCTCCATTTATCACATCGGTTGTAACACTCCAAACGCCCTGTCCGTCTTTCTGCATATCGTACTTTCGTCCCAGATCTATCTGCACTTTCAAAGCTTCAGGCGCGCTGACTTTAAAGATTACCCTGTTATCAGGCAATATCTGAGGATACTTAGCATTACGAATATTCGTTTGGGCTGTCGTTCCTAAAACGGTATATTTTGCAAAACTTGATTCATCAACGGGTTTAAACAATAACTGCGAAAACATGTATAAACTGTTTTTCCATACTTTAAAATCGTGAACTCCAGGCTCCAGATAATAAATGTGCGGCACATTATTTTTAAATAAATAATCGTGGGGGCGTCTACTGTTTTCAATCAGCCAATCATTATCTCCGCAAGAAATCCAAAGTAGTTTCAGTTTCTTTTTAGTTTCTTCAGGATTGGGAACTAACTCTTCTGTTTTCTTAGTATTAGGAGCCGACGAAAATCCGCCGATCCATGCAAACTTGTCCAAATTCCCTAAACCGAAATTCAGAGACTGTCCCCCTCCCATAGATAATCCTGCAATGGCACGATGTTCTTTGTCCTTGAAGACATAGTATTTTTTTTCAACAAAAGGAATTAAATCATTTAATAGATCTTTTTCAAAATCTGCAAATGCCTGTACTTTATCTGGTGCCATTATATTTCCAGAAGCGCTGTCCTCTTTCATGGCTCTTCCGTTTGGCATTACAACAATCATTGGCTGGAGTTTTCCTTCTGCATAAAGATTGTCCAATATAATCTGCGGACTTCCTCCCTTCAACCATTCTTTTTCGTCTCCTCCAATTCCGTGTAAAAGGTATAAAACTGGATATTTTTTATTTTTAGCAAATCCCGGTGGCGTGTAAATAGTTGCTTTCCTAACTGTTTCAACCGTCTTCGAATTATAACTTACCGTTTCTACTTTTCCAGCTGGAACTGCTGGATTCAACTGATCAAAACCTATAGGCGCCTGAACTATAAAAGGCTCTTTCGAATTATCTGATTTATACCCTAATAACGAAAGCATTTTTTCTGCATAGCGATTTCCTAATTCTCTATAGCCTGCTGCATTAAAATGGAGCAAATCTGAAGCCACTGCACAACCTTTTGATGAAATTACATAAGACGTTGGAATGGTCTGAGGCAGTGTTGCAATAATTTTATTCATGCTCGCACATTTGCCGTTTTGATCTTCATGAACGGTCTCTCCAGAAAGTAAAGGCACTTTCTTAGGGTCTAAATTCAAATCTTTCATCAAATTATCGTATACAATTTTGACCTTTTTTGGCCAAAGTGTATCCCCAGTATTTGATTCTCCCTGGTGTAATAATATTCCTTTTATAACGCCTTTTTTCTGCGCAATTTTTGCCATTTCAACAAGTCTCGCATAAGGACTTCCATTATATTCTTTGATCATTCCGAGCATCCAGTCTGGCGCTGTTTTCATGTAGTTTTCGAAATTATCTTTATCAAAAAGCTCAATTTTACAACCTCCAACTGCAACATTTACCACTCCTACTTTTATATTTTTAGGAAGATTGGCAACCATTGTTCTTCCAAAAAAATCTGTTAGTGTTAATCCGGTTTTACATCGGCATAACGGCGGTATCGCTGTGTACCATTGGCCCATCTCGCGATTTAATTCTGGGCAGTTTACCGCTTCTAAAACCTGAAAACGAGGATCTACATTTATCTTGTGTTCAGCTTCTATTGGCGCAGCGCCCTCCATATTTGACTGTCCAAAACTCAAATAGATATGAAAATTTGGGTCTTGAGAATATCCATTATATCCTGTAAAAAAAAGAACTGTAACTGCGAAAAACTTAAGTATTGATTTCATGATATCTTGTTAAATCTGCTTTTATTAAATAAGTTTAAATCTACTGCTTCCCCGATTCTTTGGTATCCAAGAATCAGTTTCTGATGCCCTTTCTTTGTCAAAATCAATTACTGCATCAAAGATGTTTTTTCGGATCCATGCATTTGAGCTCAATCCAGTGATCCTGCTGCTGTTTTTGTGTTTTATTTCGGAATTGCATTATTGGATGCAGTAGCATATAAACCTACCAAAGCTCCTGTAAATCCTCCCGCTACATTTGTCGAAAGGATATCTCCTGAGACTGTGCTTCCCAGATTTTGAAAATCGGCACCATTTAAAGCGTAGCTAAACTGATAATTATCTCCTATTGCTTTTACTTTCAAGTTCATTACACCCTTAATCTCAATTTTTGTACTAGCTATAATTTCTGATTGGCCATTTTCTGTTCTTTCCAGTAGAACATAAGTATCTTTTTCTTTTTTAGTTACTCCAAAAACATAATTAAAGTGTTCATTTTGAAGACATACTATTCCTGCCAAATCTTTTTCAGAGTTAGGTTTATACTCTAATGTGGTTTCAAAAGAAAAATTATTGTGCTGCTGTCTGTAGAATAATGTCGAAGTTGGCTTTAATTCTTTGATATTGACAGAAAAGGGACTAATCTGCAATCCTGTTTTAACAATAGAAATAAAATGCTCTCTTGGGCCTCTCAATCCTATCCATCTGTAATCTAGCTTTTCTGAGGTAAAACTCTCTGTAAATGTAAAATTGCCATTAGGAAAAAAACCATCTTTACCAGTTTTATTTAATACACCATTTGGCATCTTCAATTTTGGTCCCATTGGAACTAGGCCATTTTCAAAAACAGGAAAAGTCCCCGACCAGTCTACGGGCAACATAAACGTTTCTCGTCCAGCATTTACTCTGTCTTTTTCATTGGGGCGAATTCCTAAAAATACGCCATAATATTTATTATCAGGACCAAGTACTAAATCAGCATGCCCTGCCCAATCTACTTTATCGGGCCTATTTTGAGGGAAATATCTTTGAGTAAGAATCGGATTATTGGATGCTGGCTTAAAAGGGCCTTTTGGACTATCACTAATAAAAATAACCTCACTATGATTTCCTCCTGTACCTCCTTCGGCACACATTAAATAATAATGATTGTCTTTTTTATATAAATGAGGAGCTTCTATCCATATGGGTTTCTTAGAAAGATCAACTCCACCATCCACTATAATTTTATCTGTACCAGAAATAACCTGATCTTTCTCTAGATCGTATTCCCAAACTTTAATCACACGATGCCCCTCGTATAATTCTTTTCCTTTATCTGGCGCATCATTGTGCACCACATAACCTTTGCCATCATCATCAAAGAAAATAGACGGATCAATTCCGTTAAAAGCCAATTTAATTGGACTTCCCCAACCTTTTTTCGGATCTTTAGTTTTTACAATAATATTGCCCATATTTCCTGTAAATGCTGTTACAATCATATAGAAAGTATCATTGTGAGGGTTGTAAGTAATTCCAGGCGCATAAACCCCAGCACTGATGCCTGTATCGTGGGGGTTAAACTCTGAAACATTATTCAATACCCCACCTAAATCAGTCCAGTTTACTAAATCTTTAGAATGAAAAATTGGCACTCCTGGAAACATGGCAAATGAAGAACATACCATATAATAATCGTCTCCTTTTCTTGTAATGGCTGGATCGGGATAACATCCCTGCAGAACTGGAGAATAAAACTCATCTTCTTTTAATGGATTGTTTTTATATATCTGGTCATCTCCCTGATATACCACATTCGAAAATACTGGAGCCTGTTTGTTTGTTTTTTTCTTTGAATTTTTCTCCTGAGCTGTTAATGAGAAAACACATAAAAATCCTATTATGAATAAAAAAGGTAATTTTCTTGTAATCATTGTTCATTGTTTTTGGTTTCTTTTAAGCTGATACACTTTTAAGCAAAAATTGGTTAACATTTTATAAGTGTATTTTTAACAAATATAAAAAAATATTATTCAAACGCAATCGGTTGTGTGATATTTAATTGCATAGTATAGAAAAATAAAGCCAAAAAAAAGAAATTATCGTATCATTAAGCCTTAAAAATTGAATTTTAATTAAATACATCTACACCATTGTAGACATATTTGCCAAAAAGAATATGTTTATCTTATATTCCTAAAGAAAACATAAAAAAACACCTACTTGATTTCTTATTTAAAAATTACTAAAAGCTATTTATGTATTTAAAGATTACAATTTGAAGAATAAATTTAGTTTTATAAAAAAAAGAAAACTGCTGTTACATACAATGCATGGCAGTTTTTTGGAAGATCAATTTTCGAAGATTCGCGAATAAGCCCGTGAAATCGTAAATGTAGCTACTCTGCAATATCGTAAATCGTTACACGTCTATTTTCTTCCATTTACTATAGAATATATATAATTTTAAGAGGAAATAAACCTCTACGAAATATTATTTTCCATTTTACAATATAAATCAATAAATACTCAACAAAAACACAATATTTGTCATAAAAAAATATTGATAAATCATAAAAATATCTTTTTAGACAAAATAAAAATTCCATATTACATATATTTTTCTTTTCTTTATGCAATCGGTTGTGTTTGTTTTAATTTAAAAATTATTTTAGCGCTTCAAACAAAAAATCATTATTATGAAAAGAAAAAAAATAAAATATCAGATTCTTATACTATTCTCATTTTTGTGTTCTGCCCAAAATAACATAGTAAAATTTCCTTTTCAAAATACCAGTCTCACTTTTGAAGAACGGGTTGAAAACTTAGTCAGCCAACTAACATTAGAAGAAAAAGTAGCACAAATGCTAAATGCTGCGCCCGCAATACCAAGACTAGGAATTCCAGCTTATGATTGGTGGAATGAAACGCTACATGGTGTTGCAAGAACTCCCTTTAAAACGACAGTTTTTCCGCAGGCTATTGCAATGGCCGCAACTTTTGATAAAAATTCACTTTTTAAAATGGCGGATTACTCTGCCTTGGAAGGAAGGGCTATTTATAATAAGGCGGTTGAGCTTAAACGAACTAATGAACGCTATTTAGGACTGACCTACTGGACTCCTAATATCAATATTTTTCGAGACCCAAGATGGGGGCGCGGACAAGAAACATACGGAGAAGATCCCTATTTAACAGCTGCATTAGGTGATGCTTTTGTAAAAGGTCTTCAGGGTGATGACCCCAAATACTTGAAAGCCGCAGCTTGCGCAAAACACTATGCTGTGCATAGCGGACCAGAATCTCTGCGACATACTTTTGATGTTGATGTCACTCCTTATGAACTTTGGGATACCTACCTGCCGGCCTTCAAAAAATTAGTAACCGGATCCAAAGTAGCTGGGGTAATGTGTGCCTATAATGCGTTTAGGACACAGCCTTGCTGTGCCAGCGATATTTTAATGAATGACATTTTAAGAAATGAATGGAAATTTACTGGTTATGTCACATCTGACTGCTGGGCAATTGACGATTTTTTTAAAAACCATAAAACGCATCCTGATGCGGCATCCGCTTCAGCCGATGCAGTGCTTCATGGTACAGATATTGACTGTGGAACAGATGCTTATAAATCACTTGTTCAAGCGGTTAAAAATGGGCAAATCACTGAAAAACAGATTGATGTTTCTGTAAAACGCCTTTTTATGATTCGTTTCAGATTGGGCATGTTTGATCCTGTGGCAATGGTAAAATATGCACAGACTCCAAATTCTGTTCTAGAATCAAAAGAGCATAAAGACCATGCTTTAAAAATGGCTAGACAATCTATAGTACTGCTCAAAAATGAAAAAAATACGCTTCCATTGAACAAAAAGCTGAAAAAGATTGTTGTTTTGGGGCCAAATGCAGATAATTCAATTTCTATACTTGGAAATTACAATGGAACTCCAACCCAACTAACAACGGTTTTACAAGGCATTAAAGAAAAAGTAGGTCCTGAAACTGAAGTAGTTTATGAAAAGGCCATCAACTTTACAAATGATACATTACTGGTTTATAAAGATCTAAAGAGCCGTTATTCTTATGAAGGAAAACAAGGCTTTAAAGCTGAATATTTTAATAACAATACATTGTCTGGTGAACCTGAAACTACAAGAACTGAATCTGAAATAAATAATTTCTGGCAAGAAGGAGAAATGGTTACCAAAAACATCAAAGCAAATCATTTTTCAGCACGTTACACTACCAATTTTAAAGCAGATGAAGATGGTTCTATAACTTTTGAAGTCGCTGCAGATGACGGTTATAGGTTTATTATTGACGGAAAAGAAGTTATCGACACCTGGAAAAAAAACAGATGGGGAGCAAAAACCTACAAACTGCAAACCAAAAAAGATTCTGTTTACAAATTAGTGCTAGAATACTGGCAAGGTGAAGGAAAAGCCGAAGTATCTCTGCAAACAGGAAATTTTATAAAAACTGATTTTGCTAATCTAATTGAGCGCCATAAAAATGCAGAGGCCTTCATTTTCGCTGGAGGTATTTCTCCTCAGCTTGAAGGAGAAGAAATGCCAGTAGATATGCCAGGGTTTAAAGGAGGAGACCGCACTTCTATCCTACTTCCAGAAGTACAGACTAGGCTTCTAAAAGCGCTTCAATCGTCTGGAAAATCAGTAGTTTTTCTCATGATGACTGGCAGTGCAATAGCTGTGCCTTGGGAAGCAGAAAACATTCCGGCTATACTTAATATATGGTACGGGGGACAATCTGCTGGAACTGCCTCTGCTGATGTCGTTTTTGGAGATTACAATCCTGCAGGAAGACTTCCGGTGACCTTTTACAAAAGCGATTCTGATTTACCCCCTTTTGTTGATTATAAAATGGATAATAAAACATATCGTTACTTTAAAGGCACTCCTTTATACGGATTTGGTTATGGTTTAAGCTATACTGAGTTTAAATACAGCGGAGTAAAAGCTCCTGCAAAAATAAAGAAAGGGCAGTCAGCCACTATTTCTGTTAAAGTAACCAATACTGGAAAAATGGAAGGAGAAGAAGTTGCACAGCTGTATCTAATAAATCAAGATACATCAATAAAATCTCCTTTAAAGAGCCTCAAAGGATTTGAAAGATTTAATTTAAAGCCTGGCCAGAGTACAGTTATCAATTTTAATCTTTCTCCAGAAGACCTTTCTTATGTAACAGAAAGTGGAACTTTAAAATCATATGAAGGTAAAATTAGAATTTCAGTTGGAGGTTTTCAGCCAGATGAAAAAAATCAGTCAAAAAACAATATCATAACTCAAACTTTAGAAATAGAAAAATAATTAATCATTTCCTCTTTATACTGTTTTTCAATTTTTTTTAAACCGAACTAAATTTCTGTGGTAAAATCGTGGCACATTGCCTATTGAAAATAAAGAATTTAGCAAAATCGGGATATAATAAGCCACTTTACGAATAGATTAAACAAACAAATAAGATGAAAAAACAATTCTTTCCTGTTACGTTTGAATTCGTATATTCGGCCTTTATTTTGAAAAAAGAGAATGATTGCAAAATTGAATGAAAAAAAATCCTATCCCTGGATTGTTGTTGGCCTGCTATGGTTTGTTGCTTTATTGAATTATTTAGACCGACAAATGCTCTCCACCATGAAATCAGCGATGATGGATGACATTCCTGAATTAGCTAAAGCTGAAAATTTCGGCCTTTTGATGGCCGTTTTCCTTTGGATTTATGCGCTTATGAGCCCTGTTTCTGGAATTATAGCCGATCGGTTTAACCGAAAAAGAATCATAATAGGCAGTCTTTTTATTTGGTCTGGGGTGACTATGGCGATGGGTTATGCCACAACTTTCAATCAGATTTATATTTTGCGCGGCATTATGGGTTTTAGTGAAGCCTTTTACATTCCGGCCGCCTTATCCTTAATAGCCGATTATCATCAGGAAAAAACACGCTCTTTTGCAATTGCGATTCATACCACCGGAATTTATTTAGGACAGGCCCTCGGTGGTTTTGGGGCCACTATTTCTAAATATTTTTCCTGGCATTTCAGCTTTCACTCCGTAGGTTTATTTGGTGTGCTTTACAGCTTAATATTAATATTTTTTATACAAGAAAAGAAAACGTACTTCTTAGATACCACAAAAAAGTCCTCTATCAGCATTGAATTCAGGCAAATGTTCAAAGGATTGGGAATACTATTCGGTAATATCTCCTTTTGGGTTTTGCTCTTTTATTTCTCCGCACCAAGTTTACCGGGCTGGGCGGCCAAAAACTGGTTACCCACTTTATTTACCGAAACTTTACATTTGGACATGTCTCTGGCGGGGCCAATTGCAACGGTAACCATTTCGATGTCTTCCTTTTTTGGCGTTTTAATTGGAGGTGCCATTTCAGACAGATGGGTGATGAAACATCTTAAAGGAAGAATTTACACCAGCGCTATTGGATTGTTTCTTACCATCCCGGCATTATTTTTATTTGGCTATTGCTGTGACATAACCGCTATTGTTTTTGGGGCTATCCTTTTTGGACTTGGATTTGGAATATACGACACCAACAATATGCCCATTCTTTGCCAGTTTGTTGCTCCACGCTACAGGGCTACGGGATATGGAATTATGAATTTTGCAGGTATTTCGGCCGGAGCTGTTATTACAGAGTTTTTAGGAAAAGCCGCTGATAATGGAGGAATGAGACACGTTTTTGTACTACTCTTATTTGTAGTTTTTACTGCAATTGTTTTACAACTCGTAAGCCTGCATCCAAAAACTATTGATATGACTGATGAGAATTAGCTTTCAATCTAAAAAAGAGGCAAATTGGGATATTAAATAAAATAACTTTACATGAAAGCCTTATTATTTATTATGCTTTCTATTTTCCATAAAAGTTACTAAATTCGTTACTGAGCATGGAGAGAAAAACTTCTTATTTGAATCTGGATCAACTGTCCCATTTGAGACAATTCCAACAAGCAAACCATTTTCATCTACTAATGGAGCCCCGCTAAGTCCTCCGAATTTCTCTGGCACAAGAATATCTTTTAATAAAATGCGATTTGAAATTGTTTTATAATATTCAAATTCATATACCCTTTGAGGTCCATTTTCCATCGTTCTAGTCCAGCCCACAACATATAATTTTTCTCCCTGAACTAAAGGAGTGTTTCTTATTTCCAAAGGTATAATGTTGGAAGAGTTTTGTTTTATGGAAAATACCAGCCAGTCATTGTCGTAAGTAGATTTGGCTTCCAATAACTCAGACTTGTCTTCATTTAATAATTTATCACAAATTACAATTTCGGACTTATTGTTCAATGGGTACAATACCCATTTTTTAATATAGTTCTCCAATAACAGGGTTGTCATTTTTTCGGGCTTAATAATCTTAAGTATATGTTTTGCTGTTACAGCAAATGTTTCATTGTTATATTTTATAAGAAACCCACAACTGAATTTTGGCTGGTCATATTTCGGGTTTATAAATTCTATCCCATTTACCAGAGCTATTTCTTTAAATACTTTATTTGAAGAAATCTCCTGTCCATAGCAACCTACTATCCACAAAATCGCAATAGCAAAAAAAAGTTTAAATTTCATAATACTACCAAATTTAGAGTTCCCTATCAGCCAATGCAAAAACTTCCTTTTCGTTTATGCTGAGTTTCAAATGTAAAAAAACAAATGTTATAAATGACAGAAGAGATGCAAGTATATCTAGCATCTAAAACAATTAACGGTTTACGTTACAAAGACTAGGGATATCATAATACTATTTTCTTTGCAAAATCTCAAAACTGGCACATACATCTTTAAACACTTAAAAATGAAGCAAATCAAAAGATTCTTTTACTTGTTTAAATCTTAGAATTGCATTTTAAAAAAAACATCATAATAGTTTTGCTTAAATTTGCAGATTACTCTTATTGTCGCTGTCTATTGTCTAAAGATGATGGGACAAAAAGAAAAAACATGACATTACGATACATATATTTAACAAATGGATTTAAAACGGTTTAAGCTTACACAGAACATCCAGAAGCAGGAGGATACAAATCTGTCTTTTCGAGTTTTTGAAATAAGCGATCTCAATATCAGCGAATATCTAAAACCGCATAAAAATGACCATTTTTACATCTTAATAGTTGAGGCTGGAAAAATTGACATCCAAATTGAAGAAAAAGTTTTTAATTTAAAATCTGAAAAAATATCAATTGTTTTCCCTGGCCAGATTAACTTTATATCAAACCCCAGCAGTGACCTGAAAGGCAAAATAATATTATTTGAAGAAATATTGTTCTGCTCTGATATATTGAAAAATGAATTAAGCCCTTATAATGTAAACCTATCGGCAAATCTGAACTGCAGCGCGCTTTCTAAGGAAGAGTTCATACAGGCATTATCACTTATTGAACACATCCGAGTTATTTATAACAATCCGAGTCTTGTGAGAAAAGAGCAGGCTCGTTTTTACATTAAGATATTGCTACTGGGACTTATTGAATCGGTTCATGGCCAGCATCCCGTATTGCACCAAAAGACCAATCAGCATCTTTATATAGGTTTTAAAAAACTCCTAAATGAACAATTTAAAAGCCAGCGCACAGTACAATATTACGCATCAGAACTTGGCATTTCTCCAAAAAAACTTAATGATATCACGAAAAAACACTGCGCAGAAACAGCAATTAACGCCATACATAATCGAATCCTAAAAGAAATAAAAAGACAGCTGCTGTTTTCTGATCTTTCGCATAAAGAAATTGCATTTGATCTTGGTTTTAGTTCTCCGTCAGCATTAAATAAATTTGTGAAATCAAAACTCAAAGAAACACCGACAGAACTTCAAAACGAACTGGCACAAATTTACAACGCATAGTACTATTTTTTTATTTCCGTAAACTTATTAATGTAACATCTGTTGAGTTCAAATAACAATTCGCTGCTGCTGAAAAATAAACAGTCAAAACCGTTTTGCTGCAAAAACATTCATGATTATTTCTTTTTAATACATTAAAAAATACAGCGAGATTAAAAAAAATCAAAGAAGATATTCAAGTGCTCAAACTGAATAATATAATCACGTCCTTTTTTAATTAAGCATTCTACAATATTTATATCTTGAATCTATTTCTTTAATGGAAAAATGGCCGATGCTCAAAATTCAGAAAAAAATATTTCTGAGATTGATCTATTCTTTTATTCTACTCTGGAAAGTTAAAATCATCTAGATCCATTAATAGATAAAATTGGCGCAAATTTATACCGCGTCGTCTCATATGTATAACACCCTCCCCTCTCTGCTGATTTATCTTTGCATCAGCAATCAGAATTTATTAAAGTTCTATAAAAACTTAAAAAAAATCCAGAAATAACGCTGTTTAATTCAATTTGATTGGGATTAAAAAATCCATAATAAATTCAAAAATCATCACTAAAACAATCCTGTCCCGTTAACAATTTTGCAAAAAACAGGCTGGTCCCGATACTTAAAAGCAAACAGATGAATAAAAAAAATTCTACAAAGGAAAACCTAGAGACTATTTTAAACGAAAATCTAAAATTAGCGGACCAGATTAATCAACAGCAAATAGATGCTCTGATTCACGAAATTAAAGCTGCAAAACGAATCTTTATCATGGCAGCCGGAAGAAGCGGACTGGCATTAAAAATGGCAGCAATGCGATTTATGCACTTAGGCTACCATGTATATGTTGTTGGAGAAATTATAACACCTGCAATTCTTGAAGGAGATCTTCTGCTGGTAGCTTCTGGATCTGGAACTACCTCATCTGTGCTTTCAGCCGTCGAAAAAGCAAAAGCACAAAAGGCAAAAGTTATAGCAATAACAGCCGATGCAAAAAGCAGACTGGCAGAATTATCAGATAATATACTGCTAGTCAATGCTGCAACAAAAACGGATTTCGGCATATCAGTTTCCAAACAATACGCAGGAAGTCTTTTTGAACAATTTACACTGTTTATACTTGAGAGTATTTTTATGAGCCTCTGGCAGGAATCCGGTTTAACCAAGGAAGACCTCTGGCCTAAACATGCTAACCTGGAATAACCTTTTTTATTATTAATTTTTTAAACATTTTGAGATGACCAAATTACAAGTCGCAATTGATTTACTTACTACAGAGGCAGCATTAGAACTTGCAGGCAAAGTAGCACCTTATGTAGATATTATAGAATTAGGTACGCCCCTTATTAAAGCTGAAGGCCTTAAAGTTGTAACAGCCATGAAAGCTGCCTTCCCTGACAAACTAGTTTTTGCGGATATGAAAACTGCAGATACTGGTGCATTGGAAGCAGAAATAGCTTTTAAAGCTGGTGCAGATCTAGTTACCGTTATGGGTACTGTAGATGATGCAACCATAAAAGGTGCTGTAGAAGCAGCAAAGAAATATGGAAAACAGGTTGTAGTGGATACTATCGGTGTTAAAAACAGAGTCCAGAGAGCAAAAGAAGTAACTGAATTTGGAGTAGCTTTTGTTGAATTACATGCTGGTCTTGATGAACAGGCATTACCTGGATATTCCGTACAAACTCTTATTGCTGAAGGAAGAGAAGCAAAAGTTCCTTTTTCTGTAGCAGGTGGCGTTAACATCGATACGATAAAAGATGTTGTAGCTGCCGGTGCAGATGTAGCTGTAGCAGGGGGAGCTATATATGGTGCTGAAGATCCAGCCGCTGCTGCGAAAGCACTAAAAGAGGCAATCAGCAGTGTAACTGCTCAATAATTGATTTTAATAAGGCTGAGTTATTTGCTACAGCCTTAT
Source organism: Flavobacterium sp. B330r (assembly GCF_056824325.1). Lineage (NCBI taxonomy): Bacteria > Pseudomonadati > Bacteroidota > Flavobacteriia > Flavobacteriales > Flavobacteriaceae > Flavobacterium > Flavobacterium sp. B330r. The sequence goes on from NZ_CP124860.1 coordinate 5,591,481, forward strand.
TATTTTTTGTGCAAAATAATACTTTAGTTACTATATCCATTATGAAAAACACATTCTACATTGGAATCGTTCGTCTGGGTATTAGCATGCGCAGTACAATACAGTCTGCAGTTCATCTCTGATACAGATCTAGTGAATTCTCTTACGAATAGACTCAAAAAATTATGAAGCAGAAGATTGTATAATTCTTAATAATACTTTTAGAAGAAACGAGGAGTTGTCATTTTTCCATTGTTTTTGAAGAATTCATAACGCAAAAATATCTCGTGTGATCCTGAATTGTAATTATTCAGGTGTGTGGTTTCGCGGTCATATCCGTACCCCAAATACAGTGCATCTGTGATTTGAAATCCCACCATGGCACTTAATGAAGCACTCCATCTGTATGCAACACCAACAACAAATCGATCAATAAACATGAAATTGGCAGAAATATCAACTTGAAGAGGTGCTCCTTGCACCATTTTTGCCAGTACGGCAGGTTTGAATTTGTAATACTGGTATCTATCCAGATTAAAGACATAACCTCCCATTAAATAGTAATTAATCTTGTCTTTATAGATTGCGACATCATTATCATCATATCGATTGGTTTCAATAAAATTAGGAACTGAAAATCCAATATAAGCTTGATTTGAATGCCAGTAAACACCGGCTCCAACATTAGGAGAAAACTTATTGTCTAGATCCTGAAATTGTGGATCTCCCTGATCCTCAGGATTCAGCTTGTTGATATCGAGATTAAAGATATTAGCCGTTCCTTTAATTCCAAAAGAAAGTTTAAAATCGGATGAAGTTTGTATAGTATAAGAAATATCTGCCGATATATTGTTCTCGTTTGTAGGACCAATTTTATCATTGACTAAAGAAAGTCCAACACCAAGTCTACTGTTGTTAATTGGAGTATTAATAGAAAAACTGCTTGTTTCGGGTGCTCCATCAAGACCAACCCACTGCGTTCGATAGAGTCCAAAAATACTCAAAACACCACGTGATCCCGCATAGGCAGGATTTATATTAATAGTGTTATACATGTACTGCGTATATTGTGCATCTTGCTGTGCATAGCCTGTAATGGTTATAAGCACAATGGCAAAAAAATGTAGTTTTATTTTCATAGCAAGAATATTTATGATCATTACTTAAAAACTAACAATAAATAAGCAGTAAAAAATGTATCTAAAAATTAATCTTGTAGCTGGTGAATAATTAACTTAGATATAGATTCCTCTACATTGGCATTAAAATTATTAGCCTTTTTAATCTAAAATCTTATTTATCATTTGCAATATATAAGTAACCTGTATTTTCAATGATTGTATTGTTTTTGTTGTATTTTAGAACATAAAAATAGGTGCCTGCCGGTAATCCTTCCCCTCTCTTTACTGTACTTCGTCCGTCAGAATATCCTTTAAACATCACATCGTTTTCATTATAGGATGTGGCATCATATACTTTTACTCCCCAGCGATTGTATATCTCTACACGGTTGTCTGGATATTTATTAATTCCTTTTATATAAAAGCTGTCATTAATCCCGTCACCATTAGGTGATACAGCATTGTAAATAATTAGATCTGAATCTGGAGTAATTGTTTTTTTTACAATCGCAATTGTAAAAAGTCCATAACCTCCTACTTGAGTAGTAACCAATTTAGAATAATCTGCTCCTGTAAGAAGATCTGTGGTCGTTCCTCCTTCGTTTACCCACTTTAATGTAGTATCATCCCAACGAACTATTCCTAATTCAGTATCAGGATTTTCTACAAAAAAAGAAGCAGGAGTTGTATGCGTATCAAGGGTCAAGCTTAAGATAATTTTTTCTGCTCCTTGGTCTTGTGTTAAATTCCAATACTCCGCCTCATCGATAGACAGAATTGTATCTTCTTTATTGGTGTATGGATGAAGGCTCCCCGCATTTTCAAAAAAATACTGAGTTGTATAGACATTGTTTGCATTCGCTCCCTTATCATGGTAAGAAGGTCTGAAATAAAATTGATCTCCAACAGGAAACTCAAAGTCGAGATTCCCAACATTTTCTACTTTTCCATCTACAAAACTCAGATTACTAGCATCTGTATGAAAAGCATTTTGTTCGAAAACCATTTTACCGTTATAACTATCAGCATCTATAATACCTTTTTTAAATTCGACATTTTTACCAATATTAATAATTGTATTCAAATGAAAAGGAACTAATTCTGATGTGTTTTCAAAAATAACATTCTGAAAATGTGCTGTTTGCGTTCCTGAAATTAGTTGTTTTTGCGTTCCTATAAAATAAGTTTTTCCGTTACTAGAATTAGTGTAAGTAACTAGTCCGTCATTATTAAAATTTGCGTAAGCAATAAAATCACCATCAATTAGTAAGTCACCATTGGTTTTGTTATCAAAGTTAAATAAGGTTGAAAATTCCGTATTTGGTGCAATAGATAAATCTCCCGTATTGATAGTTTGCGCCGATAGTTTACCAATAATCAATATTGATACAATAGTTACTTTTATATAAATTTTGGTCATCTCTTTTTAATTTAAATTACCAACAAAAGTTTAATTATTCTATATTCTTTGTCCTCTTAGTATCTCATGATAGAAATCTTTATTTAGAAAAATATTTTATTAATTGCTTAAAATTGACATTCTTCAAAATCACTTTTTTATTTTCGTCCAATACATAAATTGCAGGGAGACTCTCTATCCAATATTTTTCACGCATTTTATCAGATTCATTCTTGTCCCATAAATTGATCCATCTGGGCGGATAAGTATTTTCCCTTATATAGTTACTCCATTCTTGTTCATCTTGATTAATATAAATTGCGAGTATTGTTGCATTTTTAGGACCATCAACATAAAACCACCCCTTCATTTTTGGCGTAATTTCAGAGCAATTTGAACATTCTGGATCATAGAAATATAAAATAGTGTATTTTGATTTTACATTATTTAATAGATATTCTTTGTCTCCAAAATCCTTTAAATTGAGATTTGCTGCTTGAGTCCCTACTTTATTTTTTTGATAAATTAAAATTTGCTGCGTTATAGATTGCTTTTTCCAATCTGGAACAAAGGATTGTTGTTCAGCATTTTTTAAAATATCGATCATAATATTTTCATTGTTATTAGTATAAAGCGATTGATGAAAAATTGTATATAAAGCATCTGAAACAACCTGATACATTAAAGGATTTACAGCACTTTTTTGCAATAATTCTTTTACTACATCATCTAATTCGGGATCATTTTTATCAAATAGCGAAATATATTTTTTTATTTTGAATGGCACTAAAGAAGTATTCAACAAAACATCACTATGAAAATCGACCCCTTTAAAATAATTATCACGTAGAAATTTTGTAGTTTGCTTGTATAGTGCCGAATTAGAATCAGACATATAATTATCTAAAATACTTCCAGACATTAGTGGCAAATTATTACAAGAGACAATAGCAGATAAAAGTGTGTTTGGATATCTTTTTATAATGCTATTTTCTAAATCATATAACCGCTTTTGATGTTCTTTGATCTCTCTGCTAATTTTCTCTCTATTTTCTAGAGGGGTAGTTAAATTAACTTTAGCATATAATTTTTGGATCTGATTTTCTGTAGCTCTAACCGAGCCCAAGTAAGCAGAATATACTCCATTTACAGGATTATCTTTAAATGAAATGGAATTGTATAATGAATCATGAGATATTTTTAAAACATTACTATTACTTTTTTCAATTAACAATTCTATCATTCCATTATAAATTTGTTTAGGTGTTTGTAAAATGTATTGCCCTTGTGGTAACGGTGTTTTGCTTGACAGTTCTAATCTGCCTGCAGTTTGTATCAAAATAGTATCTCCTCTTGTTATATTACCATTTAGATATCCGTAAAAGATACATGTATCTCCTTTTTTTAATTGGGTACTTTCTAAAACTACTGATGATTGCGCACTAGTTGTAATTGTCATAGCAATTAATATTTCTAACCATATAATAAACCTAATTATGTACATAATAAAAATTGTTACGATTTACTTAAATCATTTAAGAACAAAAAAAGAAAGAAAGAAAGACAATATTTAATCGTCGCGCTATTTCAAAAATGATCTGATTACTCTATCTTAAAAAATATTGCATTACATAATTATTACCTGTTCTAACCTGGTTCCCATCAGACTTACAAATATTGGCACCATTAACGCATTTTTGAAAATGATCGTTTAATTGAGCTCCTCTATTTGTGTCATTATCTCCATCGAAGTAACCAAATAAATTAACCCACACATTTGCATTTGCTACGTTTGGATTCCCAAACCAATTAATTCTCATTGCTTCTGTACTTTGTACTAATTGAAACGAATGTCCAGATACACCATTATATGTTCCTGCACCTTTCGTATTATTTGCACTCGCTGTCATTGTAAACGGAACCCCAGCTATCATTCCTTCACCGTTAACACCACGCGCTATAGTTGCATTCACTTTTGGATCTGCCCCTGAAACTGTTGAGAATGTTACATAATTGGCGTTGCCTCTTGCATCAGCAATATTGCCTTTACCTGCATTTGAAGCCACTCGTAATTTATACTCGCCTGCACCTGTATTTATAGCAAGCATATGTGCCGTAGGGATTCTGAATTCGTCATATTTTATAACACCTCCAGTTGTTAAATACTCGTATCCATTTTGACTATAACTCCCTGAACTTGTTCGATAGGTACTTACATTTAAATTGGTATAGTCGCCGTAATATTCAACATATCCTGTCCATGTATATTTATTCCAGTTTACGTCTTCAGAAAATGAATATATCAAGGTGTAACCTCCACCTGTCATATCACATAATGTTTTATATGCTGAACCTGCTCCGGATGGTCCAGGAGTAAGCGGATTTATCCAATATTCTCCATCCTTTGCTGTATTTGACGTTGCCAATAAAATATCTTTACAACTTTTACCAGGATTAGTCTGATCACCGGGGCCAACTCCAATTGTTAAATTGATTGTTGTTACATCTCCACAACTTCCTTTAATAACTAGAGGGACTGTCCCAGATGTTTCAGGTATTCCAGCTGCATTAAACGTAATTGTCATGTTTTGTGTACCAGGTGCAGCAATAGTTCCTGAAGCCGACAATGTAATACCTGATCCTGTTGCTTGTAATGTATAAGGACCTATCGAAATTGCGGTTAAGGTTACTGAATATTGTGCACCTGTTAACGGTACATTAGCTGTCCAAGTACCTATTTGATTACCTGTTGGAGAAGAAACGACAGCAAAACATCCAATAACATCCTGAACCACTACGGAAACAGTGGGGCAAAGTATTGTTCCAGAAACCAATTCTTTAAATTGATTAAATACAATTGTGCCTACTATGTCTGGCGTTCCGCTTGCTGGTATTTGTATCGTCTGCAATCCTGTTTTTTCAAATGTGCCTGAGACCCTAAAAGATAGACCATTTTTATCTTCCGTTTCGATCGCATACGGACCAGGTTTTGTTACATTTAATTTTAGTTCAATGTAATTAAGAGACGTTGTTTGTTTCCCTACTGAATAATCACCCTCAACAGTTACATCATTAGTACAATTCACTATATCAAATCCAGCGGCAGCACTTGTTACAGGAACATTTATCGTGCAACCATAAGAAATACCATCCTTATCTAAAATATCAAAAGATATAATACCATCAGGAGAATTCCATGTTGGACTACCACTTGGGCGCAGGGTAACAATTTGTTCCCCTGGATAAGTAAAAAAACCAGTTGATAAAAATGAAATTCCGTTTTTTAAAGCTGTTTTAAAAGTATAATTACCTGCTTTAGTAACATTTACTTTTAGAATTATCTGATCTTTGATAGTTACTTGTTTTCCTTCATTAAAATCACCTATAACTTCTGATTCACTACAATTTATATTAAATTCAGCATTATTTTCAGTTACTGTAATTGGAAAAGTACATACAGCCGAACCAGATTGATCTAATAAATTATAATTGAAATTGCCCGTTGAAGTTGGGGTGCCAAAAGCTGGAATTTTAATAATCTGAGTTGTTGGACTTGCTGTACTAATAATTGAAGATATAAAAAACCGAACACCATTTTGTGTTTCAGCTACAAAAGTATAAGATCCTGCTTTGGTCGCAATAACAGGAAGTTCTAAATACTCATCATTAGTAACAGGTGTAGCTTTATAATAATTCCCTACGGCTTTTGCATTAACACAGTCAAATGTAAACTTGGCAATAAGTACCGGATTACATTCCGTCCAAGTATCTCCTTTCCATGATTGCAGACACTTTTCATCTGTATTATAAACTGTTAATCCGTTATTATCAGCTGTCAATGATGTTTGTAATGCATTAATTTGAATCTGGCTTAAGCGAGGAGGCATAAAACCTTTAGTCCCGTTTTTGGAAAGTATTTCTAAGGTTGCATTCGGATCTCCTTTTTGTTGGCCACCAATTACCAATGGCTCATTTATTTGGCTGAAAGTATTAATAAAACTAAAAATCAATAGTAGAGTAAAAATTATTCTTTTCATAGTCCTTATTTTTATCATTATTTAATAAGCTTTGATATAATATTTTATATTGATTATGTATAATTATTACATTGTATAATTTATTACATACCAATTTGTTCCGTCTGACTGCAAAGTAATTTTTAAGCTTCCACCTGTAGCTCCGCCAAACACACTTGATGCAATGTATGGATAAGAAGCTGTATCAGAATACACTACTGGAACATTAAAATTAACTACCACAGCTGTTCCTCCTGATGATACTGTATTTTGGTTAAATACTAAGATCCTGCCTGTGTTTGTTGTAGCATCTGGAAGTGTAAGCGTAATGTCACTCGTTAAATTTTTGGCAATAATTGTATAGTCATCATCAACTAATGTGTAATCTCCAGAAGTAATTTTAATGCCTAAAACATTTGGTTTAGCAGGAGCTTTCCATTCTACGCCTGTCGCCGTCGTTGTTAACACATCACCTTCAATAGTTGAAGGAACTATATCAACCGTCGCTGCAGCCAAAGATGCTCCTGTACCTGTTACCGCTAAAACTGTAGCAGGAGTTGTAGTAGTTATATCTGACTTTACAATCGTATTATTAACTAAATCAACTAAGTCTATAGCAGTAGAGGTACCTTCACCTACATAATTCAAGGTATTTAAAGTACTGTTATAACTTAATGTCGTAACTGTTTCTTTCACTTCAACAGGTGTACCCCCTGCCTCATTGATATAGGTCGCGATAATGTTTCCAGTAGTTACAATTGGATTTACTGTTGTTATAGTTTCATTAGCCTTAATGGCAGGAGTTAAGTCTAGTGGAGTACTAGCTATTCCGTTTACTGTTGTAGTCAAACTAGCTCCTGTAAGTGATGTAGTATTACTGTTTATAATATTTACTGAGGTTCCTGTTACTCCATTTACTGTGGTACTCAAGCTATTTAATGCTGATGAGTTTGAAACAGTAGTAGCGGGAATTAATGAACTTGGCGTTACCGTTCTTAATATGCCAGTTGCATCTGCTACGACAATATTATCAGTTCCTGAAATACTTGGTTGCAAACCTTCGAAGCGAACAGGATTTATACCAGTTAAGGGTTTTACGTGTAAAGTGTTTGTTGGGGCATCAATACCTATTCCAACATTTACAGCATCGGCTGCAATACCTCCTAAAACCAAACTATTGCTCGTAGCTACTTTTGAATTATTTCCAATAGCTGTCGAATTATTTACAGGGTTACCATTTGTTGGATTAGAATTATTACCAATAAATGTATTGTTTGATCCATTAAATCCGCCAATACCACCTGCAACAGAACCTACTGCTGTATTATTACTTCCTGTTTGATTACTTGCAAGTGCAGCATACCCTACTGTAGTATTATGATTTCCTGTAGCATTTTCCTGCATGGCAAGAAGCCCAGTTGCGGTGTTAAAATTACCCGTTGTATTAACAGATAAAGCAAAGGTTCCAGATGCTGTATTATTAGATCCTGTTGTATTGCTAAATAGGGCGTAATTTCCTAACGCAGTATTAGATTCCCCTATAGTATTGACGGAAAGTACAGATGTTCCTATGGCAACATTTCGAACTCCTGTGGAAACAGTATTTAATGCATTAACTCCAAAAGCGGTATTGTCTGTCTCAATTCTTCCAGCTGGGGTGTTATTTCTTTTAAAAACTAAATTAGCATCATCAAGAGTACCCAAGAAATTAAATTGAGACTGTATTCCCATATTTCCATTAATGCTCCAATCATTCATGTTTAGCTCAACAGGTTTAATAGTTCTAATAATTCCACCACCCGGATCGGTAACTAAAATTTCATCCATGGGGTTTCCATGCATTAAACCCGTTATGGCTAGCGTATTTGCAAAGTCTGTACTAATTGTAGTGGGAACAATAAGATTTCCACCCAATTGCACATTACCGTTTGTAGATGTTAATCCGTTATCTGCAGTGATTAATACAGGAACAGCAGGAGTTGTTGCTACTCCGTTTACTGTAGAGATAAGTTCTCCATTTGTTGCAGTCAAAGTATTCGTAGTTGCGGCTGTTAATGTAGTTGGAGTTAATAAAGCTCCTCCATCAGATCCAACAGTAATTATATTATCTGGATCTGCACTTATAACATGTGAATCAACAGATAAGCCTTCTTCATTGATAAAGTTTATAATCCCTGTCCCTATATCCTGAGTTTGTTTTGTTACTGTTTGTTGAATATCAACAGAGGGTCCGCCTGCTTCATTAGTATATGTAGCAATTACACTCCCTGAATTAACAATTGGAGTTATGGTTGTTATGGTTTCACTTGCTTTAATTGCGGGAGTCAAATCTAGTGCAGTACTGGCAATTCCATTTACAGTTGTCGTTAAAGTTGCACCCGTTAATGAAGTTTCATTGCTGTTAATGATTGGAGCACCTGTACTGGTTATTCCATTTACTGTTACTGTTGCAGTATTTATGGCTGAAGCATTTGAAACACCGCTTACAGCATCTGAAGCTGTAGAAACCCCATTTACATTAGAGGTTAGAGTATTGCCCGCCAGACTCAGAGTATTGGTTGTACCAGCTGTAATAGCTGGAGTCAAATCTAGTGCAGTACTTGCAACTCCATTTACAGTTGTAGTTAAAGTTGCTCCTGTCAACGAGGTCTCGTTGCTGTTGATAATTGGCACAGCAGTTCCTGCTACTCCATTTACTGTTGTAGTTAAATCATTTACTGCCGATGTATTAGAAACACCGCTTACAGCATCTGAAGTTGCAGAAACCCCATTTACATTAGAGGTCAGAGTATTGCCCGCCAGACTCAGAGTATTGGTTGTACCAGCTGTAATTGCCGGAGTTAAGTCTAATGCAGTACTGGCAACTCCATTTACAGTTGTAGTTAAAGTTGCACCCGTTAATGCCGTTTCGTTGCTGTTAATGATTGGAGCACCTGTACTGGTTATTCCATTTACTGTTACTGTTGCAGTATTTATGGCTGAAGCATTTGAAACACCGCTAACAGCATCTGAAGTTGTAGAAACTCCATTTACATTTGAGGTCAAAGTATTGCCTGCCAGACTCAGAGCATTGGTTGTACCAGCTGTAATAGCTGGAGTCAAATCTAATGCAGTACTGGCAACTCCATTTACAGTTGTAGTTAAAGTTGCACCCGTTAATGCCGTTTCGTTGCTGTTAATGATTGGAGCACCTGTACTGGTTATTCCATTTACTGTTGTAGTTAAATTATTTACCGCTGAAGCATTAGAAACTGTCGTTAAATTTGTAATTGCTGTAGGAGTCAATAAAGCACCTCCATCGCTACCAGCAGTAATTATATTAGCAGAATCAGAACTAATGACATTTGATGTTAGGGCTGTCCCAGTTTCATTAGTAAAAGTTATCGCTCCCGTTGCTGGATCTTGACTTTGAGTTGTCACTGTTTCTTTAATATCAATTGATGTTCCTGCTTCGTTATTGTATGTAGCTATACTATTTCCTGTTGTTACAATAGGAGTTATTGTTGTAACTGTTTCTGCATCACCAACTAAATCAACCAAATTAATTACTGTTGGAGTTCCACTTTCACCATTATATGTTAAGGTTTTTGCTGTTTGATCGTAAACTAATGTTGTTTGGGTTTCTGCGTCACCTACTAAATCCAATAAATTAATGGTGTATGGCGTAGATTTTTCATCTATATAAGTTAAAGTATTCGCTACACCATCATATGTCAGACTTGTTAGCGTTTCATTTGTTTTGATAATATTAGTCAATTGAGTAATAAAAGTAGAATTATTTAAGATCGTACTTGCATTGTTTATTACATCACCCACTATATCAATTGTAGTTGTAGTGGCATTTTCGCTTGTATACGTATATTGACCATTATTTGCCGCATCTTTATCCAAAGTAGTTATTGTTTCATTAGCTTTTACAATAGTACTTATATCTATAATTTGCGTATTCCCCGAAGCATCAACATAACTAAACTGGTTTGTTGTAGAGTCAAAAGTGACATTCCCTTCTGTTTTGTTGACGATATCCTGAATGATATTTGTGACAGCCGGATTGTTTACAATAGTGCTGAAATTAGTTGTAACATCGCCAACAATATCTATATTCACAGCTGTACCCGCTTCGTTGGTATAGGTATAAGAGCCAGCGCCATTATTAACAAGTGTGGTGACTGTCTCATTTGCTTTCACGATTGTGCTTATATCGATAACTTGCGTATTCCCCGAAGCATCAACATAACTAAACTGGTTTGTTGTAGAGTCAAAAGTGACATTCCCTTCTGTTTTGTTGACGATATCCTGAATGATATTTGTTACGGCTGGATTGTTTACAATTGTGCTGAAATTAGTTGTAACATCGCCAACAATGTCTATATTCACAGCTGTACCCGCTTCGTTGGTATAGGTATAAGAGCCAGCGCCATTATTAACAAGTGTGGTGACCGTCTCATTTGCTTTCACGATTGCACTTATATCGATAATTTGCGTATTCCCCGAAGCATCAACATAACTAAACTGGTTTGTGGTAGAGTCAAAAGTAACATTCCCTTCTGTTTTGTTGACGATATCCTGAATGATATTTGTTACGGCTGGATTGTTTACAATTGTGCTGAAATTAGTTGTAACATCACCAACAATGTCTATATTCACAGCTGTACCCGCTTCGTTAGTATAGGTATAAGAACCAGCGCCATTATTCACAAGTGAGGTTACTGTCTCATTTGCTTTTACGATTGCACTTATATCGATAACTTGCGAATTTCCTGAAGAATCAATGTAAGTAAATTGTTGATTAATAGGATTGAAAATAACTGTTCCAGGATTTGAGGCTACTTCGCTTGATATTACAATTCTATTCCATTTATTATCATACCAATAGTAATATCCTGGTGTAATATCTGAAATTGTTGCTGCATTAAAGACTAATAAACTATTTACATTGCCATTAGCAATTGTAGTACCGTCTGTAGAGTTTTTTAAATTAACTCTAGGAATTAACACACCTTTATCAGCAGCGACAACTTCTAATTGTGAAGAAGTATTTGGCATTAGAGTTCCAATACCAACCTGAGAATAAGCTGCATAACTACCTAAAAATAAAATTAATGAGAGTAATTTATTCTTCATAAGTCAAACATTAGGGTTATCAATTTATTTATAATAGAAATAAAAGATTTAAGGCAAATAATTTGAGAATAATAAAGACATGGGGTAAAATGGACAAATCTATCTAGCGATATGTATTTGATTCAAATGGCTTGAAATAAATTAAATGAGGAATTTTAGAGCTGATTAGAAACCAATGATTTTGTAAAACTATTCCTCTTTAATTAAAAGAATTATAAAGGTAGTAAAATACTAATATGCTGACTGTTAAATTTTTATTTTTTTTTAATAGAAAAAAACCTATATATATATTTATGGTTTTTCTACTCTATTTTTCTGTTGTTGATAATCTTCAAATCTTATAACATCATAAAAAAAAATATTAGCCATCGAGTATTTTGTTTTCAAATTATTTCTTTACAACAAAAATATTTGAAACCAGTATTATTCATTTTTTTAGATTATCAAAATAATACATTCCTGCATTTTAAATTCTAATCTTTTTCCTTTTGAACATTTGTATTTTTTTTTACAAAAAAGTATCGTCAAAACATACCCTTAAAAGTTAAAAAAGTAATACTATAAGACCATAATCAAAACATCATCTACCTTATTTTCAAACAATTAACAATTAACTTTCTTTTATTATATAGTCAAAAATATTTATTTATTTTTGGGACCATTTTACAATAAAAAACAAATAATTTCTTACAATGAATTTACAGTTTACAGAAGAAAATCTTAAAGAAAAAATTAAAGAACTTACTTGTCTTTATGAAATTTCTAAGATTATTTCCAAATCTAACTCTATACATATTCAAACGCTCTATGAGATTATTTTTAGCACAAAAAAGGCGTGGCGTTACAATCTTGATGCCGTCGTAGAAATTCATATTTTAGATTACCATCTTTCAACATCTGAGAAAAAAAACTCTAGCATTTTTCAATGTAGCGCACTAAAAATCAAGGATATGAATCCTGGATATATTAAAGTTCATTATCCCTCTGCAAAATATACACAGGATGATTTTAATGAAGATGAACAGAAACTTCTAGATACTATTGCAATAGAAATCGGAAATTATATTGAAAAGTTTCAGACACTGGAAAGAAAAGCACTATTAAGAAGAACCATAGAACATATGGAACGTCTTTCCTTGCTTGGCGAAATGACTGCAGGAATAGCACATGAGCTAAATACCCCATTAGGTAATATTTTAGGTTTTGCAGAACTTATAAAAGAGCAAAATTCCGATCCAGAAATTAGTGCGGATATTGATATTGTTATTAATTCGGTTATTTATTCTCGGGAGATTGTCAAAAAACTCATGTTCTTTTCTTGCGAAATGCCTCAAAAATTAGAATTACAAGAATTAAAGCCTATTATCGTTTTTGCCTTGTCTTTTCTAAAATCTAATTTTCAGAAAAAAGCAATTAAACATGAATTGATCTTTGAGGATGACACTATAATAGCAAAGGTCGATTCGGTTCAAATTACCCAAGTATTATTTAATCTGCTTATAAATGCTATTTATGCGTCGCCAGAAAAAAGCACTATTAAGATAATAGTAGATCATGACGAAACTAATCTTTATCTAAAAATAGAGGATCAAGGAACAGGGATTCCAGATGCTATAAAAGAAAAAATATTTGAACCTTTTTTTTCAACCAAACCTGTCAATTATGGCTGCGGACTTGGTTTAAGCGTCGTTCATGGCATCATAAAAAATCACAATGGAGAGATTACTCTTCAAAACAATTTTCCAAATGGATCGATTTTTATCATTCGCATCCCTTTATCTTAAAACAAAATGACTTTTAAAAAAGAGAATATACTGGTTGTCGACGACAATAATGATATGCTGGATTTAATTCAAAGACAATTAAAATCTTTCCATTATCGAACTTACAAAGCCTCTTCTGTAAATGAAGCTATTGAAGTCTTAAAAAGCTCAGATATACACTTACTGATCAGCGACCTCAATATGCCCAATATAAACGGAATTGAACTATTAAAATATGCAGAAGAGCACTTTCCAGCAATACCAAAGCTTGTAATATCTGGAATTCCATCTGTGTATAATGTTGTAAACGCAATGAAATCGGGCGCATTAGATTATTTAACAAAACCTTTTACAAGTGAAGAACTTCATAAAACCATTTTAGATTCACTTAAGAAAGGGGCGAGTATTTCTAAAATTTCAACTAATTTTCCAGACCTAAATAATGAAAAATCGTACGCAGGTCTCCATGGAAATTCGAGTCATTTTAGAGATTTAATTGAAATAATAAAACGCGTAAAAGATACAAAGGCAAATGTTCTTATAGAAGGAGAAAGCGGTACTGGAAAAGAAATGATTGCAAGAGCGATCCATTTTACCAGCAAACTTGCAGACCAGCCCTTTATTGTAGTAAACTGCGGAGGAATACACGAAAACCTAATAGAATCTGAATTATTTGGACATATAAAAGGTTCTTTTACAGGAGCTTCAGAAAACCGAGTAGGCTTATTTCAATCTGCCTCCGGAGGCACTATTTTTTTAGATGAAATTGGAGACGCTCCTTTGTCTGTACAGATTAAACTATTGCGCGTTATTCAGGAAAAAGAAATTCTACGAGTTGGCGCAACAAAACCAGAAAAAATAGACGTAAGGATTTTATGTGCCACAAACAGCAATCTGGAAGATATGGTTGTAAAAGGTACTTTCAGAGAAGATTTATATTATAGAATAAATGTTATTTCTATTAGAACTGTTCCTTTACGAGATCGAAAAGAAGATTTATTGACATTAATTCATCTTTTTATAGAAAAGTACTCTCATGAATATAATAAATTAAACGTTCAAATAAATGAAAAAGCAATTGAAATTCTAATGAGATACAATTGGCCAGGAAATATAAGAGAACTTGAAAATGTGATTCATAGATTGGTTATTATGAGCGATGATACGATCACTTTGGATCATATTCCAGAAAATTTAAAATATCATATCCATTCTTCAGATACAGTTTTTAAGTCTTTAAAAGAATATGAAAAAGAGCAAATATTAAAAGTCTTAGCCGCCGTAAATAATAACAAAACAAAAGCAGCACAAATCCTGCAAATTGACAGAAAGACTTTAACCCAAAAAGTTCTTTAAAAACGGGTACATACTCCTCACCCGTTCATAATCTACCCTAGGCAATTTAAACGTTTTAAAACTAACGATAATACAATTTACTGATTTACAAATTAATATAAAAAGAGGCATACTGTTTGCCCCAAAAAGCCTAAAATGTATTAAAATAAATCAAATTAATTAAAAAACAGTCTAAGGTGAAACCAATATTAAACTTCATTTCGATTACATATTGCCAGCATGTTAAAGAAATTGAGAATAGATTCTCCAGTAAATTCAAGTTTATATCTTTAGTACTTCCAAAAATTATAAGTGCAGTGTTTTTATTAGAAATAAAGAACCAAACAGCGTTGTAAAACAGATTGGCTAATTGCAAATTTTACCGCATACTGCTTGGTGTTTTACAAGTTATTAACAATTACAACATCACTAATCATCAATAACTTATAAAACAAAAAAGACATTTAATTTCTTAAAAAATCTTAACTTTATAACACAAATCCACATTTCCATGAAAATAATTAAACATTATTACGATGCAGATCTTTCTTGGGTAGAGCATTATACTGCACAAATTGGAGGAAAAATTGAAGGTAACTTTATCAGACTCCCTGAGGATTCCCAAACGGGAACACGATATTTTTTAGACTGTGGCGATGGTATTCTAGCCTATTACATCAATGTAGAATATAAAAGAAACTACCAGTTAATACAACAAAATTTGAATCAAGATTTTGTTGGATTTTATTACAACTTAACAGAAGGGGAAGCTACCGTAAACACAGACCACTTTATGTACAATGTCGGCAGATGGAATTACAATCTAGCGGTTATTGATGGATCGTTGGACTCAGAATATAATGTCAAGAAAGGGAGTAAAACTTTTGCCTTATGTTTTTTTATCAAAAAAAGCATGTTAAAGGCTTTTACTCAAAAGAATGGTATTGCAATTCAGAATATCGACTCTCTCCTTGATCCAAAAGAAAATACGATAATTCGGTTTGACAGAATGACCAGCGAAAGCTATCATATTTTAAATGATTTGAGAAAGCTGCCAGTTGGGGGATCTATTTTCGATCTGCATTTAAAAGGCACTGTCCATTTATTAATTTCAAATTACCTAAAAAAATTAGCTACAAAAAAAATCATCGCACAAACCGTTAACAAAGAAGACTTAGAGCATATTATTGCGATACAAATGTACTTAATTGAGCATATTAGAGATCATTTTCCAAGTATAACACAGATGGCCAAGATGGCTAATATGTCTGAATCAAAATTTAAAACCTTATTTAAGAAAATAACAGGAAATACGGCCAATGTTTTTTTCATGGAAAACAAATTATTACTTGGTAAAGAACTTCTTGAAAACAAACAGCTGACGATTTCTCAGATTTCAGATGAACTAAATTTTACTAATAACTCTTATTTCGCATCAAAATTTAAAGAACATTTTGGGTTGTCTCCTAAAGCATTTTACAAACAATTGTAAAGGAGTGCCAATAATTAATCGTAATAAATAGTCTATGAGAAAATTTACGCATTCCTACACTTTAACTCCAGAATGGCAATATGATTTAGTGAAACAATTGGGTATAGAGCTATTAGATGATAAACTGATTATTGTACCCAAAGATATAGGCAAAGGCTTTTTTTATTTTTCTCAAGTAATGGAGGGTATTTCAGTCGTGTATGCCGATTTAACAGCAAAAGTGCCTATCAAACTAACACGGCAAAAATCTAACAATGAAATTTTCATTTTTCATTTTGATTTAAGCGAGCACATCAATCTTATTAAGATTAATAATATTGATTATGAAATAGGCTCTTTTAATCAATTGGATCTTGCGATACTTGACAATGAAATCGAAAGTTCTTTCAAGCCTTCTGTGAATGAACGAACAATTGCTTTAAGATTGTTAATTGACAAAAAACTCTTGCATGATTTTATTCAGGAGTTTGAAAAAAAAGAAAATTATTTTGTAAAAAGCAAAACAAACAAAAAAACATTCTACCACTATGGCAATATTGACAGCAATAGTATATTGTTAATTCAATCTATAAAACAGAAATCAGTTCGTGACTTAGCTTTTGATTCTTTTATAAAAGGTATTTCCTTAAAAATATTAGGCAATTTTTTTAATAAATTTTACGAAACAAAAAATAAAAGCGTGCCTCTTACCGAAATTGAAAACGAGGCAATTGAGAAGACGAAGAACTATTTATTAAATAATTTATACGGACCATTTCCTTCCTTAACTTTCTTAGCAAGTATGGCAGGAATGTCGGCTTCTAAATACAAAAGTCTTTTTAAAACGCGTTACAACAATACGCCAAAAAATTTATTTATAGAAGAAAAAATAAATCTTGCCCAAAAGCTCCTTAGAAGTGGAGAATATACTACTCTAACTGCAGTTATGTATGAACTTAATTATACCAAACTCAGCTATTTTTGCACTAAATATTTTGAACAGCTCAAAAGAAAACCCACTGATGATTTTGTAAAAAAACACCTAGACCCAATAAAAAATGAATCTTAAAAAAATAGTATTAAAAAAGCTGCTGGTAATATTTCTATTAACCAACAGCTTTTTTTAAAGAAGAAAATTATTTAAAGTTTATAATAAACTCTGAACGTCTATTTAATTCATGTTCTTTCTCTGAACAAATCACGCCATTAGAACAATGGTTTAGTAAATGTGTTTCTCCAAATCCTTCTCCACTTATCCTTTCTTGTTCAATACCTGAATTAACGATATAATCAACTGTAGCTTTCGCTCTATTCTCAGATAGTTTCATATTAAATTCATCTCTTCCTCTACTATCTGTATATGAATTAACTTTAATAGATATGTTTGGACGATCTTTCATTAAAGCTACTACTTTATTCAATTCTTTCTTAGATGATTGTCTTATGTTGTAACCATTCAAGTCAAAATAAATAGGATTTAATTTCAATTTATCTGTTAAATCATCTCCGTCTTTAATTTTTACTTTTTCACCATCAACAACAACTTCCATTTCTTTAGTGATTTCGAAACTAATTTCTTTTTTCTCTAAAGGTTTTAATTGTTCTGTATTTTCTGTTTTATCAGCATAAGAAGTTTTTGTATACAATGCTCTGTAATTTTGATATGGATCTACAGCAATTTTGTAATTCCCTTCATTGTCAGTTGTAGTTGTTCCAATACTTTCATCATTTGAATTAAACACTTGAACATTAAAACCAGTAACTGGTTTACCGTTTTCTGTAATTGTTCCAAAAATCAGTGATCTAATATCAAAATCAAAAATTACAGGTTTATTTTCTGTGAAACTATAAATGTCATCATTCCCTGCTCTATTTGAAGAGAAATAACCTTTTTTATTTTCATTATTAATAGCATAAGCAAAATCATCCGAACTTGTATTTACTCCATCTCCCAGATTTACGACATGGTATTTTCCTTCACTGTCTTTCATTGCAGCAAATACATCAAGTCCACCTAATCCAGGATGACCGTCTGAAGCAAAATATAAAACACCTTTTCCATCCATATAAGGATAAGTTTCGCGTCCTGGTGTGTTAATTTCATCACTTAGTCTAGTAACGTCATTGCTTACTAGGCTCCCTTTTTTTAAACTTACCACATACAAATCTGAGTTGCCAAAACTATTGTTGCGATCAGATACAAAATACAGCTGCGATTCATCTGGGCTAAGTGCTGGATGCGCTGAAGAAAAACCGTCACTATTTATTGGATAAGGCAATTCTTTTACATTTTTCCACTCTCCCTTTACATTTTCTGCAACATATATTTTTAGAAAATTAGTCCCATTTTTATCTGCTCCTAATTTTCCATCAATAAAATTGTTTCTTGTAAAATACATGTATTTACCATCTTTTGTTACTGCTGCACTACTCTGATGGTATTTGGTATTTACATCTCCTTTAATTAATGCCGCATCTTCTAATCCTCCATCTGCAGTAATATTAGCCGAGTACAATTTCATAAATGACTTTTCATTCCAGCTGTGCTTTCTTTTGATTACTACTCCAGTATCTTTTGCTGATGCAAATATTACTTTATCTTTCCCATCAAAAGCAGTTCCAAACTCAGAAACTGGTGTATTGATAGTAACAGGCTTAAAGCTATAACGTCCTGACTCTTTTTGAATATCAGCCATTAATTTTTGCTCTTTCCAATTTTCACTACCGTCCTTTTTACCCGTTACAGCATAATATTTTTTTACAACAGCACTCGCTTCATTGTATTTTTTTGTATTGTTAAGAGCCTGAGCATATCTAAAATAAAACTCTGGATCTACAGATTGTCCAGAATTAAAAACTTTTGAATAAGCTTCTGCCGCTTCGGGATATTGTCCGTTAAAATAATAGCTGTTACCTAATTTTGTATAAACTTCTAAAGAAGAATTTCCTTTATCAACCAGATTTTTATACAGCTTGGCCGCCTCAATAAAAGCAAACTTATTATAAGTTTCATTTGCTTTTTCAATTTTTTTATCCTGTGCCTTTACCACTCCTATTTGAATTAAGCAAATACAAATTGCGGTTAGTACAGTTCTCATCTTATTAGATATCATTTTTTATCCTAGTTTTTGGTTATTAAAAGAATCTTGGTGTAACCAATCTGTATTTGGTTCCAGAAAATAAGTCGAAACGAAGGAAAATTTCGTGAGACCCTGAATTGTAGTTTCCTATTTTCTGCGTATCGTAATCGTAAGCGTATCCAATATTCAAACCTGATGTTACCTGAAATCCTGCCATAGCACTTACGGCTGCATCCCATCTGTAGGCTGCTCCTAAAGTTAATTTTTCATTGAATAAAAAGTTTGCAGACAAATCAACTGCCAATGGCGCACCGCTAACCATCTTTACCATTGCAGCCGGCTTGAATTTTAGATTATCATTTAAATCAAATACATAACCTCCCATTGCATAAAAGTGCATTTTTTGAGAAGCCACAGATACTTTTACGTCATCATAGAATTTGGTTTCCAAAATCATTGGCACTGATAAACCTGCATACCATTTTTCTGAATGGAAGTAAGCCCCTGCTCCAAAATTTGGAGAATTTTTAGTTAAGTTTCCTGACAAATATGGATCTTCCGGATTCAATACATTTAGCTTATTATAGTCAACCTGCATAAAATTGCCTGATGCGCTAATACCCAAAGACAAAAACGTATCTCCTGAAAGTTGTATTGGATAAGAATAACTTGCCGTTACGGTTGTTTCTTGTGATGGTCCAATTTTATCACTGATTACAGACAACCCTAAACCTTGTCCGTTTTCTGTTATAGGAGATTCAATAGAAAAATTGGCTGTTTTTGGAGCTCCGTCCAGTCCTACCCACTGTGTTCTATACAACCCAAATATGCTTGGTATACCGCGGGTTCCCGTATAACCTGGATTTATTGTCATCGTATTATACATGTATTGTGTATACTGCGACTGCTGTTGCGCAGAAACTTCTAAAATCCCTACAAACAACAAGATTAATAGATATGAAATCTTTTTCATTAGTTCTTACTTCTTTTAATTATTGGTTATTGATATATAAATAACCTGTTCTCTCTTTTACTTTGTTACCAGTATTATATTTCAGTATGTAGAAATATGTTCCTGTTGGAAGTTTATCGCCCCTCTTTATCGTTGCACGTCCGTCAGAATATCCTCTAAACATGTTATCGGTTTCATTGTAAGACTTAGCATCATAAACTTTAACTCCCCATCTGTTGTAAATCTCCACTTGGTTATCAGGGAATCTATCAATTCCTTTGATCACAAAGCTGTCATTTAAACCATCATCATTTGGTGAAATTGCATTATATATAACAACATCTTCTGGTTCTGGTGTTGGTTTCTTTACCAAAGCCATAGTAAAAAGCCCGTAGCCGCTTACCTGTGCTGTTAATAATTTCTCATAAGGCTTTCCTGCTAGAGGAGCACTAATATCTCCTCCTTCGTTTATCCATTTACCAGATGCGCTGTCCCAGCGTGTTATTACCACCTGATACGTATCGCTTTCATTAAAGTATTCTGCAGGTGTTGTGCGATTATCCATTGTTAAACTCAAGATAATTTTGTTTGCGCCCTGATCTTTAGTTATTTCCCAATATTCATTCTTATTTATCTCTAGGATTTTTTCATCTCTCTGATCGTGAGAATGGATAAGGTTGGAATTCTTATTAAAGTATTGTGTTGTGTAAATATCCCCTTCATTAGTGCCTGCAGCATGATAAGAAGGTCTAAAATAATTTCCTGCTCCAACTGGGAATTCAAATGCAGCAAGACCATCTTTTTCTACCTGGCCGTCTACAAAACTTAGATCGCTCGTGAGTGTATGAGTTGCTTTTTCTCTAAAAATTACTTTACCGCCATAATCACCAGCAAGTACAACGCCTTTTTTAAATTCTGAATTACCTCCTACAGCTATCTTACCAGATAAATGAAAAGGCACTAGAGAAGATACATTTTCAAAAAAAGTATTTTTAAAATTAGAAACCTGAGTTCCTTCTATAAACTGATCGTCTGAACCATTAAAAAATGTAGAACCGTTTTGACTGTCTGTATAAGTAACTAAACCGTCATTCTTCCAGTTTTGAAAAATATATAGGTTTCCATCATTTACAAAATCTCCCGTTGGCGCATTTTCATAATCCATATAAACAGCCATGATGGTATTAGGAGCAATTTTCACATCGCCGGAATTAACAACTTGTGCATATCCTGAAGAAGATACAATAGCAAAAAAACTAGCATAATACAAAAAAGCGCTTTTGTTTTTTTGATCCTTTACAGGGTCTTTTTTTTCTGGTATTCTATATAAATTAGTATTTTTTTTCATCATTTTATTTACTTTACAGATTATATTAAATAACACGACAAAATTAGATCAATACCCAAAATCACTTATCCCGTAAAAGCCTTTGTTGTATTAAAATAAGGTCATTTTACTGATAGAGAATTTAATCGAAAAAAAACATAACAGCATGTATTACAAAGTGTTTTGTTTTTTAAAATAGATTTTTTTATGGCCTAGCATTTTGATTAATTTTTGCGCAACAAAAAACGAGGAAGTAAATGCTTCCTCGTTTTTCTATATTATCTAGATTGCAAAAAAATCAAATCTTTAAACCTCATTACTTCTTATCGAAATAATTTACTAATTGCTTAAACCCGGCATTTTTTAAAATCACATTTTTATTTTCATCCAGGACATAAATGGTCGGTAGGCTTTGTATCCAATATTTTTCCTGTAGTTTATTTTCCCCATTCTTATCCCATAAATTTAACCATTTAGGAGGATAGGTATTTTCTTTTACATATTTTCTCCATTCTTGTTCGTTTTGATTGATATAAATGGCTGCTACTTTTCCATCTTTAGGACCGTCTGTATAAAACCATCCTTTCATTTGTGGCATCAACTCAGTACAATGTGAACACTCAGGGTCATAGAAAAACAAAATAGTATATTTTGATTTGATATCATTAAGTGCATACTTTACATCAGCTCCATCTTTTAATATTAAGTTTGCTGCTTTTGAACCTACCTTATTCTTTTGATGAATTAAAATCTGCTGTTCTATAGATTGCTTCTTCCAATCTGGAATAAAAATCTGCTCTTTGGCATTTTTCAGGATCAAAACTGCAATATCTTCGTCATTATTATTATAGGAAGTTGCATTAAAACTATTATAAAGAGCATCCGAGATTACTTGGTAAACCAAAGGATTTACAGCGCTTTTGTCTAATAACTCTGTAACAGCAGCAGCCAGCTGCGGATCATTTTTATCAAAAAAAGAAATATATTTTTTTGTCTTTGAAGGCAGCAATTGTGTATTCAACAAAATACCACTCTGAAAATCTACCTCTTTCCAATAATTTTCACGCAAAAATCCTGTTGTTTCTTTATAAATTTATGCATCAGGATCAGCCTTATAATTATCTAATATACTGCCTGGTATTAAAGGCAGTATATTAGCTGCTATTATAGTACTCAAAAGTGTATTGGGGTATCTATTTATCAAACTTATCTCTAAATCGCGCTGCCGTTTCTGCAGCCCTTTTATCTCAATATCGATTTGTTCCTTGCCTGCAGCAGTAATATTTGCTGCTGTTCCTTTGTTGTATAATTTTTGAATCTGGTCTTCTGTATTTCTTATTGACCCCGAATAAGCGGAATAAACTCCATTTATTGGGTTATCCTTAAACAAAACGTTATTGTATGTCGAGTCAATAGAAACAGTCATTTTATCATTCACATTTTTTTCGATCAGCAGTTCTATAAGCCCTTTGTGAACTTCTTTTGGGGTTTCTAAAAAATATTGCCCCTGCAAAAATGGAATTTGAGAAACCAGCTCTAAATGCCCCTGCGCTTTAGCAGTAATAGTATCTCCTTTTGTTAAAGCACCATTTACAGAGCGGTAAAAGACAAAAACACTTCCTTCTTTAAGCTGTTCGCTTTCTATTACTATTGCTGATTGCGCCTTACTTACAGGGAGAAACACAATTCATAAAGCGATTATTATAATGACTTGAAATGTTCGCATAACTATATATCTATTTAGTCCTAAATTGATTCAAAAACAGTTATATTCTTTCTTATCATAGAATTTTCAAATAATAAAAAATTATTCTTTCGAAAAATAATTAATCAACTGTTTATAATTTACATCTTTTAATATTACTTTTTTGTTTTCATCTAAAAGATAAATTGAGGGAATATTATCTATCCAATATTGTGTTCTAATTTTTACAAAATCAGTGCTACCCCAGAGATTCTGCCAATTTTTTGGAAAAGTGTTTTCTTTTAAATATTTACGCCATTCTTTCTCATCATTATCTACATAAACTGCTGTTAATGAAACATCCTTAGGTGCATCTTTACTCAACCATTCTTTTACGATAGGAGTTACTTCCATACAATGGGAGCAATCCGGATTAAAAAAATACAATATTGTGTATTTTGATTTATTGCTAAGCAGCGTTATTTTTTTGCCATTTTGATCTTCTAATCGAATATCTGTCGCAATTGTTCCTACTTTATTTTTTTCAATAAATGAAATTCGGGAAATTATAATGACTTTTCTCCAATCAGGAGTAAAAGATTGGTTCTGCTCATTCTTAAGAATACGAATTCCTAGTTCTTCATCAAATAAACTGCTGTTTTTTGTCAAATAAAGATTTAACAATGCTTCTTCAATAACATGATACATTTTCGAATTTACTGCTGCTTTCTCAAGTATGTTGTCTATGGCCAAGGTAATATTCTTTTTATCTTTTAAATTAAAAAGACTCATATACTGCGTCATTTTACCAGATAAATAAGGAGTATTAATCAATGTGTCATCCCGAAAATCTACTCCTTGCCAATAATGCTGCTGCACAAAACTTACAGCTTTCTGATATTTTTCTTCTTGAATCGTATACATCAGGTGTTCTCCGTTCCAAGCCATGTCAGGAATGGGTGGTGTGTTGATACAATTAATTAATTTGTCAATTAGTAACCCTTTGTACGCACTCGCAATTCGCCTGCCATAATCATATAAAACCTGTTGCTCTGTAAGTGCTTTATTTCTTATTTTTCTTCTTTGTATAGTATCCGTTGTGTTTAAAAATTCTTCTTCAAGATTGTGTTGTATACCGTAGAACTTTTGTGCAGCCTGCACATATGCTACATAAGCATTATTTTGATCGCTGTTTTTAAAAACAGGAGTTTGATTGTGTTGATAAAATCGAATACTAAGGCTTTTTTCTTCTTCTTTAGAGAGTAAAAGCGGTATAGCATCTTTAATTATAGCCGGTGGCAGTATTAACATATAGATACCCTCTGTTACTACAGCACTTGTATCTGTAACAATTATTTTTCCGGCTTCACTAACAGCTGCCATTTGCAAAATTATTGGCATTCCATTTTTGTAACCATACAGCGCACAGCTATCTCCTTTAACCAATCCCTCAGTTTCTAAAGTAATAGTTCGCTGTGCAAAAATATTTTGCGTTAATAAAAGAACTGTAATCCAAATTATATTCACGTAAAACTTTTTCATACTAAAGAGTTGTTTAAAAAAACAAACTGCCCTTGAATGAATCCAAGGACAGTAAATTTATTAATTTAGTTTCAATTTTCCTACAATTAGAAAATGAATACCTGAATTACTTTATTCGCAGGGCTCACAACTAAATTTGCAGTACCGCAAGTCACCTGACCGTTGTTACAATTAAAGAAGTGTCCGCTTACCTCTGCTGATGTTCCAAAACCTCCAAAATAATTTGGCTGTCCAGAAGGTGCTCCTGTATATCCATAAATTGTTTCGTGTGTAGGAGCCCCATAAAAATAAGTATTAGCACTTAATCCATCATATCTAGCTGGAGAATAACTGATTGCTTTACCATTTAATTTACCTGTATAATAATGATAACCATTAGTACGACCATTACTAGAAGTAAATGCATACCCATTATATGGATTGTATTCAATATAATTATTTTGCGCATTTGCATCATCAATTTTTGAAGCGTTAGCAAGTGTAGACACCACTCTAAATCTCCATTTGGTATTAGCAGTTGTACCAGTGGAAGTTAAACTGCTTAATGTACCATTATCTACACCAATTGCTGCCATAGCAGTTTTTGACATTCTAAAATTCTCATACTTAATAGTTTCGGTTGCATAATTAACATCATTAATTGGCATATCGCTATCAAAACTATAAGTAGCGGGAATTCCTGAACTAGTCATATAAATATTTTTTGCTGTTTGCTCCGAATATGACCATACCATTGTTTGACCATTTGTCATATCACATAACGTTTTCATAGCTGTACCCGTATATTTTGTTGGTTTTATCCAATACTCTCCATTTGGCGCTATTCCTGCTCCTCCATTATCAGCCATAGCATCTTTGCAGGTATTTGCAGGATAATCTTTCGTACTTCCCTTAGTTGGTATAATGATTATATTTCTAGGACAAGAAGTCCCTAGAGCATCCGTTAAGGTAAAAACTATACCATCAACATTATTTGCCTGATTTGGTTTGCCAATAGCCTGAAAGTTAATAGTTGTAGGACTAGCGATTTGTGTTATAGTACCAGAAGCCTTAATTGTTACGCCCGCAGAGGTTGCAGTAATATTATAAGGTCCTGTTGAAGAAAACTCAACCGGGATCGCAATCGTTGCAGATGCTCCTGAAACTGTAGTATTCACTTTCATAGTACTGCTAATTACAGCGTATGGCATATTACAAACCATTGTTGCCTGATTAGCCTGAATTTCGATTTTTGATGCTGGCGTACATAAAACTGCATTTTTGTTTGCAGCATCGAGTAATTTAAAAGTATATAACCCAACACTTCCTGCTTCTGCAGTACCATTTGATACTAAAGTTATTTCGTCTGGTCCTGTTTCATCAAATGTACCTACACCGTTAAAAAATACTCCTTTTACTGTATCTGTAGTAATTTTCCAAGGCCCAGGTTTTGTAACATTAACTTTTAATGTGATATAGTTTGAAGCAGATGCTGCTTTTGTTTCTACAAATACCCCGTTTACTAAAGTACCTGTTACTGTACAATCAGGAGTAAAACCTCCTTTAACACTTTGCAAACTAACAGTAAAAGTACATCCCACAGCCACATTATGTTTATCATATAATGTAAAAGTAAGTTTCCCATCTGCTCCCCACTGTGGAGTACCTTTTGCTGTTAATGTTATACGAGCTGCAGAGGAAGTTGATACATAACCTGTACCTTCAAACCACATGCCCTCATCTGAACCATTAGCACCTACTTTATCAGTGTGCAAAGAATAAAAACCTGATTCAGTTACATCTAATTGAAGACTTACTCCATTTGTAACTGGATTTACAGGCTGGTTTTCTGTAAATGTACCGACTGCCTGTGTGTTATCACAAGAAATGTTAAAATCTGCATTATTTTCTGTTACTGGTATAGTAAAATTAGAAGCGTTACACACCTCTTTCCCTGTCTGATCATAAACCTTATAAGCAACACCCGGGCTAACATCTATTGGTGTGCCAAATGCCGGAATCTGAATTTTTATTGGTCCTGTTGGCATTGTTGCTACAATTCCTGTATAAGAGAATCGTACACCATTTATTGTTTCCGTATAAAAAGTATAAGTACCAGGCTTAAGCACAGTTGCTGTAATTTCAATATAGTTGTTGGTACCAGTAGGTACACCTGCATAGTAATTTCCTTTAATAATTGTTGCAGTAGAGCAATCGAAAGTAAACTTTGCTAAGGAAATTGCGTCACATTCTGACCAAGCATTACCTTTCCAGGTCTGCAGACAATTTTCATCTGTATTAAATACTGTTAGACCTTTATTTATAATTCCTAATGCTGGCTGTAATGTTGTCATTTGGGCCGATGTGAATTTAGGTGGCATAAAACCTTTCGTACCGTTTTTAGACAGAACTTCTAAGGTTGCATTGGGGTCTCCTTTTTGCGAGCCTCCAATAACTACTGACTCATTTACCTGCGCAAAAGACTGCATTAAAGTAAAGGCCATTAGCAATGTAAATAATATTCTTTTCATTGTTGTAATTTTTATTAAAATTTCTAATTAAGAAGTATTAAATACCGGTCATTTGCATGACCGGTTTTTATACTATTAAATATTATAATGTAGATGTTATTACGTACCAATCAGTACCATCTGATTGCAAGGTAATTTTCAAACTACCATTAGTCTCACCTCCAAATGCACTAGCTGCTATGTAAGATAAACTTGAATCGTCAGAGTATATTACACTTGTATTGAATTTAACTGTGTAAGAAGTTGTTAACTGACTCATCACCAATATTCTTCCTTTATTTTCTGATGCTACTGGAAGAGTAATTGTAATATCTTTCGTCAGTTTTCTGGCAATAATAGTGTAATCATCTGGCGTTAACGTATAATCGTCACTTGTCACATGAATTCCCATAACATTGTTTTTAGCTGGTGCTTTCCATTCTACATTTATTGCACCTTGTTCATCTTTAATTGTCGTTAATACGTCACCTTCAACTTCTGATGGCACTATATTTACAGTAGCATCAGTAAATGTTGCTCCTAAACCTGTTACTGCTAAAACTTTATCTGAAGTTGTAGTAGTAATATCTTTAAGGTTTATCGTAGATACAACTTTATTTTCTGCAGTGTAATTCAGTGTTTTTGCAGTAGGATTATGCGCTAATGTTGTTAGCGTTTCTGCATCACCCACTAAATCAGTCATAGTAAGGCTATTTTCAACACCATTTTCATTCTTATAAATTAAAGATTTTGATGCTTCAACATAGCTTAATGACGTTACTGTTTCTTTAAGTGAAGCTGGATTTCCTGATACATCTGTATAAGTAGCAATGTCATGTCCTGTAGTTACCACTGGTACAAATGAAATTACGCCATCTGTTCCTGTATCTCCTTTAAGGCCTGCAACATACTCGTTTATGTCTTTTCCGTCGTTTCCAGGAAGCTCTTTCCAGATCTCGAATGCCGACTTACCGTCCGCTCCCGTGTCTCCTTTAAGGCCTGCAACATACTCGTTCATGTCTTTTCCGTCGTTTCCAGGAAGCTCTTTCCAGATCTCGAACGCCGACTTACCGTCCGCTCCCGTGTCCCCTTTAAGGCCTGCAACATACTCGTTCATGTCTTTTCCGTCGTTTCCAGGAAGCTCTTTCCAGATCTCGAACGCTGATTTTCCGTCTGCTCCCGTGTCTCCTTTCAAGCCCTGAACATATTCGTTCATGTCTTTTCCGTCGTTTCCAGGAAGCTCTTTCCAGATCTCGAACGCCGACTTACCGTCCGCTCCCGTGTCTCCTTTAAGGCCCTGAACATATTCGTTCATGTCTTTTCCGTCGTTTCCAGGAAGCTCTTTCCAGATCTCGAACGCCGACTTACCGTCCGCTCCCGTGTCTCCTTTAAGACCTGCAACATACTCGTTCATGTCTTTTCCGTCGTTTCCAGGAAGCTCTTTCCAGATCTCGAACGCCGACTTACCGTCCGCTCCCGTGTCCCCTTTAAGGCCTGCAACATACTCGTTCATGTCTTTTCCGTCGTTTCCAGGAAGCTCTTTCCAGATCTCGAACGCCGACTTACCGTCCGCTCCCGTATCCCCTTTCAAGCCCTGAACATATTCGTTCATGTCTTTTCCGTCGTTTCCAGGAAGCTCTTTCCAGATCTCGAACGCCGACTTACCGTCCGCTCCCGTGTCTCCTTTAAGGCCTGCAACATACTCGTTCATGTCTTTTCCGTCGTTTCCAGGAAGCTCTTTCCAGATCTCGAACGCCGACTTACCGTCCGCTCCCGTATCCCCTTTCAAGCCCTGAACATATTCGTTCATGTCTTTTCCGTCATTGCCAGGAAGCTCTTTCCAGATCTCGAACGCCGACTTACCGTCCGCTCCCGTGTCTCCTTTAAGACCTGCAACATACTCGTTCATGTCTTTTCCGTCGTTTCCAGGAAGCTCTTTCCAGATTTCGAATGCCGACTTACCGTCCGCTCCCGTGTCTCCTTTAAGACCTGCGATGTAATCGTTCATGTCTTTTCCGTCGTTGCCAGGAAGCTCTTTCCAGATCTCGAACGCCGACTTACCGTCCGCTCCCGTGTCTCCTTTAAGACCTGCAACATACTCGTTCATGTCTTTTCCGTCGTTTCCAGGAAGCTCTTTCCAGATCTCGAACGCCGACTTACCGTCCGCTCCCGTATCCCCTTTCAAGCCCTGAACATATTCGTTCATGTCTTTTCCGTCGTTTCCAGGAAGCTCTTTCCAGATCTCGAACGCCGACTTACCGTCCGCTCCCGTGTCTCCTTTCAAGCCCTGAACATATTCGTTCATGTCTTTTCCGTCATTGCCAGGAAGCTCTTTCCAGATCTCGAACGCCGACTTACCGTCCGCTCCCGTGTCCCCTTTAAGGCCTGCAACATACTCGTTCATGTCTTTTCCGTCGTTTCCAGGAAGCTCTTTCCAGATCTCGAACGCCGACTTACCGTCCGCTCCCGTGTCTCCTTTAAGACCTGCAACATACTCGTTCATGTCTTTTCCGTCGTTTCCAGGAAGCTCTTTCCAGATCTCGAACGCCGACTTACCGTCCGCTCCCGTATCCCCTTTCAAGCCCTGAACATATTCGTTCATGTCTTTTCCGTCGTTTCCAGGAAGCTCTTTCCAGATCTCGAACGCCGACTTACCGTCCGCTCCCGTGTCTCCTTTCAAGCCCTGAACATATTCGTTCATGTCTTTTCCGTCGTTTCCAGGAAGCTCTTTCCAGATCTCGAATGCCGACTTACCGTCCGCTCCCGTATCCCCTTTCAAGCCCTGAACATATTCGTTCATGTCTTTTCCGTCGTTTCCAGGAAGCTCTTTCCAGATCTCGAATGCCGACTTACCGTCCGCTCCCGTATCCCCTTTCAAGCCCTGAACATATTCGTTCATGTCTTTTCCGTCATTGCCAGGAAGCTCTTTCCAGATCTCGAACGCCGACTTACCGTCCGCTCCCGTGTCTCCTTTAAGACCTGCAACATACTCGTTCATGTCTTTTCCGTCGTTTCCAGGAAGCTCTTTCCAGATCTCGAACGCCGACTTACCGTCCGCTCCCGTATCCCCTTTCAAGCCCTGAACATATTCGTTCATGTCTTTTCCGTCGTTTCCAGGAAGCTCTTTCCAGATCTCGAACGCCGACTTACCGTCCGCTCCCGTGTCTCCTTTAAGACCTGCAACATACTCGTTCATGTCTTTTCCGTCGTTTCCAGGAAGCTCTTTCCAGATCTCGAACGCCGACTTACCGTCCGCTCCCGTGTCTCCTTTAAGACCTGCAACATACTCGTTCATGTCTTTTCCGTCGTTTCCAGGAAGCTCTTTCCAGATCTCGAATGCCGACTTACCGTCCGCTCCCGTGTCTCCTTTCAAGCCCTGAACATATTCGTTCATGTCTTTTCCGTCATTGCCAGGAAGCTCTTTCCAGATCTCGAACGCCGACTTACCGTCCGCTCCCGTGTCTCCTTTAAGGCCTGCAACATACTCGTTCATGTCTTTTCCGTCGTTTCCAGGAAGCTCTTTCCAGATCTCGAACGCCGACTTACCGTCCGCTCCCGTGTCTCCTTTAAGACCTGCAACATACTCGTTCATGTCTTTTCCGTCGTTTCCAGGAAGCTCTTTCCAGATCTCGAATGCCGACTTACCGTCCGCTCCCGTGTCTCCTTTCAAGCCCTGAACATATTCGTTCATGTCTTTTCCGTCATTGCCAGGAAGCTCTTTCCAGATCTCGAACGCCGACTTACCGTCCGCTCCCGTGTCTCCTTTAAGACCTGCAACATACTCGTTCATGTCTTTTCCGTCGTTTCCAGGAAGCTCTTTCCAGATCTCGAACGCCGACTTACCGTCCGCTCCCGTATCCCCTTTCAAGCCCTGAACATATTCGTTCATGTCTTTTCCGTCGTTTCCAGGAAGCTCTTTCCAGATCTCGAACGCCGACTTACCGTCCGCTCCCGTGTCTCCTTTCAAGCCCTGAACATATTCGTTCATGTCTTTTCCGTCGTTTCCAGGAAGCTCTTTCCAGATCTCGAATGCCGACTTACCGTCCGCTCCCGTATCCCCTTTCAAGCCCTGAACATATTCGTTCATGTCTTTTCCGTCGTTTCCAGGAAGCTCTTTCCAGATCTCGAATGCCGACTTACCGTCCGCTCCCGTGTCTCCTTTCAAGCCCTGAACATATTCGTTCATGTCTTTTCCGTCATTGCCAGGAAGCTCTTTCCAGATCTCGAACGCCGACTTACCGTCCGCTCCCGTATCCCCTTTCAAGCCCTGAACATATTCGTTCATGTCTTTTCCGTCGTTTCCAGGAAGCTCTTTCCAGATCTCGAACGCCGACTTACCGTCCGCTCCCGTGTCTCCTTTCAAGCCCTGAACATATTCGTTCATGTCTTTTCCGTCGTTTCCAGGAAGCTCTTTCCAGATCTCGAATGCCGACTTACCGTCCGCTCCCGTATCCCCTTTCAAGCCCTGAACATATTCGTTCATGTCTTTTCCGTCGTTTCCAGGAAGCTCTTTCCAGATCTCGAATGCCGACTTACCGTCCGCTCCCGTTTCCCCTTTAAGGCCTGCAACATACTCGTTCATGTCTTTTCCGTCGTTTCCAGGAAGCTCTTTCCAGATCTCGAATGCCGACTTACCGTCCGCTCCCGTTTCCCCTTTATCTCCAGTCAATTTAATCCATTCTTTTGGATTAGACCCTGGCTTTAAGATATATACAATGCCTTTATCATTTACAAGTATTGTTGCTTCCTCTGGAATTGAAACTCCAGGATCTCCTGGGTCTCCTTTAATACCTATCATTCCATCTTGTCCATTGTTTCCATTTTTACCATTAACAGAAATCCATTTTCCTGTTGCAGGATCCTTGATAAAAACAATACCATTTTCATTTACAAGAACATAAGTATCTGTAGGAATTTGAACTCCTGGGTCACCTGGATCCCCTTTAATTCCTGTTGCGCCATTTAAACCATTGATTTTTACCCAGTTTGAAGACTTATCAGCCCATTCTTTATCTCGGCCAGCAACCGTTTTATCTGTCCCCACATAAGCATAGATATTGCCATTTGAATCTTTTACAATAGCATCAAGCGTGGTAATTGATCCTGCTGTTCCTGGTGCTCCAGTTGCTCCTGCAATTCCCGTTGCACCATTTAAACCGTTAATTTTTACCCAGTTTGAAGACTTATCAGCCCATTCTTTATCTCGGCCAGCAACTGTATTATCGGTTCCAACATATGCATAAATATTACCCTCAGAATCTTTTACAATTGCATCAAGTGTAGTAATAGAACCTGCATCACCTGGTTTTCCAGGAACTCCAGGAATTCCTTCTTTCCCATTTAATGGAACCCATTTTGTATTATCTTTTGGATCTCTTACATAAACAATTCCTGTTTTATAATCAACATACATCTGGATTGTTCCGTCAAGACCAGCATCACCAGGCAGACCGTTTCCTCCTGCGATACCATTTTTACCATCGATTCCGTTTTTACCGTTGATTGATGTCCATGTACCATCCGCATTTTGTACATAAATGATGCCCGAATCTTTATCTGTATAAATACTTACATCTTTACCAGGATATCCTGCTTCTCCTTTATTACCTGGAGCTCCATTACCTCCTGCCATACCAGCAGCTTCTCCAGAAATGGCAATTCTACACCATCTGTCTATATACCAATAGTAATAACCTGGTTTAATGTCTGCCGCAGTCGCAGTATTAAAAACCAGTAAACTGTTAACATTTCCTTTTTCCATTGTCACAGTATCCGTAGAACTTAATAATTCGACACGCGGAATTAATACTCCTCGGTTATTAGCAAATACTTCTAACTGTGCTGAAATAGATGTTGGATCTTTCTTACCCACAACTACCTGAGAGTAGGCTGAATAACTACCCAAAACAAATAGTAAAGGAAGTAATCTATTCTTCATATGATTTAATCATTAATGGTTACTATTTTTTTATCATGTTGTAATGAAATCTAAGACAGAAGCGATGTATTTTTATAAGTTCATCATTTACAGTATCTAAGCGTCATTAACACAGTGCAAATATCTATTTATTTGTACTGAAGCTTTACCACTAGAAGTTTTTAAAGTTGTATTTTAAGACATAATTTCTTACCTCGAAATTTTCATGATTGAACTAGAAATGTGATAATTAGATAATGTGCTATTAATGAATTGAGAAATGGAGAATGAGAGGTGAGGAATGGGATTGGGATTGGGAAATGTAGTAGTTGGATAATATTGGAAGAGGAATTTAATTTTAAACTTGGATTGAGGGGTATTTCATTTTTTTATAAAAAAAAATCCTGACTCTAAATACAGTCAAGATTTATTTTTCTGTTTTCGGCATATACTTTTCTAATTCTTTCAAAAAACATTAAGAAAATAAATGCTTGGAATCAGACAGTCAAAATAGATTCTGAAGCCAATGCTTGACAAACAGTTATTTCTAATACCATTTGTCTGCATTCGAGGTATTGATCATTTTTATTTTCGTAAAAATGATAGGAGTTTTATCTCTTATATGAATGTACGATTGGCGATGGAAAAGTTATAAAGCCGTTATAATAAATTCGCTTCGTCTGTTTGCCTGATGTTCTTCTTCTGTGCATGGAACACCGTCTGCACATTTGTTTACAAGCTCTGTTTCGCCATATCCTTTTCCGGTTAATCGGTTAGGCGCTATTCCGTTTTTAATCAGCCACTGAATGGTCGATTTTGCTCTTCGGTCAGATAAGGCTTCGTTGTACTGGTGAGAAGCTCTGCTGTCTGTATGCGAGCGGATATCCAGCTTCATGCTTGGATTATCGTTTAAAACAACGAGTATTTTTTCCAGATCCAACGCCGCTTCGGTTCTAATGTTAGACTTGTCCAAATCAAAGTAGATCATTTTGATTCCGAAGCATTTTCCCAAATCATCGCCCACAGTAACCTTGCAGGTTGATTTTTCAAGCGCAATCGGCAGATTGGTCTTGCCGCTTGTTTTGTCTATAGTTATATTTACTTCTTTTGTAGCAAATTCTGGCTTTTCTGCCCTTACGAAATAGGTTTTTCCGCATTCCACATCAAAAGTGTACATTCCGGAACCGTCTGCAGTGGCAGAGTTTTTAAGGTTCATCTGGTCATCATACAGAGTGACTTTTGCTCCTGGAAGCGCAAGTCCTGTTTCGGCATCCGATATTATTCCGTATAGCTGTTGGATGCATTTTAGCCTTCTGGTTTCTAAGAACCTGTAGATATCATCAGAACCCTGTCCTCCATCTTTATTGGAAGTGAAAAACCCTCTTCTCGTTTCAGGATCAATAATATACGCAAAGTCATCTTTTGGAGAATTGACATCTGCCCCGACATTCTGAATGTTGCTTACTTTTCCGCTATTGTCAATATTGGCCACAAAAACATCCAATCCTCCGAGACCCGGATGCCCGTCAGACGCAAAATAAATCTCGTTTTCAGAAGTTAAGTAAGGATACGTTTCTTTTCCTTCCGTATTAATCGCGTTTCCGAGATTTTGCGGAGGCCCAAACCCGCCATTTGAATTTATAGTTACTTTATACAGATCAGACTCTCCAAAAGATCCCGGCATATCGGAAGCAAAATACAGCGTTTTTTCGTCTGGGCTCAAAGCCGGATGGCCTGTGCTGTAATTATTGCTGTTGAATGGAAGTTCCGCAATATTAGTCCATTTGCCGTCTTTTCCCAGTTCTGCTTTATAAAGCTTGATTAAAGTGACCCTGCTTTCGTCCTTGCCTTTCTTGCCGTCAATATAGTTGTTTCTGGTAAAATAGACTGTTTTTCCGTCTTTGGTGAAAACAGGAGAAGCTTCGTGAAATTTGGTATTAATAGCCGATTTAAACTTATTTACTTTTGATGTGGTCCCAGTTGCGGGATCCAGATCAGCATTATAAATATTGGTGAAATATTCTCCTGTCCATTTGTGTTTGCGCTGTACAAAATTTCCCGTATCCCGTGCAGATGCAAAGTAGATTTTGCTGTTGTACACAAACGACCCGTAATCGGAGTATTGGCTGTTGATGCCAGCGTCTTCTATCTGGTACCTCCCAGAATTTGCTTTAATCTGGTCGAGATAGTTCATGTCTTCTCTGTAGAGCTTTCCTCTGCTGTCATTTTTTGATACGGCATTGAATTCTTCCAAAAGCCTATTGGCTTTGGCGATATCTCCAGCTGATTTTAAAGATTGTGCGTATCTAAAAAAGTATTCCGGCTCGGGATTTGGATTCATGGCAAATAATTCGCCGTACCATTTTGCCGCGTTCTGGAAATCTGAATTGAAATAATAGGCATTTCCCAGTTTTTTAAACATGTCTTCAGATTTGTAGCCTTTGGCCGCAACTTTTTCATAAGTCTTTATTGCATCGACATAGGCGTAGCTGTCATATTTTTTGTCTGCAGCATTTATTTTTGCCTGCTGGGCATGGCTGCCGAATGAAAAAGCGCCTATGATTGCAGCGAAAAGTAGTGTATAGTTTTTCATGATGCCTTATTTTTAGAAGAAACGAGGGGTTGTCATTTTGCCTTTGTTTGAGAAGAATTCATAGCGCAGGAAGATCTCGTGCGAGCCTGAATTGTAATTGTTCAATTTGGTGGTTTCCCGATCATAGCCATACCCTAAGTAAAGTCCGTCTGTGATCTGAAACCCAACCATAGCACTTAATGAAGCGCTCCATCTGTAAGCTGCACCAATCATAAATTTATCGTAGAACATAAAATTCGCAGATACATCTACTTGCAATGGTGCCCCTTGAACCATTTTGGTTAAAATGGCGGGTTTAAATTTTATATACTGATATTTGTCAAGATCGAATACGTAGCCTCCAATTAAGTAGTAATTGATTCTGTCTTTATAAATTGCAACATCATTATCGTCGTAACGGTTTGTTTCAATAAAGTTAGGAACAGACAGACCAATATATGCTTTGTCAGAATGCCAGTAGACTCCAGCTCCAACGTTTGGAGAGAATTTGCTGTTTAAATCCTGAAACTGGGGATCGCCCTGATCTGCAGGATTTAATTTGTTTACATCCAAATTGAAGATGTTTGCCGTTCCTTTGATGCCAAATGACAGCTTAAAATCTGCAGAGGTCTGAATGGTGTAAGACAGATCCACGGAGATGTTGTTTTCATTTGTAGGGCCAATTTTATCATTGACCAATGAAGCTCCAATGCCTAATCTGCTATTGTTTATTGGTGTATTGATTGAGAAACTGCTTGTCTCTGGCGCTCCATCAAGACCAACCCATTGGGTGCGGTAAAGGCCAAATACACTGAATACTCCACGGGAACCTGCATAGGCAGGATTTATGGCTATTGTATTGTACATATACTGTGTGTACTGCGCATCTTGCTGTGCATAAACAATATAATGTGATAATAGACCAATACAGAAAAGTATATTTTTACTCATATTTTATATTTTACTTAAGGACACGACAGTCAACTTACAAAAACTGATGCCTCCATAAAATTTTTACTGGAATAATCGAATTATTAAGATCGCAGATGTAAATCAGCATTTAAGACCAATTTGGGCAACCGTCTTTAAAAATTAAATTTCAGAGAGAAAAAATGCGGTAGAGAATATTAAAGTGCACTGCTTTAATCGTAAGGCTGTTATAGGGTCTGGCTGATAGCAGATTCAAAATAGGAATACTAAAAAAAACGGGGCAAGAAAAAAAATGTTGCAATTGTTTTTAATATGCACTAGCTGGCTAAATTCTATACTATTTAGAAAATTGTAATACTATAAATAGCGAAAAAAAGCATCTCGCATAATAAGCAGGCTGTCAAAAAAGCAATTCCAATATTTTAAAAACACCAATAAATACTAAATGCCTTACAAAAATATATAAAATATATTGAAAACCAACATTTTAACGTTGTTTTTATTATTTAATAAGTCTTTTTTATTACACTCAAAACAAACAAATGCAAAAAAAAAAAGTTTGCAAAAATGATAATTGCATACTGCCATAATGTGCTCTTCTGAATCCGAATTTTTCATTACCATTTATGATCATAAAAGAAACCCTTTTTGTGTCCAATTATCGATAGTGCAAATTGATAAATGCATTTCCATTTTGGAAGAGTTTAAAGCTCGTATTATTTTGTCAAATTTTATATTTAAAAAAAAAGAACAGACAACGATAGCGCAAAGTTTTAATTTGCTACTTTAGTTTTGTCAATATTATTCCAAAAGAATAAACCTTTACCAATTACCTCAAAGAGAACAAATGAATCTGGATTTTTATCAGCCTAAAAATGAAATTTTAAAAAAATATATTGAAGGATATTACTTTATTTCAAAAAATAAAAATTCGGGCTCTGTACAATATCTCACTTTCCCTAATAATTTCTGCATTCTAACCACCAATGAAGATCTAGATGTTGAAATACAAAATAACGAAGTCATTATAAAATCATCGCCAGATAAAAATATCATGACTTGTGTAGTTTCTCGTTATACCAAACCCATTAAAATTCATTACAAAGAGCTTATAAATGAAGTTACGATTTACTTTAAACCATTAGGAATAAGTCAGTTTTTATCAGATTCAAAAAGTATTTTTTCAGAAGGCACTATTTTAGATTTTACTTTTATGCCCGACTTTAATGCTAAAATGATTGAAATTTTCAATTTGGCCAAAGACAAACAAAGTCAGGAGCTTGAAGATTATCTGCTTTCTAAATTACAAGTCAAAGATTTTTCTTTAATTGAAAAAATACTTACCGATATTGAAAGTGATGAAAAGATTGAAGAAATCGCTCTCAAACATCAAATGAGCAGGCAATATTTGAATAAGCTTTTTACAAAACATATTGGCAAATCGCCTTCAGAGTACCGAAAAATTCATCGTTTTAGAAACTCAATTCTTAAACAGAAGCAAAGCAAGAATTTTTCTGAGTTGTCTCAATATGATTTTTACGATCAATCTCATTTTATTCGAAACTTTAAAGAGCTCACAAACAGGAATCCACAAATATTTTTCAAAAATATAGATACAGAAAAAGAAAATATTTGGCTGTTTGTCTAAACAGTTTCCATTTGTACAATTCTGCGATTTTGGGATACTATACTTTTACCCCGTACCAAATAATGTAAAACAAAAAAATCCCAAAAAATATGAACTGGCAAAAAATCCATCTTTTTTTACACACCTTTTGCAGATACTTTCTAGCTACCATTATAATCTTATATGCTTACGGTAAAATATTAAAAACCCAATTCGTTTCACAGCCAAGCGTGTACGATATGCCTATTGGTTCTCTAGATGGTTTTCGCCTTACTTGGTTTTATTATGGCTACTGCAATTGGTATCCAATTGTTATTGCCGTTACTCAAATTATAAGCTCGTTCCTTCTCTTTTTTAGAAAAACGACAAGAATAGGGATTATTCTTTTCCTAACTTTTATGGTTAATATTCTTCTAACCGATTTTGCTTATGATATTAATGCAAAAGAGATTGCGATAACATTAACCCTAATGGCATTGTTTGTACTATTTTCTGATTATAAAGTTTTTCTAAAATACTTTTTAGAAGAACCTCCATTGTTTCAAAACAGTGACAGACCCAAATGGATGAACAAGATTAGCGTAATAAAATTCGTTTATATTCCTGCTGTATTCATTGGTCTCTTTATTATGTTTAGTATTATGAAAACCAAATACATGTCACAAGACGATTTTTACGGAACTTGGGAAAATCTTCAAACTAAAGAAAGGTTGCATTTTGAAATGATGAATAATTTTCAAATTAATAAAACAGATCGACTAGATAGCATTGTAAATGGAGAATACTCCTTTACAAAAGATTCTTTAACTTTAAAAACTAACAATAACTCGCAGCAGAAAACAAAAAACTATCTAAAAGGGAAATATATCTTGCACAAAGCGGATCTAACTATTACAACCAAAACCGACAATCTAAAATTTGTAAGGATTAGATAAATCAAAAAACTTCTTACAATCTCTTAATTAAGCAATTAGCAAGCGTAATTATATAACAGCGCCCGAATAGTTTTACTCTAATTTTATATTTCAATTAGACGGAAAAGCTATTTCGTTGCTAAATTACTTGCTATGCTTTTTTTAAATCAAAAAAATAGAATATTCAGTACAAGAACATCTGAGAAAAAATATATCTTAAAAAATAGTTCAAGCAGAACAAACGAAAAGCGCATTATTATCTTGTCTAAAAAAGCAATTTGATTAACTCACCGCAGTAAAAATGCGCTTTTACGCACTTAATATTTAGGATATGAAAAATGCAGAAAAATATACCAATGATCTAAAAGGAAAAACGGTTGTTATAACAGGCGCTAGCAGTGGTGTCGGCCGTGCAGCTGCAGAAGCTTTTGCTCATGAAGGATGCAATTTAGTCTTAGCAGCAAGAGGTTGGAAAGGTATTAATGAAGTTGTAGAATTTTGCCGAGCATTAAATGTTCCTGTTGTGGGTGTTTCGGCAGATACGTCTATAGCTGAAGATGTAGAGAAAGTTGCCGCAGAAGCCCTCGCTATGAGCGGTAAAATCGATATCTGGATCAATAATGCCGGAGTGATGGCAAGCGGAAAGTTTGAAGAAATTCCGTTAGAAATTCACCAGCAGGTTATAAAAACCAATTTATTCGGATACATGCATGGAGCTTACAACGCAATCAAAATTTTTAAAAATCAGAATCACGGTATTTTAATTAATAATGTATCAATTGGTGGCTTTATGCCCGCTCCTTACAGCGCCGTATATTCTGCATCTAAATTCGGTATTAAAGGCATGATGGAATGTTTGCAGGGAGAAATCTCTAACCACAGACATATTCATGTTTGCAATCTGTATCCTCAGTTACAAAATTCTACGGGAAATCTTCATTCTGCTAAGTATTCGGGTTTTGATATAAAAATTCCTTTTATTGCTTCCGATCCACGCGAAACTGCTGCCAAAATGGTTTATTTGGCCAAACATCCTAAAAAAGATTTGTTTCCTGATTTTAAAGCGGCGGCAATTACTAATACCTATAAATTATTTCCAAAATTAATTAGCAATACCGCATCGACAGCACTCCGCTTAAAAATGAAACTGAATCAAAATAAGGAGAGCAATCCTGGAAATGTGCTTACCAATTCAAAAGAACCCTTAAGAGTCTACGGAAATATTCCTTCCAAAACAGATTCTAATTTTGCCAAAACCGCAATTATGGGATTAGGCATCGCAGCTGCGTTGTTTTTAGTTCTTAAAAAATCTTCTTAAAGGATTACATTAAAAAAATTGGCTGAATAATTATTTTTATATAATTTTGTATCGATCATTACAAAATAAAATAAAATGAGAGGCAGACCCACAATCTATGAAGATTCTAATATCATAAAAAAGGCTCAGGAAGTTTTTTGGCAGAAAGGTTATAGTGCAACCTCTTTAAGTGATTTACAAAAAGCAACTGGAGCTGGAGCCGGAAGCTTCTACAATACTTTTAAAGGCGGAAAAAAAGAAGTCTTTAAAAAAGCTATTGAAGAACGCAGACTAGCTTTTGATGCTTTTAAAAATGAACTTGCTAGAAGTAATTCGCCTTTAGAATTAATTAAAGATTTTTTTAGAAGTATTGCAGAAGCTGACACAAATGAACATTTTAAAGGATGTATTATCGCTAATACAGTCGTCGAAATGACTTATATAGATGAAGACCTAGAAGCAAATGCTGTACAGATTTTAAAAGAAGTCGAACAGATGTTTACAGCAACCATAAAAACTGAACAAATAAAAGGAAACATACAATCTAAAACTTCTCCTGATATTCTAGGAAAATACCTCATCACGTTTTGGTGCGGACTTAATACGCTCCGCAGAATGTATCCTGACAAGAAAATATTAAGAGATCAAATCGAAATGCAATTAGCTGTCATCAGCTAATTTTTTTGACTATTTATGTATCAATCATTACAAAAATAAATAATAAAAAAATGGATTTAAAATTAGAAGGCAAAAAAGCTTTCATCAGCGGATCAACTCAAGGAATTGGTTTTGCAATTGCACAACAATTATTAAATGAAAAAGCAGAAGTAATTATTAACGGAAGAGGTGAAGAAAAAACAAATCTGGCGGTACAAAAATTGAAAACCGAATTTCCAAACTGTAAAATATCTGGAATTGCAGCAGATTTTAGCAAAAAAGAGGAAATAGACGCGCTACTTGGCCAATTAAATAACATCGATATTCTAATTAATAATGTTGGCCAATTTGATCTAAAAAACTTCGAAGAAATTGAAGATGAAGATTGGCATAAAATATTTGAAATTAATGTGATGAGTTCTGTTCGTCTTTCTAAGAAACTTCTACCACAGATGCTGGAGAAAAAATCAGGAAGAATTATTTTTATAAGCAGTGAATCTGGTGTAAATATTCCCGGAAATATGATTCATTATGGAATGACTAAAGCCGCAATGACTGCTGTGAGTAATGGCTTATCTAAACTAACCATTGGAACAGAGGTAACCGTAAATACCATTCTAGGCGGACCAACTTATTCTGACGGAGTTGCGGCTGTTATAGAACACATAGCATCTCTGCAGAATATCGAAGTGGAACAAATGAAAAATAGCATTGTACAGCAAACCAATCCGCATTCTTTATTGCAGCGTTTTATAAATCCAACTGAAATTGCATCGCTTGCCACTTATCTTGCAAGTCCTCTTTCTTTGGCAACAAATGGAGCTTCTCTAAGAGCAGATGGTGGTGTTTTAAAAACCATTTAATAGAAATTTAAAAAGCCAGAACTTATTGTCTGGCTTTTTAAAACTTTCAAAATCAATTTAAAAGTTATTCTTTTTGATCAACAAAAACATACAGTTTCTGAACTTTACCATTTTCAATAACAAACAAGTCCATACCGCTTACTACAGATGGTTTTGTTTTTGAACCAAACTGCCAATACAAACGAACTATATTATGATTGGTTTCTACAGATTTGGCTGTAAATCTAAAATCAGGATTTTTAGTTTGAAGCTCTACAATAAATTTACTGATATCCTCAATTCCTTCAGCAATAAAATGACGGTCGACCATTTCTACATTAGTCGCATACACTTGATTTAATAAAGCTTTACGTTTCACCTCCACTTTTTCATTCCAGATTTTAAGATGGTTTTCTACTATTGCCGTGTTCTTTTTAGAATCGAAGTCATCTGCAGGGACTTTTTTCACTGCTTCATTTTTTGGAGACCATAATATCGTTTTGGGATTCGTTTTTTCATAACCTTTTCCATTAGGATACGAAACCAATTCCATTTTAGATCCCCAGGGCGTTTCAAAATAAACCCAAGTTTCTCCCGCTGTATCACCAGAAGGCATTGTAAAAGGTTCTCCTATTATTTTTACGCCTTTACTTTTTAAATACTGTACAGATGCATTAATATCTTTTACATAAAATGCAATATGAGATGCTCCAATATCATCTGTACTGGGGTGTGTTTTGCTTCCTTTATTGTCTGCATACTCAAACACTTCTATACTTGCTCCATTTCCTGCATTGATCATCTTTATGGTAACGGCTCCAGTATTTGGGTTAATGTGATTTAGTTTTTTCCAATCAGCGTCAAGCGGAATTGGTCCTAATTGAGTTACGGGTGCAAAACCCAAAACATCATTAAAAAATGTAACGGCTTTATTAAGATCAGGAACATTGATTCCGACATGATCTATTCCGACGATTCCTGCACTAGTTTGTGCAGCTGTTTTTTCTGAAGCAGAAAAGAGTATTAATAAATTAAGCATTGCTGCTGCTGAAGTTTGGACTTTTTTATTTGATTTTATATGCATTGTTTTCATGTTTATTTTGAATCTAAGTAAATTATTAAAATGTGTTTTAAAAGAAAATTAATTGGTGTAAGCTGCTACCCATTTTGCTTTAATATTGGCGCGGGCTTCTATAAATTCTTTATCGGTTCCTTGAGCAATCGCGTCTAGCGGAAAACGAAGCGGTCTCTCCCCTTTTTTCATACTTAACAATTCTAGAATACCATCAGCAATGGTTTGCAGATTCATATCAAACTGAGCCATTTTTCCAAATAATGCTGTGCCTAAGGCGTTGAATTTTTCGGTTGCTGCATCTCCATATTCTTCTATAATTTGTGTTTTATCAGCATGAATACCCGCTTTAGATCCGTTATTCATTTCTGTCGGATAAACTCCAGGCTGTATGCTTACGTTTTCAATTCCATAATCAGCAAGTTCGTCTTGCAATCCTTCTGTAAAACTTTCAACCACCAGTTTTGATGCGATGTACGGAACCATAAATGGAAGTGTGTGTGCGCTTGCTCCGGTTGTAATGTTAATTACGAGTCCGTTTCTTTCTTTTCTCATAGAAGGAAGCACTGCCTGATACATGCGAAGTACGCTGTAAACGTTTACATCAAACATTTTACGAACCTGATCGATAGAATATCCTTCAAGCAAACCAAAACCGCTTACCGCCGCATTATTGATTAAAACGTCAATTTTTCCGTATTTAATCAATACTTTTTCGATTGCTTTAGTAACTGATTCATCATCTGTAACATCGATATCTACTACTTCAATGTTTTCTATTGCTTCCAATTCTTTCGCAACAGCGGCATTTTTATCATTGGTATTTCGCATTCCTGCAATTACGGAATGACCTGCGTTTGCTAATGTTACAGCTGTTAATTTTCCAAAGCCTGTACTTGTTCCTGTAATGAAAATTGTTTTTGACATGATTTCAATATTTAAATGTTTATAATGTTTGTTTCTTTTGAACATTACAAAGTTGCGATGAATGCAAAACCTGCACATTGATTAGAAATAAGTAAAAACTTGATATAGATCAAGAGTTGGAAGAAGGCATAAAAAAAGGAGCTTTAAAAGCTCCTTGTATATTTATTTCTTTGCGGTTTGTTTTCGAATACGGCTTAACGTTTCTGGTGTCATACCCAA
The DNA here is from genome assembly GCF_056824325.1 of Flavobacterium sp. B330r. NCBI lineage: Bacteria > Pseudomonadati > Bacteroidota > Flavobacteriia > Flavobacteriales > Flavobacteriaceae > Flavobacterium > Flavobacterium sp. B330r. Next base: position 5,635,737 of record NZ_CP124860.1, read on the forward strand.
ATATGAAGCAATCATGGTTTGAGGAATTCTCGAAGCAAAACCTGGATACTTGCTTATAAAGTTTAAATACTTTTCTTCGGCCGTTAAAGTAAGTGAGGCCTGAATTCTATTTTGAGCAGCAATAAAACTTCTTTGCAGAATAGCATTTACCATATTATTAAATGCTGGAATTTCTCTGCACAGCAATTCAAAATTCTCATGCGTAAAAAGAACAAGCTCGGTATCTTCAATGGCATCGATATTAAAACGAGACGGTTGCTGCATCATTAAACTCTCGCGGTCTCCTGTCCACCAATTTTCGATACTGAAACTATTTACATGCTCACTGCCTTTTTCATCAACGGTATAAGTTCTAACACAGCCTTTTGTAATAAAAGCATCGTATTTCCAGACATCTCCTTCTTGAAGCAGATATTGTCTTTTACGAAGTTTTTTAATTATAGCAAATGATTGAATACGTTCCGATTCTGTGGGAGTCAGTTCAGTTTTTTCTTCTAGATACTTTTGGAATATTTCATACATAGTATGTAAAATTATACAAAAGCCATTTGAAGAACAAATAACTTAATCCAAAACAAGTCAGATTGATTAGATAAGTTGTTATTTTTTTGAATTCAAAAACTTATTTATGCAAAATAAAATTACATATATCCTCCTCCATCTGTTTTACTTAATTTTGAAAAAGTAAAGCTTGAAAAGATGGTAAAAACAGCCAATGCAATAAAAGTATATTGAAATGCTTTTGAAGCGTCTAAATTGAAAATTCCGTCCTGAAATAAAGAAAGCGCAAGACTCGCCACAGAAACTCCAAAACTTACTGAAAGCTGTTGCATAATAACCAACATTGTATTTCCGCCACTCGCTGTATCTTGATCTAAATCTGAAAGCGTAATCGTATTCATGGCAGACATTTGTATAGAGGTGAAAATTCCGTAGAATATCATCAGTAAAATATAGTATCCAATTGGTGTTTCTTTCGTTACAAATCCGAGAATAATTAAAACAATTCCTAGCAAAATGGTGTTGCTTATCAGTACTGTTCTGTAGCCAAAAAACTTTATAATATTTACCATAAAAGGCTTAACAGCAACATTTGACAAGGCAGACGGCAACAGCAATAATCCTGATACCGATGCCGAGTAACCAAAACTGGTTTGTAGCATAAGCGGTAAAAGCAATGGCAGTCCGCCAATTCCAAGTCTGGTAATTAAACTTCCCATCAATCCTATTTTTAAGGTTCTAATATTTAGAAGATGCAGATCGATTATGGGTTTTTCAGTTTTTTTATAATGAATATAATAAAAGAGCGAAAGCAGTCCGAAGAGAATCAATAAACTTAGAATCACAATCATGTGTGGTCGTCCGTTTCCAATAAGTTCTAAAACCAAAGTGATAGAAATTAGTGCCAAACTGAAATAAACCAATCCTCTAAAATCGAATCTTCCTACTGCGTGCTTAAAGTTAGGCATAATGCGATACGCCATCGAAATTCCGATGAGGCCAATGGGAATGTTTATTAGAAAAATCCAATGCCAGCTGAAATTATCTGAGAGAAAACCTCCTAAACTTGGACCCGCAACCATTCCTAACAATCCGAATAAGGTTATAAAGTTCATTGTCTTAAGCAGTTCGTTTTTGGGGTATTGATACAAAATAGCCAATCGGGCAATTGGCACCATCATGGAAGCACCAACCGCTTGTAAAACACGTGCCATGTTAAGCGTATTCAAATCAACTGAAAGAGCGCAAAACAAAGATCCCATGATAAACAGAAACACGGCAATCATAAACATGGTTCTGGTGCCAAACTTATCTGCCAGCCATCCGGAAAGCGGAATAAACATTGCTAATGTGAGTGTGTAGGTTACAATAACCGAATCCATTTCGGTGGCCGAATATCCCATGTTTTTAGCTATTGAAGGCAGCGAAGTATTAAGAATTGTACCATCTAAGGATTGCATAAACATTGCAATTGCCGTTACCCAAGGGAGCATATATACTGCGTTTTGTTCTTTCTTTTCTTCTTTATTATTCAGCATCTTTTAGTTTTAGATAAAAGCTCGATTTGTATGATTATGTAAATTAATAAAAAAAAGCGCTCCTAAATGTTAAATCTGGTTGTCTAAAATAAAAACCCGTTTGAGAATTTTCAAACGGGTTTTTAAAGTCACTTATAGTCCTTTATAGAATTTACCTAAAAGTATTGATGTTTTTATACTTATAAACAAACTCATTTGCCTGTTTATTTCCTGGCAGATTATACTTCATTACTATTTCATAATTTCCATATCGCATGAATTGGTAAGAACTACTAATAAATCGCTGAGCAAGCGCCACAACACCTGGTTCTCCGTTAATGTAGTTGTTCACTATTTGATTGTTCAAATCGATCCAATCTTCCTTATAGACAAATGGCAAATTGTATCTAAACGGGAAGTTAGCTCTAGTCCAAGACTGATTAACATCGTTTTCTAAATTTGTCATATAAGAAGCATTTAACGGAATTGCCTTTGCAGGAACAACTCCAAATTCGCTAGTATCTCTATTTTTTATTGAGAAAATACCATTTAAAGGATAATCTTTATACAAATAAGGATAAATGTCTGTTGTATAATATTGATCATTTAATTTAGATTCTGCTGTTACTACAGGTTTATTGTCACTGTAAGTTACTCCTCTAAGCTCTACTAGGTCAAAAGCCTCTTGACTTGAAATACCATTGGTTAAATAAATAACATCTGAAAACAAAATTCCAAAATCGTAGCTTTGAGTATTAATTGCATTCATTTTAGAAGCAAAAGTCTTGTATTTACTCGTATTGAATGAATAGTTTAAACGATCAATGCTTCCCTCCGCTTTAGATATGGCATCGGCTTGATTTTCTTTTATTTGTATATCATTACCCTCATCACTAATCGTATTTGTCTTTGTATTCGATGTCGTATTTCTTGTTGTATTCTGCTTTAAATTACTAACGATAGAGAAATTATATTTCTTATCCTGATCGATATTGGGCAAGTTATAATATACTTCATTTGAAGTAGTATCATAGTTAAATGCCACTGCTTTTGAGTTAGAAGTTCCGTCTTGCGCCATCTTAATACTGGTCTCCCAATTAGAATCTTCAAACAAATAATCCTGACCACGCTTCAGTTGGATATATCCTTTTGAATATTCTTCTTCAAGGAAATACTTTTGATCTACAACTGGATAAGAGTATTTAATATTGGTAAGCGGAATATGGTTTGGCGCGCCTCCTGTTGTAAATATTCTTTCTTCAAATTCTGTGGCCACTTTTCCGTCTACTTTTATAGGCTGGAATACGCCATTTACCATTTTTTGGAAACTAACCTCAACTTGAACTTTCAATTCTTTATGAGGAGGAAGAATATCTGTTGAAACAAAATTAACTCTGTCTTTCATACTACTCCATTCAAAAACTCCTGGAATTTCTTTGGTTCCATCAAATACTTTGAATTTTTCTAATATAACTTTATAAGTCACATCGCCTGCGTCTTCAGGAATTACAAAAGCTTCATTTACTTTCATTGAAAATGCAGCTTGTGGCACAGCAAAAACGTCTACATCTGTAGAGCTTTGTTTTGGAGTCACATCGGTGATTAATTTAATACCTCCTAGTGGCGATGCATTTTCAAATTGGCATTCTTCGCCTAATTCAAATTTAAATCTGAATTTTCCTTTTATCAGTCCTCCTAAAATATTCATATTTCCTGCCACATACCCGCGCATCCAAACTGGATTTGGTAATTTCGCTTGTAATAAAACTGCGGCTCCTCCAGAAATAATTGGAACCTTTAGTTTTAAGAAAGATAATTTAATTCTAATTCCAAGTTCTCCTTGCAGATAAGCATAAGATTGTCCGTTGGCATACCAACCATTTATACCTACACGGCTTCCTGTGTTGGAACATCTAGCTTCCTGATAATCTTTAAGCATAATATCGAATCCCATTCCTGCCTGAAAACGGGCGTAAAAAAGTAAGAAACTTAAATCTCCTGTATCGAAATCTAGACTGGCTCCAAAGGCTAAACCACCTCCATTTGCCAATTCATTTTCGTTACGCATATAATCCAGTTCTTTTAATTCTACACCCAAAATTTGAGCTACTTGTGGAGGTGGCGCCGGACTGCCCGGAAGTACCGTTCCTGCCATAAAATAACTTGTCGTTTGCAAATACATACCTGCAACTCCAATTTTAATTCCGCATCGGTCTTTTGGTGTTCCCATGTACATGTACCAATCTTTTGGATCTTTATGGAAAACTCCCCAAACGGCTCTTCCTCCTTCTCCAGTTCCCGAAAGGAAATTTCCTGGTGTATTAATATATACATCAGTAGTGGCGTGCATCGATTTGTTTTCAAAATCAAATTCGACAGCTGCTGCCATTTTTATTCCTACTGCTGCCGACAAATCTCCTGGAATTGCTTCTTTAGCTTCTGGAATATATTTGCTCGCAAAAGAACCTTTAAGATCATTTTCTGTAATTCCTAAAAAGCTTTTCTTAGCGGTAACATTTGAAGCTACTTTACCCATTAAATCGGTAACATTTTTAAGTCCTGGAATTTTAGCCATGACATTGGCTTTACCGAAAATAGCTAATCTGTTTATTCCTCCTTTTGAGTTAAATGCCATTTCAAATCCGGCTTCGCCATCGCAAATGGTTTCTGCTCCTACGTGAAAATAGATTAAAGCCTTAATTCCTAAACTTATTTTCTCGTCTGGCGTATAACTTAGTCCCGAAGGAGAAAATTCGCCAATAGCAATATCTTGATTTCGATGCATTTTGTAATAGGCTCCTCCACCAAAACCTGTAATCATAAAAGGAACACCTGGTGTTGGAGGAAACTTAACCGCTCCATCAAAATACCAATATCTAAAAGTAGTACGTCCGAAAATTGCTTTTGCTTTTACATTAACAACATCCACAACGTCGACTTCAACATCTGCATTAAATCCATCTCCATATACAGGGTCTTTTTCCATTAGAATAAGCCCTCCTTTAATGGTTAATCCGCTGAACTTACAATCTATATGGATAGCCGAAAGATCCAAACCAGCGTATCGGCTTCTTTGCCTATACCCATCATCGTACATCTTACCCTTTATTCCAATTCTTGCGGTTGCTCCTGCTCCAATACTTTCCATTAAATTAATTCCTAAATCAAAATCAATTCGGGAATCATCTCCATTAATGGCTACGTTAATGTTTCCGATAGAAACAGGGAAATTACCAAAACCAACGGTCCCTTTGTATCCCATATTTCTAACAGAAATAATAGGCGAAACAGTCTGTAATTGCAGGTTCTCAAACGTAATTCCTTTAAAGTCTACTGTTTTCTTACCTTCTACATCTTTATCGTCTGTTGCTCCTTTATTGGTTCCAAAAGAAACCGAACCGTTTAGATTGGCTTTAGGCAAAAATCGCCCATTGACTAATTTTAACTCGACAGAACTATTGGGCAGCAATAATGCTTTTGCTTTCCAGATATCAAAAGCTATGGAATCTTTGGTTATCACAACCAATTGTTGCTCTTCCATAGAAATAAATCCGTTGTATTCTAAACCAGCCCTATTGGTTTGTTTTGGTTTAGCAGAATCGGTTCCTGTTGCGCCAGCCGTTCCTGTATTCGCTGTCGCATTTGTTGCAGGAGTTGTAGTCGTTTCTTTTTTCTCTGGTGTGGCTTTACTAATGGGTAAAAGAATCTGTCCTTTTAAATTTGCTTTTACAAAAGTATTTGCCGCAATAGTTACATCAATATGGTCTAAGGAATAAGCCCATGATTTTTCCTGACTGGTTATTCCTCGATCTAAAGGAAAAACATTATCTGCATAGAAAGTTCCCGAAACTCCAAATTTATCTATAATAAGATTTTGTGCGCCTACATGAAGTCTTTCTTTACTTGATGCCGTATCTGTTGTTTGAAATTCCTTGGGCAGACCTACATCAAAAGTCTGGACAAAAACTCCCTTCCACGATTCTTGACTTGGAACCAAAAGCGAATTTTTGGCATAATACTCTGGAAAAACAACTACAGGATCATTTTTTAAATCACTTAAATCTAATACTGCATTGCTTACCAAAAACTGGAAATTACCATCAAAATCTTTTCCGTTTCGTTTGTCTTTTAATACAAAAGGTTGAAGACTTACATTTAATAAAATATCATTCCAACTACCTGCTGTAAAACTAAATTCTCCTCTAACTCTATTGGGTATTGCAACCGTTTTTCCGTTATAATACGTTTTTGGAACTGTAGTTTTTGCTTCATCAACCGTTTTGGTCAACGGATCGATTGGCAAAATTAGATCTCTAGAAAACTCAACAGCGCCAGAAATCTTCATTTCTTTAAAACCATCACAATCGATCTTTACATACGTTAGGTCGTTTACGTTTCCTGTCGCCATTTCGAAACCTCCGTACAAAGAAACCTGCCATTTATCCTCATTAAACGGAATATCAACATTGCCTAGCAATACCAATTTGGCTTCGCCCATAATACCTCCTTGATGCGATAATTTAACATTATCTGCTCCAAAGAAAAGCTGCATGGGCTGTCCGGTTTTTTTATCTTTCTGAGGAATATCTACTCTACAGAAAACCGTCAGCGTTGTATACTCTGGCGTAAAAGTAGCTTTTGTAATTCCGATAGAATATTGAATATTATTTACCGTATTACGAATACCAATAGGCAGTTCTACCAAATCTTGATTTGAAAACTTATCTACCCAACGATCAGCGGCTTCGATCTTTTGTATCGAACTTGAAGCTGCACTTAATTCTTTTGGTGGCTGAATTTCCTGCCCATAAGAAAAAACAACCGAAAGCAAGATAAGCAGTGTCGCAAAATGTATTTTGTAATTTTTTTTCATAAGCAAATCATTCTGTTTTTTTGAAAAATAAAGCATACCGACTTCTTTTATATTTTACTCTTTCGAACAGCAAAAGAGTTTATTTGACTATTAATTATTCTTTAAAAACTTAAAATCGACTTCTCCGTCTTTAACATTTTTAACTGCTAAATCATGATAGAATGGAATTAGTTTGATTTTTATTTCTTCGATTATTACTGCATCTGCTTTTTTCTCTTTCATCATTTTAAAGAAATCCCCTAGCTCTTCTTTATTAAAAGCAGAAAGGTTTTCATTTTCGCGAAGCTGATCTACAGGTGTATTTGAAAGTATTCCAATCTCATTAAGCATCCATCGATGAACTAATAAAGGCTGTAATTTTTTATTTTTTCTGTCTACCAGTTTTAAATATGAATTATAACTCACTTTATCTGTCACGTCTTTTTCATCTACACCATGCATTTTATGCTTGTTTACTCTTCCTAAAGCCATCACATAATCATTCTCATATCCTTCGTCTTTACGAGCCATTTCTTCTTGTAAACTTTTTACAGTTTCATGAATGTAATTGTCGTATTTATTTAAGATGTCATTATTTAGGTCGTATGCTTTTAAATAATTCAATGCTTTTTCTTTGAAACTATCATCATCTGGAGTCAAAGTGGTAAGCGTTAACAGATGCTGTAATTCTTCTGAATCTTCTTTTGGCATTGGACGAAGCGCTGTCTGCATATCCTGAAGTTGCTGTATAATTTCGTCTCTCGTTCCTTCGTACGTTTTGTCTTTATGCTTTATTTTTAGAATAGGATTTAAAACCTCTTCTTTTTCTTTTTTAGGCTCTTTTTTGGCAGGAAGCTTTATTTTATCCAACGAACAGGTGTAATTTAAAGTAGCCGTTAAGTCATTAAATTTGTCAGTATTCGTGCTGCTTCTAAACATCGAAATAACGTTTAAACCAAAATTATGCCTTTGATACATTACGTAACTATTGTTAAACTTGATTCCAAATACAGAGCTTGAATTCATATTTCCTTGCGAATTATTATAAAGAAATCCAAGGTTTGTATTTAGCTTGTCTTTGAATAGTTTTTTTGAAGCTCCAACCGAAGCTCCCATAGATGAATTATTGTTTCGGCTCACTTCATTTTTGGTATAATTAAGCGAACTGTTTAAAGAGACTTTCGTTGCAAGAAAACTAACCGTATGCGCCAAGTTATAATTTTGAACCGTGCTTGCCTGACCTTTTCTAATCACGCCTCCTTGTTCGTTGGCCTGACCTGCAATACTATAATTAAAGTTTAAATTTTGATTTCTTTTTTTTCCGAAAGCATAAGACATATTGACATTAGCATTTTGAGACAATTGTCTGTAATCTAAAGTGTCTGCCTGCACAACATTTGGATTATTTATCAGTTCAAACTGATCTAATTTTTTATTGGTATACGTAGAAAAATTAGAATAACTACCCGTAATATTGATTTGATCTGTAACTCTATAATTCATGTTAATAGACCCTACAACACGTTTTGTATCTTGTTTTTTTATTTTTTCTAAATCGTCTTTTTGAAATCCTAAACTGGTCGAAACTGTAATTCTATCTTGATAAAAAGGTCTCGCAAAACGCAACGCGATGTTTTCTAAATCATTATTAAAATATAATGCTCCAAGGGTATTGTAATTAGGATCAATGCGCTCGTACGTTAATCCGACAGTACTTTTCTGAATATTATAATCGAAATTAACATTGAAAGCGTTCATATAACTTGTACTTTCTTTACCAGAAAATATCTTATCTCGAAAAGCTCCTCCCGAAAGACTTTCATTTCTAGTATCATCTGTTAATACAGATAAGGCATACTCGACATTTAAATTTAAATTTCTCACTACCGAAGTGCTAAAAATCAAACTGTTTACAAAGTTTTCTTTTGGTGTAACTCCTTTATCATTTACCATGTTTAATGAACTGGCATCGTCTTTGGCATAAAAACCAATCCAACCTAATTTATATTGCGCTTTCTCAAAACCTACTTTTGCTCCATAACCAAAACGCTGATAAATCGGAATTCCGCCTGAAGCATTTTCTGCCGAAACGGCTTTAAGGAGCTGTCCTCCCATTAACGACACTTTAAACGGACTGTTTGGCGTCAGTTCTAATCCGACTCCTTTAAATGGATAACCACTTAATGTATAAGGTGAAAATGTCATACTCACATTTCCAATATAAGCCTTTACCCATTTGTATTTAGGCATAATGCTTAATCTGTTAAAATCAAATGGAGCAGTATATCCTAAATTATCTCCTTGATTGGTAAAACTATAAAACAACGGAACGCTAAAATTAAAAGCACTAATATTCAAACTCCCTGAAAACAGATAAGTGAAAGGTTCACGTGAATTTTCCATATTTGAATTGTAGTACATCATATTGGCATTAATATTCCCTGTTACCTTAAAATTAGGTTTATAAAAATTCTCCAAATCTACATCCTGTGCATATCCTTTCCTGCAAAAACAACAGGCCAAAACAATACATAACCAAAACAAGATTTTATTATTCTTTATCTTCATTTAGCGGTTATTGTTTTTGAACTTTGATGTCGCATAAAATATAAGAACTTGCACCGTTCTTTACCATTTCTTTTATTTTAATGGCGCCTTTTCTGCCGTCTTGTGTTTTAAATAAAACGATTCTCGGATAAGCAAATCCAAATTCCTGTGCTCCTCCAGCGCTATAACTTATGTTTAATGTTTTTATAGGCGTGTCATTTACCATACTGTCGAATTGTGCTTCGGTAAAATTTAAACCACAATTGCATAAGCTTTGAGAATTTACAAAAATGGTGCTTTGCGCATTTTTTAATGCTAAAAACCCATAGTTATTAGCCTGATCTGGAGAGATGAATCTGTTGTATGAAAAGTTGCTGTTTAAACCTTGAAATACGATATCTACTAGACTGCTATTCTCATCGTTAATTTCGTTTGCCTTATATACTTCGCGTATAACTGTCGAGAACATTGCGCCAATATTATTGCCGTTATGTGCCGTGTTAATTCCTAATTTTATATTAGCAAATGTTCGCAGGTTTGTATCGGGCAGAACTGTAATAGTCGATTTGAAAATCTGACTTGTTTTATCATTAAAAGCTTCTAAAATAACTTCATGAACGCCTGCACTTGTAAAAACAACAGTTGGATTCTCTTCTGTAGAAACAGCTGGATTCCCGCCTTCAAATGTCCATTTGTAATGGGTTGCGCTGACAGATTTGTTTGTAAAATTAATTGTTACAGGAGCTTCGTAATCGTCGTCTTCAAACTTTGGCTCATAGGTAAACAAACTTACCAAATACGGAGCAACAGTAATGGTTTTAGTCTGTTTTTCAGATTCAAAACCATTTGATACAGTCAAAGTTATTATGTGTTCTCCAGGAGTTGTAAAGACAACATTTGGAGGGGTTTTCCCTGAAAAAGAAGCTAGCGAACCGTCTTGAAATTCCCAATTAAAAGTCAAGCCTTCTCCAATAGTAGCATTCTTTAAAATTACCTCAACAGGAGAGTAATTGCTTTTTACAATTTCATGCGTAAACTCAATATTAATTCCTTCTTTTATTACAACAGTTTGAGTAAATTCTCGACTCTCACCATCTACATTTTTTGCTGTTACTTTGATGGTATAAGTTCCCTGCTTGCTGTATAAAATCTCGCCTGGATTTTTAGAATTTGAAACAGAAGGATTTCCGCCCTCAAATGTCCATTCATAAGTATCTGCACCCGTTATATTATTATCAATTTTAATAATAACGGGTATAGATTCATCCTGATCAACATACGAAGTCGTGAACTCACCTTCTATAACTATAGCAGTTTCCTGATAACAAGAAGTAATAACGAAAAGTAAGAATAAGAGTAAAGTTTTTTTCATTCAGTGCATTTTAAAACACTGCAGCTATTAAAAAACTGCAGTGCTTTTTATTCTATATTTTGAATTCTATTGATTAAAAATTATAGATAACGCTTGATAATTTTATCTATAGAAATAGCCCAAACAATATTGTTTTTATAGCCAATTGATTTGATAGCTTGCGTATTTGTATAATCAAGCGTCCATGTTTTAGCTCCATCTACTGTTTTGTAAATTTTGTTTTCTAAAACTGCCCAACCCGTATTAGCATCTTTAAATACCAATTTTGTGAATTTCTCTCCACTATAAATTTTAGTCCAAGTATCACCGCCATCTGTAGTTTTGTAAATGGTAGAGTTATTAATTAAAAAATAACCATTTGCCTTATCTGCAAAAGATACTTCTGCCGCTATAGTATTTGGTTCACTTGCAAAATAATGTTCCTTCCACCCCTCAGTTTCATTATTTTTAAATAAAATAAAAGGATAATATATATTTGCCACTTCTTTCATACCAATAGCCCAAATATGATCATTGTCAATTTCATCAGATTTGATTATAGATCCTGAATCAAAACCTTTATCAATAAAATGAGCATCATAGACTTGTGAAAACTCAACTCCATCAGCTGTGCTATAAACATCTCCGTATGAAGTAATTATAGTTCCCTTTTTCATATCATCATCAACATAAACAGAGTAATAAATACCCTTTGTTGTTGCGCTGATAAATTCCATTGTTGAAGAACCTCCAACTGGTACCTTTTGAATTCCAAATGCTGTATCTGCCCAGCCTTCATCATTTTTAGTAGCCGAAAAAGCTCCAGAAAAACCAGTTCTTCCCCATTCTACAAAAGTAATACCTCCATCAAGAGTTCTGTAAACTCCGCTTCCTCCGTAGTCTGCCATAGAATAGTACATTATTTTATCGCTAACGACTTGAACACTATAGACTTTATTCTCATTTTTTAGAACGTTGTCCATTGTAAACCAATCAGTAGTAGATGATTTAGGTAAAACGCCTATATTTCCTTGATAAGCATTCTTAACTTCATTTGTAATGGTTCTATTCTCAATTGTTAAAGACAATTGTGGAACTAATTTTTCAGTTGACGGCAGTTTGAATACAATCTCAGTAGCTGTTGATGAAACAACTGTAGCAGAAACTCCATCAAAGGCAATTTTAATATCTGTTATCTTATCAGAAAAATTTTCACCATAGATTGTAATGGTTTCTCCTGCTTCTCCAAAGTTTTTAGAGAATGATGTTACTTTTGCAGCTTTTATTACAACAATTGGCGGTTCAGGAGTTGAAGGACTATCTGAATCTGAGCTACAGCTGCCTAGTACCATAAAAAGTTGCAATACTGCGGCTAATAAGACTGTTTTTTTCATTTTAATTATTTTATACATTTTTTTTAAAATTCTATTTAGACTGACTTCCTAAAGTATATCCATTTCCAACCAAAACTCTCACGATATTTATTGCTGTTATATCTTTGCTCATTTTGTAACCTGTAGGGTTTCCTCTATTGTCGAAAGTCGCTTTGAAGACTTTCCCGTTGAATGTAATGACTTCCTGATTTAATAGTTTTTCATATCCTGAGAACATACCGCCTCTGGCAAACCAAGTTCCTACTAAATTATTATCTAGGTCCATTACTTCATATTTCAAATCTCCATTTTGAGAAGGCGATGTCATTTTGATAAACCCAATTCTTTTATCGTCTATATCTTTATTTTGTGCCTTAACGCTAAAAATTGTACCATAATCATCGATCGCTAACTGATAAGTATCTGCAATTTTACCAGCATTATCTATTTCGCCTTGAACGCCCAAACGCTTTGCGGCTATACCTGCTGATTCACCATTGATAAAACTTTCAATTGCTTCTTTGTTTAAACCTTCTACCCCTACCATACCTCTATCCAATAATTCATAGACTATACTACGGTCGTAATTGAAGGCACTGAATTTTCTGCTTTTGTTCTTAAATTCTAATTCGTTTGATTTCCCCGTCGCTTCATCTTTAATTTCAATCCATGGCAATACCATAGAATCTTCGTTTGGAGCTTTCTTTAGTTCTGCCGTAATTGAATAACTTTTATCTAAACTAAAAATGGTAAAAAGCGGTTTTTTACCTTCTACAAAACCTATTGTTTTTTCGTCTAGTTTTAGTTCTCCTTTATCAATTTTTAATTTTTGCGCAAAACCACCAATGCTAATTAGAATTACTATTAGGGTTAAAAGATTTTTTTTCATTTGTTAGTTTTTGTTTTTATTTTTTGTTTTTATTTTTATTTTTAATTAATGTTGGATATAATCTGCTTTTTCTTGTCTTCAATGGGCGTTTTATATTTTAAATATCCTTTGCGTTCACGAGCAACATGCTCGCACTAGCAGGAGCTTGCATTATTAGAAAACAGATTTAATTTCTTTCATAAACCCTTAAATTATTTTCACTATCCATAACCCCTAGTACTTCATTGTTGACCTGTGGAACGTCTGTAAAAAACAAATGCTTTCTTTCTTCTAATGGCGCTTCAAACCATATAACTTCAAAATTTTCTGTATCAAAATAAGCCTCCTTCTTTCCAATATAATTTAAATTGATTATCTAGAAAGAAATTTGACACTTTTTCTATTTTAATTGCATTACTGTACATAACTATTCTATTTTAATAAAATCAAATAAACCTTCATCTAAAGAATTTACTTTCTGCATGAATTGCCACATAGATTTCTTTATTAAATAATTTAATGGGGTTATCAATAAAGAATAGTAAATCCTTTTTACTTTTTAGTCTCATTTCTTAGTAATTCCAGTATTTCAAATTCAGCATTATATTAATCCAACAAGACACTTTTAGTTCTCTTGACAATAATAAAACTCCACATAATCTGTTTTGTCGTAGTTGTCATAATTAGGATATTCCCTCTCTCTAACTATAAAACGTTTTATGGTTAGCATTTACCCACAAACACCTAAAAATAAAAACGTTATATTTTGTCAACATTTTAAATCTCATAAACTATTAAATCTCCATTAGAGCTTCTTACATACAATTTTTCGTCATTACAAACGATTTGGGCTATCTGACTCCCTGCCATTTCAGGAATTGCCTGCAAAAAATCAACTATCTTAGTTTCAATATCAAAACAGCCTACATAAACAGGTTTTGGTTCTTCATTTGCATAAGAAAAAGGATTCTCCGAGAAATAGAGCTTATTTTTATACAAGGCAGATCCCATATGACTTTCTACATTTATAAAATCAAAATTCTTTTGAGGAATTCCTATTTCTACTGTTTGTTTTTCTATATCTATAATTTGATAATAGTCTTCACTCTCTGGATTCCTACTACTATTACCCCATATGCTAACCATTAAACCTCTTGTATTATCGAAAACAAACGATGAATCCTTGATATCTGTTTTCCAAATCACGCTACCTGTTTTTATATCTCGCTGCTCTAGCTTCAAATCAGAATCTTTAAAATACATAAAAACTAAAGTCTCTTGCCACATGTAAAAATCTGAAACTAGCTCGTATCCTAGCTCGCATTTAAATTCAAAATACGTTTTTGTATCTAGTAAATCCGTTAATCTAAAATATTGAAAATCTTTCCTACCTTTTAACCTGTAACTGTAGTGTTTATTTAAAAACTTACCGTAAAAAAAATCTCCTTTCCCTACTAATTCAGCATTAACATATAAATCAAAATATTCATCATCTTCTTCATTTTCAAACCAAACCGCATAGTTGTCCTTATCAAAAACACTTATACCCACTGCAGCATTTTGATTTATTTGTTTTAATAAATTTAGGTTTTCATCTAGTATAGAGATGTCTTTATCTCTTAACAAGAATAAAAAATTATTACTATAGAAACATCTTTTAATATTCTCATCATACGGTAATACTTTTTTTGTACTAAGATTTACCAGACTTCTATCTTTATTGATTATTACATTGTTACTAATATCCCAGATCTCATTATTTACATTATAAATTTTATCTACTATTTTCATATTACTTCAATTTAAATATTTCATCGAAATCTTCCTTTAAATACTTTTTTAATTTAGATACTGTTGGATTTTCCACATCCTTTAAGAATTTTTTAGCTATATCATCTGTCAATGGCAAATTATCAATAGCATTTTTCATATTTGTTACAAAATCTGGTGGATTTTTAGCTGCATCAAACATCCATTGTAATTGTTTTAGATCTATAATATCAGCATTATTTAAATCATTCAAAAATTGTTTAGCAAAATCAGTAGGAGGTACTTTACTATATGACTTAAACTCAAAGTATTTTTTTCTACTCCTACCTCCAATTGATACAGCATCATCTACAACAGCATCATATCTACGTTTGTTTCCTAAAATATTCTCTACAACTTCAAAATTAGTTTTTTCAGGAACAAAAACTAATTTGCCTTCCTTGCGCAATAGTGCTATTACCCAATTGGCACCATCTGCTCCTGCTCCGTTAAACCAATTCGCTTTCAAACCTGATATTACTGCATCAAATCCTCCCTGTTTTTTATATAATGCAAAAAAGTCTAAATCATCAAGGAAGCTTACCAAATCGGTAGCTCTTTTTCCTAATCCACTATTAACATTAAGTATTGTTTTTAAATCATCTGCACTAATATGTCCTTTATTTAAAACTGATTTTAATTGTTTCAAAATAGCTCCACTTTGCGTAAACAATTTACTTTTTGGAGAAAAAATACTGTATGACTCTAATACGTCCCATTCTTTCGTAATATCCTCTCCTCTTTTTACAAAATCCTGTAAATCTGTGCTAGCTTCTAAATCATTTAAAAAAGCTCTTATTTTATAAATGTCATCTTTAAATGGAGCTTTCTCTAACATTAGAGCTAATTTCTCTCCATTTTGTACTGTTTTACCTAATACAGTTATAACTTTCTCTAATCTTGAAGGATCAACACCTAAATCAGTAAGACGTTTTAATAATTGTTCATTAGCAGCTCCAAAAATTTGCGCAGAGTATGTACTAAGATTCGGAGAACCCATTGAACCTGGACTTACACTTAGTTTTATACGCTGGTTAACACCATTTATTGGATAATCAATTCCATCTGCTCCCGCTAATACTAATCTATTAACATCTTCAAATGACATCTCCAGAGTTGGCAGTTCAGTATTATTAACAATAACTTTTAATCTGAATAATCCATTATCTAATTGGGTTATAACGTCGCTAGTAGCATTTTTTATTACAACACCGACTTTTCCTGACATTCCTTTAACAAACCTAAATGACATTCCGATGTATCTAAAAGGATCACTAAGTTTATCACACAGTTGTATTGCCTTAAAGGCTGTTGAAGCAACTTTACTAACAATTCCTGCACCTGCCTCTACATCTCCAATACACATAACAATTATTGGTCCCACAACAGAACCCACAAACTCAGCCCCTATACATGGTTTGTTAGCATCGAATTGACTTGCAATACCATCTTTTAACAAATACCATACTTTACCAAAACTTAATCCTTTACCATAAATAAGAGTTTCTTTTCCACTAGCATCTTTCTCAAACATCTCCATCTCTTCTATCTGGGTCAAAAACTTGCTATTTGCTTCTCTCCCTTTAGACGATAATGGAGAAATAAGCAGTTTTGCTAAATCAGGAACAGATTTTACAACATCAATAAGTCCGTTATACATTCCGCAGAACAAAGCAAACTGAATTTGGCTAGGAGTTGCTTTTTCAAATACTTTATTAAACTCTGGATAAGCGTCAGCTAGATTTTCAGCTACGATATCGTAAACTGCACCAGATAAAGACAAATAACTAAAGACCTTTGCATAAATTTCATTATAGTTTTTATCATTACAATCGTATACCGAAGGTTTAATTTTGACTTTACTTATACCACTGCTTAACATATCAAACATATCGTAATAAGCTGTAAAATATCCATCTACAGATTCATAACCAATTGCAATTATCTTCTCGAATAATGTTTTTTGTTTCCAATCTAAACTTGATTCCCATGATTTTAAAGCGACAGAAATATTTTCGTCAAAACTACTTCCAGAAAGGATTTGTTTTACTCTAATTTTCCCTTCATTGCTATATTCTAACCAAAATACAATTTCATCTGGCTTAATTTCATCCTTAACATTATCTACATAAAAACTATTGTCTTTGAATATTACTCTATCTGTTTTTTCTGCCTCTGATGTTAAAAGTATGTGCCCTTTAATTTGATGCGCTTGTCCTGTAATCCAGTTTTTAGATTTACCAGACATTAAACTTTCTAATTTATCTAGTACCTCTTTTTTAACTTCACCTTTGATTAAGTTTCTAACAAATAATCCCTGATTGTTGCTACCTGACTCTCCTTTTGTCTCTGACCAATTACTTTCACTAGCTTGATTACAAACAATTGTTTTTTTGCTATTAGAATCTACATATCCCTTAATAAAATCTTTAAGTGTTTTCCCGCTATTCAAATATTCTGAAACCAGAACAGTAACATAGGTTGTTTTACCACACTCATTATCTTTATTAAAAAATAGATATAGCCATTTGTTGCTAATAGAGCTTAGATTAGTAACCTTTTTTAAGGTATAACTACCTGATTCACTTACATACTGACCATCTTTCCACCAGTATGCATCTCCTTTGAATGTGAATCCAGGAATAGTTCCATCATTAGCTCTAACATCAGCAGTAGAGTACGTATTTCTATCTACTTTTCTTCGCTCTGACCCTACAGTAAACACCTCATAATTAGGGCTTACCACATAACCATCAGCAAATTCCCCACTAGCCTGACTCTGAAACGCATACAATTTAAACGTAGGATCGTTGACCTGTTTCCAATCCATATGGTTTAAAACAGTGCCTGAGCTATAATCCATTAAGAAATCTGTATTAGAATCTGTTGTTTTATACTGCTCAAAAGGATGCTCGAGTTTAAAGATTCCGTGACCTAGTTCGTGTGCAGGAGTTTTTAGTAAGCCTGATTTAAACACATAACCAAACTGTCCATTCAAACGCATGTATCCTTGCTGTTCTGTACTAGATTCTTTATTCGTTATAAACAATACATAACTATTTCCGTCACCTTTATATTGAGCATTTATATTTTGCTGTACTGTACTGTAGGTAGATGTAAGTGTATTTTTCTCCGTTTGAATTACATTGCCAGAAACTATCTTATCTATATTTAAAACCGCCTCTTTCTTAAAGTTAATTCTAACGCCTATTTTACTATAAATCCTCTGTGTTTCAGTAATAATTTCATTTAACTTATCTGCAGAGACATCATCAGTAGGTACCAATGCCACATTAACATCTTTTGGCGAAATATGCACAAGCATGAATGCACCAATAACTTGCCATTTCTTGCCTTGTTTTATGGTGGCTAATATTTGTTCTTCGGCATAACTTAAATTTCCTTTTACAGTAAGAACAAATACTTTATCGGTTCTCTTAAAGTCAATTTTTGCTCCATTTTGGGTTTTAAAAACTATACTATCTAGTTTTATATTAGAATCTGTAACATTTACTGTAGCAACAACTGTATCTGAATCGCCATTTAAAACGGCTTTATAAGGCAATACGTTATCGCCTGCTTTGGCATACAATTTCTTTAAAGCTGCAGATGCACCATCTGGCATTACATCAAAAGCATACTTGCTTCCGTTTCCAGAAAAAGCAATCGAAATACCTTTGGCCGTAAATGCTGTGGCTTGACCACTTTTATCTACGCCATCTGTATTTTCTGGCGATGGTTTGCCTCCTTCGGCAACTGCAACACCTTGATTGCTTCCATTTCCTTCACTGTCTACCGTGTAAACTTTTGGAGTAACAACAACGTTTCCGTCTTTATCTACAACACCGCTGTCTGTAATTACAGTATCTTTTCCACCTGGAATAGTTATCTGCTCGCCGTCAACGCCATTTACAACTATATCTCCATTAGCATTAATGACAATATCTTTAATTACAAAAGGAACTTTTTCTTCAATTTGTCCGCCTTTACCCTCACCAGTGAAATCTTCAATATCGGTAACATTTTTCCAATCTGGGTTATAGCTCGTTTCTACAACACCACTGATCAATTGATAATCGGTATTGATTACAATATCCTTAAACTCTACTGCAATTTTAGTATCGGCTAAATAAGGAACAATGATATATCCTAGTCCAGAATATGGACTTTTTTCTCCTCTTAGTTCTAAAATAGTTACAGGAAAGTCACCAGCTCTAAATGTCTCGCTTTGAATTAAATTGGTTAGCGGTTTTTGATTCTGGATATTGATTTGCGGAACGATACCACAATTGTACGCAGGAACACCATTACTTTCTGTTGGTGTGGTAAAAGTGCTTATGTTAGAATAAGTAAAAGACTGAACTCCGGCTTCGGCTGGATCACAGCTCGATCCCACTCTAAATTCATAGGTTACTCCCGGCTCTAAATTGGTAATTAAACTTTGTCTGTTTAAACTATTTGATGAGAACCATTGCGCATTACGAACACCTTGTTTTTTGTATTGTACCTGATAGCGTGTATGCTCTGGCACTCCTTCCCAAGTAATTTTTACACTTTTTGAACTTTGCGATTCGCTTAATAAAAACGTTGGCGCGGTACAAGAAGCCGTATATTTAAAAGAATATATTTCGCTATATCCGTCATTTTTAAAAACAGCATTTTCTGAAAGTCCCGTTGTCGAAATCGCTCGTACTCTCCATGCGTAACGTAAACCTGGAGTAAGTATTGGCATACTTAAATTGTACAAAACAGCGGTTCCAAATAAAGTTTCTTCGTATAAAGTCGGAGACATTTGAAACCCAATTTGAGGATCTAATGTTGGATCTAAAAGCTGTTTTAGCTCAAATTTATACGATATGTTTGTTGCGTTGATCTGACGCGGCGTCCAAGTAAATAAAATATTAGGAAACTCTGTCGAAGCAATTTGTTCGTTTTTTTGAGGTGTATTTAATAACGGCGGATCATTTAATATTAGGTATAAACTAGCACAACTTTTTTGAGATATTTTCTGATTCGTTACAAAATCGTACATCTCAAAACAAAAATTGTACATTCCTTCTGGCAGCGGATTCGCATATTGCGCTGCAGAGATTCCTTGCAGGTTTTCTAACCTAAAAATCGATGCAATATCAACATTGGTTAAGGTTTGCAGTTCCCCTCCATTTATATATATTGGCCTTTGTTCCTGTGCATAATCAGAGGTTTGGATGTTTAATCCGTTGCCTTGTATGTACAGTTTTAAGCGTACTCTTCTTTGCGAGATAGAGATATCGGTTGGATTAATCAACAATTGCATCTTCGTATCCATGCTGTTAGCATAATCAGAAATTTTGACGCTATACGGACTATTGAAAACTGGTGTTAATTGAACTGGATATAATTGTGCATATCCAACTGCATTAAAAAACAGAAATAGAACAAAGAAATATAGGTTGTTGAAAAGGTTCTTCATTTTTTAATTGATGATAATTTTTTTAACCAATGTTTGCTGTCCCGTCTCTAATACGACTATATAAACTCCAGATTGCAGTGAAGTATTAAAATCTACTTCGTATTTTTTCTTTCCTGAGTCTTGTTTTTGAATCATCGTATTTTGTCCAGAAGAGGAGAACAGTCTTAAATTTATCGCACTGTTGTTTTCTAAATTCACAATTGCTTTAAAATTACCATTGTTCGGATTTGGGGTTACAATAAAATCTATAATAAATTGAGATGCCGTTTCGGTATTTGGCAATGTACCACGTTTTTCTACCATGATATTTTTGGTAAAAACTGCATAACATTCTCCTTGTGTCTGTTTTAAGCCAATTGAATACACTCCAACTGCATCAAACTTTAAGGTCACGTATTTTTCCTTTTGCTCTACAACTTTTACTCCGTTTGGAATAACCCAGTCTGTGCTTTCTCCAAAAGGACTACTGGTATTAACCAAAATTACTTCCTCATCTAAATACGCTTGAGAACTCAATAAAAATTCTGCACTAATGGCCATTTGGCTCGTTTTTATCACAATTTCATCTTCGCCAATACAACCTAAAGCCGTAGTAGCTTTTACATGATATGTTCCTGCTTTTGACACATTGATTTTTGCTTCATTTGAAGTAAATCCGTTTGTAGAAGTCCAGCTGTATTTTGCTTGCGGATCTTTTATTGAAGCATCCAGATCTAGACTTTGGTCAATACATAGAGTTCTATCTGGACCAACGTTGACAATAACAGCTTCAGGATCTTTTAAAACAAATCTCTTTTTATAAACACAACACTCTGGACAAGTAATCGTAACTTCATAGTTTCCGGCAGTAAGATTATTTAAATCTTTAGTAACTGCTCCTGTATTCCATAAATAGGTATAAGGCAAATTACCTCCTGTAACATTAAGTTCTATAGATCCGTCGTTTCCTTTATAGCAAATAGGATTTTTAACCGTTTCCGTTGATAGTATTCCGTTTGGATCTCCTACAAAAATACTTCCCTGAACCACGCATCCTTTTGCATCTGTCGCTATTACAAAATAATTGTTTGTGGTAATGTTTTCTATTTTAGAAGTTGTTTCTCCGTTTGTCCATTCGTATGTATAAGGCGGTGTTCCACCTGTTACATGCGCTTCTGCCCAACCGTCATCTCCAGTCGTACAGCCCACATCAAACTTTGTAAAGGTTAATTTCAACTGATCTGGTTGTGGAATATACTTTTCGGCATCAATTTCTTTCACTAAAACATTATTCACATAAGTTCCCAATTTTATTCCGTTGGCGTCTTCAATGTTTAGTGCATAAGTTCCTTCAGAAAGATATTCAGCGGTATCTCCTGTATTCTTCCAAATAGTCCAAGAACCATTGGCCTGTTTTTTCTTCCAAGTGTAATAATAAGGTAATTCATTGTTTTTCTCTTTAGCAAGCTGAATTCCTCCTGTTACATGCGCTTTTAAAATACCGTCTTGCGATTCATCTCTTTGATTATCTAAAGGATTAGCATCAATCTCGTTTCCAAATTCGTTGCTCACGTTACAAGAAATAGTACGAATCACTTCAAACGTAACTTCAAGCGGATCTGGATCGTCTAACTCTGTAACAGAATTAGCCACAGTACAACTTGTCTTATTTGTTGCCACGTTGTAATTAGCATCACGCACCGTCAAAGTATAGATTTCCTCAGGAAGTCCTGTTAATGCTATTGTATAAGTGTTATTGCTAAAGCTCGTGCTTGTATTGGTTTGTGTTATTCCTTTACTATTTTTCCATTCAAACCAGTACGTATTGTCTGCAGCGATAGTTCCGCCAGTAACCTCAACTACAATTTTTCCGTTTGTTGCTTTATAGAAACTCGGATTTACAACCTCAGTATATTTAATAGAGAGCGGCGCTTTTGGCTGATCAATAAAAACTTCAGCATAAGCGGTACAGCCTTTTTCGTCTGTTGCAATTACCCAATAATTTCCTGTTTTTAAAACGGTATTTTTATCCGATTTAACTTCATTAGACCATTCGTAGGTGTATTTTCCGCTTCCTCCTTCTGCAGTTGCAGTTGCCCATCCATCATTACCTCCATTACAAAAAACATCTCCTTTTGCAATTTTCACAGACAATATTGGAGGCTGCTCCATAAACTGAATAGAATCTTTTGCGATCCAATTTCCATTTGTGTAAGTACCTAGAATAACATTATTTCTATCTCTGACATTAAGAGCATAATTTCCATGAGAGAGGTTAGAGATGATAGAATCTTGTACAGCTAAATCTTTCCAAGTTCCATTGTCTTCCTGTTTTTTCCAAGAGTAATAATAAGGTAGTCCATTGTTTTTTTCTAATGAAAGTGTTGTTCCTCCTGTAACCTGCGCCATTAAAATTCCATCTTGCGATTCGTCACGCTGATTATCTTTTGGAGTGGTATCGGTCTTGTCTCCAAATTCATTTTTAGCGTTACATGAAATACTCTGCACAATTTTAAAAACAACTTTTAAAGGGTCTGGTTCTGTCAAAACTCTTTTTGATTCTACAACAGAGCAATTAACAGTCTGACCAGTCGCTTCATCGTAATTTTGATCTTTTATTGTTAAAAAATAAGAATCTGCAGGCACATTGTCTAAGGTGATAAAGAATTCTCCATTTACACTTTCAGTTGTTACATTTTGCAATACTCCAGCAAGATTTCTCCATTCGTAATTGTATAATCTACCATCACTTGGGACTGGTTTTAATACTGTTCCCCCTGTTATCTTAGCTACAATTTTTCCGTCGCTTGCTCCCGAAAATGTTGGCGTTGATATTGTTGGATAATCAATTGTTACCGCAAAATCAGGCTCGGTTATTTCGATATCTTTTGTAGCAAAACATTGATTTGAATCTATAACCTCAACGGTATACGTTCCTTTAGTTAAATTTGTTATTTTTTGAGTTTTTGCTAATTCTTTTCCTTTGTAATACCAGACGTACTTGTAATCATCCTTAACTCCATCTTTTTCAGCAAGAGTTCCTCCAGTTACATTTACTAATGCCCATCCGTTACTACCTTCATAACAAGACACATTTACTGAATCAAATAACAATTCAATCTGTTTTGGTTCTAAAATTTCTTGAGTAGTTGGACTAGCGGTTATTAGTTGAACTGTATCGTAAGTTCCCTGCACTATTCCATTAGCATCTTTCACATTTACAGCATACAAACCTTCCGAAAGATTGCTTGCTGTAGCTGTTTTATAAGTTGCTAAATCATCCCATTTTTGGGTGTCTTCATTATATTTTGACCAGAAAAATTTATATAGTAAACCACCATTATCTGCCGTATTAAATGGCACACCCCCTTCTACAGTTGCTGTCAAAATTCCATCTCCTGCTTTATTTTCAATAACAGACGGATTTAAACTTTTTGAATTACATGAAATAGGCTGGGTGATTGCTAATTTTACTACTATTCTTTTGGGCTGCGTCAAACTATCTAAAGATTCAATAACAGAACAGCCTGCTTTATTAGCAGCTAATAGGTAATTTTTATCTGTTACTGTTAATTTGTATTTATCGTCTGGAGCATTTTCTAAAGTAATATTATACGTTTTATCTGCCGAATTATACGCACCTGTTGCGGGTACGGTATCTCCGTTGCTATTTTTCCAGGTAAAATTATATGAGTTATCGTCTTTTATCGTACCACCTGTTACTGCCGCTACTAGTATACCATTTTTAGCTCCATAAAAAGTGGGATCTTTCTTGAAGGTATATACAACTTCTAGTGCTTTTGAAGGTTCTGTTATTTTTTGCTCAATTACTTTTTCATCACCCAGTTCTATTACACCATTTACCATTACTTGTTTTCTGGCGACACAACCTTTCATATCTTTTACCTTGATATAATAGGTTCCGGCTGCTAATCCTGTAATTGTACCTGTGCTATTATTAGGAAAAGAAACCCACACATCTGGCGATTGATCATTAGGATCTGTTTTTATCGAATAATAATCATTTCCTGCACTATCTCTAGTTCCTCCGCTAGGAGTAATAGTTATACTACCATTATTTACCCCGTAACATAAAATATCATTTCCTTTTACGGTATAATCCAATGGAGATGGTGCTCCTATGGTAAATGGATATGGCGTGCCACCTAATTCTGTATATTTTGAATAAGTGTTGCTGCCATTGTAAAAACCTGTCATTGTTAATTGATAATTTCCTCTACCAAGCCCAGAAAGCGTATAACTGTTGTCTGCTTCTAATTTTGTAATATTGGGAAAAGTTTTGGTACTAGCCCCAGATATCACCATAGAAAATGTTTCACCAGGATAAAGTGGTCTATTAAATTGAAGTTTTAATTTTCCATCCGCACTTCCCAAATCATAACAACTTACCTTCTCAGGAGCTGAAGAAAGAATTTTTGGGGCACTTAATCGAACAGAGTAAATTCCTACCCCATAAGTAGTCGTACCACATGGCTTTAATCTAAAGTAAATTTTCTGACCATGCTTTAATCCTGCATCTCCTGAAATAACTTCATTTGCATTTGTACTTATAGATGCAGTGCTATATTTTGTAAAATCTTTCCAATCGGTCGTATTATTGTAAGAAGGATTAAAAGTATATTGCCATTTATAGTAGCTTGAATCGTACCCGGTAGAACTATTAATAGTAATATTTTCATCTGTAGGCAAAAAGTC
This sequence comes from Flavobacterium sp. B330r, assembly GCF_056824325.1. NCBI lineage: Bacteria > Pseudomonadati > Bacteroidota > Flavobacteriia > Flavobacteriales > Flavobacteriaceae > Flavobacterium > Flavobacterium sp. B330r. The sequence continues at coordinate 5,660,702 of NZ_CP124860.1, forward strand.
AGGAGACCCTTGAAATACATCTAAAACGGGATCAATTCTATAGTTAAATTTTATATGTGACATTCTAGGAGAATAATCTCCATCAAAAGAACCATTGGCACAATAGCTATCTATATTAATAGATCTTGTACGATTAGCATCAGTTCCTGTTCTAAAGTTAACAAAAGCAAAACACTCTATGGAAACCGGCTTAGAAGGATAATCAATAATTGGCACATCAAAATTGACTTCTTTGTCGCCATTATTTCGAATACTTCTATAATACATTTGTTTAGTCGACCCATCTTTAAAACGAGCCGTTATGATAATTCTAGAGTCTGTATTGTTTTTAACCCCCGCATTAATTGAATAATTAAGGTTAGAAATTTTTACAAAATATTTCGTCTGAGCATAACCCAATCCGCAAATCAATAAGATGACAAATAAGTAAAATTTCTTCATAGGCTTAATAAATAACTGTTAAGGTCTCTGGTTTTGCTGGACTGTCATTTTCTAAACTTGGAACCAGATGATATTCGTATTCTTTATTAATTTTCAAATTTTTATCTTCTAAAGTAAAAACAGTTCCGTTTAACTCTTTCCATAAAGTTGGCGGAAGCCCTTTTTCATTTTTATAAATACTTAGGCCTAAAACCTTACCTTTATTCTTTGCATAATCCCAAGAAAGAACTATTTTTCTATTTTCTCTATCTGCTGTTCCTTGCGAAAATGTAATCACTTTTACTGGCGTAAAATTTAACACACTAACCGTTATGACTGAATGATCTAGTGAAGACCAAAGATTACTTTTATCCTTAGCCAGAATAGCATATTGATAAATCTTTTTGTTTTCTATTCGATCATCTGTAAATTCCTGAATCGTATCATTTATTTGTTTGATTTCGACCCATTTTTCCTGTCCTTTTTCTCTTCTTCTTAAACTATGACTGACAACATCTTCACTATAGCTTCGTATCCATTTTAAGTGTACTTTACCGTCTTTATTATCATAATCTTTAAAAATAGGTGCGGCTGGCGGAATTTTGTCGGGTTTATCCAATACCAGGATATCAGAAGGATCAGAGATATTATAACGCATATCCTCAGCAGCAATTCTATAATAAACTTTACTGTTGGTCATTTTTAAACTCACGCTGTCTTTATACTCTGAACCGCTGTAAGATTGATGGTAAATATCTACAAACTCCTCTCCTGCCGTATTGGCTTTTAGTATTCGGTATCCGCGAAGATCTTTTTCTGTATTGGGTTTCCATTTTAGTCTAACCGTTCCAAGACTATCAATCACTCCTTCCAGTCCGATTGGCTTGGCTGGCGGTATAGAATCGACTGGCTGTACCAACATACTTTGAGATGTTAATCTTTGATTGTTTTTTCCAACAACCGAAATGGTAAAATAATTGGATGGATACAGTTCTTCTTTAAACTTGAGTTTTCTTTCAGATGGCGGAATAATTTTAGAGACCACTCTATAAGGCCCTTTATCATTACTTGCTAAATTAATTTCATAACCTTGAATAAATCCTTCCGATTCTTTCGGATAATCCCATTCAAGATTCACTTCATTTGAATTTATAATAGCATAATCTACCAATCTGGCCGGAGTTACTACAGCGGCAACACCCGATGCAGTTATAGGTTTTGTAACTTCTCCTTTTTCTCCAAACGAAGTAACACCGTATAATCTATAATGATAAACTTTGTCGTTTACACTTAGTGTATCAACAAAGTACATGTTTTTGGACGGATTTTCGTCTTTATCATTTAAGTTAACAAGTCCAGTATTTGATATTGGTTTATAATTGATTCCGTCTGAAGATTTTTCTACCATAAACGAGGTATAAATTCTTTTGAAGGTTTCATAATCCCAAGAAAGCAGTACTTTTCTATCATCTGGAACAGCAATAAAATCTGTTGGTGCAGGAAGAACCGAATAATCTTTTAGGCCAATCATATAGGAAGCTTCTTTTACCTGCGGACTTTCAAAAACCTTTACTTGGTAAGCGTATACTTCATTCTTCTTTACATCTGTATCTACATAACCCCAGCCCGCTTTTACAGCTCCTTCAAAGCTCATATCTGCAGCATACAAAGCAAAAGTATATCGCTGATCTAGTTCGTCGGCCATATTAACAATTTTTGCCAAATCACCTTCTTTTGCGCCTGTTACTTCAAAACTTTCGCCATAAATAGATTGCGCTATAATAGCTGCGTTATTGTCTTTCTGTACAAAATCAATCCAAGAATCTAATGGTTCGGGAGTTAATGGTTTAGAAGTAAGAAGTGTTTTTTCGGGTTTAGGCAAAACATTACCGTCGCGTAGAATTGTAGTTCTAGTAATTGTGAATCCTTTTTTATTGGCTTTCTGCCATTCGACCGGAGAATTGATCGCCCAGCGAACTAAAATTTTATCCTTTTGTGCTCTGGCTTTAACCATAACAGCAGCACTTTTAGTCTGTGAATAGGATACCGATATAAACAATAAAAAGAAAAAAATAAACTTATTTGGGGACATAAGATGTAATTATTTCCATGTTAAAAAAGCAAAAGTAATCTTTTTAATTATGATTTAATTACGGTTTCCCGTACTGCAGTGCAGCAACACATAAATACAAAAACATAACAATCTGACAAACAGAATAATACATTAAAATTCAATGCTTTTTTCTTATGCATTAAAATCAAAAAATATCATTTTCAATACTTTTCTATAACATTACTTGCTGATATTGATAAAAACAAAGTCCTAAAATTCATTTAGTTTGTCTTTCTATATTCTCATTTTAATCAAACTGACAATATACTTTTCGATATTTTTCAATCCTAATACTTTTGTTATATTTTTGATAAAACACTAAATAACAATACCTTACATTTCATTGAAGATTTAAAAGCAAAATGCTATAATTGACCCAAAATATATTATTGTGGAATATAAGTTTTTTAATATCGTTTCTTTAAACTTTACAATAGGCAGAAAAGCACTTTTCTTTCTACTTTTTTGCGAGCTAAATATATACTCACAGTATAATAAATCTGGATATACCGATATAGCCAGACAAAGACTATTAGTTCACATTACTTCAGATTATCTTCATACCATCAGTCAAGGACAAATTGATAAAGATAGTGCGGTAAGAGCTTCATGCCGACTTTATAATTTGAGCATCTTACTTCCTTACAATGAAAGCTATAATAATGGCAAAACAACTCCTGCAATTAAACTTCTCGAGCATGATAAAGTAACTCAAGCCAAAAATGTGCTCCCCAACTTAAAAGATGAAAATCGGTTTTTACTGCTGCTTGAACTAAGCAATTATTTCATTTTTAAAACTGGAAAACAAAAAGCAGATCTTGACCAAGCCGAAAAATATCTGGAAGAAGTTTTACGGCAGAAAAACTGGGATAAATGGAAAATTGGCGCCATGATGCTAAAAGCCAATCTTCTTAATCAAAGAGGCAATTCAGACGAAAGTCAAAAATTATATTTAGAAATTGAAAAACGCTGCAAACAATCTGGAAATAATCTGGATTTAGCCAGAGCATTTTTAGAAGCTGGAAAAACACTACAATATGGCAACCCGCAAAGATTGGTTTATTTTCAAAAAGCACTTTCTATATTTCAAAATCTGAAAGAAAAGGAAAAGGAAATAGAAACCTTATCGCAGATAAACATTGAATATTTTATTGCCAGACGTTTTGATGACTCGCAGAAACTGATTTATAAAATAGTACAGCTTCAAAAAGAAATAAAACACCATCATAATCAATATGCTTTTGATGTACTATCCTATTTATCGTATCGAAAAGGAGATTTAGTCAAGGCTCTGTATTACTCCAATAAAAGCATTGAAAGTATTCAATCAAAAGAAGATTCTATATTTAAAGGTTTGTTTTTCTTAAGAAGAGGACAGTTATATCAACATTCTAAAAAAAATCAAGAAGCACTTTTCTGGTACTCTAAAGCTTTGGAAAATAAAACCAAAGAAACCCAACTTTACTGGTATAAAGCATTTTTATCTAAAGCTTGGGTTCTAAATGAATTGCACCGAAACAGCGAAGCTTTAGCTCTGCTGAAAAAAACAGCAAGCGAATTTCCTCCTGTTACCGATTTTGAAAAGATGCACTTTGCCTTCATACTAGGGCAAACCTATGTTAGTTTAAAAAAAATGGACTTAGCAGAAAAAAACTATTCTGTTTTTCAAAACATAGCCCAAAATTATCCCCTCCAATATGTTCATGATGAATTTCCTGCTGCCTTTTTTCAAATCGCTTCTTTTTACCAAAATATAGGTAAAAACGATAAAGCGAGACAACTGCTTAAAAATGGCATTTCGCATACTTTTGAAATAGGAGTTGCAGAAAAAAGCCAGTATTACTACAATCTTTTTAAAATTGATTCTACCGAAAAAAAATACAATGACGCTATTAAAAATCTGCTTTTAAGTCAAAAGTATAAAGACTCTGCTTTCAATAAAGAACAGCAAAAAAAGTTTGCAGAACTATTGGTAAAATATGAAGCAGATAAGAAAGACAAAAACATTAAACTGCTGCATACTCAAAATCAGCTGCAGCTCATTAAGTCTCGCGAAACAGAAAGAGAAAAGAACATTCTTCTTATAGGCTCGCTGCTATTAATTGTCATTGTGTTTCTTTTACTATACAGCTATAGTATTAAACAAAAAAACAACCGCAAACTTGAAGCCAACCAACGTGAATTGGACCAAAAAAATAGTTTTCTGGAAAGCTTAAACCACGAACAGCAAAAACTATTAAAAGAAAAAGAATGGCTTATTAAAGAAGTGCATCATCGAGTAAAAAATAATCTGCAAATGGTGACAAGCCTTCTCAACTCACAATCAGCCTATCTTAAAGACAGCGATGCTAAAATGGCGGTTAAGGACAGTCTTCGTCGAATGCAGGCTGTGTCAATGATTCATCAGAAATTGTATCATGATGACAATATTTCGACTATTGCTATGCCTCAATATATAGATGAATTGGTTCATTATTTACATGAAAGTTTTGATAATGAAAATCAGATTGTTTTTAAAAAGAATATCGAAGCAATTAATCTTCATGTTTCACAAGCAATCCCACTCGGGTTAATCATTACCGAAAGTGTTGTAAACGCCATAAAATATGCCTTCTTAGAAAAACAAAACGGAATAATAGAAATCAGTCTGTTTCATGAAGACAAAGAGAATATTGTTCTTAAAATAACAGATAATGGAATAGGTCTACCTGATTTCACCAACAAAACCGATACTAATTCTCTGGGACTTAATCTCATAAAAGGCCTTTCAAAACAATTAAAAGGCAGTTTTAGCATCGAAAATAATAACGGCGTACATATAATAATTAAATTTATATATCTAAATAATTGATTTACAATGAACAACAAGGTTTTAATTGTAGAAGATGAATTTATAGTCGCAAATGACCTGCAGCTAATATTAAAACAAGCCGGCTATATGGTGACTGGAATTGCTGTTTCGGCTGAAGAGGCATACGAACATATTGCAAAAAATAAACCTGATCTTGTATTATTGGATATTTATTTGGAAGGCAAACAATCTGGAATTGATATAGCAAAAAAATTAAAAGCCGAAAACATTGCTTTTGTTTATCTTTCTGCCAACTCCAATCAAACCATACTTGAAGAAGCAAAACGAACAGATCCTTACGGTTTTCTTGTAAAACCATTTCGAGAAAAAGATTTACTGATTACTTTAGAAATTGCTACATACAGACATAAAAACAGCATAGAATCTCGCTCCAGACAAGAAAAACTTTTACAAGAAAAGCTAAATACAATAAGCCAGCAGACGCTTCAATATGAAGATTATCTAAGTGAAACTGCACGATTATTACAAGCTTTTATCCCTTACGACCTTATTGTTTTCGAAGTAAAAAACTCCAATCAAAAAAAATGCACTGCTTATTTACGGATAGGTTTTGACGAATATCAATTCATAAGTGAAAGACAATTAGAAAACATCACGAATTCAAAAAGTAGTTCATCTTTTACCGAAATCAATTATCTGGAAAATGAACCCGTTATTTATGAAACGGATCATTTTAATCCAAAATTATCTTTCATAAAAAATCATTTTAGAGCAGAATCTTTTCTTGTATTTCCCTTTCCATTAAATGACCAATTGAGCGTTCAATTTATATGCTGCAGCAAAAAGAAAAAAATCTATTCGCAATATCATATTGACTTACTGACAAGTGCAAAAAAGCATTTCAAAGACCTTATGAATCACGTTACAAATCGACAGAAGGTGCTGAGAGAGAACACGAAAGATAATTTTGAACAAACCGTTTCTAATCATTTTAGTGGTATTATCGGGAAACATCCTCTTTTGCTGGATACTCTTGATCTTATTGCGCAAGTTGCTCCTTACAGCACATCGGTTCTTATACTTGGAGAAAGCGGAACAGGGAAAGAAAAAGCGGCTCAGTCCATTCATAATCTATCCATGCGAAAAGAGGGGCCTTTTATAAAAGTGAATTGTGCTGCCATATCTCCAACTTTAATAGAATCTGAATTATTTGGTTATGAAAAAGGGGCTTTTACAGGTGCAGTAGAAAGCAGAAAAGGAAAATTTGAACTGGCCGATGGCGGAACGATTTTTCTGGATGAAATTGGTGAATTATCAAATGAAATGCAGATTCGATTATTGCGCGTTTTACAGGAAAAAGAAATCGATTCTGTGGGAGGAAATACAGCTAGAAAAGTAGATATACGAATTGTGGCCGCAACAAACCGAAATCTCGAAAAAGAAGTAGCAACGGGCAATTTTAGAATGGATCTTTACTATCGTCTAAATGTATTCCCTATTACCATGCCAGCCTTACGCGAGCGCAAAACCGATATTCCGGAATTAGCTAATTATTTTGCAGAGAAATTCTCTCGAGAATTCAATAAAAATTTTAATGGTATCAGTCCAAAAATGATGCAGCAAATGAATGACTATGACTGGCCAGGAAATATTCGCGAACTAGAAAATTTTATCGAGAGGTCGGTTATATTAAATAACGGAAAATCTGAATTAGATCTCAATCTGAATTCTTCTTCTCCAAATTCAGAATCACTTATTAAAGAAGATGCTCAGACTTTGGAAGATGTAAAAATTGCACAGCAGCAAATAGAACGTGATTACATCATTTCTATTTTAAAAAAAGTAAAAGGCAGAATACGCGGAACAGCTGGCGCGGCTTCAATGCTTAATATTAAACCTACAACGCTAGAATCAAAAATAAGTAAACTATCCATTAAAAAAGAAGATTACTCAAACTAAAGATTATTCCAATTTTATCGTAACTAATTTGCATTCCTCCGAAATCTTCGTAGAAATATAAAACTTAGATTTTCTAATATTTAAACAATAAAATTTAAATAAAACAGTAACAGCAGTAGTTAAGATTTCATTTCAGTTCATTTTTCTGTTTCATAAAATTATTGGCATGCTCTTGGTCATTTCTTATAGCATATTGATATCTAAATACTTATTCACCAAAATATTGTATTGTCTATGGATCAGCTACGAAATCATATCGAAGAAATTACCCCCATAAGCGATGAAGAGTTTGCTTACATCAAAACTTTTTTTACCAAAAAGAAAATAAAAAAACACCAGTATTTAATTCAAAGTGGAGACAAAGTACAATGTGAATATTGGATTATAAAAGGTACTCTTAGAGCATTTTACATTAATAAAGATGGCAAGGAGCATATTCTTCAGTTTGCCATAAAAAATTGGTGGATATCAGATTATAACGCTTATTTCAATCAAACGGAATCTGCCATAAATATTGTCTGTATGGAAGATGCCGAAATATTATGTCTGACACTTTACGCAAGAGAAAAACTGGCTTCTGAACTTCATAAAATGGAGCATTTTTTTAGAATGAAATTAACTCTGCTTTACTCTTCGCAGCAAAAAAGGATTATTTCTCTATTATCAGACAATCCAAAAGAGCGTTATGAAAAGTTCGCCAGTTACTATCCAAACATTTTGCAGAAAATACCAAAAAAATACATCGCAGAATATCTTGGTGTCTGTCGGGAAACACTAAGCAGGCTTTATCTCAATAACTAACTCTGGAAGAGTTTAATATCTATAGCCAAAAATCAAATCCAGATCAAAAAGCTCCGAAGGAGCGAAATATGTCGCTCCTTCGGAGCTCTTCATCACACTACATATATCTTTCTATAAATATTCCGTCCCTCCGGGACTTTGTAATAATCTTGAAATATAGACAATGGTTTCAACCATTGGGACGTAATAATAATTAACCAAAACTAAATACCGAAATTAAAAAGCTTCGGAGGAGCAACATATTTATAGCTAAAAATTAAATCGAAAAAATAAAAGAGCTCCAGAGGAGCGACATATTTCCACTCCTCCGTAGCTCCTCTTCAAATGACAAATATCTATCTATAAATATTTCGTCCCGCTGGGACTTTTTTTAATTCTCCTTATTTACTAAAAACTTCAATCCTTCACAATCAAATATCCATTCTTAAACAAAGTCAATGATTTGGAAAGAATGACCGATATACTTTTGCCTTGTTTTTAAATGCAAAGTGATCGTAATCACACTTTTAAAGTGATTTGAATCAACTTCTAGCGAATATTCAAAATAGAAATTTGTATAAGAGATAACTGAAATATTAAAAAGAAGAAACATGAAAACAATACCATATAATTCAATTACACAAAAAGTCTTAATAGTCGCACTGTGTGCCTTTATAACTATTACAGCCAGTGTTAAAGCTAAAAATTCTGAAAGCATGAAAAAGAAAATTTTATTCGTGGTCACCAATCATGAAAAAAAGGGAAATACGGGAGAGAAAACAGGTTTTTATCTTTCTGAAGTAACGCATCCGTGGGATGTGCTAACAAGTGCAGGATACGAAGTTGATTTTGTTAGTCCGAAAGGAGGCAAGGCACCTGTAGAAGGATTCAATTTAAGCGATTCGACAAACAAGAAATTTTGGCTTAATACAAAATACAGACAAAAAATAGAAAACACAATGAAACCAGACACGATTGATCCTAACGAATATGCGGCCATACATTTTGCTGGCGGTCACGGCGCGATGTGGGATTTGCCAAACAATAAACAGCTGACCGCAATAGCTTCCAAAATTTATAAAAATAACGGAATCATTAGCGCAGTATCTCACGGTTCTGCAGGTCTTTTAAATATTAAACTAGATGACAAATATCTTGTAGATGGCAAAAAAATCAATGCTTTTACGAATGAAGAAGAAACCGCTGTAAAACTGGATAAAGCCGCACCTTTTTTATTAGAATCTAAACTTATAGAAAGAGGAGCCATTTTCGAAAAATCGGGTTTATGGCAAACACATGTAACGATCGATCAGCGTTTGGTTACAGGACAGAATCCACAGTCAGCAAAAGCAGTTGGCGAAGCACTTTTAGAACAGTTAACAGCTTCTGAAACCATCGCGAAATTAACAATGTATGAAGTCCCAGAGAATGCCTCAGAACCATTTCGAAAAGCATTGAAAGATTATGTAACAGCTTCGCTTTCATCTAAAGAAAATATTATGGCAGAAGCTTTTTACGAACAAGAAAAACCGAATATTTTATGGCTAATTGAAAGATGGAACGGAAAAAAACAGTTGGAAGATTTCAGCAAAAAAACACAAGCAAAAGCATTGCAATCTTTAACTGAAAAATCCTTAAAAACTGCACCTAAAATCTATTATGTAAAAGATCTCGAACCTTTAACCAAAGAACAATGGCGAAAAACTTCCAAAAAAGAAGACAATCAGCTTGTGATTATGTTATTTGTTGATGGTAAAAAAGGAACAGAACAGCATTTTAAAGATACTTATCATGTTGCGATGTCACAATTTCGCAGTGAACCTGGAGTCGTAACCTATCAGCTTTCGGAAATTGAAGGAGATCAAACGCAGTTTGTGACCTATGAAAAATTCAGAAGCAATGATGCTTTTCAGTATCACCTCAACTTCCCTCCAATTAAACCCGTAATCGAATATTTGGAAACCAACATCAAGAAACCACCTTTTCAAAACGGACTGCACAATCTTATAGAATTTGCTCCGCTGACAAGAGAATAAAAAAGAAAATCAGTAGTAATAGTTAAAATAAAAAATCATGAAAAAATTAAGACAAATTATGACAGCAAGTTTATTAAGCGCCGTTGCATTAGCCGATGCACAAGCACAAGATATCGATCACAAATTAGACGTGATTAACCAATTGACAACACCGTCTCATGTTTCTGTAATGCCTGTTTCTTCGCTGTTGAATGCGCCTGGAAACGAAGCTATGAGAGCCTTCTTTTTTACTCCTGTAAAAGACAAAACAGTTTTAAAAGGCAAAAAAATCGCAGTGCTCGTTGCAGACGGTTTTGAAGAAATAGAATTGACAGGACCTGTTTGGTATTTTAAGGAATTGGGCGCACAGGTTGATATTGTGTCACCAAAATACAATCCTGCTCCTGCCAGATACGGATTAAGCAGTCCTGAAATGGCAAAAACGCACGTTATGGCTATTCAATATTTACAGCCAGTTGGCTGGATAAAATTTGACCGAACAGCAGATCAAATTAAAGTAAGCGATTACGATGCTGTATTTATTCCAGGAGGTGCATGGAATCCCGATAACCTTCGCTACGACAAAGACGTTATCAAATTCATTCAGGATTTTAATAAATCAGGAAAATTGATTGCTGCCATTTGTCACGCACCGGTTGTATTGGCTTCGGCTGATATTTTAAAAGGGAGAAAATTGACGGGATATTGGAACATTCAAATCGACCTTAAAAATGCTGGAGGAATTGTTTCTGATCAGCCAGTAGTTATTGATGCCAACATAATAACAAGCAGACATCCGATTGATGTAGCTGATTTTTCGAAAGCAGTTGAAAGCTGGTTAGTTAAGAAAAAGTAATTCGATACATTACTGCTGAATTAAATATAACGGGAGATAAAATTTTGTCTTCCGTTATCATTTATTTTAACGAATCACTTACCGATCATTCTTTTACGAAGTCTGCTTAGAGATTCTGGCTTAATACCAATGTAAGAGGAAAGCTGATTCTGCGAGACCATCTGAAAAAGATAAGGTTCTTTTTTTAAAATGGTTTTGTAGCGTTCTTCGGGAGTTTGAAAATGAAGCATTTCTTCTCTTTCGATAATGATTAAATAAGCATATTCGGCTATTAATCTTCCAAATTTGGACCAATTGGGCGAACTATGGTATAAGTTTTCTACCTGTTCATATTCTAAAGCAATCACTTTCGAATCTTCCATCGCTCTGCAATAGTATTGAGCAGTTCTCTGCGTAATGAAACTGGCGAAATCTACCAGAAAATCATCTGGTTTTGCAAATCGGCAATTGATTTCGTTTCCTTTATAATCCACATAAAACATTCTAAAAAAGCCACTTTCTATAAAGTAGATATGACGACAGATTTCTCCCTGTTGCAAAAGGTCGGTCTCTTTTGGCACTTCCCTCCTTTCGATGATAGGAAGCATCAAATCATACTCTTCATCAGACATTGGGACAAATGATGTTATAACGTTTTTAAGTGCATCCATAGCAATAAGTTAAGAGAAATAACTTCTCTAAAATTAGATTTTATTCTGCTAAATACAAAATGCTTTCTTTTTAAATCTAGAAGATTCGTTCTTAACCAAAGTCAACGATATTCGTCAAGTACCCGCTCTACCTTTGTCATTTAAATAAATTGAAAATCAAACAATTAAAAAACATTTCATTAAAAAAACAATCTATTACTAATCATTAAAAAAACGTAATCATGAAAACTAAATTTAACATCGACGCTAAAGCACACAATCCAAAATTAGGATTCAAAATTCACTTTCTAGTTTTCCTATTGGCCACTCCAATAATCTTTCTTATTTGGTATTTAACAGACACTACTTATCCTTGGCCGCTTTGGTCTACCTCTGCTTGGGCAGTTGGAGTTCTTTTTCACTATTTAGGTGTATTTGTATAAAAAAAAAATAGAATCTAATCTCGATAATCATGGAAACAAATACAACATTCAGACGCATCGTAACCGGACATAACGCACAAGGAAAAGCCATTATAGTTTCTGATGAAGCTCTAGCAAGAACTTTTATGGTTGGCGGACCAAATGGAGCTAAATTTCATGAGGTTTGGAATACGAAACAAACTCCTGCCCTGATCGACAGCATATCTAGAGATCCAGAAGAAAACGGACTTATACTAGGCCCTCCAAAACAAGGAACAAGAATACGAGTGATCGATTTTCCGCCTGAAAGCGATGAAATTCGAAATCTTACGCAAGAACAGGCTTTAGAACATTTTAAAACCATGAGCGGCGAACACGCTTCAAAAGCCGGCGTAAACGCACCTCATCCTTTAATGCATAAAACCGAAACTATTGATTACGGAATTGTTCTGGATGGCGAATTAACCTTAATTGTAGATGAAGGCGAAACAACGGCAAAAACAGGAGATATTATTGTACAAAGAGGTACCAATCATGCTTGGAGCAATCGATCTGGAAAAGTCTGCCGCGTCGTTTTCGTATTAATCGATGGACAATTTGAAGAAAATCTTCGCTAAATCTAATAACCATTATCATGCGAGTAAATCCTACAAATCCAGAAACTATGAACGCCGAAGTTCGCTATGTTCATGACGAAGTTGTAAGACTTATCACAACAAGCCAAGGTCCAGTTTCGATGCTGAATAACGAAGGCGCTTTGACAGGTCCGTTTCCGCCCATGCTTGCTTTCCCGCAATTTGGAATTCCTGCTTTAAGCTTTGTGCGTTCCTTAGACAATCATGCAACACTTTCTAAAAAAGTTCGCGAAGTGGCAATTCTTACCGTTGGAGCATCATTTGGTTCCCGTTTTGAACTTTATGCCCACGAAATTATGGCTAAACATTTTGGCTTTTCAGCAGAAGCAGTTGCATCGTTGGCATCAGGAATTCGACCAAATGAATTAAATCAGGAAGAAGCTATTGCTTATGAAATCGCTTCTGTATTAGCCAAAGGAAGAATCGTTCCCGACGCTTCTTATACTCTTGCCAAAGAAATTTTAGGACAAGATGCAGTTGCCGAACTTATCTTTTTAGTGGGAGCTTATACTTTGCTTGCAACTGTTTTAAATGGTTTTGATGTTCTTTCCTAACTAAAAAAAGACATCTAATTTTAATAAAAAATAATACAATGAAAATTTTAAAAACAATGAAAAAATCAAAAATGAATTCTCAAACTCCCTTAAAATCAATATCAAAACTATTCTTGCTATTGTTTACTTCCTTCGCCAGCGCATCTTGTTCAAGTGATGATAATGCCATAAAAAAATCCCCAGTTGTATTGGTACATGGCGCATGGCAAGCATCGTACGTATGGGACCAAACCGAAAAGGATTTAAAAGCCGCGGGGTACAATGTCACGGTGGTAAAACTTCCTGGACATGGAGACGATACAACTCCTGCTTATCAGGTTTCTTTTCAGGCTTATGTAGATGAAGTCAAGAAAGCAATTAACTCCTATAGCGAACCTGTAATTTTAATTGGTCATAGTTTAGGCGGAGCCGTAATTACTCAGACTGCTGCAGAAGTTCCTCAAAAAATCAAAAAACTGATTTATGTTGCTGGTTTTATTCCGCAAAACGGAAAAAGCGTTTTGGACTATTCAAAAATGGATACGGCTTCACTTTTGCCAGCATCATTAAAATTGTCAGATGACCAAACTTTAGCAGGAATCGTAAATCCAGAAGTGAATCTTCCAAAAATATTTGCTCAGGATGCAACAGATGTGCAAAAACAATTTCTTGTTTCAAAATACAAAGCAGAACCGACAATTCCTCTTGGAACGCCTTTAAATTATAAAACAGAGGATTATAATGCTGGAGGAAAAAAATATTACATCTTTACAACAGCAGACAATACGATTACTTATAGTTTTCAGCAGAAAATGGCAAAAGAAGCCGGAATCACCAATACGTATACGATAAATTCTGGGCATAGTCCGTTTATATCAAAATCCGATGAACTTACTAAACTCATAAAAGATATTTTATCGAAGTAAATTTTAAAATACTAAAAAGGGCTGTTTCAAAAGGATAGCTCTTTTTGGCTTGTTGGCACAAAAAAATCATTGCTAACACCTTAACCTCAACAAAACATAAACGACTGATATAAAACAAATTAAACTTTAAACTTACTCTATAAATCTTCATTAAAAAAGAATACCTTTACTTGTAATAATTGTTTCCATAATTGCCTTAGACTGATTCAAAAAGAAATTTACCCTTTAACTAATTTCTATCGTATTTATATGAAAACCAATTTTATCAGAATCCTGATTTTATTACTTCCATTAAGTATATTAGGGCAAACTCAAAAAAAAGAAATCAACCAGCAGCTTCAGACTTGGGTTTCTATTAATACGGTTACCAAATTTGCAGAACATTGGGGTGTGATTGGCGATTTTCATATCAGGCGGAATGATTTTGTCGCCGATCCGAGTTTTTATTTTATAAGAGGAGGTATCAGCTATATTCCAAATTCAAATATTTCCTTGAATCTAGGATATGCGCATATGTGGCTTGCTCCGTCAAATCCAGACTGGAATAATTTTTCTGATGAAAACAGAATTTATCAGCAGGCACAGTTAAATACAAAATTTGGAAATGTAAGCATCTTGCAGCGCTTGCGAAATGAACAGCGCTGGCAAGAAAAAATGGTCAACGATAAACCCAGTGGCGATTGGCGTTTTACCAATAGAATTCGTTATCTGATGAGTTTTACTTTTCGAATCTCCGATAAGAAATCTTGGCCTCAAATGGTTCTTTCAGATGAAATTTTGCTGCATTTTGGAGAAGAAGTCGTTTACAATACTTTTGATCAAAACCGCTTTTTTATCGGAATTAGAAAAAATATTAATCCGAAATGGAGTTACGATTTTGGCTATATGAATGTATACCAGCAAAAATACTCTGGCTATCAATATGACATGAATCACACCATAAGATTGTTTTTTTATTTGAGTACCAGCATCAGGAAAAAAGCGCCTTCTGAGATTGAGAATTCGGGCGATGAGTAAATTTATTTTTTAAATTAAAGTACTGTTAAATCTGAAAGATTCAAAAAACTCAAAAGCTCTTTTCTCAGCATAAGAATACTCCGAATCACGAAGCGGAAAAGCACAATGTCCACCGTATTTCGGTGTTTCTAGATAAACAAACGCACTGTCTTTGGCAATCGTTCTCGGGTAACATCTTTCGCCCAGAAAAGGGTCATCTAGCGAATTAATAATTAAAACTGGAGTTGTAATGTTTTTAAGAGAAAACTCTGGAGAAACACGCTCGTAATAATCATCACGACTTGCAAAACCATGAAGCGGCGCCGTAAAATATTGATCAACTTCATCAAAAGTAGAAATATTATCTATTTGATCACGGTTGATAAAATCAGGAAATTGAGCCGCTTTGTATTTCAGTTTCTTTTTAATATCAATGGTAAAATTCTTCAAATAAACTCTGTTAAAACCTTGCTTAAGCACCTCTGCACTTGTGGCAATATGAGTGGGCACCGAAATTGAAACGGCTGCTTTTATGCGCTCATCTATTTTTGTCCATCCCAAATAATTTAGAAGCTGAACGCCTCCCATTGAATATCCTATCAGATAAATATCTTCAAATCCTTTTTTCAAAGCAAACTGAACCACTTCGTCCAAATCATCAACTGCACCGTGATGATACAGCCTTGGAAGACGATTCATTTCTCCGCCACAAGTACGATTATTCCAAGCAAAAACCGAAAAACCTTTCTGCTTAAAATAGGCCGCACAGCTGTTATTATAGGTTCTGCGCGAATCGCCTTCTAAACCGTGGCATAAAATAACGGCCTTTTTTGAGCCATTTAAAATATAATCGATATTGATAAAATCTCCGTCATTCAATTCATGCTTTTCTCTTGTATATTCGGGCACTTCAAATTTCTTAATCAGTGCAGCATAAATGGTAGAAACATGCCTGTTGCGATGCATAATAGAAGGGGAATTATATTCTGATTGTTCAATTAGTGGCATAACAAAGAATTTTGTGGTACTTAATACAAAGCTAAGAAATCATTCTATATGTAAATTAATTCGTTCTTTCTATTTTATCTTTTTTGATAATTCTCAAAAAAACACATCCAAAAAAATTGAAAAAAAGTTATTTCTAAATCTATAACACAAAACTGTAAAAACTATTGCCTATTTTTAAAGTATAAGATTTTCCAGCGAATGTTTGTTATTTCAAAATGCCACAAATTAATTTAAAAATAAACTGCTGTTAATTTTTAAAAACAGTTTAATCTTGTAGCACATTAGAAGGAAAACAAATTGTTAAATGTTCTAGAACACTGCGCTTGTCGCGTCATCTCTAGCTTGAATGTTTACTTTATTTGTATATTTGTTAAATCGATTTCTAAAAACAAAATCCCTCTAATGTTTGAACTCTTACCGGTAGATCCAAAAACAATATTTCTACTTTACTTTTGGGGCAATCTGTTTACCTGCATTCTTATTTTTAGTTTTTCATTTTCATATGCCACTAGCGATAACAGAAAAACTTTAAAATGGTTTGGCTTGGGCAAATTAATACTTACACTTGCTTGGGTAATGGCGCTTTTGCGAAATATTATTCCTGATTTTGCGTCTATTAACATTGCCAATTCTATGATTCTTGGCGCTTGTTGCTTTGAGACGATGGCTATGCTTTCACTTATTAAAACGCATGCAAAAAAGCATTATCGTTTTCAAATAGCCATTACGGCAGCATCCATAGTATTCTTTAATATTTCCACGATTTTTGACGCATCGATGAATACTCGTGTCATAATTGGTGGTATTTGCATATTTTTCATCTATTTATTGCCAACCATTACTTATTTTACAGAAAAGGAAAAAAGCTTTTTTAAGACTTTTTATGTTTTGTGTTACATGGCATTTGAAATTCTAATTGTAATACGAATTGTTCATAGATATTTATCTCCTCAAGATCTTATTATTTCCAATGACACCTTCGATAGCTTATACAGCATTTGCCTATTTTTATTGACTTTAATTGGCATTGTAGGCTTTTTACTTTTGGTAAAAGAAAAGCAGGATCATAAAATTAAAAAGCTTTTAAACGATAAGAATCAGTTCTTTTCTATTATTTCTCACGATTTAAGGGGGCCTTTAGGGTCTTCTGTTTCTCTTTCTGAAATTTTATTGGAGAATATCGAACAATACAGTCGAGAAGAAATTAAAGAAATTTCAGAGCTCCTGCACGACTCGAATAAGAACATTTATAAACTACTTGAGAACCTTTTAGATTGGTCTAGAGTACAAACTGGAATGATTGCCTTTAATCCTAAAAATGTGCTTTTAAATGCCTTGATTGAGGAGAATATAGAACTAAGCCGAAATGTGGCTTTAAATAAAAACATCAACATCGCGTTTGAATCGGCTTACCTTGTTGAAGCAGAAGTTGATAAAAACATGATTAGTACCATCTTGCGAAATTTACTAAGCAATGCAATTAAATTTACAGACAAGAACGGTGACATTAAAGTCAAACTAGTGCAAACAAATCAAAAAGTAGAAATTTCTATTACAGATAACGGAATCGGAGTTCCGGACTACATCAAAGAAAAATTATTCAAAATTAACGGAAAGGTTCTACAAAAAGGAACGGAAAACGAACTCGGCAGCGGACTCGGATTATTGCTTTGTAAAGAGTTTGTAAGCATTCATCAAGGAACAATTTGGGTAGAAAGCGAACAAGGGAAAGGAAGTACATTTCAGTTTACACTTCCGATAAAGGTGGTTTAAATTCTAATACTCAAATTCCAAATTCCAAATTCCAATCCTAACCGAATAAAATGAAAAAATCCAAATCCCAGTTTGAATTGGAATTTGGATTTTTTATTATTGGTATTTTATAAATGTTTAGTCTAAAACAAAACTTACGCTAACATTTGCTGTAATTTCGATTTCGCCAATTGCAAGAGTTTCGTTTGAAGCTCCCATTGAGTCTGCTTCTTTCATTCTCATAGCCGCAGCATACATTGGCTGTGGACGATAGATTTGAGAGTTGTCTGAAATTGTAAAAGCTTTACCCACTTTTTGTCCTAAAACAGACACATATTCTTCCGCTTTTGTTTTAGCATCTTTCATCGCTAATTTTCTAGCTTCAGACTCGTATTGTGCTAATTTAGAGGTTTCAAAAGAAACTTTGTCGATTCTATTAATTCCTTGCTGAACCAAACCTTCCATTAACTCATCGTATTTAGCTAAATCTTTCACTACGATTTCTACTGTTTGTGTAGCATTATAAGAAGTTTTCTTTTTCTCATAATCGTACTGCGGATTAAGAGCTACTTGTTTTGTTTTGAAATCTGCTGTTGGGATATTCATTTTTTTAATGAATTTTAAAACAGCATCCATCTTTTCGTCATTTTGTTTTTTAACGTCTTTAGCATTATTCCCTTTTGTTTCAACCGAAGCTGAAATACAAACCTGATCAGGTGCTACTTTTACTTTTCCTTCTCCATTAACATTAATTAGTGGTACTTGTTTGATTTCTTGGCCGTAAGACATAGTCATAAACATGATTGTTAAAAATAATACTAGTTTTTTCATTTTTGTTAAATTTTAATATTTAAAAAAGACATTTCAAAAGTTATGCCAGCATTACAATTTTCCCAATTTTGCCATTCCAAAAAGTATCAAAATCGGAATCGCAAGAAGAATAACCATTAGGGTATGGTCTGTAAGAAGTGATGGCATTTTGATCAAAGTAATCAAATATCCTCCTATAGCACCTCCAAAGTGTGCTGTGTGGCCAATATTGTCATTTTTGGCTTTCATTCCGTAAATAGAGTATAATAAATACACAATTCCGAAAATATAAGCCGGCATCGGAATCACAAAAAATATTCCGAGCATCATGTCGGGCTGCAATAGTATTGCGGAATATAAAACTCCCGTGACAGCGCCAGAAGCACCAACGGCACGATAGCTATAATCATTCTTATGAAATAGCATGGTTAGAAGACTTCCAAAAATTAAACTCCCAAAATAAACCAATATAAAAGAGAAATTACCAAGCCAGTTTAAAACTACAGGAGCAAAGAAATACAAAGTCAGCATATTAAAAATCAAATGCATCATGTCTACATGCAAAAAACCAGAAGACAGCATTCTAATTTGTTCTCCTGAACGAATGCTTCCGACATGAAATTCGTATTTTCTAAAAAAATAAAGATCGTTAAAACCTTTGTAACTAATAACAACGTTCGCAATGATAATCGCTATTAAAATAATATTCATAAGTAATAAGTATTGTGAATTATGATTTGTAAATATAATCATTCTTAAAGATAAGTTAGCAAGAATGCAAAATAGCAGTCGATAATCATTTTTAATTTATCTTTGCCAAAAAAAATTACATGCAGTTTCTTGTCTATATTTTAGCCTACCCATTACTTTGGCTTATCTCTATACTTCCTTTTCCTATATTTTACCTATTTTCAGATTTTGTCTGTTTTTTGGTTTATAGAGTTATTGGATATCGTAAAAAAGTGGTTCGCGAAAATCTTGCGCTTACTTTACCTCATTTGAGCGATGCCGAGAGAAAAGTTATAGAAAAGAAATTCTACAAGCATATGTGCGATATGTTTTTGGAAATGATTAAAACCATGAGCATGTCTCCTGAAGAAATGGAAAGAAGATTTCATGTCACTAATATTGATCTGGTTCGTGATTATGCTAAAAGAGGAAAAAGCGTGATTCTTGTGGCTTCGCATTATGCAAGTTATGAATGGCTTTTAACAATTAATCCCAAACTTGGATTTCAAGGAGTTGCTGTTTATAAGAAACTGGCTAATCCATATTTTGATAAATTGGTTCGAAAAATCCGTTCTAAATACAATACCGAGATGATCGAAACCCGAAAAGCAATTCCAACAATGGCAAAGAACCAACGTGAAGGTGTTTTAAGTCTGTATGGTTTAGCAAGCGACCAATCGCCAAAAATGGAAAGGATTTTTCATTCGATGAAATTTATGGGAGTTGAAGTTCCTGTGCACACAGGCGCCGAAACATTAGCAAAAAAATATGATTTGGCAGTTCTATTTGTAGAAGTTAAAAAAGTTAGAAGAGGGTATTATGAAGCTACATTTATTCCTCTTGCAGATAATCCGAAAGATTTTGAAAACTTTAAAATTACAGAGATGTATTTAAAAGAAGTCGAAAAACAGATTCTAGAAGCGCCAGAATTTTATTTGTGGACGCACAAAAGATGGAAACACCGTATTGAATAATCCAAAATAGAAAAAGCCTCTTTCGAAAGTTTCAAAAGAGGCTTTTTTATGTAATAAACCTAAAATCTTAGATTCCAGCAATTACTTTAATTTCATCAATAATTCGAAGTGCTAATTTATCTGCAGCATCTTGAGAAGGCGCTTCAGTATAAATACGAATAATTGGCTCTGTGTTTGATTTTCTTAAATGAACCCATTCTGTAGCAAAATCAATTTTTACACCGTCAATTGTCGAGATATCTTCGTTTTTATATTTTTCTGTCATTTGAGATAAAATCGCATCAACATCTATTTGCGGTGTCAATTCGATTTTATTTTTACTCATGTAGTATTCTGGATAAGAAGCTCTCAAAGCAGAAACTGGCATTTTTTTGTTTGCTAAATGCGTTAAAAACAAAGCAACTCCTACCAGACTATCACGTCCGTAGTGCAATTCAGGATAGATGATTCCACCGTTACCTTCACCACCAATTATTGCGTTATTTTTCTTCATTAATTCAACTACATTCACCTCTCCTACTGCACTTGCTTCGTAGCTTCCGCCGTGTGCTTTAGTAACATCTCTTAAAGCGCGAGAAGATGACATATTAGAAACGGTATTTCCTGGAGTTTTGCTCAAAACATAATCTGCACAAGCCACTAATGTATATTCTTCTCCAAACATTTCTCCGTCTTCGCTAATAAAAGCCAAACGATCAACATCTGGATCTACTACGATACCAAAATCAGCTTTTTCTTTTACAACAAGCTCAGAAATATCAGTTAAATGTTCTTTTAATGGTTCTGGGTTATGAGGAAAATGTCCGTTTGGTTCGCAGTATAATTCTACCACTTCAACGCCCATTAATTTTAGCAATTTCGGAATGATGATTCCTCCAGATGAATTTACACCATCTACAACCACTTTAAATTTAGCCTCTTTAACCACTTCAATATCAACCAATGGCAAGTTTAAAACTTCATCGATATGAATATCCATATACGCATCATTAGAAATAACTTCACCTAAACTATCCACATCAGAAAAGTCGAAAGCTTCAGCTTCAGCAATTTCAAGAATTTTTGCACCGTCAGCGCCACTTAAAAATTCTCCTTTTGCATTTAATAATTTCAAAGCATTCCATTGTTTTGGATTGTGAGATGCTGTTAAAATAATTCCTCCGTCAGCCTTTTCTAAAGGAACCGCCACTTCAACAGTTGGCGTTGTAGAAAGTCCAAGATCGATAACATCGATTCCTAAACCAATTAAAGTATTCACTACTAAATTATGAATCATTGGTCCAGAAATTCTTGCGTCGCGGCCAATTACAACTGTCAATTTATCTTTAGCAATATTATTTTTTAAGAAAGTTCCGTACGCCGAGGCAAATTTCACTGCATCAACAGGAGTTAGATTGTCTCCCACTTTTCCTCCGATCGTTCCACGGATTCCAGAAATAGATTTTATTAGAGTCATTTTTGTGAGTTAGGGTTATTTTTTTACAAATATAAAAAAGTTACCGAGTTACTAAGGCGCTAAGTCTCTAAGAATTTAAATTTAATCTATAAGAAACTACTTATTTCTCGTTATTTTTATAACAAAATGATTTAAAAAAGTTTTTATACATTTACTAAAATAACTCAGAATCTTAGTCTCTAAGGTTCTTGGCAACTTTCAAAAAAATGAATTTCTTAGCCCACATATACCTTTCTGGAGAAAATGATCTGATTAAAATAGGGAATTTTATGGCTGACGGAATTCGCGGAAAACAATTTGAACATTTTCCTGAAGATGTGCAAAAAGGAATTTTACTGCACCGATTCATAGATACCTATACCGATTCTCACGATATTTTTAGAACCAGCACCAAACGTCTTCATGACAGATACCATCATTATGCCGGCGTAATTGTCGATATTGTTTATGATCATTTTTTGGCCAAAAACTGGACAAAATATTCGGATGAGGAATTGGAACTTTTTGTAAAACGATTTTATCATTCTTTGCATGATAATTACGAGATTTTAACCGAAAAAACACAAGGTTTAATGCCATACATGATCGAAAGAAACTGGTTGGTAAGTTATCGTACAACAGAAGGAATTCAGCATATTTTGACGCAAATGGACAGAAGGTCGAAAAACATTTCTCAAATGCAATTTGCTGTTGAAGAACTTATTGCGTTTTATGATGAATTTGAAGAAGAATTTACCCTTTTCTTTGAAGAAATGAGAGTAAAAGCCAAAGAAAAACTCCTTTCTCTCTAGCCCAATTTAATTTTATTGCACATGAAAAAAATTACACTTTTAATCGCCCTTTTATATTTAAATAGCAGCAACGCACAAGAAGCTCTTCCAAAACCAACAGGATTGGTTGTTACAAAAGCAATGGTCGTTTCTGCTCGTGAAGAAGCTTCAAAAATTGGTGCCGACATTATGAAAAAAGGAGGAAATGCTTTTGATGCGATGGTCGGGACAGAATTGGCTCTTGCAGTTGCTTTTCCGTTTGCAGGAAATATAGGCGGTGGCGGATTTATGGTTTACAGAAAAGCAAATGGTGAAGTGGGTTCGTTGGATTATCGAGAAAAAGCACCACTTGCTGCCACAAAAGATATGTTTTTGGATAGTGAAGGAAATGTTATAAAAGGAAAAAGCACACAAACAGCTCTTGCTATTGGTGTTCCTGGAACTATTGCAGGCGTTTTTGCCGTACATAAAAAATATGGAACAATGCCTATTTCTAAAATTCTAGAGCCTGTTATCGCTTTAGCAGAAAGAGGTGTTGTAGTAACCAAAAAGCAAGAGAAAAGTATAAAAGATTATCATGAAAGCATTGTAAAAATTAACGGCGAAAATTCACTTGTATCAGGCAATTTCAAAGAAAATGACACGATCAAATACTTAGCTTTAGCCAAAACTTTAAAAAGAATTCAGAAAAAAGGAAGAAATGAATTCTACAAAGGCGAAACTGCAAAAATCTTAGTCAATTATCTTCAGAAAAAAGGCGGTATTATCACGATGCAAGATTTAGCCAAATATGAGGCAAAATGGAGAAAGCCGCTTCAGTTTACTTATAAAGATTTGAAAATCATCTCAATGTCTCCTCCAAGCAGTGGCGGAATTTGTCTGGCGCAAATCTTAAAAATGCTTGAGCCTTACGATTTAGCAAAAATGGGACATAATTCTCCCGACGCTATTCAGGTTATTGTTGAAGCCGAAAGAAGAGCCTATGCAGACAGAAGTTACTTTTTAGGCGATCCTGATTTTGTAAAAATTCCGATGAAAGAATTGTTAGACGCAAACTATCTGCGCGAAAGAATGGCAAGTTTTAATCCTGAAAAAGCAACTTTGTCTACCGAAATTAAAGAAGGAAAAGTAAATTATGCCGAAAGCACAGAAACTACACATTACTCTATTGTAGACCAATTCGGAAACGCAATTGCAGCTACAACCACTTTAAATGATGGTTATGGTTCTAAATATTACTGTGACGAATTAGGTTTCTTTTTGAATAATGAAATGGATGATTTTAGTGCCAAACCTGGATCTCCAAATATGTTTGGTTTGGTTGGAAATGAAGCCAACAGCATTGCACCGCAAAAACGCATGTTAAGCTCTATGACCCCAACAATTGTAGAAAAAGACGGAAAACTTTTTATGGTTGTGGGAACTCCAGGTGGTTCTACCATTATTACTTCTGTTTTGCAAACGATTTTAAATGTTTACGAATACAAATTAAGCATGCAGGAAGCGGTAAATGCTCCACGTTTTCATCATCAATGGCTACCCGATTTAATCACTTTCGAACCTAATACTTTTGAAACGAAAACTATAGAAAAACTAAAAGCTAAGAGTTACATTATCAACGAAAAGCCAACTCCAATTATCGGAAAAGTAGATGCCATTTTGGTCTTACCTGACAATAGATTAGAAGGAGGAGCAGATTTTAGAGGAGACGACACAGCGGTTGGTTTTTAAAGTGATTCTTGATTTTATTTTTTTTAAACAAGATTAAAATCTAATTTTGTAAGATCGATAATTTTTAAAACATAATGATAAAAAAATATTTCAGACGACTTGAAAGTATAATTGCTTTGGCTCAATCTTTAATGACACCAAAACAATTTCTTTTTTTATCCAGTGTATTAACAGGAATCTCGTGCGCGTTTGCGGTAATTGTTCTTAAAACATTTGCACACAGCGTTTTTTCTTTTGCAACTTACATCAACGGGATTCTAAAATTGAGTTTCATCAATAGTATTTTGCCTATTATTGGTATTACACTAACGGTTTTTGTTGTAAATAAAGTTCTTAACGGAAGTATTCAGAAAGGAACTTCACAAATACTTTATGCGGTTGCCAAAAAAGCCAGTATTATTCCGAAAAAGCAGATGTATGCCCAGATTGTTACTAGTTCGTTAACGGTTGGTTTAGGAGGTTCTGCTGGTTTAGAGAGTCCGATTGTGATAACAGGAGCCGCTTTTGGCTCTAATTTTGCCCAAAACTATAAGTTACAATACAAAGACAGGACATTGTTAATTGGCTGTGGCGTTGCGGCCGGAATTGCTGCCGCATTTAACGCACCAATAGCCGGAGTTCTTTTTGCGATCGAAGTTTTATTGGTAGATGTTAGTATTTCTGCCTTTACGCCAATTATGATTTCTGCTGCGACAGGCGCATTGGTTTCTGCGATTGTTCTGGACGAAAGCATTTTATTAAGCTTCAAAAAACAAGAAACATTCGATTATCATAATATTCCATTCTATGTTCTCTTAGGCGTTCTTACGGGATTGGTCGCTATTTATTACTCTAGAAATTTCCAGAAAGTAGAGCATTATTTTGCCAAACAGCAAATTAATCCATACAAAAAAGCTTTGATTGGTTCATCGTTATTAGCGTTACTAATTTTTATTTTTCCAACACTATTTGGTGAAGGTTACGAAAGTATTAAAACATTATCTGATGCAGATCCGGGACTTTTATTAGATAATACTTTGTTTGCAGATTTCAGAAACAATCAATGGGTTTTACTTTTATTTGTTGGGGCAACAGCAATGGTTAAAGTTTTTGCTTCGGGACTAACTCTTGGAAGCGGTGGAAATGGAGGAAACTTTGCTCCTTCTCTTTTTCTAGGATCATATTTAGGCTATTTCTTTTCTAAATTGGTTACGATGATTGGCTTATCTAAACTTCCTATCAGTAATTTTACAATGGTCGGAATGGCCGGAATTTTGAGCGGTTTATTTCATGCTCCGCTTACGGCTATTTTCTTAATCGCAGAAATTACAGGAGGTTACGGATTAATGATTCCGCTTATGATTGTCTCTTCAATCAGTTTTGCTATTTCTAAGCGTTACGAAAAATATTCGCTTGACGTAAAAGGATTAGCTAAAAAAGGACATGCTTTTACAAGTAATAAAGATTCTAATATTCTATCCACTTTAGAAATTGACACGATCATTCAGTGCGATTACCTAACCGTTCATCCAGACGAAAACCTAAGTAAATTAGTAGACCTGATTTCACACTCTAATCAAGTTGTTTTTGCGGTTGTAAACAATGATAAAGATCTGGTTGGAGTGGTTCATTTTAATGATATTCGCGAAATTATATTTAACTCTTATCGTGTAAAATATACTTTCATTAGAGATGTAATGAAAGCACCTTCTGCCACAATTTCTACACTCGACAGCATGGAAATTGTAATGCGCAAATTTGAAACCTCAAAATCTGCTTTTCTTCCTGTTTTAAGAGATGGAAAATATCACGGATTCATTTCAAAATCGATAGCACTTGAAGCATATAGAACAAAACTTCGTTCTATGACAATTGAATAGCCTTAACATCGGATACGTTAAAAATTTTTATTCACCCAATATTAAAATGTTTTCCAGCAAAAAATAAAACTATAAGAAACTACTTTTATTTTGTTACTAATTGTAACATAAAGTTTTGCTATCGAGCACTAAAAGAACAAATCAAAGTGGTAACTTTGCGTTTTGCTCAAAATTATGTTAGATAAAGACAATACTATTGAAGTTCTTGGTGCAAGAGTTCACAATCTAAAAAATATCGATATATCTATTCCGCGTGAAAAACTGGTTGTAATTACAGGTTTATCAGGTTCGGGAAAATCTTCTTTGGCTTTTGATACGATTTATGCCGAAGGACAGCGTCGTTACGTTGAAACTTTTTCTGCCTACGCGAGGCAATTTCTTGGCGGATTAGAGCGTCCAGACGTTGATAAAATCGACGGACTTTCGCCTGTAATCGCGATTGAACAAAAAACAACTAGTAAAAGTCCGCGTTCTACAGTTGGGACTATCACTGAAATTTACGATTTCTTAAGGCTGTTATATGCGCGTGGCGCAGATGCCTACAGTTATAACACTGGCGAAAAAATGGTTTCGTATTCTGATGAGCAGATTAAAGATCTGATTATTCAGGATTATAATGGAAAACGCATCAATATTCTTGCTCCGGTTATTAAAGCTAGAAAAGGTCATTATGCGGAATTATTCCAACAAATAACCAAACAAGGATTCTTGAAAGTTCGTGTAAACGGAGAAGTTCAAGATCTTGTTGCGGGAATGAAATTGGATCGTTACAAAACACACGATATTGAGATTGTTGTAGACAGAATGGTGATTGAAGATAATCCAGATACACAAAAAAGATTATCTGAAAGCATCAATACAGCGATGCATCACGGTGAAGATGTCTTGATGATTTTAGATCAAGATTCTAATGAAGTGCGTTATTTCAGTAGAAATTTAATGTGTCCTTCAACAGGAATATCGTATCAGAATCCAGAACCAAATTTATTTTCGTTCAACTCTCCAAAAGGAGCTTGTCCACATTGCAACGGATTGGGAACGGTACACGAAATCAATGTTAAGAAGATTATTCCAAATCCGAAATTATCGATAAAAGCTGGTGGTTTTGCTCCGCTTGGCGAATACAAATCGTCTTGGATTTTCAAACAATTGGAAACCATTGGAGAAAAATTCGGATTTAAAATTACCGATGCAATTGAGAAAATTCCTGAAGAAGCAATGCAAATGATTTTGTATGGCGGAAAAGATAAATTTTCGATCAATTCAAAAGATCTTGGCGTAACGAGAGAATATAAAATTGACTTTGAAGGAATTTCTAATTTCATCAAAAATCAATATGACGAAAGCGCTACAACCAGCATAAAACGTTGGGCAAAAGATTTTATGGACGAAATTAACTGTCCTGTTTGCGACGGTTCACGTCTTAAAAAAGAAGCTTTATTTTTTAGGGTAAACGAAAAAAATATCACCGAATTATGTGATATGGATATTTCAGATTTAACAGCTTGGTTTCAAGATTTAAATAGCCATTTGACAGATAAACAGCTTTTAATTGCATCTGAAGTGGTAAAAGAAATTAAAGACCGTTTGAACTTTTTAATGAATGTTGGTTTGAATTATTTGGCTTTAAGCCGAAGTTCAAAATCGCTTTCGGGCGGGGAAGCGCAGCGTATTCGTCTGGCAACACAAATTGGTTCTCAGTTGGTTGGAGTTCTTTATATTTTGGATGAACCAAGTATTGGTTTGCACCAAAGAGATAACGAAAAGTTGATTCATTCTTTGGAACAATTACGCGATATCGGAAACTCGGTTATTGTGGTTGAACATGACAAGGACATGATCGAAACAGCAGATTATGTAATTGATATTGGACCAAAAGCAGGTAAATATGGAGGAGAAATCATCAGTATTGGAACTCCAAAAGAAACTTTAGCTTCGGATACTATAACCGCTCAATATTTGAATGGTAAAATGAAATTTGAGATTCCGAAGAAAAGAAAAAAGGCAATGGCAAATTCTTGAAACTAACCGGTGCAACAGGAAACAATCTTAAAAACGTTTCGATAGAAATTCCGTTAGGGCAATTAACCTGCGTTACAGGAGTTTCAGGAAGCGGTAAATCGACTTTAATTAATGAGACGCTGTATCCAATTTTAAATGCGTATTATTTTAATGGAGTAAAGAAACCACAGCCTTACAAAAAGATTGAAGGTCTGGAACATATTGATAAAGTAATTGATATTGACCAAAGTCCGATTGGAAGAACACCACGTTCGAATCCGGCGACTTATACAGAGGTTTTCACTGAAATCAGAAATTTGTTTACAATGACTTCTGAAAGTATGATTCGTGGTTATAAAGCGGGACGTTTTAGTTTTAACGTAAAAGGTGGACGTTGCGAAACCTGCGAAGGTTCTGGTGTAAGAACAATCGAAATGAACTTTTTACCAGACGTTTACGTAGAATGCGAAACGTGTCAGGGAAAACGTTTCAACAGAGAAACTTTAGAAATTAGATACAAAGGAAAATCTATTTCTGATGTTTTGGATATGACGGTTGATGAAGCTGTTCCATTTTTTGAAAATATTCCGAAGATTTATAGAAAAATCAAGACAATTCAAGATGTTGGTTTAGGTTATATTACACTTGGGCAACAAAGTACAACGCTTTCGGGTGGTGAAGCGCAACGTATTAAATTAGCGGGAGAATTATCTAAAAAAGATACTGGAAATACATTTTATATTCTAGACGAACCAACAACAGGATTACACTTTGAAGACATTCGCGTTTTGATGGAAGTAATCAATAAACTGGTTGATAAAGGAAATACTATTCTGGTGATCGAACATAATATGGACGTAATCAAACTTGCCGATTATATTATCGATATTGGTCCAGAAGGTGGAAAAGGTGGCGGACAATTGGTTGCCAAAGGAACCCCAGAAGAAGTGGCTCAGAATAAAAAGAGTTATACGGCTAAGTTTTTGAAAAAAGAACTAACTTAGTATCATTATTATAAATATTATTTTTATGAACAGTTTAAGTTTGAAAGTAGATTTAGATTTTAAAGAATTGATGAAAGTTGTAAAACAATTATCACCTGCTGAAAAATTAAAACTCAATGAGGTGATTTGGAAAGATGATAATATTGAAATCCCTGAAGAACATCAA
Source organism: Flavobacterium sp. B330r (assembly GCF_056824325.1). Lineage (NCBI taxonomy): Bacteria > Pseudomonadati > Bacteroidota > Flavobacteriia > Flavobacteriales > Flavobacteriaceae > Flavobacterium > Flavobacterium sp. B330r. The sequence goes on from NZ_CP124860.1 coordinate 5,690,058, forward strand.
AAAATAGTTTTAAGCAGAATTAAAAAAAGCAAAGCGTCTCCTGAACGAATGCTTGACTGGGATGATGTTTCCGATTTACCAATTCAATAATTTTTGAAATGTACAATATTAAAATAGATCAGGATGCTTTAAATGATCTAACACAAATAGTTAAATGGTATAATAACCAGTTAGAAAATTTGGGGCTTCGTTTTCATAAGCAAGTTAAAACTCAAATTAACTCATTAAAAACTCAACCACATATTTGTGCTATTCGTTATAAAAATATTCGTTGCATGATAGTCAAAAAATTTCCGTTTATAATTCATTATTCAATTAACGAACAATTAAATTTAGTGGAGATTTTCTCAATCTTTCATACTAGCAGAACCCCTGAAATTTGGAACTCAAGAACTAAAAAGTAGCAGATATATTATCTAAACAATCCAAAAACTATAATCATCTGATAGTGAACCAAAACCTTAGGCATATTCATTATCCAAGCATTACTTTTGGATTATAATTACTCTTTTTTATAACAATTCTAGAAAAAAGCGTTAATTTAGTGTCCGCTTTTTCTGAAAAACTCAAGCTTTTTAAAGAAAATATGTTTCAATTAAGCCAAATGGTTTATATGAGACCAACTGCCCTAGCCCTGATGGGAGCGGCATCTCCCGATTTAGAAAAACAAGGCTTTTTAGCCGTTTTTTGTTTATCGGGAATATAGCTGACAGCGGGAAACGGCTCCTTCTTCCGACTATGATCAGGATGACAATTACAGGGACAAAAACATAAATAAAATAATAAATTAAAATACCTAAAATGAGATTAGAAGATTTTGATAATGATGAAGATAAAGTAATTCAGGATCGTTTGAAACAAAGAACGTGGAATGAAATTAAAACCAATGACAGCTGGGCAATTTTTAAGATTATGTCTGAGTTTGTAAATGGTTACGAAGCAATGGGACGTATTGGTCCTTGTGTTTCTATTTTTGGATCGGCGAGAACAAAACCAGAGGATAAGTACTATCAATTGGCTGAAAAAATTGCTTATAAAATCAGTAAAGCAGGTTACGGTGTGATTACAGGAGGTGGTCCCGGAATTATGGAAGCTGGAAATAAAGGCGCGCATTTGGGCGGAGGAATTTCGGTTGGTTTAAATATCGAACTTCCGTTTGAGCAGCATTTTAATCCTTATATTGATCATGACAAAAACCTGAATTTCGACTATTTCTTTGTGAGAAAAGTAATGTTCGTAAAATATTCGCAAGGTTTTGTGGTGATGCCAGGTGGTTTTGGAACTTTAGACGAAATGTTTGAAGCTATCACTTTGATTCAAACTAAGAAAATTGGAAAATTTCCGATTATTTTGGTTGGAGTTGAGTTCTGGTCTGGCTTAATCGAATGGGTTAAAACTGTTTTGGTTGAAAAAATGCATACTGTAAGCCCAGAAGATTTGAATTTATTTAAAATTGTAGACACTGAAGATGAAGTTGTGGAAGCATTGGATAAATTCTACAAAAAATACGATTTAAGTCCGAATTTCTAAATTTAATTTTCATGTGTGAGATCACATTTCGCTGTGAACATCATACTATTTATCGTTAAATTACGTAAAGTATCGTAAAAATTGAAAGCTGTTTTTTTAAACAGCTTTTTTTATACTATTTTTACAAAAATCCGAAACCGCAATATGTCCGTAATTTAAGTATGTCTGATAATTTTTAAGCCACTATTTGAAAGCACTTTATAAAATTATTTGCCTCGTTTTTAGCTTTATCATTTTCGATAAAACTAACTGCACAACATCAATCTAAGATGGAAGTGGCGGTAAATCTCGAACTTAAAACACTAAACATAAAACAAGATCTTACGTATCATAATACTACAAATGATACTTTGGCTTTGATTGTTTTGAACGATTGGAATAACGCTTTTGCGGGGATAAAAACACGCCTCTTGCAAAACGTTTTTCTGATGAATTTTACAGAGGTTTTCATTTGGCAAAGGCTGCCGACAGAGGAAAAACGACAATTATAAACCTAACAGAAACTAATTTTTCGGCTCTGGAATGGGAAAGAAGCAATCAGGATCCTGACTATATTACGGTTAAGCTGAATCGCAAACTGCTTCCTAACGAAAAAATCGTTTTACATCTTAATTATATTGTAAAAATACCAAACGATAAATTCACACATTTTGGTTTTGATCAAAATGGCGGTATGGCTCTTAAAAACTGGTTTATAAGTCCTGCCCGTTTTGAAAATGGCCTTTTTGTAAAGTATAACAATTTCAATCTGGATGATATTGCCAATGCGGTGAGCGATTATGAAGTTGAAATTAAAATCCCGAATCCATACTCTATTACTACCGATTTAAATTCGGTTTCTAAAGATACCAGCAATCAGGGCTACAATATTTATTCTTTCTCTGGCAGAAACAGAACCGATTTTAGTCTTTATATCGAAAAACAAAATAGCTTTAGAACATATGATAATGGTTCTCTACTGGTTGAAACCAATTTAAAAAATAAAAAAATAGACGAAATCCAGAAAGCTATTATCATTAATCGTGTGGTTTCTTATGCTGAAAAGTTTATTGGCAAATATCCGCATGAAAAAATAACCGTTTCTCAGATCGATTACGACAGAAATCCTTTTTATGGTTTAAATCAGCTGCCTTCTTTTATCAGTCCGTTTCAGGATGATTTTATATTTGAAATTCAGTTTTTAAAGACTTTTCTAAACAATTATCTCAAAAACAGTCTTCGCTTAGATCCTAGAAAAGACAATTGGATTTATGACGGAATCCAGATTTATGCCATGATGAAGTACATGGAAGAACATCATAAGGAGGAAAAAATGCTAGGAAGACTTTCAAACATGAAGCTCTTTAAAGCTACAATATCAACTATCACGATTGACTTTTAACGAGCAGTATAGCTATTACTATATGCTAATGGCCCGTAAAAACTTGGATCAGCCACTTGGCGATCCAAAAACACCTTAATAAAATTTAACGAGCAAATTGCCAGTAAATATCGTGCTGGTTTGAGCTTGAGTTATTTAGATGATTATCTGAATCATGATATTGTTCCTAAAAGCGTCAGAGAATTTTACAATCTCAACCAATTCGGACAATCGAATCGTTATGATTTTGAGAAAATCTTAACCCAAAAAAGCCCAAAAAATATTGATTGGTTCTTTAAAACCATTATCGATTCTCGAGATATTATCGATTATAAATTTTCAAA